>NZ_VFNN01000001.1:0-5366707 GCF_006715585.1 Arthrobacter sp. SLBN-53
GACCAGTGTCAGGGCGGTGTCGTGGTCGCGCTCGGCGGCCGGCAGGGCGTAGAGGTCCTCGAGTGCGGCGTGCACCACCGACCCCCGTAGCTGGGCCGCGGACACCGGCTCGGGCAGGCGGTCGATGGCTCGGAAGCGGTACAACAATGGGCACTGTTTGAAATCGCCGGCGCGCGATGGGGACAACGCAGGGCGCCGAACGGTTGCCGGTCCTGTCGTGGTGGCGACGCTCATGTCCGGAAGCCTATGTCGGGACCCCGACAATCAGCGCATGTCGGGACCCCGACAATCAGCGCATGTCGGGACCCCGACAATCAGCGCATGTCGGGACCCCGACAATCAGCGCATGTCGGGACCCCGACAATCCCTGGCGCAATCCGTCGGCGGCCGCTCGGGACGCGTCTGGCAGGCTAGGGCCCCGTGGCAATCACTGGTCCGTTCGTCGTTGGCGATCGCGTGCAACTCACCGACGCCAAGGGGCGGCACTACACGATGGTGCTCACCCCCGGTGCGGAGTTCCACACGCATCGCGGTGCGATCCCGCACGATGGTGTGATCGGTCTGCCCGAGGGCAGCGTCGTGAAGTCCACCAACGGTGACCCGTTCCTGGTGCTGCGCCCACTGTTGATCGACTATGTGCTCTCGATGCCGCGTGGCGCCCAGGTGATCTACCCCAAGGACGCCGCGCAGATCGTCCACGAGGGCGATATCTTCCCCGGTGCCAGGGTGCTGGAGGCGGGCGCCGGATCGGGTGCGCTGACGTGTTCGCTGCTGCGCGCGGTCGGGCCGGCCGGTCAGGTGATCTCCTACGAGGTCCGCGACGACCATGCCGTGCATGCCATCCGCAATGTCGAGACCTTCTTCGGCGAGCGGCCGGCCAACTGGGATCTGCGCATCGCAGACCTCAACGACTACCCGGCCGGTGATGAGAAGGCCGAGTCCGATCGAGAGGTCGACCGGGTGGTGCTGGACATGCTCGCGCCGTGGGAGGTGCTCGATACGGTCGCCGGCGCCCTGGTGGCCGGCGGAGTGCTCATCGTCTACGTCGCCACCGTCACGCAGCTGTCCCGGACGGTCGAGGCGCTGCGCGAACAGCAGTGCTGGACCGAGCCGCGGTCGTGGGAGACCATGCAGCGCGGCTGGAACGTCGTCGGTCTGGCGGTGCGGCCGCAGCACAACATGCGTGGGCACACGGCGTTCCTGATATCGGCGCGCAAGCTTGCCCCGGGAACCATCACCCCGACGCTGCTCAAACGGCGCAAGCAACAGGTCTAGCGCGGCGGCGTCTGTGGTGCCGGGGGAAGCGGGTTCTGTGCCTGCAACTCGAGCAGTTGATCGGCGGTGTCCCTGGTCAACTGCCAGGCGCCGTCGTGCAGGGTGAACTGCATCGGGAAGGTGAACGGTGCGGCGCCGGGAATGGGATTGGCAGGCGCGACCGTGACTGTGGCCACGACATCCCCTGGATCCCCGGGCCCGCCCGCGCCGTCCGCCCAGCTCAGATCGGCCGCCTGAAAGGTCAGCGGAGCCAGGCCGGCATCGACGGTGGCCTTGGCGAAACGATCGAGGGCCGCGGCGTCCTCCGGGGTGGCGAATTGCACCAGCGCCACCTTCTGCGCACCGGGAATCGAAGGGTCGGCCAGCTTTCCCAATACCTCGGTGAGCGCCTCCGGTGCCGGCAGCGCCGCCGCGGGCGGCTGGAATGGCATCGAGGATGTGCTGGTGGGGGCGGGCGCCGGGGACTGCGCGTCGGGCCCGCCGCCGGGCTGGTCGGCGCATCCGGACAGCAAGAGCGCCGCCACCGAGGTGACGGCGCTCAATGCCTGCTTCGTGGTGAGGGGCGCACCCCCGTTGCGGCGCATTGCCCTACGGTCAGCCGGCCGCCGAGAGCAGCGACAGCGCGGACTGCTTGGTGACCTGCCAGCCGGTGGGGCTGGGCCCTGCGATGAACGTGACCGGCTGGGTGGCGGTGCCGCCGGTGGCCGCGGTCGCGGTGACGTTGGCGGTGGCGACGGGACCGTTGACGTCGATGTCGGCGACGTTGAAGGTCAGCGGGAACTTGCCCTCGCGTGCCGCGTTGCTGTACGCCCGGTCGGCCGCGATGGACTCGAATCGACCGACGCCGCCCTGGATGTAGGGCGCCTTACCGGCGAACGATCCGGGGCTCGCCAGCGCCGTGAGGGTTTGCGTCAACGGCGCGGCCAGATCAGGGGCGGGTGCCTGCGGCAGCGGGGTACCCCACACCACAGGAACGATTGCCGGCGCGTTGCTCGCCGTCACCGACGACACGCCCGCAGCTGCGGCGGTAACCAGAGCGGCTGCTGCGGCACTGGTCACTACGCCGGTAACGAGGGTTTTGATGAGCACAGTGGTCCTTTCCAACGGGCCAAGTAATCAGTGAGGTTAACAGCGTTGCTGGTGTGTCGAATTCCTAGACCGCACACAAAGGCTGAATCGCCGGTAGCGTTGAGATTGTTACTGCGCCAACATTCGGTGCGGGAGGGAGCGCAACATGACTGATTCCGAGCGTTCGGGCTTGTCCGCCGAGGATGCCGCCGAACTGGAGAGGTTGCGCCGCGAAGCTGCGGCACTTCGTGAACAGCTCGAGCAGGCGGTGGGAGCGGGCAGCGGCCTGCGCAGCGCCCGTGACATCCAGCAACTCGAGGCGCGCATCGATTCGTTGGCCGCGCGCAACGCGAAACTGATGGACACCCTCAAGGAGGCCCGTCAGCAGCTGCTCGCGCTGCGCGAGGAGGTCGATCGTCTCGGTCAGCCGCCCAGCGGGTACGGGGTGTTGTTGGCCACACACGAGGACGAGACCGTCGATGTCTTCACCTCCGGTCGCAAGATGCGGCTGACGCTGTCGCCCAATATCGAGGTCGCCGGGCTGAAACAGGGCCAGACGGTTCGTTTGAACGAGGCATTGACCGTCGTGGAGGCAGGCACGTTCGAGGCTGTCGGCGAGATCAGCACCCTGCGGGAGATCCTGGACGACGGACACCGCGCCCTGGTCGTCGGCCACGCCGACGAGGAGCGCATCGTGTGGCTGGCCGAACCGCTGATCGCCGCCGAGTTCCTGCCCGAGGGCGTCGAGGTCGACGAGACCGACCTCGACGACGGGCAGCCACGCAAGCTGCGCCCAGGTGACTCGCTGCTGGTCGACACCAAGGCCGGTTACGCCTTCGAACGCATCCCCAAGGCCGAGGTGGAGGATCTGGTCCTTGAGGAGGTGCCCGATGTCAGCTACGGCGATATCGGCGGCCTGACCCGCCAGATCGAGCAGATCCGCGATGCCGTCGAGCTACCGTTCCTGCACAAGGACCTCTACCGCGAGTACGCGTTGCGGCCGCCCAAGGGTGTGTTGCTCTACGGCCCGCCCGGGTGCGGTAAGACGCTGATCGCCAAGGCCGTCGCCAATTCGCTGGCCAAGAAGATGGCCGAACTGCGTGGCGAGGAGTCCCGCGAGGCCAAGAGCTACTTCCTCAACATCAAGGGTCCGGAGCTGCTCAACAAGTTCGTCGGTGAGACCGAGCGGCACATCCGGTTGATCTTCCAGCGGGCCCGCGAGAAGGCCTCCGAGGGAACCCCGGTGATCGTGTTCTTCGACGAGATGGACTCGATCTTCCGGACCCGTGGCACGGGAGTGAGCTCGGACGTGGAGACCACGGTCGTGCCTCAGCTGCTCTCGGAGATCGACGGTGTCGAGGGCCTGGAGAATGTCATCGTGATCGGCGCCTCCAACCGTGAGGACATGATCGACCCGGCCATCCTGCGGCCCGGCCGCCTCGACGTCAAGATCAAGATCGAACGGCCCGATGCCGAAGCGGCACAAGACATCTTCAGCAAGTACCTCACCGAGGATCTGCCGGTCAACTCCGATGATCTCGACGAGTTCGGCGGTGACCGTGCGCTGACCATCAAGTCGATGATCGAGAAGGTCGTCGACCGGATGTACGCCGAGATCGACGACAACCGATTCCTGGAGGTCACCTATGCCAATGGTGACAAGGAAGTCATGTACTTCAAGGACTTCAACTCCGGTGCCATGATCCAGAACGTCGTGGACCGGGCCAAGAAGTACGCGATCAAGTCGGTGCTGGAGACGGGGTCGAAGGGTCTGCGCATCCAGCACCTGCTCGACTCGATCGTCGACGAGTTCGCCGAGAACGAGGATCTGCCCAACACCACGAATCCGGACGACTGGGCCAGGATCTCGGGGAAGAAGGGCGAGCGGATCGTCTATATCCGCACGCTCGTCACGGGCAAGAGTTCGTCGGCCAGCCGGGCCATCGATACCGAGTCGAATTTGGGCCAGTACCTGTAGATCGCGGTTTAGGATCCTGCGGTGCAGTCAACCGGTGAGGACGTATTCGGCAAGCGCTACGGCGAGGTCTTGTTGGTCGAGGCAGCCGAGGATGGGCTGCAGGCGACGGTATACAACACCTTCGGGGCCAACGATTGTCCGGCGCAGCTATGGGATGCCCTGGACGCCACCGCGATCGCGGCCGAGCATGGTGTGCTCGCCGCGCATCTGAACGGTCCGAGGTACTGGCTGATGAGCCGCATCGAGAAGGCGCCCGGTGAGGCCATGCCGCGCGCCACGTTCGGCGGCCTGGACATGCTGCGCCAGGCGACGGTCAGACTGTCGGCGATGAACCCATCGCCCTACGGCGAGAATCGGGTTGATCGGCGGGCGGTGTTCGTCTTCGACGCCGGACGCCGCGTGTATGAACTTCGCGATCCCGACGGTCGCCGATGGATCATGCAGACCTACAGCCAGACCGTCGACAAGGAACTGGAGATGGCCGATCTCACCGGCCTGGCGGCGCGGTTGTCCCTGCCCGCGGGCTGGGGCTACCACTCGTATGTCCCCGATACGCCGGTCGTCGTCGACACCACCGGAGCCGAGGCCATCGTCACCCAGGACGACCTGGCCAACACCTACTCGCTGGTCGACACGATCCCCGCTGCGATCGCACGGAGCTGAGCAAGCACCAGTGCGATCGCCGGCCGCGACTCGGCGCCGGCGCGGGTGACGGCCTCGATCCGCCTGGCCAGCCGCACATCGCCGATCGGCACGCGGACCAGATCGCGTGCCAGCGTGACGTAGCGGGGCAGCAGGGCAATACCGATCCGGGCGGCGACGAGTTCTTCGGCAACGCGAAAGTCATTCACTCGTTGAATGATTCGCGGGCTTGAGCCGGTCAGGGTGGCCATCGACTTGAACGCATCGTCGACCATGAGGCCGCCCGCCACGCCGACCCAGTCCTGGCCGGCGAGTTCGGAGAGCTCGACCCGCGGCCGCGTTGCCAGCGAGTGCGTCGGCCACAGCAGCACATCGAGCGGTTCGCGCAGGAGCACCGTCGAGCTGAACCTCGGTCCCCATGAGCTCGTGTCGCGGTCGTCACGGTGCACGACGACGACGTCGAACTCCGTGAGCTGCTGGGGTGCATGGGCCGCCGGAACGTCGATATCACGGCCGAGTACCTCGACACCGTGCGCGCCGGCGTCGCCGATCAACGGCGCCAACAACATCGCGGCACCGGACGGGAAGAACGAAACCGTCACCTGACCGCGTGGTGTGCTGCGGTAGCTGTCCATGTCCGCGTGTGCCCGCTCCAGCGCTGCCAGCACGTGATCTGCATGGCCGACAAGTACCCGTCCGGCATCGGTGAGCCGGACGCGGCGGCCCGCAGGCTCGAGCAGGGTGACGCCGGCTTCGCGCTGCAACGTCTTCAACTGCTGGGAGACCGCCGATGGTGTCATCGACAGCACGTCGGCGACCGCGGCGACCGTGCCGTGGTCGGCGAGCTCGCGCAGCATCCGCAACCGATGCAAATCCATGTAGTAATGCTACTTCTAGCGTTAAGAATATGTAGCTGGACTGCATGGTCACGAGCAGCCACGCTGTCCCGGTGACTCGATACCGTGTCGACCTCGCTCTGCTGGCCGTGGCGGCAGTCTGGGGTTCCAGTTACCTGGCCATCAAGGAATCCGCCGTTCCCACAGGGGTGTTCGGCTTCCTGGCGGTGCGCTTCACCCTTGCCGCCGCCGTGCTGGCCGTGCTGATGGCCCGGAGGCTGCGACGCATCACGCGCGCCGAGCTCGTTTCGGGCTCGCTGTTCGGGGTGATCCTTACCGTCATCTGCATCACCGAGACCTACGGTGTGACCCAGACATCGGCGTCCAACGCCGGACTCATCATGGCGCTCACCGTGGTCGTGACTCCGCTGCTGGCACGCGGCGGAACCCCCGCGCCGTTCTACGTGCCCGCGGCAATGGTGGTGCTGGGGTGTGCGCTGCTCACCCAGTCCGGCGGCTTCACCAAGCCAGGGGCCGGTGATGCTCTGATCGCGCTGGCTGCGGTGGTGCGCGCACTCCACATCACGGTGATGGCGCGACGTCGGGGCATCGTCGATCCGGCGGCGGTGACCCTGATCCAGCTGTGCACCGTGTCGGTACTGACCGCGGTACCGGCGGTGCTGCTCGGTCAGTCCGGTGCGGTGCTGGACATGTCGCTGCGCCAGTGGGCCCTGACCGGGTATCTCGCCATCGCCTGCACGGTGTTCGCGTTCGGGCTGCAGGTCTGGGCGGTACGGCGCAGCTCACCGGCCCGGGTGGCCCTGATGCTCGGCACCGAGCCCGTATGGGCGGTCCTGCTCGCGGTCTGTCTCGCGGGGGAGTCGCTGACACCGGTCGGATTGCTGGGCGCGGCAATGGTTCTCGTGGGCACCCAATGGGGGCGCGCGGTTCAGTCCCGACCCGCCGCACCCGCGCCTGCGCCGCTACCCGCGGGCCCGGGCATGCGTTCGCCGATGCTCAGCAGAGGTGGACGATGGCGGTCTTGTAGATGAAGGTGGCGTCTTCGTGGTTGACGTTCTCGTTGGTGTTCTCGTAGATGGCATCGAGCGTGACCTGCATGGGCACCCCGTTGGCCAGGTCCTTGCAAACCGAGTATCCGAGATCCAGAGCGACATCCTGGGAGGTGTCCCCGTATCCGTATTCGGTCAAAGCGGTGAAATAGCCTGCCTCGTCGGCATAGGCAGGCGCGGCGAATGCGAGCCCGGCTGCGAACAAACCAGCGACGGCGGGCAGCACGAATTTTGCCATGATGATCTTCCCTTCATCCCGCGTTGCGCAGTGATCGACACTCACAGGACGTTCGCCGGTGATGCGCAGCGTGGGGATTCTATGTCCGAGTCTGACAGTATGCAGTGCAAACTCGGAGACTCAGCTGGCAGACTCCATGTCCAGGTAGGCGTCACGGCCGGCGAGGCTGACGGCAACGTCGGCGACCAGAGGATCGAAGAAGCGCTCGCGGTACAGCGGATCGACACTCGTGCTCACCGTGAAATACAGGCCCGAGAGCACCGCGACGAACAGCGAGGTGTGCACCACCGTCTGCGGAATCGGAATATGAACCCCGAACCAGGTTCCCGCGCAGGGGGGTTCGCCGACCGCGCAGGTCTGCTCACCGGCCCACAGGACCGTCACTTCGTAGGGGACCGCGATGATACCCAACGCAAGGAAGAAGGCGAACAGGCCCGCGGTGAACAACACCACCTGGATCGCCTGCGACACCACCATCACGGCCACCACGTTGACCTGTTCGGCGCATGACAGTGGTGTGCGGGTGGGCTGGTGGCCGGCGGGCGGGGCCAGCGGGGTCCCGGCAAGCAGGCTTGCCGGATCGGTTTGCCCGGCCCGATCCTCGCGCAGTGCCTTGACCTCGTCGCGAATCGTCGTGACCATGAACAACAGGGCGATCAGAGCCAGGAAACCAATTGTCTGCCAGAGGCGTTGCCGGGTCATGCGGGCCGCGAGCTGCCACAGCTCACCGGTGAAGTAGACCACCACGGTGAGCATCAGCAGCGGCAGTGCACGGCTCATCAGATTGCCGAGCGCACCGAGCTGGACCCAGGCGAAGCGAAATGCCCATGAGGCGATCGACCCGAACCCCAGGTAGGTCAACCAGATCGCGATGAGCGAGATGAGCACGAAGAGCGGAACTTCGGCGGCAGCCGCGGCGGTCACGCCGTTGACGGTCACGGGCATGACGATGACGAAGATCGCCATGACAAGCCAGGCGCCCGACCGGCGCACCACCTCGCCGAGCGCGGTGTCGCGGCGATGCAGCACATACAGCGCGAAGGGGGCGGCCAGCAGAACCACGGCGATGACGCCGAGGCGCAGCGCGTATCCGTAGTTCGGGTCCGCACCGGTGATCTCGGCGAGCAGCATGGTCACCGCCGTCAACGCCCCCACCGAACTGATCATCGGGGCGGAGCGCTCGATCAATGCACGCGATCGCACCCGCCGGGTGAGCACCAGCGGCAAACCCCTGTGCAGGAACCACTCGTGCACCTGCTCGTCGCTTGCTCGTGGGCTGGACTCGGACACCGCCATATTGTGCGGTATCGGTGGCCGATTGTTTGGCACAGTGGACGCATGAGACCCGTGCTGACCCGCCCCGGCGAATGGGGGATCTCGGCACGGTCGGCATTCGTCGCGGCGAGCGTGGTGCTCGGTGCGCTGGCCGTCACCGCGGTCGTGGTGTCCTGGGTGCTCTACCAATCGATGCTCACCGGCGTCGACAATGCCGCGGCCGCGCGCGTGGCCCGGGTGGCCGCAGCGGTCGCAACCGGTGGCCCGGCCGCACTGGATGCCGAACTGTTGTCGACCGATACCAGGATCTTGTCCGTCCAGGTGATCGACGGCCAGTCCACCGTGGTGCGTCGGTCGCCGGGCGCACCGGATACCCCGTTGATACCCATCGACCAGATCGGTCCCGGCCCGTTGATCGGTATGCCAGAACATGATTCGGCAGTGGGTCAGATCCGGTTCAGTGCCCAGTCGGTGGTGGGCCCCGATGGGGATCGGTACACCGTCGTGGTCGGTGAGGGCAGCCGTGTGGTCATCTCCACGGTGGCCACCGTGGTCGGTGCGCTCGCGGTGGCCGCGCCGGTGGTGATCGGAGTCTCCGCCGCGGCAACGTATCTGTTGGTGCGGCGGTCGATGCGATCGGTGGACGATATCCGGTCCCGGGTCGCCGAGATCACCACCTCCGATCTCACCGGCCGGGTCCCGGTGCCCGAGGGGCGCGACGAGATCGCGGCGCTGGCGGTGACGATGAACGAGATGCTCGCGCGGGTGGAGGCCGGCCACGCCGCCCAGCAGCGCTTCGTCGGCGATGCCTCCCATGAGTTGCGCAGTCCGCTGGCGACGATCATCTCGGCTCTTGAGGTGGCCCAGGCGCACCCGGAACTGCTCGACAGCGAGCTCACCGAGCACACTCTCATGCCGGAGGCGCAACGCATGCGCTCGCTGATCGACGACCTGCTGCTCCTGGCCCGCGCCGACGAGCGGGGGTGGAATTTGCGTCGCGATGATGTCGATCTCGACGACCTGGCCGCCGACGCGGTGCGGCGGATGCGTCGTGAGATCGACGGGTCGACCGATGCGGGAGCGCGTATCGAGGTGCGGTCCATCATCGAGCCGGTGCGCGTCAGCGGCGATCCGGCCGCGCTGGCCAGGGTGTTGCGTAACCTCATCGACAACGCCGCGCGTCACGCCGTCACGTCGGTCGAGGTCGAACTGCGCACCACCGGTGACACCGCGGTGCTCAGTATCGGCGACGACGGGCCGGGGATCCCGCCTGCGGACCGGCAACGGGTGTTCGATCGTTTCGTGCGACTGGACGAGGGGCGCTCGCGGGATGCCGGCGGTACCGGCCTCGGGCTGGCCATCGTCGCCGAGATCGTCGCGGCGCACCGCGGCCGGGTGAGCATCGAGGACCGCCCCGGTGGCGGTACCCGCGCGGTGGTTCAGTTGCCGTCGGCGGCCAACCGGTAGCCGACGCCGCGGATGGTCTCGATCGTGCTGGTGCCGAACGGGATGTCGATTTTTCGTCGGACATAACCGATGTAGACCTCGACGACATTGTCCGGACCGTCGTAGTGCGCGTCCCAGACGTTGTGCAGGATATCGGCTTTGGTGACGGCGACGTTCTTGTTGCGCATCAGGTACTCCAGTAGGCCGAACTCGCGTGGGGTGAGCGAGAGCGCCTTGTCGCCGCGCTGCACCGTGCGCCGACCCGGGTCGACCGACAGCGTTCCGGCGGTCAGCACAGGCGGCTGGTGGGGTGCGGCACGCCGAACGAGAGCCTTCAACCGGGCGACCAACACGATGAAGGAGAACGGTTTGGTGAGGTAGTCGTCGGCACCGAGGTCGAAGGCGTCGGTCTGGTCGTACTCACCATCCTTGGCGGTCAGCATCAGCACCGGGGTCCAGACCGACTTGGCGCGCATCCGGCGCAGCACCTCGTAGCCGTTGAGGCCGGGCAGCATGATGTCGAGCACCACGACGTCGAAGTCGTTCTCGGTGGCCTGCCACAGACCGTCGACGCCATTGGCGGCCTCGACGACGACGAACCCCTCGGCCCGCAGACCGATGGCCAGGGTGGAACTCAGCCGAGGTTCGTCCTCGACGATCAGCACTCTCATAGACCTCTATGTCTACCGGCTTGGTGGTCGGCCCGGAATGCGCGGGGCGCACCGGTCGAGCGCGAGGTCGGCGCGTCACGCGTGCACCGGCCCCCACGCCCCGCTGTCAACGATGAGCATGACGGTGTGGCCACGCGTGGCGCGCCGACGGTCTGGCGCGTCACTCGACGTCTCGACCAGCTGCTTTCTGCTTTGGCTGCAGTCGACGATAGCCGTCGGCCGCGGCATGGGCGGCGGAATCGAACACACTGCCGGCCGACACGATCTGTGCACGTGAGCGCGGTCACAGCATCGAAACCAAGGTCACGATTCGGTAACGACACCCTCTGGTGTGCGGCGCTGGGGATTGTCAGGCTTTCCCCAGGTTGAGGTGATGTCACGGTCGACGCTTCGTGGGTGGTGGTGGTTGATCGCCGCGCAGCCTTCTGATTACGTTCATCTCACCGAAGATACGAAACTCCACAATGATCGATAACTGCTCGGTGGTGACTTTTACTGAATATGAACGGCACGACCAAAACCCCTGTCCCGCAAGACGAAAACGGTGAGATTCTGGCGCCCGTGCTGCGCCGGCCGCGCGGTAGCGATGCCATCGCAATCCGGCGCCTGGTCGCCGAAACCGATGTGCTGGACCTCAATTCGACATACGCGTATCTCTTGCTCGCCACCGACTTCGCCGATACCTCGGTCGTCGCCGAGATCGACGGTCGGGTGACCGGCGTCATCACCGGATACCCGCCGCCGAACCGGCGCGGGGTGTTGTTCGTGTGGCAGGTTGCTGTCGCTCCGGCCATGCAGGGCAGGGGAATCGCCGCCGCGATGCTCGACCATCTGGTGCACCGCGTCGGGCGAGACGGTGGTGGCCATCCGCTCATGGTGGAAGCCACCGTCACCCCCGACAACGCGCCGTCGCGGGCGTTCTTCGCGGCATTTGCCCGACGCCACGGTGTGCCGATGGCGGAGCGGCCGCATTTCACCGCGGCGCAACTCGACCCCGATCTGACGCACGCCGACGAACCGCTGCTGCGCATCGGACCCATCGTCGTCCCGCCCACCATCTGATCACGCGCTCTGCTCCCGCAAAACCGCCGCGCGCCAGGCCATCTCGACGAAGATATTTCGATAATCCATTGGAGGATAGTTTCTTGCTGCTCGAACCAACCCTGCTCCACGACGCCTCAACGCTGAGCGAGGCCGATCTTCCCGCGGTGTACGCGTCGGTGGAATCCGAGGTCCGCAGCTACTGTCGGGCCTGGCCGACCACCCTGGCCACGGCCCGTGACTCCTGGGTCACCGATACCGAGGGGCGCACCTTCCTCGACATGTTCGCCGGAGCGGGTGCGCTGAACTACGGACACAACAATCCGATCCTCAAGCGCGCCTTGCTGGACTACCTCGCCGCGGACGGGATCGTGCACTCGCTGGATATCGCGACGACCGCCAAGCAGCAGTTCCTGGAGACCTTCGAGCGCTTGATCCTCACCCCGCGCGGACTCGACTACAAGGTGCAGTTCCCCGGTCCCACCGGTGCGAACTCGGTCGAGGCGGCCTTGAAGCTGGCCAGGAAGGTCACCGGTCGCGAGTCGATCATCAGCTTCACCAATGCCTTTCACGGGATGACCCTCGGCGCACTGTCGGTCACCGGCAACTCGATGAAGCGCGCTGGTGCGGGCATCCCGCTGGTGCATGCCACCCCGATGCCCTATGACAACTATTTCGGCGGCGTCACCGAGGACTTCGGCTGGTTCGGGCGCGTGCTCGACGACTCCGGTAGCGGCCTGAACAGGCCCGCCGCCGTGATCGTCGAGACCGTCCAGGGGGAGGGCGGACTCAACGTGGCGCGCGTGGAATGGCTACGCGCCCTTGCCGACCTCTGTCGAGACCGCGACATACTGCTGATCGTCGACGATGTGCAGATGGGGTGCGGTCGCACCGGGGAGTTCTTCTCCTTCGAGGCGGCGGGCATCGTGCCCGATATCGTCACGCTGTCGAAATCCATCAGCGGTTACGGACTGCCCATGGCGCTGACGTTGTTGCGTCGCGACCTGGATGTGTGGGCGCCCGGTGAACACAACGGCACGTTCCGCGGACACAACCCGGCCTTCGTGACCGCCGACAAGGCACTCGAAACATATTGGTCGGATCAAGAATTCGCCACCGAGACGGGCCTCAAGGGCGCGATGATGCGCGACGGGCTCGACCGTATCGCGGCGAATCACGACGGTGTGTCGGCCCGCGGCCGCGGCATGGCGCAGGGGCTGCGCTTCGAGGAGGCCGAGGCGGCCGGACGAGTCTGCCGGGCAGCCTTCGACCGCGGTGCCTTGATCGAGACCAGCGGGCCGTCCGATGAGGTCGTCAAACTGCTTCCGCCGCTGACCATGTCGCGCAGCGATCTGGAATCCGGTCTGCAGATCCTCGCCGAATCGGTCACCGCCGCCCTCTGAGAAGAATCCACCGCACCCGCAACGAGGAGTTGATCACATGATCGTACGCACCACCGCCGAGATCACCGGCACCGAACGCGATGTGGCAGCAGGCGCCTGGCGATCCAAGCGGATCATCCTGGCCGGCGACGGCGTCGGGTTCTCCTTCCACGAGACCGTCATCGAATCGGACTCGGTCAGCGAGTTCCACTATCAGCACCACGTCGAGGCAGTCTGGGTGATCGAGGGCCGCGGCACCCTGACCAACCTGGAGACCGGGGAGGATCACCACCTGGGACCGGGAACGATGTATCTGCTCGACGGGCACGAACGGCATCGCGTCACCTGCGCTGACCGGCTACGGATGCTCTGCGTGTTCAATCCGCCGGTGACCGGCTCCGAGGTCCACGACGCCACCGGCGCCTACCCGGCGCCGCAGGAGTCGGCCCAGCAGGTCGCCCGGCAGGTGTTGAAGGCATGAGTTCCGCTGTCCTGCATACCCTGCACGACCCGTACCCGAGCAGGCTGGACCACGCGATCTCGCCCATCGAACGCCAGGATCCCACCGTCTGGTGTGACCGGACGGGCGCCTCGGGACCGCTGAGCCCGGACGACCTCGATCGCTTCGACGAGCGCGGCTACCTGGTCCGCCCCGACACCGTCGGCGCCGAGACGGTGGCTCCGCTCGGTAGCGAGATCGACCGGCTGGCCGCCGATCTGGCCGATGACGACCGGGTGATCCGAGAACCGGGTGGCGCCATCCGGTCGATCTTCGCGCCCCATCTGCTGAGCCCGTTGATCGCCGAGGTGGTGCGCTCGGACACTGTCCTACCGGTGGCCCAGCAGCTGTTGGGCGGCGATGTCTACATCCATCAGGCCCGGATCAACCTGATGCCGGGGTTCACCGGTTCCGGTTTCTACTGGCATTCCGATTTCGAGACCTGGCATGCCGAGGACGGCATGCCCCGCATGCGCGCGGTGTCCTGCTCGATCGCGCTGACGCCCAACTATCCCTACAACGGCTCGTTGATGGTGATCCCGGGATCGCACCACACCTTCTATCCCAGCGTGGGCGCCACGCCCGACAACCACCACGAGAAATCGTTGGTGGCCCAGCAGTTCGGTGTTCCCGACTCCGACACCCTGACCAAGGCCGTCGACGCACACGGCATCGACCAGTTCACCGGCGCGGCCGGTAACGCGCTCTGGTTCGACTGCAATCTGCTGCACGGTTCGGGGTCCAATATCACCCCGCTGCCGAGGTCGAATGTGTTCCTGGTGTTCAACTCCGTGGAGAACCGGCTCGCGGCGCCGTACGCCGCACGGCGGTGCAGGCCCGAACACCTGGCCGCGCGCACCGCGACCGCTCCCATCCGCCGGTAGACGCGCCGACGTCGCGACGGGGCACGTCGCCTAGGCTCTGGTCATGCAACGGATTATCGGAACCGAGGTCGAATACGGCATCTCATCGCCGTCGGACCCCACTGCGAATCCGATCCTGACCTCGACCCAGGCGGTGCTGGCCTACGCTGCGGCGGCCGGGTTGCAGCGGGCCAAGCGCACGCGGTGGGACTACGAGGTGGAATCGCCGCTGCGCGATGCCCGCGGCTTCGACCTGTCCCGCGGCTCCGGCCCGGCGCCCATCGTCGACGCCGATGAGGTCGGTGCGGCCAACATGATCCTGACCAACGGTGCCCGGCTCTACGTCGATCACGCCCACCCGGAGTACTCCGCGCCGGAGGTGACCGATCCGCTGGACGCTGTCATCTGGGACAAGGCCGGCGAACGGGTCATGGAGGCGGCGGCGCGTCATGTGGCCAGCGTGCCCGGGGCGGTGAAGCTGCAGCTCTACAAGAACAATGTGGACGGCAAGGGTGCGTCCTACGGCACGCACGAGAACTATCTGATGTCCCGGCAGACGCCGTTCTCCTCGGTCATCGCCGGATTCACCCCGTTCCTGGTGTCCCGTCAGGTCGTCACCGGCTCCGGTCGGGTGGGGATCGGACCCTCCGGTGACGAGCCGGGCTTCCAGCTGTCCCAGCGTGCGGACTACATCGAGGTCGAGGTCGGCCTGGAGACCACACTCAAGCGTGGCATCATCAACACCCGCGACGAGCCACACGCCGACGCGGACAAGTACCGCCGCCTGCACGTCATCATCGGCGACGCGAACCTTGCCGAGACGTCGACCTATCTCAAGGTCGGCACCAGCTCACTGGTTCTCGACCTCATCGAGGAGGGGCCGGCGCACGGTATCGACCTGTCCGATCTCGCGTTGGCCCGGCCGGTGCACGCGGTCCACGTCATCAGCCGTGATCCCTCGCTACGGGCGACGGTCGCACTCGCCGACGGGCGGGAGTTGACAGCGCTTGCGCTGCAACGCATCTACCTCGACCGGGTGGCCAAACTGGTCGAAGCCCGCGAGCCCGACCCGCGGGCCAGCCATGTCATCGACACCTGGGCGCATGTGCTGGACCTGCTGGAGCGCGATCCGATGGAATGCGCCGAGATCCTGGACTGGCCGGCCAAGCTCCGACTGCTCGAAGGATTCCGCAACCGCGAGAACCTGACGTGGTCCGCGCCGCGCCTGCAGCTGGTGGATCTGCAGTATTCCGACGTCCGTCTGGACAAGGGCCTGTACAACCGCCTGGTGGCCCGCGGGTCGATGCAACGGTTGGTCAGCGAGCAACAGGTGCTCGATGCCGTGGACAATCCGCCCACCGACACCAGGGCATACTTCCGCGGCGAATGTCTGCGCCGGTTCGGTGCCGATATCGCGGCGGCCAGCTGGGACTCGGTGATCTTCGACCTCGGTGGGGATTCGCTGGTGCGCATCCCGACTCTGGAGCCGCTGCGCGGCAGCAAGGCGCACGTGGGTGCGCTGCTGGATTCGGTGGACAGCGCCGCCGAACTGGTCGAGCAGCTCACGACGTGACGGCCGGTAACACCGGCTAACCCGAGTAATACCGGTGCCGACCGGTAATGTGAAAGAACCGGACAGAGCAATCAGGAGGCAGCGATGGCTCAGGAGCAGACCAAGCGTGGCGGTGGCGGCGGTGAGGACGATGACGTCGCCGGCGCATCCGCGGCCGGGCAGGAGCGTCGCGAGAAGCTTGCCGAGGACACCGACGATCTGCTCGACGAGATCGACGATGTCCTCGAGGAGAACGCCGAGGATTTCGTGCGTGCCTATGTCCAAAAGGGCGGCCAGTGACGGCGTGGTCGAATAAGCCGGTTCCCACCAGTCTCGACATCACCAATACGCATCTGAACCTGTCGTCGTTCTCGGATTTTCTGAGTCGGCAGGCACCGCAGCTGCTCCCGGGTGGACGTGACGTGCCCGGCGGACCAGGGACCGAGCTGCCGCACGGCACGACGATCGTCGCGCTGAAGTACCCCGGTGGCGTATTGATAGCCGGTGACCGGCGTGCCACCCAGGGCCACATGATCGCCAGCCGCGATGTCCAAAAGGTGCATATCGCCGACGATTACGCGGCCACCGGGATCGCCGGCACGGCGGCCATCGCGGTCGAGTTCGCCCGGCTCTATGCCGTCGAACTGGAGCATTACGAGAAGGTCGAGGGTGTCCCGCTGACCTTCCGCGGCAAGGTGAACCGGCTGGCCACCATGGTGCGTGGCAACTTGGGTGCCGCGCTGCAGGGCTTCGTGGCGCTACCTCTGCTGGTCGCCTTTGACGTGGATGCCATCGATCCGACACACGCCGGGCGCATCGTCTCCTTCGATGCTGCCGGTGGGTGGAACATCGAGGAGGAGGGCTTCCAGTCGGTGGGCTCGGGTTCGCTGTTCGCGAAGTCCTCGATCAAGAAGCTCTACCCGCAGGTCAGCGATGCCGACTCGGCGTTGATGGCCGCTATCGAGGCGCTCTACGACGCCGCCGACGACGATTCGGCCACCGGTGGCCCGGATCTGGTGCGCGGCATCTACCCGACCGCGGTGCTGATCGGCGCCGACGGAGCTGAGGAAGTGACCGAGGCCCGGATCGCCGATCTGGCCCGACAGGTCATCGACAAGAGGACACGCGCGGGCGGTAACGGCTGATGAGTTTTCCCTATTTCATCTCGCCCGAACAGGCGATGCGTGAGCGTTCCGAGCTTGCACGCAAAGGTATTTCACGCGGACGCAGCGTGGTGGTGCTGACCTACGACAGTGGCGTGCTCTTCGTCGCCGAGAACCCGTCCCGCTCACTGCAGAAGGTCAGCGAGCTCTACGACCGGGTCGGGTTCGCCGCTGTCGGCCGGTTCAACGAATTCGACAAGCTGCGGGTGGCTGGCATCCAGTTCGCCGATACCCGCGGCTATGCCTATGACCGGCGCGATGTGACCGGCAGGCAGCTGGCCAACGTCTACGCCCAGGCACTGGGCACCATCTTCACCGAGCAGGCCAAGCCCTTCGAGGTGGAGCTGTGCGTGGCCGAGGTGGCCCATTTCGGTGAGACGAAAGCTCCTGAGCTGTACCGGATCACCTACGACGGATCGATTGCCGACGAACCGCATTTCGTGGTCATGGGCGGCACCACCGAGCCGATCGCCACGGCGCTGGGGGAGTCCTACACCGAGAACGCCACCCTGGCCGATGCCGTCGAGATCGCGGTGAACGCGCTGCGCGCCGGTGGCAACGGGTCCGAACCGCGGGTGTTGGAGCCGTCGACCATGGAGGTCGCCATCCTCGACACCAACCGGCCCCGCCGGGCGTTCCGGCGGATCACCGGTGCGGCGCTGGAGGCGCTGTTGCCCGGCACCGGCGAGCGCAGCGACGGGAAGACCGGCACCGGCGAGCGCAGCGACGGGGACACCAGCACCGGTGAGCCCGGCGAGAGTCAGTCCGAACAGCCGCCGAGCTAGACCGCGGTCGGCTGGTCTCCACGCGGTCGGCAGGCGAACCCACGACGAATACCGGCCAGCCTTGCCCACCGATACCCGGGCGCACCCCGTAAGCTCGATCGTGTGCAGCGACGGATCATGGGAATCGAGACCGAATTCGGCGTGACCTGCACCTTTCATGGTCATCGCCGACTCAGCCCTGACGAGGTGGCACGCTATCTGTTCCGGCGGGTGGTGTCCTGGGGTCGCAGTTCCAACGTCTTTCTCCGCAACGGAGCCCGGCTGTACCTCGATGTCGGGTCGCATCCGGAGTACGCCACCGCCGAGTGTGACAACCTCGCCCAGCTGGTCACCCACGATCGCGCCGGTGAACGGGTGCTCGAGGACCTACTCATCGACGCCGAGCAGCGCTTGGCCGACGAGGGCATCGGCGGCGACATCTACCTGTTCAAGAACAACACCGACTCGGCCGGGAACTCCTACGGCTGCCACGAGAACTATCTGATCGTGCGCGCCGGCGAGTTCTCCCGCATCTCCGATGTGCTCTTGCCTTTCCTGGTGACCCGACAGCTGATCTGCGGCGCAGGCAAGGTGCTGCAGACCCCCAAGTCGGCCACCTTCTGCCTGTCCCAGCGCGCCGAGCACATCTGGGAGGGCGTCTCGAGTGCGACGACCCGTTCCCGGCCCATCATCAACACCCGTGACGAGCCGCATGCCGACGCCGAGAAGTACCGCAGGCTGCATGTGATCGTCGGCGATTCCAATATGAGCGAGTCGACCACCATGCTGAAGGTCGGTACCGCGTCATTGGTGCTGGAGATGATCGAGGCGGGGGTGGCATTCCGCGACTTCTCGCTGGACAACCCGATCCGCGCCATCCGCGAGGTGAGCCACGATCTGACCGGGCGCCGCCCGGTTCGCCTCGCCGGCGGTAGGCAGGCCAGCGCCTTGGACATCCAGCGCGAGTACTACGGCCGTGCGGTGGAGTATCTGCAGACCCGCGAGCCCAATACCCAGATCGAGCAGGTCGTCGATCTGTGGGGCCGACAGCTCGATGCGGTCGAGAGCCAGGACTTCGCCAAGGTCGACACCGAGATCGATTGGGTGATCAAGCGCAAACTGTTCCAGCGCTACCAGGATCGCTACAACATGGAGCTTTCCGATCCGAAGATCGCACAGCTGGACCTTGCGTATCACGACATCAAGCGTGGACGCGGTGTGTTCGACCTGCTGCAGCGCAAGGGGCTGGCGGCACGGATCACCACCGACGAGGACATCGATGCCGCGGTCAACACTCCGCCGCAGACCACCCGCGCCAAGTTGCGTGGCGAATTCATCAGCGCCGCACAGGAAGCGGGCCGCGACTTCACCGTCGACTGGGTGCACCTCAAACTCAACGACCAGGCGCAGCGCACCGTGCTGTGCAAGGACCCGTTCCGGTCTGTCGACGAACGGGTCAAGCGACTCATCGCCAGCATGTGATGGGCACGTCGCGCACGGTCGCGGCGGGCGGTACCCCCTAAGCTGCTTCAGGTGGCGACGTCCAAGGTCGAGAGACTGATGAACCTGGTGATCGCGCTGCTGTCGACCAGTTCGTATCTGACGGCGGAGAAGATCCGCAAGAACGTGGCCGGGTACTCCGACAGCCCGTCGGACGAGGCGTTTTCGCGGATGTTCGAACGGGACAAGAACGAACTGCGTGATCTGGGCATCCCGCTGGAGACCGGCAAGGTGTCGTCCTTCGACGCCACCGAGGGGTACCGGATCAACCGGCAGGCCTACGCGCTGCCGCCGGTCGAGTTGACGGCGGAGGAGTCGGCCGCGGTGGCGGTCGCGACGCAGCTGTGGCAGTCACCGGAGCTGGTCACGGCCACCCAGAGCGCGCTGCTGAAGCTGCGGGCGGCCGGTGTCGACGTGGACTCCGAGGATGTCGGCGTGGCGATCAGCTCGACGGCGACGCTGCCCGGCCTGCGCGGTTCGGAGGAGGCGCTCGGCGTGCTGCTCGCGGCCACGAACGCGGGGCGGGTGGTGCAGTTCGAGCATCGGCAGAGCCGCAACGATCCCTACCGGACCCGCACGCTGGAGCCCTGGGGGGTGGTGACCCATCGTGGCCGCTGGTACGTCGTCGGCCACGACCGGGATCGCGCCGATACCCGGACGTTCCGGTTGTCACGCATCGGGCCCGGCGCCAAGGCCATCGGGCCCGCGGGTGCGGTCACCGTCCCCAATGGGGTGAACCTACGTGAGATCGTGGCGCGGGCGGTCGCCGATGTCCCGACCGGCGAGCGGGCCAGGGTGTGGATCGCGCAGGGCCGGGCCACGGCGCTGCGCAGGCAGGCCACCGCCGCTCGTCCCATGATGTGGCGCGGTCGGCCGGGTGAGGAGATCACCGTCGATATCGGGATGTTCGACCGCCTCGGCCGTGAGATCGCCAGTTACGGCACCGATGCCGTCGCGCTCGACCCGCCCTCGCTGCGCGAGGATGTGCTGGCCCGGCTGCGCGCCCATGCGGGCGCGCCGAGCGGGGAGGCGGTATGACGACGCAGGTCTCCACCCGGCTGGTCCGGCTGCTGAACATGGTCCCGTACTTCAAGGCCAACCCGCGGGTCACCCGCGATGAGGCGGCAGCGGCGCTGGGCGTCACCCGCAAACAGCTCGACGCCGATCTCGAGCAGCTCTGGCTGTGCGGGCTGCCCGGATACGGCCCCGGTGACCTCATCGATTTCGACTTCACCGGCGACACCATCGAGGTGACCTTCGCCGCCGGTGTCGATCACCCGTTGCGGCTGACCTCGACCGAGGCGACCGGCGTGCTGGTTGCTCTGCGTGCCCTGCTCGATGTGCCGGGAATGGTCGACCCCCAAGCGGCCCGCAGCGCCATCGCCAAGATCGAATCGGCGGCCGGCGCGGCAGCCGCGACGGATACTGTCGCCCCCGCCGAACCCGAGAGCGCATCGGCAACGGCGGTCCGGGAGGCGACCCGCGCCGGTCGGGCGCTGCAACTGGAGTACCACTCGGCTTCCCACGACACCGTCTCCAGCCGCACGGTGGATCCGATCCGCGTCGTGCTGATCAGTGATCGCAGCTATCTGGAGGCCTGGTGCCGCAGCGCCGAGGGGGTGCGGCTGTTCCGATTCGACCGCATCGTCTCGGCGCGGGTTCTCGACGAGTCGTCCAGGCCGCCGGCCCCGGCCGTCGCCGCGGGCCCCGACACCGCACTGTTCGACGCCGATCCGGCGCTGCCCTCGGCGACGCTGTTGATCGACAGGTCGGCGGGGTGGATGTTCGACTATTACCCGCTGCGCGTGCTGACCGAGCTTGCCGACGGTGCCTGCGAGGCGGCCATGACCTACGCTTCGCTGGAATGGATGGCACGTTTCGTCCTGGGCTTCGGGTCCGCGGTGCGCGTGCTGAACCCGCCCGAGCTCGCCGACCGGGTTCGCCAGACTGGCGCAGCGGCGGTGCTCGCGTACGAAGACGAGTAGACTCGACCACAATCTCTGGAGGTGTTTGAATTGGGCGGTCTTCAACCGTGGCACTGGCTCATCGTGATTGCAGCGTTCATCCTGCTTTTCGGTGCCAAGAAGCTCCCGGACGCGGCGCGCTCGCTGGGTAAGTCGATGCGCATCTTCAAGTCCGAGATCAAGGAGATGCAGTCGGACGGCGACAAGCCGAGCACCCCGCTGCCCGAGAGCAGCGGCCCGGTCACCCCGGTCAGCTCGGAGCGGGTCGACACCGCCGAGCAGTCCAGCGACAAACGACCGGCCTAGACAGCTGCAGTACGTCCCACCCGCGGCGCGACGTCGCCATGATGTCGCGGGCGGATCTCGCCTGCACCGACGTTAAGGCTGCCCGTGCCGACCCCCGGAATCTTCTCAAGACTCAACCCGCGCAACGGCCGCATGCCGGGGCGCAAGCGCGCCAACCCCGACGGCACCATGTCGCTGGTCGACCATCTCGCCGAGCTGCGTAATCGGCTCCTGATCGCGGTGGTCGCGGTGCTGCTGACCACCATCATCGGCTTCTTCTGGTACTCCCACGGCGTCTTCGGGTTCCACAGCCTGGGTGAATGGCTGCGTGGACCGTACTGTTCGCTGCCCGAATCGGCCCGGGCGACGATTGCCCCGGACGGGCAGTGCCGGCTGCTGGCGACCGGACCCTTCGACCAGTTCATGCTGCGGTTGAAGGTGGCCTTGACCGCAGGCATCGTGCTGGCCTGCCCGGTCTGGCTCTACCAACTCTGGGCGTTCATCACCCCGGGCCTGTACAAGAAGGAACGTCGCTTCGGGATCGCCTTCGTCACCGTCGGCGGTGTGCTGTTCATCGGCGGGGCCGTGCTGGCCTATGTCGTGCTCTCCACCGCGTTGAGCTTCCTGTTGACGGTCGGCAGCGATGTCCAGGTGACGGCGTTGTCCGGTGAGCAGTACTTCGGGTTCCTGATCAACCTGCTGTTGGTGTTCGGGATCAGTTTCGAGTTCCCGCTGCTCATCATCATGCTGAACCTGATAGGCGTCCTTACCTATGCCCGTCTGAAGGAATGGCGGCGCGGTCTGATCTTCGCGCTGTTCGTGTTCGCCGCCTTCGCCACCCCCGGCTCGGATCCGTTCTCGATGTTGGCGCTGGCGTTGGCGCTGTCGCTGCTGCTGGAGTTCGCCATCCAGATCGCCCGCATCCACGACAGGCGCAAGGCCAGGCGGGAAGCGCTGGCCGACGTGCCCGAGGACGAGGCGGCACCCATCCCCGCGGCCGAGCCGATCGACCGGCCCGCACCCGTGTCCGCGCAGACGTTGATCGATGACGACGCCACCTGAGGCGGGGCCGGAGCTGCGGGCCTTCGCCGCGCAGCTCCCGTTCGGTCTCGACGGATTCCAGGTGCGGGGCTGCGCCGCGCTGGAGAGCGGGCACGGGGTTCTGGTGTGTGCCCCCACCGGAGCGGGCAAGACGGTGGTCGGGGAGTTCGCCGTGCACCTGGCGCTCGCCGCGGGCCGCAAATGCTTCTACACCACCCCGATCAAGGCGCTGAGCAACCAGAAACACGCCGATCTGGTGCGTCGATACGGCCCGGAGAAGATCGGTCTGCTGACCGGTGACCAGTCCGTCAACGGTGACGCCCCCGTCGTGGTGATGACCACCGAAGTGTTGCGCAATATGCTCTATGCCAATTCCGATGCCCTGCATGGTCTTTCGCATGTGGTCATGGACGAGGTGCACTTTCTTGCCGACCGGATGCGTGGCGCGGTGTGGGAGGAGGTGATCCTGCACCTTCCGGAGGAGGTGCGGTTGGTCAGCCTGTCGGCCACGGTGAGCAATGCCGAGGAATTCGGTGGCTGGATCCAGACCGTACGCGGCGACACCACGGTGGTTGTCGACGAACACCGCCCGGTGCCGCTGTCCCAGCACATGATGGTGGGTAAGCGGTTGTTCGACCTGTTCGCGGGTTCGGATCACACCCTGGTCGACAAGGATCTGGTCCGCCACATCGCCCACCGGCGCGAAGCCGACCGACTGACCGACTTCTCCCCGCGCGGTCGCGGTCGCGGTCAGGGCAGGCCGACGTTGAACCGGCCGCCGTCCCGGCCTGATGTCATCACCACGCTCGATGCCGAGGGTCTGCTGCCCGCCATCACCTTCGTCTTCTCGCGGGCGGGCTGTGATGCCGCGGTCAAGCAGTGCCTGCGCTCGCCGCTGCGGTTGACCACCGACGAAGACCGCGCCCGGATCGCCGAGGTCATCGACCGGCGCTGCGCCGACCTGAAGGACTCGGATCTGTCGGTGCTCGGATACTACGAATGGCGCGAGGGTCTGTTGCGCGGGCTGGCCGCACATCACGCCGGCATGCTGCCGGTGTTCCGGCACACCGTGGAGGAGCTCTTCACCGCAGGCTTGACCAAGGCGGTCTTCGCCACCGAGACACTGGCGCTGGGCATCAACATGCCGGCCCGCACCGTGGTGCTCGAGCGTTTGGTCAAGTACAACGGCGAGCAGCATGCTCCGTTGACGCCGGGGGAGTACACGCAGTTGACCGGCCGCGCGGGCCGGCGCGGGATCGACGTCGAGGGCCATGCGGTGGTGTTGTGGCATCCCGACAACGCGGCCGCCGACCCCGCCGAGGTGGCCGGGCTGGCCTCGACGCGCACGTTCCCGCTCAAGAGCTCGTTCACGCCCACCTACAACATGACCATCAACCTGGTCGGACAGCTGGGACCCGATCAGGCGCGCAGGCTGTTGGAGCGATCCTTCGCCCAGTTCCAGGCCAATCGGTCGGTCGTCGGCCTGGTGCGCGGGCTGGCGCGCGGGGAGAAGATGCTGACCGACCTGGCCGCCGAGATGGGGGCCCGGCCGGGAAAGAAGACCGAACCGCCGGTGCTCGAGTACGCCCGCCTGCGTGCAGCGATCTCGGCGCGTGAGCGCGCCCAGTCGAGGGCCTCGAGGATGCAGCGTCGTCGCGCCGCCGATGACGCGTTGACCGCGCTGCGGCGCGGCGACATCATCAACATCACCAACGGGCGCCGCGGCGGGCTGGCCGTCGTGCTGGAACCGGCGCACGACGAGGAGGATCCCCGGCCGCTGGTGCTGACCGAGCACCGCTGGGCCGGGCGCATCTCGTCGGCGGATTACTCCGGTGGCTCCGCGCCCCTGGGGTCGATGCAGCTGCCCAAACGTGTCGAGCACCGCCAGCCCAGGGTGCGCCGCGACCTGGCCTCGGCGCTGCTGTCGGCGGCGGCCGGACTCGACGTGCCGAGCCGGCACCGGGCCGGTCGTGGTGAGCCCGATGTCGACCCCGAACTGGTGATGCTGCGCGATCAGCTGCGCAGGCACCCGCTGCACGGTGCCGGCGACCGCGAGGACCAGGTTCGGTTGGCCGAACGCTATCTGCGTATCGAGCGGGACAACGAACAGATCCGCCAGAAGGTCGCGGCTGCCACCAACTCGTTGGCCCGCACCTTCGACAGGATCCTGGTCCTGCTGTGCGAACGCGGTTTCGTCGACCGCACCGGCGACACGCCCAAGGTCACCGAGGACGGCCGGCTGCTGGCGCGGATCTACAGCGAGAGCGACCTTTTGGTGGCCGAGTGTCTACGCCGCGGGGTGTGGGACGGGCTCGGCCCCGCGGAGTTGGCCGGTGTTCTCTCGGCTGTGCAGTTCGAATCCCGCGGCGACGGGTCGGGGCCGCAGGGCATGAGCATCCCGACCGCGAACCTGCGCAAGGCGCTGGCAGCGACCCGACGGCTGTCGGCCGATATCCGCAGTGATGAACAGCGCCAACGCATCACGGCCAGCCGCGAGCCCGACGACGGCTTCGTCGCGGCGATCCACCAGTGGGCCACCACCGGTGATCTGGCCTCCGCACTGGCCGCCTCCGATGTCAACGGCAACGGATCGGTGTTGTCCGCCGGTGATTTCGTGCGGTGGTGCCGGCAGGTGCTCGATCTGCTCGACCAGGTTCGGATCACCGCACCTGAACCGGCCCTGCGGGCATCGGCGAAACGCGCCATCAACGACATTCGACGCGGCGTCGTTGCAGTTGATGCAGGGTAGTGTGACGGCGTGGATCCGCGGCGGCGGGCCACGCAGACCAGTACGAGCTCGGATCAAGGAGACACGATGAGCGGACCGCAGGGATCTGACCCCACGCAGGCGTGGTCGGGTCAGCCGCCGCAGTCCGGCGGAAACCCGCCCTCCGGTGACCAACCCGCCTGGCAGCCGCCTCCCACCCCGGAACAACCCGGCCAGGACGCGCCGGCCTGGGGCCAACCGTCGGCTTACCCGCCACCGCAGGGTTATCCGCAGTATCAGCAGCCCGGGCAGCCCGCTTACGGTCAGCCGCAGCAGTACCCGCAGCCCGATCAGTACGGCCAGCAGCCCACGGGATACGCACCGCAGGGCTACCCGCAGCAGTACGGTCAGCCCTACGGCCAGCAGCCCCAGTACGGGCAGCCCGGCCAGTACGACCCCCAGCAGCAGTACCCGCCCTACGGCCAGCCCGGTTCCGAGGAGGGGTCGAAGAAGTCGCTGGCCGTCATCGGCAGCGTCCTCGGCGGTCTCGCGCTGGTGGTCGTCATCGCCGTGCTGGTGCTCGGATTCTGGAAGCCCGGATTCTTCGTGACCACCACACTGGATGTGGACGCCGCCCAGACCGGCGTGCAGCAGATCCTCACCGACGAGGCCAACGGGTACGGCGCCAAGAACGTCAAGGACGTCACCTGCAACGGCGGTGTCAGCCCCGAGGTGCGCAAGGGTGACACCTTCACCTGCCAGGTCAGTATCGACGGCACCAAGCGCCAGGTGACCGTGACCTTCCAGGACGACAACGGCACCTATGAGGTCGGCCGCCCGAAGTAGTCCTTCGGGCGGGGACGTCTAGGAGGGCAGCTTGTCCAGCGCCTTCTGCAATCGCGCGACCGAGGACTGCACTCCGAACTCCTCGGCCAGCGCGACCACCCGCGCCGGGTCGGCGGCGGCCAGCGGCAGCGCGTCACTGTCCCCGGACAGCGTCACCGGGGCATCGAGGGCCACCCGGACCACGGGCTCGGCGGCAACGATGTAGTCCGAGGCTGCCAGCAGCTTCTTGCGTTGTGCCGTCGGCACACTCGACGACGGATCCGCCGCCGCGGTGATGATGGACTCCAGAGATCCGTGCTGGGCCAACAACGTCGCGGCCGTCTTCTCACCGATACCGGCCACGCCGGGCAATCCGTCGGAGGGGTCACCGCGCAGCAGCGCCAGTTCGGCGTAGGCGGGCCCGGCCCGGTCGACCGGCACGTGATAGGTCTCGGCGACCTCGGCAGGCCCGAACAGCACCGCCTTGGCCAAGCCGCGACCGATATAGAAGACCCGCACCGGCACCGGTTCGTCGCGTACCAGCTGGAGCAGGTCGCGGTCTCCGCTGACCACCACCACCGGGTCCTGCTTCTCGGCGGCGGCCAGCGTGCCAAGCACATCGTCGGCCTCGTATCCCGGGGCACCGGCGGTGGCGATCCCGAACGCGTCGAGCATCGCCATGATCATGTCGACCTGCGGTGTCAGGTCGTCGGGAACCTCCTCGACGTCGGGGGTGCCCGCCGGCAGCGCCTCCTCGACGCGGTGCGCCTTGTACGACGGGATGCGGTCCACTCGCCACTGCGGACGCCAGTCGAGGTCCAGGCACACCACCAGCCGACCAGGCCGGTGCGTGCCGACCAGCGCGGCGATGTTGTCGATGAACCCGCGCAACGCGTTGACCGGGCGTCCGTCCGGGGCGGTGATCGAGGACGGCACCCCGAAGAAGGATCGGAACCACATGCTGGCACCGTCGAGGAGCAGGACGGGGCGATCCCCCTGGGCGAGCGTCGCGGCACGGTGAGATCCGGAATCGGGCATCGCACTAGCCTATGGGTATGGCCACCGCCGGGGACACCGCCCGTTTCAGCACCGATGTCTACGCCCACCGTCTGCGGGAAGCCGCCGCGGGAGCCGCCGCGGCCGGACTCTCCGGTCTGATCATCACGCCCGGCTACGACCTGCGGTATCTGACCGGATCACGGGCGCAGACCTTCGAACGGCTGACCGCGCTGGTACTGCCCGCCGACGGGTCGACGCCCACGGTGATGGTGCCGCGCCTGGAGCTGGCTGCGCTGCGCGAGTCCGCTGTCCCCGAACTCGGTGTGACGGTACGGGACTGGGTCGACGGTGAGGACCCCTACGCGTTGGTGGCCGCGGCTCTCGGGGCGGGCAGTGGGACGGGCGCAGTGACGGGTGACCAACCGGCGACGGCTGTCACCGACTCGATGCCCGCTCTGCACCTGTTGCCGCTGGCCGACATCCTCGGCCGGGTGCCGGTGCTGGCCACCGATGTGTTGCGTCGGCTGCGGATGATCAAGGATGAGAGCGAGATCGAGGCGCTGCGCAAGGCCGGCGCGGCCATCGACCGGGTGCACGCCCGCGTACCGGGTTTCCTGGTGCCCGGTCGGACCGAGGCCGAGGTGGCCGCCGATATCGCCGAAGCCATTGTCGTCGAGGGGCATTCGGAGGTGGCATTCATCATCGTCGGCTCCGGGCCCAACGGTGCCGACCCGCACCACGAATGCTCCGATCGGGTGCTGTGCGCCGGCGATATCGTCGTCGTCGACATCGGCGGGCCGTATGCGCCAGGCTACAATTCCGATTCCACCCGCACCTACAGCCTCGGTGAGCCCGATGCCGAGGTGGCCCGGCAGTACGCGGTGCTGCAGCGCGCGCAGGCCGCCGCGGTCGCCGCGGTGCGTCCGGGCATCAGCGCCGAGTCGGTCGACGCCGTCGCCCGCGATGTGCTGGCCGCCGAGGGCCTTGCCGAGGTGTTCGTGCACCGCACCGGTCACGGCATCGGTCTGTCGGTGCACGAGGAGCCCTACATCGTCACGGGCAACGAGATCACCCTGGAGCCCGGTATGGCGTTTTCGGTGGAGCCCGGCATCTACTTCGCAGGGAAGTGGGGAGCCCGCATCGAGGACATCGTGATCGTCACCGATGACGGGGTCGAGTCGGTGAACAACCGGCCGCACGAGCTCGTCATCGTGCCGGTGTAGTTCCCGGCGCGGTGCTCAGCTCTCGCTGCGATCCAGCAGAGTCGACGAGCCGAGCACCCGTTGGATGTGCACCGTGATGACCACTCGGCGCGGATTGACCCGTGGGGTGCGGTAGCGCTGCGCGTAGCGCAACTCGGCATCCCGGACATCGTCGGGATCACCGCTGACGGTGGCCGTACCCTCCAGCGACAACCAGCGTGCACCGTCGACCTGACTCAGCACGGCGACGCCGCGTTCCTTGGCGTTGACGGCCTTCTGGGATCCCCCGGTGGTGATGACACGCGCCAGATGGGTCGTCGGGTCGAAGGTGAACCCGACCGCCACCACATGCGGTGAGTTGTCGCTTCGCAGGGTGGTCAGCATGGCCAGATGACGCTCGGTCAGGAATGCCAGTGCGTCATTGGTCAGTCGTGTCGTTGCCTTACCCATCGGGGTCCACGCTAGCGCAGGACATAATCACAGCCATGAAGGACACGGGGCTCGTCGTGATTTTCGGCGGGCGCAGCGAGATCGGTCTCGAGATCGCCACGCGATTGGCGCCCGCCAGGACGGTGGTGCTGGCCGCCCGGCGGTCGGCCACCCTGACCGCCGAGGCCGATGCGGTGCGGGCGGCGGGGGCGGCGCAGGTGCACACCGTCGAGTTCGATGCCGACGATCTCGGCTCGCATTCCGACCTCGTCGCATCGTTGGTCGCCGAGCACGGGCCCATCGACGTGGCGGTGCTGGCTTTCGGCATCCTCGGCGATCAACGCCGCGCCGAAAGCGATTCCGCGCACGCGGTGCAGATCGCCCATACCGATTACGTCGCCCAGGTCGGTCTGTTGACCGAACTCGCCACCGCCATGCGCGCGGCCGGTGCGGGGACCATCCTGACCTTTTCCTCGATCGCCGGTGTCCGGGTGCGTCGCGCGAACTACGTCTACGGTTCGGCCAAGGCCGGGCTGGACGGCTTCTGCTCCGGCCTGGCGCAGGCATTGCGCGGTTCGGGAGTCAGGCTGCTGGTCATCCGTCCAGGGTTCGTCATCGGCCGGATGACCGAGGGGATGGCACCGGCACCGTTCTCCAGCACCCCGGCGCAGGTCGCCGATGTCGCGGTCCGCGCGCTGGCCGGCCGGCGCGCGCGGGTCTGGGTGCCCTGGCAGGTGGGCGGTATCGCGGCGGTGTTCCGCCTACTTCCCGGCCCGATCTGGCGGAGGCTGCCACGATGAGCGCGCGCATCGTGGTGGTCGGCATCGGTGCCGATGGGATGGCCGGGCTCTCGCCCGCATCGACGGCCGAGCTGCGCAGCGCCACAGTCGTTTACGGCTCCGTGCGGCAGCTCGACATGCTCGATTCGAGCATCGGCGCCCAACGCAGACAGTGGCCCTCACCCCTGTTGGACGCGTTGCCCACGATGTTCGACGGTCCGGGCACCGTGCACGTGATCGCCTCGGGCGACCCGATGCTGCACGGCATCGGGGCGACGTTGATCCGGGTGTTCGGCACCGATGCCGTCCGAGTTCTGCCCCACGTGTCGTCGGTGACGCTGGCCTGCGCCCGGCTCGGCTGGCCTGTGCACGAGACCGAGGTGATCAGTCTGGTCACCGCGGACCCGGTGACCGCGGTCCGCCGGGGTGGCCAGGCGGTGGTGCTCAGCCGCGACGCAGGCACACCCGCCACGCTGGCCCGGCTGTTGACCGAATCCGGCCGCGGCGACTCCGAATTCACCGTGCTGGAAAATCTCGGCGGCGCGGACGAACGCATCACCCGGAGTACGGCGGGCACCTTCTGCGCGCGGGTCGGCGACCTCAATGTGATCGCCGTGCGTTATCTGCCCGATGTGCGGCGCGCACACGCGCTGCCCGACGAATCGTTCGCCCATGATGGGCAGATCACCAAGCAGTCCATCCGGGCGGTCACGCTGGCCACGCTCGGGCCGCGGCCCGGTGAGCTGCTCTGGGATGTGGGATCGGGATCGGGGAGCGTCGCGGTCGAATGGTGCCGCAGCGCGCCGGGATGCCGGGCGGTGTCCTTCGAACGTGATGCCGACCGACGCAACCGGATCGCGATGAACGCCGGCGCATTCGGGGTGCGGATCGACGTGCGGTCCGCGGCTCCGGAGCCCTTCGGTGACGTGGCACCCCCGGCGGCGGTCTTCGTCGGTGGCGGCGTGACACAGCCAGGACTCATCGAGGCGTGTGTCGACCGATTACCGCGCCAGGGCAGGCTGGTGGTCAATGCCGTCACGGTGGAGTCCGAAGCCGCGCTGGCACAGTGGTACGCACAGAAGGGTGGCGAGTTGCGACGTTTTCAGCACTATCAGGGCGGGCCGGTGGGCGGGTTCACCGCATGGCGCCCGGTCCTGCCGGTCACCCAGTGGGCGTGGGTGAAACCGTGACCGTGTACTTCATCGGGGCCGGCCCAGGGGCGGCCGACCTGATCACTGTGCGCGGGCAGCGGCTGCTCGGCCGGAGCCCGGTATGCCTGTACGCCGGCTCGATCATGCCGCCGGACCTGTTGGCGTTGTGTCCCGCGGGTGCGCGGGTGATCGACACCGGGCCGTTGACGCTGGATCAGATCATCGACGAGATCGCCGCCGCCGACGGTGCGGGCCACGATGTGGCCCGGCTGCATTCGGGCGATCCGTCGCTGTACTCCGCCATGGCCGAACAGTGCCGCAGGCTGGATGCACTCGGCATCGGCTACGAGGTCGTGCCGGGGGTGCCCGCGTTCGCCGCCGCCGCCGCGGCGCTCGGGCGGGAGTTGACGGTGCCCGGGGTGGCGCAGACGGTCACCTTGAGTCGGGTCGCCACGCTGTCGACCGCCATGCCCGAGGGTGAGTCGCTGGCCGCGTTGTCGGCGCCCGGTGCCACCCTGGTGCTCCATCTGGCCGCCGCCCAGGCCGAGACCATCGTCACCGAGCTCACCGGACCCGGCGCCGGGTACACCGCCGAAACGCCATGTGCGGTGGTGGCGTACGCCAGCTGGCCGGCCGAGCAGGTGGTGCGCTGCGCGCTCGGCGAGCTGGCCGAGCAGTTGCGTGCGGCAGGCATCACCAAGACCGCGGTGATCATCGTCGGAGATGTCCTCGGTGCGCAGGGGTTCACCGACAGCTACCTGTACTCGACGGGGCGGCGGCGGGGGAGTCGGCACTAGTGCGGGTTCTGTTGCTCGGTGGGACCGGGGAGGCCAGGGACCTGGCTGCGCGACTGCATCCCGGGATCACGGTCATCAGCTCGTTGGCCGGCCGGGTGCCCGACCCCGCGTTGCCGGTGGGCGAGGTGCGCATCGGCGGATTCGGCGGCGCGGACGGATTGGCCGACTGGCTGACCGCCAACGCCATCACCGCCGTCGTGGACGCCACCCATCCGTTCGCCGCCACCATCACCGCGAATGCCGCGCGCGCCGCGGCACGGGTGGGTGTGCCGCATGTGGTTCTGGCCCGCCCGGCGTGGCCGCACGGTGACGCCATCGTGGTGCCGACCGACACCGCGGCGGCGCAGACGGTGTCCTCGCACGGATACCGGCGGGTGTTCCTGACCACCGGACGGTCGGGGACCGCAGCCTTCCGCGGTGTCGACGCGTGGTTCCTGATCCGCGCGGTCACCCCGCCCGAACCCGAACTGCTTCCAGACCGGCACCGGCTGGTGCTCTCGCGTGGGCCCTACCATCTCGCCGACGAACTGAAGCTGTTGCGCGAGAACGGGATCGATGCGCTGGTCACCAAGAACAGCGGCGGTGCGATGACGCAGGCCAAACTCGATGCCGCCGGGCAGGCGGGAGTGCCGGTGATCATGGTCGACCGCCCGGCCCTGCCCGACGGGGTGGCCAGTGTGCACACCGTCGACGCGGCGGTCGAGTGGGTGCGGAGCCGGCGCTAGATCAGCTCCAGGGTGTCCAGTTCGCGGATGGCGCGGCAGGACCGTTGGGCCATGGCCAACATCATCTCGTCGCCGCGGTCGGTGGTCGTCGCGAAGGCGACCCCGAACGCGATGATCAGCGGTGCCTGCAGCATGCCCAGACGGTAATCACGCCAACAGGTTTCGACGTCGTACTCGGTCACCCCGAGCCCGGTCAGGGCGGCATGGTATTCGGCGACCAGATCCTGCTCGGAGGCCGCGCGCACCTCGGGGTCCAGGCTGGTTCCGGTGAAGTACGCCAGATCGCGGGCGGGCAGTCCCACCGCGAGGGTCTGCCAGTCGACGATCGTCACAGTCGAGCGGGCGGCATCGAAGAGCATGTTGTCCAGTCGGTAGTCGCCGTGCAACAGCCCGAACCTGTGCGGTTCGGTCAGCAGCCACGGCGTCACCATCGACAGCGCCGCCGCCATGGTGGCGCGATCATCGGCGGTCATCCGGTCCCCGAGCCGTTCCAGGGTGGCCTCGGCGGCCATCGTGGCGATATCGCCCATGCCCGCGGCCATCGCGTCGTCGGGCTTGGGCATCGGGATCCCCGGCAACCCCGTCAGCTCGGGATTGCACCAGGTCGGCGCGTGCAGGCCGGCCAGCGCGCGCACCCCCAGCGCGGCCTCGGCCGCACTGCAGCCGGCGATCTGGTCACCCTGTTCGGCCGGTGCCAGATCCGCCAGCAGGAGGACGAAATCGCCGCCGTCGGGGCTGATTTCGCAGTGGTAGTGGCGCGGGACCGGTACCCGTACCCGGTCGGCGATCCCGGTGTAGAACGCATGCTCGGACCGATAGCCCAGGGCCACCCGATCGCGGACGGCATCGTCCTGTGCGGACAACTTGACGGCAAAGGTGTCCGGCAGCTCGGCGGCATCGGCGGCATCGGCGTAGCCCAGTTGCACGCGGTAGGTCGCACCGGTCTGGCCCGTGCCGATCGGGGTGATGTCGACACTGTGGACGGGGGTGCCGAGCACACCGGTCAGCCAGTCCGCCGTCACGTCATCGGGAGTACGCGGGATCACCAGCGAAAACTAGACGTGATGCCAGGGGCTGTCAACGATGCTCGGCCGAGGTCAGCTCCGGGTAGGTGCGCGGGGTGAACACGATGTCACCGTGCACCCGGGTCTGCGAGGATCCGATGATCAGCAGACATCGCATGTCGACCTCATCGGGGTTCAACTCCCCGAGTGTCACCACCCGCACGTTTTCCTGCGGTCCGGCCACATCCCGTCCGATCACCACCGGCGTGTCGGGGGACCGGTGCTCGAGCAGCAGCTCCCGCATGGCGCCGACCTGCCATGTCCGCGTCTTCGACGCCGGGTTGTACACCGCGATGGCCAGATCGGCGGCGGCGGCCGCGCTGATCCGCTTGGCGATGATGTCCCACGGCTTGAGCCGGTCGGACAGCGAGATCACGGCATAGTCGTGTCCGAGCGGCGCACCGACGCGGCTGGCCACCGCGTTGGCCGCGGTCATCGCCGGGATCACCCGGACCGGGACGTCGGGCCAGTGCACGGCCTCCTCCAGGACCGCGGTGGCCATCGCGAAGACGCCGGGGTCTCCCGAGGACACCACCACCACCGAGCGGCCCTGGCTGGCGAGCTCACAGGCCAGCCGAGCCCGCGCGGGCTCGTCGGTGTTGTCGCTGGCGTGTCGGGTCTGTCCGGTGCGGACACCGACCCGGTCCAGATACGGGAAGTAACCGATCAGGTCGGTGGCCGCGGCCAGCTCGCGGCGCGCCTGCGGAGTGATCCAGTCCAGGTCGCCGGGACCGAGTCCCACCACCGCCACGCTGCCGCCGCGGCGCGCCACCGCTGCCTCGCCGGGGAGCATCACGATGGAGAAATAGGGCACCGAGTCCGCATCGACGTCGGCGGCGGCAAGCACCCGCTCCTGATCGGTGCTGGCCCGCTCCACGTAGAAAGCGCGATCGAGGCGGCCGGTTTCCGAGAGTGCCTGCCGCACTTCGGGATAAGACTTACCCAACTTCATGATCACCGCGGCGTCGGTATCGGCCAGTCGGCGGGCCAGCTCGGCGCCGGGCAGGGTTCCCGGCAGGATGGTCAGCACCTCGTCGCCCTGCACCAGCGGCATACCGTTGGCGGCCGAGGCCGCGCTGACCGAGGTGACACCGGGCACGATCACGGCACGGAACTGTTCGGTCAACCGGGTGTGCATGTGCATATAGGAGCTGTAGAACAGCGGATCGCCCTCGGCCAGCAGGGCGACATCGCGACCAGCGCGCAGATGGGCGGCGATGCGCTCGGCCGATTCGGCGTAGAAGTCCTCCATGGCGCCGTCGTAGCCACCGGGATGCTCGGTGGTCTCGGTGGTCACCGGATACACCAGGTGCTCTTCGATCTGCCCCGCACGCAGATAGGGCTCGGCGATCCGGCGGGCGATACTGCGGCCGTGCCTGGCGCTGTGATAGGCCACCACGTCCGCCTCGCCGATCACCCGGGCCGCCTTGACCGTCACCAGCTCGGGGTCACCGGGACCCAATCCCACACCGTAGAGCGTTCCTTGACTCATTCGCGTTCACTCGCAATCGCATTCACCGCTGCCGCCGCCATCGCACTCCCGCCACGACGGCCTGTCACCACCAAATAGTCCATCCCGCGCGGGCGGGCTATCAGCTCATCCTTGGACTGCGCGGACCCGACGAAGCCGACCGGTCCGCCGAGTACCGCCGCCGGGACGGCTGCGCCGTCGTCGAGAAGCTCGAGCAGGCGGAACAGGGCCGTCGGTGCGTTACCGATCGCGAGCACGGCGCCATCGAGGCGATCGGCCCAGATGTCCACGCCCGCGGCCGAGCGTGTGCTGCCCAGCCGCGCCGCCACCTCAGGAGCGCGGGGATCGGCGACCAGCGATATCACCTCGTTGTCGGCGGGCAGGCGAGACCGGGTGATACCGGCCGCCACCATCGACGAGTCGCACAGCACCGGCGCGCCCGCGGCGAGCGCCGCGCTCGCCCTGGCCACGACATCGGGGCTGAAGGCCACGTGATCGGTGACATCGGTCTGCCCGCAGGTGTGGATCAGGCGGACGACAACCCGGGCGACATCATCGGGAAAGCGCGCCAGATCGGCTTCGGCACGGATCGTCGCGAAGGACTCACGGTAGATCTCCGCGGCGTCGCGGATGTATTCGAGCACCCGCTCACCCTACGTGTGACGCGGTCGGTATCCGTCTGCGGAGGCAACCAACACCTGGGCGCCCGCCGGCGCACCGCATCCGCGCTCGCAGCCCACGAAGTGCCGATGGGCGCCCGACGGTGCAGCGGGACCGGAGTTGACCGCGGCGAGCGCATCTGCGCGGACATCGGTCCTGGAGCGCTCACAGCCGGGGCTACCTGCGCAGGCGCTGACGGTCAGCCACGGTGAGGCCTCGTCGAAGACCAGCCCCAGCGGCGCGAGCACCCGAAGCGCGGTGTCTGCGACCTCCTCCCGCAGATCGCAGACCAGAATCGAACGCCACGGCGTCACCACCAGCGGTGCGCTGATGGCCGCCACGAATTCCGCGGTGCGGGCGGGCAGCACGCCGAGGGGCACGACAGCCGCCAGCGTGACGCGTGGATCAGCCCCGGTCTGTTCGATCCAGCCCACCGGGCCGCGGGTGGTATCGCCGACGAGCAGTCGTTGCCCGGGCGGCACCGATACCTGATATCCAGCGGTCAACGCCGAGGGGTTGTCGAGTTCGGCCACCCGCCAACGCTTTCCGCGATCCCGCTGGAATCGCGAGGCGATCTCGATGACGGTGGGTATCGCGTTGCCGGGGGACAGTCGCACACCGGTGTCCGAACCGGCCAGCAACAGTGCGACACCATCGTCGGTGACCTGCAGGCCCACATCGGTGTGCAGTCCGCTGACATCGCCGCGGCCATCGTCGATGGAGAACCAGAACCGGCCGGGCAGCTGGGACAGTGCGGCATCGGCCTGTAACGCGGCGTCGAGTTCGCGGACCCACTCGCGCACATCGGCCAGCCCACCGGACCTGCCGGACAGGGGGGAGGAGACGATGTTGCGGACTCGCTCGTGCGTCGGCGCGGGCAACAGGCCGGCGCCGGCGATGGCATCGGCAACGCGCGCCGTGTCGGTGACCGCGCGGATCTGCATGCTGCCGCGCGACGTGAGCTCCAGCGCACCGTTACCGCATTCGATGGCCAGATGCGCGAGCGTCTCCAGCGCCGCGGCGTCGAGATAGCCGCCGGGCAGCCGCACCCGGACCAGGGCGCCGTCGGCGGCCTGATGCACCTGCAGGGCGCCGGGGCAGGCATCCTGATCGCGGGTTCGGCTCACCCGTCCACCGTACTGCCCGGCGCCCGATGCTCAGCTGGCCAGCGGAACGGGGGCGATCACCGCCGAGTACTTCCCGGCGTCACCGGCGATGACCCGGCTGGACGCGCCGTTGACGTCGACGGGCACATCCCCGGCCAGCGTGACCCGGCTCAGTCGGCGGAACTGGTCGTCATAGTCGGCGACCGCATAGTGTTGTGTCGCCCGGTTGTCCCAGATGGCCAGGTCGCCGGGAGCCCAGTTCCACCGGACGGTGTTCTCCAACTTGGTGATTCGTGCCTGCAGCAGATCGAATAGGGCGGCCGACTCCGTCGCGCCCAGCCCGACCAGTCGCTTGACGAAGTGGCCGAGCAGCAGGACCCGCTCGCCGGTTTCCGGGTGCACGCGCACCACCGGGTGCTCGGTCTCGAAGTACTCGGACTCGAACTCGGCCCGGTGTTCGCGCACGGTATCGGCCAGCACCTCGTGCCGGTAGTCACCGGCCGGGTGGTCGGCGGTGTAGTCATAGCGGTTGGTGTGCACCGCCCAGAGGTTCTCGGCCAGTATTCGCAGCGGTCCCGGCAGCCCGGCGTAGGCGGTGGCCGTATTGGCCCAGACCGTGGTCCCGCCGTAGTCGGGCAGGGTGACGGCCCGCAGCAGCGAGGCCTTCGGGATGCGATCGACGAACGTCACGTCGGTGTGCCAGCTGTTGGCCTTGTCGTAGCGCGAGTCGATGGGCAGCACCCTGGTGCCCCGGGACAACACCGTCGGATGCGCTGCGGTGGTGGTACCCAACCGCTGCGCGAACGCCAGTTGGCCCTCGTCGTCGAGATGGTGCTGGCCGCGGAAGAAGATCACCTTGTGCTCCAGCAGCGCGGTGTTGATGGCCGTGAGGGTGACCGCGTCGAGGTCGTCGGCAAGGTGCACACCGTCCACACGGGCGCCGATGTGCGCGCCGAGCTTGAGGACACGTAGCGGGCGCTGCGGGAGCGATGGGTCGGAAAGTGTCATAGGAGTATTGGGCCAGCTCGACCCAGCGCTGCCCACGGTTTTGCCGATGGCGATCAAAAGGCCGATATGCGCAGCTCAGGGACCCGTAGCCGAGATGATTGTGTGGTGGGTCACATCAAGATCGACGCTGTCGGCTCACGCACAGATCGCACTTTTGCCATTGCCGCGGGGTTACGTTCTCGGTACCAACTGGTACCAGCCGGTACCCCTACCGAAAGGAGGCGACACATGGCGTCATTGATTGCCATCGGACTGGGCGTTGCCCTCGTCGTCGCCGCCATCGCAACTCCCTACCGGGGCTCCTGGTACGCCCGCTGGGGCGGCTGAGAGAGTACCGGGGGAGGAAACACCGGGCGCGCCCCACGCCGGGGGTGCGGTGGGGCAGGATTGAGCGGGTGCCGACCGTACTGCTGCTCTCCACGTCCGATACCGACCTGATCACCGCGCGGGCCAGCGGAGTCCGGTACCGCTGGGCCAACCCCTCCCGGCTGCTGCAGGATGAACTCGACCGGGAGCTGGCCGAGCTGCTGGCGGGCGTCGACATCGTCGTGGTGCGAATCCTCGGCGGCTACCGCGCCTGGCAGGACGGCATCGATGTGCTGGTCGCCAGCGGCGTGCCGACCGTGGTGCTCTCCGGCGAACAGGCACCCGATGCCGAGCTCATGCGATATTCGACGGTGCCGGCGGGGGTCGCACTGGAGGCGCATGTCTACCTGGCGCAGGGCGGGGTCGAGAATCTGCGCGGGCTGCACGCCTTCCTGTCCGACACACTGATGATGACGGGCCAGGGGTTCGACCCACCCGTGCAGATCCCGACCTGGGGCGTCCTGGAACGCACCGGGGCGGCGCGGCCCGACGCTCCCACCGTTGCCGTGCTGTACTACCGGGCCCAGCACCTGGCGGGCAACACCGGCTATATCGATGCACTGTGTGCGGCCATCGAGACGGCCGGCGGCCGGGCGTTGCCGGTGTACTGCGCTTCCCTGCGCACCGCCGAGGCCGATCTGCTGGAACTGCTCGGCACCGCCGACACGCTGATCACCACGGTGCTCGCCGCAGGTGGTGCGACCCCGGCGACCGTCACCGCCGGCGGCGCCGATGACGGCTGGAACGTGGCCCACCTGGCGGCGCTGGACGTCCCGATCCTGCAGGGACTGTGCCTGACGAGCTCGCGTGCCACCTGGTCGGCCAACGACGACGGACTCTCGCCGCTCGATGTCGCGACCCAGGTGGCCGTGCCCGAATTCGACGGGCGCATCATCACCGTGCCGTTCTCGTTCAAGGAGATCGATGACGAGGGCCTGATCACCTACAACGCCGATCCCGAACGGTGCGCCCGGGTGGCAGGCCTTGCCGTGCGCCACGCCCGCCTGCGCCGCATCCCCGCCGCGGAGAAACAGGTCGCCCTGGTCTTCTCGGCCTATCCGACCAAACACGCCAGGATCGGCAACGCCGTGGGGCTGGACACTCCGGCCAGTGCGATCGCGCTGCTGCGTGCGCTGCGTGAACACGGCGTCGACATCGGCGAGGTGCCCGGCGTCGACGCCGGAGATGGTGACGCCCTGATCCACGCGCTGATCGAACGGGGTGGCCAGGACCCCGACTGGCTCACCGAAGAGACGCTGGCGCTCAACCCCATCCGGGTCAGCGCGGCCGAGTACCGGCGTTGGTTTGCGACCCTGCCCAGCGAACTCGCCGACCCCATGGTCGAGCACTGGGGTCCGCCGCCGGGCGAACTGTTCGTCGACCGCACCCACAACCCGGACGGCGATATCGTCATCGCGGCCATGCGCTCGGGCAATGTGGTGATCCTGGTTCAGCCGCCGCGCGGGTTCGGCGAGAACCCGGTGGCGATCTACCATGACCCCGACCTGCCGCCGAGCCACCACTACCTGGCCGCCTACCGCTGGCTCGACGGCCAATTCTCTACCGGACCCTCGTCATTCAAGGCCGATGTGGTCATCCACCTCGGCAAGCACGGCAACCTCGAATGGCTTCCCGGTAAGACGCTGGGGATGAGCAGCGCATGCGGGACCGACGCGGCGCTCGGCGATCTGCCGCTGGTCTACCCGTTCCTGGTCAACGACCCGGGCGAGGGCACCCAGGCCAAGCGGCGGGCGCATGCGACCCTGGTCGACCATCTGATCCCGCCGATGGCGCGCGCCGAAACCTACGGAGATATCGCGCGTCTGGAACAGCTGCTCGACGAGCATTCCAACGTTTCCGCGCTGGACCCGGCCAAGCTGCCTGCCATCCGCCAGCAGATCTGGACCCTGATGCGCGCGGCGAAGATGGATCACGACCTGGGCCTGGAGGATCGGCCCGACGAGGACTCCTTCGACGACATGCTGCTGCACGTCGACGGCTGGTTGTGCGAGATCAAGGACGTCCAGATTCGCGACGGCCTGCACATCCTGGGTCTCGCCCCGGAGGGGGACTCCGAACTGGACCTGGTGTTGGCGATCCTGCGGGCCCGCCAGTTGTTCGGTGGTGAGCAGACCGTGCCCGGCCTGCGCCAGGCACTCGGGCTCGCCGAGGATGGCGCCGACGAACGCCACGCCGTCGATGCCGCCGAGGACGCGGCGCGGCAGTTGGTCGCCGGGCTGCAGAAGACCGGGTGGGATGCCGGCGCCGTCGACGAGCTGACCGACGACCCGGTGGTGGCCCAGATCCTGCGGTTCGCGGCCACCGAGGTGGTACCGCGGTTGCGCGCCACCTCCGGTGAGATCGACGCGGTGCTCAGGGCGATCGACGGCCATTACATCCCGGCGGGACCCTCGGGATCCCCGCTGCGCGGCCTGGTGAACGTGCTGCCCACCGGGCGCAACTTCTACTCGGTCGATCCCAAGGCCGTGCCGTCTCGGCTTGCCTGGGAAACCGGTGTGGCGCTGGCCGATTCACTGGTGGAGCGGTACCGCACCGACCACGGCGAGTGGCCGAAGTCGGTCGGGCTCTCGGTGTGGGGCACCTCGGCCATGCGGACCTCCGGTGACGATATCGCCGAGGTGCTCGCGCTGCTCGGCGTCCGGCCGATCTGGGACGACGCATCACGGCGCGTCGTCGATCTGGAGGTCATCACACCGGCGGAGCTCGGCAGGCCCCGCATCGATGTGACGGTGCGCATCTCGGGATTCTTCCGCGACGCCTTCCCGCATGTGGTGACGATGCTCGACGACGCGGTGGCTCTGGTGGCCGCGCTCGACGAGGACCCGCAGGACAATTACGTGCGCGCCCACGCGCTGGCCGACCTGGCCGAGCACGGTGACCAACGGCGCAGCACGACAAGGATTTTCGGATCCAAGCCGGGAACCTACGGGGCGGGCCTGTTGCAGCTGATCGACAGCCGCAATTGGCGCGACGATGCCGATCTCGCCGAGGTGTACACCGCCTGGGGCGGATTCGCCTACGGCCGCGGCCTCGACGGCGCCCCGGCGTCGGAGGACATGAACCGCGCCTACCGACGGATCGTGGTGGCGGCCAAGAACACCGACACCCGCGAACACGATATCGCCGACTCCGATGACTACTTCCAGTACCACGGCGGCATGATCGCCACCGTACGGTCGCTCACCGGCAAGGACCCGGCGGCCTATATCGGCGACAACACCCGGCCCGACGCCGTGCGCACCCGCACGCTCTCCGAGGAGACCACCCGCGTGTTCCGCGCGCGTGTGGTCAATCCGCGCTGGATCAACGCGATGCGCAGGCATGGTTACAAGGGCGCGTTCGAGATGGCGGCGACCGTCGATTACCTGTTCGGCTACGACGCGACCGCGCATGTGATGTCGGACTGGATGTACGAGCAGCTCAGCCAGACCTACGTGCTGGACGCCGAGAACCGGAAGTTCATGAACGAGTCCAACCCGTGGGCACTGCACGGGATGGCGGAACGCCTGCTGGAGGCGGCGGGCCGGGGCATGTGGGCCCAGCCCGAGACGGCGACCCTCGACGGACTCAAGCAGGTGCTGCTGGAGACCGAGGGTGAGCTGGAAGGCTGAGCGGGCCGACGTCGGGCGGCGCAATCCATACCGCGCACTAGGATTGCGCACATGGCTCTCACCTTCGCCGATGTCGCCAAGGCCGACTATGTGCTGCTGACCACCTTCACCAAGGACGGACGGGGAAAGCCGACCGCGGTCTGGGCGGTGCCCGACGGGGATCGACTGCTGGTGGTGACCCAGGCAGGTTCGTGGAAGGTCAAGCGGATCCGCAACACCCCGCGGGTGACGGTGGCCGTCTGCGACCGTCGTGGCAATCCGAAGAGTGAACCGGTCGAGGCGGTGGCGGCCATCCTGGACGAGGCGGCACTGCGCCGCACCTATGACGGGATCGGGCGGCGCTACGGCATCGTCGGCAAGCTTTTCGGGCTGTTCTCCAAACTCCGTGGCGGGATGAAGAACAATGTCGCGCTGGAGTTGCGCGCGGCCGACTCCTGATGACCTCGAATTATCCGACGGGCACGTCGAAGTCCGCCCGGCACAAGGACATCGGCAGGCTCGTGTTGCGATGTCCGGATCGGGCCGGAATCGTCGCCGCGGTCTCGACCTTTCTCACCGAGGCCGGCGCGAACATCATCTCCCTCGACCAGCATTCCACCGAGGCCGAGGGTGGCACCTTCCTGCAGCGCACCGTGTTCCACCTTCCGGGACTCGCCGCTGCCCGGCCGGAACTGGAGGCCCGGTTCGCCGAGCGGATCGCACCCGAGTTCGATATCGATCACCGGTTCACCGATGCCGCCACCCCCAAGCGGGTGGCCATCTTCGCTTCGACGGCCGACCACTGCCTGCTCGACCTGCTCTGGCGCAATCGTCGCGGTGAACTCGACATGTCGGTGGTCATGGTCATCGCCAATCACCCCGACCTGGCCGACCAGGTGCGCCCGTTCGGGGTGCCCTTCGTCTACATCCCCGCGACGCGTGACACGCGCGCCGAGGCCGAGGCCCGGCAGCTGGAACTGCTCAAGGGCAACGTCGACCTCGTTGTGCTGGCGCGCTATATGCAGATCGTCACGCCCGGGTTCCTGAATCAGATCGGCTGCCCGCTGATCAACATCCACCACTCGTTCCTGCCGGCGTTCATCGGCGCCAACACCTATCGACGGGCCAAGGAGCGCGGTGTGAAATTGGTCGGCGCCACCGCCCACTACGTGACCGAGGACCTCGACGAAGGCCCCATCATCGAGCAGGACGTGGTGCGCGTCGACCACACCCACACCGTCGAGGACCTGGTACGCCTCGGGGCAGATGTCGAGCGCGCGGTGTTGTCCAGGGCGGTGCTGTGGCATTGCCAGGACCGGGTCGTCCGCCACCACGGTGAGACCGTCATCTTCTGAGAATCCGACGTCCCGCCGTGGTGAACTGTTGCCATGGCTCCGACATTCGATGATGTCTACCGCGAGAAATACCTGCTGCTGACCACGTTCACCAAGGACGGCAGGCCCAAGCCCACGCCGGTGTGGGGTGTGCCGCACGAGGGCAAGCTGTTGATCAGCACCGATGACGGATCGTGGAAGACCAAGCGGATCAAGAACACGCCGCGGGTGACCATCCAGAAATGCGGAGTCCTCGGCAAGGTCAAGGGTGAGCCCGTCGAGGCCGTCGCCCGAAACCTCCCGAAATCCGAGACCCGCAGGGTGTTCGACATGGTGACCCGGCGGTACTGGTGGCACGCCTGGTGGTGGATTCCGCAGGCGCTGATCCGCGGCGGGGTGGACAAGGTGCACGCCGCCATCGAGGTCAGCCCGGTGGTCTAGCGTCGCGGTCTATCGGGGCTTGGGTGTCAACGGGCGGGGCTGCGATCCGCACTGGATGCCGCGAGCACGGCGGGGGCGACCCACCGGTGCAGGAATCCGCGAAGCTCGGCGCCGCGCCGGCTCTGGCCCTCGGGATCAAGGATGAACGACTGCAGTACGCGCAGCATGAACTCGATGAGTTCGTCGAAGCTGGCTGCGGTGAAACCCGAAGCGGCCCAGTCGACGTCGAAACGCTCCAGGATCGACCGCCCGAACGCGATCGCCACATCGGCGGTGACGCCCACGGCGAACGCGCTGGCCCGCCCGGGATGCATGACCAGCCCGAGGTACCGATCGTGGGGTAGTTGTTCGAGGGTGTAGGCGATGCCCTCCACGACCGCGACGGTCGGGTCGTCGATCGCGTGCAGATCCGCGGCGAGGCGGTCGAGGAAACCGCCGACGGAGACCAACGCGGTCGCCTGCAGCAGCGAATCCTGGGTCGCGAAATAGCGGTAGACCGTCTGGCGTGTGATTCCCAGGGCAGTCGCGACATCGGAGATGGTGACCGACCCGCGCTCGTCGATGCAGGCGCGGGCGGCGTCGATGATCCGGCGTGCGGCCTCGTCGTCGTCGGCGGGGATGTCACCGCCCCATCCGTGTCTGCGCATGCAGGCATCGTGCCATCCCGACGCGCACAGGAAAGAGCTTCATCGTTGAATCAGAAGTGGAATCAGAAGTGGATCCAGACCATACAAATGATCTCTAATGTATGTTCTGATCTCATGGCCGCATCGAACGGAACGCCGGTGAGCAACCGGGACGAGGAACTGACCCGCCGCGCCCTCGCGCACGCCATCGGCAAGACCACCGATATGGCCGAGCGTGAGCTGCGGGTGCCGCTGCACTACTACCGCGACCCCAAGGTCACCGAGGTCGAGGAGTCTCAGATCTTGCGCAGGGTGCCGCTGGCCATCGTGCCGAGCGCGCAGATCGCAGGCGTCAACGACTATGTCGTGCGGTCCGTGCTCGGCGATTCGCTGCTGGTCACCCGCGACCGGCGCGGCCGCAGCCACGTCTTCCTCAACTACTGCAGGCACCGCGGGGCGATGCCGGCATGCGGGTCGGGCAACGCGTCCCGTTTCGTCTGCCCGTACCACGCCTGGAGCTACCGCAACACCGGCGAACTGTTCGTCGTCCCCGGCCAGGCCGGATTCGATTCGATGGACAAGGCCGACTACGGATTGGTCGAACTGCCCAGCCAGGAGCGGCACGGCTTCATCTGGGCCGTGCTGACCGCGGACGCCGATATCGATGTCGACACCCACCTCGGGACGCTCGGCCCCGAGCTCGAACTGCTGGATTACGCCTCCTACGGCTATCACGGCGAGAAGGAATTCCAATCCCAGGTGTCCTGGAAGGGCGCGCTGGAGGCGTTCGCCGAGGGGTATCACTTCCCGTTCGTGCACGGCGAGAGCGTCATCGGCCAGAACACACTGGCCAACACCGGTGTCTACGACGAGTTCGGTAGGCATCATCGAATCGGCTTCCCGTTCAAATGGATTCGCAACCTCGCCGACGACCCGTCGGGGTCGTGGGATCCGCACATGAACATGGGGGTGATCTACTGGATCTATCCGAACCTGATCCTGGCCAACAGCCCGGTCGGCGTCGAGATCATCGATATGCTGCCCGCCGGTGAACCGACCCGGTGCACCGTGCGGCACAGCTGGATGAGTCGGGTGCCCGCCGAGAACGACGAGATGCGCGCCGCCTACGACCTGATCTTCGAGGGCGTGCACGCGGCCGTGCGGGACGAGGATTTCGTCATGCTCCCGCAGTGCGGTGAGGGTGTTCGCCGCGGACAGCACGATCACATGATCATCGGCCGCAACGAGATCGGTGTGCAGCACATGATCACGGTGTTCGCCGCCGAGCTGGGCATCGCTTTGACCTGATCGCCTTGACCTGACCGGGCCTTGACCTGATCGCCTTGACCTGACCGGACAGTGGCGATCCAGGAACCCGCATGGCACCCCATACGTTGACCGGACATGGCAATGCGGATGTTCCTGATCTACGTCCTGGTCGAACTGGCCGTGGTGGTCGGGCTGGTCTCCGCCATCGGGTTCGGCTGGACGGTGCTGGCGATCATGGTCACCTTCGTGGTCGGCCTGGTGCTGGCCGGCTCCCAGGTCGCCCGCCACCTCGCCCGACTGCAATCCGCGCTGAACTCGCGGTCGGCCTCGGGTGCGCTGGCCACCGACAGCGCACTGGTGGCCCTCGGGGCGGTGCTGGTCGTGATCCCCGGCCTGGCCAGCTCGCTGCTCGGCGCGTTGCTGTTGCTGCCGCCGACCCGCCGCATCGCCCGACCGGTCGCCATCGGGCTTGTCGGTCGCAAGCTCGCCGCGACCCCGGTCGTGACGGTCTACCCGGGCGGTTTCGGCCGCGGGCAGCGGCCCGCTCCCGACTACGTCGAGGGCGAGGTCATCGATGTCGTCGACGTCGACGGATCGCCGTCGATGCGGCCCGATCCGACCGCACTGGAGCATCGGGTCATCCGTAACGATTAACGTGTCACCTTCGTGACGACACTGTTGATCAACGGCCGGGTGCACAGTCCCGCCGCACCCGACGCCACCGCGATCGCCTTCGGTGACGGACCGGACGGTGCGGTGATGTGGCTGGGCGCCGACGACACCGCGCGTGCGGAGTTCCCCGACGCCGAGGTGGTCGATCTGGAGGGCGCCTTCGTCGCCCCGGCCTTCGTCGACAGTCACGTGCACCTGACCGCGACCGGCCTCAGTCTGACCGGGCTGGATCTGAGGCAGGCCACCTCGCGGGCACACTGCCTGTCCCTGCTCGCCGAACACGCCGCCGCGCATCCCGACGGCATCATCTGGGGTTCCGGCTGGGACGAATCGGCCTGGCCCGATCGCACGCCACCGAGCACCGACGAGATCGACGGCATCGTCGGTAACCGGCCCGCCTACCTCAGCCGTGTCGACGTGCACTCCGCGGTGACCTCCAGCGCGCTGCGGTCCGCCGCCACCGACCTCGGTTCGGCCGCGGGCTTCGATCCACAGCGTCCGCTGACCGCCGCCGCCCACCACCTCGTCCGAGCCGCCGCGCGTCAGATGCTGACACCCCGGCAACGGCGCGACGCCCAGCACGCCGCGCTCGACGCGGCCGCCGCGCGCGGCATCGCCGCCGTCCACGAGTGTGGTGGCCCCGATATCGGCGGCCGCGAGGACTGGGATTCGGTGCGCTCACTCGAGCACGGCGTACAGATCACCGGCTACTGGGGTGAGGCGGTGGACAGTGCGGCCGCCGCCCGCGAGCTGATGGCGTCCACCGGCGCCGCGGGGTTGGCGGGCGACCTGTTCGTCGACGGCGCGCTGGGATCGCGCACGGCATGGCTGCACCAGCCCTACACCGATGCCGGTCATACCTGCGGCAATCGCTACCTCGACAGCGACCAGATCGCAGCCCACCTGCATGCCTGCACCGAGGCCGGCATCCCGGCGGGGTTCCACGTCATCGGTGACGCGGCGGTGAGCGCGGTCACCGCCGCGGTGCGGCAGACCGCCGAGCGGTTCGGCGGTCCCGCCGTGGCCCGCTGCGGCCATCGGCTCGAGCATCTGGAGATGGTCACCGCCGAGCAGGCAGCCGACCTCGGGCGCTGGGGGGTGATCGCCAGTGTCCAGCCCGCCTTCGATGCGCTCTGGGGTGGTCCCGAGGGCATGTACGCGCAGCGCCTCGGCGCCGAACGCGCGGCGTTGCTGAATCCGTTCGCGCTGTTAGCATCCCAAGGCGTGCCCCTCGCCTTCGGCTCCGACAGTCCGGTGACTGGCCTGGATCCGTGGGAGACCGTCCGCGCGGCGGTCCGGCACCGCACGCCGGGCAGCGGAATCTCCGCCCGCGCGGCGTTCTCGGCGGCCACCCGCGGAGCATGGCGGGCCGGGGGAGCACGCGACGGTGTCACCGGAACACTGGTTCCGGGTGCCCCCGCCAGCTACGCCATCTGGGAGACGGGCCCACTGGAGATCAGCACCCCCGCCAACGATGCCGCCGCTCGGTGGTCGACCGATCCACGTTCCCGGGTGCCCGCGCTGCCGAATCTGGACGGAGCGCTGCCCCGCTGCCTGCGGACGGTGCATCGAGGCGCGGTGCTGCATGGGTGACGGCGCGCCCGGCCGGTTCGCGCGCTACGCCCACACCGTGCGGCAAGCGCTGACCGCGCGCTGGGCCCGATTGCTGGTATCGGTCGCCGGCGGTGTGTTGCTGTACCTGAGTTTTCCGCCCTTCGGCTGGTGGTGGACCGCGTTCCCGGCGCTGGCACTGCTCGGTTGGGTACTGACCCGAGCCCAGACGACGCGCGCCGGCGGATTCGGCTACGGGCTGTTGTTCGGACTGGCGTTCGCCCTGCCGTTGCTTCCGTGGATAGGGCTTTTCGTCGGTACCGGGCCGTGGCTGGCGCTGGCGCTGTTGGAGGCACTGTTCCCGGCGCTGTTCGGTCTGCTCGCGGTGCTGGTGCGGGGACTGCCCGGTTGGCCGGTGTGGTTCGCCGCGGAGTGGGCCGTCGGGGAGTGGCTCAAATCGACGGTGCCCTTCGGCGGGTTCCCGTGGGGTGTTGTCGGTTTCGGGCAGACCGATGGCCCGTTGCTGCCGCTCGCGCAGGTGGGCGGGGCGCCACTGGTGTCGGTGGCCACCGCGCTCGTGGGGTTCAGCCTCACGGCGCTGACGCTGGAGATCGTGCTCTGGTGGCGTCACAGCCATCCGAACCGCCCCCGGCGCGCCGGGGGCGTCGATGCGGCCCGCCCGGAAGCGGTGCTGCCCGGCATGTGCATCTGCGTGGTGCTGCTGGCCACCGCGCTGGTCTGGCCATCGGTCCGGCAATCCGGTGTCGGCGCGGGTGATCACCCCGCGGTGACAGTGGCCGCGATCCAGGGCAACGTGCCGCGTCTCGGCCTGGACTTCAACGCCCAGCGACGCGCGGTACTGGACAATCACGTGGCCCAGACACTGCGGCTGGCCGATGAGGTGCGTGCCGGCCGGGCACCCCAGCCCATGGTCGTCATCTGGCCGGAGAACTCCTCGGATATCGACCCGCTGCGCAACACCGACGCCTCGGCGGCGATCTCGGAGGCCGCCCGTGCGATCGGGGCCCCGATCCTGGTCGGCACCGTCCTGGCCGCGCCCGATTACACGCCCACCCAGCCGGTGACCACCAACTCGGTACTGGTCTGGGATCAGGACAACGGGCCGCAGGACCGCCACGACAAGCGCATCGTGCAACCCTTCGGTGAGTACCTGCCCTGGCGCGGCTTCTTCCGAAAGTTCTCGTCCTATGCCGACCGCGCCGGCTATTTCGTCCCCGGCACCGACAACGGTGTCGTGCAGGCGGCCGGAATACCGATCGGTGTCGCCACCTGCTGGGAGGTGATCTTCGACCGAGCGGTCCGCGAATCCGTCCTCGGCGGCGCGCAGTTCCTCGCGGTGCCGAGCAACAACGCGACCTTCGACGAGACCATGAGCCGCCAACAATTGGCATTCGCCCGCCTGCGGGCTGTCGAACACGACCGCTATGTGGTCGTCGCGGGAACCACCGGTATCAGTGCCGTGATAGCACCCGACGGCCAGGTGGTGGCACGCACGGAGTGGTTCGAACCCGCGTATCTGGATTCCGTGGTGAAGCTGCGGTCCGATATCACCTTCGCCACCCGCTGGGGTCCGGTGGTGCAGGCGGTGCTGGTGGGCATCGGCCTGGCCGCTGTGCTCGCCGCGATGCTGCATAATCGGAGATTCGCAAGCGGGAGACAGCCCGCTGCCGGCAACACCGGAGACCGACGGCGGGAGGCCGACGTCGACGCGTCCGGGCAGGTGCGGGAGCAATCCGCCCAGAGCAGTGAGGATGAGACGAGAGCATGAGCACGACCGATAACCAGGAGCAGGACTCCGGCTATCCCGCTTCTCCCAGTCGGCGGACGCTGGTGATCATCCCCACCTACAACGAGCGCGAGAACCTGCCGCTGATCGCGGCGAGGGTGCGCGCCGCCACACCGCACGTCCACATCCTCGTCGTCGATGACGGCAGCCCCGACGGCACCGGCCAGCTCGCCGACGAACTGGCCCTGGCCGATCCGGATCGGGTGCACGTGATGCACCGCGTCAGCAAGGACGGACTCGGTGCGGCCTACCTTGCGGGATTCGCCTGGGGCCTCGGCCGTGGATACTCGGTCCTTGTCGAGATGGACGCCGACGGCAGCCACGCACCGGAAGAACTCGGCACGCTGCTGGACGCGGTGGACGCCGGCGCGGACCTGGTTATCGGTTCGCGCTACGTGCCCGGCGGCGCCATCCGCAACTGGCCGCGGCGGCGGTTCGTGCTGTCCAAGACCGCCAACACCTATGCCAGGGTGCTGCTCGGGGTGAACATCAACGACATCACCGCCGGCTACCGCGCCTACCGCCGTGAGGTACTGGAGAAGATCGACCTCTCGGCCGTCGACTCCAAGGGCTACTGCTTCCAGATCGATCTGAGCTGGCGCGCCATCAACGCAGGATTCAAGGTCGTCGAGGTCCCGATCACGTTTACCGAGCGCGAGCTCGGGGTGTCGAAGATGAGCGGATCCAATATCCGCGAGGCGATGGTCAAGGTGGCCGAATGGGGTCTGCGCGGGCGGATCGACCGGGCCCGCGGTGTCACCAGCAAGCCGGCACAGCTTTAGCGGACCGGCGCAGCTCTAGCGGGCCGGCGCAGCTCTAGGGGACTGCGCCGGCCGCGGTGGCTGTCAGCCGCGACGCTTGGTCTTGATGATGTCGAGGCGCTCCTTGAGCAGTTCCTCGAGTTCTTCTACCGAACGGCGCTCCAGCAGCATGTCCCAGTGCGTACGGGGCGGCTTGACCTTCTTGGGCTCCGGAACGTCACCGTCGATCAGGGTGCCTTCCATGCCGTTCTTGCACGGCCAGGTGCCAGGGATCTCCGCGTCATCGGCGAACGGAACCTCGAATTCCTCGCCGTTGTCGGTGCGGTAGCGCGCGACCTGACGCGGTGCCAGGTCGTGGTTGCGATCGGTTTCGTAGCTCACGGCACCGAGGCGGCTGCCCCGCAGGACTCGATCAGCCATCGTCAACTCTCCTTAGACACGCGCAATTGTTCCGCAGGATCAACGCAGCAGATACCCGTTAGGTTCCCCCGCGTCCTCCGACTCGACTGATCAGGATACGGCAGATACTGCGATCACCCGGCCAGGCCGTCTACAGTCGCCCCCGTGACTTCAGCTACGCCGGGCAGTTCGGCCACCCGCAGGCGGGCGCGGCCCCAACCGTGCCGCTGGTGTGGCCGTGAGGTGCCCGACGCCGGGATGGGCCGCCGCCGCCAGTACTGCAGGCAATCCTGTCGCCAGCGGGCCTATGAACAACGCGCGCAGGTCAAGGGCACCTCGGTGGCTCCGGACGCGGTGGTGCTGTCGGCAGAGGAAGCGGCCGATCTGTCCGACCGGCTCTACCAACTGCGATGTGCCGCCGAAGATGTCACCACCGCGGTCGAGGAGGGTGCCACGGCCGCCGAGCTGCTGGCGCTGTGCCAGGACCTGCTCGGGGCGGCGAAGGCCGCCGACGGCTGGCGCTGATCGGTCAGCAGGACAACCGGATACCGATGCCCGGCGGCGGGCGATCCTCGGCAAGGCAACCGAACCCGGTGATGCCATCGGCGGCCATCCGCACCGCCGAACGCTGGGCGTAGTTCACGCACACCAGCGCGGCGGTGTCGGCGCGACACCGCATGTCGCCGAACGTCAACGATTCCCCGACGGGTAGGGCGGCACCCGCGCCGTCCCGGAATGGACCGGGGTCGCCGCGAACCGACCCGATCTCCACCGCCGAGCCGTCGAAGTCGACCCAATCGCCCCGCCACACCGTGATCGCATCGGGTGGTCGCGGCGGCGGATCGTCGAGGTCGACGAGGCACGCCAGGGCCCCGGCTCGATACCCGGAGGTGCTGACGCAGTTGGTGACCGCTGTGGTGAACGCCACCCCGTCGACGGCCGCGGTGACCCCGGCACGGGCCATCGTGGCGTACCGGTCGGCGGGTGCGGCGGTACCCGCTTCGACCCAGCCGATGACCTCGGTGAGGTCGGCCCCGGCCGGAGGAACACCCAGCTTCCTCGACGTGCTGGTCGTCGGCGCGGTCGAGCCGGTGGTCGTCGTCGATGAGGTGGTTCGCGGCGAGGATTGGGCGGATCCTGTGGTCTTCGGTGCGACGGTCAGTGGGGTCCGGCCGGTATCCACGCCGTGACCCGCCGAACACCCCGCCACCAGCACAGATGTCGCCGCCACCAACATCCATCGCATGCGGTCAGGGTAGCTGGCGGCGTGCCGGGGGCCCGCAAGACACGGAATGGACCCGGTTTTTCGATAACGTCGGCATCATGCACCAGCAGACGATCCGGGCCCGCATCAGCACGGGCACCGTCGAAGGCTTCACCAAAGACGGTGTGCACCGCTGGCGGTCCATCCCATATGCGAAGGCCCCGGTGGGCCCGTTGCGATTCCGGGCGCCCGTACCTGCCGACCCCTGGCCAGGGGTGCGGTACTGCCACGGGTTCACCTACTGCGCGCCGCAACAGAAGATGTACACCCTGCTCGGCGTTGGTAAGTACCAGCCGATGAGCGAGGATTGCCTGACGCTGAACGTGGTGGCACCCGAGCATCCGGACAGCGACGAACCGCTGCCGGTGATGTTCTTCATCCACGGCGGCGGTTACATCCTGGGCAGCTCGGCCACACCGATCTACGACGGTGTCGCGCTGGCCAAGCGAGGCTGCGTGTACGTGTCGGTGAACTACCGGCTCGGCCCGCTGGGGTGTCTGGATCTCTCGTCGCTGTCCACCCCGGAACATCCCATCGACGACAATCTCTTCCTGCGCGATCTGGTGCTGGCGCTGCAGTGGGTCCGGGACAACGCCGCGGTGTTCGGCGGCGATCCGGACAACGTGACGATCTTCGGTGAGAGCGCCGGGGCGCACGCCGTCGCAACGCTGATGGCCACACCGGCGGCCGCGGGCCTTTTCCGTCAGGCCATCGCCGAGAGCCCCGCCAGTGGCATGGCGGGCAGTGCCGAGGTGGCTGCGGCGTTCGCCGACGATTACGCGGCCCTGCTCGGTGTACGCCCGTCCGAGGGGGCGGCCGCGGTGATGGCGGCCAAGCCGGCACAGCTGATCGACGCCATGGACCGGTTGATGGTCGACGGGATGAAGGCCATGCGCGGCGCGTTCCCGGTGGGGCCGACGCACGGCACGAAGATGCTTCCGAAGGACCCGGTGGTGGCGATGCGCGACGGTGACGCGCATCAGGTGCCGCTCATCGTGGGTACCAATGCCGACGAGGGCAAGCTGTTCACCCGCTTCCTGCAATTGCTGCCGACCACCGCGCCGGCGATCGAGATGTTGCTCGCCGACAGCGATATCGAGGTCCGCGAGCGGATCACCAGTGCTTATCCCGGTTATCCGAGCCCCTCGGCGTGTGTGCGCTTGGGCGGGGACTTCGCGTTCGGGACCGCGGCCTGGCAGATCGCCGAGGCGCACGGTGCACACTGCCCGACCTACGTCTATCGCTACGACTACGCACCCCGTACCTTTCGGTGGTCCGGTCTCGGAGCGACACATGCCACCGAGCTGTTCGCCGTATTCGACATCTACCGAACGCGTTTCGGGTCGCTGCTGACAGCGGCCGGGGACCGCGCGTCGGCCGCCCGGGTGAGCAGGGATGTCCAGCGGCGATGGGGGGAGTTCAGCCGCTCCGGTAGACCCGGTGAGGGCTGGCCGCGCTATGACGAGGACATGCGGGCCGTTCTGGTGTTCGACCGGCAGACCAGGCTCGAGTACGACCCGCACTCCGGCCGCCGCCAGGCGTGGGAGGGTTTCACACTCGCCGCTCAATAGCGATTGGCGACAACTGCGTGCGCGGCGGCGCCGGGTGTGATTGCGTGTGCCGATGACACATCCGCTTGACCCGCTGGGCCACGACGAATTCAATGCTGTCGCCGCGATCTTGGGGCGCGTTCACGGTGTCGGGGAGGGCTGGCGATTCGCGTCGATCGAGCTGGTCGAACCCGACAAGGCCGAGCTGCGCGATTTCGAAGCCGGGGGAGCGCGACCCGCGCGGCGTGCGCAGGCGGTGTGCCTGAACCGGGCCGCCAACAGCACGCATCGGGCCGTCGTCGCACTCGATGAGGGCCGGGTGGAATCCTTCGACCTCGTTCCCGGCGTGCAGCCGAACTTCACCGTCGACGAGTTCAACGAATGCGACGAGCTGCTGCGCACCAACCCCGATCTGCTCGCGGCGCTGGCCCGCCGGGGCATCCACGACGTCGACCTGGTGTTCTTCGATACCTGGACCTACGGGGAGGCCGTCGCCCCTGCGGAATTCGCAGACCGCCGGCTGGGCTGGTCGGACACCTGGCTCAAGGACGGGCCAGGCATGAACCCGTATGCCCACCTGATCAGCGGTCTGCACTGCGTGATCGACGTCAACGCGATGGAGGTGCTGCGCGTCGAGGACGGCGAGCACATCGAGATCCCGCCGGTGATGGGTGAGTACGCGCCGCGGCACATCCCGGAACGACTTCGCGCAGCACAGCACCGGGAGCCGTTGGCGCCCTTGCACATCACCCAGCCCGACGGACCGTCCTTCAGCCTGGACGGAAACCTGTTGAGGTGGCAGAACTGGTCACTGCGCGTCGGTTTCAACTATCGCGAGGGCATGGTGCTGCACTCGGTGCGCTACCGCGACGGGGACCGCGAACGTTCGGTGGCCCACCGGTTGTCCTTTGCCGAGATGGTGGTTCCCTACCGGGACCCCTCGGCCGATCACTACCGGCGCACGGCATTCGACATCGGCGAGTGGGGGCTGGGTTTCATGACCACCTCGCTGACGCTGGGCTGCGACTGCCTCGGCGAGATCAGATATCTGGACGCGGTCCTGCACAACAGCAAGGGCGAGCCGTACACCATCGACAACGCCATCTGCATCCACGAGGAAGACAATGCGGTGCTGTGGAAGCACGTCGACCACCACGCCGGTGCCGAGGTACGCCGCATGCGCCGGCTGACGGTCTCGTTCCACGTCACCGTCGCCAACTACGAATACCTCGTGTATTGGCGGCTGTATCAGGACGGCAACATCGAATGTGAGGTGCGTGCCACCGGCATCATGGTGACCACGCCGTTGCCCGCCGGCGCGGCCAGCCCCAACGGCACCCTCGTCGACGAGCGCACCTATGCGCCGTTCCACCAGCATTTCCTGGTGGCGCGGCTGGACCTGGACGTCGACGGACCCGACAACACGGTCTACATGTCCGAGTCCTTTGCCGAACCCATCGGTCCGGACAACCCGCACGGGTTGTCGCTGGTGACCCGAAATGTCGCGTTGCGCACCGAGGAGGAAGGCAAGCAGGACGTCGACTTCGGCACCCAGCGCGGCTGGAAGGTCGTCAACACCAATGTCCGCAATGGGCTGGGCACCCATCCTTCGTACAAGCTGGTGCCGACCGGGGCGATACCGGCGATGTTCGACCCGTCGGCTCCGGTGTTGCAGCGGGCCAATGTCATCGGGCACGCATTGTGGGTGACACCCAACCGGGCCGACGAGCGGTGGCCGGCAGGTGAATTCGTCAATCAGTCGGCAATGGACACCGGCCTGGGTGAATGGACCAAGGCGAACCGATCGATCGAGAACACCGATGTGGTGCTGTGGTACGTCTTCGGTATCCACCACATCACCCGGCCGGAGGACTGGCCGGTCATGCCGGTGGACGTCGTGTCGTTCTGGCTGAAGCCGTTCGGTTTCTTCGATCGCAACCCGGCTTTGGATGTGCCCCCGACACCGGCCGAATGCCATCAGAGTTGACACCTGTCATATGTGATCGGGGCCACTGCTAGGTTCAGCTGTGTGCAGAGTCAACTCATCGAGCGCCCGACCGATCTGACCGACGAATGGCTCACCGACGCCCTCGGCGTCGGCACCGTGACCGGACACGAATTCGAGCGCATCGGCACCGGACAGATGAGCGAGTGCTACCGCGTCACGCTGCGCTACGCCGACGGTGTGCGGGGGCCGGCCAGCGTGATACTCAAGGTCGCCGCGGCGGACCCGAACAGCAGGCAGACCGGGCTGGCGCTCGGCCTCTACGAGCGTGAGGTGCGGTTCTACGCGGAGATCGCGCCGGGTCTGATAGGGGATGGGACCGGCCCGTTCGCGCCGTGTCACCACCATGCCTACGACGCCGAAACCGGTGCCTTCGACCTGCTGTTGGGCGACGCGTCCCCGGCGACGGTGGGCGACGAGATCCGGGGCGCAACAGTCGAGCAGGCGATGCTGGCGCTCTCCGAGCTGGGCCGCGTGCACGGCCCGCTGCTCGGTGATGACGGCCTGGCCGGTGCCGAATGGCTCCACCGAGATGCCCCGGTGACGCAGGCGCTGCTGGCCACGCTGTGGGCAGGATTCGCCGAACGGTTCGCCGATCGCATCGACCCGCAGCACCGGATGGTGTGTGAACGTCTGGTCGCCGCCTTCGACGGTTACCTCGCCGACGAGGCATCCACGCTGCAGGGTTTGGTGCACGGCGACTATCGGCTGGACAACATGCTCTTCGGCGGACCGGGTTCCGAGCGTCCGCTGACGGTGGTGGACTGGCAGACCGTCACCAGGGGACCGACGCAGACCGATGTGGCCTACTTCCTGGGTTGCGCACTGCCCAATGATCGACGCCGCGCCCACTACGACGAGCTGCTGCGCGCCTATCACGAGGCGTTGGGCACCGAATCTGCGTTGTCGCTCGACGATGTCCGCGCCGGCGTCCGGCGGTCCAGTTTCTTCGGGGTGATGATGGCCATCGTCTCCTCGATGCTCGTCGAGCGCACCGAGCGCGGTGACGAGATGTTCATGACGATGCTCGACCGGCACTGCACCCATGTGCTGGACACCGGCGCGCTGGACCTGCTTCCCAGCGCAGAGCCGGCCGAACCGCTGCGCCCCGAGCCGGCCGACGAAGGGCCGCACCCACCTTCAGAGGATGCCCTGTGGAGCGAGAGCTGGTACTTCGATTTCGTCGATGCCGCACAGGGATTGGGTGGCTGGGTGCGGTTGGGCCTGATACCCAATCAGCAGACGGCCTGGATTCAGGCGTTCCTGTGCGGACCGGGCCTGCCCACCATCGTGATCGATGACCAGGCTGCCGCCCTGCCCGCCGATCCCGGTGCCGTGCACACCGATCAGGTGACGCTGGAGCTCTCGGCGACCGTGCCGCTGCAGACCTATCGGCTCACCCTGCAAGGACGTGCGCAGGCCTACGACGACCCGGCGGTGCTGTTGCAACCCGGGCACGGTCCCGGGCGTGCGGTGGACATCGCATTCGATCTCGAGTTCACGTCGCTCAGCACGCCCTACCGGTACCGGATCACCCCCCGGTACGAGATCGCCTGCGCGGTATCGGGTTCGGTGTCCGCCGACGGTCGAATCCATGATCTGACCGGTGTGCCCGGCCAGCGGGATCACTCCTGGGGCGTACGGGATTGGTGGACGATGGACTGGGTGTGGAGTGCGGTGCATCTCGACGACGGCACCCACATTCACGGGCTGGATCTGCGGGTGCCCGGCATGGGACCGATCGGCATCGGCTACGTCCAGCGCGAAGGCGAGCCGTTGATCGAGCTCGGCGGTGTGGTCGCCACCGAGGAGTTCGGCGCGGACGATCTGCCGATCTCGACCACCCTGACGCTGTCGCCGACAGGAATCGAGGCGGCGGCCACGATCGTGGGGCAGGCACCGGTGCTGTTGACCGCCGCCGACGGCCGGATCAGCAGGTTCCCGCGAGCCTGGGCGACGGTGCGGACGGCCGATGGCCGCAGCGGCGTCGGCTGGTTGGAGTGGAACCGCAACTGAACCCGGCGAGCGTGCGTGTGTGCGGGGGACACGCCGACGGGCTACCGCATTTCGCGCACGCTCACGGCAGGGTAGTGGCCGTGTTGGTGCTCAAATCGATGGTGTTGTTCGTCCTCGCCGCGGTCCTGGAGATCGGTGGCGCGTGGTTGGTGTGGCAGGGAGTGCGCGAGCATCGCGGCTGGCTGTTCGTCGGCGCGGGGGTGATCGCGCTGGGCGCATACGGTTTTGTCGCGGCGTTCCAACCTGACGCCAACTTCGGGCGGGTACTGGCGGCCTACGGCGGGGTGTTCGTCGCGGGATCGTTGGTGTGGGGCATGGTCGCCGACGGTTTCCGGCCGGATCGCTGGGACATCTCGGGCGCGCTGGTATGCCTGGTCGGGGTCGGCCTGATCATGTACGCGCCGCGCTGACCGATCCGGATCAGTAGGCGTCGTTGTCCAGATCGGCGCGGTCGAGTCCCATCGGCGTCGCGGCGGGGACATCGCCGCCGTCGATCACCAGCCTGGTCAACGGGGTCAGCGCGCGAAACAGCGTGCCGAGGTCGGTCTCGCCGAGGACGTCGAAGGCCGGCAGCGCCAACCGGTCGGTGGCGTCCTCGATCTCGGCCTTGAGATCACGTCCGGCGTCCGTGAGCGCGCCGGTACCGTCAAGCAGACCGCGCGCGGCGAGCCGGTCGATCTGCTCCTGCCAGAGTGCCTCGTCGTAATCGCGGCTGCGTTTGATCATCTCGGCCGGAACCCGGCCCGCCGCCGCGTGCAGCACGTTGGATTCACGGCCGCTGATGCCGAGAACCTGGAGCACTGCAACGTGTCCGTCCCCGCGGTGTTCCCGCAGCAAGGTCGCGGCGTGCCACAACTGGGCCAGCGGTTCCTCCGGCCAGGGCAGTGCCAGGTTCGCCGCGAACAACGGCCGGCCGCCCGGAGTGGCGCTGCGCGCCGCGGCGCCCAGCAGCTCTGCCGCGGTGTCGATCCCTTCTGCCAGGCCATACCTGCGCAGGGCCGCGACCGCGGCGTTCTCCCGGGCGGCCAGGACCGTGTGCGGTGCCGCGATCTCCCAGGCTGCCGGCAGGGCCTTGGCCACCCGGTGTGCGGCGAAGTTGTAGAAGACCGCGGTGACGACCTCGGGGGACACCGGTCCCAACGGGGCGGAGCGGGCGGCGAAGTAACCGCTCCAGAATCCGCGGAAACCGAGACCGTCGAGGGCGGCGCGGGCCTCCGGTGCGAAGTAGGTGACGGCGTGCACGGGTTCGAGACGGTCGAACAGTCGGCGGGCGACGGTCGTGGATCTGCTCACCCTTGAGAGTCAATCACCTCACCGGATCGTCGGCGACGGCCGCACTGGCCTCGTCGATGATGGCGCGCATGGCGCGTTCGGCGCCGTCGGCGTCGCGCAGTCGGATGGCGCGAGCGACCTCGTCGTGCAGCGCGATCGCTTCGGGCTCGGGTGCCGCGGGCATCATGCCGTGGTGGGTGCGCCCGGTGAGGACCTCGGCGACCACCGCGTTGAGCGCCCGGAACATCTCGTTTCCACTGGCTTCCAGAAGTGTCCGGTGAAACACCTTGTCCGCCTGGAGATATGAATCCAAGTCACCGGACCGGCCGTGCATCACCATGTCCGAGACCGCCGCGGCCATGATGCGGCAGTGGTGTGGATCGGCACGCTGGGCGGCCAGCGCGGCGGCGGCGGGTTCGAAGCCACGACGCAACTCCGACAGCGACACCAGCTGTGCGGCTCGATCGCCGGAGTCCAGCCGCCAGCGGATCAACCTGGGATCGAAGACGTTCCAGTGTTCGGGGGACTGGATGGTGATGCCCACCCGGCGCCGGGAGGCGACCATTCCCATGGACTCGAGCACGCGGACGGCCTCGCGCGCCACGCTGCGAGACACGCCGTGCTCGGCGCTGACCCGTTCGAGGTTTATCACCTGTCCGGCGGGGTATGCGCCCGACACCACAGCGGTGCCGAGCGCGGTCAGCACATTCTCGTGCAAAGCGCTGACTGCGCTGACCTTGGACGAGGCAACCACCGATACATCCTGTCATAGGCCCATCGCGGGACATAAGAACGGATTCTTCTCGTTATCTGCTTGCAATAGTCAGACGATTGATGCACCCTATGTGAGGCCAGACACAGCAAGATCGGTAGGGGACATGACGGCACCAATCGTGGTGATGGGCGTTTCGGGATCGGGTAAATCGACGGTCGGCGCCGCACTCGCGCAGCGCCTGCGGGTGCCCTTCGCCGACGCAGACGATTTCCATCCGCCGGCGAACATCGCCAAGATGACCGCCGGTGAGCCCCTCGACGACACCGACCGCCATCCCTGGCTGGAGGCGCTCGGTGACTGGCTGGAAGAGCGGTGCGGCACCGGCGGGGTGATGAGCTGCTCGGCGCTCAAGCATCGTTACCGCGACCAACTGCGCAACCACTGCCCGAGCGTGCGGTTCTTACACCTCAGTGGCACACCGGAGGTCATCGGAGCCCGACAGGCCAGCAGGCCCGGACACTTCATGCCCGCATCGTTGCTGGCCTCCCAGTTCGACACCCTGGAACCACTCACCGCGGATGAGCGCGGCGAGACCATCGACGTCGGCCAGAGCATCGATTCCATCGTCGACGAGTACATTTCCCGCACCGGACTGGAGGCCTGATGAACACCCTGCTGGCGGACGCACCGAAACTCGTCGAACCCGTCGCCTCCACCCCACACCTGATGCTGGCCTTCCTTGCCGGTATCGCGGTCATCGTCGTGCTCATCACCGTGGTGAAGCTGAACCCGTTCCTGGGCCTGATCTTCGGCGCGGTGACGGTCGGGGCGGTGGCCGGCGAGGAATTCGCCACGGTACTGACCTCGTTCTCCAACGGGTTCGGCAAGACCGCGGCCAGTGTCGGCATCCTCATCGCCCTCGGTGCCATGTTCGCCAAACTGCTCGCCGACTCCGGTGGCGCCGACCAGATCGTCGACACCATCATCGGCCGGTCGTCACCGCGCATGTTGCCATGGGCCATGGCCCTGGTCGGCGCGATCATCGGGCTGCCGATGTTCTTCGAGATCGGCCTGGTGCTGCTGATGCCGGTCATCTACCTGGTGGCCCGCCGGTCCGGGCTATCGCTGATCACCGTCGGAATTCCGGCGCTGGCCGGGCTTTCGGCCATGCACGGATTCGTTCCCCCGCACCCCGGCCCGCTGGCGGCCATCGGCTACCTCGGAGCCGACCTCGGTCTGACCCTGGCCCTCGGTGTCGCCGTGGCCATCCCGACGATCGTCGTCGCGGGCCCGCTGTTCGGCAAGCTCGCCGGCAAATGGGTCGTGGTCGGCGCACCGGACACCTTCGACGCCGACGAATCCGCCGATCGCGATCAGCGTCGTCGGCCGTCCTTCGCGGTAACGCTGTTCAGCGTGCTGTTGCCGGTCGTGTTGATGCTGGGTAAGGCGTTGGTGGACATCTTCATCGCCGACGAGGGCCAGTGGTTCCGGCAGATCTTCGACATCCTCGGTACCCCGCTGATCGCACTGTTGATCGCGGTCATCGTCGGGATGGTGACGCTGGGGCGCGGCGGCGGGATGAGCCGGGCCGAGATCACCAAGTGCGTCGAATCCGGGCTGCCGCCGGTTGCCGGCATCATCCTCATCGTGGCCGCCGGCGGCGGCTTCAAGGAGGTGCTGGTCGACACCGGAATCGGTACCGCCCTGAAGAATCTCGCAGAGGGCACCAACATCTCGGTGGTGCTGCTGGCCTGGGGTCTTGCGGTGGCGATCAGGCTTGCCACCGGATCGGCAACGGTTGCCACGATCACCGCATCGTCGTTGATGATCGGATTGATCGAGGGAATGAGCTCGGGCGAGGTGTCTCTGGTGGTGCTGGCGGTCGGCGCAGGTTCGCTGTTCTTCTCGCACGTCAACGACGCCGGCTTCTGGCTGGTGAAGGAGTACTTCAAACTCAGCGTGGGACAGACCATCAAGTCCTGGTCGATCATGGAGACCGTGCTGTCGGTCTGCGGCTTGGCGGTGGTCTTGATCCTCGACCTGTTCATCTGACCCCGGTACGACGAAAGCGCCGGAATCCGAGTGGATTCGGGCGCTTTCGTCTTGTCAGTTCTTGACGACCTGGGTGCCGCCGGCGAGCTCGTCGTGCTTGCCCTGCTTGGTGGCGCTGCTGTTGATGGTCACCGCGATCACCAGGATCGCTATCACGCCGAGCAGCCCGCCGATCAACGGAATGATCGGTAGCAACGTGAAGGCGTTGCGGATGGCCGATTGCCGCAATGTCGGCTTGCCGCCGTCGCCTGCGCCGTGCACGCTCAGGCCGAGCACCTTCTTGCCCGGCGTCCAGCCCTGGGTCACCTCGAAGACGACGTAATAGATGAATGTCAGCAGCCCGGTGAACAGACCGGTCACCCAGATGCTGTCCAGCGAGTCGGTGACGAAGGCCAGCAGAACCGAGACGATGGCGATCAGGATGCCGTCGATGACCCGCGCGAGCCATCGCGCGAGCAGGCCGCCGGGAACGCGACCGGACGCGGCGTAGTTGGTCGATAGGGGGTCGAATCCTCCTGTGGTCATGTCGGTGAACCTACTCGGTTCCGCCCTCGTGTGTGCCGCGCGCGCACATCCGCCGTGTCTGCGCCCGACCGCCGTACTCCGGCCTCCGGTCAGCGAGCGCAGGCTAGGGTGCGCAGATGGCCACAGCGAGCAGTGATATCTGGGAGGTGCTGTCGACGGCGCGGACGATCCGCAGGTTCACCGACGAACCGGTCGACGACACCACCCTGACCCGGTGCTTGGAGGCCGCCAGCTGGGCTCCGTCGACAGCCAACGCCCAGGCCTGGCGGTTCATCGTGTTGCGCTCGCCCGAGCAGCGGGCGGTGGTGGCCGATGCCGCGCGCCACGTTCTGAAGATGACCGAGCCGGTCTACGGGATGACCCGTCCCACCGACCAAGAGACGGACCTGATCGCCCGCAACAACAGGGCGACCTACGAGTTGCACGACCGTGCTGCGGAATTCACCTCGGTCTTGTTCGCGCAGAAGCGTTTTCCGACCGCATCCGAGGTCCTGCTCGGCGGATCGATCTTTCCGGCCATCCAGAACTTCCTGCTCGCCGCGCGGGCCCAGGGACTGGGTGCCTGTCTGACAAGCTGGGCGTCCTACGGCGGCGAGAAGATCCTGCGTGATGCCGTCGGCGTACCCGACGACTGGATGTTGGGTGGGCACGTCGTGGTGGGTTGGCCGAAAGGCCGTCACGGCAGGTTGCGGCGACGTCCACTCGCGCACGCGGTCAACCTGGACCGCTGGGACGAACCGGCCGACCACGTCCTGGCCACGCGGACGACGCCCTGAGCCGCCCGGTGATCGTCGCAGCCCTCGTGCGACGATGCGAAAGTGACCGAACGACCGTTTCATTTCAGCAGGCGTGACCAAGAGGCCTTCGTGCCCACCAGGTATGCGCAGAGCCACTGGGGTGACGACCACCTCAACGGGCCCGCTCTGGTGGGACTGGCGGCCGGGTGCCTGGAAACCCGGTTCGGTGACCCTGATTTCCTGCCCGCCCGCCTGACGGTGGATCTGTTCAAGGCGGCCCGTGGGGTACCCACCGTCGCCAAGCTGGCCATGGTGCGCGACGGCAGGCGCGTGCGCAATTCCGAGTGCGAGCTGATCCAGGACGGCGTCACGGTGGTACGCGCGACGCTGGTCCAGTACCGGCTGTCCGCACCGCCGCACGGCGAGGAGTGGGTGGGCACGGCCGATTTCGAGATGCCCGTCGTGCGCGACGAGGAACGTGGCATCGGGGTGGGCAGCGATGCGCTGGGATGGACCGGTGCTATCGCCGACCACCAGAACACCTCGCGTAAACGGATGCTGAACAGGCCGATCGACGTCGTCGAGGGCGTGCGCAATTCGCCGTTCGTGCGGGCCGCGATGGTCTCGGAAGGGACGAGCCTGGTCACCAACCTCGGCACCGCTGGTGTCGGCTACATCAACGGTGATCTCACCGTGGCGCTGGCACGGTTACCGCGCGACGAGTGGATCGGGGTCCAGGCAGATTCGCATTGGGCCGCCGACGGAATCGCGGTCGGCACCTCGACGCTTTTCGACAGTCACGGGCCGTTCGGCTCCGGCATGGTCACCGCGATCAGCAACGCCGCGGCCCAGATCGACTTCCGCAATGATCGGTTCCCGGAGCGCACCCGCTGATCGTCGGGCGCCGATCGCGCTCGGTGGTGTCTACACCTTGACCTTGCGTCGGTACAGCGTGCCGACGGCCAACAGGATCAAGCTGATCACCAGAATCGCGGTGGCCAGCACGTTGATCTGCGGTGGCACGGCGGCCTTCACTGCGGCGTTGACGTAGAGCGGGTAGGTGACTGTCGACCCACTGACGAAGTAGGTGACGATGAAGTCGTCGAGGGACAGGGCGAACGAGAGCATGCCCGCGGCGACGATGCCGGGCACGATCAGTGGCAGGGTGACCTTGAAGAAGGTCCGCAACGGGCCGGCACCGAGGTCCAACGACGCGTCTTCGAGTGTCCAGTCGAAGCCGCGCACCCGCGCGCGAACGGTCATCGCGATGAAGCTCACCTCGAAGGCGACATGGGCGATCAGGATCGTCGTGTAGCCGGCCGCCCACCCGAGGTCGAGGAACAGCGTCAGCAGTGAGGCGCCCATCACCACCTCGGGGGCGGTAAGCGGCAGGATCACGAAGGTGTCCACCGCTCGATAGCCGCGAAAGCGCTGCCGCACCAACGCGATCGCCAAGAGCGAGCCGAGGACCAGGGCGATCAGGGTGGAGATGAGGGCGATCTCCAGGCTGAGCTTGAGTGCGTCGGTGAGTGCGGGGTACTTGAACGGGTCGAGCCAGTTGTCCAGGGTGAAGCCCTGCCAGGTGTAGTTGAACTTGCCTGCCGGCTTGTTGAACGAGAAGGCCACGATGACCGCGATCGGCAGGAAGAGGTACACCAGCACCAGCCCCGCGACGATCCGCAGGGAGTAGTCGCCCCACTTCGGGCGCGGCCGAACAGCTTTCGGTCGATGCGGGTGGCCGGCCTTGGGTGTCGATGATCGCTGCGCGGCGGTCATACCAGATCCTCCGTTCCCAGCGCCCTCGTGTAGAGAATCACCCCGACCAGGATCAGGCCCATCAGACCCAGACTCAGCGCCGCGGCCGCCGGATAGTCCTTGACGACCAGGAACTGCTTCTGGATAACGTTGCCGATCATCGTGGTCTGGGTACTGCCGAGATAGTCGGCGTTGATGAAGTCACCCACCGCGGGAATGAACACCAGCATGCTGCCGGCCAGCACACCCGGCAGGGACAGCGGCAGGATCACCTTCCGGAAGCTGCGTGTGCCACCGGAATACAGGTCCCGGGACGCCTCGAGCAAGCGCGGATCGATCTTCTCCAGGCTGACATAGAGCGGCAGGATCATGAAGATGATCCAGTTGTAGGTCAGACCACCGATCACTGCCCAGCTGGTCGAGAGCAATCGACCCTCATCCGGCAATAGACCGATCGACCCGAGCGCGCTGACCACCCAGCCCTCGTCGGCCAGGATCGTCTTCCAGGCGATGGTGCGGATCAGGAACGTCACGAAGAACGGCAGGATGACCAGACCGAGGATCAGGTTCTTGAACCGGCCCGCCTTGAACGCGATGACATAGGCCAAGGGGAAGGCCAACAACAGGCACAGCACGGTGGCTGCCGCCGCGTATCCGAAGGACCGCAGGATCGGGTCCTTGTAGAGCGTGAACGCGTCGACGAAGTTGCCGAAATTCCAGTCGAAGGTCAGCGTGGGCAGGTACACCGACCCGCCGGACGAGGACAACGAGGTGCGGGCCAGGGTCACGAACGGCACCACGAAGAAGATGGCGAGATAGGCCAACGCCGGCAAGATCATCAGGTACGGGGCGATCTTGCTGCGCTGCCTGCTGCTGGCGGCGACTCCTGCCATCTATGCTCCTCGCGTCCGCCGTGTCATCGGTTGAGTGTCATGGATTGATCAGCCACCGGTGACCGCGGCGTAGAGGGTGTTGAACTCCTGGGTCTGCTCGTCGGTCAACGCGGCCCACGACTTCAGGTTGGCCTGCACCTCGGGCGACGGGTTGATCAAGGGGTTCTTCGCCGCCGCCGCATCAACCTTCGCCAGTTCGTCGGTCATGTCCGACAGAGCAGGCACGAACTGGGTGAAGGCGACGAGCTTCGCATAGTTGGCCCGGTCGTAGACGTAGTCGATCCAGGCCTCGGCACCCTTCTGGTTCTGGGTGGTGTACGGGATGACCATGGTGTCGATGAACCAGTCGCCGCCGGACTCCGGGACGATGAACTGAAGGTCAGGGTTGTCGGCCTGCAACTGCACGACGTCACCGGAATACGCCTGTGCCACGGCGATATTGCCGGCCGCGAGATCATCGGCGTAGTCGTTGCCGGTGAAGCGGCGGATCTGCCCGCGGTCCTTCTGCTCCCGGACCAGGTCGACGGCCTTGGTGATCGATTCGGTGCTGGGATTCTCCGGCGAGTTGCCTTGGGAGAGCATGATCATCCCGAGGCCGTCCTGCACATCGGAGAACAGGCTGACCCGACCCTTGAAAGCGGGGTCCCACAGGTCGTCGATCGAACGGATGTCGCGCCCGGTGGCGGCCCGGTTGTAGGCCAGGCCCACCATGCCGGTCATGTAGGGGGCGGTGAACTTTCGGCCCGGATCCACCTTGGAGTCCAGCAGATCTTGACGCAGGTTCTTGCGATTGGGAACGCCGGCATCGCTGATCTCGTTGAGCCAGTTCAGTCCCTTGACCCGGGCGGCCATGAACTCGGTCGGTACCACCAGGTCGGCACCGATGTCCTGTTTGCGCGACAGCGGCTCCTTGACCTTGGCGAACCACTGCTCGTTGTCGTTGAAATCCTCTTTGTAGTCCACCGTCAGGGAAGAGGCGGTCTGGAACGCCGCGATGAACCCGTCGGCCATGTACAAGGGCCAGTTGGAGATCCGCAGCGTATCGCTGGATGTCGCACCGGTATCCGACGAACCCGAGGATGAGCTGCCGCTATCGGACCCGCACGCAGCCAGGAACGACGAGCCGAGGATCGCCGCCGCCGCGGTGGCAGCACTGCCACCGATGAACCGCCGCCGGCTGGTGCGGTTGGCCGCCAGTCGGGACAGCAGTCGGGGATCGATCTCGTTGGACATGCTGGGCCTTTCGTCAGGGGGAAGGTCAGGGGAAGGGCGGTGAACGCGCGGGTTCAGGATTCGTCGAGCATTTCTTCGAGATCCTCGGTGGTGGGAATGTCGGCGGCAGGCAGAACCAGGGATGCCTCCGGGGACCAGCTGACGTACACCGCGTCACCGGGGCGCAACATCGGCAGGTCCTGCTCGGGACCGACGTGCGCGACGATGGTCGAGTCGTCGGGTGCCGCGACGGCCAATCGCACCACCGGACCCTGGAACGTCAGATCGCGGACGGTGCCGCGGACGACGGCGAGGTCACCGGTGGGCTCGTCGGTGGACACCCGTACGCGTTCGGGGCGGATCATCAGCGTGGCGTGGCCGCCGGGTTCGATGGCGGTCTCTCCGGGCCGCGACTTCAGTCGGGTGCCGAGCACCTCGATCTCGACGTGGTCTCGGTTGACCCGACCGGTCTGACGCCCTGCCCACAGGTTGGCCTGCCCGATGAATCCGGCCACGAACACCGTGGCCGGACGATCGTAGATATCGGCGGGCGTCCCGATCTGTTCGACGTTTCCCGCGTTCATGACCGCGATGCGGTCACTCATCGTCAGCGCTTCCTCTTGGTCATGGGTGACGTAGATGAAGGTGATCCCGATTTCCCGCTGGATGCGTTTGAGCTCGAACTGCATGGCGTGGCGCAGCTTGAGGTCCAACGCCCCGAGGGGTTCGTCGAGCAGCAGGGCGCTCGGGTAGTTGACCAGCGCACGAGCCAGAGCGACGCGCTGTTGCTGCCCGCCGGAAAGCTGGGCGGGTTTGCGTTTGGCGAAATCGGTGAGCCGGACGATCTCGATGATCTCGTCGACGCGGCGGGCGATCTCACCTTTGCCCTTCTTGTTGCCCTTGGTCTTGTCCAGCTTCATGCTTCGCGGCCCATAGGCGATGTTGTCCCACACGGTCATGTGCGGGAACAGCGCATAGTGCTGGAAGACGGTGTTGACATTGCGCTTGTGCGGCGGAACCGTCGAGACGTCGACGCCCTCGAGTCGGATCGCGCCTTCGGTGGGCGTCTCGAAGCCGGCGATCATGCGAAGCGTCGTGGTCTTGCCGCAGCCCGACGGGCCCAGCATCGAGAAGAACTCGCCGGAGGCGATGGTGAAGTCCGCGTCGGCGACGGCGACGTAGTCGTCGAAACGCTTCACCACATGGTCGATCTCGATGACGGGATCGGCCTTGCGCAGCGTGGCTCCGCCCTCGCCAGTGTCAGGGTCCGCGGCGGTGGTGTCTGTACCGGACAGGACTGGGCCTCCTCAGCATTGCGGTCGGTAGGTCAACAATCGCCCATCACACTGACCTTCGCAAGCGATTCCGCAACGAATTTACATTCCGACAATGGAATCCATAGGTTCTGTGGCGCAGGAGATCAGATTCCGCTGCGCTGATGGGTTGACGGCCATCGGTGTCGGAATCGGGCCGCGGCCTGGTGGCGGACGCGGCGTGGTCGAATACTGCCATGACCGGGAACACCGCGGGGGCCACTCCGACCACGAATCAATCGCTGAACTCGCCCTCGTTCACCGGTCGGTCACCCAGTGGCGTCGGGGATCTGTCGGTGGAGACACACGGCATCGCCCCGGTGGGGCCGGACAAGCGGTACGGTTCACCGGCCCGCCTCTTCACGGTGTGGTTCGCCCCGCAGGTGAATATGACCGGCGTCTTCACCGGGACCTTGGCGATCATGCTCGGCCTCGGTTTCTGGTTGGGTCTGCTGGCGATGGTCATCGGCACCGTGCTCGGCGGTCTGGTGGTGGCCTACCTGTCGACCTGGGGGCCGCGCACCGGCACCGCCCAGCTACCGAGCGCCCGGCTGGCCTTCGGGTCCGGTGTGGCGGTGCCCGCCGCGCTGCAGTGGCTGTCCTCGATCGCCTGGGACGCACTCGTCGGATTGTTCGGTGGCCAGGCACTGGCGCTGCTGCTGGACATCCCGTTCTGGATCGCCGTGCTGATCGTGCTGGCCGTGCAGGGTGCGGTCGGATTCATCGGCTACGAGCTGATCCACCGGCTGCAGGCGGTGCTGACCGTCGTGCTGTTCGCGACCTTCGTGGTCTTCGCGATCAACCTGGTACAGGGACACCAGATCGTCACCCCGACGACGCTGTCGGGTGCCGATCTCGCGGGCGCGTTCGTCATGGAGGTGACCATCGCGCTCAGCCTGACCATTTCCTGGGCCAGCTATGCGGCCGATTTCAGCCGGTACCTACCGGTCGAATCGTCGCGGACGCGGGTGTTCGGTTACACCTTCGCGGGGATGGTGCTCGCCTATGTCTTCGTCCAGGGCATCGGCATCGCCGCGGCCGGTGTCCTCGGCGAGCACACCGCCGAGGGCGTGCGCGATGTCATGGGTGGGGGTGCGTTGGGCGCGGTGGCCCTGCTCGTCATCGCACTGGCTTCGGTGGGATCCGGGGTGATGAACGACTACTCCGGATCACTCGCGCTGCAGACCCTGGGGGTCCGGGTGCGTCGCCCGATCTCGGCGGTATTGGTGACCGTGTGCGCGTTCTTCCTGATCCTGTGGCTGCAGGCGGCCGATACGGCCACTCGGTTCACCGATGTATTGCTGCTGATCGGCTACTGGATCCCGGCTTTCGTGGCGGTCATCGGCATCGACTGGATCCTGCGCACACGGTCGGCGGGCCCTCTCGTCGACGTGGCCGCCGCTCGGACCTCGCGAGGTGACGCGGTTGCCGCGATGGTGGTGTTCGTGGTGTCCTACGCCGCCGCCGTTCCCTTCATGAACACCACGTTGATCGCCGGCCCGGTGGCCACCGCCTGGCACGGTGCCGATATCGCCTACTTCGTCAACTTCGCGGTCGCGGCGGTGCTGTACGGCGGCTACCGGTACGTCAGCCGCGCACGGTCCTGAAGAAGGCGCGGACGTCCTCGACGAGCAGTTCGGGTTGTTCGAACGCGGCGAAATGGCCGCCGCGCGGCATGACGGTCCAGCGGGTGATGTTGTAGTGCGCTTCGCACCACGCCCGCGGTGAGCGCAGGATCTCCTTGGGGAACTCGGCGACTCCGGTGGGCACCCTGACAGGTTCGCGAGCGCCGAACGCGGCGAAGCTCTCCCAGTACAGCCGGGCTGCGGAGGCGCCGGCGCCGCCGATCCAGTACAGCATCACGTTGTCGAGCAGTTCGTCACGACTGAAGACGTTCTCGGGATGGCCGTCGCAATCGCTCCAGGACCAGAACTTCTCCACGATCCAGGCGAGCAGCGCCACCGGTGAGTCGACGAGGCCGTAGCCGATGGTTTGTGGGCGGGTCGACTGTTGCTTGGAGTACCCGGATTCCCACTTCCGGTAGTGCTTCATGGCGGCGAAGGCCCGTTGATCGTCCTCGGACGGGTTGCCCAAGCTGGCCTCGGTCGGCTTGCCGATGGCCATGTTGGTGTGGATCGCGCTGCAGCCCAGCCCGTTTCGTCCGATCTGGGTGGTGACCGCCGCGCCCCAGTCGCCGCCCTGTGCGACGTAGGTCGGGTAGCCGAGCCGCTGCATCAGGGCGTCCCAGGCCAGCGCGATGCGCTCGACGCCCCAGCCGGTACTGGTGGGCTTACCTGAAAATCCGTACCCCGGCAACGACGGGCACACGACATGGAAGGCATCCTCGGCGCGGCCGCCGTGGGCGGTGGGATCGGTCAGCGGTTCGATGATCTTGGCGAATTCGACGACCGATCCGGGCCACCCGTGGGTGATGATCAACGGCAGCGCGTCGGCATGCGGTGAGCGCTGATGGATGAAGTGGATGTCCAGGCCGTCGATGACGGTGCGGAACTGCGTGAAGCGGTTCAGCAACCGTTCGCGCTCTCGCCAGTCGTAGCCGTCGGCCCAGTAGGCGGCGAGGTCGCGGGTGTAGGCCAACGGGATGCCCTGGCTCCAGTCGTCCACGCATTCGGCGTCGGGCCACCGTGTATCGGTCAGACGCCGACGCAAATCCTGCAGGGCCTCGTCGCTGACATCGATCCGGAACGGGTGCACATCGGTCATGCCGGTCATCGTGACACGGCGCGATCAGGACTCAGTGGGCGACATCACTCAGTGGCGACATCGGTGTACACCGGCAGGTAGCCGTCTGCGGAGAAGGTGAATCCTCGTGCACTGGTCTCGCTGCCACAGGAGATACCGGTGCTCTCCTGCACGTTGCAGCGGAATCCCGCGACCATCAGTACCCGTCCGAATGGCAGCGTCGCCGCCGGGCCGGGGACCACGGTGTAGGAGGCCGCATCGGCGCTCACGAACTGGACATCACCGTGTCGGTCGATCAGCACGGTGTTGGGTGCAGTCATCTCGCCGTCGGGTCCGGCGACCTCGTCGGGCGCACCGGTGATCGACAGCGCCGATCCGCCGGTCGGCTGGCAACCTGCCGATGCGTGCGGCATGATCGCGCATTGCCATCGTCCGCTCGGGGTGGTGAAGTGATAGGCCTTCTGTTCCGGCCCGGCAACATAGAACGCGGCGGCATCGGCAAGCTGGTTGTTTGTGCGCGGCTTAGGCAATTCCGGTGTCGGTGAGGCTGTTTGGGCAGGCGTCCAGGGTTCGCCGGTGTCGATCACGGTGGGGGAGCCGCATCCGGCGGCTGCCAGCATCGCACCGCAGGCGACCACCGCCGACCACGCCGCATGGTTGTTCACAGGTGCCACCGGCTCAGGGTACGGCCTTGAGAATCGCACTGAATACAACCGCTGACAGAGCGCGCCACCGCCGACAGGCTGACCAGGTGACACGTGTGATCCGCTTCAACGCCTTCGATATGAACTGCGTCGCCCACCAGTCCCCGGGACTGTGGAAGCACCCCGAGGACCAGTCATGGCGATACAAGGACCTCCGGTACTGGACCGAGCTGGCTACACTGCTGGAGCGTGGCCGCTTCGACGGCCTGTTCCTCGCCGATGTGCTGGGCACCTATGACGTCTACGGCGCGAGCGACGAGGCTGCCGTCCGCCAGGCCGCCCAGGTACCGGTCAACGATCCGTTGCTCCTGGTATCGGCCATGGCGCTGGTCACCGAGAATCTGGGCTTCGGGGTGACAACGGGCACCGGATTCGAGCACCCGTACCCGTTTGCGCGGCGTATCAGCACCCTGGATCACCTCACCGAGGGGCGGGTCGGCTGGAACATCGTCACCGGTTACCTGCCGGCAGCGGCGCGCAACATGGGCCAGACCGACCAGCCCGCACACGACGCCCGCTACGACCATGCCGACGAGTACCTGGAGGTGCTCTACAAGCTCTGGGAAGGTTCCTGGGAGGACGACGCCGTCGTCCGCGACACGGTCAACGGTGTGTTCACCGATCCCGCCAAGGTCCACCACATCGGCCATGACGGAACACATTTCAGCGTTCCGGGTATCCATCTCTGCGAACCGTCGCCGCAGCGCACCCCGGTCATCTTTCAGGCCGGTGCGTCACCGCGTGGTGTGCGCTTCGCCGCCGAGAATGCCGAGGCGATCTTCACCGCGGCGCCCACCAAGGCGATCCTGCGTGAGAACGTGACCACCATCCGCCGCGAGCTGGAACTCGCGGGCCGTGATCCCTACGGGGTGAAGATCTTCAACCTCTCGACCGTCATCACCGCGGCCACCGACGAGGAGGCGCACGCCAAGCACGCCGAGTACCTGTCCTATGCCGATGCAGAGGGTGCGCTGACCTTCATGTCGGGCTGGATGGGCGTGGACCTCGCGCGCTACGGCCTCGACGAACCCGTCGGCAACGTCGACTCCAACGCCATCCTGTCCGCGGTGGCCGCGTTCCAGTCTGCCGATCCGGATGGCCGGGAATGGGCGGTCCGCGATATCGCCGAGTGGGGGAAGATCGGCGGGATCGGTCCTCGTTTCGTGGGATCCGGCGAGCGGGTGGCCGATGCGTTGCAGGAATGGGTGCAGGAGACCGATGTCGACGGGTTCAATCTCGCCTACGCCGTCACCCCGGGTTCGTTCGCCGATTTCATCGACCACGTGGTGCCGGTATTGACCGCCAGAGGCGCCTACCAGAAGGCATATACGCCAGGGACGCTGCGACACAAGCTGCTCGGCCGCGGTGATCGGCTTCCCGACGAGCACCGGGGGGCCGGCTACCGGGTTGGCGGAGCGCAGTCTACGGTCATCGACCGGCCGTCGACGGTGCCGTCGTCATCGGCATCGGTCGCCGCGCAGCCGACCAGGGGCCGGTAGTCGGCACGCGCCTGTCCCATGGGCTGCGGGCGTCACTGCAACGGCACGGGGGTGAAGGTGGCGTCGACAGCGCCCACGGTCATCGTGACCTCACCTTCCATCACCATCACCTGCGCGGCGACCCGCCGCTCGACGGTTTGGGCCAGTTGCTGCACCGATGCGTGCGGAATCTGCACCACCGACAGGTTCGACAGGCCCGCCACCTTGGCCCCCACGGTGCGCCACCAGGTGGCCACGCCGGCGGCGAACGGGAACAGCAGCACCTTGTCGGCCTGGCCGGCCGCCTTACCGAGGACTCGTTCGTCGGGCTGACCGACATTGATCCACTCCAGGATCCGGCCCGTGTAGTCCGCCAGCCGTAGGTCCGGTACGCCGGGGGTGGACAGGCCCGGCCCGAAGGTCAGTTCGCCGTCGATATCGGCGAGTCGGTGTGCGCGTAGCCCGAACGCCAGCAGGCGCACCACCATCCGCTCATCGTTCTCACTGGGGTGGCGTGCCACGGTCAGCGTGTGATCGGCGTAGTAACCGTGATCGACGTCGGAGACGCCGAGTTCGACCTTGAACACCGTTGCGGAAAGGGCCACACCGTAGTGTCCACCACGGCGTGGCCGATCAGTGCACCGAGGCCCGGGCGCGCTGGTGCGGGGTGGTGTGTCGCACCAGCGCGTCGCCGGTGAGTTGCACCACGGCAACGGTGATCACCAGGATGACGATGGTGGCCAGCATGACTCCCTGATCGAAACGCTGGTAGCCGTAGGTGACGGCAACGTAGCCGATCCCGCCGGCACCGATCGTCCCGGCGATCGCCGAGTACTCGATCATCGCGATGATGTTGATGGTCAACCCGCCGATGATGGACGGCACCGCCTCACCGAGTTGTGCGGAGCGGATGACCTGCAGCCGTGAGCCGCCCGAGGCTCGCGCCACCTGTACCACCGCCGGCGGAACCGAGCGCAGCGAGTTCTCCACGATGCGGGTGAAGAAGGCGATACCGGCCAACGACATCGGAACCACCGCGGCGGCGATGCCGATGTTGGTGCCGGTGATGAATCGGGTGACCGGCATGATCGCCGCCATCAGGATCAGGAACGGCAGCGACCGCCCGATGCTGATGACCCAGCTCAGCGTCGTGTGCAGGGATGCATTCTCGAACAGCCCGCCCGGTGCCAGGTTATGGATGAGTGCGCCCAACGGGATACCGACGGCGACCACGATCGACATCACGATGCCGACCATGATCAGGGTGTCCAGCAACGCCGGAAACAGCAGTGCGGGAAGCTCGTTGAGGGGGACCTTCGGACTGGCCAGCAGTGATTCGTTCATGCCACGCCCTCCAGGGTCCGTTCGACATCACTGTCGGTGGTGGCCGACAGGCCGTGCCGGCCCAACACGTCGACGACCTTGTCGCTCACCTCGGCGGGGATGCCCAGGGTCGCGGTGCCGATGGTCACCCCGCCCACCACCTGGACGGATGCGCCGAGCACGGCCAGCGGGACGCCCAGATCGGCGGTGGCCCGGTTGATCCAGTCCGCGGGCACATCGGGCCGGTCGTAGACGACGCGCCAGACATGCTGGTCGGCGTCGGGGGAGCGGGCCACCCCGCTCGGGCGCAGATCGGCGCCGAGCCGAGACTTCGGATCGGTCAAAAGGTCCACGAGGGAGCCGGTTTCGGTGATCCGACCCTGCTCGAGCCGAGCTGCCGAGTCCGCGACCTTGAGCACCGTATCCATTTCGTGGGTGATGAAGACGATCGACAGGTCGAGGTCGTCGCGCAACTCGCGAAGCAGTTCCACCACCGATCGCGTGGTTGCCGGGTCCAGACCTGCGGTGGCCTCATCCGACAGCAGCACCGTCGGACGCAGCGCCAGCGCACGGGCGATGCCGACACGCTGACGTTGCCCGCCCGAGAGCTGGAACGGGTAGTGCTGGGCACGTTGGGAAAGACCGACCCGGTCGAGCAGCTCAGCAACCCGCTGTTTGGATTCGGCCGGGGTGACGCCCAGGTAGTCCAATGGTAGTGAGACGTTCTCGGCCGCGGTCCGGCGCTCCAACAGTCCGGACGATTGGAAGATCGTGCCGATCCGGCGTCGCGCCACCCGCAGCTTGCCCGCCGACAGGGTGGCCAGATCCTCACCGTTGACGACCACGGACCCCGAGCTGGGCGGTGTGAGCAGGTTGATGCATTGCGCGAGCGTGCTTTTCCCGGCGCCGCTAGGACCCACCACGGCGAGAATCTCTCCGGCGCCGACACGGAAGTTGATCCGATCCAGAACCACCGTGCGTTGCTCTCCGTGGCGGTACACCTTGGTCACATCGGTGAGTTCGATCATGGGTGTCCACCGTGCCAGCTGTCCGCGTGATCGGATACCTTTGCGCTCATCATGAGCCTGTGCGGCGAATATCCTTTGCCGCCAGCGTGATCACAAACATTGCCCCGGACTCGGCGGCGTCGCACACTGACGCACACTATGAGCATCGACCAGTCCGAAAGCGCCGCAGCGGATTCGCACGGCTTCACCCTGCAGTCCCGTCGCAAGTGGCCCTACATTGCGGTGGCCGTCGTCGCGCTCATCGCGGTGGCGGTGTATTTCCTCGCGTTCCGAGGCGGCGATGCGAAGTCGGCGAATGAGACGGCCGGCGCCACGTTGGAAGTCGTGTACCTGGATTCCAACCCGGCGGAGAAGCGCATCATCGAGTACATCGGTGAACAGATCGCCCCCGATTACGGGGTGAAGGTCGCGGCCGTCGGACTGGGCGACAGCACACAGATCAACAGCGCCATCAACGACGGCCGCTACGCGGGCACCATCTTCCAGCACCGGCACTGGTTGCAACAGGTGCTCGACGCCAACCCCACCTTCAAGGAGGAGGCCGGCACCGGCCCGTTCTTCCACTGGGTTTTCGGTATCTGGTCGGACAAATACCAGTCCGTCGACGACATCCCGGACGGAGCCTCGGTTTCACTGCTGGCCGACCCGGCGAACAACTCGCAGGGCATCTGGTATCTGGCACAGGCCGGGCTGATAACCCTCCGACCCGATGCCGACATCACGGCCCTGACCCAGAAGGACATCATCGCGAACCCGAAGAATCTGAAGTTCACCCTGCTCGACTTCGGTGCCCAACCGCGGGCGTTGGCCGATCTGGATGCCATCGTGGGATATGCGGAATCGTTTCTGGCCGCCGGTGTTTCGGAGGACAAGCTTATCTTCGCCCCGAAGTCTCCGGACGAGTTCGCCTCGGTTCTCACCGTGGGCAGCAACTACATCGACACCGAGAACATCCAGAACCTGATCAGGGCTTTCAAAGATCCGCGGGTGCAGACCTTCATCGCCGATGATCCCGAGGTGAAGAAGCTGGCGTTGCCCGGCGCACCGGCATGACCGCACGCGAACTGCACCTCGGGGTGAACGTGCTCTCCGACGGGATGCATCCGGCGGCATGGCGGCATCCCTCGGCGGACCCGAACTGGTTCACCGATCCCGCGTACTGGATGGAACTCGCCCGGATCTCCGAACGTGGCACGCTGGATGCGTTGTTCCTTGCCGATACGCCGTCGCTGTCGGTCTCCGGTGATGCGGCGCTCGGTGCGCCCCCGCTGGCACTCGATCCCATCGTGTTGTTGTCGACGCTGGCATCGGTGACCACGCACCTGGGGCTGATCGGTACGGTATCGACGTCGTTCGAAGAACCGTTCACCGTCGCGCGTCGGTTCGCGACGCTGGATCACCTCAGCCGGGGTCGGGTGGCGTGGAACGTCGTGACCACCAGCGATCCCCGGACGTGGCGCAATTTCGGTCGGGTCGGACAGCTCAACACGCAGCCGGATCGTGATGAACGGTACCGGCGCGCAGCCGAATTCGTCGATGTGGTGCGCATCCTGTGGGACTCCTGGGATGACGATGCCGTGCTGGGGGACAAGCGCACCGGAGCCTTCAGCAGGCCCGGATCGATCAACACGATCGGGCACCGCGGCGATTACTTCGACGTCGACGGTCCGTTGACGCTGCCCAGGTCACCACAGGGACACCCGGTGCTGTTCCAGGCCGGCGGCTCGGCGGGCGGGCTGGACCTCGCGGCACGCTACGCCGATGGTGTGTTTGCCGCGCAGGCCTCGTTACCGGACGCGCTGCGCAACGCCGAGGAATTGCGTTCCCGTACCGCTGCGTACGGCCGGCCGCGTGACGCAGTCCGGATCATGCCCGGGCTGTCCTTCGTGCTCGGCGGCACCGAGGCTGAAGCCCACCGGCGCAACGACGAACTCAACGAGCTCGCGGGCGAGCGCCGGCTGGCCCATCTGGCCTGGCAACTGGGGGTGGACGCCGGCGAACTGGACTGGGACAAACCGTTGCCACAGTGGTTGATCGACGGGGCTGAGGCAACCGGCAGCTCGCAGGGCGCCCGCGACATCGTTGTGAATCTGGCCCGCCGGGAGCAGCTCACGGTCCGCCAACTACTCGACCGGGTGATCACCTGGCACCGATTGGTGGTCGGTTCGCCAGAGCAGATCGCCGATACCATCGAGGAGTGGTTCGTCGCGGGTGCGGTCGACGGGTTCAATCTGATGCCCGATGTGTTCCCGTCGGGCCTCGAGTTGTTCGTCGACCACGTGATTCCCATTCTGCGCGACCGCGGACTGTTCCGCCGCGAGTACCGACACGCCACCCTGCGCGGGCATTTGGGGCTGCAACGAGTGCCAGATGCCAGCACCAATCGCAGCCGTGGTCGTGTGCCGGCGTGATGATGGCGTGTCTAGACCTTGAGTGGATGACCCTGAGCGGATGATCAGTACACCGAGGTGGTGTTGGTGCGTGCCCATTCACGTTCGGCGTCCGATCCCGACGACGGTGGAATCAGTCCGTTGATCATCCACAGCTCCTCGCTGGTTTCGTCCACGTGGAATTCCCAGTGCACACCGTCGTGTTTGTCCACGAACGGTTGCAGGATCTCCTTGATCTTGGCGGTGATCCGCCGCCGGCCCGCGGTGTCGGCACTGTGGCGGGCAATGTGTTCGATGACCACGCGGACACCCGCGGGCGATGGTTCGCCGCCGACGTAGAAGTCCTCGGGGCGGGTTTCGTCGAACACCACGACCACATAGAACCTGGGTAATCCGATGGATTCGTAGAGTTCGGTGATGCGGCCCGCGAGCGCACTCTTGTCCTCGGCGGTGAAGGTTCCGGGTGAATGGTGGATAGTCCAGAGCGGCATAACGATTCCTTTGTTTCGGGGTGGGTGTCAGTGCGCGAGATCGAACGCGAGGTCTTCCACCGGACCCGAGAGCTTCGACTTGACGGCGGCGGTCACGTCGTCGACGAGCACCTCCTGCGCGCCCGCTTCCAGGGCGTCGAGCACACGGCAGGCCACGTCGGCGGGCGATGTCTTGGGCAGTGCGATATCGGCCACCATCTCGGTATCGATGAAACCGACGTGGACGCCCAGCACCTGGGTCTGTTGCCCGCGAAGTTCGACGCGCAGCGAGTTCGTCAGCGACCAGATCGCGGCCTTGGAGGCGCCGTAGGCCCCGCTGCCTGCCAGCCACGACAAGACGGAATGGACATTGACCACCGCGCCGCCCCCGTTGCGGGCCAAGGCCGGCGCCAGTGTCCGGACAACGCGCAGCGGACCGAAGGCGTTGATGTCGAAAGTCGTGGCGATATCGTCGAAGTCACCGGTCAGCAGCGATCCGGGCAGCAGAATTCCCGCGTTGTTGATCACGATGTCGACGTCGGCGGCCACCGTTTCCAGCGCGGCGACCGAGGCGTCGTCGCGCACCTCGAGCGCGAGACCGATGACACCCGCGCGCGGGTCTGCGTACTGCTCGCGTGCGGTCGAGTACACCTTCGAGGCCCCGCGCGTGAGCAACTCGTCCACCAGCGCCGAACCGAGACCGCGCCGGCCGCCGGTCACCAGAACCACCTTGCCGTCGATCGCCACCATGGCGCACCTCCCTTTCTGAATAACGATTACGTTACCCAGACCGTAGACGCACTACCTGAGTAATGCAAGTGTTAGTTAAAATGGAGTCCATGGTGATGACCTTCGAGGACCGACTCCGCGACCGCAGCCGCTGGACCATCGGTGACAACTGCTCGGTGGTGAAGGTTCTCGACCTGCTCAACACCAAGACGGCGTTTCTGGCGATCCGTGAATGCTTCTACGGCACTACGCGATTCGAGGACTTCGTTGAACGGATCGGCGCGTCGGCCCCGGCCGTCTCCCGGGCGCTGCGGCAGCTTGAGAGCGCCGGTGTGATCACAAGGGTGCCGTATCGAGAGCCCGGGCAGCGCGCCCGTGACGAGTACCGCCTCACCGAGGCGGGGGAGGACCTGCTGCCGGTACTGCTCTCGATCGTCCAATGGGGTGATACCCACCTGCAGGAGAACGGACCGCCGTTCACCTTCCGTGATGAGGCGGGACGCCCGCTCGCGGTGCGCGTGACGCCGGCCGACGGTGAGCCGCCGATCAGTGCCGATGACATCGAGATCCATTACAACGGCGGCCGCGGTTAGGCTGCTCGGGTGCAGGTCGCCGCGCGGTGCAGATTCCCGTCGCTTCGCTCGCCAAGGGGCCCGTTCTCGGTGTTCGCGACGTTCTACACCGTCGCGATGGTCCTGGAGTTCTCAGAGCGCTGGCCCACACCCTGGTTCACCGGTGCATTCCTGACCGCGGCGACGATCGCCGTCGCCACCGGGATGACCCGGATCGCCTTCCTGGGCTTGTTGGTCGCGGCCACCGGTTACGTCGCCTTCTTCCAGTTCCCCGAGGTGGCCAATCACGTCAACCTCATGATCTGCCTGAACATCGCGATGATCGGAGTCCTGTCGGTCTCGCTGCTCCGGCGAGGGCGCAGCGCCGATGATGACGCCGATGTTGACTATGCCGTGATCGCACCGGTTCTTCGGATGAGCCTGATGCTGATCTATGCGTTGGCCGGCTTCCACAAACTCAACAGCGACTACTTCGACACCGCCGCATCCTGTGCGGCCGGCATCCTCACTTCGGTCATCCACGCGCTGCGGACCGACCTACTCGGCATCCCGGTCGTCGTGCCGATCGCCCTCGGCGCGGTGTTCCTGGGCTACCGGCTGGTGCGCCGAGGAAGGTTCGGCGGAGCCGGGAACCGACTTTTCACCGCAGTGACCGCGGCCGTGGGACTGGCCGGACTCGCGATGGTCGCCGTCGTCGTGTTCTACACACACCTGGACCCCCTGCTCACCGCCATCGGACTCACCGCGGCCATCGCTGTCCTCGGCTGGGAGCTGGTGGGCGGACTGCTGCTGGCGGTGCCGCGGCTGCAAGCGGCCATCGTGGCGTTCGCCTTGACCATGCACGCCGCCCTTGCGCTCATCGGCTTCGTCGATTTCGGGTCCATGGCGGCGGCGTTGCTCTTCGCCTTCCTGCCCGCCTCCTACCGGCAGGTACTTATCGACGGCGCCATCCGTTCACGCGGGCGCACGCTGTCACGCATCGGCGTCTACGTCGGTATCGCCATCGCGATAGCACTGCTTTCGGGAGCCAACGCGCACCTCGACCGAATTTCCCACTGGACACTGATCTCGGGCATGGCGTTCGACGCGGCGGTCCTCATCGTCATCTGGCCGATCCTGGTCACCGTCTTCTCACCTTCGCCGCGTCCCGAGTGGGGCGGCGTGCGCATCATCGACGCGCGCACGCCGGTAGTGCTGTACCTGGTGCCCGCTGCACTGATCGGCATCGCGCTGACGCCCTACCTCGGGTTACGGACCGCGGGCAACTTCTCCATGTTCAGTAACCTGCGCACCGAGGGAGAGCGCTCCAATCATCTTCTACTGGGCGGCAATCCACTCAAGATATGGGGGTATCAGGACGATATCGTCTGGATCATCGATATCGATGATCGCTACGGTGACGTCATCCACCACTACGATGCGGGGGCGCGGGGCTATGCGCTTCCGGTCGTGGAATTCCGAAAGTGGATCAACGAATGGGACGAAGCGGGATACCGCGTTCCGCTCACCTATGACTACCGCGGGATTCGGTACACCACCGACGATATCGTGACCGATCCGATCTGGCGCACACCGAATCGAACCCTGCCGATGGTGCTCTTGGACTTCCGGGTGATCCAGCCGGGAGAACCCAACTACTGCCGCTGGTGATCGGCACCACGCACCACGATGACCGGCACTGTAGACAATTGCGCGACCGTCGAAGCGACCGAGCCCAGCACCAGTCCGACGAATCCGCCCCGTCCGCGGCTACCGACGACGACCAACTGGGCGTTGCGCGCTTCCTCGGTGATCCAGTGGGCGGGTCGGTCCTGTACCAACCGGACCTGCACGCGGACATCGGGGAAACGCCGCTGCCAGTCGGCGAGCCGATCGGCCAACGCGGACCGCGCCTGATCCTCGAAGATCTGCCAGTCGGTGCCGTAGAGCGGAAGCAAGCCGACATCGCTCCACGCGTGTACCGCGATCAGCTCCACGCCGCGCAACGCGGCCTCCTCGAAGGCAAGCTCGGTGGCCGCATCCGATGACGTCGATCCGTCGACGCCGAGGACTACGGGCGCGCTGGGGTCTGCCGCGTCGCCGGGGTGCACGACAACCACCGGGCAACGCGCATGGTGGAGCAAACCGGCCGCCACCGAACCGAGCGGCAACCGGGAGTGACCACCGGTGCCCCTGTTACCGACCACCAGCAACAACGCCTGCCGGGAAGCCTCGGCCAGCGTGCCGACAACCGGGGAGGGGCGGCTCTCTGTGCGCACACCGGGGGCATGGGTGCCGCCCACCGCGGCGGCGAAGGTCTGCACGGCGTGCCCGAGTATGTCGTGGGACGAATCCTCTTGAGCCTTGGCAATTGTCGATGCGTCATTCGGTGTCGACCAGGTGGCGATGACCGGAGCCGAAACACTCATCAGGGTCACCGGCACGGCGCGCCGCACTGCCTCGGCCGCAGCCCAGGCGACCGCGGCATCCGAACCGGGTGACCCGTCGACAGCGACCACGATGCCGAGATCGTGTTGCGGGCTGGACTCTTCCGGACTGGGCATGGTGTCGTTCCTCCTTGATCGACCACCATCCACCGTAGTCGCTGGCGAAGGCCTCGCGCAGGGACTTAGGTCCTCGCGGCCTACGGCAGCGGGGCGGACCACCGCAGTACCGTGCCGCCCTGCGGACCGCCCCCGATGTCGAACGCGCCTGCCATCTCCTCGGCACGATGCCGCAGGTTGCCCAGCCCGCTTTCGGTCAGCGCGGCGGTGGCGATACCGCATCCGTCATCGGTGACGGTGATGCTCAGGTCGTCGTCGACGCGTACGACAACAGTCAGTTCGGTTGCACCGGAATGCCGTATCGCGTTGCTGACCGCCTCTCGCACCACGGCCTCGGCGTGCTCGGCCAGCTCGGCGTCGACCACCGAGAGCGGTCCGACGAACTGCACTCTGATACGCATGGTGTCCGATCCGAACTGGTCCACCGCATCCTGCAACCGCTGCCGCAGTCGGGTCGAGCCGGCATGTGCGCCATGCAGGTCGAAGATGGCGGTGCGGATCTCCTGGATGACCTCCTGCAGATCATCGACCGATGACGAGAGGCGTTGTCGCACTTCATCGGACTGGGCGCGGGCGGTTGTACCCTGCAGGGAGAGGCCGACCGCGAAGAGACGTTGGATGACATGGTCGTGCAGATCTCGGGCTATCCGGTCGCGATCGGCCAGCACATCGAGCTCCCGCATCCGCCGCTGAGTCATTGCCAACTGCCATGCCAGTGCGGCCTGCCCGGCGAAAGAGGCCGCCATATCGAGTTGTTCGACCGTGAAAGGCCGCGCCTCGGCGCCGCGCACGGCGACCAGGACACCGGCCACCGCGCCGGTCGCCCCGAGCGGGACGACCAGCGCGGGACCGGGTTTCGGCAGTATCGACGAGGCGAGCTCGAGGTTGTCGCAACGGTGGGGGACCCGATCGAGCAGCGTTCGTCCGACGATATTGTCCGCCAGCGGAATTGCCGGCAACGCGTCGATATCGGCCGCGGTCGGGCCGGCGACCTCGGTGATCACCATCTCGGTCGCCTCGTCCGGGTCACCAACTGCGACAGCGGTGAAGGCCGCGTCGGCAGCCGTGAGCGTACGGGCCAGTTCGGCGATGCGTCGAAATGCCTGCGCGGGATCGGTCCCCGACAGCAATTCGGTCGCGATATCGCGGGTTGCCTCGATCCAGGATTGGCTGGCTCGGGCCTGCTCGTACAGCCGCGCATTGTCGATGGCGATACCGGCTGCGGCGGCGAGCGCCTGGGCCAGCACCTCATCGTCTTCGCTGAACGGGCCACCGGAGTTCTTCTCGGTGAGGTAGAGGTTGCCGAACACCTCGTCGCGGATTCGCACTGGCACCCCGAGGAAGCTGCGCATCGGCGGATGATTCGCCGGGAAACCGACCGATGCCGGATGGTCGGTGATGTTGTCCAACCTGATCGGGGCGGGCTGGTCGATCAACAGCCCGAGCACGCCGCGCCCCTGCGGCAGCCTGCCGATCATGGCACGGGTGTCCTCGTCGATACCCTCATAGACGAACTCGACCAGATCGTGTCCCTCGTCGTCGCGGCCGCGCACACCGAGCGCGCCGTAGCGGGCATCCATCAGTTCGATCGCCGTGTGCACGATGGTGCGCAACGTGACATCGAGGTCCAGCCCGGAGGTGACCGCGAGCATTGCTTCGACCAAGCCGTCCACCCGATTGCCGCTCTCGACGATCTGCTCCACCCGGTCCTGGACCTCGCCGAGCAGTTCACGCAGTCGCAGGTGGGACAGTGTCTCGCGCAACGGCACCCCGCCCTGGCGCTCGGCTCGCGCCGCGCGGACGCCGTCGGCCGCATCCCGGTCGGTCACCGGTTCATTGTGCCATCGGCGAAGTAGTGCGGTTACGCTTCCACGTACTTACTCAGCGCAGCCGCCTGGCGTCGCAGTTGTTCAGCTGCCTCGGGACGGTTGAGCGCGCCGTAACGGTCCGCTTCGGTGAGGTACTCGGCCACGAGATCGCCGATCACAGCGCGGACATCGGCGCTCGTGAGGTCGCGTCGGGACACCTCGCTGGATCCCAGACCTGTTGTGGCACCGGCGATCACGGACTCCGGGCCGGCAGGGCTGCGCGCGCCGGTGCGGTGTGGGGTGTTGACCGCTTCGGCATTGTCGATGGCCGCCAGACCCGCGCGCAGCGCCGCCACCGTTTCGGCGGCGCGCGCCTTCATCGCCGTGCTGAGGTCCGCGCGCATCGCGTCACGCAGCACCATGGCGGCGTGGGTGTCATTCACCGTGCGCAACCTCAGCCGTTGCGAGCCAACCCCGCCAGGATCGTCGCGGTGGATTCATCACGGACACGACGGTACCCGGTCCCTGCCCACAGGTGAACGAGGTCGTCGACGCCGGCGGCCGCGGCAGCCTTGCGCAGGGGACTGGTCAGGTGGTGAATCGCCGGATACCCCAACGGCGCGCGGGCCTCGAACCGATCGATGAAAGCATTGCGCAGCCCCCGGGCGGGCCGCCCGGTGAACGCACGCGTCAGCACGGTGTCGCTGCGCGCCGGATCGATCAGTGCGGCCTTGTGGGTGGGCGACGCGGCGCTCTCGTCGGCGCGCAGCAGCACGGTACCCACCGCCGCCGCCACCGCCCCGGCGTCGAGCACCTGCGATACCGCCTCGGCGCTCGCCAGCCCGCCGGCCGCGATCACCGGGATGTCCACCGCGGCGCTCACCTCGGTCACCAGATCGGTCACCGCGACGCCGGCGGGCAGCCGGTCGGGGGTGAAGGTGCCCGAGTGTCCGCCCGCGGCGCCGGCCTGCGCCACCACCAGATCGGCCCCCGCCGCGGCGGCAGCGGTCGCCTCGACCGAACTCGTCACCGTCTGAACCACGATGGTGCCCACCTTCTGCAGCCTGGCGATGACATCGCCACCGGGGAGACCGAAGGTGAAGCTGACCACCGGGACCGGATCGATCAGCAGCAGGTCGATCTTGGCGCCGAACGCGTCGTCATCCTCGATCGGGTCCGAAGGCAACTCGAGCTCGAACCGGTCTGCCACCTCCTGGACCAGGTGTGCGTACTGCCGGTACGACGCGGCATCGATGGGGACCGGGTTCGGTGCGAAAATGTTGACGCCGAACGGGATCGACGCCTTTCGCACCGCGGCGATCTCCGTGAGCAGCACCTGCGGGGTCTTGTAGCCGGCAGCCAGAAATCCCAGGCCACCGGCGTCGGCCGCGGCGATCACCATCGCCGCGGTGGTGGCGCCCCCGGCCATCGGTGCGGCAACCAGCGGGATGTCGAGCCCGAGTGGGTCACGGGCGGCCTTGGTGCGTGCGGTCATCGTCATTCCTCCGGTGCGGAGTTCTGGGTCTTCGTCTGCAGTCGATTCTGCGTGTCCGCCCCGTCCCGGTACAGGACACGCTGGCTCTCAGCCGCAAGGCCCAGCCTCGCACCCCACGCACCCGCGGCCCGGGCCGCCACCTCAGGCCGGGACCGCCAACCTACCGACAGTGAAGGCCGCGGCCTGATCGGCCATGCCGTTGACGGCGTACTGCTGATGCGGCGCACTGGATCCGGACGGCGGTGAACCCGCGCACACGGTGTCGCCGGGAGCACAGAGCTCAAGCGCCTTGGCGGTGTAGGCGGGCCCGACGTCGATCACCGGGGTTCCGTACTTCACCGCCGACCAACCGGAGGGCATCCCGAACAAGACCACCGCCGCCACGTTGTCGATGACGTCATTGGGCAGCGGCGGCGGACCGGCCACCCCGGCGGGCACCACACCCGAGGTGGACAGTGCCGTCACGACCGCACCCTGCGAGTAGCCACCGAGCACCATCCGGGTGTTCGGGCACACCGAGGTGACACCGCGGACATGGTCGGTCTCATCGCGAACGCCATCGACGACATTCTGCGTGAACAGGGCGCCGCCGGTGAAGTTGTTGCTGGCCGGATAGTTGACGGCATGAACCCCGACCGTCCGCGGAAAGGCCTGGGCGCGAAGTGAATCGACGAAACGCTGCCCCACACCGCCGACGCCGGGTGGCTCGGCTGTGCCCCTGGCGAAGACCACGCCGATATCGGGACAGGGCTGCGGCTGCGACGCCGCCGTGGGAATCAGGACCGGTAGCGCGGCCAGCGCCAGTCCGCTTGCCGCCACCGTCCGGGCGAGCACTCGCAACCCCTGCAGAGCCCGTGAAGCTTCAGCCAATTCCTACCCCCAGAGACGCTCGTACCCAGACTGTGACAGACCCCCGGCTCGTGTGCCGTCATTTCCGTCGACACCGCCACCGCCGTAGTCATCGAGAGCCTCCGCCGCTGCGTTACAGCGCCTGGTCAGTCGGTCAGGCCGATGCTGCTCACCGCACTCAGCCCACCCTCATCGTCGGGCTGTTCGAACACCACGCCGGCGTGTCGCTCCGTGATCTCAAGGGTTGCGATCGTGTTCCCGAACAACGGCCCGCTCAGGTTGCGCCAGGACATCGGCAGATCAGGTGCACCGTGCCTGCGCGCCCAGCGGCGGGCGCGTCGAGCAACCCAGGACGACCAGCCCAACCGGAACACCGGCTTGACGTAGAACGGCACGTAGTTGTGCACGGGGGAGCAGACCAGTTGGTGCACTCGGGCTTCATGGTCGTCGGGTTCATCAGAGTCGTCGGGGACATCGGGTCTTCCCCCGAACCGGGCCCGGGCGGCGTAGGAATGGTGCACATCACCGGACAGCACGCTGACGGTCGCCGGCCCTCGCGGTGCATGGCCCGCCGCCGCCTCGATCAGCTCGCTGAACCGTAGGAAGGATGTCGAGAACGCGGGCCAATGTTCGAAATCCGCGGCCTGCCGGATCTTCTCGGCGATCACGCCACGAATCCCCGATCGGTCGGCGGCGATCTCGTTCACGGTTTGCATATCGCCGATCGCAGGCGGCAGCAACCACGGCAGTGAGGTCGCCAGGATCAGATGGTCCAACGACTCCAGATCGTCGTTCACGTGACGTTGCACCCAGCCGAACTCACGGTCACCCAACATCTTGCGGCTGCCGTCGTCCAAGATGCGCGCGTTGCGTGAATCGACCATCAACAGCCGACTGCAGCCCAGATCCCAGCGGAAGCTGAAGCGCAGGCCCTTCTCACCGTCGACTTCGCGGTCGGCCCGGTCGGCAAGATCGGCAAGCAGCGGCCACCGATCACCGCCGGCCGACAGGATCTGCTGGTAGTCGACGTCCTCGTCCAGCTGTTGGGGACTGAGATTGCCGATGTGCTGATACACCCAGTAGGACGCCAGTCCCGCGCGGATCCGATCGCGCCACCACGGCTTCTTGTTGACCGCCACCCGCCATGCCGCCGAGGTGTTCCAATCATCACGGATATCGTGGTCATCGAAGATCATCGCGGTGGGCAGAGTCGACATCACCCAGCGGATCTCGGGATCGCCCCAGGTGTGGCGGTAGAGACCCACGTATTCGTCGAAGCTGACCACCTCGTCGGGCGGCCGCTTCCTGTTGGTGCGACGTCCGGTGAGCCGTTGGCGCGCAGCGGGTGTGAGCTCATCGGCGTACACCTGGTCGCCGAGCAGGATCAGCACATCGGGCCAGCGCTCGGATGGCTGGGTGGTCATCCGCTCCGCGTAGCAGTCCAGCGCGTCGCGGCCGAGCTTGGCGTCGATCCTGTCGTCACCGGTCTTGGGATAGCGACAGGAGCCGAAGATCACCCGCAGCCGCTCCGCGGTCGCCGGCCCGCGCGTGCGGATGACACTGGGCGGGAACCGCGAATCCTGCTCCGGCCAGACCTGCTCCCCGTCGAGGTGCACCTGGTACTCGGTGGTGCTGTCGGGCGTGAGTCCCTGCACCGCCACCAGCGCGTAATGGTGGCCCTGCACCTCGAACGTGCGGGCGGCGGAACCCAGCACGGTGACCTCGGCGGGTGCGTCAGTCTGCACCCACACCATCGCTGTGGTTTGTCCCACGTGGCGCAGGACGGGGCCGAGCAGGAGAGTCACCGAGACAGCCTATGGGCTGATGCCGCGGGTTCGCCTCGATTCGGCGCCGCCGACCCCCCGGGTCAGGCTCCGATCGGTTGGCGGGCCGCCTCGGAGACGAAGAGTTCGGCCGAGGCGATCCGCCGCGCGGCGCGGTGCAGCGTCACCGTCGCCAGCCTGCCGTCCGGCGAGTACCCGAGGTCGACGGGTAGCACGCCGGCGGCCGTCCCGATCCGCAGCGGTGCTCCCTCGTGCAGTTTCAGTCCGGAGAGCACGCCATCGCGCACCGTGGCCGCGGCAGCGACAGCGACGGCCGATGTCAGACCGATCGCGGGGTGCGGGGCAAGCATGGACAGCATCCGCACCGAGACGTCATAGGTTTCGGCGCCGATAACGGCACCGGCAGTCGTGCGGTAATCCTTTGCCGCGCCGACGATCCCGACCTTGGGAATGGAGTTGCTCACCGGATCGCCGAACCGGCGCAGCCCCATCTGCAATGACGCGTTCGCGCGCAGTTCCATCAACAGAGTTGTCTGGTGGGCGAATTCGGCGTTGCTCTCGGTGCCGTCAAGTCTCAGATCTGAGGCATCGAACAGCGCTGCGGGGGCGCCGGTACTGACCAGGGTCGCGCGGTAGGTGCGGTCACCTGCGTCGACGGCGTCCACGGCACGGCCGGTGGGCAGAACCGGTACCGCGTCGAGACCGGTGAAGGAGAGTCCGACCGGCACGCCCAGCGCGGTGGTGCCCGGCACCGCGGCCGTGCCTTCGGTGGGTACCTTTCCACCCGGAGTGGCGATGGTCGCTGTCAGGACGGCGCCCGAGACCTGGTGTCGCAACCGCACCGCGGTCACCTCGTCGCCGACCGGTACCAGCCCCGACTGCAGTGCATAGAGCCCGATCGCGGTGGCGCAGTTCCCGCAATTGCTGGCCCATTCGACCCTGCGGTCGGCGATGGCGATCTGGGCGAATTGGTAGTCGATGTCGATGTCGGGGTGGCTGGACCGGCGCACGATCGCCGCTTTGGATGTCGTCGAGCTACCACCCCCGACGCCGTCGAGCTGGCGGGGGTCACCCGAGCCGAACGCGGACGTCAGCAGCGCGTCGAGCCCGCCGGCCCGCTCGACGATCGGGTCGACATCGACGGCGTTGAACAGCCAGCACTTGCTGGTTCCGCCGCGCATCCATGTACCTCGTAGCACGAGCATGAGTCTCGGTACCTTTCCACGCTGGGGGCTCACCGGCGGTTCTGGTCGGAGGCGACCGACGCCGGATGGGCAACCCTCCACCATCGATTCTCGACGGCGACAGGGTGAAGGACAATCTCGGATAATTAGATAGGGATCTACTTTTACTAAAGTTGTGTGGCCGAGCCGGCTGGACGCCGCACCAACCCGCTACCCGCAGTGGTCAGGCAAAGCCGGGAACCAGGACCAACAGCACCCAGCACAGGGCGGGGGCGACGGCGACCACGATGCCGGCGTTGAGCAGCAGCTGTCGGTAGAAGCGGGGCCGGTCGATGCCTTGGGCGTTGGCAAGGACCAGGGCGCCGTTGGTCGAAAACGGCGACACGTCGACGACGGTGGCAGCGATCGCCAGCGCAGCCACGACCCCGACCACCGGCAGGGTGCCCATCTGCAGCAGGGGGAGTGCCAACGGGATGATCGCGGCCAACAATGCCGTCGACGAGGCGAACGCCGATGTCACGCCGATGACGTAGCAGAGCACCAGTGCCACCAGCAGCGGGGCGCCCACCGTGATGGCCATCTGGGCCAGGTGATCGATGGTGCCGACCTCTTCGACGATCGCTATATAGGTCACCATCCCGGCGACCAGTAGGACGGTCGGCCAGCTGATGCCGGCGATGGCCTCACTCTGCTTGGTCAGATCGGTGAATGCCAGTACCGCCCCTGCCGCGATCGCCACGAAGCTGATCGGCATGTGCAGGACGAGGACCAGCACCAACACGGTGGCGATCAGAAACAGGGTCAGTTTCTGCACCCCGGTAACGGAGGGCTGGACCACCATGGCGGCCTCGGTATGTGCCGGACGGGTCAGAACTCCCACACCGCCGGCAGGCTCACGCGCCGGTCCCGCCACGTACCCGGCACCGCCGAGATCGTCCGGCGCCGTCGGCTGCGAACCGAGCGCGGTGTACTCGAGGTTGCGGACGCGGGACAAGGCCGCATACCCGACGATGGTGAGCACCGAGAGCAGCAGGTTGATGGCGTAGCTCGCGAGGAAGAGCAGCCAGGGGTTGACGGTCAGGCCGCTCTTCTCGACCAGGTCGACCACGAGCACGCCGGATACCGAGATCGGAGAGAAGGCGCCGGCGTGCGCGCCGTTGATGGTCATGATGCCCATCACCAACGGGCTCATCTTCGTGCGCGCGGCAAACGTCATGGCGGCCGGCACGATCAGCGCGACGGCCGCCGGGCTGAAGGTGCCCAGCGCGGTCAGTACCGATGCGCAGAGGAAGAACACCCAGGGCACCACGGTCACGCGCCCGCGCACGCCGCGGATACATGCGTTGACCAGCAGGTCGATGGTTCCGTTCTGTTTGGCCATGCCGAAGAAGTAGGTAACGCCGATGATCGTCAGGACGATCGAGCTGGGGAACTCGGCGAGGATCTCTTTGTCGTCATAGCCGAGGAGGAAGGCTCCGACGGCGAATGCGCCGATGAAGCCCAGGATGCCGATGTTGATGGGGCAGAGCGTGGCGATGACGAACATCGCGACGAGCGCGATCAGCGGCAGAATCTCTACATAACTCATGGGCGTTCTCTCAGTTCCGGGCGCGGCGTCGTCGCCGTGGCGGCGCCGAACGTCTGCGACGGCGGCCCGGTCGGTCGGGACCGTGCTGCGTCACACACGACGATTCTTCATTACCCAGATCACACTAGGAATGGAGTTCGTTCACCACAATCGATGATTACTGGACCCGTGCGTAGAAAAACTTAATGCTGTCCGTCCTCAGTTCGGCCGGATGCGACGGACCGCGGGGGTCGTCTTGCCATCGTGTTTGTAGGCGACCTCTTCGAATGTGTCGACCAGGGTGGCCTCGGCGGGGGTCAAACGGTGTTCGGACAGATGGGCCAGCAGGATCCGACGTGACGGCGCACCCCGCAGGGGGATGACCTTGACATCCTCGCGGAGGTTGGACAGCGCCAATCGGGGTGCCATCGACACCCCGAGGTCGACGGCGACCATCGCTTGGGCCTCCTGATAATCATTGGCGGCGAAGGCGACAGTGGGAGTGAAACCTGCATTCTGGCAGGCCTTTTCGAGCGCGGCGCCGACTGGGTGATGATCTTCCCTGGTGATCCACTGCTCATCGGCGAGCTCGGCCATGTCCAGATACTCGCGATGGGCCAGGCGGTGATTGACCGAGACCACCAGCGTCGGTGGATCCACCAACAGTTCTCGTACGACCAGTTCGCGGTCGGTCACCGGTGCCCACTCGTAATCCCACAGCAATGACAGTTCGACCTCGCCGTTGTCGAGCATGCCGCGCAGGGCCGCGAATCGGGAACTGCGCACCGTGAGCTTCACGGCCGGATGTCTGGCCTTGTACAGCTTGACAACCTGCGGCAGCAGACTCGATCCGACAGTGGGAAAGGTGCCGAGTCGGACGGTGCCGGATCGCAGACCGGCGATCTCGTCGAGCTCGCTGCGGGCAGCCTGCAGCTGGGTTTCGATCCGCTCGGCACGCCGCGCCAGCGCCGCACCCGCCTCGGTCAGCCGCACACCCCGGGCATGGCGTTCCAGCAGTGGCTGACCGGCCTCGGCCTCCAGCTTCGCGATCTGCTGGGAAATCGCCGAGGTGGTGTAGCTCAGGCGGTTGGCGGCGGCCGTCAACGAGCCGGCCCGCACCACGTCGACCAGCAACAACAACCGGCGAGGATCGAGCATCCCAGCTCCGTTCAGTTCACCTAAAGGGTAATCAATATTTTCGTGATTGTACTCGACCCTGATGTGAGCCACGCTGAACTCCTAGCCGGGACGTGAGCGGCATCACCCTCCGGCATTTCGGTAGCGAGGAGAAATCGCCATGTCCAGTCTGTGCCTCGCGGAATCGACACCCGCCTACGACATGTCCGCAAACCGCCCCGACAACTAAAGGGAAATCATGAAAGTCACCATCGAGAACCTGACGTTGGCCTATCACGGCAACACCGTGGTCAAAGATCTGGACCTGGAGATCGCCGATGGCGAATCCTTGGTGCTGCTGGGCCAATCGGGTTGCGGCAAGACCAGCACCATGCGCTGCGTTGCAGGGCTGGAGACACCTGGTATCGGCCGCATCAGCATCGGTGACCGCGTCGTGCACGACAGCACGACGGGACGATCTGTTCCGCCGCACAAGCGCAACGTCGGGATGGTCTTCCAGTCCTACGCGGTGTGGCCGCATCGCACGGTGGCGCAGAACGTCGGATTCGCGCTGAAGATGCAGAAGGTCGCGAAAAGCGAACTGGTGCAACGCGTCGACGAGGCGTTGGATCTGGTCGGGCTGGGCCATTTGGCCGACCGCGGCGCCAGCCAGCTTTCCGGCGGCCAGATGCAGCGGGTGGCGCTGGCACGCAGCCTGGTCATGCGTCCCAGCGTGCTGATGCTCGACGAACCGCTGTCCAACCTCGACGCGCGGTTGCGGGAGCGGTTGCGGATGGAACTTCGCGAGCTGCAATTGCGGCTCGGGCTGACCACGGTCTACGTCACACACGACCAGGTCGAGGCGTTCGCCCTCGCCGACCGCATCGCGTTGATGCAGCAGGGGCGCATCGTCCAGATCGGCTCCCCGGAACAGATCTACAAGAGTCCATCGTGTGCGTCGATCGCCGAATTCCTCGGCATCGGAAATATTTTCGGCGTCACCGCTGCACCCGGTGAGCTGGACTGCACGCTGACCGAACATCCCGCCATCTCGGTCGTCGTCGACTCGGCACGCCGGTTCGACGGCCCCGCGATCGTCTGCCTGCGCCCGGAAGATCTGCTGGTCACCGGCCCCGCCGAACCGGCACCCGCCGGCCAGCACTGGCTCGGTCGCGTCGAGGTCGCCAGCTACCAGGGCGCGTCGATTCGCTACCGGGTCACCCTGGACAACGGACCCGAGATCGAGGCGGTCGCCACGGGTAACGGCAGCCCGGTCCTCGGTATCGGCGAACCGGCCGTGGTGACCGCGCGACCCGGTGCGGCCCAGCTATTGGTCGACGACCGCACCGAGACCCCATCGGCGGTGCCGGCATGAGCGCGCCGACCACCAACCGACCGCACGCCACGACAGCCCCGGCGGGGCTCCGCGGCGCCGAGCCCCGCCGCCGGAAACGGTCGGCGCGCCGTTCGCTGCCGGTGCTGGTGCAGCTCGCCGTCCTCACGGTCATCGTCCTGTGCCCGATGTTCTTCATCCTTGCCGGTGCCTTCAGCGCGAATACCGAGCGGGACAATCTCTTCGACTTCGGTCGCTTCACGCTCGACAATTTCGCGGTGCTGGGGTCGGGAACCGCGCGGACGGCCCTGCTGAACTCGGCGGCCGTCGGGGTCGGGTCCTCGGTGGTCGCCCTGGTGATCGGCTGCCTGCTCGCCTTCCTGGCCGCCCGCACCGACATCCCGGGCCGCAAACTCATCTACGGCATCGCGATCATGCCGCTGTTCCTGCCGGCCCTGGTCGGCGCACTGGCGTGGGCGCTGCTGGCCGGTCCGGCGACCGGCTATCTCAACCTTGCCTTCGGTGCCATCGGTCTTCCACACCTGATGGACATCTACAGCTTCACCGGGATGATCTTCGTCCTGGGCCTCTACTACGCGCCGTATCCGTTCCTGATGGTCCATTCGGCGCTGTCGCTGATGAACCCGGATCTGGAGGATGCGGCCAGCCTGCACGGTGCACCGGTACGGAAGATGCTGCGGGAGATCACGTTTCCCCTGGTGATGCCCGCCGTGCTCGGCTCGGCCATCCTGGTCTTCGCGCTCACCGTAGAGAACTTCCCGGTTGCCCAGGTGATCGGCGTGCCGGGGGGCGTGGACACCTTGCCCACCCTGATCTACCGGCTGATGAACGCATCCCCGGCCCGCTCGAACGATGCCGCTGCGGTGGCCGTCGTGCTGACCGTGCTGCTGGTCGTCGTGGTGGCGATGCAACAGCGTGCCATGGGCGGCAAGGAGTTCACGACCGTCAGCGGTAAAGGCGTGCGGGCGCGGCAGGTATCTCTTCGACGCTGGCGGCTGCCCGCGGCGGTGTTCGCGTGGAGCTATTTCGTCTTGGCCGTACTGCTGCCCGTCGGCGCCTTGATCATCGCTGCCATGCAGACCAGTCCGTATGTCGCCGATCTCGGTCAGCTCGCCCGCCCGGGCGCGCTGTCGCTGTGGAACATGGGCCAGACCCTGCAGAGCACCGAGTTCCACCAGGTTGTCGTCAACAGTGTGGTGGTCGGGGTGGCCACCGCTGCGATCGGTACCGCGCTGTGCTTCGCGTTGGCGTACACGCGCTATCGGACTCAGGCACCGGGCCGCAAACTGCTGGAGTACGTGGCGATGCTGCCGCTGGCGGTCCCGGCGATCGTGTTGGGCCTTGGTCTGTTGTGGACGTGGCTGGCACTTCCGGTGCCCGTGTACGGCACGCTGGCGGTGCTGGTCATCGCGTTCGTGGCGGTGTTCCTGCCGCAGGGCTATCGGGGGGTTTCCGCCTCGATCATCCAGTTGGACAAGGACCTCGAGGACAGCGCCGTGATGCTCGGCGCGCGTCGGCATCGCGCCATCACCTTCGTCACCGCGCCGCTGCTGCGGGTGGGCCTTTCCTCGACCTTCCTCCTGCTGATGATGCTGGCCATGCGCGAGCTGACCGCGGCGCTGTTCCTGTTCACCTCCGATACCCGGTTGTTGTCCATCGCGATCTTCGACGCCTATGACAACGGGTCATTTCAGTCGGCGGCGGAGCTCAGCCTGCTCTACTGCGCCGTCATCGGTGTGCTCGCCGTCCTGGCGCGCCGCTTCGGATCCAAGGAGATCTCATGAGATCGATCACCCGCATCGTCGTCGGACTCGTCTCCGCGACAACGGTATTGGCCGCCTGTGCACCGCCCCCGCCCGCGCCGGACCTGACCAGGCCGGCCGAGTCGGTCTCGCGCGATTCGGCGTTGGTGATCGACGGTGAGCAGATCGCCGATCCGGATCTCTGGGCGGCTGCTCAAAAGGATGGTCAGATCACCCTGTACAGCGGGTGGACGGCTGACAGCGAGGCCGCATTGCTCGCTCAGTTCGAGGCGGACACCGGCCTTGACGTGAAATTGATCCGACTCACTCCGAATCGCCTGTACGAGCGGATCGTTGCCGAGTACGGTGCCGGCAAGTTCAATGCCGATGTGGTGCGCATCTCCGATGCAGGCTTTGTCTCTGGGCTGAGCCGACGCGGTGTGTTCCAGCCGTACACGCCACCCACCGCGACAAATCTGCGCCAAGACGTCGTGTTCGATGATGGTAACTACTACCGCACGTTCAACCCGATCTATACGTTCGGCTACAACACAGCGCTGGTGGATCCGGCTGACGCGCCGACGAGTTGGAAGGATCTTCTCAAGGACCGCTGGACAGGCAAGCTCGGCATCGCCCAAGCCGGTGCCGGTGGCAGCGCTCTGGCGCTGACCCGATTCCAGCGTGATGTGCTCGGCGATGAGTATCTGCGCGAGTATGCCGGGGAAACAAGGGTGTTCGATTCCCTCGGCGCCGAGCTGGACAGCCTGGCCCGCGGGGAGATCGACGCGGGCACCGTGGTGGTCAGCAGCGTGAACATCGCCGCCAACGAGAACGCCCCGGTCACCTTCGTGGTCCCCGAGGAGGGGGTTACCGCCTACGACTACTACACCGGGATGGCCTCGACCGCGACACACCTGGCCGCGGCGAAGGTGTTCCTGAACTGGAATCTGTCCCAGCGCGGCCAGAACGTGTTGCGCGACATCGGCGAATACTCCGTCCGCGACGACGTGGCGGCGCCCAATGTGCGCGGTGTCCAGCTACCGGATTTCGATGATCCGCGCGTGCACCGCATCACCCAGGCAGAGGCGACCGGGTGGTCCGCGCAGGATCAGCGGGCGTGGAATGCCATCTTCGGATACAACGAATAGAACGGCGGCGAGTCGCCGCAGTTTTGCTCCTGAGCAGGTCCCCAGCCCGTAGTGTGAAAACCCGGGTCCGCCGCGTGGGCGGACCCGGGCAGAGCTGATCGCGACGCCACCTGTTCTGGGGGGTGAGAGGTTTCACGATGCGTGTCCGGCGGATAGACGGATCGGGCAGGTGGCAGCTTCCTGCCGGGCACCGAATCGCGCCATGCGCAACCTGATCGCGGCGATCAATGCGTCGATCGATCCGGCGGCATTGACTCGCCGGATCACCGAACAGATGTGCTTGTTCACCCCGAAAGCCGATGGCGCGGCCGTCAGCATCCTGGCGCCCAGCGACGAGTTCGTCGTGGTGTCGGCCTTTGGGGTCGTGGAATCGCTACTCGGCTTGCGACTGCCGGTCGCGGGGACGTTCCAGGGCTTGGCGGTGGCCACCGGACGACCACAGCTCAGTGACGACGCACCCAACGATCCCGCCGTGAACGCCGAGGTTCGCGCCATCGGAGCGCGGCTGGAATTGCGCACCCTCGCCGTCTTTCCGCTGCGTCATCGCGATACCGCCATCGGTGCCTTGTCGATGACCTCCACACAACCGGGCCGATTCGACGAGCGCGATATCGCGGCGATGGCCGCGGCGAGCACATTCATCTCGGGGTTGATCAGCGCCCATACCGAGCTCTCGGCGCTGCTGGACGCGTTTCTGGTGGACCCGAACTTGCCGGACGACTCCACCACGCAGTTCCTGGCCTCGGTGTTGCTTCCCGATATGGCGCGCGAGGATCGACTGCATCAGCGACTGGACGCCGTGCTGGCCGATCCGGCCAACCTGGACATCGTGTTCCAGCCGATCGTGGATCTGAACACCGGGGACGTCACCGGCTTCGAAGGATTGTGCCGATTCCCGACCGACGGCGAGTTGAGCCCGAAACAGTGGTTCGATTGCGCGCGCCGTCTCGGCCGGAGCCTGAGTTTGGAACTGGCGGCGCTGCGACGCCTGCTGGTCAACGCCGAGGATCTTCCGCCGACATCGTTCGTGGCCGCCAATCTGAGTCCGGTGACGGCGATGAATCCTGCGGTGCAAGAGCTCCTGATCTCGGTGCAGCGGCCGCTCGTGGTGGAGATCACCGAGCACGAGCCATTCCCGGACGACCTCGCCGAAGCGCTGAAACCGTTGCGCGAAGCAGGGATCCGCCTAGCCATCGACGATGCCGGAGCGGGTTTTGCGAGCTTCAACCAGTTGCTGCGCCTCCGTCCGGACATCATCAAGATCGACGGTGATCTCACCTCGGGCATCGCCACCGACCCGGTACGGCGTGCGCTGGCATCGTCGATCGTGCGGCTGGGCAATGAACTGAATGCCGTGACGGTCTCCGAAGCGGTCGAGGACCCCCAGCAGTTGGGCACCCTTCGCGATCTCGGTGTGGACCTTGGCCAGGGGTATCTGTTCGGGCGTCCGGTCGCCTACCGTGCCGGCGAACCCGTGACGAAGTCCGGTTGACGTGTGCTAGACGCCGCCACGGCGCAGCATCCGGCCATGGGGGTTCGTGAAGTCGATCTTCTTGCCGCGCAGCCAGGTGCTCGTGACGACCCCGGCGAGTGCCCGCCCGTCGTAGGGACTGACCGGATTCTTGTGGTGCAGTTTGTGGACGTCGACAACCTGGGCGGAGTCCGGTTCGAAGATGGCGAAGTCGGCGTCGTAACCGAGCGCGATCTTGCCCTTGGTGTTCAGTCCCGCCAATGCGGCGGGTTTGGCGGCCATCCAGTCCAGGACCTGGGTCAGCTCGATACCGCGGCGCTTGGCCTCGGTCCAGATGAGCGACAGGCCGAGCTGCAGCGAGGCGACCCCACCCCACGCGATACCGAAATCGCCGTTCTCGACGTCCTTCAGATCGATCGTCGAGGGCGAATGGTCGGAGACGATGCAGTCGATCGTGCCGTCGAGCAGCCCCTGCCACAGCAGTTCACGATTCGACGCCTCGCGGATCGGCGGGCAGCACTTGAAGGCCGTCGCGCCGTTCGGGATCTCCTCGGCCAGCAATGTCAGATAGTGAGGGCAGGTCTCCACGGTGATCTTGACGCCGTCCCGCTTCGCTGTCGCGAGCATCGGCAGCGCGTCGGAGGAGGACAGATGCAGGATATGGGCGCGGACCCCGGTCCAGCGGGCGCGTTCGATCACCTCGGCGATCGCGACGTTCTCGGCGCCACGGGGACGGGAGGCGAGGAACCTTTCGTACTTGTTGCCCTCGGCAGACGGGGCGCGATCGATGGCGCGGGAGTCTTCGGCGTGCACGATCATCATGGAGTCGAAACCGGCCAGCACGGCCATGTCCTTTTCCATCTCATCGGCGTCGAGGTGGGGGAACTCGTCGACACCCGAGTGCAGCAGGAAACATTTGAAGCCGAAGACACCGTCGTCGTGCAGACCCCGCAGGTCGTCGGTGTTACCGGGGATTGCGCCACCCCAGAATCCGACGTCGATGTGGGTCTTTCCCGCTGCCGCCGCCCGCTTGGCGTTGAGGGCCTCTACATTGACCGTCGGCGGAATCGAGTTCAGCGGCATGTCGATCAAGGTGGTCACGCCACCGGCCGCGGCGGCGCGGGTCGCGGAGTCGAAGCCCTCCCACTCGGTGCGACCCGGCTCGTTGACGTGCACGTGGGTATCGACCAGGCCGGGGATCATCACCTGCTCGTCGGTCAGTTCGATGATCTCGGTGGCGGTGAGGCCGCTGCCCAGCGGTTCGATCGCGACGATACGGCCGTCGCGGATACCGATCTCGCGCGCCACGATGCCCGCGGTCGTCAGGGTGCGTTCACCACGGACCACCAGGTCGTATTCGGGTCGATCCGAGGGTGGGGGCGTGTCGTCAGCGATCGAAGTCATCGGCAGCTCTCCGTAGCGAGGAACATACGTCCTCGATCAAATTCCTCATTGTGGAAGTAAGGCTCCATCGTAGTGCGAGGTTAGATGTGAGCGCCGACACAGTCAATTGCGACTGAAGGCTTGACACACGGTGTCCACATACGCGTTACTTATGAAATCCGTGGAATCTTTTTTCCGCACAGTGGAATTTCTGGCGGCGACGTCCCAGGCGTCGGCGCTCCTACCGTGACAGGCGTATCCCATGAGCACAGAGTCCACCGGCCTCCTCGGCGACTCCGATCGCAATGATGCGGCAGCACTCGCCGATGTGAGTCCGCAGCTGTACAACGCCGATCTCGCACCCACCAAACGTGCCGGCCGACGCTGGGGTGCGTACAACATCTTCACCCTGTGGGCCAACGACGTGCACAGTCTGGGCAACTACTCGTTCGCCATCGGGCTGTTCGCCCTCGGCCTGGGCGGGTGGCAGATCCTGCTGGCGCTCGGCCTCGGCGGGATGTTCCTGTTCCTGCTTCTCAATCTGTCCGGGTTCATGGGGGAGAAGACCGGCGTCCCGTTCCCGGTGATGAGCCGCATCGCCTTCGGTATCCGTGGCGCGCAGATCCCCGCCTTGATCCGCGGTGCGGTGGCGATCGCCTGGTTCGGCATCCAGACCTATCTGGCCTCGGTGGTGTTGCGCATCATGATCATCGCGCTCGCGCCGTCGGCGGCGACATTGGACTCGAACAGCTTCCTGGGACTGTCGACGCTGGGCTGGATCTCGTTCGTCTCCTTGTGGGTGATCCAGGTGATCATCGTCAGTTACGGCATGGAGATGATCCGCAAGTACGAGGCGTTCGCCGGCCCGGTCATCCTGTTCACCATGATTGCGCTGGCGATCTGGATGATCAGTAACGCCGGCTGGAGCATTGCATGGTCGACACCCGATTCGCTGACCGGCGTCGACATGTGGTTGAAGATCATCGGCGGTGCGAGCCTGTGGGTCGCGATCTACGGCACGTTCGTGCTCAACTTCTGCGATTTCACCCGAAACGCGACATCAAAACGCGCCATCGTGCGCGGCAACTTCTGGGGCATCCCGTTGAACATGCTGGTGTTCGGCGGCATCGTTATCACGCTTGCCGGTGCACAGTTCCGCATCGACGGACGCATCATCGAAGCGCCGGCCGATATCGTCCAGGAGGTGCCGAACACGCTGCTGCTGGTGCTCGCGGCGCTCGCGTTGCTGATCCTCACCATCGCTGTCAACCTCATGGCGAACTTCGTCGCACCGATCTATGCGCTGAACAACCTTTTCCCCGAGCACCTCAACTTCCGCCGCGCGGCGTTCATCTCGGCGGTCATCGGCCTGGTGATCCTGCCGTGGAACCTGTACAACTCGCCTGCGGTCATCAACTACTTCCTGGGCGGTCTCGGCGCCATCCTCGGCCCCCTGTTCGGCATCATCATGGTCGACTACTGGCTGGTGCGCCGATCGAAGATCAACGTGCTGGCCCTGTTCACCGTCGATGCGGCCGGCGAGTATCACTATGCGAAGGGCGTGAACATGCGTGCCGTTGCCGCCCTTGGCATCACGGCGGTCGCCGCGCTGCTGATGGCCTTCGTCCCGGCGTTCAAGATCGTCTCGGAGTTCTCCTGGTTCATCGGGGCCGGGCTCGGCGCGATCGTCTACTGGATGCTCGCGGACCGTCGCGGCCCCTTCAACGATGTGTCCGGAGAGCCCATCGCCGTGACCAGCACGCACCACTAGGGACCTCATGAGAATTCTGGTTGCCAACGTCAACACGACCGTCTCGATGACCGAGGCGATCGCGGAGTCCGCGCGCGGTGTCGCCTCGCCGGGCACCGAGATCATCGGCATCACACCCCGTTTCGGCGCCGACTCGTGCGAGGGAAACTTCGAGAGTTACCTCGCCGCCATCGCCGTGATGGACGCGATCACTTCGTATGCTGAGCCGTTCGACGCGGTGATCCAGGCCGGCTACGGCGAGCACGGCCGAGAGGGTCTGCAGGAGTTGCTCGACGTGCCGGTCGTCGACATCACCGAGGCTGCGGCGTCGACGGCGATGTATCTGGGCCACAAGTACTCGGTGGTCACCACGCTCGACCGCACGGTGCCGCTGATCGAAGACCGCCTGAAACTGGCCGGCCTCGACGCCCGATGCGCTTCGGTGCGGGCATCGGGCCTCGGTGTGCTGGAACTGGAATCAGACCCCGAGCGTGCCGTGCAGGCGATCGTTTCGCAGGCGCGCGAGGCCGTCGAGAAGGATCATGCCGAGGTGATCTGCCTCGGCTGCGGCGGTATGGCCGAATTGGAGGCCAAGGTGTCGGCCGCCACCGGTGTGCCGATCGTCGATGGCGTCCGCTCGGCGGTGACCATCGCCGAAGGGCTGGTCCGGATGGGACTGTCCACCTCGAAGGTGCGTACCTATGCCACTCCGCGGCAGAAGAAGGTCATCGGCTGGCCATTCCAGTTGTAGGCCAAGAACTCTCAGACGACACCGGGCACCCATCGGGTGCCCGGTGTCGTTTCGTCAGAGCATGATCTGGCGGTTGACGTCCTTGTACAACAGGTAGCGGAAATTCGACGGACCGCCGGCGTAGCACGCCTGCGGGCAGAAGGCGCGCAGCGAGAGGAAGTCGCCTTCCTGAACTTCCACCCAGTCTCCGTTGAGGTGGTATACGGCCTTGCCTTCGAGCATCAGCAGCCCGTGCTCCATCACATGGGTTTCGGCGAATGGAATGCTCGCGCCAGGCTCGAACGTCACGATGTTGACGTGCATGTCGTAGGCGAGGTCTTGCGGGTCGAGCATGCGGGTCGTGCGCCATTTCCCATCGGTTCCCGGCATCGCCGACGGTTCGATATCCCGCTCGTTGCCGAACTTCACCGACGGCGTGTGGCCCTCGATCACCTCATAGCGCTTGCGAATCCACACGAACGTCGCATCGGCATCCCCGGCGTTGCGGGCCGACCAGTCGGTTCCGGCAGGCAGGTAGGCAAAGCCGCCCTCCGACAGTGTCTGTGACTGCCCCGCCGCGTCGACCGACAGTGCCCCCGAGGTGACGAAAAGGAAGCTCTGGACCTCCGGTTGCGGTTCTGGTCGCTGTGCGCCGCCGCCGGGCTTCACTTCGACGATCGCCTGGAAGTACGTCGTCGCGCCACCGGCCACGGGTCGATTGATGATCCACGCGCGGGTGTCCGTCCACTCCGGGAACACCGAGGTGACGATGTCGGAGAGAACCCCGCGGGGGATGACGGTGTACGCCTCGGTGACGATGGCCCGATCGGTCAACAGGTCGGTCTGCGGTGGCAGTCCGCCACGAGGCGTGTAGTAGGACGCTGCGGTTACTGGTCGGGTCATGGGGTGCTCCTGATTGTGCGGCCGAGCGCGATGTCACGCACGGTGGACGTCGAAAGGTCGGTGGCGGTCTCGATCTCGTCGCCGGTGAGCGCGCCGCATACGCTGCCGCGATGGATCACACTCGCCAGCGCTCGAGCGGTGGCCGGCTCATCCATGACCGTGGAGTCGAGTCGGTGGACGTAGTTGCGCAGGCGCGTCGCGGCGGGGGCGAAGGCGCGGCGGTAGAACGCGTAGGTCGAGAGGTACCGGGTGACGAGTTGGGCGGGGTGCATGTCCCAGCCCTGATAGATGCCCCGTTCGAGATGTCGGCGGACCAGGCGTGCGTGCAGGGTCCAGGCCATCGCGATGTTGTCGGGGTCGCCGACGGGCAGGATGTTGGTGGAGCCGTCGGACATGTGGACACCGGTTCCGGCGACGGCGAGTTGCATGACGTTCTTGGCATGGTCGGCCGCCGGATGCTCCATCGACTGATAGGCGGCGGCGATGCCGAGGGACGCCGAGTAGTCATAGGTGCCGTAGTGCAACGAGCTGACGCGCCCCTGTCCTGCGTGGATGAATTGGGCGACCGGTGCGCGACCGTCGGCGCCGAGGATAGCCTGCGGTGTTTCGACCTGCACCTCGAAGCGGATGCGGCCCGCGGGAAGTCCGTTGGCCGCCTCGAGGGCGCGCGCCACCACCACCATCGTCTCGACCTGATCTACCGAGGTCACCTTGGGCAGGGTCAGGGCCACACCGTCGGGCAGCCCGCCGGATTCGACGAGCCCGCTGACGAACATGTCGAGCGTCCGCAATCCGCGGGCCCGGGTGCCGGCTTCGAGGCACTTGAAGCGGATACCGACGAACGGCGTCGAGCTGCCTGCGTCGATCGCGCTGCGCACTGCCTCCAGGGCACGTTCGACATCGGCATCTTCGGTGGCGTCGTCGAACGTGCCGTAGCCGTCCTCGAAGTCGATGCGAAGGTCCTCGATCGGTTCGGTGCGAAGCTTGTGGTCCACCAGCGCGGCCAGCGTGTCGGGCGCACAGTCGGTTCCTTCGTCGGCTCCGACCAGTGCCGCCACCGCGTCGAGTCCGCCGGCCGAGCCGGCCGCGGCCAGTGCAGCGGTCCCCCAATCGGTGGGCGTCGTGGCCGTGTACCGATTGGCGGGGACATAGACGGTGTGCACCGGCTGCCGACGGCCGTCGTCACCGGGATAGCAGGCGGCCAGGTGCGCGTCGGCGGCCGCCAGCCGAAGGTCGACGTCGGCCAGCACCGCATCGTCGAGGCGTCGTGTCACAGGTGTTCCTTCCGGGCCGCCGCTGAAATGCGTGGAAATACCGATCAGACTGAAATTCCACAATGTGGAGTTTAGCGTGGAACCGGTCGAACCGCGAAGAAGTCACAGATGAGCCCGACGAGATTCCGTATTGCGGAATCATTTCATCGGATGTTGGATGAAACGCACATCATCTACCGAAAGTGGGTCGCATGACGGAACGGTCAGGCGGGGTCCAATCGGTGGAACGCGCCTTCGAATTGATGGAGTTGATCGGGCGCGCGGGAGGGGAGTGCTCGCTCACCGAGTTGTCCTCGGAGTCGCCATTGCCACCGCCCACGATTCACCGCCTGTTGCGCACACTGGTCAACCTGGGCTATGTGCGGCAGCTGCCCAACCGTCGCTATGCGTTGGGGCCGAGACTGATTCGGCTCGGTGAGGTCGCCAACCGCCAGTTGGGTGCGGTGGCCATGCCGGTACTGCAGACGCTGGTCGACGAACTGTCGGAAACTGCGAGCCTGGCCGTACTCGACGGCGACATGGTGATCTACACCGGTCAGGTGCTGCCGTCGGCGCTGATGCGCAACGGCACCGAGGTGGGCAAGCGCGTCGGCCTGCATACCTCGGGTGTCGGCAAAGCCGTCCTCGGCGGACTGGAGGACGCGCGCATCCTGAAACTTGTCACCCAGTCCGGGCTCCCGGCGCCGACTGAGAACAGTGCCTCGACTCTTTCGGCGGTATTTGCCAAGGTCGAGCGTGTTCGCGCCGATGGTTACGCGATCGATGACGAGGAATGCGAAATGGGGATGCGATCGGTAGCGATGGCGGTTCCCGGCGCACCCACACCTATGGCGATAGGCATCTCCGGCCCCGTCACGCGCATGCACAAGGACGCCATCACGCGGGCTGTGCCTGCGCTGAAGAAAGCGACCGGAGTGATCTCCGAGGCGCTGATCGGATCGCGGGAACTGTAGGTCCGGTCGGGGTCAGAGCACACCCAGCGGACGACAGACGTTGGACAGGGCGTTCCAGTACTGACCCGGCGCGCAATTCTCCGCCGGACGCGGTGTCTGGCAGGTGTTCGTGATGGGGTCCCAGAATTGTCCGTTGACGCAGTTCAGCGGTTCAGCGGCAGCGGACCCGGCGGCGAACAGCGACGCCGCGGCAATCGGCGCTGCGGCGAGGACGGCGATGGGCGAACGGCCGAGTATGTTTCGCATGGATTGATCTTGCCCCACGCCGCGGGTCTTGAAACGCGGATACTCGTACCTGCGGGATGGTCAGAGTGCGTCATACACGGCCGCGACGAGCCGATGGGCGCGACGATCCCCGGCCAGCCAGTCTCGACGCATGTTGGGAACGAAGGCGAAAGCCACCCGGTGCTCGGGATCTGCCATTCCGACCGAACCACCTGCGCCAGGATGCCCGAAAGCGGTTCGCCGCGCAGGTTCGGGCATCACGAAATTCTGCGACGGAAGCATGTATCCGAGCCCGAAGGCGCTTTCCAGTCCCAGCACGTGGTCACGGCCGCGGACCCGTTCGGCGATCGCCTCGCGCAACAGCCCGCCTGCGACCAAGCTGCCGTCGACGAGGTCGGCATAGAACACCGCCATTGCGCGCGCGGTGGTGACCAGCCCGGCCGCGGGCCAGCCTCCCGCCAGCACCTCGGGATCATGGAATGACGGAACGGGGTTCGATGCTGCGCGGACGAAGAGTGACTCGGGATCGGCGATCGCCGCGGCCATCTCGGCGACGGTGCGCTCGGGTATCGGCGGCGCATGCGCCACACTCCACACGCGTTGCCCGGGCGGTGGCGAACTCATCCTGGCAATATCGGACGGGGCCGCCGCGGCTGCGCCGATGTGGAGCTGTTCGTTGATGTGCCGCCGGGTGAAATCGCCCACGGTCATACCGGTGTGACGACGGACGAATTCGCCGACCAGCCATCCGAATGTCAAAGCGTGATAACCGTGTTCGGTGCCGAGCGGCCATATCGGATACTGGTGCGCCAACAGGGTGGCCATCGCGGCGGGATCCGCGGCTTCGGCCGCCGATACCGGGCGCTCCAACACCGGCAGCCCGGCCCGATGGGTCATCAGGTCGGCCAGGGTGACCTCGCGTTTGCCGCACTGCGCGAACTCGGGCCACCACGAACACACGGGCTCCTCGAATCCGCCGCCACGCTGCTGGGCGACCATCAGCGCCGCGGTCGCCGTCACCCCCTTCGTGCAGGAGAAGGTGGGACACACGGTGTCGCGTGTCCATGGTCGCCCGGTCCTGCGATCGGCGATGCCGCCCCACAGGTCCACTACGGCGCGGCCGTCGACATACACGGCCACCGCGGCACCGAGGTCGTCACCGTCGGCCACACCGGCTTCGAAGAGCGTCTTCACCTCAGCGAATGCCGGGTCGGCGTAGCCCTCTGTGATAGTGGCCATACATCGGAGTAGACCACGTTTCCCGGCGAATCAAGATCGGTATCGATCGACGAACCGCGATGCCCTTTCCCGCAACTGTGCCTTCGTCGGCGCCGCCGCACCGGTGAGGATCGGAAAGACGATCGGTCCCAGGAGTTCGGCGGTCAGTTCCTCGTCCACAGCGGGAGCCGGATCGTCGCTGTCGAGCACATGTGCGACCACCGGCATGGCACTGCGGACCAGGACATCGTTCCCACGCAGCAATGCGGCGACAGCGTTGTCGTGCTGTGCTTCTCCCAGCAACGCCCGGTAGGCGGCGCCGGCGACGGATCGCGTCAGAAAGTGCACCACAGCGGCGAGGTAGTTCGACACCACAGCGACCGAGTTGGCGGTGAGCGGCACCGCCAACTCGGTCGCTGCGTCCTGCGCGCACGCTTCGTTCAGGATCTCGGCCTTGGTCGACCACCAGCGGTAGACGGTCTGACGACCGACGCCGGCCCGCTCGGCGATGCCCTTCATCGTCAGCGCCGCGTATCCCTGTTCGACCAGCATGTCGTCGACCGCATTCAGGATCGCCCGGCGGGCACTCTCGCTGCGCGGCCTGCCGAGTGCGGGCTGCTGCATGCGGTTCGACGTCTCGGGCATGTCTCGATCTTCTCAGTTGCCGGTGCCCTCGGTCGCTCGACCGCTGCGCATCACCATCAGCTCTGCGATGACCACCACCACCGGGAGAACGGACACCAACCCGGCGAACACGACCCCGGCGGTGATGAGATCGGTCGCCCGGGCCAGTGCGCCGACACCGATCGCGGGCACCGCCAGCATCGTGTAAAGCCCGGCAAAGAAGGCCGATGACACCCCGCCGCGTTGCGCGACATCGGTTCGTTCGACGGTCATCGCGAGTCCGGCCAACAGACACATCCCGGCACCGATACCCACAGTGGCCGCGGCCGCAAGAAGCGCGGGAAGTGACCCGGTCGTCAACGCGAGCACGATCAGGCCCGCGGCCACCACCATCCCCAGGCATCCGACGATCTGCGCGCGGGCGGTCGCAAGCCGCCGTCCCCACAGCTGACCGCCTGCCATGCCTGCGAAGGCGACGAAGACGACGCCGCCGGCGACGGCGTGGCTGTGCACGTGCAGGTGGCCCGCCAAGAGTAGGCCGCTCACCGCGGTCAGCACACCGGTGACGGCGAACCCTGAGCCCGCTGCCAGCACCGCCCGCACGAATGCACCGCGGATGGCGGCGGGAACATGAAGGCGCTGACGCCATCCGGACGTGGTGTTCGTGCGTGGCGCCGAGGGCAGCCCGTACGCCAGGGCGAGAAGGGCAGCCGCCGACAGCACCAGATGGGCCACATAGGGCGCACTCAACGCGGAGGTGCTCAGGTCGGCGATGACGCCTGACAGCAGGGTGCCCAGCGCAAGACCACCGGTGTTCGCCGCGACCGCGATGGTCCCCGCCACGGATCGACGCTGGAGCCCGAAGAGGTCGATGATGGCTGCCGTTCCCGCGCCGCTCATCAGGCCCGCCCCGATCCCGGAGACCACCCGCGCAAGGATCAGCAGCGGCAGCGACGGCGGCAACAGGAAAAGCACCGCACTTACCGCCGCAAATGCCACCGCGGCAAGGAGGACCGGTTTGCGGCCGACAAGGTCGGACAGTCTGCCGAACAGCAGCAGGGTAGCGACGACACCGATCGCATAGACCGCGAAGAGCCCCGTCACCGTCAACGCCGTGAACGTCAACTCACTGGCATAAATCGGATACAGCGGCGTCGGGAGTGTGGTACCCATCATCGTCACGGAAAAAGCAAACCCCGTGGCATATAACGCTTTTGGTGAGACCCGGCTTGGTGCCGCCAGGCCGTCCATGTCGGTTCTCGACACGATAGTCCTTTCGCGATCAATATCATTAACGAGGCATGTTGCCTCGTTAATGACATTAGCACTATCGAGTCACGGTGTCTCGATTTACTGGCCGGACCCGGGCGCTGCCTTCGTCGGGCTTGTGCCAGGCTGGACCCGCAAGCCCCTAGCAACAGTTCGCCGTCGACGGGAGGAGCCGCATGGTGCTGAGACGTCACAGCGCGCTGAATCTGTTGTGGACACTGCCGCTCGCCACGGCCCTGTCCGCCGGTCCGCTCTACTGGGGCACGCTGGCCGTATGCGGTGTGAGCGGTTGCAGCGGAGGTGGCTTCGGGCCCTCATACAGCCCGGATCATCATTGGATCATCGCGTTTGTCGTGGTCGGCCTCCTGTATGCGACGGCGATCATTGCGGTGCCGTGGGGGCGGTTCGGCCTCCGACTCGTGATCGGACTGGCCGTAGGCATCATGGTCGCGGGCTATCTGATCGTCCACGCCTGGACCATGAAGTACCGACCGTGAAGTACCCGCTCGTCTGACAGCGCGGACTCGTGCTCAGATGCGCTCCAGGACGGAATCGTCGGTCCGCACCGCACCGAGGGTTGCATGCACCGTGATGTCATGGGTGCCGGGGGAGACCGTGGCGCAGACGATCCCCACCTCATGGCGATCGATCTTGTGAGCGAGAGCAGGTGAGCGCTGCACCAAGGACGTTGCGGTGTCGATGATGTGGGCCGAGGTCACCGAGGCCACACAATCGGCTGCCGCGCCTCGACGCACCACCGACAGCAGCGCGTTCTCCACCGCACTGCGCATCGCGCCGTCCGGCAGTTGCGCGTTCTTCCACGCCTGCAGTGCGGCCCGCATGGCGGGACAGTCGTCATGGCCGAGGACCACCACCAGGGCGACCCCGAGTGCGTCGACCGCGTACTCGATGCTTGCCAGCACGCTGGTGTCGACCGTGTGGCCCCACGTGCTGATGTCGACGAGTGATCCGGCAGATTGCCCGAACACGGTCTCGCTGCTGATGCCGGCGTCGGCACAACGGAACACTGCTGCCACGGGCCCCTCGACGGGCCACGGCCGACCGGCCCGTAGCCCTCGCCAGATCGTCGTCGCGTCGGTCGTGTTAATACTCACGTCATTGCTCATCTCGGTCATTCCTCTCGTGGTGGTTGTTCAGCTGAAGTACTCGGGGCGGCTGACGTAGGTCTCGGTCACGAACAGCACGCCGGGCGAGGCATCGAGGAGCCGGCGCAGTCCGGCGAGCAGTGCCTCGACCTTGTCGTCGGGCACCACGGTGATGATCAGTTCGAGCGTCGCCTGTTGGTTGAACAGCAGACGGCCCTGGTGATAGCCGTGGTGGCCGAGGCCGGATACACCGGACACACTGGTGAAGCCGGTCGCACCGACCCCGGTGATCACGTCGCGCACGGCGGACGCATCTTGACCGGAGACCACAACCTCGACTTTTGTCATCCGGGTGAGGGCGGTGGTCATCGAATCATCTCCTTGTCGAAAGTGTTTGTCGGAAGCGCGTTGTCATACCAGTCCCGCCAGCCGTTGCGGGTCCGGCGGTGCCAGCTGTGGTGGGCATGCTCGCGCGCGGCGATGCTCACCCAGTCGTTGTCGAACAGTTGCTTCAGTAGCGGGTTGCGGTCGATGACCGTGTCGATGCGGGCCAAGGGTGCCTGGACGACGGCGAGCAACCGTTGCGGTTCGTGTATCAGTCGGTCACCGAACCGGACCGACTGCCGTGGCAGCCCCAAGCGCAGGTCGCCGACATGTCCAGCCAGCACCCCGGCGTCGCCGACGACGTTGTGGATCGTCTTGCTGCCCGCTCCGAAGGTGTCGGGGGCCACAGTGGAGAAGTAGTACTGGCAGTTGATCCACTGCGCCACCACCAAGGGAGCGGTCATGATGTTCTCCAGCGCTGTTCCGTCGGCGTCGACGTCGGCCTCGTAGGAGTGCAGAAATACCCTGCGCGCCAGATCGATTCCGGCGGTGACCGCCCGTGGGGCAATGATGAAGGCGGAGTTGTTGGCCAGCCCCCATTCGGGATACACCTGCGCCCAGTCCAGCGAACGCTTGGCCACGTGGCGGGTAGCCCTGGCAGATGAGCGCCGCCGGGGCGCGCCCGGCAGTCCGGCGCACCGCTCATCGGCAAGAGCCGCGCCGGCGTGCGCGAGATGTGTGGTGAGCCGGTCGATATCGGCACGGTATCCAGCCGGGATCAGATGCTGGTCGAGCACCGTGACGCGGTCGGTGGTGGTGTCGTGCACCGCTGCAATGGCGAGGGTGTCATCGGGTATGGCGATTCCCGATGTGTGCAGCTCGGCACGAACCGCGGGATCGTTGAGGATAAGCGCGGCGGTGCGCGCGTTCGGGCCGCCGCCCTGCCCGCCGCAGGCTCCACAATCCAGCGACGCCTGATAGGGGTTGTTCTCGGTGGTGCTGTGATGACCGCAGAGCACCAACAGCCGTGCGAAACCGCCGGTCAGTCCTATCGATTGGAACAGGGCCTGCGCGAAGAGCACCCGCTCGGACAACGGCATACCGCTGATCGCCAGCACGGTGGGCGGCGTCGGTGCAATCCACTCCCGCAGCCGTTTTCGGATCGAGCCGCTGGCGGCCGGGGCGGCGGTTTTGGCCGCGGCAAGGGGACCGGCGAGGAAACCGGCCGCTTCGGCGAGGGTGAAAGACCCGGTATACGAGTGTTTTGCGGTGTGAAAGGACGATTCGGCCGCGGCAAGGCCGGTGGCTCCGACCACGTGCCGACGCGCATCGCCTGCGGGAATTTCGGATACCTGGTGACTGGGCGAGATCAGCACCGGGCAAAGGTCCATCGGATCACCGCCGAGCAGGCCGGTGAAACGGATGGGGACAGCGAAGAAGCCGGCGAAGCCGAATGTCTGATAGCCGCCATGGCTCTCCAGATGCCTGCGCAACCCTTCCGAACGGGTGTCGATGCACGTGACCACCTGCGCATGTACGGGCGCGGGAGTGCGGGCGTCGGCATCGGCATCGGCCAGTGCGCTCAGCAGCTGATCCTGGTAGTGGCCTTCGAAAGCCTGCTGCCACAGCATCTCCCGGGCGCCTACCGGTATCGTGGCCAGTACCCTGGCCACGGTCGCCTGTTCGGCCTCGTCGACCGTCCCTGCGTGCCAGACCGTCAGCAGATGCTCCGCGCGCTCGCGCGCGGTGGGCGTCGGCGAGCGCGGTGCGTCGGTCATCGGTGTTCTCGGGGCGTCCTGCACCAATGCGGCCTCCAGGGACAACCGGACGGCCAGATACTGCAGCAGGTCGATGCCCGCCGCACGGTCGGCGCCCCACTGGATATGGGCCGCCCATCCCGGCAGCCGGGTCAGATGCGCCTGCAGATAGACGACGCGATCCTCATCGCCGATACGCAGAACCTCGAGCGCCTCCAGTACGGCGTCGTCGGGCCGTTCCGGTGCCGCGTGCAGCTTCCGCCGTGCCGCGCGGGGCAGGCTCCGGTCGTGCCGCACCGATGCCCGCCAGGCGTTGTAGAACCCCTCCGCGCGATCCGGCATGGACCAGCTACCGCCGCCGAGAAAGGCGGCACACCAGGTGGCGGCGTGCGCGTCGATATCCGCGGCGAGCTCACCAGAGATCCGCTCGGCCCGAGTGGTGAAGCGGCGCTGCGGTTCTGGGGCGCCTTGGCCGTGTAGCAGGTCGGCTCGCAGGATGTCGATGGCAGCGACAACGCGCCCGGCGAGCCGGATGTCCGGCTCGTCCGCGAGATTGGGGTACCGCCTGAGCAGTACGGCGTCGAGGTCGGCGTCGGTGATCCGGCCCTGCCGGTACAGTGCCCGAAAGACGTTCTCTGGCAGGGTTCCCCGCATGCCGAACACGTCGCTCGCGCGCCGGATGGCCTGTTCGAAGGGCATCGTCTGCAGACCGGCCAGCGGATTGACCGCGATGAAGGTGCCGAGTGGGTAATGGGTGGGCAGTGCCCGTGCGGCCAGCCGGATGTCACTGCGGAGCTGGGCCCGTCGCGTGGCGAGATCAGTGGATGTCATCGGTGTGCTCCTGTCGGGTGAAGGGTTCCTGCGCTGATCGCGTGTGTGTAGAGGGCGCGCTGCAATCCGCGCGCCGGGCGCCAGGTCCGCGCGGCCGCCAGGCTGCCGAGCATCGCGAGTCCGGCGGCGAACACCGCCCAGACCGCCAGCGGTGATGCCGTCGACGCCGGTAGAGCGGGCCCCAGATATCTGCTGACCATGCTGATCATCGCCACGTAGCCGACCGCTGCGGGGAACAGCACCGCCGCGGCGCCGAGCACACCGTGCGCGGTGGGTTGCCTGCGCAGCCAACCCCACGTGGCGGCGGCGGCGGCCAGCCAGGCGAATACCAGCAGCGCGAGTTCGGCGGCATGACCTTCCTGCCAGCTCGGTACCAGCGCGACCCCGGTGCTCAACGCGCTCAGCGGAAGCAACGAAGCAGCCGCCGCGACACCCCACGTGGCGTGTCGGGAGATCCGCACCGGGGTTGAGAGCAGGTGGTGTCGTCGGTGCCGGGCGATCGCAGTGCCGGACGACAGGAACAGGGTGGCTTTGTAGAACCCGTGTCCGATCAGGTGGATCACCGCCGCAGCCCAGAGGCCCAGCCCACAGGTGAGCATCATGAAACCCATCTGGGCCATCGTCGAGTAAGTAAGCGCTCCCTTGATATCCGGCCTCGCCAGCATCATCAGAACGCCGTAGGCCATGGATGCGACGCCGGCGGCGATGATGATCCCCGCGGCCAGTGGGGTCGAGAAGGCGGCCAGTTTGACAAGCAGGACTCCGCCGCCGTTGACCACCCCGGCATGCAGAAGAGCCGACACCGGTGTGGGCGCCGCGAGTGTGGCGGGCAGCCAGCGGTGAAAGGGTATCTGCGCCGTGCGGGAGAGTGCGGCAACGGCGATCAGTATCGCGATCGCGGGTGCGAATACCTCGGCGTCGAGATGATGCAGTCCGACCGCGACCCACAGCGCACCGTCTCCGAGGGCGAACGCCAACGCGGTGCGGCGAACACCGTCGCGTGCGGCGGGAAGCTCTCGGTAGGTGGCCAACAGCAGGCACAGTGCGAGCCCGACCGAGGTCCAACCGACGGCCAGGGTAACCAGCGTGGTGGCCGTCGCCATCAGCATCGACGCCACCGTGAGAAGCGCTGCGCCGCAAGTGAACCAGTGTGACCGCCGGTCGCCGGCAAGGTAGCGCACGGAGTATCCCTGTGCGATGGCGCTCACTCCGAAGATCAGCAACAGCAGTGCTGCTGCCAGGCGGTCGGGTGCTGATACCACTCCCACGATCGCGACCAGCGCACCGACGACGGTCACCGATGTGCCCACGCGTGCAACGGCAACCGGTATGCGTCGGCCGACGGTGGCGGCCAGTGCGGCCACAGCCAGCAGCGCGATGATCAGTACCAATAGAGGTGGCTTCGAGGCGAGCTCCAACATGCGAAGGAAATTACGTGTATTCAGTCTCGCGTGTCAAGGTTCGTAATAAGACCGCGACTTGCGTCCCTCCGGTCGCGAGTCGCCTTCAGCAGGGGATATGGGCCGACACGAAACATGCCGATTACCGAAGTGCGTTACACGAATCACATATGATTTCCCGGATGCCTGCGTCCCGGAAGAGCACAGAGAAGGTGGCGGCCCCGCGCAAGGCGCCCGCCCGCGCCGCCGCGCAACCCGCGGTGGCACCCCCGCGTACCTGGACATTTCTGACCAACCACGCACATGTGCTGCTGTGCCTGGCGCAGGGGGAGTCGCTGACGGCGCGGGAACTGAGCGTGCTGATCGGCATCACCGAGCGCTCTGTGCAGGCAATCCTCGCCGATCTGATCGCCGACGGCTATCTGAAGAAGTCGAAGGTCGGGCGGCGTAATCGCTATACCGTCAATCGGACCGGTCGCCTGCGTCACCCGCTGGAATCGGCGCACAGCGTGGGTCAGCTGATCGACGCCCTCAGCTGAATCCTGCGCGGAGGGTGTTGGTCGCCGTCACCGGTCGGCCAGCGCCGTCTTGACGAAGGACACAATCCGGCGCCTGGCCTCTTCGGCTTCCGGGACCGGTAGCAGGATGAAACCGTGGAATCCACCCGCCACTTCCACGAGCGTGGTGTCGACACCGGCGGTGCGCATACGGTCAGCGGCACTGCGTGAATCATCGAGCAGACAATCGTGGGTTCCGACGATGATGAGTGTGGTCGGAAAGCCCGCAAAAGAACCGTGCAGCGGTGAGATCAGGGGCGTCGTCAGCGGCTGGTCGCCCGCATAGGCCGCCGCGCTGCGGGCAAGTCCGGCACGGGACAGAAGATCTCGGTGTTCATTGGCCGGGAAGCTGCCGGAGACGTTGGTCAGATCGGCCCACGGGAAGAGGGTCACCAGACCCTCCGGCGGTACGGCGCCCTCGTCAAGTATTCGTCGCACCAGAGACATGGCGAGTCCACCTCCGGCCGACTCACCGATGATCACCGTAGGTCGGTCGCGCGCCACCTCCGAATAGACCGCCCATGTGTCATCCAGGGCCGCCGGAAACGCATGCTCCGGCGCAAGCCGGTAATCGACACTCACCAGTTCTGCGTTGTTGGACCGAGCCAACCCGGTGTGAGACCGCGCCGCGACCGAACTGCCGGCGACGAACGCCCCGCCGTGTACATGGAAGATCAACCCTGGGCCGGCCCCGGCCGGCCGGAACCAGCGAACGGGTACGCCGGCCACCCTGTCGGTGGACTCCTCGACTCCGTGCGCACGCCGCTGGCGCATCTCCATCGATCGGGTGATCTTGCGTGTTCTGTCGAGGTCGTGGGGGCCACGTGCCCTTGATGCCGCCAGCAGAACGAGCCTCTGCAGAATGGCGAGTCGGCAGCTCGGACCGGGTGACATGGGTTCGGGCATGAGCGCCCCTCCTTCGCATCGGCAACGTTGTGATCAAGCAGCATTCAGCAGCAGCATCAGGCCGACGGCGACGAGGATCACCGCCAGGATCGCGGCGTTATGTCGCTCGAGGGCGATCCTGAGACGGTGTAAGGGCCCGTCCATGCGCTCGCGCCAGATCGAGTAACTCAACACCGGCAGGATCACCGTCAGACTTGCAAGAACGGCGAACGCGGCCACATCGGCCCACGCGTGCACGCCGACGGTCGAGCCGATACTGAATCCGGCTGCGGCGCAGATGGACAGCACCTTGGGGTTGACCATCACCAGAACCGGGGCGGCTGCCAGCGCCCGCCGGGCGGTGACGGAATCCAAGGCGCGCAGCCATGCCGGTGCGTGAGCGGCGCGGCCGCGGCGCATCCAGGTGAGGACACCGGCGAGTACGAGGAGCACCGCCAAAGCCATGATGGCGGGTCGTACCCACACCGGCGCTGGACCTCCGGCGGTGGGCAGGCTTCCGGATAATTTCACGAACAGACCGGTTACCACGGCGAGGGAGAACGCCCAGCCTGCGGCGAAGGACCAACCCGATGCCAGTGGTCGAGGCGTGTGCAGTATCAGGATTGCGGGAACCACCGAGGCGGGCGATACGGCGATGACGAGGGCCAGAGACATCAGCTCTGCCCACATTGCACCCTCGCAGCCGTCGACCGGTCGAATAAATAATGAAACCTCATTATATACCTACTCACCGTCGATCAGTACGATCAGTCAATGCCCACGGAGTCGGACTGCATCGGGGACCGGGCGCGCAGGCGCGGCCGCAACAGCAGCGGAGAAGCGACGCGCATCAAGCTCATCACTGTCGCGGAGACGATGTTCGCCGACCGCGGGATCGCCGCCGTGAGCCTCAATGAGATCAGACTTGCTGCCGGACAAAGCAACGCCGCGGCGGTGAACTATCACTTCGGATCCAAGAACGACCTCATCAAGGCGATTCTCGAATACCGGCTCGAACGCATCGACAGAGAGCGTGGACGGCTTCTCGACGATGCCCTTTCGGCCCGCCGACCGGCCGAACTCAGGGGCCTGCTCGAAGCATTGGTCCTCCCGCAGATCGACAGCATCAACAGGGGCGAGCGGCATGTCGAGCTGGTAGCCCAGCTGATGTTCCACGGATACGCCGAACCGGGCGGGCATGCGTGGATTCTCGCCGATCCCACCATGACCGAGCATGGTCAACGGCTCAACCAGATTCTCTGGCAGCATCTTTCGAAACTTCCCGAAGTCGTCGCCGCGGCGCGACTTCGTTTCGTCTACACGAGTTGTCTGAACGCAGTCGCCGACCACCAGCGCCAGCGCGCAACCGCGGCCGGCGCACCGCCGACAGCCGTCTTCGCGTCCGACCTCATCGATTCCCTGGCAGCTATCATCCGCGCGCCGGCATCGACCCACACCGTCGACGCAGCGAAACGTTGACGGCGCCGCATCACTCCGACTTGAGCGCAGCCTCGAGAAGTTCCCTGCCCGGCACCGAGTCCAGATCGGATTCGACTGTCACCGAGAGCAATCGACCACCCCACTCGAACGGCGGCCGGTAATCGGCGCAGACCGGCAAACCACGGTCCCGACCCAGGAGCAATGCTGTCCCGCCATGCTGCCAGACATGGGGCAGCGTCAGCGGTGTGTACACCGATCCGACGACGGTATCGTCGATCACCGCTTCCACGCGCGTCCCGCCATCGAGGCGATGCAGCCGACAACCCGCGTTGTGCCGCCCCGTAATCAGCAGTCGATCCGATTGCACCCGGACATCGCCGCCGGGTGCGGCGATCGCAATATGCAGCCTGGAGTCGATCACGTACGCCGAAAGTCCGCCGGTCCAGTTGCCGATCGCAAACAACACACCGTGAGCCCCCTCCGGAGGAACCTCGATATCGGCGAACAACCGGCTGTACAACAGGGGGAGCGCTTCATCGACGACGGGTCCGCCCGCCGGCCGCAACACCACGCGTTGCCCGGGCGGAAAGTCCGGCCACACCATCCCTGCTGCCCGGGCCACCAATGAGTCAGTCAGCGGTAACACGTCATGGCGGGCGGCCTCGAGGTCCCACAATGCGATCAGACGCGAGACCACGTCGGGGTGGGCTACCGCGACATCGTGAGCTTCCGAAAAATCGTCGGAGCGAAACAGCGACCACCGATCGGCGGTGAAGTCGCGGCTTCCGTCGAGCAACACCTCCTCGTCCATCACGCCCTGGCTCACGTGGTCGGTCGTTGCCTTCCAGCCCTCGGCGATGATCGATCGAGAACCGACGACTTCGAAGTACTGAGTGGATCGGGGCGCGGGCGCCTCGCCGTCATCGAAGGTCGGAAGCAAGCTTGCGCCGTGCATGGCGCTGTCGGCCGTTGCGGAAGCCGACGTCGGCAGCCGCACTCCGCATGCCTCCAGAACCGTCGGCATGATGTCGATGGCGTGTGCGAACTGCGTTCGGACGGCGCCACCGTTGCGAATGCCACGCGGCCAATGTGCGATCAGCGGTACGCGTGTGCCGCCGAGCCACGCGTACCGCTTCCACAGCCGAAACGGTGAGTTACCGGCCCATGCCCAGCCCCACGCATAGTGGGGGTATCCCGCTGCTCCGCCCCAGTCGGTCAGCTGGTCGAGGTTGTCGGCCGGTGATTCCGGTACCCGATGGGTAAATCGGTGCTCGTTGCTTGTTCCCGCGACACCGCCCTCCGCACTGGCCCCGTTGTCGCTCATGATCAGGACGAGGGTGTCATCGAGGACATCGAGTTCTTCAAGGGCTTTGAGCAATCGGTCGATCTGGCTGTCGGTATGGCTGAGAAATCCCGCATAGACCTCGTGCATGCGCGCGTACACGGCGCGTTCGTCGCCGGTGAGAGTGCTCCAGGCGGGTACCCAATCGGGCCGCTCGGTGAGGGTGGTGCCCGCGGGCACCACCCCTTCGGCGAGCTGGCGCTCGAACACCCGGTCTCGCCAGGCGTCCCATCCGATGTCGAAATGCCCTGCGTAGCTGTCGGACCACTCCTTGTGAACGTGGTGCGGCGAATGCATGGCACCGGTGGCGAAGTAGAGGAAGAACGGTTTACCGGGCGCGGACTGCTGCTGGCTGATCACCATTCTGATCGCCTCGTCGGTGAGGTCTTCGGTCAAGTGGTAACCCGCTGGGCGCACATCTGGCCCATCGATATAGGAGTTGTCGCGTACCAGCTGCGGGTCCCAGTGGTTGGCGTCGCCCAACAGGAAACCGTAGTAACGCTCGAACCCCAGCCCCAACGGCCAGCGGCCGAATGGACCGGCGCTCGTCCGCTCGCCGCGCGGTGCCAGATGCCACTTTCCGACGGCCATCGTGCTCCAGCCGGAATTCCGCAGTAGGCGCGGCAACGTCGGCGTCGAGTCCGGGATCTTGCCGGTGTAACCCGCGTGCGCGGTCGGGATGTCGGCGAGAAAGCCCATCCCGACCGAATGGTGGTTTCGACCGGTGAGCAACGCGGCCCGTGTCGGCGAACACAGGCCGGTGACGTGAAAACGGTTGTACCGGAGCCCATTTCTGGCCAGGCGATCGATGGCCGGAGTACGGATGTCGGAGCCGTAACAGCCCAGCTGGGCGAAGCCGAGATCGTCAAGGACGATCATCACCACATTGGGGCGCCCAGATCGTGTATCCACGTCGTGCCCGTCCATGCGCCACCTCAGCTCACCGCGAGATAATTAATGATCCTTCATTACTATCATGGAATCGCTTCGCCGGCACACGTCAGCTCCCGATCACAGCGCGGTCGTCCCTCGTATGCTGGCGAAGGCAAAGTCATCAAGATCGCATAGGCATCGAGGAGGACCGGCACTGTGACGCTGGACCGAACCCGACCCAGCGTCACCGTGTGCCGAGGGTGCTGCTGTGGCACGGCCAAGAAGCACCCGCGTATCGACCACGAGGCTCAACTTGCCGAGCTTCGCGATTTGGTTCGAGGCGTCGCTGATCTGCGGGTGACGGATTGCCTTGGCCCGTGCGAGCGTTCGAACGTCCTGGTGGTTTCTCCGTCGAGTGGTGGACGCCGCCAGGGCGGACGGGCGACCTGGCTCGGCCAGGTATTGGACGAGCGGACGGGGTCGGCGATTGCCGACTGGCTGCGCGACGGCGGGCCCGGCGTCGCCGATCTCCCACCCGGCCTGCGACGTCATCGTTTCAACCGGCCGAAAGACGCTTGAGACACGGTCATTCAAGCGAGGTGGCGTGGAGAGAGCTGGGTAGTCGCCGAGATGACAGCGGCGAGCCTTGCCTCAGACGGCAAAAGCCGTGAGGTCGGCGCCCGCGCGGGTGTGAGTCGAGGTGCCCCATATCGGCACTTCGCCGACAAGGACGGCCTACTCACGGCGGTGGCGGCCGACGGCTGGGAGCGCCTCGCGGACGAGATGGCGCAGTTGCGCGCCGATGCCGGTCTTTCACCCCTCGAGAAGATGCGGACCGCGCTGGCCACCGTGGTCACCATGAGCCGACGCCAGCCTCACCTGTACCGCCTGATGTTCCGCCCGCCAGAGGGCGATCCGCCATGCTCCTGACGGGTGTACATGGTGCGGTGGGAATGGAGATGGGCGGGCTTCTGCAAACCGACAAGTGGCAGACCACGGCCGACGAACTCGTCGAGAGCCTGCTCGCCCTCGTGTATGACGCGGCTCGCCGCGGTCGCGATTGAGCGGTCGACACGCGCCGCCGGCTGTGCCTGGAATCCAAGTCCGGGGGAGCGGGAGGTCCCTGTGAGTCACTGGATGCACACTTGACTCCGTGAGCCCCCACGAACCTCTGCCGACCCCGACCCTCGTAGCCGTCTGCGTGGTGATGGCGGTGTTGGCTGCCCTGGTGAATCGCGTGGTCTTACACGGATCGCCGTGGGCGGCACCTGTCGCGGCGCTGCGGGCTGCGGTGCAATTGGCCGCCGTGTCAGCCGTCTTGGTGGTCGCTTTGCAAAAGCTGTGGTCCTCGGTAGTGGTGCTTGCAGTGATGTTCACCGTCGCATCGTTCACCGCCGCTAGGCGCAGCCAGGCGCGGCACGGCGCGGGGTGGTTGGCCGTCGCCGTGGCAGCAGGAATGGTCGCCATCATTCCGCTGCTACTGCTCACCGGCATGCTCCCACTTGCCGGTGTCGCCCTGGTTCCAGTGTTCGGCATCGTGCTCGGTGGCACCATGACCGCAACTGCAGTCGCGGCTCGACGTGCTCTGGATGCCTTGGGGGAGCACCACGGCGAGATCGAGGCAGCACTCAGTCTCGGCTTCTCGGAACGCTTCTCGCGGATGATGGTGATTCAACGACCCCTCTCGGATGCGCTCATCCCCAATCTCGACCAGGCCCGCACCGCCGGGTTGGTAACCCTCCCTGGCGCATTCGTCGGTGTTCTGCTGGCGACGGGGTCCGCCGCCCAGGCCGGCGCAGTACAAGTCCTCGTTCTGATTGCGCTACTGCTGGCACAGGTCTGTGGAGTGGCAGTAGCGGGTGAGCTCGTCGCCCGCGGATCGATCACGCGATAGGACCCGTAGCGACGAGATGGACGGCCCGACGCGGTCAGTATCGCGGCAGTCTGGGCATCCTCGGGAGTGAGGGGAGACCCTGTCTCGCACGGGATGATGGTGAGACAACGGCTCCGGGAAACGACGCGTCCATAAGTTGTTCACAGCCGCGACCCGTGGAGCGCACAGGATCACCGGGAAGCATGAACAAGTGCCGCCCTCTCCGACGCCGACGCCGGTCCCAAGCCCCGTCGAGCTCCCCAAAGATCTCGTGGAGATGAGGAACGGAATCTCGTTGCTGGAGGGTTGGCTGCCCCTGACCATCGAGATCGTCGTCGTCGTCGCACTGGTCGTGGCCATCGGGTGGCGGACCAGGCGATGGCGGCTGGTGTGGTTTCCCATATGTGCCGCGGTGGCCGTGCTGGTGGCAGTGGCGGCCCGCACTTATATGAACGATCAGGGCCTGGCCTCGGACCCGGCGCCGTTCGCGCTCTGGGTGTGGATCGCGGTCTTCGGCCTGGCCGTGGCGGTCGGCGTGTTCGGCTGGCGCAGCGCACGCCGGTGGCGACGGATCATCTCGGTGCTGGTGATCCCGTTGACACTGTTGACCTCGGCGCTGGCCCTCAACCAGTGGGTCGGCTACTACCCGTCGCTACAGTCCGCATGGGGAGCCCTGACCGCGGGCCCGCTGCCCAACGAAGTCGCGGCCTCGGATCTGCCGGCGCTGCGCAACACCGAACCCACCACCGGCAAGCTGGTCAAGGTCGACATCTCCGATGCCTCCAGTGGATTCACACACCGGAGCGAGTACGTGTACCTGCCGCCGGCCTGGTTCGCCGGCGACACGCCGCCGACCCTGCCGGTGGTCATGATGATCGGCGGCGAGTTCAACACTCCGGCCGACTGGATACGCAGCGGCGATTTCGTGCCCACGGTGGAGGCCTACGGCGCCGCACACGGCGGGCAGCTGCCGATCTTCGTGTTCGTCGACACCGGCGGGAGCTTCAACAACGACACCGAGTGCGTCAACGGTCCGCGCGGCAACTCGGCGGATCATCTGACCGGGGATGTTCGTCCCTATGTCATCTCCACGTTCGGGGCGTCCGCGGCCGCCACGAACTGGGGAGTGGTCGGGTGGTCGATGGGCGGGACGTGCGCCGTTGACCTGGCCGTCATGCATCCCGATCTCTTCTCGACATTCGTTGACATCGGTGGTGACGTGGGTCCCGTGTCGGGCACCGAGGCACAGACCCTCCAGCGGCTCTACGGCGGGGACAGGTCAGCCTACGATGCGTTCGACCCGCGGACCGTGATGGCCAAACATGGCCCCTACAGCGGTGTTTCGGGGTACTTTGCGGCCACCATAAAACCGGCCAACGCCGAGGCAGTGATGAAGGATTCCTCGTCGGGCGGGCACCATTCCGGCGGTGAGGGTCTCGGCGGCCGCGATGAGATGGGGCCGCAAGGTCCCGAGGCCGAGGCGGCCGCCGACATCCTGTGTGACGCTGCTCAGAAGGTCGCCATCACCTGCAGCGTGCACAAGACCGTCGGCTTCCACTCGTGGCAGTTTGCTGCCTCCGCATTCGCCGACGCGTTGCCCTGGCTGGTCGAGCGGATCACGCCCGCCACGCGAGCCGTCGAAGGCTCACATGCGTGAACTCTTGCATCCAGGCTTCGCAGTGGCAGGTCACGCGACGATTGGTCGAGCAATATCAGTTGGGTCAGTTCACGGTGCGGTAAGTGAAACCCGTCGGCTGCAGTGCGACAGGGGAGAAGCCTTGATCGCCGGCCTGGCCGGCGTCCGGTCGTCTCGCATATTCCAGCCGATATCTGAGTCCGTCTGATTTGCTGTGACATGCGAATGAGAGGGAGATCCAGCACCTCAACTCGGGTCCACCAATACGGGAAATACGACTGTCCTGGTGCGCCACGCGAGTGGCAGGTGCCTCTGGTCGCCGACTCCCATATAGAGCGGCGGCAGCAGCTGCGAGACTGGACGCATGAGTACCACACCGCAGTGCTGGCTGACCGACATGGATGGCGTCTTGGTCCGGGAGGAACATGCCCTACCAGGGGCCGCGGAGTTCCTCCAGGCGCTCAGCGACCGGCAGCGGCCCTTCCTGGTTCTCACCAACAACTCGATCTTCACGCCACGTGACCTGGCGGCCCGGTTGGCGCGGTCGGGCCTGATTGTGCCCGAGGAGTCGATCTGGACCTCGGCCCTTGCGACCGCGGCCTTCCTGCACAACCAGCTGCCGGGCGGCTCGGCCTATGTGATCGGCGAGGCCGGCCTGACCACGGCGCTGCACCACGTGGGCTACACGTTGACCGACGTCGGTCCGGACTTCGTCGTGCTGGGAGAGACGCGCACGTACTCGTTCGAGGCCATCACCAAGGCGATCCGCCTGATTCTCGGCGGGGCGCGTTTCATCGCCACCAACCCCGACGTGAGCGGTCCATCGGCGGAGGGTCCGCTGCCTGCCACGGGCTCGGTCGCCGCGCTGATCACCAAGGCGACCGACAGGGAGCCCTACTTCGTCGGCAAGCCGAATCCGATGATGTTCCGCAGCGCGATGAACCGCATCGAGGCCCATTCGGAAGGCACCGTGATGATCGGCGACCGGATGGACACCGACGTGGTTGCGGGCATCGAGGCCGGGCTGGAGACAATCCTGGTGCTCACCGGCTCGACGACGCGCGAGGAGATCGAGCGCTATCCGTTCCGACCCAGTCGGGTGTTCGAATCCATCGCCGACGTGATCGAACTCGTCTGAAGCGACGTCCGCGGTCGCGGTGGCATCCTGATCACGAATGTCGTCGGGGACACTGGCATTCGAACCCCAGGTTGGACCTCGGGTGCTGCATGGTTCGCCGGATGCACCGCGCGTAGACTAGTGGTAACCCGCCATATTCGATCCCGCCGTATTCCATACGTTGCGCAGCAGCGGATGGGGTGGAATTTGACAGGGGAGAGGCAATGATTGCCGACCAGATCCCGCAGGCGGCCCTGACCGATACGCTACATCGGCCTGCGGGAGGATTGTTTGCTGGTGGCCATTGCGCATCGAGGGCCGACGAGCCGTGGGCCAGTGAGGATTCGGCAACATCGCTGAAGCCCGGCCCCTTCAAGAATCGCCCTCAGCCTCATGATCCGATACGGTGCCGATCCTTGGGCGCTCAGCGTTCGCTGACCCACAACGGAGTCGACGCTTCGAATGGCGATGAAGTGCGTAAACTCTTCCCGTGGCTGAGCCCCGCGACGACACCGACGAGCCTTATCTACGGCGGACACTGGGTGACCTCCCGCTTCCGACGCAATTCGCAACCACACTTCCCACCGCCAACCCCCGGCAGCTTCCGCTGGCGGAGCTTGAGCCCGAGGTCCTCGAACGGCTGGCCGCCGAGTTTGTCGCGTGGCGCAGCAATAGCACGAAGGTCCACTTCTACGGTCGGCGCGGACAGACGCAATACGGGCTCGACATCGTGGAACACCTGGGTGAAGCCAGACCGACGCTGTATCAGGTTCGTCGGCTGCAGTCGCTGCAGGCCAACGACATCACGGGCGCCGTCCGCGACTACGCGGGCGATCCTCACCCGCATCAACCTCGGCGGTTCGATCCAGACAAGTTCGTCCTCATCACCTCTGGGGAATTCGATTCCGACACCGCCAACGTCGATGCTCTCGATGCGCTGAACGTCGAGTACGGGGGCGATCTCGAGGTGGAGGTGTGGGGAGCGGAGACGCTTTCGCGTGAACTGCGTAACTACCCGCGGCTCGTCCATGCGATGTTCGGTCCGCACTGGGCCGACGCGTGGTGCGGATGGCGTCCCACCGATCGCGAACTGGCAGTCCCGAATGCGTTGGCGTTCACAAACGATCCGGCGAGCGTGCTCGGCGTCAGCGCCACGTTGTTAGCGGCGTCGACTGACGAACCGACCCGGCCGCGTGAAGCCGCCAATGCCTACCATCAGGTCGCCGAAACGTTCGAAGCCAAGCGCTTTCCGGCACACGCCACGACCATTCGGCTCAGCGAGGCACGGGCGCTACGCGCGGCGGGAGACTCCGACGACGCATTCGATCTGGAGTTCGCCGTTGCGCTGCAGCACGTTCGGAGTGGGACGCCCTACTTCGAACCCTCGTCCGAGACGCTCCTTCAGAGGGCCGTCACTGAACCGCAGCAGGCCAAGGCGCAGTTGATCGGGACGCTCACCGAGTGGGCTGAGCATGGCGTGAACCTCGAACATGCGATCCCGGCGCTGTCGACCTTGCACTCGGAGGCCGACGACGCGTTCACCGAACTGTGTCTGATGACCGTGGAACACGCCCTCGTCGACGGTCTGTTCGACTTCGATCCACCTCGTTCATTATCGGCCGGCGTCCGGTCCGAGGACTTGTCGGGCGATCTCGACACCTTGCGCCGCCTGCTCGGCGCAACAACGTCTCCAAGCGATGCCGTCCTGCGCGCTAGGTTGGACTGCGCCGTCGCCGATGCGTCATTGCGGCTGTCATCCGGTCCGGCCGCGGTGGACGCCGCATATTCCGCGGTCGCGGCCGTGGCGATGCAGTCCGGTTACCTGCACGCCACGGGCTTGGCGAAGTCACGACTGGCTTACGCGCACGCGCAACGAGGTGGCTATGAAGCAGCACTCACCTGGTGGAGGAGTTCCATCAAGGACGCGTGCGAAGCCGCCTTCAACGGTGACGCTCGGCAAGCCCTGCTGTCGGTGAGAGACCTCGAGAGCGCTCATGGGGAATTCCCCACCCCCGTATTCGATTTGATGGCCGCGCTCGTCGGCGACGCGCGAGTCCTGGCGCAGCGATTCGATCCACAACTCGCCGCGCTGGACGCGGCGCACCGGCACCGGCTACCCGATGCCTTCGGTGACGCCCGACGATTTCTTTGGGAGGCGCGGCTCGCGGGCCACCACGACCGGGTGCGAGTTGCGACCACGCTCTTGGCCGACGTGCTCGAGGCAGGCGGAAGGCCGTCGGCGGCAGTCATCGCACACGTCGCTGCGGGCGAGGCCGACGAGGCAGAGCGGATAGCTCGGTCACAGGACCCGATCGACCTCAGCGCGTGGCTAGGCACCGGCGACGACCGGCGCCGGTCAGCCGTCGTACGAGTGATTGGAGCGCAGGCTGATCGCTACCCAGACGGCCTGGTTCCGTTCGTCGCGGCGTTGCTGCTCGAACACGCAAAGGACCTCTGGTCGGAGATTTCGCTCATGGCGCCCTGCCCGACGTGGGACGCCATCAAGGCGTTGCGTGATTTCGGTTTGCGTATCCCGGCGCTGGCGATCGACGGCATCATCGAACTTGCCCGTCCCACGATCGAAAACCCCAACCTAGTAGGAGCCGAGACGATCGCCGAGCTGCTGGTCAACGCCTACTGTGCCGTACCGAGCCGGCGGGCACACCTGGCGGAAGTACTCGGTGCGCGCATGGCACGTCAGGAAGCGACGCCCGAGCTATGGGACGTTGTCCAGCAGATCCCCGAAGACGCCCGCAGCGAGATCGAAGCGCACGTCGTGTCGGCTGCGACGGCAGGACTGCGCGATGCCATCGCTTGTGCGGCGGCCTGGGGCCTCGACACGTTGCCCAACCAGATCGGCGCTCGCCGAGTGGCCGCGCACCTGTTGCGGCGCCCGCTCAACACCAACGTTGGACGTCAGGTCTTGAGTCACAACGAGGCAGCCACCGTGAACCTGCTGCTGGGGTTGCTGTCGATCGATGGAGCGGACGTCATCGAATTCGACCCGCGCGAGTTCACCCCGGAGCGGTGCGGGCCTGCAGCTGGCGTGATCGCCGCGATGGGCGCTGCCGAAGACAGGGAAGGTGCCGAGCCTAATCCTCCTGCCTCCGGGTCGGCATCCGCGACAGCGGTCGATGAAGCGGCGCAACTCGCCGCCGGGCCACCTGCGGAACTCGCGGCCGCGGTCACGCACAAGTTGTTGGCGATCAGCGAAAACAACCTCGAGGGTGCCGGCACGCGCGCTCACGCTATCGACGCCGTAAGTCGATTGGCCGAGCACCTCGACCCGACAACGGTTTCGGCTGCGGTCCGCGCCGCGAAGGGGGTCTTCGACGATCCGCTTTATTCACCGATCGACCAGCAAAATCGAACATGGGACCACGATCTGAGCCGCATACGCATCGACACCGGCCAACGGCACCTGCGCGCGAGGGCATTGAGGGCCGCCGCGCACATGTACCGCGTCGCCCGTGCGTCGGCTACGAATCCGCTGCCGACGGATACCGACCTAGTCGTCCATCTCACTGCCGGCGCTTGCGAGATGCTGGCAACCGACGATCAGGCGAACCGCCGTGCCGGCGCCGAGGCCCTCTTCGATCTGGTCGAGTCGGGCGACGTCGCGTCCGACGTCCTGACGGTCCTGCTTGGCGATCGCGATGGAGTCATTCGTGCGGCTACAGTGCGCGTGCTCCAGCCAGCCGCTGGCTGGATCGAGACCCTAGCCGGCGACCAGGATGCACGAGTGCGGCGAGCAGTTGCTGGTCTACCAAATCTGACGGACGCCGTTCGTAAGGCCTTGATGGCCGACCCCGACCCGTCGGTCAGCCGACGTGCGCGGGGCGAGGACACCGATGTAGCGCCGGGGTCCTCATCGGGCGACTAGCCGCATTGCCGATCCACGGATCAAACGCGCATCGAATTCGTGGTTCGCGGCTTCCTAACGGGGAACAAGGGCATCATTGAAACGGATGGGACGCATTGGCTATGGGACTTTCCGTCATTCATGGCGGTTATGCCTTATCTGGGGTCCGTACTGGCCCGGTAACCGACTTCTGTTCGTCGCCGACGCACCGTGAGCATCGTCGCTACGTTGCGAGTCGAATGGTGCGAATCGGGGCATGGGCAAACTGGGCGAGCACCTCGTGAGGGTGGGCCAGGAGCGAGGCCATGAGCCGAAAACCCTGGTGGTATTCGGCAGGGTCCTCGGTGTCGGCAAGTGCGTCGCAAAATCGTTCATGGACTTGCACGTTGACCGTGGGTAGGTACTCCGACTCAAGAATCATTTTCAGCTCATCCCAGATCTGCTTGCGTTGCTTGCTGTAGGTACCGAGCTGATCTGCTACTGCTTCGATCTCCAAGCGTCTTGGGTCAGCAGGATCCGGAAACGTTCGTTTCAGAGCGGAGGGGAAGCGCAGAAGCATGTCGTCGATTCCGGTCGTGTCGGGGCGAAGCGGCGCAATCTCAGAGAGAGCATCGACCGCCTGGCATGTTGCTGCGGCGGCTGCGGCTGTTTCGTCGGCGACTGCCTCGACGGGGATTTCGATTGTGGACACGGTGGCGATCACGGCGGGGTGAATCGCCATGGAGATCGAGCCGTGAGCTTCGTTTACGTTGACGTAGCGGACAGCGCGTGCGCCACCGTATTCGTCATCAAGCTTCGACAAGGGGACATTACCTAACCAGTCGGTAGGTTCTTCGCCGACGCCGGGCGCGAGGTCGCCTGGCTCCAGGTCGATCTGAACACGGTGTAACCAATACGAGCGTGGCGAACCATCCCGGTCGTCCTGGTCGTGGAGTCTGCGCAACATATTTTCGATTGCGGCTTCATAAGTGCCGACATGCAAGGCCATAGAAGTGTGCCGCTCGAGTAGCTCTTCCGGAGTGGACCACCCCCGCGAAAAGGCCCGCGCATTGGCGGTCCGCTTTCTGTAGGCATCAGCGTAAGCCGCGTCGTCGGGCCAGTTTTCGTACGTGCTGCTGTGATACCAGAACAGCTTGTCGACCCAATCGTCCTGCAGAGCGGCGTCGTCGAGATTGCGCAGCACCGGGCGCAGCTCGGTCACGTCAACTTCGGTGTCGCACTCGCCGCAACGCGAAAAGTCGGCCCGCGGTCTTGTTGCGGTAGAGGTCGTTTGGAGTTCGTATAGGTCCGCGGCAATGTTGACCCGCGTGCCGCAAGCAGCGCAATCGAACCAGTAGCCATAGTCGAACCCTGTCAGCGGCTGCTCAGCGAACTCCAGCTCGTCCACGGCTTCATCATGCCAGCAGCAAGCGACACGGCGCGTTGGCTCCAAGGGTGACCCGGCGCATGCCGGCCAGCGTCAACTCGACTGAGACGCCGATGGCATTTCGAAGACCAGCCAGCTCCATTGCGAAAGCCCTCAGAGGCAACGGAACCCACCTAGTCGTGGTCGGTTCCTCGGGAAGAAGCTGTTTGGGTAATGATGTGCATCGGTGCGGCACTGAAGCCGCTGGGCCTGCCGGCCTCGCTGAAGCGGAGACCCAGGCGCTCACTGCGCATCGGCCGGAGTGCTCACTTTGTGCCGTCGCTTGATATCCCTCAGCATGTCGTGGCAGATCTTCAGATCGGCAGGCTGAGGTGGACTTGTGTCGTGGTCGGAATCGTTGAGAATACGAGCAAGAGTCGTCCACTGTCCCGGCTCGTTGGGGGCCTTGGCGTGGCCGGTGACCAACGGGCGAAGCTCTCTTAAGTTCTTATTGTCGTAGTCGGAGAGCGAGGCATCCACATCGCCTGCGGCAGCCCGCGCCGCTACCAGAATGTGTTTTGCAAGCCTCTCCGTTGCAATCCGGAGACTGTTTCCCGCGGCCCTTCGATTCTCTATCAGCGGTGAACTCATTTGACTGGAGGCGTCGAGCATGAGGCGCTCAAAGTCATCGCCTGTGCGGACGATGCGCGTGCCAACTCGTGGATCAAGGAGATTGGCGGAAAATTCGTTGATGCCTAGATGCTGATGGAGAGTTTGAAGCGTTCGGGCAAGCTCCGCGTCATGTGTTGCCACGATCACCTGGCGACCATTCTCGAGCAATTTTGCGACGACAGAGCCTGCGAAGGTATAGCGATGCTCCCGGTCGGAGCCTGGTACTGGGTCATCAAGGAAAATGGCAGGGCAGTCCAGCAACTGGCATCGAGCCAAGAAGGCTGCCAAGCCTAAGGCGTTGACCTGGCTATTACTGAGTACGGCGAGCGCGTTGCGGATCACTCCATTGCCAGCTGGCTCGGGCACTAGCGACGCCGTCAAGTCGAGGTAGCGGTTTCCCGAGCCGCGCCGGGAAATGCGATCGAACACGGTTAGTTCGTTGGGACGCATCAGTGACCACCAAGTCCGAATCTCGTCGGCCATCAGCTCGAGCTTTCGGTCGAGGACCTTTTTGATGGCGCTGACAATGACGCGTTGCGCCGCCTTCAAACGAGTGGTGCAGCCATCCGCGTTCCTTTGTCGAACGATGGCCTGCCACACTAATTCGGTATTGCTTGCAAGCTCAGTGAGCACCATCCAGCCGTCGGTCGCACTCAGCGCCGAGAGTTTAGGCTCCACGTCCTCAATACAGACATCTGATGCCGCAAGCGATCTTTCGACTGCCGATACGTGCTTGTTCAGGGATTGTCGAATGACGTCGTCGCGTTGCATCAGCTCGGTAATGTCTGGCGCCGGGACGTCAAGTAGCTGTTCAAGTCGATCGACGATTCGCCCGAGGACGGGCTGCACTGCCTCTATTGCATCGTTGAGGTCGTTGGCCGCGGTCTTGAGTAAAATCGCCTCCGCCACGGCAATATCGAAGGCCTCGGTGCTACCGCCCACTTGGAGGATCGTTCCGCTGTATGCACTGCGCTGCTCGTCGGTCCACGATGCAGCGGTCGGTGTTGTTTGTGCTGACCAGTCTCTGATCGCTTTCAGATCAGCGCCAAGACTGAGGACTGCGGCGCGAAGCGCGGATCCAGACTGCGTAAGGCCTTGTTGGTCGGCTACCTGCCGCCGAATGGCGGAAAGTCGCTCGGCCGTCAAGGCATTGGATGTCTGACACAGCGGGCAATCAATGGGGTCGTCACCGTCATGTTGCACGACCACATTGACACTGAGCGCGGCCGTGAGAAGCGGCAACACGTCGGCGAGGGATCGCTCTAGGCTGCCTGCAAGCGTGCTGTAGTCGGACAATCGCGCTGTTAGCGCTGCTTCGTCGGGCCGCGCTTGCTCGTGCTTTCCAGATCTCGTGATCTCGATGTGAATACCTGGCTGAGGATTTCGACTTGGCCGTAGTTGGCGAACGGGCACAACGCTGTTCTGCCGCGAAGCAAGCTCGCGCTGGACTCGCTCAATTGCCGTGACGAGCGGTTGCTCATCTGGTACGTCTTCCGATGGGGGCGGCACGACCGTGTTCAGCATTGTCAGCATGAGAGTCGCGAGTTGCTGTTCACTCGTCACCTGCGACGTCGTCCGTATTGGCGACAACGCTGGGACTGAGGCAAGCGAGTCAAACTTCTGAACCAACGACTCTCGCGGTCGTGCTTCTCTTTCGGTGACGAGGGAGGCGATTTCTGTGCGTACTAAGTCCAGATCCGCGACTTCGAGCATTGCTTTGAAGTAGTCGCTTCGATCACCCGGCTTGGCAGAAACCGCGTAGCGCAGTGCATGTTCAAGAAGTACGGGGGCAGCCAGAGGAGGATCTGATAGGTGAAGACCGACGTCGGTCACAGACTCGGTCGTTATCCCGTTCACTGTCAACGTGCTCTCGCAGTCGGTAGCTCCGCGATAATCGACGTTGAGTTCTCGGCGGATAATCGCCTCAGTCCCATTTGCGTCGAGCAATCCCACTTCTACGTAGACCTTAGCCGCCGGACCGATATGTGCATTGCGCAATGCCCCTTCGAACTCACCCGGGCTACCGCCGGCGAGTTGACGCCGCGAAATTGTGCCGGTGTGAAGAAATTCAAACGCCTCGGCCAGGCTCGTTTTTCCTTGGCTGTTGTCTGCATGGATGACCGTCAACCCAGCGCTTAGCTCAACCCGCTGTGGCTCGACACCGTATGACCGAAACCCACAGACTTCGATGTACGAGATCGTCAAGAGCGTGCCTCACCCGTAGAATTTTCCCGCTCATCAGGCCCGTCCCAACCGCTAGCGATTCTCCGAAGGTTCGCTTGAACTTCCGGCAAAGAAGAGGCTGAAAAAGCCGCCACCAATTGGGCTGCGTCCGAGTCCTTTTCGAGCAACTGAGCGAGCTTGTCCAGGTTAGGTATGAGGTCATTCATCGAATTCTCCATCTTGATTCGGTGCCGTCTGCAAGCGCTTCGTTAGCCAACCGGCCCAACGCCACTCGGCCCCGGCGACACGCAGTGGTAGCCATGCAGCGATCCTCACCTTTGCGCGCCTGGGGACTTCTGCAGTGTTGAGTCAGCCGGGTTTTCGCTGTCGTCGTGGTCATGGTGCAGGCGGTCGCATAGCCCGAGACCGGGGCCCGTCAAGTACCCCTCAAGATCAGCGTCTTTAAAGTGTTCTGCCCACGACGTGTACGTTGGCTCCGACCGCCAGTTACAGGCACCGCAGACCGTGGACTCGTAAAAACCTTCGCGAGAGTCATCCTCTTCGATGTCCTCCTCCAGTTTGTAAGATTCGCACCTCGGGCACCGCTCAGGTTCTCCATCTTCGTGTCGGCGGATCAGTTTGCCGAGACTCGAAAGAACATGCGCTGTAGCTTCGAGCACGAGATCTGCGTCGTATTCGTTTGCGTTACTGTTGTGTTGGAGCCACACGGCTAGGTCCCAAGTCTTCTCGGCGAGCGCCTTCATGTAAGACCGCATGCGCCCTTCGGTGAGCCTGTCGGCGAAGATACTGGCCCAGCCTTTGAAGTCCGCGGCCTTCGGCCGTTCGGCGATTTCACCAACCCATTCTGAGTCAGCGTGTTCTTTGGCCACTGCGATAAGTGCGTCTCGGCATTTGATGCCGACTGCCTGGTAGTCCTCGGCTTCCGTCGCCTCGTTCATAGCCTGAAGTGCCTGACGATAACGACGCCAGGACGTCGGAACGTGTACTTCGTCCTCGTCCGCAAGTTCCGATCGGCTACGTTCAGCCATCATCACGCCAAGTCCGATATGAAATGTCAATGCATGTTCGGCCTTTGGGAAATCCGTCTGTAGGTAGAGGTTGGTCGGGTCGGTGACCACCCACCATCGCGTCGATGCGCCATGGACGTCGTAGATTTCGTGGGTACGACCAAGGACACGTTGCGACCCAATCTTCTGGACCAACCCGGCTTGGTCGTCATCGGGTGACTGGGTATTGACGTAGTCCCGGATGTAACGCTCTTCACTCTCAGTTAGATCCATCAGTCCGTTCACTCCTTGACGGTGCCGCGTTTCGCGAACCTGCGTAGTTTGTCCAGGTCGTCCCGGCCAGATCCGCGTGTTTCTGGGTGACTTGATCGCTGTAGCCGAGCATTTCGGCGACTACGGGAGCGGGGACCTCGGAGACTAGCGCTTGTAGAGCAGTGTTCCGCGCGCCTTGCAGGTTGATGCCAAGTGCTCGTAGCCGCTGCATAATGGCCTGCGGGTCAATGTGTCGGCCGGGTCGGCTGCTGGTGAAAAGCCAGGGTGTGCCTTCAGCTCCGCCGGCGGTGCGCAGGTTAGGGCGATGGCGAAGGTGGTAGTTGAGCTGGGAGGCGAATGGCTCCGGAACGGGGACGGGGTTTTTTCCCAACGCGATGCTGGTCTCGCCATCAGATCGGGTGATCGCGGTCGTTTGCAGGGCGGCGATCTTGGTGAGCGGTTGGGCGTAGAGAAGCAGCAGGACGCCGGCAACCCGGTAAGGAAGGCTATCGGAGTCGCCGGTGAGCAGTTCTTTGAGCCAGGCCAGTCGTTGGTCCTGCGTGATTGTAGGGGTCGTTCTCGCTTGTCGGAATCCGATCTGCACCGCGACGTTGAGCTTGCTTCTCTTGGCCCAGATGAAGAATGTTCGGATTAGGTGACGGGTGGTCGGGCCTGACGCAAGGTACTCGTCGACGTCTTGTTGTGTGCAGTTGGCGATGGTGCGCCGATGAGTCTGTTCGAGCCAGGTGAGGAACTTGATGGTCTCTGTGACTTCTTGTTTCGCGGAACGCTTTGGGCCATCTGAAGATTGGCCGGGTCTAGATTCACTGCGCAGACGTCGGAGATGGTGCCAGGTTGCGAACTGTTCGACCGGGGCGCGAACTGCGGGGGAGTCGATCGCGTCGAATTTGTCAGCCAGCCAGACTTCGAAGCGTGCGAGGTGTTCATCGCGTTGTGGGAGCAATCCGTGGTGTTGCAGGAGGCTGCGCAGGTGATCGATGTGGCGGCCGGATCCTGCCGCGGTGAGGCCGTCGTGGGTCAGTGGTATCGCGCCGGAGGTGATTCCGCCGAGCAGTTCGAGCACTTGTTGGTTGCGTTTCCAGGTCAGGATGCTCTCGGGCCGATCCACGGCGCAGAGTACTTCGATGAGTGCTTGCATGGCAGCCATGTCGGCGGGGTGGTGCAGCAGAATTCGGCAGAGGTCATCGCGCAAGGCGCAGCGAGCGCATTCGCCCCGGCGGTGAAGTTCGCCTTCTTGACCGCAGGTCTTGCAGGTGAAGTCGCCCGGAATGCCGGCGCACGTCAGGCAGACCGGCCGTGCGTCGTTGTCGTCAACTCGCCCGGGGAGGACACCCTCATGTCCGCAGGCTGGGCAGATGCCGCGGGTGCGCATGGCGGTGTAGAAGCAGCTGTGGCAGAGCTGGTCCTGCGGCCAGTTGACCCGAAGTGTGTTGGCTAGGCGGTGGCATCTGCTGCATTCGAGGGCGCCGGTAGTGACGCGTGGTCGACCGCGGGTTGTGGATCGCGGTGTGGGGTTAATCGTTGCCATCGGTGATGACCCGTGCTCGTCGAGGTCGGATGGACTTGTTGAGTTCGACGACATTGGGTGGTGCAGTGGTGCCCGAGGCGGTCTTCTTCTTGCGAGCATCGGTGGCCGTGACGGTGACGAGGTCGTCGACGCCGCAGCCGAGGATGTCGCACAAGGCGGCTAGCAGCTGTAGGGCAACGCGTTCGGGACGCTGGTGCACGATGCGGTAGACCTGGGGCCGGGACAGCTGTATGCCGCGTTCAGCTAGGCGGGGGATGAGGTCGGTGCTGTTGTGCATGCCGTGCGCGGCCATCAGCTCGGCGAGGCGCCAGGTGTAGTCGACATCGCGTTTCACGTCTCCCCTCCAATTGAGAGAGCGTCTTTGATGGTCTGGTCCAGGACGCGGCGCAGAGTGCGGGTGCGGAAGTCGCTTGAGACGCCGGTGTAGAGCGAGGTGGTACTGGCGTATTCGTGTCCGGCCTGGTCCTGGACGAATTTGGCGTCCCAGCCGTCTTCGATGAGGTGGGTGATGTAGGAGCGGCGAAACGAATGCAGGTCCAGGCCCGCTGAGAGTTCTAGGTCGTTGCAGTACCGCCGGAACCGGCGTAGCAGGGTTCGCTCGGCGACCAGGGCGCCGCGCTCGCTGGGGAAGAGGTCGATGCCGTCGTCGAGGTAGGGCTGACCGTGGGTGAGCCAGTCGCTGATGATGTCCGGTGTCCAGGCGAACACCGTCAACACGGTCCTGCGCTTGGGTGGGGAACCCTTCTTGGCCTTGCCGTAGCGCACCTTCACCACGCCGAAGCGGCCGAACTCCGGGGCGTGCGGGTTGCGAGAGAAGTCGACAGTCTGCAGGTGCCGCAGCTCGTTGACGCGCACGCCGTAGGAGTAGGCCACCTTGAACATCACGGAGTCCCGGTAGGCCGGTAGCCACCCCTTCTTCCTCGAGTTGGCGATCAGCGTGACCTGATCGTCGGCGTGGTCGAAGAAGTCCTGCAGTTCCTGTTTGGTGAACGGGCGTTTCTCAGGATCTTGTTCGTTGTCCTGGACGTGGGTGGCGGTGTTCCACGCGAAGAACACCTGAGCGGGGTGCGTGCCGAATCGTTGTTCGCACACTCGGTCCCAGCCGTAGTCCGGGTCGGCGATGTAAGAGCAGAACAAGCGAAGGCCGTTCTGATAGCCACGCACCGTGGATTGGCGGCGGCCCTTGATGCCACGCAGATCGGCGAAGAATTCCTCGGCGATGGCCGGCGTCCACGACCAGGGGAACTCGTTGGTGTGCGCGATGAACCGGCGAACCAGACCGATACGCCCGTCGATGGTGTCGTGGTCGAGGTTGCGGCACAGTTGCTGGTTGCGCCAGCCGTCCAACATCTCCTCGACCGTTTGGACCTCAGGATGCAGCAGCGGGACCGAGCCCACCAAGAACACACGACCGCTCTTATCGACGGGCAATTCAAGCCTCCTCGGTCGTCTCATCTGATGCATCATTGAATCATCTAGTGAATCCTTACCACATCGGAGCTGGTAGGTCCATCGTGAAACGAATGTTGATAGGCGCGTGTCGCGACAGCTACACCGGAAGGAGGTGGTGTCGATTTGATGCAAACCGCAATAAACCGTTGGGGTCAAGGCGGTTTGGCCGAATTGACCCAGTGCGGCGGGCGAGGGCCGCTCAGAACATGCGTGATTCATCAGATGAACACGGCGTAGTTTAGTTGACATAATGTAGATTATCGGCGAAATGATATTGCTGCTGGATGCAAGCGGTTCGCTCAGAAGCCGGGAAAACCTGGTAGCTGTCCGATTTCTCGTCCTCCCTTCCGGAACGATCTGACAGTGACATCCGCCCAGGTCTCTGCACATGCACCTGCGGAACTTCGGCCGGCGTGGCCATGGCGCCGAGTCTGAATCCATGACTATCTGACAACGTCGGACAGAACGATCGACAGTCCAGGACTACCCGACAGCGGCGGACACTCCGCGTCTTCGAGGTCCAGCCGCAACCGTACAATTCGTCACTGTGACGTTACGTAAGTGGTGCAGCCCGACCCCTGTCGCGCCGGCCGTCGATGAGATACCCGAGTAGTTCCAGCGGTTCTTGGATCATCGGCAGGCAAGTAAACCCTCGGCGCACACGATGAAGGCCTATCGCCCCGACTTCTTCGCCATTGCCAATCTGCTTACCGGTGGTGAGCCGGGCCCTCCATTCCGGGACAATCTGCCGGCGCCACCTACTACCCAGGGCCCCGTCCATGCTCCTGCGCAACTTGGCCGGGCGCAACCATGGCGCCGAGTCCGAGTCTATGACTATCCGACTGCGCTGAACGGCCGGCACGATCGGCAGTCCAGAACTACCCGACAGCGGTGGATACGCCGCGCCATCCACCATCGGCACCTACGGGCGAATTCGTCACTGTGACGTTACGTCCGGTCTGTGGGCGACCTCAGGCCACAGGCCGCGGCGGAATCGGGAGCCTTCAGTGACGAGCCAAAGGCTGACTAATTCGCCACTGCGTCGCGCAGGAACAAGACAAGTCCCAGGGACTTGCAAGCCTTGTGTGGGCGTCGGATTTTGATGCGCTGGAGGTGGCCGAGGTGCCCTTAGGCTGGTAGCCGGCACCATTGAGGGCGGTGGGCGCGATGGAAGGATTCCTGGCGGTGTGGTCGATCGGCGAGACCACCATGGGGCACGGGGCACCACAGGACCGAGCGCAGTTCGATCAGAGTTGGTGCCACCGACTACGCGCTGTTGCAGCGCAGCGAGGGTGCAGTCTCGAACGAACGGGCAACACGCAGAGAGGACCAGGATGATCGGGCCACCCCCTGCTTCCCCGATGTGGCCGCCGCCACCGCCACCGCCGCAGCCGTCGGTTCGGCGCAAGCCACGCCCTCGCTGGCCCGCGGTGGTAGCCGCGGCCAGTCTCGGGGCAGCCGTAGCCGGCTTGCTCACCACCCTGATCACCGTCGTGGCAACCCCGGCACCGACCCCCGCCGCAACGCCCGCCGCGCCTACCATCACCGAGACCGCAGGACCGCCGCCTTCACCGCCACCACTGCCGGTCGCCCAGGCAGATGCACAGACCTGCCACGCATGGGGCACGGCCAACACCTTGGTAAATGCAGCCACGGCCGCGATGCAGGTCATACCCGACGGCTCAGACATCACCAGTCCCGCGGTCCAGAGCAACCCCACCTGGAAAGCGTCGGTGAGCCGCGCTAGCGGCTTGTTCGGGCAGGCGGCGGACACTTTCGAGTCGCAGATCGCGCCCGGAACCAGCTCGCCGCTAGCGGGGATTGCGGACCTAACCGTGAGCTCGCTACGCACGCTGTCGGAGGCTTACCAAACCTTCGACCCCGTAAGTGGCCACTCAGTGGCTGTGTTCCAGGCAGCCCAGCAAGCAATGGATTGGCTCTGCCGTTGACCCGCAACATTTTTGAGGTGCGTGGCTCTCCAACTCCGCAGCGTCCGGATGACCCGGCCCCTGGGCAACCGCCATTAGGCAGCCCTAAGCGGTGGCCGGTGCTGATTGTCGCCGAGGCGATCGGCGCAGTCATTGCCTCGGCTGGGGCTGCTGTCGTTACAGTACATGTTCGGAGCACTTCCGACTCCCAACAAGCTTCGAAGCCCGCGCCGGTGACGGTGACGGTGGCTGCTCCCACCTCCGCTCCGCCGGCTCCGGTGCCGGTGGATCAAGCGAATCGCCAAACATGCCAGGAGGGTTTCGTGGCCACTCAGGCCCCAACGAAGTCGGCTGTTGCGTGGTTGTCCGTTCTCCCCACCGCGGTTAAGGTCCTCGATCCAGTCGTCCAGCAAAACCCCGAATGGGCTGGTGCGGTACGGAAAGCTGGCCCTTACTACTCCCAGGCAAGCGAAGCCCTGCGGGCAAAGATTGCCCCCGGCACTACACCCGTTCTCGTACACGCCGCTGACACCGCAGCGAACGCCTATCGCGTACTGGGCGACTCCTACTCCACGTTCGAGCCCATTGTAGGGAATGCCCACGACCTCGCGGTGGAGGCCTCAGACCAGATGGCTGTTCTGTGCACACGCTTGGCGCCTTAATCGAAGTGAACATACGCGTGATTAACCACATGGACGTAGGACAGGGTCTGGGCTATTCCCATGAGTGAGAACAGATTTGCCGCAGACGTACCTTACCCACCGCCGCCACCTGGCAACACAACGTGGCCACCTAGCCCGCCGCCGAGCGAGCACCGCAACTGGCCCCTTCTCTTGGCGTCGGCGGTGATCGGTGCCGTTATCGCTAGCGCGACGGCTGCTGCTTTTACCTTTCACATGCGTGGCGACCGTACTGTGACCACCGAGTCACCGGCGCCTGTGACGGTTACTGCCGTCGCACCGACCACTCCGTCACCGGTGCCGCTCCCCGCTCGGGACGCAGACCGCCAGACATGCCAGAAGGGATGGCTGGCGGCGGGACGCCTTATCGACTCCGCCACCGGTGCTCTTGATGCGCTTCCGGAAGGAATGCGGATCGATGATCCTGCAGTCCAGACCAACCCAGAATGGTCGGCAGCCGTGATCAAGGCGGGTGACTTCTACCATGAGGCAACCGAAGCGCTGCACCAACAGATCGCTCCCGGGACGACTCCTATCCTGCGCGAAGCCGCGACCACCGTCGTCAAAGCTCTGCGCATCCTGGCAGAAGGAACATCTGAGGCGCGCATCAGCGGCAACGCATTCGAGATCGGCAACGAAGCCGCGGCCCAGCTGGGTGTTCTCTGCACCCGGTTAGCACCATAGTCGATGGACCGGGCGGCTTGCTCGACATCGGCCGCGTCGAGGAAGCCGCAGCCATGCCTATCGCCTAGTTTGAGAAGGCGGAGGTCCCAGTTCAAGTGTGATCGTTCGTGAGCTGTGGGGCTGGGTTGGCCGCCAGCGCGCCCGAGCCCGGGCGTGGCACGCAGTCCGGCCACATCGCTTCGCATGGTGGAATTGATGCGTGCCCGCTGACCCTCACATTCGTACGGGATCCGGCGTCGTCCGCGGCCGGTGGGATGATGACGTCGCCGTCTTCCGCGGTATCCCCTACGCACAGCCGCCCGTCGGCGCTCACCGATTCCGGCATCCCGTCGCGCCAGCCTCGTGGGACGGCGTACGTGAAGTAGCTGCGTTCGGGCCACCCTCGCCGCAAGCCGGGACGCCGTCCGCTGACATCAACGCAACGTGGTTGACCCTCAACGTCTGGTCCCCCAGTCTCGGCGCGACCGGGCTACCGGTCATGGTCTGGATTCACGGTGGACGATACATAGAAGGGCACAGCGCCAACCCCCACCACAACGGAGTTCGACTGGCGGCCCACGGTGTCGTCCTGGTAAGCCTCAACTACCGCCTCGGTGCCGAAGGATTCGCCGAAATCTCCGGGGCTCCGAACAATCGTGGCCTGCTCGATCAGATCGCCGCACTGCAATGGGTCCACGACAACATCACCGCGTTCGGCGGTGACCCGCACAACGTCACCGTATTCGGGCAGTCCGCCGGCGGCGGCAGTATCGCGGCGCTACTCACAATGCCTGCAAGTGCCGGCCTTTTCACGCGTGCAATCGCTCAGAGCATGCCGGGCACATTCTTCACTGAACGGCTGGCTGCCGCAGTGTCAGACGAAATTGCCGGCGAACTCGGTGTACAGGCCACAACGACAGACTTGCAACGCTTTTCACCACAAGCGCTCGCCGCGGCCAGTGAGAGACTCTTGCGTAAAATGCCTCACTTTGCCGACTCGTGGGGTCCGATGGCGATGACCCCGACACCGTTCTCACCCATCGTCGACGGAACCACACTGCCCGACGCCCCATGGCGCGCCCTCGCCGATGGCGCCGCTCGCAGTATCGACCTGCTGGTCGGGCACACCCGTGATGAGTACTCCCTGTTTCATCCGTGGCGCGGCAGAGATGTCTCCGACGAATTGCTGACCGAAACCGTGCAGCGACTCGCTCATCACTCATGCCAGCCAGGCGATTACCGCGCGGCATACCCTGATGCCAGCTCCACGGATCTCTACGAAACAGTGAACGCGGACTGGCTGTTTCGCATGCCCTGCGAACATCTCGCCGCCGCCCACCTTGCAGGCGGTGGCACTGCCCGCCTGTACGAGATGGCATGGAGTTTCAACCCTGCGGACGGCGCTTCACACAGTCTCGACATGCTGCTTGTCTTCGGCACATTCATGCGTGAGGACATCACCAGCCATCCCTCGGCGCTCCCCGGGGCGGCAGACGAGTACGAGCAGGTATCGCGCACGATGCGAACGGACTGGGTCGATTTCGCGACCCGCGGCGCGCCCACATGGCCCTCCTACGAGCGGTCAGGCAACCGCACCACACGCGTCTACAACACCGATACCACCGACCGCCCCTACCCCGAAGAAGTGTCACGTCGACTCTGGGCACACCACCGCTTCGACGCCCTCGACTTGTCGTAATCGAAGGCGTCAACTGTGATCAGCTCCTCACATCACGTGTGCGCCGAAACTCATCGGTCAACGCAACGCCATGTGGCGTGGCGCCATAGCCCTGACCCCAGAAGACATCCACGGCGCGATCCACCGCTTCAATCGGATCGAACTCCTTGGGCCGCGCCATAGAGGCGACGCTATCAGTCGATGTCGACCTTCCGGTCCAGAACTCCGTCGTCGTCGAAGCGCGGTGCGGGTGCGGTGTCTCAGCCGTTGGCGTTCCAGAGGAGCGGCGCCTGGTGGATCCATGTGGGATCGTCGACGGTGTCGACGAGGAAGGCTGCAAGATCGGCACGGTTGATGCGCGAGCCAGGTTTATCGGTTCCGCGCACCGCGGCCCGCACGGGTCCACCGGCCGGCTTGTCGGTGAGCGCGACCGCCCTGACCAGAGTCCAATCGGTAGCGGAGGCACGCACGACCTCATCGACGCCACTGTGGTCGACGAAGCCGGCCTTGATGTTCGAAATGTTCACGAAGAATCTGGCGAACGGGCTGATGCGGTTCCAATCGTCGCCGGCACCCATTGAGGAGTTCACGACGATTCGACGGATGTCCTGCTCGGCCATCACTGCCAGGACGTTGCGGATTGCCTCGGTCATGAACATCGGCGGACTGACGGCCTTGGCCCACGGATTGTCGGATGCGCGCGAGTTGTTCAGCGTGCTGATCACCGCCTCCGCACCCTGAGCGGCCTGGCGGATGTCTTCGATGTTCGCCGGTGAGCCCGCGATCAGGTCGACGCCGTCCGGGGCGCTCACGGCGTCGGGGTTACGCACCAGGGCCCGCACATGATGGCCACGTGTCACTGCGTGCGCGAGCACATGGACGCCGGTGCGACCGCTGCCGCCGAGGACAAGCAGATTTGTCATGTGTTCTCCGTTTCGATGGATTGCGCGCCAGTCATACGAGACGCAGCAGCGTCTCCACCCTTTACTTAATGGACGAATGCATATGGCTGAGCTGAAGCGATATCAGGTTCCGGCCCGTGCCAGCTGTGCGGCGTTTGCATTGAGTTGCTCGATGATCGGTCCGGCAACAAACAGCGCAAGCCGTAACGCTTCTCGATCGCTCGTCGTCAATGTCGACAGTAGGGCTTCGAGCTTCTCGTTGTCCTCGATACGCAACCGGCTCAGCAGATCTCGGGCATCGTCGGTGACGGCGACGATTGTCGCGCGGCCATCGTCAGGGTCGGCCACGCGAGTTACCAGCTTGCGGCGTTCGAGGCGCTGAATCAGCTGGGTCATTGCCGGCTGACTTATGCGGATGGCCTCGGTGAGCGCCGTGAGCCGGGTCGGACCCTCGACGCTCAATGTGTGCAAAACCTCCATCGCGGATACGCTGAGCTCTTCGCGATTGAGAAGATGCCTTGTCGCCAAAAGTGCAGACTGCCGGATGGCTTCGGCGAGTCGGTCAGTGCCGTCTTTGTCCGTGGCCATGTCCTCAATATACATCATGTTGCTATGTATATTCTCGCAAAGGTCGAACGGCGCGACGGCTACGCGACCTTGTCGGCGTCGAACACGCCGCGCTTGTCAGCGGATTCTGATACCGGAGATGGCGCGAGAGATCACCAGACGTTGAATCTCGGAGGTGCCCTCGAAGATGGTGTAGATCTTGGCATCCCGGAACCACCGCTCCACGGGATGTTCGCGGCTGTACCCGGCGCCACCCAGGATCTGCACAGCCCGTTCGGTCGCCCACACGGCCACCTCGCTGGCCTTGAGCTTAGACATCGAGCCTTCGCCGGCCTCGAAAGCTTTACCGGACGAGGCCATCCACGCTGCGCGCCACACCAGCAGGCGGGCGGCATCGATCTCGGTACGCATATCGGCCAGCGCGAAGGCGATCGCCTGGTTGTCGATGATCGGACGACCGAACGCATTTCGCTCCTTGGCGTAACCAAGGGCATACTCGTAAGCGGCCCGCGCAATGCCCAGCGCTTGCGCACCGACGATGGGTCGGGTGAATTCAAAGGTGCTCATCGCATTCTGGGTGCCGGTGCGAGCGCCTTCCCGCGCGCGGGCCAGCCGCTCGTCGAGCCGGTCCTTGCCGCCGAGCAGACAACGCCCGGGCACCCGCACGTCGTCGAGGAACACATCGGCGGTATGCGACGACCGCAGGCCCAGCTTGAGAATCTTACGGTTGCCGACCAGCCCCTTGGTGCCTTCCGGGATCACGAAGGTGGCCTGCCCGCGGGACCCCAGCTCGGGATCGACCGACGCGACGACAACGTGTATCGCGGCTACTCCCCCGTTGGTGATCCATGCCTTCTGGCCGTTGAGCACCCATTCGTCGGTGGCCTCGTCATAACGGGCCCTGGTGCGCAGATTCGACACATCCGAGCCGGCATCGGGCTCGGACACGCAGAACGCCCCGAGTTTCGGGTCGGACTTGTCCCCGAGGCACTGCGGACCCCATTCGGCGAACTGTTCCGGAGTGCCCGCGGACAGTAGTCCGCCCAACGCGAGGTTGGTTCCGAAGAGCACCATCGCCGCACCGGCATCGCCCCAGAAGAGCTCCTCGGCGACCAGACACATCAGCAGGCCGGTCGGGTCGGCGAAGAATTGGTTGAGCGCATCCCAGCTGTACAGTCCGATATCGGCCGCCTCTTTGAGCACCGGCCACGGAAGTTCCTCGCGCTCATCCCATTCCGAGGCGGCCGGGCGCAGGACGTCGGCGGCGAAGCCGTGCACCCACTTCTGCAGATCGCGCTGCTCCTCGGTGAGATCCAGGTTGAAGGCCATGCGGTGTTTCCAATCGTCGAAGGTGGGTGGTCAGTTGGAGGCTGCCTCGTCGGCCACGGCCTCCCGTGTGATGCGTTCGAACTGCTCGGCCATGGCCGCCGAGAGTGCTGTGGCCGCCGAGAGCGGTCGCACCATCACCGTGAAGTCATCGATGAGGCCCTCATCGTTGACGTGCAGAAAATCGCAGCCGGTGACCTGCTTTCCGCCGACGACCGCGTTGAACACCAATGCCGAGTCACGACCACCGGTGTCGGTGATCTGTCGGACATAGTGAAAGTCCTCGAATACCCGCAGCACCGCGCGCAGGATCGCCGCGGTGATCGCCTTGCCCGGATAAGGGGCGAATGCGACCGGGCTGGTGAACACCACATCTTCGGCGAGCAGGTCGACGATCGCCTGCTCATCGCGCGCCTCGACGGCCTGACGGAACCGCTGCATGCGGACCACCCCTTAAATAGTCACCAAATTGAGTAATCGCCCATGACACTAACCACACCGCTGTCTAGTTGTCCAGAAGTGACTAATCAACTTGTTGACCAAATGTTGTAGGGTCCAGGCCATGGCGCTTCGCGATGCGGTACTGGCCTCACTTCTCGAAGGCGAGGCATCCGGCTACGACTTGGCCAAACGCTTCAACCGCTCGGTGGCCAACTTCTGGACCGCCACTCCCCAGCAGCTCTACCGCGAACTGGAACGCATGGACGAGCAGGGCCTCATCGAGGCGCGCGTCGTCGCCGAGGGACGTCGACCGGCCAAGCGGCTCTACAGTCTCACCGCGTCCGGCCGAGAAGCGTTCCGAGCCTTCACCCGTGAACAGCCCACGCCCATCGCGATTCGCGATGATCTGTTGGTCATGGTGCAAGGCCTCGACGCCGGTGACGTGACGACGATCCGCGATGCCATCGCCAAGCAAATTCATTGGGCGACCGAGAAACTCGCCGTCTTGCAGAACCTGCAAACGCGCATGCTCGGAGATCGTTCCGAGGACGACTACCTGGCGAGCACCGGTGCCGCGGTCGGCCCCTATCTGACCCTGCTGCGGGGTATCACCTTCGAACAGGAGAACATCCGCTGGGCTGAACGCGCCTTGGCGGTGATCGATCGCAAGTAATCGCCCTGATTCACCGAGGCCGTTGGGCGATCTGCTGGCCGCGCTGCTCGGGCCCGGGCATGGGCACAAGCAGCCGTTCCGCATTTCTCACACCTGATTCGGGGTGTGATCGACACAGACGGCTCACGACGGGATGGCGACCGCGGTGTCGCGGTAACCGCGCGGATCGCGGCCCGTCCAGGCGATGAGCCGCTCGATGGCTGGAGCATCCTCGGGCACCGGGACCGCCTCGGCGAACGGTACGGTGACCTCGTCGAACCCCCTTGCCGCCGATATCTCCTGGTATCGGGTCAGCCGGTTCTCCACCGGCAGCATGCCGCGCATTGCGGCGAATGCCTCCTCCACCACCTCGTCATCCCATCCGGGCCGCTGCCCCGTGGCGACGGCCAGGTCCCACGTATGAACGGTCAATTCGCTGACGTAAGAGGCCAACACGTTCGCCCCGTCACCTTCGATCCACGGTAACGCCATGGGTCGGTCGAGCACGGCATCGTCCATCCACGCGCCGACGGCTCGCTCCGCCGACGCCCGCCACGCGTCGAGACGGCGATCATCGGTCACCGGATCGTCCTTGACGGCCAGCGGATTTGCGCCGTCACCGAGGGCGGCGATTCTCTCCAGCACACCGATGAGGTGAGCCAGCAGTGCTCGCACATCCATCCCCGCACATGGCGTGGGATCCGTGAACTGCGGCGGCCGGACGCCGGCGACGACTCCCCCAGCCGTGGCAATGGCGCGCGCGAGAGTGCGCCGGGGATCGGTATTGACGTCGTTGCGGAAGCTTGAGATGTTCATGTCGTCATTGTGCGGACCGAAACCGGTCATCTCGTGACCAGTTTTATGTGTCATTGTGATGGCATGCGAGCCGACCGGCTGATCGCCATCCTGCTCCTGTTACAACAACGCGAGCAGGTCACCGCAACTCAGGTCGCCCAGGAGCTGGAGGTATCGGAACGCACCGCGCGGCGGTACACCTGAGGACCTCACACCGCATGCCGCACCAGCACTCACGTCGTGCGGTAGGTGGCGATCTCGATGAGATTGCCGTCCGGGTCGGTGCAGTAGTACGACGTCATGTCACCTTGTGCGCCGATCCGGTGAACGGGGCCTTCGGTGACGGGCACTCCCACCTCGGCCAGATGGGCCGCGATCTGCGATGGTGCAGCATCGGCGATCACGCACAGATCCAGCGAGCCGGGGGCATCCACCGCCCCGGTTGGCCAGCCCTGCGAACCGGTGGGTCGCAGGTTGAACTTCTGGCCACCGAACATCAACGCGGTGCGGTCGCCGCGAAAAACCTCGCGCCGCATGCCCAGCACCCGCTCATACCACTCGGCGGTGACCTCGATATCGCGACAATTGATCACTACATGGTCGATTCGATCGATGGCGAAAGTCATACCCCACGCTACCGGCGATCACCATCGATCGTGGCAGATCACATCCGGCGATGATGCCAAGTGAACTGCGCAACAACAATTGTGGATACAGGCCAGGTCTGGTCGAGCTGGGGCATCAGCTCACCCGTAGGCTCAGCGGATGCACAACGTGGTTCTGGCCAGCCCGGCGGTAGCCGCGGCGCTGACAGCAGGGCTGACGGTCTACGCGGCTTTGATTCTCGTGAGCATCGCGGTAGCCATCTATTACGCACGCAGGCAACGGCGTCGGCCGGCGATCGCCACCGCGGTGCTGGTCGGCATACTGACCTTGGGCGGGCTGATCATGGCCATTGTGAGCAGCATTTCTTGAGTGGCTGGTGGCCTACCGCCAGGAGAACGCTCATGCGCAGCAGTGCACCTACACGAAGGCGTCGCGGTGGGCGATCGCCCATTCGCGATAGGTGACCGCATCGCGGCCCGTGATCTCCTGGACCGCGTGCGTCACCACGGCGTGCTCGGTGGTCTCGAACTCCCACTGGGCCATGAGCAGATCGAGGTACTCCGGCGGTATCACCTGGCCGTAGAGCGCGCGCGCTTCACGCTCGGAGAGCACCGTGATACCGATGGGCTCGCCGATCGCCTCGCCGATGAGCCTGACCTGCTCGTGCATGGTCAACGAGTCCGGCCCGGTGAGCACAAGCTTCTTCCCGTCGAGGTGTGGTGTGGTGATCGCCCGGACGGCGACCGCGGCGATGTCCTCGTCGGTGATCGGCGCCTGTTGGGAATCAGGAAAGGGCAACCCGACCATGCGATTATGGCGAATCTGCTGTGCCCAGAAGCGGATAGCGTTGCGCGCGAAGGCACCCGGGCGCAACGAGACGGTGGTGAAGCCGCCACCGCTGATGGCGTTCTCCACGGCGAGGTGCCGTTGTTTGTTGTATTCGACGAACGGTTCGTGGCGAGTGGTGTCGATGGTGGAAAGCACCACCACCTTCGTCACACCGGCCGCGCTCAGTTCGTCGACCAGTTCGGGCAGCACCTCGTGTCGGGTGAAGCTGAACAGGAACACGCAATCGATACCCTCGAGTGCCGGTCGCATAGTCGCCGGTCGATCGAGATCGCTGGAAAATATTTGCGCACAACGCATGTGATCTGATCGCGGATGACGGCACGTTGCCCGCACCTGCACTCCGCTGCCGTGCAGTTGGTCGATGATGGCAGAGCCGACCCCGCCGCTGGCGCCGGTGATGAGCACTCTCATGGTGTGTCCTTTCTTTACTGATGAACTCGACAGTAAGAAGCACGTCTCATCAACGCCAATAATGATCTCTGATATGAGAGATTCATCGTGTGAATCTTTCCGGCGTCGACCTGAACTTGCTCGTTGTCTTGCACGCAGTTCTCCAGGAGCGCAGTGCGACAAAGGCGGCGACCCGGCTGCATCTGACCCAACCCGCGGTCTCGAATGCGTTGGCACGGTTGCGGGTGCTCCTCGGCGATCCGTTGGTGGTGCGCTCCGGCCGAGGCCTGACCCCCACCCCGGCGGCGCTGGCAATCCAGCCCCGACTCGACGCCGCACTGCAATTGGTGGAGGGCATCGTTCGCGACCTCGATGACTTCGATTTGAAGACGACGACCCGCGAATGGGTCATCGCATTCGCCGACCTGTACGGCCCGCTGGTGCTACCGGGTCTGGACCGGCTGCTTCAGCAACGGGCCCCCGGGTCCGCCATCAGGGTCGCACCGCTGGACCGCATCAGCGTGGTCGATGCTCTGGCCACCGGGGAGATCGACCTCTACCTGGGAATACCTACGACGATCCCGTCGGCATGGCACTCAGAACCCGCGTTCGTGGACGACATGGTGGGCGTGATGTCTGCACACCGTCCCGATGCCGGGATCGGTATGACACTCGAACGCTTCGTCGATCTGCCGCACGCACACGTCCAGATCAGCCCGGGCCGGGGCCGCGAGGTCGACGATGCCCTCGGTCGGTTGGGACACGCACGACGCATATGCTTCACGGTCTCGCACTACAGCTCGCTGTTTCCGATTGTCGAGAACGGTCGGTGCATCGCCGTCGTGCCACGAAGCCTTGCCCGTCACCATGCGCAGCGCTCGGCGATCACGCTTTTCGAGCTGCCGTTGCCACTGCCGTCCTACGAGGTGAGGTTGTTCTGGCATGAGCGGGTCGACAACGACCCCGGGATCGCGGCCCTGCGTGCAGTTTTGCGTGACGTGCTCGATGCCTTGCCGCCAGACTGAGACACTGCGGTCAGCCCCTGGAGAGTGCCCGGCTCATCTCGATGATCAGTCGCGCATTGCTTGCCGACGGGGTCGCCGGATGCAGAGCTTGATGCAACAGCATGCCGCGCAGCGCCGCCACCGCGACGGTCGCCATGGCCAGCGCCTGCTCGGTCCCGTTCCCCTCGCGTTCGGCCGCCGAAGCCAGCATGGCGGTCAAATCATCGAGCGAATCGATGAACTCGCCGAAATTCTCGGGGCAGTACGCGGCCAGCGCCGCAACGTGAAAGAACCCGCGTGTGCGCGAGAGTTGTCCGGGTCGGGTGTACGTCCGCCACATCGCCGCGATCAGGTCGTCGAAACCACCGTCCACGGCGACCTTGCTCAGTGTTCGATTGTCACGTGACCGCCGAGCCGTGAGCATGGCCGCCAAAACCCCAGACAATGAACCGAAGTGGTAACGCAGTAGCGCGTGGCTGGTCTGCGCACGTTCGGCAACCTCTCGCAGTGACACGTCCGGTGACGGAAAGTTGTCCCCGAAGGCGTCGAGCAATGTGACCAGCAGGCGTTCGCGCGCATCACCTTTGCGGTCGGAGCTTGACACGGTCATACGACTAGTTTATCCATTGGATAAGTTATTTTCCAGTGGAAAAACTGATGCCGAGGCTGTGAGGGACGTTCTATGAGTTCGATGTGGCATGGGTGTCTGCCCGACACCGACTACTTCGAGATCCACTCCAGCGGTGGCCATGGCTATGGCGTATGGGTCACCGCACCGCCGGGCTACACCCCGTCCGCGCAAGCACCCGTCGTCTATGTGCTCGACGGGAACTGGGCAGTCGGCATGACGGCACCGCTCATCGTCACCCAGTTGGATCCGTTACAGCGGATTCAGCCCTACATCCAAGTGACCATCGGCTACGCCGGCGAAGAAGCAAACGACTGGGATCGACTGCGCAACAGAGATTTCGTCCCGCCGGGTGAGCCGATCGCCCCAGAACTCATCGATGCCGTCGAGATGGGAGTGCGCGACGGCACGAGAACCCGCCGGCAAGCCGATGCCTACGTTGCAGAGCTGCGCGATGCGCACGCTGACGTGTTCCTGACGTTCATCACCACGGATCTTCATCCCCGCATCGAACGCGAATATGGCACGGCTGCCAGCGGACACGGCATCTTCGGCTACTCATATGGTGGGCTCTTCGCGATGTATGCCTGGCTTGCCGATACCGGGCTGTTCGACAGCGTCGGAGCCGGAAGCCCCGGCGTCATCGGCGCAGACAGCCAGATCTTCACGATGCTCGACACCATGGGTGACACCCGGCCGAAGGCAAGACTCCACGTCACAATGAACGATCGAGAGCTGTTGGGCGACTTGACCGTATATCAGAAGCTCGCGAGGAACGTCACAGACGTCCTGCATCGACTACTCCCCTGCGACGGCGTCAGTGCCGAGATCTTGCGCGAGACTCATGTCACCGGAATGCAGGCGTCGTTCCTGAGCTACCTCAGGAACTGCCGCCCGCTGTGATGCCACGGTGTAGATCGATGAGTTCGACGAGATGTCGGTGCACATCGTCCAAGGGCGCTGTGGAGCGTTGCGCGATGGCCATGACCACCGCCCCTTCGATGGACGCGATGGCCATGGTCGCCAGGCTTGCACGGGCCTCTTCGGGAATCCCGTTGTCGCGCAGAGTTGCCGTCAGCAACTGACCCCACTCGGCGAAGACCGTGGCGGCAACCTCAGCGGCCTCGGGCGAGTCGCTGCGCCCCAATGCCGCCGCAACGATTGGGCAGCCGGCCGCAAAGTCCGCGGCCACCAGCATCGTCTTCCATTGGTTCACGAACGCCGAGAGCGGATCAGCGGCACCGTTGAGCGCGGCGATATAGGACCCGATGGCGGCGCCTGCGCGCGCGGTGGCCGCCGACACCATCTCGGCCTTTCCGCCAGGAAAGGCCAGGTAGATGGAGCGGCGTGAGACGCCGGCACGATCGAGCACGGCGGCGATCCCCGTTCCGGCAACACCGAATCGCTGGATCAGGTGGATGGTGCTCTCGATGAGTTTGTCGCTCGCCGCCATTCGCCGCGACACCCCTTTCGTGATGACCATCACACGCAATCGGTCGTTGTCACTATACCAATCGGTGTACTAGCGTCCGGTAAACCAATCGTTCTACCAACGGAGGCGCGACCATGCTGGATGGCCAACGATGGATGGTGGTCGTGGTTGTGGGAGTCATTGCCATCTCGGCCGCGGTGATCGGCTCGCTGAGGTTGCGCGACATTCCGGATCGCGCCATCGGCCACTCCCCTCCCCCACATGCTGTGTCCGCTCCGCGCGAGCGACTCGTCGAGTACCGACTGGACGGCGATCCCGGTCGCCACGCCGTGGTGTCCTACCTCACCCCGGAAGGGCACGTCGTCGATGCCGATGTGGCCCTGCCGTGGCGCACCCAGGCACCCATCAGCACCCTCACCGCCGCCGTCGGCCTCGCCGCTCAGACCAGTGGCAGTCGTCTGCGCTGTGAGATCGCCGTCGACGGGCAATCACGAATCCGTCGAGAGGCCATGGCGGACGCCGCCGTCGTCAACTGCTCGGTACCGGCGGTCTGAACCATGACCATTCCCAAGGCCCTTCGCGGTATCGCGGGCGAACTGCGACGCCCGATACGCATGAGCGGCGTCCGCACTGCCGCTGCGGATCGTCCGTGGTGGGCGCGAGTGCTGTACGGATTGTCACTGCCCATCGTGCTCGGCTGGCTGGTCGTCGTCGGCGCCCTCAACATCGCCGTGCCGCAGCTGGAAACGGTGATCGATCAGCACGCGAAGTCATTTCTCCCCGACGAGGCGTCCGCGGTGCAGGCGCTGGTCAAGATGGGCGATCACTTCGGCGGCGGCGGCAGTAACAACTTCGTGTATCTGCTCGTCGAGGGCCAACAGCCGCTCGGCGGGCCGGCGCGCGACTACTACGACGCGGTGGTCCACAAACTCACCGCCGATGAGCGGCACGTGAGTTCGATCATGAATCTCTGGTCGGATCCCGATCTCGCACCCGCCGCCCAGAGTGCGGACGGCAGAGCGGCCTACGGGCTGGTGAACCTCACCGGAAACATGGGCACCGCAGCCGCGATGGAGTCCACCCGCGCCGCGCGCGACATCATCGCCTCGGTGCCGGCACCCGAGGGTGTCTCGGCACACATCACCGGTCCATCGGCAGTGGTCAACGACGAGTTGGTGGCCATCTCGGATTCGATACTGCGGCTCATCATCCTGTGCTCCGTCTTGGTGACCGCCGTGCTGTTGGCGGTCTATCGTTCGCTGGTAACGGCCTTGGTGCCGCTGATCACGGTCGCCGCCAGCCTCGGCGGTGCCCGCGCGTTGATTGCCCTCTTCAGTCAGATGGAATTGATCAGCGTGTCGATATTCGCCGCGGCACTATCGGCCGTGGTGGTATTGGGCGCCGGTACCAACTACGGAATCTTCCTGTTGGGGCGGTACCAGGAGGGCCGCCGCCGCGGACTGGACTCGGAGGCCGCCTTCTACGCGGCACTCAGCGGTGTCGCACACATCATCATCGCATCGGCACTCACGGTGGCCGGCGCCATGGCGTGTCTCACGCTCACCAGGCTGTCGATCTTCAGCACGTCGGGACTTCCCTGCACCATCGCGATTGTCGTAACGCTCTGTGCAGCATTGACATTGGGACCCGCTCTACTCGCGATTCTGATCCGGATGGGATACGTCGAGCCCCGCGGCGACGGCTCCGCCCGCCGATGGCGACGCATCGCCACGGCAGTTGTGCGGTGGCCGGGGCCGGTGCTGACCGGAGCCACCGCCATCTTGCTGGTGGCGATAGCCTTCGTGCCGATGTACCAGCCCAGCTACGACGAACGGCGCGCGCAGCCCACCGATTCCCCCGCCAATGTGGGGTTTGCGGCGGCCGACCGCCACCTGCCGCCCAATGTCATGGCACCGAGCGTTGTGATCATCGAAGCCGACCACGACATGCGCAACCCGGCCGACCTGATCGCTCTGGAACGGTTGACCGCCGCCATCGCCGGCCTGGACGGTATCGACACCGTCCAAGGCATGACCAGGCCGCTGAAAGCGCCGATAGCGCAGGGCACTTTGGCAAGCCAAGCCGGCTACATAGGCAGCCGGATCGAGCAGAGCGCAGCACTGCTGAATGCCCGGTTGGGTGACATCGAGGCCGTCGAAGCCGCCCTCGACGGCCTCGACGGATCGGCCAGGGAACTCTCGAGCGCTCTCTCCCAGGGGCAGAGCGGCGCCGGCGACGTGGTCTCGGCCATGACCGTGCTGAAATCCGAAGCCGTGAACCTGACCTCGAAGCTGGCCATCGTGCAGGATGCCAGCGAGCCCGCTGTCAATGTTCTCAGGGGCCTTCCACAGTGCCAGTCGATCGAGGTCTGTCAGGGCGCGTTGACCGGATTCTCGCTGATCGATGACGTCCGCGGACTCGATGAGCTGTCCGCCAAGGTCGAGCAGGGCACCACCGCGGCCGCCGCCGCCCTTCCGCACGCGGCGTCGCAGATCCCGGCCATCACCTCGGCGATTACTCAAGTGCGGCAGGTGATCCAACCGCTCAAGAGCAGTCTGCAAGCGCTCATCCCGCAGACCACTGAGATCACTGCTTTTCTTGACGAGGTCAGCCGCTCCTACGCCGAGGGCGCACCGTCCACCGGGTTCTTCCTACCTGCCCAAGCCATCGACAGCCCGCTGTTCCGCAGCGCAGTCCCCTATTTCTTCTCCTCCGACGGCACCGTGACCCGCATGGTGGTCACGCCCGAGATCGAGGGATTCAGCCGTCAGGCAATGGATTTGAGCGAGCGCGTGATACCCGCTGCGCTGGGTGCGATCAAAGGAACCTCGTTGCAGGGTGCGACCGTGAGTATCGGTGGCCCCGGCGGGACACTGCTGAACATCGAATCCTTTGCACACGAGGACTTCATCGCCATCGCGGTCGCGGCATTCGCGTTCGTGTTCTGCGTCGTGCTGGTGCTGTTGCGCAGTCTCGTCGCCGCGGTGGTGGTTATCGCGACGGTCGGGATCTCCTATCTGGCGGCGTTGGGGCTGGGCGTGTTCGTCTGGCAGAACCTCGTGGGCAACCCCCTGCACTGGGCAGTTGCGCCGGTCGCATTCTCCTTTCTGGTCGCTGTCGGTGCCGACTACAACATGTTGCTGGTGAGCAGGATGAAAGAGGAGATGGCCGCCGGTACGAGCACCGGCTTGATCCGCGCAATGGTGGGCACCGGCAGCGTGGTCACCACCGCCGGCCTCACCTTCGGGGTCACCATGTTCGCGATGCTCGGCAGTTCGGCCACCAACATCGCCCAGATCGGCACGACCGTCGCGTTCGGGCTGGTGATCGACACGCTGATCGTTCGTTCCGTGATGGTTCCGGCCATCGCGCGGTTGTGTGGCCGATGGTTCTGGTGGCCGACGGCATTCGTCAGAATGCCCGCGCACGCCGGGCCCGCATCACCCACACTGGACCCGACGAGAAATGCACGGGAGGAACGACTACACACATGACCGGCGCCGCCGAATTCGACTACGTCATCGTGGGTGCGGGCAGCGCCGGCTGCCTGCTGGCGAACAGGCTCAGCGCCAACCCCGGTCAACGAGTGCTGTTGGTCGAGGCCGGTGGTCAGGACGACTGGTTCTGGATCAAGATCCCGGTTGGCTATCTCTACACCATCGCCAACCCGCGGACCGACTGGTGTTACATGACCGAGGCCGATCCTGGCTTGGCGGATCGCAGCATCATTTATGCGCGCGGCCGGGTGATCGGCGGTTGTTCGTCGATCAACGCCATGATCCATATGCGCGGACAGGCCAGCGATTACGCCGCGTGGGCGCAGGCGACCGGTGATGACCGATGGCTGTGGGGCGGTCGCGAAGCTGCAGGCCAGACGCTGTCGATCTACAAGCAACTGGAGGACTACTTCGGCGGCGCCGATGACTTTCACGGTGCCGGTGGTGAGATCCGTGTCGAGCGACCGCGGGTGCGCTGGAAGATTCTGGACGCCTGGCAGGCCGCCGCCGCCCAGGTGGGGATTTCCCCCATCGAGGAGTTCAACCGCGGGGACAACGCCGGCAGCGCGTACTTCCACGTCAACCAGCGCCGGGGACGACGCTGGTCGATGGCCGACGCGTTCCTCCATCCGGTCGCCCACCGGCCGAACCTCACCATCTACACCAAAACGCAAGCGGTACAGCTGTTGACGGACGAGCAGGTACCCGACAGCCTACGACGTGGCGCGTGGACCACCGCCAAGCATCGGGCCACCGGCGTCCGGCTGATCAAAGACGGGCACTACGTCGACGTAAGGGCCAGGCGCGAGGTGATCCTCAGCGCCGGTGCCATCGGATCACCCCACCTCATGCAGGCTTCCGGTCTGGGACCGGCCGGGCTGCTCGCGGCACATCAGATTCCGGTGCGCGTCGACCTGCCCGGCGTCGGCGAGAACCTGCAGGATCACCTCCAGCTCAGAACGGTCTATCGAGTCCATGGCGCTCGCACCGTCAACACGCTCTATCGCAACCTGATCACCCGGGCCGGAATGGGATTGCAGTATCTGTTGACCCGGTCAGGTCCGATGACCATGCCGCCGTCGACCCTGGGTGCCTTCGCGACCAGCGACCCGAGCCGCACGAGTCCGGATCTGGAGTGGCACGTGCAGCCGCTGTCGCTGGCCAAGTTCGGCGAGCCGCTACACCGGTTCGGAGCCATTACTCCCTCGGTGTGCAACCTGCGGCCCAGTTCTCGCGGCCACGTACGACTGACGAGTGCCGATCCCCTTACCTATCCGAAGATCTCGTGCAACTACCTGTCGACCGACGATGATCTTCGGGCCGCCGTGCAGGGCTTGCGGATGACGCGCACCATCATGGCGGCTCCGGCGCTGGCGCCCTACCGTCCCGAAGAGTTGCTACCCGGCCCGCAACTGGTCGGCGATGACGACCTGCAGCAGGCGGCCAGGGAACTGGGCACCACCATCTTCCACCCGGTCGGCACCTGCGCCATGGGCGCCTTCGATGCCCAAGGGCGACCGCGGTCGACCGCCACGGTGCTGGACACAGATTGTCGGGCGTACCGAGTCGCCGGTCTTCGTGTCGTCGATGCTTCGGCGATGCCGACCATCACGTCCGGGAACACCAACGCGCCAGTGATGTTGATCGCCGAGCGAGCCGCGAGGGCCATCCTGGAATAAACCGGGCCGCGGTCGTACTTGGCTCAAGAGTCCTCCTCCCCTGACTCTGGAGTGTTCATGAACCGTCCCGTCCGCGTCGCCGTCCAGGTACAACCAGGTGGTACACCCGACTACCGCACGTGGCGAGACGCCGTAGTGGCCGCCGACGACCTCGGTGTCGACGTGATCTTCGGCTACGACCACTTCCACCGGCCCGCCATGAAGGGCATCGTCGACGGCAAGCCCGTGATGTTCGACGAGCAACCCGACGTCGCGAACTTCGAAGGCTGGACCGCACTGGCATCATGGGGCGAAATCACCTCGCATGCCGAGATCGGGCTGCTGGTCACCGGCGTCGGATACCGCAACGCCGACCTGCTCGCCGACATGGCCCGCACCGTCGACCACATCAGCGGCGGCCGCCTCATCCTGGGCCTGGGCGCCGGATGGTACGAGAAGGACTATCTCACATACGGTTACGAGTTCGGCACCTTCGGCTCACGCTTCGACCTGTTCGACGAAAGCCTGATCCGCATCGAGAACAGGCTTGCGGCTTTGATACCGCCGCCGGTACGTCAGCTTCCGATTCTCATCGGCGGGACAGGCCCCAAGCGTTCGCTGCCGGCCGTGGCCAAGCATGCCGACATCTGGCACGCGTTCCAGGACCTGGATGGCTTTCGTCGGTCCAGCGACCGTGTCGACGAGTTGGCGGCGAGTTTTGGCCGCGAATGTACCGATATCGAACGTTCGACACTGTGGCAGGACCCGGAAAGTGCCGACGCCTTCCGCGAAGCAGGCGTCACGTTGTTCCAGACCGAACTCACCGCCGACGACGGTTACGATCTGGCAGCACTCAAGCAGGTGCTCGCCTGGCGCGACAACGGGTGATCGCGATCAGCCCGTGATATCCCGGCCGATCAACCGCCGCGCAATGATCCACTGCTGCAACTCGTTGGCGCCCTCGAATATCTCAAGGATCTTGGCGTCGCGGTACATTTCCTCCAGCCGCACCGACTCGCCCGTCTCACCGACCTGCCGAGCGAACCCGAGCGCGCCGTATATCTGGATCGCCTCTCGCACAACATCGTTGGCCAAGCGCGTCCCGTATGCCTTCGCCATCGCAGCCTCCGGCTCGGCGGTCCTGTCGCCGCGATCGACCAGGGTCGCCGCCTTCTGATACAGCGTTCGAGCACACTCGATTTCGGTGGCGCGTTGGGCCATGACGAATTGCCAGTGCTGCATCGCACCCAGCGGAGCGCCGAACACCTGACGGGTGCGCAACCTGTCGACGGCCAGGTCCACCGCCGCCTGGGCCACTCCCACGCCCGCAGCACCTATCCCGATACGTCCTCGTACGAGCGCCGACAGCGCGACCGCCATCCCGCCGCCCGCTTCACCCAGCAGATTCGATCGTGGAACGTGCACGTCGGTGAACTCGATGTCGGCGGTGATCTGGCCGCGGTGGCCCATCTTCAGATCCGGCGTGCCGATCCGCACACCCGGTGACGAGAGGTCGACGAGTAGCATGGTGGCTCGATCACTGCCCTCGCCAGCCCTCACCAACACCGAGACCCATCCCCTGGCGACACTGTTGGTGATCCACCGCTTGCGACCGTTGACGATGAATCCGTCCGACGTCTCCTCGGCCACAGTCCGCAGGCGTGCGGCGGTCAGATCAGAGCTGGTGTCGGGCTCAGTGGTCGCGAACGCGAAAGCCATGCGGCCGCTGACCAATTCGGGGATCAGGCGGGCCCGCAACTCGGCCGAGGCGAATGTCAGTGTCTGCGGTACCAAAATACACTGGCCATCGAATACACCCGCCAACGACGAAGAGTGGTAGGCGATCTCTTCGGTGACGGTGCATGTGCCCAGCATCGGATGCTGCAGGCCCATACCGAAATCCGCGCCGAACGGAACCCCGAAGAGACCCTCGTCCGCCAGGCCCCGGAAGGCCTGCCAGGGGAAGCTCTCCGTCGACTCTTCGCGCTGTCCGATCTCGCGGGCGTAGGGCACCACCGAGCGGTTGACGGCGTCGCGAGCCAACTCTCGCACGCGCACGATTTCCTCGGGCAACCAGACGTCGTGCGTCATACGGTCTTGAGTACGTTCGATCACCGGATCACAATAACAGTCAGCTATGACCGTTATGAAGACTGCATATCTGGCCGTTCCGACAGCATCCGGACGGCCATGTCGTTCCACAACCGAAGGTGCGGATCGGTATCGGCATTGCGCTCGCCGATCGAGTAGGTCAGCGCCACCCCGCGCATGCTGCTGAAAAGCAACTCACGCAGGTCGGGAAAGGCTGGATGACTGCTGTGCACCGGCCCGAACATCGTCGCAATGACGTGTTCGATGGCCCGGCCGAGTCTGCGCTCGGCCTCCGCCAACCCCGCGCGCAGCCCGGGATCGGTCCGCGCAGCTGTCCAGAGTTCCATCGCCGCCCAGAAGTACGGTTGCCGAAAAGTACTCCACAGCAGGCTGATCGCATAGTCGATTCGCGCGGGGCCATTGGCGGCTCCTTCGGGTACGGCAGCGTCGAACCATCGTTCCATCTCGGCGACCCGTTCGATGGCCAGGTGCTGTGCAGCAGCGACCAGCAGGGCGTCCCTGGACGGGAAGTAATGCAGCAGCCTGCCGCGGGACACCCCCGCCAACTGTTGGATGACGACGGTGGTCGCACCGCTGTAGCCGTTCTCCACCAGAGCGCGCACCGCCGCGTCGAGGATCAAGGCGCGACTGTCGGCGCGCCGGTCGGGGCGCGAGACGCGTGCTGCCCTCGGGTGTACCACCACGGTGACAGCGTAGAGCAAACGGTCATCGTTGACTGCTAAGCCCATGGACAACTCACTTGGGCGTATTAACAACTCATTTGAGCTGTTATGGTCGATCCATGGCTATCGAGACACCTGGCAGAACGATCAGGGCGGGGCGCCGCGAGTGGTCGGCGCTCGGAGTGCTGGTGTTGGTGGTGACACTGCTCGCGATCGACGGGACTGTTCTGTATCTCGCCGTTCCCTCGTTGACGACCGATATCGGACCCAGCGCCACGCAGTTGCTGTGGATCGGCGACATCTATTCGTTCGTGTTGGCCGGCCTGCTGATCACGATGGGCAATATCGCCGACCGCATCGGCCGCAAGCGGCTGCTTTTGATCGGGGCCGCCGCCTTCGGGGCCGCGTCGACACTTGCCGCCTTTGCCCCGGACGCCGGAACACTCATCGTCGCCCGCGCCTTGCTCGGCATCGCGGGAGCCACCCTGATGCCCTCCACGTTGTCGATCGTGCGGGCAATGTTCGCCGACGCGAAACAACGCACGACGGCCATCGCCATCTGGTCGGCCGGCGCCATGGCCGGTGCGGCTGCCGGTCCGCTCGTCGGAGGCCTGCTGCTGGAACACTATTGGTGGGGATCGGTCTTCCTGATCAATCTGCCGATCATGGCGCTGGTGCTGATCGCCGGCCCCATCCTCATCCCGGAATCGCGCGGCGATGCCGCCAAGGGCATCGACATATGGTCCTCGCTGCTGTCGATCGCGGCCATCGTGCCGCTGGTGTACGCGGTCAAGCACTGGGTCGGTAGCGGCTGGGACGCCGCCGTTCCCATGGCCGCGCTCGTCGGAATCGCAAGCGGCTGGCTGTTTCTCCGGCGCCAGCGGACGCTCACCCATCCGCTACTGGACATCACACTGTTTCGAGTTCCGGCGTTCGCCGGTGCCGTCGCGTCCAACGGATTGGCCATTTTCGCGTTCATCGGACTTCTCTACTTCTATTCGCAGTACCTGCAACTCGTGCGGCAGTTCGGTCCGCTGCAGGCCGGGTTGGCCGAACTACCGGGCACGCTGGCGTCGATCGCGGTGATCGCCGTCGTCGGTGCCGTGAGCACCCGGCTCGGCGCGGGGCGTGCGATCGGACTCGGGCTGGCAACCGGAGCGCTCGGATTGACGGGTATCGGCCTGAGCGTGTTCCACGCCGGCTACTGGCCCCTGGCCCTTGCCCTCGTCGTGATCGGATTCGGCATTGGTATCGCCATGACGTTGTCGACCGACGCGGTCGTGTCCGCGGTACCGACGGAACGCGCGGGGGCAGCGTCGGCGATTGCCGAGACCGCCTACGAGCTCGGCACCGCGTTCGGCATCGCGGTTCTCGGTTCGCTGCACTTCCTGATGTACCGGAGTCATCTGGACCTGCCGGCGGGAACTGCACCGGCGGATGCCGAGTCCGCGAATGCCTCGCTGGCCAGGACGATCACGACGGTGTCGGACCCGGTGGTCGTCGAGCATGCGCGTGACGCTTTTGCCACCGCCGTGCAGACAACGGCCTTCACCGCGGCGGGTCTGCTGCTCCTTGCCGCCGTGGCAGCATGGCGGGTGATCCCGTCGGATCGCACCGGTATGCGAAAGGACAGCCATGGCGGCAAATGAGCCGACGGCCACCCGCGACAAAGAGCGGACCCGGCGGGCGATACTCGTCGCAGCCGAGAAGATGTTCTCCGAACGTGGATCCAAGGCCAGTCTGGCTGATATAGCGACCTCGGCCGGGGTGACCCAAAGCGGTCTTCGGCATCATTTCCACAGCAGGGAAGCACTGCTTTTCGGCGTGGCCGAAGACATCGTGCAGCGCTACTGGACCGAAATCCACAACATGGTCGATCTCTCCGAAAATCGGCCGGGAAAGCTGATGCGTGCCTACATTCGCGCACTGACCGGTGCCGATGATCTGCTCTCGACAATCCTGGACCCCACCAGTCTGAGTGCGGCCCTTGGGCACCCCGAGATCTTCGATGATCTGTTCCGCCGAGACGCTGCGCGGTGGCGTGCCGCGCTGGCCGCAGACGGATTACCGATGGACCTCGTACTGGTCATCCAACACGCCGCCGAGGGCCTGGCGATGGCCAGGAAGAGTCCATACCTGACCGAGGCGGATCTGCAGGCGGCCCGAACCAAGTTGCTCGCGATGACCGACGATATCTGACCTTTCTCCGATGCTCGGGTGACGGGCGGCTAGTGTCTTCCTCGGCCCTCACCCCCACCGACGAGTACGACGGATGACTGACCCGAACGAGCTACCGCCGGCCGAACCCGGCCACACGCCGCGGCGAGTCATGACCATCGCCGGTTCGGACTCCGGTGGAAGCGCGGGCCTGCAAGCCGATATGCGGACCTTCGCCATGCTCGGCGTACACGGTTGTGCCGCAGTCACCGCCGTGACGGTGCAGAACACCCTCGGCGTGAGTGCCTTCCACGAAGTGCCCACCGATGTCCTGGCCGGACAGATCACCGCGGTGGCCGGCGATATCGGGATCGAGGCAGCCAAGACCGGAATGCTGGCCTCGACCGAGATCATCCGAGCGGTCGTGGCGACCTGGCGCAGCGCGGGCCTCACCGGATCGGTCCCACTTCTCGTCGACCCGGTGTGTGCATCCAATGTGGGCGAGCCCCTGCTGCATCCCAGTGCGCTCGACGCCATGCGTCACGAGCTCATCCCCACCGCGACGCTGATCACGCCCAATCTGGACGAGGTTCGGCTTCTCGTCGGTATCGAGGTCGTCGACGACGCCACCCAACGCGAAGCGGCCCGCGCGCTGCATGCACTGGGACCGCAGTGGACCCTGGTCAAGGGGGGCCATCTGCGCACCTCACGGATCAGTTCCGATCTGCTGTTCGACGGTGTCGACTTCCACGAGTACGCCGCGACGCGGGTCGACACCCGCGACGACCACGGCGCAGGCGACACACTGGCCGCGGCGATCACCGCAGCACTGGCTCACGGCCACGCGGTTCCCGAGGCCGTCGGTTTCGGGAAGCGGTGGGTCACCGACTGTATTCGCGCCGCGTACCCACTGGGCCACGGCCTCGGAACGGTCAACGGGCTTGCCAGACTGCTGGACGACGGCAGCGCTTAGGAATCGGATAAACCGGGTAATTCACCGACGCCAATTTCGCTGGGCTCGACATCTGGTCCCGCCCAGCAGCCGTACTAGCAGAATCGAGCCGTCAGATGACCGTCCTTCGAATCGCCCGGACTCTCCCGCTTGCGGCCGCCGTGTCGGGCGCAGTTCTCTTCGGCGGGCTGACCGCCTGCAGTTCCGACAGTGAGGCACCGGACAGCACGACCACCACCTCGACCACGGAATCGACGATGACGACCACGCCGTCGACCGGCGCGGCCACCACCACCCTCGCGCCGTCCTCGCCGATGCCGCCGGCCGGTGGCGGCGCCGATGCCGGCCCGGGCGGAGCCACCGCCAGCGTGCCGGGGGCCAGTGCGGGAGCCGGACCCGGTGGCGCCAACGCCGGCGTCCCCGGTGCAGGGGCCGAGGCCGGACCCGGAGGCGCATCCGTCGGCGTTCCCGGCGCCGGCGCCGAAGCGGGACCGGGAGGCGCCTCTGCAGGTGTTCCCGGTGCCGGAGCAGGTGCGGGCCCCGGCGGTGCCGGCGCGTGCGTCGGCTCCGTCTGCGTTGGGACCCCCTAGCCCAATCGGGACGTGGCGGCCCGACGGCCGCCACGTTTCGAATGTATGTGCGATGGGCATTCGGTGGGCATGAGCGAGCACACCACATCAGCACCGCAGGAAAACGCCGAAAAGGACACCTCGGAATGGGTCACCGGGGACGAACCGATGACCGGCCCGCAGCGCAGCTATCTGCACACCCTGGCCCAGGAAGCAGGAGCCGAGTTTCCCGACGACGCCACCAAAGCCCAGGCATCGGATCTCATCGACGCGTTGCAGGCCGAAACCGGGCGTGGATGACAGCGACCACGGCGAAATGCTCCACCACCGGATGGTGGTGGAGCATTTCGTCCTGAAATCTCAGGCCGATGCGACCTCGGTGGCCAGCCGGGACAGTGTGTCATCGAGCTGCCCCTGCGTGACCAGCGGGAACTTCACCTTCTCCAGTAGTTTCTTGTCCGTCACCTTCGACCAGTCGTAAGTGTGGCGTACCAACGTTTCATTCGGCCCCTGAGATTCCAGCTCCCACAACCATTCCCACCCCGGAGGCTCCGTACCGGCCGGTGCGGTCTGCCACGCGAGCAGCTTGTCCTTGGCATAACCGGTGACGTGGTTGTCGGTCTGGTACTCCCCGCCCATGTGATCACCCTGCATGTTCATCGTGAACACCTCGCCCACCTTCTGTATCCGGTCGGCATGATCCACGCTGCGCACGAATCCGGAGCCATCCAGAGCGGGATGACGGTGCGGATTGGACAGCACATCGAAGACCGCCGCCACCGGTGCGGCGATGGTTCGTTCCACAGTGACTTTCTCGTTGTCGGTCATAGGTTCACACTGCCCAAACTGGAACCATCGGAAACTCCGCATGGGCTTGCTCGGTGCAGATGCCGAACGATCCCCGCCGTTGCGCGTGTTCGGCGAGTTGTACTGTGCTGGCCATGCGCACACCAAGAAATCCCGACGGTGATGCACCGCTGTGGAAGCGGATGGCGTTCGAACTCAAATGCGCCGTCAAACGCCGGATCGCGCCGAAAGGGGTGCCCGTCACCCCACCTGACGAGCCCTACCTCATCGTCGCGATCCTCGGCCAGTCCAACGCCTTCGGAATGGGTCTACCGCTGGACCCCGAGGGCGCCGACCGGCCCCACCCCAGCGTGCACCAGTGGGCCAACAGCGGCCCGTCGAAGAACACCGTCGTGCTCGGCGCCGACCCGCTGTTCCACGAAACTCCCGCTCGGCGAGTCGGTTTCGGAGTCACCTTCGGCAAGGCCCTCGCGGACGCGACCAACAGGGCCGTCCTGCTGGTGCCATGCGCCCGCGGAGACACATCGTTTCACCCGAAGAACGGCTACACCTGGGACATCGCAGACACCGCAACCCGCCGCAATCTGTACCGCGAAGCGGTGCGGTCCATCGACGCCGCGCTGGATCACCGGCCCGGCAGCACAGTCGCCGCCGTGTTGTGGCACCAGGGTGAATCCGATGTGCCCCTCATGTCTGCGCCGCAGTACCAGCAACATCTGGACGCGCTGTTCGACGATCTGCGCGCCCGGTACGGCGAGGACACCCCCATCATTCTCGGCGGCATGGTCCCCGAGGAAATGGAACGCAGCGGCAAGGACTACCCGCCCATCGACGCCGTGCACCGTGACACGCCCAATCGCCGACCCCGCGCGGCCTTCGTACCGGGCAATCGCGGGATGTTCAACAGCGATGTCGACCGGCATTACAACGCCGCGGGAATCCGCGCGATGGGCCACGATATGTGGCTGGCCTATCAGCGCATCGCGGCCGACGATCTGGCCGAGTACCGCCGCTGAGTCAGCGGCGGCCCCGGTACCGACCGCTGCCCGACGGGCACGCCGTTGCACGGCCACCCGTTGGTAGGAAATCCCGCCAGAATCAGTCCAGATCGAAGCGGTCGTTGTTCATGACCTTGACCCACGCCTTCACGAAGTCCTCGATGAACTTCGTCTGGTTGTCCTGCTGTGCGTACACCTCGGCGATCGCCCGCAGCACGGAATTGGAGCCGAAGACGAGATCATTGGCGGTCGCTGTCCACTTCACCTCGCCGGTGGCGCGGTCGTATCCGGTGTAGACATTCTCGGCCGACTCCGAACCCTTCCACTCGGTTCCCATATCGAGCAGGTTGACGAAGAAGTCCGTCGTCAGCGCTCCCGGCCGGCTGGTGAACACACCGTGCTTTGTCCCGCCGTGATTCGCACCGATGGTCCGCAGTCCACCGATCAACACGGTCATCTCCGGGGCGGTCAGGTCCAGGAAGTACGCCTTGTCGACCAGCAACTGCTCCAGCGCCGCCTTCTCACCGGCCCGGACGAAGTTACGGAATCCGTCGGCCTGAGGTTCCAGCACCGCGAAGGATTCCACATCGGTGTTGTCCTGGGTGGCATCGGTGCGACCGGGCGCGAAATGCACCGTGACGTCGAATCCGCCGTCCTTTGCCGCCTTCTCGATGGCAGCCGATCCGGCCAGCACGATCAGATCGGCCAGCGAGATCTTCTTGCCGCCCTGTGCTGAACCGTTGAAGTCCTGCTGAATCTTCTCCAACGTCGGCAACACCTTCGCCAGCTCGGAGGGCTCGTTTGCCTCCCAGTTACGTTGCGGCTCAAGACGAATACGTGCACCGTTGGCGCCACCGCGCTTATCGGTACCGCGGAAGCTCGAGGCGGCACCCCATGCGGTCTTCACCAATTGGGGCACCGACAGCCCGGATTCGAGCACCTTGCTCTTCAAAGTCGCGATATCGGACTCGTCGACCAACGGGTGGTCGACCGCGGGTACCGGGTCCTGCCACAGCTGCGGCTCGGGAATCCACGGGCCGAGATAGCGGCTCACCGGGCCCATATCGCGATGCAGCAGCTTGTACCAGGCCCTGGCGAAGGCCGCATTCATCTCTTCTGGATGATCCAGCCACCGCCGGGTGATCTGGCCGTAGATAGGGTCGACCCGCATGGACACATCGGTGACCAACATCGTGGGTTTGCGGGGCGGCCCACCGAACGGGTCGGGAATGGTGGCCTCGGCATCCTTGGCCTCGAACTGCCATGCGCCGGCGGGGCTCTTGGTCAGCTCCCATTCGTTGCCGTAAAGGATCTCCAGGTAACCGTTGCTCCATTGGGTGGGGGTGGCGGTCCAGACCACCTCGAGCCCACTGGTCACCGTGTCGTTGGCGTTGCCAGAACCGAAGGGGCACTTCCAGCCGAGTCCTTGCTGCTCGATGGGTGCGCCCTCGGGTTCCGGGCCGACGTTGACGTCGGCGGCACCGTGGGTCTTGCCCAACGTGTGACCGCCGACGATGAGCGCCGCGGTCTCCTCGTCGTTCATGGCCATCCGGCCGAATGTCTCACGGATGTCATGGGCCGCCGCCAGCGGATCGGGCTTGCCCTCCGGACCTTCGGGATTGACGTAGATGAGACCCATCGTGGTGGCACCGAAGGGCTCGGCCAGGTTGCGGTCGCTGTCGTTGCTGCCGTCGTAACGCTTGTCGGTGCCCAGCCAAGTGTCTTCCTGCCCGAAGAGCACCTCCTCGGGCTCCCAGATGTCCTCGCGACCGAACCCGAACCCGAACGTCTCGAACCCCGCCGACTCAAGCGCGACATTGCCGGCATAGACGATCAGATCAGCCCAGGACAGCGCGTTGCCGTACTTCTGTTTGATGGGCCACAGCAGCCGCCGCGCCTTGTCCAGGTTGGCATTGTCGGGCCAGCTGTTCAGCGGCGCGAAGCGCTGCGCGCCCTGCCCGCCACCGCCGCGACCGTCGTAGATGCGGTAGGTGCCTGCAGCATGCCAGCTCATCCGGATGAAGAGCCCTGCGTAGCTGCCGTAGTCGGCCGGCCACCAATCCTGCGATGAGGTCATCAGCGCCAGCATGTCGGACCGCAGCGCCTCGAGGTCGAGTTTCGCGAAGGCCTCGCTGTAGGAGAAGTCGGCACCGAGCGGATTGCCCTTCGGGTTCTGCTTGTGCAGCACCGAAACGTCGACCTGCCCTGGCCACCAGTCCTGGTTGGTCAGCGGCGCATGAGATCTCGGCTTGGGCGAATCGATGACGGGATTCTCGGACTCACTGCCGCTGCTCGTCTTTGTGTCGGAGTGCGGAGGCCGGGCATCAGAGGTGTCGGACATGAAATCGCCTTTCGTCGGGTTTCGTGCTGGCTGCACAACGTGGTGGCATTGATCAGGAAGAACGCTTTCGAACACACGCGGGACAGAGACCCCAATAGATGACCTCGGCCTCGTCGATCTCGAAACCGAGATCATCGGAGGCCGAGAGGCATGCCGCCTCGCCGACCGCACAGTCGACGTCGGCGATGGCCCCACAGGACCGGCACACCACATGATGATGGTTGTCGCCGACCCTGGACTCGTAACGGGCTGTCGCGCCAGCCGGTTGGATTCGGCGCACCATACCCACGGTGGTCAGTGCACCGAGCGCGTCGTAGACGGTCTGACGTGATACATCGGAAAGCACCCGCCGGGCAGCATGGAAGATCGTGTCCGTATCCGCGTGCGGATTCTCTTGTACGGCGTCCATGACCACCAGCCGGGGTCGCGTGACGCGAAGTCCGGCCGCTCGCAGCATCGTCGCGCAATCACCAGCGTCAGCCATCATGTTTCAGTGTGACCCCTTATGTGGAAGCAATCAAGAAATTGGCGAAAAACGTTGTGTTTCCTGAAGAGATATCTGGCCGGTCAAGTCAATGAACGAACACGCAGGTCCGAGCGGCGATCACCAATTTGTTGACCGCCGCTCGGCGTCACTCAACGAAAACGCTGTCCGACAATGACTTTCGCCGATCGATCGGTCAGTGCACCTGCGGATCCGGCGGGTTGTTCGCGGAACGCCCGGTAGCCGCATCGCGAACATGGTCCATGGTCGCGCTCACCATTCCGACCGTTTTGAGCACGCCCGCGCTCGGCGGGGTGTCGGGATGCGGGCGGGTCGGAGCGATCTTCTTTGCCCGCTCCAACTTCTCCCCCAGCTCCATGAGCCGCTCACGCGAGACTGCGGCTTCGAACTTCGGCCACACCACCTCCTGCTCGAAGGCGATGTGCTCCCGGCCGAGGGCGACGAATTTCTGTAGCGCCTGCTGATACTCAGGATCGCCGGGCGCACCGTCTTCCAACGTCTGGAGTAGCTGCTTGCCCTCTTGCTCCTGTTCCACGGCGCGGTCCGCCAGTTCGTCGCCGTCCTCGAGCACCTCCCGCACCGCCGGCCAAAAGTACTGTTCTTCGATTGCCTCGTGCTGAGATTCGGCGATCACCAGGTTGGTCACCATCGTCTCGAGGCCACTGCGCTGCGCGCCCTCACCGGACGGCGCCCCGTCGAGCACCTCCAGCATCCCCAGCACACTTTTGTGGTCTTCCCGCAGAAAGGTCAAAGCATCCATGTCCGCTCCTCGTCCTCGTCGATCCGGTGGCTCAACTCGTCGCGGCGTGTTGCTCATGGGTGAACGGCTTGTCACCCTCGACGGCGGGTTGACCGTCGGGATTACGCTCGGCCCCGGTGTTGCCGCGCAGCGCCGTCCCCAGCCATTGCCGCTCGGGATCCTCGACGTAATCCCATTCGATGCCCTCGGGCCACGGACCCTGACCTTCGTTCCACGGTCCGCGCACGGATCCGTCGCCGTTGCTCATGTTGAAGGCGACGTTCTGGAACCGCGGATCACCCGGCAACTGTCCGGGCGGGAAATTCACCGGCAACTCGTTGAGCGCGGCGGTGAACTGCTGATAGTGCGCGATCTCTCGGGTCATCAGGAACGTCAACGTGTCCTGGATACCGGGATCATCGGTGAATTGCTTGAGGTATTCGTAGACGACCTTGGCTCTGGACTCGGCGGCGAGGTTGTTGCGCAGATCCACCGCGGGATCACCGTTGGCGTCGATGAATGCCCCGGTCCAGTTGTTGCCCGCGGAGTCCTTGACATCAGGTCCCCCACCACTGAGGACGAGGAACATCGGATTCACGGCGACCTGATGGATGGCCTGCTCCTTGCCGGTCTTGCTGGCAACCGCGGGCATCCACTCACAGCGCTTGTGGGCGACCTTCAAATCGTCGTTCAGACCGTCGAGCAGCATCGTGATGGTGGTACCGACGATCTCGAGGTGGCTGAGTTCTTCGGTCGCGATATCCATGAAGAGGTCGTACATCTTCGGGTTTTTCTCGCGCAGGACGAACGCCTGGGTGAAGTACTGCAGGGCGGCGGTGAGTTCGCCGTTGGCGCCCCCGAACTGCTCCATCAGCAACGATGCGAAACGCGGATCCGGCTCGCTGACCCGGACTTCGAACTGCAGATCTTTGTTGTGGGTGAACATATCGCCTCCTGGGCACGATTGACCGTGATCCGCGACCGGGCAGGCGGTCACGGATAGCACTGGCTGTTTGGCCACAGATCCAACTGGGCTGTAGATCGCGGTAGCCGGGTGTACCCGAGCCCGAAGCGCCCAAACATGGGCGCGAAAGCACGATGCGGGCAGAGTCAAAGGCGTTGCCCGCCAACCGCTTGCCCGCGTTTGCGAACTGCGTCGGCCGACCAATACTGTGGTCCACGTGCAGTCTTGGCACGCCGGCAGGCTCAGTTCCCGACAGGCCGATCTGGTCGAACGCTGGCTGATCGCACCGCGCGTGATCGCCGATATGAGTTGGGACCAGCGCGGCACCGTCGTACTCGATGTCGACTGCCCGCAGGGCCGGGTGGTGATCAAGGCCGGCGGACCCACCGACCATCACATCGCCCGGGAGATCACGGCCTACCGAACCGTGGCCGATGCCCTGAGCCGAACCGGCCATGCTCCGCGGCTGCGCTACCGTGACAACACCGCGAAACTGCTTGTCATCGATCACCTACCGGGCGAGCTCGCGCAGGGATCAGCAGCCGAGTTCGCCGCGGCGACGCACCACACCGCAGGCCGGCTCCTGCGCACCCTCCACGATGTGGAACACCGCCTCGACCCGGACTGGGAGACCGCCGAGGTCACCAAATCGCTTGCCTGGCTGGACAAACCGCACCGCATAGCGCCACGCACCGAATCGGCGCTCCGGCGAATCCTGCGAGATCACCGCTGCCGCCCGGTGACGGTGGTGCCCACCCACGGTGACTGGCAACCCAGAAACTGGCTGGTGGACTCCGGCACCGTCCGCGTCATCGACTTCGGCCGGTTCGCCTGGCGACCGGCCGCGACCGACTTCTGCCGACTGGCCGCCCAACAGTGGCGCACCGAGTCGGCCCTGGAGTCCGCCTTCGTCAACGGTTACGGAGCCGACCCCCGTGAACCCGACCGCTGGCGCATCCTGGCGCTGCACCAAGCGATCGGCACCGCGGTATGGGCACACCAGGTCGGCGACAGCGATTTCGAGCGGCAAGGGCACCGCATGCTCGACGACTCGCTGTCCGCGTTCTGAACCGGCCGCTGCAACTAGCGCAAGGCACCCAGATTCTGGACCGACTTGCGCACATCGGAAGTCAACATCTTGGCCACCAGCGTACCGATCGGCCCGCTGAGCAGGCCGCCGGACAGCTCGGCCTGCAGATGCAGATCGGATCCGGGGTCGTTGTCGGAGACCTCCATGGTCAGGGTTATGTGCACCCCGCCGCGACCGGTCCCGCGCATACCGATCAACCGCGGCTCGTCGTAGTCGGTGACCTGCCAGTGGATCGTGTTGCGGAATCCCTTCACCTTGATCAGCGACGAGACCTGTGTTCCGACGTCGATCACCGCGGGTGGAGGACTGCGCCAGCCACCGAAAATCGTCAGCCATTCGTCGAAGCGCTGCAGGTCGGAGGCGAGTTTCCAGGCCTGCTGTGGTGTCAGATCCGACGAGACCGACACATCTACTTTCGCCATTTCGACTCCGCGTGGTTGGGGCTGTAGAACCCCCGGGTTACCCGATCTCGCGGCACGCCACCACTGTGATCTGGGTCACATACCCCGCTCTGCGTCCTCGGTTTCGTCGACGTTCACCGGTTCTACGTTCACCGGTTCTACGTTCACCGGTTCTACGTCGCCACGGCGCACTCGTACCCGGAAGCGTTTGGTGCCCCAGGTGTCCGAAACGGTGAAATGGACCCGCTTCGGATTGCCGAACACCGTGGTTGACGCCACCGTCCCGATTGTCCCCTCCGGTACGACCGGCACGTCGATACCCTCCAGTCGGCGACACGCCGCCACCGTGTCACCCGCGCGAAAACCCGTCATGAGATTCCCCCCTCGACTGTGTATTCCCCGCATACAGATTGGCCGTACTCGGCGCTGGGTGCAACCGATTAACGTTCCCTACGAGCATCATTGGCGTACCGGCGGCCGTGTTCGACGCGACGCTTCGACACATTGCTCGGACACCTACGCGTCACGGTCCCAACCGCCGCAGGTAGCGTGACCGGGGTGAACTTCACCCGTCTGCCCTCCGTTGTCACCATGGCGGCCTGCGCCGCGGCCGCTGCCATGACCCTGGCCGCCTGTGGTTCCGATGCCGACGCGCCCGCGGCGAGTTCGTCGACGGCCGCGGATGTGTTCAGCGCTCCGAGCGCTCCCGCAGTCCAGCCCACAGCAACCTCCGAGGGCTGCCCGACCGCGCCGGCTCCGGCCGGCGGTACCCCCGAGTGGACCCTGTCGGGCACCACGGGCAATGTTGCGGTCATCGGATCGACCGACACTGCCGCGCCGTCGGTGACCGTCGACGGACCGTTCAGCGTGACCGAAACCCAGGTACAGACGCTCAAGCCCGGCGACGGCCCGGTTGTCGCCGAGAACGCCACGGTGCTGGTCTGCTACATGGGTGTCAACGGTCGCGACGGATCGGTCTTCGACAGCAGCTACAAGACGGGCGCTCCGGTGGACTTCCCGCTCGACGGCGTCGTCACCGGATTCCAGAAGGCCATCGCCGGCCAGAAGGTCGGGTCGACGGTCGCGGTCGCCATGACCCCTCAGGATGGCTACCCCGAGGGTCAACCGGCAGCCGGGATCCAGAAGGGCGACACCCTGGTGTTCGCGATCAAGATCCTGGACGCGATGAGCTGACCCGGGCGGTCAGCGGGCGCGTCGAGCCAGCTTGGCCGGCTCCATGACATAGATGGTCTTGCCCTGCTGGCGTATCCACCCACGGTTGGCAAATTCCGACAACGCTTTGTTGATGGTCTCGCGCGACGACCCGACCAGCTGCGCCAGCTCCAGTTGGGTGAGTTCGTGATCGACGCGTAGTCCGTCCCCGTCGGGGCGGCCGAACCGCTTCGTGAGATCAAGCAGTTGTTTGGCCACCCGGCCCGGCACGTCGGTGAAGATCATGTCGCACAGATCGTCGTTGGTGCGCCGCAGCCGGCGGGCGAGCACCCGCAGCAGCTGCTCGGCGATCTGCGGTCGTTCCGCGATCCAGGCGCCGAGCGCCTGCCGTGGCACCGCAGCCACCCGTACCTCGGTCAGGGTGGCCACCGTGGCGGTCCGCGGCCCGGGGTCGAACAGTGCCAACTCGCCGAAAGTGTCTCCGGGACCCATCACCGCGATCAGACTCTCCCGGCCGTCGGCGGTGCGCCTACCGACCTTCACTTTGCCCTCTACGAGCACATACAACCGGTCTCCGGGCTCACCCTCGACGAAGATGGTGTGGTTGCGCGGAAAGTTCATCCACTCCAGCTCGCCGCTCAGGGTTTCCATCGCCTCGGCATCGACATCGGCGAAGATTGCGGTGCGGGCCAGTACCGCGTTCATCGGCGCGCACCCGCAGCCGATGCGCCGGGAACGGCTTTGTGTGCGGCCGAGCGAGTATTACTGCAGGTCCGGGTCAATTCGTAGCTCCGAGTGGTCAGGTGCGGCGCGGCCCGGAACGTCTGGTCGACCCACGGGATGATGGCATGATCATATTCATGTTCCAGTGCACCCGCGCCAGCGCAATCGGGCGCCGCTTGATTCCGGTCACGACATCGACCCTAGGCGTTCTGGCCGCCGTTGCCGTGCCTCTCGGTGCGGCACCACAGGCGGAGGCGGCACCGGCCTGCGCCGATATCGAGGTGGTCTTTGCCCGCGGCACCGACGAAGCGCCCGGTGCGGGCAGTGTCGGTACTGCCTTCGTCGATGCGCTGCGGGCACAGCTGGCCGGAAAGACGGTGGACAGCTATGCGGTGAACTATCCGGCCAGCAACAACTGGCCCACCGTGGTCCTGGGCGTCAATGACGCGGCAGACCGCATCCGGACGGTCGCTGCCGACTGCCCGGACACCGGCATCGTGCTCGGTGGTTACTCACAGGGTGCGGCCGTCGCGCAGTTGGTCACCGCCGACCCACCGGCCATCCCGCTCAATTCCTTCGCCCACGGAACCACCACGGGGTTGAGCCCCGATGTCGCCAAGCACGTCGACGCGGTGCTGCTTTTCGGCAAGCCCAACGACCGGATGCTCTTCCTCATCGGCCAACCCAACGTACCGATCGGCACCAACTTCGTGTCGAAAACCCTTGACCTGTGCGCGATCAACGATGCGGTCTGTTCCGACGGCCTCGATCCGGTGGCTCACCAGACCTACATCGCCAACGGCATGGTGACCGAAGCCGCAACATACGCTGCCGCACGCATGTGACCCGTTCACGTCCGCTTCCCCGGCGAGGTTGGTGCTAGCCGGTATCGGTGATGCGCGCCTGCGTCAATGTGCGGCGGGCGGTGATGCGGGATCCTTGATCAACCACGACCCTCGCTCCCGAAGGACCGCCATGACTTCGGCATTGTTCGATCGTGTTCGATCACGCCGTATTCACCGTCTGACCGGCGCCGTTGTGTTGTTGTGGGCGGTGGCGATCAGTCCACTGGTGTCGGCACGGGCAATTGCCGCCCCGCCGGCCTGTTCGGATGTCGAGATCGTCTTCGCACGCGGCACTTTCGAGGCACCCGGCATCGGCGCGACGGGACAATCCTTCGTCAACGCCCTCACACCGCTACTCGGCGGTGCGTCCGTTGACGTCTACCCGGTCAACTACCCCGCATCCCTGGATTTCCAGGCTGCGGCCAATGGCATCGCCGATGCCAGTAACCGGATCCAGTACATGGCCAACAGTTGTCCGGCAACCAAGATCGTGCTCGGCGGCTACTCACAGGGTGCCGCGGTCGCCGGCTATACCACCTTCGATGCGGTGCCGGCCGGCCTTACCCTTCCTCCCGGCTTGGCCGGACCGATGCCACCATCTGTGGCGCCGCACGTGGCCGCCGTGGCATTGTTCGGCACACCCGACAACTGGTTTCTGAATCTGGTGGACCGCACTGCTCCACCGATCACGGTGGGACCGCTCTACACAGCCAAGACCATTCAACTGTGTGCACCCGGTGATCCGGTGTGCGCGCCAGGCGGCCTCGACCGCGCCGCACACAGTGCGTACAAGGACAATGGGATGGCCGTTCAGGCAGCGGATTTCGTCGCCGACGCACTGGCCAGGACACCTTCGTCGGACTGACGCCGCAGCGTGCTGGGTCCCGATTCTCGTTTGCTCGCCGGGGTGTCCGCGACGAGTATCGCGGGTAACATGCCGCGAATGGGGATGGGCCGAGAGCTCCGGGTGTGGACAGTTTGCGCGCTCGCCGCGTCGGCGCTGGCAACCGGTGGGGCGCCGGGCGCGGGGGCGGCAGCCTGTCCCGATGCCGAAGTCGTGTTCGCCCGCGGCAGCGATGAGCCACCTGGTCTCGGGAGCACCGGGCAGGCGTTCGTCGACGCGCTGCGTGCGCAGTCCCCCGGCAAGACAATCGACTCATATGCCGTCAATTACCCGGCCACCGGTGATTTCGACAACCGCGCGGTCTTCCCGTCCACGATGTTCGACGGTGTCGCCGACGCCGGTGCCAGGATCAGGGCGACGGCAGCGAACTGCGCGAACACCCGGTTCATCCTCGGCGGTTACTCACAGGGCGCGGCGGTAGCGGCCTATGTGAGCACCTCCGATATGCCGGCAGCAGTGACCGACCGCATCGCCGGCGTGGTGCTGTTCGGCAAACCATCGGCAGGGCTGCTGTCCCGGTATGGCGCCCCGGCGGCGAACATCGGATCTCAGTACGCGGGGCGGTCGCTGGACCTGTGTGCGCCCGGAGACAACATCTGTGACGGCTCGTCGCCCGCATCGCTGCTCGGTTCGCTGGTGCATGTCACCTATCCGGTCAACGGACTGGTCGCTGCCGCCGCTGCGGCTGCGGCGGGTCGGCTGGCCTGACCGGGTTCGATCCGCCGGTCAGCGTGGGGCACTGTTTCGGTAGCAAACAGCACGGGTACAGAGGGGCAGGTCGCCATCTGCCAGCCGGCGGGCACGGCGAATCACCGAAGGAGTGCCCGATGAGCCTTGGACAATCCGCCCGATTTCTCGGCGCTGCAGGGTTGCTGACAGCCGGACTGGCAGTCGGGTCGGCACCCGTGGCGGCAGCGGAGCCGGCATGTCCCGATGTCGAGGTCGTCTTCGCCAGGGGTACGTCTGAAGCGCCGGGTGTCGGTGGGACAGGCCAGGCGTTCGTCGACGCGCTGCGCGCCCAGACGCCGGGGAAGTCGGTCGCTGTCCATGCCGTCGACTATCCGGCCAGCAGTAACTTCACGGATCGAATTCCGTTCGCGCAGAACGTCGTCGATGGTGTGCGCGACGCGGGGTCGCACATCCAGGCGACCGCAGCCGCGTGTCCCGACACCGAAATCGTGCTCGGCGGCTTCTCGCAGGGCGCGGTGGTCGCCGGATACGTCACCGCTGATGCGGTGCCGCAAGGTGTTCCCAGCGAGTACCTCTCCTACCTCCCGAGTCCGCTACCCGATGAGGTATCCGACCATGTGGCCGCGGTTGCGCTGCTGGGCAATCCGTCGGAGGCATTTCTCAACCAGTTCGGCGCGCCCATCGGCACCATCGGTCCGCGGTACGCACCGAAGACCATCGAGCTGTGCGCCCCCGGTGACACGATCTGCGATGGCACCCCAGGCGCCATGCCATCCATGGCGCATGCCATGTACGGCATCAACGGGATGACCAACGAGGCAGCCTCCTACGTCACTGCGCGGGTCATGCCTGCAGCGTGACCGTTCGGTAAGCACGATGATGCGATCATCGACGGGTGGAATCCACGAGGATCGACCGGTGGCTGTGGGCGGTCCGGCTGAGCAAGACCCGGCCCGACGCCGCGGCTGCCTGCCGGGGCGGGCACGTTCGGGTCAACGATCGAGTCGCCAAGCCGTCGACACCGGTGGTGCCCGGAGATCGGGTGCAGGCCCGGCTGGGTGATCGTCAACGCGTCGTCGAGGTGGTCCGGGTGATACAGAAACGGGTAGGCGCCCCGGACGCCGCCACCTGCTATCTGGACCGCACCCCGCCAGCCCCGGCGATCGTCGAACCCGCTGTTGCGGTACGGGACCGCGGTGCTGGCAGGCCCACCAAGCGCGAGCGGCGGGAGCTGGAGAAATGGCGCTCGGGCCTGCGGTGAGCGCTACTGGTTGGCGATGATCATCGGTGGTGGAGGCGGCCCCACCGGCGCTGGGGGCGGCGGCGGTGCCGCCGGATGCGGCACCTCGGCGGGCGCAGCGCCCGGGGCACCGATGGGCAGGACATCCGCTGGCGGGGCGGGGTCGGAAAGCGACACGAACCCTGGTGGCAGCGGCGGACCGCCCACTCCGGGCGCGCGCTCGAGAGCCGGGGTCGAGGACGCGGGATCGGTCAGCGACGTGTAGCCCGGCGGCAGCTTGGGTGCCGGGCCGGCCCCGGGTGGAGCGCCGCCGGGTGCGGCGCCCGGATCGGCCACGAGCGCCTCCATCGGGTTACCGGTCTGGAAGGCTCGCCAGAGATCTCTGATGTAGCCACCGGCACCGGGCGTCTGCCCTTGGCCGTAGACCGGATTGCTGATCTCGGGTACCGGCGGTGCGCCGGCCGGCGGCGGAGCGGGTGCGGCCACCGGCATCTCGCCGGGACCGAGAACCACGGGCTGTCCCGGCGGCACCGGCTGGCCGGGCGCCACGGGCGGGGGTTCGGCGCCGGCAAGGCCCGCCGTCGTCAGGGCCATTCCGGCCAGTGCACCCGCGACCGCGAGTCGCAGGGCCGACAGCCCTCGTTCGGTGATCACCGCTGTTCGTCCTCTCCGGTCATGCCTCGTCCGCGTCGTGATGTCGTCGGGCATGCCTGCGAGAAGGCTAGCGTCTCCAGGCTCAGGCGTCACACGATGCGCAAAGGTGCCGCCCGCCGTCATCGCGGTTCACGTGGATCCGGATCGCTGTTCTCGTCGGCCGCGTCGTCGGCTCGATCCGTGGTTTCCGGTTCCAGGGCGACACTGCGTGCGCGCACGGCGTTGCCGCCCGGGGAGGCACTATCGGCCGGCTGCAACCGCACCACCCGACCGACCGCGCGACGCAGACCCGGTGGTCCTTCGATCCGCACGAAGTCACCGACGCGGCCCGCGCGATAACGTAACGGCGACCCCAGCAGCTCGCCCATCACCACGCCGCTGCCGATGGCGAGGGCGATGGCGACCGCAGACAGCAGTTGTGCGATGCCGTCGATATAGCGCTCGTCCACCGCAAAGAAAAACACCGACCGGAAGACGGCCAGCCCCGGCAGCATGGGAGTGATACCTGCGGTGGCGATGACCAAGGCCGGCGCCTGGCGCCGGATGGAGAGGACGGTTGCCAGCAGGCCGACCCCGACCGAGGCGATGCCGGTGGCGAAGACGACGCCGAACTGTGCGTGCCCGAGTCCGATCAGCACTGCCTGCGCGGTGCCGGCGGTCGCCCCGGCGGTCAGCACCGATCGCAGTGGCGCGTAGGACGCCAAAGTGAGGAACACGCCGGCCAGGGCCGCGCCCAGCACCGCAATCCCGATTTTCAGGGGCCCGCTGGGCACGATGATCGATTGTGTTGCGTCGATGTGCAATTCGATCTGGATGCCGCCAAGGTTGGCGATCTGCAGACCCGCGACGATGCCGGCCACGATCCCGGCGGTGAGGAACAGCGCATCCCCCAACCGTCCGACGGCGGTCACCATGTGTCCGGTCAGTGCGTCCTGAACGGAACCGACCAGGGTCATGCCGGACAAGAGCATCACGATTCCGGTGGCGACCAGCGCTGTCGGGTTCTGATCGGCGAACCGGTAGGCGGCCACCGCTACCAAGGTGGCGATGGCGGCGCCGACGGCGTGCTGGAAGAAGAACGGGGTGCCCACCCGGTTCAGCAGCCGCCCGATCCGGTCGATGACCGCCGAGGTGGCCGCCGCCAACAGGCAGATCTGCCAGGTGCCGCCGAGCAGCATCGCGATACCGAGAGCGAAACCTGACCAGCACGCGGTGGCCATCCACCGCGGATAGGGATGCGGTCGTTCACTGAGCTCGTCCATCGCGTCATGAGCTTGCTCGACGGTGACGCCGCCGGCGGTGATCCGCCGGACCAGGTTGTCCAGTTCGGCGAGCCGCGTGTAGTCGGTCGCGCGGTGCCGCACCGCCCTGACGATGGTCAACGGCGGGCTGTCGGCGGTGGGCAACGCCGAGACGATGATGGTCGAGAAGGTGATGTCGACGACGCAGTCGGTGAGTTGATACGCCTGGGCGACATCTTGGGCGGTTGCCACGATATCGGCGGTTCCCGAGCCCGACGACAGCATGACCTCGGCCAGCCGGATCGTCAGGTCGAGGACCTTACGGGTGTGGACATCGCCGACCCTGTTGGTGCTGCGTCGCCGCTGGCCTGCAATCGGGGCCGGATCGCGACGCCCACGCAGTGCGCCGCGGAGACCGCGGCGCAGAAGACGGTTCTGCGCGGTGTCTTCCGGGTTATCGGGAGCCATTGTCGACACCATACTGACGTTGCCTCCCGCAGTGGAGACCCCGTACCGGCGCCGAGCACACGAGATGGGATACCGGTAAGGGCAAGGGTTTTCCGATCATTTGTGCGGAACGCCAAAAACCCCGCGGCCCGGTGATCGGGTACCGCGGGGCTTCTGTACGAAAGGGTCTAGATAACCGAGACCGCGACGGCCTGGGGGCCCTTGGCGCCCTGGGTGATGTCGAACTTCACGCGCTGGTTCTCTTCCAGGCTGCGGTATCCGCTGGACTGGATCTCGGAGTAGTGGACGAACACGTCCGCTGCGCCGTTGTCAGGAGCGATGAAGCCGAAGCCCTTTTCGCCGTTGAACCACTTGACGGTTCCTTCAGTCATGCTGTTTGTTCTCTCTTCTTCGAACTTTGGCTGCCGTCATGCAGCCAAGTATGGGGGTACGACCGCGAATGATCATTCGTGTCGCGGTCGAAACGGGGTGTGCGATCGCCGGCACAGGGCTGCAATGGGGTGGAACTGACACCCGGCCGCGGCTCGGCCGAACACAGACACGCCGCCTTACAGTTGCGACGTACGAAGACAGCGTACCCAGTGGGCGCCGACATCGCCTAATTTCCGATGATTATTCTTGCGCGCCTGTCGCTCCGGGGCGGTCCAGACGGTCCAGATCGTCGCGGAATCGGCCCGCGGACACTATCTGCGCGCCCGCCCCGCGTGCTCGTCGGGCCAGCGTTGCATCCGAAGTGATGACGACGATGTCGTGCGGATGCTCATCGGCATGCAACAGGCGGATGATCTCGTCGTCGGCGGAATCGGCTGCCGCCGACGGGGCGCTCGTCACGGTGACCACCGAGGACCAGATGGGAAGCGGCCGCTCCAATACAACGGTCACCTCGGCGCGCTCACGTTCGGCGAAGATCTCCAGTCGCTGGACGAGCGCTGCCAACGCAGCCTTCCGATCCCGCCACCAACCATCGGGCCGCGCCCCGATGACGTTCATCGCATCGATGAGATAGCGCACCCGGGCGACGGTACGCCCAGTGCCCTGCGCGGCGGCGCGACGAGCACGATTGATGACTTGACACCTGTCAAGTAGGCTGACCACATGCTTGTTCAGGACGTGCTGACCACCGTGCCGACCTCCACCGACGAGGCGACCGCCCTCTTCGATTCCGCCCCGGCAGTCGAGCCGGACTTCATGTTCGGCACGTGGCAGGGCGCCGAATTGCCGACCGCGCATCCCATGGACGGGCTCCTGGAAGCCAGCGGCTGGTGGGGTAAGCAATTCATCGACGAGGAAAACGTGCACCCGCTGTTGTTCCCCAAGGACGGCGGCACCGCGCTGTGGGCGCTGAATCCGGTGCTGGCATTCGGCGGCCTCGGGCTGGCGACCAAGGTCCCCGCCGTTCGCAATCTTTCACTGGTGCAGCCCATCTCGGCGCTCCGTCCGGCACTGCGCACCAAATCGGCCAAGGCGCGGCTGCGCACCACCCGCTACCGCGGCGTCGACAGTGCGACGATGATCTACGACAATCTGCCGATCAACGACGTCTTCCGAAAGATCGACGAGGACACCGTCATCGGTGCCATGGACTATCGCGGCGGACGCCGGCCGTACTTCTTCGTGCTGCGCCGCAACAACGCGTTGCCGGTGCACTGACACCTCGCGAGCAGATGAGGCGGCGGGTCAGATCAGGCGATGATCCGCACGAGATAGGGCGTCATGCCCGAGGTGCGCACCGGCGAGACCGTGACACCGGAATCCCCGGTCTCCAGCATCTGGCCGTTACCGATGAACAACGCAACGCTCTGGGTACCTTCGGGGCCGAAGAAGATCAGATCTCCCGGGAGCGCCTGCGCGGGCAGCACCTTCTGGCCGACCTTGTACATCTCCCCCGATGACCGCGGAAGCTTCACACCGACGCCGGCGAAGGCATAGACGATGATGCCGGAGGCATCGAAGCCCACGACATTGGTGGCCGGCGCCGGCACCGCCGGGGTGACCGGCAAGCCCGGGACCGTCGCCGCGGCGGGCGGAGCCAGACCTGGGAAGTTCAACCCGGGAACACCACCGGGAATGGGGTTGGCCACCGGGTCGGCAGCGTCGGGCGGCGTCTCACGCACGACTCCGAGGGTGGGACCGTTGGCGTCGCCGCCGCCGTAGGCGAAAGGCACACCCCGCTGCGACAGCGCACGGGCGATCACGTAGTCCACGGCCTGTTGGTTGCGCGCCGGACGCGTGTTGAAGGAATCGGCGGAAGCGACGCCCGGACTCACTGCGAGCATCGCCAGACCGAGCACCAGGGCACAGAAGCTTCTCATCGCTAGTGTCAACTCATTTCCGGACGGCACATACGTCGGCGCCGAATTGACGCCCACTGACGCTCAATCTAGGTGAGCTTTGCGTCGTGTGCCCAATCCAACTGCGGCACAACGGCAATGAGATATGTATCCGTGACCGGACGGTGATTCAGGACCCGATTTCGTGACGTAACCGGAACGCGTTCGATACCGGTCGGTGAGCCCGGACAGCAAGCGGCGCCGGCAGGCTCGGCCTGCCGGCGCCGTCAACGACACTGTCTACTGCAGCGCAGCCAGGGCTGCGTCGTAATCCGGCTCCTGGGCGATCTCGGGGACCAGCTCGGTGTAGGCGACGTTACCGTCGGCACCCACGACGACCACCGCGCGACCGAGCAGGCCGGCCATCGGGCCGTCGGTGATGGTGATGCCGTAGTCCTCGCCGAAGCTGTCCCGGAACGCCGAGGCTGTCACGACGTTCTCGATGCCCTCGGCACCGCAGAAGCGCTTCTGTGCGAACGGGAGGTCCTTGGACACATTGAGCACCGTGGCGCCGGTGGCTGCCGCGCGCTCGTTGAAGGTGCGGACGCTGGTGGCGCACACCGGAGTGTCGACCGACGGGAAGATGTTGAGCACGACTGCCTTGCCGCTGAACTGGTCATTGCTGACCGGTCCCAGATCGGTGCCGGTCAGGCTGAACGCCGGTGCCGCGGAGCCGACGGCAGGCAGTTCACCGGCGGTGTTGATGGGGTTTCCCTTGAGCGTTATCTGTGCCATGGCGATAAGTCTGTCACAGTGACCCGGCCGGTTTCGTGGCAGCATCGACCGTGTGATCGACCTGCCCGACGGGGTCCGCGCGATGGCCGCTCGTGGTCCTGAATGGCAGCGCTGGATCGATGTTTTGCCGACCCACACCGCGGCCGCCGTACAGGACTGGAACCTCTCCATCGACGGTGCCGCACAACACGGCTTCTGCTCGCTGGTGCTGCCGGTCCGAACCGTCGACGGAGTACCGGCAATGCTCAAGATCGCGTTCCCCGACGACGAGTCCGAACACGAGCATCTGGCGTTGCGCCGCTGGGGCGGTGTCGCGACGGTACGACTGCTCAGCGCCGACCCGCACCGGCGGGCGCTGTTGCTGGAACGGCTGAAGGAACGGAACCTCAACGAGGTGTGGGACATCGAGGCCTGCGAAATCGTGGCGGGACTGTACGGGCATCTGCATGTGCCTGCCCTACCTCAGCTGCGTCCGCTGGTCGGATTCATCGAGAAATGGAACGCGGAGTTGGCCGGGCTGCCGCGCAGCGCGGCGTTGCCGCACCGATTGGTGGAACAGGCGTTGAGCCTGGGCGCGGACCTGGTGCGCGACCCCGCCAGCAGCGGCACCCTGATCCATGGCGATCTGCACTACGAGAACGTGCTGGCCGGAGACCGCGAGCCCTGGCTGGTGATCGACCCCAAACCGATGAGCGGCGACCCGCACTACGAGCTGGCACCGATGCTGTCCAACCGATTCGACGAGTTGGAGGGTTACGTCCGCGAGGGGGTGCGGCGGCGGTTCTACACATTGGTCGATGCCGCCGGTTTCGATGCCGACCGGGCCAGGGCCTGGGTCATCATCCGGATGATGCACGACGCGATGTGGGAGCTCACCGAGAACACCGTCCCCGATGGCCGCTACCTGACCATGTGCGTGGCCATCGCCAAGGCGGTGCAGGACTGACGCTCGGCCGGCCGACTTGTCGGTGTGCCGAAGTAGACTCGCTCATATGTTCGAACGATCGGGATTGTCGGGGCTGAGCGATGAGGCGCTCATCGCCGAGGTCACCGATGCCACCCGCACCGAGGCGGCTGCGGCGGCCCGGCGGCTGGCCGCGATCGCCGAGGTCACCGCCCGGCACTGCGAGGTCGAAGACGAATCGTCGGCGTTGAGGTTGATCGACGGGTGGGCGCTGGCCAAAGCCGAGATCAGCGCCGCCTGCACCCTCAGCCCCCGGGCCGCCAGCGCCCAGATGCGCATCGCGATGGCCCTACGTGACCGGCTACCGAGGACCGCCGAGGTGTTCACGCAAGGCTCGGTCTCGGCCAAGGTCATCGCCGCGATCACCTGGCGCACCCAGCTGGTCTGTGATGAGGAGGCGCTGGCGTTGATCGATGCCGGGATCGCCGGCACCGCCCACCAGTACGGCGCATTGTCGGAGAGCGCGCTGATCACCGCGGTCGACTTCTGGGTGCACACCTTCGACCCGGTCGCGGTCATCCGATCCAAGGCCGCCGCCAAAGACCGCTACATCGACTTCGGCGACAACGACGACCCCGACGGGGTGGTCTCGTTCTGGGGACGAATGCGCACCACCGACGCCGCGATCAGCGACACCCGCCTCACCGACCTCGCCAATGGTGTCTGTGAGGGTGATCCGCGGACCATGGCCGAACGCCGCGCCGACGCCCTGGCCGCCGTCCTGGCCGGCGCCGACCGACTCACCTGCCTGTGCGGGAACCAAGAATGCACCGGATCGGGCAAGGATCCTCGGGCGGGTGCGGTCACCATCTACGTGCTCACCGGACAGCAACCCGATAGCGGGCACGGGGCGAAGCCGGATACCGGGCCTATGCCGTCGACCGGACCGGTACCGGCCACGCCCGATGCCGATGAGTTGGAGGAACATCAGGAATCCGGTTCGGACGTCGAGGCCGAACCAAAGCCTCCCTCGACGCCCTCGGCACCTTCTGCACCGGCCGCCAGCACTCGGCCCGGCGTGGGTGCCGGGATCACCCTGGACGGGGCGATCATCCCCGCCCACCTGCTCGCCGAGCTCATCGCCACCGGCGCGAGGGTCCGACCCCTGAGCAGCGCAACCAACCTGGGCTCCGAACCCCGCTACCGCCCCTCGACAAAACTGGCCGCCTACGTCCGCATGACCGCGATGACCTGCTGTTTCCCCGGCTGTGGGAAACCCGCCCAACGCTGCGACCTGGACCACCTCACCCCGTGGCCCGCCGGGGCGACCCACCCGGGCAACCTGCGCCCGCTCTGCCGCGAACACCACCTACTCAAAACCATGAAAACCGGCTGGACACCGGAAGCGCACCCCGACGGCACCACCACATGGACCGCACCCACCGGGCACCGGTACACAACGATGCCGCTGGGGCCAGTCCTGTTCCCGCACAGAACATCTGACGTCGAGATCCCACGAGCGCGGCACATCACCCTGATCGATCACCCCGAACGCGAACCCGACATCCCACGGCGCAAACGCACCCGACAACACGACCGCGACTACCGCATCAACAGCGAGCGCACCCGCAACGCAGCCGACGGCGATATCGGCACCGATCCCCCGCCCTTCTGAAAAGGGTGGCCGCCCCTAGACCGTCACCGGCAACGACAACATTCCGCGCAGCGTCACGTTTGGCTTGTACTCGGGGTCACCGCCGAGTTCGGCATTCGGAAACCGCTTTGTCACCGCCGACAGCACGATCGAGGCCTCCAGCCGCACCAGGGGTGCGCCGAGACAGAAATGCGCACCATGACCGAAGCCCAGATGGCGGATGACTCCACGGTCTGGATCGAAAACGTCCGGATTCGCGTTGGCGGCCGGGTCGCGGTGTGCCGCAGCCAACAATACGATCATGGTGTCGCCCTTGGGAATATGCAGATCGCCCAGGGTGATGTCCTCAGCGGCGACCCGACCCAGCAGCTGCGCAGCCGGGTCGAATCGCAGCGTCTCCTCGATGACCCGCAATGCACGCTTCGGGTCGGCACCCAACGCCGCCCACTGCTGCTTGTCACGAAGCATGGCCAGTACCGCGGTGGCCATCATGCTGACCGTCGACTCATGTCCGGCGATGAGCAACAGATTGCAGGTTGAGATGATCTCGTCCTCGGACAGCTGATCCCCGGACTCTTCGACGGCGATCAGCGCGGAGATCAGGTCGTCACCGGGATCGCTCCGCCGGGCGCTGATCAGGTCGCGGAAATAGCGCCGCAACCACTTGCCCGCCTCGATGCGGTCGGTGAATCCCTCGGGCACCTCGCCGGTGGCCGACAGAAACGGATCGACCGTCTGGGCCAACAGGGTGGAGGCGATCCCGAACTTCGGTTCGTCCTCGACCGGAACACCGAGCAGTCGGCAGATGACGGCCACCGCAACCGGATAGGCCAGCCCGCCGACCGCATCGAACTCGCCGCGATCCTGCGCAGTGTCCAGCAAAGAGTCGACCGTGCCGACGATCTCCTGGCGCAGCTGGTTGATCACGCGCGGCGCGAACGCCTTGGCCACCAGCTTGCGCAGCCGGGTGTGGTCCGGCGGATCGAGGAACAGAAAGGCAGGCGTCCGTCGCTTGTCGACGAGTCCGGCCAAGCCGAACGGTCGGGGCTGTTCCCCCGCAGCGATCTGACGCTGCGCGATGGCCGACTTCATTCGGTCGCTGGCCGCTGCCGGATGCCGCAGCACGGCATCGCAGTGTGCGTACGAGGACAACACCGTCAAGCTGATCTCTGGGATCTGCAACGGCCCGTACTCACGCAGTTGGCGGTACACCGGATAGGGGTCGACCCGGTTGGCCGGGTCCAGCGCACGGCCGAGGAGTACCTGCGGGGTGGACACGGAGGTCATGCCCTCATTGTGCAATTGCGTGCCGCAGACGTCTGCGCCAGCACCGAATTCGTTCCGGATCCGTCACCGTGTGCTCCGCAGGCAACTGCGGTGCCGGCGACATCGGTGCGACCGGCAGGAACCCCTCGACCGGGACCAGACTTCGCGCCGCCGCGACGGGATCCGCAGCCAGCACCAGTCCCGCGCCCAGCTCACAGGCAAACGGGAGCGTGGGCAGCGCGCCGGCAAGAGCCACCCCGACCGCCGCACCGACGCTGGTCTGTTTACCCGAGGTCACCACGCACGGCAGGCCGCTGATCTCGGCGACGCGCAGGGCCCGCCGGGCCCCGCCGAGCACACCGCAGTGCAGGATCGCGATGTCCGCGATGCCGCGCAACTCCAGATCTGGCGCGGCGTGAACGGCGATCGGAACATCGACCAGGCGTCGCACGGCGCGCAGCTGCTCGTGGTCGGCACAGGGGCGCGCAATGTACTCGAGGCCACCGGCGGCACGGTCCAGCGCCGCGATCGCAGCCACCGCGCCCGCGGCGTCCCAACGCTCCCGCGCATCACACCGGATCTGCCCGCCGGGCCCCAACGCCGCACGGACCGCCGCCACGCGCTCGATGTCCTCAGCCGTCGCGCCGTGCACCTCGACCGTGGCGGTGCGGCATCCCGATTCGAGGACTTGCGCGTGGGCGCGGCCGGGGTCGACGGCGCCGATGCCCACGGCAACAGGGACGCGCCCACGCACCGCATCCGGCCAACCGACCGTGCCCACCTCGGTGGCTGCCGTGAGCCACCGTCCCAGCAACTGGTCGGGACAGTCGGCAGGCGGGCTGAATTCGCCCCAGCCCTGCGGTCCTTCGAGCATCATGCCCTCGTGGGTGCCACCGTCACGGAGCGGAACGGCGAACACCGCGGCGGCATCGAGGTCGATGAGGGTCTGCACAAGCAGTGGACGCTAGTTGCCCGCAGCGGCGAAGGTGTACAGCGGCACCAACATTTCCGCCGGCGTCAGCGAACCGTGATGGCCGAGCAGGTTCGATTGCAAGGGTTCGGCACCGGAGCGGATCACGGCACGATCGGTATCGGAGACCACCACCACATCGCCGATTCGCGGTGCGACGTCCGCGCGCACGTTCGGTCCGAACCAGCCGGCGCCGGTGACCTCCGAGCGGGTCAACACGGTGAAGTCGCTGCCCAGCGTCTCGCGCCAGGTTGCGGCAACATCATCGGCCGCACCGGGTTCGGTGTAGACGTGCCGGGCGCGTGGTTCGCCGCCCAGCGTGCGCACACCGGTCTGCAGCACCGCGGTGCTGTCGAAATCGACCGGGTCGGCGACCTGCACCATGCCGTGGTCGGCGGTGACGATCAGCGCCGACCCGGCCGGTAGCCGTTCGGCGATCAGCCGGATCATGAGGTCGATCTGCGCCAGTTCCAGCGCCCAGGATTCGGACTGTGGACCACGCACATGGCCGGTCATGTCGAGGTCGCCGTGATAGGCATAGACCAGCGTGCGGTCGGCAGCCGACAGCGCCGTGAGCACCCCGTCGACAAGGTCGCCCATGGAGAAGGCCGGCCGGAAGTCGCCACCGCGCAGCGCCGCCCGGGTCAGCCCGGAGCCCGCCTGGTAGGTCGGCGCCACCTGGGTCACCCGCACACCGTCGGCGGCGGCCCGCTCGAAGGCGGTCTGCGAGGGCTGGAACTGCTCGGGGATGAGCTCTTTGAGCAGATCGACCTTGGGCCCCTGGCCCATCAACCCCCATTTCAGCGGATTCATCAACCGGTCGTGACCGGGCACCGAAAGCAGGTAGCCGACCAGACCGTGCTCACCCGACGGCAGGCCGGTGCCCAGCGACGCCAGGCTCGCCACCGTCGTGCTGGGGAAACCTGCGGTGAGCGAGCGGTCCGGCCGGGCGGCCAGCAGCGGCGCGACATCCCGGCGGGCCGCGACCAATTCGCTGCCCATGCCGTCGATCAGCAGGACAGCGATTCGTCGCACCGCACCCAGGTCCAGACCTATCCGGTCCGACTCGCCGGCCACACCGAGAACCCCGAGGACGGACGGAAGAAGGTCGGCAAGTGCGCCGGTGCCGTAGCGCGGGGAGACGAACATGCCGCCAGACTAGGCTTGCCCCATGTCGAGCGTGCTGACGGTCAACATTGCCCACCCCATGACCAACCCCGACCACAAGAAGAAGCCGACCGGCATCGACAAACGCCCCACCGATGAGGCGGTCACCGTACGGGCCCCCGGCCCGATGCGTGGCGGTCTCGGCAGTGGCATGGTCGGCGATCTGGTCAGCGAACAGAAGTACCACGGCGGCGACGACCAGGCGGTTTATGCCTACGCCCGGGAAGATCTGGACTTCTGGGAGGGTGAACTCGGCCGCGATATCTCCAACGGCGTGTTCGGCGAGAATCTCACCACCGCGGGCATCGACGTCACCAACGCGCTCGTCGGCGAACGCTGGCGCATCGGGACCGACGGTCTTGTGCTGGAGGTGACCCGTCCCCGCACCCCGTGCCGGACCTTCTCGGCGTGGCTGGATATCGACGGCTGGATCAAGACATTCACGCGCAAGGGTGCACCGGGAGCGTATCTGCGCGTGATCTCGCCGGGGTCGGTGCGCGGGGGCGATGCCGTCGAGATAATCGATCGCCCGGACCATGACGTGACGATCGGAACCGTCTTCCGGGCGATGACGACGCAGCCCGCCCTGTGGCCCGCACTGCTCGCGGCCGACGCCCTGCCGGACCAGCTCAAGGAGAAGGCCCGCCGCAAAGCCGGGGTGTGAATCAGCGCCGCAACGTCAGCTGCGCACCCATCAGACGGGCAATCTTGTCGGCGAGGTAGAGATGGCCCGCGTCGGTGGGATGCACGCCGTCGGCGGCGATCAGATCGGGACGGCCGACGAACCAGCCCTCGGCAATCGGATCGACGAATCGCGCGCCGGCCGACCGGGCCACGGCCGCCAGCGCATCTCTGATGCGCAGGATTTCCACCGGCACGTCGGCGGTCGGCCAGGGCGGCCCGATGACCAGGAGGCGGGCCGCCGGTGCGATCCCGTGCACCAGGGCAAAGGCATTGCGGGCCTGATCGACGACATCGGTAACCGCCACCGGTTGGTCGTTGCGCGATCCGAAGAACACCACCAACCGATCGTCGGGCCGGACCGCGCGCGTCGTCAGATCCCAGAACAGGCTGCCGCGGTCACCCCGCACGCCATAGCCTGCCCGGCCCTCTGCCGCGACATCGGCGACGACGGGCCTGCCCTGGGCGGCCAGCAACTGCCAGGCCTGGGCCGGCCACCCGGCCGCACCGATCCCGCCCCAATCGGTTCCGTTGGTATACGAGTCGCCGATCACCGCTACCCGGCTCAACGGTGTCTCCACCGACAGCGGCCGCGCGTCGATGTGGGCGACCGGTATGACGACGCATACGAGCATCACGACCACCGCTGCCAGCGTCGACAGGGGCAGGATGGGGCGCCGCAGCACGTCTGTCAGGATCATCGGCGGCGAGCTTACTCGAAGAACCCGTGAGAAGCCCTGCCGCACACGGCCATTGGGGTCACATGGCGGGTCACGCCGACAGCCGGGTCTCGGAGTCCACCGCGTGCACGCTGGCAGCAGGCTTCTTTCTACCGACCATCCGACGCATCCATATCCGGGCCGGCTCCTCCACCACGTGATACAGCGCCGCCGATGCCGTCAGGGTGACGGCGAACACCGCGACCAGCCACCACCCGCCCCCTGGCCCGGCCATCGTCAGTTCGAATTGCTTGGCCGCCCAGATCCAGGCGGTGTGGATCAGCTCGTGGACCATGTACAGGCTGAACGAGATCTGCCCGCCGTAGATCAGGATGCGTTGGGAGAGCAGCCACGGCAGCGTGCCCGCACCGATCGACAACGTGACCACCAACGGCACGAACAGCAGGTCGACGACTCCCCCGCTGTCGATCACACCGGGGAACGGATGCTCGTCCAGCCAGTACAGGCTGCCGATGATCGTGGCGACCAACGCGATGGAAGCCAGCCCTGCCGCAGTCCGGGCCCGGTCGCTGGGGTACAAGCGGCGCACCGCCGCGCACGCGATGACTCCGGCGGTGAACTGCATCAGGATGCGGGGCAACCAGCTCCACGGCGTATAGATCTGTCCGCTGGACAGCAGGAACATCACGGGCGGCAGGGTGGCCGCGAACGACAGCAGCAACAGGCTGCGAGCGCGGGTGGCCGCGGCCATCCGGAACACCACCAGCGCCAGGAAGCCGAAGAACAGGTAAGCCAGCCACTCGGCGCTGATCGACCATGCCGGCCCGTTCCAGCTCGAGCCGTCGAAATAGGGCTGGTACCACAGCTGCACGAGGAAGAGTTGCCGTAGATAACTGGTGGCGGTCAGGGTGTCGGCCACTTCGGACGGGAACCGCCCGACGTAGAGGGTGAAGATGATCCACAGTGCCGCAAGGTGCAGTGTGACCAGATAAACCGGCCACACCCGAGCCAACCGCATCCACAGGAAGTGCAGGGTGTCGCGGGTCGACCAGGTCGGACCCATCCGGTCCAGGTAGTTCCAGGCCAGGACGAAACCGCTCAGAATGAAAAAGAGGTCGACGCCTTGGGCGCCACTGTTGAGTATCGGCGCCAACGCGGTACTGACATCGGGTATCGATTCGGCCAGCAGCGGGCGGAAATGGAACAACACCACCCAGACGGCGGCGAAGAGGCGAAGGCCGGTGAGGGCCTTGATTTCTCCGCTACGCACGACACTCTTTTCGCGTTCCGATTACTTCGCGCTCGCGCGCGCTGCCCGGGCGGACCGCTCTCCCCGAGGTCCTCACTTCCGGCTCACGCAGAATAACAGCGCTACGCGCCTTGGCGCGGTAGGGCGAACTCGCGTCGGTGCGCCGGACCCGGTCCGGATTAAGGCGCCGGGGCCGGTGGTGCCGGGGCCGCCGGGGCCGGCGGCGGTTTGTTGGCCTCGTACTGCTGGGCGTTGCGGTTGAGCGAATCGAGATAGCCGCGCACCTGCAGTCCGGCCAGCAGTGGGCCCATTCCCGGCGCCGGCGGCGGTTGATCGGTCAGCGTCCAGGTCTGGCACTCGGTGGTCTTGAACACGCCATCGGTCGGCAGGACCTGGACGACCTGGGGCTGTTTGGTGAACGCACGGTCCAGGGTCTCGCCTTGTTCGGCACCGTCGACCGCCGGTGCCATCCGCCGCCAGGAGCACGTGCCGTCGGGGAACGGTCCCGCCGAGGCGTACACACCGGGAACGATATCGACGCCGACCCGGTAGGTGCCGTCCTTGTCGATCACGGTCGCCGGTGCCGGTGCCGGTGCAGGAGCGGCGGCGGGCGCGGCCGGGTCTACGGGAGCCGGACTCGGCGCGGGTGGTTCGGCGGCCGCGATACCGGCAGAAGCCATCGCAGCCACCGCCAGAACCGCACCGAGCATCGCCGGATTCCTCAAAGCCATGACACCCAGAGTAAGCGCGCCGCGGCGGCTGCGAAAACGCATGGCGTGCCTCCCTCTTGCGTCGCGGCCGCATGACTCAGCAGATTCGTTGCGGCCCTTCGGTTTCCAAGTCCACGGGCGCCCGACGGACCACCGGCTCACCACGGCGGCGTCGAGTTTGCGAGAACTCCCCTGGCGGTCGAAAAATCAACCATCAAGTTCCGCCGCGCAGCGCCGAAGTTGTGCGTATTTGTGATGTGAACTGCGGTTTTACAGACCTGTGTCTGGAGTCACAAGATTTTGCCCGCTTACAAAATGCTCTGTTAACGTCCGTCGCCATGTTTGCTGTAGCTTCACTATTGGCGCTGGTTGGCCAGGTGTCGGGAACGCCGTATATCTCGGGTGGGGACTCCCCGGCCGGTACAGATTGCTCGGGCCTCGCATCATGGGTCAGCAACGCCGCGACGAATCGACCGGTCTTCGGCGATCGGTTCAACACAGGCAATCAGGAAAGCGCACTGCTGGCGCGCGGGTTCAGGTACGGCACTCAGCCCGGCGCGCTGGTGATCGGGTGGAACAGTGGCCACACCGCAGTGACACTGCCGGACGGCACCGCGGTGTCCTCCGGTGAAGGCGGCGGAGTCAAGATCGGCGGCGGAGGCGCCTACCAGCCGCAATTCACCAAGCACATGTATCTCCCCGTCGAGGAGATCGCGCCGGCGCCTCCCGCACCGGGCACACCCCCGCCGCCTCCCGCACCGGGTGTTCCCCCGCCGCCGGCGCCAGTGGCGTTCGTGCCGCCTCCGCCGGGACAGCTCCCTCCCGTCGCACCCCCGCCCGGCGTTCCCGTCTAGGCGAGACTCAGACGTAGCGGGGACGGCCCGCCAAAGCGCCCAACACCATCTGCACGATGTACACCGTCATGACCATGACCCAGGGCACCGTCCATCCACCGCTCGTCTCGTGCAGCAGCCCGAAGAGGAACGGTCCCACGCCGGCCAGTAGATATCCCAACCCCTGCACCATCCCGGACAACCGGGCGGTATCCGCAGCGGTCCGTGAGCGCAGGCCGATCACCGCCAGAGCGAGCGAGAACACGCTCATACCCAGTCCGAGCAGGACCGTCCACAACAGCGGCGCCGCCATCGGCGCGAGCGTCAACCCCAGGACTCCACCGAAACCGAGCAGTCCCAGTCCGACGATCCAACCGCTCTGACTGGCCCGCCTGGCAGCCATCGGGGCCACCACGATGCTGATCGGCACGGCGATCACCGCGTTCAGGCCGAGCAGCAGTCCGGCATCGGACTTGCTCATCCCGTGGTCGATGAAGACCTGCGGCAGCCAACCCATCACGATGTAGGCCAGGCACGACTGGCACCCGAAGAATCCGGTGATGATCCAGGCCAGCCTGCTCCGGAGCATCGAACGGGGTTGTCCCGCCGCGGCGGCCGGCGTGGCGGCGGTTGCCCGCGCATGGTGCCCGCGGATGGCCAGTACCCAGAAGACCAGCGCCGCGGCGGCCAGGCCCGCCCAGGCGCCGAGCGCGGGCCGCCAGCCGCCGAACAGGTCGTCCAGCGGCGGGGTGACAGCGGAACCGGCGGCGCCACCGCCCTGTAGGGCCGCCGTATAGATGCCGGTCATCAAGCCGATCCGGGCGGGAAAGGACTCCTTGATCACGACGGGGATCAACACGTTGATCAAGGCGATCCCGGCGGTGGCCACCAGGGTGCCGCCGATGACGACCGCAGGCCCGTCGACGACACGCAACACCAGGCCGCCGATCAGGATTCCGAGTGCTGCGGAGATTGCGTGGCCCAATCCGATCCGACGCGCCAGATAGGGCGCAGTCAGTCCGGCCAACGCGAAACACAATCCCGGCAAAGTGGTGAGCAGTCCGGCCCACAACGCCGATGTTCCAAGCTCACCCCGCATGTCCGCGAGCAGCGGTCCCACACTGGTGATGGCCGGGCGCAGATTCGCCGCCGTCAGCACGACCGCCGCCATCAGCAGCACGCCGCCGGCGACCACCTCGGCGGGACGCGGATCGATCGGACCATGGGCCTCGACGTCCCGGCCGTCCAGGGTCTGCGGGTGGCGGCTGTGGTTCATCTGCACTAGGTTGCCATACATCCGATGATTGGATGAAAGGGGTTTCGCGTGCCGTTGGCTTCGACGCGCCGGACGGGCTTGGTCGACCAGGCCATCGAGCAGCTGCGCAGCTCAGTGGCCACCGGCGAGTGGCCGGTCAACGCCAAGATCCCGACCGAACCGGAGCTGGCGCAGTCTCTCGGAGTGGGACGAAATACCGTCCGGGAGGCCGTCCGTGCCCTTGCTCACAGTGGAATCTTCGAGGTCCGACAGGGCGATGGGACCTATGTGCGGGCCACCAGCGAGGTCTCCGGAGCCCTGCACCGCCTGTGCGGCTCGGAACTGCGCGACGTGCTTCAGGTGCGGCGTTGTCTCGAGGTGGAGGCCGCCCGGCTGGCCGCCACGGCACGCAGCGCCGAGGATCTGGACACATTGTGGCAACTCTGGGAGCGCACCGAGCAGCTACGCAGCGACCGGCGGGACGAGGAATTCGCCCGCGCGGATGCCGACCTGCACTTCGCGATCGTGCGCAGCGCACACAACGCGGTGTTGACCGAGCTGTACCGCGGGTTGACCGAAGTCGTGCTCGCAAGCGTGGTCACGAGTACCGGAAATCTCGACGAGAGCCCGCAGCACCGCGAGCTTATCCAGGCCATCGCCGACGGCGACCAGGCGCTGGCGAGCAGGGAGGCCGGCGGATTTCTCGACGAGCTTCTCGACCGGCTTCCGGAGCGGTAGTCGCCTACTCCGGCTGCAGGACGTCGGAATCGACGAACGTCAGCGAGCCGCTGTCGAGCAGAACTGCCCACCGCCGCGCCGGATCCGCGATGTGGTGCTCACCGATATCGACGGACTGACCAGCTGTGTCGCCGAAATCGTCGACGATCACTCCGACTGCCTCGTCCTCGGTACCGGCATGGACGCGCACTCGCGCGTCGATGGCGAGTCCCTGATCCTGGTTGTCGGGGTCGGCACCGACGATTCCCTGAGCAGTCACCAGAACTCCCTAGTCATCCGCGGCGACCGCCATCCGCGGCCACCCAGTCGAGTGAGACGCAGAAACGGATATGCGATCCGGCCCTGCGCTGTTTCTCATTGCACGTCCAGCCCCCGACGAGCATCTGTTCGATCCCCTCGTACCGATCGACGCCCAACCGAACACGCCGATCCTCATTTACCGAATACAACGTTGTCAATCCGTCCGCCGCAACGAACCGGAAAAGCGGTCGGACCGGCGTTGCACCCGGTGTGTCCATCGTAAACTCCGGGGGCGCGAACTTGATCGGCCACAGCCCCGCAAAGGCACCCGAAATGCCGGCGACCGTCGGGATCAATTGCGGATGGCGCAAAAGCGTGCGCGCGCAACATTCGATTTCACGAATGGACAAAGGCACCGAAAATCCCCGTACGTGCAATTTCAGCAAATTCATCGACAGGCCGATGATGACCATCCGGCACTGCGCCGGAGCCGCGGCACGATGCGGTGCGGCCTGAGCTAACGTCTGTGCCGTGATCGTGCTGCTTCCCCCCTCGGAGACCAAACGCGCCGGCGGCGACGGCCCCGCCCTGCGGTTGCACGACCTCAGCTTTCCAGCCCTGAACGGCGTGCGCGGCGAGCTCGTCGACGAACTGGGCGCACTGGCTTCCGATATCCCCGCATCGCGTCGGGCGCTCGGTGTGACCGCTGCCCAGGATGCCGAGATCGCCCGCAATGCCGAGCTGGTGACCGCGCCGACCATCGCGGCCATCCAGCGCTACACCGGGGTGCTCTACGACGCACTCGACGTCGACTCGTTACGCGGTGCCGCGGCGGCGCGGGCACGTGCCCGACTGGCGATCGGGTCCGCGCTGTTCGGCCTGCTGCGCGCCGACGACCCGGTTCCGGCCTACCGGCTCTCGGCAGGGTCGAAGCTCCCGGGACGCCCGACACTGGCCGCCCGCTGGCGTCCGGTGCTGGAACCATTGCTGGCCGAGATCGCCGAGGCCGACCTCGTCATCGATCTGCGGTCCGGGTCCTATGTGGGACTGGGCCGGCTTCCTGGGGCCGTACGAGTGGATGTCCTTGCCGAACGAGAGGACGGACATCGTTCGGTGGTAAGCCATTTCAACAAGGCGCACAAGGGCAGACTGGCCAGGGCGCTGGCGACCAGTCGCGCAGAACCCGACGATGCCGCCAAGGTCGTCGGCATTGCGCGCCGGGCGGGGATGCGTGTCGAACGCGACGGGAACAACCTGACGATTATCGTGCCCGCGTGAGTTAAATCGTTATATAACAACGCGATCACAGCGAGCGTCGCGCCGTTGCGGCTCACCCGTGCGCTGCTAGTTTGCCGTGCATGACGCATCCGACAAGGCTGCGGCGCTGGGCGCGTCGTTGCGTGTCCACAGTCCTGGCCACCGCCGTCGCGGGCTCACTGATCGGCGCTCCCGAGGCCGCCGCGTTCTCCAGGCCGGGGCTACCGGTCGAACAACTCGACATCCCGTCGCCATCGATGGGACGCAACATCCGTGTCGAATTCCAGGGCGGCGGCCCCCATGCGGTGTACCTCCTCGACGGCCTGCGGGCACAGGACGATTTCAGCGGTTGGGACATCAACACCGCGGCATTCGAGTGGTATCACGACTCCGGTCTGTCCATCGTGATGCCTGTCGGCGGTCAGTCGAGCTTCTACAGCGACTGGTATCAGCCGGCCGCGGGTAACAACGGCACGCTCACCTACAAATGGGAGACGTTCCTGACCCAGGAGCTGCCCGGCTGGTTGGCCGCCAACCGCGGGATCAGCCCGGTTGGCAATGCGGTTGTGGGACTGTCGATGTCGGGCGGATCTGCGTTGACCCTCGCCGTTTGGCACCCGACCAAGTTCATCTTCGCCGCCTCTCTCTCCGGCTTCGTCAACCCGTCACTGGGTCTGTGGCCGACCCTGATCGGCCTGGCGATGCGCGATGCGGGCGGATACAACGCCACGAGCATGTGGGGGCAGACCAACGACCCTGCCTGGCGCCGCAACGACCCGATGGTCAATGTGGCGACGCTGGCAGCCAACCGCACCGCGATCTGGATCTACTGCGGTGACGGCACCCCCTCCGACCTCGACACCGGCGGTGATTTCGGCGGGATGTTCAGCGCGCAGTTCTTGGAGAACATCACCCTGAACACGAACAAGACCTTCCAGCAGCGCTATCTGGCCGCGGGCGGGCGCAACGGTGTCTTCAACTTCCCCAAGGACGGGACACACAGCTGGGGCTACTGGGGATCCCAGTTGCAGGCGATGAAGCCGGATCTGCAACGCGTGCTCGGGGTAATTCCTCCTGCCCCGCCGGCAGCCGCGCCGGTGCCGGGCGCTCCTGTTCCGGGTCTTCCGCCGGCCGTCGCGCCGGCCGTGGGCGCAGGGCAACTCGCCGCGGTGGTCGGTTCACCCGTCCCGCCGCTCGCGGCAGCGCCCCGCGTCGCCGCGCCCATCGCACCGGCCCCGGCGATCCCGGCGGCGGTCCAGCCGGCCACACTTCCGCCCTCCTGAGAATTCGACGGTACGACCGGCATCCGGGTGGGTAGTTTCACCCCATGAAGCTGATTTCCCCGACCGATGCGATGTTCCTCGTCGGTGAGTCCCGCGAGCATCCGATGCATGTCGGAGGTCTTCAGCTCTTCGAACCACCCGCCGATGCCGGACCGGACTTCGTGGCGGAGATGTATCGGGCGATCGCCGGCTTCGGCGATTTCCAGCCGACATTCCGTAAGCACCCGGCGACGTTCTTCGGTGGAATCACCAATATCGGTTGGACTTTGGACGACGAGGTCGACGTCGACTATCACCTGCGGCGTTCGGGTTTGCCGAGGCCCGGACGGGTACGTGAGCTGCTCGAGCTCACCTCGCGCATCCACGGCAGCCTGCTGGACCGTCATCGGCCACTGTGGGAGGCGTACTTCGTGGAGGGCCTCAGCGACGGCAGGTTCGCCGTCTACACCAAGATCCACCACTCCCTCATCGACGGCGTCTCGGCACAACGGCTGATGATCAGGACGTTGTCGGCGGACCCGCATGACCGCGAGATCCGGGTTCCCTGGACGTTGGCGCCCAAGCGCAGGCCTGCGCGCCCGAATACGGCGGGATCACTGGTGCGGTCGGTGACGGGTACCGCGTCGGCCGTCGCGGGGCTGGCCCCGACCACCTTGGGGTTGGCCCGCGCGGCCCTGCTCGAGCAGCAACTCACGCTGCCGTACCGGGCACCCAAGACGATGTTCAACGTGCCCATCGGTGGCGCCCGCCGGTGCGCCGCGCAATCCTGGCCGCTGGCGCGGATCCGGGCGGTGAAGGCGGCCACCGGCGTCACGGTCAACGATGTCGTGTTGGCCATGTGCGCCGGTGCGCTGCGCGCCTACCTGGAAGAGCAGAACGCATTACCCGAGACTCCCTTGGTGGCAATGGTTCCGGTGAGCCTGCGCAGTGAGCACGAGCAGGACGCCGGCGGGAACATGGTCGGCACCATTTTGTGTAACCTGGCCACCGACACCGCCGATCCGCTGCGCAGGCTGGAGGCCATCAGTTCCTCGACGCGCGACAACAAGCGGGTGTTCAGCGAACTCCCGCGAACTCAGGCACTGGCGCTGTCGGGTTTCCTGGTCGCCGGGCTGGGCCTGAGCCTGGTCCCCGGCGTCGTGTCCTCGACACCGCCGCCGTTCAACATCGTCATCTCCAACGTGCCGGGGGCACGAGAGCCGATGTACTGGAACGGGGCCCGACTCGACGGCAACTACCCCATGTCGATCGCACTGGATGGCCAGGCCCTGAACATCACGCTCACCAACAATGCCGACAACCTCGATTTCGGACTCGTCGGTTGCCGGCGTAGCGTGCCGCACTTGCAGCGGTTGCTCGTGCATCTGGAGGATTCACTGACCGACCTGGAAAAGGCAGCCGCCGGCATGTGAGGTGAACCGGCGGAAAAGGCATTCGCAGGACGTTCTTTTCGCGAGTGGGCTTCGCTTCGCGTCACAGGACGGGCAACGGATCGCATCGGATCGGTGTCGGCTCCGACGCGCGGTGAATCTGGGACCGGAACCGCGATAGGTTCCCCACGTCGTTTGTCGCCGGCCGAATCAGGAAATCGATGCCACCCACCGTCAACAGGCTCGCCATCACGTCTGTTGCGACGGCAGGGATGTGTTTCGGCGTGTTGGCCATGAGTTCGGTAGTTTCGGCCGAGCCGACGACCAGTCCGGGTGTGCCCTGCCTGGACATGGTCCAGCAGCTGTCCACCAGTCCCGAGATCGTCCCGCAGGCTGCCGATGCCGTGGTCGCGGCGCCCGCGGAAACGGGGGCCTCCCCACTGATCGAGGCCCCGCTGATCCAGGCCCCACTGATCCAAGCAGCGGCCGTGCCACCGACGCCCGAACCGGCGGCCGCCGCGGCACCACCGGTCATCGAACCGGTAGCCGTCGCGGAACCCATCCCCGAACCGATCGCCGAACCCTTGCCCGAACCCTTGGCCGCAGCGGCTGTTCCGACCGAAACACTGGACCTGATCTCTCCGGTGCTGGCCGGACCGCCGGTCGCCGAACCCCTGTCGGCTACGCCGATCGGCCCGCCGCCGGCGGTACCGGTGGTGCCGGTCCCTGCCCTACCCGCCGCCGCCCCGCCGGTACCCGTGCCCGTGGCGGGTGCAGCACCTCCGGTCGCATCGGTGGCCGCACCGCTGACCCAGGCCGGCGTTGCGATCCCTCCCCCGGCGCCCGTGCTCAGCCCGGCACCCGTGATGGCCGAAACCGCGGCAGTACCACCGATTGCCGATGTGTCCGAGACCGTTGCGGCTCCGGTGGAAGCCGCGGCGGCCGAGCTGGTCGAGGCTGCCGCACCGATTCCGGTCGCCGCAGCGCCTGCTGCCGCCGCCGCCCCGGCCGAGGCCGCCGGGGCGGCTTCGGCTGCTGCCATATCGGCCCCGGCTGCCGCCGCATTGGCCACCGATACCGTGCTGCCCGCCATTGCCTCGGCGCCCGCGGTGCTGGCGGCGACGCCGCCGCCTCCGCTGGCGCTACCGGCAATGCCGGGCCTGCCGGTCCAACTGCCTGCCTCGATCCCGTTCCCGACCGACCTGGTGTGTGAGGGCACCGCCTGGTGACCCGCCGCCCATATTCCCTATGACCGTACGGCTCACCGGCTTTGAGCGATCAGGGCGCGGGCACACCCGGAGCGCGGACCACGACCGGTACGGCCGGGAAGTAGATAGCCATCTCGGACCGGCACTTGCGCAGAGCCGCGGTCGCATAACCCTTTTTACGGCATTCCGGATGGATCCAGACCCGGACCTCGACCTCGTGGTCGACGAGCTCACCTAGCACCATGCCGACCTTGCGATCACCCTCCAGGGCGACGAACCATGCCGCTTCTTCGGCGTCGACCCGGCCGAGCGCGGCACTGATCTCATCCTCCAGACTGCCCGCTGGACCGCCCCTGCCGTCGCCGGCGGTGTGCATGTCCTCGATGCGGGCACCGAAGATATCGCGGTCCTCGGTGCCGGAGAAGGTGCGCAGCACGACGCTCTCGGCCCCGGAGGCCGGCCGGTCGTTGAGGGTGAAGGTCAGCTGGCTGTTCAAATCCTCCAGTTCGGCGGCGATGTTGCGGCGCGAATCCTTGGTGAGTTTGTCGAAGGACAGCCCGAATACCGCTTCGCTGCCGGCCTGGCTGGTGCCCAGCAACTCGGCGATCGCCGTGACAGCGGCCTCACGGTCGTCGGCGTCAACGATGATGTCGAGTACCTCGTGCCTGCGGTCGAGTGCCTTGAGCAAGGCATCGGTGATATCACGACGGGCGGCGGCACGATCCAGATCGGTCATGCCCCAACCTTAGACCCGAGCGTTCCGCTTCTCGCCGGATCGCCGCGCCACGAACCGCGCGTGGCGGGCGCGCGTTCTCAGCTCCGCTCCGTGGGCGGGAACAGACCATCGCGCAGCAGGGTGTCCACCGACGTCTGCCAACGATCGAGTTGGGATGGGGCGGTGAACGGTTCGGGCAGATGACGTTCGATATGCGGGCGCAGGCTCACCGCACCGAGGGCGAGCACCAGCGCGTTGGTCGCCGCCCACACCACGTCGATATCGGGACGCGCTTCGCCGCAGTCGGCACGAGCCTGCCAGCGCGCGACACCGACCTCGAACAGGCGGTCGAAGACCACGTGCCCCAGTGCGCTGCCGTCGACCAGTGCGCGTCCGAGGTAGGCAGCCACATCCGGATGCTCGGCGATGATCCGATTCACCCGTCGACCCACCTCGGAGATCGAATCCGATGTTTGCTCCTCGATCGGCTGGGCCATCGGCGTGATCACCACATCGAGGACGTACTCGTCGACAGCCTTGATCAGGCCGGCCTTCGTCGCGAAGTGGTGCTGCACCAGCCCCAGCGACACCCCGGCGGCCGCCGCCACGCCACGCAGTGTCGTCGCGGCGGCTCCCTGCGCGGCGAAGCTCGCCAGCGCCGCACCGCGAATTCTGTCGATACTGCGCGGTTCTGCCACGCCCGGTCCGCCGCCCTCTGCGCTCACATGTGTAACCGTAGTCAACATCACTCCTCCACCGGCTCGACGGTAAAGACGAATTCACGATACAAACGTATTGTCGAGTTCGGAAGTTTGGAAGGGGGGGAACATGCATCCGATAACGGCAGCCGAGGGGATGTGGACGGCACCGTGTACGCAAGATCCCGACCGTTGGACGACGACCGCCGACGAGGGAGCCAAGGCACTCTGCCGGGCCTGTCCACGGCGCTGGCAGTGCGCAAAAGAGGCCTGCGTGACACCGGGCGCCGAGGGGCTGTGGGCCGGGATCGTATTGCCGCCTGCCGGCCGCAGCAGGCAGTTCGCGCTCAAACAGTTGCGGTCGCTGGCCGAACGCAACGGCGTGTCCGTTCGGCGCCGATCGAGCTGAGCCAGGCCCGCGGGCCTGGGTGTTTTGGGACTGTTAGCCGTGACACACTCTGCTGATGGTTCCACCCATCGAGCGCCCCAAGCTGGAGGGCAATGTAGCGGTCAGCGCAGACCGCCAACTCGGTTTCGCCGAGTTCGGTGACCCGCAGGGCCGGGCGATCTTCTGGTTGCACGGCACCCCGGGGGCACGACGCCAGATACCTGCCGAAGCTCGCGCCTATGCCGAACTGGAGAAAATCCGGCTGATCGGGGTCGACCGGCCCGGCATCGGTTCCTCGACACCGCACCAGTACCCGAACGTACTGGCCTTCGCCGCCGATCTGGGCACGATCGCCGACACCCTGGGTATCGACGAGTTCGCGGTCGTCGGATTGTCCGGTGGCGGGCCCTACACGCTGGCCACCGCCGCCGCCATGCCCGACAGGGTGGTCGCGGCCGGTGTACTCGGCGGCGTGGCGCCCTACGTGGGACCCGACGGTATTACCAGTCCCCTGATGAACCTGGGCTCGACGGTGGCGCCCGTCCTGCACCTCGCCGGGGCGCCCATCCGGTTGGCAGCGGCGACGGTGATCAAGATCGTCGCGCCGATCGGGTCACCGGCACTCGACCTCTACGCCCGGGTGTCCCCCGAGGGCGACCGCAAGCTGCTGGGGCGACCGGAGTTCAAGGCCATGTTCCTCGACGATCTGCTCAACGGCAGCCGCAAACAGTTGGCTGCGCCGTTCTACGACATCATCGACTTCGTCAGGGACTGGGGTTTCCGCCTCGACGAGGTGAAGGTGCCGGTGCGCTGGTGGCATGGCGACAGGGACCACATCGTGCCCTTTTCCCACGGCGCGCACGCGGTGTCCCGACTCCCGGACGCCGAGATGACGGTGCTGTCCGGCGAAAGCCATCTCGGGGGCCTCGGTCGCGCCGAGGAGATCCTCCGTACGATGTTGGACATCTGGGATCGCGAGAGGCCAAACTCTCGCTGAAAGGAGTTCGGCACGTGGATCTTTCGGGCACCGGCATCTGGAGCTCACACCTGCGCTACGGTGACGCCGGGCAGGCCGCCGAGGCGGTGGCCGAACTGGAGCAGCTGGGTTATCCGGCGGTCTGGATCCCGGACGTGGGCGGACCGGTGCTCGAGTCGGTGGAGAACCTGCTCGCGGCGACCACGAAGATCACCGTGGCCACCGGCATCCTGAACCTGTGGATGCACGCTCCGGCAGACGTCGCCGCCGCGCACGCACGCCTGCAGGCCGCTCACGGCCGGCGGTTCCTGCTGGGCATCGGCGTCAGCCACGCCCCGCTTATCGACTCCAAATCCCCTGGCACCTACCGCAAGCCGCTCGCCGCGACCGCGGCGTTCCTGGACGGCCTCGACAACGCCGAACAACCGGTGGCCGCCGAGGATCGGGTGCTTGCCGCGCTCGGGCCGAAGATGCTGACGCTGGCCGCCGATCGCTCACGTGGAGCACACCCGTATCTGGTCACCCCGGAGCACACCGCGACGGCCCGCGAAGTCCTCGGAACCGGCCCCCTGCTCCTGCCGGAACAGACGGTGGTGCTCAGCGATGATGTGGATGCCGCCCGCGGTATCGCCCGCGACTGGGTACGCAACTACCTGGCGATGCCCAACTACGCGAACAACCTGCTGCGGTCCGGCTTCACCGAGGACGACGTCCACAACGTCAGCGACCGACTGGTCGACGCCATCGTGGTATCCGGTGACGAGGAGGCGATCCTCGCGCGGGTCGACGAGCACAAGGCCGCCGGCGCCGACCATGTCTGCGTACAGGTCCTCGACGCCGACCCGACGACCATGCCGATGGCGCAGTGGCGCAGGCTGGCACCGGTACTGAACTGACGCATACCGGGTGGGGCCGACGCGCGTGTCGGTCTCACCCGGTCACGTCACGGCAGCTGAGCGCGGCCGAGGTGCTCGCGCAGCAGATGCATCGCCACGGTCGTCGACCGTTCACGGACATCGCTGCGATCCCCTGGCAGATGCAATGTCCGCACCACGGTGTCGCGACCGGCCACGGCCAGCCCGAAACACACCGTGCCCACCGGTTTCTGCTCCGATCCCCCGCCGGGCCCGGCGATACCGGTGATACCCACCGCCGTGTCTGCGCCGAACCTGGCGAGCGCACCTTCGGCCATCGCCCGGGCGACCGGTTCTGACACCGCGCCGTGCTGGGCGATCAGGGCCTCGTCGACGCCGAGCAGCTCGATCTTTGCCTCATTGGAGTAGGACACCACGCCGCCGGCGAGGTAGGCCGAGGAGCCGGCCCGGTCGGCCAGGCGGGCCGCCAGCAGACCAGCCGTGCACGATTCGGCGGTGGCGATGGTCCGGCCGGCAAGCACACCGGCGACCTGGTCATCGATCAGGGAACCGTCATCGGAGAACAGCTCGCGCGGATAGCGCTCGCGCAGCAGCTCGACAAGGGCGGTGTAGCTGTCGGCGGCATCGGGTTCATACCGGGTGACGATCTCCAACTCGCCGCGGCGCAGACATGTGGTGATCTCCAGGTCGTCGAATCCGGCCACCTGCGACTGTGCCTCACGCAGTGTTTCCGCCAGCCCGGACTCGGGCAGCCCGAACATCCGCACCGTCCGCTGCAGGTAGCGGGTGCGTCCTGCTATCGCACGCTGGACCCCGTCGGTGACCACCGCGGTCGACCACATCGGCTGTAGCTCGCGCGGCGGGCCGGGCAGCACCACCACCGTGGGCAGGTGTTCGGAATGCAGCACGACACCAGGGGCGGTGCCCACCGGCTCGAGGATCTGCGCGCCGACCGGCACCATCGCCTGCTTGCGGTTGGCCGCCATCACGGCGTCGAAATCCACACCTGGCCTGCCCGCGCCGAGCCGACGCAAGATGGCCGCGATGCGCTGTTCCAACGCGTCGTCCAAGACCAGATCGCGGCCGTAGAACCCGGCGACGGTGGCGACCGTCAGATCGTCGGCGGTAGGGCCGAGGCCGCCGCTGGTGATGATGAGGTCGACGTCCTGACCCGCCAGGAAAACCAGCTGTGCGGTGAGATCTTCGGCGCGATCGCCGCATTGGGTGATGTGCGCCAGCTCGACGCCCAGCTCAAGAAGCCGGTCGGCCAACCACGGGCCGTTGAGATCGCGGACCCGCCCGGTCAGCACTTCGGTCCCGGTGATCACGATCCCGGCGCGCACGCTCATGGGTGAAGCCTAGGCAGCGCGACGGTCAGCGGGACAGCCAGCCCTTCACCGTGTCGAGCTCGCGGGTGTACTGCTCCATCATGTCGTCCTGGTAGCGCGAGCCACCGGAGAGCGCCTCGTCACCGCCCCAGATCACCCGAATCCGGGTCGCGTCGCGCAGATAGACGTCGACGCGGTCGATCGCGCGCCGGTTCCATCCCTTGTCGGCGGTGAAGTCGGCGAGGGCCTGCCGTTGCGTTCCGTCAGCCATGGGTCCTCCTCTGTCGGCTGCCCGCCATCCTGCCCTGTGCGGTGGCGGGCGTCGCGAGCGGTGCCGGTCGACACCGGATCAGAAGAGATCCTTGTGCGGAACGTCGGTCACCAGACCGCCATCGACCACGAACTCCGCGCCGGTGGAGAACGACGACTCGTCGCTGGTCAGAAAGACGATGAAGGTCGCAACCTCTTCGGAGGTACCTGGGCGGCCCAGCGGCGAGGTGACCATGTCATCCGGGAAATGCTTGGTCATCGGGGTGCGGATGAAACCGGGGTGCACCGAGTTGATCCGGATGTTGAACTTACCCAGTTCGATCGCCGCTGACTTCGCCAGACCGCGCACGGCCCACTTGGACGCCACATATGGGTGCACCATCGGCGCGCCGCGCAGACCCTCGATCGAGGACACGTTGATGATCGATCCGCCGCCGGCGGCCTTCATCTGCTCGACGACGGCCTGCATACCGAGGAAGGTGCCGGTGAGGTTGACGTCGATGACCTTCTGCCACTTCGCCATGTCGAACTGACCGATCTTGCCCAGCGCGACGATGCCTGCGTTGTTGACCAGCGTGGTGACCTTGCCATAGGTCTCGACGGCCAGGTTGACCGCGGCCTCCCATTGGTCGGCCTGGGTGACGTCGAGGTGGATGTAGCGTGCGGCGTCACCGATTTCGGCGGCCAGCGCCTCGCCCTTGTCGTCGAGGATGTCGCCGATGACCACCTTGGCGCCCTCGGCCACCAGCATCCGGGCGTGCGCGGCGCCCATGCCCTGCGCTCCGCCGCTGATCAGTACAACTTTGTCGTCCACGCGTCCCATGCGCGCACACGCTACCGCACGCCCCGACAGAACTAGAACCTGTTCCAATTCTCCGCCGAACCGCGCATACTGCGATCAGACCACACACCGTCAGGAGACTCGTATGGCCATTCGCGTGGCACTCGTCGGCACCGGAAACTGCGGGAGGCTGGCCCTGATCCAGCTGATCGAGGATCCGCGGTTCGAGCTCGTCGCCGTCGGCACGTCCACCGAGTCGAAGGTCGGCGTCGACGCCGGTGAACTGGCAGGCCTGGATATCAGCACCGGCGTGCCGGCCTCCCTCGGCATGGATGACGTCATCGCCGCCGCCCCGGACTGTCTGGTGTACTGCGCGATGGGTGACACCCGCCCCGTGGAGGCCACCCGTGACGTGATGGCCGCCCTGGCCGCGGGCATCAACGTCGTCGGGTCCGCACCGGGGGGCTTGCAATTTCCCTGGGGAGCCATGCCGGAGAAGGCCATCGCCCGGGTGGAAGAGGCCGCTCGCCAGGGGAATTCGAGCGTGTTCATCACCGGGGTCGATCCCGGGTTCGCCAGCGACCTGGTGCCCTTCGCGATCGCCAGCACGTGTCAGCGCATCGATCAGATCAAGACGATGGAGATCGCGGACTACGCCACCTACGACGGCACCGAGGTGATGTCGATCGTGATGGGATTCGGCAATCCGATCGATCAGCCGGGCATGTTGTTCCTTCCCGGGATCCTCGGCGCCGCCTGGGGAACGGCCATCCAGATGCTCGCGGCGGGCCTGGGTGTCGAGGTCGAGGAGATCACCGAGAGCTATGAGCTGGAGCCGGCACCCGAGGATATCGAGGTCGCCACCGGCGTCATCGCCAAGGGCACCGTGGCCGCCATGCGGTTCGAGATCAACGGAATGGTCGGCGGCCGACCCGTGATCGTCGTCGAGCACATCACCAGGGTGCGTGAGGACCTGCGGCCGGACTGGGCCCAACCTGCCCAACCGGGCGGTTCGTACCGCGTGGAGATCACCGGCGAACCGTCCTACGTCGTGGACATCTGCCCGACGAGCGCTCGCGGCGACCACAACTACGCCGCGATCCTGGCCGCTGCGGGGCGGATCGTGAACGCCATCCCGGATGTCATCGCCGCGCCGGCAGGCATCCGCACCACCCTCGACCTGCCGCTGGGCACCGGTAAGGGCCTGGTCTATCAGGTCTGATCCACGGATCCGCACAATGGAGGGGTGACCGACCCGCTAGCCGCCGTCCTCGCGAGTCCGCAGGGGCCGCAGGTCGGTGCATTCTTCGACCTCGACGGCACGCTGGTGCGCGGGTTCACCGCGACCGTGCATGCCGGACACCGCTTCCGCAACGGACAGTCCGGCTTCGGTGAACTCACCGGCATCTTGGAGGCCTCGGTCCGCTACAAGGTCGGGCGCATGGAGTTCGCCCGGTTGCTGCAGCGGGCCGCGGGCTATCTGGTCGGCGACTCCCTTGCCGAGCTCGAGGCACTCGGCGAGACGTTGTTCAACGAACGCATCATCGGCCGACTGTTCCCGCTGATGACCAAGGTGGTGGCCGCGCACCAGGAGCGCGGGCACACCGTCGCCATGAGCTCGTCGGCACTGACCATGCACGCGGGACCGGTCGCCCGGCACCTCGGTATCGAGCATGTCCTGTGCAACCATTTCGACGTCGACGACGCCGGCAGGCTGACCGGTGAGATCGTGCGGCCCATCATCTGGGGACGCAACAAGGCCCGTGCGGTCACCGAGTTCAGCGCCGCCAACGGTGTCGAGCTGGGGCGGAGCTTCTGCTACGCCGACGGCACCGAGGATCTGCCGCTGCTCGATGCCGTCGGGCACCCCCACGCCGTGAATCCACGGTCCGGTCTGGCCGCAGCGGCCACCCGCAACGGCTGGCCGATACTGCGGGTCGATTCCGAGGAAGACCGCCGCCGGTGGTTCCGAGCCGCACGGCCTCGGCGCCGATGACCGCATCGGCGAACCAATACCCGCCTACCGGGTTTCCACCGCGTTAACCACGGTTTCGAAGGGGCTAACCCGACCCTCGGATGCTCCGCATATGCCCTGCTGGGGGCCGGCGGTCCGGACCACTACGTAGAAGTACGGATGACGCAACCACACTCGAACATCTTCACTCATGCAAGGCCGCGGGGCGTGCCCGCCGCCAGAGAGAAGGTAATGCGATGGGCCGGTTGGCCGGAAAGGTCGCGATAGTCACCGGAGCTGCCGATGGAATCGGATTGGCGATAGCCAAACGCTGCGCCGACGAAGGCGCCGAGGTCATCGCCACCGATGTCTCCGGGCCCGCTGATATCGATTCCATCCGGGTGCTCGCACAGGACGTGACATCGCCCGACCGGTGGGACGAGATCATCGGCAACGCCGAAAGTGCTTACGGCCGAGTCGACATCCTGGTGAACAACGCCGGCGTCGCCGGTTATCAGGACATCGAGAACTCATCGGTGAGTGAGTGGGAGCGGATCATCGGTGTCAATCAGACCGGAGTGCTCTACGGCATGCGCGCGGCCATCCCGGCGATGCGCCGCGCGGGAGGCGGTGCGATCGTGAACGTCTCGTCGATCTGCGGTGCCGCGGCCGTGCCAGGAATCAGCGCTTACCACGCCAGTAAGGGCGCGGTGATCACGATGACCAAGAACGCCGCGATAACCTATGCCGCAGAGCGGATCCGGGCCAACGTCATTCTCCCTGGGTGGATCCCGACACCGATGACACTCGCCCAGACCGACGAGGTCAACAACCGCTACCTCGATCACACACCGTTGGCGGGAGTCGCCGATCCCGACGATATCGCCTGGGGCGCAGTGTTTCTGGCCTCAGATGAAGCGAAGTTCGTCACCGGAATCGAACTGCCCATCGATGGTGGATATCTGGCCCGGTAGGGCCCGGACCGAAGACAGGAATCATGAACCGACTCGCAGGCAAGATCGCCTTGGTGACCGGAGCGGCGCAAGGCATCGGGCGCAGTGTGGCCGAACAGTTCACCGCCCAGGGAGCCACCGTCTATGCCACCGACCTCACCACCGGCCAGCTGCCGCCCGGAAGTCAGGCGATGACCCTCGACGTCACCGACCCAGATCAGTGGGCGCGGGTGGTGGACACCATAACCCGCCAGAGCGGGACGATCGACGTCCTGGTCAACAACGCCGGCGTGATCGCCTATGCCGACATCGCCACCGTCACGGACGCCGAGTGGGAACGGGTGCTCGCCGTCGATCAAACCGGCGTCATGCTCGGGATGCGGGCGGTGATACCCGGAATGAAGCAACGAGGTGGATCCATCATCAACCTGTCCTCGGCCTGGGGCGTCGTGGGCGGATCCGGTGTGGCCGCCTATCAGGCCGCAAAGGGCGCCGTGCGGTCGATGACACGAAACGCCGCGATCACCTACGCCGCCCACAACATCCGAGTCAACTCGGTCATCCCCGGTTGGGTGCGTACCCCGCTGGCAGAGGCGCAGGACCCGGCCATCAACCAGGACGTGATCGGGGCGACGCCCCTGGGCCGGGGCGCAGAGCCGGTCGAAATTGCTCATGGGTGCGTGTTCCTGGCCAGCGATGAATCCTCCTACGTCACCGGCAGCGATCTGGTGATCGACGGCGGCATGCTCGCCCGCTGACCCTGACCACCCACGTCTTCAGATAGGAACCACGATGTCGAGAACTCTCTCCGTCGCCGCAGTCCAGTTCGAGATGCGGCCGGTCGCCGACTTTGCCGAGTTCGCCGGCCAGGTCACCACACTCGTCGATCAGACCGACGGCGCCCAGGTCACGGTCTTTCCCGAGTTGTTCACCGAGTCCCTGTTCACCATCGACCCCGACTGGAGATCCGATCCGGTATCGGCGCTGGGCCGGATCGCCGACTACACCGACGATTACCGGGCACTGTTCGCCGAACTGGCCCGCAGTCGTGGACAGACGATCCTGGCAGGCAGCCACCTCGTGCGCGGTCCCGAGGGTTCGCTGCTCAACGTCGCCCACCTGTTCACGCCGGCCGGTGAGATGTACACCCACGAGAAGACCCACATCTTCCCGGCGGAGGCAGAGTGGGGCACCACAGAGGGCGACACCCTGGAGCCGATCGACCTCGGACACGTCACCGTCGGTATCGCCATCTGCTACGAGGCGGAGGTTCCTGAGGTGTCCACCGTGCTGTCCCGGCGCGGCGCGGAATTGATCCTGAGCCCGTCCTACACGTTCACCGAAGCCGGCTTCTACCGAGTCCGCCACTGTCTGGCCGCGCGGTGCATCGAGAATCAGGTGTATGCGGTGCACGCACCGGTGACCGGCCGCCTCGGGTCTCCGTTGTCCCCCGGCTGGGCCCGCGCATCTGTGTTGGGACCGTGCGACACCGGTTTTCCGGCCGACGGAGTGCTGATCGAAGCACCGCAGAACGTCGAGAGCGTCATCCACGCCACTCTCGATCTCGACGCGTTGGCAGAGAATCGCCGCAGCGGTGCGGCAACCACCTTCCATGATCGCCAGCGGCGTGCCGGGCTGTACCGCAACAGCTTCCAAGAGGATCTACTGCCGGCGCCCTGATCGCCCGGTTCGCTCGTGTCATCCCTCCCACTCTGAAGGAGAAATCATGCCCCTGAACCTCCCCACCGGAAAGAAACTGGCCGTCAACATCGGCGCGGACTTCGATGCCGACAGTGTCTGGATGGGCACGTTCGGAAAGTCCAGCCCCTCGTACCTTTCGCGCGGGGAATTCTGCGCAGAGGTCGGAGTACCCAGGGTGCTGGCTCTCTTGGAGAAATACAGCATCAAGGGCACCTGGTGCACGCCCGCACACAGCATGCAGACCTACCCCCGGCGCTTCGCGTCGATAGTGGAAGCGGGACACGAGATCGCCGCGCACGGTTGCTTCCACGAGGCGGTGCCCACACTCGATCACGACACCGAACGCAGGTTGATGGAACGCACCCTGCAAGAGCATGAGAAGTACGTCGGCAAGCGACCGCGTGGATACCGTTCTCCTGCATGGGATTTCACCGAGCACACGCTCGGCTTGTTGGAAGAGTACGGCTTCGAGTGGGATTCGTCGTTGATGGGACGCGATTTCGAGCCGTACCATCCGCGTCCGGTCGCAGTGGGCTACGAGGACGGGAGTGTGTTCGGTGACCCGTCACCGATCCTGGAACTTCCGGTTTCGTGGTATCTCGATGACTTTCCTGCCGTCGAGTACATCCCAGGGATCAACCAGGGTCTCGGTTCCACCGAAACCATCTATCAGCGGTGGAAAGACCATTTCGACTACGCCTACCAGAACATCGAGGGCGGGGTCATGGCGATCACCGTCCATCCGCAGACAATCGCACGCGCCCACCACATCATCATGTTCGAGCGACTGCTCGACTACATGAGTGGCCATGACGGTGTGTGGTTCACCAGCCTCAGCGACATCTACGACACCTGGACAGATTGACATCCCACATCAGCCCCGACCACCAAGGAGCTTTCCATGAGAATGAACCCGCTCTCCGCGATCGCGGCGGTGGCGCTGCTGGCCGGCCTGCCGGCATGCAGCGTCGATGACACCGGTCCGACAGAAGGTACTGCGGCACAGGTGAAACCGACTGTCAGTGATCCGAAAGATCTCAAGATCGCCTATTTCTCCGCAGGTAGCAGCAATTCGTATCTGCAGGCCGGGATCGCCGAAGCCAAGACCACCGCCGCCGAACTCGGCGCCCAGATCGATATCTTCGACGGCCAGTTCAGCGCGCAGACACAGTTCGACCAGATGCAGTCGGCGATCACCAGCGGCAGATACAACGCCTTTGCCGTCGAACCCAACGACGGCAATCTCGTGTGTAATCTGCTGACCCAGCAGGCATCGGCCAAGCAGATAATGGTCAGCGTCTTCAATCTCCCCATCTGCGGGCGCGCCACCAATGCCGGAGAACAGACCTGGGAACCCGGCACTGTGAATTACGTTGGTGGGCAGACGATCGACGTGTACGAACAGTGGGTCGACCAGGTCAAGAAGGATCATCCCGACGGAGCGAAGATCGCGCTGATCTCGGGGCCCGACCTCAACGCGAACACCATCGCGTTCTTCGAGGCCGCCAAGGCATTCGACGGCGACGACAAGTACCAAGTGGTGGCCAGGCAGACCACCGACTACACAACACCGAAGGGGTTCCAGGCGGCCCAGACCATCCTGCAGGCCAATCCCGACCTCGATGTCATCATGTCGAACTTTTCGGGCATGAGCCGCGGCGTCGTGCAGGCGGTCAACGGACGAGATGTCGCCATCTACGACTTCGGCGGAGACGCCTGGTCGTTGGACAGCGTGCGCGCGGGAACCCTCACCAGCACTGTCATGATGCTGCCGAAAATGGAGTCCCGGAAATCCATCGAAGGTATCGCCGAAGTGGTCCAGGGTATCGACACGGCGCGCTTCGTGAACCTGGCCGAGTCCGACTCACTGCCCGGCACTCCATTCGTGACCAAGGACAATGTCGGCCTTTTCACGGCGGAGTACTAGGAAGGCCCATGCAAACCGCAGTCCAGACTCCCCCGGATACGGTGGCCATCGGCTGTCGCGACGTCTCGAAATCCTTCGGCGCCAACAAGGCCGTCAAAAACGTCGACCTACAGGTGGACAGTGGCACCATCCATGCCCTCGTCGGTGAGAACGGCGCAGGTAAGTCCACCCTGCTCGGCATGATCAGCGGCAGGTTGCCTGCATCGTCCGGACAGGTCACGGTGTTCGGAAACCCGCTCAAGGGCGCCAATCCCCGAGACGTCCGCGAGCTCGGGCTGGCTGCGGTGTACCAGGAGCTGACCATGGTGCCCGCGCTGGATGCGGTGGCGAATGTCTTTCTGGGTCAACCATTGCACCGGGGTGGACTCCTCGACACCGCCGGGATGCGCGCGCGTTACACCGAACTGTGTGCGCAGTTCGGCGTCAACATTCCGGCGGGCGTACCCGCCCGTGAGCTGTCGGTGTCTTCACAGCAGGTCCTGGAGATCATGCGTGGCGTACAGGCGCAGAGCAGAGTGCTGATGCTCGATGAACCGAGTGCCGCTCTCGCCGAAGCCGAAAGAGACATGCTGTATCGGATCCTCAACCAGCTCAAAGAGTCGGGCACCACCATCATCTTCGTCAGCCACAATCTCGAGGAAGTGCTCGCGCTATCCGACCACATCACGGTGCTGCGCGAGGGTGCGGTCGTCCGCACCGCGCCGCGCCGGCAGTGGGATCGGCAGAAGCTGATCAGGGCCATGGTCGGCCGGGACGTGGCCGTCAACGTGCGATCGTCTCGTCGGCCACTGGGTCCGGTTGTCCTGCAGGTACGCAATGTTGTTCCGCGCCCGGGGATGACACCGCTCGAGCTCACCGTCCGCGAGGGCGAGATTGTGGGCCTGTGGGGCCTGGTAGGCTCCGGCCGCACCCGTTTCATGCGGTCGGTGTGTGGACTGGAGTCCTCGTCCTCGGGCGAAATGTCGCTGCGCAACCAAATGATTCCATGGCCTACGTCACCGCGATCGGCCATCGCCGCCGGGCTGGCACACGTACCCGAAAGCCGTCGCAGTGGACTGGTCATGAACATGAGTGGGGCGACCAACTACTGGTTGGGACGCCCGTCCCGCTCCGGTGGTTGGCTGCTTCCCGCCAGAGAACGCGCCGGGGCCACCACCCAGGCGGAATACTTCGGCTTCGATCCCAAGCGCCTCGGCGAACACGTCTCGCGTCTGTCAGGTGGCAATCAGCAGAAGGTGTTGCTGGCCAAGTGGGCAGGCCACGCACCGTCGACGTTGTTCATCGACGAGCCCACGCGAGGAATCGACATCGGCGCAAAGTCCGAAGTACTTGCCTCACTCGTCGCACTCGCCGAGCAAGGCGCCTCGGTCGTGGTGACCTCCTCGGAGTTGGAGGAGGTCCTGGCGATCGCAGACCGCCTACTGGTGTTCTCCCATGGTCGCATCGTCGGCGAGATCGACTCCACGTCAGAGAATTTCACAGTTCCCGAGATCGTCAGACTCGGCTTCAAAGAGGACGTCGCATGACCGCTCCCGCTGCACCCACCCAACAGTCCCCCGCAACTCCTGGTGGCCCGAAAAGCAGGAACCTGGCCGCGGTGACCTATCGCTACAGCATGCTCGGCGTACTGGCGATTCTGATCGTGGTGGCCAGCATCCTCTACGACGGCTTCCTGGCACCGGACAACCTGCGTGACATCCTGGTGCAGAACGCATCCGTCGGCATCATCGCGGTCGGGATGACATTTGTCATCATCTCCGGCGGTTTCGATCTCTCCGTCGGCGCCACCTATGCATTGGGCTCCACCGTTTTCGCCGGCGTGATGATCTCGACGAATTCCATCGCGCTGGCGGGAGTGATCGCGTTGACCGCCGGCGTGGTGTGCGGTCTGGCCAACGGATTGCTGGTCGCCCGACTGAAGATCAATCCCTTCGTGGCCACCCTCGGCTCGGCGTCGGTGATCGCCGGCATCGCCTATATCTATTCCAACTCCGCCCCGTTCATCGTTTCCGACCGGAGCTTCCAGGCCTTGGCCAATTCCAGGACGCTGGGCGTACCCACACCGATCCTCATCCTGTTGGTGACGTTCACCGTCGGAGGCCTGGTCCTGTCCAAGACCACCGTGGGCCGCAACGTGCAGGCGGTGGGCGGCAACGTCGAAGCTGCCTGGCTGTCCGGCCTGCGGGTTCCGACGCTGACCGCAGGGGTGTATGTGCTCACCGGTGCACTCGCCGCACTCGCGGGAATGATCGATGCATCACGACTGGCCGTCGGCCAGGCTGATGTCGGCGCCACCATGGCACTGGACGCCATCGCCATCGTCGTGGTCGGTGGCACCTCACTGCGTGGCGGCGAGGGCGCGATGTGGCGATCCTTCGTGGGATTGCTGATCCTGGCGACCCTGACCAACGTCTTCTACAGCCTCAATGTGAGCCAGCACTGGCAACTGATCGCCAAGGGCCTGATCGTGATCGCGGCGGTGGCCCTGGACGCCGCGGTCCGCCGGAAGTCGTGAACCTACACCGCAGCGGGCGTCCCGCGGCACAGAGGTAGACCGATATCGACCGCCGAGGCGACAATTGGGCACCGGTACACGAAGGGAGAGCACCGATGGGATCAGCGGGGCCCCGCGCGCACGACGACGCTCGCCCTTTCTGCGCCGTGGTCACCGCGACCGGATCGACGAGCAGACTCCGCGGCGAATCCGTTCACCCGGCGACGGTGGCCAACGGCGATCGGGCCGATCTGCACCCCGACCTCGTTCAGGTGGCCCGCGGTGCGCTGCGCGACGATCTGGACACCGTCACCTTCCGGTGGCGCGGCGGCAACCGTCTTTATCGGATCACCGTGACGGTGGCCGACGCAGAGGCCGAGGTGGTGGTCGAACCCGACGCGGGACTGCCGGTGACCACGCGCGAACTCGAGGTGCTCACGCTGCTCAGCGGTGGCCTCACCAACGCCGAGATCGCAGCCCGGCTGATGCTCAGTCCGCGCACGGTGACCACCCACGTCGACCGGGTGCTGACCAAGCTGGGCGCGGCCGGTCGCACATCGGCGGCGATCATCGCGATGAACCATGGTCTGATGCTGCTTCCGGTTCAGGGCGGCACCAGGGGCCTGGAGCACGTGCCGTTGATCCGTGCCAGTTGCGCGCTTCCCGCGCCTCGACTGGTCCAGCCTTCGCGCCGAATCAAATTGCAGCCATTGGTGATCGGCGCAGCCGTCCCGCTCACCGGTCAGGCCAGATCCGACGGGGTCGAGATGGTTCGAGGCACCGAGCTGGCAATGCGTGAGATCAACGCGCGTGGCGGGGTGAACGGTCGACGCGTCGAATTGGCCACCGCAGACGTGGATATCACCTCTCGTACCAGTATCGAACAGGCGATGCTCTCGTTGGCCGAGCGCAATGTCGACGCCTTCACCTCCGGGTATTTCGCCTGGCAGGACATTGCCCATGAAGTGGCCGCCGATCACGGTGCGCCGTACCTGCACGCGGCAACGCTGCAGGTGATGGCAGATCGCGTGCGCGACAATCCGGCCCGCTATGGCCGGATATTCCAGGTGTGCCCCAGCGACACCAACTATGGACCGGGCTTTGTCAGCTTCCTGCAGGAGTTGCGGGCTCGTGACCAGTGGCGGCCGTCAAGCCGCACCTTGGTCGTCTTGCAGGGCGGTTGGGAGGTGACCGATCTGGGCCTGGAGTACGCCGCCGACCTCGCCGCATCCTCGGGCTGGGAACTCCTGGTGATCCCGGTCGGACCCACCGAACGGGATTGGGCTCGGTGCGCCGATCGCATCCGAGATCTCGAGCCTGCCGCCGTGATGGTGGGCGACTACTTCATCAACGGAGCGTTGGCATTCATCCGCGCGCTGCTCACCGCCGCACCCGACGCCCTGATCTACTGCTTGTACGCACCCTCGATACCGGAGTTTCGCCAACGCCTCGGCGAGCAGGCCGAGGGCATCATCTGGGCCACCACAACGGGCACCTACTCCGATCCGGTCGGTACCACGTTCGCCGACTCCTACCGGCGGGCATACGGGGTGGCGCCCGGACGATCACACGCCGGGATCAGCTACGACCGAGCGATGATCCTGGCCAATGCGTGGTCGCGCACCACCCGACCACACGATCACCGGATGGTCGCCGAGGAACTGCGCTCGGGCGTGCACCGAGGCGTCAATGGCGTGTACTACATGGGAGCTGCCGATCAGTCCGCACGCGCGTACCCCGCATCCAACGGTGACGGGTCGCTGGCACTGGCTCACCTTGTGTACCAGATCCAGGGCAACGGCCACCGCATTCTCAGTCCTGCCAGCCAAGCCGACGGAACGTTCCGGATACCGCCGTGGTTCGGTGTCCAGGCGCGCTGATCACCCGAAACGGCCGGCCGATACTGCGGGTCAATACCGCGAAGGACCGCCGCTGCCGGGCTCGATGGTCATCATTTGCAAGAAGCTCCCGATGAACACGGGCGGATAGGCTCCGACACCTGCCTCGGCGAGCCACACGGCGGCGTCCTCGGACTCGCGCAGCCAGCGCCGAGCGGTCGATTCGTCGTCGACCTGCTGCAGCATCAGCACCTCGTGCGGGTCGTCGAGGGCGCGAAAACTCCAGAACCGCTGCACCCCGGCGGCATGGAATATCGCGGCATCGTCTCGCACCCGACCGTTCAGCCGGCCGATATCGGCAACCGAGGTGACCAGACAGATCATCACCGGCGGGGCGGCATGGGTGTCGCTGTCGAAATCGATGCGTGCGACCAGTTCCCCGGCGAACACCGCAGGCAGGTCTTGCACGCCGACGGCATCGAACCAATCGAAGAACACCCGCGACCGCAGCAGGTCGCGCACCGGCTCATGGGCGTGAATTCCCAGGATCACCAGAACGCGTTCGGAATCGGTCGTGGAGGTGTAGACCAGGACGTGATGCACGCCCAGATCCGCGAGCGCATCGGCGCGTCGTTGCAAGAGCATCCACACCGCGGACGGGTCGGGCACCCGATAGTCGGAGACCAGCACCAGCGAGTTGGCCAGCCAATCCCTCATCGGACACCTTCGGCTCGCGGATACGGTCGCTGTTAACGCCATGTGCGTAGTTTGATAATCACATTCTCGCACGGTGGCGTGCACATCGCGCCAGATTTTGCCGGGAGTCCCCTGTCGATGACAGTGGCTGTGATACTAAACTAGAACACGTTTCAGTCGCGCCCAAGCAAGGAGCAGGCATGCACACCGCCCTCTGTGACCAACTCGGCATCGAGTTCCCGATCTTCGCCTTCACCCACTGCCGCGACGTCGTCGTCGCCGTCAGCAAGGCCGGCGGTTTCGGCGTACTCGGGGCGGTCGGGTTCACCCCCGAGCAGCTCGAGGTCGAGCTCAACTGGATCGACGAACACATCGGCGACCACCCCTATGGCGTGGACATCGTGATCCCGAACAAGTACGAGGGCATGGACGCCAACATGTCGGCCGACGAGCTGAAGTCGACGTTGAACGCCCTGGTACCACAGGAACATCTCGACTTTGCCAAGAAGCTGCTGGCCGACCACGGCGTGCCCACCGGAGACCTCGACGACAACGCGCTGCAGTTGCTCGGCTGGACCGAGGCGACCGCCACCCCCCAGGTCGAGATCGCCCTACAGCACCCGAAGGTGACCCTGATCGCCAATGCGCTGGGGACCCCGCCGGCCGACATGATCAAGCACATCCACGAGTCCGGACGTAAGGTCGCCGCGCTGTGCGGCTCCCCCGCTCAGGCACTCAAGCACGCCGAGGCCGATGTCGACATCATCATCGCCCAGGGCGGCGAGGGCGGCGGCCACTGCGGCGAGGTCGGCTCGATCGTGTTGTGGCCCCAGGTGGTCAAGGCGGTCGCTCCGCGCCCAGTGCTGGCCGCGGGCGGTATCGGCAGCGGTTACCAGATCGCCGCGGCACTGGCCATGGGCACGCAGGGCGCGTGGACCGGCTCGCAGTGGCTGATGGTCGAGGAAGCCGAGAACACCCCGGTGCAACAAGCGACGTACGCAAAGGCGACCAGCCGCGATACGGTGCGCAGCCGTTCGTTCACCGGAAAGCCGTGCCGGATGCTGCGCAACGATTGGACCGATGCCTGGCAGACCGCCGGTAATCCCGAGCCGTTGGGCATGCCCTTGCAGTACATGGTGTCGGGCATGGCCGTGGCCGCCACGCACAAGTTCCCCGACCAGACGATCGACGTGGCATTCAATCCCATCGGCCAGGTGGTCGGCCAGTTCACCAAGGTCGACAAGACCTCCACCGTCATCGAACGCTGGGTGCAGGAGTATCTCGAGGCGTCCAACACGCTCAACGAGATCAACGAGGCCGCCACCGTGTAGCCCGCATCCCGCATCGACAGACCCGCGAATCCCGCCGGCCTCCGTTCTCCCGGACCGGCGGGATTCGTGCTGTTCGGGGTTGGCCGGAGGGCCACCCGACTATGTATGCTGCTATACATAATCCGGTGAGAGGAGTCTGCTCGATGGCCAAACACCGAGACCGGATGGTCGCTTCGGCCGCCGTTCTGATCAGAGAACGCGGAGCGCACGCCACCGCCATCTCGGACGTGCTCGAGCACAGCGGCGCACCCCGCGGGTCGGCCTACCACTACTTTCCCGGCGGTCGAACCCAATTGCTCTGCGAAGCAATCGACTTCGCTGCCGATTTCATTGCGCACCGGATCGCTTCGGCACCGTCCGCGCTCGGCGCGCTCGACGCCGTGGCCGACGGTTTCCGCGTCCAGTTGACCGAAACGGGCTACCGAGCCGGTTGCCCGGTGGTCGCGGTCGCGGTGGAAGCCGACAATCCCCAGATCACCGAGCGCGCCGCAGCGGCATTCACCCGCTGGATCGATCTGATCGAAGACAGGCTGCGGGCCGACGGCGTCGGCGCCGACCAGGCGGCCGAACTGGCAATGCTGACGACCACCGCCATCGAGGGCGCCGTGCTGGTCAGCCGCACCACCGGGGCGAGCTCGGCGCTCGACCTCGTGCACCGACAGTTGCGTGCGCTGGTCACAGCGGCGACCGGAAGGGACTGAGATGGCCGTGCAGAGCGACTGGCAACCCACCGCATGCATTCTGTGTGAATGCAACTGCGGCATCGTCGTTGCGCTACAGGACCGGACGATCACCAAGATCCGCGGCGACAAGGCGCACCCCGCCTCGCGGGGCTACACCTGCAACAAGGCGCTGCGTCTGGATCACTATCAGAACAACCCGAACCGACTGACCTCCCCGCTGCGCCGTCGCGATGATGGCAGTTACGAGGAGATCGACTGGGACACAGCAATTTCTGAGATCGCCGAGCGATTCGCGGCGCTGCGCGACCAGCACGGCGGGGACAAGATCTTCTATTACGGCGGCGGCGGACAGGGCAACCATCTTGGCGGTGCCTACAGTGGCGCGTTCCTCAAGGCCATCGGTTCGCGGTACCGGTCGAATGCACTGGCCCAGGAGAAGACCGGCGAGTTCTGGATCGACGCTCAGCTCTACGGCGGGCACACCCGCGGCGAGTTCGAACATGCCGAGGTATCGGTGTTCATCGGCAAGAACCCGTGGATGTCGCAGAGCTTCCCGCGGGCGCGGGTGGTGCTCAACGAGATCGCCAAGGATCCGGCACGGTCGATGATCGTCATCGACCCCGTGCGCACCGATACCGCAGAGCTCGCCGACTTCCACCTGCGGGTCCGCCCGGGCACCGATGCCTGGTGCCTGGCCGCGCTCGCCGCGGTGTTGGTGCAGGAGGACCTTTGCGACGAGGAGTTCCTGACCGCCCGGGTCACCGGGGCGACGGGGGTGCGCGCGGTCCTCGCCGATGTCGATGTGACCGCGTACGCCACCCGCTGTGGAGTCGACGAGACACTGATTCGTGGCGCCGCCCGGCGTATCGCCGCCGCGGCCAGCGTCTCGGTATTCGAGGACCTCGGAATTCAACAGGCACCCAACAGCACGTTGTGCTCATATCTGAACAAACTGCTGTGGATCTTGACCGGTAACTTCGCCAAAAGGGGTACCCAGCATCTACATTCGTCGTTCGCGCCGCTGTTCAGCGCCGGGGGCGTCGGCCGCACACCGGTCACCGGCGCCCCGATCATCTCGGGCCTGGTGCCCTCCAATGTCGTGCCCGACGAAATCCTCACCGATCACCCCGACCGCATTCGAGCGATGATCGTGGAGAGCAGCAATCCGGCGCACTCGGTGGCCGACTCGGCACGCGTACGCAGCGCGTTGGCTGCGCTGGATCTGCTGGTGGTCATCGATGTTGCGATGACCGAGACCGCGCGCCTGGCGCACTACGTACTGCCGGCCGCCAGCCAGTTCGAAAAGGCGGAGGCAACATTCTTCAATCTGGAGTTCCCGCACAATACGTTTCAGCTGCGCCGTCCGGTGCTCGACCCACTCCCGGGCACCTTGCCCGAACCGGAGATCTGGGCGCGGCTGGTCCGCGCACTCGGGGTGGTCGACGAGGCGGATCTGCATCCGCTGCGCGTCGCCGCCCGGGCGGGACTGGAGGCCTACACGGCGGCGTTCTTCACCGCGGTGAGCGCGAATCCCGCACTGGGACGGATTCTTCCGTTCGTGCTGTACGACACGCTCGGCCCGACCCTGCCCGCGGGGCTGAGCGGAGCAGCGGCGCTGTGGGGATTGGCGCAGAAGACCGCGATGACCTACCCGGAGGCAGTCCGCCGGGCCGGCCACGCCGATGGCAACGCACTGTTCCAGGCGATCCTGGACCATCCCTCCGGCGTCACCTTCACCGAACACGAGTACGTCGACGACATCGCGTTGATCAGCCATGCCGACCGGCGGATCGCCCTCGACATTCCCGAGATGCTTGCCGAAACGAGAGCACTGGCCGCCGACCGCAGCCCCCTCACCAGCACCGAATTTCCCCTGGTGTTGTCCGCGGGGGAACGCCGTGCCTACACCGCGAACGACATACTGCGCGATCCGTCGTGGCGTAAGCGTGATCAGGATGGCGCCCTGCGGATCAGTCCCGAAGACGCCGATGATGCCGGTGTCGGCACCGGCGATCTGGTGCGCATCACCACCGCGAGCGGTTCGGCCGTGGCCACCGTCGAGATCAGCGATGCCATGCAGGGCGGGCACATCGCCCTGCCCAACGGTTTCGGAGTGGACCACATCGGTACCGACGGCCGGGCTGTCGCGCCCGGGGTGGCACCCAACGAGCTGACCGCATCGCAGTGGCGCGACGAGTACGCCGGCACCCCGTGGCACAAACACGTCCCGGCGCGGCTGGAAAAGGTCGAGGCAGCCTCGTCTTGAGGCGCGGTACGGCTACGGGAGCGGCAGCGGGGCCGGAGCCTCAGCGGCGGCGGGCACCAGCGGTGCGGGACCCGACGGAGCGGGGGCGGGCGGCAGCGGCACACCGGGCGGCGGCGCCACCGGCGGCAACGGGGCACCCGGAGCCAGCGGCGCCGCGGGATCGCGCGGGTACTGGATCGGCACGTTCGGACCCGGGGCCTGCGCAGGCATCGGGGTGTTCATCCCACGCTGCGCGAGGCCGAGGACCAGCGCCTCCTTCCCACTGATCTCCTGACTCTGCACCGCATGCCACAGATCGCGCAGGTAGCTGACGTTCGGCGACGGATCGCGGCCGGCCAACGTCGGATCCATGGTGGTGCCCACCGGCAACGCATCGGGACTCGGCAGGTGCGGTGTGCCATCCATCGATGGCTCCGGAGCAGCCAACACCGCATCGGGGGCCGGCGCGGCCGGATCGGGTGCCGGGGCCGGGGCAGCCAGCACGCCGGGGCCGGGTGCCGGTGGAGCCACCACGGGACCGGGCGCGGGCACCGGCGGGACGGGGCTCGGAAGCGGCTCGGCCAGCGCAGTCGCGGGTGCGGCGAGCGCGACGCACACGCTCGCCGCACACCAGCTCACCGTGGTCACGAACCGACGAAGGTCGACACTCATCGCAGCTGCCTCTCACTGAAGCCAAGGGACCGAAGTTCTGACGCAGAATGTATCTCCACCGACCTGGTTCGCGTTACTCGGACAAAACGAGAACAGGTTCTTCTCAGCACTTCGTACGACTTTGCCGAAGCGGCGCCGCGCAGGCCCCGGGGTGGTGTAGCAATGCGTTAGGCCACTAGACAGCTTCGTCAAGAGGAGTCCTGGACGCCATGACCGACACCGCCCACGCCCGGCAGCCCAACATTCCTCCCGGTTTCGATTTCACCGATCCGGACATCTACGCCCACCGGCTGCCCATCGAGGAATTCGCCGAAATGCGCCGGGTGGCGCCCATCTGGTGGAACGAACAACCGGCCGACAAAGGCGGCTTCGGTGATGGCGGGTACTGGGTCGTCACCAAGCACAGGGACGTCAAGGAGATTTCGCGGCGCAGCGACGTCTTCTCCAGCCTGGCCAAGACCGCGCTACCGCGCTATGCCGACGGCACCGTCAAGGAACAGATCGACACAGGCAAGTTCGTCCTGCTGAACATGGACGCTCCGCATCACACCCACCTGCGCAAGATCATCTCGCGCGCCTTCACGCCGCGCGCCATCGAGCTGTTGCGCGCGGACCTGGCCGAACGGGCCCGCGAGATCGCAGCCAGGGCGGCCGCGGCCGGGTCGGGTGATTTCGTCGAACAGGTGTCCTGCGAACTGCCGCTGCAGGCCATCGCCGGGCTGATGGGTGTTCCTCAGGAAGACCGGATGAAGCTGTTCCACTGGTCCAACCAGATGGTCGGCGACATGGATCCCGAGTTCGCCGGTAACGACGCCATCAGCGCGTCGGTCGAGCTGATCACCTATGGCATGAAACTGGCCGCCGAACGCGCCGACTCCCCCGGCGAGGACCTGGTCACCAAGCTGGTGCAGGCCGACGTGGAGGGGCACAAGCTCTCCGATGACGAACTCGGGTTCTTCGTGGTGCTGCTCGCCGTTGCGGGTAACGAGACGACGCGCAACTCGATCACCCAGGGGATGATGGCGTTCACCGACTTCCCGGATCAGTGGGAGCTGTTCAAGCGGGAGCGGCCGTCGACGACGGCCGACGAGATCGTCCGGTGGGCCACACCGGTGACATCGTTTCAGCGCACCGCCCTCGCCGACACCGAACTGTCCGGGGTGTCGATCAAAAAGGGTCAGCGGGTGGTGATGATGTACCGCGCAGCCAATTTCGACGAGGATGTTTTCGAGGATCCGTACACGTTCGACATCCTGCGTGACCCGAACCCCCATGTCGGCTTCGGCGGCACCGGGGCGCATTACTGCATCGGCACCAGCCTCGCCCGGATGACCATCGATCTGATGTTCAACGCGATCGCCGACGCGATGCCCGACATCACGTCGCTGGCCCAGCCCGAACGGTTGCGTTCCGGCTGGCTCAACGGCATCAAACACTGGCAGGTCGACTACGTGGGCGCGTCGAAACAGGCCGCGCACCAATAGTTGCGGGCTCCGGGTAGTCCAGCACCGAACGCCAGTAGCCCTCGTCGATCTCGGCACCCCGGCGCAGCACCAGCGCGAGCCCGGTTGCCATCGCGATGCCGAGCAGCCCGAGCCACAACCCGGCAAGGGCGATCAGCACCCACAATGCGGCGGTCAGCGCCTTCCACGGCGACATGACGGCGAGCACCGGAGCGAAGAAGAAGCCGGCGCCGATGTACCAGGACGACCCCGCCCGGGCGCCACCGCAACACCGTTCGCAACCATCGGGGAACCCGCGGATCCACTGTCGTGCTCATACCGCCACGGTGCTCGCCCGCGCACAAGCCCCGCAATTACCGCCCAGGTAATGGAGTTTGGTCCGATTCTGGCCGACACTGGCTCAGGTGACCGGTGTCGACCTGCAGAATCCGCCGCTCGGTGCGCTGATGAAGGCCTGGCGTCAGCGGCGGCGCCTCAGCCAACTCGACCTGGCCTCCGAAGCCGATGTCTCGGCGCGCCACGTCAGCTTCATCGAGACCGGGCGCGCGGTGCCGAGCCGGGCGATGGTGTTGCGGCTTGCCCACGCGCTGGGCGTTCCCGCCCGCGAACAAAATCAGTTGCTCCTTGCGGCGGGACTGGCCCCGGCGTACTCCGAACGTGATCTCGACGACCCCGGGATGTCCGCGGTGCGTACCGGAGTCGAGCGGGTGCTCGACGCCTACAACCCGTTTCCGTGCCTGGCCGTCGACCGGTATTGGAATGTGTTGCAGACCAACACCGGCGCGGCGATCCTGCTCGACGGGGTCGCCGCCCATCTTCTGGCTGTGCCCAATGCGCTGCGCATCGCATTGCATCCCGACGGCCTGGCACCGCGCATCCGCAATCTCGCGCAGTGGCGCCACCACGTGATCGGCAGGTTGCGCCGGGAAGCAACGCTGAGCGGATCGGCACGGTCGGCGGCCCTTCTTGCCGAAATCGAGTCCTATCCCGGCGGCCAGGACGAGACCATCGACTCCGGTGACGTGGCAGTGCCACTGGAACTCACCGGTGTCGACGGGCGCCGGCTGACCTTCCTGAGCACGGTCACCACCTTCGGTACCGCGCTGGACCTCACCGCGGCCGAACTCAGCATCGAGGCGTTTCTGCCTGCCGACGACGGCACCGCCGCAGCCTTGCGCTGAATCCTGCGCCTGTGCCCATCCGGGATGCTCAGCCCGCGGGACGCTCCGCGGGTAGCGGCGGCGCCTCACCGGCGGGCGGGACGGGCCTGGGTCCCGCCGGCTCGCCGTCCGCAGGAGGGACGGGGCCGGGCGGCGGGCCCGCGGGTCCACGATCGCCGGGACCGTGCGGGCCGGCACCGTGGCCGCCTGGACCGTGGGCACCGGGACCCGCTCCCCCTGGTCCGGGCGCACCTGGCCCACCGTCGGCCGGGCCGGGCGGCATCGGGGGACGCGGTGCAAAGATCCCCGGCCCGCCTGGACCGTCGGGTCCTTGACCAGGTGCCGGCGGGCGAGCGAAACCACCGGGGTCCGGTGTGCTGCCCACGGTCAACGAGACCATGGGGTGCGCGTCGACGGCGACGCCGCCCAGAAAACCGACCAGCAGCCCGGCTGCCGCGGTGGCCACCGCCACCCCGACCTGTTGGCGGCGCGCCGGACGCTTTTCGGCGATCTCGGGTTCCTGCGCAGCGACCTCCTGGTGGGCCACCGGCGCGGTGACCTCCGACGAGCTCGTCGGTTCGCCGGAATCGGGTTGACTGCGTTGATCATTGGACATGGTGACTCCTCGAGTGGGAAAGCTGACGAGAGCCGACGCTAAGCGGCCGTTCTGAAGCGAACCTGAAGCCCGGCCCCGGATCGACGATCTTCAGATTCGCTTCAGCCTGCGAACGTCACAATGGACGGGTGACACCCTCCGCCGGTGCGGCACGCCGCCCACCGCACGTGCTGCTGGTCGAGGACTCTGCCGCCATCCGCGACATGGTGGCCGAGGCGCTGCGCGACGCGGGGTTCACGGTGTCGGCCTACTCCGACGGTGACGGGCTGGAGGAACGGCTGGCCGGACACCGGCCCGACGCCGTCATCCTGGACGTGATGATCCCCGGACGGGACGGCTTCGAGTTGATCGATGTCGTGCGCGAGTGGGGTGAGGCCGGCATCATCATGCTCACCGCCCGCGACGGCCTACCCGACCGGCTGCGCGGGCTCGACGGCGGCGCCGACGACTATGTCGTCAAACCCTTCGAGATGCCCGAATTGCTGTCGCGGGTCAACGCGGTTCTGCGGCGCCGCGGAACGCTCGCCTCGATCATCGAACTGGGCGACCTGTTGGTCGACAAGGACGCCGCCGTCGCCACCCGAGCGGGTCAACCGCTGTCGCTGACTGCGACCGAACTGAAACTGCTTGAGTTCCTCATCGATCAACGCGGCCGGATCGTCAGTGCCGCACAAATACTCGATGCGGTATGGGGATACACCGCCTATGACGACAACCTGGTCCACGTGCACATGAGTAGCCTGCGCCGCAAACTAGAGGCGCACGGTCCCCGCCTTGTGCACACGGTGCGAGGGATCGGCTATCGTCTGCAGCTCACCGCATGAGCACCCCTACCCCGTCGCTGACCCGACGGACGATCGTCGCCGTGCTGATCGTGCTCACGGTCCTGCTGGCGCTGCTCGGCGTGACCATCGACTCGGTGGTCGGCGCACAGGCCCGAAACGACCTGCACGACCGACTGATGGCCGCGTCGGCGCGCGCCGATTCACTCGCAACCCAGGGCGCGTCGCCGCAACGCCTGGTAGCCGAGACCAGCGGTGGCGGCATCCGCACCCGCCTGATCACCGCCGCCGGAATGTCGTATGGCGACCCCGCGGTCGTCCCCGGTCCGCCAACCGACGCGGGTCCACCACCACCGCCCCGCCCGCCCGGGCCCGGCGGCCCAGACGGGCCGGACCCCGGTCCGCGACACCGCCCACCCCCACCGCCGCCGATCGGGGCCACCGCCACGGTCATCGACCACCCCCTTCCCGGGGGTGACCGACTGATACTTCTTGCCGACACCACTGCCACCACCGCGCTGCTGCAACAGCTGCGCATCATCCTCGTGCTGTCCAGCCTCGGCGTTCTGGTGGTCGCCGCGATCAGCGTGGCCCTTGTGGTGCGAGCGACGATGTCTCCCCTGGGTCGGCTGACCGCGGTGGCCGAGAGCATCGCGTCCGGTGACCGGGGCGCACGGCTGGCACCGGATCGTCCGGGCACCGAACTGGGAAGGGCAGCAACCGCGTTCGACACGATGGTGGATGCACTGGAGACCTCCGAACGGCGTGCCCACGCCGCAGCGGCAGAAGCCGAGCGCGCGGACGCCGCGACCCGGCAGTTCCTGGCCGACGCCGCCCACGAACTACGCACGCCGATCGCCGGCATCCACGCCGGAGCCCAACAGATCGTGGCCGCCGCGCTCCAAGACATCGACCATCCGGCGGCCGCTGCCCAGCAGCATCGGGCCGAATTGGTGCTGACCGAGGCTCGGCGGGCCGGGAGACTGGTATCCGACATGCTCGATCTGAGCAGAATCGACGCCGACCCCCGACTGGACCTCATGCCCTGTGACATCGTCGAATTGGCGGACAACGAGCGGCGGCGAATAGCGATGCTGTCACCCTCGCTGACCGTGACGATGAACGCACCGGACGTACTTGCGGCGGAGGTCGACCCGATCCGGGTCCAGCAGATCCTGACCAACGTGGGCGACAACGCGCGCCGTCACACGCCGGCCGACGGGTCGATCACGATAGACGTCACCGGTGACGGCGAGACGGTCGACGTGACCATCACCGATTCCGGCCCCGGGGTGCCCGCCGATCAGCGGGAGCGAATCTTCGACCGGCTCGTCCGGCTCGACCATTCACGAGCCCGCGATCAGGGTGGAGCCGGACTGGGATTGTCGATCGCACGGGCACTCGCCCGCGCTCACGGCGGTGACCTGGTCTGCGTCGAGCATCCGTCGGGAGCGCGCTTCACCGTCACCTTGCCTACCCGCCGGTGAAGACGCGGCTTCGATCTCCGTCGGCGGGGTACCCCGCGGATCTATTGTCACCGACGCGGAGGATTCACCCATGAGCCCGACGAGCCAGCGCGAGTTGGGCAGCTCCGGCAGCCCGATCGAGGACGAACTCGAAGACGCCTTCAACAGAATGGTCGATGAGGGCACCCAGCGCCTGCACCGCAGCTGGCGCGAAGTGCTCGTGACCGGCTTCTTCGGCGGCACCGAGGTGGCGATGGGTGTGTTGGCCTACCTGTCGGTGCTCGCCGCCACCGGTAATCAACTGCTGGCCGGCCTGGCCTTCTCCATCGGCTTTCTGGCGCTGTTGCTCGGCCGCAGCGAGCTCTTCACCGAGGGCTTCCTCATTCCCATCACCACGGTGGCCGCCAAACGTGCCGGCATCGGTCAGTTGTTCGCGTTCTGGAGCGGCACGTTGGTGGCGAACCTGGCCGGTGGATGGGTGCTGATGTGGTTGATCATGTCGGCGTTTCCCAAGTTGCACGATCAGACGATCGAATCGGCGGGCCATTTCGTCACCGCCCCGATATCCGCAGAGACAGTGGCTTTGGCTCTTCTCGGTGGGATGGCCATCACGCTGATGACCCGCATGCAGCACGGCACCGACTCGGTGTTCGGCAAGATCGCCGCCGCGGTCGCTGGCGCGTTCCTACTGGCAGGCCTGCAGATGTTCCACTCGATCCTGGACTCGCTGTTGATCTTTGGCGCGCTCGCCACCGGCCGGGCGCCGTTCGGATATCTGGACTGGCTCGGGTGGTTCGGTTACGTGGTGGTCGGCAACATCATCGGCGGATTGGGCCTGGTGACCCTGCTGCGACTGCTGCGCAGCAAGGACCGCATCAAGGAGGAGCGTGCGGAGGCCGAGGCCGACGAATCGGGAGACTGACCCGCCGGCGTGTGCATCAGATGCCGGTCAGATCACGTCCACTCGTCTCGGTCAGTCTCCACACCGCGGATACCGTGATCAATCCGCAGCCGGCGGAAAGCAGCACCAGCGGTCCGCTCGAGACAGCGTGGGCGTGCAAGCTGCTGGCGATCAGCGGGGTGAAACCGGCACCGAGCAAGGCCGCGAGCTGATAGCCCATGGAAGCCCCCGTGTATCGGACCGCGGTACCGAACATCTCCGAGAACAAGGCCCCGAGTGGGGCGTACATCATGGACTGGATGATCTGTGCGATCACCATCGCCAGGATCAGGTATCCCTGCGATCGCAGATCGATCAGCGCATAGAACGGCCATGCGTACACGACGATTCCGATCGCGCCGGCAAGCATCACCACGCGACGCCCGACGAAGTCGGACAACGCCGAGAACAACGGAATCGCGACCAGGCCGGTCAGTGAGGTGAAGATCAACGCGGTCATGACGTCGGTTCGGTGGTAACCGATCGCCGTTGCATAACTGATCATGTATGTACTGATGAGCGCCGTCAGCGCGAACGGACCGATACCGACGGCGCACGCGAGGATCAGCGTGCGCGGCCTTCGCAGAACCTGGAAGAACGGCGGAGCGGTGTGGGCGCCGCGGACACCTCGGGACGCGGCCTCGAACACCGGGCTCTCGGTGACCGACAACCGCACGTACACACCCAGACCCAGCAGCAGCAGACTCACCAGGAATGGCACGCGCCAGCCCCACGACAACAGATCATCATCGGGTAGCAGGGTCACGATCGTGACCACACCCACGGACAGCAGCGATCCGATCGGCGAGCCCATTTGCATCAGACCGTTCCAGAAGCCTCGCCGGTCAGCGTCGGCGTGCTCGGTGACCATCAGGGTGGCGCCGCCCCATTCGCCGCCGATCGCAATGCCCTGGACGACGCGCAGCAGCACCAGCAGGATCGGCGCTGCCACACCGATGGCAGCGTAGGTGGGCAGCAGACCGATCAGGAAACTCGACGCGCCCATCAGCACCATGGTCAAGACCAGCATCGATTTGCGACCCACCCGATCGCCGAAGTGGCCGAACAGGATTCCCCCCAGGGGGCGGGCGACGTACCCGGCCGCCAGGGTGCCGAATGCTGCGATGGTGGCCACCGCGGGATCGGAATCGGGAAAGAAGACCAGCCCGAAGACGAGCGCACTCATCGTTCCGTACACCAGGAAGTCGTAATACTCGATCGCCGTGCCCAGCAGGCTGGAGAGTGCGACCCGTCGAAGTAGCCGCGGTTCGCTCACCGACACATCATTCACCGAACCTCCCTGCGTGTCGCGACGTCCCGCGACATCGTGGCGTCTGGCGGCTCGCCTGATTCGACGACGTCTCGCCCAACGGGACGTCATCGAACTCGCTGCGGCCGAAACACTCTCGTGTTCCATTGACCGAGAGAGCGAACGTCGACTCGATGCAGCGCGGCCTATCGTGTCCTGGACACCGGAGGAGGTCCGTCATCCAGCACGCCGCCACTGAAGCGAAGGCTCGGCCGGCACCAGACCGGATCCTCATCACCGCGTTGGGCATGGCCGATCACGATTACGACGACTTCCAGATCAGGCTGGTCGCGCACCGTGCGCATGTTTCGCCCGCCACCCTGTACCGCCACTTTGCGTCGAAGGACGAACTTCTGGTGGCATGTCTGAACCATTGGTTGACCGACCTGGTCCCATTGGTCTGCAGCGAGTTGGCTCGGTGCGATGACCCGGGCGGCCGTGTCGGGCACGCGGTGGCACGTATAACGCTCGGCATCGTGGAAAAGCCGCTTTTGGCAGCGGCTTTCGCGCGCTCGTACCTTCTGTCGAATATCGCTTCACCGACCTCGGACACCGTGCATTCGACACTGACATCGTTGTTCGCCCACGCCGTAGGCACGCACCGGAGCGGACCGAGCGAACTATTGACCGATATCTGGTCCGTCAACATGCCCGCCTTGTTGCAACGCAGGATCACCCTCGCCGAACTTCACGAACGGATGAATCGCAGCGCCGCCGCGATCGGCATCGCGCCGGCCGGCCGGCCGGTCCGGCTGGTGCCCCCGTACACCAGCCGGGCCGTGAACCACTAGGCCGACGAGGCCTGTTCGCGTTTGATTTCCAGGGCGATGTCGATGAGTTGGTCTTCTTGGCCGCCGATGAGTTTGCGTTGACCGGCGCGGTGCAGCAGTTGGTGCGCGGGTACGCCGTAACGTTCGGACTGGCGGATCGCGTGCTTGAGGAAACTGGAATACACCCCCGAGTAACCCATGATCAACGCGTTGCGATCCAGCAGGCATTCCGCGGGCATCGCCGGGGCCACGACCTCTTCGGCGGCATCGGCGATCTCGAAGAAATCGATCCCGGTCTTGACACCGATCTTGTCGAACACCCCGATCATCGCCTCCACCGGCGCGTTACCCGCACCGGCACCGAACCGCCGACACGACCCGTCGATCTGCTTGGCACCCGCGCGCACCGCCTCGATGGAGTTCGCGACACCCAACCCGAGATTCTCATGACCATGAAAACCCACCTGGGCGTCATCACCGAGCTCAGCGACCAACGCGGCCACCCGATCGGCAACCTGATCGAGCACCAACGCCCCCGCCGAATCCACCACATACACGCACTGGCACCCCGCGTCGGCCATGATCCGGGCCTGCGCGGCCAACTTCTCCGGGGAAATCGTATGAGACATCATCAAAAACCCGACCGTCTCCAAACCGAGTTCACGGGCCAACCCGAAATGCTGGATCGACACATCGGCCTCGGTGCAGTGCGTGGCGATGCGGCAGATCTCCCCACCGTTGTTCTGGGCCTGGATGATGTCTTCCTTGGTGCCCACACCCGGCAACATCAAAAACGCGATCTTCGCCTCTTTGGCGGTCTCGGCCGCCAGCTTGATCAGTTCCTGCTCAGGGGTTTTGGAGAACCCGTAGTTGAAGCTCGACCCACCCAACCCGTCGCCGTGGGTGACCTCGATGACCGGCACCCCCGCAGTATCCAGCGCCGCCACGATCGAACGCACCTCATCGGCGGTGAACTGGTGACGCTTGTGATGGGACCCATCACGCAGCGACGTGTCGGTCATCCGGACATCCCACACCGGGTTGAAGAAAATCTCGCTCATGCCTGCACTCCTGCTCCCGCTGCGCTGCGTTCCTTGGCGATCTCCTCGCCGACCTTGGTCGCCGCCGCGGTCATGATGTCCAAATTCCCGGCATAGGGCGGCAGATAATCCCCGGCCCCCTCCACCTCGACGAAGATCGTCACCACATGCTGGCCACCATTGACCACCGACGGCTCATCGAACTGCGGCTCATTGAGCAACCGATACCCGGGCACATAGCTCGCCACCTGCGCGACGACCTCCTTGATCGAGGCGGTGATAGCCGCGTGATCGGCATCCTCAGGGATCGCACAAAAAATGGTGTCCCGCATGATCATCGGCGGATCCGCCGGATTCAAAATGATGATCGCCTTACCGCGCGCCGCCCCACCGATATCACGCACACCGGCACTGGTGGTCTTGGTGAACTCATCGATATTGGCCCGCGTCCCCGGCCCCGCCGACGCGCTCGACACCGACGCCACAATCTCGGCATACGGCACATCCACCACACGCGACACCGCGTACACCATCGGAATGGTCGCCTGCCCACCACAGGTCACCATGTTCACATTCGGCGCACCCAGATGCGCCCGCAGATTCGCCGGCGGAATCACCCCCGGCCCCACCGCCGCCGGAGTCAGATCGATCGCGGTGATACCGGCCGCCTCATACCGCGGTGCGGCATCACGATGCACATACGCGCTGGTCGCCTCGAACACCACATCGGGCTTCTCGGACTGGCCCAACAACCAGTCCACCCCCTCATGGGAAGTCTCCAGACCGAGCTTGCGGGCACGCGCCAACCCCTCCGACGCCGGATCGATCCCGATCATCCAGCGCGGCTCCAACCAGTCCGACCGCAACAACTTGTACAACAGGTCGGTACTGATATTGCCCGACCCCACAATCGCAACACTCAACTTCTCAGCCATACGTGGCTCCTATTCGAAAGAAAGACGAACCGAACCCAGCCCATCGAAATCCGCTACGAAATCGTCACCGGGACGAGCATCTATCGCCCGCATACACGCCCCCGGCAACACGATGTCCCCCGCACGCAACCGCACCCCGAACTGATCGACCTTGCGCGCCAACCACGCCACCGAAGTCACCGGATTACCCAACACCGCATCACTGCGACCCTCGGCCACCACCTCACCATTGCGTTTCAAGACAGCATTGATGGCCTTGATATCGATATCCTTGGGCGACACCCGTTCCGGGCCCAACACCCACCCCGCAGACGACGCATTATCGGCGATCGTGTCGCACAACTTGATCTTCCAGTCCGTGATCCGGGTATCGATCAACTCGATCGACGGCGCGAACGCCGCCGTCGCAGCCAGCACATCATCCTCGGTGCACCCCGCACCCGGCAGATCATCGGCCAAGATGAACCCCACCTCGACCTCCACCCGCGGATACAGAAACCGGCCCGCCGCAACCGGTTTATCCTCGAACACCTCCATATCAGCGAGCAGATGACCGTAATCGGGCTCATCCACCCCCATCATCTTCTGCATCGCCTCCGAGGACAGACCCACCTTGTGCCCGACCACCCGCGCACCCTCGGCCACCCGCTGCCGGATATTGATCAACTGAATCTCATAGGCATCCACCACATCGATATCGGGATACCGATCCGTCAACGGCGTCGTCGCCACCCGACTACGCTCCGCCTCAGCCAAGTCGGCAGCAAGCACGTCGCGGACCTCGACACTGAGCATGTTGATGAATTCCCCTCGAAACCTTTTGCGTGAAGCCTTGCGGGCCGACGATGAGCCCATTGTGGGCTGATCGACGCGACGCGATCTCCGGAGGTCCACTCAACGGACGTCTTGTAGTTCACATTCGAGCCCGGTATCCCGCTCTCCGGTATCAGGGGTGAGTTTCGCGAGTCGATCGTGTGGAATCGGTGCATGACAATCGACTACCGCGAGAGCCAGCGTGAGATCAGTACCCCCTCGGGCGTGCTGCGCTACCACGAAGCCGGCGACGGTCCTCCCCTGCTGCTGTTGCACGGTTCCGGTCCCGGTGTCACTGGTTGGCGGAACTACCGCGGCAATCTCGCGTTCTTCGCCGAGCACTACCGTTGCCTGGTACTGGAGTTCCCTGGCTTCGGTGTGAGCGATGACTTCGGCGGACATCCGATGCTCGACGCGCAGGGCGCCGTCGTGCAGTTCGTGGATGCGATGGGTCTGGACAAGGTCGACGTCATCGGCAACTCCATGGGTGGTGGTGTCGGCATCAACTTCGCCACCACACATCCCGGCCGTCTCGGCAGGCTGGTGACCATCGGCGGTATCGGCACCAACATCTTCAGCCCCGGACCCAGCGAGGGCATTCGGCTGCTGCAGGAGTTCACCGAGGATCCCACTCGACAACGGCTGGTCGATTGGCTGCGCTCGATGGTCTACAGCGAGTCCCTGGTGACCGAGGAGTTGATAGAAGAGCGTTGGTCGCTGGCCACCGACCCGGAGACGCTGGCCGCCGCGCGACGCATGTACGGTAAGGCGGCGTTCGCGGCGATGATGGACATGATGCGCAACGCCGCCTTCCCGCTGCCGTGGGCGACCATGCACAAGGTCGTTGCCCCGACGCTACTGACCTGGGGTCGTGATGATCGCGTCAGCCCGCTGGACATGGCGTTGGTGCCGATGCGGACCATCCCCAATGCCGAGTTGCATGTGTTTCCCAACTGCGGTCACTGGGTGATGATCGAAGCGAAGGCGGCTTTCGAGCGGACAGTGCTCGCTTTCCTCACTAAGAGCGACGCCTAGCACGCCGGTAACCGAGGAATCGTGTGGTGTACCGCGGCAGCATCGCCGCGGGCAGCCGCGCGGGCCACGAGTCGGGCCGAAAGTAGGCATCGGAACCCCCGTCGACGAAAATGACGCTGCCACAGAGGAAATCGGCGGCATCCGAGAGCATGAACACCATCCAGTCGGCGAGCTGTCCGGGGTCACCGAAGCCACCGACCGGCACCGGGAATGTGGTGATCGCTTTGGCTTCGGTCGGATCGGCCAACTGTTCTTCCAGCAGCGGTGTCATGACGGCGCCCGGGGCCAACGCGTTGAGACGGACACCCACGCCTGCCCACTGCGCGGTGACCGCGTTCCGACGCACCCACCGTGCCACCGCGATCTTGGAGGCCGCGTAGATCATCGGCGCGGAACGGCCGCCGAACATCCGCACGGCCCGCATTGCCCGCTCGATATCGCCGTCGAGCAATGCCCGCACCGCACGACGCGGCACCAACGGGGTGACCGTGGTCGAATTACTCGATACGACCACGATCTTGGCTCGTTCGGCACGGGCGAATGCCGGCAGCAGCGCGGTCAACAGATCGGTGACTCCGAAGTAGTTGACCTCGGCGATCAACCGGTCCCGCCCCGGGATGGGTCCAAGCCCGGCGGCGAGCACCGCACCATCGAGGACACCCTCGCAGAGTTGCAGCACCCTCTGCACCGCCGTGGCACGCCCCGCATCGGTGGACAGGTCGGCGATCACCTCGGCATTCCTCAAATCGACGCCGATCACCGAATGCCCTGCGGCATGCAGCCTCTCGGCTGCGGCCCGACCCATACCCGAGGCCGATCCGGTCACCACATAGGTACCCATGAAATGAAGTCTCCTTTCACTGCAACACGAATGGCCCGTCCACGGCTACGCCTTCTGTGTCAATCCGGCATCGACCACCAATTGGGTGCCGGTGATATAGCGGGCCTCTTCGGAGCTCAAAAAGCACACCGCATTGGCCACATCCACCGGATCCACCCACGGAACGGGCAGCAGATTTCGTGCGGTCAGGACCCGCGCCGCATCCGCTTCGGTGGGGTTCTCGATATCCGGGCACAGCCGTCGGTAGGTCGCCTCGTTGCGGACCATGGCGGTACCGACGGCGCCCGGGTGTACCACGTTGACGCGGATGTTGAATGGTCCTAGTTCGTTGGCCAGGCTGCGCGCCAACCCGACGACGGCGTGCTTGCTGGCGGTGTAGTGGGCCGAGTTCGCAGTTCCGCGGACACCGTTGGTGGATCCGATGATGACGATCGATCCCCCGTTCCGGCTCAGATGCGCAACAGTTGCCTTGACGGTGTGCCAGACGCCCGTGAGGTTCACATCCAGCGTGTCCGCCCACGCGCGGGCACTCAGTTCCCAGGTCGGCGCACCGGCGATATGGATACCCGCGTTGGCCACCACGATGTCCACACCACCCAGTTCGGTGGCCCCGGCCGTCACCACCGACTGCAACGAATCCAGATCGCGGACGTCGGAGTGGCCGCTGTGGCACCGCCTCCCCCGGCCGATCACCGCTTCCACCGTGCCGGCCAGCTCGCTCGCGGCACCGGTGTCCACGGCGATCACATCGGCACCTGCATCGGCCAGTCGTTCACAATGCACCCGGCCGGTGCCGCGCGCCGCACCCGTGACGACCGCGACCTTACCGCCCAGGTCCGGCATCACGCCCCCTTCAGCAGGCTGAATCCCTTGTAGCCGGCATTCGCCACGTCGGCGCAGATACCGAGGTAGGTCGCGAACCCACCGATGAACAGCATGAACACCCGGGGTTTACCTGGCACATTGGCACCCATGTACCAGGAGTTGGCCTTGGGGAACAGTGTCGCGTCGGCGCGCCTGTTGCACTCGGCCACCCAGTCGTCGACCGCGTCGGCGGTGGCCTCGATCGCGGCCACCTCATGCTTGTCCAGATAGTCGATGGCGTCGGCAATCCAGTTGATATGCGCTTCGGCATGCAACACCATGTTGGCCAGCACCGCCGGCGCGCCGGGGCCGGACACCAGGAACAGGTTGGGAAACCCGTCCACTCCCAAACCGAGGTAGGTGCGAGGCCCGTGGGACCAGCTATCGACGAGCCTGCGGCCGTCGCGGCCGACGATGTCGATCTTGGCCAGAGTGCCGGTCATGGCGTCGAAACCCGTTGCCAGCACGATCGCGTCGACGCCGACATGGCGGTTCGTGGTGTTGATCCCGGTGGCGTCCACCGATTGGATCGGGGTCGCGCGGACGCTGACCAGTTCGACGTTGGGCCGATTGAAGGTCTGGAAATAGTTGGTGTCGGTACAGATTCGCTTGGTGCCGATCGGATGATCCTTCGGGATCAGCAGGTCGGCGACCTCGGGATCGTCGATGACCGCCCGGATCTTCTCCTCGTAGAATTTACGTGCCTCGTCGTTGGCCTCCATGTCGATCATCTGATCGGCGAAGGTCTTCGAGAACAGCACACCGCCCAGCTGCCAGCGCTTCTCGAATGCCTCGCGGCGTTCGTCAGGGGTGGCCTCCATGGTCATCTTCGGATGTGCCACATGCGGTGACCCGCCGCCGCTGCGCCATGACATGCGCCGCCGCTCATCGTAAGTGGCCTTGGCTCGTTTGATCTCGTCGTTGCTGAGCGCTCGATTACCGGCCGGCACACTGTAATTCGGCGTACGTTGGAAGACATAGAGCTGCGCAGCCTGCTCCGCGATGATCGGAATGGACTGGATACCCGAAGAGCCGGTGCCGATCACGGCAACCCGCTTACCGGTGAAATCGACGCCGTCATGTGGCCAGTGAGCCGTGTGGTACACCTCGCCGCCGAAATCGTCGAGGCCGGCGATATCGGGCGTCAACGGAGACGACAGCGGACCCGTGGCCATCACGACGAAGCGGGCAATGACGGTCTCGCCGGTATCGGTGGTGACGGTCCAGTTCAGCGCATCGTCGTCGAACACCGCTGACACGACACGGGTGTTGAATGTGATGCCGGGCCGCAGATCGAGCTTGTCGGCCACCCACTTGATGTAGTCGAGGATCTCGCTCTGGGTCGCGTACTTCTCCGTCCAGGTCCACTCCTGCTGGAGTTCGTCGGAGAACGAGTAGCAGTAGTCCAGGCTCTCCACATCGCAGCGAGCACCCGGATACCTGTTGAAATACCAGGTGCCCCCGACCTCGGGTGCCGCCTCGAACACGCGTACCGACCTACCCTGCTGCCGGAACTTGTGCAGGGCGTAGAGGCCGCCGAAGCCGGCACCAACCACCACAATGTCAACACGATCCGCAGTCCCAGTCACGCCGAAAACGCTAGGACCTCCACGCGCAACGACGTCCGGCCCTTCCCGGTCAACGGTCATCGAAAAGCGGGCTTTTCGTCCCAGCCACCGGTAGCACCTCCGGACACCCGGTCGAAAGTCGAGCAGGATCCCGGGCCATGAGCGACGTCCAAACCGATAGCCGCGCCGCGGCAGCACCCCGCGCAGTACCCCTGACCGTCACCGCTGTCGTCGAGGAGAGTCGCGATGCCAAATCCCTGGTATTCGCCGTGCCCGCCGAGCACCGGTCACGGTTCGACTATCGACCGGGTCAGTTCCTGACCCTGCGGATCCCGAGTGAACAAACCGGATCGGTCGCGCGCTGCTACTCGCTGGCCAGCTCTCCGCACACCGATGATGCACCAAAGGTGACCGTGAAGCGGACCGACGGCGGATACGGATCGAACTGGTTGTGCGACAACGTGTCCATCGGAGACACCATCGAATCACTCCCGCCGTCCGGCATCTTCACGCCCCGCGACCTCGACGGTGACTTCGTGCTCTGGGCCGCAGGTAGCGGTATCACCCCGGTGATGTCGATCCTCAAATCGGTGCTCGTCGCGGGCACCGGGCGGGTGGTGTTGTGTTACGCCAACCGCGACGAGGCATCGGTGATCTTCGCCGCCGAGTTGCGTGCCCTCGCAGCGCGCCATGCCGGCCGGCTGACCGTGATGCACTGGCTCGAATCGATCCAGGGCCTGCCGACCCTGACCCAGCTGAACAACTTCGCCCGGATCTACTCCGGTTACCAGTCATTCATCTGCGGACCCGCACCGTTCATGGCGGTGGTCAAGGAAGCCCTCACCGCGGCCGGAATCGCGCGGGAAAACATCCATTTGGAGGTTTTTCAGTCCCTCGATGGCGATCCCTTCGCCGAAGTGGCCATCGAGGACCTGCCGTCCGACGGACAGGGCGCCGAAGCCGAGATCTCCATCGATGGTGCGGTGCACCACCTCACATGGCCGGTGGGTCGCAATCTCGTGGACACCATGATCGCGGCGGGCATCGAGGTTCCCTACTCGTGCCGGGAAGGCAACTGCGGATCCTGCGCGGCCACGGTCGTGGAGGGCCAGGTCGACCTGGGGAATGCGGAGATCCTCGAGGAAGAGGACATCGCCGAAGGACTTTTCCTGGCCTGTCAGGCCTGCCCGCTGTCGAATTCGATCAAGGTCGAATTCTAGACGTGTGGCATGCGCAGCGCGGGGCACGATTCGCGTCCGCTCACCGGGAAGGCAGCTGCGTGTCCGGCCGGACAAGCGCCACCATCGTAGGTATGACACAACGGGTGATCGACAGCCTCGCGGACGTCGCAGACCAACTGCGCGAACAGGCTCAGGAGGCCGAGAAGATCGGCAAGTTGACCGATGACACGGTCAAGACGATGAAGCGGCTCGGCAACATCCGCCTGCTCCAACCGAAGAAGCACGGCGGCATGGAAGTCCATCCGCGGGAATTCGCCGAAACGGTGATGGCCACCGCGGCGCTCGATCCGTCCGCCGGCTGGATCAACGGAGTGGTCGGTGTCCATCCCTACCAGCTCGCCTACGCCGACCCACGCGTCGGCGCCGAGATTTGGGCCGATGATGTCGACACCTGGGTCGCCTCGCCCTACGCACCCCAGGGTGTCGCCGTGCCGGTGGACGGTGGCTACATCTTCAACGGTCGTTGGCAGTTCAGCTCGGGTACCGACCACTGCGACTGGATCTTCCTCGGCGCGATGATCGGCGATGCCGACGGCAAGCCGTTGATGCCTCCGCAAATGCTGCACATGATCCTGCCGCGCAAGGATTACGAGATCGTCGAAGACTCCTGGGATGTCGTGGGCCTGCGTGGTACCGGATCCAAGGATGTCATCGTCAAGGATGCTTTCGTGCCGACCTATCGGACGATGGACGCCATGAAGGTGATGGACGGCACCGCCCAGCGCGAGGCCGGCATGACCGAGACGCTGTACCTGATGCCGTGGTCGACGATGTTCCCGCTGGGCATCTCGTCGGCAACCATCGGCATCGCCGAGGGCGCCCTTGCCGCCGCGCTGGATTACCAGCGCTCACGGGTGAATTCCAGCGGCGTCGCCATCAAGGACGACCCCTACGTGATGTATGCGATCGGTGAGGCGGCCGCCGATATCAACGCCGCCCGCCAGGAACTGCTGGCCAATGTCGACCGCATCTACGACATGGTCGACGCGGGCAAGGAGGTGTCCTTCACCGACCGTGCCGCCGGTCGGCGCACCCAGGTTCGCGCAGTGTGGCGCGCCGTGTCCGCTGTCGATGAGATCTTCGCGCGCTGTGGCGGTAACGGCACCAGGATGGACAAGCCCTTGCAGCGGTATTGGCGTGATGTGCACGTGGGTCAGGCGCACGCCATCCACGTGCCCAGCACCGTCTATCACGCATCGGCACTGAGCTCACTGGGCGTCGATCCCCAGGGCCCGCTGCGAGCGATGATCTAGGAGGGCACAGACAACATGGGTTTGATCAAGAGCCTCGGCTACGTCACCGTGCAGGCGACCGATATGCACCGCTGGCGCCAATTCGCCTTCGATGTCCTGGGTTTCGCCACCGGAAGCGGACCCGACCCGGATTCGCTGTATCTGCGCATGGACGAACGGGCCGCGCGCATCATCGTTTCTCCCGGTGACACCGACAAGATCGTCACCGTCGGCTGGGAGGTGCGTGACGCTGCTGACCTCGGCGAGGTCAAGCGAAGCCTTGAGGCCGCAGGCACCCCGTACAAGGAACTGTCACTCGCCGAGGCCGACAGTCGTCGGGTCGAAGAGGTCATCGCCTTCGAAGATCCGGCCGGTACCTCGCTGGAGGTCTTCCATGGCGCGGTGCTCGACCACAGCCCAGTCGTCACACCGTTCGGTGCCCGTTTCGTGACCGGGGAACAGGGCCTGGGCCATGTGGTGCTGCCGGCGTTGGACGTGCAGGGGATGTTCGACTTCTACACCGAGGTACTGGGTTTCAAATCCCGCGGCGCATTCCGGGTGCCGGTACCGCCGGAATTCGGTCCGGTCCGGGTCCGCTTCCTCGGGGTCAACCAGCGCCACCACAGCCTGGCGCTGTGCCCCGCCGCCACCCTGCGTGACCCGGGCCTGATCCACCTCATGGTCGAGGTCGACACACTTGACGCCGTCGGCCAGGCGTTGGACCGCATCAGCTCCGACGGCTTCCAGCTGTCCTCCACGCTTGGCCGCCACACCAACGACAAAATGGTGTCGTTCTACGTCCGGGCGCCCGGGGACTGGGATATCGAGTTCGGCACCGAAGGCATGCGCGTCGACGAGAATCACTACACCGCCGAGGAAATCACCGCCGACAGTTACTGGGGCCACAAGTGGGTCGATGATCTTCCCGCCGCGATGCGCCCGTGAGCAGCGATATCGTCCCGCTGGCCGAGGCCGAGGTCACCCGGTGGGATCACCACGCCGACGTCGTCATCGCCGGTTACGGCGTGGCCGGGGCGTCGGCGGCCGTCGAGGCAGCGCGAGCCGGGGCCGATGTGCTCGTACTCGAGCGCACCGGCTCGTGGGGTGGTGCGGCATCCATGGCCGGCGGATTCATCTATCTCGGTGGCGGCACGTCGTTGCAGAAAGCCTGTGGTTTCGAGGATTCAGTCGCCGACATGGCCGCCTTCCTCAAGGTGGCCATGGGCCCAGGCGCCGACGAGAAGCGCATCGACGACTACTGCGCGGGCAGCGTTGCCCACTTCGACTGGCTCGTGGGCTGCGGGGTGACGTTCAAGGCGGAGTTCTTCGGCGAGCCCGGCTGGGAGCCGATGGGCGATCAGGGGTTGATGTACTCCGGTGGCGAGAACTCGTTCCCGTTCAACACCATTGCCACGCCCGCACCGCGCGGTCACATCCCGCAGATGTCGAACAAGAAGCAGGGTGAAGCGTCCGCCGGCTACATGCTGATGAAACCGCTCGTCGAGACGGCGACCGCAGCCGGCGCCCGTGCACTGTATGACGTTCGCGCGCAACGTCTTGTGGTCGCCGCGGATGGTCGGGTCGTCGGTGTCCTCGCGCGCCAGTACGGAGACGAGGTCACCATCCGCGCGCGGCGCGGTGTGGTGCTGGCCACGGGTAGCTTCGCCTACAACGAGGCGATGGTGGCGCAGTACGCGCCGCGGATCGCGGGCAGGCCGGCCGCCTCGATCGAGCAGCACGACGGCCGCGCGATCCAGATGGCACAGGCACTGGGAGCCGATCTGGCCCATATGGACGCCACCGAGGTCGCGATCTTCGCCGATCCACAGCAGTTGGTGCGCGGAATCCTGGTCAACGCCCGGGGGCAGCGCTACGTTGCCGAGGACACCTATCCGGGTCGCATCGGCCAACTGACGCTGTACCACCAGGACAACACGGCGTATCTGATCATCGACGGAGATGGCCAGGACGACGCGATGAATTCGCCGTCGCCACACTTGATGATGCGGCCGCCGACCTGGGTTGCCGATACCGTCGCCGAACTCGAATCGGAGATCGGCTTGCCCCCGGGTTCGCTACAGTCCACCGTCGCGGCCTACAACGCCGGCGCGGCGCGTGGTGAGGACCCCCTGTTGCACAAGAAGCCGCAGTGGATCAGACCCATCGGTTCTCCGGTCGGCGCGATCGATCTGCGCGAAAGCACCGGGGGCTTCACCCTCGGCGGCCTCGCCACCACGCTCGATGCCGAGGTTCTACACGTCAGTGGCGAGCCCATACCCGGCTTGTTCGCCGCCGGGCGGTCTGCCGCCGGGCTCGCGGCCTGGGGCTATGCCAGCGGCGTGTCCCTCGGCGACGGCAGCTTCTACGGCCGCCGGGCCGGGTGCAGCGCGGCGTCGGCCTGAGGACGGGCGACACGCCGAGACACACAATTCACATCGAGCCGGGTCGGTGAAGGCCCACGTCAAGCCGGGTTGTGCGACAGCACGCCCGGCTTTCGACGTTGTTGTCCGGCTGAGAAACGACCCAACCATGTGACAGCAGCCACAGCGATGTGATAGGTCTATATGAGCATTAGGCATATGCCTATTAGAAATATGGATACTCCGGAGGACCACGATGACCGTGACCGTCGACAGCTCTCGCGCACCCGCCATCAAGGCCGCCGCCGAAACCCCGAGCGCCGTCATCGACCGGGTCTCGCTCGTGCTCGACGCGTTCGATGGACCCGGGCGGCTGACACTGGCACAGATCGTCCGGCGCACCGGATTGCCGCGCTCCTCCGCCCACCGGATGCTGGAGCGCCTTGTCCAACTGCGCTGGCTGCGTCGCTCCGGCCGCGACTACGAGTTGGGGATGCGGCTGGTCGAACTCGGCTCACTCGCGGTCCACCAGGACCGGCTGCACAAGGCCGCGATTCCGATGCTGCACGAGCTGCACGCCGCCACCGGCCTGGTCGTCCATCTCGCCGTGCTGGAGGGCTCGGATGTGGTCTACATGGAAAAGGTCGGCAACCGGCTGACCGCCGCCATCCCGACCCGGGTCGGCGGACGCCAGCCCGCGCATTGCGCCGCCGTCGGAAAGGCGATCCTGGCCTTCGCCGGTGAGCCGGACCTCGACGTGGCGGCTGCGGCTCCGCTTCCGCGTCGGACCAAATACTCCATCTCCACGGCCGCCCAGCTGCGCGCCGAACTGGCCAAGGTTCATTCGCACGGCGTCGCCTTCGACCGCGAAGAGTCGGTGCCCGGATTCGGCTGTGTGGCAGCTCCGATCGGTGACCCCGGCGAGGCGGTCGCCGCGGTCTCGGTCTGCGGGCCGATGGGTCAGATGAAATTCGACCAACACCTCGTGGCGCCGGTGCGGATGGCGGCCATGGGGATCTGGCGCGCGGTGGAAGGCGGGCCGATGCGGGTGGCTCCGACGCTGCAGCAGATGCGTCCGCTGCGCGGCGGTCCGATCAGTCAGACGGCGGTGCGGACCTCGACCCTGCAGCCGGCATGAGCGCAGCTTGCGGAGCGAATCGACAGATATGAGCGTGAGCGACAAACTCGACCCACAGATCGCAGCCATCATCGACGCGCTGGATTCCGGCTTCCCGCCGGTACACACCATGACCGGTGACCAGGCCCGCGCCGCCATCCGGTCACGGATGGTGGCAGCGAGCGATCCCGAGCCCATCGCCTCGGTCGAGGACCGCAATATCGCGGGACCGGACGGTCCGGTGGCTGTGCGCATCTACCGACCCGAAGCCGCCGACGACAAGGGCGTACCGACGCTGATCTATGCACACGGTGGCGGCTGGGTGTTCTGCGACCTGGACAGCCACGACGGGTTGTGCCGCGACTTCGCCAATCGCCTACCGGCCGTTGTTGTTTCGGTGCACTATCGGCGGGCCGCAGAAGAAGGCCAGTGGCCCGCGGCAGCCGAGGACGTCTACGCCGCAACCGTCTGGGCCGCGGCGAACATCGCCGAACTAGGTGGCGATCCGGGTACCCTGCTGGTCGGCGGCGACAGCGCCGGTGGAAATCTCGCGGCGGTCACCGCCCTGATGGCCCGCGATCGCAGCGGTCCCCGACTGGCCGGCCAGCTGCTGTTGTACCCGGTCATCGCCGCCGACTTCGACACCCCGTCCTACCGCGAGTTCGGTCATGGGTACTACAACCCGCTTCCCGCTCTGCGGTGGTACTGGGATCAGTATGTGCCGAACCCGGCCGACCGGACCGATCCGTACGCCTCGCCACTGCACGCCGACGATCTGTCGGGGCTGCCGCCGACGGTGGCTGTGGTGGCCGGGCACGATCCGCTGCGAGACGAGGGTGTGGCCTACGCCGAGGCCCTGCGACGGTTTGGAGTTCCGGTGGTGCAGCGCTATTTCGAGGGCGGTGTGCACGGTTTCATGACCATGCCGAGCCTGGACATCTGCCAGAAGGCCCGCGCCCAGGCGTGTGCGTACCTCACCGGCGTCATCAGCGGTCAGGTCAACTCATGAGCCACGTCACCGCCGGATGGTTTCCCCGGCGGTGACGTCCATGGATTCGGCAGAGCCGTAACGCTGTTGCGGGTCGAGCACACAATGCGTTCGGCCGAAGACCGTCACCATGCACCTGTTGTTGTGGTTGCAGCGACTGCGGGTGCCGGGATCTGCGATCATCTTGTTCACCAAGTCCGGCTCACGCAGCAGCGCCCGGCCCATCGCGACGAAATCGAAGCCCTCCCGGATTCCGGTCTCGATGTGTTCGCGGTTGGTGATGCCCCCCAACAAGATCAGCTTGGTATTCTTCATGATCGGCACGAATTGCCGGGCGGCCGGCAGCATGTACAGATCTTCGTAGGGATAATTTCCCATCACTGCTTTGCCAAGGACTCGTAGACCAGGCCGCACCATCGTCGGCATCACCTTGGCGAACTCACGCACCGGTACATCGCCGCGAAACAGGTACATCGGCCGGTAGACCGACGAACCCTGGGTCAACTCGATGGCGTCCAGATTGGCGTCGATGTCGAGCAGCTGCACGGTGCGCAGCGCCTCATCGATCCAGATGCTGCCCGGCAGGCCGTCGTCCATATCGAGTTTGGCGATGATCGCCACCCTGTTCCCGACGACTTCGCGCACCCGCCGGGCGATCTCGCGGACCAGACGCGAGCGGTTGTCGATGTCTCCGCCGTACTCGTCTTTGCGACGGTTGAGCAGTGGGCTGAGAAATGAACTGGGCAGGTACAGATGACCGAAATGAAGTTCTACCGCGTCGAATCCGGCGTCGACCGCCACTCTGGCCGCGTCGCCGAACTGGTCGATGATCCCGGCGATCTCGTCGCGACGAATCTCTCGGCAGTACGCGCCGGACGACGGATTGATGAACCTGCTCGGCGCCAGCGGGGTGACACCTGTCAAACGCTTGTGTGCCACGACCCCGGCATGCCCGAGTTGCGCGGAGATACCTGCCCCTGCCGAGTGCACGGTATCGGTGAGCCGCCGAAGGCCGGGCAGCGCTTTATCGCTCATCACGATCTGGCCAGGGGCACTGGCCGCCTGCGGTGAGACACAGCAGTACGCCACGGTGGTCATTCCGATGCCACCCTCGGCGAAACTGCGGTGAAAGTCGATCAGATCGGTGGTCACCAACCCCTCGGGCGATCGCCCCTCGGAGGTGGCGGCCTTGATGACCCGGTTACGGAGCCGGACGGGCCCGAGCTGTATCGGACTGAACGGATCTGGGCTGAGATCGGTCATCAGATCACGATCGACCGGCGGCCGTCTCCGCGTCAACATCGGTTCCCGATAACCGGGATCAGCACCCTCTCATCGTCGGGAAGACCCTAGGGTCAGTGCTATGGCAGACGGTGAGATCTTCGTCATCGACCGGGTGATCACCCGGCCCGGCCGCGCCAGGCAGTTCGTCGACAGCTACCTGTCCGGATACGCGCCGAGTGCCCGCGAACGTGGCATGAGATTGGTCAATCTGCTTGTCTCACCACCTATCTGGTTTGACACGGAGCCCAACACGGTCACCGCCACCTGGGTCCTGCCCAGCGCACAGGCGTGGTGGGAGATGACCTGGCAGGGTCGACCCGACCCGGCGGTCGGCGCTTGGTGGGACAGTGTCGCCGAGCTGGTGCTGCAGCGGGAACGCGATGCGGCCGCCGCACACGATGACGTCGACGGGCTCTGCGATGTTTAGCGTCACCCGGCTCATCGATATCGCAGAGGGAGACGACGAACGGATCCGGACGGCGCTCACCCACGCGGCACGGCGCAGTGGGGCCCACCGGGCCCTGGTCTCCCCCACCCTGGCGGGCAGTCGAAACGGCGGGGATCTGCTGCTACACCTCCGATTTGAGGAGAGCGCCGGATGGGAGGCTGCCGCCACCGAGGTCGCGGATGTCCTGGCCGACCCCGCCGTGACCCGCGTCAACGGCGCCGATTATCACGGTTCGTCCACCGCGATCGAGGGCCGTCGCACCGGCAGCGTCTACCGCGTGCTGTTGTTGCGGGTCGCCGACGGCACCGATCCCGACACCACGGCTCGCTTCGAGGCCGACCTGCGATTACTGCCCGGCTATGTGTCCACCATCAGCACCTGGCAGCTGAGTCGGCCGGAGCGCACCGTCGGGAACGCCTGGACCCACGTCTTCGAACAGGAGTTCACCGATGCCGACGGCATCATGGGTGCCTACCTGATGCACCCCATCCACTGGGCGGTCGTCGACCAGTGGTTCGATCCGGAGTGCCCGAAGGCCATTGTCCGCGAACGGGTCTGCCACAGTTTCTGCATCGACAGCGACCACGTACTGCGCTGACGTAGGCAGTTGCGGAAGATCAGATCCCGTCGGGCAGGATGTTCGGGTTCGCTGCGGCCGGCGGCTGCAGCGGCGGCAGCTCGGTGGTGCCGTCGAGGCTGTGCACCGTCAGATTCTGCGACCAGGGATAGTGCAGGCTGAACGCCACCAGACCGGTGCGTTCGGCCGCGGGCAGGTGACACATTGCCAGCACCGTCTCGGCCAGGTACTCGACCGGCTCGGTCGGAAACGTCTCCGGGATCAGGCCGGCAGCGCCGGGCGTGCGCACGGCACTGGACGGCCCGACCACATTGACCGCGATGTTCGAGTCGAGCAACTCGGCAGCGACGCCCTGCGTGAAGCGGTGCAGCGCCGCCTTCATCGAGGCGTAGATGACGTCACCGGAGGTCTTGTTGTACTCCCGGTAGGGCCGCGCCGGCGCGAGTCCGGTGACCGAGCCGATGTTGACGATCCAACCGGCGCCCTGTGTGCGCATGTGCGGAACGGCCCGCTGGGTCAACACGAACGGCGTGCGGACGTAATGCTCTATGGTCCGTTCAAAGGTGGTCATCGGCATGTCCTCGATGACGGAGTAGTCCGCGTATCCGGCATTGTTGACCAGGATGTCGAGTCGCCCGGTGTGCTCCACAACCTGATCGATGAGCCGAGCGCGCTGGTCGGCGTCCTCCAGATCGCAGGCAATACCGAAGGCCTTACCGCCGGCACCCTCGATCAGCTCGATCGTCTCGCCGATCGTTCCCGGCAGCTCGGCGGTGGTTCCCGCCCGGGTGGACGCAGAAGCCCGATGAGACCGGGCGGTCACCGCCACGGTGGCGCCCTCGGCGGCCAGCCGCTGGGCGATGGCCCGCCCGATACCGCGGCTGCTGCCGGTGACCAAAGCCGTTTTACCGTGCAGAATTCCGCTCACTGGACGACCAGATCCTCTTCGTTGGGGGCACGGTGGCTCTGCCACACCTCGATGAGGCGGAACGGGAACGCCGTCACGATGCGACCACCACCGGACCGGTAATAGGTGTGCGCGGTCGGCGTGTGACACCACACCGTCTGGGCCATCGCTTCATCGATGGAGCGCACATACTTCTCGAACGCCTCCGGGGTGACCTCGACGGTCTGCGCCCCGCGCTCCGCCATCAGCTGCAGGCACTCCATCACGTAGTGCACCATCACCTCGACACCGAAGTTGTGCCCCGCACCGTGCCCCGGGCTGTAATTGGGCGCCGAGGAGATGAACATGTTCGGGAAGCCCGGCACCAGACCACCACGGTATGCGGCAGGGCTGTCACCCCAGACATCGGCCAACTTGATGCCGTCGCGCCCCTCGATGTCGACGGTGGACAGGAAATCCAGGTGGTAGCCGGTGGCGTAGATGATGACGTCCAGGTCGATCTGCCGTCCGTCCTGCGTGACGATACCGCGCGCGTTGACTTCGGCAGGCTCGCTTGCCTCGACGTCGACATGATCGCGGGCCAGCGCCGCGTAGTAGCCGCCCGGATCTCGGATTATGCGTTTACCGTACGGCGCGAAGTCCGGAGTCACCTTCTTCGCCAACTCCGAACCGGCGCCGAAGACCCGGTCGATGTACTCAAGACACATCTGCAGGAGCACATCATTGGCCGGCGAGATGGACAGATGATCGGCCGCCCATTCGGGATCGCGCACGATGACGGGATAGTTGTTGTCGGCCGTTCCCCAGAACGACTTGAGCCGGTTCCAGTTGGCGTAGAAGGGAACATGCGCGTTGAGATAGCGACGGTGTTCGGGTACGTCGTCGGTCAGACGCTTGCGCGGCGCGACCCAGTGGGGCTGACGCTGGAAGACCGTCAGGTGCTCGACCTCGTCGACGGAGGCATCCACGATCTGCACGGCGGTGCAACCCGCACCGATGATCGCCACCTTCTTGCCGCGTAGCGACAGCTCCGGGTCCCACTCGGCGGAGTGCACGCTCACCCCGGCGAAGGTCTCCCGGCCGGGCAGGTCCGGCCATCGCGGCCGATTCAGATAACCGGCAGCCGGCACGACGACATTGGCGTAGGAGACGTCGGGCTTGCCGTCGGCACCGCTGCTGTGCACCTCCCACACCTTGCGATCGGCAACCCAGCGCAACGCGGTCACCTCGGTGCTGAACCGGGTCCGGTCACGCAAGCCGTACTTGTCGGCGACCGACTTCAAATACTGCTGGTACTCGGGGCCTTGGGGGTAATAGCTCGACCACCCCCCGTTGATATCGCGAGACAGTGAGTAGTAGGCCGACGGGGTGTCCACGCCGATTCCGGGGTACACCGCGGTATACCACGTGCCGCCGACCTCGTCGTTGCGGTCGATGATCTCGTAATCGATACCGGCGGCAGCGCACTCCAGCGCGGCGGCCATACCGGCTATGCCGGCCCCGATGATGACGACCTTGAAACCGGTGGGCAGCTTCGCGGTGCGCGGCAGCACCGGTTGGGAGGCGTGAAAGCCGCCCTGTTCCAGCAACAGTGCGATGTACTCCGGTCCCACTTCGGTGCCCAGCGCCACAGGTGCCACGGCGGCGAACAACTCGGGGTCGTCGAACGGCACGGCATCGGCGGGGCGCGGGTTCTGCATCGCGGCCACCACCGCCTCGACCAACTGAGTATGCGTTGCGGGGTCGGTGCTGCCCTTCTGCTCGGGCGGATCAGGTGTGTACGAGATCTTTCCCGCATACCGGCCCACGACGCTGGCGTCACCGGTCAGCTGAGCCAGCACCGCCACCAGGATGCCGGCATCGGCGTTCGCGAGATTGGTGCGCAGTTCCTCAGGTTCTGGCGATTTCTGGTCTGCGGTAACGGTCACAGCGATCGTCATCGATCCTCCTTGTTCTGGACCGAGTATGTGAGCGTCCGACGCTGCGCGAGGCACCGTCTTCTACTGAGCGGGACGCCGGCCGATCACAGCCGTCCGGCGGCCCCTACAGTCCAGGTCATGGATGATCTGCAGTCCGTTCTCGCCTCGGCACGAAGCCACGCCCTCGGCGATATCCCACGACGCTCGGCGCGCAAGCATCCCGACAAGGTAGCGATCATCGACGGTGGCCTCAGCCTGACCTTCGCCGAGTTCGAACGACTCGTCGACCGGACCGCAGCCGCACTGGGTGACAACGGTTTCGGAGTCGGCGATCGGGTTGCCGTCCTGGCCCACAACTGCTGGCAGTACGCGGTGCTGGCATTCGCCACGGCGCGCGCCGGCGTGGTGCTGGTCCCCATCAACTTCATGCTCACCGCCGCAGAGATCGCCTTCATCGTGCAGCACAGCAAGGTGACCGGGTTCCTGGTCGAGGCCGACCTGGTCCCGACAGCCGAGGCGGCGATGCAGGCGGGCGCACCGGTTGCGGTGACTGCGGCGCTGGTGCTTCCCGGTCAGACACCGCCGGCGGGCTGGCCAGACTTCGCACAGTGGTTGGAGACCGCTTCGCCGGCACCCAGTCCGCACATCGACGACGACCAGATGATCCGGCTGATGTACACCAGCGGCACAGAGTCGCAGCCAAAGGGCGCCATGCACTCGACCCGCAGCCTGATGGGCAACTACATCAGCTCCATCATCGCCGGCTCGATGGAGGGCAGCGATGTGGAAATCCACTCGCTACCGCTGTATCACTGCGCCCAACTCGACAACTTCCTGATCACCGATATCTACCTCGGTGCCACCAGCATCATCCTGCCCAAGGCCGATCCCGAAATGGTCCTGCGAACCATCGAAAAATACGGGGTGACAAACTACTTCGCGCCACCGACGGTGTGGATCTCGCTGCTACGCTCGCCGGTGTTCGAGCAAGTGGACCTGTCCAGCCTACGCAAGGGCTACTACGGGGCCTCCGCGATGCCGGTGGAGATCCTGGCCGAGATGCGCGAGCGGCTGCCGCATCTGCGCCTCTGGAATTTCTACGGGCAGACGGAGATGGCGCCGCTGGCATCGGCCCTGGGGCCTGATGAACAGGATGCCCACGCCGGATCCGCGGGCCGGCCGGTCATCAATGTCGAGACCAGCATCCTCGACGACGACAATGCTCCGGTCGCTGCGGGCGTCGTCGGCGAGATCGCGCACCGCAGCCCACATCTGATGTTGGGCTACCTCGACGACGAGGCCAAGACGGCCGAAGCGTTCCGTGGAGGCTGGTTCCATTCCGGTGATCTCGGCTACTACGACGCCGACGGGCTGCTGCACGTCGTGGATCGCAAGAAGGACATGATCAAAACCGGTGGCGAGAACGTGGCCAGCCGCGAGGTCGAAGAGGTCATCTACCGGCACTCCGGGGTCGAGGAGGTCGCCGTGTTCGGCGTGCCACATCCGACCTGGGTGGAAGCCGTCGTGGCCGCGGTGGTCGCCAGGGACGGCTTCGAGCTGACCGAAGACGATGTTGTGGCCCACTGCCGTGCCCACCTGGCCGGGTTCAAGACACCCAAGCAGGTGTTCTTCGTCGAGGCGTTACCCAAGAATCCCAGCGGCAAGCTGTTGAAGCGGGTGCTGCGGGAGCGCTTCACCACCGCGGCGCGAGTCCCCGGCTGAACCCATATCGACGCTGGCCGGTACGCACCCCCAACCCGGCGCCGACGTGCGGTAGCGCACAGTGACCGCTGGGCGGGAATCGCGAGTTCGCTCCCCCACTGTGCGCCGTTACGGTGCGAAAACAGATGTGGCCGTGTGCATGCCCGCACGTGTGTGCCGACCGCGGCGGACATGGCCTACGCAGGTGAACCGAGAGGACGTCAAGCTGTGACTGTTGCGCCGTACAGGGGTCGTATCGCTCGATTCGACGAGCCGGGTAAACCGTTCGAGATCGAGACGGTCACTTTACCCGATATCAATCCCGGCGAGATCCTCATCAAGGTGACGCGCGCCAACATCTGCGGCTCGGATGTGCACGCCTGGCATGGCACCTTCGCGACCCGCGGTCTCGGCGGGCAGTTGCCGACCGTGCTGGGACACGAAATGGTCGGTGTGGTGGCAGCTTTGGGTGAAGGTGTGTCCACCGACTCCAACGGAAAGCCGCTGGCGGACGGAACCCGAGTGGTGTTCCCCTACTTCTTCTGCTGTCATACCTGCCGCAACTGCCTGGCCGGGCGGCGAAACGCCTGCCTGAACCTGAAGATGGCCATGTTGGGCCGCGCCGACGAGCCGCCCTACTTTGTCGGTGGCTACGCCGACTATTTCGTGTTGCCCGCCGGCGCCGTGGTCTACACCGTCCCCGATTCGGTCTCCGATGACATCGCTGCCGGTGCCAACTGTGCTCTGTCGCAGGTGATGTACGGCCTGGAACGGGTCGACCAGCAGCTCGGCGAGTACGTCGTGGTGCAGGGCGCGGGCGCCCTCGGGCTGTACGCGGTGGCGGTCGCCAAGGCCCGCGGCGCGGCGAAGGTCATCGCGATCGACGGCGTTCCCGAGCGCCTCGAGCTGGCGACGGCGTTCGGCGCCGACGCAGTCATCGACATCACCGAGGTGACCGACGAGAAGGACCGGGCCAAGATCGTCCGGCGGCTCACCGACGGCCAGGGCGCCGATGTGGTGGTCGAGGTTGTCGGGCATCCCTCGGCCATCGACGAGGGCCTCAAGTTGCTCGGGCAGTTCGGCCGATACGTCGAGATCGGGAACATCAACGTGGGCAAGACCTTTGTGTTCGATCCGTCTCGGTTCGTGTTCTCCAACAAGACGATGGTCGGAGTTTCTCTCTACGACCCGGCGGTGCTGTCCCGCGCACTGGACTTCCTGGCCGCCTATCAGGACACGCTGCCCTTCGAACGGTTGGCCGCGGCGTGCTACTCCCTCGACGACATCAACGACGCGTTCGCCGCCGCCGAGGACAAACGTGACGTTCGCGCCAGCATCGTCCCCTGACCGGCCACCCGCCCCGAAACCGATTACCGGAGAGCGCCAGATGAGCAACCACAACTACGACCGCACCGAGCTCTACATCGACGGTGAGTGGGTCCGCCCCACCGGCAGCGACGTCATCGAGGTCATCAACCCGGCCACCGAGCAGGTGCTGGGGGTCGTGCCCAGCGCATCGGACGTCGATGTCGATGCCGCAGTCTCCGCCGCGCGCAGGGCGTTCGACCCGAACATCGGTGTCACCGAGCGGCGCGAACGCCTCGACGCGGTGATCGCGTCGATGGAGAAGCGGCTGCCCGATATCGCCGAGACCATCACCGCCGAGATGGGGGCACCGATCCGCGTCTCGCAGTCCGTGCAGACCCAGGTTCCATTGGCCGTCGCACGCGGATTTGCCGACGCGCTGGCCACTTTCGAGTTCGAGGAACGAATCGGCAACTCGCTGGTGACCCGCGAACCCTACGGTGTGGTCGCGGCCATCACCCCGTGGAACTACCCTCTGTACCAGGTGGTGGCCAAGGTCATCCCGGCCATCGCTGCGGGGTGCACAGTGGTGCTCAAGCCCAGCAACGAGGCCCCGCTCTCGGTGTTCGAGTTCGTCGAATCGCTGCATGATGCCGGCCTACCTCCCGGTGTGGTGAACCTGGTGTCCGGTCCGGGCCGGATCATCGGAGAGCGGCTGTCCGAACATCCGGACGTGGACTTCGTGTCGTTCACCGGTTCCACCGGTGTCGGGAGCCGAGTCGGTGAGCTGGCCGGAAAGACCATCAAGAAGGTGGCCTTGGAACTGGGCGGCAAGTCGGCGAACGTCATCCTCGATGGCGCCGACCTGACGACCGCGGTCAAGGTCGGCGTGGGCAACGCATTCCTCAACGCCGGCCAGACATGCATGGCGTGGACCCGCATGCTGGTTCCGCTCGCCCGGTACGGCGAAGTCCTCGACATCGTCGAAGCCGCCGTCGCCAAGTACACCGTCGGAGACCCGTGGGATCCCGCGACCCGTGTCGGCCCGATCGCATCCAAGTCTCAGCAGGAAACAGTTCTCGGCTTCATCGAGCGCGCGCCGGGCGAGGGTGCACGACTGGTGTGCGGTGGCGCCCAGAAGGTACGCGATATCGGCTATTACGTCGCCCCCACCGTCTTCGCCGACGTCGATCCGCAATCCGAACTGGGTCAGGAAGAGGTCTTCGGCCCGGTGCTCTCGATCATCCCGTTCCGCGACACCGACGAAGCTCTGGAGTTCGCCAACGGCACGCCCTACGGACTGTCCGGAGCCGTCTGGGCCGCCGATGACGCCACCGCGGTGGCGTTCGCCCGACAGGTGCAGACCGGTCAACTGGATATCAACGGCGGCAAGTACAACCCGGCCGCTCCGTTCGGCGGCTACAAGAAATCTGGTATCGGGCGTGAGCTCGGCCGGATCGGTTTCGAAGAATATCTGCAGATCAAGTCACTGCAGCTGCCGTAGATCCGACCCACCGAGAGCCTGGAGCCATGACATGTCGGTAACCACCGAACCACTCCGCATCACGTCCGACGGGGCGGTGCAGACGTGGACCATCAACCGTCCCGAGCAGGGTAACGCCATCACCGGCAAGGACATCATCGCGGCCTTCGAGGCCGCAGCCGAACAGGCCAACGCCGACACCGGCGTCTGTGCCGTCATCCTCACCGCGGAAGGCAAGATCTTCTCCGCGGGTGGCAACGTCAAGGAGATGGCCGACGGTCAGGGCATGTTCGGCCTCGCACCCATCGAACAACGGTACGCCTATGTCGACGGCATCCAACGCATCCCGCGTGCGCTGGGCAGGCTAGAGGTGCCGTTGATCGCCGCGGTCAACGGCGCCGCCATCGGGGCGGGCTGCGATCTGGCGATGATGTGCGATATCCGGATCGCGTCCGAACGCGCCTCGTTCGCCGAGAGTTTCGTGCAGCTGGGCCTGATCCCCGGTGATGGGGGCAGTTGGTTCCTGCAGCGCGCGATCGGTTACGAGCGCGCCGCCGAGATGACCTTCACCGGTGACCGGATCGACGCGGTCACGGCGCTGGACTGGGGCCTGGTGAGTCGCGTTGTCCCCCACGACGATCTGCTGACCGCGGCGAAGGACCTCGCCGACCGCATCGCGAAGAATCCGCCACATTCGCTGCGGATGGCCAAAAGGCTGCTCGGCGAATCACGCACCGGCACCTTGGAATCGACATTGGCGATGGCGGCGGCAATGCAGCCGTTGGCGCACGCCGATACCGAGCACCGGCAGCGCATCGCACGTTGGCGGAGCCAACCATGAGACACGAGAGGCGGACCTCCTGATGGCCCGTTCGCGACTCGTTCCGCCCGCGAGCACCGACCTGGCAGGCACCGCCGCGCTGCGGGCCGAAGTTCGCGCCTTCCTGACGGCCCAGTTGTCCGCCGGTTCCTTCGTCCCGGCGGTCGATGGCTGGCTGTGCGGATGGGACGAGGCTTTCACCAAGGCACTGGCGCAGCACGGCTACCTCGGGATGACGGTTCCCCCAGAATATGGCGGACATGGCCGTTCACATATCGAACGGTTCGTCGTGACCGAGGAACTGCTGGCGGCGGGCGCGCCGGTGGCGGCACACTGGATCGCCGACCGTCAGATCGTCCCGGCCCTGCTCAAGAACGGTACCGAGGCCCAGAAGCGGGAGTTCCTGCCGAAGATCGCCACCGGGGACTGCTTCTTCGGCATCGGGATGAGCGAGCCCGACTCGGGATCCGACCTTGCCAGTGTGCGCACCAAGGCCACCCCCGTCAGTGGCGGCTGGTCGCTGACGGGCACCAAGGTGTGGACCTCGGGTGCGCACCGCGGCCACGCCTTCATCGTGCTGGCCCGCACCACACCGGTGGACCCCACGCACCGCCACGCCGGGCTCAGCCAGTTCATCGTCCGTTTCGACGGGCCCGGCGTACAGGTGCGCCCCATCGTCTCGATGAACGGTGGGCACCACTTCAACGAGGTGATCCTCGACGAGGCATTCGTGCCCGAAGACATGGTGTTCGGCGAGATCGGCGACGGATGGCAACAGGTCACCTCGGAGCTCGCCTTCGAGCGCAGCGGGCCCGAGCGGGTGCTGTCGACCTTCCCGGTGTTGAGCGCGATCGCCGAAAGCACGTCACGGCAGGACATCTCCCCCGGTGCCGAGCTGGGCCGGCTGGTGGCCCGGATCGCCGGGCTTCATCAGATGTCGACTGCGGTGGCCGGTGCGCTCGAACGTCACGAACCCGCCGATGTGCCGGCGGCTGTGGTCAAACTGCTCGGCACCTCCACCGAGGGGGACATCGCAGACTTCGCCGATCTGCGCCTCGGTGACGAGACCACCGTGGATCAGCACGTGCGTGAATTGGTTTCGGTTGCGGTCGATCAGCGGCCCGGCTTCACTCTGCGGGGCGGAACGACCGAGGTACTGCGCGGCGTGATCGCGCGTGGATTGGGGATGCGATGACGATCTCGGAGACCGGCCACCAGGCCGAGAGCGTGGGTACCGCTGTCGACGCCGATCTGATCGACATGATGGACGCGGTGTTCGCGGCGCAGCGCACGGGGCACGAGGCCCCCGCGACGGTGGGCCATGACGCCGAGTCATGGTCGCGTCTGGACGAGTTGGGGTTGGTGCGGCTGACCGGGTCCACCGAACACGGTGGTAGCGGTGCGGGCTGGGCCGAGGCCGCCGAGCTCATCTCGGCGGCCGTCCGTCACGGCGTGCGCGCTCCCCTGGCCGAGCACGACCTGCTGGCCTGCTGGCTACTCGAAGCGGCCGGACTACCCTGCGACGAGACGCTGCGCACGGTCTGCATACTCGACGCTGACGGCACCGCCACCGGGGTGCCGTGGGCGCGAGCCGCCGGGCGCATCGTCGTGGTCTTCGGCGACACTGACGGCGGCAGCGAGTACCGTCTCGCCGATATCGACGCGGCCAGGCTCACGATCACTCCGGCGACCAATATGATCGGCGAACCGCGTGACAGCATCGCCACCGATATCGGGGCGTTGCACGCCGGCAGCCGTGCCATCGATAGAGCACTGGTCGACCAGTTGCGTCGGAAATCGGCTCTGGTGCGCTCGATTCAGATCTGTGCGGCACTGGACAGCGCACTGGATCTGACCATAGAACACACGTCCTCGCGGGTACAGTTCGGGCGTTCGCTGTCCAAGTTCCAGGCCATCCAGCACATGGTCGCCGATATCGCGGCCGAGGCGGCACTGGCGCGGGCGGCCACCGAGGCCGCCGTGAATGTCGCGATCACCAGCGACTGGACGGCCGACAATCTCGGTTTCCTGGTGGCAGTGGCGCGATCGTGTGCCGGGCATGCCGCTTCGGTGGTGGTGCGCAACGCCCATCAAGCGCACGGCGCGATCGGCACCACCGTCGAACACCGGCTGCACGAATACACCCGCGCCGCACTGGCTTGGCGTTCGGAGTACGGCTCGGTGACCTATTGGGACCGGGTCGTGACACAAGCTGCCGTGGCGGCAGGTGCAGCGGGGTTGTGGCCGCTGATCGCCGACTGAGCCAGGTGCTGTTTGGTGTTCCACTGACCGGTCACGACGGTGTCCACGGTTACCCGACAACGGTTGACTCGATGGCATGACCACCCCGATCACGCTGCCGGAAGTTCACGAGTTCATCGCCAGTTTCTGGTACCACTACGACCAGGGCCAGTTCGATGTGCTGGCCGCCTACGTCGCCGACGATATGAAGTATCTGAGCCGGTCCGATTCCGGGCAGTGTCCGTTCGAGGAGTTGTTGGCCGCCGAACTGTCCGGTGGCACCGAGGTTCTCGCGTGGCTGTCCCAGCACCGGGATGAAAACCCTTACCCATTACGGCATCACGCCACCAACATCTTCCGTACCGGAAGCGACGGTGACGCGACCCTGGTGCGTTTCTACCTCTATGTCAACCAGGTCACCAACAACGTGCCGTTCGACGTGTCCTCCGGCGTCGTCGATGTCGCCATCCGGCGTGCCGGTGAGGGGCTCAGGTTCACCTCCATGACGGTGGTGCTCGATGCCGAGGACTCCATCCCGTTCGCCGAGCACCGCACCAAACTCGCCGCGACGAACGCGTGACCGTGGGGGACGGTGACGCACAGGCAACCTTCGGCGGCGGCGTAGCGGTCATCACCGGAGCCGGCGCCGGTATCGGTGCCGGCCTGGCCAGGCATGCCCATCGGCTCGGCATGACGGTCGTGTTGGTGGATGTCGACGAAAACGCCGCCACCGCGTTGCGCGAGGAGTTGATTGCCGACGGTGGAACGGCACACGTCGCAGTATGCGATGTTCGCGACGCCCAGGCCATGGTCGCGTTGGCCGAGCAGGTCTATCGCGATATCGGACCGGTGCGACTGCTGGTGAACAACGCCGGTGTCGAGCAGTTCGGCTACCTGTGGGATACCCCGGTGGCCAACTGGAACCGGGTGATGGACATCAACGTCAGTGGGGTTTTCCACGGTGTGCGGGCGTTCCTACCGAAGATGATCGCCGCCGCAACCCCCGCGTGGGTGTGGAATCTGTCATCGATCGGCGGGGTTGCCAGCGTCCCGCTGCAAGCGCCCTACATCGTGAGCAAGCACGCCGTGCTGGCACTCACCGAGTGCCTGCGCCTGGAGGTCGAGTTGGCCGGGCACAGCGATGTCATCCGCGTACAGGCCGTCCTGCCGGGGGCGGTGAAGTCGAACATCTTCGAAGCCGCCGGTGGGGTGGACGCTGCCGCTGCCGGTACCGCGGTCGACGCGGCCGAATCTCAGCGTGCGGCAATGCTCGATATCAAAGCTGCCGCAATGGATCCCGACGAGGCGGCCCAGGTGGTCTTCGAGCAGTCGGCGCGGGACGCGTTCTATCTGTTGACCCAGCCCGAATATGTCGGTTCGGCGATGGCGGATCGTGCGCACACCTTGACCACCCTGGCCGCACCGAAGCTGCGTAGGACGCAACGCTTCGACCCGACTCAGCACTGAGCAGCTGCCGATGCCTCATTCTGACCAGCCCACGGGGCACCGACCCACACTCGATCCCGATGCCGCCGCTCGGGTGGCGGCGTTCGGACCGCCGACGCCGATCCGGCAACGCGGGCTGCAAGCCGTCCGCGACTCGCTGGAAGCGGCGCCGCCGCCGGTCGATATGCCGGAGATGGCAGACATCTCCGATACCGAGGTGACGGGACCGGGCGGTCCGATCCCGGTACGCATCTACCGCCCCATCGCCGCCGATGGCCCGCAGCCGGTGATCGTTCATCTGCACGGCGGCGGGCTGGTGATGGGTTCGAACCGTTCGTTCGAGCCGATGGCTCGGGCGTTGGCGGCGGCCAGCGGGGCCGTCGTCGTCGCCGTCGACTACCGGCTGGCACCGGAGAACCCGCCGCCCGCCCAATTCGAGGACGCCCTTGCGGTCACCAAATGGGTTGCTGGCGAAGCTGATCCGCTCGGACTTGATCTCGACAGGATCGTCGTGTGCGGCGACAGCGCCGGTGGAGGCGTCGCCGCGGCGGTGGCGTTGGCAGTGCGCGACGACCGCGGACCCCGGCTGTTTGCCCAGGTGCTGTTGTATCCGGGTGTGGACCGCGATATGGGTGCACCGTCGTTGGTGGGACATCACGACGCACCCATGCTGGTGCATGACGACATCGTCTTCCTGCACGAACTCGCCGATATCGGCGCCGGGTCGCCGCACGATATCCGGCGGGTCCCCGCCTATGCCACAGATCTGGCCGGTCTTCCGCAGGCAATAGTGGTCACCGCCGAACTCGATCCGATCTATGACTGGGGTGAGCGCTATGCCGCGCGTCTACGTGATGCCGGCGTACAGACCACGCTCACTCGCTACCCGGGCATCTACCACGGGTTCCTGATGCGCTCGGAGGCCACCGCCCGCGGCCGGTTGGCGATGGCCGAGACAGGCGCGCTGCTACGCGCCAAGTTCGCCAACCCGCTGCCGTTCGCGCTTGCCGACCAGCGAACACAGGGTTGACCGACGTCCCGATGGCCGGACACTGCCCGTACGAACATGGCTGACCGCAACCACAATTGGACTCACTGACGGCGTGCGATTCGCCGTATCTACAGAAGAAGGAGTGCCTGTGATGCTCACCGATGAGCGGCGGATGGAGCTGTCCGACATCCTGCGGCCCGCGTCGCCGCCTCGCGAGGTCGACAACGTGTACACAGACGACCAGCGGGACCGACTGCTGAACGTCGTTCGTGAGAACGCGCCGTGGAATCTGATCATCGCGCAGCACTTCTCGTCGCCCGAGGAGCTGATCGCGACGATGAGCGGCAGGTTCCCCGAGGGCTTCACCCCGACATTGGACCTGTTCCTCACCCCGACGTTCCGTGGGTTCCTTGCCAACTACGGCACGGTGCTCTACCCGGAGCTGCACGACTGCTTCTACAACGCACAGTTCATCGATCAGGCGAAGTCGTACTGGGGTGCCGAGTATGCCAAGCCGCAGATGATGTTGTTCAACATCAACGGCCCGTGTGCCAACCGCGATCCGGGCCACCTGGACTCCCCCAGTTTCCGCGGCGTGCGGTACGAGAACGCACCGACCTGGCTGGTCAGCGTGATGGGAAAGTCCGGTTTGTTCCAGGACTACCTGATCAAGATGGCACAGGTCATCACCTGGTTCTCCCACGATCCCGGGAGCGGCTTCACCTACTGGCCCGAAGGACCACTGAAGGAGCCGCGACGCGTGGTGCCACCGGTGTACAACCGCGGTGTGGTGGTGCAGAACGAGATGCTGATGCATCGCGGCGAGGCCAACGGCCCTTTGGATCAGCAGGTCCCGGCGGGCCTGGACTTCCACACCGTGTTCGCCGGCGATCCGGATTCCAACGAGCACTGGGTACTACGCACCGATGACACCGTGATTGCCCGCCACCACACCGACGATCTGCGATTCCTGGTGCACTGGTCGGCGGAGGTGTTCGAGGACTATGACGAGCTCAAGAAGAACATGGATCACTCCGATGATCTGACCATCGACAAGGCGATCGACATGATGGTCGACGATCTGGGTAAACGGGGCATCAAGCTCGACATCCCGAACGCTCCCCTGCATGACGCCGCATTCATCGGCGCACTGAATGCCGGTTACGACCTGGGCGGTCCGGCGATCTACCCCGAAGAAGCCCCGCTGAGCGCCTTCCAGTTGGGCTGATCCGAACGATCTTCGCCACGCGACGTCCTGACAGCCCTTGCCGGCTGTCGGGACGTCGCGTATTTCGCGTGTGTAGCGGAACATCAGCAGATCAGCTGGACCGTCATTTTCGCCGCCGACGAGGACGTCGTGCTACCCCTGCTCGGGCAGTACGGCAGCCTGAGCGTTTCAGCCTCTCCACAACGCCGCAGTCGAAACCGCTACCGCCGAAGCACCCGTCACCGATCCGCAGTATCGCCTTCGATGGCTCGAATGGGGGCAGCAACTGGAGCCGGCGATCACCGAGTTCTTGGCAACACGGGTCGAATTGGACGATGATCAGTTCGCTCGGACATCACCGGCCCACATGATCATTCAACTCTGTCGCCAGGCCTACATCCACTGCAACTAGCTCGGCGCCCGATTTCCACGCTGTCAGCTTTCGCGCTCCGCGAGTACCGGAAGTGCACCCGTACCGGCGGCGCGTTCGATCGAGTCACGCAGTCGGCCGCACGCCAGGAACAGACCGGGCCGCTCGAGCCCGAGACCATTGGTCGCCGCAGGTTGGGCGGATGCCTCAGCACGTTCGCGACACCGAGTCAACGAATCGGCATCCCACTGCACACTCGTCTGTTCCCAGCTGCTTTTGCGGACCAGTACGCTCGCCGCGCATTCCCGGCAGCTCACCGGCTGCATCGGTGCGTCGCGCAGCCGGTTGTCCGGCCGGACGCTCACTTGGTCAGGCCCACCAGCCTGGGCAACCGCTTGGCGGCGATGTTTTCCTCGACCTCTTTCATCCACGCCTCACGTGGGCGGGTGGTGTCGATCTCGAATTCGAACCGGTCGACCATGTCCGGTGTGACGTCCGCGGCATCGACATAGAACTGCTCGTACCACCGTCGCAACTGGTAGACCGGGCCGTCCTCCTCGCACAACAACGGGTTGTCGATGCGAGCCTTGCGGCGCCAGATGTGCACGTCTTGTTCGAAGCCCATCTTCACGAAGTCGCCCAGCACGACCGCCATCTGCGTGGCGACGTCATCCGGCACGGCTTCCGACTTCTCGACGGTGATCCCGTACTGCAGGACGAAGGAGTTCTCGTCGATCGGGTAGTGGCAGTTCAACAAGACCGTGCGCTGGTCACCGTGTTCGTAGTGGTAGGTCAGGTCATCGATCATGAAGGAGGGTCCGTAGTACGAAGCCACGGAGGTGGTTCCGAGGATCTTGGCACCCTCGCCCGACCCGAGATCGGGCCTGCCGACGCTCTCGTAGTACTGCGTCGCGACGTGCCCCTCGAAGATGTTCTTGAATCCGGTCGGCAAGCCGCCGTGGATGTAGAAGAAGTGCGCCATATCGACGATGTTGTCGATGATCTCGCGACAGTTGGTGTCCACGACCGTGGTGTACCAGTGCCAGTCGGTCCACGTTTCACCGCCCACTCCCTCGATCGAAGGGATGGTGACATCGGCCGGCGGCGCCTTCTTCTCCGGGTCATTCCACAGAAAGAGCATGCCGTCTTGTTCCATGGTCGGCCACGCCGCGGTACGCGCCAGCTTGGGTACACGCCTGCTGTACGGAATCTGCTTACAGCGGCCGTCACCACCCCAGCGCCAATCATGGAACGGGCAGGCGATCTCGTTACCCTTCACCTCGCCATCGGACAGGTCACCGCCCATGTGCCTGCAGTATGCATCGAGGACGTTGATCGTGCCGTCCGCACTACGGAAAACAACGAGCTTGGTGCCAAACGCGTTGATGGAGTGCGGTTTACCGTCGCCGAGATCACGGGTCAGGCCCAGGCAATGCCAGCCGCGGGCGAACCGGGTGGGAGCGGCCTTTGCCTCGATCTGGCGAACGTCTCCGGCACCGTCGGGCTGCAACGATGTCATGTCGGACCATCCTCGAGTTCGTTGTTTGCGTGAATGATTCCGTTCTAGCACCGGAATTCGCGCGCTGACGGCGCGGTGTTCCACTGACCGGGCATCGATGCCGCACGTGTCGTCGGGCAACGCCAGAATCGACCGGTGACCGATCAGAACAACATCACCGTCGACCTCCTCGTCGTCGGCTCGGGTACCGGGATGGCGGCAGCATTGGCTGCCCACGAGCTGGGAATGTCGACACTGATCGTCGAGAAGAGCGCCTATGTGGGTGGTTCGACGGCTCGCTCCGGCGGTGCCTTCTGGCTTCCCGGCAGCTCCATTCTCAAGGACGCCGGTTCGGCGGACACTCCGGCCAAGGCGCGCACCTACCTTGAGGCACTCGTAGGTGACGACGCCTCACCCGAACGCGCACGCACGTTCATCGATCAGATCCCCGCGACCATCGACATGCTGCGTCGCACCACCCCGATGAAGTTCATGTGGGCCAAGGGATATTCGGACTACCACCCCGAGAGTCCTGGCGGCAGCGCTGTGGGGCGCACCTGCGAGTGCCGCCCATTCGACACTGCGGTCCTCGGCCCAGAGCTGGCGCGGCTACGACCTGGAGTCATGAAGTCCTCGTTCCCGATGCCGGTCACCGGCGCCGATTACCGTTGGCTGAACCTGATGGCCCGCACCCCGCGCAAGTCCTGGCCGCGGATCATGCTGCGGGCCATGCAGGGTATCGGCGGCCTGGCCCTGCGGCGCCGGTATGCCGCAGGCGGCCAGGCCTTGGCGGCCGGGATGTTCGCCGGCGTGCTGCAGGCGGGGATCCCCGTGTGGACCGATTCGACGGTGACCGAGCTCATCACCGATGGTGCACGGGTGACCGGCGCGCGGGTGCTGCGCGAGGGATCGGCCGTGACCGTGACCGCACGCCGTGGCATCGTGCTGGCCACCGGCGGGTTCGACCACGAGATGACCTGGCGGCGGAAGTTCCAGTCCGAGCTCCTCGGTGAACATCTCAGCCTTGGCGCCGAGAGCAATACCGGCGATGGCATCCGGCTCGCCCAGGACCTGGGCGCAGGCACCGGCCTGATGGACCAGGCCTGGTGGTTTCCGGCCTTTGCTCCGCTGCCAGGCGGTGATCCCACCGTGATGCTGGCCGAGCGGTCGCTGCCCGGCTGCCTGCTGGTAGACCAGAACGGTGAACGCTTCATCAACGAGGCCACCGACTACATGTCCTTCGGACAGCAGCTGCTGCGTCGCGAACACGTGGGCAATCCGGTCGAGACGATGTGGATGATCTTCGATCACCGCTACCGGAACAGCTATCTGCTTGCCGCCGAACTGTTTCCACGAATGCCGATCCCGCAGAGTTGGTACGACGCCGGGATCGCGCACCGCGGCACGGATGCGGAAGCATTGGGCCGCGAGATCGGTTTCGATCCCGCGACGTTGGTCGCCACGATCGAGCGGTTCAACGGACTCGCCGATGCCGGTGTCGACGCCGACTTCCAGCGCGGCGCGAGCGCCTACGACCGCTACTACGGCGACCCGACGATCACGCCCAACCCGAACCTGCGACCGCTGGATCCCGGCCCGCTGTACGCCGTCAAGGTCGTGCTGAGCGACCTGGGCACCTGTGGTGGGGTCCTGACCGACGTGAACGGGCGGGTGCTGCGCGAAGACGGAGCGCCCATCGACGGTCTGTACGCGATCGGCAACACCGCGGCCAACACATTCGGCAAGACCTACCCGGGCGCGGGAGCGACCATCGCGCAGGGGCTGGTGTACGGCTACGTTGCCGCGCACCACGCCTCAGGCCGGCGCGCCTGAACCCGCCCGGACTCAGTTCGCCGGATCACCACCGGGGTCGCCTTGGGCGCTTTCGGCGGCGATCCGACGTTCCAGCTCATACCAGTACTCACGCACGGGGAACTGGATACCGCCGGTGACGTTTTCGCCGAATGTCTCCTCGACGGCATCCAGATCCTTGATCATCTGGAGCGCCAGTTCGCGTTCGGCCGCGTAGTACTGCTCGGACCACTTCAGCGCCAGGCGGGCGTACGCCCACGCCGGTTGCTCGGTGGTCCACCGGACCTCGGTGGCGGCGGCCTGGTGCAGTTGCTCGGCGTATGCCGCGTGGTCGGTGAGAACCTCGCGGAGCCGGCCGGGCTTGAGCAGGTGCCCGAGCATCACGCGCAACATTGGGTTGTGCTTGAGAGTGGGCGGTTCCACGGGATCGTCGTTGATCCACCGCTCGACGGCAACCTGGCCCGCGTCGGTGATCTTGTACATCCGTCGGCTGCGGACTCCGGCATCGACTCGGGAACTGACCAAACCGAGTCGCTCCAGCCGCTTGAGTTCGGAGTAGATCTGGCTGTACGCAGGACTCGAATAGAAGAATCGGATGGCCCAGTTGATCCATTTCTTGATGTCGTAGCCAGACAACTCTTCACCGCTGGTCAGTAGGCCCAGCAGGGCCCACCCGGTGGGCGACACATTCAGCCCGTCGGTTTCGCCCCCGGCGTGTTCCGTCACCTGCCAAGGCTAGCAATGTGACCAGCTCGTCGGCCCGTTACTACCGCTCACCGGGATGACGCGTTGCACCACCACGCAACGGCGGCAGAGGGTAACAATCGACTCGTTGGGCCTGTGAACGGCAAGGAGATGTATGACTGCACAATCCGGTGGCGCTGTTCTCGTCCCCGAGGGACCACACATGCGCCATGTGCTCGGGCACTTCTGCACCGGGATCGCCGTCATCACAGCCCATGACGGCAACCGGCCCATCGGCTTCACCTGTCAATCGGTCACATCGGTTTCCCTGGATCCGCCGTACATCTCATTCTGTCCCGCCGCCACGTCGACGAGTTGGCCCCTGATCCGGGCAGTCGGCACCCTGTGTGTCAACATTCTCGCCGCCGAGCAGAGGGACGTCTGCACACGGTTCGCCACCAGAGGTGACGACAAATTCAGTGGTGTCAGCTGGAAACCCGGCGCCAATGGAGCACCGACCGTCGACGGCACCCTGGCCTCGATCGAGGCCGATATCGAGTTCGAGCACGCCGCAGGTGACCACAGCATCGTCGTCGCGAGGGTGACCGGACTGTGGGCGCACGAGGAACGACGTCCTCTGCTGTTCTACCGTGGCGGGTACGGGGCGTTCGAAGGGACACCTGATGCCTGATTCAGATATGCCTGATCCAGATCTCGAGTTCGACGTCATCGTCGCCGGGTCCGGCGGTGGACTTGCCGGCGCGTACACCGCTGCCCGCGAGAATCTTTCGGTGCTGCTCGTCGAGGCGACCGATCTGTTCGGCGGCACCACGTCGTTCTCCGGCGGGGGCGGCATGTGGTTTCCCTGCAACCCCGTTCTGCAACGCGCGGGCACCGACGACACCATCGACAAGGCGTTGACCTACTTTCACGCTGTCGTGGGTGAGCGCACCCCGCTCGCACTTCAAGACGCCTACGTCCGCGGTGGCGCGAAGCTCATCGAGTATCTGGAACAGGATCCGGCCTTCGAGTTCACGGCGCTCCCGTGGCCGGATTACTACGGCACGGCTCCCGAGGCGCGTACCGACGGCTACCGGCACACGATTCCGCTTCCCGTTCCCGATGCGGCCCTTGGCAAGTACGCGGGCCTGGTGCGCGGCCCGCTGGACACCGAGCGGCTCGGCGCCGAAGCGCCCGATCTTCTCGTCGGAGGGCGCGCGCTGGTCGGCCGGTTCCTGGCTGCACTGGACAAGCTACCCACCGTCACCTGCTGGCTGAACGCGCCGCTGTCGGACCTGATCACCGAGAACGGACGCGTCGTCGGCGCGGTGATCGAGCGCGACGGCGCTCCGGTGCGGGTCGGGACGCGTCGCGGCGTGCTGTTGGCCAGCGGTGGATTCGAGCAGAACGCCGAGATGCGCGCCGAGTACGGCGTGCCGGGCAACGCCACAGACTCCATGGGTGGTCCGGGTAGCACCGGCCGCTCGCACCGCGCCGCCATCGGCGTCGGCGCCGATGTCGATCTGATGGACCAGGCCTGGTGGTCACCGGGGATGACCCATCCCGACGGCCGGTCCGCCTTCGCGCTGTGGTTCACCGGCGGCATCTTCGTCAACCAGCAGGGCCGCCGGTTCGTCAACGAATCCGCACCCTACGACCGCATCGGCCGCGACATCATCGGTCAGCTGGAGAACGGTTCCACCACATTGCCGTTCTGGATGATCTACGACAACCGCGACGGCGATATTCCCCCCGTCAAAGCCACCAACGTGTCCATGGTCGAGCCCGAGAAATACCGCGCGGCAGGTCTGTGGCACAGCGCCGATACGCTGGCCGAGCTCGCCGGGGCAATCGGTGTCCCCGCCGCCGAACTGGAAGCCACCGTGCGGAGGTACAACGAACTTGCCGCCACGGGCGTCGACGACGACTTCGGCCGCGGCGGTGAGGCGTATGACCGCGCGTTCAGTGGGGGCGAGTCACCGATGGTCCCACTGGACACCCCGCCCTATCACGCGGCGGTCTTCGGGCTGTCCGATCTGGGTACCAAGGGTGGGCTGCGCACCGATACCCACGCCCGGGTGCTCGACGCCGACGGCGCGGCCATCCCCGGTCTGTACGCCGCGGGCAACACGATGGCGGCAGTGTCGGGCACCACCTACCCCGGTGGCGGCAACCCCATCGGTGCGTCGATGTTGTTCAGCCACCTGGCAGCACTGGACATGGCGACACAGAGCTCAGCGCAATGAGCGCACCTCTTGCGGCCGATGAAGCACGGCGTCTGGAGGATCTTTACGGACCCCTCACCCAGTCATTGCGCACACTCATCGACGTGACGATCAGGAGCCGGGCCGATGACACCGATGTGCGCCAGGCGCACAGTTTGATCAATCAGGCTGTGACACTGCTGAGCTCACGCTTGGACCCCGAGCCATTCGGAGTACGTGCGACAACCGAGGGTGGGATGCTCACGTGGGGCAATGTTGCGATAGGACTGCGTAACGCCATCGCGTTTCCTTTGCACGTCATCCGCGACGACAATGGTGCGACCAGTGCCGATCTACACGCCACGGCACCCTATGAGGGTCCTCCCGGTCACGTGCACGGCGGAGTGTGTGCGCTCATCCTCGACCATGTCCTGGGGGCGACGGCACATCAACCGGGTCGGCCCGCGATGACCGGCACCCTTACGGTGCGGTATGTGGCACCCACTCGCCTGGGCCCACTTCGGGCCGAAGCATGGGTCGAGCGCGAGACGGAATCGAAAACCATTGCCGTCGGCCACCTTCGGAACTCAGAAGGTACAGTCACGGTAGAGGCTCACGGCGTTTTCATCAGACCGAAAGCGAAACATGACAACTGATTTCGACACCGAGCCCGCGGTGGAAGGGTGGTTCGCCACCGACGAGTCCGGGGCCACGCATCTGATCGGCGGTAAGTGCACCGCCTGTGCCACCTATGTCTTCCCGCCCCGGGAAAACAACTGCCCCAACCCCGGCTGCGACAGCGACACCCTGGCCTTGGTCCCGCTCTCCCGGCGCGGCACCGTGTGGAGCTACACCGAAAACCGGTACGCCCCTCCCCCGCCCTATCCCTGCCCAGACCCCTTCGAACCCTTCGCCGTCGCCGCGGTCGAACTGGCCGACGAAGGACTGATCGTGCTCGGCAAGGTCGTCGAGGGCACCCTGGCCGCCGACCTCAAGGTCGGGATGGTCATGGAGCTGACCACCATGACCCTCTACACCGACGACGACGGCACCGCACGCACCACCCACGCCTGGAGGATCGCTCAGTAATGGCAACCGAACCGGTTTACATCCTCGGCGCAGGCATGCACCCCTGGGGCAAATGGGGCCGCGACTTCACCGAATACGGCGTTGTCGCCGCACGCGCCGCCCTGGCCGAGGCAGGCCTGGACTGGCGCCAGATCCAGCTGGTCGCCGGCGCGGACACCATCCGCAACGGCTACCCCGGCTTCGTCGCCGGGGCCACCTTCACTCAAAAGCTCGGCTGGAACGGCATCCCCATCACCTCCAGCTACGCCGCCTGCGCCTCCGGATCCCAAGCACTGCAATCCGCGCGCGCCCACATCCTGGCCGGCCTGTGCGACGTCGCCCTGGTCATCGGCGCCGACACCACCCCCAAAGGCTTCTTCGCCCCCGTGGGCGGGGAACGCAAAAACGACCCCGACTGGCAACGCTTCCACCTCATCGGCGCCACCAACACCGTCTACTTCGCCATGCTGGCCCGGCGTCGCATGGACCTCTACGGCGCCACCGTCGAAGACTTCGCGAACGTCAAGGTCAAGAACGCCCGCCACGGCCTGAACAACCCCAACGCCCGCTACCGCAAAGAAGCATCCGTCGAGGATGTGCTCGCCTCCCCGGTCGTCTCCGACCCGCTGCGCCTGCTCGACATCTGCGCCACCAGCGACGGCGCCGCCGCCGTCATCGTCGCCTCCAAAGCATTCACCGAGAAGCACCTCGGTTCGGTTGCCGGTGTCCCGTCCGTGCGCGCGGTGAGCCTGCAGTCTCCGCAGTACCCGCAGCATCTGCCCGAGCTGCCCGATATCGCCACCGACTCCACCGCAGTCGTGCCCGGGCCGGAGCGGGTATTCAAAGACCAAATCCTCGATGCCGCCTACGCAGAAGCCGGCATCGGCCCCGAAGACCTGTCCCTGGCCGAGGTCTACGACCTGTCCACGGCACTGGAACTCGACTGGTACGAACACCTCGGACTGTGCCCACGCGGCGAAGCCGAACAGCTGCTGCGCTCCGGCGCCACCACCATCGGCGGCAAGGTTCCCGTCAACGCCTCCGGTGGTCTGGCCAGCTTCGGCGAAGCCATCCCCGCCCAGGCCATCGCCCAAGTCTGCGAACTCACCTGGCAGCTCAAAGGCCAGGCCACCGGCCGCCAGGTCGAGGGCGCCACCGTCGGCATCACCGCCAACCAAGGCCTCTTCGGCCACGGCTCCTCCGTCATCATCGCCACCTGACCCCCGCGAACGTGCTTGCCCCAACCCGACGCAGCGCGCCAGGTTGGGGCAGCGTCGTGCGCGGCCGGCCCGTCTACACGGGATCGAGTGCCGAAATACGCCAATCTCCATCGGTTTTGGTGATGCTGACCACCACGCTGCTGGTTGCCAACGAAGGCTCCGGGCGGTCCTTGCTCGCCGTCTCCTGATTCAGGAAGAGCAGAACCTTGGCGTTGTCGGGCTGTATCTCCATGACGGCCGCGTTGAGCACCTGTGCGCCGGCCATGATTCCGCGCTCGCGCACGGCCGGCGCCACGACCTCGGCGGTGAACTTGGTGTAGTAGGTCTGGAACTCACCGGTCGTCAGGGTCTTGGCTCGTTCCATATCGCGGTCAAGGGTCTCCGGTGAATAGGACAGCAGCGCCAGTGTCGACGATGAGGCGGCATCCACGGCCGCCTGCTCGGACGCCGCATCGGTCAGCTGGCTCGGACGGAAACTGGTGAGGTACAGCGCCCCGGCGAACCCCGCGGCGGCGAGCAGCATCACCGTGAGCGCCAGCCCCTTCCAGCGTGCAGTCACGAAGCCACGAGTCCGTGCGAAGATCCCGCTTTTGCCGGGCGTCGGTGCGGTCGATTCCTGTTCGGCTGCCGTCTCGTCGACCGCCTGCTGGTCGATGTCTGTCGTCTCCACCGACTCGGTGTTCTCCTGAACGCTCATGGCACGAACTCCACTTTCGACATCTTGATCCGGTCGCCGTCACGCTGGAGATCGACGGTCAGCCGCCAGTTGCGCGGCGCCTCCTCGGCGCCTGCGGCGTTGGTGACAGTCGAGGATGCCGATACCAGCACCACCGCCGAGTCCGCGGTCATCGACTCGACGGCTGCGGCATTCACGGTCGCCTTGGTGATCACCTTGGCGTCCTGAGACACCTTGATGAAATCCTCTGATGCGCCTTGGAATTCCTGGCGGAACGGGTCGACCGCGTTGTCGAGGATCTGCTCGACGCTGGCCTGCGGGTTGTTGAAGTCGATCGACATCAGGGTGACCACGACCTGGCGGGCGGCCGTGGTGAACTCGGCACGGTGGCTCTCCTGGGCCGCAACCTCCCGGCCTTGGTGCACCATGAATCCGCCGGCGGCCAGCAGCGCGACCGTGCTCAGCACCGCCAGCGCGGACGCCACCCTTGTCCAGCGCGGTCTGCGCCGTCGCGGCTTGCTGCGCGGCGGTCCGTCAGCACCGCTGTCGGACCGCAGTCGGTCCGCGCGGGCCCGTGCTTCGAGGGCAAGCTGCTCGGCAGCTTCGGCTTCGGCTTCAGCCTCGGCGGACAGCGCATCGCGCTGCTCAGCGGTGAGATCCACGGACATATCGGCACCCTAAGTCGAGGACCGGATGCTTCCGGAGCGTCCTCCCACCCAGTGGGCCACGTCACATGAACTGCGTGTTCAGGACGCTCAGAAGTGCCGAATCGCGCAGAGCGCGCCCTTGGGACCGCTTGAGGTGTCCACGACCACGCCGTCGACCGCCAGCTCGCAACGAAACATCGGTTCCACCTGTGCCCGACCGCTGGTGGCCGAGACCATTGCCCACCTGGCGGGATCCAGCAACGTCGCGTGCAGCACCCACGGGCGGTCCGGACCGATCTCGACGTCCACCTTCGGGCTGAACACGTAGGGATTGTGGCTGTAGTCTGCCCAGCTCGGCGGATCGTTCTGACGGAAGTATACGGCTGCAGTGACCGGGGTTTCGGTGGTCACGGTGTAGGTGACCTGACGCGGGACAGGCGGCTCGGCCTGCGCGTGCCCGGTCGTGCCCAGGCCGGCGGCGCCCAGACATACCACCGTCGACAACAAGCACCTCACCCTAGACATCTCCGCGCCCCCACAGTGGCGCGCCGTTCTTGGACTGGCAGGCAAGGAACAATCCGTCCGGGGCCTGGGCCACCCAATTCTCGTAGCCGGCGCAACTGACCCCGAACTCCTTGACACCGGCCATCGACGGCGACCGGAAGTACCGGGGCTCGTACCGGCGCGGTGAACCGCAGAACACCAGCCGACCCCACGACGTGGTGCCGAAGACGAAGTGCGCAGTGTCCCGGCATGGCGCACCCAGGACCACCCCGGCGGCGATACCGGGCGTGCAATCCGGACCGTCGCAGCCGACGGGTTCCGCCGCCGCAGGCACGCCGGTGAACAGGGCGGCGGCCAATGCGCCCGTCACCGCAAGCACCCTCATCTTCACGGTGCGCACTCTGTCAGCCCCGGTGCCGCACCGCACGTCGGTTGTCCGCTCAGTGGACATGTTGCCGGCGGACGTCTGGTGCCGGGTATTTACTTCTCACGCTGCCGATTCCGGACAGCAGGCCCGTCCGAGGAGCAGGCAATGCTGCGTGTACCCGCAATCATGACCATCGGCGTCGCCGCACTCGCCTGTCTGGCGACACCCGCCGTGCACGCCGACAACCCCGACTGGGGTATCAACGGAACCTTCACCGCCACCTCCAACGGCGAGTGGGCGCGCAAGAACGACGCCTTCTTCGATCAGGCCAGTCTGCGTAGCACCTGGACCGTCAGTACCCAGTGCAGCTACCCCGGCGAGTGCACCGGCACCGTGCAGAGCGACTTCGGTTGGACGGCACCGATCTATCAACGCAGCGGCGTCTGGTATGTCAAGCACACCGTGGAGAACTGGATTCCATGCCCGGACGGCAGCACCGCACCGGGCCTGCAGACGTTCCGGTTCAAGCCGATGACGCCGGAGGGCGCCAACTTCGACATGTCGTCGAATGTCCTTGTCGGAGAGGATGTCACCACTGGCCCCAGCGGTGCGTGCGGTGTGAGCAAGCCGGTGTACATCAATATGCCGTTCAAACTCGCGAAGGTGAGCTGACCGCCCACCCCACGCTCCCCCGGTGCGCCCGGCGTTCACCGAGTGCACCGGGTGTCCGCTACTTCGGCATCAGGTCTTCCCAGTTCCGCGCGGGCGGACCCACCAGATCGGTCTGGGTGTAGACGTTCCCGTCCGGCGCCGCGTACTGACCGGTCTCCGGGTTGTACGTCGCGAACGCCACCGACGGTCCCTGCAGCGAGCTCTCGTGAGCGCTCGGAGCCACCGGTAGCGCGCCTGCCGCCGGCGGTGCAGGCGTGGCCGGTGGCGCATCGGCGGGAGGCATCGGGGTCCCCTGCACCGGTCCGAAGATCTGATCTCCGAAAGTGACCCGGTCATCGACAGGGACCCCCTGGGCGATCAGGTTCGGATCGATGGGATACGGGCCGGTGACATGTTGCCGCATGGCGAGCGGCTCATAGGGCCGGTCACTCTCACAGATCTCCACCGTGGGCGCCCGCTTGCCGGGCTGGCCCTGACACGGAAAGTTTCGCGCCCCCCGCACACCGATCGGCGAATCCTGCGGCAGTTTGCAATACAACCCGTCCGGGGTGTCGATATCCGATTCGTCGGCGGGAGACCGCCACGATGACGGCGGCAGGAATCCGACCGAACACGCGGGTGGATCACCGAGGGTGAGGCTGAACTCCGAGAGGGCCATACCGGTCGGGTTGTTCAGCGAGGACCCGTAGGACTGGGTGGCCGCCAGGTAGGGCGGCAGGAGTACCAGGAGCTGCTCCAGCGATGCGTTGTAGGTGACCCCGATCTGTCCGACGGTCGTCAGATTGGCCAGCAGCACCGGCAGCGTGGGCTTGACCTGGTTCAGCAGCCGGGAGGCCTCATCGGCGGCACCGGCACCGGTGCGCAGGATCGTGCGCACCTCCTGTTCGCGTGCCGCCACGGTATCGGTGATCCCGGCCAGACTGGCAGCCCAGGTCCGGATCGCATCGGCCTTGTCGGCCTGCCCGTCCAGCAGCGGACGGCTGTCCTCGATCAGGTCGCGGGTATCGGCGGCCGAGGCCTCGACGTCGGCGGCCAACCTTCCCGACGCATCGAACAGTGCGCCCAGGTCGTTGCCGGTGCCGTTGAGCGCCTTGAAGGATTCGTCGAGCAGCCCGGTGAGTTTGCCGGTCGGGATGCTGCCGACCAACGCGCTCATCTGGTCGAGCATGGGGCCGACCGGTTGCGGAAGCGATGTGTTCGCCACGGTGATCACCGACCCGTCCTCGAGATACGGAGCTCCGTCCGTGCGTGGGACGAGGTCGACGTACTGCTCACCGACGGCGGACACGCTGCGCACATTGGCCTGCAGGTCGGCAGGAATCCTCGGTGATCGTTGCAACGACATCGTCACCTCGGTGCCGGTGCGCGTGGGTGTGATGGCGGTGACCTTGCCGACTTCGACCCCTCGGTAGGTGACGTTGGAGAACTGGTAGAGCCCACCGGTGGCCGGGACCTGCAGGGTGACCCCGATGCGGCCGAATCCGAGCAGCATCGGCGCTTGTAGGTAGACGAAAACCATCGCGCCCACACCGATCACGGAAGCGATGGTGAAGATGATCAGCTGATTGCGCACAAAACGGGTCAACATCAGTTACCACCCTCGGTAGCCGGGATATCCGAAGGCGGTGCCGCGGGTGCCCCACCCGGCTCCGCCGGTGCGTCGGCCAATGGCGGGAAGGGTGCCACCTCGGTGGGGATCGGTGTCACCGGTGCCGACAACGGGTCCCGGGTGTAGGTGTTGTACCACGGGTCACCCGGGGCGGGAACCATGGTCGCGTTCGGCTCACCCCATCTGGTGCCCAACAGAATTCCGCTCTTCAGGCGGGGAATGGTGAAGTCGAACACGATGAACTGGTTCATATAGTCACCGCGGATCCCGCGGTCGATGAACTCCTGTGTGTAGGGAAAGGTCGGCAGGAACGACAGGGCTGTCGTCAGATCGGGTCCGATATCGGCAAGAGCCCGGATCGTGGGTTCGAGATTCTGCAGGTTGCGAACGATGTCACCTTGCGAGTCGTTGATGAGTTGTGTTGCGGTGTCGCTGAATCGGCCCAGCTTGGTCAACGCTGTGGTGATGCGTGGTCGTTGCTGGTTCAACACGTCCAGCGCGGGCGGGATCCGGTCCAGGGCACGTGTCAGCACATCGCGTTGGCCGGCGAATGTCGCGGCGAGCCGGTTCAGCGCGGAGATCGATTCGATGATGTTGTCCCGTTGCGAATCCAGGAGACCGATGACCTTGTTCATCCGGCCGAGTAGGTCGCGGATCTGGCCCTGGCGGCCGTCGAGCGCGGCGTTGAAGTTGTGCACGATATCGCCGATGTGTGTCAGGCCACCGCCGTTGACCACCACCGACAGCGAGGACAGGGTCTGCTCGGTGGACGGGTACGTCGATGTCTTGGACAGCGGGACCGTGGCACCCGGTGCGAGTCTGCCGCTCGGGCTCTCACCGATCGGCGGGTCGAGCGCCAGGTGCATGGACCCGAGCAGGCTGGTCTGCCCGACGGTGGCCACCGCGTTCCCGGGAATCACGGCGTCCGGCTCGACAGTCACCTCGACGTTGGCAGTCCAGTCATCGACGGTCATCCTGCGTACCGCTCCGACCACCACGTCACCCACCATGACCGGTGAGTTTGATTCCAGGGTACCGACATTGGCGATCTGCACCCGGTAGGTCGTGGCGCCCTTGCCGGTTCCAATAGTGCCGGGCAGCGGCAGTGAGTTGATGCCGTCGAATGAGCATCCAGACGTCACCAGCATCGCGCAGCAGACCGCCGCGGCCCACCGGCGGGCCGGCTTCGGCTTCATCACGGGGTGCCTTCCTGTGCCGGCACCTCGGGGGCGGCTTCGGCCGGTAGTAGCAGTTCGGTCAGGGTTGACGCGGACGGCGCGGCAGGTGGGGGCTGAAACGGGAGTCCAGGCGGCACGGGCGCACCGGGGTAGAGGGCCGGGGTGCGTGCTGCGGGCAGTCCGAGCGGCGCGTAGGACCCCGGGGGTTGTGGCGGGTCCGTCCATCCCGGGGGCGGCGGGACATCCCCTGTCCCGGTGTAGGCCGACACCGCCGGCGGGAGATCGACCGGCGCGGGCCCGGTACCGCCACCACCGGGCGCCAGTCCCGGCTCGGAGTAGATGACGTTCTTCGGTGCCGGTCCCAGGTAGGCGTTGAACGGGATCGGAAGGTGGTTGAAGTTCAACAGTCGCAGGGCGGGGCCCAGATACTGCGCGCAGGCGCGGCCGGATTCCTCGGCGGTGACGTTCTCCACCGCCGAGATCGCAGAACAGATCGTGGCGACCGGGTTGGCGAAGTTGTTCATGGCGAACGAACCACGCGGCCCGCCGGTGTCGGGGTTGTAGATGTTGTAGCCGTTGACCAGGGCATTGGGCGCGGCATGCAGAATGTTCTTGACCGCCATGCTGTTGTCGGAGAGCACCTGGGTCACATTGGCCAGCCGCTCGATCTGCTCAGCGGTCTGATTGCGTGACCCGGCGACGAAGCTCTGCACCTTGCCCACCGCTACCGACAACTCACTGATCGCGGAGTCGAGGTCGGCACGGCTGCCGTCGACGACACCGGTGACATCGGCCAGCCGGTCCTGAAACTGCACGATCTGGGTGTTGCTGTCACGGAGCGCACGGACGAAGACCTGCAGATTCTTGATGACGCCGACAATGTCACCGCTCCCCTCGCCGAGAACACGTCCGACATCGGAAAGCTGGGTGATCGTCTCCCGCAGCCGATCTCCGTTACCTGCCATGGCATCGGCGGTGCTGTCGATGAACCGGCCGAGCGAGGTCTCCGATACCCCACTGCCCGGCCCGAGTTCGGTGGCCAACCGGGTGAGCTGCTCCTTGATCTCATCCCATTCCACCGGGACCGCAGTGCGGTCCTCCCCGATCTCGGCGCCGTCGGCCATGATGGCGCCGCTGGCTTCCGGGGTGGACCCGAAGGCCGGCGTCAACTGCACATAACGCGCCGACACCAGATTCGGTGCCACGATGATGGCCTTGGCGTCGGCAGGCACCGGCACGTCGCGATCCACCTGCAACACAACCCGGGTACGGGTCCCCATCGGCTCGATCGCCTTGATGGAGCCCACTCGTACCCCGACGACACGCACCTCATCGCCCGGGTAGATCGCCGTTGCCGACACGAAGTAGGCGACGATCGTCCTGGGCTTCAGGAAGTTCTGGTACACCGCGAATCCGGCTCCCGCGACCATCGCGACGGCCACGGCGACGACAGCGATCTTCTTGGCGGCGGGCGTGCGCATCCTCATCGCGATCCTCCGGGAATACCGTTGTACGGGAACGGGAATTCGGCACGCGGTCCGGCGTTGTCCGGCGGCTGTCCGGCGTTGACACCACGACGGAATCCGAGCGCGTAGTCGAGGAAGGGTTGAATCGCCGGCCCGGGTAGCAGATTGGCGGCGTAACCGTAGTAGTAGAACCCACTGTTGACGGCCTCGCCCTGGGTGATCTGGTACTTGGCCAGACCGGTCAGCGACTTGGCAAGATTATCGCGGTTGCGTTCCAACACCTCGGCAACCCGATTCAGCTGCGCGAGGGTCGGAGCCAGTTCGGCCTCGTTCTCGTCGACCAGCGCCGAGAGCTGATCGGCCACGGCGGTGGTGTTCGCGAGCAGGTTGACGATCGCGTATCGGCGGTCCTGCAGCACCCCGAGTAAGTCGTTGGCGTTCAGGATCAGACTGTTGACCTGCTGACTACGCTCCGAGAGGATCCCGGTGACATCGGCCGCGCTGCTGAGCAGATTGCCCAATGACTCGTTGCGGTTGTTCAGCGATCGGGACAGTCGGCTCACCCCGTCGAAGGTCGGGGCCAACTGCGGTGCCAGCCGGTCGACGGTGTCGGCGAGCACGTCGAGGGACTGGTTGATGGCCGCGGTATCGGTTTCTGCTGTATTGGAGGTGAACTCGTTGAGCGCATCGGTCAGCGAGTACGGCGATGCCGTCCGGGTCATCGGGATGGTGTCGAGGGCACGCATCCGGTCGCTGCCCCGGGGCTCGAGGACCAGTTGACGTTCGCCGAGCAGAGTGCCGATACCGATGTGGGCGATGGTGTCCTTGCCCAGGCGCACCTTGCTGTTCACCGCGAAGGTCACCAGCGCCGTGCCCTGATCCAGTTCGACATCGGAGACCGATCCGACGGTGACCCCGGAGACCTTGACATTGTTACCCGCGCTCAGCCCACCGGCTTCGGCGAAGACGGCCTGGTAGCGCACCGAGGTGGCCATCGCCACGAGCTGCTGTGGCTGCAGGCCGACAGCGATGATCAGGATCATCGACACCAGGCCGATGAAACCGGCTCGGACCAGGGATGATTGGCGATACTTGAGCATCAGGGTTCACCGCACCTTCCGGTGTTCTGGATCACCCACGGGAAGTGGGCGGTCCGGCCTTGCAGATCTGACACCCGGATGGTGACACCGCAGATGTAGAGGTTGAGCCAGCTGCCGTACGAACCGAGACGGACAAGCTTGCGATAGTTCTGCGGAGTCTTCTGCATCAGCAGATCGAGTCTGGCCAGATCGGTGTCGTTGGCCAGCAGCGGTGCCATTCGGGTCAGTTCATCCACCGTGCCCGAGAGCGCCGGGCGCGCCTGCGTCAGCAGGCCGGCCAATGAGGCGGTGCCGTTGTCCAGCGCGGTGATCGACTCCCCTATCGGATCTCTTTCTGCGGCAAGGCCGGTGACCAGCCGCTCCAATTTGTCGACAGCCCCGGAGAACTTGCCCCCGTCCTCGGCGAGCACCGTCATCGTCTCGTTGAGGTTGTCGATCAGGCTTTCCACCGTCTGACCGTTATCAGCCAGCGCACTGGCGAACGACGAGGTGCGGGTGAACAAGGACTCCAGGTCGTCGCCACCCTGGCCCTGCAGAATCTGGATCAGTGAGGTGGTCAGCGAGTTGACGTCGGTGGGGTTGAGGCCCTGGATGACGGGCTTGAGACCACCGAGGAGCAGGTCGAGATTCAGTGCAGGCTCGGTTTGCTCGATGCTGAAACGCGTTCCCGGAGGACGGATTCGGGTGGATCCGGGCTGATCGATCAGTTCCAGATAGCGATCACCCACCAGGTTCAGGTAACGCACGGCCACCGTGGTGTTCTCGCTCATCCGGATGTTGTCGTCGGCGTCGAAGCCGACGAGCACGGTGTTGTCGGGCTGCAGTTCGATGCTGCGGACGGTGCCGACCCGGATACCCGAGACCCGCACCGAATCACCCGATTTCAGGCTCGAGGAATCCGTGAACACCGCGGAGTAGCCCGCGGTGGACCCCGAACGGTACTGGCTGAATATCGCGAACAGTCCAGCGGTCAGGACCACCATGGTCAGGCCGAACGCACCGAACTTCGTCGCCGTCTTGGCAAAGGGGCTCATCCCGGCTGCCCTATCTGAGGAGTGTTGCGCGGCGGTCCGTCGAGCGGACCGAACAGCGCCTGCTTGAGGCCCTCGGAGTTCAACAGAATTCCTTCGTTGCCGTACTGGGCGGGGTTGGCGTTCACGTCGGTCACGACAAACGGCGGATGCTTCTGGAATGGCACCTTCGGCAGATCGGAGCACTGCGGGCCACCGGTGGCGGCCACCTTCGGCAGATTCGCGGGATACCGGTACCGCTCCTGGCCCAACACGATGGTCTGGAGCAACAGACCGCCCGGCACCGGCGTCCCCGGCGCCTTCGCCAGTTCCACCGCGCCACCCAGACCGCACTTCAACGCGGCGTTGTATTCGTTGGTCAGATCGGTGGTGGGTACCAAGAGGCGCATGGTGTCGGTGATCGCCTGCCGATTGGATCCGACGACATCGGTGCCGGTTTCGGCAAGCCCGATGACACTGATCAAAAGGGTGTCCAGATTGTGCTGCTCGTCTACCAGGGTGTCGCTCATCCGAGTCGCCGCGTCGGCGGTGGAGACCAGATCGGGGGCGGCGTCGGCGTACGCGTCGAGTACCTCGGGTGCAACGCCGATCTCGTGTTCCATGGCGGGCAGGCTCGGATCGACGGTGGCGAGGAAGCTGTCGAAGTTCGACAGCATCCGGCCGATCTGGTCTCCGCGCCCGTCCAGCGCGGTGGCCAGCGCGCCAAGGGTTTCGTTGAGTTTCGTGGGTTCGATCCTGCGCAGAACCGTGGAGAGTTGCTCGAAGACGGTGTTGATCTCCACGGTGACATGGTCGGCGGCGAGCACCTGCCCGGCGGCAAGTGACTGCGGCGACGGGTCGGCCGGTGGGATCAGTTCGACGAACTTCGAGCCGAACACGGTCGAGGACGCAATGTCAGCGCGCACGTTGGCCGGGATGAGTTCCATATACGACGGGTCCATCGCCAGGTGCAGCGCAGCACGACCGTCGGGCAGGGACTCCACGGACCGCACCGAACCGACGGGTGCGCCATGAAGTTTCACCTTCGCGTCGGCGTTCATGACCAGTCCGGCCCGGTCCGCGAGCACGGTGACGGGCACGGTATCGGTGAAGCTTCCTCGGAACAATCCGACCGACAATGCGACGATTCCCACCGCCACACCGACCGTTGCCACACCGACCAACGGTCGTGTGACGTCATCGTTCATCGCCATCTGCGCTCCCCTATCCCGACAGGTTGAAATTGCCGTTGGAGCCGTAGATCGACAGTGAGACGAGCAGGGTCACCGAGATCACGACTATGAGCGAGGTCCGCACGGCATTGCCCACCGCTACCCCGACACCGGACGGTCCTCCGGTGGCGAAGTATCCGAAATAGGTGTGCACCAGCAGCACGGCAATCGCCATCAGGATTGCCTGCAGGAACGACCACAACAGGTCCACCGGGTTCAGGAATGTCGAGAAGTAGTGGTTGTACAGGCCGGCCGACTGTCCGAACAGGCCGACCGTCGTCAACTTGCTTGCGGCGAAAGAGAGAATGACCGCGATGGAGTACAGCGGGGTGATGGCGATCATGCCCGCCACGATGCGAGTACTCACGAGATACTCGACCGGCCGGATGGCCATCGCGTCCAGAGCGTCGATCTCCTCGTTGATGCGCATGGCACCGAGTTGGGCGGTGACCCCGGCCCCGAAGGTGGCGGCCAATCCGATTCCCGCCACCACCGGCGCGGAGATGCGCACATTGATGAACGCCGCGAGAAAGCCGGTGAGAGCCTCGATGCCGATATCGCCCAGCGAACTGTATCCCTGCACCGCCAACGTGCCGCCGGCCGCCAGGGTCAGGAAGCCGACGATGACGACCGTGCCGCCGATCATCGCCAACGCGCCTGCACCCATGCTGATCTCGGCGATCAGCCGGATGATCTCGCGACGGTAGTGCACGAACGCGTGCGGCACGCCGGCCAGCGCGCGGCCGTAGAACAGCGTGTGGTCACCCACGCGTCCGAGCGCAGCGACCGGACGATTGAGCTCACGGGTCAGACGTGGGCGTAACGAGCGCGCGACGGTCATCGGCTAATCCGCCGTCATCTGGATGCCGATGGCAGTCACCACGACGTTGACCACGAACAGTGCCATGAACGCGTAGACCACCGTCTCGTTGACGGCGTTGCCGACCGCCTTCGCACCGCCGCCGCTGATCATCAGACCCCGGTAGCAGGCAACCAGTCCCGCGATCAGACCGAACAGGCCGGCCTTGACGCACGAGATGATCACCTCGGGCACACCGGTCAGCAGGGTGATGCCTGCGGCGAACGCACCGGGGTTGACGCCCTGGATGAAGATGGAGAACACATAGCCACCGATGATGCCGATGATGACCACCAGGCTGTTGAGCAGCAGTGCGACCAGTCCGGAGGCGAGCATGCGGGGCGTCACCAACCGCTGCACCGGGTTGATACCCAGCACCTCCATGGCATCGATCTCCTCGCGGACGGTACGCGAACCCAGGTCCGCACACATGGCGGTGGCACCGGCACCCGCCACGATCAGCACCGTCACCATCGGGCCGACCTGGGTGACCGCACCGAATGCCGCCCCGGCACCGGAGAGATCGGCCGCACCGAGTTCACGGAGCAGAATGTTGAGCGTGAAGCTGACCAGCACGGTGAACGGCACCGCGACCAAAATGGTCGGCATCAGCGACACCCGCGCGACGAACCACGACTGCTCCAGGAATTCCCGACCCTGAAATGGCCGCTGGAAAAGGAATTTGACCGCATCGGCGGACATCGCCAGCAAGCCTCCGATGGCACGCATCGGCCCGGGGCCACCCGTCCTGAAGATTGTGATCCCGGCGGACCAACGGTCCTGGGGGCTGCTCACCATGTACCGAAGAACCTCCGCGCCTGCTGCTGCCGAACCTCACGACCGGCCTGTCGGCACGTGACCCATGAACGTTGACAGCAGGACATGATCTTCGACACACCACCTCCCATCCACCGGGAACCATCACACGACAGCTCTCACGGGCGCGAGAACGTAGCGTGTCGTCGGTCCGTGTGAGTGTCTTCATGACAGGAGTCGAGCTGTGTCAGTTTCCGTTGAGCCCTCCGAAAGTGCGCGTTATGTCGGACGTCGCGTACTGATCACCGGGGGCGGTTCGGGTATCGGCCAAGCCTGCGTGCTGCGGATTCTGGCAGAGGGCGGCACCGTCGTCGCGGCGGACATCAGCCCGGACGGGCTGTCCGACACCGTCACCAAGGCCGGTGATGTGGGAGGTCGGCTGTCGACGATCGTGATGGATATCGGTAGCGAGCCCTCGGTCCGGGCCGGCCTCGCCGAAGCGCTCTCGATCCTGGGCGGCCTGGACACGTTGGTCAATGCGGCGGGCATTCTGCGCTCCGCCCACCTGGCGCAAACCACGCTCGCCGATTTCGAGCTGGTGCTCAGGGTCAACCTGGTCGGTACATTCCTGGTCACCCGCGAGGCGATCGGTGCGCTCGGCGCGGGCAACGGTCCGGCTGTGGTGAACTTCAGCTCGACCTCGGCGCACTTCGCGCATCCGTACATGGCCGCATACGCCGCGTCCAAGGGCGGTGTGCTGTCGATGACGCACGCCTGGGCCATGGAATTCGCCAAGGCCGGTATCCGCTTCAATTGTGTTCAGCCCGGCTCGATCTCGTCCGGCATGACCGACGGCACCGGGGTTGCCCGCCAGAGCATCGGTCCCGGGCTGCCCGCCGATGCGGACTTCGCCCTGTTCGCAAAGGTGGCCCCGATGCTCCCGCTGGGCAATGGCGCGATCTTCGCCGGGCCCGACTCCGTGGCAGGTGTCGTGGCGATGCTGGGCAGCGATGACGCCTACTTCATCACCGGCACCGAGATCCGGGTCGATGGCGGCTCCCATATGTGATCGGGCGAGGAGCCCATCTGACCGCGCCTTCCGGGAAAGGGATCAGCCATGAAGCTGGCACCGCTGGCATACGCATTCTCCGCACTGGCTCTGGGCACCGTGACGGGTGCACCGGCCGCTCAAGCGGATCCGTTCTTCGCCAATTATCAACTGGTGATACCGGATCGGTACGACTTCCATACCTGGGCATGGTCGGTGATGCACTGCATCCCGGCCGCCGACGACTGCCGCAGTATCGGCGCCATGCCGATGCCGACGGCGAAGGCCTTCGAATACTCCGGTCAGGCTCACCTCGCGGACGGGCGCTACACGTTGACCGTTGATGTCCCTGACGGTCTGCGATGCGGAAACGTCTACTACGGACCCGTCGTCGCGACCCGCGATGTCTACACGTGGGACGCCTCGACGCTGCGAGGCAATCTGACATCGTCATTCGCGGCGGGCTGCGACGGCGCGCCCGGCGCTCTGACCTATCCCTTTTCGCTGGTGCGGCTCTAAGCCTTTCGCTCCAGGCCTTTCGCTGTCAGTCTTTCGCTCCAGGCCTTTCGGGCGGCCCCGCCGACTCGTCGTCGCCGAAAATGCCATGCCGGCGCGGATCCTCGGATCCACGCCGGCATGGCTTTCGGCTCATCTCACACAGCGGTGGTGCCGGCCACGCTGAGGCTGATGGTGCGCACCGGATCGCCGTTGTGCGGCTTGAAGAGGTTGAGCAGGTTGAACCTGCCGTCGGTCACGACCACCTCGAACGAGTCGTCTCCTCCCGCGGCGGCGAAGGCGGGGTCCGGCGTGTAGGTGAACTGGCCGGTGACTTCGTCGATGACGACGGTGCCGTGCGCCGCCTGCGTGACGAGCTTGTAGCGCAGCTCGGGCCGGACCACCTCACCGCTCAGTACCCCGGTGGCGGCACCCGTTGCGTCGAGGGTGCTTTCACTGATGACCGTGCCGCGCACACCCTTGAGATCGCCGGTACCGAGATGCGGCTGAAGTTGAGCAACCGATCGTTCCTGCGTCGCGGACAACAACACACCATCGAAAAGCAAGGTGACGTGGCCCGTTCCGAGTCCGTCGATGGTGACCTCACCGATTTCCTTGCCGGTGTAGGTGACGGCACCGTTTGACCCGATGTAGACGCACGTGATGTCCACAGCGTCCGGGGCATGCCAGTTGCTGCCCGGCTCGGTGCCCAGGTATGCGTCGTTCATGAACGGCAGTCCGGCCACGCCGTCCACCACCGCGCAACCGCAGTCGGGTTCGGGGGTTCGTGGCCGCGCCGGGTAGGCGAAGACATTGGCTCCGATCTTGACTGTCTTGCCCATCTCGTCGGGATCGATCGCGTCGATGGTGCCGGTGATGACGCCGTCGGCCTGCTGAGATCCGATGTTCACCGCGGTGATTTCGGGGGCCTGGTTGAAGAATGTCCTGCGCACGAAGGCCAGCAGTGCCCAGGCCAACGGATTCTGTCCGGCCGGCGCGGAGGACATCAGTTCCTGCAACGGGCCGAAGAGCGCATCGAAGAACCGGTGCACCACGTCGGTGATGATCGCGACCGGGTTCGGCGCCGTGACGGTGGCTGCCGCAGCCGAAGCCGACATGGACATGGTCGCCGGTGCGAAGGTCGCCGGGCCGCTCACCTGACCGGCCGAGTCCGAGCGGGCGGTGGTGCGTGCCGAGAGTTGGTCGACCGACACCGTCGGCACCGGCTGCACCACCCCGTCCTCCGGTTGCTTCTGTTCGACAGCCGAATTCGAGGTGTTGTCGTGGTCCCGGTCGGTGGCGGGTTGTGCCTGCGCCGCTGCGGCGGTGTCCGTGTCGGCAGGAGCAGCGGGTCGCTCGGGGCTCTCCGATTCCGGCGGAGTCTCTGCCCCTACCACCTCCCACGGCGTCTCCGTGACATCCGGGGTGCCGAGCTCCACCGACGAGGTGTCCTCTTCGGCAGCATCCTCAGCAACGGCATCCTCGTCGGCAGCGTCCTCGTCGGTGAGGACGGCGGGCTCCGAGGAAACCGACGGTTCGAGGGCCGAGTCGGCGCTCTCCACGGCCGAATCCGAGGTATCGCGACTGTCGTCGTCGGAGGCCGAGCGAGACGCGGTGAAGGCCGACCCCGTCGAGCGCTCGGTGGCGGACTTCGGTTCGTTCGACGATGACGAGGTCGAGGTGGAGGACCCCGAAGAAGAGGACGAGCTCGCCGACGTACCGGCGGAACCTGAAGACGAATCATCGGCGATGGCGACCCCGTGACCGGTGGCGACGGCGGCGACGAGCCAAGCAGATAGTGCCAGACCGCCGAAGGCCACGTGTCGGGCCGCGGTACCGGCGAGCCGTTCCGTGGTGCGGTATCTCGCGGCATGGGCCGCGCTCCTGGGGTGCATATGAGTGTCGCCCTCCTGAGACGTAACTGTGACCCCCCACACAATCGGCTGTGAGAGCGCGGATCGGGCAATGTCATCCCGCTCATCGGGCGATGCGGCCCGGGCCGACATCACGACAACTGCCGTTACACCAAATTGGTCTGACCACTTGACCTCTTACCGCTCTGCTGCCATTGTTCACGCATGGCCCTGCAACCCGTACCTCGCCGCTCGGTCCCCGATGACGTCGTCGAGCAGATCGTCGACGAGGTGCTCAGCGGCGCGATGCAACCCGGCGACCACCTGCCCAGCGAGCGCCGACTGGCCGAGGTACTCGGCGTATCCCGACCCGCCGTGCGCGAAGCGCTCAAAAGGCTGAGCTCGATCGGCCTGGTCGAGATCCGTCAGGGCGACACCACCACGGTGCGCGATTTCCGCAGGCATGCCGGACTTGATCTGCTTCCCCGGCTGCTGCTGCGGGCCGGCGAACTCGACACCGCAGTGGTGCGTTCCATCCTGGAAACCCGTCTGCACAACGGGCCGAAAGTCGCCGAACTGGCCGCACGGCGCCACGGCGCCGAACTCCCCGGCCTGCTCGAGGCCGCCGTCGCGGCGTTGCACACCGAAACCGATCCGGTGAAACTGCAGCGCCATGCACTCGGCTTCTGGGATCACCTTGTCGACCATGCCAATTCGATCGCATTCCGGCTGATGTACAACACACTGCGGGCCGCCTACGAGCCCGCGCTTCCCGCACTGGCCGCGATGATGGCCGCCGAGGTCGGTCGGCCGGAGGCGTATCAGGCCATCGCGGACGCCGTCATCGCCGGCGATGCCGACAGGGCCGCTGCCGCGGCCCGCGCGCTGCTGGAACCCGCCACCACGGCGCTGTCCGCCGCGTTGACCGAACTCGAGGAGGCCCGATGAACAGCCGCGGCGGCATGACGTTGCGCGATGCGGCACGGGAATTCCGACGCCACCCCACCCCGTGGATGCTGGGCGCGACGCTCGTCGGTGCCGCCGCTGCCCGCGTCCTTACCGGCGACTGGCAACTCACCGACGCGTTGGTACCCGCCGTGATGCTCGCGGCGTTTCCGTTCGCCGAATGGCTGATCCACGTGCTGATCCTGCACTGGCGTCCACGCCGGATCGCCGGCATCCGCATGGATCCCCTGCTGTCGCGCAAGCACCGCGAACACCACGTCGAACCACGTGACCTGCCATTGGTGTTCATCCCCTGGCGGTCATTGCTCTGGGTGTTGCCGCTGGCCGTCGCGATCGCGACGCTGGTCTTCCCGAGCCTGGGCCGCGGTCTGACGTTCCTGACGATCATCACCGCACTCGGGTTGGGCTACGAATGGTGCCACTATCTGATCCATACCGACTACAAGCCGAAAACCGCCGTATACCGCGCGATCTGGCGCAACCACCGCCGGCATCATTTCAAGAACGAGCACTACTGGTTCACCGTGACCAGCAGCGGGACCGCCGACCGCGTGCTGCGAACCTACCCGGATCCGGCGGTCATCGACACCTCACCCACCGCGCGCAACCTGCACGCCGACGCTTGCTGAGGGCGAAAACTCAGGCCTGCACCACAATCGGGTCGCCGATGCTCACATTGTTGTAGTACCAGTCAGCATTGTCCGGGCTGAGGTTGATGCAACCGTGGCTGACGTTGGCATAGCCCTGCGAGCCCACCGACCACGGCGCACCGTGCACGTAAACCCCGCCCCAGGTGACGCGCACCGCGTCATACACCGTCAGCTTGTAACCCTCGGGATCATCGAGCGGGATGCCGATCGTGCGCGAATCCATGACCACCACGCTCTGCTTCTCCAGTGCGGTGAATTGACCGATGGGAGTGGCGTGTCCGGGCTTGCCCATCGATGCGGGCATCTCCCGGGCGACCTCGCCGTCGATGCTGACGGTGAAGGTGTGCGCGTCGATATCGGCGACACCGCGCACCAGGGCGCCGGTCTGGAAGCTCGATTTCATACCGACTGCCTCGACGGTGATGGTGGAATGCGCGGGCCAGTACTCGGTGGGGGTGAACCGCACCGTGGCATCGTCGAGCCACTCGAACTCACCGCCGGGCACCGTCGGTGCGGAGAAGGTGATGCCCCGTTCGGCGGCATCGCGGTCGAGAACCGGCGCGCCGAAGGACACGGTGACCGGATAGGCGACACCGACCACCGCACCGGCCGCGGGCGACACGGCCACGGCCGACACCGGCACGCTCACCGCGGCCACGCCCGTGGTTGTGGATGCGCCCAGTGACAGCGCGGTGACACCGACGATGACCACCATGTATCGAATAGCTTTTCGCAACGTGCCGAACCTCCCATGAACTCCGGACACTCCGGACCCGACCTGACCGCTCATCTGCTTGTCGCACCGAGTCCGGTAAATGTTAGCCAGCCGCAGATCTGCGCGGCACCCCAAAGGCCTAGCCTTGCGGCGGACTGACGATGATCTGGCCGGGAGGACCCTGGTCGGGACCGCCGAGGCGCAGCCGATCCCTGATCCGCTGCAGGAACGGTTTCTTGGGTTGCTCGAACACCTGGGGCGGCGTCGCGACCGGCGGGACCGGCGGCGGCAACACGGCCGGCGGCGCGGGCGCCAGCGCCGGATCGGGTATCGCCGCCTCGACCGGCGCGGGGTCGTAGCCGGCGCTCACCTCGGGCGCGGGCGCTTCGGGAAGCACCGGCTCGACGGGTGCCTGCGGCAGCGGCGCGAACTCGACCGGGGGTGCCAGCGCGTCGGAAAGTGAGGACCGCTCCCCCGCGGCCGGCTCGGCGAGCGGCGCCGCGGGCGGGGCCGGGCGCGGAGCGACACGCGCGGCGGGCGCATCCTGGACCACCACGGCGGCGGGCTCGGGGGCAGCGGTCTCCCGCGCCGGTGACAGTTGCACCGCCACCGCCACCGATGCCGAAACAACGAATGTGAGTACGCCGGCAACCAGCGCTCCGGCGATGAGGCGCGTCGAGTTGTTGCCGGCCGGCGGGGCGGCATGCCGACCCGCCGCGGTGGCTGCAGGCAACTCCAGGCTGAACGGCAGACCTGAGCTGTGTGTGGAGGCCAGCGCGGCACCGCGAGCCAACGCCAGGGGCGCCTCCGCGGGAGCGAACACCGGTACCGAGAGCGCCTCTTCCAGCTGCGGCAGGACGGTGTCGAAGCCACCGGCAGAACCGACGACGACCAGTGCCTCCGGCTGCCAGTCGGCGCGAGTGAAGACGGTGCTCAGCCAGCCGATCAGGCTCTCGTCGCTGTCGATGCCGTGATTGATGGCCGTATGTATCGCACCGTCGTCGGTGTGGACGATCAGGGCGATGGCGGTGTCCGGTTCGATGACACACACCGCACTGGTCCGGTATCCGATGACATCGGCCATTCCTCGGGCGAGCGCCTCGGTGGCTTCCGGCAGCCGGATCGGGACGACATTGCCGAAACCCGACCGATTCAACGAGTCCATCAGTGCGGTCGCCTCGGCGTCGGCGTTCTCGCTCCAGGTGACACCGATCGACTTGAGGCGCTGCCCCCGTGCAGCGGCAATGGCACCGACCGCCGCGGTCGCCTGTTCGGTTGCCGAACGGGCGTCCGAGCCATCGACGCGGACCTCGAAGGAATCCCGGGCGGCCGCGCCCTCCGGGGCCCCGTCACCGTCGACGACGACCACGCCGAGCGACGTAGGCGTCATCGACAAACCGAGCACCGCGTCCACATGAACCCCTTCGGACCACCCGGTCGCAGGCACGCGACCGGGTCGAGACGATTCGGTCACCGCCCCGTTATCCGGCCGACCTTACCCGGGAGGGTGGCCCAGAGCCCAGTCAGCGCGTCATCGCCGGCAGCCCAGAATTTGCCAATGAGACGGTCTACCTACGTCAAAGCCGCGGACATGTTCGCCGAGTCGTCATCACAGGCACGACGAGAAAGTGACATCGCCACAATGCGACACGTGGTCGCAGGGCGTGGCAGGGTGGTGTCCCATGACTGGGGCGCAACATACGGCAACCGGCAGCGGCGACGCACAAGCAACTCGCACGATCTTCGGCCACCCGATCGGCCTGACCAACCTGTTCGGCGTGGAACTGTGGGAACGATTCTCGTTCTACGGGATGCTCACGATCCTGGGGTACTACCTCTACTACTCGGTGACCGACGGTGGCCTGGAGATGGCCAAGGCCACCGCGACAGGCATCGTCGGGGCCTACGGCGGCCTGGTCTATCTGTCGACGGTGCTCGGCGGATGGCTGGCCGATCGGGTCCTGGGCATGGAACGCACGGTGTTCTACGGCGGCGTCGTGGTGATGGCCGGGCACATCGCCCTGGCCCTGCTCCCGGGTATCACCGGGGTGGCGGTCGGCCTGGTGCTGGTGGCGCTCGGATCCGGCGCGCTGAAGGCAAACGCCTCCTCCCTGCTCGGCACGCTGTACGACAAGGGTGATGCCCGTGCCGACGGCGGGTTCACGCTGTTCTACCTGGGCATCAACCTCGGCGCCTTCATCGGCCCGTTGCTGACCGGTCTGCTCCAGACCCGGGTGGGCTTCCACTACGGATTCGGCGCGGCCGCCATCGGCATGGCCATCGGGCTCACCCAGTACGTCGTGTTCCGGCGCAACCTCGGCACCCATGGCCGCGAGGTCCCCAACCCGCTACCGCGCAGCGGGGTCCTGCCCGCAGTTGCCGCCGGTGTCGGGGTGCTGGTCATCGTGGTGATCGCGTTCTGGACCGGCCTGGTGACGCTGGCCATCCTGTCTCAGGTGACCACCGGCGTGATTGTCGTGGCCTCCATCGCCTACTTCGCGGTGCTGTTGCGCAGCCCGAAGGTCAGCGGCCAGGAACGCACCAGGGTGCGGGCATTCATTCCGCTGTTCATCGCCAACGCGGTGTTCTGGTCGCTGTTCCAACAGATCTTCACCGTGCTGGCGGTGTACTCCGACGAACGGATGAACTGGTCGATCTTCGGGTGGACCGCCCCGTCGAGCTGGATCGGGTCGATCGAGCCGGTGTGGATCATCCTGCTGTCACCGCTTTTCGCGATCATGTGGACTCGGCTGGGCAACCGCGCGCCGACCACCCCACAGAAGTTCGCCTACGGTGTCATCGGAATGGGCGCGGCGTTCCTGCTGTTCCTGCCGTTCGCCGGCACCACCGGCAAGGCTGTCCCGGCACTGCTGGTGATGGGCATCATGGCGGTGTTCGCGGTATCGGAGCTGCTGCTGTCCCCGATCGGTCTGGCCGTCACCACCCAACTCGCGCCCGAGGCGTTCCGGGCGCAGATGATGGCGCTGTATTTCTTCTCCGTTGGATTGGGCACCGCCATGTCGGGAGTGCTGTCCGGGTATTACGACCCCGCAAGCGAGTTCGCATACTTCGGGATCCTCGGTGTGGTCGCGATCGCCGCCGGTGCCGTGGTGCTGGGGCTGGCGGGACGGATCAGCCGGCTGATGGAGGGTGTGCATTAACAGCTGCCCCAGCGGTCCCAAATTTACGCTGTAGCAACATCTCTGACTCATGCGACGTGGGCAGACAGCTTGTTTGGCAACTCCGATCGGCGGGTAGATGGCAGTCGTCCGTTATCCCGGCTTGACCGGATCAGCGTCGACTCGTAACTCGCCGATCCTGCCGAACCGGGGTCCAGCGGCGCAGAATTCGAACTGCGACAAACTCGCACGTCTGCGTGACACCGAGGTCAGGTCGACGAAGGAGATGGATCAGATGAACGTCTTACTGTTGGAGGACCGCCTCACCGCATCGACCGGAAGCGGGGTGGCCTACGTGTACAACCGCGGTGTCGGCAACTCCACCGCCGGCTGCTCGTGCGGCTGGATGGGCCGGCGCCGCCTACTGAAGGCCGCCGCCGAACAGGATGCCTGGTCGCACTGCGCCCATCTGGGTTGCGCAGTGTCAGTCCCGCTGGTCTTCCCCGATCGCGGCTGACGAGGTCAGGATCTCCGACAGCAACGCCGGCTCGATATTTCCACCGGAGACGATCAACGCAGTCGGACCCGGCGGCATCATGTGCCGCCGGTAGGCGGCCAGCGCGACGGCTCCGCTCGGCTCGGCCACCAGCCGAGCCTTGAACGCCAATTCGGCTACCGCAGAGCGGATCTCGTCTTCAGATACGGTGAGAACATCGCTCAGCACATGCTGGAGGTGGGCGAACGTGAGCTCCGAGGGCTGCGAACGCAGACCGTCGGCGATCGTTCGATTGCGATCCTCGATCGGCATGTCGACCCGGGTGCCCCGGCGTAGGCCGGCCGCGGTATCGGCGGCCAACTCCGGCTCCACACCGAAGATCTGGGCATTCGGGCACAGCGCGCGGATCGCCGTTCCGATGCCCGACGCCAATCCACCGCCGCTGACCGGAATCACCACATTGGCGATATCCGGGAAGTCCTCGGCGATCTCCAGGCCGATGGTGCCCTGTCCGGCAATCACATCCGGGTGATCGAACGGTGGGATCAGCGATCCGCCGGTCTGTTCGACGAGCTCGGCGGCCACCGCCTCGCGCCGGCCCATACCGCACAGCACCACCTCGGCACCGTGCGCGCGGGTCCGCTCGATCTTGACACGTGGGGTCTCCTCCGGCATGACGATATGTGCTCGCAGTCCGAAACGTGCTGCGGCATAGGCGACGGCCTGAGCATGGTTACCGCTGGAGTACGCGACGACGCCGCGGCGCTTCTCGTCGGCGTCGAGCCGTCCGATCGCGTTGAGCGCACCGCGCACCTTGAACGCACCGATCGCCTGCAGACTCTCCGGCTTCAGCCAGAGGGGACGCCGCGGATCACCCCACTCGGCCGCCAGCAGCGGAGTGCGCACCACGGCACCATCCAGGCGTCGAGCGGCGGACCGGATATCGTCGATGCTGATCAGGGTGGGAGCCACCCCCTGATCGTAACGAGCGCGTGATGGGGCAAGGTGTGCTCCGTGAGTCCGGTCGACGATGCACGGTTCGCGCTGTCGGTGGTCCCCCGGTACGCCGAGGTCGACCAGCAGTCGGTGGTGTTCCACGCCCACTACCTGACCTGGTTCGACGAGGCCTGGACCGCGTATCTGGACCATCGGTCGCTGCGCTATCCCGACCTGATCGCCGCCGGCGTCGACTTCCAGGTGGTGCGCAGTGAGATCGACTACCGCGCGCCCGTGCGCTGGCGCGACACCGTCCGGGTGGTCGTGGCCTGCGAGTCGGTGGGCTCCACCAGTTTCACCGTCACCTTCGACGTGCTGCGCACCGATGGCGACGGCATCGAACGGACGGCGGTGCGCGGCCGCAACGTCTACGTGACGGTATCCACCGACGATTGGGCGAAACGGCCGGTGCCCGACGCACTCCGCCGCATCTTCGGCGACTCGGCCCCCGGCTGACGGTCGGGCAGCGCTTGGCCGCGATTCCGACGTGCGCCGACGCCTGCGAATCTATGCTGAGGTTCATGTCGATCGCGGTCCGTCGCAACGGAACACCCCCGCGCACCGTCGACCGGTCCGAGGTCGATCTGGGGTCCTGGCGGTTCTGGCGCGGCGACGACGATTTCCGCGACGGCGCGTTCGCCACTCTGCGGCACCGCGACCCGATCTCCTTCCACCCCCCGGTCACGGCCGAGGGTGTCGATGCCGGGGCCGGACACTGGGCGCTGACCCGCTACGACGACGTGCACTATGCCAGCAGGCACCCCGAGATCTTCAGTTCGAGTCCCAACATCACCATCGGCGACCAAACCCCGGAACTTGCCGAGTACTTCGGCTCCATGATCGCCATGGATGATCCGCGTCACGGTCGACTGCGCAACATCGTGCGCAGCGCCTTCACCCCGCGGGTCCTGGCCAGGGTTGAGGAATCGGTTCGCGAGCGCGCCCGCGACCTCGTTTCCGCGATGGTCGCCGATCATCCCGATGGCCGTGCGGATCTGGTCTCGGCACTGGCAGGTCCGCTTCCGCTGCAGGTGATCTGTGACATGATGGGTATCGCCGAGGAGGATCACGACCGGATATTCCATTGGACCAATGTGATTTTGGGCTTCGGAGATCCGGATCTGACCGCCGACTTCGACGAGTTCGCCAGGGTGGCGATCGATATCGGTGCCTACGCCACCGCGTTGGCCGAAGACCGCCGCGCGCGTCCGCGCGATGACCTGACCACCGCCCTCATCTCGGCCGAACTCGACGGCGAACGGCTGACGTCGGCGGAGGTGGCCTCCTTTTTCATCCTCCTCGTGGTGGCCGGTAACGAAACCACGCGCAACGCCATCAGCCACGGTGTCGTCGCGTTGAGCAGACATCCCGAGCAGCGCGACCTGTGGTGGTCGGACTACGACCGGATAGCGCCGACCGCCGTCGAGGAGATCGTGCGGTGGGCATCGCCGGTGGCCTACATGCGGCGCACACTGACCCGCGATATCGAGCTCGGTGGTGTCGCCATGGCCGCAGGTGACAAGGTCACCATGTGGTACGGCTCGGCCAATCGCGATGAGACCCGGTTCCCCGACCCGTGGCGATTCGACGTGCTGCGCTCCCCCAACCCTCATCTCGGGTTCGGCGGTGGCGGCGCCCATTTTTGTCTGGGCGCGAACCTGGCCCGCCGTGAGATCACGGTGACGTTCCAGGAGTTACACCGCCAGCTCCCCGATCTGCTGGCCGACGCCGAACCGGACCGCCTTCTCTCGCCGTTCATCCACGGAATCAAGCGGCTGCCGGTGCGCTGGACGCCCGGCGCGGCTCGCGATATCGGCTGATCAGGATGTGGTCAGATAGCGGCGACGTTCCCAGTCGCTGACCTGTCCGGAGTAGGCAACCCACTCGGAGCGCGCGATCGCCGCGAAGTCTGCGACCGAATCCCGCCCAAGGATCTCGGCGATGGTGTCGTCCTGAGTGGTCAAGGCCACCGCCACCGCGAGCGAATCCGGCAACGGAGTGCCCGAACCGTACAGATTGCCGGCCTGCGCGGGTTCGGGCCGCCGCCGGGCCTCGATACCGGCCACCACGGCCGCCAGTGCCGAGGCGACCAACCAGTAGGGGTTGGCATCCGAACCGCCGGTGCGCAGCTCGATGCGGGTCGCCCGCGGGTCCTGATTCAGAAGCGAACGCACAGCGGCACTTCGGTTGTCGCGACTCCAGGTGACCGTGGCCGGTGCGAACGAGTCCGGCACGAAACGGCGGTAGGCGTTGACCGAATGTGCACCGAACAGCGTGATCGAGGGCAGGTGTTCCAGCAGACCGGCGATGGCGAACTGGGCGAGGTCGTTCTCGGTGCCGTCCACCTCGCCGAAAGCCGGTTCCTCGTCCCGCCAGAGCGAGATGTGCAGGTGCGCAGAACTTCCGGAGTGTTCGGCGAAGGGCTTGGCCATGAAGCTGGCGAGCTTGCCGTGCCTGCGTGCCACCTCCTTGGCAGCATACTTCAACCGTGCGCTGTCGTCGGCGGCCTCGAGCGCATCGGTGTAGACCAGGTTCGCCTCCACCTGTCCCGGCCCGTACTCGCTCTGGATTCCCTCCAGTCGGGTGAACGCACCAAGGGTGTCGTAGAGGTCGGACAACACCGGATCCAGCGCGTTGGCGTTTTCCAGCGAGTAGGCGTGGATGTCATCCTGCAGGGCGGTGCCGTCCGGATTCAACAGATAGAACTCCAGCTCGACGCCCACCTTGGCGGTGTAGCCCAGTGCGGCAAGGCGATCGAGCACCCGCCGCAGCACGGCCCGTGGATCCAGCAGCGACGGTGTGCGGTCGTGGGTGACGATATCGGAGACGACATGCCCGACGCCCGGCCGCCACGGCAACTCGCGCAATGTCGACAGATCGGGCACGGCGAACACGTCGGGATAGCCGCCTGCCCAATTGGTCAGCCGCAGCCCCTCGATGACGGTGCCGTCGGCGTTCCATCCCAGTGAGGCCTCGCAGAACGCGAATCCGCTGCCCCGTGCCCGGTCCAGGAACTGTGCGGCCGGGATCCGTTTGCCCTGAGCATGTCCCAGCGGATCGCTCCAGGCCACCTCGATCTCGGTCAGCGAGCCGTCGGCAAGGCGGTCGGACAGCGCGCGCACGGGCCCCTCGGTCGCGGTGTAGGAATTTGTGGTGTCGGCGGCGCGGGTCATGAGTGCACCACCGGGTTCACCTCGGCGGCACCCGCCACCCGCCGGGCAATGACCGCCCCGATGACGAAGGACACGATCAGGAGGCCGACAATGCCCCACCCCAACGCATTCGAGGTGGCCAGGCCCTCCAGATTGGTGAGGATCAGCACCAGGGTGAGACCGAGTCCGACGAGTCCCGATACCGGCGCGATGCGTACCCGCCACTGTGAGTACCCGCGGCGGTCAGGTGCGAAGAACACCAGCACCGCGACGCTGGTGGCGATCAGCAACGCCACGAATCCCACCGTGGTCGTGGCCGCGAACCACGTGTAGAACTGCGTCACCGGATCCAGGCCGAACACGACGGCGGCCGCAATACCGACCGCGACGACGGCGGAGATCCACAGCGATGCCTTGTGTGGTGAACCATGCGCGGAGTGCGCGACCCCGAGTGCGTCGGGCAGCACCCGGTGCTGGGACAGCGCGAACACGTAGCGCGATGCCACGTTGTGGAAGGCCAGGATGCAGGCGAACAGACTGGTGAAGTACAGCACGGTGATGATGTCGTTACCCGCGGTTCGGATATAGGTCTGGGCGATGTCGGCGAGGAAGGTGCCACCGGAATCGGTGGCCTGGGCGACGGCGCGATCATCACCCCATGCCGAGATCAGCGCCCAGCTACTCACGGCGTAGAAAGCACCGATGAGGATCAGTGCGGCGTAGGTGGCCCGCGGGATGGTGCGCTGCGGGTCCCTGGCTTCGTCGCGGAAGACCGCGGTGGCCTCGAAACCGATGTAGCTGAGCATCGCGAAGAGCAGGCCGATACCGAGCGAGCCGGAGAACACGGTGGCGGGGTTGACCGCGCCCGTCGACAAGCCCTCATCCCCTCCGCCGCGCAGCACGATCACCAGGTCGAGGACGCCGATGACCGCGATCTCGGCGGTCAACAACACGCCCAGCACCCGACTGGACAGTTCGATGTTGCGGTGGCCCAGATAGGTTGTCACCGCGAATGCGACCGCCGCGACGGCCCACCAGGGGATCTCGGCCCCGCCGAACAATGTGATGACACCGACGCCGGCGGGCCCCAGCAGGCCATACACCCCGGCCTCCAGGGCCACGTAGCTGACCAACGCGACGAAGCCGAACCCGATGCCGACCGAGAATCCCAGGGAGTGGCGGATATAGGAGAAGAAGGCCCCGGCATCGTCGACGAACGGGGTCAACGCGGTGAAGCCCACCGCGAAAAGCAGCAAGATCACCGTCGAGACGAGGAACGTCGCAGGGAATCCGGCACCATTGCCGTTGGCGATGCCCAGTGGGAAGACGCCACCGACCACCCCGAGGGGTGCGGCGGCGGCGACCACCATGAAGACGATGGAGGCCACCCCGAGGTTGCCCCGCAACCTCCGGTCGGAACTCTCAGCCGGGTCGCTCAGCTGCCCGGCTACGGCGGTGATCTCGGACATGGTGCACCAATCCTTCTCGGCCCTGCGATGACTGTTGGCCAGAACCTAGGCCGCCATCGAGCGCTCGAGAACCGCTGCGGTCAGCGTGCGCCGAAGTCCGTAACATGACGGCACATTCGCCGCGACTACCACCTTGCGCGCTGTGCAGTCTTCAGTACTCTGGCGAACATGTCGACCAGTTCGGTCCGATCGGTCAGCACGAAAGGGCTTCGGCCACTGCGGGTCGGCGCATCGCCGGTCCCGCACGCCGAGATCTTGGAGAGTGCCCGCACCGCGCTGGCCGAGTCCCAGATCGATCTGCAGGTGATCGTATTCGACAGTTTCGACGAGCCCAACGACTGGCTGGCCTCAGGACGATTGCACGCCAACTACTTTCAGTACCTGCCCTTCCTGGAGCAGTTCAACAGCACGGCCGGCACCGCACTGGTCCCGGTGGTCGCGGTCCACATCGAGCCGTTCGGGTTGTACTCCAGCCGGGTGACCAGCCTGGCAACGATTCCCGAATACGCAGAAGTGGCGTTGCCTGCCGACGCGGTGAATGCCGACCGGTCACTGATGATGCTCGACCGGCTCGGCCTGCTGGACTGTCGGCCCGATGCGGGGCAGTTGGCCACCACCGCCGACGTGCGGGCCAACCCCCGCCGGCTGGTGTTCAAGGAACTGACCAGTTGGACGATGGCCTCGGCTCTCGACGATTTCGACGCGGTGTTCCTCTTCGGCAACCAGGCGATGGAACGCAACGTGCACACCGACACCGCCCTGCACTGCGATCGCGGTGACCCCGTCTACGCCGAGTATCTGGTGACCGAGCATGCGGGACAACGCAACCCAGACATCGCGACGCTGGCCGCGGCGCTCACCGGGCCGCAGACCAGGATGTTCATCGAGACGACGTACTCCGGTCAGGTCATCCCCGCGTTTTGAGTTGCGCTCACCGCGCGCCAAATCCTGGCGGGCACCCGAATCCTGGGGCACCATGCAGCGATGTACCAATCGGGAGCGGGTACGTCATCGCCGACAGCGCATCCGGTGCAGGTCGTCCTCATCCTGGAGGTGCCGCCGGGCTTGACCGAACTTCCGCTGCGCACGGCTCAATTGGCCGACGAGTACGCCGGCGTGATTGCCCGCTCCATACCCGGGGTACGCGCCCGACCGGCCGTCATCACCTCCGCAGACCGCGCAGGCTTGGCGGCCCGCGAGACCGGCGGCCTGCGGATCCATCCTTCGCAGCGTTCGGTCATTGTCGACGGTCACGCGGTGCATCTGAGCTATCGGGAGCTCGAACTGCTCCTCTACCTGGCCCAACACCCGCACCGCACGGTATCCCGCGAGGAGTTGATGGCGCAGCTGTGGGATGACCGGCCCGCAGCCGGGCGTACCGTCGACACCCATGTTCGCCGGCTGCGGGTCAAACTCGGCGGCCATGCCGGCGTCATCACCACGATCCGCGGCGGCGGCTATCGGTTCGACATGGGCGCCGATGTGCACTACCTGCGCGACGGCGCTACAGGATGACCGTGGTCGGGCCGACGGTACTGCAATAGGTCACCGGCGGGCTGCCCGCGTTCGCGCACACCCGGCCACTCACGATGTATCCGGCACCAGGGGTGTACGGGCTGAATCTGACCTCGGCGGTACCGGGGCCCTCGGATTGCACGCACAGCGGGGCCACCGCACTGCCGGCCTGCTGTAGGCATGCCACCTGCAGCTGCGGAACCGCACGGTTGCACGCGCCCGGACTCACCGATGCCACGACGGCACGCACCCCGGCGTCCTGCACCACCGTGGGCGGCTGCAGGGTGACCGCGCATCCTTGTTCGGGGGCCGCGGTCGCCGATCCCGCGCCGAGCAGTGCCGCCACACTCACCATCGGAACCGCCAGCACAAGCCGTCTCATGCCCAGATCGTAGGACACGGTGCCCGCGGGCCGCGGCGATTGGTCACCGTCGGGCCAACACCTCCAACATGCCCGCCGCCGACCGGGGCCAGGTGAACTGTTCGGCCCGGCGCCGTGCGCAGTGTCTGCGCATCGTCTCGGGTCGGCTGATCACCGCGGCGACGGCATGGGCGATGGCCCGCGGATCGTTGTCCGCGGCGGCGCCGCTGTCGGCGGTGAGAATCTCCGCAAGGGCCGACGTGCGTGAGACCACCGCCGGTGTGCCGCAGGCCAGCGCCTCAAGGGCGGCCAGGCCGAAGGTTTCGTGCGGCCCAGGCGCCAACGCGACGTCAGCCGAGGCGAGGATGGCGGCCACTGTGTCGCGGTCACCGATGTAACCGGTGAAGTCGACCGGCAGACCGGCGGCCTGGCGCTCCAGCCGCGACCGCAGTGGGCCTTCCCCGACGACGACCAGTCGCGCGTCCACACCCGAGTCACGAAGGGCCGCAACGGTGTCGATGCTGCGATGGGCGTGCTTTTCCACCGAGAGCCTGCCGCAGTGCACCAGCAGGGTCTGCTCCGGGCGCGCCCATCGGCCACGCAGCTGCGGACAACGGTAGCGCGGGTGGAACTGGTCGAGATCGACGCCCAGCGGCACGGTCGCCACGTTTGTCGCTCCGATCCTTTCGAATTCCGCACGGGCGAAAGCCGTCGTACAGACCACCGCGTCGTAGTTGCGGGCGGTACGTCGGTTGGCCGCGTCGGCGATCTTGCGGGCCGCGCGGCGCGGCAAGATCTGCCCGAGCAGCCGGTCGAGTCGCTCGTGCGAGATCATGACGGTGGCCACCCCGTTGCGCCGACCCCAGGGTCCGAGCGAGCGGAGCGTCAGACGATCGGAGACCTCCAGCGCGTCGGGTTGCAACTCCTCGAGCAGGGCGGTCACCGGTCCGGGCAGCACGGCCCGGTAGCCGCCGGTGAACGGGATGCCGCGCGCCGGAAGGGACAACCGCGTGACACCGGAGGGCAGCACCTGCCGACCCGCATCGGCGCCCGGCACCACGAGTAGGACATCGTGGCCGGCGGCGCTGTACTCGGCGCCGAGCCGATCGACGGCGGTGCGCAGTCCACCCGAGCGCGGACCGTAGAAGTTGGCGACCTGGACGACCCTCATGGGCCATGAGTAGCCGCGATCTGTGTTCGGGTGGTCACGCGCCGCCGACACCGACGTGAACTGCCGGTGAATGCGCTTGCGACTCAGCCGACGTGGGTCGACAGCCAGGCCAGGGTGCGTTGCCAGGCGTCCTCGGCGGCCCGCGGGTCGTACCGATCGCCGGTGTCGTTGAAGAACGCGTGGTTGGCGCCCTGCTCGACGACCAGCTCGTGCACCAGCCCGGCGCGGTCCAGCGCCGCGGCGGCCACCGGTTCGGTGGCGTTCACCCGCTGATCGAGCTCACCGTAGAAGCCGAGCACCGCAACGCTTTTCGAGCCGCCAAAATCCGGATCATCGGGCGTCGGGCCGTAGAACGGGAAGGCGGCCGACAGCTCGGGCGCACCCGCCGCCAGCAGGCGCCACACCAGTCCGCCGCCCATACAGAAGCCGATGGCCGCCACCCGCTTGCCCGGAGTCCGCGCCCGCACCTCGGCGATCCCGGACCGCAGGTCGGCCACCATTTGTTCGGGCGGACGGTTGCCCAGCGCGGCGGTGGCCTCGGCCGGATCGGCGAAGGCGGCGGTGCCGCCGTCTGCCGACAGCAGGTCGATGGCCAGGCTTGAGTAGCCCACCCCGGCCAGTCGACCGGCCACCGAGCGCACCCAGTCGTTGAGCCCTTTGTTTTCGTGGATGACCAGCATCGCACCGCGTGGATCGGGCGACTCTGCCCATGCGCCCCGCAGTTCCCCGGCCGGCCCCTGCCAGCTGACCTGGACCGTCGGACGGGCCGCATCCATCCCCGGCGGCGTGGATCGGGTCGTCTCCGTGCTGGTCGCGGTCACATCCTGCTTGGCGTCCCCGCAGGCGGTGATGAGCGCGGTGGCCGCGGCCGTCCCGACACCGAGCAGGGCGAGTCGACGCAAGGCCTCCCGTCGCGACAGCAGGCCGTCGACGTGATCGGTGGCGATCTCTTCGGCGATATAGCGCTGCAGTGGCGTCATGGTGTCGAGTATGCGCGCCCGAAGTAGACACCTCGACAAATCTGTTCACGATTTTCGTTGACACCCGTCAGCGCCACTGTTCTGATGACGGGGTGACCTACGACACAATCATCCGTGGCGGACGCTGGTTCGACGGCACGGGCGCCCCGTCCGCCGTCCGCAATATCGGTATCCGCAGCGGACACGTCGTCGCCGTCAGCGCGGACGACCTCGACGACACCGACTGTCCGCAGCTGATCGATGCCACGGACAAATGGGTGATCCCCGGAATGCTCGATATCCACACCCATTACGACGTGGAGGTGCTGGCCCGGCCGTCGCTCACCGAGTCGCTGCGCCACGGGGTGACCACCGTGATGCTGGGCTCGTGCTCGCTGTCCACCGTGCACATCGGCGGGGCCGACGCGGGTGACCTGTTCGGAAGGGTCGAGGCGATCCCACGCGAGTACGTGATCGACACCGTCGATGAACACAAGACCTGGACCGGCGCCGAGGGTTACGTGCAGGCGCTGGAATCGCTGCCGCTGGGGCCCAATCTCGCGGCGTTCATCGGGCATTCGGACATGCGCACCGCGGTGATGGGCCTGGACCGAGCCACCCGCGCCGATCAACGACCGACTCGGGCCGAGCAGGCCGAGATGGAACGCATGCTGACCGAGGCCCTGAACGCAGGATTTGTGGGAATGTCCTCTCAGCAACTGCTTTTCGACAAGATCGACGGCGACACGTGCCGTTCGCGCACGTTGCCGTCGACCTACGCCAAACCGCGCGAGCTGCGCAGGTTGAAGTCGCTGCTGCGCCGCACGGGTCGAGCCCTGCAATCCGGGCCCGATATCCAGAATCCGCTTAACCTGCTCTCGCAGATGGCCCAGTCGCTGGGGTTCCTGCGCAACCCTCTCAAGACCAGCCTGCTCTCGGCCGCCGATATCAAGGCCAACCCCTACGCGATCAAGATCATGGGTCCGTCCTCGCGATTGATCAACGCACTGGGCGGCAATTTCCGCTGGCAGCATCTCCCGGTGCCGTTCGAGGTGTACGCCGACGGTATCGACCTGGTCGTATTCGAGGAGTTCGGTTCCGGCGCAGCGGCTCTGCACCTACGCGACGAAGTGGAACGCAATGCGCTGCTGGCCGACGAAAGTTACCGGCGGCAGTTCCGCAAGGATTACGAGAGCAGATACGGCCTGCGCGTCTGGCACCGGGACTTCTTCGATGCCCAGATCGTCGAGTGCCCCGACGCGGGGGTCATCGGCAAATCGTTCGGACAGGTGGGTCTTGATCGCGGCCTGCACCCGGTCGATGCGTTCCTTGATCTGGTCCTCGAGCACGGCCGCGGACTGCGCTGGCGGACAACCATTTCCAATCATCGTCCGGAGGTGCTCAAACAGCTGGCCCGCGAGCCCGGTATCCAGCTCGGGTTCTCCGATGCCGGAGCGCACCTGCGCAACATGGCGTTCTACAACATGGGCCTGCGACTGCTGCGCCACGTGCGCGATGCCCAGAACAGCGGGCGGGAGTTCATGACCATCGAGCGAGCGGTGCACCGGTTGACCGGCGAGCTCGCCGACTGGTACCGCCTCGACGCCGGTCACCTTCGCATCGGCGATCGGGCCGATGTCGTGATCATCGATCCCGAGCGCCTGGACGCAGGCCTGGACGACTACGCCGAGGAGCCCGTCGACTGTTACGGAGGGCTGTCGCGGATGGTCAACCGTAACGACGACACCGTCGCGGCCGTGCTGGTGGGCGGACGTGCGGTGTTCATCGACGGGCACGCCACCGAATCGGTGGGCCGGGACCGCACCGGTCGGTTCCTGCGGGCCGCGCACCGTTCCCCCGCCCATGGCGCCGAGCAGAGCGCGCTGGCCGATGCCGTCTGACACCGTCGGCGCGGCCCACTGCGCCGAATCGGCTGCGGTACTGGGCATGTGGCGCGCACTGTCGCGCCGCGACTGGGCGGAGGTCGCCACCTTCCTTGCTCCGGACTGCATCTACGCCGACATGCCGGTCGGGCCGGCCGCGGCAGCCCGCGGTCCGCAGGACATCGTCAAGCGCCTCAAGATCGGGCTGGAATCGTTGGCCGCCTACGAGAATCACGACGGCCTGCTCGTCGCCGACGGGCCGCATGTCATGTACGAGCACTCCGAGACGTGGACGTGGCCGACCGGCGAGCGAGCGGTGCTGCCGTTCGTCACCGTCCACCGGGTCGTCGACGACCGGATCACCCTGTGGAAGGACTATTGGGACATGGGTGGCCTGACCAACCATGCGCCCGCGAACTGGCTCTCGGATTTCGCCACCGCCGACATGTCATGGGTGTACGACGCGACCGGTCGGCTGTGAGGGGTTGCACCCGTCCGTAGACTCATACACATGACTGAATTGGCATTGCCGCCCGGACCTCCGCTGCCGCCGGGTCTGCAGGCAGCACTGCTGATGAAATTCTGGCCTCGGCTGATCGCCGGCTGTCGACGTCGGTACGGAAACGTTTTCACGCTGCGCATCGCATCGATGGGCACGGTGGTCTACCTGGCCGACCCGGCCGATATCAAGACGGTGTTCAGCGGCGACCCAGCCGTGTACCACGCCGGCGAAGCCAACTCCATGCTGACCGGATTGCTGGGTGCCAGCTCGGTTTTGGTGATCGACGAGGATGAACACCGGCAACGACGCAGGATGATGCTGGCACCGTTCGGCCGCGAGGCCATCGCCAGACAGACCGATGTGATCGCCCGGGTGGCCGCCGACAATATCGAAGACTGGCCCCTACGCCGGCGCTTCGCGGTGGCGCCCAAGATGGCCGAGATCACCCTGGAGGTGATCCTTCGGACGGTGATCGGTGCCAGCGACCCCGACCGGTTGGCCGCACTGCAGCGCGTCATGCCCAAGCTACTCAGCGTGGGAATCTGGGAGTCACTGGCGATCAGCACTCCCGGCCTGCAGCGCCTGACGCCGTGGCGGCCCTTCGCCGAGCGACTGCGTGCAGCCGACGAGCTGCTGTACGCCGAGATCGCCGACCGGCGCGACGATCCGGCGCTGGAATCCCGGACCGATGCGCTGGCGATGATGATCCGCACCGGCGAGATGTCCGATGAACAGCTGCGCGATCAGCTGATGACGCTGTTGGTCGCCGGACACGACACCACCGCGACCGCACTGTCGTGGGCGCTGGAGCGACTGACCAGGCACCCGGATCTACTCGCCAGGGCCACCGCGGCGGCCCGCGACGGCGATGACGCCTACCTGGATGCCGTGTGCAAGGAGATCCTGCGGATTCGCCCGGTTGTCTTCGACGTCGGACGGGTTCTCACCGAACAGGTCGAGATCGGCGGCTATCGACTTCCGGCCGGTGTGATGGTCGCGCCGGGGATCGGGCTGGTGCACGCCGACGCCGATCGCTATCCCGATCCCGAGAAGTTCGATCCCGACCGGATGCTCGACGCCCAGCTGAGCCCGACCACCTGGCTGCCGTTCGGTGGCGGCAACCGGCGCTGCCTCGGTGCGAACTTCGCGCTCGTGGAGATGGGGATCGTGCTGCGCGAGGTCTTGCGACGCGTCGACCTGGACACCACGACGGCTCCGGGCGAGCGGCGCCGCGTCAAGAGCGTGATCCTGATGCCGCACCGCGGGGCGCGGATCCGTGTACGTGCCCGGCACGCGGTGGCGACGTCACCGGGATGCCCGCATGCCGCGGCGTCAACGCAGTAGCGCGACACCGGTCACGATGAGCGCCGCCACTTTGACCAGTTCCAACCCGACATAGGCGTAGTGCGCCCGTGACCGCGCGGGCTCGCCGCCTCCCGACGGCGCGGCGAGCACCGCATCGGACCGGCGGCTCAGTCGTGGCCGGACCGCCACTAGTTGGACCGCCAACATTGTTGCGGCAACGCCGAATCCGATAAGAGCGGGCCCGCGTGCCGAGGAGAGCGTCAAGGCCGTGCCGATGAGTAGGGCGAGCACCGTCTCGACGGTGTTCAGCGCGCGGAAAACCAGCCTCCCGATACCCAGTCCGATGCGCAGGGTGACATCGGGAGCCCGGAACTTCAGCGGCGCCTCCAGAAACGAGATCGCCAGCACCATGCCCAACCAGACGAAGGTGAGCGCAACCGCCACGGCGGGACTGCTCAAAGGGTGATCTTGCAGGACTGGCCGATATCGAGCGTGCGCAGCATGCGCCCCATCCCGAGCCACATCGCACACGAGAGCGCGAGATCGGTAAGCAATTCATCGCTGAACTGCTCACGGCAGCGAGCCCAGAAGTCTTCGTCGTCACGCAGAGCGGTGTGGTCGTTGGCAAATCGCTCGGCGAACTCGGCGGCGACCCGCTCCTGGTCGCTGAACCCCGGCCAGGTCTGCCACACCGCCGCGTGGTCGTAGAGGTCTTCATCGACGCCGGCCGCCACGCCCTCGGAGTCGCGGGTGTTCTGGCACACCACGCACTCGTTGTTCAGTGCGATCACCATGCGCGCCAACTCCCGCACCCGCATGGGCAGCCGGTTCTTGTTGTAGACGGCGTGGGTGTAGCCCGCCATCGCCATCCCGATATCGGGCGACTTGGTGATCCAGGCGGCGGCATCGTCGTCAGCGAAATCTCCGATACGGCTCATGTGCGCAACCGTACGCCGATGACGACCGAAGTGGAACGTGTTCTAGTTCTTTGATGGGTCGGCGCGGGCCAGTTCGTCGCGATCCTCCACCCATTGCGGCTGGACCATCATGCGATGGGCGATCCGTTCCAGTGCCGCTTCCACCTGGAGACGGTCGGGCCGGGCAGCGAACCTGACGCTCGCCCCGTGCCTATCCCCCGTCGCTGCGCTCGCCCCGTGCCCATCCCCCGTCGCTGCGCTCGCCCCGTGCCCATCCCCCGTCGCTGCGCTCGCCCCGGTGAGGCGGTCGATCAGCTTGCTCACCAGCACATCGATCACCACCTGCACTTGCTCGGCACCGGCTTGGGTCAACCAGAGCTGGTCGCCGGTGCGCAAGGCGTAACCGGTATCGACGCACCGCTGGAAGGTCGGCTCAAGCACCTCGGCGGGAACACGCCGCGTATCGGCGATATCGGTCAAGGTTGCCGACCCGTACACCTGGTTGTGTCGGTAGATCTGCACGACGGCCCATAACCTCGCGATGTCGAGTTCGCACCCCGGATGGTCGGTCAGCCTACGCAGGCGAATATCGGGAGAATCCCGGAAGATGCGCGCCACCGCCATCTCCAGTATCTCGTCGGAGGTCTCCAAAGTCGGCATGCCGAACCCTTCGCCGAGATCGGATGCCGAAACCGTCTCCATCTCACGCAGCGGAATCTCTTTCAGGAACAGCGAGACGATGAATCCCACGAAGGCCACCGGGGCCGCGCACAAGAAGACCATGCCGAGGGCATCGGCATAGGCGTCGATGATGGGAGCCGCCATCTCGGGCGGTAGTTCGCGCAGCGCCTGGGGGGATTGCGCGGCGATCGCGGGCGCGCCGCTGTCGGCCACGGCCTGACCGATCCGGCTCGACAGGAAGTTGGCGAACAACGACCCGAAAATGGCAGCACCGAAGGAACTTCCGATGGTCCTGAAGAACGTGACCCCCGACGTCGCCACCCCGAGATCGGCGAAGTCGGAGGTGTTCTGCACCACCAGGACCAGCACCTGCATGCACAGCCCGATACCAGCACCGAGGATGAACAGATACAACGACTGCATCCAGAACGCGGTGTGCGCATCCATGGTGGACAACAACGCGAAACCCACGGTCATGACGGCGGTGCCGGCGACCGGGAAGATCTTGTACCGTCCGGTCCGGCCGACGATCGATCCGCTGCTGATGGAGGTGATCAGCATGCCAGCCACCATCGGCAGGGTGCGCAGACCGGATACGGTCGCCGATACGCCGTCGACGAACTGCATGAACGTCGGCAGAAATGTCATCGCACCGAGCATCGCGAAACCGACGATGAACGCCAGCACGCAGCAGACCGTGAAGACCCGTCCCGCGAACAGCCGGATCGGCAGAATGGGTTCCGGTGCGCGCAGTTCCACCCGGACAAAAGCCGCCAGCGCGATCACCGAGCCGACGAACAGACCGATGATGACCGTGGATGTCCAGGCGTACTCACCGCCGCCCCAGCTGGTGGCCAACGTCAGGCCCGAGGCGCCGAGACCGACCAGGGCAATGCCGGCATAGTCGATCACGGGGCGCGAGGTGCGAGCCAGCGCGGGAATGGCGACCGTGGCGACCAGGAACACCGCCACCGCGACCGGCACGTTGATCCAGAACGCCCACCGCCACGACAGATGGTCGGTGAAGAACCCACCGAGCAACGGGCCGATGACGGTGGTGACACCGAAGACCGCGCCGAGCGCGCCCTGATAGCGGCCGCGGTCACGCAGTGGGATCACCTCACCGATGACGGCGGTGGCGGTCACCATCAACGCGCCGCCACCGATGCCCTGTAAGGCGCGCGCACCCACCAGCATCGCCATCGAACCGGCCAAGCCACAGAGCACGGAGCCCAGCAAGAAGAAGGCCACCGCGACCTGGAATACGGACTTCCTGCTGAACAGATCGCCGAGCTTTCCCACGATCGCCGTGGCGATGGTCGACGCGAGCAGGTAGCTGGTCACCACCCAGGACTGGTGTCCGGCTCCCCCGAGATCGGCGACCACCGTTGGCAGCGCAGTGGCGACGATGGTCTGGTCGAGCGCCGCCAGCAACATCCCCAACAGCACCGAGACGAAGATGATGTTGCGGCGCTGCAGGCTGATTTGTGTGCCGGCGGCACTCGTACCCGTGGCAGTGGCCGTCACGGTTCCCCGGTCCTCCCCGACCCAGCGAAATATTAGCCTTGCTACCTAATATACCGCGGCCGGCGAGCCGGACGACCGCGCAACCTAGGCGGTACCCACACCCGGCGGGCGCGACACACACTGTGCCGAGTACAGCTCTTCGCCGAGCTTGTCCATCAACTCGAGCTGGGTCTCCAGGTAGTCGATGTGGCTTTCCTCATCGGCAAGGATGGTCTCCAGGATGCCCGCTGATGTCGCGTCACCCTTCTCACGACACATCATCACCCCGGGACGAAGACGTTCGACCACCTCGTACTCGATGGCCAGGTCCGACTGGAACTGCTCGCGCAGCGTCTGCCCGACCCGCAGCGAGAACAGGCGCTGGTAGTTGGGCAAGCCGTCCAGAAGCAGAATGCGGTCGGTGATCGTTTCCGCGTGGCGCATCTCTTCAAAGGATTCTTCGCGTGTGTGACGCGCCAATTCGGTGAATCCCCAATTGTCCTGCATCTTGGAATGCAGGAAATATTGATTGATCGCCGTGAGTTCGCTCGTCAGCTGCTCGTTGAGCAGTTTCAGAACATCCGGATCGCCTTGCATGTTGCTCCTAAGCACCTTGAGGGCTGTCAAGTGTCGCCAAAGCCGTGCGCACCCGAATCTAGCCGAGCCGGAAGGCCGCAGCGAGGGTGTCGGCGGCGGTTCGTCGCAGAGTTTTACGCGGCTACGGCGTGCCGTAGGCAAGGCAAACCCAACTACTGGACAACTACGGGAGAACGTTATGGACTGGCTACCCTTAGTTAGGTTACGATGACCTAACTTGCAGGCGATGGTGTCGGCAGCGCCGAGGGATACGCGTGAGCGAAGGGGGAATCATGACCCACCACGCGAATTCCTCACGCCATTGTTCTTTATCCCCGTGCCATTCCGACGAATTGGTCGCGTCAGTCGCGTCTCGGCACCTGAATTTCGATTTCGCGCGGATTTCATTGTCGATGAATGGCGCGCGTTCGGCACTCCACCCCGCGATACTTATCCCGAAGTACCATTCCGGCAACACGAGCATGGCGGCCTGATCCGATGTTCGTCTGCCTGTGCACCGGCGCCACCACCCAGGCGGTGCATGACGCCGTCGCGGCGGGCGCGACGACGTCTCGACAGGTTGCCGACGCCTGTGGCGCCGGCTCGGACTGCGGCCGGTGTCGCCGAACGGTGCGGGCGATTCTGGCCGCAGCCCGCACCAGCGAGTGCCCGGTGCACGCCGCGGGTTGACCTGTCAGCTACGTCCGGCGTTGAACGACGCCAGCGCGTCGACATTGGCGGTCTGGCCCAGCAGCTCGGCGAACAGGGCGTTCTCGCGCTCGGACGCCGCGGCGATCGCCGGGCGGATGGCTTCCATCATCGTCTGTTTGACCGCCATCAGGCTGTTCAACGGGCGGGACGCCAGCAGCTCGGCATGAGAACGCGCCTCGGACATCAACTCTGCGGGCTCACACACCTTGAACACCAGCCCCATCCGCAGCGCCTCGTCGGCATCGACCCATTCCGAGGACAGCAACAGCCAGGCCGCGTTCTGCCGACCGATCAATCTGGGCATCAGATAGGACGATGCCGCCTCGGGCGGCACACCCAGGCTGGTGAACGGGCACTTGAACCGCGCGGTGCTGGACATGAAGGCCAGGTCGGCATAGCCCAGAATGGTTGCGCCGATACCTAATCCGAGCCCATTGACGGCGAGGATGAGTGGCTTGGGGAAGGCCGTCAGCGCCTCGATCAGTCCGCGGAAGCCGTGCTTACCCGGCGTGTACTCCGGGTCCGTGACCAGCTTCTGCATCTCGACCAGATCGTTGCCCGCGCTGAAGGCCCGGCCCGCGCCGGTGAGCAGAACCACCGACACCTCGGGATCTTCTGCCGCGGCCAGCAGGGCCTCGGTGGTCGCGTCGTACAGCGCCTCGCTGAAGGCGTTCAGCGCCTCCGGCCGGTTGAGGGTCAGGGTCCGCACCCGGTTGTCATCCGAGATCAAAAGTGTCACGCGTGCAGCGTAAGCCCCTCGGCCCGGCAGACGTACCGACTGGTGGGCACCGTGTCGATATTGCGGTCCGCACCGAACCGCGCGACGCTGGCCGCCATCCGCCCCATCCGGTCGGCGAGATCGGCCTGATCGGCGGCTCCGAAGAACGCGAGCAGGTCCGATACCGCCTCGATCGGGAACAGTTCCTCCACGATGGCATCGATCACCGGCGCATCGGCGGTGATCGCGCGGACCACCGTGTTCTGGGTGTAACCGAAGGTGGCTTGGGTCTCGATCGCCACCGGCGTGTGGTCGATGTGCCAACGTTCCAGCCACGTCGCGGTGTCCAGATCCGCGGGACGGCGCAGCAGCGCCACGTTGGCCAGACCGGGTGTGCGCGCGCCGACGGGAACCTCGGGAGCGGGCAGCGGCACCGACTCGGTCACCAGATAGGCGGCCAACAGATCGCATTCTTTCTCCAGTCGCCGCAACACCGCCGCGACCGCGCTCCCGTAGTACTGCTGGGTCCAGATGCTCACCACCGCGACGACCGGCGGGTCCAACGTGGTCAGTGTCATCATCGACGCCCGCACGTCATCGTCGCGGACGTTGACCGTCAGACCGGCAAGACCCGAGCCGGACAGGTCGGCGGCCACCTCGGTCCGCAGCCGCAGGCACCACTGCTCGTCGGCGGCCGAGCGGCGCAACGTGATCATCACCTTTTCCACGATCAGAACGTAGCAAGAAGCACGTAGCAAGATCAGAACGTAGCAATCGCAGCCGGTTTCGATGATCACAACGGCGCGCGGGAAGGGCGGATCACCGTTGTTACGGGTGCGACTGGGGTGAAAATGGCGTCATGACGACGAGCCGCCGGCTGCGCCTGACGCTGTATGACTCGGGCGCGGTGATCCGCAGCCTGGCCGGTGTCATGGCGATCACGGTGCCCGCGATACTGCTGGGCTTCCCGGCTCAGCTGTCGGCGGTGGCGAGCGCCGCGATGGCCGGGTTGGTCGCCGGCGCCAGCGCGTTACAGGACAGCCCCCGGGGCCGGTTCCCGATCGTGGTCCTCGTCTCGGCCGAGATGGCGTTGGCGGTGCTGCTGGGCGCGCTGACCGGCGGCAGCGATCTGGCCCTGCTGATCGCGCTGGCGCTGTGGTGCGTGGTGGCCGGCCTGCACTGGGCACTGAGCGCCAACGCAGGTCTGGTAGCCGCCTCGGGCGCGGCGCTGTTGTTGACGGCCGAGCCGCCGGCGACGGCATCCGCGGCGGTGAGTGCGGCCGCGCTGGCGTTGGCCGCCGGACTGACCCAGGCGGTACTCATCGCGCTCTGGCCGCAGCGGCGTTGGCGCGATCAACGCAGCGCCCTCACCCGGGCCTACCTGTCGCTGGCGACCTACGCCGAGGGCATGCTCACCGATCCGGCCGCCGAGATCGACAACGAACCGCTGCTGCAGCTGCGGGAGGCCTTCACCGTCAACGAGGCGATGGCCAAACGCCGGCCACCGATCTACCGGGGCTGGTACGGCCTGCCCGAACGTATTTCGCAGTCCCTGACCGGGCTGCGCGCGCACACCGACGACGAGGCCGTCGCACGGCTGCTGCGCGCCGCTGCCGACCTGCTGACGGTCATCGCCCATGCCAGACGTCGCTCTCGGCAGGACCTCGGTCACGCCATCGGCCAATTGGATGGCTCGGCGCAGGCAGTCGGCGGCGAGCTACGCGACACCGCCGTGCGCCTGGTCGGCCAACTGCGCGAGGCGGTGGAGTTGCGCTACGGGCAGTTCGAACCCGAGCAGGTCGCCCACCTGCGCAGGCCCGGTCTGCCGCACGCGCTGGCCGCGGCCGTGCATCTGATGCGCGAACAGACCGACCGGTACTCGCCCATCCTGCGGCACACGATCCGGCTGGCCGCCGCCACCGTCATCGGTGTGGCGGTGTGGCGGTATGCCGGGGTGCCCCATGGCGCATGGATTGCGCTCACCGTCCTGATGGTGTTGCGGCCCGAGACCGCGCACACCTACACCCGGTGTGTGTGGCGAATCGTCGGAACCGCCGCCGGGGTGGCACTCGGGGCCGTCATCGTCGCGGTGTCGGGACCGTCGCCCATTGCCTCGACGGTGCTCGCGGTGCTGCTGGTCGCGCTGGCCTATGCCAGCGCCGAGGTGAGCTACCTGGCGGTGAACACGGCCATCGCGGCAGCCCTCGTCCTGCTGCTCAACACCGGTGGCACCGGTGATGCCGCCGCCATTGCCGACCGCCTGCTCGCGGTACTGATCGGCGGCGCACTGGCGGTGACGGTGCACGTCGCCCTACCGGACAACGCATTGGTGCGGTTGCGGCAGCGCGCAGGCGAGCTGCTCAAGACCGAGATCGACTATGCGGCAATGGTCGTGCGGGCCTTCGTGCACGACCTGGACCACCCGAAGGAGGCGCTGGAATCGGCATGGGCGAGGGCGGTGAGTGCGCGCACCGCGTTCGAGGCGACCGCCGGGGCGACGGGAACCGACTGGCAGCAGCTACGCCGATGGATGCGCTCCTACCGAGCGGCGTTGAACGCGGTCACCACCTCATGCGCCACGTTGGAAGCCAACCTGCCCGCGCATCCGCCGGTCGACCTGAACCGGGAATTCGTCGCGGCCGTCGACGAGTACGTGAAGGCGTTGTCGGGTGATCCCGCCACGCCGGCCGCGCCATGGCGTGTCGATACCGACGCGCTGCTCGCCGCCAATGCCGGCGTGCGGACCGCGGCGGCACTGTTGACCGACGCCGACGGCGCCGAGCGGGTACTCGTCGCCGAGATCGCCACCATCACCGCGGTGGTCACCGAGGTAGCCGCAAGCGATATCCAGGTGGGGTGAGCCGGCGTCACCCCCGTGCCCACCTGGGTTGGATGAACACCCCCTCGGCCTGCACTGTCGGTCCGGAGCCGTCCGATATCGTGCCCGCGGCAAAGGTTTTGATGCCCTCGGTACGCACGATCGCCGCTTCGGCACGCAGCGCGCCCAGCGGTGTCGGACGCAGATATCGCACGCTGATGGTTCCGGTCAGCCGCGGACTGGTGGCCGGGCTGGCAGCCTCGCCGAGGACGTGATCGAGGATCAGCGCGGCGATACCGCCGTGCACATGTCCCGGCGGCCCTTCGTAGGGGGCGCCGAGCACGAAATCTGCCGATACCGAACCGTCGTCGGCGCGGCGAACCGCCAACGGCGGCGCGATCGGGTTGCGCAGGCCGATCACGGCGTTACCCCACGGCATCCGATCGCCGTGGGCGGTGAACCGCACACCGAACGCACCGTCGAGTTGCTTACCGCGCAGCGCGGCAGTCGCCTCGTCGATGCGCGACTTGGCCGCCGCCACGGTGTCGGCGTCGGTTTCGGTTCGGATGGTCGCATCGACGAGTCGGCGAACCGATTCGGTGAGTGGGCCGTAGATGCTGCGCAGCCGTTCGACCTCCTCGGCGCTGAGGTCCTCGTGGGTGAAGTCCAACATCCCAGAACTAGAACACGTTCTAGAGACTCTGTCGAGCCGCCTCGCGCCGTGTCCACCCCATGACGCTATGGTCGCGACAGACCGATGCCGGCGACACGACGCGGGGAAGGTGACAACCGTAGCCATGGCGGCACCAAGGATGCCCGGCCCGGGACAGGGGCTGCCCGCGACCCTCGTCGACGTGGCCGCCGACCGGCTGCGGGCCGCCATCCTCAGCGGCGCATTGCCACCGGGCCAAAAACTGGTCGAAGAACAGCTCTGCGCCGATCTCGGGATCAGCCGGGCACCGTTACGCGAGGCGCTGCGCTTGTTGACCCAACAGGGCCTGGTCGAGCATCTGCCGCGACGCGGATCCCGGGTCACCGTGTGGTCTCCGACCGACATCCTCCAACTGTTCGCCTTGCGCAACGTCCTGGAGCGGCACGCCATCGAGCTGGCGCTGCCGCTGGCCGATCCGGCCACCGACCTCGAGCCGGTCCACCGTGCGTTGGACGAGATGGCCCGGGCCCGCGACGAGTTGGACCGAGACGATGCCCACCGCCGCTTCCACGCTGCCGTGGTGGCGCTGGCCGGAAATCGGCAACTCGACATCGCCCTGGCACCGATCTTGCTCAAGCTGCAGCTCCCGATGGCGATGAACCTTCGCGAGGAGGCTCGACACCACCGGGCCCGCGACGGGCTCGACCGGCATCGCGCCATCCTGACCGCACTCGAGACCAATGACCCCGCCACTGTCATCACCGCGCTGGCCGAGCACGGTCATCTCCAGTTTCTCGAGCTGCCGGATCGCTAACAAGATCGACACACGGCCGTACCGAGATCGCCACGATTCTGTCGACAATCGACAGATATGGATTCAGATGTGTGGGGCCCGACCGTCGGGCCGTCGGTGGCAGAGATACTGGCGTCGCACGAAAGCGGGAGCGGATCACCCACCAAGACCGCGGCTCGTGTTGCCGATGCCATAGCTGCCCGCGGTGACGATGGCACGTGGCTGTCGACGGTGCCCAGAGCCGAACTGCTGAACGCCGCCGCCGAGATCGAACGACGCCCCGGGGCACGTACCCTGCCCCTCTACGGTGTGCCGTTCGGGGTCAAGGACAGCATCGATGTCGCCGGGGTCCCGACCACCCTGTCCTGCCCCGATTTCGGCTACCTGGCGACCGAGACCGCGCCCGCGGTGCAGCGACTGCTCGACGCCGGCGCGTTGTATGTCGGTAAGACCAACCTGGACCAGTTCGCCACCGGCCTCAACGGCACCCGCACCCCCCACACCATCCCGCGCAGTGTGTATGGCGCCGAATTGATTTCCGGTGGTTCGAGTTCCGGTTCGGCAGTGGCCGTCGCGCTCGGCCAGATCCCGTTCGCCGTCGCCACCGACACCGCTGGGTCCGGCCGGGTGCCCGCCGCACTGAACGGCGTCATCGGCTTCAAACCATCACGCGGACTGATCAGCACCGTCGGCTTGGTACCGGCCTGCAAGTCGCTCGACTGCATCACCGTGATGGCCGGGTGCATCGATGACGTGGACCGGGTGTTCGACGTGATGGCCGGCCGCGACGACGCCGATGCCTGGTCGCGTGACCGCGGGCCCCGGTACACGGGTGCGCCGATCACGCTCGGATTGCCTGCCATCGACGAACTGGAGTTCTTCGGCGACGAGCAGATGGCACGTGCGCACGAGGCGTTTCGCCGCCGCCTCGCGGGTCAGGTGCACACCGTCGAGGTGTCGCTGGCGCCCTTTCTCGCCGCAGGCGAGCTGCTCTACCAGGGCCCGTGGGTGGCCGAGCGGCTCGTCGTGTTCGGCGATTTCCTTGCTGCTGAACCGGACTCGATACACCCGGTGGTCAGGGACATCCTGCGCAGCGGCGCGAAATACACCGCCGTCGACGCGTTCGCCGCGTTACAGCGACTGCAGGAACTGCGCGCCGAGGTGAGCCGGATCTGGTGCGATATCGACGCCATGGTGGTGCCGACCATCGGGACCACCTTCACCGTCGACGAGGTGCTCGCCCGGCCGATCGACACCAACACGATGCTCGGGCACTACACCCATTTCGGCAACCTGCTCGATCTGCTCGGGGTGGCAATCCCACTGGGCCGCACACAAGACGGCCGCCCGCACAGTGCCACCGTGCTGTCGGCCGCCCGGCGTGACGACCTCGCGCTGCACATCGCCGCGCAGATTCTCGACGAGCCGCGCTGCAGCGCCACCCCCGGCACTCCGGTCGCCACCGCCGTCGAGGAGCGAGTATGAGCCAGCACGTCGCCATTGCCGCAACACCCGAACCATTCCCCCTGGTTGCCGGTCGAACCGCGCTGGTCATCATCGACATGCAACGAGACTTCCTGTTGCCCGGCGGCTTCGGTGAGAGCCTCGGAAACGATGTCGGGCAGCTGCTGAAGGTCGTACCGCCGCTCGCGGCACTTCTGACAGCGGCACGAGAGGCCGGCGTCATGGTGATCCACACCCGCGAGGGGCACCGGCCCGACCTGTCGGACTGCCCTCCGGCCAAACTCCGGCGCGGCGTCCCCAGCAAGCGAATCGGCGACGAGGGCAGGTTCGGCCGCATCCTGATCCGTGGTGAGTACGGCCACGACATCATCGACGAGCTGCGCCCCCTCGACGGTGAGGTCGTCATCGACAAACCGGGCAAGGGCGCGTTCTACGACACCGAACTGGCCGAGGTGCTCGCCGGGGCGGGCATCACGCAACTGCTGATCACCGGTGTCACAACCGAGGTGTGTGTGCACACCACAACCCGCGAGGCCAACGACCGCGGATACGAATGTCTGGTCGTATCCGACTGCGTCGGTTCGTATTTCCCGGAGTTCCATCGGATCGGCCTGGAGATGATCGCCGCACAGGGCGGGATCTTCGGCTGGGTCGCCGACAGCACCGCCGTCCTCACCGCCCTGCACACCCTGACCATCGACGCCGCCTGATCGGAGATAGCCATGAGTACCGAGATCACCGATCCACCGGTCGACCCGCCGGTGCCCGAAGCCGCCGCTGCCGTGCCGTGGTGGACCCGCGGCGACACCAACGCGTTCTTCGGGCTCGGGTTCAACATCCTGGTCAACGTCCTCACCCTGACCGGGCTCATGATCGGGGTTGTCGCGGTGCCTGCCAGCGATGTGCTCGGTACGGTGCTCCCCGCCCTCGGCGTCGCGCTGATCCTGGGAAACCTGTACTACACATTTCTTGCCCGCCGGCTCGCGCGACGCGAGAACCGCACGGACGTCACCGCACTCCCCTACGGCCCGTCGGTGCCGCACATGTTCATCGTCGTGTTCGTGGTGATGCTGCCGGTATACCTGAACACCCAGGACCCACTGCAGGCGTGGTCCGCCGGGCTGGCGTGGGCGTTCATGATCGGCATCATCGTGATGATCGGCGCGTTCGTCGGGCCCTACATCCGTAAGCTCACTCCGCGCGCCGCCATGCTCGGCACGCTGGCCGGGATCTCCATCACCTTCATCTCAATGCGGCCGGCCGCACAGATGTGGGAGGCCGCCTGGATCGGCCTGCCGGTGCTCGCCATCATCCTGATCGGATTCTTCACCGACGTGAAACTGCCGTTCGGGATGCCGGTCGGTTTGGCGGCGCTACTGGTGGGCACCGCCATCGGCTGGATGGGCGGATACATGTCGGCGCCCGATGTCGGCCGAGCCGTCTCCGATATCGCGATCGGCATCCCCGATCTGCGCCTGGACCTGCTGTTCTCCGGGCTGACCAACCTGGCCCCGCTGTTGGGCACGGCGATCCCGCTGGGTGTCTACAACTTCACCGAGGCGATGAGCAATGTCGAGAGTGCCGCGGCGGCCGGTGACAACTACAACCTGCGCAGCGTGCTGCTGGCCGACGGCGCGGGCGCGGTCGTCGGTTCGGCCTTCGGCTCACCGTTCCCGCCGGCGGTCTATATCGGCCATCCGGGCTGGAAGGATGCGGGCGGTCGTGCCGGCTACTCGCTGGCCAGTGGCCTTCTCATCGGCGTGCTGTGTTTCGTCGGCCTCTTCGGCATCCTGGACGCGCTGCTGCCGGTGCCTGCGATCGTGCCGATCCTGCTCTACATCGGTCTCCTGATCGGCGCCCAGGCCTTCCAGGCGGTGCCACGCCTGCACGCAATCGCCGTGGTGATCGCCTTGTTGCCCAATCTCGCCGAGTGGGCCAAGACCCAGATCGACAATGCCTTGAACGCCGCGGGGACGACGGCGTCGGAGGTGGGCATGGATGCGCTCAACGGTTCCGGCGTGGTGTACGCGGGGTTGAAGACGTTGGGAGAGGGTGCCGTTCTGGTCGGGCTGATCCTCGGCACGATGGTCGTCTTCATCCTGGAGAAGAAATTCCTCTTCGCCGCCGCCGCCGCAACCGTCGGCGCGGCACTGTCCTTCATCGGGCTGATCCACTCTCCGGCAGTGGCGTGGGCGGCCAACCCGTCGGTGGCGCTGGGCTATCTGTTCTTCGCCACGGTATGCGTGCTGTACAGCCTGCTGCCGGGTGCCAAAAGTCCTGCCCTGATCGACGAGAGCGATATCGTCGCCGGTCACTGACCTGGGCGGCGGAGGTCACACGACAGCCCCGACGGTGGCATAGATAACCTAAGTTTTCGTGGTCACTTGTCTACGAAGTGCATTACCCTCGCATTCATGGCTGCACGCACCCACAGTGCGGACCCGCGCGCCGAGCGGGTCCGCACCCTTCTCCACGAGGCCGCCTTCACGCTGGCCCACGAACATCCGGTCGACGAACTGACCGTCGCCACCATCGTCGGTCGCGCCGGCGTGAGCAGGCAGGTCTTCTATCAACATTTCCGCGACCGTGACGACGCGGTCGCGGCCGCCTTCGCGGTGGCATTCGAACAGGCGACCGCCGATATCGGGGACGACCCCCGGGTGCGCATCACCCGGCTGTTCGATTTCGCCGGGGAGCATCGCGAGATGTACCGGAATGTCATCCCCAGCGCGGTCACCCAACGGGTCGTCAATGCCTTCCGCGCCGAACTGGCACCGGCTTGTGCCGAGATCGCCGCGCAGGGCATGTCGGTCATCGCGCCGATGTCCGGGCTCACCGTCGAAGCGGTGACCCGCTTCCTGGTCGGAGGGTTCATGGAGGTGCTGCGATCGTGGATGGAGGCACCGGACCAGCGCGACGCACATGATCTCCGTGAGCGTGTGACCGCCGCATTCGACACCGTCAACGCCCTGCTCACGCTGCCGGGACGGATCTGATGGGCAAGCATCGCGACGCACCTCCGGTCGTCACCCCGACCCAGATCCGAAACGTCGCACTCGCGATGGGCGTTTTCACCGCCCTGGTGCTGGCCATGATCGCCAGCTACGCCGGTGCGTTCGCCAAACCTACTCTGCGCCATATGGATATCGCCGTCGCAGCGCCCGCCCAACTGATCGAGGCAATGCAGGCCAGACCCGAACTCGCCGTCACCGCGGTCACCGACGACGGTGCCGCGCGCGATCTGGTGCTACAGCGAAAAGCAGACGCCGCATTGGTCGCCCAGCCCACGGGAACCCTGGACATCTATGTGGCCGGCGGCGGTGGCCGCAGCGTGGCGACCGCTGCCGAGAGCGTGGGGCGCAGCGTGGCGGCCGGAGCCGGACTGACCCCGGCTGTCACCGATATCGCGCCGACCTCGGCGGGTGACCCGTCCGGCACCGTCGAGTTCTACGCGGTCATCTTCGTCTCGATCGGCGCCTCGGTGGGTGCGGCGGCGTTCGGGCGGTTGGTCGGCGCCGTGCACCGTCCGGCCACCCTCGCCTTGCGGACGGTCACGCTCGGCTGTTACGCGGCACTGCTGGCCGGTGTCGTCACCGTGTATGTCGACAGCGGGCTCGGGGCACTGGCCGGTCATCCCTGGCAGGTTTTCGGGGCGCTGTGGCTCTACGCCATGGCGGTCGGCGGGGCGGTGACCGGGGTCGCGGCCGCCTTCGGCACCGTGGCGGCCATGACGGTCACCGCGTTCCTGGTGGTCGTCGGCAATGCTGCGGCCGCCGGCCCGATCGGCAGACCTCTGTTGACCGGGTTCTACACGTTGTTCAACCAGATCGTGCCGCAGGGATCGGGAGTTTCGCTGCTGCGCAGTATCGAGTACTTCGACGGCAATGGGGCGCTGACACCCTTTGCCACACTGATGATCTGGGCAGCCACCGGGCTCGCGCTCGCCGCGTTCGCGACCACCGTGCGCACACCGGCCGCCGAACGGCTGCGCCGTCGCACCGGCTCGCGCGGCTGACCCCCATTATGGTTGGTCGATGGATGCGGGCTACTACGACCTGGGCAGCTACCGACGCCCGGTCGACACCGATTCTGCACAGGCGCAGGTGTGGTTCGACCGGGGTCTGGTGTGGGCCTACGCCTTCAATCACGAAGAGGCGGTGCGCTGTTTCGAACGCGCGCTGGAACACGACGGCGACCTTGCCATCGCCCGCTGGGGCATCGCCTACGCCGTCGGCCCGAACTACAACAAGGCCTGGGATGCCTTCGATCCCGTCGAACTGGACGGTGCACTGCGGCGGGCGCACGCAGAGCTGGCCTCGGCCGCGGCGGGGCGGGCCTCGGCCACCGAACGCGCCCTGATCGAAGCCCTGTCGCTACGTTTCCCGACCGACGACCCGTCCGATGACACCGCGCTGCACGGCGGGCACGCCGCCTACGCAGACGCGATGGTGTCGGTCGCCGCGTGCTTCCCCGACGATGTCGACGTGCAGGCACTGGCCGCCGACGCGCTGCTCAACGTCAGCGCCTGGGAACTCTGGGACAGCGCGACCGGTCAGCCGGCCGCCGGCTCACGGGTGGAAGAGGCCACGGCGATCCTGGAGGCCGCCCTCGCCGGGACCGCCGGGCAGGCACATCCGGGGATCTTGCACCTCTACATCCATGCGATGGAGATGTCGGCGCACCCCGAGCTCGCGTTGCCCGCGGCCGACCTGCTCCGCGGCCTGGTACCCGATGCCGGCCATCTGCAGCACATGCCCAGCCATATCGACGTGCTCTGCGGCGACTACCGGGCCTCGGTGGTGGCCAACCAGGCCGCCGTGGCCGCCGATCGGGTGTTCGTCGCCGATGCCGGGCCACTGAACTTCTATTCGCTCTACCGCGCCCACGATCTGCACTTCGTGGTCTACTCGGCAATGTTCGAGGGCCGGTTCCAGATCGCCCACGACGCCGCGCGCGAGCTCGCCGAACAGCTCACACCCGAACTGCTCGCCATCCCCTCGCCCCCGATGGCCGACTGGCTGGAGGCGTTCGCCGCCCTCGAGGTTCACGTCCTGGTGCGTTTCGGCCGGTGGTCCGATCTGATCTCGCTGCCGGTGCCCGAAGACGGTGCGCTCTACTGCACCACCACCGCGACCGTGCACTACGGCCGCGGGGTGGCCTACGCCGCAACCGGCCAGCTATCTCATGCGTACGACGAACGTGACGCTCTCGCAGCCGCTTACGCGCGGATTCCCGATACCCGCTACCTGTTCAACAACACCAGCCGCGATATCCTCGCCATCGGAGTCGCCATGCTCGACGGCGAAATCGCTTATCGGGAAGGGCGATTCGACGACGCTTTCGCCCGGCTCCGCGATGCCATCGCACTCGACGACGCCCTGCCCTACGACGAACCCTGGGGCTGGATGCAGCCGACACGGCACGCCTACGGCGCGCTGCTGCTCGAGCAGGGCCGGTTATCCGAGGCCGCCGACGTGTACGCAGCGGATCTCGGACTCGACAGCACTCTGCGCCGGTCGTGCCAGCACCCTGGCAACGTCTGGAGCCTGCACGGCTACCACGAGTGCCTGCAACGTCTGAGCCGTGATGCAGAAGCGGCAATCATCGGCCAGCAGCTGAAGCTGGCCCGCGCCCGCGCCGATGTACCCGTTCTCGCGTCCTGCGCGTGCCGCCTCGATGTCACAACAGGGCCGGAGACGTGTTGCGAATAGGTGAATTTAGTTGGCAGTCAACGTGTCATGCAACCAACGAGGCCCCGAGCCACTATCGTGTGCGTCAGGAAAAGAACCGGGGGCCCGCGCAAGCCGAGTGCGCTCCCGCCCCTACCTGTGGAGAGGACAACGATGTCCAACGAACACCACCTGGCGCACCTCCGTTCCAAGGACGAGCCATTGGTCGCACTGGTCGGGATGATCAGGCACGCAGTGAGCGACCCGGTCCGCTCCGCCGGCGGCAGCAAAGCCGATGTCGAGGCCATCGCCGTCGCGGCCGCGTACGCGGCGTGGTGCTGGGGGGCGGCCACCGACGAATCGGCGCCCCAACCGTTGCGCTGCGGTTGACGTTGCACCCCGCTGGGTAAACTCGCCCGCGTGGCGATCACCGACGCGGACCTGGAATTCCTTCGGCGGTGTGTCGAACTGGCACGCGACGCGCTGAACCTCGGCGACGAGCCCTTCGGCTCGCTTCTGGTCGACGAAGCAGGTGACACCCTGTTCGCCGATCACAATCACGTCAGCAATGGCGACGCCACCGAGCACCCCGAGTTCGCCATTGCCCGATGGGCCGCCGAGCACCTCACCCCCGAACAGCGCTCGAGTGCCACCGTCTACACCTCCGGTGAACACTGCGCCATGTGTTCGGCCGCGCACGCGTGGGTGGGCTTGGGGCGCATCGTCTACGCGACATCGGCCCAGCAGCTCAGCCAGTGGTGCGCCGAGTGGGGTGCGCCCCAGGCGCCGGTCGCGCCACTTCCCATCAGCACCGTCGCACCGGGTCTCGTCGTCGACGGCCCCGCGCCGCAACTGGGTGACCAGATGCGCGATCTCTACGAGCGGGCGTTCCGACCATGAGCGATCCAGACTGGGTGCGCCACGTCATCTGGTGGCAGATCTATCCCCTCGGGTTCGTCGGCGCGTTTCCTGCCGATCCCGCACCGACGGCCGAGGAGCACCGGCTGCTGCGGATCATCGACTGGCTCGACCACGCGCTGGAACTGGGCGCATCCGGTCTGGCGCTCGGGCCGGTGTTCAGCTCCCGGACCCACGGTTATGACACCACCGATCACTTGCGTATCGATCCACGCTTGGGAACCGATGCCGATTTCGACCGACTCATCTCCGAATGCCGCCGGCGAGGGCTCAGGGTGTTGCTCGACGGTGTGTTCAACCACGTCGGCACCGACCACCCGCGCTATCGCGACGCGGTCGCGGGTGGCCCGACGGATTGGTTCCGGCATGGTTCCGGCGGTTTCGACACCTTCGAGGGCCACGGCGAACTGATCGCGCTGAACCACGGTAATCCCGAGGTGGTGGCGCACACCGTCGAGGTGATGAACCACTGGCTCGATCGCGGTGCCGACGGCTGGCGCCTCGATGCCGCCTATGCAGTCGATCCGGGATTCTGGCGGCAGGTCTTACCGCAGGTTCGTCGCCGCCATCGCGATGCCTGGTTCCTGGGCGAGGTCATCCACGGCGACTACGCAGCGCAGGTGAGCGCCGCAGGATACGACTCGGTCACCCAGTACGAACTGTGGAAGGCCGTCTGGAGCGCCCTGAACGACAAGAACTTCCACGAACTCGACTGGGCGCTGCAGCGCCACAACGATTTTCTGGGATCCTTTGTGCCGCTGACGTTCATCGGCAACCACGATGTCACCAGGATCGCCAGCCGCATCGAAGATCCGCGGCATCTCGAGCATGCCCTAGTGCTGCTGCTGACCACCGGAGGCACCCCGAGCGTGTACGCCGGCGACGAATGGGCCTGGCGCGGTGTCAAGGAGGAACGCGTCGGCGGCGACGACGCGATCCGCCCCGAGTTCGGCGCGCCGCCGATCCCACCAAATGACATGACGCGGCTGTATCAGTACCTCATCGGCCTGCGCCGACGAAACCCGTGGCTGCACAACGCCCGTACCGAATCACTGAGCCTGACCAACACCGGTTACGCCTACCGCGTCGCCGCCGATGATCGAGCGTTGGTGGTGGCCCTCAACCTCGACGACGCGCCGTTGACTGCCGGGTTGCCTGGGACCGGGCGGGTGATCGCGGGCTCCGGGGCCCCACCTGCCGAACGTGTCGACGAACTCGTCGTGCCCCCGCACGGCTGGGTGATCGCCGACTACGGCTGATCGTCCTTGGTCCAGGTGTAGGGCTGTTCGGGCACACCGCGATCGCCGAGCATGAATGTCCGATGCTCACGCTCGCCGCGCCCGATCGCTGCCATCCAGGTCAGCACCGTGCTGACCCGGTTGTGGACACCAGTCAGGAACGCGATATGGATGAAGCCCCACGCCATCCAGCCCAGCCGGCCCGAGAGCTTCACCGGACCTACTTGCAGCAAGGCATTGCCGCGGCTGATGTAGGCCGCCGAGCCGAGATCGCGGTACCGGTATCTGCGGCGCGGTTTACCTGCCAGCTCACGACGCACGCACGAGGCAACGTGCAGGCCGCCCTGCATGGCGTTCTCGGCCACACCGGGATAGTCGCCCCCGGCCAGATCGCCGATGACGAAGACCTCGGGATGACCAGGCACCGACAGATCCGGTTGGACGTCGATCCGGCCGGACCGATCTGTCTCGGCGCCCAGCGCCTGCGCGGCGCGCCGGGCGAACGGCACCGCCTCGACGCCGGCGGTCCACAGGACCGTCCTCGCCTCGTACCGCTGCTCCGGTCCGCCGGACTTGGGCGTCACCGTCACGCCGTCGCGGCCGACATCGGTGACATGGACGCCCATGTGCAACTCGACACCGAGCGCCTGCAGGGTGCGGGTGGCCTTGTCGGTCAAACCCGGGGCGAACGACTTCAAGACCCGGTCACCACCGTCGAACAACAGCACCCTGGCGTCCTCGGGTTTGATGCTGTGGAACTCGTTGGCCAGTGTCCGTGAGGCGACCTCGCGGATCTGGCCGGCGATCTCGACACCGGTGGGGCCGCCGCCGGCCACGGCGAAGGTCAGCCAGCTGTCCCGCTCGCGGCCCGGCGGCAAGGTCTCGGCGATCTCGAATGCGGTGAACAATCGCTGCCGGATGCACAGCGCATCGTCGAGGGTCTTCATCCCCGGTGCCCACTCGGCAAAACGCTCGTTGCCGAAATAGGACTGCTGCATGCCCGCCGCGATCACCAGGACGTCGTACTCCAGCGTGTAAGTCGATTCGTCGGGACGTAACGCCGTCACGATCCTGGCGTCCGGATCCAGCTGCACCGCCTCGCCGAGCAAGGTGCGCACATTGGGGTATCGCGAGAGCTCCTCGCGCAGTGAGTGGCTGATCTGACCGATGCTCAGCGTTCCGGTGGCGCATTGGTAGAGCAGTGGCTGAAAGATATGCCCGGCCGCACGGTCGAGCAGGGTGACCGCCGCGCCGGTGCGCCCGAGCCGGCGGGCGCAGAACAGACCGCCGAACCCTCCCCCGATGATGAGCACCCTGGTGCGTCCGTTGTTCACCCGTGCCAGGCTAGTCGCCACGTCACTTCGTCAAGCCGCGCGCGTCACCCGACCCGGACGGCTACGCTCACCGGTTGATGGCGATCACCAGCGAAGCAGTATCGGAGCCCGGGCCCGCTGCCGACAACCACAAGCGCCGCAGGCGAAGTGCTCTGTCGAGAATGAGCATCCAGTCGAAATTGTTGATCATGCTGCTGGCGACCAGCATTCTGTCTGCCGCCGTGATCGGCTATATCGGCTATCAGTCCGGGCGTAGTTCGCTGCGCGACGCGGCCTTCAACCGGCTCAACGAGATCCTCTCGTCGCAAACCCGCCAGTTGGAGGCCGAATACCGCTATCTGCGCGAATCGCTGGTGATCTACACCCGCGGTTCCACGGCACACGAAGCAGCACGCGAGTACGCCGCGGGCTTCGACGAGCTCAGCACCGCCACCACCACCCCCGCGCAGGACCGCGCCATCAATGACTATTACCGGGATCAATTCGCCAAGGAAACCACCGCGGCTACCGGGCAGGACATCGATATCAGCGGCCTTCTTCCCACCTCTCCGGCAGAGAAGTACCTGCAGGCCTATTACACCGCGCCCTTCGACGACTGGGATGCCGCCCTGCGAAACGACGACGCCGGTGACGGCAGCCGATGGTCGGCGGCCAACGCCCGCTTCAACGACTTCTTCCGCCAGATCGTGCATCGGTTCCGATTCGAAGATGCGCTGTTGTTGGACACTCAAGGCAACGTCATCTACACGGCCTACAAGGGACCCGATCTCGGGACCAACATTCTGACCGGGCCCTATCGCGACGGCAAGCTCACCGCGGCATACCAGTCCGCGTTGGAGTCCAACGTCGTCGACTATGTCGGTGTCACGGACTTCGCCTACTACCAGCCGACCGCCGAGCCGACGGCATGGTTCATGTCGCCGATCGGTTCCGGTGGGCAGATCGACGGGGTGCTGGCATTGCAATTTCCCACCATCGGCGTCAACCGCGTCATGACGATGGACCGAGAGTGGGAACAGGCCGGTATGGGGAGCACCGGTGAGACCTTCCTCGTCGGACCCGACGGGACGATGCGGTCCAACTCGCGGCTTTTCGAAGAAGATCGCGACGCGTTCCGCACTCGAGTCGTGGATGCCGGTACGCCCCCGGATGTCGCCGATCAGTCGCTGCGCAACAACACCAATGTCCTCATTCAGCCAGTGGCCGACGAGGCAACCCGACAGGCCCAACGCGGACAGACCGGCACCATCGTCGAAACCGACTATCTGGGTAACGAATCCCTGCAGGCGTACGGGCCGGTGAATCTGCCGGGCCTGGACTGGGTGATGGTCGCCAACATCGACACCTCCGAGGCGTTCGCCCCGGTGGCCACCTTCACCCGCACACTGGTGTTGTCGACAGCGGCCATCGTTTTCATCGTCTCGATCGCCTCGATGCTGTTGGCGCGACTGTTCACCAGACCCATCCGGCGCTTGGAGTCCGGGGCCCGCCAGATCAGTTCCGGCGACTACGGCGTCACGGTACCTGTGCAGTCCAAGGACGAGTTCGGTGACCTGACGGTCGCCTTCAACGCGATGAGCCGCAATCTGGCGATCAAGGACGATCTGCTCAACGAGCAACGCAGGGAGAACGACCGCTTGTTGTTGTCGCTGATGCCGGAGCCGGTCGCCGCGCGCTACCGCGACGGGGAGGAGACCATCGCCCAGGACCATCAGGACGTCACGGTGATCTTCGCCGGCATCACCGGTCTCGACGAATTGTCCGCCGAGCTCAGCGCCGACGAGGGACTGTCCCTGTTCAACCATCTGATCCGCCAGTTCGACGCGGCAGCAGAGGATCTCGGCGTCGAGAAGGTACGCACGCTGCACGACGGTTACCTGGCGAGCTGCGGTTTGACCACACCCAGGTTGGACAATGTGCGCCGCACCGTCGACTTCGCCGTCGAGATGCAGCGCATCGTTGACCGCTTCAACGCCGAGACCGGCCACAGCTTGACCCTGCGTGCCGGTATCGACACGGGCACGGTCACCAGCGGCCTGATCGGCAAGTCCAGCCTGGCCTACGACATGTGGGGCGCCACCGTGGATCTCGCGAACAGCATGCAGAGCGGCTCGTCGCAGCCCGGGGTCTACGTCACGGCACGCGTGCACGACGTGATGAGCGGTAGTCGCACTTTCACCGCCGTCGACGACAGTGGCATCGGCGAACCGGTGTGGCGCTTGACCGAGCAGCGCTCGTGAACGGACTGTTCGACGCCCCGTGGTTCTTGTGGGCCGTCGGGGTGTCCGTCGGCCTGCCGGTCGCCCTGGTGATACTCACCGAGTTGCGTAACGCGCTGGCCCGGCGGGGCAGCGCACTCACCCCCGCGGTGGGCCTGGTGCGCAACTATGTGGTGCCGACCGGGGCACTGTTGCTACTGCTCACCGAGGCCACCGAGATATCAGCCGAAGCCACCGGTGTGCGCATCATCGCGACCGTGTTCGGGTTCGTGGTCCTGATCCTGCTGTTGTCGGGGTTCAATGCCGCGCTGTTCCAGGACGCCCCCGAAGGCTCGTGGCGCCAGCGCATTCCGTCGATCTTCCTCGATGTGGCGCGCCTCGCGCTGATCGCGGTCGGGCTGGCGATGATCCTTTCCTTCGTGTGGGGCGCCAATGTCGGCGGCTTGTTCACCGCACTGGGCGTCACGTCGATCGTTCTCGGCCTGGCCCTGCAGAATTCGGTCGGCCAGATCGTCTCCGGCCTGCTGCTGTTGTTCGAACAACCCTTCAAACTCGGCGACTGGCTCGACACGCCGTCGGCACGCGGTCGCATCGTCGAGGTCAATTGGCGGGCCACCCACGTGGACACCGGCGGTGGCGGGCTGCAGATCATGCCCAACTCGGTGCTGGCCGCCGCATCGTTCACCAATCTGAGCCGGCCTCCAGGCCAGCACAGCATCTCGGTCGTCAGCGTGTTCAGTGCCGGGGACGCGCCCGACAAAGTCTGCGCGATGCTCACCGAAGTGGCCGCGACCCTGCCGCAGTTGCGTAGCGGAGCCACTCCGAAAGCCGTGCCGATCGGTGGACTGGAGTACCGCACCTCGATACCGGTCCGCAGCCCTGCCGACGACGGCGCAGCCAAGGCGACGTTCCTGCGCTGGGTCTGGTATGCCTCCCGGCGTTCGGGTCTGCATCTCGACGAGCGCACCGACGAGTTCAGCACCGCCGCGCGTGTCGACGAGGCAATACAGGCAGTCGCCGCCTCCCTGCGACTGCATCGCAGTGAGCTGGACGGGATCGTCGAGCACGCCCGGGTTACGCGCTACGGGGCCGACGAACTGGTGCAGTCCCGCGGGCAGGTCCCCCACCAGATGACGTTCATCCTCGACGGCAGGGTGCGGTTGTACGCGCCACGCGCGGATGGAGTCGTCGTTGCGGTCGCCACCCTGGAGCAGGGTGACTTCCTGGGCCAGACGACACTCACCCGGGAACCTGTTCGCGCCGACGCCCGCGCCCTCGAGGAGGTGGCCGTCCTACAGATCGGACGCAGCCACGTCGAGGACCTCGTGATGCGAAACCCCCTGTTGCTGCAGGAAATCGGGCGCATCATCGAGGATCGACGGATAAGCATGCGCGACGCATTGGCGACGGCCGACTGATCCTGCCCGGGGCCCATCGGAGCTTTGCCGCGTGTCGGGTCTCGACACCGAGTCGGAATCGTTGCCCAACCGCGATACACCACGCCGCGCTGGTACGCGTGTGACGCAAGTGGCCCGTGTTGAACTACCCATCGAAGAAAGCAACGGCGATTGCTTGAAGACGAAAGGTGGGTTGGTTGCCGTTATGAAGACCATCAGGAAAATCCGTGGCGGATGGCTACGCAGACTGGCGGTGGTTGCCGCGTCGATGCTGGCGCTGCCCGGGCTGATCGGTTTCGCCGGGGGTTCGGCGACTGCTGGTGCGTTCTCTCGACCCGGGCTGCCCGTCGAATACCTCGACGTGTTCTCCCAGTCGATGAACCGCAACATCCGGGTGCAGTTCCAGGGCGGTGGGCCGCACGCGGTCTATCTGCTCGACGGCCTGCGCGCTCAGGATGACTACAACGGCTGGGATATCAACACCCCGGCATTCGAGTGGTACTACCAGTCCGGTCTGTCCACGATCATGCCGGTCGGCGGCCAGTCCAGCTTCTACGCGGACTGGTACCAGCCCTCGAAGGGCAACGGGCAGAACTACACCTACAAGTGGGAGACCTTCCTGACCCAGGAGTTGCCCACCTACCTGGAGACCGTCAAGGGCGTGTCGCGCACCGGCAACGCCGTGGTCGGTCTGTCGATGGCCGGTAGCGCATCGCTGAACTACGCGATCCACCACCCGCAGCAATTCATCTATGCCGCATCCCTTTCCGGCTTCCTCAACCCGTCCGAGGGTTGGTGGCCGATGCTGATCGGGCTGGCCATGAACGATGCCGGCGGCTTCAACGCCGAGAGCATGTGGGGCCCGTCCTCGGACCCGGCGTGGAAGCGCAACGATCCGATGGTCAACATCAACCAGCTGGTGGCCAACAACACCCGCGTCTGGATCTACTGCGGTACCGGCACCCCGTCGGACCTGGACGTCGGTGCCAACACCGGCAACCTGATGGCCGCGCAGTTCCTGGAGGGCTTCACCCTGCGGACCAACGTCAGCTTCCGGGACAAGTACGTCGCGGCCGGTGGGACCAACGGGGTGTTCAACTTCCCGTCACAGGGCACCCACAGCTGGGGCTACTGGGGCCAGCAGCTCCAGATGATGAAGCCTGATATCCAGCGCGTGTTGGGAGCCCAGGCCGTCGCATGATGACGGACTGACCCGACACACCGAAGACCCAGGGAGCCTGCCGTACCCCCCGAACGGCAGGCTCCCTGCTTTGTGTCTGTTCACGAGAGTGACGTTTCTGCGCCGTCCATGGTCTGGACAGCGCAGAAACGTCACTCTCACGGCTATGCGGCGGCGAAAACCGGTTGCTTGACAACCTTGCGGCGCGTTGAGTGGTACCCATGAAGAACCAGCAGCATCAGGGCGGCAGCTGGGATAGTCTGCGCGCCAACGCAATAGGCTCCATGTGGGGACGGTCGGCGCTCACTCCCGACATCGCATCCGCCATTCTCCGGGTGCACCAGACCGGCACCGGCGGTCGGGTGACGGGGTTGGGAGCCACATTACGGTCGTCGACCGAAGGACTCATCTAGACCACACCGCGCTCAGCAGTTCAGCGGTTCGGCCACCTCGAGAGGCGAGGTCAGGCCCTCAGCGTTACTCGTTCGTCGGGCTCTGCTTCTGAGCCGGTGCCGCGTCGGGGGCCACCTTCCCGTCGGCAAGCGGATCTGTCGGCTCATTGATCGACAGTTCTCCGGTCGCCGGGTGTATCTCCCAGTCGGCCGGCGTGATCGTCCGGACCGCAACCAAGCCGGCCATGGTGGCCGACACGCCATGGCGGCGGTGCGACGGAGGCAGGTCGGGTGCTGTGACATGCAGCAGCCGCGGCGTCGTGGCCAGGTCGTATCGGAAGGCCCGCAACATGGCCACACACGCGGCAACCATTACCAGGGAAAACGGTGCTGCGGTGGCGATCGACGCCGTTTGCAGAGCGGTGAGGGATCCCGCGCCGCCGACCAACAAAAGAACTCCAGCCGCGACGCCCTCAAGCACCGCCCAGTACACCCGGGTGGCCTTCGGTGGATCCAAGTCTCCACCCGAGCAGAGGATGTCGATGACAAGCGAACCCGAGTCCGATGACGTGATGAAGAAGAACATGATCACAAGCACCGCAACCACACTGGTGATGGTGGGCCACGGCAGCGTCGACAACAATTGGAACAGCGAGGTATTCGAGTCGACGGCGCCGTCGACCAGCATGTCGCCCTGCGTGCGCTGCCGCAGAATCGCCGAGTCACCGAAAATGGTGAACCACAACGACCCGATCACCGTCGGCACCAGCAGAACGGTGGTGACGAACTCGCGGATGGTGCGACCGCGGGATATCCGCGCGATGAACATGCCGACGAACGGCGCCCAGCTGATCCACCAGCCCCAGTAGAAAATGGTCCACGATCCCAGCCAGCTTCCGTCGCTGAAAGGTCCGGTGCGCAGGGAAAGCTGCGGCAGCGCCTGGGCGTACCCGCCGAGGTTCTGCACCCACGCCTGCAACAAGAAGAGCGTCGGTCCCAACGCGATGACGAACAGGGCCAACGCCGCTGCCAGCGCCATATTGATGTTGGACAACCACTGCATGCCCTTGGCGACGCCGCTGACCACAGAGAATGTGGCCATCGCCGTGATCACCGCGATGAGCACCAGCGTCCAGGTGTTGTCCAGTTCAATCCAGCCCAGATACTGCAGTCCGGCACCGATCTGGGTTATCCCGAACCCGAGCGACGTGGCCACGCCGAACAGGGTGCCCACGACGGCCACCACGTCGACCGCGTGGCCGATGGGTCCCTCGACGCGATTCTTACCGATGAGCGGCTCCAGCAGCCACCGCACCGAGAGCGGGCGCTGGCGCCGGTAGGTCATATAGGCCATTCCGAGGCCGACAACGACGTAGATGGCCCATGCGTGCAAACCCCAGTGGAACAGCGTCAGCGACAGCGCCTGATTCGCCGCGGGTGCGGTGGCGCCGTCGACACCCAGCGATGCGGGTGGATCGACGTAGTGGGTCAGCGGTTCAGCGACGCCGTAGAAGACCAGGCCGATACCCATGCCCGCGCTGAACAGCATCGCCAACCACGCGATGAAAGTGAACTCGGGTTCCTCGTCATCAGCTCCGAGCCTGATCGTGCCGATGCGCGACGCCCCGCAGTACACGGCAAACAGTACGAAGCCCGTGGTGACCAAGATGTACCACCACCCGACACCGGACGTGATGGCCTTGTTGAGTTCGGCGAAGGCTCCTTCGGCGGTGGCGGAAAAAGCCACCGAGAAGACAATCAGCCCGATGATGAGTACCGAGGAAGGGATGAACACCTGCGGTTTCAAGGCGCGGAACGCCTTGGGCATCACAGTTAGCGAACTCTTGGGCATCGACCAACCTCGTCATCGTCTTCGCTCTACGTCGCGTGCGCCAGTCAAATCTGGCCATGGGCCGGCCAGCGGCCGGCGGGATCTGACCATACCCGCTCCATTTGCGGCAGGACCGGTTGATCAGCCAGGCCGTCCCACTCGTTCTGTGCCTCGCCCCCCGCTCAGAGAAGTGCCTCGCCCTTCTTTTCACCCGGTTACCCGTCCGGATCGCCGTCAGAGACCCGAGCGGACGTCTGGGCCGACGCAGCGACCGCCGGCGCAGGCACTCACAGCGGGTTGTCAGCATCGGGCCATAATGTCGGCAGGGTGACCGAGGCGCATACGCCGCGACCGTCGTTGCGTCCCGTTCTGCGCGGCATGCTGCTCGACATCGCCCCGCCGCTGGTCGCCTACTACGGATTGCGCGCCGCCGGGGTGTCCGAATATCTGGCCCTGCTCACCGCGACGGTGCTCGCCGGTGCCAAGGTCGGCTACGACGCGATCCGCGCACGCCGGCTTGACCCGTTCGCCGGCTACCTGATGCTCAACTTCGGCCTGAGCCTGGCCGTCGGCCTGGCGACCTCGGATGCCCGGATGCTGATGGTCGGCGACACCCTGGTCGGCGGCATCGGCGCACTGATCTTCCTCGGGAGCTGTGTCATCGGTAAGCCCTTGACCCAGGTTGTCGCCGAGCGGGTGCAACCGGACGACGTGCCGGAGTCGGCGGATCCCGGGGCCGCGACCTTCCGGCGGCACATCCACGTCCTGCTCTCTGCGATGTGGGGTGTCGGGCTTCTGGTCGGCACGGGTCTGAGCCTGGGCATCATCTATTCGTTCTCGGTCGACGTCGGCAAGGGCCTCAACACCGCGGTGTCGCTGATCGTCATCGGGATTCTGACGCTGCTGACGGTCGTCATCGCCAACCGGGCGCGAGCGCGGTGGCAGCACACGGACGAGTCGGCGGTGCCGTCCGCCGATCCCCCGGCACCGCCACCCCGGTGTTCGCCCTCAGCGCAGTGACCGTGCGCCGGGAACAACCGCAGACCGCTCCGGGTTGAGTGCATCAGAATCAACTTTGGAGGATTGATGTCTGAAGCCATCACAGTCCCGGTCCTGTTCGTCAGCGAGCCCATCGTGCTGCCCGGCATGGTGGTGCCCATCGAGCTGGACGACACCGCGCGCGTCGCCGTCGAAGCGGCCCAAGCCGCCGCCCAAGACCGCGACGCAGCGAAACTGCTCATCGCACCGCGCCTGGATGACCGCTACCCCACCTACGGGGTGCTCGCCTCGATCGTGCAGGTGGGCCGGGTTCCCGGCGGCGGCGCGGCCGCCGTCGTCAAGGGCGAGACCCGCGCACACATCGGCTCCGGCACCACCGGACCCGGTGCCGCGCTGTGGGTCGAGGTCGAGCCGATCGCGGAGGCGGAGGTCTCCGTCGAGACCAAAGCCCTGGCCGCCGAGTACAAGAAGCTGCTGCTGGCGATGCTGCAGCGCCGCGAGGCCTGGCAGATCGTCGACGTCGTCAACAAGATCAGCGACCCGTCCGCGCTGGCCGATACGGCCGGTTACGCGTCGTACCTGAGCGATGTGCAGAAGCGTGAGCTGTTGGAGACCTCCGATGTCGAGCGTCGGCTCCGGCTGTTGATCGATTGGACCGGTGAGCACCTGGCCGAGGTCGAGGTCAACGACAAGATCGCCGAGGACGTCCGGGCCGGGATGGACAAGCAGCAGAAGGAGTTCCTGCTGCGCCAACAGTTGGCCGCGATCCGCAAGGAACTGGGCGAGCTGGGTCCCGACGGCCAGGAGGGTGAGGACGATTACCGGGCCCGCGTCCAGGCCGCCGAGCTGCCGGAGAAGGTCCGTGAGGCCGCGCTGCGTGAGGTCGGCAAGCTGGAACGCTCCAGCGATCAGAGCCCCGAGGGCGGCTGGATCCGTACCTGGCTGGACACCGTGCTGGACCTGCCGTGGAATGTCACGACCGAGGACTCGGCCGACCTGAAAGCGGCTCGCGAGATCCTCGACGCCGATCACCACGGTCTGGAGGACGTCAAGGACCGCATCGTCGAATATCTGGCGGTGCGGGCGCGGCGCGCCCAACGCAACATGTCCGTCGTCGGCGGGCGTGGCTCCGGCGCGGTGATGGTGCTGGCCGGTCCGCCCGGGGTGGGCAAGACCTCGTTGGGTGAGTCCGTCGCACGGGCCTTGGGCCGCAAGTTCGTTCGTGTCGCCCTCGGCGGTGTGCGCGATGAGGCCGAGATCCGCGGGCACCGGCGCACCTACGTCGGCGCACTGCCCGGCCGGATTGTGCGGGCCATCGGCGAGGCCGGTTCGATGAACCCGGTCGTGCTGCTCGACGAAATCGACAAGGTCGGCTCGGACTACCGCGGCGACCCGTCCTCGGCGCTGCTCGAGGTGTTGGACCCGGCGCAGAACCACACGTTCCGCGACCACTACCTGGAGCTGGACCTGGACCTGTCCGATGTGGTGTTCCTGGCGACGGCCAACGTCATCGAGAACATCCCGTCGGCGCTGTTGGACCGCATGGAGCTGATCCAGATCGACGGCTACACCGAGGACGACAAGGTGGCCATCGCGCGGGATTACCTGTTGCCCCGGCAAGCCGAGAAGGCGGCGCTCAGCGTGGACGAAGTTGAGGTGACGGATTCTGCGCTGCGCAAGATCGCCGCCGACTACACCCGCGAACCGGGCGTGCGCCAGTTCGAGCGGTTGCTGGCCAAGGCGCTGCGCAAGGTCACGACCAAGCTGGCTGGAGGGATCACCGGCCTCATCATCGATGAGCCGGATCTCGTTGAGTACCTGGGCCGTCCGCGGTTCACTCCGGACTCCGACGAGCGGACCGCGGTGCCGGGTGTGGCGACCGGTCTGGCCGTGACCGGACTCGGTGGCGATGTGCTCTACATCGAGGCCGGCTCGGTCGAGGCAGAGCCGGGATTGAAGCTGACCGGTCAGCTCGGCGACGTGATGAAGGAGTCGGCGCAGATCGCGCTGTCCTATGTGCGTGCCCATGCCGAGCAGCTCGGCGTCGACCCGAAGGCGCTGGATCGACAGATCCACGTGCACGTGCCCGCGGGTGCGGTGCCCAAGGACGGCCCGTCGGCCGGTGTGACGATGGTGACCGCCCTGGTCTCCATGGCCACCGGGCGGCAGGTCCGCGGTGACGTGGGCATGACCGGCGAGGTCACGCTGAACGGTCGGGTGCTGCCCATCGGCGGTGTCAAGCAGAAGCTTCTCGCCGCGCAACGGGCCGGGCTGATGACCGTCTTCATCCCGCAACGCAATGAACCCGATCTCGACGAGGTCCCCGAGGAAGTTCTGGCCGCGCTCGACGTCCGGCCGATGACCGATGTCGCAGAGATCGTCGCGCTGGCGCTGGAGCCGGCCGCCGAGAGCTCGACCGACACGGTCGCGGCATAGCCTGACGAGCGTGCGTGTCTGCAGGTCTGACAGTCGACCAGCAGACACGCACGCTCGGGGTGACCTCTACCGTATGAGCATGGTCGGCAAGACACACCGCTACGAACCGGATATCACCTGGACCGGTAACACCGGAAGCGGCACCAGCGGTTACCGCGCATACGAGCGCGCCCATGAGATCAGCGGGGCCGGCAAGCCGACGATCCCCGGCAGCGCGGATCCGTCCTTCCGCGGTGACCCGCACCGATGGAATCCAGAGGAGCTGCTGGTCGCATCGCTGTCCCAATGCCACATGCTGTGGTTTCTCGGGCTATGCGCTCAGGAGGGCATAGTCGTCACCGGGTACACCGATCATCCGTCGGGCACGATGTCCGAAACCGAGGATGGTGGCGGGCATTTCACCGAGGTGGTGCTGAGGCCGGAGGTCCGGGTCGATGATCCCCGACACCTCGATGCGTTGTCGGCGATCCATGAGCGGGCCCATCATCTGTGCTTCATCGCGAACTCTGTGAATTTCGACGTCCGTTGTGAGCCGGGCACTGCTTAGAATCTCGGCATGACCATCCGGGTGGACCTGGACTGACATGGCCTACGACCTGGATCTCGCAGATCGCGTGCGAGAGCTTGTCGGCGGGGCCGAGGAGCGGCGGATGTTCGGCGGGCTGGCCTTTCTGGTGAACGGGCACATGGCCGTCTGCGTATCGGGTCAGGGCGGGCTGATGGTGCGGGTGCCCGCCGAAGAAACCGGCGCCCTGCTCGGCCGCGAACATGTCGAGCCGATGGTGATGTCGGGGCGCGAGGTCCGTGGCTGGATCCGAGTGGCGACCGCCGGGATTTCCGATAAACGCAGGCTGCGATCCTGGGTGGATCGCGGGATCTCGCATGCGAGGTCGCTGCCTCCGAAGTAGCCGACGTTTGCGCCGGACCGCCCCGGGTACCTCAACACCGATGTCTGATTCGCAGAACAGGGCCGAGCGGCTGATCCAGCAGGCGGGCACCACCTATGCCGAACAAGCCGGCATCACGCTCAAGGACGCCCCTGCTCCGCTGTTCCAGCTGCTGACGCTGGCGATGCTCGCCAGCAAGCCCATCGGTGCCGATATCGCCACCGCCGCCGCCCGCGAACTCCACACCGCGGGCCTGCGCACACCGGATTCGGTGTTGGATTCCGACCGACGGACAATGATCGACTGTTTCGGCCGCGCGCACTACGCCCGCTACGACGAGAGCTCGGCGACCCGGTTGACCGAACTCGCGACCCGCGTCCGTGAGCACTACTCCGGAGACCTCCGTACGCTCGCCGAAAAGTCGGGCCACGACGTGGCGGCGACGAAACGCCAACTGCAGGAGTTCAAAGGTATCGGGCCGACGGGCGCGGACATCTTCCTGCGCGAGGTGCAGGACGTGTGGCCGTGGGTGCGGCCCTACTTCGACGACCGTGCGGTCGAGGCCGCACGTGGGCTTGGTCTACCCCACGATCCGGATGGCCTGCACCGACTGGCACCGCGCAGGTCGGCCCGGCTGGCCGCCGCCTTGGTGCGGGTTTCCCTCGACGACGAATTACGCGACACCCTCATCAACGCAACCACGGAGCAGACATGACCACACCCAGCTATCTGATCATCGGCGGCGGGCTGGCCGGCGCAAAGGCCGCCGAAGCGTTGCGCGACAACGACTTCGACGGGAGCATCATCCTTTTCGGTGCCGAATCCGCACTGCCCTACGAGCGGCCACCGCTGTCCAAGGACTACCTGCTCGGCAAGGCCACACCGCCCGATTTCACGGTGCACGACGCGGACTGGTTTCGAGAACACGATGTTGATTTGCGGTTGGGTACCGAGGTCAGCATCATCGACCCGGCCGCACATGCCGTCGGCTTCGACGAGGGCCGGCATGAGCATTACGACAAACTGTTGTTGGCCACCGGATCACGGCCGCGCCGGTTGGACATCCCGGGCGCCGATGCCGATGGTGTGTATGTACTGCGCACGGTCGCCGATGCCGACGCCCTGCTGTCGGCGCTGCAGCACCGACAGCGGCTGGCCATCATCGGCGCGGGCTGGATAGGCCTGGAGGTCGCCGCCGCGGCACGGTCCCGGGATGTCGCCGTCACCGTTGTCGAGAACGCGGACTTGCCGCTGCTCAAGACGCTCGGCCGGGAGAACGCGAAGGTGTTCGCCGGCCTACACACCGGGCATGGCGTCGACTTCCGGTTCGGCGCGACCGTCGAGGGCATCACCACAACCGCCGGTGGACCGGCCTCCGGAGTGCGCCTCGGCGACGGTTCCACGGTGGCCGCCGACGCCGTGCTGATTGCGGTGGGCGCGGAACCGAATCTCGGACTGGCCGAACGCGCAGGTCTGGACATCGTCGACGGAGGGCTGGCGGTGGATGCGTCTTTGCGCACCAGCGACGCGGACATCTATGCCGTCGGTGACATTGTCGCGGCCCAGCATCCGCTGTACGGCACCAGGATTCGTACCGAACACTGGGCCAATGCCAAGAAACAACCCGCCGTGGCCGTCGCAGGGATGCTGGGCAAGCCGGGCGTCTATGACGAGCTGCCCTACTTCTACACCGACCAGTACGACCTCGGTATGGAGTACGTCGGTCACGCACCGGATTACGAGGCCGTGGTCTTCCGCGGCGATGTCGACGGTCGCGAGTACACCTCATTCTGGCTGGACGGGAAGGACCGCGTGCTGGCCGGGATGAACGTCAACATCTGGGAGGGCCTGGATGACATCAAGGCCCTCATCCGATCCGGCACTAAGGTCGACCGGCAGAGGCTGGCCGATCCGTTGGTGCCGCTCGCGGAGCTGTTCGACTGACCACCGATAGGCGCGATTAGGGTGGTCGGCATGTCCCCCACCCCCGTCACCGTCGCCGTCACCGGCGCCGCGGGCCAGATCGGCTACGCGGCGTTGTTCCGAATCGCCGCAGGCGCGATGCTCGGTCATGACACACCGGTCACGCTGCGACTGCTGGAGCTGCCCGATGCGGTGCGTGCCGCCGAGGGTGTGGTGATGGAGCTCGACGACGGTGCGTTCCCACTGCTGGCGGGCACCGAGATCTACGACGACCCGGTGCGGGCGTTCGACGGCGTGGACGTCGCGCTGCTCATCGGCGCCCGGCCACGGACCAAGGGCATGGAACGCGCCGACCTGCTCGGCGCCAACGCGCAGATCTTCGCCAACGCGGGCGCGGCGCTCAACGCAGGCGCGTCCGACGATGTGCGGGTGCTCGTCGTGGGGAACCCCGCGAACACCAACGCCCTGGTGGCATCGGCGCACGCACCCGATATCCCGCGTGACCGATTCACCGCGCTGACCCGCCTCGATCACAACCGGGCCGTCGCCGCGATGGCAAGGCATGCGCGGGTGCCGGTGACCGAGATCAGCCGGATGACCATCTGGGGCAACCACTCCCCGACGCAGTACCCCGATATCTTCCACGCCGTGGTGGGTGGCCGGTCCGGTGCCGACTACGCCGCCGACACCCATTGGCTTGCCGACGATTTCATCCCGACGGTGGCTCGTCGCGGCACCGCGATCATCGAAGCACGCGGTGCCAGCTCGGCGGCCTCGGCCGCCAACGGGGCCATCGACCATATCGACGACTGGGTCCACGGCACCCCGGCCGACGACTGGACCTCCGTGGCACTGCCGTCGCCGGGCGCCTACGGCGTCGACGAAGGTCTGGTGTCCTCGTTCCCATGCCGGTCGGTCGGGGGCCGTTGGGAGATCATCGAGGGCCTCGACGTCAACGCATTCTCGCGCGCCAGGATCGACGCCTCGGTGGCCGAACTGCGCGAGGAGCGCGACGCCGTGGCGGCACTGGGCCTGCTGTAGGTCAGCCCAGCGTCGCCGTGCCGTCGGCGCGCACGGTGACCTTCGCCCCGGCGATGTCCTCGTCCACGCTGGCCCGCGCCTCGGAGCGATCGGTGAGCACCGCCAGGGTGCGCGTGTCGGAGGGGGTGCGCACCGCCAGGAACGCCTTCTCCGGTTCGCCCTCACGATCGAACGGCGTCGTCCACGTCTCCACCGTGCCGACGCCGGACCACTCGACCTCGGCGGCCCGGGTGGGTTCGGCGTCCACCTTCTGCTGCACGTCCTCCCAACGGAATTCGTGGCTCGGCGGCTCGGTTCCGTATACCCCGAAGCTGTGCTTGGTGAGATAACCACCGTTGGCGGTGATCAGGCCCCGGCTGCCCGGTTCGGCGATCAGCCGCTCGGCCATCGTCGCGATCGAATGTGTCACATAGTTGTTCCACGGTCCGCCGGCGAAGGTCAGTCCGCCGGTCACGGTCAGCGGCCGGCGCGGGTCATCGAGAGCCAGTCCGAGTTCGTTGGCCGCGACCTGCACCGCCGACGGGAAGCATGAATAGACGTCGACCAACGCGATATCGGCGAGATCGGTCTGCGCCAGCTCCAGCGCGGTCAGTCCCCCGATCCGAATGGCCGGTGAGCCATGGAACTCGGCGCGGTGGCTGATCTCGTAGGTGTCGTGCGCGTCGGTGCCGGCGTACGGGAAAACCCAACGCTCGGTGGGTATCTGGAGATAGGTGGCCTTCTCCGCGGACATCAGGATCAGTGCGGCGCCCTGATCGACCATATTGTTCGAGTTCATCAGCTTGGTGTAGGGCGTGCTGATCATCCGGTTCTTCGGTCCCGGGTTGGCGATCTCGTCGGCGGACAGCGGCTCCTGGCTCCAGGCGTGCGGGTTGGTCGCCGCGACCGCGCTGAAGCGCGACCACAGTTCGCCGATCCGGCGCTGGTGCTCGGCCGGTGCGGCGCCGGCCGCGATGCGCAAGGCCTGCTCGAACATCGGGTACACGAACGACGGCCGGTCCAGATGGATGCGCAGCTCGCCGGGACCGGCAAGCGCGAACTCGTCATCGGAGCCCGGCGCCAGCGGCACCGACTCGTCCTGCTTTGTGCCGGTGAGCTTCTCACCGCGGGCGCGCAACCGGGTTCGGCTGCGCCACGTTTCACCGCCGCTGATCAGCACCACGTCGTTGCGTCCCTGCTGGATGTCCAGGCACGCCTGGTTGACCAGCGACTGCGGCACGTTGCCACCGATCGGGGTGTAGCGGGTGGCCGCCGAGGCCGCCCCGATGCGCTGCGCCAACAGCAGGCCGGGATCGCGGTACCGCCAGGACAGCAGGTTGACGATCCGTACCGAATCGACGGCGGCCAGCACGCGCGGGTCGGCGGCGGCGCGAGCGGCGGCCTCCATGAGGTCGACGGGCTCGGTCGTCGCGCTCTCATCGCGCTGGTTGGTCTGGCCAAACCCGACGAGCACCGGGGTCCTGGGGTCAATGGTCATGCGTGCATTCCTCTCCACGAGCGTGCGGAAAATTCAGAGTGAGAGCGGCGCGTCGGGGTGCAGACACGCACGCTCGTCGGGTTGGGGATCAGGCGGGGCCGACGCGGTAGATCGACTTGAGCACCTGATAGGCGGCCAGCCCCTCGGGGCCGAGCTCGCGACCGAGACCGCTGGCCTTGACGCCACCGAAGGGTGCGTTCACGTCGAGCTGATACTCGTTGACGCCGATGGTGCCGGTGTGGACGGCGCGCGCGATCTCGGTGGCGCGTTCGACGTCCTGGGACCACACCGTGCCGCCGAGGCCGAACTCGCTGTCGTTGGCGATATCGATCGCCTCCTGGTCCGAGCCGTACGGGATCACCGTGAGCACCGGGCCGAAGATCTCTTCCTGGGCGATGCGCGCCGAGTTGTCGACATCGGCGAACACTGTCGGCGCCACGAACCAGCCCTGCGGTTGATCCGCCGGAACCGCGCCGCCGGCAACCAGTTTGGCCTCGGATCGGCCCACCTCGATGTACTCCAGCACGCGCTGCTGCTGACGCTTGCTGACCAGCGGCCCGATATCGGTGGACTTCTGCAGCGGGTCACCGACCACCAGTCCGTCGGCCAGGGCGGCGACGGCGTCGACCACCTCGCAGTAACGCGAGCGTGGGGCCAGGATCCGCGAACTCAGATGACAGGTCTGACCGTTGTTCACGAACGAGGCCGAACGCAGACCCTTGACGGTGGCATCCAGGTTGGCGTCGTCGAGGATGATCGCAGCCGATTTGCCGCCCAGTTCTAGCGTGACCGGACGCAGCAGTCGGCCGCACGTCTCGGCGATGGCCCGCCCGGCTGCGGTCGAACCGGTGAAGGCGACCTTGTCCACCCCGGGGTGTGACACCAGATGAGCCCCGGCCTGCGGCCCACCGGCCAGCACGTTGAGAACCCCGGCAGGCAATCCGGCCTCTTGGGCCGCCTCGGCGAACACCAAGGCGTCCAGGGCGGTTTCGGGTGCGGCCTTGAGCACCATGGTGCAGCCGGCGGCCAGCGCCGGCGCGATCTTCATGGCGGCGAGGGCCTGCGGATAGTTCCACGGTGTGATCGCGGCGACCACCCCGACCGGTTCGCGACGCACGATGGTGTGTCCGATGGCCGCCGGCCTGGTCTCCTCGTCGACACCGCGGTCGACGAGGTCGGCGTAGTAGCGCAGTAGCAGCGCGGGGTACAGGCCATTGGCGCCCTTGGACAACCGGATGGGCATCCCGTTCTCGCGCGAACACAGCGTGTGGGTGTCGGGGCCGCGCTGTTGCAGGGCGTCGGCGAAACGCCGCAGGATCGCCGCGCGTTCGGTGGCCGGGGTCTGTTGCCATCCGATCAGCGCGGACCGCGCCGCCGCCACCGCGGCGTCGACCTCGGATTCGGTTGCCGCCGAACCCAGTCCGAGCTGTTGCTCGGTGGCCGCCTCGATGACCGGGGCCGACTGCGATGCCGAACGGAACTCGCCGTCGATGAAGATTGATGCGGTGCTCATGTCGTGGTCCTCGCGTCGGTGGGGGTGGCGACCGGTGCACTCTCGAAGAGAACACCATCGGCGATCAACCGGTCGATATCGGATATGTCGAGCCCGAGTGCGCGGTGGGCGATATCGCGGGTGTGCTCCCCCGCCGTCGGTGCCGGGCGCAGCTCGCCGCGCGGTATCCGCCGATAGGGCGCGGGTCCGGTCTCACTGGGCATCGGTTCGTCGAACAGCGGATGCTCCAGATCGGTGTAGAGCGAGCGGAATTGCAGCTGCACATCGTCAAGGACATCGGCAGGACGGTTCATCGGCCCGGCCGGGATGCCGGCCCCCTGCAGTTGCTCGGTGATCTCGTGCTTGTCGCGCCCGCTGGTGTAGGCACCGAGAATGGCCGTCAGCGCGGCCGCCTCGGCGGGCAGGTCGATGCCGATCAGCGCGGCCAGCGTGTCGCGGTCGGTCTGGTCACGCACCGAGATGACGCACCATTCGTCGTCACCGGCGCAGGGGCACACCGCGTGCACGGCAGGGTCCGCGGTGAGGGCGAGCCCGGACTGGGCGGCGGCTTCGGCGACATAGGCCACCGCGAGCTGGTTGATCGCCACCTCGGCCTGCGAAATGTGCACATGCGCCCCGGTGCCGGTGCGTTCACGGCCGATCAGCGCAGCCAGGGTGGCGATGGCGGTGATCCTGGCGGCGACGTGATCGGGGAACACCGTGGTGGCATCGAAGAACGCCGCAGAACTGTTCCCCCGGCTCCCGGCGGCGCGCCAGAGCCGGGTGACGCCGGTGGTGGCGCGCACCAGCGGCCCATAGCCCATCTGGGCACTCCACGGCCCCGTGTCGCCGAACGCACTGCTTTCCGCCAGCACCAGTCGCGGGTTGATCTGCTGCAGCTTCTCGAACGAGAAGCCAAGCCCGGCAAGGGTTCCCGGCTTGAAGTTGGCGAACACCAAATCGGTCCGACTGACCAGCTTGGCGAAGATCTCGGCGCCCTCGGGGCTGCGCAGATCGACGCCGAAGCTGAGCTCATTGCGGTGGGTCAGCGCCCAGGATGCGCTCATGGGCTGCCCCGGCGCGGTCTGGCGCAGCCCGTCGGGATAGGCAGCGCTCTCCACCTTCACCACGCGCGCGCCGAGATCGGCATACAGCCGCCCCAGTTCGCCGCCGGCGACGATGACGCCGAGGTCCAGGATCCGCAAACCGTCGAACGGCCGCGCACCCTGCTTCTGCGGACGCCCCAACGCGTTGGGTGCACCGAGCCACTGCGCCCCGGCATCGGCCACCGCGGGCCGCCTCAGCCCGCGGTGCTGTCCGTCGATGACGAAGGGTCCGACCGGCACGGTCACCGACGCGCCGGGGGCCACCGGCAGCGAGGCCAGGGCGCCGACGGTGCGCAGATGATCGGAGGCCAGCGCCTCCGCCGGAGTCTGCACCGCCGCGATCGGCACCCCGCGTGATTGCCCCTGCTCGACCAGGTGGGCCATCGTGTGCTCGGCGAACAGCGCACCGATCAGCGCATTGAGCTGTTCGGTGGCGGCGAACCGGGCGGCGATCGAGTCGAACTCGGGGTCCGCGAACTCCGCGGGCTCGCCGAGCCAGGCCCGCATCCCGCGCCACTGCCGGGGCGAGAGAAGACAGATGCGGACGTGACCGTCGCGGCATCGGAAGGTCGGGTAGATCTGCTGGTTTCTCGGGCGTCCACGCCATCCGCCGGTGCGTTTGAGTCCGGCCGCGGCCTGTCCCTGGGAACCGAAGGGTGGATCGAGGGCCTGGACCACGGCCTCGAATCGGGAGAAGTCGATGTGCTCGCCTCCACCGTGGCGCAGGCGGTGGTAGTAAGCGGCCAGTACCGCCCAGGCGGCCTGGGCGGCGGCCGTCGCCGAAGCGATCCCCACCGGGGGAAGTACCGGGGTGCCGGTGGCGGGTCCGGAGCGCGACAGCGCCGTCGACATCGCGTAGAAGACCGCGTCGGTACCGCGCCAGCTCCGGTACGGTCCGTCGGCACCGAAGTCGGTGATCGTCATGGCCACGAGGTCACGGTGGCGATCGGCGAGTTCGGCGGCGGTGGCGCCGAACTCGGCGGCGAGTCGGCCGTCGGCCACCAGGATGTCGGCGCCAGCGACCAGCTCGTGGAACCGGTCGCGGTCGGTGTCGGCCGCCGGATCCAGCGACAGCAACCGCTTGTTGGCGTTGTCCAGCGTGTGCGGGATACTCAGGGAGCCCACCAGGGGCGGTGCCGGCCTGTCATCGCGACCGGGCACCTCGACCCTGCGGACGTCGACCCTGCGGACGTCGACCCTGAGGACGTCGACCCTGCGGACGTCGACCCTGCGGACGTCGACCCTGAGGACGTCGGCACCCAGATCGGCGAGCAGCCGGGTGACCGCGGCCCCGGCGGGTCCGGCGGCGTCGAGAACGCGGACGCCGTCGAGCAGCACCTGTCCCGCCGTCACAGTGTCTTCTTCCGCACGTCCGACACCTTAGCGCGTCAGTTCGCTAACTTAGGTAGACAACACCGCCGCGTACACTGACAAGCGATGTCTGACGCCGGCGCGGTGGTTTCACCGATCGATTCGCCTGCCCACCCTCTGGTCGGGCAGCTTTCCGCGGTGCACCGCTTCCGGGTGTACGTCGATGTGGCCATCGTCGTCGCCGTGCTGGTGGCCACCAACCTCGTCGCACATTTCACCACCCCGTGGGCCAATGTCGCCATCGTCCCCGCGGCCGCCGTCGGCCTGGTGATCCTGGTGCGCTCGCGGGGGCTGGGCTGGTCGGAACTGGGTCTCGGCCGCGAACAGTGGCGCTCAGGCGCCGGCTACGCACTGGCCGCCGTCGGGATCGTGCTCGCCGTCATCGCGATCGGTGTCGCGCTGCCGTGGACCCGGCCGATGTTCATGAACAACCATTACGCCACGCTGTCCGGCGCGCTCATCGCGTCGATGGTGATCATCCCGCTGCAGACCGTGATTCCCGAGGAGCTCGCATTCCGCGGGGTCCTGCACGGTGCCTTGGATCGCGCCTGGGGTTTCCGCGGGGTCGCAGCCGCCGGATCGCTGCTGTTCGGCCTCTGGCATATCGCCAGCTCGTTCGGGTTGACCAGTGGCAATGTCGGTTTCAGCCGCATCCTCGGCGGCGGCGTGTTCGGCATGGTGGCCGGCATCGTCGGCGCCGTGATCGTCACCGGCGCCGCGGGTTTCGTATTCACCTGGCTACGGCGCCGCAGCGGCAGCCTCATCGCACCGATCGCGCTGCACTGGTCACTCAATGGGATGGGCGCACTGGCAGCGGCGCTGGTGTGGCACGCCTCCAGCTGAACGGTCAGCCGGCGTGCTCCAGATCGACGGGAAACAGGCAGCTGTCGGCCAGCTCGTCCAGCGACACCGGTAGCACCCGCGCCAATGCGGCCACGGTGGTGAATGCCGGCGTCGCCAACCGGCCGGTCTCGATCTTGCGAAGTGTTTCCGGCGAGATCCCGGCCGATGCCGCAACGTCGGCCAGCGTCCGCTCGCCACGCGCGTGGCGGAGTTGCTCACCGATGCGTTTACCGGCGGCGAGCTGTTCGGCGGTCAGCGGAAGGCGCACCATGCGGCCAGCGTAGCGCGCCGGTATGAAAATACCGGGATTATGGGCTACCGTGATCGTCAGCCGGTATTTTCATACCGGCCTCGACGATCACGATGGGGCGCAGGCGAACATGGTGGAACTGAAGACAGCGCAGGAAGTCGACGCGATGGCGGTCACCGGGGCGTTCATCGCCGCCCTTCTCGACGACCTCGCCGGGCGCGCCCGGCCCGGGGTCAATCTGCTCGACCTCGAACTGCGCGCCCGCAACCTGATCGCCGAACGCGGAGCGCAGTCCTGCTACTGGGACTACGCGCCCTCCTTCGGCCGCGGACCGTTCCGCAATGTGATCTGCCTGTCGGTCAACGACGCGGTGCTGCACGGTCTTCCGCACGACTACACACTCGCCGACGGCGACCTGCTCACCATGGACATTGCCGTATCGATCGATGGTTGGGTGGCCGATTCGGCCCGCAGCATCACCGTCGGCACCCCCAGGGCCGAGGACCTGCGGCTGATCGAGGCCACCGAGCGCGCACTGGCCGCCGGTATCGCTGCGGCGGTACCGGGAAACCGACTCGGCGACATCTCCGCGGCCATCGGGAACGTCGCGGCCGATTACGGCTACCCCGTGAACACCGACTTCGGCGGGCACGGGCTGGGCCGCACCATGCACGAGGACCCCCACGTGCCCAATATCGGCCGGGCCGGTCGCGGCCTGAAACTACGCCCGGGTCTCACATTGGCACTGGAACCGTGGCTGGCCGCCGGCACCGTCCGGATCGTCTACGACCCGGACGGTTGGACCATTCGGTCCGCCGACGGCTCCCGCACCGCGCACAGCGAACACACCATCGCCGTCACCGACGGAGCGCCTCGGGTGCTCACCGTGCCCGGCTGAGACGGCTACGACTTTTTGGTGACGAGCCCGACGATCCACAACAGGATCACCGAACCCAGCACCGCGGTGAACAACGTGAACCACCATCCGCCACCGGCGGTGTCGAGGAAGAAGCTGAGCAGGAAACCGCCGATGAGCGCACCGACGATGCCGATGACGATGTTCATCAGGATCCCGGATCCGGTGCCCTTGACGAGCTTTCCGGCGATCCAGCCTGCGATCGCTCCGATGATGATGTAGCCGATCCACCCCACGCTCGTCTGGGTGGTCGAGCGGGCAAGAACTTCTGTTGCCGCCAGCATGTCCATATCAACACTCCTGCCTAGATACCCCGGATGGGCTCCCCGTAGCGGGATGCGCAGCCCCTTCAGGCCGTGCTGCTTTCCGGTGTACCCCGGTCAGGTGACGATCACGCCGTCAAAACGGGCACGATCGTGCCAGAGTCGGTTGTCGGCACAGTATGGATCAGGCCGACGTGGATCAGGCCGGTCTGGATCAGGCCGGCGGCAGCATCCCCGGAGCGGAATTCGGATCCACCGGCACCGGGACACCCACCGCGGGACGCGGCGGCGGCGCATTCGGGTCCGGCGGAGGCGCGTTGGGATCCGGCGGCGGCGGAGGCGCGTTGGGGTCCGGCGGCGGCGGCGGAGGAGGCGGTGACCACGGCCTGATCGACTGCGCGAGATTCACGGCGGCCGCCTTGTCGACCGGGTTGTTCGCCGTTCCGAGCCACACCACGAACCAACGCTCGGGAGCACGCTGCCCACGGGTGCCCGCGGCAACCGGGGTGCCGACGACCCCGGACCAGATCTGCCCGTTGGGCTTGTTGGTATCGGTGAACTTGACCTCGTAGTAGGACGCGGAGCCGGTGAGATCACCCGCGGTCAGCGGGGCGCTCTCCTGTCCGAGCCGGGTCCCGGGGAACGGCATGAAGAACTCACCCATATCCGAGGCCAACCTGGTCGCGGCCTTGGCATTGTCGGCTTCGGAACCGGCGAAGAGCTTCAGGTCGAGCCTGCCGAGCAGCACGCTGGTGTCGTTGGTCGGCTGTTCCGTGCCCGCCGGCGGAATCTTGGTCAGCAGCGCCTGGCCGTACGACAGCTGCGTGGCGTCGGCGACCTTCCAGCCCTCGGGCACGACATAGCTGAAACCCCCGGCCGCGTTGTCGACCCGGCCCGGCTCCGGCGCGGGCGCTGGTGGCGCATTGGGGTCCACCGGCGGCGCGTTCGGATCAGCGGGCGGCGGTGGCACCCCCGGCGGCAGCGGGGCCGGTGCGGGCACCCCGGGAGCCGGTGCTGGCGCTGGTGCGGGAGCCGGTGCTGGTGCGGGCTCGGCAGGTACCGGAGGAGGCGGTGCGGGAACAGGTTCGGCATGCGAGACCGCCACCGGCAGCGTCAGCGCGGCGGCTGTTGCCCCGGCCGCGGCAGCCGCCAGCAACCCGGCGGTGCGGCGCCTGCGGTGTGAGGAATTCACGTCCGACTGATCCATGGAGAAGAAAATACCGTGTTACGGCCGTGACGCAAGTGTGAGTTGCTCTAATAGTGTTTTGCTGAAAGATAGCTAACGACACCAAAACACGACGCCAGTAGACCCTACCCACGTTGCCGACCTCGGTCGTCGATCACGGGTGCACCGATCGTGCGCGGCGCACGTTCAGCGGGTCTCAACGGTGTTTCGCGCGAGCACACGCCGGCGTTACCGCACCGCCTCCGGGTGGGCGCGTCGGATTTCACCTCCTAGCTACTGTCCAGTAACATCGCCGGTATTCGCTGACTCAGCGCTGAACCAAGGAGGGTTCGATGCACGTGCTGCTCACCGGTGGCGACACCGACCTCGGCCGTCAGATCGCCGGCGGTTTCCGGGAAGCCGGCCACGATGTCCTGATCGCCGGCTCGCGACGCGCGGAGCTCGAGGTGGCCGCCAAGGAACTCGACGTCGACTTCGTCGTCCTGGACAACATCGATCCGGCCAGCCTTGAGGCCGCACGCGGATCACTCCCCCAACATCTGGACGGCATCGTCAACGTTCCGGCACCGCGCTGGGACGCCGGCGATCCTCGGACACACTCGCTGGCCGAGCGCGCCGCTACCTGGCGACATGCGCTGGACACCACCGTCCTCTCGGCGGTGCTGACCGTGACCGTCCTCGGCGATCAGCTGAGCTCCGGTGGATCGATCCTCAACATCGTTGCCGAGAATCCCGCAGAGGGCAGTGCCGACGCCGCGATCAAGGCTGCGCTGTCGAACTGGACCGCGGGCCAGGCCGCCCACTTCGGCATTCGCGGCATCACCATCAACACCATCGCCGCGGGCCGCAGCGCCGAGGCCGGCTACCCGGGTGCCGACCCGGCGCCGGGCTCGACTGCCGCCGAGATCAGCCGGCTGGCACTGTTCCTCACCACACCGGCGGCCCGCCACATCACGGGCGAAACGCTGCACGTGAGCCAGGGCGCGTTGGCACAATTCGGCTGAAATATTCCGCGTTCACCCCAAGCTGAAACGGGGTGACCACTCCGGTTCGCTGTGGTTTGGTGAGTCCATGGCGATTCGACTTGGACTCCAGATCCCCAACTTCTCCTACGGCACCGGCATCTCCGAGCTTTTCCCGACCGTGATCGCGCAGGCCCGCGAGGCCGAGGACGCCGGTTTCGACTCGGTCTTCGTGATGGACCACTTCTACCAACTACCCGGACTCGGCGCCCCCGAAGAGCCGATGCTGGAGGCCTACACCACCCTCGGCGCCCTCGCGACAGCCACCGAACGGGTCCAGCTGGGAACGCTGGTCACGGGCAACACCTATCGCAATCCGACGGTGCTGGCCAAGGAGATCACCACGCTCGACGTGATCAGCCAGGGCCGCGCCATCCTCGGTATCGGCACCGGGTGGTTCGAACTCGAACACGACAGCCTGGGTTTCGAGTTCGGCACGTTCACCGATCGGTTCAAGAAGCTCGACGAGGCGTTGAGCATCATCATCCCGATGATCAAGGGTGAGCGTGTCACCGTCGACGGCACCTACTACCGCACCAACGAAGCGTTCGCCAATCCCCGCTTCCGCCAACACATTCCGCTGATGATCGGGGGCAGCGGCGAGAAGAAGACCATCCCGTTGGCCGCGCGGCACTTCGACCACCTCAACATCATCGCCGGCTTCGACGAGCTGCCCCGCAAGCTCGATGTCGTGCGGGCCAGATGCGAGGAGATCGACCGCGACCCGGCGACGCTGGAGACCAGCATGCTGGTCGTCGCGCTGATCGGCGAACAGTTCACCGCCGAGATGATCCCGGACGATTTCAAGCAGCAGGCCGTGTTCGGCAGTCCCGATCAGATCGCCGAGCAGCTCAAGGAGAAGGTGTACGACATCGGGGTCGACGGCGTCATCCTGAGCCCGGTGACCATGGGCGGATACGTCCCCGGCGGAGTCACGGGTGTTGCCGAGGCGCTGAAACCCCTGATCTCGGGGTAGAGCTCGTGGTGCGAGCCCGGTCTACGGGATGAATTCTCGGTCCGGTGTGCCATCTCACCGCGCTGCTGGGATGGCCACCGACTACCCTGGGGTTGTACTGACAAAGCACTTCGCTAGGAGCAGAGATGAGCCATCCCGGAGCTACGGCATCGGATCGGCACAAGGTCGTCATCATCGGATCGGGTTTCGGTGGTTTGAACGCCGCGCAGGCGCTCAAGCGCACCGACGTCGACATCAAGTTGATTGCGCGCACCACCCATCACCTGTTCCAGCCGCTGCTGTACCAAGTGGCCACGGGCATCATCTCCGAGGGTGAGATCGCCCCGCCGACGCGGCTCATCCTGCGCAAGCAGCGCAACGCTCAGGTACTCCTCGGCGACGTCACCCACGTCAACCTGGAGAAGAAGACCGTCGAGTCGGTGCTGCTGGGGCACACCTACAGCACCCCATACGACACCCTGATCCTGGCGGCCGGTGCCGGTCAGTCCTACTTCGGCAATGACCACTTCGCGGAGTGGGCGCCGGGTATGAAGACCATCGACGATGCGCTGGAACTTCGCGGACGCATCCTGGGCGCGTTCGAGCAGGCCGAACGCTCCAGCGACCCGGAGCGCCGCAAGAAACTGCTGACGTTCGTGGTCGTGGGCGCCGGTCCGACCGGTGTCGAGATGGCCGGTCAGATCCAGGAGCTCGCCGATCAGACGCTCAAGGGCAGTTTCCGCCACATCGATCCCACCGAAGCCCACGTCATCCTGCTGGATGCCGCCCCGGCGGTGTTGCCGCCGATGGGTGAGAAGCTCGGGCTCAAGGCCAAGGAACGGCTGGAGAAGATGGGCGTCGAGATCCAGCTCAACGCCATGGTCACCGATGTCGACCGCAACGGCATCACCGTCAAGGACAAAGACGGCACGCTGCGCCGCATCGAGTCGGCGTGCAAGGTGTGGTCGGCGGGTGTGCAGGCCAGCCCGCTGGGCAAGGACCTGGCGGCGCAGTCGGAGACCGAGATCGATCGCGCCGGTCGTGTTGTCGTCAACCCCGATCTGTCGATCCCGGGGCACCCGAACGTCTTCGTGGTCGGCGATATGGCCTTCGTGCCGGGCGTGCCGGGCATGGCGCAGGGTGCGATCCAGGGCGGCAAGTACGTCGCGGCGATCGTGAAGAACGAGGCGGCAGCGCGCGCCCACGGCACCAAGCCCAAGCCACGGGTGCCGTTCAAATACTTCGACAAGGGCTCGATGGCCACAGTGTCGAAGTGGAACGCGGTGGCCAAGGTCGGCAAGCTGGAGTTCGGCGGGTTTATCGCCTGGCTCGCCTGGCTGGGCCTGCACCTGATCTATCTGGTCGGCTTCAAGACTAAGATCGCGACGTTGTTGTCGTGGGCGGTGACCTTCCTGAGCCGACAGCGGGGACAGCTGACCATCACCGAGCAGCAGGCCTACGCGCGGATCAGGATCGAGGAACTCCAGGAGATCGCGGCCTCGGTTCAGGAGAGCGAGAAAGCCGCCAGCTGAACCGATCTCACCGCCCATGTGATCCACCGACCGTGGCCGCACAATGAAGTGCGCGAACGGTATTATGGCGCGGTGACAGATAGCGGCTTCCCGTCCCAGTATCCCCAGAATCCCGACATCCCTTACGGCGCACCGGTTCCCGGACCGGCGGGCTTCCAGGTTCCCGAGCAGTGGCGTAGCCGCTTCGACTTCTTCTCCCGCTACGGGTACCCGGCATCCACGCCGGCCGCGCAGGCTGCGTTCAAGCAACTGTCATTCGGCCAGCGGATGCGGTTGGGGGCCAACGGCCCGGCGTTCTTCTTCGGACCGATCTACTTCGCCATCAAGGGACCGTGGCGAAAAGGGTTGAGCCTGTTCGGCATCTCGTTCGTGCTGGCGGCGGTGATCAGCGTGATCGAAATCGCGCTGAACTTCACCTTCTCCTCGGCGGCGTACGGCGCCGCGATCGGCGTGCTCTACTCCAGCACGGCCAACTGGGCCTACTTCCTGCACGTGACGCGCGCCAGCACCAGCTGGAACCCCTTCGAGGGTGCGCCGATGTTCCGCGGAAAGCGCTGAACCGATCGCGCGGGTCAGGTCGGCGCCTCGTCGAGTCGCAGGCCCTGCCAGGTCGACAACGCCCCGCCTGCGGCAAGACTGAGCACCGTCCCAACACCGGCGAAAGATGCTTGTGGATAGCGTAATTCGCTGATACACGCGCGTGGCGCGGCAATCTGATCATCGCTGACCGATGCGGTGCCCATCTCCACGCGGTGCCGCAGCAACGGTGCACCGTCGATATCGGCGCGCAGCGACCCGGTCCAGTACCCGTCGCGTTCACCGTGCCTGCCGATCTGGATGCGTTCGCGCACCCGAATCCTCGCGTCGGCGGCCATCCGGACTCGGGTGGCCGCCGAATGCCGTGAGCTGCCCGCGATCACGGTCGGCTCCGGGTCGAAGTCCAGCTCGCCGCACACCTCCGCTTCCCACGTGCTGTGCGACTCGGCGCTCGCGGCGCCGGGCAGCACGACGGTGGCTGCCACCGACCGCACCGCCAACCGCGCCCCCGCCTCCACGACGATCCGTACGGTGATGACGTCGCCGCCCAAGGGTGTGGCGGCCGCCGAGAGCAGGTGCACGGTCTCGGCACCGGTGCGCCGGGCGGTGATGCCACCGGTGCATTCGATATGCGCGCCACGACCGGGCCGCGCCACCAACAGGACGTCGGAACGCACGATGTCAGCCCGACACCGACACCTGGAGTTGTTCACGAACCCACGCCAGCACCGGCCCCGCCGTGGGGTCCTCGGTCAGCGAGATGAGCACGAACGGCCGATCCCCGCGCACCATCGTCGAATCCCGGCGCATGACGTCCAGATCGGCCCCCACCATCGGCGCCAGGTCGGTTTTGTTGATCACCAACAGATCCGAGAAGGTCACCCCCGGGCCACCCTTGCGTGGCACCTTGTCCCCGCCGGCGACATCGATGACGAAGATCTGGACATCGATGAGGCCCGAGGAGAACGTGGCGGTCAGATTGTCGCCGCCGGATTCGACGAGGATCAGGTCGAGGCGTGGATTCGCGGCGATCAGATCGTCGATCGCATCGAGGTTGGCGGTGATGTCATCGCGGATGGCGGTGTGCGGGCAGCCGCCGGTCTGCACCGCGGTGATGCGCTCGTCGGGCAGTACGGCGTGGCGGCGCAGGAAGTCGGCGTCCTCGGTGGTGTAGATGTCGTTGGTCAGTACGGCCAGCGAGAGCTCATCGCGGAGCTGCCGGCACAACGCGGCGGTCAACGCGGTCTTACCCGACCCGACCGGCCCGCCGATCCCGATACGCAGCGGTTCGCCGGGACGGCGGACCCGCTTCGGCCGATCGTGGTGGTGATCGTGCGGTTCGCCGTCGATCAGATGTGGGGGCATGTCATTCCTTCGATATCGGTCGGTCAGGACGAGAACAGGGGGCGCTCACGCGCGGCGTGGTGTTCGGCCAACACGTCGAGCAGCGGGTCGGACAGATCGGCAAGGCCCTCGAGCGCCTGCGCGGCGGTCTGCGCGCACAGCGCGGACAGCTCGAAGGTCACGGCGGCCACGTCGGCCGGGTCCAGCGCCAGCAGGCGCTGCGCGGCGGTCGCCGACCCCGTCATGGTCGTGTAGACCAGCGACAGCGCGGTGTGCTCGGGGGCGATCCCGCTGATGCCACCCACCACGCCGGCGACCACCGGCAGGTGCGGTTTGGCACCAAGGGCGGCCCAACCAATCTCCGGTCGGGAATCCGGCCATACGCGTTTGGCCAGCCGCAGGAGTCCGCGGCCCTGGGCGCGCGAAGCGGCGCGGGCGGCCGGCGACGGTGTGCGGGCATCGGTTTCGGCGTCGGCCAGCTCGACAGACAGCTCACCGCGGTGAACAGCAGCGGCCAGCGAGGCGCTCACCAGCCCCTGGGTGCCGATCCGGCGGCGCAGATACGCGCGCAGCGTGGGAAGATCGTGCACCCGGCCCGTGGTGATCGCCTCTTCGATGCCACCGGAGTGCACATGTCCACCGGTGGGCAGCCGGGAATCGGCGAGGGTGAGCAGCGTGGCCAAACCGTGCGGAGCCTGGGCGAGCATCAGAACAGGAAGTAGCGCTGCGCCATCGGCAATTCGGCGGCGGGTTGTTCGGTCCACACATCGCCGTCGATCCGGACGGTGAACGTGTCGGGGTCGACCTCGATGCGGGGCATGGCGTCGTTGAGCGGCATCTGCGCCTTTCCGACCTGACGGACGTTCTTGACCGGCAACAGCTTTCGCCGGATATCCAGGCGATCGGCCAATCCGTCCTCGACGGCGGCGGGCGCGACGAAATGCACCGATGTGGCGGCGGCGGCCACCGGGTCCGCGCCGAACATGGGCCGCGGCAGCACGGGCTGCGGGGTCGGGATGGACGCGTTGGCATCCCCCATCGCCGCCCAGGCGATCATGCCGCCCTTGACCACGGCGTGCGGGCGCACACCGAAGAAGGCCGGCTCCCACAGCACCAGGTCGGCGAGCTTGCCGACCTCGACCGACCCGATCTCATCGTCGAGGCCGTGCGCGACCGCCGGGCAGATCGTGTACTTGGCCACGTACCGGCGGGCCCGGTTGTTGTCGGCTCCCCCGGGGCCGGATCCGTCGCCTTCGAGCGCTCCCCTGCGGCGCTTCATGACATGCGCGGTCTGCCAGGTCCGCAACACCACCTCACCGATACGACCCATCGCCTGGGCGTCCGATCCGATCATCGAGATGGCGCCGATATCGTGCAGCAAGTCCTCGGCGGCGATCGTCGACGGCCGGATCCGGCTCTCCGCGAACGCGAGATCCTCGGGGATGCGCGGATTGAGGTGATGACACACCATCAGCATGTCGAGATGTTCGTCGAGGGTGTTGACGGTGTGCGGGCGGGTCGGGTTGGTGGAGCTGGGAAGCACATTCGGGTGCGAGGCGACCGTGATGATGTCGGGCGCGTGCCCGCCGCCGGCACCCTCGGTGTGATAGGCGTGGATGGACCGGCCCTTGATCGCGGCCAGGGTGTCCTCGACGAAGGCCATCTCGTTGAGGGTGTCGGTGTGGATGTTGGCCTGCACTCCCGCGGCGTCGGCGACGGTGAGACAGGCGTCGATCGCCGCCGGGGTGGTCCCCCAGTCCTCGTGCAGCTTGAAACCCGCTGCACCGCCACGCAATTGCTCCCACATCGCCTCGTGGCTCACGGTGTTGCCCTTGCCGAGCAGGGCGATGTTCAGCGGCCAGGAATCCAGGGCCTCCAACATCCGGCCCAGATGCCACGCCCCCGGGGTCACGGTGGTGGCCTTGCTGCCCTCGGCCGGACCGGTGCCGCCTGCCACGATCGTCGTGATGCCGCCGCCGAGCGCTTCGGCCATGATCTGCGGGCAGATCAGGTGCACGTGACAGTCGATGGCGCCCGCGGTCACGATGCGGCCGTTACCCGCGATGATCTCGGTAGAAGGCCCGACCACCAGATCGGGGTGCACCCCCGACATGATGTCCGGATTACCCGCCTTACCGATGGCCACGATGCGGCCGTCACGGATGCCGATGTCGGCCTTGATGATTCCCCAGTAGTCCAGGATGACGGCGCCGGTGATGACGGTGTCGGGAGCGCCCTGCGCCCGGGTGACCCGGGACTGGCCCATCGATTCACGCAGCACCTTGCCACCGCCGAAGACTGCCTCGTCGCCGGCAAGCCCCGGCCCACCGCTGCGGTCCTCGGTGATCTCGATGACCAGATCGGTATCGGCCAACCTGATCCGGTCACCGGCGGTGGGTCCGAACAGCGCGGCATACCGGTCGCGGGACAGTGAACTCACAGAGACGGATCCAATCTTCCTGGCGGATCGAGCGACAGTCCGTGCACCTCGCGCGTACCGCCCAGCGGGACCAGCGACACGGTCTGGGCGATACCGGGTTCGAACCGCACCGCGGTTCCGGCGGGGATGTCGAGGCGATGGCCGCGCGCGGTGACCCTGTCGAACTCCAGCGCACTGTTGGCCTGCGCGAGGTGCACGTGACTGCCGACCTGGATCGGTCGGTCGCCGCCGTTGATCACCGGCAGGGACAGCCGCGCGGCACCGCGGTTGAGCTCGACATCGCCGTCGCCGTAGAGGATCTCACCGGGAATCATCGTGACGGCCTCAGGAGATCGGCTGGTGGACGGTGACGAGCTTGGTGCCGTCGGGGAAGGTCGCCTCGACCTGGACATCGTGCAGCATCTCGGGGATACCGTCCATGACCTGATCGCGGGTGAGGACTTCGCGGCCGGTGACCATCAGTTCGGCCACCGTGCGCCCGTCACGGGCACCCTCCAGGATGTGGTCGGTGATCAGCGCGACGGACTCCGGGTGGTTGAGCAACAGACCGCGGCCCTGGCGGCGGCGCGCCAGATCGGCGGCGTAGGAGATGAGCAGCCGTTCCTGTTCATGCGGCGTCAAACGCATAGTGCGCGATCCTGCCACGCCGACGCGGTTTCGGCAGCGCTGCGGTCAGTCGGCGATGTTCTGCAGCCGGACCTGACCGCGTGCGACGGTGCGGCCCTCCTCGTCGGTGATGTTGATCAGCCACAGCTGCTGGCGACGGCCGCGGTGAATCGGCGTCGATACCGCTGTGACGGTGCCGGATTTGATGGCGCGCAAGAAGTCGGTGTTGTTGTTGACGCCGACGACGGTGCCGCCACCGTGCTCGGCGAGCCACACGTGGCCGGACACACTGGCCAGGCTCTCGACGATGGCGCAGTAGACGCCACCGTGCACGATCCCCCACGGCTGCTTGACCTTGTCGCTGATGACCAGCTGTGCCCGGCCACCGTCGGGGGTCACCTCCAGGTACTGCAGTCCCAGTTCGCTGTCGAAGCCGGCGCCGAGGCCGGGAGGCAAGGAAGAAGTCACGAATGATGTGTCTACACCGTCGCGCGAAGGCGCCGTCGACCCACTGCACCCCGCAGATGCGGAAGGGCCCCACGCGTATCGCGTGGGGCCCTTCCTTCGAGTGGACCGGGGGTCTCTGCAGCCCTCAGGACTCCGGCTCGGTCCGTTAGTCTCGCATGATCATCATAGGCAAGGCTTGCCTAATTAAGCAAGGCTTTCCCTGCCGAGAATCTGCTCGCGCCGCGCACCGGCAGCCCGAAGCCCACCAATGCATCGAGAATTGCCTGCCCACGGCTCATGCTCGTCAGCTCACTGGAACCCGCGAGCAGGGGCACCTGCGTCGAGGCACCCACCACTGCGGCGCCGACGATGTTCCACATCGACGCGATGGAGATGGCGCCATCGCTCACCTCGTGGAGCTTGGCGAACAACGGGGCCAGCGCGCGATGGCTGCGATGAGCGACCCAGGTCGTCAGCGCCGCCTCACTGGGCAGTGCAACGATGCCGTCGCGCCGGGTACGCACCGACCCGACACTGCGACGTTGGGCCAGGTGCGGATCGTCGGGAAGCGCGCGCAGCGTCGGATCCACGACGCCGACCCAGTCGATCGCACCCTCGGAATCCACGTGCACCCACAGGTTCTCCAGCCCGACATCCCAGGCCCGGCCCTCGAGCGCCACCAACGGGACGACCCGGCCGATCACCACGTGCGAGAGCGTCGCCGCCAATTGCTGGGCGACCGCAACCCGACTGTCGGTCTCGGCCACGGCCGCATCGAACATCAGGCGCAGACGGTCGGTCGTGACCATTTCGATCAGCGGCCACCAGCGGCGCCGGGACAGATCGCCCATCACGGCCACGCCGTAGACACGTGGACATTCCGGATACAGCTCACGCAGCCGGCGACTCGACTCATGCAGCGGCAAAGCCCGCCGGATCGACATGCGGGCGATCAGTGGATCGTCGACCACGACCGTCATCGGCACCTCCTCAATCGGTTAGGTTAGCCTTACTATAGTCATGACCCACCAACGGGCCAAAGCGTGTGACTGGACTCACAGGATCACGTAAAACGCCCCGTGACCGGCGCGGGAAGTTTCTTCGCCACGCGGAGCGGCAACCCCGGTGATTGGATACGACGCACGGTAGTAAGCGCGTAGTACGCTGTTTTCATTGCTCAGGGAGTGAACGGAACATGGCCAAGTTGACGCGGCTCGGGGAACTCGAGCGCGAAGTGATGGACCACCTCTGGACCTCGCGCGAACCACAGACGGTGCGCCAGGTCCACGAGGCGCTGGCCGCACGCCGCGATCTGGCCTACACCACGATCATGACGGTGCTGCAGCGGCTGGCGAAGAAGAATCTGGTCGTCCAACACCGCGACGACCGTGCCCATCGGTATGCGCCCACGCACGGACGCGACGAACTGGTTGCCGGCCTGATGGTCGACGCACTCGACCAGGCGGCCGATTCGGGTAGTCGCGAAGCCGCCCTCGTGCATTTCGTGGAACGGGTCGGCGCCGGTGAGGCCGCCGCGCTGCGCCGGGCACTGGCCGAACTGGAAGCCAAGCACGCGACGGTCACACCGACTGGTAATTCCGGTACCGACTGAGAGACACTAGCGGCGTGTCCGCGCTGGCTTTCTCCGTCGTCGCGCTGGTGCTCGTCGGTCCGGTTCCCGCACTGTTGGCGCGGGCCCGCTGGCCGCTACGGGCACCACGTGCGGCGATCGTGCTGTGGCAGGCCATCGCACTGGCCGCGGTGCTCTCGGCGTTCTCCGCGGGAATCGCCATCGCCAGCCGACTGTTCGTGCCCGGGCCCGACGGGCGTCCGACCGCCACCCTGACCAGCGAGATCGCGGTCCTCGGCTGGCCGCTGTGGGCGCTGTACGTGGTGGTCTTCGCGCTGACGCTGATGATCGGCGCCCGACTGATCGTCGCCGTCATCCAGGTGGGTGTGGCCACCCGCCGCCGCCGCGCGCACCACCGCATGGTTGTCGACCTGGTCGGTAAGTGCCGCGATCAGATCAGCACCCCGGCGCGCCGACCGGCAGGCCTGCGCATCCTCGACGTCGCCCAGCCGATGGCCTACTGCCTGCCCGGTGTGCGCAGCCGTGTGGTGGTCAGCGAGGGCACCCTGACCTCGCTGTCGGAGAACGAGATCTCGGCCATCCTCACCCACGAACGCGCCCACCTGCGGGCCCGCCACGACCTCGTGCTGGAGATGTTCACCGCCGTGCACCGGGCGTTCCCGCGGTTCGTCCGCAGCGGTAACGCCCTCGACGCGGTGCGCCTACTGATCGAACTGCTTGCCGACGATGCCGCCGTCCGGGTCGCCGGACCGACACCGCTGGCGCGGGCGTTGGTGGCGTGCGCGGGCGGACGCACCCCCTCCGGTGCGCTCGCCGCGGGCGGACCGACCACCGTGGTCCGGGTGCAACGCCTGTGCGGCGAGGGCAACAGCCTGGCCCTTGCGGTGGCCGCGTACACCGCGGCGGCCGCCATCCTGATCGTCCCCACGATCGCGCTGGCACTGCCCTGGCTGACCGAACTCCATCGCCTGTTCAGCAGCTAGCGATCCCCCGGTTCCGCGGGCGCGATGTGGTCAGGGAATGATCGAGAAGGACGCACACCGACGCGAAAGGCTCCCGCATGACCAACTCGGGCAACACCGGTAAAGCTCAGATCGGGGTCACCGGCCTCGCGGTCATGGGATCCAATATCGCGCGTAACTTCGCCCGGCACGGTTACACCGTTGCGCTGCACAATCGTTCGATCGCCAAGACCGACGCGCTGCTGGCCGAGCACGGCAGCGAGGGCAACTTCGTGCGCAGCGAGACGATCGCGGAGTTCCTCGACGCGCTGGAGAAGCCGCGCCGAGTGCTGATCATGGTCAAGGCAGGCGACCCGACCGACGCCGTCATCAACGAGCTCGCCGACGCCATGGAGCCGGGCGACATCATCATCGACGGCGGTAACGCGCTCTACACCGATACGATCCGCCGCGAGAAGGCGATCCGCGAGCGCGGCCTGCACTTCGTCGGCGCCGGGATCTCCGGCGGCGAGGAGGGCGCACTCAACGGCCCGTCGATCATGCCCGGTGGCCCCGCCGAGTCCTATGTGTCCCTCGGCCCGCTGCTGGAGGAGATCTCCGCCCATGTCGACGGTGTCCCGTGCTGCACCCATATCGGCCCCGACGGCGCGGGTCACTTCGTCAAGATGGTGCACAACGGCATCGAGTACTCCGATATGCAGCTCATCGGCGAGGCCTACCAGCTGTTGCGCGACGGACTCGGGCTGGCCGCCGCCGATATCGCCGACGTCTTCGCCGAATGGAACAAAGGCGATCTGGACAGCTACCTGATCGAGATCACCGCCGAGGTGCTCAAGCAGGTCGACGCCAAGACCGGCAAGCCGTTGGTCGACCTGATCCTCGACGAGGCCGAGCAGAAGGGCACCGGCCGCTGGACGGTCAAGTCCGCGCTCGACCTCGGCGTCCCGGTCACCGGCATCGCCGAGGCCGTCTTCGCCCGCGCGCTGTCCGGGTCGGTCGCCCAGCGCAAGGCCACGACCGGGCTGGCGTCCGGGGACCTCGGCGAAAAGCCGGTAGATGCCGCGCAGTTCACCGAGGACATCCGCCAGGCGCTGTACGCCTCGAAGATCATCGCCTACGCACAGGGCTTCAACCAGATCCAGGCGGGCAGCGCCGAGTACAACTGGGATATCACCCCCGGCGACATGGCGCGGATCTGGCGCGGCGGCTGCATCATCCGGGCCAAGTTCCTCAACCGAATCACCGATGCCTTCGACAACAACGCAGAGTTGCCGACGTTGATCGTCGACCCGTATTTCCGCGATGCCGTCGAGGCCGCGATCGACGGTTGGCGCCGTGTCGTGATCAAGGCCACCGAGCTGGGCATCCCGATCCCCGGATTCAGCTCGGCGCTGTCGTACTACGACGGCCTGCGCACCGAACGGCTGCCCGCGGCCCTGACCCAGGGCCTGCGCGACTTCTTCGGCGCGCACACCTACGGGCGCATCGACACCGACCGCGACAAGCGGTTCCACACGCTGTGGAGTGGTCAGCGCAACGAGATCGAGGCCTAGCCTCTTCCGGGCCTTTCCGGCGAGCAGACACGTTTACCCCTGTAATGCGAGGTTTTCGGGGGTAAACGCGTCTGCTCGCGGGAGGAACCGGGCCCACTAGACTCGGGGTATGCGTTTCCTCGACGGCCACCGTCCCCCGTACGACCTGACCTACAACGACGTCTTCATCGTGCCGGGCCGCTCGGAAGCCGCCTCCCGCTTCGACGTGGACCTGTCCACCGTCGACGGATCGGGCACCACCATCCCGGTCGTGGTGGCGAACATGACCGCGGTCGCCGGCCGGCGGATGGCCGAGACGGTGGCCCGCCGCGGCGGCATCGTCGTTGTGCCCCAAGACGTTCCGCTGGCAGCCGTGCGGCACACGGTCGACTTCGTCAAGAGCCGTGACCTGGTCGCCGACACCCCGGTTCAGCTGGCACCCGACGACTCGGTCTCCGACGCGCTCGCCCTGATCAACAAGCGAGCCCACGGCGCGGCGGTCGTCGTCTCCGACGGTAAGCCCGTCGGCGTCGTCACCGAGGCCGGATGTGCCGGGGTCGACCGGTTCGCCCGGGTACGTGACGTGGCCACCGGCGATTTCGTCACCGCGCCTGCCGGCACCGACCCGCGCAAGGTGTTCGACCTTCTCGACCACGCGCCGATCGATGTCGCGGTGCTCACCGACGGTGCGGGAAACCTGGCCGGGGTGCTGACCCGAACCGGCGCTGTGCGCGCAGGCATCTACTCCCCCGCCGTCGACGACGCAGGACGGTTGCGTATCGCCGCCGCCGTCGGCATCAACGGTGACGTGGCGGCCAAGGCCCGCGACCTCGCCGAGTCCGGCGTCGACCTCATCGTCATCGACACCGCGCACGGCCATCAGGTGAAGATGCTGGACGCGGTGGCCGCCGTCGCCGCCCTGGATCTGGGGCTGCCGCTGGCCGCGGGCAACGTCGTCTCGGCAGGGGGCACCCGCGACCTGATCAACGCCGGCGCCTCGATCGTCAAGGTCGGAGTCGGCCCCGGCGCGATGTGCACCACTCGGATGATGACCGGCGTCGGCCGGCCGCAGTTCTCCGCTGTCGTCGAATGTGCCTCGGCGGCAACCGAACTCGGTGGCCACATCTGGGCCGACGGCGGCGTGCGCCACCCGCGCGACGTGGCCCTCGCCCTGGCCGCCGGCGCGTCCAATGTGATGATCGGCTCCTGGTTCGCCGGCACGTACGAATCCCCCGGCGATCTGCTCCGCGACCGCGACGGCCGCCCATACAAGGAGAGTTACGGGATGGCCTCCAAACGGGCCGTCGCCGCCCGCACCGCGGGCGACGGCGCATTCGACCGGGCCCGCAAGGCGCTGTTCGAAGAGGGGATCTCCAGCTCTCGGATGAGCCTGGACCCCAACCGTGGCGGTGTCGAGGACCTGTTGGACCACATCACCTCCGGTGTGCGCAGCACCTGCACCTACGTCGGCGCGCGGACACTGCCCGAACTGCACGAGAAGGTCGTCCTCGGGGTGCAGTCGGCCGCCGGTTTCGCCGAAGGCCATCCGCTGCCGACGGGTTGGTGATGCTCGGCGCCACGCAGCGGGCAGTTAGGATGGACCAGTTCCGCCGCCCGAAGAATGCCGCGACTGCGTCGCGCCGAAGACCAGAGAGGGACCCCGTGCCACAGGCACCCGTGGAGGCTCCGGGTTCACCGCTGGGCGCGGGAATCCCACCGGGCACCGCCACCCCACCCGGCGAAGCATCCGACGCCGAACCGTCCTCTAGTCAGCCGGGCACGCGGCCCGGCAGCCATCCGGTGAGGTGGCCGTGACTCTCACCATGACCCTGCTCAGCCTTCTGGCCTTCGTCCTGTTGACCGCCGGCACCGCGGTCTTCGTGGCGGCCGAATTCTCGCTGACCGCCCTCGAACGCAGCGTCGTCGAGGCCAATGCCCGGGCCGGCGGACGACGCGACCAGTTCATCCGCAAGGCCCATCGCACGCTGTCATTCCAGCTGTCGGGCGCCCAATTGGGCATCTCGATCACGACATTGGCCACCGGTTATCTGGCCGAGCCGGTGATCGCCCGGTTGCTCTACGGACCGTTGACCGCGATCCGCATCCCGGCCGACTGGGTCAGTGGCATCGCGCTGGCGCTGGCCCTGCTGATCGCCACCTCGGTGTCGATGATCTTCGGTGAGCTGGTGCCCAAGAATCTCGCGGTCGCCAAACCACTGGCCACCGCCCGGTTCGCCGCCGCCCCGCAGTGGTACTTCTCCAAGCTCTTCACTCCGGTGATCAAGGCCACCAACGGCACCGCCAACTGGATCCTGCGCCGGATGGGCATCGAACCGGCCGAGGAACTGCGTTCGGCCCGCTCACCCCAGGAGCTGGTCTCCCTGGTGCGCACCTCCGCGCGCAGCGGCGCACTCGACGCCGACACCGCGTTACTGGTGGACCGATCGCTGCAATTCGGCGACCGTTCCGCCGAGGAACTGATGACACCGCGATCGAAGATCGAATCCCTGGAGATCGAGGACACCGTGGCCGACCTGATGGCCGCCGCGATCCGCACGGGGCACTCCCGTTTCCCGATAGTCGACGGCGACCTGGATCAGACCGTCGGCATGGTGCACGTCAAGCAGGTGTTCGAGGTGCCCACCGAGCTGCGCGCACGGACCCCGCTCTCCCGGCTCGCGGTGCCCGTACCGACCGTGCCCTCGACCCTGGACGGGGATGCGGTGATGACGCAGATCCGCGCCAATGGCATCCAGACCGCCATGGTCGTCGACGAATACGGCGGTACCGCGGGCATGGTCACCGTCGAGGATCTGATCGAGGAGATCGTCGGCGATGTGCGCGACGAGCACGACGACGCCACCCCGGATGTGGTGCAGAGCCGTGCCGGTTGGCAGGTGTCGGGACTGTTGCGCATCGACGAGGTCGACTCGGAGACACCGTTCCGCGCCCCCGAGGGCGACTACGAGACCATCGGCGGATTGGTGCTGGAGAAGCTGGGACACATCCCGGAGGTGGGCGAGACCGTCGAGCTGACCGAATTCGACCCGGACCGCCCCGGCGACCCGGCGATGCGATGGCATGCCCGTGTGCTGCGGATGGACGGCAGGCGCATCGACCTGCTGGAGCTGGTGCAGGTAGACGCCGACCCCGAGGAGAACTCCCGTGGGTGGTGATCTGTTCGGAGTCGGTCTTGCCGTGCTCCTGCTCGCAGCCAACGCATTCTTCGTCGGCGCCGAGTTCGCGCTCATCTCCGCTCGGCGTGACCGTCTGGAAGCACTCGCCGAGCAGGGCAAGAAGCGCGCCGTCACCGTCATGCGTGCCGGTGAACACCTGTCGCTGATGCTGGCCGGCGCCCAGCTGGGCATCACGATCTGCTCGATCCTGCTGGGCCGTGTAGGCGAACCCGCGGTGGCCCATCTGCTGGAGAAACCCGCCGCGCTCATCGGCATCAGCGACGCGATGCTGCACACGGTGTCGTTCGTCATCGCCCTGGCCGTCGTGGTGACCCTGCATGTGCTGCTCGGCGAGATGGTGCCCAAGAACATCGCCATCGCCGGGCCGGAGAGCACCGCGATGCTGCTCGTCCCGCCCTACCTGCTCTACATCCGGGCGGCGCGACCCTTCATCGCCTTCTACAACTGGGCCGCCAACACGACGTTGCGGGCGCTGCGTGTGGAGCCCAAGGACGAGCTGGACGTGACCGTGTCCACCGTGGAGCTCTCCGACATGATCGCCGAATCGCTCTCGGAGGGTCTGCTCGACCGCGAGGAGCACACCCGCTTGACCCGCGCCCTGCAGATCCGCGATCGCCACGTGGCCGACCTTGCGATCCCGCTGGATCGGATCTTCGCGGTGCCGGCCGCCGAGCCCGGTGCGGGCCCGACCATCGCCGCCATCGAACACGCGCTCTCGCAGACCGGCTACTCACGCTTCCCGGTCGCCGGCGCCGACGGCAATTATCTGGGTTACCTGCACATCAAGGATGTCCTTCCGGTGCTCAGCGAGGACCTCACGGTGCTTCCCGCCGATATGGTGCGCCCGCTCATCCAGGTGCCCTCGTCGATGTCCCTGCCCGACGCCCTGACCCGGATGCGCCGCACCAAGAGCCATCTCGCGCTGGTCACCAACGGCGGCCGCGTGACCGCGATGGTGACGCTGGAGGACTTGGTCGAAGACCTCGTCGGGACCGTGCGCGACGGGACCCATCGGGTGTGACCGCACTCGGTCAGGACGTCTGGAAGACACGCGAGGCCGCATACCGGCGGCGCGTCGAGACGTTCGTCGACCCGCATCTGCAGCGCGCCCGGCGCGGTGAGCCGCATCCGGTGTGGGACTTCCTGTTCACCTATTACAGCCTGCGCCCACGCCAGCTGCGCCGCTGGCATCCGGGGTTCGGGGTGGCCCTGTCCGGGCCGGACGCCCGGCGATTCCTGGACCGCACCGGCTACACCGAGCGTGACGGGCTGGTCGGCGTCTCCGACGAGCTGCTGCGCGCGCGGCGCGACACCGTCGAATTCGTCGCCACCCTGTTGCACGGCACGAGTCGGCGCCCGGCCCGCTTCAACTGTTTCGGGCTGCACGAATGGGCGATGGTGTACCGGTCCGACGAGGTCCGCCACGGTGCGGTGCCGCTGCGACTGGGGGCATCCGGCACCGATGCGGTGGTCGAGTCGATGCCGCTGCGGTGCAGTCACTTCGACGCGTTCCGGTTCTTCACCCCGGCCGCCATGCCACGCAACGCCGAGCAGCTCACCAGGGACGGCCAGCTCGCCACCGAACAACCGGGCTGTCTGCACAGCGGCATGGATCTCTACAAGTGGGCCTACAAGTTGGGACCGCTTGTCGAGTCCGAACTCGTGATGGACTGTCTGGAACTGGCCGCCGACGCCAGGGTCTTGGACATGTGTGCCAGCCCATACGACCTGACCGACTATGGTTTTGCACCGGTGGCCATCGAAACCGCCGCCGGCCGTGCCCAGTACGCCAAGGCACAGCAGGACATCGCCGACCGCGCCGCGCCCTTGCGTGCGGCGCTGCTGGCCCGGTGTGACGCGCTACTGGCACGGCTGCCCGCGCCCGTTCGCGCGTAGTTACCGACGGGTAAACTGGGTCGACTGTTAAGGGAGGAATCATGACCGAGCGCGTGACCGTCGGCAACCTGCGGGTCGCCAAGGTGCTGCACGATTTCATCACCAATGAGGCGTTGCCGGGCACCGGCGTGGATCCGGACAGCTTCTGGGCGGGCGTGGACAAGGTCGTCGCCGACCTCGCCCCGCAGAACGAAGAGCTGCTCGCCCGCCGCGACGACCTGCAGGCCCAGATCGACAGGTGGCACCGCGCGCGCGTCATCGGTCCCTTCGACGCCGCCGAGTACAAGCAGTTCCTCACCGATATCGGCTACCTGGCACCCGAGCCTCCCGACTTCACCGTGACCACCTCCGGGGTGGACACCGAGATCACCTCGACCGCCGGCCCGCAGCTCGTCGTGCCGATCCTCAACGCCCGCTTCGCGCTGAATGCCGCCAACGCCCGCTGGGGCTCGCTCTACGACGCGCTCTACGGCACCGACGTCATCTCCGACGAGGGCGGCGCCGAGGCCGGGACGTCTTATAACAAGGTCCGCGGCGACAAGGTGATCGCCTATGCCCGCAACTTCCTCGACGAGGCGGTGCCGCTGGCCGACGGCTCGTGGGCCGACATCACCGAGGTCAAGATCGAAGACGGGCAGCTGATTCCCTCGTTGGCCGATCCGTCGGCATTCGTCGGATACACCGGCGAGCTGGGCTCGGCGTCCTGGTCGGTGCTGCTCAAGCACAACGGCCTGCACATCGAGATCCTCATCGACCCGTCCTCGCCGATCGGATCGACCGACAAGGCAGGCATCAAGGATGTCGTCCTGGAGTCGGCGATCACGACCATCATGGACTTCGAGGACTCGGTGGCCGCCGTCGACGCCGAGGACAAGGTGCTCGGCTACCGCAACTGGCTGGGACTCAACCGCGGCGACCTCTCCGAAGAGGTCAGCAAGGGCGGCAAGTCCTTCAACCGGGTGCTCAACCCCGATCGGGAGTTCACCCGCCCGGACGGGTCCGGCGAGCTCAGCCTGCCCGGCCGCAGCCTGCTGTTCGTCCGCAACGTCGGACACCTGATGACCAACGACGCCATCGTCTTCGACAATGACGGTGCCGACGGCGCCGAGGTGCCCGAGGGAATCCAGGACGCGTTGTTCACCGGCCTGATCGCCATCCACGGCCTCAAGGAGGGCGAGCAGAACGGCCCGTACCGCAACTCGCGCACCGGTTCGGTCTACATCGTCAAGCCCAAGATGCACGGCCCCGACGAGGTCGCGTTCACCTGCGAGCTGTTCTCCCGCGTCGAAGATGTCATCGGCGTGCCGCAGGGCACCCTCAAGGTCGGCATCATGGACGAGGAGCGCCGCACCACGCTGAACCTGAAGGCGTGCATCAAGGCCGCCGCCGACCGCGTCGTGTTCATCAACACCGGCTTCCTGGACCGTACCGGCGACGAGATCCACACCTCGATGGAGGCGGGCCCGATGATTCGCAAGGGTGCGATGAAATCGCAGCCCTGGATCAAGGCCTACGAGGACGCCAACGTCGACACCGGCCTGGCGACCGGGTTGGCCGGTCGCGCCCAGATCGGCAAGGGCATGTGGGCGATGACCGACCTGATGGCCGATATGGTCGAGCAGAAGATCGGCCAGCCCAAGGCCGGCGCTACCACCGCGTGGGTGCCCTCGCCCACGGCGGCGACCCTGCACGCGATGCACTACCACCAGGTCGATGTCGCCGCGGTGCAGTCCGAACTGGCAGGCAAGAAGCGCGCCACCATCGACGAGCTGCTGACCATCCCGCTGGCCGGTGAGCTGGCCTGGTCCCCCGACGAGATCCACGAAGAGGTGGACAACAACTGCCAGTCGATCCTCGGTTATGTCGTGCGCTGGATCGACGCCGGTGTCGGCTGCTCCAAGGTGCCCGACATCCACAATGTGGCGCTGATGGAAGACCGTGCCACGCTGCGGATTTCGAGTCAGTTGCTGGCCAACTGGCTGCGTCACGGCGTCATCACCGAGGGTGATGTCAAGGCGAGCCTGCGCCGGATGGCCGCCATCGTCGACGAGCAGAACGCCGGCGACGCCGACTATCTGCCGATGGCACCCGACCCCGAGGCCAGCATCGCCTTCCAGGCGGCTCAGGAGCTCATCCTCTCGGGGGCACAGCAGCCCAGCGGCTACACCGAGCCGATCCTGCACCGACGCCGTCGTGAGTTCAAGGCGCGTGCCGCGAACCAGTGACTAGACTTCGGCGGGGTATTCGACACGACGAGACAAGAGGGTAGGGATGGGCCGGCACAGCATTCCCGATCCCGACGACCAGCCTGATGAGCAGTTCGGAGTGTTCGGCGACCCCCGCCGTGACGAACCCGCTGCCGGGTCGTCGGACGGGCAGCACGAACAGCCCGAGTTCGGTTACGACGCAGACGATTACCGGTACGACACGGAAGCCGACTACGACGAGCCTCGCCCGCACGACCGCGCGGACCACACGTACGAGGACCCGGCTCCGGCTCCGCGTGGTTTCCCGGCAGTCGCCGACGAGGACTCCCCGACCCAGGCGTTCTCGGTCACCGGTCGGCAACGCACCTTCGAGGGCGGGGAATGGACCGGTTCGCACCGGGCCATCACACCCGGCCGACGCACCGTCAGCCGGGGTGTCGTCATCGCACTGATCACGGTGGTCGCCGTGGTCGGCGCGGTCATCCTGTGGCAGTTCTTCGGCAACGCGCTCTCCGACCGCAGCCAGGCCTCGGCCGACCGGTGCGTCGAAGGCGAGGTCACCGTCGCCGTCGTCGCCGATCCGGCCATCGCCGACCAGATCTCGGCCCAGGCCGAGGATTACGTGGGGACCAATCCGCGCGTCGGCGACCGCTGCGTCAAGGTGGCCGTCACCTCCGCCGACGCCGACGCCGTCGTCGCGGGGTTCAAGGGCGACTGGCCCGGCGAACTCGGCGAGCGGCCCGCGGTGTGGCTGCCCGGCAGTTCGTCGGCGGAGTCCCGGCTGGAGGCAGCAGCGGGACCGGAATCGGTGATCGACAGCCGGTCCCTGGTCAGCTCGCCGGTGGTGCTCGCCGTGCGACCTGAACTGAAAAGCGCGTTGTCCGATCAGAACTGGTCGGCGCTGCCGAACCTGCAGACCGACCCGGCCGGTCTGGACGGACTGAATCTGCCCGGCTGGGGCGGATTGCGGTTGGCCTTACCGATGGCGGGCAACAGCGATGCGGGCATCCTCGCGGCTGAGGCCGTCGCGGCGGCGTCTGCGGCCCCGAACGCGCCGGTGACCTCCGGTGCCGGTGCCGCGCAACGGCTCATGGGCGCGCAGCCCGAACTCGCCGACAAGCAGGCGTCCACCGCACTCGATGCGCTCGTCGATGCCGCCGACCCGGCCGCGGCGCCGGTACATGCCGTGGCCACCACCGAGCAGCAGGTGTTCCGGCGCGGAGCAGACATGTCCGATGCGGGCAGCAAGTTGGCCGCCGTGATCCCGGCCGGTGCGACCCCGGTGGCCGACTTCCCTGTCGTGCTGCTCAGCGGCGACCGACTGGCCAAGGAACAGGTCAGTGCCGCCAGCGAATTCGACCGCTTCATGCGCAAACCCGAGCAGCTCGCCAAATTGGCCGAGGCCGGTTTCCGCGCCGACGGCGCATCGAATCCGGAGAGCGCGGTGACCGACTTCCCGGCCGTGACCGCACCGCTGTCGTTCGCAAATCCGGCCGACCGGGCAAGTCTGGCGGCCCGGTTGGCCGCCCCGGTGCAGGACGGCACGGTCACCGTGATGCTCGGTCAGTCCGCGCCCGGGCTGACCGACGTCGCGACCGCACTCAACGACCGGTTGCAACAACTGCCGCCGTCCGCGGCCGTGGGTCTGTGGACTTTCGACGGGGTGTCCGGCAGGTCGGCGATCACCACCGGTCCGCTCGGAGACGATATCGGCGGAACCCCACGGTCCGCGGCGCTCGGTTCGAGCCTGCAGTCCCAGGGCGGATCCGCCAGCGGTGCGGTGTCGTTCACCACGCTGCGCCTGGTCTACGGCGAAGCAGGCGCCGGTTTCCGTCCCGATCAACCGAATTCGGTACTGGTCGTGACCGCGGGCCCGCACACCGACCGCAGTCTCGACGGTCCCGGGTTGATCTCCTACATCCAGGGCGCGGCCAATCAGCAGCGACCGGTGGCGGTCAACGTCATCAACATCGGTGACGACCCGGATCGGGCGACGTGGGAGGCGGTGGCCCAGGCCAGCGGTGGTCAGTACCGCAACGTCACCGGTGCCGCCGATCCGGCGTTCGGCGATGCCGTCAGCGAGTTTCTCGGCTGACGCGTTCGAGCGTGCACTGCACGCCGAAGTGATCCGAGGGGAAGATTCGCGGCAGCTCGGGTGAGACCGGTTCCCGCCCGAGCAGCCGGACGGAGTGCGCCGTCCAGGTGTCGGCTTTGAGCAGCACCCGATCGAATCGGACGTGGCGGTGCTTGTCCTTCATGTCATAGCGCATGTGGTTGATCGTGGTGTCCTCGGTGAATCCCGGGTCATCGGGATGCAGCGTCGGCCAGACGTCCACGAAGTCCGCGGGCACGATGGCGTTCTCGGCGTCGCGCAGGTTGAAGTCCCCCATGATCGCGACATCCGCGTGGCTGCGCACCGAGTCGACGACCAGCCGCAGCTGGCGTTCGCGCAACGCGGCCGCGGCCTTGCCGCTTTCCAGGTGCAGCCCCACGACGGTGAGGGCCCGGCCGCCGACGGTGTACCGCGCCGTCAGGTACCCGCGGGCCAGGTTGGACGGCAGCCGTGTGTAGCTCACCCGATCGACCGGGATACGCGATAACAGCAGCATGCCGTAGTGACCGAGCCTGCCACCGCATACCGCGGCGCTGGAGTAGTGCGCGCGGACCCAGGGCTGGGCCAGCAGCACGGTCAGTGCCGGCTCGGTGACCTCTTGGAACACCATGACATCCGGGGCTTCTGCGGCCAGGATGGCGGCGATCGCCTCATACCGCTGCCGCGCGAACAGTCCGTTGAACCAGATGTTGTAGGTCGCCAGCGACAGCCGGTCCAGATCAGCGCCGCCACCGTGCAGGTCTGCGGTACGGGTCCAGCCGGAGTCGAACCGTCGCACCGGCATCGACGTGGTCCTGCGTAACACCGAGGGCCAGAGCCGCTTCATGACACCCAAACGTACGCCGCCGGGCCCCGCTGTCACTGCAGCGACAAGAGATTCCTGACCTGCGCGGCGAACCGGATCGGCACCTCCACCTGCGGGTAGTGCCCGACGTCGCACAACTCGACCGCGTCGGCGGCCGGCCGCAGATCACGCAGGCCGGCCAATACGTTGACCGTCGCGACCGGATCCTGCAGCCCCCACAGATAGCTCAGCGGTTTCGGCCAGTCCGCGATAGCCCCGTGCCAGCGCGATGCGTACCGCACGCGCTCGTCCAGATACGCGCACAGCAGATGCATGATGCGATGACCGCCGTTGTGGGCCAACAACGCCCACTGTGCCTCGGCCTCGTCGTCCGTGAGCGGATGCGCCGGAGCGAACAGCCGAGCGAAACCACGGGTGAATGCGGCGCGACCGGTCAGCCGGGACAGCAGCGGACCCAGCGGGCCGCGCAGCATCTTCTGCGACGGGCGCAGACTGGCGCGCTCCAGGATCACGCTGCCATTGGTGAGCACGGCGGCACGCAGATCGAAGGGCAGGCGCCCCTCGACATCTCGGGCCAACAGTTCGGTGGCCACCGAGGTGCCCATATCGTGGGCCACCATGACCACCGGACCGGTCGTCGTCTGCGCGAGCACATGCTCGACGATGTCGGCCTGCTCCAGCAGGCTGTACACGTACGGCCCGCGCCTACTCCCCCGTCGCTGCGCTCCTGCCCACCGAGGCTTGTCCGACAGGCCGAACCCCAGGAAGTCCAGCGTCAGCCAGGCTTGTCCGGCCAACTCGTCGACGACCCTGCGGTAGTCGAAGGAGCTGGACGGAAAACCATGCAGCAGAAGCAGCGTCGGGCCCGCGCCCGGTGCGGACCGGACGAAGATCCGACCCGACGGGGTGATCAGGAATCGACCACCGTCCGCCCAGTCCCGCACATCTGCCGGTAGCACCCGGTCAGGCTAAGCGAATGCCTCCACCGGCGGGCACGAACAGACGAGATTGCGGTCGCCGTAGGCGGCGTCGATGCGGCGCACCGGTGGCCACACCTTGGGACGGAAGCCCTTGCCCAACGGGTAGGCGGCCTCCTCGCGGCTGTACGGATGCGCCCAGTCGCTCACCAGCAGCGATTCGGCGGTGTGCGGAGCCCCGCGCAAGGGATTGTCATCGGCGGGCCACACCCCGGATCCGACCTTGTCGATCTCGGCCCTGATCGCGATCATGGCGTCGCAGAACGCGTCGACCTCGGCAAGGCTCTCACTCTCGGTGGGCTCGACCATCAGCGTGCCGGCAACCGGGAAGCTCATGGTCGGGGCGTGGAAGCCGAAGTCGGCCAAGCGTTTCGCGACATCGTCGACGGTGACCCCGGTCGCCTTGGTGATCGGGTTGAGATCGAGGATGCATTCGTGGGCAACCATGCCGCCCTCACCGGTGTAGAGCACCGGGAAGTGCTCGTCGAGCCGGCGAGCCACGTAGTTCGCCGACGCGATCGCCGTCAGCGAAGCCGCCCGCAACCCCACCGCACCCATCATCCGGATATAGGTCCAGGTGATCGGCAGGATCGACGCCGACCCGTAGGGCGCCGCCGACACGGTGTACTGATCGCCGAGCTCGTCGGCCAGCGGATGGCCGGGCAGGTACGGCGCCAGGTGGCTGCGCACCGCCACCGGCCCGACACCTGGACCACCACCACCGTGCGGGATGCAGAACGTCTTGTGCAGGTTCAGATGGCTCACATCACCGCCGAACCGGCCCGGGCGGGCCAGGCCCACCAGCGCGTTGAGGTTGGCGCCGTCGACGTAGACCTGACCGCCGGCGTCATGCACCGCGGCGCAGATGTCGGCCACATCGTGCTCGTACACCCCGTGCGTGGACGGATAGGTGATCATCAACGCGGCGAGCCGCTCGGCATGCTCGGATACCTTGGCGCGCAGGTCATCCAGGTCGACGTCACCATTGGCCCGACACTTCACCACCACGACCCGCATCCCGACCAGCGCCGCAGAGGCCGCGTTGGTGCCGTGCGCGCTGGACGGGATCAGGCAGACATTGCGTTCGGTGTCGCCGTTGGCGCGGTGGTAGGCCTGGATGGCCAGCAGACCGGCGTACTCACCCTGGGACCCCGCATTGGGCTGCAACGATATCTCGTCGTAGCCGGTGATCCCGGTCAGCCAGGTCTGCAGATCCGAGATCAGCCGGCGCAGACCGGGATTGTCCGACGCCGGAGCGAACGGGTGCTGCTTGGCGAACTCCGGCCAGGTGATGGGCTCCATCTCGGCGGCCGCGTTGAGCTTCATCGTGCACGAACCCAGCGGGATCATGCTGCGGTCCAGCGCGATGTCCTTGTCGGCCAGCGAGCGCAGGTACCGCATCATCGAGGTCTCGGTGCGGTACAGGTGGAACGCCGGATGGGTCAGGAATCCCGTTGTGCGGGTCTCGATATCGACACCGGAAGGCTCGACGGCGGCGGCTCCGGAACCCGATGTCGCCGCCGGGGCGGCTCCGGAACCCGATGTCGCCGCCGGGGCGGCTCCGAAAGCGGCGAGCACGGCGTCGACGTGGGCGTCGGTGGTCGCCTCGTCGCAGGCAACCGACACATGGTCGGCGTCGACGCGCCACAGGTTGATCCCCGCCTCTTTCGCGGCGGCGACGATATCGTCGGCGCGACCGGGGACGTGGGCGGCCACGGTGTCGAAGAAAGCCTCGTGCACCAGGGCATCACCGAGGCCGGCGCCGATCCTTGCCGCGTGCTTGTGCACGCGGCGGGCGATGCCCGTCAGGCCGGCGGCACCGTGATAGCTGGCGTACATGGCGGCGATCACCGCAAGCAGCACCTGCGCGGTGCAGATGTTGCTGGTGGCCTTGTCGCGGCGGATGTGCTGCTCGCGGGTCTGCAGGCTCAATCGGTAGGCCGGTGAGCCGTCGGCATCCAACGACACACCGACCAAACGGCCGGGCAGCTGGCGGGCGTGCTTGGTGTGCACGGCCAGGTAACCGGCGTGCGGACCGCCGAAGCCCATCGGCACACCGAACCGCTGCGTGGTGCCGAAGGCGACATCGGCACCGAATTCCCCTGGCGGGGTGATCAGCGTCGCGGCAAGCAGATCGGCACCGACAGCGACCAGGGCGCCGCGCTCGTGGGCGGCAGAGACCAGATCAGACCAGTCCTGGATGAGCCCACTCGCGCCGGGCAGCTGGACGATGACCCCGAAGAAGTCACCGTCGGGCAGGCCCTGGCTCAGATCGGCGGTGACGATCTCGATACCCAGCGGTTCGGCGCGGGTGGCGAGCACCGCAGCGGTCTGGGCGTACACATCGGTGTCCACGGCCAGCCGGTTGGAGGGGCCCTTCACCGCACGGTGCATCAACGTCATCGCCTCGGCGGCGGCGGTGCCCTCGTCGAGCATCGAGGCGTTGGCCACGTCCAGCCCGGTCAGATCGGCGACCATCGTCTGGAAGTTCAGCAGCGCCTCCAGCCGTCCCTGGCTGATCTCGGGCTGATACGGCGTGTAGGCGGTGTACCAGGCGGGGTTCTCCAGGATGTTGCGGGTGAGCACCGGCGGTGTCAGTGTGTCGTAATACCCCTGCCCGATCATCGAGACCGCGACGGTGTTCGCATCGGCGAGCGCGCGCAGCTCGGCCAGCGCCTCTTCCTCGGTGGCCGGGGGCGGTAGCTGTTCCAGACCGGGGGCGACACCGTCTGCACCGACCGCGTCGAGAATGCCGGCTGGCAGCGCCTTGCCTGCCAGTTCGTCGAGGGAACCGACGCCGATCACACCCAGCATGGTGGTGATGGCGTCGGAATCGGGCCCGATATGGCGGGCAACGAAACCGGACGAGGTCGAAGGCACATCAGGTGACACAGAAGTCTCCCCGGGTCGAGGTGTGCGCCGCGAAGCGCGTCCTCTCCCTCTGTCGGGGTGCCTGAGAGATTCAGCCCGGATCCGGGCCTTTCCCCATGGGCGGGTGCGCGCAGCACCGCTTTCCAGAGGCATCGTGGCCGCGCGCGGTCCGGGGGCCTGAGAGGTTGACGGAGAGGTGTTGCTCCTTCGGCGTCCGTGGCTGGCGACCACGGAACTCTCCCGCGCATGGGCGATACGGCTCGATTCTAGCGGTTGGCCAGTTCCAGCGCCGTCCACGCCAGCGCGGTGGAACCGTCGCGCAGGGCGGCCTCGGCCGCCGGACCCACCGCCGCGTCGGCGAATGCGGGTTGATGGTTGACCGCAGGCAGCGATCCGATGCCCAGATAGGGGTGGATCGCGCGCACGACCTGGGACACATTGCCCATGTCCGTCGAGGCCGTCCGCATCGCGGCGGCACCCTCGGCCGGCTCTGCGGTCATATCGCGGCCGACCGCCGCGGCGTTGGCGATGAACAGCGCCAGCAACTCCTCGTCGGTACGGAACTCGGCGTACGGCGGGGATTCCAGCTCGATCTCCAGTTCACAGCCGGTTCCCAGCGCGCCCGCCGCGAAACAATGGCGGATACGGCCCTCGATACCGGCCAGATCGGCAAGCGTGCGGGCCCGCACATACCAGCGGCCGGTGGCCACGTCGGGGATGGCGTTGGGTGCTGTGCCCGCCTCGGTGACGATGCCGTGCACCCGGGTGGTCGGCGGCAACTGTTGGCGCAGCAGGCCGATGGCGACCTGCGCGACGGTGAACGCATCGGCGGCGTTGACGCCCAGGTGCGGGTAGGCCCCGGCATGGGCGGTGACACCCCGGTAGACGATCTTCCAGTGCGCCACCGCCATCGGCTCGGCGCGCGGGGCATCGACCGGACCCGGATGCATCATCAGCGCGGCGTCGAGACCGTCGAACTCCCCGGCGTCGAGCAGGTGGATCTTGCCACCACCGCCCTCCTCTGCCGGGGTACCGATGACGTGCACGGTCAGGTCGCGCCCACGGTCGGCGTGCTGCGCCATCAACGCCGCGCCGATCGACGACGCGGCGATCAGGTTGTGTCCGCAGGCATGCCCGAGGCCGGGCAGCGCGTCGTACTCGGCGATGAAAGCGACGTGCAGCGGCCCGGTGCCGTACCGAGCGTGAAACGCCGTCTCCAGCCCGCCTGCGCGGGTATCGACGTCGAAACCGTGCTCGGTCAGCAGCGCGGTGAGCATCCGGTGGGCCCGGAACTCCTGCCAGGCCGGCTCGGGGTCGGCATGCAACCGCGCGCTGATCCCCCGGACCAGCTCCCAGGAGCGCGCCAGGTACTCGCCGGCAATCGCCTTAGCGGTCACCGGGCACACCGAAGCTCGGCGCCGCAGCCGGGTCCAGGGCCCGCCGGACGTAATCATCGCGCTGCGGTTCCCACACCGTCCACAGCTCTGCCAGTGCGGCGGCCGGGTCATCGGCCCAGTCCACCCGCAGCGTGGTCTCCGGCCATGCGACGCTGCGGTAGACCAACAGACCCGCGGCGTGGATCGGCCCCTCTTCACCGCCTGCGGACAGCGCCGCAGTCAAACCGTCGAGCAGTCGGCGTTCCAATTGCCGGGCACCGGATGACTCGTAGCCACGCACGAGTTCGGTGATGGTGGCGGGTCCGGCGAGCATGTTGCCCGCCGCGACCACCCCGTCACCGGCCACGTGGTGGTGGTTGCCGAGCGCGCCGGCGCCGCTGAAGGCGGCAGTGCGGCCGGCACGGTCCAGCACGGTCAGCTGCCGATAGTCCCGCAGCGGATGACCCTCGACCACGGTGTCCAACGCGGTCTTGGCATCGTCGCCGGCGACCAACCGGTCCAGCAGCTGTGCGCCGAGTCGGGGGTCGGTGACATTCTGGCTGGCCGCCGCGCCCAGGTGCGGCCGGATGTGCAGGCAGCGCGCGGCCACCGCCGGCGACGAGGACGCGATCACCATGCCGAGCGCCCCGGTATCGCGGTCCAGCACGGCCATCGAGAACGTCATGACGCCCGCTGCCGGACCGCGATGGCGTCGACCTCGACCAGCCATTCAGGTCGGGCCAGTGCGCTGACAACCAGTCCGGTGGAGACCGGATGCACACCCTTGAGCCAGCGCCCGATGACCCGGTAGACCGTTTCACGGTAGCGCGGATCAACAAGGTAGACAGTCACTTTCACGATATCGTCGACGGTGGCGCCGGCCTCGCCGAGCAACATCGCGATATTGGCCATCGCCTGTTCGGTCTGGGCGGCCACGTCACCGACCCCGATGTTCTCGGCGGTGTCGAGGTCTTGACCGATCTGTCCGCGCAGGTAGATGGTGTCCCCGGCGACGACGGCCTGGCACAGGTCGTTGTCGATGTCCTGCTCGGGGTAGGTGTCACGGGTGTTGAAGGGGCGGATCCGGACGTGGCTCACGGTCGCGCACCCCCGCTCACCTTGTCGGACAGTTCGGCCGCGGCCCTGACCATGGCCAGCGGACCGTCGAAGTCGAAATTTCGGTAGACGGCCTGGTAATGCGCGAAAGGTGGCGCCTGGGCGAACAATTGGAAGGTCAGCCGGTGTCCGGCGTAGTCACTGTTGAGCAGGTCACGGGCGAATGCCAGGAGCTTGCGCCGATCATCGGCCTGCCACTCGTCGGTTATCGAGTAGTACTTCTCCAGCCAGTGCGCCGCGCCGGGGATACCGAAGGTCGCCGAGTCCGGGGTGATACAGATCTGTCCGCCGCACAACTCGCGCGCGGTGTGCATCATCTGAGGCAGCTGGGTCTGCGCCCACACCCGGCCTGCGTACAGCAGCGACTGATTCGGCATCAACAATCCGCCCGGACTGGTTTCGGCGGTGGCGACCGCGGCGGTGAGGTGCGCGTCGATCCCCTCGCGATAACAGGCCAGCATCGCGAGCTTCTCCTGGACCGCGGGATTGCCGTCCAGACCGGTCTGCCGCACGTTGAACAGCGCGGCACCGATCATCAGATCGGCGAACCGGATCGACCGGTGCACATACGGCAGTGCGCTGTAGCGGTGCAGGCAGCTGCGCACGAAGGTGGCCGCTCTGGTGTGTCGGTAGAACAGGATGTCGTCCCAGGGGATCAGCACGTTGTCGAAGATGACCAGCGACTCGACCTCGTCGACCCGATTGGACAGCGGGTAGTCCGCAGCATCACGCCTGCCGGCGAACCCGGTGCGGCAGATGAACTTCAGATTCGGCGCGTTCAGGTCGGCGATGAACCCCACCGCGTAATCGGAGAGTTTCGCATCCCCCCAATTGGCAATGGTCGGCTTGGTGTAGGCCTGGGTGGCGTACGGGGCGGCCGTCTCGTACTTGGCGCCGCGCACGATGATGCCGTCGCCGGTCTCCTTGACCACGTGCAAGAGCATGTCCGGGTCCTGGTCCTGGGGACGTTTGGAGCGGTCACCCTTGGGATCGGTGTTGGCCGAGATGTGGAACGGGTCGCCGGTGGCGGCCAACTTGACATGCCTGCGGATGTTCTCGGCGAATCGCGGGTCGACCTCGTTGAGGACGTCTTGGCCGTCATAGAGTGCCCACATCTCGCCGATGGTCTCGTCACCGACTCGGGTCACGACACCGCGCGCCTCGTCGAGCACCAGGTCGATCGCGGCGCGCTTGTCGATCCAATCCTGCTGTGTCAGCGGCATCTTGTTCGCGATCGAGTTGCGCTCGCCGTTTTCGTCGACATAACTCATCACGTCGGCGGTGGCCGCATCGTGGGCCAGGTCGTAGATGCGGGCCCGGATGTCGATGATCGGGGCGAACATCGGGTGTTTGGTCACATCGTGAACCTGTTCACCATCGATGTAGATCTCCCGTCCGCTGTCGATGGACGCGCGGTACTCGTCTCCGGTCTTGATCATGCGTGCTGTCCTTCCATGTGGTGGGCCGAGAGGGTGCGGTAACTGCCACGTAGGTGCAGCAGCGGTTCGGCATCGGTGTGCACGACATGTCGCACCGCGCCGAGGTAGAGATGGTGCGAACCGACGTCGGTGACGCTGACAAGCGCGCATTCGAAGGACGCCACGCCGGCGGTGTAGACAGGAAGGCCGTTGCGGCCCGGGCTCCATTGCGCATCGTCGAAGGTGAACGGATCCCGTCCGCCGTGCCGGCGGCCGGCGAAAACATCGGCGACGCCGTGATGATCGGGACCGAGCAGCGAGACATTGAAGTCGGCGCTGTGCTGGATGGCGGCATTGATGGGGCTGCGGCGGTTGATGCACACACCGAGCACGGCCGGCTCATCGGACACCCGGCTGACCGCGGAGACCGTCTGACCCCAGCGCTGCTGCTGCGCCAGGGTGGTCACGATGGTCACGGGTGTCGCCGCGCAGCTTATCGCTCGGATGAACGCCCGAGCGTCCACGGATGACAGAGTGGATTTCATTGGGATGCCTCGCGTTTCAGAATCGGGGCGGGAGACGCGGACCGCAGCGTTGGTATCCGCGATCTCCATGCTGCCCGGCCCGGCGTCATCTGACAAAGAGCTGATTCCGTTGATGTGCATCGCTTTTGGAGATGTCGGCTGTGGTCGTCACCACCACCTTGCCGATCCGGTCAGCGGCGCCGAACCGCTTGTGGGCGGCATCGATATCGGCGAGGGTGAAGGCCTGCTCGTCGAGTACCGGCCAGATCTCACGCGTCCGCACCCGCGGCAGCACCTCGCTACGCAACTCTCGGCAGATCGCGGCCCGCGCCGCATCGGTCAGCCGACTCAGACTCGAGGAGGAAACCTCGGCGCCTGCGGCCATCAGCGCAGCGAGATCCAAGACTCCCTCGCTTCCGCCGGCCACCCCGATGACGACCAACCGCCCGCCGGGTGCGAGTACGCCGATGTTGGCGTTGAGGGTGGGCGCACCCTGGTTGTCCAGGATGATGTCGAAACCCCCGGGTTGCCTGCGCCGGACGGCGTCGAACACGTCCTGTTCGGCATAGTCGAGCACCGAATCGCAGCCGAGGTCGCGGCACAGCGCGGTCTTGACCGGCCCGCGGGCGGTACCGGTCACCGACGCTCCCAGCGCGCGGGCCAGCTGAACCGCAAGTGAGCCGACTCCCCCAGCCGCGCCGTGCACCAATACCCGTTCGCCGGTCCGTAACCGGCCGCGGCACACGAGATTCCACCATGCGGTGGCTGCCGCCTCTGGCAACGCGGCGCCCACGCAGAGCTCCACATCGTCGGGTAACGGCAGAACGGTGTCGGCGCGCACGGCGACGTATTCGGCGTAGGAACCCGCGCGCGTCAGCGCCGCGACCCGGTCGCCCGTGTGCAGGGTGTGCACGCCCGCACCCAGTGCGACGACGACCCCGGCGCATTCCAGACCGGGGACGGCACCCGGCGGCGCGGGCAGTGTGCCCGCGCACTGCAGCAGCTCGGCGTTGTTCAGGGCGAAGGCGCCCACCGCCAGTAACACCTCACCGGGACCGGGCACCGGTATCGGAACACTGTCCAGACGAAGCGGTTGCGGCCCGGTCGGATCGCAGAGCACCGCCGCCACCATCGCGCTCATGAGGCCGCCTCGGCGTGCACTCCGGCTTTCAGACCGTTGTGGAATGCCAGCACCGCCGCGGTGAACTCGACAGCACAGGTTTCCGGGCTGGAGATGTCTCCCTGGGCGAGAACATGTTCGACGGCCCCGGGGAAGGCAGCCAGAATCTCTGTGCGCCGCGGGAAGGCACGCGGGTCGCGCGCCGATGCCAGGCACAGCACCGGGCCGGGATAGCCGCCCACCCGGTCCTCGGACCGGTATACCGAGACCGCGGTATGCCCGCGGTCTGGGTCGGGGTGGGCCAACACATCTCGGATGTAGCGGGCCTGCACGCCCGGTTCCGGGCAGGCCAGGTATTCGGCGCGGCGCTGCCACAGCACGGTCAGGTGGCTGCCATCCGGTTGGTCGTCAACCGCATTGAATGGCGCGGCGACACGCCGGCGGATACGTTCCTGCTCGTCGATGAATGGTGTCGACGACAACACCAGCGACTGCACCCGGTCCGGACTCGTCGCGGCCATCTGGTAGGCGACCAATCCACCGAAATGATGGCCGACCAGATGCGCGCACGGGACGCGCAGCGCGTCCAGCAATGCCCATACCGCGGCAGCGGCGGCCTCGATCGTGTTCTCCCCGGAGGCCGGTGATCCGCCGTAGCCGGGCAGATCCGGGATGACCAGGCGGTAATCCTCTATCAGGTCGGCCACCGCCGCGAATTCGTCCCAGCTGCGCGGGGTCTGGTGCAGCAGCACCAAGCAGGGCCGGTCGCTGTGCCCGTTCTTGGTGACGACGTGCACCCGTCCCGCCCGCGTCTCGACGTACATCGGTGTCAGCTCGCCGTCGCTCACCTGGCCTCCATGTCTTCGGATCTGTGTACTGATTCGATCCAAGGCCACCGGCAGGGAGGCTGACAAACAGTGAATTACGCTGTGTTGCATCGCAATATCAGATGCAATGCAGCTGCCACGGCGATGCGGCGGAAGGGCGCCGGTCAGCCGACCTCAGCGACCACCGCCCGGCAGCGATCGGCGAAAACAGTTGCACGCCTGCTCATACGCATGGCCTGCAGCGTGGCCACCACCACACGCAGGGGCATGACATCGTCGGCGATGGGCACGGCGACCACACTGCCGCCGGCGTAGGTGCTGTCGGTGGCGGGCCGCTGGTGCAGCAGGCTGTATCCATGGTCCTGGGCCACCATGGCACGCACCGTTTCATAACTGCTGGAGCGGTACTGGATGTTGGGATGCAGACCGCGCCGGGTGAATACCCCGATGAAATAGTCACGGCTGTAAGGCAGATCGACCAGGATCATCGGCTCGTCCACCAGGTCGGCCAGGCGCACACTCTCGGCGCGGGCCAGCCGGTGGCCGGCCGGAAGTGCGGCATAGGGCCGGATCTCGGCGAGCACATCGCGGTCTATACCGTCCCCGAGTGCCAGATCGTAGGTCAGGGCAACCTCGGCCCGCCCGGATTCCAGGTACTCGCCGACCTCACCGGCCACTGCCTCGGTGACATTGACTTCAAGGCCCGGATGGTCCCGTTTGAGCCCGGCCAGGATCGACGGTAGGTAGAACGGCGCGATCGGGCTGAAGCACACCACCGACAGCGGACCCCAGAATGCCTGCGACTCACCTGCTACCGATTCGAGGGACTCGGCCAGCGCGGTGAGTGTCTGGCGGGTGCGCAGCAGCAGTTCCTTGCCCGCCGAGGTGAGGATCAGGCCCTTGGCGTGCCTGCGGATGAACAGCTGCACACCCAGTTCCTTCTCCAGGTGCGCCACGGCCGAGGACACCGCCGACTGCGCGACGAAGAGGTCCTCGGCCGCCCGCGTCATACTCTCGCGCTCGGCAACCCGGATGAAGTACCGCAGCTGTGTCAACGAGATACCGCGCAGCTGGTCCACCCCGGACATCGCCTCACTCCCCCAGCGTCGTCGGCAGCCAGGTGGCCAGCGCGGGTACGAATATCACCAGCAGCAGCACGCCGACCGTGGCGACAAGGAACGGCGTGTTGGCGCGCAGCACCCGCCATGCGTCGACGCGGGCGATCTTGGCGGCGACCACCAGTGACATCGCCACCGGCGGGGAGACCTGGCCGATGATCACGGTCAGGACGATGATCACACCGAAGTAGACAGGGTCGATCCCCACCGCCAGCATGGTCGGCAGCATGACCGGCATGATCACCGGGATCAGCGGGTCGAAAAGCATGCCGGCCAGGATGGCGACCACCGTGAGGATCAGCACATAACCGAGTTGGGCATCACCGGGCACGATGTGGGTGGCGAATTCGGTGAGCGCCTTGGGCAAGCCCGCCATCGCGAGCACCGCACCAAGGGCGACCGAGACCCCCACGATGAGCATGACCTCACCGGTCAGCACCGCCGCCTCGACCAGACACCGGTACAGCCTGCGCGGCCCCAGCGAGCGGAACACCACCGCGGAGACGACGATCGCGTACACCACGGCGAACGCGCCCGATTCGGTGGGGGTGAAGACCCCCATCGTCAGGCCGAGCACCACCAGCAGCGGTACCCCGAACGCCAGAATGGCACCGCGGAAGGTGCGCCACACCTCACGCCAGCTGAACGGGATCTTCTCCCCCCAGCCGTTGCGCCGGGCCTGTACGGCGACCACCACCATCAGCACGACGGTGAGGATGATGCCGGGGACGATGCCCGCCAAGAACAGCGCACCCAGCGAGGTTCCCGTGGCCGCGGCATAGAGGATCATCGGCGAGGACGGCGGGATCAGCGGGCCGATGCCCGAGGAAGAAGCCGTCACGGCCGCCGCGTACGGACCCGGATAGCCATGCTTCTTCATCTGCGGGATCAGGGTGGAACCGGTGCCCGCGAGATCGGCGACCGAGGTGCCGACCATCCCGCCGAAGAACAGGCTGGTCGACACGTCGACCTGGGCCAGTCCGCCCGGCAACGAGCCGAAAATGGCGCGGGCAAAGGCGAATACGCGTTCGGCGACCCCACCGGCGTTCATCACCACGCCGGCCAGGATGAACAGTGGCATGGCCAGCAGCACGAAGCTGCTCATCCCGTCGGTGACCTGCTGGGGGTATTGCAGCATCCACGATCCGCCGAGCGTGGCGTAGACAGCGACGCCGCTGGCCATCGCGATGATCAGCGGAGTGCCCAACAGCAGCAGCCCGACGATCGTCACCAGCGTCAGGGTCAGGATCACGACTCGTCCTCACGCAGTTGGCGCACCAGGGCGGCCCGGCACCCCGGCAGTTGGAACAACACCACCAGTGCCGCCACCGTCGCTCCGACCGGGAGCGCGGCGAGGAAGAATCCCTTGGGCAGCCGCAGATACGGGCTCGGATCACCACCGAACTTGGTGACGTACAGATAGGCGAACCAGGCCAGGTGCAGCAGCACCGCAGCCGTCAGCAGGTCGGTAGCCAGCTTGAGCCACACCTGCATGCGCACCGGGAGGCGCCCGACGAATGCCCGGATCTCGATCGATTCGCGGCGTCGCACCCCTAGGGTGAAGCCGAGCATGGTCAGCCACAACATCAGCCCGGTCACCAATTCCTCGGTCCACCCCAGCGGGGAGTTGAACACAAAGCGCAACACCGCGTTGGCGAACAGGATCAGGGTGATCGCGGCGAGCATTGCCGCGCAGAGGATCTCGAGCGTCCAATCGATCAACGTGCGGCCACCCGGGGTGGGGTCGACGCCGAAGGTGGAGTCCAGCACCATGGCGACGTCGGTGGGCTCGGCGATGGGATGTTCGTCCTTCTTCAGCATCAGCGCTCGCCTTCCAGCCGGGTGTCCATCAGCGATCCGAACCCGGGGCGTGCGGCGTAGGCGTCGGCGATCTGCAACGCGTACCAGAACGATGCCTGCACCGCGCTGATCACCGGTTTGCCCAATTCTGACTCCAGGGCGGCGATGGCGCCGACGCTGGCGAAGTTGGTACAGCTGATGAACACCGCGGACGCGTCATCGGTGTCGGTCTCACAAGCCAGGTCGTAGACGCGTTCCAACGGCACCTCGGCCAGCTCGTGATCGCTGGTGATGCCCAGCCCGACCGAGGCAACCACGGTATGGCCGTTCTCGCCGAAGAAGCGCGTCGCCCGGTCGACCACCTCCTGGCGGTACGGCGTGACCAGACTGATGGGGCCGGCCTGGACCGCCGCCAGCGCGGCGATGCTCGCCGTCGAGGTGGTGGTGCAGCGGCCGGTCAGACCACTCCACTGCTCCAGGTGTCCGACGAGCATCCGGTCCCACGCGGTGCCGTGCAGGAACGAGGCACTGGTACCGCCGAAGACCAGCACATCCAGTGGGGCCTGGGCCACCAGTTCGGTCGCGGTGCGCAGTTCCGGGGACCGCATCATCGCATCGATACCGTCGACGGTCACGCTGGGCAGGGTGACGCGACTGGTGTGGATGGTGGCTGCCGGGGTCGACATCGCATACATCTCGGCCTCCATCAGCGTGCTGGATGCCATGTACACCAGCCCGATCCGGGTCGCGGTGTTCAGAGCGCCCAGGGGCAGCTGTGGGCGACGTCGGCTGCCCGCACGGACGGGGCTCACTGGCGGTACTCGGCCAGCACGCGGTCGGCGAAATCGCCGGGGATGTCATCGGCGATATCCTCCCGCACACCGCTGACGACCTCGCTGAGCTGGTTCACGTCGGCCTCGTTGACCTGTACACCGGCCGCCTCGAACTTGGACAGCAACTGCTCGTCGGCCTCGGCGCCTGCGGTGCGACTGGTCGCCGCGGCCGCGGCGGCGGCCGCGGTAAGCCCCTGCTGAATCTGGGGGCTGAGGCCCTGCCAGGTGTCCTCGTTGACCGTCAGGTAGACCGGGCTGTAGATATGCGATGTCAGCGACAGGTAGCGCTGCTTCTCGTAGAACGAGAATGCGTCGATGACCTTCAATGGGTTCTCCTGCCCGTCGAGCACCCCCTGATCCAGCGCCAGGTAGGCCTCGCCGATGTCGATCTGGGTGGGCGCGGCACCGAGGGCCTCGAACAGCGCGACGCGGGCCGGGTTACCCGGAACGCGGATCTTCAGACCGGCCAGGTCTGCGGAGGTGTTGATCGGGCGCACATTGTTGGTGATCTGGCGGAAGCCGTTCTCGCCGAATCCGATGACGCGCGCGCCGACCGATTGCACCAGCGATTCACTGAGCTCGTCACCGAAAGGGCCGTCGAGGAATTCCACCACAGTGTCGCGGTCGGTGAACAGGAACGGCATGTCCATGATCGTGAAGTTGGGATCCAGATTGGCCACCGAGCCGCTCACCGCGGCCACGTCGATCGCACCGGCTCGCAGGCCCTGCAGCACCGCCTCCTCGTCACCGATGGCGCCGCCGGTCTGCACCGTGAGCTCGACGGAATCGCCGAGTTTCTTCTCGACCTCGTCGGCGAAGGCCAACAGCATGTCGGCCAACGGATCTCCTGCACTCGTCTCGACAGCAAGCATCAATTTTGTTGCACCGGAGTGAGTTTCATCCGATTTCGTACATCCGGTCAGCACCAGCGCGGCCGCCACACCGCATACCGTGACCGCTTTCGCCAATGACTTCATCGTGTTCCTCTCGTGGGCCCAACGGGTTTCGGGCGTGACTCAGGATCCGGGCCGGCGCCGATGCCAACGCGATGAAGTCAAGAATCCGATGGCGATTGGACCGCGTCAAACAGTCAAAAGCGAGCGTCTGCATCTGTCAAACAGATGCCACGTAACACGAAATTAACTGCAGCAGTGGTCACTTCGACGTGACGCCGACGTAACACACCGGCGGTTGACTACGGGGTTGCCGGCCGCCGAGAGGGCCGACCGGTCCTGGCGAAATCACAGGTGGCCGACAACGGCACGCGGTCACCCAAGGGGCGAGACACCGCGCGGATGTGGGTTGTGATGAACATCATGGAGGGTTGGATGTGGCCAACGCCATGCCCACCCACCATGCTCTGGGGTCGGCGGGCAGCGGGCCCCGAAGCCGGTTCAGTGAGCCGGTGAGCGTGCGCGAGCTGGGCACGACACGCCGGGCGGGGTGCCCACAGACACGCACGCTCGCCGAAAGGAGAGGAGGAGAAGAGGTGGGTCAGCCGATCTTGCGGTCGCGGCTCTTGCGCCGCGAGGCCAGCTCATCCTCGGGGGCCGCGATCGACTCGCCGCCGTCGGCGCGCTCACCGGGGAAGTCGGCGATCGCGCCGGTCAACTCGCGCATCGCCCCGGACACCGCGATACCGAATACGCCCTGGCCGCCCTGCAAGAGGTCGACGACCTCCTCGGCCGACGTGCACTCGTAGACGGTGGTGCCGTCGGAGAACAACGTGATGTTGGCAAGATCCTGCACGCCGCGCTGGCGCAGGTGGTCGACCGCGACGCGGATGTTGTGCAGCGAGATGCCGGTATCGAGCAGCCGCTTGACGATCTTGAGGACCAGCACGTCCTTGAAGGAGTACAACCGCTGACTGCCCGATCCCGCGGCACCGCGGATGGACGGGACGACCAGTGAGGTGCGCGCCCAGTAGTCGAGCTGGCGATAGGTGATACCGGCGATCTGGCAGGCGCTGGGACCCCGGTAGCCGACGAGCTCATCGGGGATCGAGTCGTCCGGGAACAGGCCGCCCTGCACGGGTTCGCCGGATACGCCGTTCGCGGGCGGGGTCAACCCGCCGGCAGAAGAAAGATCCAACTCCCCCTGATGTGGCGTATCGCCCACAGTCCATCCTCTCGCCGTCGCCCTCGGGCACACGTGACATCACGCTGGAACCCGAGTTCGAATATGTCGAGCATACGCTCAACACATTGCCGCTACTGCTCGTCGTCGATCAAAATTATGGCTGCCCGTTCGACTCGTCGCCGACACACAAACCGCGTGTCGACATCACGAGACGCAGTCGTGATCTTGGTCAGGTCGCTTTGAAATCATCCGGCGAGATGCTGTCGAGGAACTCCTTGAACTTCTCCACCTCGTCCTCGCGCACGGGTTCGGCGGAGTCATCGTCGCTGTCGTCGGGAATCAACAGTCCGGCCTCTGCCAAGACGGCTTCCTCGACATAGATCGGGACGCCGACCCGCAGGGCGATCGCGACCGAATCCGACGGGCGGGCCGAGACCTTGATATCGCGGTCGAAAATCAGGTCCGCGTAGAAGGTGCCCTCCTGCAGATCGACGATGCGCACCTCTTTGAGCGAATGTCCCAACGCTGCAATCAGATCGCGAATCAGATCGTGGGTCTGCGGTCGGGGCGCCTCGATCCCCTGCTGCTCATGGGCGATGGCCTGCGCCTCGGGCTGTCCGATCCAGATCGGCAGGTAGCGCTCGCCGTTCGCCTCGCGCAGCAGCAGCACCGGCTGGTTCTGCGGCTGCTCAACGCGAATACCGACCACCCGTACCTCACCCATCAGCGCCTGCCCTCCGCGAAGAAGCCGTCGTCGAAAATTCTAGTCCTCACCGGTCGAGAACGTCGCGCACGGCCGATTTGATCAGCGACGTGTGCAGTGTGATCGCCAGGGCGGCAACCTCGCGGGCCAGATCATCGGCCCGGTCTCGGGCACCGGCCTTGCCCGCGGCCGCGACCGGTCCGGCGATCTGGGCGATCAGATCGGATTGCCGGTCGGCCGCCGACCGGAACGCGCGGAGGTGGCGCGGCTCGACACCGTAGTCGGCAAGGGCCTTGGCACACTGGGCGATGGTGACCGAATGCTCTTCGAACAATCCGGCCGGACCGGGCTTGATCACACCCGCGGTCACCAGTGCCGAGAGCATGGTGTTGTCGATGCCCGACCTGGCCACCAGATCCTCCCGGCTGAGCCGGACCTGGGTGGGCGCGATGGCCGCCGAATCTCCCGCCGAATCGCCATCGGCGACCTGCACCAACCGCGGTGCCGAGTAACCCGCACTGACGGGCAACTCGTTGTCCGGCTGGGCGTCCAACTGCGCCTTGATCACCTTCAGCGGCAGATACTGGTCGCGCTGCGCGGTGAGTACGAAGCGCAGCCGCGCACAGTCGTACGCCGTGAACCGCCGATACCCGGCCGCCGAGCGTTGCGGCGTGACCAGCCCCTCGGCCTCAAGGAACCGGATCTTGGAGATGGTGACATCGGGGAAATCCGGGCGCAGCAGATCGAGCACCGCTCCAATGGACATCCCGGCGGGCACCGGGTCCGGTTGGGTCATCTGGTCCTCGCGCGAGCGCTCCGGCGACTCAGCCGGCGTCGTCGGTCTTGGGACCGGTCAGGAAGACCAGCCGGAACTTGCCGATCTGCACCTCGTCACCGTTGGACAGGACCGCCGAATCGACCGGTTCCCGATTGACGTAGGTGCCGTTGAGGCTGCCGACGTCGACGACCTGGAACTCGCCGGACTCCAGCCGGAACTCGGCGTGGCGACGGCTGACCGTCACATCGTCGAGGAAGATGTCGCTGTCGGGGTGGCGACCCGCCGACGTGGTGGCCTGGTCCAGCAGGAACCGCGACCCGGCGTTGGGGCCGCGCTTGACGACGAGCAACGCCGAACCCGCAGGCAGACCCTCCACGCCCGATACCGAGCTCTCGGTGCCGGTGCTGGCCGGGGCGTCCAGTTCGTTGAGGAAATCGGCGCGGAAAACCGAGGTCGTCTCCACCGTCACCTCGTCGGACTGGTCTGCCTGAAAGTTGCTGTTCTCCGTCACCCGCTGCTCCTCTGCTGGCTGCTGTGGCGTGCCTGGCCGATGCCCGTCAGGCCATTCGGCAGCCCAACGGACCGTGGTTGCGTCTCATGTCGACCGTACCGCGCCGGGCAGACCATTGGGTCCACCACCGCCGGATCCGCCTGACACGGGCTCGGTCACGCCTGTCCTTGATGAACGATCGGCAAAACCCTAACAACACCTACTCGGGAAGGATTGCCCGGTAGCCGTCCGCGTCCAGCAGCTCGGGCAGCGGGCCCGGTTCGGGGGCCGTCTCGACCTGCAGTTCGACCAGCCATCCGGCACCGTAGGGGTCGGAGTTGACCAGCTCCGGATTACCCTCCAGCTCGCCGTTGACGGCAACGACCTTCGCCGTGATGGGCGCATAGAGATCCGACAGCGACTTCGTCGATTCGACCTCACCGAAGCTGTCGCCTGCGCTCACCGCGGCCCCGGCATCGGGCAGCTGCACGAACACCACGTCACCGAGGGCGGCCTGCGCGTAGTCGGTGATGCCCACCCGCACGGTGTCCTCGCCGGTGCGTCGCACCCACTCATGCTCGGCGGTGTACTGCAGATCGGACGGGATCTCGCTCACGGGGCTCCTTTGACGGATACAAGCGGACTTACTTGACGGGCTGAGCGTATTGGCGAGGTTTCGGTTGCCGCAAGGCGGTCACGTCGACGACGTCGGCCTGGGCGACCGTCATCGATCCGCCGACCCGCTTCACGCTGTCCATCGCACCGCCGGGGATGTTCATCGCAGCGGCCAGTGTCGGCGGATCACCAATCGCCAGAACCGAATACGGCGCCCCGATGGTGACCCCGTCGATGATCAGCGCGCCAGGCGCCCCGACCACCCATGTGTCGACCCCGACCCGGATTCCCTCCGCGTCTCGTCCGGACCCGCCGGCGCGGGTCCCCCGCACCTCCATGGCCTCGGCACCGGCGGCACGTAGCTCGTTGATCACGTCGAGCATGGTCTCCGGCGACACGCCGGACGCCGCATCCTCGATGGTGATCGTCACACCGGGGCCGACAGCGGCGACCGTGCCGATCATGATCGACAGTGCCGCCAGCCGGGCCTGGGCGTTCTCGATGGCAGCCTGGTCGCTGCTGCCGGACTGCTGCAGCGCGGCCAATGTCTGCTGCAGCTCGGCGACTTCGGTGTTCAGCGCAGCCTCGCGCTGCTGCAGCGAATCGAGCAACACCAGTAGATCCGCCGGGCGTGCGGAGTCCAGGGAATCGCCGCTGGTGGTCTGTCGCACCTGCGTCGCGATCGCGATACCGAGCAGCAGGCACAGCAGCACCCCGAAGGTCCCGAAGACCAACTGCGACCGCGTCCGACGCACCCGGCCGGGACCGCCGGGCGGCAGTTCGTGCCTGCCGTGCTCGGGCTCGGCTGCCCGGTGATCGGTGTGCTCGCTGTGCTCACCCATGACTCAGGCCCCGAACAATCGACGGCGCAGGGCCGCGGCATTGCCGAAGATCCGGATGCCGAGCACCACGATGATCGCGGTGGACAGCTGCGTACCGACGCCGAGCTGATCGCCCACGTAGACGATCAGGGCGGCCACGAGCACGTTGAAGACGAAGGAGACGACGAACACCTTGGAGTCGAAGATGTGCTCAAGGTAGGCGCGCAGGCCACCGAATACGGCATCCAGCGCGGCGACCACGGCGATGGGCAGATAGGGCTGGATCGCCTCGGGCACACCGGGGTGGAAGACGAGCCCGAGCACGATGCCGACGACCAGTGCGGCGATTCCGATCATCGCTCGATCATTTCAGCAGCTGCCGTCACGGCTTCATCTCCTTGGCGAAGCGGATCTCGCGCACCGAGCCCCCCGGCACGTTCAGCGCCTCGCCGGTACTGACCGTAACCCCGACGCCGTAGGACCGCTGCAGCAGCATCAGTCGCTGCATACCGGAGCTGCGGTTGAACACATCCTGGATGGCGTGCGGCGGACCCAGCGCGATCACCTCATACGGGCTGGTGATCGGGCGGTTGTCGACCAGGATGCGGCCACCGGCCTGCCGGATGGTGACGCCGGCGCCCACCCGCACCCCGCCCACCGACACCGCTTCGGCGCCGCCGACCCACAACGAGTTGACCACCAGCTGCAGGTCGCGATCCAGGATCACCTGCTGGCTACCTGCGACCCGCTGCTTGCTCACATCGGTCAGATCACGGGACACGCCGGGATCGGTGACGGTGACCGTGACGCCGGGGCCGATCGCCGGGGTCACCGCAGCGGCGAATTCGGCGGCGTCGAGATCGGCGAGCAGCGCCCGGCCCTGTTCGTCGCCGGCCAATCTGCTGCGGCGTTCGGCCTCCACCTCGGCGGCCAGCCCGTCACGAGTGGCCTCGATTGCTGCCGTGCGGGTTTCGGCAGCACGGGCGCTCTCGGAGAGCACCTGCTGAGTCTGGCGATTCGCCGGCGCGAGCGCCTGCGCCTGCGACGCGGCGGCGGCGAAGACTCCTGCGATGATCAGTCCGGCCAGCAACGTCCAGCCCCATTGCCGCCCGCGCCGCGGCGGTCGATCGGTGCGGGCGGCGGCGGCCGCCGCGTAACCGGGATCGAGGTGTTCGGTGAGCAGCGAGCGCAGCAGGGAGGGGACCGGAATTCGTTGGGGTGCGCCGGCTTGGTGGGCGCTCAACCCCGCACGCGGGTGATAACCGCCCAACGAATTCGATCGCTCAGCCACCGGTGACGCGCCCCCGCGGTGTCGCCGGCGCGCGCGGCATGGATCGCGCCACCATGGACACCTGCATCAGGTACAGCACGGCCGACCAGAGGTAGAGCGCCAGACCCCAGATCAGGAACGCCCAACCGCAGGCCAGGATCACCCGGCTCCACAGGGCGTCGAATTGGCCGAGCAGGACCAACGGCAGCCCCGACATCAGCGCAAAGGTGGCGCCCTTGCCGAGATAGGTGACGGGCAAGGCGGTCAGACCACGCGAGCGCAGCAGCGGAAGGGTCGCCGCCAGCACCAGATCCCGGCCCAGCAGCACGATCACGAACCACCACGGCACCACGCCGGCAGCTGCCAGTGCCAGCGGGACGACGATCATGTAGACGCGGTCCACCAGCGGGTCCAGCAGCTCGCCCAGCCGCGAGGACTGGTTGTCGACCAGCCGGGCGATCTTGCCGTCGGCCCAGTCGGAGAACCCGCCGAACATCAGGACCGCCACCGCCCACCCGCTCTGTTCGGCGATCAGCAGCAGGTACAGAAAGACCGGCACGAGGATCAGTCGGATCGCCGAGAGCACGTTCGGGATCGTCAGCACCCGATCACCGATGCCGCTCGGCACCGAATCCTGTGGACGATCCCCCGCCGCTCCGCTCGCCCGGGTCATGGCTAGAAACCTAGCGGAACACGCCGGGCAGACTCAGTGCCGACATGACGTTGTCGGCCAGTGGGTCGTCATGGATCATGTACGTCCACGTCGAGGTGGGCCGCGCCAGCCTGGTCAGGTCCAGCCCGGCCACCCCCTCCTCGTCATCGACGATGGTGGCGGTGTCGAAGGTCTGCTGGGCGGCCTCGATCGCGTCGGCGGCCAGCGAGGCGAACGCGTCCACCGCCATCCGGTGGAACTCGTCGAGCGGGTTCTGGTTTCCCAGCGCCCGCAGGCTGATGCTCTCCCGGATATCGGCCAGATAGGCCAGGTGGTCGGCCCACCCGCGGTCCAGGTGATACAGCATGATCAGCCGGCAGATCTCCTCGAGGCGCTCCTGCGGAATCGTCTCGGCGAGTTCCTCGTACCGTTGCGGAGAGCGTTCTTCCAGCTCCTCCCTGGCGGCCGCGGTCCGCAGCAGGGTGTCCCGGCGCTCGACCAGGATTGCGCGTTGCTGCGCAGTGAGCTGGTTGTAGCGCCAGGTGTTGGCATGCAGGTCGAGCGTCTTGCCCTCGGCCACCCGCTGCGCGTGGTCCAGCAGGGCGGCGGCCCGGTTGCTGGTGATCCGGCCGTCGCCGTCGGTGGCCAGTGGCAGCTTGTTGGGCTCGACGAAGGACACCACCACGTCGTCCTCCCAGCTGGAGAAGAACACCGAGGACCCGGGATCGCCCTGGCGCCCGGCGCGCCCGCGCAGCTGGTTGTCGAGGCGTTCGGTGTAATGCCTGCCGGTGCCGATGACGTGCAGGCCGCCGAGTTCGGCGACCTCATCATGATCTGCTTCATCCGAGCCGCCCAGCCGGATGTCCGTCCCGCGGCCGGCCATCTGGGTCGATACCGTGACCCGGCCCCGCGCGCCGGCCTCGGCGATCACGGCGGCCTCCTCGGCGTCGTTCTTGGCGTTCAGCACCACCGCCGGGATGCCGGCCTTGACCAACCGCTCGTGCAGCTCCTCGGATTCGGCGACATCGCGGGTGCCGACCAGGATCGGCTGGGAGGTGGTGTGCACCTCGGCGATGTGCTCGACGATGGCGTCGTTCTTGGCGGCGATGGTGATGTAGACCCGATCGGCCTCGTCCTCGCGCATGTTGGGCTTGTTCGGGGGGATCGGGGACACACCGAGCTTGTAGAACTGGCGCAACTGCTCACCGGCGGCCAATGCGGTGCCGGTCATGCCGCACACCCGCGGGTACCGGTTGATCAGGGCCTGCACCGTGATGGTGTCGAGCACCTCACCGGTCTCGGTGATCTCGATGCCCTCCTTGGCTTCGACGGCCGCCTGCAGGCCGTCGGGCCAGCGCTGCAACGAGGCGATGCGCCCGCGGGACGCATTGATCAGGTGAACCGCGTTGTCGCGCACGATGTAGTGCACATCGCGTTCCAGCAGCACGTGCGCATGCAGGGCGACGTTGATCTCGGTCAGCGTCGAGCCGACGTGCTCCTCGGAGTAGAGGTCGATACCGCCGAGGGCGGCCTCGAGTCGTCGCGCGCCCTTGTCGGTGAGTTGCACGTTGCGCTTGTCGGGATCGGTCTCGTACTCGACACCCTCGCGCAGCTCGCCGACCAGCCGGATGATCTCGACCCGCGGGGTCTCCCGGTGCGACGTGCCGGCCAGCACCAGCGGCACCAGCGCCTCGTCGACCAGGACCGAGTCGGCCTCGTCGATCAGCGCGATGTCCGGGCTCGGTGAGACCAGGTCGTCGACGGAGATCACCAACTGATCGCGCAGCACGTCGAAGCCGATTTCGTTGACCGAGCCGTAGGTGATGTCGCAGCCATAGGCCTCCCGACGCTGTTCGGGGGTCGAGTCGGCGGTGATCCAGCCGACGGTCAGCCCGAGGGCACGGTGCAGCGGTCCCATCCACTCGGCATCGCGACGAGCCAGGTAGTCGTTGACCGAGATGACGTGCACGCTACGGCCACCGATGGCATATCCCGCCGCGGCGATGGCGCCGGCCAGTGTCTTGCCCTCACCGGTGGCCATCTCGACGACGTCACCGGCCAGCATGCGCAACGCGCCGAGCAGCTGAACATCGAACGGCCGCAGCGCGATCGACCGCTCGGCGGCCTCCCTGACAAGCGCCAGGAACTGCGGGATGTCCGACGAGTCGGCCAGGTCGTCAAGGTTGAGCAGCCCGGCCGCCTTGAGCAGCTGATCATCGTCGAGACCGGCGGCCTTCTCCTCGAACTTGGCCGCGGCATGCACCTGGGTCATCGAGCGCGCCTGGTCCTTGTCGGTGCTGGCGCCCAGCAGCTTCCAGAACCGGTTGCTCAACCGTCCTGACTTCGCACCGCCGGACTTGGACACCTTCGAGGTCTTGGAACTCACAGCCACAGTCATACGGTACGCGGAGCAGGTCGGGCTGATGCCATCAGCCGCGCTGCGACCAGCCTCAGCCTGTACCTTGCCCGCATGGACATGTTCACCCCGACGCTGGACTGGGGCAGTGAGCTGGGCACCTCACTGATCTGGATCGCCAAGGCCTGGACGATTGCGGCGGTCAGCACCGTGATCGTGCTGATCCTGCTGGCGAAGTTCACGGTCTGGGGGCGGCAGTTCTGGCGCATCACCGGCGCCTACTTCACCGGCCGGGAATCGGTGAAGGCGTGGCTGTGGCTGGGTGCCATCCTGCTCTCGATCATCTCCGGTGTGCGCTTGGACGTGCTCCTCAGCTATTACGGAAACGACCTGATGACCGCCGCGCAGACCGCGGTGCAGGGGGTGGCCGCCGGCGACGCCGCAGTCCGCCAATCCGGTATCGACGGGTTCTGGTTCTCCATCCTGATCTTCGCGGCGCTGGCCACCATCCACGTCTGCCGGGTGCTGCTCGACATCTTCATGATGCAGCGGTTCATGCTGGCCTGGCGGGTGTGGCTGACCGGCAGGCTGACCGACGACTGGCTCGACGGCAAGGCCTACTACCGCAGCCGGTTCATCGATGACACCATCGACAACCCCGACCAGCGCATCCAGGCCGATATCGACATCTTCACCACCAACGTCGGACCGCTGCCGAACACGCCGAACAACACCAGTGGCTCCACGCTGCTGTTCGGGGCCATCAGTTCGATCGCGTCGGTCATTTCGTTCACCGCGATTCTGTGGAACCTGTCCGGAAATCTGTCGGTGTTCGGCGTCAACATCCCGCGCGCGATGTTCTGGATCGCCATCGTCTACGTGTCCATCGCGACCATCATCGCGTTCTGGATCGGCCGCCCGATCATCCGGTTGACCTTCGACAACGAGCGGTTCAACGCCGTCTTTCGCTACGCCCTGGTGCGGCTGCGCGATTCGGCGGAGGCGGTGGCGTTCTATCGAGGCGAGGTTGCCGAGCGGGTGCAGCTGCGCCGGCGCTTCGAGCCGGTCGTGTCGAACTACAAGCGCTATGTGAACCGGTCGATCGCCTTCAACGGCTGGAACCTGACGGTCAGCCAGCTCATCAACCCGTTGCCGTGGATCATCCAGGCGCCCCGACTGTTCGCCGGTGAGATCAAACTCGGCGACGTCTCGCAGACCTCGTCGGCGTTCGGCAACATCCAGAGCTCGCTGTCGTTCTTCCGCAACTCCTATGACGCGTTTGCCGGCTGGCGCGCCTCGATCATCCGCTTGCACGGCTTGGTGGTGGCCAACGAGGAGGGCCGAGCGCTCAACGAGCTCACCGTCGAACCGTGCGGCAGCTGCCCCGTGGAGATCCGCGATGTCGCGGTGAGCACCCCCACCGGCGAGATCCTGGTCGAGGATCTGAACCTGCAGATGCAGCCGGGCGACACGCTGATCGTCACCGGCCAGTCCGGCGCGGGCAAGACCACCCTGCTGCGCAGCCTGGCGCAACTGTGGCCGTTCGCCAGCGGAACCCTGCGGTGCCCCGAAGGCGCCAACGAGACGATGTTCCTGTCCCAGATGCCCTATGTGCCCCTCGGTGATCTGCGAGCTGTGGTGTCCTACCCGAAGGGACCCGAGGAGTTCACCGACGCGGAGCTCATCGGCGCACTGGACAAGGTGTCACTCCCGCAATGCGCCAGACGCCTTGCCGAAGTGGCGGATTGGGTCAAGGTGCTCTCCCCCGGCGAGCAGCAGCGCGTCGCCTTCGCCAGGGTTCTGCTGACCAGGCCGAGGGTGGTGTTCCTCGACGAGGCGACCTCTGCCCTCGACGAGGGCCTGGAATTCACGATGTACGACCTGGTGCGCCGTGAGCTGCCCGACACCATCCTGGTCAGCGTCACCCATCGCAGCACCGTGGGTCAGCATCACGAGCAGCACCTGCACTTGTTCGGCGGGGGCAAGTGGGTGCTCGGCGATGTCGATCCCGAGACCGGAAAGCCCAAATCGCCCCAGCCGAGCTGAGCCGACCGCGCGCGGGTCAGCGCGCGGCGGCGTGCCTGCCCGCCCGGCGGCCGAAGAAAGAACCCTCGCCGAGCTGGACACCGCTGGCATATCCCTTGCCATCGCGCGCGATATTGGATGCGCACGCACCGGCGGCATACAGACCCGGAACCACCGCGCCGGACTCGTCGAGGACCTCGCCGTCCAGCGATACCGTCAAACCGCCCATGGTGAACCCGGAGTACATCGCGACACCGAGGGTCAGGTCGAATGCCGCGAACGGCCCGGTGTCCTGCGGGGCAAGGTAATCCGGCTGCTTGTGGAAGTCGGGATCGACACCGGCCGCAGCATCGGCGTTGTACCGCTCCAGGGTGGCGGCCAGGTTGCCGGACGGAATGCCCAGTGCCTGCTCGACTTCGGCGATCGTCTCGTAGCCGTCGATGAATTTGATCAGCGGCATCTCGGGCATCTGCATGTGTGCCTCATCGACGATCAGGTAGGCGGCGTGATCGGGTTGTTCGAGCACGAACGCCGATGTGCGCGAGTGGTAGGAGTCCTCGGCGACGAACCGGTGGCCGTCCTTGTTGACGATGACACCGGTGAGCAGGATCTCCGGCGGGTAGGCCGCGGCGGTGATGAATGCCTGATCCAGATTCTTGGCAACACCGCCCACGGACACACCGAGCTTGATGCCCAGGCCGTCGTCGTTGGGGTTGCCGAGGATGTAAGGCGCCACCGTGCCGTGATGTTTGGTCTTGCGTTCCTGACCCAGTTCCGGCGTGTACTGCGCCACCATCTCGGCGTTCATCGCGAAGCCGCCGGCGGCGATGATCACCGATTTCGCCTTGACCGCACCGGTTTCGGTGAAGTGCTTCCAGGCCACCCCCTGCACCGCACCGTCGGCGACCACGAGGTTCGTCGCACCGGTCTCGTAGCGGAACTGCACCCCGAGCTCCGCGGCTCGCTTGAGCAGTAACTGGATCACCATGTCGGCGCCGCCGAGTTCGCCGGGAACCGGCACCGAGTGACCGCGCGGTGCGGGCTTGGCCTGATCGATGAAGGGCCACACCTTCTCGTTGCCGGTGTAGGACAGCCCCTCGGTGCCCGGCGGGACCACCACCTTGCCCGGGTAGTAGCTGCGCTCGAACTGAAAGCCAAGGGACTCAAGCCAATCGAAGTGCTCGACGCTGTGGTCGCAGTAGGCGCGGATCTTGTCCAGTTCGGGGTCCTCGGTGACGGCGACCAGGTATTTGTACATCTCCTCGGCACTGTCCTCGTGTCCGGTGGCCTGCTGCACGGCCGTTCCGCCGCCGAGGTAGAAATGCCCACCGGCCATCGACGTCGTACCGCCGGCAGCGGCCGCCTTCTCCAGCACCAGCACCCGTGCCCCGTTCTCGGCCGCGGTCACCGCCGCACAACCACCGGCGATACCGAAACCCACGACGACGACATCGACGTCATCGGACCAGGAGCCGACGTCGGCCACGCCCATGGTTGCCGGGATCTGCTGCAGGGTCATCGTTGTCTCCTCGGGCGCATCACTGCTGTTGTTTCTTGACGTGGTCGAAAAAGGCTTGGATTTCCGGCGGTATGTAGGCGATCTCGAGAAACGGCACGCCGGCGTCGGCGCCGCCGACGTATCCGAAGTGCATGCCGCCGGGCATCACACCCCTGGTGACGACGGGCGCACCGGCTGCCGCCGCATCATCCAGCGCGGCCTCGAAGGCGTCCACATCCGGCACGGCAACGCAGATGTGGTGCAGTCCCGCACCGTGTGAGGCCAGGAATTCGGCATAGATGCTCTCGCCACGTACCGGCGCGATGAGTTCGAGCTGCAGGTCACCGGCGTAACTGAGCGAGATGTCGGCGACGAAGTCAGCGGGTTCGCCGCGATGGGTGCACGTATCCGGACCGAAATGCACACCGGGCATACGCACCCATGTGCTGGCACCCGACAGCGCACTGAGCATCTGCTCGGTGGCAGTCAGGTCTGCGGTCACCCAGGCAACCTGGACAGGTGTCTGATCATGCATCGCAGTGAGGATATCGCCAGTGCCCGACGATCGCTAGAACAGGTTCTAGTTCGCCGGGAATTCGCTGCTCATCGTGTGCACGAGCAACCCCAGCTGAGCATCGAAGACCGCGCCGGGATCGCTGAGCGTGTCGGCTCCGTACTGCCCGAATACCTCCAGGCTGATCGCACCGACCACGGTTGCCCAGGCCGACAGACAGGCCAGCATCAGCCGGTCACCGCCGGGGAATCCGAACTCCGCGCGAATGCCGTCGAAATCCGACGAGATCGGTTCACCCATCGAGTCGTCCGGGCTACCCACGACCCCACTGCGCACCCCGTCGGCAACGATCGACAACAGGCTGGCGATGACCCGGGTTCCCGGACCCACCGTCAACTCCGGGGGCGCGTGATATCCGGGCACCGGGCTGCCGTAGAGCAACGCCCACCGCGCGGGCTGCCCCACCGCCCAGGCGCGCGCCGCGCGCGCCAGCGCGACGAGCCGGTGATCCCAGTCCCCCACCCGCGCGGCCGCGTCCACCGCATCGGCAAGGTCGTCGTAGGCGTCGACGAGTAGCAGGGTCAGCAGATCATCCCGACTGGCCACGTACCGATACACCGCCGAGGACACCATGCCCAGCTCTCGGGCGATGGCGCGCAGCGACAGCCCCGCGGCGCCGTCGGTGACCAGATGACGGCGGCCGACCTGCACGATCTGCGCCTCGATACGGTCCCGCGCTTCCTGCCGCTTGCCCACGGGGCCAGTCTGCCACAAACGAGAACAGTGCTCTTGCTTTTTCGCGTCCAGGGTGCCATCGTCAAAAGAGAGCAGTGCTCACAACACTTTGGAGGAACGATGACCATTCGATACGACGAACCCGGCCGCGCGGCCCGAGCAGCCAATACGCTGATCCGGCACCTCGCCGAACTGGGCATCGAGATCGCGGGCAGCCGCGCGTTACGTGTCCGCGGCCGCAGCACCGGACAATGGCGGACGGTGGTGGTGAACGTGTTGACCGTCGACGGCCGCGACTATGTGGTCGCCACCCGGGGGAACACCCAGTGGGTCCGAAACGCCCGGGCCGCCGGCGAGGTGTTCACCGGACCGCGATGGAGGCGCAGACGCCGCAGCGTCGTGGAGATCGTCGACGCCGACAAGCCCGACCTCATCCGGCGCTACCTGGATCGCTGGTACTGGGAGGTCAAGGGTCACGCGGGCGGGTTGACACCCTCGTCTAGCGAGTCCGAGGTCAGGGAGATCGCCGCCTCGATACCGGTGTTCGAACTGGCCGGCTGAGTGGCGACCGCCTCGCGGATCCGCGGCACCGTTGCCTGCCAGGACACCGCGGTGGGCGCCCCGCCCCAGGTGCTGTTGAACAACCCGACGATGGCGGCTCTTCCGTCGGAAGTCAGGACGTAGACCGGACCGCCGGAGTCGCCCTTTTGGCTGACCACACCGTCTTTCATGGTGAACCAGCCGTTGTTGACCACACCGACCGTGCCGCAACTCTCGCCGGTGACGATGCCGAAGTGACAGACGGGCTGACCGGGCTGCTGGACCGCCAGCGCCTGGTCGAGAACCAGCGACCTACCGCCGGGAAGCACGGTGTTCACCTCGACGTCCGGGTTCAGGGTGATAGCCCCCCAGTCGGCCAGCTGATGATCACCGGTCACCGTCGCGCCGTCGGGGGTGTTGTCGTCGAAGAGTGCCATCTCGCCGAGGGCATTGCCGAACCGGTCGGTGACGGGCCCCGCACCGCGGCAATGCCCGGCGGTGAAGGCCACCCGCGCCGCGGGGTCGACGAACCCGAGAGTGCACATGGTGGTGCCCTGCCGGATTTCCATACCCGGGTGCACGGTGACTGCAGGTCCGGCGGCGGCAGGTCCGGCGGCGGCAGGTTCGGCGGCGGCAATACCGGCCGGGAACACACCGACCGCGGCGGCCGCGGCGATCATTGTCAGGAACAACCGTGCGCGCATCCAACCCTCCGATCCTCCACCCCTCCGGGACGAAATTACCGGGGTGCTGACGGGTGAATCGGATAACGGTCAGATCTCGTTACATCACAAGTCGTGTAACGACCCGCGTGTCACACCAGTCACACCAGTAACATGGCGTAACGTTCGTCGGCCCTACGGAAGGGTCAAGATCTGGCCGGGATGGACCAGGTCGACATCGGTCAGCCCGCTCGCTTCGGCGATGCGCTGCTGCTCGCTGCCGTCCCCATAGAACCGCTCCGCGATGCCCCACAGCGTGTCGCCGGACACCACGGCGTAGGTCCGTGGGCGTGGTGGCGCCACCGGCGAGCCCAATGCTGGCCTCTTGGCGCGCTGAAGTCGAATCCCCATGTCGTTCTCCCCTCGTGGCCACAGCCTAGAGACCACGAAGGCGGTCATGGGAGGTATTTGCACACTGCGGCCGGACCGTCAGGAATCGAAGCCCAGCCCCAGCTTGTCCAGCGTGCGTAACAGCACATTGCGCCGGCCCGCGGAATGGTCGGCGCGATCCAGTGACCACCGCGTCGCCTGGATCCCCACCGACGCGAACGGTTCCGGGGGGAACGGCAGCGGTTTCTTGCGGACCATCTCCAGTCGGGTGCGCGGTGTCGGCGTGCCGTCCAACAGATCGAGACAGACGTCGGCGGCAAAACGCGTCGCGCCCACCCCAAGTCCGGTGAACCCGTTCACGTACGCGACCCTCCCCCGGTGCGCGGTACCCCAGTGCGCGCAGAACCGGGTGTTGGTATCGATTGCGCCCGCCCAGCGGTGACTGAAGCGGACGTCATCGAGCTGGGGGAACGTGATGAAGAAGTGCTCGGCCAACCTGCGGTAGGTCTGCGGCCGGTCTTCATAGGTGGGATCGACCCGGCGACCGAAGTGATAAACCGCGTCGTAACCGCCCCAGACGATCCGGTTGTCCGCGCTGAGCCGGTAGTAGTGGAATTGGTTGGCGCTGTCGCCGACGCCTTGCCGACCGGTCCAGCCGATCCGCTCCAGTTGCGCTGCGGTCAGCGGCTCGGTGGACAACACGTAGTCATAGACAGGAACGGTGTACCAGCGATTGCGGCGCAGCAGACTGGGAAAGACATTGGTGGCCAAGATGACCCGGTCCGCCGTCACCGCGCCCGAGCCGGTGCCCACACGCAGGGCACCATCTGCGGACTCCAGCGATATCGCCCGTGTGTGCTCATGCACCTGCACGCCGGCCTCCAGACAGGCCCTGGCCAGCTCCATGGCGAGTTTGGCCGGGTGCACCAGTGCGCAGCTGTCCGGCTCGTAAAGCCCGGCCCGATAGGTCGGCGAGTGGACCTCCGCGCGCACCTGCTCCTGATCGAGGAGCCGTCCCTCGCCGGCGGCGGCGGATTCGGCGAGCCAGTCCACCTGGTGCGGCTCGGTGGCCACCGAGAGCATCCCGGTCCGTTCCCAATCGACGTCCAACCCGAGCCGTTCGATATCGGCGGCCATGCCGTCCAGGTTCGCCATTCCGAGCTCGGTGAGGGTGTCGAATTCGGCTGCCCACCTTGATCGCCCGTTCTCGGCGCCGTGGGTGAGGCTGGCGTCGACGAAACCACCGTTGCGGCCCGAGGCCGCCCAGCCGACCCGGTCCGACTCGATCAGGATGATGCGGCGGTCCGGATACCGTTCGGCGGCGTGCAGCGCCGCCCACAGCCCGGTGTACCCGCCGCCGACGACCAGCAGATCGCAGCTCTGCGACCCGACCAGAGGTGGATGGTCCGGGCGTGCGATATCCAGCCACATCGGGGCGAACACACTTGCCGCCAGCGACCGTTCGACCAGCGCGGGGTCGACAGGGGCATCGAAGACTGTCCTCACCAGGGCGACACTACGTGGTGAACGGGCGGTTCAGTGCGCAGCCGATCGGACCGGCTCGGTGCTGCGGGTCGGGGTCCACCCCGGCGGCCCGAACACGTATCCGAGCTTGTCTCGCAATCCGCGCGCGCTGCGCACCGCACGGGCGATCTTGACGTACTCATGGGTCTGCAATGTCCAGATGTTGAAGGTATCGACCTGCGTGGTCAACCCGTAGTGCGGTCGGAACAGCTCATCCTGGTAGCTGCCGAACAGCCTGTCCCACAGGATCAGGATCCCGCCATAGTTCTTGTCGAGGTACTCGGCATCCATACCGTGGTGCACCCGATGGTGCGACGGCGTGTTGAAGACGAATTCTATTGGCCGCCATAGCTTGTCGATGCGCTCCGTATGCACCCAGAATTGGTAGACGAGGTTCACCGAGAAGCTCGCGAACACGACCCATGGCGGAACACCGAGCAGGGGCAGCGGAATCCACATCAGGATCTCGCCGCTGTTGTTCCACTTTTGGCGCAGGGCGGTGGCGAAGTTGTAGTACTGACTGGAGTGGTGGGCCTGGTGGGTGGCCCAGATCAGTCGTACCCGATGTGCAGCCCGGTGGTAGGCGTAGAACAACAGGTCCACGCCGAGCAACGCGATCACCCAGGTGTACCACCGATCCGCCGGTAGCTGCCATGGCGCCAGGTAGGCGTAGATCGCCGCATAGCCCAGCAGCGCTGCCGCCTTCCACGCAGCGGTGGTGACCACCGAGACCAATCCCATCGACAGGCTCGTCCAGGCGTCGCGGCGCTGGTAAGCGCCCGCGGGACTGCGCTGGTCTGCGCCTGCGGCGCTGGGCTGGCCTGCGCCTGCGGCGCTGGGCTCGAGGTGTTCGAGCCGGCGCGCCGCGGCCCATTCCACGACGAGCAGCAGCAGGAAGAACGGGATGGCGAACAGGACCGGGTCGCGCATCTGCGCAGGCAGCGCGGAGAGCAATCCCATGACGGCGTCCATCCACGGAGCCTAACCGCAGCGGTGCCGGTTCAGCGGAAGCTCAACACCTCGGTTCCCCAGGTGCTGCGCTGGATATGGTCCGGATCGAAGGCCAGCTGATCATCGCGCCCGATCAACAGATTGACGCGGTTCTTTTCGTCGTATGGGCGCCACCGCGGGCCGTTGTCGGCATCCGGTGACCCACCGCGCGCAAAATTGCACCACCGCTGCCGCATCATGTGTGAGACCTCGGTGCCTGCGGCGAGACCACCGAGCTTGAATGTCGGGTCACGACGGCCGGCCACCAAGTTGCCCCACACATAGGGCAGTTCGGTGGCATGCGCGCCGCCCAATCCGAGAACACGGAGCATGGGGGTCGACCAGTCGAACCGATACATGTACACCGGCGCGACCACGCTGTGGCCCTCGGCAAACCAGATCGACGGCATCCGGAAGCCGATGTCACGTGCAACTCCGAGACCGGGTTTCTTGCCGCGCCCGCGGTAGACCGCCGCGATCTGGGCCGGGGTGGGGATCTGCAGGTCGGGTTGTTCGGAAGCGATCGCGGTGAACATCTCGCTGATGGCCTGTCCGCTGATGGGTAGCAGCGGCGAGCGCATCCACCGGAACAATGCCGCCTCGTGCTCGTTGGTGCCGATGATCAGCGGAACCGGCAGCGTACGGCCCGATCTGGCGACGTTCACCGGGTAGTCGGGCACGATGTCACCGTCGACGATGGGGGCGAACCCCAGGGTGCCCGGCGCCAACCGCGGCACGTCGTTGAACAATTCCTTGGCCGCGGCGATGATGGCAGCCGCCGGCAGCTCGCTCAACTGGTCCGATTGCCGAGCCGTCATACCGAGTTCGCCGAGGAACTGCTCACCGATCCGCTGCGCGCGTTTCTGGTCGTAGACCGAGGTGACCGGCGAACTCTGGGCGATCGCGCGATTGAACAATCCCTCGGCGGCGGGGCTGGCCAGCAGCGTGGTGACCACGCCCCCGCCCGCCGACTCACCGAACAGCGTGACCCGATCCGGGTCGCCGCCGAAATTGGCGATGTTCTCGCGCACCCACCGCAACGCGAACAGCACATCGCGCAGGCCGGTGTTGGTCTCGAAACCCTCGCCGAGCCACGACAGGTCCAGGAAGCCGAACGGGCCGAGACGGTAGTTCACCGTCACCACGACGACATCCCCGCCGGCGGCCAGTTCGCGCCCGTTGTAGAGCGGCTGGGCACCCGAACCCAGGATGTAGGCGCCGCCGTGCACCCACACCAGGACCGGCTTGCGCCCATCTCGCTCGTGGACGTCGCCGTGGGCCGGAGCCCAGATGTTCACCGTCAGGCAATCGGCTCCCTGCGGCGCGCCCAGATCCAGCGGGATCCGCGGGTCGGTGGGCTGCGGGCACACTGGGCCGAGCACGGTGGCATCGGCCGGCTCGGTCCACGGTTGCGGCGGTTGGGGCGCACGCCAGCGCAGCGGTCCGACGGGCGCGGCGGCATATCGAACCCCCAACCAGTGGGTGACGACGCCGTCGCCGGCGCCACGCACCGGGCCGTTGGTGGTCTCGACGACCGCGCTGTCGTGCATCGAGAATCGGGTATCGGTCACATCCCCCATAGTGGCACCGCCGATCTCGGGCGCACCGATACGTGACGGGGTCCATATCTCCCACCCGCAAGTCGCCACCACCACCCGACACCAGCCGGAGGCCGGGCGCACGGCTAAGTTGGCGCCGTGCGTAAGTGGGTTCTGCTGAGCGGAGCGATCACGACAGAGGTCGGCGGAACACTGTCGCTGCGTGCCTCACAGGACCATTCCGGTTGGCTGATCCTGGTGGTCGCCGGCTACCTGTCGTCGTTCATCTTGATGGCCGCGGTGCTGCGGACCGGGATGCCCGTCGGGGTCGCCTACGGAATCTGGGGCGCGACGGGTACCGCCGTCACCGCCGTCGCTGCGTCCCTGATCTTCGGTGAGGCGTTCACCTGGCCGCTGCTGGCCGGCATCGCGCTGATCATCGCCGGTGTCCTGCTGGTCGAATTCGGCTCCCACGACAGGCCCGCCGAGGTGACCCCGTGATGTGGCTGGCGCTGGCCGGGGCCATCGGGACGGAAGTGCTCGCCACGTTGTCGCTGCGGGCATCCGATGGTTTCCGCCGCCGCCGGTGGATCGTCCCGGTGGCGGCCGGCTATCTGGTGTCCTTCTATCTGCTGTGGGTTTCGCTGTCGTTGGGGATGCCGGTGGGCGTGGCCTATGGCATCTGGACCGCGTGCGGTGTCGCGCTGGTGGCCGTCGCCGCACGGGTGCTCTTCCGTGATCCACTGACCTGGCGGATGGTGGCGGGCATCGCCCTGATCATCGCCGGCGTGCTCACGATCGAGATGGCCGGCGTGGCGCACTGAGCACGCCGGGCACACAGGTCAAAACGGCGACCAGTAGTCCCACCGCCGGGACCAGCAGCAGTCCCACCCGCAGCCCGGCAGCATCGGCGATCAGCCCGATCACCGGCGGCGAGGCGACGAACCCCAGCCGCATCAGCCACGCCACCACCGTCAGTCCGGTACCCGGCCGCAGCCCGGGTAGTCGATCGGCGCCGTGCATCGCCGCAGGCACCAGTGTCGCCACCCCGAGGCCGACCGCGGCAAAACCGGCGATCGTGCCGGGTACCGACGGAAACGCAAGGGCCAAACCCATACCGGCCGCCATCACCAGTCCCCCGGTCCTGGTCACGATGCGCTCGCCGAACCTGTCCACCAGACGATCACCTGTCAGCCGCCCGACGAACATGCACCCGATCAACGCGACGTACCCGAACACCGCGACCGCCCCCGGCGCGCCGAGCCCATCGCGCAGATAGAGCGTGGCCCAGGTGTTGCCGACATCCTCGATGACGGCCCCCGCGATGGCCACGACCACCAGAACTGCCAGCAACGCATACGCCGGAAGATGTGCCCGCCGCCCCAACCCGGTGGAACCGCCGTGGTGGTTGTCGGCTCGATCGGGTCCCGGCAACAGGAACGGATAGGACGCCAGTGCCACCGCCGCGAACACCGCCGCGGCGATGGCCAGGTGCACTGCGCGCCCGAGACCCAGGGCGATGGCGGCGGCGCCCATGGATCCGCCGAGGATGCCCCCGGCGGCCCAGACCGCATGCAGCGAGTTGATGATCGAGCGACCATAGGTCTGTTGAACCCGCAGGCCATGCACGTTCTGCGCGACATCGGTCACGGCATCACAGGCGCCGGCAAAAAAGAGTGCGGCGGCCAGCAACGCAGGCGTGCTCGCCGAACCGGCGGTCGCGATCAACACTGCCAGGAGTACCGACGACCCCACCGCAGTGCGGGCCGATCCGAATCGCCGGACGGTTGCGCCGGCGGCCAGCCCGGCGACCAACGCACCCGCGGCGAAAGCCGCCACCACCGCCCCGTAGCCGGCATTGGACAGCGCCAGATCGCTCTTGATCTCCGGGTACCTCGGCAACAGGTTGGCGAACATCGCACCATTGGTCAGGAACAGCGCTCCTACGGCGATCCGGGCCCGCCGGGCCGGGTCGGTGCTGGCTCCTGGCGGCATGCCCGCCGACGATACTGACGCCACGCACAACGGTGCCCACCGGTCCGGCGGCGGGACGGCGGATCCGGCAAGATTGCGAGCATGACCGAATTGGCCGAGCTCGCACAGCGGTACGCGGTGGCAACGGAGTTCGTCGACTGGCGTGGCCGCAGCGTTCCGGTGCCCGAGCACACGCTGGTGTCCGTGCTCGCCGCGCTCGGGGTCCCGGCCGATACCCCGGCCGACCGCGAGCGCGCCGCGCGGACGCACGACCGTGAGCATTGGGGCGACACCCTGCCACCCACGGTGGTGGCCCGCTCGGGCACCGCGTCGTCGTTCTGGGTGCATGTCACCCATGGCCTGCCGGTCGACGTATGGGTCGAGCTGGAGGACGGCTCCCTGCGCACCGAGCTGCGCCAGCTCGAAAACAATCGTGCGCCATATGATCTGGACGGGCGGACAATCGGCGAGGCCACCTTCGAGCTGCCAGCCGATCTGCCGCCCGGATATCACCGCCTGCATGCCAGGACCGACACCGGCGAGACCGACACCACCGTGATCGTCGCACCCGCCGTGCTGGCGCCGCCGCGCGGGCGGCACTGGGGTCTGGCCACCCAGCTCTACAGCGTCACCTCCGAACAGTCTTGGGGCACCGGCGATCTGACGGATCTGACCGATCTTGCCATCTGGTCGGCGGCTCGCCATGGCGCGGGATTCATCCTGGTCAATCCATTGCACGCCGCCGCACCGGTGGCGCCGATGGAGCCGTCGCCCTATCTGCCGACCTCCCGCAGGTTCGTCAATCCGCTGTATCTGCGGGTCGAGGCCATCGACGAGTACGCCCAGCTGCGCAGGCGCGGGCCACTACGCAAGGCCCGCGCCGAGTTGGCCGGCCGCGCCCGACGCCGCGACGGTATCGACCGGGACGCGGCGTGGAAGGTGAAACGTGCTGCCTTGCAACAGGTGTACCGGGTGCCGCGATCCGCGGGCCGGGACCTGGCGTACGCGGCATTCCGCGATCGCGAGGGGCGCAGCCTCGACGACTTCGCCACGTGGTGCGCGCTGGCCGAAGTGCACGGGCCGGACTGGCACAGCTGGCCGCAAAAGCTGACCCATCCCGACAACCCCGAGGTCGCGGCGTTCGCCGCCGCCAACGAGGCGGCCGTCGACTTCCACCGCTGGCTGCAATGGCAGCTCGATGATCAGCTGACCACCGCCCAGGCCCGAGCCACCCAGGCCGGCATGGGCCTGGGCATCATGCACGACCTCGCCGTCGGGGTCGATCCCGACGGCGCGGATGCCTGGGCATTGCAGGATGTGCTGGCGCGCGGGGTGAGCGCCGGGGCGCCGCCGGACGAGTACAACCAGCTCGGCCAGAACTGGTCACAACCACCATGGCGGCCCGACCAGTTGCGACGAACCGGCTATGCGCCGTTCCGCGCCCTGGTCAACGCGGTACTGCGCCATGCCGGCGGGGTCCGGATCGATCACATCATCGGGTTGTTCCGGTTGTGGTGGATCCCCCAGGGTGCGGCGCCGACCGAAGGCACCTACGTGCGCTACGACCATGATGCGCTGATCGGCATCGTGGCGCTTGAGGCATATCGCAGTGGCGCGGTCGTGGTCGGCGAGGATCTGGGCACGGTCGAGCCGTGGGTGCGTGACTACCTGCGCGACCGCGGATTGTTCGGTACGTCGATCCTGTGGTTCGAACGCACCGACGGGGGCGCACCGCTGCCCGCCGAGCGCTGGCGCGAGGCCTGCCTGTCCGCGGTGACCACCCACGATCTGCCGCCGACAGCCGGTTACCTGGCCGGTGAGCACATCCGGCTGCGAGAGTCGCTGGGGCTGCTGACCCGGCCGGTCGAGGAGGAGATCGCCGACGATCGGATCGAACAGCAGGCCTGGCTCGACGAACTGCGCCGGCTCGGTCTGCTCGGCGAGCAGCCCGATATCGACGAGATCGTCCGTGGTCTGCACGCCTTCCTCGGCCGCACACCGTCGAAACTGCTGGCCTTGGCCTTACCGGACGCGGTCGGCGACCTCCGCGCGCAGAACCAGCCGGGCACCACCGACGAGTACCCGAACTGGCGTGTGCCACTGTGCGGGCCCGACGGTGAGCGCATGTCCCTGGAGGACGTGTTCAGCGATCCCCGCGCCAATGCTCTCGCCGAAGTAATGAAAGCCCAGGTGCCGGCGATGGACACGTGACTGGAGTTTCTACAGGTGTGGTTCTGCGATATGTTCGCACCGCACCGCGACACCCGGAGGTCACGTGAAGAAGCTAATCGGCTTGGGGCTGGGCGCCTGCGCCATCGCATCGGCGGCGATCGTCACCGCAGGCACGGCGAGCTCGGACCCGCAGGCGGCGCAGGCCGCGTACAACGTGGTCGGCGAACCGTACGGCAAGGCCGTGGCGATCCTCAAGAGCATGGGCATTCCGTCGATGTTCGGCGGCGCGGTGGGCAGTGACATCCAACAGAGCATGTGCATCGTGGAGAAGCAGAAGTACATCCCGTCCGGGAAGATGCAGCTGATGCTCAATTGCACACAGGCGGCTTTCGACGCCGCCGGTGCCAGCCGGTCCACCGGATCGGGACCGGGTGGACGCACGGTCGGCGCGAACGGTGTCACCACCGTGACTCCGACCCCGATGCCGCCGGCCCAGGCCGGAGTTCCCACCTCGCCGGCGCCCGTTCCTCCGCCGGCTGGCTGAGTCCGGCGTCTAGTATTCGCCCATGCCATTGGCGCCTGGCGCGACGTTCGCCGGATACACGATCGTTCGCGCCCTCGGCGCCGGCGGGATGGGTGAGGTCTACCTCGCCCAGCACCCACGACTCCCGCGCCAGGACGCGCTGAAGATCCTGCTCGCGCAGGTGTCGACCGATGACGAATATCGCCAACGTTTCGAACGCGAGGCGGATATCGCGGCCACGCTGTGGCATCCGCACATCGTCGGTGTGCACGACCGCGGTGAGAGCGACGGTCAGCTATGGATCGCGATGGACTACGTTCCCGGCACCGACACCTCCCGCCTGTTGCGCGAGGAGCACCCACAGGGTCTGCCGCCACAGCAGGTCATCGAGATCGTCACAGCGGTCGCCGAGGCGTTGGACTACGCCCATCAGCGCAATCTGCTGCATCGGGACGTCAAACCGGCCAACATCCTGATCTGTGGTCCGGAGTCCGGTGATCGACGCATCATGCTGGCCGATTTCGGTATCGCGCGGTGGTCCGATGATGTCAGCGGGCTGACCGCGACCAACATGACCGTCGGCACGGTGTCCTATGCGGCGCCCGAACAGCTGATGGGCAATCCCCTGGACGGCCGGTCCGATCAGTACGCCCTGGCGGCCACGGCCTACGAGCTGCTCTCCGGAACGCCGCCGTTCCGTAACTCCAACCCGGCGGTGGTCATCAGCCAGCACCTGTCGGCCTCGCCGCCTGCGATCGGCAGCCGGCGCCCCGAACTGGCGCACCTGGACCCGGTTTTCACCAAGGCCCTGGCCAAGGAGCCCGGTGAGCGGTTCGATCGGTGCACCGACTTCGCGCGCGCGCTCGGACACCAGCTGGCCGGTGACATCTCCGAGCAGACCACGCTGGCACCGGCACCCAAGAAGCCCAAGGCGCGCAGGCAGCGTCCCGCGGCCGCGATCCTGGTGGCCGGGATTCTGGCGGTCCTGCTGTGCGTGGCGATCGTGATCGCCGCGTTCGAATTCGGCCGCGCCGACGATGAGCGCCCGGAGGCCGCCCCGACCACCACGTCCAGCGCCCGGCCGGCCACCACGGCGATCCCCGCGCCGCCACCGGTGGCGAGCGCGACCACCTCCACTCCCGATCCGACCGTCACGGTCACCACCGATGTGACCGAACCGGCCACCGCCGCAGTGGTCGGTGCCGATTGCGGCCCGCTCGGCGGCACCGGCACCACCGCCGAGGGCACGACGGTGTATTGCGAGACCCTGGCGGGCACCCAAGCGACCATCTGGTCGCTGACGCAGGGGCCGGTGGCGAGTCCCACGGTGACGACCGAGGCGCCGGATCCCAGCGAGAGGCCACTACCGGGGGTTCTGGACCCCTCGGTGCGGGTGTGCATGCAGCAGACCGGTCAGACCCGCCGAGAGTGCCGCGAGCAGATCCGCATCAGCAACGGGTCGCCCTGATACATCATCCGGCCCGGCCGGCATGAACTATTCGCCGGCCCTGCCGGCCAACCGCTCCATCAGCTGATCCAGCAGTGGCCGTTGCCCTTTGAGTAGTTTGATGCGGGCCTCTGCGACGGTGAACCACTGCACGCGGTCGAGTTCCGGGTACTGCCGGACACGACCGGAGCCCCTTGGCCATTCCAATTCGAAGGTGTTGCTGACCGCGTCCGTGACATCGAGATCCGCCTCGACGGCGAACGCGGTGACGATCTTGCCGCCGGGCTGGCGCAGCGGCGGGAAGTCCATTCGCTCACCGTCGGGCATCGGCAACCCGATCTCCTCGGCGAACTCTCGGCGGGCCGCCGACCAGGCGTCCTCGGACTCGTCGAACTCGCCTTTCGGAATCGACCATGCGCCATCGTCTTTGCGTGCCCAGAACGGGCCGCCGGGGTGTCCGATCAGCACCTCGGCCATGCCGTCGGTCACGCGGTACAGCAGCACCCCTGCGCTTGCACGTGGCATCAGCGCAGCGTAGTCCACGACCGTGCCGACGGATCTCGGCGCGCACCACGGCGGTGTCGGCGCTACAGTCACCACCGTGGCCGGCATCCGGTACAGCAGGTACGTCGCCGTGGGTGACAGTCAGACCGAAGGCCTTTGGGATGTCGACGAGTCCGGGGCGCTGGTCGGATTCGCCGATCGACTGGCACGCATGATCGCGGCCGAATCCCCTGGCCTGCAGTATGCCAACCTGGCGATCCGGGGTAAGCGCATCGCCGATGTGCTGAATGTGCAGCTGCCACAGGCCCTGGCGATGCAGCCCGATCTGATCACGGTGTGCGTGGGCATGAACGATGTGACCCGACCCGGCCGGAAATTCGACCGTGCACTCGGCGACCTGGACACCCTGCACGAGAGCTTGGCGTCATCGGGGGCCACGGTGGTGACCACCACGTTCCCCGATATCACCAAGATCCTGCCCGCCGGACGATTGCTGGTGTCGCGGGTGCTGCGCATCAACGATGTCATCCGTGGCGCTGCGGACCGGCACGGTTTTCGGCTGGTCGACCTCTACACCGCCGCTTCGATGACCGATCCCGCGGTGTGGAGCCCGGACCGGGTGCACGGTTCCACCGCCGGGCATGTGCTGTTCGCCGCGGCGGCGGCGGAAGCCCTGGAACTGGCCGGGGCCGATCATGATTGGGCTCTGGCGGCGGCCGGCGACGATCACCGATCGGTACGGTCCCGGATGTCGGCGCAGCTGGCGTGGACGCAGAACATGTTCATGCCGTGGATATGGCGACATCTGCGGGGCCGCAGCGCCTTTCACGGGCACCAGGCGCGGAATCCGCAGCTGGCGCCGGTCCCGGCGAACTCAGCGGTACAGGAGCGACGACGTTCAGCGGCCGAACGGGTCGAAGCCGAAGATCTTGCCGTCGCCGATACCGGCCACGGCCGCCGGGCAGAACATCGAGATCGCCACGCCGGTGAACATCGTCGCCGGACCCAATGACATGCCGGCACGATCGGCAACCGTGGCCGCGGCATTGGCCACGTTCTGGCCGGGCGCCGACAGCATCGGGCAGACCGACTCACCCAGCGCCAGCGTGTCCACCGCGTTGAGTGTGGCCGGTGCGGTCACCCCGGCGGCGTCGAGTGCGCCGAGGAAGACATCGGCCGCCGAATCCGCATGTGCCGGGCCGGCGAGCCCGAGGGCGAGACCGGCCGTCGCCACGGTGGTGAGCACACAGGTGTTGATTCGACGCATGGGTGACCATGCTAGGGCACCATCGCCGCCTGCCGCGCCCTCAGCTGTGCCAGGCACCGTCGATCTGCTGGGCCACGTCGATGATTCGGGCCGCCCTGGCTCCGGGACTGTCGATCTCACCGGCCACATGGGCCGAGACGAACCGCTTGATCTCGGCGTCGATACCGGCCATCACGCGCAGCACCTCGGCGCGCAACGTCCCCGACGTCACGTGGATGGCGATATCGCGCGGCCCCGGCTTGCCGACGTCGAGGATCAGCAGCAACGGTTCGGCGGCCCGCGCGGTGGCCTGCAGCGAGATCTCCCCGAACACCATGAAGCGCGGTTTGTCGATCCGCAGGTCGATCACCATGTTGATCTCCAACGGAATGCGGATGTCGAAGGAGATGGCCTCGCCCACGTGGCGCGTCACGCGCGGGTACTGCACGCGCACCCGGGCGGTCACCTTGGCGATACCGCCCGGCCCCTGGCCCATCGGGCCCATTTCGAACTCGTCACCGGCGATCGCCCCGATGGCGTCGGCGACACGCTTCTCGGACACCGCGACATCGAAGAAGCGGCGGCCGAACTCCTCGTAGCTGAGGTACCTGGCCGACGCGCCGGTGGCGGGGTCCGCCGGTGAGGAACTGTCCATGGTGATCACTACCGTCTCACGTGGCACACGCGACCGTGCGCGACACACCCATCTAGCCGGGCGCCTCGGTGAACAATCGCACCCGTCGCACCCGGCTGGGCCGGACCCCCACCTCGGTGATCAGGACTGCTGCACCGTCGGTGCCGGTCAGACTGACGACGACATGCCGGCCCGCGGTCAGGATCGTCCGCCGGCGTTTGCCCGCGAGCGCGGCCACCAGTTCGCTGGGTCGCAGCCGGCCGAGATCACCGGTGGTGATCTCGGCGTCACCGAGCCCCCGCTTGACCGTCATCTCGTCACCGGCGATCGCATCGTCGACAAGTTGCCCGATCAGCCGCCTGCCGCGGGCTCCGACACCGTTGACCCCGGCGACGAAGCCCAGTGCACCCGCCGGACCCTGGTTGGCCAGCAGGGAACGGGTCAGGGCGATGGCCGCGGGGAAGGCGGCCGGACCATTGCGGGTGAACCTCCATGCCATCGCGGGTAGCTCCCAGTAGGCCCGTAACCGGTCGATGGCCAGCGCGTCACCGACCTCGGCGAGGTCATAGCGCAACAGTGCCGGGATGCGCATCGTCACCGACGCGTTCATCGCGACCTCCAGGACCACGTCACGCAACACGGTGGTGCCGCAGACGATGTCGATATCGCGATGGAAGGTGATGTCCCGCGGACCGATGAAGGTGTCATAGAACTGTTCGATCTCGGACCGACCGGTGTGCGGGCGCGACCCCACCGGATCCTCGATGCGCGCCCCCGCGGTGAACAGGCCCACCCATCCCGCCCTGTCATGCGCGGCGGCGGCCGCCGGCGAGCGTTCCACCGCTGCCAGAACCGCTGATCGTGTTGTGGACATATCCTTGGGTACCACCCCTGTGCGAAGGAGGACGGCAATGAGCCAGAACGGGCCGTTCGGTATCGACCCAGAAGAGTTTGACAGGCTCGCCCGCGAAGCCGGCGAGGGACTGCGAGATGCGCTGGACAGGTTCGGCAAGAGGGCAGGCTGGTCGACGCTGATCGACCAGTTCACCGCCCAGGCCACCCCGGCGGCACCCGAGACCACCGGGGACGCCGGTGACGGGGTGTGGGCCATCTACACCGTCGATGCCGCGGGCGGTGCGCACATCGAAGAGGTCTACCCCAACGAACTGCAGGCGTTGCGGGCCAACAAGAACAACACCGACCCGGCCAGGCGGGTGCGCTTCCTGCCGTATGGCATCGCGGTCAGTGCGCTCGACGCGCCGGAATAGCCACCATCGCCCGGCCGACACCACTAGGCTTTGCCGGAACGATCGACCACGGTGAGGGCGGGACATGTTTCGTGAACTGACGGTTGCTGCTTCGACCATCGTCGCCGCGGTGGGTTTCGCTGTCCCCGCAGCCGCCGATGACGGATCGGGCCAGTACCCCAATGATGTGCCCGGCATGAACTACCACGCGGCACTCGGCGCACCGTGCGAGAACACCCAGCTGTTCACGTTCGGCCGCGGCCGCGGTGGCCAGCCGATGAAATGCAGCTGGATCCCCAATCAATGGCCGCCGGTCTACACCGGTTTCTGGACCATGTCCTACGACCTGCACGGTGTGCAGGAGGTGGGTGCGCCGTGCTCGGTGCCCCAGGGTGCGGCCCAGACGGCCGACGGCAGGCCGATGCTCTGTCTGGGAGCCCGCGGATGGCAGCCAGGGACCTTGACCGGCGACGGGTTCTTCCCTGCCTGATGGGGGCGACCTCGCAGGACCCCGGTTGACCGAAGCCGGTCAGGCGAAGGCGCGGCGGTAGGCGGGCGGATGACGCAGTTCGGCGCCCAGTTGCCGCGCTGCCTGCCAGACCCAGCCCGGGTTGCGCAGTAGCTCCCTGGCCAGGAACACCGCATCGGCTTGCTCGCCGGCGATGATGCTCTCGGCCTGTTCGGCGTCGGTGATCAAGCCGACAGCGCTGGTGGGGATCTCGGTCTCCTTGCGGACGCGAGCGGCGAACGGCACCTGGTAGCCGGGGCCTACCGGGATCGGCGCATCGGGGACCGATCCCCCGCTGGACACGTCAATCAGGTCCACGCCGAGCGCCTTCAGACGCGCCGCGAGGGTCACGGTCTCTGCGACGGTCCACCCCGGGCGCGGGTCCTCGCCGTCGCCGCCGAGCCAGTCGGTCGCCGACGCCCGGAAGAACAGCGGTAGGTCGGGCGGCCACACCGAGCGCACGGCGCCGACGACCTCCAGGGCGAAACGCATCCGGTTTTCCAGCGTGCCGCCGTACCTGTCGGTGCGGCGGTTGGATTGCGGAGAGAGGAACTGGTGGATCAGGTACCCGTGTGCACCGTGGATCTCCAGCACCTTGAAACCGGCTCGCGCGGCCCGGCCCGCGGCGTCGGCGAATGCCGTTGTGATGGAGCCGATCTCGTCGATATCGAGTTCAGCGGGAGTCGGCAGACGACCGAACGGCGCAGCGCTGGGCCCCACCGTGGGCCAGCGCTGTTCGTCGACTCCCCACGGACGCCCGGTGGAACCCTTACGGCCGGCGTGCACGATCTGGATACCCGGCACGGACCCCTGCGCGGTGACGAATTCGGCGATGCGACGCAGACCGTCGGCCTGCCGCTCGTTCCACAGACCGAGGTCGAACACGCTGCTGCGGCCCACCGGGTGCACGGCGGTCGCCTCGACCATGATCAGTGCCGCTCCGGCGACGGCACGCGAACCGAGATGTTGCAGATGCCAGTCGGTGGGCGATCCCTCGTCGGGACCCGAAGGTACGGCGGCGAACTGCATCATCGGCGACATCCATGCCCGGTGGGCGAAGGTCACCGAGCGCAGGGTGAGCGGGCTGAACAACCGTGTCATGTCCGCTACCCCTGATCCAGGCCGAGGTATGCCATGGCGGCCCGGATGATGCTGTCGCGCCCCGGACCGTGGTCGACGGCAAAGCGGGCCGGATCGGTATCGGCCATGTCGAACGGATAATCGCTACCGCAGACCACCTTGTCGGTGCCTGCGAGCGTGCAGAGCAGCTCCAGCTGGGCCGCTCCGTGCGTGACGGTGTCGAAGAACAGCTCACCGAACACCTCCTGCGGTGCACGCGCCCCGGCGGCCCGGACATCGGCACGCGCCCGCCAGCCGTGGTTCCACCGGCCGAGAAGACCTGGGGCGCAACCGCCGCCGTGCACGAAACAGATCCGCAGGCCCGGCAGTTGGTCTTTGAGTCCGCTGAGGATCAGCGCTGCCACCGCGGTGGCCGATTCGGTCGGATTGCCGATGAGGTTGTTCAGGTAGTAGTTCGCCCACTGCGGCTGCGGCAGTTGCATCGGGTGCACCAACACCGACAGCCCGAGCCGAGCCGCCTCACGCAGCACGTGCCCGAGGGCGGGACCGTCCAGGGACTCGTTGCCCAACAGCGGTGGGACGGCCACGCCGGCAATGCCTTCGGAGCCGGCCAGCTGTGTCAGCTGCGTGGTGACGGCCGCACTGTCGGCCAGACTGACCAGTCCCAGTCCGAGCAGCGCGCCGTCGGCATCGGCGACGACCTCGGTCAGCGCACTGTTGAAGGCGCCCACGTAGTCGTCGGCGGCGGCGCCCGGTTGCAGCGGGAACGCGAAGGGCGGTGCCGACAACACCCGAACCCCGACCTCGCTGCGGCGCATATCGGCACGGATGGCGGCGATATCGCTCATCGCGTCGGCGGCGATCGACAGTGGGATCTCGCCGAGAAAGAGTTGACCGTCGCGATCGTGCATGCGTCCGTGTGGGCCGGCGCCGGGGAGGTCGAACAACTCCCGCGGCAACCAGTGCGCGTGCACATCGATCACGCCGGGCGCCAGATCTGCGCTGATCATCGATACGTCCTTTCTCGGGAGTGCTTACGAGTGTCAGCCCCACGAGGACCATGCTCAATGTCAACAGACACATAATTTCGCGCATCCAATGTGCCGGAGACCATGAGCACTCACGTGGCGGCCGGCGGCCTACCGACCGGTGGCCACGGCGTCGACGGTGAGTGCGGTGGCGAACTGCAGCACCACCGCGGGGTCGGCCAGCGTCACCTGGCACAACGCCTCGGCGCGCTGCAACCGTTGGGTCAAGGTGTTGGGGTGGATGTGCAGAGCCGAGGCAGCACCCCTGCGGTCCTGGTTGTGCGCCAGATACGTGCGGATGGTGCTGACCAGTTCCGTGCCGTGGGCCAGGTCGTAGTCGCGCAACGGCCCGAGTGTGCGCGCGGCGAAGGCGGTCAGCAGAGCCGGATCATCGAGTTGCAGGAGGAGCCCGGCGACACCCAGATCCTCCAGGGTCACCACGGTATTGGTGCGCCGCGCGGCCACCGCGATCGACAGCGCACCTTTGACGATGCGGTACGCCTCGGCGTAGGTCTGCCGCCCAGGAGTCACCCCGGCCACGGTCACCTCGACCCCGTCGGCCAGGCGGGTCAGCGCACCGTGGACGGCCGCAGCGACCGCCGCGGCGGACCCCTCACCGCCACCGGGCACCGGAACCCCCTGTGGCCACAGCACGACCACATCGTCACGGATATTCGCCGCCAGTGGCCGAAAGCGTTGTCCGGTAGCAAGATCGGAGATCAGCCCGAAGATGCGCTGGCGCAACATCTTGTCGGGCACCCCGGCCGAGCGGTCGATCCGCGCCACGATGACATCATGCGGTTGGCTCAGATCATGCCCGAGCAACTGCGCCCTGCGCAGCACGGTCTCGGGAAGGTCGGCCTGCTCGCTGAGCACCTCTGAGAGCAGTTCGCCACGCAGTCGCTGCTCCACCTCGGCCGCGGTGCGGGCGCGCAGCAGCTCCAACGACACCACCATCGACGCGTGCTCGACGGCACGCACCGTAATCGGGTCGGGCTCGAGCTCGCCATCGGGAAACCAGATGCGGGCCACCAACTCCCCGTCGAGTTCGGGCGAGGACACCAGGAATGATCCGTCGGCCGACCGCACCGGCCGGGAAGATCCGTCGTGGGAGGGCGCGCTCTGGATCCGCAGGTCGGAATCCGGCAGCGAGTCCGAATCCCCTGCGACGGCGAGGATCTCATGCAACGGATCCTCGATCAGCACCGGCCTGCCGATCAGATTTGACAGCGCATGGGCGACGCCGTCGAGCCCGCCGGAGCGCAGCGTCACCGCCAGCAGGCTGTTGTGGATCTCCTCCGAGCGCGCCAGGGCGTCGCGTTGTTCCCGCAGCTCGCGGTTGAGCGTGCGCAACTGGTCCAACCGGTCGGCCGAGGTCAGTGCGATCGCTGCATGGTTGGCCAGCAGGGTCATCCGCTCGGTCTCGGTCGACGTGAAGGTGTGCACCGGCATGTAGTAGCCGTTGAGCGTGCCCAGTGTGCGGCCACCCGCGATCAGCGGCACGCTGATCAGTGCCCGGTACCCCTGTTCCTGCGCCGCACCTCCCCACGGCGTGAACTCCGGGTCCGCGGTGATATCGCGGATGGTGACCGACTGCGCACTGTGGAACGCGCGGGCCGAGGGGGCACCGCCGTCGAGGCGGATCGGCCGGTCGCCGTTGACCTGATCCACATAATCCTCGGACAACCCGCTCCATCCGGCCACGATCAGCCTGGTGCGCTCGGAGTCCGGGATCAGCACGCCACAGAAGTCGAATCCCAGCAGTGCGCGCGCCGTCGTCGCGATCTGGCCGAGCAATTCGGCCAGGCCCGCGGCCGAGGTGGCGGCGGCGCTGAGTTCACGCATGGCACCGAGCCATGTCGACATCTCGGCACCCGGCCTGCCCTCGACAGTGTCCGTCTCGGTTGAACTCACCGGATCAGCATGACACGACCATGTCCGCGCGAACATAAAAACAGCGCTCTTATGGTCCGAACTACATTGTCCAACCCTCCCGACGTGACGACACTCATAGTCACGCCGAGGAGAAGGACACCCCCACATGACCAGCAGCACCGACGCCGCACCCGTCACCGCGCCGCCATCGGCACTCGATGTCCGCGCGATCATCAATCCGGCCACCGCGAGCGTGATCACCACGGTCGCCGAGATGGGCGCCGCGGATGTCGACACCGCCGTGGCCGCCGCCAAGGCCGCCTTCGCCGACGGCCCGTGGGCCGACATGCCGCGCAGCGAGCGCGCCCGATTGTTGCTGCGCATCGCCGATGCCATCGAGGAGCAGGCCGAACGGCTCTACACATTGGAAGCCGAGAACAATGGCAGACCCATCACCGAAACAAGGGCTCAGCTGTCCCGCGTGCCCGAGTGGTTCCGCTACAACGCGGGACTACTTGCCGCCCAGCGTCATTCGGTCCTGCCGGGCGATGGCCCGTACCTCACCTATCAGCAGCGGCTGCCGTTGGGCGTATGCGGCATCATCACCCCGTTCAACCATCCGCTGCTGATCCTGGCTCGCAGCCTGTCCGCGGCATTGGCCAACGGCAACACCGTGGTGGTCAAGCCTTCGGAGATGACACCGCTGACCACGCTGGCGCTGGCCGACATCATCGCCGGGACCGGGATACCGGAAGGGGTCGTCAACGTGGTGACCGGCGGACGCGAGGCCGGCATCCGGTTGACCGAGCATCCGGACGTCGCCAAGATCACGCTGACCGGCGGCACCGAGGCAGGACGATCGGCCGCCGTGGCGACGGCAACCCGGTTCGCCCGGGTGACGGCCGAACTGGGCGGCAAGACCCCGGTCATCGTCTTCGACGATGTCGACCCGGTCGACGCCGCCGAGGGCGCGGCGTTCTCCGCCTTCGTGGCCGCCGGCCAGTCGTGCGTCGCCGGTTCGCGCTTTCTGGTGCACCGCAGCATCTACGACGCGTTCGTCGCTGCCCTGGTGCACCGTGCGCGGGCCATCGTCGTCGGCGATCCCGCCGCCCCGGAGACCCAGATGGGCCCGCTCATCAGCGCCCGCCAACGCGATAATGTGCGTCGGCTGATCCAGACCGGTGTCGACCAGGGTGCTCGCCTCGCGGCCGGCGGCGAGGCCCCCCGGCTGCCCGTGGACCTGCGCGACGGATTCTTCCTGTCCCCCACCGTCCTGGCCGACGCCACCATGGCCATGACGGTGGCCCGCGAGGAGATCTTCGGGCCGGTGGCGGTGGTCATCCCCTTCGATACCGAGGCCGACGCCGTCGCGATGGCAAACGACAACGAGTTCGGACTCGGCGCCGGGGTGTGGACCCTCGACGTGGCCCGAGCGCATCGTGTCGCCGCGCGGATCACCGCGGGCATGGTGTGGATCAACGACCACCACCGGCTGGAGCCATCGTTGCCGTGGGGTGGCGTGAAGGAATCCGGTACCGGAAAAGACGCGGGTACCGAATCCTTCGACGATTTCTCGTGGATCAAGACCATCGTGGTGCGCACTGCCGCCGAACCCGTGGACTGGTACGGCAACTTCGGCCAGCGCCGCCTGAACTGACCCCGGATCCGGACTCCTGAAAGGCTTTTCGTGAACCACAACACGACCCGTGGGCCGGCCGGTAGCGGCTGGCGACATGAAATCACCCGAGTGCAATGGCTTGTCCTTGCCGGCACCACCCTGGGCTGGGGCCTCGACGGCTTCGCAGGCAGCCTCTACGTGTTGGTCCTCGGACCCACCATGACCGAACTGCTACCCAACAGCGGCGTCGAGGTCTCCTCATCGTCGATCGGGTTGTACGGCGGACTGACCGTGGCGCTGTTCCTGACGGGCTGGGCGGTCGGCGGCATCATGTTCGGGATGTTGGCCGACTACTTCGGCCGCACCAGGGTTCTCTCGGTGGGCATCCTGACCTACGCCGTGTTCAGCGCCCTGGCCGCCTTCGCCGACACCTGGTGGCAGCTGGGCCTGTTGCGATTCATCGCAGGCGTCGGATCCGGTGTCGAGGCGCCGGTGGGTGCCGCGCTGATCGCCGAGACCTGGCGCAATCGCTACCGTGCCCGCGCGGGCGGAGTCATGATGGCCGGCTACGCCGGCGGGTTCTTCGCCGCCGCTGCGGTGTACGCACTGCTGGGTGATCACGGCTGGCGGTTCATGATGCTGCTGGCCGGCCTGCCCGCGCTGCTGGTCTGGTTCATCCGACGCTATGTCCCCGAGCCTCCGGAGATCAACGCCGCGATGCACGTCCGCAAGCAGCGCAAGGCCGCGGGCACCCGCGAACAGTTCGTGCTGCGCCGCCTCATCTCACCGCCGCTGCGCAGGCCGATGCTGGTGTGCACCGCACTCGCCTCCGGCGCGCTGCTGGCCTTCTGGAGTGTGTCCACCTGGTATCCACAGATCATCCGGCAGATCAGCGCGAATGAGTCTGTGCCGCAAGCGGTCACCGATCATCGGGTCGCCGTCACGGCAATGTTGTTCAACGCCGGCGGCATCATCGGCTATGCCGCATGGGGCTTCATCGCCGACGCCATCGGGCGCCGCAGGACCTTCCTGATGAGCTTCACCGTCTCCGCCGCCTCGATCGCCTGGACCTTCCCCTTCGACCGCGGGTACACCGAGTTCCTGTTCGCCATGCCGCTGCTGGGGTTCGGATTGTTCGGCGCCTTGTCGGGCACCTTCATCTACGGGCCCGAGGTGTTCCCGCCCAGCGTGCGGGCCACCGCGCTTGCCGTGTCCAACAGCGTCGGTCGATTCGTCACCGCGCTGGGACCGCTTAGCGCCGGCGTGATCGCCACATCATGGTTCGGCGGCGACCTCGGGGTGGCCACCGCCACGGTGGCGGCGCTGGGACTGATCGCCGTCGTGGGCCTGGCGTTCGCCGCCGAGACCCGCGGCACCCCATTGCCCACCGACAGTCATTTCGAGCCCGTCACCCCCACCGAGAAGAGCCACTCATGAGCGAGTACCCCCATTCGTCGGCGATCGTCATCGGCGGATCCATCGGCGGACTGACCGCCGCCCTGCTACTGCGCGACCTGGGCTTCACCGTCGATGTGTACGAGCGGACGCCCGGCCCGTTGGACGGCCGCGGCGGAGGTATCGTGCTGCAACCCGACACCGTGCGCTGGTTCGTCGAGCGCAGCAGCCAGCGGCTCGACGACCTTCACACCGCGACCTCGCACGTCCAATACCTCAACGCCGACGGCAGTATCGCCCACCGCGAGCCCGCGCGCTGGACGTACACCTCGTGGGGCACGTTCTACCGGGCCCTGTTGGCGGACTTCGGCACCGAGCACTACCACTATGGCGAATACGCCTGCGGTTTCGACCAGGACGACACGCGAGCCACCGTGCGTTTCGTCAGCGGCCGTACCGAGAGTGCCGACCTGGTGGTGTTCGCCGACGGCATCACCTCCGCGGCGCGGCAGCGCTTCGACCCGACCGCCGAACTCATCTACTCCGGCTATGTAGGGTGGCGCGGAACGGTGCCGCAGTCGATGCTCACCGAAGCCACCCGCGCCACGCTGCACGACGCGATCACCTATGACGTGGTGCCGAATTCGCACATCACCATGTACCCGATTCCCGGTGAGGAGGGACTCGACGAGGCGCACCGGCTGATCAACTATGTCTGGTACCGCAATGTGCCGGCCGGGCCCGACCTCGGCGAGATGCTGATCGACAAGCGTGGGTTCACCGGTTCGGTGTCCATTCATCCCGGCCAGGTCCAGGACCGCTACATCGACGAGATGCGCCGTGCCGCAACCGAACTGTTTGCCCCGGCGGTCGCCGAGGTCGTCGTGGCCACCCCGACGCCGTACCTGCAGGTCCTTTCCGATGTCCGTTCCAACCGGATGGCCTTGGGTCGGGTGGCACTGATCGGTGATGCGGCGTGCGCGTCGCGACCGCATGCCGCCGCGGGTACCGCCAAGGCAGCGGCCGACGCGTGGACGCTGGCCACCGCGCTGGCCGAGACCACCGGCGATATTCCCTCGGCGCTGGCGAAATGGGAGCCCGCGCAGTTACAGCTCAGCGATTCCCTGTTGCGACGCGTGGTCGGCATGGGCGAACGGTCCCAGTTCCACAACACCTGGGATCCCCGGGATCCTGATCTGCGGTTCGGCCTCTACGGCCCCGGCATCTGACCCCCGCGTGAACACCTCACACCCCTCCTCTGAAAGGCATATCGCATGACCGACAACAGCTTTCTGACCGACCTGCCGCTCGCCGGCGAACTCGTCGCAGAAGATTTCGACACCTGGCCGGACTGGCTGAAGACCGAATTCGAGGAACACTCGCACGACGGCGCGGTCGGATCGCGGCTGCTCAGTGCGAATGACCGGGTCCGGGTATGGGAGATCAGGTTAGCCCCCGGGGAACGCTGGCATGCCCACCGCCATGTGCTGGATTACTTCTGGACAGCGGTCAACGCGGGACGCAGCCGTCAGCACACCCACGACGGGACGGTGCGCGAGGTCTCCTACGGTGCGGGCGAGACGCGGCATTTCCATTTCGGTCCCGGCGAGTTCCTGCTGCACGATATCGAGAACATCGGAGACGGCGAACTGGTATTCACGACGGTGGAACACCTCGACAGCGCCAATGCCCCACTTCCGCTGAGCTGAGGCAGCCGATCCCGACCATACGCTTTAGCCCGCAATGTATGGTCAACGTATGAGCGACGCGACCTTCAACCTGTCATCGGTCTTCGGCACCGTGGCCCGGGCCGTCGGCGACCAGACGTTCCTGGTCTGGCGGGATCGCCGGTTGAGCTACGCCGATGTCGACGCCCGGGTCGACGGCTTCGCGCACTTCCTTGCCGCGCAAGGCCTCGGTTGCCACACCGAACGCGAAGACCTGGCGGGCCACGAGTCCGGCCAGGACCACCTTGGCATCTACCTGCGCAACGGTAACGAGTACCTGGAGTCCATGATCGGTGCCTATCGGGCCCGCGTCGCCGGATTCAACGTCAGTTTCCGCTACGTCGAGGACGAGCTGATCTATCTGCTCAACGACTCGAAGGCCCGGGCACTGGTCTACAACGCCGAGTTCGCTCCGCGGGTGGCCTCGATCCGGGACCGGGTACCGCACCTGCAGATTTTGATCCAGGTCGACGACGGCACCGGCCACGACCTGCTGCCCGGCGCAGTGGACTACGAACAGGCCGTGCGCACGCCCGCCCCGGCCGCCGGACTGCCCGAGGTGTCCGGTGACGATCTGTACATCCTCTACACCGGCGGCACCACCGGGATGCCCAAGGGCGTGCTGTGGCGCCAGCATGACATCTTCCTGTCCTCGATGGGCGGCCGGCCGTTCGGTGCCGATCGGGCGCTGGCCTCCTATGACGAGCTGGCCGAGAAGGCCCGCGCCGGCGCGGGTGCGCTGGCCATGCTGATGATCCCGCCGTTCATGCACGGCGCCGCCCAGTGGGCGGCCTACAACGCGATCACCATGGGCGGGCGCCTGGTCATCCCCGACGATGTCGAGCGGCTGCGGCCCGCCGAGGTGCTGAAATTGGCCGAACGTGAACGTGTACTGACGATTCCGGTGGTCGGCGATGCGGTGGCCCGACCACTGGTCGAGGAGATCGAACGTGGGGACTACGACCTGTCCGGGCTGTTCACCGTCACCAACGGCGGGGCCACGCTCTCCCCGACGGTGCGCGAGCGGATCCTGGCCGCGCTGCCCCATGTGACGCTGCTCGATGCGGTCGGCGCCTCGGAATCCGGCGCCCAGTTGAGCACGTTCTCCACCTCCGGCGGCGAGACGACACCGGCGGTCTTCACCGCGCAGTCCGATACCGCGGTGGTCGCCGAGGACCTGTCGAGGGTGCTGACCGCCGGCGAGGGCGGCGGCTGGCTGGCGCGCCGCGATCTGATCCCGTTGGGCTATCTCGGCGATGCGGACAAGACAGCGCGCACCTTCCCGACCATCGACGGGGTGCGCTGGTCGGTGCCCGGCGACCGGGCCGATGTCCTGGACGACGGCCGCATCCGACTCTTGGGCAGGGATTCGGTCACCATCAACTCCGGTGGCGAGAAGATCTTCGTCGAGGAGGTGGAACGCGCCATCGCCGCGCACCCCGCGGTCTATGACGTCGTGGTGGTCGGACGCCCCTCGGAGCGGTGGGGCTCGGAGGTGGTGGCCGTGGTGCAGCTCGCCGAGGGTGCTGACGCCGACGACGAGGACCTCGCGGCGGTGTGTGGGCAGACGGTGGCGCGCTACAAGGTCCCGAAGGCCTTCATCCGTCATCCGAAGATCCAGCGGTCGCCGGCGGGCAAGGCCGACTACCGCTGGGCCAAGGCCGTCGCCACCGGCGAGAGCCTGCCCGCGAGCTAACGCTCGCCGAGCGTGGCGGACAGATAGGTGATATCGCCGAAGGCGGAGAGCACCTCGGTGGACGCGGGCATCCCGTACTCGGCGAACAGTTCCGAACTCGCCCGCAGCACGGGCCGCCACCCGGAGCCGGCCAGGTAGGTCGCCGACTCGCTGCGTTCGCCGGGATAGAACAGTTCGGCGATATCGACGTCGACCCCCAGGTCGATCCCCTTGTCTAGCCACCTCCCGCGCATCTCCTGCATGCGTTCGCTGATCATCACCAGATCGTCCGAGCTGATGGTCGCGGTGTTCTCGGTGGCGATCCGGCTTCCCGGTGCGCTGAGCTCGGTGATGTTGTCCAACAACCGATCCTGGGCCTCCGGCGGCAGGTACACCAGCAATCCCTCGGCCAGCCACGCGGCCGGTTCCGAGCTGTCGAATCCGGCCGCGCGCAATGCGGCGGGCCAGTCGTCGCGCAGGTCCACCCCGATGGTGCGGTGCTCCGCCGCCGGGGTCGCGCCCAGATCTGCCAGGGTTCGGGTCTTGAACTCGATCACCTGCGGCTGGTCCAGCTCGTAGACCACGACATCGGACGGCCAGCGCAGCCGGTAGGCGCGGGCATCCAGACCCGAGGCCAGGATGACGACCTGCCGGATACCAGAATCGACTGCGTCGGCGACGAAGTCGTCGTAGAAGCGGGTGCGCGCGGCGATACCGTCGGCCATCCGGGCTATGTCGTCGGCCGCCGCACCATCGATCTCGCCACGGGCGTATCGGGCGTACGCGCCGATCCCGACGGCCGATACCAGCGGCTCGGCGTACGGATCGCTGATCCCGGCGATATTCGCCCTGGTGGCGATCGCCCGGTTCATGGCCACGGCAGTGGCCGTCACACCGACGCTTGTTGCAAGGTCCCAGGTGTCACTGTCGACTCGTCCCATAGTTAGACAGCCTACGCTTCTGCTGGGCGGACGATGGCGACGAACAGTGGGCGGCGCCGTTGGGGCTGGACCGTCAGGGCAGCGCGCCGAGGATCGGATCGACAGACTGGGCCGGCGCAGGTGGGGCAGGTGCAGGCGGGGCAGGCATCAAGGGAACTGCCGGCTCCACCGCTACCGGCTGCGGCGCCATATCCGCCGGGGCCGGACCCGGGAGCGCGCCGGGGGCGGGAACAGGCTCGCCCGCCGGCACCGGTACGGCGGGGACGGTCAGCATCGACGCATCCGGTGCCGGCACCTGCGCTTCGGGGCCGGGCGCCGCGACGGGAACGACGGGATCCCCGAGATGCGATACCGGCTCGGGCAACGCCACCGGTGCAGCGGGTGCGGGCACGGCATACTCCACGGCCGGTGGCACCCAATCCGTGCTGGGACTCGTGTCGACAACGGGACTCGACGCCGGGTCCGGGGCAAGAGCCACCGGGGGCACGGGCGGCAGCGCGACCACCGGCGCGGCCACCGGCGCGGCCACCGGTTGCGCAGGCACGATGGGCGAGGTCTGCGGCGTGGAGACGGTGGCTCGGTTTGCCAGGGTCGCCGATTCCGGCACCTCTGATCCGCCGAACTGCGAGCCGACGGCGAACAGCGCGATCACAGCTGTCACCGCGGCCGCTCCGGCCAGGGACAGCAGTCGCCCGCCCAACTGCGCGCGCAGGCGCGTGCCGCGAGCCGGCTGCTCCTCAGCGGTCCGGGTCGGAACCGCGTTGGTCAACACCAGATGCGCGGCCCGATAAGCCGGCGCCTGCATGACTTCGGGATCGCAATCCGAGACACGGCCCGCGCAGTCGGCGACAACGGTGTCGATCGCGGCACCGAACAGGTCCGCGGGCACCTGCGCGGCGGCCTCCGAGTCGGCAAGCTCGTCAAATTCGGGTACCGGGGGCGTGATCTGCCGGACCGGCCGGACATCGGCCCAGCCGGCATCGCGCAGCGCCGCGAGCAGGTCGGTGGATCGGTCTTCCAGATCGGCGCTCCAACACACGCCGACCGCACCGACCCGATAGCCGGCCGCCGCGGCGATACCGGCGGCCCCGCGGACCGCGGCCAGACAACGCGGCACCAGGTCGTCGAGGTGTCGGACCGCGAACCGGTCGTCATCGATGGGACGCCCCGTGGGCACGGTGGCATCGACCAGAACCCAGCCGACACCATTGGTGGTGACCGACAATCCGAGTACGGTTCTCAACCCCTGACCTCTGCTCCTGTCTCATCCCCCGGCTGCGGATCGCGACGAAGCCTAGTTTGCTCGCTTCGACTCGGCATCTCGTGAGAACGCCGTTTCCGGCGCTGTCTACTGGTTATCGTCGCCACCATGACGGGCGTTACCAGGCACGACCCCGGCAGCGGGAACCATCTGCCCGGGCCGTGAATTCACCGAGAGTTCATTCACCGATGTCGGGAATACCCCCGCCGGTACCATTGCTGTTCGGTGCGACGAAGGGAGCAGACATGGTCGGCGACGAGGAAGCAATCACAGCGGTGTTGAACCGCCTGCGCAGGGCGCAGGGTCAACTTGCCGGCGTCATATCGATGATCGAGCAGGGCCGCGACTGCAAGGACGTGGTGACTCAGCTGGCCGCCGTGTCGCGTGCCCTGGACCGGGCCGGCTTCAAGATCGTCGCGACGGGCATGCGGGACTGCCTGACCGGTGAGTCGGCCGATGGGCAGCGGCCGATGACCGAAGCCGAACTGGAGAAGTTGTTCATGGCGTTGGCCTGACGCCCGGCGCATGACCGAAGATCGCCGACGCGACGAGCGTGCCGACGATGACGATCGCGAAAACCACGGTCGCGGTACCGATCCACATCACCTCCGCATGCGCGGCGGGCACGCTGGTCTGCCCGGGGACGCGGTGGTTGAGCAGCTTCGCACGTCGCCAACCGACCACGAGCACACTCAACGCCAGACACGTGGCGATCAGCGCCAGTAGCGCACGACCGGGCCCGAAGGGCCCGTGCTGACGGATGATCAGCAGCGCTCCTCCGCCGATGAAGCCCAAAGCGCTTCTCTCCCAGGACAACAGGGTGCGCTCCGCCGGTAAACCAGGTTTCTGCGGCTGCGACCGTGGCATCTCACCGACCGCCGGGAGGCCAGATGACCAAGACGACGAGCACGGCCACGGTGATCGCGAAGATCGCCACACCGAGCATGGCGGGAATCAGCGTGGGCGGTAGATCCGCATCACGGCGCATCGCCTCTTGCACGCGGCGCCAGCGCCAAACCGCCAGGGCGGCCAGCACTCCCCCTCCCGCCGTCAACACGATGCTCAAACCGTGTCGAACGCCGGTGATTCCGAACGACGGGACGAACTGGACGACCGCGATACCGCCGGCTATGAGGGCCAGCGCGGTGCGGATCCACGCCAGGAACGTCCGCTCGTTGGCCAGGGTGAACCGGTAATCCGGTTCTGAATCCACCCGTTCGTCGTCGGATTCGGTCATCTCCGCTCCCCGGTGCCAGGCATCACCGGTCAGCGTACGTCGCACAGTCGGAGCGGTGCGCCGGTATGGCGCGAGGAAGTCAGACTCCCGCCGCGCGATCGACGATGGCGTAACGGGCCTGCAATCCGTCGATGAACGACGTGAGCGCGAGATCGAAGCTGGCCTGGTCGATCTCGTCCGCCATTGCGGGCAGTCGGTGCGCCTGCTGCATGTGCGGATAACGGTCCCGGTAGACCTGCGCATCATCGGCGAAACCTCGCGAGAACGAACCGATGGTCGACCCGAGCACCAACGAACGGGTGGCGGCGCCGATCATCGTCGCCTCGCGAGCAGGCCATCCGGCCCGCACCAACCCGCCGTGCACGGCATTGGCGATGCGCAGGCTCTCATCGCGGTGCCTGAGCCCCAGCGCCAGGAACGGCACCAGATTGGGGTGCGCCGCCAGCGCCGAGCGGTAGGAGCGCGCCCACTCGGCCAGCGCCAGGTCCCACGGCTCGTCGGTGTCGAAGGCGGAGGTGTCGACGACACCCACGACCATGCCGGCTATCTCGTCGAGCACCTCGGTCTTGGTCAGGTAGTGCTTGTAGAGCGAGGCGGCCTGCACTCCGAGATCGGCGGCCAGGTTACGCATGGACAACCCCTCCAGGCCATCCCGGTCGATGATGCCGAGCGCGCTGTCGCGGATCCGTTCGCGGCTGAGAATGCGCGGCCTGGCCACCATGAGCTCCTTCGTTGCGTTGGCGAACGATGTTAGCTTATAGTGATCACCACTGGCTAACGCCGTTCACCGTCAAGGAAGGTTGCGATGCGCAGGGACGTCTACACCCAGGAACATGAGGACTTTCGCGCGATGATCCGGGCGTTCATCGAAGCCGAGGTCGTGCCGGTGTACGACAAGTGGTTCGAAGACGGCATCGCGCCTCGCGACTTCTACTACAAGCTGGGCGAGCTGGGCCTGTTCGGCATCGAGATCCCCACCGAGTACGGCGGATCCGGCATCGACTCGTACAAGTTCCAGGCCATCATCACCGAGGAGTGCTCGCGCGCAGCAGTGTCCTTCGGCGGCTCCAGCGTCCACATCGGATTGTGCCTGCCCTACCTCAAGGAGCTGGCCACCGAGGAGCAGAAGCAGCGCTGGTTCCCGGGCATGATGTCGGGCGAGACCATGTTCGCCATCGCCATGACCGAGCCGGGCACCGGCTCAGATCTGGCGGGAATGCGCACCACCGCAAAGCCTTCCGGTGACGGTACGCACTACGTACTGAACGGGTCCAAGACCTTCATCACCGGTGGCGTCCATGCCGACCGCGTCATCGTGTGCGCCCGTACCGCGGCACCGCGGGAAGACGATCGACGGTTCGGCATCACGCTGCTGGTCGTGGACACCGCCTCCGCCGGTTACACCGTCGGCCGCAAGCTCGACAAGTTGGGCCTGCGGACCTCCGACACCGCCGAACTGAACTTCACCGACGTGATCGTGCCCGCCGAGGACGTGCTCGGCGAGGTGAACATGGGCTTCTCCTATCTCGGCCGCAACCTTCCCCGCGAGCGGCTGGCCATCGCGGTCGGCTCCTACGCGCAGGCGGCGGCCGCCGTGCGCTTCGCGGCGCAGTACACCAAGGACCGCACGGTCTTCGGCAAGCCGGTCGCCGCGTTCCAGAACACCAAGTTCGAACTCGCCGCCTGCAAGGCCGATGTCGACGCCATGGAGGCGGTGGTGGACCGCGCGATGAACGCCCACGACGCCGACGAACTGACACCCGCCGATGCCGCCGCGGCCAAGCTGTTTTGCACCGATCTGGCGTCCAAGGTCATCGATCGCTGCCTGCAGCTGCACGGGGGCTACGGCTATATCAACGAGTACCCGATCGCTCGGCTCTATGCCGACAACCGGGTCAGCCGGATCTACGGCGGGACCAGTGAGGTGATGAAGATGATCATCGCTAAGGACATGGGCCTGTAGAGAGCGCGGTTGTAACCGCCATCACAACGGGCGGTCGGTGACATCGGCGTCACAGCCCGGTGGTGATCGTAAATCCCTTGCGCTGTGGTGCAATTGGCCGGTGATCATGGCACCTGGGGCCGATAGCACCGAATCGGTCGATGAGGAGCCCACCAACGACCCGAAGGAACCACCGTATCGGGCGGCGGGCGCGGTCCTGCTGCTGATCGTCGCACTGATATTCGGCCTGACCTGGGTGCAGTTCCGCGGCTACCTCGAAGACGTTGTGCCACTGGTGATCATGGCCGAACGCGCCGGGTTGTCGATGGATCCGGGTTCGAAGGTGACCTTCAACGGAGTCCCTATCGGCCGTCTGACGTCCGCCGGGGTGGTGACCGAGGGTGACGATATCCGTGCGAAGCTGCTGTTGGATGTCAAACCTCAGTATCTGGAGCTGATTCCGTCCAACGTGGATGCGCAGTTGCGGGCCACGACGGTCTTCGGCAACAAATACATCTCGCTGGTCTCGCCCGCCGATCCGTCATCCGAACGACTCGCACCCGGCGCGGTGATCAACGCGTCGGCGACCACCACCGAGTTCAACACCGTCTTCGAGACGATCATGGGGATCGCCCAGCAGATCGATCCGGTCAAGCTCAACCAGACCCTGACCGCCACCGCCCAGGCCTTGAACGGATTGGGAGACAAGTTCGGTCGGTCGCTGGTCGACAGCAACGATATTCTCGGTGAGCTCAATGCGCGGATGCCGCAGATCCGTCGCGACGTATCCGGACTGATCGCGTTGTCCGACACCTACGCCGATGCCGCGCCCGACCTGTTCGACGGCCTGAACAACGCCACGATCACCGCACGTGCCATGAACGACGAACGCGGTGCGGTGGACGCAGCGCTGCTGTCAGCGGTCGGGTTCGGTAACAATGCCGGCGATGTTCTCGAGCGCGGCGGTCCGTACCTGGTGCGCGGCGCCCAGGACCTGTTACCGACCAGCGCGCTGCTGGACTACTACAGTCCGCAGTTGTTGTGCAGCTTGCGCAATTACCACAACGTGGCACCGAAGTACGCCGATATGCTCGGCGGCAACGGTTACTCCCTGGTGCTGCGTGACCAGCTGGTCGGCGCCGGCAATCGCTATGTGTTCCCGGACAACTTGCCGCGCGTCAACGCCCGTGGCGGGCCGGGCGGCCGTCCCGGTTGCTGGCAGCCGATCACCCGGGACCTGTGGCCGATGCCGTACCTGGTGATGGACACCGGCGCCAGCATCGCACCATACAACCACTTCGAGCTCGGACAGCCGATCATGAACGAATACGTCTGGGGACGTCAGGTCGGCGAGGACACCATCAACCCCTGATCAAGCCTTCCCGGTGCGCTCACGGTGCTTGCAGCCGGGCCAGCAGCACGGTCGCCGCTTCCCCTCCTCGAGCTCCTCCTGCGTCCGCCGGATCCGGCGCTCCCGGGTCTTGTCCTGCTTGGCGTCTTCGACCCAGCAGATGAACTCGTTGCGGGCCAGCGGCGTGATGTCCTTCCATGCCGCCAGCGCCGTGCCGTTGCCGATCAGCGCGGAACGCAGGTCCGCGGGCAAGGGATGCACCACTCCGCCGGGGACCTGCTGTTCTGCCATGCCGGCAATATATCCCGGGGGCTACTTGCCGAAGCCCGCATTGCGCAGTGCATCCGCCATGGATCCCGACGGCGCCGACTCGCGGCGGCCGGAGTTGTTCCCGCGGTTGGGCTTTCGCTGCGGATCTCGCTGTTGATTGCCACGCTGCTGGTTGCCGCGGTTCTGCTGCCCCTGTCCGCCCTTGCCGGGCCCGCGGTCACCGCTGCGGGCGGGCTCGTCGTTGAGCCGCAGGGACAATCCGATCCGCTGCCGGTCGACGTCGACTTCGACGACCTTGACCCGCACCACCTGTCCGGATTTGACCACCTCGTGGGGATCGGAGACGAATCGGTCCGACATCGCCGACACGTGCACCAGCCCATCCTGGTGCACGCCCACATCCACGAAGGCGCCGAACGCCGCCACGTTGGTGACCACGCCCTCGAGAACCATCCCCGCCTTCAGATCGGCGACCTTCTCCACACCGGCGGCAAAGGTCGCGGTGGAGAATGCCGGGCGCGGGTCGCGGCCGGGCTTCTCCAGTTCGGAGAGGATGTCGGTGACCGTGGGCACGCCGAACCGCTCGTCGGCGAAATCTGTCGGCGCAAGCGCGCGCAGGGCGCGCTCGTTGCCGATCAACTCGGCCAGCGTGATGTTGGAACGGTCCAGGATGCGCCGCACCACCGGATAGGACTCCGGGTGCACCCCGGAGGCATCCAGTGGATCATCACCGCCGGTGATCCGCAGGAAGCCCGCGCACTGTTCAAAGGCCTTGGGCCCCAGCCGAGGCACCTTCAACAGTGCGCTGCGGCTGCGAAACGGGCCGGTGTTCTCCCGATGCGCGACGATGGCCTCGGCCAAGGTGTCGGTGACACCGGAAACCCGCGCCAACAGCGGCACCGATGCGGTGTTCAGGTCGACGCCGACAGCGTTGACGGCATCCTCGACCACCGCGTCGAGACTGCGGGCCAGGGTGCCCGGCGTGACATCGTGCTGATACTGGCCGACACCGATCGACTTCGGCTCGATCTTGACCAGTTCGGCCAGCGGATCCTGCAGTCGCCGTGCGATGGACACCGCCCCGCGCAGCGTCACATCCAGTTGTGGCAGTTCGTGGGCCGCATAGGCAGACGCCGAATACACCGAGGCGCCGGCCTCGCTGACCATCGCTTTCACCGGTGCGGGCCCGCTGGCGGCACGGATGTCGGCGATCAGTTCGGCGGCCAGGGCATCGGTCTCCCGGGAGGCGGTGCCGTTGCCGACCGCGATCAACTCGACGCCGTGGCGGGCGACAAGCGCGGCCAGCGTGGCCTTGGCGGTATCCCATTGCTTCTGCGGCTGGTGCGGGAAGATCGCACAGGTATCGACCACCTTGCCGGTGCCGTCCACGACGGCGACCTTGACCCCGGTCCGGAACCCCGGGTCGAGCCCCAGCGTGGTGCGCGTCCCGGCCGGCGCGGCCAGCAGCAGATCCTTCAGATTACGGGCGAACACTGCGACGGCATCGGCTTCGGCGCGCTGGCGCAACCGGATGCGAGCGTCGACGGCCGCCGAGATCATCAGCTTGGTCCGCCAGGCCAACCGCACGGTGGTGGCCAGCCACGGGGTGGCCGGGCCCGCAGCGGCCAGGTCGATACCGAGGCTCTGGGCGACCCGCGCCTGGTACACCTCATCGGCCCCGCCGTCGAAGTTCACCGCGAGGATCTGCTCCTTCTCGCCACGCAACACCGCGAGCACCCGATGCGACGGCATCTTCTCCAGCGGTTCGGAGAACTCGAAGTAGTCGCGGAACTTCTGTCCGGCCGGGCTCTTCGCCGCCTCGTCGGACCACGGTCCGGTCCGCAGCGTGCCGTCGGCCCAGAATTTGGTGCGCACGTCACCGACCAGTTCGGCGTCCTCGGCCGCCCGCTCGATCAGGATGTGCCGGGCCCCGTCGAGGGCGGCGGCGGAGTCGGCGACCTGCTCCCCCACGAATTCGGCGGCAATCTCGTCGGGTACCAGGGACGGGTCCGCGAGCAGCCGATCCGCCAGCGGCTCCAAACCGGCTTCGCGAGCGATCTGCGCCTTGGTACGCCGCTTCGGCTTGTAGGGCAGGTAGATGTCTTCGATGCGGGCCTTGGTCTCCGCCGTCAGCAGCGCGTTCCTCAGCTCGTCGGTCAGCTTGCCCTGCTCCTCGATGGAAGCCAGCACGGCGTCGCGGCGCCGATCGAGTTCACGCAGGTATGCCAACCGCTCCTCAAGGGTGCGCAGCTGACCATCATCGAGGCTGCCGGTCACCTCCTTGCGGTACCGCGCGATGAACGGGACCGTGGCACCCTCGTCGAGCAAATGCACGGCGGCCGCAACCTGGCGTTCGGCAACCGCCAGTTCCTCAGCGAGACGGGCATTTACGGTACGGATCACGGGCGCGCTCGAAGTCACGCCGAGACCCTACCGAATAGCCCTGACAGCGATTCGGAGGGTAAGAGCGCAGTGACCGGGATGAAGTCATGACGCGCAGGCACGCGCGGCCAGCACCCCGACCAGGAAACACGCCAACGGCACCCAGCCGTCGGCCCCGGCCAGCCCGTTCTTGGCGACCAGCAGCATCGCCACCCCCGACACGCAGATCAGCACCCCTGCCACCACCGACCGAACCTCCGCTCGTCCCGAGTGTTCCCCGGCCGCCCCGACCGGGGCGTCCCACCACGGCAGCCTGCGGTGTTCCAGCGGGGACAGCAGCAGGAACGTCACGAACATCACGACCGCGAAGACGGCAGCACGCAGCGCCAACATCGCCCAGAAGTCCGGCGCGTGCACGTCGTAGGCGTCGAGTCCGAATGCGTTCAGCGCAAAGGTGGCGACGGCGATCGCCGGGATGTGCCACAGATAGAGGGTCATGGCGCCCGAATTGCCGACCGCGACCACGTACCAGACCCGGGGGCGCTGCGCCCAGCGGCCGACGGGACCGGCGGCCGCGACGAAGACGCAGGACATCCAGATGCAGTGCAGGGCCAGCAACACCGTGGGCGGTGACACGTTCGAGACACCGTGGCTGCTGCCGGTGGTGACCAGCGACACCTCGTAGGTCTGCGTCAGCGCCAGCAGTACCTGGGCAGCGAAAGCGGTCACCGCCACGGCCAGCGCCCCGACGGGCCTGATCAGCCTGCGGGCGTACGCCACGCCGATGACCACCGGGATCAGCCAGACGAACAAGAAGTTGCCGACCCCGGCTTCGGCCGAACCCACGGCGAAACGGATCTGGTCGACACCCGCGGCGACGGCCACCAGCAGCGCCACCACGGCCGCGGCGCCACCGGTACTGCGGATGCGGGTGAGCAGCGGAACGAAGGCGATCACGACCAGGTAGACGCCCAGAAACCACAGCAGCGCCACACATTCGCGGCCCAACCGGTCGGCCGATTCACCACCGAGGACCAACCGCGCCACCACCAGCGCCGCCGTCCAGAACGCCAGGTACCAGAACACCGGCCGGCACAGGCGCTGCGCGCGGCTCACCAGCCAGCCGCCCCACGGGGTGCCCGGATGCCAGCCGTAGGCGGCCGCCGCTCCGCCTGCGAAGAAGAACAGCGGCATCACCTGGACCACCCAGGTGATGGGGGTCAGCTGCGGCAACTCGCCGAGAATGTTGCCGATCCACAGTCCGTCGCTGTCGATGGTGGCGAGCAACAGTGCACAGTGCCCGAACATGACGACGACCAGGGCGGAGAGCCGGGCGACATCGATGGCGCGGTCCCGGTCACCCGCGTCGGCGGTCACCGAACTGGGCGCGGGCAGGAGCTTGGCGAGCGGCATGGTTACAGCGTGCCGCAATCGGCGGCCGCGCGGATGAGTAGGACTACCCGAGTTCAGGCGGTGTTGTCGGCCAGCATCTCGATGCGTTCGAGCGCCTGCTCGGCGGCCGCGACGGTGTCCATCCCACCGCTCGGTCCGCAGCTGGTCGCCTCGATGGCTGCGTTGTACGCCGCCACCACCAGGTTGTCGCAGTTCCACTCCGTGCTGCGCAGCGACCACAGCACCGAACCCGCAGGTGCCGGTACGGCGGGCGCCTCGACGGTGAACGTGTAGGTGCGGTCGGCCATGGTCGTCACGTCCACCTCGCTACCGGTGCAGGATTCGATGACCCGCCGCGCCGATGCGAGTGCGTCGGCGGCCGAGAAGTCCGACGGGTACACCGCGACCATCTCCTCGTTGACCACCTCGGAGCTGCCGCCGACCCCTGACCAGTGCCCGCCGTCCTCGGCCGCGGGCCCGTGGTCGACCAGGAACGGCGGGTCGACCTCAAGTGCCGTGCCGGCACAGCCGGCCGGAACGACGACGGCGAATCTGTTGCCATCCCGATTCTGGATATCGGGACTGAGCAGATCGGCGACCTGTCCGGCCGCGATCGGTCCGATCGACGCTTGGGGCGTGGCCCGCGGGTTGTCCACCGTCCTGGTGCAGCCGGCCACTACGCAGATCAGCACTACCGCAGCCAGCCGCTTCGTCACGGCTACGAGTCTAGGCGTGGCGCCAAACCCTGTGCTGTCATCGCATTTTCGCGGTGCACGTGCGCGCGTGCGTGGGCGATGGCCTCGTCGAGACCGTTCATCAGATGGGTCTCGTGCCGCAACGATTCGAGGATGCCGACGTTGGTCAGCAGATCGTGTTGCTCGGGGTCGACACCTTTGATGATGACCATCGTTCCGCGTGACTCCAGTTGTTCGGTGATCCGACTCAGGGCATGGGCACCCGTCGCGTCGAGGTGGTGCAGGCCGGACATCCGGATGATCACCACCGCAGTCCCGGAGACCGCGAGGTCGGCGATCGTGGCCGACATCCGCTCGGCGGCGCCGAAGAACATTGCGCCGTCCAACCGGAGCAGCATGATGCGTTCATCCCCGGGTCGGTACGCCCCCGGTAATGCTTCGCGATGAACACCGCTGCGCCGGGCCATCGCGGCCAGCGCGAACAACGCCGCCACCAACATTCCCAGTTCCACGGCCTGGATCAGATCCAGGCACACCGTGACACCCGCGGTGACCAAGAAGATCAGCGCTCCCGACCGACCGCTCCGCAGAATCCTGACGATGACGCCGCCGGAGATCATCGTCACCGCCGTCACCATCAGCACCGCGGCCAGTGCCGCCAACGGGATGGCACCCACCGGCCCACTGAGCAGATAGACGACACCGATCAGCAGCACCGAATGTGTCAGCGCGGCGATCCGCGTTCTGGCACCGGCTTTGACATTGACCGCGGTGCGCGCGATCGCACCCGTTGCGGGCATCCCACCGAACAGTCCGGCGGCCACCGATGCCATTCCCTGCCCGACGAGCTCGCGATCGGGATCACCGGCGGCGGTGCCCGACAGACTCGCGGCCACCCGGGCCGACAGCAGCGACTCGATGGCAGCCAATGCCGCGATCGCCAGTGCCGCACCGAACAATGCCTTCATCGCCGCGAGATCAGCGTGCGGCCAGGTCGGCATAGGCAATCCGGCCGGCAGCTCGCCGATCCGTGGGATCGGCAGCGCGGCAACGGAAACCACCACCGCTGCGACGATCACCGCCACCAGCGATGACGGGAAGGTCGGGAGCAGGCGGCGCAGGCCGACCATCACCACGATCACCACGGCCACCACCAGCAGGGCCCATCTGGCGGTCGCACCATCTGCGGTCGTCAGCGCCTCGAGGGCGGCGGCCAAGGGCCGCAACCCCTCCGGCGCTGTGGCGCCGACGGCCGCGGGCACCTGTTGCAGAAAGATGATCACCGCGATGCCGAGGGTGAACCCTTCGATGACGGGCCACGGGATGACCGTCACGAGCCGACCCACACCCGTCGCACCGGCGACGAACACCATGGCGCCGGCCATGATGGTCACGATGGCCACGCTGGAAAGACCGTGCTGGGCGACGACGGGCGCCAAGACCACGGCCATGGCTCCGGTGGGCCCGGACACCTGCACATGGGAGCCGCCGAACACCGCGGCGACGATGCCCGCGACGATTGCGGTGACCAGCCCCGCTGCCGCACCGACCCCCGAGCTGAGCCCGAATGCGAGCGCCAACGGCAGCGCCACGACACCCACGGTGATACCGGCAAGGACGTCGTGTCGCCACGATGACCGCAGACCGGCGTAGTCGCGAGCTCCTGGCAGCAACGCGCGGGTGGTTGTCCACCATCGCGACGGTTTCATCTCGCCGCCGTGCCGATGGGCGGCAGTGCGCCGATGGCGTCGAGCTGGTCGCGCTGAGCCGAGAGGGTGTCGGTCAAGAACACGCGCGCGATGACGAGCAACTCGGCGACCTTGGGGTGCGCGAGTTCGTAGTACACGGCATTGCCGACCCGGTGACCACGCACGACGTGGTGGCGCTTCAGCACGGCGAGGTGTTGGGAGAGCTGCGTGGGTTCGATATCGGTATCGGCGAGGATCGCGCTCACCGGGGTGGCTGCCGCACTGGTCGAGAGAATCTCCAGGATCCGGATTCGCGCCGGGTGCGCCAAGGCCTTGAACAGATTGGCCTTGATCTCGTAGAGCGGTCGTTCGGGTCCGCCAAGGAAACTGTCCGCCACGCCCGCCGCACCCCTGATTTGATGGATTGATATAATTCGCAATTCATCATACCGACGTTTAGACTCCGAGTCCATGCCGACTGCCACAGGGCCCGAGACGCGACCCGGCCCGCTCCAGTACATCGCCTACTGCTACGGCAAGACGCTTCCCGCTCCCATGCGGCAGTGGGTCGCCGAGGATCTGGCCGGACCCGGCGCCACGGTGCGCATGATGGCCAGGGTGGCGGTTCCGGCCGTCGCCATCCTGGCTCCCATCTGGTTCATCCCGATGTCGCTGTACCTGCACGTCAGCATGACCCTGCCGATCTTCATCCCGTTCGTGTTCTTCTCACACGCGCTCAACAAGGTCTGGCGTCGGCACATGCTCGCCAAGCACGGGCTGAACCCCAACCTGGTCGACGCCCTGTCCCGCCAGCGCAATGCGCACAAACACCGGGCCTACGAGGAGCGTTACGGGCCACGGTCGGGTCCCGCGGGCAGTCACGACATCTGATGCCCGGGCACACTCGCCGTCGGTCCGCTCTGCACCACCCGCCGCCGGGTGGCACCCCACAGGCCGACACCGATGCCGACAACCGCGCCGCCGAGACCGATGATCCGCTGGGACTGCGGCATCTGATGGTGAACTCCGGCGCCACCGAGCAGGTCGGCGGCGTCGGCCCCGCCGGACGCGTGGGGGCACCTCCCGCTCGCGGGGGAAAACCACCCGCGGGTGTTCCTACCGCGGACACCGGCGGCCAGCAAGAATCCCCCGATCAACGCATCGCGGTATCCCATCGACCGCAACAACAGCTGGGCGGTGGCGTCGGGGCTATCGGGCGAGCCCCACAGCCGGTTCGCGCGTAGTGGATCCACCAAAAACGAGATGCCCGAAGCCATCCGCAATCCTCCGACTGCCACGGCCGCACCGTCGATAGACATGGCAGCCTAGGTCCGGGCTCGGCCGGTCGGGTGCAATCGGCCCAACTCGCCTCCGGTCGCGATCCCGCACCGCGATAATCGAATGGTCCGCAGAGGCTCGACGAGGAGCAGATAGATGGCCAGCAGCGCCGACACCACATCCGAAGAGCAGTTCTCCCAGGATGTGGCCGCCACCCAGGAGTACTTCGACAGCCCGCGCTTCGACGGCATCACCCGGCTGTACTCGGCCCGCCAGGTCGCCGAACAGCGGGGCACCATTCCCTCGGACTATCCGGTGGCGCGCGAGGCGGCCACGGCGTTCTATCCACGACTGCGGGAACTCTTCGAGCAGAAGAAGAGCATCACCACCTTCGGGCCCTACTCTCCCGGCCAGGCCGTGACCATGAAGCGGATGGGGATCGAGGGCATCTATCTCGGCGGTTGGGCGACCTCGGCGAAGGGGTCGATCAGCGAGGACCCCGGACCAGATCTGGCCAGCTACCCGCTCAGTCAGGTACCCGACGAGGCGGCCGGACTTGTCCGCGCGCTGCTGACCGCCGACCGCAACCAGCAGTACCTGCGGTTGAAGATGACCCCCGAGCAACGTGCCGCGCAACCGCCCATCGACTACCGGCCGTTCATCATCGCCGACGCCGATACCGGCCACGGCGGAGATCCGCACGTACGCAACCTGATTCGGCGATTTGTCGAATCAGGCGTCCCCGGCTATCACATCGAGGACCAGCGGCCTGGCACCAAGAAGTGCGGACACCAGGGCGGCAAGGTGCTGGTCCCGTCGGACGAACAGATCAAGCGGCTCAACACCGCCCGCTTCCAGTTGGACATCATGCGGGTGCCCGGCATCATCGTCGCGCGCACCGATGCCGAGGCCGCCAACCTGATCGACAGCCGTGCCGACGAGCGTGATCAACCGTTCCTACTCGGGGCGACCAATGTGAAAATCCCGCCGTACAAGGCCTGCTTCCTGGCGATCACCCGGCGCTTCCACACCCTCGGGATCACCGAACTCAACGGTCATCTGCTCTATGCGTTGCCCGAGGGTGAATACGCGGCGGCCGAATCCTGGCTGGAACGCCAGGGTCTGCTCGACGCGGTGTCCAGGGCAGCCGAGTCCTACCGGCCCGGCCAGTCCGTCGATGCCCTGTTCGACGAGGTGGAATCACAATTCGTCCAGGCGTGGCAGGACGATGCGGGGTTGGAGACCTACGGCGATGCCGTGGCCGAACTGTTGGAATTCCGCGAGCGCGAAGGCGAACGCGCGGACATGAGTGCCGCCGACTGGCGGGAGTTCGCCAAGACCGCCTCGCTGTACGCCGCACGTGAGAAGGCGAAATCCCTCGGTGCGGACGTGGTGTGGGACCCCGAACGAGTGAAGACACCGGAGGGCTACTACCAGATCCGCGGCGGCATTCCCTACGCGATCGCCAAATCGCTTGCCGCGGCACCATTTGCCGACATCCTATGGATGGAGACGAAGACCGCCGACCTTGCCGACGCCCGCGAGTTCGCCCACGCGATCCATGCGGTGTACCCGGACAAGATGCTGGCCTACAACCTTTCACCGTCCTTCAACTGGGACACCACCGGTATGAGCGATGACGAGATGCGGGCTTTCCCCGAGGAGATCGGCAAGCTCGGCTTCGTGTTCAACTTCATGACCTACGGCGGACATCAGATCGACGGGGTGGCCGCCGAGGAATTCGCGACCGCGTTGCTCCAGGACGGCATGTTGTCCCTGGCCCGACTGCAGCGCAAGATGCGCCTGGTCGAATCGCCTTATCGCACACCGCAAACCCTCGTCGGTGGTCCGCGCAGCGATGCCGCGCTCGCCGCATCGTCGGGGCGTACCGCGACGACCAAGTCGATGGGCAAGGGATCTACCCAACACCAGCACCTCGTGCAGACCGAGGTGCCCAAGAAGCTGCTGGAAGAGTGGCTGACCATCTGGGGCGAGCACTATCAGCTCAGCGAGACCCTGCGGGTCCAGCTGCGGCCGCGTCGCGCCGGATCCGATGTGCTGGAGCTCGGCATCTACGGCGACGGGGAAGAGAAGGTCGCCGACGTCATCGTCGATCCGATCAAGGACCGGCACGGCCGCAGCATCCTGACGGTGCGCGACCAGAACACCTACGCCGAGAAACTGCGCAAGAAGCGCCTGATGGACGTGATCCATCTGTGGCTCATCCACCGCTTCAAGCCCGAGATCGTGTACTACGTGACGCCCACCGAGGACAACATCTACCAAACCGAGAAGCTGAAGAAGCACGGCCTGTTCAGCAACGTGTATCAGGAGGTCGGTGAGATCATCGTCGCCGACGTCAACCAGGCGCGTATCGACGAGTTGTTGTCTGCCGACCGCGCCGCACTGGGCCGGCTGATCCGCAAGGAGGATTAACCGAGCGCCTTGCGAGCGGGGCCGAGGTTCAACAGCACCGTCTCGCCGGTGCCGGCCTCGGCACCATCGTTGTCGGTGACGACATAGAGGTTCCCGTTGCCGGCGATCGCGAAGCCCTCCACCTTTTCCTGGATGAATCCCTTGGTGGCCGCCAGATCGGGAACTAGGTCGCGGGCGAGTGTCTTGGGCAGCACCGGCGGCTCGGCGGTACCGACCGCGCCGGGCCCGGCGGGCAGCTCGACCCGGTAGATGGCCTTCACCCGGGCTTCGGGACCGGTGCGGTTGTCGCGCTCGAGGACCAGCAACGCCCCGTCGTGTACGACGATCTCGGACAGGCTCATCCGATCCCCGTCGGCCTCGATCGGCTCCAGCCGGTAGCCGAACCAGTCCCACTGCCGGTTCGCCGGGGTGTACCTGCCCAGTCGCACGACTCCCGGTGGATCACCGGCGATCTCGCGCTGCAGGGTCACCCAGATCGTCTCACCGTCGATCGCCACCCCCTCCAGGCCCTGACCGGCCAGGCCCGCGGCGACCTCGGCGGGCAGGCGCACGTGATCCTTGATGGCACCGTCCGGTGCGACATTGACCAACTCGTTGCCGCCACCATCGGGCCCCTCGACGGCCAGCACATAGCCGTCGGGACGTACCACCAGGCCCTCGATGTCCAGGGTCGCCGGTGATCCGTTCTCGGTGATGGGCAGTTCGCTGTCGATCAACGCGGGTGTCTTGGACAGGTCGATGCTCAGCACACGTGCCGGTCCGTACGCGCCGTCGGTCGCGGTGAACAGCCGGTCCGCAGCGGCCGGGTCGGCCGCCAGCGCACCGAGCGCGCCCCAGCCGATGGGCGTTCCGTCGAGGTCGCCGGAGACGACGGACGGGAACAGGGGCCTGCCGGCATCGATGCCCGCGTACGCACCGCCGTACCCGAAGATCGTGATCGCCGAACGCACGCCGTCATCGGCATGATCTGCCTCCGAAGAGACCACCAGCAGATTGCGCGAAGGGATCGCCAGGATGCCCTCCGGGTTGGCCGTGGTGGGCAGGATCTGGCGGAACGCCGGGGCCTTCGGGTCACTGACGTCATAGCCGGCGACGAAGTTGCTCCGCTCGGAGGCCACCAACACCATCGGCCGACCGCCGATCTCGGTGCTGATCAGGCCCTCTGGTTCGGAGCCCCTCGATTCGGCCCGCGATTCCACGTGCATTCCGGTGCGGACCGCGAGCTCTTCCAGCGAATTGCCGGCATCCCAGGTGATCTCGCCGGTGGCGGCGTCGAACACCGTCCAGCCTCTGGTACCGCCCTTCCAGTCACCCTCGTTGGCCGTGGCGACATGATCGTCACCGATCCAGCCGATGGCGTCCGGTTCGCGCGGCACCGCTGCGATCGAGCCGCTCTGGTCGACGCTGCCGTCCTCGTGAGTGTCGATACCCTCGACGGCCTGGGTGCCCGCGCTGAAGATCGAGGAGACAGCACCGGTGTTCCCGTCGATGATGGCGATGCCATTGTTCTCCTGCAGCGTCACCGCGACCTGTCCGCGCGCGTTGATGCTGACGTACTCCGGTTCGAGATCCTCCGGTGTGTCCAGACCGGCGGCGCGGGCCCGCTCGATATCGAAGTCCACCCGGCGGGACCGCCACTGGGCGGGCCCACCTTCGAGGGTCAACAACTGGAGGAATCCGGTCGGCGGCTGCGGGAGGTCACCTTCGGCACCACCGGGTGGCGCAGTCTCTTCGTCACGCTGGTTCTCCATGGCGATGGCCGCAAAGCTGCCGTCCGGGCTCAGCGCGATCGAATCGGGCTGTCCACCGAGATCGATACTGCGCACCCGGGTCCGGTCGGCGACCCGGATGACGTCCACCCGTCCCGACGGTGTGGTGAGGTCCGTTCCGGTGCCGTCGACGACCACCAGCACGAACTCCCCCACCGCGGTGATCGATGTCGGCCGGTCGTCGGCACGTCCGAGCGATCGGAGTGAAATGGTGCCTTCACCAACGGGGTTGAGGGGATCGCTGATGTCGACGAAGCCAATGCGCTTGGCCGCGGCATCGGTGTAGATGACGGTGTTGCCGTCGGCGCCGGCGGTGCAGATCTCGGCCGCGGTCTCGGCCGCCGGGTCCGCGCCCGCCGGCCGGTTCAGATACACCGGATAGGTCGCCAGCCGGTGGTACCGCTCCGATTCCGGCAAGGCGAAGTTGATCGGCGAGGTGGCGCGTTGCGCCTGCGGACCGAGTCGGCCGTGATCATCGGGTCCCGAGTCGGTGGAGCACGCTGCGACGAGGACGGTGACTGCCGCGACGAGGGCGGTGGCCCGGAACAGACCGGACGTGGTCATGGGCCCCCCGTGTTCGATTCGGTGCCAAGCGATCGTGACACCGCCGGACGTAGGTCCAGTGTCACTCAGCAGGCCAACGAGAAAGGGCCGACCCTTGTTCCGCGGGTCGGCCCTTCTCACATACGCGATCGGTCAGACGACGTTGCCGCCGACGTTGCCCGGGCCGCCGCCGGGGCTGCCGCCCTGGCCGGGATTGCCGTTGGACTGGCCGCCGTTGCCGCCGTTGCCGCCGAATCCACCGAAGTTGCCGTTACCGCCGTTGCCGCCGCTGCCGCCGTTGCCACTGTTGAAGCCGCCGTCACCGACGCCGTTACCACCGTCGCCGCCGCGTCCGCCGCCGGTCAGGATGCCCCGGCCGTTACCGCCCTGACCGCCGGCGCCGCCGGTGCCGCCTTCGTCGTTCTTGGTGCCGTTGCCGCCGTCGCCACCGCGACCACCGCCGAAGAGCACCAGGCCGCTGCCACCGCCGCTGCCGCCGGCACCACCGGTTCCGGCACCGGTCTGCGATGTCCCGTTACCGCCGTTGCCGCCGCGCCCGCCCCCGCCGACGATCGCGTTGCCACCGCCGCTGCCGCCGGCACCACCGGTGGCGTTACCGGACGTTGCCGTCGCGTCACCGCCGGTGCCGCCGTCGCCGGCGAATCCGAGTTCGACCACACCACCGGTACCACCGGCACCTCCGACGGCCGAACCGGTCTCGGACGCGGTCGCCGAGCCACCGTTGCCACCGCGCCCGGGCGCGTACAGACCCTGGCCACCGTCACCGCCGGCACCACCGGTGGCGGTCCCACCGATGACATCTTCGGTTCCGGTCGCGCTGCCTCCGGCGCCACCGCCGCCACCGGCACCGAGGATGCCTGCGGTACCGCCGTCGCCGCCGGCACCGCCGACCGCGTTCAGGCCTTCCGCACTGCCGCCGTCACCACCGGCACCGCCGTTGCCGACGAGCAGGCCCGCCTGTCCGCCGGCGCCACCGGCACCGCCGACCGCGCCGGTATTGGCGAGATCACCGTTACCGCCGCGACCACCATCACCGAAGATCAGGCCACCGCGCCCGCCGTCGCCACCGTTGATCGCGCCAATACCGTCGCCGCCGCGCCCGCCGTTACCCAGCAACCCGGCGTGACCGCCGTTGCCGCCGCCGAGGCCGCCGTCGCCGCCGCTGCCGAGCAGACCGCCCTGGCCGCCGTCGGCGCCCAATCCACCGGCGCCACCGTTGCCGAAGAGCAAACCGCCCCGACCACCGTTGACACCGGCCGTGACCGAGGTGAATCCGTTGCCGATGAGCAGGCCGCCGTCGGGGTTGGCCGCGTCACCGTTGCGGACGAAGAAGCTGATCACCGGGATACGGCCGCCGATATCACCGAGCAACCCGGCGATGGCGCCGGGCAGATCGCCGAGATTGGTCTGCGCGACCTGCAGGGAGCCGTCCGCCGCCGCGATCATCATGGTGACCGGCGTGTCACGGTCTCCACCGGTGCGTGCGACGGCGTCTGCCAACACCTCAGGCGTGAACTCGGGCGCCACCGAACGCGCGGAGTCACCGGGCGCGGCGGAGAAATCGTCGGCACCGTTGTCGGTGGGAACGAACGTGATCAGGGTGCCACCGGCATCAGCGGCGGCCGGGGCGCCGGCATCCTGGGCGCCGGCACCGACCTGCGCACCGTAGAGCGCATTGGGGGCCGGGGCGGGCAGCACCGCGGTCGCAGCGGCCAGCACCGGTTGCGCGTGCACGATGTGCGGGGCCGCGACGGTTGCCGCGCCCGCAAGTTCCGCGCGCTCACCGTCCACCGAGACGACGGCCACCCCCGTTGTCGCCAAAACACCCGCTGCCAATGCCGAAAAGACTGTGCTGGGCACGTTTCCCACCGAAGCTCCTTAAGCTGACACAATTTGCCGCGAGCAGTATGTCAGACATGCGCTTAGAAAACTCTCAGTTTGCGACACATCGCGCGAACGTGTTCTGTCGAGCGCCACACGTCGGCCATTGACCGTTCATTTGTCCGGCGTCATCGCGCCAACCCTGTACCGAATCCCCTCGGCCTCATTTTGCTGATCCACGCGAGGCGACCACGGTGCCCGTCCGATACATCGGTTGCTGCTCAATCAACGTGACGCGGCAGCCGGCGCCGGGTCGAGGTCCTGTCGGGCGAACTCGACGGGTCAGTTCATCGACATTGCCGTGATCCACCCGACACCGGGTTTAAGGTGCATTCCGTGAGCAAGTTCGCGTTAGCCGGCAACCGTGGCAGGTGGCTCGCGCTCACGATGTCGGTGGCGGTGTCGGCGACCGTGGTCATCGTCCAGAACGGTGCACCTCCGGCGCACCTCTCGGACCCCGAGCACGGGGCGGCAGCCGGTGCGAACCCGACGCCACCGCCCTCCTCCTCGGCCCCACCCGGACAGAGCGCCACCGAGGCCGAGTTGCTGGCCGCGACCGCCCCGGTCGAACCTCGGGTTCTCGACTTCCCGTTGGCCTCCGGCGTTGCGCCGGAGGCGGGCTTGCAGGCGAAGACGATCTGGGTGGCCCGGGCCATCAGCATGATGTACCCGGAGATCACGACCATCGGTGGCTACCGGCAGGATCCGCTGAAATGGCATCCCAACGGTTTGGCGATCGATGTGATGATTCCCGACCACAACAGCGAGCAGGGTATCGAGTTGGGCAACCAGATCGCCGGACTCGCGCTGGCCAACGCCGAACGCTGGGGTGTCATCCACGTGATCTGGCGGCAGGGCTTTTATCCCGGCATCGGCGCGCCCAGCTGGACGGCCGACTACGGTTCGGAAACCCTGAACCATTTCGATCACGTCCACATCGCCACCGATGGCGGCGGCTATCCCACCGGCGACGAGTCCTACTACCTGGGCTCGATGAAACCCTGACCGCTCAGACCGCGATCGACGCCGGGCACTGTGTCGCGGCGGCCGCGCTCGGGTCTCCGCACACCGCGACCATCGTGATCAGCTGATCCGGGTCATACGGAGTGAAATCGGGTGCGGCGGGCGGCCACAGCGGGAAGATGCTGGCACCGGTGACCCCGGTGATCCGCGCGACGATCTGCGCGGCGAAGTTGGTCACCACGTAGCCGAGGTCGCCGATGAACTCGACGGGACCGACGGCCGCACCGGCCAGGAAGCTGACCAGGAAGATGTTCTGCCCGGCAACCGCTTTCAGTCCACCGACGATGCCGTCGACGATATCGACCAGGAAGTAGGGGATGGAGGCGAAGATGGTGCGGATCCCCAGCGCCACATCGGTGGCGATGTCCGGGTAGCCGTTCATGCCGATGATGTCCTGCAGGGCAGCGCGCAAGGCACCGTCGTTGTCGATCGGTCGGACATTGTTGGTGAGCTCGGTCATCGAGGTGCCGTCGCTACCCGGTCGGACGGTGCCGCCGAACAACGTGACAACGGTCGGGGTGACATCGACGATTTCGTACTGCAGGTTGATCAGGCCGTTCCCCGGGCTCGATCCGCCGAATCCTTCACCACGCACGATGACGAAAGTGCCTGTCTCGTCCGGGGATTGGAAACCGTGGCCGAGCCCTCGCTGCGGCTGATGACCATGGTCGGTGACCAGGATGACCGTCCATGTCTCACCGTTGGCGGCCTCCCAGTCACGCACCTGCTGCATGATCGCACCCAGGTTGCGGTCGAAGTTCAGCAGCGCATCGGTGTACTCCTGCGAGCCGCCGCCGTAGGCGTGGCCGGCCTCGTCGACACCGACGAAATAGCTGAAGACGAAGTTGGCGACATCGCGGTCGGCGGCGGCGATGGTGGCACCGGTGACCGAACCGACCAGATCGTCGGACGCCGCCCAACTGGACTCCGGGCCGATGTAGTGAACGGTGTCGGCCCGATTGGCGCCTGCCGCGGCGATGGCCGCGATGACGTCCCAGTTGGCGATGGCCGTGGTCTGGATAGAGTCGCCGTGTGCACCCTCGAGCTGGTTGAACACCGTCGGGTAGTTGTCATAGGTCCAGGGCGTGAAGATGTTGTTGATCACCCCGGTCCGCTCACCCCAGAACCCGGTCAGGATGGAAGTCCACGACGGATTCGAGATGGTCGTGTGTCCCACGATGCTCGACGGCGCGGTGGTGCTCTCCTGGATCAGCGTGAAGAAGTTGGCGTTGGCGGGATCGGACAGCACCTTGCTGAGATTCGTGCCGTCCACCCCGATCAGCAGGACGTTTTTGCTCTCCGGCGATGCCGCCGTCGCTGCCGCCGGAGAGGCGTTGCGGCGCATCGAGTTACGTTCCAGCTCGTCGCGCACGGCCGCCAGTGCGGCGACGGCCACCGCGGCCTGCAACGGCGGTTGCTCCGGATCGGTCTCGACGAGCGGTTGCCCGATGGCCGCCGAGGCGAGCTCGGTCGGCGTCGTGGCGGCACCGGCACCGAGGACCGGCTGGGCGGCCTCGGCGACGGTGGCCGGCGCCCCGGTCGGTGACAACCGGTCTGCGGTCACGACCGGCGAGGTGCTCGACATGGTGCCCGGCTGCTCGATACCGGTCTGTCGGGCGGTGCTGCGGTCGGTGCCCGATTGCGTGTCGGAGCCGGGGGCCTCGGCGGCGCGGGTGGTGGTACGGCGCTCCAGAACGCCCGATGTCCCGGCCTGACGGGCCGATTTCCTGGTGGTCTTCTTCGTGTCCGGCGCGGCGTCGGATTCCTCGGCGCCCGCCTGCCCCGATGTGTCGGTCGGGTCCGTCGGACCTGGATCTGTGCCCGACGGAGCAGTCGATCCCCCCGCGGTGGGTGACGTGGCAGGGCTTGTGTCGGAAGGTGACGTCTCCGAGGAACTCGACGTCGACGACCCGGCAGAGGAGGACGAACTTGTGCCCGAGGATGACGAGGAAGACGAGGAAGACGAGGAAGCGGAAGACGTGCTCGATGACGTGTCACCCGAGACATCGGCCGACGCCGCCGGCGCCCACCCCACCGCGACACCGACCCCCAATGTGACCGCCAACGCCCCCACTCGTCCGATGTGCGCGGCATATCCCATGAGAGTCCCTTCCGAAGCGATACCGATGCACCGCACCGAATCCGCAGCACGGGCGTGCCGATGACGGCCGCTTGCTATGGTCGCCACATCGTCGTCACACGCTGCTCGGTGAAGCTGCATCGCAAATTACGCGAACGACACCGCCCGACGGCCGGGAATGCGCGACTTGGCCGGGACGTGTCGGTGGCGGTGGCTGTCGCCGCGGCGATGACGGTGCTGACATCGACGGTCGCCTGCGCGCACCCTCGGCCGCCGGCCGAGAATCCGGCCGCCACCGCACCGACCGTTGCGTCGCAGCCACGTCCGGCACCGGCAGCTCCCGCACAGCCACGGCTGGCGGCCGATCCGGCTCAGATCGCCGATGAGCTGGTCGCCGACGAACGGGTGCTGCGTGACGCCGGCGCATCGGAGCAGGTGCTGCAGAACGCGGCGCGCCGCCAACAGATGGCCTATCGAACCATCGGCAGGCGTCCGGACTGGGATGCGATCGTTCGCCCACGCATCGCGGCGGAGTTTGTCGCGGTCTACGACCTGAACATCACCGCACGCCGCCATCTGGACGCGTTGCTCACCACGGAGGCCAACGCAACCCTGCCGGCCTGGCGGATCGTCGCGCCAGAGCCCGCCGATGAACTGCTCGACCATTACCGGGCGGCCCAGGCCACCTCGGGCGTGGGCTGGAATTACCTGGCCGCGGTCAACCTGGTCGAGACCCGGCTCGGCAGCATCACCGGCACCAGCAGCGCCGGTGCACAGGGACCCATGCAGTTCATACCGTCGACGTTCGCCGCGCACGGCGCCGGCGGAGACATCAACGACCCGCGCGACGCGATTCTGGCCGCGGGCCGCTATCTGGCCGTCAACGGCTTCGTCGACGATCCCGATCATGCGCTGTTCCGCTACAACAACTCCGATGACTACGTGGCGGCCGTCAAGGCCTACGCGGCGGTACTCGCCGCCGATCCACGCGCCTTCGCCGGCTTCTACCGATGGGAGGTGTACTACCGGACCACGGCCGGCGACGTCTTGCTCCCGGTCGGTTACCGACGACTCTCCCCTGTTCCGGCCGTCGAGTACATCGCGGCGCATCCACAGTGACACCGGCGCTGACGAATCCCGTTGCGTCGCAGAGGAGGACAGGATGACACATCTGCGAGTGGACCTGCTGGTCATCGGATTCGGCAAGGGCGGCAAGACCTTGGCCGCGATCCTCGGCAACCAGGGCCGCAGCGTGGTCCTGGTCGAACAGTCCCCGGCGATGTACGGCGGCACCTGCATCAACGTGGGGTGCGTGCCGACCAAATCGATGGTCTATCGCAGTGAGCAACGTCGCCCGGGCGAGGACGGCGTCACCGCTCACGCCGTCGCGGTAACGGCCACGCAGGCCCTGACCGCGGATCTGCGCGCGGTCAACCACGGGATGTTCGATCTCATTCCCAGCGTCAGGGTGCTGACCGGCAAAGCTGTTTTCACCGGGCCCGATTCGGTATCGGTGGGCACCGCCGACGGTGCGGTGACCGTGTCGGCCGCCGCCACCGTGATCGACACCGGTTCGGTGCCGGTGGTTCCCGACATCCCGGGTCTTCGCGAATGCCCGGTTGCCGTCACCAGCGCCGCAATGCTCTCCGGCGTCCCACGATCGGATCGGCTGGTGGTGCTCGGCGGTGGGTACATCGGACTGGAGTTCGCATCGATGATGGCGGGCTTCGGCACCGAAGTGACAGTCCTGGAACACCATTCGCAGATCCTCCGATTCGAGGACGACGATGTCGCCGCGTCGGCGCGCGATCTGTTGGAGCGGCGCGGGGTGCGGATCGTCACCGGGGCGGCCATCCATGAGGTCAGCACTGTGGCAGGCGGGGCGCGGGTGAGCTATTCGGTCGACGGCCGCACCACCGCCGCGGACGGTGACACCATCCTGGTCGCCCTGGGTCGGGTTCCCGACACCGCGGGCCTCGGCCTCGACACGGCCGGGATACGCACCGCTGCCAATGGCGCCGTCGCGGTCGACGAGTTCCTGCGCACCAGCGCGCCCAACGTGTATGCCGTCGGAGATGTCAACGGTGGCCCACAATTCACCTATATCTCCCTGGACGATCACCGCATAGTGCTCGACCAGCTGTCGGGTGTCGCTCGGCCACGCTCCACGGCCCAGCGCACGGCCGTACCCAACTGTCTGTTCCTGACGCCGCCGCTGGCGCGCGTCGGGGTGACCGAGCGCGAGGCACGCCAGGCCGGTCGAGCCGTTCGGGTGGCGGTCAGTCCGGTGGCGAAGCTGGCGACGGTGCCGCGGGCCCGCATCGTCGGTGAGACCGCGGGCCTGATGAAACTGGTGGTCGACGCCGAGACCGACCTGATCCTCGGCGCGGCGCTGCTGTGCCATGACGCGCACGAGATCATCAATCTGGTGTCATTTGCGATGCGGCACCGGATTACCGCCACCGCCATGCGGGAGGGGATGTACACCCACCCGTCGATGTCCGAATTCTTCAATCAGCTGCTGGGAATGCTGCGTTGAACCGCACCGATCGATGATGACGGTTACGCGGCGACGATCGGACCGGGTCGCGCGTCGGCATGCTCGCCCTGCGCAGCGCTCAGCAACGGGGCACAGACCGCGCAAGCCTGCGGACCGATCACCGGATAGCCGCAACCCGGACACAAACCGAGCCGCCGCTCCCCTGCATTAGTCATCGGACTCCCTTTCGCCGACGCACGCGTACCCCGTGCACGCATATTTCACGCAACGACCGTCAATATTTTCGCTCCGCGTCCGAGTCCTCGTTTTGTGCACCTGTCCGGCACATATTCGGGGTGGCATCGGCGCGCCGGAGAGATTTTCGCACGGCGAGGACGCGAAAATACAACTGTGGTTGATGATGCGAATGTGGCCGACGGTGCAAACGTGGCCGACGGTGCGACTGTGACCAGTGACACCACTGAGACCAATGACACCAATATGGCTGAGGGGTCAACTGTGGCTAAGCCGCCGCCGGCGACCTCGGACCCACAGTCCGCGGGCCCGGGCGATCCGCCCGCCACCGAGTCCACACCGGCCGACGCGAAGACCACCGCACAAGATCCTCGACAGGGCGCTCGAGGATGGTCGATGCCGAAGAATCCGGTGACCCGGCGGCATGTCGACACTGCAGGCCGGCTGGCCCGCAGCGCGGGAACTGTCCTGCTCACGGCGGCCCACGCGGTGGCCACATCCGGTGCCCACGTCGCACGCGCCACGAGCCGGGCAGTCGGTTCCGTGCCGCCGGCGCTGCGCACCATGGCGGTGCTGGCCGCACTGATGCTGCTCGGCATCGTGGGTTCGATCGCCTGGCAGGGCACAGCAGGCCTGCTCTGCTCGGTGGTCGTGATTCCGGTGTGCGCCATCGCACTCGGCGCGCTCGGCCATCGCCGGTACGGCAGCGGCCACTCCCGGGCCGACCACACCGTGCAGGCCGCGACAGCCGCTCCGGTGGCCTCCGAGAAAGACCTGCAGCGTGCGGTGGACTATGTCGACCACAAGCTCACGCTGGCGCTGAACTCCTTCGGCGCCGAACGCCAGCAGGCGGCGATGATCGCACTGTTCCAGGCCAAGACCGCCCTCGAACTCACCCTCGGCACCGAGCAGACCGAGACGACGTCCATCGACGCACTGCTGCTCCCCGACGAGTCCGCGGCCCGCCCGCGCATCCGCGCCGGCGCCAAAACCGCCCTGCGGGAGAGCAGTTCGTTGGCGGCCTCGTGAACGGCCAGGTAGCCCATATCGAAGACGACTACACCCTGGTCATCAACCGGGGTTCGCAGGCCGGGGTGACGGCGGGCATGGTGTTCGCGGTCCACTCGGAGTTCGGCCAGGTGATCACCGACCCCGAGTCCGGACGCGAGCTGGGCCGTCTCACGCGGGAAAAGCTACGCGTCAAGGTGTTCGACGTGCAGCCGCTCTTCGCGCGGGCCCACACCGTCGCGCGCACCGACGACATCCATGGCCTGTTCCAGGCGACGGCCGTGGTCACCATCGATGTCGGTGACACCGTCGAACTGGTCCACGGCGAGGCCGGCCTCGCCGAGAGCGGCTAGCTCCGCGCACGGGCCCGGTCAATCGAGACCGCGCGCAATCAGCGCCTCGTTGAAATCATCGGCGGCCTGCAAGGCCCCCACGATGATCGGGACGAACACGATCCGCGGGGTGACGCGCAGGCCACGGGCGCGCCGCGCCTCGTCGACGCGGGCGATGATGTCGACAAGCAAGGGGATCGACCGGATCGTCAGTGCCAGGGCCAGAGCCACCTGTCGGACCGGGAAACCGAACCGTGCCAGCGGTGCCATCGCCCGCATCGCCGCATCCAGCATCGCCGTCGTCCGGGTGGTCAGGGTCACCATCGCCGCCGAGGCCACGGCGAGCAGCAACACCCCGCACACCACCAGCGCCCGGCGCCAGTCGGTGAGCACGATCTGCAGAACGAAGATGAAGCCCACCACCCAGAGCACCTGGCGCAGTTGCGCGATCAGCGACCAGACCGACAGCCGCGCCGATACGGCGGCCACCAGCAGTGCGACGGTGGCCACGGCCAGCTCCATCGGGGAGTTCACCACGATGGTCATCACGATGATCACCGCGCCCAGGCCGACCAGCTTCACCCCGGCCGGGGATCGGTGCAGCCATGATGTCCCCGGCCGGTAATCGCCAAGCACGCTCACCCCATCAACCGCCGGTACACCGCGAGCGCTGCGGCAGGTTCGTCATCGGCCACCACCCGGCCCTCGTCCAGCACGATCACCCGATCGGCGTCCTCGATGAGGTCCAGGTCATGGGTGACAACGATCAACTGGGTGTCCAATTCGGCGAAGGCGGTGCGGAGCATCCGCGCGTTGCGCATATCCAACAGCGTGGTCGGCTCGTCGGCGACCACCACCGTCGGCTCGGTGACCAACACGGTGGCCAGCGCCAACAACTGCTTCTGTCCGCCCGAGAGCAGGTGCGCGGGCTGGTCGGCATGCCCGGACAGTCCGAACCTCTCGAGCACCTCGGCCACCCGCGCCGCCTTGGCGGCCCGGTCCATCGACAGGCGCGACAGCGAGAGCTCGACGTCCTCGCCCACGGTCGGCATCAGGATCTGGCGGTCGGGGTCGGTGAACACGAACCCCACCAGGCGGCGCACCTGTTTGACCGAGCGCCTGGTGTCCAGACCGCGCACCCGCACCACGCCGGTGTCGGGTATCACCAGCCCGTTGAGCAACCGGGCCAGCGTCGACTTGCCGCTTCCGTTGGCTCCGACGATGCCGACGCGGCGCTCGCCGATGGTCAGCGTGATGTTGCGCAACACCGTGCGCTCCCCGAATGCGTGCGAGACGCCGTCGAGGACAATGGGCTCCTCGGTCACGCTGTGTCCGTCCCCGTCTAGGCCCGCGCGGTCCGCCACGGGGTGATCAGCCCGGGACGCGCGCGATGGACCTGTGCGGCGACGACACCGCACAACACCGCCTTGGCGATATCGCCGGGCACATAGATGCCGTTGGTGGACAGCGCGGCCCACCAGGACAGGTCGGTCCGCAGCATCAGGCCCGCGGTGCCGAACAGATAGATGACCGCCATTCCGCCGACGATGTTGATGCCGATACCCCACAGCGTCCGGTAGCGCGGCATCATCAGCGCGGTCAGCGCTCCGATCACGATGACGGCGGGCAGCCAGCCGACGAAGAATCCGGCCGTCGGCGACGACAGTGACACCAGCCCGGTACGGCCACCGGCCAGGATCGGTAACCCTGCGATGGCCAGCACGGCGAACAACCCGACCGCCAACGCGCCCTTTCGTGGTCCCAGGATGGATCCGGCCAACATCACACCCAGGGTCTGCAACGTGATGGGTACACCCGTCGGCCCGAGCGTCAGCGTGCCGGGCAGACCCAGCGCGGCCAATAGACCAGCGAAAACTGCGGCCTGGGTCAGGTCGGCGGACTCGATGCGTCCGAACCGACGCGACCGGGAGGTCTGTGCACTCACGGAGGAATTATGGTCGACACCAGGAAGTGATTGACGACTCCCCCGACTGGGTACCGGTGATCTTGAAAACCGGATGTGCCGGTCGCCCGGAGGAGACGCACACACATGCTCGATATCAGCCCGGTGACGTGGGGCCTGACGATAGCCGTGATCATCGTCCTGCTCGCCGTCGACCTCCTCCTGGCCGCGCTGCGACCGCACCGGGTCGGTTTCAAGGAGGCCACCGCGTGGTCGGTGTTCTACATCCTGGTGGCCGTGGCGTTCGGAGTCTGGTTCGCCATGACCTACGGCGGTGACGCCGGCACCGAGTACTTCGCGGGCTACCTGGTCGAGAAGAGCCTTTCGGTGGACAACCTGTTCGTCTTCGTCATCATCATGACGACGTTCGCCGTCCCCGAGGAGCACCAGCACAAAGTGCTGACCTTCGGCATCATCCTGGCGTTGATCATGCGCGCCATCTTCATCGCGCTCGGCGCGACGCTACTGTCGCTGTTCTCGTTCATGTTCCTGGTCTTCGGCCTGCTGCTCATCTACACCGCCATCCAGCTGTTTCGGCACCGCGACGAGGATCCCGACGTCGAGAACAACTTCGTGGTCCGCGCGACGCGCCGCTTCGTGCCGGTGACCGACGACTATGACGGCGGAAAGCTGTTCACCCGGGCCCAGGGCCGCCGGATGGCGACGCCGATGCTGGCGGTGCTGATCGCGATCGGCAGCGTCGATCTGCTGTTCGCGCTGGACTCCATCCCCGCGGTCTTCGGCATCACCAGCGAGGCCTATATCGTCTTCGCCGCCAACGCCTTCGCACTGCTGGGGCTACGCGCGCTGTTCTTCCTCGTGAAGGGGCTGCTCGACCGGTTGGTGTACCTGTCCACCGGACTGTCGATCATCTTGGCCTTCATCGGCGTGAAGCTCGTCCTGCACTGGGGTCATGTCGACATCAACCCCAGCATTCCCGAGATCGACACCTACGTGAGCCTGGCCGTGATCATCGTCATCCTGACGATCGTGACCGTCGCCAGCCTCATCAAGACACGCAAGGATCCCGACGCGAAGGCGCACCCCGGTTCGCTGCGGGCCAGCCCGCATCGGCCGGAAGAGCGCACCGATGGCGCGTAGATTGAGCGCGTGAGCTCGCCGGTGACGACCTGGGCGCCGTTACGGTCGCCGGTCTTCCGCGCGTTGTGGATCGCGCAGTTCGTCTCCAATCTCGGCACCTGGATGCAGATGGTGGGCGCCCAGTGGATGCTCGTCGGTGATCCGCGAGCGGCGGTGCTGGTGCCCCTGGTGCAGACCGCCACCACGCTGCCGGTCATGCTGCTGGCGCTGCCCTCCGGAGTGCTGGCCGACCTGATCGACCGACGTCGGCTGCTCATCGCGACCCAGGGCGCGATGGCGTCCGCGGTCGCGTTGCTCGCGGTGCTGACCGGCACCGGACTGACCACCCCCACGGTCCTGCTGCTGTTGTTGTTCCTGATCGGGTGCGGTCAGGCACTGACCATGCCGGCCTGGCAGGCCATCCAACCCGATCTCGTTCCTGCAGAACAGATCCCCGCGGCCGCGGCACTGGGCAGCATGAGCATGAACGGCGCCCGCGCCATCGGACCTGCGATCGCCGGGGCGCTGGTGTCGCTGTCGGGGCCCACGGTCGTGTTCGCGCTGAACGCGGTGTCCTTCGTCGGTACGGTGATCGTGTTGGTGCTGTGGCGCAGGCCCACCGTCGACCAGAATTTCCCGTCGGAGCGGGCGCTGGCGGCGCTGAACGCCGGCGGACGATACATCCGAAGCTCCCCCATCGTGCGTCGGATACTGCTGCGCACTGCCCTGTTCATCGCTCCGGCCAGCGCGCTGTGGGGCCTGCTGCCGGTGATCGCCGACCGGAAACTGGGATTGACGTCATCGGGGTACGGGCTGCTGCTCGGTGCACTCGGGTTGGGTGCGGTGCTGGGCGCAGTGGGCCTGTCCCGGCTACGGTCCCGGTTCGGCGAGAACACCTTGCTGGCGTTGGCCGCCATCGGGTTCGCCGCGGCGACAGCGGTTCTGGCGATGGTGGACCTGTTCGCTGTGGTGCTCATCGCGCTGGTGTTCGGCGGGACCGCGTGGCTGCTGTGTCTGTCCACACTCAACGCCTCGATGCAATTGAGCCTGCCCGGGTGGGTCCGCGCCCGGGGATTGTCGGTATATCAGCTGATCTTCATGGGTGGGCAGGCGCTCGGCTCGATCCTGTGGGGTGTGCTGGCGGGCACGACCACGCCGGTGACCAGCCTGCTGGTCAGCACGGGCCTGTTGGTCGGCTGTGCCATCTCGACGCTGTGGTGGCCCTTGCACGCCAAGACCGGCAACATCGATCTGAGCCCCTCCTCGCACTGGCCGGAGCCATCGCTGGTGATCGAGCCCGAACCGCTGGACGGCCCGGTGCTCGTCATGACCGACTATCTCGTTCCGGTGGAGGATGAAGAGCAGTTCCTGGCGGCGATGGCGGTGCTTGGCAGATCCCGGCAGCGCACCGGAGCGGCCAGGTGGCGGCTGTACCGCAGTGTCGAGCGCGAGCAGACCTTCGTCGAAACCTTCATCGTGCGGTCCTGGGGCGAGCACCTGCATCAGCACCACACCCGTCAGACCGGGCAGGACCTGGTGATCGAACAGAACGTCGAACGGTACGCACAGGGAAAGCCGGTGTCGCATCACCTGATTGCCGTCCCGCCGCAGCGCTGAGGCCGCGATACTCGGCCACACGCACTCAGTCGGATGTGGCGAGCTCCTGCAGACGCTGATCGACCCGCGTCAGCGCCTCGCCGAAGACGTCGACCTTCTCACTGCGCTTCTCGTTGGCCGGTGCGGCGGCGCCGCGGCCGCCTTCGGTCTCGACACGAGCCGCGCCCTGCCTGCGCAGCAGACTGAAGTTCTTCTCCCGCGCAGTCCGCAACCGCCCCTGTAGATCTTTGAGTGACTTCTCGTCCAGCCGGTTGAGCGCTTCGGGATGACTTTCGTCGATCAGGGATTCTTCGTGCGGGGTCAGGTTCACATGGTGGTTGCTCACCCCTAGATTCATAGCCTGCGCGCGCCGGCGCGGTAGCCGAATCGAGCGATACCGGATGGGCGCGCAGGACGCATCCAGGCGACGAGCGCCCTTGTTTCACGTCACGTGATCAACCGAGTGAAGTTGTCATCGCGGGGTGACGTCATACCCGTCGGTCGGCTACGAGACCCTGCACTGGGTGCTGCGACTCGACGACGAGCGCCCGAGATCCGCCCGCCAGCCCTCGTGGTCTACCAACACGATGGTGGCTCTGTTTCCCGTGGTGCCCCCAACGCCGATCGACGCCGTCACCCTCGGCGACGCTCTTTGCGTGCGCTATCCACCCTCCCGCCGGTGGCGAGGTAGCCTGACCCATGACGACAACATTCCCGCTGGGCCCGTTCACCGTGAAGCGCATCGGATTCGGCGCCATGCAGTTGCCCGGCCCCGGTGTGATGGGCCCGCCGCGCGACCATGAACAGGCCATCGCCGTGCTGAAGCGGGCCGTCGAGCTTGGCGTGGACCATATCGACACCGCCCAGTTCTATGGACCCGACTTCGCCAACGAGCTCATCCGCGAGGCACTGCATCCCTACCCCGAAACCCTTGCGCTGGTCAGTAAGGTCGGCGCCCGCCGCAACGAGCAGGGTGAATGGCTGTCCGCGCAGCAACCCGATGAACTGCGCGCCGATATCGAGACCAACCTGGAAACCCTGGGCATCGATCGCCTCGCTGCGGTGAATCTGCGCATCCATTCCGGTGATCCCAACAGTGTGGGCCCGGTGGACCGGGAGCTGTTCGACCGCCAGCTGACCGCCATGATCGCCGCCCGCGACGAGGGTTTGATCGCCGGGATCGGGCTGTCCAGCGTCTCGGTCGACCACCTTCGAATTGCGCTGGACCGCACCGAGATCGTCACCGTGCAGAACGCCTACAACCTGGTCGACCGCTCCTCTCAGCCGGTGCTCGATCTGTGCACCGAACACGGCGTCTCCTTCGTGCCGTTCTTCCCGCTGGGCTCCGGTTTCACCACCGACAACCCGGTGCTGGGCAATGTCGCGGTGCAGAATGCGGCCGCCGAGCTCGGCCGCACCCCGGCCCAGATCGCGCTGGCCTGGACGCTGTCGGTGGCACCCAACGTGCTCTTGATCCCTGGCACCTCGTCGGTGGCCCATCTGGAAGAGAACGTCGCCATCGCCGATATCGAGTTGCCCGCCGACTTCACGCCCTGACCGATACCGTGGCCTCGACAGTGCCTTCGGTGTGCGGAGAGGTCAGGAGGAAACCACCGTGCCGGCCCCATTGCAGTCGATCGACGGCATCAGACCCGAACCCGTGTTGCTCAGTGAGCTGATCGGTCGACGCGTTCACGACCCCGCCGGCCGTTGCATCGGTCGCCTCGACGATCTATGTGTCCCGTTCACCGGGCTCAGCGAGCCGGCGCCGGTGACCGGCCTACTCGTCGCCCGCCGACACGACGCCCCGTTGACCGCGCCGTGGTCCGCGGTCCTTGGCTGCACGGCAAGTGGTCTTGTCCTGGATACCGGCGTCGGTACCACCGACTTGCCCAGGGACGACGCAGAGATCTGGCTGCACCGCGATGTGCTCGACACCCAGGTCCTCGATATCGTCGGCCGCCGAATAGCCAGAGTCTCCGATGTCCTCCTGGTGAGCCGTGACGCAAAGCGCTTGGAGGCAACGGGCGTCGACGTCGGATTCGCCGGGGTTGTGCGCAGACTGGGATTGGGAAGAATCACCGCACGCGCACGACACGACACCGTGGCGTGGTCCGATCTACACCCGACCTCCGACCGCGGCCACTCGGTCGCCCTGTCGACACCTCGGGCTGCTGTACACCATCTCGATGCTGTCGCATTGGCCGAACTGATGGACCGGTTGGAGGTGTCCGCGGCCGCCGAGGTCGTCGCGTCTTACCCTCCGGCAGTTGCCGCTTCGGCCGTGCGCGTAGACCCTGAAACCGGGGAACGAGTGCTGCGGGCGCTGCCGAACCCTGATGTCGAACGGATCGTCACCGCCATGCCGTCCGCCCATGCGGTGCAGTGGCGCACGCGCCTACAGCGCACACCGCGGCTGCTCGGGCGCCACTTCCTGCGATCACGGGTGTGGCCGCGGGGACGGGCACGGCGGGACCGATGACCACCGATCCACGCGGCAAACTCACCGCCGCGGCGCTCATCGCAGTGATCGGGCCGGGCTTGCTTGCCGGCCTGTCCGACGACGACCCCGCAGGAATCACCACCTACTCGGTGCTCGGCGCCGAGTTCGGCTATCAGCTGCTCTGGGTGCTGTTGCTGTCCACCATCGCACTCATCCTTTTCCACGGGTTGGCGGCACGGATGGGTGTGGTCACGGGTCAAGGACTCATCGGTTTGGTGCGCCAGCGCTACGGTGTGCGCATCGGCGGTGCCACGTTGGCAACCCTTGTGGTCGCCAACGTCGGAACCACATGTGCCGAATTTGCAGGTATCGCTGCAGGTTCGGAGCTATTCGGGATCAGTCGTCAGTTCAGCGTCCCGGCCGCGGCCATCATCGTCTCGCTGCTGGTTCTGCGCGGCAGCTTCCACCGTGTCGAGCATGTGTTGCTCCTGTTGTCGACCGTGTTTCTCGCGTACATCGCTTCGGGCATCCTCGCCCAACCGGACTGGGGTGCTGCCGCACGCGGACTCGTGGTGCCGTCGATGCCTGCCACGGGCGCCGCGCTGGCGATCGTGACCGCCACCGTCGGCACCACCCTGGCGCCCTGGGGCCTGTCGTTCATCCAGTCCTACGCCGTCGACAAGAAGCTGCGGACCGACGATCTTCGGTTGGAGCGCGTGGACGTCGTCACCGGAGCCGTACTGACCGGGGTCATCGGATTCTTCGTCGTGGTGGCATGTGCGGCGACTCTGCACGAGAACGGACTGCGGATCACCGATGCCGCCGACGCATCTCGGGCGTTGGAGCCGCTGGCCGGCGGCGCCGCGGCCACCCTGTTCGCCATCGGACTGATAGGCGCCGCGCTACTGGCGGCCTCGGTGCTGCCGTTGTCCACCGCCTACTCGGTATGTGAGTACGCGGGCACGGAGGGGGCGGTGGATGACTCGTTCAAGGAGGCGCGGACGTTCTATGTGACATTCGGGGCCGTCACCGTCGCCGGTGCGGCCGCCGTGTTGTTACCCGGGGTGCCCCTGGTCACCATCTTGGTCGCCACCCAGATCCTCAATGCCGTGCTGCTGGTGCCGATCCTGATCGCGATGATAGGCATCGCACGGGACCGGAATCTGATGGGCACGTACGCCGTCGGCCGGGCGGGCACCGCCGTATATGGACTCACCACCGCGGTGATCGCCGCCTGTGTCATCGCGCTCGCCGTCACCACTGCCGCCGGTTGAACGTCCACGCCCGCCATATATTGACAGTGCGACTCTCAGAATTTAGCGTGGAGTCAGCTCGACACCCCCGCGCTGCAATCGTTCTGGAGACCACGTGATCCAACATCGCCCCCGATACGGCCTGATTGATCCCGACTACGCCGCTCGACTGAGTGGCGCTACCCCCGAGTCCGAAAAGCCGTGCTGGATGGTCAATCTGATGAAGTACCGTGCCGTCGCAGACTACGGCGACGGTCTCGCCGGCACCATCACCGGACGCGAAGCCGACGATCTGTACGCACCGCTGGACACACTGGCCGAGATCGGCGCCGAGCTGTGCCTGCTGGCCGATGTCGAAACCCAACTCCTCGGTGATGCACCGACGTGGGATCGGATCGCCGTCGTGCGCTACCCGACCGGGCGATCATTCATCGACATGCAGTCACGACCGGCTTTCCAGGCCGCGCATGTCCATAAAGAGGCGGGGATGGATCAGACCATCGTCCTCGGTTGCGATCCGCTGCCCTACCCGCCGGTTCCGCGCGGATTGGATCAGCCCGACTGGAACGAAGTCCCCGAACCTCCTACCGCACAGGACGGACCGGTGATGATCGTGCACGTGCTGCGTTTCGCCGATCCGGAATCCGCGCGCGCCACCCCAGATGCCATGCAGGCCTATCAGAGCGCCGCCGCCGGTGTTGCGCTGCCCCACGGCGCCCGCGTGGCAGGCTGGTTCGGGGTCGACGGCACCATCGTCGGCGACGGCCGCCTCTGGCATCAGGTCCGATTCAATCTCTTTCCGAGCCGAAGATCATTCATGGCGGTCGCGACCGACCCGGCACGGCTGCAGGCGCAGAAGACTCACCGCGACGCCGCCATCGCCGACACCTACACGATGATCACCAGACCCGTCATCAACACACTGGCCGAATCGCTGCACGCGTGAAGCGCCACCCGCCGCTCAGCCGGTCAACAATCGGGTGAGCGCCCCGATCCATCCGCGTCGAATCTGAGCAGGTGTCCGGCGGTGATCCTCGGTCAACTCAGACCACGCCTCGAACGATGTCAGGGTGGCGATGGTCCCGACCAAATCCCCCCTCGCCGCCGCGCCGAGTTCGTCCAGTTCGGCAGCAAAGTGGGTGCCGATATCGGCCGCCATCGCCGCGCGGTGCCGGTGCAGGATCCCCTGCAGGGCGGCCACCTTCGAGGCGCGGTTGCGCACCATTCGGGCCATCGGCGCGGTCACCGCGTACTGCTCGTGGCGGCTGTCGACGAAGCGCCTGATCCGCACATCCAGGGTGCCTACACCGAGATCCGAGATCTGCAGCAGATGGGCGAATCGCTGGTAGTAACGGCGGGTGGTCTCATCACGCAGCTCGTCGAGGGTGTCGAAGTATCGGAACACCGACGCGGTGGAAACACCCGCCCGGTCGGCAACCTGCTCCACGGTCGGCGGTGAAAACCCCTCCAACACAAGGTCGATGGTCGCCTCGACCACCGCCGCACGGCCCCGTTCGCGCCGCGCGCGGCGGCCGTCGACCGGTTCGGCCGGCTCCGGCGGTGTGTGGTTCATCGATCGTCAGGTTAGCACTGCGCCAAAGTATTGACAGTAGAACTATCAACACATAGCGTCGCAGCAGAGAGGGGGTTGCCATGTCGCAGCCAGTCCAACACTTCGGTGGCACCATCGGTACCACCATCGCTGAATCGGTACCGGAGTTCAGCGAACCACCACACCCGGGCCAAGATGCTCCCAACGTGGTGGTGATCGTGCTCGACGACACGGGCTTCGCCCAGCTGGGCTGCTACGGCTCCGATATCGATACCGCGCACATCGACCAACTCGCCGGCGACGGGCTGCAGTTCACCAACTTTCACGTGACACCGCTGTGTTCGCCGACCCGTGCCGCACTGCTCACCGGCCGATCCCAGCACGCCGTGGGCATGCGCGCGGTCTCCAATTTCCGGACCGGATTTCCGCACCAGCTCGGACACATCACCGACCGCGCCGCCACCATCGCCGAAGTGCTGCACACGGCCGGCTACGCGACCTTCGCTGCCGGAAAATGGCACCTGGCTCCCATGGAACAGTGCTCGGCGGCAGGACCATTCGACCAATGGCCGCTGGCACGCGGATTCGATCGATTCTACGGTTTCCTCGACGGTGAGACCGACCAGTTCAGTCCCGAACTGGTCTGCGACAACCATATGGTCGATCCCCCGGCACGGCCCGAGGACGGCTACCACCTCAGCGAAGATCTGGTCGACCGGCTACTCGCGATGATCACCGACAGCACCAGCGTGCGGCCCGACCGACCGTTCTTCGCCTACCTACCCTTCGGTGCCGCGCACGCCCCGCACCAGGCGCCGGCCGCTTATCTGCGCAAGTACCGCGGCGCATTCGACGAGGGGTGGGATATCGCCCGCGAGAGGGTGTACCGACGCCAGCTGGAAACCGGGCTCATACCCGCGGGAACCGCACTGGCTCCGCGAAATCCAGGCGTGGCGGCCTGGGAGACCCTACCCGCGGATCAGCAACGTCTGGCATGCCGTCTGCAGGAGGCGTTCGCCGCGTTCCTCGACCACACCGACGATCAGATCGGCCGCTTTGTCGACGGTCTACGCCGAATCGGCGCCTGGGACAACACCGTGCTCATCCTCATGTCGGACAACGGAGCATCCCAGGAGGGTGGGCCGATCGGGGTGCTGCACGAGATGAAGTTCTTCAACGGCATCCTGGAGGATCCCGCCGACGCGGTGGCGCGACTCGACGATATCGGCGGCCCGCACAGCCATACCAACTATCCGTGGGGCTGGGCTCAGTGCGGGAACACCCCGTTCAAGTGGTACAAGCAGAACACCCACGAGGGCGGAGTGCACGTCCCCATGCTGGTGCACTGGCCGGCCGGCATCGACCAAGACCACCGCGGGTCCCGACGTGACCAGTTCGTCAACGTCAGCGATATCGCCCCCACACTCTACGAACTCGCCGGCGTGACGCCACCGCCGATCTACCGAGGGGTACCACAGCTCCCGGTCACCGGCCACTCGTTCGCCGCTCTGCTCAACAACCCCGCCGCACCCTCGACCAACACCGTCCAATACTTCGAGATGGCCGGGAGCCGTGCGCTCGTCGCCGGCGATTGGAAGGCGGTGTGCAAGCACATCCCCGGCGCCGACTATGACACCGAGCCCTGGGAGCTCTACGACCTGTCCCGCGACATGTCCGAATGTGAGGACCTGGCCGCTGCCGAGCCCGAACGGTTGGCGGAGCTGATCGCCCTATGGTGGCGCGAGGCCGACCGGCACGGCGTGCTGCCACTCGACGACCGCGGTATCGAACTTTTCGCCCCACGGTTCAGGCATCACTCGCCGCATCCGGTCGAGGGCCGCTACACCTACCGTCCCCCGTGCTCACCCATTCCGCCGCAGGCCTTCGCACCGATCGGCGGCACCAGTTTCGACCTCACCGCACGCGTCACCCGCGCCGACGGCCAGGACGGCGTGCTGTGGGCCACGGGCACGGAGAATTCGGGTATCGCGCTGTTCGTCCAGAACGATCACCTGGTGTTGGACTACAACGCATTCGGCGAACACACTGTGGTCATCTCGACCCGGGCACTACCCGCCGGCGATGCGGTGTTGACCGCCAGGTTCCGGCGCGGCGATCATCGTGGCGGCACCGTGGACCTCGAGATCGATTCCGTACCGGTCGGACACGCCGACCTGCCGCTGTACATGCTGATGATCTCCTCCGTCGGATCGAGCATCGGTTATGACCACGGATCGGCGGTATCCGATCGCTACTGCTCACCCTTCGCATTCCGCGGGATCCTGCACGAAATCACCGTCGACCTGGTCTCAGCCCCGCCCACGGGATCCGATGCCGTCGCCTCCAGGGCGGCGATGGCGCGCCAGTAGTTCCCCCACTCCGCCCACCGAGGAGATACACACCATGGATATCGTCCGCACACCCGATGAGCGCTTCACCCACCTACCTGGCTATGGTTTTGCACCGCATTATGCCGAAATCCCCAGTGGCACCGGACAAACATTGCGCCTGCATTATCTCGACGAAGGCCCACTCGATGCCGACCCTGTTCTGCTGATGCACGGTGAACCGTCATGGAGCTATCTGTACCGGCACATGATCGGCCCGCTGGTGGCCGCCGGACATCGTGTCATTGCACCGGATCTGGTCGGGTTCGGGCGCAGCGACAAGCCCGCCGCGACCGGCGACTACACCTACGCGCGCCATATCGAATGGATGTCTGCCCTCGTGTTCGACATGCTCGATTTGCAGAACATCACGTTCTTCGGCCAGGACTGGGGTGGACTGATCGGCCTGCGCCTGGTGACCGCGCGACCGCAACGGTTCGATCGGGTGATCGTGGCCAACACCGGGCTGCCCACCGGAGAGTTCCCGCTGGGCGAGGCGTTCACCGCCTGGCAGAAGTTCTCTCAAGAGGTCCCGAACCTCCCCGTCGGTGCCATCATCAACGGCGGCTGCACCACCGATCTGCCCGCCGAGGTCATCGCCGCCTATGACGCACCGTTTCCCGACGACTCGTTCAAGGCCGGGGCCCGCGTCTTCCCCACCCTGGTGCCGACCAGCACCGACGATCCCGAATCGGCCGCCAACATCCATGCCTGGTCGGTCCTGTCGACCTTCGACAAGCCGCTGCTCACCTGCTTCAGCGATCAGGATCCCATCACCCGCGGCGGCGAGCAGCTGTTCCTGGACAACGTGCCGGGAGCACACGGGCAACCGCACACCACCATCACCGGCGGCGGGCACTTTCTGCAAGAGGACCGCGGCGCCGAACTCGCCGAGTTGATCAACGGGTTCATCACTGCCACAACCCCGTAGAGCCCATCCCATCCCGACGGTGCCTGTTGATGTCTCGATACCGAGCACCCTTCCAGCGGCGCGCGATACCCCTAAAGGGGTAGAAAGAGCTCACCAACGACAGCTGCCTTGAGTTCGAACACGGTGTTTACATGGGTGACACCCGTCACACCGTGAGAACTGGAGCTTCCTGACATGGGCTTTTTCATCGACCCCGCCGAATTGGACACCTATATCGGGGGCGTCTTCCGCGACGCGCTCGACCATCCCGAATCGGGCCCGAAGCTCAAAGGTGCCAACATCATCATGCGGGTCATCTACACCGATCCCGATTGTGAGATGACGATGGTCTTCCGCCCGGACAGCAAGGTCGTCTTCGGCCCCTGTGAGGAGAAGGCCGATGTCACCCTGTTGATGCGCGGCGACACCGGCGACCAGTTCTGGCGGGGTGAGTACAACCTCGCGATCGGGTTGGCCAAGGGGCAGGTCAAGGCCAAGGGACCGGTCAACAAGATCCTCAAGCTGGTCCCGTTGACCAAGCCCCTTTTCCCGATGTACCGCGAGAAGGTCGCCGTCAAGGACGCCCAGGCCGGCACGCATGCCTGACACCATGCGGGCGGTGATCCTGCGTGAGCCCTACCGAGTAGAGGTCGCAGAGCTTCCGATACCCGAGATCACCAGTCCCACAGATATTTTGGTCCGGGTCGAACGAACCGCCATCTGCGGTACCGATCTACACCCCTACGAGGGCCGGCTGGAACTTGAGCCCGATATCGTGCTGGGCCACGAGTTCCTCGGCACCGTCGTCGCGGCGGGTTCGGCGGTCGTCCGCTTCGCCGAGGGCGACCGGGTGGTGAGCTCGTGTGTGGTCAGCTGCGGAGCCTGCCACCAGTGCCGCCGCCATCAGCCCGGCAACTGTGCGGGTTCGCGAATCTTCGGCCTCGGGTTGGCGCTGGGCGACCTGGCCGGCGGACAGGCCGAGTACGTGGTGGTGCCCAACGCCGACAGCACCGCGCGGGCCATCCCGAACACCGGCTCCGCGTGCGATGACGACTTCCTCTTCGCCGGCGACATCATGACCACCGGATACGAGGCGGTCGCGCGGGCCATCACCCCTGGCGACACCGTCGCCGTGGTGGGCGCGGGCCCGGTGGGTCTGTGCGCGGCCATGGCCGCCGACATCCTGGGCGCTGCACAGGTGATCGTCATCGACAAGGTCGCCGCCCGGCTCAAGGAGGCCGCCAACCTCGGTGCCGTGGCGGTGGACGCGTCCGAAGACGACCCGGCCGACGCGGTGCTCGATCTGACCGACTGGCGCGGCGCCGACGTCGTGATCGACGCCGTCGGCCACGAATCGGCGTTGTTGTCCTCGATCGCGCTGGTACGTGCGGGCGGCACGTTGTCCATCCCGGGTGTGTACAACGAGGATGCGATCACATTGCCATTCGGCGAGCTGTACCTCAAGGGTGTGACGCTACAGATGGGCGTCTCGCACATCACCGAGTACATGGACGAGGTCATCGCCCTGAACTGCGCGGGCAAGCTGCGGCCCAGTTCGATCATCTCCCATCGGATGGGGTTGTCCTCCGCAGTCGAGGCCTACCGGATGTTCGAGGCGCGCGAGGCCACGAAGATCGTCCTGGATCCGAGGATCTGATATGACAAGCATTGCTCTCCAACATCATTCGATGCTCATCGGTGGACGCGATGTCGACACCGAACGCCACCGCGAGATCGTCGACCCGAGCAACGGGGACACCGTCGCCACGGTCGCACACGGCAATGCCGGCCACGTCGACGACGCCGTGGCCGTGGCGCGCGCGACATTCGAATCAGGGGTATGGCGGCACCGCACTCCCCAGGAGCGCGCCGCCGTCATGCGCCGGATCGTCGCGGCGGCCAATGATGCCGCCGAGGAGCTCGTCGAGCTGGAGCTGAGCGCCAACGGCGCAACGGTGCGGCAGGCCACCGGATTCCACATCGGTTACGCCCTGGCTCATTTCAGCTATTTCGCCGATCTGGCCGAAAACTACGCCTGGCAGCGTCCCGCGCCGATCACCTCGTTCCCGGCCCTTGGCCAGGCCGTCGTGCACCGCGAGCCCATCGGCGTCGTGGGTGCCATCGCGCCGTGGAATTTCCCTCTGCTGCTCACGCTGTGGAAGGTCGGGCCTGCGTTGGCCGCCGGCAACAGCGTCGTGGTCAAACCCGACGAGCACACGCCGCTGTCGATCCTGGCGTTCGCGCGCATCGCGGAGGCCAACGGACTGCCGCCAGGGGTGCTCAATGTCGTCACCGGTGACGGACCGGACGCCGGCGCACGGTTGGCCGGCCATCGCGATGTCGGCAAGATCGCGTTCACCGGCTCCACCGCGGTGGGCCGCGAGATCATGCGACTGGCCGCGGACACCGTCAAGCAGGTCACCCTCGAACTCGGGGGCAAAGGCCCCTCGATCGTGCTGGACGACGCCGATCTGGATCTCGCGGTCGACGGTGTGCTCTACGGATGCTTCGTCTACTCCGGCCAGATCTGCGAATCCGGCACCCGCGCCTTGGTTCCGGCATCGCTGCATGACGAGTTCATCACCCGGCTGGTGGCCAGAGCCGCCACCATCACCATGGGTCCGACCCGAGACTGGGATACCGATATGGGCCCGGTGATCGATGCCAGACAACAGAACCGCATCCTGGAACACATCCGGGCAGCGGTCGCCGAGGGAGCCGTCGTCGCACTGGGAGGCGAGGCACTGGACCAACCGGGATTCTGGGTGACGCCGACCATCCTCACCGGAGTACGCAACGATATGCGGATCGCCCGAGAAGAAGTCTTCGGCCCGGTCCTGGTTGTCATCCCCTACGCCGATGAGGACGAGGCCGCGGTCATCGCCAACGACTCGGAATATGGCCTGGCGGCGAGTATCTGGAGTTCGGACAACACCAGGGCGCTGGAGCTCGCCGAGCGTATCGCCTGCGGCAGCGTATGGATCAACGACGCGCACCAGATCAACTGTCAGGTGCCCTTCGGCGGATACAAACAGAGCGGATTGGGCCGCGAACTCGGTCCCGATGCGTTGGACGCCTACACCGAGACCAAGACCGTACACCTGGATCTGTCCGGGGGCCGGCTGCCGAAACCCTATGACATCCTGCTCAGCCACGCCGACGACGGAGAAAACTCATGAGCACTGTGGACAACGAATTGTTCAGCGCCGATCTGTCATTCGATGACGACGACGATACGGTCGACGTTCCGCCCACCAATGATGTCGCGGCCACCCGGGCCTATGACCCGATCAATGTCTCCACCGACGCGTTCTGGGATATGGACCTGCCCGACCGCGAACCCATCTTCGCGGAGCTGCGTGCGCGCCGCCCGGTGAGCTGGCAACCACCCATCGAGACCGCGGTCTCCCCCGACCCCGATGATCCCGGCTATTGGGCGGTGGTCCGACACGCCGATATCGTCGAGATCAGCCAGAACAGTGACGTATTCGTGTCCAGGTATGGCGTCATGTTCGACATGCTGCCGCCGGTGTTCCTGGAGATGGCGATGTCCTTTCTCGCCATGGACAATCCGCAGCACCACAAGATCCGGCGATTGGTCAGCTCGGTGTTCACGCCCCGCCAGATCCGGCGCATCGAGGGCGATATCGCCGCGCGCGCGCAACGCATCGTCGCCGCCGCGGTGGACAAGGGTCGGGCGGGCGAAGCGGTCGACTTCGTGGCCGATATCGCCCGGCACCTGCCCACCGAGATGTTCGGGGACATGTTCGGTTTCCCCGAGGAGTTGCGCGCCGATGTGGTGCACGCTGCCGATGAGACGCAGGCGTGGGCCGACCCGGTTCTGCTGGCCGGTCGAGATCCCGCCGAGGTGCAGATCGAGGCCGCCCTGCGTATCCACGATATGACCCAGGAGTTGATCGACGAGCGTCGAGCTTCCCCGCAGGAGGATCTGTTGTCGGCCCTGGTGATCGCCGAGGTCGACGGCGAGAAGCTCTCCGATTTCGAGATCGGCGCCACCATGGTGCTGTTCTCGGTGGCCGCCAATGACACGACCCGGCACACGTCGAGCTTGGCGGCCAAGGCGCTCAACGATTTTCCGCAGCAACGCGCCTTTCTGTGGGAGGACTTCGACGGCCGGATCAACCCGGCCATCGAAGAGTTCCTGCGGTGGGGTTCGGTGGTGCAGAACTTCCGCCGGACCTGCGTGAGTCCGTACGTACTCGGCGGTCAGCAGATCCTGCCGGGCGACAAGGTGGTCATGATGTACGCGTCGGGTAACCGCGACGAGTCCGTGTTCGCCGATCCGACCGTCTTCGATCTCAGTCGTGGTGTCAATCCGCATATGGCGTTCGGCGGAGGCGGGATCCACTACTGTCTGGGCAGCCAGCTCGCCAAGGTCATGCTTCGCTCGCTGTTCCGCGAGCTATACACCCAGGCACCCGACTTCAGCACCGGCGTAACGGAACTGGTGCGAACCAACTTCATCAGGGGCGTGCTGAGCATGCCGTTCGACCCGGGGGCCCCGGCATGAGCGGCTGGCGGGTGCTCATCGACATCGACAGGTGCTCGGGTATCGGCATGTGCGAGGCGCTGGCACCCGATGTCTTCGAGGTGGGCGACGACGGCCGGGTGCACGCCCCACGCGACGATGTCGCAGACGGTATGCGTGATCAGGTCGAGGAGGCGGCGCGCAGTTGTCCGACGCAGTCGCTTCGGGTGGAGATTGCCTGATCACCCAGCGTGGGACTGGTAGAGCATGGCGACGGCCTCCACCCGGTTCTCGGCGCCGAGCTTGCGCAGGATGTGTTTGACGTGTTGTTTGACCGTGCCTTCGGAGATGAACAGCTTGGCGGCGATCGCGGCATTGGTGCGGCCACTGGCCATCTGTTCGAGGATTTCGCCTTCGCGCGACGTGAGCAGTCCCCGAACCGATCGAAGGCCCTGGCGCACCGATGCCGGCGGTTCCTCGTCACGACCGACCGGAGCCAGCGCATAGTCACCGACACCGATGGCGGCCTCGGCACAGTCGCGGGCTGCCGATTGCAGTGCCGCGCTCACCGAGTGCAGCCGCTCGGCGGCCCGCGCACGGCTGAACGCCAGCGCCAGCCCGTGTGCGTATGCGGTGAGCACCTCGCAGTCGACGTCATCGGTGTCGCGGCGCTGGCGGTAGCGGTCGGCATGGATCAGTGCCACGACACGGTCGCCGGCCACGACGGGAGCGGCAACATAGGAATTGCAGCGAGAGGCAACGGCAATCGGCCGGTGGACTCGGGCGTCGTGCTGCACATCGGTGACCAGGCGAGCCTCTCGACGGCGCACGATCTCGGTCTCGAAGAGGCCGCGCACCAGAGGTTGGGACTGCTCTTGTCCGACCCGGTTGATCTCGGCTGCCCAATCCGGCTCGTCGGGGATGTGGACCGAGTGCGAGACCCAGACCCCGTCGATGATGCGGGAGAAGATGGCCCTGTCGAATCCGAGCCCGGTGACCAGTTGTGGAGCCAGCTCCATCAGCTCGGTCACGGTGCACGGCGCGGCGTCCAGCCGGGCAAGCGCATCACCGAGCCCACGAGTCCGATCCCTGGCCTGCGTCACCGCGACGTCGGCACCCGCCAGCGTCCGCAACGCCGCGAGCACCGCGATCGCCTCGTTGTCACCGTCGAGCGCTTCGGCCAAAGTGGACCAGCCATCGGCGAGCACCCGCTGCGCCACCTGGGGCGACACACCGGCGGGATCGGCGGCATCGACCATGGCGGCGTTGCTCACCGACCGAAGTTCGTCGAGCACCGCGCGCAACCGGCCATCACGTTCCACGTGTGACCCATCCCGACTCGCGCCACCGTTGTGAGGCACCACACAAGGGTAGACGACCATTTCTCGGGCGTCGCCACTGGCCGCCCTCACCATATCAATGATACGGTTGAACGGTGTCCGAGGGTTTCCGCATCACCCACCTGTCCTATGTGGTTCTGGGAGTGACTGCCGTGCGAGGCCCCACCACCTCGTATCAGCTCAAGCAGTATGTTGCCGAGTCCATCGCCTATCTATGGCCGCTGCAGCACGCGACGCTGTACCGCGAGCCACGCCGACTGGAGGCTGCCGGGCTGCTGCGATCCGAGACCGAAGACGGTGGGCGCAAGCGTCAGTTCTTCACGATCACCGACAAAGGCCTTGACCGCCTTCGCGATTGGCTTCGCGACCCCACGACATCGCTACCGGCCGAACTCCACGACGAAGCGCTTCTCAAGCTGCATTTCGGTGAGCTCGTCGACCCGTCGAGCATGCGCGAGCTCGCCGAGAACCAGATCGTCGAACGTAAAGCACGCCTGGCCTATTACGCGGATCTTGAGCGGCGATACCAGGACCGACCCGATCTCGGCTATCCGCTGGCGACGTTGAAGGCCGGCCAGATGATCGAGAAGGCCTCCATCGCGTTCTGGCGCGAGATCGCGGAAACCGCCGAGGAATTGGCGCCGTCGCGTCCCGGCTCGGCGCCACCGCCCCCGCTGTCCCCCATCGTCCACACCGACCGAAAGTGATTGCCACATGACCCTTCCCGATATTCTCCGCAACAATCTCGCCCTGCCCGTCGTCGCGTCGCCACTGTTCATCTGCTCGGGCCCGGAGCTGGTGATCGCCCAGTGCAGCGCCGGCGTGGTGGGCTCCTTCCCCGCCCTCAACGCGCGTCCGGCACCCGCGCTGCGCGAGTGGCTGGAACAGATCTCCACCACCTTGGAGCGCCGCCGGCATGACCATCCCGAACTGGTGACCGCCCCGTACGCCGTGAACCAGATCGTGCACAAATCCAACGAGCGCCTTGAAGAGGACGTGCAGGCGTGCGTCGATTTCAAGGTGCCGATCGTGATCACCTCATTGGGAGCCCGGGCCGACGTCAACGACGCCATCCACTCCTACGGCGGCATCGTTCTGCACGATGTCATCAACGACACCTTCGCCCGCAAGGCGATCGACAAGGGTGCCGACGGATTGATCGCCGTGGCCGCCGGAGCAGGTGGGCACGCAGGCACCATCTCGCCGTTCGCACTCGTACAGGAGATTCGGGCCTGGTTCGACGGACCGCTGCTGCTCTCCGGCGCCATCGGTCACGGCCGCTCCATCCTCGCAGCACAGGCCGCCGGCGCCGATCTGGCCTATATCGGCTCGGCGTTCCTGGCGACCACCGAGGCGCGCAACGAGCCCGCCTACAAGGAAATGATCACCACCAGCGGCGCCAGTGACATCGTGTATTCGAATCTGTTCACGGGTGTGCACGGCAACTACCTGCGCGGTTCGATCGAGGCGGCCGGGTTGGACCCACAGAATCTCCCCCAGTCGGACCCGTCGGCGATGGACTTCGGCTCGGGCGGCAACACCGATGCCAAGGCCTGGAAGGACATCTGGGGCGCAGGCCAGGGTATCGGCCCGATTCGTGAGGTCACCTCGACGGCGCAGTTGGTGGAACGCCTTGGCCGCGAGTACAGCGAGGCGCGCAGCAGGCTGCTGACCGAGAGCCTCGCCCCCGCAGGCGTGTGAGGACCGGTCGGGTGTTCGGGTGGTGATCAGTTCACCGCCCGAACACCCGATTGAACTCAGTCCTCGGTGGTGAGCCGCAGCAGCGCAGCGAATTCCGTGCGCAGATCCTCGACGAGGTCCGCCGCATCGGGCACAGCCTCGGCATCGCCGACGACGCCGATGTCCATACCGTCGCGGTAACTCACCACGGTGATGTTCAAGGCGATCCCGTCGAAGATCAGACTCAGCGGGTAATGCGCGAGCAGCGGCGCGCCCAGCAGGGTGAGCCCGTCGCTCGGCCCCGGCACGTTGGACATGATCAAGTTCACCGGCGGGCGCACCAGCGGCGAGCAGATGACGTCCATAAGGCCGCGCGCCGCCATCTGGAACATAGGCGTGGGGATGATGTCGTTGACATCGGCCATCAGACTCGGCGGTGTCTGTGCGGTGCGGTCTTTGGCGCGTTTCATGACATCGCTGACAAACGTGACGCGGTCACGCCGATTGCCCAGATGAGTCGGCAGCGGGGCGATGATCGAGGTGATGGCATTGCCGTACCGCCGGTGCTCGGGGTCGCGTACAGACACCGGAATGTAGGCCAGCAGCGGCACCTCGGGAAGTTCGTCGTTGGCCAGCAATCGGTTTCGTAACGCGCCGGCACAGGCGGCCAGCACCACGTCGTTGACGGTGACGCCGAGGTGCCGTTTGACGGTCTTGACGTCCTCCAGCGACACACTGGCGAAGCCGTTGGACCGGGCGCCCGACAACCGGCTGTTGAAGCGGGTACGCGGGGCGTGCACCGCGTACGGGGAACCGTCCCGGCGAATCAGCCGCGCGAGTTCCTGTACACCGGGCAACGACCTCAGCACCGGGCTCTGGTCTAGGTGGGCAAGGCTTCCAGCGATGTTGCGCACCTTCTGCACCGTACCTACCGGCGTCTCGAACACTGCCCGTGCAGCCAGACCGAGCCGGCTCACCGCACCGGACGATTCGCCCTGCGCCGCGGGTGGTGCTCCCAACGAGGTTGCGTCGTCGACCAACACTCCGAAAACCTCTTTGGCGCTGATTCCGTCCACCACACCGTGATGCAGCGTGAAAGCCACCGCGGTGCGCCCGGGTAACCCGTGGAACACGGTGACCCGCCAAAGCGGCTTGCCGCGGTCCAGCGGCACCTTGAGGTCGTCGCTGACGGCGGCTCGCAGGCCTTGCTCGTCGGTGATATCCAATTCGACCTCGCGTACGTGGTCGGCTGGATCCACGCTTACCGTCTCGAAAACCGGGTGGTCCAACCCGAATGGCACGGTGACCAATCGCCAGCGCAGTGGCGGATGGTGCTCGATTCGTTCCCGAATACGCTGCGCGACAGTGCCAGCGGTGATCGGCCACGCATCGTCCGGCGTGTCGTAGATCGACAGCCCGCAATAGTGCGATTCCGCGCCCGCACGCTCGGCAGCGAAAAACTGCGCATCCAAACTTGAGAGTCGTCGCATTTCAATCCCACCCTTCGGATGGCCCTGTCAACATCCGCCGCGTCATCGTTGGTCGCCCCTTCTCACCCCGACATCATTTGAATCAACGTTAGAAGCTGATCGTGAGATTCGCACGACGTGTGACCTATTCAACGGAATGAGCGAAATACTTTTCGCAACAGTAAATATCGAACCGTTCACCAGTTACCGACCAGTAGGGTATTGGACCAGAGAGATTACCCGCCAGTGAATTCGGTTCATTGACAGCAGTTTTCACAGATGAACCAGCAAATATCACGACGATCGATCATGCCGGTACGAAATCTGTTCGACTCCAGTCGAATTCAATGGCTGACCACCAGGCGATACACGTACGGGCATTGCTGCCGGCCACGAAATCCGCAGGGCGTTTTCAGAAACAATGCTAAACCCGGTGCCACTGGGCACCCTCGAGCGACGATTCCGTGTCCAGGCCAGCACACCGGGAGTACACCCGATGTGCGGGAGTACCACGCGGGGGCACCGCACCACGGGCAGCAGCTGAACGGCTCAGGACGCCGGTTCACAAGTCGCGGGAGAACCGATACATCTCGTCATCGAGACCATCGAGATGCCAACCGACTGCGGTAAAGAACTCCGACGCCGCACGGTTGTCCGGGTCGACGAAGGCGACCCAGCGCCGCGCGGGCGGATGTTCTTCCCAGGTCAGCACCGAGGACAAGATGTCGCGCCCAAGACCTACGCGCCGACGCCACGGGCAGACGGCCAGGTCGGTGATGGCGTGTGCAACACCCTCGGGGTCCCACGCGCACCCCACCAGGCCGATCGGAGCTCCGTCGATATCGGTGATCACCAGCTGAACGCCCTCGCTTTCCGCCAGGACATGCTCGAGCCATTCCTCGTCGAGCGGACCCAGGCGGCGACAGAGCTCGTCATCGTCGAACCACGGCGCAATCCACCTCCAGTCGGCGCGCACCATCCGCCGGATTCGCACGACATCAGCAGGAGGCGGACGCACGGCCGGAGAAGACGCCGACTACTCCGCGGATCGGTAGAACGGCTCGACCGTGCCGTTGACCTTGACGACCATCGGGTTGCCGCGGCGGTCCTTGGCGGTGGGCACCTCCAGGCGAACCCAGCCCTCAGCCACGTTGTACTCGTGCACGTTGGTCTTCTCGACACCGTTGAAGCGGATCCCCACGCCGCGGATCAGTGCGTCCTCGCTGTAGTGAGCACTCCGCGGATCGATGGAGAGGTGGTTCGGAGGAACGTCCTCGTTCTGGTGCTCGGTGTCGTTCTGGTGCTCAGACATGATGGCTATCGTCCAATGCTGCGATGTTTCTCGGCTGTGGTCTCCAAAGAACCTACGCGACCGGGGCCGACCAGGTCAGCCCAGGTCGCCCCTCGGCGCACCCACCTCGGGCGAATCGAACTACAACGCCGGGGGCACCAGCACGAGGGCGAACCCGTCAGCGGCCCGACCGGTCTGGCGAGCCACCAACCTGGCCGCCGGGCCGGAGGTCGCAGCATCGGCCGCACCGGGCTCTGTCAGCCGAAGCCGAGCGGCGATATCACGCAGGTCCACCTCGGCGTCGCTGCCGTGGAACCCGTCGAGCCAGGACCACAGGGACGGAGCTATCGCCCTGGGCAGTGCCGTCGAACTGCTCACGAAACCGGTCAGCAGATCGCGGATGACCACTTGGGTCTCCCCGGCGCCGAGTTGTGCGCACAGCCACGAGTGCGCCGTCTGATCCAGAAATCCGCGCGCGGCATGCAACAGCGCCCACGCGAAGGTCACCTCTGCCGATCGGTCCATCGCCATCACTTCTCGCCCCCTCCCCTGCCCATGACCCGATGTGCCGCTGGTTCGTCGCCGTGTCCGGGCACCGTCACGCCGTACGCCGGCGGAGACGCCCGTCAGATGCATCCGCTGATACATGGATCGACAGGCTGGGCCGACTCGGGTGCGAGGATGCCTGCGCCCGGCTGCTGTTGGGTGTAGTCGACATCCCCGTCCAGTTCCGGGGCGATCGGAACAAATCGGCAGAGCAGGGACACCGCCGACGCGCAGGGCTCGTCCGCCGGTTCGGCGTGTACCGGCGACGCCAGGACGACGGCGGCCATGGACGCAGCAATGGACGCGGCGACGGCTGCGCCGACAATTGTCGACAGCCTCCGTCGGTTCGCCGCGGCCGAGATACCCGGACGCGGGCCGCTCATCCGGATGTTGCCCGTCATATCACGCCCCTCTCCTGCCGCCGATGGCACGACGCTCGGCACATCGAGCGCTTTCCCATCGCGTCGATTCTATTCGAATAAACATTAGAATATGTGCAAATAGGGATTCCGACACCGGAATCCACTCGGTTCTCACCCACCCCCAAGGCCGGCGCGGCCTTCTATCAGGGTCAACAGGTCGCGGAAGATCGCCTCGAGACCGGCCAGGTCGGGAGCCAAGGCGGCCTGCTCGTAACCCACGAGGAGATAGAGGGCCGCGTCGGCGAACCGGTTGGCCCGGATCCGGTCGACACCCAGCTCGAGGGCCGCATCGAACACCACCTGGTGCCGCAGTCGGTCAACCTCGGACTGAATGGCGGCAACATCGGGATCCACCCGACTCCAGGCTCGTATCGCACATTCCGCAGGGTGGTTCAGTCGCAACGCCACCTCGACGAGCCCCTCGATACGCCGCCGTGGATCGGGTTCGGCGCAGATCACCTTGAGTTGGGCCAACGTGCCGTTGACTTTCCAGTATCCGATGAGTTGACGACGGTAATCCGCCCAGTTGTCGAAGTAGTGATAGAACGATCCGGAGGTCACCCCCAGCCGGCGGCACACCTCTGCCAGCTTCAGCCCCAAATGCCCCCGGTCACCGAGGACTTCGAGGCCGACCGCCACGTAATCCTCAGGGGTCACGTTCGGCCGTACCGCTGCGGATCGTCAGGTCGGGGCACGCAAAAATTCTAATTCATGATAAATAACCAAGGGAAGCATCTCGCTGCACGCAGTGCGTGCCAGACCCACCGGCCCGATGGAGATCCGCACATGACTGTCCGACCCGCCACCTCCGCCCGCGAGGACCGCGCCGACTCGGGTATGTGGACCCAACCCGACGCCGTGGCGACCTGGCTCCGGACCCACGGCATCGACGTCAGCACTCCGCTGACCATCACCCGAGTGGGTATCGGCCAGTCGAACATCACCACACTCGTCGTCGACGCGGCGGGCCGGGAATGGGTGATGCGCGAGCCACCGGCAGGCACCGTGGCCGGTCAGACCCACAATCTGGACCGGGAAGTCGGCATCCTGCGCGCACTGGCACGCACCGAGGTACCCGTTCCGGCGGTAATCGGTACCGGCAGGACCTCCGGCGGAGCACCGTTCGTGGTCATGGAGCGCGCCGCCGGTTCAGCACTGGAGACAGAAGCCGATGCGCGTTCACTCACAGCCGACCAGCGGCATGCCCTGGGCCGCTCGGTGGCCACGACCCTCGCGTCGCTGCATCGATTGGACCCGGCGATCTTGAACATCGAGGTATCGGGCGACCCGTATCTGCTCCGGCAGATCCGCCGGGTGACGGCGGCATGGGAACGCGTTCGCGCCGCGAGCCGCCACGACGACGCGTGGTCTGCCACGCGTGACAAGCTGGCCGAACACTTACCCGGGGACGCACCGGCGGTCATCATGCATGGCGACTACCGGCTGTCCAATCTGTTGGTCGCCGACGGTCGGATCACCGCCGTGCTGGACTGGGAGCTGTGCACCATCGGCGACCCGCTCGCCGATCTGGCCTGGCTTCTCGACGATTGGCGACCTGCCGAGGAACCGGCCATCGTGATGCCGAGCCCCACCCGGGCCGGCGGTTTCCCGAATCGTGCCGAGATGATCGACATCTACCGGGACACCACCGGCCGGGACGTCGACAATCTCGACTACTACCGCGCCTTCACCCAGTGGCGGGCGGCAAGCCTCTTGGAGGGCGTGCGATTCCGCCGCCTGTCCGGGGCGATGGGAACGCACGCCGCCATCGACCCGGGTGCACTCGAAGATTCGATCGGGGTGCTGCTGGCGTCGGCGCGCGAGCACCTGCGCGGCATCTGCTGATCAAGCTCAACGATGCGCAGCGTCGGCAATACCGTGCCGGATGATGGATTGAGCGTTCTCGACGACAGCCTCCACCGAGGAGCGACGCGGATTCCACCACTCCACTGCCCAATTCAACGCCCCGAGCACCAGCATCTGTGCGATGTACAGATCGAGATCGGGACGCAGGACGCCATCTCGGGCCACGTCGTTGATCAGTCTGCGCCAGATGTCGCCGTAGCGCTCCTCCTCGAGAATCTGCCTCTTACGGATCCCCTGGGGCACCTGACCGGCATTGCGGATCGCGGCCGTCGTGTAGTCCGATATCTCCAGTTCATGTCGCAGATGAGCCTCCGCGGCAAGCAGCAATCGGTCCAGGGCCGGCGTTCCGTCGGGAATCTCGTCGAGCACCGCCGCCACATGCTCACGCATATCCGCGATCCCCGCCCACATCACCTCTTCGATCAGTTCGTCGCGGGACGGGAAGTAGTAATAGATTGCGGGCGCCTGCAGATCCGCGGCGGCGGCGACATCGGTCAATCGAAGACCCGCATAGCCATGCTCAGACAGGACCCGAGCGGCGGCGTCGAGGATGCGCTTGCGCGTCAGAGCCGACTTGGATTCGTGCTCGGACTCGCCCGAATCCACCTGATTCGCCGACGTCGAGGGCCGATTGCTGTGCCTGGGCATTCCGACATGATACGGCCGGGCTCGCCCGGGTCGGTCGACATCCGACCGGGTCGGCGGTACCGCGACAGCCCGTCATCGTCCCGCCGCGCAACCGGCTCCCGCCGTCACAAAAAATGAACACAAAATAAAAAAACACTTGACCGAACCGCCTGCATTGCGCACAGTGATGGGTGGCCCCGCCGCGCGGACCGCGACGGACGCTCAAGAACGCGATACTCGAACCTCGGTGAGATCACGCCTGAACGGGCGATGCTCGGTTCGGGCCGCGAGCATCACCGGCCGAGCACCCCCTGGATCGGAGCGACGACCATGCACACATCGGCATCGGGTGGCGCGACCGCAGCGTTCCGGCGCAGCATCGCGCTGACCGCTCTCCTGCCGATCGCGGTTCTCGGCGCGGCTCCGGCGCATGCGGACAACCGCAGGCTCAACGAGAGCGTCATCGCCAATGTCTACACGGTGCAACGTCAGGCGGGCTGCCCGACCGAGATCACCGGCAATCCCGCGTTGCAGCTTGCCGCTCAATGGCATGCGCGCGATGCGGTGGCCCACCGTGACGTGTTCGGCGAACTCGGATCTGACGGTTCCACTTCGCAATCCCGCGCGGCCAGGGCCGGCTACCGCGGGACCGCGCAGCAGACCGTTGCCATCAATCCGGCACTGGCCATCAGCGGAATCGAATTGATCAACCAGTGGTATCACAACCCCGTCTCGCTGGGAATCATGCGCAACTGCGCCAACACCGAGATGGGCGTGTGGTCGGAGAACAGCCTCGACCGCACCGTCGTCGTCGCGGTGTACGGTCAACCGAACTGAGCGGCCACCCGCATTGATCGAGCGTATGTTGTCAGCCGGAATACGTTCGGCGACATGGTAACCCACCTACGCCCCGGAAGCTCATCAGACTTGACGCCTCCACACTCCCGAGGAACTGGATGAACACATGACCGCTGCCGATGACACCCGCGCCGGGTGCATGGTCGGGGACCCGACATCGGTCGAAGCCCGCTTCGGCTTGCACGACTGTCAGCTCACCGCCGACGGAAATCGTTGCGCGTTCCGGATCCCACCATGGGCCCGCGATCGGTCGGAGCGACCAAGAGTGGGCGCACTGTTGGTGCTGGCCGACCATATCCTCGGCGAACTCCCCTACCTGAACAGGCCGCCGAAAACCTGGACCCTCACCGGGGAACTGACCCTCGATATCATCAGCGCGGTTCCGCTGGACGGGGAACTCTTCGCCGAAGCGCGAACCGTGGCCGGACGTTCGGAGACGTTCGTCGAATGTCAGATCACCGACCGCACGGGCGAGATCGTGGCAGCCGGCACGACGCGCAGCGTCACCGTTGCCGCTGTCGGAGCAGATCCGTTGGCCGACAAGGCTGCACGAGAAAAAGCTGCACGATACGATGTGCCGATCGAGTACGGTGACATCGATCGCGTTCTCGGCCTGAGTTACCGGCCGTCGGGCGACCTGCTACACGTGACGATGGCCGATCCAGATGGCTGGGTCAACGGATTCGGGATCATGCATGGCGGTGTTTCCGCATGTGTCACCGAACTGGCCGCCGCCGAGTACGTCAATGCGCGCAATCCGGATCTACACACCGCGCACGTGCACACCACCTATCTGCGCCCGGTTGTCGTCGGATCTCCTTATGTTGCAACGGCTCGCGCCTACCACGTCGGTAGGTCCTCGGCCGTCGTCGAAGTTCTCGGCTTCGGTGGCTCCGGAGAGCTGTGCACCGTGTCGACGGTGACCGCACGCCGGCTGGGCTCCGTCGATCGGGCATCGACTTCGACATCGACATCCACATCGACCGACGAGGAGGCCAGATGAGCACGGCACTGCGCAAGGGTGACCGCGTCGCGGGCAGGACGGTGGTGCGCGCCTCCGCGCGGCACGTCTACGACATCGTGTCCGACATCCGCCGAATTCCGGAATGGAGCCCCGAGTGCATCCGCGCCGAATGGACCGGTCCTCAACAGTTCCGCGGCACCAATCGTCGCCGATTCGGACGCTGGTCCACCACCGTGCGCATCATCGCCGATGATCCGGGACGGGAATTCGGCTTCGCCGTCCAGATGGGCGGCGCGGATTTCACCACCTGGATCTACCGCATGGTGCCGACACCGCACGGTTGCGAGCTCAGCGAAGAGATGACCATGTGTGTCGACCTTCCCATGGTCGCGTTGCTGTTCGAACGTATCGCGCTGCGGGTCAAGGACCGCCGAACCGACCTGCAGGGCAATATCGACCAGTCGCTTCGTACCATCCGGCGCATCGCCGAGACCTCCGCCCAGCCGAACGATGTGGTCCTCCCGTGACCGCCGGTGCCTCGAACTCCGAGGTGTTCGACCATATCGTCGTAGGGGCCGGCTCGGCCGGGTGCGTGATCGCCGCGCGGCTGGCTGCGGCCGGGGCTCGGGTCGCCCTGCTGGAGGCCGGCGGCACCGACCGCCGCCCCGATGTGCGGCTGCCGCTGGGCATCGCCTCCCTGTTCGCGACAGCGAATTGGCGGTATCCCATGTTGCCCGATCCGAGCAAGCATGATCAACCCAGTGCGTTCGCGTCCGGCCGGATCATCGGCGGCAGTGGGTCGATCAACGCGATGGTCTACGTGCGAGGACGCGCCGCCGACTACCGACGCTGGGCGCAGGCCGGTGCCACCGGATGGGACCACGAGGATGTGCTGCCGGCCTTTCGTGCCCTGGAGAACTGGTGCGATGGTGCCGACGAATTCCGCGGCTCCGGCGGCCCGATCGACGTGGGCTGGTGCGGACACACCCACCCGCTCGACGCGGCCTTCCTCGACGCTGCCGCCGAAGCCGGCTTCGCCCGCAATCCCGACCACAACGGCGCGTCACAGCTCGGTGCCGGCCCGGCCCAGGTGAATCAACGGCGCGGCCTGCGCTGCTCGGCGGCGACCGGACTTCTCCGCGCGCTACCCGCCGACCGGCGACCGCGCGTCATCACCCGTGCACCGGTCGAACGGGTCGTGCTCGAGCGCGGACGGGCCATCGGGGTCATGACCCGCGGGCGATTCCTGCGCGCCGAGCACGATGTCATCCTCAGTGCGGGCGCGATCGGTACACCGGCCGTGCTGTTGAGATCGGGAATCGGCCCCGGTGGCACCGCCGCAGATCTGCCCGGTGTCGGCCAGAATCTTCAGGACCACCTCGTGGTGGCACAGCACTGGTCCAGTCACGTGCCCACGATCAACTCGCTGACCGTGCCGCAGGCGGCGCGGGCACTGGGCTCGCTGGTCGCGCGTGGTTCCGGCCCGCTGACCACCACACCGTTCGAGGCCCAGCTTTTCACCGACGATTTCCAGATCGCCATATCGCCCATCCACTATCAGCTCGATCCGCTCCGGGGACGGGCCCGGATCGGACGCGCCGACGCATTCACGGTGTACACCGTGCTGCTGCACCCGCGGTCCCGCGGCCACGTCGAGTTACGCGACGGCAAACCTGTGGTGCGTCACCACCGGTTGGCCGACGCCCAGGATCGCGCCGATCTGCTCTCGGGCACCGCACTGGCCCGCGAGCTGGTGGAATCCACATCGGCGATGCGGCCCATGGCCGGGCGGTATCTGGACGACACCGGAGGCTTCGACGCAGACTGGTTGGGCGACAAGGAATCCAGCATTTACCACGCTGTCGGCACCTGCCGTATGGGATCCGATGACAATGCCGTCGTCGGACCGGATCTGCGCGTGCACGCTGTGGACGGGCTCCGCGTCGCAGATGCCTCGATCATGCCGAACATCACCTCCGGCAACACCAACGCGCCCTCGATGATGATCGGCTATCGCGCCGCCGACGTCATTCTGCACGGCTGACCCTTCAACGCAGGAGCCACGATGTCTTCACCCGAAACGTCTTCACCCGGAAGCCCGCCACCCCAGCGGCGTCGGCGATCGCTGGCCATGACCCGATCGGAGCTCGATGCTTTCCTCGGTGCGCAACGGACGTGCCGAGTCGGCACCGTATCGGCGAGTGGGCAACCGCACGTGACCCCGTTGTGGTTTGCCTGGGACGGCACAGCACTGTGGTTGTACTCCATCGTCGACAGTCAGCGTTGGGTCGACATTGTTCGTGATCCCCGAGTGAGCGTCGTGATCGACGACGGGGAACGCTACGCGGAACTACGCGGAGTGGAGATCCTCGGGACCGCACAGACGGTGGGCGACATCCCGCGGAACACCACCCCCGACCCGCAGCTGATCGAACCGGAACGGCTGTTCGCGGAGAAGTACTTCGGCTCCGCCGACTTCGTCAGCGACGGACGCCACGCGTGGCTGCGGGTCATCCCGAACCGGCTGCGCAGCTGGGACTTCCGCAAGATCGCACAGCAGTCTCCCTAACGCGGTCGACCCCGGCCCTCAACCGTCCAACAGTTGTCGGGCCGCCCGCTCCCCGCTCACCACGGCGGTCTCGACGCCCAGGTGGGCCAGATAGTCGCCGGCCACCCGGATTCGCGGGGGCATCGACGCCCGCAGGTCGCGCATGCGCGCATAGTGGCCGGGCGGGCAGGTCGCCAGCGCACGATCGAAGCGGAACACCTCCGCCTCCGGCTGCGGATATCGCGAACCCAGGATCTCCCCCACATGTCGTTGCGCCACCGCAATGAGCTCGTCGTCGTCGAGGCGCCTAGTGGCCTCGCTGGAGAAGTACGAATCGGTCATCCGCGCCCCGGCGGGTACCAGATCCGACGTGCGGGCAGTCTTCACAATCGTCCCGAGAACGTCGCGCGGCCCGGCGCCGATCGGCAGCAACATCTCGAATGCGCTGCTGGGCCAGGGATCCCGCTCCCAGCGGAGGTTGACGTGAGCCATCGAGGCATACGGAGCCTCCGTCAAGACCCGGCGGGCATCTGCCGTCGCAGCATCGCCGAGCAGCCGTGCCGCGGTGGCAGAATCGGTCGCTACCACGACACCCGTGGCCGACAGCGACGTTCCGTCCGCGATTCCCACGAGCACCGACCCGTCGGACCGAGCGGTCAGCGAGGTCACCTCGGTGCCGAGGCGCACCTGTGCGTCCCTGGCCAGTTCTGCGCACAGACTTCCCATTCCCGCGCGTGGCAGAAAGAACTTCGCGCGGTGGGCGCGCTTCATCAAACCCTGGAGGTACGGGATCGACAGATCGCGGCAGTCGGTTCCGAACGACGGCTCGATCAGTGGCCGCACGAAGCACTCGAAGAGGTTGTCACCCAACCGGCGACGCGCCCAGCTCTCCATGTCTTCACCGGTGTCGAACTCCGCCAGACTGTCGGTCTCGAACGGATCGGGCGCCGGGGACACGATCGCCTGGATGGCACGCGCCGCCAGACGCACCTTGTCTGCCAAGGACAACAGCGAGGATGCGAGCACCGAGGGGATGTAGTCGTAGCGGATGGCGTTCAGCTGTCGGCCGTCCCACAGACCTGCCAGCGGCGACCAGCCGGTCAGCAGATCACTGCGGCCGGCTTCGGTGAGCATCGCGATCGTCCTGTCATAGGAATTCAACAGGTAGATGGCACCGACCTCGACCCGGAATCCTCCGCGGGTGACGGTGCGGGTCCGACCGCCGAGTGCATCACCGGCCTCCAGCAGGGTTACCGGTCTCCCGGCACGTGCCAGGGTCGCCGCGGCGGCGCAGCCCGCCATCCCGCCTCCGATGATCACGTACATGACGATGTCTCCTCTGTCCGTAGATGGGGGTGGCAGTCCGGGTGCCGCGTCATGCCAACAAGTAGAGGCCGATGAGCAGCAATCCGACCACGATGTTCCACACGCCGAACACCGCGCGCAGCGCGAACGGCGCGTCGCGTAGCTCCATGAAGTACTGGCCGACGAAATGGACCTTGGCAAAGGCGATCACGATGATGCTGATCGCAGCGCTGCGGACGCCCAGTTCGTGTCCGACGCCGAGGATCCAGGATGCGACGGTGGCCGCGACGAGGACGAACCAGACAACCGTGATGCGGTCGCGCAGAAGATTTGTCAGCATTATTTCACCAAGTAGAGGAGTGGGAAGATGACGATCCACAGCAGATCGACCATGTGCCAGAAGCACGCGGCGCCCTCCAGGTAGCGCTGCTCGCGCTCACCGCGCGCCGACCGACGGGTCAGGGTGACCATGAACCACAACAACGCGAGTCCGATCACCACATGCAGCAGGTGCAGCCCCGTCATCACGTAGAAATACATGAAGAACTCGTTGGTGGCGGGCACCAGGCCCACCGAGATCTTCTCGCCGTACTCGATCGCCTTGTTGACGATGAAGACCACACCGCACGCCATGGCCCCGTAGAGAAGCCGGCGGGCCAGCTCAAGGGCACCACCGCGAACTGCCCGTAGGGCGGTCACCACCAACAGCGAACTGGTCAGCAGTACCAGGGTGTTGACGACACCGAAGGTCTGGTTGAGCAGGAGCTGCGATTGGTCGAACTCCGCGGTATCGGCGCCGCGGTAGTACAGATAGACGCCGAAAAGCATTGCGAACACCGTCATGTCCCCGAAGATGAAGACCCACATGCCCTCTTCACCGGGGAGATGTCGCTGCCGTGGCACATCCTTGCCTGCTCGAGTGTGCTTGGCGGTCGTCGGCATGCTGGCGCCCTTCGTCATTGATCGGACCGTGCGACGAAGAATTTAACATGAAATAAAAAGTGGAGTACGGTATCGGTATGGTGAGTCAGCTCAGCGAGGAAGAAAACCTGCTCGTCGACACCGTGCGTCAGTTCGTCGATCGCGATGTCCGACCGACGGTGCGCGACGTCGAACACGCCAACGAGTACCCCGAGGCGTGGATCGGTCAGATGAAGCGTATCGGGATCTACGGGTTGGCCGTTCCCGAGGAGTACGGCGGCACACCGGTGTCCACCGCCTGCTACGTCCTGGTCACCCAGGAGTTGGCGCGCGGCTGGATGAGCCTCGCCGGAGCGATGGGCGGGCATACCGTTGTGGCCAAGCTGGTGTCCCAGTTCGGCACCGAAGAACAGCGCCAGAAGTATCTTCCGGCGATGGCCAGCGGGGAGATGCGTGCCACGATGGCACTGACCGAGCCAGGCGGCGGATCCGACCTGCAAGCGATGACCACCACGGCATTGCCCGCCCCCGACAATGACGGCGAACTCGTCATCAACGGCGCGAAGACCTGGATCTCCAACGCCCGCCGGTCCGGGCTGATCGCACTGCTGTGCAAGACCGACCCGAAGGCCACACCCAAACACACCGGCATCTCGGTCGTCCTCGTCGAACACGGCGAGGGCCTGACAGTGTCGCGCGACCTACCCAAACTCGGGTACAAGGGGGTGGAGAGCTGCGAGTTGTCCTTCGACAATTGCCGAGTCCCGGCCGATGCCGTTCTGGGCGGCGTGCCCGGCAAGGGCTTCACCCAGATGATGCGCGGCCTGGAGACCGGACGAATCCAGGTCGCGTCCCGCGCCCTCGGTGTCGCGACCGCAGCACTGGAGGACTCGCTGGCCTATGCCCAGGAACGGGAGAGCTTCGGCCAGCCCATCTGGAAACACCAGGCCATCGGTCACTACCTCGCCGACATGGCCACGAAGCTGACCGCCGCCCGTCAGCTGACGCTGCACGCTGCACAGTGCTACGACAGCGGACGACGTGCCGACATGGAGGCCGGTATGGCGAAGCTGTTCGCCTCGGAGACGGCCATGGAGATCGCGCTCAATGCCGTGCGCATCCACGGCGGGTACGGATACTCCACCGAATACGACGTGGAGCGATACTTCCGCGACGCTCCGCTGATGATCGTCGGCGAGGGAACCAACGAGATCCAGCGCAACGTCATCGCCGCCCAACTCGTCTCACGCGGCACCATCTGATGGGGAGTCACGATATGACAGGTACCACGGACGCGAGCCTCTCCCCTGTTTGGCGATCGCTCGCCGACCCGTGGCCTCGGCTGTTCGAATGGGTCGAAACGGTCACGGCGGGCCGAATCATCGAGTGCCGAAGGCAATCCCGATGGCGGCCGGCGTGGTATGTCACCGTAGAGGTCAATGGTAGGCAACGACACCTCTACCTCCGCTGCCAGCGCGAGGAATCGATGCCCTGGACCCGCACGCTGTCCCTGCGCCGCGAGTACGACATCATGCGTGTGCTGCACGAGCACGGCGTCGCCGTCGCGGAACCGATTGCGTTCTGCGAAGACCCCGAGGCGATCATGATGGCCGCGGTCGATGGCCGCGACCGGTTCGACGCCCACGATCGCGCGCCGACCCGCGATGCCGTCATCGCCGACTACATGCGCCGACTCGCATACGCACATCGGCTGGATACCGGCGCATTCGAAGCCATCGGCCTCTCCAGGCCCACTGGGCCGCGCGAGATCGGCTACATGGGCTTCGGGCTCTCCGAGAAGTGGTATCGGGAGATCAAACCGGGCCCGGATCCGGTGATCGAGTTCATCATCGCGTGGCTGCATCGACACGTGCCAGACCACCGCACCGAAGTGTCATGGATCCATTTCGATGCCGGTCAGTTCCTGCATCTGGACAACCGGGTCACCGCGCTGATGGACGTCGAGTTCTCCTGCCTCGGTGACCCGATGGCGGACCTCGGTGCCATGCGCATGCGCGATACGGCACAGCCGATCGGAAACCTGACGCACGCCTTCGCGGTGTACGCCGCCGAAACCGGAGCACCGATAGACCGCGGCGTGGTGAACTTCCACGCCGTGCGTTTCGCGCTGCTGACGGCAATGCTCTCGGCCGGGACACGCGCGGATCCGCCACCACAGTTCGACCTCGCCCAGTGGCAAGCCTGGTCGTTGATGTCACTCATGCTGTGTTTGCAGATCATTGCCGAAGAGGGTGGTCATGACATCGAAGCACCGGCGCCTCTGAGCTATCCGGCGATCCGTCACGACGCCGCGCATCACGCGGTGCGCCGCATCGTCGACGACATCCTCGACACTCCGGACATCGACGACCATCTGGCATTCCGCTTGCGCATCGTGCGTGATCTGCTGCCCGGAATCCATCGGAGCGCCAAGAGCTCCGAGCATGTGGAACAGTTCGATCGCGACGAAGCGACCACTGCATTGGGGGCGATACCCCCGACCTGGCGAGCAGTCGATCAGACACTGGAGGACGCCGCACGCTCGGCACCCGCGACGGACCGCGAACGCCAGATCCTCGCCCTGCTGACCCGCCGCGTCTACCGGCAGATCGATCTGATCGCACCGGGTATGCGCGACGTCCAAGACGTCCGGGTACAGCCCATCGACCGGTCGGTGTTGCCGACAACATAGCGACGATGTGCGGGCGCAGCCGCATTTCTGCCCTGCCAACTCCTATCATCGAGCCATGGCGAGAAAGCCGGCGATTGCCGAATCACGTGAAGCATCGGATGACACGTCGGGTGACACCAAGGCGCAACGCACCCGGGCACGCATCCTCGACGCCGCCGCGCGCGTCCTGAGCGTCAAGGGCTACGCGGGCACCCGCCTCACCGATGTCGCCACCCAGGCCGATCTGCAGGCGCCGGCGATCTACTACTACTTCAAGTCCCGCGACGATCTCATCGAAGAGGTCATGTTCTGCGGGATCAGCGATATGCGACGACATCTGAGCGGTGTGCTCGACGCGCTTCCCGACGGCATGAACTCGATGGATCGGATCATGAGCGCGGTCGAGGCCCATCTGCAGCACGAGCTTGAGCTCTCCGACTATGCCCGCGCCACCATCCGCAACTCAGGCCAGATCCCCGATCATCTGAAGGCCCGGCAGAAGAAGGAAGAGGCTGCCTACACCCGGATCTGGCGGGGACTGGTCAATGCCGCCGCCGACGACGGCGAGATCCGCGAAGATCTCGATCCCATGCTGGCCCAGGCCCTGGTTCTCGGCGCGCTGAATTGGGCGGCGGAATGGTGGGACCCGCGCCGCAACTCCGTTGAGACCATGGTTCACAACGCCCAGGTGTTCGTCCGTCACGGCCTGAGTCCGGCGCCACCGGCGAAGACCCGCCGCAAGCGGTGACGCTCGCGCCGCTCGTTATGAAACACCGGATTGCCGACATTTTTGATTCTATGTTAAATTAATTGTCATGACTGAGGCTTATATCGTTGACGCCACCCGCACCGCCGTCGGACGGCGCAAGGGCGGTTTCGCAGACGCACACCCGGCCGATATGGCCGCCCACGTGATCAAGACCGTCACCGGTCGCCACGACATCGACCCGGTGGCCATCGACGATGTGATCCTCGGCTGTCTGGACAACATCGGCAGCCAGGCCGGTGACATCGCCCGCACCGCGGCGCTGGCCGCCGGACTGCCGGAGTCCGTGCCGGGCGTGACCATCGACCGCCAGTGTGGATCTGCCCAACAGGCAGTGCATTTCGCCGCCCAGGCCGTGATGAGTGGAACATCGGACCTCATCGTCGCCGGCGGTGTCCAGAAGATGACCCAGTACCCCATCCTGTGCGCGTTCAACGCCGGCGAGCCCTTCGGATCGAGCGATCCGTGGACCGGGTGCGAAGGCTGGCAGGACCGCTACGGCGATCAGGAGATCTCCCAGTTCCGTGGTGCCGAGATGATGGCGGCCCAATGGAAGCTCAGCCGCGAGGACAACGAGCGGTTCGCCCTGGAAAGCCATCGCCGCGCTCTCGCCGCGATCGCCGACGGCCACTTCGCCAGGGAGATCACCGAGTTCAAGGGCGTCAGCGTCGACGAGGGCCCGCGTGCGGACACCACCGCCGAGAAGATGGCCTCGCTGCCCACCCTGGTGGAAGGCGGAGTGCTGACGGCCGCAGTCGCCAGCCAGATCTCCGATGGCGCTGCCGCACTGCTGGTCGCCTCCAAGTCTGCTGTCGACCGATTCGGACTGACCCCCCGCGCTCGCATCCACCACATGTCGGTACGCGGCGCCGATCCGGTGATGATGCTCTCGGCACCCATCACCGCGACCCAGCACGCGCTCAAACGCGCCGGTATGTCGATCGACGATATCGACGTCGTCGAGATCAACGAGGCCTTCGCTCCGGTCGTGCTGGCCTGGCTGGCCGAGATCGGTGCCGATCCCGCCAAGGTCAACCCCAACGGCGGTGCAATCGCGCTCGGACATCCCATCGGCTGCACCGGCGCCCGGCTTATGACCTCCATGCTGCACGAGCTCGAGCGCACCGGCGGACGATTCGGCCTGCAGACCATGTGCGAAGGCGGCGGCCAGGCCAACGTGACCATCATCGAACGCCTCTGATCATCATGAAGCGCTCACTCTACGAAGCCGACCACGAGGCCTACCGGGACACTGTGCGGGAGTTCCTTGCCCGCGAAGTGGTTCCGCATCAGCATGACTGGGACCAGCAGCGCTGGATCGACCGCTCCGTCTTCGCGCGTGCCGCCAAATCGGGCATCTACGCCCTGCAGGTTCCCGAAACCTACGGCGGATCCGGCGAGGTCGATTACCGGTACCGGATGATCGTGTGCGAGGAGATCGCCCGGATCAACGCGCTCTCGTTCGGGCTGACCGTCAGCCTGCAGGACGACCTCGTGCTGCACTACCTGCTCGACCTGACCAATGACGAACAGAAGCAACGCTGGTTGCCGGGAATCGCCGCCGGCGAGCTGATCGGCGCCCTGGCGATGACCGAGCCCAGCACGGGCAGCGACCTGCGCGGTATGCGCACCGCTGCCCGCCGCGATGGTGACAACTGGATCCTCAACGGCCAGAAGACCTTCATCTCCAGTGGCATCATGTCCGATGTGCTGGTCGTGGCCGCCAAGACCGACCCCGACGGTGGCTCACGCGCCTTCAGCCTGTTCGTCGTCGAACGCGACACTCCCGGATTCGAACGCGGCCGCAAACTCGACAAGCTCGGTCTGCCCGCCCAGGACACCGCCGAACTCTATTTCGAGGATGCCGTGGTGCCTGCTGCCAATCTGTTGGGCGACGAGGGCAAGGGTCTGCAGTACCTGATGAGCCATCTGCCCCGCGAACGGCTCGGCGTCACCGCCAAGGCGATGGCCACCACTCGGGCCATCTTCGACGCCACGGTGGAGTACTGCCAGAACCGGCAGGCATTCGGCGCGCCGCTGACCGACAAACAGCATGTGCGCTTCGAACTCGCCGAAATGGAGACCGAGATCGATATCGCGGAGGCCTACACCGACCGCAGCGTACTCGCCTACAACGCCGGTGAGTTGAGCGCGGTCGACGCGGCGAAGGGCAAGTGGTATCTGAGCGAGCTGCAGAAGCGGGTCATCGACCGGTGCCTGCAACTGCACGGCGGCTACGGCTACATGATGGAGTATCCCGTCGCCAGGGCCTATCTGGACACCCGCATCCAGACCATCTACGGCGGCACCACCGAGATCATGAAGGAGATCATCGGGCGCGATATCGCCGCCCGTTGAGCGTCTGTTTATGCCCGGGACCGGAACAACCGGCCCCGGGCATATTCGTCGGCAGGACAACCCATCGGGCGAAAAACCTTGATCCGTTCCGATTTTCGAATCTATACTAAAAATTCAATGGCTTGCACACCCGAGGAGCGCCCGATGACCAGCAGCCCGGTGGATTCGGCACCAGCGCAAAACTATCGAGATACAGACAACCCCGCGGATCGCGAGTACGACCCCGTCGACATCTCCCCCAAATCGTTCTGGGCGCAATCGGCGCGTGAGCGCGATATCGCCTTCGCCGAACTGCGCCGCCGTGCACCGGTGAGCTGGCAGCGGCCTGTCGAGAGCGACCTCGCACCTTCGGGAGTCGCCGGATTCTGGGCCGTCACCTCCCATGAGCTCATCCGCGAGGTCAGCACACATCCCGAGATCTTCTGTTCCGGCGGCGGTATCCAACTCGAAGATGTACCGGACGAGTTCCTCGAAGCCGCATCGTCGTTCCTGGCGATGGACGGTCAACGCCATCTCACCTATCGCAGGCTGATGAGCGGCTCGTTCACGCCTCGCCAGGTCAAGCGCATCGAAGACCAGATTCGCGACCGGGCGGCGACGATCGTCGACGAATTCCTGACCAAAGGTTCCGGTGACTGGGTCGAGAATGTCGCCAAGCAGATGCCGATGAACACGATCTACGAGATGGCCGGCCTCCCCGTGGAGAAACGGGATGAAGCGGCACACTTCGCCGATGAGCTCGCCGGCTGGAACGACCCCGACATCGCTGCAGGACGATCGTCTGCCGAGGTCCTCAACGATGCCCTGGTCGGCAACCTCAGCATCGGACTGGAGTTCGCCGAGACGACGAGGTCCTGCCCTCGCGACGACATCTGGTCGAACCTGGTCACCTCTACCGTCGATGGTCACGAGCTCGACGACGACGAACTCGCCTCGATGTTCGTGCTGATGTCCTTCGCGGGCAACGACACGACCCGCACGACGCTGTCACTGGGTGTGAAGGCGTTCGTCGACAACCCGGACCAGACGGCGTATCTGCTCGAGGATTTCGACGGCAGGATCGACGCCGCCATCGACGAAGTGTTGCGCTGGGTGACGCCGGTGATGACCTTCCGGCGCACCGCGACCCAGGACACGGTGCTCGGCGGACGCCAGATCCGCAAGGGTGACTGGGTGGTGATGATCTACTCCTCGGGCAACCGCGACGAGACCGAGTTCCCCGACCCCTGGACCTTCGACATCAGCCGCAAGCCCAATCAGCACGTCGCCTTCGGTGGCGGCGGCCCGCACTACTGCCTCGGCGCCTTCCTTGCCAAGATGCAGCTCAAGCACATGCTGGATCAGATCCTGCATCGCCTGCCCGAGCTGCGGTTCGGTGAACCCGACATGCTGGTCAGCAACTTCGCCGCCGCGGTGAAGACCATGCATGCCGAGGCGCGCTGTCCGGTCGGGCGCTGAGCTCGTCCAACTCCCCGAACGAACCGGCACCCCCGCTCCGACACCGTTGTCGGAGCGGGGGTGCCGTGGTCTGTGTGGGCGGCACCGGCCGGTCAGCGCGACCTGTCGAAGAGTTTCTCGATCAGGGCACGTCGCTGCCCCCAGTCCGCGGTACGCAGATCCACGTGCCCGGCCTCGGTGACGATCACCTCGATGTCATGGGCCGGTGTCGATGCGGGCCTGCTCAGCGTGTCCACCAGGGTGCAGCGCCCGCCGAATCCGGAACCGACCGCGATGATCGACAGCCCATGCGGATGCAGCCGCGCGGCTGCGCAGTAGTCGGGGTGTCCCCCGATGCCACCGACGATCTTGTCGCCGACACCCTCGACGTTGACCTGACCGAACGGGTCGATCTCGATGGCGGTGTTGACCGCGAAAAAGGGTCGGCCGCGGGACAATCTGGTGATGTCGTGGCTGTGCCCGATACCGCGCAGGATGGGCCGTCCATCGGCCCAGTCATAGAGGGCTCGGTCGCCGAAAAGATACGTCGCCGACGGTTCGCCGATGAGCAGCCCACGGCGCTCCAGATCGATCACCGCATCGGTCAACAGCCCGGTGTCGACCGCCATGGGTGTGCGACCGCGTTGCAGCAGTGCAGTACCCAGCTGTCCGGGACCGTACTGCACCCGGGCTCCCTCGGGGATCAGCGCCAGCACCCGGTCGGCCAGTTCCTCGTGCAGCGGCTCGGGCGCCCGCGGGGCCACACATGCCGGCGTGTCACCCGTCCGGCCCAACACCGACACCGCATCCAGTGGCAGCCCGGATTCCGCGCTGGCAGCCGGTGCAGAATCGTCGAGCACCGCCCAAACCGGCACGCCGGCATCGACCAACGCCTGCTGCCATGACACCTCGGTGCAGAAATGCACGGAACCACGACGAAGGGTCATTCGGGTGATCAGGACGTCGGGACGTAGCGGTCCGGTCAACAGTCCCGGAATCGCGGCAAGACTGGTCGGTATGGCACGGGTAGCGGAGTGTGGCAGTAGACCGCGGACGCCCCAGCCCGGCATCAGCGTCACGATCCGTGCGAAAGCTCCCGCCGAAACATCCTGCGGAGCAACAGGGCTCCACCCGAGGACGAGGGTCACGCCGGCGGTGTTCGCCGCATAGTCGCTCAGTACCGCACCGATCGTTTCGGTGTTCTCGGCGAGACAGCCAAGTGCGCCCACCCCGTCACCGAGCGCGATGACGGGGCCGCGGCCGGTCGGCAGGAGCGCGAGCAGGCCGGCAAGGTCAGACGTGTGCACCGATGGTGGCCGGCTAACCGGCCACGCCGGCCGCGGTGAGCAGCGCGGCGCGGTCGACGACCTTGACCCGTGGCCGATCAGCGACCGACCCCTGCGCCCGTTCGGCATCGTCGATCAGGCGCCAACCCGACCAGTCGACGACCGGGACCCCCTGCTCGCCGAGGCGGGCGCGAATCGCCTCCGGCTGCGCCGTCGGCGTCGGCAGCCGTCCAGCGGCGGCATCGGCCAACAGGCTTTCCACCGTCTCACGGGCGCACAGTCGATTGGTCCCGATGACACCACGCGGGCCGCGCTTGACCCAGCCGGTGACATACAGCCCCGGCACGGGCACACCGTCGGAGGTCACCCGTCCCGCGTGGTTGGACACCACCCCGGTATCCGGGTCGGATGGCAGGCCGGGCACCGGTGCCGGTCGATACCCGATGGCACGCAACACCATCGACGTCTCGATCGTGCTGGTCTCATCGCCGTCCGCGATGACCAACCCCTCGACCCGCCCGGTTCCGCTCACCTGCAACGGTCGGGCACCGAACCGGAGCACGATGCGGCGACGACCGGCGACGGTCGGACGCGCGGCGTACTCGCCGACGATATCGAACTTCAGCGCCCCCTCGTGATCGTCCGGCCGCTCACCGAGGGCGCCCTCCACGACGATGTCGACATCGGGCAGGGAACCGAGCGCCATCAGCTCGCCGACCGAGAACGCACCCGCCCCGGCACCACGGCGAGCCAGGATCACGACCTCGCGAACCGCGCTGCGGCGCAACTCGTTCAGCGCATGCTCGGCAATATCGGTCGCGCGCAGGGTCGCCTCGTCCAGGACGAGGATCCGTGCGACGTCCAGCGCGACATTGCCGTTGCCGATGATCACCGCCCGCTCCGAGTCCAGCGGGAACGTCGCCTCGGCGTGATCGGGATGGCCGTTGTACCAGTTGACGAAATCGGCGGCGGCAACGCTGCCGGGTAACCGCTCGCCGGGAATGCCGAGCTCGCGACTGCGGGTGGCACCGGTGGCATAGATCACCGCGTCATAGGACGCCGTCAGCTGCTCGTGGGTGACGTCGGCGCCCACACCGACGTTGAAATAGCACTGCACGCTTGGCCCGGACAGCGCGGTCTCGAACACCGAGGTGATGTCCTTGGTGTGCTGGTGGTCGGGGGCCACACCGAAGCGGACCAGCCCATAGGGGGTGGGCAGACGGTCGAAGACGTCGACACGCACGCCGGGGCTGCGGGTCAGGTCGGCCACGGCGTAACACGCCGCGGGACCGGCACCGACGACCGCCACCCGCAACGCATCGCGGCCGACCGGTGTCGGTGACCACCGTGCGGGCGTGGCCCGGATGTCCAGCGGCGTGCCGGCGAAGTAGTCGGCGTTGATGGTCTTGAATCGCAGTTGGGACTCCGGCAGGTCATCTTCGTGATAGATCGCGCCGACCGGGCAGACCGCCACACACGCACCGCAATCCACGCAACTGGCGGGATCGATGTAGAGCATCGGCGCCGCGGTCCCGGCGGTGTCCGGCGCCGGGCGGATGCAGTCGGCCGGACAGACCGGAACACAGCTGGCATCGGTGCAGCAGTTCTGGGTGATGACGAAGGTCATCGATTCTCCTCGGGTGCTCGATCGCTGAAGATGGTGCCGCGCCGGGCTAGTCGTCGAATGACAGCGCGCTGGTGGGGCAATTGGAGATGGCCTCTGCGGTCAGCTCCCGGTTCCCATCCGGATCCCCGATCACATGTGCCTGCCCGTCGTCGCCGATTTCGAAGACGTCCGGCGCGGTCATCTCACACATGCCGATGCCCGAACACCTGGAGCTGTCGACCCGTACTCCCATCAGAACAACCTCCTCATGATCTTGATCGCGCGATCGGTATAGGGCGGGTAGGTGAGCGCCAGGTCGGGTTTGGCGCTCTTGGCCAGCACCGCCCTGCGATGACTGAGCGCCTCGAATCCCCAACGCCCGTGGTACTGGCCGATTCCGCTGGCCCCCACGCCGCCGAACGGCAGTTGCGGTACCAGGCAGTGCATGGCCACATGGTTGATCACCGCGCCACCCGAGGGAATCGCGTCGATCAGGTCCTCGCCGAGCCGGTTCGAGCCGGTGAATACGTACAAGGCCAGCGGCTTTGGTCGCGCATTGATGAATTCGATTGCTGCCGCCGTGTTCTCGATCCCCAAGACGGGCAGAATCGGACCGAAGATCTCGTCGGCCATCACCGCATCGTCCGGCGCGGGATCACGGATGACGGTGGGTTCGATACGCAGTTCGGCCTCGACGCACCCACCGCCGGTGACGATCGTGCCCGAGGTGGATTCGACCAGCCCACGCAACCGGTCGAACTGACGACGATTGACGATGCGCTGACCCGTCGAGGCCTCCTGCGCCCGGAACACCGCCATGTTCTCGACGATCTTGGCGGTCAGGGTATCCACCACCGAACGCTCGGCGAGGACATAGTCCGGAGCGATACAGGTCTGCCCTGAGTTCAACAGTTTCACCCACGCGATGCGCCGGGCGGTGACGTCGAGATCCGCATCAGAGGTGACGATCACCGGGCTCTTGCCGCCCAACTCCAGTGTCACCGGGGTCAGCGTCGGGGCGGCCGCGGCCATGATCTTGCGGCCGATCTCGGTGCCGCCGGTGAACAGCACGTGGTCATAGCCCTGCGCGATCAGTCGCTGCGTGGTTGCACCATCGCCCTCGACGACCCGCACCGCCTGGCTATCGAGATACTTCGGCACCAGGTCGGCGAGCAGGGCCGAGGTGGCCGGCGCCAGTTCGGAGGGCTTGAGAAGTGCGCAGTTGCCCGCGGCAACCGCGGCGACGAGCGGACCCATGCTCAGATAGAACGGATAGTTCCACGGCCCGATCACCAGCACGCTGCCCAGCGGGTCGTACTGCACCCAGCCACGTCCGGGTCGTTGCGCCAACGGCAACGGCTGGCGCTGCCGGCGCATCCACTTCTTGAGGTGCTTGCGCGCATACACCGCCTCGCCCTTGGTCGAGGCGATATCACCGAGCCAGGCTTCCACCGGCGGCCGACCGAGATCCTCGGCGAGCGCCGCGGCGATCGCCGGCTCCTGCTCGTCACACAGCGCCTCGATCGCGGCCAACTGGTCCAGCCGCCACCGCAGCCCACGGGTCCGTCCGGTGCGGAAGACCCGGTGCAACTCGACGCGTTCACCGCCGGCGTTCTCGGATACCGGTTCCCGGATCGTGGCCGAGGGTGTCGTCGGAGACATCGATGTCATGGCGCAGACTCAGATCTCGGGCTTCGGGACGACACCGGTGGCCACCGCGCCGCTGATACCGCCGTCGGCCGCCAGCGCCTGGCCGTTGACCCACCGTGCCGCGTCAGAGGCCAGGAAGCACACCACAGCGGCGACGTCGGCAGGCTGAGCGTGGCGACCCAACAGGTCCTTGACCCCGTCGAGGGTGTCCTTGCCCATCGACTCTTCAAAGTCGACGAGGATCGGTGTTTCGACCGGGCCCGGCAACACCGCATTGATGCGCAATCCCATCTGCGCCAGCGCCAAACCCATCGACTGGGCGTAGACCGTGGTGACTTCCTTGGAGAAGTTGTAGGCGTTGCCCTGCTGCGGGTGAGCCTTGAACCACGCGGCTCCCTCTTCGAATGTCTCGGTGGCCAACAGATCCCGGATGGCATCGAGGCGTTCGGGCCAGCCGAAGCCCGCCGTCGAGGACACCACGGTGACCGAACCACCGGGCACCAGTCGCTCGAAGAACGCCTCGGTCAGGTGGCGTACGGCGAGACTGTTGACCGCAAGCACGGTATCGGCCGGGGCGGTGCCGGGAATACCTGCCACATTCATCAGTCCGTCGTAAGGTCCCTCCAGCAATTCGAGGGCCGCGTCGATACTGCGCGGGTTGGCCAGGTCGACCTCGATGTGGCGGGTGACGGCCGCGGTCGGCCGGTTGCGGTCCAGGCTGGTCACCGAGGCGCCGGCCGCGAGCAGTTGCTCGGCGACCTCGTGGCCGATCCCCGACGCGGCGCCGGTCACGACGAAATGTTTACCGCTGAATTCGGACATGTGTTCCTCTGATCAATCCAGGCTGTAGGGAAGGGATTTGACGGCGTGTACAAAGTTGCCGGTGAGATACTCCGGTTGACCGACCCGCAGGTTCGGTGCACGGAAGATCAACTCCCGGAACAGCGATTCCAGCTGCATCTTGGCCAGGAACGCGCCCATGCAGAAATGTGGGCCACCGCCACCGAATCCCACGTGTGCGTTGGGCTCACGGGTGATGTCGAAGCGGTGCGGATCCACGAACGCACGGGGATCGCGGTTCCCCGACGAGTAGATCAGCAGCACCCAGTCGCCCTGCTTGACCTCATGCCCGCAGAGTTCGGTGTCCTGGGTCGCGGTCCGCCGAAAGGTCATCACCGGGGTCGCCCAGCGGACGAACTCTTCGATCCCACGGGCGATATGGGTGTCGAAATCGTTCTGCAACAAGGCACGCTGCTCGGGAAACTCCTGCAGCGCCATGGTGGCCAGGGTGACCGTGTTGCGGGTGGTGTCGTTCCCGGCGACCGAGAGCAGGACGAAGAAGGCTCCGAGTTCCTCGTCGGTGAGCCTGCGACCATCGATCTCGGCCTGCACCAGTAGCGACATCAGATCCGAGGTCGGCTCGATACGCCTGCGCTCGGCAAGTTCCAGCCCCATGGACAACAGCCCCACCAGCGACTCGTTGAGCACCTCACCGGGCTCTCGACCAGCGGCGACATCGGGGTCTGCCCACGACACCATGCCATCGGCATGGTGGGCGGCCTCGTCGCGGAACTCCTCGGGCAAACCGACCATCTCGTAGATGGTCCACATCGGTAGGCGTTTGGAGACCTGCTCCACGAAGTCACCGCTGTCGGTGGCCAACAGATCGGTGACGATCGTGGCGGCTTGCAGGCGTACCTGATCCCGAATCTTGGCCACTTGCCGCGGCGTGAACACCGAACTGATCAAGCGACGCAACGTGGAGTGCGCAGCACCGTCCATGGCCAGAAAGGACTGAGCCGCGTCCAGAAGGTCTTCGGGAACGGCTTCGATCATCACGCCCTGACCGGAACAGAACAGTGCCGGATTCTTGCTGACATAGGCGATGTCCTCGTTGCGGGTCACCGCCCACAGCCCGTCGATCTCGGCCTCCATCAGGCCGCCCTCGATCGGGCGGTGCCAGCTCAGCGGCCGTTCGTCGCGCAGGATCTGGAACGACTTCTCCCGTTCCTGCGCCGTGGTCGCCCAGAAATCCAGCGACGAGATGCTCACCGGGTCGAACGCACGCGTGGTCGGCGTGGGCGCACTCATTGCCGGACCTCCAGGTACTGGTCGAGAAGTTTGCGCTTGGCCAGCTTGCCGGTGGCCAGTCGGGGCAGCTCCTCGACGAAGTCGACGGTCTTGGGTGCCTTGTAATGCGCGATCCGATCGCGGACATAGCCGATCAGCTCGGCCGCGAGGTCGTCACCCGCTTGGTCCGGATCACGCAGCTGGACAACGGCCTTGACCTGTTCACCCATCTCGGCATCCGGGACGCCGATCACGGCGACATCACCCACCTTGGGATGCAGCGCCAAGACGTTCTCGATCTCCTGGGGATAGATGTTCACCCCGCCCGAGATGATCATGAAGGCCTTGCGGTCGGTCAGGAACAGAAAGCCGTCCTCGTCGACGTAGCCCATATCGCCCACGGTGGACCAGTTGTCGTGCTGCGGATGTCGCGCCGCAGCCGTCTTCTCCGGGTCGTTGTGGTACTCGAAGGGCGCCAGCTCGCGTTCGAAATACACGGTGCCGATCTGTCCGGGTGCCAGCTCCGTGCCTTCGTCGTCACAGATGTGCAGGGTGCCCAGCGCTGCGCGACCCACCGTGCCGCGCTTGTCGGCCCATTGCTGGGACGTCACCACCGTCACCCCATGCCCCTCGGTGGCCCCGTAGTACTCCACGAGTTTCGGCCCCCACCAGTCGATCATGGCCTGTTTGACGTCCGGCGGGCATGGCGCGGCGGCGTGGACCGCCACCCGCAGCGACGACACATCGAAACGGTCGCGCTCCTCGGATGCCAGTTGGAGCATCCGGATGAGCATCGTCGGCACCATCTGGGTGGCGGTGATGCGGTACTGCTCGATGGCCGCCAGCGCCTTGACGGCGTCGAACCTCTCCATGAGCACCACCGTGCCGCCGAGCGCATGGATCCCGCCACACCATTTCAACGGTGCGGCATGGTAAATGGGCGCGGGAGACAGATAGCGGTCGTCGGCGGTCAAGCCGAAGCCGTGGGCGAGCATACCCACGAGCGGCTCTCCCGGCTGGTCGACCTGCAGATCCAGCAGCACCGGCTTCACACCTTTCGGGCGGCCGGTCGTACCGGAGGAGTACAGCATCTCCGCCCCGCGAGGCTGATCGGTCAGCCCGTTCCGGCCGGGCACGATCAGTTCGAGGTAGTTGCGGTGTCCGTCGATATCGCCGCCGAAGCCGAATCGGTGATCGACCCCGGGGGTGGCCGAGACGATCTCGCGAGCCAGCTCACCGACACCGGCCGAGGCGAACAACACCCGCGCACCGCAGTCGTTGACTATGTAGGCGGCCTCGTCGGCGGCCAGATGCCAGTTGACCGCGGTGATGTACAGACCTGATCGTATTGCCGCCCAGTAGATCTCAAATGCCTCCAGGACGTTGTCGGACAGCAGCGCGACCACATCTCCGCGCCGCAGTCCGAGGTCGCGAAGGGCTGCGGCGATCGCTGCGGAGCGCTGATCCAGCTCGTGATAGGTGAGCGTCTGGCCGGTCTCGGCCATGATCACCGCGGGCTTGTCGGGATCGGTCTTGGCGTGAACTCCGGGGAACATCGGTCAGGCCAGCAGGTCTTCGCGGCCGTCGGCCTTGAGCCGTTCGACATACGGGCCGTAGAGCTTCTTACCCAACGGCGCCAGTTTGAGGAGGCTGGCGACATTGCCCTCGACCTTGATCTTCTTCTTCGCCATGGCCAGCGGCAGGTTCACCTTCCCCTGCCAGTAGGCATTGCCGGTTTCGGCTGTCATCGACATGGTCGCCATGGGCTCGGCTCCCCCGTCGACACCCGAACGCACCGCCTTGTTGGCCATGTCGATCACGACGACCGCGTCGGGATCGGTGAAGTCGAAAGCCACGACGAGCCCGGTGTCGACCAGTTTCGGACCGATCTCCGGGTCGGCGAAGGCCTCGTCGAAGATCCCGCCGATGTACTTGACAACTTCGTCAGAGCTGGCGAACCCCATCGTTCTCCTTAATTTATGTTTGATTCAAAACGTTGTCCGGACCGGACCTGAAGGTGAGGCCATCGTCACACTTGGATCACCATAAGTCAACCTATGGTTTCGCCAAACGGCAGCCGCAGTGCGGCATTTACCCTGTACAGACCGGTAAACGTGCCGGACCGTCGATAGCGGGCGCTCGAGTGTCGACCGCAGATAGACCAGTTCGAGTTTTCGATGAAAACTTCAATTTCGCACCGATCATGCCTGACACCGGCTCGAGATCGCCTCCCCCGGGGCGGACTCGACCGACGTCTCCCCGGCGGCGTCCTCGCGCAGCGCCGCGGCGCGCAAGACGACGCCCATCACGATCAAGAAGATGCTGTACGACGTCAATGCAAGCCAGAAGATGAAGATGCCGCGCCAGGAGAACGGCCCGCCGTGGAAGAAGAATGCCAGGGGGTCCGGCAGGAATGATGCGGCGATCCAGAAGTTCGTGTATCCGACCCAACGCGGCAGGGTGCGGTTCCGGTCCCGAAGAATCGCGGTGCCGATGGCGATGTTCTGGATGATGAACGGAGCAATCGGGGTGATGAACAACAACCAGCAGATGTCGTTGAGCGTCACGGTGATCTCCGGATTGCGATCGGGACGGAAGGCGATGACCGCCATCAACAGCATCGGCAGCAAGAGCAGAACCCCGGTGGCCGCCCCGGTCACCAATTGGATCAGCGCCAGGATCGGATGGCGCCCCTCCATGCGCAACATCCGATAGCCGATCAGCGCGATCAGCGGAAAAACCAGACATACGCCCAGCTGGGCGATGACCAGACCGAACAGCACCCGGGTGTCATTGGCATAGAAGCTCACCACCTCTTCGGTGGTGCTCGACGATCCCAACGGAATCGGCAGTACGCCGGCGATCAGCCAGCCGATGAAGGCGACGATCACCGTGGCCGGACCGCACCATGCACAGATCACTTGAATTCGACGCGACAAAGCACACCACCTTGCAGAAGTTTTAATGTGGATTAAAAGATAGTCCCCGCGGTCAACCTCGACAAGGTTATGCCCGAAGTGCCGGTCGAGCGGATCGGATCTTCGCTGCGCGAGGCGCCAAACCTACTCAAAGAACACCTATTCGGCGCCATCGTCGACCGGGGCCCGGCGGCTACCACCCGCCCGATCGGCCGGGTGCGCAGCGGATGTCCACGGCACGGTGTCGAACACATCGGAGCCGCACCCTCCCGCGATTTTCGACTTTTCACTAGATTCCGCGCACCAAATGTTGACTCTTGTCAGTTTTTGAGGCTAGCGTCGGTGACCGAGCGTGAGCCATGCCACATCGGATCAGGAGTGCAATGCAGAACACACCCCGTACGGCCATCATCGGCGCCGGCATCAGCGGTCTGACCACCGCGAAGAACCTCGCCGACGCCGGTGTCAGCTACGACTGCTTCGAGTCCTCTGACCGAGTGGGGGGAAACTGGGCGTTTCGCAACCCCAACGGGCACTCCAGCGCCTACCGCTCCCTGCACATCGACACCTCTCGGGATCTACTGTGCTTCAAGGACTTCCCGATGGATCCGAGCCTGCCGGACTATCCGCACCACTCCCAGATCAAGGACTATCTCGACGACTACACCGATGCGTTCGGTCTACGCGAGCACATCCAGTTCAACACCTCGGTCACCCGTGCCCACCGCTTTCCCGGCGGCGGGTGGCGCATCGACACCAGTGACGGCAGAAGCGGCATCTACGACGCGCTCGTGGTCGCCAACGGTCACCACTGGGATCCGCGCTTCCCGGATTTTCCCGGAGAGTTCAGTGGCGAGATCATCCATTCCCACGCCTACATCGATCCCACCGAGCCGCTCGACCTGAAGGGCAAGCGCATCGTGGTCGTCGGGATAGGCAACTCGGCGGCCGATCTGGTCTCCGAGCTCTCCCAGAAGTCATGGCAGAACACGGTGTACCTGTCGACACGATCGGGCGCCTGGGTGGTCCCGAAGTACATCTTCGGCATGACCGCCGACAAGATCGCACGCACGCTGCCGGTGATTCCACTGTCCTGGCAGCGTCGCGCCATGCGTCCGGTGGCGCGCTGGTTGTTCGGCAACCCGGAGAACTACGGCCTGCCCACGCCGAATCATCATTTTCTGGAGGCCCACCCGACGCAGTCCGCCGAGTTACTCATGCGGCTGGGCGCCGGTGACGCGACCGCCAAGGTCAACATCGAACGACTCGACGGTGACACGGTGCACTTCGTCGACGGGACGTCGGTGCGGGCCGACGTGCTGATCTACGCCACCGGGTACAACATCACCTTCCCGTTCTTCGACCCCGACTTCCTCAGCGCACCGAACAACCATCTGCCCCTGTACAAGCGCATGCTCAAGCCCGGCCTCGATGACCTGATCTTCGTCGGCTTCGCCCAGGCACTGCCCACACTGTTCCCCTTCGTCGAATGCCAGGCCCGGCTCGCGTCGGCCTATCTGGCCGGGACGTATCGGCCGCCGTCCATCGCCGAGATGCACAAGACCATCGCCGCCGACGAACGCAAGTACATCGGGCACTTCTCCGACAAGCCCCGGCACACCCAGCAGGTGGACTACTTCGACTACGAACGCAACATGCGCACCCGGGAGCTGCCCGCCGGGGCGCGGCGGGCAGCCAAATACGGACCGGTGATACTCACCGGTCGGGCACCCGCGGCCACTCCCCGTGCCAGCTGACGCGGCCAAGGCCACCCGCCGGCGCAATCCCGGCAGGCCGCAACCGCGTGGCGAGCATCGGCGCCATCGACTGTTGGCGGTGCTGGCCGAGCACCTCGAACACCAATCGTTGGCCGACATCTCGGTAGCCGCGGTGGCCGAGGAGGCCGGCTTGGCGCGTTCGGCGTTCTACTTTTATTTCAGCAGTAAAAACGAAGCGGTGACCCATCTGCTCGGCGAGATCTTCGATACCCAGATAGACGAGGCCAGCAGGGTCATCAGCCGGCCTGGCGATCCGCGGGTCAATCTGTCGGATTCACTGCAGCTGGCTGTGCAATCCTGGGTCACCCAGCGCCGGCGATTCCTCGCGATGCTCGACGCCCGCGATGCCGATCCGGAGACGCGCGAGATCTGGGAAGCATGGCTGCGGCGCTACGAGGACTTCGTCGCCGGCTATATCGACGAGCACCGCTCCACGGCACCGATCCCGTCACGCGAACTGGCCCACTCACTGATATCGCTGAATGCGCTGACGCTGGAACGCCATCTGCGCGGCACCGGGCTGGCGAGCGCCGAGTCGGTCCATGCGGCCCTGGAGCACATCTGGGTCAACGCGATATACGGCGAACCGACCTCCACGATCGATCGGAGTTCCCGATGAACACCGCGCGGCAGATCCGCATCGACACACCCGACGGCGGACACTTGGCGGCCGAGCACCACCGCGCCGACGGCGATGACCTGATCGGCGCCCACGGGCGTCCGTGCATCGTGATGGCGCATGGCGTCGGCGCCACCCGAGACTGCGGCCTCGACGGCTTCGCGGCGGCTCTGGCGACCGCGGGCGCCGACGTGATCGCCTTCGACTATCGCCACTTCGCCGGATCCTCGGGCGAGCCAAGGCAACTCGTGCACCTGCAACGACAGATTCAGGACTACCACCATGCCGTTCGCTACGCCAGGTCCCTGTCCGGGGTGGACCCGGACCGGATCGTGGTGTGGGGTGTCTCGCTGTCCGGCGGACACGTGTTGCGGGTCGCGGCCGAGGACCACCGGATCGCCGGCGTCATCAGCCTGACACCCGCGGTGGACGGTGCCGCGGCGGTGCGGACGATGCTCGGGGCGCACGGACCCGGCCACGTCATGCGGCTGTTGCGGATCGGGCTCGCCGACCAACTGGCCGCGCTGCGCCACCGACCAGCAGTACTCGCACCGATCGTCGGACACCCCGGGGAGCCCGCCGCACTGTGCGCCCCCGGCGCGGTGGACGGTATGCAGGCGATCGCCGGGCCCACCTGGCGCAATGCCATCGCGGCGCGGGTGCTCCTGCGGATCGGGATGTATCGGCCGGGTGCCGGCGCCGCCCGCATCGCGTGTCCGGTACTGATGCAGATCGCCGATGGTGACCGTAGCGCGCCCCCGGGAGCCGCGACGTCGGCCGCCACGCGGGCCCGCGCCACCGTGCATCACTACCCGTGCGACCACTTCGACGTCTACCCCGGTGCGGCACACCATGACCGCGTCACCGAACACCAGAAGGCCTTCCTGCGCCGGGTACTGGCGCCGCGAGCCGTCATGGTTCCGTGACCCGACCCACTCACCCACCGTCACAGAAGGAGACGATATGACCGTCATTCCCCACACCGTCGACCATTTCAGCCCAACGGTGGTATCGGCGCTGCTCGCCGATGTGCCCGGATGGGACACCGTCGAGGTCGCCACGCTGGACGCCACACCGGTCGGAACCGGCCAGATGGCCAGCAGTTATCGGTTGACACTCGACTACGCAGTGCGCCCGGCAGGCGCCCCGGACACCGTGATCGCCAAGGTGTCCAGCACGGACCCCGCCAGCCGCCAGATGGCGATCGGTACCGGCGCCTACCAGCGCGAGGTGCTGTTCTATCAGCACCTGCTGGACGTCACCACCGTGCGCGCACCACGATGCTTCGCCGCCCACATCGCCGACGACCTCGGTGCCTTCGTGCTGCTTCTCGAAGACATGGGCCCGGCACGGTCCGTCGAACAGATCGGCGGTTGCACCGCCGACGAGGCGGATCTCGCGCTGGCTCAGGCAGCCGCACTGCACGCAGGCTCGTGGGGGCACCCCCGGCTGGCCGAGCACCCCTGGCTCGGCGCTGCAGCGGTGTGGAATGCGTTGGCCGGCGGGCTCCCTCAGATCATCGACCCGTGGCTCGAGCGTTTCGGTTCCCACCTGGGTTCCGAACACGTCGAGGCGGCCCGGCAGCTGGGCCGGGATGTACCGGCGTGGTTGACGACGCTGGCAGAGCTGCGCTGCCTCTGGCACGGGGATTTCCGCCTGGACAATCTCTTGTTCGACGCACAGGGCGGGCGCACCTCGATCGCCGTCGTCGACTGGCAGAGCGTGGCTGCCGCACCCGGCGTGATCGATGTGTCGTATCTCCTGGGCACCTCGATGGCGGAGGCCTCGCGGGCCGAGCACGAACGCGCCCTGGTCACCGAGTATCACCGCCGGTTGGTGGCCCTCGGCGTCACCGGTTACGACTTCGCACGGTGCTGGCTGGAGTATCGTGCACACGCCCTATACGGCCTCGTGCTGTGCATTCCGGTCTCGCTGGGGGTGCAGCACTCCGAACGCGGGGACCGGATGTTCGCCGCGATGGCCGCCAGGGCCGCACAACAGATCGTCGACAACGACAGTTTCACGGCGTTGCGCACCCTCGTCGACTGAGGCACGCCGATCGTCATTTCCACACATTTTCGAATTACTGTTAAATTCTAGGTGCTCGTGGCGATCTGACCGTCGAGCCCGAATCCCCCAGCTGATCGAGGTAGCTCCATGCCGACTCCCCAGCCTTCGACCGACACCGACGTCATCGTCATCGGCGCGGGACCGGCAGGCGCCGCCGCCGCACGCGTGCTCACCGCCGCAGGCGTACACACCGTGCTGCTGGACCGCGAGCATGCCGTCGGCGGCAGGACGCGCACCGACCGCAAACACGGATTCGCCATCGACTCCGGGGCCATCTTCGTGATGGGTACCTACCGACGCACCCGCAGCGCCATCGCCGGGGCCGGACGGACACACCACATGCGACGCTGGGTGGCGCGCACCGAATTGCGCGACGCACGCGGACGCTACCCGGTGCGTTTCGATGCGCCGCACACATTCCTGCGCGCATTCCTGCGCGTACCCCAGCTTCGGTGGACGGATCGTGTTCGCCTCGTCGCGGGCATCGCCTCGCTCGTGCTGCGCCGCGGGCCCGAGCCGTTCGATCTGCAATCGCTGGCCGATGACGACAACGGCGAGACCATGGAGGCATGGTCTCGCCGGATGTTCGGCGACCGCGTCCACGAGTATGTGGTCCGCCCCCTGATGGAACCGTTGACCGGTGCCGATCTGTCCACGATCTCGCGATCGTTCCTGGTCGCGCTGCTGCGCAACGCACACCGCACCCGGCTGACGGTGCCCGAGGACGGAATGGATCGGGTCACCAGCTGGCAACTCGACGATGTCGACGTCCGGTTGAACATTCACGTCGAGAGCGTGCGCCGTGAGTCTGCCGGCTTGGCGGTGCACACGGCGGACGGAGTTCTCACCACCCGCGCGGTGATCGTCGCCACCGACGCGCACACCGCCGCCGAGCTGTGCACCGATGTGCTCGGCGCCGCCGAGCTCGATGCCCTCAGACGGGTGCAGGCAATTCCGTTGCACCACGTGGCATTCGGCTTTCGCACCGATCCCTGGCCGGATGCCGGCCCCGACCTGGTCGTGCCGGTCGGTCCCGGCCCACACTCCGATATCGGGGTCCTGCTGGGCCAGCGACGCCGACCGGGCTCGGCGCCCGAGGGGGGCCAGGTGGTCAGCGTCTACTTCGACGGCCCGCGCTCAGCAGAGCTCGGCGACCGGGAACTGCTGACCGAGGCACGACGCATCGTGACCGAGGTGCACGGTCCCGCTGAACCCGATATCACCGAGATCTACCGCCGCGCCTACGGTTTGTCGACCGCAGCTCCTGGTCACTACCGGCGGATGCTGGCCCTGCTGGCCCGGCTACCGCACGATGTCCAGATCGCCGGGGACTACCTGACGCAGTCCGGGATCGAGGGAGCATATATCGCCGGTGAACGCGCCGCCCGCGAGATCCTGGGTTCGCTCGGGGCCGGCTGAGCCGTACCCCACACGACGTCAGCGAGCGCGGGCCAGCAGACCGCGGGCGCGGTCCACGACCGGCTTGTCCACCATCTTTCCGTCCACCGCACACGCGCCACCAGCCGCGGCGGCAGTGACCACCCTTTCGGCCCAGCGCAGCTCGGAATCTGTCGGCGTGAAGCGCTGATTGACAGCGTGGACCTGCGCCGGATGAATACACATCTTTCCGGTGAATCCCAGGATGGCCGCGTGTTCCAGATCGGCGGCCAGCCTGTCCCCTTCGGTCAGATCGGTGGTCACCCCGTCCAACGGCGCCGAGCATCCGGCAACAGCCGAGGCGAGCACCACCGCGCTGCGCGCATACTGCAACGCCGTGTGGCTGTCGGGATCGACCCCGAGTTCGGCCCCGAGGTCGACACTGCCGAAGGCGGCACGAACCACCGAATCGGCACGGCACAGGGCCGCCGCATCGGCCACTCCCCGCGCAGTCTCGATCAACGGGATCAGAGCGGTACCTGCGGGCAATACGGCGGACACCCGGTCGAGCTGTTCGACGCTGTGCGCCTTGGGAACCATGACCGCGCAGCGCCGCTGCGCGAGCACAGCAAGATCGTCTGCGCACCAAGGCGTCTCGGTGCCGTTGACCCGGACCGCCACCTCGGCGCCACTGTCCAGGAATGCCGACACGGCCGCCCGCGCCGACGCTTTGGCCTCGACGGCGACGGCGTCCTCGAGATCGAGTATCACCAGGTCGGCGCCGCTGTCGACTGCCTTGGCGAATCGGGCGGGGCGGTCTCCGGGAACGAACAGCGCACTGCGCGCGTGACCGATCCGCGCGGCAAGATCGGTCAGCTCAGCACCGCCGGTCGGTATGCGGCCACGATCTTGTCCACGACGATCTTTGCCGTCTCGGCACATGCCGTGGTCCCGCCGTTGGCATACTCCTTGACGCCGTCGCCGACATTCCACAGTCCGGCCAACGGGGTCTCATGTGTCAGGTCGTAACCGGCAACGGCGCGCTGCGGTGGCCAGTCGTCGCGGGTGACGGCGATGTTGAGGATGCGGGCCCGGTTGTCGAAATCCTCGATGTTGTCCCGCAAGTCCTGCAGCAGGAGCTCGGTTTCGGCGGCCTCGTCGAAGTCACCGGTCGGATTCTTGGGCACCGCGGTCCCGGCGTAGAGATTCCACCCCGGCGGAGCCATCTCGGGGCAGACATCGGTGAAGTTGGAGACGTAGGCCAGCCTGCGCGATTTGGCGAAGCTCAGCATGCCGGGGACATCGACCAGACGTTCCTGGCTGGCGAAGTTGACCGTGATCATCGACGTGGGCCGGTCGGCCTTCTTCACCAGATCCTGGTAGTCCGGCGGCACGTTCTCCTCGCCCAACAGGGCAACGGTGCCCGCAGGCCCGATATCGCTGACCACGATCGGCGCATCGATGCGCACCGACTGCCCGTCACGAGTCACCTCGATCCCGGTGACGGTGCCGCCATCGGCGGTGTGGATCTTCGTCACCGGTGTCGACAGCCAGATCTGTCCGCCATTGGCGACCACCGCATCGGCCAGCGCACGCCAGATGCCGATGGTGCCCTCGGGATGGAAGCCGAAGCGCTTGAAGGCACTCTTGCGGGTGAAGTAGGTCAGGAACACCCGGGCAGGCAGATCCTCGGATCCGACAGCGAAGACCGAGGCACACATGTTGCGGAAGATGCCATGCACACCCTCGTTCTTGGTGTACTTGGCCACCCAGTCCGCGGTCGACAGTTCATCTTCGGGCAGACCGGAATCATTGCGCGCGGCACCGATTCCCTTGACCAGTTTGGCACCTTGGCGGGTGAGTTTGCCCAGCAGGAAACCCCAGCCGCCGCCGGTGACATCGACGTCCTTGCCCGCGATGCGATACAGGATCGGCGGCGACGGCTCCCGGATGTCGAACCGGGCCCCCACCTCTCGGCAGGTTTCCTCGGTGATGCCGCCCACCTCGATCACGATGGCCCCGTTGTTCACCTTGAAACCGTCGATATCATCGGTGGAGGCCCGGCCACCCACCTTGTCGAGCCGTTCGACGACCAGGGTGCGGTAGCCGAGTTTGGTCAGGCGCGCGGCGGTGAACAGGCCGCCTGCGCCGGCGCCGATCACCACGGCGTCGTATGTCTCGACCGAAGTCGTCATTGTCCTACTCCTTGAAAATCGTTGTGTTGCTGCGATGATGGCCGGATCAGTACGAACGCGGCAGCCCCAGCGAGGTCTGGGCAACGTAGTTGAGCACCATCTCGCGACTGACCGGTGCGGTGCGCATCAGCCGGGTGACGAACCACAGCTCCGAGAGGCCGTACTCGTGGGACAGCCCGTTACCGCCGTGCGTTTGGATCGCCTGGTCCAGTGCCTTCAGGGCGGCCTCGGATGCCGAGTACTTCGCGATGTTGGACGCCTCGCCGGCCGGCAAGCCGGCATCGAATTGCTGTGCGCTCAGTGCGGTGGCCAGCCGGCTCAGCTCGACGGCGATGTGACTGTCGGCCAACGGGTGTGCCACGCCCTGGTGTGCGCCGATCGGTGTCGACCACACGTTGCGTTCCTTCGCGTAGGCCACCGCCTTGTCGATCGCATACCGACCGACGCCGCCACAGATCGCGCCGACCAGGATCCGCTCGGGATTCAGGCCGTCGAACACCTGCCGCAGACCGTTGCCGGCCTGACCGATCAGTGCATCCTCGCCCACCTCCACCTCGTCGAGGAACACGGTGAACTGCTTGTCCGGGGAGACGATCGAGGTGTCGATCTGCTGGATGCTGAAGCCCTTGGCGTCGGTGGGCACGACGAACAGTGACAGCCTGGACTTCTCCGGTGTCGAGTGATCGGCATCGCGCGCCACCAGCAGGACCGCTTCGCACTGGTCGACCGCAGAGATGTAGTACTTCGCACCGGAGATCACCCAACCGTCGGCCGTCTTGCGGGCCGTGGTCTTGACGTTGTGGCTGTTGGAGCCGGCATCGGGTTCGGTCAAGCCGAAGGCCATCTTCTGACTGCCGTCGGCGATGCCGGGCAACCAGCGCCGCTTCATATCCTCAGAACCGTGGTGGGCCAGGATGGACCCACAGATCGCGGGCGAGATGACCCAGATCAGCATCGGCATACCGTGCGCGGCGAGTTCCTCGACCACCACCACAGCCTCGGCCATACCGCCCCCGCCGCCGCCGTACTCCTCGGGCAGGTGCACGCCGAGCAGACCGGCCGCACCGAGATCTTTCCACAGTTCCCCGATGTCCTCGCCCTTGCGCCCGCGCTCCAAGAAGTATTGCGAGCCATAGCGTTCGGCGATGCCCGCGACGGTCTCCCGGATGGCGCGGTGCTCTTCGGTATCGGTGATCAAACCACTCATGTCATCGTCCTTGGAATGTCGGTGTCGTCTTGGCCGCGAACGCGGCGATGGCTGCCGCCGCGTCGTCACTGCGACCGGTGTCCTTGGTCCCCTGCAGCTCTGCGGTCAGCTGCGTCCGTAGGTCGTTGTGCCAGCTGTCGCGGAGCAACGCACGCATCGTCGCGAAGGCCACGGTCGGTCCCGCTGCCAGTTCCGTGGCGACCTGGGTTGCCCGCGAACGCAGTTCGGCGGCCGGGACGATCTCGTTGACCAGACCCCATTGCAACGCCTCCGCGGCACTGATGGGTGTGTTGCGCAGATAGGCCTGCGCGGCGCGACGCGGACCGATCAGCCGGGGCAGGTGATAGGTGCCCCCGCCGTCACCGGAGAGTCCGATCCCGGCGAAGGCGACCACGAACCTGCTGTCATCGGCGGCCAGCACGATATCGGCGGCGTAGACGAAGCCAAGACCGCCGCCCGCCACCGGACCGTGCGCGGCGGCCACGATCGGCGCCTCGATCCGGCTGAGGATGTCGAAGCCCTCGTGATAGGGCCGGATCATCTTCTCGAACAGCGTGTCGTACCCGGCACCGTTGCTCTCCAGGAAATACGAGATATCGCCACCGACCGTCAGCGCGGGCCCGTTGCCACAGATCAGGACCGCACGCACCGAGCGATCCGACTGGATGCGGCGCGCGACCTCGAGGGTTTCCTGCCCCATCCGCAAATTGATGGCGTTGCGCTGATCGGGCCGGTTCAGGCACACGGTGGCCAGCCCGTTCTCGACGCGGTAGTCGATGGTCTGCAGCGCGCCGTTGCCCTCGAGCGCGGCACGCCAGGCGGCCGTATCGGTGAGTTGGCGCAGCTCGGTGATCCGGCCGTCGTTGTCGAACGAGAGCACGTGGACGAAGGCTGCGTCAAGCTCGGCCCCGGAACGACGACCGCTGCCCCGGTAGGTACCGATGACCGTCAGCCCACCGTCCTTGTTCAGCCGGTGATCCTCGGCAACGGCCCGCGCCCGGAAGTGCGCACCGATGCGCCACCAGACCTGTGCACGCATGGCCTCGGCACCGTGATGGGTGCCACCCATCTCCAGCGGCATCCCTTCGGTGACGTGTCCGACGAACTCCGGCGACAGCAGCCGGTCGACGGTCTCGGCGTCGCCCCTGGCGAGCGCATCGTAGAGCGCCTCGGCAGCGGCGATACGGGAATCCTGTGCGGTATCAACCGACATAGCGCACGATCGATTCGATCACCGCGGCCGGCTTGCCCGCTCCGTCCACCTCGACAGTGGTGACCAGGGTGGCCTGCACGGCGCCGTCGAGCTTGTCCACACCCGTGATCACCGAAGAAGCCCGTACCTTGGCGCCGACCGGCACCGGGGTGATGAACCGCACCTTGTTGAACCCGTAGTTGATGGCCATCGCGACGTTGTCCACGCGGTAGAGCCCGTGCATGAACTTCGGCAGCAGCGACAGGGTCAGCAATCCGTGCGCGATGGTGCCGCCGAACGGACCGGTGGCCGCCCGCTCGGGGTCGACGTGGATCCACTGGTGGTCATCGGTGGCCTGGGCGAAGTTGTTCACCCGCTCCTGGTCGACGACCAGCCACTCGGTGGGACCCAATTCGGTGCCCGCCGCGTTTTCGAACTCCGCGAGATTGCCAAAAGTCTTCATCGTGAACCCATTCCTTCCCTAGACCCGGATTCCCACCGGTTGGCCCGCTTTGATCTGATCGAGGTACTCGGCCATCCCGTGGATGGGCGCGGCAGGCGCGTCGCCATCGGTGACCGACCAGCGGATGGCGGCCTCCACGATGCGGGTACTGACCTCGCCGTCGGCGCTGCGATGTCGCAGCGGCACGATGGACAGGGCGTCGCCCTCGAAACGCCAGCTCCGGCCACCCGCGGCAATGCTCAGCTGGATGTGTTCCTGAAAGCCGTTGTCATCGCGCTGCGTGGTGATCTCCACCTCCTCACAGGAGTGCACCTCGGCGCCGTCGAAGACGAAGCCGCCGACTCGTGACGAGCCGTCCGGATCACCGAAATATGCTGCCATGAAGCCGAATCGGTCTGCACTCCCGTGTAGCCAGCGATAGAACCATGGCGCCTGCCAAGACCGCGGTCCCCAGGAGTGATCCCGCAGGCCGTGCCCACGGACCGGCCAACGCTGGCTCCCGATCACCACCTCTCCGGTGACCACGGCAAGCTGTTCGTAGTGATGGGGAGCAAAAGACTGCCCCTGCGCCTCGAACGTCTGCTCGTGGGCCGGCGCCATCGCCTTGAACTGCAGGGTGATTCGGCAGTCGGCCCGCGGGCTGGAGTTCAATGCCGTCGACGGGTCGCTCATCGTTGCCGGATCCGTCACCAGCCGGATGTCACCGTCGAAGCGCACACGCACATCCTGCAGCGGTGTGACCACCTCGACGGCCAGCCCACCGGCGTTCATCGCCTCGTTCGAGATGACCTGCGGGCGCGCGTAACCGAACGCGAGCCGACCGTCGGGGAGGTACAGGCAGATCGTCCGTTCACCACGGCCCTCGTTGGGCCTGTTCGCCAACCGCAGGAATCCGGCGATGCCGGATTGGGGATCGTGAAACTCGAAGTACATCGATTCGTTGAAGTTCGGGTCGTCGGTGACCGCGTGGGTGTAGTCGTCGTCCAGAGTCAGCATGGCTTCGGCCGCGGCAGCCGAGTTGGCGCCGCTCGCCCCCCTTCGCATGGCGGGTGAAAACTTTTTCGAATCGTGCTCACGGCCCACAAATGGGTCACGAGCACGTCTGTTCACGACGCTAACATATTTTTCTAGTTTCTGTTAGATTTTTTCCGACGACGGGAGTTACCAGAGATGAGCAGCATGCCGATATCTGACAGCACACCAGCCGCCGCTGCAGCACCCCCGGTGATCGGAATACCGATGCACATCAGTCCGACCGTCGTGTGCATCGCGTTACCGCTGCCCCTGCCCGACCTCCAGGTGGTCAACAGCTACGTCGTTCTCGGTGGCGACGGACTCACCCTCGTCGACCCCGGCTGGGCCTACCCTCCGGCCGAGGCCGCGCTCACCGAGGCCCTGCACCAGCTCGGATACGCCGTGACCGATGTCCGCCGGATCGTCGTCACCCATCAGCACTGGGACCACTATTCGCTCGGGGTCCGCTGGCGTAACCGGTATGGCATGGAACTGCTGCTCGGCTCCGGTGAGCGGTACAGTCTGCAGGCCTTCGCACGGCAGCCCGACAGCGTGCATCCCGCCCAGGTCGGCATGCTTGCCCGGGCCGGGGCGCCGGACCTGGCCCGCCAGATCGCCGGCCTCACGTGGGAGCCCTATGAGCTCGGTGTCGCCTTCGACGCGCCGGATCGCTGGCTGCACGACAGCGAGGTCCTGACCGGCCGCGACGTCACGCTGGTGGTCCGGGAAACTCCCGGACACACGCGCGGACATGTGGTGTTCGAGGATGCCGAACAACAGCTGGTGTTCTCCGGTGATCACCTCCTGCCACGGATCACCCCCTCGATCGCTTTCGAGCGTGACCCCGAACCGTTGCCGCTGCGGTCCTACCTCGACTCGCTGACGTTGATGCTGGACCTGCCCGACGCGCGCATGCTGCCCGCCCACGGTCACACCGCCGGCCGGACCCGGGCGCGCGCCCAGGAGCTGATCGACCACCATCGGCAACGTCTGGACCAGGTATCCGAACTCGTCTGTGCGGGGTACTGCACGGGCCTGGAGGTCGCCGAGCAGATGCGGTGGACCCGGCACGAACGGCGGCTGGCGGAGTTGGACGTCGTGCACCGAATGACCGCCGTGCTGGAGGTCATGGCACACCTCGACCTGCTGGCCGTCCGGGACGAGCTGAACGCACGCGATCAGGACGGAGTTCGATCTTTCTCACTGCCGTGATCTTCGGCGCCGGTGCGCGCCAAGATCTCTTGGACCAGTCGGAACTTCTGAATCTTGCCCGTCGGCGTCGTCGGTAGCTCGTCGGCGGAACAGAACACGACGCGCTTGGGCACCTTGAAGCGCGCCAGCGAGCTCCGGCACAGCTGGAGGACGTCCTGCTCGGTGAGCTCGTGACCGGGTGCGGTGACGACGACGGCGCACCCGATCTCACCCCACCGATCATCGGTGAGACCGATGGCGAAGGCCTGGCTGATTCCGGGATGCGCCGCCAGCACGTCCTCGATCTCCCTGGGCATCACCAATTCGCCACCGCTCTTGTACAGCTCCTTGCTGCGACCGGTGACCCGCAGATAGCCGTCGGGGCGGATATGGCCGAGATCGCCGGAATGCAGCCACCCCGAACGCAGTGTCGCGGCGGTCTCCACCGGACGATTCCAGTACTCGAGCATCACCGTCGGTCCCGCCGAGAGCAGCTCTCCGTCGACGCCGGCCGGCATATCGCGCCCGGTATCCGGATCGACGACCCGATACATGACGAGTTCGGCGGACCCGGAAAGCCCAGCGGCTCCGGCCATCTTCGGCCTGCCGACGGTTTCCGAGGTCAACACCAGATCGTCCTCGGGCCGGGTGAGCGTCATGGCGCCGCCGCATTCGGTCATCCCGTAGCCGGTGACGATCTCGTCGATACCGAACAATTCGCGGACGCGGTGCCACAGCCAGATCGGCGCCGGGGCGGATCCGCACAGCAGTGCGCGCAGCGATGACAGGTCGAAGCTCTGGCGCACAGGACTTTCCACCATCGCCACCGCCATTGTGGGAACGCACAGCATGTCGGTGGCTCGATGCCGCTCGATCCCGGCGAAGTAGCCTTCGGCGGTGAACGACGGCAGCAGGATGACCGCCCCGCCGACGAACATGGCCGACAACAGGCCCTCGACGTAACCGAACATGTGATAGCAGGGCAGCGAGTAGAGAATCCGACGGCCGTCCTCATAGGCGCGGGTCAACGCCGACGCGTACGCGGTGCGCAGGACGGCGTCATGGGATACCACCACTCCCTTGGGTGACCCCGTGGTGCCCGACGTGTAGAGCATGTCACCGGGATCGCCAGGTGCCACCTCCGGAGTCGACGCCGACTGCGCCGCCCGGGCGCATGCGGCCAGATCCGCGACCGTCATCGCCGTGCGACGAACGAGACCACCGGTGTCGAGCACCACCACCTGGCGCAGCGCCGGCACCGTGTCGCGGCGATCGGCGCGCACGGCGAAGCCGGGCCCGTCCCATCCCGGGACGATGCCGTCGAGCATCTCCTGGTAGTCCAGTGCACCGAACTGCGTCATGGTGACCAGCACCCGACAGCCGGAATCGGCAAGGACGAAACCGAGTTCGGATTGCCGGTAGAGATAGTTGAACGGCACCGCGATGGCGCCGGCTCGGGCGATCGCGAATTTCACCGTGACGAATTCCGGGAAGTTGGCCATCACCATCCCGACCCGATCGCCGACGCCCACACCGAGGGCCATCAGCCCCGCCGCCAGCGCACGGGACTGTTCGGCGACATCGCGATAGGTCAGCGTGACCGAATCGGTGAGGACGAACGGCCGATCCGGATACCGGTCGGCGCAACGATCCAGCCATTGGGCCAGCGTGACGGGTTGCCACACCGGGAACCGCTCGGCCAGTGCGGTGCGACGCCGGCCTATCGCGACGGTAGCGCTCACAACTCGGCCAGTTCATCGGCGAGCATGGCCTCACGCAGCGCGAAGCGCTGCACCTTGCCCGTCGGCGTGATGGGAAACTCGCTGGTCACAAACCAGCGTGCGGGAATCTTGTAGGCGGGCATACGAGCCCGTGCGTGCGCAATCAGCGCCTCGCGCAGACCTTCCGGCTCGGCGGTGTCGATCCGGCAGGCCACCGCCACGACCTCACCGAGCCGTTCGTCGGGAAGCGCCACCGCCACGACATCGAGCACATCGTCGTGCTCGGCGATCACCGTTTCGACCTCAGCGGGTGAGATGTTCTCGCCACCGCGAATGATCAGTTCCTTGAGCCTGCCCGTGACCCGCAGGTAGCCGCGGTCGTCCATTGAGCCCAGATCTCCGGTGCGCACGAACCCATCCGGGTCCAGTGCGCGCGCCGTCGCCGCCGGGTCGTGCAGGTACTCGATGAACTGCTGGTAACCGCGCGCGCAGATCTCGCCGACCTCGCCGGTGTTCAGCGTGGCACCGGTGTCCGGATCGATCACCTTGCAGTCCACATGCGGAAGTTGCCGACCCACGGTGGTCAACTTGTCCTCGCGGGTGTCCCCCGGACGCGTCAGTGACAGCACCGGGGCGAGTTCGGTCTGACCGTAGAGGTTGTAGACCTCGGCACCGAACACCGCGGCGGCACCGTCGATCAGCTCGCCGGATACCACCGCCGCTCCCCCCATGATGACCCGAAGCGCCGGTGCCGGTGCGCTGCCCGCGCGCTGCGCGGCCAGCAGTGCCAACAGCACCGCCGGCACGTAGAAGAGCACCGTCACGTGCTCGCGGGCCAACGCTGCCAGCGCGTCGGCCGGGTCGAAGCGTTCGCACAGCACCGCGGTGCCGCCCAGCCAGGCCGGCCCCAGGGTGGCGATCACACACCCGGCCGTATGGAACAGCGGTAACGGGTTGAAACACACCGAACCCGCCTCGACACCGCAGGCCTGCATGGTCAACCGGGCGACGTTGACCAGTGCCCGGTGGGTCAGCAGCACCCCCTTCGGCCGACCGGTGGTGCCCGAGGTGTACTGCAGCATCACCGCGGAGTCCGCACGAGCTGTACTGTCCGCCAGTTCGCCGACCGGTGCCGACAACCACTGTCCCCATTGCGACAACGAGATACGGCGAATCCCCGGAATGTCGGCGCACACACGCTGCGCCACCGCGGCCAGATCGTAGTCCCGGCTGCGGTCGGCATGGATCAGCACCCGCGCGCGGCTGTGCCGCAGCACATAGTCCAGATCAGCGTCGCGCAGTACCGGGTTGACCGCAACCAGGATCACGTCGGCGAGCGCGGCACCGTACTGAACAATGGTCCATTCCACCGTGTTCGGCGCCCAGAGCGCGACATAGTCACCCGGGTCGACAAGCGCGCGTAGCGCCGCCGCCACCTGGCGCGCCTCTCGCAGCAGATCGCCATAGCTGAGCCGGACGGTGTCATCGCGGCCCTGCCGGGTGCCCACCAGCGCCTCGGCGTGGGGGTACTCACCGGCGCGCACGGTCAACAACTCGCCCACCGTCAGGTCGACCAACGGAGCGTCACGGTCACCGGCCCGAAAGGCCGGTGACCGACCGCTCAGGGCCTCGGGGGTGACACCGGATGGCTCGGCCATGTGTCGATCAGACGGGGTTGCTACCGAGCGTGGCCTCGGACATGTCGCTGATCTGCGACCACTGCGCGGCGATCTCGGCCAGGCTGGGCGGTGCGGAGAAGGTGACTCCGGGATTCTGGAACTGCGCCACCCGCTGAACCAGGCCGCCGCCGACCACGAACACCGAACCGGTATCGGTGTTCTCCTGCGAGACCAGGTAGCCGACCGCGGGAGCCACCAACTCGGGATTCAGCTTGTCCAGAAGCTCCTGTGGCGCAATGTCCTCGGTCATCCGGGTGGCGGCCAACGGCGCGATCGCATTGGCCGTGATCGAGTATTTGGCGCCCTCGATGGCCAGCGTGTTGATGAGTCCGACCAGGCCGGCCTTGGCGGCACCGTAGTTGGCCTGACCGAAGTTCCCGTACAGGCCACTGGTCGAGGTTGCCACCACGATGCGGCCGAACTGCTGCTCGCGGAAATGCGGCCAGGCGGCCCGGATGACGTTGAATCCACCGTAGAGATGCACCTTTTGGACCGCATCCCAGCTTTCACCGGACATCTTGTGGAACGCGCCGTCACGCAGGATGCCTGCGTTGCTGATTACGCCGTGCACGGCGCCGAACTCGTTCAACGCCGTCTCGATGATCGCCGCGGCGCCCTGCTCGTCGGCGACCGAGTCGTAGTTGGCCACCGCTCGACCACCGGCGGCGCGAATCTCGGAGACCACGGTGTCGGCGGCCGCGGTGCCGGCGCCTGAGCCGTCGCGGGCGCCGCCGAGGTCGTTGACCACCACCAGTGCGCCGTTGGCGGCCAGGAATCGGGCATAGGAACGCCCCAACCCGCCACCGGCGCCCGTGACGACGACAACCTTGTCTTCAACACCCGACACGTGAACTCCTCCAGTATGTTTGATTTTCTCGAATCTACGTTAAAAATTGACCGAGGGTCAAGGTGTCACAGGCACCGAGGTCGTCGCGCTCAGCTCCGGTGGCGCCCGGGCCGGTCCGACACGATGGACACGAACGACACACAACCGCCGGGTCGGCCCCCCAGATTATGGGTCAGGGCGGTGTGCGGATCGTCGAGTTGGCGCCGGCCCGCCTCACCGCGGAACTGCAGCCACGCCTCGTAGAGCATGCGTAGTCCACTGGCGCCCACCGGATGCCCGAACGACTTCAGTCCACCGTCGGGGTTGACCGGCAATCGGCCGTCGGCGTCGAAATCACCGCCGAGCGCGTCCTTCCACGCGTGACCGGTCTCGGAGAAGCCGAGATCCTCCATCAACACCAGCTCGGTCGGGGTGAAGCAGTCGTGCACCTCGGCCAGCGACAACTGTTGTGCAGGTCGGTCGATACCGGCTTGCGCATAGGCGTCCTTGGCCGCCTTCACCACCTCGGGAAATGTGGTGTAGTCATAGGCCGGATCCACATAGCCCCGCACCGATCCCGCCACCAGGGACAACCCCTCGATGTACATCGGCCGGTCGGTGAATTCGTGCGCGCGATCCGCAGGCACCAACAGCGCACACGCGGCACCGTCGGATACGCCCGAGCAATCGAACACGCCGAGCCGGCCCGCCACCTTCGGCGCATTCTCGATGGTCTCGCGCGCAACCGGGGACCGGAACTGTGCCTTGGGATTACGAGTACCGTTGTCGTGGTTCTTCCAGGCGACGTGGGTCATGGCGGCACGCATCTCGTCGGGATGCACACCGTAGCGATCGCAGTAGGCGGGGTCGAGCAGCGAAAAGGCCGCCGGCGCCGTCATCGAGATCTCCGGCGCCGTGCCGTCACCGGGCGGATCTTGGCGCAGGAGACCGGAATATCCCGAATCCTTGAGCTTTTCGACGCCCACCGCCATCACGATGTCGTAGGCACCCGCGGCGACGGCGTAGGCGGCGTTGCGAAAGGCCTCCGAGCCGGTGGCACAGAAGTTCTCCACCCTGGTCACGGGCTTGTCGTCACTGCCGATCGCCCGACTCAGCGTCAACCCGCCGAGGCCGGAACTCAACGTGCCGAGCCAGTAGGCGTCCACATCCTCGCGCGCCACGCCGGGCAGACCCGCCAGGCATTCCTGGTAGGCCTCCAGGATCAGGTCCTCGGTGGAACAGTCCCAGCGCTCACCGAAGCTGCTGCACCCCATGGCCACCACCGCAACCTTGCCGGAGATCCCGTTACTGGGCATCGACCTGCACCGCCTTCCAGAAGTAATCGTGTACTCCACCGGCGGTGAACAGCCTGCGGAAGGTGAACCGCACCCGCGTGCCGACGGCCAACTCATCGGGACGCGCATCGGCGACCTCCAGCGTGCAGCGGCCGCCGCCGTCGATGTCGATGACGGCCTGGACCATCGGAGGCGACGGCGAGAACGCCAGCCGGTCCGCCGTGTAGGTCACCACGGTCCCGGCCAGATCACGGACGGCGACCTCGGCCATCTCATCGGTGGCCTGACACTGCCGGCACACCCGCTGCGGCGGAAGGTGAACGAAACCGCATTCTTTGCAGCATGATCCGATGAGTCCGAACTTCCATTGCCGAGCCCGGCCGGCGGGCGGTGCCGCCGGGCGATCCGGTTCCGGCCGACGCGGGGCCTCCCGCTCGACCAGACCGCGCCACGACAGGTAGGTCAGGTACTCGACGGCCGAACCGGCTGCGCGCTGCACACTCAGCGGTCGCGACTGGCGGTGCCGGCCGAGTGCGGCGGTGGCCGCGAACACCACGACATCACACCCGTCGGCGGCGGAGACGACCATGATGGTGTCCCCCGCCTCGGCGATGTCGAGTACCCCGGCCAGGGCGATGAACGGGTCGGCGGCACCACTGTGTCCGATCGGCGAGCTCGACACCGACTTCTGGCCCTTGACCAACGTGGCGGCCCGCTTGAGGACCGCGGTGTTCGGGCAGGTGAGGACCACGTGGTCGACATCGGCACACCCCGCGGCCGCCAGGGCCGCACCCGCGGTGTCGCGGATCAACTCGGCGTAGAGCTCGGCGCCGAACCGCTCCTCCCAGAGCTGACCGGTGACCTCGTCGGGGCTGCGCCACCGATCCAGGAATTCCGCTGTGCTCGAACGGATCGCCAACACCTCGGCAATCGGGTCGTCCGCACCGAACCACAGGGCCGCGGCACCGTCTCCGCCGGACTTCTCGTCGGCCGAGCCCGGCTTGCCCACCCGGACGTCGGCGGCGACCACCAGGCCACCCGCACGGGCCGCCGCGCGCAGACCGGCCATCGCGCTGCGCGCGGTCCCACACATGTCGGCGGTGAACACCTCGGCGGGAAGGCCCAGTGCCGCATGGACGGCGGTGGCGTTGGTCTTGTCTGCGTAGGCGGGGGTGCTGGTGGCCAGGTACAGCGCGTCCGGCACGACGTCGGCGGGCAACGCCCGAGCGGCGGCGGCGACGGCCATGGTCGTCGAATCCTCGTCGTAGGACGCCACGACGCGGTCACCACGGCGCAGTCCGATGGACGAACCCGCCAGCCGATGGTGCGGAAGGTAGCTCGCGTACCCGCACAGCCCGATCGTCACGAGACACCCTCGAACACCGCCGCCAGGCCCTGGCCGCCACCGATACACATCGTCTCCAACCCGAGCCCTCCCCCGCGCCTGCCAAGTTCATGCAGCATCGTGGTCATGATCCGGACCCCGGTGGCTCCGATCGGATGACCGAGCGATATCCCGGAACCGTTGACGTTCAAGCGATCCTCGACATCGGCCGGGCTCACTCCCCAACCGGCCAGCACCGCGAGCACCTGCACGGCGAAGGCCTCGTTGATCTCGATCAAGGCCAGATCGTCGAAGGACAGACCAGTCCTGGCGAACAGCTTCTCGGTGGCGCCTACCGGCCCGATCCCCATCCGGGAGGGCTCACACCCCACGGCGGCCCAGCCACGCAGATATCCCAGCGGCTGCAGCCCGAGTTCGTCGAGCCGGTCCTCGGCGACGACCAGACAGGCCGCGGCGGCATCGTTCTGCTGACTGGAATTGCCTGCGGTGACGGTGCCACCAGGGGTGATTGTGCGCAGCCGGGCGAGGGTTTCGGCCGTGGTATCGGGTCGGATGCCCTCGTCCGCGGCGAAGAGCTGCGGCTCACCGCGGCGGGCAGGCACCTCGATCGCGACCGTCTCCGCGTCGAACAACCCGTCCTTGTGGGCCGCGGCGGCGCGCTGATGGCTGCGGGCGGCGAACGCGTCGGCCTGCTCGCGGGTGATCCGGTAATCCGTGGCGAGGTTCTCCGCGGTCTCGATCATCCCGCTGATGGCGCCGAATCGCCATTCCGGCTGCGAACGTTCACGACCGCGGTCGAGGCGGTCGTAGAGCATCTGGTTGCCTGCGCGCGATCCCCAGCGTGCCGACGTGGTGTAGTGCTCGATATTGCTCATCGATTCGACCCCACCGGCGAGCACCACGTCCGCGGCACCGGTCTGCACCGTCATCGCGGCGGTGATGACCGCCTGCAGCCCACCGCCACAGCGCCGGTCGATCTGCAGGCCGGACACCCCGATCGGAAGGCCGGCGTGCAACGCCGCCCACCGGCCGATACACGGTGCCTCGGAGTTGGCATAGGACTGCGCGAACACGACATCCTCGATGCGTTCGGGATCGACCGCACTGCGTTCCACGACGGCCTTGATCACCTGCGCGGCAAGGTCTTCGGCTCGCATCGGGCGCAGACTCCCCCCGAAGGTGCCGACCGGGGTCCGCACCGGGGCGACGATGGCGGCGCGCCTCACTGGTCACCGCGCCAACGGTCGGCGGACGGATCCAGCAGGCTGTTGAGCCGCTCGTCGGGCAACCAGACGATGGTCTCCAGTTCCAGGGCATCCAGGAAACGCACCCGGCCGGTGCGCAGGTCCTGCACCCGCAGCCGCGGCGAGTTGGCGGTGTCGTCGATACTGACCGCGACCTGTGCGAACTCGCTTCCGACCACCGCACCGGCACCCTCGACGTGCACGGGTGCCGTCGGATCGAACTCAATACTCATGCTGTTCCTCAGATCAGAAAGCTCAGGGTGGGGATCGGCTTGTCGGCGTCGACGAGCTGGACCAGCTTGTAGGACAACTTCAGTTCCGCGCCGTCACGGCGCAGCCGATAGGTGGTCCGGCCGCCCCAGATGTGATTACCGCGCGGCCGGGACTCCACGACCAGGAAGTTGGCACCGACCTCGAGATCGACACCGCCGTGCGCATTGGCCCGGCCACCGAGCAGTTCGATGTTGGAGATCAGGCGACGCAGATGCGACGGTGGCGCCTGGGCATAGCGGCGCCCGGTGCGAACCTGCTTGAGCCGGGTCGAGATCCGGCTGCGATTGTCGAAGATGATCGACATCTGCCGGGACGGGTCGCTGGCCACGGTATCGGCGGGCACCCAGTACAGCGCGTCGTCGGTCCACAGGGCTTCCCACGCGTCGTAGTCGTTCTCGTCGGCGTGCCGGGCCTCGCGGTAGATGAACTGCTCGACCGCGGCACGGTCGAAGCCGTCGGGCACCGCCAGCAAGTCCTTGCCCTGATTCACGGACGTCGTCACGGCTAGTTCCTCTCCATCAACGTCTTGTAATGCGACCAGAAACCGCGCATACCGGTTTCGTCGGTGTTGGTGCCGATGGTGAAGCCGTTCTCGTCGACCCGCTCCCGGTTCATTCCCCGCCGCACGTCGAGCCACTCCGGACTCAGCGCCGCGATGCCCTCCTGATTGCGTTCGTACATCTCGGTATCGTCGGCCAGCAGCATGCCTGCCGGTCCGACAGATCCGATGCACTGGGACACCATGCGCCGGTTCAGTTCCGGTGCGCCGGCCAACTGGACCGCGGTGGCGTACTGGACACATTCGTCGACGGAGACGGGCTGGATGTTGAACACCTGGATCTCAGCGATGAACAGGTTCGGGAAGATCATCACGTGCGGCGCGCCCTCGATCAGGATCCGTTCGGCATCCGCACCGTGGGTGGCCCGCATCGCCGCGACGTAGTCGGGCACCCGTGACTCGGTGGTGCCGAACCACCGCATGGGCTGGGCATACTTGCGGAACTCCGGGCGCAGGTCGTTCTCGCTGTGCCCGTTGCCGAGATCGCGTGTCACCGCGGTCGACGAATCGCTGTAGAGCGGACCGATGGTGCTGCCGGTCACCCCGAAGATGGACCCGTGCACGAACTGCGGGTGATAGCCGTCGGTTTCGTTCTCGGCGAGCAACTTCCAGTTGGCACGCGCCTTGTGCTGCAGCCAGCCGGCGGTCAGCTCGACGCGGCCCTGTGGAGACAACCGGGTCAGCCGGTCGATCTCACCGGCGGCGGCTCCGAGGTGTTCGATCAGGGACGGGCCGTCGGGCGCGAAGCTGCCGAAGACGAAGCCGCCGTAGGAGTCCACCCGGGGGACCCGGCCCATCGCCAGGTCGAGCTTGCGGCCACCGTAGCCCTTGAAGAACGGGAATCCGATCAGGTCGCCGTCATTGCGGAAGGTCCAGCCGTGGTACGGGCACCGGAAGGTGCTCGAGTTGCCCTTGGCGTCGTCACATACCTGGTTGCCGCGGTGCGCACACCGGTTGAGCAGCAGATGGATCTGGCCATCGCGGTCGCGGGTCATGATGACGTCCTGCGGACCGAGCTTCTTGCGCACATAGTCGTTGGGCTGTGCCACTTCGCTCTCGTGACCGACGAAAACCCATGTCCGATACCAGATCTTCTCCAACTCCTCGGCGAAGATCGACGGATCGGTGTAGAGGCTGCCGTGCACCTTCTCCGGCCGGATCAGGCGCTCGTACCGGCTGGCTGTCCCCGCGCCGGCGTCGACGACAGATGTCGTGGGAGGTGTCATTGGTGGGCTCCTTGCCGAGATCCGAACGATGGGCGTCGCTTCTGTGCGAACGCGGCGATACCTTCTGCGAAGTCCGCACTGCCGAAAAGCCTTGCCTGGTGCGCGGCCTCATGGTCGAGGACCTCGACAGGCGGCAGGGTGGGCGCAACGGCCAACAGTTCCTTGATCACACCGTAGGCCTGCGCGGGACCGGCGGCCAGCCGTTGCGCGTCTGCGCGCGCTGCGGCCAGCGCCGCGCCGGGATCGGCGAGGGCATCGACCAGGCCCCAATGCAGTGCGGTATCGGCGGTGAAAGGCTCGGGCATCAGCAGCATTTGCCGAGCCCGGGCGACACCGACCCGTCGCGGTAACGAGGCATAGGCGCCCATGTCACCGGCCAACCCGACATTGGTGAAGGTGGTGGCAAATCGCGCATCACGGGCGGCGATCACCCGGTCGCATGCGGCCGCCAGCGCCGCACCGGCACCGAAGGCGGCACCCTCCACCGCGGCGATGACGGGTTTCGGGGTGTTCCAGATCGCCCGGATGACACGCTGGGCCATCTGAGCCCGCTCCATGGCCTCGGTCTCGGACATGAGCTTCATCGTGGAGATGTCACCGCCGGAGCAGAACGTGCTGCCCGCACCGGTCAACACGATCACCCGCACCTGCGGGTCGGCATCGGCGGCCTCCAGCGCGTCGGCGAGCTCCAGTCGCAACGGGATGTCGATGGCATTGCGCACCTCGGGCCTGTTGAGGGTCAGGACGCGCACGGCGCCGTCGTCTTCGACGAGGACGTTCATCGTCCGACGAACTTCGGTGTGCGGCGCTCGATGACGGCGCGTAGCCCCTCGAGAGCGTCCGCGGTCCCTGACAACTCGGACACGGTGCGTGATTCCTCGGGAAGACGCTCCTCGATGGAGGCGCCCACCCCCGACCACACGAGGCGCTTGGTGGCAGAGAGCGCGAGGGTGGGCATCGCGGCCAGCTCGGCGGCGATCGCATCGGTGCGGGTGACCAACTCGTCGTCGGCAACCACCTCGGTGATCAGACCGATATCGGCGGCTTCCTGGGCGCTCAGCGTCGGATTGGTCAACAGGATGCGCAGGGCCTGGCGCAACCCGACCAGTTGGGCCAGCGTCACCGACGAACCGCCGTCGGGGGCCATACCGACCCGCACCGCACCGGAGAAGAACTTCGCCGAGCGAGCGGCGACAACGATATCGGATGCGCACACCAGCCCGAGGCCGCCACCTCCGGCGGCGAATCCCTGTACCGCGGTGACCACCGGTACCCGGAGTTGGAACAGGGCGGCGGTGGCCAGCTGCAACCAGGCCGTCGCCTCGCGCAGGTAATCCGGCAGCGCCTCCCCCTTGGACTCGAAGGTGTGCACGTCACCGCCGGCGCAGAAGTTGCGTCCCGCACCCGAGAGCAGCACCACCTTGACGGCCGGATCGGCGTGGCAGGCCAGCACCTCGGCGTGCAGCGCCTTGAGTGTGTCGACGTTCAGGCCGTTGGCGATGTGCGGGCTGTTGAGTTGTAGCCGGGCGATACCGTCGGCGCCCACCTCCCGCAACACCGGGGCAGTACTGGTCTCGCTCATGTGGTCTCCCTGTTCTTGAACGCCGACACACCGGCCTGTCCGGCCGATCCGCTCAGTCGTGCGACGACGGCATCGGTTTCGTGGCGATTGGCGGTGGCGAGATCGGTGTCCAACCCCGCCACGACGAGCTCCTTGATGGCGGTCAGGGCCGAGCGGTCCCGGCCCGCGAGCCGGGCGGCGAAGGCCTGCACCGAATCGTGGAACACCTCGGGTGCGAAGGCCCGGTAGGCGAGCCCGATCCGCACCGCATCGATCCCGCTGAACTTGTCACCGGAGAGCAGCAATCCCAGGGCCTGCTGGCGACCGAGAATGCGCGGCAGCCGTGCGGTGCTGCCCCCGCCGGGGATCATGCCGAAGTTGACGTGGTTGTCCGCAATCCGCGCCTGCTCGCAGACCAGCACGATATCGGCGGCCTGCATCAGTTCGAATCCGCCGGCCATCGCGACACCGTCCACCGCGGCCACCACCGGGACCGGCAGTCCGGCGATGACATCGCAGGCATCCTTGAACGTGGTGAACAGCGTGCGCAACGCATCGGGCCCGTCTGCCCGAAGCCGCTGCACCTCGTCGAAATCGCCTCCGGCGCAGAAATTTCCACCCGAACCACGAATGATCACGGCATGCACGTCCGTGCGCTGCCCCAGACCGGTCAATGCGGCGCCCAGCGCCCGCGCCAAGGCCACGTTGACGGCGTTCATCCGGTCGGGGCGGTTCAGCGTGATCCAGCCGATGTGCTCGCGGACCTCGACGAGCACCTCGGCATCGTTCACTTCGGAATCGTTGACTCCGGGATCGTCTACTTCGGCAGCACCGTATGCGTTCACATGTATCTCCCGCCGCCGACCTCGATCACCGTGCCGGTGATGTAGCTGGACAGGCTCGAGCCGAGGAAGACCACCGCCCCGGCCACCTCACCGGGTTCGCCGGCCCGTTTCATCGGGACGTCGGCCTCGCGCTGGGCGAACACCTCCGGCGGCATGGCCGCGGTCATGGGCGTACGGATGAGCCCGGGTTGGATGGCGTTGACCCGCACGTTGTGGTGGGCAACTTCCTTTGCCGCGGCTTTGGTCAGACCGACGATGCCCGCCTTCGCGGCGCTGTAGTTGGTCTGACCGGGATTTCCCGATTTCCCGGACAGCGAGGAGATGTTGACGATGCTGCCGGACTTCTGTTCCCGCATCACCGCCGAGGCTTCCCGGATACCGAGCCAGGTGCCGCGCAGGTGCACGGTGATGACGGCGTCGAAGTCGGACACCTGCATCTTCTTCAGCGAGGCGTCACGGGTTATCCCGGCGTTGTTGACGAAGATGTCGAGTCGGCCGTGGTGGTCGACCGTGCCGGACACCAGGTCGCGCACGGCATCCTCGGAGGTGACATCGCAGGCGACGCCGCGGCAGTCGCCGACAGGTCCGGCCACCGCGGTGGCCGCCCGCGCGGCCGCGGTCTCGTCGAGGTCGGCGAACACCACCCGGGCACCGTGCTCGTACAACGTTCGCCCGATCTCCAACCCGATACCCTGCGCGGCACCGGTCACCACGGCGACCTTGTCCTGGAGCAGTCTTTCCACCCGGAATCTCCCATCGCACGAGGCATAGACAAATCTAACCGAAATTTCTAATCTAGGTTAAATCAATTGGTCGGACGGTTTCAACCATGGGGCCACCGAGAAGGGATCGACATGGATCTGGGACTGTCGGGGGCTCGCGTCGTCATCACCGGAGGCGCGTCCAACATCGGGCGCGGCATCGTGCATGAATTCGCCGCCGAAGGTGCACGCATCGTGCTCAACGACATCGACGCGCCGCAGGCCGACAAGGTCCGGGCCGAAGCGCTGGAGCGCGGTGCCGCCGAAGTAGAGCTCGCCATCGAAGACCTGACAGTCGACGGTGCCGCCGAACGCACCGTCGAAGCGGCGGTCTCGCAGTGGGGCGGCGTCGACGTCCTGGTCAACAATGCCGGGTGGAGTGTGCCCGGCTTCGTCGCCAGCGATACCGACCGGCAAAAATGGCAGCGCACCATCGAGATCAACTTCTTCAGCGCCGTGGCCGCCACCCAGGCCGCCATCGCGGCCATGAAGGATGCCGGAGGCGGTTCGATCGTCTTCATCTCCAGCGACGCCGCCTTCGGCCAGATCCGCCAAGGCATCTACGGCGCGTCGAAAGCGGCCATGGTCGCCTTCGCGCGCACCACGGCGCGTGAACACGGCCGCCACGGAATCAGGTCGAACATCGTGTGTCCGGGCCTGGTGATGCCGGAGGGCCCCGAGGCGGTCGGGGCCGCCAGCCTCTGGGCGGTCGGCCAGGACGAGGTGTTCAACCCCAAGCAGATCGACTTCATGCTCAAGGACACCCCGATGCGTCGACTGACCACCGCCGAAGATGTCGCGCGCGCGGTGTTGTGGTTCGCCTCCCCTACTGCTGCCCGGCAGGTCACGGGCCAGATGATCTCCGTCAGCGGCGGATACACGATGCCGTGAGCACGCGTGTGGGCGATGCTAGGTGCCGCTGAACTCAGCGGCACCTAGCATCGCCCTCGCCGGTACGGATCACCGTGCCGGTGGCACCAACATCGACTGCCACGACTGCGGCTTCCCGCCGCCCGCCAGATTGGCCTGGGTGTAGCGCTTACCGTCCGGCCCGAGATAGCTGCCCGTCGCCGGGTCGTACTCGGCGACCGCGATGGGCGGCGCCACCGTCGGCGGCGCGGCCGCGGGAGCAGCCGGCGGCGCGCTCTCACCGGGCCGAATCTGCGGAATCGGCTGGCCGGACAACGTGGCGTTGGGATCGCCCTTCCAGTTGAACCCGTCGTTGAGAGGAACGTAGTTCTCGTCGCTCTCGCACATCTTGACCGTCGGCGCCCGCTTCCCCGGCCGTGTCGCACACGGCAGGTTGCGCGCACCGCGCACGTTGAACATGGAGTCCTGCGGGATGCGGCAGTACAGGTCCCCCGCGGGGCGGTCCGGGTAGTCGGTCAGGCTCGTCGGCCGTGCCTGATTCGGTGGTAGGTAACCGGTCAGGCATGGTGGTGGGAGGTTGAGGTTGAGGTTGAAGCTCAGAAACGCGCCCTTGTAATCGGGTTTGGTATCGCGATTGGTGACACCCGCGCCCTGCACCACTTCCACCGCCGACGGTGCCAGCACCAGCAGCTGCTCGAGATGCGGCTGATAGGTGACCGCCACATCGCCGAGGGTGACCAGGTTCGCCAACACCACCGGCAGGGTCGGCTGGACCCGGTCGAACAGCTGCCGGACCTCGTCGGCGGCGCGCGGACCCACGTCGAGGATGCCGGTGACCGACTTGTCCTCACGCTTGAGCTGTTCGGTCACCGAGGCCATGTTGGAGGCCCACGCCTCGATCGAATCGGCGGTGGCCGATTGGGAGTCCAGGATGGGTTTGGAGTTGTCGATCAGGTTCGTCAGTGCGTCGAGATTCTCACGCGCGTCGATGGCCAGCGTGGTCGAGCCCTTGACCAGGCGGGCCAGATCTGGACCCAAACCACCTACCGCCGTGGCTGATTCGTCGACCACCGTCTGAAGGTTGTCGCCGGGGATGACCTCCAACCCCTTGTTCGTCGCCGCAAGCAGATCACTGATGTCCGGTGGTACCGAGGTGCGGTCCAGCGGTATCACCGCCCCCTCGGCGAGGCGGCCGCTGTCACTGTCGGGGATCAGTGAGACGTATTGCTCGCCGATGGAGGAGGCACTGTGAACCTCTGCCGTGACGTCGGAAGGGATCTCGACGTCGGACTTGAGCGACAGCTCGGCCACCACACCGGACCGGGTGAGATCCACCCGCGCCACTCTGCCCACGTTCGTTCCGCGGTAGGTGACGTTGGCGTTCTCGTAGAGTCCCGCGGCAACCGGCAACTGGACGGTCACCTTGTAGTGGTTGTACCCGAACAACAGGTTCGGTAGGCCCATGTAGTTGAAGATCATCACGGCACCACCGACGAGGGTGATCACCGCGAAGAACGCGAGCTGGGTGATGACTCTTCTGCTGAGTACCATCTAGGGCCCCTGATTCAGGTGGTACGGGATGATCAACGGATTGACCGCGGTGTACGGGCTGGGCAGCTGACCGATCGTGCGACCCCACTGCATCTCCAGCTCGGTGAGTTCACCCTCGAATCGGGTGCCGGTGAAGAATGACGAGTCGATACGACTCAGCGTCAGATCGATGATCGCGGTCAGGTTCGCGTAATCGCCGCGGAACCATTTGTCCAGCGTCTCCTGGGCGAACGGATACACCGAGAAGAAGCTCAACGACCGAGTGAGCGCGGGCCCGGAATCGGCTAGTGATTTCACCACCGGGGCAAGATCTTTGAGCTCTGCCACCAGAGCCTCTTTGGTTTGGTTGCTCGAATCCGCGGCAAGGGCGCTGAACTTGCCGAGCTGATCGAGTGCCTCGGTGAGGGTCTCCCGCTCATCCCGCAGGACGCTGAGCGCCTCGGGGATGGTGTCCAGTGCCCGGTCGACGACCGGATCCTGTGCGGCGAAGTCGCCGACAAGGTTGTTCAGACTGTCGGTGGCGCTGATGATCTCGTCGGTTTGGCGGTCGGTATTGGCGATGAACCTGTCCACCTCGGTGATGAGACTGCGCAGGTCGTTCTCACGCCCGGCGAAGGCGGTGCTCAACGCCGTGGTGATGTCCTGGATCTGACCGACGCCGCCACCGTTGAGTAACAGCGACACCGCCGCCAGTGTCTGCTCGGTCGACGGATACGCGCCACCGGAGGCCAGTTGGATCACCGAGCCGTCGTGCAGTCGCCCCTCGGGGGCCTCGTTGACCGGTGGAGCGAGCTCGATGTGCAGTGACCCCAACAGGCTGGTCTGCCCGATGGTCGCCGTCGCATTGGCCGGTAGCACGACATTGCCGTCGAGTGCCATGGTCAGCACCGCATGCCAATCCTGGCGCTCGATCTTGGTCACCGTGCCGACGTTGACGTCACCGACGCGCACCCGCGAGTTCTGCTGGACGTTGTTCACATCCGGCAGCTCCGCACGGATGGTGAACGATCCGGGGCCGTCACCGGCGGTGCCGGGCATCGGCAATGAGTTCAGACCGCGCCAGTCGCTGCAACCGGTCAGCAATGCCATGGCGGTCACCGCGCAACCGACCAACACCAGGGCACCTCGGCGGCCGGTCATGAACCTGCTCCCGGTGGCAGCATCATCCCGGTGAGGCCCGCTGTGGGATCGGTCTGCTGGGCCTCGGCGGGCAGCGGCGGTGCCGCATTCGCAGCCGGTGCGGGCGCACCTGCGGCCGGCGCCGGAGCTGGCGCGGGAGCCGGTGGCACGTAATCGGGTCGCATCCAATCCTCGCTGTAGGTCACCTCATTGGGCCGTGCGACCGCTCCGACGAGCGGATTGCCGCCGATCGGGAAGAAGTTCATCTGGCGGTTCTTCACGATCGGTGCCAGGTACTGCACGCACAGCTTCGAGGACTGCTCGGCACCCAACCGGGAGGCCGCCTGGATGGCTCCGCACAGGAAGCTGATCGGATCGCTGAAGTTGTTGGTCGACAGGGCGCCGCTGAGCGTGCCCTGGGCCGGTTGGTAGATGTTGATGAAGTTCTGCAGCACCGTCGGCGACATGTGCAGCAGTTGTTTGATGTCGTCGACGCTGTCGGTCAGCGCCTGCGACACCGAGGCCAGCTTGTCCGAGGTGGTACCCAAGGTCTCCTTGTTGGCGGCCACGAATGTCGCCACCGTTTTGGATACCTCGCTGACACTGGCTGCCGCAGAGCTGATCTCGTCGGGATCATCGGCCAGGGCCCATGTCACCGAGGCGAGATTGCCGTTGAGCTGCGACATCACATCCGAGCTGTCCTGCAGAGCCGACACCAGCAGCGACAGATTGCGCAGGGTGCTGAACAGGTCGGTGCTGTGGTCACCCAGCGCCGAAGTCGCCTTGGACAGTTTGATCAACGTGTCACGGATGTTCTTGCCCTGTCCCCGCAGGTTGTCGGCGGCGGTGTTGACCAGCGAACCCAGCGTGCTCACTCCCCCGGGTTCGGTGGGCTGCAGCATCTCGGTGAATCGCTGCAGCTGGACCCGCACCTCGTCCCACTCGACCGGCACCGCGGTGCGCTCCATGGGGATCACGGCGTCCGCGGGCAGGGTGGGACCGCCGGTGTAGGCGGGTGTCAGCTGGATGGCGCGAGCGGTCACCAGCGACGGCGCCAGGATGACCGCCTTGACGTCGGCAGGCACCGCGTACGTGTCGTCGATCCAGAAGCTCACCTTGGCACGGTCGGGTTCGGCATCGATGCGCTCGATCTCGCCGACCGGCACGCCGAGGATACGGATCTCGTCACCGACGAACAGACCGTTGGTGTTGTCGAAATACGCGGTGAATGCGGTCCTGGCGATGTTGGTGGTCGTCCGCACGATCGCGACGACCCCGACGGTCAATACCGCGGCCAGCAGCAGCGCCAACCAGATTCGAATACGCGGCCGCGTCACTGTCCGTTACCTCCTGGCTCAGCCGGGGAACCGTCGGGTGCGACCTCGCCGGGTGCGCGCTCCAGAACGGGCGATGGGGTCGGTTCGGGAACAGACTGTTGGGCCGCCGGACCCGGCGCAGGCGGGCCGGGAGGCGGCCCACCGGGTGCCGGTTGCGGTCCGGGATCCCGGTAGGGATAGCAGCCCGGCCCGGGTAGCGGGATACCCGGTGGCCCGCATTGGCTGTCACCGGGATTGCCGGTGATGGCATCGGGAATCGTCAGGCGCGGCTCGCCACCCTGACCGGTGCGCGGGAACGGCACGGGCAATGCGGGCAGGCCGGGCTGGCCGACCTGTGGATCCGTGCGCTGCGACGGTGCGAGCACGTTCGGATCCAGGCCGAGGTCGGAGAAAGCGGCATTGATGAACGGTTGAAGATACTGACCGGGAAGAAGATTGGACAAGTAGGCCTTGAAGAAGGGCCCCGAGGACACCGACTCACCCAGCGAGAAGACGTAGGTGGTCAGACCCTTGATGGATTGCTGGACTTCCGATTTCCGGTTCTCCACGATCGCCAGCGCACCATTGAGCTTGTCCAGCGCCGGCTTGAGCGTGTCGGTGTTGTCGGCGACGAAGCCGTTGATCTGCGCCGACAGCGCCGTGATGTTGTTCGAGATCTGGTCGAGTGCGGCACTCTGTTCGCCGAGAGCAACCAGCAGCTCGTTCGAGTCGCGGACGAGCTGGACGATCTTGTCGCTGCGCTCGCCGAGGACGGTGGTGGCCTTGTTCGCGTTGGCCAGCAACCGGCGAAGTTGTTCGTCGCGGCGGTTGAGGGTGTCGGAGAACCGCGCGACACCGTCGACGGCGACCCGCAGATCATCCGGGGTGTCCCGGAAGGTCTCGGCCAGGGTGGACAACGAGGTCGAGAGCTGATCGGTGTTCAGCCCGCTGATCTGAGCGGTGATGTCCCCGATCGCGTCGGGCAGCTGATAGGCCGATGTGGTGCGCTCCAACGGGATGACACCGTCCTGGTCACCGTCCCCGCGCGGGGTGATGTCGAGAATCTTGGACCCCAACAGACTCTTGGTCTTGACCGCGGCTTCGGTGCGATCACCGAGCTGCACGTCGTCGTCCACGCTGAACCGCACGAGCACGCGCGGCCCGTCCAGCGAGATACTCTGCACCTTGCCGACCTGAAAGCCCGAAACCTGCACTGCAGCACCACTTGTCAAGCCACCGGCCTCGGCGAAGTATGCCCCGTAGGTCTTCTGTGCGGACACCAGCGGCAGCTTGTCGTAGTTGAGCACCCCGAGGCTGATCGCGCCCACCGTCACGACGCCGATCAACCCGATGACCGCGGGGTTGCGCTCTTGGAAGGGTTTCATTTCGGCGTGCACCTACCGGTGTCCTGGCCTGCCAGTTTCACATACACCGGTTGACCGCCCTTACCGTTGAGTTTCAGCACGAGATCGCAGATGTAGAAGGAGAAGTAGTCGCCGTTGAGCCCCTGCCGACCCAGGATCCGGTAGGACTGCGGCAGCGTGGCGAGCAGATTGTCCACGTAGTCGTGGTCGGCGACGACGATGCCTGCGGCGCGGTCGGTCTGCGCGACCGTCTCCTTCAGCGGCGGCCGGGCCTGTGCGAGTAGATCGGCGATACTGGCCGCGGACTCGTTGGTATAGGCCACCGCGGCACTCAGGTCGCCCTTGCGTTCTTTGAGGGTGTGCACGATCTCCGACAATGAGTCGACGGCGGTACCGAACTTGTCCTTCTGGTCGCCGAGCGAACCGAGCACGGTGTTGAGATTGGTGATGACCTGGCCGACGAGCTCATCGCGGTCGGCGAGGGTGTTGGTCAACGCGGCGGTGTTGGAGAGGAACGAGGCGACCGTCGCGCCTTGGCCCTGCAGCGCCGAGAGCAGTTGACCGCTCAGCGCGTTCACCTGGTCGGGATCCAACGCCCGGAACAGTGGCCGGAAGCCACCGATGAGTGCGTCCAAGTCCAGAGCGGGCGTGGTGCGCGAAACGGGAATGGTGGCACCGGGGGCCAGTCGCTGCACCGCGCCGGCTCCTTCCTCCAGCGCGAGATACCGGCCGCCGATGACATTGTCGTAGCGGATGGCCGCCCGGCTGCCTTCGGTCAGCACCACCGAGTCGTCGGCGCTGAACTCCACGGTGACGGTGCTGTCGCCGTTGAGCCGGATGTCACCAACCTTGCCCACTTCGACACCGGCGATCCGGACGAAGTTGCCGGTTTCCAGTCCCGTCACGTTGGTGAACACCGCACGGAATGAGCGGGCTTCGCCGAATCTGAATTGGGCGAAAACGGTGAGCAGCGCGAACATTCCGAACAGCGCGACCACGATGAACACGGCAAGCCGCCAGGCGGCGCCTGACAAGTTGTCCTTCATCTCGTCTGCCTCTCGATACTAGGTCGTGTCAAGGTCGGGCTGGTTCACGGCGCCGGCGGCTGGCCGGTGATCCCCGGCGGAATCGGCGCCGGCGGCACGCCGGGATACAGCGGGGTTCCGCCGGGTCCGTACTGCGGTGCCCCGTAGGGCGGAGCACCGGGATATGGAATCGGCCCCGGTGCCGGGCCGCCCGGGTAGCGGATGCTGGGTGGTTCCGGAACGGCGCGGGTCACCGGGAAGTAGTTGGCCCAGCCGGGGAATCCGATGCCGGGGTTTGGCCTGTTGTCCAGGCCGGTACCCCACCCGGTGTTGGCGATCAGGGTGCGCACAGGCCAGTTCTTGGCCACATCGGGTAGCGAGCCGCAGCCGGGCTTACCGCCAGGCCCACCCTTGGCGCCATTGATCGGCAGATTCTGCGGATACCGATAGGGATCGTCTCCCAACAACAGCGCCGCGTCCACGATCAGCGATTTGCCGTTCGCGCCGCCGGTGTAATCGGCCTGCCCGAGATCGATGGCCTTCTTGCCACCGACGAGAAGGCAGGTCAGCGACGGGTTGTACTTGTTGAACAGCGCCGCCGTCGGCCGCAGCGTGTTGATGGCCCGCACCAGACTGTCCTTGTTCGGCCCCAACACCGCCGTTCCGCTCTGGGACAGCCCGATCACGTTGAGCAGCAACGAATCCAGTTCACGAGCTCGGTCGACCACGGTATCGCTCGTCGTGCTCGCGGCATCGAGTACGCGCAGGATGTCCGGTGCCGCCGCGGCGTAGGCGTCGTTGAAGTTCTTGAACGCCCGCCAGTCCTCCCCGATGGTCTCGGTGCGCTGGTTGAGCGCGATCAGCACCTCGTTCGCCGCCGTCGTCGCCTCCCCCATGCGGGGCCCTTGGCCGCGCACACCCTCGGCGATCGCCGAGAAGACCGTGTTCAGCTTGGCGGGATCGATCTTGTGGATGACACCGACGAGGTTCTGGAAGACGGTGTTCACCTCGGTGCTGACGTTCTGTGACTGCAGGACGGCGCCCGCGGCGAGTACCTGTCCGGAGGGGTCCTTCGGGTAGATCAGGTCTACGTACTTGGCGCCGAACACCGTGGTCGAGGCGATCCTGGCCTGCACGTTGGAAGGCAAATAGGCAATCTTGTCGGGATCGAGCTCCAGTTTCAGGCTGACCGGATCGCTGCCGCCGGTGACCGCACCCACGTGGCCGACCTGCACCCCACGCAGCTTGACCTTGGCGCCGACCTCCATGACCAGACCGGCGCGATCGGAGCTCAGCGTCACCGGCACATAGCTTTTGAACGAACCGGTGAACAGGAAGCCGGTGAGGGCCACCGCTGCGATGACGAACACGATGAGAAACGCCGTCCACCAGTCAGGGTGGATGAGAGGTTCGCCCGCCTTACGCGCCATCGCTCAGCCCGCCAGGTTGAAGTTGCCGGACTGTCCGTAGATGGACAGCGTGACCAAGAGCGTGACGCACACGGCGACCACCAGGGATGTGCGCGTTGCGCGTCCGACCGCCTCACCCACTCCGGCGGGCCCACCGCCTGCGGTGAAGCCGTAGTAGGTGTGCACCAACATGATGACCACCGCGGTCACCACCGCTTGGACGAACGACCAGATGAGGTCGGTGGGGATGAGGAATGTCCGGAAGTAGTGGTCGTACACGCCGGTGGACTGGCCATAGATGACCGTCGTCCCGAACCGTGCTGCCAGGAAGGACATGATGACCGCGACGCAGTACAGCGGGATGACCACGATGACGCCGGCCAACACGCGGCTGGATGCCAGGTAGGCCAGCGAGCGGACACCCATGACCTCCAGGGCGTCGATCTCTTCGTTGATACGCATCGCGCCGAGCTGGGCGGTGGCGCCGGCACCGATGGTGGCCGCCATGGCGATCGCCGCGGTGAGCGGCGCGATCAGCCGCACATTGAAGTAGGCGGAGGCGAACCCGGTGAGTGCCTCGACTCCGACCTGGGCGAACTGGTTGTAGCCCTGCACGGCGACCAGCGCACCGGTGGAGATGGTCAGGAATCCGACGATGACGACCGTGCCGCCGATCACCGCGAGGGCTCCGGTGCCCAGACTCATCGCGGCAATCAACCGCACCAGCTCGGTCTTGTAATGCACGAGGACATCGACCGCGGAGGCCAGCGTCCGACCGTAGAACTGCGTCTGCTCACCGATGCGGGTCCACCCGGCATGCCAGTTCTTCGTTGACCGAGCGAGTCGGGGAAACTGCTGCCGCACGGACATTTTGATGCTCATAGATTCACCTTGATTCCCACTGCGGTCATGAAGATGTTGATGAGGAAGAGCGCCAGGAAGGAGAACACCACGGTCTCGTTGACGGCGTTGCCGACACCGGCTGGGCCGCCGCTGACCGTGGTGCCCATATAGCAGGCGATCAGTCCCGCCGTCATACCGAACAGGGTTGCCTTGATCAGCGACACCACCACGTCGCCCACGCCGGTGACCAGTGTCAGGCCGGCGACAAAGGCTCCCGGAGTGACGTTTTGGAAGAACACCGAGAAAACGAAGCCACCCGCCAGGCCCACCAGGATCACCAGCGAGGCCAGCAGCAGGGCGACCACCGTCGCGGCCAGAACTCGCGGAACCACGAGCGCCTGAATGGGGTTGATGCCCATGACGCGCTGTGCATCGAGTTCTTCTCTGATGGTGCGGGCTCCGAGGTCTGCACACATCGCGGTCGCCCCCGCGCCTGCCACAACCAGCACGGTGACGATCGGACCGATCTGGGTGACCGCTCCCAACGCGGCACCGGTCCCGGAGAAGTCCGCTGCACCGAACTCGGCAAGCAGAACGTTGAAGGTGAACACCGTCAACACCGTGAAGGGAATCGACAGCATCAGCGTGGGCAACAACGACACTCGCGCCACGAACCAGGTCTGCAGCACGAACTCACGCCAGGCGAACGGTGGGCTGAAGACGGCCAGAGCCGTGTCCATCGAGAAAGCGAAGAACCCTCCGATCCCGCGCAGGGGTCGAGACGATGCCAGCGTCTTGAGTATCAAGATCGCGCTCCGGTCCGCGCAACACGCAGCACGTCGCCTGCCGGTTGCACACCGGCTACCCACGCATGGCCGATCGCGGCTGCGCAATTCGAGTCAAGGTGTCGCCACATAGCTGTCGTCCTCTGTTGTGGCAGGCAGTACCGCCGGCACTCCGATATGAGCAGGGTCACAGAACGCGCTAGACACTACGTCTAAACGTTCCGCCTAGTCAATCTGTCGAATAGGGCCGCCGAAAATTTGCCAGCATCCCCAGACGCCGATGTCACGCACACATCGCCGAACACGCGCCCACACTCCGCGCCGTGACGCGGCCCACAAATTTAATCATGATTAAGCACAGCGATCAACACCCCTTGCGGATGCCGGGAAACAATGTGTCGCAAACCCGCAGTGCATCGGTGACGTGGGAATTTTGACGTTATCGTAAAACCGAGCCCACGCTGCAGATCTTCGAATCAACAGTAGATTCTGTCGCGGATCCGTCGTCACCGGGTCACGTCGATCAATCGACCACGAGACACGAGGCAAGGCCCGCAGTCCTTGCGCAGAGTTGCTGGGCGGCCTCAGCGCAGAAGAAGTCGACTCCCATGGTCGGTGCGATCGAGAGCTGGGCGAACCCCTCCCACCCGACACCCGATCTCGGAGAAGCTTGCGGCATCAACCACGGCAAGCCGGGACCGCCTGACCTGACCGCCGAATCCGCACCCATCCGCCGGCTTCACAACCATCTCAATTTTTGAATATGCGATAAATTTTAGATGCACTCGGGTACTGTCGGTTCCGCCGGTGCGGCCGGAGCTGATGACCGGATGAACCTGACCTCATCCGACGATGCCCACGGGCACACCGACCGCAGCACACCCCGCCGACCTTCGAATTGGTGATAAGAGATGACAGCAGCACTGCCACACCCCACCGACGCCGACTACGCCGAAGCGTATGGCCGCGCCTGGACCCAGGATCCCGAGCTGCTGTGCACCTTCTTCGCCGCCGACGGCACCTACACCGATGTCGCGATGCGCGGCACCTATCAGGGCCGCACCGGCATCCAACGTTTCCATCGCTGGATGCTGACATTCTCCCCCGATTCGTTGATCGTCTTCACCGAACCCGCCGTGGCCGACGGTCGCGCCTACTTCGAATGGACCTGGAGTGGATCCATCACCGGGCCTCTTCGCTTGCCGAGCGGCGGTTCGATCGATGCAGCAGGTAAGCAGTTTTCGGCGACCGGCATCGCCGCGTGCCGCTATGACGATCAGGGCCTGCTGACCAGCCACCGCGACTTCTGGGATGTCGGCCTGCTCGTCGACCAGCTCGGCGACACCCTGGTTCCCCGCGGCGCCCAGTAGGCGCCGGTCAGAACATCAAAGCGCTGAATCGCCAGTCCAACACCTGGCGGTCATCGGCGCCCTCGGCGCCCACCGCGAACACCAGCGACCGCAGATCCAGCACGCCACCGCCGGCCGGCAGCGGCGATACCCGTTCGATATGCAGATCGCTGTACACGGTGTCGCCCTCGTACACCGGGCCGGTGTGGTCGCAGGACTGCCAGCCCGTGACGGTTGCCAGGTTGGGCATGACCCGGGTGGCCTGGGCGAGGGCGAGCCCGATGGTATGCCCGCCGTACACCAGACGCCGTCCCCCGACTCGCCAATCATGATGCGTGGCAGCGATGTTGAGGCTCAGTCGGGCGAGCTCGGGGGCCGAGCTCACGACATCGGCCGAACTGCGGTAGCGGCCGCCGGCCAGCTCCGAGTCGAAGTGCGGGCCGGGCACGCGCGCACGGAAGGCCGCACCGTCCCATGATCCGGCAGGATCGGTGGCCACCTCGTCGGCGCCGATAGTCGTCAGGTCATCGTGATGTCCGGTGTCGACAACCCCGGGTGCCATCGGGAGCATCGCGCACCGATGGAAATCCAGGACCAGCCGGCCATGCTGGTCGGTCGTCGTCATCCGCAGTGCGGCAAGGCCGGTGGGCGGCCGGCCGTCACGGACGGCATTCTGACGAAGCCCCACCACCCGGGTCGTGGTGGACAACGTATCCCCCAGCTTGGGGTAGCTGTGGAACACCAATCCGCGGTAGAAGAGGTTGGCCTTGACGCGACCGGTCACCAGCGTGCTCTGTCCTATGGCGACATCGGTGACCAAGCCGGGGTGCGCCGGCAGCCCGGGTGTTCCGGTCACCGCTTCGGCCAGCTCGACGTCGAGGGCCAGCCGCAGCCGGTCCCCCAGGATCGCCTGGTGCAGCGCGGCCGCACCTTCGGTCAGGGTCATCCTGGGCGCACTGTCGAAGACCTGCCCGACGGTGAGCTCGTCGAAGTACGGCCCCACAACTGAATTCGGTGTCGGCATCGCATCCCTTTCAGATCCACGTCGATACTGGGCCGGCATTCGTGACCGTGGCCGCGCATTTTGAAGTTAGACTAAAATATTGCGGCTATCAATTCGCGACATTGTCGCCTTCGGTGCCATCGGGAGCGTCGCCACGGACCGCCGGCAGGACCAAGCTGTCGACGACCTGGCGCACGAAGCCGGAATCGACGCTCTGGCCGCCGACCACCCGCAGTAACCCCATCGCCACCAGCACGTCGGCCACCAGCGACCAGTCCCGATCCGCGATATCACCGCGTTCGACGGCATGCTGCAGAATCGCGGCCACCACGCGTCGTCCCCGGCGCAGCATCAGGTCGTCCAGTGCGGCCGCCAACTCTGGGTCACGGCTGGACTCCAGCGCCACTCGCAGCACCAGATCGTTGGAGATCAGCTCGTCGTCGTTGCGGGCAACCCGATCGACGATCACGTCGAAGTCACCTTCCAAGCTGCCGGTATCGGGGATATCGTCGGCCAGCAGATCGGGCCGCCAGTAGACAAGCGCATCGGTGATAAGCGCCGCTTTCGACGCCCACCGCCGATAGATCGCGGCCTTACCGACGCCCGCACGGGCGGCGATGTCGTTCATGTTGGTGTCGTTGTAGCCGTTCTCGGTCAGCGCGGCCAACGCGGCATTGAGGATCGCGGGGTCGCGGGACCGGTCGAGTCGACCGGTGGTGCGCTGGCGAAGCTTGGGCTCCATGCCTGCCATTGTCACCGATTCCCCGACCGGCACCTACCGCGGCACCGGCCAGTTCCACACCGACATGTCCGCGGCCGGGTAGCCCGCACACACGTCGGTGGCCTTGGCGACCACGCCCTTGTTGTTGAAGAAGATCTTGGCCCAGTTACCCCACCGGGTGGCGACCTGCTCGTAGTAGATGTTGGTGGCGGTGTCTTCGGAGTATTGCCGCCGCGCCGCCGCATCCAGGGAGTAGAACCAGTGGATCCGGTCCACGGCCATCTGCTGAATCTCCGGCGGACGGTTCGCCTTGTCGATCATGTAACGCTCGAAGTAGATCGGGGAGGTATCGCGCGCGGCCGCCAGATACTGCTCGGCGTCGCAGTGCGTTTCGATCTGCCGATGTGGGATCGGGTAGTCGTCCGTCGCGTCGGCGGACGCCTGCGGCGGCGCGAGCACGCCTGCGGTGCAGGCCGCCGCGGTGATCATCACACCGGCACGCACCATCAGTCGAAATGTGGGGATGTTCATCTGTGATCACCGCTCATCTCCGCCAGTGCGGCATTGTGCTGCGGACAATAGAGGGATAAGGCCGTGCCGAGGAACTGCCATACCTGGCCGGTGTTCACGGTGCGCGCGAGGTTGCGGGCCAGGAATACCGCCGACTCCGAGACACCTGCGTCCACGCCGGTGCTCAGGCGTCGACAGGCGATCTTCGCCAGCCAGGCGTTGTAGTCACGCTGTCCATAGATGCCGAACCCGTGCAGGGTGTTCGCGAAGTCGGTGTCGACATCGGCATGAGCCGGCGTTGCCCAGCCGATACTCATCACGGTGAGCACCGCTGAAACCGCTGCCCCACATCGATTCTTCATGGTCCGCTTCATGCGCCGACCTGCGGGATGGGTGCGGTGTGCGGCTCCTCGGGTTCGGGTCCGGCCGTGGGTTTGGGTGGGTGGGTGATCTTGTAGGTGTTCAACGGCCACCAGAACCAGCGCCCGAGCGCGGAGGCGATGGACGGCGTCATGAAGGCACGCACGATCAGGGTGTCGACGATGAGTCCGATCCCGATGGTCATTCCGAGTTGCCCGACCACCCGCAGATCACTGACGATCATCGAGGCCATCGTGAAGGCGAAGACCAGCCCGGCGGCGGTGACGACCCGACCGGTCGCCCCCATGCCGCGGATCATCCCGGTGTGCAGACCGGCGTGGATCTCCTCCTTGAGCCGCGACACCACCAGAAGGTTGTAGTCCGAACCCACCGCCAACAGGATGACCATGGACAGCGGGATCACGATCCATTGCACACCGAGGCCGAGAACCTCCTGCCACAGCAGCACGGACAGCCCGCACGCCGTTCCGAGCGAGGCGGCGACGGTCCCCACGATCACCAGGGCCGCGACCACGCTGCGCGTGATGATCAGCATGATCGCGAAGATCAGGATCATCGAGGCGATGATCGCGATCATCACGTCGGTCTTCACACCGCTCTGCATGTCGTTGTACAGCGATGCGGTGCCTGCCAATGACACCTTCGCGTTGGCAAGTGGGGTGCCCTTCACCGCGTCGGCCACCACGTCCTTCATATCCCGGACATGCTCGATGCCTTCGACGGAGGCCGGGTCACCCTGGTGGGTGATGATGAACCGCACCGCCTTGCCATCCGGGGAGACGAACATGTCCAGGCCGCGCTTGAAGTCCGGATTTTGGAAGACGTCCGGCGGCAGGTAGAAGAAGTCGTCGTTCTTCGCCTGGTCGAAGTAGAGGCCGATCTCGGTGGCACCACGGGCGAGTTCCTGTTGCTGGGCCTGGGTGCCTGCCATCACGCTGTGGGTGGCGAGCATGAAGTCCCGCATCGTGCGCATCGAGTCGATGGTGGGCAGCAGTGTTGCCTGCATCTGGGGCATCAGGGTGTCGAGCTTGTCCAGATCTGTGCTCAGACCACCGATCTGGTCGGCGAGCTTGTCGATACCGTCCAACGAATCGAAGATCGACCGCAACGCATGGCAGATCGGGATGTCATAGCAGTGCGGTTCCCAGTAGAAGTAGTTGCGCAACGGACGGAAGAAGTCGTCGAAATCGGCGATGTGGTCCCGTAATTCATTGGTGGTGGCCACCATGTCGTGGGTCTTCTGCACCATGCTGTGGGTGGTGTCGGTGAGATCGGTCATGATGGCGTACATGCGTTCCATGTTGGCGATCGTGGAGCTCAGCTCGTCCGCTTGCTCCAACATCTGAGCCGAGTTGTCGTTGTTGAACTTCGCGGCCTGCAGTGTCCCGGCGTTCTGGGCACCCAGCATGAACGGGATGGAACTGTGCTCGATCGGCGCGCCGAGCGGGCGGGTGATGGTCTGGACGCGCTCGATACCGCGCATGTGCACCACGTTCTTGGCGACCCTGTCGATCACCAGCATGTCCGCGGGATTCCGCAGGTCGTGATCGGCTTCCAGCATGAGCAGTTCGGGGTTCATCCGCGCCTGGGAGAAGTGCCGGTCGGCGACGGCCATGGCCAGGTTGGCCGGCATGTCTTCCGGGGTGAACTTCTGGTCGTTGTACTGCGGGACGTAGGTGGTCAGGCTGACGAAACCCAGGACAGCGATGAGCGTGGTGACCACGATGATCGGTCCGGGCCAGCGTACGACCGCGGTGCCGACCTTGCGCCAGCCCCTGGCGGACAGTTGCCGTTTGGGTTCCAGCAGGCCGAATCTGGAGGCGACGGTCAGTACCGCGGGGGCGAGCGTGAGAGCGGCGAAGATGATCACCAGGATCGACAACGCACACGGAATCGCCATCGTCCGGAAGTACGGCAGGGTGGTCATGGTGAGGCAGAGGCAGGCACCGGCGATGGTGAGCCCAGAACCCAGGATCACATGCGAGACACCGTGATAGGAGACGTAGTAGGCGTCCTCGGGACTGCGGCCTTTGGATCGTTCCTCGTGGTAGCGGCCCCACAGGAAGATCACATAGTCGGTACCGGCCGCCAGGGCCAGCATGGTCACCATACTGACCGCATACGGTGTCAGGCCGATCAGGTTCAGGTATCCGGCAGCCGCGGTAACCCCCTGTGCGGCAGAGAGTTCGAGTCCGATGATGACCATCGAGATCAGCATCGTGACGATCGAGCGGTAGATGACGAGCAGCATCGCGATGATCACGGCGACCGAGACCAGCTCCATCACCGCCATGCTCTGGTGACCGGCAATGCTGGTGTCGGCGTTGAGCACCGTGTTACCGGCAACGTGGGCCTTGATGCCCGGCGGAGCGGGGACCGAATCCACGATCTGACGCACCGCTGCAACAGATTCGTGACTGAGGCTGGTGCCTTGGGAGCCGTTGAGGAATATCTGAACATAGGCGGACTTTCCGTCCACACTCTGCGATCCGGCGGCGGTCAGCGGGTCGCTCCAGAAGTCCTGCACGTTCTGGACATGCTCGTGGTCGGCCTTGAGCTTGGCGATGATGTCGTTGTAGTACGTGTGGGCGCTGTCCCCCAGCTTGTCGTCGCCCTCCAAGACGACCATTGCCGTGGAATCGGAGTCGTACTGTTGGAACACCTTGCCGATGTTGAGCATCGCTTGATACGACGGTGCGTTGGTCGGGCTCAGCGGTACCGATCGGGTAGCCGACACGTCGTCGAGCGAGGGCACGAATATGCCGAGGAGCACCGCGATGGCCACCCAGCCCAGGATGATCGGTAGTGCCAGCACCCGAATGAGACGAGCGATGGCGGGACGGTGTGGTGCTGAATGCGTTGTGCTCATACGGATTTCACCAAGCAGTAGATGAACGGTTTGATGGAGTCCGAGCTGGCGCGGTCATCGCGTACGTCGCCGTCGACGGTGACGCGGCAGGCGAGATCGCTGGTTGCGGTGTCCCCTTGGGCCATGATGTTGGCCGACATCGAGGGCAGCGTCGTGATGATCGTGTGCGACCAGGGCAGCGGCGCATTCTCGACCAGGTTCGGTTGACCGTTCTCGTCGAGATAGTTCACGGTCACCGAACCCCCCGAACCGGTGACCTCGTAGGTGATGTGCTTCGGGTTGAAGTTCGCGGTGATACCCGAGCCTTCACCTGCCACCGGGGCGGGTGCGATGGCCGAATCACGGATCCGCCCGATGACGAAAACGCCCAATGCGACGACGACAACCAGCAGCAGAGGTATCCATGACCTCTTGAGCAACCGGACCACCGAATCTCCCTATGCCGAGCTCCATCTGACGGGCCGCGCTGCCCAGATCCTTCAGCGGAACTTGAGTTCCGCGCAAAGGACGAGGAGGACTCTAGCGCATGTTTAGTTACTTCGCCTAACAAGATTCGTGGAGGGCGGTCGAGTAGTTCTACCGATCCGTCGTCACGGCCGGCAGACCACGATGAGCCCATGACAATGGATCGAACTCACGGGCGCGACCTCGCCGTCCTGCTGTCACTCACGGCGGTCGTTGCCATGGGGCTCGCGTATCTGCTGATATTCATCGTGCTTCGGGACCCCGGCATGACCGACAAACTCATGAACGGCGCCACACCGGCCGGCACAGATGTCGGCGGTATTCGCGTGACGGCCGTAGGTGCGGTGCTCGCCGCACTCGGTGCATGGGTTGCCGCCGTCGCGAGCCGAAACCTCATTCCCGTGATACTGGTGATGCTGGCATCGATGCCACTGGCACCGTTGGGTGTGTTCGTGCTGGCGCTGGCGTTCTGAGTCGGTCGGGTCGAGATGACAGGATTTGAACCCGTCGCCACGTGAGTTTGCTCGCGTGGTCGTGTGTGCGCTCACGCGGCTCAGCGGAATTGTTCGCGGTACCGCTTGATCGAGTCGTCGCGGACGGCGGCTGCGAAGTCGAGGCGCTCATCTTGCAGGTAGCCCACCACGCCGAGCGCGGTGGCAAGGGCACCCGCCACGAAGGCTGTCCATGCGAGGTTGTCCCTGGCGAATCCAACCACCCAGGGCGACAGGAACAGTGCGAATCCCGCGATGGCAAGTGTGAGGAAGTTGTGCGTGGGCTCCGAAGCCAGCAGCGACCAGACGGCGACTATAGAGATCAATCCGCCCAGGCCGATAACGACTGCGGTTGCGGCCGGCGTCGAGTTGAAGGCAATACCCAGAACCACGCCGGCCAGGCCGGTGACCAGCGCCAGCCGCCCAATCCAGTAGCTCCAGCGGTGTCGCAGACGCTGACTGTCTCCCAACTCGGTCATGCCGTACTCGGTCGACGTCCGGTCACGGGTCCAGGCGAAGCCACCGAGAGTCATGGCGAGACCACCAGCCAACCAGCACGTCCAGGATGCTCCACGGTCATAGCTGTAGGCGTTACCGACGAACGGAACCGTGAACATCGCCAGGCCGACCATGACCAGGCCCCAGTGATCTGGGGCCTGGTCATGGGCGAAGATCGACAGCGCCCCGAAGAAGACGATGAACGCACCGAAGCCGAACGCGAATCCCTGCCCATACCTTGTGGAGCTGAGCGCCAACGCCGATACGACGGCGCACACACCGATGGCTACTGCGAGCCAACCGATCCAAAGTCTTGACCTCATACACAACAAGCAACTCCGTTGCCACCCCGACAGCTAGGGCATTTGGACCTCACTTTCACTTCATGTTCGCGCGCAAACGCATCCACCGCGTCGTCAGCCGACTTCGTACCGGCCGTTGACGGCCGATCTGCTCCAGTTCACTGATCGCCGGGACATCGACGACACATCGCAATGGCAACAAGCATTCTCGAAGGACGATCCCGAGCCGGGGAAACCGCGCCGCCGATGGCCAGGCGACCAAACCGACAAGACTGTGGTGTCGACGAACAACGGCCTCCGTCAGTTCGCGCCCGGCGCGCAAATGACGATCCGCAACCCAGCCACCCACGGGACGGGCGAGATGACACCGCAGGGGGCCATCGAACGCCTATCCGTTCTCAGCCTGCTCGCGCGGTGGGTCGACGAATGCAACCTCATCGAAGCGCCCGACTCTCCCTGACCACCGCCCCGTTTGCCCTCGGCATCGTCGGCACCGAGCTCGCCGCGCTAGCGCTTGGGCGGAATGTCGCTCAAAGTGCAGGGTCACCGTAGTGGGGTGTTCGAGGCACGCACAACGTCGGGGTCATGCCCCCTTTCCTCCAGAAGCTCGCGGGCGAGAATGACCTGATTCTCCTGATCTTTACCGGGGCCGACGACAAGATCCGCGATCGTGCGATGTGAGCAGATGTCATTGTCGCCTTGAAGGTTGATCACCATTTCAACGTAATGAGCTGGGCCAAAACGGGTTTCGCGAAGATCCGCAGGGTACTGGACTTCGCTTGGCGAGAACAGTCGCCATTCCCGCTCGGGCGCGAAACCGTCGTGCTTGATTGTCGCAACGACGCGGAACAGGCCAACTGCGAGGTGAAAGCGGTCTGGCCGTCCGTCACGGATAAGTACACCGCCGCCACGCCTCTCGACTAGCGCTGTGACTGCGCCGTCCACTCGCGCCTCTGCATCTTTGATCCCGTAGGCGACGGGCTGCAACGCTGTCTGAGACTCCCAAGGTGGCGCACCGGGAGCTGGGTGCGGATGAAAGGTCCACGTATGACCGGCGACGGCCTCCCAATCGAAACCGATGGCGAACCCGCCTGTTCCACCTGCATAGCCGTACCACTGATTGAGCGCATCGCCGTTGTCGCAAAAACATGCTGCAAAGCAACGCATCCCACCGCTCACGACTGCATCGGGACTGAACCACGGCACCAGGTCACCGAATGCTGCACGCATGTCTGCGGGGATTTCGGGGTCGTCGGCGGCGCGGGCTAAGCGGGCACCCATGATCTCGGCACCGAACCTCAACTCTTGCGTATCGTTCATGAATCGAACATCGTTCGCCAGCATTTTCGCCGCTATCCGAAATGCGTTGCCGCTCGTCTCAATCGGCCACGAAGGCGGGTTAAGAATCCCCCGCAGACCATCCACGCCGGTGTAGTGATACAGGACATCGGGTTCGATCCAACCCGCGTTAGTCACGCGGACGATCTAACTGCGGTCGGAGCAATTCTGCGAGTTGCAACAACACGTCATTTGGGAGAACAAGCGTCAGGTCTGTTTCCGTGCCACCCAATCGTCGAACCCTCAGTGGAAGCATCGTTCCTTCCGGGCAATCCGAGTCGTGAACTAATTCTGCAGGTGGTTCCAGCACGAGGTACTCGTTTAGGTCTAGTAGTTGCTTGCCCATCACGAGGGCGGGGGGCGCCATGCCAATAGCGGACGGCTCTGAGCCCTGCCGTCGAAAATCGGCACCGGCCTCCAGCTGGCCGTAGTGCCCGTCGCACACCCCCCCAGAACGCAAACAACCTCGTGGACTCGTTGCCGCACGTCAGAACGCAGCAGTGTGCCATCCACAGATGATCTCAGGCTGCGGGCACGTGTCGGTTGCCGACGCGCCGTGGGTTGGGCAGGGGCCGAGGGCCGGATTGTTGGGCCGCGCAACAAAAAGATCGACTACCGCGGGGCAAGTCACCACTCCCCTGCCCAACATTCTGGGGGCGGGGGTGCCCGCCCTGCTGACCTGCGGCTGCGGCCGGCGCATTGGTATGTGTGGCCCGGTGCGGGCTGGTCGGTGTCGACGGCGGGGTTGGCTGCGGTCTGTCCGGTTCGGTGCGGTTTGGGCGGCGCTGGGCGGGCGATCGGTGCGGCCGATGGGTTGGCGGGGTAGTCGGGGTCTCGGGTAGCCCGGCGGGTTGGTGCGGCCGATTGCGATATGGCGGTCAAGCCATTTTCGACGTCACCCGCGGCCCGTAGGAACGCCATCCGGGCGGCGAGACCGGCATAGCGGGTCCGGCGACGCCTGGGGGTGTGCGACCGCAACACACATGGATTCCCCTGGCGGGTCTATCGGGGGCTTAGTAAAAACAATTCGGCTGTTCTGTGTCGCTGCTCGCGTCGCTGGCGTGGCCGACCTCGGACAACGCGATTGCCGTTTCGTCGGCCACCACGATGCTGCTCATGTCAGGATCCTTTCTAGGGATACGGAGGTGGCGGCATACGGGTGAGGCCTAGGCGTTGTCGTGGGATGCCGTCGACCTCGACTCCGCCGTGCTGCGGGTGTCGGCGACAATCAACGGCGTCGGGCGTCGCCTACTCATCACCGAACCAAGACGGCCCCGACCCCGGTGCACGGTACCGCTCAACCCGGCGGTCGTGGGAATGCTGCGTCGACACCGGACCTCCGGCCTCGGAGCGGTTGCGGACGGGCGATCAATGGCAGAACTCTGGTTGGTATTCACCACGGAACTCGGCGCGCGGTGGACCCGCAGAACCTGCTGCGGGTGATCGAGGTGGCGTCGCGGGCTGCGTCGGTCGAGGGAGTCAGTGTCCACACCCTGCGGCACTCGGCGGCGGTGGCGTGTGGTTGGAGTCTGGCGTGCACATCAAAGCGGTAGCTGAACTTCCCGGGCATTCGTCGATCGCCATCACCGGTGACGTGTACGGCCACACATCCGAGGACACCGCGCGGGCCGCGATCGACTCACTCCTCGGACGCCTCGGTTTGGCGGACGCGAGCGGACAGTGACGAACCTGTGCGAGTTGGCGTACCGAACGGGGAAGGCACCTCCCGGAATTACCGGAGAGTGCCTTTCACCTGCGTAAATCTTGGTCGGGCTGACAGGATTTGAACCTGCGACCACTTGACCCCCAGGGAGCTCAATGCCGTCTCGTCGTGTCTCAGCGCGTCTCATCTGTGCAGTTCAGAGGCCATTTGGCGTCTCAAGCGTCTCGCCGCGTCCGGGCTGTTTGAACACGTCTTGGGACACTCTTGGGACACTCTTGGGACACTGTGCAGGTTTCCCTAGGACCAGACGCGGTGCCCGGAGCTGGACCGAAGTTACAAATCGGAGCGGAATCTCTGTTATCAGCCCGCCAGTTTCCGAATGTTTGCCGTAGCCGTCTGGGCCGCGCCTCCCGCGTTGATCGATGGCACAAAGCCACTGAGGCCGATCATCACGGGCGCGGCCCGCCAGAGGGTGAGCAATCTGCACTTCCCTGTCATGGGTCGTCGATATCATTGCCGGCTATTGACTTAGGATGGGGACAGCGTGGCGCGAGAAGTGGGCAACTCGATCGGGCTCGGGTTCGGCAATGGAAGCGTGATCGACTACGGCGATAGCGTCGAGTACCGCCAGACCGGAAAATTGATCCCGGCCTTCCGGGTGACAGTCGCAGACATCACCGGTTTCTCAGTCCGCAAAGTGACACGCGACGACAAGAAGCGACTCGACGCGTCAGCGCTGCAACAGGTGTTTGTCGTGCAGGGCTCAGGAACGACCCTCGCAGAGGTCGCGGTAAACCACGGGACCGCCGCCAAGATTGAACAGGTGCTGCGCGCCCACCCGAGATTTGGGACCAACGTCCATCAATCGACGCCCGGCGCCAGTTCCACCGCTACGCCCACCACATCGTGGGTGGACGAGCTCGCCAAACTCGCAGCTTTGCGAGACACAGGAGTGTTGACCTCCGAAGAGTTCGAAATCGCCAAGCGCAAACTCATTAGCTGAGCTGCAGTCGGGCACACGAGCGACAGAGCTCAATCTGCGCGTCAGCAGCACTCGACTAACGACTTCGGGTGTTCAGCGCTCGTCCGAACAGCGGCCCGGGCCGGCAGTCGCGATGCGCCATGGCCGCCCGCGACAGCTCGCCCGTTTATTAGGTCAACGTGGTGAAAAGCACAACTATTGTCGCTTCTTTTGGTGCCGACTAGAAATGCTGCGCCACTGACCCCTGCGTCGCCATTAGTTTCCATAAAGTTCCGGTCAATGGCATTTCCGTCCTGGATTGAAGTTGCGGTAAACGCACGAGTGTGCAGCTTCGAGTCCAGTTGCGGCTTCGGACTATGTGCACTGCCAGGCGATCAAGGATGGATCTTTGCTCGAGCGGTGTAGGGGCTGACCTGAACGACGAATTCACCAACGCGCTGTCGGCGATGCGCACTCAGTTGGACGAGCAGATCTGGTAGACCGCTGTTTAATTGGCAACTTTGCAAATTGCTCGATCTTCGAACATCAAGATCCGCGGCGCCGCCACCCTCGGTCAGGCTCGCCGTGCGTCTTAACCAGAAAGGAACCTCCGTGGCTGGCAAGGCATCAGCGACGTCAACTACCTTGTACCGGCTGACTGCGGTTCCCAAACTCAAGGACGCGATACGCGATAAATACCTCGACGATGATGCCAAGTTCACAGAAGTGGACTGCACGGTCGGCGATCGTGCAGCCCTGTTGGTTCATGGACATATGAAGACCGATCGCGCCCGTTGGGCAGATCGACTCGGATCCCTGATCAATGTTCCATTCGATGCCGCCAACCAGAACGCGGCCGCAGTGCTTGTCATTAGAGGCGAGGGCGCCACGGCGTGGGCAGTCACCTACGGGATGGGGTTCCATCTTCTCGAGCAAGCACGCGTTGATCCCGGTTTTGGCCAGCGGATTGCAATCCGGGTTGCCCACCCGGACAGCTTGAACTCACTTACTAGTAAGACTATGGACAGTCGCGCAAAAGTGGACCGATCGTCAATCCCGTCCGGATCGCAGCTGAGTGGCTTCGGACTTGGGGATTTCGGGGAGCTCGTGACACGGATAGTAGCTACCGCCGAAATCACAGGTCTCACCGTCGGCAAGACGTTCACCCTGCGCGGTGCCGACGCGCTAAACCTGCCGCTGGCCCATACGCCTGAGAGCTTTCTAGCCGATCTATCCGCGCTCGAGGAAACTCTTCGAAAACCTCCGCTTCAGGAACTTCAGATTCTCGAGCAACTCGTCGCTTTCAAGAAGGACAGCCCCGAAGCGATCAGACTCGACGGTCTGCTGGCGATAGCTTTGCTCGACAGTGCCGACACCAAGGTCAGCGTGGCGTGGCCACATGAAGCCATCAACGAAAATGGAACACCCGAAGCATACAAATTGAAAGGTCGCCGAGGCCCAAAGGCCCCGCAGGACGGCGTGCCCACAATTGAGACCATTCGTCAGGCGGTCGACCCGGCCGATCCCTTGGGATCGCTTACACGCCAACGGATCCAGCTATTCAGTGACCCCGCGGCCCAAAACCCGATCAGCTCTGACATTGCAGTCCGCAAGTGGGTAGCGTACGAGACCCTCTTGGATGGCCGTCGATACTTTCTACACGACGGTATGTGGTACCTCATGGACGACAAGTACGCTTCGCAACTGCAGGACCGGGTACGCGAAATATTCAGCACTACTTGGGGATTGACCCTTCCAGCTTGGCAGATTGAGAACGGCAAGAAGGTCGATGAGGAAGATTACAACAAGGAGGCGGCGCGACAAATTGGCGGAGTTGTCCTAGACCGTCGACTAATCAGGACCACCCAGAACCGGCGGGGATTCGAAACTTGCGACATCCTCGCCCCCGACGGTGCACTGGTGCACGTGAAGAAGTCCGATGCCTCGGCGCCGCTGAGCCACCTATTTGCGCAGGGCCATAACTCAGCCCACTCGCTCACTCATGACAACGAGGCGCGGGAGAAGTTTCGCGAGCTCATCCAAAAGCAGGGCGGCAACACGGATTTGCTTAGAGAAAAGCCCTCGGCGGTAGTGTTCGCCATCGCAAAGGCTGCGGGTGAGCAATTCGATCCCGAATCATTGTTCAGCTTCAGCCAGGTCACCCTGGTTAGGACGGTCGACGACCTTCGTGCCAGAGGTATTGAAGTGATCGTTTTCCCCATCGAGAGCGCCGACGGCTCAAACCTTGAGAAGTGACGGTGACTGGCGCAAGCGATGAACGTAGTCGACACGCCGCATGGGGCAGATACGAGACACTGGCTCGGCATGATGCACCGTGCACGACCCTGATATAGATCTTCGGGCTTTCGCCGATAACGCCTCGCTGGAAAACGCCCGATCGATAAACAACGATGAGCGAAAAGGGGACTGCCCCGGGGCAGTCCCCTCAGAAGCTGACATCGACCTCATCTACGTAGAAGGACCGTAGTTGATGACGAATGAATCTCGGTCGGGTTGAGATGTGATGTCATGCAACCGCTGTCGCGGATGGCGCTGTCATCCTAATTCGGTGGCGCCAAAGACAGCGAAGAAAACCGACAGCCGGTTGGCGGCTCGGCTAGCCGCGCTCGCTTCGCTGGGCGCTTCGGTTATCCACTTCGCCGTCGTACCCACCCACTGGCAGGAGTGGATGCCCGCTGGCGTGTTTTTCACATCGATCGCCCTCTCCCAACTGCTGTGGGCGCGGCTGGTTCTCACACGAACCACGACTCCTGTGCTTGCTGCCGGCACCATGCTCAACCTTGGAGCCATTGCGCTGTGGGCCATGTCCAGGACCGCGGGAGCCCCGTTCGGCCCCCACGCCGGGGAAGCGGAACTGATCCAAGCCGCGGACCTGTGCGCACTGTTGCTTCAAATTTACGTCGTGATGGGCGCCAGCTGGGTGTGGTACCGCGGCCTGCAAGGAGAGCCGGTACCGTTGTTCGGCAGCGCAGTAGTGCTCATGGGCGCAGTCGGTGTCGTGGCGCTGGCGTCCACGGTGGGTGTTGCTTCAGGTCTGCAGCACGGCCATCATGGGCCAGCGAGCGCAGACGGTGGTCACCACGGGGCGACCCCCGAGGATGCGCATAGCGATCACCACGGCGCTGACGTTAAGCCCGAGGAGCACGATGACCCTGGGACGACCGGCGAGCATGTCCATAGCCCTGACAGCAACCACGAACCGGCCACCCCGGCGCCGGTGAACGAGCCTGCCGGCGAATCGGCCACACCACCCGAAGTTCCGACGCCGACCGAAGTTCCCGCCTCACCCGATGTTCCAGCCCCAGCCGCGGTCCCGCTGCATGACGACCACAGCGATCACGATCACGGTGAGTAAACAGCTGATCTCGGCGCTGATGTGGCCCGGTAGGCAGATGTCCTCGTCGCTGCCGCCGCCGACCGATCCTCGAAAGTGCCGTGGACCGGATAGGCCGCGCGTGCCAACGCGCCGCCTGCCGTGTCAGCGATCCAGGACTGCGCGTGTGCTGGCCGCAGGGCTCAGGTCGAGGCGGCGCAACAGTTGCGCGTTAAGCGCCACGACGATCGTCGACAACGACATCAAGATCGCGCCGACTGACATCGGCAGCACAAACCCGATCGGTGCGAGCACACCGGCAGCCAAGGGCACTGCGATGAGGTTGTAGCCCGCCCCCCACCACAGGTTCTGCTTCATCTTTCGGTAGCTGGCACGCGACAGTTCGATCACCGACAACACCGAGCGCGGGTCCGAACTGGCCAGTATCACGCCGGCAGAGGCGATGGCCACGTCGGTGCCGGCGCCGATCGCGATGCCAACGTCGGCTTGCGCCAACGCGGGGGCATCGTTGACACCATCGCCCACCATGGCGACCTTCTTGCCCTCCTGTTGCAGCGCAGCAACTTTCGACGCCTTGTCTTCCGGGCGTACTCCGGCGAACACCCGATCTATGCCAAGTTCGTGACCTACCGCCTGCGCGACCGCTTCGGCGTCACCGGTAATCATGACCACCTCGACGCCGAGCTTGTGCAAGGCATCGACCGCTTCGCGGGACTCGGGGCGAATCTCATCGGCCAGGCGGAGGCCGCCGAGCACAGTGCCGTCGCGGACGACGTGCAGGATGATCGCGCCCTCGTCGCGCCACGAGGTCGCCGCGTGAACTTCCTGTCCGCCGATCTCGTCGAGCAGGCGCGGGCCGCCCACCCGGATCTCGTGGCCCTCCACCGTCGCGGTCACACCCACCGCCGGGGAAGATGAGAAGCCACTGGCGCGCGGCACAGTGAGTGCGCGCTCCTCGGCGGCTTTCACGATTGCCCGCGCGAGGGGGTGTTCACTGTCGGCCTCGGCGGCAGCGGCCAAGGCGAGCACGGTGTTGTCGTCGAGGTCGCCGCTGGCCTCGATCGCGGTCACGGTCGGTTCACCCTTGGTCAGGGTGCCCGTTTTGTCGAAGAGCACGGCGTTAACGGTGCGCATGCCTTCGAGGGCGAGGCGATCCTTGATCAGAACGCCGCCCCGCGCGGCGCGCTCGGTCGCGATCGACACCACCAGTGGTATCGCCAATCCCAACGCATGCGGGCAAGCGATGACGAGCACGGTGATCGCCCGGACAACGGAGGCATCAGGGTCTCCGACAATCGACCACGCCACGGCGGTGATGGCGGCCGTCCCCAAGGCGAACCAGAACAGCCAGCCCGCCGCTCGGTCGGCGAGGCGCTGGGCTCGCGAGGACGAGTTCTGCGCTTCGGTGACCAGGCGCTGGATTCCCGCCAGGGCGGTGTCATCGCCGGTGGCGGTAATTTCGACCCGCAACCCGGAATCGGTGGCCACGGTTCCGGCCGTCACCGCATCTCCGACGCCGCGGGCCACCGGCCGCGATTCACCGGTCACCATCGACTCGTCCATGTCCGCGCGTCCGTCGACGATCTTGCCGTCGGCGGGGACGCTGCCACCGGGTCGCACAACCACCAGATCCCCCACCCGCAGGTCGGCGGGTGAGACGGTGACGATGCGCTCGCCGTCGACCTTCTCGGCCTCGTCGGGAAGCAGGGCGGCCAGGGAATCCAGTGCGGAGGTGGTCTGCGCCAGGGAGCGCATCTCGACCCAGTGGCCGAGCAGCATGATGACGATCAGCAGCGCCAGTTCCCACCAGAACTCCAGTTCGTGGTGGAGCACACCCAGGCTCGCGCCCCAGGAGGCGAAGAATGCGACGGTGATGGCCAGACCGATGAGCAGCATCATTCCCGGTTTGCGGGAACGGATTTCGCTGACGGCGCCGGTGAGGAAGGGGCGACCGCCAACGACGTACATGACCGTGCCCAGCAGTGGTGCGATCCAGCGGCCGCCGGGGACGTCGGGCACTGCGTAGCCGAGCAGCATGGCGAACATGGTCGAGAACGCGATGACTGGGATGGCGATGATCAAGTTGATCCAGAACAGCTTCCGGAACACGGCAACATGATCGGCGCCGTGGCCGGCGTGACCCCCGTGGTCGCCATGGTGGTCGTGGCGGACGTTGGTGTCGTGAGCAGGGTGCTCGCCGTGATCGTCGTGGTTGGCGTGAACGCCGTTGTGCGATGCCGGTAACGCGTGCTCGTCGTGGCTGGTCATGTTGCGCTCTCCTTGAGGAGTCTCACGTGTCTGTTCGCGCCAGGGTGTGCAGCGGCGACGATCCCAGGCGGCCGCGTCGCTGCACCGCCGGTGCGGGTCATGACCGCACGAGTCGGGCGATGGCTTCGGATGCTTCGGTGAGTTTGGCGTCGGCGGCTGGCCCCCCGGCGGCAGCGGCGTCTCGAACGCAGTGTCGTAGATGGTCGTCGAGCAGGGCCAGCGCGACGCTCTGCAGGGCTTTGGTCAACGCGTCAGCCTGGGTGAGGATGTCGATGCAATAGCGTTCCTCCTCGATCATCCGGCTGATGCCGCGGGCTTGGCCCTCAATGCGTTTCAAGCGTTTGAGGTACTTGTCTTTGTCGGTGATGTAGCCGTGGTGCACCGAACCCGATGCCGGGCAGTCATCAGCGTCATCGACGTGCGTCATGGCAGATCCTTCGTTCCGGTGAGCGTGGGCACCGCCGCCGGGCTCTCGGCGGCCGGTGTGTGAGATGTCAGTCACGCCGCGCTGGCGTACTTGTCGGGGTCACGATCGAACCGCGGTCCACATCCTTTACAGCACAACCAGTACCGTCGGCCGCGGTAGTCGCGGAACAGGCCCGCGGCTTCGGCGGCCGTCTTGTCCACTGGCGTGCCGGGCATCACCGGGCATGTTGCCCGGTCCGTTGCGGGGTCGAGGAGGTTCGTGGCCGCAGGATTGATGATCGTCGTGTCGAGGTCTGGTGTTGAGCCGCTGCAGCAGCAGCTCGACGTCAGGTTCTTTTTGTCGGACATGGGTTCTCCTTGATGCGGTAAGGGTTAGTGAGTGGGGGCCGAGGATGTGGATGTGAAGCCGCGCAGTCGGAGGCTGTTGCCTACGACGAAGATGCTGGAGAATGCCATGGCCGCGCCGGCGAGCATGGGGTTGAGCATGCCCAGTGCTGCTACCGGTATGGCGGCGACGTTGTAGGCGAACGCCCAGAACAGGTTCGTCTTGATCGTCGATAATGTTTTGCGGGATAGCCGGATCGCGTCGACGGCGCTGCGCAGGTCGCCGCGTACCAGGGTGATGTCGGAGGCTTCGATCGCGACATCGGTTCCAGTACCCATGGCCAGGCCGAGGTCGGCTTGGGCGAGGGCGGGCGCATCGTTGACGCCATCGCCGACCATCGCCACCGTTTTGCCCTCGGCTTGCAGCCGGGCGATGACGTCGACTTTGTCTTTGGGCATGACCTCGGCGATCACGGTGTCGATGCCGACCTCGGCGGCGATCTGGCGGGCGACGGCTTCGTTGTCCCCGGTGAGCAGCACAGGCGTCAGACCGAGTTCCCGCATCTGTGAGATCGCCTGAGCGCTCGTCGGTTTCACGGTGTCTGCGACGACGAGTACTCCGCGAGCCTGACCGTCCCAGCCGACGGCGACCACCGTCTTGCCCTGCGCTTCGGCCGAGCTTTTTGCCTGCACCAACTCTGGGCTCAGGTGTTGGGACCAGTCGGCGAGCAGTGATTCGCGCCCCACGACGACGGCGTGGCCGTCGACGACGCCCTGCACACCCTTGCCTTCGACGTTGGCGAAATCCTCGGGGGTGGGTAGCGTCCCGAGTTCTTCGGCGGCGGCGGTGGCGATGGCTTGGGCGATCGGGTGCTCTGAGGCGTTCTCCAATGCGCCGGCCAGCCGGAGCAGGTCCACGCGTTCGGTTCCCTGGACGGTAACGACGTCGACCAGGGTCATCTTGCCGGTGGTGACGGTGCCGGTCTTGTCCAGCACCACGGTGTCGACCTTGCGGGTGGACTCCAGCACCTCCGGGCCCTTGATCAACACGCCCATTTGCGCGCCGCGACCGGTGCCCACCAGAAGTGCCGTCGGCGTAGCCAAACCGAGCGCGCAGGGGCAGGCGATTACCAGGACCGCCACCGCGGCCGTGAAGGCGGCCGCGACTGGGAAGCCCGCGCCCAGCCATGCGCCGAGTGTGATCACCGCGATCGCGAGGACGATCGGCACGAAGACGCCGGAGATGCGGTCGGCCAGACGCTGGACCTGGGCTTTGCCGGTTTGTGCGTTCTCCACCAGTTGGGCCATCTGCGCCAGCTGGGTGTCAGAACCGACGCGGGTGGCGCGCACCACCAGCCGCCCGCCGGCGTTGACGGTTGCACCGACCACGGTGTCCCCTGGGCCGACCTCCACGGGGACCGATTCGCCGGTCAGCATCGAGGCATCGACCGCTGATGTCCCCGTCGCCACCACCCCGTCGGTGGCGATCTTCTCTCCCGGGCGCACGACGAACTCGTCGCCCACCATCAGGTCCTCGACGGCGATCTTCGTTTCCGCGCCGTCGCGCAGAACGGACACCTTCTTAGCGCCCATCTCCAGGAGGGCGCGCAACGCCGCGCCGGCTTGCCGTTTGGACCGTTTCTCGAAGTAGCGCCCGGCAAGGATGAATGTTGTTACGCCAGCGGCGACTTCGAGGTAGATGTTGGCGGCGCCGTGAGACGGTGCGAGTGTCAGTTCGAAGGGATGCTTCATTCCTGGGGTGCCGGCGGTCCCGAAGAACAGCGCGTATAGCGACCATAGGAAGGCCGACAAGGTGCCCAGGGAGATGAGCGTGTCCATCGTTGCCGTGGCGTGGCGCAGGTTGGCCCAGGCTGCGCGGTGAAACGGCCACGCCGCCCAGACGATCACCGGCGCAGCCAGCACCAGCGAGGCCCACTGCCAGTAGGTGAACTGCAGCGTGGGGATCATCGCCATCGCGATGACCGGCACCGATAGCAGCACCGAACCGGTCAGCCGGTGGCGCAGGGACACCCTTTCGGGGTCGTCGGTCTCGCCTGTCTCTCCGGGCGGGGCGGGCTTCTCCGGTGTGGGTAGCGCGGCGCTGTAGCCGGCGTTTTCCACCTCGGCGAGCAGCTGCGCGGGATCGTATCCGTCGGGCACCGTGACGGTGGCCTTCTCGGTCGCGTAGTTGACCGTGGCCGCGACGCCGTCGATCTTGTTGAGCTTGCGTTCGATGCGGTTGGCGCATGAGGCGCAGGTCATTCCTCCGATGCGTAATTCAATGCTCGGGCCGGACACGGGTGTCGATGTCGTCATGTGTTGCCTCTGTCTTTCAGTTTCTAGGCGGACGGAGGTCGTCAGTGCCCGCCGGCATGGCCGGTGTCGCCAGGCGATTCTGGTGAGGGCTGATTGGTGTCGCCGCGTGCGGCGTCGACGACGAAGGTGGCGGTGTGCACGGTGTCGTCGACCTTGAAGTCGAGGTAGAGCAGGTAGCGACCGGCGGTGGGTGCGGTCGCGGCGAACGACACCGCAGGCCCACCGGTGCGGTCCCCCTGGGGCTCAGCGCCCTCAGGGTGCACGTGCAGGTACGCCAGGTCGCCCTCACGCAGCGCGACGAGGTGACCGTATGCCCCCAGGTAGGGCTGCAATGTGCTCACCGGCTCGCCGTCACGGGAGACCTTCGCTGTGACCTGTGTCGAGACGCCCGCGGTAAGCGCACCGTCGAGTTCCACGGTGTACCCGGCAATTTCGTCCACCATGCGTGCGGCCACCGGCATCGACGGGGAGAACTCGCCAGCCACGTCGACTGTGCGGGTGAGCGTGAGTTTGGTACTGCCAGCCTGGGCAGGTTGAAAGTCCGCGAACACCCGGTAGGTCCCGGCGGACTTCCAGACCCAGGGCGTCGACCATATGCCGGTTGCCTGATCTAGGACCGGGTGTACGTGCGCGAAATGCTCACCATCAGAACGGACGACGATGAGATGCAGCTGCTTGTCGTGCACCGTCGCGTAGTCCAGAAGCGGCGCACCGCTGGGATCAGCAATGGTGAAGCTCAAACTGCCACGATCGTTGGGTGCGCCGGGTGCCCGCACCGCGCTGAGCGCGTATCCGTCTTGGGCGAGCGACAACCCCGGCGGATCAGCGGACAAAGGAGATACCGGCAACGCCTGCTCGATCGGCGCGCTGTGATCAACCGCGGGCTCAGCGCCAACGTGCTGAGTGGCCGTCACCGCGGTGTCGGGGTCGACCGCCGCGGCGGTGACGTACGCAGCCGTGAACGCCACCGCCAGTCCCGCACCGAAAGCGGCCAACCGTCCCGCAGCGTTCATGCGACACGCACCGCCGAATAACCGGCCTCGTCGACCGCATGCAGGATCTGGGCGTCATCGACGGGACCGCTGGAAGTCACGATCAGAGTGCCCGTCGAAGCGCTCACCTCGACGTCTTGAACCCCGGCGACCTCGCTGACTTCTTCTCGCACCGACAGCTCACAGTGCCCGCAGGTCATTCCCGTGACGGCGTACGTGATCGTGCTCATGACCGAACTCCCATCTTCAACGCGTGATACCCCTACCCGGTATGCGTACACCAACCTATACCCCTAGAGGGTATGTTGCAAGGGCGGGTTCCTCGGACCCTTGGCGATGCCGCGTCGACGCCGGTCGAGGAATCCGCGACGAAGGGAGAGAACCGATGGGGGTGCGAACGTTGCACGCCGGGGATGACGGCTGGCCGCTCATGGGCGAGGTCGTCGGCCGCGGCGAGCTGATCGTCATGCTGCACGGCGGTGGGCCCGACCACTACAGCATGCGGCCGCTTGCCAATAGACTTGCTGGCCGGTATCGCGTTGCGCTGCCGGATATTCGAGGATATGGAGCATCGCGATGCCCCGACCCGACGTTGCACCGCTGGGATCAGTACGTCACCGACGCCATTGAGATCATGCACGCGCTCGACGCCACGTCCGCCCACTTTGTCGGCGCCGGCCTCGGCGGCACGATTGCCTTGCGGACATGTCTGGAACACCGCCATGTCGCCCGGTCCGCAGTCATCATCAGTGCTGAAGCTATCGAGGACGACGAGGACAAGGCTGCCGACACAGAGCTGATGGACCGTTTCGCCAACCGCGCCCGCTCCCGCGGTTTACAGGCCGCCTGGGAGCTGTTTGTCCCTCATCTTCAGCCGCTCATTGCCAACCTCGTCACCGAGGCCATTCCGCGCGCTGACGCTCAAAGTGCCGCTGTCGCAGCGACAATCGGTCATGACCGCGCTTTCGCGACTGTCGAGGAACTCCGGCGCATCAACACGCCGACGCTCATCATCGCCGGCGACTACTCACGCCACCCTACGCAACTCGCGCGCACCCTCGCCGACGCCCTTCCGCACGGAGAGCTTGCCGAGGTCGCGATGTCCGACCTGCTCGCCAACGCTGAAGACCTGGCGCGCGCCTTCGGCCCGGCAATCGAACAATTCCTCGCCACGTCGGACCGGGACATTTAAGGCCATCAAATAGCGGCGCAGCCCGTCAGGGACACCGAGGTGGCCGCGGTCCGCAGGCCCTTAGCTGCAGCAGGATTTCCCCGTATCGGCCTTGATAGGGCGGCGCCCGCCGGCGATTTGGCTAAACGTGCACAGGGCCACGCACTTGGCGATCGACCGTATGGTTGAACTCTGGGTGAGCCGCCGGAGTTTCTCTTGTGCCGTCATGAACGATAGGCCTCCCAGTCGACGAGGTACCCGCCGTGGATACAACCGCAAAGTACCCCTCGGGGGTATCCCCGCACAATGTGCGACATGTCAGACGTTTGTCGCCAACCTCTGCCATTCGGCGCCTACGCGCTTATTGCCAGCCCTATCTTCGCAGGCCCCGTCAGCGGTACAGATCAACGCCGGCAGTCGCGGCAACGTTACTTGCGCGTCGAGCACCTGGCCAGTGGCGCAAACTCGGACGTAGCCGAGGATCGCCGTCCTGCAATGACTTCTCACTGCTTACCGCCATCGAGGATCTGAGACACGCCGTGTGGGACAAGAAATGAGACATCGCGACTTGGCGCTATGCGGCCGGCAACGTGGGCAGCCCAGGGCGGTCTCATTTCTTTAAAAACGAGACAGCAGGGGAGATCGTGCGGAGACGTCCGTACTTGAAGGTGAAGCGCTTGCCGGCTCTTTACGCGCACAATCGGCATATGAGAGTGGAAATTGTCTATTTCGACGGGTGCCCGAATTGGCAGGAAGCCGGTGCTCGTGTGGGCGCGGCAGCAGCCGGATTGGCCGACGTCGAGATCACGTATCGGCGGGTCACTACGGACGAAGAGGCAGCCGCCTTGCCGTTCGCGGGCTCTCCCACCATCCTCATCGACGGCACAGACGCTTTTGACGATGCGGTACCGGTGACGGAGTTGGCGTGCCGGGTGTATCAGACCGATACCGGACTGATGGGGTTGCCAACGGTCACCCAGCTGAACGAAGCGTTGCGGCGCCGACAGTCGCGCAGCTAACCGATGCGTGGGCACTAATGTGAGACAGCAAACGGATCGCCGCGTTGGTTCTAACGAGACAAGGGCGCCTTATCCGCGCTCCAGAGCTTGGTCGAGTGCCGTAGTCAGGTCGTCGTAGCTGCGCGGCTGGATCCGCTCGTTGTTGATGAAGAAGGTGGGTGTTCCCTGTACACCGAGTGCGGTGCCGTCGGCGATGTCGAGTTGGATGCGTTGCAGGGTTGCGGGGTCGTTGTAGGTGGCGTCGAAGGCCTCCATCTCCAAGCCCAGCTGTTGGGCAAAGCCCCGGAAGACGTCGTCGGCGGGAACTTGTTGCTCGCCCCACTCTGCTTGTGTCTCATACATTTTGCGGTACATGGCTTCGAGTTGACCTTGTTGGGCGGCGGCTTCCACCGCGCGTGCGGCGCGTTCGGCGTTGAAGTGCGAGCGCAGCGGAAAGTAGCGCAGCACGAAGTTCACCCGGTCGCCGTACTCGGCGCGGAGCTGCTCGATGGCGGGATAGAGTGCCCGGCAGCCTTCGCATTCGAAGTCGAGAAACTCGACGAAGTAGACCTCGCTGTCGGGAACCGAGTTGAGCCGGTGGCTGTTTTCCCGGACCGTCTGCCCGGCTGACCCGTCGTCGACTGCGATGTCGGGAGCTGAGCCGGTATCGCGCACGGAGAGAAACACGACGGTCCCCACGGTCGCGACCGCGATGACCAAGAGCGTGAGGAGCACGCGGGTACTGGCCAGGATCGAGCCGGGGCCTTTCATCTTCATATCAACGTACTTTAGTATATCGATATGGCCGAGCCGGTGGACACCTGCGACCTGCTGTGTTTGGACCTCCCGCATGCAGAGTCCATCCGGGCCGCGGTGCCCGACAACGCCACCGTGCAGGCCGCAGCCGCAGCCGCGCGTGGCCTGGCGGACGGCACCCGGCTGTCCATAGCGGCCGCGTTGGCCACTGGCGAGGAATTGTGCGTCTGCGACATGGCCTGGGTGGTGGGGTTGTCTCAGGGTTTGGTGTCACACCATCTGCGTCAGCTCAAGAATGCGTCGTTGGTGTCCTCGCGGCGCCAGGGGAAGTTGGTGATGTATCGGCTGACCGAGCGTGGGCGCCAGTTGACGGCCGCGGTGTTGTCCGGTGTGGCCGCGGTTGCTGGAGAGAGTCCGAATCGTGGCTGATGCGTGCTGCAGCCCGTAATCCGATGCCGAGTTCAGGGCGGGTCCTGAAAGTGTTGACAAGTAACGAATGCCGCTGGTGGCGGTGGCCGTCTTGCGGTCGTGACCGCACTGCCGACCGTACGACAGGAGCGAGTGTGATGCCAAGGATCAGTGCGCAGGCCCGCCTGGTGTATCGCAGCGAAATGGACGCCGCCATGAAAGCCGAGGATTCGCTGGTGCGATGGCGACATCTGGAGAGGGCTCACATCGTGTCGCAGCCAGATCCATGGCTGCACACCTGCAACCACGCCGCCATGCTGGTGTTGGCCGTGCGCCAGCACGACCGCCGCGAAGCGCTCGGGCAGGTGCTGCGCCTCATGGTCGCTGCCCCTGGGTCGATGACCGGTCGGTATCCCGTCGGCAACACCGGCCGTGTCACGGCGGGGCTGATGACACCGATGCCCGTCCCCGACGACCTCGCCGCAGTCTTAACCAGCAGGTGAACACCGCCACGGCGATCTCGCACTCAAAGCTGCTGTCCAGTGAGGAGTCATCGCTCGGTGGTCAGCCGATCGAGTAGAGGCCGTAGGTCTTCGGCTAGTAGTGCCATGAGGTACACCGCGGCGACCCGTTGGCGGTCGAGGACCATCGTGGTGGGGACCACGCTGGTCGGATAGGTGCGTCCCAGGGTGATGAGGCTGCGCATTGCGGGGTCGAAAATGGAGGGATATTGCACGTTGCGGTCAGTGACGGAATCGCGTGCAGTATCTCTGTTGTCGCGTACGTCGATACCCAGGAACTGCACACCGCGGTCGCGGTATTCGGCGTAGACCGTCTCCAGTTCCGGAGTTTCGGTGCGGCAGGGCGCACACCACGAGCCCCACACGTTGATCAGGACCACCTTCCCGGTGAAATCCGACAGCCAGATCGTTTCGTCGGTGAACAAGTCGGGGCCGTTCAGGTCGCCGATCGTCACCCGACTCGAAGGTGGGTCGTAGAAGATCGCGGTCTGGCCGCCGGGGGAAACGAAGTCGAACGTACCGCCTTGGGCGACGGCATCCTCACCAGTGGTGCAGCCGGTGACCTGGGCTGCCGCGATGACAAGGGCTGCCGCAACGGCCACTATTTGCCTGATGCTACGCATGAAACCTCCTTCACCACAAGCGTTCTGGCGTTGATGTGGCGCGCGGGCGGGGCCTGCCTCACTCTGAGAAGACCAGGCCGCTGACCAGGATGAAGATGCCGAGGGCGATCAAGACGATCGGGAACAGCACGTGTTCCCAGCGTTCGAGGACCTCGGCGATCGGCCGGCGGGTGGCGACGAATTTGGCGGCGACGACGAGGACCGCGACGAGCACGAGGAAGACGACGCAGTAGGCCACCACGGCCGCGGGTCCCACGCTGAGGAAGACCGGGACGTAGACGCCGATGTTGTCCCCGCCATTGGCAAAGGTGACTGCCGCGACGGTCCAGATGCCGACGTTCTTACCCGCGACTCTTCCATCGTCGTCGTCATCGTCGTTTCCACGCCAGGCTTCCCATGCCGCCCACAGTCCCAGGGCCAGGGGTATGAGCCCGAAGTACGGAATGATCTCCGGGGGAAGGAACGCCCCGGCACCCAACGTCACCAGCACCGCCGCGCCCAGAATCCCCGCAAACCCTAGGTACTGGCCTGCGGTGATCCGGGCCGTTGTTCCGCGTTGCCCCGCGCCGCGGGCGAAGAACAGCGACAGCACGATGATGTCGTCGATGTTGGTGACGATGAACAGGCCGATCGCGGGCAGAACTGACGACAGGATCATGCGCCGGCCCCCGTGGCTGCGGTGTCGCTGGTGCGCCAGCTCGCCACAGCGAGGACGGCTCCGCCGCCGACGACGAAGACGTCAGCGAGGTTGAAGGTCGGAAACCAGCCCGTGTGCTGGTAGTCGGTGACCAGTCCGTCAGCGGCGCGATCGATCAGGTTGGCCACCGCGCCACCCAGCATCGCGGCCAGCGCCAGCACGACGGGCAGCGCGGCGGTGCGAGTGACGCGGACCGCGAACACCGCGAGTGCGACCACGATCACGCCGGTGACGCCGAGCAGGACCGCTGGGGGCAGGGTGTCGCCGAGACTGAATGCCACCCCGGGGTTGAACGCCAGCCGCAGGTGCAGCAGACCGAGATCTGTTGAGCTGCCATCGTTCAGCGCCCGGGCGGCCCACGTCTTCAGTCCCAGATCAAGTCCGGCGGCGATGACCGCCGTGGCGGCCAGGGTGATCCGGCCCCGAATTACCCTGGCCTCGGCGCCGGTGTGGCCAGCGGTCACGACGGCGCGCCCACCGGCGCCGCGCGGGTGTCGCTGGCGGCCGGATCGACCGGCGCAGCGGCCAGTGGCTTGGTGCGCCCAGCCCGCACACCGTTGGCGATGACCACGATCTCGGCGAGTTCGTGGACCAGCACCACGGCGGCCAGCCCGAGCACCCCGAACAGTGCCAGCGGCACCAACGCGATGATCAGGCCCAGGGATAGGCCGACGTTTTGCAGCATGATCCGCCGCGCCCGGCGCGCGTGGGTGAACGTCTGGGGCAGGTGGCGCAGGTCTTCGCCCATCAACGCCACGTCCGCGGTTTCGATGGCCACGTCGGTGCCCATCGCGCCCATCGCGATACCGACGTCGGCGGTGGCCAGCGCGGGAGCGTCGTTGACGCCGTCGCCGACCATCGCCGTGGGGCGCTGGGCCCGCAGCTCTTCGATCAGTCGCGCTTTGTCTTCGGGGCGCAGCTCGGCGTGCACGGCGTCGATCCCGACGTCGCGGGCCAAAGCCGCTGCGGTGGCCTGGTTGTCGCCGGTGAGCATGGCGACGTGGTAGCCGTCGCGGCGCAGCCGGGCGACCACCTCGGCGGCCTCGGGGCGCAGCTCGTCGCGCACGGCGATGGCACCGATGACCTGGCTGTCGTGTTCGACGAGGACGGCGGTGGCCCCCGCCTGCTGCATGCACGCGACCTCCTCGGCGAGCGGGCCAGGGTCGAGCCAGCCGGGGCGGCCCAGACGAAGCGTGTGCCCATCGCGGCGTCCGGTGAGCCCGGCGCCGGTGACGGCCTCCACGTCGGTGGCAGGGATGACGTCCTCGACGGCGGCGAGGATCGCCGCGGCCAGCGGGTGCTCGCTGCGCGCTTCCAGAGCCGCAGCCAGATCCAGCACCTGCTCGCGGGTGGCGCCGTGGGTGGTGGCCACGTCGATGACTGCGGGCCGGTTCGCGGTGAGCGTCCCGGTCTTGTCCAACGCGACACCGCGGATCTTGCCCAGCCCTTCCAGCGCGGCGCCGCCCTTGACCAGCGCACCGAGCTTGCTGGCGGCGCCGATGGCGGCCACCACGGTGACGGGCACCGAGATCGCCAGGGCGCACGGCGAGGCGGCGACCAGCACCACCAGGGCACGTTCGATCCAGGTGGCCGAGTCCCCGAGCAGGCTGCCGATCACCGCGATCAGCGCCGCGACGATCATCACCCCGGGAACCAGGGGTTTGGCGATGCGGTCAGCCAGGCGTTGGGAGGCGCCCTTGCGGGACTGTTCGGCCTCCACGATGCGCACGATGCGGGCCAGCGAGTTGTCCTCGGCGGTGGTGGTGACCTCCACCTCCAGCACCCCGGTGCCGTTGATCGACCCCGCGAACACCTCATCACCGGGCCCAGCCTCCACGGGGACCGACTCACCGGTGATGGCCGAGACATCCAGCGCGGTGCGGCCGTCGCGGATGATGCCGTCGGTGGCGACGCGCTCACCGGGCTTGACCAGCATCCGGTCGCCGATCCGCACATCGGCTGTCGCCACGGTCTTTTCGCTACCGTCACGCAGCACTGTCGCTTCGTCGGGCACCAGCGACAACAGTGCGCGCAGTCCGCGGCGAGTGCGCGCCAGCGAGTACTCCTCCAGTCCCTCGCTGATGGAGAACAGGAAGGCCAGCATGGCGGCCTCACCCACCTCGCCGAGGATCACCGCGCCCACGGCGGCGATGGTCATCAGCGTGCCCACGCCGATCTTGCCCTTGGCCAGCCGTGTGAGGGTGGACGGCACGAAGGTATAGGCGCCGGCCAGCAGCGCCACCGCTTCCAGCGTGCGCACGACCGGCTCGGCGACGTCGAGGAACCCGGCGATCACCGCTGCCAGCAGGAACACCCCCGAAATGGCGGCGAACTGCAGTTCCTTGATCTGCCACAGCCGCTCGGGCTCACGCTCCTCCTCGTCGGCGCCGCGGGGTTCGTCGTTGCCGCAGCCGCAGGCGTCGCTCATCAGCGAGTCTCCTTCGTGCTGGTCGTCGCGTCGGTGCGGGAGCGGGTGCCGTAGGTGGGGCACAGTGCGACGGCGTTGCCGGTGGCGGCGAGCAGTGTTTCGGCGGAGGCGAGCAGGTCGAGCAGTTCGGGGCGGGTCAGCGAGTAGAACACCTGCCGGCCCTCGGGGCGGCCGGTGACCAGCCCGCAGTCCCGCAGGCACGCCACATGCGCCGACACGGTGGACTGGGCCAACCCCAGCTCTCCGATCAGGTCGGCCACGCGGGCCTCCCCGTCAGCGAGGCGGCGCACGATCGCCAACCGAGCCGAATCGGAGAGGCTGTGAAATAGCGCCACCGCCGCATCCAGATTCGAGGAGTTTCCTGGGGCGCTGCCGCCGAGGCACGCATCCGATTTATTCATCGCCATATGACGATTATGACCGGTTAGCAGCGATACTTTTCGCTGGGGTCGGGCGTCGACGTCTCGGTGCCGTTCGTCGCCGCGGTGGCGGTGGGTGTGAGGGTGCATCCGCCGTCGCGGGTGAACGGGTAGATCATCTGGCGCAGGTAGCCGCTGGGGTAGTCGGGTTTGGCGGCCATGCCGAGTTGGGTGGAGTCGAATCGTCGGGCGGGGTCGTAGGAGTAGGTGCGCAGCAGGTGATCCCACACCAGGGTGAACAGTCCGAAGTTGACGTCACCGATGCCGGCCCACTTGAGGTGGTGAAAGCGGTGGCCTTCGTTGAGGGCTAGGACGTACTTGGCGGGACCGATGCGGTAGTCGGCGTTGGAGTGCTGCAACAGCAGCTGGATTGCCACGGCCAGCGCCAACACGGAGGCCACGTTGACGGGCAGGCCGATCAGGATCAGGGGGGCCACGCCGGCGGCCATCTCGGCGGTTTGGTGTAGGGGGTGTTTCATCAGGCCGTTGAGGCCGTAGAAGCGGGTGATGCTGTGGTGCACCGCGTGGAATCGCCACAGCACGCCGATCTTGTGGCTGGCCAGGTGTACGACGGTGATGCCGAAATCCGCGACCAGGATCGCGGCTAGCACCTGTGCGACGAACGGCCAACTGTACGGCCACAACTGGGGCGCGGGCACGATCGCGGCGAGCAGCGGGATGGCGGCCACGCTGCCCAGGATGAGGGTTTCGTTGACCGCGACGTGGATGCGGTCGCGGGTGCTATCGGCACGGTCGTGGTTCCACTCGGGGTCATACGGGATGACCCGTTCGACCAGAAACGCCGTCGCGATCGCGACGACCAGAATGACCATCAACCAGTACTTCGGTGCCCCGGCCGCGGCCACGGCGATACCCGCGCCGTTGAGGCCGATCAGCATGAACGGCACATAGCCGTACCGGGCCACCACCTGAACCGCGCTGGTGGCCATCGATGTCATGGAAGTCGTACTCATGCCTTGATCGTCGCGGCCGCCGCCACGGCGGGGCTTGAACGATTCGGCTAACCGGTGCTGTCGAGATCCCAGGACACGTGCCGGCTCAACACCGAGGGCGCCAAGCCGAACATCTCGCGGGTCGTGCGAGAAAGGTGCGCGCTATCGGCGAAACCCGCACCGTGCGCCGCCCCAGTGAGGTCGTCCCCGGACTGCACGCGGGTGATCGCGATCCGCAGCCGCGACCACAACACGTAACGGCGTAACGGAATCCCGACCTGCTCAGTGAACAAATGCGTCAGCCGACTCGGCGAAATCCCGACCCGTGCAGCTAATTCTGTACCGCTGACCGGGCCCGCCGCCACAAGGTCAGGCAACAGCCGCAACGCGTCAACGATGGCGGGATGGTGCGCCCTGTCGTCTACGGCAAGGACGGGCGCCAGGTGCGCGATCAGCTCGTCGACCACCGTGGCCAGCGCTCGCCGACGGGTGAACGTCAGCACCGGGGCAACAGTCCACCCAGAGTGGACCGCACGCAGCTGCGCAGACCGTCCCGGCGCGGACTCCGGCTCCAGGAACACCACCGTGCCCTCCGGCGCTCCGACCTCGACTCGATGGGGGGCATCGGCGGGCACGACCACCTTCGTGCCGCGGTGCCGCGCGCCGTGCTCGTCAAGCACCGTGAACGCCGTTGTCGCGGTGATGATCTGCACGGCGTGATGGGCGTGGGCATCGGTGGTGCCGATGGACCCGGTGAACGCCAACACCCCCGGACGCAGCAGTGCCGCACCGCCCCAGCGCGGCTCCACGCCGAGATCAAGGCCGGACCTATTCATCGCCATCGAACGATGGTCATTCTGAATGCGTCGACATTGCGGTGGCGATGCGGTCCAGGGCTGCGACATTGACGCGGTAGTAGGCCCACTTGCCGCGTTGGTCGCGGCTGACGAGGCCGCTGTCGACGAGCAGCTTCATGTGATGGGACACCGTGGGTTGGCTCAGCCCAAGTGGCTCGGTGAGGTCGCAGATGCAGGCTTCCCCACCGTCTGATGCGGCGATGAGCGACACCAGTTTGACCCGTGCCGGGTCGGCAAGCGCCTTGAACACCGAGGCGAGTCGTTCGGCGGCAGCGGTGTCCAGCACGCCGCCGGTCAGCGGTGAGCAGCAGCTGGCCACATCACTTGAGGTCAACGGTGCGGTCGCGGTTGCCATGTCCTCATGATGGCACACGCATTGACAAACGTCGATGCGTCAAGCACGATCAGTCCCATCGAAGAACGTCGATGAGAGGAGTGGGGCATGTCAGAGCTGCCCGTCGTAGTGATCGGGGCCGGACCGCTGGGTCTGGCGGCGGCCGCGCATCTACTGGAGCGCGGACTCACCCCGCTGGTGTTGGAGGCCGGCCAAGGTCCAGGATCGGCCGTCGAGCAGTGGGAGCACGTGCGCACGTTCTCCCCGTGGCCCGAACTGGTGGACCCCGCCGCCGAACGACTGTTGGAGCCGACGGGCTGGACGGCCTCCGCTTCCGGATTCCCGACCGGCCGGGAGTGGATCGACGACTACCTGGCACCGTTGGCGGGCGCCTTGGGTGAACGGGTCCAGTACGGCGCGCGAGTGGAGGCGGTGTCCCGGTTGGGCCGGGACCGGCTCGTCACGCCTGGTCGTGCCGAGACGCCGTTCGTCGTGCACGTGAGCAACGCTGACGGAACGGAGTGCCGGGTGCAGGCCCAGGCGGTCATTGACGCCTCGGGCACCTGGGGCCAGCCCAACCCTGCTGGCGCTGACGGGGTTCCGGCGATCGGGGAACGCGCGGCAGCGACCTCCGGGGTGCTGACCTATGTTCCGCCGACCCTCGCGCAGGCCTCAAGTTTGGCAGGCAAGCACGTGGTGGTGGTCGGCAGCGGGCATTCGGCGATGACCGCGGTGATCCAGCTCGGCGAGGTGGTCCGCAAGGATCCCTCGACGACGGTGACGTGGGTACTGCGCCGCGGGGTCTCCGAGGACACCTTCGGCGGGGGCGCCGCCGATGAACTGCCCCAGCGCGGCGCTCTGGGTGTGCGATCCAAGGAAGCGGTCGAGGCGGGCCGGGTGTCGCTGTCGACCGGATTCCGCACCGAGCGCATCGATCTGGTCGACGGCCGCGCGGTGGTGACCGCCGAGGACGGGCGCGCTTTGGCGCCAGCCGATCACGTGGTGGTGCTCACCGGGTTCCGGCCGGACCTGTCGTTCCTGTCGGAGATGCGCATCGCGCTGGACCCGATCCTGCAGGCCCCGATCAACCTGGCAGGCTCGATCGATCCGAACATGCACTCCTGCGGCAGCGTATTGCCGCACGGCGCCGCCGAATTGGCCCACCCCGAGCCGAATCTGTACATCGTGGGCATGAAGTCCTACGGCCGGGCGCCGACGTTCCTGGCGATGACCGGCTACGAGCAGGTCCGCAGCATCGCCGCCGAGCTGGCCGGCGACCACGAGGCCGCGAGCCGGGTCGAGCTGACGTTGCCCGATACCGGGGTGTGCAACGGGGCGGGCTTGTTCGACAGCCCCGAGGGCGAGAACGCCGGGGGCGGGTGCTGCGGACCAGCCCCGACGTCGCAGAACTCGGCACCGCAGCTGCTGTCGTTGTCGCTGAACCCCATTGGCGGATGACCCAGGCCAATCCTCATCCGGCGCCCGGTGCAGCTCACGGGCTGCGCTGGGTGTTGGTGACGTTGTGTGTCACCGAGATCAGCAGCTGGGGCGTGCTGTACTACGCCTTCACCGTGCTTTCGGAGCAGATCAGCGCCGACACCGGCTGGTCCCCGCCGGCGGTGACGGCCGCGTTCTCCGCGGGGTTGGTGACCGCGGCATTGGTGGGCATCCCTATTGGGCGGTGGTTGGACCGGGTGGGTCCGCGCTGGATCATGACCGCCGGCTCCATCCTGGGCAGCCTCGCGGTGGTGGCGGTTGTGACGGCGCCGAACTACGGCTGGTTCGTCGCGGCCTGGGTGCTGGCCGGGGTGGCGATGAGCGCGGTGTTCTATGCGCCCGCGTTCGCGGCGCTGACCCGGTTCTTCGGCACCGACGCCGTGCGTGCACTGACCGCGTTGACGCTGGTGGCTGGTTTCGCCAGCACCGTGTTCGCCCCTTTAACCGCGGCACTGTCAGCCCAGATGAGTTGGCGTCACACGTATCTTGTTCTGGCTGCCGTGATGGCGGTGATCACCATCCCGGCGCACTTCTTCGGCTTGCGGCGCCCATGGCCGGCGGTGACCACCACGCATCAGCATGTCGAGGCGCCGACCCGCACCGCTCGGAGCGGGCCGTTCCTGGCGTTGATCGCGGCGTTCGCGCTCGCCGGGCTCGCCTCGTATGCGGTGATCGCGAACCTGGTGCCGTTGATGAGTCAACGTGGCATCAGCACCGGTGCCGCGGCGGTTGCGCTTGGCTTGGGCGGCGCCGGGCAGGTGTTGGGCCGCCTGGGCTATCAGAGGTTGGTGCGCCGCGTCGGTGTCGTGCCCCGCACGGTGCTCGTCATGGCCGGCGTCGCCGCCACCACCGCGCTGCTGGGGCTGTTCAGCAGTTTCGCTGCGCTGGTCGTGGTGGCGATCGGGGCGGGAGTGATCCGCGGCATCATGACCTTGCTGCAGGCCACCGCGGTCACCGAAAGGTGGGGCCCCACCCATTACGGCCATCTCAGCGGCATCCTGTCCGCGCCGATCATGATCGCTACCGCGGTCGGCCCGTTCGTCGGCGCGGCTCTGGCCAGCCTTCTCGGTAGCTACGCCGCGATGTTCGTCGCCCTCGGTGCGATCGCCGCAGCGGGGGCACTGATAGCGGTGGCCACCAGGCCCCGGGTTCAGACCCCCGCTCCGGTCGTCCGGATCTAGCCGCTTTCGGCGTGGGCTCCGATCCGGTGCAGCCGGGAGGTCAGCTGAATGCCTTCGCCCGGAGGTGGCGCGCCCAGGTCTGGGTGGCCATTTGCGTTGCATCCCAGGGTGATCCCAGCGGCGGGGTGTAGGACAGGTCCAGCTCGGAGAAGCCCTCGACGCTCATCTCGTGAAACAGTGCGGCAGCGTAGGTGTCGACCCGCTTGGACACCTCGGCGCTGCGGTGTCCGACCAGCTGGGCACCCAACAGCCGGCCGGTATGTTCGTCGCCGGTGATTCGGATGTGAATCGGGGTGGCGCCCGGGTAGTAGGCCTTGTGGTCATCCGGGGTGGCCGTGGTGGTGACCGGTGTCCACCCGCGGTCGGCGGCCAGCACTTCGTGATCACGCAGCCCGGTCCGGGCGGCCACCAAGTCGAAGACCTTGACCACCTGGGTGCCGAGGCTGCCGGCGAACCGCGCTGAACCGCCGACAGCGTTCTCCCCCGCGACCCGGCCTTGCTTGTGGGCGGTGGTGCCCAGCGGCAGCCACGTCACGCCGAGGAGGCGGTGGTGGGTGTGTACGCAGTCCCCGGCGGCGAACACATCCGGCAGGTTGGTGCGCATCGCCTCATCGACGGCGATCGCGCCTTTGATTCCGAGTTCGGCGCCGGCGTCGACGGCCAGCTCCACATCAGGCTTCACACCGACCACGACGAGCACGAAATCGACTGTCTGCTGCAGTGTTTCACCACCACGGTGGGCGGTCACCGTGATCGCTCCGGTGTCTGTGCGGGTGACGGCGGAAACGGTGGTGTGGGTGAGGACCTGCACGCCGTGGCGTTCCAGTGCGTCGTGGACCAAGGCGCCCAGCTCGGGATCGACGGTCGGCAACACCTCGGCTAGCGCCTCGATCTGGGTGACGGCAATACCGCGGGTGGTGAGCCCTTCGGCCATCTCCAGGCCGATGTAACCGGCGCCGATGATGACCGCGGTGGCTGGTTGGCGTTGCTCCAGGGAGTCCATGACGGCGAAGGTGTCGCCCATCGAATGCAGCAGGTGCACGCCATCTTTGGGGCCGAGGGCGTCCGGTCCGGTCAGTCCGGTGATGGGTGGGCGGGCACTGACGGCGCCGGTGCCCACGATCAGGGCGTCATAGGACAGTTCGGTGGGTGCCCCGGTGGGGTCGAGGACGTCGAGGGTGTGTTCGGCGGCGTTGATTCCGGTGGCGCGGGTGTCGGTGAGGACCCGCATGCCGGTGGCGGCCAGGTCGTCGGCGGTGCGGTGCGCCAGATGGGTCCAGTGCGAGACCTCCCCGGAGACGTAATAGGGGATGCCGCAGATGGAGAAGTTGGGATAGGCGTCGGCGACGACCACGGTGACGTCGGTGCTGGGGTCGAGTTCACGGATGCGCAGGGCAGCGCTGATTCCGGCGTCGCTGCCGCCGATGGCGACGATATGGCGTGCGGGCATGACGAAGTCTCCTCGGTACATCGAGTGGGAAGGGTGGGTGCTGCCGCGGTGCAGCGTGAAAGCGAGCTGCGTCAGGCAGATGCGTTGGTGAGCGTGGTGTGGAGGCGTTGCACGCGGGCGATGATGTCGTCGCGGACCAGGCGCATCCGGTCTAGGCCGTCGATGCCGCGCTCAGACGGTTCGTCGGTGTCCCAGTTCTCCACCCGGGTGCCCGGCAGCGGATCGAGTAGGGCTTCCCGGCCGAGGGTGACCACCAGATCGACGTCGCGGGCCAGCTCGTAGTCCACCGGCGTGGGCTGCTCACCGGCGATGTCGACGCCCACCTCCAACAGGGCTTGGGCGGACAGATCGTTGACCGCGGCACCAGGTTTGGTGCCGGCCGAATACACGGCCACGGTGTCCCCGGCGAGCTGACGCATGAGACCAGCCGCCATCTGCGACTTGCCGCCGTTCTTCACGCACACGAACAACACCGAAGGTGTCGAAGAGTCAGTCATCGGGTCCTGTGCTCCTAGTTCTGCCGTGCGGTGACATGGAGTTCCGCGAGGAGGCGGCGGACGCGTTCTTCGAGGTCGTCGCGGATCGGGCGGACCGCATCGACGTCCTGGCCTTCCGGGTCGGGTAGGTCCCAGTTCTCATAGCGCTTGCCGGGGAAGATCGGGCAGGCATCTCCGCAGCCCATAGTGATCACCACGTCGGCTGCCTGGACGATCTCGTCGGTCCAGGGTTTGGGGAACTCCCCGGTGATGTCGATGCCAACCTCGGCCATCGCCACGACCGCGGACGGGTTGATGGCATCGCCAGGTTCGGAGCCTCCCGACCAGGCCACCGCGTCCTCGCCGGCGAGATGGGTGAAGAAGCCCAGCGCCATCTGAGACCGGCCGGCGTTGTGGGTGCACAGGAACAGCACCGTGGGCTTGCCGTCGCTGATCTTGCCCTCGACTCGGGCCAGGGCGTGCAGGCGTTGACGGGCGAACCTTTCGGCCAATAAGGGCAGAAAGTTGGGGACGGTGGCGCGGCCGGCGAACTGGTCATAGGAGGTGCTCAGGAACCTCTCGATGGTCTCGACGCCGAAGCTGGCGCCGAAGTCGCGTTCCAACCGGGTGGCCGCGGTCTTGAGTGCGTGCTGTTGATCGATCGAGAGGTCGCGGTGCGAACGCAGGGCGGCGGGGCTGTCAAACATGGTGTTACGACTCCTGTGTCGTGGACGGGTGGATTGCGGCGGGTTCGGTGGTGTGGTCGCGGAAGCGTCGGCGCAGCGCCAGCGAGACGTAGACCAAGGCGACCAGCACGGGAACCTCGATCAGTGGGCCCACCACCCCGGCCAGGGCTTGCCCGGAGGTGGCGCCGTAAGTGGCGATCGCGACCGCGATGGCCAACTCGAAGTTGTTGCCCGCCGCGGTGAACGCCAAGGTGGTGGTTCGTTGATAGCCCAGGCCGATCGCGGCGCCCAGCAGATAGCCACCGCCCCACATGATCGCGAAGTACACCAGCAGGGGCAGCGCGATCCGCACCACGTCGAGAGGCCGGCTAGTGATCTGTTCACCTTGCAGCGCAAAGAGAATCACGACGGTGAACAGCAGCCCATAGAGCGCCCACGGCCCGATCCGGGGCAGGAACTTCGACTCGTACCAGTCGCGGCCCTTGGCCTTCTCGCCGATCCGACGCGACAAGTACCCGGCCAACAGGGGGATACCGAGGAAGATGAGAACCGATTTGGCGATCTGCCACGGCGAAGTGTCGATGGTGGTCTGCTCCAGACCCAGCCAGCCGGGCAGCACCGACAGGTAGAACCAGCCCAAGACCGCGAACATGATGACCTGAAAAATCGAGTTCAACGCCACCAACACGGCGGCGGCTTCCCGATCGCCGCAGGCCAGGTCATTCCAGATGATGACCATGGCAATGCAGCGCGCCAGCCCGACGATGATCAGCCCAGTCCGGTACTCCGGCAGATCGGGCAGCATCAGCCACGCCAGCGCGAACATCAACGCCGGCCCGAACACCCAGTTCAAAAATAACGAGCTGAGCAGCAGTTTGCGGTCCCCGGTCACGGTATTGAGGCGGTCATAGCGGACCTTGGCCAGCACCGGATACATCATGATCAACAGGCCCAGGGCGATCGGCAACGAAATCCCGTCGATCTGCACACTTTCCAGCGCGGTATTCAGACCCGGGATCCATCGACCCAGCAGCAGGCCGGCGACCATCGCGACACCGATCCACACAGGTAAGAAGCGGTCCAAAGTGGACAACTTGGCGATCACCGGCGCTGAGGAACTCGAGGCCACCGTGTCGGTCATGCCGTCACCCCCGCCAGCGCGGCCGCGTTGAGATCCAACAACGCCGAGAGGTCACGCAGCGCTTCCGGGACCACGGCGTAGTACACCCACGACGCCCTACGCTCAGAAGTGAGCAGGCCGGCGGCACGCAGGACCTTGAGGTGATGCGACACCGTGGGCTGGGAGACGTCGATGCCACCCGAGACGTCACACACGCACGCCTCCCCACCGGAATGACTGGCGATCGCACTGAACAGCCGCAGCCGCACCGGATCAGCCAGCGCCTTCAACTTCTTGGCCATCTCGGCAGCCGCCGGCTCAGTCAGTGGCTCGCGCAACAGCGGTGGCGTGACGCAGCAAGCATCTGCGGCCAGTCCCTCCGGATTCGACATACATCGATATTGACGACTATCGAACCAAGATGCAAGCGAACGATGTGTGAACACCGCACGCCGCGCGCACCCGGCCCGTCCCCGCAGTCCGCCAACACACTTTGCAGACCAACGCGGCGCCTTTATCGAATCTTCATCGAAGGACTAAGAAAGCCAAACGACGCATCAGCACACTGAGGGCATACCCGTGAACGGTGCGCCGTCGCCCGCGACCGGCCCTCACGACGCGCCAGAGGGTGCCCCGCCCGTAAGCCGATGACGACAACCCGATACGGAGAGCCCCACTCATGCCGCAGACAGGCTGTCCCCCACAGCTTCGAGCGACGACGCACTGGCTGCGCACGACCGTCGTCGCGGTGGCGGTGCTGCTGATAGCGGCCGCCTGCACCTCGACTCCGGCGGCGGCGCCCACCCCCGACGTCATCACCGACAAGGGCACGCCCTACGCAGACTTGCTCGTACCGAAACTCGAAGCGTCCGTCACCGATGGTGCAATCGGCGTCGCTGTCGACTCCCCCGTAACCGTTACCGCCGGCGGCGGTGTTCTCGGCCAAGTATCGCTGACCAACGAGGCGGGCGAACTTGTCGACGGGCAGCTGGGCCCCGACGGCGTTACCTGGTCCTCGGCGGAACCGCTTGGCTACAACAAGCAGTACACCCTGCAGGCGCACGCACAAGGACTTGGCGGAACGACAAGCACCAGCGCAACATTCGAAACCCATTCCCCCGAAAACCTGACGATGCCCTACGTGTTGCCCAATGACGGCGAAACGGTGGGCGTGGGTCAACCCATTGCGATTCGCTTTGACGAGAACATCACGAACCGAGCGGCGGCCCAGCAGGCGATCACCGTGACCACGAACCCATCGGTTGAGGGTGCGTTCTACTGGCTCAGCAATCGTGAAGTCCGCTGGCGCCCCGCCGAGTACTGGGAGCCCGGCACGAAGGTTGAGGTGTCAGTTAAGGCTTACGGTGTCGACTTCGGCGACGGGCTCTTCGGCCAGGATGACGTCACCACGCGCTTCACCATCGGCGACCAGATCATCGCCACCGCCGATGACGCCACCAAGACGATGACCGTGCGGCGCAACGGCGAAGTCGTCAAAACCATGCCCCTGTCCATGGGCAAAGCCACAACACCCACCGACAACGGCGCCTACATCATCGGCGACCGTTACTCATTCCTGGTGATGGATTCGTCCACCTACGGAGTCCCCGTCAACTCACCCGACGGGTACCGCACCGAAGTCGAATGGGCAACGCAAATGTCGTACAGCGGCATCTACGTGCACTCGGCCCCATGGTCGGTGGGCAGCCAAGGCATCGCCAATGTCAGCCACGGATGTCTCAACGTCAATCCAGCGAATGCCCGCTGGTTCTACGACAACACCCGACGCGGCGACATCGTCGAAGTGATCAACACGACCGGCCCCACCCTTTCAGGAACCGACGGTCTCGGCGACTGGAACGTCCCCTGGGAGCAATGGAAGACCGGAAACGCCAACCTCTGACCATCGAAAGGTGCTTGACAAGCCGATACTGCTTCACTGCACGGAGACTCTTAATGCCATTGTCCCGCAGTACCTTTGAGTGCCGTTCCGAAGGGCCGTTGCCATTCGGGCGGTTGTCGCGCAGCTGGAGCCCGTCAACTCCCCGGTGACCGAAGGCGGTGCGCTGCCGCCGACGATGCTTCACGTGACCGCTCGGGGCAGAACGACTGACCCCGACGACCGTCCATAGTGCCCCCTTCTCCGTGAAGCTCGCACAATGTGCGTTCACCCCAGGCGCTATTCACGCGCGCCTTCCCGACCGCGAAACGCCTGAGCCCGGTAATGCAGCATCCAAATCGCCAACTGCCGCAGCGAATTTCACCATTGTAATTATGTGGCTGCTGTTACTGGTGGGGCTTTTGTGAGTTACGCTTTTCTACGTAGGAGCTACGTATTTTGGTGCTGCGCCGTGCGTATGCGATTCAGCCCCGCTAGTGGTGCGTGATAGCTCACCGCGCGGAGCACCGAGGAGAAGACATGGGATTACACGTTCGAAGCAAGGGTGCGGCAGCTGCCCGTGCCGATCGCTGCGACCCCGCAACTCGTGTAGCGGGCCGCGTTCGACGGCTCCCCGGTGTGATCGCCATCGTCGTCGCGCTCCTCCTCGCGTGCGCACCGATCACGTCGGCCCAACCTGCCGCCGGCCCGTGGGACCCACTGCTGCCAAAGATGCCGAGCGCGGGCGCTCCCGGCGATCCGGTTGCCATCGCGAACGCATCCCTGCAGGCAACGGCCATGGCGACGCAGACAGCCATGAGCATGGGTCGCAGCTTCCTCAGCAGCCTGGGAATTGTCAGTCCCGCCGCGGATCCGTCGACGAGCGTGCGTGGCAATCGGGTCAATGGTGCGCAAGCGATCGAGTACGTGATTCGCAGGGCGGGAACACAAATTGGTGTTCCCTACTCCTGGGGTGGCGGAAGCCTCACCGGTCCCAGCCGCGGCGTCGACCAGGGGGCAGGCACCGTGGGCTTTGACTGTTCTGGTCTGACACGGTTCGCGTTCGCCGGCGTCGGAGTGCTGCTCCCGCGATGGTCCGGCGACCAATACAACGCCGGCCGCAAAGTGCCACCCGCCCAAGCGAAGCGAGGCGATTTGCTGTTCTGGGGGCCGGGCGGCAGTCAGCACGAAGCAATCTACTTGGGCGGCGGCCAAATGCTTGAGGCGCAGCAGACGGGCGTCCCGATCAAAATCTCACCGGTGCGCATGTCAGGGATGACTCCGTACGTCGTTCGCATCATCGAAAGCTGACTGCTCCCCCGCAACCGGTCACCAGTTGGATCGCTACGACGCACCCGGCATTCGCTGCCCCCCGTCGGCTGTGAGGCAGTAGCCGGTCCCGCGCACCGTACGGAGGTACCGCGGTGATGCCGGATCGTCACCCAGCTTGCGCCGAAGCTGACCCACATGCACCCCCAGAGTGTTCCGGCCGCCGGCAGACGCATCCCCCCACAGGCTCAACTGCAATTGACGACAGGTCACCGCTTCACCCGGACTCTCCGCCAGCGTGCAGAGAACCTCAAACTCTGTGCGGGTCAGTGGCAGCGCCTCGCCGCGGAGGAACACCCGGCGCCCGACCAGATCGATAAGGAGATCTCCGATCTCACGACGGTGCGTCTCGTCGCTGCGGCCGCCGTCACGTCGTTCGCCGTGGACACGGCACTTCCTCAGCGCCAACCGAATTCGCGCGTTCAGCGCCTCGATGTCGTCCACCGAGACGGTGCCGGCGGTAAGGAGCAGGGGGGTGACATCGCCGTCGCTGAGAGCAACCACGCCGACCTGAGTTTCCTGACGGATGCGGTCAAGCATGGCCGCGCCCAGCCCCTGAGTGCCGACGCACACCACGACCACATCGGGATCACACTCGCGCAGCGCTGTGAGTGCAGCGCCAGACGAGTAGGCCACCTCCACGGCGAAATCGCCGGCGAGCAGGTGTCACGCCACAGTGGTCGCATAGATGCGTCGAGGCTCCACTAGCAGCACACGGATGCGGCCGGCGGCCGCCGCTGGCGGTATGGAATCAGCGACAAGACGGTGCGACTCGATCGTCGTGGCACTCTCCTCGCCGCTCAAGAAAACCCAACGCGCCCGCATTCCTTACTGCGCCGCTCACGAGACAGCCTACCGTCATCTACGTAGTTACTACGTAGATGACGCGTCGACCGGAGAGTTCAACGTTGGTTCGCTTCGGTTACGGCCTCCGGCGCTGACCCCAGCCGTCCTCGCAGATCCAGTCGGTACAGCGCAACCGCCGACAGTAATCCGATAACTGTCAACAACACCCACAAAAGTTCCGGCCGCCCCGCCTCACGGGTGAGTTGCATCAACGAGCCTGTTGCCAGGTTGCCGACGAGGATGCCAACGCCGACGATCGTGTTATAGAAGCCGTAATGAGTTCCGACGAGCCGGTTGTCGGCCAGGGAGACGACGGTATCCATTTCGAACGGGAACACCGCAGCCGAGCCGACCGCCAGCACGGCCGCCGCGATGAGCAGCGCTGTCGCCGCAGCAACACGGCCGACTCGCTGATCATCAGGAAACACGATCAGCGGCAGAAACGACAACGCCAGAATCAGCATGCCGATCGCCAGCGACCGCCCCGAACCCCAACGACGCGCAAACCACCGTGTGATCCGCATCTGTCCAAGCACCGCCACCACCCCGGAGACAACGAAAATCATTGCGGTGACCACGGAGTCGTTTTGGGGAAACAAGTATCGCGCCTGCAGCGGCATCGCCAGATACACCTGGAACGACAGCACATAGGAACCGATCATCGCCACGGCGAATAACAGGAACGAGCGATTGGCCGCGACTGCCCGCCAGTCCTGAAGCACCGAGGTCTTCTCCTGTGCTGGAGTCACAGCACGTTGCGGCAGTGCGAACAGCTGCGCCACTGTCAGCGCCGCGAAGACGAGCGCCGCGGCCGCAGCAGTCATCTTGAAGTCAACGAACATCAACGCCAGGCCCACCAACGGCCCCGCGAGGATGCCCGCTTGATAGAACACGTTAAACAGCGCGAACGCTTCCACCCGTCGAGGGCCCGCATCGGCGGCCAAGTACGCACGCACCGCCGGGTTGAAAAGCGCTCCGGCGAAACCCGTTGCCGCCGAAGCCACCAACACTGCCGGTAGCGAGTCGGCGACCACCAGAAGCCCGAATCCTGCGGTGCGCAGCACGCATCCGCTCACAATGAGGGGTTTGTAGCCCAGGCGATCGGCCAGCGTGCCACCGATGATGAACATGCCCTGCTGGGAGAAGTTGCGGACCCCGAGCACGAGCCCGATGGCCCATGCAGCCAGGCCCAGGGGCCCAGCCAGATAGCCAGCCAGATAGGGCATGAGCATGTAGAAACCGAGGTTGATCCCGAACTGGTTGATCATCAACATGCGGCTTGGCCAGCCGAAGCTGCGGAACCCAGACAGCAGTGTCATCGCGGCACCACCTGCGTGGGGTCAACGACCACGGGGCACCGCGTCCAGGTCGTGACCGCGTGTGTCATCGGGTCGTCAACGGTGGCTGGTTCATTGGACGGAACCTTGTCCAACAGACCATGGGTGCGGCAATAGTCGTCGTTATAGACGGTGTCGAAATAGCGCTGCGGGCCGTCAGGGAAAATGGCGGCGACCGTGGTGCCCGGGTCGCTATTGCGCGCAGCCCACCCGGCCACCAACGCGACCGCGCCCACACTCCACCCGCCACTGGCATAGTGGGTGGCCGCCAGGGTTCGGCAGGCCCATACCGCATCCGCCGGCGCGACCCAGTGCACTTCGTTGAAAGCGCCGTAATCGACGTTGCCCGGGAAGATGCTGGAGCCGAGGCCGCGCATGAGTCGAGTGGTGGCGCGCTGCCCAAAGATTGTCGAGCCCACCGTGTCGACGCCGATCAGCTGCAGGCCGGGATTGAATTCCCGCAAGACCCGGGCCACGCCTGCCGAGTGTCCCCCGGTGCCGACCGAACACACCAACACATCCACAGATCCAAGCTGGTCATTCAATTCGACCGCCAGCCCGCGGTAGGCCTCCACGTTGTCCGGATTGTTGTACTGGTCGGGATGCCACGCGTGCGGATCGGTGGCCAGAATCTCCTGCACGCGTTGCGTGCGGGCCTGCTGCCAGCCGCCGCGCTCGTGAGGCTCGGTCACCAGTTCGATGTGCGCGCCGAACGCGGCGAGCATGTGTTGGATGATCGGTTCCATGCCGGGGTCAGTGACCAAGGTGACGGGGTGACCGTACACAGTGCCCGCAAGAGCGAGCCCCAATCCTAATGTGCCACTTGTCGATTCGACGATACGGGCGCCCGGGGCGAGCACCCCGCGGGTGCGCGCGCGTTCGACCATATGCAGCGCGGGCCGGTCCTTCATTCCGCCCGGGTTGAAGCCCTCAAGTTTGGCCCAAAAGCCCTGCCCTGCGGTGGTGAACGGCGCGCCGATCCTCAGGACGGGCGTCTGCCCGACCATCGTGGCCGGCCGCTCAAAGCGGCCCAGCCGTAGGCGCTCGAATCGGTCTGTGTCGTGGGCATGGTTGATCGAAACGGCGTGATTCATGTCGGGGATATCGCTTCTGTTGACGCCGCGACTGACGCGCGGCTGCTGGTGGCGGGCAGCAGTCACCGGCCCCCGGTCCAGAAAAGACGGGGCCTGACGCTAGCCGATCAGCGACGCGCGATGCACAGCCGGACAAGCACGTCGCGTCCGGTCTGTGCGACGGGTGAGCGCGGAGGACCGCGAATAGGAGCAAGCGGCGCGTAGCGCCAGAGCGCCGGCAACACAGCCAGAGCGCCGACCAAGGCCAGGGCAATCAGCGTGATTGTCCCCCGCGGCAGGACAGCTTCCGCAAAAGACTCCGGTGACGGCGCACTTCCGCCCTCGGAGATGTGCGGATGGTCGAGCTGGACGGCCACCGGCGCGCCCACCGCGCTCGCAAGGGGGTGGGGTCCGTGGGCTGGCGCCGCCTCGGTCCCCGGCAGCGCCCATTCCGCAGCCACAATGATGGTCCAGAACGCGAGGAACACAGCGACGACTGCGCGTCGCCGCTGCGAGGAACTCCCGTCGATATAGCTCACGATGTTGCCGACTGTAGCAGCGGATCGCCGAACGGAGTGGCGGCCGTGCAGTCGACGCCGTGTCGTGACCTGCCCGCGACAGTCCTCGTCGGCGGCCCGTGCGAAGCGATCAGAACCTTCACATCATTCGCCCGATAACGTTGCCGTACTGCTTATTTCACCGCTGCGCATGCCATCACTCCAACCTCGGTGACACCAGCCTTTACACTGGTCATCTACGGTTTGACTACGGAGATAATTGGCGATGTGAACTCAAGCATCAGGCAGCCAGGGAGAGATTTGCTGAGTGGGCAGACACCCGACTGCCGAAGGTCCTCGTCCGTCCAAGTGCGCATCACCGACCCGCACCCAGATCGGATGGGTTCGACCGACACCTAGTGGTGGCAGAGCACCTGAATGAATGCCGGAGTGGCGAGCATGGTGGTGATGGCGGCGACCAGCAGAGCGCGGTGACGCCACCGCACGTGCCGACGGGTTGGGGTGACCAGACGCTCGGCTCGGGCGATGACCGCCGTCGCCGCCGCGGCCAGACCTTCAGCCACAGGAGGTCGGTGACCGGCCAGCGCAAGCAACCCCGTGAGTAAAGGACGAGTCCCGACGCGACGAGCGGCGGTGTCGTCGGCACACATCTCCAGCAGTTCCGCCACAGCCTCATGCGCGCAGGCGAACAAAGGAAGGCGAGGAAGGGTGGCGGCGAGGGCACGCAGCACCATCAGAATGTGGTGATGATGCCCTGACAGGTGGGCATCCTCGTGCGCAAGAACCGCCTTCAGTTGCGACCGGTTCAACGATTTCACGGCCGCCGAGGTCACGACGATCGCATGGGGGCGGCCGATGACACAGTAGGCGGCGGGGAGGTCGGCCTCCACGACAACGACGTGAGGATGGTCGGTGGGCCGACCGACGATCCGCGCGGCCTCTGCGTGCTCATGGCTTCGGGTGCGCAGCCTGGCCAGGCAGCGTCCCAGTCGCAGCGCCACGACCGCAGAGGCCAGCAGTCCCCCACCGATAAAAGCAATGGACCCGAGGCGTCCCGCCAGCGGGGTGTGATCGGAGAACCCGAACAGTTCCAGGCAGAGGGTCACGACCGAGCCGTCCAGCACGCTGTTCGACGTCGCGTTGACCACCAGCACCACTGCCGCCAGCCACGCCGCAAGCACGGCGGCAACCGTGGCCAGCCAGGCGGCCACACCCATAGACGGACTCACTCCGCCACCGGTGAGGCGCCGCAGTACCGGTGGAGCAAGCCACGCCAGCACGGCGCCGTAAAGCACCAGCCACAGCGCCGTCGTCATGACCGCCGGCCTTTACGCAAAGCCGCCTTCAGCTGCGCGGATTGCTCAGCGCTCATCTGCTCAAGGAAAAATGCCAGCACGGTGTTGGTATCGCCACCGGAGTCGAACGCGGCTTTCATCAGACGCGCTGACCGCTCCTCACGAGTCATCGCCGCCCGGTACACATAGGCCTTGCCGCTGCGCTGCCGCTTGAGCCACCGCTTGCGATACAGGTTGTCCATGGTCGACAACACGGTGGTGTACGCGATGGGTCGCTGCTGAGCCAAATCCTCGAACACATCACGCACCGTGGCCGGCTCCTGGTGATCCCACACCCAGTCCATGACCACCGCTTCGAGATCGCCGAAAGCTCGCTGTTCCATCCGCCGCAACTCCTGCCCGCTCTGACGAGGTGGCCGATTCGCACAGCGCGGCACCTGCAGCTCCCTAATGTAGCCGCCAACAGCCCAGATGCCGGGACCTCGCCGCGGCGGCGCCACCGATGTCGATCCGCTCACTGGTGCACCATCCTTGTGTCGGTGATCTTGGATGGATTGCCGATGCACCCGAGGTGCCGCTGATCTATCGCCCTGCTCGCTCGACGCTGTTGATGTCCAGCATGAGTTCTGCGGAGGTCAGTGGTTACCCGGGGCGCGTTGACCGTCGACAGGGCTATGCGCCACCGAGCGCCGCTCAGTGAGCGAACCGGCAGTCGTGCCCCGGAACCTGCACATAAGGGTGCCTCCCCACTGGGCTTAGCAGCGAGGAGGCTGTCATGAAGTCTGCCCGAAATACCCTGCCAACGGAACCCGCCAATGGGCTCACGTGTGGAATCGACTGGGCCTGCGATGATCACGCGGTCTCGATCGTCGATGCCAAAGGCCGCGAGATCACCCGCAAAACGATCGGTCACAACGCCGTTGGGCTGCGAGATCTGCTCACCACACTGCAACGCGCCGGTGTCAGCGAAGTCGCCATCGAACGCCCCGACGGTCCGGTCGTACACGCCCTGCTCGACGCTGGGATCACCGTCGTGGTGATCAGCCCCAACCAACTCAAGAACCTGCGCGGGCGCTACGGATCGGCCGGCAACAAAGATGACCGCTTCGACGCGTTCGTCCTGGCCGACACCTTGCGCACCGACCGGACCCGGCTGCGGCCCCTGCAGCCCGACAGCCCGGCCACGGTGGCCCTGCGCCAGACCTGCCGAGCCCGTAAAAATCTGGTCGCTCACCGCGTGGCGATCGCCAACCAGCTGCGGGCTCATCTGATGATCGTCTTTCCCGGCGCGGTCGGGCTGTTCGCCGATATCGACTCGCCGATCAGCCTGGCCTTTTTGGCCCGCTTTGACTGCCAGGACCGCGCCGATTGGCTCTCGGTCACCCGGATGGCCAACTGGCTGGCCAGCGTCGGCTACAGCGGCCGCACCCACGCCAGTGAACTGCACCGACGACTCACCGCCGCGCCTCGCGGTGCCGCCGGTATCGACGGTGCCACCATCACCGCGACCTTCGTCGAGGTGTTGAGCACTGTGAGCGCCCAGATCAAAACCCTCGACCAGAGCATCGCCGAGCAACTCGACGCTCACGCCGATACTCATATCTTCACCAGCCTGCCACGCTCGGGCACCTTCCGTGCCGCCCGACTGCTCGCCGAAATCGGCGACTGCCGCGCACGGTTCCCCACACCCGAATCGCTGGCGTGCCTGGCCGGAGTCGCCCCCTCCACCCGCCAATCCGGGAAAGTCAAACACGTCGGATTCCGCTGGGCTGCAGACAAACAGCTCCGCGACGCCGTATGCGACTTCGCCGGCGACAGTCGTCGAGCCAACCCCTGGGCGGCCGATCTCTACAACCGCGCCCGAGCCCGCGGACACGACCACCCCCACGCCGTGCGCATCCTCGCCCGCGCCTGGCTCTACATCATCTGGCACTGCTGGCACGACGAAGTCGCCTACGATCCCACCCAACACAGGGCCCTCCAAAAGCTGATCAACCAAGATCAACCCAGGGCGGCTTGACACAGGGCAACTCATGCGTGCGCCATCGAAATCATTCCAAGGCCACGGCCCCATCGGACCAAAAGCACATGCTGCCGCCCGCTCAGGTGTTACCGAGTTGAGACTGTGACAGGCGTTTCTCCTGATGCTGCAGTGATGTACGTTCCAACTACGTACTAAGTAACTACGTAGATAGATGGCGCTAGAAGGCAGTGGGATATGACACCTCGGCGCACTGGCCCGACCGACTCGCGGCCACCGGCAGCCACCCCACAGGAGAACTGATGCAGCGCTTCACGTCGCTTCTCACCGCTGGGGCGCTGGCGTCAATGCTGGTGCTTCACCCCTCGGGGATCGCCACAGCCGGGCACGGAAGCGAACCTGATGGTGACAACGAAACGGTCGCAGGACTTGTCGCCGCCGTCGCCGAAGCCAACCAGCACGTCGCCGACATCGGCGCGGACATCCAACACCAACAGGAGAGCGTCAATCGGGCCCTGGTGGAGCTTGCCGCTGCCCGCGAGGCGGTCTCCGAGGCGCACAGCAGACTCGCCGACAGCGAAAAAGCACTCGCCGACAGCCAGAGCGCCATCGACGCCACGCAGCAGCGTTTCGATGAGTTCGCCGCCTCCACCTACATGAACGGTCCTTCCCGCGCACTGCCGCTGGCAACTAGCTCCGAAGACATCCTCTCAGCAGCATCGACGCAGCAGACCTATCTCATCGCCTTCAACAGCGTCAAAGACGATCTTCGCCGAAGCCAGACCGAACGCGCCAACAGACTCTCAGCCGCCAAGCAGGCCCGCCTGGACGCCGACGCAGCAGCAGCCGACGCGCAACGACGACAAGACGGTGCAGTCGCCGAACTCATTGCCGCGCAAAACGCATTCACCGATCAGCAGTCCGACCTCACCCGGTTGGCCGCCGAACGCGACTCCGCCCAAACCCGACTCACTGCTGCGCGGCCGGTCGCTGCCACCACCAACCAGCCCACGGCCGCGCAAACCGGTACCACCGTGGCCCCGAGCGGCCAATGGGACCGCTCCACCCCGACACCAGCCGACAGCCCGGGCACCGGCCAATGGGACACCACGCTGCCGATGGTGCCCAGCGCCAACGTGGCCAGCGATCCGATAGCCATCATCAACGCCGTCCTCAAAATCATGGCGACCTCGCTGCAGCTCACCGCCGACATGGGTCGAAACTTCCTCGTCAAACTGGGCATCCTCTCCCCAGCGACCGCCGCCGCCGATCCCGGCATCACCAACGGACGCATCCCGCGCCTGTACGGCCGCCAGGCCTCCGAATTCGTGATCCGACGCGCCATGTCCCAGCTCGGCGTTCCCTACTCATGGGGCGGTGGCAACGCCAACGGACCAGCTCGGGGAATCGATCAAGGAGCCGGCACCGTCGGCTTCGACTGCTCCGGCCTCATGCTGTACGCCTTCGCCGGCGTGGGCATCAAACTCGACCACTACTCCGGATCGCAATACAACGCCGGCCGCAAAGTACCGTCATCGCAGATGCAACGCGGTGACCTCATCTTCTACGGCCCCAACGCCAGCCAGCACGAAGCCATGTACCTCGGCGACGGCATGATGATCGAAGCTCCCTTCACCGGATCAGTGGTCAAAATCTCCCCGTACGCACCTCCGGCATGACGCCCTACGTCACGCGCTTGATCGAGTACTAACACCTCGCGGCGAGCCATGGGCACGTGCGCCTCTGGTGGGTCAGTCCCCTCCGGAGAGGCTGCCGGTGCGCGTTCCTCCGGTGGCTTACGCCGCTCGCTGCGGCACGGCCGCCCAGAAGCCTGAAACAGGGCCGTCGCGCCGGCAATAGCAGCGGCCCACAGCACGACAATGACGGCGCACAGGATCAGCCACACTTCCCATCCGAGACTGTCCGGGCAGACGTCCATCAGCCAGCGCATGTCAAGCCCACCTCCACAGTGAGCGTCTCCCGCTTCCAGGACGCAATCGGTATGAGTCTGATAAAGATCTGCTGAAGATCGCCGCCGCTCCGGCAGTCGCGTGCCGCCGCACCCGTGTCAGCAGGCACCATGATGACCATGGAGCACCATCCGGGTACACCGCCTGAGCAGGCAAAGGGATACCGCGCCCTGGTCGTCGACGACGAACTTCCCCTGGCCGAAGTGGTGGCCAGCTATCTAGAACGCGAGCAGTTCGAGGCAGTCGTGGCCGCTAACGGCGTCGACGCGATCGCCATCGCCCGCGACCTTGACCCCGATGTCGTCATCCTCGACATCGGCCTACCCGGCATCGACGGACTGGAAGTCTGCAGACAGCTACGCACATTCTCCGATGCCTACATCGTCATGCTCACCGCCCGCGACACCGAAATCGACACAGTCCTCGGCCTCACGGTCGGCGCCGACGACTACATCACCAAACCCTTCAGCCCACGCGAACTCGTCGCGCGCATTCGCGCCATGCTGCGTCGACCCCGCGTCCTGCAATCAGCTACCACTACCGCCGAAACTGAACTCACGCCACCTCGTCGCTTCGGCGCGCTGAGCATCGATGTCGCCGCCCGCGAGGTAGGCATCGACGACGAACGAATCGTGTTGACTCGCACTGAATTCGACATTCTCGAAGCTCTCTCCGGCCGGCCAGGCAATGTGCTCAGTCGGCGACAACTACTTGAAATCGTGCGCGACGGACCCTGGGTCGGCAACGAGCATCTCGTCGACGTCCACATCGGCCATCTACGGCGCAAACTCGGCGACGACGCAGCCTCTCCCCGCTACATCGCCACCGTGCGAGGAGTCGGATACCGGATGGGAACCGGACAGTGACTCCCCCACCTGCACCCACACCTGGCCGACGTCGACGCTGGGGTCGCCCTGGTATCGGCATGCGGCTGCTGGCAGCCCAAGCCATCGTGTTGGTCGCTGGGGCCGCGACGACCGCAGTGGTGGCCGCCGTCGTTGGCCCACCCCTGTTTCGTGAGCACCTTCACCTCGCGGGCGTGCCGATGGACTCGCCGGAGGAAGTGCATGCCGAGGAGGCCTACGGCTACGCCACGGTCATGTCCATCGGGGGCGCCCTGGCGGTGTCGGCGTTAGCCGCGCTCGCCGTCAGCTTCTACGTCAGTCGACGGCTCCAACGGTCCATCACCGAGGTCGCCTCCGCCGCCACCGATGTCGCTCAAGGAAATTACGAGATTCGTGTGTCATCGCCGCGCCTCGGCGACGATTTCGACGCGCTTTCGACCGCCTTCAATCAGATGGCTTCCCGTCTCCAAGCGGTTGATTCGACACGACAGCGACTATTCGGAGACCTAGCGCACGAAATCCGCACACCGGTCGCGGTACTGGAGGCCTACATCGAAGCCCTCGAAGACGGGGTGCGTACTTTGACTCCGCAGACGGCGGCCATGCTGCGCGACCAGACCCGCCGGCTGGTGCGGTTCTCCGATGATGTCGCGGCGCTGGCCAAGGCCGAGGAGAGCTCGGTTTCCATGTCGTACGCCACGATTGACGTCGACCGCTTGACGCGCCAATCCGTCGCCGCGGCCCAGGAACGCTACGACACCAAAGGGGTTGCACTACGCCTACGCCTCCAGCAGGCGCTGCCGCCGCTGTGGGCCGACGAGCAGAGGCTCTCCCAAGTCCTGGGCAATCTGCTGGACAATGCGCTGCGGCACACACCGTCCGGCGGTTCGGTCTACGTCAACTGTGTCCGCGACGGCGACCGGTTGAGAATCGCCGTCGCCGACACCGGTGAAGGAATTGCCCCCGAGCACCTCACCCGACTGTTCGAACGGTTCTATCGGGCAGACGCCGCCCGCGACCGCGAGCACGGCGGCGCCGGTCTAGGGCTCGCCATCGCCAAAGCGCTGGTCCAGGCCCACGACGGATCCATTTCCGTAGCGAGCGCCGGACTGGGCGCCGGCGCAACATTCACCGTCGACCTACCCACTGCTCAGGTACGCGCCGACGAGTTCCCTGTCACGGGTGCCTCAGCGCGGACCTGACCGTCGTGCCTCTGAGCTGTTACTTGTCCAGCATTCCCTGCATCGTGTCGATCTCCGCTTGCTGAGAGGACACGATGGCTCGCGCCATCTCCACCGCCGCCGGGAACTGGCCAATTTCAATCTCCTCCTGCGCCATCATGATTGCACCCTTGTGATGGGCGATCATCTGCGTCAAGAAAAGTCGGCTCGCCTCCGCACCCTGCGCGTTCTGCAGCGCAGCCATGTCGGCTTCAGACATCATGCCGTGGCCGCCACCACCCATGCCAGGCATGTCGCCCATATCGCCGCTAGGCATCTGGTGGCCCGGCATATTGTGGCCAGGCATTGCGGTGCTAGTCGGCGCAGGTGCAGGCGAGGACGACGCTCCCCACTCCTGAAGCCAGCCCTGCATCGTCTCGATCTCAGGGCCTTGTGCGTTCTTGATTTCGTTCGCCAACGAGATGAGCTCGGGATCGATGCCCTGCTTGCCGAGAAGCATGTCGCTCATCTCGATCGCCTGCCGATGATGAGGAATCATGCCTTGGGCAAACGTCACATCAGCGTCGTTGTGGGTAGCGTCGCTGCTCGCAGCACTCGGCGATGCCGATGCTGCCGCCGAGGTGCTGCTGGCCGATGACTGAGAGTCTGTTGCCGCATTCGAACAGGCGCCGACGAACAGGGCCGACACCGCCAACGCCGCCACCCCAACTCCAAATCGCTTGTGCTGCATCGCACATCCTTTCTCACACATCTTCGTGACGCCAAGCGTCTACGCAGCGAGCGCTCTCGCCGCCTCATTCCAGCTTCAGGACTTCGCATATGGGTCGGTTCGTGTTCCGATGAAGATTTGATGAAGACGCCTTCACGACCCGCCGGTACCCGCTGCGCCGCCCAGGGCTCCGAACCGGCATCGCGGCGGTGCCCCATGCCACCCATCTACTATTGCACTACGTAGATTGTCCGTGATCGGAAGGTGTCAGTGTGCAGCTCCGTAGGTTCATCGTCGCAATTCTGACCGGAGCCCTGGCTGCGGGGTGTTCGTCGAACGCCCCCGGCAGCGCGGCACCCGCGATAGAGCCGGGGATGGTGCATATCCACGGTCTTGGCATCAATCCGTCCGATGAAACCCTCTATGTGGCAACTCATTACGGCCTCTACACGGCAGAGACCGATCAGGCGCCACAGCGAGTCGGCGATCTCATCCAGGACTTCATGGGCTTCACCGTCACCGGGCCCGACGAATTCTTGGCCAGCGGCCACCCCGATCCGGCTGACCGTCAACAACCACCACATTTGGGCCTGATCAAGAGCAGCGACGCCGGCCAATCCTGGGAATCTCTGTCGCTGCACGGCAGCGCCGATTTTCATGCACTCGAGTACCGCCACGGGCGGGTCTATGGTCACGACAGCCAGTCGGGCACGGTGATGGTCAGCCTCGATCAGAAGTCCTGGCAGCGGCGTGCAGAAATCCCTGCCTCCGACCTCGCAGTATCACCCGCGGACGCCGACGAGATCCTCGCGGCCACACCCCAAGGGCTCCTCCGAAGCAACGACGGCGCAATGACATTCGCCGCAATCACCGATACACCGGCACTGGCACTCGTCAGCTGGCCCCAGCGCGGCCCCCTGCTCGGGGTCGACCTCCAAGGAACCCTCTACACCAGCACCGACAACGGGCAGACCTGGCAACCACGACACACCCTCAGCGCCAAACCTCAGGCCCTTCTCGCCGCCGGCGACGGCCAGGTCTACATCGCCACAGATACCGCCATCTACACCTCCACCGACGACGGTGCCACGGTGAACGTCCTCACCGCTGTGGAATAGACGGCCAACAACCGAAACCCCCGCGGAACGTCGCACCAACGCATCTGAGGAGCCGCAATGCCGGATGACCACCATCTCATCACCGATGGCGCCACCATCGCCTACCAGCTCAGCGGACCCCCCAACACGGTACCGATTGGCTATGGGCACGGCGTGCTCATGAGCCGGCAGATCGTGCGCGGCCTGGGCATCTTCGACGTCGACGCTATCGCCGAGGGCCGCCACCTGATCACCTACGACCAGCGCGGACACGGCGCATCACCGGGCCGCCCAGAACCCGAGGACTATCGCTTCGAGCAAGCAGCCAACGACCTCCTGCGCGTCCTGGACGCGGCCGGCCTCGACGAACCCATCGATTTCGCCGGATCCTCGCTCGGAGCCGCTGCTGCACTGCATGCCGCCCTCAACGCTCCTCGCCGATTCAGGCGGCTGGCGCTGGTGATCCCTCCCGTCGCCTGGGAAACAGGGCCCCAACAAACGCGCCAGTGGTACTTCGACACCGCTGACCTCATCGACTCCATTGGACCAACCGCGTGGCGACAACAATGGGCCGACGCTCCCCCACTGCCGATCTTCGCCAACTACCGGCAAGGCAAGTTCGAACCCGGCGTCGACGACGATGTGGTCTCCGCCGCCATGCGCGGGGTTGGCTCCTCCGACCTACCCGACCCTGATCAACTCACCCAGATCCGCCAGCCCACTCTGGTCCTGGCCTGGGACACCGACCCCCTGCACCCGATCTCTACCGCCGAGCGCCTCGCTGATCTGATCCCCGACTCGACCCTGCACGTCGCACACACCATCGACGAGATCCGCGAATGGACCCAGATCACCACCCGTTTCTTCAACGATTGACGCCAGCGCCGCGGCGGCGGCCTAGTACCGCCGGACGTTGTGAATTGGTGCGGAAGAGATCGGCGCGACTTTCACCGGCGTTCCGAACGTGGACGCGTGAACCATCATCCCGTCACCGATGTAAATCCCCGCATGAGAGACATCACCATAAAAGGTCACGATGTCACCGGGCTGCATATCAGAAACAGCCACCGCCTGCCCGCCCTGCGCGAGCGCTTGACTTGACCGGGGCAACGACTTCCCGTTCTGCAGGAACGCCCACTTGATCAGCCCTGAGCAATCGAACGCATCCGGGCCTGTGGCGCCCCACGAATACGGTGATCCCACCCGTGTCAGGGCAGCTTGCACGACCGCAGTTCCGCCCCCGAAGGGTTCGCCGCCGGCCGGGCCCGGCATGGCCACGATGCTTGGATCGTTCGACGGCGAGGACGGCGGCAGCGGTGGGGGCGGCGGCCCCGGATCGGCCAAGATGGCCCGCTGATCAGGCGTCAGAGCCTCGTAGCGAGCCTGCACGGCAGCAATCTGCTCCTGCATTCGGCGTTGTTTGGCATCGAGGTCCGTTCGCACCGCCGCGGCCTCGTCGGACGCGATCCGTGCTTGTGCTGCCGACTTCGAAGACTGATCTGCGGCTGCGGCTGCACGCGTACTCGCCGATCGGAACGCGGCCATTTGCACAGTCAGCTCCGAGGCAACCGTCTTCTGGACCGCCAGCTGATCTATGAGGTCCTGGGGAGACGTTGCCGTCAATGCCGCCGCCAAGGTGTCGGTACGGCCACCCATGTATGCAGAGGCGGCCAGCTCATCGACTGCAGCCTGATACGTCGCCAGATCGGCCGACGCCACATCGACGGTCGCACGATCAGAGGCCGCCTTTTTCTCCGCGACCTGCTGAGCGGCGAGCTTCTCGTCGAGGTCGATTTGCGCGGTGTGAATCTGCTCTGTGGTCTGCTCAGCAACACGCGATAATTCGGTCAGTTCGGCAAGCGCATCAGCCGCAGGCTCAGCGTTCACGTCGGTCGCCAGAAGCGCAGCAACAATACCGATCGCCGCCAAGATGAAGGCGAGCCGTTTACCCAGCGCGCGCGATGGGGCCTCAAGCACAGGCAAAGTCACAACAGCGGAAACCTTCGGTGAGGTACGAAAGTACGTAGCAGGTACGTAGGTCACGGTTAGGTTACGAGGTCGCCGGGCTGCTGTCCAGCCGGCAACAACGGGGCGACGGCCCTCTTCTTGAGGTCTCGACACCCCTCATGTACCGCGCGCCGCGATTACGAGACATGGCCGAGTTGGGTCTCCGGACTGTCGCACCAGCTGTGCGTGGACCCGTTCTCTCGACTGTCCCCCATCGCACGTTTGACCTGGGGTCCGCGGCTGCCATCCACCTCGGTCAGCATCCACCAGACAACTGGTCTGTCCCTAAACCAGCTGGGCAACAAGGCGGGGCCGACCGCCGCCTTACCCTGCTGAGCTTCAGCAACTCGCTGCGTGTTTACATCGACGATCTTCGTCGAGAGACGATGCGCGCCACACTGCTGTGCCCGGATAGCCGGCGTCGCCGCCCTGGCCGTGGCTCGACGCCCCACGGAGCCGCCCCCACCGCGGTGGTCCTCCAGCGCGGCTGAGCGCCCCAGCGCAAGCCTCGCGTCGACCGTTCCAGCTTCCTCGGCTCGACGTTGCGACAACCGCCGCCACGGCCCGTCTAGCACCGCCCAGGGCGTTCCCGCCGAGACCGCAGGAGACCACATCAGCGACCGCAATTGCTTGCCACGGTGTGGGCTGGGCGCCAAGCAGCGCCGCCTGCACCGCGGCGGCATCCCAGTCGTGCCGCATCGCATCGCGCAGCGCCACCGATCATGCGCGCCGCACGCCGCGACTAGCGAAGCGCCGCACCGCATGCCGGCCGCCGCGACACATTCGCGCCACCCGCACCCTGTTGTCGCCCTGGGAGCTCGAAACGACGCGCTGGGTCAGCCGCGATCTTCACGCACACCGGCACTCGTGCAAACCCAGCACTCTCACGGCCATGCTTCCGATGCCGATCGCCAACGCGTACTGACGCGGACGCACGCAGAACCCCGCGCCGTCGCGGGTCAAAAAGAGGCCGTAAGCGTTTCTTGCCGATCGCCCCGGTCCAGATATGCAGTCTGAAGGCATTGGGCTGCAACCGCGTGACTCTCGTAGCGCACATTCGGGGGCGTGCAGCCGTCGACCGACGATGAGTTGGCCTGCGCTTCTCCTGGCCCTCGACCAACACCAACACGCGGCGCGGCCAAATCGGCGTTCGAAGACACCACAGGCCGGCCACCGTGGACCAGGAGCTGACCGCTGCCAGGTGTGGTTCCTCAACGCACGTCGGTCTGCTCATCACTGCCCCGCCAGCACCGTGCTGCTCCTGGCGGGAGCCGTCGCGCGCCGCGCACCGCGGCCGGGTGGTCACGCCTCCCGTGCTCCACGTTGTCAGCCCATTGCCGACCGTCAACGTAGTTGTCACGCCGAGGCCGCCTCGGGATTGTCTGTAGCTCCGCCGCCGGGGCCTTCTGACGGACCGACAACACCAAAGCCGCCTAGTGCATGCGAACCCTTTCTCGCCGTGCGCTTCTCGATCTTCGGTGCGTGCCTCAGCATGGCCCTGACTTCGCCGAGACCGTCGCCGGTCAGTTCAGCGATCGTCGTCAGCGTCTCACCACTTTCCCGCAACAGCCTGATTGCCGCGCCGGCCGCGGCCCGAGTGCCGGCACGCCGCTTGGTGGCCTCGGCGCGTACCAGTTCGGTCACCGCGGCCAACCGTTCGGTCTCCCAGGCGTCGATCTCGGCCAGCCGAGCCTTGGCCACCATGTAGTTCGCCGCGTTCTCGATGTTCGCCTTCTCCCGAGCCGCGCGGGCCTCGTTGGCGCGCCTGGTCGCCTCGCGCGCTCGTCGCCGGGCTTCCACCTTGGACGTTCCTGCAGCTGTCATGACCGCGACACTAGGAGCAACCGAGGCGTGACGGCCACCACCACAGCCACATTCGCTGTCCACCAATTTTTGCCGGCGCGCCTGAAGAACCAATGCCACACCTCGCCCGACATTCACCCTCCGCCTGACCGCCACCCCGCCGCCGTACCCCAGCTGCCTCGCCATCACCCCTGCTTCTGCGTTCCCTCAAAGCCAACACACCTCTTGCATTTAGGGGTGGAAGGTCGCGAATCAACCTGAAGTTGACGCGTATATCTGGCGCATGGGACCAGCGCCGGATGCGCTTCATTGAACCACTTTCGTGTTCCTCCTGGTAGACGGATTTCGCTCGCAGGTGTGGTAACTTGCGGTTGTCATTGACAACTCTAAGTTGACGATAGATGGAGGTTCTCTTGTGAGCGTTCCGGGGTCGGCGCACTTGGTTCTTGCCTCGGGCGTGGTTCACCTGGACGAGGCCAGCGCAGTCTTCGAAGCGATGCTGTCTGGGTGGGGTCGTCAACAGGCGTCTCGGCTACTCGCTGCTGAGGCCACGATCGAGCCGCGGCTGGCGTTGGTGCGGCGGTTCGCAGAGTTCGCCGGGGCGCCTCCGTGGGACTGGACTGCCGGCGATGTCGAAGACTTCACGGCCGCTTTGATGTCGGGCCCGGAACGCAAAGCACCGTCGACCATTCGCGGCTATCACATGTCGTTGCGGATGTTCTGCGACTACCTACTCGATAGCCGCTACGGTTGGATCGCGCAATGCGAGAACAGGTTCGGACGGATCCCATCGCAGGTCTGTCACGACTACAACACCGCCGCGCATCTGGTCGACTACGAGGGCAAGCCCGCGCGTCGCCCGTTCACCTACGACGAACTGGAAACATTGTTCGATTTCCTCGATGATCGCGTCGATGTTCTCGCTCGGTCCAGGAACAAAGGCGCGTTCGCGGCGCTGCGCGACGCACAGATGATCAAGACGGCCTACGCCTTCGGTTTACGCCGCCGCGAGCTGTGCTATCTCGATCTCGCCGACCTGCGTCCGAACTCGCGGATGCCGGCCTGGGGCACGTTCGGCGCCGTCCACGTTCGCTACGCCAAATCACGTCGCGGCAGCTCTCCCAGGCGTCGCACCGTGCTCGCCGTTCCGGAGTTCGACTGGGTGATCGACGGACTGCGCCAATGGGTCGACCACGGCCGCCCACTCCTCAGCCCCGGGAACCGTCAAGAGCTCTGGCTGACCGAGCGTCGACGGCGCGTGGCGACCAAGACCATGGATAGGCGATTCGCCGTCGCACGGGTGCAAGCGGGACTGCCTGCCGAGCTCACCTTGCACTGCCTGCGGCACTCCTATGTCACCCATCTGATCGAGTTCGGTTATCCGGAGCGGTTCGTCACCGAACAGGTGGGGCACTCGTATGCCTCGACCACCGCGATCTATACCTCGGTGTCCGACGACTTCAAGACCAAAACACTGCAGGCGGCGCTGCGCCGCGTCTACGGATCATCCACGACGACAGGTGAAGGCGGAGATGAGCACTAGGACCGTGCTGCGGTGGAACCTGCGTCAGCTGATGGCCCAGAACGGAATGTTCGCCACCACCGACCTTGTCGCACCGCTGCACGAGCGTGGCGTGGAGATCTCCCGACAGATGGTGCACCGGATCGCGACCAAGCCCCCGCAGCGCATCAATCTCGACCTGCTCGCCGCCCTCTGCGACATCTTGTCGTGCACGCCCAACGACCTGCTCGAGCTCGTCGCCGAACAAGTCCGTGAGGCGCCCGCGGTCAGCGACAGCGGACCCGGCATCGGCGACCTGCGACCCATCCGCGCCACCATCCGCCGCCCCCACGACAACCAGTGACTCAGCGGGCCTGCTGGGAGTGTGCAAGCACCATCCGGCTAACCCCACTGACGCACGGGCGTCGCATCTGTGTCGCATGCCGTCGCAGACGGCACTATCACCCCGAGAAATGCCCGCGGTGTGAGACCGTGCGGCCACTGGCGTGGCAGCTCGACGATGCCATCGTGTGCGCCTCCTGCGCCGGTGTCGCATCGATCTTCACCTGCAGCGAATGCGGCCGCGAAGAACACCCCTACGGGTTCTACCGATGCGCCCGCTGCTTCCTACGCGAGCGCCTCACCGAGCTGCTCACCGACCCGATCAGCGGCACGATTCATCACCGACTACGGCCCGTGTTCGACGAACTGATCAACGCCGACCGCCCACAGACGGTGCTCTGGTGGCTGCGAAAGAAGCCCGGTACCGGCCCGCAGCTCCTTCGCGACATGGCCTGCGGAACGCGTGAAATCAGCCACGACACCTTCAGCGATCTTCCCTCGGACCGAGCCCACGATTACTTGCGCAGCCTCCTGGTCGCGGTCGGCGTTCTGGGCCCGATCGACATCCGCGTCGAACGGATGCTGCCCTGGATCGAGGACGTTGTAGCCGAGCTTCCGGCCGAAGACGCCGCCATCGTTCGCCGATTCGCGCATTGGCATGTACTGCGCCAGATGCGCAAGGCCTCCCACGAGAACCGGCTGACGAGATCGATGACCGATGCCTGCCGTCGTCGCGTCCGCGTGGCGATTCAGTTCATGGCGTTTCTGCACACCCACGACGCCACTCCGGCGACAGCGACACAGGAGATGCTGGAGCGCTACCAGGCGCTCCACCGGAGGCCGCTCACTGCCGAGTACGCCTTCCTCGTCTGGCTACGCCAATCCCGCATCAACACCACACTGAGGGTCACCGATCCGCCACGGTCACCTCCCTCGGTAACCGTCTCGGATTCCCAGCGGTGGGCCGCCGTCGGGCGGCTGCTGCACGACGACACAATCCGCCGCAAAACCCGCATCGCGGGACTGCTCACATTGTTGTTCGCCCAACCTCTTTCGCGCATCGTCGCCCTGCGATCAAGCCAAATCTCGATCTCCGACGATCACGCCGTGCATGTCGTCTTCGCCGCCATCCCCATCCAAATGCCTCCCCTACTCGACGACCTCATCCGCGAGCATCTGGAGCAGCAATGCGAAAGCCGCTACACCCCATCCCATACGGGCTGGCTGTTCCCCGGCCGACTTCCCGGCACCCACCTGTCCACCGAGAACATCCGCACCCAGCTCGTCGCGGTCGGGATGAAACCCTACGAACATCGCAAAGCCGCCCTCTTCCAGCTCGCCAGCGACATGCCCGCACCCGTGCTGGCCGAACTGCTCGCGATCACCACCAAGAACGCAGCCGCCTGGGCCAAACTCGCCGCCCGCGACTGGACCGATTACGTCACCGAACGCGGCAGATCAATGCCGCATCGAAGGCGGAGCTAACTCGCAACAGCGATGTCGTAACCACTCCATGCCGCCGAGGCCACGATTCGCCTGCTCTCGTCAAAGTTGTTCTTTGTCAATCCTCCTCGCCACAAGTCAAGCAATCGAGAAACGGGTTCAAGCAGTTGCGCGCCCTCAAGCGTCTGAGACGCCGAACCGCGGGTGACCTGCACTTCGGGTAGCTCACTACCCTGCTGCGAGTCTCCGCACCTCGCTGTGGAACGGAAACCAGCGTACGGCCTCGCCGATGATGGCGACGAATGGTCCTTCGATGCCATCACCGACGCGATTTGCGAGAGGCGAAAAGGGCCCGAAGACCAGCCGGCTCGACATTGTGATTTCGTTGTGCCTAGCGAGCTGAGCGCGCCGGGCGGCCCGTCTTCTTGGTGGCGATGTTCGATTTTATGGCGTCGCTGTCGGTGTTGCGGTGGGCGGCGAGAAAGTCATCGACGATGTTCGCGCAGTCATTGTGAGTGATAGTGCGAAGCCCGGTCATTCGGGCGAAGGCGAGTGGTCCGACGAGTTGGCAAAGCGCCAGTTCCTGGTCGAAGTCGTTGAGTTCGGCTTGAGCTTTTGGGCTGGTGAGTACGGCGTCAAATGGTTGACGATATTGATCGACAACTCGGGTCCGTAGCGCCCCGGATGTGTGGCGGTCTTCCGCTTGGGCATTGGAGCCGGTGGGCCCCAATGAGAGCCACGCGAGTGTCGTGACATGCAGCGGTGCGTCGTTGAAAAGGGCGGCTTGGCGGCTGAGCAATTCGATCAGCTGCTCACGGAGGGGTCCGCTGGTCGGTGCCGGAGTGGTCACTTGTGGAAGTAGGCGTTCGAACGTGGCTGCCAGTAAATGCGACGAACTGTGGAAGTGGCGGTACAGCGTGGTTCGGGCCACTTTGGATGCTTTGGTGACGGCATCGATAGTGACCGCTTCCACCCCACCGGTGCTCAGTAGCGTTGCCGCAGCATCCAGCAGCCGGGTGCGTGACCGGATGAGCCGAGGGTCCACGTCGTCGTCAGGGACGGGCACTGCCTGACTGTCGCTCACTCGTTCACCTCGGCGGTCGATCTTCACGCGATGCTGTCACGGCAGTCTAGCAGTGTGGTACTAACGGTAGCGCAGCGAAACCGATCGTATTGGAGGGTGACGGTGCCCGAAAGCCTGTTGCCGCCCGAGCGACTGCCCTCGCACACCACGACATGCATGGGTTGCGGCCCGGACAACCCCCACGGACTGCGGTTGGTGGTGCATCGTAGCGGCGACGCGGTGTACACCGATGTGACGTTCGATGAGCGCCATATCGGGGCCCCGGGCCTGGCCCATGGCGGGGCAGTGGCCGCGGCATGTGATGACGTCCTGGGCTTCACGTTGTGGATCGCCGGAACCCCGGCGGTGACCCGCACCCTGACGGTCGAATATTTGCGGCCGGTGCCGCTGCATCAGACCCACCGGATTACTGCCCACATCGTCTCTCGTGAAGGGCGGGCGCTGCATGTCACGGCGACAGGCACGGGTGAGGGTGGGATCGCCCGCTTCACCGCCAGTGCAGTGTTCATTGTCGTCAGCCCTGAGCACTTCGCCGCACACGGCGATGTCAGCGCTTTCGGCGATCTTCTGGAGCAGTTCTCGCGCCGCGGCGGCCTCGACCCGGAGCCGTCATGACTGTCCCTCAGGCGCGCAGCCACGGGAAAACCCCGCCTTCGGAAGCGAACTCGGTCGCTGCAGAGAAGCGAGCCGCTAACGCGTCGCGTTCACGCGCGTCCGCACGGCGCCGGGAGACCATTCTTGATGCAGCTTTGGTCGTGGCCGCGGCGGGTGGTTACGAGGCGGTTCAGATGCGGACAGTTGCCGAGCGGGTCGGCATCGCCGTCGGCACGCTTTACCGCTATTTCCCGGCGAAAACCCACTTGCTGGTGGCAGCGCTGACGCGCGAGTTCCGTCGACTCGACTCGGCCGGGGACTGGGCGAGTGGTGAGGGCACACCGCTGGAACGGCTCGAACGGCTCACCGCACATCTGCATGACCGCTGGCAGCGCGACCCATGGCTGACGACGGCCATGACACGGGCCTTCGCAGTCGCAGATACCCGCGCCGCCGCGGAACTCGACCGCGCGGCCGATGAGATCCAGATCCTGCTGGCCCGCACGCTCAGGGGCGGCGAGCCCACTCCTACCGATCTGCACGTGGCTGGGATCATCTCCGACATCTGGCTGGCCAACCTCGTGGCCTTCAGCGGCCACCGCGCGACAGCCGCCGACACCCGCGACCGCATTGACCGAGCCACCAGGCGCGTCGTGACCAGCGCTGCTAGGCCAGCCGTCTACCGGTAACGATACTGCTGGTATCGCAGCGATACTTGGCGTACTCTTTGGGGATACGGCTCAACGATGCGTCGAAAAGAGACTGCCATGTACACCCAATGGATCGAAAACCTTGTCGTACAACGCCTCTCGCTGCACGGCGGCCTGGTTCTGGATTTCGATGATTACAACGAAATCGTCATCTCCTGCCCCCTACTATTGACGCTTCCTGCCGTCGGCACCTACCCCATCGAGGCGGTGCGTATTGACCCCCTCAGGATCGCGACCCACGAACGCCCGCTGCTGAACCTCGCCGGCGCACTGTGCACCCAGGCCTGGTCCAGCGACGATGGAGGGCTACACCTGAGCTTCTCGCGCGGACATCGCATCGATGTCGATCCCGACGCTGAACAGACAGCGTGGGAGCTCTATGGCATGCGCCACGGCTACATGGCCTGTCTACCTCAAGGACGGGTACGCGTGGTCCGCCATGACCTCCCCGACACCGACGACGCCAACATCGTCAACAGCGTCAGGCAATCATCGGCGGGGTCGGCGCGGCATACCCACTAATCCGGCCGCGGACACTGCGACGGGTCGACTTGGGCGGCAATACGTGGATCAGGTTGAACGTGGACAGGACCGCCCTGGCGACATCGAGGCGGGCGAGCATTCCCGGATGATGCTGTCGAGGTTTTGTTGCACGCGTTCGGCAGTGATGCCGACCGATGGTGAATACAGCATGATGTGGTCGAGGACGCCGTTGTACCGTCTCAATTGTTCACGGACCTCGTGCGCCGTCCCGGCGACACCCATGGCGTCGATCATCTCCTCGGACACAGCGGCGAACATCGCCGGGAAATCGCGCTGGGCGAATGCTTGCCGGATGGCTCGGCCTTCGCTGGCGAAGCCGTTCACATCGAGTACCGTCTCGTAGGATTTGACCGAGGAGTAGAACGCAATCTGCTGCGCCAGTTCGCGCCTGGCGACCTCGGCGTCGTCGTGGATGGCGCACATCACCATGGAAATGATTTCCACGTCATTGGGGTCGCGGCCGGTGTGCGCGGCGCCCCTGGCGATAGCGGGCCGGACGACCTCTTCGACGTAGGTGGTTGTGAACAGCGGATGTCCGGCTAGGCCGTCGGCCACCCGCCCGGCCGCCTCGCACATCCGGGGCCGGACACCGGCAGTGACGATCGGGATCGGCCTGCTGGAGGGTCCCACGTCGCCGGTCGGGGTGAGATTCATTCTGTAGAAACGGCCCTCGTGATGGATCGGGCCTTCATGCAGGTTCCATATCCGGCGCAGCAGCATCACGAGTTCTTCCATCCGCAGGGCGGGTGCGGAGGTGTCGGGCACGCCGTGCCAGTCGCCCATCATCCGTTTGGTGCCGTTGCCGATGCCGAGTACCAGTCGTCCGTTGGAGAGTTCGTCGAGGTCGCGCGCCTCGGTGGCCAGCACCAGGGGGCTTCGGCCGACGCCGTAGAGAATGGAGGAACCGATCCGACAGTTCTGGGTGCTGTTGGCCATCGCGGCCATGGAGATCGATCCGGACCGAGAATAGAACTCCGAGGCCCATACGGCGTCGAACCCGGCCGCATCAGCGGCCTGGGCGGTCTGGGCCAGTGACTTCAGATCCGCGCCGAGAACCGACAGGCCGTAGGTGCTCATGACTGGTCTCCTGTGCGCGGGCGCAGCCCGTCGAACATGACGGCGCTGAGGGTGCTGGCGACCACCGTCTCGTCGAGGTGGTTATCGGTGACCAGGTACATGAGTGCATTGATGGTGACCGCGCCGAACAGCGCAATCGACGTCGATCGCGCATCGGGCTGAGCGACGAGGGATCCGTCGCGGGCCCCTTCGATGAGCAGGGTTTCGACGGGTTGTTGGTAGGCGGTATTGATCATCTCGGCGATAGCCGGCATGCGGGCCGCTCGTCCCAATTCGCCGATGAGTGCACGGCATACCGCTGGCCGCTGCGCCATTGCCCGCAGTTGTGCGCGGATCACGAGTTCGAGGCGTTCGGCACCGGTGCCGCCGGTGTGCACGATCGCGGTCACAGCATCGAAGATGTCCTTGAGGAGGTCTTCGAGCAGGAAAGCAAGGATGTCCTCTTTACCGGCGAAGTAGTAGTACAGCGTCGCTTTCGGCACACCGGTCACCGCGGCGACGTCTTCGATCTTGGAGTCGTTGAGCCCCTTCTCGGCGAACAAGTCCGCCGCGGCGGGAAGCCGGTCAGAGATCTGACGTGGAATCTTGCGCATTGCCCCCCTGTCCCGTTCGGCCGGTTTAGACTGCGAGTCTAAACCGTCGTTACTTTGGTGGTCGGAGGTCTTGGTGGTCTCGGTGCAAATTCGTTACGACCCGTTCGACGCCTCGATTCTCAACGACCCCTATCCGACGTATCGGTCGTTGCGTGACACGGCTCCGGTGTACCGCGCCGAGGAATCCCATACCTGGGTGTTGAGCCGGCACGCCGACGTCCAGGCCGCAGCACTGGATCACGGCACGTACTCCTCGGTGGACGGCATCTTCCCCACCCCACCGGGATCGGACTTCATCGGCTCGTTCCTGCCGATGATGATCGTGATGGACCCTCCGCGCCACGACCAGTTGCGTGCCCTGGTGAGCCGGGCGTTCACTCCCCGGCGGGTGGCCGGGCTGCAGGGCGCCATCACACAGATGGCCGCGGAGTTGTTCGAGCGCCTCGACGAGGGCTCTGGTTCGGCGGACTTCGTGACCGACTTCGCCGCGATCCTGCCCGCCGCGGTGATCGCCGATCTACTGGGCATTCCCGCCACCGATCGTGATCAGTTCCGATTGTGGTCGAGCCAACTGGTCCAGGTCGACGTCAACCACGGACAAACCACCGACGCACTGACCGCCGCCACCTCGATCTACGCCTACTTCACCGACTTCCTCGCCGACCGCCGCCAAACCCCCCGCGAGGACATGATGTCGGCGTTGGCGAACGCCACAGTCGACGGGATCAGACTGACCGACGAGGAAGTCCTCGGCTTCTGCGCGCTGCTGCTCGTCGCGGGCTACGAGACCACCACCAATCTGCTGGGGAACTCCGCGGTCGTGCTGGCCCAGCATCGGCAGACCCGCCGACGCCTGGCCGCCGATCGAACACTATTGGGGCCGGCAGTTGAGGAGTTGCTGCGCTACGACTCACCGGCACAGGGACTTTCACGAACCCTGACCCGCGACGTCACACTGCACGACACGACCATGCGTCAAGGTGAGAAGGTGCTGCTGCTGTTCGGGTCGGCCAACCGCGACGAGCGCGCCTTCCCCGATCCTGACGTGTTCGACATCGAGCGCACCAGTGAGCACCAGGTCGCCTTCGGTCGCGGCATCCACTTCTGTCTGGGCGCGGCACTGGCGCGGATGGAGGCCCGCATCGCTCTGGATGCTCTGTTGGACAAGGTGCCCGACTGGGAGGTCGATCTTGAATCGGCGCGGCGGCTGCGGTCCGGACCGATCCGCGGCTACACATCGCTGCCCATCACTTGGACCACACCGGTCTAGCCCGTGCCCCTCCTCGACGACGCGTCGTGTGCATCACCGCGCGGCCAGGTTCTTCATCGCCGTCGATATCGAGCACTCCGCCGCGCACGGCGACCTCGGCGCATTCGGCGACATGCTCAAACGATTCGCGGGCTCGAACGGTGATCGACCCATGACCGGACAGGAGAAAGGGGCATGGTGGTGGCAGTGACATTCGCGCACTTCGATGAGCAGATCGCCGACCAGCTGCTCAGATCGCCGAACACAGCAGGTGGACTGTCGAGGTTTCTGAGCTTTCGGCACACCGAACTCGCCGCCGGTCGGCTGGTGGCAGAGATGGAAACCCGTGCCGAACTGCTCACACCCTTCGGCACCCTGCACGGCGGATGTCTATCGGCGATGGTCGACCACTGTCTCGGAGTCGTGTTCTACCCCGTCATTCCGGCCGGATCATGGGTCGCCACCACCGAATTCAAGCTAAACCTGCTGCGACCCGTGTCCACCGGTGTGTGTGTCGCCGTCACCGACATCGTGTCGCTGGGCAAGCGCAGTGGAGTGGCGCGCATCGACATTAGCAACGGCGACAAAGCCGTCTGCGTAGCCCAGGGCACGGTCACGATCGTGAACGCCGCGGGCAACGCACTATGAAGGCGCTTGCTGCCGGGCCCACGCTTCGGGCGGACGACGATCTCGCCAGGAAGGTGTCATGACCTCCGCCGTGCAGCATCGGGTCCGAACCCAGGACGGGATCGCCCTGGCTGCGGACTGCTACGGCCACGATGACGCCCGTCCCGTCGTGCTGCTCCTGCACGGCGGCGGCCAGAACCGGCACGCGTGGAGCACTTCAGCGCGTCGCCTCCACGCATGCGGATACACAGTCGTCGCCTACGACACCCGCGGTCACGGCGACAGCGACTGGGACCCAGCCGGCAGGTACGACATCGAGCGACTCGCGACCGATCTTCTCGCCGTGCGCGAGCACTTCAGCGCCTATACCGCCCCTGCGGTCGTAGGTGCATCCCTTGGGGGCATGACCGTGCTCGGCACGCATCTGTTGACATCCGGGGCGTCGTGGGCGGCGGTCGTCCTGGTCGACGTCACCCCGCGACTTGAATTCCAGGGCGCCCGTCGCGTGGTGACGTTCATGGCCGCACATCCCGATGGCTTTAGCACCCTCTCTGACGCCGCAGAGGTGATCGCCGCGTACAACCCCCATCGCTCGCGCCCGGCCAACGTCGACGGCCTGCGCAAGGTGCTACGGCAGCGTCACGACGGCCGCTGGATCTGGCGGTGGGACCCGGCATTCATTCACTCCAACTTCGACTTTCTCCGCGACGAATCGACCACGGGAACGGAGCAATTCGACGCAATCAGCCACCTGCTGATCGACGGAGCCCGACGGGTCAATGCCCCAACACTTCTCGTAAGGGGCCTCTTGTCCGACGTGGTCTCCCAAGCCACCGTCGACGAGTTCAAGCAACTGGTTCCCCACGCCGAGACCGTCGACGTATCCGGCACCGGACACATGATCGCCGGCGACGACAACGACGCCTTCGGCTGCGCCGTCACCGAGTTCCTCGGCCGGAACCTCCTGTAGGTCGCGACGTTGGTCGAGCACCATCGATCGGCCAGTAGTCAGAACCGATCTTGACTTCACAGCGCGCGAAGCGGAGCCCATGAAGTGTTCTTCGGTTAAGGCCGACTTTGAACTGTGCCGGGCTCTGGTCGAGCTAGACGCCACTACGCACTTGCTGGCCACCATCGGCGTCGAAGAGTTCCTTGGTCCAGCGTTCGAGGATTTCTGCGCTGTCCCAGTCGTCGGGATGAAATCCGGCGCGGGTGTAGGAGCGAAAGCGCGCAATTGCTGCTGGGCTGAATAGCGGGTTATGACGGAAGGCTCGAAGGCTGCGCAGCAAGCGCACCGGGTTGTAGGCGGAACGGTCACCAGCCAGAGAGCGGGTGGTCTGGATGACCAACTCGCTGAACAAGAGGAGGCTGGCGATCCGCATCCCCCAGACCCTGGTGCGTTCGCTTCCACCGACCGTCTCGTAGACATCGAAAGCAACGGCCTTATGCTCGCATTCTTCCAGTGCGTGCCAGAGCAGAATAGGCCGCACTTCGGTGTCGCCGATCAGTTCTTGAGCTTCGTCGCTGGTGAGAATGATCTCGGCGAATGTCGCCGTGTAGTGCTCGAGGGCGGCCGTCACAGCCAGGCGCATCTTGGGAGAAAAACGCTTCTCAAGTCGGCCAACCAGCTTCTTGACATGCCGATCGATCCCCTCGGTGGGATAGCCCATTGCTTGAAGCCGATCGTTGAGCAGCCGATGCTGGTGTCGGTGGGTGGCCTCTTGTGCGATAAACCCCTTGACCGCCTCCTTGAGGTCAGCGTCGCTGATGTGGTCCCGGTACTCGCGGACTGACCGGATAAAGAAGTCTTCGCCTTCGGGGAACGTGGCCGACAAGGTGGACACAAAGTGGCTCATCACCAAGTCGCCATCAACGAAGTGCTGCCGACTGGTCCCAGCAGGCATATCGAATCGAACACGGCGGGGCTTCGGGACGACCCGTGCGGTGGGCCGTGTGGACGAATCGTCGCTCATGTTGTTCTCCCATTCGCCAAGGACGCGCGGTCAATCTGACTCTAAGCCTTGTCAGAATTAGATGGCAAGCTATCCACGTGGTTTCGGCGCGGGTGTATAGCGGAATGTCCGCCGAGGAGCGTCACCGGAACCGGCGCACCCGTCTCATCGAGGCCGCAACGGAGTTGATCGGCACGCGCGGCGTTGCCGCCGCCACTGTGACTGCCGTCTGCGCTGAATCGGGTGTCACGTCACGGTACTTCTACCAGCACTTCTCCGACCGAGACGCACTCCTGCGGGCTGTCTACCAGCAGCTCTATGCCACCTTCCAGGAGGTGATAGTCGACGCGATCCCCGATGCCGGCGAGCCACCGGAGGTATTGGCGTACGCGCCAATCCGCAGGCTGGTCGGCATGATCGACAACGACCCGCGGCTGGGTCGGATCCTGTTCGTGGAATCTGCAACCGAGCCGCTGCTCCGAGAGCTACGCAGCGAACTAATGGCAGGTTTCACCGACCTTGTCTTGCGCGAAGCCAGACTTCACCTCGACATCGCCGACTCTGCCGTGGGGGTTGCCCATTTGGCTTCGACCTTGGGCGTGGGAGGGCTATTCGAAGTCTTGCGCCGCCGACTCGACGGAGAACTGGAATTCACCACAGATGAACTCGTTCAGCACTGCGCAGGTTTCCTGGGCAGCCTAGGCAATTACGTGCTGCTGCAGAACACGGGCCAGTCGGCCACAACCGAAGCGCAAACCTAGAGCTAGCGGCCCCGCTACGCGATGTGGCCGTGCGTGCGCCCGACGACCAACGTCCGAGAACAGCAACAGCAAGACCCTGAACGGCATCCAAGGCCAGTGTCGTCGACTTACAGCGTCAGCCCTGGCTTCCAGAAACCCACTGAGTGTTCGATCATTCCTCTGCCCACTGCGACCGTCGGCCCGGTCCCGACTCGATAGCGGTCGCCGGCCCCTTCGCCAGCCGCGCGCTTTGCGCGGCCTGGCGACGACGGCCCCGCCACCACTTGCACTACATGCGGTAGCGTAGCGATACCGATAGTATCGCTACGATTCGCTACTAGTGGAGGCCCAGTGACCGACGGCACTGCAGATTCCCCAGGCCAGGCCACGCGCCGTGGCCAGCGGGACAACGGATCCCCCAACCCGGCCGAAACCCGCGAGTACAGCGAACGGTTGGCAGCGCTAGCCCGATTCACCCTCCGACACAAAGCGCTGGTCATCGGGGTATGGCTAGGCGCCGCGGTCGTCCTCGCGTTGCTGTTCCCCCAGCTAGAAACCGTGGTGCGCCAACAGTCGGTGGACCTCATCCCTCGCGATGCGCCGTCCTTGCAGACGGTTGACCGCATGAGCGCCGCTTTCGGCGAAGAAGGCTCAAAAACCATGGTGTTCGTCGCCATGGAAGACCCCAATGGCTTGACTCCGACTGCACGGCAGCGCTACGGCGAACTCGTGCGCCGGTTGCAGGGCGAAGGCAACCACGTCCTGCTGGTGCAGGACCTACTGTCCGATCCGATTACCGAAGCCCAGGCAGTCAGCGCCGACCGCAAAGCTTGGTACCTGCCCGTAGGTGTCACCGGCACCCTCGGAGACCCCACGGCCGCCGAATCGGTAAACGCGGTGCGCAACATCGCCGCCGAGGTCTTCACCGGCTCGACCACGACTGTGCAAGTGACGGGACCACCGGCAACCTTCAGCGACATGATCGCATCCGCCGAGCACGACCTGCTGCTGATCTCAATCGCTACCGCGGGCGTGATCGCCCTGATCCTGCTGATCGTCTACCGGTCGGTGTTCACCGCGCTGTTACCGCTGCTAGTAATCGGGTTGAGCCTGGCAGTCGGGCGCGGCGTGCTGTCCGCCCTCGGCGAGATGGGCATGCCCGTCTCCCAGTTCACCGTCGCCTTCATGACTGCGATCCTGCTCGGCGCGGGAACCGACTACACCGTATTTCTGATCAGCCGATACCACGAACAGCGCCGCGCCCAAGTACCCGCCGATCAGGCCGTCATCCACGCCACCGCCAGCATCGGGCGCGTCATCCTCGCCTCCGCCGCCACCGTCGCACTCGCGTTCCTGGCCATGGTCTTCGCGCGGCTCAGCGTCTTCGCCGCCCTTGGCCCCGCGTGTGCCATCGCCGTACTGTTCGGATTTCTGGCCACCGTAACCCTGCTGCCACCGGTGCTGTCGCTAGCCGCCAAACGCGGCATCGGTGAACCCAAACCCGATCGCACCCGCCGCTACTGGAACAGCGTCGCCGTCGCCGTGGTCCGCCGTCCCGTGCCACTACTCATCGTCAGCCTGGTCATCTTGCTCGCCCTGTCGGCAGCGGCAGCAACCATCAAAATCAGCTACGACGACCGCAAGGGCCAACCAGACACCACGGCCAGCAACCTGGGCTACCACCTGCTGGACCGCCACTTCCGCAAAGACGTCGTCATCAGCGAATTCCTCGTCGTGGAAAATCCGACCGACATGCGGACCGGCAAAGGACTGGCCGATCTTGACGAGATGGCCTCCCGCGTCTCCCAGATCCCCGGCGTCACCAAGGTTTCCGGAGTCACCCGCCCCACCGGAGAGCGCCTCGACCAAGCAGAACTGGCCTGGCAGAACGGCCAGATCGGCGACAAAATGGCCGGCGCCGTCGCCGAGGGCAACTCCCGCAAGGACGACCTCACCAAACTCACCGACGGCGCCGACCAGCTCGCCGACGGCCTCGCCCAACTCGACAGCACCGTGCGCACCGCCTTCACACCACTAGCCGGAATCCTCACCCAAGCCCAATCCGCAGGAACTCAGGTCAACCAATTCCGGCCGCTGCTGCAACAACTTTCCGCCACTGCCCCCGCCGTCGACCAAGCCATCCAATCCGGCCCAGGACTACGACCGCTGGCCAACCAAGCCCAAAACGCAATCACTCAACTCGACCCACTCGTCGGCGCCCTCAACACCTCACCCTGGTGCGCCACCACCCCACAATGCGCCCAAATCCGCAACCAGGTCCAGATCCTGGTCACTCTGCGCGACAACGGATTCTTCAACCAAATCGCCGACCTCGGGGACCGCTACGATCCCGCCACCAATGCCACCGTTGGTGGCACCCTCGCCAACGTCCAGAACGCAGTCGCCTCACTGGACAAGGCATTCGGAGCCCTGGGTGACCCCGCCGACCTGACCACAAATCTCCGCCGATTGCAGGACGGAATCGGACAGCTGGCCTCCGGCGCCCAAGCACTCGCCACCGGCGTCCGCACCCTCGCCGACAGCAACATCGAAATGCTGTCCGGCATGAGCCAGATCGCCACCCAACTACAGAACTCCTCGCGCGCAGCGGCCGACTCCGACTCCTCGAGCGGTTTCTACCTGCCCGCCAACGCATTCGAGAACCGGCAATTCACCGACGTCGCCGAACAATTCCTCTCACCGGACGGCAAAACAGCGCGGTTCATGATCGAAAGCAGCCACGACCCATACAGCGTTGAAGCCATGGACCTCGCCAGCCGCATCACCGACACCGCCAACACCGCACGACCCAACACGTCACTCGCCGACGCCACCGTGTCCGTAGCCGGCTTCCCCGCCGTCAACTCCGATATCCAACGACTCCTCTGGGCCGACTTCGCACAACTAGCCATCGCCACCATCATCATCGTCGGCGTCATCCTGGTCCTACTACTGCGCGCACTCCTAGCACCGCTCTACCTACTAGGCACCGTCGTGCTCAACTACCTCGCATCACTCGGCATCGGCGTCGTAGTCTTCCAATGGGGACTGGGCCACGAAATCGCCTGGCCCGTACCGCTGCTGGCGTTCATCATCCTCGTCGCCGTCGGCGCCGACTACAACATGCTGCTCGTCTCACGGCTCCGCGAAGAATCCGGAACCAACATCCGCGTCGGCGTCCTGCGCACCGTGGCAAACACCGGAGCCGTCATCACCTCCGCTGGCCTCATATTCGCCGCCAGCATGTTCGGCCTCATGGTCGGCTCAGTCGCCATCATGATCCAAGCCGGCCTCATCATCGGCTTCGGGCTGCTGCTCGACACCTTCCTCGTGCGCACCCTCACCGTGCCCGCCATCGCCACACTCCTACGCGAAGCCAGCTGGTGGCCCACCAAAGCAACAAACCCGCGACCCGGTCAGACCAACCCAGGAGGCATTAAGGACGCACCTCACGTGCTGGTCCAGGAGAGGTGAAAAGCGAACAGAGCAATACCCGGCGCTACATGCCGACCAGCGTGAAGGCGTATTCACCCCGAATGAATACGACCCCTGCGCCGGTACTTTCTGAGAGTTGTTTAAGAACTGCCGGTTTGGTGGTGGAAATTTCGAAACCAACGGAGTTTCCTCCCGGACATGGTGGCATCCAGGTGCGCGTCATGGTGATGACGCTGCACAAGCTGACCGCCGGGGACGGATACCTGTACCTGGTGCGCCAAGTCGCAGCAGCCGACGATACTCAGCGCGGCCGATCCACATTGGCCGACTACTACTCGGCGAAAGGCGAAGCGCCGGGCCGCTGGCTCGGGCGCGGTTTGGCCGCTTTATCCGAGACCAGCGGGACGGATATTGATTCGCATGTCCGTCACGACATCTGGTCGGTCGAGGCGGGATCGGATGTCGGCGAGGAACAGATGCGTGCCCTTTTCGGAGAAGGCCTGCACCCCAACGCCGATCGCATCGAACGGTTCGTCGCCGGCCGCGGAGTCGGTTCTCAGCGCACCGCGGGCCGATTGGGCCGCAAGTTCTACGTCCGTGACGGGGAACCCGAGTTCGCTCGACGGCTCGCGGTCGCATACCGCGAACACAACACTGCCGCCGGTGCCCAGTGGAACACCACGATCGACGCTGACCTGCGTGCTCGCCTCCGCACCGGTATCGCTGTCGACATGTTTGGCGAGCAGTACGCCCGCCCACCGGCCGATGATCGTGAACTGTCAGGCTTCATCGCCCGCAATACCCGCGCCCGTACGACCGCTGTCGCCGGGTACGACCTGACCTTCTCCCCCGTGAAATCCGTTTCCGCACTGTGGGCTATCGCGCCACTGACTGTCGCGGAGAAAATCGAGACAGCCCACGATGCCGCCGTTGCCGAGGTTCTTGACTGGTTGCAGGATCATGCGGCGTTCACCCGGCTGGGTACCAACGGTGTCGCTCAAGTCGACACCGAAGGACTGATCGCCGCGGCGTTCACCCATCGCGATTCGCGCGCCGGGGACCCAGACCTACACACCCACATCGCCGTCTCGAACAAGGTCTGCCACGTCGACGCCAACGGCGTGCGCCGCTGGCTCGCCCTCGACGGCCAACCGCTGCACCGAACCGTGGTCGCCGCCTCCGAGTTGTACAACACGCGCCTGGAAGCTCATCTGTCTTCCAGTTTGGGTGTGTCGTTCACCGAAAAGTCGCGCGGCGCCGGGAAACGACCCGTCCGCGAAATCGTCGGACTGCCCGGAGAATTGCTATCCAGGTGGTCGAGCCGACGCGCCATGATCGAAGGCCGCACAGCCGAGCTCGCAAAGCAGTTTCAGACCGATCATGGTCGCGAACCGACACATGTCGAGATCATCGCACTGGCCCAACAGGCAACGTTGGAAACGCGCGAGGACAAGCACGAGCCCCGCTCGCTGGCCCAGCAGCGCGCGACCTGGCGGAACCAGGCCGTGGAGGTCCTCGGCCGCGACGGCGTGCAGCGGATGCTGGCCGACATCCTCGACCACCCCGCGCGGCAATATCGGGTCCCGGTGACCGATGATCGGTGGGTGTCGGCGCGCGCCGACGAGATCATCGCGACGGTGGCCCAAAATCGCGCGACCTGGCAGCGCCACCACGTCCGCGCCGAAGCACTGCGCGTTGTCCGCCACCACAACGTGTCGCACAATGTCGGACTCGTCGATCGCATCACCGATACCGCACTGTCGGAATCTTTCTCGGTGCCGCACGCCAGTGTCGGGGACGGCCTGTTGGGTGAGCCTGTCGCATTGCGCCGCCGCGACGGCGCAAGTGTCTACACCCGCCACGGAACGCAAACATTCACCAGCCGAGACATCCTGGCCGCCGAACGCCGCATCCTGACCGCTGTCGCACGTGTCGACGGCCGCTGCGCCACAGACCTCGATGTCGAATTCGCCCGCGCCGACGCAGAGCTGCGCGGACGCACTCTCAACCCCGGCCAGGTCGCACTCGTCGCGGAGATGGCGACGTGCGGGCGGCGGCTGGCACTCGCGCTCGCACCCGCGGGCACCGGCAAGACCACCGCCATGGCTGCCCTGGCCCATGCGTGGCGCAGCTCCGGAGGCCACGTCCTCGGTTTGGCCCCCACCGCCGAAGCGGCAATCGTCCTCGACGAAGACCTCAAATCCCGCACCGACACCATCGACAAGTACGTGCACACCATCGACCAGCCGGCCAACGCACAGCCCAGCTGGTTTCGCCGTGTCGGACCCGACACGCTGATCATCGTCGACGAAGCCGGAAAAGCCTCCACCGTCGGACTCGACCGCCTGATCGCCGATGCACTATCGAAAGGCGCCAGCGTGCGTCTTATCGGTGATGACGGACAGCTTTCCTCGATCTCGGCCGGCGGTGTCCTGCGCGACATCGCCGAAGCCACCGACGCTCTCACCTTGTCCGAAGTCGTGCGCTTCAAATCGCCCGCCGAAGCCGCTGCCGGGCTCGCACTGCACGACGCCGACCCCGCCGGCATCGCCTTCTACATCGACCACCACCGCATCCACGTCGGCACCGAAGACACCGCCGCCGACATGGCCTACCGGGCATGGCGCGACGATCTGGCCGCCGGCACAGATTCCATCCTGCTCGCCCCCACCAACGACATCATCACCACCCTCAACGCCCGCGCCCGCGCCGACCGCATCGCCACCACCCCCCACGCACAACACCAACCCACCGTCGTCCTGTCCGACGGGCTGCACGCCAGCGTCGGCGACACCATCCGCACCCGCCGCAACAACCGCCGCATCCCCATCGGCCGCGACGATTACGTCCGCAACGGCTACCGCTACACCCTCACCGACGTCCGACCCGACGGCGCCATCGTCGCCCACCATTTGCGCAGCGGACGCCACGTCACCCTGCCCGCCGGTTACCTCGCCGAGCACGTCACCCTCGGCTACGCCGCCACCATCGACTCCGCACAAGGCCTGACCGCCGGAAGCCGCACCACCACCGGCACCTGCCACATCGTCGGCTCCGACCAACTGACCCGCCAACACCTCTACGTCGCGATGACCCGCGGCACCGACGAAAACCACCTCTACCTGTCCACCGCCGAAGCCGATCCCCACCGCCTGCTCTCCCCCAAAGCCACCCACCCCGACACCGCCGTCGACGTCCTCACCCGCGTGCTGGCCCGCGACGGCGCACAGGTTTCGGCGACCACCGCTGCCCGACAGGCCGCCGACCCGGCCACACGCCTGCACGCCGCCGCCGACATGTTCTACGACGCCCTCGGCGTCGCCGCCGAACACCACCTCGGACCCCGCACCCGCGACCACCTCGACACCCTCGCCGACACCGTCCTGCCCGAACTCAGCACCCGAGAAGCCTGGCCGGTGCTGCGCCGCCGCCTCGCCCTCCACGCGGTGGAGGGCGCCGACCCCCGCCAACTACTCACCGACGCCCTGGCCAAAGGCGACATCCACAACGCCGCGGACCCCGCCGCCGTCCTGGACTACCGCATCGACCCCGCCGGCGCCCACTCCGCCGGCGTCGGTGTCCTGCGCTGGCTTCCCGCCATCCCCGACACCCTCACCCACGACCCGCACTGGGGCAACTACCTAAGGCGCAGGGAAGCCCTCGTCGAGGACTTGGCCAACGACATCCGCGCCCGCGCCCGCGACTGGACCCACGCCACCGCACCCGCCTGGGCAAGACCCCTCATCACCGTGAACACCGCACTGACCGCCGAGATCGCCGTCCTGCGCTGCGCCACAGGAATACCCGACTCCGACACCCGCCTCACCGGCGCTCCGCAGCGCCCCGTCCGCACCCGCGCCGTCCAGACACTGCTGCAACGCCACGCCGCCGCCGGCATCAGCCGCCACAGCGCCGACACCACCCGCTGGAACGACCTCATCGACCACCTCGACCCGCGACTGCGCGCAGACGCCTACTGGCCGCAGTTGGCCACCAAACTCGCTCACGCCGCCCGCACCACCCCGCACTTCCGCGAAACCCTCATCAATGCGGCGCACCAAAAGCCCCTGCCCGACGAACAACCCGCTGCAGCACTGTGGTGGCGCATCATCGGCGCCCTGTCCCCCACCACCACGCTGGCCACCACCCACTCCCGGCTACGGCCGGCCTGGCTGCGAGACCTCGACGACACCTTCGGCACCGCGCTGGCCGAAACCATCTGCGCCGACCCCGCCTGGCCCGGCCTGGTCGCCGCCATCAGCGCCGCCGACCCACACACCTGGACCCCACGCGACCTGCTGCAACTGGCCGCCGAGCACCTCGCCGACGACGACGAACCGATCCCAGCCGCCGACTACGCCCGACTCATCACCTACACCATCGACGCCTTCACCCACCACCCGGCACTGCACCCCGGCGCTGCCGAGGTACCCCTACCTGATGACATGCCGGCCGACCCGTTCGAGGAAGAGGCGCTGTTCCCGCCCGACCCTGCCCATCCCGTACCGCCCCACGACGCCGCGTACTACTTTGACCAACAGAACTCTGCCGACGTCGGGAACACCTATGAGTACGGCACCGGCCCCATCGACGGACTTCGATTCGAAGAGCTCACCACCACCGCGCCGGACCGCGAACCCCTGGTCACCATCGAGCTCCTACACTCGCTGCAACAGCAATACCGCACCGCCAGCGAGCAATTGAACGTTCTCGACGTCCAGATCAAGGCTGACAACGGCCCCGCGATGAAGGCCGTCGTCGAAGAGCTGGCGCGCATGCGTCGCCAGGTCGATGCCGATCGACCGTACCGACATGCCGTCACCGAGATCGTCGCGCAGTGGTCAGACGCGGACGCTGCGTTCAACAACGTGCTCCTGATGATCGAACATGCCCAGAATCGCCTGCTGTCGCTGCGCGCCGACCCGGATGCCGATGAACTCGATATCGCCTCCGCCCAAGCCGATCTCGCGTTCCACAACGCCTTCCTCCCCGACACCAACCCCGCCACGCAGTTCCAGCCGTTACTTGAGAACGCGCGCGCCGCACGAGCACACGCCGGCGGCGGCGAACCGATCGCCACCGAACGCGACATCGACACACTGCGCAACACCGCAAGAAACGACGACCGCACCGCCCGAACAGCACTACGCGCACGCTGCAACACCCTCACCGCACAGATCACGCGCGCCGAACGCGACATCGCCCGCGCCTTCGCATCCGCACATACCGCAGCCGAAACGGCATTGGAGAAGCTGCGTGAACCCGCAGAGCAAGAACTCGACGTCCTGCGCGCCGCACGCCACGTCGATATCGACCACGCACCGCTCGCCATCACCGACTCTGCACTCGAATCGATCGACTCGACCATCGCCACGCAGATCACAACACTCGCCGCCCAGCCCTACCTCGTCGGCTACCTGTACGCCGACCGCACCCATCCAGACACCGCTGCAGCCCTCCGCACCCTGCGCATGGTAGCCAACACCCACGATCGAAAAGTGCTGTGGCTCAGCACCACCCAAAACAGTTCAGACACCGACCCTGGGCTCGACTCCGCAGACAGCCTCCGCCCACTCGACAACAACATCGAAGGCCTCGCCGAAGAACTTCACACCCTGGGACCGCACACCATCGTCGTCATCGACAACCCCACACACACCCACCCCGGCCATCTCGCCGACGTCCTCCGATGTGTCACCGCGAACAACGCCCGCGCCATCATCCTCGACCCCAGCACCAGCACACCCGGACCAGCCTCAAGCGCTCTGCGACTACTGGCCACGACCCTGCCCTGGGCCACACAACTCGGACCCACCGACCACCGACGGACGGCCAATCCAACGCCAGCCATCACGCTCGCCGCCGGCCACGACCGCACCCAGCTCGCCCAGGACTGGCGACATCTGCTCAACGACTACGACGCCGCCACCCGCGCCATCCGCTCCGCACACCGACTACAACTCACCCTCTCCTGGAACACCCCGCGTAACGACCGGGAGCAAGATCTCGGCGCAAGCATCGACGACTAGCTCCTCGGTTCTTCTCAAGGCGTACCTACACGCAGAAATCGCTAATGTGCAACATGTTTCGGCAAGCTGCGGAGTATCGTGAGGAAATGGCATGCAAGGCCTTCCCCCACCGTTTGGCCTGTGGTGGCTACCGCTTCCAGGCCCCGCGTCGCCGGGGACGATCATGACCGGGCAACACGCCCTCGCGCTGCGGCGTCGGACGTCAGGGGTACGAGCGTGCGGCACCGAGTCAATGCCGCTGGCTATCGATCCGGAAGTCCTGCGCACGGTCCAGGCGGTATACAACTCCGAGCTCGGCCTTCCTGACGATTGGAGTGACTCGCGCCGTGCAGCTTTCCTCAACGCTGAAGCAGAGAAGATAACTTGGATGGTTCGCGCACAGGCCGGTGCCATTGGCGACGAAAGGGTCTATCAATGGACTCGGCAGCACGGCGTGCCACCGGATTTGGAACTACAGCGTCATTTATTTGGATCCGCACGATCAGAGGCACTGCGCGCAGTTTTGCGAAGCGAGTTATACGAGCTCATTGATTACGGGGTCGACAACTGAGCGAAATATGTTCGCCATCTATCCCCATAGATAAACGATTCTCACAATTGCAGGGCGCAGCCTAGCCGGATCCGAATCGAAATCTGACGGCATTCCACTACGACAGATTTTTCGCCGTTTGTCCGCTCGCATTGTGGACAAATAGCGAAATACGTTAGTAGCCAAATTTTCTCGCAGCGGATACGCCTAGCGTGGTGGACAGCACGTCACGATTGCGCATACCGTCAATCAAGCCGACCGAATCTTGAGAAAGACGCGTGAAGCCCAAGCACTGGCCCTGAGGCAACGTCGCCTCTCTGGCTTTTGAGGAGGTGAATAGCGTTGAATAACAGTTCTTTAGATGGCCTGCCTCTACTCCTCCCGGTACCGCGTGCAGCAATACTGCTGGGTATCAGTCGCGCGTCGGCATACCGGCTCGTGTCCACAGGCGAACTTCCGTCAAAGCGGCTGGGCGGGCGCGTCTACGTTGTGACCGCCGAACTTCGTCAGATCATTGCGGCATAATGGATTGAGTTCCTCGTCGCTGCTCGGTATCCGCGCCGGCGCTCCCCGGTGTAGGCGAGGTTTTCCTCCATCGCAGTAGACGGTGCCCGGTCCACTGCCTTCGAACCCGCAGGATCGGTCTCGTGAATCCAAGCCCCAACGCCTCGGCGGATCAGTCGAAGCGCGACTCGTCGAAACGTGCCCGCCGAGCTGAGCCGATTACCAAACGGACGTCCAAGGATGGCTCGATCAGCTATGAGTTCCGGGCCGACGTCGGCAGTAAGCCGGACGGCAGCCGAGACAGGCGCCGATTCACCTACCGCACCCTGACCGAGGCGAAGCGCGAATACCGTCGCATCACAACTGAAGTCACGATCGGTGTCTACGCACGAAAGTCAACACTCACGGTGGCCGAAGCATGTGATGAATGGCTGGCGGGACGCCGGGGAATCCGCAGCGTCACACTGCAGGGCTACAGGCACGACCTCGCCGTCGTCAGACGCTTCCTCGGCGGCAGGAACCTTCAGCAGCTCACCAAAGCTGACGGCGATGCACTTGTGGACTACATGCTGACCAGCGGTCGAAGGTCTCGCCGCTGCTACCAGCCGGGGAGCTTGGCCGGACGAGTCATCGAGCAAATTTCTGCCCATCCCGGAGGCATCTCCGCGGCCGATCTCGTCGCCGCATTCCCGAACGAGAACGTGCATACATGCCTGTCCGGCCTGAAGCGGGCGAACCGCGTCGCACGTCCCAGCCGAGGCATGTACATAGTTCAAGACCCTGAGGCAGAGAACACTTCGAACGCCGGAGTCAAACCCATCACTGTCCGCTCGACGTTGACCACCTTCGGCATGGTCATCCAGTCCTTTGTCGACCAGGGCACGCTCAGTCGCAATGTCATCGCACTGGTCGAGCGGCCAGCCGACCCCCTCGTTGACGACAAACCCGCGACGGCCAAGTCGTGGACACTCGCCGAAGTCGACGAGTTCCGTAAGTCAGTGCGCGATGAACGGCTCTTCGCCTGCTGGCTGCTGAGCTGTTACGGCTTGCGCCGGTCCGAGGTGCTCGGCATCCGATGGTCGGCCCTCGAGGGCGACACGTTGTCGATTCGCCGAAGCCGTGTCCTGGTCGGCAACGACGCCGTCGAGGGCATGCCCAAATCTCGACGCAGCCTCCGCGAGCTGCCGCTACCTCCAGAGCTCTCGGCGGCGCTAGAAAGGCTGAAGGTGCAGCAGCAGGAAGAGACGCGCGTCGCGGGCGACACGTGGTCCGATGACCGTCTGATCGCTGTCCGGGCCGACGGCACCCCCATCCGCCACGAGTGGTACTCCGATGAGTTCCAGCGACTGCGTGCCCGCGCCGGCCTGCGTCGTCTCCACCTGAAGGGTCTACGCAACACGAGCGTCAGTCTGATGCTGGCCGGCGGTTTGCCGGTCCACGTCGTCGCCGCGTGGCACGGGCACGACCCCGCCGTGTCTCTGTCCATCTACTCCGATGCTCAACGCGAGGATCTGCGCGCCGCTGGCGCCGCACTCTTCGGTTGACCCTCGGCCCACTGAGATCCGCTTGGGACACTGTTGGGACACTGGGCAAAATCCGAGGACTCGCCGAAATGACAAAACCCGCTCCGACCGAGGTCAGAGCGGGTTTTCTTGGTCGGGCTGACAGGATTTGAACCTGCGACCACTTGACCCCCAGTCAAGTGCGCTACCAAGCTGCGCCACAGCCCGAGTGCCTTCCGGGATCGCCGGTAGGCGAGCGAAACTCTACCTCAGGCCCCCACCCAAATCCCAACCGCGTCATCCGTCACGGATCTGGGTACTGATCAGTGGTGCCAGACACCCGTGACGACACTCCCCTGTGGCTGTTCGCCGACCAGCTCGGGCCGGCCGTCTACGGCGGTGAGCACGCCCACCGCGAGGTGCTGCTCATCGAGTCCACCGCGGCCTTGGGTAAGCGCCGCTACCACCGCCAGAAGCTGCACCTGGTGCTCTCGGCGCTGCGCCATGCCGCCCATGACCTCGGCGACCGCGCCACCCTCATCCAGGCCGACAGTTACACCGAGGCCCTGGAGAACTTCAACAAGCCCGTCGTGGTCCACGAACCGACTTCGCACGCGGCCGAGAAGTTCGTCCACCGACTACAGAAGCAGGGTCTGGTGACCGAGGTCCTGCCGACCCCGACCTTCGCGCTGCCGCGCAAGGACTTCCAGAGCTGGGCCGGCGAGCGCACCCGCTTCCGCATGGAGGACTTCTACCGCGACCAACGTCGCCGCTTCGACGTCCTGATGGAGGGTAAGGACCCCGTCGGCAGCCGGTGGAACTACGACGAGGACAACCGCGAGTCGCCGCCGAGAAAACAGCGCACCCTCGACGTCCCGGCGCCCTACCAACCGCGCGAGGACGATATCGACGCCCAGGTCCGCCGCGACCTCGATGCCCTCGACCTGGACACCATCGGCAACGACGGTCCGCGCCTGTTCGCCGTCACCCCGGCAGAAGCGCGCCGCGCACTGAAGAGATTCATCGAACACCGGCTGCCGGCCTTCGGCCGCTACGAGGACGCCATGATGAGCCAGGACTGGGCGATGTCGCACTCACTGCTGTCGGTTCCCCTCAATCTCGGCGTGCTACACCCCCTGGATGCTGTCGAGGCCGCCGAGCGGGCCTACCGCGACGGCGACGCGCCGCTGGCCGCCGTCGAGGGCTTCATCCGCCAGATCCTGGGCTGGCGTGAATACATGTGGCATCTGTACTGGCACTTCGGCCCGGACTACACAACCAACAACGAACTCGAGGCCCACACCCGGTTACCCGACTGGTGGGCCGACCTGGATGCGGACGCCGTCACCGCCGCCTGCCTACGCTCCGCGCTGGAAGGGCTGCGCGACCGCGGCTGGAACCATCACATCCAGCGGCTGATGATCCTGGGCAGCCACGCGCTGCAGCGCGGATACCGGCCCGACGAGCTCACCGACTGGTTCGCCACCGCCTACGTCGACGGCTTCCGCTGGGTCATGCCCACCAACGTCATCGGCATGAGCCAGCACGCCGACGCAGGCCTGCTGGCGACCATGCCCTACACATCAGGCGGCGCCTACATCAACAAGATGAGCGACCACTGCGGCGACTGTGCCTACGACCCGAAGAAACGCGTCGGCGACGATGCCTGCCCCTTCACCGCCGGCTACTGGGCCTTCACCTACCGTCACCGCGACCGGCTGGCCAAGAACATGCGGACCCGGCGGGCGGTGTCGTCGATGGATCGACTCGGCGATATCGAGGCGGTGTTGGAGCAGGAGTCAGCGCGGGACCGTTTCTGACGCGACGTCCGATGCGGCCTCGTCGGCCTCGGCCGGGGCGAACTTCGGTGCGCGCGACACCCGCCACGCATAGACCACCAGCGACGCCCACACCACCACGATGACCGAGTAGATCGCCGTCGACCACGGCCACTGCACGTCGAAGAAGTGCACCAGCTTCTGGCTGTTGGTCAGCACGATGACGCCGCCCACGGCGGAGCCCAGCAGCGCCGGGCTGACCTTGGTGACCAACCACGCCGCGAACGGCGCGGCGATCACACCGCCGACCATGAGACCGACGACCACCGGCCAGTTCTCCAGGAATTCTTGACGCAGACCGATCAGGAAGCCCAGCGACGCCGAGACCGCGACCAGGAACTCCGAGGCACTGACCGATCCGATGACGGTGCGCGGCGCGGTCTTGCCCTGCGACAGCAGCGTGCTGGTGGTCACCGGTCCCCAGCCACCACCGCCGGAGGCGTCGATGAACCCGCCGAAAAGACCCAGCGGGGCAAGGAACTTGACGCTGTGACTGGTGCCCTTGGCACCAAAGGTCAGCGGTGTGCGCAGCGAGAACCGCAACAGCACGTACACCCCGATACCCACCAGGATGGCCGCCATCAGCGGGGCCGCATGCTCGGTGGACAACGAGGACAGCACGGTCGCCCCCAGGAAGGCACCCACCGCGCCGGGCCCGCCGAGCTTGCCGACCAACTTCCAGTCGATGTTCTTGAACTTCCAGTGCGACAGACCGGAAGCGAACGTCGTGCCCACCTCGGCCAGGTGCACCGCGGCGCTGGCCTGGGCCGCGCCCACCCCGGAGAGCACCAGCAGCGTGGTGGCGGTGACACCGAAGGCCATTCCCAGCGCGCCGTCGACGAGTTGGGCACCGGCACCGACAAGGGTGAAGATCAGAAGCGAACGCATGGCTGCTCTCGGGGATGGTGGTCACCGCACACGGGGACCGCGACGAATGGGACGCGTCAGGGACGCGGACAACACCATTCGTCGAACGCCATCAACCGGCGGGAAGGCCAGAACGGCTCAAGGGCGAACGCGTCCGACGGCGACGGCGTGATGAACACGCGATCAGCCATCTGAACAGTCCCTTCGTGAGCCGTAAATCGGAGTCAGCCTACACGGTCAACAATCGATAGAGCCCGATCAATCCCACCACGACGATCACCGCGCGCAGCGCCCCGGGAGACAGCCGTCGGCCGTAGTGTGCGCCCAGGAAACCGCCGATCAGCGACCCGATGGCGATCAGGCCGGCCGCAGCCCAGCTGATCCGGTCGAAGGCGACCACCGTGTACGCCACCGCCGCAACGATGTTGACCAGCAGCGACAACAGGTTCTTGGCGGCATTCATGCGCTGCATGTCCTCGGGCAGCAGCGCACCCATCACCGCGATCAGCAGGATGCCCTGGGCGGCGGTGAAGTAGCCGCCGTAGATCCCGACGACGAAGGTCCCGGTGATCAGCGCCGCCATCCGGCCCACGCTGATGTCGTGCACCGACTGTCCCTGGGCTTCGGCACGGCGGCGCGCCCAAGCCTGGATGCGCGGGCCGACCACCACCAGCGCCAGCGCCAGCACCAGCAGCACCGGCACGACCTGTTGGAACACCTTCTCCGGCAGGTGCAGCAGCAACCACGCTCCGCAACCGGCACCCACCAGCGAGGCCGGGATCTGCCAACGCAACCGGTTCCACTGCCCGCGCAGCTCGCGGCGATATCCCCAGGTTCCCGACACCCCACCGGCGACCAGGCCGACGGCGTTGGACATGGTCGCGGTCACCGGCGGAAAACCAAGTGCCACCAGGGTCGGGAAGGTGATCAACGTGCCGGAACCGACGATCGCGTTGATGGCGCCGGCTCCCACTCCGGCCAGAGCAATGAGGATCATGTGGGTCGTCGACACTTCGGCCACCCTACCCAGGTGCTCCAGCGCCGCTGCCAGCGCTTGGCTCCGCGCCGTCGGGTCGCTCCGCTAGCGCTTCGCTGCCCGCCCCTAGGTCGCTCCGCTAACGCTTCGCTCCGCCGGCCTTGGCTCCGCGCTTCTCGCGCACCCGCACGTTGATCCGGATCGGGCTGCCCTCGAAGCCGAACGTCTCGCGCAGCTTGCGCTCCAGGAACCGGCGATAACCGGCCTCCAGGAACCCACTGGTGAACAGGACGAAGGTCGGCGGGCGGGAGGCGGCTTGCGTGGCGAACAGGATGCGGGGCTGCTTACCGCCGCGCACCGGCGGCGGCGTCGCGGCCACGATCTCCTTGAAGAACGTGTTGAGTCGGCCGGTCGGGATCCGCATGTCCCAGGACCGCAGCGCCGTCTCCAGGGCAGGCACCAGCTTCTGCACGGCGCGACCGGTCTTGGCCGAGATGTTGACCCGCGGTGCCCATTGGATCTGCACCAGTTCCCGGTCGATCTCCTTGTCCAGCAGGTAGCGCCGGTCCTCGTCGACCAGATCCCATTTGTTGAAGACCAGCACCAGCGCCCGGCCTGCCTCGATCACCATGGTCAACACCCGCAGATCCTGCTCGGTCAACGGCACCGATCCGTCGACGAGCACGATGGCCACCTCGGCGGAATCGATGGCGCTGTGGGTGCGCACCGAGGCATAGAACTCGTGCCCGCTGGCCTGACCGACCTTGCGCCGCAAACCGGCGGTGTCGACGAAACGCCAAGGCTTGCCGTCCAATTCGATCAGCGAGTCCACCGGGTCGACGGTGGTGCCCGCAATATCGTGGACCACCGAGCGCTCGTCGCCGGCCAACCGGTTCAGCAGCGAGCTCTTGCCCACGTTGGGCTTGCCCACCAGCGCGACGCGCCGCGGCCCACCGGGACCGCCGCCGCCCACCTCGGACACCTCGGGCAGCTCGGCCAACACCGCGTCCAGCAGGTCGGCCACGCCACGACCGTGCATCGCGCTGATCGGGTGCGGCTCCCCCAGGCCCATCGACCACAGTGCGGCCGCGTCGGCCTCACCGCGTTCGTTGTCGACCTTGTTGGCGGCCAGGTAGACCGGCTTGCCCGAACGCTGCAGCTTCTTGGCGGCCGCCTCATCGGCCGAGGTGGCCCCGGTGGTCGTATCGACGACCATGATGATGGCGTCGGCGGTCTGCATCGCGATCGCCGCCTGCTCGGCGACCTTCTGCTGCAACCCCTTGGCGTCGGGCTCCCAGCCGCCGGTGTCCTGCACGACGAACCGTCGGCCCGACCAGCTCGCGTCGTAGGACACCCGGTCACGGGTCACCCCGGGGATGTCCTGCACGACGGCCTCGCGGCGGCCGAGGATCCGGTTGACCAGCGTGGACTTACCCACATTGGGCCGGCCCACCACGGCCACCACCGGAGGTGGCGCCGATTCTTCTTCGTCCGCGCCTTCTTCGAAAACGACCGAATCCCAGTCGCTTTCGTCGTTCCACGTACCGTCCTCGGTCATCGGTGTGCTCCCACCCGTTGTGCCACAAGGTCCTGCAGGTGGGCCACCACGGCGGCCTCGTCCATATCGCTGGTGTCCACGATCACGGCGTCCTCGGCCGGACGCAGCGGTGACACCGCCCGCGTCGAATCCAGATGGTCGCGGCGCTGCACATCGGCCAACACGGCCTCGTAGTCGTCACCGAGCCCGGCCGCGATGTTCTGGACGTTGCGCCGGCGCGCCCGTTCCTCGGCCGAGGCGGTGAGGAAGATCTTCACGTCCGCGTCGGTGAGCACCACGGTCCCGATATCGCGGCCCTCGACCACCACGCCACCGTCACCGGCGGCCAGCTCCCGCTGCAGCCGAACCAGATGGGTGCGCACGGCGGGTACCGCCGAGACGGCCGACACCGCACCGGTGACCTCGTCGCCGCGGATCTCCTGCGAGACGTCCTCACCGCCGAGGAATGCCTCGTCGTGGTCGGGGTCATAGCTGACCGCCAGGTCGACATCAGCCGCGACCGCTGCCACCCGCTCGGCATCGTCGAGATCGACCCCGGCACGCAACACGGCCAGCGTCACGATGCGGTACATCGCTCCGGTGTTGAGGTAGCGCATGCCCATCGCGCGGGCCAAACCTCGCGACACCGAGGACTTACCGGTGCCGGCAGGCCCGTCCAGCGCGATCGTCGGTCCCGTGCTCACATTCCCACCGCCTTGTACAACTCGCCGATCTCCTTGCGGGTCAACACCCGGATGCTGCCGGGGCGCATGTCCCCCAGGTTCACCGTGCCGATATCGGTGCGCACCAACGCTTCCACCGGGAAACCCACCGCAGCCAACGTCCGGCGGACGATGCGCTTGCGTCCCTCGTGCAAGGTCACCTTGACCAGCGTCTTGCCGGGCAGGGTGTCCACGACGGCGAAATCGTCGAGCGTGACCGGGCCGTCGTCTAGTTCGACGCCCTCGCGCAGCTTCTTGCCCAATCCGCGCGGCACGCGTCCGATGACGGTGGCGACATAGGTTTTGGGCACCTCGTAGGACGGGTGCATCAGCCGGTGCGCCAGCTCACCGTCGTTGGTCAGGATCAGCAGCCCCTCGGTATCGGCGTCCAGCCGGCCGACGTGGAAGAGGTTCTTGTTACCGCGCACCCGGTGCTCCACCAGATCGCCGACACACGGCCTGCCCCGGTCATCGGACATCGTGGAGTGCATGCCGCGCTCCTTGTTGATGGCCAGGTAGACCAGATCCTCGTTGACGATGACGCGGGTACCGTCCACCCGGATATCGGCGTTGTCGGGGTCCACCCGGGTGCCGAGCTCGGTCACGATCCGGCCGTCCACCTCGACGCGACCGTCGAGGATCATCCGTTCGGCCACCCGCCGGGAGGCAACCCCGGCTTGCGACAACACCTTCTGTAAGCGGACACCGTCCGGCTCGTTCATGTCAGTCCTTGTCCACGTCGATGCCGGCGGGCGGCTCGGGTACGGCAGCCGCGGCGCCGAGTTTGGCGAAGCGCGGCTCATCGTGCAGGTTCTCGCTCAGATCGTCGATGACATCGACATCGGGCAACAGCGGTGCGATATCGGGCAGATCCGCCAACGACGACAGCCCCAGCCGCTCCAGGAACAGCTCGGTGGTCGCGAAAGCGACTGCCCCGCTGTCTGAATCGGTACCGGCCTCGGTGATCAGACCGCGCGCCAACAGCGTTCGCATCACGGCGTCGACGTTGACGCCACGGACCGCGCTGACCCGGGCACGGGTGACCGGCTGTCGGTAGGCGACCACCGCGAGGGTCTCCAGCGCCGCGCGGGTCAGTTTCGAGCGCGCCCCGTCGAGCAGCAGCCGCTCCACATAGGGCGCGTACCGGGCGCGGGTGTACATCCGCCAGCCGCCGCCGGCCTCACGCAGATCGATACCGCTGTTGCGCTCGGTGAGTTCGGCGGCCAGCTGGGTCACGATGGCGGCGATCCGGTCGATCGGCTCACCGGTGGCCGAGGCCAGCGCGTCCAGCGACGCCGGGGTATCCACCACCAGCAGCAGGGCTTCCAACACCGACCGCAGTTCGGCATCGTCGAGGGATTCGGTCTCCGACTCGGCGTCCGTGGCGTCGGCCGGACCGAGCTCGCCGATATCGGCGGCGTCCAGCTCGGTGTCGGTCACATTGTCGGTCATCAGTCTTCTTCCACTGCGGCTGCCAGGTGTTCGTTGGTTGGCCGATCCCCGGTCCACGAAACCTGGAGCACACCGAGCGGTTCTACTTGCTCGAATGCTACCGCCCTGGCCCGGTAGAGCTCCAATAGCGCCAGGAAGCTGCCGACGATCTGCATCACGTCACACCCGTCGACCAGATCACCGAAGGACGCCCAACCCCCGATCCCGCGCTGTTCCAGCAGACCCATCAGGCGCATGGCCTGCTCGGGCACCGATACCGGCTGCACGTGCAGGTGGTCCAGCCGCACGCTGGGCACCGGCCGCGGGGTGAACGCCGCCGCCGCAATCTGAGCGAAGCGATCGGCGTCCACACCGATCATGACCTCGGGTAACAGCTCTTCGAAGCGCGGTTCCAGGGATACCGAACGCGGGTAACTGCGCAGCGCCGCAGCCTCCAGCTCGGCGAACATCAACGCGACGTGCTTGTACGCGCGGTACTGCAGCAGTCTGGCGAACAGGAGATCGCGGACCTCCAGCAGCGCGAGGTCCTCCTCGTCGTGCACCTCGCCGGCGGGCAACAGCCGGGCCGCCTTGAGGTCCAGCAGTGTGGCCGCAATCACCAGGAAAGCGGTGGTCTCGTCGAGTTCGAGCTGGCGGCCGATCTCCTTGGTGTACGCGATGAACTCATCGGTGACCTGATGCAGCGCCACCTCGGTGACGTCGAGGCGGTGGCCGAAGATCAACTGCAACAGCAGGTCGAAGGGGCCCTCGAAATTGCTCAGCCGAACCTGGAAGCCCGCTTTGGCCTCACTGGTTTCGGACGCCTCGGCGGTCGCGGGAGCTGTGTCGTCGCTCACGAACCGAACCGGGCGATGACCTCGCGGGCCAACGACCGATACGCCACGGCCCCAGTGGATTTCGGCGCCCACGTGGTGATCGGCTCACCGGCGACACTGGTCTCCGGGAACCGTACGGTACGGGTGATCACGGTGTCGAAGACCAGATCGCCGAAGCGCTCGACAACCCGTGCCATCACTTCGCGCGCGTTCACGGTGCGCGGGTCATAACGGGTGACCAGGATGCCGCTGATGTCCAGTTTGGGGTTGAGCCGGTCGCGGACCTTGTCCACGGTGTCGGTCAGCAGCGCCAGCCCGCGCAGTGAGAAGTACTCACACTCGGTCGGGATGATCACGCCGTCGGCGCAGGCCAGGCCGTTGACGGTGAGCAGGCCCAGCGACGGCTGGCAGTCGATGAGGACGTAGTCATAGCGGTCGAGGACCGGGTAGAGCGCCCGCGCCAGCGACTGCTCGCGGCCGACCTCGTTGACCAATTGGATCTCCGCCGCGGACAGGTCGATATTGCTGGGCACCAGGTCCAGACCGCTGACGCGGGTCTTGATCAGCACCTGGTCGATCGAGACGCGCGGCTCGATCAGCAGGTTGTGGACCGTGTGGTCCAACTCGTAGTGCGGCACACCCAACCCCGCCGACAGCGCACCCTGCGGGTCCAGGTCGACCAGCAGCACCCGCCGGCCGTATTCGGCCAGGCTGGCACCCAGATTGATGGTCGATGTCGTCTTGCCGACGCCGCCCTTCTGGTTGCACATGGCGATGACCTTGGCCGGACCGTGGATGGTGCGGGGCGCCGGTTCCGGGATCTCTCGGACGGGCCGTCCGGTGAGGCCCAGCTCCACCTGCGGCTCGATGCCGAGGTTCAGGCTGCCACCGCCGCCGACGTCGTCGCTCACGGCGCAGCCACCGAGGTCAGGCGGCACTCATCCATGGCGAACATCGCAGCAGAGTCTAGCTGTGCACAACCCGCCGTGACGGCAGACCCGCTGGCTATGCCCCCGGCGACTTCAGCGCGCCCGGGGGTGCGCCCCGGCCCACACCTCGCGCAGCGCGCTGACGGTGACCAGTGTGTAGATCTGGGTGGTGGTCACCGAGGCGTGACCCAGCAGTTCCTGCACGACGCGCACGTCGGCACCGCCTTCGAGCAGGTGGGTGGCAAAGGAGTGCCGCATGGTGTGCGGGGAGACTGCCGAGGCGATCCCGGCGGCCGCGGCCGCGTCCTGCAGCACCTGCCAGGCGCTTTGCCGGGACAACCGGCCGCCCCGGGCGTTCAGGAAGATCGCGGGGGTGCCCTTACCGCGCCGGGCCAGCTCCGGGCGGCCCCGCACCAGGTACGCGTCGAGTGCGCTGATGGCCGGCCGGCCCACCGGCACTAGCCGGTCCTTGCCGCCCTTTCCGCGCAGCAGCACCGACCGGTACTCGGTGTCGACATCGTCGACGTCCAGGCCGACGGCCTCGGAGATGCGCGCCCCCGTCGAATAGAGCAACTCCAGCAGCGCCCGGTTGCGCAGACTCAGCGGCCCGTCGGCGTCCCGATCGCCACCGGCAGCCTCCAGCAGGGCCAGCACCTCGTCGACCGACAGACTCTTGGGGAGGCGCCGCGAGGGGGTGGGTGGCTTCACCGCGCGCGCGACGTCGACCTCGACGACGCCCTCGATGGCCAGGAACCGGTGCAGGCCGCGGACGGCGACCAGCGCTCTGGCCGCCGAGACCGCCGACAGCGGGACCGCACCGAGGTCGGGATCGCCTTTGCGCAGCGCGACGAGGAACTCACTGACATCGTTCTCACCGACCGCACGGAGGTCGACGATGCCGCGACCCTGCAGATACTCGGCGTAGCGGCGCAGATCGCGCCGGTAGGAACTGATGGTGTTGGCCGCGACCCCGCGCTCGATGGCCAGGTGGTCCAGGTAGCCCTGCACCTGATCGTCGAGCGCGCCGGTCGCGGTGGTCACCGGTGGTCCTGCCGCGCGGCGAAAGCGGTGGGACGGTCCAGCCACGGCGCATCGACAGGACGCAGCGCCGATCGGTCGGGTGCGGCATTCGCGGCCAGAATCCCGGCGACGGCAATCGAATTGACGATCTCACCGCTCAGGACGCGGCGCACCGCGTCGGCCAGCGGCACCCACTCCATCGTGAGGTCGGCCTCTTCGTCGTCGGCCTCGGGACGGCCGATATCGGACAACCCGGTGGCCAGGAACACCCGCACGCTCTCATCGCTGAAGCCCGGCGAGGTCACGATATCGACCAGCACCGACCAGTTTTCGGCTGTCAGGCCGGCTTCCTCGTGCAGCTCGCGGGCCGCCGTCGACGCCGGCGGCTCACCACCCATGTCCAGCAGTCCGGCCGGCAGTTCCCACAACCGGCGGCCGACGGGATGGCGGTACTGGTAGACCATCGCGATGCGGTCGTCGTCGTCCATCGCGACGACGGCGACCGCACCGAAGTGTTCGACCACCTCGCGGCGGGCACCGTGCCCTCCGGGCATCTGCGCCTCGTCGATGCGCAGCGCGAGGATCTTGCCGACGTGCGCGGTCTCACTCGCTCGGGTGACGAACTCGTGCTCAGCCACGCTGCGCCGGCTCGGGCGAGGGCTGATCCGCGTCCTCACCATGCTCGACACCGTTGCTTGAGCGTTCCACGTCCTCCAACGGAAGTCGTTCGGCGGCCTTGTAATCCAACGCCGCGCCGATGAACGCCGCAAACAACGGATGGGGCCGGGTCGGCCGGCTCTTGAGTTCGGGATGGGCCTGCGTGCCGACCAGGAACGGATGCACGTCGGCGCCGTACTCCACGAACTCGACGAGGTGCCCGTCCGGTGAGGTCCCGGAGAACTTCAAGCCACTCTCGGCGATGCGGTCGCGGTAGGTGTTGTTGACCTCATAGCGGTGCCGGTGCCGCTCGGAGACCTCGGTGGCGCCGTAGGCAGTCGCCACGATCGAGCCCGGCTGCAGCACCGCCGGGTAGGCCCCCAGCCGCATGGTGCCGCCGAGGTCGGCGTCACCGGCGACCGCATCGAGCTGATCGGCCATGGTGGCGATCACCGGATCCGGGGTGTCCGGATCGAACTCGGCCGAACTGGCCTCGGTCAGGCCGACCGAGCGGGCGGCCTCGATCACGATGCACTGCAGCCCCAGGCACAGGCCGAGCACCGGCACCCCACGTTTGCGGGCGTACCGGATGGCACCGATCTTGCCGTCGATGCCGCGGATGCCGAAGCCACCGGGAATCAGCACACCGTGCACGCCGTCGAGCGCGGCGATCGCGCCGGCGTCGAGCTCGCAGTCATCGGAGGCGATCCAGTCGATCTGCACCTTGGCGTAGTGCTTGAAACCACCCGCGCGCAGCGCCTCGGCGACGGACAGATAGGCATCGGAAAGGTCGATGTACTTGCCCACCAACGCGATTCGCACCGTCTCACGAGGCTCGTGGACACGCTGCAGCAGATCGTTCCACTGCGTCCAGTCGACATCACGGAAGGGCAGGTTCAGCTTGCGCACCACGTAGGCGTCGAGTTCCTCGCGGTGCAGCACCTTGGGGATGTCGTAGATGGACGGGGCGTCGGGAGTGGAGATGACGCCGTCGATGTCGACATCGCACATCAGGGCGATCTTGTTCTTCAGGCCCTCCGGCACATCGCGATCGCAGCGCAGGATCAACGCGTCAGGGCTGATACCGATGCTGCGCAATGCGGCCACCGAATGCTGGGTGGGCTTGGTCTTGAGCTCACCCGAGGGCGCCAGGTAGGGCACCAGCGAGACGTGCAGGAAGAAGCAGTTGTCACGACCGACCTCGTGGCGGACCTGACGGGCGGCCTCCAGGAACGGCAGCGATTCGATATCGCCGACGGTGCCACCGATCTCGGTGATGACGATGTCGGGCCGGTTGCCCTGGGCGTCCGGCTCGGCCATCTCCAGGATGCGACGCTTGATCTCGTCGGTGATGTGCGGGATGACCTGGACCGTGTCGCCGAGGTACTCGCCGCGGCGTTCCTTGGCGATGACCGTCGAGTAGACCTGTCCGGTCGTCACGTTGGCCGAACCGGACAGATCCCGGTCCAGGAAGCGCTCGTAATGACCGACGTCCAGGTCGGTCTCGGCGCCGTCCTCGGTGACGAACACCTCACCGTGCTGGAACGGGTTCATGGTGCCCGGATCGACGTTGAGGTAGGGATCGAGCTTCTGCATCGTCACCTGCAGACCGCGTGCGGTGAGCAGCTGGCCGAGGCTACTGGCCGTGAGGCCCTTACCCAGTGACGACGCGACACCACCGCTGACAAAGAGGTGTTTGGTCGCAGTCTGCGGGTGCTTCCGTAACGGTTTGGCCTGGCCGGGCAAGTGCAACCTCCGTGGCGATGGGGCGAATAGGTTTTGGCCTACTCAGGGCCTGCCGACCCACGGAATCTCACCTTAACACCAGCGCGGACATGCGGATACTGACGCGCCGTAACCCGGGCGAGCGAAGCGACGGGAAATCAAGTCCCGGGCGAGCGAAGCGACGAGATGTAACCCTGAGTTACTGCGGCACCGTGACCGACGTCGCACCCTGGCCGATGCCGTACCGGCCGGGCTGGCTCCCGCGCAACAGATCGCTGAGGGCCAGCGCCGTGGTGATCCGCCCGGATTCGGCACCGATGTCGTCGACGGTGGTCACCGTGTTGGACAGCGCCGCGTCCGATCGGGTGACCGCCACCGCCGCGGTCCCGGTCGCCGAACCGTCACGGCCGGCCAGCACCGTCCCACCACCGTGTGGTGCCAGTGCCCCGGCGAACCGCGCGACCGTGGCGCCCCGGTTGCCCGCGTCGTCGCCGAGTGAGCCGCCGGTGATGATCACCGCGGTGTCGGCGGCACCGATCTGGCCGTCATAGGTGATGAATCCGGTGTCGCGCAGGGTCTGCAGGACGACATCACGCTGATCATCGGGCACGGCCGGATCCTTGCCGGACAGCAGGGCGATGCCCAACAGGTCACCGGCCTGCGAACCCTGGTCGACGGAGGTGGTGGCGAGCTGCCGACCGGCGGGAACGATCGGCGAGTTGACCACCGACAGCAGCTTCTCCGAGGAGTTGGCGTCCACGAATTGCGGTGTCAGGGAAATGGTTCCGGTGGCAGTCCCACCGCCCTGGGTGACCATCCGAGTGACCGCCTCGACATCGTCGTCCGCGGCATCGGGGGTTCGGAACATCACCACCGTGGTGCCGCGCAGGGTATCGCGCAGCATCCGCGGAGCCATCAGCGCATCGAATTCACCGGCTGCGCTCAGCTTTTCGTTGAGCTCATTCTTCTCGTCGGTGAGCGTCTCGATTTCCGTCCGCAGATCGGCCTTGTCGTTGCGCAGTCCCGACAGCACGGTATCGGCGAAGAGGCCCGATCCCAGGACCACGCCGACAGCCAGCGCCAGGAAGACGGCGGCCAGCGAAATGGCATGTGAGCGAAGAGAAATCACGATCTGCTCCCGTCAACTGAGAATGGCTAGGAAACCAGGCCCTGTACCCAGATCAGGAAACGGTTCCAGTAGTCGACAACCCAGTCGATGACCGCGGCGTCGGCCTGGGTCACCCACAGTGCCACGATGACCGCCAGCAGCATCGCCAGCACCAGCAGGGCGATCGCGCCGCCGGAAACCCGGCTGCGGTACAGAGTGGAGACCGCCTTGGCGTCCACGAGCTTCTCGCCGACCTTGAGCCGGGTCAGGAACGTCGAGGGATTGCTCTGCTGGCGCGAGCGATCGAAGAACTCCTCGATGGTCGCGCTGTGCCCGGCGGTGACGATCAGCGAGGCGCCGTGGTGGTGGCACAACAGCAGCGCCAGATCGGCAGCCGATCCGGCCGCCGGGAAGGTCATGGCCCCGACACCGAGATCCTGGATGCGCTCCAGGCCGGGCGCATGCCCGTCGGCGTCGGCCGGTAGCACCACCTGGGCGCCGCAGCGCAGCGCGTCGGTGCTGATGGAGCTGGGATCGCCGACGATGAGCGCCGGGCGGTAGCCGGCCTTGCGCAGCAGGTCTGCGCCGGCCCCGACACCCACGAGCACCGGCTGGTACTCCTTGATGAACGGTTTGAGCGCCTTGAGATCATCGGCGGCCGATGCACCCTCGGCCACGACGACGACGTGGCGCCGGTCCATGTCGACGTCGATATCGGGGATGCCCATGCCGTCGATCAGCAGCGGACTCTCGCTGCGGATGAACTCGATGGTGTTGCCCGCGAACGCCTCGAGATGGGCGACCAGACCGCTCTTGGCCTCCACCATCAGCTCGTGGATCTCCAGATCGGTGCGCTCGGCGCCCAGACCGATGCGTCGGTCACCGGAGTAGACACCACCATTGTTGAGCCGGATCTTGGCGCCGTCCTTGATCTTCTTGAAGATCTCCGGCCCCGCCTCGTCGATGAGGACGATGCCGTTGGCGACCAACACCTCGGGACCCAGATTGGGATAGCGTCCGGAGATCGACGGCGAGGCGTTCACCACACCGGCGACCTCGGCTTCGACGAGCGCATCGGCGGTGATGCGATCGAGGTCCTGGGCGTCGAGGACGACGATGTCGCCCGGCCCGATACGGCGAAGCAATCGGTCGATGTCGCGATCAACGCGGGCCGTACCGATGACGCCCGGCTTTGAGCTGGCATTACGCGATAGCAACGCTGACATCTTCATGAGCCGATTCTGGACTCGAACCCTCAAGTTGAGGTGGAGGCGCGCCGTAACATCAGCCCCAGTAGTTTTCTTTTGTCACAACTGCAACACCACAACGGTGTCAGTCTCGCTTCGCCGCCGCGTAGTGCCGGGCCGCCTTGGCACGGTTGCCGCACGTCGTCATCGAATGCCAGCGCCTCGTGCCGTTCTTCGACGTGTCGTAGAACCACAGCACGCAATGCTCATGGGCACACTGCTTGATCCGATCGGGAGACGCGGCGAGCATCCGCAGCAGATCCTCGGCGGCCAACCATCCCGGGAGCCATTCCGGCTCTGCCACATCGGCCTCATCGCGGGGACCTCCCTCGGTCAACCGGCGCCGAATTCGACCGTGCTCGAGGACCGCGTTGAGCTGGTCCACCGCGCCATCGGCGAGGACACGCAGCACCGCGTCGCGGGTGCGCACCAGGGCGACGCGCATCTTCTCGTCGGCCACGCACCGTTCGGCCAACCCGTTGGTGTCCAGCCAGCACTGCAGGCCCGACACATCGACCAGCAGATCCTGCACCCGGCCGTCGGACATCCAGTTGGTGTTGAGCAGATCCAGCGCCAGGGGCTCGCCGAGGTGCGGGCGGGGATCGCGCATACCTCAGCCTACGTGACTAACCCTCGAAATAGATTTGACCGGTTGACCGTTGTTCATCGACAGACCTAACCTTCAATTTGAGTTCCAACGGTTAGAATGGAGTAGAGATGTCCAGCACCCCCACCACCAGCCCGGGACACATCGGACTGAACGTCACCGACATCGACCGAAGCGCCGACTTCTACCGCCACGCGTTCGGGTTCGAGGTGTTGCGCCGCGGCGGCGAAGGCGACCGCCAATTCGCCTTCCTCGGCGCCGACGGCGCACTTCGCCTCACCCTCTGGCAGCAGAGCGATCATGAATTCTCCATCCGTACAGCGGGTCTGCACCACCTCTCCTTTCAGGTCGACACCCTCGACGATGTCCGCACCGTGGAGGCGGCGCTCAAGGAACGCGGTGTGCAATTCGCCCATGACGGGATCGTCGCCCACGGTGAGGGTGCGTCCTCGGGAGGCATCTTCTTCACCGACCCCGACGGCATCCGGCTGGAGGTCTTCGCACCCGACGGCGCCGACAGCGCACCGGCACCGCACGGCGAGTCACCCACCTGCGGATTCTTCTGAGCCCGCGATGACCATCTACCACGCGGGCGAGCTGGCGGTGCAGCGTCGACTGGGCCAGAGCGATATTGCACAACGTCTGAGCAGGATGGTGCGCGACGAGATACCCCAGGCCGCAGCTGATTTCCTAAGCGAGCAGCCGATGGCCGTCCTCGCGGCCACCGACGACGCCCGCCGAGTCTGGGCCGGCCTGCTCACCGGGCCGGTGGGATTCATGCACGTCGACGACGATGTCGTGCACCTCGACGCGCTGCCCGTCCCCGGCGATCCCCTGCACGATGTCCTGAACGGTCGCCCACGGCAGGTGGGCATGATCGCCATCGAACCGCAGAGCCGGCACCGGATGCGCATCAACGGCATCGCGACGAACACCGGCGCCGGGCTGTCCATCCATCCCGATCAGGTGTATTCGAACTGCCCGAAGTACATCTCACGCAGGCACATCGAGGGAGTGTCGGCCCCGCCCGCACGACGAGATCTGCGTAGGACAGCTGTCCTCGATGACGGCCTGCGACGCCGGATCGCGGCGGCCGACACGTTCTTCATCGGATCCGCCGACCCCGACGGCAACGCCGATGCCTCACACCGCGGTGGGAATCCCGGCTTCCTGGAGGTCCTCTCCCCCACTCGGTTGCGCTGGCCCGACTATCGGGGCAACTCGATGTTCATGACGCTGGGCAACATCGCCACCAACCCCAGCGTCGGTCTGCTGATCCCGGACTGGGACACCGGAAGCACCCTGCAATTGACCGGGACAGCCGAGATCGTGTGGGAAAGTGCCGAGGGCGCACAGTGTTTCGTGGAGTTCGACATCGCCGAGGTGATCGAGATCTCCGACGTCAGCCCGTTGCACTGGAGCACCGCGGCGTTGTCGCCGGCCAACCCGGCCTGATTCAGCCCTCGGCGCGGTCACGCTGGGCGGACTCCCACAGCTCGCGGGCATGTGCGCGTCCGCTGTCGGTATCACCGAGACCGGCCAGCATGCGCGCCAGCTCGGCCACCCGCTCCTCGTCGTCGAGGCGCACCACCCGGCTGGACTTCGGTCCGCTCTCGACCACCAGATGGGTGTCGGCATACGCGGCCACCTGGGGAAGATGCGTGACGACGATGACCTGATGGGTCCGGGCCAGCCGGGCGAGCCGGCGACCGATCTGCACGGCGGCGCGCCCACCCACACCGGCGTCGACCTCGTCGAACACCATCGTGGTGCCCTCGTCGGAGGCCGAAAGCACCACTTCCAGAGCGAGCATCACCCGGGACAACTCACCGCCCGATGCGCTCTTGGCCAACGGCAGCAGCTCGGTGCCCTTGTGCGCGGCGAAGCCGAATTCGACAGCGTCCACCCCGTCGTGGCCCGCGTGTGCAGCGGTACCGTCGGCCAAGGTCACCGGCGCCGAATCGTCCGCGCGTGCGGGCAGCGCGGAGACCGAGATGCCGAAATCCGCCCCGGCCATCGCGAGCCCGGACAGCTCGGCAGACACCGCCTTGGCCAGTCCCTTGGCGGCCTTGGTGCGCGCTTTCGTCAGGTCGGCAGCGGCAGCGACGACCGTGGCGTGCAGTTCGTCCACGCGGGCCTGCAATCCGGCGAGCGCCTCCTCGGAGACGTCGAGTTGGGCCAGCCGGGTCCGCGATTCCGCCGCCCAGGCCAGGACGCCGTCGATATCCGGGGCGTACTTGCGGGTCAACCCCCGCAGCTCGGCCTGACGGGCCAGCTTGGATTCCAAGGTGCTGGCATCACTGGGCAGTTCGGCAAGGAAATCGCCCAGCTCGCTGGACACGTCGCCGATCACGGCGATCGCCTCGACCAGCCGCTCACCCAACGCCTGCAACGCTGCGTCATCAGTGGCGCTCAACGTGGCTCTGGCCTGAGCCACACCGTTCGCGGCCGAGGCAGATTCGGAGCCGTCATCGTCGATGGGACCCGCCAACCATCCCCGGGCCACCGCTGCGGCATCGCGCAGCGCATCGAGTTCGGAGAGTCGGCGGATATCGGCGACCAGTGCCTCGTCCTCACCCGGCGACGGATCCACGGTGTCGATCTCGTTGAGCCCGAAGGTCAGACGGTCCGACTCCATCGCCAGTTCGCGCGCGCGCTCGGTGCGGTCGGTCAGGTCCCGGCGGGCGGCCAACCACTGCTCGCGCGCCGCGCGATATCGCCGCAACGGCGCGGTCACATCGGCATAGCGATCCAATGCGCCGCGTTGCTCGTCGGGCCGCATCAGGCGCAATTGGTCGTTCTGCCCGTGCAGGGCCAGTAGTTCATTGGTGAAGGTGCTCAACGACTTGGCCGGCACGCTGCGCCCGCCGAGGTACGCCCGCGAAGGCCCCTCCCGGTTCACCGAGCGCGCGGCGATCACGCTGTCGTCGTCATCGCGCTCGGCACCCGACGATTCCAGGATGTCGTCGATCCGCGATGCCACGTCGGCACCGAGTTCGGTGGTGCTGAACCGGCCCTCCACCACCGCCCGGCCGGCGCCGGTGCGCACCCTGCTGGCATCGGCGCGGGCGCCGCCGAGCAGATGCAAGCCTGTCACGACCATCGTCTTACCGGCGCCGGTCTCACCGGTCAGCACCGTCAGGCCGCGGTCGAACTCTGCGGTCGCCGAGCTGATCGCACCCAACGACTCGATTCGGATTTCGGAGAGCACTACTGGCCGCGCCATCCCTTGACCGGCAGCCGGAACTTGCGCACCAGCCGGTCGGTGAACGGCGCACTGTCCAGGCGAACCCACTTCAACGACGTACCGCAGCGGGTCACTTCCAGACGAGCCCCGGCAGGCACCACCATCTTGCGTCTCCCATCGCAATAGGCAATCGCGTCATTACCACCGGCTTCGACCTCGATGGCGATGGACGCATCCGGACTGGTCACCATCGGGCGGGCGAACAACGCGTGAGCATTGTTGGGTACCACCAGAATCGACTCCAGGTCGGGCCACAGAATGGGTCCCCCCGCGGAGAACGCGTAGGCCGTCGAACCCGTCGGCGTCGATACCAGCACACCGTCACAGCCGAACTGCGATACCGGGCGCCCGTCGACCTCGAGCACCACCCCCAACACACCCAGGCGCGGGCCCTTCTCCAGGCTCGCCTCGTTGAGGGCCCATCCGCGGTCACGCACCGCACCGTCCTGGCGGACCGCGACGTCCAGTGTCATGCGCTGCTCGACGCGATAGTCCCTGGCGATGACGTGATCGAGCACCTTGTCGATAGCGTCGGCCTCCGCCTCGGCCAGGAAACCGATCCGGCCGAGATTGATTCCGAGAACCGGGATCTCGACATTGCGGGCAAGTTCGGCGGCGCGCAGGAAGGTACCGTCACCACCGAGGGCGAGAACCAGCTCGCATCCCTCGGCGGCCTGCTCGTCGGCATCGACGACGTCGATGTCGACGCCGAGGGCACGCATCTCACCGGGCGCCAGGTGCAGCGACCCTCGGTCGACGGCTTCGGCCGTCAGCACCCGCAGCGCGATGCCGTGCTCACCGAGCACCTTTTCCACCCGGCGGGCGGTCTCGGTGGCCTCTTCGCGCCCGGTGTGCACCACCAACAGGATGGTGCGGCCCGGGCTCGATTCCTGGGAGGTCATTGCGGCCCTTCATCGATCGCTTGCTGGATGGTCCGTTCGAGATCGGCACCGGTCAGTGCGGTGTCGTCGCCGGTGCGCAACCGGAGAAAGATCTCCACGTTCCCCGACGGCCCCGGAAGCGGGCTCGCGGTGACAGCCACTGCGTGCCAATGCAATTGGGCGGCTCGCTGCGCAACAGCCAGCACCGCCTCGGCGCGCAGGGCGGGATCGGAGACCACCCCACCGGCACCCACCCGGTCCTTGCCGACCTCGAATTGGGGCTTCACCATCGGAACGATATCGGCCTGCGGGGAGGCACAGGAAGTCAGCGCGGGCAGCACGGTGGCCAGTGAGATGAAGGACAGATCGGCGACGATGAGGTCCACCGGTCCGCCGATCAGGTCCGGGGTGAGCGAGCGGACGTTGGTGCGTTCCAGCACCTGCACCCGGTCATCGGAACGCAGCGACCAGGCCAGCTGCCCGTATCCGACATCTGCCGCCACGACCTCGGATGCGCCGCGGTCCAGGAGCACCTCGGTGAATCCACCGGTGGACGCCCCGGCATCCAGGCAGCGCCGACCGGTGACGGAGACTCCGAACGCGTCGAGCGCACCGATCAACTTGTGCGCACCGCGCGACACCCACACCCGTTCGTCGGCGGCGACGGTCAGTTTGGCGTCGACGGCAACCGTGGTGGCCGGCTTGGCGGCCGGCATTCCGTCGATATGAACCCGGCCGGCCGAGATCAGTTCAGCCGCCTGCTGACGCGAGCGCGCCAGCCCCCGCCGGACCAACTCGGAATCCACCCGTGCACGCCGCGTCATCGGATCGCCGTCATCGGAATCACAGCCCCCGATTCGCGTCGCCTCGGCCCTCCACGGATTCCAGAGCACGCACCAACAGGTCATGCGCCTCTTCGAGGCGTACGGCCACCGCATCGATATCGGCGTCTTCCAGCCCGCCGGCTTCGAGATCCGGCAGGTCGGCCAGCAGCGCCGCGATACCGGCGCGGATCTGCTCGGGTTCGGTACTCATATCGCTGATCACGCTAGCCGATGGGCTCAGCCCAGCAACGACCAGCGGTGCAGCGCCGACCGCGCGGTATCGTCGCCGGCCTCGATCACGAGTGCCGAGGCCGACCACACGGCGTGGGCAGTGGCGCGCACGATACTGAGGTCGTCAGCCGTCGCGACCCCGGTCGACCGTACGGTCGCAGTCGTGCCGTCGATATCGACCTGCCAGGCCGGGTGCGCCGTGATGCGCAGGTCATCGGCGGCGGTATGCAGAGACCGCAGGTCCGCGGCGAGGAAGTCCGGTCGACTACCGGGCGCCGCCCGCACCATGTCGGCGGCGTCGTTGACCCCGGTCAGGACCATCAGGCTCGGCAAGCCAGCGGCATTGGCGCCCTCGATATCGGTATCGAGACGGTCGCCGACCACCAGCGGTGTGCCGAACTCCCCGCGTGCCAGTGCGTCCTTCATCAGGCTCGGTGCCGGCTTTCCGGCGACCTGGGGCTCGGAATCGGTGGCGGTGCGCAGCGCGGCGACCATCGACCCGTTGCCGGGCAGCAGCCCGCGCTCGGAGGGCAATGTGCGGTCCACGTTCGCGGCCACCCAGAGCGCGCCGGCCCGGATGGCCAGGGCAGCCTCGGCGAGAATGGACCATCCGGTGTCCGGGTTGTGGCCCTGGACCACGGCGACCGGATCGGCGGCGAACGTGCGGACAGGCACGAGACCGACAGCGTCGATCTCGGCGGCAAGTGCATCCGTCCCGACGATCAGGACCGCAGAACCGGCGGGCACCTGTTCGGCGACCAGTCGTGCCGCACTCTGGGCGCTGGTGACGACATCCTCATCGCGCGCGGTGAACCCGAGCTCGCCGAGATGCTCGGCCACCTGGGATGCCGAACGGGACGCGTTGTTGGTGACGAACAGGGCGCGGGATTGCACCGCGGCCAGACTGTCCACGGCCCCCTGTGTGGGTTCGTGTCCGCGGAAGACCGTGCCGTCCAGATCCAAGAGCAGGCAATCGTGCTCCTGCGCCAGCGAAGCCATCTAGGTGAGCTCGGCGAGTCGTTCTTCGGCGTCGGTGACGCCCTCGACATCGGCCGCCGCGGCGTTGATGAGCGCCTGGACCGCCTCGTCCGCGCGGCCCAATGCGAGCAGAGTCTCGGCCGTGGCGTAGAACAGCCGGGCACTGGTGGTCCCCGGCCGAGCCGGATCCGGCGGCGGGCTCGACAGGATGGCCAGCGCCTGCTCGTGCTGACCCAGATCCGAGCGGGCGCCCGCCACGACCATCCGCAATTCCTCGGCGTCGTCACCGGTGAGCTCGTCGGCTTCGGGACTGCGCGCCAGCTCGATCGCCCGCTCCGGGCGTCCGACCCCGCGCTCGCAATCGGCGATCAACGGCAGTAGTGCGGACTTGCTACCCATCCGCCGCGCGGCGCGAAGCTCGGCCAACGCCTGTGCCCAGTCACCGCAGTAGTACGCGGCGATCCCGACGGCCTCGCGCACCGCGGCGATCCGGCCCGAACGGGCCCGCGCGGCCCGCGCATGCTCCAGCGCCGCAGCGGGATCCTCCTCGAGGAGTTCACCGGCCGCCACCAGGTGACGGGCGACCACATCGGCGGTCGACTTGTCGAGGGTGATGAGCTCGCTGCGGATCTCCGGGGCCAGCTGCTTGGCCTCGATCTCGTTGGGGATACGCGGTCCGGTGGTGATGTTCTCGCTACCGCCCCGGAAGTCTCGCCGCGGACCGTCCGACCGTGGCGGCTTCGGCCGATCGCGTCCACCGCGACGCGCGTAACCGCCGCTACCGGAACGCTGCGCACCGTCGGCGCTCGAGCGTTGACCGCTGTTCCCTCCGGAACGCGGATTGTCGCCCGTTGCCCGGCGCTGCCGCCGATCGTCGCTGTTGCCTTGTCTGTCCTCGGCCACAGTCGCCTTCCTGATTGATCAACCGTCTCGCAGAAAGGATAGCCGGGAGGCGGCTAATCACGACAGTTGCACTGAATACAACCATTTCTTGCCAATTGATTCGGTCAATAAAAAATGGCTGACAAATGGTCATAGATGCACAAATGCCTCGGCCCTCCAATTGTTGGTTGGAGGGCCGAGGACCAATTTGTGTTCGGCGGTGTCCTACTTTTCCACCCTGTTGGGTAGTATCATTGGCGCTGGTAGGCTTAGCTTCCGGGTTCGGGATGGGACCGGGCGTTTCCCTGCCGCTATGGCCGCCGTAACTTTATTCACCCTTTTCTGGGCGTCCCACTGTGTGTCGTGGGAAATCTTTGTGTTTTGGTGGTGGGGTGTGGAAACCATTGCTGGTTTCTACGTATCCGATGTGGATGTGTGTGGTTGCGGGCGTCACGTTTGAGGTGCGTCATCTTTTCTTACACATGGTGTGTTTGCTACCCACCCGGGGGTGGGTGTGTGTAAGTTTTCGGCCGGTTAGTGCCAGTTCCCTGCGACTATTACTAGTCTTCTAGGTCTGGTCTATCGATCCCGTGGTCTGCGGGGGGCCTTATCCCTCTAAAAGGGTGAGAAGCCTGGTCTTGGAAGAGGTTTCCCGCTTAGATGCTTTCAGCGGTTATCCTGTCCGAACGTAGCTATCCAGCAGTGCCCCTGGTGGGACAACTGGTAGACCAGAGGTTCGTCCGTCCCGGTCCTCTCGTACTAGGGACAGGTTTCCTCAAGCTTCTGACGCGCGCGGCGGATAGAGACCGAACTGTCTCACGACGTTCTAAACCCAGCTCGCGTGCCGCTTTAATGGGCGAACAGCCCAACCCTTGGGACCTGCTCCAGCCCCAGGATGCGACGAGCCGACATCGAGGTGCCAAACCATCCCGTCGATATGGACTCTTGGGGAAGATCAGCCTGTTATCCCCGGGGTACCTTTTATCCGTTGAGCGACACCCCTTCCACTCAGAGGTGCCGGATCACTAGTCCCGACTTTCGTCCCTGCTCGACATGTACGTCTCGCAGTCAAGCTCCCTTGTGCACTTACACTCAACACCTGATTGCCGTCCAGGTTGAGGGAACCTTTGGGCGCCTCCGTTACATTTTAGGAGGCAACCGCCCCAGTTAAACTACCCACCAGGCACTGTCCCTGAACCGGATATACGGTTCGAAGTTAGAGGCCCAATACGATCAGAGTGGTATTTCAACAACGACTCCACACACACTGGCGTGCATGCTTCACAGTCTCCCACCTATCCTACACAAACCGTATCGAGCACCAATACCAAGTTGTAGTGAAGGTCCCGGGGTCTTTTCGTCCTGCCGCGCGTAACGAGCATCTTTACTCGTAGTGCAATTTCGCCGAGTCTATGGTTGAGACAGTTGAGAAGTCGTTACGCCATTCGTGCAGGTCGGAACTTACCCGACAAGGAATTTCGCTACCTTAGGATGGTTATAGTTACCACCGCCGTTTACTGGGGCTTAAATTCTCCGCTTCACCCCGAAGGATTAACGGGTCCTCTTAACCTTCCAGCACCGGGCAGGCGTCAGTCCGTATACATCGTCTTGCGACTTCGCACGGACCTGTGTTTTTAGTAAACAGTCGCTTCTCACTGGTTTGTGCCACCCCCTCCCGCTACCCACCGCAAAGGTGTTGACGGTATGGAGGTCCCCCTTCTCCCGAAGTTACGGGGGCATTTTGCCGAGTTCCTTAACCATAGTTAACTCGTACGCCTTAGTATTCTCTACCTGACCACCTGTGTTGGTTTGGGGTACGGGCCGTGTGTGAGCTCGCTAGAGGCTTTTCTCGGCAGCATAGGATCACCGAATTCGCCTCACTCGGCTATGCATCACCTCTCAGACATATGAGCGACGGATTTGCCTATCACTCGTCCTACAGGTTTGCCCCAGTATTACCACTGACTGGTACGGCTACCTTCCTGCGTCACCCCATCGCTTGACTACTACCAGAGAAGGTCCCACGCAGCCGGCGACTTTCCGCTCCCGAAGGATTGGATAGGCCACCATTTGGGCGGTTAGTACCTCTGATTCATCATGGGCGCGCACACACGGGTACGGGAATATCAACCCGTTGTCCATCGACTACGCCTGTCGGCCTCGCCTTAGGTCCCGACTCACCCTGGGCGGACTGGCCTGCCCCAGGAACCCTTGGTCTTTCGGCGGGCAAGGTTCTCACTTGCCTTATCGCTACTCATGCCTGCATTCTCACTCCCACACCCTCCACAGCTCCATTACCAGGCTGCTTCACTGGGTGCAGGACGCTCCCCTACCCATCAAAAACAAGTTTTGATGCCGCGGCTTCGGCGGTGTGCTTGAGCCCCGCTACATTATCGGCGCACAATCACTTGACCAGTGAGCTATTACGCACTCTTTCAAGGGTGGCTGCTTCTAAGCCAACCTCCTGGTTGTCTTCGCGACTGCACATCCTTTTCCACTTAGCACACGCTTAGGGGCCTTAGCCGGCGATCTGGGCTGTTTCCCTCTCGACGCACGGAGCTTATCCCCCGCCGTCTCACTGCCACGCTTTCACTTACCGGCATTCGGAGTTTGGCTGACGTCAGTAACCTTGTGAGGCCCATCGGCCATCCAGTAGCTCTACCTCCGGTAAGAAACACGCAACGCTGCACCTAAATGCATTTCGGGGAGAACCAGCTATCACGGAGTTTGATTGGCCTTTCACCCCTACCCACAACTCATCCCCTCAGTCTTCAACCTAAGTGGGTTCGGTCCTCCACAACATCTTACTGCTGCTTCAACCTGGCCATGGGTAGATCACTCCGCTTCGGGTCCAGAACACACCACTACACCAACCCCTCTGGATTGGATACGCCCTATTCAGACTCGCTTTCGCTGCGGCTACCCCACACGGGTTAACCTCGCGACATGTCCCTGACTCGCAGGCTCATTCTTCAAAAGGCACGCCATCACCCCACCACGAAGGAGGGCTCTGACGGATTGTAGGCACACGGTTTCAGGTACTATTTCACTCCCCTCCCGGGGTACTTTTCACCATTCCCTCACGGTACTAATCCGCTATCGGTCATTAGGAAGTATTCAGGCTTACCGGGTGGTCCCGGCAGATTCACAGCAGATTTCACGGGCCCGCTGCTACTCGGGGAACAGTCTCACAACAGAGTGCATGTTTTCGCCTACGGGACTCTCACCCTCTACGACAGACCATCCCAGGCCCTTCGACTAACACACACTTTTCTCACTGTCGCCCAGCACGGCGGTGCTGAGAAGAAACGCCCCACAACCCCGCACACACAACCCCCGCCGGGTATCACATGCATACGGTTTAGCCATCCTCCGCTTTCGCTCGCCACTACTCACGGAATCACTGTTGTTTTCTCTTCCTACGGGTACTGAGATGTTTCACTTCCCCGCGTTCCCCCCCAACGCCTATATATTCAGCGTTGGGTAACACGACATCACTCGTGCTGGGTTTCCCCATTCGGACATCCTCGGATCCACGCTCGGTTGGCAGCTCCCCGAGGCATATCGCAGCCTCCCACGTCCTTCATCGGCTCCTAATGCCAAGGCATCCACCATGCGCCCTTAAACACTTACAACACAAAAAACCAGATCAAAAAAAAGAAATTGCACATCAAACACACACAACAACACCCCAACCAACAACACCAGCCAAAAGCCAGCGCCCCAGTCAGGGTCTCCTTGCGTGCTAGATGCTCGCAACCACTATCCACAAATCAAACACCACACCCCACCACCAAAGCAGGGCAACAACAAACACCGTCCGAACACCAGAACAACGCCTGGTCCCTCGCGGCCGACCCACACACTCCAACGAGCATGCGATCGCAGGGCCTGTTGTCTCAAAGCCCAATAGTGTGTCCGGCAGTTTCATAAAAGTTTGTTGTCGCACCAGACCCCCACCCACTACAGGCGAAGGCCATCCAACGAATCGACCAAAGGTCACCGAACTCCCACACGATGTGGGCGGGCCTGGTTCTCGTGGTGCTCCTTAGAAAGGAGGTGATCCAGCCGCACCTTCCGGTACGGCTACCTTGTTACGACTTCGTCCCAATCGCCGATCCCACCTTCGACGGCTCCCTCCCACAAGGGGTTAGGCCACCGGCTTCGGGTGTTACCGACTTTCATGACGTGACGGGCGGTGTGTACAAGGCCCGGGAACGTATTCACCGCAGCGTTGCTGATCTGCGATTACTAGCGACTCCGACTTCACGGGGTCGAGTTGCAGACCCCGATCCGAACTGAGACCGGCTTTGAAAGGATTCGCTCCACCTCACGGCATCGCAGCCCTTTGTACCGGCCATTGTAGCATGTGTGAAGCCCTGGACATAAGGGGCATGATGACTTGACGTCATCCCCACCTTCCTCCGAGTTGACCCCGGCAGTCTCCTACGAGTCCCCGGCATAACCCGCTGGCAACATAGGACAAGGGTTGCGCTCGTTGCGGGACTTAACCCAACATCTCACGACACGAGCTGACGACAGCCATGCACCACCTGCACACAGGCCACAAGGGAAACCACATCTCTGCAGTCGTCCTGTGCATGTCAAACCCAGGTAAGGTTCTTCGCGTTGCATCGAATTAATCCACATGCTCCGCCGCTTGTGCGGGCCCCCGTCAATTCCTTTGAGTTTTAGCCTTGCGGCCGTACTCCCCAGGCGGGGTACTTAATGCGTTAGCTACGGCACGGATCCCAAGGAAGGAAACCCACACCTAGTACCCACCGTTTACGGCGTGGACTACCAGGGTATCTAATCCTGTTCGCTCCCCACGCTTTCGCTCCTCAGCGTCAGTTACTGCCCAGAGACCCGCCTTCGCCACCGGTGTTCCTCCTGATATCTGCGCATTCCACCGCTACACCAGGAATTCCAGTCTCCCCTGCAGTACTCTAGTCTGCCCGTATCGCCCGCACGCCCACAGTTAAGCTGTGAGTTTTCACGAACAACGCGACAAACCACCTACGAGCTCTTTACGCCCAGTAATTCCGGACAACGCTCGGACCCTACGTATTACCGCGGCTGCTGGCACGTAGTTGGCCGGTCCTTCTTCTGCACATACCGTCACTTGCGCTTCGTCTGTGCTGAAAGAGGTTTACAACCCGAAGGCCGTCATCCCTCACGCGGCGTCGCTGCATCAGGCTTGCGCCCATTGTGCAATATTCCCCACTGCTGCCTCCCGTAGGAGTCTGGGCCGTATCTCAGTCCCAGTGTGGCCGGTCACCCTCTCAGGCCGGCTACCCGTCGTCGCCTTGGTAGGCCATTACCCCACCAACAAGCTGATAGGCCGCGGGCCCATCCCACACCGCAAAAGCTTTCCACCACCGACCATGAAGCCGATGATCATATTCGGTATTAGACCCAGTTTCCCAGGCTTATCCCAAAGTGCAGGGCAGATCACCCACGTGTTACTCACCCGTTCGCCACTCGAGTACCCCGAAGGGCCTTTCCGTTCGACTTGCATGTGTTAAGCACGCCGCCAGCGTTCGTCCTGAGCCAGGATCAAACTCTCCAAACAAAAACCCCTCGAACAAATCGAGGCAGAATTCGAATCAGAAAAATCCGATCACAAACAAAAGACACCAAAAACTGGCATCAAAAAAACAAACCATCCCACGTGGCAGGAAGACGGGGAGTCCCCCACCAAGATGGCAAAAAACAACAAACAAAAACCACCAAACACACTATTGAGTTCTCAAACAACACGCCCGATTCCGACCGCGCAACAAGTCCGCGGCTAAAAGCCGCGGTCCGTAGTGCGGGCAGTGAGGTACTCCCCGGTTAAGGGTTTCTCTCTCGGATTTGGTCTTCGCTCTCCGGCTTGCGGCCGTGTCGCTCTGACTTGGAATAAGTTACGGCAGGGCTAACAGCGAGTCAAATCGCCTGGTCAGCTCGGCATCTTCGCTGGTCAGCGCGTCGGCCCCGTCACGAACCGGCGGCCACCCGCACCACTCCGGCAATGTTGCGCTTGCCACGTCGCAACACCAGCCAACGATCATGCAAAAAGTCCGATGGTTGTGGTATCCACTCGTCACTTTCGATTCGCACGTTGTTCACGTACACACCGCCCTCGGCGAGCGTGCGTTTCGCAGCACCGCGGCTGGCCACCAATCCGCTGGCCACCAAGAGGTCGAGAATGCCGTCGGCCCCGCCGGCCGGCAGTTCGGCCACCGCGCCGTCACCGGCCTCCTTCAACGCCGCACCCAAGGTCGACTCATCGAGATCGGCCAACTCCGCGCGACCGAACAGCGCCTGACTTGCCAGCTCGACGGAGTCGGTGGCGGCCTGACCGTGCACCAGGGTGGTGAGCTCGCGCGCCAACCGGCGTTGGGCGGCTCGTTCGTGCGGACGTGATTCGGTGGCCTCGGCCAACTCGTCTATCTCCTGCCGGCTCAGGAAGGTGAACCAGCGCAGATACGGCACGACATCGGCGTCGGCGGTGTTGACGAAGTACTGATACCAGGCATATGGGCTGGTCAGCTCCGGATCCAGCCAGAGATTCCCGCCGCCGGTCGACTTGCCGAACTTCTTACCCGTCGAGTCGGTGACCAGCGGCGTGGTCAGTGCGTGGGCGGTGGCCCCGCGCTGCTGGCGCACCAGGCGCACGCCGGCGACGATATTGCCCCACTGATCGGATCCGCCGATCTGTAGTGCGCATCCGTGCCGGTCGTACAGCTGCACGAAGTCGTTGGCCTGCAGCAGCATGTAGCTGAACTCGGTATAGGACATGCCGTCGCCCTCCAAGCGGCGGCGGACCGTGTCACGGTCGAGCATGACGTTGACCGAGAAGTACTTGCCCACGTCACGCAGGAACTCGATGGCCGACATCGGCCCTGTCCAGGACAGGTTGTTCTCGACCACGGCGCCGGTCGCGGACTCGTCGAACTCCACGAACCGTTCCAGCTGACCGCGGATGCGATCGGCCCAGTCGGCGACGGTGTCGACGGTCTGCATGGTGCGCTCGCCACTGTCGCGCGGGTCACCGATCATTCCGGTGGCTCCGCCGGCCAGGACGATGGGTCGGTGCCCCGCCTGTTGGAACCGGCGCAACGTCAGCAGCGGCACCAGATGACCGGCATGCAGGCTCGGCGCGGTCGGATCGAAACCCGAATACAGCGTCAACGGGCCGTCGGCCAGCGCGCCGGCCAGCGCCTCCAGGTCGGTCGATTGCGCGATCAGTCCGCGCCATTGCAGCTCATCCAGGATGCCCGTACTCACGCTGCCATCTTCGCCCATCAGTCGCTGTCACCCGGCGCGGGTGCCCGCGGGCTGCGCCGATATGCCGACACCTCCCGCCGTTCGGGTAACCAGAACCGCCAGGGGCGGTCGGCGGCCGTGCTGACCCCGACCCGCGGTCCGTCGACCGCGACTGCCGGGTCGGCCAACTCAAGACGCACCGCCGCGGTGTGCTCGAAAAGGTCAATCCCGTTGTCGTCCATGGTGATTCCCAGTGCCGAGCACAGGTTTCCCGGGCCTCTGGCCAGACCGTGATCGGGTGCGACGACACCGCGCCGCGATCGCGCCACCGGCTCACCGTCGTCGATCACCGCTGCACGCAGCAGCACTGCGGCGGCAACCCCATCGGGTCCGCAGGACACATTGGCGCACACATGGATCCCGTGGCTGCGATAGGTGTAGAGCCGACCGGCGGGACCGAACATCACCGCGTTACGCGGCCGAATCCCACGGAACGAATGCGCGGAGGGGTCCGGCCACGGTCCGTCGGGCGGTCCTCCGTAGGCCTCGACCTCGACGATCGTGGCGCTGACCCCGCGTCCGAACAGTCGCGCACCGACCAGGCGACGTGCCGAGCGCACCGGGTCTCCGGACAACTCGGCTGCGCTCACGCACCGATTGTGCCCGCAGCCGGATCCGTCGTCACCAACCGCGCTGCGTCAGCGCGGGTCCGTCTGCGCCGAGCCGATCAGGCGCGCGTGCTCGGCGTCATCGGTGATGGTGACCGCCTCGTCGATCAGCAGCACCGGAATACCGTCGTCGATGCGGTACGCACGGCGCAGCCGAGGGTTGTACAGACACTCGCCGGCGACATGATGAAGCGGGCCGCGATCCTCGGGGCAGACCAGGATCTCCAGAAGCTTGGCGTCAAGAGTCACGATCAGCCGAACGGTGCGATGCTGCTGCCCCACCCGGGAGGCGCCAGCGGCTGATCATTGTTGGGGTCCGGCGGCACCCACGGCGCGGCCGGACCGACCGGCGCCGGGCTCGCCTTGCCTGCCGCAGCACGCTGCAAGGCCTGCCGTTGCTGCGCGACGGTGGCCTGCAGCGCCTCGGTCAACGGCACCAGATTGGGACGCTGATCCATCGCCGCCCGCAACGCCGCCTGATTTCCCGGCGACGGCGGGATGCCACGATTGCGGAGCGTGATCGCGGAGTCCAGCAGCTTGGACACCTGACCGCCGGAGGAGCCCGAGGCGTAGATATCGGCGAGGCTGTCCAAGATGTCGGCATGTGCGGTCGCGGTGGTGCCGCCGGTCAACAACCCGGCGGCGATCATGGCTGCCGCCAGCGAACGCCGAGTGAATGATGTCATCACGATCCTCCTAGCCGGGAGCCTAACAGCGCACCGCACGTCGGGCTCGGTCTCACAGATCCAGCTCGGCGCGCACCGCAGCGGTCATGCGCTTGTACTGCAACGTATCGCCGTCGAAGTACCAGGCGTTACGCGTGGACTTCGGGATGCCCGCCGCACGCAGCGGACCCACCTCGGGCCGGTACGACGCACCGAGGGTCATCTCCGGTGCCGCATACACCACATCAGGGCCGCGGCCGACCGGCATGGCGGCAAGTGCCTCGGTGACCTCCGCGCTGGGAACGCTGCCGCCGGGACGTAACGCCACCGCCGTCAGCACCAGCGGCCCGTCCGGACCGTCCACGCAATAGGTGACCGCGAGATCGACTGCGCCGATCCGGCCGACGGCATCGTTGACCGCGGCGGTGAACACCACACCGCGCGGGGTGCGGATCACCGCGCTGCGGCTGTCGACCAGCCAGTAGTCACCGTCATCATCACGCCGGAAGAGCTGCTCGGTGGACACCCAGGTGTCGGCGGGCGCGAAGACGCCCCGCTTGACCGAGGCGGTCGGATCGATGGGACCCCGCGGGCGCGCGAGCAACAGACCGACCTCGCCGGGCTGGGCCCGCAGCACGAAACCGCGCTCGTCCTCCAGGATCAGATCCTCGTCGACGTCATAGGCCGCCAGCTCGATGAACGGCCCGCCCGGCAACGGGCGGCCCTTGCAGCCGGGCTTCACATCGGCCACGTTGGCCAGCACGGCCTGCCCATCGGTGGTCGCGAAGAACTCGACGACGTGGGCCGGGGCGAACACCTCGCTGACCCGCCGCCACAGCCCTGTCGGCATGCCGGCACCGATGAACAGGCGTACCGACAGCGTGCCGTTGACGACGAACGAGGGGTCGTCGATGACCTCGCGCAGCATCGCCCAGGTGTAGGACACCACGGTGACGCCGTACTGGCGGATCTCGTGCAGGAAGCGGTCGGGAGCCAGCCCGCGCGACAGGGCGATCCGTGCGCCGCCGACCACCGCGCCACCGAGGCTGACCAACAATCCGGATGGGTGATGCAGCGGGGTGAGGCAGTACAGGGTGTCGCGGTTGCCGAGGTTGGCCGCCGACGCGGTGCCGAACGCCGACAGCGCCCAGCGATAGTTCGTGATCTGGCGGGCCACCAGCTCACCGTTGACGGTGGCGAAGGCGATATAGGCGACATCGCGGGCGAAACCGGGGTTGGGACGGTACCAACCGGGCAGCTCGACACGATCCGGGTCGATGCGCTCCATGTCGATCACCTCGGCGGAACCACTGCCCGGTTCGGGCAACTGCAGCTCACGGGTCTCGCCACCACCCAGCACCAACACCCGACGGTCCAGTGTCCGGGCCGCCTCCAGGTTCGCCGGATCGGTCAGGATCTCGACCACTCCGCCGAGCCGGGCCGCCAGCGCCAGATCGGCGTCCGGGGGCATCAGCACCGCGACCGCGCCCAGGCGGGACAGCGCGGCGATCGCGACCAGGGCGCTGGGCCGGGTCTGCATCAGCACCCCGACCCGCACGCCCTGGCGCACACCGACGTCGATCAGACCGCGCACGACGTTGTTGACGCGCCGGTCGACCGCCTCATAGGTGTGCACACGACCGTCGAACAGCAGGAACTCGCCGTCGGGATGACCGAGCGCCTGTTCGGTCATGATCCGGCCCAGCGAGATCCGGGTGTGGTCGTTGATCTGGCCGAGCCGAGCGAGCCTTGGCAGGGTGCGCGCGGTCTCCACGAGCAGCGTGCGCGCCGACTTGTTGGTCGCGACAACCGCATCGGCGGCCGAGCGGGCCAGCTCGAAGGCCAGCTCGGAAGCGGCCGCCGCGCCGTGCGCGACGCGTGAGGCCAGGGCCACACCGCTGTCGGAGGACTCGGCAGGCTGCTCACCCATCGGCACGACGGCCTCGGGCAGCTCGCCGTCACCGCTACGCCACTTGACCCAGGACGCCACCGTCGGCCAGGTCTGCGTGGCCGCCTTGGACCCGACGACCAATCCGAAATGCCCTGCGCGGATCAGGTATTCGTAGGTGTCGGCCTGTGGCGCCGCGGTTTTGATCCCGCGTACCGCCGCGGGCTGGCCGATATCGTCGACCTCGCCGACGACGGCCAGCACCGGGCATTTGATATCGGCGAGCGTCACCAGCTCGCCACGGATGTTGAACCCGCCGGACATCATCCGGTTGTGCGCGATGAACTGCTTGAGCAGCTCCGAGATGGCCGGTCCCGACCAGGCGATCCAACCCTCCGAGTCCAGGAACCGGCGCTGCTGCTCGCGCGGGAGGAGCGCCTCGCGGTCATGGAGTTGGCGCAGGAAATCCAGCCGGGCCTGGGTCGTCTTGATCGGGTCGAGCATCTGGAACCCGGTGCGGGCCAACCACCCCGGGATATCGATCCGGGAGAACACGTGGTCGGCCATGAAGTTGGCGGCGACCGCACCGACATTGGGCGGTATACCCATCGGCAAGGCGGCCAGGGTGTCGACCGGGGACCCGAATCCGATGATGCTCGCCAGATCCTTGGACCTGCGATACGCCGCGGTCTGATAGCAGAACATGCCGCCCTGCGAGTACCCCGCAAGGTGAACGTCACTGCCGGTAACGCGCTTCACCGTGTCGATGGCCTCACTGAGAGCCACCACGTGGTCGGCCAGGTTGCGTCGCATGCCGCCCTCGACCTGATCGGGTGAACCGAAATCGATCACCCACGGGTCGATGCCCGCGGCGCGCAGGATGCCGACGGCACCGTCCTCGCGCGTCACATCCCACATATCGGCCGACATCATCATCGGATGCACCATCAGCACCGGCGGGCCCGCGGGGGCGGTGCCCGGCCGGGAGTCCGGCGGGAAGTAGCGCCGCAACCGGTACATCGGCACGCTCTCGACGATCTGGTACGGCGAGGGCACCGCTCCGGTCTCCAGGCCCCCATAGCGCAGCACCTCGATGCCGTTCTGCGCGGTGGCCAGCAAGCGGCTCACCGGACCGGTGACCAGTGAGAAATCCACCACAGTGCTCCCCTACCGTATGAGTCCAGACACCAGCGCCAATCCCCCGATTGCCCCGACATCATGGCACAGCGCCACTGGTCGGCCGCCGCGAATGTCCAGCGCGCCCCCGCCTAACCTGGACTCCGACATGGCGCATCTTCTCGGGGCCGAGGCCCTACATCTGGAATATCCCACCAAGGTGGTCTTCGACTCGGTCTCCCTCGGGGTCAACGAGGGCGACCGGATCGGCATCGTCGGACGCAACGGCGACGGAAAGTCCAGCTTGCTGGCCATGCTGGCCGGCCGGGTGCGACCCGATTCGGGCCGGGTGACGGTCCGCGGCGGAGTGCGCGTCGGGGTGCTCGATCAGGCCGACACGCTCGATTCCGACGACACCGTCGGGCATGCCGTCGTCGGCGACGTCGCCGAACACGTGTGGGCAGGTGATCCGCGCGGACGCGATGTCATCGCCGGGTTGCTCGGCGACCTGAGCTGGGATGCGGTGCTCGGGACGCTCTCCGGCGGTCAGCGGCGACGGGTTGCGCTGGCCCGCCTGCTGGCCGGTGACCACGACGTGCTCGCACTCGACGAGCCGACCAACCACCTCGATGTGGAGGCCATCACCTGGCTGGCCGAACATCTCAAACGACGCTGGTCGGCTTCGGCCGGTGGGCTGCTGGTCGTCACGCACGACCGTTGGTTCCTCGACGAGGTGTGCAACACCACCTGGGAGGTGCACGACCGGATAGTCGAGCCGTTCGACGGGGGCTACGCGGCTTACATCCTGCAGCGCGTGGAACGCGACCGGCAGGCCGCCACCATCGAGGCGCGCCGGCAGAACCTGGCCCGCAAGGAACTCGCCTGGTTGCGGCGCGGCGCACCGGCACGGACCTCCAAGCCCAAGTTCCGTATCGACGCCGCCAACGCGTTGATCGCCGACGTACCCGAGATCCGGGACAAGGTCGCCCTGCAATCGCTGGCGGTCACCCGGTTGGGCAAGCAGGTGGTCGACCTGTTGGACGTCTCGGTCAGCTATGGCGAGAAGGCCGTGCTGCGCGATGTCGAATGGCGGATCGCACCGGGTGAGCGGACCGGCATTCTCGGGGTGAACGGCGCGGGCAAATCAACCCTGCTCGGTCTCGTCGACGGCTCCGTGCACCCCACCGAGGGTCGCGTCAAAACCGGCAAGACGGTCCATATCGCCACCCTGACCCAGGGTTCGGACCGGTTGGCCGACCATCTCGACGAGCCGGTCCGGGTGGTGCTGAGCCGGCTGGCCACCACCTACACGTTCGGAGCCGGTTCCAAGGCCCAGGAGCTCACCCCGAGCCAACTCCTCGAACGGCTCGGGTTCGGCAGCGCGCAGCTGTCGACTCCGGTGAAGGATCTGTCCGGTGGCCAGCAGCGGCGTCTGCAGCTGCTGCTGATCCTGTTGGAGCAGCCCAATGTGCTGATCCTCGACGAGCCGACCAACGACCTGGACACCGACATGTTGGCGGCCATGGAAGATCTCCTCGACTCGTGGCCGGGCACGCTGATCGTGGTCAGCCACGACCGGTACTTCCTGGAGCGCGTCACCGACCAGCAATACGGCATCCTCGGTGGGCATCTGCGGCATCTGCCCGGCGGGGTCGACGAGTATCTACGGCTGCGGGCCGCGCATGCGTCGCAGACCGGTCCGGCGGCCGCGAAACCGACGGTCCAGGAAGGGTTGTCGGGCGCCGACCTGCGCACCGCGCAGAAGGAGATCTCGGCGATCGAACGCAAACTGGAGAAGCTCGCCAGCCAGATCGAAGCCGCCCATGTCCGGCTCGCCGAGCACGATCAGGATGACTACGAAGGGCTGCAACGGCTCAGCGGTGGGCTGCGGGAGCTGGAATCCGAGGTCGCAGCTCTGGAGGAGCGCTGGCTCGAGTTGTCCGACAGCGTAGGCTGACCCGAGATTTCGGTCGGGGGGCCTCCTACGATGAATGCCGTGCGATACGTGCTGGCACCGCTGACGTTGTGCGTGCGCTATTTCCCGCAGTTGGTGGCGTGTTACCTGGTCGGGTATCTCGGCCGTATGGGCGCCATCGAGTGGGCCGCGTGGGCCGGTTACGACAACTACGTGTGGGCCTCGCTGATCATGCCGCTGGCCGGTATGGCCCGGCTCGGGTCCTATGTGGCGATGTTCCTGGTGATCCGGCCGGGCATCCCCGCGCTGGCCGCGTTGGCGCGGCGACCTGCCCGTCAGATCGACATCTTCGCGACCATCATCGTGCCGTTCTTCGCAATCTATCTGGCCTGGCAGATGTTTCGGGAAGACTGGCTGTCCTTCGAGTACCGCGCCATGGAGTACCGCGCAGGTGCGGCGATGATGTCACCGGATTCGTCGCCCACCCTGCATCCCAGCATGCTGCCGGTCGGCAGCGTCACCCTCGTCATCATCGGCTTGGCGCTGGTGGCCCGGTTCGCCCTCGGCCGACTGAAGGACCGCACACCGGCCTGGCTGTTGCCGGTTCAGGTCTACCTGGACACGCTGTGGGTCTTTCTGGTGCTGACATACTCGGCCAGCCAAGGTCTCACCATCCTGATCAACCCGTCGGCCTGGATTGCCGAGCGACGGATCATCGTGTGGTTCAACGACACCCGCGAGAGTCTGTTCTCCCACGTGCAGTTCCTGCAGAAGTTCTGGGATGCCGTGACGTGGGCCGTCAGCACCGTCTTCGGTGGCGCGGCGGTACCACTGATCTGGCTGGCCGTGGCGTGCATCGTCTACGGCGCCACCACAAAGGCCGACTGGCGTGTCGAGGCACAGCGAATCGGTGGTGCCCGTGTCGACCGGTGGATGCAGCGGGCTCAGACGCGACGCACCCAGCTGAGCTCAGGATGGAAACGCGTGCCCGGCAAGGTACGCACCGAGGTGCGCAATCAGCTGACCGGTCAGATCGGCAAGTTCAAACCGATCACCGATTCCGCCCATGTCATCACCGCAGGCGGCCTGCTCGCGTTGTCGATGTATGTGCTCGGTTATCTCGGCCTGGCCTGGCTGGACATGGCAGGCAGCTTCTACCGGGCACAGTTGGGGCCGGGTTACCTGTTCCGGGGCATGGCATGGTTGATGGGACCCCACGACATCGGGTTCTGGTTCGCCACCTGGGACGTGATGGCCTTGATCTCCCATTCGATCATCGAGCCGCTGCGGATCTGTCTGGTGGCCACCACGCTGGCCTGGTGTGTGCAGCGCTCCGCCGCGGCTACAGCTCCAGCCGGAGCAGAATCGAGCCGTCCGGTCTCATGACGTCCACCGCCGTCGGCTCCACGCTCGACGGCACCAGGAACGTCCACGGCAGCGACATCGCCGCACCACAGGGCGGGCCGCTGCCCCGCCACGAACGCTGCCCCTCGATCAGGTAACCGGTGCAGCCCAACTCCCCTGTGGCCGTGCCGGATCGCTCGATCAGCACGTTCAGTTGGACGGTGCCCTCGGGTAGGGCGGACCCATACTTGGTCGTCGTCCGGCTGACATTGCGCACCGACCACTTCTGCCCGTCCACCTCGATGGACTGCCGCGGTGCGGCAATGTGCTCGGGCACGACGGTGCGCCGGTAGTCGGTCCATTCCGGTTCCAGGATGAACACGGTGGTGGTGATCGCCGCCGCCACGGCGACGGCGGTGCCGATCAGATTGCGTTGCCAGAGTTTCATGTCCCGACCTGCTTTCCCGGGCCGATATCGATCCGGTCGGTGCGTTGCACCCGCGGATCGGCCAGATCGATATCGATGACCAGCCGGGAGTTCAGCCGCCAGTCTCCGACCCACATGCGCAGCGTGACCCGGTCCCTGCCCGGCGCCACGAGATCTGGCGGGACGTCGAACACCCACGAACCGCTCGCCCGGATCCCGGGGGCCAACGACCCGCTGACCGCGACGACCCCGAGTCGACTGGTGGGCGCATAGGTGTTGGGCCCGACGATCAGTTCGACCGAGGGCACCTGATCTCTGCGGGTCGTCATCGCCGTGCCATCGACGGCGACCCATACACCGACCGCATCGACGGTGCCCGGCGGATAAACCGTCTTGTCAACCCGTGGTCCGATCCGGACACCGTCGACCTGCGCGGTGACCGCCGCGCCGGTGGCCTGCTGTCCCATCGCAACCTCGACATCGAAGGGGGCGAACACTTCATCGGGGATCGGCAGGCCGTGCCACGTCCAGGCCGCGGCAGCGATGACCGCGGCGGTCGACAACGCGGCCAGCGAGCGCCTCATCGATTGCCGCCGACCGGGACGGTGAGCTGTGCGTAGTCGGTCAGGCTGGACACCCAGCCCTGACCGACGGTCGCGTTGATCTTGCGGACCTCCTTGCTGATCCGCAACGGCAACTGCCCGCCGACCGCCAGCGCATCGGCCGGAACATCCCACATCAGCACCACGTCGTCGGTGAGGCCCGGCCCCAGGCTTATCGAGAGGGTGCCGTCGGCCAGCCGGATGGCCGCCAGGTTGACGACACCGGTCAGCCCGACCAATTCCACCGGCTGCGCCACCGGGCCGGGCAGGGTGCTGGTGTTGTGCACCTTCATCACCACGCCGAGATAGCGGCGGCCCGGCTTCGCCCCGAAAACTCGGCGCTCGCCGGCACGGACCTCGTCGACCAGGGTGGCGCGCAGCACCGTCATCTCGAACCGTCCGGTGTCGAACTGTTCGCCGACCTTGATGTCGGTGACTTTCTTGTTGACGGTGTCCAACCCACCGAACGCGGCGGTGGCCACCAGGACGGTCACCAGCCCCGCGCGTCGCCACTCCTTGAATCCCCACCCTGCCAGCCACTGCCGGACACGCCCGGGCGCGGCGCTCCCCCGAGCCGGTTCCATGGCTGCAGATACTACCTAGCGCAACCTGATCCGTAGCCGGTCGGCGGTGTCGCGCACCACGACAAGCTGACGGGCCACCTGGACCGGCGCCGTGCCGCCACGCGCATCCCGCGAGTCGACCGACCCCGCGATGGTCAACACCGCGCGCACCTCGGCCGTCAGCCCTGGGTGGATACCCGCCAGCTCATCGTCGGCGAGTTCCTCCAGCCCGACGTTGCGGGCCTCGGCCGCCTTGACCGCCGCGCCGGCCGCCTCGTGCGCAACGCGGAACGGAATACCTTGGCGCACCATCCATTCGGCGATATCGGTCGCAAGCGTGAAGCCCAGCGGCGCCAACTCGGCCATCCGGTCGGTGTCGAAGGTGAGGGTGGCGACCAATCCGGCCATCGCCGGCAGCAGCAGCTGCAGCTGCCCCACCGAATCGAAGACGGGTTCCTTGTCCTCCTGCAGATCCCGGTTGTAGGCCAACGGCTGCGCCTTGAGCGTCGCCAGCAGGCCGGTCAGATTGCCGATCAGCCGCCCGGACTTCCCGCGGGCCAGCTCGGCGATATCCGGGTTCTTCTTCTGCGGCATGATCGAGGAGCCCGTCGACCAGGCGTCGTGCAGCTTCACATAACCGAACTCGGTGGTGCTCCACAGGATGATGTCCTCGGCCAACCGTGAGAGATCCACCGCGATCATCGCGAACACAAAGGCCGCCTCGGCCGCGAAATCCCTTGCCGCCGTGGCGTCGATGGAGTTGTCGGCAGTGGCGTCGAAGCCCAGCTCGGCGGCGATGGCATCGGGGTCGAGCCCCAGCGAGGATCCGGCCAACGCACCGGAACCATACGGCGACACCGCGGTCCGCTTGTCCAGGTCGACGAGACGTTCGGCGTCGCGCAACAGCGGGTGCGCATGGGCCAGCAGGTGATGGGCGAGCAATACCGGTTGCGCGGACTGCAGATGCGTCTTGCCCGGCATGATCGCCGTCGGGTGCGCGGCCGCCTGGGTGGCCAGCGCCGCCACCACGTCGAGCACCCCGTCGCCGACGGCCTTGACGGCGTCGCGCAACCACATCCGGAACAGGGTGGCCACCTGGTCGTTTCGCGAGCGGCCGGCACGCAGTCGGCCACCGAGCTCGGGTCCGACCCGATCGATCAGACCGCGCTCCAGCGCCCCGTGGACGTCCTCGTCCGTCGGCAGCGGCCCGAAGCTGCCGTCGGCCACATCGGCGCCAAGGCTGTCCAGACCGGCCAACAGGCCGTCGCGCTGCTCGTCGGTGAGCAGGCCGGCGCGATGCAGGACCCGCGCGTGCGCCTTGGAGGCGGTGACGTCATAGGGGGCCAGCGCCCAGTCGAAGTGGGTCGACTTGCTCAGCGCGGCCAGGGCGTCGGACGGTCCGTCGGCGAACCGTCCGCCCCACAGCGATCCTTCGTTGGTGCTCATGCAGATTCCTTCCGCGAGCGTGCGTGAACTCCGGTCTGGCAGCGGCGTGTCGCCAGCAGACGCGCACGCTCGCGAAGGAGTGGGGTCACAGGCCCAGGTCGCGCTTGGCCGAGATCTTGCTGCTCAGCCCGTGCACGTGCACGAAGCCCTTGGCGCTGGACTGGTCGAAGCTGTCACCCTCGTCGTAGGTGGCCAGGTTGAAGTCGTACAGCGAGGTCGGGCTGCGACGGCCGTTGACCGCGATGTGCCCACCGTGCAGGACCAGTCGGATCTCGCCGGTGACGTGCTCCTGGGTGTGCGCGACGAAGGACTCCAGCGCGCGCTTGAGCGGCGAGTACCAGAGGCCGTCATAGACCAGCTCGCCCCACTTCTGATCGGTGCCGCGCTTGTAGCGGCCCAGCTCGCGCTCCAGGGTGACGTGCTCCAGCTCGGTGTGCGCGGTGATCAGCACCATGGCGCCGGGCGCCTCGTAGATCTCGCGGCTCTTGATGCCGACCAGGCGGTCCTCGACGACGTCGAGCCGGCCGACGCCCTGGGCGCCGGCGCGCCGGTTGAGCTCCTCGATGGCCTGCAGCACGGTCACCGGGCGACCGTCGATGCTGACCGGCACACCCTTGTCGAACCCCACGATGACCTCGTCGGGGCTGCTCCAGTTGATGGTGGGGTCTTCGGTGTAGTCGTAGACGTCCTTGGTGGGCGCGTTCCACAGATGCTCCAGGAACCCGGTCTCCACCGCGCGACCCCAGACGTTCTGGTCGATCGAGAACGGCGACCGCTTGGTGACATTGATCGGGATGTCGTTCTCCTCGGCGAAGGCGATGGCCTTCTCGCGGGTCCAGGCATAGTCACGAACCGGGGCAAGAACTTGCAGATCCGGTGCCAGCGAAGCGAATCCGACCTCGAACCGGACCTGGTCGTTGCCCTTGCCGGTGCAGCCGTGTGCCACGATGCCGCCACCGTGCTCACGCGCGGCCTTGACCAGATGCTTGACGATCAGCGGCCGGCTGATGGCCGACACCAGCGGGTAACGGTCCATGTAGAGCGCGTTGGACTGGATGGTCGGCAGGCAGTACTCGTCGGCGAACTCGTCGCGGGCATCGACGACCACGGCCTCGACAGCGCCGCAGTCCAGGGCGCGCTGACGCACGACATCCATGTCCTCGCCGCCTTGGCCGAGGTCGATGGCGACGGCGACGACCTCCTTGCCGGTTTCCTTGCCGATCCAGCTGATGGCCACCGAGGTGTCCAGACCGCCGGAATACGCCAGGATGACGCGCTCGGACATTGGTTGATCTCCCTTTTTAGTGAACTGTTACTTCAAGTTTTCGAACATGCTCGCGAGCTCTGCGCCGGTCATCGGCTCACGGGCTATCACGAAGATGGTGTCATCACCGGCGACCGTGCCGACAACCTGGGGCAACGATGCCCGGTCGATGGCGCTGGCCAGGTAATGCGCCGCCCCGGGCGGAGTGCGCAGCACGGCCAGGTTGGCGCTGGAATCGGTGGAGACCAGCAGTTCACCGAGCAGCTTCGTGACCCGCTCGGTTCCCCCTGAAACGCCCCGCACCGGGCTGCCGTCCTCGGGCACCACATACACCCCGACACCGCCGTCGGCCCCGCGCAGCTTCACCGCACCGAGTTCCTCCAGGTCCCGGGACAGGGTGGCCTGGGTGACATCGATACCCTCGGCGGCGAGCAGGGCGGCCAGCTCGGTCTGGCTGCTGATCGCGTGCGACGACAGCAACGTGACGATGCGGGCCTGGCGGCCGGCCCGGGTCGGGGAGCTCATGATGTCAGGAACGCTCCAACAGCCAGGCCAGCAGCGCCTTCTGGGCGTGCAGCCGGTTCTCGGCCTCGTCGAACACCGCACTCTGCGGGCCGTCGATGACCTCATCGGTGATCTCGTGTCCGCGGTGCGCCGGAAGGCAGTGCAGGACAACGGCATCGGGGTCGGCAAGCTTCAGCAGGTCGGCGTTGACCTGGAACGGGCGGAACGGGCGCACCCGGTCCAGGCCGTCGTTCTCCTGGCCCATCGAGGTCCAGGTGTCGGTGACCAGGACGTCCACACCGTCGACGGCAGCCCTCGGGTCGGCGCTGACGGACACCGTCGCTCCCGTTTCACTGGCGCGGCGGCGGGCGGCGTCGACGAACTGCGGATGCGGTTCGAAACCCACCGGTGCGGCGATGGTGACATCGATCCCGGCGGTGACCCCGCCCAGCATCAGCGAGTGGGCCATGTTGTTGGCGCCGTCACCCAGATAGGTCATGGTCAGGCCACCGAGCGCGCCCTTGCGCTCGGCGAGGGTCTGCAGGTCGGCGAGCACCTGGCACGGGTGGAACTCGTCGGAGAGCGCGTTGACGATCGGGACGGTCGACCCGGAGGCCATGGCGCTCAGGCGTTCCTGGGCGAAGGTCCGCCACACGATGGCGTCGACATAGCGCGAGAGCACCGCGCCGGTGTCCTCCAGGGTCTCCTCGCGACCGAGCTGGGTGCTGCGGCCGTCGACGACGACGGCGTGCCCGCCGAGCTGGGCGATGCCCATCTCGAAGGAGAACCGGGTGCGGGTGGAGTTCTTCTCGAAGATGACGGCGACGCCGCGCGGCCCCTCCAGTGGGCGCCGCGAGAACGGCGCCGCCTTGAGTTCGGCGGCCAGGGCGAGCACCTCGGCCTGCTCGTCGGGCGTCAGGTCGTCGTCACGCAGGAAATGGCGGGTCATGCTTTACCCCTTGGCTCCGTTGTCGAGTACCGCGGGCAGTGCGGTGAGGAACTCGTCGATCTGGGCATCGGTGATGATCAGCGGCGGGGCCAGTCGGATCACGTCGGCCGCGGCGGCGTTGACCAGGAAGCCGGCCTCGCGGGCGGCCGCCTCCACGGCCTTGGCCTTGTCCTGGGTGAGCGCGATGCCGATGAGCAGACCCTTGCCGCGGACGTGGTCGACCAGCGGATGGCCGATCTCCTCGACGCCGTGGCTGATCGTCTTGCCCGCCGCACCGGCCCGATTGACCAGGTCCTCGGCGTCCAGCGTCTGCAGTACCGCCAGCGCGGCCGCGGTGCTCACCGGGTTGCCACCGAACGTGCTGCCGTGCAGACCCGGGGTCAACAGGTCTGCCGTTGCGCCGATGGCCAGGCACGCGCCGATCGGCAACCCACCGCCCAGCCCCTTGGCCAGGGTGACGATATCGGGGGTGATGCCGTCGTGCTGGTGGGCGTAGAAGGCTCCGGTCCGTCCGACGCCGGTCTGCACCTCGTCGAGGACGAGCAGGGCGCCGTGTGCGGCGGTGATCTCCCGGGCCGCGACCAGGTAGCCGGGCGGCGGGACGACCACGCCGCTCTCCCCCATGATCGGCTCCAGGAACACCGCGGCCGTCTCGTCGTCGACGGCGCCACGCAGCGCGTCGACATCGCCGTAGGGCACGAAGCTGACCTGTCCGGGCAGCGGCTCGAAGGGTGCGCGCTTGGCGGGCTGGCCGGTCAGCGCCAGCGATCCCATTGTGCGGCCGTGGAAACCACCTTCTGCCGCAACGACTTTGGTCCGTCCGGTGAGCCGCGTGATCTTGAATGCGACCTCATTGGCCTCGGTGCCGGAGTTGCAGAAGAACGCTCTTGCTGTGACATCGGCCGTCGCTTCGCTCGCCCCCGACGCTCCGAGGTGATCGACGAGCCGCTCGGCCAGGGCGATACCGGGCTCGGTGGCGTACAGGTTCGAAGTGTGCCCCAGCGTGTTGAGCTGGGCGGTGACGGCCTCGATGACGGCCGGATGACGGTGGCCGAGCAGGTTGACCGCAATACCGCCGAGCAGGTCCAGATAACTCTTGCCGGATTCGTCGGTGACGACGGCGCCGTCGCCGGCGACCAGCGCCAGGGGCGGGGTGCCGTAGTTGTTCATCATGACCGCTTCCCAGCGGCTGGCGAGGGTCATGCGGCCACCTCGCAGGCTCGGGTGCCGCATGCGACATCCATGATTCGCTCGCTCATGCGGGCACCACCTTTGTTCCGGTTCCTTCGTCGGTGAAAAGCTCCACGAGCACACAGTGTTCGACGCGACCGTCGATGACGTGCGCGCTGGGCACACCACCGTCGACGGCGCGCAGACACGCCTCGATCTTGGGCACCATGCCCGATTCGAGCCTGGGCAGCAGCTGCGTCAGCGCCGCACTGTCGATTTCGCTGACCAAGGAGGTACGGTCCGGCCAATCGGTGTAGAGGCCTTCGACATCGGTGAGCATCAGCAGCTTCTCGGCACCGAGCGCCTCGGCCAACGCCGCGGCCGCGGTATCGGCGTTGATGTTGTGCACCACACCGTCGATATCGGGTGCGATGGTGGAAACCACCGGAATACGACCTGCGGCAATGAGATCCAGCAGCGAATCGGCGTTGACGCGTTCGACGTCGCCGACCAGCCCGATATCGGTGGCAACACCGTCGACGGTCACGCTGCGCCGGACCGCGGTGAACAGTTGAGCGTCCTCGCCGGTGACACCTACTGCGTAGGGGCCGTGCGCGTTGATCAGGCCGACGAGTTCGCGGCCCACCTGACCGAACAGCACCATCCTGGCGACGTCGAGCACCTCCGGTGTGGTGACCCGGAACCCGCCCTTGAAATCGCCTGCGATGCCCAGCTTCTTGAGCATCGCGCTGATCTGTGGGCCGCCGCCGTGCACGACGACCGGCCGGATCCCGCAGTTGCGCAGGAACACCATGTCGGCGGCGAAGGCCGCCTTGAGCGCGTCATCGGTCATGGCGTTGCCGCCGTACTTGACCACGACGATCTTGCCGTGCAACTGCTTGAGCCAGGGCAACGCCTCGGCGAGAATCGCCGCCTTCGCCCGCGTCGAATGCTCTTCGCCGGTGTCACTCATGAGCTGTAGGCCGAGTTCTCTTCGACATAGGCGTGCGACAGGTCGGTGGTCCGGATCGACGCGCAGGCATCACCGGAGGCCAGGTCGACCAGTACCTCGATCTCGTCACCGGAGAGATCGACCTCGCGGGCGCCGGGGGCACCGGCACCGTCGATGCAGACCGGAGACCCGTTGAAGGACACGCTGATCCGGAGCGGATCGAGCGTCACCGGCGCGATACCGACGGCGGCCAGCACGCGGCCCCAGTTGGGGTCGGACCCGAAAAGTGCGGTCTTGACCAGGCTGTCGCGGGCGATGGCCCGCGCGGCCAACAGCGCGTCATCCTCGGAGGCGGCACCGCCGACGGTGATAGTGATGCGTTTGGTGACACCTTCGGCATCGGCCTGCAGCTGGGCGCACAGGTCGTCGCAGACGGCGAAGACGGCCGCGTCCAGGTCGTCCTGGCTCGGGGTGACCTCACTGGCGCCGGAGGCCAGCAGGAGCACTGTGTCGTTGGTGGAGCAGCTGCCGTCGACGTCGAGGCGGTCGAAGGTCCGCGCCGCGGCATTGTCCAGAGCGGCCCGCAGCATGTCCGCACCGGCCACGGCATCGGTGGTGATCACCACCAGCATGGTGGCCAGCGACGGGGCGAGCATGCCCGCGCCCTTGGCCATCCCGCCGACGGTCCAGTTGTCCGCGTGCAGCGCAACCTGTTTGGGCACCGTATCGGTCGTCATGATGGCCCGGGCGGCCTCTTCGCCGCCGGTCAGCCCACCGGCCATCTCGTGCACGATCTCGGTGACACCGGCGAGCACCTTGTCCATGGGGAGCCGATCACCGATCAGGCCGGTAGAGCACACCGCGACCTCGATGGCCCCGGTCTCGGTGCCCCAGTCGCTCAGCGCCGCGGCGACCGCCTCGGCGGTGGCATGGGTGTCCTGGAACCCACCGGGACCGGTGCAGGCGTTGGCACCTCCGGAGTTCAGGATGACCGCGCGCAGCCTGCCCGTCGTCAGCACCTGCTGCGACCACTGCACGGGTGCGGCCTTGATCTGGTTACGGGTGAACACGCCGGCGGCGTGATGATCGGGCCCCTCGTTGAACACCAACGCCAGATCGAGCGCTCCGGAAGCCTTGATACCGGCGGAGATACCGGTGGCCCGGAAGCCGGCCGGGGCGGTGACGCCCTGTGTACGTACAAGCTTGCCCGGAATCTCTTGGTTCGCTCCGCTCACGGTGCCACTCCCACGGTCGACAATCCTTCGGTTTCGGGCCATCCCAATGCCAGATTCATCGACTGCACCGCGGCACCGCCGGTGCCCTTGGTGAGGTTGTCGATGGCGCAGACGGCCACGAGGGTGCCCGCGTCGGCGTCGACGGCGACGGCGATCTGGGCGGCATTGCTGCCGATCACCGATCCGGTCCTGGGCAGCTGCCCCTCGGGCAGCAGATGGATGAATGGTTCGTCGGCATAGGCCTTCTCATATGCCGCCCGAATCTCGGACTCGGATGCCTGGGTCGGTGCGGTGCAGGTGGCCAGGATGCCGCGCGAGGTGGGGATGAGTACGGGGGTGAACGACACCGTCACCGGCTTGTCGGTGACCTTGCGCAGGCCCTGGGCGATCTCGGGGGTGTGCCGGTGCTTTCCGCCGATGTTGTAGGCCCGCGCCGATCCGATCACCTCGGCTCCGAGCAGGTCGACCTTCGCGGCCTTGCCCGCGCCGGAGGTGCCGCTGACCGCGACGACGGTGACGGCGGGTTCGGCGAGGCCCGCCTCGATGGCGGGCAGCAGCGCCAGCAGCGCCGAGGTCGGGTAGCAGCCCGGTACGGCGATGCGGGTGGCCCCGGCGAGCGCCGCACGACCCCCGGGAAGTTCGGGTAGCCCGTAGGGCCAGGTGCCGGCGTGCGCGCTGCCGTAGAACTTCTCCCAGTCCGCCGCGTCGGTCAACCGGAAGTCGGCACCGCAGTCGATGATGACGGTGTCGCCGAGTTGTTCGGCCAGCGCGGCCGAGTGGCCGTGCGGCAGGCCGAGAAACACCACGTCGTGCTCGGCGAGCAGGGCGGCGTCGGTGGCCTGCAGCACCCGGTCTGCCAGCGGCAGCAGGTGCGGGTGATGCTCGGCCAGGGTGCTGCCAGCGCTGGCCGCGGCCGTGAGCGCCCCGATGGTCAGTCGCCCGTCTGCGTAGGCGGGATGGCCGAGCAGCAGACGCAGGATCTCGCCACCGGCGTATCCGCTGGCACCGGCGACAGCTACGGATGTCATGAGTGCGATCTTTGCATCGTTATGCAGGCGAATGCAAACTCATTACAGCGTGTGTCCGCGCGTGTCAGGCGCGCTGGACCGCGCCGACCCGCTCGGCCGCGGCGGCGACCGCGGCATCCCTTGCGGCGCTGGCCTCGTCCTCGGTCAACGTCCGGTCCGCGGCCCGGAACCGCAGCGCCAGGGTCAGCGACTTTCGCCCCTCCCCGATCTGCGGGCCGGTGTAGACGTCGAACAACCGGACATCCTCCAACAGCGCACCGGCGCCGCCGCGGACGGCGTCGATCACCGACTGCGCGGCCACCTCGTCGGCGACGATGAGGCTGATGTCCTGGAAGACGGCCGGGAACGGGGACACCGAGGGCGCGGGCAGCCGTTCGACGATCGGGATGCCGTCGAGATCGATCTCGACCGCGCACGTACCCGCCGGCAATCCCACCCGCTCGATGACGGCCGGATGCAACTGCCCGGCGTGACCGACGACCACGTCTCCGACGAGCACCGCCGCACACCGCCCCGGGTGCCAGGGCAGCCGCGCGTCGGAACGCAGCGTCAGCTCGACCCCCACCGCCCGACCGATGGCCCGTACCGCCTCGAAGGCGTCGGCGGCCTCGACCTTGCGGCCCGGGCCCCACGGCCCGGCCGGTTCACGCAGCCCGGCCATCACGATGCCCACATGCTCGGGCTGGCGGGGAAGCGAGCGGTCCAGCCCGGCGATCTCCTCGTCGGTGGGCCTGCGGTCGGTGGGGATCCGTTGCACCGCACGGGTCTCGACCGTCTGCACGGCGACATGCGAGATCGCGAACAACGAGGTGTCCACGGCACCACGGGAGACATTGCGCGTCAACGCCTCCAGCAGACCCGGGAGCAGCGTGCTGGCCAGCTGGGGCCGGTCGGCCTCCAGCGGGTTGAGCAGTGTGACCACCGATCGCCGGGGATCGTCGGCATCGAGGCCCCAGGCATCGAACACCCCCGTCGGCAGGAACGGTGTCGGCAGCACCTCGACGAAACCCTCCAGCGCCAACGACTTGCCGACGGCTCGGCGACGGCGCTGCACCGGGGTGAGACCCCGCCCTGGCGGGGCCAGCGGCAGCACCGAGGGGATGACATCCAGCCCCTCCAGGCGCAGCACCTCCTCGACCAGATCGGCAGGCTCGCGCAGATCGGGCCGCCAGCTCGGCGGTGTAGCGGTGATGGTGCCGTCGGCCTCACTCACCTGCGCGCCGATCTGGGTGAGCCGGCGCACAGCCACCCCCGCGGGATATGTCACCCCGGCGACCCGGTCGGGCAGGTCGGCGGCCATCCTCACCGGAGCCGGTGACCAGTCGTTACGCGGCGGGTCGCCACGCCAGTCGGTCAGCGTCGGATCGACGGTCCCGCCGGCGATCTCGGCGAGCAGCGTGGCGCAGCGGTCCAGTGCGGCCACCGAGATGGCCGGGTCGACCGTGCGCTCGTAGCGCCGGCCTGCCTCGCTGACCAGACGGAGCCGGCGCTGGGTGCGCGACACCGCGGCCGGATCCCATACGGCAGCCTCCAACAGAACATCGGTGGTCGACGACCGCACCTCGGTGGTGCCCGCGCCCATCACCCCGCCGATCGCGGCGGTCGCGACATCGTCGACGATCAGTACATCGGTGTCGTTGAGCGTGCGGGTGACATCATCGAGCGTGGTGACCTGCTCCCCCGCCGCGGCGAACCGGACGTCGAAGCCGCCGGTGATCAACGACCGGTCATGGGCGTGCATCGGGTGGCCGAGTTCGAGCATCACGTAGTTGGTCACGTCCACGGCCGGTGAGATGGCCCGGATACCGGAGAGCAGCAGCCGACGCTGCAGCCACCAGGGTGATACCGCCGCCGGATCGATACCGGTGACCGGGCGCAGTCCGAAGCGCTGCACACCGGTTCCCGGTTGGATGGTCAGCGGCCATGCCTCGCCCTGTGCGGGCAGCGGCGGTACATCGGCCGGGTCGACGAATTCCAGGTCGGCGGCGCACGCGATATCGCGAGCCAGGCCACGCATGGACAGGCAGTAACCCCGGTCCGGGGTGATCGCCAGATGGAACACCACATCGTCGAGACCGACGACCTCGATGGCCGACGCGCCGGGCTCGGCGGTTCCTGCGGGCAGCACCATGATCCCGGAGTGGTCACCACCGAGGTTCAGCTCCGAGGCCGAACAGATCATGCCGTCGGATGTGCGGCCGTAGGTCTTGCGCTTGGCGATCGCGAAATCGCCGGGCAGCACCGTGCCGGGCAGCGCGACGACCACCAGATCACCGACGGCGAAATTCCTTGCACCACAGACGATATCGCGATGTTCCACTTCGCCGACATCGACCTTGCAGGCGCGGATGGGCTTCTTGAACTCGGTGAGTTCCTCGATCTCGGCGACGCGGCCCACGGTCAGCGGTCCGGTGACCGGTCCGACCGGGATGATCTCCTCCACCTCGTGGCCGATCCGGATGAGGATCTGTTCGAGTTCCTCGACAGAGACGTCCCAGCCGGGGTTGCCGAGCCGGACGGTATCGCGCAGCCAGCTGTAGGGAACGCGCATCAGGCACCCACTCCGAACGGCAGCGAAAAGCGCACGTCACCCTCGACCATGTCACGCATGTCCGGAATACCGTTGCGGAACTGCAGAGTTCGCTCCAATCCCATGCCGAAAGCGAAGCCGGAATATTCGGCCGGGTCGATACCGCAGGCGCGCAACACGTTCGGGTTCACCATGCCGCAGCCACCCCACTCGACCCAGCCCGGGCCGCCCTTCTTGTTCTCGAACCACACGTCCACCTCGGCCGACGGCTCGGTGAACGGGAAGAAATGCGGCCGGAACCGGGTCCGGCCGGCCGGGCCGAATTCGGCGCGGGCCAGCGCGTCCAGGGTGCCACGCAGGTTGGCCATGGTCAGGCCCTTGTCGACGGCCAGACCCTCGACCTGATGGAAGACCGGGGTGTGGGTGGCGTCGAGTTCGTCGGTGCGAAACGTCCGCCCCAGCGAGATGATGTAGACCGGCAGTTCGCGTTCCAGGAGCGCACGAATCTGCACCGGTGAGGTGTGCGTGCGCAGCACCTGCCGTGATCCCTCGGGGGCGATCTGGAAGGTGTCCTGCTCGCTGCGGGCCGGGTGGTCGGGCGGGAAGTTCAGCGCGTCGAAGTTGAACTGCTCGGTCTCGACCTCCGGGCCCTCGGCCAGCTCCCAGCCCATCGCCACGAAGGTGTCGGCGATCCGCTCGGTGAGCAGCGTGATGGGGTGGCGCGCCCCGACCGGGCGTCGCGTCGACGGCAACGTCACGTCGATACGTTCGGCGACGAGCACCGCGGCATCGCGCTCGGCACGCAATGCGGCGAGCCGCTCGTCGAAGCTCTGCTGCGCCTCGGTGCGCGCGATGTTGACCCGCTTGCCCGCGTCGGCGCGTTCGGTCTTGGGCAGGGTGCCCAGCGCCTGACGGGCCACGGCGATCGGGGAACGATCCCCGAGATGTTCGGTCTTCGCCCTGGCCAGCGCTTCCAGGTCCGCGGCGGCGTCGAAGGCCTGCCGGGCCGCGGTAACTGCGCTGATCAGGGCATCTTCTGAGAGCTCCGTCACCCGGCGATCATAGGTGATGCCCTGTTGAGAGCGACGTCACGCACCCTCGGGGCCGTCACCGGCGGTGCCGGGGGCGGCGGGCTTGGCCAGCGGTTTGACCCAGTACATGACCAGATCCTCGGGAACCCCGCTGGGCTTGGTGGCGAACAACTGCTTGCGCACTCGTTTGACCGAGACCCCGAACGCGGCCAACGCGTCCGCGCCACCGACCGCGTCAAGGGTGGTGTGCGAGATGACGAGTCCGCCGCGGGTGGCCCGCTCCATCACCCGTGCGGCGATGTTCACGTCAACACCCAACCAGTCGGACCCGATGCGCTGTGGGTGCCCGGTGTGTATGCCGGCCCGCATGCGCGGTGTGTACCCATCGACCTCGACGGACTGCACCGCGTCGAGCGCGGCCAGTACCGCGCGGACGGCGGTGGCGGGATCGGTGAACACGACCATCGCACCGTCGCCCATGCGTTTGACGATGTGTCCGCCCTGGGCCAACAGCGGCGGCTCGGTGACCTGTGCGACGCGGCGCAACAGTCGCAGCGTGGCGTCGTCGCCGGAGCGCAATGACCACGCCGAGAAGCCGACCAGATCGGTGAAGACCAGCGTCATCTCCCGATTGGCCGGTTTGCCCGAGACACGTTCGGTGAGCGCCTGCCAGACCTGCAGGGCGCCGAGGCTGATCTCCCGGGAGACGGCCTCGCGCTCGAGTAGTCGGTCCGCGGCCCGGGCTGCGGCACGCGGGCCGCCCTCCCCGGCTGCCGACAGCGGGTCGCCGAACTCCGGATCGCCGGGTAAGGCGCGCCGCGCACGCCTGATCATCGCCACGACACCGGGGTTGTGGTTGGTGGCCGACAGCCATCCGAAGGGACCGGCCGGGCGCGGCGTCTCCGGCGGCGGCACCGCCGGGGCGTGCGCGGATCGTTCCTCGAACGATTCGGCGGCCACAGCGCAACCCTAGGTGGCACCGCCGGTACCGGCAACGACGTTGCGCGACGACCTTGCTCACATCCTTGCTCACATCGCGCCGCGGGCAGGGAAGGTCCTGGTCACGGCGGTGTGGCAACGGTATCGCCGACCGGTAACGACACCCCGCAGCCGCATGCGGCACCATAGACAACGGGTGTTGTCAGGCATATCGTGGCCGGACACCCGTGGTTTTCGAGGCTCGACGAGGACGCCCATGACCGCTGCATCCGCCGGCACCGACCGGACCGCTGTCCCCAAGCCGATACCACTCGGCCCCGACTCGTTGACCTGGAGGTATTTCGGCGACCTGCGCACCGGGCTGCTCGGCGTGTGGATCGGCGCGATCCAGAACATGTACCCCGAGCTGGGCGCGGGCGTGGAGGATCATTCGATCCTGCTGCGTGAGCCGTTGCAGCGGGTCGCCCGATCCGTGTACCCCATCATGGGCGTCGTCTACGACGGCGACCGCGCGGCGGACACCGGCGCGCAGATCAAGAGTTTTCACCACGACATCAAAGGAGTGGACGGGCAGGGGCGGCGCTATCACGCCCTGAATCCGGAGACCTTCTACTGGGCGCACGCCACATTCTTCATGCTGATCATCAAGACGGCCGAGTATTTCTGCGGAGGACTCACCGAGGCCGAGAAGCACCAGCTCTTCGACGAGCATGTGCAGTGGTACCGGATGTACGGCATGAGCATGCGTCCCGTGCCCGGCTCCTGGGAGGAGTTCTGCCGGTACTGGGACCACACGTGCAGCGAGGAACTGGAGATCAACAAGGCCACCCTCGACATCTTCTCGATCCGGATCCCCAAACCCTGGTTCGTGCTGGTGCCGACCCCGGTGTGGGACCAGATCTTCCGACCGCTCGTCGGCGCCCAACGGTGGGTGGCCGCCGGGGTGTTCGATCCTGCCCTGCGCGAGAAGGCCGGGATGCACTGGACCGCGGGCGACGAGATCATCCTTCGGCTGCTCGGCAAGGCCGTCGAACTCGCGTTCGTGGCGGTCCCCGACGAGATCCGATTGCATCCGCGGGCGGTGTCGGCCTACCGGCGGGCCGCCGGACGCATAGCCGCCGACGCCCCGCTGGTTGAGGCGCCGGGCTTCATGGCTCCCCCGTCCGACCGTCGCGGTCTGTCGATGCACTACCAGCCCCCGCACAAGTCGCTGCTCGATCGTGCGGGCTCTCTACTGCACACCACATTCTCACTGGCCGGGTTGCGTCCGGCCGCCAAACGGAAGGCTGCCTGACTCGATGCTGGAATGGTCTGATGTCGACATCGCCGTGCGCGATGCGGTGCGCGAATTCGTCGACAAGGAGATACGGCCCAACATCGACGCGCTGGAGAGCGGCGATATGGAGCCCTATCCCATCATCCGCAAGCTGTTCGCCGCCTTCGGTATCGACGTGATGGCACGAGAATCCTTGGAGCGCAGGCTCTCCCGGCTCCGCGATGGCAGCTCCGGCGGCCAGTCGAGATCCTCCGGCGGCATGTTCGGCGGCGGACCCGACCAGGCAGGCATGGGTTTTGTGCTGATCAGTGAGCTCTGCCGGGTGTCGATGGGCCTGGTCACCGGGCTCGGCGTCAGCCTGGGTCTGACGGTGCCGACCATCCAGAGTCGCGGCACCCTGGCCCAGCAGGAACGCTGGCTGCCCGGGTTGGTCACCTACGAGAAGATCGGCGCGTGGGCGATCACCGAGCCGGATTCGGGTTCCGACGCTTTCGGCGGCATGAAGTCCTATGTCGTGCGCGACGGTGAGGACTACATCCTCAACGGGCAGAAGACGTTCATCACCAATGGCCCCGACGCCGATGTGGTGGTGGTGTACGCCAAGCTCGACGAAGGCGACGGGACGGACCGGCGCGACCGTAAGGTCCTCACCTTCGTACTGGACCGCGGCATGGAGGGTTTCGTGCAATCGAAACCGTTCCAGAAGATGGGCATTCACTCCTCACGCACCGGTGAGTTGTTCTTCAACAACGTGCGCTTGGGCCAGGATCGGCTCCTCGGCGAGACCGAGAACAGCGCCGCCGGTGACGGCAGGGACAGCGCGCGGTCGAATTTTTCCGCCGAGCGGATCGGTGTGGCGGCGATGGCGCTCGGGGTGATCGAGGAGTGTCTGCGGCTGTCGATCGATTATGCGAAGACGCGGGTGCTGTGGGGCAAGGAGATCGGCCAGTTCCAGTTGATCCAACTCAAGCTGGCCAACATGGAAGTGGCCCGGATGAACGTGCGCAACATGCTGTTCCGGGTCATCGAGTCCGCCCAGAAGGGCTCCCCCATTTCGCTGGCCGAAGCCTCGGCCATCAAATGGTATTGCTCGCAGGCCGCCACCGACGTCGCCATGGAGGCCATCCAGCTGTTCGGCGGCAACGGATACATGACCGAGTACCGGGTCGAGCAGCTGGCCCGCGATGCGAAGTCGCTGATGATCTACGCGGGGTCCAACGAGGTGCAGATCACCCATGTGGCCAAGGGGCTGCTCGCCTGAAATGGGTAGAAACCCTCAGCGCTGACGCGACTCGCGCCATCGAGACTGAAATCAGGTAGACATCTGGGCCGTCCGACCTACACCAGTGCAGTACGACCGGTACCCGGTCCGTCATGGCTGAACTCAGGTAGTCAGGACAGCGCCCGCGAGCTCTCATAGAGGCAGATCGCCGCGGCGGCAGCCACATTGAGGCTCTCTGCGCCGCCCTTCATCGGGATCTGCACCCGGACATCGGCCGCAGCAGCCACCTCGCCGGGCAGTCCGTGGGCTTCCGAGCCGAACAGCCACGCCGTCGGCACGTCGAGGTCCAGGGTCGCCAGCGAGGACTCGCCGTCCAGCGTCGTGGCCATCACCACCAGGCCGGCGTAGACCAGATCCGATATCAACGCCAGTGTGTCGTCCGCGGACACCACCGGCACCGAGAAGATGCTGCCCGCCGATGCGCGTAGGCATTTCGCGTTGTACGGGTCGACGCTGTTGCCTGCCAGGATCAGCGCGTCGGCGCCCATCGCGTCGGCAAGGCGGATCAAGGTGCCTGCGTTACCCGGATCCGAGGTTTCCACGGCGACCGCCACCAGGCGCGGAGACCCGGCGAGCAGGTCGGTCAGTGACACCTCGGGAATGTGGCAGACCGCCACCAATCCGACGGGGGTCACGGTGTCCGACAGCGCCTTTGCGGCCTTGTCGGTCACGATGTGGGTCGGCGCGTCGCCCAGCAGAGACGCGAAGCGAACCGCCGCGTCCTCGGTGACGAACACCTCGGAAACGACTCCGCGCCGCAACGCCGCCTCGACGAGGTTGGGTCCCTCGGCGAGAAAGCGTGCGGCGCGGCGACGTTCGACAGGTCGCTGCAGCTTGATCGCTGCCGCTACCCGGTCTGCGCGCTCGGTGAGCGGCGTGGAGAAGCCACTCATTCAGCGGTGTCTCAGGCGGCTTCGCCCGACGGCGCGTTGACATCCTCGGGCAGGGCCGCCTTGGCGACCTCGACCAGAGCGGTGAACGCGGCCGCGTCGCTGACGGCGATCTCGGCCAGGTTCTTGCGGTCCACCTCGACGCCCGCGGCCTTGAGGCCCTGGATCAGGCGGTTGTAGGTGATGTCGTTGGCGCGGGCCGCGGCGTTGATACGCGAGATCCACAGCTTGCGGAACTCACCCTTGCGCGCACGGCGGTCGCGGTAGGCGTAGGTGAGCGAGTGGAGCTGCTGCTCCTTTGCCTTGCGGTAGAGCCGCGAACGCTGTCCGCGATAGCCCTTGGACGCCTTGAGTACTGTGCGCCGCTTCTTCTGAGCGTTGACTGCGCGCTTCACGCGTGCCATGAGAGTGTTCCTTGTCTTACGGGGTGAAAGTTGGTCGGTGAAGCGGTATTAACCGTTCAGCAGCTTCTTGACGCGCTTGGTGTCGTTGGCGGCCACCACGGTGCGGCCGTCGAGGCGACGGGTCTGCTTGCTCGGCTTGTGCTCGAGCAGGTGGCGCTTACCGGCCTTCTGGCGGACAACCTTGCCGCTTCCGGTGACGCGGAAGCGCTTGGATGCGCCGCTGTGGGTCTTTGCCTTGGGCATGTGTCCTCAGTTCGTGTGGTGGATCAGTTCTGCGTGGGCTCTGCGGTATCGGCGGGGGGCGCCTCAGCAGCTGGGCGGCGCGTCGGCATATCGGCATCGTGGGCCGCCTTGGCGCGAGTCTTCGCACCGCGGTGCGGCGCCAGCACCATCGTCATGTTGCGGCCATCCTGCTTGGCCGAGGTCTCGACGAAGCCGTAGTCGGCCACGTCGGCGCCCAGGCGCTGCAACAGTCGGTAGCCCAACTCGGGCCGGGACTGCTCGCGACCACGGAACATGATGGTGACCTTGACCTTCGACCCGGCTTCGAGGAAGCGGACCACGTGGCCCTTCTTCGTCTCGTAGTCGTGGTCGTCGATCTTCGGCCGCAGCTTCTGTTCCTTGACGACGGTCTGTTGCTGGTTCTTGCGAGACTCGCGTTCCTTGAGGGCCGTCTCATATTTGAACTTGCCGTAGTCCATGATCTTGCACACCGGAGGCTTGGCGTCCGGGGCTACTTCGACAAGGTCGAGATCGGCGTCGACGGCGACGCGGAGGGCATCTTCGATGCGAACAATGCCGACCTGTTCGCCATTGGGTCCGATCAGGCGGACTTCAGGTACGCGGATACGCTCGTTGATGCGGGTCTCAGTGCTGATGGGGCCTCCTACGTTGTCTTCTCGTGCCACGACCGTGTGGAATACCGGGTCAGTAGCGGAAGAACACCACGCCATCAGCAGAAAGGCCCTGCATATAGCAGGGCCCGATGCCGACCGATCACGGCTCTCGCCGTCTGCGTAGACGCAGAACAGGACATCCGCAGATGCCTGTGACCGGACCGCTGGACCGGTGTGGTCAGCGGTGGGAGCGGGACTCCACTTACTGTCCCTGGCGTTCGCCGGGACGGTCGATCGTGCCACTCTATCAGGCATGACCGACGATCAGAAAACCCAGTCCGCCGAAGACCCGCAGGTGAGAGAGCTCGCGGAAATCCCGGCCGTCGAGGTGATCACCCGTTCGGCCGTCATGTTGATGAGCGCGGCCGCCGAAAAGCTGGGTCTGGGGTCTGAAGACCCCGACGAAAGCCCGCACCGCGACCTCGACGAAGCCCGCCGTCTGATCACCGCACTGGCGGGCCTGGTGACGGCCTCGGCGGAGTTCCTCGGGCTGCACGCCGGCCCCCTGCGCGACGGCCTCAAGAGCCTGCAACTGGCGTTCCGCGAGGCCAGCGCCGCACCCGAGGAGCCGGGACACGGTCCAGGAGAGAAGTACACCGGCCCGGTCTGGTGATCCCGGCCTCGACACACCACCCGGCGCCCCCAGAATCACCCGTCCCGTCCGGTTAGCGCATATTCTCGCGCCCATGACGGCCACCTCAGCTGTGCCCTCGCCCAATCCTGCGGCGACACCCCGCCGGCCATCGGGTTTCGCCTGGGTGCCCACCGCCGCGGGCTGGATCGTCGGGGTCATCGCCACGCTGTCGTTGGTGGCGAGCATCTCGCCATTCGTCCGCGCGGTCATCCGGATACCACGCGAGTTCGTCAACGACTACATCTTCAACTTTCCCGACACCAGCTTCGCGTGGGCATTCGTGTTGGCGTTGCTGGCCGCTGCGCTGGCCGCCCGCAAGAGCATCGCGTGGTGGATCCTGGTGCTCTACATGGTCAGTGCCGCGGCACTGAACGTCGCCGACCTGGTGACCGGCGACGAGACGGTCATGGAGGACATCGGCGAGATCGTCGGCCTGGTGTTCCACCTGGCAGCGATCGGCTTCCTGGCGCTGGCGCGTCATGAGTTCTGGGCCAAGGTCCGGCGCGGTGCGCTGATCAAGGCGGTGGGCACGCTGGTGGCCGGGATGGCGGTGGGCATCCTGATCGGCTGGGGCCTGCTCGAACTGTTCCCCGGTTCACTGGAGCCCGACTACCGGCTCGGCTACGCCGCCAACCGGGTGGTCGCATTCTCGGGAGTCGACGCCGAGGTCTTCGACGGTCAGCACCCCGGCGTTCTCGTGCGGGCACTGCTCGGCCTCTTCGGCGCGCTGGCACTGATGGTCGCGGCCATCGTGCTGTTCCGCTCTCAGCGGGCGACCAATGCGCTGACCGGTGAAGACGAGTCCGCCATCCGTGGCCTGCTCGAGCTGTACGGCAAGAACGACTCGCTCGGATACTTCGCCACACGGCGCGACAAGTCGGTGGTCTTCGCGCCAAACGGCCGGGCCGCCATCACCTACCGCGTGGAGGTCGGGGTCTGTCTGGCCAGCGGTGACCCGGTGGGCGATCCGCGGGCCTGGCCCGCGGCCATCGCGGCCTGGCTCAAGCTGTGCGAGTCCTACGGGTGGGCACCCGGCGTGATGGGTGCCAGCGCCACCGCCGCCCAGGCGTTCCGCGAGGCCGGACTCAACGCCGTGGAACTCGGCGACGAAGCGATCCTGTACCCCGACCGGTTCAAACTCTCGGGGCCGGACATGAAACCCGTGCGCCAGGCGGTCACTCGCGCGCGCCGGGCCGGGCTGACGGTACGCATCCGCAGGCACCGCGATCTCACCGCCGACGCGATGGCCATGGTGATCGCCAGGGCCGATGAATGGCGGGACACCGAAACCGAGCGCGGCTTCTCGATGGCGCTCGGGCGGCTCGGCGATCCGGCCGACGGTGACTGCCTGCTGGTCGAGGCGGTATCCGAGGGCGCGGCGGACGGCTCCGAGGATCAGGTCGTTGCCATGCTGTCGTTGGTGCCCTGGGGCGCCAACGGCGCGTCCCTGGACGTCATGCGCCGTTCACCTCAGTCACCCAACGGCACCATCGAGCTGATGGTCAGCGAACTGTGCCTGCAGGCAGAGGACCTGGGGGTCACCCGGATCTCACTGAACTTCGCGATGTTCCGGTCCGCGTTCGAGCAGGGTGCCCAGCTCGGTGCCGGGCCGGTGGCCCGGCTCTGGCGCGCGCTGCTGGTGTTCTTCTCCCGCTGGTGGCAGCTGGAGACGCTGTACCGGTCCAACATGAAGTACCAGCCGGAGTGGGTACCGCGGTACGCCTGTTACGAGGAGACCCGCGAGATCCCGCGAGTCGGAGTGGCCTCGGTGATCGCGGAGGGCTTTTTGGTCCTGCCGTTCTCACGGCGCAAGGAACACACCGGCGAACATGTCGCCGCGCCGAAAGCCCTGGTGGACAGCGGCGTCCTGCACGAAGACGGCAGTGCGCCCGATGCGAGCCCATTGGCCGACGACCTGCCCGGCGGGCGGGAGAACCGGTTGCCCGAGCAGGTCCGGGTCCGGATGGCGAAGCTGAAGTCCCTGCAGGACAGCGGGATCGATGCCTACCCGGTCGGCGAGGCGCCCAGCCACACGGTGGCCCAGGCGTTGGCGACCACGGCTCCCGACGAGACCGTCACGGTGGCTGGGCGGATCCTGCGGTTACGCGACTACGGCGGGGTGCTGTTCGTCCAGCTTCGGGACTGGTCGGCCGAAGTGCAATTGCTACTCGACGATTCGCGACTGATCCAGGGGCGCAACGCCGATTTCACCGCGGCGATCGACCTCGGCGATCTGATCGAGGTCACCGGAACCATGGGGCACAGCCGCAACGGGACACCGTCGCTGTTGGTGACCCGATGGCGACTGATCGGCAAATGCCTGCGCCCCCTGCCCGACAAGTGGAAGGGTCTGACCGACCCGGAGGCCCGGGTACGCACCCGCTACGTGGACCTGGCCATCAACACCGATGCGCGGGATCTGATCACCGCGCGCAGCCGGATCCTGCATGCCATCCGGGAGACGTTGGTCGGCAAGGGCTTTCTCGAGGTGGAGACACCGATCCTGCAGCAGATCCACGGCGGCGCGAACGCCCGCCCGTTCATCACCCATATCAATGCCTACGATCTGGACCTGTACCTGCGGATCGCGCCCGAGTTGTACCTCAAGCGGCTGTGCGTGGGTGGTGTGGAGCGCGTCTTCGAGTTGGGTCGCGCGTTCCGTAACGAGGGGGTGGACTTCAGCCACAATCCCGAGTTCACACTGCTGGAGGCCTACCAGGCGCATGCCGATTACAACGTCTGGATGCATGGTTGCCGTGAACTGATCCAGAACGCCGCGCAGGCCGCCAACGGGTCGCAGGTGGTGCTGCGCCCCGGCGCCGACGGTGCGTTGGAGGCGGTCGACATCTCCGGGGACTGGCCGGTCAAGACGGTGCACGGTGCGGTGTCCGAGGCGCTCGGCACCGAGATCGGCCCCGACACCGACCTGCAGACGCTGCGTCGGTTGTGCGATGGCGCCGGGGTGCCGTACCTGACGCACTGGGATGCCGGTGCGGTGGTGCTGGAACTCTACGAACGACTGGTCGAAGGTCAGACCGAGCACCCGACGTTCTACAAGGACTTCCCCACCTCGGTGTCACCGCTGACCCGGCCGCACCGCAGCATCCCCGGGGTGGCCGAACGGTGGGACCTGGTTGCCTGGGGGGTCGAGTTGGGCACCGCCTACAGCGAACTCACCGACCCGGTCGAGCAGCGGCGCCGCCTGCAGGAGCAGTCGCTGTTGGCCGCCGGCGGAGATCCCGAGGCGATGGAACTCGACGAGGACTTCCTGCAAGCGCTCGAATACGCGATGCCACCGACCGGCGGCCTCGGTGTGGGTGTCGACCGGGTGGTGATGCTGATCACCGGGCGCAGCATTCGGGAGACCTTGCCGTTCCCGCTTGCCAAGCCGCGCTGAGGGGTTCACAGCTACTTTCCAGCCAAGCCCGTCAACATAGGAGGCGTGACCCATCCGACGCTGATGTCGCTCACCCACGGTTCGGTGCCGACGACGATCCAAATCGTCACCGGCACCATCGTGTTGATCGCACTCCGCAAGCAGCGCCCGCGCGTACTGATCGCCGCGGCCGCAGTCGGCCTCGCCGCGATCCTCGCGACCAACTGGTACATCAACAGCCAAGGCCTTGCCGACGAACCCGCGCCACCGGCACTGTGGATCTGGGTGGGGACAACCGGATTCGCCTGCTGCGCACTGCTTGCCGGCTGGCGCGGCGCCCGATTCCTGCGCCGGGCCGCGATGTTCAGCGCCGTTCCGCTCTGCGCCGTCTGTGTGGCATTGGCCGTCAACGTCTGGACGGGCTACTTCCCCACCGTCGGTTCGGCCTGGGGCCAACTGACCGACGAACCCCTGCCCGACCAGACCGACCTGGCCACGCTGACCGCGTACCACATCGGACATTCCCTGCCGCCCAAGGGATCCCTGATCGCCGTGGACACCGGCAATGCGAACTCTGGTTTCAAACACCGCGGTGAACTGGTCTATCTACCGCCGGCCTGGTTCGCCTCGAATCCGCCACCGCGGCTGCCCGCGGTGATGATGATCGGCGGCGAGCTGAACACGCCCGAAGACTGGGCACGGGCCGGCGCGGCGGTGCAGACCGCCGACAACTTCGCCGCCCAGCACCACGGGAACGCTCCGGTGCTGGTGTTCGCCGATGTGGCCGGCGCGTTCAGCAACGACACCGAATGTGTGAACGGTGTCCGCGGAAACGTCGCCGACCACCTCACCAAGGATGTTGTGCCGTTTGTGATCTCGAAGTTCGGGGTGAGCGCCGACCCGGCGAACTGGGGCGTGGCCGGCTTCTCGATGGGCGGCACCTGCGCGGTGAACCTCGTCACCATGCACCCTGACCACTTCTCCAGCTTCGTCGACATCGCCGGTGATATCGCGCCGAACACCGGCAACCGGGAACAGACCATCGATCGCCTCTTCGGCGGCAACGCCGCGGCCTACGACGAGTTCGATCCGGTCACCGTGATGACCCGGCACGGACAATATTCCGGGGTGTCCGGCTGGTTCGCGATCAACGGTGCGGGTGTCTCGCCGCCCCCGCCGCAGGCCGGTGCCGCCAAGACACTGTGCGATGTGGGTACCGCCCACGGCATCGAGTGCGGCATCGTCACCCGACCCGGAAACCACGACTGGGCCTACGCCGGTTCGGCCCTTGCCGAGGCGTTGCCGTGGCTGGCGGCCAAGGTGCACACCCCCGAGGTCGCCCCGGTTCCGATACCCTCCGGTGCGCCGGCACCCGCCGCAGCCCCGGGTGGCCCCGCTCCCGCGGCGCCTGCCGCACCCGCTGCCCCGGTCCCGGCACCCCCGCCGGCTCCGCCCGCACCGCTACCGGCGATGCCGATGCACACCGCACCGGCGGTGCCGGCGGTGCAGCCGGTGGCCAACCATCGGGCCGCTCAGTAATCGCTCTCTGCGGCCAGCACCTCGGCAAGGAAGGCATCGGGAGCGCCATCCCGTAACCGACCCCGCGCGAATGCCCGAATTCGGTCCCTGGCGGCGCGGTCCTCGGTAGCCGGACCACCGACGGTGAGCGACGCGGCACGCCAGTCGTGGTTCCACGCAGCAGGCTCGGCGATCGGCAACTCGACGGTGGCGGTCCCATCGGCGGCCAGCACCGCATCGGCGGTGATCCCATCGCTGCGAAACCGCACGGCGATGCCGTCGGCGGGAGCCGTGACCGCGGCACGCACGGTCAGGACGACCCGGCCCGCACCGTCGACGTGCACCGCCCAGTCGACGGTGTCCTCGGCCGCGTCGAACACCGCCGGTGGCACCGCACCCCAACTGATCGATGCGGTCCCACCGGCGATCGACGCCTGCGCCACCGTGCCGGCTCCCCCGGCGGCCAACGCGTAGTCATCGCGTCGACCCGGTATCGGGACATCGACCGGATCCGGCAGATCCATCAGCTCGGCGCAGGATTGCAGCAGTTCGGTGATCCGGGGGTCGGCCGAACCGCCGAGGCCGGCGAGCACGGCCCGGTGGGGACGCAGCAGCTCCTCGACATCGCTGTCGAAGGTGTCCTCGACGAAGAAGTCCTGGGCGGCCGCCGTCAGGGTCGCGATCTCCGCATCCAGCACCACGGCATCGAGTCCGACGATCGAGTCGCGCATGCTCGCCGGCCACCACCGACGCAGCCAGTGCCCCAACGCCAACCGCCGCAGCGGGGCCAGCACCTCGACGGCCAGCGCCACCCCCGGAACATCGATGACCGCGGACGGCTCCGGCACCGCGTCGCCGACGGCGGCCGCCAGTGCGACGTGCCCGGACTCACCGACCACCCGCCACAGCCAATCTGCCGCACCGATATCGGTGAAGGTCAAGTGAACGGGAGCCGCGGGATCATCGACCGTCCACGCCAACACGGCGCCCGTGACCTCGAGCACCGCCACCGCGGGCGGCTCGGCAGGCGCACCACCGGTCGTCCAGAGACCATCCTGAGCAACCAGCTTCATCGCGTGGCCTCCAGTTGCAGCATCGATTTGATGCGCTGCCGGTGGTCGAGGCTGACCGACCGGGCCACCCCCTCCAGCAACGCACGCATCTCCTCGACGTCCCGGCAGCTCTCCTGCCACACATCCCGGCCGTGCAGACGCGCCCACAACCTGCTCAGGTAGGGCCGGGCGAAGGCAGCAAGGTCCTCGGTGACCTGCTGTTGGCGCGGATGCAGCACCTCACCGGCGGCAAGGAGCCGACGTGCGTGCAACACGTAGGCCTCCTTGCGCAGCCGCGCCTGGATCCGGGCCGCCAATGGGTAGCGCGGCATCGTCGCCTCCCGCAACGGTGCCAGCTCGACAGCCACCTCGATGCCGGCAACCAGCGCGGCTTGGATGTCTTCGGCCAGCAGGCCCCACGGGGCACACGCCCGGTCGACCTCTTCGGCGAGCAGCAGCGGCACATCCGGAAGCTCGTCACGATCCATTGCCCGCCGCAGCGTGGCCCGCACCCGGTCGGAGACACTGCGGTCCAGCGGCCGGTCGGTTTCGCCACCGCCGGTGATCGGGGGCGGCGGCTGCGGCACCGTCGAGCTGAGGCCGATCGCGGTCAGTGACCACGGCAGGTCGGGTTCCGCACAGTGGGCCCGGGCGCCGAGATTATAAGGCGTCGCATCGGACACAAGAGCCTCCCAGACACGTTGTCTGGCAGCAGATTCGCCATGTGTCACCGCATCGCCCAGGACCGTTGCCAACCCGGCAAGAAACGGGCCGGTGATGGCCGGCGACGGCGTCACGTCGGCCCAACTGCGCTGCACCTGGACCGCCAGTGCCCGGACGGTCGGTTCGTCGGCGATATGACGGTTGAGCACCTCGATGGCGTTACGGTCGCGGTCGTCGTGCAGACCACGCAACACACTCACCGCGGTATCTGAATCACCTTGAGCTGGAGCACCTTTGGTGACAGCAAGCTCGAAACACACCGGGAAGTACAACTCTTGGGCATTACCGGTGGTCAATCGCAGCTTGCGTCGGTGCGTCTTGAGCACGGTGAACCATTCGGCAGCGGCGCACAGCGCCACGGAATGGTCAAGTATCGCCCGGTGCATCTGCTGGGCCACCGCGCCGGAGACCACCGGGGCGGAGAACTGGGGATTGGACCGCAAACGCAACACCAGCGGATCGAGAATGCGTTTGACGGTACGACTCAGCGGGCCGCCGTCCGCGGTGCTGAGCACCTCCACGCCGGGCCCGATCGCCCGCCAGGCGCGATCGATGACGGCACGCCGCGGATACGCGGGCGTGACATCGGCGACCCGTGGCGTCGTCTCGGGCACGGTGCTCACTCGATCAGGATAGGCACGGCAGAAAAGTTGGGTTCGGTAGCGCCGCCACGGGGCGAACCTGGACCTCATGTCCGCGCACCCGCTTCTCGTCCTGTTCGCCATCGTCATGGCCGTCGGCCTGGCACTGCTGGTCGCTGCCGGCCGCAGTCGCCCCCGGCGCCCTGCTGCGCCGGCGGGGACATCTGTGGGTATCGGCACGGTGGCCTCCGTGCCGCCGGGCAGCGACACCATCACCGTGGAGGTGCACAGCGTGACCGCCGGGACGTTCACCGGGCGGCTGCTGGTGCCGGACGACCCGGTGGCAGCGGGCATCCGGCCCGGCGTGGTGTTGTTGGTGGCGTTCGACCCCGAAGCGCGCGAGGATCTTTCGCTGCCCGACGACATGGCGGCCATCCGGGCCGCATTCGACCGGATGCTGATCGGCAAGGGTTTGGTCACCGAATCGCAGGCGGACCTGATCCGGCGCGGGGTACGAGGAACCGGCGTGGTGACGGCCGCTCGTCCGACCGGCACCGGCCGGGAAGATCACTGCGAGGTCGTGCTCGATCTGATGGTCCGCCGGCCCGAGGGCGGGCAGTTCCCCGCACACGAGACGGCGTTGATCCCCGTGACCGCGTTGCGCCGGGTCTCCCCTGGTGCGGTGATCGATACCTACTACCTGCGTGACGACGAATCCTCGGTGGCGGTGTGCATCCCGCCCGCCTGACCGACGGCGAAGGTGGCCAGCGCCGCCCAGTACACCGGGGCGGCCAGCCGGTCGCCGGCCCGCCACCGCTGCAGTTGTGCCCGCTGCCAACGGTTCACCGCACACGCTGCATCGAAATCGGCGATCTCCTGGTGGGCCGTGTCCACCGCGGCGATCACCGCGCCCATCGGATCCGGATGCGCCCCGTCGGTGAAGCGACGGTACCCCGCGCTCGTCGGTAGCGACCACAGCGTCGCCGTCACCAACTCCGCGCCGCCCAGGACCATGGCCGCCACCAGACCGGTGGCCTCGTCGAACCGATAGTCACCGCCGGAAGCGCAGGCGAGCAGGGCGACCCGAGTCGGAAAGGTCAGATCGGCGACCAGCAGGTCGGCAGCGGTCAACGGTCGGTGATCGCCGATCGGATCGGCATAGCCGGGGACCGACGACCGGCAGGCCAGATGCAGCGCCGCGCGTTCGGCGTGCCCGACACCGGCCTCGGGGTCAGCAGGCTGCGCGCTGTCGCCCACGCTGGCATGCCCGACGAAGACGAGCCTACCCGGCCGCTGCGCCAGGGCTGCGGCGAGCCAGTGCCGGTCGGTATCGGTCCTACGGAACAACTCGACGGCGGACTCGACCCGGGGCAACACCGTCCGGTTGCGCATCAGCTCGGCGTAGTGCCGCGACAGCACGGTGTCGGCGGACGGGCGTCCCAACACCGACCCGAGCGCGGAGTCGGGCCGCTGACCCGGCACCCGCGGGTCGAGCAGCAGCAGCGGATCTCCCTGCGGTCGAGGCTGATTGACGCGGCGGATCCGGGCGATGTTGGCCGGAACGGCCATCACGACGTCGGCCAGCTCCAGGAGCCGTGCACCGGAGCTCAGCGCGGTCAGCGCACCGGCCGGCCAGGGAATCGCGGCGGGTTGCGGGCCGTCGGGGGTGATGGCGTCCTGGCGCGCCTGCAGCATCGCGGTCGCATCGGGGCGCAACAGTGGTCGGGCCAACACACCCCACGGGATGCGGCCCAACCGTGCGCTCGGCGCGATGTGCAGCACCGGGGCCCGATCGGAATACGCGTCGAGCAGCTGCCAGCCTTCGGATCCGATGAGCAGCACCCCTAGCCGGTAGGCCAGCATCAGCTCGGACTCGGGATCGTTGAACGCGCCGCGGGTCAGCGCCCGCTCCAGCGCGTCGGCCGTTGATTCGGAGCCGCGGGGATCCGGAAGCGCACCCTCGATCTCCTCGAGCGCGGCCAGCAGGATGGTCTCTTCGACCACCCAGGTGGCGGTCAGTTCGGGGTGACCGACGACGCGCAGGCTGGCGTAGGTGGCGATCCCGACGTCGGCGTACCGCAGTATCAGTGCCGGCCGGTCGCTCACCCCCATGTCGGCCAGGCCGGTTCATCGGCGGTGATGCGTCGGCGGTAACGCTGGCGGGCCAGCTGCCGGTACCGAGCCAGGATGGGTTCGGCGCCGGGATCCATCTGCAGCGGCGGCAGCGGTCCGAGCCTGGTCAGCGACGGTCCCCCGGCGACCGAACCGGAGGCGACATCGGCCAGTTCGAGCTCGGCCAGTTCGCGCTCGGGTGGTTCCAGCTCACTGTCCACCAGCACCGCCTGCGCCCCGGCCCACACCGGCGCCTCGGCCTCCTGACCGACTGCGGTGGCGAAACTACCTCGGGCACTGTGATATTCGATGAGTTCGGCGATCAGCACCGTGTTCTCCCACTCCCAGGCCACGGCGAAGGCACCGGCCAACATCGGGGCCGACACCCGGGCCGCCCAATGTGCGCGGGCATCGGCGTCGGCGATGGTGTGGCGCACCGAATCCACCGCGAGGGCGGCGGGCACCTTGAGCAGGGCCGCCTGTTCCAGTTTGGCCATGGCACGGACGAAGCCCGGGCTGTCGGTCTCGGCGTTCGTGGTACCCAGCGAGGCGGCATGCTTGGCCTCCACCTCGTCCCAGCTGTCGTCCGGATCGCCGGACCCGTCGAATCCCAGGTCCGCCAGCGCATCGGCACGCCAGACGGTGCCCAGCTGGTCATCACACCGCGCGTACTGCAGCCAGGTGCTGCGCGGCCAGTCGTCGAGCAGGGTGCGCGCCTGCGCGATGAGTTCGACCGCAGCGCCGAACCTGCCGAAGAATATCGGTATCCAACTGCGTTGCAACAGGATCCGATGAATGTGCAGTGGCTTTCCGAGTTCACGCCAATGCCGCTCGGCATGCTCCCAACATTGGTCGGCATCGGCAAGGGCGCCCGCGGCGAGTTTGGTCAGACCGAGGTGCAACCAACAGCGGGACACATCATGGGCGCGGGCGTATCGCGCGATGACGGGGTAGGCCTCGTTGATCAACTGCTCGACCGAGGTGTGGTCGCCGCGCGACCAGTTGCCGATCGCACGTTCCAATTGTGTCCTGGCGGTGTCGAGTTCCCATCCGTTCGACGCCGCACGGGCCCCCGCGCGGCGCAGCCACGGTTCGGCCTCGGCAAGCCGACCGGTCTGTACGCAGAAGCTGCCGTATCCGATGCCGGCCAGTACCAGCAGCCGGTCGTGGTGGCCTCCGGAATCGGCCGCGAGGTCCAGAGCGTCGAGCACCTGGTCCCAGAGCGGGACGGCCATATGGTGCAGATCGTCGTCGGCGAGCGCCTGGGCGCACAGGATCTGGGCGCAGGACACCAGAAAGCGTTGCTCGGCAGCCAGATCGGCGGGTCCGGATGACGCGGCCAACGTGGCCAGCACGGCGGCGGCCTGTTCATGCTCTCCCCGGGCGGCGTGCATACCGGTCTGCAGGAAATCGGCACGACGGGCGTAGCGGCACATCATGTGTACGGTCTCTTCGCCCGGATCGGGCTGAGCACGGTAGGCGGCGAGGCAGTCCCGGATCCGGGTGATGCATTCGATGACACCGGCATACGCGGTACGCACCAGGTAGATCTCACCGAGTTGGGCGAACACCTCCAGTGCCAGATCGTCGCGGTCGGCGTCCTCGATCAGCGGGAGCTGGGCGAGCAGCAGGTCCTTGGCCGCCGACTCGTCGGATGCCCACGCCAGCCGCCGGGCCCGGCCGAGCGCATCGGTGATCGACACGGCGTCATCATAGGACGGCAGCGGGCGGCGGACGCAGATGCGCGTCCGCCGCCGGCTCTTCGGCGTCAGTTGCAGCTGACCTTGATCTCGAACTTCTTCGTGATCATCCCGGCCATCGGGTTCTTCAGGTCCGCGCCCGTGGCCTCACCGGTGATGTCGTACGTGCTGCCGTCGACCTTGACCTCGGCCGACCCGGTGCTCGCACCGCCCATGGCGGCAACTGCAAGGGCGTTACCGTCGACCACCAGGCCCACCGACTCGACCTTGGGGGTCGCTTCGTCGGTCATCACCACACCGAGGCCCTGCTGGCCACCCACGGCGGCGCTGGCGACGTTGATCTTGCCGCCCGCCTTGACGCAGGTCACCGACTTCAGATCCAGTCCGGCCAGGTCCTGGCCCTCCACCTTGACCTCGGTGTCGCCGCCGGTGGCGACCTGCGCGGTGCTGTTGCCCGCGCTCGACGACGCGGCCGGCTCACTGCCCTTGTCATCGGAGCAGCCGACCAGGATGGTCGTTGCGGCGAGCACTCCGATGCCGGCGGCCAGAACGCGATTCTTCGTCATGTGTGTCCCCTTCATTCGCCCGTCGCCCCTGTGGCGCCGACGTGGGATCAGTACATCGACCCCCGATTGCTACCGATCCCAAACTTCGGTGCGGGTACCGTGACGACATGGCCGATGAGCAGCAGTCTTGTGCCGATGAGCCGCTCGACGTCGACCTTGTGCCGGTCGATCCGTCGCCGCTGCCGCCGGTGTCGGTTCCTGCCGACACCGGTTACACAGAAGCGGGTGTGCCGACCTTCGACTCGGTGCGCGAGAAGATCGAGACCCGCCTGGGTACCGCGATCGGTGGGGTGGAGCTGGCCGAGGAGACACCGGAGGGCCGGACGGTCGCCGAGCAGTACGAGGCGCGGCAGCGCGCCGCCGCGGATCGGCTGGCACAGATCCGCGAATCGATGAAGTCCGGCCAGGACTGACGCGGCGTGGCGGTGCGGGTTTTCACCGTCGCCGAGCGGCGCGCCCGGCTGGGTCGGCGGCACTTCCTCGCCGGACCCGGCGCGTCCGTGGATGAGGTAACGGCCGCGCTGCTCGGGCTGCATGCCACCGACCCGACGACCCCGTATCTGTCGTTGTGGGCCCGGCTGCCCGGATTCGAGCGCGACGACCTGAGCACCGCGCTCTACGACGACCGGCGGCTGGTACGGCAGGTGGCGATGCGGCGGACACTGTGGATGGTGCCTACCGACCGGTTGCCCGCCGTGCAGGTGGCCGCCAGTAACCGGGTCGCCGACACCGAGACCCGCAAACTGATCGCCGATGTGCAGAAGGCCGGGGTCGCCGCCGACGGATCGGCCTGGCTCGACAGGGCCCGCCGCGCCGTGCTCCGCCATCTCGATGACAACGGTCCCACAAGCGCGGCCGACCTGCGGCTGGCGCTGCCCGAGCTGGCCGGGACCTGGGATCCGGCACCCGGAAAGCCATGGGGCGGCCAGACTTCCCTGGCCCCGAGGGTGCTGACGGTGCTCGACGTGCGTGGCGACATCATGCGTGGCCACAACCAGGGTGGCTGGACATCTTCGCGACCGTTGTGGTGCTCGGCCACTGCCTGGATCGGCGAGGTCCCGAACGCCGAACCGGATGCCGCGGCCACCGACATGGTGCGAAACTGGTTGCGCAACTTCGGCCCTGCCACCGTTGCCGATATCACGTGGTGGTTCGGGCACACCCTAGGGTGGGTACGTCGGGCACTCGTCGACATCGGTGCGGTCGAGGTGGACCTGCACGGCTCGCCGGGAGTGGTGTTGCCCGACGATGTGGACATCGATCCACCGCCGCAGCCATGGGTGGCGTTACTGCCGGGTCTGGACGTCACGACGATGGGGTGGACCGAGCGGGACTGGTATCTGAACGACCTACGTGCACAGGTATTCGACACGCGGGGCAATGCCGGCCCGACGGCGTGGGTCGATGGCCGGGTGATCGGCGGCTGGCGTCAGACCGAGGACGCCCGGGTGGAGGTCCAGGTGATCGCCGACGTCGGCCGCGATGCGCGGAAGGCATTGCAACACAACGCGGATCGCCTGACGGAATGGCTCGACGGGGCACGGATCAAACCGCGCTTCCCCTCACCGCTGACGAAGGCCTGACCACCCACCGATCCCGCGGCGCCGGTGGTTATGCCACCGCAGAAGTGGTACCACCGGCAGTACTACCCGGCGCGTGATACTGCCGGTAGTACTACTTCTGGAAGTGCATCATGGCCGGCTGCCGTCAGGCGCTGACCTTGCTGCGGCGCCGTCGCGTCTTGGGCGCAGGCGCCTCCTCGACCGACGGCGGGTCGAGCATCTCCACCAGGAATTGGCCGGTGTAACTCTCGGGCGTGGCCGCGACATCTTCCGGAGTCCCCTGCGCGACAACGGTCCCGCCACCGGCGCCGCCCTCGGGCCCCATGTCCACGATCCAGTCCGAGGTCTTGATGACGTCGAGGTTGTGCTCGATGACGATCACCGTGTTGCCCTTGTCCACAAGGCCGTTGATCACCTTGAGCAACTTGCGGATGTCCTCGAAGTGCAGGCCGGTGGTCGGCTCGTCGAGGATGTACACGGTGCGGCCCGTCGAACGCTTCTGCAGTTCGGCGGCCAGCTTCACCCGCTGCGCCTCGCCGCCGGACAGTGTCGGCGCGGACTGGCCGAGCCGGACGTATCCGAGCCCGACATCCACCAGTGTCTTGAGATAGCGGTGGATCGAGGAGATCGGCTCGAAGAACTCGGTGGCCTCCTCGATCGGCATGTCGAGCACCTCGGAGATGGTCTTGCCCTTGTAGTGCACCTCGAGGGTTTCGCGGTTGTACCGCGCGCCATGGCATACCTCGCAGGGCACATAGACATCGGGCAGGAAGTTCATCTCGATCTTCAACGTGCCGTCACCCGAACACGCCTCACACCGGCCACCCTTGACGTTGAACGAGAACCGGCCCGGCTGGTAGCCGCGGACCTTCGCCTCGGTGGTGGCGGCGAAAAGCGTGCGGATCTTGTCGAACACCCCGGTGTAGGTGGCTGGGTTGGACCGCGGAGTCCGCCCGATCGGCGACTGGTCCACCCGCACCAGCTTGTCGAGCTGATCGATACCGTTGATCCTGGTGTGCCGGCCCGGAACCTGCCGGGCCCCGTTGAGCTTGTTGGCCAGCACGGTGGCCAGGATGTCGTTGACCAGCGTCGACTTACCCGAACCGGAGACCCCGGTGACCGAGGTGAGCACCCCGAGCGGGAACGCCACGTCGACCTCTTTGAGGTTGTGTTCGCGGGCACCGACCACGGTGAGTTGGCGCTTTCGGTCCACCGGCCGCCGGATGGCCGGCACCTCGATGCTCTCCTTGCCGGAAAGATAGGCGCCGGTGAGTGATTCGGGGTTGCGCAGCAGATCCTTGTAGGAGCCGCTGTGCACGATCCGGCCGCCGTGCTCGCCGGCCGCCGGGCCGATGTCGACCACCCAGTCGGCGTGCGCGATGGTGTCGAGATCATGCTCGACCACGATCAGCGTATTGCCCAGATTCCGGAGCCGGACCAGGGTGTCGATCAGCTTGCGGTTGTCGCGCTGGTGCAGGCCGATGGAGGGCTCGTCGAGCACGTAGAGCACGCCGACCAGACCCGAACCGATCTGGGTTGCCAGCCGGATACGTTGTGCCTCACCGCCGGACAGCGTGGCTGCCGCGCGGGAGAGGGACAGGTATTCCAGGCCGACGTCGAGCAGGAAGCCCAGCCGGGACTGGATCTCCTTGAGCACCTGCCCGGCGATAGCCGTCTCACGGGCCCCCAGGGTGAGCGCGTTGAGGAACTCCGCACAGTCGGCGATGGACAGTTCGGCAACCTCGGCGATCGACTTGGGACCGAGCGCTCCTGCCGACAACGACACCGCCAGAATCTCCGGCTTGAGCCGCGTCCCTTGGCATTCCGGGCAGGGAATATCGCGCATGAAGCCCTCGTAGCGCTCCTTCATCTGCTCGGAGTCGGTCTGCTCCATCCTGCGCTGCAGGAAGGCGAGCACACCTTCGAAGTCGGCGTAGTACGACCTGGTACGTCCGTACCGGTTCTTGTAGCGGACGTGCACCTGGTGGTCGGAGCCCTCGAGGATGGCCTTGCGCGCCTTGGCGGGCAGCTTCTTCCACGGGGTGTTGACGTCGAACCCCAGCTCCTCGCCCAGGCCCGACATCATCCTGGTGAAGTACTCGGAGGTGTGCCCCATCGACCACGGAGCGACAGCGCCCTCGGCGAGCGTCAGGTCCGGATCGGGCACGACGAGGTCGGGATCGACCTCCTTCTTGATGCCCAGACCGGTGCACTCCGGGCAGGCGCCGTATGGGGAGTTGAACGAGAACGACCGCGGCTCGAGGTCGTCGACGGCCAGCGGGTGGCCGTTCGGGCAGGCGAGCTTCTCGGAGAACCGCTGCTCGCGATGCGGGTGATCATCCTCGCGGTCGACGAAGTCGAGCACCACGATGCCGTCGGCCAGACCCAGCGCCGTCTCCACCGAGTCCGTGAGCCGCTGCTTGGACGATGCCTTCACGGTCAGGCGGTCGACGACCACCTCGATATCGTGCTTCTCCTGCTTCTTGAGCTTGGGCGGTTCGGAGAGCGGATAGACCACGCCGTCGACCCGCACGCGGCTGTAACCCTGGCTGTTGAGCTTGTCGAAGAGGTCGACGAACTCACCCTTGCGGGTGCGCACCACCGGTGCGAGGACCTGGAACTTGGTGCCGTCCTCCATCGCGAGCACTTGGTCGACAATCTGCTGCGGTGTCTGGCGGGCGATGCGCTCACCACAGACCGGGCAGTGCGGTGTGCCGGCCCTGGCGTAGAGCAGGCGCAGATAGTCGTAGACCTCGGTGATGGTGCCGACGGTGGACCGCGGGTTGCGGTTGGTCGACTTCTGATCGATGGAGACCGCCGGCGACAGCCCCTCGATGAAGTCCACATCGGGCTTGTCCATCTGGCCGAGGAACTGGCGGGCATAGGCCGACAACGACTCGACGTAGCGGCGCTGCCCCTCGGCGAAGATGGTGTCGAAGGCCAGCGAGGACTTCCCCGAGCCCGACAGGCCGGTGAACACGATCAGGGCGTCGCGGGGTAGATCAAGATCGACTCCGCGCAGGTTGTGCTCGCGCGCGCCCTTGACGATCAGACGGTCAGACAACGGGTTTTCCTCCCAAGACAGAATTCACGGCCCATGCTAAGTGCACCCACCGACAAGCCCGAGTCGAGCCGGATAGCGTGGGGGTGTGACCAGCCCTCAGATCCCGCTCAGCGAGTCCTACACCGGCCACGTCGACAGTGGCACCTCCGCTCGGCGCACCCTGCCCGCGGCGACGATCATCAAGGCCTCCGTCGGTCCCATGGACAACAACGCCTACCTGGTGACCTGTTCCACGACCGGGAAGACACTGCTCATCGACGCCGCGAACGACGGCGATGCCCTCCTCGCACTGATCTCCCAGCACGCCCCGGACGTCGCGCTCATCGTGACCACCCACCAGCACTACGACCATTGGCAGGCCCTGGAACAGGTGGCGAAGGCCACTGCCGCGCCGACCGCGGCGCACGCGCTGGACGCCGAACCCCTGCCGGTGGCCCCCGACCGCATCCTGTCCGACGGCGACACCGTCACCGTCGGTGAGCTCGACTTCACCGTGATCCACCTCCAGGGACATACCGAGGGCTCGGTCGCCCTCGCACTGACGGGCGCCGACGGCGAAACCACCCACCTGTTCACCGGGGACTGCCTGTTCCCCGGCGGGGTCGGCAAGACCTGGAAGGACGGTGACTTCGACCGGTTGCTCGGCGACGTGTCCGACAAGTTGTTCGACGTGTACCCGGATTCCACCGTGGTCTACCCCGGCCACGGTGATGACACGACGCTCGGTGCCGAACGCCCGCACCTGGCGGAGTGGAAGGAGCGCGGCTGGTGAAGCCGGTACCCGAGAAGCCCGGCCCCGGTCAGGAATCTGTGTGGGACTACCCACGTCCGCCCCGGCTCGAAGAATTCCGCGGCTCGATCACCGTCGAACTCGGCGGGACCGAGATCGCCACGACCCAACGCGGCTGGCGCGTGCTGGAGACCAGCCATCCGCCGACCTACTATCTGCCCGCCGATGCCTTCCGCCCCGGTGCGCTGCGCACAGCGGGCGGCTCGTCCTGGTGCGAGTGGAAGGGGCAGGCCAGCTATTTCGATCTCGTGTCGGGCGATACCGTCAGCGAGCGGGCGGCCTGGACCTACCCGACACCGACGCGCGGTTTCGAGCCCATCGCCGGCGCGATCGCGGTGATGGCCGCCGCAGTCCAGCGCTGTACGGTCAACGGCGAGACCGTGCTGCCCCAGCCGGGGGGCTTCTACGGCGGGTGGATCACCAGTTGGGTGACGGGACCGTTCAAGGGCATCCCCGGGTCGATGGGCTGGTAACCGGCATACCAACCGAACTCCGTCCGGACACCAGAAAGCCCGGCGCCCGCACTCGCGGCGGACACCGGGCTAACGGCTGTCAGGATGCGATCAGGACGTGTGCACGATCAGCACGTCGACCTTGGACCGGCGCGCGACATTGGCGGGCACCGATCCGAGCAGCCGGCCGGCGATGGTGCTCAGACCCACATTGCCGACGACCAGCAGGTCGGCCTTGACCTGTTCGGCGAGGTCGACCAGCGCATCGACGGGCGCACCGACGACGGCCTTCTCCTCGACCTCTTTGGCACCGGCGGCCTTGGCCCGGTCGGTGGCCTCACGCAGAATTGCGTAGATCGGCGCATTGCCGGTGGTCTTGTAGCCCTCGTCCTTCAAGACGTCGGCGGCGTGATGATCCTCGCTTTGCGGGAAATACGCGGTGGCGATAACCACTTTCGCTCCAGACCCAGCAGCGATCTCGCCCGCACGATCCACCGCACGCAACGACGAGTCCGATCCGTCCGTGCCGACCACGACGGTCCGATAGGCGCTCATTCATGCCCTCCAAGTTCGATGTCAAATCGATAGCTAGCCACCGAGACCCTAACGCCTCGCCCAACGCGCACGGGCGCAATTGGCCACACGACCCGCGGCGGGCGACACCTCGGCAGTGTTCGTCACCTCGAATCGTAGCCCCGATGAGCCCTGCGCAAACCGTTCCGTGACCGAGATGACCAGGCCAGCAGCCCGATCTGCCGTATCGCAGCACCCCCGCCCCGGTGATGTCCGACACCATGATCGACAGCACACGCCACGCGGGTGCCGCGTTTGCTGAGAGCGCGCGACACCACCCGGCCAGGACGCAGTACGGACGGTACCGGGATCGTGGCCGGTACCGTCCGTATCTGGATTTAGCTGTGTGTCACGCGATCTCACTTACCGGTGAGCTTGTCCTTGACGGCTTCGACGCCGTCCTTGACCTTGTCGGCGGCATTGGTGAGGTGATCTTTGACCGCGGCGACGGCCTGGTCGACCTGGCCTTCGGACTCCAGATCCGAATTGCCGGTGGCCGAGCCGACCTTCTCCTTGGCCTGGCCCTTGAGATCCTCGGCCTTGTTCTTGGCGTTGTCGGCGATACCCATTCTTTTCTCCTCTTCGTGTGTGAGCCCGCAGGGTTCTGCGGTCTCGGCCTATTTCGCTGCCCTTTCGGCCAGCAGTTGGAATTCGAGATCGGTGTCGGCGGCGCGGCGAAGGTCGTGCGCGCACCGATGCGCGAGCCGGCGGATCCGGGCCGAGTCGGTGCTCACCGGGAACTCGGCGCTGATGCGGACCACCGGGCGTCCGGACACGGTGCGGGTGGCCGCCTTCGCCGACGTCACCGCAGGGTGGTTACCCAGATCTGCCGCCGCCGCATCGGCCAACCGAGCCAGATCGACGGCTCCGTCGTGGGCGGTCGAGACCGTCCGCACCGAACGCGGCCGCAGGTGCGACAGGGTCAGCCACGCACCGATCAACAGCAGGACCACGCCACCGGCACCGAGCGCCAGCGACCACAGGTGCCACTCGGTCGCGCGTCCGAGCGCGGCGGGGTCGATGCGCGCCGCGGCATCCCTGGCCACGGCGACATCGGCGCCGTAGCCGATCACCCATGCCGCACCGGTCAGAATCAGCACGGCCACCAGTGCCGTGAGCACACGGTCCATTACGCGCAGTGACGTGCTCATCGCACACTCCCCCCGTCATCCCCGAAGTCCTGTTCATCGATCCATTGCCGTTGTCGGCCGCGCCGAACCCAGACGAACTCGTCGACCGGTTCGTGGGTGCGCTTGCGCGGCTTCAGCGCAGTGATCAGCAAGACCACCCCGATGAGCGCCGCCGCGACCGCGGCCGGCCAGCTCCACCACTGCCAGTGCGCGTCGGCCAGTGCCGAGAGCACGGGCGCGATCCACGGGTCATCGGGTGTCAGTGCGTCCCGCAGGGCCACCGCGCCGAGGGCCATCAGCAGGACTGCGACGAGCACGCCGCAGTAGGTGGCGCCGGCGATCCGGCGCGGAGCGAAGCGGCGTGACGCGGCACCGACGGAATCGGGCACCGGGACCTCGGCACAAGCATCCGAGTAGGCATCGGCTACCTGGGCCGGTGTTCGATCCGATTCGACGCGGGTGATGGTCACCTCGACCCGGTCCGGGTGCTCACCGAGCGTGGTGGCCAGTTCGCGCACCACCGCCGAGCGTGCCGAGGCCAGCACCGAGGCACTGTCGACGGGCCATGCCGCGGCGATCTGGACATCCACGCCCGACGTGTGATCGGCGATGGTGACCGAGGGCAGAGTCCGCCCTGGCACCATCGTGCGGTGGGCCACCACGCCCGGCGTGGCCAATACGGCACGTTCGATCACGCGTTCGCGCACCCGGTCGTCGATCAGCGTGCGCCCGCGGGTGGTCGGCTCCGCCACTCGCGTCACCGCCTCGCTCGTCATGGTCAGCTCCCCGACCTGCGACCGAGCGCGGTCAGATCGATGGTGCCGTCGAGGTGGGCACCGATGGCGGCACCTGCGGCACCGAGCACCAGGGCCAGCAGAAAGCCGATCAGCCCGCCGGTCACCGCCGCGATGGCCACCAGCAGGCCCGCGAAAAGCCCTGGTATCACATACTTCTGAGTCATTGCCTTCTCCTCTGAGGTTTAAGTCCGACGGCCTTGATCACGGAGCCGCCACATCTCCCACCACGATCTCCACCGGCACCCCGGCGGCGGTGCTCGCCACCTGCTGCACCCGGGTGGCGGTGTCGAGCAGGTTCCCCCGTAGCGCAAGGACGACGTGAACCTTGCCGTCCTGGGGGCCCAACCGGATCCCGCCGACCGTGCGGCCGGGCAGATACGTGGTCGGGACGCCGGGGCCGGAATGCAGGCCGACCACACCGTCGACGGCGGTCACCGCCGCGACGACGCGATCGACCCGCTCACTCGCGGCGCTCACTGGACGCGGGGTTGCGCGTCGGCCGCGATCTCCTCGCCGTTGTCGTCATCGGCGAAGTGCACGTCGTGCACGGTGATGTTGACCTCGGTCACCTCGAGGCCGGTCATGTTCTCGACCGCGGAGATCACGTTGTTGCGGATGCCGTCGGCGAGGTCATGGATGGCCACCCCGTACTCGGCGACGATGCCAATATCGACGGCCGCCTGACGCTCGCCGACCTCGACATTGACGCCCTGGGTGAGGTTCTGGGTACCGGGCAAAGTCTCGCGCAGTTTCCCCACCACCCGCGCAGCCTGGCCGCCGAGGTCGTAGACGCCGTCGACCTCGCGGGTCGCGATGCCGGCGATCTTGGACACGACGACGTCGGCGATGGTGGTCACGCCATGGTCGGAAGCCAACTTCTCCAACTCCTTGCCTGCGCTGTCCGTCTTGGCTGCGGAGCTGACCTCACGGGACGGTGTTGCGGTGGTCATGCGAGTCTCCTTCACGAGTTCCTCCAGCTCGGAACGTTTGTCCGGCTCATATGCTTAGTCGCGCCCGGGAGCGTGAAGCGCACGCACGGGAGACGTAGAACACAGCGGGTTTGAAATGTGCGCCAAATGGACAACTAGTGCGAGGTGCTCGACTCGCTGCCCGATGAGACGCTCGCCCGACGCGCTCAGCGGGGTGATTCGGCAGCGTTCGACGTGTTGGTCGTCCGCCACGCGCCGGCGTTGCTGAAGTTTGTCAGGCAAACGTATCCGGAGTCCGGCGACTGCGACGATATCGTCCAGGAGACCTTCATCGCCGCATGGAAGGCATTGCCCAACTTTGCATTCCGTTCTGCGTTCCGAACGTGGCTGTACTCCTTGGCGTCTCGCAAGACCGTCGATGCGATGCGCCGCCGGCGACCACAGAACGATCTGGACTCGGCACCGGAGACGCCCGACTTCCGACCTGGCCCCGGCCAGCGGGCCGAGCACGCCGCATTCTTGACGGCCCTGAATCGCGAACTGGCCAAGCTGCCCTACCCGGCGCGCGCCGCGTGGTGGCTCCGCGAGGTCTATGACCTGCCGGTGGCCGAAATCGCCACGGTGCTGCACACGACCGAGGGTTCGGTCCGGGGATTGTTGCAGCGCACCCGGAAACGTCTGGCCACCACACTGGAGGAGTTCCGACCATGAGGACGACCGGCCGGTTTTACAGTGGTGCCTCGGTGCGCAACACTGGAGACGATATGAGCACGGCAGCGCGGGACGATTACGAAGCCACCGCCGAGGCGGCGGCCTGGATCGCCGATGCCACCCGCCGATTTGCCGGTCTGCGCGAACCGGAGGCCGAGAGCGACACCCGTTGGGCCGAAACCAGTTCGGCTCTGTCCGAATTGAGAAGTGGCATTACCCAACGTATTTCGGCGTTGCCGCGACGAGGCAAGCTGATCCGGACCGCACGCAAGGGCATCGGCGTCACACATATCGCGTTGGCCAAGCTGCTCACCTGGGCGCTGGCCGAACCGGCGGCCGAGGTCGCCGCAGCCGTCGCCGATGTCGAACTCTGCGTCCAGGACGATGTCCTGACCGCCGTCCACATCCACCTCATCGGCATCGGCGCCGAGCCGCGACGACACACCTATCTGCAGGATGGTGATTCGCTGCGCCGCGATGCGGCTGTGGTGCTGCGCCAGACGATCGGTGTCGACACCGCCGAGATCACCGCGACCTGGGATGACGTGGTCGTCACCGGTCGGTGACACCGTGTTGGAATGGGCACGTTGAACCGGGTGGCGGCTTGCGACCCGCACCGGTGAGCTAGCGGCAACAGTTAGGGTCGAGCACCGAACACAGTGCGATCAAGGACTCATGGCGGGCGCGGTGATAGACATTCATTCCGCGCCGCTCCGACTCGACGAAGCCCGCTCGCCGCAATTGTGACAGGTGATGACTCACAGTCGATTCCGACAGCTCCACCGCAGCCGCCAGGTCACAACTGCACACTTCGCCCTCGCTGCTACTGAACAGCAATGACATCAATTTCACCCGCACCGGATCGGCCAACGCTTTGAGGCGCAACGCGATCTCCAACGCCGCATCGTCGTCGACCGGGCCGGCGGCGACCGGCGAGCAGCAGACCGGCGCGGATACGTCGATGGTCGGCAGCGCTTTCGGCATGAACCCATCCTGCCACACCTTATTGACAAATATCGAAGAGGTGGAAGGATCGGCTACGCCGGTAGTTCGACATAAGCCACAAAGGTAGGAGGCGGTCATGTCCCGCGCCCAACTCGCCCTCAACGTCGATGACCTCGATCAGGCCATCACGTTCTACTCCAAACTGTTCAACACATCCCCGGCCAAGGTGAAACCGGGATACGCCAACTTTGCGATCACCGAACCTCCGCTGAAACTCGTGCTCATCGAGAACCCCGGCCACGGCGGAACGATCAACCACCTCGGCGTCGAAGTCGAATCCAGCCAGGCCGTCCACGCCGAAATCGCCCGCCTCACCGACGAGGGCATGTTCACCGAAGAGGAAATCGGTACCACCTGCTGTTTCGCCACTCAGGACAAGGTGTGGGTGACCGGCCCGGCAGGTGAGAAATGGGAGGTCTACACCGTGCTGGCCGATTCCGACACCTTCGGCACCGGCACGAGCGCACCGGTCACCGATGGCAGCGGGGCAGGCACCTGCTGCACCGCCGACAGCGCATGACATCCAGAACCGATGCCGGCAGCGAATCGGTCGTCGTCGGGAAACTCTCGAAGCTCGACCGATTCCTTCCGGTCTGGATCGGTGCCGCCATGGTCGCAGGTCTACTGCTGGGCCGGCTGATTCCCGGCGTCAACACCGCCCTCAACAGCGTTCAGGTGCAGGGTATTTCGGTCCCCATCGCCCTTGGCCTGCTGATCATGATGTACCCCGTGCTGGCGAAGGTCCGCTTTGACCGGCTGGACACCGTCACCGGCGACCGCAAGCTGTTGCTGAGTTCCCTTGTCCTGAACTGGTTGATCGGTCCCGCGCTGATGTTCGCGCTGGCCTGGCTACTGGTCCCCGACCTGCCCGAATACCGCACCGGGCTGATCATCGTCGGCCTGGCACGCTGCATCGCCATGGTCATCATCTGGAACGACCTGGCCTGCGGTGATCGGGAAGCCGCGGCCGTGCTGGTCGCGCTCAACTCGCTGTTCCAGGTCGTCATGTTCGCCGTGCTGGGCTGGTTCTACCTGTCGGTGCTACCGGGGTGGCTGGGCTGGGACACCGCGTCCATCAACGCCTCACCGTGGCAGATCGCCCAATCTGTCCTGGTCTTCCTGGGCATCCCCCTGCTGGCGGGCTATCTGTCACGGCGGATTGGTGAGAAAGCCAAAGGCCGCACCTGGTACGAAACCCGATATCTACCGAAGGTCGGGCCGTGGGCACTCTACGGCCTGCTGTTCACCATCGTCATCCTCTTTGCACTGCAGGGCGAACAGATCACCAGCCGCCCGGTCGACGTGGTGCGCATTGCCGCTCCCCTGCTGGTCTATTTCGCCGTCATGTGGGGCGGTGGATACCTGCTCGGAGCCGCGCTCGGACTGGGTTATGAGCGCACCACCACGCTCGCGTTCACCGCAGCCGGCAACAATTTCGAACTCGCCATCGCCGTGGCCATCGCCACCTACGGCGCCACTTCCGGCCAGGCGCTCGCCGGGGTGGTCGGCCCGCTGATCGAAGTACCGGTCCTGGTCGCCCTCGTCTACGTATCCCTGTTCCTGCGCAAGCGCTTCTGGCCCCAGACGAAAGCACCGACCACATGAGCGACACCAGACCCGCAGTCCTGTTCCTCTGCACCCACAACGCAGGGCGCTCGCAGATGGCCATGGGTTTCTTCCGCCATCTCGCCGGGGACCGGGCGGACGTGTACTCGGGTGGATCAGAACCCGCCGCCACCGTGAACCCGGCCGCCGTAGCCGCGATGGCCGAAAAGCACATCGACATCTCCGGCGAGCGGCCGCAGCGGTGGACCCACGACATCGTCGAAACGGTGGATGTCGTGGTCTCCATGGGCTGCGGGGATGAATGCCCCTACATTCCCGGCAAGCGTTACGAGAACTGGGAACTCACCGATCCGGCCGGCAAGGACGTCGACGCGGTTCGTCCCATCCGCGACGATATCGAACGCCGCGTTCGAGAGCTCCTCGACGAACTCGGTGTCCACCAACGGATCTGATCCGCCGGCGGCCAGAGACCAACTGCGGTAGATACGGCTACGAGCGAGTGACGGGATTCGAACCCGTGTAAACGGCTTTGCAGGCCGGTGCCTAGCCACTCAGCCACACCCGCAGCACCGCTCAATCTGCCACCGACGGCGACGAGGTCACAGAGTTGCGCTCGCCGTGATCGTTACTTCCTCGATCTCCGGTCACCCCCGTCGCGCCGTCGTTCTCCCGACCCACCGGACGCTCCGAGGACCGAATCCCCGGTTCGACGGCGCTGGCCTCGGTGCGACTCGGCTCCCGGCCCATCGCCGGACGGTCGGTCTTGTCCGCTGAGCTGTCGTCTGCCGACGACCGACTCGAGGGCCTGGTGAGCTCCGCCCTGATCGACGCCTCGGATGGCTCGGACTCCGCGCGCGTCGGGGTGGTCGTCGGGGTGGTCTCGGCCTCCTCGGTGTCGGTGGACGCCGACGGATCAGCGGCCGGTTCGAGAACCGGTTCCAGCGCCGGGATTTCGACGACGGGCTCCTCCACCACCGGCTCCTCGATGACAGGCTCCTCCACCACGGGCTCGTCGACAACAGGCTCGTCGACCACAGGCACGTCCACTTCCGGGACTTCCTCGACAGGCGCTTCGACAACGGGTTCGACGACGGGTTCGACGACGGGTTCGACGACAGGCTCTTCCAGAACAGGTTCGCCGACAACGGGATCCGCCGACAACGGATCGGTCACCGGTTGGACACCCACCCCACCAACGGTCTCCTCGACGGCGACGGGCAGTTCGGCCGACACCGCCTCGCCCAGCGGTTCGGTGACCGCAGCGCCGAGCGACCGCGGGCTGTCGAGCGCCTCCGGTCCGTCGACCTCCGCCGGCACGTCCGTTCCAACTTGTTCGTCCGCCATGGCCCGCATGCCCGCGCCCACACCGACCGGTTCGGTCGCGGTGCTCGCACCGGAAAGCCCGCCGAGGATCGACCCGAGCAGGTTGGTGACCGCCGAGACCACCCCGGCCACCAGATTCGGCACGAAGCTCAACACCTGGGTCACCACGTGCTGAATGAGTTCCAGCAGCGAGCCCAACGGATTCGACGGGTTGCCCGGATTACCCGGCGAGCACCCGTCCAGACAATCGATCAGCCGCTGGAAGTCACGCAGCGCCTCGGGGCTGCCCTTGAAGTTGCCGTATTCGTCGAACAATCCGAAGAAGCGTTCGTCGCCAATGGCATTCATATCGTCTTTGGTCGTGTACATGAAGATGGGACCGCCGCCGGAGAACGCTTGCCAGGCATTCAGCAGATCGGTGATGAACGCCAGCTGCTTTTCCGGGGTGACAACGCTGGTCGGCAGACCGTATTCACTGATCCAGATCTTGAGTTGTTCCTCGCCCGGTTGCTGATGCTGATCCATCAACTCGCGGATCTTCTGGATCTGGAACAGCGGCATCAGTTCGCGCCAGTCCAAGTCGCCCTGCTCGGAGAATTTGGTGTCGAAATTGTAGGGGTGAATCGAGATCGCATCGAAGAACCCGTCGGCGCCGGCGGCGTACATCGCCTCCACGAAGTCGACGGCGTTCATCGTGGCATCGCCCCAGGTGAGAGTGGCGCTGACGACGGCGCCGACCACGGTGATATCCGGACTGACCGACTTGAGCGAGGTGTAGGTCGCCTGCAACAGCCGGGTGTACTCGACCGGGTCGATGGGGTTCCAGAAGAACGATGCGTTCGGCTCGTTCCACACCTCGTAGGCGGTGATCTTGTCGCGGTACCGATCGGCGACGGCGGCCGCGAAGTCGGCGAAGTCCTGCACATCGGACGGATGCCCGCTGCCGGTCGGGCCGTCGGTCGCCCAGTCGGGCGACCATTGCAGGACACCGAGGATGCCCATTCCCCGACGGTCCGCCTCGTAGACGATCTGATCGAGCTTGGCCCAGTCCAGGTCGGCCGCCCAGTCGACCGGAGCACCCATGGGGTCGGTGGGTTGGACGAAGATCCACGGCACCAGCAGCCGGACGTTCTTCACCCCGAGCGATTCGATCAGGTCGAGATGCTCGATCACCTGCTCGAGGTTGTCGGTGAAGTAGATGTTCGAGTCCGCCATGCCGACGGTCGACGGTGACTCGACTATCGCAGCGACATTGACGACCTCGTGAGCAACCACCCGATGGGTCGCGGGGATAGCAAATTGACTGCCGGTGGCCGCAACCAACGAAACGGTTGCGATGCCAATAACGATTCGGTTGGTAAAAGTGCGTACCAATCGAACACCTCGACCCCACATGTGACCACCCAGCTCTCCAGTAATGGCGTCGAACCTGCAGAGATCGACAATGCAGGGAAATTAGCCGACTGGACCGCCTTTCGCGCAACTTACTCAAAAGTAATGTGAGAATTACTCAGTGGTACATAACTGGACCAGTTGACAGCAAATAATTTTCACGTCGGTAATTTTCATGATTTCTCCGCGGGCGGAGATTCTGGCAAATGTGACAATAACTAGCCCTGCTGCGGCGCCTATGCCGCCGAGGGTCACAGGAGACGCAATAGTCCAGTTGGGAGCAGGCTTCCCAGAAACATCAACGGTTGACCGCCGCCACAGCAGAACTCAGCCGTACCATCACCCACTCTCCAGCTAAGTCCGCCACCGCTGTGCGTCCGGTGCGGGCAAAGTCCGCTCCCGGGTGTGGACAACGAGTGCCGATACCGGACACGGTGCCACTTCTCGACACCTGTCTTGAGATGTGAGATGCCGCCTCAATCGCGGATGCGTCGGTCCCGTCGGGTGGCGCGCCAGGCCGCGACGACGGCCACACACGCCAGCACCGCGAACACGATGAACAGCACCCGGGCTGCGTGCACGTCGTCGGTCGCGGAGTGGTTGACGACGACGCCCGCCAGCCCGGCCCCGAACGCACCGCAGATCAACTGGACGGTGTTGATGGCCGCGGCCGCGACGGGCCCCTCCGCCGGATCGTCGACACCGCCCATGGCCCACGCCGACAGATGGGGCCAGGCCATCCCGATCCCCGTTCCGGTGATCACCAACGCCGCCACCCACAACCCGACCGACCAACCCGCCATCGACTGCTCGACCATCACCGCCGAGCCCACCAGACCGACGACCATCACCACCGGCGAGGCGACCACGATCCGCACCACGACCGCGCGGCGATCGGCCGAAGCGCTCAGGATCTCGCTGACGGTCCAGCCCACGGCCAGTGCCACGCCCAGAAAGCCGGCCGCCAACGGCGCCAGATGTGCGAGCCGCTGACCGAACAACGGGACATACATGTCCACCATGGTCGAGGCCATCAACAGACCCAGCGTGAGATACATCCATTTCAGCGGCCCGCGCCGGAAGGCCGTGCGCGGCAGGACCGAGTGACCCGTCGCCGGGTTGGCCGCCGCCAGCGCCGCCCGGCGATCAACCACGATGAACGCACCGATCAGCGCCCCACTCAGCGCGAGGATCAGACCGGTCATGAGTAGGTCGGACGCCAGACCTGCCACGCTGACCAGCAGGGCCGCGGCGCCCAAGAGCACCAGCGACCAGATCGGAACCCTGCTTGCCGCCGGCCGATCACCGCGGGTGCGTCGGGGCAGCGATATCGGCACCAGTGCCGCGATGACCGCGGTCAGTATCACCAGGGCGCCGAAAGCCCAACGCCACGAGGCGAACTGGGCGAACATCCCGCCGGCTGCCGGCCCCAGGAGCGTCCCGACACCCCACATCGCCGATACCAGCGCCGAGGCTCGCGTCCACAGCGCCTGCGGTAACGCGGTGTTGATCACCGCGTAGCCCAGCCCCGCCAGTAGGCCGCCGGCCCCGCCCTGAACGGTGCGGCCCACCAACAGCAGTTCCATCGTCGGCGCCAACGCACAGGCGATACCGGCCAACCCGAAGACCGTCAACGCGCCGAGATACGCCGACCGCGGGCCGAACCGCGCCAGCACCGCGCTGACGGTCGTCGCAGCGGCCACCGAAGCAACCAGGTAGACCGTCATGACCCACGCATAGAAGCGCTGCCCGCCGATCTCGGCGACGGCGCTGGGCATCAGGCTGATGGTCAGGAACTCGTTGGTGGCATACAGTGCCACCCCGCCGGCCAGAACCGTCGATACGCCAAGGTGTTTCGGTCCGAGCAGCGCGCGCCAGCTGCTGCTGCTCGAGATACGGGTGTCGGTCACCACGCCAACTTAGAAGCTCAACCGCGGTTGAGTTCAAGTCGGCATCGCGCGACGGTCGCCACTCCCCTACTTCAGGCCTGCGGCATCCATGCCGCGCAGCTCCTTTTTCAGGTCCTGGATCTCGTCGCGGATTCGCGCCGCCAGCTCGAACTGCAGATCACGCGCGGCGGTCATCATCTGCTCGGTCAGATCCTTGATCAGATCGGCGAGCTCGGCGCGCGGCATATTCGCCGTGTCACGCCCCTCCACGATGCCGGCGCTGACGGCGCGCCCGGGCTCACCCTGCGCACGCCTGCCGCGCGAGGAGTTGCGGCCCGACCCACCGACCTCGACGTTCTCGGTATCGTCGGCCTCGCGATACACCTGGTCGAGGATGTCGGCGATCTTCTTGCGCAACGGCTGCGGGTCGATGCCGTGGGCCTCGTTGTAGGCGATCTGCTTGGCCCGGCGCCGCTCGGTCTCGTCGATCGCCTCTTTCATCGAGTCGGTGATCTTGTCGGCGTACATGTGTACCTCGCCGGACACGTTGCGCGCGGCACGGCCGATGGTCTGGATCAGGCTGCGCGGTGACCGCAGGAATCCCTCCTTGTCGGCGTCGAGGATTGCCACCAGCGACACCTCGGGCAGATCCAGGCCCTCACGAAGCAGGTTGATACCGACCAGCACGTCGTACTCGCCGAGCCGCAACTGCCGCAGGAGCTCCACACGACGCAGGGTGTCGACCTCGGAGTGCAGATACCGCACCCGGATACCCATCTCCAACAAATAGTCGGTGAGGTCTTCGGCCATCTTCTTCGTCAGCGTCGTGACCAGCACGCGCTCGTCGCGTTCGGTGCGCAACCGGATCTCGCCGATCAGATCGTCGATCTGGCCCTTGGTCGGTTTGACATGCACCTGCGGGTCGACCAACCCGGTCGGGCGGATGACCTGCTCGACGAACTCACCGCCCGCCTGGGCCATCTCGTAATTGCCGGGCGTGGCCGACAGATACACCGTCTGGCCGATCCGCTGGGCGAACTCCTCCCAGGTCAGCGGCCGGTTGTCGACCGCCGACGGTAACCGGAACCCGAAATCGACGAGGTTGCGCTTGCGCGACATGTCGCCCTCGTACATGCCACCGATCTGCGGCACCGTGACATGGGACTCGTCGATGACGAGCAGGAAGTCCTCGGGGAAGTAATCGATGAGGGTGGCGGGGGCCGTGCCCGCACCACGGCCGTCGATATGCCGCGAATAGTTCTCGATTCCCGAACAGAACCCGACCTGCTTCATCATCTCCAGGTCGTAGTTGGTCCGCATCCGCAGTCGCTGCGCCTCCAACAGCTTGCCCTGGCCCTCCAGCTCGGCCAGCCGCTCCTCGAGCTCGGCCTCGATGCTGGAGATCGCCACGGCCATCCGGTCCGGCCCCGCGACATAGTGGGTGGCCGGGAAGATCCGCACCGAATCGACCTTGCGAACCACATCACCGGTCAGCGGGTGCAGGTAGTACAGCGCCTCCACCTCGTCACCGAAGAACTCGATGCGAATGGCCAACTCTTCGTACGCGGGGATGATCTCGACGGTGTCCCCACGCACCCGGAACGATCCACGGGTGAACGAGATGTCGTTACGGTCGTACTGCACATCGACCAGCAGCCGCAGCAGGCCGTCGCGGGGCACATCATCGCCGACCTTCAGCTCGACCGAGCGATCCAGGTAGGACTGCGGAGTGCCCAAACCGTAGATGCAGGACACCGAGGCCACCACCACGACATCGCGCCGGGACAGCAGGCTCGAGGTCGCCGAGTGCCGCAGCCGCTCGACATCGTCGTTGATCGAGCTGTCCTTCTCGATATAGGTGTCCGTCTGGGCGATGTACGCCTCGGGTTGGTAGTAGTCGTAGTACGACACGAAGTATTCGACGGCATTGTGCGGCAACATTTCCCGCAGCTCATTGGCCAACTGGGCGGCCAAGGTCTTGTTGGGTGCCATCACCAGCGTCGGCCGCTGCAACCGCTCGATCAGCCAGGCCGTCGTCGCCGATTTACCGGTGCCGGTGGCGCCGAGCAACACGATGTCACGCTCGCCGGCGCGGACGCGGCGTTCCAGATCATCGATGGCTGCAGGCTGGTCACCCGCCGGTTGGTACTCGCTGACCACCTCGAACTTGCCACCCGAGCGCACGATGCCGTCGACGGCGTCGGCGGCAGGCCGGTATTCCGACTGCGCCAGCACAGGGTGTTCGGTAGCAAAAGCCATATCTCCAGATTAAGCGCGGGTACCGACAAGTTCATTCCCCGCGATCGCCCGGGCCGCGCTACCGTGACGCGGTGTCCGAACCCGCGCGCATCACCCTGCGACTCCATGGACCGATTCTGCTGGTGGGAGGCGTGGGAGGCGCGGTCGCGCGGGTCGCGAGCCGGCCGCTGACGCCCGACCCGCCCCATCTGCGGCGAGGACGCTGATATGCACCCGCCGAAACACGAATACTTCGACCTGTGCGCCGGCACCAACACCGATCCGAAGGGCATCGTGCGTGATGTCGACGTGTTCGACGTGCGCCCCTGGGGCCTCTACATGGCCCGACCCGCCCCGGGGCGAGACCAGTTCCACTACCTGGAGTCGTGGCTGCTGCCGGCGCTGAACCTGCGCGCCACCATCTTCCACTTCAACCCGGGCCACGAACGCGACCAGGACTTCTACCTCGATATCGGGGACTACACCGCCGGCGTGGACGGTTGGTCGGCCGAAGACCACTATCTCGACCTGATCGTGCGCACCGGCCGCGAGGTGGTCCTCACCGACACCGACGAGCTGATCGCCGCGGTGTGTGAGCGGCTGGTGACCCCAGCGGTCGCGGAGCGCGCCATCACCGTCGCCACGGCGACCATCGACGGTTTGGCCCGCAACGGCTATGACCTGGACCGCTGGCTGGCCGGGCACGGTGTGGTGCTGACGTGGCGGGCGTAAAGTCACCATCATGAGTGTTCGCAGGCACGCCGCGGTGCTCGCTGCCACGGCAGCGGGGCTGCTGCTGGCAGGACAGCTCCTTCCGGCTTCGGCGGTTGCCGAGCCCGACGCCGAACAGCCCCAGCCGGCGGCCACCGACCCCGCCCCGGCGCCGCTGCTGCACAACATCACCTACCGCGCGCGGGCCGACGGCACCTCGCGCGGCGCGATCGTGGCCTACAAGGCCGACGATCAGAACGTCAACAGCGAGCAGCCGACTCTGCTGCCGGGCCAGACGTTCGAGGTCAACACCGTGATGACCGACCCGAAACTGGCGGGCCTGGAGCTGTCCATCGAATGGCCGTACGGGTCCAACCTGCACTGCGAGATCCTGGTCGATGATCAGATCGTCGCCCAGGCCGACCAGTTCATCGCGCCGCGGCTCTTCCGGCCCAAGGACGATCCGCTGTACGGCACGATCCAATGCGGTGCGCCGCTGAACGATCCGGCCTCCGGTGCCGCGGCCGCCGGTGTGCCGGCGCTGCCCGGCTACCCCGGACAGCCCGCCGCACCTCCGCCGCCGGCCTGAGAACTCAGCTGCTCCAGCCGGTGCTCTTCGCCCACTCAGCGGCGCGGCGGTAGGCGTCGAGGAACCACGGCTCCTTGGCCTCGGCGTAGTCCGGCACCGTCAAGGCATGCCGCTTGGCGGCCAGATAGTCCTGGCGCACACCGGGGTTGGCCCGCAACCAGTCGACGAACAACAGCGCGAACTGCTGATTGGGCCACCCCTGCACCCGCAGGTGCACATTGGTCGCCCTTCCGGGGTCGGCCGAGGCGTGAAAACGCTTGCGCCACAACGAGTGATCGTCACTGTGCGCGGTGTCCGCGTCGAGACCGTCCACCCTGGGGTAGCCGGCCGTGCGCAGCGCGTCGGCCAGTTCGTCGGCGACCTCCAATGACGGGACCGTCACCTGGATGTCGATGACGTCCTTGGCATCCATCCCGGGGACCGCGGTCGAACCGATGTGATCGATACGCGTCGCGCGATGCCCGCAGGCCGTGTTCAACCGGGCGAGGATCCGCTGCGCCTGATCCGGCCAGCTCGCGTCGTAAGGCACGACCGCGGCATCGCGCCGGGCGGGACGACCCGCCTCCAGATTGTGCGCGAACGGCAGGATGCGCTCATGCCACAGGCCGCGGGCCTGCTCGACGAGCGCACCAGGTGAACCGGAGTTGTCCAGCCAGATATCGGCCACCTTGCGGCGCTGTTCTTCGGTCGCCTGCGCGGCGATGCGGGCCCGCGCGTCGGCCTCGGAGAAGCCGCGATACTCGATGAGCCGGGCGACTCGCAGTTCGACATCGGCGTTGACGATGATGACCAGCGGGAACAGCGGCGCCATCTGCGACTCCACGAGCAGCGGGATGTCCTCGACGATGACGGCGTCCTCGGAGGCGGCGGCGATCAGCTCCGAACGACGGTGTGCCACCAACGGATGGACGATGCCGTTGAGCGTCTTGCGCTTGTCCTCGTCGCTGAACGCGACGGCGGCCAGCGCGGGACGATTCAGGGCGCCGGCATCGGGCCCGTCGGCGTGCAGGATGTCATGGCCGAACGCGTCGACAAGGGCGGCCAGCCCCTCGGTGCCGGGTTCGACGACCTCGCGGGCGATGACGTCACCGTCGACGATGATCGCGCCCAGCTCGCTGAAGGTCGAGGACACCGTCGATTTGCCGGCGCCGATACCGCCGGTCAGTCCGATACGAAGCACGCCCCACAGTCTGTCAGGGCCCCGCGAGCAGACGCAAAAGTGCCGAAAACTGGGCGATTTGAGCAGTTCTGCGTCTGCTCGCCACGAAGCCCGGAGACGACGAACGCCCCGACCCAAAGGGCCGGGGCGTTCGTACTTCAGAACTGCTAGGCGTTGCCTGCGAGCTTCTCCCGCAGAGCGGCCAGCTGGGCGTCGCTGGCCAGCGAACCGCCGGCCGACTCACCCTCGGAACGCGACGAGCTGCTGGAGGACGACGGGCGGGCAGCCTCTTCGGCCTCGGCAGCGGCGAACTTCTCCATCTGCGCGGTGTGCATCTTGTGCCGACGCTCGGCCTCGGCGTACCGGGCCTCCCATTCGGTGCGCTGCTTGTCGAAGCCCTCGAGCCACTCGTTGGTGTCGGCATCGAAGCCCTCGGGGAAGATGTAGTTCCCCGCATCGTCGTAGCTGTCGGCCATGCCGTACTTGCTGGGGTCGAATTCCTCGGTGTAGTCCTCGTTGGCCTGCTTGAGGCTCAGCGAGATCCGGCGACGCTCCAGGTCGATGTCGATGACCTTGACCATGGCGTCGTCGCCGACCTGGACCACCTGGTCCGGAACCTCGACGTGGCGCTCGGACAGCTCCGAGATGTGCACCAGACCCTCGATGCCCTCTTCGACGCGGACGAACGCACCGAAGGGCACCAGCTTGGTGACCTTGCCCGGCACGATCTGGCCGATGGCGTGGGTGCGGGCGAAGTGACGCCACGGATCTTCCTGAGTCGCCTTGAGCGACAGCGAAACCCGCTCGCGGTCCATGTCGACGTCGAGCACCTCGACGGTGACCTCGTCGCCCACGGTGACGACCTCGGACGGGTGGTCGATGTGCTTCCAGGACAGCTCGGAGACGTGCACCAGGCCGTCGACGCCGCCGAGATCGACGAAGGCGCCGAAGTTGACGATCGAGGACACGACACCCTTGCGGATGGCACCCTTGGTGAGCTGGTTGAGGAACTCGCTGCGCACCTCGGACTGGGTCTGCTCCAGCCAGGCGCGACGGCTCAGAACCACGTTGTTGCGGTTCTTGTCGAGCTCGATGATCTTGGCCTCGATCTCCTTGCCGATGTACGGCTGCAGATCGCGGACGCGACGCATCTCGACCAGCGATGCGGGCAGGAAGCCGCGCAGGCCGATGTCGAGGATCAGGCCGCCCTTGACGACCTCGATGACGGTGCCCTTGACGGCCTCGTCCTTCTCCTTGAGCTCCTCGATGGTGCCCCAGGCGCGCTCGTACTGAGCGCGCTTCTTGGACAGGATCAGGCGGCCTTCCTTGTCCTCCTTGGTGAGGACCAGGGCTTCGACCTCATCGCCCACGGAAACGACCTCATTGGGGTCGACATCGTGCTTGATGGACAGTTCGCGGGAAGGGATGACACCTTCGGTCTTGTAGCCGATATCGAGCAGGACCTCGTCGCGGTCCACCTTGACGATGGTCCCTTCGACGATGTCGCCATCGTTGAAGTACTTGATGGTCTTGTCGATAGCGGCGAGGAAGTCTTCCGCGGAGCCGATGTCGTTGACGGCTACCTGCGGGGAAGTGACGGAGGGACTTGGCATGTGGTGGCTTGCTCCGGACAGGTTCAATCGTAGGGACAATGAGTTTGTGCTTTGTGGTTGTGCTGCACAATCGCGGGCCGGGCGGCAGATTCGACACCAGACTCATCGATGATGCGGTGTTCCCGCGGGGCCCGAGACATGACGGAACGCACAGGTACTGTTCGAGGGTACTAGAGGTGGTACACGCTGGACAAACCCGGCCCCCGCGGCCGGCTGTGGTTAGTCTCCTCACGTGCCCGCGCCGACGCCACCTTCGCACCTGCCGATCTGGCCGCCGACCGTTCGTAAGGTCGGTGCCCCGCTGGCGGTGATCATCGGCCTGAGCGTCATCGTCGGGCTGCTGATGATCCTGCTCACCGCGACCAACCCGGTGGGCACCGCCATCGGATTCGCCCTGTCCAGCATCGCGATCACCCTGGTGGTGCTCTGTTATCTGTGGCTGGACCGCTGGGAGCCCGAACCTCCGCGGCTGCTGATCCTGGCCTTTCTGTGGGGCGCCTCGGTGGCCATCATCTTGTCTCTGGTCCTTGAGCTGTGGGCCGATGCCGTGTTCATCCCGACCCCGGGCCTGCCGGAGGGTTTCGAGTCGACCGCATTGCGCGCACCGATCATCGAGGAAGCTGCCAAGGGCCTGTTCCTGCTGATCATGATGACCGGCCGGCGCCGCCACGAGCTGAACTCGCTGACCGACTGCCTGGTGTACGCCGGTCTGGTCGGAGCGGGTTTCGCGTGGTTCGAGGACATCCTCTACATCGCCAACAGCGAGTCGCCGGCCGGCTCGCTGGTGACCGCCGCGCTGCGGCTGATCATGGCGCCGTTCGCCCATTCGCTGTTCGTCTCGGCGCTGGCCGTCGGGGTGTACTTCGCGCTGCATCGGCGCAATCCGCTGGCCAAGCTGGGCTGCATCGTGGCCGGATATGTCGGCGCGGTGGTGCTGCACGCGATGTGGAACGGGTCGTCGGTGATCAGCATCGAGGCGTACTTCCTGGTGTACGTGTTCTGGATGATGCCGGTGTTCGTGCTGGCGATCTGGCTGGCGGTCAAGAGCAGGCACCGCGAGCAGGAGGTGGTGGCCGCCAAGCTGCCGAACATGGTGGCCGCCGGCCTGGTGACCGCGAACGAGGCCAGCTGGCTGCGGTCCATCCGCACCCGCAAGCTGGCCGTCGCCGAGGTCACCCGACATCGCGGCAAGGCCGCGGGCAAGGCGGTGCGGGGTTTCGCATCTCAGGTCGTGGAGCTCGCCTTCGTGCGGGATCGCATCGACCGGGGGTTCGGCGACGCCCGGGTGCAGGCGATGCTCACCGAGGAAGCCCATCGGGTGCATGCGGCGCGGGCCGCCACACCGGATCTGCAGTACCTGGCCGCCTACCGGATACCCGGTCCCTGACGAAGGCCGGCTCGGCGGCCCCGCCGGATCACCTGCCAGCACACCAGCCCGGCCTGCAGACCGAAGGCCACCGAGATCATCGATATCAACGTCGCCGGCAGCGCCGAATCCCCGTCGGCGCCGAACAACTCGGTGACACCGATCAGCCCCATCGAGCCGGGAACCAACAACCAGAACCCGGGCAGAATCATGGTGATCGCGGGCGGCGCGCCACGCCGTCGCGACACCGCCAGCGCCACCAGCGTCAGCACCAGACCGCCGCAGAAGCCGCTGGCGTAGCTGCCGAGCAGCAGGTCGCCGGCGTACTGCGCGGTGAAGGCGGTGTAGGTGATGAGCAGCAGCCAGGGCAGGAACGACACCGGTGGTGCCAGGAACAGCAGCACGCCCAGGCTGTAGACGGCGACGCCGAGCCATGGGGCCCACCAGCCGATGTGGTTGACCGCCTCCGAGCTCAGCTGGTCCTCGCGCATGCCGAGCAGCTGGGAGGCGATGAGAATCCCGAACGCCAGCTGGATGATCTGCACGAAGCCGGCGATCAATCTGCTCGTGCCGGCGATGACATCACGCGAGGTCAGCTCGATCACCGCCAGGGTGATCGCCGCGCCCGGCAAGAACACCGCAAGCGGCGGTATCAGCGCACGCAGCCCGACATGATCGAGGTCCAGTCGCAGCGCCGCCACGATGCAGATCGAGGCGACCGCGAAGGCACTGATCGCGGGCACCAACTGGGCCAGGATCGGGACACGCTGACCGGCGACCAGCAGACCGCCGACCATGGCGCCGAGGGCCAGCGCGGCGAGCACGTTGAGAAATGTGGGTTCCAGCACCAGGGACAACCCGGCGCTCTGGATCCCGTAGCCGATGATGGTCACCCAGGAGGGGTAACGCCGGGCGGTCGCGCCGATGGCATCCAGTCGGCTTTCGCCCTGTTCTGCGGACACCCGGCCGGCCAGGGCATCCGAGACCAGGCGGGCCAGCGGAAAGATCTGATCGAACCGCAGGTCGGCGTCCACCCGGGCACCGTGCACCGAAGTGCCGCCGGAGCCGTCCGGGCCGACCACCTGGACGTGGTTGGGCAGCGCGATGCCGTCGTTGCGCACCCCGAACCGGGCCGCGGTGCGGTCGAGCGTCTGGCGCACCAGCGTCACCGGGTAGTTCGCAGCGCACATGGCCGCACCCAGCCGGGCCAGGAAGCGGATCTGCTGATCGCCGTCGGAGTTCATCGGCACTGGGCCCTGACGCGGCGCTAGTGCGCCGCGGCGTCCCAGCTGCGTCCGAAGCCGACCGAAACCTCCAGCGGCACGTCGAGCGGGTACGCGTTGCCCATGTGTTCGCGCACCAGCTTCTCGAGCTCCCCCCGTTCCCCTTCTGAGACCTCGAACAGCAGCTCGTCGTGCACCTGCAGCAGCATCCGCGATGCCAACCCGGCCGATTTGATGGCCTGGTCGACGTTGATCATGGCCACCTTGATGATGTCGGCGGCGCTGCCCTGGATCGGGGCGTTGAGCGCGGCCCGCTCGGCCGCCTCCCGGACGTTGCGGTTGCTGCTGTCCAGCTCGGGCAGGTACCGGCGTCGACCCAGCACCGTGGAGGTGTAACCGTCCTTGCGGGCCTGGTCGACCACGTCACGCAGGTAGTCGCGGATGCCGCCGAACCGGTCGAAGTACCGGTCCATCTGTTCTTTGGCCTCTTCGGTGCTGATCTTCAGCTGCGCCGAGAGACCGTAGGCGCTCAGCCCGTAGGCCAGGCCGTAGGACATCGCCTTGACCCGGCGGCGCAGCTCCGGGGTGACCTCGTCGATCGGCACGTCGAAGGCCCGTGACGCGACGAACGAGTGCAGGTCCTCACCGGTATTGAAAGCCTCGATCAGACCCTCGTCCCGCGACAGATGCGCCATGATGCGCATCTCGATCTGGCTGTAATCGGCGGTCATCAGTTCGGCGTAACCCTCGCCCACGACAAACCCGTCGCGGATCCGGCGGCCGGCCTCGGTGCGGATAGGGATGTTCTGCAGGTTCGGCTCGGTCGACGAGAGCCTGCCGGTGGCTGCGATGGTCTGGTTGAACGTGGTGTGGATTCGGCCATCTGCGGCCGTCGATGCCAGCAGTCCGTCGACGGTGACCTTGAGCCGGGTGGCATCCCGATGGGCCAACAGGTGCTGCAGGAACGGATGCCCGGTCTTGTCGAAAAGCCCCTGCAACGCATCGGCATCGGTGGTGTAGCCGGTCTTGGTTTTTTTCGTCTTGGGCATCTCGAGCTCGTCGAACAGCACGACCTGCAGCTGTTTGGGCGACCCGAGGTTGATCTGCTTGCCGATCACCGCGTAGGCCGCCTCGGCCGCGTCGCGGATATAGTCGCCGAACTCGTTCTGCAGCCCGCGCAGGAACTCCACGTCTACCGCTATCCCGGTGCTCTCCAGTTCGGCGAGCACCCGCTGCACCGGCAGCTCCATGCGCTCCAGCAGCGAGGAGGAGTCGATCCGGGCCAGCTCTTCGTCGAGCGCATCGGCCAGGTCCATCACCGCGGAGGCTCGCAGCAGCAATGCCTGCACTGCCTGCTCGTCCACGCCCTCGTTATCGTCGAGTAGCGAAAGCTGTTGTTGCTCTGGGTTTTCGGCACGCAGCTCGCGCTTGAGATAGCGCAGCGACAGGTCATCGAGCGCAAAGCTGCGCTGGCCGGGCCGCACCAGGTAGGCGGCCAGCGCGGTATCGGAGGTGACGCCGGCCAGCTTCCAGCCGCGACCCTCCAGGTCGTGCATGGCGAGCTTGGCCTCGTGCAGCGCCTTGGGCGGGCCCGGGTCGGCCAGCCAGGCCGCCAGGGCGGCTTCGTCGTCGGGATGGATCGTGGCGGTGTCGATATAGCGCCCGTCACCGTCGTTGGCGACGATCGCCAGCGCGGTGGCATCACTGTCGAAGGCAAGGTGCGTGCCGACCACGGCGACACCGAACCGGTTGCCCAGGCTGTGCTCGGCCAGCCAGGCCGCCAGCTCGCCGGGCGCCAACGCCCCGCCCCGCACGTCGAAACCCTGGTCGACCTCCGGGTCCGCCGAGGCCAGCGTGTCGAAGAGCCTATCGCGCAGCACCCGGAACTCCAGGTCATCGAAGAGCCGGTGGATCTGATCGCGGTCCCAGGGCAGCATCCGCAGGGTGTCCGGAGTGTGCGGCAGCGGCACGTTCTTGACCAGCTCGGTGAGCTCACGGTTGAGCACCACCGAGGACAGGTTGGCGCGAAGCGCGTCGCCGACCTTGCCCTTGACCTTGTCCACATTGTCGACAAGACCCTGCAGGGAGCCGTGTTCGACGATCCACTTGGTCGCGGTCTTCTCCCCCACCCCCGGGATGCCCGGCAGGTTGTCACTCGGGTCGCCGCGCAGCGCGGCGAAATCCGGGTACTGCGCGGGAGTGAGGCCGTACTTCGCCGCCACCGCTTCCGGGGTGAACCGGGTCAATTCACTGACGCCCTTGACCGGGTACAGGATGGTGACATCGTCGCTCACCAACTGCAGTGAGTCCCGGTCTCCGGTGACCACCAGCACCCGGTACCCGCCGTCCTGGGCCTGGGTGGCCAGGGTGGCGATGATGTCGTCGGCCTCGAATCCGGGCTCGGCCAGCACGGTGATGCCCAGCGCACCGAGCACCTCCTTGGTGATGTCGATCTGCCCGCGGAACTCGTCAGGGGTGGCCGAGCGGCCCTCCTTGTACTCCGGGTACTTCTCCTTGCGGAAGGTCTGGCGGGAGACGTCGAACGCGGCGGCGATATGGCTGGGTTGCTCGTCGCGGAGCAGGTTGATCAGCATCGCGGTGAATCCGTAGACCGCATTGGTGGTCAGACCGCCCTGGGTCTTGAAGTTCTCGGCGGGCAGCGCGTAGAAGGCCCGGAAGGCCAGCGAGTTGCCGTCCAACAGCATCAGGGTCGGCTTCTGACCATCGGTCGACGGGTCGCCGGCCGGTTTCTTGGCGGTGCTCTCGGTCTTCGCGGGGCTCACGCACCCAACTCTAGGCACCCGCTCCGACAGTTCCGCACCGCTACCCTGAGCGGTCGCGGCCTGCAGTCGCCCGATCACGCAGCAGGCGCGCGGCCGGACCGCTCATGTCACGTCGCCACGCCCACACCAGTCGTCCCCGCAGCGCCGGGTCGAGGTCCACCGCGTGCAGTCCGGGGCGGTTGCGGGCCATCGACTCGGGCAGGATCGCGACGCCGAGCCCATGTGCGCCCAGGTCGGCGAGTTCCCGCGGACTGCTCGCCTCGAACGCCACGTTCGCGGTGATTCCTGCTTCGGCACAGGCATTGTCGAGGCGCATCCGCAGTCCCGTCCCGACCGGCAGGGAGATCAGCGGGTGGCCGGACAGTTCGGCCACCGGCAACCGCGACCGGCCGGCCAGCGGATGATCCGCGGCCACCGCCGCGACGACGGCCTCGTCGGTCACCGTGTGGACATCCAGCCCGGGCGGATGCTCGTCGACGCCGAGGGAGACGATGGCCAGATCGAGCCGTCCGTCGGCAAGCTTGTCCAGCAACGCATCGGAATTGTCGGTCGCCAAGGTGATTTCGACCGCCGGGTACTGCGCGTGGAAGTCCGCGATCAGTCCGGCGATATCCACCGGATGCAGTGTCACCGTGCCGATCGCGACCGCTCCCCGGACCAGGCCGGCGACCTCGTCGACCGCGCGTCGGGCCGAGCGCACGGCAGCCAGCGCCGCGCGCGCATACGGGAGGAGCGCTATACCGGCCTGGGTCAGCCGGACATCCCGGCTGGAGCGGGTCAGCAGCGTCTGGCCGACCTGGCGCTCCAGGCGCCGGATCTGTGCGCTCACCGCCGGTTGCGCCACCCGCTCCCGCTCGGCGGCCCTGGTGAAACTGCGCTCCTCAACCACCGCCACGAAGTACTCCAGTTGCCGCAGCTCCATAACTTCTGATTATAGATACTAGAACAAACATGTGTTGGAGTTATTAAGGCTGTTCACGCAGGCTTGTTGACATGGACGAACAGATGGTGATCGCCGGAGCCGGAATCGGCGGCCTGAGCGTCGCGTTGACCCTGCACGCACGCGGTGTCCGCACCGTCAACCTCGAACGCGTGAGTACCTTGCGCCCCCTCGGCGTGGGGATCAACCTGCTGCCGCACGCGGTCCGGGAACTGGACGAACTCGGACTGGCCACCGCGGTACGCGATATCGCGATCGCACCGCATTCGATCGAGTTCTACGCCTCCTCCGGCGACCTCCTGTTCCGCGAACCGCGCGGGCTGGCCGCCGGGGACAGCCACCCGCAGCTGTCGGTCCATCGCGGGAGGCTGCAGATGCTGCTGCTCGACGCCGTCACCGAGCGCCTCGGCGATGGCGCGGTCCGAACCGGAGTCGGTGTCACCGGATTCACCCAGGGTGCCGACGGCGTCCATGTGCACACCACGGCCGGAAAGATCTGCGGCGCAGCGCTGATCGGCGCGGACGGAATCAACTCGGCGGTACGCCGCACCCTTCACCCTGGGGCCGACCCGCTGATGTGGTCGGGTATCACGATGTTTCGCGGGGCCGCCGACATTCCGGCATTCCTCGATGGGCAGACCATGGCGATCGTCAAGGGTGATGACGGAATCGAACTGGTGGCCTATCCGATCGGCGAGCGTTTGGTGAACTGGGTTCTGCAGGTTCCCAACGGATCTGCAGGCGAGCTCGACGGTGACGCCCAGTGGAACTCGACGGCCGACGCTGCGCAGGTGCGCACGCACGTCGCGGACTGGCGGCTGGACCGGCTGAACCCGGCGGCCCTGATCGAGGCAACCGAACAGATTTACCGGTACCCCATGGTCGACCGGGAACCATTGCCGCACTGGGGAACCGATCGGGTGACCCTGCTCGGCGACGCGGCACACCCGATGTATCCGGTGGGGGCCAACGGCGGATCCCAGTCCATCGTCGACGCCAGGGTGCTGGCCGACGCGTATGCCGCGCTAGGGATCCCCGGGCTGCGCCGCTACGCCGAGCAGCGACGCCGCGAGACCGCCGAGGTGATCGTCGCCAACCGCGATATGCAACGCGCGTCCGGTCGCACTTCTGCCGATCTGCAACGCATCACCGCCAAGTACCGCCACGACACGGCGAGGAGTAACCACTGATGCCCACCTACATATTGATTCCCGGAATGTGCCACGGCGCGTGGTGTTTCGATGATCTGGCAGCGGCACTGCGCGCCGAGGGCCACCGCGTGCTGGCAGTGACACTCACCGGTGTCGCAGAACGAGCCCACCTGTTGCCGGGCGGGGTCAACCTGGACACCCACATCCTCGACGTCGTCGGCGCCATCGATGCAGGTGCCGACGGCGATGACGCACTCGTCCTGGTCGGGCACAGCTACGGCGGGATGGTGATCACCGGCGTCGCCGACCGCATACCGCACCGGGTGGCATCGCTGGTGTTCGTCGACGCGGTGGTCCCCCACGATGGTGAGTCCTGCTGGGATCTGGTCAACGAGGAGGAACGTCAGTGGTATGTCGGCGTCGATGCGACCGGTTTCGGCGTCCCACCGATGCCGTTCTTCGACGACCGCGCGACCGCGCACCCGTTGGCCACCGTCCTGCAGCCGCTGCGACTCGACGGCGATCTGAACCGGTTTCGTCGGCGGGTCTTCGTCTACGCATTGGGTTGGCCTGGTGATTCGCCGTTGCGGCCCTCCTACGAGCGGGTGCGCGACGATCCGAGCTGGGTTGTCCACGAACTCGACGGCAAGCACAACCTCATGCGCGACAACCCCGACGATCTGCTGCGCATCCTGCTGGCCCCGACCTGAGAACTGCAACACGTTTCAGTTTCGCGCTCGGTCTGGGTATTCTGACGTCCGTGCCAGCAGCATCGACAGCTCCCGCGGTGGAAGGGTGGTTCGCCACCGACGAGTCCGGGGCCACGCATCTGATCGGCGGTAAGTGCACCGCCTGTGCCACCTATGTCTTCCCGCCCCGGGAAAACAACTGCCCCAACCCCGGCTGCGACAGCGACACCCTGGCCTTGGTCCCGCTCTCCCGGCGCGGCACCGTGTGGAGCTACACCGAAAACCGGTACGCCCCTCCCCCGCCCTATCCCTGCCCAGACCCCTTCGAACCCTTCGCCGTCGCCGCGGTCGAACTGGCCGACGAAGGACTGATCGTGCTCGGCAAGGTCGTCGAGGGCACCCTGGCCGCCGACCTCAAGGTCGGCATGGTCATGGAGCTGACCACCATGACCCTCTACACCGACGACGACGGCACCGCACGCACCACCCACGCCTGGAGGATCGCTCAGTAATGGCAACCGAACCGGTTTACATCCTCGGCGCAGGCATGCACCCCTGGGGCAAATGGGGCCGCGACTTCACCGAATACGGCGTTGTCGCCGCACGCGCCGCCCTGGCCGAGGCAGGCCTGGACTGGCGCCAGATCCAGCTGGTCGCCGGCGCGGACACCATCCGCAACGGCTACCCCGGCTTCGTCGCCGGGGCCACCTTCACCCAAAAGCTCGGCTGGAACGGCATCCCCATCACCTCCAGCTACGCCGCCTGCGCCTCCGGATCCCAAGCACTGCAGAGCGCCCGCGCCCACATCCTGGCCGGCCTGTGCGACGTCGCCCTGGTCATCGGCGCCGACACCACCCCCAAAGGCTTCTTCGCCCCCGTGGGCGGGGAACGCAAAAACGACCCCGACTGGCAACGCTTCCACCTCATCGGCGCCACCAACACCGTCTACTTCGCCATGCTGGCCCGGCGTCGCATGGACCTCTACGGCGCGACCCTCGAAGACTTCGCGAACGTCAAGGTCAAGAACGCCCGCCACGGCCTGAACAACCCCAACGCCCGCTACCGCAAAGAAGCATCCGTCGAGGATGTGCTCGCCTCCCCGGTCGTCTCCGACCCACTACGGCTGCTCGACATCTGCGCCACCAGCGACGGCGCCGCCGCCGTCATCGTCGCCTCCAAAGCATTCACCGAGAAGCACCTCGGTTCGGTTGCCGGTGTCCCGTCCGTGCGCGCGGTGAGCCTGCAGTCTCCGCAGTACCCGCAGCATCTGCCCGAGCTGCCCGATATCGCCACCGACTCCACCGCAGTCGTGCCCGGGCCGGAGCGGGTGTTCAAAGACCAGATCCTCGATGCCGCCTACGCAGAAGCCGGCATCGGCCCCGAAGACCTGTCCCTGGCCGAGGTCTACGACCTGTCCACGGCACTGGAACTCGACTGGTACGAACACCTCGGACTGTGCCCACGCGGCGAAGCCGAACAGCTGCTGCGCTCCGGCGCCACCACCATCGGCGGCAAGGTTCCCGTCAACGCCTCCGGTGGTCTGGCCAGCTTCGGCGAAGCCATCCCCGCCCAGGCCATCGCCCAAGTCTGCGAACTCACCTGGCAGCTCAAAGGCCAGGCCACCGGCCGCCAGGTCGAGGGCGCCACCGTCGGCATCACCGCCAACCAAGGCCTCTTCGGTCACGGCTCCTCCGTCATCGTCGCCACCTGACGCCGATACCCCACCGCACCGGGCCGCGACACCGCTGCACGCACATCCGCGCGAAGATGGTGTCGTGAGCGAGAGCGTCGTCGTGCGGGTCAAACCCGGCAGCCGCAAGGGTCCGCTCGTCGAGGTCGGTGATGACGGGGAACTGACCGTCTATGTGCCCGAGCGCGCGGTGGACGGAAAGGCCAACGCGGCCGTCACCAAGCTGCTCGCCGCCCATCTGGGGGTACCGCGCAGTCGGCTGGAGCTGGTGTCCGGGGCAACCGCGCGGGTGAAGCGATTCCGCATCGCCTGACGTGAGCGTGCGTGAACTCCGCCGCGAACCCGGCGTGTCGGGCTGCAGACACGCACGCTCGCCGGGAAGTGGGAAGAGGGGCAGTTAGGCGACGCCGAGGTAGGCGGCGCGGATGCTGTCGTCGTGCAGCAGGTCGCGGGCGACCCCGGTGCGGGTCACCTCACCGGTCTCCAAGATGTACGCGCGGTCCGAACGGCTGAGCGCCTGCTGCGCGTTCTGCTCGACCAGCAGCACCGTCGTGCCCTGACTGTTGATCTCGGAGATGATCTTGAAGATCTGCGATATCACCATGGGCGCCAACCCCATCGACGGCTCGTCGAGCAACAACACCTTGGGCCGCGCCATCAGCGCCCGACCGATGGCCAGCATCTGCTGTTCCCCACCGGAGAGCGTGCCACCGACCTGCGTGCGTCGTTCGGCCAACCGCGGAAACGTCGTCAACACCCAGTCGAGCTTCTCGTCATGTTCGGCCTTTGACGGGAATTTGCGTCCATAGCAACCCATCTCGAGATTCTCGATGATGGTCATGCCCGGAAACACCCCGCGACCCTCGGGAGCCTGGATGAGTCCGTCGGCAACCCGCTTGTGCGCCTTGACCTTGCTGATGTCGACACCGTCGAACCAGACCGAGCCCGATGTCAACGAGAGCAGACCCGAAATGGCCCGCATCATGGTGGTCTTGCCTGCGCCGTTGGATCCCAGCAGGGTCACCAACTCGCCTTCGTGCACGATCAGCGACACACCGTTGAGGGCTCGGATCCTGCCGTAGTGCACGACGATATCGCGCACCTCGAGAAGGACCTTGCGGGAATCGACATCATGCGAGTTCGTCATCGGGCACTCCCAGGTAAGCGGCGATGACCGCCGGATCCTCGCGGATTTCTGCGGGCAGGCCGTCGGCGATCTTGCGGCCGAACTCCAGCACCACGATGCGGTCGGTCACCCCCATCACCAGCCGCATGTCGTGTTCGATCAACAACACGGTGTACCCGTCATCGCGGATCTTGCGAATCAGGTCGATCAGGGCCGACTTCTCGCTCGGGTTGAACCCGGCCGCGGGCTCGTCGAGGCACAACAGCTTCGGTTCGGTGGCCAGCGCCCTGGCGATCTCCAGGCGACGCTGATCACCGTAGGGCAGATTCTTGGCCTTCTCCTCACCACGATGGGCGATACCCACGAAGTGCAGCAGCGCCGCCGAGCGCTCGATGGCCGACTTCTCTTCCCGGCGGTGCCGACCCGACCGGAACAAGGCGCCGGGCACCGAGGTGTGGTGACGTGCATCGGTGCCCACCATGACGTTCTCCAGTGCCGTCATCTCACCGAACAGCCGGATGTTCTGGAACGTGCGGGCGATGCCGAGGCGGGTGATCTGGTGGCGTTTGATACGCCCGATGGGTGACCCGTCGAAGGTCACCGATCCCGAACTCGGCCGGTACACCCCGGTGATGGCGTTGAAGCAGGTGGTCTTTCCCGCACCGTTGGGTCCGATGAGGCCCAGGATCTCACCGCGTCTGATGTCGAACGTCACCGCGTCAAGGGCGGTCAGTCCACCGAACTTGACCGTGAGATCGTTGGTCTGCAACAAGACGTCGCCCTGATCGGTCTGGATCTCACGGTGCACGCCGGCGATCTCGGCGACGTTGTCCTCGAAGTTCTCCGGCGCGCTCATTTGGCCGGCTCCGTGTCGGTCGGGTTGGCCCGTAACAGTTTTCGTGCCGCCTTCGCGTATGTCAGCAGGTGTTGACGGGCCGGGAACAGACCCTGGGGCCGGAAGATCATGAGCACCACCAGCGCCAGTCCGAAGAAGAGGTACTTGAGGTTGCCCATGTCGATGCCGAGGAAGTGCACACCGAGCAGTCGGTTCGGCAGGTAGACGATGATGAACGCGCCGAGGATGACGCCCAGCTTGTTGCCCTGCCCGCCGAGCACGACGGCGCACAGGAACAGCATCGAGTTGATGATGTTGAAGGTGGGCGGTGCGACGTACTGGACCTGGCCCGCGTACAGCGCACCGGACAGTCCTCCGATGGCCGCGCCGATGGTGAACGCCCAGAGCTTGAACTTGAACGCGTTGACGCCCATCACCTCGGCGGCGTCTTCGTCCTCGCGGACCGCGATCCACGCGCGGCCGACGCGGCTGCGCTCGAGATTGCCGACGAGCAGCAAGATGATGACGACGAGCACGAGACCAAGCCAGAACCACCAGGTTCCGTAGTTGGTGTCACCGCCGGAGTTGGATACCGAGAACACGCCTTCGGGGTGCTGCTCGGTTTCCAGGAAGTGCGGGAAGGCCACTTCGTTGAGGCCGCGCGGGCCGTTGGTGACATCGGAGAGGTTGTCGGCGAGCAACCGGATGATCTCACCGAACCCGAGGGTGACGATGGCCAGGTAGTCGCCGCGCAGTCGCAGCGTCGGGGTGCCGAGGATCAAACCACTGAGCGCGGTGATCGCCATCGCGATGGGCAGGCAGGACACCCAGGCCCACGGCGTGCTGAAGAAGCCCGAGGCGCTCATCTGGTTCCACGGACTCTCCGGGCTGGTCAGCAGCGCCACCGTATAGGCGCCCACGGCATAGAACCCGACATAGCCGAGGTCCAGCAGACCCGCCTGACCGACCACCACGTTGAGCCCGATGGCGATGATGGCGATCATCGCGAACTGCGCCATAGTGCCACCGAAGCTGATGCCCGGCGTGTCGATGAAACCCGGTGTGAAAAGCGGTGAAAGCGCCAACCCGGTGAACAGCACGACGCCGAACACCCATTTCTGCGGGCGATTCAGACCGTCCCACCAGTCCATGACCTTCGCCCAGGGGCTCATACGCGTGCCTTTCCGAGGCTCTCACCCAGGATGCCGGTCGGTCTGACCAACAACACCAGCACCAGGAGGACGAAGGCGACCACATCGCGCCACTGGGTGCCGAAGACGGCCTGCCCGTAGTTCTCCATCACCCCGAGCAGCAATCCGCCGAGCAGTGCGCCGCGCAGATTGCCGATACCGCCGAGCACCGCCGCCGAGAAGGCCTTGATCCCGAGCAGGAATCCGCCAGAGTAGATGATGCCCTGGGGCACCTTCAACGTGTACAGCAAGGCCGCGGCACCGGCGAGCAGGCCGCCGATCAGGAAGGTCGTCATGATTACCCGCTCCCGCGAAACCCCCATCAGGGTGGCGGTATTGGGATCTTGGGCGACGGCGCGCACCCCGCGTCCCAGCTTGGTCCGGTTGAGTGCCAGATCGGTGAGCAGCGCCAGCACCAGCGCCGAGCCGATGATGACGATGGTGGTGTTGGAGATCGCCACCCCGAAGATCTCGAACTGGGTTCTCGGTTGCACCAACACGATCGGTTGTTGGGCGTTGGGTCCGCCGTAGCCGGGGATCAGCGTCGGCAGGATGAACAGCACGAATTGCTGCAGGACGAAGGACATGCCGATGGCGGTGATGAGGAAGGTCAGCGCACGGGCGTTTCGTTTGCGCAGCGGGCGGTAGGCGATGAATTCCAACCCCACCGCCGCACCGCCGGAGACCAGCATGGCGAACAGCATGGCCACGGCCAGGTACAGGATCGTCAGCGCGATGCCCTTGTTGTAGGCATTACCGCTCGGGGTGAAGCCCAGGATGACGTCGAGGGCGAAGTAGGCACCGAACATTCCCAGCATGAAGATCTCGGAATGCGCGAAGTTGATCAGTCGCAGCACACCGAAGACGAGCGTGTAGCCGACGGCGACCAGTGCATAGATCGCACCCCATGACAGGCCGTCGATCGTCAACTGCCAGAAGCTGTCGACCAGCGCACCGACGTTGAAATTGATGTTGGCGGCCAAGTTCATCCGGGACGGGGCTCCTCAGTGTGTCGTGGGCTCGCAATGGTCCGAGACGAACGAAGCGCGTCCGAGGGCAGGCGCTCCCGGACGCGCTTCGCGTCGACGATTACTGGACGTCGTACACCCAGATCAGCGTGGAGGTGAGCTCACCCACGGGCGTCCACTGGTATTCGCGGGCGACTCCCTGACCCTTGTAGTTGCGCACGTAGTCCAGCAGGGCCGGCCGGGTGATGGCACCCGAGTCGATGCCCTTGAGCAGGATGGTGCCCAGGTCGTAACCCTCGGTGCTGTACGTGCCGGGTTCCTGCCCGAACTTGTCGGTGTACTCCTGGGCGAAGCTGCCGGTGGCCGGGCCACACGGGCAGGCCAGCAGCGCACCCTTGGAGGACTCGCCCGCCTGCTTGACGAACTCGTTGTCCTTGCTGCCGTCGGCACTGACGAAGGTGCCGCCGAAGCCGCTGTCGCGCAGCTGCTGCACCAGCGGGGCGGCCTCTGCGTAGTAGCCGCCGAAGAACACCGAATCCGGTGCGGCACCGTTGATCTGGGTCACCGCGGCGGAGAAGTCCTTATCACCCTTCTTGACCGAGATGTTGCAGGCCGAATCGGCGACCGGGCCGAGCGTGTCGCGCACCGCGGTGGCCAGGCCAAGACCGTAGTCGGTGCTGTCATCGACGACGCAGACCTTCTTGTGGCCCAGCGTGTTCTTGAGGTAGTTGGCGACCGAGGGCCCCTGGACACCGTCGTTGGCCAGGCCGCGGAAGAAGGTCTTCCAGCCGTTCTCCGAGAGCGTGACGTTGGTGGCCGATGCGGTGACCGCGGCAAGGCCGGCCTGGTCGAAGACGCCGCCGGTGGCCTTGGTCTCGCCGGAGAACGCCGGGCCGATCAGACCGATCGTGTACTGGTCCTCGATGATGCGCGGGGCGATGTTCGACGCCTTCTGCGGATCACCCTCGGTGTCGAAGGTCTTCAGCTGCACCTGGCAACCCGGGTTGGCGGCATTGTGCTTGTCGACGGCGAGCTGGACGCCGTTGCGGATGTTGATGCCCAGCGCGGCGTCCGGACCGTTGAGCGCACCGGCCATCGCGAGCGACACCGGCGGGCAGCTCGCCTTACCGTCCCCGGCGGGATCGGCCGGGGTCGCGCCTGCCGTCGCGGCGACCTCACCGCCGTTCTCGTCGATCTGGACCTTCTCGACGATCTTCAGATTCGTCTGAGCCGCCTCCTCTTCGGGTGTGCTCTGGCTGCAGCCGGCAATAGCCAGCGCCATCAGACTCGCCCCGCCGAGCGCAAATGCCTTGCGTGCCACGTGACCGCGCACGTCTCACCTCCGGTTCCCTGTTCTCCGTCAGGCATCTTCGGAACGGCCGGAACAGCCGAATCTGGCGATGCTTCGCCGACGACCTTAACCACTACATCGCCGTATCGCGTGCTGTTCGGCGACGTGTGGCGCGGATCGGCTCGGCGAGGAGGCCAAAGAGCGGGGTCGGAAACGCAGTCTTAACCCGCGGTGTCGCGCGGGTGCACTATTTCGGGGGTTCGGCGGCATCCTCGGCGGGGGCGTCCAGCGTCTCCAGCACCACCTCGGCCACGCGTTTCATCGTGGTGCGCCGATCCATGGCGGCCCGCTGGATCCATTTGAACGCCTCGGGCTCGGTCATCCCCTGGTTGGCCTGCAACAGCCCCTTGGCGCGCTCGACGAGCTTGCGTGTCTCCAGCCGCTCCGAGAGGGTGGCCACCTCGTTCTCCAGCGCCGAGATCTCGCTGAATCGGCTGACGGCCAGCTCTATCGCCGGGATCAGGTCGGTGATGGAGAAGGGTTTGACCAGGTAGGCCATCGCGCCGGCATCACGGGCTCGTTCGACGAGTTCGCGCTGGGAGAAGGCCGTCAGGATGACGATGGGCGCGATGCGTTTGGCGGCGATCTCGGAGGCGGCGTCGATACCGTCGCGGCGCGGCATCTTCACATCCATGATCACGAGGTCCGGGTTCAGGCTCTCGGCGAGGTCGACGGCCTCCTGACCGTCACCGGCCTGGCCCACCACCTCATACCCTTCGTCACGCAGCATCTCGGCGAGATCCATCCGGATCAACGCTTCGTCTTCGGCGATCAGCACGCGTCGCGCGGCGGAGGCTTCGGTCATGGATGCCATCATGGCTGACATTGTGTCGCGATTGCCGACATCAGGCGACCGCGGGGTGAACAAGGCCAAGCCGGTCCCTGCGGTCAAGGCACCCGCACGCATCCCTTAAGGTGGGAGACCGCGGCAACGCTCGCCCTCGTATCCCAACTGGCAGAGGAAACGGATTCAAAACCCGTGCAGTGTGAGTTCGAATCTCACCGAGGGCACCAGTAACACCCGTCAGGACCTCCATATGAACCCCAACTCGTCCCCGGCGGATCGATGAACACACTGGTCTTCGCGACGGACTGGGACTCCGCGGCGCTGTGGACGCGCAACGCAGGCGACCTGATCGGCACCGCGGCGTTCGCCATATCTGGAGCATTGCTCGCGATCCGCCGCGACTTCGACATCGTCGGCGCGCTCACCCTGGCCGCCATGACGGCCTGCGGCGGCGGGGTGATCCGCGATCTCATCATCGGCCAAACACCACCCACCGCGTTCGTGGATCTGCGCTATCTGGCTGTCGCCGTCCTGAGCGCCCTGGTGGTCTTCGTGTGGTCGCCACCGGCGCGGCTGTTGGGCCGCCCGCTGGACCTGGCCGATGCACTGGGGCTCGGCGCGTTCTGCGTGACCGGCACGGTCACTGCGGCCAACCACGGCCTCGGTCCGGCGTCCTCGGCGCTTCTGGGCGTGGTCACGGCCGTCGGCGGTGGGGTGATCCGCGATGTGCTCGCAGGGCGGACCCCCAGCATTCTGCGTCCGGATCAGGAGATCTACGCGATACCAGCGCTTTTCGGCGCGGCCATCACGGCCGTGCTCATCGAGTACGAACATTTCGGCGCGCTCACCGGTGGCGCCGTCGCGGCGTCGGTGTTCGTGTTCCGGGCGCTCGCCCTGCACTTCCGTTGGCGCGCCCCGCAGGCGCGCGGGCGCAATCGCGGCTGATACCGACAGACCCGGCACACGAAGACCCCGAACGCGAAGATGCCGCTGCAGGTGCTGAAGCCCTGCAGCGGCATTCCCCTCGCGTATCTAGAGTCGGCTACTCGCTGTCACCAGAAGACGTTGAGGCCGAGACACTTTCGCGCGGACGCTCGCTCGCCTCGGTGCTGGTGCGCACCTCGGTGCCCGATTCGCTGCGCGGCCCCTTCGGGTTCCGGACGCTGATCTCGTCGCGGGCCTTCAGGTTCGGGCGCACCGCATCGGTGTCCTCGGACCGCACCGAGAACTTGGCGTCCCGGCTGCCCTCGGACTCGTTGTCGGCCTTGAGATCGGACTTGAGGTCAGCCTTGAGGTCACCGACCTGCCCCTTGGTGTCCTTCTCGGATTCCTTCACCGACGTCGAGGTGTCCTCCTTCTCGGGAGCCTTCGGGGTGGCGGTCTCGTCGACCACGACCTCGTCGACCGGGGTCTCCTCAACGGGAGCCTCGACGACCGGGGTCTCCACAACCGGCGTTTCCACGACCGGGGTCTCCTCCACCGGGGCCTCCTCGACGGGAGCCTCTGCGACCGGGGTCTCCTCGACGGGAACCTCGGCAACCGGGGTCTCCTCCACCGGGGCCTCGGCCACCGGGGCCTCGACCTGCTCGGAAGCCGGCGTCGATTCGGTCACCGCACCCGCCTGAACACCATGCTCGGACAGTGCCGGCGTCGCGGCTTCGGTTCCGGCCTTGTCGGTCTCGGCCGGCGCATCGGACTCTTCGACCGCTGCCATCCGCATCGCCGATGCCGGCTCGGCGGCGGCGGTCGGCCGGATGCCGAAGATGCCGTTGAAGAAGTTCGACACCATGGCCCCGATGGCGTTGAACAGTCCACCGAAGTTGAAGAGGCTGGTGAACGCCTGCTGGATGGCCTGCAGGAACGCCGCGATCGGATTGAACGGTTCGGCACCCGCGCCGGGGCCCGTTCCCGGACCGGTACCCGGTCCCGGATTGTTCGGGTTGCCGAGGAACTCGATGAGTTCCTTGATGACCTGACCGACGGGCTTCATGGTGCCGTCCGGACGGAAGATGCCCAGGTTGGCCTCGTCGTTGTCGCTCGGCGGGTTCAGCCAGTCCTTGATGGTGTAGAGGAACATCGGACCCGCGCCCTGCATGGTCTGCCAGAACTCGATGATGTCGCGGACGAAGGCGGCCTGGGTGGCCTCGTCGACCCGGTTGGTGGGGATGCCGTACTCGGTGATCCAGATCTTGATCTGCTCCTCACCCGCCTGCAGGTGCGAATCCATCAGTTCGCGGATCTTGTTGAGCTGGTAGAGCGGCATGCCCTCTTTCCACGCCAGGTCCTCACCGACCGAGAACTTCCATTCGAAGTTGTACGGGTGGAATGACAGCGCATCGAAGTATCCGTGTGCGCCGGCGTCGTACATGCCCTTGACGAAGTCGATCGGGTTCAGGGTCAGCCCTGGCCACGTCTTACCTGCGCCGATGACACCACCGATGACCGTGATATCGGTGCCGACCTGGGCGGCCGCCTCCTTGAGCGCGGTGTAGGTCTTCTTCAGCATCGCGGTGTACGCGGCCGGGTCCAGGGTGTTCCAGAACTGGATCGAGTTGGGCTCGTTCCACACCTCGTAGGCCGAGATCTTGTCGCCGTAGCGCAGCGCGACGGACTTGGCGAAGGCGGCGAACTGGTCGAAGTTGGCGGGCTCACCGTTGAGCGGTGTGGTGGACGACGCCCACATCGGGGTCGAGTTCAGCACGCCAAGGATGCCCATCCCGCGAGCCGCCGCGGCATTGACCACCTTGTCGAGCTGGTCCCAACGCGGGGCACCCAGTCCGAACGGGGTATCGGGGTGCAGGGGTTGCACACCGGCCCACGGAACCATGATCCGGACGTTGGTCACACCGAGCGACTGCATCATGTCGAGGCGTTCGTTGATCTCTTCGATGCTGGCCGACATATAGATCTCCGAGTCGGCGATGCCAATGGTCGAAGGAGAGTCCACGATGGCGGCCACGGGCTGCACTTCATATGACTTGTGTTTGCTCGCTGGCAAGACAAAGTAACTAGAAGTCGCCGCGAATAGCGACGCGGCTATCAGTGCTATCGCTCCTCTGATGGCAACTCTGTGGACAGCCTTGGGCATCTTGTCCCACATGGCGACTCCCGTTCTCGGACCTGGTCGTTCGGCGTTGCCTACGCACTCCGCATGAAATTAACCCACCCGACAGCAAATTGCCAAATAAGTAAAAAAGTCGCTCTGAAGTGCAGATTTCCGTGCCGAATAATCCATTTCTAGCAAACTCGTGTCTGAGACTGCAGAATTACGATTCGCCTCCAAAGTGCCGAAGATGGCAAAGAAAACGTGTTTCAAGATCGCATTCGAGTTGCAACCATCTTGTGACCTGAGTCACATCAGTTTGCCCACGTCCGTTAGCTTTTCGTGACGCAGGAGTGATTCGATCTTGATGCGCCCGGCGTGTCAGCGAATATTGACGACAATGTCAGCTAACATGCCGACGTGTCCCCCGATTGGGGGACATGCACCCGAGCCACAGATTTGGACAAGGTTTGCCAGGCGCCTCCGCGGATCCGCCGAAACTGCGGCTGTGAGCCTCCCCACGGGGAGTACGCTCCGAGAGTGGCAGCGAGGGTGCCCGGCCGGTGCCTCCCCGACCTTCCCGAGGGCAGCCGGCAGTATGAGGATGCGGCCAGTCGGCGACTGGCAACTCTGACTGTCAGCACGCGGATCGCGGCCGCGATCGTCGGCATCTACGGCTTTGCCGAGCTGATCCTGGTACCCGAAGTACCGCATATTGGCCTGGTCAACATGGTCAGCGCTGCGCTTTTCCTGGCCACTCCACTGCTCTACCGCTTCGGCTCGTTGGTAGCGCTCGCCGCCTTCGTCACCATCGCCTATGCCAGCACCGCCTACATGTGCAGCCAACTCGGCACCGATACCGGTCTGCAGTTCTACTTCTTCGTCGGCGCGGCGCTGATCATCCTGATGATCGGCACCGACCACCTCGTGATCGCCTCGGCGTTGGCCGCCTCGGGGCCGGTCCTTGCGATCGCATTGGAATGGCTGGTGCCTGACAACACCGGGGTCTTCTCGGAGGCCGCGATGCGTGCCAACTTCGTCATCACGGCCTGCACAGCAAGCCTCATGGTGATCGTCGTCGTGGCCTCGGCGATGCGCCGGATCGACCGCGCCGAAAGTGCGCTGCAGGCCGAATTCGACAAATCCGAGGCGCTGCTCGCCAACATCCTTCCCACGACCATCGCCGACCGACTCAAGGATCGGCGCGACGTGATGATCGCCGACGGATTCGCCGACGCATCCATCCTGTTCGCCGACATCGCCGGATACACCCAGCGCGCCAGCGACACCGATCCCGCGGACCTCGTGCTGTTCCTCAACCGCCTCTACACCGATTTCGACAGCCTGGTCGACCGGCACGGCCTGGAGAAGATCAAGACCAGCGGCGACTCGTACATGGTGGTCTCCGGCGTGCCGATCCCCCGCCCGGACCACCTGGAATCGCTGGCATGCCTGGCGCTGGACATGGCCCACGCCGTCGACGGGCTCCGCGACGCGCAGGGCCGCGAGGTACCGCTGCGCATCGGGATCGCCGCCGGCCCGGTGGTCGCCGGGGTGGTGGGATCACGCAAGTTCTTCTACGACGTCTGGGGTGATGCGGTCAACGTGGCCTCCCGCATGGAGAGCACCGACGAGGAGGGCCGCATCCAGGTGCCCCAGGACGTCTACGAACGCATCAACGATTCCTATCTGTTCGAAGAGCGCGGCGAGGTCGCCGTGAAGGGCAAGGGCTGGATGCACACCTGGTACCTGGTGGGCCGGCGGCCGGCGCACGATCTCACCGGCCCCGCCGCGCTCTCCGGTGGACCTACACCTTGTGATTCTCCGATCGGATGAGCCAGGCCAGCTTCTCCAGGCCGTCGATGAGCTGATGCAGGATGTCCGCGGTGCTGGGGTCCTCGGCGTCGACACCGTCGCGCACACCACGCAACGTGTCGACGGTCGCGTAGATACGGGTGCCGATCAGATCCACCACCTCGGTGGTGTTGCGCTCGTAGGGCGGGAACGCGGGCAGCGTGGTGGTGGCCGCCACGGTGTCGGAGCGGCCGTCGGCCACCGCGTAGAGCGTGCGCATGCGTTCGGCGATGGTGTCGCTGCCCTCGCGGGCGAAGTCGACCAGCTCGTCGAGCTGCAGGTGCAGATCTCGGAAGTTGGTACCGACCACATTCCAGTGCGCCTGCTTGCCCTGCAGATGCAGCTCGATCATGTCGACCAGGACCTGTTGCAGACTTGCCTGCAGCTCTGGTGAGGCCTGGAAGCCCTGGATATCACTTTCGGTGCGCCGTGTTGTCGTCATATGAGAGGCAACGCCAGCTTTTCTGGAATCATTCCAGAATGTGTGGACCGTCGGCGCGCTGCTGATCGTGCTGCGACAGCAGACGCGCATAGCCCGCGCCCATACCGAGCAGCACAAGTCCGGTGACGATGAACACCGCAACCCGGAAGATCCCGTCGAGGGTGCCCAGATCGAAAAGGAACAGCTTGGCCATGGCCGCGGTCACCAGCGCCATACCGCCACCGAGGGGCACCGAACGATCTGCCCGGTCCAGGCGCACCGTGTACCAGAGCAGACCGGCCGCCAGCACGATCCAGCAGATCGTCGCCGCCATGTGCCCGGCCAGAAATCCACCGTCCGGTCCGCCGATCAGCACACCGGCGGTGACGGTGAACACGGTGACCGCGTAGGCGCTGAGCACGGCCGCCCCGGCCAGCAGCAACCGCCCGGTGTCGGCGTCGTGGTGACGTCGGGTCAGAGACCACGTCTGCGCCGCGCCGTAGAGCACCACCAGCAGGCTGGAGATCAGCACCGACACCGCCTCGGCGCCGGGCCGCTCGGTTGCCGTCGTGATCGTGTCCGGGCCCGCCAGGTCCAGGTAGTAGAGGCCCCCGACCGCGCCGAACACCAGCGCGGCGATCTGCGCACCGGTGTTGTGCCGACCGGCCACGGCCACCACCACCGCCAGCGCCAACAGCAGCGGGCCCGCGGCGCGGCCGTCGAAGGCCACCGCGACGGCGACCAGTGCGGCGACCACCGACAGCGCCGACCACACCTGACGGACGGGTCCGGCCAGGCCGGGAATGTGGTCACCGAGCAGCACGACCGCCAGCAAGGACAGTGACAGCGCCGCGATCATGAGCGCGGCGATCCGACCGTCCACCGCGACCGACACCAGCAGCAGCGGTGCCGCGCCGACCGTCGACACCACCGTCATCGACGTGCGATGTGTGCTGTGCGACAACAGAATCAGAGCCGATCCGATCGCCGATACCGCGGCGATGGCCGCCGCACCGGCCAGCCAGGGGTGGTCGGCGGAACCGAAGGCCGCGCCGACCAACGCCAGGAACACCGGCGCGCTGCCCGCCGCCGTCCGGGCCGCATACATCCAGGTCCAGTCGCGGCCGAGCTGCACCGGAAGGGTCGCCGCCGAGAGCGCCAGCATGAATCCGATCAGCAGCAGATCGACATCGCCGACCACAACCGGCGCCAGCACGGTCAGCGGGACCAGCACCAGCAGCGCGAGTTGTTCGGAATCCCAGCGCCGCGCCAGCATCAGGCCACCGCCTGCGATGACGGCAGACAACACCAGCCCGATGACCGGCGCCACCCACTCATAGATCGTGCTGACTGCCACCACATCGATGTACGCGGTCGCGATACCCGTGGCTGCCAAGGCGATGGCACCGACCCGGCCACCCGATCGGGTGGCGAGCCGGAACGCCCCGGCGACCAGGCCGGCCGCCAGTACGGCACCGGCGGCAACCCGGACCGGCGGTGCGAGCAGACCGGCCTGGGCGGCCAGCACCACCAGCAGCGCGACGCCGATGAGCGTCACCGCCACACCGGCGGCGGCCAGCATCTTCCCGATCCAGTTCTGCGGGCGCGCGGTCGGTGTGGCGACGGGGGGCACCGCGGCGGGCCTGACCGGCGCCGGCACCGCCGATGCGGGATAACCGGGGTGTTGCGGGACCGGCGCGTACTGCGGATGTTGTTGGTGCTGTGGGTCCTGCGCATGGGTCGGGTAACCCCACCATGACTGCTGCGGGGCGGCCGGTGCGGACTGGCCGAGGGCGCCGGACAATTGCGTCAGTTCGGCCGACGCGCGGGCCAGCTGCTGGGACATGGCCACGAACTCGGCGGACAGTCGGGTGAGCACCTGTTGCGGTTCGGTCATGGCAGACATCGTCACCCACGAACTCACCGGATGAGATGAGTAGGACTACTCGATTATTCGTCGAGCCCATGCTCGATCGCGTAGCGGGCCAGCTCGACCCGGTTGGCGACCTGCAGCTTGCGGAACGTCGCCTGCACGTGGTTCTCGACGGTCCGATGGCTCAGCGACAGTCGCTCGGCGATCTGCCTGGCCGTCAGCCCCTTCGCGACATGACGCAGAATCTCGGTCTCGCGGTCGGTGAGGCTGGGCACCGCGGGACCGGCCTTGTCGCCGACCGGTTCGGCCGCGATGCGCCGGTATTCGCCGAGCACCAGACCCGCCAGCCCGGGCGTGAACACCGCGCGGCCCGCCGCGGTGGCTCGAACAGCCTCGCCCAGTTCGGTTTTCGACGCACTCTTGACCAGATACCCGGTGGCCCCGGCCTTCACGGCTTCCAGCACGTCGGCGCGTTCATCCGAGGCCGACAACACCAGGATCCGCGAGGACGGCGACACCGCGAGCACCTCCGCGCAGGCCTGGGCACCGGTCCCGTCGGCGAGCCGCATGTCCATCACCACGACCTCGGGATGCACCACCTCGGCCCGGCGCCGCGCCGAGGCCACGCCGTCTGCGGTCGCGACCACCTCGAAACCGTCATCGGCCAGATCGCGCGCCACCGCATCGCGCCAGATCGGGTGATCGTCGACCACCATCACCGTCGGCATCACTATCCTCCCTTGCCCTATCGGGGAACCGTCAGTTCCCACTCGGTGCCGCCGCTGGACGGTGTGGTCAGATCCGCGCGGCCGCCGAGTGCGGCCATCCTGCCCTGGATGGACTTGCTCACCCCGATGCGCCCCTCCGCCGCGGCGGCGGCCAACCGTCCCTCGGGTATGCCGGGCCCGTCATCGCGGATGCTGACCACCACCTCGTCTCCGAGATCCTCCAGCAGCACGAAGGCCCGTGCCTGCGGACCGGCATGGCGTTCCACATTCGTCAGCGCGTTGACCACCGCAGCCTCGAGCTCGGCGGCCACCGCACTGTCCAGGTACACCGGGGCGGCAGGCACACTGACCGATACCCGGTCGGCACTGTGCCTGCGCAACAGCGCGCCCAGATCACTCGCCGCTGTCGGCGGTTGGGCGACAAGGGTGTCCTCGGTGCTGAGCAACCGGCGCAGCGCACGCTCCTGCTCCCCCGCGGCCTTCGCCAGTTCGGCTGTCTCGCCACCTATCTCGCGACCGCGTCGGGCCACCATCGCCAATACCTGCAGCACCCCGTCATGCACATGCCTGGACAGTCGTTCCCGCTCGGCCAGCGCCGCACCGAGCCGGGTCGCCCGCTCCAACTCGGCATGCGCCCGGCGCGCGGTGGTCGCCGCCATCCCGACGGCCAACCCCACCGCCAACTCGATCAGGATGGTGGGGCTGCGCACCAGATCCACCGCGATCGCCCCCTTGAGCGCCGCGGCGGTACCCATCACGGCCAGACCCATCACCATTCCCGCGGCGGGCCCGGCCAGGATCGCCGCCGAGACCACCGCGTTGGTCGCCCACAGCGTGGTCGGCCACGACTGGTTGTCCAGCACCCACTGCCCGGAGGCGACCAACAGGGTGGACCCCATGAACGCGATCACCACCGCGGCCTCGCCGATCACCCAGGTGCGGCACCTGCCGAATCCGCCGAGATAGGCCGCACCGCACGCGACGGTCCACGCCGTCAACAACCCGAACAGCACCCAGCTCAACGCGGGCCAGTCCAGTTCGTGGTACTTGGAAACCTGGAAGTACAGCGCATAGCTCCAGCTGAGCAGCCGGAACACCTGCGCGGCCCGCCACAGCGGGGCGACCGGGTCCACCGTCGCCGCGATCATCGGGGCTACATCACCTTGGACAGGAAGGCCTTCGTGCGCTCGTGCTGCGGATTGCTCATGACCTCGGTCGGCTTGCCGCGCTCCACAACCACACCGGCATCCATGAAGACCAGCTCGTCGGCGACCTCGCGGGCGAAGCCCATCTCATGGGTCACCACCAGCATGGTCATCCCCTCGGAGGCGAGCTTCTTCATCACCGAGAGCACCTCCCCGACCAGTTCGGGGTCCAATGCCGAGGTGGGCTCGTCGAAAAGCATCAGCTTGGGACTCATGGCCAGCGCACGCGCGATCGCGACCCGCTGCTGCTGACCACCGGAGAGCTGGGCCGGGTAGGCGCCGGCCTTGTCGGCCAGGCCGACCTGGTTGAGCAGATCCATTGCCCGCTCGGTGGCCTGCTTCTTGTTCTGCCCCTTGACCTGGGTGGGGGCCTCGACCACGTTGCCCAGCGCGGTGCGGTGCGGGAACAGGTTGAAATGCTGGAAGACCATGCCGACGTCACGACGCTGGCGGGCCACGTCGCGGGGCTTCATCTCGTACAGCTTGCCGCCGCGCTCCTGATAGCCGACGAGGGCACCGTCGACGTAGAGCCGGCCGGCGCTGACGGTTTCCAGGTGGTTGATGCAGCGCAGGAATGTCGACTTACCGGAGCCCGACGGCCCGACCAGGACCAGCACCTGGCCCTTCTGAACCTCCAGGGTGATGCCCTTGAGCACCTTGAGGGCGCCGAAGTCCTTGCAGACGAGTTCGGCCTTGACCATGGGCTGTGCTGTTTCGTTCACCGGCGATGTCGAGGAAGACACTCTCAGGCACCCGTGCCCATCTGCGCCTTGGCCAGCGCCTCGAGTTGTTTGGGACTGAGCTTGCGCGACGCGCCCCTGGAGAAGTAGCGCTCCAGGTAGAACTGGCCGACCATCAGGACGCTGGTGATGACCAGATACCAGGTCGCGGCGACCAGCAGCAGGGGCACCGGTTCGAAGATCCTGGCGGCGATCTCGCGGGTCGCGATGCTGTACAGGTCGAACGCATACGGCACCGCGGTCACCAGCGATGTCGTCTTGAGCAGACTGATGACCTCGTTACCGGTCGGCGGAATGATCACCCGCATCGCCTGTGGCAACACGGTGCGCCGCATCGCCAGACCCCACGACATCCCCAGCGCGGTCGATGCCTCCAGCTGCCCCTCGGGCACCGAGGTGATGCCCGCGCGGACGATCTCGGCCATATAGGCCGCCTCGTTGAGGGCGAGGCCGATCACGGCCAGCGCGAACGGGAACGACAGGTTCTGCAGGTCGATATGGAAGAAGGTCGGTCCGAACGGCACCCCGAGCTGGATCTTCTGGTAGATCGTGGGCATCAGGCCCCAGAACGCCAGCTGCACGTACACCGGAGTGCCGCGGAAGACCCAGAGGAACACCCAGGCGACCGAACTGAGCACGGCATTGTCGGACAACCGCATGATCGTCAGGATGACGCCGAGCACGATGCCGATGACCATCGAATAGACGGTCAGCTGCAGGGTGTTGGACACACCCAACAGGATTCGCTCGTTGAACAGGTATTTCGCGAACGTCGACCAGCCGTAGGCCGGGTTGGTCGCCGCGCCGTAGAGGAACAGGCCGACCACGACGATGATGACGGCCGCCGCCACCCACCGCCACGGATGACGCAGCGGTACGGCGTCGATCGCTTCGGGCGAGTTGGACGGTGGCGGCGAGCCGGCATCACTCATGTGTGTCGATATCCCCTGTGTGTCGATATCGCTAGGAGACCGCGCCGTTGATGACCGGCTTGTCGATCATCCCTTCCTGGAGACCCCAGTTCTCGGCGATCTCCTTGTACTTGCCGTTCTCGATGAGGTGCTCCAGGGCCTGCAGCAGCGACTGCGCCAGCGGCGAGCCCTTCTCCACCGGCCAGCCGTAGGGCGCCGATTCGAACGTCTCGCCGGCCTGCGCCAGCTTTCCGTTGGTCTTCTTGATGGCGTACAGCGTCACCGGCGAGTCCGCCGACATGGCGTCGGCCTGGCCCAGCACCACCGCGTTGGTGGCGGCGTCCTGGCTGTCGAACGGGATGATGTCGATGGCCGGCTTGCCCTCGTCGGTGCACTTCTTGCTGCGGGCGGGCAGCTCGTCGGTCTCCTGGACGGTGGTCGCCTGGACGGCGACCTTCTTGCCGCAGGCATCCTCCGGGTTGATCGAGCCACCGGCGGGCTGGGCCCACAGCGTGCCCGCCGAGAAGTAGGTCACGAAGTCGACCTGCTGCTCGCGCTCCTTGCTGTCGGTGAACGAGGACATGCCGACGTTGAACGTGCCGCCCTGGATCGACGGGATGATCTTCGCGAAGTCGGCCTCGCGGTATTCGGGCTCCAGCCCGAGCGTCCCGGCGATGGCGTTCATCAGGTCCACGTCGAACCCGACGATCTTGCCGGACTCGTCCTTGAACTCGTTCGGTGCGTAGGGGATGTTGACGCCGACGATCAGCTTCCCGGACGCCTTGATGGCTTCGGGGACGGTGTTGGCGATCGCCTCCACCTTCTCGGCCGGAGCGGCCGCGGTCGGGGACTCTTGCCCACCACTCGGTTCCGAGCTCGAACAACCCGACAGCGCCAGCGCGCCGGTCGCAGCGAACACGGCGGCGTAGCGCCAGAGCCTGGTCCGGCGCTCTTGGATTCCACCCAACACGGTGTGCCTCTACTTTCTGTTGCCGAGCCGTCACGGTCTGGTCCGTCGACAGCTCCAGCCGAAGACGTTAACGACCGATGATCCAGCGCGCAGCGCCGGTAACGGAACAGTAGTGGAGCCGTAACGTGCGAGTCGGCCGAACGCCGATCTGACTCGCGCGACGGCCGGGGCCGAGCTGCCCGAGAAAAGCCGACTACCTGGCGACAATGCCCGGCGGCACGATCATCCCGTGTGGGACACTCACCACATGCAAACCCCTGCTCCCCCAAGCCTGTTGCAGCACCTGTGGAAGTCGACGCTCATCTCAGGTGTGTTGGCGGCCGCCCTCGGTATCGCGGTGGTGGCCTGGCCAGGGATCTCGGTCCTGATCGCCGCCATCTTCTTCGGCGCGTACCTGCTGGTGACCGGCATTGCGCAGGTCGTGTTCGCGTTCAGCCTCGACGTGTCGGCCGGTGGCCGGGTGCTGCTGTTCATCAGCGGTGCCGCCTCGTTGGTGCTCGCGGTGCTGGCGTTCCGCCAGCTGGGCAGCGCGGTGCTGCTGCTGGCCATCTGGATCGGTATCGGCTTCATCTTCCGCGGCGTGGCGACGGCGGTCTCGGCGATCAGCGATCCCACCCTGCCCGCACGTGGCTGGAACATCTTCCTCGGCGTCATCAGCCTGATCGCCGGCATCGTGGTGCTGGCCGCACCGTTCGAGTCGATCGGCACACTGGCCCTGGTCACGGGCATCTGGCTGATCGTCATCGGCGTGATGGAGGTGGTGACCGCGCTGGGCATCCGCTCGGCATGGAACAAGCGGGACTCCGTCCACGAGACACCGGCCGCACCCGCAGCGGCCACCGAGACTGTGGCCGCCGAACCGACAGCGCCGGCCGCGCCGACGGATCCACCGACCAGCTGAGTAATCCGCACCACGATTACGCGCGGTGGGACCATCGACCTACTACACTCTGTCGTAGTCGAGCAAGGGAGCTCGACCCACAGCCGAGAAGTTGGTGTCCATGGAAGCGCTCGATGTCGCACGGTGGCAGTTCGGGATCACCACCGTCTACCACTTCATCTTCGTGCCGCTCACCATCGGTCTTGCGCCGCTGATCGCGGTGTTCCAGACCATCTGGGTCGTCACCGACAACACCGCGTGGTATCGACTCACCCGGTTCTTCGGCAAGCTCTTCCTGATCAACTTCGCCCTCGGCGTGGCCACCGGCATCGTGCAGGAATTCCAGTTCGGGATGAACTGGAGCGAGTACTCCCGATTCGTCGGTGACGTCTTCGGCGCCCCGCTGGCGATGGAGGGGCTGGTCGCCTTCTTCTTCGAATCGACGTTCCTGGGGCTGTGGATCTTCGGCTGGACCAGGCTGCCCAAGCTCGTACACCTGGCCTGCATCTGGATCGTCGCCTTCGCGGTCAACGCGTCTGCCTACTTCATCATCGCCGCTAACTCGTTCATGCAGCATCCGGTCGGCGCGCGCTACAACCCCGAGACCGGGCGCGCCGAACTGACCAGCATCACCGAGCTGTTCACCAACAACACCGCGCTCGCGGCGTTCCCGCACGCCGTCGCCGGTGCGTTCCTGGTCGCAGGCACCTTCGTCGCGGGCGTCTGCGCCTGGTGGATGGTGCGCAATCCGGATGGCCCCGATGCACGCACCATGCATCGCCCCGCCGCGATCCTCGGCTGCCTGATCGCCTTCGCCTCCGCGGCCGCGCTGACCTACACCGGTGATGTGCAGGGCAAGCTGATGTTCCAGCAGCAGCCCATGAAGATGGCCTCGGCGGAATCGTTGTGTCACACCGAAACCGACCCGAACTTCTCCGTTCTCACCGTCGGGACCCACAACAACTGCGACAGCGTCATCCACCTGATCGAGGTGCCCTACGTGCTGCCGTTCCTGGCCGAGGGCACGTTCAGCGGCGTGGAACTGCAGGGCGTGCAGGACCTGCAGGCCGCCTACGAGCAGAAGTTCGGGCCCGGTGACTACCGGCCCAACCTGTTCGTCACCTACTGGTCATTCCGCGCCATGATCGGTTTCCTCGCCGTCCCGATGCTGTTCGCGCTGACCGCGCTGTGGCTCACCCGCGGCGGCCGGGTCCCCCACCAACGTTGGTTCGGCACGTTCGCGCTACTGACCCTGCCCACCCCGTTCCTGGCCAACAGCGCCGGGTGGATCTTCACCGAGATGGGCCGTCAGCCGTGGGTCGTGGCCCCCAATCCGACCGGCGACCCGGTATTGCGATTGACCGTGTCGCAAGGGGTTTCACACCACTCGGTGGCCACCGTGCTGACCTCACTGATCGTCTTCACGGCGATCTATGCGCTGCTCGCGGTCATCTGGTTCTGGCTGATCCGCCGTTACGTCGTCGAGGGGCCGCTGGAGCACGACACCGAACCCATCCCGCCGACACCGCCCGGTGAAGACGAGGTCAAGCCACTCTCGTTCGCGTATTAGGAGGCCTGCCATGGACCTTCAGATCTTCTGGTTCATCACTCTGGCAGTCCTTTTCACGGGCTTCCTGGTGCTGGAGGGCTTCGACTTCGGCGTCGGCATGCTGATGGCGCCGCTGGGACGTAGCGCGCGGCGCATAGGTGGCGACCCCGACAAACATCGCCGCGCGGTACTGAACACCATCGGCCCGGTCTGGGACGGTAACGAGGTATGGCTGATCACCGCGGGCGGTGCGATGTTCGCGGCCTTCCCGGGGATGTACGCGACCATGTTCTCCGGGCTGTACCTACCGTTGCTGGCCATCCTGCTCTCGATGATCGTGCGCATCTGCGCCATCGAATGGCGGGGCAAGGTCGACGATCCACAGTGGCGACGCTGGGCCGATATCGGGATCGCCGTCGGTTCCTGGGTGCCCGCCGTGCTGTGGGGTGTCGCCTTCGCGGCTCTGGTGCGCGGCCTGCCGGTCGACGCCGACCATCAGATCGACCTGGGCTTCGCCGATATCCTCAACCCGTACACACTGCTCGGCGGGCTGTCCACCTGCGGGTTGTTCCTGCTGCACGGGGCGGTGTTCATCACCCTGAAGACCGAAGGCGCGGTGCGGGCGGACGCCCGGCGCTTCGCCGCCAGGCTGGCCATACCCGTCACGGTGGTGCTGGCCACCTTCGGGTTGTGGACCCAGTTGTCCTACGGCACCGACTGGACCTGGTTGGTCCTCGGCGTCGCGGTGGTCTGCCAGCTCGGGGTGGTGATGCTGGTGTTCAGCGACGGCGGTGACGGCTGGTCGTTCGCGTTGACCACCGCCGTGGTGATGGCCGTGGTGGTGTTGATCTTCGGCAGCCTGTTCCCGAACCTGATCCCGTCGACGCTGGATCCGGCGTGGAGCCTGACCATCGAGAACGCATCGTCCTCGCCGTACACCCTGACCATCATGACCTGGGCGGCGGTGCTGGTGACCCCGCTCGTGCTGATCTATCAGGGCTGGACGTATTGGGTTTTCCGGCAACGCATCTCGGCTGAGCGCATCCCCGACCCGGCCGGGCTCTCACCGCGTATACCGTGAGTTCGACCGCACCGGGACTGCCGGAGGCACTTCGCTCGACCCAGGCTGGCATGCGCCGCTATATCGCGGCGATGGTGGCCTACGGCACGGTGATCGCGGCGGCCACCATCGCCGCCGCCTGGATCCTGGCCCACATCGTGGCCGGTGTCATCACCGAACCGGCCACCCGCAGCCTGGCCCACTGGCGCCTGCACCTGGGGGCACTGGCGGCCGTCTGGGTGATCCGGGTGGTGGCGCAATGGCTGCAGGCGCGGCTGAGCCAGCGTGCCGCCACGGCGGCGATCGGCGACCTGTCTGCGCGGGTGCTGCGCACGGTGACCGAGATGGACCCGCAGCGCAGGCAGCGGGTACTCGACGAGGCCACCGTGGTGGTGACCCGCGGGCTCGACGGTCTGCGGCCGTACTTCACCGGATACCTACCCACCGTCGCACTGGCCGGAATCCTCACCCCGGCAACCGTTGTCGTCATCGCCGTCGCGGACTGGCAGGCCGCGGCGGTGGTGGCGATCGCCCTGCCGCTCATCCCGCTGTTCATGGTGCTCATCGGCAAGCTCACCGCCGACCGCTCGGCGGCCGCCCTGGCCGCGATGACGATATTGCAGTCCCGGTTACTGGACCTGGTCGCCGGCATTCCCACCCTGCGCGCCCTCGGCCGCGCCGGCGGACCCGCCGACCGTATCGCGACCCTGGCCGCCGCGCACCGGCGCTCGGCGATGCAGACGCTGCGCATCGCGTTCCTGTCGGCGGCCGTGCTGGAACTCATCGCCACCCTGGGAGTCGCACTGGTGGCGGTCAACGTGGGTCTGCGCCTGGTGTTCGGCGATATGACACTGGTGGCGGCGCTGACCGCGCTCCTGCTCGCCCCCGAGGTTTTCTGGCCGCTGCGCCGGGTCGGGGTGCAGTTCCATGCCGCCCAGGACGGCAAGACCGCCGCCGACGCCGCGCTGCACCTGCTCCAGACGCATCCCAGCAGGCCGAACGGAACGCACCACTGCACAGGTGAGCACATCGAGATCGAGCTGCGCGGCCTGACGGTGCGCGGTCGCGACGGCGCCGCCCCGGACGACCTGTCCGAATCGTTGCGGCCCGGTGCGGTCACCGCGCTCACCGGACCCAACGGGGCGGGCAAGAGCACCACCCTGCAGGCCATCCTGGGTCTGCTGGAACCCGACGCCGGGCAGGTTCTCATCGACGGCACCGATCTGGCCGAGATCGATCGGGAACAGTGGTGGACCCGCGTGGCCTGGCTACCGCAACGGCCGGCACTGCTACCCGGCACCATCCGGGCCAACCTGGAACTGTTCGGACCGCTTGTCGACCTCGACGCCGCATGCCGGGCATCGGATTTCGGTTCGGTACTGGCGACACTTCCCGACGGACTGGACACCGTGATCGGCAGGGACGGGATCGGATTGTCGCTCGGGCAGCGGCAACGGCTGGGGCTGGCGCGCGCGCTGGGGTCCTGCGCCCCGGTGCTGCTACTCGACGAGCCGACCGCACATCTGGACGCCGACGCCGAAACGATTGTCCTGGAATCCATTCGGTCCAGGGCGCGGGCCGGATGCACCGTCGTGGTGGTGGGTCACCGCGCTCCGGTGCTGGGGATCGCCGATCGGGTCGTGCCGCTGGGAGGTGCCGTCGATGTCCATCCGTGAGGTCATCGCGCTGCTGCGTCCCCGGCTGCCCCGGCTGGCGTTGGCGGTGCTGTTCGGGACGCTGGCACTGGGCAGCGCACTGGCCCTGGCCGCCGTGGCTGCCTGGTTGATCACCAGGGCCTGGCAGATGCCGCCGGTACTGGATCTGACCGTGGCCGTGGTGGCCGTCCGCGCGCTGGGGATCTCGCGCGGGATCTTCAGCTACTGCGAGCGGCTGGCCATCCACGATGCCGCGCTGCGCGCCGCGGGCAACGCCCGGGTCGGGCTGTACCGCCGCCTGGCCGCCGCGCAGGCGGAATCGGTACTGCGGATCCCCGGCGGCGAGCTGGTGGCCAGGGTCGGGAACTCGGTCGACGAACTTGCCGATGTGCTGGTGCGGTCGGTACTTCCGATGTGTGTGGCCGCCGTGCTCTCGGTCGCCGCGGTGGGCGTCATCGCGGTGATCTCCCCGGCAGCGGCGCTGGTGCTGGCCGCCAGCCTGCTCGTCGCCGGCGTGCTGGCGCCCGCGCTGGCCGGGCGGGCGGCCGCAGCCACCGAAGCACTGGCCGCCCGGCATCACGGCGCGCGCGACACCGCCACCTTGGTCGCCCTCGAGCACGCCGACGAGCTCCGTGTGGCGGGGCGCCTGGCCGGGGTCATCGCCGAATCCGAACGCGCGCACCGAGACTTCGGTGCCGCCACCGATCGGGCGGCCGCACCGGCGGCGGCCGCGGCCGCGGTGTCCACCGCGGCAGTCGGGGTATCGGTGCTGGGGGCCGTGCTCATCGGCATCCTGCTCGCCGACCACACCGCACCGACGGCACTGGCAATCCTGATGTTGCTCCCGCTGTCGGCATTCGAGGCCACCAGCGCCCTGCCGGGGGCCGCCGCGCAATGGGTGCGCTCGACACTGGCCGCGCGGCAACTCGCCGAGCTCACCGCTGCCGGTCCCACCGGCCGGGTCCGGCCGGCCGTCCCGGCCATCGCCGTAGCCCCCGGTGACCGGATCGCCGTCGTCGGCCCCAGTGGCAGCGGCAAGACCACCATGCTCATGGCGATCGCCGCGAAGTATCCCGAAAACCCGCTCACCGCAGCATTCTTCGCCGAGGACGCGCACCTGTTCGACACCACCGTGCGCGACAACCTGCTGGTCGGCCGCGGTGATGCCACCGATGCCGAGCTGAAAGCCGCCCTGAGTCAGGTCGGGCTCGGCGACTGGTTGGCCGGACTGCCCGACGAGCTGGGCACAGTCCTGACCGGAGGCGCTGCCGCGGTATCGGCAGGCCAACGTCGTCGTCTGCTGCTGGCACGGGCGGTGATCACCGATTTTCCGATCGTGCTGCTCGATGAGCCCACCGAGCATCTCGACGCCGCCGACAGTGACCGACTCCTGACCGCGATACTCACCCCCGACGGCCTGTTCGCCGCCCATCGAGCCGTCGTGGTCGCCACCCATCACCTGCCCGATCACCTCGATTGCCCGACGATCCGGATGCCGCAACCTGCCGGGTAACGTGGCCCTCCATGAGCTACCAGCCCGCTGCGGCGCCGCCGCCGTACCCGGTCCGGCAGGCAGGACCCCGCAACGGAGTGGGCGCCGCGGCGTTGGTGGTGGCGGTGGCCGCGCTGGTGTTCTCGTGGAGTGTGATCGGCGGCGTCATCGGCGGCATCATCGCGGTGGTCCTCGGTGTCACCGGCCGCGGCCGCGCGCATCGTGGCGAGGCCGACAACGGCCCGGTCGCGACCGCGGGCACGGCGCTGGGCGCGCTCGCGGTGGTCGTCGGGATCGCGGCCGTCCCGGTGTGGACGGGATTTCTCGGCGATGCCGGGGTCGGCGATTACCTCAGCTGCGTGGAGAGGGCGATCGGCGAATCGGGCACATCACTGGACCCTGCGGCACAGCAGAAGTGCGAGAACGAGTTTCGTGACCGCATCGAGCACATCTCCGGCCTGGGAACCGCCAGGGGTTAGCCCGCGCCGGGGAAATGTTTGACGATGCCTTCCTGCACGATGGTCGCCAGCACCCGCCCGTCGGTGTCGAAGAAGTGCCCACTGCTCAGCCCACGGGAATCCGCCGCCACCGGTGACGAAGTGGCGTAGAGCACCCACTCGTCGAAGCAGATCGGCCGGTGGAACCACACCGAATGATTCATCGTGACGGCGAAGATCCGGTCGAAACCCCAGGACAACCCGTGGGTGGTGATGATCGAGTCCAACACCGTGGTGTCCGAGGAGTACACCAGCGCCGCGGCGTGCAGCACCGGGTCCTCGGGCATCGGCGCGTCGGCGGTCATCCACACCCGGTTGTGCTCCAGCCGGTCACCCTTGTCCCGCATCACCCACGCCGGATCGTTGGTATAGCGCCACTGGATGGGCTTGAGCGCCTCGACGAACAACGGAACGGTCTGCTCGTAGCCGACCAGCAACTCGTCGATGGTCGGCAATCCGTCGGGCTGCGGCACCTGCGGGGCGGGCACGTTGTGCTCAAGCCCGCGCCCGCCCGCCAGATGCGAGACCAGCGCCGTGCCGAGCAGCACGCCGTCCTGGGTGACATCGACCCGCCGGTTGGCGAAACGACGCTCGTCACGCAACCGAACAACCTGGAAATGCAGGTCTTTCGTGGGATCACCACCGGCGATGAAATGCATCGACAGCGTGCTGGGCGGCAGCTTCGGCGACACCGTGCGGCTGGCGGCGACGAAGGCCTGGGCCATCATCTGCCCGCCGAATGTCCGTACGGGGTTGCGGCTAGGGTGCGATCCGGTGAACGCATCCTCACCGTCCGGGCGGAGCGCCAGAACCGTCAGCAGTTCCTCGAGATGTTCCGCCGACAAGTCGCTCCCCTTCGGTCATCGTCTCAGTGGTCGTCCTCACCGATCCGGTGCACGTGGATCAGGTTGGTCGAGCCTACTGTGCCGGGAGGAGCGCCCGCGACGATGACCACCAGGTCGCCGCGCTTGTAGCGACCCAGGTCAAGCAGCGCCTGGTCGACCTGCCGGATCATGCCGTCGGTGGTCTGCATGTGCGGGACGATGAAGGTCTCGGTTCCCCAGGTCAGCGCCAGCTGGCTGCGCACCTCGGGCAGCGCGGTGAACGCGAGCAGCGGCAACGGCGTGTGCAGCCGGGCCAGCCTGCGAACGGTGTCACCGGACTGGGTGAACGCCACCAGCGCCTTGGCCTCCAGCCGCTCACCGATATCGCGGGCAGCGTAGGAGATGACACCGCGCTTGGTGCGCGGGACGTGGGTCAGCGGCGGCGCCTCGGTGGAGTTCGACTCCACCGCCTTGACGATGCGGGCCATTGTGCGCACCGCCTCCAGGGCGTACTTGCCGACGGAGGTCTCACCGGACAGCATCACCGCGTCGGCCCCGTCGAGCACCGCGTTGGCGACGTCGGAGGCCTCGGCCCGGGTGGGCCGGGAGTTCTCGATCATCGACTCCAGCATCTGGGTGGCGACGATGACGGGCTTGGCGTTCTCGCGGGCCATCTGGATGGCCCGCTTCTGCACCAGCGGGACCTCTTCCAGGGGCAGTTCGACGCCGAGGTCACCGCGGGCCACCATGATGGCGTCGAAGGCCAGCACGATCGCCTCGAGGTTCTCGATGGCCTCGGGCTTCTCCAGCTTGGCGATGACGGGCACCCGGCGCCCGACCCGGTCCATCACCTCGTGCACCAGCTCGATATCGGCCGGTGAGCGCACGAACGACAGCGCCACCAGATCGACACCGAGGCGCAGCGCGAACTCCAGGTCGGCGATGTCCTTCTCCGAGAGCGCAGGCACCGAGACGTTCATGCCGGGCAGCGAGAGGCCCTTGTTGTTGCTGACCCGGCCACCCTCGGTGACCTGGCAGACGACATCGTTGCCGTCGATGTGCTCGACGATCAGTCCGACGTTGCCGTCGTCGACGAGCAGTCGGTCACCGGGTGCCGCATCAACGGCCAGCTGCTTGTAGGTGGTGGACACCCGGTCGTGGGTGCCCATGAAGTCGTCGACGGTGATGCGCACCGTCTCGCCGGCCTGCCACAATGTGGCCCCGGTGGCGAACCGACCCAGCCGAATCTTGGGTCCCTGCAGGTCAGCCAGGATGCCGACGGCGCGTCCGGTGTAATCGGAGGCGGCCCGCACCCGGCGGTAGGACTCTTCGTGGTCGGCGTGGTCACCGTGGCTGAAGTTCAGCCGCGCCACATCCATGCCGGCCTCGACGAGGTCACGCACGGACTCGTCGGTGGCGGTGGCAGGGCCGAGGGTACAGACGATTTTTCCGCGTCTATTCACGTCTGGTGAGCTTACTCGTTGATCGATTCAGATGACCATTCAGACCGCGTGTCAGACGACTGCCAAGGGCAGTGACCCAGGCCGCACCGGGGCGGGCAGCTCGGACTCGCCCATCAGGTAGAGGTCGACCGCGCGCGCGGCGCTCCGCCCCTCGGCGATGGCCCACACGATGAGCGACGCGCCGCGATGGGCGTCGCCGCAGACGAACACCCCGGGCTCCTCGGTCTGCCAGTCCGATCCGCAGGGCAGCGCGCCACGGCCGTTGGTGGCGAGCCCGAGACCCGCCAACAGCGGCATCTGCTCGACACCCTCGAAACCGATGGCCAGCAACGCCAGCTCACACGGGATCTCGAACGGGTCGCCCACCGGGACGATCTGGCGGCGGCCGTCATCGTCGCGTTGCACCCGCACCTCGGCGATCTGCACCGCACGCAGCGCCCCCTGCTCGTCACCGAGGAAACGCTGCACCGCGACCTCGAACCGGCGCGCCCCACCCTCGGCGTGCGCCGGTGAGGTCCGCAGCACCAGCGGCCAGGTCGGCCACGGTGAGCGCTCCTCGTCGCGGGTACGCGGCGGTTCCGGGTTGTAGTCGAGCTGGGTCACCGAGAGCGCACCCTGCCGGTGGGCGGTGCCCAGACAGTCCGCGCCGGTGTCACCGCCGCCGATGATGACCACCCGCTTGCCGGCGGCCGTCGGTTCGGCGGCCCGGTCTCCCTCGCACTCCTTGTTCGCCGCGACCAGATGCTCCATGGCCAGGTGGACCCCGCTCAGATCGCGGCCGGCCACCTCGGTATCGCGGGCCCGCAGCGCTCCGACGGCCAGCACGATCGCGTCGTGCTGGGCCCGCAGTGCCTCGACCGAGAGATCGACACCGACCTCACAGTCGGTCACGAATCTGGTGCCCTCCGCGCGCATCTGGGCCAACCGCTGGTCGAGACCGGACTTCTCCAGCTTGTACTCCGGGATGCCATAGCGCATCAATCCGCCGATGCGGTCATCGCGTTCGTAGACGGTCACCTCGTGACCGGCCCGGGTCAGCTGTTGGGCGGCCGCCAGACCCGCCGGACCCGAACCGACCACGGCCACACTGCGTCCCGTCGAGATGGCCGCCGGCTGCGGCACCACCGCACCGGTCAGCCAGGCGTGATCGGCGATGGTCTGTTCTATCCGCTTGATCGTGACACTGCCGCCGGTGGCGGGCTCGGCGATGGACAACACGCAGGCCGCCTCGCACGGTGCCGGGCACAGCCGGCCGGTGAACTCGGGGAAGTTGTTGGTGGCGTGCAGCCGATCACTGGCCGCGTCCCAGCGACCGCGCCGGACCAGGTCGTTCCATTCCGGGATCAGGTTGCCCAGCGGGCAGCCCGCGGTTCCGGAGTGGCAGAACGGGATACCGCAATCCATACAACGACGGGCCTGTTGGGACACCTCGCCCGCCCGCTCGGCGGGCGGCCGGATCTCGTAGACCTCATGCCAGTCCCCCACCCGTTCGTCGACCGGGCGCTTGACGGCATCGTGCTTACCGACGCGCAGAAAACCGGTGGGATCAGCCACGGCTCGCCTCCATGATCGCGGTCTCCACATCACGGCCCTCGGCGCGGGCCAGTCGGGTGGCCCGCAGCACCCGCTCGTAGTCGATCGGCATGATCTTGGTGAATCCGGCACTGCGCCGCGGCCAGTCGGCCAGCAGCGAGATGGCCACCGTGGAACCGGTGGCCTGCGCGTGCCTGCTCACCACGTCGTGCAGCCAGCTCAAATCTTCGGCCTCCAACTTCTGCAACGCCACCATCTCGGTGTTGACCTTGGCCGGGTCCAGTCCCAGGACGAATGCGATACCCCCGGACATGCCGGCGGCCATGTTGCGGCCGGTGTCGCCGAGCACGACCACCCGGCCGCCGGTCATGTATTCGCACGCATGGTCACCGACACCCTCGACGACGGCCAGCGCCCCGGAATTGCGCGCGCAGAAGCGCTCCCCGACCCGCCCGCGCAGGAATACCTCGCCCGAGGTGGCGCCGAACAGCAGCGTGTTGCCGGCGATGACGTTGTCCTCGGGCAGGAAGAGCACATCGTCGGGTGGTCGCACGACGACCCGTCCACCCGAAAGACCCTTGCCCACATAATCGTTGGCGTCACCGATGAGGTCGAGGGTGATTCCCGGCGGCAGGAACGCGCCAAGGGACTGGCCTGCCGACCCGGTCAGCATGACCATGATGGTGTCATCGGGCAGACCGGTCGCACCGTAACGGCGGGTGACTTCGGCGCCGAGCATGGTGCCCACCGTGCGGTTGACGTTGCGGACCGGCAGTTCCAGCCGGACGGGGTGGGCATCCTCCAGCGCGCCCTCGGCCAACTGGATGAGAGTCTGGTCCAGCGCCTTGTCCAGCCCGTGGTCCTGGCCGCGCAGCCGGCGCCGGGCGATCGCCCCGTGCGGGCCGGACGGGGCGGCGAAGATCGGGCTGAGGTCCAGTCCGGCACTCTTCCAATGCGCCACGCCCGTGGCGGTATCGAGCATGTCGACCCGTCCGATCGCCTCATCGAGACTCCGGAAACCCAACTCGGCCAGCATCACCCGGAGATCCTCGGCGATGAACTCGAAGAAGTTCTGCACGAACTCCGGTTTGCCGGTGAATCGGGCACGCAACTCCGGGTTCTGGGTGGCCACCCCCACCGGGCAGGTGTCCAGATGGCACACCCGCATCATGATGCAGCCGGCGACCACCAGCGGCGCGGTCGCGAAACCGAATTCCTCGGCACCCAGCAGCGCGGCCACCATGACATCGCGGGCGGTCCGCATGCCACCGTCGCACTGCACGGTGATCCGGTCACGTAAACCGTTGAGCATCAGCGTCTGCTGGGTGTCGGCCAGCCCGATCTCCCACGGGGCGCCGGCATGTTTGAGACTGGTCAGCGGGGCCGCACCGGTACCGCCGTCGTAGCCGGAGATCAGCACCACATCGGCGTGCGCCTTGGACACCCCGGCGGCCACGGTGCCGACACCGACCGAGCTGACCAGCTTGACGTGGACGCGGGCGGTGTCGTTGGCGTTCTTCAGATCGTGAATGAGCTGGGCCAGGTCCTCGATCGAGTAGATATCGTGATGCGGCGGTGGTGAGATCAGTCCGACCCCCGGCGTGGAGTGCCGGGTCTTGGCGATGTTCGGGTACACCTTGTATCCGGGAAGCTGGCCGCCCTCACCGGGTTTGGCCCCCTGGGCCATCTTGATCTGGATGTCGGAGGCATTCACCAGGTAGTCGCTGGTGACCCCGAACCGGCCGGAGGCCACCTGCTTGACGGCGCTGCGCCGCACGGGATCGTAGAGCCGGTCGGCATCCTCACCACCCTCACCGGAGTTCGACCGCCCGCCGAGGGTGTTCATCGCGATGGCCATGGTCTCGTGCGCCTCGGCGGAGATGGAGCCATAGCTCATCGCACCGGTGTTGAAGCGAGCGACGATATCGGCAACCGGTTCGACCTCGTCCAGCGGCACCGGCGTCCCGGCGCGGAACTCGAACAGGCCACGCAGGGCACCACCTTCGCGGGCCAGCCGGTTGACTTCCTCGGAATACCTCGCGAAGACGTTCCGCCTGCCGGTCCGGGTCGAATGCTGGAGCAGGAAAACGACTTCCGGGGTGAACAGATGCAGCTCACCGTCGCGCCGGAACTGATACTCACCGCCGACGGAGAGCCTGCGGTATGCCCGCTCGGTCGGATTCTCCGGATAGGCCCGCCGATGCCGGAATCTGACCTCCTCGGCCAGCACGTCGAGTCCGACCCCGCCGAGTTGCATCGGGGTGCCGGTGAAGTATTCGTCGATGACGGCGCGGTCCAGACCGATGGCCTCGAAGGCCTGCGCACCGGTGTAGGAGGACACCGTCGAGATGCCCATCTTGCTCATCACCTTCATGACACCCTTGCCCAGTGCGGTCAGGTAGTTGCGCACCGCGGCGGCCGGGTCGATACCGGTCAGTTCACCCTCGCGGATCAGGTCTTCGATCGATTCGAAGGCCAGGTACGGGTTGACCGCTGCCGCACCGAAACCGATCAGCAGCGCGATGTGGTGGACCTCCCTGGCATCACCGCTCTCGACCACCAGCGCGACACAGGTGCGTTGTTTGGTCCGCACCAGATGATGATGGACCGCCGCAACGGCCAGCAGCGACGGGATGGGGGCCCGGGTGTGGTCGGAATCGCGGTCGGACAACACCAGTGTGCGTGCGCCCTTGGCGATGGCATCACTGGCACGCGCACGCAGTTCATCGAGCGCCTCGGCCAGCGCCTCACCGCCGCGCTCGACATCGTAGAGAGCGCGCAGGACCGCGGTGCGCAAGCCGGGATGTTCGCCGTCGTCGTTGATGTGCACGATCCTGTTCAGATCGTCGTTGTCGAGCACCGGCCAGCTCAGTGCGATCTGCCGACACGATGCGGCCGTCGGTTCGAGCAGATTCTGTTCCGGGCCCATCACCCGGCGCATGGAGGTCACCACCGACTCCCGGATGGCGTCCAGCGGCGGGTTGGTCACCTGTGCGAACAGTTCGACGAAATAGTCGTAGAGCAGTTTCGAACGCTGCGACAGCACGGCCAGCGGGGTGTCGGTGCCCATGGAGCCCAACGGTTCGGCACCGGTGGCGGCCATCGGCGTGAGAAGCAGCCGCAGTTCCTCCTCGGTGTAGCCGAACGCGACTTGGCGCCGTACCACCGAATCGTGGTTGGGCTGGACCCGCACCCGGCTCGGCAGGGTCGTGATATCGAGCAGCCCGGCATGCAGCCATTCGTCATACGCCTCGGCGCCGGCGAGCTCGTCCTTGAGCTCGTCATCGGTGACGATGGCGCCCTTGGCCGTGTCGACGAGGAACATCTTTCCCGGCTCCAGGCGGCCTTTGGCCACCACCTGCGCGCTGGGGATGTCGAGTACGCCGCTCTCGCTGGCCAGGATGATCCGGTTGTCGATCGTGCGCCACCAGCGGCCAGGACGGAGTCCGTTGCGGTCCAGCACCGCTCCCACCACGGTGCCATCGGTGAACGTCACGCACGCCGGTCCGTCCCATGGCTCCATCAGCGAGGCGTGGTACTGCCAGAAGGCACGCCGCGCCGGATCCATCCCGGTGTTGTTCTCCCACGCCTCCGGGATCATCATCAGCACCGCGTGGGGCAGGCTTCGGCCGCCCAGATGCAGGAGTTCCAGAACCTGGTCGAAGGACGCCGAGTCGGATGCCTCGGGCGTACAGATCGGCGAAAGCCGAGCCAGGTCACCGGGAATCAGAGTTCCGCCGAGTTTCGCTTCACGGGCGTGCATGCGGTTGCGATTTCCCCGCACCGTGTTTATCTCACCGTTGTGGGCGACGAACCGGAAAGGGTGCGCCAGCGGCCAGGACGGGAACGTGTTCGTCGAAAACCGGCTGTGCACAATGGCGATGGCGCTCGCACAGCGATCGTCACGCAGATCCGGGAAGAACAGCGGAAGCTGCATGGTGGTGAGCATGCCCTTGTAGGCCATGGTCCGGCTCGACAGGGAGGCGAAATACACGCCCAGATCCTCGGATTCGGACCGTTTGCGCAGCGGGTACACCATGCGGTCGAGGTCGATACCACCGCAACGCGCGGGCGCCGCCACGAAAAGCTGTGCCATGTGCGGCATACAGCCGAGCGCGGTGGCGCCGATCTGGGCACCGTCGGGATCGATCGGGACGGTGCGCCAACCGAGGACCTGCAGACCCTCCTCGTCGGCGATCTGCTCGATCCGGGCTTGGGCCGCCGCGCGCTGCGCCGGGTCCTGCGGCAAGAAGCAGATTCCCGCGGCGAAGTTGTTCGTCCCATCGACTGCCCCGGCGGGCAGCTCGAAATCCACCACCGCCCTGAGCAATTCGACCGGTAGCTGAATCAGGATCCCGGCGCCGTCACCGCTGTTGGGTTCGGCACCGGCCGCACCCCTGTGCTCGAGGTGCGCCAGGGCCGTGAGTCCGTCGGCGACGATCTCGTGGGAGCGGCGCCCCTCGACGTCGACGAGCATGGCGACGCCGCAGGAATCGGATTCGTTGTCCGGGTCATAGAGACCCTGAGCTGGTGGGAGCGCTGAGAACAGCAACCGGGTGCCTCCGCAGTCTTCGTGGTGAATCGAAGGGACTGCATCGGCCCGCACCAGCAGTGTATCAGCGCGGGAGGTTCACTACCCGGTGGAAACCGTCGGTACCAGCGGAAAGCCCGGCCAGTTCCGCACTACCGTCCAGGCCACCAGGGCCAGCACCACGGTGACCGTGGCGGCGGGTGGCATGAGCGTGCGTCCCTGCCGCCAGCGCACCGCCAACCACAGCAGCAGCATCGGGATCCCGGCGAGCATGAAGACGTTGTCGACCACGGCGGCGGCAAAATCAGCGTGCAGCACGTCGTGGGTCATCCGGAGGCCGCCGCACGCCGGGCATTCGAAACCGGTCAGGGTCTTGAACGGGCAGGCCGGGAAGAAACCGGGCCGGTGCGGGTTGCCGAGGCCGATATAGGTCAGTGCACCGGCCAGGCCGAGCCCGGCCCCGAGGACACCGGCCCGCCCGAGTGCGGTCGTGCTAGGTGCCATCACGCAGGGGTCGGCCGTGCGGATCGCGCACCTTGTCGGTGAGGATCAAGATGGCATCGATGAGACCCCAGATGACTGCGCCGATGCCGCAGGTCGCCAACCCCACGATCAACTGGGCGATGCCGAAACCCGTCTGCCCGAGATAGATGCGGCCGATCCCGACCAGGCCGAAGAGCCCGAGCAACTGCAGCAGACCGGCGATCGTCTTGGACTTGTCCGATAACGGTTCACCGGTCACCGGGTGCCTGCCGAACGGGGCCGACGGGTCGTAGCCGGGCAGGCCGCCAGGCCCCGGGTATCCGCCGGGGTACGGCGGGGGGAATTGATTCGCTTGGTACTGGGGCGGCTGGTAGCCCGGCGGCGGGCCGAAATTCCCGGGGTCGGGCGGCTGCGGATAGGACTGCGGATCCGTCATGCCCTCAGGATGCCAGAAGCCCGAACTCGGCGCGGTGACGCCACGACTCCCATTGCCGGGGAAACCACCGTCGCAACAGGTCGATCATGATGGGCACCGAAGTCGACGCCCCTGGCGAGGCGCCGAGCAGACCCGCGATGGTGTCGTCGGCCGAGACGACCAGTTCGGTTCCCGTGCGCAGCGCGCCGTTCGGTGCGACAAGTTGGGCGCGCTGGCCGGCGGTGACCCATTCCCAGTCCCGTGGATCGGCGTCCGGGTAGTAGCGGCGCAGCTGGTCGAATCGGCGTCCGTGCGAGGCCAGTAGCTGACCGATCAGATACCGGATGAGGTCACGATTCCCGGTGATCGCACGGATCAGCGCGCGCATGTTGTGCGGGCGGACGGTACCGAAGAAGTCGGTGATACGGCCGCTGGTGAGCAGTCGGGTGCTGAAGGTGGCGTACGGACCGAACAAGAGGTGGGCGTCCCCGTCGACGACCCGACGGTCGAGGTGCGGCACCGACATCGGTGGCGCACCGATGGGCGCCTGACCGTAGACCTTGGCCGCGTGGTGTCTCGTGATCTCCGGATCGGAGCAGCGCAGAAAGGCCGCACCGACCGGTAGCACCCCGTAGCCCTGGATATCAGGCAAGCCTGCGCGTTGCAGCAGCGTCAGCGTGCGCCCGCCGGCGCCGACGAACACGCGGTCGGCGTCCAGTTCGAATCGCTCCTGGCCGCACCGCCCGGCGATCCGCCAGCCGCCGCCCGGCGTCCGCGTCAGCGTGCGGACCTCGTGGCCGAGCAGCGTGTCCCCGGTGATCAGCCGCGCAAGGTCGCGGGTGAGCGCCCCGAAATCGATATCGGTGCCCGCCGGATGCCAGGTGGCGGCCACCCGCTGCGCGGGGTCGCGCCCGGCCATGACCAGCGGTGCCCACTCGGCGATGACCGCGGGATCCTGCGAGTACCGCATCTCGGCGAAGGCCGCAACGGTGCGCAGCGTGTCGAAGCGGCGCCGCAGATAGGCGATATCGCGGTCACCGAAGACCACATCCATGTGGGGGGCGGTGGTGACGAAGCCGGGTTCGAGCAGACCCGTGTCCACGAGGTGGGCCCACCATCGCCGGGAGAGCGCGAATTGCTCGGCAATAGCGGCCGGGGTGCCGGCGTCGGCGGGATCGGGCATGTAGTTGAGCTCGCAGTATCCCGAGTGCCCGGTGCCGGCGTTGTTCCACGGGTGACTGCTCTCGGTGGCGATATCGTCGGCGCGTTCGACGATACTGACCCGCCAATCCGGTTGTAGTAGTGCAAGCATCGCGCCCAGCGTGGCGGACATGATGCCGCCACCGATGAGTGCGAGATCGACTGGATCGGTGCTGGTATCGGTCGTCATGCCAGAAGGATCGACCTGTCGACATCGATCCGTCCAATGAATGTTCTGGTCGTTATCATCCGAATATGGATCAATTGGCGGGCCTGCTGGCACCGCATCTGCGGGCCCTCGACGAGCTGGTGGCCTGCGATGGACACATCACACGCGCGGCCGAGCGACTGGGCATCCCGCAGTCCTCGATGAGCAGGCGGATTCACGCGCTGCAGAAATCACTCGGTGTGCCGCTGGTGATCCAGGACGGTCGGACGGTGCGTCTCACCCCGGCCGCGATACGGCTGGCGGATCGAATCCGCGATCCGCTGCGTGCCATGGAATCTGGTATCGAGTCCGTCATCGGCGACGCGGACGCCGAACACGGAACCGTCCGGTTCGGCTTTCCGCTGACCATGGGTTCGGGCCGATTGCCCACGCTGATCGCGGATTTCCATCGCCGGGCACCCGGCATCCGGCTGCAGATCAAACAGGCGCACGGTTCGGCATTGGCAGCCGATGTCCATGCCGGAGAACTCGATGTCGCCGTCCTCATCCCGGCACCGCAACGTCTGCAGCACAGTGTGATCGGCATGCAGCCGGTTCAGGCCGTGCTTCCGGCCGACCACCGGCTTGCCAATCAGCGTCGGATCCGGCTGTCCGAACTGCGCGATGAGACCTTCATCGCCAACCCCACCAGTTACAACCTGCGCCGGCTGACCGAGAACTGGTGCCAGGCGGCCGGATTCACACCCAGAATGGCATTGGAGATCACCGAGTTCGCCACCATGCGTGAACTCATCGGTCGCGGACTCGGTATAGCCCTGCTACCCCACGACGGCCGGGTCGCGCCGGGCACCACCGAGGTAGCCCTGAGCCCCGCCACCTATCAACGCGAGATCGCGCTGGCGTGGTCGCCGACCGCCGCGACCCCGGCGGGCCGGCGGTTCCTGGGCTTCTTGCGCGAGCACTTCTGAGAACCCGTCAGCCGCGATCCGACCACCGGAACACCGCCAGACAACCGACCAAACCGCCGATACACCACGCGGTCAGGACGAAGAAGATGCGCCAATGCTCCCAGTTTCCGGCCGGCTCGACCGCGGCGAGCTCCGGGGGCAAGAGCACCGACCGGAACCCCTGCGCCATCCACTTCACCGGAAACAGCGAACCGATGACCAGCATCCAGGTGGGCAGCGCCATGATCGGGACGTAGGTGCCGGACACGAACTGCAGGCCGACCGCAGGCCCGTTGGTCAGCGCCGCAGCCGACACCGCATTGCTGGCGATATTGCTGATGAGCACCCCGAGCAACGAACAACTGATGACTCCGAGCAGGAACACCCAGGTCAGGGTGAACCAGCCGAACAGGCCGGCGGGCAGCCTCAGCCCGAAGGCCAGAACCCCCACCAGAAGAAGCAGGATCGCCTCGGCCAGGCTGACGACGAGGACGAGCATGATCTTGCCGATGAAATAGGACGTGGCCGTGGTCGGTGTGCCACGCAGCCGCCGCAACGCACCGGTATCCCGGTCGGCGGCGATGCTGATGCCCAGATTGACAAACGATGTGGACAGGATCCCGTAGGCGAGCATGCTGGCCGCGATCACCGAGCCCGTGCCGACCCCGCCGATCGGCAACTTCTCCGAGAAGATCGAACCGAGCAGCAGACAGATCACCGCGGGCATCGAGAACGTCAGCACCATCTGTTCGGGCCTGCGGTAGAACATCTTCAGCTCGGGCAGCACCCGGGAGAACCCGATGCGCACCACCGAGGGAACCGGGCGGGCATGCGCGCCGGCGCTCATGAATGACCGATCAACTGAAGGTAGGCCTCCTCGAGGGTCGGCCGCGACACCGTCAAACCCGTCAGCTCACGCCCGTCGGCGCCGAGCCTGCTGATCAGCTCCGTCGGCGTCGCGGTCCGCTCGGTGCGCTCGATGTCACCGTCGAACCAGCGGACCGTGGCCGCGGTGTCGACGTGTTCGGTCAAGCGTGTCGGCGAATCCACCGCCACGACGGTTCCCGCGGCCACCACCGCGACCCGGTCGGCGAGCGCGGCGGCCTCTTCCAGGTAGTGCGTCGTCATCAGGATCGTGGTCCCGTCGGCGGCGAGCAGTCTGATCAGCTCCCAGAACTGTTGGCGCGCTTCGGGATCGAAACCGGTGGTCGGCTCGTCCAGGAACAGCAGCTCAGGCTCGCCGACAATCCCCAATGCCACGTCGAGTCGACGCCGCTGACCGCCCGACAGCGTCCTGACCTTGGCATCTGCGGCACCGTCGAGGCCCACGAGGCCGAGCACATCCCGCGGCCGACGCGCCGCACCGTAGCAGCTGGCGAACATCCGGACGGTCTCGCGGACCGTCAGCATCCCGGCATCGCTGACCTCCTGGAGCACGATGCCGATGCGCGCCCGCCAGTACCGACCGGCGGTGCCGGGATCCTGACCGAGGACGAGCACCTGCCCCGCGTCGCGGCGCCGGTTACCCTCCAGGATCTCGATCGTCGTCGATTTGCCCGCACCGTTCGGGCCCAGGATCGCGAAGACCTCGCCATACTCCACGTCGAGCTGCAGATCCCGTACCGCACACCGATCGCCGTAACTCTTGGACAGCCCGCGCACATGCACGGCCGTGCTGGGGAAATCCACCGTCACGGAGCGGTCGCCTCACCGTCGGACATCTCCCCGTCCGCTTCGAGCTCGGCCAGCAGGGTGCGCAACTCTTCGTCGGTGAGATCTGCCAGCAGATCGTCCACATCGGCGCCTTCGGTGGCATCGGGTTCGGTGGAATCGCCTTCGCTGGAATCGGTTTCGTCGACCGGCACCGCACCGTGGATGGCATGCAGCTCGCCGAGGATCCGGTCGGACAACGAGTTGACGCTGACACCGCGCAGGATCTCCAGTACGGGGACGTCGATGGAGAACACGGCGTTGATGCGCACCCGGAAGTCCATCGCCATCATCGAGTCCAGCCCGATATCGTCGAGCATGTCATCGGGGCGGATATCGGCTATCCCACAATCGAATACGTCGGCAACCACGCGCTGCACCTGTTCGGCGATCAGGCTGCGTCGTTGCGCCTCCGGAGTCGCGGCAAGGACATCGAGGATCGACGAGCCCGCCCCCTCGGCGGTCACGGACGAGCCGGCCGATTCGAGGTCGGCGAACATGGCGGGCAACCGGCCGCCCATACCGGCCTGCCTGGCACGGTCCCAATCGGCGGTGATGGCAACGACACTGGGGATCCGCTGACTGATCAGCCGGCCCAGGATGCGGGCACCCACCGCCGGGGTGATCAGCTCGATCCCCCGCTGTGCGTAGATCTTCTCCAGCTTGAGTTCTTCGACCATCCCCACCGACCAGGGCCCCCATCCGATGGTCAGCGCCGGCACACCCTGTGCCCGCCGATGGTCGGCGAAGGCGTCGAGGAAGGCGTTGGCGGCCGCGTAGTTGGCCTGCCCCGGCGCGGCGATCGTCGATCCGGCCGACCCGAACAGCACGAAGAAATCCAGTTCGTGACCGGCGAACACATCATGCAACACCCTGGCGCCGGTGACCTTCGGGGCCAACACCCGCGCATAGTCCTGCTCGCTCATGTTCACGATGAGCTGGTCGTCCACCGACCCCGCAGCGTGCACGATGCCCCGGACCGGCCGGCCGCCGCCGCGCAGGTGCCCGGTCAACCACCGGTTCATCTCCTCGGCATCGGTGATATCGGCACTGACGGTCTCGATCTGGGCACCAAGACGCTCGATCAACCGGAATGCGGTGACAGCCTTGATGTGCGGATGCTCCTCGGACAGCTCCGACCACTGGTCACGGGGCGGCAGTGCTGTTCGTCCGATCAGCGTGATGTGCCGCGCGCCGCGCTCGGCCAGGAATCCGGCGACGACCCGACCGAGCGCACCCGCACCTCCGGTGACGACATAGGTGGCATCGGCGGACAATTTCATCGGGAACGGCTTGGTGAGCCCGGCGCACAACCGCAGTCGCGGGACCAGGGTGGCGGTACCGCGGATCGCGATCTGGTCCTCGGCCGCGCCACCGAGCACGTGCTCGCATATCCGGGTGGCGATCAGCGCGCCGTCATCGGCGGCATCGATATCGATGAGCCCACCCCAGATATCCGGGAACTCCTGATGACCGATGACACGGCCGAGCCCCCAGATGCTCGCCTGATCGAGGTTGGCCACCGCGGTGCCCGGCGTCGCCTGGGCATTGGCGGTGACCAGAAAGATCTTGGGCTTCAGCGTCGGGCGGTCGGCCAGCGTTTTGACCAGCCGCAGGATGCTGAACGGACCGACGTCGAGATTGTCCGGCGACCCGTCGACCATGTCCATCGGCCAGCAATCGATGATGCCGCCGAGGTCGCCCCCGAAGTCGCCGTCGTGCTCGTCGATGATTGTCGCCCAGTCGATTCCGTCGGTACGGTGGCGCAGCGTACGCACCCGTCGGCCGTGCGCACGCAGCGTGGCGGCGACCTGCTCCCCCACGCCCGCACCGTCGGTCAACACCAACCAGCAGGAGTCGTCGACCGCGGTGGGTGCGGACTGGCCCGTATCGTCGGCCGGCGACCAGTGCAGCTCGTAGAGCCCCTTGTCGATGTGGTCGACCGACATCCGCGACGAGGAGTTCAGCGATTGCACGGTGAACCCGTCGAAGATCGCGAGCACCCGATCGTGCGGATCGGTGATGGTGATATCGCATTCGACGGCATCCCTGGTCGCCGATACGACGTGCACCTGCACGGTCATGCTGGGTGTGGGTGATCCGTACACCGCGCAGCGCCGTATCCGCGTCGGCAGGTAGGGGTCTTCGTTCTCCTCCTGCCCGGAGAACGGTGCGCCGAACAGGGTCTGGAATGCCCCGTCGATCAGGGCGGGGTGGAATCGGTAGTCGCCCAGCTCACCGGCGATCTCGGCTGGTACCCGCAATTGGGCGGTGGCCCAGTCGTGTCCGGCTCGAACGGCGGTCACCGAGCGGAACGCGCCGCCGTAATCGAAACCGATCGCCTGGGTGCCCCGGTAGAACTCGTCACCATCCATCGAGCTGGACGGACCGGTCCCAGCGGGGCGTGCGTGCGCGACCGTGGGACAGGTGCCGAGTTCGGCCGTCGCGGTGATCGCCCACTTGAGATCGCCGTCCCCGGTGGCCGTGAACGACGCGAATTCGACGGTACCGTCGTCCTGATTCAGCGTGGTCCGGATGATGGGGTCGCATCGGTCGTCGAGCAGCACAGCGCGGTGCAGCGCCAGATTCTCGACGCTGTGCTCGGATCCATAGGTCTGCCTCCCCGCGGCCAACGCCATCTCGACGTACACGGCACCGGGCACCACCACACTGCCTTGGATACGGTGTCCTTCGAGGAATCCGTGTGCGGCCGTGCTGATCTCGACCTCCCAGGTCGGGTGCACACCACGTACCGGCTGGCCGAGCAGCGGATGCACCGGCGTGTAGAACAGCGCCTCGTCGACCTCGTAGTTGTCGTACCAGTACCGCTTGGTCTGCCACGGGTAATGCGGCAGGCCGGCCACCTGAGATCGATTGCCGGGGTAGACCCGGTCCCAGGCCACCTCGTGTCCGGCATTGTGCAGCGCACCGAGGCAGGTCAGCAGGGTGCGGAGATCGTCGTGCTCGCGCCGTTGCGCGGACATCACCGAAACACGTTGCACACCAGACGTTTCCAGGATAGAGGCGGCCAGAACCGGATGTGGTCCGAGTTCGACGAAGTGGGTGTAGCCGTCATCGAGCATCCGGCGCAGCGCGGGCTCGAACAGCACCGTCGCCCTGGTGTTCTGCCACCAGTAGGAGGCACCGGCGTCATAACCGTCGAGCAGCTCACCGGTGACGGTCGAATAGAGCGGTAGGCGCGCCGGGTCGGCCGACAGTCCCGCCAGCGAGTCGAGCAGATCCGCGCGCACCGCGTCCATGTAGTGGGTGTGATACGGAACCTGCACGGCCAGATACCTGTTGAAGATCTGCGCCTCGTCGAGCTGCCTGGCGATGTCTTCCAGGACGTCACCGTCACCGGCGACGGTCACCGCCGACGGGCTGTTGATCGCCGCGATCGACACCCGACGGCCGAACTCGTCGGCAATCTTCTGGTCGATGGTCTTCATCAGGGTTTCGGCGTCCAGCCCCACGGCGAGCATCCGTCCCTGCCCGCTGGTGCGCTGTTGCAGCCGGCTGCGGTGATAGATCACCCGGACCGCCTGCTCGAAACTGAGCAGGCCGGCGAGGTGGTGGGCGGCCACTTCCCCTGCGCTGTGGCCGATCACAGCATCGGGAACGATCCCGAACTCGGCGAGCTGCGCGGCCAGCGCCACCTGGATCGCGAAATTGGCCGGCTGGGCGATCTCGGTATCTGCCATCCGGGACTCGGATTCGTCGCGATTCAGCTCCTCGATCAGCGACCAGTCGGCGTACCGCGACAGCTCACGATCGGTACGGCGGATGCTCTCGGTGAACGCCGGTGCCACGTCGAGAAGCCCGCGACACATCCGCCACCACTGTGGACCCATCCCGGTGCAGACGAAGGCCAGCTTCGCTGCCCCCGAACCGATTCGATCGGCCTCGACGGTACCGCCGTCGGCCAGCGCGCGCAGCTGCTCGCGGACGTCGGCGAGGTCCTCGGCGATGACGGTGTGCCGGTGACTGAGATGGGTGCGCCGGCGGGCCAGCGTGTAGCCGAGATCGGTCAGCGCGATATCGGGGTGTGCCTGGAGGTGGTCGGCCAGCCGGCCCGCGGCGGCGACAAGGGCCTCGGCGCTGCGGGCAGAGATCGGGATCGCGGCCAGCGGCAGCGGATTCACCGCCGCGGGCGTGGTCGTCGGCGCCGGGGGTTCGGCGAGCACGACGTGGGCATTGGTGCCGCCGAAACCGAAGGAGTTCACCCCGGCGATGCGGCGTGCCGCCGGCGGAAACGGCCGGCCCGTCGGCGGGATCTCGAGCTTGAGCTCGGCGAGCGACACGTGCGAGGTCGGATTCTGCAGGTGCAGATTGGCCGGGATGAAACCGTGTTTGACCACCATGGCGGCCTTGATCAACCCGGCGACACCGGCCCCGGCCTCCAGGTGGCCGATGTTCGTCTTGACCGAACCGATGACCAGCGGCCTGCTCGCCGGACGGTCCGTCGTGAGCGCCTGCGCCAACGCCCGCATCTCGATCGGATCGCCGACCGGGGTGCCGGTTCCGTGCGCCTCGACATAGCCGATCTGGTCCGGGTCGAGCTCGGCGCGCTGCAGGGCGGCCTTGATCGCCACCCGCTGGGCATCCTCACGGGGCACCGTGATGCCGTCGGTGTGCCCGTCCTGGGACACCGCCGTGCCGAGGATCTGGGCGTAGATGTCGTCACCGTCGCGCAGCGCCTGCTGCAACGGTTTGATGATCACCACGGCGCCGCCCTCACCGCGGGCATAGCCGTCGGCGGCGTCGTCGAAGGCCCGGCTGCGGCCCTGTGGGCTGAGAAAACCGCTTCGGGATTCGGCGATCGCCGTGTTCGGTCCCACCATGATGTTGACTCCGCCTGCAACGGCCAGCTCGCACTCACCGTTCCAGATGCTCTGGGCCGCCAGATGTGCGGCGACCAGCGAACTCGAGCACGCCGTGTCGACGGTCATGCTGGGGCCCCGGAAATCGAAGGCATGCGACAGGCGATTGGCCAGCATCGTCATCATCATGCCGGTGGCCGAATGCGGCTTGAACCGATATCGGCTGGTCCGCCCCTGGTTCTGTATCAGCTGATAGTCGAGGGTGAACCCACCGATGAAGACGCCCACATCGGTGCCGGCGACCTGGTCGACCGGGATGCCGCCGTCTTCGAACGCCTCCCAGGTGACCTCCAACAGCAGCCGCTGCTGCGGGTCGAGCGAATGCGCCTCCCGCGGCGAGATTCCGAAGAACTGGGGGTCGAACTGGTCGATTTCGGAAAGGAACCCGCCCCGGCGAGTCACCACCTTGCCCATCTTGGCCGGGTTGGGATCGTGATACCGCTCGGCGTTCCACCGCGTCGACGGGACGTCGCCGGTGGCGTCGACCTCGTCACGCAGCAGACGCCAGAAACTGGTCGCGGAGTCGGCGCCGCCGGGAAAACGGCAGCCGATCCCCACAATCGCCAGGGGTTCACGGTGGGTGGGCAGTACGGTCACAGACATCGGCACTTTCTCGCGGCGCTACACGGCTCCACTGCATTCGTAGCCGCGACGGGGTTGGACGGGTACCACCGTTCTTTTTCAGGTGCCGACGTCCGTGGCGATCAGCCGGCTTGCAGCGCCGGCGACCGGGTGACGATCCATTCGCCGATGATCGGATCGGTGCCCTGCTCACGGCGATAGGTGTTGCGCAACTCGCGCAGCAGCCCGTCACGCTGCCACTCCTGGACCTGGCGCATCACCCGGTCGTCGTCGAAGTTTGTCGACTTGGCCGCGAGGACGGTCTCCACGAGTTGCCCGGCGATCTGGCGCAGCAAGCGGGCGTTGGCGGCGAACTGGGTGTCGAAATCCGGTCGGGCTTCCATCATCGCGTGGTGCAGCGTCACCATGAAGTTCAGCGGTGCATACAGGTCCAGGAACGGCACCGCCACCCCGGAATCCTCCACCGCGGACCACTCCCGGAAAAACTGCTGCATCCGGTTGCTCAAGGCGATCAATCCATCGAGCTGCGGGACGAATTCCGGATCGTCGGTCAGGCGAACATAGCGATCGTTCATGTAGAGCAGGCCGATGAATCCCCAGTAGAATCCGATATCCCAGACCACCTTCGCCGACATCACGGCCGGGGTGCCCATCACGGCGTACTGGTCCTGGTAGATCGCCAGCCACATCTCGGTCAGCGAACGGAACAGCGTGTCGCTGACCGCCGCACGGGCCGTGACGTCCTCACCGGCCATCTCACGGTGGATCAGATCGGTGATCAGTCCGTTGCCGATGGCGACGAGGTCGAGGCCCGAGGAGTACAGCGGGTCGAGGAAGATGCCGGCGTCTCCGGTCAGTCCCCAGCGCTGTGCGCCGTCATAGACCTTGCTGACCCCGTGGCTGTACTTCTTCATCACCCGGAAGTCCATGATCTGGTCGTCGTGCTCGGCCAGCACCGCCGCACACTGCGGTTCGTGCTCGCTCAGCCATGCCTTGGCTTTGTCCAGGGTGTTGAACCCGTCGAACGGGTGCAGCGCCGGGTCTGCGACGATCCCGACGCTGGTGGCGCCCGATCCCAGCCGGATCAGCCACACCCAGTAGCCCTCACCCATGAGGTGGTTGGTGGACATGGCCCGGTCGCCCTCGACCAGCCGGGAATGGTAGCCCGGATCGTCACTCCAGGTGTTGATGTCGATCTCGGTGGCGACCCGCAGCCACGCGGCGTTGCAGTGGTGCTCATTGGTGAGCTTGAGGTCCAGCTGTCGCGGCAACGTGCGGTTGCGCCCGGAGGCGTCGATGACCCAGCGGGCGGACACCTCGACCTCGGCGGTGTCGGTCTGATAGGTGACGACGCTCGGGTCGGCCCCGAGCTCGACCGAACGCGCACGACCGCAGCGTATTTCGACGCCCGCAGCCAGACACCGGCGGTGCAGTTCGTTCTCCAGCCGCCCGCGGTCGATCTGATAGGTGACCTGCGGCACGAAAGAGGAACCACCGAGTTCCATCCGCGTCGCGATATCGGTGTTGCCGCCGTCGGAGAAGAACATCCGCAGTCCCATCTTGCGCAGATGGGCGGTGCTCAGGTGATCGCCCAGCCCGAGCGTCTCGCGCAGATAGTGCGCCGAGATCTCCACGGTGGATTCGCCGACGGTATGGGTGATCTCGGCCAGCGGATAGCTTTTCGGCTCGATGATCAGCACCCGGACGTCGGGACGTCTGTCCCGCAATTGCAGGGCCAGACCCATCGCGGCGACACCGCCGCCGATGATGACGACATCGCGATCGGCCGACGGGCCGTCCGCCGGCAGCTGGTTTCTGATCTTCCGCGCAAGAGCTGCTCGCGTCCGCGCGTCGAGGTGGGCCAGTTCAGGGCGCATGAAATTCAACATACCGATCGCGCCCGGGACTCGACGGTTACTGGGGAATCTCGGCGGGCTGCCGATGTCGTCCGTAGACAAGCTCGAAGATCGGCGAGGTCATCAACGTGGTGACCACCGCGACGATCACGAGGATGGTGAACAGGGTGGGAGTGATGATGCCGGCCTGGAGTCCGATGTTGAGCAGGATCAATTCGATCAGCCCGCGGGCATTCATCAGGGCGCCGAGGGCCACCGATTCACGCATCGGCACGCGACTGATCCGGGCCGCGACCGCGCACGCGACGCCCTTGCCCACGATGGCGACGATCAGCAGTCCCGCTGTGATGGCCCACAGCCGGGGGGTGTTGACCAGGCCGATCTGCGTGTTGAGCCCGGAGTAGACGAAGAACAACGGCAGCAGCAACTTGGTGGTCAGGGGTTCGATCTTGTCGGTGAGCTGGCCGGCGAAATAACCCGACGGCATCGCGATGCCCAGGATGAATGCGCCGAAGATCGCGTAGATGCCGATGGTGTCGGTGAACCAGGCGCATGCCGTCAGCAGGATCAGGACCGTGCTGAGCATCGATCCGCTGATGGCCTGCTGCTGCTCGGCCTTGGCTCCCATCGGTGCCAGGGCGCGCTTACCGATGGTCAGCACCACCACGGTGTAGAGCACGCCACCGCCGATGGCGAGGACGGCGAGCATCGGGCTGTTCTTGTAGACGGCCAGCACGACGGCAAGGATGCACCAGGAAATGGCATCCGAGGTGGCACCGCACGCCAGCGCGAGCGTGCCCAAAGAGGTGCCGGTCAAACCCTTTTCGAAGATGATTCGGGCGAGCATGGGGAATGCGGTGATGGCGATCGACGCGCCGAGGAACATCATCGCCATGCCGAGGTTGACGCCTTCGCCGAAGAACTCACCGCCGCCGAGCAACGGGATCGCCGCGAGCGCGCCGATGATCAGCGGCGCGAAGGTCCCGGTGGCCGAGACCGCGGCGGCGGTGCCGGCCCGCTGCCGGACGTGTTCGACGTCGAAATTCATGCCGATGACGAACATGTAGAGCACCAGGCCGACCTGCGCGGTGGTGTACAGCACGATGTTGGACGTCCCCGACGGGAACAGACCGGCCTGCAGGTCGGGGGCGATGCGGCCGAGCAGCGACGGCCCGAGGACCACCCCGGCAATCATCTCACCGACGACGGGCGGCTGCCCGACGCGTCCGGCAACGATGCCGGCCAGCCGGCAGGCAGCCAGGATGACGGCAAGTTGCAGAAAGAACTGGATCGCGATGTCCGCGGGCATACGTCAGGTTAGCCAGCCGAAAACTGTCACCGCGGCACGGTCTGCTTGAGCGTGGTCAGTGCGGCCGCGGTCAGCCCGGCGAACTCGGCAGCCTCCGCCGATTCCCATGCGGTGCCGACGAGTTCGGCCATGCGTCGATCGGTCACGTTCTCGACCTCGGCATAACGGTCCTTTTTGTCCGCACCGTCGGCGAACGGTTCGGGCCAGCCGAACATTGCCGCATACCGCGGCCCCTTGTTCAGCATGTGCGCCTCGATGGGGCTGATCCCGGACAGGCTGAGGGCGTTGAAGTGCAGACCGGCCCGCAATTCACGCAGCACGAACATGACCTGTAGGGCCCGCGCTGGTGCGTCCTCGGCCAGCGGCATGACCTTCCAGCCGGCGAACAGCGGGACCGAGGCGGTCGGCGCGGCGGCGATCAGCCGCTCCCCCAGCTCGGCGACACGGTCGAGCCCGTCTGCCGCAGCCAGGTACCGGCGGCCGAACTCCGCGGCCTGTTCCCAGTACACCTGCGCCGCGGTGGCGGCGCCGCGGACGGCGATGCCCTGTTCCCACAGGGCGGCAAGGCCGGTGGGCTCGAAGACGGCGAACACCGCCGCGACGGTGGCGCCGGTGGCCTCTCCGAGCACGCCGCCGCGCCCGGCGACATACCCGGCGAGCGGATTCTGGTAACCCGCCGCGATGCTCTCGGCGTAGGTCTGCGGGTGCAGCATGAACACGGCGACCGCCTGCTCCACGGCGGCTCCGGCCGCGGCGGCGTGCTCGACCAGATCGGTATCAGTCATCCTCAGGCCTTTCGGTGGCATCGGTGTCGGCTCGAACAGTAGACGGCGGCCGATCCGGGGCGGCCGAGTTCGATGGGGATGTCGGACAGACGGCCTCCGGCAGCACCTTTGGTCGAGCTGCTTGATCTCAGATTTTTCTTTGGTCTCGTCTGTCTCTGGTGTCACATCGTGGCGTGTTATGTCGGTGGTCGCACGTATGTTCGAGTCATGGGATCGGATGTGGTGGCCAGCCGGGAGTCGGTGCAGCATGCCCTCTCCGATCGCGCCGCGTCGGTCAAAGCACTGTTGGATGCCGACTTCTCGGTGTTCGACACCGCCGAGCTGTTGGCGTTGCAGTCCGAACGCGACCAACGCGCCCGCGCCGATGCGGTCATCGATGCCCGCATCCAGGCCGCAATCATGCAGCGCAGCACCGCACATGAGATCGGCGCCAAATCCTGGGCCGATGTCCTGATCACCCGGATGCGCCTGTCCGCCCGCGAGGCCGCAACCCGGGTGCGCCGCGCCGAACAACTGGCCCCCAGACGGTGCGTGACCGGGATCCTGCTCGATCCCGCGCTGCCGTTGTGCGCCCAGGCCTTGGCCGACGGCGACATCAACGAAGGCCACGTCACGGTGATCGCCGAAGCGGTGCGGACGGCCACCAAATACGTCGATGCCACCAAAGCTGCGGAGCTCGAAAAGATCCTGATCCCGGTCGCCCGCGTGAGTAGCCCCGAGACGGTGCACGCCACCGCGGTACGGGCGCTCTACCTGATGAATCAGGACGGTCTGGGCCCGGATATCGCCCGCCACAAACGCGGCATCACCGTGGGCACGCAGGATCCTGACGGGTTGACCCGCATCACCGGCTGGGTCGATGCCGAACTGGCCGCCTACCTGGGCACGGTCAACGACACCTGGGCCCGCTCCGGAATCAACAACCCCGAGGACCCCCACTCACCGGCCAACCCCGAGACCGACGCGGATTCCCAGGCCGGGGTCGGTCCAGATGCGAAAGACACTGCCGTGCAGCCCGACCCGGCTGCACCATCCAAGGATCCGTCCACGCTCTGGGAACAACTGCCCCTGCCCACCGATCTGGGTGAACTGGCCGACCGAATCGAGGCCGTTGACGCTGCCGCCGCAACCGCGGCGTCCCCCGCACCGGCACTGCCACCGCTGACCGGGCCCGCCGGCCGCGACACCCGCACCGCTGCGCAACGCAACCACGACGCCCTCAAAGCCGTCCTACGCGACACCATCGCCTCCGGACGCCTCGGCCAACACAACGGGCTACCGGTCACCGTCGTGGTCTCCACCACCCTGGCCGAACTCGAAACCGCCGCCGGCATCGCGGTCACCGGCACCGGCACCCTCATGCCCATGGCTGACCTGATCCGCCTGGCCGAGCACGCCCACCACTACCTGGTCGTCTACCGACACCACACCGCCGAACCGCTCTACCTGGGCCGCACCAAACGCCTGGCCACCAAAGCCCAACGCCTACTGCTCCACAACCGCGACCGCGGCTGCACCCGCCCCGGCTGCACCCGATGCGCCAACCACTGCCAAGCCCACCACGCCCAACCCAGCTGGGCCCGCGGCGGACGCACCGACGCCCCCACCCTCGGGCTGGGCTGCCCACCGGACAACCGCCTCGCCGAACTGGGCTGGACCACCGCAATCGACCCCACCAGCGGCCGAGTCCACTGGCACCCACCACCACTACTGGACACCGGCAGCGACACCATCAACCACCACTTCCACCCCGAAGAACTACTCAACCACCCCGAAGAAGCGGTGGATGATCTTGAGCGACAGGACGATTCGGGATGAACGGTGCGTCACTCCGCGGGCTTGACCGCCAGCACCGGCTTCGGGCACTCCAGGATGAGCTTCTGCGCAACGCTGCCCAGCAGCAGCTTGCCCACCGGACTGCGATGTCGGATCCCGACGACCAGCACTTCGGCGTCCGGAGCGTCCATCGCGGTCAGCAGCTCGTCGACCGCGTCCACCCCGACGGGCTGACGCAGTTCGAATTCGACACCACACCCGGCGAGCCGTGCCTCGACATCGCGAACCTCCGCGCCGCCGGCGAACCGCGAATCCACGTAAGACTCACCGGAGGTCGAGTTGATCACCAACAGACTCGTCTTGCGCAGTTTCGCCTCGGCGATGCCGTGCTCCAACGCGGCGTGCCCGAACTGGTCTGCGGTGTAACCGATGACAATCACTGTTGCTCCTCACACAAGCGTCGGTCGGTCACAGCTGGCCGGCCTTCGTCTTCTGGTCCTTGTCGTCCTCGACGATCAACAGGCTCTCCTCGCTGCGGTTGAACAGTCGCAGCACCAGCGGGGCCAGCAGCAGCAGCGCCATGAGGACATAGGTGACGATCGCGACCGGCTCGGTGAACAGGCTGCTCCAGTCGCCGCCGCCGAGCTGCAGGCTCTGTCGCAGCTGGCGCTCGATTCGCGGGCCGAGGATCACACCGATGATCAACGGCAGCACCGGAAGTCCGAATCGGCGCATCATCAAACCCATCAACCCGAAGATCAGCAGCAGCAACAGATCGAGCGGTTGCAGGTTGACCGCGAAGGCTCCGAGCGCGGCGAAGAACAGGATTCCGGCGTACAGGTACGGCCGAGGGGTGCGCAGCAGCTTGGCCCACAGCGGCGCCAACGGGAGGTTCAGTGCCAACAGCATGAAGTTGCCGATGAACAGACTGGCGATCAACGTCCAGATGAGCAGCGGTTCCTTGTCGAACAGCGTGGGGCCGGGCTGGATTCCGTAGGAGACAAACGCGGTCAGCATGACGGCCGCGGTGGCATTGGTCGGCAGACCCAGCGACAGCATCGGCACCAGAGTGCCTGCGGCCGAGGCGTTGTTCGCCGCTTCCGGGCCGGCGACACCCTCGATGGCACCCTTGCCGAACTCCTCGGGATGCTTGCTCAACTTTTTCTCGGTGATATAGCTCAAGAAGGTCGGCAACTCCGCACCACCGGCGGGCAGCGCACCGAACGGGAAACCGTACGCGGTACCGCGCAGCCACGGCTTCCACGACCGCTTCCAGTCGCTCTTGCCCATCCAGGGCCGCCCGACCGGGATGACATCGGCCGGACGCCGGCGCAGATGGGCGCACACCCAGAGCGCCTCGCCGACGGCGAAGACCGCGACGGCGATGACGACGATGTCGATACCGTCGGCCAGCAACGGCACGCCGAAGGTGGCCCGGTTCTGACCGGTCAGCGAGTCGATACCGACGATGCCGATCGCGAGACCGAGCAGCAGCGAGATCAGTCCGCGCAGTTTCGAGGAGCCCAGCACCGCGGTGACCGCGACGAGTGCGAACAACATGATCGCCAGATACGAGGGCGCACCGAGGGTGACGGCGAACCGGGACACCACGGGCGCGAAGGCGGCCAGCAGTACGGTGCCGATGGCGCCCGCGACGAACGACCCGATGGCGGCGGTGGCCAGCGCCTGTGCGGCGCGGCCTGCCTTGGCCATCTTGTTGCCCTCGATCGCGGTGATCACCGACGAGGATTCACCGGGAGTGTTCAGCAGGATCGACGTCGTCGACCCGCCGTACATGCCGCCGTAGAAGATGCCCGCGAACATGATGAAAGCCGCACTGGGGCTGACGTTGTAGGTGATGGGCAGCAGCAGGGCCACCGTCATCGCCGGCCCGATGCCCGGCAGCACGCCGACCGCGGTGCCCAGCAGCACGCCGATCGCGGCGTACAGCAGATTCATCGGGGTGGCCGCCTCGGCGAACCCCTGCAGGAGCCAGTTGAAATTCTCCATTTACAGGATCCCATCCAATATGCCGGCGGGCAGCGGGATTCCGAGCCCGGAATAGAACGCATAGAAGCTCACCAGCGCCAGCACGACGCCGATCGCGATATTGCGGACGTAGTGGCGACTGCCCAGCACGGTGGCGCAGCCGGCGAAGAACAGCGCGCTGGTGATCGCCCAGCCCAGCGGGTTCACCAAGACGATCAGCATGACGAACAGCCCGATGAGCATCCCCACGGTGCGCCAGTCGCTCGGCATGTCCGGATCGATGTCCTCACCGGCATCGGCCTCACCGCGCGACCCCCGCGGAATCGCGACGGCCAGGACGACGGCCATCACCAACAGCCCGGTACCGATGAGGATCGGGAAGAACCGCGGCCCGATGGGATCCACCTCGGCATAACCACCGGGCATGGACAGTGCGTCGTAGATGAGGAATGCGCCGACGGCGACCATCACCACACAGACGATGTACTGCGCGTAATCCGGCCGCACCTTCTCGGCCTGCACTTCGGTACTCACACCAGCCCCAGATCGGTCAGCGTCGTCTCGACCCGGCGATCCTGTTCGGCAAGGAACTCCTCGAATGCCGGACCGGTCAGGAACGCATCCGTCCACCCGTTCTTCACCAGCGCTTCCTTCCATGCATCGGTTGCGTGCAACTCTTCGAGCACCTTCACCATCGCGTCGCGGTCGGAATCCGAGATGCCGGGCGGGGCAAGGATTCCGCGCCAGTTCGTGAAGGTCAGATCGATACCGGCCTCCTGCAGCGTCGGGGCATCGACACCCTCGACACGCTCACTGCCGGACACCGCGAGAACCCGGACCTGGCCGGCTTCGATCTGGTCGACGTATTCGCCGAGACCGGAGGTACCTGCTGCAATCTTGTTGCCCAGCAAGGCAGTCAGCAGATCGCCACCACCGTCGTAGGAGATGAAGTTCACCTTGGTCGGGTCGACACCGACGGCCTTGGCGGTCTCCATCGGGAACAGGTGGTCGGGACCACCGGGGTTGGACCCACCACCGACGGTGACCTTGGACGGGTCGGCCTTCCAGGCGTCGACGAAGTCCTGCACCGTCCGGAACGGGGAATCGGCCGGGACCAGGATGCCCTCCTGCTCCTCGACGACCTTCGCCAGCGCGGTGGCGTCCGAGGCGCGGGCGCTGGACCCGTTGGTGAACACCGCACCGACCACACCGAGGCCCATCATCATCATGAGATCGCCGTTGCCCCGCTCGTTCATCAAGCGCGCCATCGCGACGGTGCCACCGGCGCCGATCACGTTGAACACCTCGACCCGACCGGTGATCTTGTCGTCTTCCATGATCTTGACCGCGGTACGCGCCGTCAGGTCGTAACCGCCACCGGGACTGTTCGGCACCATCATCCGCAACCGGTGTAATCCGGACTCATCGCCGCGGGTGACCCCGCAGGCCGAGAGCACCAGCGCGGCGACCAATGCGATGACCAACGAGACCGTGATCCGCCGGCCGCCGGACTGCCCTACGTACATATCGACCCCAATCAATTGTGATGCTCAGCAATACTGGACCCTGCTGGTGACTCAGGTCACTCATATGAACGCAAAGGAAGTTGTGGTCATTAAGAACACGAGTTGGGGACGCAGCCTCGGCGGTCAGTTCCTGGCGTTTCAACTTGTCGTCGTGGCCGTCGTCCTGGTCGCGGTGGCCGCGGTCTCGGTCGCGCAGTCGACCAGCGAGTTCCGCGAGGTGCGAGGTCAGCGAATGATCGCTGTGGCCGAGAACATGGCGTCGACCCCGATCGTCCGCGAACGTTATGACGACCCGTTCGCCGCACGCACCCTGGCGCCGGAGGTGGACCGGGCGGTGGCCCTGTCGGGTGCCGACCTCGCCGAGATCCTCGGGCCGGACGGCACCGTGCGGGTCTCCTCGGACCCGTCACGGATCGGCGCCCCCACCGACCTGGGGCCAAGCCGCGCCGACGAGGGCCGCGCCTGGTTCGGTGACGAGGATGTGGCGGGCTCACACAGTCTGGTCGGGCAGGTGCCGATCCTGTCCACCGATGGCGAGGTGCTGGCCGTGGCATCGGTCAGCGAGGGTTACCCGTCGACATGGGAACTGCTCAGCGGCGCGGGCGAGCGGCTGCTCATCTACCTCGGACTGGGCGCCGCGCTGGGCCTTGCCGCGTCCTGGCTGCTGTCCCGGCGGATCAAGCGGCACACGCGCGGGTTGGAGATCGCCGAGATCGCCGGGCTGGCCGATCATCGGGAGGCCTTGCTGCACAGCATTCGTGAGGGTGTGGTGGCGGTCAACACCGACGGCATCATCACCGTCGTCAACGACAGCGCCCAGCGACTGCTCGGTATCGGCCCCGATGCGGTGGGCCGGCGCGCCGATGAGGTGGGGCTGGAACCGGCGGTGGTGGAGTTCTTGCTGTCGGGCTCCGGTGAACACGCCGACGAACATGACGTGGTGATCGCGACCGGCAGTCACATCCTGGCCCTCAATCGCAGCACCGCCCTGAGCCAAGGGCGCAGCCTGGGTACGGTCACCACCATGCGCGACAGCACCGAACTGGCTGCCCTGCAGGCACAGTTGTCCTCACACCGCAGCGTCACCGATACCCTGCGGGCCCAGACCCACGAGTTCGCCAACCAGCTCCACACCATCTCGGGCCTGGTCCAGCTGGGCGAGTTCGATGCGGTGCACAATCTGGTCGGCACGCTCACCCGCCGGCGAGCCGAGATCAATGATGCCGTCACGCAACGGGTTTCCGATCCCGCGGTGGCCGCCCTGCTGATCGCGAAGACGTCCCTGGCCGCCGAGAGCGGGGTGCTGCTGCACCTCGATCCCGGCAGCCGCCTCGGCGCGCTGTCACCGGCGTTGGCCACCGATGTCATCACGGTCCTCGGCAACCTGATCGACAACGCCGTCGAGGCGTCGGTGGGATCGGATCCAGCCAGGGTCACGGTGCGGATCGAGGATCGGGACGGGCTCGTCATCAGCGTCAGCGACACCGGTCCCGGTGTGCCGCAGGCGCTTCGAGAGGAGATTTTCGCCCGCGGGGTCACGTCCAAGACCGCCGGCGGGCCCGCCGAGCAGCGCGGTATCGGGCTGGCGCTGGTGCGGCTGGTGACCGCCCAGCACGGTGGACATGCCGAGATCGGCGATGCCGAGGGCGGTGGCGCGTCGTTCGTGGTGCGCCTGCCCCGGGCGAGCGAAGCGACGGGAAAGACAGCACAGGCGAGCGAAGCGACGGGAAACAAGTCCCAGGCGAGCGAAGCGACGGGAGTGCCCGGTGCGTGACGTGCTGATCGTCGACGACGATTTCATGGTCGCCGACATCCACCGCCGGTTCGTCGAACGCATCGACGGGTACCGCCCCGTTGCCGTGGCCAGCAGCGGTGCCGAGGCGCTGATGAAGGCGGCCGAGCTGCGCCCGGCGCTGATCCTGCTCGATGTCTACCTGCCGGACATGACCGGCCTGGAGGTGTTACACCGGCTGCGGGCCGGCGGTGATCACGTCGGGGTCATCATGATCACCGCCGCCAGGGAACTGGACACCGTGCGTGGCGCGCTCGACGGTGGCGCGGCCGACTACCTGATCAAACCGTTCGAGTTCGATCAGCTGCGCGCCAAGCTGGTGGCCTTCGCCACCCGCGCCGACGCGCTGGCCGCCGAGGGCGGTGTGGACCAGAGCATGGTCGACGCACTGTTCGGCGGTACGGCCGCCGCGGACACACCCGATGTGCTGCCGAAGGGTCTGGGCGCCGAGACGGGACGGCTGGTTCTCGACGCGGTGCGTGGTGCCGGCGAGGTGTCCGCGGCCGAATGTGCCGACCTGGTCGGGATCTCGAGGGTGAGTGCGCGGCGTTACCTGGAGCACTATCTGAGCACCGGTGTGGTGGAGCTGCGTCTGCAGTACGGGTCGGGGCGGCCCGAGCGGCGCTACCGAGTGCCACGATGACGAGTAGATTCTCGGTGTGGCACCCACCGTCCTCTTCCTCCACAACGATCCCATCGCCACCGAGGCGATGCTGGGGAACGCTTTCACCGACGCCGGTTTCGATGTGTCGACCTTCACGGTCGTGCCCGCCGAGCAGGCCGACTCCCCCGCGATCGACATCACCTTCCCCGACCCGACCCACTACGACGTCATCGTCCCCCTCGGTGCGCGGTGGCCGGTGTACGACGAGGCGCTCAAGGCCACGTGGGTCGGCGCCCAGACCGAGCTGGTCCGTACCGCGGCCGCGGCGGGAATCCCGACGCTGGGTGTCTGCTTCGGCGGGCAGCTGCTCGCCCAGGCCTTCGGCGGCACGGTCGAGCGCTCGGCGCTGCCCGAGATCGGCTGGTATGACATCGTTTCGGATCAACCCGAACTGATCCCGCCCGGCCCCTGGTTCGAATGGCATTTCGACCGTTTCACGTTGCCGCCCGGCGCGGTCGAGATAGCCAGAACGGCAACGACATTGCAGGCGTTCGCGCTGGGACGCACCGTCGGGCTGCAGTTCCACCCAGAGCTGGACCCGCAACTGCTGGAGATCTGGCTCGACGATGACCGTGATGCCGGTGAGGCCGGAGCGCTCGGCGTGAGTCACGACGAGTTACGCGCACGCACCAGGGATATGCACCAGGACGCGGCCCGACGCCTCCACGCGCTGGTGAACGGGTTCCTGGCCTATACCGCGCGTCAGCCGTGCCCCAGTTCGTGAGCCAGCGCGGCGTCCACGGTGGGCCGGCGGAATCGGTGTCCACGCGCCTCCAGCTTGGCGGGCACCACCCGTTGATCGGCCTCGGCCAGTTCGCGGGCGCCCTGCGCACCGAGCAGTAGCTTCGGCCCGAACGAGGGCACCGGCAGCAACGTCGGGCGGTGCAGCACCCGGCCGAGTGCGGCAGTGTATTCGTTGTTGCGCACCGGAACTGGTGCCACCGCGTTCACCGGACCACTGAGTTCGGTGTCATACAGCGCACGGTGGTAGATGTCGAGCAGGTCGTCGAGCCCGATCCAGGCCAACCACTGCCTACCGCTGCCCAACCGTCCGCCGAGGCCGGCCGCGAACAACGGCCGCATCAGCCGCAGCGTCCCGCCGTTGGCGGATTGCACCACTCCGGTGCGGACGTTGACGACCCGGATGCCTGCGTCGGCCGCCGGCGCGGTCGCGGCCTCCCAGTCGGCCACCACATCGGCGAGGAAACCGTCACCGCGGGACGCGTCCTCGGTCAACAGCGAGTCGCCGCGCTCGTAGCCGTAGAAACCGACGGCCGACGCGCTCACCAGTACTCGCGGTCCGTTCTCGGTCGCGGCGGCCAACTCGGCCAACGCGCGGGTCGGGCCGATGCGGCTGTCGCGGATGGCCCGGCGGTGCGCATCGGTGAAACGGCCGGCGATCGACGCGCCGGCCAGATGGACGACCGCGTCGACACCGGACAGCAGATCCGCCGCAGGTTGGTCCGGATTCCACTGGCGCTCATCGGCATTGGTGGCAGGTCCGCGGACCAGCCGGATCACCCGATGCCCACCGCTGCTGAGAAAGGCACTCAACGCGGTGCCGACCAGACCTGAGGAACCGGTGACGGCAACGGTCAGCGGTGTCAGTCCGGCCGCGGCGGCATCCCGGTGGGCGGCCAGATCCTCGGCCAGCTGCGTGTGCCGGTAGACGAACATGGGGCGCAGCGCGGCGGCAGGAACCACCGTCTCGACGTGATCGGAGACCCTGGTACCGGAGCCCTCCGCGGCGAAATCGTGGGTGTGTCGCCACGTTCCGACGGCGCGCACCGGCCAGGTGATCGGGCCGTCGCTGGACAGCACGTCGACGAACCGGTGTGGCGGGTCGTACTCGTCGGCTTGGTGCTGGGCAACCCAGCGCAGGCCGCCGGGCAGACCGAGTACGGCTTTGCCATCGGCAAGCGACTCGGTCTCGGCGACGACCGTCATCGGCTGCCATGGCGGAACCAGGCGCCGCATCGCGCCGGGGCGGCTGTGCCAGGCGAAGACATCGTCGATCCGATGCGGGACCACGCTGTCGAACTCGATGCTCACGGGTTACGCCGGTCCGTTGGATTCACGGGCGCGGGGATACCCGGGCACGGCTGTGATCAAACCCGCCGGGCCCTGCCGTCGATCAACTCTTGGGCGGGGCGTCCGGATCGGGTGAGATGTCGACCGCGCCGCCGGCATCGCCGCCGTCCTCGGTCTCCGAGTCCGTTTCGGTCTCCGAATCGGTGGCGCCCGTCGAGTCGGTGTCGGTGACACCGGCGATCTCGGGGTCGGACTCGGCTGCCGAATCGGACTCTGGCTGGGTCACGGTGACCTCGTCTTCCGGGTAGTCCTCGACGGCATCGGGCACCGACTCGGCCGCGATGACCGTGTCCTGGTCTTCGGTGTCGTCGGTGTGATCGGCGTCGGTGTGATCGGTGTCGTCATCGGTGCCGCCGCGCCGCGCGCGCAGCGCGTCGGCGATCAGCAGCAACACACCGATGACGCTGGCACCGATACACACCCAGGCGATCAGCTCGTTGCTCGTCACGACCGCGGCCACCAGGGCCGCGAGGCCGACAAGAGCCAGAACCAGCGCAATGATCAGCATCGACGAAGCCTAGTGGGTGCCGACCCGGTCAGTTCGCGCCGCGGTTGAACTGGTTGAAACCGCCACCCTCGTTACCGGCCGCGGAATCGACCGGTGCCGCAGAACCGCGCTGGCCCAGCTCTTCGAGCTGCGATTCCAGGTAGGTCTTGAGCCGGGTCCGGTACTCGCGCTCGAAGGTGCGCAACTGCTCGAGGCGACCTTCCAGCACGGTGCGCTGCTGGTTGATGGTGCCCATGATCTCGGAGTGCTTGCGCTCGGCATCGGCCTGCAGGGCGTCCGCCTTCTCCTGAGCCTGACGCAGCTGCGTCTCGGAGCGGTTCTGCGCATCGGAGAGCAACGCGTCGGCCTTGGCGCGCGCGTCGGCGACCGTGGTCTCCGCGGTCTGGCGCGCCTCGGTGACCAGTGCGTCGGCCTGGGCCCGCGCATCGGCGAGCAACTTGTCCGACTCGGCCTTCGCGGTGCTGGTCAGGCGATCGGCAGTGTCCTGGGCCAGGCTCAGCACCTTGGCCGCACGGACGTGATGATCCTCCGACACCGGGGCGGCCTGGGCCACCGGCTGCGGCGCGGCGGGCGCCTCGTAGACCGGCTCGGGCTCGGGCTCGGGCTGCGGCGCCTGGTAGGGCGGCAGCGTCTGGGTGGCGGCCACGCCACCGCCGGCACGCGCGCCCGCCAGTTCGGAATCGAGCTCGGAGACGCGCTGACGCAGGTCGGCGTTCTCCTCGATGAGCCTGGTCAGCTCGTTCTCGACCAGGTCGAGGAAGGCGTCTACCTCGTCCTCGTTATAGCCACGTTTGCCGATGGGCGGCTTACTGAACGCGACGTTGTGAACGTCGGCTGGAGTGAGCGGCATTCTCTGCCCCCTTGAAGTCTGGACCGTCAACCGGTTTCAAAGTGTAAAGCGTCGGTAGAAGTAACTGGCGTCCATCCTGTCACAGCTGACCCGGCGGTTGCACAGGAGCCTCATAATTAAGAGCGAAATTCAATCTCCCACGCCGCAGCCGACCGCCGCTGTACCAGGTCAGGCGGTGCCGGCCGCCGCGCCGAAAGCCAGCTGCATGCCGATGAACGCGACCAGCAACAACACCATGATCGAGAGATCGAATCGGACGGCGCCGATCGTCAGCTGCGGGATGAGCCGGCGCAGCAGTTTCACCGGCGGATCGGTGACGGTCAGGATGAGTTCCAGGATCACCACCGTCGCACCGCGCGGATGCCAATCCCGACTGAAGGACCGGATGAACTCGACAACGACCCGTGCGATCAGCAACAGCCAGAAGACGAACAGGGCGAAACCAAGGATTTGAAAGACCATCGACAAGGGAGCCGAACCTCACTACGGCGGATGAGCAGGGCAGGTAGAGCGACATTCGGGCACAGAAGCGGACTTCATGCCCTCGACGTCAGCCTACCTGCCACTCCGGCTGGGGTTCTGGCCCCCAGCGGACGAGCTCGTGCTCGCCCTACTGGTAGGCGTAGAAGCCGGCCTCGGCGATCCGGCGCCGCTCTTCGGCACTGACGTCGATATCGGCCGGCGAGAGCAGGAAGACCTTGGTCGCGACCTTGTCGAACGAACCGCGCAGCGCGAAGGCGAGTCCGGCGGCGAAGTCGACGAGCCGCTTGGCGTCGGCGTTGTCCATCGACACCAGGTCCATGATCACCGGGGTGCCGTCGCGGAAGCGCTCACCGATGGTGCGGGCCTCGCTGTAGTCCTTCGGACGCAGCGTGGTGATCTTGGCCAGCGGACTGCCCTCCTCGAAGAGCGCGGCCATCCGGCGCGGCTCCATGGCCAGGGCGCTCGCGCCCCGGGTCGGTGCGGCGAACCGCGGTGCGGGACGGTCGAATTCGGGGCGCGGGGCGCGCAGGCGGCCCTCGAAGCGAGGTGCGTCACCATAGCCGCCGCGGTAGGCGCCGGGGATGTCGTCGTACTCGCGGGACGGGACGCGGTCCTCGAAGCCGCGGACGTCACGCGGGTCGCGGCCTTCCCGGCCGTAGCTGTCCTCGTCGAAACGGTCTTCGGCGGCGCGGCGCGGGTACCCGCCGCGGGCGGGGCGCTCGTCGTCGTAGTACTCGTCGTCGTAATCGTCCATCGGCGCCATACCGAAGTAGGCCTTGACCTTGTGCAGAGTGCTCATCGCCTGCCCCTTTAACGACTTGTGTCTGTGTTGTCTGTGATGAAGATGTGACTGGAGTGACTACTCAGGGTGACGTTAGAGGACGTTGCCCCATCAACGCGGTTCCGACACGCACACACGTGGATCCGTGTCGCACAGCAATCTCCATATCGCCGGACATCCCCGCCGACAGACCCAACGGGTGCCGATAGGACCGCTGCACACGGTCGTGTTCGGCGGCCAATCTGACGAATGCCTCCTCGGCGTCCCAGTCCAGCGGCGGGATGCCCATCAACCCGGCGAACTCGAGGGCATCGATGGCATCTATTGCGGCACAGAGCTCGTCGACCAGATCGGCGTTGCCGATGTCGACCCCACCGCGATCGGGATCACCGTCCAGACTCACCTGCAGATAGACCCGCAGCGGCGCCGCGCGCTGACCGTCGGCCAACGCCTGTTCGGCACCACCACCCAGCGCGGCGATCACCTTGGCGCTGTCCACCGAGTGAACGGTGTGTGCCCAGCGGGCTATCGCGCGGGCCTTGTTGCGTTGGATGTGACCGATCATGTGCCAACGGATCTGGTCACCGGGGAACTGTGCGGCCACATCGGCGACCTTGCGTGCGGCCTCCTGCTCGCGGGACTCACCGAAGTCCGCACACCCCAACCGATGCAGGATGGCCACATCGGTGGCCGGGAAGAACTTGGTGACCGGCAGCAGTTCGATGTCGTGGACCCCACGGCCGGCCGCCTCGGCGGCCCGGGCCAACCGCGCCCGCACCGCCGCCAGCGAGCCGGCCAACTCCGAATCGCGGTGCTCGCTCATTGCATCCACACCAGCGAGGCAAGGCGGCCGGTCGGCGCGCCGCGCCGATGACTGAACAGCGCCCGGTCGGAGACCGTGCAGCGCGGATCCACATCGATCGACGTCACGCCGAGGCGCTGCAGCTGACCCACCAGCCCGGCCCGGATATCGAGCCCCGGTGTGCCGCGGGCGGTCCGGCACCGGCTGCCCGGCAGCGTCTTCTCCACCTCGGCGGCCATCTGCTCGGGCACCTCGTATTGGCGACCACTGACCGCCGGTCCGAGCAGCACCGACACATCGGCGACCTGTGCGCCCGCCTCGACCATCTTCTCCAGGGTGCGCTCCACGATGCCGAGCTGCGCACCGACCCGGCCGGCATGGGCCGCGCCGATGACTCCGGCGCGGGCGTCGGCCAGCAGCACCGGGACGCAGTCGGCGGTGATCACGGCCAGTGCCAGACCCCGCGCGGTGGTCACCACCGCGTCGGTATCGGGCAGCGCCGCAGGCTGCGGACCGTCCACCACGGCGACGCGGTCAGAGTGGACCTGGTTCATCCACACCACCGCATCCGCGGCGAGACCGAGTGCGTCGGCAAGCCTGCGACGATTGGCCGCTACCGCAGCCGGATCGTCGCCGACGTGATCGCCGAGGTTGAACGTGTCGAATGGCGGCTTCGACACCCCACCCGCGCGGGTGGTGGTGACGCGCCGGACCCGGACGGGCACGTCCGCGTCAGTGGCGCATGAACGGCGGCACGTCGACGTCGTCATCGGAGATGCCACCGTCGTCGGGCCCGCCGATCTTCACCGTCGCGCCGTTGGTGTGCGCCGGCACCGACATGGCGTCGGCCGGCTCGAAGATGCTGGAGCGGACCTTGCCGGCCGTGCCGGACGCCACACCCGAGGTGCCTTCGCCGACAACGGGTTTACGGCTCGGTCCGGTGCTGTCGAAACCGGCCGCGATGACCGTCACACGCACCTCGTCACCGAGTGAATCGTCGATGACGGTGCCGAAGATGATGTTGGCCTCGGCATGGGCGGCTTCCTGCACCAGCGAGGCGGCCTCGTTGATCTCGAAAAGGCCCAGATCGCTGCCGCCGGCGACCGAGAGCAGCACGCCCTGGGCGCCCTCCATGGAGGCTTCCAGCAGCGGGGAGTTGATGGCGATCTCGGCGGCCTTCAGCGCCCGTCCGTCACCACGCGCCGAGCCGATGCCCATCAGGGCGGTGCCCGCCCCGCTCATCACACCCTTGACGTCGGCGAAGTCGACGTTGATCAGGCCGGGGGTGGTGATCAGGTCGGTGATGCCCTGCACGCCGTTGAGCAACACCTCGTCGGCGCTGCGGAAGGCATCCATCAGCGAGACCGCGGCGTCACCCATCTGCAGCAGACGGTCGTTCGGGATGACGATCAGGGTGTCGCAGCTCTCGCGCAGCGAGGTGATGCCATTCTCGGCCTGGTTGGAGCGGCGCTTGCCCTCGAAGGAGAACGGCCGGGTGACCACGCCGACGGTCAGCGCGCCGAGCTTGCGCGCGATGGTGGCGACCACGGGGGCGCCACCGGTGCCGGTGCCACCACCCTCGCCTGCGGTCACGAACACCATGTCGGCGCCGCGCAGCAGTTCCTCGATATCGTCCTTGGCGTCCTCGGCGGCCTTGCGGCCCACCTCGGGGTCGGCGCCTGCGCCGAGACCGCGGGTGGAGTCGCGACCGACATCGAGTTTGACGTCGGCATCGCTCATCAACAATGCCTGCGCATCGGTGTTGATGGCGATGAACTCAACGCCCTTGAGTCCGTGCTCGATCATCCGGTTGACGGCGTTGACGCCGCCGCCGCCGATGCCGACCACCTTGATAACGGCGAGGTAGTTATGCGGGGGGGTCATCGGTCGCCTTTCCTGCCCATTGGAGCCTGCCCGTTGGAGTACTTGTCTTCGGTGTTGCCGATCTGCCCGAAACCCTAAACCTCAACCATAGGTTTATAGTTATGTCAAGTAGATCCGTGCAAACAGAACGGTAGGGTCACGCGGCACCATAGGGCCGCAGGCGCGCCGAAGCGACACGATCGAATTTGGTGCAGAACTACTTGACGGTCGGCAGGTCCGGGCTCGACACGTCATAGGTCTGACCGGGCTGGGTCAGCAGCGCCGCCAGCTTCAGCGCCTTCTCCTGGGTGCGATCGGTGGTGCCCCACACCACTTTTCGGCCATCGAACAGAACCAGCGTGATGGCCGCCACCGACGGCGCCTCCACCCGGCTGACCTGCCCGGACACCTCCGGCGGCAGCGATGTCAGCACCTGCAGACCGGCGAGGGTGGCCGGATCGCGCGGTCCCGGCGTCTCGGTGTCGATATAGGGCAGCCCCGGTGGCGGCGGCGCGGTCACGAAATCCACACCGTCGCGGTCGAACAGGTGCGGCCCGTCCGGATAGTCCTTGACCACCACCGGCACGCGTTCCGCCACGGTGATGCGCAGCGTCGAGGGGTACTCGCGCTGGACTCTGGCGCTGGCCACCCGCCGGATCGAGGCCACCCGTTCGGCCACCGCATCGGTGTCGATCTGCAGCAGGGGTGTCCCCTCCGCAACCGCGGCCACCTGCCGCACCTCGTCCTCGCTGAGCGCGGTCAATCCGGTCACCACCGTCTCGCGCGCGGACATGATCGGCGTGAAATACAGCAGCAAGCCCACACCGACCACCACCACCGCCAGCACCGCCGTCCACATCAACACCTTGAGACCGCGGATCACACCGCGCGGCGCCTGCTTCGGCTTCTCCTCGGTCCGGCCCTGGGCACGGCGTTTGGCCTCCCGGCGGGCCTGCTCGATGGCCATCGCCCTGGCCTGCGCCGCGCGGCGTTCCTCACGTTCCCGCCGGGCACGTCGACGCGGTCCCTCCAGATCCGGCTCGGCCGGATCGGCCGGATCGGCATCGGGTTCGCCGGCGGTGGCGGTCTCGGCCGCGCTCGGCTCGGTGGCCGGGTCGGCAGCCGACTCGGCAACGAGATCGGGATCGGGATCGGCTCCGGTGGCCGCCGGCTCGGGTGGGACCGTCATCGATCCGCCGCCCGATCGGCGCGCCCACCCACCGCATCCAGGATCTCGTTGCCGAGCAGGGTCACATCACCGGCGCCCATGGTCACCACCACGTCACCGGGTCGGGCGATCTCGGCGACCCGGCGGGCCACCGCGGAGAAATCGGGCACGTAATGCACCGGGGCCGTGACGTGTTCGACGATGCTGCGCCCGCTGATCCCGGCGATCGGCTGCTCGCGGGCGGCATAGACGTCCAGCACGACCGCCTCGTCGGCCAGGCTCAGGGCCGCACCGAACTCCTTGGCGAATGTCTGTGTGCGCGAATACAGATGGGGCTGGAAGACGACGATCGCGCGGCCCTGCGATTCGGCGGCCAGCGTACGCACCGTCGTCAGCGCGGCCGTCACCTTCGTCGGGTGGTGGGCATAATCGTCGAAAACGCGGACACCTGAGCGCACGCCCACCAGCTCGAACCGGCGGCGCACCCCCTCGAAATCGGCCAGTGCCTCCAACACCGCATCCGGCGGCGCCCCCGCCTCGACGGCGGCCAGCAGGGCCGCCAGTGCATTGAGCGCCATGTGCCGGCCGGGCACGGCCAGCCGCATCGTTCGTCGGGCGGACTCCCCCGCGAGCTGCACCGTGGCCACCGCCCGGGTGCCGCGTTGCTCCCAGTCGAGCAATGCGCCCGCCAGATCCGCACCGGAGCTGCCGTAGCGCAGCACCCGGATGCCGAGCGCTTCGGTGCGTTCGGCCAACGCCGCGGCACCGGGATCGTCGACGCAGACCACCAGCGCCCCGCCCGGCTGCAGCCGCTCGATGAACGCGTCGAACACGTCGACATAGGCCTGCTCGGTGCCGAAGAAATCCAGGTGGTCGGCCTCGATATTGGTGACGACCGCGATATCGGGCCGGTACTGCACCAGTGAGCCGTCGCTCTCGTCGGCCTCGGCCACGAAGTACGGGCCACTGCCGTGGTGGGCGTTGGTGCCCGCCGCGCCGAGATCGCCGCCGACGGCAAACGACGGATCGAAACCGCTGTGCTGCAACGCGACGATGAGCATCGAGGTCGTCGTGGTCTTGCCCGCGGTTCCGGTGACCATCAGCGTCCGGTCACCGACCATCAACTTGGCCAGCACCACCGGCCGCAGGATGACAGGAATGCCCCGCTGCCGCGCCGCAACGAGTTCGGGGTTGGTCTTCGGGATGGCCGCATGGGTGGTGACGACCGCGGTGGGACCGCCTGCCAGCATGTCCAGCGCGGCGGCGTCGTGACCGATCTGGATCTGCGCTCCCCTGGCCCGCAATGCCGCGATCCCGCGTGATTCCTTGGCATCGGAACCGGAGACCTGTCCCCCGCGGTCGAGCAGGATGCGAGCGATTCCCGACATGCCGGCCCCGCCGATACCCACCATGTGCACCCGGGCGAGCTCCGGTGGCAGACCCTTCACCGCAACGACTTCCGGACGGCGCGGTGGGCACGGGCCACCTCGATCGCGACCTCGGCGACCCGGCGGGCGGCATCGCGGTGGCCGGCCAGCGCGGCCGCCGCGGTCATCTGCTGCAGGCGTGGTGCGTCGTTGAGCACACCGACGACAGTCTCGGCGACCAGCTGCGGGGACAGCTCGGCATCGTCGATGAGCAGACCACCGCCGGCCTGCACCACCGGCAGCGCGTTGAGCCGCTGCTCACCGTTGCCGATCGGCAATGGCACGTACACCGCGGGCAACCCGACGGCGCTGACCTCGGCGACCGTCATCGCCCCGGACCGGCAGATCGCCAGATCGGCAGCGGCATAGGCCAGGTCCATCCGGTCGAGATAAGGCACGGCCACATAGGGCGGGCCGGACGGCGCGGGCAGATCGAGGGTGTTCTTCGGACCGTGCGCGTGCAACACCGAAACACCCTTGGCCGCAAGCTCGGTGGCGGCACCGGAGACGGCGCGGTTGATCGACTGCGCGCCCTGGGAGCCGCCGAACACCAACAGCACCCTCGCGTCCTCGGCGAAGCCGAAGGCGGCCCGTGCCTGGGCCCGCAACGCCGCGCGATCCAGCGCGGTGATGCTGGCCCGCACCGGGACGCCCACCACCTCCACCGGGCCGAGACCCGGGTCGGGCACGGCCGAGAGCACCCGGCGGGCCGACCGCGCCCCCAGCTTGTTGGCCCAGCCCGCGCTGGCATTGGCCTCGTGGATCACCACCGGGACCGACGGCCGGCGCACACCGCGCCGCGCCGCCAGATACGCGGGCACCGAGACATACCCACCGAAGCCGATCACCACGTCCACCCCGACGGTGTCGAACACTGTGCGGGTCTGCCGGACCGCGGTGCGCAGCCGCAACGGGAGCCGAAGCAGGTCCGCGGAGGGTTTGCGCGGCAACGGCACCGGGGTGATGAGCTCGAGGTCATATCCCCGTTCGGGGACCAACCGGGTCTCCAGACCGCGCTGGGTGCCCAGCGCAGTGATCCGGACCCCGGGATCCAGCTCGGTCAACGCATCGGCCACGGCCATCGCAGGTTCCACATGACCTGCCGTTCCCCCGCCGGCCAGGACGACCGATAACGTGCTCACCCGTAACGCTGACCTTCCAATGAGCGGGCTCGGCCCTGTTGACCTCGCGCCTGCCGCGGCTCGGCGCGGCCCCGTTGGGAGGCGCGCCGGCCCTCACCATGATGCCCTGTGCTGCGGACCGCTCGATCGGCCGGATGGCCCTCACGATTTCCCTCACGACGGCCCGCTCGCCGGGCATCGACCGCGGGCGTCTGGCGCGGCTTCCTGGCCACCGCCTTGCCCTTGCTCTTGGCAGGCGACTTCTGCTTGGCCGGTGCCTTGCCCGGCTTACCGGGCTTGCCCCTGGTCCGCAGGCGGTCGCGGGCGACCTCGAGGCGGCTCGGCACATACGGTTCGGGCAGCGGGAGCCGCAGCAACCTGGTGACCCGGTCGTCGCGGCCGGCGCGCAGCGCGGCCACGGCCTCGGGTTCGTGCCGGGCGGCATTGGTGATGACGCCGAGGATGAGCATCGTCGTGGCCGTCGAGGTGCCGCCCGCGGAGATCAGCGGCAGCTGCAGACCGGTGACCGGGAGCAGCCCGACCACGTAGCCGACGTTGATGAACGCCTGCCCGATCACCCACAGCGTGACGGTGGCCGTCAGCAGGCGCAGGAACGGATCGGCCGAGCGGCGCGCGATGCGCATCCCGGTATAGGCGAAAAGCCCGAAGAGGCACAGCAGGCCGGCGGCGCCGACATAACCGAGCTCCTCGCCGATGATGGCGAAGATGAAATCGTTGTGTGCGTTGGGCAGATAGTTGTACTTGGCCGTGCCCTGGCCGAGTCCGTTGCCGAACACGCCACCATTGGCCAGCGCGAAGCGGGCCTGCCTGGCCTGATACCCCGCGCCGCCGGGGTCGGCCCCCGGGTTGAGCCAGGACTGCACGCGGTCGGAGCGGTAACCGGCCGAAACGGCGAGCACGCCGGCGGCGACCACCATCGCCCCCAGTGAGCTGGCGAACACCCGCAGCGGCAGACCTGCATACCAGAGCAGGCCGAGCAGGATGATGCTCAACGTCACGGTCTGGCCGAGGTCGGGCTGCAGGACGATCAGCGTCAGCGCCAGACCGGCGGCGGGAACCAGCGGGATCAGCATCTCCCGCATCGACGCCTGCTCCAGGCGCCGCGCCGCCAGCAGGTGCGCTCCCCAGATGGCGAATGCGATCTTGGCGAGCTCGGAGGGCTGCATGCTGAAGCCGCCGATGACGAACCAGCCGCGAGAACCGTTGGCCACCTTGCCGATACCGGGGATGAGCACCAGGACCAGCAACACGATGGTGAAGATGAAGGCCGGGAACGCCAGCCGGCGCATGAGCGAGACGGGCATGCGCAGCGCCAGGTAGAAGGCGATCAGCCCGACGCCGGTCCACAGCGACTGTTTGGCGAAGACCGTCCACGGCGAACCGCCGGAGTCATAGGAGTACACGCCGGAGGCCGAGAGCACCATGATCAGGCCGAGCGTCACCAGGATGGCCGCGACCGCGATGATCAGGTGGAACGAGGTCATCGGCCGGCCGAGCCACTGCCCGAACCGGGTCCGTGGCATCGCGGTCGCCGCTTTGGTCGCCGGGCTGGTGGCCAGGCTCTTCCCGACGGTCTGCCCGGACGTGCCGTCGGCGGACCGCGCACTGGTGAACCTCGCCCGTACCCCGGCGAGCGGATTCCTCACCTGGCACCCGCAAGAGTCACAGGCGTAACGCCAGCCTCAATAGTCTCTTGCACCCCAGAATCCTCCCCCGCCGCGGACCGGTAGTCGCGGATCTCCGGCAGGTGTGTCGCGACGGCCGACGATTTCAGCTAACGATCCCGCGCACCGAGAGAGACGAAAAGGTCGTCACCCGGGCCCGTCGGGCAGCCATAACGTCACTCTCGGCGCCTACGCGCCGACGGAACCGACGCGCGGCGGCTACGCGCCGACGATCGACAGCCATTCGCCGTAGAACAGCGCCACACCCAGACCACAGGCGATCGCCGTCAACAGCCAGAACCGGATGATCACCGTCGTCTCGGCCCACCCGACCAGCTCGAAGTGATGATGGAACGGCGCCATCCGGAAGACCCGCCGGCCCGTCGTCCGGAACGCCAGGATCTGCACCACCACAGAGGTCACCTCGGCCACGAAGAGCGCACCGAGCACCACGGCCAGGATTTCGGTGCGGCTGGTCACCGACAACCCGGCGATGATGCCGCCGAGCGCCAGCGAACCCGTATCCCCCATGAAGATCTTCGCCGGCGCGGCGTTCCACCACAGGAAACCGATACAGGCCCCCGCCGTCGCCGCCGCCACCAGCGCGAGGTCCAGCGGATCGCGGACGTTGTAACACCCCAGGCTCGGGCTGGCCGCGCAGTCGTTGCGGTACTGCCAGAACGTGATCAACACGTAGGCGGCGCTGACCATGGCCATCGCCCCCGCGGCGAGGCCGTCCAGCCCGTCGGTCAGGTTCACCGCATTCGACCAGGCACTGACCAGCACCACCACGAACACGACGAACACCATCGGCGCCAGCGTGACGGTGGCGATCTCACGTACATAGGACAGCTGCGCACTGCCCGGCGTCAGTCCCTCGGCATTGCTGAACTGCAACACCAGCACCCCGAAAAGCACCGCCGCGGTCAACTGGCCGATGGTCTTGGCCCGCTTGTTCAGGCCCAGATTGCGGGACCGCCGGATCTTGATCAGGTCGTCGATGAACCCGACGATGGCCAGCGCGGACGCCAGCCCCAACACCAGCAGACCCGACGCCGAAGGACCCTCGCCGCCGAACGGCAGGCCGAACAGGTGCGTGCCCAGGTAGCCGGCCCAGATGCCGGCCATGATGGCCACCCCGCCCATCGACGGCGTGCCGCGCTTCTTCTGATGGCTGGCCGGGCCGTCCTCACGGATCTCCTGCCCGAACCCCTGCTTGGTGAACAGCCGGATCAGCACCGGCGTCAGCACGATCGACACCGAGAGCGCGATCGCGACCGCTACCAGGATCTGCTTCATGCCTGCTCGTCCCCCTGCTCGGCGAGACGATCGGCAAGCGTGCCGAGCCCGGCCGCGTTGGACGCCTTCACCAGCACCACGTCACCGGGACTCAGTTCGGCCGCCAGCAACGCCAGCGCGGCGTCGGCGTCGGGCACCAGGACGGATTCACTGCCCCACGACCCTTCCATCACCGCCCCCTGATGCATGGCGCTCATCGCTCTCCCGGTTCCCACGACTATCAATCGAGAGACATCTAAGCGCACGGCCAACCGGCCGATGCGATCGTGTTCGGCAATCGCGTCCTCGCCGAGCTCGGCCATCTCGCCGAGCACCGCCCAGCTGCGTCGCCTGCCCCCCTGCCCGCCGGCGCGCGCCATCCAGGCCAGCGCCTTCAAACCCGCCGCCATCGAATCCGGATTCGCGTTGTAGGCATCGTTGACGACGGTGACGCCGTCGGCGCGGGTGCTGACATTCATCCGGCGCGCCGAGACCGGACCGGCGCCGGCCAGTGCCGTCGCCACCTGCTCCAGGCTCGCACCGCATTCCACCGCGACCGCCGCCGCGGCCAGCGCGTTGGACACCTGATGCTCCCCGTGCACGGCGAGGGCGACCTGCACCGCACCGGCCGCGGTGTGCAGGGTGAACCGCGGGCGGGCCAGTTCGTCGAGATGCTCGTCGGCCGACCAGATATCGGCCCCCGGTGCGCGCGAGAACCGCACCACCCGCGCCGAGGTCTTCTCGGCCATCGCCGATACCGCCGAGTCGTCGGCATTGAGGATCACCACTCCGGATGCGGGAACCGATTGCGGCAGTTCGGATTTGGTGGCCGCGATCACCTCGCGTGATCCGAACTCACCGAGATGGGCCGTCCCGACATTGAGCACGACGCCGATCGACGGGGTCGCGATGGCCGCCAGCGCGGCGATGTTGCCCGGATGCCGCGCCGACATCTCCAGGATCAGGAAGTCGGTGTCGGTCGTGGCGCGCAGCACCGTCCATGGATGGCCGAGCTCGTTGTTGAACGACCCGGGCGGGGCCACTACCTCACCCAGCGGTGCCAGCACCGCCGCCAGCAGATCCTTGGTCGAGGTCTTGCCCGACGAACCGGTGACACCGATGATGCGCAGGCCGGCCGCACTCAACTCCGTCGCGACGGCCGCGGCCAGCTTGGCCAGCGCGGCAAGCACCGCGGCACCCGAGCCCGCGGCATCGTCATGCTCCACCGCACCGGAACCGGCGTCGCCGGCCACCGCAGGCGGTACGACGATGGCGGGCACCCCGACCGGGCGGGCGGCCAGCACCGCCACCGCTCCGGCCGCGACGGCGCCCGCGGCGAAATCGTGCCCGTCCGAGCGCGCCCCCGGCAGCGCCAGGAACAACCCGCCCGGCGTGACCGCGCGCGAATCGAACTCGACGGTTCCGGTGATGCGGGTGTTCGCGGCGTCCGCGGCGCTGATATCGGCCAGTTCGCCACCCACGATATCGGCCACCTGAGCCACGGTCATCTCGATCATCGGTTCTGCCTCAATGCATTCAGCGCGGCGGTCAGTTCGACCCGGTCGTCGAAGGGGCGGGTGGATCCGTCGGCGGTCTGCCCGGACTCGTGGCCCTTGCCCGCGATGAGCACCACGTCGCCGGTGCGTGCCCAGCCGACCGCGTGATCGATGGCCGCGCGACGATTACCGATCTCGACCACCTCGGCGGCCGATCCACCGGTGCCGGCCCGGATCGTCGCCCGGATCAGCTTCGGGTCCTCGTTGCGCGGATTGTCGTCGGTGATGACGACCAGGTCCGCCAGCTCGGCCGCGATCTGACCCATCGGTTCGCGCTTGCCCGCATCGCGGTTGCCGCCGGCGCCGAACACCACCGCCAGCCGGCCGTCGGGGTGCTGCTCACGCAGGGTCGCCAACACCGCCTGCAACGCGCCCGGTTTGTGCGCGTAGTCCACCAGTGCCAGGAAGTCCTGCCCGGCGTCGATCGACTCCAGCCGCCCCGGCACCGCGGCCGAACCGAGCCCCGGCGCAGCCTGTTCGGGCGACACGCCCACGACGTCGAGCAACGCGATGGCCAACAGCGCGTTGGCGATGTTGTACCGGCCCGGCAGGCCGATCCGAAGTCGGTGCGCCACCCCGGCCGGGTCGACGGCGACGAACTCCTGGCTGCCACGGGCGAGGACGGACACCGACTCGATGCGCCAATCGGCGTCGACGCCGGTGGTCGCGACCCGAACCGCTCCGGCGGCACGCGACGCGATCTCACGTCCGGCCTCGTCGTCGACGCACACCACGGCCCGATCGGCGCGGTTGGGTGAATCCGGTTCGAACAAGCGCGCCTTGGCATTCAGATAGTCGGCCATGGTGGGGTGAAAATCGAGGTGATCGCGCGACAGATTGGTGAAACCGCCGGCGGCGAACGATGTGCCGTCCACCCGGCCCAATGTCAGCGCGTGGCTGGACACCTCCATCACGACGGTGTCGACACCGCGTTCCACCATCACCGCGAGCAGTGCCTGTAGATCCGGCGCCTCGGGGGTGGTCAGCGAGCTGGGCTCGTCGCGACCGTCGATGCGGATGCCGACGGTGCCGATCAGGCCGGCGACACGACCGGCCGCCCGCAGTCCCGCCTCGACGAGGTAGGTGGTGGTCGTCTTGCCCGATGTGCCCGTGACGCCGACGACACGCAATGCCGCCGACGGGTTTCCGTAGACCTCGGCGGCCAGCCCGCCGAGCACGGCGCGCGGGTCGTCGTGCACGAGCACCGGCACCTGGCTGATGGCGAACTCGGCGACACCGGCCGGGTCGGTGAGCACCGCGACCGCGCCGGCGGCGACGGCCTCGGCGGCGAATCGGGCACCGTGCGCGCGTTGTCCCGGCAGGGCGGCAAACAGGTCACCTGGGCGCACATCCTGACTGCGCAGCGTCACCCCGGTGACCCGGACGTCTGGATCGGACACCGCGGCAGCACCGATGCGCTGCGCCAACACACCCAGGTGGGCACCGGCGGGATCGGAGGGACGCAGTGTCATGGCCTTGCCACAGTACCGGGGTGGCTCGGGATCACTCCGCCTGCAGCGTCAGCGGCGGTCCCGGGTCGGCGGACAGCGGCACGTTCTCGCGCTGCAGCAACCACGAGGCGATGTGGTGGAACAGCGGCGCCATCGTGGTGCCGGGCAGGCCGTCGGCGGTGCGGGCGGGGTTGTCGGCCATGATGCCGACGACGTAGCGCGGATCGTCCGCCGGCGCCATCCCGGCGAAGGTGATCCAGTAGTGGTCGTCGTAGTAGCAGCCACAGTTCGGGTTGATCTGCTGGGCCGTGCCGGTCTTGCCCGCGATCTGATAACCCTCGACCGCCGCCTGCCAGCCGGTCCCCTGCTGCACACCACGCGGATCGCGCTGGATCGTGGCGCGCAGCATATTGCGCACGGTGGCAGCGGTTTCCGGCGACACCACCCGGACGCCCTGCGCCGCGGGCTCGACGTTCTCCTTGCCGTCGGCTTCGATGATCGCCTTGATGATGCGGGGCGGAATCCGGACACCGTCGTTGGCGATGGCCTGGTACATCCCCGTCATCTGCAGCAGCGTCATCGAAAGGCCCTGTCCGATGGGCAGGTTGGCAAAGGAGCTGCCCGACCACTGGTCCATCGGCGGCACCAGGCCCGCGCTCTCACCGGGTAATTCGATCCCGGTGCGCTCACCGAGACCGAACTTCGCCAGCATCTCGGCGAACTTCTCCGGGCCGAAGCGCTGGGCCAGCATCAGGGTGCCCACGTTGGAGGACTTTCCGAAAACGCCGGTGCTGGTGTATCGGTCGACACCGTGGTTCCAGGCGTCCTTGACCGTGACCCCGCCCATATCGATGGAACCGGGCACCGAGAGCACCTCGTCGGGGTTGGTCAGACCCAGCTCGATGGCGGTGGCGGCGGTCACGATCTTGTTCACCGAACCCGGCTCGAACGGTGAGGACACCGCGGGGTTGCCCATCTGCCTGCTGCCCTGCCTGCCGATGTCCTGCGAGGGGTCGAAGGTGTTGTCGTTCGACATCGCCAGCACCTCACCGGTTTTGGCGTCCAGCACAACCGCGGAGACGTTGGCGGCACCGGATTTGTCCTTGGCCTGCTGCACCTGCTGCTGCACGTAGAACTGGATGTCGTCGTCCAGGGTCAGCTGCACGGTCTGGCCGTCGACGGCCTCGTGCCGGTTGCGCATGCTGCCGGGGATCATCACGCCGTCGGACCCGCGGTCGTAGGTGACCGATCCGTCGGTGCCGGCGAGCTTGGCGTCCAGGGAATCTTCGAGACCGAGCAGTCCGTGACCGTCCCAGTCGATACCGCCGACGATATTGGCCGCCAACGAGCCACCGGGGTACTGGCGGATGTCCTGACGTTCGGAACCGACCTCGGGGAACTTCGTGGTGATCGCGTCGGCGATCGCCGGGTCGACCGCCCTGGCCAGATAGGCGAAGGTGTCCTTGCTGCTGAGTTTGGCCAGCAGGGTCTTGGCATCGGGCTTGTTGTTGAGCCGGGTGGCGATATCGGCGGCGATGGCCCGCAGGCGGGCGTCCGGGTCGGGTGCGTAGTCGGGATTCTTGGCCCGCTCCTCCTCCAGCTGCTTGCGGATGCGCGCCGGCTGGAAGGTCAGTGCCCTGGCTTCGATGGTGAACGCGAGCTTGTCGTTGTTGCGGTCGACGATGCTGCCGCGCACCGCTTGCTGGACGTCGGTCACCTTCAGCTGGCTGGCCGCTTCGGCCCGCAGCCCGGCGGCATTGGAGATCTGCAGGTTGAACAGCTGTGCCGCGGCGACCACCAACACCAGGAAGATGACCACGTTGCCGGCCCGGTGCCGGAAGACGAACGAGGAGCTGCGCAGCCCGGCTGTCGGGGCCTGTGCGGGACGCCGGATCCGGCGGTCGGTTGCCGAATGCTCCTGGCCGCGTTGACCGCGGGTCATGCCGGAACACCCGGGACGGGAACCTCGACCGGGACTTCGGCGGGCACCTCGGGAGCGGGACCCGCTGCCGGGGGCGCGGGAAGATGCTCAGGGTTGGCTGCCGGGCCGGGCTGGGCGGGCAGCTCGGGGGTTCCCAGATGCGGCAGCCCCTCGGCAGGCACCGGTGCGGGCACGCCCGGGATCGGCACGACAAGGGGCGCGGCGACGGGCGGGACCTGGTCTGCCGGTGCGGCGACGGGAGGTAGCTGCGCCGGGTCGACGGGCGCGGCGGGCAGCGGCGCGGTCAACGGTGCCGATCCGGCCTGCGGGGCTGCCGGTGCGGTCAGTGGCGCGGCCGGCGCGGCGGTGGCCCGTGGCGGAACGCGGACCACGACCTCGCGCGGGTCGACGACCCGCGGAGCCGGCGGTCCCGCGGCGGCAGGAGCAGCCGACGCGGGCGCGGCGGGTCGCTCGTCGGGCAGCGGTGTGTTCAGCGGAGGCGGGGGTGCGCCCTCGGCCGGTTTCGGGGTGCCGACCACGACCCAGGCTCCGGTCGCGTCCTGCACCAGGTGCGCGGTATCCCGCGACGGGATCATGCCCAGACCGCGGGCGGCCTCGGCCAGCGCGGGCGGCGCCTGCGCCTCCAGCACATCACGCTCCAGCGCCTCTTTCTGTTGCAGCAGAGCCTGGTTGAGCTGGCGGGCGTGGCCCAGCTGATACGAGCGGCTGGCGGCATCGGTGGACAGCCACAGGGTGACACCCAACCCGACACCGAGTGCGGCGATGACCAGCACCACGAACGGCACCCTGGCGGCCAGCGTCCGCGGATTGAAGTCGACGGTCGCCAGCCGGGTCAGCAGGCGCTCCCGAAGCGGTGGACGAACGATCTTGGGGGCCTTGGCCTTCCGCGCCTTGGCGCGCGCCTTGGCCTGGCTGGCGTTCTTGGCCCGTGCCGGTGTGTCGACCGGCCTGCGCACCGGCGAGGTCTGCGGTGCCGAACGGGACGGACGTTGTTCGGGCGCGCTGCGGCGCTTGCGGGCGGGCGCCTCGGACTGCCGGCGTGCCGTCGGCCTGCCCTTGGGCGGAGTCTTGCGCCGGCGCTCGTCGGTGCTGCGCTCCGGGGTGGACCGCTTTCCCTTCATGAGTCTTCCTTTCCGGCGATCTTCTCCAACGCCCGCAACCGCACCGGGGCACTGCGCGGGTTACGTTCGATCTCATCGGCGTCTGCCTGCTCGGCGCCGCGGGTCAGTGCTGCGAATTCGGCTTCATAGCCGGGCAATTCGACGGGTAGGCCGGGCGGGGTGCGCGACGCCGTGGCCGAGGCGAACAGACTCTTGACGATCTTGTCCTCCAGCGACTGATACGCCATCACCACGATGCGGCCACCGCCGGAGAGTGCGGCCATGGCCGCGGGCAGCGCGTCGCGCAGCGAGTCGAGCTCGCCGTTGACCGCGATGCGCAACGCCTGGAAGGTGCGCTTGGCCGGATGCCCGCCGGTACGCCGGGTTGCCGCCGGGATGGCCTCGTAGAGCACCTCGACGAGTTCACCGGTGCTGACGAACGGCTTGGTTGCCCGCCGCCGGACCACCCTGGCGGCGATCCGGTTGGCGAATCGCTCGTCGCCGTACTCGCGCAGCAACCGCGTCAACGCCCGCTCGTCATAGGTGTTGAGGATCTCGGCGGCGGTGAGCGGCGCATCGGGATCCATCCGCATGTCCAGCGGCGCGTCGTGGGCGTAGGAGAAGCCGCGGTCGATCAGGTCGAGCTGCATGGAGGACACCCCGAGGTCGAACAGGACGCCGTCGACGACGGGCTCCCGCCGGTCGTCCCAGTAGCCGTCGTAGCGGGTGCGTTCGAACCGGACACGGTCACCGAACCGGGCCAGTCGGTCGCCGGCGATGCGCAATGCGTTCGGGTCACGGTCGAGGCCGACGACGCGCAGTCCCGGCAGATCGGTGAGGAACCGCTCGGTGTGGCCACCGGCGCCGAGGGTGGCATCGACGAGGACGGCACCGGAGCCGTCGGCGTGGTGCCGGGTGAGCGCCGGGGTCAGGAGTTCGACGCACCGGTCGAGCAGAACGGGAACGTGGCCGTGCTCGCCGGACTTGGGCGCAGGACCTGACTGAGGTGAGTTCACAGAGTGTGGCGAATCGTCGGAATGAGGCACAGAGACTCCCCTGTCGAGAAGGGGCGCCCCTGCAACGAGGTCCCTGTCCGAGGCGGACCTGGCGTCGGGGAAGTACGTCAGGGCCGGTTCGGACAGAGGCCTCGTTGCACGGGCTTGTTGGTCAGATGATGTCGCGAAGAGTGTCATCGCTGGCCGCGGAGAAGGTCTCTTCGTGTGTCTCCTGGTATTGCTGCCACGCTTGGGCGTCCCAGATTTCCAGGTGCCCCAGCGAACCGGTCACCACGCATTCCTTGGACAGGTTGGCGTAGCGGCGGTGTTCGGCCGACAAGGTGATCCGGCCTTGCGCGTCGGGATGCTGTTCGTCGGCACCGGCGGCCAGGTTGCGGACATAGGCACGAGCCTGCGGGTCGCTGCGCGAGGCCTGCATCGCCTTCTCGGCCAGCTTCTCGAACTCCGCCCGCGGGTACACGGCCAGGCTGTGATCTTGACTCTTGGTGACCATCAACCCTCCTGCCAGTGCGTCGCGGAATTTGGCGGGCAGTGTCAGCCGCCCTTTGTCGTCGAGCTTGGGCGTGTAGGTGCCGAGAAACATCCCGCCACCTCCCACCACTCGGTTGGATTCCGAGTCGCTTCTGCCCGCTGTGCGGAGTTCCGGTTCCTCCGCTGTCCGCCACTTTACCCCACAATCCCCCACTTAGCTCCATTTGCTGCCACCGAGTTGCACCCACGCCCCACTGCCCCGCGATTCATGGTGCGTCGGAACCCGCACGGCGGACCGGACCCACGGCGCGAACGAGGAAAAACCCCAGCTAGAAGCCTATTGAGCGGCCACCGGAAGCCACGTGGGTGACAGTGGGGAAAAAGTGGGGCGGGCGCCCTGCCGCACCCGACACGCCGAGGTGTTTGCGGGGCCGAACAGGGCTCTACGGCCGGAAAACGACACGAAAAAGGGCGGCTCCGGGTGGAGCCGCCCCTCGGGTGGGGATCGGTGGGGAACTAGTGCAGACGGGTACCGGTCACTCGTCGAAACGACGGCGGAACCGATCCTCCATCCGGCTGGTGAACGAACCACCGCTCGCGGGCTTGCCGCGCTTACCCGGACGGACCGGACCGGCGCCGGACACGGTCTTGTCGGCCGCACCCGCCACGCGCGGACCGGTGATCGCGAACACCACGCCACCGAACATCACGATGAAGCCGATCACCGAGAGAATCGGGAAGCTGCCGATCATGGTGGCCTTGATGGCAACGCCACACACCAGCATCGCCAGGCCAGCGACGAAGAGCGCGATGCCCTGCAACCGGCGCCGGGCGGAGGGCGCGCGCAGATTGCCACCACGCACGCTCGAAGCGAACTTGGGATCTTCCGCGTACAGCGCGCTTTCGATCTGGTCGAGCATGCGCTGCTCGTGATCGGAGAGTGGCATCCGTCCCTCCTGGTACGCGCCGTGGGCTCCGGGGAGCCGAATTCTCAAATAGGGCCGCCGCCCGCGTTTTACGGGTGACTGTTCCCATGATACGAGGTCATTCTGACCCGTACCACCTACTTGACACACGATTGTATGACGTCTGCCACCAGGAGCGGTCCGTCCCTCATCACCGGAGCGCCCCACCGCTGTCTCACCCCGCCCCGAGACCGGGCGCGGCTTCCCGGCGATCGAGACCGATAATGGGGATGACCCGTCCACAGCGACCGACCCGAAGGACCCCCGTTGGCGACATTTCTGGTGGACCTGTCGGCGGAGGTCATGCGCCAACGGCTCCGTGAAGCGCTGACGGTGTACGTCCAGGCGATGAACTATCCTCGCGGCACCGAGGAACAGCGTGCCTCGATGTGGCTCGAGCACACCCGCCGCTCCGGCTGGAAGGCCGTCGCCGCGCTGCGCACCGACGCCACCGACGTGGATTCGACCGCCGTCCTGGACTCGGCGCAGATGCTGGGCATCGCCTACGGCTATCGCGGCGCGCCCGATCAATGGTGGCAGCAACAGGTCGTACACGGGTTGCGCCGGCGCGGGGCCGAAGGAGCCCGCGCCGAACCGCTGCTCGCGGACTATTTCGAATTGACCGAACTGCACATCCACCCCCAGGCGCAAGGCCAGGGACTCGGCGAGGCGCTGGCGCGGCGGCTGTTGGCCGGCCGCGGCGAGGCCAACGTCCTGCTCTCCACCCCGGAGATCAACGAAGAGGCCAACCGTGCCTGGCGGCTCTACCGCAGACTCGGCTTCGGCGACGTCATCCGGGACTACCATTTCGCCGGCGACCCGCGCCCCTTCGCCATCCTGGGCCGACCATTACCCCTTGACCAGGCGCCCGGCACCGATTGACCGCGCGGGTCTGGCACGATTAGCGGGTGTTCGCCCGCTCACACCGCCCACGGCGCCGTCGGCTCGCCGCGCTGGTCCTGCTGCTGCTGATCCTGGCTCCGTTCGCCGTGGGCTGCGTGCGGGTGCGCGCGTCGATCACGGTCTCCCCCGACGACCGCGTCTCCGGCCAGATCGTGGCGGCCAGCAAGGCGCGCGACGGCGAGGACAAGGGGCCGCAACTGCTGAACTCGCTGCCGTTCAGTAACAAGGTCGCCGTCTCGCGGTACGAACGCGGCGACTACGTCGGATCCCAGGCGGTGTTCTCCGACCTGACCTTTGCCGAACTTCCGCAACTGGCGAACATGAACAGCGATGCCGCCGGCGTGGACATCTCGCTGCGTCGCGCCGGTGACCTCGTCATCTTGGAGGGCCGGGTCGACCTGACCACCCTCAACGACCCCGAAGCCGATGTCACACTCAGCGTCGCGTTCCCCGGCGAGGTCACCTCCACCAACGGTGACCAGGTGTCCGGCGAGGTCGTCGAGTGGAAGCTCAAACCGGGCATCGTCACCACCATGAACGCCCAGGCGCGCTACACCGACCCCAGCGCGCGATCGTTCACCACCGCGGCGATCTGGCTGACCGTCGGCTCCTTCGTGGTCGCCGGCCTACTCGGCTGGCTGGCCTGGGCGAGTCGGGACCGGTCACCGAAGGTCGGCGAAGGGGCCCAGCTGTCGTGAGATGGCCGACGTGGCCGAGACCGTGCCGGGTCGTCATCGCGCGCGATCCCGCGGCGGGAAAGCATAATGACGTCGTCGCGAGCGCGCCTACCCACCGATCACCGGGCGGGACGCTCTAGGCTAGAGAGAGTCGGGGGTCGAGAAACCGACATCAGAAAGGGGCGTCCGCTGAGCGTCGATACAGCGGCACCGACAGCCGTGGAACTGGTCAATGCCGTCGTCGAGGAACTGCGTCAGTACCTCGACGAACGCCGCCGCGAGTCCGCCTACATCGGTCCCGAGTACGCCGAGCTGACCGCCGCGCTCGAGGAGTTCGTGTTGCGCGGCGGCAAACGCCTGCGCCCCGCGTTCGCCTACTGGGGCTGGCGCGCGGTCGCCGGGACGAACCGGTCCTCCGACACCCAGGCCCTGCGGTTGTTCTCCGCGCTGGAACTGCTGCACGCGTGCGCGCTGGCCCACGACGACGTGATCGACGCGTCGGCCACCCGTCGCGGGCTGCCCACCGTGCACCGCCACTTCGCCGACCGGCATCGCGCCAACAACTGGCACGGTTCCCCCGAACAGTTCGGCCTGTCGGCCGCGATCCTGCTCGGCGATCTGTCACTGGTGTGGGCCGATGACATCGTGGCGACCGCCGATCTGCCCGCCGACGCCCACCTGCGGGTGCAGAAGGTATGGGCCGATATCCGCACCGAGGTGCTCGGCGGCCAGTACCTGGACATCGTCGCCGAGGCCAGCGGTGCGGACACGGTGGCATCGGCGATGAACGTCAACACCTACAAAACCGCGTCCTACACGGTCTCGCGCCCGCTGCAGCTCGGTGCTGCCGCCGCGGCCGATCGGCCCGACATCCAGCAGATCTTCCACCAGATCGGCAACGACCTCGGGGTGGCCTTCCAGCTGCGCGACGATGTGCTCGGCGTGTTCGGCGATCCCGCGGTCACCGGCAAGCCGTCCGGCGACGACCTGCGCTCCGGCAAGCGGACCGTCCTGCTGGCCGAGGCGGTCGAACTGGCCCAGCGCACCGATCCCGCCGCGGCCAAGCTGATCGGCGAGTCGATCGGGACCGAACTGACCGATGTCGCGGTCAAGGAGGTGTGTTCGGCCATCGAGTCGGTCGGCGCGCTGGCCGCCGTCGAAGACCGCATCGAGCAACTGCATCGGCGGGCCCTCGATGCGCTGAACGCCGCCGATATCGATCAGCAGGCCAAGATCGGCCTCGCCGAACTGGCCGGCCTGGCATCGAACCGGTCCGCCTGAGGACATGACCGCATCGGTATCGGACGCGCCGCAAACGCGCGGACACCTCGCTCGGCTGTGGGCGTTCGCCATGTCGGCCGAGGCGCGGCCGGCCCGATTGGGGTTCCTGGGGGCGGTACTGATCGCCGCGGGTGGACTCGGCGCAGGTAGCACCCGGTTACACGATCCGCTGTTGGAATCGCTGCACATGTCCTGGCTGCGATTCGGCCACGGTCTGGTGCTCTCCTCGATCCTGCTGTGGGGCGGGGTGGCCGTGATGTTGCTGGCCTGGCTGTGGCTGGGTCGGCGCGTGGTCGATCGCACCGCGACGCAGTACACGATGCTGGCCACCACCGGGTTCTGGTTGGTGCCGCTGCTGCTGAGCGCGCCGGTGTTCAGCCGCGACACCTACTCCTACCTCGCCCAGGGCGCGCTGCTGCGCGACGGTTTCGACCCCTATGTGGTCGGACCGGTCGAGAACGTGAACTCGTTGCTGGACAACGTCAGTCCGATCTGGACGACGACCACGGCGCCCTACGGTCCCGCATTCATCCTGGTGGCCAAATTCGTCACCATGATCGTCGGCAACAACGTCGTCGGCGGCACCATGCTGCTGCGCCTGTGCATGTTGCCGGGACTGGCCCTGCTGATCTGGGCCACCCCGCGGGTGGCCCGCCACCTGGGCGCCAACCCGGCCGCCGCACTGTGGATCTGCGTGCTGAACCCGCTGGTGATCATCCACCTGATGGGCGGGGTGCACAACGAGATGCTGATGGTCGGCCTGATGATGGCGGCGATCGCGCTGACCTTCGGTGGCCGGCCGATCCTCGGCGTCGGTTTCATCGCCACCGCGGTCGCGGTCAAGGCGACGGCGGGAATCGCGTTGCCGTTCATGGTCTGGGTGTGGATGAGACGACTGCGCGACACCCGAGGCTACGGTCCGGTGCCTGCGTTCGCCTTCGCCACCGCGGCGTCGGTGGTGATCTTCGGCGCCGTGTTCGCGGTGCTGTCCCTGCTGGCCGGGGTCGGGCTCGGCTGGCTGACCGCACTGGCCGGTTCGGTCAAGATCATCAACTGGCTGACGCTGCCGACGGCATTCGCGAACGTGATCAACGCCCTCGTCGGCATGGTCATGCCGGTGAACTTCTACGCGGTCCTGGAGATCACCAGGATCATCGGCATCGCGATCATCGCGATCAGCCTTCCGCTGCTGTGGTGGCGGTTCCGCCACACCGACCGCGAAGCGCTGGTGGGCACCACGCTGGCGATGGGCGTCGTGGTGCTGTTCGTCCCGGCCGCGCTGCCCTGGTACTACACCTGGCCGCTGGCGACGCTGTCGACGCTGTGGCAGAGCCGTACGGCGGTCGCGCTGATCGCCGGCTTCTCCACCTGGATCATGGTGATCTTCAAGCCCGACGGCTCGCACGGCATGTACTCGCTGCTGCAGGTCGCACTGGCGACCGGGTGTGCGACCCTGGCCTGGTATCTGCTGTCACGGGCGCCGGAGGAACCGGCAACGCCAGGACGGCCGCGCCGTCTGATAGCTAATACGCCATGGCCTGCGCGCGGCGGAGGACCTCACGCGCCTGGTGTGAGCGCAGCGCGTCGACCGGCCGCGCATTGGCCTGCTTCTCGGTGCTGCCGTCGCGACTGAGCGTCAGCGAGGGGTCCGGGGTGAACAACCAGCGCATCGACTCGGTGACGTCGAACCCACCGTCGCGCAGCACCACCAACAACCCGGGCAGCGGTTTGACGACCCGGCCGTTGTCATCGAAGAACACCTTGGGCACGACCACGGCACCGTCGCGGCGTACGCCGACGAGATGACCGTCGCGCAGGTGCTGGTTGACCTTGGTGACCGAGACGCCGAGCAACTTCGACACCTGGGACAGGTCGAGTACGGCTTCGTCGGGATCGAGGATGTCAGCGGATGCCGGGATGCTCACCGCACAGAGTCTAGGGGCCCGGGCCCAGCTCGGAGGTGGAAGGTCGATGCAAACCCGATCCGTACCATGTCTGCGGTGGACACCTACCAGCGCACCGACCCGCTCGTCGGAAGCCTGCTGGAGGGGCGCTATCTGATCGAGACCAGCATCGCCGCCGGTGGGATGTCGACCGTGTACCGCGGTGTGGACACCCGGTTGGACCGTCCCGTCGCCGTGAAGGTGATGGATTCCCGGTACTCCCGCGACGAGGCGTTCCTGGTCAGGTTCCAGCGCGAGGCCCGGACCGTGGCGCGGCTCAAGGGCGACGGGCTGGTCGCCGTCTACGACCAGGGCGGCGGCGGACCCGACGGGCCCGCGCCGTATCTGGTGATGGAGCTGGTCGACGGTGGCACGCTGCGTGAGTTGTTGCGTGAGCGCGGGCCGATGCCACCGCACGCCGCGGCCGCCGTGCTCGGCCCGATATGTCGAGGACTGGCGGTGGCCCACGCCGCCGGGTTGGTGCACCGGGACGTCAAGCCCGAGAACGTGCTGATCTCCGATGACGGCGAGGTCAAGATCGCCGACTTCGGGCTGGTCCGGGCGGTGGCCGAAGCGGGTATCACCTCCACCAGTGTCATCCTGGGCACCGCGGCGTACCTGTCCCCCGAACAGGTCGCCACCGGCGACAGCGCGCCGAGCAGTGACGTGTATGCCGTCGGCGTGCTCGCCTACGAATTGCTCACGGGCCGAACCCCGTTCACCGGGGACACCGCGCTGTCGGTGGCCTACCAGCGAATGGACAACGACGTGCCGCCGCCGAGTGCGGCGATCGCCGGGGTGCCCGTCCAGTTCGATGCGCTGGTCGCGCGGGCGACCGCTCGCGACCCGCACGCCCGTTTCGCCGACGCCGGTGAACTGGGTGAGGCACTGGCCGATGTGGTCGACGAACTGGGTCTGCCGCCGTTCCGGGTTCCGGCGCCGCGCCAGTCGGCCCAGCACCGGGCCGCCACCGCGGCGCAGCGCCTCGGCGGCCACGACGACCGCGCCGCTGCCCGACCACCGGCGCCCTACCGGCCGACCCGCCAGCTGCCCGCCATCGGATCCGAGGACCCGACCAACGCCCACCACCCCGCCGAGCTCCGGGACGCCGATTACCAGGACGCCGAATACCGGCCGGTGACAGGACAATTCGCCGGTGTCGAGCTGGAGGAGTTCCACTGGGCCCGGCAGCGCGCCAAACGTGTGCTGCTGGCCTGGGTCCTGGTCATCCTGACGCTGGCCGGGCTGCTCGCCGCCGGCGCCTGGACGCTGGGCAACAACCTCGCCAACCTGATCTGAATCCCTTAGCCGCGCAACATCTCCGCGACCAGGAAGGCCAGCTCCAGGCTCTGCTGGGTGTTCAGCCGCGGATCGCACGCGGTCTCGTACCGGCCCGCCAGATCATGGTCGGAGATGTCCTGCGCCCCTCCGAGACATTCGGTGACGTTCTCGCCGGTGATCTCGACGTGGATACCGCCGGGGTGGGTGCCCAGCGCGCGGTGCACCTCGAAGAAACCCTGCACTTCGTCGACGATGCGATCGAAATGGCGGGTCTTGTATCCGGTGGAGGATTCGTGGGTGTTGCCGTGCATCGGGTCGCACTGCCAGATCACCTGATGACCGGCGGCCTGCACCTTCTCGATGATGGCGGGCAACACATCGCGGACCTTTTGATTGCCCATCCGGCTGATCAGGGTCAGCCGGCCCGCCTCGTTGCGCGGATCGAGGCGTTCGACGTATTCGACGGCCAGCTCCGGGGAGGTGGTCGGTCCGATCTTGATGCCGATGGGGTTGGCGATCACCTCGGCCAGCGCGACGTGCGCCCCGTCGATCTGACGGGTCCGCTCCCCGATCCACAGGTAGTGCGCGGACAGGTCGTAGAGCTTGGGTGCCGACGGTTCGGCCACCGGCTCGGCCGGGTCGGCGGTGTCCATCCGCAGCATGGCCCGTTCGTAATCCAGCACCAGCGCCTCGTGGCTGGCGTAGATCTCGGCGGTGTCCAGGTTGCGGTCGTTGACACCGCAGGCGCTCATGAACCGCAGACCGCGGTCGATCTCCCCGGCCAGCGCCTCGTAGCGGGCCCCCGCCGGAGAGGTACGGACGAACTCGCGATTCCAGTCGTGCACGGCCTGCAGCGAGGCCATCCCCGAGGAGGTCAGCGCGCGCACCAGATTCATCGCGGCACTGGCGTTGGCGTAGGCGCGCACCAGCCGGGAGGCGTCGTGCTGGCGCACCGCGTCGTCGGGGGCGAATCCGTTGATCATGTCGCCGCGGTAGGACTTCAGCCCCAGCGCGTCGGTGTCCGAGGAACGCGGTTTGGCGTACTGCCCGGCGATGCGGGCCACCTTGACCACCGGCATGCTGGCGCCGTAGGTCAGCACCACGGCCATCTGCAGCAGCGTGCGGATGTTGGCCCGGATATGCGGTTCGGTGTTGTCGACGAAGGTCTCGGCGCAGTCCCCGCCCTGCAGCAGGAATGCCTCACCGCGGGCGACCGCGGCCAGCTGGGTCCTGAGTTTCTCGACCTCGGTGGGCACCGTGATCGGCGGCACGCTCTCCAGCACGGTGCGCATGGCCTTGGCCTGACCGGCATCCCAGCTCGGCTGCTGCAGTGCCGGCTTGGCCAGCGCGGCGTCGAGCCGTTGCCGCAGGTCCCCCGGCAGCGGTGGGAGGTCCGGCAGCTGATCGATGGGCACGTCGACGGTCCAGTTCACCGCTCCATGGTAGCGGTGAACGAAATCCGTTCGGACGGGCCATACCTGCAGCTCAGGCGGCCCCCACCGGCGGGTGCCATCAGCCGCCCGAGCGCGCCGCCCAGGCCCCGTCGTCGGTCATCAGCTCGTAGCGCCGCAAGTTGTGCCGCGCATCGACAAGCGCATCGTGGGCATCGCGCGGTCGCGGTGGCATCCGCGGTGAGCCCCGCTCCTCCCAGAACTGGCGCAGCTCCCTGGTGAAGCGCGGGATCGCCGGCGGCAGGTCGGTCATCGGACCCCACAGCTGGCACAGCACCACATGGTCGTAGGCCCCCACCCACGCCCACAGCTCGATGGGTTCGTCACCATCGATATCGAAGAAGTCCTCCAGCTCGCTGCGGATCTGGCGGCGCGAGCGCCACAGCTTCGACGACGGTGACGGCAACTTGGGCAGCACGTTCTTGCGCACCCAGCTGCCGGCCCGATCGGGGTCGAATTCGGTTGATATGGCGTAATACTCGCGACCGTCCTCGGCGGCCACCCCGATCGAGATCAACTCGATGGTGCGGCCGTCGTCGATGAACTCGGTGTCGTAGAAATAGCGCATCTCAGGCCGCTCCCTGGCTGGGCGCCGGAGCGGCGTGGATCTCGCGGTCCAATTCCTCGTTGACCAGCTTGTCGTCCGGGAAATGCGGCTCTCCGGCCACGACGTGCTGGACCCACAATTTGGCCTGCACCACGGGCCTGCGCAGGCGCCGCTCCCGTTCCAGCGCCTTGTGCATCTTGCGCGGCCTGCGCGTATAGCGCCACCGTGCCCACGGCGCGTGCGGTCGCGACAGCCGGATCGCCCCGACGAACAGCAGCGGGGTGATGAACATACCGACCAGACCGGTCCACACCTTGCCCTTGAGCAGCACCACCACCGCCAGCGCCAGGGTGAGCACCGCGGACACGATCACCGCGATTCGCGCCTCGATGGAGTCGTCGGACTCCCAGATGTCGATATCGAAGAAGGACAGCGGGCTGAACCCGAGCACCAGCAGCCCGGCCACCGCGATGGCCACGAACACCGCGTCCACCGAGGTCCGTCCGTCCTCGGACCAGTACACGTCCTGCAGGTGCAGGATCAATGCGAACTCGTCGAGCACCAGCGCCGCGCCGATACCGAAAAAGACTGCCGCGACGGTGAACTCCGTCACTCCCCCATTGACGGCCAGGGTCACCATCGCCACGCCGGAGACCATCACCAGGATGATGCCGATCACCACGTGATGCAGATGCACACCGCCGCCGACCGAAAGATTGCGCGGTTGCCACCACTTGCGCGGCCCGTCGGTGCTCGGATGACTCCTGATGTACCGCACCACCAGACGGGTCAGCACGAACGTCATGATGAAGGCGATCAGGCAGCACAGCAGCGGAAGACGGTCAGCCGGGACGAGGTCCGGCTGCAGATTCGGGGACACGGCGTTCGAATTTACGCCGGTCCAGCGAATTCGCGGGGTATCGGCGGACCTGTCACGTCCAGCGCGTCGCCGCGCACCGATAGGCTTGGCGGCGACATGAGGATTCAGCGGTCGCCCGATGGGGGCAGTGTGCTCGGGCGGACCGGGGTCGGTCGGGCCCTCGGCAGCGTGTGGGCGTGGCGGCTGTTCCAGCTGTTGACGCTGGCCGCGCTGGGCTGGGTGGGCTGGCGGCTGCTCGGCGAATCCAGCTACCGCATCGATATCGACGTCTACCGCCTCGGCGGTCGGGCCTGGCTGGACGGCGTCCCGCTCTATGCCGACAGCACCGAATTCCAGACCCAGGCCGGGATCGACCTGCCGTTCACCTACCCACCGCTGTCGGCCGTCGCCTTCGCGCCGTTCGCGTGGTTGCCACTGCCCGCGGCCAGCGCCGCCATCACCGTGACCACCATGGTGTTGCTGGTGGTCTCCACGACGATCGTGCTGACCCGGCTGCGTGTGGGTGACAGCTGGCATCGCCGGGCCTGGCTGGCCGGTGCATTGGTGGCGCCCGCGGTGGTGTTCGCCGAGCCGTTGCGGGCGAATCTGGAATTCGGTCAGATCAACGTGGTGCTCATGACGCTGGTGATCGCCGATTGCGTGCCGCGGCGCACACCGTGGCCGCGTGGGCTGCTGCTCGGGCTCGCCATCGCGGTCAAGCTCACCCCGGCGGTCTTCCTGCTGTACTTCCTGTTACGCCGCGATATGCGGGCGGTGCTGGTGACGACGGCCTCCGCGGTGGGGGCGACGCTGCTGGGATTCGCGCTGGCCTGGCGAGACTCCTGGGTGTATTGGTTCCAGACGCTGAGCGATACCGACCGGATCGGCTCGGCGACGCTGAACACCAACCAGAACATCTCCGGGATGCTGGCCCGGTTCGGCGTCGGCGACGACACCCGTTTCCTGCTGTGGGTCGGATTGTGCTTCGTGGTGCTTGGCCTGACGGTCTGGGCGACCCACCGCACGGTGCGGGCCGACGCGCACGGTGATGCCGCGGTGCTGGGACTCATCTGCGTGGCGATGTTCGGTCTGGCGGTCTCGCCGGTGTCCTGGTCGCACCACTGGGTCTGGGTGCTGCCCACGGTGCTGGCAACCGCCGTCGTCGGCTATCGCACCCGCACCGCCGCGCTGCTCGTGGTCGCGGCGATCGGCATCGCGCTGACGGTGTGGACCCCGATCACGCTGATGCCGCCACACAACGAGACATCGGTCTCGCCATGGCTGCGGGTCGTCGGCGGTTCCTACCTGTGGTGGGCGCTGGCGGTGATCGCGGTGATCGGTGCGGTGGCCCCGCGGCTGTCCCGGCGCAACGAGTCTGACGACGCGAGCGCCGCTGCCGAGATCGCCGCGGCGAGCTAGCGAGGCGGCTATCCGGCCTTCGCGGTCACCTCTGGTTTGGCCTGTGCGTCGATGGACTCGGCCTGGGTTTTGACATCCGCGGCGTAGAGGTCGACGTACTCCTGACCACCGAGACGCATGAGCTCGTACATCACCTCGTCGATGACCGCCCGCTCGATGAAGCGGTTGCCCGCCAGTCCCTCGAAACGGCTGAAATCCATCGGCTTGCCGAACCGGACCTCGACGCGGCCGAAATGCCACATCTTGGATCCGGGCGGGTTGACGACGTCGGTACCGACCATGGCCACCGGGATGACGGGAATACCGCTTTCGAGCGCGACCCGGGCCAGCCCGGTCTTGCCCTTGTAGAGCCGGCCGTCCGGGGAACGGGTGCCCTCGGGATACATGCCGAGCAGCTTGCCTTCGCCGAGGATTCGCTGCGCCGTCGTCAGCGCGGCCTGTGCGGAGTCGGCATCGGTGCGGTCGATGGGTACCTGGTTGGTCGAGGAGTAGAAGAACTTGGTCAGCTTGCCCTTGAGCCCGGTGCCGGTGAAGTACTCGGCCTTTGCCAGGAAGGTGATGCGCCGCTTGACCACCAGCGGTAGGTAGAAGCTGTCGGCGACGGCCAGGTGGTTACTGGCCAGGATCACCGCGCCGGAGTCCGGAACGTATTCCAGCCCTTGCACTTTGGGGCGTCCCAAAAAGGTCAGCAACGGGCCCATCAAGATGTACTTGTAGAACCAGAACCACATGAGCCCTCCTGCAGCGGCGCCCCACCAGGACGGGGCCGGATCGGACCAACTGTACCCAGCGGAAGTGAGTGCGACCACACCACAGTCGCTGCGCCGTCCGCTCAGTCGTCGAGCGTCACCGGGATCTGCTCGTAACGCCCGCTCGGCCGGTCCGCCGGCTCGGGCGGCGGTGGGGGCACATCGGTGGGCGGCCCGGTTTCGGCGACCATCGCGCGGATCACCGTCAGCAGGGCCACGCTGTGATCGGCGATCACCGACAGCAGCGGATGCTGCTCGCCGTTGATCAGCGCGGCCAACGCGCACACCGGACACCACACCTGTTGACAGGCGCCCGCGCCGGCACCCTCGGCGGCGGCTCTGGCGGCCATGATCCGCACCGCGGGATCGAGCTTGTCCAGGATCGCCTGGGCCAGCTGACGCAGTTCGGGCGGGATGTCCGAATGGGTGGGGCTCACGTCGGCCACACCTCCGGATTAGGTCGAAAACGCACGGTCAGCACGCCGGCCCGCAGATTCGCATCGATCACGATGCAGCGCCGCAACACGGATGCCAGCCGCACCCGACGCCGCATACCCCCGGAGCCGATCACAAGGTCATCGTCGACCCGGCCCAGCCGCAGCGCGCCGGGATCGACCTGCGGCAACTCTAACCGCATCCGATAGACGGCCTCCAGGCCGGACCCCGACTCGCGGTCGACCACCGGCCGCAGCGGTCCCGGCGGTGCCGAGCCATCCCGACGACGCGCCGCGTCGAGCAGCTCGCCGAGCGCCTTGTGCCCGATCGGCTCACCGGCCAGATGCGGGACCAGCACCAGCGCGATATCGCCGATCGAACGTTCCAGGTCGTCGAGCACACCGCGTTGCTCGGCGATGCGCTCGGTGTACCAGTCGAAGGCCGGGTGCGCGGGCAGGTTTCGATACTCGTAGGAATCATCTTGCAGCAACACTTGATTCACCAGCAGTTCGGTGACCTTGACCCCCATCAACGCCAGCGAGCCCAGCGTTCGGGCCGCCTCCGCGGCGACCACCCGCTCGGCGGTCAGCACCAGGTGCGCGCCGACGCGGGCATTGTCGGCCAACAGCGTGGAGAGGCGTTCGGTCCCCTCGGCGATCCGCTCCACCAGCATCAGCGTCGCCACCGAGCCCAGGTCCGCCGGCGAGAGCGACAACCTGCGATGCCGGGGCCAACTGCGTTCCAGATAGAGATTGAACGTCGCGGGCAGGGTCAGCATGCGCAACGCGTCGGCGGTGGAGGCGCAGTCGACCACCACCTCGTCCCACTGCCCGGAGTCGGCCAATTCGGCGACCTCGTGCAGGCCGAGCACCTCCTGGATCCCCGGCAGAGCCGAAAGTTCCTCCGGAGCAAGGCTTCCCAGATCGGAATGTGGGAATCGGCCGGCCAGCACGCCGGCGATCTCCCGCCACCGCGTCTCCAGTAGCGACAGGGTGTCCAACGCCAGCGCGTCGAGAGACCCGCCCGCATCGGCGGGCCCGGCGTCCAGATCGGTCAGGACGCGCGTGGGCGTGCGCGATCCGGTCGGTTCGACGGCAACACCCAGCACATCTCCGGTGGAGTGCGCCTGGTCGGTGGACACGATCAGCACCCGCGCCCCGCTTCGGGCAGCACGCACCGCGGTGGCCGTGGCCAACGTCGACTTGCCTACCCCTCCCTTGCCGACGAAAAGGCAGATCCGGGCGGGCACAGCTGCGCCATCTGCACTCAGCTCACTGCCACCTCTACTCGCTTCTTGAGGTCTTTGAGCGCGGTGTCGGTCAGACGCCGCTCGGCCTTGCGCTTGAGCAGGCCGATCATGGGGATCATCAGGTCGACCGACAACTCATAGGTCACATCGGTACCAGAACCCTTGGGCGACAGTCGATATGCGCCTTGCAGCGCACGCAACAACGAGCTCGATACCAGTGTCCAGGTGACGGATGTGCGATCGGCGGGCCACTGATAGGTGAGCACCATGGTGTCCTTGAGCACCGCGGCGTCGAGCACCAGCCGGGCCGTCTTCGGGTTGCCGGCGTCGTCGAGCTCGAGCACCTCGGCTTCCTTGTACTCGGCAACCCACTCCGGGTAGGAGCCGATATCTGCGATGACGTCCATCACCGTCGAGGGATCGGCCGCGATATGGATGGTCTGCGCCGTCTTCTCCGCCACGACCAGAAATCTACCCCCACCACACAGCGGCGGCTCATTCCTCAGGCCAGCCGTGACACTCCCACCGGCCGGTTGGCCTCCAGCCGAGCCTTGACCTCGAAGGACATCTTCTTGCCCGCCACCCGGCGAGCATGGTTGAGCGCAGCGAGATTCATCCCGGCCAGCTCATGGCCGCTGACCCCGGTCGGCTCGGCGTGCAGGAAATAGTGCAGCAGAACACCGTCCATCATGGGCTCCAGCCAAACCTCCATGGTGCCGGTCAGCGCCCCGGCCACCGTCCAGCGTTGGCCTGCGGGCCCGCGGTCCTCGACCACGGTGAGCGCGAGATCCGGCCACCACCGCCGCCAACTGGACACCTCGGCGACGGCGCGGCCGACCTCGGCGGGATCGGCACACACAAAGGTCTCATCGGCGATCTGAACGCTGTTCATGGCCACCTAGCTTCACATACGCCCTGCCGCGGGTGTGACACAGGCGACTAGGCTTACCGGCTAGTAACCACCCCTCCCAGTACCCGAGGTGCCCAGAATCGTGCGTGAGTTCTCCGTTCCGGCTTCGTTCGAGATCGCCGAATACGACAGCGTCGTCAGCTCGGTCTACACCCATGAACGCGACGATCCCGACCACGTCATCCTGCAACGACAGGTCGACGGCGCCTGGACCGACGTCACCTGTGCCCAGGCCGCGCAGCAAATCCGGTCGGTGGCGCTGGGACTGCTCGCCAACGATGTCGCCCCGGGTGACCGGGTGGCCATCCTGTCGGCCACCCGGTACGAGTGGGCGATCATCGATTTCGCGATCCTGTCCGTCGGCGCGGTCACCGTCCCCATCTATGAGACCTCCTCCCCCGAACAGATCAAGCACGTGCTCAAGGATTCGGGCGCCGTACTGGTCATCGCCGAGACGGCGGCGCACGCCGAGCGCGTGGAACAACAGGCCGACGAACTGCCCGCGGTGCGGGCGGTGCTGCGCATCGACAATCCGGCCGCCCCGGCCCTGCAGGTCCTCGCCGAGGCGGGCAAGGATGTCGACCCCGGACTGCTGGACGCCCGCGTCGCCGCCATCAAGTCCAGCGATCCCGCCACCCTGATCTACACCTCGGGCACCACCGGCCTGCCCAAGGGTTGCCAGCTGACGCACTCCAACCTGCTCTACGAGATCCGCGGCGCCAAGGCCGCCTTCCCGACGCTGCTGCGCAAGGGCGAACGCCTGTTGGTGTTCCTGCCGCTGGCGCACGTGCTGGCCCGCGCCATCACCATCGGCGCATTCGCCAACAAGGTGACCCTCGGCTTCACCAGCGATATCAAGAATCTGGTGCCGATGTTCGGGGTGTTCAAGCCGACGCTGGTGGTGTCGGTCCCGCGGGTGTTCGAGAAGGTCTACAACACCGCCGAGCAGAACGCGCGCAACGACGGCAAGGGCCGCATCTTCGAGATCGCCGCCGACACCGCCATCGAATTCAGCAAGGCCCAGGACAGCAGCGGCGGTCCCGGGTTGCTGCTGCGACTCAAGCACGCCGTGTTCGACAAGCTGGTCTACGGCAAGCTGCGCGCCGCGCTCGGCGGCAACTGCCGTGCCGCCATCTCCGGCGGGGCACCGCTGGGCGCCCGGCTCGGGCACTTCTACCGCGGCGTCGGATTGACCATCTACGAGGGATACGGCCTCACCGAGAGCAGCGCCGCCGTCACCGCAAACCAGGTGGGCGACATGTTAGTCGGATCGGTCGGAAAGCTGTTGCCCGGCAACAGCATGCGCCTGGCCGACGATGACGAGCTGCTGCTGAAGGGCGGCGTTGTCTTCAGCGGTTACTGGAACAACGAGCAGGCCACCGCGGACGCCTTCACCGACGGCTGGTTCCACACCGGCGACCTGGGCGCCATCGACGCCAACGGGTTCCTGACGATCATCGGCCGCAAGAAGGAGATCATCGTCACCGCGGGCGGCAAGAACGTCGCACCCGCGGTGTTGGAGGACCGGCTGCGGGCCCATCCGCTGATCAGCCAGGCCATGGCGGTCGGTGATGCCCAACCGTTCATCGCCGCGCTGATCACCATCGATCCCGAGGCCTTCGAGGGGTGGAAGGAGCGCAACGGCAAGGGTGGGTCGGTCACCGTCGCCGACCTGGTCGAGGACCCGGACCTGGTCGCCGAGGTGGAGTCGGCCGTCAAGGACGCCAACCAGGTGGTCTCCAAGGCGGAGGCGATCCGGACCTTCCGCATCCTCCCGGTCGATTTCACCGAGGACACCGGTGAGCTGACGCCCACGCTGAAGGTCAAGCGCAAGGTGGTCGTCGAGAAGTTCGCCGCGCAGATCGCGGCGATCTACAGCTGATCGGCTTCAGCCGAGCAAGCGGGTGAGCCGGGCGCCCTGGGTGCGCCACTGCCAGTTGGCGACCACCCAGTCGCGCCCGGCCGCGCCCATCCGGGCCGCGGTCCGCGGATCGGCAAGCAGGTCGCCGACCGCGGTGGCGATGGCATCCACATCGGTGCCGTCGACCACCCAGCCGGTCTCCCCGTCGCGCACCGTCTCGGGCGCTCCGCCGGACCGCCCGGCCACCACCGGCACCCCGCTGGCCGAGGCCTCCAGGAAGACGATGCCGAGACCCTCGACATCCAGCCCGGCACCGCGGGTCCGGCACGGGATGGCGAACACATCGGCCATCGCGTGATGGGCCGCCAGCTCGCCGGCGGGCACCCCGCCGGTGAAGACGACATCCTCGGCGACGCCGGTGCGGTGCGCCAGCTTCTCCAGGTCCGCCCGGTACGGCCCGCCGCCGACGATCACCAGCGCCGCGCCCGGCACCCGGCGGCGGATCCGGTCGAATGCGCGGATCAGCATGTCCTGCCCCTTGCGCGGTACCAGCCGCGACAGGCACAGCACCACCGGTCGATCGCCCAACCCGTAGCGCACCCGAAGCTCAGCGCGGGCGACACTGTCGGAGGTGAACCGGTCGATGTCCACCCCTGGGGACAACCGCTCCAGACACGCACCGCGACCGAACGCGGCGGCGAACCGGCCGCGGGTGTAGTCGCTGACGTAGGTGATCACGTCGGCGTCCTCCCCGATGCGGCGCAGCGCCGAACGCGCCACCGGGAGCATCGACCACCCCACCTCGTGGCCGTGTGTGCTGGCCACGATGCGCCCCGCGCCGGCCCGGCGGGCCAGCGGTCCCAGCAGTGCCAGCGGGGCCGCCGCACCGAACCACACCGTGTCGATGGCGTGTTCGTCGATCAGGTCGCGCATCCGGTTGGCGACCGTCGGCTCGGGCAGCATCAGGGTGCTGCGGTGACGCACGACGCGGTATCCGGCGTCGGCCGCCCGCCGGTCGTAGTCGTCACAGTCCTTCCACGTCGGCGCATACACCGTGAGGTCATGTGTCCCGGCGTGCAGCAGTTCGCCGACGAACGCCTCCAGGTAGGACTGGATCCCGCCGCGGCGCGGCGGAAAGTCGTTGGTCAGCAACAGGACCCGGGTCATCCGGCCCACGCTATCGGGTCATCCAGGCACGCCATTGCGCCACCACCTCGTCCAGATCGGTTCCCAGGGTCTCCCGCACGGCGGTGGCGGGGTCGGGATGGCCGGCCCCGCAGGCCCGCAGGTAGAGCGCTTTGAGCGCCGGGGCGCCGTACCGCTCGGCGACGAACCGGCTGAACCACCAGGCCCGGTCATAGGCGTCCGAACGCGCCGGGCCGGGGGTCTGCAGGTCGGCATCCGTCGGCAGCTGCGCCAGTCGCGCGCCGTCCGGCGGGGGCGGTTGGGCCGGGCGCCCGACGTAGTCGGCCACCCCCTCGGTCAGCCAGAGCGGAGCGTCGGCCACGGTCTGTGCACGGGCCGCATAGTGGAACAGTTCGTGGCGGACCACGATGCCCAGGGCGGTCGCGCTCATATCGGCGGCGCCCGGAGCAAACACCATGCCGTCGGCGGTGGTGGCGGCCGCGATATCGGCACTGCCGTTGGCGAGCACCCGGAACTGCTCGTTTGATTCGGTCACCACGACCACGATCTCGCCAGGCCAGTCCGTCCCCCAGAATGCGGTGACGGCCTCCACCGCACCGGGAAGTGCGGCGGTGATCCGGTCGATCAAGGGCTGGCTGCGCGCACCGCCGAGCCCGCGCAGTGCGCCGGTGCGGCCACCGGGCAGGGCCACGGTGGTGGTGACGGCCGTGCCTGCCGGTGCCTTCACTGCGGGGGTCGCGGTGCTCGCATCGGAACCTGACGCGGCCGGCGCAGGCGTAGACGTGGTCTGGCAACCGGTGAGCAGTACCGCGGCGGCTGTGGCGGCTATGGCGGCTGTGGCGGCCAGGGCAGCCCTGGAGCCGCGCAGGGCGACCTTCAGCGGATCAGTACCGGCGCACGTTGTGGATGGGTGCGTTGTTGACCGGGGCCACCACGACGGGCTGTCCGAAGGTGGAGGCATGCACCATCATGCCGTTGCCGATGTAGATCCCGACATGCGAGGCATCGGAGTAGTAGGACACGACATCACCGGGCTGCATCTGGTCGGTCGAGACCGGTTGGCCACCGGCGGCCAGGGCGTAGCTGGAATGCGGCAGGGAGATACCGGCCTGCCCGAATGCCCACTTCACCAGACCGGAGCAGTCGAAGGCCCCGGGGCCCTCGGCGCCCCACGAGTACGGCGAACCGAGGCGCGTCAACGCGGCCTGCACGGCGGCCGAGCCTCCGCCGGATCCCGGCGCGGCGGCCGGCGGGGCGATATCACCGGGCGGGATACCCGCGGGCGGCGCTGCCAGCACACCGGGATCGTCTGCGGGCAACGGTGCCGGCGGGGGCGGGACGACGCCCTCGGGCACCGGCGGGATCGCGGCAAGCGTCTCGCGCTGGGCCGGAGTCAGCCGCTCGTACTGCGACTTGACGATGGCGATCTCGACCTGCAGCTTGCTTTGCTTGGATTGCAGATCAGCGCGCACCGCGGCGGCCTGCTCTGCGGCGGTCTTGGCATCGGCTGCCGAGCGCGCCGAGGCGGATTCGGCCTGCGCGGCAACGGCGCTGGTCTGCTTGAAGTTGTGCATCTGGGCCGACATCTCGGTGGCCATCACCCGCTGCACGGCAAGCTGGTCGATGAGCACCTGCGGGGAGCTCGCCGTCAGCATGGCGTCCAGCCCGTCGGTGCGACCGCCCATGTACTGCGCGGCGGCGATGTTGTTGACCGAGGTCTGGAACTTTGCCAGGTCGGCCTTCGCCGCGTCGGCGGCGGCGAGGTCGGCGTTGTGCTTGTCCTCCGCGGCGGCCTGCGCAGCCAGCTTCTCGTTGAGATCGAGCTGGGCGGCGTGCATGTTCTCGGTGGCGATCTCGGCCTGATGGGACAGCTCGTTGAGCTTTGCCAGCGCATCCTCGGCCGGGTCGGCATTGACACCGGTGGCCAGCGATCCACCCAGGATGGTCAGGCCCGCCAACGCACCGATGAGGGCTCGCTTAACGCCACGCTTACGCCGGTCCGACAAATCAGGCCTCAAGGTATTGCGTCCTTACAACTGCGAGTCAGCCGCGACGAACTACTGTTAGGTCTCGAACAGGTTACGAAACGGCATCGGGCTTGTCCAACGGAGGGCGTGAATTCGACAGGCGTCCGGGATTAAATTTTTGCTTCCCGTGGTTGATCACGTGTCATCACGCCACACCAGTTCTACCATCCGTAGGCCCTTGCCGACGGATCGGAACCAGCCGCAGCCGCGGCGCCAAACCGACATCGGCCAACACCTCCAGCGCCTGACGCTCGTCATCCAGCAAAGTTTCCGGAACTCCGAGCAACACGCTGACCACGCAGTCCTGGCAGCCCGGACCGCGCACGGCGCAGTCATCGCAGTCGATGGTCACCGAGCCGTGCCCGGGTACCGGTGCCGCACCGCTGAACTCCTCGAAATCCTCACCCATCGGGTGTGTCATGGCCGTCCGTCCTTCCCTGCGCCGGGTCGTCCGGCGATTCCCCCGCACCGTAACGACGGGCACCGACAGGGCCCGCCGGTCGAGAGTGCGCACGCGGCCGGGGATGTCACCGCCCACGGTTACCGTCACCGATGTGCCGCAGCTGAGCTTCGCCGACCTCGACGGTTCGGCCGATGGTTGGGCCGGTGGTTGGGCCAAAGGTTGGGCCGACCCGCTTGCCGATCCGGAAGCCGGGATCGCGCTGGCCGACACGACCTTCGTGGTGGTCGATCTGGAGACCACCGGCGGCAGCCGTGAGCACGACGCCATCACCGAGATCGGTGCGGTCAAGATCCGCGGCGGCGCGGTACTCGGGGAGCTGGCCACCCTGGTCGACCCCGGCTGCGTCATCCCGCCGCAGATCGTCGAGCTCACCGGAATCACCACGGCGATGGTGCGCGACGCGCCGAAGATCCACACGGTGCTCCCGGCCTTTTTGGAGTTCTCCCGCGGCGCGGTCCTGGTCGCCCACAACGCCGGTTTCGACATCGGGTTCCTGCGAGCCGCCGCGCAACGACAGGGACTGGCCTGGCCGCGGCCACAGGTGCTGTGCACGGTCAAACTCGCCCGCCGGGTGCTGACCCGCGACGAGGCGCCCTCGGTCAAGCTCTCCGCGCTGGCCCGGCTGTTCGGCGCCTCGACCACGCCGACCCACCGGGCCCTCGATGACGCCCGTGCCACCGTCGACGTCCTGCACGGCCTGATCGAACGGGTCGGCAACCAGGGCGTGCACACCTACTCCGAACTGCGTGGCTACCTACCCGACAAGAGTGCGCCACAACGTCGCAAACGCCATCTGGCCCAGGGTGTTCCGAGCAGCCCGGGGGTCTACCTGTTCCGCGGGCCTGCCGACGAGGTGCTCTACGTGGGCACCGCGGTCAACCTGCGCCGCCGGGTCGGCCAGTACTTCACCGGCGCCGATCCGCGCACCCGGATGAAGGAGATGGTCGCGCTGGCCACCCGCGTCGACCATGTGGAGTGCGCGCACCAGTTGGAGGCCGGGGTGCGCGAACTGCGGCTGCTGGCGGCCCACGCGCCGCCCTACAACCGGCGGTCGAAATTCCCGCGCAAGTGGTGGTGGATCACCCTGACCGAGGAGGCATTCCCCCGGTTGTCGGTGGTCCGCCGCCCGCGCAGCCCGCGCGCGCTGGGGCCGTTCAGCGCACGAGCCGACGCCGTCGACACCGCCGAGGTGCTGGCCCGCGGCGCCGGTCTGCGCACCTGCACCGCCCGGCTGTCCCGCAGCGCGCAGCACCGCTGCGCCGAACGCGAGCTCTCCCCCTGCCCGGCCCCGCCCGGTGCGGATATGGCCGGGTACGCCTCGGCCGCGCGCCGGGCGGCCGATCTGATCGACGGCGTCGACCACCGCGTCATCGCCCATGTCGTCGGCCAGATCGAGGAGCTGGCCGGCCAACACCGCTACGAGACCGCGGCCCGCTTGCGCGATCACACCGCGACCGCGGTCGAGAAGATCGCCCGTGGCCAACAGCTGCGCGCCCTGGCCGATGTCGATCAGATCGTGGCCGCCCAGCCGGATGGCCAGGGCGGCTGGCACCTCGCGGTCATCCGGCACGGGCAGCTCGCCTCGGCCGGCTGCGCCCGCCGCGGTGTTCCCCCGATGCCGGTGGTGGACGCCATCACCGCTGCGGCACAGACGATCCTGGTCGAGGACGCCCCGCTGGGCGGTGCGTTGGTCGAGGAGACGGGGCTGATCGCGCGGTGGCTGACCACTCCCGGGGTGCGCATCGTGACCGCCGAGCCCGGCTACGCGTCACCGATCGGATCGGCGATGCACTGGGCCGGCTGGGCGGTGCGTGCACGCACCGCACAGCTGGCGGCGGGCAGACCCGAGACCGATCTGCTCGACGACCGCTACGGCGTGCATCCGCCGCGCCGGGCGGACCGCGCTAGCTTGCGGCCTTCTGGGTGAAGCGCACCCAGTTGGCCAGCAGTCGCTCCGCCGCGCCCGAGTCGATCGACTCGGCGGCCCGGGCCAGCGCGGACTCCCAGGACGGCGTCCATTGCGCATCACTGGTCAGTCCGGCGTGGGCGACCATTGCGCCGGCGGCATTGAGGATCACCGCATCGCGCACCGGGCCCTGGGCCCCGCCCAGCACCGCGCGCACCGAGGCAGCGTTTGCCTCGGCATCGCCGCCGACGAGTTCGCTGAGATCGGCCCGCCGGAAACCGAACGCGGCGGGGTCCAACGTCAGCCGGTCCACCGTGCCTGCCTGCACCCGCCAGATGGTGCTGGTGGTCGTCGTGGTCAGTTCGTCGAGACCGTCATCGCCGTGCACCACCAGCGCGCTGGCACCGCGGGCGGCGAAGACCCCGGCCATCACCTCGGCCAGATCACCCCAGGCGCAACCGAACAGCCCGGCACGCGGCGCGGCCGGGTTGGTCAGCGGACCCAGCAGGTTGAAGACCGTGGGCACGCCGATCTCGCGGCGGACCACCGAGGCATGCCGGTAGGACGGATGGAACTGCGGCGCGAAGGCGAAGGCGATACCGACCTCGGCGACGCTGCGGGCCACCTCGTCGGGTCCCAGGTCGATGCGCACGCCCAGCGCCTCCAGGGTGTCGGCGCCACCGGACAGCGACGAGGCGGCGCGGTTGCCGTGTTTGACCACGGGGATGCCGGAGGCGGCGGTGACGATGGAGGCCATCGTCGACAGGTTCACGGTGTTGGCGCCGTCGCCGCCGGTGCCGACGATGTCCACGGCATCGGCCGCCCGGTCACCGATCAGTGCGGCCGGGATCCGGCGGGCATGCTTGAGCATGGTGTCGGCCAGTTCGGTCACTTCGGCCGACGTCGGTCGCTTCATCCGCATCGCGACCGCGAACCCGGAGATCTGTGCCGGGGTGGCCGAGCCGGTCATGATCTGGTCCATGGCCCACGCCGACTGGCCGCGCGACAGATCCTGATGCGTGGTGAGCCGACCCAGGATCAGGGGCCAGGTGAGGTTCTCGGAGACGTTCTCAGCGGATGACACGCCGTGATGTTATCGCCCGTACGCACACCGTTATCCGGCCGTCACCAGTGGTGCACCGCCTCGGGTTTCCGCCCAATTCTGAACCCGGCTGGTGTTCGTCAACTACAAAGCGTCATACTTGCACCTGTGACGAGCGCTGTTGGGACCTCGGGGACCGCGATCACCACTCGCGTACATTCGCTGAACAGGCCGAATATGGTCAGTGTCGGCACCATCGTGTGGCTTTCCAGTGAGCTGATGTTCTTCGCTGGACTGTTCGCGATGTACTTCACTGCGCGAGCTCAGGCACAGGGCGCATGGCCGCCCGAGCCGACCGAGTTGAACCTGTGGTTGGCCGTACCGGTCACCGCGGTTCTGGTCGCCTCCTCCTTCACCTGTCAGATGGGTGTCTTCGCCGCCGAGCGGGGTGACGTCTTCGGGCTGCGCCGCTGGTACGTGATCACGCTGCTGATGGGCACGTTCTTCGTGCTCGGCCAGGGCTACGAGTACATCCACCTGGTCGAGAACGGCACCACGATCCCGGGCAGTGCATACGGGTCGGTGTTCTATCTGGCCACCGGCTTCCACGGCCTGCACGTGATCGGCGGTCTGGTCGCCTTCATCTTCCTGCTGATCCGCACCCGGATGAGCAAGTTCACTCCCGCACAGGCCACCGCCGCGATCGTCGTGTCGTACTACTGGCACTTCGTCGACATCGTGTGGATCGCGCTGTTCGCAGTCATCTACTTCGTACGGTGACCGGCTCGCCGATGCGTCCGTTGACCTCAAAGATGAGAAGGGGATCGATGTCGTCCACCAAGTCCCGCCGTCGGTTTCGACGCCGTGTGTCGGCAGCGCTGCTGCTGCTGCTCGGGTTGTCGGCAGCCGGTGTAGTCGCCGCAACGCTGACGCCGACACCTCAGGTGGCGGTGGCCGACGAGTCGCAGTCGGCGCTGCTGCGCACCGGTAAGCAGCTGTTCGACACCTCGTGCATCAGCTGCCACGGCGCGAACCTGCAGGGTGTCACCGACCGCGGTCCCAGCCTGATCGGCACGGGTGAGGCCGCCGTGTACTTCCAGGTCTCCACCGGCCGGATGCCCGCGATGCGCGGCGAGGCGCAGGCCCCGCGCAAGGACCCGGTCTTCGACGAGCATCAGATCGACGCACTGGGCGCCTACGTCCAGGCCAACGGTGGCGGGCCGATCGTCCCGCGCGAGGCCAACGGCCAGATCGCCGATGAGTCCCTGCTGGCCGGCGACGTCGCCCGCGGTGGCGACCTGTTCCGGTTGAACTGCGCCTCCTGCCACAACTTCACCGGCAAGGGCGGAGCCCTGTCCTCCGGCAAGTACGCTCCCGACCTCGGTGAGGCCGCGAAGGTCCCCGCGCAGGTGTACACCGCGATGCTCACCGGACCTCAGAACATGCCGAAGTTCTCGGATCGTCAGCTCACCCCCGAGGAAAAGGCCGACATCGTCACCTATGTGGTCGAGGCCGCCAACACCCCGGATCCCGGCGGCTACGGTCTCGGCGGCTTCGGCCCCACCACTGAAGGCATGGCCATCTGGATCATCGGGATCGTGGCCGCAGTCGGCATCACGATGTGGATCGGAGCTCGTGCATGAGCGCGAACATCAAGGGTAGTGACACCTCGGGCGGGCCGGTCCCCGGTCAGCCCAGTGACGAAGAACTGGCGAAGATGTCCCGCGAGGAGCTGCTCGAACTGGGCGGCAAGCTCGACGGTGTCGAGATCGTCTACAAGGAGCCGCGCTGGCCGGTCGAGGGCACCAAGGCCGAGAAGCGCGCCTCGCGCACCGTCGCCTACTGGCTGTTGCTCGGCGGTTTCTCCGGGCTGGCCCTGCTGCTGGTCTTCCTCTTCTGGCCGTGGGAGTACGTCCCCTACGGCGGCGAGGGCGAGCGCCTCTACACGCTGGCCACCCCGCTCTACGGCCTGACCTTCGGACTGTCGATCCTGGCGATCGGTGTCGGCGCGGTGCTCTTCCAGAAGAAGTTCATCCCCGAAGAGATCACCATCCAGGACCGCCATGACGGCGCGTCGGCGGAAATCCACCGCAAGACCATCGTCGCGAACCTGACCGATGCGCTCGAGGGTTCGACGATCAAGCGTCGCAAGCTGATCGGCCTGTCGGCCGGTATCGGCCTGGGCGCCTTCGGCCTCGGCACCCTGGTGGCCTTCATGGGCGGCCTGATCAAGAACCCGTGGAAGCCGGTCGTGCCGACCGCCGAGGGCAAGAAGGCCGTGCTCTGGACCTCCGGCTGGACCCCCCGCTACGAGGGCGAGACGATCTACGTGGCCCGCGCGACCGGTCTGCCCGGCGAGTCGGCGTTCGTCAAGATGCGTCCCGAGGACATCGACGCCGGCGGCATGGAGACCGTGTTCCCGTGGCGTGAGTCCGACGGCGACGGCACCACCGTCGAGTCGTCGCACCACCTGTTCGAGATCGCGATGGGCGTCCGCAACCCGGTCATGCTCATCCGCATCAAGCCCCAGGACATGCCGCGCGTGGTCAAGCGTCAGGGCCAGGAGAGCTTCAACTTCGGTGAGCTGTTCGCCTACACGAAGGTCTGCTCGCACCTGGGCTGCCCGTCGTCGCTGTACGAGCAGCAGACCTACCGGATCCTGTGCCCGTGCCACCAGTCGCAGTTCGACGCGCTGCACTTCGCGCGCCCGATCTTCGGCCCCGCTGCCCGAGCCTTGGCGCAGCTGCCCATTACCATCGACAAGGACGGCTATCTGGTCGCCAACGGCGACTTCATCGAACCCGTCGGACCGGCATTCTGGGAGCGGAAATCATGAGTCCCAAGCTCGCTGATATCGCAGCCGCACAAGGTGATGCGATCGATTCCCGCTATCACCCCTCGGAGGCGGTGCGGCGCGGAGTCCTGAACAAGGTCTTCCCCACCCACTGGTCGTTCCTGCTGGGTGAGATCGCTCTGTACAGCTTCATCATCCTGCTGATCACCGGTGTGTGGTTGACGCTGTTCTTCGATCCGTCGATGGCACACGTCACCTACGAGGGCGTCTACCAGCCGCTGCGCGGTATCCAGATGTCACGGGCCTACGAATCGGCCCTTGAGATCAGCTTCGAGGTCCGCGGCGGCCTGTTCGTCCGACAGGTCCACCACTGGGCGGCCCTGCTGTTCGCGGCGTCGATCATGGTGCACCTGGCGCGCATCTTCTTCACCGGTGCGTTCCGCAGGCCACGCGAGGCCAACTGGGTCATCGGCTCGCTGCTGCTGATCCTGGCGATGTTCGAGGGTTATTTCGGCTACTCGCTGCCCGACGACCTGCTCTCCGGCACCGGCCTGCGCGCCGCGTTCTCCTCGATCACCCTCGGTATGCCGGTCATCGGAACCTGGCTGCACTGGGCGCTCTTCGGCGGCGACTTCCCCGGCGAGATCATCATCCCGCGCCTGTACGCACTGCACATCCTGCTGATCCCGGGCATCATGCTCGCGCTCATCGGCGTGCACATGGCGTTGGTGTGGTTCCAGAAGCACACCCAGTTCCCCGGCCCCGGCCGCACCGAGAAGAACGTCGTCGGCGTGCGCGTCATGCCGGTGTTCGCGGTCAAGTCCGGTGCCTTCTTCGCCATGATCACCGGCCTGCTGGGCCTGATGGGCGGTCTGCTGCAGATCAACCCGATCTGGGTGCTCGGCCCGTACAAGCCCTCGCAGATCTCGGCGGGTAGCCAGCCTGACTTCTACATGATGTGGACCGACGGTCTGGCCCGTACCTGGCCGGCCTGGGAGTTCTACATCGGCAACTACACCATCCCGCAGTCGGTGTGGGTCGCCATGGGCATGGGCCTGGTGTTCGTGCTGCTGATGGCCTACCCCTTCATCGAGAAGAAGCTCACCGGCGACGATGCGCACCACAACCTGCTGCAGCGTCCGCGTGACGCTCCGACACGGACCGCAGTGGGCGCCGCGGCGATCTCGTTCTACATCCTGCTGACCTTCATGTGCATGAACGACATCATCGCGCTGAAGTTCCACATCTCGCTCAACGCGACCACGTGGATCGGCCGTATCGGCATGGTCGTGCTGCCGATGATCGTCTACTACATCACCTACCGGTGGGCGATCAGCCTGCAGCGCAGTGACCGTGCGGTGCTTGAGCACGGTATCGAGACGGGCATCATCACCCGCCTGCCGCACGGCGCCTACATCGAGCTGCACCAGCCGCTCGGACCGGTCGACGAGCACGGACACCCGATCCCGCTGGAGTACCAGGGTGCTGCGCTGCCGAAGCGGATGAACAAGCTCGGGTCCGCCGGTTCGCCGGGTACCGGTAGCTTCCTCAAGGCCGATCCGATCGAAGAGCACGAGGCGCTCACCGAGGCGGCCCACGCCGCCGAGCACAAGGCGCTCGCGGTGCTCAGCAAGAGCCAGGGCACCAACGGTTCCAACGGCTCGAACGGAAATGGCTCCAACGGACACCACTAGAGATCGACCGAAAGAGGCCCGCGCAGTCTGACTGCGCGGGCCTTTTTCGTGCTCCACTCCCCTACCCCGGTGGCTAGTCTGAGGCTCATGTCCGTCGACCCGCCATGGGAGCCACCCCTGTCCGGCTCCGAGGAACAGCATCTGCTGGGCGTACTGGACCGGCTGCGGTATACGTTCCGGTGGAAGGCCGACGGCCTGGACGCCGCAGGGTTGGACACCCGGATCGGGGCCTCCACACTCACCCTCGGCGGATTGCTCAAACACCTGGCACGTGCCGAGGCACAGCGATTCGGCCCCGGTCTGGACGATTCCGCCATGGGCGAGCCCTGGGACAGCGTTTATCAGGACGAAGCCGACTGGGATGCCGACCCGGACTGGGATTTCACCTCCGCCGCGCAGGACTCCCCCGCTCGGCTGTACGCGCTGTGGGATGAGACCGTCGCGCGGTCGAGGACCAGGCTCGCGGCGGCGCTGGCCGACGGCGGCCTCGACCAGCCGGTGAGCATCGTCTGGTCCGATGGTCGCCGGGCGAGCCTGCGGCGCAGCGTGTGCGATCTGATCGAGGAGTACGGCAGGCATACCGGGCATGCCGATCTGCTGCGTGAGGCCGTCGACGGCCTTGTCGGCGAGGACCCACCGCAGGATTGGCGCCCGGGCTCCGGTTAGCCCGGCCTACCTGTGTTCAGTCAGAGCGGCACCGTCCGCGTCGACACGGCATTCAGGTAGGTCCGCCGGGCCACATCCCCTACCCCGGTTCAGCTTCGGCGGCCAACCCACCGTTACGACTGAAGGCAGGGAGACGCTCGTCGACTCCCGAAAACCTCAGGCTGCGGGTGTGCCCAACCCCAGCACCGAGCGCAGCTCGCGCAGGAAGAACCACGGCAGCGCGGGCATGGCGAGGGTGACCAGCCCGGCGATGATGAAGAGCGCCATCGCACCGGTCTCGTTGTCGCCGGCCAATAGATAAGTCGCCACGGCCACGGCGAGGGTGCCCGCGCCGACGGCGGCGAGCACGCTCGCTGTGCAGCGCAGATAGACCTGTTCGACGACCGCGGGCAGTGCACCGGCACGTACGGCGGTCTCGGTACCGACGACCGGCGTCTCGGCGGCGCGTCGTCGACCAGGTCGAGGCGTGATCGCGGCGATGTCCTCGGACACCGACCCCCCGGCCGGGGTGAAGCTGCGCACCGGGCGCTCGCTGCTCTGCTTACGGGCCCGGACCAGCAGTGGGATCGCCACCGCGATGACCACGGCGGACACCCCGATGACGGTGTAGAGGACCCACGGCGTCTGCGAACCGGAGGCCTCGGCCAGCTCGGCGCGCACCGTGCCGCGCCCACTTCCCAGGTCGACGAGGCGCACCGCGGCCGCGACGGACACACCGAGGGCGGCCAGCCACACCGCGGCGCACACGCCGAGCAGGATGCGGTCGAGGTCGGGCGGGCCCGACAGTGTCCGCGATGTCCTTGGTGTCGTGATATCCGGCATCAGCAGCTCGTCTGCGCGGCGTTGCCGGTATTGGACGACAGGACTGTCCCGTCACTGGTGGTGATGGAGCAATTCAGCCGGCTCACCAGGAACAGACTGGACGCTTGCACCGAGCCCACCTCCGACTGCGATATCGGGGTCACCGTCAGCGACCAGGGAATGTAGACATTGCGCTGGGTGCGGCTGCGGCCCGACGCGTCGATATAGGTGACGGTGATGATGTCACCGGGAGCCTTGGTGCCGGTCACCGTGTAGGTGACCTGCCGCGGTCCCGCGGGCCGCGTCGTCGTCGGCGGAGGCGGGGGCGGCGCCTCGCTGGTGGCCGGCGGCGGTGCCGGCTCCTCGGCCGGCGGCGGAGGAGGCGGGGGCGGCGGCTCCTGGGTCACCGTCACCGTTTCCGGCGGCGGGGGCGGCGGCTCCTCGGTGGTCGGCGGCGGCGGTGGTGGTGGCGGAGGCGTGGTAGTGGTGATCGCATCCTGCACCGGCGGCGCCGTCGTGGTGGACGTCGTGGGATTGGCCATGTTGTCGCTATCGGTACGCGTCACCAGCAGGGCGACGGAGGCGACCAGGGAGATCGCGGCGACGATGGCCACGACACCGACCACCCACGGCCAGCGCGGCGGCCGGTCGTCCTCGGGTTCCAGCGGTGCGTAGTTGTCGTAGTCGTAGAGCGCCGGGTCCGGCGGCACGTACGGAGCGCTGACGAACTGTTCGGATTCGGGGGCGGAGTACGCCCGCGAATGGATATCGGTCTCGTCGGACCGGGACTTCTTATCCCTGTCCCCGCCCGAAGACTCCGGTCCTGACGGCCCGCTCATCTGCAACTAAACCTCGGCCTATCCATCTCGACTGCTGCCTCGGCAAGATTACCCAACACCGCGACCATCCGGACCGGGCCGACACTGGACGCCGACCAACTGACGCACGGTTGTGACCTGGCCGAAGGTGGGTCAGTGCTTCTCGGGGCCGGTGTAGTACTCGAAGACCAGTCCGGCGGCAGACGCCAGCACGAAGCAGATGCCCGCGACGATCAGCCACGGCAGCCACAGCGCCGCACCGACGGCGGCGGTGGAGAAGGACAGCGCGATCAGGATGGGCCACCAGCTGTGGGGGCTGTAGAAGCCCAACTCGCCGGCACCGTCACTGATCTCGGCGTCTTCGTAGTCCTCGGGCCGGGTGTCCAGGCGCCGTGCCACGAAGCGGAAGAAGGTGCCGGTGATGAGCGTCAGACCGGTGGACAGCACCAGCGCGGTGGTACCCGCCCACTCGATGCCACCGTTGGCGAACAGCGCGGTCAGCACTGCGTACACCACTGCGGCCACCACGAAGAATCCGGTCAGGAATTCGAACAGCCTGGCTTCGATATGCATGCGTGGTCCTTACTTGCTCGCCTGCGCGGGGGCGCCGACCTGCTCACCGCGGCGGGTGTCGAACGGGAAGGTGGTGGTGGCCAGCGGGTCCTGACCGATGGCCTGCAACGCCTGGGCGTTGGTGGCCTCCGGGTTGGCCTCGCGGTACTCAAGGTAGGCCTTGAAGTCGTTGGGCTCCACGACACGAACCTCGAAGTTCATCATCGCGTGGTACGTGCCGCACATCTCGGTGCAGCGCCCGACGAAGGCACCGGTCTGCTCGATCTCGCTGACCTGGAACACGTTGTCGGAGTTGTTCTCCTTGGGATTGGGCAGCACGTCCCGCTTGAACAGGAACTCCGGCACCCAGAAACCGTGGATCACATCGGCCGAGGCGATGACGAACTCGATGCGCTTGCCCTTGGGCAACACCAGGACCGGGATCTCGGTGCTGGTACCGAGCGTCTCGATCTTGTTGAAGTTCAGGTAGCTGCGGTCTTCGCTGTTCTTGCCCGCCAGCGGCCCGACGCGCTCGATACCGTGCTCGTCGACGCCCTCGGGCACCGAACGCATGGCTTCCTTGCGCTCGTTGTCGACACCGTCGTAGGCCAGCGTGCCATCGGCGAAGTCGACCTTCTGGTAGCCGAACTTCCAGTTCCACTGGAAGGCGGTGACGTCGACGACGACCTCGGGATTGGGATCCTTGTGCAGCATCCGCTCCTGCACCACCACGGTGAAGTAGAAGAGCACCGAGATGATCAGGAACGGCACGACGGTGAGCACGAGCTCAAGCGGCATGTTGTAGCCGAACTGACGAGGCAGTTCGGTGTCGGTCGCCTTCTTGCGGTGGAAGACGCTGGTCCAGAAGATCAGCGCCCACACGATACCGCCCACGACGAACGAGGCGATGACCGACCACACCCACAGGTCGCGGTTCAACCGCGCCTCCGGGGTGATGCCCTGCGGCCAGCCGAGTCCGAAGATCTCCTGGTAGCTGCAGCCGCTCAGCAGGATGGCCGTACCACCCAAAACCAATGACAACGCCACCAAACGAACCCCGCGAGCGGTCACGTTGGCGCCTCCTAGATGAAGTCGGTGAACCGCAGTGCGGTCGGTCAAACTTGGCGAATACTACGCAGCGTAGACCACGCCCGCCGGGTCGAGCGAAGCGACCGCACGATTCGGCATACTGGCGCGGTGTGCGGACTGCTGGCGTATCTGACCGACCCGACCGTTCAGACCACTCCGATGCTGGTCGAAGCGGTTTCGGGGGCCTCGCATCTGATGCGTCACCGTGGCCCCGACGAACCGGGAACATGGTCCGACGAGGATGTCGTGTTGGGTTTCAACCGACTGTCGATCATCGATATCGCGCACAGTCATCAGCCGCTGCGCTGGGGACCCGCCGAGGCCCCCGATCGCTACGCGCTGGTGTTCAACGGCGAGATCTACAACTACCTGGAGTTGCGGGAGGCGCTGCGCGAGGAGTTCGGCGCGGTCTTCCATACCGACGGTGACGGTGAGGCGATCGTCGCGGGCTTCCATTTCTGGGGCACCGATGTCCTGAATCGGCTGCGCGGCATGTTCGCCTTCGCGCTCTGGGACACCCAGACCGCCGAGCTGCTGTGCGCCCGCGATCCGTTCGGCATCAAACCCCTCTACATGGCCACCGGGCCGGGCGGGACCGTCGTCGGCAGCGAGAAGAAGTGCCTGATCGACCTCGCCCCGACGGCCGGGCTGGATCTCGATATCGACGAGCGCGCCGTGCAGCACTACACCGTGCTGCAGTACGTGCCCGAGCCCGAGACGCTGCACCGCGGGATCCGTCGGCTGGAATCGGGCAGCTACGCCGTCATCCGGCCCGGCCGGGCGCCGGTGGTCAGCCGCTACTTCCGCCCGCGGTTCGCCGCGGTGCCCTTCGTCGACGGCGCCGAGCAGGCCCGCTACGACGAGATCACCGCGGTGCTCGAGGACTCCGTCGCCAAGCACATGCGCGCCGATGTGACGGTCGGTGCATTCCTGTCCGGCGGTATCGATTCGACGGCCATCGCGGCGCTGGCGATGCGGCACAATCCACGACTGATCACCTTCACCACCGGTTTCGAGCGGGAGGGGTTCTCCGAGGTCGATGTCGCCGTCGAATCGGCGAAGGCGATCGGGGCGCGCCATGTGACGAAGGTGGTCAGCGCCGAGGAGTTCGTCGCCGCACTGCCCGAGATCGTCTGGTACCTCGACGAACCGGTGGCCGATCCCGCGCTGATACCGCTGTTCTTCATCGCCCGCGAGGCTCGCAAGCACGTCAAGGTGGTGCTCTCCGGCGAGGGCGCCGACGAGCTCTTCGGCGGCTACACCATCTACCGGGAGCCGTTGTCGCTCAAGGCGTTCGATTACATTCCGCGGCCACTGCGGCGGTCGCTGGGCAAGGCGTCGCGCCCGTTGCCCGAGGGCATGCGGGGCAAGAGCCTGCTGCACCGCGGTTCGATGACGCTGGAGCAGCGCTACTACGGCAACGCCCGCAGCTTCTCCGACGAGCAGTTGCGCGCCACCCTGCCCGGGTTCCGGCCGGACTGGACCCACACCGACGTGACCGCGCAGCTGTACGCCGAATCGGCGGGCTGGGATCCGGTGGCGCGCATGCAGCACATCGACCTGTTCACCTGGTTGCGCGGTGACATCCTGGTCAAGGCCGACAAGATGACCATGGCCAACTCGCTGGAACTGCGGGTGCCGTTCCTGGACCCCGAGGTGTTCAAGGTGGCCTCCCGGCTGCCCTACGACCAGAAGATCACCCGCACCACCACCAAGTACGCGCTGCGCCGCGCGCTGGAGCCGATCGTTCCCGCGCATGTGCTCAACCGGCCCAAGCTGGGCTTCCCGGTGCCGATCCGGCATTGGCTCAAGGCCGGCCCGCTGCTGGACTGGGCTCAGCACACCATCGAGACGTCGCAGGCAGGCGATCTGGTCGATCTGGCCGCGGTGCGCACCATGCTCGACGATCACCGCGCCGGATCCGGCGATCACAGCCGCCGGTTGTGGACGGTGCTGATCTTCATGCTGTGGCATGCCATCTTCGTCGAGGGCACGGTGTCACCGCAGATCAGCGAACCGACCTACCCGGTGCAGCTGTAACTACCCGGTGGCGCCGATCGCCGCACCGATCTCGGCGGCGGCCTCGGCGCCGAAGGCCTCGGAGATGCGCGCCACCGCGGAGTCGCGGTCCCAGGTCCACTCCTGCGGACCGGTGGCTTCCAGCACCAGGGTGGCCACCAGCGAGGCCAGCTGAGCCGACCGTTCCAGGCTGAGCCCGGCGGACCGGCCGGTCAGGAACCCGGCACGGAACGCGTCGCCGATGCCGGTCGGGTCGGCCTGATGGCGCTCCGGGACGATGCCGACGTGCACGAAGGTGCCATCGCTTCCGACGATGTCGACGCCCTTCTCCCCCAGCGTCGTGACGCGCAACTTGATCTGGCCCATGACCTGGGCCTCGGACAGTCCCGACTTCTGCAGCAGCAGATCCCACTCGTAGTCGTTGGTGAACAGGTAGGTCGCGCCGTCGATCAGGCGGCGGATCTGCTCACCGTCGAGGCGGGCCAGCTGCTGGGAGGGGTCGGCGGCGAAGGCCAGGCCCAGTTCGCGGCACTGGTCGGTGTGGCGGAACATGGCGTCCGGGTCGTTGGCACCGATGATCACCAGTTCCGGTGCACCGCTGCGCTTCACGAGTTCGGCGAGGTCGATGTTGCGGGCCTCGGACATCGCGCCCGGGTAGAACGACGCGATCTGGGCCATCGCCTCGTCGGTGGTGCAGACGAACCGCGCGGTGTAGGCGCTTTCGGAGATCAGCACGTTCTCGGTGTTGACGCCGTGGTCGTCGAGCCATCGGCGGTACTCACCGAAATCCTGGCCTGCCGCGCCGACGAGGGCGACATCACCGCCGAGCACGCCGATCGCGAAGGCCATGTTGCCCGCGACGCCGCCGCGGTGCATCACCAGGTCGTCGACCAGGAAACTCAGCGACACCTTCTGGAGGTGATCCGGCAGCAGCTGCTCGGAGAACTTGCCGGGAAACTTCATCAGATGGTCAGTCGCAATGGATCCGGTCACCGCAATGGTCACGAAAAAACGCCCTTCGAAAGTCATCAAGTTAGCTAGGCGCACCTTACAGAGGCATGGACGGCGGTGCTTCGGCGCCGATGCCGTAGGCCCGGGGTGCGCTAGCCTGCTTATCAGTCCGATCTTCATCCCAGACTGCGGAAAGCACCCCATGTCCGGCCCCGCGCCCTATCCCGATTCCCCTCCCCCGCAAGGTTTTCCACCGCCGAGCGGGCCGCCGGGAGCCGGGCAGTTCGGGTATCCGGGCGCCCTGCCCCCGCCGGTGCCGTACCCCAGGAGCAACCGGCGGCGATACCTGGTGATCGGCGCGGTCGCCGTCGCGATGGTCGCGGTGGTCGCCGGGACCGCGGTGGTGCTCACCGGACGGGACTCCGGCCCCGAGCCGATGACGGCCCAGACCGTGCAACCGGCCATCCAGGGTTTTCTGGACGCCCTGGCCGACGGGGATGTCGAGGTGATCGCCCGGCACACCCTGTGCGGGTTGTACGACGAGGTCACCGACCGTAAGTCCGATCTGGCGCTGGCCGAGCTGAACGCCGACGGATTCGAGAAACAGTACGGCCGCGTCCAGGTCACCTCGATCGACAAGCTGGTGCCGTGGTCGACCAATCAGGCCCAGGCGTTGTTCACCATGCGGGTCACCGAGTCCGGACGGGGTCGCGGCGCGGTGCCGGTGGGCACCGATATGCAGGCCGTCGGCCAGCTGTTGGCGTTCGACGACGAGATCCTCGTGTGTTCTTACGTGCAGCGCACGGGCTGACAGAGTGCAGCGCACGGGCTGACAAAGCGCAACGGACCGGCTGAACGAGTCAGCCGGTCCGGGAGAGCGTGATCGACCTGCCGGCGTGCGGCCGGCCGGTCAGATCAGTTGAACGAGTCGCCGCAGGCGCAGGACCCGGTGGCATTGGGGTTGTCGATCGTGAAGCCCTGCTTCTCGATGGTGTCGACGAAGTCGATGGTGGCGCCCTGGATATACGGTGCGCTCATCCGGTCCACGGTCAGCGCCACCCCACCGAACTCGGTGGTCAGGTCACCGTCAAGGGTGCGGTCGTCGAAGAACAGGTTGTAGCGCAGTCCGGCGCATCCGCCCGGCTGCACGGCGATGCGCAGCGCCAGGTCGTCGCGGCCTTCCTGGTCAAGCAGCGCCTTGGCCTTGGCCGCCGCGGCGTCGGTCAGCACCGCACCATGGGTTTCGGTGGTGGTGTCGTCCTGAACAGTCATTGCATCTCCTGAAGAAGTGCTGGTGCAATCGCGATGTCTTCAACGGTACCTTGCTCGGTCGCTATTCCCGAGCCGTGCGGGCCAGTCGGCCGCGGTGCGCCGGGCCAGTCCGGTCAGCTGGGCCTGCGCATCGTCCATGGCCAGCTGTATCGAACCCGCGAAATCGGTCACCGAATGGGCGGCCGCGATCCCCGCCTCGGCCAGTGCCGCCGGGTCCAGGGTGACCTGGCCCGCCAGCACCAGCACGGGGACATCGCGTTCGCGCACGCCACCGGCCAGCGCACTGACCACCTTGCCGTGCAGCGACTGGTCGTCGAAACGGCCCTCACCGGTGATGACGAGGTCGGCGGCGGCCAGATCGTCGGCCAGCCGGGTGTGCTCGGCGATCACGGCGGCCCCGGATTCGCGGCGGCCGCCGAGGGCCAGCAGCGCGGCGCCGAGCCCACCGGCCGCGCCTGCCCCGGCCTGTTCTGCGATACCCGGCCCGAGTTGGCCCGCCCACTCGGTGAGCCGCTCTTCGAGCAGCGCGACGGTCGCGGCGTCGGCACCCTTCTGCGGGCCGAACACCGCTGCCGCGCCCATCGGTCCCAGCAGCGGGTGTTCGACGTCACTGGCCGCGATCAGTTCGATCCCGGCGAGCCGCCGACGGGCGGCGGACAGTCCGCCAAGTGCCTCGACCAGACCCCGGCCGCCGTCGGTGGTCGCGCTGCCGCCGAGGCCGACGACGATCCGCCGGGCGCCCGCCCCGACGGCCGCCGCGACGAGTTCCCCGACCCCGCGGGTGTCGGCGGTGACGGCGGTCTCCGGATCCGGGCGCCTGCCGAGCAGGGTCAGACCACACGCCTGCGCACACTCGATATAGGCGGTCTCGCCGTGGTGCACCCAGTGCGCGTCCACCCAGCCGCCCAGCGGTCCGTGCACCGTGACCGGCCGCAGCCCGCCGAGCCTGCTGGCCAGGACCTCGACGAAGCCCGGGCCGCCATCGGATTGCGGGGCAAGGGTCAGGGTGTCGGCCGGGCGGGCCTCGGCCCATCCCGCGGCGATCGCCCGGGCGGCCTGCACCGCGGTGAGGGTGTCGCCGAAGCAGTCCGGCGCTATCAGTACCGCCAGGCCAGTCATGCCAGCAGCGTAGAGGGTGGCTTTGGCAGGTGCATGCCGGGCCTCGGGGCTCGGGCAAGTAACCTTGCGGGCGTGAAGCTGCTCGGCCGAAACAAGGACAATCCCGAACCGGAGGACGCGGAATCCGCCGGACGGTCGGGCTCGGCGGCCGATGTTGCCGAGGCCAAGAACTCGGGGACGAACACGGGGACCGCGCCGAAGGGCCGACCGACCCCCAAGCGCAGCGAGGCGGCCCGTAAGCGCGGTCCGGTGGCGCCGGCGCCCATGACGACGGCCGAGGCCCGTAAGCGCCGTAAGGCCGTCGCGGGACCGAAGTTGTCCAAGGAGGAGCGCAAGGCCCAGAAGCTGACCCGGCGCGCCGATATGGCCGATCGCCGGGAACGCATGATGGCCGGTGACGACGCCTACCTGCTGCCCCGCGACAAGGGCCCGGTGCGCCGCTACGTGCGCGACCTGGTCGATGCCCGCCGCAATCTGCTCGGGTTGTTCATGCCGATCGCGCTCGGCCTGATCCTGGTGACCCTGTCGGTCCCCTCGCCCGCCGTGCAGCAGCCGCTGTCGTTCGCGATGCCGGTGCTGCTGGTCGTGATGGTCATCGACGGGGTGATCGTGGGCCGCTATGTCAACCGCAAGGTCGACGAGAAGTTCCCCGACAACACCGAAACCGGGTTCAAGTTGGGTTTCTATGCCGCCAGCCGCGCCTCGCAGTTGCGCCGGATGCGCGCCCCACGCCCGCAGGTCAACCGCGGCGACGACGTCTGAGTCGGGCCCATGCCCACTCGCCCGGCCCGGTCCGGGGTGCGTGCGCTCGTCCTCGGCGGTATCCGGTCGGGTAAGTCACGCCATGCCGAGGGCCTGCTCGCCGCGTCCCCGACCGTGCGTTATCTGGCCACCGGGCCGGTGCCCGCGGGTGCGGACAGTTGGTCGGCGCGGGTGGCCGCCCATCGCGACCGCAGGCCACCGCACTGGCACACCGTCGAATCTGCCGATGTGGCAACGCATTTGCGCGATGATCCGATGACCCCGACGCTGGTCGACGATATCGGCGGCTGGCTCACCGCGGTGATGGACCGCCGCGATGCATGGACCGGCGGGTCGGTTCGCGCCGATATCGATGAGCTGTGCGCCGCGGTCGACACCGTCACCGGGCCGTTGGTGCTGGTCAGTCCGGAGGTCGGGCTGACGGTGGTCTCGGCGACGCCGGCCGGCCGACTGTTCACCGATGAGCTCGGCACGCTCAACCAGCGGCTTGCCGAGGTGTGCGACCGGGTGGTGCTCGTCGTCGCCGGCCAACCGCTGGCCGTGAAGGAGTTGTCATGACCACAGAATTCCCCACCGAGGTTCCCGCTGGGTTCCCCGACGTGTTCCCCACTGTGCTCACGCCCGACGTCGACGCCGGGCAGGCCGCCTTGCTCCGCCAGCTCACGCTGACCAAACCCCCCGGCTCGCTGGGGCGCCTGGAGGCGCTCTCGGTGTGGGTCTCGGCCTGCCAGGGCCTGTGTCCGCCGCGGCAGTTCGAACGGGCCAGGGTGGTGGTGTTCGCCGGGGACCACGGTGTGGCCCAGGCCGGTGTGTCCGCGTTTCCCCCGGAGGTGACCGCGCAGATGGTCGCCAACTTCGCCGCGGGCGGTGCCGCCATCAATGTGCTCGCCGAACTGGCCGGGGCCGGCGTCCGGGTCGCCGATATCGCGGTGGACGCCGAGCAGACGTCCGACGCCGTCGGCAGCCACCGGATCCGGCGCGCCAGCGGCAATATCGCGGTCGAGGATGCGCTGACCGCCGAGCAGACCGATGCGGCGATCACCGCCGGGCGCGCGATCGCCGACGAGGAGGTCGACGGCGGTGCGGATCTGCTGATCGCCGGCGATATGGGGATCGGAAACACCACGCCGGCAACCACATTGATCGCCGCCCTGACCCGCTCGGAGCCGGTGGCGGTGATCGGGCGCGGCACCGGGATCGATGATGCGGGCTGGGCGCGCAAGGCCTCGGCCATTCGCGATGCGCTCTATCGGGCCCGCGCCGTGGTGGCCGATCCGGTCGGGCTGCTGCGGGTGTGCGGCGGTGCCGACCTGGCGGCCATGGCCGGGTTCCTGGCCCAGGCCGCGATCCGCCGGACGCCGGTGCTGCTGGATGGCGTGGTCGTCACCGCCGCGGCGCTGGTGGCCGAGGAGCTGGCGCCGGGAGCGCGCGCCTGGTGGCAGGCCGGACACCGGTCCACCGAGCCGGCCCACACCTTGGCGCTGCAGCGCCTTGAGCTCGAACCGATCATCGACCTGGGCATGCGACTGGGTGAGGGCAGCGGCGCCGCGGTGGCGCTTCCGGTGCTGCGCGCGGCGGTCGCCACGCTGGCCTCGATGGCCACCTTCGCCGAGGCCGCGGTCACCGGCGCACCCGACACGACCCCGTGATCGGCCCGCTGGCCTCGGCTTTCGCCTTCGGCACGGTGCTACCGGTCAGGACGGAGCACCCGTTCGGCCGCGGCGCGTTGACAGCGTTGCCGGTGGTCGGCGCGGCGCTGGGGGCGGTGGCAGCGCTGGTCGGCGTCGGCGCGACGGCGTTGTGGGGTCCGGGTCCGCTGGCCGGTGTGCTCGCCGTCGTCACGGTGCTGTTGTGCACCCGCGGACTGCATATCGACGGGCTGTCGGACACGGTGGACGGGCTGGGGTGTTACGGCGCGCCCGAGCGGGCGCTGGCGGTGATGCGCGACGGGACCGCGGGCCCGTTCGGGGTGGCTGCCATCGTCGTGGCGATCGTGGTGCAGGGACTTGCGTTCGGCGCGCTGGGGCCTGCGGCGATGATCGTCGCGGTCGCGGCGGGCCGGGTCGCGGTGGTGGCGACCTGCCGCCGTTCGGTACCGGCCGCGCCGGGCAGCACACTGGGCAGTCTGGTCGCGGGTTCCCAGCCGCGGTGGGTCGTGGCGGCGTGGGCGGCCGTCCTCGCCGTGGCCGCCGCCTTCGTCTCGCCGCGGCCATGGCAGGGCCCGCTGGTGGTGCTGGTGGCGCTGGTGGTCTGCGCGCTGCTGGTGGGTCATTGCGTGCGCCGCTTCGGCGGCGTCACCGGTGATGTGCTCGGGGCTTCGGTGGAGGTCACGACGACGCTGACGGCGCTGGGCCTGGCGGTCGGCTAGCGTCGGAGGGATGACCGCGTCGACCGTCGCGCTGGACAACCGCTTTGCCAGAGAACTTCCCGAGCTGGCCGTCAGCTGGCAGGCCGTTACTCCGCCGCAGCCCACCCTGGCCGTCCTCAACGAGCCGCTGGCCGCCGAGCTGGGCTTGGACCCGCAGTGGTTGCGATCCGGTGAGGGCATCGGTTTGCTCACCGGTACGCGGTTGCCGCCCACCGCGTCGCCCGTCGCGCAGGTCTACGCCGGACACCAATTCGGCGGGCTGCAACCGCGCCTGGGCGACGGCCGCGCATTGCTGCTCGGCGAACTCCCCGACGGTCGCGATCTCCATCTGAAGGGTTCCGGCCCGACTCCGCTGTCCCGCGGCGGGGACGGGCTGGCCGCGCTCGGGCCGATGTTGCGTGAGTACATCGTCAGTGAGGGGATGCACGCGCTGGGGGTCCCCACCACGCGGTCGCTGTCGGTGGTGGCCACCGGTGCGCCGGTCCACCGGGAGACGGTGCTGCCCGGCGCGGTGTTGGCTCGCGTTGCCGCCAGCCATCTGCGGGTGGGCAGCTTCGTCTACGCCGCGAGCACCGGGGACGCCGCGTTGCTGCGCAGAGTGGCCGATCACGCCATCGCCAGACACCACCCGGAATGCGCCGATGCGCCCGATCCGTACCTGGCGTTGTTCGATGCCGTCATCACGGTGCAGGCCGAACTGGTCGCGCGGTGGATGCTGGTGGGCTTCATCCACGGGGTGATGAACACCGACAACGTGCTGGTCTCCGGCGAGACCATCGATTACGGTCCGTGCGCCTTCCTCGACGTGTTCGACCCGGCGACGGTGTACAGCTCGATCGACAGCTGGGGCCGCTATGCCTATGGCAATCAGCCGGCGATCACCGGCTGGAATCTGGCCCGTTTCGCCGAGACCTTGTTGCCTCTGTTGGCGCAGTCCGGCGGTGGCACCGACGCGGCGATCGAGCTCGCCACCGCCACCCTCGGTGAGTTCGCGCCGCGGTATCAGGCCGCGTGGCGATCCGGTATGCGCGCCAAACTCGGTCTCGGACAAGAGCATTCGAATGACGCATTGATCGACGAACTGCCCGGGCTGCTGGCCGAGCACGCCGTCGACCACACATCCTTCTTCCGCGGACTGGCCCGTGGCGACGTGCCGTTGGGACTCATGGAATGGGTGACACGCTGGCGTGCGCTCGCTCCGGACACCGCCGCGATGAACCGCGTGAATCCCGTCTACATCCCGCGCAATCACCTGGTCGAGGAGGCGCTGGCGGCGGCCACCGGCGGGGACCTGGCCCCGACGCACCGACTGTTGGATGCGATCGGCGACCCCTTCACCGAACGGCCGGGCCTGCAGCGCTACGCGGCGCCGGCCGATCAGGAATTCGCGGCCGGTTACCGCACCTTCTGCGGCACCTGAGCGCAGCGGCAAGCATTAGCTGGCCGGTGGCCCCGGTCTCGGATGCGGCGCCCACCGGATACACCCGCCGCGACGCGGTAGATGCCGCGCGGACACTTTCAGCAACGATTTCAGCGTTTGCCAGAATTGCCTTTGAGCTGCAATTAACGCTCACAGCTGGTTGCGCATCGACCGATAACGGATGTCGCGAAACCCGCCAACCAGTGCGGTACCCGCAAAGATGTCGTTGCAAACGCATATTCAATTTACGGATCTGATAATTTCTGCGAAGTTGCTGTGCGCCTCGGGTGCAGCACCTAACGTGCCGTTGCACCGGGACAGGATCCAACAGGGATCGCGCCGGTCGGGAAAGGAACAAACCTCGTGGATCCAAGCCGCCGACGGCGCCGCCGCATACCCACCGAACCGCCGACCCGTCGATACGATCCCCCGGCCGCGCCGATCGCCCGCCGGCTCACGGCCTGGGTGGCCGCCGGCGCGCTCGCGGTGGGACTGGGCGCGGCCATGTTCACCGGCGCCGCCGCCGCGGCGGCAGAAACCGAATCCACCGGTTCGGAGTCCAGTTCCAGCAGCGCGGCGGGCACCGACGCGGGCGCGGGTTCGGCGACCAGCACGGACACCGCCGACAGCAGCACCAGCCTCAGCGGCCCCACACCCGCCGGCTCCGGTGGCACCGGAGCCGGGGACAACCGATCCGATGACACCCGGGCCGATGACGACACCTCGGGCACCGGTCGTACCGACACCCGCACCGAGGACACCGGTTCCGATGCCGCGACCGCGGCGCTGCACCGGGCCGAACTTCGCGCTTCGCTGACCGAACAGCGCGACACCGCGTTGACGGCGGCCACCGCCGATACCACCGCCGATACCACCGACGACACGACCACACCGACCGAATCGACGGCGCCACCGGCCACCACCGGCGAACCGGCCGCGGGTGAGGTCATCATCGACGAAACCGAGATCACCGCTCCCGAGGGCCAGAACGGCACCCCGGGCACCGAGGAGTCCGCGGCGACCCCGCGGGCCGGACCGTCCTCGGGCTCGTCGAACACCGCCACCCAGAACGCCCAACCGACGCCGGCGGCCGAACCGGCCATTGAGTCGAACTCGCTGTGGGACAACATCGTCCGGCATCTGCGGTTCATCTTCAACAATGCCGCTCCGACCTTGGAGAACGGCAAAGCCGAGCAGGTGCCGGGCACCGGCGTGGTCGGCACCGTGGTCGGGCAGAGCAACAACGGCTTCGACCTGACCTACCGCGTCGCCGAACAGGCCACCTACGGGACCGTCACCGTCGATCCCGTCACCGGGAAGTACACCTACACCGCCAAGCCCATCCTGCAGGCGCCCGGAACCGTCGACTACTTCGTCATCGAAGCCGACAACGGCACCGCGGCCCGACTGCCCGGCCTCGCGGGACTGGCCCAGCACGTCCTGCACTCGCTGGCCGTCGCGTTCGGCCTGTCCCGGCCGAGCACCACCCGGATGGAAATCCTGATCGAGTTCGGCGGCACCGGACAGTACGGCGACCCGCTGGTCGGCCGGCAGTTCTACGTGCACCAGAACGACGACGATTGCGCCGTGATGGCGGTTGCCTCGGTATGGGGACGACTCACCGGCACGCGGCCGACGGCCACCACCGAGCAGGAGTTCCTGAACCTGGCCAAGGAAACCCCCAGCATCTCGCACCCCGGCACGATGTGGATCGACGAGGGCACCAACGGCCTGACGACCGAGGACACCGCCCAGCTGCTGCGCGTGCTGGGAATGCAGGTCGAGACCTACCGCATGAACGAGTTCAACGACGGGGACGCCACCTACCGCACCGGTCAGGATGCGCTCGGCCAGCTCAAGGAGGCGCTGGTGGAGGGCAAGGGCACCATCACCATGATCAGCGCGGGCAGCATGTGGAGCTCGCTGGGCTACGGCGACGGCTCGACCATGGTGACCACCAATCACGCGATCTCGGTCATCGGCATCAACCTCGCGGTGCCCAACCCGAACAGCCCCGGAGGTACCTTCGCCGTCGTGTACGTCAATGACAGCGGGCTGAACGAGCCCGTCGGTCAGGGCATGGCGGTTCCGCTGGCCACGTTCATGACTGCGTGGGCGGCGAGCGGCTATGAGCTGATCACGGCCACCAACCCGAATCCGGTTGCCCAGCAGCTGGTCTGGGAGTTGGCCGCCTAGCGGACGACCGCAGATGCGATGAGGGCGGGTGTGCCGGCCACCGCCGGCGCACCCGCCCTTGTCGAATCTTGTGAATCAGTTGAGCCGCGACATCCAGCCGTGCGTATCGGCGAAGGTGCCGCGCTGGATACCGGTCAACGTGTCTCGCAACGCCATGGTGATCTCACCGGGCTGGCCGTCGGCGATGGTGAACTCACCGTCGCGATGCTTGACATGCGACACCGGGGTGATGACGGCGGCGGTGCCGCAGGCGAACACCTCGGTGATCTCCCCCGCGGTGGCCTTCTTCTGCCACTCGTCGACATCGATCTTGCGCTCCTCGATGGCGAAACCCGCGTCGGTTGCCAACTGCAACAACGAATCCCGGGTGATCCCCGGCAGCAGCGAACCGGACAGTTCCGGGGTGACCAGGCGTGCCGAGCCGCCGCTGCCGAACACGAAGAACAGGTTCATCCCGCCCATCTCTTCGACATAGCGGCGTTCCAGCGCGTCCAGCCACACCACCTGATCGCAACCGTGCTCGGCGGCCTGGGCCTGAGCCAACAGCGACGCGGCGTAGTTGCCGCCGAACTTGGCCGCGCCGGTACCGCCGGGCGAGGCGCGCACGTACTCGTTGGACAGCCACACGCTGACCGGCTTGATCCCACCCTTGAAGTAGGCGCCGGCGGGCGAGCCGATCACCAGGTAGCGGTACTCGTCGGAGGGGCGCACCCCGAGTCCGGGTTCGGTCGCGATGACGAACGGCCGCAGATACAACGAGGCCTCACCACCGGCGGCAGGCACCCATTTCTCGTCGACGGCGATCAGCTGTCGCAACGACTCCAGGAACACCTCGGTGGGCAGCTCCGGGATCGCCAGCCGGTTGGCCGAGGCCTGCAGTCGGGCGGCGTTGGCCTCGGGCCGGAACGACACGATCGAACCGTCGGCCCAGCGATAGGCCTTGAGCCCCTCGAAGATCTCCTGCGCGTAGTGCAGCACGATGGCCGACGGATCCAGCTCGATCGGCCCGTAGGGCAGCACCTGCGCGTCATGCCACCCATCGGCGCGGGTGTAGCTCAGCGAGACCATGTGGTCGGTGTGGAAACGGCCGAAACCCGGGTCGGCCAGGATGGCGTCCCTTACCTCGTCGCTTGCCGGTGAGGTGTTGCGGGCAAGCGAGAATTCGAGGGGGCCGTCAGTCATGACCCGATTGTATAACCCGTTGGCTAGCGGTTTTGCGTGTGCCAGCGGGTGCTATCGGGTGCGCGCGGAAACGAACGGCGGCTTGAGGACCTCACACTCCAGCGCCCGGCCGCGGACGTCGACGGTGACGGTCTGACCGTCCTCGATACCGGCCGCGGTGTCGATGAGCGCCAGCGCGATACCGACCTTCAGCGACGGCGAGAACGTCCCCGATGTCGTCGTGCCCACCACCGTCTCACCGTCGAGGACGGTCAGATCCGCGCGCAGCACGCCGCGTCCCAGCGCCTTCAGTCCGCGCAGGGTGCGGGTGGGCCCGGCCTGCTTCTCGGCCAGCAGCGCATCGCGGCCCCAGAACGCTTCCTTCTTCCACCCGACGGCCCAACCGGTGCGGGCCTGCAGCGGCGATATGTCCAGCGACAGTTCGTGCCCGTGCAGCGGGTAGCCCATCTCGGTGCGCAGGGTGTCGCGGGCACCCAGTCCGGCCGGTTGCCCGCCTGCGGCCTGAACGGCCGTGGCGAGTGCGTCGAAGACGATGTGAGCGCGCTCCCATTCGGGCAGCAGCTCGAAACCCTGTTCACCGGTGTAGCCGGTGCGGCACACCCGCACCGGCACACCGTCGTATTCGGCGTCGGCGTAACCCATGTAGTCCATCGAGGTGGGCAGCCCCAACCCGCCGACGATCTCGGCCGATTTCGGCCCCTGCACCGCGAGCACCGCGTAGGAACGGTGCTCATCGGTGATGGTCAGTCCGTCCGGTGCGTGACGCTGCAACTCGGCGACCACCGCCGCGGTGTTGGCGGCATTGGGCACCAGGAAGATCTCGTCCTCGGCGACGTAATAGGCGATCAGATCGTCGATCACTCCTCCGGAGTCGTTGCAGCACAACGTGTACTGCGCCTTGCCGGGGCCGATCCGCTCCAGGTCGTTGGTGAATGCGCTGTTGACGTAGGCGGCCGCCCCCGGACCCTTCACCAGAGCCTTGCCGAGGTGGCTGACGTCGAACAGACCGACGGTCTCCCGGGTGGCGGTGTGTTCGGCGACGGTGCCCGCGTAGGACACCGGCATCAGCCAGCCGCCGAACTCGGCGAAGCTGGCGCCCAGGGCGCGGTGTTGTTCTTCCAGCGGGCCGTGCAGCAGGTCATCACTCACGAACTCACCCTAGTGCGGCATCCCCTGCTGGCACACTTGCCCGGTGGTGGATTTCGACGCGCTGGTCGCCGGCGGGATTCCCGATGCGCGTGAGCGGGCGCCGCTCATCGAATACCTCGACGGTCTCGGCTTCACCGCCGAAGAGATGATCGACGCCGAGCGGCGCGGCCGGTTGTTCGGCCTGGCCGGGGATGCCGTGCAACTGTCCGGCCCGCCGGTACACAGCGTGCGCACCGCCGCCGCGGCGCTGGGCATGACGGTCACCGAGGTCGAACACGCCTGGGCCGCGCTCGGGCTCACCGTCGCCGGGCCCGACGAGATCGTGCTCAGCGGGCCCGATGTGGACGGCCTGGCGCTGTGGGCGGAGATGCGGCGGGCGTTGGGTGACGAGCCGGCCACCGGGCTGCTGCGGGTCATCGGCTCGGTGTTGGCCCGGTTGTCGGAGGCGGTCGCGTCCACCATCCGCCATGCCAGCCCGGCGATCCAGATCGAGCAATCCCACGACGAACTCGTCACCGCCCGCGCCTACCGCGAGGCCTCGGCGTTCGTGCCGCGCCTGGGTGCGTTGATCGATGCCGTGCACCGGCATCACCTGCAGAACACCCGCCGCTACCTGGAGCTGGTGGCACACGAGGACTCCGCGACCGTGGTGTGCGGTGTGGGATTCGCCGACCTTTCCGGGTTCACTGCGCTGACCCAGACCCTGGAAACGCTGGAGCTGGCCGCACTTCTCAACGAATTCAGCGGTGCCGCAGCCGATCTCATCCATGCTGCGGGCGCCCGGTTGGTCAAGTTCATCGGTGACGAGGTCATGTGGGTGGCCCCGAGCCCCACCCAGCTCGTTGCGGTTGCCGTCGGCCTGGTCGGTCACCCCAGAGCCGCCGAGGCCGGACTGCCGATCCGCGCCGGGCTGGATTTCGGCACCGTGCTGGCCACCGGCGGCGATTACTTCGGCAGTCCGGTGAATCGGGCGGCCCGGCTGGTGGCCGCCGCCGAACCCGGGCAGATCCTGGTGTCGGCGACGCTGCACGAGCTGCTGCCCGGTGTCGCGGTGAGCGCGCCGGCCGCGCTGACCCTGAAGGGCTTCGCCGAGCCGGTCACCGCGTACCCGCTGATTCCTGATTAGGGTTGTCCGGGTGAGCAGCGCACCCGGATACCAGGCCCCCACCGTCACCGTCAGCTCGTCCCTGCCCGGCAGGGGTGTCTCCGACGCCGTCCTGCTGGTCGCTGTGGTCGCCGGCGAGGACGGTCCCACGGTGGCCGAGGACCAGACCCACCTCGGCGCCGACGCCGCGACGGCCATCGAGTCCGCCCTGTCGGCACTGAACGCCACCGGCGGCGAAGGACAGCTGCACCGGCTCGTCATCGCCGGCCTACCGGTGGCCAGCGTGTTGACCGTGGGCCTCGGCGAACCACGGGATGACTCAGCCCCGTGGGCGTCAGATACTGTCCGCCGCGCCGCAGGCGCCGCGGCGCGCTCCCTCGACAAGGTCGGCACCGTCGTCGCCGCGCTGGCCGCACTCGATCTGGAGGCATGCGTCGAGGGGCTGATCCTCGGCGCCTACCGGTTCACCGATTTCCGCAGCGACAAGACCGCACCCAAGGACAAGGGCCTGACCAAGATCGTGGCGCTGGCCGCCGACACCAAGGCCGCCACCAAGGCGCAGGTGCAGCGCGCCGTGGACATCGCGTCCTCGGTGGCCACCGCCCGAGATTTCGTCAACACCCCGCCGAGCCATCTCTACCCCGCCGAATTCGCCAAGCAGGCACAGGCTTTGGGGCAGGCGGTCGGTTTGACCGTAGAGGTCCTGGACGACAAGGCACTGACCAAGGGCGGCTACGGCGGCATCATCGGTGTCGGCAAGGGATCGTCGCGGCCACCGCGCCTGGTGCGCCTCGCCCACTCCGGTGGCGGCCGGCGCGCCAAGAAGGTTGCGCTGGTCGGGAAGGGCATCACCTTCGACACCGGCGGCATCTCGATCAAGCCGGCGGCCAACATGCACCACATGACCTCCGATATGGGTGGGGCGGCGGCCGTGGTCGCCACCGTCGTGCTGGCCGCCAAGCAGAAGCTGCCCATCGACGTCATCGCCTACGTCCCGATGGCCGAGAACATGCCCTCGGCGACCGCGCAGCGCCCCGGCGATGTGCTGACCCAGTACGGCGGGACCACCGTCGAGGTGCTCAACACCGACGCCGAGGGACGACTGGTGCTCGCCGACGCGATCGTGCGGGCCTGCGAGGACGACCCCGACTACCTGATCGAGACGTCCACCCTGACCGGCGCCCAGACGGTGGCGCTGGGTGCGCGCACCCCGGGGGTGATGGGGAGCGAGGACTTCCGCGACCGGGTCGCCGAGCTGTCGCAGGCCGTCGGCGAGAACGGCTGGGCCATGCCGTTGCCCGAGGAACTCAAGGACGACCTGAAGTCCCAGGTGGCAGACCTGGCCAATGTCAGCTCATCGCGCTACGCCGGGATGCTGGTGGCCGGGGTGTACCTGCGGGAGTTCGTCGCCGAGGGTGTCGAGTGGGCGCATATCGATATCGCCGCGCCGGCCTACAACACCGGCGGGCCGTGGGGTTACACCCCCAAGGGCGGCACGGGGGTACCGACCCGGACCATGTTCGCGGTCCTGGAGGACATCGCGGCCAACGGCTGATTCACCCGCCGAGTGGCCAGTTATCGCACGCTTTTCACGAGAAGCCGTGTCACAAGTGGCCACTCGCGGGTCTGCCGCCGCGGCTCAGCCGAGCTTGACGCGCGCGGTGCTGCGCATCACCTGCGGTAACGCATGTGCCGCACCGTAGACCAGATAGGCCTCGGGGGTCACCGGCCGCACCGGGGTGTTGTTCTGCACCGCCGCTACGATGGCCTTGGCGACCTTCTCCGGTCCGTAGCGACGCAGTTTGAATCCCTTGACGATCTGGGCCCGCATCGCCTCCACTGCGGAATCGCCGGCCGACGGCATGTCGAACTGTGTGGTGCTCACGATGTTGGTGTCGATCACGCCGGGGCACACCGTGGTCAGGCCGATGCCCGCCGAATCCAGTTCTGCGCGTAGACAGTCGGAGAACATGAACACCGCGGCCTTGCTGGTGGCGTAGGCGTTCATCGACTGGGTCGGGGCGTATGCGGCCATCGAGGCGACATTGACCACGTGACCGCCCAGGCCGCGATCGACCATCCGCGCGGCAAAGGCCCGGCAGCAGTTGACCACTCCGCCGAAGTTGATGTCCATGACGCGGTCGAAGTTCGCGGCCGGGGTGTCCAGGAAGAACCCGGCATGCCCCACCCCGGCGTTGTTGACCACGATGTCGGGCACACCGTGGGTGTCACACACCTGCTCGGCGAAGCGTTCCACGGCGTCGGCGTCGGCGACGTCCAGCCGGTAGGCGTGCGCGGTCCCGCCCGCGGCACCGATCTGCGCGGCGGTCTCGGCGGCCGCGTCCTCGTCGATATCGCTGACGACGATCTCGGCGCCGCGTTCGGCGAAGGCCAGCGCGGTGGCGCGCCCGATACCGCTGCCTGCTCCGGTGATCGACACCAGCTGGTCACCGAACGGCGGCCGGGAGACACCGACCTTCGCCCTGGCCAGCGTGCGCGCCGCCGGTGCGCCCTGCAGATGGTCGACCAACTCACCGACGGCGGCGGCCAGCTGGGCCGGATGTGACATCGGCGCCCAGTGCCCGGCGTGCAGATCGCGGCGCCACAGCTGCGGCACCCATTTCGCGATGTCGTCATAGGCATAGGGCCGCACATAGGGGTCGCGCCGGTTGACGATCACCTGGACCGGCACGTGCACGCCGTGCTCGGCGCGCGGCTGACGCAGCGTGCGGAAGTAGTTGGCCCGGTAGACCTTCATGCTGCGGGCGGCGTCGGCGGCCAGCGCCGGGGAGTGATGGATGTCGTGCGGGTCGACACCGTCGCGCCGCAGGCGGCGGTCCATGGCGCCACGGGAGAACGCCCACCGCACGGCCGCCGGGGCCAGCACCGGCACCGAGAACGCACCCATATAGGACAACCGGGCCAGCTGGGCGGCCCCGCGGGCGAACCGGCGCGGCAGGTACGGCCTGCGCAGCCCGTCCTTGATATAGCGGTTCAGATGCCGCGCGCTGGGTCCGGACACCGAGGTGAACGACGCCACCACCGATGACGCGTTGGGCCTGCCCAGGTACTCCCATACCCCGACCGAGCCCCAATCGTGGGCCAGCACGTGCACCGGGTGTTGCGGGCTGACGGCGGCGGCCACCGCGGCGAAATCGTCGGCGAAGCGGGCCATGGTGTAGGCGGCGGTGTCGCTGGGCACGTCGGAATTGCCGACACCGCGGTTGTCATAGCGCACCACCCGGAATCGTCCGGTCAGCAGCGGCGCCACACCGTCCCACAGCACGTGTGAGTCGGGCCAACCGTGCACCAGGACGATGGTGGGGGCGGCCTGCCCGGCGGTGCCGCTTTCCTCGTAGACGGCGATGCGTGTCCCGTCGGCGCTGGTGACGAACCGTTCGGCGACTGCTGACATGGCTACCCCTCTAGTTCACGGCGGCGTTCCCGGTCGCGTTCGATCCGGCGTCGGGCATCGTAGTCGCGCATCCGCTGCGGATAGCCGACCTTCTGGACGTCGTAGACCGGGATGTCGAGTTGCCTGCTGAGCCGTTTGGCTCCGGCCTCCCCACCGGTACGCCTGCGCGTCCATTCGCCGTCGACGGCCACCAGCACCACGGTGACCTCGGTGACCGTGGTCTGAGGTTCGACGAATGCCTCGACTCCGGTGTGTGTCGCGACCCAATGACGCAGATACTCCAGGTCGGCCGATGCCTGTTTACGGGCCAGGCCCCGCGAGCCACCGCGCGGCCGCCGCCACTTGTCCAACAGTCCCAACTGCGGATTCTCCTCTCCGACCCTTGATTCGATGGTGCCAGAGCATCGAGTCGGCGGTCCGCGACGACCGCGACCGGCGGACATGACAGGATGGAAGGGCACCGCATTCGACACGTGACGATGACTTTCGAGGAGTCAAAACCCATGGCAATCTCAGTCCAGATGCCCGCACTCGGTGAGAGCGTCACAGAGGGGACCGTCACACGATGGCTCAAGCAAGAGGGCGACACCGTCGCCGTCGACGAGCCACTGCTCGAGGTTTCCACTGACAAGGTCGACACCGAGATCCCGTCACCGGCCGCCGGCGTGCTCACCAAGATCATCGCGGCCGAGGACGATGTCGTCGAGGTCGGTGGCGACCTCGCCCTGATCGGCGAGGAGGGCGAGTCCGCCCCGACCGGTGACTCGACCCCCGCCGAGGAAGCCGAGCCGGAGGCCGAACCCGAGCCCGCCGCCGAGGAAGCCGAGCCCGAAGAGTCCGCACCGGAACAAGCCAAGCCTGCCAAGCCGGCGGTGTCCGGCGGCGGTGACGCGACGTCGGTGAAGATGCCCGAGCTGGGCGAGTCGGTCACCGAGGGCACCGTCACCCGCTGGCTGAAGAAGGTCGGCGACGAGGTCGCCGTCGACGAGGCGCTGGTCGAGGTGTCCACCGACAAGGTCGATACCGAGATCCCGTCACCGGTCGCGGGCACCCTGCTGTCGATCAGTGCCGAAGAGGACGATGTGGTCGCCGTGGGCGGCGAGCTGGCCAAGATCGGTGACGCCGGTGCCGAGGCTGCCGCCGAGCCCGAGCCGAAGGAAGAGCCCAAGCCCGAACCCAAGCCCGAGCCCAAGCAAGAGGCCAAGCCGGAACCCAAGCCCGAGCCGAAGCCGGAGCCCAAGGCCGAGTCCGCCCCCGCTCCCAAGGCAGCCGCCCCGGCCGCGGCGGGCAGCGAGTCCGATGCCAATCCGTACGTCACACCGCTGGTGCGCAAGCTGGCCGCCGAGAACAACGTCGACCTGTCCTCGGTGAAGGGCACCGGCGTGGGCGGGCGCATCCGCAAGCAGGATGTGCTCGCGGCCGCGGAGGCGGCAAAGGCACCGCAGGCACCCGCGGCCGGTCAGGACAAGGGGGCCGCCGCGCCGGCGGCCGGCCAGAAGAAGGAGGCCGCCCCGGCCCCGTCGCTGGCACATCTGCGGGGCAGCACGCAGAAGGCGAACCGTATCCGGCAGATCACCGCGAAGAAGACCCGCGAGTCCCTGCAGACCACCGCGCAGCTGACCCAGGTGCACGAGGTCGACCTGACCAAGATCGTGGCGCTGCGCGCCAAGGCGAAGAAGAGCTTCTCGGAGCGCGAGGGCGTCAACCTGACGTTCCTGCCGTTCTTCGCGGTCGCCGTCGTCGACGCCCTCAAGGCGCACCCGAACATCAACGCCAGCTACAACGAGGACACCAAGGAGATCACCTACTACGACGCCGAGCACCTCGGTTTCGCGGTGGACACCGAGCAGGGTCTGCTCTCCCCCGTCGTCCACAACGCCGGTGATCTCTCCCTCGGCGGCCTGGCCAGGGCCATCGCCGATATCGCCGCGCGCGCCAGGTCGGGCAACCTCAAGCCCGACGAGCTGTCCGGCGGCACCTTCACCATCACCAACATCGGCAGCCAGGGCGCGCTGTTCGACACCCCGATCCTGGTCCCGCCGCAGGCGGCGATGCTGGGCACCGGTGCGATCGTCAAGCGCCCGCGCGTCATCTCCGACGAGTTCGGCAACGAGTCGATCGGTGTGCGGTCGGTGGCCTACCTGCCGCTCACCTACGATCACCGCCTCATCGACGGTGCCGACGCCGGCCGCTTCCTGACCACGGTCAAGCGCCGGCTCGAAGAAGGCGCGTTCGAGGCCGATCTGGGGCTGTAACCGGTGGCCGGGCAGGTCATCGCTGTCGCGGGGTCGTCGGGGCTGATCGGTTCAGCCCTGACGACCGCGCTGCGCACCTCCGATCACCGGGTGCTGCGCCTGGTGCGCACCTCACCATCGGGTCCCGACGAGGTGTTCTGGAATCCCGCCACCGGCCAGCTCGACATCGACGCCTTGGTCGGCGTCGATGCGGTGGTCAACCTGTGCGGTGTCGGAGTCGGCGACAAACGCTGGTCGGGCTCGTTCAAGCAGAGCCTGCGGGACAGCCGGATCGGCCCGACCGAGGTGCTCGCCGCGGCCGTGGCCGATGCGGGCGTCCCGCTGCTGGTCAACGCCAGCGCGGTCGGCTACTACGGGGACACCCGGGGCCGAGTGGTCGACGAGACCGCACCGTGTGGCGCGGGGTTCCTGGCCCAGCTCTGCGCGGACTGGGAGGCCTCGACCGCGGTCGCCGAGGACGCCGGCGCCAGGGTTGTGCTGCTGCGCACGGGGCTTGTGCTCTCCCCCGCCGGTGGCATGCTCAACCGGTTACGCCCCATCTTCGGTCTCGGCCTCGGCGCCCGCCTCGGCAACGGGCGGCAGTACTTCCCGTGGATCAGCCTGGAGGACGAGATCCGGGCGATCCGCTTCGCGCTGACCGATGAGCAGCTGGCGGGCCCGGTCAACCTCACCGGTCCGGCGCCGGTGACCAACGGCGAGTTCACCGCCGCGCTCGGCAGGGCCCTCAACCGCCCCACCCCGATGATCGTCCCCGGCTTCGCGCTACGTGCAGCCCTCGGGGAGTTCGCCGACGAGGGTCTGCTGGCCGGTCAGCGGGCCATCCCCGCGGCGCTGGAGCGCGCCGGTTTCGTCTTCCACCACAACACCGTCGGTGCCGCGCTGAGCTATGTGACCGCCGGTGTCCCACCGGCGTAACGTCTCTCGGGTGACCTCCATCCGTTCCTCCGCCGCACCGCTGCAGGTGCGCGTGCTGGGCAGCATGGACTACGTGCAGGCCTGGCAGCTGCAGCGGGAGATCGCCGACGCGCGGGTGGCCGGCGGCCCGGACACCCTGCTGCTGCTCGAACACCCGCCGGTCTACACCGCGGGCAAGCGCACCTTGGAGCACGAGCGGCCGGTGGACGGCACGCCCGTCGTCGATACCGACCGCGGCGGCAAGATCACCTGGCACGGACCCGGCCAGCTCGTCGGGTATCCGATCATCGGACTGGCCGAACCACTCGATGTGGTGAATTTCGTTCGGCGCCTTGAGGAGGCGCTCATCACGGTGTGCACCGACCTCGGTCTGCACACGACGCGGGTCGACGGGCGGTCGGGAGTCTGGGTGCCCGCCGGGCCTGCGGGTCCCGCGCGCAAGATCGGCGCCATCGGCATCCGGGTGGCCCGCGGGGTCACCCAGCACGGCTTCGCGCTCAACTGCGACTGCGACCTCGGCGCGTTCGGTGGGATCATCCCCTGCGGGATCGCCGATGCCGGGGTCACCTCACTGACCGCCGAACTGGGCAGGCATGTGCGAGTGAAAGATGTCACCGACGCGGTGGCAGAGGCCGTCTCGGGTGCTTTGGACGGACAGATCCGCGTAGCATCGACGTCGTGAGTGTCGTCCCTGAAGGCCGTAAGTTACTGCGCCTTGAGGTGCGCAATGCCGAAACTCCCATCGAGCGCAAACCGCCGTGGATCAAGACCAAACTGCGCACCGGCCCGGAGTACACCGAACTCAAGAGCCTGGTGAAGCGCGAGGGTCTGCACACCGTGTGTGAAGAGGCCGGCTGCCCCAACATCTACGAATGCTGGGAGGACCGCGAGGCCACCTTCCTCATCGGTGGCGAACAGTGCACCCGGCGCTGCGATTTCTGCCAGATCGACACCGGTAAGCCCGCCGAGCTCGACCGCGACGAACCGCGCCGCGTCGCCGAGAGCGTCCAGGCCATGGGTCTGCGCTATTCGACGGTCACCGGGGTGGCCCGCGACGACCTGCCCGACGGCGGCGCCTGGCTCTACGCCGAGACCGTCCGTCAGATCCACCAGCTCAACCCGAACACCGGTGTCGAGCTGCTCGCCCCGGATTTCAACGCGATACCCGAACAGCTCGCCGAGGTGTTCGAGTCCCGCCCCGAGGTGTTCGCCCACAATGTCGAGACGGTGCCGCGCATCTTCAAGCGCATCCGACCCGCCTTCCGATACCAGCGCAGCCTCGACGTCATCACCGCCGCCCGTGATTTCGGGCTGGTGACCAAGAGCAACCTCATCCTCGGCATGGGCGAGACCCCCGAGGAGGTGCGCACCGCGCTGGTCGATCTTCACGAAGCGGGCTGCGATATCGTCACCATCACCCAGTACCTGCGGCCCTCACCGCGCCACCATCCGGTCGAGCGCTGGGTGCGGCCCGAGGAATTCGTCGAGCATTCCGACTACGCCAAGAGCATCGGTTTCACCGGTGTGCTGGCCGGACCGCTGGTCCGGTCGTCCTACCGGGCGGGCAAGTTGTACGCCGAGGCTGCGCGGGTCAGAGCAGCCTCCGGCGCATCGTAAACTTGTCGAATGGCGAAATCGCGTAATCCCGCCCAGACCAAGGCTGCCAAGGCCGAGGCGAAGGCCGCCCGTAAGGCTGCGTCCAAGCAGCGCCGCAGTCAGCTGTGGCAGGCCTTCCAGATTCAGCGCAAAGAGGACACCCGGCTGCTGCCGTACATGATCGGCGCGTTCGTGCTGATCGTGGGTGTCTCGATCGCGCTCGGCGTGCTGGCCGGCGGTTTCACCTTGTACATGATGATCCCGCTGGGCATCATCCTCGGTGCGCTGGTGGCCTTCATCATCTTCGGTCGCCGCGCCCAGAAGTCGGTGTACCGCAAGGCCGAGGGACAGACCGGTGCGGCCGCCTGGGCGCTGGACAACCTGCGTGGCCGCTGGCGCGTCACCCCCGGCGTCGCGGCGACCGGGCACTTCGACGCCGTGCACCGGGTGATCGGCCGCCCGGGTGTCATCCTGGTCGGCGAGGGTTCGGCCAGCCGGGTGAAACCGCTTCTGGCGCAAGAGAAGAAGAAGACCGCACGGCTGGTCGGCGACGTTCCGATCTACGACATCGTGGTGGGCAACGGCGAGGGCGAGGTGCCGCTGGCCAAGTTGGAGCGTCACCTCGGCAAACTGCCCGCCAACATCACGACCAAGCAGATGGATTCGCTCGAATCGAAGTTGGTGGCACTGGGCTCCAAGATCGGTCCGGCCGCCATGCCCAAGGGCCCGCTGCCCAACCAGGCCAAGATGCGCGGCGTCGGGCGCACCGTCCGTCGCAAGTAGGGCACAGTCGCAAGTAGGGCAGAGTCGCACGTAGGGCACAACGGCGCAACCGCGATTTTCAGCGAGTTGCCGTCGCCGGCGCACCCCGGTTGCTTAGATACACCCATGACAGCCGGGCGGGTGCATGTGCACCGCATGTGAATGGGCACCGCACTTCTCCGCACTGACCAACCGGCGCACCGTGTTGCGCGCGGCAACCATCGTCGCAGCCACCGCCGCCGTCGGCACGCTCGCCGCCTGCGCCCCGGGTTCCTCACCGGCGCCCGCCCCTGGCGCTGATCCCGGCCCCGGACCGGGTGACCCGGCGACCACCGTTTTCCGCAACGGCCGGGTCTATACCGTGGCAGGACCGGCGCCGTGGGCCCAGGCGGTGGCGGTCACCGGGAAGACCATCAGCTACGTCGGCGACGACGCCGGCGCGATGGCACTGGCCGGCCCGGACACCACGGTGATCGACCTGGGCGGCAAGCTGCTGATGCCCGGTTTCGTCGAGGGGCACACCCATCCGTTCCTCGGTGCGTTCCTGACCTCCGGTGTCGACCTGCAGGTGCCTACGCTGGCCGAGGCCCAGGACGCCATCGCCGCCTACGCCAAGGCCAATCCGACCGGCCCGGTGCGTGGATTCGGTTGGCGCGTCGACATGTTCGGCCCGCAGGGACCCACCCGCGCCGATCTGGACCGGGTGCTACCCGACCGGCCCGGCTTCTTCTTCGCCATCGACGGGCACAGCCTGTGGGCCAACAGCAAGGCCCTGGAGCTCGCCGGCGTCAGCCGCGACACCCCGGATCCGATCCCGGGCTTCAGCTACTACGCGCGCGACGAGAACGGTGAGCCGACCGGGTACGTCCTCGAGGTCAACGCGGTGCTCGGCCTCGTCGACGCCGTCGAACCGATCTCCCCGGACACCATGGCCACGCTCGTGAAGGGCTGGCTGCCCAAGGCCTCGGCGGCCGGTATCACGTCGGTCTTCGATGCCGGGGTGCCGCCCATCGGTGACGATCAAGCCGCGATCCTGCGGATCTACACCGATATCGAGCAACGCAACGAACTGCCGTTCCGGGTGGCGGCCTCGTACTCGGTGCGGGGCGCCCCGATCGAGGGCACCGTCGAGAAGTTCACCGCGGTGCGCGATGCGGTCTCCAGCGAGCTGGTGACGGTCGGTGTGGTCAAGATCGTCGGCGACGGCACCCAGGGTGGGTACACCGCCTGGCTCATCGAGCCCTATGCCGACAAACCCGACTCCACCGGAGCGTCCCCGTTCACCGAGGAGCAGTGGCATCGGTTGGTCAACGATGTCGACGCGGCGGGTTACGACGTGCACATCCACGCCTGCGGTGAACGCACGGTGCGGGTGGGGCTGGACGCCGTCGAACGCGCCATCGCGGCCAACCCGCCCCGGGACCGGCGCCACACGATCGCGCACCTGGTCTACGTCGAGGACTCCGACGCGCCGCGTTTCGCCCAGTTGGGCGTCACCGCGCAGTTCTCGGCGAACTGGATGTCGGCCGATCCCGACACCATCGAGAACATGGGAGCCCGCTACGGCGCACCGCGCAAGGATCTGCTCTATCGGCCGCAGGCGGTGCTCGGTTCAGGCGGGCGCATATCGCTGGGCACCGATTGGCCCGCGGCGGGCTACTTCTCCACCTACAAGCCTTTGGACTCCATCCAGATCGGCGTCACCCGTCAACTCGTGGGCAAGCCGGATGCCGAGGTCCTCGCCCCAGCCGACCAGAAGCTGACCGTCGAGCAGGCCGTACACGCCAACACCCTCGGCGCCGCGTATCAGATCCGGCTGGAGGACAAGGTGGGCTCGGTGGAGGTGGGCAAGTTGGCCGACCTGATCGTGCTGGACCGCAACATCTTCGATATCGACCCGCACGACATCCATGCCGCAGGCGTGACGATGACGATGATGAACGGTCAGGTCCGCCACCAGGCCTGACCGAATCAGCGCCGCACGACGGCGGTCTTGGTGGCCAGATCGTGCAGGCTGCGCTGGTCGGAGTCGGTGAACAGGGCCGGGATCACCAGTGCGGCCAGCAGGCCGCGCACCACCGCCCTGCCCAGTCCCACGTGCTGACGGTTGTCCACCGACACCACCATCAGGCCGAGCGCGAGCTGACCAGGGGTGAAACCGAACAGGCGCACCGACACCGCACCCAGGACCAACCACACCAGCAGGACCGCCGTGGACATCATGGTCAGCGAGACCAGCCCGAAGGACATGCCCAGTGCGGTGAGACCGTAGGCGATCAGCCAGTCGATCAGCAGTGCGGCCGCACGCCTGCCGAAACCCGCGATCGAGCCCGATCCGTGCTGCGGTAATCCCAGTCGGTGCCCGGGATAGTCGCCGCGGTCCTGCCCGGGGGCACCTGCGGCCGAATCGAAGGGCTCCGGTCCGGACAACCAGGATGAGATCTCACGGGCCATGCCCCAAGCATAGGTTCCCGGTCCCGACGGGCCATTGCGTAACGTCTACGCAACATACGGTTGATGACCGTGCAACATGGTGTCCATAGCGTCAACGCGCGGGTCACCAGAAAAGGAGAATTCGTAGTGGCAGAAAAGACCTCCGATGACATCTTCAAGCTGATCAAGGACGAGAACGTCGAATACGTCGACATTCGGTTCTGCGATCTGCCCGGTGTCGTCCAGCACTTCTCTATCCCGGCCTCGGCGTTCGACGAGAGCGTCTTCGAGGACGGACTGGCCTTCGACGGCTCTTCGGTGCGCGGCTTCCAGTCGATCCACGAGTCGGACATGATGCTGCTGCCCGACCCCAACACCGCGCGCATCGATCCGTTCCGGGCAGCCAAGACGCTGAACCTGAGCTTCTTCGTGCACGATCCCTTCACCCGTGAGGCTTACTCGCGCGACCCGCGCAACGTCGCCCGCAAGGCGGAGAACTACCTCGTCAGCACCGGTATCGCCGATACCTGTTACTTCGGTGCCGAGGCCGAGTTCTACATCTTCGACTCGGTGAGCTTCGACTCGAAGATGAACGGCACCTTCTACGAGGTGGACTCCGAGTCCGGCTGGTGGAACAGCGGTGAGCCCTACGAGGCCGACGGCTCCCCCAACCGCGGCTACAAGGTGCGACCCAAGGGCGGCTACTTCCCCGTCGCGCCGTACGACCACTACGTGGATCTGCGCGATGAGATGGCCACCAACCTGACCAACGCCGGCTTTGTGCTCGAGCGCGGTCACCACGAGGTGGGCACCGCGGGCCAGGCCGAGATCAACTACAAGTTCGACACCCTGCTGGCCGCCGCCGACGATGTGCTGCTGTTCAAGTACATCATCAAGAACACCGCGTGGCAGAACGGCAAGACCGTCACCTTCATGCCCAAGCCGCTGTTCGGTGACAACGGTTCGGGTATGCACGCCCACCAGTCGCTGTGGAAGGACGGCAAGCCGTTGTTCCACGACGAGTCCGGTTACGCCGGCCTGTCGGATCTGGCCCGCCACTACATCGGCGGCATCCTGCACCACGCCCCGTCGCTGCTGGCGTTCACCAACCCCACGGTGAACTCCTACAAGCGTCTGGTGCCGGGCTACGAGGCCCCGATCAACCTGGTGTACAGCCAGCGCAACCGCTCGGCCTGTGTGCGCATCCCGATCACCGGCAACAACCCCAAGGCCAAGCGCCTTGAGTTCCGTTGCCCGGACAGCTCGGGTAACCCGTACCTGGCGTTCGCGGCCATGCTGATGGCCGGTATCGACGGCATCAAGAAGAAGATCGAGCCGCTGGCACCGGTCGACAAGGATCTCTACGAGCTGCCGCCGGACGAGGCCGCCAACATCCCGCAGGCCCCGACCTCGCTGGCCGCGGTGATCGACCGCCTGGAAGAGGACCACGAATACCTCACCGAGGGTGGCGTGTTCACCGAGGATCTCATCGAGACCTGGATCTCCTACAAGCGGGAGAACGAGATCATGCCGATCCAGATCCGTCCTCACCCGTACGAGTTCAGCCTGTACTACGACGTGTAATCAGACGTCTGAAGCAAGACAGTAGACAGAAGTGCCCCAGGTCGTATGACCTGGGGCACTTCTGCTTTCGCGGGGAAGTTCCACGGTGCCCCCTAAGCTCTGGTCCATGACTCCGCGGATGCAGTGGACCGCCGAACTCCGTGCCCTCCCGCGGACGAGTTGGCCGCGCTATCTGGACGAACATTCCGGGCTGCCCGGCCCACGGGCCAACACCGAGCTGGCGCTGGCCTTCGGCGCGCTGGCCGATCAGGAAGATGTCGACCGCGTGGTCGACAGTGCCGACGAGTACCGCGCCATGTGCGGTGCCGTCGCGCTCGGCGCCCGCGCGACCGACACCGCGGCTCGGGCGCGGGCGCACACCGCGGCCTCCGACCCGCGCTGGCGGGTCCGCGAGGGGGTGGTCCTCGGCCTGCAGTTGTTGGCGGACAACGATATCGGCACCGTGCAGAAGCTGGTCGCGCGGTGGGCCCGTGACAGGGACCCCCTGGTGGTGCGCGCCGCAGTCGCCGCGATCTGCGAGCCCAGACTGCTGGGCACCGAGCCCGCGGCGGCGTGTGCCATCGACACCTGCACCACCGCAACAGCCGTCGTGGCGGGGTGGCCCGCCGACGCGCGCCGGGACCCCGCGCTGCGCACCCTCCGTCAGACGCTGGGCTATTGCTGGAGTGTCGCGGTGGCCGCGGCACCGGACTCCGGCCTGCCGGCGTTCTCGTCCCTGGACGACACCGATCCGGACGTGTCCTGGGTGATCCAGCAGAACCTGAAGAAGAAGCGGCTCATGCGGATCCTCGCCGCCGGTGGGTAGGGTCGGACGACATGATCAATCTGTCCGATCGCCTCAGTGCGGCGGCCCCTGCGGTGCTGAGTCTGGTCCGGGTCGTCTTCGGGTTCCTGTTCACCCTGTTCGGCACCTCGAAGATATTCGGGTGGCCCATCGCGATGGAGATGCCGCTCTGGTCGTGGCCGGTCTGGTACGCCGGGCTGATCGAGCTGATCGCCGGTGTGCTCATCATGGCCGGTCTGTTCACCCGAGGCGCGGCGTTCATCGCGTCGGGATCGATGGCGGTGGCCTACTTCTGGCAGCACCAGCCGCTGGCGCTGTGGCCGATCGTCAGCCCCGAATACGGTGGTAACGGCGGCCTGGACGCCATCCTGTTCTGCTTCGTCTTCCTGCTGTTCGTGTTCACCGGGGGCGGCGCGTATTCCCTCGACCGAGTGAGAAGTCGCACGCCGGTGGACTAGATCCAAAACGGACCACGGTCCTATTATCGGATCCATGTCATCCACAGGTCTGGAATCCAAGCTCGCCCCGTTCACCCCGCTGGCACTGTCGGCATTCCGAATCGTGTTCGGACTGCTGTTCACCGTGCACGGCACGCAGAAGCTCTTCGGCTTTCCCACCGCCATGGAGAGCGGCACCGTGCCCGTGGGCACCTGGCCCTACTGGTATGCAGGGGTGATCGAGCTCGTCCTTGGCCTGCTGATCCTGACCGGACTGTTCACCCGGATCGCGGCCTTCGTCGCCTCCGGCGAAATGGCCTACGCCTACTTCACCGCGCATCAGCCCACGGCACTGTGGCCGATCGACAACGGCGGCGAGGTCACCGTCCTGTACTGCTTTGCATTCTTGCTGCTGGTATTCATCGGCGGCGGCTCGATCGCGTTGGACAGCGTCATCGGCAAAAAGCGCGGCACGGTCGCCAGCTAGACCGCTGGGCGCGCCCAGGCCGGCATGACGAAGATGCCCTCGGCTTCCACCGTGGGACCGTCGGCATCCAGAATGTGCCCGCGGGCAAAGGCTTTCACGCCGTCGATGCGGTCCACCCAGGCTTCCGCCCGCAGCCGGCCCAGCGGTGTGCCCCGTCGGTATCGCAGTGTCAGGGTCCCGGTGAACCTCGGTTTCACCAGACCCTCGCTGGCCACCTCGCCCAGGATGTGATCGAGCACCAGGGCACAGATCCCGCCGTGCACCCGCCCCGGCGGGCCCTCATACGGCGACCCGAGACTGAACTCCGACCAGCACCGGCCGTCGTCACCGTGCTCGATGTCCAGCGGCGGCGCGATGGCATTGCGCAGACCGATCGCCGGGTCGGCCCAGGTGACCGGCCGCCCGGTCTCGGCATGGCGCATGGTGCGCGGCGCATCGTGTTGGCGGCCCTCCAGCGCCTCGGCCGCCGCCTCGATCGCCGACTGCGCGGCGCGCACCGTATCGGCGTCGGCACCGGTGCGGATGCCGGCGGCGACGAGCCGGCGGATCGCCGCCGTGAGCGGACCGTAGAGGTCCCGCTGACGGTCATGCTCGTCGGCGGTGATCTCGGGGAAGGGCTGCATCTCAGGCTCCGAACACGTTGCGCACCACGTTTTTCGCGCGTCGGGTGACGCGCAGGTAGTTGTCGAGGAACTCGCCGCCGTCGCCACCCGGCCATCCCGCTGCCGCCGCCACCGCGTTCAGTTGCCGGCCAGGGCCCGGCAACTGATCGGTCGCCTTGCCGCGCACCAGCACCAGCGCGTTGCGGGCCCGGGTGGCCGTCAGCCAGGCCTCCCGCAGTTGCGCGACATCCCCCTCGGCGAGCAACTCCGCCGCGCCGATGGCATCCAACGTCGCCAATGTCGAGGTGTTGTGCAGCGCCGGTATCTCGTGGGCGTAGCGCAGCTGCAGCAGCTGGACGGTCCATTCGATATCGGCCAATCCACCACGGCCCAACTTGGTGTGGGTGTTGGGATCAGCACCGCGCGGCAACCGCTCGGCATCCACGCGTGCCTTGACCCGGCGGATCTCCTGGACCGCCTCGGCCGACACCCCGCCCGCCGGATATCGGGTCTTGTCGACGAGATGCAGGAACCGCTCCCCCAGCTCCAGATCACCGGCCACCCGGTGTGCCCGCAGCAGCGCCTGGATCTCCCACGGCTGCGCCCACTGGGAGTAGTACGCCTCGTAGGAGGCCAGCGTGCGCACCAGCGGACCGTTGCGGCCCTCCGGCCGCAGACCAGTGTCGACCTCCAACGGCGGGTCGGCACTGGGGGTTCCGAGCAGGGCGCGCACCTGTTCGGCGATCGTCACCGACCACTTGACCGCGACCGACTCCTCGGCGCCGTTGTCGGGCTCGCAGACGAACATGACATCGGCATCGGAGCCGTACCCGAGTTCACCGCCGCCGAGGCGGCCCATCCCGATCACCGCGATGCGCGCGGGCGCTCCCCCGGCGGGGGTCTTGTCCCGGATCACCACATCGAGCGCGGCTTGCAGCACCGCCACCCAGATGGAGGTCAGCGCCCGGCACACATCGGTGACCTCGAGCATGCCCAACAGATCGGCCGAGGCGACCCGCGCCAGCTCACGACGGCGCAGGGTGCGTGCCGCGGCGATCGCGCGGGCCGGATCCTGGTACCGTGCGGCCGAGGCGACCAGCGCCCGACCGACCGTATCCGGGTCGGCGTCAAGGAGTTTGGGACCCGAGGGCCCGTCGGCGTAGAGCTGGATAACCTCCGGGGCGCGCATCAACAGGTCGGGGACATACGCCGAGGTGCCCAGCACCCGCATCAGGCGTTTGGCGACCGCCCCCTCGTCACGCAGCGTGGACAGATACCAGCGCAGATCACCGAGCTCCTCGCTGATGCGCCGGTAGGCCAACAGCCCCGCGTCGGGGTCGGGGGTGTCGGACAACCAGTCCAGCAGCGTCGGCAACAACACCTGCTGCACCCGCCCGCGGCGGCCGCCCTCACCCGTCAGCGCGGCAAGGTGGGTCAACGCACTGCTCGGACCCTCGTAACCCAGTGCGGCCAGCTGCCGTTCGGCCGACTCGGTGGACATCACGTCCTGGATGCCGGGCTTACCGACCGACTCCAACAGCGGCTGATAGAACAGCTTGGCATGCAACCGTGACACGCGGTGGCTCTGCCGTTTGAGCTCGTTGCGCAGCACGCCGAGGGCGTCATGCCGGCCGTCGGGCCGGACATGGGCCGCGCGCGCCAGCCAGCGCAGCGCCTCCTCGTCATCGGTTTCGGGCAACATGTGTGTGCGCTTGAGCCGCTGCAACTGCAGCCGATGCTCGAGCAGCCGCAGGAACTCGTAGGAGGCAGTCAGATTGGCGGCATCGTCGCGGCCGACGTACCCGCCGCTACCCAGTGCGGCCAGCGCATCGACGGTGGACGCGACGTGCAGCGTGTCATCGGTGCGGCCGTGCACCAGTTGCAGCAGCTGCACCGCGAATTCGACATCGCGCAGGCCGCCGGTGCCCAGTTTGAGTTCGCGGTCACGCACACCGGCCGGTACCAGCTCGACGACGCGGCGACGCATGGCCTGCACATCGGGGACGAAATCCTCACGCTCGCAGGCGGTCCAGACCATCGGCATCAGCGCCTCGATATAGCGCGCGCCCAGCTCGGGGTCCCCGGCGGCCGGGCGGGCCTTGAGCAGCGCCTGGAATTCCCAGGTCTTGGCCCACCGTTCGTAGTAGGCGACATGCGATTCCAGCGTCCGCACCAGCTGGCCCTGTTTGCCTTCCGGACGCAGCGCCGCGTCGACCTCGAAGAAGGTGTCCCCGGCGAACCGCATCATCTCACCGGCGACCCGGGTGGTGATCGCGTCGGCGTTCTCCACGACGAAGATGACGTCCACGTCGCTGACGTAGTTCAGTTCGCGCGCACCGCATTTGCCCATCGCGATGACCGAGATGACCGGCGCCTTCTCAGGGTCGTCGCACACGGTCCTTACCGCGATCACCAGCGCCGCGGCCAGTGCGGCGTCGGCGAGATCGGACAGCTGCTCGCCGACCGTGCTGAACTGCAGCACCGGCTCGTTCTCCACGGTCGGAGCCAGGTCCAGACCGGCCAGCACCGTCAGCCGGTCGCGGTAGAGCGTCTGCAACGGCAGGCTGGCCAGTCGGGTGTCGGTGACCTCATGCGCGGCGGCGACGAACTGCTCGACCAACGCATCGCGGTCCGGCAGGCGCACCACACCCGCCAACAGCCGCCAGGACTGCGGGCGCGCGACAAGGTGATCACCGAGGGCGAGCGAACCGCCGAGGACGGCGAACAATCGCCCGCGCAGCGACTTGTCGGTCAGCAGCGCGGCGTTCAGCTCGTCCCAGTCGCTGTCCAGGGCATCGGCGAGACGCACCATCGTGCGCAGCGCGGCATCGGCATCGGGCGCGCGCGAGAGCGACCACAACAACTCGACATGGTCGTCGGTGTTCCAGCCGAGCCGGTCCAGGTCCGCCCGGGCGGTCAGCTCGACCAGGCCCAGGCGCCCGACACCGGGCAGCTTGGGACGCTGTGTGACGGGTTTGGACACCCCCCCAAGCTACAGCGACAGGTAGTTCTTCAGCTCGAACGGGGTGACGGTGCTGCGGTAGTCCTCCCACTCCGTGCGCTTATTGCGCAGGAAGTAGTCGAACACGTGCTCCCCCAAGGCTTCCGCCACCAGCTCGGAGCTCTCCATCTCCTGCAGCGCCACGCCGAGGCTGCCCGGCAGCTCCTTGTAGCCCATGGCGCGCCGTTCCTCGGGCGTCAGGCTCCACACATTGTCCTCGGCCTGCGGACCGAGCACGTAGTTCTTCTCGACACCACGCAGGCCGGCGGCCAGCAGCACCGCGTACGTCAGGTACGGGTTGCAGGCCGAGTCCGGGCTGCGCACCTCGATGCGCCGCGACGACGCCTTGCGCGGGGTGTACATCGGCACCCGCACCAGCGCCGAGCGGTTGGCCGCACCCCACGACGCCGCGGTCGGCGCCTCGCCGCCGTGCACCAGCCGCTTGTAGGAGTTCACCCACTGGTTGGTGACGGCACTGATCTCGCTGGCGTGCTCAAGGATTCCCGCGATGAACGACTTGGCGACATCGGAGAGCTGCAGCGGGTCGTCGGGGCTGTGGAAGGCGTTGGTGTCGCCCTCGAACAGGCTCATATGGGTGTGCATCGCCGAACCGGGATGCTCGGAGAACGGCTTGGGCATGAAGGAGGCCCGCACACCATCGCTGAGGGCGACCTCTTTGACCAGATAGCGGAACGTCATCACGTTATCGGCCATGGAAAGCGCATCGGCATACCGCAGGTCGATCTCCTGCTGGCCGGGCGCACCCTCGTGGTGGCTGAATTCAACCGAGATGCCCATCTGCTCGAGGGCATCGATGGCGTGCCGGCGGAAGTTGGGGGCCGAGTCGTGCACGGCCTGATCGAAATAGCCGCCGTTGTCGGCCGGTACCGGCGGTGCTTCGTCGTTACCCGGCTTGAGCAGGAAGAACTCGATCTCCGGGTGCACATAGCAGGAGAAGCCGAGATCACTGGCCTTGGCGAGCTGGCGGCGCAGCACGTGCCGCGAATCCGCCCACGACGGGGAACCGTCGGGCATGGTGATATCGCAGAACATCCGCGCCGAGTGATGCCTGCCGGCGCTGTCCGACCACGGCAGCACCTGGAAGGTGGACGGATCGGGGCGGGCGACCATATCGGCCTCCGACACCCTGGCGAAGCCCTCGATCGAGGAGCCGTCGAAGCCGATGCCCTCCTCGAAGGCGCCCTCGAGTTCGGCGGGCGCGATCGCCACCGACTTGAGGTACCCGAGCACGTCGGTGAACCACAACCGGACGAAACGGATATCGCGTTCCTCCAGCGTGCGCAGCACGAATTCCTTCTGGCGGTCCATAGGCGAAGCCTAGGTACCGGCTGTTAAATCTGTGTTACGCGGCCGAGTCCGGTGGCGACGAATCGGCCGTTTCAGCACCGCAACCCGGCCGGCGGCGGGGTCAGATCGGTCAGGAAGGCCAGCACCGAGGTGTCGACGCAGGCGTCGCCGTTGAACACCACCGTGTGCTGGCTGCCCTCGAAGGTCACCAACGGCGCCTGCAGCTGGGCGGCCAGGTTCACCCCGGCCTGGTACGGGGTCGCCGGATCACGCGTGGTGGACACGACGATGACCTTGCCCGGCCCCGGCGAGACGGCCGGGTGCGGCTCGCGGGTGGAGAACACCGGCCACAGCGCGCAGATATCGCGCGGCGCGTACCCGGTGAAGCTGCCGTACTCCAGGAAGGGTGCGGCCTCCCGGGTGCGCCGGTCGGCGTCCACCCACACGGCGGGGTCCGTCGAGAAGCGGGAATCGGCACAGCGGATCGCGGTGAAGGCGTCCTGCTGGCTGCTGTAGCGACCATTCGCATCGCGGCCCAAGTAGTTGTCGGCGAGCATCAGCAGGTCGCCGGCATCGGTGCCGTGGGCCAGTCCCAGCAGACCGCTGGTCAGATACGGCCAGTACCGCTTCGAATAGAGCGCATTGGCGGTGCCGGTGATCGCGTCGGAGTAACTCAGCCCGCGCGGGTCGGAGGTGGCGCCCGGCCGCTGGACCAGCGGGTCGATCAGCGCGTGGTAGCGGCTGACGAAGGCGGCGGGGTCGGTGCCCAGCGGGCAGGCCGGCGAGCGGGCACAGTCGGCGGCGTACTCGTCGAAGACACCCTGGAAACCGGCCAGCTGGGCGACGTTCCGCTCGATCGGACCCACCGTCGGGTCCAGCGCACCGTCGAGCACCATGGCGCGCACCCGATCCGGGTAGCGCTCGGCGTATGCGGTACCGAGCGCGGTGCCATAGGAGAAGCCGAGGTAGCTCAGTTGCTCCTCACCGAGGGCGGCGCGGACGGTGTCCATGTCGTCGGCGGCGGTATCGGTGCCAAGACCGGCGAGGAACGGCGCCCCCAGCTGGTCGAGACAGCGTTGACCGAACCAGCGGTAGACCTCTTCGATGTGCGCGATCCCGGTCGGGCTGTAATCGACCATCGGCTCGCGCCGGTAGGCGTCGATATCGGCGTCGGTGCGGCAGCGCAGCTGCGGTGTGGAATAACCGATTCCGCGCGGATCGAAGCCGACGAGATCGAAACGCCTGCCGATCTCGGTGTCCGCCAGGGCCGTCCCCATATCGGCGACGGTGTCCACCGCCGAGGCACCGGGACCACCGGGATTGACCATCAGGATCCCGATCCGCTCCCCCGATGCGGGTACCCGGATGACCGCAAGCTGCGCCCCGTCGACGGCGACGGTGCCGCACTGCGCGGTGGCGATGACCGGCCGGTCACCCAGCAGCTGTGCGCAGCCGCCCCACGAGACGGCGGCCTGCGCCGGCACGACGAGCACGCCGGCCAGCAGCAGTGGGGCCAGCAGCATCGCGAAAAGCCTGCCCGCCAGCCACATGCGGGCCATGCTCGCACGGGTCGGCGCGCCCGCTCGGCTGCGCACCGCCGCGGAGACCAGACGGTGACGCAGCCGTGACCTGTCGGCCGCCGGTCAGCAGCGGGTGCCGGGTGGCGGGACCTGGAGGTCGACAAGGTACTTGCTGGAGATGTCGTCGACGCACCGGTCGCCCTGGAACACCACGGTGTGCTGGGTGCCCTCGTAGGTCAACAGCGTTCCGCCGAGCTGGCGGGCCAGGTCGACGCCGGCCTGGTACGGCGTCGCCGGGTCGTTGGTGGTCGACACCACCAGGGTGGGCGGCATGTTCTGCACCCGCAATTCGTGCTGCTCCGAGGTGGGCGGCACCGGCCAGAACGCGCAGGTTCCCATCGGCGCGTTACCGGTGAACTCGCCGTAGCTCAGGAACGGTGCGACCTCGCGGGACTTGCGGTCCTGTTCGATGACGACATCGCGATCGGTGATCGGGGGTTCGTCGACGCAGTTGACGGCGACCCGCACGTCGGTCGAATTGTTGTAGTGGCCGTCGGCGTCTCGACCCATGTAGAGGTCGGAGAGCGCGAGCATGGTGTCTCCACGGCCCGCGCGCAGCTCGGTCAACGCATCGGTCAGATGGCGCCACAGGCTGGGCGAGTACAGCGGCAGGATGGTGCCGACCACCGCATCGCTGTACCCGAGCCCGCGCGGATCGCGGGTCCGTGCCGGTGTGTCGACCAGTGGATCGACCAACGATTTGTACACCTCGGTGGCCTTGGCCGGATCGGTGCCCAGCGGGCAGTCCGGATCCTTGGCACAGTCGGCGGCGTAGTCGTCGAATGCGGTCTGGAAGGCCTTGGCCTGACGCAGATCGGCCTCCAGCTGATCGGCGTTGGGATCGACCGCGCCGTCGAGGATCATCGCGCGCACCTTGTCTCCACCGAACAGCTCGGCGTAGGTGGCTCCGATCCTGGTGCCGTAGGAGTACCCGAGGTAGGTCAGCTTCTCGTCACCGACAGCCTGTCGCATGGCATCGAGATCCTTTGCCACACTTTGGGTTCCGATATTGGCGAGGAACTCTTCGCCCATCTTGTCCACGCAGCGGTCCACGAAGGCCTTGGTCTCGGCCTCGATATGTGCCACGCCCTCGTCGTCGTACTCGACCGTGGGGTCCGCACGTTGGCGGTCGTTGTCCTCATCGGAGTTGCACCACAGCGCCGGCCGGGACGCGCCCACCCCGCGCGGGTCGAAGCCGACCAGGTCGAAGCGTTCCCGCACCGGCTGGGGCAGGCTACTCACCAGCGAGGCGGCCGCCTTGACGCCCGACTCGCCGGGGCCGCCGGGATTGATGAACAGGGTGCCGATCTTGGTGCCGGTGGCCTTGATCCGCATCATCGCGATCTGGGCGACGTCACCGTCGGGCTTGTCGTAGTCGACCGGCACGGACAGCAGCCCGCATTCGGCACCGGTGGGGATCTGCGACTCCCCCGCACCCGCCTCGCACGGCGCCCACTGCACGGGGGTGCCGGGCCGCGGCGCGGACAGCACGGCGCGACCCTCGATGGCGTTGCTGCATCCGGATACCAGCAGCAGTGTCATCGAGGCCGCGAGAATCCCGCGCGTGAGGTTCATGGCTGACCATGCTGCCATGCGCCGACATCACAGCAGGTGAGGGCGAGGTCAGGCGCGCGCCGCGGCGAGCAGGTCCCCCAACTCCACGGTGAAATCGTCGGCCATCTCCCACAGGTCGGGCAGCAGTTCAGGGCAGGAGACGATGCCGACGTCGAGCTTGCCGCGCAGCGACATCACGGTGATGTTGAGCCCCGAGCCGTGGAAGATCGGGCCCAGCGGGTACATCGCGTTCACCTCGCAGCCCAGCAGGTACAGCGGGACCTGCGGTCCCGGCACATTGGAGACCACCAGGTTGTGCACCGGCGCGGCGGCCGAGAGCTTGCTGCGGGCGTACACGCGCATGGCGATGCCGAACACCGCCGGGGCCGCGAACTGCGTCCAGTCCTGCAGCAGGGTGGCCCCGATGGCCGAGCTGTGTTGCTTGGCCACCGAATTCGCCTCGGCGATGGCCCTGAGGCGCTCGACCGGATCAGCGATGTTGGTGTGCAGCGAGGAGAACATGCCCGAGACCTGATTGCGGCCGGGCCGATCGGACCTGTCGTGCACCGATACCGGGATCATGGCCACCAGCGAGGACTCCGGCAGCTCGTCACGGTCGAGCAGGTACCGGCGCAGGACCCCGGCGACCAGGGCCATCACCACGTCGTTGACCTTCACCCCGAAGCGGTCCTTGACGGTCTTGATATCGGCGAGGTCCAACTCGGCGAACGAAATGTTGCGGTGTCCGGTGACATTCGCATTGAACGGGGTCTTGGGCGCGGCGAACGGGGCCGCCATGGTCAACCCCTTGGTGGCCCGACGCGCGGTGTCGACGACAGTGGACACGGTCGACGGCAGCACATTCATCAGCTTCAACGGCCGGGTGACGAACCGAAAGGCACCATTGATCGCGATCTCCAGCTCGGTCGCCGAGCCGGGGCCGTCCACCGGGTCCGGCGGCGGGGCATCGGGCTCGGTGGTGCACAACGTCGACATCAGGTTGGCGCCGGTGACACCGTCGACCGCGGCGTGGTGCACCTTGGTCAACAGTGCCAGCCGCCCGCCGGAGTGCGCGTCGGTGCCCGCGACGTTCTCGATGACCCACATCTCCCACAGCGGACGGCTGCGGTCCAGCGGCAGGGAGGCGATGTGACCGCAGATCTCCGACAGCTCCGCGCGGCCGCCGGGCGCGGGCAGGCCGATCCGGTGTAGGTGGCGCAGCACGTCGAAATCGGGGTCCTCGACCCACACCGGATGGTCGAGGTTGAGACGGCTGTCGGCGAGCTTCTCCCGGAACTCGGGCATCGCCTTGACCCGCATGGCGAGTTCGTCGCGCAACCGGTCGAAGGTGTAGCCGCCGGGCATCGTGGAGGTGTCCAGCTCGAGGATGGAACAGACGTGCAACGGCTGGGCTGCCGTCTCCAGATAGAGGAAGCTGGCATCGAGCCCACTGAGTCGTTGCATGCTGCCGATGGTAGGGCTGCCGGTGACCGGTGTGAGCAAATCCACTCGACGACGCTGTTCTCCCGATAGACCCGAAGGTGGCAGACTTGTCGGCGTCAGAAGACCCGGGGACCCGAATGGGCCTCGAGGACTACCCGACAACCCACATCGAAGGACAAAGATGTCTGAACAGTCCGTTTATGGTGCCGGCAATACTCCCGTGAAGGTGCGCACCCACCACCTGCAGAAGTGGAAGACCGAGGGCCACAAGTGGTCCATGCTGACCGCCTACGACTACTCCACCGCCCGGATCTTCGATGAGGCAGGCATTCCGGTGCTCCTGGTCGGCGATTCCGCGGCCAACGTGGTGTACGGCTACGACACCACCGTCCGCGTCACCATCGACGAACTGATCCCGTTGGTCAGCGCGGTCGTTCGCGGCGCCCAGCACGCGCTGGTGGTCGCCGACCTGCCCTTCGGCAGCTACGAGCGCAGCGTGGACCAGGCGCTGGAGACCGCGACCCGGTTCATGAAAGAGACCGGGGCGCACGCGGTGAAGCTGGAGGGCGGCGAGCGGGTCGCAGCGCAGATCGCCGCATTGACCCAGGCGGGCATCCCGGTGATCGCCCATATCGGGTTCACCCCGCAGAGCGTCAACGGCCTCGGTGGGTACCGGGTGCAGGGGCGCGGCGACAACGGTGACCAGACCATCCACGATGCGATCGCGGTGGCCGAGGCCGGCGCGGTGGCCGTGGTGCTGGAGATGGTCCCCGCCGAGCTGGCCACCCAGATCACCGGCAAGCTGACCATCCCGACCATCGGCATCGGCGCCGGTCCCAACTGCGACGCGCAGGTGCTGGTGTGGCAGGACATGGCCGGACTGACCTCCGGCAAGACGGCGAAGTTCGTGAAGCGGTTCGCCGAGATCGGCACCGAGCTGGGGCGTGCGGCTCGGCAGTACGCCGACGAGGTCGCCGGCGGGGTGTTCCCCGCCGACGAACACTCCTACTAGACCTCGGCCTGTTCTTCGGCCCGTTCTTCGGCTCAGCCGAAGGCAGGCGTCCGTTTACCCACGAATGCCGCGACGCCTTCTCTGCCATCGGCGGAGGAGGCGTTCGTGGCGATATGGCGCGCCTCGTTCTCCAGCTGTGCCTCGTATCCATTCGCGTAGCTGTACAGCAGCAGCTGTTTGACCGCCGAGTTGGAGCCGCGGGCGCCCGCAGCGATCTGCTCGGCCAGCTCGGCCAGCGTGTCGGGCAGCTCGGCGTCGGGAACGACGGTGGTGACCAGACCCCAGTCCAACGCCTCGGCGGCCTTGACGACCCGGTTGGTGATCATGAGTTCCTGGGTGCGGCGCAGACCGATCAGCCGCGGCAGCACGTAGCTGGCTCCACCGTCCGGGCTCAACCCGGCCTTGGTGTAGGCCATCGTGAACGATGCCGATTCGGCGGCCAGCACCAGATCACCGGAGACACCGAGGGAGAATCCGGCTCCGGCGGCGACACCGTTGACCGCGGTGATCAGGACGGCGTCCATCCGGGCGAAGGTGGACATGGCCCGGTGCAGGTCGTTGGCCATGGATTTGACGAAGGCGCCCGGGTCGTCGGCGGCGGCCATGGCCTTCAGATCACCGCCCGCGCAGAAGAACCGGCCGGCGCCGGTCAGGGTGACCACCTTGGTGTCCGGGGTGTCGCAGAGCGTGGCGGCGGCGGCCAGGTCGCGCGTCATCTCCGCGTTCATGCCGTTGGCGGCATCGGGCCGGTCCAGGACGATGGTGACGACGGACCCGTCCCTGGTGAACTTCAGCGTCTCGAAAGCGGTCATGGCGCACACCGTATTACCTCACCACCGCCAGGCGTCCCACCCGCCCCGGTTTCGGCCCGCTCCCGCGCCCGGTGGATCGTTCACCTGAATGTGGCACGCTGTTCACAACAAGAACCGGGTGCCACATCGAACAAGGGTGAACATGCCGACCGACAAACCAAAGACGTCGCGCCACACCGAGGTTGAGCGCAAGTTCGACGTCGTCGAGAGCACGGTCTCGCCGTCGTTCGAGGGTCTCGCGCTGGTGTCCAGGGTTCAGCACGAACCGACCCAACTGCTGGAGGCCGTGTACTACGACACGCCGTCCCATGATCTGGCCGCCCACAAGATCACCCTGCGCCGCCGCACCGGGGGCACCGACGAGGGCTGGCATGTGAAGTTGCCCGCCGGGCCGGATGCGCGGACCGAGGTGCGGGCCCCGTTGGCAGACTCGGTGCCCGCGGACATCCGCGATGTGGTCGCCGCGATCGTGCGGGACCGTCCGCTGTCGGCCGTTGCGCGCATCACCACCAACCGGACGGTGTCGCTGTTGTTCGGCGCCGACGACACACCGCTGGCCGAGTTCTGCGATGACCAGGTCGACGCGGCGGCGTTGCGGCCCGACAGCGAGCCGCAGACCTGGCGGGAGTGGGAGCTGGAGCTGATTGGCCAGCCGCGCAAAGCCGCCGATGTGTTGGACCGGCTGTCCAACCGGCTGTTGGACGCGGGCGCGGTACCGGCCGGGCACGGGTCGAAGCTGGCGCGCGTGCTGGCTACCGGTGAGCCGACGACGGCCGGAGTCGAGACCTCCGATCCGGTGCGCCGGGCGGTGGCCGAGAACGTCGCCGAGCTGCTGGTGTGGGATCGGGCGGTGCGCGCCGACGCGTGGGATTCGGTGCACCAGATGCGCGTCACCACCCGCAAGATCCGCAGCCTGCTGGCCGACGAGTCGTTCGGGTTGCCCGAGGATTCCTGGATCCTCGACGAGCTGAAGCTACTGGCGGGCATCCTCGGGGTGGCCCGTGACGCCGAGGTGCTCGCCGAGAAGTACGAGAAGGCGCTGGACTCGTTGGCCCCGGAGTTGGTGCGCGGTCCGGTGCGGGCCCGACTGGTCGACGGTGCCAAGGCCCGCTATGCGGGTGGGTGGCGCCGGTCGTTGATGGCGATGCGCTCCGAGCGGTACTTCCGCCTGCTCGACGGTCTCGACGAGCTGGTGGCCGCGCCGTCGGAGACCACCGAGAAGTCCGGGTCGGAGTCGGCGGCGGCGAGCATGGCGGCGGCCTACAAGAAGGTACACAAGGCGGCGAAGGCTGCCGCCGAGGATGGCACCGACGAGTCTTTGCACCGGATTCGCAAGCGTGCCAAGCGACTTCGTTATACCGCCTCGGCGATCGGTGACACCGCGGTGGAGGCCAAGGCCAAGACGATCCAGAGCTTGCTCGGTGACCACCAGGACAGCGTGGTGAGCCGGACCCATCTGCTGCACGAGGCCGATGCCGCGCATGCCGCCGGTGAGGACACCTTCACCTACGGCGTGCTGTATCAGAAAGAGGTCGAGGTGGCCCTGGAGGCCGAGGCCGGGATCGACGAGGCGTTGGCGTCGCTGAAGAAGGCCGTCAAGAAGTAGGCCGTCAAGAGGTAGCGGGCGGACGAGTTGGCCTGTAAGCCGGAACTTGTTCGCTGGGCGTTTGACGAGTTTGCCGTGTTGGCCTGGCGCGAAATGTCCTGGTCAGCGCGTTGGTTTTGTTGGGCTTAGTTGAGGCTCACGAAATCTACTGCGGACGGACTGCGGACGCGTGCACAATGCCAGCCATGGGGGATTACTACGACGTCAATATCGTTCCGCAAGCCAACGGGGACCACGAAGTCCACACTCGCACCTGCACCTTCCGGCCGTGGGTCGAGAATCGAATCGAGCTTGGCTATCACTACTCATGCCATACAGCCGTGGAGCAGGCGAAGCGGCACTACCCAAAGTCGAACGGGTGCTGGCACTGCTCACGACCGTGCCACACGGGTTGACGGCGGCTCTGGGCGCAGGATGCCGCTCGGGCCATCTATTACCCGTCATGGCGACACCTTGCCCCGCAGAAAGGAAAGAACACGCGGGGTTTGACGCCCAGAGCCACCTGGTCTACTCGACGGTCGTGGTGATGAGTTCGTAGTGGTGGAGCCGGCCGCGCAGCATGTGGCGTTCGACGGTGCCGTCGACCCGTAGGCCGGTGGCGTTGTCGTCGGGGTCGATGACGAACGCACCCCACCCCAACCGGAGGTTGTCGCCGACGGTGGGCGGGATGTTCACGGTGGGGGCGAGGACCATCCGGTAGCGGCTGGACACGATGGCGTCCTGCACGACGACCTCGGAGCCCAGCGGGAACACCTCGGCCCGGACCGTCTCATCCACGGTGTTGAACTGTTCCTCGCCGTAGTCGTTGTACACCGGCGGGTCGTAGGACACCTGGAACTGGACGGTCACGGTGTCGTGGAGGATCACAGTGCCCGTACCCGGTACCGGTTGAGCACGAACGTCTCAGCGAGAGTGAACCCTTGGAAGCCGCCGCGGATCTCGACGGAACCCACCTTGCTCGGGAGCTGTTCGGGATTGGCGACCATCCGCGCGGATGCGGTGGTGATCACCGCTGCCAACTCGGCGTTGGGTTCGGTGCCGTCGAATCCCCTGTTTCGGGTGTAGGCGCGCACCATCGCGGCGATGACGGGCACGACCTCCCCGGCCAGGGCCACCAGTGTGGTGTCAGAACCCTGACCGAGGAAGTCGGCGACGCCTTGTCCGGTGACCACTTAGGCCTCGGTGAGCAGCGTGACGGCCTTGTCCTGCAGCAGACCGACATCCCAGCGGGACACCACGCGGATACCGATGCTGTCGTAGTCGCCCCACGTCTGGTCGAGGATCTTCACTTCGGCGTCGACATCGCGGGCCACGACGACCTTGGACATGTCGACCAGTCCGACGCGCTTCTTGGTCGAGGCGGCGGGGATGTTGTCGGTGATGATGACGGGCAGGCCGAGCAGCCGGAAGTCGGTGCCGTTCTGGATGGTCTGCGGGTCGATCACGTAGCGCCGGTCCCCGGTGCCGACCTTGACCTTGCGGATGGCGGCGAAGCTGGCGGCGGTCATCACCCAGTGGGTGGGCTTGACCTTGTTGCCCTGGGCGACGGCGAGACCGTCGATCAGGCTGTCGGGGTCGGTGAGGTCCAGGGTGCCGGTGGCGATACCGGTCTGGCGCAGGATGCCCTTGATGGTGTTGCTGGTGCCTGCACCGTCCCAGAGGGCGGCGTCGAGGGTCTTGGCGACATCGGTGACCAGGCGGGTCCGCAGCACCGACTCGAGTCCGACGACGCTGGTGCGGATCAGTTCGTTGGTGAGCTTCACCAACACCTTGAGGCCTTTGAGGGTCGAGGGCAGCAGGGTCACTTCGTCGAACGCGACATCGCCGTCGGTGATCTGTGCGCCTTCGGCGACGAACCCGGCGGTGACACCGTTGGCGACGCGGGGCACCCGGATCGGGCTGGACGAGTCGAGGATGACGGGGCCGGCGGCCAGGAACGTCGACTCCTGCTCCAGGGGCTGTACGAGCAGGTTGGCGACTTCGGTCTGAATGAGGGTGGAGTTACCCGAGGTGGTTTCGATAGCCACGATTGAACGTCCTTACGAGAGTGTCTGATTGGGTGTCGACACGTCGCCAGGACGTCAATCGTGGTGTGGGCGCCAGGCCCATCACCTTGAGTGTACCTCGCTCAGGTCAGATCCTTGAGGGTCTGCAACAGGCTGAACGGTTGGGCGGTAGATCCACGTTGGCCCTGCCCGATGTCGCCGACCGGGCGGCGGCTTGCAAGGTGGGGCTTCGCTTCGAGCAGCGCGTCGATGGCAGCGACCATGTTCCCGGCGTCGGCAAGATGGTCCTCGTCGAACGGGAGGTCGGTGGGGTCGGCCAATCGTCCTGTCGCCTTGACCATCTCGGTGTGCAGGCGTTGGGCGTAGGTGTCGGCCTGCTGGGCGCGCTGCCGGTATTTGCCGTTCTCCTTGCGCAGATCCTCCACGACCTGCCGGGGGAACGTGTCCTCGGGCTGGTCGTCAGAATTACCGGATTCGGTAATAACGGATTCGTCATTGTCGGGCGACTGGGGTTCTTCGGGAACCTCGGTGTCGGTCGTGGTGTCGGTCATGCTTGCTCCTTGTCGGTGTTGAAGATTTCCAGTGCTCTGGGCTTTTTCAGTGAGGCGACGGCATCGGCCAGTTCGTTGGCCAGGTGCAGTGCCTCGGCGGCATCCATAGCGAATGCGAACCCGCCGGTGCGTAACCTGATGGGCAGCACCGCATCCGGGGACACTCGGACTTCCGGTTGGACGTTGCGTGCGCTAAGCCGCATCGGAACCACCCTGCTCGGTCGGTGTGGCGGTGATCTTGCTGATCTCGTCGTCGGAGTAGCCGAGCTTGCCCAGCGCGTACGCCTGGGGCAGCAGACCAGCCTGGAACAGCTTCACCACGGCGTCGGCCTCCTGGGCCACCGAGCGGGTCGCGGCGTCAGCCCAGTGCACCCGGATATCGTCGATCAGGTTCGGGTCACGACCGTCTCGCACCGCGATCATCAGTCGGGCCACCTGCTCCCACGACCTACCGAACGTCTGCTGCCGGGCCTCGGCGCGCGCCGTCAACGATGCCTCCGCAGCCCGCAGCGCATCAGCAGACGGCGGTGTATCCGTCATGACACCGAGCATGTGCGCCGGGAGCGCACTGACAGCCGAGATCTGGGTGAGCAGGACCCGCACCGACGCCTCGTACCCACCGAGGTCGGCGGCGTTGAGCTGACCGAACTTCGCCTCGTGGTTCTCCGAGATCATCGCCCGATGCCCCTCGGGAATCGGGTTGACCTCCCGCATCACCGGCTGCTCGTCCTCATCAAGCACCGGGTCACCGTTATCGTCGAGCACCGGTTCTTCTGAGAGCTCGATGCCGGTAGCCCACCGTCGCGGACGACCCACATACTCGGAGGTGGTCATCATGTCGGCCAGGGACTTATTCAACCCATCCACAAGGGGTTTCAGATCTTCAATCTCCGACATACCCCACTCGCCGACGATGCGGTCGGTGTTGCGCAGCCCGACGACCGGCACCACACCGAGGGGGTTGGCGATGGACTCGACGGCAGTGAACCCGGTGATGGCACCGACCTGTTGGGCCACCAGGCGGGTGATCTTGTCGGGTTCGTAGAGCACCGCGTGAGTGATGTTGCGGTCCTTGTCTTCCCAGCGTTTCACCGCGGCGGTGATCTGTCGGGTACCGGGGTCGGTTTGCACGGCTACCTGCTTGGCCGATTCGACCGTCACCGAGGGCCGGCCGAACCTGTCAGCCCAGACGATGACGAAGCTGTCGCCGAGCAGCAGGGCTTCCCGGTGCGCGACACCGCTGGTCTGGTCGAGGTCGCAGCGCACCCAATCAGCCCACAGGCCGGTATCTCCGGTGAACCCGACGATGCGCAGCCGTTCCGCCAACGCTGTCACCGACAGGCGGGGGATGTTGCTGCTCATGAGACCGAACCTGTTGCCCAGGGCGGTTTTTGCTTCCGGGGAAAGGAACGCCAACGGCTGCTTGCCCTCGTAGTAGCGGTCCAGATCTGAGTACCGGGCCAACGGCATGTTGAGCCGCTGAATCAGTACGGTCAACAGTTCATCCTGGGTCATGATGCGAAACTCCTTGCTCTCTTACGGGATTTGGTCGCGCACCAGGTGGCACGCGAATGGGCCTGCAGCATGGCCGCTGCAAGGTCGATACGGGCTTTCGAGCCGCGCTTGGCCTTATCCAGGCGCACACCCTTGGCGTCCTCTCGGAGGACAGCGTTGGCGACGTGACGGGCCAGACGGGGATCGCCGGAATGCGACAACTCGCCACTGACCGCCGCCCTAAACAGCTCCGTCGTGGCCGGGGTGATCCGGGCAGGCGACCACGGGAACGCCACCACCGGGACACGTTCGGCCTCAAGGCTCTGCATCACCAGCGCGTACCTGAACGGGTCGAACACCACCTCGGTCACCCGGTACTTGCGGCACGCCCTGCGGATCTCATCCATCACGTCGTGCAGCGGCACCGACCAGTCATCGGCCCGCTCTGGCGGTTCCCAATAGTTGAGGACATCGAAGTGCGGTCGCTTGCTCACCGTGGCCACGACCAGCCCCGTGCCGTCCGAGTTGTACGAGCCGTCGCAACTGATCACCACCTCCGCACCCGCCGGGATCGGTCGCCCCGTCGACAACCCATCCCACACCCCTGCTGGTAGCCACGAACCTGCCGCCGATACCCGCTGATTCAGGTGATACCGCCGGAACGCCGCCTCCCGCGTGGTGCCCAGCACCGTCGCCAGATGGTCCGGGTCCAGGGTGTCACCGAGCATCGGATTGGCCGCCGCCCACGCATCCCGGTCAGACAGCTCGCACCCAATCGGTGCGGTGTACTCCCGGAAGGCGAACGACCGATCCTCGCCGAACCTGCCGTGCTCAACCAAGCGGGCCATCAAATTGTCCGGGTCATCCCCACACTCGGTGGACAGGCCCAGCGTCAACGGGCGGGCACGGGTACCGCCAGCCAACGCCAACGCATCCCACGTATCCGCATCACTGACATGCACCTCGTCGATCAGCGAGCACGACGGGTTCCGGCCCTGCAGGTTCTTCGCGTTCGCCGGTAGCGGCTCCAGCACCGAATCCGTCTCCGGCACATACAGGCGATCCTGGAAGATCTGCGTGACACCAGCCAGCCGGTCATCCAGCTCCACCATCCGGCGCGCCACCTTGAAGATCACCTCGGCGGTCCGCTGATCCGACGACGCCAACAACACCTCGGCAGACTCCTCATCGTCCGCGTACAGGTGATACAGCGCGATCGACGCACCCAACAGGCTCTTGCCGTTCTTCCGGGCCACCGACAACAGGCCCTGACGGGGACGAGGCTCCGGGTCATACACATCGGCCAGGAAGTCGCGCTGCCAGTCCCGCAGCCTGATCAACTCCCCCGCCGGGTTGCCCTTGCCGCCCTTGACCACCCGGCAGTACGTCTCGATGAACGCCGCCACCCGCGCCGAACCACCCTCAGGCAGCTCGTAGAGCGGCAGCGGATCACCCTTCGGTGCCGCCTTAGGCCCCGCGCGCATCGGCCACCACCCCCGGTGTGTAACTGGCAAGAAGGCTGGGCGGTCCGACGTGGGCTTTTGCTGGGGGTGTCCCCCCTGGTGTGGGTCGTGCTTGTCCTCGGTTGGTGTTGCATGGTCCGCACACGACGTCGATGTCCTTGAGGCGGATGGTTTTGCCTGCTGCTCGTCGTGCCCACGCTTCGGGTGAGTGGTCGCACTGCAGGTTTTCCCGAGATCCGCAGTCTGAGCACCAGGGCTGTTGCTTGCGGGCCTTCTTGGACAGTCGTTCCCATTCGCTGTCGTATCCACGGCACGGTGGGCAGCGGGTCGAGGCCGACAGGTCACCGCAGTCGAGGCAGGGGCGGAGCGTCACTGGACCTCCTGCCATGCCGTTAGGAAGCTATTGACCTGGTGAAGCTGCTGGGCGCTGAGCAGTCCCATAAGCTCGTCGTCATCCCACGAGTCCCAGGCGTAGTCATCGAGGATGTCCGGGTCGACGGCCTTGATGGCTAGACGCAGGCTGACGCTGCGCGGGTTCATGTGTCGCCCTCATCTTGCTGGCGCCGCTGTTCCGCACGCACCATGTTGTCGAGCAGCTGCTGCTGCACGGCGATTCGCGGGTCGGGGTGCAGAGGGGCTGTGTCGAAGTTCGGGCCAGCCTGAAGGACGGCATCCTCCCAACGGATGCCTTGTTCGCCGACCAGGATGTAGCGGCCCGTCTCGATGCCGTAGTCCCACGCGTGCTGCCAAGCCAGTTTCGGTGTGCCGTCGTTCATGCCGTCTTCTCCTCCATAGTGGGTGCGCCGCTCTGACTGTCTTCCATCGCAGCGCGCAGCGTGGTGAGTACGGCGATGTTGCCGTCCAGCTCGGCCCGGTCGTTGTCGTTGAACCGAGCGCAGGCTTTGGACCAACGCGGGTCGTCGACCAGATCCCGCATGCCGCAGGCGACGGTGCTCAGAATCTTGATGGACTCGCGGTAGGCGGTGGGGATCTGCACCTTGCGGGTACTCACCGGTTCCGGCTCTGGTGTCGGTTCGACGACGGGTTCCGGCTCGGGTTCCTTCTTCGGCTTGGGCTTGCGCTTCTGCTTGGTGTACGTCTTGCCGTCGACTCCGGTCACCGTGGAGGGCTTGGCGTTCTTCAATGCGTCGGTCAGTTCGTCGGCGAGAGCGGCGTCGCCGTCTGCCAACGCCTCGACGACATCCGAGGTGTCCCGTTGTGGGACAGCTGAATCCGGGGCGCCCGCAACATCAGGTGTCCCGCCGTGGGACACCTGAGCGAGGTCCCGATCCACCGTCGACTTGCTGACCCCCGTAGCGGTCGCAATCGCCCGGACCGACATGCCCTCCCCGGCGAGCACCTGAACCATCGCCTGACGCGCTTCGCCCGACAACTGGAGCTGACCGCCGAGAGCATCCGCGACATAAGCTGTCCACGACTTGAAGCCGAGGGCCTCATGCACCCTGCCCTGCTTGGCCTCATCGAGAAGGCGACCGACCTTCTCGAAGTTCTCCCGCGTCGTCTGCGCCATCAACCGGATGCGCTTATCCAGCCGCTCAGCATCCTGTACACCCAGAGGTACCAGCACCTCGGTGGGCTCCACTACCTGCACTTCACTCATGTCCTGTTCCTTTCAAAAAGATTGAGGGTCATTTGTATTCGTCGAATGGGCTGGGACCGGCACCGCGCCACTGCACGTTCTCGGCACCGGCGGCGAGACGCAGGTGGTCACCCTCTGGTCCTGGCCTGTCCTTGCCTGGCCTGTCCTGTCCTGTGTTGTCCGGCGGGACGTCCCCCGGGACTGTCCCCGGGACACCGGCATCGCCACTGGTCGCTGCGTCACGCTTGGCCGCCCGCTGCCGGGCCTTCTTCTCCCGCTCCCGCACCCGGATGTTCTCCAGAGCCTTGAGCTGGTCTCGGCTGGTCTGAGTAACCGCATATTCGGTGATGCTCCAGCCCTTCTCCAGTGGAGACCACAGGCCAGCTGAGACGAAGGACTGAACCGCACCCGCCGAGAAGTTGGGGATCAGTCCCAGATCCTCGGGTTCGATGACGCCGTCCGTTCGGTTGGACACCGACCACGCCAGGGAGGTGATGAAGGCCCGGAAGTGGCTGTCCGTCAGCCGTTGGAGACGGCGGTCGGACAGCCACCGATCCGGGAACCTTGCATCTGTCATCTACTTGCCGGCCTCCTCGATCTGGTCGGCGACGGCCACAAGGTGAGCGGCGAGCTGCCGGGCCTCATCGGCGGTCAGGTGCATGTCGGCGTCGAGGTACATGTGTTCGCGGTCGCTGGGTCGATAGAAGTGCAGCTTCACAAGTTCGCGGTGCGCGGGCGTGCTCCGGTGCGCGTACGGGGTGATGCTGTTGTCCTCGGCGGAATCCCAATACTCCGTCGTGAGATGCACCTTGTGGATGTCCTCGCCCCAGCAGGCGGGATCAGCGGCGTGGTCCGCGACGCACCAACTGGTGCAGGTTTTGCGGCGGCCGTCCACGTCCTGAGTGACGGTCATCGCTTCACCCCCGCCCACTCATCCGCGAGGTCGGCAGCTCGGATGATCGACTGTGCAATGGCCCGCGCGTCTTCGGGGAGAAAGTCACTTCCACCGACATAGACGAGAGGGGCGTCATCGGGATTGTCGTCACCATCTGCGATGCTGCCGTCGTCGAACTGGACCACGACGACGCGGATGTCGAGGCAGGGTTCGTATGACGGCGACCAGATCAGCCGGTAGTTTCGTCGGCCGTCCTCGGTGGGCTGCCAGTCATCGAGGCAGTCGGGGTTGGAATCTGCCCCAGGCGGTAGTGGGATGTCTGCGGTTGGGGTTATCGTGGTCATCGGATTGTCCTTTCAGTCAACGGCTGGGATGGTTCCGACGGCTCCCGCCGGTTGCGTCAACAACCGGGTTCACGGGAGCCGTCAGCATTTCGGTGTGGTCGTCGTCGATCAGGCCACGGTCTTCAAGAGCGTCTCGGTCGTCCTGCATGACGTGGGGATGGCTCACGCCGCGTCGCCCCCACCACGCTGGGACGCCGACTCCTGTTCAGCGATCCAGCGGAGAACCGCGCCCCTCCGCCAAACGCGCCTGCCCTGAAGCTTGAAGCTAGGCGGACCGACTCCCGTGCTGTCCCAGTAACGGACGGTGCCTGCGGGCGCGCCCGTCAGGCGCGCGACCTCCGGCACCCGGATGATCTCATCCTCTTCGCTCATGTGTACGACAACCTTTCGTTGTTGGATGCTTACAACTATCAGGTATACCACATACCGGTGTTGATGCAAGACAACGTTTGGTTGTACCGTTGGCGCGTGGAAGAACGCGCAGACGAGGATTTGAAGATCGGCGCGAATGTGGCGCGCATGCGGGCCGCACGTTCGTTGTCACAGGCAGAGTTGGCCGAACGGATCGGTGTGGCGCAGCAGACGGTTGCAAAGATTGAAAAGGGCACCCGCTCACTGAAATTCATGGAGGCCCGCAGGATTTGCATTGCACTCGAACTTCCGATGGCCTTGCTCGAACAGGAGGATGGACGCGCATCCAATTCGGCTCAACTGATCGCACACTCGACTGAGATGAACTCACTTTCGAAAGAACTCCACGAGTTCGCCAAGCGGTTGGCGCCCGCACTCACGCAGCTGGCGTTCACCGTTGCGCACATGCGCGACATTGGCGAATACGACCGACCAGCACAGTCCGACCTGGACAGGGCGGCATCGTGGCTAAAGGTGAATTGGGGTGACGATCTCAATGACCAAATTGCGCGGGCGCTACCTACGGACGATGAAATCGAATCGATCAATAAGGACGTTGATGCTCAGACGTACGGAGAGGCCCTAGCGAGAATTGCGCGACTAAAGGTTGAGATCCATGACCCCGAGACGTAATCGCCGGTCTGGTGTTGAGGATCGCTGGCGTCGAGTTGACGGCACCCCCGCAGCAGCCGATGGTAAGGGAAAACGCTGGCGCGCAAGATATGTCGACCCCGATGGAAAAGAGCATGCCCGTGGGTTTGCCCGCAAGACGGATGCGCAGCGTTGGCTCGACGAGGTGACGGCGGCGGTCGTCACCGGGCAGTACGTCGACCCGAAGGCTGGCCAGGTGATGTTCCGCGATTACGCCGAGCGGTGGCGGGAGATCCAGGTGCAGCGGCCGAGCTCGCGCGCACACGTCGAGACGATGCTTCGCCGCCATGCCTACCCAACCCTCGGCGATAAGCCGTTGTCGTCGATCCTGCCGAGCGATATCCAGGCGTGGATCAAGAGCTTGGAGTTGGCACCTGCCACGGTCGGAGTCATCCACGGCATCGTGTCGACGATCATGAAAGCCGCTATCCGGGACCGCCGCATCGTCGCAAATCCGTGCGACGGGACCAAGCTACCGAAGGTGCAGCGCCAACAGATCGTGCCATTGACTACCGAACAGGTGTCGGCCGTCCGGAACGCGCTACCCGCAGAATTGCGGGCGCTCGTCACTCTCGCGGCCGGCACCGGTATGCGGCAGGGCGAGTGCTTCGGCCTTACGGTCGATCGAGTGCGGTTCCTTGAGCGCAGTGCGACGGTGGACCGTCAGCTGGTCACGCTGCAGGGGCAGGAGCCGACGTTCGGGCCGCCGAAGACTCAAGCGAGTAACCGGATCATTCCCTTACCCCAAGTCGTTGTCGCCGAGCTCGCCGCGCACCTGGCCGCGTTCCCGACCGACCCTGACGGGTTGGTCTTCACGCTCGCTGGGAAGTCCATCACCCGGCAGGCGTTCGGCCATAAGTGGCGGGCGGCGGTCAAGACGGCCGGCCTGCCGACCGGCACCGGCTTCCATGCCCTGCGCCATTACTACGCAAGCCTGTTGATCCGGCATGGCGAGAGCGTCAAGACGGTGCAGGTGCGCCTCGGTCACGCAAGCGCAGTCGAGACGCTCGATACCTATAGTCACCTTTGGCCGGACTCCGACGACCGCACACGGGACGCGATCGACTCGGTTCTGGGATCTACTGCGGACGGACTGCGGACGGAAACGGGCTCCGCTACCTAAAAGCCCTGTTCAAGAGGCGGGGGCGGACGAGCTGGCCTGTAAGCCGGATTCTGTACCGGCCTCCTGACGGAGGACCGATAGGCGACCATCCATCTGGACACACCGTCGCCGGGTGCCTCAAGCGGCCTACCCGCAAGCTCGGGCGAGCAGCCCTCGAACGCTCGCGCGACCGCAACCAGGTTGCGGCCTTCTTGGCCTTGCTTCGGGTGGGGTTTGCCTAGCCATCCCGGTCACCCGGGATGCTGGTGCGCTCTTACCGCACCGTTTCACCCTTACCGCCCTTGCGGGCGGCGGTCTGTTTTCTGTGGCACTTTCCCGCGGGTTGCCCCGGATTGCCGTTAGCAATCACCCTGCTCTGTGAAGTCCGGACTTTCCTCGAACCCCGGGTCGCCCCGTGGCCCGCGGCCGCCCGGCCAACTCGTCCGCGCGCGCAACGGTAGCACCACATCGCCGCCTGCCCACCATTGTCGGGCGGCGGTGGTGAGCTGACGACAGAGCTTCCCGTGTCAGAACGGCGGGTCACTGTCGAGGGCGATAGCGGCGGCGTTGCGGGCGCGTTCGGCGTTGATGCGGTAGTCGCGGTCGTGTTGTCGGGTGCGTTGGCGTCGCGGGATGTCGGGTTCGCGGTCGGGGTGATCGATCAGGGTGATGTGCCGCGCTCGTGGGATCTCGACGTCAACGCTGCTGTGTGGGAACAGAATCGGCCCCAGTGGCATCGTTGTGTACCGGTGCCCGGTGGGTGAGGTCCATTCGGTGGTGCCGTCGGGGTGCGCTTTCGGGGTCCACCCAACTTTCACGGTTTTGAGCAGGTGATGTTCGCGGCAGAGCGGGCGCAGGTTGCCCGGGTGGGTGGCCCCCGCGGGCCAGGGGGTGACATGGTCCAGGTCGCAGCGTTGGGCGGGTTTCCCGCACCCCGGGAAGCAGCACGTCATCGATGTCATGCGGACGTAGGCGGCCAGTTTCGCCGACGGGCGGTAGCGGGGTTCGGAGCCCAGGTTGGTTGTGCTGCTCAGGGGTCGGACTGTCGCGCCGCCGGCGATGAGGTCCGCGAGCAGGTGGGCGGGGATGATCGCCCCGTCAAGGGTGATCCCGGCACCCACGCCGGGCCGAGTGCTGGCGGCCGGTGCGGTAGGTGTCGAGGGCGTCGAGGGTGGCTGTGGTTCGGCCCCGAACTGGGTGGGCGCGGGTTCCGCGGGCGCTGCTGGTCCCTGCGTGCCGCTGTCATCAGGCGTGGGCCCGGTATCCGGCTTCGCCCCCTGCCCGGTGTCGGGTTCCTGTCCGGTGAGCACGTAGATGGTGACCGCCCCTGCCCGAGGGTCTTTTCCCGATCCGGTGCATTCTTGGTTCCCGCACAGGCAGGTGAGTCGGTCGGCGCCGGCCAGGACCGCGGCCAGAGCGTCGGCGCGGCGTTCGGCCACGGTGCGCGGATCGCCATCGCAGACACCGTTGGCGAGGTCGTTGAGCCGGGTGTCACTGAGCGCAGCGTCGGTGGTGCGCATTCGTCCCCAGAACGAGACCACCCCGTCTGGGTCGTCGTTGTCGCCGAAGTCGATGTAGCGGTCTTTGGCCGCGGCCCTCGACCGGATGACCGCGATCGGATCGAACTTATGCACCCAGAAGTCGACAGCCCGAATCAACGCGTTCTCCGACAATGCGCCGTATTGGTGGGCGGTGCCGGCGATCCCGGCGTCGATCAACGCCAGCGCCTCCTCATCACAGACCAGCTGGGTGCGCCAGCAGATCGCGGCGATGACCTTGGCCGAGACCGAGCCTTGCGTGAACACCTCGGCGGTGCGGGGTAGCCGGTCACGCAGGGCCATCGCAATACGCATCTGGGCGCTGGCGGCGCGCGCACCGAGGGTGCAGGCCGCACTGATCTCGGCTTTGGCCAGTGCCCATCCGTCGATCAACTTCAACGCCGACGATTCGTCTTCGTCCTCGCAGTGTCGTGCAGTGACCTCGGCGATCGCGGCCAGCCGCCGGGCCGCCGCAGCCGCCTCAGCACGGGTGGCATCGGTGACCTCGGCAATGAGCGCCTCATCGCTCAACCCCGACAACCCCGCACGTTCGAACATATGAGCGAGTCTACCCGCGTCCACCGACGAGACAAGGCCGATCGCGACCCCTGTGGATAACCCCGTAACGCCTGCTCAAGGTGCCGAAAGGGTGATGATCAGCATGGGATCTGCGGTCGGTGCGACGAGTCGTTGCCTCACCGAAAGTGCGCGCATCAGCGTCGGCGCAGCACCATCACATTGTCGGTCAAATGCCCCGGTTGCCCGTCCGGCCCCACGGCGTCGCGACCCACCGCCTCGACGCGCACCCGCTCCCAGCCCTCGCCAAGTTCCAGGCCGGCCACCACCTCCTCTGCCGACGGGAACTCGACGTGCTGATGGTTCGACCATGGCGGCGCATCGCCGTGGTCGACGATCAGCAGCACCCCACCCGGCGCCACCGCCTCGGCCGCCCGCCGCAACACCCGCACCCGGTCCATCGGCAGCTTCGAATGCAGGAACTGGGCCGACACCAGATCGAACTGCCCATCGGGGAAGCTGACCTCCAGATCGTGATGCTGAAAGTCGATGTGGCTCAACAGCTCCCCCACATCCTGCTGCGCCCGCTCCAGCGCGACCTCCGAGACGTCGGTGGCCACCACCGACCAGCCGCGCGAGGCCAGCCACATGGCATCGGCGCCCTCGCCACACCCCAGATCCAACGCCCGTCCCGGCGCCAGTTCGGCGGCGATCTCGGACATCCGGACGTTCACCCGGCCGCTCCAGATCCGTTCCCGCTGACCGTAATGCTGATCCCAATGCTGCTGGGCATCCGGAACCGGCCACGGCGGCACGGGCAGCCCGACGTCATCGGCGAGCAGGCTCTGCACGACGGCCGTTGCCGCCATGGACCCGCTCGCCACGGCCGCGGCCACCTGGGGCATCTGCACACTGACATCGCCCGCGGCGAAGACACCGGGCACGGTGGTGCGTTGGAACTGGTCCACCACGATGGCATCGGCGGACACCGGCGTGGGCGGCGCAAACGCCACCCCCAGCTGCGCCGCCAGCGACGAGCGCTGGTGCAGCGTCGCCGCCACCAACACACCCCGGCGGGCGAGCGGTGCACCGTCGGCAAACACGATTTCGGTCAGTTCACCGTTATCCGAACGGAATTCGGTCACCACCCGGTCGTCCACCACGATGCCGTCGACGGCGGGCGCCGTCCCGCCATTGGTCAGCAGGACGATGTCTTCACTCCAGCCGCGCAGCATCAGCGCCATGTGCACCGCCCGATCACCGTCGGCGAGCACGGCCAGCGGCTGATCCCGCATCTCCCATCCGTGACAGAACGGGCAGTGGAAGGCCGAGCCACCCCACAGTGCCTCCAGTCCGGGGATCGTGGGCGGCCGATACTCCATACCGGTCGCCAACAGAATGCGACGGGCACGTTCCCGGCCACCGTCGGCCAACTCGACGACGAAGTGCCCGTCGTGAGCGGCGGCGCCGACGACACGTGACGACCGGAACTGCACGCTCGAATACTTCTCCAGCTCACGACGGCCGTCGGCGTAGAGCTCGGCGGGCGGGCGCCCGTCATGGCCGAGCAGACCGCCGATACCGTGGGCGGCCAGGTTGCTCTGCTCACCCTCGTCGACCACCAGGGTGGCGCGGCGAGCCCGACCGAGCACCAGTGCCCCACTCAGCCCCGCCGCTCCCCCGCCGACCACCACACAATCCCAGACGTTGTCCATGGCATCGAGCTTGCCGACATCATCGCAGAATGCCAAGCTGGTTTGCCATGGAGGCAAACAGCGTCGATGAGACGGTCCGGCGTCGGCTGAAGGACCTGCGTACCCGACAGGGGTTGACCCTGCAGGACGTCGCCGGTCGCGCGAATATCGACGTCTCGACCTTGAGCCGGCTGGAATCCGGCAAGCGCCGCCTCGCGCTGGACCACCTGCCGCGGCTGGCCACTGCGCTGGCCGTCAGCACCGACGAACTGCTGCGCGAACCAGAATCGGAAGACCCGCGCGTCCGCGGCAGCTCACACACCCGCCACGGCGTCACGTATTGGCCACTGACCCGCGAGGGCGCCGTCGGCGGCAGGCACACCTTCAAGGTGCGGATCAGCAGCCGGCGCAGCACACCACCCACCGAGTTGCCGACCCACGAGGGCCAGGAATGGATGTACATCCTCTCCGGCCGCCTGCGGCTGGTGCTGGGCGAACGCGACTTCATCATCAAACCCGGTGAGGCCGTACAGTTCTCAACCTGGACGCCACACTGGTTCGGCACCGTGGACGGTCCGGTGGAGGCGATCATGATCTTCGACGTCCACGGTGAACGCCTGCACCTGCACTCGGATTGAGCGTCTAGAGATACGACGTCTGGTTCACCAGCCGCACCGAAGCCAGACCGTCCGGATAGAACTCGGCGATGCTCAACGACGCGAGATCCAGATGCAACCGGTACAGGATTCCCGAGCCACCATCGAGCGCCAGGCGCAGCAGGGTCTTGATGGGCGTCACATGCGACACCACCAGCACGGTGGAACCGGCATACTCGGCGATGATGCGGTTGCGGGCGTCGCGCACCCGCTCGGCGACAGAATCGAAGCTCTCACCGCCGGGCGGGTTCACGCTGGTGTCGCGCAACCATCGGCGGTGCAGATCCGGATCCTGTTGTGCGGCTTCGCTGAACGTCAGTCCCTCCCAGGAGCCGAAGTCGGTTTCGATCAGTCCGTCGTCGACCGTCACATCCAGATCCAGCACCTTCGCCGCCGCCGCAGCGGTGTCCTGCGCGCGTTGCAGCGGCGAGGACAGCACCGCCGACACCGGGCCCAGGGTGCCCAGATACCGCGCCGCGGCGTCGGCCTGGGTTCGGCCCAGCTCGGTCAGCGCTGGATTGCCCCGCCCCGAATACCGTCGCTCGACCGACAATTCGGTCTGCCCGTGGCGTAAGAGCAGCATCTGCGTCGGCTCACCGCGCGCACCGCTCCAGCCCGGCGAGGAGTTCGGCACCGGCGCCGAATCCGCACCGTCCATCGCCTCGTTGGCCAATCGGTCGGCGTGCGAGTTCTGCGCCCGCGGGATCCACGCGTACTGCACATCGGCGAAGCGTCGTGCGGCCTGGGTTGCTTCGCGGTGCAGTTCCAGCAGATCCGGGTGTTTGACACGCCAGCGACCCGACATCTGCTCGACGACGAGCTTGGAGTCCATGTACACCGCCACCTCGGTGGCGTCGAGTTCCGCGGCCGCTTCCAGACCGGCGATCAATCCGCGGTACTCGGCGACATTGTTGGTGGCACGGCCGATCGACTGCCGCCGCTCGGCCAGCACCGCCGAGCGGTCCGCGCTGAAGACGACCGCGCCGTAGCCGGCCGGACCAGGGTTACCGCGGGACCCACCGTCGGCCTCGACGACAACCCTCACGGACGGAACCGCAACAGGATCGCCCCGCATTCCGGGCAGCGCAGGACATCGTCGTCCGCGGCCGCGGTGATCCGGGCGATCTCACCGCGATCGATCTCGATACGGCATGCCCCGCACCGCCTGCCCTGTAACAAGCCGGCGCCGGCGCCGCCGCCCGCGCGCACCTTCTCATACAGCGCCACCAGGTCGGGATCCAACTGCGACACCAGTTCGGCGCGGCGCGTCCCCGAGACCTGGCGGATGTTGTCGAGATCGACCAATGCCGCATCCCTGGCCAGCTGCGCGGCCGACAGCGCATTCTGCAGGGTGTCGATGCGGGCCAACTCCTCGGATTGCTTGCGCTGCACCTCCTCCCGACGCTCCATGACCTCCAGCAGCGACTCCTCCAACGAGGATTGCCTGCGCTCCAGGGTCTCCAGCTCGTGCTGCAGCTCGCTGAGTTGCTTGGCGTTCACCGTGCCGCCCGCCAACAGCTCACGGTCGCGGTCCTCACGCTGACGCACCGAGTCGATCTCGCTCTCCAGCTTGCCGATCTGGCCTTCGAGATCCTCCAATGCGATGGCCACCACGGCCAGTTGGTCATTGGCGGTCTGGTGCTCGGCGTGAATCCGGTCGAACTCCTGTTGCTCGGCGAGATTCTTCGCCCGATGCTCCACGCGACGCATCTCGGCGTCGAGCTCCACCAGGTCCAGCAGCGAACGCTGCTGGGTGACTGCGGCTTTCATGATTGACGTCCTCCATCGATATTCCATGGATCGGTGCGCACGGAACTCACCCGCACCGGTAGATCTGTTCCGAAGTGCCCGCTCAGCAGGGCCGCGGCCTGGTGGCACCACGGGTATTCACTGGCCCAGTGGGCGACGTCGACCAATGCCACATCGGAGACGCGGCCATGCTCATCGGCGGGGTGATGACGCAGATCGGCGGTCACGTAGGCCTGCACGCCGGCGCGGGCCACGGTGCTCAGCAGCGAGTCCCCGGCGCCTCCGCAGACGGCCACCCGGGACACCACGGCGTCGGCGTCCCCGGCGGCGCGCACACCCCAGGTGGTCGACGGCAGCGTGCCGGATACCCGGGCGACGAAGGCCGACAACGTTTCCGGCTCCGGCAGCGAGCAGATCCGTCCGATCCCCACATCGGCGGGCAACGGTGCCAGGGCGAACACGTCGAAGGCGGGCTCCTCGTAGGGATGCCCGGCCCGCAGCGCGGCGAGCACGCGGGCCCGCAGCCGCGCGGGTGCGATCACCTCGATGCGATCCTCGGTCACCTGCTCGACGGTGCCCACCGCGCCGATGGTTGGCATCGCACCCTCGTGGGGCAGGAACTGGCCCGTTCCGGAGACACTCCAGCTGCAGCAGGAGTAGTCACCGATCTGACCGGCACCGGCGGCGAACAGCGAATCGCGCAGCGCCGCGGCGTGATCGGTGGGGACGAACACCACCCACTTGTCCAGGTCGGGACCCGACGGCGCCGGCGAGAGCACCTCCTCGACCACCAGACCCAGCGTGTCGGCCAGCGCATCGGACACCCCGGGGGTGGCCGAATCGGCATTGGTGTGCGCGGTGAACAGCGACCGCCCGGTCCGGATCAGCCGATGGAGCAACGCGCCCTTGGCTGTGGACGCAGCGACGGTGTCCACCCCGCGCAACAGCAGCGGGTGGTGCGCCAGCAGGAGTCCGCCCCCGGGGACCTCGGCGGCCACCGCATCGGTGGCGTCGACGGCGATAGTCACCGAGGTCACCGGCTCGTCGGGATCACCACACACCAGCCCGACCGAATCCCAATCGTGAGCCAGTTCGGGCGGATAGGCGGCGTCCAGAACGCCGATCACCTCGGACAGCGGCACACTCATCGGAGTACCTCCTGCAGTTTCCGCACCAGCTGCGGCCACTCCGGGCGCACGGCCACGCGCAGGTAGCCGCTCTCGAGGCCGACGAACGTATCGCAGCGGCGCACCGCAATCCCCTTCTCATCGAGGTGCTTTCGCACCAGCTCGGCATCCGCGACGCGCAGCAGCACGAAGGGCGCCCGGCCGTCGAGAACGTCGATACCGGCCGCGCACAGCCCGTGCACCATCTCGCTGCGCAGCTGCGCGAGCCGCACCGCGCCCGCATCGGCTTCGGCGACCGCGGCCGGTGCACAGCAGGCCGTCACCGCCTCCAACTGCAGCGTGCCCAGCGGCCAGTGCGCTCGGCGCGCGGACAGCCGGGCGAGCACATCCGGGGCGCCGAGTGCGTAGCCCACCCGCAGGCCGGCCAGCGACCACGTCTTGGTCAGGCTGCGCAGCACCAGCACGTCGGGCAGCGACCGGCCCGCCAGCGACTCGGGCTCACCGGGCACGGCATCGGCGAAAGCCTCGTCGACGACGATGATGCGACCCGGGCGGCGCAAACCGAGAATGGCGTCGGCCGGGTGCAGCACCGATGTCGGGTTGGTCGGATTACCCACCACCACCAGATCGGCATCATCGGGCACGGTGCCCAACGCGAAGGGCGGGTCCAGCACGACGTGGGTGAACGGCACCCCGGCCGCGGCCAGCACGGCCTCCGGCTCGGTGAACGAGGGCGCGATCAGCGCCGCCAACCGGGGTTGCAGGTTCGGCAGCAGTGCGAACCCCTCCGCCCCGCCGGCCAGCAGCAGCACCTCCTCACGCGGTCTGCCATGCCGGGCGGCGACGGCGTCGACGGCGCGGTGCACATCGGTTGCCCTCGGATAGCGGCCCAGGTCGGTCAGCCGCGAGGCCAGCCGCTCGACCAGCCACGGCGGCGGCCCGCCGGCCCGCACGTTGACCGCGAAGTCCAGCATCCCGGGGGCCACGGCCTCATCGCCGTGGTACCGCGCCGCCTGCCGGACCTCGTCTGCCACAGCACGACCCTAGTGCGCCGCCCAGGTGCACAGGTACATCGGCGACAATGGGATGCGTGACCGAGACCGTGCCAGAAACCGTGACCAGCAGTCCGCAGCTGGTGCTGTTCGATCTCGACGGCACCCTGACCGACTCCGCCGAGGGCATCGTCGCCAGTTTCCGGCACGCGCTGACCACGGTCGGGGCGACCGTTCCCGACGGTGACCTGGCGGGCCGCATCGTCGGCCCGCCGATGCATCACACGCTGAACGCGATGGGGCTCGGGGCGCGCGCCGACGAGGCGATGGCCGCCTACCGGGCCGACTACACGACCCGCGGCTGGTCGATGAACCGGGTGTTCGACGGCATCCCCGAGCTGCTCGCCGACCTGCAGCGGGCCGGGGTCCGGCTGGCGGTGGCCACCTCGAAGGCGCAGCCGACCGCCCACCGGATCCTGACGCATTTCGGCCTGGACGAGAGCTTCGAGGTCATCGCCGGGGCGAGCCCGGACGGCAGCCGGGCCGCCAAGCACGAGGTCGTCGCCTATGCCCTCGAACGGCTGACCCCACTGCCCGAGCGGGTGTTGATGGTCGGCGACAGGTCCCATGACGTGGAGGGCGCCGCCGTGCACGGTATCGACACCGTGGTGGTCGACTGGGGATACGGCGACGGCGACTTCGACGGCCCGGACGCGCCGGCCCCACTGCGCCGGGTGGCGACGATGGCCGAGCTGCGGGAGGTGTTGGGTGTCTGAGACTGAGCCGCTGCATGTGACGTTCGTCTGTTCGGGCAACATCTGCCGCTCCCCGATGGCCGAGAAGATGTTCGCCCACCAGATCGAGGGACGCGGGCTGGCCGACCTGGTGCGCGTCACCAGTGCAGGGACCGGCGGCTGGCATGCCGGCGACGGCGCCGATCGCCGCACCGACGCGGTGTTGCGCGCGCACGGTTACCCGACCACTCACCGTGCCGCGCAGCTGGCCGACGATCACCTGGCCGCGGATATGGTGGTGGCGATGGGTCGCAACCATGCACGATTCCTCGCCGATATGGGCGTCCCGCCGGAGCGGCTGCGCATGATGCGGGCCTTCGATCCGCGGTCGGGCGCGCATCCGCTCGATGTCGAGGATCCCTATTACGGCGGCCCGGAGGATTTCGAGGCCGTCTTCACCGTCATCGAGTCCGCACTGCCCGGGTTGCACCAGTGGGTCGACGAGCGGCTGGCGGCGCGATGAGGCGGTGGGCCTTCCTGTTCCGGCCGCAGTGGCTGGCGCTCTACGTCGTGGTCGCGGCCTTCGCCTGGTTGTGTTTCACGGTGCTGGCGCCCTGGCAGCTCGGCAAGAACACCACCACCTCGCGGGAGAACGCGCAGATCGCCGCCTCGCTGAACACCGACCCGGTGCCGGTGACCTCGTTTCTGCCGCAGCAGGATTCATCGGCCCACGAGCACCAGTGGCAGCGGGTGACGGCGACCGGTCACTATCTGCCCGAGGCGCAGGTGCTGGCCAGGTTGCGTTCGGTGGACGGCGCACCGGCCTACGAGGTGCTGGTCCCGTTCGTCGTCGACGGTGGTCCCACGGTGCTGGTGAACCGCGGTTATGTGAAGCCGGAGCAGGGCACGGCGGTGCCGCCGATCGCCGATGCGCCGACCGGTCGGGTCGACATCACCGCGCGGCTGCGCGACCCCGAAGGTGTGGTGCCGGGCAAGGATCCGCTTTTCGCCGAGGGTGCCCGGCAGGTCTACACCATCAACCCGGGGCAGATCTCCGAACTGACCGGGGTGCCGCTGGCAGGCTCGTATCTACAGCTGGTGGAGAACCAGCCAGGAGGTCTCGGGGCGATCCCGCTGCCGATCCTGGATTCCGGCCCGTTCCTGTCCTACGGGATCCAGTGGATCGCGTTCGGCATCATCGCCCCGATCGGGGTGGGCTACTTCGTGATGTCCGAGGTGCGCATCCGGCGCCAGGAGAAGGCGGCCGCCGTCGCCAGGGAGGCCGCGTCGGCGACCACGACGTCCGGGTCCGCGGGCACCGGCAAGGACGCCGGGAATCCTACCGAGGCGCCCCAGCTGACCACCGAGCAGAAACTCGCCGACCGCTACGGTAAGCGACGCTGACAGCCAGCGCCGTCGCGCCGGCCTGCACTCTCTTGGACAACCTGCCCGCCCGGCGCAGGTCCGCCGCGCCCGGCGCCGGCCCGTCGCCGAGCGCCGGGCGCATCTCGAGGCGGTGCGCGTACTGGGTCGGCCCACCGAGAGTCACCCCGAGCCCGCCGGCGAAAGATGCCTCCGCGACACCGGCGTTGGGGCTGGGATGCTTGCCGGCGTCGCGCCGCCACGCCCGCCACGCGCGTGTGGGTGCTCCGGACACCGCGACGGTGATCAGTCCGGTCGCCCGCGCACCCAGATAGTTCACCGCATCGTCGAATCGGGCTGCCGCCCAACCGAAGCGCAGATATCGCGGTGACTTGTGCCCGATCATCGCATCGAGGGTGTTGGCGCCGCGGTAGACCAGCAGGCCGGGCACCCCCGCCACCGCACCCCACAGGATGGGGGCAACCTGGGCGTCGGAGGTGTTCTCCGCCACCGATTCCAGTGCGGCGCGGGCCAGCCCGTCGGCGTCCAGCGCGGCCGGGTCACGGCCACACAGCGACGGCAACAGGCCGCGGGCACCGTCGATATCGTCGGCGTCGAGTAGATCCGCGAGCCGCCCACCGGTGCGCGCCAACGAGGTGCCACCGAGCACGACGTAGGTCGCAGCGGCGGTGGCCGTCGCCGTCCATATCGGGCCGCGACGAGCGGCGGCCCGCTCGACGACGGCACCGAGGGCGCCCAGCGCCGCGAGCAAGGTGGCGGTGTGCACGGCGCCCGCGGCGCGGTTGTCCGCATAGCTGCGTCGCTCCAGTGCCGCGGCGGCCGTGCCGAACAAGGCGACCGGGTGGCCGCGTTGCGGATCGGTGAAGATCAGGTCGGCCAGGTATCCGACGGCCAGACCAGCGGCACGGGCGGGACCTCGGTGCGCACTCACGTCGGCAGCGTCTCACATCGCCGGTGTGGCCGTGCACACGGGCCGGTTCCCGCGGCGCGAACGGACTTCTGCACACAGGTTAACGCTCATGCCGAAGCGCTGTCACGACTTTCATATCCGACGCATAGATTCTGTAATCGGTTCGACGTCAACGTATTTGAGCATTCTATGCGTCCATGGTCCGGCGGTGGCAACGGCCATACGGTGAGAGTCGTAAGCCAGTTCCCCACCGCTACAGGAGAAGTCATGAAAACGTTCGCCTTCACCGCCGCCACCATCGCCGTCGCACTGACCCCGGCTATACCGCTGGCGGCCAGCGCAGCCGCCGCCGGCCCGACCGGATCGAGCGTCGCGCAGACCGTCGACGACCTGCGCGCCCAGGGTTACAGCGTCCAGGTCAACGGCGCGGGCCGCAGCGGATCGCTGGCCAATTGCTCGGTCAGTTCGATACGTGAGCGCAAGAGCCTCGGCGCCTCGGTGAAATCCGTGTACGTCCATGTCAACTGCCCGCTGGGATACGACAACCGCTGAGTGGGTACCCCACCCGACATGCTCAACAGGATCATCCAGCTCGCCGAGGGTGTCGGCGGCATCGTCGGTATCAGATCAGGCACCGAGGAGCCTTTCTACCTGGTCGAAGGTCGTGTCGGCCGCGCCGAGATCCGGCGGTACGGGCCGCGCATCGCTGCTCAGACCGCCGTGTCCGGCGCTGGGCAGGACGCCCGCAGCACCGGATTCCGGCGGCTGGCCGGCTACATCTTCGGCGACAACGACCGATCCGACAAGATCGCCATGACCGCCCCGGTCGCCCAATCCGCCGCCGAGGGCGGGTCCGTGATCCGCTTCTATATGCCGTCCAAATGGTCGCTGGATACTTTGCCCGAACCCGAGGACGGATCGGTCACCGTCGTCGAGATCCCCGGCGAACGCTATGCCGTGTTGAGTTTCACCGGTGATCGCAGCCCGGCGGCCGTCGCCGCGAAGTCCGCCGAGCTGCTGGCCGAGCTCGACGGCAGTGAGGTCACCCCCGATGGTGAGCCCATCGCGTGGTTCTACGACCCGCCGTGGACGGTGCCGTTCCTGCGGCGCAACGAGGTGGCGGTGCGACTCGTGGCGTGAGGCCGGACGCTCTCGTGCTCGACGTTCTCGTGCCTGACGTTCTCGTGGCTGACAACGTTGAGCGCGGCGTCCAGCCCGGCCAGTTGCACCTGAAAGCGACAACCGGTCATCAGGGTCAGGATGTCGTCGGCGGTGGCACCGTCGAGATGAAAGCGTGTCACCGGCACCGACCCGTGGGCCGCGGCCAGCTTCAGGATCTCGAAAAAGCCACCGTCGGCGTTGTCGATGGCACCGAGGTCTACGGCATCCACCCACACACTGTCGGCCACACCGGGCGTGCACGCCACCTGCACCGTGATCGCCACGACGCACCAGCGTTGCCGGTCCAGGCCGGCAACGGCCTCCAGCCGGGGTCCGAGCGTCACATCCTGGTCCAGTACCGCGGTGCCGATCCAGTCCGAGAACGGGCGCGGGGCGGCATGTGTGTGCCGGCTCGGCCGGTGCTGCGGCCGGCTCATCCGATGCGCAGATCGTGTAGGGCGGACCGGGCGGCGTTGAACCCGCACATACCGTGCGCTCCGACCCCCGGTGGGGACGCCGCCGAGCAGAGGTACATACCGGGTATCCCGGTGGCGTAGGGGTCGACGGCCGGCCGCGGGCGGATCAGAATCTGCCACGGGTCGTTGCGGCCTGTCGCGATATCGCCGCCGACATAGTTGGGGTTGTGCTCCGCCAGGGCGACGGGCCCGCGTCTGTGGATCGCCAGGATGCGTGCGCGCACCCCCGGCGCGAAGCGTTCGATCTGGTCCAGGATTGCCTCGGTCGCATCACCGCGATATCCATGCGGGACATGCGCGTAGGCCCAAATCGGGTTGCGGCCACCCTCGCTTCGGCTCGGATCGGCCAGGTACTGCTGGCATACCAGCACGAACGGACGCGTCGGCATCCGACCGGCACCGACTTCGCGCTCTGCGGCCACGATCTCGGCGGTGCTGCCCGCGACGTGCACGGTGCCTGCGCGCGCGCAATCGGGGTTGGTCCAGGGGATGTCACCCTCGAGGGCGATATCGATCTTGTAGGCCGCGGCCCCGTGCCGATAACGGCGGTAGGCGCGGGCGACCCGCGTCGGCAACCGGTCGCCGGTGATATCGGCCACCGCGCCCGGCGCCAGATCGAACATCACGATATCGGCCCGGGGCAGCTCGGACAGCGCACGCACGCGGATCCCGGTCTCGGTCGTGCCACCCAACTGCCTCAGCCGTGCGACCAGCGCCTTGGCGATAGCCCCCGATCCCCCCTCGGCGACCGGCCAGCCGTACCGATGCCCCGCGGCGGTGATCATCAGTCCCACCGAGGAACTCGCGGGCCGCGTCAGCGGATAGTAGACGTGCGCGGCCACTCCCATGAACAGCGCCCGGGCCTGCTCGGTGCGCCACAACCGTGCCAGCGCCGTGGCCGGGAGCAGCGCGCCCGCTCCGAATGAGCCGAGCGCCAACGGGTGTCGTGGCACGTGCAGGATGGGCCGGAACACATCCTCGCGCAACGCGTCGAAGTTGCGGGCCAGCGGACCGAAGACGGCTCGCCAGGCCCGTTGGTCGCGACCGGCGAATTGTGCTGCGGTGTCACCGATGGAGGTGTGCAGCACGGCCGCGCCGCCGTCGTCGAACGGGTGCGCCATGTCGATCTCGGGATATCGCCAGACCAGCCCGTGCTCGGCGAGAGGCTGGCGCTGGATGAACGGTGAGGCCGCGGTCATGGTGTGGATGGCCGAGCAGTCGTCGTGCAGCAGTCCGGGCAGGGTCAGCTCACTGGTGCGGGTACCACCGCCCAGCGTGTCGGCGGCCTCCACGACGGTGACCCCGACACCCTGCTCGGCAAGGGTGATGGCCGCGGCGAGGCCGTTGGGTCCAGACCCGACGACCACCGCGGTGCTCAACGCGCCGCCCCTACGGTGGGTTCGGTGCCGTGCAGGCGCACCGGGAAAACGTCCCCGGGCTCCGGCCAGGGTTGGCGGGCGATCATATCGGCCACCTCGACGTAACCGCGTTCGATGACACCGGTTTTCGCGTCGACGATGCGGTAGGCCTGCCAACTGCGGTGGATGGGCTGCCCCTCCAGCAACACCACGCGCACGTCGCCCTCGGCGAAATCGCAGCGCCGCTGCAGGGCCTCGATCAGCTGTTCGTTGTGCAGGTGTCCCTCACCGAAGTTCCAGCCGATCAGCGGCCCGGCCATGTACTCACCATCGCGCACCACATACCCGGACTCGTCGTCGACCGCGCGGGCGACCAGACCGTTGAGCGCACGGCCGTGGGTGTGCATGGAACGCCAGGCCATCATCTTGTCGAGCATCACCTCGGCGATCTGAGGGCCGTACAGCGTGGCCAACTGCCGGTTGGCCAGTGCGGAGCACTTGGTGACGTTGGCCTCGATCCGGTCCTCCACGCCGGGGCGCAGACACCATGCACTGGCCGCCCAGTTGCCCGCGTAGTACCGCATCGCCGGCAGGAAGGACACCTTGTCCGGCAACAGGTTTCCCACCACCGGCACCGCCACCAGGGAGGCGGCCAGGATGGCCAGCAGCAGCGGGGAATCCATATCGCTGACGCGGTAGTCGCCGTAGCCGCCGTACAGGTAGAACAGCGACACGATGAAGAAGGCGTTCCACTCCAGCGGCACACCCATCGGGATGGTGGAGGCGATGGTCAGGTGGAAGGCCACCATGTAGAGCACCGCGGCCCACAGCAGCGGACCATGCGAGGGGGCAAAGAACACCAGGTAGAAGGGCACCACGAACTCCGAGAGGGTGCCACCGACATGGGCCAGCAGCCGCGGCAACGCCGACGGGCGCAGGTCGTGCGTCGCGTCGCGCCACATGCGCCGCTTGGCCCACTTGGCCGGGATGAGCACGGGGTTGTTGCTCATCATCACCGCCATCACATACGGGAAATGGTGGTTGAGCTTGGAGGTCGCCGCGCCCCACCACAGCGCCAGCAGAATCAGCTTGAACGCCGCGATCTGATCGGTGATCGGGAAGAAGAACACGATCAGTGTCAGTGCGTAATGCTCGGCGCGGGCGGCCAGGAACACGGTCTTGTCCCGCAGTCCCAGCAGCGCCAGGGCCGCCAGCGTCGGAACGACGAGCATGGGGTCGAGCAAACCGACATCGCCACGAGCGGTGACCGGTCCGCCCACGCCAGGCGCCAGCAGCGTCCACACCAGGGAGCCGAGCACCACGGCGTACAACACGACATCGGCCACGGTGCGGGTGTCGCCACGGGTCAGCGGCACCCTGTCCGGCCAGGGTGGCAGCCGGATGGTGCCGGGGCGCAACCAGTACAGGAATCCGCCGAGCGGGGGCACGAAGCGCAGTGTCAGCGGGCCCGAGCCGCAGCCCAGCCCGAGCACCTCGAACAGCAGGGTGAAAACCACCAGCTTCTGGTAGACGATGGGTTGGGTCCACCAGCTGGTCAACTCACCGAGACCGCCCAGGCCGGGTGTCAGGGAGATGACCGCCGCCGCGCCCCCGAGATAAGCGGCGATCTTGACGACATAGAGCACATACACGCCGTGGGGCGTGCCGAAACCGTTGTCGGTCCAATGCCGGGTCATGATCTGCAGCCGCTGCCAGCGTGGCAGCTGGGGCCAGGTGGCCGGGTCGATGTCCGCGGGCAGCGTGGGCTTGGTGAACGTCATCGTCTTCCTACTTCGCGTTGCTCACCGGCGTGGCGAATTCGCGACGCAGCGCCGGTTTGTCGATCTTGCCGACCGGGTTCTTGGGAATCGACTCCACGAATATCAGTTCGGGACGCTTGTACTTGGCCAGCGAACCTGTCAGGTGCTCCCCCAGATCCCGGGAGCTCAGTCGCGCACCGGGTTTCACGGTGACGAACGCGACGGGAACCTGCCCGTAGACCGGGTCCGGACGTCCCACCACCGCGGCCTCGGCGATCGCATCGTGTTGGTAGAGCACGGATTCGATCTCCTTGGGGTAGATGTTCTCCCCGCCGCGGATGATCATGTCCTTGGCCCGGTCCACCAGCGTCAGGTAGCCGTCGTCGTCGAGGACACCGATATCGCCGGTGCGCAGCCAGCCCTCGACGATGGTCTCCGCGGTTTCCTGCGGCCGGTTGAGATAGCCGCGCATGACGGTCGGTCCCTTGATCCGCACCTCGCCGGGGACGCCCGCCGGCACCGGCGCACCGTCGGGACCGACGACGGTGATCTGCTGGCCCGGCAATGCACGACCGACCGTGCCCGGTTTGCGAAGACCGTTGCGCGGGTTGGTGGTCGAGGCACAGGTGCCCTCGGACAGCCCATACCCCTCGACGATCGGGATCCCGTAGCGGGTCTCGAAAGCGGTGATGAGCGGAGCAGGCATCGGGGCGGCTCCGCAGATGGCGAACTGCAGCGAGCCGACGTCGGGGAGCACATCGGCCGGCAGGCCGGCGAGCATCGCGTAGATGGTGGGGACCGCGGAAAAGTAGGTGGGGCGGTACTTTTCGACCAGGTCGAAGAACGTGCGGGGATCGAAACGGCCGGCGACGGTGGCGCGGCCGCCGAACAGCAGCGGGGAGAGCACGCTGACCACGATGCCGTTGACGTGGAACAGCGGCAGGATCAGCAGCGAGTGGGTGTCCGCGCCGCTGCCCATGGCGGTGCCGATGGATTCGGCCATGGCGTGGACGTTGTCGTGGGTCAGTTCGACACCCTTGGGGCGGCCGGTGGTGCCGCTGGTGTAGACCAGCAGCGCCAGATCCGAGCCCGCGACAGCAACGGGAGCGCCGGGGCCATCGCCGCCGGGCTCGGTCGGTGTGTCGATGTCGAGCACCGGTACCGACCACGCGGTGTCGTCGTCGGTGAGCAGAACCCGGGCGCCCGAGTCCCCGAGCTGGTGTTCGACCTCGGTGGCGGTCAGTGACGGGTTGACCGGCGTGACCGCCGCGCCCAGCCGCCACGCGGCGAACATCGCGAGAACGAACTCGACCCGATTGGGCAGTTTGACGGCCACGACATCACCGGGCCGGACTCCCGCGGCGGTGAACCGGTCCCGCAGCGCGTCGATACGTGCGGCGGTGTCGGCATTGGACAACACGCCGTTGTGCTCATCAGCCAAGGCCGGATGGTCGGCGGCCTTGGCAGATCTGCGGTCGAACAGTTCGACGAGTCGCATCAACACTCCTGAAATACCATGTGAGAGAAAGGATCGATTCACACTAGGAGCGATAGTGTGACCGGCGCCATATGCGTGCCCCATGAACTCCACGTGGCGTTTTGTGCTCAGCGCACGAAGGCGCCGTCAGTGGCGCGTCGAGGGGATCAGCAGCGTCTTGCCCATCCAGCGGCACGCCAGCAGGGCGATCTGGACGTGCATCAGGACCTCGGGGTCGTCGAAGGAGGCCCCGCAGGCCTGCATGGCGTTGCCGACGCGGTACTGGATGGTGTTGCGGTGCAGGAACAGCGCTTCCGCGGCGGCGGCGTAGCTGCGATTGCGGATCAGGAACTCGCACAACGTTTCTCGAAGGGCATTCCGGCGATCGTCATCGACCGCGAGGTCGCCGAGGGTGCGCTGCACGAAGGTACGCAGGTCGCCGGGGTGGGCCGCCATCAGCGCGACCGGGGCGACGTGCGCGTGGCACACCACCCGGCTCACCGCAGGCCCGGCGGCCAGGGCCACGACCTTGCTCTGCTCGGCTTCCCGCAGCGAGCGACGGAAACCGTCGACCCCGAATCCCAGGTCCCCGGTCGCCACCCGCACCGGGGCGTCGGCGAGCGCTCCGGCCAACGCGGTCATGTCCACCGAATCGGCGGTGACCGGCCACCACAGGCGCGCCTCGCGCTCGTCGGTGGGCACCATCAGCGACGGACCGTCGGCCCCGGTCGCCGCACCGAGCACCGCGCGCGTCCGGTCGAACAGGTCGGCCACGTCGCGGGTGGGCACGGTGTCATCGGGCCACATGACAGCGGCCAGGTGGTGACGTTCGAGCCGGTAGTCGAGGGCCTCTTCGACCTTGCCGATATCGACCGCGGCGCCGGAGAGCAATTCGTTGACCCAGTGCTGGCGCAAGCCGCTACGGCTGCTGACCCAGCGATCACGCTCGGTCTCGTAGGCGATCCCCACCTGGTCGCAGATCCGGTCGATCCAGGCGGCCGCGCGATGCACCAGCTCCCGGGCCGCCGGCAGCGACAGATCGGCGGGCGTCTGGGTCGCCAGCAGTGCCATCGCCTCGTCGACGAAACGGCCGTGCCCGATTCGGTAGGCACGGATGAGCGCCGAGAGGGCGACATCGCGCTGGGCCAGGGCACGCGCATAGGCCAATGCCGCTGCCGAGGCCTCGATCTCGGCGGCGGTCGGATCGTTCGCCCCGTGTTCCAGGTAGTGGATGGCCGCGATCACGTTCTCGGTGATGCTGGCGTTGAGCAGGTCGATCATGCGCGAGTCGTTGTCCAGCGGCTGGATCTCGACGCGGGTCACCAGCACCAGGGCGTCGATGAAGCCGTCGCGGCGGGCACTCATCTGCTGGGCCACTCGGGACACGACGGCCGAGGCGGTGTCCGTCACGCCGGCACCTCCGCTCAGCCGTGATGGTGGGCGCGGACGGTATCGAACCGCCGACCGCTGGTGTGTAAAACCAGAGCTCTACCACTGAGCTACGCGCCCCGTCGCAGGCAACTTACACGCCGTGCCCGCATGCGGAGAAATCCCGTCTTGCCGAAGTCCTAACCAGCAGTCCTAACCCAGCGCGGCCAGCGCCCGCCGCCAATCGGCCTGATCGCGTGCGACGCCGGGCTCCTTGCACTCGGCGAACCGGATCACACCGGCCGAGTCGATGGCGAAGGTGCCCCGGTTGGGATAGCCGGTGTCGGGGTTGAACACCCCGTAGGCCTGCGCGACGGCACCGTGCGGCCAGAAATCGGCCAGCACCGGGAAGGTGAACCCGTTCTCGTTCGCCCAGGTCTTATGCGTCGGGGGCGGCCCCACCGAGACGGTGAGCACAGCGCGGTCGTCGTTCTGGTAATCGAGCAACCGCTGCTGGATCTCACCGAGTTCACCCTGGCAGATCGGGGTGAAGGCCAGCGGGAAGAAGACCAGCAGGACGGCACGGGGACGCAACGCGGACAACGTGACGGGACGGCCGTTGTGGTCCTTGAGCGTGAAGTCCGGTGCGGGAGTCCCGACCTGGAGCACGATTACCGCCTGCCGGCGGCCTTGGACTTGGGCTGCACCAGCCGGCTGGCGATCCAGCCACCCAGGTTCGCCGAAGAGGTCTGCATCAGACCCGCGGTGGGCGCGGACTCCGCGATCTCGGCGGGCTGCACATGACCGGGCTTACCGGTCTTGGGCGTCACCACCCAGATGACTCCGTCATCGGCCAGCGGCGCGATGGCGTCCATCAGCCGGTCGACGAGGTCCCCGTCGTCGTCGCGCCACCACAGCAGCACCACGTCGACCACCTCGTCGGCGTCCTCGTCGAGCAGTTCACCCCCGCTGGCGTCCTCGATATCGGCCCGGATGTCGTCGTCGGTGTCCTCGTCCCACCCCAACTCCTGGACAACCTGGCCCTTCTCGATGCCCAGACTGCGGGCGTAATTGGGGTCAGATTCCTTCCCCGCCGCGACCACCTTTGTCCTCCTCCTGATGTTTGTTCTTCCGCACAAGCGCGTGACGCCTATCGTCGCACGTCGTGTCCCGTCAACCGCCCTCCTGGGCGCAACTTCGGGTCAACTTTTGATCAACTTCGTTCCGATACCCGTTACAAGACCCGTCTAAATGCCCGTCAATATGCGGCATCGCAGAGGTCCAGGGCCAGCGTTCGGGAGTCGTTCAGCCGGTTGATCGCGTCGTTGAACGGACTGGGCCCGATATCCTCGGAGATCGCCGCGGACACCGCGCGCGCGGCATCGGCCCAGCCCAGCAGCGCGTCGCGCAGGTCCGGGCGCAGCGGATCGGAGATGCTGCCCGCCACCAGGTCGGCGCTGGTGTTCAGCGCGGCGATCGCCGGCCGGGCCGACGCCGCGACATCGGCATTCGCATTACGGGCATCAACGTAGGCATTGACCGACGTGATGGCATCGGCACTGCTGGAACTGAGCGCCTCGCACGAGGTGTGCACCGCCTCGCGGGTGATCGACGACTGCCGGGAGGCTTCCTTGGAACTGGACACCGAGGATGACTCGGCGGCCGACGCCGATACCGAGGCCTGGTAGACCGGCGCATCCGCGGTATCGACGGTGGCGGTGCCCCCGACGGTGCTGCTGCAGCCCACCATGCCGACCGCGGCTCCCAGCGCGCAGATTGTCGCGAGGCCACCCCGCCAACTCATCAGCATCGCCATCGAACCTACCGCCTCGCCCGACGGATCGCCGGATCATTGCACGAGGCCACCCCGCACGGTGATGTCGGGCACGATAGGGGGAGGATATGAGATGCCACAAGCAACAGATCCACCCTGTGAAAGCACCTTCTACCGAGGAGCCGTAGTTGACCACCGAGTTCGCGCGCCAAGACCTGGCCCAAAACTCTGGCACTGCAGGCGAAACCGATCGGGTCCGCGTGATCCGTGAGGGCGTCGCCTCCTATCTGCCCGATATCGATTCCGACGAAACCGCCGAGTGGCTGGAGTCGTTCGACCAGTTGGTCGAGCGGTCCGGCCCGGCCCGTGCGCGCTACCTGATGTTGCGTCTGCTGGAACGCGCGAGCGAGCAGCGTGTCGCCATCCCCGCGTTGACCTCCACCGATTACGTGAACACCATCCCGACCGAACTGGAACCCTGGTTCCCCGGCGACGAGGACGTCGAACGACGCTACCGGGCCTGGATCCGGTGGAACGCGGCCATCATGGTGCACCGCGCGCAGCGCCCGGGAGTCGGTGTGGGCGGCCACATTTCGACCTATGCCTCGTCGGCCTCGCTCTACGAGGTCGGCTTCAACCACTTCTTCCGCGGCAAGGCCCACCCCGGCGGTGGTGACCAGATCTTCATCCAGGGGCACGCCTCCCCCGGCATCTACGCCCGCGCCTTCCTCGAGGGCCGCCTCACCACCGACCAACTGGACGGTTTCCGGCAGGAGCACTCGCATTCCGGCGGCGGGCTGCCGTCCTATCCGCATCCGCGGTTGATGCCCGACTTCTGGGAATTCCCGACGGTCTCGATGGGCCTGGGTCCGATGAACGCCATCTACCAGGCCCGGTTCAACCATTACCTGCACGACCGCGGCATCAAAGACACCTCGGATCAGCATGTGTGGGCGTTCCTCGGCGACGGCGAGATGGACGAGCCCGAGTCCCGCGGCCTGATCCAGGTCGCCGCCAACGAGGGCCTGGACAACCTGACCTTCGTGGTGAACTGCAACCTGCAGCGCCTGGACGGCCCGGTCCGCGGTAACGGCAAGATCATCCAGGAGCTGGAGTCCTTCTTCCGGGGCGCCGGCTGGAACGTCATCAAGGTGGTGTGGGGCCGCGAATGGGATGCCCTGCTGCATGCCGACCGCGACGGCGCGCTGGTGAACCTGATGAACACCACACCCGATGGTGATTATCAGACCTACAAGGCCAATGACGGCGCCTACGTGCGTGATCACTTCTTCGGCCGCGACCCGCGCACCAAGGCCCTCGTCGAACCGATGAGCGACCAGGAGATCTGGAACCTCAAGCGCGGCGGCCACGATTACCGCAAGGTGTACGCGGCCTACCGGGCGGCCATGGAGCACAAGGGCCAGCCCACCATCATCCTGGCCAAGACCATCAAGGGCTACACGCTGGGCCAGCACTTCGAGGGCCGCAACGCCACCCACCAGATGAAAAAGCTTGCGCTGGAAGACCTCAAGACCTTCCGCGATGTCACCAGGGTGCCCATCACCGACGCGCAGCTGGAGAAGGACCCCTACCTGCCGCCGTACTACCACCCCGGCCCCAACGCCCCGGAGATCCGGTACCTGCTGGACCGCCGCCGCACCCTCGGTGGGTTCCTGCCCGAACGGCGCACCAAGGCCAAGCCGCTGACGCTGCCGGGCACCGACACCTATAAGGCGCTGAAGAAGGGCTCCGGCAAGCAGCCGGTGGCCACCACCATGGCGACCGTGCGCACCTTCAAGGAACTGTTGCGGGACAAGAACATCGGGCCCCGCATCGTGCCGATCATCCCGGACGAGGCACGCACCTTCGGGATGGACTCCTGGTTCCCCAGCCTGAAGATCTACAACCGCAACGGCCAGCTCTACACGGCCGTGGACTCCGAGCTGATGCTGGCCTACAAGGAGAGCGAAGTCGGCCAGATCCTGCACGAGGGCATCAACGAGGCGGGCTCGACGTCCAGCTTCACCGCCGTGGGTACCTCGTACTCCACCCAGAACGAACCGATGATCCCGATCTACATCTTCTATTCGATGTTCGGGTTCCAGCGCACCGGCGACGGCCTGTGGGCCGCCGCCGACCAGATGGCGCGCGGGTTCGTCCTCGGCGCCACCGCGGGACGCACCACGCTGACCGGTGAGGGGTTGCAGCACGCCGACGGGCATTCGCTGCTGCTGGCGTCGACCAATCCGGCGGCGGTCACCTACGACCCGGCGTTCGCCTACGAGATCGCCTACATCGTGGAAAGCGGCCTGAAGCGGATGTACGGGGAGAACCCGGACAACGTCTTCTTCTACATCACCATCTACAACGAGCCCTACGTGCAGCCCGCCGAGCCGGAGAACTTCGATCCCGAGGGGGTGCTGCGCGGGATGTACCGCTTCCGGCGGGCGCCGGAGAAGCGCACCAGCACCGCGCAGATCCTGGCCTCGGGCGTGTCGATGCCCGAGGCGATCAGGGCCGCGGACATGCTGGCCGACAAGTGGGATGTGGCCGCCGACGTGTGGTCGGTGACCAGCTGGGGCGAGCTCAACCGCGACGGTGTGCAGACCGAGAAGCAGCGCCTGCGCCATCCCGACCGCGAGGCACCGACGGCCTATGTCACCAAGGTGCTCGCCGATGCCACCGGACCGGTGGTGGCGGTATCGGACTGGATGCGCGCGGTGCCCGAGCAGATCCGGCCGTGGGTGCCCGGCACCTACCTGACACTGGGCACCGACGGGTTCGGTTTCTCCGACACCCGGCCGGCGGCGCGGCGCTACTTCAACACCGACGCCGAGTCGGTGGTGGTCGCCGTGCTGGAGGCACTCGCCCGCGACGGTGAGATCGATCCGTCGGTGGCGATCGCCGCGGCCAAGGAGTACCGCATCGACGATGTCCAGGCCGCCGAGGTCTCCTACGCGGACACCGGTAGCGCCTAGTTCTAGCGCCCAGTTGTAGCGCCTAGTTGTGGCGTGTGGAGCCCCGCCCGGAGCGAAAAGGGCGGGGCTCCACAAACGCGACGGTAAAATTTTAGAGGTGCCCGACAATTCTTTCCCCGAGCCGCGCTCTCCGCTCACCATCCTGGAGGACGTTCCGGAGTCGCTGCGCCGTCGACTGAAGCAGTACTCGGGTCGGCTCGCCACCGAGACGGTGCAGGCCATGCAGGAGCGGCTGCCGTTCTTCGCCGATCTGGAGGCCTCGCAGCGCGCGAGCGTGCAGCTGGTGGTCCAGACCGCCGTCGTCAACTTCGCCGAGTGGCTGCACGACCCGGGCAGCGACCTCGGCTACACCGCTGAGGCCTTCGCCCTGGTGCCGCAGGAACTGACCCGCCACGTCGCGCTGCGCCAGACCGTGGACATGGTGCGGGTGACCACGGAGTTCCTCGAGGAACTGCTGCCGATGCTCGGCCGCAACGAGGAGCAGACCAAGGCCCTGACCGTCGGCATCCTGCGCTACAGCCGCGATCTGGCGTTCGCCGCCGCCGCGAGCTACGCCGACGCGGCCGAGGCGCGCGGGGCCTGGGACACCCGGATGGAGGCCAATATCGTCGACGCCATCGTGCGCGGCGACGCGGGCAGCGGGCTGCAGTCGCAGGCGGCCGCCCTGAACTGGGACGCGACCGCTCCGGCCACCGTCATCGTCGGCACGCCGCGTCCGGATCGCATCGACCTGGCCATCGGTGACGTGCATGCCGCGGGCAACCGGCACAACCGGGCCACCCTCTCCGATGTACACGGCACCTGGCTGGTGGCCATCGTGGCCGGATCGCTGTCGCTGACCGACCGCTTCCTGGCCGACCTGCTCACCGTCTTCGACGACGGACCCGTCGTCGTGGGTCCGACCGCGGCAAGCCTGTCCGGCCTGCACCGCAGTGCCGCGGAGGCGATCGCCGGCATGCATGCCGTCGCGGGGTGGAGCGGCGCCCCGCGGCCGGTATCGGCCCGCGAACTGCTCCCCGAGCGAGCGCTGCTGGGCGACGAGAATGCGCTCGCGGCGCTGGAATCCGAGGTGATGCATCCCCTCGCCGATGCCGGCCCGGCGCTGACCGAAACGCTGGACACCTATCTCGATTCGGGTGGTGCCATAGAAGCGTGCGCCCGCAAATTGTTCGTTCATCCAAACACCGTGCGCTACCGACTCAAACGGATCGCCGATTTCACCGGGCGTGATCCCACCGTCCCCCGCGATGCGTACGTCCTGCGCGTCGCCACCACGGTCGGACGACTACAACGTGACCTGGGCCACTTCAACACGACAAATGGCAGTACAACGGGGCCCGTGGGGCCGCTGGGCACCCGATGGTTGGGACCTCTGCGGTAAGTGGATATCGCGCCGAGGTCACGCGCAGGTCGCTTCACGTGCTGTTTTGTAGAAACTCCACAAAAGAATAAGACAAGGTTCATAATCTCTTACACGGCGCTATGAGCGACTCACAGTGTTTTCTTAATCCCGTGCTTGCTTTGCTTGCTCCCGGCCAGGGATCCCAGACGCCCGGCATGCTGACCCCGTGGGTCGAGCTGCCCGGCGCCGTCGACCGTCTGACCACATGGTCGGACATCAGCGGACTGGACCTCGTCCGCCTGGGCACCACCGCCACCGCCGAGGAGATCACCGATACCGCGGTGACGCAGCCGCTGGTCGTGGCCGCCACGCTGCTCGCCTACGAGGAGCTCACCAAGCGCGACGGCCTCGCCGGTAAGTCCGCCGAAAATGGCACGGTCGTCGCCGGGCATTCGGTCGGTGAGATCGCCGCGTACGCCATCGCGGGCGTCATCTCCGCCGATGACGCGGTCAAGCTCGCGGCCACCCGTGGCGCCGAGATGGCCAAGGCCTGCGCGCTGGAGCCCACCGGGATGGCCGCCGTACTCGGCGGTGACGAGGCCGAGGTACTCGCACGGCTGGAATCCCTCGACCTGATCCCCGCGAACCGCAATGCCGCCGGCCAGATCGTCGCCGCCGGCGCCGTCGCCGCGCTGGAGAAGCTGGCCGAGGATCCCCCGGCCAAGGCGCGGGTGCGGGTGCTGGCCACCGCCGGCGCGTTCCACACCCACTACATGGCCCCGGCCGCCGAGGGTTATGCCGCCGCCGCGGCCGGTGTTGCGACCGCCGAACCGACCAGGACCCTGCTGTCCAATGCCGACGGCAAGCCGGTGGCCGACGCCGCCGACGCCATGACCAAGCTGGTCGCCCAGATGACCCGCCCGGTGCGCTGGGACCTGATCAACGAGACGCTGCGCGGTATGGCGGTGTCGGCGCTGGTCGAGTTCCCGCCCGCCGGAACACTCGTCGGCATCGCCAAGCGCGAGCTCAAGGGCACGCCGACCAAGGCCATCAAGGCCCCCGAAGACCTGGACGGGCTCGCCGAGCTCTGACCCGGAGTAGGAACGAACGACAGACTCGAACCATCCCGACAGCCGGGATGGCCAAACAAAGAAGGAGCCATCGTGGCCGCCAGTCAAGAAGAAATCATCGCCGGTCTCGCCGAGATCATCGAAGAGGTCACCGGCATCGAGCCTTCCGAGGTCACCCCGGAGAAGAGCTTCGTCGACGACCTGGACATCGACTCGCTGTCGATGGTCGAGATCGCCGTCCAGACCGAGGACAAGTACGGCGTGAAGATCCCCGACGAGGACCTCGCCGGTCTGCGCACCGTGGGTGACGTCGTCGGCTACATCCAGAAGCTCGAGGCCGAGAACCCCGAGGCCGCTGCCGCCCTGCGCGAGAAGTTTGGCTCGGAATGACCAAACCTTCCACTGCTAACGGCGGGTTCCCGAATGTCGTGGTAACCGCCGTCACGGCGACCACGTCGCTGGCACCGGACATCGAGAGCACGTGGAAGGGCTTGCTGGCCGGCGAGAGCGGCATCCGCAAGCTCGAGGACGACTTCGTCGAGAAGTGGGACCTGGCAGCCAAGATCGGTGGGCACCTCGCGGAGCCGCTCGATCCGCTGATGTCACGTCTGGAAATGCGACGGATGTCCTACGTGCAGCGGATGGCCAAGTATCTCGGCAACCAGCTCTGGGAGACCGCGGGCAAGCCGGAGGTCGATCCCGACCGTTTCTCGGTCGTGATCGGCACCGGGCTCGGTGGCGGCGAGAAGATCGTCGAAACCTATGACGCGATGAACGAGGGCGGGCCCCGCAAGGTGTCCCCGCTCGCCGTTCAGATGATCATGCCCAACGGTGCCGCCGCCGTCGTCGGCCTCGAACTCGGGGCCCGTGCCGGCGTCATCACCCCCGTCTCGGCGTGTTCGTCGGGCTCGGAGGGTATCGCCCACGCGTGGCGTCAGATCGTCATGGGTGACGCGGACTTCGCGGTCTGCGGTGGCGTCGAGGGTGCCATCGAAGCGCTGCCCATCGCGGCGTTCTCGATGATGCGTGCGATGTCGACCCGTAACGACGATCCCGAGGCTGCCTCGCGTCCGTTCGACAAGGACCGTGACGGCTTCGTCTTCGGCGAGGCGGGTGCGCTCATGATCATCGAGACCGAGGAGCACGCCCTGGCCCGTGGCGCCAAGCCGCTGGCCCGCCTGATGGGTGCCGGTATCACCTCGGATGCGTTCCACATGGTGGCTCCGGCCGCGGACGGCGCTCGCGCCGGCCAGGCCATGAAGCGCGCCATGGAGACCGCGGGGTTGTCGCCCAAGGACATCTCGCATGTCAACGCGCACGCGACGTCCACCTCGATCGGCGACGTCGCCGAGGCGAACGCCATCCAGGTCGCCGGTGTAGAGCACGCCGCGGTGTACGCGCCGAAGTCGGCGCTGGGCCACTCGATCGGTGCCGTCGGTGCCCTCGAGTCGATCCTGACGGTGCTGGCCCTGCGCGACGGTGTCATTCCGCCCACGCTCAACTACGAGACCCCCGATCCTGAGATCGATCTCGATGTTGTCGCGGGTGAGCCTCGTTATGGCGACTACCAGTACGCCATCAACAACTCGTTCGGTTTCGGTGGCCACAATGTGGCTCTGGCCTTCGGCCGGTACTGAGAACGAGCGTTACTGAGGCTTCAGAAGACAGGCCTTTGGAAGATCGCAGTACATGAGGTGGGGAACGGCTTGAACAAGCTGTCAACGGGGAACGGTTTGCCCAACGTGGTCGTCACTGGCATCGCCATGACGACCGCGTTGGCGACCGATGCCGAAACAACGTGGAAGAAACTGCTCGCCGGTGAGAGCGGCATCCGTCGGCTCGACGACCCGTTCGTCGAGGAATACGACCTGCCGGTCCGCATCGGTGGTCACCTGCTGGAGGACTTCGAGGACGAGCTCAACCGCGTCGAGAAGCGGCGGCTGTCCTACCTGCAGAAGATGGCGACCGTCATCGGCCGCCGGGTATGGGAGAACGCCGGCTCCCCCGACGTCGACCCCAAACGGTTGATGGTCTCGATCGGGACCGGCCTCGGCTCAGCGGAGGAACTGATCTTCGCCTACGACGGTATGCGGGCCAAGGGTCTGCGTGCCGTCTCCCCGCTGGTCGTCCAGATGTACATGCCCAACGGTGCCGCCGCGGCCGTCGGCCTGGAGCGCAAGGCCAAAGCCGGTGTGAACACCGTCATCTCGGCCTGTGCATCGGGATCGGAAGGTATCGCCAACGCGTGGCGCAACATCGTCTTCGGTGAGGCCGACATCGCCATCTGTGGTGGCGTGGAGACCAAGATCGAGGCGGTGCCGATCGCCGGGTTCGCCCAGATGCGCATCGTGCTGTCCAACACCAACGACGACCCGCCCGGCGCCTGCCGGCCGTTCGACGTCGACCGCAACGGGTTCGTCTTCGGTGAGGGCGGCGCGATGATGGTCATCGAGACCGAGGAGCACGCCAAGGCGCGCGGCGCCAACATCCTGGCGCGCATCATGGGCGCCAGTGTCACCTCCGACGGGTTCCACATCGTGGCTCCCGATCCCAACGGAGAGCAGGCCGGCCACGCGATGAGCCGGTCCATCGAGCTGGCAGGGCTGCAGCCCTCCGATATCGACCATGTCAACGCGCACGCCACCGGCACATCCGTCGGTGACGTCGCCGAGGGCGTGGCGATCAACAACGCCATGAAGGGCCACAAGCCCGCGGTGTACGCGCCCAAGTCCGCGCTGGGCCATTCGGTCGGGGCGGTCGGTGCGGTGGAGTCGATTCTCACCGTGCTCGCCTTGCGTGACGGGGTCATCCCGCCCACGCTGAACCTGAAGAATCTGGATCCCGAGATCGACCTGGACGTGGTGGCTGGCGAGCCGCGCACCGGCAACTACCAATACGCGATCAACAATTCGTTCGGATTCGGTGGGCACAATGTGGCGCTCACCTTCGGAAAGTACTGAACCAAAGTAAGACCCGAGGGCGCCGGTCACCATCCGACGCGTAAGAGGAGGACTGGATGACCATCATGGCTCCCGAAGCGGCCGCCGAGTCGCTCGACCCGCGTGATCCGCTGCTGCGGCTGAGCACGTTCTTCGACGACGGCAGCGTCGCGCTGCTGCACGAGCGTGACAAGTCCGGTGTGCTCGCCGCCTCCGGCACGGTCAACGGTGTTAAGACCATCGCGTTCTGCACCGACGGCACCGTGATGGGCGGCGCGATGGGCATCGAGGGATGCGCGCACATCGTCAACGCCTACGACACCGCCATCGAGGAGCAGAGCCCGATCGTGGGCATCTGGCATTCCGGTGGTGCGCGGCTGGCCGAGGGCGTCAAGGCGCTGCACGCGGTCGGCCTGGTCTTCGAGGCGATGATCCGCGCCTCGGGCTACATCCCGCAGATCTCGGTGGTCGTCGGCTTCGCCGCCGGCGGTGCCGCCTACGGACCCGCGCTGACCGACGTCATCATCATGGCCCCGGACAGCAAGGTCTTCGTGACCGGCCCCGACGTGGTGCGCAGCGTGACCGGCGAGGACGTCGACATGGTGTCCCTCGGCGGCCCGGAGGCCCATCACAAGAAGTCCGGCGTGTGCCACATCGTGGCCGATGACGAGCTCGACGCCTACGAGCGCGGCCGTCGCCTGGTCGGATTGTTCTGCCAGCAGGGCCATTTCGACCGCAGCAAGGCCGAGTCCGGCGATGTCGACCTCAAGGCCCTGATGCCCGAGTCGGCCCGCCGCGCCTACGATGTGCACCCGATCGTCGAGGCTCTGTTGGACGCGGACGCGCCGTTCGAGGAGTTCCAGTCCCGCTGGGCTCCGTCGATCGTGGTCGGCCTCGGCCGGCTCGCCGGCCGCTCGGTCGGCGTGATCGCCAACAACCCGCTGCGCCTCGGCGGCTGCCTGAACTCCGAGAGTGCCGAGAAGTCGGCGCGTTTCGTGCGGTTGTGCGATGCCTTCGGCATCCCGCTGGTGGTCGTGGTGGACGTCCCGGGTTACCTGCCCGGCGTCGATCAGGAGTGGGGCGGCGTGGTCCGGCGTGGCGCCAAGCTGCTGCACGCGTTCGGTGAGGCCACCGTCCCGCGCGTCACGCTGGTGACGCGCAAGATCTACGGCGGTGCCTATATCGCGATGAACTCCCGCTCGTTGGGTGCCACCAAGGTGTTCGCCTGGCCGGACGCCGAGGTCGCCGTCATGGGTGCCAAGGCCGCCGTCGGCATCCTGCACAAGCGCAAGCTCGCCGCCGCCGCGGACCATGAGCGCGACGCGCTGCACGAGGAGCTGGCCGCCGAGCACGAGCGGATCGCCGGTGGGGTGGACAGTGCCATCGAGATCGGTGTGGTGGACGCCAAGATCGATCCCGCGCACACCCGCAGTGTGATCACCCAGGCGCTGGCCGAGGCGCCCGCCCGGCGCGGTCGACACAAGAACATTCCGCTGTAACCTTCAGCTGGGCCCAATGGCCGGTTATGACACGCTCTCCCCGGAAAGCCGTGTCATAACCGGCCATTCGCCGTTTCAACGGGTGGTTCAGCGGGTGGTTCAGCGGGTGGTGTAGCCGCCGTTGGCGAAGACGGTCTGGCCGGTGATCCAATGTCCTTCGCCGGCAAGGAACAACACCAGCGGGGCAATATCCTCGATGCGCGTCAGACGCCCGCCCATGCCCTGGGATTTGTGAAACTCCACCCGCTCGGGGGTCTCCTGACCGTAGAAGAACGGTGTGTCCATCGGGCCGGGGCCGATGTTGTTGACGTTGATCCCGCGCGCCGCGAACTCCTTGGCGGCCGCGCGGGTGAAGTGCTCGACCGGACTCTTGGCGCCGGCATAGGTGGAATAGCCGTCGGTGAATGCGGCCAGCAGGGCGGTGACGATGGTGATGACCGAGCCGTTGTCGGCGAGGCGACGCCCCGCCTGCTGAAGGAAGAAGTAGGCCGCCTTGGCATTGATGTCGAACATGGAGTCGTATTCGGCCTCGGTGGTCTCCACGATGGGCTTGCGCAGCACCTTGCCCACGGTGTTGATCGCGATATCGACTCCCCCGAACGCATCGACGGCGGTGTCGAACAACCTCTCGACGTTGGCGGGCACGGTCAGATCGCCCTGCACCTTGATGGCCTTGACGCCGGCCCGCTCGGCCTCGGCGACCGTCGCATCGGCATCGGACTCGGTCGCCGAACTGTTGTAGTGCACGGCGACATTGACACCGTGCTGCGCCAGACTCCGGCTGATAAGGCCCCCGAGGTTCTTGGCACCGGCGGCGACGACTGCTGACTTTCCCGTGATTTCGCTCATGTATCGCACGCTAACGACGGTTCAGACAATTGAAAAACAGATATAAACTGACTTACGACAAATGATGCTTGTAGATTGATCGGATGACTCTCGACCTTCGGCGACTGGGCCACTTCGTCGCCGTGGCCGAGGCCGGTAGCTTCACCGCAGCAGCGACCACCCTGCACATCACCCAACAGGCGCTGAGCCAATCGGTCCAACTGCTCGAAAAAGAGCTCGGTGCCGAGCTTTTCACCCGGTCCGGGCGCCGCATCACCCCGACCGCGGCCGGCGCACAACTGCTGATCGAAGGACGGGTACTGCTGGCCGCCGCCGATACCGTGGCCAACCGGGTGTCGCGGACCGCCGGTGACAGCCCCGAGGTGTTCGTGGTCGGACACACCCCCGCGCTGAGCTCGGCAGAGGTGTACACCACGCTCGAACCCGCGATCGAGCGCTTCACCCACATGTCGGTCACCTGTCGCCAGATGTATCCCGGCGAGCTGCTGCGCGAGATCCTCGATGGCACCGTGCACCTGGGGCTACGCCGAGGCATCGCGCCCACCGCCGAATTGTCCTCGGCCACCATCGGTTACGACCGGGTGCGGGTGGCCGTACCTCGTGAGCACCGGTTGGCCGACGCCACGGTCATCGACATCCGCGAACTGGCCGGCGAGCAGATCGCGCTGTGGGCACCGCCCGGCGCGTCGTACTACAGCGACTTCCTGATGGGCGCGTGCCGGCGAGCGGGTTTCGAGCCCGACTTCGTCGTCAGCCGCGTCCAGGGCTCGACGACGGTCGCCGCGCCGCTGACCACCGGGGCGCCGGCGTTCGTCACCACCCAGGCCGGGCCGGCGATGGATGGCCGGGTACGGGTCATCGACCTCGAACCCGATCTCCTCGTCGGTGTGCAGGCACTGTGGCAACGGCACACCCGGTCGGCATTCCGTGACGCCGTTCTCGCGGCCCGTTGAGTCAGACGAACTCGGCCGCCGCCGCCTCGGCGCGCTCCCGGTCGGCGGCGACCAGGCCGATCCGGGTTCGCCGGTCCAGGATGTCCTCGACGCTCAGGGCTCCCTCGTGGGTCACCGCATAATCGAATTCGGCACGCAGCACGTCGATTCCGTCGGCCACCCGCTCGGTGGGCCGATCACAACTGGCCACGGCGAGGACATTCGACGCCTCGGCGCCGTAGCGGGCCGTCAAAGACGCCGGCAACGCCGTGGATGCGGCTGCGGCGGCGACGGGGTTGGCGGGTGCGCCGACCAGCGGCAGGTCACGAGTTCGACAGGGGCCCGCAGAGAGCCCGCGCCGGGCGATCGCCTGGTTCACCACATCCTCTGCCATGTACCGGTATTCGGTCAGCTTGCCACCGACCACACTGATGACACCGGCGGGCGACTCGGTGACGGCGTGATCACGCGACAGGTCGGCGGTCTCACCAGCACTCTCGATCAGCGGGCGCAGCCCGGCGTAGGCCCCGCGCACATCGCCTTCGGTCAGCGCGGTGTCCAGCGCGGTGTTGACGGTATCGAGCAGGAAGCGCACCTCGGCCGGGGTCGGTTCTGGCACATCGGGTATCGGTCCGGGGGCATCCTCGTCGGTGAGGCCCAGATACACCCTGCCGAGCTGCTCGGGCATCGCGAAGACGAACCGGTTCAGCGCACCGGGGATCGGGATGGTCAGAGCGGCGGTGGGATTACCGAACGCGGTCGCGTCGAACACCAGATGCGTGCCGCGGCTTGGCCGCAGGCGGATGGTCGGGTCCACCTCCCCCGCCCACACCCCGGTGGCGTTGACGACGGCACGCGACCGTATCGTCAGGGCCTGCCCGGTGAGCGCATCGGCCAACGTCACCGAATCACCTTGAACACCAGCGGCATTCGCCCGGGTCAGGATGATCGCGCCGTGTTGGGCCGCGGTGCGCGCCACCGCCGTGACCAGCCGGGCATCGTCGATGAGCTGACCGTCATAGGCCAGAAATGCCCCGTCCAGACCGTCGCGGCGCACGGTCGGAGCCAGATCGACGGCCTCCCCCGCACCGACCCGTCGAGAGCGCGGCAGTACCGATGCCGGCGTACCGGCCAGCCTGCGCAGCCCGTCACCGGCGAGGAATCCGGTACGGACCAGCGCGCGCGCCGGGCGGCCCATCGCCGGCAGCAGGGGCACCAGCTGCGGCATGGCGTTCACCAGGTGAGGTGCCGTGCGCGTCATCAGGATTCCGCGTTCGACGGCACTGCGGCGGGCGATGCCGATATTGCCCGAGGCCAGGTAGCGCAATCCGCCGTGCACCAGTTTGGAGCTCCAGCGGCTCGTCCCGAAGGCGAGGTCGTGCTTTTCGGCCAGCACCACACGCAGGCCACGCGATGCCGCGTCGAGGGCGATTCCGGTGCCGGTGATCCCGCCACCGATGACCACCAGGTCGACGACGCCACCGTCACCGAGCGCGCTCAGTTCGGCGCTGCGGCGGGTCCGGTTGAGGGCGCTGTCGCGCACTGGGCTCATGGGGTCAGGTATCCGTTCAGTGCGTGGGTGAGTTCCTCGGCGAGCGCGTCGGCGCCCAGGATCGGTTCGACCATCTGGGCGGACTGCACGGTGGACTGGGTGATGAGCAGGCACATGGCGGCCAGCCGGCGGGGATCGCCGGCGCGGACACTGCCGTCTTCCTGGGCCAGCTTGAGCTGCCCGGCCACCGCGTCGATGAGGATCTGCTGACTGGTGCCGAGCCGCTCGGCGATGTAGACCATGGCCAGTTCGGGAGCGTCGTGCAGCACCGACATCACGATCTGATCGTCGCGCAGCCGGCGTGCAACACCGACGATGCGGGCCACCAGGGCGCGGCGCCCGGTCTCGGGGTCCCCCGCGCCGTCGAGTACCCGCACCACTCGCGCGGTCAGCAGCGCCGCCAGGATCGACTGGGTGTCCGGGAACCGGCGATACACCGTCGGGCGGCTGACACCGGCGCGCCGGGCGATCTCGGCGAGTGTCACCCGATCCACCCCGAAGGCGAGCACGCAGTCGGCGGCCGCGTCGAGAATCCGGTCGCCGACCGAATCTTCGTTACTGATTGACACCATGTGTAATACTGTAACTTATGACGCAAGCCCGCACCGACCTGCAGCCCCCGATGAAGTGGAACGCCTGGGGCGATCCGCAGGCGGCCAAGCCGCTGTCCGACGGTATTCGCGGCCTGCTCAAGCAGGCCCTCGGCATCGACGGGCCTACCGATCCAGAACTTGCGGCCGAGGATGTCCGGCTGCGGCCGTCGGCGCTGCGCGATACCGACCGCGCGACCCTGCAGGCCGTCATCGGCGCCGAATACGTCCGCACCGACCAGCACAGCCGGTTGTTGCGCGCCGGCGGCAAGTCGACACCAGATCTGCTGCGCCGCAAGAGCACCGGCGAACAAGATGCGCCCGACGCCGTGCTGCTCCCCGCCGATGAGGCCGCCGTGATCGAGGTGCTCAAGGTCTGTGGCGAGCGGGGTATCGCCGTCGTCCCGTTCGGCGGTGGCACCAGTGTGGTGGGCGGGCTCGACCCGCTGCGCGGCGAGTTCGCCGCCGTGGTGGCGGTGGACCTGCGTCGACTCGATGCGCTGCACCAGCTCGACCCGATCTCCGGGGAGGCCGAACTCGGCGCCGGCGTCACCGGCCCCCAAGCCGAGGAACTGCTCGGCGCACAGGGCTTCTCACTCGGACACTTCCCGCAGAGCTTCCAGTTCGCCACCATCGGCGGCTTCGCCGCCACCCGGTCCTCGGGTCAGGACTCCGCAGGCTACGGCCGATTCGACGATATGGTGCGCGGGCTGACCGTGGCCACCCCGGCCGGCGTGCTCGACCTCGGGCGAGCCCCGGCCTCGGCGGCCGGCCCCGACCTGCGACAGCTGATCGTGGGCTCGGAAGGGGTGTTCGGCATCATCACCCGGGTGCGGGTACGGGTGCATCCGGTCCCCGAGACCACCCGCTACGAGGCATGGTCGTTCCCCGATTTCGGCACCGGCGCCGCAGCACTGCGCGCGGTGGTGCAGACCGGAACCGGGCCCACGGTGATCCGCCTGTCCGACGAGGCCGAGACCGGCGTGAATCTGGCGACCACCGAAAGCATCGGCGAGCAGACCATCACCGGCGGATGCCTGGCCATCACCGCGTTCGAGGGGTCCGCGGCGCACACCGAGAGCCGCCACGGCGAAACCGCGGCCGTTCTGCGCGCACACGGTGGCACCTCACTCGGCGACGGCGCGGCCCGGGCCTGGGAGCACGGCCGGTTCAACGCGCCGTATCTGCGCGATTCCCTACTCGCGGCCGGCGCATTGTGCGAGACCCTGGAGACCGCGACGAACTGGTCGAATATCGCCGCACTCAAGACCGCGGTCACCGAGGCGCTCACCGAAACGCTGGGCCAGGCCCTGGTGATGTGCCATATTTCGCACGTGTACCCCACCGGAGCGTCGCTGTACTTCACGGTGGTCGCCGCCCAGCACGGCGACCCGATCGAACAGTGGCGGCGGGCCAAGACCGCCGCCTCCGAGGCGATGGTGCGCACCGGGGCCACCATCACCCATCATCACGCCGTGGGCGCCGATCACCGGCCGTGGATGCGGGCCGAGGTGGGTGACCTCGGTGTCGAGGTGCTGCGGGCGGTGAAGTCGGTGCTCGATCCGGCCGGAATCATGAACCCGGGCAAGCTGATCCCGTGATCAAGCGGGTCACCGTCCTGACCAACCCGGCGTCGGGACACGGCAGCGCACCGCATGCCGCCGAACGCGCCGTCGCACAGTTGCACCGGCGCGGGGTCGACGTGGTGGCCGTCGCGGGCCGCGATCCCGCTCATGCCCGTCAGCTCGTCGAGGGCGCCCTTGAACGCGGGATGGACGCGCTGGTCGTGGTGGGCGGTGACGGGATCATCTCGCTGGCATTGCAGGTTCTCGCCACCACCGGTATTCCGCTCGGTATCATCCCGGCGGGCACCGGTAACGACCACGCCCGCGAGTTCGGCATTCCGACAAAGGATCCCGAGGCCGCGGCCGATATCGTCGTCGACGGCCGGGCGGCGACGGTGGATCTGGGACGCATCGTCGGTGCCGACGGGACCCAGCGCTGGTTCGGCACCGTCATGGCCGCCGGTTTCGACTCGTTGGTGACCGACCGGACCAATCGGATGCGGTGGCCGCACGGCCGGATGCGCTACAACCTCGCCATGGTCGCCGAGATCTCCGCCCTGCGGCTGTTGCCGTTCCGACTGATATTCGACGGTGTCGAGGTGCAGACCGACCTGACGCTGGCGGCGTTCGGCAACACCCGCAGCTACGGCGGAGGTATGCGGATCTGTCCCGGCGCCGATCCGACCGACGGGCTGCTCGATGTCACCATGGTGGCGTCGGCATCGCGAACCCGGCTCATCCGCCTGTTCCCCACCGTCTTCCGGGGCACACATGTCGATCTCGACGAGGTACAGACCCGGCGGGCCCGGGTGATCACGGTCGACTGTCCGGGAATCAATGCCTACGCCGACGGAGAGTTCGTCTGCCCGTTGCCCGTCGAAGTGTCGGCGGTGCCGGGTGCGCTGACGGTGTTGAGACCCTGACGCGGGCCTCGAGGGTCAACCGATCAGCAATCGCCGTGGACGTTGACCGACACCCGCGGGACCGTGTGCGGGGCGATTTCGCTTCCCGGGTCGGGCGACTGGGAGCAGACATCCCACATCGCCGGCGCCACGATCTTCCATGACGCGACCTGCTTGTTGACGTACTTGAGGGTGGGCCCGTTGCCACCGACCGCCTCGTTGTACAGAGCCTGAGCCTTCTCCAGGTTCATCCCCTGCAGCGAAGGCATGGTCCAGGTGGATCCTGCTGCCGCAGTGGGCATTCCGGCAGCGGACAGAACAACCAATGCGGCACCGGCCGCGGCGAACGCTGTCTTCGACTTCATAGCGCGAAGAGTAGCCAGCGTTTCTGTAAGGAAGCTGGATCCCAGGCGTGACTCTCCTGCAAGCCGCGAAAAGCGTTTCCGGGCAACCCAAATCGACCGAAAACCCGACTCTCTTGGTGTGACTCAGCCCACTCCGCGATTGAGCCAGGTGACCTCTCCGGTGTCGCCGCCACCGCGGTAGGGCTCCAGCGACTCGTCCCACGCGGTGCCCAGGACCGAATCCAGATCGGCGGCCAGCGCGTCGGCACCGGAGGCCATCAAGGCGCGCAACCGCTGCTCGCCGACCATGACGTCACCGTTGGCGCTCATCGCTCCGCTCCACAGCCCGAGCTGAGGCGTGTGGCACCAGCGGTGCCCGTCGACGCCCTCACTGGGGTCCTCGGTGACCTCGAAGCGCAGCACCGACCACGACCGCAGTGCGTTCGCCAACTGAGCACCGGTACCCACCGGGCCCACCCAGTTGGTGACGGCACGCAGCTGTCCGGGCATGGCGGGTTGGGGCGTCCACTTGAGGTTCGCCCGCGCCGACAGGGTCGACGAAAGAGCCCACTCCACGTGTGGGCATACCGCCGCGGGCGAGGCGTGAACGTAAACCACGCCAGTTGTCGCCTCGGCGAACTGGTTCGACGCACGCATACTTTTGCTCCTTCGGCTCCACGAGGGACGTCTTCCCCAACGACCTGGCGTTACCGAAATGTGCAGTTGTTTCGTGCGTGTCTATTGTGCCTTGTGAGACGCGTGTTGCGCTAGTGTGCGCCGAATTCTCTCAGGACTCCATCAGAGATCGCCGGCCACAGCTCGTACGCCCAGTCCCCGAAGTCGCGGTCGGTGAGCACCACCAGGGCCAGCTCGGCGACCGGATCGACCCACAAAAACGTCCCTGACTGGCCGAAATGCCCGAACGTCGATGGCGAGTTCGCGGCGCCGGTCCAGTGCGGCGACTTGTGCGAGCGCAGTTCGAACCCCAGCCCCCAGTCGTTGGGGCGTTGCGAGCCGAACCCGGGCAGCACACCGTTGAGACCGGGAAACTGCACCGTCGTCGCCTCGGCGTGCAGCTCCGGTGAGACGAGCACCGGCCGCAGCAGATCACCGGCGAAGCAAACCAGATCGTCGACGCAGGACTGGCCACCATGACCGGCGACATCGGCCCCGCCCGCCAACGACGAACCGGCCATACCCAGCGGTTCGAACACCGCCTCGCGCAGGTAGTCGGAGAACTCGATCTCGGTCGCGTCCTGCAGCGCATCGGCCAGCAGGGCGAAACCGTAGTTGGAGTAGACCCGCCGGCTGCCGGGTGCGGCCAGTTGATCGGGCCCCTGCATGCTCACCCCCGAGGCGTGCGCCAGCAGATGGCGCACCGTCGCACCGGGCGGACCGGCCGGGGTGTCCAGATCGAACGCACCCTCTTCGACGGCAACCTGGGCGGCGCGGGCGACGAGGGGTTTGGTGACCGAGGCCAACCGGAAGCGCTGAGCGGTGTCCCCGCGGCCGGCGAGCACACCATCCGGGCCGACCACCGCGGCAGCGACCGTCGGGACCGGCCAATCGTCGAGAAGTTCGAGGGCACCCACGCGCAGGATGCTACCCACGCACAAACTGGACACCTGTCCGGCGAGGGCGGGTATCGCGTATTAGGTTATAGGCATGAGTCAGACAGTGCGTGGTGTGATTTCCCGGTCCAAAGGTCAGCCCGTCGAGTTGGTCGACATCGTTATCCCCGATCCCGGTCCGGGTGAGGTCGTGGTCGCGATCCAGGCCTGCGGTGTCTGCCATACCGATCTGACCTACCGCGAGGGCGGTATCAACGACGAGTACCCGTTTCTGCTCGGCCACGAGGCCGCCGGGATCGTCGAGAGCATCGGTGAGGGCGTCACCCATGTCGAGGTCGGCGATTTCGTGATCCTGAACTGGCGTGCGGTCTGTGGTGAGTGCCGGGCGTGTAAGCGGGGCCGCCCGCACCTGTGCTTCGACACCTTCAATGCCACCCAGAAGATGACGCTGACCGACGGCACGCAGCTGTCCCCCGCACTGGGTATCGGCGCGTTCGCCGACAAGACCCTGGTCCATCAGGGCCAGTGCACCAAGGTCGATTCCACCGCCGACCCGGCCGTGGCCGGGCTGCTGGGCTGCGGTGTGATGGCCGGTATCGGTGCGGCGATCAACACCGGGGCGGTCAACCGCGATGACACCGTGGCTGTCATCGGCTGCGGTGGTGTGGGTGATGCCGCCATCGCCGGGGCGGCCCTGGTCGGTGCGCGGCGGATCATCGCCGTCGACGTCGACGATCGAAAGCTGCACACCGCCCGCGAGTTCGGCGCCACCCACACCATCAACGCCAAGGATCTCGACCCCATCGAGACGATTCAGGATTTGACCGACGGGTTCGGCGCCGATGTCGTCATCGATGCTGTCGGGCGCCCCGAGACCTGGAAGCAGGCCTTCTACGCCCGCGACCTGGCCGGCACCGTGGTCCTGGTCGGTGTGCCCACCCCGGACATGACGCTGGAGATGCCGCTGGTGGACTTCTTCTCCCGCGGCGGGTCGCTGAAATCGAGTTGGTATGGCGACTGCCTGCCCGAGCGTGACTTCCCCACCCTGATCTCGCTGTATCTGCAGGGGCGTCTGCCGCTGGAGAAGTTCGTCTCCGAGCGCATCGGCCTCGATCAGGTCGAAGACGCCTTCCACAAGATGCATGCCGGTGAGGTCCTGCGCTCGGTGGTGGTCTTCTGATGGGCAACCTCCAGCGGGTGGTCACCAGCGGCACCTTCGAACTCGACGGCGGCAGCTGGGATGTCGACAACAACATCTGGCTCGTCGGTGACGACAACGAGGTGATCGTCTTCGATGCCGCCCACACCGCCGCCCCGATCATCGAGGCCGTCGCCGGACGCCATGTCGTCGCGGTGGTGTGCACCCACGGCCACAACGACCACATCACCGTCGCGCCGGAACTGGCCACGGCCCTGGACGCCCCGGTGTTCCTGCACCCGGCCGATGAGATGCTGTGGCGCGCCGTGCACCCCGAGGCGGCGTTCCGCACCGTCGATGACGGCCTGGTGCTGACCGCCGGCGGGATCGAACTGCACGCCCTGCACACCCCCGGGCACTCGCCGGGATCGGTGTGCTGGTCGGCACCGGCACTGAACGCCGTCATCTCCGGAGACACCCTCTTCCAGGGCGGCCCGGGCGCCACCGGCCGCTCCTACTCCAGCTTCCCGACCATCCTGGAATCCATCAGCAAGAAGCTGGGCACCCTGCCCGACGAGACGACCGTATACACCGGCCATGGTGACACCACCACCATCGGGGGTGAACTCGTGCACTACGACGAATGGGTCAAGCGCGGCCATTAGGGTCCCGGCGACCCGCCGGACGGGATTTGCGGGCGGACGAATTTTTGTTTGCTGAGATTGCATGCCCATGCGACATTTCGCCAAATTGACGCGCATTTTCCCAGGTTCCGAGTTGCTAAAACCGCAGTAGCTGACTTGTTGCCCGAAGCAGGTGTTCGGCGGGGTTAAAGTCAGCTCATGGCTCGCCCGTGGTTGCGTACCCTCACGGCGTGTATCACCGTGGCGCTGACTGCTGCGTGCTCGGTCCAGTCGCCCCAAGGGGCGATCCCCACCAGTTCGGGCGCACCCCAACCGTTGGCCGCCACGACGTCGACGACGGCCACACTCGGTGTCGAGGGAACCACCCTCACCCTCGACGGGAAGCCGTGGTGGCCGATCGGCCTGAACGCCTATCAGCTGGGCACGGACTGGTCCATCAACGCCGGCTGCGGTGCGCAGGTCGACCTCGACATCTATTTCAGCCGGCTCCCACCGCACTCGCTCACCCGTTTCAACGCCTTCTCAAGCCTGGCCGTCAACAAGTACACCGGGATGCTCGACTTCACGGCGCTGGACGCCGTCGTACGTGCCGCCGAGCGGCACGGTCAGATGTTGATCGCCGTGCTCTCCAGCAACGAGGGCAGCTGCGAGGACGACACGTTCAAGGAATACGGCTGGTACACCGACGGCTGGGAGACCGACCGGTCCCCCGGCACGACGCTGACCTTCGCGCAGTGGATGGACACGGCGGTGAAGAGGTGGGCGGCCTCACCCGCGGTGGCCGGCTGGACCGCCGTTGGCGAGCCGGAACCGTCGCTGTGCACCGACGACGGGTGCACCTGGCAGGCACGGTCCTGCCCGCCCGATGCGGCACAGGTGCTACGCCAGTTCTACGACGCGACCGGTGCCCGCATCCACGAACTCGATCCGGGCACCACCGTGTTCAGCGGGCACGCCGGCGGCGGCCAATGCGGTTCGGCAGGCGACTCGTTCGAATACGTGAGCGCCTCGCCCGGGATCGACGTCCTGGAGTACCACTTCTACGAGTCGACCGACTCGCTGCCCGGCAACGAGTACGACGGGCTGGCCCGCCGGGTCCAGCAGGCCCGGGCGCTCGACAAGCCACTGGTGATCACCGAGGTCGGCATGGAGGCCGGATCGTGCGGTTCGGTCGGCGATCGTGAGCAGGTCCTACGGGAGGCCTTCGGCGAGATGCGCGATCAGGGCGCAGCCGGGGTCATGTTCTGGTCCTACGTCCCCGACCCACGGCCCGGCGAGTGCACCCTGGACATCGGGCCTGCCGATCCGCTGATGCGGCTCGTCGGCACCACCACGTAGGCCCTGGCACCACCACGTAGGCCCACTGTTTCGCGCAGGCTGAGCCTGTCCCTGTCGGTCCCGGGCCGCGGCACCGATAGTGGTGCCATGACGACTTCGAACGGACGCTCCGCGGCCATCATCGGCGCCGGCCAGACCGGTGTGACGGCCGCACTCGGACTGCTGGACAACGGATTCGACGTCACCCTCTACAGCGACCGAGACCAGCACGCCCTGCGCAACGATGTGCCCGCCACCGGAACCGCGCTGATCTTCGGCAAGGCCCAGCAGGCCGAGGAGAGCCTGGGGCTGAACACCTATCTGGCGACCGCGCCCACGTCGACCGGGCAGAGCGTCCGCGTCGTCGCCGACGGCGCCGAGGCGATCGCCTTCGACGGTTGGTTCGACGGGGCCCGCGGTGTCGCGGTCGACACCCGGCTCAAGGCCGACGACCGGTTGACCCTCTTCGGCCGCCGCGGCGGCCACTTCGTGGTCGAGTCGGTGGACCCGCAACGACTCGACGCCATCGCCGCCCGAACCGACCTGACGTTGGTCGCCACCGGCCGCGGCGGGCTCTCGACGCTGTTCCCCGTCGATGCGGACCGCACCGCCTACGACAGGCCCCAGCGCTCGCTGCTGGCGTTCTCGGTCACCGGTCTCGGACACGGCCCCGACGTCTTCGCGCACCGGGGCTCCGGCGGCGGCAGTCACCACGCGTTCACCGTCGTGGCCGGCCAGGGTGAATCGTTCTGGGGTCCTTACCTGCACAAGGATGCCGGCCCGAGCTGGGCCTTCCTGGGCTGGGCGCATCCCGGTGCGACTGGGATCGACGCTTTTCCACCGTGACCGACGCGGTATCGGCACTGCGAATCGTCACCGGCCTGCACCGCGACTACATCGACTGGGACCTCCCGGAGGTGAGCCGACTGCGGGTCATCGACGAGGATCCGCACTCCTGGCTGACCGGTGCGGTCACCCAGGTCGTCCGTAAGCCGGTGGGCACCACGGCCTCCGGGCATCCGGTGCTGGCCCTCGGCGACACCGCGATCTCCTATGACCCGATCGCCGGGCAGGGGGCCCAGGGCGGCCTCATCCAAACCGCCGATCTGGTGCGCAGCGCCGCGTCGCACGACGGGCCGTTCGACACCGAATGGCTGACAACATCATTCGAGGAGTTCTACCGACAGCGCGGCCGCGCCGCCCAGCGTGTCACCCGATTGTTCCTGTCCGACCCTGCCTTCGCCGACTACGGCAGCCTGTTCTTCGCCGCCGCCAGCGCCAGCCCACGCTTCGCCGGCAAGCTGGTCGGCCTGCTCGACGACCCGGCGCCCTTCGAGCCGGTGACCTCCGAGGACGCCGCCAAGGCGCTCATCACCGAGTTCGCCGGCGAGCCCGCCGACGAGGTGTTGTCCAGGTTCCGGCCGGCGGGCCGGTTCGAGCGGTCACAGCTGGCGCGGTCAGCCGCCTAACAGCCTGCGCTTCTCGGATTCGAACTCGGCCTCGGTGAGCGCGCCGGAGTCGCGCAGTGCTGCCAGCGTCTTGAGACTTTCGAGGCGGATCCCGTCTTCGGTGGGGATATTGCCGGTGGGGATATTGCCGGTGGGGATATTGCCGGTGGGGATATGGGAGGCCGGGACCTCGCCGATGGTGAACGTCGGCGAAATCGGCCGCGATCGCGCGCGCGACCGGGCGGCCCAGACCCTGGCGATGACCAGGTCGACCAGCGCGAGACCGAACACCGCCGCACACCACCACGGCGCCGGTCCCAGCGGGCTGTCATGCCCGAACGCCAACCGTGGCCTGACGTAAGCACTGACGTCACCGTCGGTGCGCACGGTGTAGGTACCCGCCTCTGCAACCTGGGCCACCCAGACCCGGACCCTGGCATCGCTGTTGACAGTCGTTGTGCCGCCGATGTTCTCGACGACCTCAGGTTCGGGCACACCGGCCGGCGGGTCGATGGCCAGCCGCATGTCCGGGATCGGCAGACCCGCGCCGCCGGCACTGCCGATGATCTGGGTGTGGAAGCTGATGTTCACCTCGCCCGCCGGCAGGTGCAGCTCGGCCCGGCCGGGGATCGGGACCTCACCGTAGGCGTTGTACCGGTCCAGCACGAAGGCGTTGAGTATCAGTGTGGTGATGAAACCGATCCCGGCGGCCACCATGACCAGTACGGCGACAAAGGTGAGCAGCCGGGGCGCGGTGGCGGGACGCATGGCAGGAAGTGTGGCACGCCCGGCGCCACGACAGCCGGACATCGGCGGCGCGCAACGGCCGACGGTACTAACCTCACGAGAATGCCCGAGTCCAGCGTCGTGGTGCGGCCGATCCCGGTCGGCAGCGGTGACTACAGTGCCAGCTCGCGGTTGCAGGCCGCCGGGCTCAAGCAGGCGATTCGGCTCTTCGAGGAGGCCGCCGCAGCGGTGCCGATTCCTCAGCCGCCGCTGCCCATCGTCATCGCCGACTACGGTGCGGCCAACGGCCACAACTCGCTGCTGCCGCTCAACGCCGCGATCACCACCCTGCGCGGGCGCACCCGGCCGGAGCATTCGATCCTGGTGACCCACACCGATGTACCGGAGAACGATTTCAGCGCGTTGTTCCGGGTGCTGCGTGAGGACCCCGACAGTTACCTGCGACGCGATCCGGCGACCTTCACCTCTGCGGTCGGACGGTCGTTCTACAGCCAGATCCTGCCGTCCAACACCGTCAATCTCGGCTGGTCGGCCTGGTCGATCCTGTGGCTGAGCAGCATTCCCGCGGTGGTGTCCGACCACATCCAGGCCTCGTTCAGCACCGACAGCGCCGCACGGCTGGCGCATGACCGGCTGGCCGCGCGGGACTGGCACGAGTTCGTCGCCTACCGCGGCCGCGAGCTCTGTCCGGGTGGGCGCGTCGTGGTGATGACGATGGCTATCGCCGAGGACGGCGAGTTCGGATACCGGGCCTTGTTCGGGGCACTGATGGCCGAGCTCGCCGAACTGGCGGCGCGGGAGGTGATCACCGCCGACGAACTGACCCGGATGTCGCTGCCCATCGCCGGTCGTCGCACGGCCGATTTCACCACCCCGTTCGCCCCCTCCGGGCGGCTGGAACAGCTGACGATCGAGCACCTCGAGGTGTTCGACGCCGAGGACCGGTTCTGGCGCCAGTACCAGAAGGACGGGGATGCAGCGGCTTTCGGGGCGCAGTGGGGTGATTTCCTACAGGCCGCGGTGATCCCGGTGTTGACCGGTTTCGTCGCAGCCGAACGCCGGTCGGCGTTCGGCTCAGCGCTGCAGTCGGGGGTGTCGGCCAGGATGGCGGCCGAACCTCAGGAGACCCAGATCCCGATGGCCCAGATCGTCCTGCACAAGAAGCCGCGCGGCTAGCCCGGCCAGATCACATGAAGGCGGGGACGGCCGCGTCGATCAGGTGCGGTCCCGGCTCGGCCAGGGCCGCGCTGAACTGGGCCGCCAGCTCCTCGGCGGTGGTGGCACGGGTGGCCGGAACCCCGAAACCCGCTGCGATCGCGACGAAGTCGATATCGGGGTTGCCGATGTTCAGCAGGGATCGGGCCTTTTCGCCGCCACTGCCCTCGCCGGCGTTCGCCCCCACCCTCGCCAGCTCCATCTGCAAGATTGCGTAGGCATGGTTGTTGAGGATGACCACGGTGATGTCGAGGTTCTCCCGTGCCATCGTCCACAGCGCCGAAATCGTGTACAGCGCACTACCATCGGCCTGCAACGCGATGACCGGCCGGTCCGGGGCCGCCACCGCGGCGCCGACGGCGACCGGCAGTCCCTGCCCTATCGCGCCGCCGGTCAGCGTCAGCACATCGTGGGCCGGTGCACCGGCGGTGGATGCCGGCAACAGCATCCCGCTGGTGTTGGCCTCATCGGAGATGATGGCATCCGGCGGTAACAGCGCGCCGATGACCTGCGCCCAATTCGCCACCGTCAGCGGCCCTTCCGGGAGCTCCGGCCGAGGTATATCGGGCAGCGACAGTGGCCCGGCACCGAGTTGTGCGGCCAGGTCGGCCAGTTCGTCGGGCGCCATCACGTGGGTCTGCACGCCGATGGGGACCAGACCGCTGGGCTTGCCGGGATAGGCGAAGAACGCCACCGGCGCCCGCGCCCCGACCAGCACGAGGTGCGTGGCCCCGGCCAGTTGCTGCTCGGCCTGCTCGGCCAGATAGCCGAGCCGTTCGACCGCGGGTATCCCCTGGCCGCGGCGCAGGCGGGCCGGGAAGGTTTCCACCAACATGCGCGCGCCGGTGGCGGCGGCGATGCGGGCCGCGGCGGCCAGCCCGGCCTCCGTGGTCGCCGCACCGCCGAGCAGCAGCACGGTCTCGGGGCCGTGCGCGCGCAACGCCTCCAGGGCGGCATCGGCACCGGAGCGCGCGTCGTTGCTCGGCGCGGCGGTCGGCGTGACGAGTTCGCCGGGGGTCTGGGCGGGGCTCCACGAGTAGTCCGCGGGCAGAATGACCGTCGCGACGCGCCCGGGCGGTCCGGCCGCGGCGGCAATGGCGGCGTCGACGGCCGGGGCCAACTGCCCGGCCGATTCCGGGCGGAACACCACCCCGTCCGGCCAGCCGGCCAGCGCCTCGATATCGGACTGCAGCGGTGCGTCGAATTCGACATGGTGGGTGGCGTGGTCGCCGACGATGTTGACCACCGGGGTGTGGGCGCGGCGCGCGTTGTGCAGGTTGGCCAGCCCGTTGGCCAGTCCCGGTCCGAGGTGCAACAGCGTGGCGGCCGGGTGCCCGGCGATGCGCGCATAACCGTCCGCTGCGCCGGTGGCCACCCCTTCGAACAGACAGAGCACGGCCCGCATCTGCGGTGTGTTGTCCAGTGCGGCAACGAAATGCATCTCTGAGGTGCCCGGGTTGGCGAAGCACACGTCCACCCCGCCGCCCAGCAGTCGTTGCAGGACGGTATCCGCACCGGAGGCCATCAGCGAATGGTACCGGCGCCGGGAATGAGGGGAAGATCCAGTGCGGTCACCCAGCCCGGCGGGAGATCGTTGACGGCAGGGACGGCGTTGAGCGCACGCAGGCCCGTCGCCAGGCACCCCGCCGCGGCGGCGTCCCGGCCGGAACCGTCGGTGAACCGGAACGCGGTCTCCTGCGAGATGCTCGGTGTGCCTTCGATATCGACGCGGTACACATCGTTGTCGTTACCGGTCGGCCAGTGCGGGGCGGCGTCGAGTCCGATCCGGTTGACATGCTCGAGCTGGATGCGGGTCGCGCCCCGGTAGCGACCGTTGATGGTGAACCGGACGGCCGCGACGTTGCCTGTCTCGATGACACCCTTGGCCGATGGCCGGTCGGTCGGGGTCACCCACTTGTCCCAGGTCGTGGTGATCTCGTCGAGCGTGATGCCTGCGGCGTGGGCGATCATCGGAACCGTTGCGCCCCAGGCCATGATCAGGATTTCCGGGCTCTCCAGCAGCGGACGGTACTGCGGCGGGCGCCCGATGCCCATCTCGAACTCGTAATCGCCGGTGTAGTTGGTGTAGTCGAGCAGCTCCGAGGCCCGCACCGTCCTGACCTCCGAGCACAGCCCCATCAGGGTCAGCGGGAACAGGTCGTTGGCGAAACCGGGATCGATCCCGGTGGTGAAACAGGATGCTCCCCCGGCCGCGCAGGCGTCGGTGATGGGCTCGATCCAATTCGGCGGGTTGAGATGCATCGTGGGCCAGACCCACGGGGTCATGGCCGTGGAGACGACATCGATTCCCGCGCGCAGGAAACGACCGATCACGTCGATGTTCGCCTCGGCCTGTGCGGCGGTCGGCCCGTAATGCACCAGCGCATCGGGCCGCAACGCGATCAGGGCATCGACATCGTCGGTGGCGATGATGCCGAGTTGGCGGCCCAGCGCGCAGATGTCACCGACATCGCGCCCGGCCTTGGCGGGATTGCTCACCCCGACACCGACGAGTTCGAAGTTCGGATGGGTGACGATCTCGCCGATCACCATCGACCCGACGAAACCGGTACCCCACACCACCACCCGCTTGGGTGACGCGCTCATCGCGGCAGCCCTAGAAGCACCGGCGCAGGCCGCCCGGCTCGCAGATCAGCGGGTACTGGGTGATCGGGATGGGCAGCGGCCGCGCATAGGTCAGGGTGAACGGGAACTTGTCCAGCGTGGCGCTCAGCCCACACCCCGGGTTGTGCGACACGGTGCGCATGCCGGTCATGGTGATGGTGTTGAACGCGAACGTCTCGAACAGCGGCTGGGTGCTGCCGTCCGGACAGGTCAACCCGTCCACCGAGTTGATGTTGTAACTCCACTGCCCACCCACCAGTTTCGCGATGCCGCCCTTGGCGGTGGAGTTGGGCGTCGAACTGATGGACAGCTGGCAGGCGACCGGGTCGCGGATCTCGGCGCGCAGGTCGCCGACGACGGGCACGCAGACCGGGTAGATCGACCATGCCGCGTCGGGCAGGCCCTCCTGTTTGAAGGTGTAGACCCCCTCCAGCACCTGCTGTTGCGGGTTCGCCCCGGCCGGTGCGGCCGGACCGACCATCGCCACACCGGCGGCCAGCAACACGGCACTGAACAATCCGCGAAGTATGTTCACACGTCGCAGTATTGCAGGGCGCTTCTGACCCGTCCGGCGTTTGCCCCGTGAGAGGGTGCCGGGTATGACCTCATTGGACGGAAAAGTCGCATTGATCACCGGGGCGTCGGCCGGACTCGGCGCCGCCACGGCCACGCTGTTCGCCGAACGCGGGGCCACGGTCTACGGGGTGGCGCGGGACACCGACCGGATGGCCGAGGTGTTCGGCAGCGTGCCCGGCGGCCGGTTCGGCTCGTATGACATCGCCTCCGCCGAGGCCTGCGCGCAGGCGGTGGCCGACTGCGTCGAGGCGTTCGGGCGCATCGACGTGCTGGCCAATGTGGCGGGGTTTCACCAGATGCGGCGCACCGCCGGGGTGACCGATGCCGACTGGGCAACCGATCTCGCGGTCAATCTCAACGGGCCGTTCTATCTCAGCCGTGCGGCCCTGCCGCACCTGCTGAGTTCCGGCGGCAACATCGTCAATGTCGCGTCGGTGGCCGGGGTCGAGGGCGAGGTGTACTCGGCGGGGTACTGCGCGGCCAAGCACGGGCTCATCGGTTTGACCCGGGCGATGGCCGTGGAGTTCACCAGGGAGACCCTGCGCGTCAACGCGGTCTGTCCCGGCGGGATGCTCACCGCGCAGGTCACCGACTTCTCGGCACCCGAGGATGCCGACTGGGATCTGATCATGCGGATCGCCGCACCGCGCGGAATGATGGATCCGGTCGACGTCGCCAAGACCATCGCCTTCCTGGCCAGTGACGACGCCGCCGCCATCCATGGCGCGGTCTACCGGGTCGACAACGGAAAGGGTGCCGACTGATGAGTGAGATCGACACCGGCACACAGTCGGTCGGCACGGTCGGCAGCACCGAGGTGGAGGGCTCCATTGGCACCGTCGGCAGCACCGCGGTGGTCGGCTCCATCGGCACCGTCGCCAGTGCCGGGGTCGCCGGGTCCATCGCCACGGTCAACAGTGCGGGCGTCGCGGGTTCCATCGCGACCGGTGGAAGTGCCGGGGTGGCCGGCGGATTCGCCGTCGTCGGCACGGCCTTCTCGTTGCTGTGCGCGGCGCTGGTGGGCTGTGTGGCCTGCATCGCGTGCGTGGCGTGTCACAAGTGCGCGGCGTGTGTGGCCTGTGCGGGGTGCACCGACTGCGTGGGCTGTATCGGCTGTGTGAACTGCTCGGGCCTGCGCGGCGCGGTCGGTCTGCGCGACGTGCACGCCTGAGGTGCCGAGTGGCCAGTTATGGCACACCATTGGCTCATTGGCGTGTCATAACTGGCCACTCGACCGTTGGACTGGACCCGGCGGCTAGATTCTCCGCCGACGACCCAACAGCGCGGCCCCGCCGACGGCGCCGAGGCTCAGCACCGCGCACGCCACCGCCGCCGTGATCAGCAGCGTCTGGCTGCTCCCCCCGGTGGCCGGAGCCTCCTCCGCGGCCAACCGCAGCCGGTAGTCACCGGGCAGCGGACCTTCCCGCGGCTCGTCGAGGCCCGGGTACTGCTGGGTCCGGTGCACCTCGAACATCCGCTCGCCGCCCGCGCTCTGCTTCCACACGCCCCAGGCCGGCGTCGCCCCGTCGAGCAGCACGCGGCGTTCGCCGTAGCGGGTGTCATCGCCGATATCGACGATGCGCTGGACCCGGAAGGGCTCATAGACCGCATCGGAGTAGCGCACCTGCACCGGCACATTGTCGTAGCGGAACAGCGGCGGCGGGGGCGGCGGCGCGATCGCCCCGATGTTGGCGATGGTCGGGATGAACCCACCGCCGAAGAAGCTGCCGACGGCCACCCCGACCGCGGTGCTGACCACGGTGTTGACGGTGTTGAGCACCACCGCGGTGAAGCTGTAGGCCGCCAGGTCGGCCACATACATGACCATCCGCTGCAGCGGCGGGATCGTCACCACGCGCGGTTCGTTCTGGTACTCGTAGACGATGCGCACCGGATCGCGATAGGGGTTGACGATCACCGGCCGGTAGAACTCGTCGTACTGCACCCAGTCCGGGCTCCACTGCCGCACCCGGTTGTCCCAGTCGCGCTGGTCGGCGCGCAGCTGGCGCTGGTCCTCAAGGAGCTCGCGCTGATCATCGCGTAGCTCACGGCGCTCCTGCGCCAGCCGGTCGCGCTCATCGGCGAGGCCGACCAGCGATGACAACGCGGCGAGGTCCTCGACCTTGGCGGGCTCCGGTTTGACCTCCACCGGGGCGGCCTTGCTGGCCAGCACGACATCATCGGCGGGCGCCTCGAGCACCGCGGGCTTCACCGTCTCGATGACGCGGGCCATCGGCTCGACCTGCTCGGTCTCCCCGGTGGTCTGCGCGGTCTCCTCGGTCGCCTCGGCAGGTGCCCCGGTTGTCGAGGTGGCCGGCGCCTCGACCGACGAAGTGGCCGCGGGCGCGGTGCTTGTCGAGTCGCTCGGCGCCGCGCTCGACGGGGTCGGGGTCTCGGTGCGGGCCTCCACGGTGCGCGGCTGCTGGGTGGCGGGCTCTTGGGTGACCGGCGCGGCGCTGGTCTCCGGCGGGGCGACGGAGGTGGTCGTCACCTGCGTGCTCGACCGGGTGGTGGTCGTCTCGGGTGCGCGGGTGGGCTGCGGGGCAACCGTTTCCGGCGCGGCGGGCACAGGTTCCGGCGCCCGGGTCGGCTCGACGGCCTCGGTAGGCACCGGCGTCGGTGCAGGAGCTTGCGTCACCGCCGGGGCCTGCGTCGGCGCGGGAGCGACCGCGGTCGTGGCGGCCTGGGCGGGAGCCTCGGCGGTGACGGCGGGCTCGGCCTCGGAGCGGCCGCCCGAAACGGCACCACCGCCGCCGGCGGAGGGCGAGGGTTCCTCGACGACGGTCGTCTCCACGACACCGGTCTCGCCGGAACCGGGCTCGGCCAGCGCGGGTGCGACCCCAACGGTCAGCGCGGTCAAGGACATCACCACGGTGGACGCCACGCCTGCCACCAGGCTGCGTCGCAGGAACTCGTCACGTGCGGCACTCATGGTGCATCGACTCCTCGAAGATCAGGAGCAGGGCAATTCTCAGCCACTACTGCGGTTCGCAGTCATCTCCCCCGACACCGGCCGTACGGCCCAGCAGCTGTCTCGCATGGTTCATCGCTGTGGGCGCCCCAGCGTTACATCCGGAGCTACCTGGATCCCGAGATTCACATCACGTACGTCGTGGCACCGGATGACGTACCTGATGTGAATCTCGCCGGAGCGGCGTCTGACACCATCGTCGGGTGCCGCACCGCGAATTCGTCCTCACCGACGAGGTCCGCGATGCCATGGAGCTGCTCGCCGGCGGCAGGCATCTGTTCCTGACCGGCAAGGCGGGCACCGGCAAGTCGACGCTGATCCGGCGGTTCATGGCGCAGACCGACCGCGCCGTCGTGGTGGCCGCCCCGACCGGGATCGCCGCGCTCAACGTCGGCGGTTACACCATCCATCGGCTGTTCGGCTTCACGCCCACCACCAGCCTGGCCGATATCCGGACCGGCGGGTACTACCCGGGCCGGTTCGCCCGGACGGTCAAGGGCCTGGACACCCTGATCATCGACGAGGCCTCGATGGTCCGCGCCGACCTGTTCGACAAGATGGCGGCCGCACTTCAGCGGTACGGCCCCGATCCCGGTACCCCGTTCGGCGGCGTCCAACTGGTCCTCGTCGGCGATCTGTATCAGCTGCCACCGGTGGTCACCGAGGCCGAAACCGATTTCTTCACCGACCGCTACCCCACCCCGTACTTCTTCTCTGCGGACAGCTTCGACCGTGACGCGTTCCCGATGGTCTCACTCACCACGGTGTTCCGTCAGCTCGGCGACGACCGAATGACGGCCATCCTCAACGAGATCCGCGAGGGTGTGCTGCTGGGGCACGCGCTGGCCGAGCTGAACACCCGCACCGACCCGGAGTTCGTGCCGCCCGCCGACGAGTTCTGGTTGACCCTGGCGCCGACGAACCGGCTGGTGTCGGCCCGCAACCGGCGGCAGCTGGAGCTGCTGGCCGGTGACGAGATCACCCACCAGGCCCGCCACAGCGGCGACCTGAGCATGTTCGACCCGCCCGCTGATGAGACCCTGCGCTTCAAGGTCGGCGCGCAGATCATGATGCTGACCAACGATCCCGCCGACCGCTGGGTCAACGGAACCCTCGGCAGGATCATCGCGCGGGTGAGCGACGGAACGGGAGTCGTCGTCGAATTCACCGACGGCAGCCGCGCCGAGGTCACCCCGTTCACCTGGGAGGCGACCCGGCCCGTCGTCGACGGCGGAGCGCTGCGGCACGAGGTGTGCGGCACCTTCACCCAGCTGCCGTTCACGCTGGCGTGGGCGATCACCATCCACAAGAGCCAGGGCCAGACCCTGGACCGGTTGGTCGTCGACCTCACCGGCGGGATGTTCTCCTACGGCCAGCTCTACGTCGCGCTCAGCCGATGCACCTCGATGAACGGACTGGTGCTCAAACGTCCGGTGCTGCCCAAGGACCTGAAGACCGACCGTCGGATCGCCCGGTTCCTGCGCAGCGCCGAGGCCGACGACGACAGGGCCCGGCGCTACTGCGGTATCGGGATCGTCACCGTCGGAGAGGAAGGCAGGATGTCGCGGCCGAGGCCGGTCGAGCTCGCCGTGGCCTTCGACGACGGCACTGCGGTGAGCACGCTGATCAATCCCCAGCGTGACCTTGCCGACGCCCGGTCCGCCCACGGGATCAACGTCGCCGACATCCTGCTGGCCCCGACACTGGCCGAGGCGTGGGGTGTGATCGCCCCGATGCTCACCGGTTGCACCCCCGTCGGTCCGCGCATCGACGAGACGCTCGGATTGATCGACTTCGAGCTCAAGCGGCTCGAGCAGACGGTGGTGATGCCACTCGGGGTCGACATGCCCCGAGCCCACCCCAGCGGCGGCAACGCGCTGCGGCGTGCCACCCACGCGCTGACCACCTTCACCCAATCCGGTGCCGCGGCAACCGGTTCCACGCCGTTCGGCGATCCACCGGAATCGCTGACCGGCCATCTGCTGACCCGTGATCCGGCCGCGACGCCGGTGTCGGCGCGGCTGCCCGCGCTCTCGGCGCTGCTCGATGTCAGCAGGCACATCGGGCCCGCGCTGCTCGGCCTGCCACCGGCCGCGACACCTCCGCCGGAGACGCCGTGGACCCATGCGGCCCGCCACTCGGTGGCCGCGCAGTTACGCACGGCGGCCGGCCGGGTCCGGCTGACCGAGCAGGTGTGGCGCCGCCTGCACGACGCCGAAGAACTCCTCGGCGTCGAGATCCTCGACCCGGCACTGCCCTCAACGGCGGCAGGCCCCGACATCGCGACGGTCCTGGAACCGGGAGCCCGGGTGTGCTTCACCGGAACCGCGCTCGACGACGGCGGCCGGGAGATGTCGCGGGAGGAGATGATGCGCATCGCCGAGCAGGCCGGCCTGATCCCGGTGAAGACCGTCACCAAGACCCGCTGCGAGGTGGTGGTGACCGCCGAACCCGGCAGCCAGTCCGGTAAGGCCCGCAAGGCGCACGAACTCGGCAAACCCGTGTTCACCGCGCAGGACTTCCTGCGATGGGCCCGTCGCTGCTCGTCATCGCCGCGCACACCTTAAGGTCGAACCCGTGAACCGGCTGGACCGCTTCTTCGAAATCACCGCCCGCGGCTCGACGATCTCCTCGGAGCTGCGCGGCGGTGTCGTCACCTTCATCGCGATGGCCTACATCATCGTGCTGAACCCGATCATCCTGTCCGGGACGCCCGACGTCACCGGCAACCAGCTGGGCTTCACCCAGGTGTCGGCGGTGACCTCGCTGGCCGCCGGGGTGATGACCATCCTGTTCGGCGTCATCGCGCGGTTACCGTTCGCATTCGCCGCCGGCCTTGGCATCAACTCGTTCTTGGCCTCATCGGTGGTCGGCGAGCTGACCTGGGCCGAGGCGATGGGCCTGGTGGTCATCAACGGCATCATCATCGTGCTGCTGGCGGTCACCGGGTTGCGCAGGCTGATCTTCGATGCGGTGCCCATCCAGCTGAAGCTGGCCATCACCGCGGGCATCGGGCTGTTCATCCTGTTCATCGGGCTCGTCGACGCGGGTTTCGTCGCCTCCACCGGTGGCCCGTCACCACCGGTCGGCCTCGGTAGCGGCGGTGCGGGGTCGATCAGCAGCATCCCCACCGTCATCTTCGTGTTCACCCTGCTGCTGACCGGCATCCTGGTGGCCCGCAAGATCCGCGGCGGCATCCTCATCGGCCTCATCACCGGCACCATCGTGGCGGTCGTCGTAGAAGCGATCTGGCATCTGGGATCGGCCACCGAGAAGCCCGGCGGCTGGGGCCTTTCGGTGCCGACGTTGAGCGGCTCCCCGTTCGCGGTGCCCGATCTGTCGCTGGTGGGCGAGTTCAGCCTCGACAGCGTGGGCCGGATCGGCATCCTGGCAGCCGTCATGCTGGTGTTCACGCTGGTCTTCACCAACTTCTTCGACGCCATGGGCACCTTCACCGGGTTGTCCAAACAGGCCGGCGTCGCCGATGACAAGGGCAACTTCCCCCGCCTGCAGTCCGCGCTCGTCGTCGAGGGTGCCGGCGCGGTGGTCGGTGGCGCGGCATCGGCCTCGTCGAACACGGTGTTCATCGAGTCCGGGGCCGGTATCGGCGAGGGTGCCCGCACCGGGTTGGCCAGCCTCGTCACCGGCGTCCTGTTCCTGGCCGCGATGTTCCTGACACCGCTGGCCGCGATCGTGCCCACCGAGGTGGCCGCGGCGGCGCTGGTGATCGTGGGCGCGATGATGGCCTCCCACCTGCGCGATATCGACCTGGCCGATTTCTCCATCGCGCTGCCGGTCGTGCTGACGGTGGCGGTGATGCCGCTGAGCTACTCGATCGCCAACGGTATCGGCGTCGGTTTCATCTCCTGGGTGATCGTGCGGACCGCCGCGGGCAAGGGCCGCGAGATCAGCCCGCTGCTGTGGGTCGTGGCCGCCGGGTTCCTGCTGTACTTCGCGCGTGGGTGGATCGATTCGCTGATCGGGGTATGACCGTCGACGTCGAAAGGTCGACCCGGCGAACGCATCTCATCCGACTGGGTTTGCTGGCGGCGTTCCTGCTGGGCCTGTGGTACCTGATCGGCATCGAACGGGTCATCGATCTGGAGCAGATCCGCGCCGCGGTCGCAGCCACCGGGCCCATCGCCCCCTTGGTCTACATCCCGGTGTCCGCGGTGCTCGGCAGCCTGTTCGTACCCGGTCCCTTGCTGGCGGCGGGCAGCGGACTGTTGTTCGGTCCGGTGCTCGGCGTCTTCGTCACCCTCGGCGCCACCGTCGGCACCGCGACCATCGCCAGCGTCGCCGGCCGGCGGGCAGGCCGGGACAGCACCCGGGCGCTGCTGGGCGCCGAACGGGCCGACCGGATGGACGCGCTGATCTCCCGCGGCGGACTGTGGGCCGTGGTGGGCCAACGATTCGTCCCGGGCATCTCCGACGCCGCCGCCTCCTATACCTTCGGCGCCTTCGGGGTTCCGTTGTGGCAGATGGTGATCGGCTCGTTCATCGGTTCCGCGCCCCGGGCCTTCGTGTACACCGCACTCGGAGCGTCCGTCGGCGATCTGTCCTCACCGCTGGTCTACGCCGCCATCGGGGTCTGGTGCATCACCGCGGTCATCGGCGCTTTTGCCGCACATCGCGGCCTGCGCGGCTGGCGGGCGTCGCGTATCCGCGACGAACACCCCGAAAACGAATGATTCGGTCCTCGATTCGCACAATGGCCGCTTCTCCCGCATGATCGGTCCATGAAGCGCGATGTCGGTGCCGAACTCGAGGTCGACATCACCGCACCCACCACGCTGGAATTCCAGATCGCGGTGGCCCCGCACCCGGGTGCCGAGGTCCACGAGTCGTTGAGTTTCGTGCTGGACGGACAACCGATCCAGGCCCAGGAGATCACCGGCACGCACGGCAACCGCATCCACAAATTCGACGTGGGCACCGGCCATCTACGGGTCGACTACTCGGCCACCGTCATCGGCTACGCAGATCCGCCGCCGGTCACCGATCACGATCTTTCGGTGTATCTGCGGCCCAGCCGGTACGCCGAGGCCGACAAGCTGTTCGGTTTCGCCGGTACCGAATTCGGCGACCAAGCCAAGCCCGCCGAGCTCCTGGAGCGGATCTCCGGCTGGGTCGGCCGCCGCCTGCAGTACGTTCCCGGGTCCAGCGACCCGATCGACGGCGCGGTGGACACCATGCTGGCCGGTGCCGGGGTGTGCCGCGATTACGCGCATCTGGTGGTGGCGCTGCTGCGCGCGGTCAAGGTGCCTGCGAGGCTGGTGTCGGTGTACGCACCGGGCCTATATCCCATGGACTTCCACGCCGTGGCCGAGGCGTTCGTCGACGGTCAGTGGCGGGTGGTCGATGCCACCCTGTTGGCCCCGCGCGAGAGTCTGGTCCGGATCGCGACCGGTCGCGACGCCGCCGACACGGCGTTCCTGGACAACCACAGCGGTGCGATCAACCTGAGCCTGCTGTCGGTGCGCGCCATCACCGACGGGGTGCTGCCGACCGATCAGATCGATCAGCTGGCCACCCTGCGCTGACGCCAGAAGTGCTCGACGCCATAGGTTTCGGCGCTCAGCTCGGCCAGTACCGCGATGCTGTTACCGCTCCCAGTTGCCACGTAGACCACGTCGCCGTCGGGATGCACGGCAATGGCCGACGGATTTCCACCCACCTTGGTGGTGCGCACGACGGTCCTGGTGGCCACGTCGAGCAGCGATACCGTGCCGTCGCCGCGGTTGGCGACGAACACCGTCGCGCCGTCCGGACCGACCGCGATCTCGGTGGGACCCGAACCGACCACGACCACATCGGTGACGGTGCGCGAGTGCGCGTCGATCACCGCCACGGTTGCCCGCCCCGGCGAACCCGCACCGGCGTAGACGGTGGCACCGTCGGGGCTGATGGCGACCGCCGCGGGCTCGTTGCCGACCGGGATGGTCGCGGTGACCGCGCCCGCGTGCACGTCGATCACCGACACCGTGCCGTTGCAGCGGTGCGAGTAGCCACTGTTGGCCACCCAGAGGCTGTCACCGGCCGGGCTCACCACCGCCTTGCGCGGCGCGGCCCCCACGGCGATCGTCGCCGACACGGTCATCGAATCGGTCCGGTACACCTTGACCGCACCTGCGGTGTCGCAGACCGCGTAGAGCCATTCCCCGCCGGGGGCGATCGCCAGCGATATCGGTTGCGGATTCTGGGCGATATCGGCAACGACCGTCCCGGCGTCGGTATCGATCACCGAGATGAATCCGTCGCCGGGGCGCGCCAGGTAGGCCCGGTCGCCATCGGGGTGCACGACGATCGACACCGGATCCGAGCCAAGGGTGACGGTGCTCAGCAGGGTGTCCTCGGCCGTGGAGACCACCGATACATCCGAGCTGTTGACGTTGGCCACGTAGAGGGTGTTCCCGCCGGGGGCGACCACCAGATCGCGCGGATGGCTGCCGACCGGGATACTGGTGACAACGCTGTACATGGAACGGCTGCGCATGGAACCCCTTCCGGCCGACCGTGGCGATGCAGGGCGCCACGGCACCGACTCTGCCGCGGCCGCGGCCTACGGCGATGAGTAGAGAGGTACTTGTTTCCGCCGCGGGCCGGCGTGGACGAGATTGCGGTCACAGCGACCGCTGTTAGGGCAGCCTGTCCTGCCGAATCGCTGCCGAATCTGGTAAGAACGAAGCACCTCTAACATGTCAGGAGGAGAGACCGGACGTGCCCGACTCTTCGGCGGCGACGGTCGTCACTCCCCAGCAACACCGCGGCGGCATCGCCAAGTTCATCCGCAAGTACGCAGTCCTGGTCATCATCGGCTGGATCGCCGTGGTCGGCGTCATCAGCGCCACCGTGCCGCCGCTGGAGACCGTCGGACAGATGCGCTCGGTCTCGATGAGCCCCGAGTACGCACCGTCGGTGATCGCGAGCAAGCGCATCGGCCAGGTGTTCGACGAGTACCGCTCGGACAGCCAGATCATGATCGTGTTGGAGGGCGAGGAGAAGCTCGGCGCCGACGCCCACTACTTCTACAACGACCTGGTCGACCGCCTCGAGGCCGATAACCGCCACGTCGAACACGTCCAGGACTTCTGGGGTGATCCGCTCACCGAGGCCGGCGCGCAGAGCGCCGACGGCAAGGCGGCCTACGTCCAGGTGTTCCTGGCCGGCAACATGGGCGAGGCGCTGTCGAACGAGTCGGTCGAGGCGGCAAAGCAGATCGTCGACGCGGTGCCACCACCGGCCGGCATCAAGGTGTACGTCACCGGCGGGTCGGCCCTGGTCGCCGATCAGCAGATCGCCGGCGACCGCAGCGTCAAGGTGATCGAGAGCGTCATCTTCGTCGTCATCATCACGATGCTGCTGCTCGTCTACCGGTCCATCCTGACCACCCTGTTGGTGCTCGTGATGGTGGTGCTCAGCCTGTCCTCGGCCCGCGGTGTGGTCGCGGTCCTCGGTTACCACGACCTGATCGGTCTCTCCACATTCGCCACCCAGATGCTGGTGACACTGGCGGTGGCAGCGGCCACCGACTACGCCATCTTCCTGATAGGCCGATATCAGGAGGCCCGATCGGTCGGCGAGGACCGAGAAACGGCCTACTACACGATGTTCCACGGCACCGCGCACGTGGTGCTCGGTTCCGGCATGACGATCGCCGGCGCCATGCTGTGCCTGCATTTCACCCGGCTGCCGTACTTCCAGACATTGGGCATCCCGATGGCGTTCGGCATGACGACCGTGGTGTTCACGGCGCTGACGCTGGGGCCGGCGATCATCAGCATCGCCAGTCGGTACCGCAATCTGCTCGAACCCAAGCGCGCCATGCGCATCCGCACCTGGCGACGCATCGCCGCCGGCGTCGTGCGGTGGCCGGGAGCGGTCCTGTTCGCGACCGTCGCACTGTGCCTCATCGGCCTGGTGGCGCTGCCGGGCTACCGCACCAACTACAACGACCGCAACTACCTACCCGAGAACCTGCCCGCCCAGGAGGGTTTCGCCGCGGCGGAACGGCACTTCTCGGTGGCCAAGATGAACCCCGAGGTGCTGCTGGTCGAGACCGACCGCGACCTTCGGAATCCGGCGGACTTCCTGGTGATCGACAAGATCGCCAAGGGCATCTTCGCGGTGCCCGGCGTGGGCAGCGTGCAGGCCATCACCCGCCCGCAGGGTGAGCCGTTGGAGTTCAGCACCATCCCGGCGCAGATGAGCATGAGCGGGGCCAGCCAGCAGATGAACAAGGCGTACATGGAGAACATGTTCGCCGACATGCTGGGCCAGGCCGACGACATGCAATCCAGCGTCGAGACGATGAAAAGAATGATGGCGTTGATGGCGGAGATGAGCGCCACCACGCAGAGCATGGTGACCAAGTCCAACGAGATGGCCGTCGACATCGCCGAACTGCGGGACAACATCTCCAATTTCGACGATTTCTTCCGGCCGATCCGCAATTACTTCTACTGGGAACCGCACTGTTACGACATCCCGATCTGTTGGTCGATGCGGTCGGTGTTCGACGCCCTGGACGGCACCGACCGACTGACGACGCAGTTCGAGGAGGTCCTGCCCGACCTGAACCAGATGGCCGCACTGATGCCGCAGATGCTGGAGGTCATGCCCGCGCAGATCGAGGCGATGGAGTCCTCGCGGGACATGATCCTGCGGATGTATCAGACCCAGAAGGGCATCCAGGACCAGGGCATGGAGATGTCGGAGAACCAGAGCGCCATGGGTGAGGCGTTCAACGACGCCAAGAACGACGACACCTTCTACCTGCCGCCGGACATCTTCAACAACGAAGACTTCAAGCGCGGCATGAAGAGCTTCATCTCCCCCGACGGAAAATCGGTGCGGTTCATCATCTCTCACGCCGATGACCCACTGACCCCCGACGGCATCAAGCTGATCGACCAGATCAAGACCGCGGCCAAGGAGTCGATCAAGGGCACTCCGCTGGAGGGGTCCAAGATCTACATGGCCGGCACCGCCTCGGCGTTCAAGGACATGCAGGAGGGCAACAACTACGACCTCATCATCGCCGGGGTCGCGGCGCTGAGCCTGATCTTCATCATCATGCTGCTGATCACCCGCAGCCTGGTGGCCTCGGCGGTGATCGTCGGCACCGTGGTGATCTCGCTGGGCGCATCGTTCGGCCTGTCGATCCTGATCTGGCAGCACATCCTGGGCATCGAGCTGTACTTCATGGTGATGGCGATGGCGGTGATCGTGCTCCTTGCCGTCGGCGCGGATTACAACCTGCTGTTGGTCGCGCGCATGAAGGAAGAAGTGCACGCCGGGCTGAACACCGGGATCATCCGGGCGATGGGCGGCACCGGATCGGTGGTGACCGCGGCCGGACTGGTGTTCGCGTTCACGATGATGTCGATGTTCGTCAGCGAGATGGTGGTGGCGGCTCAGGTCGGCACGACGATCGGCCTGGGCCTGTTGTTCGACACCCTGGTGATCCGCTCGTTCATGACGCCGGCGATCGCCGCGCTGCTGGGCAAGTGGTTCTGGTGGCCTCAGCTGATTCGACGTCCCGCGCCGGCTTCTCCCCCGCCGACACCGCAGGAAACCGCCTCCGTCTGATCGAGTCCCCGGCCGTCGAACGGTTGCGCGTGTCGCAATCGCGCCGAAAACGCAGACGGCAAACAATCTCCTTCGGACAGATGGAGCTGAATCTAAGCATTTAGCTTGAAGTTTGCTCCGCAACCAGCCGAGTATTGCCGCTTCAGCGAAGTGTTCAGCAAATCACTCCAAATCCACTCCGCGGAGTACGATCTTGAAACGACCCGCTGGTGTGCGCCACTTCACGGAGGGGGTCCGGATGGAGGCAGGATGAGCGCACCCGAGGACCATCGTCTCGGTGACACGCATGCGGTGGAGCGACTGCTGCGTGCCGTGCAAGAACTGTCGCTGGCGCGAAGCCTGGCAGATATCCAGCGGATCGTGCGGGCCGCCGCCCGCGAGTTGACGGGTTGCGACGGCGCCACCTTCGTCCTCAAGGACGGGGGCCTGTGCCACTACGTCGATGAGGATGCCATCACGCCGTTGTGGAAGGGGGGCCGGTTCCCGCTGGAGAATTGCATCAGCGGGTGGGTGATGACCAACCGGAAGGCAGCGGTCATCCAGAACATCTACTCCGATGACCGCATCCCGCACGCCGCGTACCTACCGACCTTCGTCAAGAGTCTGGCCATGGTGCCTATACGCAGGCTCAACCCGGTCGGCGCGATCGGGAATTACTGGGCGGCGGAGCGACTTCCGAGCGAGCAGGAAATGTCGCTGCTGCAGTCGCTCGCCGATGCCACCTCGGTGGCCATGGAGAACGTGCAGATGTACGAGCAGTTGGAACAGCGCGTACGGGACCGGACCGCGGACCTGGAGCGCGCAAACGACGCGATCCTGCACCTGTCGCACACCGACGACCTGACCGGCGTGACCAATCGGCGCGGGTTCTACCTGCTGGCCGAACCGGCACTGCGGGCAGCGCAACGCGACGGGCTCGATTGCATACTGGGATTCATCGATGCAGATGGACTCAAACTCGTGAACGACAGCCTCGGCCATGTCGCCGGCGACGCACTGCTCGCGGATCTGGCCGCGCTGCTGCGCGCGACACTCGGCGAAGCCGACATCCTGGCACGGATGGGTGGCGACGAATTCTGCGTTCTGACAACCGGTTCCGAGAGTGATCCGGTGGCGCTGAAGGCCCGCCTGGCGGCGGCGATAGCCAGGTTCAACGATTCGGAGAACCGATCGTATCTGGTCTCGGCCAGCATCGGGCTGATCCGAGTTCCCGCCAGTGTCGACAGCTCCCTCGATGAACTGCTGGCCTCCGCCGACGAACTCATGTACGCCGACAAGCGGGCGCGAACCGCCTGAATCGCCCTCCCCGGCGTGGCGGGTGCCCGCCTGTCACCGGACGGGTCGAACGTGTGTTCTAATCGATGTCGCGCCGGCCCGCCGTCCGCGGGCGACCACCGGGAGGATTCACCGTAGCAATGACTTTCGATACCGCGACCACCGATCTGCCGTCCGACCTGACGCACCCCGCCGAGGTGAGCACCGAGGCGCCCAAGAAGGCACCGGTCAAGCGGGCAGGCAAGAAGACCAAGACGCTGGAGTTGACGTTGACCGTCACCGGCACCGCTGACGGCGAGTGGCACGCCGAACTCAAACAGGGCAGCACCTACCTGACTCGCGGCCTGGCCGTCGCCGCGGCGGCGGTATCGCGGGCGGCACGCGAGCTGCACGAGGACCTGTCGACGCCCATCGACGCCGTCATCGAGGAGGCCCGCACGCAGCAGGCGGCCCGCGTCGCGGCGCTGGAGGCCGAATTGGAGGCCGCCCGGGCCGCACTGGCCGGGCTGGACTGATCGCAGCCGGGCGACCTCTCGCCGGCCAGTTCTACTGTGCCGGTGGCGGTTCGGGTTCGAAGGGGGTGTACCACATCCATTGGGCGCGCTCCCCCTTCGGACCGCGGCACGGTGGCACATCCGGCGGCGGCCCGGTCGGCGGGCGGGCCAGCGACGCCCCGGTCAACCGGCGACCATCACAGTCGGTGACCACCAACCGATCCGCCGGACCGACGATCGTGATCTCCCCCTTGTGATGCAACCGATGATGAAACGGACACAACAACACCAGATTCTCTAGTTCGGTGGCCCCGCCATGCTCCCAATGCACCAGATGATGGGCATGCAAACCCCGCGTCGCCCCACACCCAGGCACCGCACACGTCCCATCGCGATGCTCCAACGCCCGCCGCAACCGCCGACTGATCGTGCGCGTACTACGCCCCGCACCCATCGGCGTGCCATGACGCTCCAACCACACCTCACAACTGGCATCACACAACAGGAACTGGCGCTCCCACTCCGACAAAACGGGCCCCAGATGCAGCGCCGCCGAACCCTTCTCGACGTCGTAATGCACCACCACAGTCGTACGCGCCCCGTGCGGACGCGCGGCCGCTTCGGCGTCCCAGCCGGACTCGACCACACTCATCAACGCATCCACGGTGTCCGGGAACGGCGGCACCTCCACACCATCCCGGCCATCCCTACCATCAGCGTCAGGGTTGTCGTGGTCGCGTCGCCAGTCGGCGACCAACCCCTCCTTGTGCGCACCCAACGCCGCATCGAACTTCGCCGCCTCCAACTTCGGCAACCGAATCCGATAGGTCGTACACCCGTCCTGTTCATGCCTGCTGAACGACCGCACCGAACCATCCCGCGGCTCCGGCTGCGGGCGAGGCTCCTGCTTGACCGCCGTACGCAATTGCGTCACCGTCGCCATCGTGGCCAGCTCGGCGTAATGATCATCAGAACCATCAGCGGCATGTTCGGCGATCACCCCGAACTGATCCAGTGACATCTGCCCCTGACGCAGGTTCGCCGCCAACCGCGGAAACACCTCCAAGCGTTGGGCGATGGCCACCATCACCTGAGCGTTGCGCGGTGACATCCCCAACCGCCACGCCACCAACTCCGACAGCGACCGACACCCCGTATGACCCCACAACGAGGGTCCATCACCACCATCGATCTCGGCGACAATCTCCACCAACCGACCATCAAGAGCATTACGCTGCCCCACCAACTCAGCAGCCTCGTCATACAAAGCCGACAACCGATCAGACACCGAATTCACCACATCAGCGGCGTAAGGCGTTGTCGGAGGAGGCATACCACGATTCTAAAGACGGGGTCCGACACGTAGCATTCACGAAGTCGGGCACACATGGCCTTGACGGTGTCGGCATGCGAGGAGAGTTCGATGGTACGCGCACCCGCACACCGGAGGCGTCTGAAACCTCTGCGCCGGTCACGTATCAGCGCCTACCGCGGCGGCTGGGCGCTGGTGACCGGCGCGGCCCGCGAGGTGGGCCTGGGATATGCCTTTTCGCGACAATTGGCCGCCGAGGGACTCAATCTGATCCTGGTGGACCTCCTCGCCGAGGAGCTGTCCGCACGCGCCGCGGAGTTACGCGGCGAGTTCGGCATCGACGTGGTGGTCGTGGCATGGGATATGGCCGACCCCGGAGCCATCGACCGAATCGAGCGGGCCGCCGACGGTATCGATGTCGACGTGCTGGTGTGCAATCACATGTTCACCCCGCCGGAGACGCCCCGAATCCTGGACATGCCGTTGGACACGCACCGCCGGATGATCGATATCAACTCCCGCGGCTATACCGACCTGGTACATGTCTTCGGCAATCAGATGCGCGGTCGCGGAAGCGGATCGATCATCATGGTGGCATCGGGGGTTGGCCTCACATCGAGTCCGTTCACCGGCGCCTACGGCGCCAACAAGGCCTTCCAGATCGGTCTCGGCGAGGCGCTGTGGTACGAGCTGCGCGGCACCGGTGTCGACGTCCTGGTGATGGTCGGCGGGCTGATGAACACCCAGGGTGACATGTTCGATCGGTATCCGCAGTGGCTCATCTCCGAGCCGCGTGATGTGGTCCGTCGGGTGTTCGCTGCGGTGGGCCGCAAGCACATGGTGGTGCCGAGCCTGCCCAACCGGTTGTTCCTGCTGGTCCAGACCCGGTTGATGTCGCGCCGCCGGGCCGTCCTCTCGATCGGGGACTTCATGGCGAAGGGGTTGGGCAAGGAGGACTGAGCTGATTGTCGATTATTGACGGCAAGGTCAGGTGAACGTCTTACGCTGCGTGCATGACCGAGTTCGCGCCGTCGCTGCCCCCGACGCTCGATGACATCGTTTCCGCCGAGGGGCGTGCGTTGCCCACCGGGCCGGAGCTGGCCGGCCGTCCATATGCGCTGCCGATCGACCTGCTCGGTGAGCGTTACGGGCCGATCTTCTACGCCGACTTCAACGGCTTCCGCAAGCTCTACGTCTGCTCGATGGACCTTGTCGACGAGCTCTGCGACGAGGCGAGATTCGCCAAGAACATCACCCAAACCCTCGACCGCGTGCGGCCCCTGGCCGGCGACGGCCTGTTCACGGCATATCACGGGGAACCGAACTGGCAGAAGGCACACGACGTCCTGCTACCGGGGTTCAGCTATGCCGGATTGCGCAATTACCACGAGGCGATGCTGGATATCAATGCCGAGCTGATCAGCCGGTGGGACGCGCGTGTGGGTCAGAGCCGGGTGAACGTCTCCGACGATCTGCAAAAGCTGGCGATGGACACCGTGGCACTGGCCGGTTTCGGCGCCCGGTTCGCGTCATTCGACCACGACGGGCTGGCGCCGATCCCGCAGTGCTTCATGTCCTCGTTGACCGAGGCGGTAACCCACGGCGAGACAGCAGAATTCATCGCAGGACGGACGGTTCTGCACAACTACTTCGACGAGCTGATCGCCGGGCATCGCGCCGCCGGAACCGGTGCGGATCTGCTCTACGTCATGTTGGGCCAGGATGGCAGCTCCGCGCTCGACCCGGCCAACATTCGCAATCAGATCATGACGTTCCTGATCGCGGGACAACTCACCACGTCCGAGCTCATGCCCAATACCGTCTACAACCTGATCCACCATCCGGCGGTGCTGGCCCGCGTGCGCCGCGAGGTCGATGCGGTGTTCGGTGCCGACGACGACTACCTACCCAGCTACGACGATATCGGCAAGCTCGGCTATCTACGCCAGGTCATCAGCGAGACGCTGCGGCTGTCCCCACCCGTGCTGACCTTCGATCGGATGGCTCTGGCGGACACCGTCATCGGTGGGAAGTACCCGATCAAAGCCGGCGAGGCGGTCACCGTGCTGGTCGGTGCGCTGCATCGGCAGCCGCAGTGGGGTGACAACGTCGAACTGTTCGACCCCGACCGGTTCGATCCGGACCGGACAGCGGGACGACCGCCTGCGTTGTTCAAACCGTTCGGCACCGGAGAACGGTCCTGTATCGGGCGGCAGTTCGCGCTCCACGAAGCGACCATGCTGATCGCGCGGTTGGTGCACCGGTATCGCCTGGTGGACTCGCAACACTATGTCCTGCAATGGGAAAGCTCGCTGAGTCGACGACCGATCGGTTTCGAGGTCGATCTGGTGCGGCGCACCGCCACGGAGCGCACCCCGACCGCGTCGGTGGTTGCGGCACCGACGGTATCGGACGGCACGTCGGCTTCCTCACCGGTTCGGGCCGGCACCACCCTGGCGGTACTGCACGGGTCGAACCTCGGCACGTGTCGGGCACTGGCCACCCAACTTGCCGAGGAGGCGGCCGACATCGGTTGCACCACAACGGTCGGACCGCTCGATGATGCGGCACACGGGCTGCCCGACGCCGATGTGATCCTCATCGTCGCGTCCTCCTACAACGGGCAACCCACCGACGACGCCAAGCAATTCACCACGTGGCTGTTCGGCGACCACGCGGCGATGTCTGCCGACACCCGCTTCGCCGTCCTCGGCGTCGGGGATCACAACTGGGCCGAGACCTATCAGGCGGTGCCGATCGCGATCGACGACAGGCTGACCGCGCTCGGCGCCCAGGCGCTGGTGCCCCGCGGCGCCGCCGACACCTCGGGTGACATGACCGGTGCGCTGGAGGAGTTCACATCGGCACTCTGGTCGGCGATGTCCGAGCTGTTCGGCGATCCGGATGCCGCGCCACTGACCGACAGCGACGAACCGTTGTACGACCTGACGCTCATCACCGGACCGATCACCGCCGCGATCGACGCCCGTTTTGCGGTGACCCCGATGACCGTGGTCCTCAACGACGAACTGGTCGGTAATGACAACTCGCTGGGCCAAGGGAAACGATATGTCCGAGTGACACTTCCCGACGACGTCGACTACTCTACCGGCGATCATCTGACCGTCCTGGCCGATAATCCCCCCGAGGCGGTGGAGGCAGCGGTGAACCTGCTGGGCATCGACCCGCAGCTACGGTTGTCGATCAACCCGCGCCGCACGTCGCGACGACTGATCGCACTCGACCGCGAAGTCAGCGTCCGTGAACTGCTCACCCACTTCGTCGAGTTGCGTAAGCCCGCCACCCGCAGTCAACTGCGAAAACTGGCCGCCGCCAACCCATGCCGCCCCGAACAGGAGCGCCTTAACGAGCTGGCCGAGTCCGACGAGCCGTGCCCGCTCAGCCCCATCGAGTGTTTGCAGGAGTTCCCCGCTTGTGCGCTGACCGGTGCCGAGCTGCTCGAGATGCTGGAGCCCATGACCCCGCGCCACTACTCCATCGCATCATCGTCGCGGCTGTCGCCGAAGGAGGTGGCATTGATCGTCAGCGTGCTGGATGCCCCGGCACGATCCGGTCGCGGACTCTTCAAGGGCGTGGCGTCCAACCATCTGGCCGATATCGCCCCCGGCGCTTGTGTGCGTGCTCGCGTCGACCCGGCCCGGCAGGCGTTCCGCGCGGGGGCCGACCCGGAGAAGAACGTCATCCTGGTGAGCGCGGGGACCGGGGTGGCACCGTTCTGCGGTTTTCTCGGGGATCGGCTGGCGGCCAAGCAGAGTGGCGCCCCCTTCGCACCGGCGCTGTGCTTCTTCGGCGTGCGGGATCCCGACGTCGACTACATCTTCCGCGATCTGTTCGAGGATGCCGAACGGCAGGGCATCGTCGCGATGCGGCCGGCGTTCTCACGGGCGCCCCAGGCCGGGGTGCGTTATGTGCAGGACCGGATCGCCGCCGATGCCGACGATGTCTGGGCCCTCATCGGTGATCCCGCCAAGAACACCCATGTGTTCGTCTGCGGCGACGGGGCGAAGATGGCACCGGCTGTGCGCGAGGCGTTTCGGGATATCTACCGGGCCCGCACCGGTGCCGATGACGACCGGGCGCGCGAGTGGCTGGAGGCCATGGTGGCCTCCGACCATTACGTCGAGGATGTGTGGGCTGGGTGATCGGACCGGGTGACCACACTCGCAGCGATCACACAGTTAGCTAAGGTAACCTTCTACACCTCGGACTGCAGGAGGGGCTACCGATGATCTGGGGCGAGCTGACAATCCTCGACGGCATCATGGCGGCGGTCTTCGCCACCTGCGTCTTCGTCTACATCACCCGCCTGGAGAACCGGACGCCGCACCCGATGGGTGAACAGGTCGGTGCGCACAAGGCGGTGTTGGCTAAGGTGCGCAAGCGCGAGCCGATCACCCAGGACGAGTACGACTACGCCCGCGAACTGGTCGCCGACGCGCGCTCTCCCCTGGCGCTGGCCATCCCGGCCACGCTGTTCTGCATGGGCCTCTTCTATGTCGTCGGCTGCCTGTACGAGCTGCATGTGCACGGTGGCAACCCGTCGTTCCGCACCTTCATCGGCGGTATCCCCATGCTCACGTCGATGAACATGGCGGCCCAGTTGCGCCGCGTCGCGCGCATGGGGGGCAAGCTCGACGGCATCACCGTCACGTCCTAGACACCACCGGGTCGCCGTCCTCCCACAACGGCAACTGCTGGTTCGTCGCGCGCGGCCGCACGGTCGCGCTGGCCGGTCGCTGCCGTACCCGCAACGGCCACCAGAACCACCTGCCGAGCAGCGCGGCGATGGCGGGCGTCATGAACGACCGCACGATCAGCGTGTCGAACAACAATCCCAGTGCGATCGTCGTGCCGATCTGTCCGAGGATCTTCAGATCGGCGAACACGAAGGACGCCATGGTCGCCGCGAACACCAGACCGGCGGCCGTCACCACCGCCCCCGACCCGCCCATGGCGCGGATGATGCCGGTGTTCAAGCCGGCGTCGATCTCCTCCTTGAACCGCGATATCAGCAGCAGGTTGTAGTCCGAGCCGACCGCGAGCAACAGGATGATGGCCAGCGCCAACACGATCCAGAACAACTCGGTGCCCAGGATGTCCTGCCAGATCAGCACCGAGAGACCGAACGACGCGCCCAGCGACAGCGCCACGGTGCCGACGATGACCAGCGCGGCGACGATGCTCCTGGTGATGAACACCATCACCAGCAGGATCAGGCAGAGTGCGGCGATCGCCGCGATCATCAGGTCGTACTTGGCGCCGTCCTGAATGTCCTTGTACGTGGCGGCGGTACCGGCCAGGTAGATCTTCGAACCGGCCAGCGGGGTGCCCTTGACGGCCTCCTGCGCGGCGTGCCGGATCGCGTCGATATGCGAGATCCCTTCCGGGGTGGCGGGATCGCCGTCGTGGGTGATGATCATGCGGGCCGCTTTGCCGTCCGGTGACATGAACAGCTTCATGCCGCGGACGAATTCGGGGTTGGTGAAGGCTTCCGGCGGCAGGTAGAACGAGTCGTCGGTCTTGGATGCGTCATACGCCTTGCCCAGCGCGGTGGCGTTCTCCAGGGCTGCTGCCGCCTGGTCGTTCAGCCCCGAGGTGGTGGCGTAATTGGTCATCGTCAGGTCGCGGTTGGTTTCCTGGCTCTGGATCTGCGGCGGGATGAGGGCCAACAGCTTGGGTTGTAGCGCGTCGAGCTGGGCGATACTGCCCGAGACGTTGTTCAGCTGGTCGGTGAGGGCGTCGACACCGTCCAGCGCATCGAACAGCGACCGGATGGCGGCACACATCGGGATGTCGAAACAGTGTGGTTCCCAGTAGAAGTAGTTGCGCAGCGGCCGGAACTGATCGTCGAAGTTGGCGATCTTGTCGCGTAGGTCCTCGGCGGTCTGGACGGTCTGCTCGAAGGCTTTGGACTGGGCGTCGGTGACGGCGCTGGACTGCTGTTGCAGCGCATACTGCTGGCGCAGGATGTCGATCGAATTGTTGATCACGTCAACCTGTTTGAGCAGGTCTTGGCCGCGGGCCTGTTGGAAGGGCAGGTTGTTGATCTGTGATGCGCTGCTCGCGCTGATCTGGAACGGGATCGATGTGTGGTCCAGCGGCGTGCCCAGCGGACGGGTGATCGATTGGACTTGGGCGATGCCGTCGGTGTGGAAGACCGCCTTGGCCACCCGTTCCAGCAGGATCATGTCGGTGGGATTGCGCAGATCGTGGTCGGTTTCGATCATCAGCAGTTCGGGATTGAGCCTGGCCTGCGAGAAGTGTTGCGCCGCCGCCGTGTAGCCGACGTTGGCGGGAGCGCTCGCCGGCAGGTAGGGCTTGGCGTCGTAGCTCGTCTTGTACTGCGGGAGGGCGAGCAGACCGATGAGCGCGATGGCGATGGTGGCCGCCAGGATCGGCCCAGGCCATCGGACGATCGCCGTGCCGATCCGTCGCCAACCGCGGGTTTGCATGGGGCGGGCCGGTTCGAAAAGCCCGAAATGCCGGCCGATGGAGATAAGTGCGGGCGCCAGGGTCAACGCGGCGATGACCGCGACGAGCACGCCGGTGCCGGCCGGGACGCCCAGGCTCTGGAAGTACGGCAGCCGGGTGAAGGTCAGACACAGCACGGCTCCGGCGATCGTCAGGCCCGAGCCCAGGATGATGTGTGCGGTGCCGTGGTACATGGTGTTGAACGCGTTGACACGATCCTGGCCGGCGTAGCGCGCCTCGTGAAATCGGCCGAGCAGGAAGATCGCGTAGTCGGTGCCGGCGGCGATCACCAACAGCGTGAGCAGGTTGGTCGAATAGGTCGACAGCTCGATGATCCCGGCGTTGGCGAGCACGGCGACCACGCCGCGCGAGGCGGTCAGTTCGATCATCACCGTGAAGATCACCAGGAACACCGTCGTGAGGCGACGATAGAGCCAGAACAGCATGACCGCGATGACCAGGAGCGTGATGATGGTGGTCTTCAGCGTGCCATGCCGGCCGACCTCGAATTGATCGGTGACCAGGGGCGCCGCGCCGGTGACGTACACCCGCAGGCCCTCGGGCGGCGGGCTGTCGGCGACGATATCGCGCACCGCGTCGACGGATTCGTTGGCCAGCGACTCCCCCTGGTTGCCGGCCAGGTAGAGCTGGACCAGCGCCGCTTTACCGTCGGAGCTCTGGGAGCCGGCCGCGGTCAGCGGGTCACCCCAGAAGTTGTCGATGTGCTGGACGTGCGTGGTGTCGGCCGAGAGCTTGGCAACGAGGTTGTCGTAGTAGTGGTGCGCCTCGGCGCCCAGCGGTTGATCACCTTCCAGGACGATCATCGCCGAGCTGTCGGAGTCGAACTCTTGGAAGACCTTGCCGATCTGCTTGCTGGCCTGCAGGGAGGGTGCGTCCTGCGGGCTCAGCGAGACGTTGTGTTGTTCGGCGACGGTCTCCAGCTGTGGGACGAAGACGTTGGTGACGACCGCCAGTGCCAGCCAGAACAGCGCGATGAGCACCGAGTACCGGCGGATGAAATCAGGAATGCGATTGCTGCTCATCCGGACTTGTCCAAGCAATAGGTGAAGGCGTTGACGTTGTCGGTGGTGCGCTCGTCCTTGACGGCGTCGTCGATGGTGATCCGGCAGCCGATCCAGTCGCCGGTGCCCTGCGCGGTGATGTTGACGAAGACGGCGGGTTGGGTGGTCGTCGCGTCGTAGGCCCAGGGCAGGCCGACGTTATCGGCGCGCTGCGGCTGGGCGTCGACGTCGAGGTAGGTGATGGTCGCCGCCGCCCCGGGCGGGCCGTATACCTCCAGCACCACATGCTTGGGATTGAACGGGACGATCTGGTCCGCCGCACCGTTGGGCGTGGAGACGACATCCTGCGATGCGAAGACACCGTGTAGGCGGTAGACGGCGAATCCGGCGATCGCGATGACCACGACCGCCGTGACGAGCGTCCACCGCCGCATCAAATGGCTCCCGAAGGAAACCCGTTGCATCCGTTACCCTTTCATCAGCGTCGACCGATGCCGGCAGCGGCAATCCCGTTAGGAACGCTAATAAACTTAGTTGACACTACGGTATGGGATCGGAGTCCACAACAGATATCGCCGCGCCCGAAAAGGCTTCGCTCACAGGGAGTTAGCAGACGATCCACAGGATCTGCTGCGATCCCGTTCCGAGTCAGCGCACATGGAGAAACTGGGCACCGAAGCACAGTCCGGAATAATCGGCGTGTCGAGTGCTGCTGTTGAGACCGTGTCCACGATGCCGTTGCCGGAAACCACCCTCACATTTCTCCGCAGGCCGAACCCCGCCGTCATGGCGACGGTCACCTCGGACGGTCGCCCGGTATCGGTAGCGACCTGGTACCTCATCGAGGATGACGGACTGCTCCTGCTTTGCATGAACGACGACCGGGCCCGCCTCAGGCACCTCAAGAACAACGGCCACGTATCGCTGACCGTTCTCGCGGCCGACGATTTCGGCACCCATGTCTCTGTCCAAGGACGCGTCGTGTCCATCAAGCCCGACGACGGACTCACGGACATCGGTCGGCTGTCCCGGCACTTCCTCGGCAGGGATTATCCCGCCAGAGACCGACCACTGGTGACGGTCCACGTCGAGATCGACCGCTGGTTCGGTTGGTCTGGTGGGCACCCACTTCAGCACTGACGCAGGGATCACTCAATCGAGGTAATACACGTCTGAAGTGGGGCGGGCGGGGCTCGAACCCGAGACCAAGGGATTTGGAAATCAGCAAAGCTCACCCGATCTCCTGATATCACGCCGGTTCTCAAAAATCACTGCGCTGCAGAAGGACTGGAACCAAACGCCGCTCCTGCGATCACTGGAGATCTCGCTACCACAGGCGTCATTACAGACATACACGATGAATAGACGATGACTGACTATAACGATGAAAGGTGTGGAACCATGTTGGACTATCGACCAGACTGGTTCGCTAAGGCAACGGATGCAGCTTGCCGCATCAATACAGCTCACACCGCACCTTGGAAGGTCGCCAGTGCGTATGCTCTGCTGGCGATTGCCGAAGCCGTCACCGCCCAGCCGACGCGCGACACGCGGTGAGGCCCATAAGCCACGACGGGCGGCACAAGCCGGGCAGCGACTTCCTCACTCTTATCGAGGTATCCGCGATCACACGGCTACCTGTGGGCACATTGCGCTACTGGAGACACACCGGTTCACGCGGCCCACAATCGGTGAAACTCGGCAGACGAATCATGTACCGGCGTGCCGACTTTGAGACCTGGCTGCACGAAGTTGCGCCTACGGGAGGTTCTACGGGATAGGTCGCCGGTCGAATATCTCATCGTCCACGACACAGCCGGATCTATAACATTCCAAAATAACTACGCGGGTTCAATTCCCGTCGCCCGCCCCAAATAACCGCATGATGAGAGCGGTTTTTTGTTTGCTGGGTAGCGTCACCAACCCGGTATGTACCCGGTTTGTACCCGGTCACCTGCCAGATCGCGGAGTTGTTACTCGCGTCGCGCTCGTCAAATGTCAGATCCCGCCAATATGCTCGGTTGAACTTCTTAAACGACAAGGTGCGGCCGAATGAGCAGGAAGAAGAAGCGTCCGCGGGAGATCCGTCAGATGGACCCGCTTCGCCAACGTACGTCTGATGTCGACTCTCGGACGAAGACGAAACCCAGCGGAACCTTGGAAGCAACATTCATCACGCACCAGGATTCGGTCCTGCCCGTGCAGCTGAACTTCTCGCCGCCACTCGCCCAGCTCGGAACGGACCCGTCGACGTTCGACTACCAATGGCAGCTCCTGGCATACGCGTTCGACCTGCCGGACCCGTCAAAGTTTCCACCGATTGACGGGAACCTGCCTGCCCAGGATGTGCGAAGACTCAAACGCTTTATCGAGGTCTGCGAGAAGACCGCCGCGTACACGGTTGTGGCGCATAAGGGCGGACTCACGCTGACGGGTAAGCACGGCAACTGGGATATGGAGGTGAACGAGACTGACGACGAGCAGACTGTGGGATTCGCCACCCGTTTCCGCCAACTTCATCACTCATCACTAGGCGAGCCGGATTTTCCCTCGGTGCTCAACCTCTTGAACAAGCACGTCCGTGCGTCAGTCGATGACCAGACCGCATCACGTATCGCAGTACTCGAGCAGTGGAAGAAAGCGCGGGCAAAGCTGATGAACCGACCACTCCAGAACATTGTGTGCCGAATGGTCCTGGAGAAGGACGGATACACGCCAGACCAAATCGATGAAATGGCGATGTACGACGACGTAAATCCGGCAGAGCTAATCAATTTCTTCAACTATGGCGAGCTAATCCACTTCGGCAAGCACAGCGAAGAGTACGACAAATTGGCCGAGGATCCTGAACTAGAAGCCGTTCAGCACAACAACTTCAAGCAGTCGATGCTTGGTTTAATTCACCTATACTTCGGCTTCTCCGAAGTCATACGCTCAGCGATCGGCGTGAAGAACGCCGGAGACTAGCCACCCGCCCATCAGTCGAGCAGAGGTTTATGCAGCAATGTTGGAGTGGCTGAAGGATGAGCTGACCATCGCCGATTCAGGCTTCGCCGTGCTAGGCGGTCTGATCGTCGCGGCGGGCTACAGCGTCAAGCCTCTACGACGACGTTGGCAACGCAGACCCTCGCAAATCCAGAAGCAACAGGCCGCGAAACTCGACCAGATCGGACTCGGTCGGCCCTTGGAGACAATTGAAGCCGTGCTGGGGTCGCCCCACCTACTCAACCGATGGAGAGACGGCGGGGACGATCGCGAAGAGCGAATCTATCGATTACCCGGCGCGTGGGTTTCCCTGCACATACTTCAGGATGCTGTCGCGGCCTATTCGATCACCATTACCGACGAGAAGCTGTCCTACGACACCGGGAAGATTACGCGTGGGATAGTCCCCGTGACTCTGGGGTCCAGCGTGTTCACTGACGCGCGACCCGACGAAAGCGCCATCGATGTACTGGAGACCTACCCGCGCTTCTCCACTTTTTACCGGTACTACGACTATGGCTGTACTGCGGCTGGCGGTAAATTCATTTGGTTGGCCTTTCATCCATATGGCGCTGGGGAGTTCGCAGGAGCGCACGAGGTGGACTGGGAGAAGCACAAGACTGAGCATGAGCGAGCGACGACCAGCGATCTATCGCGGATTACGGTAAATACGATCGCAATCTGCGACTGGAACCTGCAGCCTAGGCTGGCAAGCCACGGCTTCTATGGACCGCACCCGGATCTAATTCGCGACTAGTCATCCTCGCAGCTGGATCACCTTGGCCCTCTCCGGTACTTCGCGTCGCTACCGGCCATCGCTCCCAACGCGTCCATGTCGTCGGCTGCGCATTCCCGGTGGAGGTGCGCGTAGACGTCCATCATGAATCATTCCTGTCAATGATTCCGCCTAGCGACCTCCGCGGAGCAAAGTGCATGGGCTGCAATTATTCAGGATGTCGGCTTAACGCAGGGCCACCCTGAGTAGACAACCTTAGCTTCATTCGACTTGTCCACCCGATTCTGCTCGGAGTCAGAGTATGAACTTCTCAACACTAAGGTGTTATCACCGCAACTAAGCTCGTCGTTGTTCTTCAGATTTGCTTCAAATACCACGAATGCATTCGATCCGGGTGAATACCTGCCGATGTTGACTTCAAATCCGGTTTCGGTGGGCGCGACGTTGGCGATCACCGCTCCGTTCAGATTGCTGCCGTTGAGGATGCGAACCTTGCTCAAATCGACAACGAGTTCGGGCGGAATTGGCATCCGCAACGTAACATTGGATGTGTCGGGACCCGGATTCTTGTAGTGGAGGCGGACAAACACCTCTCCAGTCCCAATCACGCGGACCTCGTCCTTATACCTGGTCGGTTCCGCAAGAGACTGCCGAACTTGAGTCGCGAAGTTGGGAAGACTAGCCAACGACTCAGCGGTGTCAGGTTCTTCAGATACCTCTTCGTCAGCCGCATCGGGTGGCACCACTCCAGTGCTGGCACTGCTCTCCGCGTCATCCTTTGTGAGCCCGTACCACGTTCCAGCTACACCCACCGAAGTAGCAATGACCGCCAGCACAGAAATAATAAGCTTGGCCCTCGGATAGTCTTCCGCCACGGACAAAACGTACTAGCAGTATCTAGCTAGAGCACGTGCGGGCGCACACAGCGGACATTACGTGTCGTCCGGTCTACCTACGCTCGCCGCGTGCCCGAGCAAGGAGACCTGGTGCGGACCCCATTAGGAGAGTGGGCCGTCGAACCCCTGGCAGTGTGCCCGCCCCCCTGACAGCGAACGCAGCGGCTCTGCACCTGGAAGTCGGGGATGAGCAGCGGCGAAAACCGCCTTCGAGTCATACTCCTCGCCGTTGTGGCGCCCCCCGACTGCGGAGGCAGTCGATAGGTGCCTTAATTACCCTGTGAAGCGCCCGCGTTAGCTCCAAACCAGGGTTGCACCGCCCTATTGGTTGAAGCAGTGCAAACGTATGCTAGCGACGGCCACGGATCAGCATCGATCGCGCATTCGTATGGACGTCGAACGCGCTTCCTAACGTGAATACGCGGGTTCGATATTGTCATCGGCACCAGGGATGCCCAGCTCAGCGCCTTGGCGCATCATTTGCTTGCACCCGCCAGCACTCTTCAGGTCGCCGCTTGACTGTGATGGCGCGGAAACACGTCGCGACACCAGTGTGCCCCTCCGGGCCGGTCGCGCCGTAGTCTCTATCTCACCAGGTAGGGAGGTCAGTTATGGGCTACGAACGAGCGGCATGGATCGGGAATGGACTCCTTGCCGCTGTGACGATCTACCTCGCGTGGCAACAAGTCGCCAGCCAGTTGACGCGATGGACGACTATGGGAATCGCTGCTGTGGCTATTTTGGCCCTAATTGCTTTGTTCCCTAGGAAGCAAGAAAACAACACCCCGTCCCGATTAATCCACAAATTTCGAGCGCGACATGATTCACTACAGGCACCGACCATGTCCGCCGGTCCACATTCAAGTCAAATTATTAGTCATGGCGACAGCACTTTTAACATCGACACAGGAAAGTCTATTTAAACTGTGCCCGACATGACCGCTGGGGACGAGGCAACCCAAATATATACCGATAGCGGCGTCGTCAACATCGGTACGCAAATTTCGGTTGGCGAAGTCCTAGAAATCGGAAGAGCCGCTGCAAAAGCGGTGCTGATGGAATCGTGGCCCGTTGCCGAGAAATTGATCGATCAGAGAATGCAATTAGTTCTCGACAGCGTAGTTCAAAAAATGCGAGCAAAGGACGATCGACTACTAGAAAGATTCAAAGATCCCCGTTTCCTTGCAGCACTCTCATCGGCAGAGAAAAGCTTCGCGGAGAGCGGAGACAGCCAGCTTTGCGAAATATTGACCGGTCTACTCACCGACTTGGCCTACAATGATATCCGTTCTCGTCGAGAAATTATCTTACGCGAGTCAATAGAGTGCGCCCCTAGGCTGACATCTCGACATCTTAACGCACTTTCGGTGATTTTTAGAACCACGAAGATGCCCTATCGATTCTCTGCAAATGTCGCTGGATTACTAGCCCGACTCAACGAAGATTTTGCACCGTACTTTAACGATATTCCAACAGATCCGATCGACTATAGCTATATGGGAGCCACCGGCGCTGGAATCTACATGCCCGCAACCAGCAGATCTATCGCCAGCATAATCTACGACGCCCACCGAGGTGCGATGCACCAGCCGTTCACACTAAGCGATCTAGAGCACGTTTTCCCTGCTACCTACCACCAATTCCTAGACAAGAGAACCAAGAATAGGCGCGTTGAATACGAAGATAGACGCCTTGAATACGCGTTGGAATTAGTTGAAGAAGTGCCAGATAAGCCGACCCCATCGGCACGAGAGCAGGTGCCGTTGAGGCTTAAATGGGAGGTATCAAGTCGGCTACTCAGTAACGTGGAAAAGATCGTTCTTAATTTAAGTCCCCTTGAGCGGAAGATGAGGGACTTTATTATGAGCCGCACGCTTCCCGAAGATAGTTTCACCGTTAAGATCCGCGACGAACAGCCGGACCTCTGGAGCTTTTTCGAACTACTGCAGAAGACTAGCGCTCTTAACTTTCAGCCATCGCCAGTTGGATATATGCTTGCGCGCTACGAGATGGCCAGTCGATCTCCAGAAATAGCTGCTCACATTGACACCCTTTTCGAAGACTAACGCCCATTCCGCATCGGCAGCACGTTCTGGTCGTCAGTCGGTCGGCTCAACGCTAGCGGGGCCCGCGTGCCCATGAAGCTCGAAAGACACGGCGGGGAATGCCAACCGCGCCGTAACAACCCAGCTTAGGCGAACTGGGCGCGTCACGTACGCGATGAACTCGGCGTGCCGGAGGTCACCAGCCACTCATTCCGCAAGACATTGGCCACGCTCATCGATGAGGGCGGTCTGTCTGCGCGCGTCGGCGCCGCCCAGCTCGGGCACTCCAAAGTATCCATGACCCAAGACCGGTACATGGTTCGAGGTCGGATCCATCCCGAAGTCGCGGCCCTTCTCCAGGGCGTCGTAAACGATGAATAATCCTTGGATCGAGAGGTCGGGTTTGAAAATCAACCTCTGAAGTGGGGCTGTTGAGTGGGGCGGGCGGGGCTCGAACCCGCGACCAAGGGATTATGAGCAATTGTCGGAGTTTGCTGGCAGCGTTCTAGCGGCGGCTGTAATCGTCGTCTGGGGCGTTGCAGCGTCCGTATTACACTACGTTCCTACGCTGCTGTAAGGCCAGCAAACCGGTACAAGACAGCACCGGCCGAAACCCAGGTCGCGCGGTCACCCGGCAACTTTGCGGACGGTGTGGACAAAGTGTGTCCACGGGGGGGTTTGCTGCCATAGACTACCGCCCGATCAGTCAGTCTCTTGAGCGTAGTCAACTACTATCTCGATAATCCCTTGTACGGCATCCGAGCAGTTGCTGAAGGTAATTAGATCAAGCCACTCACCATTTGTACGTATAACCTTCGCCAACATGGCGTGGATAAACGATTGCGTGGCATATTCTACGTTTTCGAAATCCATCTCAACTTCGTCCGCAGATCTCTTTAAAGCTGGCAGTAGCCATGTGTCTCGGATAACTGCGGCGGCATCTTTATTCTCTGCAAAAGTTCCCGCGTACTCGACAACCTTTATGTGCCTACGCAAAACGAGCCTTCCTCTTGTACTTTTGCTCACTTCGTACGCGGTAGTGGTACACCGTTCGTATTTGCTCTAGCAGATCGTTGAACTTAATGTCTGGACTAACCTGAATGTCTATACCGATAGCTGTGCCTTGATACGGCGGTTGGGCCTCGCGCCAGTAAACCCGATCCTGCAAGAGCGACGGCTGCACTGAAATCCCGCTGCCCTTCGGACGTCTACCGAGCTTCATGGCGGTGTCTCCGGACACTGCGACCATGTGGCAACGCGCCATCGTCGCCATTGCTTTCATGAAGAACAGTCCTGCTCCGCCGTTGTTCTCGTTGCCACCGAAAGTAACAGTCGCTCCCGAAATGCCTGGTTCAAATGCTTTTACGATGGCTTCTTGGTCGTCTTTCGCAGCGTGAAACCTTGTGATCGACTTTCGGATACCGATGCCGGCATCAGCCACCGCGACAGCGAGCCTGCCGTCTGTCCTTATCACCTGCGCCGCCACAAAGGCAGCGTGAGGCGGACCAGAGTGTTCCAGTGTATTTCGTACGAGCTCAGCGAGTACATAGCGAATCGTCATAGCCTCTTCGGGTTCAGCGTGGAGAAGAGGGATGAAGTCGGTCAGGAAATCGGTGAGTTCCTTGCCGTCCGTTATTCGGGTGACCGGGATGAATCGACCGGCAGGATCATGCTCCTGGACGCTGCTGACTGATTCACAACCAATCGCGTCGAAAAGTTTCATCCTTTCCAGGTATCTGATGCTGGAAGTTGAACGGTCGTTAGTCAGGTTAACTTTGCCGCCTTTTCTCTGGGCATCGGCAGCCATCGCAGCGATCATGCACAGCACGAGTGGATGGACGTTGAAAAAGCCTTGCTTCAAATCGAACGTAAAATCTGAACTGCCATCATCGATGCGGTTCCTCAGAAACCGCTCAATATCAGCCAAGTAGGCGCGATTCGGTAGCTCAAGACGCATGTCAGGCATCATAGTTGGTGATCGCGCCAAATTCTGACGCTTATACGGCTTCTACAGCGGCTCGCCAGACACGCCGCGATTCGCGTCGCCCGCTGTCACACATGTCAGCTACGTTGGCCCTGTGCTGCAAGCCGAGAGCTTAATTGAACGCAACGGAACCCTCTTCCAGGTGCTTGCAACGTTCGTCGCGCTTCCTCTTGCCTGGTGGCTGGGGACTCGCAGCAAGCGGTCCAAGACTTTCGACTATCGGGTGCTGTCGGATATCACCATCGTTGCAAGCCATCGTCGTCCCGAGCGACTGAGCGTTCACTTTGGGTCGCGTGAAGTGAAGAACCCGTTCATCACCGAGATTGAGTTCAGGAACACGGGCACCGGCGCGATTCCAAAGGCAGACTTTCTTGAACCAATTCAGATCGCGAGACCAGCTGCTGAGATTCTTGACTGGGCCATTATTGAGCAGTCGCAGAAAGCCCTAGTTCTTCACAGCAGCCGCGTGGTGCCCATCGATGGTCAGCCAGAGCCGGAGTACATCGAAATTCAACCCGAGACCATGAACAAGCAAGATTTCTTCGTCGTACAGATTGTGTACGATGGCGACCCTGCCGAGCCGCCAATGGTATCGTGCCGAATCCTCAACGAAAGCAGGCCGATTCAGACGTTTCGACAGAAAGAGAAACGCACACCAAAGTCACTGGCGCTGTCCATCTCAAGTGGCGCAGCGGCCATCTCGGTAGGCGCCGGAACTTTCTACCTGCTGACTGGCATGGGCACACGACCGGACTGGCTAATCCCAGCAAGTGGCGGCATCGCGTTTGCCTTGCTCTTGGCCTTCTTCGTGTCGTACGTCCAGCGAGACTAATTCGCCCTTCGCTGTAGCGGCACCACGTTGTCTGCAGGGAGCGGAACGGGTCGCGCACTGGGACTGACCTTTCCGGTGTTCTCGGTCTTGAGCACTGCGGCATAAATGTCCATGGTGGTACTGATCTTCGCGTGGCCTAACCACCGGCTCACGTCTCGCACGTTCTCGGTGGCCAACGTTGACACTGCGGCTGCGTGGCGCAGGTCGTGCCAACGTGAGTGCGGCAGTCCGAGAGCATCCAGCGCGGGCAGCCAGAACCGTTTGTAGACATTGGCCGCGTGAATCGGACGGGTCCAATCGAACCTTTCAACCGACGTAGTCGGCGCACCTTCTCTGCCTTCTCCGAGTTCGGCTCAACGTCTACAGCAGACTTCGCCAGCTTCACGGCCTTGGCCTTAGCTGCTGGCAATCTTCCTGGAAACAGTGGAGCCTGACCATTGTCGGCATCACCGTGCACGTCAAACAGATAGTCCCGCAGATCATCTGCCAACCACGGGTCAATCGGTACGTCGCGGTAGGCGTTGGCGGTCTTCAGCGGCTCAGGTGCCCAGCTCGCAACGGGTCGCTTCTTCCGCCGCCCTGAACTGGACGAAAGCTTGAGTGGGGCGGGCGGGGCTCGAACCCGCGACCAAGGGATTATGAGTCCCCGGCTCTAACCAACTGAGCTACCGCCCCGGCGCACTGCGCGGCACCTATGTTCGCACAGTGCCCACGGCGCGGTCGCACCGCGGTTAGGCTCAGCGGGTGGTCAGATTCCTGCTGCGCATCGCCATCTTCCTGGGCTCGTCGGCCATCGGGTTGCTGGTGGCATCCTGGCTGGTCTCCGGGGTGACACTGCGCCCGCTCGGGTTCGTCACCGCGGTGGTGATCTTCACCGTCGCCCAGGCCATCCTGTCACCGTTCTTCCTCAAGATGGCCAACCGCTACGCCTCGGCCTTCCTCGGCGGTATCGGGCTGGTGTCCACCTTCGCCGCGCTGTTCCTGGCCTCGCTGTTCTCCAGCGGCATCGGTATCAGCGGCATCGGCTCCTGGATCGCGGCCACCGTGGTCGTCTGGCTGGTCACCGCGGTGGCAACGGTCGTCCTACCGGCCGTTTTCCTCAAGAAGAAGACGATGACACCGAGCTGACACCGTCGGACTCCTCGCGCGCCAACAGATCACGGGCGCTGGCCACGATATGGGTGTCCAGAGCCGCGATACGTCCCGCCGCATCCGCGCTGGTGATGGCATCGAGCAGCACTCGATGCTCCTCCAAGATCGCAAAGGGCGTGGTGTGACGCTTCGCCAACCGGTGAATCTGCATCCTGATCCGCGGTTGCACGCTGGCCCAAAGTTGCATCGCATGCTCTGACTGCGAACTCCGCACGATCGCCTCATGGAAAGCAACGTCCAATTCGTTGAGTGCGTCGAGATCGCCGGCCCCGGCCGCCTCGTCCATCGCTGCGACCACACGCTCCAGTTCGGCCACGACAGCGGGATCCGCGCTGGCGGCCTCGACCGCGAAAGACTCGATCGCCAACCGCACCGGCAGCAGCACGCCGAGCAACTCCGCGGGGCTCACCGACGCAACGAAGGCTCCCCGGTTCGGGATGTGATGGACCAGCCCTTCGCTCTCCAACTGCCGCAACGCTTCTCGCACCGGCCCAGGGCTGGCCCCCAGGTGGGCAGCCAACACATCCTGCTTCAGTTGGGCTCCCGGCGCCAGCGCACCCTTGACGATCTGTTCACGCAGCCAGTCGGCCACCTGGTGACGACGCGATGACACCACCGGCGCCGCCACGGCCAACGATTGCACAGCCTCGGTCACTAGATGTCACTCCGCTCCGCGGGCAGTCGCCCCGCGCACTCAGATCCTAAACCGCTCACCGCAGGGTTGCGGCGATCACAGATTATAGATAATCTCCAATCTGTTCCAGGACGTGCTTCCGATCACAGGCCGTCACCTTCCCACCCGACACCCATCAGAGGAGAGCCATGCGTCGTCGCATTCGGGTCGCGATCACCGTTCTCGCCACCACCCTCACGCTGACCGCCGCGGGATGCACCTCATCCGGTCAGAACGGACCCGTGCAGGCCGGTGAGAGCACACTGACGAAAGTCCTTACCTCCAAGAAGATCTCGATCGGAGTGTTCGCCGACGCTCCCCCGTACTCGGTGCTCAACAGCTCGGGTCAGTACGAAGGATTCGACATCGACAAGGCCACCGCACTGGCGGAATCGCTCGGTGCCGAAATCGAATACGTCAGCACCACCAACGCCAGTCGCATCCCCATGCTGGAGACGCAGAAGGTCGACGTGATCATCGCCGCCCTGACCAACCTCGACGAACGCGCGCAGGTCATCGCGCTCACCCGCCCCTACGCATCCGAGGGCCAGCTGGTCGTCGTGCCGGCCGACAGCGATATCCGCACATACGACGATCTCGACGGCCGCGCCGTCGCCGCCACCCGCGGAAGCGTCCCGGCCACCATTCTGGAAACCCAGTTCCCGCAGGCGCGCGCAAGCCTCTTCGAAGCAGTGGCCGACTCCATCCAGGCGCTGCGGAGCAACAAGGTCGACGCGCTCATGGAGAGCACCGCCGTCGTCGCCGATATCCGCCGCAGCCAGGGCGACGCCGTCCGCGTCCTCGACGCCCCGGCGCTGTCGCCCTCGCTGGTGTCGTTCGGAGCGAAGATGGGTGATCAGCTGTGGCTGAACTACCTCAACAACTTCATCATGAACTACAACATCAGCAAGTCCGCCAACGACTCCTACAACCGTTGGCTCGGGGTCGATGTCCCGGACCTGATCAAGTAACCGACCGCCATGCAGCTCTACTACGGCGACCTCATCCCCTATCTGCATCCCCTGTTACTCGGCCTGCTGATCAGCATCGCGGTCAGTGCGGCCGCGGTGGCCGGCGGTGGCAGCCTCGCGCTGGTGCTCTACGCCGGTCGGTCGTCCACGATCCGGGTCATCCGCGCCGCGGCGGCCGGCTACATCGAGATCATCCGCAACACACCGTTGCTGTTGCAGCTGTACCTCATCTACTTCGCCCTCCCCCAAGCGGGCGTCAACCTCGACCCGGTCGCGGCCGGAGTCTTGGCGCTCTCCCTGAACAATGCCGCCTACATGGCCGAGATATACCGGGCGGGATTCGAATCCGTACCCGCGGGGCTTGCCGAGGCCGGCGCCGCGCTGGGACTGAGCCGACGGGACATCTTCTGGAGGGTGCAACTGGCTCCGGCCATGCGAAACGTGTTGCCCGCCATCACCAACCAGACGATCCTGCTGTTCCTCGCCTCGTCGATCACCTCAGTGGTGGCTCTTCCCGACCTCATGCACACCATGCTGGGCATCACCTCGACGACGTTCCGCACCATCGAGACATTCACCGTCGGTGGGTTGATGTACTTCGCCGTCGCGCTGCTGATCGCGAGTTCCTCTCGGCTCATCGAGACCCGATTCATCAAGTGGAAGGTGGCGTGATGTTCGAAGGACTCGGCCTGCAACATCTGTCGTTGATCCTCAACGGCGCTGTCGTCACCATCCAGATCTGCGTACTGTCACTGCTTTTCGGATCGATTCTGGGCTTGCTCCTTGGCCTGATGGCGACCGGCAGCATCAAGGCCTTGCGCATTGCCAGCACCGTGTACGTAGCGCTGATCCGGGGCATTCCCGTGCTGCTGATCATCTTCTTCGTCTACTTCGGCGTGCCCCTGCTTGTTCCTGGCACCAGCCTGCCCGACTACTGGGCGGGCGTCATCGCCCTGTCGGTATTTGCCTCGGCCTACATCGCCGAACTGGTCCGCGGCAGCATCCAGGCGATCCCGCGCGGCCAGTTCGAGGCCGCGCATGCGCTCGGACTGTCCTACCCGGCCCGGATGCGGTGGGTCATCCTTCCCCAGGCGGCCCGCATCATGGTGCCACCGGGTGTCGGATTCCTGGTCATCCTGGTCAAGGACAGCTCCCTTGTCGCGGTGATCGGTCTGGTGGAGCTGACTCGCGCCGGCAACATCGTGAGCTCACTGACAGCAGAACCCATCGCGACCTACCTCATCGTCGGCGCCTGCTATTTCGTCATCTGCTACGCCCTCTCGGCCGCCGGCCGCCGCTACGAACGACGCCTCGGCGTACGGGTGCAACCGCCCGGAGTCACCGACGCCCTCACCCCGACAGGAGCACACTCATGACCGCCGACATGATCGAGATCAGCGACCTACGACTGAGTTTCGGCGATCACGAGGTACTGCACGGAGTGTCCTGCCGCGTCGCGCCTCGTGAGGTGGTCTGCATCATCGGCGCCTCCGGTTCCGGCAAGAGCACCCTGCTGCGCTGCATGAACGGGCTGGAACGCCCGACTCACGGCAGTGTGGTCGTCAACGGACACGCGCTGGGTCCGCGGGACAAACGGACCGACCTCGCGATCGTCCGCCGCGATGTCGGGATGGTGTTCCAGCATTTCAACCTCTTTCCGCACATGACCGCCGCGCAGAACATCTCGTTGGCGCCCCAACGAGTCCTGGGCTGTGACCGCAAAGAGGCAACCCAACGCGCACACACTCTGCTGGAGCGCGTCGGATTGGCGGGCAAGGCCGACTCATATCCCGACTCGCTGTCCGGCGGGCAGGCGCAGCGGGTTGCCATCGCGCGGGCCCTGGCGATGCAACCGAAGGTGATGCTGTTCGACGAGCCCACCTCGGCGCTCGACCCGGAGATCGTGGGCGAGGTACTCGCGGTCATGAAGGGCCTCGCCCAAGACGGCATGACCATGGTCGTCGTGACCCACGAGATGGGGTTCGCCCGCGAGGTGGCCGATCGCGTGATCTACATGGACGACGGCAGGGTCGTTGAAACCGGTTCTCCCAAAGATCTTTTCGGAATGCCACAAATGACACGCACCCGCGAGTTCCTGAGCAAGGTGCTCTGATACCGATGCTCGACACCCTCATCACGGGAGCGCGGGTCATCGACGGCACCGGAGCACCCGGCCGGCCTTGCGACGTCGGCATTCTCGACGACCGTATCGTCCATGTCGGAACGTCCCCGCACCACGAGGCCGTCGTCACCGTCGATGCCGGTGGCATGCTCCTGACACCGGGCTTCATCGACCCGCACAGCCACACCGACTGGTCGGTTCTCGGTAACCCGGAGGCGCACAGCACCATCCGGCAGGGCGTCACCACCGAGGTGGTCGGCAACTGTGGCGTCACCTATGCGCCATTGCATGATGCCGACGTGCCCGCGGCACAGAGCGCACTTGCCGCCCTCGGGTACACCGAACAGATCACCTGGCGGAGCTTCGGCGAACTGCTCGACACCGTGCACGGCGGGGGCACCACCCAGAACCTCATGTGGTTCGTCGGCCACACCGCATTACGCACCGCGGCGGCATCCCGTGCCGCCCACGACGGTGTCGACCGCCGCGCCGAACTGATCCGCCTGCTGGAAGAGGCCCTGGAAGCCGGCGCCATCGGCTTCTCCAGTGGTTTGGAGTACGGATCCGGGCGCTTCGCCGACACCGACGAGCTGGCCGAGCTGGCATCGGTCTGCGGAAGACGGGACGGCATGTACAGCAGCCACATTCGCAACCGCGATACTGGGCTGGCTGCGGCGGTGGACGAGTTCTTCGACATCGTCCACCGCGGCGGAGTGCGAGCGCAGATCTCACATCTGAACGTGCGGCACGGTACCGGTGCCTCCGAGGGAGCCTGGCACGACGCCGTACAGCGCGTGGTCACCGAGCGTGCACGCGGATGCGCGGTGCTTGCGGACATGACGCCCTACCCAGACGGTATCGGTATGGCGACAGGCCTGTTGCCACCGTGGCTGGCGGATCGACCGTCCACCGATATCGCCGAGTTGCTGCGCGATTCCGACATCCGCCGACGGGTGCGCGAGGATTCCGATCGCTACTGGCGTTTCATCCACCGCGGCCAGTGGGATCGGGTCCGGTTGGGGGTCAGTGCGACACACCCCCAATGGGAGGGCCTGAGCTTCCCACGCATCGCCGAACTGCACGGAAAGGATGAATGGGATTGCCTTTTCGACATCCTGTCGGCAGCCGGACCGGATATCGGATCAGTCCAGCTCCTCGGTGAGCTCTTCACCGAGGATCACCTTGCCCAGGCGATCGGGCATGACCACTTCCTCCTGGGCGTCGACGCGTTCAGCGCCCGATCCACCGGACCGCTGGGCGCCCGCACCCGGCATCCACTGTTCTACTACGGCCACACCCACTATCTGGCCCACCATGTCCCGGCCGGAACGCTGACGTTGGAGGATGCCGTTCACCGGATGACCGGCAAGGTCGCCGACCACTTCGGCATCACCGGACGCGGTCACATCATCGAAGGGCACTACGCCGACCTGGTGCTCATCGATCCCGACATTCTCGGCCGCACCGACACCTGGTCACTGCCCGACGGCTACGCCGACGCGGCCCGCCACGTCTGGGTCAACGGAGTCCCTGTGGTCAGCGACGCCATCCACACCGGCCGTCGGCCCGGACAACTGTTGCCACGCAGCTGATCCCCCGCACCATCACACGACGTCCGCCGAAACGGACGACAAAGAGGAGCACGTTCACCATGAAAATCACCCGAATCGACACCTGCGGCCTACGTGGCGCCACCCCGGAGGGCGGATGGTCCAACGAATTGCGGCCCGATGACGTGGTCCACACCCTGGTCGCTGTTCACACCGACACCGGACACGTCGGGATCGGCAGCGCATTCACCTCGGAGGGGTTGATCCGGGCCGCGTTGGACCTGCTGGCCCCACAGATCGTCGGACAGAGTGCGCTGGAGGTCGAACGGCTGACTGAAACGCTGCACCAGAGCGCATTCTGGATGGGCCGCGGCGGCACCCTGACCCACGCCACGAGCGCCATCGACATCGCGCTGTGGGATCTCGCCGGCCAGGCACTCGGCCAACCTGTCGGCCGCCTGCTCGGCGGGCGTTACCGTGAACGAGTACGCCCCTACGCATCGGTGTTGATGGACGAGGCACCGGTGATGTCGGAGAACCTCACCGACCTTGTGGAACAGGGCTTCTCGGCCTTCAAGATCGGCTGGTGGAAGTTCGGCCGGGTGGACTTCTCCACAGACGAACGCACGGTCGCCGCCGCCAGGGCCGCAGTGGGCGATCGCCTACTGGCAGTGGACGCCGGTGGTTCCGAGGCGTTCTTCCCCGGGACGCTGTCCTGGGCGAAACGCACCGCCGATATGCTCGCCGACTACGAGGTCGCCTGGTTCGAGGAGGCTCTCGATCCTGACGACATCGACGGATTCGTGGCGCTACGTGCACACTCCCGCGTACCCATCAGCGGCGGCGAGGTACTCACCCGTCGACAATCCTTCGCGCCCTATCTCGCCGCCGGCGCCTTCGATATCGTCCAACCCGATACGACCAAGGGCGGCGGGCTCAGCGAATCGCGCCGAATCGGCTGGGCGGCACAGGATCGCGGGATCCGCCTGGTGCCGCACGGCTGGAACACCGCCGTGGGACTGGCCGCCGACCTGCACCTGGCATCGGCGCTGTCGGGCACCGATCTGGTGGAGTACAAGACCGGAGCGGCCTATATCGACGAACTCGTCGTCGGTGGCTGGGAACTGGACACCGACGGCCTGCTCGCGGTGCCGGACCGACCGGGACTCGGTATCGCACTGTGCCCCGAAGCACTGAACCGCTACGGGACCAACCCGACATTCGCGGCGGCCGCGTGATGTCAGCGCTGGCCGGGCATCCACTGCTCGATCATCCCGTCATCCCCCTGGCCACGGTGCGCGCCGAGGAACATATCGACGCCATCGGTGACGGTCTCGTCGCCGCGGGCCTGCCGGTGGTCGAGGTGGCGTTGCGCGGACCGCATGGCCTCCTGGCGATTCGGCGCCTCGCGGCGCGCGGTGATCTGCTGGTCGGGGCCGGAACCGTGCTGACCACCCGGCAGGCGGCCGAGGCGGTGGACGCGGGCGCCGGGTTCATCGTCGCGCCGGGTCTGGATGCCGAGGTCGTCGAGCGCGTCATCGCCGCGGGCCACCCGGTGATACCCGGTGTGCTCACCCCCACCGAAGTGGTGGCCGCCGCGCGGCTCGGACTCACGCACCTCAAACTGTTTCCCGCATCGGCCGTGGACGCCCGCCCGATGCTCGGCGCCTATGCCGACGTCTTCCCGGACACCCGATTCATGCCGTCATCGGGCGTGAACCAACACAATGTCGGCGAGTTCTCCTGCTTGCCATCGGTATTCGCGGTAAGCGGCAGCTGGATCACGGCCTCGGCCCCCGCGGGTGCGGCGGCCGTGGCCGAGGCCGCCCGCGCAGCCGTCGCCGCGTGCCGGACCGTGGGCCTGCCGCGGTGACCGAGCCCCGCACACTCGACGTCGTCACCGTGGGCGAGAGTCTCGGACTGCTCAGCAGCGAGGACCCGGGCGCACTGCGGCACGGAAGCCGGATGCGACTGACGTTCGGGGGTGCAGAGAGCAACGTCGCCATCGGTGTCGCCAGACTCGGTGGCGCGGCGGGCTGGATCGGCCGCCTCGGTGCCGATGCCGTCGGCACGTTGATCCTGCGGGAGCTTCGCGCCGAATCCGTACAGACACACGCCACGATCGACCCGGTGGCCGCGACGGCGATCATGCTCAAGGAGCTGCCGGTGCCCGGGTCCAGTCGTGTGCGCTACTACCGGCAAGCCCAGGCCGGTAGTCGGCTGACGACGGATGACGTGCCCCAGGGTGCGGTCGCGTCGGCGAAGATCCTTCATGTCACCGGCATCTCGGCGGCGCTCGGCGCCGGCCCCCTGGCAGCGGTGCACCGCGCGATCGACGACGCCAAGGAATCGGGCACGCTCGTGTCCTTCGACGTCAACCATCGTGGGTCTCTCTGGGCGGAGGTGGAACTCGCGACGAAGGCATACCGGGCCCTTGCCCGCCGCGCCGATATCGTGTTCGCCGGCGACGATGAGGCGGCATTGGTCACCGAAAGCCGCGATCTGCGAGCGCAACTGGACACCCTGCTGGAGTGGGGCGCCCACCAGGCCGTCGTCAAACGCGGTCAGCGGGGCGCAGTCGCGGCAACCCGTGATGGTGGCTACGACTCGATGCCGGCCATCGAGGTACCGGTGGTCGACACCGTCGGTGCCGGTGACGCATTCGTCGCCGGGTGGTTGACCGAACAGGCCCGCGGCGCCGGTCTGCGCGTGCGACTGGCGACCGCGGTCGCCTGCGGCGCACTGGCGTGTACCGCCCGCGGTGACTGGGAGGCCAACCCCACCCGTGCGGATCTGGCGCAGCGGCAACGCAATGCCGTCGATCCGGTCAGTCGATGACGTCTCACGAGCTGAACACCGGGATCCCGTCATCGCCCAGCCGGTAGACCGCGGTTCCCTCGGCCACTCGCGTCCGCCCATCACGGCGGCGCGACCCGCGATCAACCGATCTGGCCTAGCCCGAGCGTGCGCAGACTTAGCCCACATGACGGTGTGTCGGGCCGCAAACACGCACGCTCGCCGGGAAGGTGGGCCAGCAACCTATTGCGCCTGACTGACCGAGGACATGTGGAAATCGGGGATCCGCAGCGACGGCATGGTCGCCCGGGTGGCCCAATCACCCCATTCCCTGGGCAGCGTCTGTTCGCTGACACCGGCCTCGGTGGCCCGGCGCAACAGATCCAGCGGGCTCTCGTTGAACCGGAAGTTGTTCACCGCGGCGGTCACTTCGCCGTCTTCGATCAGGTAGACCCCGTCGCGGGTCAGCCCCGTCAACAACAGCACCGTCGGATCGACGGTGCGGATGTACCACAGCGTGGTCAGCAGCAGCCCGCGCTCGGTCGAGGCGATCATATCGGCCAGCTCCGCGCTGCCACCGGTGACCAACAGGTTGTCGGCCGGAACCGCCACCGGCGCAGAGAATTCCGCGGCGGCCGCGCGCGGGTAGGCCAGCGCGTTGATGACACCGTCGCGTATCCAGTCCACCCGGCCGATGTCCATCCCGTTGTCGAACACCGAGGCCTGGTCCGAGGACGTCGGCACCGCGACGAATGGCCGGCATTCCTGCCCCGGCGCAGCCGGATCGGAGTACATGGTCAACCCGAGGTCGGTGAGCTTCTCCCCCACCCTGGTCCCACCCGGCGCCGACAATGCCGACCGGCCCTCCTGCGCACCGCGCCCGTCCATGCTCCAGGCCAGGTAGATCAGCATGTCGGCGACCGTCGAGGGTGGCATCAGGGTCTCGTAGCGGCCGGCGGGCAGCTCGACGGTGCGCTCGGCCCAACCCAGTCGCAATGACAGGTCGGCCAACAGCGCATCGGTGGACACATCGGCGAAATCGGGTGTGCCGACACCCGCCCACGCGCTGGCGCCGCCGCGTTTGGCATTGATCTCCACCGAACCGGTCGGCTGCGTGTAACGCCGCCGCAAGCCGGTCGAGGTGGCCACGAACGTGGTCTCCAGCACGTGGCGGGCATACCCGTAGAGCTGGTCGCCGGCGCCCCGGGCCGCACGGAAGCCGTGCACCAAACCCGTTGCCACATCGGTGAACACATCGGCATCGGTACTGGGCACCGCGACATCCCAGTCGGCGGGACCGGCGTCGGCGGGCAGGGCCGGGGCGGCATCACCGGCGGCGGGGGCCGCGGCGGCCGCCGCCTGGGAGGCCGCGACCAGCGCGGTGATCGCAGCGGGATCGACCTCGGTGCTGCTCACCGATCCGACATGGGCCTGCTCGCCGCGCCGGATCACCGAGATGACCGTGGTGCTGCGCCCGACGGTCTCGCCGTTGGTGGTCATCGAGTTACCGGCCCAGCGCAGCGACGCGTCCGCGCGGTCGGTCACGATGACGATGGTCTCCTCGGCACGGCCGAGCCGGGCGGCTTCGGCGAGGGCCTGGTCGACGACCTGCTGTGGCGCGATCATGAGCGACCCGATTCTGCTTGGGTGTTCAGGACGTTGATGCCGCGGAACAGCGCCGACGGGCAGCCGTGGCTGACCGGGGCGACCTGACCGGGCTGGGCCTTGCCGCAATTGAACGCGCCACCGAGGCGCCATGTCGACGGTCCGCCGACGGCCTCCATCGAACCCCAGAAGTCGGTGGTGGTGGCCTGGTAGGCGACATCACGCAGCTGACCGTCCAGCCGGCCGTCGCGGATCCGGAAGAACCGCTGCCCGGTGAACTGAAAGTTGTAGCGCTGCATGTCGATCGACCACGATTTGTCGCCGACGATGTAGATGCCGTCGGTCACCCGGGAGATCAGGTCGGCGGTGGTGAGGTCCTCGGTTCCGGGCTGCAGCGACACATTGGCCATCCGCTGGATCGGCACGTGCTGCGCCGAATCGGCGTAGGAGCATCCGTTGGACCGGCTCACCCCGAGCCGCGGGGCGAACACCCGGTCCAGCTGATAACCGACGAAAAGGCCGTCGCGCACCAGGTCCCAGCTCTGGGCGCGCACCCCTTCGTCGTCGAAACCGACAGTGGCCAGGCCGTGTTCGACGGTACGGTCGGCGGTGACGTTCATCACCGGCGATCCGTACCGCATGGTGTTCAGCTTGTCCGGTGTCGCGAAGGACGTGCCGGCATAGGCCGCCTCATAACCGATCGCCCGGTCGTATTCGGTGGCGTGGCCGATGGATTCGTGGATGGTCAGCCACAGATTGGTCGGGTCGATCACCAGGTCGCATGCCCCGGCGGTGACGCTGGGCGCCTTGACCTTCTCGGCGAGCAGCGCCGGCAACTCGGCCAGTTCGGCGCTCCAGTTCCACACGTCGTCGGAGACGACGGCTTCCCAGCCACGCCCCATCGGGGGTGCCAGCGTCCGCATGGTCTCGAATGAACCCGCCGACGCGTCGACGCTCACGGCGTCCAGCAGCGGTTGCACCCGCACCCGCTGCTGGGTGGTGGAGGTGCCGAAACTGTCGGCGTAATAGGTCTGTTCCTTGACCGCCTGCAGGCTGGCCGACACGTGATCCACACCGTCGGCGGCGAGCAGCCGCTCCGAATAATCGCCGAGCACCGCGATCTTGTCGGCCGTCGGGATCGTGAACGGGTCGATCCGGTAACTCGACACCCAGCGAAGGTCGTCATAGACCGGTTCCTCGGCCAATTCGATGCGCTCGGCGTTCAGCGGTGCCAGCGTGGTGGCCACCCGGACGGCGCGGCGGGCGGTCTCGGCGGCCACCTCGGGGGCCAACTCGGCATGCGCGGCGAAACCCCAGGTGCCGTCGACGATGACGCGCACCGCCAACCCGACCTCGTGGTTGATATCGGCGGTTTCCAGGCTGCCGTCACGCAGCGCGACGATCTCGGTGGTCAGTCGGTGGATCCGCAGGTCGGCATAGCTGGCGCCGGCCGCCAACGCCGCCGAGAGGGCGGCGTCGGCCAGTGCCCGGCGAGGTAACGCGAGAAAATCGGCATCGACCGAGTGGGCAGTCACGGCCCCCACCGTAGCGGGCCGTCGGTCAGCGTGTGTGCATCCCGTAGGGCACGGCCGAGACGAGCGTCACCGCCTGGAGCTGCCCGGTCGGCAGTCGATACTCCCGCCTCTCACCGGAGCGTGCACCGCAGATCGCCTCGCCCAGAGGAGAATTCACCGAGTAGACCTCGATATCACCGTAATCCGCGCCACGCACCCCGAGCAGGAACGTCTCGGTTTCCGGGTTGGCCGACCCGTCCTCGAAGCGCACGGTCAGCACCATGCCGAGTTCGGCGACACCGTCGTTGGGCGGGTCCTCGCCGACGATCGCGGCGGCCAGCATGTCGTGGATCTGCTGAATGCGGCCCTGCTGCGCCCGCCGCACCGCCACGGCGTTGCTGTCGGCCGCGTCGCTGTCGTCACCGTCGACGCCGGTGATCGACCAGGTACGCAGCACCTCCAGCTCCTCGAGCAATCGGGCATGGGCTTCCGGGGTGAGCCAGACAGGCGTCGCGGTGGTCATGGAAACTCCTCGTATCGATGGGTGGTCGTCAGGGGCGGGGGTATCCCTCCGCCCCTGACGACAGGGTGAAACTCGGGTCAGCGCAGCGGGTCGAACGCACGCAACGCCTCGGGTTGCTTGCCGGTGGTGATCTGCTCGGTCAGCAACCGGCCGGTCACCGGGCCGTGGGCCAGTCCCCACATTCCGTGCCCGCCCGCCACATAGACGCTGGGACTGACCTGACCGATGACCGGCAGCCCGTCGGCGCTGACGGGCCGCGGACCGACCCACACATCGCTCGCCTCGTCCCATCGCACCCCGTCGAGCAGACGTGCGGCCGACCTGACGATCGAGCGGACCCGGGCGGGCGCGATGGGTGCTTCTGGTTCCCGGAACTCCATGGTGCCCGCCACGCGCATCGCACCCTGGTAGGGCGTGCAGGCCACCCGTTCGGTGGGCAGGTAGATCGGCCCCGGCATCGCCCGGTCGATGGGCACCGTGAACGAGTACCCGCGCCCGGCCCGGACCGGGACCCGCACCCATGGCCGGGTCAGTTCGTTCAGCCATGCCCCGGTGGCGACGACGACGGCGTCGGCGGTGTAGTCGGTGCCCCCGGCACCGCGCACGATGACGCGACTGCCCTGCGGGCTCACCCCGATGACCTGGTCGACCGGCATTGCCGCGCCGCGTTCGGCCACCGCCTGACCGAGGGCGGTCACGAACCGTCCCGGGTCGATATAGCGCTGCCGATCGACGGCGACGGCCACGGTGGCCACGCCCGAGGTCAGCGGCACGGCCTCGCGCAGACCGGCACCGCGAAGCTCGTTCACCTCGACGGCCAGGCCAGCCCGCTCCAGCATCGCTATCTCGTGCCGTAGTTCGCGGGCGTGGGCGTCGGTCTCGAACAACGCGGTGATCGCCGATTCGGTGACCGGTACGTCCACCCCGTTGCCCGAAAGTACGTCGAAGGCCTCCAGACATTCGGCGTTGAAGGGCTGGTTGGCGCGCACCGCGCGTTCGGCCGAGGCCGTGGTGCAGTGCCGGGCGAAGGTGGCGAGGAAACGCGCGAGGCCGAGATCGGCGCGCAGCGGAATATGCAGTGGCGCAGACGGATTGAACAGCGATTTCAGCCCGTATCGCAGCACAGCGGGCTGGTTGAGCGGAATGGTCAGCGCGGGCGAGAGCCAGCCGGCGTTACCCCACGACGCGCCGGCCGCCACCCCGGTCCGGTCGATGACGGTGACCTGCACACCACGTTCCTGCAGGAACCATGCGGTGGACAGCCCGACGATGCCGGCACCCACCACCACGACCTGCCGCGGTCCGCCATCGATGCGATCGACCCCGGCCTTCCCCTCGCCCATGGCACGTCCTCCTGACTCCGATGCTTCGGAACGGCGTCGTCGTCCGACGCCGTACAGGGCCATCATGCGGCCGACCGGAGGGCGTGGTGTTGCGGTATCCGACAGTTGAGCACCAGCCGATTGTGGCGATCCGACAATCAGCCGCGGTCGAGGGTTGCCAGTTCGATCATCATGGCCAGCCGCTTGCGCGGATCGTCGACCTGCACCGCGGCCACCTCGGCCATCTTGCGCAACCGGTAGCGCACGGTGTTCTCATGCACGCCGAGAACCGCGCCGGTGCGCACCGGATCACCCTGGCATTCCAGCCACACCCGCAGGGTCCGCACATAGGGAGTGCCGTGTTCGCGGTCGTGCCGGTGCAGATCGATGACCGGTCCCCGACTCGGGCCGCGGCCGTTGTCCACCGCGGTGCGCAGCCGCTGCAGCACCAGGTCGTCCCAGGATTCGTCATAGGCCGGCGGGGGCAGATCCGGCGCCCCGGCCTCGTGCAGGGCCAGACATTCGTCGGCCTCCCAGCGGGCGGCGGCCAGCTCGCCCGCCTCGGCGGCGCCGCTGATACCGGCCATCAGCGTCGCCTGCCCCGGCAGTACCGCGCGCAGTTCGTCCAGCCACGACCGGGCGGTGTCGGCGCTCTCCCCCGGCAGCACCGTGTACACGGTGTTCTCCGCCAGCGCGCTGCGCCCGGGACGCGACCACCCGAAGCCGGCCGTGGCCTTCTCGAAGGTCACCAGCAACGCGGTGTGCCGGTCGGGTTCAAGCCGGGCGCGCAGCGCGATGACCCGCAGCGGTCCCAACGGCAGCCCCACCCGGCTGGCCACCGCGACCGCATCGGCGACACCCTCGAGCAGACGCTGCACCGACTCCGACTCCACCTGGCGCTCAAGGTCGGCACTGGCGCGCGAGCGCAGCAGATGCAACGCGACGGTGCGCACCCCGGTGCGCAGGGCGGTCAGCCCCGCCCCCTGCAACGGCTCGGAACAGGCCACCCACACCGAGCCCAACAGCTCGCGGCCGACCCGGGCGGCGACCACCATCCGGCCGGTCAGCCCGAGCTGCGGGTCCGGATCGACAAAGATCGGCTCGTCGGAGGAGCCCAGATGCGCGAAGACACCGCGGCGGGCCAGCACATCACGAACCTGGGCGGGTTGTTCGCGCCGCAGGATGGTCTCCACGCGTGCCGCATCTGCCGTCTGCTGCAATCGCGAATAGGCCAGCATCTGCGCGTGCCGATCCTCGATGATGACCGCGCCGCCGATGGCCGCCGCCAGGCTGTCCGCCAGCGCGAACAGATCGGTGGGACCGCGGCCCGATTCGGTCTCCCGGCCCTCCAGCACCAGCCCGTAGGCCACGGCCGCCAGCTCGCTCCACGGCAGCGCGGCGTCCACCAACAGCACCGCGACACCGTCGGGAAGCTGCGCGGGAACCTCGTCATCGGCGCCGCGGACAAGGACCACCGCCGCATGCGCCGAGATCGCCCAGGCCAACGCCTGATGCACCGAGTCGGCACCGATGGCCAGCAGCACGTCACCGAGCACCGGCTCACCGCCTGCGGTCTCGGGCAGCACCACGCTGCGCAGTTCGGTGCTGCGCGGCACCGCGCACAGCCGCGTCACCACGCCATACCCGCCCAGCACATTGACCAGGCGATCCAAGGTGATCACGATTCGCAGCCTAGGTGGTGGCCAGGAAGGTGAACCCCTCGATATAACCCGCGACCCCGCACACCAGCGCCAACACGATCAGGGCGACCACATCGGCGGTGTGCAGCCGCGACGGGTGCGCCGAGAGCTGACCGGCGCCCCCACGCGCGGTGATCGCGTCACCCATCTCATCGGCACGCCGCAGTGACACCGTCACCGTGGCGGCCAGCAGGTCGATCAGATCGGACACCTGCGCCTTCATGCGTTCGCGGCGGCCTTCGGGCAGTTCGCGCGGACGCAGCCGCCGCGCCGCGTACAGGATGCGGAATTCGTCGATGAGCATCGGGAAGGCACGCAGCGACAGCGCCACGGTGGCCGCCCAGTCGTCGACCGGTAGCCGCAGCCAGCGCAACGGTCGGCCGAGCGTCGACACCGCCGGGGCGATCTCGGCGACGTTGGTGGTCCACGAGACCAGCAGACCCATGCCCAGCAGGACGATCGACACCGCCGTCACGCGCAGGAACTTCAGCAGCCCGCCCAGCTCGAGCTCCAACCCGCCCAGCGTGACGATCGGGGTGCCGCCGGCGAACGCGGCGGTCACCCCACCGAGCAGGATGAGCAGCCAGATCCAGCCGGGAATGCTCGGCAGCGCACCGCGCGGCACCCGCGCCAGCCCGATCGCGACGGCCAGCAGGGCCGTGATCATCGCGATGGGAATCCAGCCCGGGTACAGCACCATCAACACGGCCAGCGCGACGACACCGATGAGTTTCGTCCCGGCCCACAGCCGGTGGATGACGGTGTCGCCGGGCACCGGGCGCAGCAGGACCAGCGGCCGTTTCTGTTCGCTCATGCGGTTCCCTCGCAGGCTCGGGTCCCGCATCCGGTACCGATGATTCGCTCGCAAGCTTCGCTCATGACGGCGCCCCCGATGTGCTCGCCGGCACCGGAACCAACACCCCGTCGCGCAGGTGCAGGGTGCGCGGGCACAGCTCTTCCAGACCCGCGAAATCGTGGGAGATCACGATGATCGTCAGCCCGCCCCGGCGCAGTTCCTCCAGCAGCCGCAACAATCCGCGGGCACTGGTGGCGTCCAGTCCGGCCAACGGTTCGTCGAGCACGATTGCCCGCGGCGCCCGGGCCAGCAGACCGGCCAGCACCACCCGGCGCATCTGCCCGCCAGAGAGTTGATCGATGCGCCGGTCGGCCAGTTCGGGTTCCAGGCCGACGGTGGCCAGCGCGGCATTGACCTTGGCCCGGTCGCGCGCGGAGAACCCCGCGGCCGAGGCGATCTCGCGGAACACGTGGCTGCGCATCAGCTGCAGCCGGGCGGCCTGGAACGACAGCGCCACCGCGCCCACCTGGTCGGCCACCGGCCGTCCATCGAGCAGGCAGGTGCCGGTGGTGGGTTCGGTCAGCCCGGCCAGGATCCAGGCCAGCGTCGACTTGCCCGAGCCGTTGAGCCCGTGGATCAGCACGCCGTCGCCCTCGTAGACGGTCAGGTCGATATCGTGCAGCGCCGTGGTGGCCCACGGGGTTCCGTCGCCGTAGCTGTGCCCCACCCCGGACAGTTCGAGGACCGGGACATCGCTGCGCCGCTCACCGGTCGGCTCCGGTGGTTCGGCGGACTCCACCATGGCCGACCCGCCGGTGAGGTTGACCACCCGTTCGGCGGCTTCGGCCTCGCCGTTGTAGTGGGTGATGTGCACCAGGGCCATGTTCCGGCGCCGGGTCAGCTCGGCCAGCATCGACATCAACCCGTCGCGGCCTTGCTGGTCGACCATGCTGGTCACCTCGTCGGCGATCAACAGCGCCGGTTTGCGCGCCAGCGCGGCGGCGATGGCCAGGCGCTGCAACTCACCGCCGGACAGACTGCCGGTATCGCGCTCGTCGAGCCCGTCGAGGCCGACCTCGGCCAGCAGGGCGGGCACGTCGACGGTCGTCCCGGCAGGCAGGCCCCAGACGACATCGTCGGCCACCCGGGTGCCCAGGATCTGGCTCTCCGGATGCTGCATGATCACCGCGGTCCCGCCGGGTGCCCCGAGGCCGACCGCGCCGGGGCGTTCCACGACCCCCTCGGTCGGCGGACGGCCGCAGAGCACCAGCATCAGGGTGGTCTTCCCGGATCCGTTGGCACCGGTGACGGCGATGTGTTCGCCGGACTGCACACTCATCGAGACCGGGCCCAGCGCATCGCGGTCGGTGCCCGGGTAACGGAAGACGACATCGCGCAGCTGCAGCGGTGTCGGGGCGACCGGATCGGACTCGTCGAGGGATTCCAGCTTGTGCACATCGGGGACGCCTGCCAGCCGGCTGAGCACCCGCGACAACGCCCACCAGCCGACCAGCCCGACGAAGACGATGGCGATCAGACCGTAGGAGAAGATGAGGATGGGCCAGTGATCGAGCAGGAAGCCGAAGATCTCGCGCACCTTTTCGGCAAGCGGTTGCAGGTCGGGGACATAACTCAGGATCGCGACGGTGCCGTCCACATTGGCGGTCATGGCCGAGAACACCAATTCGCGCATGCGGGTGGCCACCAACAGCACCAGCACGACGGCCGCGCCGAACACCGCGCCGGCGGCCGCGGACACCACGACCACGGTGGGCAGACCGCGACCGCGACGTTTGACGAAGCCGACAAGTCCGCCGACATACGCGCAGTTGAGCACCGTCATCAGGCCGCCGATGCCGGCGATGATGAAGGCGACCAGCGCCCCGGCGACGGTCGCGGCCAGCAGTACCCGCAGCCGGTAGCGGTAGGCGAGCAGCCCCATGGGCACGGTGGCCAGCAGGGACAACCCCGCGGCGAACGGGACGACGACGGCGATGATCGCGATGGCCGCGGACAGCGCGGCCATGACGGAGGCTTGGGCCAACTCCCCCGGAAGCAACGAACCGGCCCGGCGAGGGTGCGGCGGACCTGATGGCATCACCCGATTCTGCCAGGTGGCGACGGCACTCCGGATTCGCGGACTGTGACGATGACCATGCCCGCAGATTTGCAGATGCATAGTAAATCTATGTAACCTCGGTCGAGTGGATCGCCAAGACCCCGCCGCACTCGGCGCCGACCTGTTGGCCGTCGTCGCGCGGATCAACCGACTGGCAAACCAACGGATCGAGTTGCCGTTGCCGTTCGCTCAGGCGAGGTTGCTCGCCACGATCGAGGACCAGGGCCGAGCCAGGATCTCCGATCTGGCTGCCATCGATCACTGCTCGCAACCGACCATGACCACCCAGGTGCGCAGGCTCGAAGACGCCGGGTTGGTCTCGCGCACCGAGGACGCCGCCGACGCACGGGTCGTGCTGATCGAGATCACCGACGCGGGCCGGGCCATGTTGAACCGGGTACGCGCCGATCGCAGTGCCGCGATCAATCCCTATCTGGACCACCTCGACGACGCGCAGCGCGGCGCGCTCGTCGACGCGATACAGGTGCTGCGGGGGCTGCTCGACGACGCCCAGCAGGACCGCCGATCGAAGTAAGGAGTTTCACGCCATGTGGCGTCAACCGAAAGCCGTCTGGGCCGTTGCCTTCGCCTCCGTCGTCGCCTTCATGGGCATCGGCCTCGTCGATCCCATCCTCAAGCCCATCGCCGACAATCTGAATGCCACCCCCTCGCAGGTCTCCCTGCTGTTCACCAGCTACATGGCGGTGATGGGTGTCGCCATGCTGATCACCGGCGTGGTGTCCAGCCGGATCGGCCCCAAGAACACCCTGCTGATCGGCCTGGTGATCATCATCGCCGGCGCGGGGCTGGCGGGGATGAGCGAAACGGTGATGGAGATCGTCGGCTGGCGGGCGCTGTGGGGGCTGGGCAACGCGCTGTTCATCGCGACCGCACTGGCCACCATCGTCAACGCTGCCCGCGGATCGGTGGCGCAGGCGATCATCCTCTACGAGGCCGCCCTCGGCCTCGGCATCGCGATCGGACCGCTGGTCGGCGGCGTGCTCGGCTCCATCTCCTGGCGCGGACCGTTCTTCGGGGTGTCGGCGCTGATGGCCGTGGCACTGGTGGTGACGGTGTTCCTGCTGCCGTCCACCCCGCGCCCGGCGCGCGCCACCAGCATCGTCGACCCGTTCCGGGCGTTGCGGCACCGCGGCCTGCTGGCCGTCTCGGTGACCGCCCTGTTCTACAACTTCGGCTTCTTCACGCTGCTGGCGTTCACCCCGTTCCCGCTGGACATGAACGCCCAGCAGATCGGGCTGATCTTCTTCGGCTGGGGGGTGGCACTGGCCTTCACCTCGGTGGTGGTGGCACCGCGGCTGCAGCATCGGTTCGGCACCATCCCGACGCTGGTGGTCAATCTGCTGGCGTTGACCGTCACGCTGGCCGTGATGGCCATCGGGACCGCCGACAAGGCGGTGTTGGCAACATGTGTGGTGGTGGCCGGCTTGTTCATCGGTGTCAACAACACGCTGATCACTGAGACCGTGATGAAGGCCGCACCGGCGGGCAGGAGCGCAGCGACCCGGGGAGTTGAACCCGTCGAGCGCGGCGTCGCATCGGCGGCCTACAGCTTCCTGCGTTTCGGTGGCGCGGCGGTGGCCCCGTGGCTGGCCGGCACGCTCGGCGAGCACGTCAGCATCCACCTGCCCTACTGGGTGGGTGCGGGTGCGGTGGCCGTCGGTGCCGCGCTGCTGTTCGCCGCGCGCGGACACCTCAGCGGGGTCGACGCGCCAGAGGATGAGATCGACGAACTGACCGACGAGGCCACCGCCGTCACCGTCGGCAACTGAGCCGGCCGTTCTAACTGACGGTGCTCTAACCGACAGCGACCCCCACCACGGAACCCACCAGATAGGTGGCCGCGATCGCGGCGCCGCCCAACAGCAGCAGGCGCAGCGACGAGAACAGCGGCGGGGTGCGGGTGAACTTCGACGCCAGCGCGCCGGTGATGGCCAAACCCAATCCGCCGCAAGCCAACCCGGCCCACAGCGAGGCAAGTCCGAGCAGGTATGGGATCAGCGGCACGATGGCGCCGATGGTGAACATCACGAACGACGAGATCGCCGCCACCCACGGGGAGGGCTTCTCGCGCGGGTCCACGCCCAGCTCCTGGACGAGGTGGAAGTTCAGCGCGCGGTTCTCGTCCCGGTGGATCTCCTCGGTGGCGGTGGCCGCGGTCTGCGGCGTCATGCCCATCTCGACGAGCATCGCGGCGAGCTCATCGCGCTCGGCATCGGGCTGGTTGCGGAACGAGCGACGTTCCACCTTCACCTCGGAGTCGATCTGCTCGTTGGCCGTCGTCACCGAGGTGAACTCCCCCAGTGCCATGGAGAACGCGCCGGCCAGCAGGCCGGCGATACCCGCGAGCACCACGGTCTGCGGGCTGGCGCTGGCCGCCACACCGGCTATCAAGGCGGTGTTGCTGACCAGACCGTCCATCGCTCCGAAGGTGGCGGCGCGCAACCATCCACCCGTGACGTCGGCATGCTTGTGGTCGGGCACATGAGGCAGACCCGTTGGCGACTGAGGATCGGACATGACGCCATTGAACGCTTGGCATTTCCTGAGGTCTTACTCAGGTTTGCCTTGCCGGCAGAACGGGCACGTTACCGTCTGCTATGACCACTACCGCTGATCACCTCCGCAACGCCCTCGACGGCCGCTGGCGAGACGTGAAGAACCAGGTCCGCACGGAGCTTTCGGGCGAAGTGTTCCGTCCGCACTACACCCCGAACACCGTGATCGCCCGGACCAAGGTCGCCGAGCAGCTGAAGATCATGGCCGCGCGCGGTGCCGCCGAGGACGGTTTCAAGAAGGAACACGGTGGCAACGGTGACGTCGGCGCCGCCGTCACCCAGATCGAGATGCTCGCGATGAGCGATCTGTCGCTGATGGTGAAAGCCGGTGTCCAGTGGGGCCTGTTCGGCGGGGCCATCGAGAATCTCGGCACCGAACGCCACCACAACGCCTACGTGCGAAAGCTCATCGATCTCGAGCTGCTCGGCTGCTTCGCGATGACCGAGACCGGCCACGGCAGCGATGTGCAGTCGCTGGAGACGACGGCCACCTACGACCCGCAGACCCGGGAATTCGTCATCGACTCCCCCACCCCGTCCTCGCGCAAGGACTACATCGGTGGTGCGGCGGAGACGGCGCGGGTGGCAGCGGTATTCGCGCAACTGATCACCAAGGGCGAGGGCCACGGTGTGCACTGTTTCGTGGTGCCCATCCGCGATGACGCCGGCAACGACCTGCCGGGTGTGACCACCTCGGACTGCCACTACAAGGGCGGTCTGCCCGGCGTCGACAACGGGCGCATCCAATTCGACCAGGTGCGCATTCCGCGGGAGAACCTGCTCAACAAATACGCCGACGTCGCCGAGGACGGCACCTACACCTCGCCCATCGAGAACAAGGGCCGCCGCTTCTTCACCATGCTGGGCACCCTGATCCGCGGCCGAGTGACCGTCGGCGGCAGCGCCGGTGCCGCGGCGCGGGTGGCCCTGGACATCGCCACCCGATATGCGCTGGAGCGCAGGCAGTTCGAGGCACCTGGCTCGGAGAACGAGGTGCTGATCATGGACTACCTGGTCCACCAGCGCCGGTTGTTCCCGCTGATCGCGAAGTCCTATGCGCTGCAGTTCGCGCAGAACGAGTTGGTCGCCAAATGCCACGAGTTGCAGACCGCGGAGAATCCCGACGCCGAGGAGCAGCGCGAGCTGGAGTCCCGCGCGGCCGGGCTGAAGGCGGCCAACACCTGGCATGCCACCCGGGCCATCCAGGAGGCGCGTGAAGCATGCGGTGGCGCAGGCTATCTCGCCGAGAACCGGTTGATCGCCCTGAAGGCCGACACCGATGTGTTCACCACCTTCGAGGGTGACAACCATGTGCTGACCCAGCTGGTGGCCAAGGAACTGTTGACCTCCTACGCCGACGACATCAAGGGTATGAGCCCGGTGGAGTGGGTGCGGTTCGCCGCCAACTTCGCCGGTGAGCGGGTGCTGAAACGCACCGCGGCCCAGACCATCATGCAGACCATCATCGACACCCGCGAGGACAACGAGGAAGAGGGCTCGCTGTTCAACCGCGGCACGCAGGTCAAGATGTTCGAGGACCGCGAGGAGTACATGCTCGCCTCGGTGGCCCGCCGGCTGCAGAGCAAGGCCAAGGAGATGTCACCCTTCGAGGCGTTCAACTCGGTGCAGGATCACGTGCTGCACACCGCGCAGGCGCATATCGACCGCATCATCCTGGAGGCCTTCGTCGCCGGTATCGACGCCTGCGAGGACGAGAAGGCCCGCGAGATCCTCGGCCTGGTCTGTGACCTGTACGCGCTGTCGGTGATCGAAGAGGACAAGGCGTGGTTCGTCGAACACCGTTTCCTGTCCACCGAGCGGGCCAAGGCCGTCACCCGCGGTATCAACGACCGGTGCCGCCGGTTGCGCCCGCACGCGGAGCTCCTGGTGGACGGGTTCGGCATCCCCGAGCAGTTGCGCTACGCCGAAATGCTGCATCCCGAGCACATCCCGGACGCCGACGAGCACCAGGAGAAAGACGCCGTCAGCTCCGGCACGATCGAACCCAAATAGCGCAGGTATCCGATCCCCGGCACGGCGAGCGTCTCACGGGCCGGGGATCGGATCCAGCGCCTGCAGCGAGCCGTCGTCGCCGATCTGGAAACGCACCTGACCGATTCCGGTCGGACAACAGGGCTTGTCCTCGCCCTGTAGCCACTGATACTGCACCGCGGCCGTACTGTCGCCCATCGCCACCACCGTGGTGTACGGCCGGGGCCGCGGCGTCGGCGGGCCCAGTGGCGTGTCGCGGTCGAAGAAGAGCACCTGCACGGCCGCATCGGGGGCCTTGTCGCCCGTGCCGATGACGACCCAGTGCAGTCGGCAATCGCCGGTGTGGCCGCGTGCGGTTTCGGTCCAGCGCTGCCCAACGCCCTCGATCGCCGTGCGCACGGTCGCGGCGGTCGGGGTGTCCTGCGCCGAGCACTCCGCGGTTGCCTGCGGCGCGGAGTTCTTCGGGCTCCAGCCGCACGAGGCCAACGATGGCACGGCCAGCACGGCCAACGATGCCGCCGCGAAAGCGACGCTACGGCGGTGGATTCGGCGCGATCGCGACCATTGCGTCGATGTCGGCGGATGCGTGCTCGTCAGTGACATGAGACGAGCTTACGACCGAGATGAAAAGCTCCCCCGATTGGACTCGAACCAATAACCGCCCGATTAACAGTCGGGAGCTCTGCCAATTGAGCTACAGGGGAATGAACCGAGGACAGACTTTAGCGCATGTACCCCGCGGGCGAAGAATCGACTGGTCAGAAGCCCCGTCGCCACCTTCTACGGCGCGTGAGGCAGGATGGTGAGAGTCCTGCTGTCACCGTGGAGGGAGCCTCGTGTTCCGGATCGTCTTCGTACTGGGTGTCGGCTACGTGCTCGGCGCGAAAGCCGGCCGCCGCCGCTACGAACAGATCACCGCGACGTACAAGGCGGTCACCGAGAACCCGGCCACCAAGGCCGTCCTGGACGCCGGGCGTCGCAAGGTCGCCGATCGGGTGTCCCCGGATCCCCAGTTGGTCCGGCTGACCGCCATCGACGCCGAGACCTCGGTGCTGGCGCCCGAGGAGAGCGGCTTCCGGCCGCGCAACGGCGCCAAGGACTGATTCCGGCTAGGGAGTGCCGCCCTCGGATCGCAGGGCGGCGATATCGGCCGGTGCCCCGTACACAGGGGCCGCCGGGCCACCGATCGGTGTCTGGCTGGGTGTGAGCTCCAGCGCCGCCCGCGGCGCCCGCCACTCGTCGTTTTCCAGGGTGCCGCCATAGAGCGCGATGCCGAGCGTGGTGACCACCGCGGTTGCCAGGACGCCGACCCCCTTGGTCGCCGGGATTGCACGGTAGCCGTCCTCAGCGCTCACATCGACGCCTTCCTGTCGCGCACCCTGGTGCAGATCGAGTCTTGAGTCTCGCGTTGCCAGATAACGAAAGGGACGCGACACGATGACCATTCGCATACGGTGCGCGGGCGCCGAGAAATAGCCTGGCCGGGTTCCGGAAGTGACTTCCGAAACCCGGCCAGGCGAAGAGCAGGGGCTGATTCAGCCGATCGGGATGCTGGTGTTCCAGCTGGTACCCGGCAGCATCGGACCGGAGTAGAAGCCGCCGGGGCCGATCCCGATGCCGGGCGTGCCGACTCCGACGCCGTTACCGTTCGAGTACGACAGGCAGTTGCCGTCGTCCTTGTTGCCGAACCAGGCCAGGCAGGCCGGCGCCGCCTCGGCCGTCGGGGCGGGCGCCGTCGAGAAAGCCACCACGGGCGCTGCGGCGACGGCGGCCGCGAAGGCGCCGGCGACGAGGATCGTGCGTGTCCGATTGCTCAGGAATGACACGGTGGGACCTTTCTGGACAGTTAGCTGCGCTCCCACCATAACGGTTGGATCGCGATCATGCAGTCAAGTCGTCGCCACTGGCCTGTTCGAGCAGGCTGCGCCGGTAGGTCTCCATGGCAACCAGATCGCCGAACAGGGCGTGGTACTCATCGCTGTTGTCCACCGGCGACATGCGCTGCAACTTGGACTTGACCTCGGCGATCTGCCGCCCGATCGACACCTCCTGCAGCCTGGCCAGCACACCACCGATGTAGCGGGCGAGCCGTTCGTCATCATCGATCTTGATGGCGTCCACGCTGAGCTCGTTGACCAGCGGCGCGGCCTCGCCCGCCAGATCGCGCACCGTCTCGATCCACTGCGCACCGGAGAGCCCGGCCGAAACACCGCCGGCCGCCGCGATCGCCGTCCGCACCGTCACATAGGCCGGGTGGGTGAAGCTCTCCGCGCCCAGGCTGTCGAACACCGGTCCTGCCAGACCCGGGTACTGCAGCGCCGACTTCAACGCCTCGCGCTGCGGACGCAGCGTCGGGTCCATCGGGTTGGGCCGGGCGATCGACGCCTGGCCGCTGTCCCCCGGCGGGTTGGCGGCGCGCCGGTTGGCCTGCTGACCCGCACGGCCCGTCCGGGGGCCCTTGCGGCCCGCCTCCTCACGGACCCGGCTCAGCACCTGCCCGACGTCCTCCCAACCGACCCAGCCGGCCAACTGTCGGGCGTACTCGTCGCGCAGCGTCGGGTCCTTGATCCGCGACACCATCGGCACGCACCGACGCAGCGCGGCGACCCTGCCCTCGGCGCTGTCGAGGTTGTGATCGGTCAGCGCGGTGCGGATGGCGAACTCGAACAGCGGAGCGCGGCGGGCCACCAGGTCGCGCAGCGCACCGTCGCCGGAGCGCAGCCGCAGATCGCAGGGGTCCATACCGTCGGCCGCCACTGCCACGAAGGACTGTCCGGCCAGGTTCTGTTCGCCCTCGAAGGCCTTCACCGCGGCGGCGCGGCCCGCAGCATCACCGTCGAAGACGTAGATCAGCTCACCGCGAAAGAAGTTGTCGTCCATCATGAGTCGACGCAGCATCGAAAGATGCTCGTCACCGAAGGCGGTGCCGCAGGCGGCCACCGCGGTGGTCACGCCGGCCAGATGCATCGCCATCACGTCGGTGTACCCCTCGACGACGACGGCCTGGTGGCCCTTGGCGATATCACGCTTGGCCAGGTCCAGCCCGAAAAGCACGTGAGACTTCTTGTACAGCACGGTTTCCGGGGTGTTGACGTACTTGGCTTCCATATGGTCGTCGTCGAAGAGCCGACGCGCACCGAACCCGATGGTCTCACCGGAGGACACCCGGATGGGCCACAGCAGGCGCCGATGGAAGCGGTCCATCGGCCCACGCTTGCCCTCCTTGCTGAGCCCGGCCGCTTCGAGCTCCTTGAACTCGAACCCCTTGCGCAACAAGTGCTTTGTCAGCTTGTCCCAACCCGACGGGGCGAATCCGCACCCGAACCGGGCGGCGGCGTCGGCGTCGAAGTTCCGGTCGATCAGATACTGCCGGGCCGGTGCGGCCTCCTCGGAGCGCAACTGTTCGGCATAGAACTCACCCGCGGCGGCATTCGCCGCGATCAGCCTGCTGCGACTACCGCGGTCGCGCTGCACATTGGTCGCCGCGCCGCCGGTGTAGGTGACGGTGTAGCCGACCTTGTCGGCGAGCAACTCGACGGCCTCGACGAAGCTGACATGCTCGATCTTCTGCAGGAACGCGTAGACGTCACCGCCCTCACCGCAACCGAAGCAGTGGAAGTGCCCATGGTTGGGCCGGACGTGGAAGGACGGGGACTTCTCGTCGTGGAAGGGACACAGCCCCTTGAGCGAGTCGACCCCGGCGCGCCGCAACTGCACGTAGTCACCGACGATGTCCTCGATGCGGACCCGTTCCCGGATGGCCGCGATGTCACGATCGGGGATGCGGCCCCGGCCGCCCCGCATCGCATCATTGGCCATCGGCGCAGTCTATCGGCCCGTCACAGGGGCCGGGGCGAGCGCACCTCGTGCACTCTTTCCAGCCGCGACTCGGTGTAGGAGGCGATCTGGTCGACGACGACCCGCAGCCGGGCGCCGTCGTCGACGGCGAGGGTGAACTCCGCGGCGAACTGGGGGTCCAGGCTGCTGGGGGCCTGCGCCCACAGCGCCAGTGCCACCTCCTGGATGAGGGTCCGCTGATCGGTCTGGATCTGGAGGTGCTGGTGGTCGGACATGATGAACTGCAGCGCCAGCATCTTGAGCACCGCGACCTCGGCACGCACCTCGGCGGGCACGTGCAGCTCGGTGTCGAAGCGCTTGAGCACCGGTGCGCCGCCCACCACCGCGCGGGTCTGGGATATCGCGGCGTTGGCGAACCGGCCGACGAGCTCGCTGGTCAGGTTTTTCAGCGCTACCGAGGCCGCCAGGGTGCCGTCGTACTTGCCGACGGCGGCGACCACCGGCATCTGCGACAGACGCTGTGCCGCGGCGAGCAGATCGTCATGTGAGACGGCCGGATACGCCCCGGCGCCGAGGCGGGCAAGCGCATCGGCGGCGTCGCGGTCGGCCAGCACCCGCAGGTCGATGCGCCCGGAGATGACGCCGTCCTCGACATCGTGCACCGAGTAGGCGACATCGTCGGCCCAGTCCATCACCTGTGCCTCCAGGCACGGGCGGTTGGCCGGTGCGCCGTCGCGCAACCAGTTCGCGGCGGCCATGTCGTCGTCGTAGAAGCCGAACTTCTTCGGGTTCTGCGAGCGCGCCCACGGATACTTGGTGACGGCATCCAGGGCCGCACGGGTGAGGTTGAGTCCGGCCGAACTACCGTCTTCGGCAAGGACTTTGGGTTCCAACCGGGTCAGGATTCGCAGGTTCTGCGCGTTGCCCTCGAAACCGCCGAACGGGGCCGCGATCTCGTTGAGCGCGCGCTCACCGTTGTGCCCGTACGGCGGGTGACCGATATCGTGGGCCAGGCCGGCCAGATCGACCAGATCAGGATCACAGCCGAGGCCGACGGCCATCCCCCGGCCGATCTGCGCGACCTCCAGCGAGTGGGTGAGCCGGGTGCGCGGGGTGTCACCATGGCGGGGGCCGACCACCTGGGTCTTGTCGGCCAGCCTGCGCAGCGCCGCCGAGTGCAGCACCCTGGCCCGGTCGCGTGCGAAGTCGGTGCGGTGCTCGGTGGCCCCGATGGAACTGTCGGCGAACTTCGCCGATCCCAGGCCGACACCCTTCGGCGACTCCGGTACCAGCCGCTGCCGGTCGAAGTCGTCGTAATCGGATGTATTGCGTTGCGTGGCCACCGCCTGACAGTCTGCCAGCACCACAACCGGGGTTCGGACATGACTGCCGCCACTTCGGCCGGCGAGTCACTAGATTGACGGGCATGCGCCTAGCCCGATTGCTCAGCATGCTGCTCGTGGCCCTCACCGCGGCCCTGTCGATCGCACCCGCGGCGCTACTCACGGCGCCCGAGGCGGCGGCGCGACCGCCACTGCGGCTGCCCAGCCAGATCGTCGACGAGTCCAAGGTTCTCGGCGCTGCCGGTGAGGAGCAGGTCGGTCAGGCCATCGATCGGCTCTACCAGAATCGCCAGGTGCGGCTGTGGGTCGTTTACGTGGACAGCTTCTCCGGGCAGAACGCCGAGCCGTGGGCGCAGGCCACCCTGCGGGCCAGCGATCTCGGCGAGTACGACGCGCTGCTCGCCGTCGCGACCGCCGACCGCGCCTATGCATTCCTCACCGGTTCCGCGGCGGCCAGCAACGCCGAGGCCAATACGCTGCGGCGCACCGAGATCGAGCCCGCGCTGGGCGACGGGAACTGGGCCGCCGCGGCCGTCGCCGCCGCCGACGGACTCGATGCCAAGACCACCGGCTCGTCGCCGGGCCTCAACTGGTTCGGCGTACTGGTCGTGCTGGCCATCCTCGGGCTCGGCGTGCTCGGCTTGCTGCTGTGGTCGCGGCGGCGCGCACGCAAACGCCGCGAGGCCGATCTGGCCGCCGCGCAGCGCGTCGATCCGACCGATCCGAGTGCGCTGGCCGCGGTGCCGCTGGAAACACTCGATGAGTTGTCCCGGTCGATCGTCGTCGAGGTCGACAACGCGGTGCGCACCAGCGACAACGAATTGACACTGGCCGTCGAGGAATTCGGCGAACAGCGCACCGCGCCGTTCAGTGCCGCCGTCAGCGCGGCCCGGACCGCGCTGACGCAGGCGTTCAACGCGCGGCAGATCCTCGACGACACGGTGCCCGAGACCCCGGCCCAGCGTCGCGACCTGCTCACCCGGGTGATCGTCGCGGCGGCCAGGGCCGATCGTGAACTCGATACCCAGCGCGAGGCATTCGGCCAACTGCGCGATCTGGTGATCAACGCGCCGGCCCGCCTCGATGTGCTCACCCAGCAGATGGTCGACCTGACCACCCGCATCGCACCGGCCGAGCAGGCGCTGGCCGAGTTGAGCCGGCAGTTCGCCCCGACCGCGTTGCATTCGGTGGCCGATAACGTCGACACCGCCAAACAGCGGCTGGCCTTCGCCGACCAGAACATCACCAACGCCCGGGCGCTGGTGGCCAAGCCGGCCGGGCAGCAGGCCGGGCTGGTGGATTCCGTGCGGGCCGCCGAATCCGCACTGGGGCAGGCCCGCACGATGCTCGACGCCATCGACAGCGCGGCCGGTGACATCAGTCGGGCGATCGCGACGCTGCCCGAGGAGATCGCCGATGTGCAGGCCGGTATCGCGGCCGCCGACGGGCAGCTGAGCCGCGGCGGTGTCGACGAGGCCGCCGAGCTGAAGGCGGCCCGCGATGCCGCCGCGCAGGCGGTCGCGACGGCGCAGGAGTCCGGAAACACCGACCCGCTGGGCGCCTTCAGCGCGCTGACGCAGGCCGACGCCGATCTGGACCGGCTGCTGGCGCTCATCGCCGAGGAACGGCAGGCCCAGGAGCGGCTGCGCCGGTCCTACGAGCAGGCCCTGGCCGCGGCGCAGTCCCGGGTGCGCGGGGTCAGCGATTTCATCGACACCCGGCGTGGCAGCGTCGGTCCCGAGGCGCGTACCAGGCTGGCCGAGGCGGTGCGGCAGCTGCAGGCCGCGCAGGACAAGGCCGCCGACAACTCGACCGAGAGCCTTCCGACGGCCATCGCGCACGCCAACAGTGCGACCTCGCTGGCCATGCAGGCCCAGCAGCTGGCCAACACCGATGTCAGCTACGCCAATCAGTCCTACAACTCCCAGCACTACGGTGGCGGGTCGAATTCCGGTGCGGTGCTTGGCGGCATCATCATCGGCAACATCCTGTCCGGGGCGCTGCGCGGCGGTATCGGTGGCAGCGTCGGCGGCGGTAGCTGGCGGTCGACGTCCTTCGGTGGATCCGGCGGCGGCGGCTTCGGCGGCGGCGGGGGCGGCTTCGGCGGGGGTGGTGGCCGCTTCTAGGCTCTAGGTCACCCGCTTTCCCGGCGAGCGTGCGTGTCTGCAGCCCGACACGCCGTCCCGCCGCGAAGTTCACGCACGCTCAGGCCGCGCGAACGGGTTAGTCGCGCAGCGCCGGGAGCTGCTCGGCGAGCTTGTCCAGCTGGGCCTTGTAACCCATCTTCATGCCGAAGGCCGCCATCCGGGCCTTATCGCCGATCCTGGTAATGGTGACATCGAGGGTGAGCGTGGTCTGCTCGTCGCGTTCGGTCAGCGTGATGTCGTTGGTGTGCTCGATGGTCGAGGTTGCCTCCTGCCCCTCGGTCCAGGATCTTGCGTCATAGGTCATCCTGGTGACGGGGTCGACGCGGGTGAACGTGCCCGCCATCGGCCAACGGGTACCCGCATACTTGCCCATGCCCTCGCCGGCTTCCATCACGACGTACACATCACCGCCGACTCGGGCGTCGATGCGACATTCGGGCACAAACGTGCCCTTCGGCCCCCACCACTGTTGCAGCATCTCGGCTTTGGTCCAGGCGTCCCACACCGTCGCGATCGGCGCCGGATAGGTGCGTTCCAGGGAGAACTCTTTCTTCTTCTTGAAGAGTTGCAGGATCATCATTTCTCCTCATGTGCAATTGATGTCAAAAACTCGCCGAGAGAGTCCAGTCGCTCGTCCCACAACCGCTCAAAGGACGCGACCCACTGGCCGATACTCTCGAACGGCGCAGCTTCCAGCTGGTAGATGCGCCGCCGCGCCACCGCCTGGCTGCTCACAATTCCCGAATCACCAAGCACCCGAAGGTGTTTGGACACCTGCGGCTGACGAATGCCGAGCGCCTCGGCGATATCACCGACCGAAAGCGGTCCGGCCCTGAGCAAATCGACGATACGCAGGCGGCTCGGCTCCCCCAGCGCCACGAACACTGCCGCCTGCATGTCAGCCACCATAGGGCGTTCGACATATTCCCGTCAAGGAATATGTTCAGCTGTGCTCCCCCGCGAGCGTGCGTGTCTACACCCCGACACACCGCCCTAGCTGCAAAGTTTGCGCACGCTCAGGCCGCCCGGGACCGCGCCAGACTGCGCTCGATCCGTCGCACAAGGTCATCCGGCGTGCGGCGCACATCATCGGCCACGATCGTCATGACGGTCCAGCCCATCTCCTGCAACGCGGCGCGCTTTTGGCGATCCTTGGCGAAGCTGACCGGATCGCTGTGCCAGTCGAATCCGTCGTACTCGACCGCCAGTCCGCTCGCCGGCCAGGCGAAATCCAGGCGCCACAGCCTGCCGTTGAAGTCGACCACCTCATACTGCAGAGCCGGCATCGGCAGCCCCGCGTCGATCATGACCAGGCGGGCCTCGCTTTCCATCGGCGATTCCGCCTGCGGTGCCGCGTGCGGAACCAGCTCCCGGACGTTCACGATCCCCCGCCGCCCGTACTGTTGCACGACCGCGTCGACAAGCTGATCGCGAAGGCACGTGTCGCTGCGCAACGCGGCATCCAGCGTGGCGAGAGCCCTCGGACGACGCAGCGACCGCGCGACTTCCACCGCCGTCCATGCCGCGCTCGTCGCGAGCCTGCCACCGACAGCCGACAACGGTGCGCCCTCCCGCCGGTGAATGATCAGGCCGTCGGACGCCCGGAGTTGATGGCCCATCGGGTTGAGCACGTGCAGCTCACGGGTGTCCTCGGTATCGAAACCGTATGCCGCGGCCGCGGTGCCGAGGCAGACGGCCACCGGTTCCCCTGCCCGCAGGTCGAGCCCGCTGAGCCGGATGCGATCATCGGGCTCCTCGAGCGAGTACACCCCGGGCCAGGCCTTGATGAGCGCACCCGTGCGGATCATCGTGTCGAGACGGCTGCGGCTGACCTCGGCAAGCAGCTGCGCAGTGCTCAGAACTCCGCCTTGACGCTCGGCCAGCACGGCCAGTGCGGCCATTTGATCGGACATGTTGCCGATCGTCGATCAGCGGCACAGGGCACGACAATGCCGCGCGGTCGATCTGTGGACGAATCGCAGAATGTGGACCAACACCCCGCGGCGAACGTGCGGAAACTTCCATACGGTGCGGCGTGTCGGCCCGCAGACACGCACGCTCGCCGGGAAGGAAACCCGAAAGGCTCAGCAGCCCTTGAGGCGCACCGCGAGGTAGTTCGACACCTCGGAGATCGCCACCCGCTCCTGGGTCATGGCGTCGCGCTCGCGCACGGTCACCGCGTGGTCCTCCAGCGAGTCGAAGTCCAGCGTGACGCAGAACGGGGTGCCGATCTCGTCCTGCCTGCGGTACCGGCGGCCGATGGCGCCGGCATCGTCGAACTCGACATTCCAGCTCTGGCGCAGCTCGGCGGCGAGATCCTTTGCCTTGGGCGACAAGTCGGCATGCCGCGACAACGGCAACACCGCCGCCTTGACCGGGGCCAGTCGCGGGTCGAGCTTGAGCACGGTGCGCTTGTCCACCCCACCCTTGGCGTTGGGGGCCTCGTCCTCGCGGTAGGAGTCCACCAGGAACGCCATCAACGACCTGGTTAGGCCGGCCGCCGGCTCGATCACATACGGCGTGTAGCGGGTATCCGAGGCCTGGTCGTAGTAGGTCAGGTCCACCCCGGATGACTTTGCGTGACTGGACAAGTCGTGATCGGTCCGGTTGGCGATACCTTCCAGCTCACCCCACGGGTTGCCGGTGAAACCGAACTTGTACTCGATATCGGTGGTGCCCGCGCTGTAGTGCGACAGCTTCTCCAGCGGGTGCTCGTAGAGCCGCAGGTTCTCCGGCCGGATCCCGAGATCGATGTACCACTGCAGGCGCGTCTCGATCCAGTACTTGTGCCACTCCGGCGCGGTCGACGGCTCGACGAAGAACTCCATCTCCATCTGCTCGAACTCGCGGGTGCGGAAGATGAAGTTGCCCGGGGTGATCTCGTTGCGGAAGCTCTTGCCGATCTGGCCGATGCCGAACGGCGGCTTCTTGCGCGAGGTGGTGACCACGTTGGCGAAGTTGACGAAGATGCCCTGCGCGGTCTCCGGGCGCAGATAGTGCAGGCCCTCCTCGGACTCGATAGGCCCGAGATAGGTCTTGAGCATCATGTTGAAGTCGCGCGGCTCGGTCCACTGCCCCTTGGTCCCGCAGTCCGGGCAGACGATATCGGCCATCGGCACGGCGTCCGGGTCGGCCAGACCGTCCTTGGCGCCCCGCTTCTCGAAGTAGGCCTCCTGCAGGTGATCCTGTCGGTGCCGCTTGTGGCAGTTGAGGCACTCCACCAGCGGGTCGTTGAACACCGCGACGTGACCGGAGGCCACCCACACCTGCCGCGGCAGGATGATCGCCGAGTCCAGGCCCACGACATCATCGCGACCGGTGACCACCGAGCGCCACCACTGCTTCTTGATGTTCTCCTTGAGTTCCACGCCGAGTGGCCCATAGTCCCAGGCGGACTTGGTACCGCCGTAGATCTCGCCCGATTGATAGACGAGGCCCCGGCGTTTCGCCAGGTTTGCAACGGTGTCGATGATCGAAGGAGACGAAGCCACGGGTCAACAGCGTAGCGAGGACCTGCCGCGCGTTGCGCCGGGGCCGGTGACTGGCGAGCGTTGACATGCATGGATCTGCATGTATTCTGACTCGTAATGAAAATCATTTCCAATTCTGCCACGGCCGAGGACCATTCCGCGCACTCCCATGAGAGCGCCCCGTTCCCCGAGTTGCCCCCGCGCGCGGTCCTGGACAACGCAGGCGACCTGCTGCGCGCGCTCGCCGCACCGCTTCGCATCGCGATCGTGCTGCAGTTGCGCGAGTCGATGCGCTGCGTGCACGAGCTGGTGGACGCGCTCGACGTGCCCCAACCGCTGGTCAGCCAGCACCTGCGGATCCTGAAATCCGCCGGCGTGGTGGCCGGGGAGCGCAGCGGCCGTGAGGTGATGTACCGCCTGGTCGACCATCACCTGGCCGAGATCGTCATCGCCGCCGTCACACACGCCTCGGAGGACGACCGATGAGCACACCGGTGCGATCGACCAAACAACGCGCGGCCATCTCCACCCTGCTGGAGAACATCGACGACTTCCGGTCCGCGCAGGAGTTACACGACGAGCTGCGCAAGCAGGGTGAGGGCATCGGGCTGACGACCGTGTATCGCACCCTGCAGTCGATGGCCGCCGCAGGCCAGGTCGACACCCTGCGCACCGACACCGGCGAGTCGGTCTACCGCCGCTGCTCGGCCCATCACCACCATCACCTGGTGTGCCGGGTCTGCGGCAGCACCGTGGAGGTCGACGGCGGTGCCGCCGAGGTGTGGGCCGACGAGGTGGCCGCCGAACACGGATTCACGGAAGTGAGCCACACCATCGAGATCTTCGGACTGTGCGGACCCTGCGCGGTCAGCTGACCCGCACGAACTCCAGCACCGTGTCCCTGGTCAGCGGGGCGAGTTCGATATCGCCGGGCGCGTGCGGATCGATCCACGCCATCTCGGCGATCTCGGCTGCCGCGCTCGGCGGACCGTCGAGTTCGACGAGGAAGAGGTCGGCGGCGACCCGGTGACCCGGTTCGTTGGCCGCGGCCGCGTCGTGGTGGCCCAGGTCGCGCACCGAGTCGGCGACGATACCCGCCCCGAGCTCCTCGGCGATCTCCCGATGCAGGGCCTGCAGTGGCGTCTCCCCCGGTTCGATCTTGCCGCCGGGCTGCATGAACGCCGTCGTCCCACGCTTGCGCACCACCAGCACGTGCGCACGCGCGTCGAGCACGACGGCGGCGACCACCCGGATGACGGCGCTCACGCCACCAACGTGCGACGCACATCCGCGCCGGTCGCCAGCACCATCATGATCAACGTGCTGAGCGCCTCATCGGTCAGCCCCGACGCGGGAAAGTTGTAGCGCAGCAACACATCTGCCGAACCATCCTTCTCGACCAGCGAGACGGTGCCCAACAGGGTGTTCCGGGTGTGCCCGGCGACGGTCCCGCGCAGCGCGTCGTCGAGCGGCTGGTCCCAGGCCAGGATCTGGTTCAACGACACCATGTCCAGCCCCTCGCCCACACTGACCACCCGCAGCGAGGCGAACGTGCCGTCATGGTGCACCGTCAGCGCGCCGTCCTCCTCGCGGGTGGCAGGCAGCAAGGCCTCGACGACGGCCGCCAGCCGCTCCTGCAGATTCATCAGGCCCTTCCGAAGCGACGATTACGGTGCACGTACTCCTCGCACGCCGCCCACAGATCCCGGCGGTCATAGTCCGGCCAGAGCTTGTCCTGGAAGACGTACTCGGCATACGCGGCCTGCCAGAGCAGGAAGTTGCTGGCACGTTGCTCACCGGAGGTCCGGATGAACAGGTCGACATCGGGGATGTCGGGCCGGTGCAGATGCCTGGCGAACGACGCCTCGCTGATCCGGCCGGGGTTGATCTTGCCTGCCGCCGCCTCCTCCGCGAGTTGCCGTGCGGCCTCGACGATCTCGGTACGCCCGCCATAGTTGACGCAGTAGTTGACGGTGATGACGTCGTTGCCGACCGTCATCTGCTCGGCGATGTCGAACTCTTTGATGACGCTGCTCCACATCCGCGGGCGCGATCCGACCCAGCGCATGTTGACGCCCATCGCGTCCAGGTTCTCCCGGCGCCGGCGCACCACCTCGCGGTTGAAGCCCATCAGGAAGCGCACCTCCTCGGTACTGCGCTTCCAGTTCTCGGTGGAGAACGCGTACACCGACAGGTGCTTGATACCCAGTTCGATGGCTCCGCAGGTGATGTCGATCAGCACCGCCTCACCCATCTTGTGCCCCTCGGTGCGGCCCAGCCCGCGCTGGGTGGCCCAGCGCCCGTTACCGTCCATCACCACAGCTACGTGGTTGGGGACCTGGTCGGCGGGGATCTGCGGAGGAACGGCCTTGGAAGGGTGCTGCGGCGGCCGGGAGAACCGGCCGTTGGTCTTGGGCGGCAGGTCGGGGAACACCACCGGCCACGTCGAGGTGTCCGGGAATTCCGGATAGTCCTCAGGCGCCGGGGGCAGCTGCGGGTAGGTGACCTTGCCCCGTTTGATTGCCATGCGCCATATCCTGCCCGAACACCGCCGTCCGGCGTTCAACGGCCGCACTATCGACCCGGTAGACCCGCTCCACCAGCGGCAATGTCCGCAGCTGACGTTCCAGGTGCCATTGCAGGTGCGCGGCCACCAGACCGCTGGCCTGGCTGCGGTGCGAGGTGGTGGAGGCTTGCGCAAACTCCCAATCCCCGTCGTGCAGCGCGGACATGAGCTCCAGCACAGCCTGGGCGGGGGTTGCCGATCCGGACGGTCGGCAGTGCACGCACACGCTGCCGCCTGCGGCCACGTTGAAGGCCCGGTGCGGGCCCGGCGCGGCACAGCGGGCACATTCGGTCAGCGCAGGCGCCCAGCCGGCGATCCCCATCGCCCGCAGCAGATACGCGTCGAGCACCAGCTCACGGGGACGGCGTCCCTCGGCGACCGCTCGCAGCGCCGCCACGGTGAGACCGTGCAGCTGCGGGACGGGGGCGCGTTCCTCGCCTGCGAGCCGCTCGGCGGTCTCCAGCACCGCGCAGGCGCAGGTGTAGCGGCCGTAATCACTGACGATGTCGACGGCGAAGGCGTCGATGGACTGCACCTGGGTGACGATGTCGAGGTTGCGGCCGGGATGCAGCTGAACGTCGATGTGCGCAAACGGCTCCAGCCGCGCCCCGAACTTGCTGCGGGTGCGGCGCACCCCCTTGGCCACCGCGCGCACCACACCGTGCTCACGAGTGAGCAGCGTCACGATACGGTCGGCCTCGCCGAGCTTGTGCTGGCGCAGCACGACCGCTCGATCCCGGTACAACCGCATCTGCCCAGTGTCCCACCGCAGTGTGACATCGGCGCCATCGCAACGCCGGATATCCTCGGACGTCGTATGTCAGTCACCCAGAAGAATCCCGTTCGTATGCGCGTCTTTCCCACCCTCACCCAACAGCTGTACCGGCTCGCCAGCGGCGCCACGACCTCGGAGGAACTGGTACGCCAGTCCCTGAACGCCATCGAGGCCAGCCAGCCCCGCCTCAACGCGTTCCGCGTCGTGCTCACCGAGCAGGCCCTCGCCGACGCCGCCGAAGCCGACCGCAAACGCGCTGCCGGACAACACCTTCCGCTACTCGGCATCCCCATTGCGGTCAAGGATGACGTGGACGTCGCCGGTGTGCCCACCCGCTTCGGGACCGTCGGCAACCCGCCGCCCGCCACCGCCGACGCCGAGGTGGTGCGCCGGCTGCGTGCGGCCGGGGCGGTCATCGTCGGCAAGACCAACACCTGTGAGCTGGGCCAGTGGCCGTTCACCAGCGGACCCGGCTTCGGACACACCCACAACCCGTGGTCACCGCGGCACAGCCCGGGCGGGTCCTCCGGCGGCAGCGCCGCCGCCGTGGCCGCGGGACTGGTCACCGCGGCCATCGGTTCCGACGGGGCGGGCAGTGTGCGTATCCCGGCGGCCTGGACCCATCTGGTGGGCATCAAACCCCAGCGTGGCCGGATATCCACCTGGCCGCTGCCCGAGGCGTTCAACGGGATCACCGTCAACGGCGTGCTGGCCCGCACCGTCACCGATGCCGCCATCGTGCTGGACGCCGCGTCCGGCAACGCCGACGGCGATCTGCACAAGCCGGCTCCGGTGCGGGTGTCCGACCATGTCGGCCGGGCGCCGGGGGCGCTGCGGGTGGCGGTGTCCACCGCCCTGCCGTTCACCTTCTTCCGGTCCACATTGCATCCGGAGATCACCGCGGCCCTGCAGCGCGTCGCAGGCCAACTCGAACAGCTCGGCCACCACACGGTCCGGGCGGACCCGGACTACCACCTCAAGATGTCGTGGAACTTCCTGTCCCGCTCCACTGCAGGCTTGATGGAGTGGTCGCAGCGGTTGGGCTCCGGTGTCGACCTGGACAAGCGCACCGTCGGCAACATCCGCACCGGCTGGGCGCTCTCCCAGAACACCCTGCGCAAGGCGCGCGCGGCCGAGGCCGACGCCCAGCGCCGGATCGGCTGGATCTTCAACATCGCCGATGTCGTGCTCGCCCCGACCACCGCCCAGCCCCCGCCACTGGTCGACGAGTATGACGATCGCGGCCCGCTGGCCACCGATCGGGCGATGATCCGCGCCTGCCCGGTGACCTGGCCGTGGAATCTGCTCGGCTGGCCCTCGATCAACATCCCCGCCGGATTCACCGCCGATGGCCTGCCCATCGGGGTCCAGCTGATGGGGCCCGCCGAGAGCGAACCGTTGCTGATCTCGCTGGCCGGTCAGCTGGAGGCGGTCAACGGGTGGATGGCCCAGCAGCCCGAACCCTGGTGGCAGGAGCCGGCGCTCACGTAATGTGCTCGTTCATGTCGTCGTTGCTGCCGTCACCCTTGATGTCGTCCCGCCGCTGGGTGACCGCCCTGCCGGTGGTGGCGCTGGCCGCCGGGACGGTGCTGACCGCACCGGCCGCCCATGCCGACAACCGTCGCCTCAACGACGGCGTGGTCGCCAACGTCTACACCGTCCAGCACCAGGCCGGTTGCGATAACGATGTGAAGATCAACCCGAAGCTACGGCTGGCCGCCCAGTGGCACACCAACGACGTGCTGAACAACCGGGCGCTGAACGCCGATATCGGTTCCGACGGCACGACGGTCGCCGACCGCGCCCGCAATGCCGGATACGCCGGTGCGGTGGCCGAGACGGTGGCGATCAACCCGGCGCTGGCGATCAGCGGTATCGAGCTGATCAACCAGTGGTATCACCGGCCCGACTACTACGCGATCATGGCCGATTGCACCAACGTCGACATCGGCGTGTGGTCGGAGAGCGTGCTGGACCGCACCGTGGTGGTCGCGGTGTACGGCAAGGGTGACGGCGCACCGCCGGTGCCCTCGAACATCCGTGACTTCGGGCAGGTTCCCGGCTGGACGCCGTAGGGCTCAGAACCCGAGGCGGCCGAGCTGTTTGGGATCACGCTGCCAGTTCTTGGCGACCTTGACCCGAAGCTCCAGGAACACCTTGGTGCCCAACAGCTTCTCGATCTGGTGACGGGCCGCGGTACCGACCTCGCGCAAGCGCGCCCCGCCCTTGCCGATCACGATGCCCTTCTGGCTGTCCCGTTCGACGTAGAGAATGGCACGCACGTCCAACAGCGGGTCGTCCTCGGGTCGTCCCTCGCGTTCTTCGACCTCGTCGATGACAACGGCCAGTGAGTGCGGTAGCTCGTCGCGCACGCCCTCGAGTGCGGCCTCGCGGATCAGCTCGGCCATCAGGACTTCCTCGGGCTCGTCGGTCAGTTCGCCGTCGGGGTAGAACGCGGGCCCCGGTTCGAGGTGGGAGACCAGCACATCGGTGAGGACGTCGATCTGCTGCCCGGCGGTCGCCGAGACCGGGACGATATCGGCGGCCTTGGCGCCGAACTCCTCCTGGACGGCGACCAGTTGCTCGGCCACCTTCTCCCGGGACACCTTGTCGGTCTTGGTGACCACGACGATCAACGTGGTGCGCGGTGCGACGGCGCAGATCTGTTCGAAGATCCAGCGGTCGCCGGGACCGATGCCCTCGTCGGCGGGGATGCAGAAGCCGATCACGTCGACCTCCGAGTAGGTGTCCTTCACCAGCTCGTTGAGCCGCTTCCCGAGCAGCGTGCGCGGCCGGTGCAGCCCGGGGGTGTCGACGAGGACGATCTGGAAGTTCTCCCGGTGCACGATGCCGCGGATGGTGTGCCGGGTGGTCTGCGGCCGGTTCGAGGTGATGGCTACCTTCTGCCCCACCAGCGCATTGGTCAGGGTGGACTTGCCGGTGTTGGGGCGGCCGACGAAACAGACGAAACCGGACCGGAACTCGATACTCACCGGGACTCCAGCGGGGTTCCCGCGCGGTCGGTGACGATGACCGCGGCACCCGGCGACAGCTCGGTCACCGCGGCGATCCCGGCATCGTCTGCCGATCCGCCGACCAGCACCGCGGCCTCGAGGCCGACGGCACCGCTGGACACCGCGGCCGCCACCGCGGCCTGCAGTGCGGTCAGCCGCAGCGCCGCCAACCGGACCGGCGCACCGGCGTAGGTGCGGCCGTCGAGATCGCGCACCGCCGCGCCCTCGGGCGCCTCGGCGCGGCCCATCGCCCCGCGCGCCAGCGTCACCAGCTTGGCGTCCTCGTCCTGCACAGTCATGTACCGCTCTCCTCGCTGGGGCTGGGTTCTTCGGGGCTGATCAACACGGTGCCGACGCGCACCCGGCCACGATGGTCGGGTCCGCCCTCGGCACGCAGCCGCAGCCCGTTCCAGCTGACCTGCGCGCCGGGCAACGGAACCCGGCCCAACTCGTGGGCCAGCAGTCCGCCGACGGTGTCGACCTCCAGGTCCTCGTCGATCCGCAGATCGTCGTAGAGCTCGGTGAGGTCCTCGATGGGCACCCGCGCCGACACCCGGAAGGTGCTGTCCCCCAGCTCCTCCCACGGCGCCACCTCACCGGCATCATATTCGTCGTTGATCTCCCCGACGATCTCCTCCAGCACGTCCTCGATGGTGACCAGCCCGGCGATGGCGCCGTACTCGTCGACCAGCAGGGCCATGTGGTTGCGATCGCGCTGCATTTCCCGCAGCAGGGTGTCCAACGGTTTGGAGTCGGGCACGAACACCGCGGGGCGCATCAGGTCGCCGACCCGGATGTCCATCCTGGCGCGTTCCAGCCGGGTCTGTTGCACCAGGTCCTTGAGGTAGATGACGCCGACGACGTCGTCGACGTTCTCCCCGATGACCGGAAGACGGGAATGCCCGCTGCGCACCGCCAGCGACGTCGCCTGGGCAACGGTCTTGTCGCTCTCGATCCACACCATCTCGGTGCGTGGCACCATCACCTCGCGTGCCGGGGTGTCACCGAGTTCGAACACCGACTGGATCATCCGGCGCTCGTCATCGGCCACCACGCCGCGCTGCTGGGCCAGATCGACCACCTCACGCAGCTCGATCTCGGAGGCGAACGGGCCGTTGCGGAATCCGCGCCCCGGGGTGAGTGCGTTACCGATCAGCACCAGGAGCCGGCTGACCGGGGTGAGCAGCACCGAGATCGCGTGCAACGGCAACGCCGAGGCGAGCGAGATGGTGTAGGCATTCTGTCTGCCGACGGTGCGCGGGCCGACACCGATGACCACGAAGCTGACCACCACCATGGTGGCCGCGGCGGTGAACAGGCCCCATTCGACACCGAGCGGGCCGTCCAGATAGGACACCAACAGCACGGTGGCGCTCACCTCGCAGGTGATACGCAGCAGCACAACGAGATTGATGTAGCGGGGCCGGTCGGCCAACACCCGGGCCAGCCGCATCGCACCGGGGCGCTCATCGCGCACCATCTCCTCGACCCTGGCCAGCGAGGCGGTGCTGATCGCCGCATCGACGGCGGCGAAGAGTCCGCCGAGCCCGATCAGCAGCACGGCACCGATCAACGGTGCTATTCCGGTCACGGCTGATCGAAGTATCGCGACCCGTCCAGCAGCCGGCGATCCTTCGCGTTCTGCAGATCCTGGCGATATGCCTCTACCTGGGCGGCCACCCATTCCTCGAGGAGGCGACGTTGCAAGGCGAACATCTCCTTCTCCTCGTCGGGTTCGGCATGGTCGTAACCGAGCAGGTGCAGCACGCCGTGCACGGTCAGCAGCGCCAGCTCCTGACCCAGTGAGTGTCCGGCCTTCTCGGCCTGCTTGGCGGCGAACTCCGGGCACAGCACGATATCGCCGAGCATCGACGGCCCCGGCTCGGCCGCGTCGGGACGACCGCCGGGTTCCAGCTCGTCCATCGGGAAACTCATCACATCGGTGGGCCCGGGCAGGTCCATCCAACGCATGTGCAGGTCGGCCATAGCGGTCTCGTCGAGCAGCACCATGGACAACTCGGCGGCCGGATTGACATCCATTTGGGCGATCACGAATTTCGCGACGCTGATGAGTTCCTGTTCGGAGACGTCGATGCCCGACTCGTTGGAGACTTCGATGCTCATGTCAGTAGTTTTCCGTCATTCATCGTCGCGGCCGACCGGCCGAGGAGCGCCGCTGCGCACGGTTGACCAGATCGGGTTGCCCCTCGTGGCGCGAGTAGGCGTCCACGATCTCCGACACCAGCCGGTGTCGCACCACATCGGCGCTGGTGAGGCGAGAGAAGTAGATATCGTCGATACCGGCGAGGATGTCCGAGGCGGCCCGCAATCCGGACTGCGCGCCACCGGGCAGGTCGACCTGGGTGACGTCACCGGTGACCACCATCTTGGAGCCGAACCCCAGCCTGGTCAGGAACATCTTCATCTGCTCGGGCGTGGTGTTCTGCGCCTCGTCGAGGATGATGAACGCATCGTTGAGGCTGCGGCCACGCATGAAGGCCAGCGGCGCGACCTCGATGACCCCGGCCGCCAACAGGTTCGGGATCGCCGCCGGATCCATCATGTCGTGCAGCGCGTCATACAGCGGACGCAGGTACGGGTCGATCTTCTCGGTCAACGTGCCGGGCAGGAAGCCCAGCCGTTCGCCGGCCTCGACCGCGGGCCGGGTGAGGATGATCCGGTTGACATCCTTGGCCTGCAGCGCAGCGACCGCCTTGGCCATCGCCAGGTAGGTCTTGCCGGTGCCGGCGGGCCCGATGCCGAACACGATGGTGTGCGAATCGATCGCATCGACATAGTGCTTCTGGTTGAGCGTCTTGGGCCGGATCGTCTTACCGCGCCGGGACAGGATGTCCAGCGTCAACACCTCGGCCGGGGAGGCATCGGATCCGCCGGTGAGCATCGACACGCTCTGTCTGATCGCATCCGGGGTCAGCGGCTGGCCGCGCGTCACCACCGCGACCAACTCGCCGACGACCCGCTCGGCCAACGCCACGTCGGCGGGCTCACCGCTGAAGGTGATGGCATTACCGCGGACATGGATATCGGCGGTGAGCAGTTCTTCCAGGGCACGCAGATTCTCATCGGCCGAGCCGAGCAGGCCCACGACGGTGTCGGGCGGAACTGTGATGCTGCTTCGTACCGGTCCGGTGATCGGGCCAGCGGTCGTCTCGCGGGGCGTCACGTGGAGTTTCGTGCCTGCTTTCTGGTTTCTCGAATGGTGTTCACTGAGTTTACCGCCGGGCACCGACGTGACCCAATGGTCAGTTCTGCAGGTCCCAGCGGCCGCTGAGCACACCGATCGCACCGAGCGCGACGGCCGCGGCCGTGGAGGTGCGCAGCACCGACGGCCCCAGTCGTACCGGCTGCGCACCTGCCTCGCCCAACGCGGCCAACTCTTCCGGGGCTATCCCACCCTCTGGCCCGATCACCAGCATCAACTCCTCGACACCGGCCGACAGTGCCTCGGCGATGCCCATGGTCGCCGACTCGTGCAGGACCAGGGTCGGGGTGCCGGCGACCCTGGCGAGCAGGTCCTTGGTGGACACTATCGCCTCGACGGCCGGGATGTGTGGGCGCCGGGACTGCCGGGCGGCCGCGCGGGCGACCGCCGCCCAGCGGGCCAGCCCCTTGTCGATCTTGGCCGGTGATTCCCAGCGGGCCACGCAGCGGCCCGCCTGCCAGGCCAGGAAGGCGTCCGCGCCGGCCTCGGTGGCGAGTTCGACGGCCAGCTCGGAACGCTCGGACTTGGGCAGCGCCTGCACGACGGTCACCGCCGGCCGTGCGGGTGCGACCTCGGTGACGGCCAGCACCCGAGCCGCGAGCCGGCCCTTGGCCGCCTCTTCCACGACGACGTGCGCGACGGTGCCGGCGCCGTCGCTCAGATCGAGTTCCTCGCCGACACGGGTGCGGCGCACGGTGGCGGCGTGATGACCCTCGTCACCGTCGACCACCACGACGGTCCCGACTTCGGGCAGCGCGTCGACGTAGAACAGGCTCCGCATCGCAGCTCAGGCCGCCGGATTCGGTTCGGTCACCGACCGGAGAAGGTCTCGCGCAGCCGATTGAACAGCCCGCCGGCCGCTCCGGCCGCCGAACCGTTGGCCGACTTCACCTCCGCCACATCACGCGAGCGGTGTTCCTTGAGCTTGGTCAGCAGTTCGGTATCGGTGTGGTCGAGCCTGGTCGGGATCAGCACCTCGACATGGGCGTGCAGGTTGCCGCGCACCCCGGAGCGCAGATGCGGCATCCCGTGCCCGCGCAGGGTCGTCACCGCGCCGGGCTGGGTGCCCGCCGGGATCTCCAGTTCGATCGGGCCGTCGAGGATGGCGTCCACCGTGACAGTGGTGCCCAGTGCCGCGTCGAACATCGGCACCGTGACGGTGCAGTGCAGATCGTCGCCGTCACGGACGAACACCTCGTGCTGCTGTTCGTGCACCTCGACATAGAGGTCGCCGGCGGGGCCACCGCCGGGGCCGACCTCGCCCTGGGCGGCCAGCCGCACCCGCATCCCGTCACCGACGCCCGCCGGGATCTTCACGCTGATCTCGCGGCGGGCCTGCACGCGGCCGTCACCACCGCAGCGATGGCACGGGTCCGGGATGGTCTCGCCGACGCCGCCGCAGACCGGGCAGGGACGCGAGGTCATGACCTGACCCAGAAGTGAGCGCTGCACGGTCTGCACCTCGCCCTGACCATGGCAGGTGCCACAGGTCTGGGGCTTGGAGTTGCCGTGGGTGCCCTTGCCCTGGCACAGATCGCACAACACCGCGGTGTCGACGGTGACCTGCTTGGTCACCCCGGTCGCGCATTCGGCCAGCGTCAGGCGCATCCGCAGCAACGAGTCCGAGCCGGGGCGGACCCGGCCGATCGGGCCGCGTGAGCCGGCGCCGCCGCCGAAGAAGGCCTCGAAGACATCGCCCAGGCCGCCGAATCCACCGGCGAATCCGCCACCGCCGGCGGCCGCGTTCTCCATCGGATCGCCGCCGAGGTCGACGATGCGCCGCTTCTCCGGATCGGAGAGCACCTCGTAGGCGACCTGGATCTCGGTGAACCGCGCCTGTGCCGCCTCATCGGGATTGACATCGGGATGCAGTTCACGGGCCAGCTTGCGGTAGGCGCGCTTGAGCTCCGAATCACTGGCGCCCTTGCTCACACCGAGCAGGCCGTAATAATCGCGTGCCACGCTTGAAACCTCTCTCGTACCGCCATCGGCGGCATGCCACTGCTGTTGACGCCCCGACTATCGGGTGCCCAGAACTTCACCTATGTAGAGAGCAACTGCGGCGACGTTGGCGATCGTTCCCGGATAGTCCATCCGTGTGGGACCGACCACACCCATGCCGCCGAACACCTTGCCCGAGCTGCCGTAGGTGGTGCTGACCACCGACGTCCCCAGCATCTGCTCGGCCTCGGTCTCGTGCCCGATACGCACGGTGACCTTACCGGCCTCCTGCTGTGCCGCGAGCAGCCGCAGCACCACCACCTGCTCTTCCAATGCCTCGAGAACCGACCGCAGGGAGCCACCGAAGTCCGCGGTGTTGCGGGTGAGGTTGGCGGTGCCGCCCAGCACCAGGCGCTCCTCGGTGTGTTCGACGAGGGTTTCCACCAGCACGGTCGCGGCTCGGCCCACCGCATCACCCAGACCACCGTGACCGTCGAGGGTGCTCGCCAGATCGGCGACCGCCACCGAGGCCGCCGACAGCGGCTTGCCCTCCAGTGCCGCGCCGAGGCGCTCACGCAACTGGGACAGTTGATGATCGTCGATGGCATCGCCCAGTTCCACCACCCGCTGGTCGACGCGGCCGCTGTCGGTGATGACCACCAGCAGCAGCTTGGCCGGTGTCAGCGCCACGACCTCGAGGTGGCGGACGGTCGACGCCGACAGCGTCGGGTACTGGATGATGGCGACCTGCCGGGTCAGCTGGGCCAGCAGGCGCACGGCGCGGCGCAGCACATCGTCGAGGTCCACCCCGGATTCCAGGAAACCCAGGATCGCCCGGCGCTCGGCGGACGACATGGGTTTCACATTGTCGAGACGGTCGACGAACTCGCGGTAACCCTTCTCGGTGGGCACCCGGCCCGAACTGGTGTGCGGCTGGGCGATGTACCCCTCGGCTTCCAGTACGGCCATGTCGTTGCGCACCGTGGCGCTCGATACGCCGAGGTTGTGCCGTTCCACGAGCGTCTTGGATCCGATCGGTTCCTTGGTGGCGACGAAGTCGGCGACGATGGCTCGCAACACCTCGAAGCGACGGTCATCGGCACTACCCATGCATTCACCTCCGGAAGTTCACCTGTACGTACCCTCGATGTGGGCAGGTTATGCCGTTATTTTACGGGCATCAGCAGCGCGGATTCGCAGCGACGGCGCGTAACGCCGGATCGAGTCGCCGGTGCGTGGTTGACAAGGCAAAGACATTGCCGACATCGCCGGTCGTTTGCGATTAACCTCACCTTCATGGGAGACGGCCGGTGATCTTCAAAGGTGTCCGCGACGGGAAGCCGTATCCCGAACACGGCCTGTCCTACCGGCAGTGGGCGCAGATCCCGCCCCGCCAGATCCGGCTCGACGAGTTGGTGACCACGACCACCGTGCTGGCCCTGGATCGGTTGCTGTCGGAGGACTCCACGTTCTACGGCGACCTGTTCCCGCACGCCGTGCGCTGGCACGGGATCATCTATCTGGAGGACGGACTGCACCGTGCCGTGCGCGCCGCCCTGCGCAACCGGACCGTGTTGCACGCACGCGTCTACGACATGGACGATCCGCTGCCGGCCTGATTCCGCCCGCTCAGCAGGTGGCCGGCGGTCATCAGCTGCCAGGCGAAGATCGGATACACCGCGGCGCGTTCCCACGCCCCGATCGCAGCCGGTCCGACGACGGTGACCGCCAGGCATGCCAGCCCGGTGAGGCCGAGCAGCGCCGAGGCGCCGCGGTACCACCGCGGGGCGGGCCACCCGGCGGCGGTGAGGGCCGCGGCATTACCGCCGATGATCGCCAAACCCGCCCCGATGACATGCCAGCCGTTGCCCTGCCCGCTGTGCACCACCGCGATCAGGATGTTGCCGAGACCGTTGGCCACCGCGAACGCCGAGAACCAGCGGCGTCGCCGCGATCCGCGGGTGGCCAGCAGGGCGGCCGCGGCGAAACAGAGACCCTGCAGGGCGAACGCCACGTTCATCCACGTTGCGTGTGGCGAGACGGCCGGGTTTCCGAGGGCGCTGATGTAGTCGTCGCCGTAGCGGTATGCCGGCAGCGCCGCGGCGGCCAGCGCCTCGGCGGCGAAGTATCCGACGGCCCCGAGGATCCACAGTGCCGCGGCCATGTGGGTCCTGCGCATTCCCCCATCCTCGCAGCCCCAACCTTTCCGGCCCCGTCCTTCCGGCGAGCAGACGCAAAACTGCCGAAAACCGGTCGTTTTGCGCAGTTTTGCGTCTGCTCGCGGGAGAAAGGCGACCGTCAGGACATGGCGTCGCGCAGGCTCTTGGGCCGCAGGTCGTTCCAGTTCTCCTCGACATAGGCCAGGCAGTCGGCGCGGGTGCTCTCCCCGAACACCACGCGCCAGCCGGCAGGCACATCGGCGAACGTCGGCCAGAGGCTGTACTGCTCCTCGTCATTGATCAGCACGAAGAAGACGCCGTCCTCATCATCGAATGGATTGTTGCTCATGAGCTTTCCTCCTGTTGTCGGTCCGCACTGCGGGGTTGGCGAAAAGGTCGGATCCCAGCACCCGGTCGGACAACCGGCCCAGGCAGCTGAGGTTGGGGAAACCGGGTCCCTGGGTCAACCCGGCGAGTCCGGGCAGGAACAACTTCGGGTCGACATCGTCGACCGACAGGTCATAGCCGATGGATTCGGTGATGTTGTCGGCGGTCAGCGGTCCACCCAGTCCGAGCTCCAGCACATCGAGCGCCTCCTGCCGCAGCAACGGGACGAACCACATGGCGTTGGCGCCGGACCCGTCGATCACCAGGTCGAAACCGTGCACCGTCTCCAGCCGTTCGCCGCCACGCTCGGTCTGCAAGGTGAGGCGGATCCGCTCGTCGCGGGCGACCGCGTGCGCCACCCGGCCGCGCAGGTGCCGGATCCGGTCATCGGCAAGCAGCGCGTCCTGCACCCGCACCGAGAACACGCCGCGGTCGGTGCGGTTCATCGCGTCGCGTTTCTCCGCGGGTGTCAGCCCTGCCCAGTGGATGGGATCGGAGTACAGCGAGTTCTCGAAGAATCCCTCGCCGCGGGTGAACAGCGTGACCTGCGGTGAGATCACCGTGATGGTCGAAACCCGGTGGCGGAAAAGCTCGTCGAGCATGGTGCCGGCCGTCTCACCCCCACCGATGACGGCGACGCGGTCCGCCGAGATCAGCTCGTTCTGGGCGGCCCGATGCCAGAATTGCGCGATCGAGAGCACCCGCGGGTTGCCGGGCAGCAGGGACCGCTCGGCCTGTCCCGGCCCGGTGATCATCAACGCGTCGGCATGCACGACGCCCTCACGGGTGGCCAGCTCCCAACGGGTCGCATCGTCGGTGTCCTGCAGCCCTATCTCGGTGACATCACCGGTGCGCACCCGCATTCCGATATTGCTCGCCACCCAGTTCAGGTACTGGCTCCACCGTTTGTGCGTCGGCGCGGGCCTGCCGCGGTCGATCCACTCCGCGAACTGCCCGGACGCGACGAGATAGGACTGCCAGCTGTGCCGCATCATCCGCTCGTCGAGCTCGGCGTTACGCCGCGCGACGAGTGCGGACTGGTACGGGAAACCGATGTCCTTCTCCGGTCCGGTACCCAGGCGGTGTTGGCCGTCGGTCCAGCCGCCGACGGCCTGCCAGTTGGCCGCCACCGCGGTGCGCTCGATCGCCACCACCTCGGGGGCGGGAACCCCCATCGCCCGCAGCTCGGCTGCCTTGGCAGCCACCGCGATGGCCTTCACCCCGGCACCGATGACGGCAAGGGTCTTGGTCATGAGATCACCTCGTTCAGCGCTTCCTGCCACAGCGTCTGCCAGGTCGCGACATCCTCGGCGGTGAAGATGTCGGGCAGTGTGCGCCACTGGGTTCCGAGCACGGGCGCTCCGTCCTTCTCGACGATCAGCACGTTGAGTGTGATCTCGTGGCGAATGGCCAGATTCGGCTCGGGGATCCGCGACACATCGTTGAGCAGCGCCCGGTCGACCGTGAGTGCCGACCGCCCGGGGACCTGGCGGAGCCGGCCGAGATAGTTCAGCAGCACCTGCGGGTCGCGATGGCCGCCGAGGCGTTCGGCGGTGTCACCACGCAGGTATCGCAGCAGGGCGTAGTCGATGCCGTCACCGGGTATGGCGGCCAGCTCGGCGGCCACCCCGATGGCATCCTCGGAGGCCAACCGCACCGGGTAGATGGCACTGAGCAGTCCGACGGTATCGCCGGTGTCGATCTGCCGGTTGTCGCCGGCCAGCCCGTCCGAGACCGCGATATCGGCCCGGCCGTGGGTCTCGATGGCCAACAGCGGTGTGCCCCCGGCATGTCCGTGCCGGCGTCGCCACGCGGTGATCGTGCGCGCGGTCGCCGCCGCAAGCACCTCGGTCACCCCGACCGGAGCCGCCAGCACCCGGGCGGTGAGTGCTCTGCCGACGAACGCCATGCTGATCTCGGCGTCGGCGGCCCGGTCGGCGTCCGGGCGGACCCGCCGGGCACCCAGATCGGGATCGGGGCCCTCGAGTTGACGTTCCCAGAAATCGCAGGTGTCCAGTTTCAACGCGCGCTCGGCCAACAGCCTCGACCAACGCCGCAGCGAGGTGTGCTCGCGGACCGGCATCGGATTGTGATCGGCAGCCAGTGCGTGCCAGCCGGTTTCGAGTTCACCGAGCACGATCTGCCAGGACGCGGGATCCATCGCCAACACATGCGCGGTCAACACCAGGACCTCGGCACCGCTGTCATGGTGCAGCCAGACCGCGTCGAGCAACACACCGCGGTCGGGATCGAGCCGCTGGATCGAGGAGTCGGTGTGCTCGGCGACGGCCGCCGCCAGATCACCGGTCGCCCGTGTCTCAGTGAGCAGATCCCTCGCGCGCGGCTCCTCGAGCAGGCTCATCGTGGCCCGGTCGAGTCGGCATCGGAGCACCTCGTGACCGTCGATCACATTGCCCAGCAACAGCTCCAGGCGCTCCCGGGTGACATCGGCGGGCAGTCGGATCGCCTCGGTCTGGGCCAGTCGGCGGGCGTCTCCGTGGGCCAGTAGCCAGTGTGCCGCGGGCAGCAGCGGGATCACTCCGGTGTCATCGGTGTCCACCGGATCGCCGACGATATCGCCGTCGATGGCGCTCGCCAGCTCGCGCACGGTCGCACATTCCAGCATCAGCCTGGCCCGCAGTGGAATTCCGCGCCGGCGCACCGCCTGCACCACCGACAACGCCACGATGCTGTCCAGTCCCAGATCCAGGAAATCGGCGTTGACGTCGACCACTCGGGCATCGAGCAGATCCCCGAGCACCTCGGCGATCGCGATCTCGGTCTCGGTGCTCGGCGCGGCGATCTCCGCGGCCACCCCGACACCGCGATCGGCGTCCAGTGCGGCCAGTGCCCGGTCGTCGACCTTACCGTGGGCGGTCAGCGGGATCTCATTCACATCGATGATGTGGTGCGGGACAAGGTACTTGGGCAGCGTCGCGGTGAGCATCCTGCGAAGTTCCGAGGTGGCCACCTCGGACACCACATACGCCGTCAGCCGCGGACCGCTGCGGTGCCTGCGCACCGCGACATGGGCGTGTCGCACCTCGGGGTGACGGTACAGCGCCGCGGTCACCTCACCGGGCTCCACCCGGAAGCCCCGGATCTTGACCTGGTCATCGCTGCGCCCGAGGTAGTGCAGCGCACCCGACCCCGGTAGCCGCCGCACGATGTCTCCGGTGCGGTACATCCGGCGGCCCGGATGGGTCGGGTCGGCGACGAACCGGGCCGCGGTCTCCCCCGGCCTGCCGAGATAGCCGCGAGTGAGCTGCCCACCGCTGAGGTACAACTCGCCGGCCACCCCGTCGGGAACCGGACGCAACCACGAATCCAGCACATGGGCGACGCTCGTGGCCGTCGGGTCGCCGATGCACGGTTGCGGGTGGTCGGCGATCGCGGCGACCACCGCCTCGACGGTGGTCTCGGTGGGCCCGTAGCAGTTGTACGCGCGCATCCCGCTGCGTTCGCATTCGGTGCGGATGCCCTGCCACGCCGCGGTGTCGATGTTCTCCCCGCCGAGGGCCAGCACGGCCAACGGCACGGTCGACAGCAGGCCGGCGGCGCGCAACTGGCTGAACATCGACGGGGTGGTGTCGATCATGTCGATGCCGAACCGGCCGATCTCGGCGACCAGCGCCTCGGCGTCCCGTTGCACGGCATCGCTGACGATGTGGACACAGTGGCCCTCGAAAAGGGCCACCAATGGCTGCCACGCCGCGTCGAAGGTGAACGACCACGCGTGCGCGATCCGCAGGTCGCGACCGAGCCGGTCCCGCGCCGGTCGCAACATCCGGGCCGCGTGGTCGGCGCCGTAGGCGAGCACGGCCTGGTGGGTTCCGATGACACCCTTGGGTTTTCCGGTGGTGCCCGAGGTGAAGACGATGTAGGCACCCTGGCCGGGGCGGACCGGCGCGGCGGTGGAGTCGGCGGTGTCGGCGGCGGTATTGCCGACGCCGGCCAGCAGCGCATCGTCGACGACGAGTTCGGCACCGGCCTGGGAGATGATCTCCTGCACCCGCTGCGAGGGCATCGCCGGGTCCAGTGGCACGATCAACCCGCCGGCCTTGAGCACGGCGAGCATCGCCACCACGTAATCGGGTCCGCGGGCCAACAGGATCGGTACGGGCGTCTCGGTACCCACTCCCCTGCGCTGCAGTTCCTCGGCCAATCTGTCTGCGGCGGCGTCGAGTTCCCGGTAGGTCAGGCCGCCGGAATCCCAGCTGAGGGCGGGCGCATCGGGACGCGCCAGGGCGACCGCGGTGACTGCGGCGTGGATACCGCCGTCGGCGGGCACGCATCGGGATTGGGATTCGGTCACGTCGAGCTCACCGTCGAGGGTGACGGCGATATCGCGCAGCGGGCGGTCCCAGCCGGTGAGCAACCGCTGCACCACCGCCAGTACCCGCTCGGCGAGCGTGGCCGGGTCGAGCAGACCGAGTGCACCTTGGAGGGTTTCGACAAGCACGGTGAGCCGGCCATCGGTGGGGTGTGCGGCGATCGTCACCGGGAAATGCGACAGGCTCTCCAACGCCGCGGGCCGGATCACCGCATCGCCCATCGCGAAATCACCGCCACCGACCAGGCCGCCGGGCGGGAAATTCTCGTAGACCAGCAGGGTGTCGTACAGCTCACCGACGCCGCCCGCGGCGCGTAGCTCGGCGTGGCTGAGGAAGCTGTGCTCGCGCAGTTCGGCGGCTTCACGCTGCACCACAAGGCACTGCCGGCCTACTCGCTCACCCGGTTTCAACCGGATCCGCAGCGGGACGGTGTTGATGAACAGCCCCACCATCGACTCGACACCGGAGAGTTCGTCGGGTCGCCCCGACACCGTCACCCCGAACACCACATCGTCGCGGTCGGTGAACGCGGAAAGGATCGTGGCCCAGGCCATCTGGAACAACGTGCTGACGGTGACACCACGGGCCCGGGCAGCCTCGACCAGGCGCTCGGTGGTCTGCTCGTCGAGATCGGCCTCGGTGCGCGCGGGCAACCCGCCCGAGGTGTCCCCGGACAGCGCCGGTGTCAGCATCGTCGGCGCGTCCAGGCCGTTCAGGTGGGTGTGCCAGCGTTGCCTGCTGACCCCCGGATCCCTGGCGGCCAGCCAGCCGATGTAGTCGCGGTAGGGCCGGGCCGGCGGCAGCACGCCGGTGTCGCCGCCGCCGCCGTAGAGCGCCATGAGCTCGCTGACGAACACCGGCAGCGACCAGCCGTCGATCACGATGTGATGGGCGACGACCACGAATCGCCACTGCGCGTCCGGCAGTTCGGCCAGCACGAATCGGATCGCCGGTTCGTGCGCCAGATCGAAAGGCCGCGCGCGGGCCTGCACTTCCACCGCGGCGGCCTCGTCGGCATCGGCGACCACCACGTGCTGCCAGGGCAGGTCGAAGGTAGCGGGGACCACCGCGACCGGTCTGCTGAGGTTGCCCTGGAAGAAGCTGACCCGGATGTTGGGATGGCGCTCCAACATCGCTTCGGCACACGACCGCAGCAGATCGGCGTCCAGGGCACCGGACACGTCGGCGGCCATCGCGATGATGTACGGGTCGGCTCCGGCCTCGCTGTCGGTCAGTCCGGCAAGCGAGTACAACCCCTGTTGCAGCGGGCTCAGTGCCATCACGTCGATGATGGCCGATGCATCACTCATGTCTTGTCACTCATGGCTTTTCGCTTCCCCACCCTGCGGTCAGGGCGGCCAGCTCCTCGGGAGAAAGCCCGGAGGCGGCCATCGGCGCGTGGTGGGTGTCGTTGTTCATCCCGGGGGCGGTGGCCTCCCGTGACTTCTCGTCGACGGCGGCGGCCAGCTCGGCAAGGACCGGATGCTCGAACACCATCCGGGCGGTCAACGGCACGCCGGCGTCGCGGGCCCGCGCGGCCAGTTGCACGGCCAGGATGCTGTCGCCACCGAGCGTGAAGAAGTCATCGTGTCGGCCGACCTCGGCCGCCGCCAGCAGGTCGGTCAGCATGCCCGCCAGCATGCGCTCGGTGTCGGTGCGGGCAGGCTCGCTCGGTGCGGCGATGGTGACGACGGGGCGCGGCAACGGGTCGGTCAGCGCCGCCAGCACGGTGACCGGCAGCGAGGCAAGGTGTTCGGGCAGTGCGCTGCGGTCGAACTCGGCGGCGGGATCCGACAACACCACGTACCCGCCGAGCACCGCGCCACTGCGGGTCTCCCAGGTCCTGGTCAGCGCGGCGGCGACCCCCGGCACCGCCTCCAGGGCGGCCTGCACCTCGGGATCGCCGCTCTCCAGGTACTGCAGCTCGCCGTCGGCGGTCCAGCGTGCCCGATCGCCGGTGCGATAGAGGAACCCGCTGCCGAACGGGTTTGCCGGGTAGCGGGATGCCGCGGCGGGCGACGCGGCCGCGGCCGCGGTGTCGATGGCTCCACCGGCGTAGTACAGATCACCGGTGACACCGACCACCACCGGGCTCAGCCATTCGTCGAGCACGAAAACCCGGTCGGCACCTGAGGTCTGGGGCAGCCCGGTCCGCGGCGCGGTCATGCCGGCGAACCGTGTCACCACCTGATCTCCACCGGCGATGGTGATATCGCGCAGGGTGGCATCGGGGTTGTCGGCGATCGCCTCGATGACCCGCCCCAGCCAACTGATAAGGCGTGCCGCGGTATCCGGCCGGTAGAGCTCGGTGCGGTAGATGACGGTGCCCTGGTATCCGGCGGGGCCGCCGTCTGCGGCGGTCTCGGCGAAGAAGTTGAGCGACAGGTCCGCGTGCGCGACATCGAAGGTCGGTTCCAATGCGGTGAAACGGGTTTCACCGGCACCATCGGATCCGGTGGCGATGACCCGATCGGCGGGCAGCTCCTCGCGGACGTGCACGACGACACCGAACAGTGGGTTGCGCGACAGCGAGCGCACCGGCGCCACCGCCTCCACCACCCGGTCGAATGGCAGGTCCTGATGTGCGTAGGCGCCGAGGGCCATCTCCCTGGTCCGGCGCAGCACCTCCCGCACGGTCGGGTTGCCGTCCAGGTTGTTGCGCAACACCAGGATGTTGATGAAAAAGCCGATCAGGCCATCGAGCTCGGGTTCGGTCCGGCCGGCCACCGGGGTGCCCAGCGCGATGTCCGTGCCCTCACCGGCCTTGTGCAACGCGACCGCGACGGCGGCCTGTAACAGCATGAACTCGGTGATTCCCAGTTCCCTGGCGAGTTCGGTGAGCTTGGCACGGGTGTCGGTGTCGATGGTGAACGGCAGCGCAGCGCCCTCACCATCGGGTACCGGTGGCCGTGGGAAGTCCGGGCGCAGCCCGTTCTCCTCGGGCAGCCCGGCAAGCTGCTCCACCCAGTAGTCGCGCTGCGCCTCGATGCTGGGGGTCTGACCACCCAGCAGCTGCGCCTGCCAGGCCGCGTAGTCGGCGTACTGGATCGGTAGCGGCGCGAAATCCGGTGCCTGTCCGGCGCTGCGAGCCCGGTAGGCGGTCAACACGTCGGTGAACAACACGCCCGCCGACCAGTGGTCGGCGGCGATGTGATGTACCACCAGCGACAGCACATGAGCATCGCCGGTGCTGAGCACGGCGGCGCGCAGGGGCCGGTCGTTCTCCAGGTCGAAGCAGTACCGGCGCTCGGCGGTCAGCTCGGCCTGCAGCCACGCCTCACCGTCACCACGCGCCCGGCGTACCGGCACGTCAGCGACCGGGTTCACGATCTGGTAGGGGGCACCGTCGATCTCGCGATAGGTGGTGCGCAGGATTTCGTGCCTGGCGACCACATCGTTGATGGCCGCGACGAAAGCGGCCGGGTCGGCGGGGCCGGTGAGCCTGGCGGCGAACGGGATGTTGTTGACCGGGTTGGGTCCATCGATACGGAACTGGAACCATTGGCGCAGCTGGGCGGCCGACATCTGCAGCGGTCCACCGCGCGGCACCGCCACCATCGGTGGGCGGTCCGAGCCGCCGCCCGCGGCGATCACGGAGTCGATGTGGCCGGCGATGGCGCCGACGGTGGCCAGCTCGAAGATCTCCTGCACACCGATGTCGACCCGGCAGCGGGACCGCACGGCGGCGACCAACTTGGTGGCCAACAGCGAATGCCCGCCCAATTCGAAGAACGAGTCGTCGGCGCCGACCTGCTCGCGGCCGAGCAGCTCACCGAACAGGCCGGCGACCTGCCGCTCGGTATCGGTCGCGGGCTCGCGGAAGGCGGTGGCCACCGCGATCTCCGGCGCGGGAAGGGCTCTGCGGTCGATCTTGCCGTGCGCGGTGATCGGGATCTCGGCGATCTCGACATAGGCGGCCGGGATCATGTACTCCGGCAGGGCCGCCGCGACGCGGCTGCGGATACGGTCGATCTCGACGGTGGCGCCGTCGGCTGCCGGGGTGACATAGGCGACCAGACTCTTGCCGAGGCCGGGAACGTCGGTGGCGATGACGACGGCCTGCCCGACCGACGGGTCGACCGAGATCGCCGCGGACACCTCACCGAGCTCGATGCGGAATCCGCGAATCTTGACCTGCTCATCGGCGCGACCGACGAACTCGATGTCCCCGTCGGCGTTTCGGCGGGCCAGGTCACCCGAGCGGTACATCCGTCGGCCGGGACTGAACGGGTCGGCCACGAACCGTTCCGCCGTCAGGCCGAAGCGCTGATGGTATCCGTGCGCGACATGCGTTCCACCGATGTAGATCTCACCGATCACCCCGACCGGAACCGGTTGCAGGTAATCGTCGAGCAGGTGGATGGTGGTGTTGATCTTCGGGGTGCCGATCGGCACGATCCGTGATCCCTGTTTGCCGTCGACCTTGTACCGGGAGCAGTTGATCACGGTCTCGGTGGGACCGTAGAAGTTGTGCAGCAGTGCGTCGAACATGGCGTGGAACTTGTCGGCGACCTCACCGGGCAACGCCTCGCCGCCGATCGGGACCCGTTGCAGGGTGCGCCATTCGTTCACGCCGGGCAAGGACAGGAACAGTCCCAGCAGCGAGGGTACGAAGTGCATGGAGGTGACGCCCTCATCGCGCAGCAGGTCGGTCAGGTAACCGATATCGGTGAGGCCGTCCGGTTTCGGGATGACCAGTCGGGCGCCGCCGGCGAGCATGCCGAAGATCTCTCCGATGGACACGTCGAAACCCTGTGAGGCCACCTGCAGCAGCCGGTCGGCCTCGGTCACCTGGTATTCCGCACCGAACCAGGCGAAGTATTCGGCGACGGGGCGGTGTGGCACGGGTACGCCCTTGGGCAGGCCGGTCGACCCCGAGGTGTAGATCAGGTAGGCGGTGTTCGCCGGGCGCAGCGGGCGCACCCGGTCGGTGTCGGTGGGGTTGTCGTCGCGGCAACCGGTCAGCTCCGCGGGGAGTTCGCGCAGGACGACCTTGGGATCGGAGTCGGCAAGGATGTAGGTCAGCCGATCCTCGGGATAGCCGGGGTCGACGGGCAGATAGACCGCACCCGATTTGATGATGCCGAGCGCGCTGATGACCAGTTCCGGGGACTTGTCCATGAGCACCGCCACCCGGTCCTCGGCGCCGATACCCTGGGCGATCAGCCAGTGCGCCAACCGGTTCGAGGTCTCGTTGATCTCCCGGTAGGTGTAGTGCCGTCCCTCGTAGACGACGGCGATGTTGTCCGGGGTCGCGGCCGCCTGGTTCTCCACCGCTTGGGTGAGGGTCAGCGGCGGCGTGCGGAAGTCCTCGCCGGTCGACACCGCGCGCAACCATTCGGCGTCGGCGGGTGAGAGCAGCTCGAGTCGTGCCAGCGCACGGTCGGGATCGGTCAGCGCGTCGTCGAGCAGCACGGCGAAGGAATCGAGCATCCTCGCGGCGAGGTCGGCGCCGATGACCTCGGTGAGGTGCTCGGCTTCGACGGTGGCGGTGCCGTTTTCACGACCGTCCCATTCGACCATGAAGCCCAGCGGCAGCTGGGTCACGTGGCCGCGCAGTTCACCGCGTACGCAGTGCACACCGTGGGGGCGGAAGCCGCCGCCGTCGGGTTCGCGGAACCCGAAGCTGATCCTGGTCATCCGCTCGGCGCCGTGACGCCGGTCGGGATTGATCTCGGCGACGACGCGATCGAGGTTGATGCGCTGGTGGGCGAAGGCGCCGAGGGCGGTGTCCCGGGTTGCCGCCAGTAACTCCCGGAACCCGATGCGGCCCTGCGGCCGCAGGCGCATGACGACGGTATTGCCGTAGTAGCCGAGCACATCCTGGGAGCCGCGATTGAGCACCGGCGTGGCGACCAGGAAGTCGTCGGTATGGGTATAGCGATGGATCAGCGCACCGAACGCTGCCAGCAGCACCATGTACGGGGTCGACCCGGTTTCGCGGGCCAGCTCGGCGACCTTCGCGACGGTCGCCGGGGCGAGGGTGATGGTGGCGCGCTGGGACCGGAACGCCGTCGGCACCGCGGAGCCCGTCGGTCCCGGAAGCTCCAGTGGCTCGGGCGGTTCCGCCATCAGCTGACGCCAGTAGTCCAGGTCCTCGGCATCGCTGCCTGCGGGGACCGCCGCCACCGCCGGCGCGGGGTCGAGCGCGGCGCCTTCGTAGGCGCGGGTGAGGTCGGCGAAGAAGATCCGCCAGCAGCCGTCGTCCCAGGCGATGTGGTGGGCGACCAGCAGCATCACGTGCTCGTCGGCGCGCAAGCGCACCAGCGTGATGCGCAGCGGTGAGTCCGTGGACAGGTCGAAGGCGGTGCCGAACTCGCGCTGGGCCAACACCTCCAGCCGCAGGCCGCGGGCACGCTCGGACATCTCGGACAGGTCGTGGAATGCCCACCCCGGCCGCAGATCCTGGTGCAGGGTCTCCTGCGGTTCACCGTTGGCATCGGCACTGTAGGTGGTGCGCAGCAGCGGATGCCGCCGCGCGACGGCCTGCAGGGCGGTGTGCAACCGGTCGGCGTCCAGGGCGCCGGTCAGCCGATAGGACAGGCTGATGTTGAGCAGGACTCCGGTCGGGTCGAAAGCCTGCACGAACCACATGCGACGCTGCCCGTCGGACAGTCCGGTCTGCACCGGTTGGTCCGGCGCGCTGGTAAGTCCGCGCTCGGCGAGCCTGCGCCGCATGAGTTCCAGGCGTGCATCGGTGATTTCCCGGGGCGAGCGCAGCGATGTGGTCGTCGCCGGTGTGGTCGTCGCCGGTGTGGTCGTGGTGTCAGTCACTGAGGCGTGCCTTCTGTCGTTCGTTGCATGTGCTCGATGACCTCGGCGACGGTTGCGCCGCCGAGGATCGCGGCCAGCGGAACGTTCGCGCCGGCGGCGTTCTTGAGCTTCTTCCGTAGGTCGAGCGCCAACAGGGAGTCGACGCCCAGGTCGAGCAGGGAGGCCGCGGGGTCCGGGGTGATCTCGTCGGGCAGTTTGAGCACCGCGGTGAGTGCCACCCGCAGCACACCGGCCGCATCCAGGCCGGCCACCGACGGCTCGACGTCGACATCGACATCGACATCGACATAGTCCACCGCGCTCGCCGTCGCCGGTGCCTGGTCAGGGGCACCGAGGAACCGGTGCAGTCGCTCGGTGTCTGCGGTGAACACCATTGGGTCGTCGGCGATATCGCGCAACACCGTTTCGATGGCCCGGTCGGCGTCCATCGGAAGCAGGCCGGATCGCTGTACGCGGGCGATCTCCGATGTGCCGATGATCCCGCGGCCCGGCCACAGGCCCCATCGCACCGCGGTGGCCTGCCTGCCCTCGGCCCGCAGCTGCGCGGTCAGCACATCGGCGAGCCGGTTGGCGGCCGCGTAGGCGGCGTGTCCGGCGCCGCCCCACAGCCCCGATACCGACGAGCACACGATGATGCGGGCGTCGGTGCGCAGCGGCCAGATCCTGGCGATGTTGGCCAGTCCGGTGACCTTCGCCGCCATCGTCGCCTCGATATCGGCGCCGGTGAGGTCGCGGTGGTCGGCGATGCGGGCCGCTCCTGCGGCATGGATCAGCAACGTGGCTCCGCCGCCGCCGTACTCGGCCGCGACCGAGGTGAGCGCGGCGGGATCGGTGATATCGCAGCGTGGGGTCAGCACCTCGACGCCGTCGATGCGCGGCACGTCGATCGGGGTGCGACCGAGCAGCACGATGCGACGTGCCCCGCGGGCAGCGACGTGACGCAGGAACTGCGTGCCGACCGAGCCGGAGCCCCCGGTGATGACGACCTCATCGAGCCCGGTGGAACCGCTCGGTGCCGAGCGGGTATATCGGCGGGAGGTCGGCCGGTCGGCCGTTGCGGGCGCGATCATGCTGCGCCGCAGCAGTATCGGCCCGTCGGCCGTGTCACGTACCGCGAGTTCGGCCGGGGCACCCGACAACGCGTCGACGGCAAGTGCGGCGGTCGCCGCATCGGGTTGCCAGGATGGCAGGTCCAGATGCCCGAACTCGTGATCGGGATGTTCCCATCCGATGCTGCGGTGCATGGCGGCCAGCGCGGCCTGGGCGGGCAGCGGGCCCGGTTCGCCGTCACGCACCTGCTCACCGCCGACGGTGACGAGCCAGATATCGCGTATCCGCGGCCCGGCCTCGTCGGCATAGCGCAGCAGCCCGCCGTCGACGCGGTCGGCCAGTTCGTTTCCGGCGGCGGCGGCGTCGAGCTGATCGCTGGACGGGGCCAGCACGATCAGCAGATCGGCGTCCTCGGCGTCGGCCGGCGGCAAACGCCTTCGCAGCGCGGCCGCGAGTTCGGAGGCATCCCCGAGGTCGAGCACCGTCGCGGACCGGACCTCCCCCGACCGGGCCGGCTGCTGTTCCCAGGTCTCGGAGAGCACCTTGAGCCCGGGTATCGGTGGCAGCGGATCCGGGGTGGCCCAGTGATGTCGGGCCTGCATGGGCGCGAACGGGAAATCCGGCAGCAGGGCGGGGTTTCCGGGGAGCAGATCCGGCCAGCGATATTCGGGATCGGCAATCGCCACCGCACCGAGGTTGGCGGCCAGCCGGTCGACGAGCGGTTCGTCGCGGCGTCCGGTACCCAATACCAGCGCATCCCCGGCCCCGAGTCCGTCCAGCGTGTCGCCGATGGCGAAGAGCAGCGCCGGATGGGCCGACATCTCGATGAACGTTCCGACGCCGGCCTGCGCGGCGGACCGGATCGCCTCGTCGAACCGGACCGTGCTGCGCAGGTTGGTGTACCAGTACTCGGCGAAGTCGGTGCCGGCCTCGACGCTGCGTGCCGTGGCCGATCCGATGAAGGGAATTACCCCTTCATCGAATCTTCCTGTCGGGAGCAGGCTTTCGAGATCGCTGCGCAGCGGGTCGAGCTTGGTGGTGTGAGCGGGGAACCACATCTCGATCTCGCGGGCGAACACACCGTCGGCGGTGAGGCGACCGACCACCGCGGCCACCGCGTCGGTGTCGCCGGACACGGCGACCGAGGAGGCCGAGTTGACGACCGACAGTTCCAGCCATCCCGGTGTCACGTCGATCTCGGCCTGCGCCCGGTCCGGGCCGACCCCGAGCACCGCCACCCGATAGGGGCCGGTCAACCGGTCCAGCAGGGTCGCACGGGCATGCACGATGGCCACCGCGTCGGCGAGCGTGACGGTTCCGGAGATATAGGCGGCGCCGATCTCACCGAGGCTGTGGCCGACGGTGAGATCGGGGTTGACACCCACCGATTGCCACACCCTCGCCAACGCGACACCGTGTACGAACTGGGCGCCCTGGATCTGCACCTGGCTGAAATCGTTGGTGCAGGCTCCGGCGTCGGCCATCAGGTAGTCCAGCGGCGAGGCGTGGCCGGCGGCAGCGAACGCGGCCGCGCAGCGGTCGACTTCGGCGGCGTAGCAAGGTAGTTCGGCGTAGGCCTGCACACCCATCGACGGCCACTGGCTGCCCTGGCCGGGGAACACGAAGGCTACGCGGCCGGTGTCATTGCGGTCGGCGTGGGTCGCGAGCGGATGCTCGCACCCTGCCGCGACGGCCTGCAGCGCATCGGTGAGTTCGTCGATATCGGCGGCGCGGATCAGCGTGCGGTGCCTGCGGACCCGGCGGGTGCGCAGCAGCGTCGCGGCCACCCGGGAGACATCGGTCATCGCCGTGCGGCGGCGCAGGTAACCGGCGATGGCGGCCGCGTCGGCGCCGATCAGGTCCTCGGCATGGGCACTCAGCAGGACCGGGACCCGACCGTCGGGCAATGCGGTCCCGGCAGGAGTGGGTGGCATGGCCATCAGGCGGCCTCGCCATCATCGGGCACGGCCACGATGGTGTGGGTATTGGTGCCACTCATGCCGAACGCCGACACCGCGGCGACCCGCCGCCCTTGGCGTGCAGGCCATTCGGTGAGCCCGGTGGCCAGTCGCAGGCCCTGGACATCCCAGTCGATCTCGCGGCTGGCCTGCTCGGTGTGCAGGCTGGGCGGAACCGCACCGCGCTGGGCGGCGATGATCACCTTGGCCAGCCCGAGCGCGCCCGCCGCGGCCTGGGTGTGCCCGATATTGGATTTCACCGAACCGAGCAGGGCTCCGGCACCGGGGCCGGCGGTGTCGCCGTAGGTGTCGGCAAGCGCACGCAACTCAGTGCGGTCACCGAGCCGGGTAGCGGTGCCGTGCCCTTCGACCATACCGACCTCGTCGGGGCGCACACCGGCGCGTTGCAGCGTGCGAACGAACAACCGCTGCTGCGCGATACCGCTCGGTGCGGTCAGCCCGACGGTACGGCCATCGGAGTTGACACCGGTGGCGAGCACTTCGGCCAGTATGCGGCGGCCGTCGCGCAGTGCGGCGGACCTGCGCGTCAGCACGAAGATTCCCGCCCCCTCTGCCCACACCGTTCCGCTGGCCGCACTGCTGTATGGCCGGCAGTGCCCGTCATCGGACAGCGCATGTTGTTTGGAGAATTCGACGAAGTATCCCGGGCTCCCCATCACGCAGACCCCGCCGGTGAGCGCCATCTCGCAATCGCCGTTGCGGATGGCTGCCGCGGCGGTGTGCAGGGCCGCCAAGGCCGACGAGCAGGAGGTGTCCACGGTCAACGCGGGTCCGGCCAGATCCAAGGTGTAGGCGATCCGACCGGAGATGACACCGAGTGACGTGCCGGTGATGAGATGTCCACTGTGCTGGGAGTACTCGCCCAAGTGGGGTCCGTATTCCAGTGCGGAGGCGCCGATGTAGCAGCCCACCTCCCGACCGGAAAGATCGTCGGGGTTGATCCCACTGTGTTCGAGCGCACGCCAGGCCAGTCGCAATGCCACCCGCTGCTGCGGATCCATGGCGGTGGCCTCGCGCGGCGAGATACCGAAGAAGCCGGGATCGAAATCTGCCGCGCTGGTGAGGAATCCACCCAGGTCGTGGATCTTCTTGAAACCGTCGCGGCGCGATCCGTCCAACACTTCGGCGATGGACCAGCCCCGGTCGTCGGGGAACGGCGTCAGGGCCTCCCGGCCTTCGGCCAGCAGATCCCAGTAGCTGTCACACGAGTCGACCCCACCGGGGGCCTCCACGGCCATGCCGATGATCACCACCGGATCGAGGTCCTCAGCGCTCATCGCATCGACCCATCTCACAGCGCATTCACGAGCTCGGCCACCTCGCCGGTGTGCTCGTCGAGATAGAAATGGCCGCCGTCGAACATCGAGACCGTGAACGCCCCGCCGGTGTGGGCCTGCCAACGCCGCAACATGCCTTCGTCGATGCGGTGGTCACGCGCACCGCCGAGGGTGTGGATATCGGCGGCGATGCGGATATCGCCTGCGCACTCATACCGGTTGAACGCGGCATAGTCGGCGCGCACCGCCATCAACAACAGTTCGACGAAATCGTCGTCGGCGAGCAGTTGCGGGTCGGTGCCGCCGAGATCGACCATCTCGGCCAGGATCTCGCTCTGGGCCATCGGCAGGTCGGGTGCGCCTGCCACCGTCGAGGGCGCCTCACTGGCCGACGCCCACAGCGCATCGACGGTGAGGCCGCGCTGTTCGGCCACCCGGGCGAACTCGAAGGCCACCACCGCGCCCATGCAGTGCCCGAACAACCGCAGCGGACCGATGCCCGCCCAGTCGCCCGCACCGAAGAGGTCTGCGGCCAACTCCCCCACCGTCGCGTGCGCGGGGTGGGTCAGCCGGTCACCGCGTTGGGGGTACTGCAGCACATAGGCATCCGATCCGGCCGCAGCCAGCGCGGTACCGAAGGAGCGGTAGGCCAGTGCGGCACCGCCGGCATGCGGGAACACCAGCGTGGCACCAACACCGGGCGCGGCCGCCGGATACCGCTTGATCCAGGGCGCGAACGTCAGGTCGGGGGTGGTCACGAGATTCCCGCGGTGTGCAACTCGGACTGCACGGCGGCGTCGTCCATTTCGGCGACCTCCAGGTACAGCTGGGCCACCTGTTCGAGGCGGTCACCGTCGGGCTCGCGTTCGGTCAGCCGGCGCGCCAGCGCGGCGACGGTCCGGGTGGCGAAGATGTCCGGCACCATGATCGTGGGCGTGTCCAGCCAGTCGCGCACCTGCCCCACCACCTGGGTCGCCATCACCGAATCTCCACCGAGACCGAAGAAGTCGTCGTCGACGCCGATGGTGTCGCGGCCCAGCAGCTCGCCCATGATCCGGGCCACCGCGGTCTCCAACGCACCGGTGGGTGCCCGGTATCCGCGCTCGGCAGGTAATTCGGCCTCGGCCAGCCGCAGCGCGACGGCCTTGCGGTCGATCTTGCCCCCGACCGTGTACGGGATCCGGTCGCAGGTGACGATCAACTGCGGAATCATATGCGCGGGAACCAGATCGGCCAGCGCCGAGGCGATGGCCTCGGGATCGAGCGCCGGATCGTCAAGGCGCACCAGAGCGCCGAGCACATCGCCTGCGCGTCGGTCTGTGCCGCCCGGTGGAGCAACCACCGCAGCGACCGCCGCGGCGACACCGGGAACGCGGGTCAGGGCGGCCTCGACCTCACCGAGTTCGATGCGGTAGCCGCTGAGCTTGACCCGGTGATCGGTGCGGCCGATGAACTCCAGCGTGCCGTCGGGCCGGTAGCGGGCCAGATCACCGGTGCGATACCAGGTCCGGCCGTCGTGTTCGACGAACTTCTCGGCGGTCAGGTCGGGTCGGCCGCGGTAGCCTCGCGCGATGCCGCGACCGGTGAACCACAGTTCGCCGGGTACCCAGTCGGGGCAGTCGGCACCGGACGGGCTGACCACCCGGCATGCGTTGTTGTCGAACGGCACACCGTAGGGCACCGCGGCAGCGTTCGCCGGAATCCCGAGGTCGTCTCCCGCATCGGGCCCGATCTCGAAGATGGTGCCGTGCACGGCGGTCTCGGTGGCACCGCCCAGGCCCGCGAAGCGCATCCGCGGTGCCCGCGCGCGCAGTGCGCGCACCATGTCCGGGCGCACCCAGTCACCGCCTGCCAGTACCACCCGCAGGGAGGACAGGTCACCGGGAACCTCGGTGAGCATCTGCAGCCACCCGGGCAAGAAGTTCACCACCGACACCTTGTGTTCGGCGATCAACCGTGCCCAGGTGTCCGGATCGCGGCGGTGCTCCTCGTCGACCATCACGATGGCGCCGCCGACGCGCAGGGTGCCGAAGACATCGGGGACCGACATGTCCGATTCCAGGTGTGACAGCGCGAGCGCGCGGGCATCGGCACCGATGTCGAAGTGCCGGTACAGAAACTCCAGCGTGTTCATCACCGCATCGTGGGTCAGCTCGACACCCTTGGGTTCGCCGGTCGACCCGGACGTGAACAACACGTAGGCCAGATCATCGAGCGAGCCCTCGACGGTCTCGTATGTCGCCGTGGCGGTGCAGGCCTGCGCGACCGAAAGATGCGGCAGACCGGTCTTCGCCAGCACCGTGGGCACGTCGGTGCCGCAGACCAGCGCGCAGGCGACTCCGGCGGTATCCAGGATGCGGGTGGCGCGGTCGGCCGGCTGGTCGACCCCGATCGGCAGGTAGGCCGCACCGGCGGCCAGGATGCCCAGCAGGGCCGGGATCTGTTCGGCCCCCTTGGGTCCCAGCACCGCGACGATATCGCCACGACCGACACCGCGGCCCTGCAGCGATCCGGCCACCGCAACAACCTGATCCCGGAGTTGGCCGTAGGTCAGCGTTGCGCCCGAGGCGATCAGCGCCGTGGCCTCCGGTGTCGCCGCGGCGTTGCGGAAGAATCCGTCGACCAGGTTGTCGCCGCCGGGGGCCGCGGTGCGGGAGTTGACCGCCGCGCGCACCGCCCGCGACCGTTCGCTCAGCGCGGGTGGGTCGGGCTCGTCCCAGGCCGCGTCAGCGGCGGCCAGTCGCGCCAACTCGGCCACCTCGTAGGCGAACATCGCCTCCGGCACACCGGGCGGGAATGCCTCGACGCGGACATCCCAGTTGATCATCAGTCCATCGGCCAGCGGGGTGGCCTGCGCGTCGATGAGCACCTGCGGACCCTGCGAGATGGTCCAGACGGGCTCGCCGAACTGCTCGGTGACGTCACCGGCGAACAGGTCGCCGAGTCCGAGCGCGCTGGTGTAGACGATGGTCGCCAGTGTCTGGGTGCCGCGATGGCGGCTCATATCGCGCAGTACGTCGAGCCCCGACACCGACGAGTGCGCGGCGGTGGTGTGCAGCACCTCCTGCACGGCGCGGGCGCGGGCCGCCGGGGTCGACGCCGCCCCGAGGTCGATGTCGAGCATCAGCGACGAGGTGAAACAGCCGACCAGCTTGTCGACATCCGGGTGGTAGGGCTCACGGCCGAACATCGGCAGGTTCAGCAGGAAGCGTGAGTCCGTGGACCAGCGGGCCAGGGCGTTCGAATAGGCCGCGGCGACGGCCATCGCCGGGGTGATGCCGCGTTTGTGTGCGTTGGCGTACAGCGCGTCCCTGGTCGGCACGTCGAAGATGTGCCACAACCTGATGCTGCGCAACGGGTTTTCCTGCTGATCGCGCGGAACCAACGGCAGCGCAGGCGGTTCCGGAAGATCCGGGATACGTTCTGCCCACCACTGCCGGTCGGCCTCCGAGGGCCGCGGGGTGGATGCCACCAACCGGTTGCGGTACTCGCGGTAGGTGTACCCGAGTTCGGGCAGGTCGGCACCGCGGTAGAACGCGGCCAGGTCGGCCATGAAGTTGCGGTAGCTCACCGCATCGGCGGCCTGCATGTCCATGTCCACGTGCAGCCGGGTCTTTCCCCCGGGCAGTAGCGACAACGCGATCTGCAGCACCTCGTCGTCGAGCAGCTGATGGGACTTGTCGTCGCGGATGCGCTCCAGGCGTTCGTCCGCATCGGCCACCTCACGCAGGTCGTAGACGGTGACCGGAAGACCACGATCACCGATCCGCTGGGTGCCGTCGGGCAGGATTTCTTGACGCAACATGGGATGGCGGGCAACGAGTTTCGTCGCCGCGCGCTGCAGCCGCTCGGGGTCCACACCGGTACCGTCGAATTCGACGTACAGGTGTGCTGCCACCCCGCCGAGTTCCTGTTCACCGTGGCGACCCACCCACATCGCGTGGGCGATCGGTGCCAGCGAAAAGGGCGCGTCGGGTTCGTCGCCACCATCTCCCTCGGCGGGCAGGGCCACAGGTGCCGCAGGCGCATGCTCGGCGACCAGGTCCTGCCAGGCGGCCACCGTGGGATTGGCCGCCAGCGCGGCGAACCCCACATCGATACCCTGTTTACGCCAGCGCCCGGAGAGCGACATCATCCGGATGGAGTCGAGCCCGGCGGCGATGAGATCGGCGTCCGGGTCCAGCGATTCGGCAGCGAGTCCGAGCAGTTCGGCGACCTCGACCCGAACCGTTTCTGCTGTGGTCCCAGCGACCGCCACGCCGTGCCTCCGAAGATTTAGTACAGGCTTCCCTAACTGCAGTGAGGCTACCCTATATTCGTATCGGCATCGCACCTACCCAGAGGCAGGGTTTATCCAGCATGAGCACGGTTTTTCCCCAGGAACGCGACGATCTGACCGATGGTTTCGTGGCGTTTCCGGCCGATCGCGCCGCCGTTTATCGGGACGCCGGCTACTGGACCGGGTCGCGCCTGGATTCCATCCTGGCCAACGCCGCCACCCGATGGCCGGCCGCCCGAGCGGTCGTCGATGCGCAGCGCAGTCACACCTTCGCCGAGCTGGACACCCTCGCCGATGTGGTGGCCGCCCGGCTGCTCGAGCTGGGACTGCAACCCGGGGACCGGGTGCTGCTGCAGCTGCTCAACACCACCCGGTTCGCGGTCGCGCTGTTCGGCCTGCTGCGCGCCGGTGTCGTACCCGTGATGTGCCTGTCCGGCCACCGCGCCGCCGAACTGGGGCATTTCGCCGAGGTCAGCGGTGCGGTCGGACTGATAATCCCCGATACCGCAGGCGGTTTCGACTTCCGCGAGATGGCCGCTGCACTACAGGCCGACCATCCCGCGCTCGCGCACGTGATCGTCGACGGGGACCCCGGCCCGTACCTGGCCTTCGACACCCTGACCGAACCCCGCCCGGCGCCGGCCACCGCGCCCCGGGTGGAGGTCGACCCGGCCGGGCCCGCCCTGCTGCTGGTCTCCGGCGGCACCACCGGGCTACCGAAGCTCATCGCGCGGACCCACGACGATTACGTCTACACCGCCATCGCCTCGGCGCAGGCCTACGGCATGACCAGCGCGGACACCTATCTGGTCGCGCTGCCCGCCGGGCACAACTTCCCGCTGGCCTGCCCCGGCCTTCTCGGCGCGATGACGGTGGGCGCGCCCACCGTCTTCACCACCGATCCCAGCCCGGAGAACGCCTTCGCCCTGATCGACGAGCACCGGGTCACCGTCACCGGTCTGGTCAACGCGCTGGCAAAGGTGTGGGCGCAGGCCTGCGACTGGGAACCGGTGCTGCCCACATCGCTACGGGTCGTCCAGGTCGGGGGTTCGCGGATGACGGCCGAGGAGGCGAAGTTCATCCTGGACAACCTGACACCCGGACTGAGCCAGATCTTCGGTATGGCCGAGGGCATGCTGAACTTCACCCGGCCCGGTGATCCGGTCGAGGTGCTGCTGCACACCCAGGGCCGGCCCATGTCACCGCATGACGAGATGCGCGTCGTGGACGAGTTCGGTGTCGATGTCGCGCCCGGTGCGGAGGGTGAGTTGCTGGTGCGCGGTCCGTACACCATCAATGGCTACTACCGTGCCGAGGAGGCCAACGCCCGCTCGTTCAGCCCCGACGGGTTCTACCGCTCCGGGGACAGGGTCCGCATCTTCACCGATGGACCGAAGGCCGGTTACGTCGAGGTGACCGGCCGCATCAAGGATGTCATCCACCGTGGCGGTGAGACGGTCTCCGCATCCGATCTGGAGGAGCATCTGTTCGCCCATCCCGGGATTTACGCCGCGGCCGCGGTGGCGATGCCCGACGAGTACCTCGGTGAAAAGATCTGCGCCGCTGTGGTTTTCTCCGGCGCGCCCATCACTCTGGCCGAACTGAACAGCTTTCTGGATTCCCGCGGGGTGTCTGCCCACACCAAACCGGACATGCTTGCCGCGTTGCCGACGCTGCCCAAGACTGCGGTCGGCAAGGTCGACAAGAAGCAGATCATCGCGCAATTGAGCGCTTCGTGACCGGCAATATGCTGGCGCACTTGGGGTTCCGAAGGGTGATGTGCCGAGCGGCACACGGGGTAGCCCGCCGCGGGGCCGCGATGCGTGCCACGATCGGTCCAAACGCACACCAGGTGAAGGATCTACAGCCGTGACGCTTGACCAGCAACCCGCACCGGAGCCGGTCGCCATCATCGGGATCGGGTGCCGACTGGCCGGGGATGTCAACACACCGGGCCAGTTCTGGCGGTTCCTGCTCGACGGGGCCGGCGCGGTCGGCGAGGTCCCGGCCGAACGCTGGGAACCGTACCTGCGCCGCGATCCGCGTAATGCCGCCATCCTGAAGTCCACCACGCACAAGGGCAGCTTCCTGTCCGACCTCGCCGGTTTCGACGCCGAGTTCTTCGGTGTGTCGCCGCGCGAGGCCGAGTTGATGGACCCGCAGCAGCGGTTGGCCCTCGAGGTCAGCTGGGAGGCCCTGGAGGATGCCGGTGTCCCGCCGCGTGCGCTCGCCGGAAGCGATACCGCGGTGCTGATGGGCGTCAACTCCGATGACTACGGCAAGCTCGTCATGGAGGATCTGCCGGGCATCGAGGCCTGGACCGGCATCGGCACCGCCCTGTGCGGGATCGCCAACCGGGTGTCGCATCTGCTCGATCTGCGGGGCCCCAGCGTCGCGCTCGACGCGGCCTGCGCGGCGTCCCTGGTGGCGGTGCACCAGGGCTGTCAGCTCCTGCGTACGGGTGAGACCTCGTTGGCGCTCGCGGGCGGTGTCAGCGCACTTATCGGCCCCGGCCTGACCAGGGTGCTCGACGTGGCCGGGGCGACCGCCCCCGACGGCCGGTGCAAATCGTTCGACGACTCCGCCGACGGGTACGGCCGCGGTGAGGGCGCTGCGGTCGTGGTGCTCAAGCGGCTCGCCGACGCGCGCCGGGACAACGACCGCGTCATCGCGGTGATACGCGGCGGCGCCGTCGCCCAGGACGGCAAGACCGTCGGCATCATGTCTCCCAATGGCGTTGCCCAGGAGGACATGTTCCGCCGCACCTGCCGCACCGCGGGCATCGACCCGGCAACCATCGACTATGTGGAGGCCCACGGCACCGGCACGCCGACCGGCGACCCGGTGGAGCTGACCGCGTTATCGCGGGTGTACGGCCACGGCCGCCCCGCCGACGCACCGTGTCTGGTGGGATCGGTCAAACCCAACACCGGACACCTCGAGGGTGGCGCGGGTGTGGTGGGTCTGGTCAAGGCGGCACTGGCATTGCAGCACAGGGTGATTCCCCCTACCGCCGGTGTGCGCACCCCGACCACCGCGGTCGACTGGAACACCAACGGCCTGCGGGTCAACACCGACACCGAGCCGTGGCCACACACCGAGACCCCGCGCCGGGCCGCGGTCTGCAGTTACGGCTACGGCGGCACCATCGCCCACGTACTCCTGGAGGAGGCACCGCCGAGCGACCCTGGACCGGAATGGGAAGCTCCTGCACTGCACGTCATCCCGGTCTCGGGGCGGTCGGCGAAACGCCTGTCGGTCAATGCCGGAGCACTGGCCGACCATCTGCGTTCCGGTCACGACGCGGTGACCGATATCGCGGGCACGCTGTGGAATCGCCGCTCCCCCGAGCCGGTGCGCGCGGCGATCATCGCCGAGGACCACAGGGAGGCGGTGCTGGGACTGGACGCCTTGGCCGCCGGCGGCAGGCACAGCTCGGTGGCAACGGGATCGGTGGTACCGGGTGCCGAGCGCGGAGCGGTGTGGGTGTGCTCCGGCCACGGCTCGCACTGGGCCGGCATGGGTGCTGAGTTGCTGCGCGAGGAGCCGGCTTTCGCCGCGATCATCGATCAGATCGAACCGGTGTTCGCCGCCGAACTCGGATTCTCCGCGCGCGAGGCCCTGGCCTCCGGCGAGCACGGCGGCACCGACCAGGTCCAGGCGCTGACCTTCGCCATGCAGGTCGGTCTTGCCGCGGTGCTGCGGTCACGCGGCGCGGCGCCGGCCGCCGTCATCGGGCATTCCGTCGGCGAGGTGGCGGCCTGCGTCATCTCCGGGGTGTTCGATCTGGTCAGCGGCGCCAAGGTCGCCTGCTACCGGGCCCGCGGGTTCCGCACCGTGCAGGGTCACGGTGCGATGGCATTGGCCGCGGTGTCCTTCGCCGACGCCGAGTTCCGGTTGCACGACCATCCCGGCGTGGTCGCCGCCATCAGTGCGGCCCCCGAATCCACCGTCATCTCCGGCACCGCCGATGCGGTGCACAGGGTGGTCGAACAGTGGTCCGCGCTGGGCATCGTGATGCGGACGGTGAACACCGATGTGGCGTTCCACAGCCCGGCCATGGACGGGCTCACCACCGAATTGGGCAGGCTCACAGCACAGTTGGATCCGCGGGACCCGGTGGTGCCGTTGTACACGACGGCGTTGGCCGACCCCAGGTCGACGGCCCGGCGCGGATCGGACTACTGGGTGGCCAATCTGCGCGGACGGGTCCGCTTCGCCGAGGCCGTCACCGCCGCCGCCGAGGACGGGCACCGACTGTTCCTGGAGGTCGCCGCGCATCCGGTGGTCTCGCACTCGATCGTGGACACGCTGACCCACAACGGCATCGACGAGTACGGGGTTCTTCCGCTGCACCGGCGCAACATGCCCGAGGTGCGGTCGGTGACCACGGCGATCGCCGCACTGCACTGTCATGGCGCACCCGTGGCGCTGGCGCCCGGCCATTCGCGCTGGGCACCCGGCCTACCCGGAAACCAATGGCAGCACCGGCGTTTCTGGCGCACCCCGGCGAACCCGCCCAATGGCGGCGGGGTGCACGATCGTGACACCAACACCCTGCTGGGCGGACGCCTCGAGGTGTCCGCGGGTGTGCCCGCCACCGTGTGGCAGACCCAGCTGGACATGTCCACCCGGCCCTACCCCGGTGATCATCCCGTGCGGGGCACCGAGATCGTCCCGGCCGCGGTGCTGCTGAACACGCTGCTGGCCACCGCCGCGAGCGGCGAATCAGGCACCGCCGCGAGCGGCGAATCAGGCACCGCCGCGAGCGGCGATATCGTCGACGTCCGGTTACGCACACCGGTGGCGCCCGGGCGGGCCCGAAACATCCAGGTGGTCCGCCAGGACGGGACGCTGACGCTGGCATCGAGCATCCGGACCGACGGTGAGGAGACCGCCGAGGGATGGTTGACCCACTGCACCGCGGGCATCGCCGATGCGGCACCGCTACCCGGTGATCTCGATCTGGCCGCGGTGCGCGCCCGGTGTACCGAGCCGCTGCCCGCCGGTCATGTGGTGGACACGCTTGCCGGTCTCGGTGTCGCCGCGATGGGTTTCGGTTGGGAGGTCACCGAATTGCGCCGCGGCGGTGACGAACGGAACGGCGAGTTCCTGGCCGTCGTGCGCGCCGAGCCCGATGGCCGCACGCCGGCCACCTGGGCCGGCATCCTGGATGCCGCCACCTCGGCGGCCTCGGTCATCTTCGACGCCCCACTGCGCCTGCGGATGCCCGCCCGTATCGATCGGGTTGCGTTGCGCGCCGGCCCCATCGGTACCGCCGTGCTGCACATCCGGCGTGTCGGCGGCACCACGGCCGATGTCAGCATCGCCGATGAGACCGGCACGGTGCTCGGCGCCATCACCGGCATGTACTTCGACGAACTGGAGAACCCGGGCGGCAACGATGTCACCCGGATGATGCAGCAGCTGGCCTGGCATCCCACGCCATGGCAGACCGGCGACCGCCCGCCGCAGGTGATCCTGGTCGGCGGCGATGCGCCGACGCTGGCCTGGTGTATGCGCGATCTGGCAGCCGCCGACGTGGTGCACCGGCTCTGCGCGACACCCGAGGAGATTCCGGCGACGCTGACCCCCGGTGCGGTGGTGCTGGTGTTGCCACGGGCCGGCGACGCACCCCTGGACGCCGTCACCGCCGTACACCGCACGCTGACCACGCTGTTGGAGCGCGGCGCCGCGGCGCGGCTGTGGGCACTGACCCGAGGCGTATACGAGGGCAGCGATATCGGCGGTGCGCCGCTGTGGGGGTTCTCCCGGATCGCCGCGGCCGAACACCCCGGCCTGTGGGGTGGGGTCATCGACGTGGCCGACGACAGCCTGCCGCTCGGTGCCCTGGCCGAACTGGCAGGCAATGGCGTGGTGGTCGTCCGCGACGATATCGCGCTGACGGCGCGGCTGACCCGCGCCGAGCCCAATCGTGGCCTGCCGCTGAGCTGTTCACCGGCGGGCAGCTATCTGGTGACCGGTGGTACCGGCGCGCTGGGCGCCCGGGTGGCGACCCGGTTGGCCGACCTGGGCGCCCGGCGCATCGTGCTGCTGTCGCGGCGCGGGATCGCCGATCGCGCGGCATGGGATACCGACACCGAACCGGCCCGCACCATCGTGGCGTTGGAGGAGCGCGGGGTGTCGGTGCGGGTGGCCGCGGTCGACATCGCCGCGCCCGGCGCCGCCGACGAGTTACGCGCTGTGCTGCGTGATCTGCCACCGGTGCGCGGGGTCGTCCATGCTGCCGGTGTCGAGGCCGGTGCCCTGCTGGCAACCACCACGACCGAGGATTTCGCCGCCGCCATGCGGCCCAAGGTCGACGGCACGTTGACCCTGCACGAGGTGTTCGCACCGGGTGAGCTGGATTGGTTGGTGCTGTTCTCGTCCTGCGGGTACCTGGCCGGTTTCCCTGGCCAAGGGGCGTACGCCTGCGCCAACGCCTTTCTGGATGCCTTCGCCCAGCACCGTCGCAGCCTGGGTGACCGCACCACCGCGGTGGCCTGGACCGCGTGGCGTGGACTGGGCATGGGCTCGGCGTCGGACTTCGTTTCCGCGCAACTGCGGGCGCTCGGCATGGGTGTCGTCGGCCCTGACGATGCCATGCGCGCACTGGATCTCGCGATGCGCGCCGACCAGCCGCATGTGGTGGTCCTCCCGGTCGACGCCGATGCCGCCTCGGTGCCGATGCTGGCCGATATCGCCCCGGTCGACGCCGAGGACACCGGTGCGGTGGCGGTCCGGCCCGGCCGTGACGGTGTCCCCACCCCGGTGTGGGTTGCCGAACTGGTCACCGCCACAGTGGCCGCCGAACTCGGCCTCTCCGACGATGCCGTGGATCCACGCTTGCCGCTGGCCGAGATCGGGGTCGACTCGATCATGACCGTGGCGTTGCGCAAACAGTTGGAGCGTGCGACCGGCCTCACGCTGCCGCCCACCCTGTTGTGGGAGCATCCCACCGCCGCGGCCGTCACCGCACGGATCGTGGAACTGCTTTCCGGGCAGGAGGATTCGACCGATCAGGAGATCCGCGACGAAATCGACGAACAGATCGGCGCCTGCCCCTGATCAGTCGGCGAGCACATCGCGGATCACCGCGTCGGCCAGCAATCTGCCGCGGTCGGTGAGGACCAACCGGTCACCGGTGTCCTCCAGCAGCCCGTCGGCCACGGCGACCCCGGCCCGCAGCGATTCCGCCTCGGCGAGCACCGATCGCGGCACCCCGCTGCGCAAGCGCAGCCTCAGCATCACGTCCTCGATGTGTCGTGCGGTGTCATCGAGTTCCTCGGAATCGGCGACCGGCAACCGGCCGTCGGCCAGCGCCTGCGCATATGTCTTGGGGTGCTTGACGTTCCACCATCGGGTTGATCCGAGGAATCCGTGCGCGCCGGGGCCTGCCCCCCACCAGTGCCCGCCGTCCCAATAGCCGAGATTGTGTCGGCACTCCCCGCCGGGGGTGCTCCAGTTGGACACCTCGTACCAGTGCAGCCCCGCCGCCGACAACGCGGCGTCGAGCAGTTCGTAGCGGTCGGCCAGCACATCGTCGTCCGGGGCGGGCAACTCGCCGCGGCGCACCCGCCGCGCCAGCGCGGTGCCGTCCTCGACGATCAGCGCGTACGCCGACAGGTGGTCGATCCCGGCGTCCAACGCCGTCTCCACCGACAGCTTCAGATCATCGTCGCTCTCCCCCGGCGTGCCGTAGATCAGGTCGAGGTTGACGTGCTCGAAACCCTCGGCGCGCGCCTCGCGGGCGGCCGCCGGCGCACGCCCGGCCGAGTGCACCCGGTCGAGCACCTTGAGCACGTGCGTCGCCGCGGATTGCATGCCCAGCGACACCCTGGTGTAACCGGCCTCGCGCAGTCTGGCGAACAGCGCCGGTGAGCTGGACTCCGGATTCGCCTCGGTGGTCACCTCGGCCCCCGGCGCGAGGGTGAAGTTCGTCATGACGGCGGCAAGCACGGCCGCGAGCCCGTCCCCGCCGAGCAGCGTCGGCGTGCCCCCACCGACGAAGACGGTGTCGACCGGCCGCGTTCCGACGTGTCTGGCGGCGAGTTCCAGTTCGACCTGCACGGCGGCCAGCCAGCCGTCCGGCGTGGCATCCCCGAGTTCGGCCGGGGTGTAGGTGTTGAAATCGCAGTACCCGCAGCGCGTGGCGCAGAACGGCACGTGGACATAGATGCCGAAGGGTCCGGCGGTGTCCGGCTCGGGGCTGCTCATACCAGGAATTGTCCCAGAACCCGTTTTGCTCACCCCGAGTCCAAATCTGGCCCGGTTAGGGCGTCTGCGGCCGTCGTGGCACAATGTCGCACGTGACCGCCGCCGTTGACAGCACCACCCGCATTGCGCTGGTGGTCCGGCGGCATGTCGACCTGAAGCGCATCTGTAGCTGTTGTTGTCTGCCCTGACCCGCGTCGATATCGGAATCAGCCTGCCCCACCCATGAGCCGGCCGCCGGATCTGCGCCGCCGGCCAGCCCCCGGCGATTTCGCGCGATCGGTGAGCCGCTCCCCGACAAGGAGCCTCGACAACATGACCGAAACGGTCTCCAACACACCCAAGCCCGTGAAGCGGCCCCGCGGCGAGGGCCAGTGGGCGCTCGGCTACCGCGAGCCGCTGAACGCCAACGAGCAGGCAAAGAAGGACGACAACCCGCTCAACGTGCGTCAGCGCATCGAGAGCATCTATGCCCCGAACGGGTTCGAGTCGATCGACAAGGGCGACCTGCGCGGTCGTTTCCGCTGGTGGGGCCTCTACACCCAGCGCAAGCCCGGTTTCGACGGCACCTGGACCGGCGACGAGAACACCGACATGCTCGAAGACGAGTACTTCATGTTGCGCGTCCGCAGCGATGCCGGTGACCTGAGCCTGGCCGCGCTGCGCACCCTCGGCGGCATCAGCACCGAGTTCGCGCGCGACACCGCCGACCTCTCCGACCGGCAGAACGTCCAGTACCACTGGATCGACGTGCGCGATATGCCCGAGATCTGGCGCCGCCTCGACGAGGTGGGGCTGCAGACCACCGAGGCGTGCGGTGACTGCCCGCGCGTCGTGCTGGGTTCGCCGCTGGCCGGCCAGCACCCCGACGAGGTCATCGACGGCACGCCCGCGGTCAACGAGATCGTCAAGCGCTATATCGGCAAGCCCGAGTACTCCAACCTCCCGCGCAAGTTCAAGACCGCGATCTCGGGTCTGCAGGATGTCGTGCACGAGATCAACGACGTCGCGTTCATCGGGGTCGTGCATCCCGAGCACGGTCCCGGCTTCGACCTGTGGGTCGGCGGCGGCCTGTCCACCAACCCGATGCTCGCCAAGCGTGTCGGTGTGTGGGTCCCCCTGGACGAGGTGCCCGATGTCTGGGAAGCCGTCGTCTCGACCTTCCGGGATTACGGATACCGCAGGCTGCGCGCCAAGGCCCGGCTGAAGTTCCTGATCAAGGACTGGGGCGTCGAAAGATTCAGGGAAGTGCTGGAGACCGAGTACCTCAAGCGCCCGCTGATCGACGGACCGGCGCCAACGCCGGTGACCCGGCCCATCGACCATGTCGGTGTGACCAAGCTCAAGAACGGCCTGAACGCCGTCGGGGTGTCGCCCATCGCCGGGCGCGTCACCGGCACCATCCTGACCAAGGTCGCCGACCTGGCCGAGGCCGCGGGTTCGGACCGGGTCCGCTTCACGCCGTATCAGAAGCTGATCATCCTCAACGTCGCCGACAAGAAGCTGGCCGCGCTCAGGGATGGCCTGGACGCCCTGGGCCTGCCGTCGAGCCCGTCGCATTGGCGACGCAACCTGATGGCCTGCACCGGCATCGAATTCTGCAAGCTCAGCTTCGCCGAGACCCGCAGCCGGTCCCAGACCCTGGTGCCCGAGCTGGAGAAGCGTCTTGAAGACCTCAATGCCCAGCTCGACGTGCCGGTGACCATCAACATCAACGGGTGCCCGAACTCGTGCGCCCGCATCCAGATCGCCGATATCGGCTTCAAGGGCCAGATGATCGACGAGGGCAACGGCCCCGAGGAGGGATTCCAGGTGCACCTGGGCGGCAGCCTGGGCCTGGACAGCACTTTCGGCCGCAAGCTGCGCCAGCACAAGGTGCTGGCCACCGAGCTCGGGGACTACATCGAGCGGGTCGTTCGCAACTTCGTGAAACAACGCGAGCCCGATGAGCGTTTCGCTCAGTGGGCGGTGCGCGCCGACGAAGCAGACTTGAGGTGATGTGACATGACAGCGGTGACACGTTCGGAAACCGAACTGAAGGAGCTGGCGGAGCGCGGCGCGGCCGAGCTGGCCGGCGCCGGTGCCGAGGAGTTGCTGCGCTGGACCGATGAGAACTTCGGCAACGGTTACATCGTCGCGTCGAACATGCAGGACGCGGTGCTGGTGGAGATGGCCGCGAAGGTCAGGCCCGGCGTGGACGTGCTGTTCCTGGACACCGGCTATCACTTCGTGGAGACCATCGGCACCCGCGATGCCGTGGAGGCAGTGTACGACGTGCGCGTGGTGAATGTGGCTCCGGAGAACTCGGTGGCCCGTCAGGACGAGTTGTTCGGCAAGGATCTTTTCGCCCGTGACGCGGGTGCGTGCTGCCGGATGCGCAAGGTCGAACCGCTGGGCAAGGCGTTGAGCAATTACTCGGCATGGGTGACCGGAATCCGGCGGGTCGAGGCGCCCACCCGGGCCAATGCCCCGCTGATCAGCTGGGATGCCGCGTTCGGGCTGGTGAAGATCAATCCCATCGCCGCCTGGACCGACGAGGACATGCAGTCCCATATCGACGCCAACGGCATCCTGGTCAATCCCCTGGTGTACGAGGGCTACCCCTCGATCGGCTGCGCGCCGTGCACGAGCAAGCCCGTTGAGGGTGCCGATCCACGCAGCGGACGGTGGGCGGGCCAGTCCAAGACCGAGTGCGGTCTGCACGCGTCATGACCGCGTCGGTGCCCGCACCGGTTCTCGTGCTGACCGCGCACGGCAGCGCCGATCCACGCTCGGCGACCAACACCCGCGCCGTGGCCGAGACGATCCGCCTGCTTCGGCCCGGGCTGGAGGTCGTGCCCGCCTTCTGCGAGCAGAATGCCCCAGGCTTGGCCGATGTGCTGCGCGAGGTCGGCGATCGGGCCGTGGTGACTCCCCTGCTGTTGGCCAGCGCCTATCACGCTCGGGTGGACATCCCCGCCATGATCGCCGAGAGCGGTGCCGCAGCGCGGCAGGCCGACACCCTCGGTGAGGACGACCAGCTGTTGGCCGTGTTGGGCAGGCGGATCGCCGAGGCCGGCGTGTCCGTGCACGACAGCGATGTCGGCGTGATCGTGACCGCGGTCGGATCATCGCGACAGGATGCGAACGCGCGCACCGCCACCGTGGCCGCCTCGGTCGCACTCAATAGCCAGTGGGCCGGGGTGACCACCGCCTTCGCCACCGGATCGCAGCGTTCGCTACCCGATGCCGTGCGCGTGTTGCGCCTGCGCGGCGCCCGGCGCATCCTCATCGCCCCGTGGTTCCTGGCGCCCGGGAAGATCACCGATCGGGTGGCGGAATTCGCTGCTTCACAGGGTATTTCGATGTCCGCTCCGCTGGGTGCGCATCGCCTGGTCGCCGAGACCGTGCTGGACCGGTTCGACGCGGCCATCGCACTGCCCGTCGCCGCCTAGCTGTACCGAGACAGGACGTTGGTAGCGGGCGTGTTGGGTTGATGTGAAGAGAACCTCCGGGTGAGGTGTGGCTTGTCTAGGTCCAAACCCGTCCGGAGGTTCTCGTGTCCCACCGTAATGCCCGCACGACGTTTCATGGCCGCCTGTTGATGGTGCACAGGCATCAGGCTGGCTGGCCCAAAGCCCATATCGCCGCAGCGATGGGGGTGTCGCGCAAGTGCGTCCATACTTGGATCAGCCGTTTCGAGGTCGAGGGTGAAACCGGCTTGCTGGACCGATCCTCGCGACCGCACACCATGCCGACGCGAACCACGCGCCGCGTGGAGAACCAGATCGTGGCCTGGCGCCGGCGCCACCGCTGCGGCCCGGAGGAGATCGCCACCAAGCTGGGCGTCTGCCCGCGCACGGTGTCGCGGGTGCTCAACCGGCGCCAGGTTCCCTACCTGCGTGACTGCGACCCGATGACCGGTCAGGTCATCCGCGCCTCGAAGTCCACCGCGGTCCGCTATGAACGGAACCGGCCCGGCGAGCTGGTGCACATGGACGTCAAGAAGCTAGGCCGTATCCCCGACGGCGGGGGTTGGCGAGCTCACGGTCGAAGGGAGGCACCCGATCGAAACCGACGTTCAGGCAATGGCTTTGATTACATCCATTCGATGATCGATGACCACTCTCGGCTGGCGTACTCCGAAATTCTGCCTGACGAGAAGGGCCCCACCTGCGCGGGATTCCTGCAACGTGCCGCCGAGCACTTCCGGTCGAACGGCATCACCGTCATCGAGGAGATCATGACCGATAACGCCTGGGCCTACCGCTACTCAATCCGTGAAGTATGCGCACAACTAGGGGCCCGCCAGGTGTTCATCAAGCCGCATTGCCCATGGCAGAACGGCAAGGTAGAACGCCTCAACCGAACCCTGCAGACCGAATGGGCCTACAAGCGGGTCTTCACCTCAAACGCTCACCGCGCCGCAGCCCTTGCACCCTGGCTGAACTACTACAACACTGAACGCCGTCACAGCGCACTCGGCGGCCTCCCACCGACCAGCCGACTGACACCAACGTCATGACCCGGTACACCTAGCCGCACAGCCGCACCTAATCGATCAGCCGGGTCACCGCGTCGACGAGCCTGTCGCGTTCGACATCGGCGAGGAACGCCGGGTCGGTGGCGAGCCTGCTCAGGAAGCCGTCCAACAGCACCATGACCCAGGTGGTCAGTTCCGGCGCCGGAAGATCGCGACGCATGCAGCCCCGTTGCTGCGCCCGGCGCACCCAGCCGTGCAGGCCCGCGTGCTGGGCCTGGTCGTCGGCCGCCAGCGCCTCGGCAACGGCTGGTTCGGCCATCACCGCGCCGACCGCGCGGATGAAGCCGGGAACTCGCGCGTCCGCGGCGGTGTCCGCGGTGTGCCGAACCCAGTCCAGCACCACCGCGCGGGCATCATCGCGAGCATCGCGGTCCGCGAACCATGCCCGGGTCTGCTCGGTACCCGTCGCCAGAATCGCCAGCAGCACATCGGTTTTCGTCGGGAAATAGTGAAAGAACGTCCCGGACCCGACGCCCGCCTGCGCACAGATCGCGGCGGTGGTCGTGGCGGCCACACCGGCGGCGGCGAAACAGGTCATCGCGGCATCCATGATGTGTGCGCGGCGGGCCGCGTGTTTGACGGGGTCGACCGTGCGGGCCATCGGACACCTCCTCAAGACTATTAATAGAGTAACCACTCCGATAATCTGAGGCCATGCCGACAGCGGAACGCTGGTATCTGGATGCCGACGGACACCGACACGTCGTCGAGGTCGAACCCGCAGGCCTCGGGCGACGGGCGACCTGGTCCGTCGACGGCACGACCATCGCGCAGCGCCGCAGCGCCGCAGGCCGGATCACCCTCACCCCCGCGACCGATACCGGTATCGCGGGATCGGTCCGCCTGCGGTTCGGCTCGTTCGGTCCAGCCCGCCGGGTGTCCTGGCACCCGAGGAACGACCCCTCGGCCGCGGTAGGCCTGGGCGGCCGGGATTTCCGCGCCGAGGCCGGCTCACGCGCCGACCGTCGCGACGCGTTCATCGCGGCCCACCCCCGCGCCTACACGGGCTACCGCACGGCACTGGCGATCGCGACGCTCGCCGTGGCGTTGGCGGTCGGTCCCGTCGTCTCCTGGTTCGTCAACAACGTTCCCTGGCAGCACCTCCCGGCCATCCCCTGGCCCGATGTGCAGCTCCCGGACTGGTCTTTCCCGGACTGGATCGGCGGCCTCATCGACGTGATGAAGTTCGTCGTCCCGGTCCTCATCGCCTTCGGGCTCGCCCGCCTCGAATTACGCAGACGCAGACAACAGCGCGAACGACACCGGAGCTGAATTCGGCGGACATAGGGTGAACACATGAGATTCGACGAGTACCGCCGCCTCGACGCCACCGGGCTGGCCGAGCTGGTGGCAGCCAAGCAGGTCACCGCGGCCGAACTACTGGAGCTGGCCACCGAGCGGGCGGCGGCGGTGAACCCGCGAATCAATGCGATCGTGCGGGACGTGCCCGCTCGGCCCACCGACGAGCTGAGCGGTCCGTTCGCCGGCGTGCCCTTCCTGATCAAGGACCTCGCCCAGGATTACGCTGGGTTGCCCAGCTCCAACGGTTCCCGCTCGCTGCAGCATGTACCGGTCGCCGAGCACTCCACCATCGTGTCGCGCTGGCTCGACGCCGGGCTGGTCATCTTCGGCAAGACCAACCTGCCCGAGTTCGGCGCCAAGGGCATCTCCGAACCGCAACTGTGGGGTCCGGCCCGCAACCCGTGGGACCTCGACCGGACCCCGGGCGGCTCGTCGGGTGGTTCGGCGGCCGCCGTCGCGGCAGGCATCGTGCCGTGTGCCGGTGCCAATGATGGTGGCGGATCGATCCGCATCCCGGCCGCCTGTTGCGGCCTCGTCGGCCTCAAACCCGGCCGCGGCCTCACCCCGATGGGCCCGACGAGCGGCGAATCGATGCACGGGTCGGCCGTGCAGGGTGTGGTGTCCCGCAGCGTGCGCGATACCGCGGCCATGCTCGACGTCATCGCCGGCGGCGAACCGTTCGGTCCCTACTCGCCGGCCCCGTCCGCAGCTCCGTACGCATCGGCCGTCGGACGCGACCCCGGCAGCCTGCGTATCGGCGTGCGCGTCCCCGCCGCCATCACCCCTCATCCGCACCGGGAGGCGTACGCCGCGGTGGAGAAAACCGTGGCGACGCTCACCGAACTCGGTCACCATGTCGAGGAGCTGCCGCAGGCGCCGTTCGACGATGCCGCCCTGGCCCGCGATTTCCTGCTGACCTGGTTCGTCTACCTGGCCTGGGAGGTCGACGAGGCCAAACGCGTCTCCGGTGCCGGCGATGACGCCTTCGAGCGCGACACGCTCATCATGGCCGCACTCGGCAGGGCCACCAGCAGCGTCGCCTACGTCGACGCCGTGCAGCGCCGCCACGAGCACACCCGCAGGCTGAGTACCTTCTTCGAGAGCTACGACCTGCTGCTGACGCCGACGCTGGCGACCCCGCCGCCGCGCATCGGCGAATTCGATCTGCCCGTCGCGCTCCAGCGCGGCGCCGACCTGCTGCTCAAGACCCGTACCGCAAAACTGCTGCGCTACACCAAGATCGTGGACGACATGGTCGACAACAACCTCGGTTGGGTGCCGTACACGCAGCTGGCCAACATCACCGGCCGGCCCGCGATCACGCTGCCGCTGCACTGGACCGCCGACGGGCTGCCACTCGGTGTGCAGTTCGTCGCGCCGCTGGCCGGCGAGTCGTTGCTGCTGACGCTGGCCGCCCAATTGGAGCGGGCGATGCCCTGGGCCGACCGGGTGGCCCCGGTCTAGGCCAACGCGTCGGCGCGGACCTCAGCGCGTTGTAGCTCGCCGGCGATCTCCGGCACCCGGGTGGCGCGCACGTAGACGGTGTCACCGGCGCGCAGCCCCAGCGCCTCGGCGTCACCGCGGGTGATCTGCGCCGTGAAGGGTGTGCCGTTGACGGCGCTGGTCAGCTCGACCCGCACCTCGAAGCCCAGCGTCACGATCCGGTCGATGGTCGCCTTGGTCACCCCGGTCGACTCGGCGGTACCGTCACCGGCCGCGATCGCCATATCCGGGTTGCGGCCCACGCGAATATCGTGCGGGCGCACCAGGATTCCGTTGAGCAGCGAGACGGTGCCCAGGAAGGACATCACGAAGGGGTTGGCCGGCGCGTCGTACACCTCGGTGGGCGAACCCACCTGTTCGATGCGTCCCTTGTTCAGCACGGCGATGCGGTCGGCGACATCCAGCGCCTCGGCCTGATCGTGGGTGACCAACACCGTGGTCACGTGCACGTCGTCGTGCAGGCGGCGCAGCCAGGACCGCAGGTCCTCGCGGACCTTGGCATCCAGCGCACCGAAGGGCTCGTCGAGCAGCAACACCTCGGGATCGACGGCCAGTGCCCGAGCCAGCGCCATGCGCTGACGCTGCCCACCCGACAGCTGCGCCGGGTACCGGTTCTGGAAACCGGCCAGACCGACGACCTCCAGCAGGTTGTCGACCTTCTCCTTGATCTCGTTCTTGGGCTTCTTTCGGATGGACAACCCGAACGCCACGTTATCGCGCACGGTGAGGTGCTTGAAGGCGGCATAGTGCTGGAACACGAAGCCGATACCGCGCTTCTGCGGCGGCACCCCGGTGACATCGCGACCGTTGATGGTGATCGACCCGGTGTCGGGCTGATCGAGACCGGCGATGGCCCGCAACAACGTCGACTTGCCGGAGCCACTGGGCCCCAGCAACGCGGTCAACGAGCCCTTGGGCACCACGAAGTCGATATTGTCCAGGGCCGCGAAGTCGCCGTAATGCTTGTTCGCGCCCGTCACCGTGATAGCGGTTTCGCTCATCGATCGGTCTCCTTCAGTCCTCAGTCTTGACGCGCGAACGTTGGGCGTCAAACAAAATCTGTGCCACCAGCACGATCAGCGCCACGGCCATCAGCACCACGGAAATCGTGTAGGCGCCGTACGGGTTGCCCAAGGTGTAGCGGTCATGCACCAGCAGCGTCAGCGTCTGCGACTGACCGGGCAGATTGGACGACACCATCAGCACCGCCCCGAACTCTCCGAGGGTGCGGGCCACGGTGAGCACCACCCCGTAGGTCAGACCCCACCGGATGGACGGCAGGGTGATGCGCCAGAACGTCTGCCACCAGTTGGCACCCAGGGTGGCCGCGGCCTCCTCCTGATCGGTGCCCACCTCGTGCAACACCGGCTCGACCTCCCGGATCACGAACGGGATGGTGACGAACAGGCTGGCCAACACGATGCCGGGGAACCCGAAGATGATCTTCAGTCCCCAGCTGTTCTCCACGAACCCGAACAGTCCGGCGCTGCCCCACAACACGATCAGCGCGACGCCGATCACCACAGGCGATACCGCGAACGGTAGATCGATCGCCGCCTGCAGCGCGTTCTTGCCCCGGAACTTGCGCCGGGCCAACACGATGGCCGTCGGCACGCCGAAGAGCACGTTCAACGGCACCACGATGGCGACCACCAGCAGCGACAACGACAACGCCGACTGCGCGGCGGGCGTCGATATCGATGCGACGAACTCGCCGATCCCGGGCGCCAGCGCGCGCCACAGAATGGCGCCCAGCGGCACCACCAGCAGCGCGACGATGTACAGCCCGGCGATGATCCGCAGGATCAGCTGGGTGGTCCGCGACAGCTTCATCGCGCCGACTCCTCCCGTTTCGCCGCGCGTGCACCGAAGTAACGCAGGACGAACAGCACCACGAACGAGATCAGCAGCAACACGATCGAAATCGCCGCCGCACCCACCCGGTCGTCGTTCTCGATGAGCGTGCGGATCCACTGTGAGGACACCTCTGTCTCACCGGGGATCGCCCCACCGATCAACACGATGGACCCGAACTCGCCGATGGCGCGGGAGAAGGCCAGTCCCGCACCCGAGAGCAGCGCCGGGGCCAACGCGGGCAGGATCACCCTGACGAAGATCGTGACGTTGTTGGCCCCCAGCGAGGCCGCGGCCTCCTCGACCTCCTGGTCGAGTTCCAGCAGCACCGGCTGCACGGCGCGGACCACGAACGGCAACGTCACGAACGCCAGGGCCAGCGCCACACCCCAGGAGGTGTGTTGGATGTGGATGCCCACCGGGCTGCCCGGTCCGTAGAGGGACAGCAGCACCAGGCTTGCCACGATCGTCGGCAGCGCGAAGGGCAGGTCGATGATCGCATCGACGACGCGTTTCAATGGGAAGTCGTCGCGCACCAGGACGAACGCGATCAGCAGGCCGAAGACCACATTGAGCAGGGTGACCCCGATCGAGATGGTCAGCGTCACCCGGAACGAGGCCAGCGCCGACGGTGAGGACACCGCCGACCAGAACGCCGTCCAGCCGCCCTCTGCCGATGTCACCACGATCGCCGCCAGCGGCAACAGCACGATCAGCGACAACCACAACACCGCCACCCCGACCTGCAGGGTCGCTCCGCTGGGCCGCGGCGACAGTTTCCGCGCGGCAGAGGGGCCGCCCGGAGAAAGCTCCGGGCGACTCGCCTCAGGATTCGACTGAACCGACATATGCGATCCGCTTCGTCTCTCGCCGGCGTCGCCTAACCGGTGGCCTGCTTGTAGATCTTGGTGATCTCACCGTTGTCCTTGTCGAACAGCTGCGGGTCGATCTTCGACCAACCACCGAGATCGGCCACGGTCCACAGTTTCTCCGGTGCCGGGAACTTGTCGGCGAAGTCCGCGGCGACGGCCGGGTCGACCGGCCGGAAGCCTGCCTCGGCCCAGACCTTCTGCGCCTCCGGGGTGTACTGGAAGTTGACGAAATCGGTGGCCTTGTCCAGGTGCTTGCTGGTGTTGACGACCGCGACCGGGTTCTCGATCTTGAAGGTCTGCAGCGGGTTCACATGTTCGAGGTCATAGTGCAGCGCCTCGTTCTCATAGGCCAGCAGGACGTCACCGGTGCCCTGGCGGAACACATCCGTGGCCTCGCGTCCGGAGCCGGGGCGCAGCTTGACGTGCTGGGTCACCAGTTCCTGGACGTAGGCGATACCGGCGGCATGATCCTTGCCGCCGTCGCTCTTGGCCGCGTACGGGGCCAGCAGGTTCCATTTGGCCGATCCCGAGCTCAACGGGCTCGGCGTGATGACCTCGACACCGGGCTTGAGCAGATCGTCCCAGTCGCGGATGTTCTTCGGGTTGCCCGGACGGACGGCGAAGGTGACCAGCGATCCGAAGGGCACACCCTTCTGGGCGCCCGCGTTCCAGTCCTCGTCGACCAGGCCGGCCTTCACCAGCCGGGTGATATCGGGCTCGACGGAGAAGTTCACGACATCGGCGGGCTTGCCGGACTCGACACCACGGGACTGGTCACCGGATGCGCCGTAGGACGCCGTGACCCCGACACCTTTACCTTCCTCGGTCCCGGCGAAGACCGGGGCGACCTTGGACCAGCCCGGCTCGGGCACCGCGTAGGCCACCAGGGTCAGGGTGGTGTCGGCATCGGGGCTGTTGCCGCCGCCGGCGACATCGCTGGCACCACCGCCGCAGGCGGTGAGCAGGGTGGTGGACAGGGCGAGCGCGGTGAGGGCACTCAGACGTTTGGCGGTTCTTCCGGGGTTGCGCATCGAGGACCTTTCCAGGGCGGGATTGGGGCAGGGCTGCCGTCTACACGGAAAGGTGATGGAAGGGTGCGCGACGGGGACCTCATGCCGCTACCAACGCCGAACCGCAGACGGGTGTGGTTTCAGCGACAACAACACACATCGGCGACAGCGGAAAACCCCACGGCAATGAGGGCCAAGACATGGCCGCTCTTGTTGCCGGTCGCTGCACGCATGGCCGGAAGAGTATCAGAATCGCGCGGTGTCGCCCCCCGAGCAGCCACCGAGCAGCTAACGACCAGCTATCGAGCTATGAACCACATGACGATGACCAGGATCACCAGGGCGACCAGCGCCAGGGTCACTCGCGAGCGGGGCATCTGATTCACGACGGCTCCTGCTCCTCGTGGCGTGCCTTGCGCAGCACCTTGATGCCGTTGCCGAGGGCGCCGTCGAGCACGACGGCGGTCCCCAGTGCCAGGAGCAAGACCACCGGCATCACGATGGCGGTCTGCGCGACGAACCCGAGGCCCGACAGCCACAGTTCGACACCGTCCCACCAACTCAGGAAATCGCCCATCTGTCCCACAGTAGTGCCAGGATGAAACGGTGCCGAAGGCCCCGCAGGATGCCCCCACCACCGGATGCGCGATCGTCGGCGGCGGGCCCGCGGGGATGATGCTCGGCCTGCTGCTGGCCAGGGCCGGCGTGCGGGTCACGGTGCTGGAGAAACACCAGGACTTCCTGCGTGACTTCCGCGGCGACACGGTGCACGCCAGCACTCTGCGCATGCTCGACGAACTCGGTCTCGGTGCGCGGTTCGCGGCGGTGCCGCACCGGCTGATCGAGTCCCTCGAGCTCAAGGTGCAGGGCGTCCCGGTCCAGGTCGATCTGCGCCACCTACCGGGAACACACCGGCATATCGCCCTGGTGCCGCAATGGGATTTCCTGGAATTGCTGGCCGCTGCCGCCGCGCAGGAGCCGACCTTCACCCTGCTACGCAGTTGTGAGGTGCTCGGCCCGCTGTGGGCCGGTACCGCAGTGGCCGGCGTGCGCTACCGGGACGCTGCCGGAGCGATCCGCGAACTGCGCGCACCCCTGACGGTGGCCTGTGACGGCCGCGGCTCGACGCTGCGCGACGCAATCGGATTGACACCCAAGCGCTTTGGCGCACCGATGGATGTGTGGTGGTTCCGTGTCCCGCGGCATGATGACGATCAGGCCGGGCTGGCCGGGGCGATGGGCAGCGGCCATATGGTGGCGATGATCGACCGCGGTGACTACTACCAGTGCGCCTTCGTCATCCCCAAGGGATCCGATGCGTCGTTGCGGGCGCAGGGTATCGAGTCGCTGCACCGCCGGATGACCGCGGTGGTGCCGTGGGTCGCCGACCGCATCGCAACGGTCACCTCGTTCGACGATGTGAAATTGCTCGACGTGCAGCTGGATCGGCTGGGGCGCTGGTACACCGCCGGCGCACTGATCATCGGTGACGCCGCCCACGCGATGTCCCCGGTGGGCGGGGTCGGAATCAACCTGGCGGTCGCTGACGCGGTGGCGGCCGCCCGCCTGCTCGCCGACCCGCTGCGCACCGGCTCGGTGCCCACCAAGGCGCTCCGTCGCGTGCAGATCCGCCGGTGGCTGCCGACGGTCATCGTCCAGGGCGTGCAGCGGATGGTGCACAACCGGGTGATCGCCGTCGCCGTCTCCGGAACCGGCCCCGCGCGCCCGCCCGCCGCCGTCCGGGTGCTCAGCCGGGTTCCGATGCTGCGCAGGGTCATCGCTTACGGGGTGGCCATCGGGCCGCTCCCCGAGCACATACCCGCCTTCGCACGGCGCTGACGCGCGGACTCGCGCGACTAGACGTGTGCGCGATCTGGACCGATGATGGGCGGCATGGTTCTGGAACACACCGAGCACGATTCGATGCCGACGCCGTTCACGGCGACGGCTCCCATCGCCTACGCAGCCACCGGAGCCCTGCGAAACCCGTTCCCGCCCATCGCGGATTACGGCTTCCTCTCCGACTGTGAGAACACCTGCCTGGTGTCCTCCGCCGGTTCGGTGGAATGGTTGTGCGTCCCTCGCCCCGACTCCCCCAGTGTGTTCGGCGCCATCCTGGACCGTGGCGCAGGCCACTTCCGGCTGAGCCCCTACGGCGTCTCGGTGCCCTCGGCACGGCGCTATCTGCCGGGCAGCCTCATCATGGAGACCACCTGGCAGACCCACACCGGCTGGATGATCGTGCGCGACGCCCTGGTGATGGGACCGTGGCATGACACCGAGACCCGGTCGCGTACCCACCGCCGCACCCCCACCGACTGGGATGCCGAGCACATCCTGCTGCGCACGGTGCGGTGCGTCAGCGGTGTCGTCGAACTGGTGATGAACTGCGAGCCCAACTTCGACTACGGGCGCAGCCCGGCCACCTGGGAGTACTCCTCATCGGCCTACGGTGAGGCGATCGCGCGGGCGAGCAAGGATCCCGAGGCCAATCCGACCCTGCGGCTGACGACGAACCTGCGCATCGGCCTGGAGGGACACGAGGCGCGTGCCCGCACCCGGCTGACCGAGGGTGACAAGGTGTTCGTCGCGCTGAGCTGGTCCAAGCATCCCGCCCCGCAGAACTTCGAGGAAGCCGCGGACAAGATGTGGAAGACCAGTGAGTCCTGGCGGCAGTGGATCAACATCGGCGACTTCCCCGACCACCCGTGGCGGGCCTATCTGCAGCGCAGCGCGTTGACCCTGAAAGGCCTTGTCTACTCACCGACCGGCGCCCTGTTGGCCGCCAGCACCACCTCGTTGCCGGAAACCCCTCAGGGCGAACGGAACTGGGACTATCGCTACTCGTGGATCCGGGACTCGACATTCGCGCTGTGGGGGCTCTACACCCTCGGCCTCGACCGGGAGGCCGACGATTTCTTCTCCTTCATCGCCGACGTCTCCGGGGCGACCAACGGCGAACGGCACCCACTGCAGGTGATGTACGGCGTCGGCGGGGAGCGCAGCCTGGTCGAGGAGGAACTCAATCACCTTTCCGGCTACGACTATTCCCGGCCGGTACGGATCGGCAACGGCGCCTACAACCAGATGCAGCACGACATCTGGGGCACCATGCTCGACTCGGTGTATCTGCACGCCAAATCGCGTGAGCAGATTCCCGAGGCGCTGTGGCCGGTGCTGAAGAACCAGGTCGAAGAGACCATCAAACACTGGAAGGAACCCGACCGCGGGATCTGGGAGGTGCGCGGGGAACCCAAGCACTTCACCTCCAGCAAGATCATGTGCTGGGTTGCCATGGACCGCGGATCCAAGCTGGCCGAGCTGCAGGGCGAGAAGTCCTATGCCCAGCAATGGCGCGAGATCGCCGAGGAGATCAAGGCCGACATCCTGGCCCACGGTGTGGATTCCCGCGGGGTGCTCACCCAGCGCTACGGTGACGACGCGCTGGACGCCTCACTGTTGCTGGCGGTGCTGACCCGTTTCCTGCCTCCCGACGATCCGCGGATCCGGGCCACCGTGATGGCGATCGCCGAGGAGCTCACCGAGGACGGACTGGTACTGCGGTACCGCACCGAGGAGACCGATGACGGGCTGTCCGGCGAGGAGGGCACCTTCACCATCTGTTCGTTCTGGCTGGTGTCCGCGCTGGTCGAGATCGGCGAGGTGCGCCGGGCGAAGAGATTGTGCGAGCGGCTGTTGTCCTTCGCCAGCTCACTGCATCTCTACGCCGAGGAGATCGAACCCCGCACGGGCAGGCACCTCGGCAACTTCCCGCAGGCGTTCACCCATCTGGCGCTGATCAACGCGGTGGTGCATGTGATTCGCGCCGAGGAGGAAGCCGACAGCACCGGAACCTTCCAGCCCGCCAACGCCCCCATGTAGCACGCTCGTTCACGCCGAGACGGTGATCTCGAACTCGATGACCGTCGGGGTGGGGATGGCCAGCGCCACCGGGGTCAGCCGTTCGTCCTCGTAGGCTATACCGGTCAGCACCCGACCGCCGAAACCGTCCCCGGTGGCGGGCACACGTGCGGTGATCGTGACGGTCGCGTCCGCGGTGCGACGAAGGTAGATATCGGTTCCCGGTGCCACCGGGCCCGCGAGCGGCGCTCCGGCGGCGTCGACGATCTCCCCGGCCGACGAGCTCAGCGCCGCGGCGTCGGTCGCATGGAATCCGAACGGCCCCAAAAGATCTGACCGCACCTTCACCCGGTCCGCGGTCAGCCGCGGCGCCACCGTGGCCCGGCGCGCGGATTCCGCCCCGGCGATCAGGTAATCGTAGAGCGCGACGACACGGTCGGCGTTGCGGTAGTGCCCCGAACCGTGCAGCGTGAAGGTCACGTCATCGATCGTCACCGATTCGCCCGACGATCCGGCCTCGGTCACCACCTGCAACCGATAGAACCGGTAGCCCTGGTGCGCATGTCCTGCCACGGCGTCCGAGGTGGTCGCACCCACCCCGAGCCGGCGCCGGTGCGTGCCGCGACCGGCGGGCACGTTCAGGCCGGAGGCCGCCACATCGCGCCAGGTGATGCCATCGGCGGACTTCTGCAGTTGCATCGACACCGCCCGATCTGCCGTCAGGCCCACGGTGTACCCGGACAGCTGCGGCGCACCGTCGAACTCGAAGATCAGGGCGCCCGGCGTCTCGGTCGTCGCGACGGGCACATTGAGCGGCCGATTGTCCAGCCGCAACCCGTTGGTGAAATGCCAGATCGCGGCCTGGGTGGCCGCGATGGCCTCATGCTCGGCCAGATGCGCTGTCGCGCAAAGTTTTCCGGCGGCGAACACCCGACGACTGAGCTCGACAGTGCCCAGCGTGGGGAACGAGTTCCTGATGATCCAGTCCACCTCGGCCTCGTAGGCGCGCGCCGAGAAATTACGCACGGCCGACCAGTTCGCCGGGTGGTACCGCGACGGGCGCGTCGGCGCGACACCCATGAAATCCACTGAGTAGGCGTCGATCCCGGGATTGAGCCGGATCAGGTCGGTGCGCGCGACACTGCCGTCGGTGAAGACAACGGTGTCCACGGTCGGCGAGTAGGTGCCGCCGCGGTATCGAGTCATCCGGGGGATATCGGCGGTGCGGCGCACGGTACGACGCACCGACACCGGTGTGGTGCCGACGGGATGCAGAGTGAGAGCGGGCATTGCTGTGAGCTTTCTGAAGGCTGTGAACTGCGCGAATCCACACACCGCCGAGAGAGGGCGGGCACGAACGCGGGGGCCGACGTCAGAAAAATCAACAACAACAACACGGCACGACGACACAGCGCGCCATGGCGGTGCGCAGCGAGTCGTCGTGGGACATGCCTGAAACCATACGCCACACCGGCGGAAAAGCCAGTGGTGGGTTAACTTCACCGTGCGCGCCAAGGCTGTCGGATTCGTTTTCGGGCCGTATCGTGGCCGCCGCATGATCACAACAGAACCCGTCGGAGGTAGCACCCCATGACGTCTGCCCAGAACGAATCGCAGGCACTCGGCGATCTCGCCGCGCGGCAACTTGCCAACGCCACGAAGACCGTTCCCCAGCTGTCCACCATCACGCCGCGTTTCCTGCTGCACCTGCTGTCCTGGGTGCCAGTGGAAGCGGGCATCTATCGCGTGAACCGCGTCGTCAACCCCGACCGGGTCGCCATCCACGCCGACGAGGGCGTCGGCACCGACGATCCTTTGCCCGAGACCTACGTCGACTACGAGACCAGCCCGCGTGAGTACACGCTGCGGTCCATCTCGACCCTGCTCGACGTGCACACCCGGGTGTCCGACCTGTACTCCAGCCCGCACGATCAGGTCGCCCAGCAGTTGCGGCTGACCATCGAGACCATCAAGGAACGCCAGGAGTACGAACTGGTCAACAACCCGGAGTACGGCCTGCTGTCGCAGGTCACCCCGGAACAGACCATTCAGACCCTGCGCGGCACCCCCACCCCGGATGACCTTGATTCACTGATCACGAAGGTGTGGAAGACGCCCGCCTTCTTCCTGACCAACCCGCTGGGCGTCGCCGCGTTCGGCCGCGAGGCCACCCGGCGCGGAGTTCCGCCGCCAGTGGTCAGCCTGTTCGGCGCCCAGTTCATCACGTGGCGCGGCATCCCGATCGTGCCGAGCGACAAGGTGCCGGTGACCGACGGGAAGACGAAGTTCATCCTGGTCCGCACCGGTGAGGAGCGCCAGGGCGTGGTTGGCTTGTTCCAGCCGGGCCTGGTCGGCGAGCAGGCCCCGGGGTTGTCGGTGCGCTTCACCGGTATCAACCGATCGGCGATCGCGTCGTACCTGGTCACGCTGTACTCGTCGCTGGCGGTGCTCACCGACGATGCGCTGGCGGTCCTGGAGGACGTCGGAGTGGACCACTTCCATGAGTACAAGTGACCTCCCGATAAGCGAGGCCGACCTGTCGGCGCTGGCAAGCCGGTTGTTCGCCGTGAGCCTGCGGCCCGGTCCGGACAGCCCGCCCGCTACCACCGCGGTGGCCCCGCGTGGAGTCGCACCGGATGTCACCACCGCGACCTCGGCGGGCGCCACCGCCGCCGGCGCCGCGCATCCGGGCACGCCCGCGGAGTTCGTGTCGGTGCCGGAGGTCAGCGTTCCGGCGACGACATCGCCGGGGCCGGAGGTGAGCCCGCCCGGTGTGGCGCCGGTGGCGCCGCGCGGCAATGCGGCGAACCCCGTCGTGCCGGTCGGTGGGTTCGACGCGTTCGCGGTGCCGTCCGGTCTGGTCCCGACCACACCGGGTGTGCTCGCGGCTCCCCCATCCGCACCGGTCGCTCCGACCCCTTCCCCGTCGCTTCGCGCGCCCCAGCGCGGTTCAGCGCCCTCCTGGCCGGGCACCGTGCCGGACGTCCCGCAGCTGGGGTGGACGGGTGCGGCGCCGGCGTCACAGGACGCCGACAGCTACTACTTCCTGCAGCGTTCCGGCTCCAACATCGCTGCCGGCGAGCCTGTTCCGGCGATCCGCGACGACCACGAGATCTTCGATGTCACCGCGATCCGGGCCGACTTCCCGATTCTGCGGGAGACCGTCAACGGCAAACCGCTGATCTGGTTCGACAACGCGGCGACCACGCAGAAGCCGCAGGCGGTCATCGACCGGCTGGCGTACTTCTACGCGCACGAGAACTCGAACATCCATCGGGCGGCACACGAGTTGGCGGCGCGCGCCACCGATGCCTACGAGGACGCCCGCGACACGGTGCGACGTTTCCTCAACGCCGGCAAGAGCGAACAGATCATATTCGTGCGCGGCACCACCGAGGCCATCAACCTGGTGGCCCACTCGTGGGGCGGCAAGCACCTGGGCGCCGGTGACGAGATCGTCATCACACATCTGGAGCATCACGCCAATATCGTTCCGTGGCAGCTGCTTTCACAGCGTACCGGCGCGGTGCTCAAGGTCGCGCCGGTCGATGATGCGGGCAATCTGCTGCTGGATGAGTTCGAGCGGCTGCTCGGACCGAAAACCAAACTGGTTGCGGCCACGCAGGTCTCAAACGCGTTGGGCACCGTGACACCGGTACAGACGATCGTCGAACTCGGGCACCGGTACGGCGCCAGGGTGCTCATCGACGCCGCCCAGTCGGTCCCGCACATCCCCATCGACGTGCAGGCGCTCGGGGCGGACTTCGTGGTGTTCTCCGGGCACAAGATCTTCGGGCCCACCGGGATCGGCGTGCTGTACGGCACCGAGGAGGCGCTCGCGGAGACCCCGCCCTGGCAGGGCGGGGGCAACATGATCGCCGACGTGACCTTGGAACGTGCCATCTTCCAAGACATTCCGAACAAGTTCGAGGCGGGCACCGGGAACATCGCTGACGCCGTCGGACTGGGCGAGGCGTTGCGCTACGTGGAACGGGTCGGTATCGAGCGGATCGCGGCCTACGAGCACGCGCTGCTCGACTACGCGACACCGCGGCTGGCCGATATCACCGGGGTGCGGTTGGTCGGTACCGCCGAAGAGAAGGCCAGCGTGCTGTCGTTCGTGCTGGCCGGTCACGAGCCCCTGGACGTCGGCAAGGCGCTCAATGCCGAGGGCATCGCGGTACGGGCCGGGCACCACTGTGCGCAGCCCATCCTGCGTCGGCTGGGCCTGGAGGCCACGGTGCGTCCGTCGTTCGCGTTCTACAACACCTTCGACGAGATCGATGTGTTCATCGATGCGGTCCGCCGCATCGCGGAGGGCTCCGCCTAGGCAGTCGGCGAGCAGAACGGACCTGGGATGATCGACGGGTGAGCCATGACATCCGGGTGTTGACCGCCGAGGACGAGTTGATCGAGGCGGGCAACATCTTCCGCACCGCGATGATCGGCTTCCCGCCGCTCAACGAACAGCAGCGCGGTCTGATCGGAAAGCTGTTGGAGCCGGGCCGCACGCTCGGTGTCTTCGTCGAGGGCAGGCTGGCCGCCACCGCCGACTCCACCACCGGCACCCTGACCCTGCCCGGTGGTGCGCGGGTGGGTCACGCCGCGGTCACCCATGTCGGCGTCCTACCGTCGTACACCCGCCGCGGTATCGCCAGCGCACTGTTGCGGCATCAATTGCGCGACATCGCCGCTCGCGGTGAGGTGGTGGCCTCGTTGCGGGCATCCGAGGCCACGATCTACGAACGCTTCGGCTACTCGGTTGCGACCACGACCGCCACCGTCGAGGTGCGTACCGCTCGGGCCGCGCTGCGTCCCGGGGTCGCGGCGAGCGGACCGGTGCGGCTGGTCGAGCCGGGCCAGGAGTGGGACATGCTGCCCCGGATCTATGCCGCCCACCGCGGCGAGCGCCCGGGGTCGATCGACCGTGACCCGCACTGGTGGCTCAATCAACAGCTGCGCGCCGAGGGCACTTCCGGTGCGAGATTCGTCGCCGTACACGGCCCGGCCGGCGAGGAGACCGGGTTCGTCCGCTACCACCCGGTGGGCACCGACACCTGGTTCACCAGCGATCAGCGGACCGTCGTCGTCGATGATCTGTTCGCCCCCACCGAGCAGGCCTACGTGGGCCTACTGCGCTTCCTGCTGGATCTGGATCTGGTCGACCGGCTGGTGCTCACCCAGGCCCCCGTGGACAGCCCGTTGCCGTGGCTGCTGCGCGACCGACGTGCCGCCCGGGTTACCGGCGTGCATGACGAAACCTGGTTGCGGGTGGTCGATGTGGCGCAGGCGCTGAGTCGGCGCACCTATGCCGGAACCGGGAGCGTGACCGTGCAGATCGAGGATCCGCTGCTGAGCCACAATTGCGCGACGTATGCGATCTCGGCGGACGGAGTTCAGACCACATCCACCCCCGCGCAGCTCGTCGTCGACGTTGCCGGCCTCGGGGCGGCACTGCTCGGTGGCACGTCGTGGCGTGATCTCGCATCGGCGGGCCTGGTGGGTGTGCACGATCCGATGGCGCCGGCCGCAGCCGACGAGTTGTTCGCGGTGCCGCAGGCGCCGTATGCGGGGTTCATCTTCTGAACCGCGCCGTCCCACCTAAAAGGGTGGTGGGTGGGTGTCGATGTGGGTGCGGTTGTGTGCGCGTTCGTGGGCTATTCGGTAGGCCCGGTTCTGTGCGCGGGTGCGGGATCGTCTGGGGGCGGCCCGTTCTCGGCCCGGCATTGGTGGTGGGATATCGATGGCGCCGAGGTCGGCGGTGGCCACGGTGAACTGCGGGAAGAACAGCGCGCCGTCGGGTTTGGTGGTGTACACCCGGCCGTTGGGGGCGGTGAGGGTGAGGGTGCCGTCGGGGTGTTGTTGGTCGGTCCAGCCGCCGGGCCCACAGTGAAATGTCTTGATCAGGTGATGGATGCGGCAGTACAGCTTGGTGTTCGACGGATGCGTCGGCCCGGCCGGCCAGGGTGTGGTGTGGTCGATATCGCAGCGCGCCACCACAGTGCAGCCCGGCCAGCGACACGTCAGGTCCCGGCAGCCGACGAAATCAGCCAACGCCCGCGACGGGTGATAGCCGGGTTCGGTACCCAGATCCTCTGCCTTGGGCACAGGTCGGATCCGGGCCGCCGGTAGCAGGTCGGCGAGCTGGTCGACGGTGATCGGCCCGTACCCGGGGATCAATGCCTGCGCCGGGCCGCGACGTTCGGTCTGTGCGGCGGTGATGCTGCCCTGCTCGGTGAGCACGTGAACAATGAACTGACCGGTGGCCACTTCGTTGCCTGCTGCCGGGCAGTCTTGGCGTCCGCACACACAAGCGATACTGGTGGCCCGCAGCGCCAGGGCGTCGAGGGCGTCGGCGCGGCGTTGGGTGTGGGTGCGCGGATCGTGCGGGCACACGGTGCGGGCCAGGGCGTCGACGCTCTGGTCGAAGACCGCCCCTTTGGCGGCGTCGACGAGGCCGTGGATTTCGACCATCCCGTCCCCGACCGGTGCCACGGTCAGGTGGCGGCGCCGCCGGGTCTCGCGGGCGCGGCGGACCGCGACGGGGTCGATCTCGATGATCATCCAGTCGATCAGCTCGGCGATCCGTTCATCCGACAGTGCGTTCCACGACGGGGCGGCCGCGGCGAGCTGGGCGTCGATGATGGCGGTGATGTCGGGGTCGGTGATCAACGCACAGCGGTGCAGGATGACCCGCAGCACCCGCAGGTCCACCCCGCCGCCGGCGAACACCTGGGCGAAGGCCGGGAGTCGGGTGAGCAGGTCACGGCCCTGGGTGATCAGGGTGCAGGCCCGGCCCCGGCTGATCCCGAGCTCGGCACCCAGTTCGGCGGCGACCAGTTCCCAGTCATCGACGATCAGATCCTGCAATCCGTGCCCGAGCTCGGCCATCCGGGCCAGGGCGAACCGGCCCGCCGCGAGCACCTTGGCCGCCACCGCGGCGCGTTCGGCCAGTAGCTGATCGCGCGCGGCATCGAGGTGGACCCCCACACCCGATCGTTCGCTCATACGTTCGATCATGCCACCGGGGTATGACACGCGGACGTCAGCGACGCCCGACCAGCCAGGCCTGTCCCCCGCCCTCACCATCGGCGATCACATCGAGAGCACCGAAAGCAGCACGTAATTCACCGGCAACAGCCCTGAACCGACCAGGGGTGGCGCCGACCTCACTGAGCACGCAGATTGCCAACAGCCCGCCCGGCTTCAGCCGCGCAGTCATCGATCCGTACAAGGCGGTATTACGAAACTTGTTGCACAGCAGCACATCGACCGGTTCTCCCGACGGCAGACCTGCATCGAGATCGGCCACGTCGAAGGTGACCGGGACAGCGGACTGTTCGGCGAACCGACGCGCCCGGACAATGGCGACCGCGGAGACGTCGACGGCCTGCACCCGCAGCCCACGCTGCGCCAACCACACCGCTACACCGCCTGTGCCGCAGGCAATGTCGAGAGCTGCACCGGTACGCGGGAACAGATCCGCGACACCGCCGAACACAGCGGGTAACGCGGCCACGGGCATGTCGGCACCCTCGACGTACATCGCGTCCCAGCGGGCACGGTCCTCAGCGCTCACACCACACACCCTAGGACGAGGTGCAGGCGCCTACTTTGCCGCGTTCTCCAACATCTTCGCGGTGATCTCCGCCGCTTCGTCGCCCGCGCCGTAACTACAAGCCCAGGCCTCGACGGTGAGGTTTGACGCGAAGGACAACGCGTGCTGGCATTCCCAACCGTCGGCGTTCTCCTGGGCCGTCACCTGGGTGAGCACGGTGCCCCCATCGGTCAGATCCTGGATCTGCCAGGTGTAGCTGTCGGTACCGTCATCGATGTCGATCGAGGAGCCCGCGCACTTCTTCCACATCGACTGGGAGTCGTCGAAGAACTGCTTTGCGTCGTCGGCCGAGGGATAGAGCACCGCGGTCTGCTCGACCCAGTGCGCATTGTCCTCATCGGGTTCGCGCGAGACCTGATCGCGCACCGCCGTGTAACCGCTGTCGCCGTAGACCGGCTGCTCGGCACCGAAGATCGCACCGAGGCATTCGGGATTGGACACATCGCGCGAATGGTCGACCATCTGGTCGAGCTCACCGGTCACCTCCATGGTGTCCGAGCCCATGATGGAGTTGATCTCGCCGATGGGCAGCAACACATCATCAAGCTGGCGCTCGCGAAGCAGTGGCATATCGGCGGGCACGGCGTTCGGGTCGCGGACCGCCTGACCGCTCACGGTGCTGGTGCAGCCGGTCACCAGCGCGCAGCCGACGGCAGCGGCCAGAACGGCATGGCGGGCGTATCGCACGCGTGACGAGGCTGCTGTGTTCACCGCGTCATTGTGACCGATGACGCGCCTGCGAGTCACTTCTTGGCTTTGTCCGAGACGGCCTCGGTGGACAACGCCGCGACAAAGGCCTCCTGCGGGACATCGACGCGGCCGATGGTCTTCATCCGCTTCTTGCCCTCCTTCTGCTTCTCCAGCAGTTTGCGCTTGCGGGTGATGTCACCGCCATAGCACTTGGACAACACGTCCTTGCGGATGGCCCGGATGTTCTCGCGGGCAATGATCCGCGAGCCGATCGCGGCCTGGATCGGCACCTCGAACTGCTGGCGCGGGATGAGTTCCTTGAGCTTGGTCGTCATCTTGTTGCCGTAGGCCGCGGCGCCGTCCTTGTGCACGATGGCGCTGAACGCGTCGACGGCCTCGCCCTGCAGCAGGATGTCGACCTTCACCAGGTCGGCCTCCTGCTCGCCGGCCTCCTCGTAGTCCAGGCTGGCGTAACCGCGGGTGCGGGACTTCAACGAATCGAAGAAGTCGAAGATGATCTCGCCCAGCGGCATCGTGTAGCGCAGCTCGACGCGCTCCGGGGACAGGTAATCCATCCCGCCGAGCTCACCGCGGCGGGTCTGGCACAGCTCCATGATGGTGCCGATGAACTCGCTGGGCGCGATGACCGTCGTCTTGACCACCGGTTCGAAGACGGCGCGAACCTTGCCCTCGGGCCAGTCCGACGGGTTGGTCACGATCATTTCGGTGTTGTCTTCCTTGACCACCCGGTAGACCACGTTGGGGGCGGTCGAGATCAGGTCGAGATTGAACTCGCGCTCCAGGCGCTCGCGAGTGATCTCCATGTGCAGCAGGCCGAGGAATCCGCACCGGAAGCCGAAGCCCAGCGCCACCGATGTCTCGGGCTCATAGGTCAGCGCGGCATCGTTGAGCTGCAGTTTGTCCAGCGCCTCACGCAGCACCGGATAGTCCGAGCCGTCCACCGGGTACAGGCCCGAGTACACCATCGGCCGCGGTTCGCGGTAGCCGGTGAGCGCCTCGGTGGCGCCCTGGCGGGCGGTGGTGACGGTGTCGCCGACCTTTGACTGACGGACATCCTTCACACCGGTGATGAGATAGCCGACCTCGCCGACCCCGAGGCCGTCGGAGGCCTTCGGTTCGGGTGAGACGATGCCGACCTCGAGCAACTCGTGCGTCGCGCCGGTGGACATCATCTTGATCTTTTCGCGGGGATTGAGCTTGCCGTCCACGACGCGCACGTAGGTGACCACACCGCGGTAGATGTCGTAGACCGAGTCGAAGATCATGGCCCGCGCGGGGGCGTCGGCATCCCCGACCGGAGCCGGGATCAGCCGGACGACCTCGTCGAGCAGCTCGCGCACGCCGACACCGGTCTTGCCGGACACCCGCAGCACGTCCTCGGGCTCACAGCCGATGATGTGCGCGATCTCCCCGGCGTATCGGTCCGGATCGGCAGCGGGCAGGTCGATCTTGTTGAGTACCGGGATGATGGTGAGGTCCCGGTCCAGCGCCAGGTAGAGGTTGGCCAGCGTCTGCGCCTCGATGCCCTGCGCGGCGTCGACCAGCAGGACCGCCCCCTCGCAGGCCTCCAGGGCGCGCGAGACCTCGTAGGTGAAGTCGACGTGGCCGGGGGTGTCGATCAGATGCAGGACGTAATTCTCTTCGGTGCCGTCCTCGCCGGTGACCGTCCACGGCAGCCGCACGTTCTGGGCCTTGATGGTGATCCCGCGCTCGCGTTCGATGTCCATCCGGTCGAGGTACTGGGCCCGCATGTCGCGGTCCGCGACGACGCCGGTGATGCCGAGCATCCGGTCGGCCAGGGTCGATTTACCGTGGTCGATATGGGCGATGATGCAGAAGTTCCTGATCTGCGCCGGCGCAGTGAACGTCTTGTCGGCGAAACTACTGATGGGAATCTCCTGGTCGAGGCGCGATAGTCGAGTCCAGCGTATCGACAGCAGGCCGTCGCCTCACAATCGCGACCTATGCTCGTCACATGGCGTCGCAGTGGAAGACCTTCCAACGCTTCGCGGAGCACCTTGTCTTCAACGAAGCACCCAAGCTCATCCGGCAGCTGCCCAAGCCCGAACGGGTCCTGCAACAGGGGCTGAAAATCGGGCTGGACGCGCTGGCCGGCGCGCAGGCCGTCCAGCGCCCACCGACGGCGATCACCGCCGGACGCCCGGTGACCAGCGCTAGCGTCCCGACCGCGCACCGGGCCAGGCGCATCGAGTACTCCCCCGACCTGGACGGCCGGGCCGACCCGGGCGAGATCGTGTGGACCTGGGTGGTCTACGAAGACGACCCCACCCGCGGTAAGGATCGCCCGGTCCTCGTCGTCGGACGCGACCAGCGCGTGCTGCTGGGACTCATGCTGTCCAGCCAGGACCGGCACGCCACCGACGGTGACTGGGTCGGCATCGGCACCGGCAGCTGGGACTACGAAGGCCGGCCCAGCTGGGTGCGGCTGGACCGGGTGCTCGACGTGCCCGAAGACGGGATTCGGCGCGAGGGCGCAATCCTGGAACGCGAGAAGTTCGAACTGGTCGCGACCCGGTTGCGCGCCGAGTTCTCGTGGACCTGATTTTCGCCGCCGCGAAGGCGTCCTGACTCAGACCGGCAGGCCCGCGCGCACCAGCGGCAGCACGCCGTGGCCGACATGGCCGATCTCGTCGGCCTGCGGGTAGCCCGAGAGCACGAATTCGCTGATGCCCAGCCCCGCGTACTCGGCGAACACCGCGGCGACCTGCTCGTAGCTGCCGATCGCCGCGGTACCGGCCCCGTCGCGTAACAGGCTCGGTCCGGCCCACAGCCCGGGATGGACCTCCAGGCTGCGCGCATCGGTCAGTTGGCCGGTGGTCAACGCCGCCATCCGGCGCTGCCCCTCCGAGCCGCTGGACAGGTAGCGATCGTGGGCACGGCGCACGGCGTCGGGATCCAGGCCCGCGATGAGCTCGTCGGCACGTTGCCAGGCCTGCTCCTCGGTGGGCCGCGCGACGGTGTGCAGGCGTAGGCCGAACCTCACCTCCCGTCCGTGTCGCGCCGCGGCGACGCGCACCCGGTCGATTTTTTCCGCGACCTGATCCGGCGGCTCACCCCATGTCAGGTAGACGTCGGCGTGTTCGGCGGCCACCTCGATCGCCTCGGGTGAGGAACCGCCGAAGTAGACGGTGGGCACAGTCTCGACCGGGTACGCCGTCCTGGCGTTCTCCACGTTGTAGAACTCGCCATGGAAGGTGAACTCCGGATTGCTCCAAGCGCCGCGGACCACGGTCAAGAACTCGGCGGTGCGCCGGTACCGCGCGGACTTGTCGATCGCATCGCCATAGCGGCGCATCTCCGCATCGTCTCCACCGGTAACGATGTTGAGGGCCAACCGGTTTCCGGTGAAGCGCTGGTAGGTGCCGACCTGCTGGACGGCCAGCGTCGGTGAGAGCACGCCGGGCCGGAACGCCACCAGGAATGTGAGCCGCTCGGTGTGTTGGGCCAATGCCGCGGTGGCCAACCACGAATCCTCGCAATGGGATCCCGTCGGGGTGAGGGCGGCCTCGAACCCCAGATCTTCGGCAGTGCGCACCAGCGCGGTCAGATTCTCCAGCGTCGGCTGCAGATGCGAGCGCGCACGGCTCGCCGCATCACCCCGGTTGTCGGCGATGGTGGTGGTATCGCCGTGCGTGGGCAGATACCAGTGGAATTTCACCGTCACGGCGTCGGCCCCTCGCCGACGATCCGCTTCGCCGAAAACAGGAAGTCCTCAACTCGCATCCGACAAATCTACTCAGCGACAGAGACTTTCGACAATCATGACGCAGTTCGAATCAACCAGATCGCTACCGTTCCGCGGCGGCGGCCCAGTACGTATCTTGAGCGGATTCGCGCAGAGGTATGCCAGCGCTCCGTGCCGTCCGACCCCGGGGCGGATCAACCAAGAGAGTCAACGTGATCGAGATCGAGAATCTGACCAAGAGGTTCGGCGACCGCACCGTCCTCGACGATATCTCCCTGTCGGTCGGTAGCGGTGAGATCCTGGCCGTCGTCGGACCAAGCGGCGCCGGAAAGAGCACGTTGTCGCGCTGCGTGAGCTTCCTGGAGCGGCCCACCAGTGGCACCGTGCGCGTCGACGGTAAGGACTTCACCCGCCTCGACCGTGCCCAGCTACTGGCCGCCCGCCGCAGCGTCGGCGTGATCTTCCAGACCGCTCCTCTGCTGCGCCGCCGCACTGTGGCCCAGAACGTCGCGCTGCCATTGCAATACCTGCACGCCACCGACGGCTCGGTGAACAAACGTGTCGACGAGCTACTGGACCGGGTCGGGTTGAGCGACCGCCGTGAGTTCTACCCGGCCCAGCTCTCGGGGGGCCAGAAGCAGCGGGTCGGTATTGCCCGCGCACTCGCGCTCGGGCCGTCCAACCTGCTCTCCGACGAGGCAACGTCCGGGCTGGACCCGGCCACGACCCAGTCGATCCTTGGATTGCTCGCCGAACTGCGCGATGAGTTCGGCCTGTCGATCATCCTGATCACCCACGAGATGGAGGTGGTTCGCGAGATCGCCGATTCGGTGGCCCGTATCGACAACGGTCGCATCATCGAGAGTGGCTCGGTCGAAGACATCATCCTCGATCCGAATTCTGCTCTGGCACATGAGCTGTTGCCCGACCGTCCCAGTGCACCCCTGCGCGCACCCGGTGACGTGTGGGAGATCTCGTACGCCTCCCGCGATGTCCCGCTGGATTGGCTGACCTCCATCCGATCCACCCCGGGACTGACCAGCACACAGGTCCACGTGCTCAGCGCCAGCGTGGAGGCGATCCGCGGCGTCGCAGTGGGCCGCGCCGTGCTGGCCATCTCCCCCGGCGCACCAGCCGGTTTCGCCGATCACCTGCGTGACCGCGGCCTGCACGTGCGTGCCGTCGACACCGTCGGCGGCGAGGAAGCCGCATGATCCTGCTCGCCGCCGAAGACTTCAGCACCCCATGGGCACGGGTCCCCGATCTGTTGCTGCCCGCCTACGGCGAAACCTGGGTGATGGTCGGGGTGACGATGACGCTCGTGGTGTTGATCGGCACACCGGTGGGCATCGTGCTACACAACACGTCATCGTTCGGGCTGTTCCCGGACCCGCGAGTATTCAACGCGTTGAACATGATCGTGAACATCGGTCGATCGCTGCCGTTCCTGATCCTGATGGCCGCGATCATCCCGATCACCCGATTCATCGTCGGCACCACCATCGGCATCGCCGCCGCGATCGTGCCGATGACGGTGGCCGGCATACCCTTCTTCGCCCGCCTCGTCCAGAACGCGTTGCGCGAGGTCCGCACCGATGTCGCCGATATGGGACTGGTCTCGGGCGGCTCGCACGTCCAGGTGATCCGGTCCGTGCAGCTTTCCGAGGCGCTCCCCGCGCTGGCCGGTGCCCTGACCGTCAACACCATCGCGATGATCGAGTACTCGGCGATCGCCGGATCCATCGGCGCCGGCGGCGTCGGACATCTCGCAATCACCTACGGCTACAACAGGTTCGACGACAACATCATGATCGCCACCGTGATCGCACTGATCATCACCATCCAGTTGGTCCAGTTCACCGGCGACCGTGTTGTCAAAGCACTCACCCGCTGAGCACTCACCCGCTGACCCGACGAGAACAGAGGAACACATGACAGACCAGCACAACCCGACGGCAGATATCGAGATCAGACAGCGCAAGCGCTGGCCGTGGATCGCCTCGGCCGCCGGTCTGGTTGCCGTCGTCGTCGGCGGTATCGTCTACAGTCAGAACGCCAATCGAGACCAGCCCTTCGGCACCGAACTCGAGGTGGCCACCTGGAGTACCGATATCGCGGCCGAGAATCTACTGGCCTACATCAGCGAGAACATCGCGCCCGAGCACGGCATCACCATAAAGCCCGTACAGATCGACAACCTGATCGAGATCAACCGCGCGGTCGACGCCGGTACCGTGGCCGGCAACTTCTTCGAGCACCAGCCGTTCCTGAACGATGCCATCGCCGCCAACGGTTTCGAGCTGACGCTGGCGGCGCCGACATTCACCTGGGATCAGGCCACCTACTCCGACAAGTACGACAGCTGGGACCAACTGCCCGCCGGTGCCAAGATCGCCCTGCGTGACGATCCCGCCGGTCAGGCCATTGCCCTGCTGGATCTCGCCGAGGCCGGCCAGATCACCCTGAAGCCCGGCAAGGACACCGTCGAGGGGCTGCCCCAGCTCAGCGATGTGGCCACCAACCCGAAGGACTACGAGTTCATCCAGGTACCGATCGGCCAGCTGGCCCGCAGCCTGGCCGATGTCGACGCCGTGGTGGTGCACATCTCCGATGTGTACGCCGCGGGCTTGCGCGAATATCAGATCCTGGACCGCCATCCAGCACCCGCAGGCAGCGAGGGTGGCCTGGTGGTCAGCAACAAACATCTCGACGACCCGAACGTCGAGAAGCTGATCGCCACCTTCTCCGACCCGAAGATCGCCGAGTTCCTACAGACCACCGACAACGCCCTGATCCGCGACACCCTCGGTCCGATCGGCGAGTCGGACTCCGCGGGACAAGGCACCAGCTCGTGACCGACCGACGCCGTAAACCGCTGTATTACTCGGCATTCGTGATGAATACCGCATCCCACGTGCTGCACGGGTTGTGGCGGGCACCGGAGGCGCAGAACCACAAGTTCAATTCCTTGCGGCATTGGACTTCGCTGGCCGCCGAGGTCGACAAGGCGGGCTACGATCTGCTGTTCTTCGCCGATGTCTTCGGGTTGCGCGCGCCGTGGAACGGCAACTGGCGCAAATCGGTCGAGGCGGGCATCCAGATCCCGGTGAACGATCCCTCGGTGCTGGCGTCGGCGCTCGCGGCGGTGACGGAGAACCTCGGCATCGTGTTCACCAGCTCGATCATCCAGGATCACCCGTTCAATTTCGCCAGGCGGATGTCCTCACTCGATCATTACACCGAGGGCCGGCTGGGCTGGAACATCGTGACCAGCTTCAACGCCAACATGTTTCGCAGTTTCGGCCACGAGGGCACCCTCGCCCACGACGAGCGCTACGAGTGGGCCCACGAATACGTCGACGTCGCCTACAAACTCTGGGAGGGTTCCTGGGACGAGGACGCGCTGGTACAGGACAAGCAGCGCAGCGTGCATTCCGACCCGGCGAAGATCCACCGGATCAACCACGTCGGACCGCGCTACCGCGTCGAGGGACCGCATTTCACCTCACCGTCTCCGCAACGCACACCGGTGCTGTTCCAGGCCGGTTCCTCCCCCGCGGGCCAACTGTTCTCGGCACGTAATGCCGAGGGCGTCTACATCGGCAGCCCCTCACCGGCGGATGCCTACAAGCTGACCACCGAAACCCGATCACTGGCCGCCGAGTACGGCAGGGATCCCGACGACATCACCTTTGCCCAAGGCCTGTCCTTCGTCATCGGCGACACCCATGCCGACGCGATCCGACGCAACGACGAACTCAAGCGCTACCTCGATCTGGAGGGCATCGCCTTGCACGCACTCGGCGATGCCGGTATCGACGCGGGCGGGCTGCCGCTGGATACCCCGATCAGTGAGCTCGGTGAGTTCACCGGCATCCAGAGCTTCAAGCGCTGGGCCGCCGAGGTTTCCGGCAACGAGGAGCCCACCATCCGCGACATGGCATGGGTGATGGAGGGCGCCAACCGGGTCGTGGGCACCCCCACCGAGATCGCGGATCGCTTGGAAGAATGGCGGGAGGCCGGTGTGGACGGGATCAACGTCTATCACGCGACGGTTCCACAATCGTTCCGCGAGGTGGCCGACCGGCTGTTCCCCACCTTGCGTGAGCGCGGCCTGCTCGGCACCGACAAGTCGGGTACGTTGCGCCACAAGCTGCTCGGCAAGGGTGACCGGCTGCCCGACAGCCATCCGGCCGCGCGTTACCGCGGCGCTTTCGCCGGCAACTCGCTGGCCGATCGGGAGATCCAACCGGTCGCCTGATCAGTCGAGCGCGAACCGAACATGCGGCAGCCCGTCCTCGACGCTGACCCGGCATCGGACCCCGTACACCATCTCGATCAGCTCTTCGGTAAGCACCTCGGCGGGAATTCCCGTCGCCACGACGATCCCGCCGGACAGCACCACGATGTGATCGCAGAACATCGCCGCCAGATTGAGGTCGTGCAGCGCGACGACCGTCGTGATGTCCAGCCGGCGGACCAGCACCAGGATCTCCAACTGGTGGGCGATGTCGAGGTGGTTGGTCGGCTCGTCGAGCAGCAGGTGGTCCGGGTCCTGGGCCAGCGCCCTGGCGATCTGGACCCGCTGGCGCTCACCGCCGGACAGGGTCTGCCAGAACCGTTCGGTCATATCGGTCAGCCCGGTCGCTGCCAACGCGCGGTCCACCACCGCCGTGCCCTCGGTGTCCGTCCCGATCATGCCGGTGTACGGGATCCGCCCCAGCCGCACCACATCACGCACCGTGATGTGTAACTCGGTCTCGGCGTGCTGGGCCACCATCGCCACTCGCCGGGCCAGGGTGCGCCGCGACATCCGGGCTATCGGACGGCCATCGAGTTCGACCACCCCGTCGTCGGGGTGATCGACCCCGGCGAGCAGCTTGAGCAGCGAGGACTTACCGGATCCGTTCGGCCCGAGCAGTCCCACGGTGCTGCCCGCCGCGGGCTTCAGGGTGACACCGTCGAGCACCATTCGGCCCGAGCGTGTCCAGCCGACCCGGTCCGCGCGCAGGCTCATGTGTCGACGATTCTCTTGCAAGCTGCGCTCATGCCGGTATCCCCCGGCGGCGCAACAGGATCAACGCGAACGCAGGCACACCCAACAGCGCGGTCACCACCCCGGTGGGTAGCTCCTGCGGCGCGAACACGGTGCGGGCCAACGTGTCGACCCACACCATGAACACCGCGCCGAAGATGGCCACCGTCGGCAACAGACGTAGATGCGCGGGCCCCACCACGAATCGGGCGGCGTGCGGTAACACCAACCCGACGAATCCGATCGCCCCGGCAGCGCTGACCAGCGCGGCGGTGATCAGCGCGGTCATCACCAGCAACACGATGCGGGCCTGCCGGACCGACACCCCGAGGGTGGCCGCGGCGTCGTCACCGAAGGCGAAGGCGTCCAGCGCCCGCGCGTAGGCCAAACAGCACACCAGTCCGGTGCCCACCACCACACCGCAGACCGCGACATCGGTCCAGGACACCCCGGCAAGGGAACCGAGCAACCAGAACAGCACGCCCCGGGTCTGCTCGGCGTCGGCCGATGACAAGACGATGAACGATGTCAACGCCGAGAACAGTTGCGTGGCAGCAACACCGGCCAGCACCACCCGGTCGGTGCCGCCGCCCGCGGCATGCGCCAACAGCAGCACCACCCCGAAGGACAGCACCGCTCCGACGAATGCGCCACCGGAGAGCGTGAGCGCGCCCGCGCCGACCCCGAGCACCGCGATCAACACCGCGCCGGTCGAGGCGCCCGAGGACACTCCGAGCACGAACGGATCGGCCAGCGGATTGCGCAGCAGCGACTGCAGAATCGCACCACACAGGGCCAGCCCCGCACCGCATACCGCGGCGAGCAGCACCCGCGGCAACCGCAGCTGCCACACGATGCCGTCCTGGATCCTGGTCGCGCCCGAGGGACCGGCACCAAGATGTTCGGCGACGATCCCATAGACGTCACGGACGGACAGGGCCGCCGGGCCGATGGTGATGGCCGCCGCCGCCGAGGCGACCAGCAGCGCCAGTCCCAGTATCCAGAGGACGGCCAACGAGGGCGTGCGCAGCGTCACCGTGCGCCGGCGTATCCGAAGCGGCGCAGTCCGTCGGCGACCTTCTCGGTGCCGTCGACGGTGCGGATGGACGGGTTGAGGTCGGCGCCGTTGACCACGATGTAGCGCTTCTGCTGCACGGCGGTCAGCCGCGAGGTCACCGGATTGGACTCCAAGAAGGCGATCTTCGCATCCAGCGCGTCACCGTCGATGGTGCGCCGGCTCAGGTCCGCGAGCACCAGGACGTCGGGATCGCGTTCGGCGATCACCTCCCAGCTGACCTGCGGCCACTCCTCGGTGGTGTCGACGAAGATGTTGCGCGCACCGACCGCGTCGGTGATGACGCCCGGCGAGCCGCAGCACCCGGCGAAATACGGCGCTCGGATATCGGAGAACCAGTACCCGAGATCGGCATCGACCTGCAACCGGTTGGCCTGCATCCGCTGCTCCAACTGGGCGACCAGCTCCTCACCACGCTCGATGACGTCGAAAATGCGTGCCAGCTCTCGGATCTCCTGGTAGATGGCGGCCATGGTGAACGGTTCGTCACGCGGTCCGTCGGTGTCCACAGACATCCTGCCCACGCAATCACTGGGTGCCACATAGGTGGGCACCCCGAGGGACCCGAACTGATCGCGGTCGGCAACGCCGCCGGGCCCGAGCGTTCCGGCGAAGGATGCCGATACGAAATCGGGTTCGGTGTCGAGCACCGTCTCCAGCGATGGCTTGTTCTCCGCCAGTTTCGGAACCGTGGCGTTGGCCGCGGCGAGATTCTCCCGGACCGGATCTGTCCAGGTGGCGGTGCCGACCATGCGGTCGGCGAGCCCGAGCGACAGCAGGATCTCGGTAGACCCCTGGTTCAGCGAGACCGCGCGCTGCGGCGGCGCGGGAATGACGACATCGCGACCGCAGTTGCTCACCGTCATGGGATAACCGGCGCTTGCGGCGTCATTGCGGGCGCTGACCGCCGACTGTCCGCAGGCGGTCAGCGCCGACACGGCGGCGATGCCGAGCACGGCGCGGACGATCATTTCGGTTCCCCGATCGTCGCGAAACCGTCGGCGAGTTTCTCCACGGCGTCGATCTGACGGATACCCGGGTCGAGTTCGGAGCCCGTCAGCACGACGTAGCGCTTCTGCTGAACGGCCGTCATGTTCCGGGTGACGGGGTTGGACTCCAGGAACGCAATCTTGGTGTCGAGGGCGTCCCCGTCGATGCGTTTGCGGCTCAGATCGGCCAGCACCAGCACGTCGGGGTTGCGGTCGGCCAGCGCCTCCCAGCTGATCTCGGGCCAGTCCTCGGCGGCGTCGGCGAATACATTGGTGGCGCCGAACTCGCGGGCGTAGAGCCCGGGCGCCGAACAACAGCCGGCCAGGTACGGGGTGCGCAACCCGGAGAACCAGAACGCCACCGTGGCCTCGCGCGCCGCGATCCGAGGTGCGTCGTCGAGCCGCTGCCTGAGCCGGCTCACCAGCTCCGCGCCACGGTCCTGGACGTCGAAAATCTGTGCCAGCTCGGTGATTTCACGAAACAGCGTGTCCATCTCCAGCGGTGCGGTACGCGTCACCGTCTCACCGTCGACGATGGCGTCGGTGCACACCGATGGCGACTGGTAGGTGGGGATGCCGAGTTCGGCCAGGCGGGCGCGCTCACCGACGACAGCAGGGGTGAACGTATGGGCGCTCGCCGAGGTGATGAGATCGGGTTCCAGATCGAGCACCGCCTCCAGGCTCGGGTCGTTGTCGGCGATCCGGGGCACCCGGTCGTTGTCGGCGGCCAACGCGGGCAGCACCGGGTCGAACCAGGTGGAGGTGCCCGCCATCCGGTCGGCCAGGCCGAGGGAGAGCAGGATCTCGGTGGAGGCCTGATACAGCGACACCGCGCGTCGCGGCGCATGCTCGAAGGTGACCTGCACGCCGCAGTTCTGCAGCGTCAGCGGATAGCTGGTACCGCCGGCTTCTACGGCCGCGGCAGCGGGTGCGGGAGCCGGCGCCTCCGCTCTGCCACAGGCGGTGACGGTGAGGACAAGACAGAGCAGCGTGACGATCACCCGCACGGCGGTGACTTCCTTCGGTACAGGGCCCAAACGCGGAGCCGTCGACGGTGGCACGACCGCAGGCATTCGGGCTCGAGGCCATGCCTCACACCGCTGCGCGTCAGCTCCGGATTGTCACCGGATTCCCCTGCAGGTCAGCACCGAACTCTACCGGCTTGCACCGCAGACGGGTTTACCGCGGGTTGCGCCACATCGGGTACATGACGGGTCCCCCGTCGCGCAGGGTGATCTCTCCGGTGACCTCGAAGCCGAAGCGCTGGTAGTAACCGATGTTGTCGGGGTTGCTGGACTCCAGGTAGACGGGCGCGTACTCGGCATCGCAACGGTCCAACCGCGACCGCATCAGCGCGTGACCGAAGCCGCCACCACGTACCTGCGGATCGCTGCCGATCACGGCGAGATACCAGTGCGGCTCGTCGGGGTGCGACCGCTTCATCAACTCCGATACCTGCATCCCGCGGCGCACCGCACCGCCGAAGGTCAGCAGCATCGATGGCGCCGCACGCAATTCCTCGGCCGCGGTGTGCCGCCACTGACCCGGCGGGTCCCACAGCGCCGCCGCCGCGATGCCGGACTCCGCACAGGCGACCTCCACCCCGCCGCGAGCCAGATGGTGATGGCGGGTCAGTCCGGCGAACAGCTTGTGCAGTTTGCGCCGACGCGCCTGCGGGTCGGGCAGCATCCACGCCATCACCGGATCGTCGAAGAACGCCCGGCCCAGCACCCGGCCCAGGGTGTCGACATCGGAACGGGCGGCGGGTCGTACCTGTGGGTCACGCACCCGTCCATTCAGCCCTGCGTGATGTACGCCTGCAAGTACTCCGTGCTGGACTCCAGTTCCTGCATGCGGCTCTTGAGCAGGTCCCCGATGCTCACGATCCCGGCCAACCGGCCGTCCTGGAGCACCGGGATGTGCCGCACCCGGTGATGGGTCATCGCCGCACTCAGACTGTCGACCGAGTCCTCGGGTGCACAGAACACCAGATGCGTGGTCATGATCTCGCCGACCGGTCTGGTCAGCAGATCCAGACCCAGATCATGCAGACGGCGCACCACATCGCGCTCGGAGACGATGCCGACCGGCCCGTCCGGACCGACGACCACCATCGCGCCGATATTCCGCCCGACCAGGCCCGCGAGCAGATCGGCCACCGATGTCTCCGGTGCGATCGTGGCCACCGCCGACCCCTTGTTCCGCAGTACGTCGGCTATCCGCATGACGCCCTCCCGCGATATGTGACCTCCGCCACATTCAGGCTACGTCGGATCTGCCACCTGCGGACGATTGCGGCGGTATATGTGGGCCATGATCGAGGTGACTCTGTTGGGAACCGGCAGCCCCATCCCCGACCCGGACCGGGCGGGCCCGTCCACCCTGATCCGCGCAGCGGACCAGACGTTCCTCGTCGACTGCGGCCGCGGGGTACTGCAGAGACTCGCCGCTGCGGGCTCCGGCGCGCCCCAGCTCAGCGCGCTGTTGCTGACCCACCTACACAGCGACCATATCGCCGATCTGGGCGATGTCCTGATCACCCGGTGGATCGGCACCTTCGACCCCGACCCCACACCGCTGCCCATCATCGGGCCGCCCGGCACCGCCGACGTGGTCAAGGCGATGCTGGCCGCGTTCGGCCATGACATCTCCTACCGACTGGAGCACCACGCCGATCTGACCGGACCACCGCGGGTGCAGGTGCACGAGTACACCGACGGGATGGTGTGGGATGAGGGCGGCGTGCAGGTGCGCGTCGCGCCCACCGACCACCGACCGGTCGCGCCGACCATCGCCTTCCGCATCGATCACGGTGGCGCCTCGGTGGTGCTCGCCGGCGATACGGTGCCGTGCGCCACGCTTGATGCGCTGACCTCCGGGGCAGGCGCTTTGGTGCACACCGCGATTCGTCGCGATCTGATCGAGGCGGTGCCCCTGCAGCGGGTGCGCGACATCTGCGACTACCACTCCAGTGTGGAACAGGCCGCCGATACCGCCGCGCGCGCCGGCGTCGGCATCCTGATCCTGACCCATTACGTGCCCGCCATGGCGCCGGGCACCGAAGATCAGTGGCGGGCGCTGGCAGCCACCACCTTCGACCGACAGATCGAACTCGGCAACGATCTGCACCGGGTGCAGGTTCACCCCGGCGTCTGCGTCAAGCCAGCCGGGTGATCTCCACGACCACGTCGAGGTCGGTGGATCCCTCACCCGAGTAGATGCCCTTCAGCGGGGTCACGTCGGCGTAGTCCCGGCCCACACCCACGCTGATGTACTGCTCGTTGATGTCCTTGTCGTTGGTCGGGTCGTAGTGCCACCAGTCGCCGGTCCAGGCCTGGATCCAGGCATGGCTCTGTCCTTCGACGGTGTCACCCACCTTGGCGGTGCGCTTGGGGTGCAGGTACCCCGACACATAGCGGGCCGGTATTCCCATGCTGCGCAACAGGATCAGCGTCAGGTGCGCGAAATCCTGGCAGACACCCTTGCCCTCGCGCAGCGCGTCCAGGCCCGAGGAGTGCACGCCGGTGGTGCCGGACACGTACTTGAGTTCACCGGTCACCCATCGCGATGCCTCGATGACCGCCTGCTGGGGGTCGTGATTCTTCATGATCTGGCGGCCCACCCGCTCCATGCGCTTGCTGGCCGGTGTGTAGACCGTCGGGGTCAGCAACTCGTCGAAGCGGTCGATCACGGCCTCCGATTCCAGGTCTTCCCACGTCACCGAAGACTCCGGGATGACCGGTTGCTCGGTCTCCACCACCGAGGACGCCGTCACCTCCAGTTCGGTGTGCGGCGCGTGCAGATCGAACGTGGTGACCGCCGTGCCCCAGTAGTCGACATAGCGGTACTGACGGGTCGCCGGGACGGTTTCCACCCGGTTCAGGATGACGTTCTGCCGGGAATCCGAGCGTGGCGTCAGGCGCGCCTCGTTGAAGGACGCCGTGACGGGCGACTTGTAGGCGTAGCCCGTTGCATGGACCACCCGCATACGCCACATCAGATCTCTCCCTCTTCGATGACGGTGCCGCCGGCTCGACCGGCATCGGTCCAGGCAACCCACGGTGCGGAATGAAAGTACTGCAGCGCCAACGCTTCCCCCACCTTGACACAGGTCTGCTGCAGTGCCGCCAGCTGATCTTCCAGCGATTCCAGGAGCACACCGGGTGGCAGGAACTCCAGTTCACTGCGGGCGCGTCCGAGCAGGCGCTGCGCCTCGGCGGTCGCCCCGACCCGATTGTGCCTACGGTGCAACAACTCGTCGAGACTGTGCTCGGCGAGGCGCAGGGAGTAGAAGATCGACCGCGGGAACAGCCGGTCCAACAACAGGAATTCGACCACCCTGCTGGCATCGAGGACACCGCGGTAGGTGCGCAGGTAGGTGTCGTGGGCGCCGGCGGAACGCAGCACCGTCACCCAGGCCGGCGACGAACCACTGTCGCCGACCCGCGAGAGCAGCATGCGCACCGTCATGTCGACGCGTTCGATGGCCCGGCCGAGCACCATGAAGCGGTAGCCGTCATCGCGCGACAGCGTCGAATCGGCGAGACCGGCGAACATCGCAGCGCGCCCCTCGACATAGGCGAGGAACTCGTGCGGCCCGAGCCGCCGAGCCGCCCGCTCCCGCTCTGCCAGCGCGTTGTAGGTGGTGTTGAGGCACTCCCACATCTCGGTGGAGGTGACTTCGCGTGCCCCGCGGGCATTTTCACGGGCGGCGGTGATCGATTCGACGATCGAGCAGCCGCCCTGGGTATCCCGGCCGAACGCGACGAGGTCGGTCAGTGACCACACGTCGAGCTGCTGTTCGGGGGGTTCGATATCGAGCACTCGCAGCAGGACCCGCGATGTGTGGTCGGGGTCCACGCTGGAGTCTTCGAGCAGTTGGTGAACCACCACGTCGAGGATGCGCGCAGTGTCATCGGCGCGCTCCACATAGCGGCCGATCCAGTACAGCGATTCCGCATTACGGGCCAGCATCAGTCGACCACCGCCTGTTGTTGTTGCTGCTGTTGCTGTTCTGGGGCGGTACGGATTTCGCGGGCCTGCTGCTGCTGGGTCTGAGTCGATCCGTCGCCCTTGGTGTCCCGGCCCGCCTTGGTGCTGCGCGAGGCCTTTTCGGCGACCGAGGCCTGGCCGTTCTTGACCGTCTCGGGCAGCGCGCGCACCACCTCGGCGGCGGCCAATTCCCGATCGGCGGCCGAGGTCCGCGACGCCAGCACCCAGGTGTCCTTGGAACCACCACCCTGGCTCGAGTTCACCACCAGCGACCCCTCGGGCAGCGCCACGCGGGTCAGTCCGCCGGGCAGCACCCACACCTCGTCACCGTCATTGACCGCGAAGGGTCGCAGGTCGACGTGCCGGGGGGCGAGCTTGTCACCGATCTTGGTCGGCACCGTCGACAACTGCACGACGGGTTGGGCAATCCAGCCGCGCGGGTCGGCGCGGATCTTCTTCGAGATCGTGGCGAGTTCCTTGGTTGAGGCATCCGGTCCGAACACGATGCCGTACCCACCGGAGCCCTCCACCGGCTTGATCACCAGTTCGTCGACCCGGTCGAGCACCTCCTCGCGCTCCTCGTCCAGCCAGCAGCGGAAGGTGTCCACATTGGCCAGCAGCGGCTTTTCGCCGAGGTAGTACTCGATGATGGTCGGCACGTAGGTGTAGACGAGCTTGTCATCACCCACGCCGTTGCCGACGGCGCTGGAGATGACCACGTTGCCGGCGCGCGCGGCGTTGAGCACACCGGCGACACCGAGCACCGAATCCGGCTTGAACTGCATGGGGTCCAGGAAGTCGTCGTCGATCCGGCGGTAGATGACATCGACCTGGCGCTCACCCTCGGTGGTGCGCATGTAGACGGTGTTGTCGCGGCAGAACAGGTCGCGCCCTTCGACCAGTTCCACGCCCATCTGCCTGGCGAGCAGCGAGTGCTCGAAGTAGGCGGAGTTGTAGACCCCCGGGGTCAGCACGACGACGGTCGGATCGGCCTCGTTGGTCGCCGCCGCCTTGCGTAGCGCGCGCAGCAGATGTGACGAGTAGTCGCCGACGGCCCGCACCCGGTGCGAGGCGAACAGGTTGGGGAACACCCGCGCCATGGTCCGGCGGTTCTCCATCACGTAGGACACCCCCGACGGCGAACGCAGGTTGTCCTCCAACACCCGGAAGGTGCCCTGGGCATCGCGGACCAGATCGATCCCGGCGACATGGATCCGCACACCGTTCGGCGGGACGATCCCGACCGCCTCGCGGTGGAAGTGCTCACACGAGGTGATCAGCCGCCGCGGGATGACCCCGTCGCGCAGGATCTCCTGCTCGCCGTAGATGTCGTCCAGATAGAGCTCCAGCGCCTTGACCCGCTGGGCGATGCCCTTCTCCAACCGCGTCCATTCGGCCGCCGAGATGACCCGAGGAACGAGGTCCAGCGGGAAAGGCCGCTCCTGACCGGACAGCGAGAAGGTGATGCCCTGGTCGATGAACGCGCGACCCAGCGCTTCGGTGCGGGCCTCCAACTCGTCGGCATCCGACGGCGAGAGTTCAGCGAAGATTCCCTTGTAGGGCGGCCGGACGTTGCCGGAGCCGTCGAACATCTCATCGAAGGCCGCGCCGTAACCGGCGAACTCGGTGTAACCGTCGAAGATCCCCACCTGCTGTTTTTTGGTTCGAGAGGTCGAACGTGGCGGGCGTACGGTCTCGTTGGGCAGGGTTCGTAGGCTCACCGTGCACATGCTGCCGTAAGTCGGGCGTTTCGGCAGGCTGGTCCGGCCGCTTTTGGGGGATTGGTACACCCGCTGGTAACCTGAACCACTGCTGCCCAGCCTGCATCGCTGCGCCGGGCGCCAAATACTTAGCAATCACACCGACGGTGAGAAGGAACAACACGCGTGGCCAACATCAAGTCGCAGGAAAAGCGCATCAAGACCAACGAGCGCCGTCGTCTGCGCAACCAGTCGGTCAAGTCCTCCCTGCGTACGGCTGTCCGCGGTCTCCGCGAGGCCATCGACGCCGGTGAGAAGGACAAGGCGGGCGAGCTGCTGGTGGCGACCAACCGGCAGCTGGACAAGGCAGCCAGCAAGGGTGTCATCCACAAGAACCAGGCCGCCAACAAGAAGTCCGCGCTGGCGCTGGCCGTCAACAAGCTCTGAGTCGACTCTGCCGACCCGCGCGTCGACGCTCACGCGTCACGCGCGGGTTTTTGCGTGCCCGGGTAACCGTTACCGGCCCCACCGGAACACTCAGCCGTCGGCGGCCAACTCGGCGACCCTGCGCACGGCCCGCTCCAGGGCGAAATCCGCATCGGCGGCCGCCCCCTTGACATCGGCGTTGAGCGCGGCGACAACCCGGATGGCCTCGGCCACCCGGTCTCGCGACCAGCGTCGGGACTGTTTCTGCGCCTTCTGGATGCGCCACGGCGGCATGCCCAGTTCGCCGGCAAGGCGGTAAGGGTCGCCGGTGATCGGGCCGACGCGGGCGATGGTGTGCACCGCCTCGGCCAGCGCATCGGCGAGCACGACATGAGGTTCCCCGCTGTGCATGGCCCACCGCAGCGCCTCGGTGGCGCCGGGCACGTCGCCGGCGACCGCCTTGTCGGCGATCTCGAAGCCCTTCACATCGGCCTTGCCGCTGTGATACTGGCGGACCGCGGCGACATCGACCTGCCCGTCGGTATCGGCGACCAGCTGTGAGCAGACCGCGGCCAGTTCGCGGATGTCCGAGCCGACCGCGTCGAGGATCGCGGTGACGGTGGCGTCGTCGACCTTCATCTTCAGCACCCGGAATTCGCGCCGGACGAAATCAGCACGCTCGGCAGGCTTGCTGATCTTGGCGCACGGATGCACCTCGGCGCCAAGCTTTTTGAGCTGATCTGCCATCGCCTTGGCTCGGCCACCGCCGGAGTGCAGGACCACAAGCACGGTGCCCGGCGGCAGGTCGGCGGCCACGCTGACGATCAGTGCCACCGCATCCTTGCCCGCCTCGGCGGCGGCCTCCAGCACCACCACGCGTTCTTCGGCGAACAACGAGGGACTGAGCAGTTCGGCCAACTCGCTGGTACTCACCTCCCCGGCCCGGAGCCGGTCCACCGGGACGTCGACGGTGCCCGCCCGCTTGCGTGCCGCGCGCAGCAAATCGGCCACCGCGCGCTCGACCAGCAGTTCCTCGTCCCCGAGCACCAGATGTAGTCCCTCGCTCACCCGGTGATCGTTTCACGCCGACCCGACAACGCCGGAGACGGTCCACGCCAGCAGACAGCACAGACCCGCGACCGAGAGGGTCCGGCCCCACCGCCACCGCCAGGTGACGATCACCGCGATGGTGGCCGCGGCCACCAAGACCATGCCGGGAGCCCCGGCCGGGACGGGCACCGTGGCATCGGGCAGCCCGGCTATCCGGTCGGCGACGACAAGCAGCCACCAGAGCTCGGGACCGGTGAACCGGACCATCAACTCGGCCACCGGCGCGCAGACCGCCGATAGTGCGGCGGCCGCGGTACCGATCAGGGTGATCGGTGGGATGACGGCGCCGACAAGGACATTGGCCAGAACAGCGAAGACGCTGACATTGCCCGAGATCCCGGCGACGAGCGGAGCGGTGACCGCCTGCGCGGCCGCGGCGATGCAGAGCGCATCCGCCAACGGCTTGGGCCAGCCCCTGCCGACCAGCCGGCGCGACCAGCCGGGGGCGATCACCACCAGCGCGGTCGTCGCCACCACCGAGAGCGCGAAGCCGGCATCCACGGCCAGCTGCGGGGCCACCATCATCAGCGCGATCACGGCCGAGGACAGCACCGGGATCGCCTGCCGTCGGCGGTGTGACACCACCGCGAACAGGCCGATGCCGCCCATCACCGCGGCCCGCAACACGCTGGCCGACGGTTCCACGACGATGACGAACGCGATCAGCACCACCAGCGCCAACCCGGCCGCCGGCCGGGGCCCCACCAGCGCCGCGGACAGCAGCGCCGCACCGCACACGATCGTCACGTTCGCGCCGGACACCGCGGTCAGATGGGTGAGACCCGAAACCTTGAACGCCGCGGACGTGGTGGCCGTGACCGCCGAGGTGTCCCCGAGCACCAGGGCGGGCAGCATTGCGGCCTGGTCGGCGGGCAGGACCCGGCGGGCAGCGGCGGAGAACCGCTCCCGGACATGTCCGGCCAGGCGACGGACCATGGGCGTCTCCCCCAGTGTGGGCCGACCCGCCGCGGTCAGCACCGCTGCCGTCAGATCGGCACGTAGCGGCCGTCCGATCCGAGCGCTGAAGGTGGCCGGGCGGCCCACGGCCAGACCGGCGAAATCCGACACCGGCGCGAAGACCATCACCATCCCCGAGGACGGGATGCCATCCACCTCCCGCAGGCCCGCCCGAAACATCATCCGGCCGCGGCCCAATGATCGCGGCGACTCGGTGGCGGCGATCGTCACGACGGCGCGGTCCCCATACCGCTCGGTGATCGGATGGTGGCGCACCTCGGCACTGCGTAACGCGACCACGACGCCGAAGGCGGCACCCATCACCGCGACGGCGGCGACACCCGCTGCTCCTAACCGGACTGCGCCCCTGCGCGTCAGCACGCCGGTGATGGCGCAGGCCACCAACACCACTGCGCACGGCACCAACCCGGGCCACACGATTCCTGCCGCGGTCACGGCCCAGGCCGTCAACGCCGCGGGGACCAGCCGGATATCGATCGGACGCTCCTGATTGATCGCGACGGCCATTCACGCGACCACCAGATCACGCAGCTTGTCCAGGCGGGCCGGACCGATCCCGTCCACCTCACCGAGTTGGTCGATATTGCTGAACGGACCGTTGGCATCTCGCCACGCGATGATCGCCGCGGCGGTGACGGGTCCGACGCCGGGCAGGGCGTCGAGCTCTTCGGCGGTCGCGGTGTTGAGGTTCACCGCGCCACGTGCCGAGGATCCATCGGTGCCGGCGGTTGCGGGGGCCGTCGCGGCGGTTGGCGCCGAACCGGCCTGCCCGGACGGTTCGCCCGCCGATCGCACCGAACTGCCCATCGGCGAGGGCGATCCCGGTGGTGCCGCAAGACCGACGATGATCTGCTCTCCGTCGGCCACCCGCCGGGCCATGTTCAGTCCGACCAGATCGGCACCGTCGAGCGCTCCACCGGCGAGTTCCACCGCATCGGCGACCCTGCCACCGACCTCCAGGGTGACCAGACCCGGCTTGTTCACCAGGCCGACGACACTGACCACCACCGGTCCCGGGGGTGCGGCCGGAGGCGAACTCGCCGTCGACACCATCTGGACCGGTGGCAGATTGGCCGCACTCACCGGATGGTCCGGACTGCGCACGACGGTGAACACCGTCACCAGCACCGCCATGACACCGACACCGATGAGCGCCATGACCCCGGCCCGTCCTGGATCCGCACGCAGCGCGGCCACCCGATCACCGAGAGTGCGCGGCGCCGGTCCCTCCGGAAGCCAACGGGCCAACGCAACATCGGACGGTTGATCGGCGTCCTCCGCCTCGGGTGGATCTACGGCGCGATCATGGCCTGTACCGATACGTCGGGAGAGGCGCTGCGCCGGCGATTCGGTGTCCATGCGCCTGACGGTAGGCACAGACCCCGACCTCATCGGGCGGACAGCAGCTCAGTCGCGGGTCCCTGTGGACGAACCCGAAACTGTGGATAACTCGATCAGGGTGGTGTCAGTTCCTGGGCGAGCATCACGATGATCCCGCTGGGCCCACGGATATAGGTCAGCTTGTATACGTCCCCATAGGTCGCGACACCGCGCAGCGGATTGCAACCGTGCCGCGCGGCGATCGCCAGTGCCTCATCGATATCGTCGACCGAGAACGCGACACGATGCATGCCTATCTCGTTCGGACGGGTCGGATGCGTCGGGATCGCGGCCGGATGGATGTACTCGAACAACTCCAGCCGGCCGTGCCCGTCCGGCGTCTGCAGCATGGCGATCTTGCAGTGGTTACCGTCCAGATCGACCGCGGTGTCGGCCCACTCGCCGCGGACGATGTCGCGGCCGATCACGGTGAGACCGAGATCGGTGAAGAACGCGATGCTTGCGTCCAGGTCCTCGACGGCGATGGCGACGTTCTCCAATTTGATCGGCATGAGCTCCTCACCCGCCGTGCGAGGCGAGCACCGCGATCTGTGGGTGCTCGGGGCCGTCGACCAGCAGGTAGGTCACCGCCAGACGCCCCAACTCGGCGCCCTCGGTATCGCACCGTACGAACGCGCCGCGGTAGAGGGCCGAGGACGCGTTCAGTTCGGTGACGGCCGCGCTGAGTGGCGTGGTGGACTGATATCGCTGGGACCGCAGCGCGTCGACCTGGCTTTCCATGACCGCGACGACCTGGTCGGCGGTGGTGAGGCTGATCGCACCGGCGTCGGTGGTCAGCATCAGCGGCACGGCATAGCAGTCCACCAGCTCGGCCATCGGTTTCTCGCCGCGGACGACCGCCGCGAACACATCCACATAGCGGTCGAACCATCCCTGCACGGTCGTGGAATCCATTGCCATACCTAGAGTTTAGGTCTTCATCGACTGCGTGCTGCGAGCTTGCGCACGAACTGCTCGATGTCGGCGGGCGTCTCCTCGGCCATGAAATGTCCGGCGCCGGTCGTTTGATAGTGCAGATCCGAGGCCCACGCACCCCAGATGTCGACGGGGTCGAAGCCCAGTTGCCCGCCCCAGTCCTGGGAGATGACGCCGACCGGCATCGTCAGCAGGCGACCGGCCGCGCGATCGGCACGGTCCATGTCGAGGTCGACGCCCGCGCTGGCCCGGTAATCGGCGACGATGGAATCCACCGCGGCGATCGAACTGTCGATGTAGTGCCGACGTGCCTCGGCGGAAAAGGTCGACCCGCCGTGATCCCAGGTGTCCAGGAAGGACGCGAAGAACTCCTCGGCCACGGCCGCGATCATCTTCTCTGGCAGTCCGGCCGGTTGTGCCATCAGGTAGAGATGCCAGGCCACCTTGGCGTCCACTCCGCGCAATACCGACCAGGTGTCCAGGGTCGGAAGGACATCCAGCACTCCGAGATACCGCACCACCTGCGGATGGTCGAGCCCGGCGCGGACCGCGACAAGGGCGCCGCGGTCATGACCGATGACCCCGAACTGGTTGTGGCCCAGCGACTTCGTCACCTCGACGATATCGCGGGCCATCGTCCGCTTGGAGTATGTCTCGGGTCCCGCCGCTGCCGGTCTGCCGCTGCGCCCGTAGCCACGAAGGTCGGGCACGATCACGGTGAACTCGTCGACGAGGCCGCCGGCGACGTGACGCCACATGTAGTGCGTCTGCGGAAAACCGTGCAGCAGCACCACCGCCGGCCCGCTTCCACCGACGGCCACGTTGATGCCCACACCGTCGGCTCCCGGCAGTGTCGCGTAATCGAAATCGTCAATTTTCACTGGAATCTCCTCGTTGCGTCACTCGATCAGGGTGTCCGGAGAAGATTCCGGCCGGCAATCCCCCGGACGCGGCCGGCGAGGCGCACAACGCAGGCACGAGGACATGGTCGACGAGGTTCTCCACGTAGCTGTCGTCACAGTCGAGTCCGTTCATTCGTCGCAACAGCAAAACCGCGCCGACAACCTCCTCGTAGGCAAACGGATCGACTTCACAGGGCAGTTCACCGCGCCGTACGGCGGCATCGATGACGCTCGCGGGAAGCCGCGCGCCGGTCGGTCCGACGGTCCGTTCTATCTGATCGCACAGGTCAGGATCCTCGAGTCCGGCTTGCAGCAGCAACAGAGCGGTCTGACCGTCGGTGGATTGCATGGTGGCGAGCAACCGCCGGCACAGCGCCAGCAGATCACCGCGCAGACTGCCGGTGTCGATCTCATCGGCGTCGTCGCGGCGCGCCGGCACCGCCCTGAGCGCGGCACTGACCATGTCACGCTTGCTTTTCCAGCGCCGGTAGAGAGTGGCCTTGGAGGCGCCGGCGCGCCGGGCCACCTCTTCGAACGTCAGTCCGTCATAACCGACCTCGGTCAACAGTGTGTAGACCACCGACAGGATGCGCGCTTCCCGCGCAGCATCGCGCGGGCGGCCACCTTGACGCGCCAATTCCTCATCCGAGTTACGAAACGACACGTTCCGTATCATAACCAGAATGGAACAAGCCGGCCAAACCGGCCCGACCCTGAACACATCGGCAATATTGTTCACCCCATGTCAGACTCCCCGCCCGTCGCCGCCGGCCCCCTGCGCGTCATCCAATGGACCACCGGCAACATCGGCCGGCGCTCACTGCACGCCATCATCGGCCGCGATGACATGGAACTGGTGGGCGTCTACGCCCACGGTGCCGACAAGGTGGGAGTCGATGCCGCCGAACTCGCGGGCTGGCCGACCCCCACCGACATCAAGGCCACCAATGACATCGGCGAACTGATCGCCCTTCGGCCCGACGCCTGCTGTTACAACCCGCTGTGGCCCGATATCGACGAATTGGTGGCCCTGCTCGAGTCGGGCGTCAACGTATGCTCCAGCGCCGCGTGGATCACCGGCGGCAAACAGAGCCCGCACGACCTCGAACGAATCAAAAAAGCCTGCGTCACCGGCAATTCCACGATCTTCGGCAGTGGCGCCCACCCCGGGATGACCAATATGGTCGGGATGGTGCTCTCCGGCTCCTGCGAACGCGTCGACGAGATCCGGATCACCGAATCGGTGGATTGCTCGACCTACGAGTCCGCCGAGACCCAGACCGCGATGGGCTTCTCGCAGGACCCCGACACCCCCGGCCTGGCCGAGAGCGTGCGCCGTGAAAGCGAGGTTTTTGCCGAGTCCGCCGCCATGATGGCCGACGCCATCGGCGCACAGCTGGACCGGATGACCTTCGACGTCACCTTCACCGCCGCGACCGGCGACTCGGACCTGGGTTTCATGACGATCCCCAAGGGCACCGTCGGCAGCGTCTACGGCTACCACCGCGGTTGGGTCGGTGACCACAACGTCGTCAGCGTCGGCTTCAACTGGACCATGGGTGACCAGGTCACTCCGCCCAAACCGCTGGAGCACGGCCATGTCATCCAGGTCTTCGGCATGCCCAACATGCGCACCGTGCTGCACTGCCTGCCGCCCAAGGACTGGACCGAACCCGGCTTCATGGGACTCGGGATGATCTACACCGCGCTGCCGGTGACCAACGCGGTGCCCGCGGTCGTGGCGGCGGCTCCCGGTATCGCCACGCTCAAGGACCTGCCCCCGGTGACGGGCCGGTTCAGTCCGCGAGGCTGACGCAGGCCCCGACCGCGCCGCCGCCGACGTGCACGGCGAGCACCGCACCCATATCGGTGACGGTCAGCCCCTGCAATTGCGGTAACCGGTCGGTCAGCGCCGCACCCAGAGCGGCGGCGGCGTCGTGATTGTCGACGTGGTGCACGGCCACGGTCGCCGGCCGCTCCCCCACCGCCGCGGCGATCGCGTCGACCATCGCTGCATGCGCCTTGGACGTGGTGCGCACCCGCTGCGCCAACACCAGCCGGCCGTCGACGTCCAGATGCAGGAGCGGCTTCAGCGACAGGGCGGTACCCAACCACGATGCGCCCTTGCCGATCCGGCCACTGCGCCGCAGATTGTCCAGACGGTCCACCACGATGAAAACATGTCCGCGCGAGATGGCCGCCCGCGCGGCGGCCTCCACCGCGTCGAGGTGGGCGCCACCGCCCGCCGCTCGGGCCGCGGCCTGTGCGACGTAGCCGACACCCATCGCCGCCGACCGCGAATTCACCACGCGCACAGCAGAACCGAACTCACGCGCCGCCGCGACCGCCGTGGAGAAGGTGCTCGACAATGCCGCGGACAGATGGACGGCGACGACACCGTCACCATCGCTGTCGGCCAGCGCCTGCCGGTAGGCCTGCGCCAGTTCCGCAGGGGAGGCACCGGATGTGGTCACGTGGTGACGTTCGTGGATATCGTTGGGGATCTGGTCGACGCCGTCGCAGAGGTCGCTGCCGTCGACAAGCACATGCAGCGGCACCTGGCGGATCGACCACCTCGTCAGCGCATCGGGTTCCAGTCGCGACGAGGAGTCGGTGACCACCTGAACGGTCATGGAAGGGCGCGGGTTTCGGGCTCGTACGCGCCGGCCTCGGCGAGTGCGATGAGCATCGACTCGGCCACCGCGGCATGCGCCTCGAAGTTCCAGTGGATACCGTCCGGGTTGCCCTGCCCGCTCATCACGTACTCACCGACGGCGGCCTTGAGATCGACCACCGGAACCCGGTGCTGCGCAGCCCATCCGTTGATCGCCGCGACGGTGGCATCCCGCCAGCGGTGCGACTTGCCGTAGGTCTCTGCGATGTGCACCGAGGGCACCGTCGCCACCACCGGTATTCCCGGCCGGTTGAAGTCGATCGCCGAACGTGTCTGCTCCAGGTATTCGACGCTCAGATGCGGGGGAAGCGCGGGGCGGGCCACCGGTGAGAGCCGCGGCTGCAACCAGCCGTAGCCGTCGCGCGCCCAGCGCCGCAGCACCGGTGGGCGCACATAGCGGATCAGCTCCCGTAACGCCGTCGGCAACGGTGACGGCAGCGAGTCCATCCCGCACGTCGCGAAGATCACCGCTCCCGCACGCGGCAGCGCCGCCCACGAACGCGGGTCCTGGGTGGCGGCCCACCACACGTCGCGGCAGGTCCAGCCGATCCTACCGATCAGTTCGACATCCCAATCCAGCCGCTCGGCAACAATATTGGGCCATATCCGCGGGTCGTCGGCGGGCAGCCCGCCGGTCGGTCCGTAGTAGGACAGCGAATCGCAGAAGACCAGCAGGGTCCGGCGGGCGGGAGCGGAGCGACCCGGGGAATCGAGATTGCGGCCGGATTTCTCAGAGGACATCGTTGGCCACCTGCGCGGAGGCGTTCCAGACATCCAGGCGCCAGGTGAGTCTGCCGTCCACGGGATGGCCCGACAGCTGTGCCCAACTGGCGTTGCCCATCCCACCGAGCACCGGCCAGTTGTCCACCGGCAGGTCCAACAGCGCCCCGGTCAGCGCGGCGATCAGGCCACCGTGCGCCACCAGCACCACCGGCCGATCGGAACCATCGGCGCCCCAATCGGATTCGGCGACCAGCAGCTCGTCGACCAGCGGCACGCTGCGGGCGGCGACATCAACCCTGCTCTCGCCACCGTGCGGCGCCCACCGCGCATCGTCACGCCAGGCCAATCGGGCACCGGGAGCACGCTCGTCGACCTCGATGTGGGTCAGACCCTGCCAATCCCCCAGATGGGTCTCCCGCAACCGCTGATCGACCCGCACCGGTAGCCCGGCGCGATCCCCCAGCGCGGTGGCGGTGTCCCACGCACGACGCAGATCCGAGGACACGATGGCCACCGGTTGCCGCTTGGCGAGCACCTCGGCAGCCGCCGCGGCCTGATTGCGTCCGAGTTCGGTCAGGTCGATATCGATCTGACCCTGCATCCGGCTGCCGGCATTCCACTCGGTCTGCCCGTGGCGCAAAAGAACAAGGCGACGCACCGTCACTGCGCGCCGTCCCGCGGATCCCCGAGATCGACCGGGACCGTCGGGCAGTCACGCCACAGGCGCTCGAGGGCGTAGAACTCGCGCTCCTCGGTGTGCTGGACGTGCACCACGATGTCGACATAGTCCAACAGGGTCCAGCGACCCTCACGGGTGCCTTCGCGGCGGGCAGGCTTGTGACCGGCCTCGCGCATCTTGTCCTCGATCTCGTCGACGATCGCGTTGACCTGACGCTCATTGGACGCCGAGGCGATCACGAAGCAATCGGTGATGACCAGTTGCTCGGAGACGTCGATCACGACGACATCGTCGGCGAGCTTGTCCGACGCGGCACGTGCCGCGATGCTGGACATCTGTACTGCTTCTGCCGTTGCGGTCACGACCTGGCCTCCTCGGCGGTGGGTGTGTAGAGATTGCGTTTGGATACGTACTGGACCACCCCGTCGGGCACCAGGTACCAGATGGGCCGGGACTGCTGGGCGCGCAGCCGGCAGTCACTCGACGAGATCGCCAGGGCGGGGATCTCCACCAGTGACAGCGCGTCGTCGGGCAGCTCTTTCATCGCCGCGGCGATGTGCTCCCCGTCGAGTTCGTAGCCGGGCCTGCTCACCCCGATGAACCGGGCAAGGGAGAACAGTTCCTCCCAGTTCTGCCAGGACAGGATCGAGCCCAGCGCATCGGCACCGGTGATGAAGTACAGGTCGGTGTCCGGGTTCAGCGCCGCCAGGTCACGCAACGTGTCCTTGGTATAGGTGGGGCCGCCGCGGTCGATGTCGACGCGGCTCACCGAGAAACGCGGATTGGCCGCGGTCGCGATCACCGTCATCAGATAGCGGTCCTCGGGCGCGGTGACCGCGCGGCCACGCTTCTGCCAGGGCTGGCCGGTGGGAACGAACACCACCTCGTCGAGGTCGAACTGATCGGCCACCTCGCTGGCGGCCACCAGGTGGCCGTGATGCACGGGATCGAACGTCCCGCCCATCACTCCCAACCTGCGTCGCGTGGCCACGAACAGGCAGCTTACGGGAGTGATCGTGGCGGCCCGAACATGGCGAGCGTGCGCGGACTCCGCCACCGGACCGGCGTGTCGGTGAGCAGACACGCACGCTCGCCGAAAACGGGGGGCAGATCAGACGGGGAGCAGGCCGTCGATCACCGAGGCCAATTGCTTGGCCGACCGACACTCGTGCATCGGGATCAGGTCCTGGTAGCGGGGCACGGCCGAGTCGCCACTACCCCACAGGTGCTTGGGCTCCGGATTGAGCCAGTGCGCATGCCTGCTGGCGTTCACCATCCGGGTCAGCAGGTCGGTCTCCGGGTTGCGGTAGTTGTTGCGGGCGTCACCGAGGATCAGCAACGACGAGCGCGGCGAGAGGACATTCGGGAAGTTCTGGGTGAACGAGACGAAGGCGTGCCCGTAATCGGAGTGCCCGTCGCGGGTGTAGACGCCGGCCTCCCTGGTGATGCGCTGCACCGCCACGGCAAGGTCGGCCTCCGGGCCGAACATGTGGGTGACCTCGTCGGTGGTGTCGATGAAGGCGAACACCCGCACCCGGGAGAACTGCTGGCGCAACGCCGACACCAGCATCAGGGTGAAGTGACTGAAACCGGCCACCGAACCCGACACATCGCAGAGCACCACCAGCTCGGGCCGGGCCGGGTGCGGCTTCTTGAGCACGACGTCGATCGGCACCCCGCCGGTGGACATCGATTTGCGCAGCGTCTTGCGCAGGTCGATCTCACCGCTGCGCGAGCGACGGCGTTTGGCCGCCAACCGGGTGGCCAGGGTGCGGGCCAGCGGCTGCACGGTCTTGCGCATCTGGCGCAGTTGATCGCCGGAGGCCCGCAGGAACTCGACGTTCTCGGACAGTTGCGGCACACCGTACATCTGCACGTGGTCGCGGCCGAGCTGTTCGGCGGTACGGCGCTTGGTTTCGGCTTCCACCATGCGGCGCAGCTGGGAGATGCGTTGTGCCGCCATCGCCTTGGCGATCTCCTCCTGGGTGGGAGTCGGTTCCTCACCGTAGGGGGCCAACAGCCCGGCGAGCAGTCTCCCTTCCAGATCGTCGAGGGCCATCGACTTGAGCGCCTGATAGGACGAGTAGGACGGTCCACGGCTGGAGTTGTACCGGCCGTAGGCCTCCACGATGCGGGCGATCATCGCCGTCAGCCGGTCGTCCAGGTTCTCCGATTCGGCATCGGAGCCCAGCATGTCCACCAGCGCCTGCCGCATGCTCTCGATATCCGCCTCGGGCGGGCCGTTCGGGTCCTTGGCGTCGCCCGCGTCGGGGTCGGGATCGTCGATCACGGTGCGATCGCCCAGCGCCGCGGGCCACCACAGATCGAACAACGCGTCATAGGTGTCCCGATGGTCCGGGCGGCGCAGCACCGCACACGCCAGACCCTCGCGCAGCGCGCCGCGGTCACCGAGACCCAGCACGTTCATCACCCGGCCGGCATCGACGGTCTCCGACGGCCCCACCGCAATACCGGTTCCGCGCAGCGCCTCGACGAAATCCACCAGGTGCCCTGGGATTCCGTGTGGCGCCAACGGCTGTGGCGGGCGGGTGCGTCGGGACATCAGTTCAGCCTCAGCTCTCCCGCCGCCTTGATCTGGTCGGACTGGTTCTTCAGGATGACACCGAGCGTGGCGGCGATCATCTCGTCGTCGATGGTGTCCATACCGAGCGCCAGCACGGTGCGGCCCCAGTCGATGGTCTCGGCCACCGAGGGCAGCTTCTTGAGCTGCATGCCGCGCAGCACACCGATGATGCGAACCAGTTCGGCCGCAATGGTTTCGGGCAGCTCCGGGACGCGCGAGAGCAGGATGCGCCGCTCCAACTCCGCGTCGGGGAAGTCGATGTGCAGGAACAGGCAGCGTCGCTTGAGTGCCTCGGAGAGTTCGCGGGTGGCGTTGGAGGTCAGCACCACCAGCGGGGCCCGCTCGGCCTTGATGGTGCCCAACTCGGGCACCGTGACCGCGAAATCGGAGAGCACCTCCAGCAGCAGACCCTCGATCTCGATATCGGCCTTGTCGGTCTCGTCGATCAGCAGCACGGTCGGATCGGTCCGCCGGATCGCGGTCAGCAGCGGTCTGCTCAGCAGGAATTCCTCACCGAAGACATCGGTCTTGGTCTGATCCCAGTCCCCGGCGGCGGTGCCACCCGCGGTGCCCGCCTGGATCCGAAGGATCTGCTTGGCGTGGTTCCACTCGTAGAGCGCGCGGGATTCGTCGACACCCTCGTAGCACTGCAGCCGGACCAGTTCGCTGCCGGTGGTCTGCGCGATCGCGCGGGCCAGTTCGGTCTTGCCGACGCCGGCCGGCCCCTCCACCAGCAGCGGCTTGGCGAGCCGATCGGCAAGGAACACCGCCGTGGCAGTGGCCTTGTCGGGCAGATACCCGGTCTCGGCGAGTCGCTTGGCGACATCGTCGATATCGGCGAACAGGGGCGCTGGGCGGGCGGGAACGCTCAACATGGTCTCTTTTCTGTCTGGGCCGTGCGGGTCAGGCCGGACGGGTCTGGCCGTCACCCCAGACGATCCATTTGGTCGAGGTCAGTTCGGACAGCCCCATCGGGCCGCGGGCGTGCAGTTTCTGGGTGGAGATACCGATCTCGGCGCCGAACCCGAACTGCTCACCGTCGGTGAACGCGGTCGAGGCGTTCACCATGACCGCGGCGGCATCGACCTGTCCGGTGAAACGTTGGGCGGCAGCCAGTTCGGTGGTGACGATGGCCTCGGTGTGTCCGGTGCCATAGGTGTTGACGTGGTCGATGGCGCCATCCACGCCGTCGACGATCTGCACGGCGATGTCCATCGACAGGAACTCCGCGCGCAGTTCCTCCTCGCTGGGGTCCAGGTGCACCGTCACGCCGGCGTCCTGCAGGGCGGTCACCAACCGGGGCAGCGCGGTATCGGCGACGGCGCGGTCCACCAGCAGGGTCTCGGCGGCATTGCAGACACTGGGCCGACGGGTCTTGGCGTTGAGCAGGATTCGCTCGGCGACGTCGAGATCGGCCGCCGCGTGCACGAACACGTGGCAGTTTCCGACGCCGGTCTCGATGGTCGGCACGGTGGCGTCGCGGACCACGGCGTCGATCAGCCCGGCACCGCCGCGCGGGATCACCACGTCGACCAGACCGCGCGCCTGGATCAGGTGGGTGACGCTCGCGCGATCCTCGCTCGGCAGTAGCGCGACGGCGTCGGCGGGCAGGCCTTCGGCGAGCAGGGCCTCGCGCAGCGCACCCACCAGTGCGGCGTTGGAGCGCGCCGCCGAGGAGCTACCGCGCAACAACACCGCGTTACCGGACTTGAGGGTCAGACCGAAGGCGTCGACGGTGACGTTGGGCCGCCCCTCGTAGACGATGCCGACGACCCCCAGCGGTACCCGCTGCTGACGCAGCTGCAGCCCGTTGGGCAGGGTTCTGCCGCGCAACACCTCCCCGATGGGGTCGGGCAATCCGGCCACCTGTCGCAGGCCGGCGGCGATACCGTCGACCCGCTGCGGGTTGAGGGCGAGGCGGTCCAGCATGGCCTCGGCGGTCCCGGCGGCGCGGGCAGCCTCCAGGTCCTCGGCATTGGCCGCCAGGATCACCTCGACCTGGGCCAGCACATTGTCGGCCGCCGCGTGCAGGGCGCGATTCTTCTCGGCGGTGCTCAGGGTGGCCAGGCGGCGCGACGCGGCGCGAGCCGCGGCGGCGGCATCGTGGACCTGCTGCTTGAGATCCGAAGCCGTTTCCCGGGTCGCTGCGCTCCTGCCCTCCGAAGCCTTGACGCTCATTGAGCCAGCGTATCGAGCATCGGCCGAGATGGAGCGGTGGGGGTTACGGTGAGCTCATGACCCGGGTGTGTGTGGTGGGCAGCGTGAACATGGATCTGGTCTTCTCCGTCGCCACCCTCCCCACACCCGGTGCCACCGTCCTCGCCTCGGCGCTGGCGCACTCGCCGGGCGGCAAGGGCGGAAATCAGGCGGTCGCGGCGGCCCGCGCCGGCGCGACGGTGAGCTTCGTCGGCGCGGTCGGCGAGGATGCCGCGGCCACCGATCTGCTGGCACATCTGCAGCGCAACGGGGTCGACACCACCGGCGTGGTCCACCTTCCGATGCCCAGCGGGACGGCAGGCATCATTGTCGACGCCGATGCGGAGAACATGATCATCGTCGCTCCCGGCGCCAACGCGCATCTGACGATGGATTCGGCGCGGGTTCGCGAGCTGGTCGCAGGCTGCGAGGTCCTGCTGGTGCAGTTGGAGATTCCGCCGGAGACGGCGCTGGCGGCCGCCAGGGTGGCCAAGGACGGCGGTGCGACGGTGCTGCTGAACGCCTCGCCCGCGGGCGCCGACCCGGACCTGCTTGCCGGCCTCGCCGAGGTGACCGATGTCGTGATCGTCAATGAAACCGAAGCGCGGCAATGGAACTGGCCGGTCCCGAATCTGGTGACCACGCTGGGCTCGCGGGGTGCGGCGCTGCGCACCGGGGCAAGCGAGATCCACGTGCCCGCTCCGGCGGTGGAACCGGTGGACACCACCGGCGCGGGCGATGTGTTCGCCGGTGTGCTGGCCACCGCATGGCCGGACGGCCCGGAACGTGCGTTGCGATGGGCGTGCGCGGCGGGCGCACTGGCCACGACGGTGGCCGGCGCGGGTGATTGCGCCCCCACCGCCGAGGCTATCGGGGACGCGCTCGACTGACCGCTGCCCGATACCGCGGTGAGTCAGGCCTGCGGGATATCGCGTTCGATGGCGGTCAGCCAGATCCGCGCCGACATGTCCGACGGCGCCCGCCAATCCCCACGCGGGGAGAGCGCGCCGCCCGCGGAGACCTTGGGCCCGTTCGGCAGTGCCGAACGCTTGAACTGGGAGAACGAATAGAACCGTTGGGCGAACACGGTCAACCAGCGCCGGATCTCACCGAGGGAGTACTCGGGGCGTTTGTCCAGCGGATAGCCCAGCGGCCAATGTCCCTGTTCGGCGTCATGCCAGGCATGCCAGGCCAGGAACGCCACCTTGGCGGGGCCGAATCCGTAGCGCAGCACCTGGAACAGCGAGAAGTCCTGCAGCGCATAGGGACCGACCTTGGCCTCGCTGCTCTGGACCTCCTCGTCGGCACCGGCCGGGACCAGCTCGGGAGTGATCTCGGTGTCCAGCACCGACTGCAGCACCTCCCCGACGGAATCCTCGAACTCCCCGGAGGAGATGACCCAGCGGATCAGGTGCTGGATCAGGGTCTTCGGCACTCCGCCGTTGACGTTGTAATGCGACATCTGGTCACCGACACCGTAGGTCGACCATCCCAGGGCGAGCTCGGACAGGTCGCCGGTGCCGAGCACGATGCCGCCGCGCTGGTTGGCCAGCCGGAACAGATAGTCGGTGCGCAGACCGGCCTGCACGTTCTCGAACGTGACGTCATAGACCTTCTCCCCGCGGCCGAAGGGGTGGTCCATCTCGGTGAGCATCAGCTGGGCGGTGTCGCGGATGTCGATCTCGGCGAAGGTCACCCCGAGCGCTTCGCTGAGCGCGATGGCATTGCCCTTGGTCCGGTCGCCGGTGGCGAAGCCCGGCATGGTGAAGGCGAGGATATCGCTGCGCGGCCGGCCTTCCCTGTCCATCGCGCGGGCGGCGACGATCAGTGCATGGGTGGAGTCCAGCCCGCCCGACACCCCGATGACGACCTTCGGGTAGTTCAACGCGCGCAGCCGCTGCTCCAGCCCGGACACCTGGATGTTGTAGGCCTCGTAGCAATCCTGTTGCAGCCGTGCGGCATCCGAGGGAACGAACGGGAAGCGCTCCACCCGCCGCAGCAGGCCGATGTCACCGGTCGGCGGGTCGAGGGTGAATTCGATGCGGCGGAAGTCCGCACCGCCGCGGCGGGCTTCGTGTTGGGCGTTGTCGTCGAAGCTGCCCATCCGCAACCGTTCGGCCCGCAACAGCGACACGTCGACGTCGGCGGTACTGCGGCGCTCTCCCTTGGGGAAGCGCTCCGACTCGGCGAGCAGCACGCCGTTCTCGTAGATCATCGTCTGCCCGTCCCAGGCCAGATCGGTGGTTGACTCCCCCTCGCCTGCGGCGGCGTAGACGTAGGCCGCCAGGCACCGCGAGGATGCCGATTTGGCGAGCAGTTTGCGGTCATCGGCGCGGCCGATGGTGATGGGGCTGCCCGACAGGTTGGTCAGCACGGTCGCCCCGGCCAGCGCGGCGTGCGCGCTCGGCGGCACCGGCACCCACATGTCCTCACAGATCTCGACGTGCAGGACGAAATCGGGCAGATCCGCCGCCTGGAACAACAGGTCCGGCCCGAACGGCACGATGGCACCGTTCACCCGGATGAGACCGCCGAGTCCGTCGCCGGGAGCCAGCTGACGTTTTTCGTAGAACTCCCGGTAGTTGGGCAGATAGGACTTGGGCACCACACCCAGCACGGCACCACGATGGATCACGACAGCGCAGTTGTACACCCGGTTGCGGTGGCGCAGCGGCGCACCGATCACCAACACCGGCAGCAGGTCCACGGAGGCGGCGACGACCGTCGACAGCGCCTCTTCGACGGCATCGAGCAGGGTGTCCTGCAGCAGGATGTCCTCGATCGAGTAGCCGGACAGCGTCAGCTCCGGGAACACCGCCAACCCGACGCCGTCGTCGTGGCACTCACCGGCAAGCCGCAGCACCGATTCGGCATTGGCGGCGGGATCGGCGAGCGTGGTGTGGTGCGTGCAGGCGGCCACCCGGACGAACCCGTGCCGGTAGGCGGAGTAGAAGTCCACCGGGTCATTCTGGCATTGCCGGTGAATCCGGAGTTCACATCGTGCGCTGAGTGCGCCAGTCGGCTATGACGCCGGCCAGACCGTCGGCCAAAACCGGTAGTTGCGGCACCAGCACCACACAGCTGATGAACTGCAGCGTGCGCGCGGTGTCCATCAGGCGTTGGACCGTTGGGTTGGTCCTGCGCAGACCGAGTGCCTCGGCGGCCTCGTCATATTCGGCGACGGCCTCGGGCCCTAGCATGGCCAGGTCCCACTCGACCGGACCATGGCAGACATCCTCGAAGTCCGCGAACTTCACTCCGGTGGTGGTGCGGATGACGTTGTGCGAAGGTCCATCTCCTTGGAGCGTCTGGACTCCGACATCGGGGTGGCTGGCGGCGAAGGCCTCGGCGCTGCCCAACACCGCCGACAACTCGGCGAACTGGCCGCGGGCCCGTTCGATGTCCGTGCTGTTCAAGAAGTCCGAGGGCTCCAACCGGTCGAACATGCCGGGCGCGGCCTCGGTGAAGGGCACCAGAAAGGGCAGCGGCGCAGGATAACCCGCGAGCCCGGCATGCAATTCGGCGCTCTTGGCGATCGGCACACCGGCATAGGGCTGATGATCGGGTGCGACGTCGGCGAGTGCCCAGAATGTCATCCCGAAACCACCGCAACGCACCGGGACGCGGGCCACCAACGGGCTGGGCGCCACCACCGGCACACCATGGGCATCGAGCCAGGCCACGACGTCGAGTTCGCGTTGCTGGCGCGCCGTCTGCAGCGCCGGGGTGTACCCGGGCGGCAGCACCACCGGGATGCGGGCCACCACCGGGGCCGGCTCCAGGTGCACCACGACCGAGAAGACGTCGTGCAGGATGGTGGCGCGCTCGACCTCCAGCCCCGCCGCGCGGCCGGCCTGAAGCGCGGCGTCGGCGGCTCGTCGGGTGCGGTCGGCGAGCTGGTCGGCGGTGAGAACCCGACCCGGTCGCGGGGCTGATCCTGCCGTCATGGGTCCACCCTGCCATGGCGGCCTATCCTCGAATTCATGGAAGCCCCGGAACTGGTCGCCGCACTGGCGGGTCGTCGGATTGCGGTGCTCACCGGGGCAGGCATGTCGACCGATTCGGGAATTCCCGACTACCGCGGGCCGGACTCCCCGCCGAGCAACCCGATGACCATCGCCCAGTTCCGCTCGGACGCGGTCTTCCGGCAGCGCTACTGGGCGCGCAACCACATCGGGTGGCGGCATATGGACCGGACCCAACCCAATGCCGGCCACCGCGCGCTGGCCGCGCTGGAGGCGGCGGGAGTGTTGACGGGGCTGATCACCCAGAATGTGGACCTGCTGCACACCAAGGCGGGCAGCCGCACCGTGGTCGACCTGCACGGCACCTATCAGCAGGTGATCTGCTTACAGTGCGGGTCGACCATGAGCCGCGCGGCGTTGGCCGACGAATTGGAGGCGCTGAATCCCGGTTTCGCCGACCGCGCCGAACAGGTCGGGAGCATCGCGGTGGCGCCCGACGCCGACGCGGTCGTCACCGACACATCGAGCTTCCGGTACCTGGATTGTCCGCGCTGTGGCGGCATGCTCAAACCGGATATCGTCTACTTCGGCGAGAGTGTGCCCAAAGAGCGCGTGGCACACGCTTTCTCGTTGGTGGATGCCGCCGATGCGCTGCTGGTGGCGGGCTCGTCGTTGACGGTGTTCTCGGGTTACCGCTTCGTGCGGCACGCGGCGTCCGCCCAGATGCCGATCGCGATCATCAACCGGGGACCGACCCGCGGTGACGAGCTGGCCACCGTGAAGGTCGACGGCGGCTGTTCGGAGCTGCTGGCACTGCTGGCCGGTGAGCTGCCGCTGACGATGGCGGCGCGCTGACGATCACCCCCCAGCGCGCCGCCGCCGGCTAGAAGCGACAGGGCAGCGAGCGGACCGCGTGCACGAAGTTGCCTGCGACATAGGACGGTTCGCCGACCTCGAGACCGGGGATCTGGCGCAGGAGTTCACCGAAGATCGCCCGCAGCTGCGCCCTGGCAACATGGGCGCCGAGGCAGAAGTGCCGCCCCCCGCCGCCGAATCCGACGTGCGGGTTGGGGTGCCGACCGAGATCGAGCCGGTGCGGATCGGCGAACACCTCACTGTCCCAATTCGCCGAGGAGTAGAACATTACGACCTTGTCTCCGGCGGTGATGGTGCGCCCGCCGAGCTCGTAATCGCTGGCAGCGGTGCGTCGGAAGGTCATCACCGGACTCGCCCATCGCACGAACTCCTCGACCGCGGTGCCGATGCGGTCATCGAAATCGGCCATCAGCCAGGCCCGCTGTTCGGGGTTGTCGGTCAGCGCCTTCATCGCATGGCTGGTGGTCTGACGGGTGGTGTCGTTGCCGGCGACAGCCAGCAACACGAAGAACGCCGCGACCTCCTGATCGGTCAGGCGCGAGCCCTCCACTTCGGCGTGGACCAAGGCGCTGAACAGGTCATCACCCGGGTTCTCCCGCCGCTCGGCGGCCAACGCGAGCGCCACCTGGTGCAGGTACATCTGGTTGGCCACCAGGACCTCCAACGGGTTGCGACCGGCCAGGTACTCCGGATCGCCCCACGAGACCAACGCGTCGGCCGCCGCGGCAACCTGGTGGCGCTCGGACTCGGGGATGCCGACCATGTCCGAAAGGGTGCGGATCGGCAGCTCCTTGGCGCACAGGTCCACGAAGTCCGCACCGCTGCCCGCGGCGCGCAACTCGGAGACGATATCGGCGGCGTTGGCCTTGATGGAGTCCTCGATGCGGCGCACCTGACGCGGTGTGAACGCCGAATGGACCACCTTGCGGATCTGGGTGTGCCGGGGCGGATCCATCGCCAGGAAGGACTGCGAGGCCTCCAACAGCTCCTGGGGCACGTTCTCGAACAACACTCCCTGCCCGGACAGGAACACCTCGCTGTTGCGGCTGACCTCGACGACGTCGGCGTGCCGGGTCACCGCCCAGTACCCGCGATCGGCCGGATCGGGCATCAGTGAATCTTCGACCGGGGGATGCCAGCTCACCGGGCGTTGCGCACGCAGCTCGGCGAACGCGATCTCGCGATCGGCGGCCGTGGTGGCCCAGAACGCGCGGGAGGACAGGTCGATGGGGTCGAAGGCCCGCTCAGTTGTTGTGATCGGTGACACAGTCATGACCGCGACAATAGGTCTAGACAAAGTGTCTAGTCAAGGAGGCGGCGCAGCCGATACGCTGGACCCATGGCATCGGTGACACGGGCGAGTCGCAAGCCCCAGGTCAAGCGCCAGGAACGCCGCGAACAGATCGAGCGCCAACTCCTGGAGGCGACGGATCGGCTGATGGCCGAGGGCGCGAGCTTCACCGAGCTCAGCGTGGACAAGCTGGCCACCGAGGCCGGCATCTCCCGGGCCAGCTTCTACATCTACTTCGAGGACAAGGGCGACCTGCTGCGGCGATTGGCCACCCAGGTGTTCGGGGACCTGACCGCCGATGCTGCGCAGTGGTGGACGGTGGCCAATCGTCGTGACCCGGCCGATATCCACGCATCGATGACCCGCCTGATCGGCAGCTATCGCACTCACCAGCCGGTTCTGGTTGCGCTCGGCGAGATGGCCGCCTACGACGCGCAGGTCGGCGAGACCTACCGCGAACTGTTGACCGGTATCGCCGCACAGTTCACCTCCGTCATCGAAGAAGGCCAGGCCGACGGCGCCATCCGCGCCAACCTGCTCCCCGGCCCGACCGCGAGCAGCCTGGTGTGGATGGTCGAACGCGCGTGCCAACAGAACCTGCCGAACCAACCGCCGGAATACGATTCTCAGTTGGCGACCGCATTGACCGAAATCATCAGGGGCGCCTTGTATCTGGACGGCTGAGCGGTCAGAAGCGCTCGGGATGCCAGTAGACATCCTCGGCGGCGCCGGACACGGCGTGGTCGACGGCCTGGCGACCCTGCATATATCCGTAGTCCTGGTTCGACGACTCGTAGCGCCACCCGCCGAACCGTCCGCGGCTGTAGATGCCGTGCGCCAGCAGCAACTTGTCGGCCTCCCGCAGCACAGCGTCGCGGCCCAGTGTCGGCACCGGATAACCGAAACTCAGGGTCTTGACGAATCGTCCGGCGATCAGCGCCGGATCGGCGCCGAGGTTGCGCAAGGATGCCACCACACCGTCGACGGCCGTCTCTGGCGGGATCGGCGAGTGCGCGAAAATCGGTACCTCGCACAGGATGTTCCATCGCCCCGGACCGGCATTGGACCTGTCGTAATTGCTCAGCATCGTGGCGCGGTACCACGGCACCGTCTCGTCAGGGCAATACAGCCACGTCTTGTCGGCCAGCGCGGCAGGCGGCTGGCCGGTGAAGCCGATCCCGACCGCATGTAACCGGCTGGCCCGCAGCGAATCCGCGCGATCGATCCCACCGATCCACCCGAGCGCGCTGGTGATCGGCGCGGTGCTGACGCAGTACCGGAAATCCACGGTCGACCCGTCGTCCAGCCGGGCCACCCGCGCCGCCGGGTCCACATCGAGCACCGCCGTGTTGAGCCGCACCGAGTCCGGTGCCATCAGGCGGTCGTGAACGGCCTGCCACAGCGCACCCGTCCCGCCGATGGGATACGGGAACGTCGACGCGGCGGGGGTGGTGGCGCCGGCCAGCGCCAGCGTGGGCACATTGCGGGCGGTGCTACCGCTGCGCAGCGAGGTCCATTGGTCGTCGATCTGGTCCAGCGGCAGCGTCCACATCTTGCGGTTGTACGGTTCGAAGAACTGTTCGTACAGCTGTCGACCGAAGTTGTTGCGGTAGTAGTCGGCCAGATTGTCCACCGGCCCGTGGGGATCCAGATCCGTTGGCAGCTCGGCGAGTTGCTGTTGAATGGGGGTCGGCACCAGGCTGTGCGGACCGTCGCCGCGCCGCCACACCCAGCCGTTGCGCGTCACATGGTTCAGCGTGATCCCGCTGGCCGCCACGGCTCGGTCGAAATCGGGAAAATGACTGTGCAGCACGTGTCCACCCAGATCCCAGGTGAATCCGGCGCCATCGGTGATCGAGGCCGACATCCCACCGACCTGAGGTCCGGCATCGACGACGAGATGATCGATCCCGAGTTCGGTCAACCTGACCGCGGCGCCGATACCGGTGCTACCGGCACCGATGATGAGAAATGTTGGCACAGACTAGAAATCGACGACCTGGCGGATCGGCTCGAATCCCTCGGCGAACGGGCGCCTGCACAGGAATCCGTAATGCTCGGCCGAGCTGCGCACCCATGAGGCGCTGACCTTCTCGCTCGCCTCCGCCTGCGACACATGGCACATCAACGCCTCGATCTTCTTGTCGAGGCAATCGGAGATGTCGATGAACGAGGTCGGGTTGAACCCCACCGCCGACGGACCGCCGTAAGCCATGATCGTCGAGACCCAGCGCGCGGCGCCCATCGTGCACCGCGACACGACGCGATGATCCTGGTGACTGTCGTTGGCCATATGGGTGTAGACCACCGTGGCCGAAACCTTGTCGATGGCGTCCTCGATCAGGTGCACCAACTCGAATTCCTGCAACGAAACCCGGCAGTCCAGAAAGCCCTCGCCCCAGATCAGCCTGTCGATGCCGAGCGCCTCGGCGGCCGCCTGCTGTTCGGCGACCCGCTGCGACGATTTACCGGGACCCTCTTCGCCACGGGTGATGACGAGCATCGTGACGTGATCCCCCGCAGCAACATGTTTGGCCAGTGCGCCCCCGCACCCCAGCTCGATATCGTCGGGGTGCGCCCCGACCGCGAGAACCGAACGACGTGTCATGCCCCCAGCTTCCACTTTGCTGACACCGAATTGGTGCGAGCATACCCCGGCGTCCGACGGAATGTCCGACTTAGCTCGGAGGAAAGCGTTTGCGGCGTTTATTCGTTCGATTGCGCCAAACGGCAATTTTGACCAAAAGGGCCAGCAAATGGATTTATTGACGAGAGAACTATTTGCTGGACGATATTAGCTGCCGACCGGGAACACGAATTCGGCGTCGGTGAGTCGACGACTCCGGCCACGAGCGCTGAGGCCGCGACGACTCACACCGCAACCAGGTCGTCGGCGTGCACCGCGGGCCTGCGCAACTCGGGAGGCAGATCCGGGGTCGAGCGCCCGATGATCGCGGCCAGCTCGACCGCGTCATAGGCGACCACTCCGCGGGCGGCGACAGCGCCATCGGGTCCGCGGAGTTCCACCACGTCACCGCCGTGAAAGCGACCGGACACCGCGGTGATCCCGGCGGGCAACAGGGAACGCCGCCGCGTGATGACCGCGCGCACCGCACCCTCGTCGAGGGTCAGGGTGCCGGTGGCCTCTGCCGCGTAACGCACCCAGAACCGGCGCGCCGACATCCGTTCCGGGCGGGGCGCGAACACCGTACCCACCGATGCGTCGGACAGGGCTGCCGCCGCATCGGCGGCCGCCGCCAACAACACCGGGACACCGGCGTCGGCCGCCAGCAGTGCCGAGGACAGTTTCGACGCCATCCCACCGGTCCCGAGGCTGCTGCCCCGGCCCGCCACCACGCCGTCGAGGTCACCGTCGGCGGCCACCTCGGGGATGAACCGCGCGGGATTGTCGGCGGGCGCCTTGCGCGGATCCCCGTCGTACAGCCCGTCGATATCGGAGAGCAACACCAGTGCGTCGGCACCGACCAGCTGGGCGACCAGCGCCGAGAGCCGGTCGTTGTCACCGAACCGGATCTCATTGGTGGCGACGGTGTCGTTCTCGTTGACGATCGCCACCGCGTGCAGGGCGCGCAACCGGTCCAGGGTGCGCTGGGCATTGTTGTGCTGTACCCGCATGGCGATATCGTGCGCGGTCAACAGCACCTGACCGACCGTGCGGTCGAACCGGGCGAATGCCGTGCTCCAGGCATTCACCAGCGCCACCTGACCGACGCTGGCGGCGGCCTGTTTGGTCGCCAGGTCGGTGGGTCGCCGGGACAGCCCCAGCGGCTCGATTCCCGCGGCGATGGCACCGGAGGAGACGATCACGACATCCGAGCCCGCCCGCATCCGGCCCTCGATCGCCTCCACGAGGACGGCCAGCCTGCCCGCGTCGAACACACCGGTGGGTGTGGTCAACGCCGTGGTGCCGATCTTGACGACGACGCTGCGGGCGGTCCGGATGGCTTCCCGATGCACCGAGGGCACACTCATTCCCGGTGCTCCCGACGTGCCTTCCGTGCCGCCTTGCGCTCATCGGCCGATATGCGCTCGGTCTGTTCGAGGCGCACATCGGTGCCGCGGCCGGACATCATGGTGTCGATACCTGCCGGGGTTTGCGGCTCCCAGTCGAAGGTGACATCCCCGATGGTGACCGCGCACCCCGGGGTGGCGCCCTGTTTGACCAGTTCGTCCTCGACACCCAACCGGGCGAGCCGATCGCCGAGGTACCCGACGGCCTCGTCGTTGTCGAAAGCGGTTTGTGCGATCCAGCGTTCCGGGCGGGTGCCGCGCACCACGAAACCACCCTGGCCGTCCGGGGTGACGGTGAAGCCCGTCTCGTCGATCGCGACGGGGCGGATCACCGGTCGGCGCGGTGCCACCTCGGGCTGCGCAGCCCGATACGCCGCGACCATCTCCCACAGCCCGAAGATCAAGGGACGCAAGCCGTCTCGACTGACCGTGGAGATCTCGAACACCGGCCAGCCGTACTTCTCCACGACATCGTCGCGGACGAACTCCGCGAGCTCACGGGCATCGGGCACGTCGATCTTGTTCAGCACCACCGCCCGCGGCCGGTCGGCGAGATCACCGAGGGTGGTATCGCCTTGCAGCGTGGGCTGATAGGCGGCGAGTTCGGCCTCGAGCGCGTCGATATCGGAGATCGGGTCCCGGCCGGGCTCCAGGGTGGCGCAGTCCACGACATGGACGAGCACGGCGCACCGCTCGATATGGCGCAGGAAGTCCAGCCCGAGACCGCGGCCGTCCGAGGCGCCGGGGATGAGCCCGGGCACGTCGGCGACGGTGAACGTGTGGTCCCCCGCCGATACCACGCCAAGGTTGGGGACGAGGGTGGTGAAGGGGTAGTCGGCGATCTTGGGCTTGGCCGCCGAGATGGTGGACACCAGCGATGACTTGCCGGCCGAAGGGAACCCGACGAGGCCGACATCGGCGACGGTCTTGAGTTCGAGGGTCAGATCGCGGATCTGCCCCTTCTCCCCCAACAACGCGAAACCGGGGGCCTTGCGCGCACGCGATGCCAACGCCGCGTTACCGAGCCCACCGCGCCCGCCCATCGCGGCCTCGAACCGGGTGCCTGCCCCGACGAGATCGGCGATCAGCTTGCCGTCGGCATCGAGCACCACGGTGCCGTCGGGCACGTGGACCTCAAGATCGGTACCCGCGGCGCCGTCACGGTTACTGCCTGCACCGGGCTTACCGGACGGGGCGACCACGTGCGGATGGAAGTGGAAATCGAGCAGGGTGTGCACCTGGGGATCGACGACCAGCACGATGCTGCCGCCGCGGCCGCCGTTACCACCGTCGGGCCCACCGAGCGGTTTGAACTTCTCGCGATGTACCGAAGCACAGCCGTTACCGCCGTTACCGGCCTGGGCGTGGATGACCACACGGTCCACAAACCGGGGCATTGGAGAATCCTTCCGAGAAAACAGTGAAGCTGCTGCGAGTGTTCTCTAGAGAACTCGCAGCAGCTTCACTGTTCGCAAAAAGTCCTCGGAAGAACTAGGCCTCCGAGCGGACGAGACGGACGATGTTGACCGTCCGGCGACCACGCTTGGCGCCGAATTCGACCACACCGGGTGCGGTGGCGAACAGGGTGTCGTCGCCGCCACGACCGACGTTCACGCCGGGGTGGAAATGGGTGCCGCGCTGACGGACGAGGATCTCGCCGGCCTTGACGACCTGGCCGCCGAAGCGCTTGACGCCGAGCCGCTGGGCGGCTGAGTCGCGACCGTTGCGTGAGCTGGATGCGCCCTTCTTATGTGCCATGTCTGACGACCCCTTACTTGATTCCGGTGACCTTGAGCACGGTCAGCTGCTGACGGTGCCCCTGGCGCTTGTGGTAGCCGGTCTTGTTCTTGAACTTGTGGATGCGGATCTTCGGGCCCTTGGTGTGCTCCAGGACCTCGGCGGCGACGGCGACCTTGGCCAGGTCGTCGGCCGAGGTGGTCACCTTGGAACCGGCGACGACCAGGGCGACCGGCAGCGACACGGAGGCGCCGGGCTCGGTCTCCAGCTTCTCGACCTTGACAATGTCACCGACGGCGACCTTGTACTGCTTGCCGCCAGTCTTGACGATTGCGTACGTGGCGTTATCGGCTGCCATCGTGGATCTACCTCTGCTTCGTTCATCTGGGCGCGCGCATTATGGGGCATGCACGTGCGGGTCTTGGGTGCGGGCCGAGCCAGCAGTTGCGGCTGCAAGCCCCGCGACAACTGGTCAAGGGTACGTGACCAGCGTGGAGAGGGTCAAACCGGCTGCTCGCCGTCAGTCCTCCCCTACCGGCGGGCCTGCCGGACGTGCTGCGGCGCGGCGACGCGGCCTGCGGACAGGGGTGGCAACGACGGGCTCAACCTCGTCTTCCGAGTCGTCGTCTTCCGAGTCTTCCGAGTCGTCATCATCGTCGTCCGAGTCGTCGTCCTCCGAGTCGTCGTCGTCCGAGTCGTCGTCTTCATCGTCATCGTCATCGAACTCGTCGTCGTCCGAGTCGTCGTCCGAGTCATCGTCGTCGTCCGAATCGTCGTCATCGTCGTCGAGGACGTCGACGATATCGTCGTCAATCCCGACCACGGCATCGTCATCATCGGTGTCGTCGTCGGTGTCTTCGTCGGTGTCGTCATCGGAATCGTCCGAGTCCAGGTCGTCCTCGACGGGTCCGCTCTCGAACGCGCCACCGCGGCCGCGGTGCCCATCCGTCTGTTCGGTGCCGTCGATCTCGACCGACTCGTCGGTCTGGTCCTCGTCACCCTCTTCGCGACCGGCCGCGGCCATCGCCTTGAACATCGGATGCTCACCCGAGGCATGTGACGGCACTTTCACCATCTGGATGGATTCCGGCGTCTCTTCGGGCTTGCCGGCCTTCTTACCGCGCTTACCGCGACGGCCACCGCCACCACCACCGTTGCCACCGTTACCGGCATTGCCGCCGCCGGAATCCGACTTGCGGCCGTTACCGCCCGAGGAACCCGAATCGACCGGATCGGCATGCAGCACGATCCCGCGACCGGCACAGTGACTGCAGGTCGTGGAGAACGCCTCGATCAGCCCGGTGCCCAGCTTCTTGCGGGTCAGCTGCACCAGCCCCAGCGAGGTCACCTCGGACACCTGATGGCGGGTCCGGTCCCGGGCCAGGGCCTCGGTGAGCCGGCGCAGCACCAGGTCGCGGTTGGACTCCAACACCATGTCGATGAAGTCGATGACGATGATCCCGCCGATATCCCGCAACCGCAGCTGGCGGACGACCTCCTCGGCCGCCTCCAGGTTGTTGCGGGTCACGGTCTGCTCCAGGTTGCCCCCGGAACCGGTGAACTTGCCGGTGTTGACGTCGACGACGGTCATCGCCTCGGTGCGGTCGATCACCAGCGTGCCGCCCGAGGGCAGCCACACCTTGCGGTCCATGGCCTTGGCCAGTTGTTCGTCGATGCGGTGCACCGCGAACACGTCCGGCCCGTCCGGCGAGCTCGGCTCGTACTTCGTCATTCGCGGAACCAGTTCCGGCGCCACCGAATTCACGTAGTCGTTGATGGTGTTCCAGGCCTCGTCACCCGAGACGATCAACCCGGAGAAATCCTCGTTGAACAGGTCACGAATGACCTTGACGAGCACGTCGGGCTCCTCGTAGAGGGCCACGGCGGCGCCGGCTTTCTTCGCGGTCACCTCGGCGGCGCTCGCCTCGATCTGAGCCCACCGCTCCTGCAGCCGGTTCACATCGGTGCGGATATCGGATTCCTTCACGCCCTCGGACGCGGTGCGGATGATGACCCCGGCTCCGGCCGGCACCACCTCCTTGAGGATCTCCTTGAGGCGCTGCCGCTCGGTGTCGGGCAGTTTGCGGCTGATCCCGGTCGAGGATGCTCCCGGTACGTAGACCAGATAGCGCCCGGCCAGCGAGACCTGGGTCGTCAGCCGCGCACCCTTGTGCCCGACGGGGTCCTTGCTGACCTGGACCACGACGTAGTCGCCGGGTTTGAGGGCCTGCTCGATCTTGCGCTGGGCACCACCGAGTCCGGCGGCCTCCCAGTTGACCTCGCCGGCGTAGAGCACACCGTTGCGGCCGCGGCCGATGTCGACGAACGCCGCCTCCATCGAGGGCAGCACGTTCTGGACGATGCCCAGGTAGATGTTGCCGACCAGGGACGCCGAAGCGGCCGACGTCACGAAGTGCTCGACGACGACACCGTCCTCCAACACCGCGATCTGGGTGTACCGCGCGCCCTCGTGCGGCGGTTCGGTGCGGACCTTGTCGCGCACGATCATGGTGCGCTCGACCGCCTCACGGCGGGCCAGGAACTCGGCCTCGCTCAGGATCGGCGGGCGACGACGGCCGGCATCGCGGCCGTCACGGCGGCGCTGCCGTTTGGCCTCCAGCCGGGTCGAGCCCGAGATGCCCTGGATCTCGTCGGGATCTTTACCGTCGCGTGCCGATGCCGCCTTGGACCGCGGTGCACGCTCGTGCACGACGGTGTTGGGCGGATCATCCGGAGAGCCGTTGTCATCGGAATCGGCCGAGCCGGACTTGCGGCGACGGCGACGCCTGCGGCGACGGGTACCCGCCTCGCCGGTCCCGTCCTCACCGTTGTCCTCGTCGGAATCCTCGCCGTCCTCGGCATCACCGGAATCTTCGGCGTCATCGGTGGCCGACTCCGCGGACTCGCCTTCGGCGTCGGTCTCGGTGTCCGCATCGCCGTCCTCGCCGTCCTCGGCGCTCTGCTCACCACGGCCCCGGCCACGGCCCCGGCGACCACGGCGACGGCGCCGCGCGGCGGGACGTTCGGAATCGTCACCGTCACCGTCTGCATCATCGACATCGCCGTCGGTATCGGTATCGGTGTCCTCGAAGTCACCGGCCGGTTCGGATGCCGCCGGACGGGGTGCACGTTTGACCGGCTGCGGGGCCACGAACAGCGGCATGTACGCGGCGGGCTCTTCGGCCGGCGGAGAACTGGGCGGCGCCTCAAGGAGCAGCCGGGACTCGGGTTCCTCGATCACCGGTGCGGCGAACACGGTGTCGGTCGCCGGCACCTCGGTGATGGTCTCTTCGACGACGACCACCTCGGTCGGGGTCGTGACCTCGGCCGGGGTCGCCGGAGCGGGGCTCTCAGCTGCTGGGCTCTCAACCGGGGAGGCGGTCGCCTCGGCGTTGAGCACCTCGCGGACACGCTCGGCCTCTTCACGTGCCACGGTCGAGTGTGGGCTGCGCGCACGGCCGTCGAGTTGAGCCAGTGCGTCCACGATCCGCTTGCTGGTGGTGCCGAGCACCCTGGCCAGCGAGTGGACTCTCAGCTTCGCCGGCAGTTCCTCGCTGTGTGCGGCGTTTTCAGATAGGTCTTTGTTAGGGGCATCTTCGGCCACGAATTCTCCTCAAGCCCCCGGGCGCGTCCGATGACGCGGCCACGCGAGGGCTTCCGCTATGGGTCCGGGGAACTTCTCCCGAACTTGTTATGGTCTCGCCCCGAGGGATCCATGACGAACCCGTTCGGCGCCTGGCTGAATGATGGCTGGACGCTCTGGCGCCGCACCGCTCGCGCGATGGTCGCACTCGTCGAAGTCTTCATCCGGGTTCCCGGCCCCAGTGTGGCGCCGGTCTCCCGTGGTCAGTATCCCATATCGCGCGCCCGAATCTGACCAGGGCGGCGAAAGCGGGCGCTACGCGCCGGTCAGACCGGGGAACCAGAGCGCGATCTCACGGGCAGCCGACTCGGGCGAGTCGGACCCGTGCACCAGGTTCTCCTGGGTCACCGTGGCGAAGTCGCCGCGGATGGTGCCCGGGGTGGCCTTCTCGACCGGATCGGTGCCACCGGCGATCTGACGGAACGCGGCGATGGCCCGCGGACCCTCGACGACTGCGGCCACAACCGGCCCGGAGGTGATGAATTCCAGCAGTGATCCGAAGAACGGCTTGCCGTCGTGCTCGGCGTAGTGCTGCCGTGCCAGCTCATCGCTGACGGTCTTCAGTTCCAGCGCCGCAAAGGTCAAGCCCTTGCGCTCGATCCGGCCGAGGACCTCACCGATCAGGTTCCGCTGCACGCCGTCGGGCTTGATCAACACAAGAGTCCGCTCAGTCACGGCGCACAGCCTACCGGGCAGTAACGACTACTCGGCGTCGGGTCGGCGAGCGGCCTGCTGCGACGGCAGCTGACCGCGATCCTGGCGCCGTTTCACCTCGGCGCGCAGATAGATGATCAGCGCCCACACCGCGGCGAACACCACGCCGATGAAGCCGATGGCGGCGTGTATCAGAGCACCTGCGATCAGCACGAACTGCACCCCGAGGTTGACCCAGATGATGCCGGGCCGGCCCTGTACGCCCGACATCAGCACCAGCACCACGGCGGCACCGATCAGGAACCCGCCACTGGCCGGTGTCAACCCGGCCGCGCCGTTGGCCACCACCGGCAGCGCCAGCAGCGCCACGATGGCCTCCAGGATCAAGGTGCCTGCCATGATGCCGCGGAAGCTCTTCCACGGGTCCGGAGGCGTGCCGGGTGCGACCGGGCGTTCGCAGGCATCGCTCATATCAGGCGGGATCCTTCCCGAACAGGGTGCGGGCCGCACCGGCGGTGACGACGGAGCCGGTGATGACCATGCCGCTACCGGAGAAACCCTCACCATCGTTGCCGGACTCCTCGACCAGCGCGGTGGCTGCCTCGATCGCGTCGGGCAGCGTGGCGGCGGTGAGCACCCGGTCGGGCCCGAAGCGTTCTTCGGCCCGCGCGGCCAGGGTCTCGACATCCAGTGCCCTCGGGGACCCGTTGTGGGTGACCACGACCATGTCGAAGGCAGGCTCAAGGGCCGCCAGGATCCCGTCGACATCCTTGTCGGCCATCACCGAGATCACGCCGACCAGATAACGGAAGTCGAACTCGGCGTCCAGCGCCTGGGTCAGGGCGGTGGCACCGGTCGGGTTGTGCGCGGCATCGGCGAACACCGTCGGCGCGCTGCGCACGCGTTCCAGCCGGCCCGGACTGGCCACCGACGCGAATCCGGCGCGCACCGCGTCGATATCGAGCTGACGTTGCGCACCGGCGCCGAAGAACGCCTCCACCGCGGCCAGCGCGAGCACCGCGTTCTGGGCCTGATGCTCACCGTGCAGCGGCAGGAAGATCTCGTCGTACACGCCGCCGAGACCTTGCAGGGTGAGCAGCTGACCGCCGATCGCGATCTGGCGATCCAACACCGCGAATTCCGAATCTTCTCGTGCCACAGCGGCATCGGCACGCACGGCCTCAGCCAGCAGCACCTCCATGGCTTCGGGAGGCTGGCGCGCGATCAGGGCGACCGTGTCGGTCGGGATGAGTGCGTCCTGCTGCTTGTGGATGATCCCGGCCTTCTCCCCCGCGATCTCGGCGATGGTCTCACCGAGAAAGTCGGTGTGGTCCAGCCCGATCGGGGTGATCACCGCGACGGGGGCCTGCACGACATTGGTCGCGTCCCAGCGCCCACCCAGCCCGGTTTCGATGACGGCGACGTCGACGGGAGCATCGGCGAAGGCCGCGAAGGCCATCGCGGTGAGCACCTCGAACTTGCTCATCTTCGGGCCACCGGCCGCTTCGGACTGCTGGTCGACGAGCTCGACGAACGGTTCGATCTCGCGATAGGTCGCCACGTATTCGGCTGGGCTGAGCGGCTTTCCGTCGATGGAGATGCGCTCGACCGCGGACTGCAGGTGCGGACTGGTGGTGCGACCGGTGCGCCGGTGAAGTGCGATCAACAGCGCGTCGATGATGCGGGCCACCGAGGTCTTGCCGTTGGTGCCGGCGATATGGATCGAGGGGTACGCGCGCTGGGGTCCGCCCAGCAGTTCCAGCAGCGCGACGATCCGCGTGGTGCTCGGCTCGATCTTGGTTTCCGGCCAGCGCTGGTCGAGCAGATGCTCGACCTGCAGCAGGGCCGCGACCTCATCAGGGGTGGGTTGGCTCATCGGCGATCGGCTCCGCTGCTCGCTGGTCTCATTTCAGGTCGGCGAGTCGCGCGGTGATCCGTTCGACCTCCTCGGCCGCCAACTGTTGCCGACCCTTGATCTTCTCGACGACGTTCTCGGGTGCCTTGGCCAGGAAGTCGGCGTTGCCGAGCTTGCCCGTTGTCTGCGCGAGTTCCTTCTGCGCGGCGGCCAGATCCTTTTCCAGGCGGCGCTTCTCGGCGGCCACGTCCACGGTCCCCGAGGTATCCACCTCGACGGTCACCGTGCCATTGGTCAACCGCACCTCGACCGCCGCCGAGGCGGCAAAGTCCTCGGCGGGGTCGGTGAGCCACGCCAGCGCGGTGACCGCGGGCAGCTGTGACTCGATATCGCTGCTATCCAGACCGGTCAACCGGGCGGGCACCTTCTGCCGGTCGGCAAGGCCCTGATCGCTACGGAACCGGCGCACCTCGGTGACCAGCTTCTGCATATCGGTGATGCGTCGGGTCGCGGTGGCGTCCAGGCCGTGCGTGGTGGCGGTCGGCCAGTCGGCGATGACCACCGACTCCCCGCCGGTGAGGGTCTTCCACAGCGTCTCGGTGACGAACGGCATGACCGGGTGCAGCAGCTTCAGCAGGGTGTCGAGCACCGCCGCCAGAACCGCGCCGGTGTGCGAATGCCCCTGTGCGACCTGGACCTTGGCCAGTTCCAGGTACCAATCGCAGAACTCGTCCCAGGCGAAGTGATACAGCGCCTCGCAGGCCCGGCTGAACTCGTAGGCCTCCAGTGCGGCATCGGCCTCGGCACGCACCTCCTCAAGGCGCCCGAGGATCCAGCGGTCGGCATCGGTGAGCTGATCGACGCCGGGAAGATCGGTCAGCTCGGCGCCGTTCATCAGGGCGAACTTGGTGGCGTTGAACAGTTTGGTGGCGAAATTGCGCGAGGCGCGGGCGTGGTCCTCACCGATGGACAGGTCGCCGCCGGGGCTCGCGCCGCGGGCCAGGGTGAACCGCAGCGCATCGGCACCGAACTTCTCCACCCAGTCCAGTGGATCGATGCCGTTGCCCTTGGACTTGCTCATCTTGCGGCCGAATTCATCGCGGATCAGGCCGTGCAGGAACACATTCTCGAACGGGACCTGCGGCCGACCGGTGGCCGGGGCCGGCACGGCGTCGTCTCCGGAGACGAAGGTGCCGAACATCATCATCCGCGCCACCCAGAAGAACAGGATGTCGTAGCCGGTCACCAGAACCGTTGTGGGATAGAACTTCTGCAGCTCGGGAGTGGCATCGGGCCAGCCCATCGTGGAGAACGGCCACAACGCCGAGGAGAACCAGGTGTCCAGGACATCGGGATCCTGTTCCCACCCCGGCGGTGGGGTCTCGTCGGGGCCGAGGCAGACCTGCTGACCGTCTGGCCCGTGCCAGATCGGGATGCGGTGCCCCCACCACAGCTGCCGCGAGATGCACCAGTCGTGCATGTTGTCGACCCAGGCGAACCAGCGAGGCTCCAGGCTCGTGGGGTGGATCACGGTGTCGCCCTTGCGGACCGCGTCACCAGCAGCCTTGGCCAGGGCATCGACCTTGACCCACCACTGCAGGCTCAGCCGGGGTTCGATGGGTTCGCCGCTGCGCTCAGAGTGGCCGACGCTGTGCAGATACGGTCGCTTCTCGGCGACGATGCGCCCCTCGGCGGCCAACGCCTCGCGCACCGCCACGCGCGCTGCGAAACGGTCCATACCGTCGAAGCGCGTCCCGGTGCCGGTGATGGCGCCGGTGGTGTCCAGGATGGACGGCATCGGCAGGTTGTGTCGCAACCCGATCTCGAAGTCGTTCGGGTCGTGGGCCGGGGTGACTTTCACTGCGCCGGTGCCGAACTCGGGGTCGACGTGGGCATCGGCCACGATGACGATCTCGCGGTCCAGATATGGGTGGGGCAGCGTGGTGCCCACCAGCGCGCGATAGCGCTCGTCGTCGGGATGCACCGCCACCGCGGTGTCGCCGAGCATGGTCTCCAACCGGGTGGTGGCGACGACGATGTGCGGCTCGTCATCGTTCATCGAGCCGTACCGGAACGAGACCAGCTCGCCCTCGACGTCCTCGTACTTGACCTCGAGATCGGAGATGGCGGTCTGCAACACCGGCGACCAGTTGACCAGGCGTTCGGCCTGATAGATCAGCCCTGCGTCGTAGAGCCGTTTGAAGATCGTGCGCACGGCCCGGGAGAGACCCTCGTCCATGGTGAACCGGTCGCGGCTCCAGTCGACACCATCGCCGAGGCGGCGCATCTGGCCGCCGATGGTGCCGCCGGACTCACGCTTCCAGTCCCAGACCCTCTCGATGAAGAGCTCGCGTCCGAGGTCCTCTTTGGTCTTGCCGTCGGCGGCGAGCTGCTTCTCCACCACCGACTGGGTGGCGATGCCGGCATGGTCCATACCCGGCAGCCAGAGCACCTCGTAGCCCTGCATGCGGCGCCGGCGGGTCAGCGCATCCATCAGGGTGTGGTCCAGGGCGTGCCCCATGTGCAGGCTGCCGGTCACATTCGGCGGCGGCAACACGATCGAATACGGCGGTTTGTCGCTGCCGGGATCGGCGGTGAAATACCCGGCGTCGACCCAACCCTGATACAGGTCGCTTTCTACCGCACCCGGCTCCCAGGATTTGGGCAGGGCATCGGCACGCGAAGAGGGGCTGGCAGTCACCTGCCCATTCTAGGAAGGCCGGTCGAGCAGACGCCGAGGGCCCACCTTTGGCCCGGCCGGGAGCGGCCCGGCTCAGTCGAGCCGCGCCGTCTCCAGGGTGACCCCGGCCGCCGGCAGGCGAGTGAGCAGTGCCGAACCCGCCGCGGCGGCCGGGGTCAGCACCCCGCGCAGATCCGAGAGCTGGTCACGGTCCAGCGCCAAGGCGAGCCCGCATTCGGCGAGCAGCACGGCGGTGGCCTTGTACCCCGGGTCGCCCTGCTGGGCGATGGTCGCGCGGTACCGGGCGCCGGTGCTGGTCGTGGTGTAGGTCTCGATGCGGTAGTGACCGTTGTCACGGGTGCGCGCGCTGGGTCCGCTGCCCGGTTTCGGCAGGATCCGTTCCAGCAGTCCCGTGGGCACCTTGTTGATATAGCGGCTGCCGAGGCTGAAGGTCGCCACACTGGCGGCGGTCTCCAGCGCCGCGGCCGCCGGTGCCAATACCGAGGAGCCAAGGCTCATCTGCTCGGCGTAGCGGAAGTGCCGCCCGTATGCCCAGTCCAGCAGCGCGTTGCTGCGTCGCACGATGCGCGAGTTCGGTGCGGCCATCGCGAAGGCACCGGTCCAGATGCCGTCCAGCTCGGGCGCGATATCGCGGCCGCGCCGCCACGGGTTGTCGGATTGATGGCCCAGTTCCGGTTCCGCGCCGCGGTCGGTGGTCAGCGTGTACGGATCTTCGAGGTCACGGCGGGCCTGCGGGTCTTCGGCCGCGGTCCGCATGAACTCGATCATCGAGGCGGCGGTCCCGCCGGAGACCCCGCCGGCGAAGGTGCGCAACACCAGGTTGGTCTCGGTCAGCTCGCCCGCACCGTCGGCGGTCACCCGGTCGTGCAACGCGTACACGCTGATATCCGATGGCACCGAGTCGAATCCGCAGGAGTGCACGATCCGCGCGCCGGTGTCGACGGCCTGCTTGTGGAACTGTTCGGCGCTGTCCCGGATGAACAGCGTCTCACCGGTGAGGTCGGCGTAATCGGTGCCCGCAGCGGCGCACGCCTGCACCAGCGGGAGCCCGTACTTGGTGTAGGGGCCGACGGTGGTGATGACCACCTGCGTACGGGCGGCCATATCGGCCAGTGTCGACGGCGAGTCGGCGTCGGCCTCGACGAGCTGCCAGTCCTGGGCCTTGGGGCCGAGGCTGTCGCGCACATCGCGCACCTTGGCCAGCGAGCGTCCGGCCAACGCGATCCGGGCGCCCGAGTCGGCCAGCGCCAGGTACTGCGCGGTGAGCTTGCCCGCGAAGCCGGTGGCGCCGTACAGGACGATGTCGAATTCGCGCTGCGGAGAGGTCGGAGAAGTCGGCGAGGTCATGGAACCCGAAGCTACCCGAGGAGCTCGGGTACAAACATGTCCCGCCCGAACAGGTGGTTGCCCAGGAAGGCCGAGATCACCTGGTACCAGATCTTGGTGTGCTGCGGAGCGGCCACCCAGTGCCCCTCGGACGGGAAGTACAGGAATTGGTGCGGGCTGGCGCCGTCCTCATCGGCAGGAAGACCGGACCGGCTGAGCAGCTCGTACCACAGTCGCAGACCTTCCCCGATCGGCACGCGGTAATCCTTGTCACCGTGGATGACCAACATCGGGGTGCGGATCTCACCGACGTGGTGGTGTGGCGAATTCTGTTGTGTCATCTGCTCGGTCATCTCGCGCTCCCACCAGTACGCGCCGTCGGTGGTGGGTCCGAACTGATCCAGTGCCCACAGGCTGGCGTGACTGACGATCGCGGTGAACCGGTCGGTGTGCCCGGCGATCCAGTTGGCCATGTACCCGCCGAACGAGCCGCCCATCGCGGCGGTGCGCTGCCGGTCGATGCGCGGATGCTCGCAGGCGGCATCGGTGGCGGCCATCAGATCGGTGTAGGGCGGCCCACCCCAGGCGCCCCACCCGCGTTGGATGAAATCCTGGCCATAGCCGGTGGACAGCGCCGGGTCCGGCAGCAGCACGGCATACCCCTCGGCCGCCAACAGCCATGGGTTCCAGCGCCAGTGCCAGGTGTTCCAGCTGCCGAGTGGACCACCGTGCACCCACAGCAGCAACGGGGCGGGCTCGGTTCCGCCGGGTAACACCAGCCAGGAGTGCACGGGGGTGCCGTCCGGCGCCTGAGCGGTGAGTTCCTCCACGGTGCCCGGCAGTTTCGGCAGCTCGACGCACGGCAGGATCGTGACGGTTCCGTCGGGATCGATGCGCACCGGGTGCGGTGGCGCGAGGTAGGAGCTGCGCAGCGCGAAGATCACCCCACCCGGCGCGGTGCACACATCGCTGTAGGCGTGATCGTCCTCGGTCAACCGGGTCACCGTGCGGGTCGCCGGGTCCACCGCGAAGATGGGATGCCTGCCGTTGTCGTCCGCTGTCACGATGAGCCTGCTCCCGTCGGCACTCCATGTCACCGAGGCCGGCCACCGGTCCCATTCGGTCAACTCGGTCCATGCCTGGCCGATTTCGCCCCAGCACAACGTGATCCGTGGCGCCTGCTCGGGTGTCGAGGTGGTCTCTCGCAGAAAGGCGATGCGTCGACCGTCCGGGGCCAGCGCGGGCGCGTCGAGGTCCGCGCCGGGATCATCGGCGACCACGGTGCGCTGCCGGGTCGCGGTGTCGATGCGCACGATCTGCGAGCGCAGCGCCACCCCGGCCACCGGCCGGTACCAGCTGCTGACCAGGAAGGTGCCGTCGGCGCTGATGTCGAGCGCGGTGTCCCGCAGGGCCGCGCCGGGATCGGGTGTGAGATCGCGCCTTCCTTCGGTGTCGAACAGGTGCGGCAGTTCGGGGCCCAGATCGTGGTCCCAATGCCGGACCGGGTAGCCACGGTGCAGAATGGCCGACACCTTGTTGTCCTTGCGCAACGTCCGCAACCGCTCGTCCTCGTCGACCCCGGCGGCCGAACGCAACAACGAGGTGGTGACCACCGTTCGCGGCGCGTCAGCGGCGACGCGCACGGCCGACACCCCACCGGGCAGCGAGAGTTCCTCGACCGCCTCGCCGCCCTCTTTGGGCAGTCGCCAGAGCGCGGTCGGCGCCGACTCCTGGCCCGATGTGGGCCGGCTTGCGAGAAACAACAGGTCTCCGTCGGAGGTGAAGACCGGTGCCGACTCGCCCTTTCCGCCGCGGGTGAGCCGGCGGGCGGAGCCGATCCCGGCGGGGTCCAATTCCCAGATCGCCGTGCGGTATTCGGTGCCCTCGGAGCTGAGCTCGCTGACGGTGGTGACCAGCCGGTCACCGGTCGGACTGACGGCCAACTCCGCAATCCTGGGCAGGGCGAGATAGCTGTCGAGATCCTCGAACGGTGTCATGGTGCCACCGTAGTGGGCGGGCCGTCGCGGCCATCGGCGCAGAACATGCACGGCACACCGGTCGGCCGCCATCCACGAACACCACCGATTCGTTGCCGACCGCCAGTTGGTCGCTACCATCGTGTGCGCTGTCACCGCTTCGAGGGGAGCTGTTGAGCGAGTTCCGCAACGCCGTTGCCAAAGCCATCGAGGGCACGCCGGTCGTCGACAGCGAGAACGGATTCACCGTCCAACTGGATGTCCTCGACGCTCGCTGGTGGGCCCTGTTCGCCCGCCAAGGACTGTCCGAAGGCTTCCGTACCAGGGCGGCCGCATACTGGGGTTCACCAGGCAAAAGATCTGGGCACTGTCCGACCGAGGCGTGATCGAGCCGGTGGTCGACTACAGGTTCGATGCCAGAGAGGGCCGCGACCTGATCCGTCTCGTGGCCACCGAACTCGTTCTGCGCGAACGACTTCCGATGACGCTGAAAATTCGCGGCGGTGTGCGTGCTCGTCACCCCCGCCATCTTCGCCGGTTCGGGCATCTTCACCCTGGTGCAGCGGCTGCTCGGCATCCACACCTAGCCATCCAGTCCGGTCGGGATTTTCGGCGCGATGCACTCCGGGTGACGCAGGGGGCCGATCGATCGCGCCCAAGGCCATGTCCCGACATCGGACCGTGGCCTTCGAGCCATCCGATGACGTCGGCGCGGGGTCTTCACAGGGATTTAACAGCCGATGACCACCGGGACACATCGGCGCGGTTACGTTCATCTCGGTACACCGTCAGTACCTCACGGCCACTGTGGATAAACCCCGGTCGCCTCATCCCCCACACCCGAACGGCGGAGGTTGTTTTGACACCCGAAGTGGAGGACGCCCTCGCAACGATGGCGTCAGTGAACAACGAGTTCTTCTACTGGATGTCCATCGCGCTGATGATGCTCATCCACGCCGGCTTCCTGGCCTACGAGGTCGGCGCGTCCCGGTCGAAGAACGTCCTGGCCACGGCAATGAAAAACCTGCTCGCGTTCGCGACCATCGTCGCATCGTTCTACTTCGTCGGCTGGTTCCTCTACAACGCCATGCCGAGTGGCTTCATCGAGTTCAACGACGCGGCCAAGGCCGCCCTGCCATGGGGCGACAACATGGGCCCCAACACCGCCGACTCCGCCAGCGGCATCTTCTGGGGCGCCTTCGCCCTTTTCGCGGCGACCACCGGCTCGATCATGTCCGGCGCTGTGCTCGAACGCATCCGCACCAGCGGCTTCCTGGTGCTGACGGTATTGGTCGGCTCGGTCACCTGGATCATCGGCGCCGCCTGGGGGTGGCACGGCGCCGGTTGGATGCTCACCAAACTCGGCTTCCACGACGTGGGGGCCGCGGGCTGCGTGCACATGATCGCCGGCTTCGCGACACTGGGCATCCTGATCAACCTGGGCCCGCGGATCGGACGGTTCGGCCCCGACGGCAAACCCGTCACGATCCGTCCGCACAATCTGCCGCTCACCATGGTCGGCCTGATGCTGATCTTCACCGGCTTCTTCGGCTTCCTGATGGGTTGCGTCATCTACGCCGGTGACGGATTCACCACCATCTACGCCAGCCCGACCACGTTGAGCGCCTTCGCCTTCAACACCCTGATGGGCCTGGCCGGTGGGATCATCGGCGCCTATCTGACCTCCCGCGGTGAGCCCTTCTGGACCATCTCCGGCGGCCTGTGCGGCGTGATCGGCGTGGCATCGGGCATGGATCTGTACCACCCCGCACTCGGGTTCGTCATCGCCTTCGGCGCAGGCGCGCTCGCACCGTTCATCGGGAAACTGTTGGAACGCTTCAAGATCGACGATGTGGTGGGTGCGGTCTCGGTGCATGGCGGCATCGGGTTGTACTCGGTCCTGATGGCCGGCGTGTTCCTGGCCGGATACCCGAACACCGACGGCAACCCATCGGTGTCGCTGTGGGGTCAGATGATCGGCGCGCTGGTGTTCGCCACCCTCGGCTTCGTCCCGACCTATGTCGTATCGCTACTGCTGAAGAAGGTCGGATTGCTTCGCATCCCGGCCGCGGTCGAGGAACAGGGCCTCGATCTCAGTGAGGTGCCCGCGACGCCGTACCCCGAAGGAATCCCGATCACCACCATGCCGCTGAACGGCGGCAAGGCATTGCTCATCGCGGAGGTGAAGTAGATGTTCAGTCCCATCGAGAACTACGACGAAGCCGGTGTGGTCTTCACCTTCGGCGGATACTCGGTCGGGGTGTGGCTGTTCTTCATCCTGGCGGTGCTGTTGTTCGTCGGATTCTTCGTCCGGATGATCCAGCACGAGAACAAGGCCTACAGGGCGATCATCGAACACACTCCGGTGGAACCCGGACCGGCCGCCGAGGGGGAACCCACGGCGTACTGAGCCCGCTGCACGACCCAGAGAATGCCCGGATCGCCACGCGATCCGGGCATTCTGGTTCGTCGGTCAGCCTGCGTCGCGCAGCCACCGCACCGCGCGGTCACGGTAGCCGATGATGCCCTTGTAGTCGGCCATGTCATCGGGCAGGTCGGCAAGCACCGCAGCGGTGCGCACCCGCCACGGCTCGACCGCGGCGATATCGGCGAGCGGAAGCATGTAGGTACGGATCAGGAAACAGATCGCACCGGACTCCGGTAACCGGATCAGATGCTGGACCTCCACCCTCAGATGGACGAGCCTGCCGAACTCCTCGTCCCCGACCCGGTTGATCATCACCCGGTCAGGTCCCCACTCGGGGTAACGCTCGGTGGAGACGTCGAGGCGTCGTCCGATGGTCAACGTCCAGTTGGTGCGCCGGTAGGTTTCGCCGGGCTGCAGCCGCATCAGGAACTCCCTGGCCCGGGTGATGACCCCGGTGGCCCGCAGCCGTGGGACCGGACCGTGGATCTCCAGGAAGGTCATGCCGACGTCGAAGCCGAACGACCAGTCGGCGGCGAAGGTCACCACTCCCGCGTCGCCGAACAGATCGCCCTCACGCTGGTCCAGCACCACGATGTCCTCCTGGACCTGACCGGCGATATAGGCCAGCGGCTCGGCCGGAAGCGAACTGTCATCGCCGAGCACGAAGGTCTGGTCGATACCGAGTCGCCGGTTGTGCCACCGCCAACGATCTCCTTCGCGGCCCAGTGACATGCTGTCGGGATAGGAGGTTGCCAACTCGCGCATCAGCGTCATCATCACATCCCAGCATGCCGGCCGCATGTGCGGCAGCACCGCGTACCGGGACGGGTCGGCCGCGAGAACCGCTGCCCGCTCGGCCAATTCGCGCTCGTACTCGCTGTCGATATCGACCGACCGCTCGCCCCAGCGTCCCACCGGGGTGGCGACCGGCGCGCCCGCCGGTTCGACGTTCGTGGTGTAGCGGTAGCTGTCCGCCGAGAACGGATAGGGGAATGTCTCGATCAGGTCGGTCGAGGAGATCATCCCGGTTGTCACAACGCCACCTCCAGTGTTTCGCCGTCACCGCGAGACACGCACGCCATCAGCGTGTCGCCCGCTCGTCTGTCGTCGTCGCCGAGAAAGAGGTCACGATGGATGATCGCGCCACCGACCACCGGTATCCGGCATTCACCGCATACTCCCTTGCGGCACAGGTTAGGCACGTCGAACCCGCGGCGTTCCAACGCTTCCAGCAATGACACCCCCGACTCGACGACGAACTGATCCCCCGTCGAGGCGACTCTCGCGGTGAAGGGTTCGCCCGGATCCAGCGCGGCGGAACCGAAGTGCTCGAGGTGTATCCGGCTGTTCGGCCAGCCGAGTTCGACTGCCGTTGCCGTGACATCGGCGATGAATGCGGCGGGGCCACACACGTAGAGGTGCGCACCGAACGGCTGGCCGGCGAGGGCGGTGCGCAGCGCCGTGTCGAATCCGGCCCGGCCGGTATGGATCGAGACATCGTCGGCGAGCCGGGTGACGGTGTCGACGTGCACCGCCCGCCCGGGTCGGTGGACATACAACAACTCGGTGCGACGGCCCCACACGCGCGCCGACCGCAGGTGCGACACCATCGGCGTGATGCCGATGCCCGCGGCCACCAGCAGGTGCTTGCGGGCGCGCAGTACCGGCGCGAAGGCACTGCGCGGCGGACTGGCGATCACGGTGTCGCCGAGGGCGACCCGGTCATGTATCCACAGCGAGCCGCCCGATCCGCTGTCGCAGCGGAGCACGGAAATCTCGTAGGAATCCGGCGCAGTGCCGTTCCCGGTGAGGGAGTAGGCGTTGGCGACCGCGCCGCATTCCAACACGATGTGGCTGCCCGGGGTGAAGGACGGCAGCGGCGCGCCGTCGGGATCACTCAGTGTCAGAGTCCGGATCTCGGAGACGGTGTCATCGATGGCGGTGACGACGAGCTTGAGCGTTCTCATGCCGGCACGTCCTCGGCATCGGCCATGAATCCGAGATAGGTGCCGCGCCGCCGCGAAACATGATAGTAGACAAGCAGATTGCGCCCGCAACCGGCGCACGACGTGACGTCCTCCAGGTCCACCACGACGTGATTGACGGTGTGACAATGCACGCACTGCACCGATCGCGCGGCCACCTCGGTGCTGGCGAACGTCATCTCGTCATCGGCGACGCCGAGAGCCACCGCCTCGGCCCGCAGACTCAGGCAGGCGCGCGCGGGACCGGCCACCATCAGCCGCCATCCGACCGTCGCATCGGCCAGGTCGGCCCGCAGTGCGGTGACGGCGTCGGCGATATCGGTGGCACGGTGCATCCGCACCGCCGATTCCGCTGCCGCCGAGGAGATCTGACGCTGCCACTCGTGAGCCACTGCGATGGCCGCAGAACCCAAGGTGATGACGGTCCAGGATCGTCCCCCGATATCGGCCGGCGGTGTGGTGGGCGCGATGGCCCAGCCGGGCACACTGGTCACGTCCAGATCGGGCTTCATGAGCTCCTTCGGTACACCATGAGTTGACTTAGTTGCCCTTGAGGAAACCAGGTGTGCGTTTCGTCGGTGTGACCCGAATGTCTCGGCTTGTTGACACCTACGCTCGGGCCCATGCCACAACGCTTCCTCGTCGTCGGCGCCGGGATCGCCGGCTTGGCCACCGCCGTCGCGTTACGCCGGGTCGGTCACGACGTGCAGGTCATCGAGGGACGCGCCGAAAGCGAGGTCGGGACGGGAGCGGGCATCAGCATCTGGCCCAACGCGCTCGCCGCGCTCGACGTCCTCGGACTGGGCGATGAGGTCCGCGCGGCCGGTGGGCGGGTCGGCGCCGGCGCAGTCCGCTGGTGTGACGGTCGGTGGTTGCGACGCCCGGCCACCGACCGGATGGTGCGAGCACTCGGCGAACCGCTGGTGGTGATCCACCGCCGGGCACTGACAGACATCCTGGCCGCGGCGCTGCCCGCAGGCACCGTGACACATGACTGCGTGGCGGCACGGTTGCAGCCGATGCCGGGTGCCGCGGGCGTCGTGCTTTCCGATGGTGCGGTGCTCGATGCAGACGCGGTCATCGGAGCCGACGGTGTCGATTCGATGGTCGCCCGCCACCTCAACGGGACCCTGGCGAAGCGCTACGCCGGGTACACCGCCTGGCGCGGTATCGCCGAGCACGCGCTGGAACCGGACGTTGCCGGCGAGACGATGGGGCCCGGGCTCGAGGTCGGCCACGTGCCGCTGGGCACCCGCCACACCTATTGGTTCGCCACCCAGCGCGCGCCCCGCGGCTCCACCGCGCCGGACGGCGAACTGGCACACCTGCAGAAGGTGTTCGGCGGGTGGCCGGAGCCCATCCCCGCGCTGTTGGCCGCGACCGACCCCGCGGCGGTGTTGCGCAACGACCTCTACGACCGCGCCCGCGCCCGCCGCTGGTCGAGCGGACGGGTGGTCATCGTCGGAGATGCCGCCCACCCGATGCGCCCCCACCTGGGACAGGGTGGATGCCAGGGCCTGGAGGACGCGGCCATCCTCGCGGCGATGACCGCCGGGGACGCCGATCTGCCGGCGGCCTTTGCCCGGTTCGCCGCATACCGCAGCCCGCGGGTACGGGCTCTGGTCGGCGAGGCGCGCATGATCGGGCAGATCGTGAACCTGCGGCCCCCACTGCTGAGCGCGGCGGCCAGTAGGGCGTCGACGTTGGTGCCGGAGGCGCTGCTGGCCCGGCACCTGGCGGGCATCGCGGGGCGCTCGGCGTTCGTCATGCCGGCCTAGCCGTCCCGACGAGACGTCAGCGCGGCTGGAACGTGCGTCCCACGTTCTCCAGCGCCATGCACATCTGCCGGAAATCGAGGATGCCCAGCACGGCCCCGCCGCGGATCGCCTGGCATCCGGTGGCCGTCACCGGTGCGGGAGCCTGCGGCAGGGTCGGGGTACCCCAGACCGCGGGTGTGGCGCCACGGGAGCCGCACTTGGGCCACGCCTTGAGCCCCTGGGAACGCAGCACGTTCTCGGCAACCCGGATCTGCTCGGCACGCGAGGCGCCGGCGGGCGAGCCGACACCGCCGTTGGCGTTCCAGGTGGCCTGCTTGAACTGCAGACCGCCGTAGTGACCATTGCCGGAGTTGACCGTCCAGTTCCCGCCCGACTCGCAATCGGCGATGGCATCCCAATTCACGGTGTCGGCGCTCGCGGTGGCCGTGAGAACCATCGGCGCCAGCGACAGGCCGGCGGCTGCGGCGAGCACCCACAGTGCCCTGCGGGCGATGCTCTTGACGGTGCTGCTGAAGCTGATCATTGTGCGGTCCTTCCCCGACCGGTGACACGGACCGCGATTCACATACGAGCGTTTGCGCGCCGCGGTTGTCTCGTTTGTCGAGTGACCGATATCACCCGTTACACAGGGGGCGGAAGTTTTAACAGTTCCTTATGTGACACCAGGTATTTGTGAGAAAACAATGGCGCCGGGCGGAAAGCCCGGCGCCATTGTGAAAAATCGGCTAGGTAATTCAGCCACGACGACCGCAGGACGGCCATGCACCGATGCCCTGGCTGCGCAGGACGTTCTCCGCGACGCGGATCTGCTCCTCGCGGCTCGCGGAGTGCGGCGCACCCGCTCCGCCGTTGGACTGCCAAGTGCTCATGGTGAACTGCAGGCCACCGTAGTAGCCGTTACCCGTGTTGATAGCCCAGTTGCCGCCCGACTCGCAGGCCGCGACGGCATCCCAGTTCACGGAGTCCGCATGTGCGGTTCCGGTCGCCAACATCAAGGGGGCTGCGCTGAGCGCCCCGGCAATGGCGGCCATCCCGAACGTCTTGCGGATATTCTTCAACGTCGATCCTCTCACGAAGCGCGCGCCAAAGAACACGCTCGCAACGAATGCGAACGCGGCATGCCTGAAAAGTCAGGCGGCGAATTTGGGGCGTGCCGTCTCGGTCGGGCACGACAGTGGGAGACAAATCGGTGTCTTGCCGGAGGACTCCTCCGGCGACCAACGAGCGCTCAGCGACTCGCATCGACCCACTCACACGCAGATGCTTGGATATGAAATTGTTTGCTCCCAGCGGAGTTGAAAATGAACGTACAAAAGACCGAAGGCGAAGTCACTTCGGTGTCGAACGTGTCGCGTTCAGATCACGGGATGATCACGACGGCGAAAAACCGATATGTACGCAGGTCAGCCGGGAATTAACACCGGAAGGCTAAACCGCAGGTCGAGGGCACACCGGTGGGACAGATCACACGGTTTTTGTGGCCTCGACCACACGTATCGGCGTGGCGCGAACTCGTCGTTGCCCCGTTCGCCGGATTGATTACCCGAAATCGGGCGTTCAGACACCTGTCACGGGGTCCGATCCACGGGCAGTTCGCTACACATCACCCCACATACGGATACCGGGAATGCCGCGTAAACCTTTGCCATACAATGGTTTACCCACAACTCGTAAGATCCGCCAACCACGGCCAGGCACAGCCTCATTGGTACTGAATAAATCGAATACCGTTTTGCCACAACGTGTTTCACAGAACATCGATCAGATTGAGAAGGGGCCGCATCCACGTGGCGACGCGGGGGCGGCATTCGACCACATTCCCGCACGCAGGCAACCGGGCCGATAGCGAGCAACCGCGAAATTCCGTCTACCGAAAGCCAGTTCGCACACGCGCGATGATCTGCGTAAACATTTGCGCTGCAACAGATCTCGCATTCCCACGGTGGTGATGCACGGGCATGCGGATAAAAGCCACGCTCGAATTATCACACTTCCCGTTGAATGCTATTGGCGCTGATGACTCCCGCAATGAGCCTTGTAAACAAATTCGGCCGCAAAGTCGCTTTAATTGCGAATTTGCTGGATCCGGTGACGCGGCTCAGACCGGCAGGTCGTCCGGGGTATTGACGTTGGTGAGTGCGCGTTGGGGTTCGGTGACGATGCGCTGGGTGTCGACGGCCTCGACAAGAGCCCTCATGCTGCGCTCTCCCCTGGCCACCAGATCCTCGGCGACGCCTGCCAACGAGGTGCGATAAAGCCCGGCGAGGTAGTGGTCACGACCGTCCCAGACCAACACCACCGCGGCCTGGGTCGTCGCTGCGGGCTCCAGCAACTCGTCGACAAACGAGGCGGTCAGGTGCGGCATGTCCACCGCGCAGAGGAAGGCCCATTCGGCGCCGGCATCGGCGGCCGCACGTAAACCCCTGGCCGTCGCGAGCAGCGGCCCCAGGCCGCGCACCTCGTCACGCAGGATCTGGGCGGGCACTGTCGGCAACGCCTGACCCGGTGCCGCCACGACGAAGACCGGATCGCAGCGGGCGGCGACCGTGTCGACCACGCGCTCGACGAGCGTGCGCCCCTCGAACACCAGGGTTGCCTTGTCGCGGCCCATCCGCCGCGACGCGCCACCGGCCAGCACAACGGCGGCCGGTGCTGTGCGCGGGGTCACACCAGCAGGTTAGTCCACCGACCAGGTGTCTTTACCGCGAAGCAGCGATTGCAGCGCGGCCGTGTCGTGCACCTTGGCTTCCCGCGCGGCCGCCACCTGCTGACGAGCAGCGTCGTCATAGGTGGGCTTGTTCACCTGCCGGAAGATGCCCATGACCATGTGATCCAGGTTCTGCTCGCTCAGGCGCGACAGCGCGAAGGCGTAGGCCGGATCGTCGATGGTGGCGTCGTGCACCACGATCTGATCGGCAGGCACATCGGCGGTCTTGGCGATTTCCAGGCCGAAACCGGACTTCACCACGGCGTACTCACCGTCGGCACCGAACGTGATCGGCTCACCGTGGGTGATGTTGATCAGCCGGTCCTCGGCACCCTCCTTGCGAAGGGCGTCGAAGGAGCCGTCGTTGAAGATCGGGCAGTCCTGCATGATCTCGACCAGGGCGGCACCCCGGTGCTGTGCGGCGCCGCGCAACACCTCGGTCAGACCCTTGCGGTCGGAGTCCAGCGCCCGGCCGACGAAGGTGGCCTCCGCACCCAGCGCCAGCGACACCGGGTTGAACGGGTAGTCCAGCGAGCCCATCGGGGTCGACTTGGTGACCTTGCCGACCTCGGAGGTCGGCGAGTACTGGCCCTTGGTCAGACCGTAGATCCGGTTGTTGAACAACAGGATCGTGATGTTGATGTTGCGGCGCAGCGCATGGATCAGGTGGTTGCCACCGATGGACAGCGAGTCGCCGTCACCGGTGACGACCCACACCGAGAGGTCCTCGCGAGCCAGCGCCAGGCCGGTGGCGATGGTCGGGGCGCGGCCGTGGATCGAGTGGAACCCGTAGGTCTCCAGGTAGTACGGGAACCGGCTGGAGCAGCCGATACCGCTGACGAACGCGATGTTCTCGCGCCGCAGGCCCAACTCCGGCAGGAAGTTACGGATGGTGTTGAGGATGACGTAGTCACCGCAGCCGGGGCACCAGCGGACCTCCTGGTCACTGGTGAAGTCCTTGCCCTTCTGCGGCTGGTCCGTGGTCGGCACCAGCGCCGTCTTGCTGAGGGCTTCGGTCAGGCCCAGGTCAGAGCCGATAAGGTCGGTCATACGTTCGCTCCCACAGATTCCACGGTGGCCGCGGCCAGCCGTGCGAACTTCGCCTTGTCAGTTTCCTTCTCGCGCAACGTACCGTCCAGCGCCGAATCGATGATGCCCTCGACCTCGTCGGCCAGGAAGGCCATGCCCTCGACCTTGGTCACCGACTGGATATCAACCAGGAACTTGCCGCGCAACAGCAGGGCGAGCTGGCCGAGGTTCATCTCCGGCACGACCACCTTGGGGTACTTGCGCAGCACCTCTTCGAGGTTGGCCGGGAACGGGTTGAGGTGACGCAACTGGGCATGTGCAACCTTGATGCCCTTGCGTCGCGCCCGGCGGCACGCCTCGCCGATGGGGCCATACGAGCTCCCCCACCCCAGCATCAGCAGCTCGGCATCATCGGTCGGATCGTCGACCACCAGATCGGGCACCGTGATGCCGTCGATCTTGAGCTGGCGCAACCGCACCATCAGATCGTGGTTCTTAGGCTCATAGGAGATGTTGCCCGAACCGTTGGCCGCCTCGAGACCGCCGATGCGGTGCTCCAGGCCCGGGGTGCCCGGCACGGCGAACTGGCGGGCCAGCGTCTCGGGATCGCGGGCGTAGGGCTCGAACGGCTCGCCGGACTTGGCGAACTTGTGCTCGATGGCCGGATAGGTGCTGATGTCCGGGATACGCCACGGTTCGGACCCGTTGGCGATCGCGCCGTCGGACAGGATGATCACCGGGGTGTGGTAACCGATCGCGATCCGCACCGCTTCCACCGCGATATCGAAGCAATCCGACGGCGAGCATGGCGCCAGCACCGCGACCGGCGATTCGCCGTTGCGGCCGTAGAGCGCCTGCAACAAATCGGCCTGCTCGGTCTTGGTGGGCAGGCCGGTGGACGGACCACCGCGCTGGACATCGATGACGAGCAACGGCAACTCGGTCATCACGGCCAGGCCGATGGCCTCGGACTTCAGCGATACACCCGGACCCGAGGTGCTGGTGACGCCGAGCGCACCGCCATAGGAGGCGCCGATGGCGGCACCGATACCGGCGATCTCATCCTCGGCCTGGAAGGTCAGCACGTTGAAATGCTTGTACTTCGACAGCTCGTGCAGGATGTCGCTGGCCGGGGTGATCGGATACGTGCCGAGCACGACCTGGATGCCCGACAGATGCCCCGCGGCGACCACCCCGTAGGCCAGAGCGGTGTTACCCGAGATCTGGCGGTACTCGCCGGACTTCAGCTTGGCCGGAGCGACCTCGTAGGTGGTGGCGAACGCCTCGGTGGTCTCGCCGTAGTTCCAGCCCGCCTTGAGCGCCAGCACATTGGCCTCGGCGATCTCGGGCTTGCGGGCGAACTTCTCCCGGATGAACGCCTCACTGGCCTCCAACTCGCGGCCGTACATCCACGAGAGCAGCCCGAGCGCGAACATGTTCTTGGCGCGCTGGCCGTCCTTCTTGGTGGCGCCGATCGCCTCGACGGCGCCGAGGGTCAGGGTGGTCATGGCCACCGACTGCACGACGTAGTCGGACAGTTCCTCGTTCTCCAAGGGGTTGGCGTCATAGCCGACCTTGGCCAGGTTGCGCTTGGTGAACTCGTCGGAGTTGGCGATGATCAGGCCGCCGCGCGGCAGGTCGCCGACGTTGGCCTTCAGCGCCGCCGGGTTCATCGCGACGAGGACGTCGGGACGGTCGCCTGCGGTCAGGATGTCGTAGTCGGCAATCTGGATCTGGAATGACGACACACCCGGCAGGGTGCCCTGTGGTGCCCGGATCTCGGCGGGATAGTTCGGCTGGGTCGCGAGGTCGTTGCCGAAAAGGGCGGCCTCCGAAGTGAAGCGATCGCCGGTAAGCTGCATTCCGTCACCGGAGTCGCCGGCGAAGCGGATGACCACTTTTTCCAGCTTCTGCCGCGGAGCGCCGGTGCTGCCGTTCTGACCCACGACTTCCTGCCTTTCACACCCCGGCCGGTGGCGCGTGGCCAGGCGGGCGTTACGTCAAAACCTTTTGGTGTCACTGCGAGTAACCAGTATGGCACTTCTCTTAGGGTGTCCATTGCCACGCCGCATGACGACACGCAGGTGGCGACGCGGAAAACTCCCTGGTCAGCGACGCGCAGCGTGTGGCGGTCCACACATCATGTGGTTTTGGTCACTCAATGAGCGCGTCGTTTCCTAAGGATCTGGTTACCGATCAGTAGCCCAGGGCGGCGCGCGGGCCCGACAGAGTTGACACCTGTCAAGTCTGCGCAGGTCAGGCCTTGGTCGAGGGCATCTGTGCGCGTTTCTGCAGTTCGCGCGCGACCAGTTCGCTGGCGATCTCCACCGCCCGAACCGGGTTGGCCCCCGCCGCGCGATGCGCCACGTAGCTCGCGGTGAACATGTCGCCGGCACCGGTGGTCTGCACGTCCATCACGCGCCATGCGGCAGGAACCCGAACCACCGAGCCGTCCCGGTAGATGTCACAGCCCTCGGACCCATAGGTGACCAGGATCTCCGGCACCCCGAGCCGGGCCGCCGCCGCCAGGTCGAACGCACCATCGGCGACGATCACGGCCTCGTCCTCGGCCAACTTGAGCACGCTGAGGTGGCGCAGCAGCTCCGGGGAGAAATCACGGTCAAGCACCAGCGGCCCGACCCGATCGGCGCGCACCAGACCCTGGCCGTCGTAGGCGATGCGGTGGCCGCGCGCCGCCAGATGGGCGAGGGTGTCGGCCGGGAAATCGGTGCGCAGCAGCGGTGCCAGGTGGATCCAGGTGGTGCGCGGGTCGTCGGCATCGATATCGCCGGGACGCCACACCGGCCCGATCGCCGAGACGCTCATGTGCCGATGGTCGGTGTCGTCATAGTCGAGACTGAATGCGCTGGTGCGATCGGCGGGAAGCAGCCGAACCAACGTGCCGAACCGGTCGAGCACCGGTCCGAACAGTTCGTGATGACGTCGTTCGCCCATGGCCGCGATGTGCGTGCTGCCCGGTGCCGATTGCAGTGCCACCCCGGCAAATGATGCGCAGCCACCGGGACTCGGGGCAGCACCGTTGATGACGTCGATGGCGAGGTTGCCCAGCACCGTCACGCCCGGGACCAGCTGTGGCGCCATCAATCCGAATCCCCCGCCTGCGGTATGTCGTGTGGTCGACACACGGGTGACGTGGCCGAGCGGTGAAATGGTAGTCCGCATCGGGCGCTTTCAGCGATTCCGCAGCGCGGCCCCGTTCCGGCAGATCCGGCCCCGGAACGTCCTATCCAGGCACGTTGTGGGGCGTGACGACCTGGATCGGCGCCGGACGCACGGACTCCTCGGGCAGCGCGCGTTGCCGAGCCAGGATCACCCGCATGGCAAGGCGGGCGTCGGCACGTAGATCGTTGTGCAGCACCACGGACAACTTGCCCTGGCGCAGCAGTCTGCGGTTGTCGGCATCGAGATCGTGTGCGACGAAGACCCGGCACGCGCGTCCGAGTTTCTCGAACGCAGCCACCGTCGCGGCGTTACCGCCCCCCGGCGAGTAGACGGCCTCGATACCGGGATGGCGACGCAGCGCGTCGAGCACCAACGCCTCGGTGCTGGCGTCGATCCCGTCTCCCTCGCTGATCTCGACGATCTCGCGACGGGATCCGCGCAAACCTGCCCGGAACCCCACCTCTCGTTCACCTTCACCACGGAATACCGTGCGGCTCAGGGTGATCAGCACATCGGCCGGTGCGTCACCCAGCCATTGGTCGACGAGGTAGGCCGCCGTCAGCCCGGCACCGTGATTGTCGATACCGACGTAGGCGGTGCGATCGCTGTTGGCCACATCGGAGGTGTAGGTGACCACCGGCACCCCGGCGCCCACCAGCCGATCGACCTGTTCGGCGACCTCCGGCTCGTCCTGCGCCTTGAGGATGACGCCGTGACTTCCCTTGATACGGCCGAGCACCTCGACCGTGCGGGCCGCCGAACCGGATTCCCACAGGTGGAAGCGGGCCCGCACGGCGGCGGGTGCGAACGCCGGGAGTTCGGCCTCCACGGCCGCCCGGAACGCATCGGAGAACCGCTGCGGCGTCTGCATCACGACGTCGATCAGGTAACGCCGCCCGTTGAGCCGCAATTGGGCACGCTGCTTGTCCAGGTCGGCGATGGCCTGCAGCACCTCGGCCCGGGTGTTCTCCCGGACCCCAGGGCGGTCGTTGAGGACGCGGTCGACCGTCGCTTCGCTGAGACCGCACTGCTGGGCGATCTCGCGAACCTTGTATCGGTGCATCCCCTACCTCTTCCGCGAGCTCTTCCGCGAGCAGACGTAGAACTGCGCTTTCTGCGCCGATTCCGGCAGTTCTGCGTCTGTTCGCCGATACCGGTGATGGTTTTTTGATGGTTTTCTGCTGTTGATTGCGGTCGGTGTCACAGCAAGACTAGCCGTGGTGTGCACCCTCGGCGCACCGGACGAACGGAGAATCCCATGACCACCATCGGTGTGATCGGACTGGGCCGCATCGGCGCATTCCACACCGAAACCCTTGCCGGACTGGACGGGATCGACGGGCTGGTGATCACCGACGAACGCGCCGACGTGACGGCGGCGGTGGCCGCCAAGCATGGCGCCACGGCCGCCGGATCCGTCGAAGAACTGCTGGCATCCGGTGTCGACGGTGTGGTGGTCGCCGCGGCCACCCCGGCGCACGCGGAGCTCACGCTCGCCGCGGTCGAACGCGGGATCCCGACGTTCTGTGAGAAGCCGATCGCCTCGACCGCCGCCGAGAGCGCGCGGGTCGCCGAGACCATCATGCGCACCGGGGTACCGGTGCAGGTCGGCTATCAGCGCCGCTTCGACGCCGCGTTCGCCGCCGCCAAGGCCGCCGTGGACAGCGGCAGCCTCGGCATCCTGCACACCGTGCGCAGCACCACGATGGATCCCGCTCCCCCGCCACTGGACTACATCAAGGGCTCGGGGGGCATCTTCCGGGACTGCGCCGTCCACGATTTCGACGTCGTCCGCTGGATCACCGGCCAGCAGGCCGTCGAGGTCTACGCCACCGGGTCGGTGCAGGGTGACCCGCTCTTCGCCGAGTACGGCGATGTCGATACCGCCGCGGTGGTGGTCCGATTCGACGGTGGCGCACTGGGAGTGATCTCCAACGCCCGGTACAACGCGCGCGGTTACGACTGCCGCCTCGAGATCCACGGCTTCGACGATTCGGTGGCTGCCGGCTGGGACCAGGGCGCACCACTGCGCAATGTCGACCCGGCCAACGAGTTCCCCACCGGCCCCGCGCACAACTTCTTCATGGACCGCTTCACTGAGGCGTTCCGCACCGAGCTGGCCGCTTTCGTCGAGGTCGCCAAGGGCGGCCCGGTGCGCGGCGCGACCGTTGCCGACGCCGTCGAGGTGGCCTGGCTGGCCGAGGCCGCCACGGAGTCCCTGCGCCGTGGCCTCCCGGTGGCACTTGAGTCGGTCAAAGGGAAGGTGAGCAACGCATGAGCCTCAAACTTGCCGGAGCACCCATTTCCTGGGGCGTTTGCGAGGTGCCGGGATGGGGCCACCAGTTGGCCCCCGCACAGGTGCTGGCCGAGATGCGCGGGGTCGGTCTGACGGCCACCGAACTGGGCCCGGAGGGGTTCCTGCCCGCCGACGCCGGAGAACTGACGTCCGTCCTGGCCGAGCACCAGCTCAGCTGCGTGGGCGGATTCGTCCCGGTGATCCTGCACCACGCCGACCACGATCCGGCCGAAGACCTTGCCGGGCCGCTGGACTCGCTGATCGCCGCCGGCGCCGGCGTGGTGGTGCTGGCCGCCGCCACCGGTGCCGATGGCTACGACTCGCGGCCCGTACTCGACGAAGCGCAGTGGAACACGTTGCTGGCCAACCTGGATCGACTGGCCGGCATCGTCACCGACCGGGGACTGTTGGCCGTGCTGCACCCGCATGTCGGCACCATCGTGGAAACCCGCGCCGAAGTCGACCGGGTGCTGAGTGGTTCGTCCATCCCGCTGTGCCTGGACACCGGGCACCTGCTCATCGGCGGCACCGACCCGCTGGAACTGGCCAAGGCCGTCCCGCAGCGCATCGCACACGCTCATCTCAAAGACGTCGACGCGGCGCTGGCCGCCAAGGTGCAATCCGGTGAACTCAGCTACACCGCGGCCGTCAAGGCGGGTATGTACACCCCGCTGGGCACCGGCGATGTGGATATCGAAGCCATCGTCGGTGTGTTGCGCGACAACGGGTTCGACGGCTGGTTCGTGATGGAGCAGGACACCATTCTCGACGGCGCGCCCGTCGGTGACGGCCCGGTCGCCGATGTGCGTGCCAGTGTCGCCTACCTGAACGGCATCATCGCCTGATACCGAACACCGCAGACGACATCGCGACCCGACCAGTGTCGGGTCGCGATGGCGTTCGAGCGGTCAGTGCGTCAGATACCTGTCGGCAAGCCCGGTCAACGTCTTTTCGATGCCCTGGGCATTCTGCTTCTGCATGCCCAGCAGCTCGATGACGAACGGCACCTTGGCCGAGGAATAGTCGAATGTCTCGGTGACCTTGGTGATGCCGGGACTCACCTCGGCGAACTCCCAACGCCACTTGTGCCCGAGCGGGTGCTGCCACTCGATGATCTCGTTCTCCCGGGCCTTGGTGACCGTGGACGTGATCTTGTAGGGCAGCCCGTATTGGGTCATGCCGACCGTGAACTTGTCGCCCTCGGACACCCGGTGCGGACCCTTGACCTCGACATCGCGCACCGTTCCCGATCCGTCGATCTCGTGGTGCCGATGCGGGTCGGCGATCTGCTCGAACAACGCGGCCACCGGTGCGGTGACCTGCACGCTACGGCTGACGGACTGCTTGCCTGCGTCTTCTGTCTTCAGTGTCGTCGTGGTCATGGCCGTCGTTATACCCGCGCACCCACCGGCCTACACGAGACGGCCGGCAGGCGCGGGGTGCGTCAGCGGCCGAGCTCGTGGCTGAGCGCCTCGAGCTCGTCACCGCCGGCCATCTGTTGGGTCAGATGCTCCAGCGTGATGTCGTCATAGGTGCAGTCCAGCTTCTGCCGGCCGCGGTTGAGCAGTACGAAATGGTCGCCCACCATGTGGGCATGGTGCGGGTTGTGCGTGATGAACACCACACCGAACCCGGCCTCCTTGGCCGCGGTGATGTATTTGAGCACCACACCGGACTGTTTCACACCCAGTGCCGCGGTCGGTTCGTCGAGAATCAGCACCCGCGCACCGAAGAAGACCGCCCGCGCGATGGCGACGCACTGGCGCTGCCCACCGGACAGCGACCCGATCGGCGCGTCGACGTCGGGCAGTTCGATGCCCATCTTCGACAGCTCCGCCAGCGTGGTCGCCCGCATGGCGTTGGCGTCCAGTGACCACGGGAACGACTTCTTGCGGACCTCCTGGCCAAGGAAGAAGTTGCGCCACACCGGCATCAGTGGGACGACAGCGAGGTTCTGGTAGACGGTCGCGATGCCCTTGCCCAGGGCGTCGGCCGGCGAGGAGAACGTGGTGGCCTCACCGTCGACCAGCAGTTCGCCCTCGGTCTGCTGGTGCAGACCCGCGATGATCTTGATCAGCGTGGACTTGCCTGCACCGTTGTCGCCGAGGATGCCGGTGACCTCACCGGCATGCACCCGCAGGCTGATGTCCGCCAGCGCGGTGATGTTGCCATAGGACTTGCCGACATTGCGCAGCTCGACCAGCGGCACCTTCTTACCGCCGGAGGCTGCGCTGCTGGGGGTTTCGACTGTTGCGGTCATCAGATCACTTCTTCGCTGCGTAGTTACGGAAGGCATTGTTGGCGATCACCGCGAACAGCAGCATTCCGCCGAGGAAGAACTTGAACCAGTCCGGATCCCAGCCCGCATAGACGATCCCCTGATTGGTCATGCCGAAGATGAACGCACCGATGGCGGCGCCGACCGCGGTGCCGTACCCACCGGTGAGCAGACAGCCACCGATGACCGCGGCGATGATGTAGAAGAACTCGTTACCGATGCCCTGCCCGGACTGCACGGTGTTGAACGCGAACAGCAGATGCATGCCGACGAACCAGGCGCAGAATCCGACGAACATGAACAGGCCGATCTTGACCTTGGTCACCGGGATGCCGATGGCACGGGCGCTTTCGGCGTCGCCGCCGACGGCGAAGATCCAGTTGCCGATCCTGGTCTTGAACAACACCCAGGTCGCGACCGCGGTGAACACCAGCCACCACAGCACGGTCACCCGGATGCCGACACCGAACACGGTGAAGCTGGAGGAGAAGACCTTCTGCGCGGAGTCCCAGCCGGCCATATCGCTGACGCTCTGGGTGGCCACCTGCCCGGCAACCAGTTTCGTGACGGCCAAGTTGATGCCGGCCAGCATGAAGAACGTGCTCAGCGTGATCAGGAAGCTGGGGATCTTGGTCTTCATCACCAGGAAGCCGTTGAAGAAGCCCACCGCCAACGACAGCACCAGCGCCAACGCGGCCCCGACCCACAGGTTCAGGTGCAGGTTGTAGGCGAGCATCGATGCCGCCAGTGAACTGAACGTCACCGCGACTCCGGCCGAGAGGTCGAACTCGCCACCGATCATCAGCAGCGCGACACCGCAGGCCATGATGCCGATGGTGCTGCTGGCGTAGAGCACCGTGGCCAGCGAGGAAGCCTCCCGGAACGGCGCCGCCACCACCAGGAACGCGATGAAGATGCCGATGGCTCCGATACCGGCGCCCATTTCCGGACGGATCAGTATGCGCTGTAGACGATTTCGTTCCTTGACGCGTTCGTCGCGGACGACCGTGTGGTTTTCGAGGGTCACCTCGGTCTGGGTGGACATCTCTGCTCTTTCCGACACTGCTAGCGAGTTCCGGCCTTGGCCAGTTCGGCCACGGCGTCGATGTTGGTGTTATCGATGAAGGCGGGGCCGGTCAGCGTCGGCTTCCCGCCGCCGATGACGTTCTTGTTGTTCAGGTAGAGCCACAGCGAGTCGACGGCCAGATAGCCCTGCAGATAGGGCTGTTGGTCGACCGCCCACTGGATATCGCCGCCCTTGATGGCGTCGACCAGCGCCGCGTTGGTGTCGAAGGTGCCGATCTTTGCCGCGCTGTTGGCGTTCTTGGCCGAGGTGACGGCGGTCAGCGCGAACGGCGCGCCGAGCGCGACGATCATGTCGATGGCGGGGTCCTGCTGGAGCTTGGCAGTGATGGTCGATTCGACCGAGGGCATGTCCTTGCCGTTGACATTGAGGATCTCGGTGGCCCCGAAGGTGTTCTTCATCCCCGCACAGCGGGCCTCAAGGTCGACGTTGCCCTGCTCGTGGATGATGCAGATGGCCTTCTTCGCACCATCTTTGGCGACGCGCTCGCCCGCGCCCTGGCCGGCGATGTAACCGTCCTGACCGAAGAACTCCTGCACACCCATGTCCTGCCAGGTGTCCATGCCGGCGTTGAACGCCACGACGGGGATTCCCTTGGCTTCGGCGGCCTGCACGGCGGCCCGCATGGCATCGGGTTTGGCCAGCGTGACCGCGATACCGTCGACATTGGCATCGACGGCGCTCTGGACCAGGTTGGCCTGGTTGGGCGCTTCCGGATCGCTGGAGTAGCGCAGCTCGACGTTGTCCTTCTTGGCCGCCGTCTCGGCGCCCTTGCGGATGAGATCCCAGAAGGAGTCACCGGGGGCCTCGTGGGTGATCATCGCGATCGTGACCCGCGGGGTGTCGACCGTGCCGCCGCTTGAGCCATTCCCGCCCGCGGTGTCCGGGTTGCCGCCGGTCGACGAGCAGGCCGCCATTCCCAGCGCCAGCACACCCGCCCCGGTCAGTGCCGCCCATCGGCGCAACGACCGGATTCCTCGACTGTTCGCGCGAGCGGTCATCCCTGGCTTCTCCTTCGTCCCGCATCCGGGGCTCGTGAACTTCGGCGTCCCGGCGGTCGCGGTATCCCGGCGACGCGCCACCGTTGATGTAATACGGCTCACACCGGAAAGTCAACACTTTGTCCTGACATTAGGACTGCACGTCATATGCGATCCGGCGGCGCCGGGCGTTCAGCTCACCGGTCGACGAGGGTTGTCTCGAAGTAGTACCGCGACGCCCGGTAGCAGTGACTTCCGAACTCGACCGCGCGCCCCGAATCGTCGAAGGCCGTCCGGCTCATGGTCAGCAGCGGGGCCCCGACCTTCTCCTCGAGCAACCGAGCCTCGGCGCGCTGGGCCGGCCTGGCGCCGATCCGCTGGCGCGCCAGCCGAATGTGCACCCCCCTGCCACGCAACGCCTGATACAACCCGCTCGCCTCGAGTTCCCCGGCGTCCGGCGCGATCTCGGCGGGTAGGTGGTTGGTCATGATGGCCAGCGGCTCCCCGTTGGCATAACGCAGGCGCTGCACGGTGACGATCTCGTGATCGGTCAACAAGTTGAGCTCGGCGGCGATCTCGTCATCGGCGACGCCCCGGCGGTACTCCAACAGCTGCGTTGTCGGATCCTGCCCAGATTTCGCGAGATCGTCGAAGAGGCTGGTCAATTCGACGCGCCGGTGCACCGGGTTCTGCACCACCTGCGTGCCGACGCCGCGCTTGCGGACCAGCAGCCCCTTGTCCACGAGCTCCTGGATGGCGCGACGGGTCGTCGGCCGCGACAGCGCCAATCGGCCCGCCAAGGACAGCTCGTTCTCGAATCTGTCACCCGGGGCGAGTTCGCCACTGCGGATCGCCGCCTCGATCGCCTGCGCGAGCTGGTAGTAGAGGGGCACAGGGCTGGACCTGTCGAGTTCGACCACTAGGGGCACGTCCACTCCGATTTCGTCGGCGATGATCAGCAAGACTAACCGAACCTGCGCACTATGACCGAAAGTTCGAATGTCAGGACAAACTGTTGACAGCGATAGGTGATCGGGGGCACAGTGCTTGCGACAGAGCCCTGCACCCACTTCGGGAGATCACGTGTCGTCACCTCCGCAGCCATCAACCGAGCCGTTCGATGCCATCGCCATCGGCCGCAGCGGTGTCGACATCTACCCGCTGCAGACCGGCGTGGGACTCGACGAGGTCGACACCTTCGGGAAGTTCCTCGGCGGCAGCGCGGCCAATGTCGCGGTGGCCGCCGCGCGACTGGGCAACCGCACCGCCCTGATCTCGGGAACCGGCGACGATCCGTTCGGACGGTTCGTCCGCAATGAACTGGCCCGCCTCGGGGTCGACAACCGCTATGTGGGCATCCACGGCCGCTACCCCACCCCGGTCACCTTCTGCGAGATCTTCCCGCCCGACGATTTCCCGCTCTACTTCTACCGCAAGCCCTCGGCGCCCGATCTGCAGATCGAGCCCGGTGAGATCGACACCGACGCCGTGCGCACCACCCGGTTATTCTGGGCCACGCTGACCGGCCTGTCCGAAGAGCCCAGCCGCAGCGCGCATTTCGCGGCCTGGACCGCGCGCGAGCGCAGGCCGTTGACGGTGCTCGACCTCGACTACCGGCCGATGTTCTGGTCCGATCCCGCCGCAGCCGGTGAGCAGGCGGTGCGTGCGCTGGGCCACGTCACCGTCGCCGTCGGCAACCGCGAGGAGTGTGAGATCGCGGTCGGTGAGACCGTCCCCCATCGCGCCGCCGACGCGTTGCTCGACCTCGGAGTGGAGTTGGCCATCGTCAAACAGGGACCGCGCGGCGTACTCGGCAAGACCAGGCACAGCTCGGTGACCGTCGCACCCAACGATGTCGACGTCGTCAACGGCCTGGGGGCCGGAGACGCTTTCGGGGGCAGCCTCATTCACGGTCTGCTGCGGAACTGGCCGCTGGAGAAGACCCTGCGCTACGCCAACGCCGCGGGTGCCATCGTGGCGTCCCGGCTGGAATGCTCGACGGCCATGCCCACCGCCGCCGAGGTGGCCGAACTCGCCGAGCAGAGCGCCGTGGAGGCCGTCAATGTCTGATGCCCTGTGCCGTGACTACGCCGATGTCACCGAGTTGCGCGCCGTCGACCCCGCGTCGGTGACGAAGGCCTGGCACGCCCGCACCGCCCGGCCCACGGTGCGTGGTGACGGCAGGCTGATGATCGTCGCGGCCGACCATCCGGCACGCGGCGCACTGTCGGTCGGCACTCGGGCGACCGCCATGAACAGCCGCATCGATCTCCTCGACCGGTTACGGACGGCACTGGCAGACCCCGGCGTCGACGGTGTGTTGGCGACCGCGGACATCCTCGACGACCTGGTGATGCTCGGCGCCCTGGAGGACAAGGTCGTGTTCTCGTCGCTGAACCGCGGCGGACTGGCCGGATCGGTCTTCGAACTGGACGACAGGATGACGGGCGCGACCGCAGCCTCGACCGCCGATGCCCGCATGAACGGCGGGAAGATGTTGTGCCGCATCGACCTCGACGATCCCGGCACCGTCTCGACGCTGGCCGGCTGCGCGCAGGCCGTCGACCAGCTGGCCGCCCACGGGTTGATCGCCATGCTCGAACCGTTCCTGTCCACCCGGGTTGACGGCAAGGTTCGCAACGACCTCTCCCCCGACGCGGTGATCAAGAGCGTGCACATCGCCCAGGGCCTGGGTTCGACATCGGCCTACACCTGGCTCAAGCTGCCCGTTGTGCCCGAGATGGACCGGGTGATGGAATCGACGACGATGCCCACCCTGCTGCTCGGCGGTGACCCGACCGATCCGGACGAGGCCTTCGCGACCTGGGCCGCGGCGTTGGCCCTGCCCGCGGTACGCGGTTTGATCGTCGGGCGCACCTTGCTCTACCCACCCGATGACGATGTGGCCGCCGCGGTCTCGGGTGCCGTCGGGTTGGTGCGGTGATGAACAGCTCCTGGTACATCCCGGCGGGGTCGGCCGACGCCCCGTATTCGGTGGCCGTCACTCCGGAGTCGGCAGGCTGGTCCGAATGTGGGCTGCACGTTCTGGATCTGGGCGCCGACGGTACCGTCGCGCTGCAGACCGGCGACACCGAGGTGATGATCCTGCCGCTGGCCGGTGGCGGCTCCGTCGAATGCGGAGACGACGTGTTCGTACTCGACACGCGCACATCCGTTTTCGACGGTCCGGCCGATATGGTCTATCTGGGTGTCGGGCAGTCCTATGTGGTGACCGGACACGGGCGCATCGCCGTCTGCGCCGCCCGAGCCACCCGGGCCCTGCCCAACCGGCGGCGGGCCGCCGCCGATGTGCCGGTCGAGTTACGCGGGGCGGGCAACTGCAGCCGGCAGGTACACAATTTCGGCACCGCGGACACCTTCGAGGCGGATTCACTGATCGCGTGCGAGGTCATCACCCCCGGTGGTAACTGGTCGAGCTACCCGGCCCACAAACACGATGAGGACAGCGACGTCGAGTCCCAGCTCGAAGAGATCTACTACTTCGAGATCGACGACAGCCCGGCCGGTACACCGGGATTCGGCTATCACCGCGTGTTCGGCACACCTGCGCGGCCCATCGAGGTACTCGAGGAGGTCCGCTCCGGCGATGTGGTCCTGGTGCCGCACGGTTATCACGGCCCGTCGATCGCCGCACCCGGGCACCACATGTACTACCTGAACGTCATGGCCGGATCCGGACCCGAGCGGGCCTGGCGGATCTGTGACAACCCGGACCACACCTGGCTGCGCGCCAGCTGGGATCACCAAGAGATCGACCCGCGCCTGCCGATGCGCACGAACCGAGGAGTCTGACCGTGGTGTCCACCGCCCCGAAAACAGCCGACAAACTCGCCGATACCGAAGCCACCGTCCGTCTCACCGTCGCACAGGCCACCATCGCTTTTCTGGCCGCGCAGTACGTCGAGCGCGACGGTGAACGCACGCCGTTCTTCGCCGGCTGCTTCGGCATCTTCGGCCACGGCAACGTCGCCGGTCTCGGACAGGCATTGCTGCAGGACGAGATCGAGGCGCACGCGGCCGGCCACGCACCACGCATGCCCTACGTGCTGGGCCGCAACGAACAGGCGATGGTGCACAGCGCCGTCGCCTATGCGCGGCAGAAGGACCGGCTGCAGACCTGGGCGGTGACCGCCAGCGTCGGACCCGGATCCACCAATATGCTCACCGGCGCCGCGTTGGCCACCATCAACCGGCTGCCGGTCCTGCTGTTGCCCGCCGACACGTTCGCCACCCGGGTCAGCTCGCCGGTCCTCCAGGAGCTCGAGCTGCCGTCCTCCGGTGATGTCACGGTCAACGACGCGTTCAAGCCGCTGTCCCGCTACTTCGACCGGGTCTGGCGGCCCGAACAGCTGCCGGCCGCCCTGCTGGGGGCCATGCGCGTGCTCACCGACCCCGTCGAGACGGGCGCGGCCACGGTATCCATCCCGCAGGACGTCCAGGCCGAGGCCCATGACTGGCCGGAATCGCTTTTCGCCGAACGCACCTGGCACATCGCACGTCCGCTGCCCGAACGCGCGGTGGTCACCCGGGCGGCCGCCCTCATCGCCGCGGCGCGCCGGCCGTTGATCATCGCCGGTGGCGGAGTGCACTATTCCGGTGCGGAGGCGGCGCTGGCCGCGCTGGCCGAGCAGACCGGCATCCCCGTCGCCGAGAGCCAAGCCGGTAAGGGGTCGTTGCACCACGATCATCCACAGAGCGTCGGTGCGGTCGGCTCCACTGGCAGCACCGCGGCCAACGCCCTGGCCACCGATGCCGACGTGGTGATCGGAATAGGCACTCGGTACAGCGATTTCACCTCCGCCTCGCGCACCGCCTTCAACAATCCACAGGTGCGTTTCGTCAATATCAACGTCGCATCCCTCGACGCGGTGAAGCAGGGCGGGGTGAGTGTCGTCGCCGATGCGCGCGAGGCCATCGAGGCGCTCGGCCCCGCGCTGGCCGATTACCGCGTGCCCGACGAATACCGTTCTCACATAGTCGAGCTGACCGGAGAGTGGGATGCCGCGGTCTCGGCTGCCTTCGCCACCGAGGACGGCGCGCAGTTGAACCAGAACCAGGTGATCGGACTGGTCAACTCCCTGTCGGACCCGCGCGACGTGGTGGTGTGCGCCGCCGGTTCGATGCCAGGTGATCTACACAAGTTGTGGCGATCACGTGACCGCAAGAGCTACCACGTCGAATACGGGTTCTCCTGTATGGGATATGAGATCGCCGGTGGTATCGGGGTACGCATGGCAGCGCCGGATCGCGACGTGTTCGTGATGGTCGGCGACGGTTCGTATCTGATGATGGCCACCGAGATCGCGACTGCGGTGCAGGAAGGCGTCAAGGTGATCCCGGTGCTCGTGCAGAATCACGGGTTCGCCTCCATCGGCGGGCTTTCGGAGTCATTGGGCTCACAGCGCTTCGGAACCGCCTATCGGTACCGCGGCACCGACGGCCGCCTCGACGGTGATCGACTGCCAGTGGACCTGGCCGCCAACGCCGCCAGCCTCGGCGCCGATGTCATCAAGGTCGCCACGGCCGCCGAGTTCACCGATGCGGTCAAGGTCGCCAAGGCCGCCGACCGGATCACCGTCATCCACGTCGAGACCGACCCGCGGGTCTACGCCCCCGACAGCCACTCGTGGTGGGACGTACCGGTGTCGCAGGTGTCGGCGTTGGAGTCGACACAGCAGGCCTACCAGCGCTACACGGAGTGGAAAAAGGTGCAGCGCCCGCTGATCGCGCCGTCGGACGGCTGATCGCCGGGTGCGGGGGCTGCGGTCACCAGAGGCCCGGACAGGCCTGACCCCCACACCCGGCGATGCTTCACAGGATGTAGAGCATCTCCTGGTAGGTGGGCAGCGGCCACAGGTCATCGGCCACCACACCTTCGAGCGCATCGGCGGCCGCCCGCACGGCATCCATCGCCGGCAGCAACACCTTCTGCGCATGGGCGGCCTCGTCGAGCGCGGACTCCGCGGAGTGGTCCGACAATCCGGCCTTGAGCACGCCTACGGCCGCGGTCAGCTCGGCAATCGGTGTCGAAACCGCTTCCAGCAGCGTGGTGTCGGCATCGAAGCCGGCCGCCTTGAGGGTGGCGATGTTCTGCGCCAGTTCGGTCTGGTAGCGGACGGCGGCGGGCAGGATCACCGTGGTGCCGAGTTCGAGCGCGAGCTTGGCCTCCACCGCGATGGTCAGCGCGTACTGCTCCAAGCGCACCTCGTAGCGGCTGTGCAGCTCGCGCTCGTTGAACACCCCGTACTTCTCGAACACCTCGACGGCCTCGGGGGTGATCAGCTCCGGGATGGCATCCAGCGTGGTCTTGAGATTCGGCAGACCCCGCTCGGCCGCCTCGGTCTGCCAGTTCTCCGAGTAGCCGTCACCGTTGAATACCACCGCGCCGTGCTCGGTGATGATGTCGGTGAGCAACTGCTGCACCGCAGTGTCGAATTCGGTACCGTCTGCGACGGCCTTCTCCAACACCGTCGCCATGTAGTCCAACGAGTCGGCCATGATGGTGTTCAGCACGATCATCGGCACCGCCACCGTCTGCCCGGAACCAGGCGCACGGAACTCGAACCGGTTGCCGGTGAAGGCAAACGGGCTGGTGCGGTTGCGGTCGCCCGGATCGGTCGGCAGCTGGGGCAGGGTGTCGACACCGATGTGCATGACGCCCTTGCCCTTCGACGAGGTCGCCGCGCCCTTGGCGATCTGCTCGAACACGTCGGCCAGCTGTGCGCCGAGGAAGATCGAGATGATGGCAGGCGGCGCCTCGTTGGCGCCGAGGCGGTGGTCGTTGGTGGCCGAGGCCACCGAAACCCGCAGCAGCCCCGGGAATTGGTGGACGGCACGGATGACGGCGGCGCAGAACACCAGGAACTGCGCGTTCTCGTGCGGAGTGTCACCGGGAACCAGCAGGGAACCGAGTTCGGAATTGCCGACCGAGAAGTTCACGTGCTTACCGGAGCCGTTGACACCGGCGAACGGCTTCTCGTGGAACAGACATTCCATGCCGTGCTTGCGCGCGATGGTCTTGAACACGGTCATCAGCAGTTGCTGATGATCGGCGGCGATATTGGCCCGTTCGAACATCGGGGCGACCTCGAACTGCGCAGGCGCCACCTCGTTGTGCCGGGTCTTGGCCGGGATACCGAGCTTGAACAGCTCGCGCTCGGTGTCCATCATGAAGCCGAGCACCCGCTCGGGCACCGCACCGAAGTAGTGGTCGTCGAACTCCTGACCCTTCGGCGGTTTGGCGCCGAAGAGCGTGCGGCCGGCGTTGATCAGATCCGGCCTGGCCAGGAAGAAGTGCCGATCGACAAGGAAGTACTCCTGCTCGGGACCGCAGAACGAGACGACCTTCTCGAGGTTCTTGTGCCCGAACAGCGTCAGGATGCGCTCGGCGTGCACACCCATCGCCTGCTGGCTGCGCAGCAGCGGAGTCTTGTAGTCCAGGGCCTCACCGGTCATCGAGACGAAAACCGTTGGGATGCACAGTGTGTTCCCGTTCGGGTTCTCCAGGATGTAGGCGGGGCTGGTGACATCCCAGCCGGTGTAACCGCGGGCCTCGAACGTGCTGCGCAGGCCGCCGGAGGGGAAGCTCGACGCGTCGGGCTCGCCCTGGATCAGGGTCTTGCCTGCGAACTCGGCCAGCGTCTGGCCGTCGGAGACCGGCTCAAGGAAGCTGTCGTGCTTCTCGGCGGTGAGCCCGGTCATCGGGTAGAAAACGTGCGCGTAGTGGGTCGCCCCCTTGGACAGTGCCCAGTCTTTCATCGCGGAGGCGACGGCGTCGGCGACGGCCGGGTCGAGGGTGGCGCCCTTCTCGATGGTCGCCACGACCGATTTGAACACCGACTTGGGCAGCCGCAGCTGCATCTCGGCCTTGGTGAAGACGTTGGCGCCGAAGATCTCTCCGGGGGCCTCGGCGGGATCGAAGCTGATGGCCGGCGGCACATAGGCCTCGACGTTGTTGATGGCCTTAAGCCGGACTGCGTTACCGCTCAATGTAGTTCCTATCGCTGCACGTGCTTGACCGGCCAACAGTAGGAATATTCGATGCCGATTCTGTTACGCGCGCGTCAACGTCTGAATGCACGGTCGGCGCCGCGGAATCGTCAGGCTCAGAAGAATCTTTTGTCTCATTGATCCCTGGTGTCACATTCCATCCGGATTTGTCGGGTGTAGCACGTATGTTCGAATCATGACCACGGCGACGGTGCGAGTGACGGAGGCGGTAGCGAATTTGCGTGCCGCCTTCGACGCGTTCGCCGCCACCGACCTCGAGTCGCTGAGCCGTGCCGAGTTGATCGCCGTCATGGACGAATACGAGATGTTGACCTGCCGGCTTCCCGCTCAGCGGCATCGTCTGCTGACGCAGTTGCAAGCCGAGACCACGGCCCGTGAGATGGGTGCGAAGTCCTGGAACGAGGTGCTGCGGATCCGGTGGCGGCTGTCCACCACCGAGGCCGGTCGCCGTCTGCATGAGGCCGCGCAGTTGGGACCGCGCCGGACACTGACCGGGGATCCACTGCCGCCGCAGCTGCCGGTGGTGGCCGTCGCCCAGTCCGCCGGGCTCATCACGGCCGAGCATGTGACCGTCCTGCGTGACGCCGTCCGCGATCTGCCCGGGTTCGTCGGCACCGCCGAGCGCGAAGAATTCGAGCTTGCCCTGGTGCGCGAGGCAACCGGAATCGGCCCGAGAGAGCTGGCCACTTCGGCGGCCAACCGACTGTTCCTGCTCGATCAGGACGGCCCGGTGCCCGACGAGCGTGAGCGGCAACGCAAACGTGGGGTGGTCATCGGCAACCAACGCCGCGACGGGACCACACCGATCACCGGGAACCTCGATCCGGAAGCGATGGCGGTATGGGAACCCCTCTTCGCGAAGTTCGCCGCCCCCGGGATGTGCAACCCCGCCGATGACCAACCATGCACTCTCGGTACGCCCAGCCAGGATCAGATCGACCACGACCACCGCACCCAGGCCCAACGCCGGCACGATGCGATGATCGCCATCGGACGCATCGCCCTGATGTCCAACCCCGGTCAGCTCAACGGCCTCCCGGTGGCGGTGATCATCCGCACCACCGTGCAGGAACTGCACTCGCTGGCCGGGATCGGCACCTCCGGTGGCGGCACGAAGATCCCGATCCGCGATGTCATCCGGATGGCCGGGCACGCCTCTCACCACCTGGCCATCTTCGACGGTGCCACCGGTGCGGCCCTGAACTACTTCCGCACTCGGCGCACCGCCAGCGCGGCGCAGCGGATCATGCTGATCGCCCGCGACGGGGGTTGCACCAAACCGTGCTGCACCAACGGCCCGTACTTCTGCCAGGCCCACCACGGAGAGGCCGATTACGCGCGCGGCGGCAACACCAATGTCGACAAGCTGGCCCTGGCCTGCGGCTGTGACAACCGGATGGTCGACGAGAACGGTGGCTACACCACAACGTTCAACGCCCGCAACGAATGCGAATGGCACCCACCGCCGGCACTGGATCACGGCCAGGCCCGGGTCAACTACCACCACCGCCCCGAACTCCTCCGGCACCGGACGCGGGACGGGTCGCGATGGGCCGAGCGCATCGGGCAACTGGATGGACTGTTGTCTCCAGTCGAGTACCCGCCCGAGTACAGGTGCGATGACGTCCGCCGGCCAGATGACGACGGCTGGCCCAAAGAAGATGGCCGGCCCGAAGACGACCTCACCGAGGAGAGGTTGCTCGAACAGTTCCGCGCTGTCACCGCAGATATCGACTTCTGGGAGCTGGTCACCGGCGACCACCACCACGGCGGCACCGGTCTGCGCGGACCGTGACTCACCAGCCGTCGAGGTGGCCCTCGATGTTCACTCCGGCGGCCACCTCGACCAGCGCGGCCGCCACGATGGAGGCCGGCACCCGGTCGAGCACCACGAGACCGATTGCCGGCTGCGCGCCGTGCTGCACCATCGGCCGTGCGGAGAATCCCTGCGGCAGGCCGAGAGTCGGCAACCAGGCCGTCGAGGCGATGGTCGCCCGGCCCGAACCGGTGAGATGCGCGTACAGCGCGTCGACCGAATCCGCCTCCACCGCCGGGCGATACTGCACACCCTCGGCGGCCATGTTGGCGTCCAGAATCCGGCGATTGCGCATGGTCGTGGTCAGTACGCACAACTCCAACCTCGCCGCATCCACCCAGGCCACCTCCGGGGCCGCCACCAACGGATGGTCCGCAGGAGCAAGCAGTACATACCGTTCGCGATACAGCTCCACCGAGCGGGTACCCGGCGGTGCCTCGTCGTCGAGATACGTCAGGCCCGCGTCGATCTCGAAATCGGCCAACCGTCGCGCGATCTCCCGCGACGACAGCGCCTCGATGCGCACCGAGGCCGCCGGGTTACGCGCCAGGAACTCCGCGGAGATGAACGGGCTGACCGGGACGGCCGTCGGAATCGCCCCGATGCGCGCGGTGACGGTCAACCGACCGCGCATCCGGTCGATATCGGTGAGCATGTCATCGCGCTCGGCCACGATGCGCTGGGCCCAGGCCACCACCCGGCGCCCCTCTTCGGTGAATCCCTCGAAGCGGTGCCCGCGCTGGACGATGACGATGCCGAGGTCCTTCTCCAGCCGGCGGATGGCCACCGACAACGTCGGCTGACTCACATGGCACCGTGCCGCCGCACGGCCGAAATGCCTCTCGGCAGCCAGTGCCAGCAGGTAGTCCAAATGCTGCAGCTGGATATCGTTACCCATCGATAGCAAGCGTCTATCACTGCATGTGAAATGGCAAATATGATCTGGCCTGCACCGGACGCGGCCAGGTCTAGGTTGGAGTCATGACCGATGTCGACGCCATGTACCACGAGGACGATCTGGTCGTCAGCTCCCCCAAGGACGAGGCCGCCGGTGTCAAGGCGGTGATGGTCAGCATGCACCGGGCCCTTGAGCAGATGGGCCCGCTGCGCACGGCGGCCACCCTGACCAGACTCAACCAGCGGCACGGCTTCGACTGCCCGGGATGCGCCTGGCCCGAGGAGCACGGCGGCCGCAAGGTCGCCGAGTTCTGCGAGAACGGCGCCAAGGCGGTCGCCGAGGAAGCCACCAAGCGGACCGTCACCGCCGATTTCTTCGCCAGGCACACCATCGCCGACCTGTCCGAGAAACCCGAGTACTGGCTGTCCCAGCAGGGCCGGCTGACCGAACCGATGGTATTGCGGCCGGGCGAGGAGCATTACCGTCCGATCGGCTGGGACGAGGCCTACCGGCTGATCGCCGACGAGATGCAGGCCCTGGACAGCCCGCACGAAGCGGCGTTCTACACCTCGGGACGCACCAGCAACGAGGCCGCCTTCCTCTACCAGCTCCTGGTCCGCAGCTTCGGCACCAACAACCTGCCCGACTGTTCGAACATGTGCCACGAGTCGTCGGGCACCGCGTTGATCGATTCCATCGGTATCGGCAAGGGCTCGGTCACGGTCGAGGACCTCACCGTCGCCGACCTGATCGTCATCGCGGGCCAGAACCCCGGCACCAACCACCCGCGCATGCTCTCCATTCTGGAGAAGGCAAAGGCCAACGGCGCCAAGATCATCGCCGTCAATCCCCTCCCCGAGGCCGGGCTGATCCGGTTCAAGGATCCGCAGAAGGTGCGCGGCGTGGTGGGCGATGGTGTGCCCATCGCCGACGAGTTCGTGCAGATCCGCCTCGGCGGGGACATGGCATTGTTCGCGGGACTCGGCCGGTTGTTGTTCGAGGCCCAGGATGCGGCCGGTGACAGCGCACAGATCATCGACCGGGACTTCATCGCCGAGCACACCTCCGGATTCGAGAGCTACGAGCGCCAGACCCGGGCGGTCGATCTGGACACCGTGCTGGCCGCCACGGGTATCGACCGCGCCCAACTCGAGAAGGTGGCCCATATGATGGCCACCTCCCAGCGCATCATCGTGTGCTGGGCGATGGGCCTGACCCAGCACAAGCACGCCGTACCCTCGATCGCCGAGATCACCAACCTGCTGCTGATGCGCGGCATGATCGGTAAGCCCGGTGCCGGCCTGTGTCCGGTCCGCGGGCATTCCAACGTCCAGGGCGATCGCACCATGGGCATCTGGGAGAAGATGCCCGATTCGTTCCTGGACGCCCTCGACGCCCGTTTCGGCATTGTCAGCCCGCGTGAACACGGCTATGACACCGTGGATGCCATTCGCGCCATGCGTGACGGCCGGGCAAAGGTGTTCATCGCGATGGGCGGCAACTTCGCCTCGGCCACCCCCGATACCGAGGTCACCGAGCACGCGCTGCGCAATTGCGCGCTCACCGTGCAGGTTTCGACCAAACTCAACCGCAGCCACCTCGTGCACGGCCGGACCGCACTGATCCTGCCGTCGCTTGGCCGCACCGACCGCGATATCCAGGCCGGCGGCAAACAGCTTGTGTCGGTCGAGGATTCGATGTCTATGGTGCATCTCTCCCGCGGCAGCCTGCACCCACCCAGTGATCAGGTGCGCAGCGAGGTATCCATCATCTGCCAGCTCGCCCAGACACTGTTCGGGCCGGAGCATCCGGTGCCGTGGCGCACGTTCAACGCCGACTACGACACCATCCGCGATGCCATCGCCGCCGTCGTGCCCGGCTGCGAGGACTACAACCGCCGGGTCCGCCAACCGGACGGCTTCCAACTCCCGCATCCGCCAAGGGATTCCCGCGAGTTCCCGACGATCACCGGCAAGGCCAACTTCGCCACCTATCCGCTGGAGTGGGTACCGGTGCCGCCCGGCCGCCTGGTGCTGCAGACCATGCGCAGCCACGATCAGTACAACACCACCATCTACGGTCTCGACGATCGTTACCGTGGCGTGAAGGGTGGCCGCCGAGTGGTGTTCGTCAACCCGGCCGATATCGCCGCCTTCGGCCTGACCGAGGGTGACATGGTCGACCTGGTGTCCGAGTTCGAGGGTCAGGAGCGCAGGGCCGAGGCGTTCCGCGTGGTCGCCTACGCCACTCCGGTCGGCAATGCAGCGGCCTACTACCCGGAGACCAATCCGCTGGTGCCGCTGGACCACGTTGCGGCCCGGTCGAATACGCCGGTGTCCAAGGCGATCGTGGTGCGCCTGGAGAAGGCGGCCGTCGCGGCGACGGGGGGCAGTCATGGGTAGGGTCACCACCCGGGTGCGGGCCCAGCACGTGACCGCCGGCGGCGCCGGCAATCCAGCCACTGCCGGCGGCGCCGGCAATCCAGCCTCCGTCGAACGCGCGGTCGCCCGGCCGGAGACGCTGGCCGTCGAGGAGCCGCTGGAGATCAGGGTGAACGGGACCCCGCTGACGGTCACCATGCGCACACCGGGCTCCGATGTCGAACTGGCGCAGGGATTTCTGCTCACCGAGGGATTGATCGGCCGCCGTGCCGACATCGCCACCGTTCAATACTGCAGCGGGGCGGGACCGGACGGGCTGAACACCTACAACGTGCTGGACGTGACGCTGGCACCCGGTGTCACGCTGCCTGATGTCGATGTCACCCGCAACTTCTACACGACCTCGTCCTGCGGGGTCTGCGGCAAGGCATCGCTGGAGGCGGTGCGGTTGAGCAGCAAGCACGGCCCCGGCGACGATCCGGTGACCGTCAGCACCGAAATGCTGGCGGCGCTGCCCGACCGGTTGCGCGCACGCCAGAAGGTGTTCGCCGCCACCGGCGGCCTGCACGGGGCGGCACTGTTCGATACCGACGGTGAGCCACTGGTGGTCCGCGAGGACATCGGCCGGCACAACGCCGTGGACAAGGTCATCGGCTGGGCGCTGGAGTCGCACCGGGTGCCGTTGACGGGCACCGTCCTGCTGGTCAGCGGTCGCGCCTCCTTCGAGCTGACCCAGAAGGCGGTGATGGCCGGTATCCCGGTGCTGGCCGCCGTGTCGGCCCCCTCCTCGCTGGCGGTGGATCTGGCCAGCCAGTCGGGTCTGACGCTGGTGGCGTTCCTGCGAGGGGATTCGATGAACATCTACACCCGGCCCGACCGGATCGTCTGAATCCGAGCCGCAAGCCCGACACACAAGGAGCCATACACAAAAGCCCCCGCCGATCCGGCGGGGGCTTTTGTGTTTGGCGGACTAGGCGCTCTTGTCGCGACGTTCGCTGCGCGACGGCTTGCGCGGCACGATGGTCGGCAGCACGTTGTCCTGCACGGTCTCCTTGGTGACGACGACCTTGGCGACGTCATCGCGGCTGGGGATGTCGTACATCGCCGGCTGCAGGACCTCTTCCATGATGGCGCGCAGGCCACGGGCACCGGTGCCGCGGTGGATGGCCTGATCGGCGATGGCGTCCAGCGCCTCCGGCGTCATCTCCAGTTCCACACCGTCCATCTCGAACAACCGGGTGTACTGCTTGACCAGGGCGTTCTTCGGGGTGGACAGGATCTGGACCAGCGACTCCTTGTCCAGGTTGGTCACCGAGGCGACAACCGGGAGACGGCCGATGAACTCGGGGATCAGACCGAACTTGATCAGGTCCTCGGGCATGACCTCGGCGAAGTGGTCCTGGGTGTCGATCTCGGCCTTGGAATGCACCTCGGCGCCGAAGCCCAGGCCACGCTTGCCGACCCGGTCGGAGACGATCTTCTCCAGGCCCGCGAACGCACCGGCCACGATGAACAGCACGTTGGTCGTGTCGATCTGGATGAACTCCTGGTGCGGGTGCTTGCGACCGCCCTGCGGGGGCACCGAGGCCTGGGTGCCCTCCAGGATCTTCAGCAGCGCCTGCTGCACACCTTCGCCGGAGACGTCGCGGGTGATCGACGGGTTCTCGCTCTTACGGGCGATCTTGTCGACCTCGTCGATGTAGATGATCCCGGTCTCGGCACGCTTGACGTCATAGTCGGCGGCCTGGATCAGCTTGAGCAGAATGTTCTCGACATCCTCGCCGACATAACCGGCTTCCGTCAGTGCCGTCGCATCCGCGATGGCAAACGGGACGTTGAGCATCTTGGCCAACGTCTGCGCCAGGTAGGTCTTACCGCAGCCGGTGGGGCCGAGCATGAGGATGTTGGACTTGGCCAACTCCACCGGCTCGGCACGCGAGTCACGTGACTTCTCCTGCGCCTGGATGCGCTTGTAGTGGTTGTAGACCGCTACCGCGAGCGTCTTCTTGGCGGTGTCCTGACCGATGACGTAGCCCTCGAGGAACTCGCGGATCTCGGCAGGCTTGGGCAACTCATCGAGCTTGACGTCGTCGGCATCGGCCAACTCCTCCTCGATGATCTCGTTGCACAAGTCGATGCACTCGTCGCAGATGTAGACACCGGGCCCTGCGATGAGCTTCTTGACCTGCTTCTGGCTCTTTCCACAGAATGAGCACTTCAGCAGGTCTCCGCCATCTCCAATGCGCGCCATGTGGGAGGGTCCTACTTCCTGTTTGCAATCACTCAAAGGTGGGTTTCACCGGGTGTGAACCCGACGCTACCCGTTCGTTCCGTCACGGTGCGACCGAAGGGTCGAATCGCGTCGGTGGTATTTGTTCGCGTGCAGGAGAACATATCTCTCTTGTTGCCCTGCCACCCGGCGGCACGCGGACCGTGTCCCTGGCGTGTCGTCGTCGTGACTCCGATCGCGGTGGAAACAACCAGGTCGCGCCGTCCAGTGCGCCGCTGTCCACAATACCGTCGGCGGCAACTGGCAAACATCGGCAGTTCGCGGTCAGCGCGGCCCCAGCCCACCCGGACCCACCGGTCCCGGCCCGACAGGTCCCGGTCCCACCGGCCCCGGTCCCACCGGTCCCACACCCACGGGGCCCACGACACCGCCGACACCCACCGGCCCGGCCGGCCCGACGACGGGGTTCACCCCGTAGGGCAGACACTCAACCACCGCCGGGTTCCAATATGTGCCCACCGGGCACACCGGCTCCTCAGCCTGGCCCACCGCCGGGTTGGCCAGCGTCATCCCCATCGCCGCGGCGACTCCCGCCATGCTCCATGCCAGCTTGCGCGCACTCTTCACAGCCCACTCCCCTCGGTCTTCCCCGACCTGACGACAGCTTCGCATCACCGAGGCGCTAGCGCATCCTTTTTGACGCACACGTCAACCAAGATCACACGAAAAGCACACGCCCCGGTCCGCGAGGCGAACCGGGGCGTGCGTCGAAGCTCTGATCAGGCGTTCTGGGCGGAGAGCTTGCGGTACTCCAGCACCGTGTCGATGATCCCGTAATCCTTGGCCTCGGCCGCCGTCAGGATCTTGTCCCGGTCGGTGTCCTTGCGGATGACCGCAGGATCCTTGCCGGTGTGCCGGGCCAGGGTGGAGTCCATCAGGCTGCGCATGCGCTCGATCTCGGCGGCCTGGATCTCCAGATCCGACACCTGACCCTGGATGGCCCCACCGACAGCGGGCTGGTGGATCAGCACGCGGGCATTCGGCAACGCCAGCCGCTTACCGGGGGTACCGGCGGCCAGCAGCACCGCGGCCGCCGAGGCGGCCTGCCCGAGGCAGACCGTCTGGATGTCGGCGCGGACGTACTGCATGGTGTCGTAGATCGCCATCAACGAGGTGAACGAGCCACCCGGTGAGTTGATGTACATGGTGATATCGCGATCGGGATCGAGCGACTCGAGCACCAGCAACTGGGCCATGATGTCGTTGGCCGAGGCGTCGTCCACCTGCACGCCGAGGAAGATGATGCGCTCCTCGAACAGCTTGTTGTACGGGTTGGACTCCTTGACACCGAAGCTGGAGTGCTCGATGAACGACGGCAGGATGTAGCGCGATTGCATCGGGTTCATTTGATACCTGCTCCTGGTCCCTCGCCGTTGACGCTGACACTGGTGATGATGTGGTCGACGAAACCGTATTCCAAGGCCTCCGAAGAGGTGAACCAGCGGTCGCGATCGGCGTCGGCTTCCACCCGCTCCAGGGACTGACCGGTGAACTGGGCGTTGAGCCGGTTCATTTCCTTCTTGGTCAGTGCGAACTGCTCGGCCTGGATGGCGATATCAGCGGCGCTGCCACCGATACCGGCCGACGGCTGGTGCATCATGATCCGGGCGTGCGGCAGGGCGTACCGCTTGCCCTTGGTGCCGGCGGCCAGCAGGAACTGACCCATCGACGCGGCGAGGCCCATGGCGTAGGTCGCCACATCGCACGGCGCCAGCACCATGGTGTCGTAGATGGCCATACCCGCGGTGACCGAGCCACCGGGTGAGTTGATGTAGAGGTGGATGTCCTTGGTGGGGTCCTCCGCGGCCAGCAGCAGAATCTGCGCGCACAACCGGTTGGCGATGTCGTCATCGACCTGGGTGCCCAGGAAGATGATCCGCTCGGCGAGCAGTCGCTCGTATACCGAATCGATGAGGTTGAGCCCCGACGTGCCACCACGCATGTCAGTCACGGCTGGATACCTGCTTTCTTCGAGTTGTCGTACTCGTGCACCGACATTAACGAACGCGCGGCGAAGAGCACGCCCCAACGGGCGCGCTTTCGCTCACAGCGTCACTCCGAGGAGTCGTCGCTCTTCTTGTCGGACTTCTTCTTGGCCTTCTTCTTGTCCTTCTTCTCCGCCTTCTCGGCGGCAGCATCCTCGTTGGCAGCGGCCTCGGACTCGGACTCGGACTCTGCGTCAGCGGCCGGAGCCTCCACAGCCAGGTCCTCGGCTGCCTCCGCCTCGGCGGTCTCCTCGCCACCGGCCGGTCCGAAGAACTCGGCGGTGTCGACCGCATTGCCGTCGGAATCGGTGACGGTGGCGCCGGAGACGACGGCGGCGATGGTCAGGCCGCGGCGGACATCGGCGAACATCGCAGGCAGCTGGTTGTTCTGCTGCAGCACCTGCAGCAGCTGCTGCGGCTCGATGCCGTACTGCCGCGACATCAGCACCAGCCGCTCGGTCAGGTCGGCCTGGCCGACCTGGATGTCGAGCTTGTCGGCGACGGCGTCCATCAGCAGCTGGGTCTTGACGGCCTTCTCGGCCTCGTTGCGGGTGTTCGTGTCGAACTCCTCGCGGCTGCTGCCCTGCTCGGTGAGGCTCTCGTTGAACTTGTCCTCGTCGTGGTCGAGTCCGTGGATGGCGTTGTGCAGGGTGTCGTCGATCTGCGCCTGCACGATCGCCTCGGGCAGCGGCACCTCGACATCGGCGAGCAGCGCCTCGAGGGCCTTGTCGCGGATCTGCTCGGCCTGCTGGATGCGCTTGACCCGCTTGACCTGCTCGACGAGGCTCTCCTTGAGCTCGTCGATGGTGTCGAATTCGCTTGCCAGCTGGGCGAACTCGTCGTCGGCCTCGGGCAGCTCGCGCTCCTTGACCGACTTGACGGTGACGGTGACCTCGGCCTCCTGGCCGGCGTGCGGGCCGGCGGCGAGCGTGGTCGTGAAGACCTTGGACTCACCGGTCTTGAGCCCGATGATCGCCTCGTCGAGGCCGTCGATGAGCTGGCCGGAACCGATCTCGTGGGACAGGCCCTCGGTGGCGGCCTCGGGCACCTCGGTGCCGTCGACGGTGGCCGACAGGTCGATGGAGACGAAGTCGCCGTCGGCGGCGGCGCGCTCGACACCGGTCAGGGTGCCGAAGCGGGCACGCAGGTTCTGCAGTTCGGTGTCGACCTCGTCATCGGCGATCTCGATCGGGTCGACGGTGATCTTCAGCGCGGTCAGGTCGGGCAGCTCGATCTCGGGGCGGATGTCGACCTCGGCGGTGAACACCAGCTCCTCGTTGTCCTCGAGCTTGGTGACCTCGATATCGGGCTGGCCGAGCGGCTGGATCTCCGCGGAGGTGACGGCCTCGCTGTAGCGGCTGGGCAGCGCGTCGTTGACGACCTGCTCCAGGACCGCGCCGCGGCCGATGCGGGCCTCGAGCAGCTTGCGGGGGGCCTTGCCGGGACGGAATCCGGGCAGCCGCACCTGGCCGGCCAGCTGCTTGAACGCGCGTTCGAAGTCCGGCTCCAGCTCGGTGAAGGGCACCTCCACGTTGATCCGGACCCGGGTCGGGCTCAACTTTTCGACGGTGCTCTTCACTGCGTTACTCCTCGTAGATGGTTCGTTGTTGCTCGTACGGTCGGGGTGACAGGATTTGAACCTGCGGCCTTCCGCTCCCAAAGCGGATGCGCTACCAAGCTGCGCTACACCCCGTGCCTCTTCGTGCCTGTCTTCGGTCGACACGCACGCACGCCGACCACGCGAGATACTACGGGCATGTGTCGCGACGCCATCAATTGGATTTGATCGCGCCTTCGCTAGTACAGTCTCCGATGCACCGCATGCGGGCGTAGCTCAATGGTAGAGCCCTAGTCTTCCAAACTAGCTACGCGGGTTCGATTCCCGTCGCCCGCTCAGATGCAGAACGGTCCTACCGGCGGAAACGCTGGTAGGACCGTTTTTCGTAGGCATAGCTGCGGGCGGGCCGTCAGCCGCCGAGCTTGGCGGCGAGCTCGGGGCACTCGTACTTGACGGCCACCGTGACGATCGTGGTCAGCGCATCGGGCGGCAACCGGCTGCCCATCTGGACCAGGACATCGACCACGTCCTGGACGGAATCATTGAAACGGCTCTCGCCCATGATGCACGCCAGCGACAGCTGGTCGGCGATCGCGTCATCGGGTCCGTCGATACCGGCGGCGCGCACCTCGTCCAGGGCCTGCTGCGAGACACCGGGCGACGGACTGGCGGTGGTGGGTGTTCTGGTGGACGGCGACTTCGTGGTGGACCGCTTCGGCGCGCTGGAGGTGTACGGCGAGACGTCATCCGGCGCCGTCGCCATCCCGGCGGTGCTGCCACCGCACCCGGCGATCAGGACCGCCCCGGTCATCCCCCACGCCGCAACCGCTGTCTTGCCCATGTTGCCTCCCCCGCCCCGCCCCCGCAGTGCGGCCACAACCGTATCGCCGCCGCGAGCGGTCGGCCGCCGTCATGCGCAAGATGCTTGTCGCGGAACGGTTGTCGGAACGTCGACCGGAGCCGATCGTCATCCAACCGGGATGCAACGGCCACGCGGTCGTCACCTGGGCCACCGGCGCAGGACGTACGGTGGCCGGAGTCATCGGATGCGACTGGAGGTCGAGCTGTGCACCGCTCCCCCGTCGTGTCACCCACCGCGTCCGTGGACGGCATCTGCGTCGAAGATTTCGCCGGCGTGCGTGCGGCGTTCGAACGTAATTTCTCCGAGCGCGGCGACATCGGTGCCGCGGTCGCGGTCTGGGTCGACGGCGATCTGGTGGTCAACCTCTGGGGTGGCAGCGCGGACGCCGCGGGGGCGCGGCCCTGGCGGGCCGACACGTTGGCCAGCATCTACTCCGGGTCAAAGGGTCTGACGAGTACCTGCATCCACCTGCTGGCCGACCGTGGCGAGCTCGATCTGGACGCGCCGGTCGCCCGGTACTGGCCGGAGTTCGGCCAAGCCGGCAAGGAGAACATCACGGTCGCGATGGTGCTGGCCCACCGCTCCGGGGTGATCGGGCCGCGGGATCGGCTGCGCCCGGAACAGACGCTCGACTGGGACGGCGTGTGCGCGCGGATCGCCGGGTCGCCACCGTGGTGGGAACCGGGTACCGCGCAGGGCTATCACATGGTGACGTTCGGGTTCATCCTCGGCGAGCTGGTGCGCCGGGTCACCGGGCGCACCCTGGGCAGGTATCTGCGCACCGAGATCGCCGAGCCGCTCGGTATCGACGTCCACGTCGGACTGCCCGCCGCCGAGCACCACCGATGCGCGGAGATGATCAACAAGCCCCACATCCGCGACGTGCTGGCCGGCGGTGGCGCGCCGGGACAGCCGGCCCGCCTTGACGAACACCCGATGGCCGGGCTCGCGGTGGCCATGGGATTCGTGCCCGACGACGAGCTGGGTTCGACCGATATCGACAGCTGGCGCGCCGCGGAATTCCCGGGCACCAACAGCCACGTCAGCGCGCACGGTCTCGCGACGTTCTACAACGCACTGGCCCAGGAGAAGCTGCTCAGCCGCGAACTGATGGAGCGGGTTCGGGTGTCCCAGGGCGGATTCGACACCGATGTCGTCCTCGGCGCACGGGTCGCCGATCACGGGTGGGGTCTCGGCTACATGCTCAACCAACGCGGGGTGGCCGGGCCGAACACCGCGATCTTCGGCCACGGCGGATCCGGTGGGTCGTTCGCCTTCGTCGACCTGGAACACCGCATCGGCTACTCGTATGTGATGAACCATTTCGACGCCACGAAATGCAATGCCGACCCGCGCACGCTGGCGCTGTCCGACGAGGTCTACACCGTGCTCGGCGTGAAAAAGGGTTGACCACGCCGGACTTCGCGCGGGCTTCGCCATGGTCGAGCTTCGCTGTGATCGAGCACAGGAACCCCGATGCGCTGTCGGTACGCTGGGAACATGAACGGCGTACTCGTCATCCTCATCGTGCTCGTCATCGCGGCGATCGCCTTCGTCGTGTTCAACTCGTCGCAGGCCAACGACCGCAAGGCCGCCGAATCACTGGCCGATGCGAAGGCCGACGCGCGCCGGGTGATCGAACGACTCGGCGGGCAGGTGCTCAACATCACCGGTAACGACGATGCCTCCAAGCAGGCGATGGCAGATGCGTCCGAGCGGTACACCGCGGCATCCTCGCAGATCGAGCAGGCCACCACCGCCAAGCAGGCCGAGCTGGCGAAGGAGAGCGCCATCGAGGGCCTGTACTACGTCCGCGCGGCGCGCAGCGCGATGGGCATGGATCCGGGTCCGGAGCTGGAATCGCTTGCCGGACAACGCACCGCCGGTGCCGTCACCGAGGATCGCCGTGTCGAATTCGAGGGCAGGCAGATCGAGGCTTCCCCGACACCGTCGGAGCGCACCCCGAATTACTATCCGGGCGGGCGCGTCGCGGGACGTCCGGTGCCCGCGGGCTGGTACTCCGAGCCGTGGTGGAAGCCGGCGCTGGTGGCCGGCGCCTGGGGTCTCGGCTCGGCCATGTTGTTCAGTGCCATGTTCAGCGGGATGTCCGGTGTCGGTTACGACGCGCAGGCGTTCGAATCCGGTTACGGCGACGGGTTCCAGGACGGCCTGGCCCAGGGTGAACTCGGCGATGGTGGCGGCGTCGAGCAGAGCGGCTGGGATGGCGGGGACCAGGGCGGCTGGGATTCCGGCGGCTGGGACGGTGGTGGCGATTTCGGTGGCGGAGACTTCGGCGGCGGCGACTTCGGCGGGTTCGACTTCTAGCCGCGACGCGAGATCGTTAGGGTGCTCGTATGAGCCCGAAGACGCATGAGGTGGGGCTGCCGGTCCCACCGCCAGCCCCCTAGATCCAGCATTTATCGGCACGCGTGTTCGCTGCACGCGTGCGGGTGCCGGCCGTGGTGACGAGATGAATCCCCATACCTCTCACCGTGGAAGCGTCGATGTCTCGTACCCTCTATCTGCTTGCCCTGGCCGTATTCGCCATGGGCACTTCGGAATTCATGCTCGCGGGCCTGGTGCCCGATATCGCCGCCGATCTCGGCGTCCCGGTCGGCGCAGCCGGTCTGCTGACCTCGCTGTTCGCCGCCGGGATGGTGATCGGCGCACCGGTGATGGCGGCCTGCGCCCGCCGATTCCCGGTCCGCACGAGCCTGACCACCTTTCTGCTGGTCTTCGCGGCCGCCCATGTGGCCGGCGCGGCGACCACCAGCTTCCCCCTCCTGCTGGGTACCCGGGTGCTCGCAGCCCTGGCCAATGCCGGGTTCCTGGCGGTGGCGCTGCGGGCGGCCACCGCCTCGGTCACGGCCGACCGCCGCGGGCATGCGCTGGCGGTCCTGCTTGCCGGTACGACGTTGGCGATGGTGCTCGGCGTGCCCGCAGGGGCGCTACTCGGAATGCTCCTCGGTTGGCGGGCCACGTTCTGGGCCGTGGCGCTGTTGTGCGCGCCCGCCCTCATCGGCATCGTCACGGGGATCCGCAGCGGCCCGCCACCCGAGCCCGAACGGGTCTCGCTGCGCACGGAGTTGGCCCAACTCCGCTCCCCCGCGTTGGCTGTGGTGATGGTGCTGGCCGCCGTCGTCAACGGCGCGACCTTCGCGGCGTTCACGTTCCTGGCGCCCGTGGTGACCGCCACGGCCGGACTGGACCGCTCGTGGATCACCGTGGCGCTCATGCTTTTCGGGACCGGTTCATACCTGGGGGTGCGGCTGGCCGGCCGGTTGTCCGATGACCGGCCCGGCACCGTGCTGTTCACCGGCGGACCGCTCTTGGTTCTGGGCTGGGTCTTGCTCGGGATCTGGGCCGGACATCCGTGGGTTCTGCTGGTCCTGGTGTTCGGCCAGGGTGTGCTGTCCTTCGCCGTGGGCACCACGCTGATCACCCGCGTGCTCTACGCCGCGTCCGGCGCACCGACCATGGCGGGTTCGTACGCGACGGCCGCGCTCAACCTCGGCGCGGTGTGCGGGCCCGCCGTTGCCGGGCTGACGTTGACCGGCCCGGCCGGGCCGCTCGGGCCGGTGTGGACGGCGGCCGCACTGTCCGCGCTCGGAGTCGGGTGTGTACTGCTCGCGTCGCACCTGGTGGCCGGATTCAGAGGCGGCTCTCCAACCTCGCGGTGACACTGGCCTCCTGCAGATCGAGGCGTTCGAGCATGGCGCGCACCGCCTCGTCCTCGATACGACCGTCTTCGAGCTCGGCGATCAGTGCGGCCCGCTGGGCACCGAGCACCGCTCGGTAGACCGTCGAGAACACCTCGGCCCGTTTGGTGGGCGCACCGGGATCGGGCATCTCGTCGGCGTCCTGCGCGTGCCGGGCGATGACGGCGCGGATCTCGGCGACCAGTTCCTGGTTGATCCCCGCCGGCGGGTGGGCGTGAAAATCGGCAAGCACATCGTCGGCGGCCCGCTGGACCACCTGCTCGGCCTTGATCTCCTCGGCCCGGTCGTCGGCGTGGTCGTCGTTGAATCGCGACAGGTGCAGCCGCCGGATCAGCCATGGCAGCGTCGACCCTTGGATCAGCAGCGTCCCGACGCTGACCACGAACGCGATGGCCTGGATGGTGGCGCGCTCGGGGAAGGGCTCACCGTCGATCGTGGTGGCCGGGATGGCGGCGGCGGCCGCCAGGGTGACCACCCCGCGCATCCCGGTCCAGGAGACCACCACGTTCTCCTGCCAGCTCAGCGAGCGGCGGTCGATCCGGGAGCGCCACTTCGCCAGCGGCCGGTCCCGCGTCGTGCCGCGGCCGGTATCGGGGGCCGGGACACTCCATTTCGCCTCGACGTGGCGGGCGAGCTTGCTGCGCCCGAACATCAGGAACACCGACACCGGGCGGATCACCAGGACCAGCACCAGCACGATCGCCGAGGCGATCGCGACCTGTGTCAGTGATTCGTGTGCCTCCTGCAGATCCTGCAGCACGAACCGCAGATGCAGGCCGATGTAGGCGAAGACGAACGCTTCCAGCAGGACGTCGACGGAGTTCCACACGTAGCGTTCCTGCAGTCGGGTCTGGTAGCCGGCCGACAGGGTCCCACTGCCGACGACGAACCCGGCCACGACCACCGCCAGCACACCCGAGGCGTGCAGCTCCTCGGCCACGATGAACGCGGCGAACGGGACCACCAGACCCTGCACCGTCTCCAGGCCGGGATTGGCCAGCCGCCGGCGGATCCACAGGGTGATCCACCCGAGCAGTGCACCGACGACCGGTCCCACCACGGCGCTGTAGGCGAACAGCAGCACGGGATTGTCGATGAACGTGCGGGTACCGGCCACCTGAGCCACCGCGATGCTGAACAACGTCAGCGCGGCGGCATCGTTGATCAGGCTCTCGCCGGTGAGGATCGCCATCACCTTCTTCGGCAGCCCCAGCTTGCGGCCCACGGCGACGGCGGTCACCGCGTCGGGCGGGGCGACGATCGCCCCCAGCACCAGTGCGGTGGCGAAGGTCAGCGGCACCAGCACCAGCCACGCCGACACCGCCGCCACGGTGAACGCGCTGATCACCACCAAGCCCACGCCGAGGCCGAGGATCGGCCGGATGTTGCGCAGGAACGTCGGGAAGGAGAAGTTCAGTGCCGCCGAGTACAGCAAGGGTGGCAGCACGACCGTGAGCAGGATGTGCGAGTCGAGCTCGGGCGGTTCGAAGTCCGGCGCGAACGACACGGCAATGCCGACCACGACGATGATCAGGGCGGGTTCCAACCCGCGCCGGTGCGCGATGGCGGTCACGACGATGGCCCCGACGACCACGAGAATCAACTCCACCGCAACGATTCTCCCTGCCCGCCGGTGTGTCTGCCGCGCAGGCTCAGCTCTGGCAGGTGGGGCACCAGAACACGTTGCGCGCCTCCAGTTCGGCGGTGCGCACCGGTGTGCCGCATACCCGGCACGGCTCGCCGCTGCGGCGGTAGACATAGGTGCGCGGCCTGCCCTCGCGATAGGAGGGCGCGCCGCGATCGTGTTCGGGGCGGACGACGACGATCTTGCCCCGGCGCACCCCGACCTTCATCAGCGCGACGAGGTCGGTCCACATGTCCTCGAACTCGTCACCACCGATATGGGTGCCGGGCCGGTACGGGTCGATCCGGTGGCGGAACAGCAGCTCGCTGCGGTAGACATTGCCGACCCCGGCCATCACCTTCTGATCCATCAGCAGCCCGCCGATGGTGCGGCGCGACTTGGTGATTCGCTGCCACGCCGACTCAGGATCGGCATCGGCACGCAGCGGGTCGGGGCCGAGCCGGGCGAGCACATCATCGACTCCCCCGTCGTCGATCACTTCACATGCCGTCGGTCCACGCAGATCGGTGTAGTGGTCGGCGCCGACCATCCGCATCCGCACCGCGCCCACCGGCGCGGGCAATCCGCCGTCCGCACCGAGCGGCGCCTCGGTGAAGCTGCCGTACAGGCCCAGGTGCACATGCACCACCGCACCGCCGTCGTAATGGTGGAACAGGTGCTTACCCCAGGCATCGGCGGTGCGCAGCACCCGGCCGGAGACGGCGGCCGCACCGTCGGTGAAACGACCCTGCGGGCTGGACACCACGACCGGGGCCCGGCCGAACCGCTTCTGGTGCAGCCGGGCCAGCCGGTGCAGCGTGTGGCCCTCCGGCATGGGTCAGACCGCGATCAGGCCGGAGCTCCGGGCACCGGCGGTGCGATGTGGTCGACCTCATAGGCGGCCAGGATGTCGATGCGGCGCTGGTGGCGTTCGGCCTCCGACCACGGAGTGGCCAGGAAGGCGTCGACGATCGCGAGCGCCTCCTCCTCGCTGTGCATGCGGCCACCGAGGCCGATCAGCTGGGCGTTGTTGTGCTCGCGGGCCAGCTTCGCGGTCTCCACGCTCCACGCCAGTGCACAGCGGGCACCGGGCACCTTGTTCGCGGCGATCTGCTCGCCGTTGCCCGATCCGCCGAGCACGATGCCCAGGCTGTCCGGGTCGGCGACGGTCTTGACCGCGGCGTCGATGCAGAACGCCGGATAGTCGTCATCGGCGTCATAGCTGTAGGCGCCGCAGTCGATCGGCTCGTGGCCGGTCTTCCTGAGGTGCTCGATGATGGTCTTCTTGAACTCGAACCCGGCGTGGTCGGCACCGATGTAGACGCGCATGGCGGTAACCCTACTAATCGGGACCCGCGTCACCGCCGCCCACCTGGTGCACGGACAACCCGTCGAGCAGCACGCCCAGCAGGCGCGGTGTGCGTTCGGCCCACTCGTCGGCGTCGACGTGGGCCAGGAACCAGGACAGCAGGATGACGTCGCGGGCGTCGACATCGGCGCGCAGTACCCCGGAGTCACGCCCGGCCTCGAGCAGCGCGCCGAGAGCGTCGCCGAGCTTGCCCGGTGTGTGCGAGGCGATGTCCCGCCACACCGACGCCTCGACCGCGGCCATCACGCCGAACTTCACCCTCGCGTACGCCGCGAGATGGCCGAACCATTGCCGCAGCGCCGCCACCGGCGGCTGCTGTTCGAGCAATGCGTATGCGAGCACGACCAATTCGTCGATCTCGTCGTCGTAGAGCGCGCGCATCAGATCGTCCCGGGTGGCGAAGTGGCGGTACAGCGTGGCCTGGCCGACACCGGCCGCCCGCGCGACGGCGCTCAGCTTCAGCTCCCCGGGTTCGACGACGAGTCGTCGGGCGGCATCGATGATGGCCGATCGGCTGCGCGCGGCGTCGGTGCGCTCGGCCACATACACCCCCACCTTGAAAACGGACAAGTTGTCCGTTTATATGGAAGCGGACAACTTGTCCGCATTGCCTCGGAAGGCTAAGCCATGAATTCACTCGCAGACAAGGTCGTCGCGATCACCGGCGCCAGCAGCGGGATCGGCGCGTCCACCGCACGGCGGCTCGCCGGCCGCGGTTGCGCCGTCGTCCTCGGCGCGCGCCGCACCGAACGGCTCGACGAACTGGCCGCGGAGCTGCGTGCCGCGGGAGGCCGGGCCGCCGCCGTTTCCGTCGATGTCACCCGAGCCGATGATCTGCAAGGCCTGGTGGCCTCGGCGGTGTCGGAGTTCGGCCGCCTCGACGTCCTGGTCAGCAACGCCGGAATCGGCCCGATCTCACCGCTGACCGCTCGGCGTCGCGGCGACTGGGACGCCATGATCGACGTCAACCTGCGCGGTGTGCTGCACGGTATCGACGCCGCCCTACCCGTGTTCGAGGCGCAGGGCCGCGGCCACTTCGTCACCATCGTCTCGACCGCGGGCCTCAAGATCGTGCCGACCATGTCGGTGTATGCCGCCACCAAGAACGCCGTCCGCACCGTACTGGAGGGCCTGCGCCAGGAGTCCACCGACGGGACGCTGAAGACCACGGCCATCTCACCGGGGTATGTGCGCACCGAGTTCGGCGATTCCATCACCGACCCGGCCATCCGCGCCGAGATCGACGACGGCATGCAGGCTTTCGCGCTCGATCCCGACGCGATCGCCAGAACCGTCGAGTTCGCGATCGACCAGCCCTGGGAGGTCGAGATCGGCGAACTGGTGATCCGCCCGACCGTCCAGGGTTAACCGACTGTGATGGCGTCCAGTCGCTCCTTGATGAAATCGGCCGAGGTCACCGGATCCAGGCCGGAAACCCGCCCGACAGGCGGTTCCAGCGGAGTGACCAGCGCATCGTGGTTGGCCTCGTAGAAGTAGATCAGCGAGACCAGGTCCTCTTCCGGGGCGTGCGGTTGCGGCGGCAGCACCCGATGCCGGCCCGAGGGCCAGCGCCGGCCGCTCCAGTACTCCAGCAGGTCACCGATGTTGACGGTGAGCGCGCCGGGCTCCCACGGCGCGTCCTCCCAGCCGGCCCCCTCCGAATACACCTGCAGGCCACCGGCACCGGGTTCACGGTCGAGCACGGTGACCGTGCCGAAATCGGTGTGCGGGCCGATCCGGAACTGGCCCGGTTCCGGCTCACCGACCACGCTGACGGGCGGATAGTGGTTGATGTTCATCGTCCACGTCGGCGTGCTGGCCAACGTCGCGAACGGATTGTCGGACAGGCCGAGGGCTGCCGCGAACAATGCGAGCAGGTCATCGGAGAGCGTGCGCATCGCGGTGGTGTACTCGTCGACAAGACCCTGCAGCTGCGCCACCTCGGCGGGCCAGACGTTGGGCGCGAACCAGATTCGGTCGATCTCCGGATCCCCGGTCGCGGTCTCGGCGCCCAGGCTGAAGCTCTCCTTCAGATCCGGCGGCGTCTCGGTGCCCTCGGCGTAGGCGTTGGCCTCCGCCCCCGGCCCGATCCACCCGTGGCCGCCGACCGGCACCGAATAGCGCTGCTTCACCTCGGTGGGCAGGGCGAAGAACTCGCGGCTGGCGGCGCGCACCCGCGCGGCCAGCTCCGGATCCACACCGTGGCCGGTGACGATGATGAAGCCCGCCCGCTGCAGACCCTCGTCCACCTCGGCGGCGAGCGCCCGCGCGTCCGCACCACCGGCGTACCAGCGGGAAAGATCAACGGTGGCAATGGCGCTCATTCAGCCACTCCGATATCTTCGTTCCACAGTTCCGGCCGGGCGGTGATGAACTCCGCCATCATCGACACGCACCGCTCGTCTTCCAGCAGCGTCACCTGCACGCCGTTCTCGGCAAGCCAGTCGTGCCCGCCGGAGAAGGTCTTGGCCTCCCCGATGACCACCGCGCCGATGTTGAACTGACGCACCAGACCGCTGCAGTACCAGCAGGGCGAGAGCGTCGTCACCATCACCGTGGACCGGTAGTCGCGTTGCCGCCCGGCATTGCGGAAGGCATCGGTCTCGCCGTGCACCGACGGGTCGTCGTTCTGCACCCGCCGGTTGTGTCCGCTACCGAGCAACACACCGTCCCGGGTGAACAGGGCCGCGCCGATCGGGATTCCGCCCTCGGCCAACCCTTTTCGGGCCTCCTCGACGGCTACGTCGAGCATCATCTCCGGGGTCACGCGGGCACCCGCTCGGCGGCAATCTTGGCACGGCACAGCACGAGATAGCTGCCCGCGGCCAGCAGGAAGCCCACGAAGAAACCGATATCACCCAGATCGGGCACCGCCCGAACGACAAACCCCACGAACAACTCCTGATTGCAGAACAGCAGGAACGAAACCACCAGACCGATCAGGAACGACAGTAGTCCCGGCCAGTTCGAATAGGAGTGGTCATAGAGGAACCCGTCCACCCGTTGCCCGCGGCGCAGGTACTGGTCGGCGAACACCACCCCGAGCCAGGGACCCACCCAGTAGGCGATGAGCAACAGGAACGCCTCATAACTTGCCGCGGCATCGGCCAATGCCCACCAGGCCACCAGGAAACCCGCGATGCCGAAGAAGACCGTCGCCGTCGCCCGCGCGATATGCGCCGGCAGTTTCACACCGGTGGTGACGAAGGCCATCCCGGCCGAATAGACGTTGATGGCGTTGGCCGCCACGGCACCGATGGCGATGGCCAGCAGGGTGGCGGCGGCCAGCGCGCCGGGCAGCGAACTGGTGAAGACATCGGCCGGATTGTCCGAACTCGCGTTGGTGACGATGGTGACCGACGCCGCCCCGACGATCGCCAGCACCGAACTGGCCAGGAACAGCCCGCTCGCGGCGAACAGCCCGGTGCGCGCCGGTGACACGGTGCTGGGCAGATAGCGGCTGAAATCGGCGGCATAGGGCGTCCAGCCGGCCACGTAGCCGAAGGTGGCACCCACGGTCAGCAGAAAACCGCCGACCCCACCGACGCCTCCCTCGACAGCGGGTGCGCCCAGATCGGCCTTGCTCACGATGACCACCGCGGTGATCGCGAAGATGACCGCCAGCACCGGGAACGCCCACCGCTCGAAGGCCTGCACCAGGTTGTGCCCGAAGAACGCCAACACGGTCTGCACGATGACCACCAGAACCAGCGCCCACACCGGGGCGATGCCGAACAGCGTCGCCAACGCGAAGGCCGCGCTGATGCTGTTGGTCGCAAACCAGCCGACGCCTGCGGTGATCGCCATCAGTGTCGAGGGCACCGCGTTGCCCCGGTATCCGAAGGACAACCGGCCGATGACCATCTGCGGCACCCCGAGCTGCGGGCCGCGTGCGGACAGGAAGAAATGGGCCACCGCGCCGAGCCCGGCGCCGACCACGATGCCCGCGACCGCCTGCCAGAACGTCATGCCGAAGTAGGAGACCGCCAGCACGCCCAGGAAGATGGTGGCGAATTCCAGATTCGGCGACGCCCAGGTCCACAGCAGCTGACTGGGCCTGCCATGGCGATCGGCCTCTGCGATGAACTCGTTGCCACCGGGTTCGACCGCGACGATCCGGTCCCGGTAGCTACCGTCGGTGGTGGGTTCGGCCGCTGTCATTCTGTGCACTTTGACGGTCCGACCACCGGCGTGCAACCGGAACAACGGAATCTCACACCTACGAATTTCGTTGTCCGACACCTGCCGGACACCCGCGCGCCAACCCGCGTACACCGGCTAATGCGCTGTTGGACAGCCTCTCTGGCGAAAACACAAGCGCGCTAGATTGGCCTTCGCAATCGGCAGAGATGGAGACTGGCATGGGCAGCACCACCGCGACCGCACTACGCTCGGCGATCGCGAAACGGGATGTGGCCGCCTGGCTCAGATCGGTCAAGGATCCGGCCGAACGCACCCACCAGCTCGCCAAGTGCAGTGCCGACGACCTACAGGCGCTGGGCCCGCTGCTCGACTCCGACGGCGCCACCGAGCTGTTCGAGTCGATCGACGACGAGTTGTCGGCCTATGTGCTGGCCGCGATGACAGCCCCCGATGCGGCCCCGCTGGTGGACGCGCTCGACCTCGACCATGCCGCCGATGTGCTGCGCGATATGAAGGACGCACCGCGCGAGAAGGTCCTGTCGGTGCTGCCCAAGATCCGCGCCGACGTGCTGCGCGGTCTGCTGAGCTGGCCGCCCGATTCGGTGGCCGCGCACATGGTGCCCGAGGCGCTGACCGTCCGCCCCGACATGACGGTCGGCGAGGCCGTTGCGTCGATTCGCGGCGATGCCGCGACGCTGCGCAGCGACTCGCGCACCGGTGCCTATGTGTACGTCACCGACGACGGCAACCGGCTGCTCGGCGTAGTCGCGTTCCGTGATCTCGTGCTCTGCGATGCGCAGGACACCGTCGCGGCGCTGACCAACAGCGATGTGCTGTCGGTATCGCCGCTGACCGATGCCGAGGAGGCCGCCCAGTCGTTGGTGGACTACAACCTGGTCGCGGTGCCGGTGGTCGATGCCGACAACCGGCTGCTGGGCATCCTCACCGAGAACACCGCCAATGACATCACCGCCGAGGAAGCCACCGAGGACGCCGAACGCCAGGGCGGCTCGGAACCGCTGGAGGTGCCCTACCTGCGGGCCTCACCATGGCTGCTGTGGCGCAAGCGGATCGGCTGGCTGCTGCTGTTGTTCATCGCCGAGGCCTATACCGGCACGGTGCTGCGCCATTTCGAGGAGGAGATGGAGGCCGTCGTCGCACTGGCCTTCTTCATCCCGCTGCTGATCGGCACCGGCGGTAACACCGGAACGCAGATCACCACGACCCTGGTGCGGGCGATGGCCACCGGTCAGGTGCGGCTGAAGGACGTGCCGGCGATCCTGGCCAAGGAAATGTCGACCGGCATGATGATCGCGCTGACCATGGCGCTGGCGGCACTCATCCGGGCCTGGATGCTCGGGGTCGGGCCGGAGATCACGCTGACGGTGTGCCTGACAGTGGCCGCGATCGTGCTGTGGTCGTCGTTCGTGGCCTCGATACTGCCGCCGGTGCTCAAGAAGTGCCGGGTCGATCCGGCGGTGGTGTCGGCACCGATGATCGCGACCATCGTCGACGGCACCGGGCTGATCATCTACTTCATGATCGCCCACGCCACGCTGTCACAGCTGCAGGGGCTCTAGGTTCATCCCCCGAGTCGCTTCGCTCCTGCCCGCCGGCGCGGTCAGTCGAACTCCGGCGCCTCGTGCCGGGTGCGCTTGAGTTCGAAGAAGTGCGGATAGGACGCGAAGATCACCGAGGCGTCCCAGAGCTTGCCTGCCTCTTCCCCGCGCGGGATCCGGGAGAGCACCGGACCGAAGAACGCGACGCCGTTGACGTGGATGGTCGGCGTGCCGACATCGTCACCGACCGCGTCCATGCCCTCGTGGTGGCTCTTGCGCAGCGCCTCGTCGTAGGAGTCGGTGGTGGCTGCCTCGGCGAGTTCGGCGGGCAACCCGGCCTGCTCCAGGGACTTCTTGATGACCTCATCGAAGTCCTTGTTGCCCTCGTTGTGGATCAGCGTGCCCATCGCGGTGTACAGCGGGGACAGCACCTCCGGACCGTGGGCCTGTTCGGCGGCGATCGCCACCCGCACCGGACCCCAGGCCTTCTTCATCATCTCCTGGTAGTTCTCCGGCAGGTCGCGGCCCTCGTTGAGCACCGCAAGGCTCATCACGTGGAAGTTGACCTCGATATCGCGGACCTTCTGCACCTCGAGAATCCAGCGGGAGGTGATCCAGCACCACGGGCACAGCGGGTCGAACCAGAATCCGGCGACATCTTTCTGGGCCATACAGATAGATCCTCTCGATTGCGACGCAGTCCTCTTCTCGACCGCACAACTATTGCCGCCCGGCATATGTTCCCGCCAGGGGACCAGGTCGGTCGACGTACTAAGTTAGGTTCTGTGGCTCTCCCCAATCTGACTCGCGACCAGGCCGCCGAGCGCGCCGCCCTGGTGACCGTGGACAACTACCGCATCGATCTGGATCTCACCTCCACCGGTGAGAAGACCTTCGGGTCGAAGACCACCGTGACGTTCTCCGCGCTTGCCGGTGCGGACACCTATATCGACCTGGCCGCGGCCACCGTGCGCAGCGCGACCCTCAACGGCCACGCCATCGACGTCTCCGGGTACGACGAAGCACGCGGTATCGCGCTCACCGGGCTGGCCGAGCACAACGAACTCGTGATCGACGCCGACTGCCTGTACTCCAACACCGGAGAGGGTCTGCACCGGTTCGTCGACCCCGTCGACGACGAGGTGTACCTGTATTCGCAGTTCGAAACCGCGGACGCCAAGCGGATGTTCGCCTGCTTCGATCAGCCCGACCTGAAGGCCACCTTCGACGTGACGGTCAAGGCCCCGGAACACTGGCAGGTGATCAGCAACGGGGCCACCCACTCGGTGGAGGGCGGTGTGCACACCTTTGTCACGACCCCGCGGATGAGCACCTATCTGGTGGCGCTCATCGCCGGGCCGTACGCCCGCTGGGACGATGTCTACACCGATGACCACGGCGATATCCCGCTGGGCATCTTCTGCCGCGCCTCGCTGGCCGAATTCATGGACGCCGAGCGGTTGTTCACCGAGACCAAGCAGGGATTCGGTTTCTACCACCGCAATTTCGGCGAACCCTACGCGTTCGGCAAGTACGACCAGCTGTTCGTCCCGGAGTTCAACGCGGGCGCCATGGAGAACGCCGGCGCCGTGACCTTCCTGGAGGATTATGTCTTCCGTTCCAAGGTCACCCGGTACAGCTACGAGCGCCGCGCCGAGACCGTGCTGCACGAGATGGCGCACATGTGGTTCGGCGATCTGGTCACCATGGCGTGGTGGGATGACCTGTGGCTCAACGAATCCTTCGCCACCTTCGCCTCGGTGCTGTGCCAGGCCGAGGCCACCGAGTACACCCAGGCCTGGACGACGTTCGCCAACGTCGAGAAGTCCTGGGCCTACCGACAGGACCAGCTGCCGTCCACCCACCCGGTGGCCGCCGACATCCCGGACCTGCACGCGGTCGAGGTCAACTTCGACGGCATCACCTACGCCAAGGGCGCCAGCGTGCTCAAGCAACTGGTGGCATATGTAGGCCTGGAGGCATTTCTCGCCGGGCTGCGCGACTACTTCCGTGACCACAAGTTCGGCAATGCCACCTTCGGCGATCTGCTTGGCGCCCTTGAGAAGTCGTCGGGCCGCGACTTGAGCGGCTGGGGCCGCCAGTGGCTCAAGACCACCGGCCTGAACACCCTGCGCGCCAGCTTCGACGTCGACGACGACGGAGCGTTCACCCGGTTCGCGGTGCACCAGTCCGGCGCGGCGCCGGGTGCCGGTGAAACCCGGGTGCACCGGCTGGCCGTCGGCATCTACGACGAGGATGACGCGGGCAAGCTCGTGCGCGTGCACCGCGAGGAGCTCGACGTCGAGGGCCCGTCCACCGACGTCCCCGGTTTGATCGGCGTCGGGCGCGGCAAGTTCATCCTCGTCAACGACGATGACCTGACCTACTGCTCGCTGCGGCTGGACCCGGCATCGCTGCAGACGCTGCTGACCCGCATCGCCGATATCGCCGAGCCGCTGCCGCGCACGCTGGCCTGGTCGGCGGCCTGGGAGATGACCCGTGAGGCCGAGCTGAAGGCCCGCGACTTCGTGACGCTGGTGATCGCCGGTGTGCACGCCGAGACCGAGGTCGGCGTGGCGCAGCGTCTGCTGATGCAGGCGCAGACCGCGTTGGGCTCCTACGCCGATCCGGCGTGGGCCAAGGAGAACGGCTGGCCCGCGTTCGGTGACGCGCTGCTGGACCTGGCCCGTGAGTCGGCACCCGGTTCGGATCATCAGCTGGCGTTCGTCAACGCACTGACCACCTCGGTGCTCGCCCCCAATCACGTGGCCGTGCTGTCCACCCTGCTCGACAACGAGCCGGCGGCGGTGAACCTGGCCGGTCTGGTGATCGACACCGATCTGCGCTGGCGCATCGTGACCGCGCTGGCGCGGGCCGGGGTGATCGACGCCGAGGGCGCGGAGACACCGTTCATCGATGCCGAGGCCGAGAACGACCCGACCGCGGCGGGCAAGCGCAATGCGGCGGCCGCCGCCGCGGCCCGACCGCAGGTGTCGGTGAAGAACGCCGCCTGGCAGCGGGTGATCGAGGACGACACGCTGGCCAACATCACCACCCGCGCCATCGTCGGCGGCTTCGTGCAACCCGGTCAGGCCGATCTGTTGACGCGGTTCCGCGACCTGTACTTCGCCTCGATCCCCGGGGTGTGGGAGCGGCGGTCCAGCGAGGTCGCCCAGACCGTGGTGATCGGGCTGTACCCGTCCTGGGACATCAGCACCGGAGGGCTGGGTGCCGCGGACGCGTTCCTCTCCGGCCACGACGTGCCGCCCGCGCTGCGCAGGCTGGTGGTCGAGGGTCGCGCCGGCGTGGAGCGCGCGCTCAAGGCACGCGCCTTCGACGCGTCCTGACTCCCCCGGCGAGCGTGCGTGTCTGCTGCCCGACACGCCGCTCGCCCACCCGAGTTATCGCACGCTCGCCGCGCATGATTTCCCGGTGGCCGTCAGCAACTCACGCAGAGCCCGCGCCGCGCGTCGGCGCACCCGCCGCGTCAAGGCGGTCGTCAACGACCTCACCGCGGCGCAGTGGACGGCCATCCAGGACGCGTGGGGCGGCTGCGCCTACTGCGGGGTGACGGGCAGACCGCTGCAGCGTGATTGCGTCATGGCGATCTCGCGCGGCGGGCGCTACACGATCGAGAACGTGGTGCCCGCCTGCGGCGCATGCAATGCCAGCAAGTGCAACGACGAGGTCACCGGCTGGATGCGGCGCAAGCGGCTCGACGAGCGGCTGTTCCTGGAGCGCTACGTCGCGATCCGGGCCCAGCTGGCCTGAGACAGCAATCGGCCCCGGTACCAGTGGGCACCGGGGCCGATCGAACAGCGTGGTCAGGCCGGCGAGATCGCCGCAGACATGACGTTGACGGCGCTGACGAGCGCGTCGATGAGGTTGCCGTCGCGCAGCGATCCGAGCGCTGCGGAGATCCCCAGCGGTGCGGCGGTCTCGGCGCCACGGCCCTTGACCTCCGAGCCATAAACGACCTCGATCGCCTTCTGGTTCGGCGAAACGGCCAGCAGCACCGCGTTGTCGGCGGTCGGCACCTTGGCCAGGATCTCGCGGGCGGTGGCCGCGGTATCGGCACCGAGGTCACCGATGAACACCGCGAACCGGGCCTTGGCGTAACGCGATCCGTACTTCAGCGCGTTGTCCAGGGCGACCAGGTCCTTCACCGAGAACGGGTAGTGCACCGAGAGTTCGCCGGGTTCGGTGACACCGGAGATGCGCCCGCTACTGGTCAGCGCGTAACCGTAGGGCAGGTCGACATCGGTCGTCGTCCTGGCGATCTCGTTGGTATGGCTACCACTTGCCACTTGCGCCACCTCCCACCGTCACGTGACCGCCATGGCCGCCATGGCCGTGGTCGGCAGGCTCGTCTGCGGCCCACAAGATCGGATCGTGGGTCCACTCGTCGCCGAGTTTGTATGACTTCGGGTGCGGTCCCTTGTGGCGGTAGGCCAACGCGGCCAACACCAGAAACAAGACCAGCGGGACCCCACCCAACAGGGAATGGGTAAGTGCTGTGCTCACATGCCAAACCTAGCGCAAGCCTCGGTCACGCCGCGCCTTCACCCAGATATCTCATCCAGGCCGGATCGAGTTCCTTCACCGAGGACAACAGCCGCCAGTGCTGTCCCTTCGGCGGCATCGGTACCGCACGCAGCGACCAGCCCAGCTCGGAGAGCAACCGGTCGGCCTTGCGGTGGTTGCAGGCCGAGCACGCCGCGACGCAATTCTCCCAGGAATGCTCGCCGCCGCGGCTGCGCGGAATGACGTGGTCGACGGTGTCGGCCTTACCGCCGCAATAGGCACATCGGAACCTGTCCCGATGCATCAACGCCGCCCTGGTCATGGGGATACGCGCCCGGTAGGGCACCCGGACGAAGGTCCGTAACCGGATCACCGAGGGCACCACGATGGTGCGGGTGGCGGAGTGGATGACAGGCCCGCCGGGGTCGTCGTGCACGACATCGGCCTTACCGCACATGAGCATGATGACCGCACGCCGCATCGGCAGCGCGGTCAGCGGCTCATAGGTGGAGTTGAGCAGCAGGACCCGACGCCGACCCCACACCGAAGCGGGATGGACGGTCGTTGCGGCATCGGCAACCTGCAGGGAGCGCGCGCCGGTAGAACCGACCGCGGTCGTGGAGCTCTGGTAGCCCGCTCGTCGAGCAGGGCTTTTCGTGCGCTGCGACATTCGTCCTCCGCAGGACAGTCCACCACGATTTGTCATCGCTCGCACGGCAATTTCGCCGGTGTTCGCTGGTCAGTCGGGTGAACTTCCGGTGACCAGCCAGTTGGGCGCACCGAGCGGCGGGCTGCGCAGCCTGCGCGAACCGGATCGGGAACAATGGGTGCGGTGACCCAGCCGCAGCATTCGTTCTACGACGACGTCGGTGGCCACGAGACGTTCACCGCGATCGTGGCCAAGTTCTACGAACTGGTGCGCGAGGACGAGATCCTGCTCCCGCTCTATCCCGAGGACGATATCGACGGTGCCGAGGAACGGCTACGGCTGTTCCTCGAGCAGTACTGGGGCGGGCCACGGACCTACTCGGATCAACGCGGACATCCTCGGCTGCGGATGCGCCACGCACCGTTCCGGATCGGCTTCCTGGAGCGCGACGCCTGGCTGCGCTGTATGCACACCGCAGTCGCCTCGATCGACTCACAGACCCTGGACGAACGGCACCGCAAGGTGCTGCTGGACTATTTCCAGATGGCCGCCGACTCGATGGTGAACTCGGCATTCTGATGGGCCACCCGACATGGTGGTCGCGGGCGGTGTTCTATCAGATCTACCCACGGTCGTTCGCCGACAGCAACGGCGACGGGGTCGGCGACCTCGACGGCATCACCGCCCGGATGGACTACCTGGCCGCGCTCGGCGTGCAGGCGCTGTGGCTCAACCCGGTGATGGTCTCACCGATGGCCGACCACGGATACGACGTGTCCGACCCGCGCGATATCGACCCGCTCTTCGGTGACCTGGCTGCACTGGACGGGTTGGTGGCGGCGGCCCACGACCGCGGTATCCGGGTGACCATGGATCTGGTGCCCAACCATGTCAGCTCGGCACATCCGTGGTTCATCGAGGCGCTGGCCGATCCGTCCCGGCGCGACCGCTTCATCTTCCGCGACGGCACCGGAGCCGACGGTGCGTCACCGCCCAACAACTGGGTGTCGATCTTCGGCGGTCCGGCCTGGACCCGGGTGCCCGACGGGCAGTGGTATCTGCATCTGTTCGACTCGGCCCAGCCGGATCTGAACTGGGAGCACCCCGAGGTGTTCGCCGATATCGAGGCGACACTTCGGTTCTGGCTGGACCGCGGCGTCGACGGGTTCCGCATCGATGTGGCGCACGGGATGGCCAAACCGGCCGACCTGCCCGACATGGACCTGACCGAGAATCGCTTGCTGCGCAACAAGGCCGACGATCCGCGGTTCGACGATGACGCGGTGCACGATATCCACCGGTTCATCCGCCGGGTGCTCGACGACTATCCGGATGCGGTCACCGTCGGCGAGATCTGGGTGCACGGCAACGAGCAGTTCGCCAAGTACCTGCGGCCCGACGAGCTGCACCTGGGCTTCAACTTCCAACTGGTGCAGGCCGAGTTCGATGCGGCGGCGGTGCGTTCGGCCGTCGACAACTCACTCGCCGCGGCCGCACTGGCCGGCGCACCGCCGACCTGGACGTTGTCGAATCACGATGTGGTGCGCGAGGTCTCGCGCTACGGCGACGGTGCCGTCGGCCTGGCGCGGGCACGGGCGATGGCGCTGGTGACGCTGGCATTACCGGGTTCGGTGTTCGTCTACAACGGCGCCGAGCTGGGCCTGCCGAATGTCGACCTGCCCGACGAGGTGCTCCAGGATCCGGTCTGGGAGCGCTCGGGCCGCAGCGAGCGCGGGCGCGACGGCTGCCGTGTGCCCATACCGTGGAGCGGCTCGCGCCCGCCCTACGGGTTCTCCGCGACCGCGGACACCTGGTTGCCGATGCCCGCCGGCTGGGAATCGCTGACCGTGCAGGCGCAGTCCGGTGACCCGTCGTCGACGTTGGAGCTCTACCGGCGCGCGATCGAGTCGCGCTCCACCCGAACCGAGTTCTCCGGTGCCACGGTGGAATGGATCGGCGAGTCGACCTTTCGCCGGCCGGGCGGACTGGTGTGCGTGGTCAACACCGGCGACGCGCCGTTGCCGCTGCCGGCCGGCGAGGTGCTGCTGGCCAGCGGACCCCTCGCCGATGGCGCCCTGCCACCGGACACTGCCGCCTGGGTGGTGTGATTTCGGCGCGCTCGCGATCGGTGAGCGAGCGTCAGCGCGCCGAAATCAGCGCAGCACCAGCGCCGGGTCGCCGAGCCGCCGGTAGACGCTGCCGAACCGGGCATCGATGCGCAGCCAGGCCGGGTGGGCGCGCACCCGCACGATCTCATCGGAGGCCAGCACATCGGCATTGGGCGGAAGGAACCCCATGGCCGTCAGCGCGAACACACAGCGCATCGGGATGCCGACACTGAACTCCCCCTCGCTGACGGCAAGCACCTCCTGGTCCAGCAACGACGCCGGCGGGCCGTGCGCGCTGCTGTGTTCCTTGGCCAGCGCGGTCCCCCGTTCGGCGAGGTCGAGAATGGCCCAGGCAGGCACATCGTCGTAGTGGGCGAATCCGGTGTCCGGCGGCAGCACGCCGCGCCACGCCGAATCCATCGCGAAGCCCGGTTCGACGAAACCCGTTGCGTCCATGGCCGGCAGCGTCCGGGACAGCGTGTCGGCGCCGGCGGACAGATCGGTCGGGCGCAAACGGCCGTCGACCACCCGGCAGGCCAGCACGTCGAAGCCGGTCGACACCCAGGCCACCACCTTGCCGGTGCCGGTGCGTTCCCGGAATCGGATCACCGCCGCGTCGTCGAGGCGCAGCGCACGGTCGACGAATGTCGCGAGATCGTCGCGGTGAGAACCGTTGTCGAGCCAGAGGCCGCGCTCGGGTGAGCTCACCGCTGCCATTTCCTCTTCGCGCAAGCGGTCATCGCTGCCATTTCCTCTTCGCGCAAGCGCTCATCGGCGGAACCGCTCCAGGTACTCGCGGTGGTGCGGTAGCAGCCGCACCAGCTTCTGTTCGGCGATGTTGAACGCCACCAACTGGGTCTCACCGATGACGGCCGGTTTGGAGTCCGGATCGGCGCCCGCGGCACGCACCTCATAGCCGAGGTTGAAGTCCACCGTACGCAGCCGGCTCACCCAGATGGTCACCTGCAGCGGCGAATCCATCAGCCGGACCTGCCCCTTGTACTTGACGTTGACCTCGGCGATCAGCAGGCCGATCGTGTCGATGTCGTTGACGAAGGGCTCGTGCAGGAAGGGCACCCGCGCCTCTTCCAGCAGGGTGACCATGGTGGCGTGATTGACGTGCTGGTACATGTCGATGTCCGACCATCGCACAGCCACCGGCGTGACGAAACGTTCAGCCACTTGTCCCCGTTCCCGAAGTCCTTGTCATGCTGCGAATTTGGCGGGCTGCCACCGACAGCGTGGCGAGATCGCGCTGCCCATCGGACTGGATCTCGTCGAGCGTGCGCTGTGCGCGGTCGACCCGGGAGCTGTTGGTGAACTCCCACTCCTCGATCTTCTGCTCACCGGTCTCGTCCGGCTCGCCGACCGCCAGCACATCGAAGCACAGCGCCCGCAGCGAGCCGTAGATATCGTCGCGGATGGCCAGCCGCGCCAACGAATGCCAGCGATCATCACGTTCCAGGCCCGAGATCGCGGTCAGCAGACCGTCGATACCCAGGTGATCCATCAACGCGAAGTACGTGTCGGCCACCTCCACGGCGTCCCGGTCGGCGATGTCGGCGATATCGATGACGTCGAGCAGGCTGTACCGGTACAGGCCGTTGGCCACCGTATAGGCGAGTTCCTTGGACGCCCCTTGGGCCTCGAACTCACCGGATTCCTTTGCCACGATGGCCTTGTCGTCACCGCGCAGCCATTGCGGCATCAGCGGGGTCAGCGTGGCCACCTGCTCGGCGAAGCGGTTGATCTCCGCACCGACGGCCAGCGGCTGCGGACGGTAGTTGACCAGCCAGCGTCCCGCCCGGTCGATGAGCCTTCTCAGGTCCAGGGTCATCCGGTCGGTGACGGCGGTGGGCAGTCCACCGATCCCGGCCTCCTTGATATCCCGCCACACCTCGCCGACCTTGAAGATCGCATCCGTGGCGGCATAGGCGCGCACGGCGTCGACCGGTCCGACACCGGTGTCCTCGGTCATCCGGTAGGCGTAGGTGATGCCGCTGGTGTCCACCAGATCGTTGACCAGCATGGTGGTCACGATCTCCCGGCGCAGCTGATGCGAGCGGATCTCACCGACGAAGCGGTCCCGCAGCTCGACCGGGAAGTACTGCGGTATCCGCGCCGCGAACACCTCCTGATCGGGCAGATCGGTGCGCAGCACCTCGTCCTTGAGCGTCAGTTTGACGTGCGCCATCAGGGTGGCCAACTCCGGTGAGGTCAGCCCGATGCCGATCTCGCGGCGGCGCAGGATCTCCTTCTCCGATGGCAGCGCCTCCAGCTCGCGGTTGAGCCCGCGCTCGGTGACGAACTCGCGGATCTGGCGGGCGTGCACTGCCAGCAGACTGGCCGCGTTCGCCCGGCTGGTGCCCATCAGATCGTTCTGGTCGATGTTGTCAGCCAGAACGAGCCGGCCGACCTCGTCGGTCATCGACATCAGCAGCTCGGTGCGCTCGTCGGCACTGACCTTGCCGGTGGTGACCAGCGAGTCGACCAGGATCTTGATGTTGACCTCGTGATCGGAGCAGTCCACCCCGGCCGAGTTGTCCAGCGCGTCGGTGTTGATCCGGCCGCCGGCCAGGTCGAATTCGATACGGCCGCGTTGGGTCACCCCGAGGTTGCCACCCTCCCCGACGACCTTGACGCGCAACTGGTTTCCGTTGACCCGCACCGCGTCGTTGGCGCGGTCGCCCACATCGGCGTCGGATTCGGATTCGGCCTTGATGTAGGTGCCGATGCCGCCGTTCCAGAACAGGTCCACCGGCGCGAGCAGGATGGCCTTCATCAGGGCGGGCGGGGTCATCTCCTGCACGCCGTCGGGCAGGCCGAGCACCTCTCGCACCTGCGCGCTGATCGGGATCGACTTCTGCGCGCGGCTGAACACCCCGCCGCCCTCGCTGATCAGGCTGGTGTCGTAGTCGGCCCAACTGGACCGCGGCAGCGCGAACATCCGTTCGCGTTCGGCCCACGAGGCCGCCGGATCGGGATCGGGGTCCAGGAAGATGTCCCGGTGGTCGAAGGCCGCGACGAGCCGGATGTGCTTGGACAACAACATGCCGTTGCCGAACACGTCGCCGCTCATATCGCCGACGCCGACGACGGTGAAGTCCTGGGACTGCGTGTCCACCCCGATCTCACGGAAGTGCCGCTTCACCGATTCCCAGGCGCCCCTGGCGGTGATCCCCATCGCCTTGTGGTCGTAACCGACCGAACCGCCGGAGGCGAAGGCGTCACCGAGCCAGAAACCGTAGGATTTCGCGACGTCGTTGGCGATATCGGAGAAGGTCGCGGTGCCCTTGTCCGCGGCGACCACGAGATAGGCATCATCGCCGTCGCGGCGCACCACCCCGGCGGGGGTCACCACCTCACCGGTGGACTTGTCGACGTTGTCGGTCAGGTCGAGCAGTCCCGAGATGAACAACCGGTAGCAGGCCACGCCCTCGGCGCGGGTGGCGTCCCGGTCGACGGCCGGGTCACCGGTGAGCACCGGTGGCGACTTGACCACGAACCCGCCCTTGGCGCCGACCGGAACGATGACGGCGTTCTTGACCGCCTGCGCCTTGACCAGACCGAGGATCTCGGTGCGGAAATCCTCACGGCGGTCCGACCAGCGCAGCCCGCCACGGGCGACGAAGCCGAACCGCAGGTGCACGCCCTCGACGCGCGGCGAGTAGACGAAGATCTCGAATTTGGGCCGCGGCAGCGGCAATTCGTCGATCAGACCGGGGTTCAGCTTGAACGAGAGCACATCCTGGGCGCGCGCCGAGTCCGGCGATCCGACGAAATAGTTGGTGCGCAGGGTGGCCTGCACCAGACTGGCGAAGGCCCGCAGCACCCGATCGGTGTCCAGGCTGACCAGCGCGTCGATATCGGCCGCGACGGCGGCCGCGGCGGCCTGAGCGTCCAGCGTCCGGCCGGATTCGGCGAGATCGGCCTCCGGGGTGAACAGCGCCTCGAACAATTCGACCAGCGACCGCGCCGTGCTGGGATTGCCGTTGAGAACCCCCTCGACAAAGGACTGGCTGTACGGAAAACCGGCCTGGCGAAGGTATTTCGCGTAGCCACGCAGGATGGTCACCTGTTGCCAGGTCAGACCGGCGCGCAGCACCAGTTCGTTGAAGTGGTCGATCTCGGCGCGGCCGTGCCAGATCGCGGTGACGGTGTCGGCGAACCGGCGCGCCACATCCTCGATCTGGGAGTCGGGAGTCGACGGGATGGACTGGTGTGGGGAGACCCGGAACTGGTAGATCCACACCGGCAACCCGTCGGGACGGGTGACCATGAAGGGGCGCTCCTCGAGCACCACCACACCCATGCACTGCAGCATCGGCAGCAGCTCCGACAGTGACGCCGAGCGCCCACCCAGATACCAGGTCAGCCAGTCGACGCGGTCCTGACCGCCGTCGCGGAACACCAGCTTGACCGAATTGTCCTGCAATTCCTCGATGATCGCGATGTCATCGATGGCTTCCTTGGGCGTGAAGGCCTGCTTGTACACCTCAGGGAATGCGTTGGCATAGTGCTCGGCCGATCCCTGGCTCAGCGAACCGGATTTGACCGAACCGATCAGCCGGTCCGCCCAGGTGCGCGCCGCTTCGGTCAGCAGCTGCTGGATCCGATCCTCGTTCTGAGCGGAGGTGTCGATATCGGAGCGTTGCGCCCCGTCAGGCATCTTGACCGTGAAGTGCACCAGCGCCCAAGGCGATTCGCTGACCCGTGCGGCGTAATCGATGCTGGCACCGCCGAGTTCACGCACCAGGATGTCCTGCATCGACAGCCGCACCGCGGTGGTGTAACGATCGCGTGGCAGATACACCAGTGCCGAGACGAAATGGCCGAGCTGATCGGCGCGCAGGAACAACAGGGTGCGTCGCAGCGACCCGAGATCGACCACGGCACGCGCCATCTCCATCAGATCCGGAGTGTGCAGCGCGAAGAGCTCGGAGCGCGGGATGGTCTGGATGACGTCGAGCATCAGTTGGCCGGGATGGCTGGGATCCGAATGTGACTGCGCCAGCACCTCATCGACCCGCCGGGAGATCAGCGGGATCTCCAGCACATTGGCATTCATGGCGGCGATGGTGAACAAGCCGACGAAGCGATGCTCGATGGCCTGGCTGGACGACGCGCCCGCCGGGTGCTCGCGGACCACCACGATGTAGGGATAGGCGCCGTACCGGACGAAGCTGGGCATGGTCGCCTGGGCGAGCACCAGCAGGTCCTCGGCGTCGGTCAGTTGGGGCAGCACATCGGTGCGCAACTTGAGCACACCGAGCCGGCTGGCCGGATCGACGGTGGCGGCACCGTGCTGCACCGCGCAACGCTGGTAACCGAGCAGGACGAAGTGGCCGTCGCCGAGCCAATGCAGCAGCGCGGCCACATCACGGCGATCCGGGCCCAGGAAATGCCCGGCATGGTCGGAGTCCAGCGCGTTGGCCAAACCGATCAACGTCGCGTTCAGCGCTGCGGAATCGGCGGCCACCTCGCGCGCGTCGGCCAGCACCGAGGGCAGCAGCTCGGTCACCCGCGCGACGGCGTCGGCATCGGCGGAGGCGGCCAACCGGATGTGCACCCACATCTCGTGCGTACCGTCGACCGCCGTATCGGGATCGCCCGCGGTGGCCAGTGCCACCAGGTCTCCGTCACTGTTGCGGCTGACCCGCAGCACCGGGTTCATCACGCCGACGTAGGCCACGCCGAGCCGGTGCAGCAGAACCGTGACCGAGTCCATCAGCATCGCGCTGTGGTCGGTCACGATCTGGATGGCCGGGCCGAAACCGGCCGGGTCGTCGGCGGGGTACACCGCCACCAGGGTCTCCCCCGGTGCGCGGCGGCGACCGAGCGTGGCATGGGCGGTGATCAGCTCCGGGGACACCGCCGTGGTGGCGGGTCGGGCGATCAGCGCGGTGATCGCGGTATCCGCGGCCGGCGCGTCACCGAAGGGGCCGTGATGGGTCTCGGCATAGGCATCGGACAGCCGCGCCAGAGCATCGCGGTCCAGATGCAACTGTGCGGTCGTTCCGGGATTCACCGTCATGGGCGAAGGCTCCTCACTGAGACTTCTTGGGGACTTCTCGGGGACTACTCGGTCGTACTCGTCGCCTGGCGCGGCAACCACTCAAGCGACCCTATCGCCCTCGTGCGGCGTTTGGTCGCAGTCCCGCCGGTTCACCCCCGTCTGAACGACGAAATGGTCGCCGGATGTCATCATCCGGCAACCATTTCGTTGTTTTCAGTCTTCGTGACCGAGGTTTTCAGTCGCGAGTCAGCTTGCGGTGCGTGACCCGGTGCGGGCGGGCCGCGTCAGCGCCCAGACGGGCGATCTTGTTCTCCTCGTAGGCGCCGAAGTTGCCCTCGAACCAGTACCACTTCGCTTCGTTGTCGTCATCGCCCTCCCACGCGAGGATGTGGGTGCAGGTGCGGTCCAGGAACCAGCGATCGTGGCTGATGACCACGGCGCAGCCGGGGAAATTCTCCAACGCGTTCTCCAGCGAGGACAGCGTCTCGACGTCGAGGTCGTTGGTGGGCTCGTCGAGCAGGATCAGGTTGCCGCCCTCTTTCAGGGTGAGCGCGAGGTTCAACCGGTTGCGCTCACCACCGGAGAGCACGCCCGCGGGCTTCTGCTGGTCCGGTCCCTTGAAGCCGAACGCCGACACATATGCCCGTGACGGGATCTCGTTCTGGCCGACCTCGATGTAGTCCAGACCGTCGGAGACGACCTGCCAGACGTTCTTCTTAGGGTCGATGCCGGCGCGGCTCTGGTCGACGTAGCTGAGCTTGACCGTCTCGCCGACCTTCACGGTGCCGCTGTCGGGCTCTTCGAGGCCGACGATCGTCTTGAACAGCGTGGTCTTACCGACACCGTTCGGACCGATGACGCCGACGATGCCGTTGCGGGGCAGGGTGAAGGACAGGTCCTTGATCAGGATGCGACCATCGAAACCCTTGTCCAGGTGACTGACCTCGACCACGGTGTTGCCCAGTCGCGGCGGGGCCGGGATCTGGATCTCCTCGAAGTCGAGTTTGCGGGTCTTCTCGGCCTCGGCAGCCATCTCCTCGTAACGGTCGAGGCGGGCCTTGTTCTTGGCCTGACGGGCCTTGGCACCGGAGCGCACCCAGGCAAGTTCTTCCTTCAACCGCTTCTGCAGCTTCTGGTCCTTCTTGCCCTGCACCTCCAGGCGCTCGGCCTTCTTCTCCAGGTAAGTGGAGTAGTTGCCCTCATACGGGTAGGCGCGACCGCGATCGAGTTCCAGGATCCACTCGGCGACATTGTCGAGGAAGTAACGATCGTGGGTGACCGCCAGGATGGCGCCCTTGTAGGCGGCGAGGTGCTGTTCCAGCCACAGCACGCTCTCGGCGTCGAGGTGGTTGGTCGGCTCGTCGAGCAGCAGCAGGTCGGGCTTGCTCAGCAGCAGCTTGCACAGTGCGACGCGGCGCTTCTCACCACCGGAGAGGTGGGTGACCGGCTCATCGGGCGGCGGGCAGCGCAGCGCATCCATGGCCTGCTCCAGCTGCGAGTCGATATCCCACGCGTCGGCGGCGTCCAGCTCTTCCTGCAGCTGGCCCATCTCCTCCATGAGCTCATCGGTGTAGTCGGTCGCCATCAGCTCGGCGACCTCGTTGTACCGGTTGAGCTTGGCCTTGATGGCGACGCCCGCCTCGACGTTCTCCCGGACCGTCTTGGTCTCGTCGAGCTCGGGCTCCTGCATCAGGATTCCGACCGTCGCTCCGGGCTGGAGGAAGGCGTCGCCATTGTTGGGCTGATCGATGCCGGCCATGATCTTGAGGACGCTGGACTTACCGGCGCCATTGGGTCCGACAACGCCGATCTTGGCGCCTGGGAGGAAGTTCAGGAAGACGTCGTCAAGGATGACCTTGTCGCCGTGCGCCTTGCGCACCTTGCGCATCGTGTAGATGAATTCGGCCATGCCGTCGTCATGCCTTTCGTCTGGCTGCAGATCGCGTAAAACTCGCATCCCATCCTAGGCACCGGCCGAACTCCGGGTTACGCCGACAGGGACAGCCCCTGCTCGGCCGCCGCACCGGGGACGACATCCGGGGCCGTGTCCTCGTTGTCGGCTTCGTCGCGCGGTGCCGGGATCCCGGCCGCGCGGGTGCGTTCCAGCTTGACCCGGCATCTGCTCAGATCGGGCCCCACCGAATTGGCGCGGACCTCGACCGAGGACCGGCGGTTTCCGTCCTTGTCCTCGTATTCGTCGGTGTAGATGTGCCCGAGCACCACCACCGGATCCCCCTTGTAGAGCACGCTGGTGATGCCCTCGGCGACCTTGCCCCAGCAGTTGACGGTGACGAACAGCGAGGTGCCGCTCTCCCAACTGCCATCGGGCATCTTGCGCCGCGAATTGCTGACCACGCGGAAGCGGACGAAGTCCTGATCACCGACGCGCCTGGCGACAGGGTTGGTGGCGACGGTGCCGACAATGGAAAACGGGGTCTCGAACATGACATGCCTTTCGGTCGTGCACGGTGCCGGGTTCGCACCGGCCTGTGCACCCATTGACCCGTCGCCAGCCGACACGGCAGCGCGGTACGCGCCCGCCGCGGGTGGTGCTGTGGATGAATCCGCAACTGTGGATAACTCCCCGGGTACCGCCCACCAGCCACCGGCCGCGGGGCTTTGCGCGATGATCGACGGTGTGGCAGATGAGGGCACCGCAGTGATCGGACGCGCGCAATGACCATGCCGCAACGTCTGACGGACCGCTATGAGCTGGGCGAACTGCTCGGCTTCGGTGGCATGTCGGAGGTGCACCGGGCACGCGATATCCGGCTGCATCGCGACGTGGCGATCAAGATCCTGCGTGCCGATCTGGCCCGCGACCCGAACTTCTCCCAACGGTTCCGGCGTGAGGCTCGGCACACCGCGGCACTGAACCATCCGTTGATCGTCGCGGTATACGACACCGGCGAGGCACAGTCCGCGACCGGCATGTTGCCGTTCCTGGTCATGGAGTACGTCGAAGGCATGACCGTCAGCCAGCTCATCCAGCAGCACGGGACGCTCCCCCCGGCCCAGGCGATGGCCATCATCGACGGGGTCTGCACCGCGTTGGAGTTCAGCCACAGCCGCGGCATCGTGCACCGCGATATCAAGCCGGCCAACATCATGGTCACCCCGAACGGTGCGGTGAAAGTGATGGACTTCGGGATCGCCCGCTCCATGAACGCCACCACCGGTGATCGGCTGACGGCCACCTCGGCGGTCGTCGGCACGGCGGCCTACTTCTCCCCCGAACAGGCGCGCGGTCAGCAGGTCGACGCCCGCACGGATGTGTACTCGCTCGGCTGCGTGCTCTACGAGATGCTCACCGGGCAGGCGCCGTTCACCGGCGACACCCCGTTGTCGGTGGCCTACCAGCACGTCCGGGAACGCCCGGTCGCGCCGTCGAAGCGTCACCCCGGCATCTCCCCCGAGCTCGATGCGGTGGTTTTGACGGCGCTGGCCAAGAAGCCGGGCAAGCGCTACCAGAGCGCCGCCGACCTGCAGGCAGACATCCGCCGGGTCAGTGCCGGCGGCAGTCCGGTGGCCACCACGCCGCAGGCCGACGAGCTCGATCCGCCCGATACGGGTGAGCCCGCCGGGCCACTCACCCTGCAGATGCCCGCGCAGCAGGCCCGCGGCAGGTCCCGGCGCTGGGCCATCGGCGGCGCGCTCGCGGCGGTGCTGGCGCTGGTGGTCGGTGGCGTCTATGTCGTCGGCGCGATGAACCGGGTCCAGGTGCCCGATGTCACGGGTCTGGACCGTGCGGCCGCGGTGAGCCAACTGCAGGACCGCGGCCTGAATCCCACGGTCGACTCCATGCCAGACGGCACGGTGCAGGCCGGTCAGGTGATCGCCACCGACCCGGCCGCGGGTTCGTCGGTCTCCGAGGGCGGAGACATCACCGTCAACGTGTCGACCGGGCCGGAGCAGCGGCGGGTGCCCGATGTCGCGTCGATGTCCTACGAGGATGCCGTGCGGGCGCTGCGGGAGGCCGGGTTCGATCGCGTCCGCCGCCAACCGCAGGCCTCCACGGCCGAACAGCTCGACCGGGCCATCGGCACCGAACCCGCCGCCGGCCAGGATTCGGCGACCAGCAACGAGATCGTCATCATGGTCGGGTCGGGGCCGTCATCGCGGCAGCTACCCGATGTGACCGGCCAGACCGTCGAGCAGGCCACCAAGAACCTGAACACCGCCGGTTTCACCACGATCCTGCAGGCCGACACCGACGGGGTGCTGCCCGCAGGTGAGGTGGCGGGCACCGATCCGGCGCCCGGGGCGTCGGTGGCCACCGACGCCCCGATCACGCTGAAGGTGTCCCGCGGGAACCAGTTCCCCATGCCGGACCTGACCGGGCTGTTCTACGGCGACGCCCTGCAGCAGCTGCAGGCGCTCGGGTTCACCGGCCGACTGCTCAAGGGCCCCGATGTGGACGCCGGCGGCGACCGGCGTGCCCGGGTGGTGCGCCAGGACCCGGCACCGCGCGCGGGGGTGAACCGCGACGGGACCATCACGGTGAGCTACGGCAGCTGAGGCCGCTCGCAGGTCTTCGCTACCAGGTCTTCGCTACCAGGTCTTCGCTACGAGGTCTTGTTGCCGCTGTCGATATCGGCGAGCTTGGCCAGCATGTTGTTGTAGGCCGCCAGCTCGGCGTCCTCGTCGCGGTCGGCGGCCCGGTCGAGCCGCTTGGCCGCACGGTTGTCGCTGCGTCGCCACTGGATCAGCAGCGCCAACATCACCAGCACCAACGGCACCTCACCGGCTGCCCAGGCGATACCTCCGCCGAGCTTCTGATCGGCAAGCAGATCGGGGTTCCACGGCAACCGCAGTGAACGGTAGAAGTCGCCGGCGAGCACGGTGTTCATCCCCATCAGGACCACCCCGAAGAAGGCGTGCAGCGGTAGTGAGCCGAACACCATGGCGAGCTTGCCCAGCGGCGGGATCGGCCGCGGGGTGGGATCCACGCCGATGACCACCCAGTAGAACAGGTAACCGCTGAGCAGGAAGTGCAGGTTCATCGCCAGGTGGGCACCGTGGCTGTCGGCCGCGACGTCGAAGATGCCGCCGAAGTACAGACCGTAGAACCCCGCCACGAAGATCGCGGTCGACACGATCGGGTTCGTGAGGAACTGGGACACCTTGCTGTGCAACGCGGCCAGCAGCCACTCCCGCGGACCGGGCGGTCGATCCTTGCCGGCGGTGGGCAGCGCGCGCAGCGCCAGCGTCACCGGTGCGCCGAGCACCAGGAGCACCGGCACCAGCATCGACAACAGCATGTGGGCCGTCATGTGCACGCTGAACATCGCGGGCATGTAGCGGCCCAGGCCCGAGGATGTCGCGAACAACAGCGCCGCACAACCCAGCAGCCAGGCGATGATGCGCCCGACGGGCCAGGCGTCACCACGCCGGCGCAGCCGCACCACCGCGAGCACGTAGACGACGGCCGCGATGATCGCCGCGGTGCCGAAGATGAGGTCGAAGCGCCATTCGAACAGGATTCGGGCCAGCGTCGGCGGGCCGGACAGGTCGTACCCGATGGCGACCTCGGTGATCGATGGCAACCGCACCGGCGGCGGTGGCGGGGTGCGGCCGAGCGCGACCGCGAGCCCGAAGGTGACACCGAAGATCAGGGATTCGACCAATGCCAGCCGGATCAGCGGGCCGCGCGCGGTGGGGTCCGCCGCCAGCGCGGTGACGCTGCGCCTGCGCTGCAGCCAGCCCAGGACGCCGAGGGCCAGCAGTGCGGTCATCTTGCCGACGAGCAGCCACCCGTAGGTCTGGGTGAACAGATCGGACGGTTGGATCCGGACCAGGGCGTTACCGACACCGGATACCGCCATGGCGAAGAAACACCACACGGCGATCCGGGAGAACCGCCGGGCCGCCAGGTCGGTGTGCTCGCCCCCGCGGAACGCCAGCGCCCACAGCGCCAGCAATCCGCCGGCCCACAGCACTCCGGCGATCAGGTGGATGAGCAGGCTGTTGGTGGCGATGTCGTGGCTGCCGCCCGAGGACGAGTGTCCGGTCAGCGCCAGCGGCAGCAGGGTGATCAGTGATCCGGCCAGCAGCACCGGCGTCCACGACCAGCGCAGGACCGGGATGCTGGCGAGCGTGACGATGCCCGCGATCAGGGCCGTCCAACGCCAGGTGCCCGCGGTTTCGACCATGCTGGCCACGGTCCAGATGTCGACCGGATTGAGCCGCTCGACCAACGGGGCGCCGGTGATATCGGAGACGGTCAGCGGCACCAACAGCACCGCGCACACCGTCCACACGCCGGCGGCGACGGTCCCGGTCCGCAACGCCCGGTACCCGGCCACGTCCAACACCCCGCTGCGTTGCGGCGGGACCAGGAATGCGGCCATCAGGAAGGAGCCGACGGCGATGGCGGCCGCGATCTCGCCGGCGGCCCGGACGAACGGGAGCCCGTAGGTGGTGGCGGGGCCGGGGTTGGGCAGCCCGGTGGCGGCCAGCGCGTCGACGAGCGACAGGCCGCCGACACCGGCGGCGACCGCCCCGGCCAGCAATGCGACACCCCACAGCGTCGGCCAGACGGTGCGCACGCGCACCGGGGTCGCAACGGTAGTCATGCCGTCAAGGGTAGGCGGGGGTCTCAGCCGGTCGTGGGGCGGCGTGACTCCCGCTCGCGCCGGCGGTACTGGCGGAACGCCGTCTTCTCGACGGTGTTCAGGTCGGCGAGAATTCCGCGGATCTCGGTGAGGAAGGCCTGGCGCCGTTCGGACAGATCGGGGGCACGACGCAGCAGGTTCTGATCGGCGACCACCTGCCGGGCAGTGGCGAACAGCAGAGCCGATACCGATTCGGCGCTGCGCACCCTGCCCTGGGCGACATGCTGGCGCCCGACGCCGAGCGCCAGTTTGGTCAGATCGGGTTCGGAGATCTCGGATGACGCATCGCGCAGCACGTCGGCGACGATCTCGTAGGCCTCGAAGAACGGACGCAACATGGCCGCGCCCAACAGCGGCTGCTTGACCCGCAGCAGCTCGAGGATCGACTCGGGGCCCTCGGCGATGCGGTCCTCCCAGCCGTCCACCCAGCTCATCTCCCGGGTGACGTTCTCGCGGAAGGCCACCGAGTCGGCGAAGTAGAACTCGAACTTGAGCAGGTCGCGCAGGCGCAGCACCTGTGACCAGAACGCGTCGAGCCAATCGGACTCGGCGGTCGCGGCATGCGCCAGCGCCAGCTCGATGATCGAGGTCTCCAGGAACGCGTAGATGATCGAGTTGCGGTAGAACGCCGCCTCGTGTTCGTTCTCCGGCGCGATCCGCCACACCGGTTCGCGACCGCCGTCGACCCTGGTGACCGGATGCCCGCCCGAGAGCGCATCCACCGCTGCGCGCACGCCCTCCTTGGTACGCAATCGCAACACGCTGTTGGTCATTGGGATCTCGCGGCGCTCAAGGTAATCCAGGGCGTCGGCGAAGGTGTGGTGCAGCTGGTCGACGGTCAGCGCGACCCCGCGCGCGGCAAGCAGCAGCGCCGAGACCAGCCCGGTGGCGTTGACAGGGGTGACCTGCACGATGCGCCAGGCCACCTCGAAGGCCATCTTCTGCATGGCCAGCCGTTTGGCCTCGGGGCTGGTGGCGATGGGGCCGTTGGGCTCGCCGAGATACTGCCGCATCGAGACCGCTTCGGGGAACCGGACGTAGATCTTGCCGTAGTTGCGTTCGCCCTGGGCCTTGATGAAGTTGTAGAGCCAGCTGACGCTTTCGGGCGTCTTCTCCCCGCCACGGGCGTACTCGGCGTATTCGGCGGTCTCGTGCAGCTGGTCGAAACTGATCGACACGGGTTGCAGCAGGATGTCCTCACTGCGGCCGTCGAGATAGGCGTCGGCGACGTAGGACAACAGACCGAGCTTGGGCGGCAACATCTTTCCGGTCCGCGACCGGGTGCCCTCGATGGACCAGTTGAGGTTGAACCGCTTCTCCACGATGTAGCCGACGAATTGACGCAGCACGTACTTGTACAGCGGGTCGTCGAGTTTGCGGCGCAGGAAGATGACACCGGAGTGCCGGAAGATCGGGCCCATGAAGCCGAAGGACAGGTTGATCCCGGCGAAGGTGTGCACCGGCGGTAACCTGTTCTCCTGCATGGCGACCGGGACGATGACACCGTCCAGATAGGAGCGGTGGGAGAACAGCAGAACCGCCGGGTGGACCTCCAGTGCCCCACGCATGGCCTCGATCTCGGCGCTGTCGTAGTCGATGTGCGGATCGAAACCACGGCTGAAGATCGCCCGGCCCATCGTGGGGATCAGGTCGACCGAGAACCGGCTCCAGCCGGTGGAGAGCTCGTCGAGCATCTCCCCGGCCTTCTCGATGGTGGCCCCGGGGATCTGGTCCAATCCCTCCCGGAACCGCGATGAGGCCAGCATCTCCGGCTTCACCAGCCGCGGCGACTTGTATTCGGGGCCGAGCAGTCGCAGCTCGACGCGCTCGATGGCCAGAATCGCCCTGCGGATGACGAAGCGGGCGAATTCTCGCGGGTTTTCGGCGGTCGTGGTGTCCTGCCACTGCTGGCGGAGCTCGGAGACCTTGGCCGGTTCACCGGCGACCACCCGCGCGCGGGCCGGGTCTTTGCGCAGGATCCGGCGCTGAAGCAGCTCCGGCGGCCGATAGGTGTCGCGGCCGGATATCAGGGCCACCACCTTGGACCGGGTGGGCAATCCTCCGGGCACCCAGAAGATGCGCACCGGCACGACGGATCGGTCCGGGTCCGCCGAGAGCAGTTGGACCAACCGGGCCATCACGGTGGCGGGTGGATCATCGGAATGATCGGGTAGCAGTAGCACCTCGACCCGGGCCTCGGGGCGCTCACGCTGCTGCTGGGCCAGCCAGTGGTCGAGCAACTCCTGCTCGGCGGGCGAACCGACCGCGGCCAACACCAGGGTGTCTCCGGTCGGACTGAAGGTGGCGAAATCCTCAGCGACCGTTTTCACCGGCGTCCTTTCCCATTGCGGTAGACGGCATGGTCGGGCAGCTCACCGACGGGCCACGCTGCCAGCGTGTCCAGATACAGCTGGCGCACCTCGGCAATCCGCTCGGTCAGGTCGTCGTGGGTCCAGTCGTCGACGGGTATCGGCGGGAAGACGGCGACATCGACCTTGCCCGCGTTGAACGTGCTGGAGTCGCGGGCCGCGATGACCTCGGCGTTGCGGATGACGATAGGCACGATCGGGATGCCCGCGGCCATCGCGATGCGGAACGGTCCCTTCTTGAACGGGCCCACCTCGGTGGTGTCCAACCGGGTGCCCTCCGGTGCGATCAGGATCGAAAGCCCCTTCTTGGCAAGCTCTTCCACCTTGTGCAGGCCCTCGACCGCGGACTGGGTGTCCTCGCGGTCGATGAACGCCGCGTCCATCACCTTGCCGAGCGGACCCATCAGCGGGTTGCGCTCGAGCTCCTTTTTGCCCACACCGGTGAAGTCGGTGTTGACCAGACGGCCGGCGATCATCGGGTCGGCCTGGTTGCGATGATTGAAGATGAACACCGCGGGCCGTTGTTTGGTCAGGTTCTCCTCGCCGAGCACATTGAGCCCGATGCCGGTGGTCAGCATCAGCAGCTTGCTCCAGTTGGAGGTGAAGAAGTTGACGCCAACCCGTTTGTTGCGTGTCAGCAACCCCAGCCCGATGGCACCGGCGGCCACCGTGGGAATGGTGGCCAGGCTGGCCAGGGTGCGGATCTGCGAGATGGGGCTGCTGCCGCTGCGGCTGGTGAACTTGAGGATCGGCCATCCGCGCTTGGCTGCCACCGCGGCCAGTTTCCCGGCCGGGTTGGTCGGGCGCGGGTTACCGACCAGATACATCAGCGCGACGTCCTCATCGCCGTCGGCGTAGAAGTAGCTCTTCGCGAGATCGACGCCGTTCTCGGCCGAGAACTTCTGTACCGCATGGGCTTTGCCGGGCCCCCAGATGATCGGTTCGGCAACCTCGCCGGTGATCAGTCCGTCGTCGTCGGCGATGAACTTGTTGCTCAGGATGTTGTCGATGCCCAGGAACTTGGCGACGGGCTCCACCTGCACGGTCAGCGCACTGGAGCTGAGCACGACGGTGTGTCCGCGGGCCTGGTGGGCGCGCACCATTGCGCGCATCTCGGGGTAGATGCGGTCGCGGACGTGCTGGACGAACAGCCGCTCCCCCAGTTCGTCCAGATCACCGATCGAGTTGCCGCGCAGCATCCGGGCACCCTTGCCGATCAGGTCCTCGAACTCCGAACGGCCGAGTTGGTGGTTGATGCCGGCCTGCACCATCCCGATGAATTCACCCGCGCTCATCTGCCCGCGGCGCAGCCGATCCTGGGTCATCAGCACACCGGTGAACCCGGCCACCAGCGTGCCGTCCAGGTCGAAGAAGGCACCTACCTGCGAGCCCTCGGGGCTGGCCTCGATCTCGGCGACCGTTCCTGGCAGCCGCATCACCTGCGATTCGCCATCGGCGGGACTCATTGCGCGGCACTCCCATTCGACGGCTCGGTTTCGGACACGGTGAACGACGCGGCCTCGGTACGGCCGTCCCCACCGAGGGCCAGGACCTCATCGAAGCCCCGAACCAGGCTGCGCTGCCACAGCTGTCCGTCGATGATGGCGGCCCGGTCGTAGCGGGTCGTGATGGTGACGTACCCGCCTCGCGAGACCAGCACGGCCATCATCGCCACACCTGGCAACGGGCCAAGTCCGTAGTGCCGCAGCACCTTCGCCCCGGCGATGTAGGTGTCGCCGGGATAGACGGGAACATTGGATGCCTGGACATCGGAGTTCACCACCGAACCGGCGACCGATTCGAGCACGGCGTCGGGCAGGAAGCTGGCTATCGGAGCGATCGAGCCGACCATGTCGATCGCCCGTTCCTCGCGCTTGCTGGTCATCTGCGATCGAATGGCCTTGATCCGGCGTTCCGGGTCGGCGATACCGATCGGTGCGGCGAGATTGACACCGGCGAAACGGTTTCCGCCGGCCGGGTCGTCGCCGGAGCGCAGATTGACCGGTACGGCCATGGGCAACGTGTCGATCGGCATGCCCTTGGCCACGTGATAGTGCCGCAAAGCTCCGCACAGGCCTGCCAGGTAGGCGTCGTTGATCGAACCGCCGACGGCCTTGGCAGCCGTGTGCAGATCGGCGAACACGATGTCGATCGCCTCGCTGTGCGAGCTCAGGCTGCGCCGGCGCAACAATGGCGAATGGTCGGCCACCGGTCGCGATACCCGAGTGGTCGACAGTGCGTAGTCGACGACGCCGCTGACCGCCGCGGCCGGGTCCCTGACGACGTTGGTGACCGCATGCACCGCGCCGCCGACCAGACCCAGCACACTGTTGGTGATCTTCATGGGCATCCGATTGAGCCCCAGCTTCATCAGGTCATTGGACGACAGGTCCTGCGGAATCGGCAGCGGCGCAAGCTCACCGACCTCGACATCGCGCTCCAGGTTGTAGATGTGAGCGAACATCTCGACGGTGCCCACGCCGTCGGCGACGGCATGACTGAGGTGCAGGATGGTGGCTGCCCGGCCGTCGGACAGACCCTCGACGAGGGTGGCGCTCCACAGCGGGCGAGTGATGTCCATCGGCGACTGCAGCGCGATCTCGGCGATGTCGAGGACTTCGCGCAGGGTGCCCGGCTCGGGTGCCCTGACCCTTCGGACGTGGAAGTCGAGGTTGAAGTCCGGGTCGACCACCCAGCGCGGGGCCGCGGTCGGCAGCGTCGGCATCACCACCTTCTGGCGTAGCCGAAGCACCTTGCGGGAGGCCTGCTCGAACACCGCCCGGAACCGCTCCCAATCGGGAGTCGTGTCAAGCAGTTCGACACCCATGATCCCGGACCGCGTCCGCGGATTGGCCTCACCGCGGTGCAGCAGCGTGTCGACGCCGTTCAGTTTCTGGGGCAGCCCCGCCGCATCCAACGGCACTCTGCTCATCGCGCGAACTCTCCTCCTGATAACGCCCTTTGTGCAGCGTCCACGCTAGTCGGCGTCGCGGCGACGCGACGCCCCTTTCGCTGGGAGCGCGCAACCTCGCCAGCCCTCACGCCGAGACGCACGTGTTCCCGGGTGGGTCCTGCAGATCGCGGAACGCCGCGGTGTACCCCTTGGCCACCAGATCCGAGAACGCCTTCGCGACGCCCAGATCGCCTTTGTCCTTCGTGTGGTGCGAAGCCATCGACCGCCTCCTCCCGGGCACCAACCCACAGGGCTGATGTACCTGCCGTCGGTTGCTGAAAGGGAGGCGATGAGGTGTAAATTACGACTGTCCGATCTGCCCCCGTGGCGCAACGGATAGCGCAGCGGGTTTCTACCCCGTAGGTTGCAGGTTCGAATCCTGTCGGGGGTGCTTTTTCACCATGTGCGGGTCCATGTGCGGGTCCGCGGGTGCCAACCCGATGTCGTCTGACCCGACCATAACGCGCCCCACCGACACGTCACGCCGAGTCGGTGTCAGTCCGTGGTCGTCTGTAGCTCGTCGAACGCCGCACCCAGGTTCGGCCGGATGGTCAGGACATCGGCCAGGCCGACCAGCTCAAGGGGTCGACGGGTGATCGGCCCATCGGCCACCACCACCAGCGGCACCTCCGGTATCAGCTGCTGATGGGTCTCCACCAGCACCGACATGCCATAGGAGGCCAGCAACTCGGTATCGGTCAGGTCCACGATCACGGCCGTCGGTTGTTTCTTCAGCGCGGCAGCGATGACCTGCTGCAACGTCGGCGCGGTCACCATGTCGATGGCTCCGGCGCAGCTGACGACGACCGTCGTGTCATGCCACGATTCGGAGCAGACACACGGGGACGGGATGGGCTCAACTCGGTCGGGCATGGATACCTCGCGCAAACGTCGACTCCGGGCGCAATGTCTCGCGGGGCTGCTTCTTAACCAAACAAGCTAGAACGCCGAGTACTACGAGCCTAACGTAAAGATTCGGTCCCGATCGTGTCGCGGCACCCGGGCGGACGGCAATTCGCCGACCTGGCACGCTGTGCACCGTAGTCGGGGAGAGGTAGTCGGGGAGAGAACGGGGAGGTCCACCCATTTCGCGTCAGAATGATGATGACGTCGCCGTCGAGGGCCTCCTGCCGCCCGGCACCGTCATCGACCTGGACAATTGTGCGCGCGAGCCCATCCACATTCCCGGTAGTGTCCAACCGCGCGGTGTACTCGCGGTGGTCCGCGAACCCGGTTTCGAGATCCGCCAGATCAGCGCGAACGTCGACGACCTGCTGGGACGTTCCGTCGACGAAGTGCTCGACAAGGATCTGTCGGCCCTCATCGGCATCGATCAGGCCAATCTGATCAGACAGGCCGCCGCCACTTTCGGGGACCTGCGTCAGCGCAACCCCCTGGAGCTGACCGTGGAGGTCCGCGGACTCACCCGGCCGTTCGACGCGCTGTTGCATCGCGAACCCGGCGGCATCCTGCTCATCGAGATCGAGATGGCCTACGGCGAGCGCCCCTTCTCGTTCCCCAACACCTACCAGGCCGTACGCAACTCGGTAGAGGAACTGAATCGCGCCGACGGGCTCGGGGCCCTCTACGACACCGCGGCGAAGGCGGTCCGCGAGCTGACCGGATTCGACCGCGTCATGGTGTACCGGTACGACCGGGACTACAACGGTGAGGTCGTCGCCGAGAACAAACGTGACGATATCAATTCCTTTCTCGGACTTCACTATCCGGCCAGCGACATACCCGCCCAGGCACGCGCGATGTATGAGAAGAGTTGGCTGCGCCTGATCTCCGATGTCGACTACGCGCCGGCGCCGTTGGTGCCGCCGACGGACCCGGACACTGGGACGCCGGTGGATCTGACCCACGCCACCCTGCGCAGCGTCTCCCCCATACACATCGAGTACTTGAAGAACATGGGCGTGCGAGCGTCGATGTCGATCTCGCTGTTGCGACACGGGCGCCTGTGGGGTCTGATCGCCTGTCATCACTATGCCGGGCCGCACCTGCCGCCCTACGGTGCGCGCGCCGCCGCCGAGTTCCTCGGTTCGACATTGTCCCTGCGCATGGTCGACCGGTTCGAGGAAGACCAGTTACGCGAACAGCTCGCCGCGCAATCGCTGCTGAGCCATCTGACGGTGGCCACGCACAACGACGCGGAACCGCTGACCACCACCCTTCTGGGCACTCCCAGCGTGCTCGACCTGCTGCCCTCCACCGGGGTCGTGGTCAACGTCGGTGGCGAGTACGCAGCACTGGGTTCGCCGCCGGCGAGCGAGCAGGTCGCGGCCATCGCGGCGTGGGCCCGGAACACCGGTGAGGAGATCGCGGTCACCGAATGTCTTTCACGTGATGTGCCTGCGGTGCCGGTCGATCCTCAGGTCGCAGCCGGGGCGCTCGCGCTGAATCTGCCGGAGGACCAGTACGTCATCTGGTTCCGCGACGAGGCCGTCCGCTCGGTGGACTGGGGTGGCGACCCGCACAACAAGGCGATCGCTGTACAGGAGGGTGACCAGATCCGGCTCAGCCCGCGCAAATCATTCGATCGTTGGCGGGAGGTGGTCGACAAGTGCAGTGAGCCTTGGGCGCCCATCCAGCTGGAGTCGGCCGAAGGGTTACGCGCCAACCTGGTCGAAGAGCTCTATCGCCGGACCCGCAGTGCGCTTCGAGTGGCCGAGGTGCTGCAACACAGCTTGCTACCGGAATCCATCCCGACCGTCGAGGGCTGGGAATTGTCCGCCGACTACCGTCCGGCGGCCGGCGGACGAGTCGGCGGCGACTGGTACGACGCGTTCGAACTCCGCGATGGCCGGCTGGTCGTCCTGCTCGGTGATGTGGCCGGCCATGGCCTGGCTGCGGCGGGAACCATGGCTCAGTTGCGAAATGTACTGCGGGCCAATCTTTTCGCCGGCGCCGCGCCTGGAACAGCTATCAGTGATCTGAACTCGTTCAGCGTCCACCTGATGCCCCGCACGTTCGCCACCGTCATCGTCGCCCGGATCGATACCCGCACCGGCCATGTGGAGGCGTCCTCAGCCGGTCATCTCATGCCGTTCATCACCGGGTCGGTCGACGACGCGCCCACCGCGGCGCCGATCAAACTATCGCCGCCGATCGGCGTCCGGGGCGCGAGCTATGTCACCAGCGAGTTCGTCCTAGAGCCCGGCCAGTACATGGTGATGTTCTCGGACGGATTGGTGGAACGGCGGACCGCATCGATAGACGAAGGTCTGCAGCGCTTGGCGACCCAGCTCGCGGCGTCCCGGGATCGACGTGCGCCGACGGTGTCGGAAGCGATGACGCCCAACGACACCGATGACGACGTCACCGTCATCATCCTGGGCCGCCGGTGAACGACCGTACCGACACACCTTGAGGAGATTGCAATGCCAGTGACCGTGTTCCTCGAACTCCGTTTCCAGCCGGGTGCCGTCACACGTGCCCGCGCGGTAATGGGGCGCGCGCTCCAAGACACCCGAGCGTTCGCCGGCAACATCAGCACCGAAGTCCTGATCGACGAGGACGACGAAACACATTGGGTGATCAGCGAAGTATGGGAGTCGGTCGAACACGACGAGGCCTACCGAGCGTTTCGCGCAGGCACCGGCAAGCTCGCCGAGCTGCCGCCACTGTTGAGCGCGCCACCGATTAAGACGCGGTACGTCACGTCCGACGTGTGATGCCGATGGCCGCAACGGATGGCTACTGGAATCACAACACGGCTTACCATCCGTGGCTGCTCACACTCACCCGTCGAGACGGTCATGCACTCGATGTGGGGTGCGGCGATGGCCTGCTGGCGCAGCGCCTTGCCACGGTGTCACGAGCGGTGACGGCGCTGGATCCGGACCCGGCGGCGATTACGCGGGCCCATGACCGGATCGGAACCGAGACGAGGGTCTCGGTGCAGAACTGCTCATTCGACGATTTCGATTCCGGCGGAGATCGTTTCGACCTGATCACGTTCGTCGCCAGCCTGCATCACATGGATCTGCGCACGACGCTGCAGAGAGCCCGCGGTCTGTTGGCTCCGGAAGGGACCATCGCCGTCGTCGGCCTGAGCGCCAACACCTCGGTCGGTGACTGGCTGATCTCGGCCCTGTGTCTTCCCGCGGTGCGCCTCGGATCACGTTGGCATCGGGAACATCCCGATATCGGCGTGGTCATCGCCGACCCGCGCGAATCTCTTTCCGAGATTCGACGCGTGGCCAGCGACGTCCTGCCGGGCGTGACGATCCGCCGAGCCCTGTACTACCGGTACCTACTGCGCTGGACGCTGCCCGACTGACGGGTCACCAGTCGTCGGACCGAATACCCGCAGTGGCGTCCGGCATGACGCTGCCGGTGCCCGGCGTCGACAGGGACCAGCCGCCGACTCCCTCACACACCAGGTCGGTGGGCATCGACACCTGCGACGGCACCGGGACGCCCAACCCGGAGATACCCGGCATGTTCAGCTGCGGGGTGGGAAGCATTCCGGTCAGCCCACCGACGCCAGACGGGGCGGCCAGCGAGGGTTGCGGAAGCATTTCGGCCAACACGCCCGTGACACCGGCCAGCGGGGCCATCACCATGCCCGGGAGACCGGACGCGGCGCCGGCCGCCGGGAGGATCGCGCCCGGAATACCGGCGAACGCGGTTCCACCGCCTGCTGCCGCGGCGGGTGCGCCGACCCCGACCGCACCGGCCGGGGCAGCCGCCTGGACTGCAGCCACCGCGGGCGCGGTCACTGCCTGCACGGCTCCGAGCCCGCCCGTGCTGGCCATCAGGGGGCCGACAGCGGCGGCGTTCACGCCACCCGCACCCGCACCGCCCGCTCCTGCGCCGCCCGCGCCACCCGCGGCACCACCAGCCGCGCCGCCACCGGCACCACCACCCGCAGCACCACCGCCACCAGCTCCTGCTCCGCCGGCACCACCCGCAGCACCACCGCCGCCAGCTCCTGCGCCGCCGGCACCACCGGCGCCTGCTCCACCGGCACCACCCGCAGCACCACCGCCACCGGCACCGCCGGCAGCACCACCGCCACCGGCACCGCCCGCACCCGCGCCACCGGCACCACCACCTGCGGCACCACCACCGCCACCGGCACCACCCGCACCGCCGGCAGCACCACCGCCACCGGCACCACCGGCACCGGGGATCGCGACGGCCGCCGCATCCTCGATCGGTGCGCCGATCGGCGCACCGGCTGCACGCGCAGCGGCATCGTCGAGGGCCGCGCCGGGCAATCCACCGACACCAGGGGCTCCACCTGCGCCGGGCAGACCGGCACCGGGCGCACCTGCCGCGCCCGCGGCATCGACGAGCGCCGCCGCGGGACCTTCACCGTTGAGTCCTGTGCTGGCCAATAGCGGTCCGACACCCGCACTATCCATCAGGGGGGCGCCACCTGCCGCGTCGGCAAGCGGTGCGCCAAGCGCTGCGGGCGCTCCGCCCCCGACGGGGGCACCACCACCCACGGGAGCACCGCCACCCACCGGGGCGCCACCACCCACCGGGGCGCCACCACCCACCGGGGCGCCACCACCCACCGGGGCACCGCCACCAGCACCACCACCGGCCGGGGCACCGCCACCAGCAACACCACCGGCCGGAGCGCCACCGACTGCAGCCGCCGGGGCACCGGCGCCACCGGCGCCCGCACCGCCACCAGCTGCGCCCGCACCGCCACCAGCTGCGCCCGCACCACCTGCGCCACCACCGGCCGCGCTTGCGCCGCCGGTACCACCGGCAGCCTGCAGAGCCGCTCCGGATCCGCCACCGGCCGCCGCGCCTGCGTCAGCGATCACCGCAGCGGGTGCGCCTCCGACAGCGGCGCCCGGAGCGCCGCCGACCACCGCACCCGGGGCACCGCCCCCTGCGACGCCGGGAACGCCGATACCCGGAACGCTGACGCTCGGAATGTCGACATCGATGGGCACCGACAGTTCCACCGGGGGAGACGAGATCTCCGCGGGTGGGCCCGACACCTGCACCGGCGGGGCATGCACCTCGACCGGCGGGGCAGCAACTTCGACAGGGGGTGCGTGCACCTCGACAGGCGGCACCGAGACCTCAGCCGGGGGCAACGCCACCTCGACCGGCGGGACCGCCACCTCGACCGGCGGAACCGCGGCGGCGAGTTCAACCGGCGCACCGGTCACCCCACCGCCCTCGACGACTCCGGCAGCGGGGACGGCTCCTGCGCCGCCGACACCACCACCGGTGGCGCCACCGCCAGCTGCACCGCCGCCGGCCGCGCCACCGCCACCACCAGCCGCACCACCGCCAGCACCACCACCGGCCGCGCCACCGCCAGCTGCAGCGCCACCGCCAGCACCACCGCCGGCCGCGCCACCGCCAGCACCACCGCCGGCCGCGCCACCGCCAGCTGCACCGCCGCCGGCCGCGCCACCGCCACCACCAGCCGCACCACCGCCAGCGCCGCCACCGGCACCACCGGCGTCAGCACCACCGATTGCTGCCGCGGGGGCAGCACCTTCGCCGCCGCCGACCACCGGCGCGGCGGCGGCCGCAGGTGCGGCTGCCGCACCGTCGACCACCGCAGCGGCAGGGACCGGCACCTCGATCGCGGGTGGCGGGGCCACCGCGGCAGCATCGACCAGCTCACCCGCGGGGGCGCCTGCCGGAGCCGCCACACCGGCGGCCGGATGAATTGCGGCCCCACCGGGAACACCACCGGGGGCACCCCCGCCTGCTCCGCCCGCACCAGGGGCTCCGCCGCCACCGACCGCGGCCGCGGCGTCGGCAAGTGGAGCGCCAACGGGGGCTCCCCCGCCTCCGGGCGCCGCACCAGCGGCATCGACGATCGCCGCGCCCGGTGCGCCGCCGGCACCCGGAACTCCGCCCGCCAACGGAGCACCTGCTCCCGCGGCGTCGATCAACGGAGCGCCTGCTGCGACGGGAGCACCGGCGCCACCGGCACCCGCTCCACCGCCGCCACCGGCTCCGGCTCCGCCGGCACCACCCGCACCACCGGCACCGCCCGCGCCGCCACCGGCCGCGCCGCCACCACCGGCCGCGCCAGCTCCACCAGCTCCGCCCGCACCACCACCGGCTCCACCAGCACCGCCACCAGCCGCACCGCCACCACCGGCCGCGCCGGCTCCACCGGTTCCACCTCCGGTCACACCCGCCGCCGGGAAAGCACCGGCCGCGGTCGCCGGGGGCACGACAACCGGCGCGGCGCCGCCGCCGGTGAACGGCGCGGCGATGCCCTGCAACGACTGGCCGAGATCAGGCGGCGACGCGGCGAGGTTCTGCACCATGCCGACACACGGAACGCCGCCGGCGCTCGACTGCAACGCAGGTTGCGCATCGGCCGTCGCTATCAACAACAGCGGCGGCGTGCACAAAGCCGCCGCAGCAAAAATGCTGACAGCCAAACGATTTGACCTACTCACCATGTCATCCCCAAGCGTTTTCAAATTGACGTCGCAGTCAGGGAAGAAGGTAAATGACATCCATGAAACTCACCGGCGCGCCAAACGGGACGGTTACCGTTCCGATGCAAAGGAGATCCGGGCCCGTGACAGAACAGCAGCGAAATCCCAGATAACCGACGAAACGCCGACACCACCTGCACGCCGGCCCGGGTGTCCCGATCCGTAGCCTTGGCCGCATGACCGACCTCGTCCTCGTCGACATCGCCGATCGCGTCGCGACCATCACCGTCAACGATCCCGATCGGCGCAACGCTGTCACCGCCGAGATCTCTGCAGGCCTGCGCGCCGCGGTCGAGGCCGCGGAGGCCGACTCCAACGTGCACGCGGTCATCGTCACCGGGGCAGGCAAGGCCTTCTGCGCAGGAGCCGACCTGACCGCGCTCGGTGAGGCGGCCGAGGACGGACTGCGCGTCATCTATGACGGCTTCCTGGCCGTGGCCGATTGCTCCCTGCCGACCATCGCCGCGGTCAACGGCGCCGCCGTCGGGGCGGGCCTGAACCTGGCACTCGCCGCGGACGTCCGCATCGCGGGCCCGGCGGCTTTGTTCGATCCCCGGTTTCAGAAACTGGGCATCCATCCCGGCGGCGGCGCCACCTGGATGCTGCAGCGCGGCGTAGGACCCCAGGTCGCCCGGGCCGCGTTGCTGTTCGGCAAGCGTTTCGACGCACAGGAGGCGGTGCGGTACGGGCTGGCGCTCGACATCGCCGACGACCCGGTGGCCGCTGCGCGCGAACTGGCTGCCGGTCCGGCCGGTGCACCGCGCGAGGTGGTGATGGCGACCAAGGCCTCGATGCGGGCGACCGCCAATCCCGGTGTCGTGGACAGCGAACAGCACGCCATCGCCGTCGACATCGAGATAACCCCGCAAGCGCGCTCCATCGAGTCCCCGGAGTTCCAGAGTCGGTTGTCCGCGGCCAAGCGACGTTAGAGGTCGGCCAGCGCCAGCTCCGGTGCCTCCACCAACTCACGCAGATCGGTCAGGAACGCCGCGGCCTGCGCGCCGTCGATGATCCGGTGGTCGAACGCGCAGCTCAACTCCATCGTCGCGCGCGCAACCACCGCGCCGTCGACGACCACCGCACGTGGCTTCAGCGAGCCCATCCCCAAGATTGCAGCCTCGGGATAGTTGATCACCGGTACACCCGAATCCAGGCCGAGCGCACCGAAATTCGACACGGTGAACGTCGACCCCATCAGCTCGGCCGGACGCAATGTCCCGCCGCGCGCTCCGTCGATGATGCGTGCCACCTCGGCGGCGAGCGCGCGGGTGGTGCGCTGCTGCGCGTCGGTGACCACGGGAACGAGCAGTCCGCGCGGCGTGGCCACACCGACGCCGAGGTGCACCGACGAATGCCGGTGGATGCGCGGACCGTCGGTGGTGTCCACCCATGTCGCGTTCAGGAGCGGATGTCGGGTCAACACCGACGTCAACAGTCGCAGCGTCAGCGCGAACGGCGTGACACCGAGCCGGCGCGAGAGCCCCTGTAGCGCCGTCCCATCGACCACCACAGCGGCATGAGCATCGGGAATCTTGCTCCGCGACAGTGTCATCCGCTTCGCCATCTCGACCTGCACGCCGGAAAGCGGCACCATGTCCGGGGGCGCCGAAGCGGCCAGCACGTCATCACGGGTGACGATGCCGTCGGGGCCGGTCGGCGTCAGCGAGGGCAGCTCGACACCATTCTCGCGAGCCAACTTTCGGACCGACGGCTTGGCGCGGGCACGACGGGACGTGTCCATTCGATCATCGGCGCCGTAGCCCACCAGCACCGGACCGGATCCGGAATTCTCGGCGACACCTATTCGCACCAGGACGGCACCGACGGCAAGCGTCTCCCCCACGGCCCCGCCGAGTTCGACTATCCGGCCGGCGTGCGGGCTCGGGATCTCGACCTCGGCCTTGTTGGTCTCCAACGTGCACAGCACCTGGTTGAGTTCGACGGTGTCGCCCACCGCCACCGACCAGCCGGTGATGGTGGCTTCCTCCAACCCTTCCCCGAGGTCGGGCACCCGGAACTCCCGGGTGCTCATTGCGCCATCACCTTCTCGACGCAGTCCAGCAGCCGATCCACCCCTGGTAACCACAGCTTTTCCAGCCGCGCCGGTGGGTACGGCGTGTCGAATCCGGTGGCCCGCAACACAGGAGCCTCCAGGTCGTAGAACAGCTCCTCGGAGATGCGAGCCGCCAGTTCGGCACCGAAGCCCAGCGTGCGCGGCCCCTCGTGCATGACCACGCACCGGCCGGTGCGCCGCACCGAATCGGCGATGGTGTCGAAGTCCAACGGGTTCAGCGTCCGCAGGTCCATGACCTCGACGCCGACACCTCGATCCGCCGCCGACTCGGCGGCGTTGAGGGCGACATCCACCAGGCCCCCATAGGTGAGCACCGTGACGTGTTCACCTGGACGCCGGATGGCCGCACGCCCGAAGGGCAGCTCGGCCGACTCGGTGTCGACGATTCCCCTGGTCCAGTACCGCCGTTTCGGCTCCAGGTAGACGACCGGGTCCGGGCAACTGATCGATTGCCGCAGTAGCCAATACGCATCCGACGGCGTCGAGGGGACCACCACCTTCAAACCGGCGGTGTGCAACCAATAGGTCTCGGTGGACTCCGAATGATGCTCGACCGCGCCTATTCCGCCGAAGGACGGGATGCGCACGGTCACCGGCATGTCGACGTCACCGTGGGTGCGCATCCGATATTTGGCGAGGTGACTGACCATTTGGTCGAAGGCCGGGGCGGAGAACCCGTCGAACTGGATTTCCGGCACCGGGACGAAACCACGGATCGCCATCCCTATCGCGATACCGATGATCGCCGACTCGGCCAGCGGCGTGTCGAAACACCGCCGTTCGCCGTATGTTTCGGCCAATCCATCGGTCACCCGGAACACGCCACCGAGCCGGGCGACATCCTCGCCGAACACCAGGACCCGCTCGTCGGCGGCCATCGCGTCGTGCAGTCCCTGATTGACGGCCTGTGCCAGGGTCATGGTCAACAACGACGGCCGGGGTTCGCCGAAGTCACCCATCGGCGGTCGTTCGATGATCTGGGTCATCTCAGGACTCCTTCCCCAGCTCGATGAGCAACTCCTCGCGTTGGCGGGCCAACTCCGGGGTGATGTCGTGGTAGACGGTGTCGAACACCTCGGCGATATCGGGATCGGGCGCGCCGACCAGCGCCTCCCGCAGGTCCGTGCGCAGCCGCGCCGCCCTGCCGGCAACCCGCTCGGCGAGTCGGTCGGTCAGCACTCCGGTCGCTCGCAGGTACGCGGTGTACCGGGCGATCGGGTCGCGGGCCGCCCAGTCCTGGACGTCCGCGTCGTCGCGGTAGCGGCTGGGGTCATCGGAGGTGGTGTGCGGCCCCATCCGGTAGGTGAGTGCCTCGATGAACGTCGGGCCACCACCATCGCGGGCACGCTGGGCGGCCTCGGACATGACGGCAAAGCAGGCCAGCACGTCGTTACCGTCGACGCGCACCGCCGGCATGCCGTATCCGGCGGCGCGATCGGCCAGCGAGGTCGCCGCATGCTGGCGGTGCTCGGGCGTCGAGATGGCGAACTGGTTGTTCTGGATGAAGAACAGCACCGGAGCAGCGAACACCGCGGCCAGGTTCAGCGCTTCGTGCGCGTCCCCCTCGGAGGTGGCGCCGTCCCCCATGAACGCCACCGTCACCGAGTCCTCGTCGAGGCGTTGGGCGGCCATCGCCGCACCGACGGCGTGCAATCCGTGGGTGCCGATCTGAATGCAGATCGGCGCGCAACATCTCTCGGTGAACGACAGGCCGCCGTGCCAAGATCCTCGCCACACCGCACCCATCTGTGGGGGTGAGATACCGCGGGTGAGGAAGGCGCCGAGCTCGCGGTACTGCGGGAACAGCCAATCGGTCTTGCGCAGGCTTGCCGCCGCACCGATCTGCGCCGCCTCCTGCCCGCGGCAGGACGCGTAGAGCGCGAGCTCACCCTGGCGCTGCAGGTTCACGAACTCGGTGTCGAGTTCGCGGGTCAGCACCATCAGCTCATAGAGCCAGCTCAGTGTTTCCGGTGGGAGATCGCGTCGATACCGCGTCTCGGCGGTCGGGGCGCCATCGGCACCGACCAGTTGTAGGGGTGCAGAAATGACAGCCATACCGCCTCCTTCAGGGTGGCGGCATGTTCGGCCGCCGTTTCCTCGAGGTGCTCGGCACAGAGGCGGTCGTGCGACCCCCTGGTCAGGGGCGCCGGCTAGCTACCGGGGTGGGGCGCAAGCTGGACGATCCGCTCGGCCCGCCGCAGTACCGGGGCATCCACCATTATGCCCTCGAAGGCGAATGCGCCCCGGTGGTTTGCCGCGGCGGCCAGGACGTGTCGCGCCCACTGCACCTGCTCCCCGGTGGGCGCGTAGCCATCCCGGATCACGCTCACCTGCGTCGGGTGCAGTGCCACCTTGATGTCGAAGCCGACGGCGACGGCGTCGTCGGTCTCGCGGCGCAATCCGTCCAGATCCTTGATGTCGATGTACACCGAGTCCAGCGCCAGCTTGCCGTGGGCCTTGGCCGCCAGCAACGACTGGGACCGGACATGCGTGGCGACGTCCCGATAAGACCCGTCCGCGACGCGGTTGGTGGTGCCGCCGAGGGCACCGAACAGGTCCTCCGCACCCCACATGACGCCGATGGTGTTGGCCGCCGCGGCGGTTTCGGTCACCGTCAGCGCGCCCAACGGGGTCTCGACGATCAGGACCACCTGCAGCGGTGCCAGGGCCGTCACCTGTTCGGGCGCCTCACATTTGGGCAGCATGACGGTGGTGTAGCCGGTGCGCGCCAGCGCCTCCAGGTCCAGCCGCTGGTCCTCGGTGCCGTGCGGATTGATCCGGATGACAGTGCGGGCCGGATCCAGCGGGGTGTCGACGATCGCATCGCGGGCGGCGGGCTTGTCACCGGCACCGTCCTCAAGGTCGAGGATGACGATATCGGCGGCGGCGGCCGCCTTGGCGAAACGTTCGGGACGATCCGCCGGACAGAAGATCCATGCCGGACCCTTGTTCGCGAAGTTCACCGGTCCTCCTGAGGCCTCTTGCGCACCATGGTCTTTCGCGATGCGGTGGCGACGATGTCACCGTGCTGGTTGCGGCCGACGTGGGCGAAGGTGACGATCCCTTCACCGGGGCGGCTCTTGGACTCCCGCTTGTCGACGACCTCGGACTCGGCGTACAGGGTGTCACCGTGGAAAAGCGGCTTCGGGAAAGCGATCTCGGAGAATCCGAGGTTGCCGACGATGGTGCCCTGGGTCAGCTGCGCCACCGAGAGGCCGACCAGGGTCGACAACGTGAACATGGAGTTGACCAGTCGCTGGTTGAACGGCGGCTGCGCATCGGCGAACGCAGCGTCCAGGTGCAGCGCCTGGGTGTTCATCGTCAAGGTGGTGAACAGGACGTTGTCGGCCTCGGTGATGGTGCGGCCGGGCCGGTGCAGGTACAGCACGCCGGTCTGGAACTCCTCGAACCACAGCCCGCGCTGCTCGACGACCTTGCGGGGTTCCCCGTCCGCCGTCACAGGCCCAGCCCCCGCGCGATGAGCATCAGCTGCACTTCGGTTGTGCCTTCGCCGATCTCGAGGATCTTGGAGTCCCGGTAGTGGCGGGCCACCGAGTACTCGTTCATGAACCCGTAGCCGCCGAAGATCTGGGTGGCGTCACGGGCGTTGTCCATGGCCGCCTCGCTGGACACCAGCTTGGCCACCGACGCCGCCTTCTTGAAGGGTTTGCCCGCCAGCATCAGCGCGGCGGCGTCGTAATACGCGGTGCGCGCGACGTGGGCGCGCGCCTCCATCCTGGCGATCTTGAAGGCGATGGCCTGGTAGCTGCCGATGGCCGCACCGAACGCCTCGCGTTCCTTGGCGTATTTCACGCACTCGTCCACGCAGCCCTGGGCGGCGCCGACCGACAGCGCGGCGATCGCGATGCGGCCTTCGTCGAGGATGCTCAGGAAGTTGGCATATCCGCGGCCGCGTGCGCCGAGCAGATTCTCCCGCGGCACCCGCACGTCATCGAAGCTCAGCGGATGGGTGTCCGAGGCGTTCCAGCCGACCTTGTTGTAGGCCGGCTCGGCGGTGAACCCCGCCGTCGGGACCGGCACCAGGATCGCCGAGATCTCCTTCTTGCCCTCGGTTTCACCCGTCACGGCCGTGACGGTGACGAGCTTGGTGATATCGGTGCCGGAGTTGGTGATGAACTGCTTGGAGCCGTTGATGACCCAGTCCGAACCATCCTCTTTGGCGGTGGTCTTGGTGGCACCGGCGTCGCTACCGCCACCGGCCTCGGTGAGTCCGAAGGCCCCCAGTGCTTTTCCGCTGGCCAGCAGTGGCAGCCACTGTTGCTTCTGCGTCTCGTTGCCGAATCGGTAGACCGGCATGGCGCCGAGGGAGACACCGGCTTCCAGGGTGATGGCCACGCTCTGGTCGACCTTGCCGAGTTCCTCCAGCGCCAGGCACAGGGCGAAGTAGTCGCCGCCCATGCCGCCGTACTCTTCGGGGAATGGGAGCCCGAAGAGTCCCATCTCGGCCATGCCGTCGACGACCTCGTACGGGAAGCTGTGCTCGGCATCATGTGTGGCCGCCACCGGTGCCACGACGCTCTGCGCGAAGTCGCGGACGGTCTTGGCCAGCTGCGCGTAATCGTCGGGCAGCGTGCCGGTGGACAGGTAATCGGTCATCGTTGGGACTCCTTGCTTGCGGTGATGCGGGCAAGGGGCTGCCCGACCTTGACCTGGTCGCCGACGGCGACGAGTAGCTCGGCAATACCGTCGACGGGTGCCTTGAGCGCGTGTTCCATCTTCATCGCCTCGACGGTGACGACGACCTCCCCGGCGGACACGTCGGCGCCGCTGTCGACTCCAACGGCGACCACCGATCCCGGCATGGGGCTGAGCAATTCGGCATCGCCGGCATGCGCGTCGTCGGCGCGCGCCGAGGACTCTCGCACCTCACGCACCAGGATGGTACGGTCCGGGCCCGCCAGCCAGATATCGGCGCCGTCGGCGGCGACGACGAACTCGGTGCGCAACCCGTCGACCACGATGCTGAGCTCCCGGCCGGACAGGGCGGCGCCGATGCGATAGCTCTGCCCGTGTTCGACGGTGGCCGTGGCCGATTCGGGTACACCGGTCAGGCGGACGTGCTCGACGCGCTCCCCCGAAGCCACCCGCGCCACGGTCGGGGCGTGGGCTCCGGTGCGCCAGCCCGAGGGCGCCGACCACGGATCATCGCTGCGGTTCTGCCAGCCCTGCAACCAACGGAACGCCGCGGCCGCGATCAAGTCTGCGTCATCGGCGTGCGGGGCAACGTAATCCGGCAACCGCCGGTCCAGCAGTCCGGTGTCGAGGCGGCCCGACCGCACATCGGGATCGGCGAGCAGGAAGCGCAGGAAGTCGATGTTGGTGGTGACGCCGAGGACCGCGGTGTCGGATAGCGCACGGTCCAGACCACGCAGAGCCGCATCGCGGTCCGGGCCGTGGGCGATCACCTTGGCCAGCATCGGATCGTAATCGCTGCCCACCACCGTTCCGGCGTAGATCCCCGAATCGACCCGCGTCGTGCCGATCCCCCGGCCACCAACGGGTTCGACGACGTCGAGCACCGTGCCGCCGGTCGGCAGGAATCCGCTGCCGGGATCCTCGGCGTACACCCTCGCCTCGATGGCGTGCCCGGTGAGTGTGATATCGGTCTGCGTGAACTGCAGCGGGTCGCCGGCCGCGATACGGATCTGCTGTTCGACCAGGTCGACGCCGGTGACCATCTCGGTCACCGGATGCTCCACCTGCAGGCGGGTGTTCATCTCCATGAAGAAGAACTCGTCGGGACGGTCGGCCGAGACGATGAATTCCACTGTGCCCGCACCGGTGTAGTCGACGCTGCGTGCGGTGTTACATGCCGCTTCGCCGATCCGGGCCCGGGTGGCCGCATCCAACAGTGGCGACGGGGCCTCCTCGATGACCTTCTGGTGCCGGCGCTGCAGGCTACATTCCCGCTCGCCGAGGTGGATCACGTTGCCGTGGTTGTCGGCCAGCACCTGGACCTCGATGTGCCGGGGATTCAACACGAACCGTTCCAGGAACAGCGTGTCGTCGCCGAATGCCGAGGCCGCTTCGCGCCGCGCCGAGACCAGGGCCGCCGGTAGTTCGGTGGCATCGTGGACCACCCGCATGCCCTTGCCGCCACCGCCCGCGGACGGTTTGACCAGGACCGGAAAACCGACGTCGGGTGCGCCGGCGATCAGCTCATCGTCGGTCAGCCCGGGCCGCGAGATGCCGGGCACCACCGGGACGTCGAACTCCGAGACCGCCGCCTTGGCCGCGATCTTGTCGCCCATCGTCTTGATCGCGCGCACCGGTGGGCCGATGAACACGATGCCCGCGGCGTGCAGGGCGGCCGCGAAATCTGCGTTCTCGGCCAGGAACCCGTATCCGGGGTGCACGGCTTGTGCACCGGTGCGCCGAGCGGCATCGACGATGGCGTCGATGTTCAGATAGCTCTGCCGGGCCGCGGCCGGACCGATGCGCACGCCCGTATCGGCCTCGCGGACGTGGCGGGCACCGGCGTCGGCGTCGCTGTAGACCGCGACCGACCGGATGCCCAGCGCGCGCAGCGACCGGATGACGCGGACGGCTATCTCCCCGCGGTTGGCGACCAACACAGTGTGGAAGAGTTCGGTAACCATCTGCATCACATCCTGAAGACGCCGTAGGACACTGGCTCCAACGGAGCCTGTGCGGCCACTGACAGGGCAAGTCCCAGAACCGTTCTGGTGTCGGCGGGGTCTATCACGCCGTCATCCCACAACCGGGCGGTCGAATAGTACGGATTGCCCTGGTGTTCGTATTGCTCACGAATCGGCGCCTTGAAGGCCTCCTCCTGCTCCGGTGTCATCTCGCCTCGTACGGTGGCCAGCACCGAGGCGGCCTGCTCACCGCCCATGACCGAGATCCGAGCGTTGGGCCACATCCACAGGAAACGCGGCGAATATGCCCGTCCGCACATCGAGTAGTTGCCCGCACCGTAGGACCCCCCGATGACCACGGTGAGCTTGGGTACGCGGGCGCACGCGACCGCGGTGACCATCTTCGCGCCGTGCTTGGCGATACCACCCGCCTCGTAATCGCGGCCCACCATGAATCCGGCGATGTTCTGCAGGAACACCAGCGGGGTGTTGCGCTTGTCGCACAGTTCGATGAAATGCGCTCCCTTGACCGCGGATTCGCCGAACAACACGCCGTTGTTGGCGATGATCCCGACGGGGTGACCGTGGATGTGGGCGAAGCCGGTGACCAGCGTGGTGCCGTATTCGGCCTTGAATTCGGCGAATTCACCACCATCGACGATCCGGGTGATCACCTCGTGCACGTCATAGGGCACCCGTGAATCCACCGGGACCACATCGTAGAGCTCGGTTTGGTCGGCGATCGGATCGACGGCGGGCCGCATCTGCCACGGTGGGTCCTGACGCGGGCCGAGGGTGGACACGATGCGCCGGACGATGCGCAGCGCGTCACGGTCGTCGTTGGCCAGATGATCTGTCACACCGGAGGTCTTGGAGTGCAGGTCTCCGCCGCCGAGTTCCTCTGCGGTGACCACTTCACCGGTCGCGGCCTTCACCAGGGGTGGGCCGCCCAGGAAGATGGTGCCCTGATTGCGAACGATGACGGCCTCGTCGCTCATCGCCGGGACGTACGCGCCACCGGCGGTGCAGGATCCCAGTACCGCGGCGATCTGCGGGATGCCCCTGGCACTCATGGTGGCCTGGTTGAAGAAGATCCGCCCGAAGTGTTCGCGGTCGGGGAACACCTCGTCCTGGCGTGGCAGGAAGGCGCCTCCGGAATCGACGAGATAGAGACACGGCAGCCGGTTCTGCGCGGCGATCTCCTGGGCGCGCAGGTGCTTTTTGACGGTGATCGGGTAGTAGGTGCCGCCCTTGACGGTGGCGTCGTTGGCCACCACCATGCATTCGCGTCCGCTCACCCGGCCGATACCGGCGATCAGCCCGGCGCCGGGGCATTCGTCGTCGTACATGCCATCGGCGGCCAGCGGCGCGATGTCGAGGAACGGACTACCGGGATCGAGCAGGGTGTCCACCCGGTCTCGGGGTAACAGTTTTCCGCGCCCCACATGCCGGTCCCGCGCCTTGTCCGGTCCGCCGCGTGCCGCGGTGGCCAGTTTGGCGCGCAGTTCGGACACCAGCGCGGTGTGCGCTTCACGATGCGTCATCGATGAACCCGTCCATTTGAGTTAATCATGATTAACTCATGGTATGTTAATCGTAATTAACTCAAATGTCTACGTTCGAGATGGATCCGGGGATGCCCACTGAGACTCCGCGCAGCAGAGCCAAATCCGACCGGCGCGATCAATTGATCGCCGCCGCGGAGCGGTTGGTGGCCGAACACGGGTACCTGTCGGTCCGGTTGGAGGACATCGGCTCGGCGGTCGGCGTCAGCGGGCCGGCGATCTACCGGCACTTCGCCAACAAGGAGGCCCTGCTGGTCGAGCTGCTCGTCGGGATCAGTACCCGATTGCTGGCCGGCGGGCAATCCGTCGTCGCCGAGGCAGCCGGGGCCCGCGAGGCACTGGACGGCCTCATCGAGTTCCACCTCGACTTCGCGCTCGGCGAATCCAATCTCATCCGCATCCAGGACCGCGATCTGAGCCACCTCCCACCGGCAGCGGCGCGACAGGTACGCAAAGCGCAGCGTCAGTACGTCGAGATCTGGGTCGACGTACTGCGCCGGATCGACCCCGATATCGACGAGGCCGACGCCCGGGTCATGGCGCACGCCGCGTTCGGCCTGCTCAACTCCACTCCGTACAGCCTGAAAGCCCCGAGCACCACCCACCCGTCCAGGCCGGTGCTACGGGCGATGACGGTCGCCGCCTTGACCGCCGCCCACCGAAATCCGTAGCCGCGCGGGTACCGTGGGGCCCATGAGGTGGGCATGACCGAATATCCCCGTCGGGACGAGCCGACCCGTCGGCTCGACGGTGGCCAGTACGGCTATCCCGGGTACTCCGACCCCGCATACGCGGGCCAGAGCCCCTACAGTGCTCGGCCCACCGAGCAGATCCCGGCGTATCCGGCCTACGGTTATGACCCGTACACCGGTCAATACGGCGGCACACCACCTCCCCCTCCGCCGGGTGCTCCCGAGCCTCCGGAGCCGCCGCGTACCCCGCGCTGGTTGTGGGTTGTTGCCGGTATCGCCGTCGTCACCGTCATCGGGTTGGTCATCGCGCTGGTGATCGTCAACAGCAGCCAGCAGCAGACCGTCGTGGCGCCCGTACCGTCGCTGACCGAACCGACCGGCGCACCTTCGCCGCCCACCACCACCCGGCGCCCCACCACGACGACCAGCCCGCGCACCGCCGCACCGGCACCCAGCACGACACCGTCGACCACCGCGCCGTCGACCCCGGGGACCACCGAAACCGTGGTCTACACCGTCAGCGGGCAGGGCCGCGCCATCAACATCACCTACGTCGACAATGGCGGTGTCCTGCAGACCGAGTTCAACGTGGTCCTGCCGTGGAGCAAAGAGGTGTCGCTGCCGGGCCCGGCCAACCAATCGGCCAGCGTCAGCATCATCAACGTCGGCCGCGAGGTCACCTGCTCGATCGACATCGAGGGCGCTCAGGTGCAGCAGCGCACCGGCTCCGGCCTGACGATCTGCAGCCCGCTGCCCTAACGCGCGCTGACCCGCGGCGTCTTGACGCCCAGCATCAGGATCAGGCCGAGCGCGAGCACCGCGCACAGTCCGCCCATGCCGGCCCGGTCGGTGCCGAACGCGTCGATGAACAGGAAGAACAGCCACGGCGCGAGCGGGGCGGCGGCCCGGCCGGTGGTCATGTACAACCCGAACGCGACCCCCTCCTTACCTTCGGTGGACATCCGCAGCATCTGGGTGCGCGCCGCCGACAGCGTCGGGCCGATGAACAGACACAGCAGCAATCCGCACACCCAGAACGCCAGCTGACCCGACAGCGTCATCAGCGTCAGCCCGACGATGATCATGAGCGACAGCGCGCCGAGGATCACCGGCTTGGCACCGAACCGGTCGTCGAGCAGCCCGCCGACCACCGCGCCCAGTGCAGCCACCAGGCAGGCGCACACCCCGAACAGCAGCACGCTGGCCGGGGAGATGCCGTACACATTGACACCGAGCACCGCACCGAAGGTGAACACGCCGGTGAGACCGTCGCGGAACACCGCGCTGGCGACCAGGTAGTAGACGACGTTGCGGTCACGGCGCCACTCGCTGCGCACCTCGTGCCACAGCTTGCGGTAGGAGGCGATGATGCCGACCGGCCGATGTGCGGCGTCCGCGGGCGGATTGGGCCCCTTGAGCACCAGCGGCAGTGCGAACACCACGAACCAGGCGGCGGTCAGCAGCATCGCGGCCCGCACGTTCTGGCCGTCATCGGTGGGCAGCCCGAGCAGACCGCCGTCACCGGAGATGAACAGCGCGTAGACGATCAGCAGCAGGCCCACGCTGCCGCCGTAACCGACCGCCAGTCCGGCCCCGGAGATGCGTCCCGAGGTTGCCGGCGTGGACAACTGGCTCAGCATCGCGTTGTAGGGCACGGTCGCCAGGTCGTTACAGGCGGCGGTGATGGCGAGCAGCGCCAGCCCGGCCCACAGATACGAGTAGTCGGTGCCGATGAAGCTCATGCCGGCGACCAGCACCACGACCGCTCCGGTGAGCAGCGCCAGAGCGCGGCGGCGACGGTGCGGCGCGTCGACCCAGATACCGGTGATCGGCGCGAACAGCGCGACGATAAGACCGGCCACCGTGAGCGCGCGACCCAGCCAGCTCGACGGGGAGGTGTCCCCCGGCAGCCCCTCCCCGACGGCGTTGGTGAGGTAGACGGAGAAGACGAAGGTCACCACGATCGCGTTCACCGCGGTGGCACCGCAGTCGTAGAGAACCCACGATCGGACCTGGGACCGCCGGGCCGTATCGGGCGCCGACCCGGGGCTGCTCATGGCCGTCACCCTAACGGTCCCTACGATTTCTCCCATGCCTGTACCCGCTCCCCATCCCGACGCCCGCGCAGTCGTCACCGGCGCCTCGCAGGGCATCGGTGAGGCCCTCGCTTTCGATCTCGCCGGACGCGGCCACCATCTGATCGTCACCGCGCGCCGCGGTGACGTGCTGACCGACCTCGCCGAACGCATCACCGCACGGCACGGTGTGACGGTCGAGGTGCGTGCGGTCGATCTGGCCGACCCCGCCGCCCGCGAGGTGTTCTGCCAGGAGCTGGCCGGGCGCAACATCTCGATCCTGTGCGCCAACGCCGGCACCGCCACCTTCGGACCGCTGGCCAAGCTCGACCCCGCCGGTGAGAAGGCTCAGGTACAGCTCAACGCCATCGCCGTACACGATCTGTGCCTGGCCGTGTTGCCGGGCATGTTGAAGCGCCGGGCCGGCGGCATCCTGATCTCCGGGTCGGCGGCAGGCAACTCCCCGATCCCGAACAACGCCACCTACGCGGCCACCAAGGCGTTCGCCAACACCTTCAGCGAGTCGCTGCGCGGGGAGGTCAAGAAGGACGGCATACACGTCACGCTGCTGGCGCCCGGGCCGGTGCGCACCGAGCTGCCGGATGTCTCCGAGCAGTCGCTGGTGGAGCGGCTGATCCCGGATTTCCTGTGGATCAACACCGAGTACACCGCCAAGGTCTCACTCGATGCCCTGGAGGCCAACAAGATGCGCATCGTGCCGGGCCTGACGTCCAAGGCGATGTCGGTGGCCAGCGGGTACGCCCCGCGCGCGATCGTCACCCCGATCGTCGGCGCGGTCTACAAGAAACTCGGCGGCGAGTAGCGATTTCGGCGCGCCGGCGCTCGGTCAGCGAGCGCGAGCGCGCCGAAATCACTAGCGCCGCCGACGCCGGCCGGTGCCGAAGATGCTGCGGGTGATCTCCCGCCCGATCACCGTGCCCGCCGAGCGCATGGCGCTCTTGAACGCCGGGCTGTCCACCACCTTGTCCAGCAGGCTCGGCTCCATCGGGGCCGGCGGCGGGTAATCGGGGATCGCGATCGGATCCGGATACAACGGCGGCGGCAGATCAGGCACGGTCGCGGTCGGCGGGGGCGGCACCGGGGCGGTCACCGGCGGCGGAGGCGGTGCCAGTCGCGCGGTCAGCAACTCGTAGGCCGACTCGCGGTCGATGGTCTGCCCGTAGGTCGCCTGCAACGGGCTGGCCTGCGCCGCCGCCCTGATCGCATCCGGACCGATGGTGTCCATCAGGGAGCGCGGCGCCCGCATCCGCGTCCACGCGACCGGGGTGGGGGCACCGTTCTCCGAGAGCACGGTGACGATCGCCTCCCCGATGCCCAACGACGTCAGCGCCGACTCCAGGTCGTAGGTCGCGGTCTTGGGATAGGTGCGGACGGTCTTGGACAGCGCCTTCTGGTCGTCGGGGGTGAACGCGCGCAACGCGTGCTGCACCCGGGCCCCGAGCTGGCTGAGCACGCCATTGGGCACATCGGTGGGGAGCTGGGTGCAGAAGAAGACGCCGACGCCCTTGGAGCGGATCAGCTTCACGGTCTGCTCCACCTGCGCCAGGAACGCCTTGGAGGCGTCGCCGAACAGCAGATGCGCCTCGTCGAAGAAGAACACCAGTTTCGGCCTGTCCAGATCGCCCTCCTCGGGCAGCGTCGTGAACAGGTCGGCCAGCACCCACATCAGGAAGGTCGAGAACATGACCGGGCGGGCCGCCTGGTCACCGAGCTCCAGCAGCGTGATGACGCCGCGACCCTGCGCATCGACCCGGATCAGATCCTTGGGCTCCAGCTCCGGCTCGCCGAAGAAGGTGTCCGCGCCCTCGGCCTCCAGGTTGACCAGCGCGCGCAGGATCACCCCGGCCGTCGTGGTGGACACCGCGCCCAGCGCCTTGAGTTCGGGCTTGCCCTCGTCACTGATCAGATACTGGATGACCGCGCGCAGGTCTTTGAGATCCAGCAGTGCCAACCCCTTCTGATCGGCGAAGTGGAAGATCAGTCCGAGCGTCGATTCCTGGGTTGCGTTGAGCCCCAGCACCTTCGACAGCAGGATGGGCCCGAAACTGGTGATGGTCGCGCGCACCGGGACACCGATACCGTCGGTGCCAAGGGACAGGAACTCGACCGGGTGGGCGGTAGGCGCCCAGGCATCGCCGGTGTCGGCGGCGCGTTGCAGGGTCCGGTCGCTGTTGACGCCCGGCTGCGACAGACCGGACAGGTCGCCTTTGACATCGGCCATCACCACGGGCACCCCGGCGGCCGAGAGCTGCTCGGCCATCAGCTGCAGTGATTTGGTCTTACCGGTGCCGGTGGCGCCGGCGACCAGACCGTGCCGGTTCACCATCGCCAACGGGATGCGCACCGCCGCGCCCGGATCGACGACCCCGTCGACGACGACCGCGCCGAGCTCCAGAGCCTGGCCCTGGGTGGCATAACCTGCGGCGATCTGTTGTGCGGGGGTCTGCTCGGGCTGCACTGTCATGCGGCAGACACTACTGAAACGCACCCCGTCGGGGCGGGTTCACGCAGCTGATCATCGGCGGTGGGAATACTGTGGATCGCTGTGCGTGAAGAACTGGTGTGGATCGACTGCGAGATGACCGGGCTCGATCTGAAGTCCGACAAGCTCATCGAGATTGCCGCGTTGGTCACCGATGCCGACCTCAACGTCCTCGGCGACGGTATCGACGTGGTGATCCACGCCGAGGCCGAGGACCTGTCCGGCATGGTCGAGGTGGTCGCCAAGATGCATGCGAACTCCGGGCTGGACAAGGAGGTGCTGGCTTCCGACATCGACCTCGCCACCGCCGAGACGATGGTGCTGGACTACATCCGCAGCCATGTGAAGACGGCCAAAACCGCTCCGCTGTGCGGCAATTCGATCGCGACCGACCGCGGTTTCATCGCCCGCGACATGCCGACCCTGGACAACTACCTGCACTACCGGATGATCGACGTCAGCTCGATCAAGGAACTGTGCCGACGCTGGTACCCGCGGATCTACTTCGGTCAGCCCGAGAAGGGTCTGGCCCACCGGGCGCTGGCCGATATCCACGAGTCCATCCAGGAGCTCAAGTACTACCGGCGGACCGCGTTCGTGGCCGCGCCCGGGCCCTCGACCAGCGAGATCGCGGCGGTCGCCGCCGAGCTGGGCCCCCGCGGCAGCGCGCCGAACCAAACCGATTCGGTGTAACGACCCTCATGCGGTTAAGATCGTCAGCGCCGCTCACGCGGCAATGGTGGCTGTAGTTCAGTTGGTAGAGCACCAGGTTGTGATCCTGGCTGTCGCGGGTTCGAGTCCCGTCAGCCACCCGGTAACGGGAACGCCGCCCACTCAGGTGGGCGGCGTTTTCGCGTTCGAGGTCCCGGTTCGGAGAAAAAGCGGCGCGTTTCCACATTTCCGTCACGCACCCGCAGGATGATCAGGCAGGTGGGGACCTCCAAGACCGTCGCAGGCCTGGCATGCCTGGCGCTGCTGGCGGCCGGCTGCGGCACCGCGGTCTCCAGCGGGCCCACCGTCGTGCGCGACGCACCCACCCGACTGATCGACCGTGACGTGCCGTGGGCGCGGGTGGGCTCGGGTTGGACGCTGGCCACCTGGGCCGAGACCCCCGACACGACCACACTGACGCTGGTCAGCCCGGCCGGTGACCGGCATCGGATCACCGAACTGGCCGCGAACTATCGGCTCACCGACTGGTCCGGCGACGGCAGGCGCGCACTGTTCAGCTCCAGCGATTACGACTCGGGCACCTATGGCACCACGACGCTCACCGAACTGGACCTGAGCACCGGCGCCACCACGGTCACCACCATGGAGGGACGCATCGCGGCCCGCTACACCCGGCCCACCGGCAAGGCCCTGTTCGTCACCGACGAGGACCGCAGGACCCTGCGCCGTGTCGACCTCGACGGCGTCGAGCAGCTCTCCTACGCCACCGACCGGCTCGGGGCGGCGGGCAGTTTCAACGGCCACCACCTGGCCAGCATCGACGGCACCCTGCTGGTGCTCGGCGCCGACAAGGGCCTGGCCGTCGTCGGCAACAACGGCCGGTTACGCGACCACCTCGATCTGCCGGGGCCGAACACCAACTGTGTGCCGGTGCGCTGGTGGAACAGCGGCTCCGTGCTGGCCCGCTGTTCGGATGTGGAGCTGATCGGCAATCAGTTGTGGCAGATCCCGCTGGACGGGTCGACACCGACCGCGCTCACCGCGTTCAGCACGGGCCGCCGCGATGACTACGGCGATGTGGCGGCCTGGCGGTTGCCCGAGGGCGCGTTCTTCCAGTCGCTGGGCGCGTGCGGAGCCACCTCGCTGGTGCGCCGCGATGCGCTGCTGGCGGTGCCCGGAGTGGACGCCGGCAAATCCGTGGTGGTCGTCGGCGCCAGCGGCGGGACGCTACTGCTCCGGGTCACCGATTCCTGCGGACCGGGTATCGCCCTGATCGCTTTTGACACCGCCGCCGGGACCTCTCGGGTGCTGTTGGGTCCCCCGGCCACCGCGGGCCGGGTGTCGGCGGCGCTGGCATTCAGCGACGACCGGTAGCGATGAGTAGTGCCCGCGGGGGCGGTCTACACAACGACACACTTCGTGGAGGGAGACAACATGACCGCCAAACCACCGGTGGTGGACCAGGACACGTGGCGCACGGCGTTGGAGGACCTGCGCCGACGGGAGAAGGCCGCCACCCGCGAGCTCGACGCCATTGCCGCCGAGCGCCGCAGACTTCCGATGGTCGAGCTGCCCGAGTACGTCTTGACCGGAGCCGACGGCCCGGTCCGGCTGGCCGACGTGTTCGCCGGGAAAGCACAGCTGATCACCTACCACCACATGTGGAGTGACGGGGCGCAGTGGCAGTGCGGCGGGTGCACCGGTTTCACCTCGCAGTTCACCCGGCTGGATTTCCTGGACAACTACGACGCACGCTTCGTCATCGTCACCAACGGGCCGATCGAGGAGGCACTGGCCTACCGGGACAGGGTCGGTAATGCGATGGAGTGGTATTCGGCGGCCGGCACCGGCTTCGGTGCCGATGTGGATGCCGCGCCCGGCGAGGGATTCGCGGTGAATGTCTTCATGCGCGACGGGGACAAGGTCTACCGGACCTGGCACACCAACGGTCGCGGCACCGAACAGCTCAGCCATTCGTTCGCGCTGATCGACCTGTTGCCGTGGGGCAGACAGGAGGAGTGGCTGGACTCCCCCGCGGGTTGGCCGTCGCGTCCGACATACTCCGGATGGTTGGACAGCCCCGATATCGCACGTCTCTACGGAAAGGGTTCCGCGCAGTGAGCACCACCGAGCGTTATGTCGTCACCCGCACCATCCCCGCCGCACCCGACCGCATCTTCGCCGTGCTGTCCGACCCGACCCGCCACCAGGACACCGAGCCCAGCGATTGGGTGCGCGACGCGGTCAGCCAGCAGCCCATCACCGAGGCCGGGCAGATCTTTGTGGTCAACATGTTCAAGGATTTCGTCGGCGGGCACTACGTGATGCACAACCTGGTGACCGATTTCGAACACGACCGCCGGATCGGTTGGCAGCCCGGACAGCTCGATGAATCGGGTCAGCATCAGCCCGGCGGATGGTCCTGGCGGTATGACCTGGCCCCCAACGGAGACGGCACCGACGTCACCATCACCTACGACTGGTCGGGCACCCCGCAGAGCTTCCGCGACCAGGTCGGCAGCATGCCCCCGTTCGGGCCGCAGTACCTCGAACAATCCCTGGCGGCCCTGGAGCGCTCGACGGTCTAGGTGCTGGCGTTTCCGGCCTTCCACTGCGGCCACGGGATGTTCCAGTCCCCCAGTCCGTCGGTGCCGGGAAGCACCGAACCGACCGTGCCGACCACCTCGACGATGTCACCGCGTTTGGTGTTCTCGTAGAACCACTGCGCATTCGCGGTGCTGACGTTGAGGCAGCCGTGGCTGACGTTGCTGTAGCCCTGGCTGCCCACCGACCACGGCGCCCCGTGCACGTAGATACCGCTGTAGGACATCTGCGTGGCGTAATCCACCTCGGTGCGATATCCGTTGGGCGAGTTGACCGGGACGCCATAGGTCGACGAGTCCATCACCAGCTCGGCGAACCGGTCACCGATGATGTAGGTCCCGTTGTTGGTCGGGGTGCTGTCCTTGCCCATCGAGATCGGCATGGTCTTGATCACCTCGCCGTTGCGCCGGACGGTCAGCGTCTTGGTCGAGTCATCGGCCGTCGCAATTAGCTGGTCGCCGATGGTGAAGTCGGTGCTCGCGTTGTCCTGGCCGAACAATCCGTCACCCAACTGGACGCCGTAGGTGTTGACGGCCACCTCGACCTTGGTGCCGGGCTTCCAGTATTGGGCTGGGCGCCAACGGACTTCGCGATTGTTCAGCCAGTAGAAGGCACCTTCGACCTTGGGCGTCGTGGTGACCTTGATGGCCTGCTCCGCGGCGGACCGGTTGGCGATGTTCTCGTCGAAGCGGATGGCGATCGGCTGGCCGACGCCGACGACCTCGCCCTTGTTGGGCAGCACATAGGGCATGGTCAGGTTCTTCGGCGAGTGCGTCTCGAAGGTCATCTGCGTCGACGCCGCGCCGGCCAGCCCCTGGGAGCTGGCCGTCAGTGTGTAGCTGGCGTTGTAATCCAGCGGATCGGTGGTCGACCAGGTCAGCCCGTCCTTGCTTAGCTGACCTGCCACCGCCGAGCCGTTCTCGTCGACGAGGTTCACCGACCCGAGCACTCCGCCCTCGGTGCTCACCGTCACCGGCTCTTCGACCGTCACGCCGACGGCACCATCGGTCACCGAAGCGCTCAGCTTGGGCACCAGCAGATCACCGAAGGGGGTGCCCTTGTCGGCGATGGTCCTCGGTTGTTCGGGGGCCTGTTGAGAGCTACAGGCGCTCAGCGCGATTGCGGCCACCAGCCCCACTGCGATCGCGGTCCCCCACGTCCTTGCTCGACGTACGCCCACCCGCGGCGAATCCTGCACCATACTTCTAGCCCCACCTCATGCCACGGACCCGCTGGGTCACAAACTTCCTGGCGATAGTCTAAGGGAACCGCCGACAACCGGTCGGCCGACGAGCGCATAAACCGGCTCTGTAATGCGGATTTCACCTCTGCGCGCCGGTGCTGTTATTGTTTCATCCGCGCGCCGTTAGCTCAGTTGGTAGAGCAGCTGACTCTTAATCAGCGGGTCCGGGGTTCGAAACCCTGACGGCGCACCAACGCAAAGGCCCTGCTTCGGCAGGGCCTTTGTCGTTTAGGGCGTTGGCAGAAGCGTTGCCCACACCAGTCGTTGAGCTCGGACGCTCAGCGCTCCCCGCGCAGCGCCCGGCTGATCCTGCCCGCCGCGTCGCGGACCTTCGCTCCGAGATCGTCGAAACGTTCGGCGCAGATGCGGCTGGACGGCCCGGACACCGACAGCGCGGCGACCGGCCCTGCCGGCCCCACGATCGGGGCCCCGAGGGAGGAGATGCCGACCGAGAGCCCACCCTCGTTCACCGAGTACCCCCGCTCGCGAATCTCGTTGACCACCGCGCGGATCCGGTCCGGATCGGTGAGGGTGTCCGGCGTCTGGGCCGGCAGCGCGCCGGACAGGTAGCGATCGAGGTAATCCGGTTCGCACGCGGACAGGTACGCCAGCCCGGTGGCCGAGGCGTGCAGTGCGATCCGCTCGCCGAGCGCCAGGAACGCGCGCAGCCGGTGCGGGGTGTCCAGGCGCTCCACCAACACCAACGAGTCCCCGTCGGGCGCGGCGAGGTGGACGGTCTCGGTCGTCGCCAACTGCAGCTCGTTCATCACCGGCAGCGCGATATCGCGCAGACTCTCCCCGCCGCCGGCGCGGCCGACCACCGCCACCACGCGGTAGGTCAGCTGCCAGCGGGTCGGGGTGGTGTCCGTCGGTCGCAGCCAGCCCACTTCCTGCAGGGTCAACAGAGTCCGCTGCACCGTGCTCTTGGGCAGTTCGACCCGGCGAGCCAGTTCGGACAGGCCCACCGGCTGCGCCTCGGCGACCGCCTCGAGTACCCGAAATGCCGATACGACGCTTTCTGTGGCCAAGGTTGCCTCCCTGCATTGATGTGAGTTAGGTTACAGCAGTTCGGTCTACCAGACGAACCATTGGTCCATCCTACGGACCGATGTTCCCAACTGACAACAAAACCGGCAGCAAAAGCCAACAGGAGGTGCTCGCCGTGACGGCACAACTGGTCGCACTCGGGATATTCATCGCGGTGTTCGCGATCGCCGCCATCCGCAACGTCAACATCGGCATAGTCATGTTTCCCGTCGCCTGCGTGGTGGGACTCTGGCTGGCCGACCTGAGCCTGAGCCAGGTCATCGGCGAGTTCCCGTTGAGCATCCTGGTGCTCCTGGTCGGGGTGACCTACTTCTTCGGTATCGCGCACAGCAACGGCACCATCGAATGGCTCATCCAGGCCTCGCTCGCGCGAGTGGGCAACCGGGACACCCTGTTCCCCGCGGTGTTCTTCGCGCTCACCGCCGTCATCTCGGCCATGGGCGCACCGCTCGGCGGCCTGGTGATGGCGCCGATGGGCATGAGCATCGCGCACAAGCGCGGTATCGATCCCATGTTGATGGCCCTGGCCATGGGCGCCGGCCTGAGCGCCGGAGCCTTCGCACCAACCAGCCTCTTCGGCATCATCACCTGGGGCACCGCCAACGAAGCCGGTATCGCGCTGAGCCCGCTGCTGCTCTTCGGTGTCGCGCTGGCACTGAACCTCGTGCTGCTCGCGGTGGCCTACGTGATGTTCGGCCGCAAGAAGGTCATCACCGCCCAGGCGCCCGCCTTCAGCGAGGCCATGGTCGCCCGCGGTGCGGCCCTGCCCCAGTACGGCGGCTCCACCCTGGATATCGGCGACGGCGACACCCCAGGGGACGACGATGAGTTGCCCGCCCCCGAACGTCCCACCGGGATGCAGATGTTGACCATCGCGATGATGGTGGTGCTCGTCGGCGCGGTGGTGGTGATGTCACTGATGGGCCTGACACCCGATATCGGCGTGCTCGGCTACGGATTGGGTGCTGTCGCCGCCCTGCTCGACGCCTCCTCGGGCAAGAAGGCGATGAGCCGGATCGACTGGGGTTCGGTGCTTCTGGTCGGCGGCATCATCACCTACGTCGGTGTGCTGACCGAGATGGGTGTGGTCGACATGCTCGGCGAGGGTGCGGTTCATCTCGGCTCACCCCTGGTGGCCGCGGTGCTGCTGTGCGCGGCGGCCGGCCTGATCTCGGCCTTCGCCTCCACCACCGGCATGCTGGCCGCCCTTGTGCCGCTGGCCCTTCCGCTGATCGCCGACGGTGGAATACCCGGCTGGGCGCTGATCTGCGCCATCGGTGTGTGCGCATCCATCGTCGACGTCTCCCCGTTCTCCACCGTCGGGGCCACCTACGTGGCGACCACCGTCGACGAGGATGCCCGGCCCCGGATGACCAAGCTGCTCACCCGGTGGGGGCTGTCGATGGTGGTGGTCGGACCGGTGGTCCTGACCCTCGTGCTCATCGTGCCCGGGATGGTCTTCTCATGACCGGCCCCCTGCTGCGCGCATTGCTCGACGACGACCTCGCCGATGATGATCAGATGATCTCCATCGACGGGCACTCGTTGTCGCGCAGACGACTTCGTGAGATCGCATCGTCCTTCGGTGCCGATCTGCGCGCCGGCAGCCCCGCCCCGGTGGTGGCCGTCGACGCCGAACCGACGCTGCGCACCGTCGTGGCGGTCACCGGCTGTCTGCTCGCCGGCATTCCGGTGGTGCCTGTGCCACCGGACGCCGGACCGGCCGAGGTGAACCACATCCTGGCCGACTCCGCGGCCACCGTGTGGGTCGGCGCTGCGCGCCAGGGTGTCGAGCTGCCCGTCGCCGTGCCCGACCACGACCGGACACCGGCCACTGAACTGGAACCTGTTGACCCGCAGCAGGTTGCGATCATCCTCTACACCTCCGGAACGACCGGCGCGCCGAAGGGTGTGCTGTTGAGCCACCATGCGATCGCCGCCGGTCTGGACGGGCTGGCGCAGGCCTGGGCGTGGACATCGGCCGATACCGTGGCCCACGGCCTCCCGCTGTTCCACACCCACGGCCTGATCCTCGGCGTGCTGGGATCACTTCACATCGGCTCGCGGCTGGTCCACACCGGCAGACCGACCCCGCAGCGTTACGCCGAGACCGCCGCCACCATGTACTTCGGCGTGCCGACGGTCTGGACCCGCATCACCCGCGACGAGCAGTCCGCCACGGCGCTGTCCTCGGCGCGGCTGTTGGTCAGCGGCAGCGCTCCGTTGCCGGTGCCGGTGTTCGAGCGGCTGCGCGAGCTGACCGGGCACGCCCCGGTCGAGCGGTACGGCATGACCGAGACCATGATCACGCTGAGCACCCGCGCCGACGGTGAACGACGCCCGGGCTGGGTGGGCCTGCCGATCACCGGTGCGCAGACGCGCCTGCGCGCCGACGACGGCAGCTCGGTCCCCCACGACGGAGAATCGATCGGCCGACTCGAGGTCCGTGGCCCCATGCTTTTCGACGGATACCTCAACCTGCCCGCGGTCACGTCATCGTGCTGGACCGAGGACGGTTGGTTCGTCACCGGCGACCTGGCCGCGATCGACGAGCACGGCTACCACCGCATCGTGGGTCGGGAGTCGGTGGACCTGATCAAATCCGGCGGCTACCGCATCGGCGCCGGGGAGATCGAGACCTCGCTGCTCGCCCTGCCCGAGATCTCCGAGGTCGCGGTGATCGGCGCACCCGATGACGACCTCGGACAGCGAATCGTCGCCTTCGTCGTCACCGACTCCCCGACCGCCGGCGAGGTGCTGGCCGAGGAACTCATCGCCCACGTCGCCGAGGACCTGTCCTGGCACAAGCGTCCCCGCGAGATCCGATTCGTCACCGCCCTGCCACGCAACGCGATGGGCAAAATCCAGAAGAAAGCACTGATGTGAGCACCCAGGCACCTGTCGACCACTACGCCCGCCACCTCGGCATCGTCGTCCAGAACTTCGACAACGGTTCGGCGACCGCTTCGCTGACCGTCGGTCCGGAACACCTGAATCCGCACGGGACCGCACACGGCGCGCTGTTGTTCAGCGTGGTCGGCGCCGCGCTGGCGGCCGCGGCGAACAACTCCACCCACAGCGGCGTGGTCAGCTCGATCCACATCGACTATCTGGCACCCGCGCGCGAAGGAGACGCGTTGGTGGCCTCCGCCTCGGTCGACGAGCGGCTCGCTCGCGAGGACATCTTTGTCGTACGACTCGTGAACACCGCGGGCGGCACGGTCGCCCGCGCGACCGGTAGGGCCACCCGCCGCGCCAAACATTCCACCCCGTGACAAACATGGCGGATAAAGCACGCGCAACACGACACGCCGTGTAAGAATTCAATCCGTTATCGAATTGCAGTGTCCGCTATATTATTTCCCGCTCCGTAAATAAAAGTGGCTTGATTCGTCGAATTGAATTTCCCGGCCGAATACCGGCCGGTGGCGCAGTGACAGATCCGCCGGGGTACCGGGAAGGAGCGGGATGGTGCGCTCGACTCGAACGCCTACGCGCCCGTTGCTGTTATCCGTTCTGGCACTGTTCTGCCTGGGCACCGCCGCCTGCGGCATCCGGGTCGAGAACATCGCGGCGCCGGTGCAACTCCCCGCGGCGACCGGCACGTCGGCGCTGCGCGACCCGGCCGCAAGCGTGATACTGACTCCCTGCATTCCGGGCGACGGTCGACCGCACGCCGTTTCCGAAATCGGCGTGATGCTCCTCGGCGAAGACCTTTATGCCGTCGATTGCGAACACCGCGTCAATTCCGGCACCGTTCCCACAGCGCGTACCGATAAAGACGTCAACGCCGATCTTGCGATCACCGACGAATTGGTCAGCGCGGTGTTGGTCGGCACCGGCGGGTTCGGTTATCAACCGGTCATCGGCCTGTCGGGCTGACCTCCGTCGGCCCGCCGTGATTGCGGACCGTTGCGGCCAGAGTGGACAAAGTTGCCGCTCGATGCCGTCATCCTCTTCGCGCCGAATGTGCTGAGATCGTGCCATCACGCGCAGTTGTTGACCTGCGAAGGCAGCGCACAGTGCGCCATCGGCGGTAAAAACCCAGGTAGTTCGCGCAAAAACCAGCAAACGCGGCTACCGCGGTCATGCTAGGCTCAAGTTAGCTGACTGCCGAGAGATCGAGTGTCAGCAATGTGTCGGGGGACGAAACGAGGTATTAGCTGATGCCGAGCGATAGCGCATCAAGGCCGGCGGCCGCCACATCCGAGGCCGCCGCAGCCACCGTGAGCGCCGTGGATGTCATCAGTTGCAGCCGCCTCGGCCGCACCGCCAATCCACCGACCAGGTCGATCCTGGACTGGTGGCGGTCACGCCGCCATCGCTACGACGCCGTCAGCGGCGCCTGATCCCCCGGATCACCAGCACCACCACGACCACGCCGACACCGGCCAGCGATATCAGCACCGGCGGCTTCGTCACGAACGCCAGCGCCTTGGCCTTGGCATCATCGGCAAGCCGCTGGGGGTTCGCGCGCACGGCCAGTGAGTCCACCGTCGCCGCCAGCTGATCACGAGCCTGGTCGATGTCCTTCTTGATCGCCTCGGGATCCCGATCAGCCACTGTGTCCTCCATGTCGTCGGCGTACCGAATTACCCTAGAGCAGCCGGAGCCGACCACGTTGCCCCGGTCGTGAAAGAAAGGCACATCCACCCATGGCACAGACCCCTCGGCTGGCAGTCGGCGACAAGGCACCGGACTTCAGCCTTCCCGACGCCGACGGCAACACCGTTGCGTTGTCCGACTTCGCGGGCCGCAAGGTGATCGTGTACTTCTACCCGGCCGCATCCACCCCCGGCTGCACCAAGCAGGCCTGCGATTTCCGGGACAGCCTGGCAGAACTCAACGAGGCGGGTCTGGACGTCGTCGGCATCTCACCCGACAAGCCCGAGAAGCTGGCAAAGTTCCGCGACGCCGAGGGACTGACCTTCCCGCTGCTGTCGGATCCGGACAAGAAGGTGTTGACCGCCTGGGGCGCGTTCGGCGAGAAGAGCATGTACGGCAAGACCGTGCAGGGGGTCATCCGCTCGACGTTCCTCGTCGACGAGAAGGGCGTCATCGAGGTGGCCCAGTACAACGTCAAGGCCACCGGCCACGTCGCCAAGCTGCGCCGCGACCTATCGGTCTGAGCCGAGGGCCTGCAGGAAGAGTGCCTCGGAAGTCGCGGCGCGCTCCAGCACGCCAAGGTCCAGGCTCTCGTTGATGCTGTGCGCCTGGGTGCCGGGATCCTCCACTCCGGTGACCAGGATCTCGGCGTCCGGGAAGGCCGCGGCGAACTCGGCGATGAACGGGATCGACCCGCCCATGCCCATATCGATGGGTTCGCGACCCCACGCGGTGCGGAACGCCTGCCGGGCCGCCTCGTACACCGGTCCCGTGGCATCGATGGCGTACGGCTGACCGATATCACCGGGGGTCACCGTGACCCGGGCGCCCCACGGCGCGTGCGCCTGCAGGTGTCGGGTCAGCGCGGCGAGGTGTTCGCGGGCGTCCCCGCCGGGTGCCACCCGCATGCTCACCTTTGCCCGGGCGCTGGGCACCAGGGTGTTCGACGCCTTGTCGATCGGCGTGGTGTCGATCCCGATCACCGTGATCGCCGGGCGCGCCCACATCCGTTGCACCACCGGACCCGAACCGATCTGCTGCACCCCGTCGAGCAGGCCGGAATCGGCGCGCACCCGCTCGTCGCTGAACTCGACCTCGGCGGCCGCGGCTTCGTACAGTCCCTCCACCGCGACATTGCCCGCATCGTCGTGCAGGCTGGCCAGCAGCCGCACCAACGCGCTCAGCGCATCCGGCACCACCCCGCCCCACAGCCCGGAATGCAGACCGTGATCCAGCGTCGACACCTCCACGACACAGTCGGCGAGCCCGCGAAGCGAGACCGTCAGCGCCGGGATGTCGACCGCCCAGTTGTCGGAGTCGGCGATGATGATGACATCGGCGGCCAGCAGGTCATGATGTGCCGCCAACAACGCCGTCAGAGATGGCGAGCCGGACTCCTCCTCGCCCTCGACGAACACCGTGACCCCCACGGGGAGTTCGTCCCCGAAGGCCCGGATGGCCGCCAGATGTGTTGCGATACCGGCCTTGTCGTCGGCGGTGCCGCGGCCGTAGAGCCGGCCGTCACGCTCGGTGGGTTCGAACGGCGGCGAGTGCCACTGCGTCGCGTCACCCTCGGGTTGCACATCGTGGTGGGCATACAGCAGCACCGTCGGCGCACCCTCGGGTGCCGGGCGACGGGCGATCACGGCGGGAGCGCCGCCTTCGGCAACGATCTGGATATCGTCGAAACCGGCCTGTGACAACAACGTTGCCGTCAGCTCGGCGCTGCGGTGCACCTCCGGCCTGCGGGCCGGGTCCGCCCAGACGGACTCGATGCGGACCAGATCCTCCAGATCGGCCCGCACCGAGGGCAACAACTCACGGACACGCGCGGCAACATCGGTCATGGCTCAAGGCTAGTCCGCTGCCGTCGCCCCACGAGCGGGCACAAACTCCCGCCCGCGGGCGGCGTGTCCGGCAACAGACACGCACGCTCGCGGGGGACGGGAGATCAGGCCTCGAGGATCGCCACCGCCGCGGCGGTGTCCGCCTCATGGGTCAGCGACAGGTGGATCGTCACGTCCTTGAGGTGCTCGGCGATCGCACCGGTCAGGCGGACCTTGGGCCGCCCCCACATATCGGTGACCACCTCGATATCGCGGTGGATCCCCTCGGGCAGCATCGGCCGCTTGGAGAACCGCGAGCCCGACCAGGCCTTGATCACGGCCTCCTTGGCCGCCCACCGCGCCGCGAGGTGACGCGCCGCCGACGAACTCTTGTCCGCGGCGTCGCGCCTCTCCCCCGGTGTGAACGTCTCGGCGAAAACCGTTCCCGGCTGGTCGACCTGCTCGGCGAAATCCGGTATCGAGACCAGGTCGATCCCTACTCCAACGATGCCCATTCCGGAAACGGTATCCGACGTCTGTTCGCTCACTTCGCGTAGTGGTTGTCAGCGCCGAGGCGGGCCTCGGGATCGAGCAGCATCGCCGCCTCCTGAGGCTTCTCCGGGCCGTCCCCGCCGAAGCGGCGATCGGCAGGCTTTTCGTACAGCGCGGGTCCGCCGGCGATGGCCGACGCCAACCGATGCTGACCGTCCAGCACGCGGGCGTTGGCCCGGGCCTGGTAATCGGCCCGCTGATCGGCGGGCAGGGCCGCAAGCAGCGCCTGCGGGTGCACCAGCGCCACCAGACCGGACACGTGCCCGAAGCCCAGGCTGGTCACCAGACCGGCCTTGATCGGGAACTTCTCACCAAGATGCAGCGCCTCGCGCAACCACACGAAGTGCTTGGCATGGTCCAGCTCGCTGTCGACGCAATCCAGGCTGCGGTTCGGCGGGATGACACCGTCACGCAGGATCTGGCACAGGCCCATCATCTGGAAGGCCGCCGCACCGCCCTTGGCGTGCCCGGTCAGGCTCTTCTGGCTGACCACGAACAGCGGCGCGCCCTTGGACCTGCCCATCGAGGCGGCGAGCCGCTCATGCAGCTCGGTCTCGTTGGGATCGTTTGCCAGCGTGGAGGTGTCGTGCTTGGAGATCACCGCGATGTCATCGGCACCGACGCCCAGCTCGGCCAGCGAACGGGCCAAGCGGGACTGCGTGCCGCCGAGACCGGATGCCAGCGCACCGAGCCCGGGAGCCGGGATCGAGGTGTGCACACCGTCGCCGAAGGAGGAGGCGTAGCCCACCACTGCGAGCACCGGCAGACCCATCTGCACCGCGAGGTCGCCGCGGGTCAGCAGAATCGTTCCGCCACCCTGGGATTCGACGAACCCGAGGCGCCGACGATCGTTGGCGCGGGAGAACTTCGAATCGCTGATTCCCTTGGCGCGCATGACCTCGGTATCGGCGGTGGCCGACATGTCACCGAAGCCGGTTACGGCCTCCAGCGTCAGGTCGTCGTATCCGCCGGCGACCACGAAATCGGCCTTGCCCAGCTTGATCTTGTCGACGCCCTCCTCGACCGACACCGCCGCCGTCGCGCAGGCCGCGACCGGGTGGATCATCGAGCCGTAGCTGCCGATGTAGGACTGCACGACGTGGCCGGCGAAGACGTTCGGCAACACCTCCTGCAGGATGTCGTTCGGCTTGCTCTGACCCAGCAGGTTGCCGTGGAACATCCGCTGCATGGACGTGAGCCCACCGATACCGGTGCCCTGCGTGCAGGCCACCAGGCTCGGATGCACCCAGCGCATCAGCTCGGCCGGGGTGAAGCCCGCGGTCAGGAACGCATCCACCGTGGTGACCAGGTTCCACAGTGCGAGACGATCGACCGAACTGGCCATGTCCTGGCTCACGCCGTACACGGTCGGGTCGAACCCGGTCGGCACCTGGGCGCCGACGGTGCGCGACATCTTGGCCTTGCGCGGCACCCGGATCTCGGTGCCCGCCTTGCGGGTCACCAGCCAGTCACCACTGTCGGGGACCGGCGCGATCACGGTGTGTTCCGGATCGGACTGGGCGAAGCCGCGGGCGTCGCTCTCCGAGGACACCACGAAGCTGAAGTCCTTGTCGAGGAACACCGAAACCAGCAGCGGCGTGGTGTGATCGGCGGTGATGGCACCATCGTCGACGAACTCGCGGATGCCGACCTTGGCCACCACGGCGTCGTGGTAGCGCTCGACCAGTTCGGATTCGTCGACCAGGTCACCGGTCGCGGTGTCGTACCAGCCCGGCTTGGGATCGTCTTCCCACTTGACCATTCCGGTGGTCCAGGCCAGCTCCAGGACGCCGGCCGCGGACAGCTCGCCGTCGACCTCCATCTCGAAGCGGGTCCGCGACGAACCGTACGGGCCGAGTTCGGCACCACCGACGATGACGACCATGTCGGCCGGATCGACGTCCAGATCGTCCCAGGCCGGAGCCGGGGCCGCCTGGTAGCCGCGCGGCGGCGAGGGCAGCGCCCGGATGGTCCCGGCCTCGTCCTCGTCGTCCTCGTCGGAACCGGCCGAGGCCATCTCCTCACGAGCCTTGGCGGCCAACTCGGCCATGTCGATCTCGATCTCGCCGAGGCCGCCGGTCATGTCGACCTGGATCGGCTCACGCGCGGCGGCGACCTTGGAGTTGATATCGCACAGCGACAACAACATCGAGGCCATCTCTTCGGTCGTGTAGGTGGTCAGACCCGCCTCTTCGACCGCGCCGACGATCGCATCGTTGTGACCCATCAGGCCGGTGCCCTTGGTCCAGCCGATCAACGCGTGCGCCAGCGAAACCCGCTGGCTCCACGAGGATTCGGCCTTCCACCGGGTGACGACGGCGTCGAGGGCCGCCTTGGCCTCGCCGTAGGCGCCGTCCCCGCCGAACATGCCGCGGTTGGGCGAACCCGGCAGCACGACGTGCAGGCGGGATGCGATATCGCGCTCCGAGCCGATGTGCGACAACCCGGCGATGAGCCGCTGAATGGCCCACAGCAAGACCTTCATCTCCATCTCGGAGCGCGCGCCCGCCTCCGACAGGTCCCCGCTGACCCGCGGTGCGGCGAACGGGAACAGCAGCGTCGGGTTCTGCGCATCCTTGAGGTGGATGGCCTTGGGCCCCAGGTTCTCGGTCTGCTCACTGCCGACCCACTCCACCAATGCGTCGATATCGGCGTAGGAGGCCATATTGGCGGGCACCACCCACAGCGTCGCGTTGAAGCGGGCACTGTCGCGATACAGCTTGCGGTAGAACGCCAACCGGTCATCGTCCAGGCGTGAGGTGGTCGCGATCACGGTCGCGCCGCCCTCCAGCAGCTGGGCGACCACCGATGCGGCGATCGAGCCCTTGGAGGCACCGGTCACGACGGCCACCTCTCCTGCGTAGCCACCCTTGTCAGGGTTCTCCGCACCGGCGGCGGCCCGGCCGTACAGCGCCGCGTGGACGTTGCGGCCGGCAGCCAGGGCCTTGCCCTGCCACCAGCTGGCCTGCGTGCCGACAACGTTGCCCGCACCCTCGAAACGCTCGGACAACCGCTGCCAGTCGGAGTCGATCTCGCTCTCGTCGAGCAGCCACAGCCGGGCCAGATCCTCACGGGCGCTTGCCCACCGGTCGTCGAACACGACGGCCTTGCGGGCGTCGAACACCGGGGAGACCAGACGCGGCCAGTCCGATCCGAGTTCGGTGGTCACCAAGTCGATCAGATCGGCGTCGCTGACGGTCTCCGGAGCGCTGACCGGGCTGTCGAGCCCCAGCTGGCCCAGGATGGTGCGGGCCGCGTTGGCCAGCACACCGTTGGGTCCGGTGACCTGCTCGGCGAATTCGCCGAGGGCTGCCGAGTCGACGACACCACCACCGGCGGCGCCGGAGGACGGCAGGCTGACCGGGATGCCCTTGCGCGCACCGACCGCGGTGACCGCGGCATCGATGACCTTGTCGACCGAGGCCGCATCGGCCAGGGCGCCCTCGTGCAAGCCGCCCATGTTGCCACCGCGGACGCTGGAGCCCTCGCGGGTGCCCAGCGCAACCTCGGCGGTCACGTGCTTGGCCCAGCCCGGTCCCAGTTCCCATGTCTTGGCGACACGTTCGGCGATGTAGGCCGGGCGCTTGCCCGAGGGGCCGAAGACGGTCCGCAGCTGATCGTTGATCGAATCCGACAGCACCGGGCCGAACGGCTTGTAGGTGCGGGCCAGCTTGGTCACCTGCGCCTTGAGACCGGACAGATCGGCCTCGGCGGCGCCGTCGATGGCGCCGAGGTTCAGCTCGGAGCCCAGGTCGACCAGCATCTGGTTGCGGCGCGAGGACGCGCCGTCGGTGATCGACTCGATGGAGTCCAGCGGTTCGATCTGGTCGATGCGCATCTTCGCTGCCAGCGCGATGAGCACCAGCGTGGCATCGGCCGCGTCGAAGGTGATGTCGTCCGGGCGCGGTCCACCCGACGGTGCGGCCGCGGGGGCCGGGGCAGCGGCCGGAGCCGCTGCCGCGGGCGCCGATTCGGGAGCCGAGGCAACCGCTGGGATCTCCTCGACCTCGGGCTCGGGATCGGTGTCGGTGGCGAACAGCACCGCGGCGTCACGCTCGGCGTTGAGCACCTCGGTGGTGCTGTGCGAGTACTCCGGCAACTTCAGCGTGTTGGTCGCCAGGCCGGCCACCGTCGGCGCGGTCTTCACACCGATCTCGACGAACCGCTCGACACCGAGGCCACCGGCGGCCTCCTCGATGAACAGCAGGTCCTGGGTCTCGATCCAACGCACCGGGCTGGCGAACTGCCAGGCCAGCAGCTCGATGACGATCTTGCGCATCAGCTCACGCGGACGCTCGTTGCGCCAGGTGTCGTAATCGGCGAGCACCTCGTCCAGCGGCTCGGCGGGCACCAGATCGCGGATCTCCTGGATGAAGTCACGATCCAGGGTGAACGGACGCGGCACCAGGTTCGGGATGTACTTGCCCACCAGCAGTTCCGGGTCGGCATCGGTGGGCATCACGCGCTCCAGCGAGCGCCGGAAGTCGGCGACACCGACACGCAACACCTCGGAGTGGAACGGCACGTCGATACCGGGAACCAGGATGAACGATCGCTTGCCGCCGCTGATCTCGCGCCGCCGCTCGATCTCCTCCTCCAGGGCCTCCAGCCCGCGAACCGTGCCGGCGATGGCGTACTGCGAGCCACGCAGGTTGAAGTTCACGATCTGTAGGAATTCCCCGGTGCGCTCGGAGATCTCGGCGACGAAGGCGGTGACGTCGTCATCGTCGAGATCGATCTGCGACGGCCGGATCGCGGCCAGCCGGTAGTTGGACCGGCCCTTCTCGTCGCGCGGGACGATGTCGTGCATCTTGGAGCCGCGGTGGAACACGACCTCCAGCAGGGCCGGCAGTTCGTAGACGCCCGAGACACAGGCCAGCGCGGTGTATTCACCGACGGAGTGACCGCAGGCGATGGCACCCTCGACGAAGGCGCCCTGCTCGCGCATCTCGGCGACCTGCGCGGCCGCCACGGTGGCCATGGCGACCTGGGTGAACTGCGTCAGGTACAGCACGCCCTCGGGATGGTGGTAGTGCACACCGGAGGCGATCAGGCTGGTCGGGTTGTCCTTGACCACGTGCAGCACCGAGAAGCCCAGCGTGTCGCGGGTGAACTTGTCGGCGATGTCCCACACCTTGCGGGCGGCCTTGGACCGGGCCCGGACCTCCATGCCCATGCCCTTGTGCTGAATGCCCTGACCGGGGAAGGCGTACACCGTCTTCGGCGCGGCCAGCTGTGCCGAGGCGGCCATCACCAGATCGCCGCCGACCTTGGCGGTCACCTCGATGATCTCCGCGCCGCGGTCGATGCCGACCCGGTCGACACGGAACTCGATCTCGTCGCCCGGTAGCACCATGCCCAGGAAACGGGAGGTCCAGCCCACCAGACGGGCCGGCGGGGTGGCGCGGCCGTCGGTGGCGGTGACGACGTGCTGCGCGGCGGCCGAGAGCCACATGCCGTGCACGATCGGGCCCTTCAGGCCCGCGAGAAGCGCTGCGGCGCGGTCGGTGTGGATCGGGTTGTGGTCACCGGACACCACGGCGAACGCGCTCATATCGGTGGGCGCGGTCATGGTGACGTCCCGACGACGGCGACGCGGGGTGTCGGTCGCGTTGTCGGTCATCGCACCACCGGCGCGAATGGGATCCTCCAACTCGACGGCGCCGGTGCGTCCACGGATGGCGAAACGCTCGACCAGACGGGCCAATTCGGTGCCCTGCGCGTCACTGATGACGACCTCGACCGGCACGACACGGCCGACCTCGGTGTCGATGGCGGCCGAAGCCGTTGCGGTGACGGTCAATTCGGCGGCGTCCTTGGGCATCGGCGCCAGCAGGTGGGCGGCGTGATCCAGGTGCACCAGGCTCAGCAGGCCTTCGATGACCGGGAATCCGGCGTCGGTGACCGCGGCGCCGATGGTGGCGAACACCGCGGGCCAGCACTTGCCGACCAGGGCGTCCGGAACCAGGGTCAGTCCGGGGGCCAACGGGGCGCCGAAGGTGGCCGTGACACCGGTGTGGTCGGCGACCTCCTCGGGATCCCAGCCGACGGTGACGGTCGCGGTGTTGTCCACGACGGCCGGCAGCGCGTCGACGCCGTCGACGCCGGCAGCGATGGCCAGCACCGCGCGCATGGCCGCGGCGGCATCCTCGGTGGTGACGACCGGCATACCACCGTTGACGGTGGCGGCGGGCAGCGTGAGCTTGATGTCGATCCAGATGTCGCTCAGCGGAACGCTCAGCGTCACACCGTCATCGGTGAGCTCGAGGCGCGAACCGGTGGACGGGTGTGTCGCGGCGCGGTTCTCGTTGACCTGCCATTCGCCCGGGGCGCCGATCCTGTGCACCGGGTTGATCGCGGTGCGACCCGCCCACAGCACGTCGGGCGAATCCAGCACCACGGCAATGGGTCCGGTGGCACCGGGATTGGCCTGCCGGCGCGAGACGACCGGCACCGGGGTGGCGCCGGAGGCGACGACCTCGTCGATGGCGGCCTGCTCGAAGCGGTCGAGCAGTTCACCGACGGGCTCGTCGACGCGGGTGATACCCGCGACTGCGGCGGTGCCGGGGATGATGCAGACCTGGTCGGCGGTGTAGCGGGCGTCGTGTGCCTGCCATAGCGAGTCGCTGCGCCACCAGCGGCGGACGTCCTTGTCGATCACCGGCACGAAGTTCACCGGCTTGCCCGGTGTCTTGCACAGCGTGACGAAGAACGGGACGTCGGCCGGGTGCAGCTTGAGGGTCTCGGCGTCCGGGTACCGGTTGAGCAGCGTGTCGACGGCGGCGGCCGGATGCTCCAGCAGCGCAACACCTTCGGGGCTCTTGGCGAACAGGGTGTCGATCGGGCCGGAATCCTTGGGATGCAGGCGGGCCTCGGCGCGCTTGAGCATCTCCTCGAAACGGTCGCGCCAGGTGATGTCCAGCCATGGCGAGTCCTCGGACTTGGTGTCCGCGGTCGAGTCGCCGTCGCCGATGGCCAGTTCCACGTAGCGGTCCAGCCACTGCAGGTAGGTCATGTCGGCGAGGTCACCGAAGTACGGCTTGGCGGTGTCGGCCATCGCGGCGATGATCTCGTCGCGGCGCTCGGCCACGGCGTCGGCGTCACCGGCGACATCGTCGAGCAGCCGGCCGCAGCGGGAGGCGGTGTTGTCGATCTCGTGGATGTCGGCACCGAGCTGGCTACGCCCGGATGCCATGCCGCCCTGGGCCTTTCCGGCGCCCACCCAGACATCGGTGCCCTTGGTGTCGACCAGCAGCTGCTTGACAGCCGGCGAGGTGGTGGCCTCAAGGGTGGCCATCGCGGCGGTGCCGACGAGGATGCCGTCGACCGGCATGAGCGGGAAGCCGTAGGTCTGCGACCACCGGCCGGCCAGGTAGTCGGCGGCCCGCTCGGGGGTGCCGATGCCGCCACCGACGCAGATGGTGATGTTGGACAGCTTGCGCAGGTCGGCGTAGGTGCTCAGGAGCAGATCGTCGAGGTCCTCCCACGAGTGGTGACCACCGGCGCGGCCGCCCTCGATATGGGCGATGACGTCCTTGTCGGGCACCTCGGCGGCGATCTTGATGACGGACTTGATCTGGTCGACGGTGCCCGGCTTGAACACCACATGGGTGATGCCGATCTCGTTGAGCTCCTCGATCAGCGCGACGGCCTCGTCGAGCTCGGGGATGCCCGCGGTGACGACGACACCGTCGATGGGCGCACCGGACTGGCGCGCCTTCTGCACGATGCGCTTGCCGCCGAGCTGCAGCTTCCACAGGTAGGGGTCCAGGAACAGCGAGTTGAACTGGATGGCCCGGCCCGGCTCCAACAGCTCGGCCAGGTCCTCCAGGCGGTCCTCGAAGATCTTCTCGGTGACCTGGCCGCCGCCTGCCAGCTCGGCCCAGTGTCCGGCGTTGGCGGCCGCGGCGACGATCTTGGCGTCCACGGTGGTCGGGGTCATCCCGGCCAGCAGGATCGGCGACCGGCCGGTGAGGCGGGTGAACTTGGTGGACAGTTTCACCGAGCCGTCGGGCAGGGTGACCGTCGACGGCGCGTAGCTGGTCCACGGGGCGGGCACCTCGGGCACCGCGCCGACGGTGAACAGGCTGCGCTGGCCCGCGCGGGTGGCGGCGGGCACGATGCCGATGCCGAGTCCGCGGATGACCGGCGCGGTCAGTCGGGTGACGGTGTCGGCCGGGCCGAGGTCGATGATCCAGCGGGCGCCCGCGGTGTGCAGCGCCTCGACGTCGGAGACCCAGTCGATCGGGTTGACGAAGATGGACTCGGTCATCGCGTGGGCGAGTTCGGTGTCGATGCCGATCTTGGCGGCCCAGCGATCGACCAGCGCGACACCGTCGGCCAGGCGCGGGGTGTGGAAGCCGACCTCGACCTGGATGGGGTTGAAGACGGGCGCGAACACCGCGCCACCGCGCAGCTTGTTCTTGCGCTCGGCCTCTTCCTTCTCGGTGATCTTCGAGCAGTACAGCTCGAAGCGACCGAGCTGTTCGGGGGTGCCGGTGATGACCACCGAGCGGCGGCCGTTGCGGATCGAGAGCACCGGGGGCAGCACGGTGCGCACGTCGGTGGAGAAATCTTCGAGCAGCTCGGCGATCCGGTCCGGATCGACATTGGTCACCGAGACCATCGGCGACTTGTCACCGCGCCCGACCATGCCGCGCCGGCGCGAGACCAGGGAACCGGCGGCACCGATCAGCTGCAGCAGGGCGAGCAGCTCCGCGTCGCGGGTGCCCTTCGCCTTGAGCGACTCGACGCCGAGGATGCCCTGGGAGTGGCCGGCCATGGCCACCGGCGGGGTGCCCATCAGGTCCAGCCCCTGACGGGTCAGGGCGCGGATGGCGGCCATCTGGGTCAGCAGGATGCCGGGGCCGGAGATGGCGGCGGTGGTGAGCTGCTTGGTGTCGGGCAGCGGCTCCTCGGCCGCCAGCGCGCGAACCCACTGCAGCGGCTCGAAGCCGATCGGGCGGACGACGACGAGCTCCCGGGCGACCGGCTCGAGCAGCAGTGCCGCCTCGCCGACCAGTTCGCTCAGCTCGGACTCGATGCCGGCGGAGCTGACCAGCTCCTCCAGGCTCTCCAGCCACGCGCCACCTTGGCCGCCGAATGCGACGGCATACGGCTCGCCGGCATTGAGCAGGTCGACCAGAGCGTGCGCGCCACCCAACGAACCATCCTTCAAGCCGTTCTTACCGGCCGTCACCCTGTCGTGTTCGTTGATCGTCACGTCGTGTTCTCTCCCTCGGTGCAGTCTTTGTCACGCACTCGCGCTTGTCGTACCCGTGTGCCGCGCCGTCGCGGCGGGAAGCGAATCGGTCCCCCGCGGTCCGACCCGTCCTGTGGTCTGTGGTCTGCTGACGATTCAGCTCTGAATCGTCGGCGGGCCGGTGTCCGTCCGGGGCTGTCCGGGAATCATTTGAATCCGGTCCTGGACGTGTCCGACGGCCAATCCCGCCCCACTAAGAGTGTCATAAGGATCGGGGTCGTTTTTCGCGTTCAAATGGTTACTGGCGAGTTCTACGCCCGGGTAACCAGATGTTGGGTAACGACGGTCACAAGCGCGTTCAAACGCGTCCGGGACAAACGTCCTGCATGCGGGTGGTTACGGTCGAGTAGCTATAACTTCCCAGATCAGCGCTATGCCGTTATCAAATCGTTATCTAAGAATTCCGTGGTCTCCGTCTCCGCTCGGCGCGGTGACGACCGCCGCCGGGAAATGACACTCGGACCCAAAGTGCCCACTGTCGCGATATGGATAGTTTGCGGAGTTTGCTGGAAATTATTACTGATCGGTAAGTTTTGGCCCGCGTCCCGATGCGACCGGCACCGCTTCGGACAACCGGTCCCGCATCACCCGCTCGACCCATCCGGCCACCAAACCGACCAGATGCTCGGGACTGACGACGCCAGGGGTGGCGGTCCGCCACGCCGCGACAGCCTCCACGGCAAGCGAATCCACACCGTCGCGAAGGGCTTCGGAGATCGCGGACGCGACATCTGCGTACTCCCGCGGATCGCGGTGCGCACCGCCCATAGGTTGCCGCGGCCCCAGAATTGCCACGTCCAGCCCCAATACGTCGCCCACATCGCGGCCGGCGCGGACGGTCTCGAAGAATTCGGCGATGTGTGCCGAGGTGAACCCGCGCGCGAGCAACCGATCGATGGTCTGCAACTGCATCAGATGCACGGCATCGTAGAAAGCCGCACGCCCCACCCGGCGCGGTGGATCCAGCAACCCACGCTCGCGGTAGGCGCGAATATTGCGCGCACTGACCCCGGACGCACGCGCGAGGTCGTGCAGGCGATATTCGGCCGTGGTCAAGCGGCCATCACCGCCCGCTGGCCGCAGACATGCACGGTCATGATCACACTGTAGCGCGCGCTCGTGCTGTTCGAGCAAACTGATAAAAGGCTTAGAAACAGCGCCGATGCACAGCACGGCAACGCGGTGAGAGACGTCACCGGAAAATGATTCGCAATTCGTCCCATCAATTTGGGACCATTCATGCCAACCGATACGACCACCCGAGACGACGGAAGGGGCCGGTGCCGTGCGTCCCTGGATCGTCTGGGCCACCGGATTGCTGGCCTATATCGTGGCCGTGCTCAACCGCACCACCCTCGGCGTCTCCGGTCTCGAGGCGGGCGAACGCTTCCACGCCGGCCCGAGCATGTTGTCCACCTTCGTGGTGCTGCAGATCATCGTCTACGCCGCGGCGCAGGTTCCTGCGGGAGTGTTGCTGGACCGGTACGGGTCCAAGGTGTTGATCATCTCCGGCGCTGCCCTCATGGCGGGCGGGCAGCTCGCCATCGCGCTGACCCAATCCCTGCCGATGGCGCTGACCGCCAGGGCCATCGTCGGACTCGGCGATGCCATCACCTTCATCTCGGTGCTGCGCCTGGTGCCGCACTGGTTCCCCGCCCGGCGGGTCCCGCTGTTGACCCAGCTCACCGGCATCAGCGGCCAGTTCGGCCAGGTGCTCTCGGCCGTGCCGTTCCTGGCGTTGTTGGGGGTCGCCGGGTGGACCTCGGCGTACCTGTCGGTGGCGGCCTTCGCCGTGCTCGCCATGGTGCTGGCGGCGGCGTTGATCCGCAACACCCCCGACGGCAGGCCGGCCACCACGTCCGCGCTGAGTGTGCGGGCGACCCTGGCCAACGTCCGTACCGTCTGGCTGCGGCCGGGTACCCGACTCGGGTTCTTCACCCATATGGGCACCCAGTTCTCGGTGACCGCCTTCGCGCTGATGTGGGGCGTCCCCTATGTGACGACCGCGCAGGGCCAGACCCGCGGTGTTGCCGGGATGCTGTTGACCATCTCGGTGCTGACGGCGGTCGCCGCCGGGGTGGTGCTCGGCATCCTGTGTGGCCGATTCCCGCATCGCCGGTCCCGATTCGTCCTGGCGATCATCGGCAGCAACGCCGCCATCTGGACGGTCGTGCTGGCCATACACGGTCAGGCACCGTTGTGGCTGTTGGTCGTGCTGGTGGTGATCATCTCCGTCGGCGGGCCGGGTTCGATGGTCGGTTTCGACTTTGCCCGGACCTTCAATCCCAGCGCGACGCTGGGCACGGCGCAGGGCATGGTCAACATGGGGGGCTTTCTGGCCTCACTGATGCTGATGCAGGCAATGGGCTGGATCCTGGACGTCGCGGGCGGATACTCCCCCGAGTCGTTCCGGCTCGCCTGGACGGTTCAGTACGTGGTGTGGGCCGTCGCGGTGATCGGCATCCTGGTGACCCGACGCAAGACATGGCGGCAGTTGGGACTGCAGGGCGACGCCTCCGACCGGTGGTTGCTGGAGACCTTCGATCCGGAGCCAACCGACCTCAGGCGCTGATTCGCGCCGCCACCGCCGCCGCCGTGTGCCGGTGCCCGACCGTTTCGTGGCCGATGACGACCACCACCGGCGCAAGCGTGGTCACCAGCAGGCACACCGCGATGGGCACCCCGGAGACCGCGAGCAGCACCGAACCGGCCAGCACCGCGCTGGCCAGCAGGCTGAGCGCCAGATGAACTCGGCTGGTGGCCCGCAGCATCAGGGCGTGCAACAGGTAGATCAGCCAGATGTAGACCGCCACCGGCACCGCCACGGTCGCCACGCAGGCCGCCGACCCGAGCTCGGAATGCTCCTCCAGGTAGTAGGCCGCCAGGTGCAGACCCGCGCCGGTGCCGACGATCGCTCCGTACAACGCGATGGGTAGGTAGCCGAACCAGAACGAGGTCTCGCGGTGTGCGTGCAAGAGCTCACCGGCGGGCACCATGAAGTACATCCACCACATCCCGAAGGTCAGGCCGACACCGGCGACCGCGACCAGGATCGCCTCGGTACTCCAACCGTGGTCCGACACCACCGCCGTCAACGTCGCCACCGTGCCCACGACGCCCTCACCGAGGGCGATGATGGCCATCAACCCGTACCGCTCGGCGATGTGGTGGGCGTGCCACGGTGTGCCGCCCGCGCGGCGTTCGGCCACCACCGGACCTGCCATCTCGAACAGGGTCAGCGCGATCACCAGCAGGCCCGTCACGAGCAGCCCGGTGTGCAGCAGAATCACTGCGATCCAACCGATCTGGGCTATCGAGATGATCGCGGCGTAGGTCAGGCAGGCCCGCCGCCGTGCCGGATCCTGGCGCGCGGCCCGTAGCCACTGCGCGACCATCGCGACGCGCATGACCACGTAACCGGCCACCATCACCACATTGTCGACGTGCCCGCCGTGCTCCAACGAGGCGAACATGGCGGGCAGTCCGAGCGCCAGGATCAACACGCCCACCATCTGCAGCATGGTCGTCAACCGATACACCCAGTCATCGGTGTCGTATGCCGACGCGAACCAGGTGAAGTTGATCCACGCCCAGCACACGGCGAAGATCGCGAAGGCGAATCCGGCCAGACCCGCGCCGACGTGCCCGGCGGCGAAGGCGTGGGCGAACTGCGAGGCCGCGACTCCGAAGGCGATGACGAACGTTAGGTCGAACAGCAGCTCCAGCGGGGAGGCCACCCGGTGCGACTCGTGCGGATCGCGCCCGGACATGACCGATATGCCGCGCGGCCGCCTGTCGACAGTGCTCACCGCAGATTCCCCCTCCCACCGGCGCGCGCCGGTCACCGACAAGATTCAACACGCTAGCGTGGGCGCGTGCCCCCGACCGGTGACCCTGCCACTGCCGTCGGTGTCGTGCTCGCCGCAGGCATCGGTTCACGTGTCGGAGCCGACGGAAACAAGGCCTACCTGGCGCTGGCCGGCAGGCCGATGCTGGCCTGGTCGCTGCGCGCGGTGGCCGACACACCGGAGATCGGTCGGGTGATCCTGGTCTACCGGCGCGGTGAGTTCGACATCGCCGAAACGATGGTGCACGCCCAGCTCCCGGACCGCACCATCGAACTTGTCGAGGGCGGCGACACCCGACACGAATCCGAGTTCAACATGCTCTGCCACATCGCTGCCGATATCGAATCCGGGGCCGTGGACGTCGTTCTCATCCATGACGCCGCCCGCCCGCTGGCCGGGCCGGAGATGATGCGCGCCGCCCTGGACACCGCACGGCGCTTCGGCGGCGCGGTCCCGGGAATCGCCGCGGTCGGACTGGCCAGGGCCGGGCAGGACGGTCTGCATCCGCTCACCGAATCAATGGTGCGGGTGCAGACGCCACAGGCTTTCCGCGCCGAGCCCCTGCTGGCGGCCTACCGCCGCGCCGACGTCGAGGCCTTCGACGGCACCGACACCTCGGCCTGCGTACAACACTTCACCGATGCCGATGTGCGTGTATTCCCCGGTGCGGCAAGCAATTTCAAGGTCACCTATCCGCCGGACATCCGGCTGGCAGAGCACCTGCTCACCGGCAGGCGATGACGGCCTCCAGCAGCGCCGCATCCGCGGGTAGCTCCACCGGAACCGCATCGGCATCACCGTCGACGATGACCGCGCCGGACAGGCTTTCAACGGGTAGGCGGTCTGCACGCATACCCCGCGGATACTGCAGCAGCCGCAAGGTGGAGCGGTCCACCGTCGCGGTGATGGTGCCCCCGGCATCGACGGTCTTCACTGTGTCGGTGACCGGCAGCACCGGCACCACCAGCTCTGCGCCGTCGGCCAGGGCACTGACGACCCTGTCGATCATGTCCGCCGCCATGAGCGGGTGACGGTGATCGGCCAGCAGCACGTGGGTGGCGCCGTGGCGGCCGGCGCGCACCCCGGCCAACACGAGGCAATCCGCTCGGGTCGCGGAAGCGTCGACGGGCAGGATCTCGGTGGGCAGACCGGCCAGTGCCGCATCGAACCGGTCCGCGAAGGCCTCGTCGACGACCACCAGCACGTGGGGGGCCACCCGGGACAGCGATCGCACCATTCGACGCACCGCAGGGTCACCGCCCAGCGGTGTGAGCGCGCCGCCCGGGTTCTCCTGGGGCGCGAACACGATGACGGCGGTGAGTTCCACGGCGGTCAGGGTAGCCCGTTTGCCCAGCGTGATGGCCGGGTAAAGAGCTTGTACGGATCAATGGCGATCCTGTTAGCCTTTTGATCACAAAGGTGTGTAACAAATCAGCCATCCCGCACGACAGAGGGATGTCGCCCGAATCAGTCGGGTGGGGAAAGGTATAAACCACATGCTCAAGGTGTCGCGCACGAAGCTTGCCGTCGTGATCGGCGGGATCGCAGTAGCACTGCCGATGTCGGCCGGGATCGCCTCTGCCCAGCCCGACCTCAGCAGTGTCGTCAACACGACCTGCACATACGACCAGGTGATGGCCGCGATGAATGCCCAGCAGCCCGATCTGGCCGCGCAGTTCAACGCTCAGCCGATGGCCCTGGGCATGCTGCGGTCCTTCCTGTCCTCGGGACCGGTGGAGCGTCAGAACACGGTCAACCAGATCGCTGCCTACCCGGGTGCCGCCAGCTACCTGGGCGCGGTGCAGAACCTCGCGGGTACCTGCAACAACTACTGATCACCGCGGTATCGATCACGCTTGTCGAATGTCCCGTCCTCCGGTTCGGAGGGCGGGACATTTCGCTTTCGCAAGGACGCCGCGAGCACGCTCAGTCCCATTGCACAGGCGAACACGCCGAGGATCAGGTGCCGTGGCCAATCGGACGCGGCATAGGCCCACAGCTGCAGGCCGCCGGCCACCAGGGCCATCAGGCCGAATGTGAATCCGGCGATGCGCAGCGCCATGGGACGAGTGTGCCAGGGCCCGCAGCGGATGGCGCTTACAGACCGAGCGATTTCGCGATGATCACCTTCATGACCTCGCTGGTTCCGGCATAGATCCGTGCCACCCTGGCATCGGTGTACAACCGGGCGATCGGATACTCCATCATGTAGCCGTAGCCACCGAACAACTGCAGGCAGCGATCGACCACCCTGGCCTGCATCTCGGTGCAGAAAAGTTTGACCCGGGCCGCGTCGGCGGCCGACAGCTCACCGGCGACCAGCAGGGCCACGGCACGGTCGAGCATCGCCTGGCCTGCCTCGACCTCCGCAGAGCAGGCAGCCAGCTCGAACTTGGTGTTCTGGAACGACGAGACCGACGCCCCGAAGATCGTCCGGTCCCTGGTGTAGCGGATTGCCTCGGCTATCGCCGAGCGTGCCTGGGCCACCGACCCCACCGCGATGGTGAGCCGCTCCTGGGGCAGGTTCTGCCCCAGGTATCCGAATGCCTCACCTTCCTGTCCTAGCACATTGGCGGCGGGCACCCGCACATCGACGAACGACAGCTCCGCGGTGTCCTGGACCTTGCAGCCCATCTTCTCCAACTCACGGCCCCTGGTGAATCCGGGCATCCCGTCCTCCACGACGAAAAGCGTCAGACCCTTGCGCCGGTTGTCCGGGTCGGTGGCGGTGCGCGCGACGACGATCACCAGGTCGGCTTGCATACCGCCGGTGATGAAAGTCTTGGCGCCGTTGAGGATCCAGTCCTCACCATCACGGACCGCCGAGGTCCGCATGCCGGCCAGATCCGATCCGGTGCCGGGTTCGGTCATCGCGACCGCGGTCAGCAGCGTGCCGTCGGCCAGCCCGGGAAACCAGCGACTGCGCTGTTGCTCGTCGGCGTAGTGCAGGAAGTACGGCAGGATCACCTCGAGCTGGGTGCGCACCGTGGACAACGTCACCAGGGCACGGGCCGCCTCCTCCTGCAGCACCACGTTGTAGCGGTAGTCCGGTTCGCCCCCTCCCCCGTACTCCTCGGGAATGGCCATCCCCAACATGCCAAGCGCACCCATCTTCTCGAACACCGCGCGCGGCATACGGCCGGCCTTTTCCCAGTCGGGATATGCGGGCACGACCTCCTTCTCGACGAAGTCGCGGGCGAGCTCGCGGAACGCCTCGTGGTCCTCGGTGAACAGATCTCGTTGCACTGCAGGCTCCTTTCGCTCAGGCCACGAGCTCGACGAGGGTGGCGTTGGCGGTCCCACCGCCCTCACACATGGTCTGCAACCCGTACCGAATACCGTTGTCGCGCATATGGTGGATCATCCGGGTCATCAGCACCGCACCCGATGCGCCGAGCGGGTGGCCCAATGAGATGGCGCCGCCGAGCGGATTGAGCCTGGCCTCGTCCACCCCGGTCTCGGCCAGCCAGGCCAGCGGAACCGGCGCAAACGCCTCGTTGACCTCGAACACACCCACCTCGTCGATCCCGACGCCGGCCTTGCGTAACACCTTCTCGGTCGCCGGAATGGGAGCGGTCAACATCAGCACCGGGTCGGCTCCGGTGACAGCCCCCGCCCGATAGCGGACCAGCGGCGTCAGACCCAGGTTCAGCGCCTGGTCGGAGCTCATGACCAGCAGCGCTGCAGCACCGTCAGAGATCTGCGAGGAGTTCCCGGCGTGGATGATGCCTTCCTCGGTGAAAGCCGGTTTGAGACCGGCAAGGGTATCGACCGTGGTGCCTCGTCGGACACCCTCGTCGAGGGTGATCACGTCGGTTTCGGTGAACACCGGCACGATCTGGTCGATGAAGGCACCGGAATCCTGCGCCGCAGCGGCACGCTCGTGCGACCGCGCGGAATACTCATCGCAGCGCCCCCGCGAGAGCTCCCACTTCTGGCAGATCATTTCGGCGGACAGACCCTGATTGAAGGTGAAATCCTCATATCGGGCCAGCACTTTCGGTCCGTATGGCTGTCCTGTGGTGCGCGCCGCTCCCAGCGGGACGCGGCTCATCACCTCGACTCCACCGGCGACCACCACATCTTGCTGGCCCGACATGACGGCCTGCACAGCGAAGTCCAGCGCCTGTTGACTCGATCCGCACGCCCGGTTCACCGTGGTGCCCGGGATCGATTCCGGCCAGCCGGCCGCCAACACCGCATAGCGACCGATGTTGCTCGATTGATCACCCACCTGCGATACGCAGCCCCAGACCACGTCGTCGACGAGTGTCGGGTCCACGCCGGTGCGTTCGGACAGTTCGTTGAGCACCATGGCGGACAGGTCCGCGGCGTGCTGCTCGGACAGACCACCGTTGCGCTTTCCGACCGGGGTGCGCACGGCTCCTACGATGACGGTCTCGCGCATTACGCCTGCTCCTTCGTCGTGGGCGGGTGCGCCCTGGTGTCGGTGAATTCGGGCCCGATTGCACCCGCATCGCGCAGGGCGGCCACTTCTGTTTCGCTGTAACCGATTTCGGCCAGCACGGTATCGGTGTGCTCACCGAGTCCCGGAACCGCTCCCATGCCCAGTTCGAAGCCGGTGATGATGGGGGGCGGAAGCAACGCGGTGATCTCACCGTGCGGAGTATCGACAGCCCGCCACCGGTCGCGTGCCGTCAGATGCCGGTGATTGACGACCTCGCTGGGGGTGTTGAAGCGTGAGTTCCCAATCCCGGCGGCATCGGCGGTTCGCTGGATGTCCTCGAGATCGTGTCGAGCGCACCATGATTCGATCGCAGTGTTGAGTTCCTCACGGTGCGCGCACCGCTGGACGTTGGTGGCCAGGCGCGGGTCGTCGGCCAGGTCGGGACGATCGATGATCTCCCGGGCGAGTCGCTGCCACTCTCGATCGTTGGTGGTTCCGAGCACCACCGTGTGTCCGTCGCGGGTTCCGAACGCTCCGTACGGCGCGACGGCCGGTGAACCCATTCCCAAGGGCTGCTGGTCCATTCCGGAATGCTGGGCGTAGGTCAGCGGATATCCCATGATGTCGGTCATGGTGTCGAACAAGCTGACCGAGACCGCCGGCGCAGCATCGCCACCGCCTGCGGCACGGCCCACCAGGAGCGCGAGAATCGACAGGGCCGAATAGAGGCCGGTGGTGATATCGGCGACCGGCGGACCCGGTTTGGCGGGCATGCCCGGATGCCCGGTGGTCGCACATGCTCCGGATTCGGCCTGCACCAGCAGGTCGTAGGCGCGCTTACCCGAGAGCGGGCCCCCGGCCCCGTACCCGTCGATCTGTACGGGGATCACGTGCGGATGTCGCCGCTGCAGATCCTGCGGACCCACGCCCAACCGGTCCGTGGCGCCGGGTGCGAGGTTGGAGACGAAGGCATCGGCGCCGGCCAGCAGGCGGTGCAGGACGTCCAGGCCGGCGGGTGACTTGAGGTTCAGCGTCACCGAGTGCTTGCCCCGGTTCGCCCAGACGAAATGCGCGGCCATGCCGTTGACGACATCGTCGTAGGACCTGGCGAAATCGCCGCCGTCGGGATTCTCGATCTTGATGATCCGGGCCCCGAAGTCGGCGAGCACCCTGGTACACATCGGCGCCGATATCGCCTGCTCCATGGCAACGATCGTGATGCCGGCAAGTGGACCTGTCACACAAATCACATAACCATGCCGATGCCGACCGGCAGGACACGACCCGTGGCAACGCTGATGCAGAATGCGATTCTCACAAAACGAGATCGGAAGTATCCTGGCCCGGTGACCGACAGCGACACCGAACCCGCCTGGAAGCAACGCGCCGTGGAGCGCTCGCTTCGGCCGGCCAAGCTGCGTGCCGCGCAGCGAGTGGAGCGCTTTCTGCAAGCCGCTCAGTCGATCATGGCCGAGAAGGGCAGCACCGACTTCACCGTCCAGGAGGTGGTCGACCGGTCCCGACAGTCGCTGCGCAGCTTTTACCTGCAGTTCGACGGCAAGCATGAACTGTTGCTCGCACTGTTCGAGGATGCGCTTGGCCAACTGGCCGATCAGATTCGTACTGCCATCGCCGGGCACACCGACCCGGTCCAGCGCCTGCGGATGACCGTCGGATTACTGTTCACGTCCGCACGTTCCGAGGCCGCCGTGCAGCGCCCGCTGTTCAGCGATGTCGCGCCCCGGCTGTCGGTCTCCCATCCTGCCGAGGTGATGGTGGCCCAGGCGCCCGTGCTGAACCTGCTGTCGGACTTGATGGCCGACGCGGCAGCGGCGGACAGGCTGCGGCCCTTCGCCGACCCTCGCCGGATCGCTCGGATCACGATGCAGACCGTCATGACCTTCGCGCAGTCCGGTGACGGTGACACCGCCGACGATTCGGTCAGCGCGGACGAGATGTGGGATTTCATCGCGCACGGGATCACCAACGGCGGCTGACGGTTCGCGCGCCGTCGTAGGCTCCGACGATGACGACGATCGGCAAAGCGCGCTCACTCGGGTTGGTCACCGGCGCCTATCTCGTGGCGGTGGCGGTGGCCGCGGCGTGGCTGTGGTGGGGTCCGTCCACGGCCATCCTGTGGCTGGACACCCTGATCGCCGACGTTCTCGCGACCCTGGTGATCTTCGTGTTCAGCCGGATCTATCGCAATTCGAGCTTCTATGACGCCTACTGGAGCGGCATCCCGCCGCTGTTGTTGTTCTATTGGTGGTACCGGTCGGCCCCGGACGTCGATCCGTTGCGCGCGTGGCTGATCACCGTCGTCATCGTGCTGTGGGCCCTCCGGCTGACCGCGAACTGGGTCTACGCATTCCCAGGACTGCATCACGAGGACTGGCGCTACCCGATGTTCAAGCAGCGGGCCGGACGATTCGAGATCGTGGCTGATCTGGTCGCCATCCATCTCATCCCGACACTGCAGGTCTTCCTCGCGATGGTGCCGGTGTACATCGCCATCACCCGGCCGGGTTCCGGTCTGACCTGGTTGTACTGGGTGGCGCTGGTCATCGGGGTCGGCGCGGTGGCGCTGGAACTCGTCGCCGACGTGCAGATGCACAGGTTCGTCGCCGAACGCCGGGAAGGCCAGGCGATGGACAAGGGGTTGTGGAGTTGGTCGCGGCACCCGAACTATTTCGGCGAGTTCAGTTTCTGGGCGGCACTGGCGTTGTTCGGTATCGCTGCCGCACCCGAGTATTGGTGGTTGTCGAGCCTTGGCGCGCTGGCCATGCTCGCCATGTTCCTCGGTGCCAGCATCCCGATGATGGAGGAACGCAGCCTGACCCGTCGTCCCGACTACCAGGATGTCATCGACCGGGTGTCGCGCTTCGTCCCGCGGCCGCCGAAATACTGACCTATACGCCGAACGGCTGCCCCCTGTACAGAAGGCAGCCGTTCGACGGATGGGTCTTTTCAGTAGGTGGGCACGAAGACGTTGTTGATCCACACGCCCCAGTGGTTCCATCCGCTGTCCCACACCTGAGGCTGGCCCTGCGCCCACGCCGGGTCCACGGGCTTGGGCGGAGCCCAGGCCGGCGCGGTGCCGACGGACGGTCCGGCGGGCGGAGCCGGCGGCATCGGGTGAGGCTCGGCGGCAGCGACACCGGCGACCGCGAGCGGTCCGGCGACCAGGCCACCGGCAACGGCTGCGCCCGCGATCAGCTTCTTCACATTCACATTCATCAGACGTCATCCTGTTCTGTGAGAACACCTACCTGAACGACTCGATGGTTACCGCCGGTTTCCAGGGCCTAAACATCGTCGTGCCATCTGTGACCGGGCTCTCATGGGCGTCTGGGGACTCGGTGCATCGGCCGGCGCCGACAAGGGTGCGACTAGCCGAGCGGCTACCCTGGACCGGTGAGCTCAACCGGCGGATCGGGCGACTACAGCGTCGCCCAGCAACGCGTCATCGCAGCATCGCTGGAACTGTTCGGGGAACATGGCGTCAGCGCCACCTCGTTACAGATGATCGCCGATGCTGTCGGGGTCACCAAAGCCGCTGTGTACCACCAGTTCAAGAGCAAGGACGAGGTTGTCATCGCCGTCATGGCGAGTGAGCTCGCCGCGCTGGCACCCGCGGTCGAAGCCGCCGAGGCCGAACCCGATCCGCAAGCAGCCCGCGACATCCTGCTGGCCCGCGTCGTCGACCGAATGGTCACCCGGCGCAGGCTGACTCGCGTCCTGCAGTACGACCCGGTCGTGGTGCGCCTGCTCGATGAGCACCCACCGTTCGCTCAATTCATGGGCCGGTTGCACAGGGTGTTGCTCGGCGCCGGAACCGATCCCGCTGCACGGGTGAATGCGGCGGTCATGTCCGCAGCACTGAGCGCGGCCCTGATCCATCCACTGGTCACCGACGTCGACGACGCCACTTTGAGCCGGCACATCCTGACAGTGGCCAGGCGCATCCTGGTCCCCGCGCAGAGCTGACGGTGGGTCGGCCCCCGTGGTCAACGGATCATCTCGGGCGGCGGTTGCGCACCTCGGCTTGTTAGCCTTCGACCATGGATCGACGGTTCGCAGGCCGTAGCGCCTGGCTGGGCGGGGTGCTCGCCCTCGTTCTGATCCTGTCCGGATGCGCCTCGACGGTGCTCGACGGCCGCCCGGTATCCATGCTCTACGACCCGCAGCGCGCCGGCGGACTGCCCGCCCGCGACGGACCGAGCGGGCCACGCCCCGACGCTCCCCCGCCGGTGAGCGTCGCCGAGAACAGCGATGGCGGCCCGGTGGACCAGTTGGTGTTGCGGGCCGTCGACGACCTTGAGGATTTCTGGTCACAGAACTGGGAGGGCGCTCTCAGCGGTACCTATGGCCCGGTGTCGCGACTCGTGTCCTACGACGCATCCGATCCCGCGTCACCCACCGTCTGCGGCAACGATCTCTACGACCTGTCGAACGCCTTCTACTGCTTCGGCGACGATGTGATGGCCTGGGACAGAGGCCAGTTCATCCCCGGCGCAGCGCAGTACTTCGGTGATATGGGCGTGGTCGGGGTGATCGCCCATGAGTTCGGCCACGCCGTGCAGGCCAAGGCCCACCTGGTCGAGAAGGCAACGCCCGTGCTCGTCAAGGAGCAACAGGCCGATTGTTTCGCCGGCGTCTATCTGCACTGGGTGGCATCGGGCAAGTCACCGCGATTCGACCTGAGCACCGGCGACGGGCTCAATCACGTTCTGGCCGGTGCCATCTACATCCGAGACCCGCTGATGACCCAGGAAGAAGCCATCCTGACCGGCGACGCACACGGGTCTGCCCTGGACCGGATCAGCGCCTTCCAGATCGGCTTCGCCGGTAACGCCGATCAATGCGCGGCCATCGACATGGCCGAGATAACGCAACGTCAGGGCGATCTCCCGAAGTTCCTGTCCTATGACTCCTACGGTGATCCGTCGGCCAGTGACAGCCCGATAGACGAACAACTGCTGACCAGCTTGATGGACACCCTCACCCAGATCTACCAGCCGGCCAGCCCGCCGTCACTGAACCTCGACATGGCGACCTGCCCTGACGCACAAACGGTTTCCCCAGCGTCCTACTGCCCATCGACCAACACCGTGAACGTCAACCTCCCCACCCTGCAGGCGTTGGGGACCCCGAAGGCCGAGGACCAGGGCGTACTGTTGCAGGGCGACAACACCGCGCTGTCGATCGTGACATCCCGGTACGCCCTTGCCCTGCAGAAGGAACGGGGCGACCCGCTGGATACGGCCGTGACGGCGCTGCGCACCGCGTGCCTGACCGGCGTAGCGCAGGGCCGGATGGCCGAACCCGGCGGCACACTTACACTGTCGGCCGGTGACACCGATGAGGCGATCTCCGGGCTGCTGACCAACGGTCTGGCGGCCAGCGATGTCAACGGCGTGACCGCGCCGGCCGGTTTCACCAGGATCCTGGCGTACCGGTCCGGCCTGGGTGGCAATGCCGAGACGTGCTATCAGCGGTTCGGTACCACATGACGCGGCCACCGAACCCGAATCAGCCGCCGGGACAAGCCCAGCCATGGTGGGCGCGGCCCGGTGGGGCGGCACCGCCGGGACCCCCTCCGCAGGCATCCCCGCGGATGCCATACCCGCCCAACCAGGGGCCGCCGGCGCAACGACCTCAACCCCGGTATCAGGTGCCGCCCGCACCACCTCGACAGCCACCGCAGCCGAGTCGGCCACCGCAGACAGCCCCACCGCCAACACCGGCACAGCGCCCGCCGGTCGACCCGAACCGCTACCTGCTCCGGCCGGACCAGCAGGCCGGTGGACATCGACGGCAACAGCGGACACCGGACCACCGGCGCACGATCATCATCGCCGGACTGACAGCCGTCGCCGTCTTCGGCATGGGTATCGGTATCTGGCAGTTCGGATTCGACCGCGCTCCGGTGATCAAGGTCGAAACGGCCGAGGCGGGGGTACGCGCCATCCTGTCGGACCCGATCAACGGATACGGCGCCAACTCCATCAGCGCACTGCGGTGCAACGGCGGCAAGAATCCGTCGGCCGCCAAGGGCGACAGCTTCACCTGTGACGTCGAGATCGACGGTGCCATCCGGCAGGTGTATGCCGAGTTCACCGACGACCACGGCACGTTCGCCGTGGACGGGCCGCGGTGATCAGGTACCGGGACGTTTGTGCTGCTGGCCGTGCACGCCTTCGGCATACGCCGTTTCTGCGTGCTGGGTGAAGTCGATGCCGGAAAGCTCGTCCTCGCGGGTGACCCGGAACCCCATGGTCGCGTCGATCACCTTGCCCAGCAGGAACGACACCGTGAACGCGAACGCGGCGACCACGACGATGCCCAAGGTCTGCTTGCCCAACTGAGTGATCCCGCCACCGTAGAAGAGGCCTTCGGGACCGCCCGACACAGCCTCGGCGGCCAGCAGACCGATCAGGAAGGTACCGACCACCCCGCCGACGAAATGCACTCCCACCACGTCGAGCGAATCATCGTATCCGGCAGCGAATTTCCACCCGATCGCATACGAGCACACCACGCCTGCCACCAGACCGACCAACACGGCGCCCAGCGGTGAGACGAACCCGCACGAGGGCGTGATGGCGACCAGGCCGGCAACGACGCCGGAAGCTGCGCCGAAGGTGGTCGGGTGTCCGTCACGGAAGCGCTCGACTGCGAGCCAGCCCAGCATGCCGAGGCACCCGGCGACAAGAGTGTTCAGGAAGATCACCGCGGCCTTGCCATCCACGGCGAAGGCGGAGCCCGCATTGAATCCGAACCAGCCGAACCACAACAGCCCGACGCCGAGCAGGACGAACGGAAGATTATGTGGGCGCATGGCCTCGGATTTGAACCCGATGCGCGGGCCGAGGACCAGCGCGAGCGCCAAAGCCGATGCTCCCGAGACGATCTCGACAACCAGTCCACCCGCGAAGTCGAGCGCGCCGAAGACCGAAAGCCACCCGCCCGGCCCCCAAACCCAGTGGGCGACCGGCGAATACACCGCCAATGTCCACAGCGCGACGAACAGCGTCCACGCCGAGAATTTCGCGCGGTCGGCGATCGCGCCGCTGACCAGAGCCGCGGTGAGAATGGCGAACGCCAACTGGAAGGTCACGAACAGCAACTCGGGCACATTGGAGCGCACCGCGGACACATCGATACCGGACAGCCCGAGGTGGCCGAGCCCGCCGATGAGTCCACCCCCGGCGTCGGTGCCGAAGGCCAGGCTGTAGCCGGCCACGATCCAGGTGACCGTCACAACCGGGATGGCGATGAAGCTCATCATGATCATGTTCAGCACGCCGGTGGAGCGGACCATACCGCCGTAGAAGATCGCCAGACCCGGGGTCATCAACAACACCATCGCGGTGCTGACGAGCAACCAGGCGGTGGCGGCGGGGTCGATCTGCACGCGGGCTCCTTCGTCGGGGCAAAACGCCCGGACGACTATGACACAGCGTGCGCGCCCGTGATCTCCCGATCGGCCTATTTCAGCTACTTGACAGCGACGACGGCAACCGAACGCTGCGGGGGGCTCCCGCGGGCGCCGCCCCGACTGCCGGAACACCCAGGAGCCGGCGCACGGACTTAGCCAGCGATGCAATTGTGGGCGGCAAACCTAGGTCATTCGCCGACCGCTTTCCTGCGGACGATTTGCCATAGCTGCAACTACCCGTAAAAACCGTCATTGACCAGCGGATTTAACTCAGTATTGCGTATTCTTCGGTTCGCTCAGCAATTTTTACGAGAGCGTCAAGCCAGGATCGGGGAGCAATTGATGACGGTGGACGGGACACGGGAAGCACATCCGGACTGCACGGGTGAACGCCGAGCCCAGCAAGCACGACTGTGGCTCGGCGCGGGGGCGATGACCCTCGGCATGGGGGCAGTGATGCTCGGCGGCGCGGCCATCGCCGCCGCCGACTCGGATGCACCCTCGGGTCCCACCCGCACCGGGTCGTCCGACAGTTCGGATTCGTCGTCCTCCGACGCGGGGGCGTCTTCCGCAGGACCGGTGAAAAGCAGCGGTGGATCGTCGCGCGAGACTGTCGCCTCCTCGTCGGACGATTCCGAGGACAGCGTCGGTTCGCGCGGCAAGGACGACTCCGACGAAGCCGGCGACTCCGACGACAGCTGGGGCGCGGCATCCCCCACCCGCGGCTCCGGTCTCGACGACGATGATGCAGCCTCCGAAAAGACCACGGAGACCAACGGAGGCGCCGAGGAGGCGGTCTCCGAAGAGGTCATCACCGAGGAAGTCGTCGAAGAAGTCAAGACCGTCGACGAGGGCGGCACGCTGGGTACCGGCGGCGCGCACGAGTCCACAAACACTCCGCAAGCACCCGCCACCAGTTCCCCGGTGATCTCGGACGGTTCGTCGACGTCCACGTCACCGGACCCCGACAGCACTGCCCTGGCCACTCCGGCGGTCACCGACAGCGGGTTGAGCACCATCTCCGGATCATCCGGCGCCAGTTTCTACACGCTGGCCTCCACCTCGAGCGCCGTGGGTCGCGTGGCGGCGCTCTCCCCGGCCGTCACTCCTGCCGCTGCGGTAGCGCAGGCGAGCAACCCGTTCGGCCTGCCCACTCCCGAAGAATTGCTGCGCGGGCTGCAGGAACTCGGCACCAACCTGTACTTCGCCGTGATGAACCAGCTCTACGGGTTCCAGCGCAGCCTGACGGCGCTGCGCGACGATGTGATCGGCATCCTCGGGTTCACCCAGGAGGTGATCACCCGGTCGCTGCCGTTCGGTAACCCGACAGGCAATGCGCAGTACTTCGTGCAATCCGGCGACTTCCTTTCAGCCGGACTGGCGACCGTGGCCATGGCCTACGCGCAGTTGACCCACGGCGCGGTGGACCTTCCGGGCTTCCTGGCCGCGGCGGCGAAGACCGCAAGCCTGGTCAAACCCGGCACGATGGTCTATCTCGGTCCCGACATGCGGATCGTCTATTGGACGGACAGCTATGAAGTGCTGCAGGACAAGGATGTTCGCATCATCCTGCGCAACTACGGCACCGACCAGGCGAGCAAGGCATTCAACGACCTCACCAACGGCCTGGCAGACCCGACCAAGGCCATGATCGTCCCGATCACCGGCCCGATATCAGGTGGCGCGGGCGTGCGAGAGAAGATCGTTGTCGTCATCGGTGTCGACAACGTCAACGGAACGGTCACCATCAACGACCCCACCCGGGACGACGGGCAGGGTCTGGTGCTGAGTTACGACGACTTCATGGATGCCTGGGGGTCGAAGAAGTACGAGTTGATCACCACCCAGCTCACCAGCTCACCGAACGTGGCACCGGACGCATCCGAGACCAGATGGGTCTGGTCCTTACCCTCGATTCAGCAGATCGGTTCGCGGGTCGCCGCCGCGTTCGTGCACCAGGTCCAGGTCTTCCAGGAGAACATCACCGACCTCAGCGACGATCTATCTCGCACCTTCGGCATCGCACAGCCGGAGCCCATTGGCCCGCCATCGTCCGGTGATACCGAGTACGGGAACTACCTTGCCAACTACCAATACTGGAAGTACCAGGGCAGTTTCGGCACATGTGCGCTGATGGCCACCGCGGCCGTGATCGCCCAGTTGACCGCAAACGGTATGCCGGTCGACATGGATGCGATCGCCGCCGAGGTGCAGCAGTTGGCAGAGACGCTGCCCAGCGGCATCAAGGTGGGTGAGCCGATCTATACCGAGGGAAACGGGGGAACATTCCGGGAGGACGTCATCACCCTGCTGAACAGATTCGGCATCAATGCCGACTACACCACGTATCTGAAGAACGAGGGATCGCTGGCGCTGGACAATATGACTGCCGCGCTGGACCAGGGCCAGTCGGTGATCGTCAGCGTCAACAACAAAGTGATCTACGACGCGTGGAACAAGCAGTTCTTGGGTGATCGCTTTGCGCGGTACTGGGACGGGCTGGACGTGTCCAATCACGCCGTCACCGTCCTGAGCGTCAACATGACCAAGGGCGTCGTCTACCTCAACGACAGCGCACCGGTTCACGGCCAAGGACTCGCCGTGCCACTCGATCAGTTCATGAAAGCCTGGCAGACGAGCCTTTTCGCCCTCACCACCGCCGAACGCGACAGTAGCGCCGCCGGCTGAGGCCGAGTATTTCGCAGGCGGGTGATGGGGCGGTTCACGCCGCATCACCCGCCTGATCTCGCAGCCACCCGCGCACTGCACCCCGGTCGCCCCCACTCCAGGCAAGGATCCTCATGTCTTCCCGCACAGTCCGGCTCACCGCAGCCGCCGCCATCACCGCAACCGCAACCCTTTTCGCCGTTCCGGCCGTCGCGGTGGCCGACCCGTACGACGATGACGACGGCACCGTGCAGGTCGACTCGCCACCCGCGGAGGAGCCTGCAGAAGAACCACAGCCAGAGCCGGAACAGCAACCCGAGCCCGAGCCCCAGCCCGAGCCGGAGCCCGCTCCGGAACCGGAGCCACAACCCGCACCGGAGCCCGAACCCGAACCTGCGCTGGGCTCAGCGCCGGATACCGAGCCAGACCAGGCCGGTGAGACCGGCGCCCAGCAGGACGATCCGGGCGCTCCCTCCGACGCCCCCGGCGCAGACCCCGACACCCAGCCAGGCGCCGATGATCCGGCGCCCTCCGAGCAGTCGCCCGACGCTGACACCAACCCCGATGACACCAACCCCGACATCGCCTCCCCCGATATCGCCGACATCGATGCCGGCGACCTGGAGACGGCAACACGTGCGGAGCCCGAATTCAGCGAGGCCACAGAAGCATCGGTGACGCAGATCGAGCAGCTGGAAAGCCTCGTCGAGTCGCAATACCTTTCGGAATCCAGTTCGGTCGTCACTCAATGGGACTCGTCCTGGGTTCAGTACACCCAGTGGTATCAGCCGATGCTGATCAGTCCGTACCGCACCCCGGTGACGATCGCCTACGTCGCGGACGGGCGACCCTACATCACCGAGCTCGCGCCGCTGCGGCCGACGGTGCTCACCGTGCCGCAGGCGGGGGTGCACAGCTTCACCGCGGTGGTCAACGATCCGGCCGGCCGGGTGACAAACGTGTCGGTGGGCAGCTTCTCCGGTGGCGGCTATGTCCCCGCGCCCGGTCAACCCCCGCCCGCCAAGCCCGCCGTGCCGACAACGTATGAAAACGTGTTGGTGTCTTTCAAACTCGGCGACGCGTCGTACAAGCCTGTGGTCGTCAAGAAGGTGGTCGACCTCGGTGACGATCCGGCTCGGTCACTGACCAAGGTGCTGCTCGACGAGGAGACACCGGCGTGGGGCACCTGGGGCCCCACCGACTCCGGACGGCGCAGCTTCACCGTCTCGCTCACCGATCGGCTTCCCGGACTGAGTACACCGGGAACCGACCTGCCCCCCGGCTACCGCCTGCAGGCCGAGGAGCGCAGCACCGCGGAGAAGGCCGACTCGTCGACGCCGGTGCTCGCCTGGGTCGCCGCGGGTCTCGGCGGCATCGCCGTGCTGGCCGTGATCGGCGCCGTGGTGAGCGCTCGGCGACGACGCCAGGGGTGATCGGACTACGCGCGAGTCCGATTCGCCCGCGGCGAAAAGCAATCCGCCTCGGGTAGGGCGATCCAGGACGTTGACATGCAAGTGGCTGCTTGCATAACATCTTGTGGGTGGGTGATGTCTTCAAGGCACTGGCAGATCCCACACGCCGCACGATCCTCGACGAGTTGACCGAGCGCGACGGGCAGACCCTGTTCGAGATCTGCGCGCGTCTGGCGTCCAAGCATGGACTCGGGTCCTCACGACAGGCGATCTCGCAGCATCTCGATGTCCTGGAGGACGCCGGCCTGGTGAAGACCAGACGTGCAGGCCGTTACAAACTTCATGACATCGACACCACACCGCTCAGACCGATCGTCGAGCGATGGCTCGACAAGCCCGCCACCGGTTCGACACCAGCGAAAGGATCATCGTGAGAATCACATTGGCCAGCGTCTTTGTCGACGATCAGGACAAGGCGCTGCGCTTCTACACCGAAGTCCTCGGTTTCCGACTGAAACACGATGTACCGATGGGTGACCACCGATGGATCACCGTGGTGTCGCCGGAGGATCAGGACGGCACCGAACTCGTCCTCGAACCCGACGAACACCCTGCGGTTCGGCCGTTCAAGCAGGCCCTGGCCGCCGACGGCATTCCGTTTACCGCGTTCTCCGTCGACGACGTCCATGCCGAGCATCGACGCCTGAGCGAGATCGGCGTGTTGTTCACCCAAGATCCGGTGACCATGGGACCGGTCACCACCGCCGTGCTCGATGACACCTGCGGCAACCTCATCCAGATCCAACAGACCGCCTGAACCCGTCACGGGCACACCCCTCAGTCGGGGAAATCGGCGCTACGAGAAAGTGTTTCGTTTCTGCGCAGCTCTGCCAAGGTCTGCTCCAGCTCATCGATCACCGCCTCATATCCACCGTTGCCCAGCACCAGACGCCGAGGCGGCGGGTCCTGAGCCATTGCGGCGATCACCGCACGGGCACCGCGATGTGGATCACCTGGCTGAACACCGTCCATCTCGACGAAGGTTGCACGGACCTGCTCGAGCATGTCGTGATACTCCGAAATCGGCTCGGCGACCGGCTCGTTGGCGAATCCGGAGTAGGCGTTCGTGCGAAAGGCGCCCGGTTCCACCGCCAACACCGAGATGCCCTGCCCGGCGACCTCGACACGCAGCGCATCGGTGACGGCTTCGACGGCGAACTTCGTCGCGCTGTAGTAGCCGAAACCGGGTGCCGACACCAGCCCTGCCACCGAGGAGACATTGACGATCCAGCCGTTTCCGCGGGCACGCATCCCGGGCAACACCGCGCGCGTCACGGACAGCACGGCGAAGAAGTTCAGTTCGAACATGGCCCGCAACGCCGAATCGTCCATGCCCTCGATCGATCCGTACCAGCCGCGGCCGGCATTGTTGACCAGTACGTCGATACCGCCGAACCGCTCCTCGGCGGTCAGTACCGCCCGCCGCACCTGGGCGGCATCGGTGAGTTCCAGCGGCACCACGAGAACCCGATCGCCGTACTGATCGGCCCATTCCGCCAGCTCTTGCGGGCGCCGGGAGGTGATCGTCACGCGGTCCCCCGCCTCCAGGGCCGCATCGGCGAACGCCATCCCGAAGTTGCCGGGCGTCCCGCCGGTGATGAACCATCGCCTGCTCATGCCTCACACACCAATCGGCTGATCGACGCGCCGTCCAAGGTGAAGCGGAAGTGCAGGTCGACTACCCCGCCGGGGAAGTCGCCCGCCAGATGCTGAGTCACGTCAACACCGTTGTCGGTCCTGGTCGCCCCGACGAACTCCGAGGTGTAGGTGAACTCACCGGCCGACGCGGCCAGCCAGGCACCGATCTCATCGCGGCCCGTGTAGTCGCGGCCCTCGTCGGTCACCACGGCGTCGGCGGTGAAGGTGGCGACCGCTCGGCCGTCCTCCGGGGTGGCGTGTGTGGTCATGAATGTCTTTACGGGGTCTGGGAGAGCATCCCATTCGGTTGTGGTCATGGCGCCACCGTCGGGCTTCCCCTAAGGGGAAAGTCAACACCCCGGTCGGCATCGCGCCGCGCTCTTGACCTTCCCCTAGGGGCAACCTTCAAGATGGCCTTGTCCACGACGGGGACGGCCGACGATAGTGGACGGCCAACGATAGAGGAGGACACTGTGGGCGCACAGGTCTCGATCGGTGACTTCGCGGTGATGACCAGTCTGAGCAGAAAGGCGTTACGTCACTATCACGACATCGGCATCCTCGAACCGGCCCACATCGACCCCTACACCGGCTACCGCTTCTACGACACCAGCCAGGTCGATCACGCGCACATCATCCGCCGATTCCGTTCCATGGGAATGTCTATTCCCGATATCAAGGCGCTGCTGAGCACCGAGGACGCGATCGCCCGCACCGAGATCATCACCACTCACCTCGAGCAGATGGAGGCGCAACTGCAGCAGACCCGGGACACCGTCGGTGCGCTGCGTGAGTTGCTCTCCCCCGTCAAGCCTCCGGCCGAGGTCGCTGTCCGCCAGGAGTCATCGCTCGCCGTATGGTCCGTCGGCGGCATCATCGATGTGTCCGATATCGACGATTGGTTCTCTGCAACACTGCAGAAACTGAGAACCGCCGTCGCCGCTGCCGTGGGCGCGCCGGTCGCGGTGACCCCGGGCGGGCTCTATGAACGCGCGTTGTTCCTCGAACAGCGTGGCAGCGCAACGATGTTCGTGCCCGCACCGACATCGGCAGAACCTCCCGACGGAATCGATGCCACCACCCTGGCCAGGTCGGAGTTCGCAGTGCTCACCCATCCGGGCGGTCACGACGGCATCGACCGCAGTTACGCCGCGCTGGGAATCTATGTCAACGAGCACCTGATCAGCGGCCAGGGACCGATCCGAGAGCACTACATCGGAAGCACCCTGGCAGAACCGACAGCGTTCACGGCCACCGAGATATGTTGGCCGATCTTCAGCACCACGGCGGCGGACTGACGGCAGTCACCGCAAGCCGGGCATTTCACTTCTGTGGTGCGCGAGGGGGGACTCGAACCCCCACGTCCGAAGACAATGGCACCTAAAGCCATCACGTATGCCAATTTCGTCACTCGCGCTCTGACGGTCAGACTACCGCCTCCCGTCAGAACGATGTTGTCAGAGGCCTGCCCTAGCGTCGGTGTCAACGAGGGGGGTCTCGACGATGCACACGCAGGACGACTTCACACGAGTCAGACGGCTCATCGATGCGGGCTTGAACGACTGTGCGATCTCCAGACAGACCGGCATCCCCCGTCGCACCGTATGCGACTGGCGCCGCGGCAAGAGCGCGGTGATGCCGCGGTCGACGTGCCGCTACCACGACTACAGCGTGCTTCCGTCCGATGCGTACAGCTATCTGTTGGGGTTGTATCTGGGCGACGGCTACATCAACCGTTCCCGTTACCTGTTCCGGCTGCGGGTGACCCTCGACAAAAAGTATCCGGGGATCATCGAGGGTTGCCGGGACGCGATAGACAAGATCATGCTCGGCCAGCATGCGACGGTGTTTCCTCGGGTCACCGGCTGCGTCGATGTATCGCTGTACTCGAAGCACTGGCCGTGCATCTTCCCGCAGCACGGACCCGGGCCAAAGCACCTTCGTCCGATCGTCCTGGAGCCGTGGCAACAGGCCCATGTCGACGCCGCCACCGAGGAGTTCGTCCGTGGCCTCATCCACAGCGACGGGTGTCGGGTGGTCGCCAATGATCGCGGGGTCGCCAGCATCCGCTATCACTTCACCAACCACTCGACCGATATCCGTAACCTCTTCTGCGCGGCCCTCGATCGGCTCGGCATCCCATGGACCCAGAACAGTCGCTACGTCATCGCCGTCTATCGCAAGGCGGCGACCGCACGACTCGACCAGTTCATCGGGCCAAAGACCTGAAATCTACGGGCGGTAAAGTCGACCTATGTCCACTACACGACGTAGGAGACCGGCGCTCATCGCGCTGGCCACCGTCGGCGCCACCGGCTGCATGCTGCTGGCCTGGTGGCAGTGGACCCGCTACGAATCGAACTCGGGCACTTTCCTGAATCTGGGGTACGCCCTGCAGTGGCCGATGTTCGCCGCCTTCTGCGTATACGCGTACTACAAGTTCGTCAGGCTGGAGGACGCGCCACCGACCTACGAGGAGCCCGCGGACACCAACCGCGCCACCGAGATCCCCGCCGGCCTGCTCCCCGAGCGTCCGGCCGCCGCGTCGACCGTCGATGACGACCCCACCCTGCGCGAATACAACGCCTACCTGGCCGAGTTGGCCAAAGCGGACACCCCCGAGGACAGGAACACCAGATGAGCACCCCCGAAAGCCAGGAAACCGCGACCCCCGCCGTTCCGCTGCCCTCCATCCAGAAGGCGCTGGCGAGCTACCGGGTACTGGCGTGGACGACCGGCCTGTGGCTGATCGCGTTGTGCTACGAGATGGTCATGAAGTACGGCTTCAACGACGACTCGCTGAGCTGGATCGCGGTCGTGCACGGCTGGGTGTACTTCGCCTACCTGATCGCCACGGCGAACCTGGCCGTCAAGGTGCGCTGGCCGTTGGGCCGCACGCTGGGCACCCTGATCTCCGGCACCGTGCCGGTGTTGGGCCTCATCGTCGAGCACTTCCAGACCCAAGACGTGAAGAAGCGGTTCGCTCTGTAGCCACCGTCGGGCGCACCGCGGGTATCAGCAACGCGCCGACTGCCGACACGGCCGAGACCGCGGCGGCGACGATCAGCGCAGCCCGGAAGCCGTCGAGGGTCGGCACTTCGTGACCGCCGGCCGTCATCGTCATCCCCGCCAGGATCGCCCCGATCACCGCGCTGGAGATCGAGGTACCCAACGACCGCGCCAGCGCGTTGAGACCGTTGGCGGCGGCGGTCTCCGAAAGCGGCACCGCGGCGTTGATCAAAGCGGGCATCGACGCGTAGGCGAAGCCCACCCCGATGCTCACCAGGACGTTGAGCACCAGTACTTGCGGACCGCCGCCCAGCAGCCACAACCCGGCCAGATACGAACCGGCGATCACCACGCACCCGACGCACAGCGTGAACCTCGGCCCCCGAGCACCGGCCACCCGCGCCGCGAACGGCGCCACGAGCATCATGGCGATCCCACCCGGGGCCATCCAGAGCCCGGCCTCGAGCATCGACATGCCCAGCCCGTAACCGGTCTCGGCGGGAAGTTCGAGCACCTGCGGTGCGATCAGTGAGAGCGCGAACATCGCGAAGCCGACCCCCACCGAGGCGATATTGGTGATCAGCACCGGCGGGCGCACCGAGGTGCGCAGGTCCACGACCGGCGAATCGAACCGCAGCTGCCAGGCCACGAAGATCGCGCACACCACGAGCGAGGTGCCGAACATCCCGATCGTCAACCCGGACGTCCAGCCCCAGTCGCGCCCCTTGGTGATGCCCAGCAGCAGGGTCACCAGTGCCGCCGCAAGCAAAAGCGCGCCCAGCGGGTCGAGGCGGTCGGTCGAACTGGCAGGCACCGCAGGCACCAGCGTGGCGAAGAGCACCAGCAGCACGACACCGATGGCCGCGGCGAACCAGAACAGCGCATGCCAGGAGAGGTGTTGGGCAATGGCCGCCGACAGCGGCAGCCCGAGTGCGCCGCCCACCCCCAGCGACGAACTCATCAACCCCATGGCGCTGCCGACCCGCTCGGCGGGCACAGAGGCCCGCAGGACGCTGATGCCCAGCGGGATGATGGGGATACCCAGGCCCTGCATACCGCGACCGATCACGAACGGGATGAGGGTGCTGCTCGACGCGGCGATCACCGAGCCCGCGATCAACACCATCGCGCAGGCGATCAGAATGCGCTTCGGACCGTACAGATCCCCGAGCCTGCCGAACACCGGGGTGGCCACCGCCGCGGTGAGCAGGGTGGACGTGATCGCCCATGAGGCGTCAGAAGCACTGGTGCCGAGCAGCTTTGGCAGTTCGGGTATCAACGGGATGAGCAGTGTCTGCATCAACGAGACGCTGATGCCGGCGGCACACAGCACCGCGACCAGCACACCGGGATGGGCCGCCGAGACTCTCCGGAAAGGCCGCGGCCGATCGACTGACACCACGCCCGGGAGCATTACACGTTAGCTGCGCTATACAAAATCCCGATGGTGGTCCGGCTCGGAACCGCCGGTACTCAGGCCAGCGCGCGCAACTGCGGGAGCAATAACGTCAGCGCCCGGCCACGATGGGACGCGGCATCCTTCTCGGCGGCCGACAGCTGCGCCGCCGACCGCGAGGATTCTGCGGGCACGAAGATCGGGTCATATCCGAAGCCGCCGTCACCACGCGGCTCCCGGGCGATGGTGCCCACCCATTCACCGCGCACCACGGTCTCCCCTGCCTCGGACACGAGCGCACAGGCCGAGACGAAGGCGGCCCCGCGCCGGTCGTCGGGCACATCGCGCAGCTGTCCCAGCAGCAGCTCGAGGTTGGCACGGTCATCACCGTGTGCACCGGCCCACCGCGCCGACAACACCCCGGGCATACCGTTGAGTGCCTCGACGGCCAGCCCGGAATCGTCGGCGACCGAGGGCAACCCGGTCGCGGCAAACGCATCGCGGGCCTTGGCCAGCGCGTTGTCCTCGAAGGTGGCACCGGTCTCGGGTGCCTCGTCGAACTCGGGGACCTCGGACAGCGACACCAACTCCACGCCGTCGATCCCGGCCGTGTCGAGGACCCGGCGCAGCTCGGCCAGTTTCTTGGCGTTGCGCGAGGCAACCAGTAACCGGGTCAGCTTCCGAACACCTTCTTGGACGGACCGCTGGGCTCGGGCAGCACGCCGGGATAGGGCAACTCCAGTGCCGCCCGCTGGATGGCGAACAGCTCCTCGCAACCGGCGAGCGCCACATCCAGCATCTTGTCCAGCGTCGAGCGCGGGAAGGTGGCCCCCTCACCGGTGCCCTGGATCTCCACCAGGGTGCCGGTGTCGGTGGCGACGACGTTCATGTCGACCTCGGCGCGGGAATCCTCGGTGTAGGGCAGGTCCAACCGGACCCGGCCGTCGACGACACCGACCGACACCGCGGCGATGGCACAGGACAGTGGGCGCGGATCCGACAACTTGTCGGCCGCGGCCAGGTAGGTCACGGCATCGGAGAGCGCGACATAGGCGCCGGTGATCGCGGCGGTGCGGGTACCACCGTCGGCCTGCAGCACATCGCAGTCGATGGCGATGGTGTTCTCACCGAGCGCGCCGAGGTCGATACACGCCCGCAGCGACCGGCCGACGAGCCTGCTGATCTCCTGCGTGCGACCGCCGACCTTGCCCTTGACCGACTCGCGGCCCGAGCGCTCATGGGTGGCCGCCGGCAGCATCGCGTACTCCGCGGTCAGCCAGCCCTGCCCGGAGCCCTTGCGCCAGCGCGGGACTCCCTCGGTCACCGAGGCCGTGCACATGACGCGGGTCTGGCCGAATTCGACCAATACCGAGCCCGCCGGATGGGAGGTGAAACCGCGGGTGATGACCACTGGCCTCAGCTCGTCGTCAAGCCGGCCGTCTTCTCGTCTGGACACCGTGCAACCCTAACGCGGCAGCCCGACGGGGAGCGACGGGGAGCTCAGTGGCGGGTCACGTCGATGACTTCGCCGCACACCACCGCATGGACCGGGCCGTCGAACTCGGCCTTGGCCTCGCTGATGACATCCTCGCGAGACGTCCAGGGCGGGATGTGGGTCAGCAGCAGTTTCCCGACGCCCGCACGCGCCGCGATCTGACCGGCCTCGGTGCCCGACAGGTGCAGATTGGGTGGCCGCTCGGGGGAATGGGTCCAGGATGCCTCGCACAGGAACACGTCGACTCCTCGCGCCAGCTCGACCACCGCATCGCAGATGCCGGTATCGCCGCTGTAGGCGAAGGTGACGCCGTCGCGATCGGTGAAGCGCATGCCGTAGGACTCGGTGGGGTGACACACCAGCCGCGGTTCGACCGTCAGGGCTCCGAGCCGCACCGCTTGACCGTCGACCCAGGGCTGGACGTCGAAAATATCGGAGACATCATCGATCTCGCCGCCCTCGGGCGAGGATGCCGCGCCGAGCCGCTCCCAGGTATGCGAAGGACCGAACAACATGGCCCGCCCCTTGGGCGGGGACGGGTGGTACCGGCGCCACACGAAAAGGCCGGGCAGATCCAGGCAGTGATCGGCGTGCAGATGCGACAGCAGGACGTTCACCGAGCCGGGGTCGGCGTACCGCTGCAGCGCGCCGAGCACCCCGCCGCCGAAGTCCAGGACCATCGGCGCGGTGTCGGGCTCGGTCAGCAGATATCCGGACGCGGGCGAATCGGGGCCGACAACACTGCCGGAACAACCCAGTACGGTGATTCGCACAGCACTAGCTTGCCACGTCGGTCAGCGGCACGACGAAAGCATGACCGCATTCAGCGACAAGATTCATTTTGTGTCCGCACCGTGATGCACAACATGGCCCGCGGGCCGACTCAGGAACGCAGCGAGGCCGGGCCGGTGCGCGTGGTGCGGGCCTTGCGCTCCGGGCCGGACAGCACGTAGGCCGCGATCAGCCCGGCGATCGCGCCGGACAGATGTCCCTGCCAGGACACCCCCGGCGCACCGGGCAGCACTCCGAACAGAATGCCTCCGTACACCAGCGCGACGATCACCCCGACGACGATCTCCCAGGCCTTGCGACTGAAGAATCCGAACACGATCAGAAACGTCAGCCAGCCGAAGATCAGCCCGGACGCGCCGATGTGATTTGTCGTGCACTGCACGCCCACATACGGGCAGTGCGCGCCGATATTGCCGATCAGCCAGGTGCCGAACCCGCCGAGCAGCCAGATGATGGCGGTAGCCCCGAGGAACCGCCCCATGCCTGCCAGCGTCATCAGGAACCCGAGCACCAGGGCGGGCACGGTGTTGGCGATCAGATGGGGCCACCCGCCGTGCAGCAGCGGCGCCCACAGGATGCCCCACAGCCCGTCGGTCTGCAGTGGGCGAATCCCGTCCTGGTCGAGGCGATGGCCCAGAACGGTGTCGATGATCTCCATGACGTACAGCAGCGCCACGAAACCGACGACCGTGACGCCGCCGACCACCCAGGCCGGCCGATTCTTCGGTGCTCGGGTGTCGGGGAGATTCATGCCCACTCGCTCATGCCCAGAGTTGCCCTTCCAATGCGTCTTCCGCATCGTCCAGGCTACCGGCGTAGGCACCGGTGGACAGATACTTCCACCCGGCATCACAGATGGTGAAGGCGATGTCGGCGCGCTCGCCGGCCTTGATGGCCTTGGCACCCATACCGAGCGCGGCATGCAGGATGGCGCCCGAGGAGATACCTGCGAAGATGCCCTCCACCTGGACCAGCTCACGGGTGCGCTTGACCGCGTCGAAGGCGCCCACCGAGTAGCGGGTGGTCAGGATCTCCGGGTCGTACAACTCGGGGACGAAACCCTCGTCGATGTTGCGCAGCGCGTAGACACCTTCGCCGTAGCGGGGTTCGGCGGCCACGATCTGCACCCCGGGCACCTGTTCACGCAGGAAACGGCCGGTGCCCATCAGGGTTCCGGTGGTGCCCAGTCCACCGACGAAATGGGTGATCTCGGGCAGGTCGGCAAGCAACTCCGGGCCGGTGGTCTCGTAGTGTGCGGCAGCATTGGCCGGGTTGCCGTACTGATAGAGCATCACCCACGAGGGATTCTGCGCGGCAAGCTCTTTGGCGTGCGCGACGGCGGTGTTCGAACCGCCCTCGGCGGGTGAGTAGATGATCTTCGCACCGTAGAGCTCGAGCAGTTGGCGGCGCTCGATCGAGGTGTTCTCCGGCATCACGCAGATCATCCGGTAACCCTTGAGCAACGCCGCCATGGCCAGGGAGATACCGGTGTTGCCGCTGGTGGGTTCCAGCAGCGTGTCCCCCGGCGTGATCAGGCCGTCGCGTTCGGCCTGCTCGATCATCCGCAACGCGGGTCGATCCTTGATCGACCCGGTGGGATTGCGGTCCTCCAGCTTGGCCCACAGCCGCACATGCGGCCCGTCGGCGCCGTCTTCCCACCGTGGCGACAGCCGCTGCAAGCCGACCAGCGGGGTGTTCCCGAGGGCCTGCAGCAGCGAGTCGTAACGCACGCCTAGCCGCCCGCGACGGCGGGCAGGATCGTCACCGAATCACCGTCACCGATCGCGGTGTCCAATCCACCGGAGAACCGGACGTCCTCGTCGTTGACATAGATGTTGACGAAGCGGTGCAGCTTGCCCGCGTTGTCCGAGTCGATCAGACGGTCGGATATGCCGGGATAGTTGGACTCCAGATCGGCGATGACAGCCTGCAGGGTTTCGCCGTCGGCTTGGACGCGCTTCTCCCCACCGGTGTGGGTACGCAGGATGGTCGGGATGGACACGGTTACGGACACGGTGGCCTCTCTCAGGATTCGTAGTTCTCGACGATGCTGACTGGTTCTTCGGTGACGACGCCGTCGAGGATGCGATAGCTGCGCAGTTCGTGCGCCTCCGGGTCGCGGGTGGACACCAGCACGTAGTGGGCGTCCGGTTCGGAGGCGAAGGAGATGTCGGTACGGCTCGGGTAGGCCTCGGTAGCGGTGTGCGAGTGGTAGATGACCACCGGGACCTCGTCGTTGTCATCCATCTGGCGCCACACCTTCAGCTGCTCCGTGGAGTCGAACCGGTAGAAGGTCGGGGACCGCTCGGCGTTGACCATCGGGATGAAACGCTGCGGGCGGTCCGAACCCTCCGGTCCAGCGATCACGCCGCAGGCCTCGTCGGGATGGTCGGCGCGCGCGTGGGCCACCATGGCGTCCACCAGGTCGGCGCGGATCACCAGCACGTCAGGACTCCGTCTCTTTTGCAGATGCGAACGCTCCGGGCAACAGACCGCGGTAGGTCGGTATTCCGGCGACCGATTCGGCGGCCAGCACGCCGACGAGGACGGCACGGGCCAGGCAGTCGGCCGCGGCGGCCCCCAACGCGGTCACCAGCGCGGTCTCCGGCGACATCGCGGCGGGCACCTTCTCCGAGGGCGGCACCTGCACCGAGCCGGTGGCCAGCGCAAACACGGTGTCGCCGTCGACCGGGGTGTGGGCCGGCCTGATGGCGTGCGCCAGTCCGTCCTGGGCGGCGATCGCCAGCCGCCGGCAGCCCGCGGGGCTCAGCTCGGCATCGGTGGCCACGACGGCGATGGTCGTGTTCAACGGGCTGCTCTTGGTGTTCAAGGCCGCGAACTCGGCGATCTGTTCTTCCGGCGGGGCGCTCAGGCCGAACTGCGCGGTCAGATCGGACATCCACGGCAGCCCGGTCGCCGGATCGATGACGTTGCCGCCGGAGTTGACGGCGACGATGGCTCCGACGGTCACGCCCAGTTCCGGCAGCCTGATCGAGGCGGTGCCCAGTCCACCCTTGAGCACGCCGGCGCGCGCACCGGCACCGGCGCCGACATTGCCGACCGCGACCCGGTCGCCGGAGTCGGCCGCGGATTTCACGGCGGCGTAACCGAATTCGGCGGTGGGCCGGCATCCCCAGCCGCCGACCGGCAGGTCGAAGATGACCGCGCCGGGGACGATCGGCACCACACCGCCGTCCATCGCGACACCGCGACCCTGCTCCTCCAGCCAGGTCATCACGCCGTCCGCGGCGGCCAGCCCGTAGGCGCTCCCGCCGGTGAGTACCACCGCATCGACGTGACGCACGCTGTTGGCCGGGTCGAGCAGATCGGTCTCGCGGCTCCCCGGTGCGCCGCCGCGGCAGTCGACCGCGCCGACGGTGCCCTCCGGTGCCAGCACGACGGTGCTGCCCGCGGCCCAGCCCGACCCGAGGGTGACATCGTCGTCGATGCGGTGGTGATGCCCGACGCGGATTCCCGCGATATCGGTGATGGCGCCGAACCCGGTCATCGGGTCTGCCCCATGAGACCGAGCACCAGGTACTCCTGCAACACGGTCAGCCACTGGTAGACGTCCAGGTGTCCGGCCATCGGGTGCCCAACCGGCAACTGATCCAATCCGCCGGGGCCGATCTCGAGCATCGAACCCAGCGCCAACCGCACATCGTTGACCGCCGACGCCCACGCCTGCGCATCGTCCTCGGACAGCTCGAACTTGCCGCCACCGTCGGGCAGTGTCTCCAGGAGGCGTTGTGCGGCTTGCCGTTTCGCGTCGATGATGGTCGGCTCGTGCAGGCTGCGCAGCGCGCTGTTGAGGCTGTCGGCCGCCGAAGAGCCCGCCGGGTGCTCGGTGCGGGCCCGGTAGAAGTCGGGCAACAGCCGTTTCATCGTCTCGTCCTCGGGCGGCGCCGAGTGGCCGGTCTTGATTCCGGTCAGTTCGCTGAGTTCGTCGGTCGGAGCGGCGGATTCACGGTCGTCGAGCATCCCGGTGAGCGAGGAGACCAGATTACGCAGCAGATCTGCTTCGTGCGCGGCCAGCGATGACCGGAATCGCGGGCCGTCGGCGCCCTCGAGGCGTTTCCATTTGCGCACCGGTCAGCGGTCCTGCTGCATGGTCGCCCACAGGCCCGCCGAGTGCAGCTTGGTCACGTCGACCTCCATCGATTCCCGGCTGCCGGAGGACACCACGGCCTTGCCCTCGGTGTGCACCTGCATCATCAACTTGGTGGCGTGCGGCTCGGAGTAGCCGAACAGCTTCTGGAACACATAGGTCACATACGACATCAGGTTCACCGGGTCGTCCCACACGATCGTCACCCAGGGGCTGTCGGTCGCATCGCGACTCTCGGTGGCCTCGTCCTCACGGGTACCCGGCCGAGTCCGCGCTGGGGTAACCATGCCCGACAGACTACCGGGGTGGCACTTCCCGCCCGAATCCGAACCGGACCGATACGGTTGGGGACGTGAACGACCCCGTGAGCACCGCGCTGCTGACCGACAAGTACGAGCTGACCATGCTCGCCGCGGCACTGCGCGACGGGTCGGCGCACCGCCGCTGCACGTTCGAGGTGTTTGCCCGGCGGCTGCCCGACGGCCGCCGTTACGGGGTGGTGGCCGGCACCGGACGCTTCGTGGATGCGCTGGCGCACTTCACCTTCGATGCGGAGACACTGGCCGGTGTCGCCGACTTCCTCGACGAGCAGACCCGCGAGTTCCTGGCCGGCTTCCGGTTCGGCGGCGATATCGACGGATATCCCGAGGGCGAGTTGTACTTCCCGAACTCGCCGGTGCTCTCGGTGCGGGGCAGCTTCGCCGAGTGCGTCATCCTGGAAACACTCGCGCTGTCGGTGCTCAACCACGATTGCGCGATCGCCTCGGCCGCTGCCCGGATGGTCTCGGCGGCGGCCGGCCGCCAGCTGATCGAGATGGGATCGCGGCGCACCCACGAGCAGGCCGCCGTCGCTGCGGCACGGGCGGCGTGGATCGCCGGCTTCGACGGCAGCTCCAACCTGGCAGCCCAGCAGCGCTACGGCGTACCCGCGCTGGGCACCAGCGCCCACGCTTTCACGCTGCTGCACACCGGGCCGGACGGCACCGCCGACCGCGCCGCACAGGACGCATCGGAGCGCATCGCATTCGCCGCGCAGGTCGACGCCCTCGGCGTGGGCACGACCTTGTTGGTGGACACCTATGACATCACCGCAGGCGTGGCGAATGCCATCGCCGTCGCCGGGACCGAACTGGGGGCGGTGCGCATCGACTCCGGCGACCTCGGTGTGGTCGCCGGCCAGGTCCGTCGTCAGCTCGACGAGCTGGGTGCCCGCAACACCCGCATCGTGGTGTCCGGTGACCTCGACGAGTTCGCCATCGCGGCACTGCGCGCCGAGCCGGTCGACAGCTACGGCGTCGGGACCTCGCTGGTCACCGGCTCCGGCGCACCCACCGCGGGCATGGTCTACAAGCTGGTCGAGGTCGACGGCATCCCGGTGCAGAAGCGCAGCGCGCAGAAGGGGTCCCAGGGCGGGGCCAAGGAGTCGCTGCGGGTGGCCAAACCGTCGGGGACCATCACCGAAGAGCTCGTCTTCCCGGCCGGTCACCGACCCGCCATCGAAACCGGGCTGACCGCGCGGCCGCTGAGCATCCCGCTGGTACGCGCCGGTGAGCCGGTCGGCACGCCCGATCTCGGCGCGGCGCGCACCCTGATGTCCGACGGGCTCACCAGTCTGCCCTGGGACGGGCTGAAGCTCTCGCGGGGTGAACCCGCCATCGCCACCCGCGTGGTTCCCGCCAGGTGACCGCAACCACCACCGTCACCGATCTGCTGGCCGCCGCGGTCGACGCGCTCGGCGGCACCCAGCGCGCCGGTCAGGTCGAGATGGCCCAGGCCGTCAGCGAAGCCTTCGAAACCGGTAAGCACCTCGCCGTCCAGGCGGGCACCGGGACAGGTAAATCACTGGCCTATCTGGTGCCCGCCATCGCCCGAGCGGTGTCCGCGGGCGCGCCCGTGGTGGTCTCGACCGCGACCATCGCGCTGCAGCGTCAGCTCGTCGACCGTGACCTGCCACGGCTGGCCGATGCCCTGGCGCCGCGCCTGCCCCGCAAGCCGACCTTCGCACTGCTCAAAGGCCGGGGAAATTACCTGTGCCTGAACAAGATCCACAACAGCTCCGCTTCCGAGGGTGAGGAACTGCCCCAAGAGGAACTGTTCGACGCGGTCGCCGCGACAGCGCTGGGCCGCGATGTGCAGCGGCTGACGGCCTGGGCGTCGGACACCGAGACCGGGGACCGCGACGAACTGTCCCCCGGTGTGCCGGACCGGTCCTGGAGTCAGGTCAGCGTGTCGGCCCGCGAATGTATCGGGGTATCGCGCTGCCCGTACAGCGCCGACTGTTACTCGGAGAAGGCGCGGGCCAAGGCCGGTACCGCCGACATCGTGGTCACCAACCACGCCCTGCTGGCCATCGACGCCATCGCCGACGCCTCGGTGCTGCCCGAGCACGAGATGCTGGTCGTCGACGAGGCCCACGAACTGGCCGACCGGGTGACCGGTGTGGCGACCGGTGAGCTGTCTGCCACGGCGTTGGGCGCCGCCCAGCGCCGGATCGGGCGGCTGGTCGCCGATGAGCTCGTCGAGCGTTTCGAGGCGGCCGGGGCGAATCTGGCTTCGATGATCCACGACGCCGAACCCGGGCGCATCGATCACCTCGACGACGAACTGGCCACCTATCTGACCGCACTGCGCGACGCGGCATTCGTGATCCGCTCGGCGATCGACACCACCCCGTCGGACCCACAGGCCGCCGCGGCCCGCACCGAGGCCGTCACCGCGGTCACCGAGATCGGCGATATCGCCGCGCGGATGCTGGATTCGTTCGGTCCCGCCATCCCCGACCGGTTCGATGTGGTGTGGCTGGATCACGAGGAGAACAGCAGGGTCGCCACGGGTAAGCGTGCGGTGCTGCGGGTGGCCCCGCTGTCGGTCTCGGGTCTGTTGCGCACCAGGCTGTTTGCCCGCGCCACCGCGGTACTGACGTCGGCGACCCTGACCCTAGGCGGCAGCTTCGACGGGATGGCGGCCGCCTGGGGCCTCTCCGGCGGCGACCCGCCCAGCCGATGGCGCGGGCTCGACGTCGGCTCGCCGTTCGATCACGCAAAGTCCGGAATCCTCTACGTGGCAAAACATCTGCCACCACCTGGCCGCGACGGCACCGGATCGGCGACGCAACTCGACGAGATCGAAGCGCTCATCACCGCGGCCGGCGGCCGCACGCTCGGGCTGTTCTCGTCGATGCGCGCGGCCAAGGCCACCGCCGAGGTGATGGCCGAGCGGCTGTCCACCCCGGTGCTGTGCCAGGGCCAGGACACCACAGCGGCGTTGGTCAAACAGTTCGCCGATGACGAACAGACCTCGCTGTTCGGCACGCTGTCGCTGTGGCAGGGTGTCGACGTCCCCGGCCCGACCCTCTCGCTGGTGCTGATCGACCGGATCCCCTTCCCCCGGCCCGACGATCCGCTGCTGACCGCCCGGCAGCGTGCGATCGGCGCCCGCGGCGGCAACGGATTCATGGCGGTGGCCGCCAGCCACGCCGCGTTGCTGTTGTCCCAGGGGGCGGGCCGATTGTTGCGCCGGATCGACGATCGCGGTGTGGTCGCGATTCTGGACTCCCGGATGGCGACCGCCCGCTACGGTGGATTCCTGCGGGCCTCGCTGCCACCGTTCTGGGCCACCACCGACCCGGAACGGGTGAAGGCCGCGCTGATTCGCCTGCGCAACGGCTGATTGTCACTATTCTGCTAGCCAGAAACGTGCCCCGCCCGGGCGCACCGGAAAGGCGGGCTGATGCATTTCGCGATGACGGCGACAGGACGCAGGGTCCTGCGATGGGTCCCGGCCGCGGCACTGACGCTGGGCACGGCACTGATCGTCAGCGCATGCTCCGAACCGGTGCAGGGCAGTGCGGTGTCGGTGTTCGCCGACCCGTTCCGGGTGGCGGGGATGCCTGCCACCGACGGACCCACCGGGTTGCGCGATGACGCCGCCGAACCCACCCGCCAGGTCAACAACACCGACGGCGGTGACATCGACATGCTCGCCGCCAGTTCGATCAGCGATATCGAGCAGTTCTGGGCACAGACCTACGGCGAGACGTTCGACGGCGAGTTCACCCCGGTGTCCGAGATCCTCTCCTGGGATTCAGACGGTTTCGACGGCGCGTTCTGCGGCGAGGACACCTACAACCTCGTCAATGCCGCGTATTGCGACGACGATCGCACCATCGGCTGGGACCGCGGGGTTCTGTTGCCCGCACTGCGCAGTGCCAACGGCGATATGGCCGTCACGATGGTGTTGGCCCACGAGTACGGGCACGCGATCCAGGCCCAGGCGGGCATCGTCGCCGACGACACCCCGACGCTGGTCTCCGAACAGCAGGCCGATTGTCTTGCCGGCGTGTACATGCGGTGGGTCGCCGAGGACAACTCGCCTCGTTTCACACTGTCCACCGGCGACGGCCTGAACAGCCTGATGAGCACGATGATCGGCTTCCGCGATCCGCTGATGACCATCGACGATTCCGATGCCGGTGAGGACGAACACGGTTCGGCGTTCGAGCGGGTCTCGGCATTCCAGTTCGGATTCACCGACGGTGCCGGTTCCTGCGCGGCGATGGATCCGGCCGAGATCAAGCAACGCCGGGGCGACCTTCCGGTTCTGCTCCCCGAAGATCAATCCGGCGAGCTGCAGATCACCGCCGATTCGGTGCGTTCCGTCTTCGACGCGATGAACATCCTGTTCGATCCCGCCGAGCATCCGACCCTCACCTTCGATCGGCCCGATTGCCCGGATGCCGACTCCGATGCGCCGGCGACCTTCTGCCCGGCGACCAACACCATCTCCGTGGATCTGCCCGCCATGGAGGTGTTGGGCGCCCAGTCCGAAGATGAGGACGCCGGGCTGGCCACCGGCGACAACACCGCGTACTCGGTGCTGATCTCGCGGTACATGCAGTCGGTTCAGCAGCAGCACGGTGGGGTGGCGCTGAACACCGCGCAGGCGGCGTTGCGCACCGCCTGCCTGACCGGGGTCGCGACGGCCAAACTCGTCAAGGAGGTCAACACCCCCGACGGCGACACGATTGCGCTCACCGCGGGCGATGTCGACGAGGCGGTATCGGGAATCCTGCTGAACGGACTGGTCGCCAGCGATGTCAACGGTGAGTCGGTGCCCTCCGGGTTCTCCCGTATCGACGCGTTCCGGGTCGGGGTGCTCGGCGATACCGAACGCTGTTTCAAGCGATTCGCCTAGACCTGCCGGCGCGTAACGGGTCTGGGCGCCGCGGGTGTGCCGATCAGCTCAGCGGGATCCGCAACACGCTGCCCTGCTCGAGGGCCACCCACAGGGCGGTTCCGGCGGGTCCACGGTCCTCGATCGCCAGGCCGTGCGGTTCACTGCCCGCAGGCAGGTCGATGGTTTCGTACTCACCGTCGGCATCGACCCGCGCGATCTGGTCGGCGCCCCACAGGCTGACCCACACTCCGCCGGACGGGTCGGCGACCACCGCATGGGGTTTACCGGGCAGGTCGAGTTCCTGGATCGCCTCGCCCGTCGGGATCCGGCCGATCTTGTCGGCCAGGATCTCGGTGAACCACACCGCGTCGTCATGGGTGGCGGTGATACCGACCGGACCGGCGGCGCGGGTGGGCAGTTCGCGGACGGTGAGCTCACCCGCAAGGTCGAGCCTGCCGACGGCGCTGCGTTGATTCATGGTGAACCACAACGCGCCGTCGGGCCCGGCGGTGATCATCGCCGGCATCCCGCCCACCGGATGCTCGTCGATCCGCCCGTCGACGGGATCGAGCCTGCCGATCGTGCCGGCCGTCATCGTGGTGAACCACAGCGCCCGGTCGGGTCCGACACACAGCCCGAAAGGCGCACTGCCCGAGCCGAGTTCGACGGCGCTCTGCGACCCGTCCGTCGCGATCCGGCCGATCCGGTCATCACCACCGCGGGTGAACCACACCGCTCCGTCGGGCCCGGCCACGATGATCTGGGGCCTGCTGTCGGGCGCGATGTCGAACACGGTGAGCTCACCATCGGAGGTGACTCTGGCGATCTGGCCGGTGTGGGCACACGTCACCCACATCTCCCCGTCCGGTCCCGCCGCCAACGCATACGGCCCACCGGCGACCGCGACCTCAAGGATCTTGCTCATGCCAGCGTGACGAGTCCCAGTTCGTTGGCCCCGGCCAGTAACCGGTGCTGCGGCAGCACCCGCACCGTGTAGCCGACCGGCCCGGCCACCGGCAGCGGCGTGGTGGTCGAGAAGACCTGCCGGCCGCCGTCGGCACCGCCGGTGTGCACCATCGCAACGGTGACCGGGTCACGCAGGTTGTCGCTGCCGTCGACACGCCCCAGAACCGCCTGCACCGCAACCTCGTTCGGCTGAAGACCGGCCAGGTCCACGGTGGCGGTCAGGGTCAGTTCGCTGCCGAGCAGCGGGGTGTCGGGCAACCCATAGCTGTCGACATCGGTGATCTGGATATGCGGCCACTGCTGCTGTACCCGGGTGCGGTAGGCGGCCAGCTGCCGGGCCGCCCCGAAGGGCACGTCCTCGCTATCGGGTTCCAGGGTGGCACGCAGTGATTTCGCCGCGGGCGCATAGTACTTCTCGGTGTAATCACGCACCATCCGGGAAGCCAGCACCTTGGGCCCGAGCGCCTGCAGGGTGTGGCGCACCATCTCGACCCAGCGCACCGGCACACCGTGCTGGTCGCGTTCGTAGAACCGCGGCGTCACCGAACTCTCCAGCAGGTCGTAGAGGGCGCCTGCCTCGATATCGTCGCGGCGGGTCTCATCGGCCAGTCCGTCCGCGGTGGGGATCTCCCAGCCGTTCTCGCCGTCGTACCACTCGTCCCACCACCCGTCGCGGACGGACAGGTTCAGCCCGCCGTTGAGCGCACTCTTCATGCCGGACGTGCCGCAGGCCTCCAGCGGGCGCAGCGGATTGTTCAGCCACACATCGCAACCCCAGTACAGCAGCCGGGCCATCGACATGTCGTAGTCGGGCAGGAACGCGATCCGGTGGCGTACCTCGTGCCGGTCGGCGAAGCGCACGATCTGTTGGATCAACGACTTGCCGCCGTCATCGGCGGGGTGGGATTTGCCCGCGACGATCAGCTGGACGGGTCGGTCGGCGTCGAGCAGCAACCGTTCCAGGCGCTGCGGATCGCGCAGCATCAGGGTCAGCCGCTTGTAGGTGGGCACCCGTCGGGCGAATCCGACGGTCAGCACCTCCGGATCGAATGCCGAAGCGATCCAACCCAGTTCGGCCTCCGACGCGCCGCGCTCCAGCCACGATCGGCGCAGCCGGGCCCGAACGTCGTCGATCAACTGCGAGCGCAACTGCGAACGGATCCACCACAGGTGTCCGGGATCCACCTGCTGTAGCCGCTGCCAGGTTTCGGCCTCGCTGAGCGACCCCAGGTCCTCCCCGATGAGTTCGCGCGCCAGGTCCACCCACTGCGGCGCCGCCCACGTCGGCGCATGGACACCGTTGGTGATGGAGCCGATCGGCACCTCGGCCGGGTCGAACCCGGGCCACAACCCGCTGAACATCTCCCGGCTGACCTCGCCGTGCAACAGGGAGACGCCATTGGCGCGCTGAGCCAACCGCAGGCCCATGTGGGCCATGTTGAACTTCTCCGGATCCTCCTCGGCGCCGAAGGCGATCACCCGCTCCAGCGGAACACCGGGAAGCAACCGCGAGTTCAGGTCCACCCCGCCGAAGTAGCGGCGCACCATCTCCACCGGGAACCGGTCGATACCGGCCGGGACGGGCGTGTGGGTGGTGAACACCGTGGAGGACCGCACCACCGTCAGCGCGGTGTCGAAGTCCAGCCCCGCCTCGATCAATTCCCTGATGCGCTCGACCCCGAGGAATCCGGCATGCCCCTCGTTCATGTGGAACACCTCGGGCGCCGGCAGCCCCTCCACCTCGGTGTAGGCCCGGATCGCGCGGACGCCGCCGATACCGGCGAGCAATTCCTGTTTGATCCGATGTTCCTGATCACCGCCGTACAGGCGGTCGGTGACCCCCCGCAGATCATGCTCGTTCTCGCCGATATCGGAATCGAGCAGCAGCAGCGGTACCCGGCCCACCTGGGCGATGAGCACCTGTGCGTACAACCGGGCGCCGTCGGGCATCGCCAGGTCGATCAGCACCGGCTGCCCGGCGTGGTCGGTCAGCAGCCGCAGCGGCAGGCCTTGGGGGTCCAGCGACGGATAGTTCTCGTGCTGCCAGCCATCGGCGGTCAGCGATTGCCGGAAGTACCCGGACCGGTAGTACAAGCCGACCGCGATCAGCGGAAGGCCCAGGTCCGATGCGGACTTGAGATGGTCGCCGGCCAGGATGCCCAGGCCGCCGGAATAGTTGGGCAGCACCTCGGCGACGCCGAACTCCATCGAGAAATAGGCGATCCCGTTGGGGAACTCCCGACCGTCGGCGAGCTGATTCTGGTACCACATCGGCTGGCTCAGGTAGTTGTCCAGATCGTCGGCGCAAGCGTCCACCTGTCGGGTGAAATCCTCCTCGGCGGCCAGCTCGTCCAGCCGCTGCGGGTTGACCTCTCCGAGCAGTGCCACCGGGTCGGCGCCGACCCGCTCCCACAGAGCCGGGTCGATCTCGGCGAACAACTTCTGCGTCGGCGTGTGCCAGGACCATCTCAAGTTGACCGACAACCGCTCCAGTGCCGAAAGCCGCTGCGGAAGGTGGGCTCGGACGGTGAATCGTCTCAGGGCTTTCACGTCGATTCACCTTACTGACAATCGGCCCGGTGGCAGGCAGCTTGGCCGTGCGCTGGGTCTCGACCGTACGGCCCGGAGTTTCGCCATCACGCGCAGCGATGTGTTCCTGACACTAGGTTGGGTACCCAGGAGTCGGTAACGAGCACGTCGAGTCAGATAGCGGATCGAGACGGATCGCGGTCACCGAGACGGTCGGCGGCGATCAGTGAGGAGTTGGTGGGTGACCGGTCGGATCGAGATCGACGATGTCGCGCCCGTACTGTCCGGTGGCCGATTCCCCGCGAAGGCGGTGGTCGGAGAGGTGGTGCCGATCAAGGCGACCGTCTGGCGCGAGGGACACGATGCGGTGGCCGCGACACTGGTGGTGCGTTATCACGGCACGGCATATCCGCGATTGGTCGACGATCCACCCGGCACCGCTGCGGAGCCGCCCGCGCCGGTGACACCACCGCGGATCAAGCCGTTGATGCTGCCGATGACCCCCGGCCGAACGCCCGATGTGCTGCACGGCCAGTTCACCCCCGACCAGGTCGGGATGTGGACCTTCCGCGTCGACGGCTGGGGAGATCCCGTCGCGACGTGGCGCAAGGGCATCATCGCCAAGCTCGACGCGGGTCAGGGCGAAGCGGAGCTCTCCAATGATCTGATCATCGGCGCCCAACTGCTGGAACGCGCCGCCGCGGGAATGCCGCGTGAGCACCGTCAGCCGCTGTTCGATGCCGCCGGTGCGCTGCGCCAGCCGGGTGATCCGTTCGTCCGGGCCGGAGCGGCCCTCTCCCCCGGCATCGCGGATCTGCTGCATCGTTTTCCGCTGCGCGAGCTACTGACCCGCGGTCAGCAATACGGCATCTGGGTGGACCGGCCACTGGCCCGGTTCGGCGCCTGGTACGAGTTGTTCCCGCGGTCCACCGGCGGCTGGGACGACGCGGGCAGGCCGGTGCACGGCACGTTCGCCACCGCCGCCAGGGAGTTGCCGCGGGTGGCCGGGATGGGATTCGACGTCGTCTACCTCCCGCCGATCCACCCTATCGGCGCAGTGCACCGCAAGGGCCGCAACAACACCGTCACCGCAACCGAGGGTGATGTCGGTTCGCCGTGGGCGATCGGCAGCAGCGAGGGCGGTCACGACGCCGTGCACCCCGACCTGGGCAGCATCTCCGATTTCGACGAGTTCGTCGGCGCAGCAAGGGATCAGGGCCTGGAGGTGGCGCTGGACCTGGCGCTGCAGTGCGCACCTGATCACCCGTGGGCCCAGGCTCATCCGGAATGGTTCACGGTCTTGCCCGACGGCACCATCGCCTACGCCGAGAACCCGCCCAAGAAGTACCAGGACATCTACCCGCTGAACTTCGACAACGACCCGGCCGGGTTGTACGCCGAGGTGCTGCGGGTGGTCCGCTACTGGGTGTCCCACGGCGTGAAGATCTTCCGTGTGGACAACCCGCACACCAAGCCACCGAACTTCTGGGCCTGGTTGATCGGCAAGGTCAAGAACGACGATCCCGACGTCTTGTTCCTCGCCGAGGCCTTCACCCGGCCCGCGCGATTGTTCGGTCTTGCCAAATTGGGCTTTACACAGTCCTATTCGTACTTCACCTGGCGGACTGCCAAGTGGGAGCTGGTCGAGTACGGCCAGGAGATCGCCGAGTACGCCGATGTCGCGCGGCCCAACCTGTTCGTCAACACCCCCGACATCCTGCATGAGAGCCTGCAGCACGGCGGGCCGGGCATGTTCGCCATCCGCGCGGTGCTGGCCTCGACGTTCAGTTCGGTGTGGGGGGTCTACTCGGGCTACGAGCTCTACGAACACCAAGCGGTCCGCGAGGGCAGCGAGGAGTACCTGGACTCGGAGAAGTACGAGCTGCGGCCCCGCGACTACGGGGCGGCGCTGGCCTCCGGTAACTCGCTTGAGCCGTTCCTGGCCCGGCTCAACGAGATCCGTCGGCTGCATCCGGCGCTACAGCAGTTGCGGACCATCACGTTCCACCATGTCGACAACGACGCGCTGCTGGCCTACAGCAAGTTCGATCCGGTGACCGGTGACTGCGTCTTGGTGGTCGTGACCCTCAACCCGTTCGGGCCGGAGGCCGGCACCGTGTGGTTAGACATGGCCGCGCTGGGTATGGAGGCCTACGACCGGTTCTGGGTACGCGACGAGATCACCGGCGAGGAGTACCACTGGGGACAGAGCAACTATGTCCGCCTGGAACCCGGCCGCGCCGTCGCGCACGTGCTGAACATGCCGTTGATACCGCAGGACGCCCGACTGAACCTGCTGCGTAGGGAGTGAGAACACCGTGACCCGAACCAATCCCGTCTCCGACAGCCATCTGCGGCCGTCCGATACGGACCTCGGCCGGCTCGTCGCCGGAGAGCATCACGACCCGCATTCCGTCCTCGGTGCCCACGAGTACGACGATCACACGGTCATCCGGGTGCTGCGTCCGCATGCCGAATCGGTGACCGCACTCATCGGCGGACAGCGTTATCCGCTGACCCACGTCGACGCCGGCCTGTTCGCGGTGGCGCTGCCCATCACCAAGCTGATCGACTACCGCCTTGAGGTGCAATACCCCGAGGCGCCTGCGCTGACCGTCGCCGACGCATACCGCTTCCTGCCGACGCTGGGCGAGATGGACCTGCACCTGTTCGCCGAGGGGCGTCATGAGCGGCTGTGGGAGGCGCTCGGGGCACACCCGCGGACCTACGAGACCCCCGACGGACCTGTCGAGGGTGTGTCGTTTGCCGTCTGGGCGCCAAATGCCAAGGGCGTGAGCCTGATCGGCGAGTTCAACCTCTGGGGCGGCAACGAGGCGCCGCTGCGCAGCCTGGGCTCCTCCGGGGTGTGGGAGGTCTTCTGGCCCGGCTTTCCCGCCGACGGTCTCTACAAGTTCCGGGTGCACGGGGCCGACGGATCGGTCGTCGACCGGGCCGACCCGATGGCCTTCGCCGCCGAGGTGCCGCCGCAGACCGCGTCCCAGGTGACGGTCAGTGAGTACGACTGGGCCGACCAGGACTGGATGTCCCAGCGGGCACTGCAGAACCCCGTGTTCGAGCCGATGAGCACCCTGGAGGTGCACCTGCCGTCCTGGCGGCCGGGCCTGAGCTATCGGGAGCTCGCGGTCGAACTCGTCGACTACGTCGTCGAACGGGGTTTCACCCATGTCGAGATGCTGCCGGTGGCCGCGCACCCCTTCGGTGGGTCCTGGGGCTACCAGGTCACTTCGTACTACGCCCCGATGCCCAAGCTCGGCACCCCGGATGACCTGCGGTATCTGATCGACACGCTGCACCAGAACGGGATCGGCGTCATCGTCGACTGGGTGCCCGCGCACTTCCCCAAGGACGCCTGGGCGCTGGGCCGATTCGACGGCACCCCGCTCTACGAGCACTCCGACCCCCGCCGCGGCGAGCAACTCGACTGGGGCACCTACGTTTTCGACTTCGGGCGCGCCGAGGTGCGCAATTTCCTGGTGGCCAACGCGCTGTACTGGCTGCAAGAGTTCCACGTCGACGGTCTGCGGGTCGACGCGGTGGCCTCGATGCTCTACCTGGACTACTCGCGTCCGGCGGACGGCTGGACCCCCAACATCTATGGCGGACGCGAGAACCTCGAGGCCGTGCAGTTCCTGCAGGAGATGAACGCCACCGTGCACAAGGTCTCCCCCGGCATCGTCACCATCGCCGAGGAGTCCACCTCGTGGCCCGGTGTCACCCGGCCGACCAATCTTGGCGGCCTGGGCTTTTCGATGAAGTGGAACATGGGCTGGATGAACGACACGCTGGAGTTCATCAAGCGTGACCCGATCCACCGCAGCTACCACCACCACGAGATCACCTTCTCGATGCTCTACGCGTTCAGCGAGAACTATGTGCTGCCGATCAGCCACGACGAGGTGGTGCACGGTAAGGGCACGCTGTGGGGTCGGATGCCCGGCAACGACCACAACAAGGCGGCCGGGCTGCGCAGCCTGCTGGCCTATCAGTGGGCGCACCCCGGTAAGCAATTGCTGTTCATGGGCCAGGAATTCGGCCAGCGGGCGGAGTGGTCCGAAGAACGCGGCGTGGACTGGTATCAGTTGTCCGAGAACAGCTTTTCCACCGGCATCTCCCAGCTGGTGACCGATATCAATGCGCTCTACCGCGACCGCCGGGCGCTGTGGTCGCGCGATACGGTGCCCGAGGGGTACTCCTGGATCGACGCCAACGACTCGGCCAACAATGTGCTGAGCTTCCTGCGCTTCGGCGACGACGGCTCAATGCTGGCCTGCGTATTCAACTTCTCCGGTAACGAGCACGGGCAGTATCGGCTGGGCCTGCCGAAGGCGGGCACCTGGCGCGAGGTGCTCAACACCGATGCCACGGTCTACAACGGTTCCGGGATCGGCAACCTGGGTGCGGTCGAGGCGACCGATGAGCCCTGGCACGGCCGGCCGGCCTCGGCGGTGATGGCGCTGCCGCCACTGTCGGCGCTGTGGTTCGAACCCGAATCCTGACCTGCCGGCCTGAGCTCCCCCGCGAGCAGACGGGTGTGCCCCCTATTTCCGGAGAAATAGGGGGCACACCCGTCTGCTCGGCACGCTAGTAGAGCGCGTTGGCCAGCTTGCGACGAGCGTCGATCACCTCGGGATCCGCTGCGTCGAAAAGGTCGAACAGCTCGATGAGCCGGGTGCGGGCGGCCGTGCGCTCATCACCGGCGGTGCGTTTGATCAGTGCGATCAGCCGGTCGAACGCCGCGGTGACATTCTGCTGCAGGATCTCGACATCGGCAGCGGCGAACACGGCCTCGACGTCACCGGGCGCGGCATCGGCCACGGCAGGCGAGTCCGGCGCGCGGGTGGTGGCGCGCTGCAGGAAGGTGATCTGGCGGACGGCTCCGGCGGCCTCCGGATCCTGCGGCTTGGCGGCGAGGATGTCCTGGTAGGCAGCCAACGCGGCGTCGAACTCGCCGGCGTCGAGGTAGGCGCGCGCCTGATCCAGCGCCGGGTCCACCTCCTCGGCCTGTTCGGGCACCCCGCTGAGCTTTCCGGCGACGGCACTGAGCAGGGAATCGATCCACTGGCGCAGTTGGTCGGCGGGCTGCGGCCCCTGGAAGCTCGAGATCGGTTGGCCGCCGGCCAATGCCACGACCGTCGGCACGGCCTGCACGCCGAACATCTGCGCCACCCGCGGGGTGGTGTCGACGTTGACCGTCGCCAGCGACCACATGCCCGCATCGGCCTGGGCCAGCGCTGCCAGGGTATCGGCGAGCTGCACGCTGGTATCGCTGCGCGGTGTCCACAGCAGCACCACCACCGGGATCTCACCGGAGCGGACCAGCACCTCGGCTTCCAGGTTGGCTTCGGTCACCTCGATCGCGCCGACCGGGGTGCCTGCGGCATCCTCGCGACCCGGCGGGGGCGCCTTGAGTGCGGACAGATCGAATGCGCCGGCGAGCGCCGGTCCGATATTGGGGCGAGGTCGTGTCACGTCCCCAATTTTGTCACGCCGCCGAATGGGGCGTGACTGCGCTATCGGTGAGCTCGGTGGGACCGCTGACGCTGCCATCGAGGCGACCCAGCTTGTCGGCCCAGATGACGAAGATCACACTACCCAGCGGCACGATCGAGCCCAGCAACGCCAGCGCCCACGTGATGACGTTCCACTTCCGGTTGATCCCGACCAGCACAGCCGCCGCGACGAACGCCACGAAGATGCCGCCATGGATGGGTCCGAAGACCTTCACGCCGACCTCGGTGGTCGTCCCGGCCAGGTACTTGAAGTACATCCCGACCAGCAGGCCCGCCCAGCTGAGCGCTTCGGCGACGGCGACGATCCGGAACAGGCCCGCTGCGCTGCGGACGTCATACTTGTTTGCCATGCCGGCCATTCTGCCCGACCGGCACGCCAGCTACTACGTAGCGTCGTTGATCATGCTGAGGGCATTCTCAGCGGTCAGGGCCTCCGCAGCACCAGGGCGTCACCCTGACCGCCTGCACCACAGAGCGCCGCCACCGCGTAGCCGGAGCCCTTGCGGGCGAGTTCGAGCGCGGCGTGCAGCGTGATCCGCGCCCCCGACGCACCGATCGGGTGACCGATCGCGATGGCCCCGCCATGAATATTCACGCGTTCACTCGCTACACCCAGTTCCTTGGTGGACGCCAGCGAGACCGCGGCGAAGGCCTCGTTGATCTCGACGACATCGAGCTGATCGACGGTGATGCCTTCCCGCGCGATGGCCTTCTTGATGGCGTTGGCGGGCTGGCTCTGCAGCGTCGAGTCCGGGCCGGCAACCACACCGTGCGCACCGATCTCCACCAGCCACTCCAGCCCGAGCTCCTCGGCCTTGGCCTTGCTCATCACGACCACCGCGGCCGCACCGTCGGAGATCTGGGAAGCGGATCCGGCGGTGATGGTGCCGTCCTTGCGGAAGGCCGGGCGCAGCCCCCCAAGGGACTCGGCGGTGGTGTTGGCCCGGATTCCCTCGTCCTCGGCGAACTCGATCGGGTCACCCTTGCGCTGCGGAATCTGCACCGGCACAACCTCGTCGGCGAAGACGCCGTCCTTCCACGCCGCGGCGGCCTTCTGGTGCGACTGGGCGGCGAGCTCATCCTGCTCGGCGCGGGTGAACTGGTCGACGTCGTTGCGCTGTTCGGTCAGCGCACCCATCGGCTGGTCGGTGAACACATCGTGCAGACCGTCGTAGGCCATGTGGTCGACCAGGGTGGTGTCGCCGTATTTGAAGCCCTCGCGGCTCTTGGGCAGCAGATGCGGAGCCTGGCTCATCGACTCCTGGCCGCCCGCGACGACGACCTCGAACTCACCGGCGCGGATCAGCTGATCGGCCAGCGCGATGGCGTCGATACCCGACAGGCACATCTTGTTGATGGTCAGGGCGGGCACATCCCAGCCGATGCCGGCCGCAACGGCGGACTGACGGGCCGGCATCTGGCCGGCACCCGCGGTCAGCACCTGGCCCATGATCACGTAGTCGACGATCCCGGCATCGATACCGGCCTTCTCCAGCGCTCCCTTGATGGCGAAGGCGCCGAGGTCACTACCCGAGAAATCCTTGAGCGACCCCATGAGCTTGCCTACCGGGGTGCGTGCTCCGGCAACGATCACCGAGGTCGTCATGTCATCCTCCAAAGGGTTCTGCAATAGAAGTATGTGGCCTATCCCACAGGCTTAAAAACCGTGGAATCAGGTTACCTTTACCCTATGACCACTGATCACGCCGATGCCCGTCCGGCGCTTGCCAGCGCACTGGTGACCGCCGTGGATCACGTCGGGATCGCCGTCCCGGATCTGGACGCCGCGGCCAAGTGGTACCACGACCACCTCGGCATGATCGTGCTGCACGAAGAGGTCAACGAGGAACAGGGCGTGCGCGAGGCCATGCTCTCGGTCCGCGGCGCCCCCAAGGGCAGCGCGCAGATCCAGTTGCTCGCCCCGCTGGACGAGAAGTCCACGATCGCCAAGTTCATCGATCGCAACGGCCCGGGACTGCAGCAGTTGGCCTACCGCACCAGCGATATCGAAGCACTCTCCGAGCGGTTGCGCGCAGAAGGCATCCGCCTGCTCTACGACGCACCGCGGCGCGGCACCGCCGACTCCAGGATCAACTTCATCCACCCCAAGGACGCCGGTGGCGTCCTCATCGAATTGGTGGAGCCCAGCACCACCGCCGATCACTAGGACCAGCGTCTGGTGGGTCCGCGGTTAGCCCGATTGGCCCAGCACGCCGTATGCCAGTGCCTGCGGTCCTCCACGTCCTCCAGCGGGATCGCCACCACATGCGCGGTACCCGGCCTGATCTCGTGATCGCAGCCCGGGCAACGGTAGGTCTTGTCGGCGCGCGAGGCCGCCACGGGACGCACCTCGTGGTCCATGCCGCCCGGGCCCACCTCCACCCGCCTGGTCACCACGGCCGGCGGCTGCCGGTCCGGGTCGCGGCGGGATCTGTTTCGGCGTGCCATCACGAGCAGCGCGCCATCAGAACAGCCGGAACTCGTCGCTATCGAGCCCGCGCATCTTGTCGTAATCCAGTATCACGCAGCGAATTCCACGATCCTCGGCAAGCGTGCGCGCCTGCGGCTTGATCTGCTGGGCGGCGAAAACGCCGCTCACCGGGGCGATCAGGGTGTCGCGGTTGAGCAACTCCAGATATCGGGTCAGCTGCTCGACACCGTCGATCTCACCCCGACGTTTGATCTCGACGGCCACCGACCGGCCGGTCTCGTCCCGGCACATCAGATCCACCGGACCGATCGCCGTCATGTACTCGCGGCGCACCAGGGTGAACCCGGCTCCCAACAGCTCGACGTGCTCGGCCAACAACGCCTGCAGGTGTGCCTCGACACCGTCCTTGACCAGACCCGGATCCACGCCGAGTTCATGGCTGGAATCGTGCTCGATCTCCTCAAGGGTGATGCGCAGCTGCTCACCGGCCTTGTTTTCCACCACCCACAGCGCGGCGCCGGTGTCATCGGACCGTTCCTCGGTCCAGCACGGCGGGCTCATCCAGTTCAGCGGCTTGTAGGCACGGTCGTCGGCATGCACGCTGACCGAACCGTCGGCCTTGAACAACAGCAGCCTGCGGGCCGACGGCAGATGGGCGGTGAGACGGCCGACGTAATCGACGGTGCACTGGGCGATGACGAGGCGCACCGAACCACCATAGATGCCCGCCGACGTCACTAGGCTTGCGCCACGATGACGGCGAAGAAGAACCGTGCCCGGAAACTCGGCCAGATGCTGGAAAAGGTCACCGAGCAGAGCGGCCGGGTACCGGACACCCCGGAATACGGCTCCTGGATCCTCGGCCGTGTCTCGGAGACCCAGCGCCGCCGGCGGGTGCGGATCCAGGCGATCCTCACCACCTTCGCTCTCGGCGCCAACCTCGTCGGCGTCGGCGTGGCCATCCTGGTCGTCACGGTGACCTTCCCGGTGCCCAGCGTGTTCGACGACAAGGTGCTGTGGATCACCTTCGCGGTCGCACCGGCCTACATCGTGCTGGCCTTCGTCGTCGGTGTCGTCTGGGCGACCAACCGGGTCATCAGGACCGTCCGGTGGGCCATCGAAGAGCGGGTGCCCACCGCCGAGGACCAGAGCAACACGTTCTTCGCCCCGTGGCGGCTGACCCGCGTGCTGCTCGCGCTGTGGGGTGGCGGCACGGTGCTGCTGACACTGCTCTACGGGCTCCAGGACTCCAACTACGTGCCCAAGGTGCTGCTCGGCATCAGCTTCCCCGGCATCGTGGTCTCGGCCAGCTGCTATCTGTTCACCGAGTTCGCCCTGCGCCCGGTGGCCGCCCAGGCCCTCGAGGTCGGCCCACCGCCGCGCCGCTTCGCCCCGGGCATCATGGGCCGCACCCTGACTGTCTGGGCGCTCGGCTCCGGGGTACCGGTGCTCGGCATCCTGCTGGCCGCGATCATCACGCTCTCCATCCAGATCGTCTCGCCGACGCAGTTCGCCGTCGCGGTGATGATCCTGGCGTTGTTCGCGCTGGTGTTCGGCTTCATCCTGATGTGGATCCTGGCGTGGCTGACGGCGACGCCGGTCCGTGTGGTGCGCTCGGCGCTCAACCGCGTCGAGCGTGGTGATCTGGAGACCAATCTGGTGGTGTTCGACGGCACCGAGCTGGGACAGTTGCAGCGCGGATTCAACTCGATGGTCGGCGGGCTGCGTGAACGCGAACGGGTGCGCGATCTTTTCGGCAGACATGTGGGGCGCGAGGTCGCGCTGCTCGCCGAGAAGGAACGACCCGAGCTCGGCGGCGAGGAACGCCATGCCGCAGTCATTTTCATCGACATCATCGGTTCGACACGGCTGGTTGCCAGCCGTCCCGCCGTCGAGGTCGTCGAGGTGCTCAACAGGTTCTTCGCGGTCGTGGTCGACGAGGTCGACAACCATCACGGGCTGGTGAACAAGTTCGAGGGCGATGCCGTGCTGGCGGTGTTCGGGGCGCCGGTGTCACTGGACAACGCCGAAGACGAAGCGCTCGCGGCCGCCCGCGCGATGGCCGACCGGCTGCGCTCGGAGGTACCCGAGGTGGATGCCGGTATCGGTGTGGCCGCCGGTCAGGTGGTGGCAGGCAACGTCGGCGCCAAGCAGAGATTCGAGTACACCGTGATCGGCGGTCCCGTCAACGAGGCCGCCCGACTGTGCGAGTACTCCAAGTCGGTGCCCGGACATCTGGTTGCCAGCTCGGCCACCGTCGAAGGCGCCTCCGAATCAGAGCGTGCGCACTGGGCATTGGGCGAGCAGATCACCCTGCGCGGCATGGAGGAGCCGACCCGGCTGGCCACGCCGCACCAACATTGCGACTAGCGGGACCGCAGTCCCGCGGTGGCGGCCTCGACGGCGTCCTCGACGGTCCGGAAACGGATCGCCTCGTACCCCACGCGGAGCGCCGCGTCGTCGGGGGCCACGATGCCATCGGGATCGACGAGGTAGCTCAGCTTTCCCTGCGCCCGAAGCTCGGCACCCATCCCCGCGAAGATCCGACGGGCGGCGGAGTCGATATCGTCGATGCGCGAAACGTCCAGGATGGCGACCTCGAGATCGCTGCACGCCCGCTCGATGGTCCGCACCACCTGTTCGGCCCCCGGGAACAACAGGTCACCATGGGTCTCGAAAACCCGCACGCCCGGACACGGTTCATAGCTGGCCCGCATGGTGGCCCGCGAGTCACGCGACACCGTCAGGAAGTGCAGGCCCAGCTCCTCGGAAAGCCTGCGGCACAACATCATCGAGCGGACGCTGTTGCCCTTGGGGTCCAACAGTGGTGAATACGTCCCGATGCCGAGTTGGCCGGGCAGCACCGCGAGCACTCCACCGCCCACGCCGCTCTTCGCGGGTAGGCCCACCTCCGAGACCCAGTCCCCCGCCCCGTCATACATGCCACAGGTCACCATCACCGACAGCGTGCGCCGGACCACCGTGGCGTCGGTGACCCGCCGCCCGGTCAGCGGGTTCACCCCGCTGCGGGCCAATGTGGCCGCCATCCGGGCCAGGTCGACCGCGGTGACCTTCAACGAACACTGCCGGTAGTAGACATCCAGCACCTGGTCGGGATCATCGTCGAGCACACCGAAACTGGCCAGCATGTAGGCGATCGCCCGGTTTCGATTTCCGGTGGCCTTCTCCGAGGCGTAGACGTCATGGTCGAGTTCGAGGCGACGCCCGGCGAAGGCAGAATAGTAGTCCTGGATCAGGGCGAAACGCTCGTCGGCCGAATCGGCAGGCACCAGCGACACCGCGGCGATGGCGCCGGCGTTGATCATCGGGTTCTTCGGCCGCTTGGTGTCCGAGTCGACGCTGATCTGGTTGAACGCCTCACCCGAGGGTTCCACGCCGATCCTCGCGTCGACGGCCGCCGCTCCCGATCGGTCCAGCGCCAACGCGTAGGTGAAGGGTTTCGATATCGACTGGATGGTGAATTCACTTGCCGCATCGCCAGATTGGTAGACATAGCCGTCAGCAGATGACAGTGCGAGACCGAAACCGGCCGGGTCCACCTGGGCGAGCTCGGGAATGTAGTCGGCCAGTTCGCCATCGTCGACGGCCTGGTACTCGAGGCGGACGCGGTCGAGATAGTTCTGCACCAGGTGGGACACACCTGGATTCTAGGGGGGCGCGTCAGGGCTGCGGGTAGGGCGCGAAACGCAGGTCATAGGCCGCTTTGCGGCCGGCCAGCTGGGCCGCGCGTTCACCGGCGGCGAGCCACCTTGTGCCGGGCGGCATTTCGGCGGGCAGATCCTCCAAACGCACCAATCGCGCGTCCACCGAAGGCAGGATCGCAGCGTCGGGGTCCAGGTCCTGGAAGCGGATGGAGATCGTTCCCTGGTTCAGCCCACCGGTGGACACCCAGTTAGCCACGCCGGGATCGGTCGGCGACAGCACCAGCGTATAGGTCGTCCCGTCCGCGTCGTCGGCGACGGCCAGTGCGTTGTTCAGGCTGGTCTGCACATTCCAGTAATCTTCGGTGACCGTCCAGTCGTCGGTGACCGGGACGACGAAATACCCTGCACCACCGGGGCGCACGGTGATCACCAGGGCCTGGTCATCGGCAAGTTGGAAGTATCCCGCGCTCTGCAGTTGGGTCGCGAGGAACTCGGCGTTGCGGGCCGGATCCTTCAGGACATTGGGATCGATGCGCTCACCGGTTCCCGGGTCGGTGGTGGCGACCCTCATGTAGGTCTCTTCCCGCTGCACCCCCAGCAACATGATCACCGCAGCCACGGTCCCGCGCAGCAGGGTGGGCACGTACGGGAGGGGCGGTATCAGCGACACCAGCGTCGTCAGCGCGGGGTTTCGCACCACCGCGGGTCCGATGCCCGGGATGGCGAATCCTCCGAGTTGGCTGAACAGACTGTTCGGCGGACCGCCGACCCGGGTGATCTCCAGACTCATCGGAGCCTGACGCGCCCAGTCCGACAGAGTGTTCCGGGTGGCGATGAGGGTGGTGTCGGCGGTCAACTGCAGATGGTTGGTGCGTCCGCCTGCCGGCGTCGCATCGGCGGTGATGGTGAAGCTGCCGTCGGGTTCGATCACCAACTGGTCCTTGGTCAAAACCGCAGCGGTGTTGCCGGTCAGGCCGGTGAGCACGCTGAAGCTCGTGTCGGCAGGCAGGTTGTCCACGTCGGCGAACGTTCCTCGGATGACATAGGACGAGGCCCCGTTGACGCCCATGAAGCGGTAGATCGTGTCCGGATTGTCGTACAGGATGCGCGATGCGCCGACGCTCTGGCCGTACCAAGTGTGCGGCGGCGCGACCTGCATGACCACCGTCGGTTCGGCGGAATTGAGGAGTTGCTGCTGGAAGGCCGCACCCATGGCGTACGCGTCGACCGCGGCGTCCAGGCGGCGGAGGTTCTCCGGGTCGGGTCCACCGACACGGTCGAACTGGCGCTGCGCCGCGAAGTAGAAACCTGCCTTCAGGAACAGTCTGGCCAGCTGCACCGGAAGCGATCCGGAGATGCGCTGGGCCAGCTGTTCGGCAGCCAGTTGCTGCGGCGTGCCCAGGGGGCTGGCCGCAGCGACCGCCACCGTCTGTGGGGTCGGGCGATCGGTCATCTGCGGGGATGCCGCCGACGGTCCCGACGATGCCGATCCGACCTCGCGCCGGGCCGCACCGAGGGCCGTCAGGGCGGCCACATCGGCCGGCGACGGTCCTGGATCGGGCTCGTCGGAGCCAGCATCACGGTCGTCACGGTCGTCGCGGTCGTCACGGTCGTCGCGGTCGTCATGGTCGTCGCGGTCGTCATGGTCGTCATCGTCATCGGCGGGCTCGCGAAGATCGGCCGTGCGCACCGTGAGTGTGCGCGGCAGGCGTCCCGAGGATGTCCTGGCGGGCGCGGCATCGTCACCACCACCTGTACCGGCAGCCGGTGCCGAATCGGTGTCGGCCGCGGCGCTTTCCAGCTCGGTATCACGTGGACTCGAGTCCCCGAGATCCGCGTTGCCGGACGCGGCCGATTCACGTTCCGGCCGAGACTCGGTCTGGGTGCCACCACCCCCGGATTCGGTCGTGTCCGCCGCGGCAGTCCCCGCCGTGCCGGCGATAGCCACCCCGACGCCGAGGGCCACCGCGAGGGCGCCTACCCGCCCGATCAGTACCGCGTTACCAGGCATCGCCGCACCTCCGTGGCCTCAGACCTCGGTTATAGCAGCGGGCGGGCGGTCGGCGGGTCCAAAACCCTCAGCACGATCCGGATGGGCCAGAATGTGTCCATGCGCGTGGTCACGGCGGCTCTGTTGGCGACGGCACTCGTCGCGTCGGCCTCGGGTTGCGCCCGCGGGCTTCCGGAGGTGGGCGAGGTCGAACCCGCCCCCATGCACGCGCCGCCGACGGTGCTCTTGCCGCCCTCCTCGGCGACGTTCTCCCCGCCGCTGCCCCAAGAACCCGACGATCTGCGATCAGACCGCTGATTCGACCGCGAGTTCGCGACGGTTGCGCAACCGCTTCCAGATGAACCAGCCGACCGCCGCGCAGGCGGCACCGAGCACGATGTACTGCAGGGTGGCGGCGTAGGGGTCGATCAGATGCCAGTTGGCACCCAGCAGATAGCCCGCCAGCACGAACACCGAGTTCCAGATGAAGCTTCCCAATGCCGTCAGCATCGTGAAGACGGCGAAATTCATCCGCTCGATCCCCGCGGGGATCGAGATGAAGCTGCGGAACAACGGCAGCATGCGACCGAAGAACACCGCCTTGTGCCCGTGCTGTGCGAACCAGTCCCGGGTCTTGTCCACGTCCTGTGCGTCCATCAGCGGCATCCGGGCGACGATGCGACGGATCCGGTCATGCCCCAGCCAGGCTCCGAGTCCGTAGAGCATCCACGCTCCCAACACCGAGCCAAGGGTGGTCCAGAAGATCGCCCCCACCAGGGACAGTTCACCGAGGCGGGCGGCGAATCCTGCCATCGGCAGGATGACCTCACTGGGAATCGGGGGGAACAGGTTCTCGACGAAGATCGCCAGGCCGGCGCCGGGACCGCCGAGTGCCTCCATCATGTCCACGGACCATCCGGCCACGCCGTCGAGTTCAATGGCCTCTTCGGAGGAGGTCATGGGTGTGCTGCTCCTTGGTCTGATGCGATGGTGGCCGGTGGACTTCCGAACCGGTCCCGGCCGGCGGGCGGCGGCGACCGCGGCAACTGGGACCAGTCCAGTGTGCCGACGCGGCGCTGAGGAGGCGCTCAGGAACGGGTCCGACACCAGGACTGCGATGTCGCTTTTCCGCCAGTGATGTCGGCGCCCGGGTGTAAGGCTGAAGGAGTGCACGAGGATTTCGAGAGCTGCTATCGGGCAGTGCAGTCCAAGGACGCCCGGTTCGACGGCTGGTTCGTGACCGCGGTGCGCTCGACCGGCATCTACTGCCGTCCCAGTTGTCCCGCGCGCGCCCCGTTGGCCCGCAATCTGCAGTTCCACCCGACCGCGGCGGCTGCGCAGCGAGCCGGCTTCCGGGCCTGCAAGCGATGCCGTCCGGACGCCTCCCCGGGTTCGCCGGAATGGAATGTCCGCGGCGATGTGGTGGCCCGCGCGATGCGCCTGATCGCCGACGGCACCGTCGACCGTGCCGGGGTGACCGGGCTCGCCGAGCGGCTCGGTTATACGACCCGGCAGCTGGAGAGAATGCTGCTCGCCGAGGTGGGCGCCAGCCCGCTGGCACTGGCACGAGCGCAGCGAACCCAGACCGCCCGCGTCCTGATCGAGACCACCGAGCTGCCGTTCAGCGATGTCGCCTTCGCCGCAGGGTTCAGCAGCATCCGGCAGTTCAACGACACGATCCGCGAGATCTGTGCACTGCCGCCCACCGCGCTACGCCGGCGAGCTCATGTGCGCGACACGGGCGACCGTGCCGGGAGTCAGACATTGTCGCTGCGGCTGCCGGTACGCGGACCATTCGCCTACGAGGGCCTCTTCGGCCACCTGGCCGCCAGCGGGGTCGCCGGTGTCGAGGAGGTGCGCGACGGTGCCTATCGCCGCACCCTGCGGCTGCCCTCCGGCGCAGGCATCGTGGAGTTGACCCCGCACCCCGACCATGTGCAGTGCCGGCTCGTCGTCGATGATTTCCGCGATCTGTCCGCGGCGATCGCACGGTGTCGCCGCATGCTCGACCTGGACGCCGATCCGGCCGCCGTCGTGGACGCGCTGAGCGCAGACCCGTCGCTGGCCGCAGTGGTGGCCAAGGCACCGGGGCAACGGATCCCGCGCACACCCGACGAAGAGGAGTTGGCCGTCCGCGTGGTGCTCGGCCAGCAGGTATCGGTGAAGGCTGCCCGCACGCACGCCGCACGTCTGGTCCACGCACACGGGACGCCGGTGACCGATCCGACGGGTGGTCTCACCCACGTCTTCCCCACCACCGCCCAGCTGACGGAGATCGACTCCGAGTCTCTGGCGATGCCCATGTCCCGGCGCCGCACCCTGACGACGCTGATCGCGGCGATGGCCGACGGCTCGGTCGTCCTCGACAGCGGTGCCGACTGGAACCGCGCCCGAGCGCAGCTGGCCGCGCTGCCCGGTATCGGCCCATGGACCACTGAGCTGATCGCCATGCGCGGACTCGGTGACCCCGACGCCTTCCCGGTGACGGATCTGGGTGTCAAACTCGCGGCCAGAGCACTGGGGCTGCCCGAGAAGCCGGATGCTCTGACACACTTCAGTTCCCGATGGCGCCCGTGGCGGGCCTACGCGACCCAACATCTGTGGACGACGCTGGACCATGCGGTGAATGTGTGGCCACCTCAGCAGCAGGAGAAGCGATGACAGCGATCCGCGCACGAGTGATCGAGAGCCCGGTCGGACCACTCACCCTGGCCGGTGTCGACGGGCGGCTCCGACACCTGCGGATGCAGGACCAGACCTATGAACCATCAAGGGAAGGGTGGGAGGTCGATGACGACGCGTTCGGAGATGCCGCCGCGCAGCTGGGTGCCTATTTCGCCGGCACGTTGACCGAATTCGACCTCGATCTCGACCTCGTGGGCACCGCTTTTCAGCAACGCGTGTGGAACGCCTTGCTGACCATCCCCTACGGCCAGACCAGAACATACGCCGAAATAGCGCGGCAGGTTGGTTCACCGACCGCATTTCGGGCCGTCGGATTGGCGAATGGGCACAATCCCATCGGGATCATCGTGCCGTGTCATCGCGTCATCGGTACGAATGGAAGTCTCACCGGTTACGGCGGCGGATTAGACCGGAAAAGGTCATTACTAGATATGGAAAGGCGCCGAACCGAATTGTCATTGTTCGACTGAATGGCATTTGAATTCGGAACGTATCCGATGGTCATAGATGCACAAATGCCTCGGCCCTCCAATTGTTGGTTGGAGGGCCGAGGACCAATTTGTGTTCGGCGGTGTCCTACTTTTCCACCCTGTTGGGTAGTATCATTGGCGCTGGTAGGCTTAGCTTCCGGGTTCGGGATGGGACCGGGCGTTTCCCTGCCGCTATGGCCGCCGTAACTTTATTCACCCTTTTCTGGGCGTCCCACTGTGTGTCGTGGGAAATCTTTGTGTTTTGGTGGTGGGGTGTGGAAACCATTGCTGGTTTCTACGTATCCGATGTGGATGTGTGTGGTTGCGGGCGTCACGTTTGAGGTGCGTCATCTTTTCTTACACATGGTGTGTTTGCTACCCACCCGGGGGTGGGTGTGTGTAAGTTTTCGGCCGGTTAGTGCCAGTTCCCTGCGACTATTACTAGTCTTCTAGGTCTGGTCTATCGATCCCGTGGTCTGCGGGGGGCCTTATCCCTCTAAAAGGGTGAGAAGCCTGGTCTTGGAAGAGGTTTCCCGCTTAGATGCTTTCAGCGGTTATCCTGTCCGAACGTAGCTATCCAGCAGTGCCCCTGGTGGGACAACTGGTAGACCAGAGGTTCGTCCGTCCCGGTCCTCTCGTACTAGGGACAGGTTTCCTCAAGCTTCTGACGCGCGCGGCGGATAGAGACCGAACTGTCTCACGACGTTCTAAACCCAGCTCGCGTGCCGCTTTAATGGGCGAACAGCCCAACCCTTGGGACCTGCTCCAGCCCCAGGATGCGACGAGCCGACATCGAGGTGCCAAACCATCCCGTCGATATGGACTCTTGGGGAAGATCAGCCTGTTATCCCCGGGGTACCTTTTATCCGTTGAGCGACACCCCTTCCACTCAGAGGTGCCGGATCACTAGTCCCGACTTTCGTCCCTGCTCGACATGTACGTCTCGCAGTCAAGCTCCCTTGTGCACTTACACTCAACACCTGATTGCCGTCCAGGTTGAGGGAACCTTTGGGCGCCTCCGTTACATTTTAGGAGGCAACCGCCCCAGTTAAACTACCCACCAGGCACTGTCCCTGAACCGGATATACGGTTCGAAGTTAGAGGCCCAATACGATCAGAGTGGTATTTCAACAACGACTCCACACACACTGGCGTGCATGCTTCACAGTCTCCCACCTATCCTACACAAACCGTATCGAGCACCAATACCAAGTTGTAGTGAAGGTCCCGGGGTCTTTTCGTCCTGCCGCGCGTAACGAGCATCTTTACTCGTAGTGCAATTTCGCCGAGTCTATGGTTGAGACAGTTGAGAAGTCGTTACGCCATTCGTGCAGGTCGGAACTTACCCGACAAGGAATTTCGCTACCTTAGGATGGTTATAGTTACCACCGCCGTTTACTGGGGCTTAAATTCTCCGCTTCACCCCGAAGGATTAACGGGTCCTCTTAACCTTCCAGCACCGGGCAGGCGTCAGTCCGTATACATCGTCTTGCGACTTCGCACGGACCTGTGTTTTTAGTAAACAGTCGCTTCTCACTGGTTTGTGCCACCCCCTCCCGCTACCCACCGCAAAGGTGTTGACGGTATGGAGGTCCCCCTTCTCCCGAAGTTACGGGGGCATTTTGCCGAGTTCCTTAACCATAGTTAACTCGTACGCCTTAGTATTCTCTACCTGACCACCTGTGTTGGTTTGGGGTACGGGCCGTGTGTGAGCTCGCTAGAGGCTTTTCTCGGCAGCATAGGATCACCGAATTCGCCTCACTCGGCTATGCATCACCTCTCAGACATATGAGCGACGGATTTGCCTATCACTCGTCCTACAGGTTTGCCCCAGTATTACCACTGACTGGTACGGCTACCTTCCTGCGTCACCCCATCGCTTGACTACTACCAGAGAAGGTCCCACGCAGCCGGCGACTTTCCGCTCCCGAAGGATTGGATAGGCCACCATTTGGGCGGTTAGTACCTCTGATTCATCATGGGCGCGCACACACGGGTACGGGAATATCAACCCGTTGTCCATCGACTACGCCTGTCGGCCTCGCCTTAGGTCCCGACTCACCCTGGGCGGACTGGCCTGCCCCAGGAACCCTTGGTCTTTCGGCGGGCAAGGTTCTCACTTGCCTTATCGCTACTCATGCCTGCATTCTCACTCCCACACCCTCCACAGCTCCATTACCAGGCTGCTTCACTGGGTGCAGGACGCTCCCCTACCCATCAAAAACAAGTTTTGATGCCGCGGCTTCGGCGGTGTGCTTGAGCCCCGCTACATTATCGGCGCACAATCACTTGACCAGTGAGCTATTACGCACTCTTTCAAGGGTGGCTGCTTCTAAGCCAACCTCCTGGTTGTCTTCGCGACTGCACATCCTTTTCCACTTAGCACACGCTTAGGGGCCTTAGCCGGCGATCTGGGCTGTTTCCCTCTCGACGCACGGAGCTTATCCCCCGCCGTCTCACTGCCACGCTTTCACTTACCGGCATTCGGAGTTTGGCTGACGTCAGTAACCTTGTGAGGCCCATCGGCCATCCAGTAGCTCTACCTCCGGTAAGAAACACGCAACGCTGCACCTAAATGCATTTCGGGGAGAACCAGCTATCACGGAGTTTGATTGGCCTTTCACCCCTACCCACAACTCATCCCCTCAGTCTTCAACCTAAGTGGGTTCGGTCCTCCACAACATCTTACTGCTGCTTCAACCTGGCCATGGGTAGATCACTCCGCTTCGGGTCCAGAACACACCACTACACCAACCCCTCTGGATTGGATACGCCCTATTCAGACTCGCTTTCGCTGCGGCTACCCCACACGGGTTAACCTCGCGACATGTCCCTGACTCGCAGGCTCATTCTTCAAAAGGCACGCCATCACCCCACCACGAAGGAGGGCTCTGACGGATTGTAGGCACACGGTTTCAGGTACTATTTCACTCCCCTCCCGGGGTACTTTTCACCATTCCCTCACGGTACTAATCCGCTATCGGTCATTAGGAAGTATTCAGGCTTACCGGGTGGTCCCGGCAGATTCACAGCAGATTTCACGGGCCCGCTGCTACTCGGGGAACAGTCTCACAACAGAGTGCATGTTTTCGCCTACGGGACTCTCACCCTCTACGACAGACCATCCCAGGCCCTTCGACTAACACACACTTTTCTCACTGTCGCCCAGCACGGCGGTGCTGAGAAGAAACGCCCCACAACCCCGCACACACAACCCCCGCCGGGTATCACATGCATACGGTTTAGCCATCCTCCGCTTTCGCTCGCCACTACTCACGGAATCACTGTTGTTTTCTCTTCCTACGGGTACTGAGATGTTTCACTTCCCCGCGTTCCCCCCCAACGCCTATATATTCAGCGTTGGGTAACACGACATCACTCGTGCTGGGTTTCCCCATTCGGACATCCTCGGATCCACGCTCGGTTGGCAGCTCCCCGAGGCATATCGCAGCCTCCCACGTCCTTCATCGGCTCCTAATGCCAAGGCATCCACCATGCGCCCTTAAACACTTACAACACAAAAAACCAGATCAAAAAAAGAAATTGCACATCAAACACACACAACAACACCCCAACCAACAACACCAGCCAAAAGCCAGCGCCCCAGTCAGGGTCTCCTTGCGTGCTAGATGCTCGCAACCACTATCCACAAATCAAACACCACACCCCACCACCAAAGCAGGGCAACAACAAACACCGTCCGAACACCAGAACAACGCCTGGTCCCTCGCGGCCGACCCACACACTCCAACGAGCATGCGATCGCAGGGCCTGTTGTCTCAAAGCCCAATAGTGTGTCCGGCAGTTTCATAAAAGTTTGTTGTCGCACCAGACCCCCACCCACTACAGGCGAAGGCCATCCAACGAATCGACCAAAGGTCACCGAACTCCCACACGATGTGGGCGGGCCTGGTTCTCGTGGTGCTCCTTAGAAAGGAGGTGATCCAGCCGCACCTTCCGGTACGGCTACCTTGTTACGACTTCGTCCCAATCGCCGATCCCACCTTCGACGGCTCCCTCCCACAAGGGGTTAGGCCACCGGCTTCGGGTGTTACCGACTTTCATGACGTGACGGGCGGTGTGTACAAGGCCCGGGAACGTATTCACCGCAGCGTTGCTGATCTGCGATTACTAGCGACTCCGACTTCACGGGGTCGAGTTGCAGACCCCGATCCGAACTGAGACCGGCTTTGAAAGGATTCGCTCCACCTCACGGCATCGCAGCCCTTTGTACCGGCCATTGTAGCATGTGTGAAGCCCTGGACATAAGGGGCATGATGACTTGACGTCATCCCCACCTTCCTCCGAGTTGACCCCGGCAGTCTCCTACGAGTCCCCGGCATAACCCGCTGGCAACATAGGACAAGGGTTGCGCTCGTTGCGGGACTTAACCCAACATCTCACGACACGAGCTGACGACAGCCATGCACCACCTGCACACAGGCCACAAGGGAAACCACATCTCTGCAGTCGTCCTGTGCATGTCAAACCCAGGTAAGGTTCTTCGCGTTGCATCGAATTAATCCACATGCTCCGCCGCTTGTGCGGGCCCCCGTCAATTCCTTTGAGTTTTAGCCTTGCGGCCGTACTCCCCAGGCGGGGTACTTAATGCGTTAGCTACGGCACGGATCCCAAGGAAGGAAACCCACACCTAGTACCCACCGTTTACGGCGTGGACTACCAGGGTATCTAATCCTGTTCGCTCCCCACGCTTTCGCTCCTCAGCGTCAGTTACTGCCCAGAGACCCGCCTTCGCCACCGGTGTTCCTCCTGATATCTGCGCATTCCACCGCTACACCAGGAATTCCAGTCTCCCCTGCAGTACTCTAGTCTGCCCGTATCGCCCGCACGCCCACAGTTAAGCTGTGAGTTTTCACGAACAACGCGACAAACCACCTACGAGCTCTTTACGCCCAGTAATTCCGGACAACGCTCGGACCCTACGTATTACCGCGGCTGCTGGCACGTAGTTGGCCGGTCCTTCTTCTGCACATACCGTCACTTGCGCTTCGTCTGTGCTGAAAGAGGTTTACAACCCGAAGGCCGTCATCCCTCACGCGGCGTCGCTGCATCAGGCTTGCGCCCATTGTGCAATATTCCCCACTGCTGCCTCCCGTAGGAGTCTGGGCCGTATCTCAGTCCCAGTGTGGCCGGTCACCCTCTCAGGCCGGCTACCCGTCGTCGCCTTGGTAGGCCATTACCCCACCAACAAGCTGATAGGCCGCGGGCCCATCCCACACCGCAAAAGCTTTCCACCACCGACCATGAAGCCGATGATCATATTCGGTATTAGACCCAGTTTCCCAGGCTTATCCCAAAGTGCAGGGCAGATCACCCACGTGTTACTCACCCGTTCGCCACTCGAGTACCCCGAAGGGCCTTTCCGTTCGACTTGCATGTGTTAAGCACGCCGCCAGCGTTCGTCCTGAGCCAGGATCAAACTCTCCAAACAAAAACCCCTCGAACAAATCGAGGCAGAATTCGAATCAGAAAAATCCGATCACAAACAAAAGACACCAAAAACTGGCATCAAAAAAACAAACCATCCCACGTGGCAGGAAGACGGGGAGTCCCCCACCAAGATGGCAAAAAACAACAAACAAAAACCACCAAACACACTATTGAGTTCTCAAACAACAGACCAGATTGTATCGAAGCCATCCGTTTCGGGGCAACCCTGCCAGCTTAAACTATCTTGTCTGGCGAGTCAAGCTTCTCTGTCTCGCGTCTCCGCGGCGACTTCAAAAGATTAGAACTTTGTGCCTTCGGAAGTCAAATCCGCTGGTCAGAGCCATAATGTTGCGCTCGACCGGTCTCTCACGAGTGTACGCGCTCGATCCCGGCGCCCAAGCTGACCAGGTTCTCGACGAACATCGGGTACCCGCGATCGATGTGATAGACGTCGTGCACCTCGGTCTCGCCGTCGGCAACCAGGCCGGCGAGAACCAATCCGGCTCCCGCCCGGATATCCGATGCCCAGACCGGGGCGCTGGACAACTGCGGAATCCCCCGCACCACCGCATGGTGGCCGTCGGTCCGTGCGTCGGCCCCGAGCCGGATCATCTCCTCCACGAATCGGAACCTCGCTTCGAAAACGTTCTCGGTGATCATCGAGGTGCCGTCGGCGATACACGCCAGTCCGATCGCCATCGGCTGCAGATCGGTCGGAAATCCTGGGAACGGCAAGGTCGCCACGTTGACCGCCTTGGGCCGTTCGTACTGCACGACCCGGAAGCCGTTGTCGTTCTGCGTGACCGTCGCCCCAGCATCATGCAGCTTGTGCAACACGAGCTGCAGGTGCGCGGGATCGACCCCCGTCACCGAGATGTCCCCCCGGGTCATCGCCGCGGCAATCCCCCACGTGGCGGCGACGATGCGATCACCGATCACGCGATGTTCGGTCGGATAGAGCCGGTCCACCCCGGTGATCGTCAAGGTCGATGACCCCGCACCCGAGACCTGCGCACCCATCTGGTTGAGCATCATGCAGATATCGGCGATATCGGGTTCGCGCGCCGCGTTGTGGATGGTGGTCACCCCTTCGGCGAGCACCGCCGCCATCAGGATGTTCTCGGTCGCCCCCACCGAGGGGAACTCGAGCTGTATCTCGGCGCCCCGGAGATGGTCGGCTTCGGCGACGACGCAGCCGTGCTCGATATTGCACCGGGCGCCCAGTTGACGCAGGCCGGCCTGGTGCATGTCCAGGGGCCGCGATCCGATGGCATCGCCACCGGGGAGGGCGACCTTGGCCCGCCGGGCCCGCCCCACCAGCGGCCCGAGCACACAGACCGACGCACGGAACTGCCGCACCGCCGCGAAGTCGGCGTCGTACTTGACCTCATCGGGTGAGGTGATCCGCACGGTCGAACCGTCCAACTCCACGGTGGCGCCCAGTCCCCTGAGCACCTCCGCCATCAACGGCACATCCAGGATGTCCGGACAGTTGGTGATCGTGCTGGTGCCCTCGGCCAACAACGCGGCCGCCATCAGTTTCAGGACACTGTTCTTTGCTCCCCCGACGGCGACCTCGCCAGATAACCGGCTTCCGCCCGTCACCACGAAACGATCGCTCACGCGGTCAGTGTAAGCAGATGGTGACCCAGTTTCAGAACGCTGCGGCCATGACCGGCCGGTACCGTTTAGCCATGGCTGTGCACCTCACCCGCATCTACACCCGGACCGGAGACGACGGCACCACCGGGTTGAGTGATTTCAGCCGCGTGTCGAAGACCGACGCCCGGCTGGAGGCCTACGCCGACTGTGACGAGGCCAACGCGGCGATCGGTGTCGCCGTGTCGATGGGCGATCCGGACGACCGCATCCGGCACGTCCTGCTGCAGATTCAGAATGACCTGTTCGACGCCGGCGCGGACCTCTCCACCCCTGTCGTCGAGGATCCGGAATATCCCCCGCTGCGGGTGCGCCAGGACTACATCGACCGGCTCGAGGGCTGGTGCGACGAATTCAACGAGGGCCTGCCGAACCTGAACTCGTTCATCCTGCCCGGCGGAACACCGCTGTCCGCACTGCTGCACGTGGCGCGGACGGTCACTCGTCGGGCCGAGCGTGCTGCCTGGCGTGCGGTCGACGAGCATGGCGATTCGGTCAACGTCTTGCCGGCGAAGTACCTCAACCGGCTCTCTGACCTGCTGTTCATCCTGTCGCGGGTGGCCAATCCGGCCGGCGACGTCAAGTGGCAGCCGGGCGGTCAACGCACCCGGGCGTGACGGCGGGCTCGGCTCAGTTCCGGCGCCGCGCGCGTGGCGACGGTCGTGACTCCAGCCACGAGGTGAACGCCGTCAACGCTCCGCGATCCAGCGCGATCTCGAAACTGCGGTCGCTGTCACGCAGTTGCAGCACCGCGATCTCGTCGCTCATGATGTCGAACTCGTCGCCACGCGGGGCTCGGCGGGAGACCACTTCCAGGCCCAGCCGGCTCAGCCGCCGGTCCGGCCACCAGCGGGCACTGGAGAGTTGATAGAACTCGGCCTCGGCCTCCCGGTAGCGCAGCACCCCGTGGCGCCAACCGTGGCCGCCATCGGCCGGGAAGTCCCGAAGGATCGCGGCGGTGCCGCCGACTTGCCGCAGCTTCCACAGCCGATATCCCAGCGCGGCGACGGCAAGCAGCAAAACGCCGACGAGCGCGACCATGAACAACATGGACGCGCTCATCGGCGTTGCCTACTAGTCGATCTGGCCGACAGCGCGTAGCCGGGCACGGCCCCACGCCGCGGTGGCTTCGTCGTCGGACTCGGAATCCCGCTTGGCGGCGTCGGCGTCGATCTCCGACTCGAACTGCGCGTTCTCCACAAGCAGGCTGACCCCGCCCTCGGTCACCGACAGGAATCCGCCGTCGACCGCGATCCGCAGGTCATCCTCGCCCTCACGCTCGACGCGCACCATCGCGTCGTCGACGAGCTGCGCCACCAGCGGAATGTGCCGCGGCAGGATGCCGATCTCGCCCGCGGTGGTGCGGGTGAAGACGAACGTCGCCTTGCCGGACCACAGCTTGCGCTCGACGGCGACGATCTCGACGTCAAGTTCAGCCATTGGACACCACCTTTCGGATCAGCCGTACCTGCATCACAGCTTGGCGCCGAGGGTTTCTGCCTTCTTCGCCAGGTCGTCTAGACCACCGATGAGGAAGAACGCCTGCTCGGGCAGGTGGTCGAACTCGCCCTTGGCCAGCTTGTCGAAGGCCTCGATGGTCTCCTTGAGCGGAACGGTCGAACCGGGCTGACCGGTGAACTGCTCGGCCGCCATCATGTTCTGGCTCAGGAAGCGCTCGATCTTACGGGCGCGGTACACCAGCACCTTGTCCTCTTCGGACAGCTCGTCGATACCGAGGATGGCGATGATGTCCTGGAGATCCTTGTAGCGCTGCAGGATCCGGATGACTTCCTGGGCGACGCGGTAGTGCTCGTCGCCGACCACGCTGGGGTGCAGGATCGTCGAAGACGAGGCCAGCGGATCCACCGCGGGGAAGATGCCCTTGGAGAACACCGCACGCGAGAGCTCGGTGGTCGCATCGAGGTGGGCGAACGTGGTGGCCGGCGCCGGGTCGGTGTAGTCGTCGGCGGGCACGTACACGGCCTGCATCGAGGTGATCGAGCGACCACGGGTCGAGGTGATGCGCTCCTGGAGCTCACCCATCTCGTCGGCCAGCGTCGGCTGGTAACCCACGGCCGAAGGCATACGACCCAGCAGGGTCGAGACCTCGGAACCGGCCTGGGTGAACCGGAAGATGTTGTCGATGAACAACAGCACGTCCTGGCCCTGCTCATCGCGGAAGAACTCCGCCATGGTCAGCGCGGACAGGGCGACGCGCATACGGGTGCCCGGCGGCTCGTCCATCTGGCCGAACACCAAGGCGGTGTCCTTGAGCACGTTGGCGTCCGCGAGCTCGACCCAGAGGTCGTTACCCTCACGGGTGCGCTCCCCCACGCCGGCGAACACCGAGGTGCCACCGAAGTTGCGGGCGATGCGGTTGATCATCTCCTGGATCAACACGGTCTTGCCGACGCCGGCGCCACCGAACAGGGCGATCTTTCCACCTCGCACGTACGGGGTGAGCAGGTCGACGACCTTCAGCCCGGTCTCCAGCATCTCGGTGCGGGGCTCCAGGTCGGCGAAGGCCGGCGGCTTGCGGTGGATGGACCAGTGCTCGAAGTCCTTGCCGTAGCCCGGCTCGTCGAGGCAGTCACCGAGGGCGTTGAACACATGGCCCTTGACGCCGTCGCCGACGGGCACCGAGATCGACGCACCGGTGTCGGTGACCTCCTGGCCACGGACCAGGCCGTCGGTGGGCTGCATGGAGATGCAGCGGACCAGGCTCTCGCCGAGGTGCTGGGCGACCTCGAGGGTCAGGGTCTTGGCCAGCGCGCCGAAGGTGATCTCGGCGTGCAGGGCGTTGAGCAGTTCGGGCACGGCGCCACGCGGGAACTCGACGTCGACCACGGGGCCCGTGATGCGGACAACGCGACCCGTCGTGGTCTTGGTCTCTACGGCAGTCATATCTCTTCTTCGCTTTCGCTCTTACGTCGGCCTATTTGGCGTCGGCCAGCGCGTTGGCGCCACCGACGATCTCGCTGATTTCCTGGGTGATCTGCGCCTGACGCTCGCGGTTGGCCGCCAACGTGAGTGCCTTGATCAGATCGTCGGCGTTGTCGGTGGCCGACTTCATGGCGCGCCGGCGCGAGGCCGACTCCGAGGCAGCCGCCTCCAGCAGTGCGGCGTACACGCGGGTGGCTATATAACGAGGGAGTAGCGCGTCAAATAGCGTCTCGGCGTTCGGTTCGAAGGAGAACAGCGTGCGCGGGCCGTCCTCGGGCTCCTCGTCCCCCACGTACTCGACGACCATCGGGGCGACCCGCAATGCCACCGCGGTCTGCGACAGCATCGAGCGGAACTCGGTCGACACGATGTGGATCTCGTCGACGCCGAGAACACCGTCAGCGCCGGCGCCTTCATCGTCATCGTCGGCGCCCGACATGAACGCCGTCACCAGGGTGTCGGCGATCTCCTTCGCGTGCTCATAGGTCGGACGCTCGGAGAAGCCGGTCCACGACTCGGCGACATTGCGCTGGCGGAAGTTGTAGTAGCCCAGCGCCTTCCGCCCGATGACGTAGAGCACCGGATCCTTGCCCTCGTCACGCAGCAGCGAGAACAGTTCCTCGGCGCGACGCAGCACGTTGGCGTTGTACCCACCGCACAGACCGCGATCCGAGGACACCACCAGCACGGCGGCCCGCTTCGGGTTGTCCCGCGGCACGAGCAGCGGGTGGTCCAGCGCGCTGGCACTGGCCAGCTCGGTGAGCATGTTGGTGATCTCGGTGCTGTAGGGCCGGGCCGCGTCGACCCGGGCCTGCGCCTTGGCGATCCGCGACGTGGCGATCAGTTCCTGGGCCTTCGTGATCTTCTTGATCGACGAAGCGGATTTGATACGTCCGCGTAGCTCGCGCAGTGTGGCTGCCATTGGTTACCTAGGCCTTCTTGGGAGCAGGCTTACGGACCTTGACCGATTCCTTCTCCAGGTCCTCGGGATCCAGAGCTTCGGAGTCGGCCTCGTTGACGACGACGGAGCTACCGTCGGTCGCCGAGAAGCCCTTCTTGAAGTCGTTGATGACGCTGACCAGCTTCTGCTCGGCCTCCTCGGAGAGCTTCTTGGTCTCCCGAATGCCGTCGAGGATGTCGGAGTGGCTGGCCTTCACGTGCTCGAGCAGCTCGTCGACGAAGCGCGAAACGTCCTCGGCGGGAACCGAATCGAGGTGGCCCTGAGTACCGAGGAAGATGGCGACAACCTGGTCTTCAACGGCCAGCGGGCTGTACTGGGGCTGCTTGAGCAGCTCGACCAGGCGCACACCGCGGTCCAGCTGCGCCTTGGAGGCCGCATCCAGATCGGAGGCGAAGGCCGCGAAGGCCTCCAGCTCGCGGTACTGCGACAGGTCCAGACGCAGCGACCCCGCAACCTCTTTCATCGCCTTGATCTGCGCGGCGCCACCGACGCGGGAGACCGACACACCGACGTTGACGGCCGGTCGCACGCCCTGGTTGAACAGGTCGGACTCCAGGAAGCACTGACCGTCGGTGATCGAGATGACGTTGGTCGGGATGAACGCCGAGATGTCGTTGGCCTTGGTCTCGATGATCGGCAGCCCGGTCATCGAACCACCACCGAGCTCATCGGACAGCTTGGCGCAACGCTCCAGCAGGCGAGAGTGCAGGTAGAACACGTCACCGGGGAATGCCTCGCGGCCCGGCGGGCGACGCAGCAGCAGCGAGATGGCGCGGTAGGCGTCGGCCTGCTTGGACAGATCGTCGAACACGATCAGGACGTGCTTGCCGTCGTACATCCAGTGCTGACCGATGGCCGAACCGGTGTAGGGCGCCAGCCACTTGAAGCCGGCGGGGTCGGAGGCCGGGGCCGCGACGATGGTGGTGTACTCCATCGCGCCGCCCTCTTCCAGCGCACGCTTGACCGAAGCGATCGTGGTGCCCTTCTGGCCGATCGCGACGTACACGCAACGCACCTGCTGGTTCGGGTCACCGGTCTCCCACGCCTGACGCTGGTTCAGGATCGTGTCGACGCAGACCGCGGTCTTGCCGGTCTTGCGGTCGCCGATGATCAGCTGACGCTGGCCGCGGCCGATCGGGGTCATGGCGTCGATGGCCTTGATACCGGTCTGCAGCGGCTCGCCGACGCCCTGGCGCTGAACCACCGAAGGGGCCTGCAGTTCCAGTTCGCGACGGGTGTCCGAGGCGATATCGCCCTGGCCGTCGATCGGCTGTCCGAGCGGGTTGACCACGCGGCCGAGGAAGGCGTCGCCGACCGGGACCGAGAGGACCTCGCCGGTCCGCTTGACCTGCTGGCCCTCTTGGATCTTGTTGAACTCGCCCAGGATCACGGCGCCGACGCTGTGCTCGTCGAGGTTGAGCGCCACGCCCAGCACGCCGCCCTCGAACTCGAGCAGTTCCTGGGTCATGACCGAGGGCAGGCCCTCGACGTGGGCGATGCCGTCACCGGCATCGACGACGGTGCCGACCTCTTCCCGCTCGGTGTCGGCGGAAAACGAGGATACGTAGCCCTCGATGGCACCTTCGATATCAGAAGCGGAGATTGTCAACTCTGCCATGGTTTTTCGTCTTCCTACCTTTGATCTGGGTGATAAGTCTTCTGGATCAGTCCGGCAGCTGGGTCTGCGCTGCAGCCAAGCGGGACGCGATGGAACCGTCGATCACCTCGTCACCGACGGTGATCGAGAGACCACCGAGCAGTTCCGGATCGACATGCAGTTGCACGGACACCGGATGTCCGTAGATGCGGGTCAGCACGGACGTGAGCCGTTCTTGCTGGGCATCGGTCAGGTCCGCCGCGGCACTGACATGCGCGACGATCTCACCGCGACGGGCGACTGCCAGCTCGGCGAGGTCGATGACGGCCTCGTCGGCACGCTCACCACGCAGCAGGGTGACCGTCTGCGCCAGCAGCGCAGCCGCAGTGGAGTTGGTCGCGTCTCCGACGACCTTGTCCAACAGCGCGACTCGACCGTCGGCAGGAGCCGTGTAGTCGCTGAGCAGCGCGCTCAAGCGCGGCTCGGTGTCCAGAACGCGACCGAAGCGGAACAGGTGATCTTCGACCTCGTCGACCTCACCGGTGACGCCGGCGCGCTGGAGCAGGGCCAGCCGAGCGGTGTGCTCGATACCGTCGATCAGGTTGGCCTCGGTGGACCAGCGCTGTGCGACTGCGGTGCGGACGAGCTTGAGAGCCGGGTCGCCGATCTTGCCGGCCAACAGCCTGTCGGCGAGTGCCAGCTTGGCCGTCGGGTTGTCGGTCGGTTCGGCCAGATGCTTCTTCAACGTCGACTCGCCGAGCAGCAACTTGGCGACCGCGGTCAGATCATCGGCCAGTGTTGTCAGACCGTTGGCATCCAGACCGCTTGCCACCGAATCGAATTCGGAGACCAGCTCGGCCAGGGCCGCACGGCTGGCGGCCCGCAGACCCACCGTCACGCCGGTCTCGAAGTTGGCTTCCGAGGGAGCCATCTGATCGAGATCGTCGAGGAAGCGGTCGACCGTGGCTGCCTGCGCGGCCGGGTCGGCGACATGGGCGCGAACCAGTTCGGCTGCCTTGGTCACGGCTTCCTCACCGAGGCCCATCCGCAGCTCGCGGACGACCTGCTGGCGCAGCAAGTGCACCTGCTGGCCGCCCTGGGCCTTGATGCGCTCGGCATCCTGGACGGCCTGTTCGGCCAGCTGCGCCTTGATCCGCTCGGAGTCGTGGCGTGCCTCGTCGGTGACGTGGCTGGACTCAGCGGCGGCGTCGGCGAGCGCCTTGGCGTGCATCGCATCGGCATCAGCGAGCTTCTTTGCCGCTTCGGCACTTTCGGCAAGGGCGACGCGGATGGCCTCCTGCTGCTTGACCATCAGCCCCTTGATCAGGGGAACCACCCATTTGCTGAGGATGAACACGATGACGGCAAAGCCGATCAGCTGTCCGATGAATATCGACATCTACCTATTTCCGTCCCGAATTCACGTCGACGCCGAGGATGCGGCTGGCCAGGGTGGCCGAAAGGCCATCCACTGACGAGGACAACTCGGCTTGAGCAGCGGTGCCCTGTTGGGACAGTTGCTCATTGGCCTGGCGTACCGTCTCGGCGACCTCTCCGCTGGCCTCGGCGCGCTTGGCGTCGACGACCTGGCGGCCCTCGTTGCGCGCCTCGTCACGCAGAGCCGATGCCTCGGCGCGTGCGCCGGCCATCGCCTCCTGGTAGTCGGCCTGCGCAGCAGCCACCTGTTCGGCGGATTTGCGACTGTCGGCCGCGGTCTTGGCCAGCATGGCCTCGCGCTCGGCCAACACCTTGCTGATCGGCGGCACCACCCACTTCCAGATCACGCCGAGCGTGATCAGGAAGATGAGCAGCACTGCGAAGAAGGTGCCGTTGGGGAGCAGGAAGTTACTGGTCCCCCCGCCCTCTTCGGCCGCGAGAATGGTCGTGGTGACTTCACCCATGTGGCAGGTTCTTAACCCTGGAGGCCGGGCGTGGCGAAGACGAACAGCGCCATGAAGGCCAGGTTGATGAAGTACGCGGCCTCGACCAGACCGACGGTGATGAAGAACGGCGTGAACAGCCGGCCCTGGGCCTCGGGCTGGCGGGCGATGCCCGAGATCAGCGCGTTACCGGCGATACCGTCACCGATACCGGCGCCGATGGCACCGCCACCCATGATCAGACCGCCACCGATCAGAGCGCCAGCAGTGATGATGGCGTTGGGATCGAGTTCCATTACTTTCTTCCTCCTTGTAACTGGCGGCGGTGCCACCAGGACTGCTTCATTCGGGTCGTGCGGGTCGTGTTAGTGCGCGTGCTCTTTGGAGTCGTGATCGTCGTGAACTTCCATCGCCTGGCTGAAGTACAGAATGGTCAGCAGGCTGAAGATGAACGCCTGGATGAGGCCGACGAACAGGTCGAAGGTCTTCCAGATGGCGTTGGGCGCCCACTGGATGTACCAGGGGAACATCGCGATCAGGCCGACCAGGATGCCGCCGGCGAAGATGTTGCCGAAAAGACGGAGGGCCAGCGAGATCGGCTTGGCGATCTCTTCGACGATGTTGATCGGCGCCAGGAAGGCCACGTGGCCCTTCACGACGGCCACCGGGTGACCGACGATGCCGCGACGCCAGATACCGGCCGCGTGGTAGGCCAGGAACACGAACAGAGCCAATGCCAGCACGAAGTTGATATCCGAGGCGGGCGGCTTGTAGATCTCGCCCGCGGCACCGTCGGACCCGCCGTACTGCCACGGGAAGACCGCCAGCCAGTTCGAGATGAGGATGAACGCGAACAACGTCACGGCCAGCGGCAGGACGAACGGCGCGATCTTCATGCCGATCGAGCTCTCGATCTGCTGGCGCATCTGGATGGTCAGTGCCTCCCAGAACAGCTGCACGCCACCGGGGACACCGGTCGAGGTGACCTTGGAGCGCAGATAGAACGCCAGCCCGATGATGATCAGCGCCGTGATGGCGGTCGCCATGATGGTGTCGCCGTTGAAGGTCATGCCGAAGAGTTCGAACACCATGACGTGGTGTCCGACGTGGATGGCGGCGCCACCCTCTTCGGCGGCGAGAATGGTTTCAGTCATGCCCGTGCGCTCAGCCCTTCGAATCCGATGCAGGGACGTCTTCGACGTCCAAACCGTTGGCGCGGATCTTCCGCAGTACCGGGATGCTGGTGCTCATCACCAGCAACGCCTGGAAGATCGCCAGCCCGAACAGCACGGCGATGCCGCCGTGACCCTTGAAAAAGATTGCGATTGCCAGCCCGACCGCGGTGATGACCAATAGACGCGTGGCGGAGTTTACGGCCATCTTCTTCTTCAGCGGATGGTCTTCCATCGTGATCGACTCGACGGCCCGGCGCACCATGAGTGCGTTGAGCAAACCGAGACCGAGCCCGATACCGAAGAAGACACCGAAGAAGATGTGACCGACGAAGCCTGCCGCGGCGACGGCCAATGCGGTGAGGGCGACGCATACCACCAGCAGACGCACCGGACGGAAAGCGACTGAGGGGAACACCAAGGGCGCATCATGCGCTGGTGTCGTCACCTGGTTCACCTCAATCCCGCGGCGTCGAGGGGCGTGGTCGTCTGGTCCGTCAAAAACACTGAAAACTGCAAAATCCCTGTGCGTGCCCGCCGAGAATATCGGAGGGCAGCAGGCTCGCTGAACTCACCCAAGGGGAAGCTCCCTTTGTCGGTCGTGTATCGGCACCGATCGGTCTGTTCGACCGATGGGCCGGGCCGGCAACCCGCGAGGTTTTTCGGGTTATGAGGCGAACGGTACCACAAGGTAGGAGGCACAAATACAGGCCTACTACTTTTCGTCGTACACCTGCGTTCACGGCTCCTCGATGGGACCGTTGCGGCCCCGGAGCAGCGGAATGACGGTGACGACCCCGGCGACGACGATCGCGGCCAGCATCACCGCCCCGGTGTATCGCGGGTCGAAGAAGATCGTGCTGGCGGCGCCGAGGGCGACGATGCCCACCCACATGTAGATCAGCAACACCACCCGTCGATGCGAGTGGCCGATCTGTAGCAGCCGGTGATGCAGATGCATCTTGTCCGGGCTGAACGGGCTCTTGCCCGCCCGGGTGCGGCGCACGATGGCCAGCAACATGTCCAGCGCGGGCACGAACATCACCGCGACCACGAGCAGGAACGGCGAGAGCAACGCGAAGACGTCGCGCGCGCCGTAGGCGTTCTGCGATATCGGGCCTGCTGCTGTCGTCGACGCGGCGGCCAGCATGAGCCCGATGAGCATCGAGCCCGAGTCGCCCATGAAGATCTTGGCGCGATGGAAGTTGTGCGGCAGGAAACCCAGGCAGGCACCGGCGAGCACCACCGAGATCATCGCCGGCGGGTAGAACAACACGTCACCGCCGTGGTCGCGCAGCAGCCCCACCGAGAAGATGCAGATCGCCAGCGCGGTGATCAGCCCGAGACCGGCAGCCAACCCGTCCAGGCCGTCGACGAAGTTCATCGCGTTGACGATCGAGACCGTCAACGCCAGCGTCAGCAGGATCGAGGTGACCTGGTCGAGCACGATCGTGCCGACACCGCCGAACGGGATGTAGAGAACGCTCCAGGCCACGCCCATCGTGACCAGCACACTGGCCGCGGTGATCTGACCGGCGAACTTGGTCAGCGCATCGAGGCCCCACCGGTCGTCGATCAGGCCGACGACCATGATGAGCCCGCCCGCGACGACGACGGCAGGCATGCCGGTGGAGTACACGAAGCCCCGGTTCAGCGCAGGCAGTTGGGAGGCCAGCAACACCGCTGCCACCACCCCGATGTACATGGCGAGCCCACCCATCCGCGGGGTCGGCTGGACGTGGACATCGCGCGTGCGCGGGTAGGCGACCGCACCGATCCGGGTGGCCAGCACCCGCGCCCATCCGGTCGCGAAATAGGTGATGATCGCCGCGGTCAGCCCCACCAGCGCGAGCTCGCGCAGGGGTACGCCGGCGCCGCGGTCCGATAGCGCCAGCAGTCCGTCGGCCAGCAGTCGGTCAGCCAGCAGAACCATCGGCGTCCTCGGGTGCGAGGGCGGCGGCGTCGATACCGAGCACGCGGGCGATGTCGGCGACCGGGACCGGGCCCTCGCGCAACACCCGTGGCTCCGGCCCGGACACGTCGACGATGGTCGACGCGGCACCCTGCGGGGACGGCCCGGCATCCAGGTAGACCTCGACCCGGTCGGCCAGTTGTGCCTTGGCATCGGTGGCGGTGAGCGCGGCCGGGAAACCCGAGACGTTGGCGCTCGACACCGCCATCGGTCCGACCTCGCGCAGCAGATCGATGGCCACCGGATGCAGCGGCATGCGCAGCATCACGGTGCCGTTGGCGTCGCCGAGATCCCATTGCAGTGACGGAGCGTGCCGGACGACGAGGCTCAGGGCCCCTGGCCAGAAGGCCTGGATCAGCTCGCGCGCGGCGGGGGGCACGGCGTAGACCAGACCGTCGATGGTGTGCCAGGACCCGACCAGCACGCCGACCGGCATATCGCGACCCCGGTTCTTGGCCGCCAGCAGGGCGCCCACCGCGGCGTTGTCGAAGGCATCCGCACCGATCCCGTAGACCGTGTCGGTGGGCATCACGACCAGCCGGCCGCCTTTGGCCGCGCTGATCGCCGAGGCCAGACCACTGGCCCGCTGGTCGGGATCGGAGCAGTCGAAGGTTGCGCTCATGATGTTCAGCTTCTCACCGCGGTCACGAAACGCGGACGGCCGGTCAGGTCGCGGCGCGCCGTGATGCCGTCGAACGCCCCGTGTCCGGCGAAAACGTCGGCGGTGGCCGCCGATGTGGTGTCGTCGTGCTCGACGCCGATCCCTCCGCCGGGACGCAGCAGCCGCGCGGCCAGTCCGACGATCGGCACGATGACATCCATCCCGTCGGGTCCACCGAACAGCGCTTGGTGCGGATCATGTTCGGCGACTTCGGGTTCCAGGACGGCACCGTCGGGAATGTAGGGCGGGTTGGCGACGATCAGCTCGACGGTTCCGTCGAGTTCGGCGAGCAGACCGGGCTGCCGCACGTCGGCATGTACCAGCTCCACCCCGGATCCTTCGGTGTTCATCCGGGCATAGCGCAGCGCCTCCGTCGAGCGCTCCACCGCGATGAGGCGGGCATCGGGACGGTGCGCGGCCAACGCCAACGCCAATGCCGCCGACCCGGTGCAGAGATCGACGATCACACCCCCGGCGGACACCGGCACGGTGTGCGCCCATTCCAGCAGGGCCTCGGTCTCGGGCCGCGGGATGAACACCCCCGGACCCACCGTCAGCGTCACCGGGCCGAACGCCGCGGTGCCGATCAGGTGTTGCAGCGGGACGCGCCGCGCCCGCTGGTCGACAAGGGCCCGGTACCGCTGTCCGAAGTCGGGTTCGGGCTCGACGAACGCGAGCAGCCCACGGTCCACACCGGCTATGTGGGCGGCCAGCTGTTCGGCATCGGCGCGCGCCGAGTCGATCCCGGCGGCGGCCAGGATGGCGGCGCCGTCGGAGATCTCCCGTCGCAGTCCGCTCATCCGTTCACGCCTGTTGCAGTCGGGCCTGCTTGTCGGCGGCGGCCAGGGCGTCGAGCAGCGCATCCATGTCACCGTCGAGCACCTGGTCGAGGTTGTGGGACTTGAAGTTGATGCGGTGGTCGGCGATGCGGTTCTCGGGGAAGTTGTAGGTGCGGATCCGCTCGCTACGGTCGACGGTGCGGATCTGGCTGGCCCGGTCGGCCGAGGCGTCCGCCGAGGCCTGCTCTTCGGCCAGCGCTTGCAGCCGCGCGGCCAGCACGACCATGGCGCGGGCCTTGTTCTGCAGCTGGCTGCGCTCGTTCTGGCAGGTGACCACGATCCCGGTGGGCAGGTGGGTGATGCGCACCGCCGAGTCGGTGGTGTTGACGCCCTGGCCGCCCTTACCGGAGCTGCGGTAGACGTCGATGCGCAGATCGGATTCGTCGATCTGGACGGCCTCGACGTCTTCGGGCTCGGGGTAGACGAGCACGCCGGCGGCCGAGGTGTGCACCCGGCCCTGCGATTCGGTGACGGGCACCCGCTGCACGCGGTGCACGCCGCCCTCGAACTTCATCCGCGACCAGACACCGTCGGCCGAGTCGCCCTTGCTGGCGATGGTGATGGTGGCGTCCTTGTAGCCGCCGAGGTCCGACCAGGTCTCGTCGAGCACGGTGACCGTCCAGCCGTGGCGTTCGGCGTAGCGGATGTACATCCGGGCCAGGTCGGCGGCGAACAGCGCGGATTCCTCGCCGCCCTCACCGGATTTCACCTCGAGCACGACATCGTCGGCGTCGTGCGGGTCGCGCGGGGCCAGCAGATCGGTCAGCTTGGCGTCCAGGTCGGCGACGGTCTTTTCCAGTTCGGGCACCTCGGCCGCGAACGTCTCGTCCTCGCCGGCCAGCTCGCGGGCGGCCTCCAGGTCGCCGCGGGCGGCCTCCAGCTTGCGATAGGTCGACACGATCGGCGAGATCTGGGCGAAACGGCGCCCAACCTTGCGGGCGGCACCGGCGTCTGCGTGCAGCGCAGGGTCGGCGAGTTGGCGCTCGAGGTCGGCGTGCTCGGCGAGCAACGCCTCGATCATGGGCGCGGTGTCAGTCACCGGCAAACCTCCCTGCAAACGCAGATCGGCGCCCGGCCTGACACGTGGACAGGAACGGGCGCCGATCGGACAACTAGTTTTCGGCTGCGGCCTTCGTGTTGCGCTTGCCGTAGCGCTTCTCGAAGCGGGCGACGCGGCCGCCGCTGTCGAGGATCTTCTGCTTGCCGGTGTAGAACGGGTGGCACTGCGAGCAGACCTCGACCACGATGTGGCCGCTGTCCTTGGTGCTGCGGGTGGTGAAGCTGTTACCGCAACCGCAGACCACAGTGGTCTCGGCATAGTTGGGATGGATACCCGATTTCATGGTTTTCCTCTTCAATCGTTGGCCGCCGGGTCGCCCGAGCCCAGACCTGGGAGTCTTCGAGCGTGAACCGGAACCGAGGGTCGACGGTCCATTATGCCAGGTCAACCGCCAGTTGCGAAAACGCGTGACCAGCGGCAACTATTCCCGGCCGATCGGCACATAGGTGGCACCCTCGCGACGCCAGATCAATCGGCCCGCCGGCTCGACTCCGAGGGCCACCAGCTCGCGTTTGAGGATCTTGTTGGTCGCGGTGCTGGGCAGGTCCTCGGCGATCCAGACATAGCGCGGGCGGGCCTTGGTGGCCAGGTCGGACTGCGCGGCAAGGAACTCGGCGAAGTCGTCGGGGGTGAGCTCGGCGCCATCCTGCAGGACGATGGCGGCCATCACCTGATCGCCGACATACTCGTCGGGCACCGGGTACACCGCGACGCGGTTGGCCTGCGGCAGCCGCAGCAGGATCCGCTCGATCGGCGCGGTGGTCAGGTTCTCCCCGTCCACCCGCATCCAGTCGGCGGTTCGCCCGGCCAGGTAGATCCAGCCCTCGGCGTCCCGGTAGGCCAGATCCCCCGACCAGTAGATGCCGCCCCGCAGGCGTTCGTCGGTCGCGGCCCGGTCGTTGTAGTAGCCGCGGAACAGTCCGCTGCCGGTCGTGTTGACCAGTTCGCCGGTGGCGGCGTCGGCGTTGACCAGCAAGCCGGCGGCGTCGAACTGCGCGACCGGGCATTCCTGCATGGTCTCCGCGTCGTAGATCGCCACACCGGGAAAGCCCTGCCCGATCGATCCCGGTGGGGTGTCCTCGGGGCGGGTGATGATGATGGCGGTCTCGGTCGACCCGAAACCGTCCCACACCGTGCATCCGAAACGTCGCCCGAACGCCTCGATATCACGGTCGGCGGCCTCGTTGCCGAAGGCGATGCGCAGCGGGTTGTCCGCGTCGTCGGGTTGCTCGGGGGTGGCCAGGATGTAGGCCAGCGGCTTTCCGACGTAGTTCATGTAGGTGGCGCCGTAGCGCCGGATGTCACGCAGGAACGCCGATGCCGAGAACGTCGCGGGTGCCATCGCGGCCCCGGCGCCGACGGCCACGCTCCAGCCCGCGTAGACGGCGTTGGAGTGGAACAGCGGCATCGCCAGGTAGCAGGTGTCGGCAGGGCCGAGTCCGTAGCGTTGGACCAGCGCGCCGCCGGCGAACAACACGGTCGAGTGCGGTACCTCGACGGCCTTGGGCTCACCGCTGGTACCCGAGGTGAAGATCATCATGAAGGTGTCGTCTCCGGCGACCTCGCGATGTGGGCGCAGGGCGGGAGCGGCGGCCAGTCGTTTGGCCCACTGTTCGTCGGTGACGTCGTACACGGTGACCCCGGGCAGGTCGACACCGTCGAGCAGCCCGCGGTGGTCGGCGTCGGTCAGCAGGATCTGGGTGTCGACCTTGGCGATATCGCGGGCCAACGCCGCACCGCGGCGGGTGGTGTTGAGACCGCACAGGACGTATCCGCCCAGGCCGGCCGCGGCCAGCGCGGTGAGCATGGGCGGGGCGTTGCCCAGCAGCGCGGCGACGTGCAGCGCGCGCTTCGGGTCGGCGGCGGCGATGACGGCGGCAGCCTGGCGGGCGGCATCCTCGATGTGCGTGCGCCAGCTGATGGTGGCGTCCGCGTGCTTGACGGCGGTGCCGTCATCGTCGGCCCTGCTGCGCAACAGCTGCTGCAACGTCTCCGCCATGCGCAGACACCTCTCGTCGGTGAACAGATTTCCTCAACTGTCTACCATCGTCGACTCCCCCGCGGCACCGACGCGCTTGTTGGCAGAATGCAGCACAACACGTGCTCGAGGAACCGAATCCGAGGAGACCACCCTTGCCGACCGCCACGGCCACCGTTCGCGACCGCCTGATCGACGCGGCGGAGGTCTGTCTGCGCGCCAAGGGCATCCGGGCCACCACGGTCTCGGAGGTCGCCGAGACCGCCGGGGTGTCCCGCGGCTGGCTGTACCGGCATTTCCCGGACAAGGTGACGTTGCTCGGCGCGGCGATCGTGCGCCTCAACGAGGTGTACTGGTCGCAGGCGCACGCCGTGCTCGCGTCGGTGACGGGCCTGGACCGACAGATCGTGGCGGGGATCCGGCACGGCCGCACCGCCTATGACGATCCGGGCGCGCTGCTGATGAAGCTACGGATCGCCGAACCGGAGGAGTTCGCGGCGTGTGCGGGGGCCGGTGTGCAGGGACTGGTGCCGGATCTGGCGGGCTTCTGGTCGCGCTATCTGGTGGCCGCCCGCGATGCCGGTGAAATCCATCCTGACGTGGTGATCGATGAAGCCTCGGAATGGGTTGCGCGCGTGGTGATTTCGATGGCGACCGTTCCCGGTGACACCTTGGACCCGAAGGACGCCGCCCAGCTGCTCGTGCACGTCCGCCGGTACGTCATTCCGGCGCTGAAGGCCGATCCGAACGTCTGAGAAACGACTTCGGCGCGGTCACGCTCGCTGAGCGAGCGTTTCCGCGCCGAAATCGTTGGGGCCGATCAGTCGTTGTCCATGCCGCCCGGGGTGGTCTTGGACACCTGGACCAGGAACTCGTAGTTGGTCTTGGTCTTGCGCAGCTGGCTCATCAGCAGGTCGATGGCCTGGTGGCTGTCCAGCCCGGACAGCACGCGGCGCAGCTTGTGCACGACGGCGAATTCGTCGGCGCCGAGCAGCAGCTCGTCCTTGCGGGTGCCCGACGGGTTGACGTCGACGGCAGGGAACACCCGGCGCTCGGCGATCTTGCGATCGAGCTTGAGCTCGGCGTTACCGGTGCCCTTGAACTCCTCGAAGATCACGGTGTCACCGGTGGAGCCGGTCTCGACCATCGCGGTGGCGATGATCGTCAACGAACCACCGTGCTCGATGTTGCGGGCCGCGCCCAGGAACCGCTTGGGCGGATAGAGCGCGGTCGAATCGACACCACCGGAGAGGATGCGTCCCGAGGCGGGCGAGGCGTTGTTGTACGCACGCCCCAGACGGGTGATCGAGTCCAGCAGGACGACGACGTCCTTACCCTGCTCGACCAGGCGCTTGGCCCGCTCGATGGCCAGCTCGGCGGCCTGGGTGTGATCTGACGGCGGCCGGTCGAAGGTGGAGGCGATGACCTCACCCTTGACCGAGCGCGTCATATCGGTGACCTCTTCGGGGCGCTCGTCGACGAGCACGACCATGAGGTGACATTCCGGGTTGTTGGTGGTGATCGCGTTGGCGATGTCCTGCATGATCGTGGTCTTACCGGCCTTGGGCGGCGACACGATCAGGGCGCGCTGCCCCTTGCCGATCGGCATGATCAGGTCGATCACGCGGGTGGTGAGACGATCCGGAGTGGTCTCCAGGCGCAGCCGCTGATTGGGGTAGAGCGGCGTCAGCTTGGTGAAATCGGGCCGGTTCTTCGCATTCTCCACCGGTCCACCGTTGACGGTGTCCAGCCGGACCAGCGGGTTGAACTTCTGCCGCGGGTTGTTGCCACCGCCGCTGCTCTCACCCTCGCGGGCGACGCGCACCGCACCGGTGACGGCGTCACCGCGGCGCAGGCCGTTCTTGCGGACCATGTTCATGGAGACGTACACGTCATTGGGGCCGGCCAGGTAACCCGAGGTCCGGACGAACGCATAGTTGTCGAGCACATCGAGGATGCCCGCCACGGGCTGCACGACATCGTCCTCGCGCAATTCGGTATCGCGCTCGCCGCCGCCACCGCCCTGGCCGCCGCCCTCGCCGCCACCGGAGCGCTCGCCGCGCCGCCTGCGGTCCCGGAACCGCCGACCGCGACGGCCACCGCGGCCGTCGTCATCGTCGGCATTGTTCTGATTGTTGGCGTTTTGATTGTTGGCGTTCTGATTGTTGGCGTTTTGACTGTTGGCGTTCTGGTTGTTGCCGCCGCTGTCATTACGGTCGTTGCGGTTCGAGTTCTCGTTGCGGCCCGAGTTGTCGTTCCGATTCGCGTTGTCGCGGTTCGCGTTCTCGCTGCGGTTCGCGTTCTCGTTGCGGTTGCCCTGCTGGTTGCCACCGGACTTGGCGTTGTCGGTCTCGCCGCCCTTGTCCGTGGTGTCCTTGGCTTCGCCGGAATCACCGTCCTGGCGGTTGCCCGGTGCACCGGACTGGCGACCGGCGCTGCGGCGTTCACGGCGCTGCGGGCTCTGCTGCGGGGCGTCGCTGTCCTGGCCGGCGTCTGCCGCGGCGGGCTGCTCAGGGGCCGAATCGAGCGTCGGCTGCTCCACCGGAGCGGCCTTGGGTGCCTTCTCCGCCTTCTCGGCGGGTGCGGCCTTGGCGCCGGCAGACTCGCCGCGCTGCTCCTTGATGGCGGCGATCAGATCGCTCTTGCGCATGCCCGAGGTGCCCTTGACACCTACTTCGCTGGCCAGTGCCCGCAGGTCTGGGAGCAGCATCGACGTCAGCGAGCCGGAACGGCTGCGGCTGGCGCCTGCGCTCGGCGCGGCATTGGTCGAGTTCACGGCTTCCGAGGGCGCACTGCCACTGTCGGCTGCCGAGATGAGGTCCGTATCAGTCACGGATTTCCTTTCTTTCCCCCGCATATGACGTTGCGCGAGGGGATCCCCGAAGGTCAGCTGCGCTCAGCCAAGCGGCCGGGCGCGTGGTTTCTCGCGACGCCACCGCCACATACGCGACGGCGATCGTCAGGGTCGGCCGAGGTTCGGCAGACCATGAGTCCACGAGTGAAACACGAGAAGATTGGGTGTCGTCCTAGTGTCGGCGCAGGTAGAAATGCTGCGATTGCTGGACAAAAGCGAGAATAACCCGCATCAGGCGCGGTTGCAAGAAACGCGACACTTTGCGTGTTGTCCCGCGCCTTACGTCCCCGAACTCCACCGAACGCCGTCGCCGGCGGACATCTCGGTCACGGTGAACCCGTTGGCGGCGCCGTAGTCCAGCGCTTCCGCCGGTAGATCGCGACCATCGGTCAAGGCGATCACCGCAGGTCCGGCACCGGATAACACCGCTGCCACCCCACAACGCCGCAGCACGGCCAGGTATTCCGCGGAGGCGGGCATCGCCGGACCGCGCTGGCTTTGGTGCAGGCGGTCACCGGTTGCCTCCAGCAGCAGGTCCGGTCGCTGGGTGAGTGCCACCACCAGCATCGCCGCCCGCGCCACGTTGAACCGGGCGTCGGTGTGGCTCACCTCATCGGGCAGCAGACCGCGGGTCGTCGCGGTCGAGGACCGGGTTTCGGGCACCGCCGGAAACAGCCGGATATCCGGGTGCAGCTGCAATTGGGCGGCGTCGTAGCGGGCGGGATCACTTCCGTCGACGGTCCAGGACACCACTGCCCCACCGAGGACGGCGGCCGCGGCGTTGTCGGGATGACCCTCGAACTCCGAGGACAGTTGCACCAGTTGGTCGCGGGTCAACTCCGGTGAACCCGATTGGGCGGCAAAGCCGTTGGCGACAGCGAGACCACCGACCACTGCCGCCGCGGATGATCCAAGCCCGCGCGAATGCGGAATGACATTGCGGCACAACACTTTCATCCCGCCAGCATGCAGACCGGCAGCATCCAGACCGCGCCGGATCGCCCGCACCACCAGGTGGTCGGCATCCAGCGGCACCTGTCCGGCACCCTGCCCTTCGACATCGACGACCAACCCGCAATCGGTTGTCTCGACTTCGATTTCGTCATACAGACTCAGCGCGAGACCCAGGCTGTCGAAGCCCGGGCCCAGGTTGGCACTGGACGCCGCGACGACGGCTCCGGCCCGCAGTCCGGAGGGCAGGGTGTGGGACACGTCAGATCGCCGCCTGTCAGCCCAGGCCCAGCGCCGCGACGACGGCGGCGGCGTCGACCGGGATCGGGGTGACGTCGGGCATGGTCTTGAGCGCGGTGTCGGGATCCTTGAGCCCGTTGCCGGTCACCGTGCACACCACGGTCGAGCCGGGCTTGACCCAGCCGTCCTCGATCGACTTGAGCAGACCGGCGATGCTGGCCGCCGACGCAGGCTCGACGAACACACCCTCGGCCGCAGCCACCAGGCGATAGGCGGCCAGGATCTCCTCGTCGGTGGCGGCCAGGAAGCGACCGTCGGACTCCTGCTGCGCGGCGACCGCGGAGTTCCAGGACGCCGGCGAGCCGATACGGATGGCCGTCGCGATGGTCTCGGGGTTGGCGACCGGCTCACCGGACACCAGCGGCGCGGCACCGGCCGCCTGCGTTCCGAGCATGCGCGGCAACCGATCAGACACTCCGTCGTGATGGTATTCGCGGTAGCCGCGCCAGTAGGCGGTGATGTTGCCTGCATTGCCGACCGGCAGCGAGTGCACATCAGGTGCGGCGCCCAGCGCGTCGACGATCTCGAAGGCGGCCGTCTTCTGCCCCTCGATGCGGACCGGGTTGACCGAGTTGACCAGGCCGATCGTCGGATAGTCGGCGGTGAGCTTGCGGGCCAGTTCCAGACAATCGTCGAAGTTGCCCTCGACCTGAATGATCTTGGCGCCGTGCATGACCGCCTGGGCCAGCTTGCCCATCGCGATCTTGCCCTGCGGGATGAGCACCGCACAGGTCATCCCGGCGACAGCAGCGTAGGCCGCCGCCGAGGCCGAGGTGTTACCGGTCGATGCGCACAGTACCGCCTGCTGTCCGCGGGCCAGCGCATCGGTGACCGCCATCGTCATACCGCGGTCCTTGAAGGAGCCGGTGGGGTTGAGCCCCTCGACCTTCAGATGCACCGTGCAGCCGGTCTGCTCGGACAGCCGCTTGGCGTGGATGAGCGGAGTTCCGCCCTCCAGCAGGGTGATCGGGGTCCAGTGGTCCTCGATCGGCAGCCGATCCCGGTAGGCGGCGATCAGGCCGGGCCAGGGGCGGTGAACGGGGTTGCTCACGAATCGGAACCTTCCATGCGAAGCACGCTGTTGATGTCCTGCACCACGTCGAGCTCGGCGAGTGCCTTGACGGTGTCCGACAGGGCGGCGTCGGTGGCCCGGTGGGTGACGACGACGATGCGCGCGCCACAGGGCTCGCCCTCGGGATCGGTCATGCCCTCCTGGCGGACCTCGGCGATGCTGACCTCGTGCCTGCTGAACTCGGCGGCCACCGCCGACAGCACACCGGGCTGATCCTTGACGTTCATGTTCACGTAGTAGCGCGTCGGGATGGCGCCGATCGAGGCGATCGGCAACTTGGCGTACTTGGATTCCCGCGGCCCGCGGCCGCCCTGAACGCGGTTGCGCGCGGCCATCACCAGATCACCCATCACCGCCGACGCGGTCGGGGCGCCGCCGGCGCCCTGGCCGTAGAACATCAGCCGGCCGGCGGCCTCCGCCTCGACGACCACGGCATTGAAGGCGCCGTTGACCGAGGCCAGCGGATGATCCAGCGGGACGAGCGCCGGGTAGACCCGCGCCGAGACGCGGTGCTTGCCTTTGCCGCTGACCAGCCGTTCGCAGATCGCCAGCAGCTTGATATTGCAGCCGAGCGCCTTGGCCGAGGCGAAATCCTCGGCGCTGACCTTGGTGATGCCCTCGCGGTAGACGTCGTCGGCGGTCACCCGGGTGTGGAAGGCGATCGACGCCAGGATCGCGGCCTTGGCTGCGGCGTCGTAACCCTCCACATCGGCGGTCGGGTCGGCTTCGGCGTAGCCCAGCGCGCTGGCATCGGCCAGCGCACTCTCATACGACGCGCCGGTGTCGTTCATCGCCGAGAGGATGTAATTGGTGGTGCCGTTGACGATTCCGGCCACCCGCACCACCGAGTCACCGGCCAGGGACTGGGTCAGCGGTCGGATGACCGGGATGGCACCGGCTACGGCCGCCTCGAAATAGAGGTCGACGCGGGCCTTTTCGGCGGCCTGGGCCAACTCACCGGTGGACTGCGCCATCAGCGCCTTGTTGGCGGTGACCACCGACTTGCCCCGCTCCAGGGCGGCCATGATGGCCTTGCGGGCGGGCTCGACCGGGCCCATCAGTTCGACGACGATGTCGACATCGTCGCGAGAGACCAGCTTTTCGATGTCGTCGGTGAGAAGTTCCTCGGGAACCCCGCGGTCCTTGGCGACCCGCCGGACGCCGATCCCGCGCAGCTGCAGCGGCGCGCCGATGCGCGCTTCCAGATCTGCCGCGCTCTCCTCGATGATGCGCACCACCTCGGTCCCGACATTGCCGAGTCCGAGAACGGCTACTCCGATTGGCTTCTCACTCATTGACCCACCTCCAGGCTCAGAAGATCCTCGACGGTTTCCCGGCGCAGAATCAGCCGTGCGCTTCCGTCTTTGACTGCGACCACGGCCGGGCGCCGCAGCAAGTTGTAGCGACTCGACATCGAGTAGCAGTACGCGCCGGTGGCGGCAACCGCCAGCAGGTCACCGGGCACCAGGTCCTCGGATACCCAGGTATCGCGCACGATGATATCGCCGCTCTCACAGTGCTTTCCGACGATCCGTGCCAGCACCGCCGGCGCGTCGCTGGTGCGCGACACCAGCCGGGCGTCGTATTCGGCGTCGTAGAGGGCGGGCCGGATGTTGTCGCTCATCCCGCCGTCGACGCTGACGTAACGGCGGTGCTCATCAGCCGAGACGGCGACATCCTTGACCGTGCCCACCTCGTAGAGCGTGATGGTGCCGGGACCGGCGATCGCGCGCCCCGGCTCGACCACCAGCGTCGGGGTCGGCAGGCCGACGGCGGCCGATTCGTTGGCGACGATGGCCTTGAGCTTGTCGGCGAGTTCGCGCATCGGTGGCGGATTGTCGCTCGGCAGGTACGAGATACCCAGTCCCCCACCGAGGTCCAGGATGTCCATCTGCGCGGTCTTCTCGACACCGAACTCGGCGACGATATCGCGCAGCAGCCCGAGCAACCGGCGCGCGGCGATCTCGAAACCCGACACATCGAAGATCTGCGATCCGACATGGCAGTGCAGACCGACCAGGCGCAGGTTCTCGGTGGCGAAGACCCGCCGTACCGCTTCCAGCGCGGCACCACTGGCAAGTGACAGCCCGAACTTCTGGTCCTCGTGGGCGGTGGAGATGAATTCGTGGGTGTGGGCCTCGACGCCGGGCGTGACACGGACCAGGACATCCTGGACCACGCCGGCCGCACCGGCGATGGCTTCCAGGCGTTCGATCTCGATCTCGGAGTCCACCACGATATGCCCGACACCGGCGGTGACCGCGGCGGTAAGTTCATCGACCGATTTGTTGTTACCGTGCACGGTGATTCGCTCGGCCGGGAAGTCCGCGTGCAGAGCCACCGCGAGTTCGCCGCCGGTGGCCACGTCCAGCGACAGGCCTTCTTGGTGCACCCAGCGCGCGATCTCGGCGCACAGGAACGCCTTGGATGCGTAGTGCACGTGCTCGCCGCCGCCGAAGGCCGATGCGATCTCGCGGCAGCGGGACCGGAAGTCGTCCTCGTCGATCACGAACAGCGGGGTGCCGAATTCGGCGGCCAACTCGGCGACGCTGACCCCTGCGACAGAGACGACGCCATGGTCGTCGCGAATCAGGTTCTTCGGCCACACGTTCGGGGCGAGCAGCATCACCTCGTCGGCGGTCTGCGGTCGGGGTGGCGCACCGGCGCCGGGGTGGGCGCTCACATGCGCTCCGGCGCGCTGACCCCGAGAATGGCCAGGCCGTTGGCGATCGTCTGCCGGGTGGCCTCGCACAGCGCAAGGCGCGCGGTATTGAGGTCGGTGGGATCCTCGTCGCCCTGGGGCAGCACCCGGCAGGAGTCGTAGAACCGGTGGTAATCGCCGGCCAGGTCCTCCAGGTAGCGGCACACGCGGTGCGGTTCGCGCAGGGTGGCGGCGGTTTTCAGGATGCGGCCGAACTCGCCGAGGTTGCGCATCAGGGTGGCTTCCCGGTCGTGGGTCAGCAGATCCAGATGCGAGGTGTCGGCGGACAAGCCCAGTTCGGCGGCGCTGCGGGCCAGTGCCGACAGCCGCGCGTGCGCGTATTGCACGTAGTAGACCGGGTTCTCGTTGGACGCGCTGGCCCACAAGCCGAGGTCGATATCGATCGGGCTGTTGACCGAGGACCGGATCAGCACATAACGCGCGGCGTCGACACCGATCGCGTCGACCAGGTCGTCGAGGGTGATGACGGTGCCGGCCCGCTTGCTCATCCGCACCGGCTGGCCGTCGCGGACCAGATTGACCATCTGCCCGATGAGCACCTCGACGGTGGCCGGGTCATCACCGAGTGCGGCGGCAGCGGCCTTCAGCCGTGCGATGTAGCCGTGGTGATCGGCACCGAGCATGTAGATGCACAGGGTGAAACCGCGCTCGCGCTTGTCCAGGTAGTAGGCGAGGTCACCGGCGACATATGCCGGGTTACCGTCGCTCTTGATGACCACCCGATCCTTGTCGTCACCGAATTCGGTGGTGCGCAACCAGGTTGCGCCGTCCTTCTCGTAGATGGCGCCGTTGTCGCGCAGCCGCTGGATGGCCTGCTCCACCCGGCCCGAGGTGTGCATCGAGTCTTCGTGGGTGTAGACGTCGAAATCGGTGCCGAATTCGTGCAGGGATTTCTTGATGTGGGCGAACATCAGGTCCACACCGATGGAGCGGAAGGTCTCCTGCTGCTGCTCGGCGGGCTGGCTCAACACATCGGGGGCCTGCGCCACGATCGCGGCGGCGATATCACTGATGTAGCTGCCCGCGTAACCGTCCTCGGGCGCGGGCTCACCCTTCGCGGCGGCGACCAGCGAGCGCGCGAACCGGTCGATCTGCGCGCCGTGATCGTTGAAGTAGTACTCCCGGGTGACCGCGGCGCCCTGTGTGCTCAGCAGCCGGCCCAGCGCGTCACCGACGGCGGCCCAGCGGGTGCCGCCGATATGGATCGGTCCGGTCGGGTTGGCCGAGACGAACTCCAGGTTGATCACCTGATCGGCCAGCTCGGTCGAGTTGCCGTAGTCGGCGCCGGCGGCCAGCACGTTGGTGACGACGACGCCCTGGGCCGACGCCTCGATGCGCAGGTTGACGAAGCCCGGTCCGGCGATCTCGGCGGCGGCGATACCGTCGGCGTCGGTCAGCGCGGCGGCCAGCCAGCCGGCGAGCTCGCGCGGGTTGACCCCGACCTTCTTACCCAGCTGAAGTGCGATGTTGGTGGCGTAATCGCCGTGTTCGGGGTTGCGCGGGCGCTCGACGGTGATGGTGTCGGGCAGCGCGCTGGTGTCGAGGCTGTGCTCGGCCAGGACCGCGGCGGCGGTGGCCTTGAGCAGGGCGGCCAGATCGGCAGGTGTCACGAGGGACCATCCTATGGTGCGGGGTCCTCAGGTCCCGAATCCATTACCGGTTGGAGATGGGTTACGCTATGCACGCCCAACGGCGCAGCACCAGTTGCTCGCGCCCCCGTAGCTCAGGGGATAGAGCGTCTGCCTCCGGAGCAGAAGGCCGCAGGTTCGAATCCTGCCGGGGGCACACTTGGACGCGGTTCTTTACCTAGGTCGGGCTATGAGGTAGTCACCGCGTGTCCCTAAGTTCGGCCCTCGAAACAGAGCAAACACTTCAAGGCAATGCGGGACGTTGCCGCCCGCCGACGCAGTTTGTCAATGATCGAACGTCTGTCGTAGCCGTCGATTAGGTTGCTTGAGGTACAGGTCTCATCACGCTCAGGCCATAGGGGGGGTATCGGTGGACAGAGTTACGAAGGGGCTTCTGAAGACCTACGTGGATGGTGCGGGGCTCGGAAAGCTCAACGAAAGCCAACAGTTCGAACGCTTCGTCACCCACATCGCTTTGTCCAAAGTCTACGCGGGCAGTTTCTCGGCCGATGATTTCTGCGTTGGCGATGGGGTTCAAGGGGTCGACGCGGTCGCATTGTCGGTCAACGGAGCGTTGATACAGGATCTATCAGAGCTTGAGGACGTTCTCTCTGACTCAGGATCGATACGAGCAGAATTGATTTTCTTGCAAGCAAAGACATCCGAGAAATTTGAGCTAGGCGACTTAAGTGTTTTCGCCGATACAGCAGCTTCTCTTGTTACAACTGACGATTCTGACGCACTGCCCGAGTTTTCCCAAATGGTGAACATGTTACTGGAACACTCGGACCGGTTTGTTGAGAATCCGGTGGTTCGCCTCTATTACATCACCACCGGTAAGTGGGAGTCACCTGATCCACTACAAAGAAAGATTGCTCAGACTAAGAGTGCGCTGCTCGACTCGAATCTGATATCTAAGGTCGATTTTCATACCTGGGGCGCCCTCGAAGTTCAGACAAATTGGCGGGCAATCGACCGTGGACTAAAAACGACGATTCTCTTCGAGAACAAAGCGACGCTGCCCGAAATGCCCCAGGTCGAGCAAGCTTTTCTCGGGATACTTCCTGCAGAACAGTTGCTCGAACTGGTCACTGACGAGGAGGGCGAGATACGCAAAGCACTGTTTTACGACAACGTGCGCGATTTCCAAGGAGACATCGATGTCAACGCTGATATCCGCAGGACCCTGCGGTCGAACGACCGGAAACGCTTCTGTGTGCTGAACAACGGTGTGACGGTGGTTGCGAGAGCCCTCAAAACAACCGGAGACCGATTCACACTTGAGGACTACCAGGTAGTCAACGGTTGCCAAACGAGTCACGTGCTATTTGCTGAGCGACAGTTCGCCAAGGGTGTCCACGTGCCGTTCCGCTTGATAGTGACCGCCGACGATCAGGTGGCGAGGTCCATCACAACTGCCACTAATCAGCAAACGCAGGTCAGCAAGGAGAACCTCCTCGCCCTGCTTGATGAGCAGAAGGCGATCGAGCAGTACTTTAATGCCTTTAAAGCCGATGAAGGTCACCGGATCTACTACGAACGTAGGTCGAAACAGTGGGCTGGCTCACAGCAGGTCCGTGGCGCCTGGCGAGTTATCACGCTCCGGAACCTTCTACAGTCATACGCGTCTATGTATCAAAAGGTTCCACACACGGCCGCTCGCTACTACGGCGATCTTCGCGACCGGGCCAAGACAGAAGTGTTCATAGCAGGCAATCACCCGGCTTACTTTTACTCGGCAGCGTATGCATATTGCAAGCTCGATCAGTTTTTCCGTAACGAGCAGATCGATCGCAAGTTCAAACCGGCGCGATACCACTTGTTAGCCGGTGTTCGCACTGCATTCACCGGATCTCAGCAGACCGATAAGATTGAGAAAACGGAAAAGAGGGCCGAACGAGCTCTTGCCTCATTCAACAAGTTCCTTTGGGATGACAAGAAGTACCTACAAGCACTTCTTGATGTTGGGGCGGTAGTGGATAGAATGGCCGGCGGCAACATCACTCGAGACTTTGGTCGAAATAGGGAACAGACAGAGGCATTGCTGGCCGACGTTCTCGACAGTGTGACGCTCGCATAAATGTGAGCGGGGGGTTACTCGCGTCCACGTAGTCAACTGTCAGGCCGATGCGTAGTGGCCGCAAGCGGTTAGAGTTGCTCGACGGGCTGGGTGCCAACTCGCCGCCACCGAGCGCTGTCGCTGCGATGAACGTAACGCCTAGGTTGTTCACCTCTGCCCACGCAACTGCAGCGACGGTTGCGAGTCGGACGGCCGAAACATCAAATGGCTACTCTGACATCCACCGACGAGCCCGAAACTCCGCTACCTTGTCTGTAAGGATCATTCCAGACATAGGAGCGTCCGGTGCCCCCCAGTCAGAAACAACGTCAGGGCGAGAACTCCCGTGAGCAGATCCTCGACGCCACCGAACGGTTGATGTCCACACAGGGTTACGCCGCCACCTCGATCACCCACATCCGCCGCGAGACCGGTCTGCCTGCCAGCTCGATCTACTGGCATTTCGGCTCGAAGGAAGGCGTGCTGGCCGCCGTCATGGAACGCGGCGCGCAGCGGTACTTCGCCCAGATACCGCGCGAGAGCCCGGATGTCGAGACGCAGCGCGCCGCGGTCGCCAAGCTCATGGTGGCCAACACCGACTTCTTCCGGCTGATGTACATGCTGTCCCTGGAACGCAGCGACGACCCCGCGGTGGCCGGCGCGATCCGGCGGGTACGCGACACCGCGATCGACGGATTCGCCTCCGTCATCCGGCCGATGCTGCCCGCCGATGTCCCCGCCGCACGAGCCGACCGTGTGGTCGGCGAACTCGCCGCAATCGCCACCGCCATGTCCGACGGCATCTTCTTCGCCGATCACCTCGAGCCCGACGTCACCGACGTCGACCGCATGTACGTACGGCTGATCCAGGCCGTCCGGGCCCTGATACCGATCCTGTTGGAGGAACAATGACCACCCGAACCGTCACCATCACCGGCGCCAGCGCCGGCCTTGGACTGGAGTGCGCGCGCGCCATTCTCACCGCCGATGATTCCTGGCATATCGTGCTGGCCGTCCGCGATGCCGGCCGCGGGCAGGCGGCCGTCGCCGATCTCGGCGCCCCCGATCGCTGCACCGTACTGACCTGCGACCTCGCGTCGCTGCGTTCGGTGCGCGCGTTCACCGCGGCGTTCCCGGCCGCCGGCCTCCCGCCGTTGCACGCGATCGTCGCCAACGCCGGGCTCCAGATGGTCTCCGGTCTGCAGACCACCGAGGACGGAGTGGAGGCCACCTTCGGGGTGAACCATCTCGGTCACTTCGCACTGATCGAAGGTCTCCGCGAGCACCTCGTCGCGCCGGCGCGAATCATCCTGGTGGCCAGCGGCACCCACGATCCCGAGAAGTTCACCGGAATGCCGCACCCCGACTACACCACCGCCGAGGAGTTGGCCCATCCGCAGCCCGGCGCCCCGGTCGACGGGCGTCGCCGCTACACCACCTCGAAACTGTGCAATGTGCTGCACGCATACGAACTCGACCGTCGGCTCGACCACGGTGCGCACGGCATCACCGTGACCGCGTTCGACCCCGGTCTGATGCCGTCGTCGGGATTGTCCCGTGACTACACCAGGGGGCAGAAGATCGTGTGGCGCATCATCTCTCCCCTGCTGCGTGTACTGCCCAACGTGAATTCGTTGGCGACCTCCGGAGCACGGCTGGCCGCGCTGGCCATCGATCCGCGCCACGACGGGGTGACCGGCGCGTACTTCGAGGGGACGACGGCGATCAGGTCCTCGACCGACTCCTATGACGTCGACAAGGCCAGGGACCTGTGGGAGACCAGCATGCGGCTGGTCGCGGCGAGCGCAGATCGCCCGTCAACGCGCCCTAACCCAGTAGCACCCGGTAACTCTGGGGCCAGTCCTTGCCGCTGATCAGATACTCATCGCCGGCGATATGGGCGATACCGCTGACCACCTGCCTGTTGCGGTCGCGCTGGTCGGAGTTCCACAGGTTGGACACATCGGCCACCAGATTCACCGCGCCGCTGCCCGGATCGATGCGCAGAAAGGTGTCCTGCGGCCAGCCGGCCGCCCACACCTGACCGTCGACACATTCGAGTTCGTTGAGGCCCCGCACGGGCTGACCGTCGCGGGTGACCTGCACGCTGCCGATCTGGGTGAACGACGTATCGAAGAAGCGGAGTCGGTCGCTGCCGTCGCTGACGACGAATCGGTTGCCGTCGCGACACAGCCCCCACGCCTCGCCTGCCAGCGGGATCTCGCGGCGCACGGTCAGGGTGGCCTTGTCCCATTCGAGGACGACGCCGTCGCGGTAGGTCAACTGCCAGATGGTGTCGCCGACGATGGCGATACCCTCGCTCCAATAGTCGTCGGGCAGCGCCGTCGAACGCAGGACCGCCCCGGTGTCGGGATCGATCTGGCGCAGCTCGGACTTGCCCACCTCACCGGTGGCCTCGTAGAGCGCCGGGCCGTCGAACTCCAGACCCTCGCTGTAGGCGCCGGGATCATGCGGCATGGTCGAGACGATGGTCGGGACGATCACCGGCACCGCATCGGCCTGCGCCTGCGGCGACGCGAGCATGCCGCCGCCCACCATCACCATGGCCAGCACCAGCGCTCGCATCATGGATCTTTTCTACCCGAGATCACCACCATCCAGGTAGACCATTGCGGCCTCCGGATGGCCTCAGCTTCATCCCAGTGTGCTGACATGAAACGCTCCCGCCCACTGTGGTGTGTCCTGGGACACGCCACCAAGGACGCCGGACGCGCAGCGGCGCCCGATAGCTCGGGCACAACGCCAAACTCCTTGCTGTAAGTGTCTTTTCGCCATCGCAACCGTTGCCCTTCGACCACCTTGGGCAGGCTTTGCCCGACCTGGAAGCGACGCGGAACACACAGGGAGAACACTGTTTTCTGATCCTTAACCGACGGTTTCTTGCCAGATCGTTGAAAACCGTCGTCTCGGGTCGCTGTGAGCCCATCGGTGTCCGTACTTTCCGTAATCAGTCCCACGACACACGATGATCGGAGCATCAATGACCAAACACCTCGTCCTCTCGGCACTGGGCGTACTGGGTGCGGGCGCGCTGCTCAGCCTCGGTGGCGGCGTGGCCGGCGCCAGCATCAACCAGGTATCGCCCAGCCCCAGCGTGACCGTCGATACGCCGGCGTTCAAGGGCCAGAACGCGGTGCGCAACGCCCCGATCGGCGAGGTGACGGCCCAGGGTGCGGTGATCGACTGCAAGATCGACGTGGTGTGCGCGGACGGCAAGGTCGGCGACACCGTCCAGGCCGCGGAGGGCTCGGCGAAGGCCACCCCGTTCGGCGTCGGCAAGAACGGCAAGTTCATGCAGAACCCGCCGATGGGCAACTGGGACGAGACGCAACACTGACCAACTCACGGTGCGGTCGCGGTGTGCATTGAGCACGGCGCGGCCGCACCGCGTCACAACGCGGCGACGACCTCGGCGACCCGGTGCACCTGTTCGATGTCATCCGAGGTCGGGATGAGGTGCACCTCGTCGGTGCCGATGGCCGCGAAGCGACGCAAGACTTCCGACAACTCCTCTGGACTACCCGACCAACCGGTCGTCGGCGCCATCGCATCGACGAACTCGGCCGGGATCCAGTTCATATACCGCAGTAGATGGCGGCGCACCTGCGCACGGGCCGCCTCGGGCTCGCCGATGGCGAACCAGAACGACGTCGCCAGATGGGGTTTGGGCCTACCGGCCTCGGCCCACGCGCTCCGGGCGACGTCGAACAGCTCGTTCTGCTTGTCGACGTCGAGGTCCAGGGTGGTTCCGGCCAGACCGGCCGCCCAACCGGCGGCGCTGCGCAGGGTTTTCGGCCCGATGGTGCCGACCATCAACTCCGGTCCACCGACCTGCACCGGGGCCGGGCCGACCGGCAGCACCGAATCGGTGATCTTCTCCCCCGCCCAGACGCGCTGCATCACCGCGATCCGCTCGTTCATCCCCCGGATCGTCTGGGTCGCCGGATCGGCGCCGGCGGCCAGATAGTCCTCTTCCCGGCCCCCAACGCCCAGACCGACCGTCAACCGCCCGCCACTGAGCACATCACCGGTGGCCAGGGCCTTGGCAAGTGCCACCGGATTGTGCAGTTGCGGCACGATCACCGTCGTCACCAGTCGCACCCGTTCGGTCCAGGCCGCCACCGCGCCGAGCAGCGTCAGCGAATCCGGGTTGTCGAAGGCGACGCGTTCACCCCAGCACAGTGACGAGAACGGACCCTCGTCGATCACCTCGGCCCACGTCCGCAGGGTTGCCGCATTCAGGTCCGGTTCCATCACCGGCATCGTCATTCCGACTCGCACGTCGGCGATTCTGGCACGCGGTGCCATCCCGGAAGGCGAAAACCGGGGGGTTATCCCCCACCGGACCGGCGGGGAAACGCGGTGTCCTCCCGGCTCGGCAGTCCATAGGTTGTTCCCATGGTCGCAATAAGCCCCGAGCAACCGGTCACCGATGTCGTGGAACCACCGGCCCGCCGTCGCATCGAGCACATCGGGATCGTCCCGACGGCCTCGATGCTCACCAACGCCTTCCTGGCCATCGTGTGGTTCTGGGTCCCGGTGACGATCGTCATCATCGGGGTGTCGTCGATCTTCTCGATCATCGGCTTCCTGATATCGGCGGTCGTCTTCGTCTACCTGATGCGTGCGGTCGAGTGGGTCGAGCGCATACGCAGCGAAGCGGTGTTCGGCATGCAGATCCCGGTGCCGCCGCGGCCGATCACCGGCTACACCGGAATACAGGGATGGGCCCATCAGCTGTGGCTCGATTTCAGCGGTATCCGCTTCTGGAAGGCCACCGCACAGCACTTCCTGCGCATGACCTACGACCTGATCGCGGTGGGTATGGCCACCGCACTACTGGGCTTTGCCTTCCTCGGGCCTGCGGCGGCAACGGCGGTCCAGCGCAGCGATGACGATGCCGGACTCGGATTCATCTCGCCCCCGCTGTCCTGGGTGCTCGCCATCCTCGCCGCCGGCGCCGCGGTCGCCATCCTGGTGCTGGCGCCTGCCCTCGACGCGCGAATCGACCGCTGGCTGCTGGCCGCTTCACCCACCGCGGCGCTCAAGCACGAGGTGCGGGCGCTGTCTCGGGCCCGGCAGGGAGCACTCACCTCGGCGCAGACCGAACGACATCGCATCGAACGCGATCTGCATGACAGCGTGCAACCCCGGCTGGTGTCGCTGGCGATGACGATCGGGCTGGCACAGACGAAGCTCGACAGCGATCCCCCGGCGGCGCGCACGCTGATCGCCGAGGCCCACACCGAGGCGATGAGCGCGCTGGCAGAGCTGCGCAATGTGGTCCGTGGCATCGCGCCGACCATCCTGTCCGACCGTGGCCTGGACGCCGCACTATCCGCGGTGGTCCAGCGCACCGAGATCGCCGGGGTGCCCACCACACTCGACATCAGCCTGCCGCACCGCCTGCCCGCCGAGGTCGAGGCGTGCGCCTACTTCGTGGTGGCCGAGGCACTGACCAACGTGGCCAAACACGCCGACGCAGGCCAGGCTGTCGTCACGGTCCGCCTCGACCCGATATCGAATGCGCTGTATGTCACGGTGTTCGACGACGGGCGCGGCGGCGCCCAGGTCGGCGTCGACGAAGACGCCACCGGGCTGCGCGGCCTGGCCGAGCGGGTGCGAGCCGCCCGCGGCACATTCGAAGTCTCCAGCCCCGCAACGGGTCCCACGATCGTGACGGCGGTGCTGCCATGCGCATCGTGATCGCCGAGGATTCGGCGCTGTTGCGGGCCGGGATCGAGCGCATCCTGGCCGACGCCGGCCACGAGATCGTCGCCGGGGTGCCCGATGCCACCGAACTGCTGCGCATCGTCAACGAGCATCGCCCCCAACTGGCCATCCTGGATGTCCGGATGCCACCGACCTTCACCGACGAGGGAATACGCGCCGCCGCGCTGCTGCGTTCGCAGAACCCGGACTCACCGGTGCTCGTCCTCTCACACTATGTCGAGGAACGCTACGCTGCCGATCTGATCGCCTCGGACACAAAGGGTTTCGGCTATCTTCTCAAGGACAGGGTCGCCGACGTCCCCGCCTTCCTCGACGCGGTGGAGGTGGTCGGGGCAGGCGGCACGGTGCTCGACCCGGAGGTGGTGTCCCAGATCCTGGTCCGCTCCCGCAGGCGCGCGACCCTGGACGCCTTGACCCCTCGCGAACGTGAGGTGCTCCAGCTGATGGCCGAGGGCAAGACGAACTCGGCGATCGCTGCGGCCCTGTACATCTCGGTGGGTTCTGCCGAGAAGCACATCGCGTCGATCTTCACCAAGCTGGCACTGGCGCCCGATGACAGCGAGAACCGGCGCGTTCTGGCCGTGCTGCGCTACCTGGAATCCTGATCCGCTCCGCCCGACCCGAGAGGGACATCGTGACCACCACCCTGACCGATCCGCCCGCACCCGCACCCGCACCACCGCAGTTGTCACCCGGCGGCCGCACCGCGGTACGCGCCATGCTGGTGATCACGGGTGTCACCATTCTGGCCGGCACCCTGGCGCTGCTGGCCACCGGAGCGGCCGGCCTGAGTGCCTTCCGCCTGGTGACCGACCACCGGAGCCTGCCCGCCGCCATGCGGGTGCTGACCGTCGACACGGCGGATTCGCCGGTGGCAGTGCGCATCATCGCCGACAGCAATGCCACCGAACCGCGGGCCGACGTGCGGATGCTCACCACCGACCGCGCCGACCGGCAGGAACTGACCGTGACCGACGAGCCGGGCGGCACGGTGTTGCGCGTCGAGGGCCAGACGAGCTTTCTGGCCTGGGGTGACCCCGGCGAGGTCACCGTGACGTTACCCCCCGAGCTGGGGCGTCGGTTGGCCGTCACCGTGCGCCAGGAAACCGGAATGCTCATGGTCGACGCCGATCTCGACGAACTGACGGCCACCGCGACGGACGCGTCGGTGCTCCTGCGCGGGACGCTGCGACGCAGCGAGATTCGCACCCAGAACGGTGATATCCTTGCTCGCCAACCGATCTCGGTGTCCGAATCGTTCGATGCCAGCACCGTCGACGGCAGTGTCGAGGTCCGCTTCGCCGATGCTCCGCCACGTATCGGCGCCACCACCCGCAACGGTGACGTCTCCGTCGCGTTGCCCGCGCCGGGGCCCTATCTGGTGCATGCGCAGTCGGCCAACGGGCCCTCCCGGGTGCGTGTGCCCGAGGCCACCGATGCCGCAGCCGCGGTGGCCGAGGTCAACGCCGGCACCGAGAACGGCGCGGTGACCATCGAGACCACCAGTGCGCTCCCGTCGGTCGACGATCAGCCGTGGCCGCGCTGGGCCTCCTGGCTGAGGTAGCTGCCGGCCAGCGCGGCGACATGATCGGGAAGCGCACCCGATGCCACATCGGCGAGGCTGGTCTCCTCGAGAACTGCACGCATACTGGCGCGCAGCGCCCGCCACACGTCGGTGAGCTTGGCAGTGGGCCCGGAGTACGGCAGGTCCCCGAGACCGATATCGCGCACGCTGGCCAGCGGTCCGTCGATGCAGCGCAGCACATCGGCGATGCTGATCTCGGCGGCCGGGCGGGCCAGCTCGTAGCCGCCATCGCGGCCGCGGTGGCTGCGCACCAGCCGGTCGGTGCGCAGGTCGGAGAGGATGTCGACGAGGAACTGCGCGGGGATGCCCTGCGCCTTGGCCAGGTCGTCGGTCTTGACCAGCTCGCCGGCGTCCACAGTGGCCAGCTGGATCATGGCACGGACGGCGTACTCCGCCTTCGCCGACATCCGCATACCGCGAATTGTGCCATCTGCGTGATCGGTTACTGCGGTTCCCCGACCGCGCCGGCCCAGATCTGCTCGGCGTCGACGGGATAACGCTGATCGCGCACCGCCTGCGTGACGAGCAGCACTCCGGTCGAGGTCAGGTGAGAGCGCATGGCGCGCAGCGCATCCGAGGGACGATTCGCGATGATCGCGTCGACGACGGGCCGATGCTCGGCGTCGATATCGGACATCGTGCGTTCGGTCGTCGCGCCGAGCAGCCGTGTCGTCTCGCGCAGCGACCGGACGATGGCGCGGGCACGCCCGTTGTGCGCGGCGACCAGGATGTCGTCATGGAGCAGCTGATCCTGGTGGGCGAAGATCCGCGCGTCGCCGCTGTCGGCGGCGGCCTGCATCGCCGCCATCCGGTCGCGTAACCGGCCGGCCAGGGCGTCGTCGCAGCCACTCGCGGCGCGGGCCGCGGCCGGGGGTTCCAGTGCCAGCCTGATGGCGAAGATCTCGGCGATCTCGCGAGGGTCGGGCAGCCGGACGCGGAAGCCCTGGCGCGCTTCGAAGCCGATCAGGCCGACCTCCTCCAGCCGCAGCAACGCATCGCGCACGGGAGTGCGGGACACGCCCAGGGCGGCGGCCAGCTGGTACACCGAGTACTTCACCCCCGGTTGCATGACCCCGGCGTCGAGCGCCTCCCGAACGGCCTCCATGACCTGCTCGGCCCGACGGCCGTCGGAAGCGGGCAGCGGCGCCAGATCCAGCGGCGGCGGGCCGGTCATCGGCACCCGGCCAAGGCCATGTCTTCCCCCGATCCGCCGATTCGTAGCATGCTAGTATTTGTAGCATGCTACGGGACGCTCTGCGGGCGGCGGGCATCGCAGACGTCCGTGTCGACGGCACCTCACGAGCGCTCTATTCTTCCGACGCCTCGCTGTACCGCGTCACCCCGCAGGCCGTGGTGTTCCCCGCCCACCCCGACGAGGTCGCCGCGGCCCTGTCGGTATGTCGCGATCGAGGTGTTCCGCTGACCGCCCGCGGCGCCGGCACATCCATCGCCGGTAATGCCGTCGGGCCCGGCGTGGTGCTGGACTTCAGCCGCCACCTGAACAAGATCGTCTCGGTCGACCCGGAAAGCCGTATCGCCGTCGTGCAACCCGGTGTCGTGCAGGCCGCGCTGCAACGGGCGGCCGCACCACACCGGTTGCGCTTCGGCCCCGATCCGTCGAGCCACACCCGCTGCACCATCGGCGGCATGATCGGCAACAACGCCTGCGGGTCACGGGCGCTGGGCTACGGCCGCACCTCCGACAACATCGCCGGGCTACGGGTGCTCACCGCCGCCGGTGACGAACTCGTCCTGGGCCCCGGACAGTCGACATCGCCGGCGCTCGACGAGCTGGCCGCGATCACCCGCGCCGGCCTGTCGACCATCCGCACCCAATTCGGCCGGTTCGGTCGGCAGGTTTCGGGCTATGCCCTGGAAAACCTCCTGCCGGAGAACACCTTCGACGTCGCGCGACTGATGGCCGGCAGCGAGGGCACCCTGGCGGTGCTCACCGAGGCCACGGTGCGACTGGTCGGCGAACCCGCCCACCGCATGCTTGTCGTGCTGGGCTACCCCGATATCGCGACCGCCGGGGACGCGACACCGGCCATCCTCGAGCACCGCCCCACCGCCTGTGAGGGAATCGACTCGCGCATCGTCGACATCGTCAGGGAACGCAAGGGCCCCCGCGCCGTGCCGCCGTTACCCGGCGGGGCGGCCTGGGTTTTCGTCGAGGTCGTGGGTGACACCCACGCCGAGGTCGAACAGCGAGCCGCACGTGTGGGAACCAGCTGTGCAGCAACCGATTTCCTTGTGGTCGACGATCCGGTGCGGGCGGCGGCGCTGTGGCGCATCCGTGAGGACGGCGCCGGCCTGTCGGCGCGCAGCGTGCGGGACCGGCCCGCGCATGCGGGCTGGGAGGATGCCGCCGTCCCGCCCGAACGCCTCGGCGCCTACCTGCGCGATTTCGACGCTTTGCTGACCGAGTTCGACGTGACGGGAATGCCCTACGGCCATTTCGGCGACGGCTGTATGCACGTGCGCATCGACCTGCCGCTGGACCGCCCCGGCGGCTCCGCGGTGTTCCGTGAATTCCTGCTCGCGGCAGCCGATTTGGTGGTCGGCTACGGTGGATCGTTGTCCGGTGAACACGGCGACGGCCGGGCGCGCTCGGAACTGCTTGACAAGATGTATTCCCCGGAGGCGCTGGCCTTGCAGGCCGCGGTGAAGCAGGTCTTCGATCCGGGTAACCTGCTCAACCCCGGGGTGATCGTCGATCCGGCGCCGCTGGATGCCGATCTGCGCATCCCGGCGGCCCCGCTGGTGCGCCAGAAGCTGGCATTGGCCTACCGCCACGACGGAGGCAATTTCACCCAGGCCGTGCACCGCTGCACCGGAGTCGGCAAGTGCCGCGCCGACAACACCGACACCGGCGGCGTCATGTGCCCGTCCTATCTGGCCACCCGTGAGGAGAAGGACTCGACCCGCGGCCGGGCCCGGGTGCTGCAGGAGATGATCAACGGCACCGACGTGCGCGGGGGATGGCGCTCACCCGAGGTGCACGCGGCACTGGATCTCTGCCTGTCCTGCAAGGGATGTGCCTCCGATTGCCCGACGGGGGTGGACATGGGCTCCTACAAGTCCGAGGTGCTCTACCAGAGTTACCGGGGTCGGCTGCGCCCGGCGTCGCACTACTCGCTGGGCTGGCTGCCCCGCTGGGCGGCGCTGGCCCGCGTCGCTCCCGGTGTGGTCAACACCGCCGCCCGCTGGGGCGGCCGGGCGGGCCTGGCCGCCGCCGGTATCGACCATCGCAGGCATATCCCGGCGTTCGCGCCCAGAAGTTTTCGGTCCTGGTTCGCCGACAACGTGCCCGCCGATGCGGCCGGTGACGAGGTGGTGCTGTTCGTCGACACGTTCACCGACCACTTCACCCCCGAAATCGGCGTCGCCACCGTGCGGGTACTGCAGGACGCCGGTTACGCGCCCCGCCTTACCCACCGACGGCAATGCTGCGGGCTGACCTGGATATCGACCGGCCAACTCGATACCGCGCGGCGCGTGCTGGGACGTACCGTGGCGGCGTTGCGGCCCTTCGCCGACCGTGGTGTGCCGGTGGTCGGCATGGAGCCCTCGTGCACCGCGGTACTGCGCGCCGATGCCGCCGAACTGCTGGACTCCCCCGCCGCCGCCACCGTCTCGGAGGCCACGCGCACGCTGGCCGAGTTGCTGACCACGCGCGGCTGGGCGCCGCCGTCGATGCAGGGCAGGCGGGTCGTGGCGCAGCCGCATTGTCACCACCACTCCGTGATGGGATGGGCCGACGATGCCGCACTGTTGACCACCGCCGGCGCCGAGGTGGTCCTACTCGGCGGATGTTGCGGCCTGGCCGGTAATTTCGGTGTGGAGAAGGGGCACTACGAGGTGTCGGTCGCGGTCGCCGAGCAGCAACTGCTCCCCGCCGTGCGGGCCGCGGACCCTGAAACCGCGGTACTGGCCGACGGTTACTCCTGCCGCACCCAGCTCTCGGATCTGTCCGACCGGCGCGCGCTGCACCTAGCGCAACTGTTGGCGGCGCGGCTACCCGACCGACCGTGATGTCACACCGGGTTGGCCCAGCTCCGCAGCTCGCCGGTCATCGACCGGACCGATGCGGGTTCGGGGATCTCCGGACCGCAGTCGGGCGCACGCCGCGGGGTGCCGTAGGTGACCGACAGCGGCACCACACCGGCCCACGCCCCGGCGGCGATGTCCTCGTCCGGATCTTCCGGCCAATCATCGCTGACCTTGAGCGACCAGTTGTCGGCCGTGATCGGCAACCGCAGCGCCAGACTCGCGGCGAGCTCGCGGCGCGTGCTGACGCGCAGCTCGGACACCCGGCCGGGGATGAACGCGTCGGTCAGCGCCTCCAACACCGCCAGCTTGTCGGCGTCGGCGATCGGCTCGAAGCAGCCGTACAGGGCGGCGCTGCGATAGTGGAACGAGGATTCGAAGCCGCTGCGGGCGATCACGACGCCATCGAGCGTCGTCACCGAGACGGCGGCCGGTACGCCGGCGGACAGCGCGCGCAGCCACGGTGACCCGGTGGACCCGTGGATCACCAGATCGTCACCGAGGCGGGCGAATCCGATCGGGAACGCCACCGGGTGTCCATCGCGGATCAATGCCACCGTGGCCAGCGGTGTGCTGTCGAGCAAGTGGTCCAGACCGGCGCGGTCGGTGCGCTGCTTCTCCCGCAACCGGGTGACCGTGGTGGAGGGCGTTTCGGTGCTCACGCTGCACAGCTTGGCCGGTCCGGGCGGGTTTCGCAGCTTGTTTTCTCAGTCGGGTATGGCTGCGGCGTCGGGAACGACGATCGCGAACAGATCGCTCAGCGCGGCCAGGCTCGCCGATTGCAGTGCCGCGGCGGGCACGTCGGCGCCGTCGGGACCCGGCAGCGACCGGGTCGCCGTCGCGGCGGCCACCACCGTCGGGGCGTACCCGAGGTTGAACGCGCCGCGCGCGGTGGAGTTGATGCACATGTGCGTCATGAACCCGGCCACCACCAGATCGGTGGCGCCCACCGCCTTGAGCCGCTCGTCGAGATCGGTCTGGACGAAAGAGTTCGGGTACTGCTTGACCACCACCGGTTCACCGTCACGAGGCGCGACCGCGTCGACGATCGCGCCGACCTCCGCGGTGATGTCGTACGGCGAACCCACCCCACCGTTGTGCTGGATGTGGATCACCGGGATGCCGGCGCTGCGGGCGCGATCCAGCAGTACCGCGGTCTGCTCGAGCGCGGCCTGCACACCGTCGAGCTCCATCACGCCGTAGGTGTAGGTGTTCTGGCAGTCGACCAGCACCAGCGCCGAGTCCTTCAACGATCGCGGTGCGGCGGGCAGATCTTCCAGGTTGCGCAGGGTGGGGCGACTCATGACATCAGCCTAGTGAGCTTCGCTCCGCGGTAGTACTCCCTCAACGGCTAGTTTGGCGGCATGGTGCGTCCCGCCTCTGCAAGACTCGGACGATGACCGATACCCCACCACCGCGCACCGGCGGCAGTGAGATCGAGGTGTTACGTGGGTTCCTCGACTATCTGCGCACCTCCATCGCGGGCAAGGTCGACGGCGCTCCCGAACCCCAGGTGCGCACCGCGCTGGTGCCCTCGGGCACCAACCTGCTGGGTCTGCTGAACCACCTGATCTTCGTGGAGCGGTGGATCTTCCTCGGCGCCAACGTCTCCGATTGGTCGGCGACCTTCACCGCGGCCTCCGATGACACCGTGGCCGACGTGGTGCAGCGGTACCGGGCGACGGTGGCGCAGGCCAACGACGTGCTCGACCGAGGCCTCGACCTCACCGAACCGGTGGTGACCGGTACGAAGTCGCCCAGCCTGCGATGGGCGCTGACGCACATGATCGAGGAGACCGGCAGGCACGCCGGGCATGCCGACATCCTGCGCGAGCTGATCGACGGTTCGACCGGCCGGTGACTCGACAGAAGGCGGCGCGGAAGCAGAATGAGTTGCCAAACGTGGTACTACCGGCAGTATCACCGGCGGGCCAGTACTACCGGTAGTACCACGGTTCACCTCGCTGTGTTGCCCGGCGGGCGACGACGCAGGCCAACCCTCACTCGAGCTTGGTGACCGTCAGCACCGCCTCGGCCAACTCGGGACGGCACACGATGAGGTCGGGCAGCGAGACATCGGACTGGTTGTAGACCAACGGTGAACCGTCGATGCGGGAGGTGAACAGCCCGGCGGCCCGTGCGACCGCGACCGGGGCCGCCGAATCCCACTCGTACTGTCCGCCGGCGTGCACGTACACATCGGAGATGCCCTGCACCACCGAGGCGACTTTGGCTCCTGCCGAACCCATTTCGACGAGCACCCCACCCAGTGCGTCGCGGACCGCCAGCGCCACCGCAGGCGGGCGGGTGCGTGAGACCACCACCCGGGGCGGACCCGGCGCGGCGGCCGGGGTCTCCACCGTCGGGGTGGCCAGCGTGACACCCTGTGCGGGCAGCGCGACCGCACCGGCGACCAACTCACCGCCCTCCCAGAGCGCCACGTGCACGGCCCAGTCGGTACGCCCGAGCTCGGAGAACTCACGCGTCCCGTCGAGCGGATCGACGATCCAGACCCGTTCGGAGTTCAGCCGGACCAAGTCATCGGCGCCCTCCTCGGAGAGCACCGCATCATCGGGTCGGTGCTCGGCGAACGCGGCCATCAAAAAGTCGTGGGACCGCTTGTCCCCCGCGGCCTTCCGATCCTTGGCCTCGGCCTCGGCGAACTCCTCGCGAACCCTGAGCAGCAGTTCGCCTGCTTCGGTGGCGAGCCGGGCCGCCAACTCGTGATCGGTCACGACCGACTGCTTAGCAGGTCGACCACCTGTTGGGCCAACTCCTCCGGCGACTGATCGGGCGTGAGCCGCAGATCCGGGTTCTTCGGCCGCTGGTAGGGGCTGTCGATGCCGGTGAAGTGGGTGATTTCACCACGGCGAGCTTTAGCGTAGAGACCCTTCGGGTCCCGGCGCTCGCAGTCCTCCAGCGGGGTGTCGCAGAACACCTCGAAGAAGTCGAAACCCTGCTCGGCGTGCACGGTGCGGGCGAGCTCACGATGGGCCTCCAGCGGACTGATCGCCGGGACCAGCACGATCTGACCGGAATCGGCGAGCAACGTCGCGATATGGGCCAACCGGCGCAGGTTCTCGGCGCGGTCGTCCATCGAGAAACCGAGATCGGCGTTCAGCCCGTGGCGCAGGTTGTCTCCGTCGAGCACATAGGCCGGACGGCCCGCCGCCAACAGCTTCTGCTCCACGAGCATCGCGACCGAGGACTTCCCGGAGCCGGACAACCCGGTGAACCAGACCGTCGACCCCTTCGACAGCCGGTCATCGGCGGTGACGAGGTTCTGGTGGCGCACCGCGTTCGGGCTGGCGGCCCGGTTGGCGGCCGGGGTGGTATCGCGCACCATGCCTGCCCCGACGGTGCCGTTGGTGTCCGGGTCGATCAGGATGAACGAACCGGTTGCCGGATTGCGGGAGTACTCGTCGAGCAGCAGCGGCACCTGGGTACGCAGCGTCACGCGGCCGAGTTCGTTGAGCTTCAACGCCGTTGCGCTCTTGTCTCGGTGCAGAGTGTTGACATCGAGTCGGTAGTCCAGCGCCGACACCCGGGCCCGCGTGGTGCGGGTGGTGTGCTTGATGATGTAGTCCCGGCCGGGCTCCAGCGCCGATCCGTCGGCCATCCAGCACACCGTCGCATCGAACTCACTGCTGACATCGGGCTGATTGTTGGGCCGGGCGAGCATGTCACCGCGGGAGATGTCGATATCGTCGGCGAGGCTGATCGATACCGCCATCGAGGCGAACGCCTCGTCCACCGGTCCGGAGGGCCCGGCGATCTCGGTGATGCGACTGGATTTCCCGGCGGGCAGGACCACGACCTCGTCGCCGACGCGCATCACGCCACCGGCCACCGTGCCCGCGTAACTGCGGTGATCGGCGTGTTCACGGGTCTGCGGCCGGATGACGTACTGCACCGGGAATCGCACGTCGACCAGATTGCGGTCGCCGGCGACATACACCTCTTCGAGATGGTTCAGCAGGGCCGGGCCCTCGTACCACGGCGCCACATCCGATTTGGTGACGACGTTGTCGCCGTTGAGCGCCGACATCGGGATGGTCGTGACATCGTGGATGTCCAGACGCGCGGCGAACTCGTGGAAGTCATCGCGAATCTGGTTGAACCGCTCCTCATCCCAGTCGACCAGGTCCATCTTGTTGACCGCCAGCACGATGTGCTGGATGCCGAGCAGCGAGGCGAGGAAGGCGTGCCTGCGGGACTGCTCGAGCAGGCCGTGGCGGGCATCGACGAGCACGATCACCAGCTGCGCCGTCGAGGCACCGGTGACCATGTTGCGGGTGTACTGCACGTGGCCCGGGGTGTCGGCGATGATGAATTTACGCTTGGCCGTGGCGAAATAGCGGTAGGCGACATCGATGGTGATGCCCTGCTCCCGCTCGGCGCGCAGGCCGTCGGTCACCAAAGCCAGGTCGGTGTAGTCGTTTCCGCGTTCCTTGGAGGTCCGCTCGACGGCGGCCAGCTGGTCCTCCATGACGGCCTTGGAGTCGAACAGCAGCCGACCGATCAGCGTCGACTTACCGTCGTCGACGGAGCCTGCGGTCGCGATGCGTAACAAAGTGGCCATCAGAAGTACCCCTCGCGCTTGCGATCTTCCATACCTGCTTCGGAGATTCGGTCATCGGCGCGGGTCGCGCCACGTTCGGTCAGCCGGGAGACGGCGGTCTCGGCGATCACCTCGGCCACGGTGCCGGCCAGCGACTCCACGCAACCGGTGCAGGTGACGTCGCCGACCGTGCGGAACCGCACCGTCTTCTCGATCACCGGTTCGTCCTTGCGCGGCTGCATGAACTTGTGCACCGCCAGCAGCATCCCGTCGCGCTCGAACACCTGGCGCTGGTGGGCGTAGTAGATGGACGGCAGCGTGATCTTCTCCGCCCCGATATAGGACCAGATGTCGAACTCGGTCCAGTTCGAGATGGGGAACGCACGGATGTGCTCACCCTTCTTGTGCCTGCCGTTGTAGAGATTCCAGAGTTCGGGCCGCTGCGCCTTGGGGTCCCACTGACCGAACTCGTCGCGGAAGCTGAACACCCGCTCCTTGGCCCGGGCCTTCTCCTCGTCACGACGGGCGCCGCCGAACGCGGCGTCGAACTTGTTCTCCCGGATGGCCCGTAGCAGTGTGAAGGTCTGCATCGGGTTGCGCGACGGGATGGTCTCGACCACGCGGCCGGCGTCGATATCGTCCTGCACGCTGGCCACCACCAGGCGCACCCCGTGCTCGGCCACCAATTCGTCGCGTACCTGCAGGACCTCGTCGAAGTTGTGGCCGGTATCGACGTGCATCACCGGGAAGGGCAACCGGCCCGGCGCGAACGCCTTGATGGCCAGGTGCAGCATGACGATCGAGTCCTTACCGCCGGAGAACAGCAGCACCGGCTTCTCGAACTCGGCGGCAACCTCTCGGATGATGTGGATGGCCTCGGCCTCCAGCGCGCGTAGATGGCTCAGCTCGTACCGGGCGGCGGCCGGGTCGAGATCGGCGGACGCTGTCATCACATCTCCATAAAGTTGGTAGATTTGACCAGAATTGCAAGCATGGTTGAGTATTAAACCGCTGCGATCCGGTGCTGTCAACGCTCCCCCGCGCGAGCAGACGCAAACCTGCCGATATCGGTGCGATACCGGCAGGTTTGCGTCTGCTCGCGGGTCAGGGCTGCAGGTCGTACACCTGCACGCCGTCGACGTCCACCGCGGTGAAGTGCTGTTGCACCCACTCGGTGATCTGGGTCGCCGCGCCGTCGCGCTGCTCCCGGTGCATCCCGAAGGCCTCACTGGTGAGGAAGTAGCGCACCTGCCCGTCGGCCACGTACTGCCGGAACTGCTGCAGGGTGGGCGAGTTGTCCCCGCCGGAGAAACCGCCGACCGCCATGATCGACGCACCGGACTTGAGCTCCAGGTCACCGGCCAGCATCGAGCCGACCGTCGCCGCTGCCCACCGGTTGTCGAGTCCGGTCACCATCTGGGCGAGCGCGGTGTCCTCGATATGCGAACCCATCCGGATGGACCTGCCCGGCCCACCCAGCCCATTCGGGGCACCCGGGAAGGCCATATCGCGCGGCATCGCGGGCCCGGCGGTGGCCATCGGTCCCCCGCTGCCGCCGTCGGCGACCGTCGCCACCGACCACGCGACGCTGCCACCCGCTCCGGCCAGCAGTGCCGCCACCACGACCGCGACGCCGGCACGGCCGAACCTCTGCACGCCGACGGCGATGGCGACCGCGAGCACCACCGAGGCGACGAGCACCGTCCACCGCACCGCCGGCCACCAGTCCGCGTGCCGGGACAGCAGCACGAACGTCCACCCGCCGGTACCGGCCAGGCTCAGAGCCAGCGTGATGCGCGCCGCGGGATGCGCCCGGCGCTGCCACAACTGGGCCACCGAAATCCCCACCAGCGCAGCCACGGCCGGGGCCAGCGCCACGGTGTAATAGGGGTGGATGGTGCCGTCCATGAAGCTGAACACCACACCGGTGACCAGCAGCCAGCCACCCCACAGCACCGCCGCGGCGCGCACCGGATCGGTCCGCCCGGCCCGTCGCGTCACCCACAGCACGGCGAGAAGCCCGAATAGGGCGGCCGGCAGCAGCCAGGACGCCTCGGTGCCCATCGCCGAACCGAACAGCCTGCCGATTCCCGGCTGACCGCCGAAGAACTGATGCATCTCGGCACCGGGGTCGCCCGGCCCCGCGCCGTGTCCGCCGCCCGGCTGACCCCGACCGACGATGCGGTCGATGCCGTTGTAGCCGAAAGCCAACTGCAGCAGGTTGTTATCGGTCGACCCGCCGATATAGGGCCGGGAATCCGCCGGCCACACGCTGACCAACGCGATGTACCAGCCCGCCGAGACGACCATGGCTGCCGCCCCGGCCAGCAATGATCGGACGCGCTTCCAGAACGGGACGGGCGCGGCGATCAGGAATACCAGCGCCAGTCCCGGGACCACCAGGAATGCCTGCAACATCTTGGTCAGGAAGGCGAATCCCAGGGCGGTCCCGGACAGCGCCACCCAACGGGTGCTGCCCCCCTCGGTGGCCCGCACCATGCAGTACGCGGCGACCACCAGGAGCAGCACCAGCAATGCGTCCGGGTTGTTGTACCGGAACATCGCCACCGCGACCGGGGTGATGGCCAACGCGGCGCCCGCGATCAGACCGGCGGCAGCACCTGCGCTGCGACGGACGGTGAAGTAGAGCACCGCGACGGCCGCCACGCCCATCAGCGCCTGCGGTAGCAGCATGGTGAACTCGTTGAACCCGAACAGCCTGCCCGACAGCGCCATCACCCACATCGCGGCGGGCGGCTTGTCGACGGTGATGGCATTACCGGCATCGAGCGAACCGAACAGCCAGGCCTTCCAGTCCTGAGTTCCCGCCTGCGCCGCAGCGGCGTAGAAACTGTTGCCCCACCCGTGAGATCCCAGCCCCCACAGGTAGAGCACCGAGGTGCTTACCAGCAGGGCCAGCAGGCCCGGGCGTTCCCAGCGGCCCCGTGGGCTGTCCGACTCGGTGGTGGCGCTCGGTTCTTCGACTGTCAATGTCATTGTGGCGGTCCTCAGCTCGTGGAATGGATCAGCGACGGGGGTGGAACACCCAGCCGCGCAACAGGACGAAGCGGGCAGCGGTGGCGATGAGGTTGGCGGCCACCAGCACGGTGGTCTCCAGCACCTTGCCGGGATGCTCGGCGATGGCGTGCAACCCGGCCAGCGAACCGCTGGTGATCGCCAGCGCGACAGCGAAGACGATCAGCCCTTCGACATGATGGCGGGCGACGGCTTTCGATCCGCGGACACCGAAGGTGAAGCGCCGGTTGGCAGCGGTGTTACCGATCGCGGTGATCAGCAACGCTGCGAAGTTCGCCAGCTGCGCACCGAGCAGCGGATGCAGCACCAGGAACAGCACCAGGTAGGCGACGGTGGACAGCACCCCGATTCCGGCGAACCGGACCGTCTGCCGCAACAACGATCCCGGTGCGGCGGCACGGCGTGAACCGAGCTGTGCGGCAAGGGAGTTGATCGGGATGCTACCCCCGGCGAAACCACGCAGCAGTCGACCGATACCGAGCAGATCGGCCTTCGCGGTCGCCACGATGTCGACGCGGCTGTCCGGATCGTCCACCCAGTCCACCGGCACCTCGTGAATCCGCAGTCCGCTGCGTTCGGCAAGCACCAGCAGCTCGGTGTCGAAGAACCACCCGGTGTCGCGGACATGGGGCAACAGCTGACGGGCGACGTCGGCGCGGATCGCCTTGAATCCGCACTGGGCGTCCGAGAAGTGTGCGCGCAGAGTCGATTTGAGTATCAGGTTGTAACAGCGCGAGATGAACTCGCGTTTGGCCCCGCGCACCACCCGTGAACTGCGGTTGAGCCGGGTGCCGATGGCCAGGTCGGAGTGCCCGGATATCAGCGACGCGATCAGCGGTGCGAAGGCGGCCAGATCCGTGGACAGGTCCACATCCATGTAGGCCAGCACCGGGGCATCCGAGAGTGACCAGACGTGGTGCAGTGCCCGGCCGCGGCCCTTCTCGTCGAGCCGGACGACCCGCACACCGGGGAGTTCGGCGGCCAGGTCCGCCGCGATGCGCGGGGTGTCGTCGGTGCTGGCATTGTCGGCGATGGTGATCCGGACGGGGAAGGTGAAGCTGTCCTGTAGGTGCTGGTGCAGCCTGCGCACCGACCTCTGCAGGGCTGCCTGCTCGTTGTACACCGGGACCACGACGTCGACGACGGGGATGTCGGTATCGCGACCGACCTGGACGGCGCTGGGGAGCGCAACGGAGACGGTGTCTGTCATGTCCCCATCGTCGGATCTCAGAGTGTGCCGCCGGTGGGACCGACCTGTGTGCACGCTATGAGTCCGTCAGGTCGTAGATGACGGTGCCGCCAACGGTAACCGGGGCGTAACTGCGGTGTACCCAGTCGGTGATATCGGCCGCGTCGTGGCTGCCCGCGTGCTCACCGCGGCCACCCATCAGGTGCGCATCGATGAAGTAGTGAATCCGGCCGTCGGCCACCAGCTGCCTGAAACGCTCCAGGGTCGGCGCGGGATCCGTGCCGTTGAAACCCCCCACTGCGAGCACCGGCACGTCGGCGCCCAGTTGGTAACCCGCCGCGTTGGTCGAGCCGACCACCGCAGCCGGCCAGGTGTAGCCCTCGGCATCGTCCCTCAGCCGGGCGACGAGGTCGGGTCCGGGTGTCGGGGCCGCGAACAGTCCGCCCCCGAAAGATCCAGCCCCGAACGACCCACCCTCGAACGGTGGTGGGCCCCCGCGGCCCGGACCACCCTCACCGTGCCGGTCCGGCGGCGGACCCGGGAACGATCCGCCGAACGGCGGGCCGGAGTGTGCGGGCCCCACCGTCGGGATCGCCCCGGTGTGCGGGGTGAGCGCGGTGGCGACCGAATACGCGGTGGGCCCGGCGAGCGCACAGGCCACGGCCAGGACGGCCGCGACCGGTGCGAGCGTGCGCGTCACCACCAGTACCACCGCGATCGCGCCTGCCACCACGATCAGCCACCGCAACCATGGCAGCCAATCCGGCAGCCGGGCCAGCAGCACGAAGGCCAGTCCCGCTGTGCCTGCCACCATGGCGGCCATCACCCATCGGCACCAGAGTTCGACGCGGTTGCGCCACAACAGATCTGCACCGACGGCGGCGCACACGGCCACCGCGGGCGCCAGCGCGACGGTGTAGTACGGGTGCACGATGCCGTTGGCGAAGCTGAACACCCCGGCCGTCACCACCAGCCAACCACCCCAGACGATCAGCGCCGTCCGCGCCGGATCGGTGCGGGGCGCGCGTCGGCAGACCACGAATCCGGCGACCATGCCGATCAGCGCCGCAGGCAGCAGCCAGCCGATCTCGGCGCCCATGCCCGGACCGACCAGTCGCGCCCACCCCACATCGAAGTTCGGGTTGCCCAATCCGCCGGCCTGCGCGCCGGTCAACCGGCTCACACCGTTGTAGCCGAGCGCGAGTTCGACGATGCTGTTGTGTTGCGAGCCACCGATATACGGCCGCTCGGCGGCGGGCCACAACTCGACCAACACCAGATACCAACCACCTGCCACCACCAGTGCCGCCGTTGCCGCGGCCAGCCGCCGCAGCCGGGTACACAGCGGAACCGCCGCGCACACCAGGTAGCCGACCGCGAAGGCCGGCAGTACCAGAAATGCCTGCATCATCTTGGCCAGGAAGGCGAATCCGCACAGCACGCCGACGCCCACCAACCACCACCGTCCGGCATCGGGCTCGCAGGCGCGCTGCACACAGTAGGCGGCGGCCACCAGCAGCAGCACCAGCAGGGCGTCGGGATTGTCGAAGCGGAACATCAGCGTGGCCACCGGCGTCACCGCGAGTGCGGCGCCGGCCAACCAGGCGGCCACCGGGCCACTGACCCTGCGCACCGACGCGTACACCAGGGCCACCGACGCGACGCCCATCAACGCCTGCGGTCCCAGCAGCGACCACGAGTTGAATCCGAAGATCCGCGCCGACAGACCCATCACCCACAGCGCCGCGGGCGTCTTGTCGACGGTGATGGCGTTGGCGGGGTCACTGGACCCGAACAGCAACGCCGTCCAGTTCTGGCTACCCGCCTGCACGGCGGCGGCGTAGAACGTGTTGGCCCAGCCGCTGACCGACAGATTCCACAGGTAGAGCGCTCCGGTGAGGCCCAGCAGGGCACCGAGAGCAATTCGTTGCGGGGCACTCCGGACGGCAGTCATCACCCTCATCGTGACAACCGTGGCTACGCGGCCGATTTGAGCTTGCTGTGCCTCAGCTATGAGCCGGCAGAGTGACCACGAACCGGGTCTCGCCGGGCACGCTGTGCAGTTCCAGCCGGCCGCGGTGGGCCTTGACGACGGCGGCGACGATGGCCAGCCCGAGGCCGGTGCTGCCGCCGCGGCGCGACCGCGACGAGTCACCGCGGGCGAACCGTTCGAACACTTCCGGCTGCAACGCATTCGGGATACCGGGTCCGTCGTCGGCCACGGTCAACACGACCTCGCCCGTGCCTGCCGTCGCGACCGACGTCGTCACCGTCGTTCCCGCAGGCGTGTGCACCCGGGCATTGGTGAGCAGATTGGTCAGCACCTGATGCAGCCTGGCCCGATCGCCGGTGACATACACCGGCTCATCGGGCAGGTCCAGCGTCCAATCGTGATCGGGGCCGGCGGCATGCGCGTCACCGGCGGCATCGAGTACCACCTGGGCCAGATCCACCGGTTCACTTTCCAGCGGTCGGCCCTCGTCGAGGCGGGCGAGCAACAGCATGTCCTCCACCAGCGTGGTCAGCCGCCGTGTCTCGGATTCCACCCGGTTCATCGCATGCGCGACGTCATTCGGTAACTCGGCGCTCTTGCGCTGGGCCAGTTCGGTATACCCGCGGATGGCGGCCAGCGGGGTGCGAAGCTCATGGCTGGCGTCGGAGACGAATTGCCGCACCCTGGTCTCGCTGTCGTGGCGCGCCCGCAGCGCCGCGGCGATGCGGTTGAGCATCCGGTTGAGCGCCGCGCTGAGCTGACCGACCTCGGTGTGCGCACTGACCGGGTCCACCGCGACGATGGTCGACGGCAGGCGCACCTCACCGGTATCGAGTTCGAGGTCGGCGACATCGCGGGCCGCCGCCGCCACCCGTTCCAGCGGCGCCATCTGTCGTCGGATGATCATACTTCCGACGATCGTCGCCGCGGCAAGCGCGATCGCCGATACCGCGCAGAACATCACCAGTACCCACAGCAGGGTGTCGTCGACGACGGCGGTGGGTAGTCCGACGATGAGCGTCTGCGGGCCGTGCCGGGCGGGTATCGCGATCACCCGATAGGAGCCCAATCCATCGATCTTCAGACTCACGGGCACCTGGCTCGGAGGAACCGCCGTCAGCTGTTCTGTTGCGGCAGAGCTGATATCGGCGGTCGACCCGGCCGCGGTGATGACACCCGCATCGGTGCGGCCGCCACCGGTCACCACGCCCACCGTGTGAATGGCCTGACCGGGCGCGTTGAGGAAGCCCGGGCCGGGGCCTCGTTCGGGATCGAATCGGAACGGGTTCGGGTTCCCGGACACCTCCGACCCGGGTGGGACGCTTCCCGGTCGCGAAGGAAAGCGGTAGAACGGCGGCGGCAGCTCCAGGATGGCCGCCGAGCGATTGGCCGCCTCGACCACCTGACCGTCCAGCTGATTCATCAGAAAGCGTTGCAACGCAAACTCACTGGCCACGCCGATGGTGACACAGACAACCGCCAGCAAGGTGACCAGAGTGACCACCAGGCGCGTACCCAGCGACCAGGCTTGCGGGGTGAAGACCCGTCTCATCGCGGCGGGCGCAGGACGTAACCGGCTCCGCGGAGGGTGTGGATCATGGGCTCGCGCCCGCTGTCGATCTTCTTACGCAGGTAGGAAACGTAGAGTTCGACGATATTGGACCGGCCGCCGAAATCGTAGCTCCACACCCGGTCGAGAATCTGCGCCTTACTGAGCACGCGCTTGGCGTTGCGCATCATGAATCGCAACAACTCGAATTCGGTGGCGGTCAGGGTGATCGGCTCGCCGCCCCGGCTGACCTCGTGGCTGTCCTCATCGAGGATGAGGTCGCCGACGACCAACTGGGCATCGCTGGCATCGTCGGCGACTCCGGTTCGGCGCAGTAACGCGCGCAGACGCAGCACCACTTCTTCGATGCTGAACGGCTTGGTGACGTAATCATCGCCTCCGGCGGTGAGGCCGGCGATGCGATCCTCGACCGAATCCTTGGCGGTCAACAGCAGCAGCGGCAGCCCTGGCTGGCGCTCGCGCAGCGATCGCAGCACATCCAGACCGCTCATATCGGGAAGCATCACATCGAGCACCACGACGTCCGGTGGGTTGTCGCGCGCGAGTGCGATGGCCGCGGCGCCGTCGCCTGCGGTGGCGATGTCCCACCCCTCGTATCTCAGGGCCATCGACACCAACTCGGCCAGCACCGGCTCGTCGTCGACAACCAGCACCTGGATCGGCTTGCCGTCGGCTCTGCGCATCGTCGCGCGCACCGGAGCGTCGTGGGCCGACCCGCGGGCTGAGGGGGACATGCCTTCCATTATCGACGCCCGGGTGGGCGCGACATGTGCCGTTCCTGTGAGCCCGCTATGAAAGTCAGGGTCAGGGGGCGGGCGGGAGCGTGGTGGTCGTGGTCGGGATGACCGTCTCCTCTGGCGCCGGCCCCGCCTCGGGCGCCGCACCATCGGTGGGCGGCCACGCCGCAGGCTCCGAGGAGCTCGGGGTGGTGACGGCCGTCGGTTCGGTGGGCTCGGCGCTCAGCGTGGGCATCTGGGTGGCAACCGTCAGGCCCGCCATCCCCAGCACAGCACCCACCCCCGCACCGGCAAAGATCAGCTTCAGCTTGTTGGATGTCATGGGCAAAGGACTACCCGCGGCCCGGCCCGCGAAAACCAGTTCGACGCGCCGGACATGGGTCAACGCACCTGGACCGGGCAGATCTCCTAACCTGTCGGGATGCAGCACCGCGGCGGAGCCACCGCATGACCCGCTTCCTGATGCGTCGGCTGCTGAACTACGCCATCCTGCTGGCCCTGGCTTCGGTGCTGACGTTCACGCTGACCTCGCTGACCTTCTCGCCGCTGGACAGCCTGCTGGAACGCAACCCGCGCCCGCCGCAGGCCGTCATCGACGCCAAAGCTGCCGAGCTGAACCTGGACAAGCCGATCCCGGTCCGCTACCTGGACTGGGTTTCCGGTGCGGTGCGCGGTGACTTCGGAACGACCGTCACCGGCCAGCCCGTCAGCGAGGAACTGTGGCGGCGCATCGGGGTGAGCCTGCGGCTGGTGCTGATCGGATCGGTGTTGGGCACCGTGATCGGCGTGGTGGTCGGGGCGTGGGGCGCCATCCGGCAGTACCGATTCTCCGACCGCGCCATCACGCTGGTGTCGCTGTTGATCCTCAGCGCGCCCACCTTCGTCGTCGCCAACCTGCTGATCCTGGGCGCTCTGAAGGTCAATTCGGTCCTGGGTGTGCAGTTGTTCGAATACACCGGGGAAACGTCGTCCGATGCGGTGGGCGGATTCTGGAATCAACTCGTCGACCGGTTACAGCATCTGGTGCTGCCCACCTTCACCCTCGCACTGGCCGCCATCGCCGGCTTCAGCCGGTACCAGCGCAACGCCATGCTCGACGTGCTCGGGCAGGATTTCATCAGGACCGCGCGGGCGAAGGGGCTCACCAGACGCCAGGCGCTGTTCAAACACGGCTTGCGGACCGCCCTGATCCCGATGGCCACGCTGTTCGCCTACAGCGTGGGCGGACTGTTCACCGGGGCGGTCTTCGTGGAGAAGATCTTCGGCTGGCATGGCATGGGCGAGTGGGTGATCCAGGGCATCAGCACCCAGGACACGAACATCGTGGTGGCCATCACGGTGTTCACCGGCGTGACGATCCTGCTGGCCGGTCTGCTCTCGGACATCATCTACGCCGCCCTCGACCCCCGGGTGCGTGTCTCGTGACCGATACCGACTATCAGTTCGTCTCACGTCGCACCCTGGTGCTGCGCCGGTTCCTGCGCAACCGGCCCGCCGTCGTCGCGGTCGCCGTGCTGTGCCTGCTTTTCGCGGGCTGCTGGCTGCTGCCGCCGTTGCTGCCCTACTCGCACACCGATTTGGACTACTACGCGCTGCAGCAACCTCCGTCCACCACGCACTGGTTCGGCACCAACGCCATCGGCCAGGACCTGCTGGCCCAGACTCTGCGCGGCATGCAGAAGTCCCTGCTGATCGGGATGGCGGTGGCGTTCATCTCGACGATCATCGCCGCCACCGTCGGTGCGATCGCGGGGTACTTCGGTGGCTGGCGCGACCGCACCCTGATGTGGATCGTGGACCTGCTGCTGGTGGTGCCGAGCTTCCTGCTGATCGCCATCGTCACACCACGGACCAGGGAATCGGGCTCCATTCTGTGGCTCATCGTGCTGCTGGCCTGCTTCTCCTGGATGATCAGTTCACGCATCGTGCGCGGGATGACGATGAGCCTGCGGGAACGCGAATTCGTCGCGGCCGCACGCTATATGGGTGTCCCGAACTGGCGGATCATCGTCCGCCACATCGTGCCGAATGTGGCCTCCATCCTGATCATCGACACCGCCCTCAATGTCGGGCTGGCGATCCTCGCCGAAACCGGGCTCAGCTTCCTCGGTTTCGGTGTGCAGCCCCCCGATGTGTCGCTGGGCACACTGATCGCCGACGGCACCAGGTCGGTCACCACATTCCCGTGGGTGTTCCTGTTCCCCGCCGGCGTGCTGGTGCTGATCGTGCTGTGCGCGAACCTGGTGGGCGACGGCCTGCGCGATGCGCTGGACCCGGCGGCCCGACCGGGGAGGCGGCGGGCATGACGCTGTTGCAGGTGCGCGATCTGCGCGTCGAATTCCCCGGTGAGACCGAGACTGTCGCGGCGGTCCGCGGCCTGAACTACACGGTGGCGGCCGGTGAGGTGGTCGCCCTGGTCGGGGAATCGGGAGCTGGTAAATCCGCCGGTGCAATGGCCGTCGTCGGGTTGCTGCCCGAATTCGCCGCCGTGTCCGGGTCGGTGCGGCTACAGGGCCAGGAACTGATCGGACTCGGCGACACCGAGATGTCGCGGATCCGGGGCGCACGCATCGGTACCGTCTTCCAGGATCCGATGTCCGCCCTGACGCCGGTGTACACCGTCGGTGACCAGATCGCCGAGGCCATCCGGATCCACCAGGGCGATACCGACGCCAGGAAAGCCCGCAGCCGTGCCGTCGAGTTGCTCGAGCTCGTCGGGATCAACCAACCGGACCGGCGCGCCAGGGCGTTTCCCCACGAACTGTCCGGCGGTGAGCGGCAACGGGTGGTCATCGCGATCGCGATAGCCAACGATCCCGACCTGTTGATCTGCGACGAACCCACCACTGCACTCGATGTGACCGTGCAGGCGCAGATCCTCGATGTGCTGCGCACGGCGCGTGATGTCACCGGGGCCGGGGTGCTGATCATCACCCATGACCTGGGGGTCGTCGCCGAGTTCGCCGACCGGGCCCTGGTGATGTACGCCGGGCGCGCGGTCGAGACCGCCCCGGTCGACCGGCTCTACGCCGACCGCCGAATGCCCTACACCGCAGGACTTCTCGGATCGGTTCCCCGATTGGATGCGCCACGGGGCGAACGGCTGGTGCCGATACCGGGTGCTCCCCCGTCATTGGCCGCACTGCCCGACGGTTGTCCGTTCATGCCGCGCTGCCCGCTGGCCGTCGACGAATGCGGCAGCGCCGAACCGGAATTGGTCACCGTCGGACCCGCGCATCAGGTCGCCTGCATCAGGCACGAGCAGGTCGCAGGCCGCAGCGCCGCGCAGATCTACGGGGCGCCGACGCCTGCCGAGCCGACCGACCCGACGGTGCCTGCCGAGATCGGCGACATCGTGTTGTCGGTGCGTGAGTTGACCAAGACCTACACCCTGACCAAGGGGGTGGTGCTACGCAGGCGGATCGGTGAGGTGCGCGCCGTCGATCGCGTCAGCTTCGACCTGGAGCAGGGCCGCACGCTGGGCATCGTCGGCGAGTCCGGTTCCGGCAAGTCGACCACCCTGCACCAGATCCTCGATCTGAGCGCACCGGAGTCCGGTCGTATCGAGATTCTCGGTACCGACGTCGCCACCCTGGATCGCCGGAGCCGGCGTGCCCTGCGCGGTGACCTGCAGGTGGTTTTCCAGGATCCGGTGGCATCCCTGGATCCCCGCATGCCGGTGTTCGATGTCCTGGCAGAACCACTGCGTGCCAACGGCTTCGGCAAAGCCGATACCCAGGACCGGGTCGCCGAGCTGTTGGGGCTGGTCGGGCTGCGGCGCGCGGATGCCGGCCGCTACCCGGCCGACTTCTCCGGTGGGCAGAAGCAACGCATCGGCATCGCCAGGGCCCTGGCCCTGCAACCGAAGATCCTCGCGCTCGACGAACCGGTGTCGGCGCTGGACGTGTCGATCCAGGCGGGCATCATCAACCTGCTGCTGGACCTGCAGGAGCGGTTCGGGTTGGCGTATCTGTTCGTCTCCCACGACCTGTCGGTGGTGCGTCATCTCGCCCATCGGGTGGCCGTCATGCATCGGGGCAGCATCGTGGAGCAGGGCGACAGCGAACAGGTTTTCACCGACCCCCAGCACGAGTACACGCGTCGTCTGTTGTCGGCGGTCCCCCGCCCCGCACCCGATCACCGTTAGAGTCAGATCGCATGAGTGCGATTTCGCGTCTGCTCGCCGTGGCGTCCGTGGCGGCGCTGGCCCTGACCGGTTGTTCCAGCCCCGACACCTCGGTGCCCTCGGCGGGCGGGAATGCCGAGATCGGCGCCACCGCCGATATCAACCCGCAGGACCCGGCGACCCTGCAACAGGGCGGCAACCTGCGTCTTCCGCTGACCGGATTCCCGCCCAACTTCAACTATCTACACGTCGACGGCAACCTCGGCGAGCTCGGCAGGATGCTGCGCGCCACCCTGCCGCGGGCCTTCGTCATCAAGCCCGATGGCCAGATGACGGTCAACAGCGACTACTTCACCGACGTCGAACTCACCAGCACCGACCCGCAGGTGGTGACCTACACGATCAACCCCAAGGCGGTGTGGACCGACGGCTCGCCCATCACCTGGGAGGACATGGCCGCCCAGATCAACGCCACCAGCGGTAAGGACAAGCGCTTCCTGTTCGCCTCGCCGAACGGCAGCGAGCGGGTCGAATCGGTGACCAAGGGTGTCGACGACCGCCAGGCCGTCATCACCTTCAGCAAGCATTTCGCCGACTGGCGCGGGATGTTCGCCGGTAACGCGATGCTGGCGCCCAAGTCCGTCACCTCCGACCCGGAGGCATTCAACCGGGGCTTCCTCAACGGCCCGTCGGCATCGGCCGGGCCCTTCATGATCAGCACGGTGGACCGGGCCGCGCAGCGGATCGTGTTGACCCGCAACCCGAAATGGTGGGGCACCCCGCCACTGCTGGACTCCATCACCTATTCCGTGCTCGATGATGCCGCGGTGATCCCGGCCCTGCAGAACAATGCCCTCGACGCCGCCGGATTGGGTTCCCTCGACGATCTGGAGAACGCCAGGCGCACCCCCGGTGTCACGATCCGCCGCGCCCCCGCCCCGAACTGGTACCACCTCACCATGAACGGCGCCGACGGCGCGATCCTGTCCGACCCCGGACTGCGCACCGCGATCGCCAAGGGGCTGGACCGCCAGGCCATCGCCCAGGTCACCCAACGCGGGCTGGCCGATACCCCGGCGGCGCTGAACAACCACATCTACCTGGCCGGCCAGGAGGGCTACCAGGACAACAGCATCGCCTTCGATCCGGAAGCGGCCAAGGCCGATCTCGACTCCCTCGGCTGGAAAATGAACGGCCAGTTCCGGGAGAAGGACGGCCGCCAGCTCAAGATCCGCAACGTCTTCTACGACGGACAGAGCACCCGCGCCGTGGCACAGATCGCGCAGAACCAGCTGGCCCAGATCGGGGTCAACCTGGAGTTGGTGCCCGCCGCCGGCGGCGATCTGTTCCCCAAGTACGTCACCACCGGGAATTTCGATATCGCCCAATTCGCCTGGGGCGGAGATGCTTTTCCGCTGGCGAGCCTCACCCAGATCTACGCCTCCGGCGGTGAGAGCAACTACGGCAAGATCGGCAGCGCGGAGATCGACGCCAAGATCGAGCAGACACTGGCCGAGCTCGACCCGGCCAAGGCCCGTGAAGAGGCAAACGAGCTGGACAAGTTGATCTGGAACGTCGGGCACAGTCTGCCGCTGTTCCAGGCCCCCGGCAACATGGCGGTGCGCAGCAATCTGGCCAACTACGGCCCGACCGGCATCGGGGATATCAACTACTCGACGATGGGCTTCATGAAGTAGCCAGGCGCGGTGCCCCGTCGGGCACCACACCTTCTGCCTTGGCGGCCAGTTCGACGCCGCGCACCAGCAGTCGGATGCTGCGATTGGCCGGGAGCGCGTCGAGTTCGGCCGCCCGGGACGCGAGCTCACCCGTCTCGCCCGCGCTGACGGCGCGGCAGACCCGCAACGCGGCCCGCTCGCGGGTGTCCAACATGCTGTGCCCGGCGGTCGGCAGGTCCACCAGCGTCGCGTCCGGGATGAGTCCGGCGATCCGGCGCGCGACCGCGGGCGGTGTGGTGAGGTCGCGGCCGCCCGAAAGCACCGCGGTGGGCCAGGAGAAGCCGGGCATCGCCGCAATCAGATCGTAGGGCTCGGCCGCGAATTCGGGATCCCCGAGCGCGACCTCGCGCAACGCGACGGCGGGATCCAGCGGCAAACCATCGGGCTCGGCACCGTAGTTCAACTCGCGATAGGCGATGCGCTCGACCAGATCTGGCTCGTGGTGAAAGGCCGTCTCCCGCTCGAGCATCAGCCGGGTCCCCAGCCCGACGGCCGCCCACAACCAATCGTGGCCGTTCACCAGCAGCTCAAGTTGGCGGCGCAACACGTCGGGTCCGGCCAGTTCGTAGAGACCCGTCGCGCGCAGCACCGCGGTCGGCCCGAAGTCACCACGGGCCACCAGCTCGCGGATCATGGCCGCGAGTTCCTCGGTGCCCGGTTGGCCGTCCCACAACACCGCGCGGACGTGGGCGCGCACCTCGGCGATATCGTCGGCGGACAGCAGCGGGGAATCCAGCACCATGCCCGCGACACGTCCCGGGTGCCGAACACCGAACCCGGCGGCCAGATAGGTCCCGTAGGACGCGCCGTAGATGTGGGCGGCCTCGACCCCGGCATCGTCGAGTACGGCGGCGATATCGTCGACCGCGGCATCGACGGTCATCGCCTCCGGCGGCAGGTCGCGGCCATCGTCGTCCTGTCGGGACAAACCGATCCCCCGGTGCTCGACCATGATGACGTCCAGACCGGCGTGGGCGGCCTTCCTGCGAAAGGCCCGATAAAGAGCCACCGAGGCGGCCCCGGGCCCACCGGGGATGACGACGATCGGACGAGCGGATTTGCGGCCCGCCCGCACGTAGTGCAGGTCGAACTCATCGCCGGCACAGCCGGCACCGGCGGCACCGGCGAGAACGGGCCGTCGGATGGCTCGCACACCCGCCAGGGCGGCAAGCCTGTCGTGGGCCCGGCGGCGCGCGGTGGAGGTCATCGTTGTTCATTGTGCCCCGCGCGCCGTTCATGTGAGTCCGCGGAGCCCGTTCTCAGGATCGTGGTGAGCACAAGCCGTGCGGGCATCGGGGCTCCCTCGGTACTACTGAGGCATGACGACCGTCGAGAACACCCACCACATCCTGCCGGGAACACCCGAATGGGCCGATCTGCTGAGTACCATCGGAGCCGGATCCCGTGACCGAGACCTCAACGACGAGAATCCATTTGATCAGGTAGCGGCGTTGAAGCGGGCCGGTTTCGGCACCCTGCGCCTGCCGAAGGAGCTCGGAGGCGCGGGCCTGACCGTGCCCCAGCTGTTTTCGGCCGTGATCGACGTCGCCCGTGCCGATCCGATTGTCGCCCACATCTTCCGGGCGCACTTCTGGTTCGTCGAGGAGCGGCTGCGCGCGCAATCCCGCAGTTGGCTGGACCTGGCGGTCGCGGGCAAGATCTTCGGCAACGCCTTCAGCGAAAAGGGCGGCAATGCCGTCGGCAGCCTGGTGTTCAACACCCGCCTGCTGCCCCACCCCGAGGGCGGATTCCGTCTGGACGGTGAGAAGTACTACAGCACCGGCACGCTGTTCGCCGACTATCTGACCGCGACCGCCACCACCGACCACGATTCGGTGGCCACCGTGGTGGTGCCCGCCGACCGGCCAGGAGTCAAGATCATCGACGACTGGGACGGTTTCGGTCAGCGCCGGACCGGCACCGGGACCACCACATTCACCGGTGTCGCGGTGGCCGAGGACGAGGTGCTGGCCGACACCCCCTATGACGCCGAGCCGGTCCCGACCGTGCAGTACGCCTCACTGCAGCTCTACATCCATGCCGTGGTGGCCGGGGTACTGGCCAATGTGGTCGATGACGGCGTGGCGCTGCTGCGCTCCCGGCAGCGCAGCTTCAGCCACGCCGTTGCCGAGAGCCCGACCGACGACCCGCTGTTGCAGCGTCAGCTCGGCGAGCTCGCCAGTACCGCGCACGTGGCACGCATCGCGGTGCTGGACGCCGCCGCGGCCATCGGTGCGGCCACCGATTCGGAGATCAACGGTGTCCCGGACGCCGAACTGGCCGCCGAGGCGCAACTGCGGGTGGCCAAGGTCAAGGTGCATCTGGACACCATCGCCCCGGACGCCGCGTCCCGGCTGCTCGAGCTCGGCGGAGCCAGCGCCGCCAGCCGGACCCGCAACCTCGACCGGCACTGGCGCAACATCCGCACCATCACATTGCACAACCCGGTCGGGCTGAAGGCACGTGCCATCGGGCAGAACCTGCTGCACGACGCGCCGCTGCCCGCCAACGCATACTTCTGATCAGCGATTTGTGGAGCGCCACCCGCGCTCAGCGCGGGTGGCGCTCCACAAATCGCACGGAAAGGTGACCCAATCATGCCCAAGCAACTGCACCTCGGCGGATTCCAGATCGCATCCCAGGTGACCCACTCGCACGCCGCGTGGCGTCACCCGGGCAGTGACACCGACTTCACCAGCCCCGAGTACTACCACCGCATCGGGCGGATACTGGAGCGCGGCAAGTTCGACTTCGTGTTCTTCGCCGATCTGCTGGCCGCCCCGGCCCAGTACGGTCGCGATATCACCGAGCCGTTGCGTCGCGGCACGCAGGCGACCGCCACCCTGGACCCCTCGATCGTCGCGGCCAGCATCGGAGCGGTGACCTCCAAGCTGGGCGTGGCGATCACCAAGTCCGCCACCTTCTTTCATCCCTACGAACTGGCACGCATCTTCGCCAGCCTCGATCACCTCACCCGAGGGCGGGTGGCGTGGAATATCGTGACCTCCTTGACGGCCAGTGAGGCCCAGAACTTCGGGCAGGACAGCCACCTCGATCACGAACTCCGTTACGAGCGCGCCGAGGAGTTCCTGCGCGCCACCCTGGACTTGTGGTCCTCATGGGATCCCGATGCGCTGGTCGTCGACAAGGGCACCGGTGTGTTCGCCGACCCCGACAAGATCCGCCGCGTCGAGCACGACGGAAAATTCTTCCGCACCCGCGGCCCGCTGAACGTGCCCCGATCCCCGCAGGGTCGCCCGGTGCTCATCCAGGCCGGCTCGTCGAACACCGGCCGGGACTTCGCGGCCCGATGGGCCGAGGCCATCTTCGAGATCGACCCCACCCCGGAGGGCCGGCGCGCCTACTATGACGACATCAAGTCGCGGGCAAGCAATTTCGGCCGCAACCCCGATCAGGTGCTGATCTTCCCGGCATTCATCCCGTTCATCGGCGAGACCGAGTCGATCGCCCGCGAGAAGCAGGCGTTCCACAACGAGCTGGCCGATCCGATTTCCGGTCTGATCACGCTGAGTGTGCACACCGACCACGACTTCTCCAGATACGACCTGGACGCACCCGTCGAGGATGTCCAGGTGACCGGAACCCAGGGCTTGTTCGACACCGCCCGGCGGGTGGCCAACCGGGACAACCTGACCTTGCGCGATATCGGCAAGTGGTATGCCCAGGGGGTGCTGCTGCCACAGTTCGTCGGTACCGCCACCCAGGTCGCCGATCAGATCGAGGAGTCGTTCAGCGCGGGCGAGGCCGACGGCTTCATGGTGTCGGCCGCCCAGAGTCCGGGCACCTTCAACGATTTCGTCGACTACGTCGTGCCCGAGCTGCAGCGGCGCGGGTTGTTCCGCAGCGAGTACACCGGTGACACCCTGCGCGAGCACCTCGGCCTCGATACCGCGTCGGCCGGAGCAGGCCGGGTGGAGGCGGTCGCCTAGGTCACGACAACTAGGCGGTCAGCTCGATCAGCTGGGCGTCGTCGATGGCGGCGTACCGGTCGGGGCTGCAGGTCAGCACGATCACCTGACCGTCGCCGCCGACGGCGTCGAACACCGCGGCCATCTTGGTCAACCGCTCGGGGTCGGTGAAGCCGAGCGCGTCGTCGATGACGACGGGCACCGTGTCCTCCTTGGCCACCAGCGAGGCGCAGGCCAGCCGCGCGACGATACCCATCTGTTCCTTCGCGCCGCCGGAGAGAGATTCGTAGCCGACGGTGGTGCCGGCCAGCGTGCGGCTGCGGATGGTCAGATCGGTGTCGATATCGACCTCGAAGTCCGGCCCGAACACCAACCGCCCCAGCCGCTCGATCTCGGTCCGGAACGGCTGGACATAGCGCAGCCGGGCCGACTCACGATGGCGCATCATGACGGTACGCAACAACGCCGCCGCGCGGGCGCGACGACCGACCCGCAGGAACTCGCCGTGGGCGTGCTCACGTTCGGCCTCGGCGGCATCCAGCTCGCCGCGGCGTCCCTGACTGCCGTAGACCTTGAGCGCAGCGGAGATCTCGGCCAGTGCGGTGGCCACGGTCTCGCGCTCACCCAGCAGGGCCTCCAACGCCGCGGTGGCCGATCGGAGTTCTGCGGCAACGATATCCGGCTGCGCTGCGGCCAGTTCGCCCTCGAGGCGGGCCAGCTCCGCGGCCGCCCGGCCTGCCCGTTCGGCATCGGCCTCGGCCTGCAGGCTCAGCTGTTCGTCGGTCGCGGCCATCCGCGCGACCGTCAACCGCTGGGTGGCCGCGTCCAGCTCGGCCTGTACACCTTCGAGCTTCTGCCGCAGCATCCCGGCGGCAACGGCGGCGTCATTGCATTTCGCGGTGGCCGCGGCGACCACGTTGCGCCGCAGGGTCGCCTGCTCGACCGCTGCGGTGTGCGCCGACACGGCATCGGTAAGCGCGGCGCGCGCGGTATCGGTGTCGCCCAGATGACCCGTGGCCTCGGATCCTGCCGGCGGCCGGCCGGCGGTCAACTCGGCATGGCGAGCGCGCAACTGCGCCGCGGTCTCGTGGTCGGTGAGCGCGGCGACCGTGGCCTGGGCGGCGGACCGCGCGGCACGCAGCTCGCGGCGGCGCTCGTCGAGGGCGTGGGCTGCCGCCACATCGGCAACTGTGGCCCGCTCGAGTAGCTGTGCCAGCACCCGCTGCGCGGCATCCAGTTCGGCATGGGTCTGCAGCGCATCGGCACCCGGTGACACCCGGGCGCGCAGTACCCCTGGCACCTCGATCATGGTGGGCTCGGCGATCGCGGCGCCCCAGTCCGTACCGGCGGCCAGGTCGACGGCCGTGTCGCCGACGCGCACGGTGATATCGCCCAGCGCGACGAGTTCCACGTGCGCCGAGGCCAGTTCGGCCCGGCCCGCGGCGCGCTCCACCGCGCGGGCCGCGATGTCGATGTCCTTGACCAGGGCGTCGGTCATCGGATTGGCGGCCAACTCACCTTCGATGCCGGCGAGCTCACCGGTCACGCTGTCCAGCTTGGCGATCCGCGTGGCGAGCCTTGCCGCCTCGTCACGGGCCACGCATGCGGCCAGTTCGGTTCGTGCGGTGTCGACGGCCGCGGCGGCGGCCGCGGCGAGGGCGTCGGCCTGCTCGGCTTCGGCTTCGGCAGCCTCGACCACCTCACCCGCCAACCGATGCGCCTGCGCGGATTCGGCCGCAGTCGCCACCAGTTCCGCTGCCACAGTCGATCTTTCGTCGATATCGATGCGCAAACGACGGCGTTCGGTCACGGCGGCGGCCGCCGCGCTGTGCGCGGCACCGGCGGCCTCGGACAGCAACTTGGCGGTATCCCGGGCGGCCGCCAGAGTACGGACGGCCTCGGCGGACTGCTGCGCCGCGCCGCGCCGCGCCTGGGCGGTGCTGATCCGCTCGGCCAGCCCGGACAACTCCGTGGTCAGCACCGCGTGCCGGGCGACGGCCTGCTCGACCTCGTGCAGCGCGGCGGTGCATCGGGCCACGGCATCGTCTGCCGTGCGCAACCGAGACGTGGCGGCCGCCCAGACTCCGGTCGGCCTGCCGGTCGCGGTGAAGTACTCCAGGTACTCGCGCTCGATCTTGTCGATCAACAGCGGATCGGCATCACCGGCCGGCCCGCCGGGGGCGTCGGAGACCTCGGCGGCACCGTCTGCCGCGCCGGCCGCCACATCCAGTGCCCGCGACAGGGCATCGCAGCCCGAGAGGTCGACCGGTGCGGTCGCCGAGGCCTGCAGCACCCGCTGCGCCTGCCAGAGCGCGGTATCGACAGTCGCGTCGAGGATCGCCAACACCCGGTCATGGGCTTCGTCCCCGGTCAGCTGGCGACGGGTCGGCGCCAGCTCGGTGAGCACGGTCTCGGCCTTCTTGTGGAAACGTTTGCGATAGATGAATCGGTATGGCCCGGTGGAGATCTCGGCACTGACCTCGGCACCCACGTCGGCGTGGGTCGGCTTGACCGCCTTGACCTCCTTCTTCGACGAACGGTCCTTGACGGTCAGCAACAGGTCCAACGCCTCGATCATCGAGGACTTGCCGACCTCGTTGGCACCGCTGACCACCACGACACCACGCTCGGGGAATTCGATGTCGCGGTGCAGCACGCCGCGATAGTTGGTGAGGGTGAGCCGATGCAGCTTCACGCGACATTCCCCTGTCCGTGCGGCACGCTCAGGCGCAGCAGCAATGCCAGCGCCGAGCGCGCGTCGTCGGCATCGGTACCGTCGGCGCGCGCGGCGGCGACCAACTCCTGCACGGCCCCGGTGGCGAAACCGCCGATCGACAGCTCGTCGAACTCGCCGTCGGCGGGCAGCACTGCCAGGTCACAATGCCGGTCCCAGGTGCGCAGCGAGGCGAACAACCGGGCGTAGCGATCGAGGCAGTCGTCGAGTTCGGCCTTGTGCCCGATGGTCAGCGATCCAGTCAGCACCAAACGCACCACGGTGCGCTCCTTATCGGGTAACTGGTCGAGGTTGATGTCCAGCCCGGCGATATCACGGTCGTCGTTGACATCGTGGCGCAGTGTGATGAAGCGCCACCTGCCGACCCGGCGCGCGGTGACCTGCACGGGATGGGCGGGATCGTCCTCGTCGATATCGACCACCAGGACATGTCCCGGGTCGGTCTCGACATCGTCGTAATTGGTCACCTCGGGAGCGCCGGAGTACCAGACGCGTCCCGTCGAGCCGACCTCGGTCCGAGAGTGCCTGTCCCCCAACGCCACATAGTGCACCGCGCCGGCGGCCAGCGTCTCCTCCAGCGCGGCCAACCTGATCAGCGACGGCTTGGACGAATCGGGATCTAGGACGTCCACACCCCCGTGCGCGACCAGCACCCGGACCGTGCCGTCGGCAACCACACCCGCGGTGGCCGCGGCGGCCAGATCGGTGGTCGGGGCCTTGGAACGCCATGGGGCAGCGAGGATCTCCACACCGGGGCGCACCCGGAACACGCCGTCCCGGTCGAGAACCGTCACATTCGCCGGGCGCTCGGCGGCAAACAGCGTGCTGGTGTAGACCGAACCGGCGTCGAGCTGATCATGGTTGCCGGGCAACAGATACACCGGGACCTCGATGGCACGCATGGCCTCCAGCGCCAGGCTGACCTCCCGCGGTGAGAGCTGGTTGTCCTCGAAGACGTCACCGGCCACCACGACGAATTCGGCGCCCACCTCCGCGGCCAGCGCACCGAGCCCGGCGACCGCCTCACGCCGGGCGGCCCCGTAGCGGGACTGCGCTTCTCCACCGGCTGCGCTGAGGAAGTGGCGCGTCATCCCGAGTTGCCAGTCGGCAGTATGCAGAAAGCGCATCGGTGCACTCCCTTCCGTGTTCGTCTCCCGGTCCAGGAAAAGACCCAGCGGTGAGTCTAGGTCGGGCCCCCGACAAGTCCCGGGAGGTGCATCGGCATGGCCTCGCTGTCTTGACCTAGCCTGGTTGCGATGAGGACCCTGTTGTTGCTGCGCCACGCCAAGTCTGACTACCCGGCCGATACCGTCGATCACCAGCGACCGCTGGCCCCGCGCGGTGAGCGTGAGGCGGGACTGGCCGGCGAGTGGTTGCGGTCCCACGCACCGGCCGTCGACGCGGTGCTGTGTTCGACGGCCACCAGGACTCGGTTGACGCTGAAGCGCACCGGAATCGACGCACCGGTGAGTTTTGTCGACCGCCTCTATGACTCCACACCCGGGATCGTGCTGGCCGAGATCAACGACATCGGCGACGAGGTGTCCACGCTGCTGGTGGTCGGGCACGAGCCGGTGATGTCCGGTCTCGCACTCGGCCTGGCCGGTGACGACAGCGATCCCGCGACCGTGGCCGAGATCGAGTCGAAGTACCCGACCTCGGCGATATCACGGCTGGAGGTCAGCTGTTCGTGGCGCGACCTGCAGCTCGGCGGCGCACGCCTGGCCGAATTCCATGTACCCCGCTAGGAGGCACGTACCCGCTAGGAGTTGGTGGCCAGCGTCAGTTCCATGAGCTTGATCGCCATCCCGCAGGCATCGATGCCGGGTGCCTGCGGATTGACCCACCAGCCGACGACACCGCTGGCATCGCTGGCCACCCCGCAGGCGTTGGCGTCGGTGGGGTTACGCATGACGATCGACTGCACGCCGGCGATGCGGCGCTCCTCGACTCCGAACTTCAGCTCCTGGGCGACCTGGCGCTCGTAGTCCAGGCTGCCCATCTCGAACCAGAATCGGGTGATGTCGACCAGCCCGTTCGGGTTGGCTGCCTGCCAGCGGCACACCGCACCGACGAAGGTGCTCTGGATGTCGCGCGGGTCGGCGCCCACGGTCTCGGCAAGGATGTCCTCGGTCAGCACATCGCATTCTTTGAGCAGGTTCGGGTAGCTGCGCTGGGAGTCGTTGTTACGCGGCCCCGCACCCGAGGACTTGATCGCGGTGCCGTCGACCGCCCGCGAGCAGCCCTGCACCCCGAGCACCATCGTCAGCGCCGCGAGCAACGCCACAACCACCGTCAACGGACGCTTCATCATGCTCATCGCTGCGCATTCACAATCGATTGGCGGGTCAGTTCTTTGGCCACTTCACAGGCATCGGGGAACGGCTTCTGGGTGTAGCTCACCGACCACTCGATGAAGTCGTCGCCGAATCCGATGCCGACCTCGCAGAGGTTCCGGCCGAGCACCAGGTCCTCGCCGATGCCGACGAAACCGTCATGTCCTTCGATGCTGACATCCTCGACGCTGGCCCGCGAGAGCTCCATGGTCTTACGTTCACGGCCCATCGGACTGCCGCGGAAGTGCGTGAACGAGAAGTGCGGGCCGATGATGCCGCCACCGACGAGCCACTGGCACCCCACCGAGGTGCGCGCGGTGTTGACCAGCCCACGGACCTGGGTCAACTGGGCGATGGTCTCATCGCTGATGCCACCGCACTCGGGGAACACCGGCCCGTGCTGGGCCTCCGGGGCGGACTCCGTTGTCGAGGGCACCGAGGGTGTACTCGGGCTCTCGGAGTCCGAACACGCGACGACGACGGGCAGCACCGCAGTGGCGACAACCAGCATCTTCGCCGCGCAGCTGAGTCGGGCGTCACCGCGTCGGAAGATCACGACATGCACTGTAGCGGCCGACCCGCACCACACCGTTGACATACGGACTGACCTGCCTTTTCGTGTCTCGGCCGATGAGCGGTCCGGACAGCACGGTGTGCAAGAGTGACCACATGCTGCTGGCACTGGTCCGCCACCACGTGCGGCCCTACCGCGGGCTGCTCGCGGTGGTGGCGGTGCTGCAGGTCATCAGCACCCTGGCATCGCTGTACCTGCCGACGGTCAACGCCGCCATCATCGACGACGGCGTGGCCAAGGGTGACACCGGCCGCATCGTCGACCTCGGCCTGGTGATGCTCGGGGTGACCGCACTGCAGGTGGTGTGCGCGGTGGGCGCGGTGTTCTTCGGGTCCCGGGCCGCGATCGGGTTCGGCCGTGATCTGCGCGCCGCCATCTTCGGCCATGTCCTGACGTTCTCGGCCACCGAGAGCGCCCGGTTCGGTGCGCCGACACTGCTCACCCGGACCACCAACGATGTCCAGCAGATCCAGCTGCTGGTGCAGATGACGGCGACGATGCTGATCACCGCGCCGATCATGGGCGTCGGCGGTATCGCGATGGCGATCCACCAGGACGCCGGCCTGTCGTGGCTGCTGCTGGTCAGTGTGCCGGTCCTGGCGGTGGCGAACTGGTGGGTGGTGTCCAAGCTGCTGCCGATCTTCCGGTCGATGCAGCGGCTGATCGACAACATCAACCGGGTGATGCGCGAACAACTCGCCGGTATCAGGGTGGTCCGCGCATTCGCCAGGGAACCGCTGGAGCGAGAACGTTTCGCCGAGGCCAATACCGCACTGACCGATACCGCACTGGTCGCCGGGCGATGGCAGGCGCTGATGCTGCCCGCGACGACGCTGGTGATCAACATCTCCAGCGTCGCGTTGATCTGGTTCGGGGGCCAGCGCATCGATACCGGCCAGATGCAGGTCGGCTCGTTGATCGCGTTCCTGGCCTATTTCATGCAGATCCTGATGGCGGTGGTGATGGCCACCCTGCTGCTGGTGCTGCTGCCACGCGCCTCGGCATGCGCGGAGCGGATCACCGAGGTGCTGTCCACCGTCGCGCAGATCGGCAATCCCGCCGAGCCCGTCGACGGCACCGGTCTGCGCGGTGAGATCACGCTGGAAAATGCCACATTCAGCTATCCGGGCGCCGACCGTGCTGTCGTGCAAGGAGTCTCGCTGACCGCCCGGCCCGGCACCGTGACGGCGATCGTGGGAAGCACCGGGTCGGGAAAGTCGACGCTGCTGTCGCTGATCTGCCGGCTCTACGATGTGACGGGCGGAGCAGCCCGCCTCGACGGCGTCGACGTGCGCGACTATGACACCGAGGATCTCTGGGGGGCCGTCGGCCTGGTGCCCCAGCGCGGTTACCTGTTCTCCGGAACCGTCGCCGACAACCTGCGGTACGGCAAGGCCGACGCCGATGACGACGAGATGTGGGACGCGTTGCGGGTGGCCGCCGCCGACGATTTCGTGCGCGCTCATCCCGACGGTCTGAACATGCGGGTGGCCCAGGGGGGCATCAACTTCTCCGGTGGTCAGCGGCAACGACTGGCCATCGCCCGCGCGGTGATCCGCCGTCCCGCGGTGTACCTGTTCGACGACGCCTTCTCGGCGCTGGACACCCGCACCGACGCCAGGGTGCAGACCGCGCTGCGGCAGGTGTCCGGGTCGGCCACCGTCGTCATCGTCTCGCAGCGGATCAGCACCGTGGCGCAGGCCGATCAGGTGATCGTCGTCGAGGACGGCATCGTGGTGGGCAGCGGCACCCACGAGTCGCTGCTGCAGACCTGCCGGACATATGGGGAATTCGTGGATTCCCAGACGGTGGGGATCGCATGACGCGCCCGACGCGCGGGATGCAACCGCCGACCGTCCGCTCCCGCGATTTCACCGGTTCGGCGCTGCGACTACTCAAACGGCTGACCCCGCAACGCATGTTGACCGCGACGGTGATCATGCTGGCCGTCGGCGGCATCGCGATCGGTGTGATCGGCCCACGAATCCTCGGCCACGCCACCGACCTGCTGTTCGACGGTGTCATCGGCCGTGGACTGCCGGCCGGGCTGAGCAAGGAGGAGGCGATCGCCGCCGCCAGGGCCCGCGGTGACGACACCCTGGCCGACCTGTTGACCCGGATGAACGTCATACCCGGCAACGGGGTCGATTTCACCGCGGTCGCGCACACCCTGCTGCTTGCGCTCGGGCTGTATCTGGTTGCCGCCCTGCTGGTCTGGCTGCAGGCACGCATCCTCAACGTGGTGGTGCAGCGCACCATGATGACGCTGCGCGCCGATATCCAGCAGAAGGTGCACCGGTTGCCGCTGTCCTATGTGGACGGCCGCCAGCGCGGCGAACTGCTCAGCCGCGTCACCAATGACGTCGACAATGTGCAGTCCACGCTGGGCATGGCGATCAGCCAGCTGCTCACCTCGGCGCTGACGGTGCTGGCCGTGCTGGTGGCGATGCTGACGATCTCCCCGCTGCTGACGGCGCTGACCGTGCTCACCGTCCCGCTGTCGCTGTGGGCGACCCGCGCCATCGCCCGCCGGTCGGCGAAGCTGTTCGCCGAGCAGTGGGCCAACACCGGCCGGCTCAACGCCCATATCGAGGAGACCTACAGCGGTTTCACCGTCGTGAAGACCTACGGCCACCGGGCCGCCGCAGGCCGGCAGTTCGACACGCTCAACGCCGATGTGCACCGCACCAGCCTTGCCGCGCAGTTCCTTTCCGGGTTGGTCGGGCCTGCCACCACCTTCATCGGCAACCTCAGCTACGTCGCCGTCGCGGTGGTCGGTGGCATCCAGGTGGCCACCGGGCAGATCACGCTGGGCAGCATCCAGGCCTTCATCCAGTACGTCCGCCAGTTCAACCAGCCGCTGACGCAGGTCGCCGCGATGTACAACGCGCTACAGTCCGGGATTGCCAGCGCGGAGCGGATTTTCGAAGTGCTCGACGCCGAGGAGGAGCCCTCGGACGCGCCGCCGTCCACCCGGCCGGCCGGCCCTGGTCGGGTGCGGTTCGAGCGGGTGTCCTTCGGCTACCGGCCGGGCTCCCCCGTCATCGACGAGCTGTCGATGATCGCCGAGCCCGGCTCCACCGTCGCGATCGTCGGGCCGACCGGAGCCGGTAAGACCACGCTGGTGAACCTGCTGATGCGGTTCTACGACGCCGACTCCGGCCGGATCACCATCGACGATGTCGACATCGCGACCATGCCGCGGGCCGATCTGCGTTCGCGGATCGGCATGGTGCTGCAGGACACCTGGCTGTTCAGCGGGACCGTCTACGACAACATCGCCTACGGGCGACCCGATGCCGATGCCGACGAGGTGCACGCGGCCGCCCGGGCCGCCCACGTCGACCGGTTCGTGCGAACGCTGCCGCTGGGCTACCAGACCCGCGTCGGCGATGACGGCGGTGCGATCAGTGCCGGTGAGAAACAGCTGATCACCATCGCCAGAGCGGTGCTGGCCCGACCCCAGCTGTTGATCCTCGACGAGGCGACCAGCTCGGTGGACACCCGCACCGAACTGCTGATCCAACAGGCAATGGCCGAGTTGCGCAGGGATCGGACGAGTTTCATCATCGCCCACCGGCTGTCCACGATCCGCGACGCCGACCAGATCCTGGTGATGGAGGCCGGCCGCATCGTGGAGCGCGGCACCCATGCCGAGCTGCTGGCCCGGCGCGGCGAGTACTGGGAGATGGCCCGGGCCTGACGGCTCAGCGCTTGACGAGCACCGCAACTCCCCCGCCGAGAACCAGCGCCACCAACAGCAGTGCCGCCCAGCCGGCCCCCGCGAGCCACCACACCGCGATCAACCCGATGATCGCCGGCGAGGCCAGGAACAACACCATGCCCGGATGCTGCTTGACCACCGCCAGCGCGCTTCTCCCCCGGACCCGATCGATCTCGTCAGCTGCCATGCGACCCAGCATGCCAGCGTGAGGTGATTGGATGGGTGGTGATCGGATACTGGACGAGACGATTGATGTCGAGGAGCACACGGTGAGTGGTCAGTGGTTGCGGGATCCCGAGGGACGCTACGAGTACCGCTGGTACGACGGGCAGAACTGGACCGACCAGGTATCCCACCAGGGCCAGGTGTTCGCGTCCCCGCTGGGCCCGCCGCCGGGCGCCGGCGGCCATCCGCAGGACGAGCAGCAGGCCGCGCCAGTACGCCAGGATCCCCAACCGCAGGGCGGCGGTGACGGGTTCAGCGGTATCAGCGGTGACCTGATCGACGGCCGGTTCAGCGAGAAGGAGTCGTCGGCGATCGCGCTCCAGAACGAGCGGCTGCTACGGGTCCGGGTCGGCGAACCGTTCATGGCCCGGCAGGGCTCCATGGTCGCCTACCAGGGCAACGTCGATTTCGCCTTCGAGGGCGGCGGGGCCGGCAAGTTCCTCAAGAAGGCACTGACCGGCGAAGGCCTTCCACTGATGCGCGTCCAGGGCCAGGGTGATGTGTTCCTGGCCGAGCAGGCCAACTACGTGCACCTGCTGCAGCTGACGAACTCGGGGCTGTCGATCAGCGGTAAGAACGTGCTGGCCTTCTCGGCGAGCCTGGACTGGAACATCGAGCGGGTCAAGGGCGGCAGCATCGCCGTCGGTGGCCTGTTCAACACCACTCTGCGAGGCAGTGGGTGGGTTGCCCTGACCACCGACGGACCGCCGGTGGTGCTCAATGCCGCCGAGGCGCCGACCTACGCCGACACCAACGCGGTGGTGGCCTGGTCGGCGAACCTGCAGACCCAGCTCAAGACCAGCTTCAAGGCGGGTGCCCTGATCGGTCGCGGCTCCGGTGAGGCCGTGCAGGTCGCCTTCCACGGCCAGGGATTCGTGATCGTGCAGCCCTCAGAGGGCATCACCATCCCCGTGCAATAGTCAGAGGCTGTCCAGAATCGACTTCATCTCGTCGATCTCCTTCTGCTGACTGTCGATGATGGCCCGGGCCAGGTCGACGGCCTGCGGGTACTGTCCGCCGTCGATCTCGCTCTGCGCCATGGTGACCGCACCCTCGTGGTGTCCGATCATCTGCTCCAGGAACAGCTTGGTGGCCTCCGGGCCCGGTGCCGCGCGCAGCTTCTCGATATCGGCGGGTGAGACCATGCCGTCCATCGAACCGTGGTCCATGGCGGGCATCGGCGGGTTGCCCCATTGGTCCAGCCAGCCCTGCATCTGCTCGATCTCGGGCGCCTGCGCGGCGCGGATCTGCTCGGCCAGCGTGACCACCCGTGGATCCACGTCGGGCTTGGCCAGCAGGATGTCGACCATCTCCACGGCTTGGCTGTGGTGCGGAATCATGTGCTGGGCGAATGCGACGTCGTCACCGTTGTGCGTGCCGGCGTCGGGACCCGGGTTTGCCCCGCTGCCATCGTGACTGGTGTTGTGACCGCTCTCCTGACCGGTGTCGTGGCCGTGGTCGGTGTGACCGTCGGCGGCGGGTTCGGACTGACTGGTACAGCCTGCCAGTAGCAGGACGGCGGCCGCTCCCGTTGCGATCGCCATCGCCGTTTTCCTCATCGATGTGTTCCTCCCTACAGACGTGGACGTAGACGTTTACCCATACCCCCTACCGGTATACCATGGCGGCATGAGCATCGTCCTTCACGTCCACGGTATGACCTGTGGCCATTGCGTAAAGTCCATCACCGCCGCGCTCACCGCCGTCGAGGGTGTGACCTCGGTGGATGTCGATCTGAGCGCGGGAACCGTCACCGTGGCAGGCAGCGCGGCGACCGAATCCCTCGCGGCCGCCATCGAGGACGCCGGCTACGACGTGGCCGTACCGGCCTGAACCGACCGGCGGGCGCCCGCACGCCGCCACCCCCACCACAACGCCAGAGAACCGGAGGCGAGATGAGTACCGTCACCCTCGACGTCGGCGGCATGACCTGCGCATCGTGCGCGGCCCGAATAGAGAAGCGACTCAACCGGATCGACGGTGTCGAAGCCAGCGTCAACTTCGCCACCGAACAGGCGCGGGTCGACTACCCCGACACCGTCACACCGGAGGATCTCGTCGCCGCCGTCGAGGCCACCGGGTACACCGCCGCGGTGCCCGCCGCCCGGACCGACAGGACCGAAACCGACGACACCGCAACCGAACCCGACGAGTCCGCACCCTGGCGGCAGCGGCTGTTGATCTCGGCGGCATTGTCCCTGCCGGTGGTCGCACTGTCGATGATCCCGGTACTGCAGTTCGACAACTGGCAATGGCTGACCCTCACCCTGGCCTCCCCGGTGGTGGTATGGGGTGCCTGGCCGTTCCACCGGGCCGCCTGGACCAACCTGCGCCACGGGGCGGCCACCATGGACACGCTCATCTCGGTGGGCGTGATTGCGGCCTACGTCTGGTCGGTGTGGGCGCTGTTCTTCACCCATGCCGGCATGCCCGGTATGAAGATGCCGTTCGAGTTCATCTCGCGCAGCAACGAACCGCATCTCTACCTCGAGGTCGCCGCCGCCGTGACGACCTTCCTGCTGGCCGGGCGCTATTTCGAGGCGCGGGCCAAACGGCAGTCCGGTGCCGCGCTGCGGGCGCTGCTGCACATGGGCGCCAAGGATGTGGCCGTGCTGCGCCCCGGGGCGAGCGGAGCGACGGGGAAAAACACCGGGGCGAGCGAAGCGACGGGGGAAAACACCGGGGCTGGTGAGATCCGCATCCCCATAACGCAACTCGCCGTCGGGGACACGTTCGTGGTGCGCCCCGGCGAGAAGATCGCCACCGACGGCGTGGTGACCGCGGGCACCTCGGCCGTCGACGCGTCGATGCTCACCGGTGAGTCGGTGCCGTTCGAGGTCACCGTCGGCGATCCGGTGGTCGGTGCGTGCGTGAACGTGTCCGGGCGGCTGGAGGTCCGCGCCACCCACGTCGGCGCCGACACCCAACTGGCGCAGATGGCCCGCCTGGTCACCGATGCCCAGAGCGGTAAGGCCGACGTGCAGCGGCTGGCCGACCGGGTTTCGGCGGTCTTCGTCCCGATCGTGCTGGTGTTGTCGCTGGCCACTCTGGTGGGCTGGTTGTTGGCCGGAGGTGCGCCGGCCGCCGCCTTCACCGCGGCGGTTGCCGTGCTGATCATCGCCTGCCCATGCGCCCTGGGCCTGGCCACGCCGACGGCGCTGCTGGTCGGTACGGGCCGCGGCGCCCAGTTGGGCATCCTGATCAAGGGACCTCAGATCCTGGAATCCACTCGCCGGGTGGACACCATCGTTCTGGACAAGACCGGGACCGTGACCACCGGCCGGATGTCGGTGGTCGACGTGCACGTCGCCGACGGCGAGAACGCCGACGAGATCCTCAGATCGGTCGGCGCGTTGGAGCACGGCTCCGAACATCCGATCGCGCGCGCTGTCAGCGAGTATGCGGCCCGGCGCGGCCCGCTGCCCGCGGTCGAGGGGTTCACCAATCACGGCGGTCTCGGCGTCACCGGGGTGGTCGAGAACAGGGCGGTGGCCGCCGGCCGGATCAGCTGGCTGCGCGCGGACTGGTCGCTGGATGCACCGCAGCGCCTGGTGCGGCTCGCCGATGAGGCTGCCACCCATGGACATACCCCGATCTGGTTCGCCTCCGACGGGCAGATCCGCGCCGTCATCGTGGTGGCAGACACGATCAAAGACACCGCCGCCGAAGCGATTTCCGGATTTCGTGCGCTCGGCCTGACCCCGATCCTGTTGACCGGTGACAACCGCCGGGCCGCCGAATCGGTGGCCGGCCAACTGGGTATCGAACGCGTGGTCGCCGAGGTCCTGCCCGCGGGAAAGGTCGACGTGATCACCGCGCTGCAGGCCGAGGGTCATGTCGTCGCCATGGTGGGCGACGGTGTCAACGACGCACCCGCGCTGGCCACCGCCGATCTCGGCCTGGCGATGGGCACCGGCACCGATGTTGCCATCGAAGCATCGGATCTGACCCTGGTGCGCGGGGATCTACGTGCCGCCGTCGATGCCATTCGGCTGTCCCGCGCCACGCTGGGCACCATCAAGGGCAATCTGTTCTGGGCGTTCGCCTACAACGTCGCGGCGTTACCGCTGGCCGCGGTCGGCCTGCTCAACCCGATCATCGCCGGCGCCGCGATGGCCTTCAGTTCGGTGTTCGTGGTGAGCAACAGCCTGCGGCTGCGCCGGTTCTCGCCGAGCACGGACTCCGCAGGCGGTCGGGTCGGCTAACCGGGGCCGTAGCGCGCCCGGAACAGCTTGACCTCGTCCTTGATGCCCTTGAGCCGTTTGGCGCCCGCGAAGGACCACTCGATGCCGGCGTCCTCGCCGATGGCATCGTGCACCGCCTCGGTGACCAGCACGGCGCCGGGCCGGGCCGCGCCGGTGACTCGGCTGGCCAGATTGACCGGGCTGCCGAACCAGTCGCCGGCCCGGTTGACCGCCTTCCCCGAGGCCAAACCCACCCGCAGTCGGGGGAATTCGTCATCGGCACCCGCGGCTTCCAGCAGCGCCAGCACCGCCGTCAACAACGCCATCGGTTCGGGACTGACCAGCATCACGGCATCGCCGATCGACTTGACGAATCGCACCGGCGGCGCGACCACCTCGTGTGTGGTCTGCACCAGCCGGTTGGCCAGGCCTTCGAGTTCCTCGGGCGGCACCGCCTCGCCCAGCTTGGTGAAGCCCACCAGATCGGCGAACGCGACGGTCACCTCTCGGGCACCCGGTAGTGGCCGTCCCTCGGCACGCTCGCCCGCGGTCACCGCATCGGACTCCATGGTGCGGCGCAGTTCCAGGCGCAGCATGTCCTCGATCAGCGGGCCGAGCAGCGGGTTGACCTGTCGCAACAACGCTTCGGACGCGACCGCGACATCCAGCTCGCTGACCCCGGGGGCCATGACCGCCGCCATCGAGGTGAACCGCATCGCCTCGGCCGTCTTGGACAATCCGTCGGCGAGCGCCCTCACGACCAGGACGATATTGTCCTCGTCGATACCCATGTCGGCGAATTGCTTTGCATAGCGGGCTATCTCACCATCGACACGCAGGTGCGCAGGCTCGTCGACATCGTCGACCCGTGGCAGGCCAAGGGCCCGCTGAACCCGCTGCAGCAGCTCCAGATCGATCCCGATGTTCTCGCAGATCTCGCGGGCGGACACATAATCGCCGTCATCGCCCAGGATCCGGCGCGACGCCAACAGGACCGGTTCGTCGCAGTCGCGGATCTGTTCGACCGTGACGCCCTGGTCCAGCAACCATGGGATCAGTTCGGCCCGGTCGGCACGGGCCTGGCCGGTCAACCCGTCGAGCAGGCCGGAGGCCTCGACGTCGAAGTCGATATCGGAGTTGCTACCCACCGGGCCAACCTATACCGGAGGCGGGCAAGATCGGGGCGGTGAGCGACGTGCTGCACGGCCTTGCGCCCATCATCGGCGCGCACCCCACCATCCTGGTGTTGGGGAACATGCCCAGCGCACTGTCCCTGGAGCATCGGCAGTACTACGGCAATCCGCGCAACGCGTTCTGGCGGATCTGCGCCGACATCTACGGTTTCGAGCCGGACGCACCCTACCCGCACCGCGCGGCGGCACTGGCCGGGCACGGCGTCGCGGTGTGGGATGTGCTGAAGTCGTGCCGGCGGATCGGCAGCCTCGACTCGGCCATCGAGCCGGCCAGCATGGTGGCCAACGATATCGGCGCACTGCTGGCCGACCACCCCGGCATCGGCCGGCTGGTGTTCAACGGCAAGGCCGCCGAACGCAACCATCGCAGGCTGGTCGTCGATGCGCCGGACCTGCCGATCGTGCAACTACCGTCCACCAGCCCGGCGCACACGATGGCCTATGCCGAGAAGTTGCGGCACTGGCGGGACGCACTCGGCTGACCGCGGGACGGACAGACCGGCCGGGGCGGGCGGATACGGTGTCTGCATGTCCTGCGTGTTCTGCGCCATCATCGCCGGTGAGGCGCCCGCCGTCCGCATCCACGAGGATGACGACCTGCTGGCGATCCTCGACATCCGCCCCTTCACCCGCGGCCACACCCTGGTGATCCCCAAGACCCACAGCGTCGATCTGACCGACACCGCACCCGACACCGTCGCGGCGATGGCGGCACTGGGCCAGCGCATCGCCCGCGCCGCCAGGCGCTCCGGGCTGCACGCCGACGGCAACAACATCGCCATCAACGATGGCAAAGCGGCGTTCCAGACGGTGTTCCACATTCACCTGCATGTCGTGCCGCGCCGTGCCGGCGACAAACTGAGTTTCGCCAAGGGCATGCTGGTACGCCGCGACCCCGACCGCGAGGAGTCCGGGCGACTGTTGCGCACCGCACTGGCAGAACTCGACGCGGCCGAGCAGGATTGACCCATGAGCATGCCGCCATGGGAGCGATACATCGGGCTTCCGCTGCTGTTGTTGCACGACAAGTTGTACAAGGCCACCGACGGCCGGATCGGCCACACGATCCCGTTCGGCCCGAAGGCCCTGATCCTGCACACCGTCGGCGCCAAGACCGGACTGGCCCGGGCCAACGCGTTGACCTACGCCCGCGACGGCGCGGACTACCTGGTGGTGGCCTCCAAGGGCGGCGAGCCCAAGGCACCCGGCTGGTATCACAATCTGAAGGCCAACCCTCAGGTCGAGATCAACGTCGGTCCGCGGCGCATTCCGGTGACGGCCAGGGCCGTGTTTCCCGGCGATCCCGATTTCGACCGGTTGTGGCGGATCGTCAACGATATGCGCGGTAACAAAGACCGCTACATCGGCTATCAGAAGCGCACTTCGCGGCCCATCCCGGTGATCGTGCTGAGCCCCTAGAGCAGTTCCTTGGCCAACAGCTCCAGGGTGCGCTCGCGGGCCGGCGCGGTGCCTGCCGCGGTGCCGGCGAACGCCGACGCGACGGGGTTCACCATCACCTCGTCGACGTCGAATTCCGCTGCCAGCGCCCGCATCTGATCGGCCGCGCCGGCGGCGTCCCCGACGACGGTGCGCGCCACCGACGAGTCGATGATCAACTGCTCCTGCGCCGATACCGAAGTGGCCTCGGCGGCCTCGACCAGATCCAGCGGCCCGAGCGGACGGCCGGTACGCAACCGGCCCATCATCTGCAGATTCGGCAGCAGCAACCGGTGCGCCTCCTCGGCGGTGTCGGCCACCGACGCATTGACGGTCAGGAAGGTCCGCGGCGCGGAAAGCTCGGGGCTGGGCCGGAATTCGGCACGATAGGCGGCCAGCGCCTCGGCGGTCCCCTGCCCGGAGAAGTGGTTGGCGAACACGTAGGGCAGCCCCTTGGCGGCGGCCAGGTGCGCCGAATACATCGACGAACCCAACAGCCACAACGTGCACTCCCCGACCGCGGCCGGAGTCGCCTTGAGGGTGTAGTCCTGCTGGGCCAGCATCCCGCGCGACAGTCCCACCCGCGCCCCACCGGTGCTCATCAGGGCCGCGACATGGTCGAGGTACTCGGGAAACCGCTCGATGTCCTCGTCGTTGGCGGCACGGGCCCCGCGCAGCGCCATCGATGTCACCGGGTCGGATCCCGGCGCCCGGCCGATGCCCAGGTCGACACGGCCGGGGGCCATCGCCTCCAGCAGGGCGAACTGTTCGGCGACCGCCAGCGGCGCATGGTTGGGCAACATCACCCCACCCGACCCCAGCCGGATCCGCTCGGTCTGGTTGGCCAGATAGGCCAGCAGCACCGGCGGGCTGGTGGCCGCCACGGCGGGCATGTTGTGGTGTTCGGCCACCCAGTAGCGGGTGAAGCCCAACCGATCGGCGGTCTGGGCGACCTGCACGGTCGCCGCCACCGCGTCGGCGGTGCTCTGATCGGTACGGACAGGAACGAGGTCCAGGACAGATAGACGCATTAGTGGTTCAACGTCGCCGCGGTCCCGTTTCGTTCCCCGCGATCCGGGCCGCTGTGGTGAAGACATCATCGAGCATCGCCGGGGTCAGCCGGCCGGTGAACATGTTCTGTTGGCTGGGGTGATAGCAGCCCAACAGCACCGCGCCGGAGGTCAATCGCACCTGCACACCGTGGCCGAACACCGGCTTGGGCCCCGCGGCCAGCTCGTCGGCCACCAGCCCGGCCGCCACCTGCCAGGCGAATCCGCCGAGGGCCACCACCACCCGCACCGACGGTCTGACCCGCTGCCACTCCGCGGTGAGCCACGGCGCACAGGTGGTCCGCTCCTGCGGGGTCGGCTTGTTGGCCGGGGGCGCGCACCGCACCGGCGCGACGATCCGGACCGCCTCGGTGCTCAGCCCGTCGGCGGCGTCGACGCTGACCCCGGCGCTGACCAATCCGGCCCGGAACAGCGCCGCGAACAACTGATCGCCGGAGCGGTCCCCGGTGAAGACCCGGCCGGTGCGATTGGCGCCGTGCGCGGCCGGTGCCAATCCGACGATCAGCACCCGCGGGCGGCGCGCACCCCAGCCGGGGATGGGCCTGCCCCAGTACGGCTGGTCGGCGAACGCGCGGCGCTTCTGCACGGCGACGTCCTCACGCCAGGTCACCAGTCGCGGACATGCCCGGCAGACACTGACCTCGGCGTCCAGGATCGGCAGCGAGCGCGCCCCGGCGGCCAGCACCTCGACATCGGCGGCGGCACGCGCCACCGGAGTGGTCCGCTTGGCGGGGTCCCCCGGCCAGCCCGAGCCGGCAGGCACCGGCGAACTGAACGGCTGCCCGGTGCGCGGATGCGGCAGTTTCGGCTCTTTTCCAGGCATCGATCCATCCTGCCCCGCGGTCGGTAAATCGGTCGCGGGGACGCCGATACCGCTGCTACATTTCGCCGCGATAGCCATGCAGACCCCCAGCCGAGGCCCGGCGTACCTCATCTTGTTCGCCGCGCTGATGGCCGGCGCCGGCAACGGCATCTCCATGGTCGCGTTCCCGTGGCTGGTGTTGCAGCGCAACGGGTCGGCATGGGAGGCATCGCTGGTCGCGATGGCCGGGACCCTGCCCCTGCTGGCATCGACTGTCATCGCGGGTGCGGCGGTGGACTATATCGGCCGCCGCCGGGTCTCGATGATCTCCGATGCGCTGTCGGGGCTTTCGGTGGCCGCCGTACCGGTGATCGCGTTGGTATTCGGGGTGGACGCCGTCAACGTCGCGGTGCTGGCCGCGCTGGCGGCACTCGGCGCGGCCTTCGACCCGGCGGGGATGACCGCCCGCGAGACCATGCTGCCCGAGGCCGCAACGCGCGCCCGGTGGACCCTCGATCACGCCAACAGCGTCTACGAGGCGGTCTTCAACCTGGCCTATATCGTCGGTCCGGGCATCGGCGGCATGCTGATCGCCACCGTCGGCGGTATCGAGACGATGTGGGTGACCGCGGCCGCGTTCGGCTGCTCGATCCTGGCCGTCTCGGTGCTGCGCCTCGACGGCGTCGGACCACCGGACCGCTCCCAGCTGCCCGAACAGGTCTGGGCCGGTGTCCTCGAGGGCCTGCGCTTCGTCTGGAACCTCAAGGTGCTGCGCACCCTGGCGTTGATCGACCTGGCGGTGACCGGCCTCTACATGCCGATGGAGGCGGTGCTGTTCCCGAAGTACTTCACCGACCGCGACGAACCCGCCCAACTGGGCTGGGTGCTGATGGCCCTCTCGATCGGCGGGCTGGTCGGCGCGCTCAGCTATGCGGTGCTGTCGAAGTACATGAAACGGCGCACCACCATGCTGATCGCAGTCATCACCCTGGGCGTCGCGATGACGATCATCGCGTTCCTGCCGCCGCTGCCGTTGATCCTCGGGCTCTCGGCGATCGTCGGCTTCGTCTACGGACCGATCCAACCGATCTACAACTACGTCATGCAGACCAACGCTCCGGCACATCTGCGTGGCCGGGTGGTCGGGGTGATGGGTTCGCTGGCCTACGCGGCCGGACCGCTGGGACTGTTGCTGGCGGGTCCGTTGGCCGATTCCGCGGGGCTGCACGCCACCTTCCTAGCGCTGGCGGTGCCGATGTTGCTGATCGGCCTGGTCGCCATCGGGTTGCCCGCGCTGCGCGACCTCGACCGCGATCGCGGCGTCGACCGGTAGTGCGCCCCGCGCCGGAACCGGAACTGCCGCCGTGCCCGACGTGGATCGCCGACTAGGCTTTGCGAGTGCGGTTGAAGTGGCCACTGGTGGGACGAGCGGCGGAGATCCAGACGATCCGCCAGGCCGTCACGTCCCCGGAGCTGCGCGGCATCGTGGTGTCCGGGCCCGCCGGCGTCGGCAAGAGCAGGCTGACACGCGATGCGCTGCAGGGTAGCTCGGCACGGTGGATCGTCGGCACCACGGCGGCGCGCACCCTGCCGCTGGGCGCCTTTGCCGAATGGGCCCCCGACCCCGATGGTGACCGGTTGCAGTTGGTGCGCGGCGTCATCGACGCCGTGACGGCCACCCCGACCGGCGAACCGGCGGTCATCGGTGTCGACGACGCCCATCTGCTCGACGAGCTGTCCGCGTTCGTGCTGCATCAGATAGTGCAGCGCGGCGCCGGCCGCGTCGTGCTCACCGTGCGCGATGGCGAACCGGTCCCCGACACCGTCCGCGAGATATGGAAGGACCATCCGTTCGATCGGCTGGAGCTCCGTCCACTGCGCCAGCCCGACAGTTCCGCGCTGCTGACGGCGGTGCTCGGCGGAACCGTCGACGAGTCTGCGGCGCAACGCCTTTGGGATCTGACCCAGGGAAATGCGCTCTACTTGCGCAATATCGTCGAACACGAACTCGCCGAGGGCAGGCTGGTGTCACGCGAGGGCCGCTGGCAATGGCTGGGCCGCCCGGTGCTGCCGACCGGCCTTGTCGAGCTGATCGAATCCCGGTTTCGTGATCTCGAGCCCTCGGTCGGTGAGGCCATCGACGCCCTGGCCGTCGCCGAACCACTCGAACTCGCGGTTCTGCAACGGGTCACCTCGGTCGACGCGGTCGAAGCGGCCAATGTCCGCGAACTGGTGGTGCTGCAGGACACCGCCGAGGGGGTACAGGCCCGCATCGCGCATCCGCTCTACGGCGAACTGCGGCGCAGCCGCTGCCCGGCGGCCACCCTGCGCCGACTTCGTGGTCGCATCGCCACGGAGTTGACCACCCGCAACCAGGCCGACGACCTGCGGGCGACGGTCCGGCGCGCCACCCTGCTCATCGACTCGGACCTGGCCCCCGATCCCGACCTGCTGGTGCGGGCCACCCGCGGTGCCATCAGACTTGCAGACCTCGCGCTGGCCGAGCGGTTGGCGACGGCCGCCCAACAGGCCGGCGCGGGCCCGGAGGCCACCTACCTTCGGGCGCACGCGCTGTCCTGGCTGTTCCGTGGGCAAGAAGCCGAGGACATTCTGGCGGCGTTGGACACCACGACGCTGTCCGACACCCAACGCGCCGGGTTCGCCCACCTGCGCGCCTCCAACCTGCTCTGGGCGCTGCACCGACCCCACGACGCCAAGGCCCACGCCGACGCGGTCGCCGCGGGCCTCGACCCGGCAGGCAGGCAGTGGCTGGACGCCTTCCGCACCGTGTACTGGTTTGCCATGGACCGGCCCGATGACGCCGAGCGGGTGGCCGAATCGGTCGACCTCGGCGCCCTGCCGGAGGTGCTGCGCGCCGAGACCGCATGGGCCTTGGCCACCATCGCCGCCGACGCCGGCCGGATGACCGCGGCCGGCGAGCTCGTTGCACTGGGCTACCGGACCGCGGCGCACGGTGCCTTCGACACACCCCACATCAGGTTCAACCTCGCCGACTCCGAGCTGACCGCCCTGGTGCTGGCCGGCCGGATCCAGGATGCCCGGCAGGTGGCCGAGCGGGTCGTCTCCGAGGCCACCGATCTTCCCGGCACCGCGCACTCCCTCGGCCCGGCCATAGCCGCCCGCGCCGCGCTGGCGGACGGTGACATCATCGGGGCGACAACGCTTTTCCAACAGATCTCCGCGGTGATGGCCGGACATGAGAAAGGGTGGGGTTTCCGCTACGACATCGCCCATGCGACGGCGTTGGCCATGCGGGGCGCGGCCGATGATGCCGAGGCCATCCTCGACCGGCTCGATACGCTGGACCGCCCCTTCCGCCCGTTGCGCTACGAGCGTGCGGTGGCCCGTGCCTGGGTGGCGGCCGCGCGCGGCTGGGTCAGCCAGGCCACCGCGACCCTGTCGACGGCCGCGCACCAAGCCGGTGCCGAGCACAGGTTCGCCGCCGAGGTCTGGTGCCGACAGTTGGCCACCCAGTTCGGCGACCGCAGCCACGCCGAACGGCTGACCGAACTCGGCGACCTGGTGGAAGGCCCACGGGCCGGCCTGGCCGCCCGGTTCGCCACCGCGCTGCGCGCCGGTGATGCGGCCGAACTGTGCTCGGTGTCAGAGGAATTCGAGAAGATCGGCGACCGCGTCGCCGCGCTCGACGCCGCCGCCCACGCGGCGACGATCTTCCGCAATCAGGATAAGCGAGGATCGGGCCTGACCTGTTCGACCCGCGCGGACGCCCTGGCCGCCGAGTGCGGCGTGCGCACCCCGACCAAGGAGTCGGCCAGCGAGGAGATACCGCTGACCGGCCGGGAACGGGAGGTGGTCGCCGTGCTGGCGGCGGTGACACCGCTGCCGAGCAATCGCGATATCGCCGACCGGCTGAGCCTGTCGATCCGGACCGTCGAGGGCCACATCTACCGTGCGATGAACAAGACCGGCACCACGACCCGCGAAGAGCTGGCCGAACTGCTGCGCCGGCGCCGCCCATAGACTCAAGTGGTGAGTTCCGCGCTGGACGGCCTGATCGCCGCATTGCCCGAGGGCACCGTCGTCACCGACCCCGATATCGTCGCCTCCTATCGCCAGGACCGCGCCGCCGATCCCGATGCGGGCACCGCGCTGGCGGTGCTCCGCCCCCGCGGTACCGAGGACGTGCAGACCATCGTCCGGTGGGCCGCGGCGAATGGGGTCGCCGTCATCCCGCGTGGCGCGGGCACCGGCCTGTCCGGTGGTGCGACGGCGCAGGACGGCAGCATCGTGCTGTCCACCGAACGGATGCGCGATATCACCGTCGACACCGCCACGCGCACGGCGGTGGTGCAGCCCGGACTGCTCAACGCCGAGGTGAAGAAGGTAGTCGCCGAGCACGGACTGTGGTACCCGCCGGACCCCTCCTCGTTCGAGATCTGCACCATCGGCGGGAACATCGCGACCAACGCCGGCGGGCTGTGCTGTGTGAAGTACGGCGTCACCACCGACTACGTGCTGGGCCTGGAGGTGGTGCTGGCCGACGGGACCGCGGTGCGCCTCGGTGGTCCGCGCCTGAAAGATGTTGCCGGACTGAGCCTGACGAAGTTGTTCGTCGGCAGCGAAGGCACCCTCGGCATCATCACCGAGGTGACGTTGCGGCTGCTGCCCCCGCAGCACCCGGCGTGCACCGTGGTGGCGACGTTCGCCTCGGTGGAGGCCGCCGCAGACGCCGTCGTCACCATCACCGGCAAGATCAGGCCCTCGATGCTGGAATTCATGGACGCCGCGGCCATCAACGCCGTCGAGGACAAACTCAAGATGGGGCTGGACCGCACCGCGGCCGCGATGATGGTGGCCGCCTCCGATGACCGCGGACCGGCCGGGGCCGCCGACGCGGAGTTCATGGCCGAGGTGTTCACCGCGGCCGGTGCCACCGAGGTGTTCTCGACCTCGGACCCGGCGGAGGGCGAAGCATTCGTGGTGGCCCGCCGGTACGCCATTCCCGCCGTCGAGGCCAAGGGGTCGCTGCTGCTGGAGGATGTGGGCGTGCCGTTGCCCTCGCTGTCGCATCTGGTCGCCGGTATCGAGAAGATCGCCGCGCAGCACGATCTGCTGATCTCGGTGATCGCTCATGCCGGTGACGGCAACACCCACCCGCTGATCGTGTTCGACCCCGCCGATACCGATATGGCCCGCCGCGCCGAGATCGCGTTCGGCGAGATCATGGACCTCGCGGTGTCGCTGGGCGGCACCATCACCGGTGAGCACGGGGTGGGCCGGTTGAAGAAACCGTGGCTGGCCGGGTACCTGGGCCCCGAGGCGATGGAACTCAACCGCCGGATCAAGGCCGCCCTGGACCCGGCCGGAATCCTCAACCCCGGCACCGGGCTCTGATCGAGGCGCCGAGTCAACGACCGGCGACCTGCCAGGCCGATGCGTCGGTTTGTTCGGTCCAGAACCGGGCGAACCGGCCACCGGCGGCGAGCAACTCGTCGATGGAACCATCCTCGACGATCCGCCCGCCCTCGACGAACAGCACGCGTTCGGCTCCCCGGATGCTGGCCAACCGGTGCGCGACGATCACCCGGGTGCGGTCACGCAGGTCGGCGGTCAACGCCGCGACGACGGCGGCCTCGTTCTCGGTATCCAACGCGCTGGTGGCCTCGTCGACAAGCAGCACCGGAGCCGGTTTGATCAGCGCACGAGCGATGCTCACCCGCTGACGCTCACCACCGGACAGGGCCGAACCGGCCTCCCCCACCACCGTGCGATCACCGTCGGGCAATCGTTCGGTGAGCTCGTCGACCCGCGCGAGTGCGGTTGCCGCACGGTAGGACTGCTCCCGGGCATGTGGCTCGCCGATCAGGATGTTCTCACGCAGTGACCCGTCGAACAGGTAGGGGTGCTGGAACACCATGCTGATCGCAGCGCGCCGCGCCGCCGGGTCGAGGTGCGCCAGATCCTGTCCGTCGAACAGCACGCGGCCGCTGCCGGGTTCGTGCAGACCGGCGATCAAACCGAGGATGGTGCTCTTACCCGAACCGGACGGTCCGACGATCGCGGTGGTGGTACCCGGTTCGAGGGTGAAGCTGAGCCCGTCCAGAACCGTCGATTCGCCGTACCCGAAAGACACCCGCTCGAATTCGATGCGGGGTGCGCGGTCACCGGGCAACACATCGGTGCCCGCGCTGGGGGTGGGGGCATCGAGCACCTGTTGGATCCTGGCCAGCGTGGCGCGGGTGGATTCCAGCGCACCGGACAACTCACTCAGGACGGTGAACGGTTCCAGATAGCGTGCGATGACCACGATGAGCGCGACCGCCTCGGGCACCGTCAACGCACCGCGCACCGTGAGAATGCTTGCGGCCGCAGCGAAGACGATCAGCGCGAGTTGGCTGGCCAGGCTGAACAGGAGCTGCCCGGGAACCTGCATGCTGAGCAGCCGCAGGCCGGCCCCGTGCTGGGCCTGCAGCGCGGAGCCCACCAGACTGCGGGCGGGCTCGACGCGGCGTGCCGCACGCAACGCCTGCTGCGTGCGGGCGAACTCGATGATCCGTTCGGTGAGCGCGGTGTTGGCGTCGGCGGCGATACGGTCGGCGCCGCGGGTCAGCCGACCCGAGCACCACAGGGCGCCGAGCAGCACCGCGACGCCGGCCAGTGCGGCCAGCCCGAGCGGCACCGAGATCCTCAACAGGGCAAGCGATATAGCCGCGGGAAGCAGCACGGCACCGATCAGCGGGGTCAGTAGGTTGACCACCAGGCCGACCAGCTCGGGTCCGGTGGCCGCGATGGCCGCCCGGGTGGTCGCGGTGTTGTCCTGGGACAGCCAATCCAGTCGGATATCCGGGAGCCGGTCGGCCATATCGTGCTGGGTGTTGTCCAGCACGGCAAAGCCGATATCGAAACCGAGTGCCGCCGTGCGGGTGTCGATCACCCAGCCGGCCACGGTGACCGCCGTCAGCCAGCCAAGCCAACCCCAGGCGTCACCGGGTGTGGTGCTGAACAGCGCGGCGACCAGCGGCACCAACAGCACCACGCCGACCGCCCGCAGCACCACCGAGATGACGGCCAGCACGGTGTACAGCCCGACCTTGTTGCGCCGGTCGGCGGGGATCAGGGCCAACAGGGTGCGGATCATCGGGTGGCCTCCGCGGCTTCGGTGGTGGGGTGCGCCGATTCCCACAGCGCCCGGTAGCGCCCGTCTGCGGCGAGCAGTTGTTCGTGGGTTCCGGCCTCGGCGACCACGCCGTCGTCGAGGACGACGATCTGGTCGGCGTGGGTGATGGTGTGCAAACGGTGCGCGATGACCAGCACGGTCCTGTCCTTGGTCAATCGGTTGATCGCCTGCTGCACAAGGTATTCCGATTCCGGGTCGGCGAAGGCGGTGGCCTCGTCGAGGATCAGCACCGGGGTGTCGGCCAGGATGGCGCGGGCGATGGTCAGGCGTTGCCGCTCCCCACCGGACAGTCCCGCACCGGAGCCGAGCACCGTGTCGTAGCCCTGCGGCATGCCCTCGATACGGTCGTGGATGCGGGCGTCGCGGGCTGCGGCGATGATCCGGTCGATATCGGCGTCCGGATCGGCGAGAGCGATATTGTCGGCGACGCTACCGTGCACCAGCTGTGCGTCCTGCAGCACGAATCCCACCCGCCGGTACAGCTCGTCGGCCGACAGCGCGCGGATATCGTCACCGCCGATACTGATGGCGCCCTGCTGGATGTCGTGGAACCGGGCCAGCAGCGCGGCGAGTGTGGACTTGCCCGAGCCCGACGGGCCGACCAGGGCGGTGACCGTCCCGGGCGCCAGGGTCAGCGAAACATCCTTGATCACCGGAACTTCGGGTCGGTAACCGAAGCTCACGCGGTCGAAGACCACCGTCGGTGCACCGCCGTCGGCACCGGTCGCGAGATCCTCACGGACGGTCAGCTCGGGTTCGTCGAGCACGCTCTGCACCCGGCGCGCGGCGAGCGTGCCGCCCTGGATACCGGCCAACCCGTAGCCGATACCCAGCAGCCGCGCCCCGAACGTCGTGCCCAGCAACAGGAATGGCAGCAGATCGACGGGGTCGAGCCCACCGCCGATGACCAGCGGAGTGCCCACGGCCATGATCAGCCACAGGAACGTCGTCGGCCTGGTCACCAGGTCCATCAGGGTCTTCTTGCCGATGAAGGGGCGCTGCCAGTCGACGAGGAAGGCGATGTAGTCGTCGAGCCGGTTGCGGAAACTCGACGATGCGGCGCCGCCGAAGATGCGGACGACCGGCTGCCCCTCGAGGTAGGCGCCGGCCTCCCCGCTCATCCGTTCGGCCCATTTGGGCGCCTGGGTGATCTTGTTTCCGGATTGGATGGTCATCACCGACATCAGCACCAGGTAGACGAGCACCGGGCCGAAGAGCACCAGGGCGATGCGCCAGTCCACGACGAAGAGGTACACCAGCACCGCCACGGGCGCGATGACCGCGGCGACCGCGTCGGGGATGGCGTGGGTGATCAGGTAGTGCAGCGACAGGGTGTCGTCCTGGACGAGCTGTTTGATCGATCCCGATCCGCGCGCGGTGAACCAACCCAACGGCAGCCGCGAGAGCTTGGTCAGCAGCCTGCCGCGCAGGTCCCTGGCGAATGCCGCGTCCACCCGGTGCAGCCACAGCGCCAGGGCCGCGGTCAGGAAGGTGCCGGTACCCAACAGCGCGAGCGCGGCGATACCCAGGTCCCACAGCCGGTCCGCGTCGGCACCGGCAAGCAGCAGCCGGGCCAACTCGACCAGCAACACGAACGGCGCCAGCTCGACCAGGGTGATCAGCGCCTGCAGGACACCGGAGATGATCATGGTCTTCTTCAGCGGCGCCAACAGCCGGCCCGCGGCCTGCGCCCGCCAGGTACCCGTCGGCGCCGAACGCGGCGTGTCCGCCGGCTCGGGTGCCGCAACGGGAGTCTCGACCGTCGGTTCGTCACCGCGCGTGCTGCCCATGGCGCGGCCCTCGGTCCAGTAGGCCTGGGCGTGGATCTCCTGTTTGGGGAAGCCGAATTCGTCGCGCAGCCGGGTCCGCAGACCCTTGAGCGTGCCGGCCTCGGGGCCGGCCCAGGCGTACCAGTTGGACCAGTCGCGGGATTCGATCGCAGCGGTGACCGCGGCGGCATCGGTCCGCGGCACCCGGTGCACCCGCAACCGCGGATGCTCGACCAGTGGGATCAGCGGGTCGTCGTCATGGTGTTGCTCCAGGTACACCTCGACGGGGATGTCGTGTGGGACGGCGCCGATGATGCCGTTGATGGCCGGCTGGGAGGCACTGTCGCCGATCAACAGGTAGCCGGCGGGCCGGTCCGCCGGGTCCTCGGGGACCGAGAAACCCTTGGATCCCATGACCATTGCCGCGATCGTGGCACCGGGTGTGACGTCGGCGGCCCAGCGGGATGCCGGGCCGGCGGGCTCGTGCAGCACCACATCGATGGCGAAGTGCCCGGTGGTCGGGTCGGATTCCGAGAGCGTGTACGCGCGCTGGAACTCGGTGTCGGTGCCGTCGGGATCGGGGAACCAGAACCGCAGCCAGGAGGTGGGTTCGGCGGCCGAGTCCTCGAAGATCGTCGGTGACACCATCTGGATGCGCACACAGTGTGGGGCCAACCGTTGCGTACCCAGCACGGTCACCTGGTGATCGCGCGCACCGAAACCGCGCATCATCACGCCCTGGAATCCGCGTGCCATCTCGGGGCCTCCTTCTCAGATGCCACCGGTCTGCATCCGTTAGGAGTTTAGGCTAGCCTTACCCGGCGCCCGATCCGGGCGCACCTCGGCGCGCGCTCAGTGGGTGTAGAGCTCCGGGCGGCGCAACCGCAGATAGTTCACGTGCCCGCCGAGCGCGCTGCGCAACGCGAGGTCGACGGTGAGGACGTCGTCGTCGCGGCCGAGTTCGGCCACCACCCGGCCGTCGGGGTCGACCGCGCGGCTGCCACCGCAGAATCGGTGCCCGATCTCGGCACCGCACCGGTTGGCGTAGACCAGCGGCAACCGGTTCTCCAGCGCGCGGGACTGTGCGGCGATCAGGTGATCGTTGTACAGCGGATCCATGTTGGCCGAGCTGACCACCAGCAGCTGCGCCCCGCCGTCGGCCAGGGTGCGGGCCACCTCCGGGAACTCCATGTCGAAGCAGTTCACCAGGCCCACCCGCAGCTCGCCGAGCTGCGCGACCACCAGCCGGTCCCCGGCGGTGAACGCCTGTGCCTCGGCGTCGAACAGGTGTGTCTTTCGGTAGTTGGCGACCAACGCGCCGGAGGCGTCGATGGCGGCCATCGAGTTGTAGGGCTTGCCCGGCCCTGGCTCCAGGTAACCGCCCACGAACGCGGTGCCGGAAGCGGCGCAGGCCTCGGCGATCTCGGCCATTGCCCGCTCCGGCGGGGCGGCCAACTCGTCGAGATCGTCAATCTCGTACCCGGTGAGGGCCAGTTCGGGCACCACCACCAGATCGGCGTCGGCGTGCCGGCGGACGAGTGCGCTGAGCCGGGCGCTGTTGCGCGCGATATCGCGTGCGGCGACGTCGAGTTGAGCGATCGCGACTCGGACGGTGTCAGCGCTGTCGGCCATCTGGCCATTCTGCAGCAGCGGCGTGGCGAACCGGCCCACGAAGGCACGGGTACGCCGTTACGCTCCTGGACACGGGTGTTTCGCTTGGGGAGGCGGACGGGGATGGCGGTGCGCGGGGGCGGACGTGTGTATGTGATGCGGCGTGCGGGGGCGGCCGCGGCCATGGCTGCGGCGGCCCTGCTGTTCGGAATCGGCGGGGTCGGGATCGCGTATGCCGACGAGCCGAGCCCGGCGAGCGCGCAGCAGGACGTAGCGACCGCATCGGATCCGGCGCCCGAGACGGCATCCGTGCGGTTGGCCGACGCCGGTGCGATCTCCGGACCGGACGATCACGACCGCGATGCCGCGGTGGGTACCGATCACCCGAGCACGGGCCGGGTCGCGACGCGCGCGCGGACCCTGCTCGATGATGACCCGCCGGCGGCGCGCGCCGAACCGGCGACCCTGCCCGCACCGACCGACGAGATGTCCACGGCGCACGGCGATATCGGGAAGTGGATGCTCACGCCCGCGGGCCAGATCTCCGACTGGGGCGGTAAGCAACACGACGGCCGGACGCTGTTGGAGGCGGTGAACGTGATCATCGTCGATCCGCGGTCGACGTCGCCGGGGCAGGCCGGGCGTCGGCTCAACCAGGCGATGTTCGCATCCGGATTCCCGGCACAGCCGCTGCACAGCTTCGGGTTCCAGGGCCGCATCGACGATGTCACGTACGGCCAGCAGCCGGGCGGGGTGCTGCTGAGCTACTCCGACGACTTCTTCCTGCGTCAGAACGACCATGGCCGGATCTTCGGGCCGGATCCGATCGAGACCGCGACCGGGTTCGTCTGGAGTGGCGCGTTCTCCACCGAGCGGGTCGAGTTCACCGGCTGGGTACCCGGCCACGCCTACGTCTCATCGAATCAGGCGCGGGACTCGCTGGCGACGGCGTTGGTCACGAGCGGGCAGGCCACATTCGGCGGTCTCGTCGCGCTGGACAATGCGTATCAGAGCCTGACGGCCACCACCGGTGACCATGACGGATTCGCCGTCGTGCTGGTGCTCACCGGGGTCGGCGGGCCGTCGCGCCGCGAGCTGCTGGCGAGCACGCGGGGTGCGGCCACCTCCGGGATCGTGGCCGCCCCGGTGACGGCCGAGCGGACGTGCCCGGTCCTCCCGTCGACGGTTCGGAGCCTGACGCAATGCCGGCCGGACGACCCCGTTGTCGCCGTATCCGCGCGACGAGCTCTTGACAGTGCTTTCCAGTTGTCGTAATCATGAGACATGACGGCTCAAATGTCTCACGACGATGCGGTGTTTCAGCTGGCGACCGCCGAGACCTGGCCCGATCCGTGGCCGATGTACCGGGCCCTGCGTGACCACGATCCGGTACACCATGTCCGCGCCGATCACCCCAGCCACGACTACTCCGACCACGACTACTACGTGCTGTCCCGGCATGCCGACATCTGGGCCGCCGCCCGCGATCACCGCACCTTCTCCTCGGCCCAGGGGCTGACGGTCAACTACGGCGAGCTGGAGATGATCGGGCTGACCGACAATCCGCCGATGGTCATGCAGGATCCACCGGTGCACACCGAATTTCGCAAGTTGGTGGCACGCGGCTTCACCCCGCGGCAGGTGGAGGCGGTGGAGCCCAAGGTGCGCGAGTTCGTCGTCGACCGCATCGAGAGGTTGCGCGCCGATGGCGGCGGCGACATCGTCGCCGAGTTGTTCAAACCGCTGCCGTCGATGGTCGTCGCCCATTACCTCGGGGTGCCCGACGAGGACCGCGGTCAGTTCGACGGCTGGACCGACGCGATCGTCGCCGCCAACACCGCCGACGGGGGCATCGGCGGCGCGCTGGAAAGCCTCGGCGACGCGCTGGGCGCCATGATGGCCTACTTCACCGCACTGATCGAGAAGCGGCGCGCCGAACCGGCCGATGACACCGTGTCACACCTGGTGGCCGCCGGCGTTGGTGCCGACGGGGACATCGCCGGGGTGCTGTCCATCCTGGCGTTCACCTTCACCATGGTCACCGGCGGGAACGACACCACGACCGGAATGCTGGGCGGCTCGGTGCAACTGCTGCACCGATACCCCGACCAACGCCGGCTACTCGTCGAACATCCGGACCTCATCGACGATGCGGTCGACGAGTTCCTCCGGCTGACCTCACCGGTACAGGGGTTGGCACGCACCACGACCTGCGATGCCACGGTGGGCGACACCACGATTCCCGCTGGCCGCAAGGTGTTGCTGCTCTACGGTTCGGGCAATCACGACGAACGCCAATATGGTTCCGACGCCGAGCAACTCGATGTCCGGCGCAGGCCACGCAACATCCTGACCTTCAGCCATGGTGCGCACCACTGCCTGGGGGCCGCGGCCGCCAGGATGCAGTCGCGGGTCGCGCTGCAGGAATTGCTGCTTCGGATACCGGATTTCGAGGTCGACCTGGACAAGGTGACGTGGGCCGGTGGCAGCTATGTGCGGCGGCCACTGTCGGTACCGTTCACCGTATGCCGATGAGCGATTGGCTGGCCGCCCGGCGGACCGGGGCCGCCGCCGAACGCATTCTCGATGCCGCCGAGGAACTGTTCGCCCAGCACGACGCGGCCAAAGTGGGAATGAACGAGATCGCCCGCGCCGCAGGGTGTTCGCGCGCCACGCTGTATCGCTACTTCGAGAGCCGCGATGCCCTCTACACCGCCTATGTGCACCGCGAGACGCATCGACTGTTCGGTGAGATCGGCGCACAACTCGCCACGATCACCGACCCACGGCAGCGGTTGGTCGAGGGCGCGCTGGGCGCATTGCACCGCGTGCGGGACAGCCCGGCGCTGGCGTCATGGTTCGCTCACTCGGCCCGCCCGATCGGCGGTGAGATGGCCGAACGCTCCGAGGTGATCAGGGCGCTGGCCGAGGCCTTCCTGACGTCGATGGGCGATGATCAACCCGGCGTCACACTGCGCGCCCGCTGGCTGGTGCGGGTGCTGATCTCACTGCTGCAGTTCCCCGGCCACGACGACGCCGACGAACGCGCCATGTTGGAAACGTTCGTCGCCCCGACGGTCGGCGAGTTCCTCACGCAGCCCAGTACGCGCGTGCTTTGACCGATTTGCGCGGGATCTTGTAGTCCTCGCGCAGCACCTTGGCCACCGCCCTGGTGGTGCGGTTGTCGCAGGCCACCCAGCCGAAGTGGTCCGGAGCGTCGAAGGCCGCCTCGGCGACGGCCCGCACCAACTCGGCACCGCCGTCGACCCGGTCGACCCAGGTGACATCGGCCCTCCCGGTGGGAATCTCGCGGTCATCGTCATGGGACGACTCGAGGAAGATCTGCGCCGGTGCGTCACCGATGGCCGCGAGCAGCGAGTTGATCGCGGGCAGTGACGCGGCATCGCCGACGATGATGTATCCCGCGGGGGCCGGTTCCGGGACGGCGAAATCACTGCCCAGCACCGTCACCTCGAGCGTGTCACCGACCACCGCATGACGCGCCCACCGGGTGGCGACACCGTCGTGCATGGCGAAATCGATATCGACGGTGCCCTTTTCGGGGTCCGGGTTGACCAGGGTGTAACCACGTTGATGGGAACGCGCCCCGTCGGGAAACCAGCCGCGCACCCACATCGTGGGGTGGATGGACTGCTCGCTCAGCAGTTCGGGTGCGGAGAAGTGCAACCGCAGGAAGTTGTCGGTGATATCGGTGCGACCGGTGACGGTCAGTTCGTAGTCCCCGCCGCGCCACAGCTTGACCAGCACGCCCTCGATACCGCGTGACGGCTTCAGATCGATCATGAGCCCTCCTAAGTCGATGCTTAGGTAAGGGTAGCCTAATTTTCCTTCGGGTGTTCTCGCACCCGCGTCAGCCGGTGCAACAACCAGGCCAACGGGACGGTGGCCACCATGGTGCCGAAGAACAGCGCCCACATCGAGCCGGTGTAGATCGGGAAGCGCAGCACCTCGACCATCACCAGCTCCATCAGGATGAGATGGATCAGGAAGATCTCATAGGAGATCTCACCGAGGAACACCATCGGCCGACTCGCCATCGCCCGGTAGTACCAGCCGGTCTGACCCGGCGCCGATTCCGTCAGCGCCAAAGGCGCCGACCCCGTTAGCGCCAAAGGCGCCGACCCCGTTAGCGCCAAAGGCGCCGACCCCGTTAGCGCCAAAGGCGCGACCACCAGCGTGGCGATCGCCATGTAGAACACTGTCTTCACCACCGCCTCGCTCAGCAACGCCGGCGAGGTGGTCGGCGCACCGGCCAACGGCGTGGCGGCGATCAGATAACAGACCGCCGCCAGCGGCAGGCACAGCATCGCGTATGCGCGAACACCGGTGGCCTCCCACACCGCCAACAGCATGCCGCCGACGAACCAGGCCAGATAAGTCGGCAACCACAGCGGTGCGGCGTCGGGCAGGAAATCGGTGCTGTGCACCAACCACAGCCACGCCGGGCTGATCGCGAACAGCACGCCCAACCCGGTCAGCAGCAGACCCGGTCGCCACCGTCGCCGGCACACCACCACCAGCAGCAGCCAGGCCAGCACCGGCAACACCAGATAGAAGGCCACCTCGACGGCCAGGCTCCACATCTGCGTCATGCCCTGGTGCAGATACGAATACAGATAGTTGTCGGTGTAGATCTGGGTCAGAGTCAGGTTGCGCAGCAACCCTTCCCAGGTGTGTCCGGGGTTGGGCCCGGCCTCGCGGAAGTGATACACCGCGTAGGCCACCAGCACGGTCACCACATAGGCGGGCATGATGCGGCGCACCCGGTGCCAGGCATAACGCCGGACCGACGGGGACGGAAGCCCGGCAGCGGACGCGCGCACCCACGGGCGGAACAGCAGAAAACCCGACAGCACGAAGAAGATCGGCACACCGATCTCGGCGCGCGACCAGAACGACCCGATGAACCCCTGCGGGTATTTTCCGGTGGTGTACGCCGCGTGCGTCAGCACCACCAACAGTGCGGCGACCGCGCGCACACCGGTCAGCGCGTCGACCCGACCGGCGGCCGAGACCGACTCCAAACCGCCCTGGGCGTCGCGCTGCGACGTCACGAGTCCTTGCGGCGGGGCTTGCTGGTGCCGCTCCCGCGGTCGGGTTGCAGGTTGATCAGCACACCCTGGATCCGGGTGTTCTCCAACTTCTTGTACACCTCACGCGGCAACTTGGCCGGCAGCTCCACCAGCGAGTGGTCGACCCGAATGGCGATATGACCGAAATCGCTGCGGTTCAGCCCACCCTCGTTGGCGATCGCACCGACGATAGCGCCGGGCGCCACCTTGTGCCGCTTGCCCACCGCGATGCGGTAGGTCGCCAGATCGGTGCGGGTGCTGTGCTTCTTGCGCGGGCGGTCCTCGCGGGCACCCCGATCGTCGCGGTCGGGGCGCTCCTTGCGCTTCTCCGGCGGCGGCTCGGTCATCAGGAACGCTTCGCCGTCACGGGACAACAGCGCCAGCGCCGCGGCGATATCGGCCAACGGCACATCGTTGTCACGCTCGTAGTCCTCGATGAGGCGGCGGAACAGATCGATGCCCGGCGAGTTGAGCGATTCGCTGATCGAGTCGCGGAACTTCTGGACACGCTGGGCGTTGACATCGTCCACCGACGGAAGCTGGATCTCGACGAGCTTCTGGCGGGTGACGCGTTCGATCGAACTGAGCAGGTGCCGTTCGCGCGGCGTCACGAACAACATGGCGTTGCCCGACCGCCCGGCGCGACCGGTACGCCCGATGCGGTGCACATAGGACTCCGGGTCGTGCGGAATGTCGTAGTTGACCACGTGGCTGATGCGTTCGACATCCAGGCCGCGGGCGGCGACATCGGTGGCGACCAGGATGTCGATGGCACCGCTCTTGAGCGAGGCGATGGTGCGCTCACGCTGGGCCTGCGCGATGTCGCCGTTGATGGCGGCCGCGGCGAAACCACGGGCACGCAGCTTCTCGGCGACCTCTTCGGTGGCCTGCTTGGTGCGGACGAACACGATCATCGCGTCGCCCTCTTCGACCTCGAGAAGCCGCGTCAGCGCATCCATCTTGCGCGGGTAGGACACCTGCAGGTAGCGCTGGGTGATGTTCTCGGCGGTCTGCGTCTTCGCCTTGACGGTGACCTCGACCGGATCGTGCAGGTACTTGGAGGTGATCTTCTTGATTGCCGGCGGCATGGTCGCCGAGAACAGCGCGACCTGCTTGTACTCGGGGGTGTCGGCCAGGATGCGTTCGACATCCTCGGCGAAGCCCATCTGCAGCATCTCGTCGGCCTCGTCGAGCACCAGGTAATCCAGATGCGAGAGGTCCAGGCTGCCCTTCTCCAGGTGGTCGATGACGCGACCCGGCGTGCCGACGACCACCTGCGCACCCCGCTTGAGACCGGACAGCTGCGGCCCGTAGGACGAGCCGCCGTACACGGGCAGCACGTTGACCGACAGGTGTGCACCGTAGCGCCCGAAAGCCTCGGCGACCTGCAGCGCCAGTTCCCGCGTCGGGGCCAGGACCAGGGCCTGGGTGTGACGGCTGGCGACGTCGATCTTGGACAGGATCGGGATGGCGAAGGCCGCCGTCTTCCCTGTTCCGGTCTGCGCAAGGCCGACGACATCGGAGCCCGCCAGCATCGGCGGGATGGTGGCCGCCTGGATCGCCGAAGGCGACTCGTAGCCGACCTCCGTGACGGCCTGCAGGACAGACGGGTGAATCTGCAGGTCAGCGAAGGTCAGTTCGGCGGCGGGGCTGGGTTCATCGATCGAGGTCATTTCACGAGCAGTCTAATGTGTGCGCGTCGCCACCCCCGACCAGACGTGGCACACCGGTACGGTGCGGTGTTGTGATGACGACTGCCAACGGTGCACTGGTACTGGCAGCCGCCCTCTTACTGGCGGGTTGCGGGTCCAGCGATTCCACGGTGTCCAAGACCCCGGACGCACCGGCGCCGGTGTCGGCACCGGCCAGTGCGACGGTCACGGCCGCCCCGCCGCCACCACCGCCGGAACCCACCCCGGCCGCCGACCCGTGTGCGGTGAACCTGGCCGCCCCCGAGGTCGTCCGCGCGGTGTCCGAGCTGCCGCGTGACCCGCGCAGCAATCAGCCGTGGAGCGCGGAACCGTTGGCGGGCAACTACAACGAGTGCGCCCAGCTGTCGGCGGTGATCGTCAAGGCCAACACCAATGCCCAGAACGCCAACACCCGTGCGGTGATGTTCCACCTCGGAAAGTTCATCCCCACCGGCGTGCCCGACACCTACGGGTTCAACGATATCGACACCACCGCCAGCACCGGGGACACCGTGGCGCTGATGTTCACCGGTGGCGTGCCCGGAGTGAACAGTGTGGTGCGGTTCCGGTGGAACGGCGCCGGTGTCGAACTGATCGGCAATACCGGCTGACTCGCCTCCGGATCGGTGTCGGCGGCGTCACCTAGCCTGGACGCGTGTTCACCGACCGCGAGACCGAAGGCCTCGTGGTCTACAGCGCCTCCGACCTCGCGGCGGCCGCCCGGTGTGAATACGCGCTGCTGCGCTCCTTCGATGCGCACCTAGGTCGCGGCCCGAAGATTTCCGGTGACGACGAGCTGCTCGCGCGCACCGCCGGTCTGGGCGACGATCACGAACAGCGTCACCTCGAGGCGCTGCGCGAGGATGTCGAGGTCACCGTGATCGGACGGCCGCGCTACACGGTCGCCGGGCTCACCGCGGCCGCCGCCCAGACCATGGACGCCATCGAACGCCGCGCACCGGCGATCTATCAGGCCGCCATGTTCGACGGCCGGTTCGCCGGTTTCGCCGACTTTCTCACCCTGCAGGCCGGCCCCCACGGCGGGCGCTACCGGCTGCGCGATACCAAACTGGCCCGCTCGGTGAAGGTCGAGGCGCTGTTGCAGTTGGCCGCCTACGCCGACACCCTGGCCACCGCCGGTGTCCCGGTCGCCGACGAGATCGACCTGCTGCTCGGCGACGGCGCGGTGGCCACCTATCGCGTCGACGAGCTGTTGCCGGTGTACCGACCGCGCCGCGCCGCGCTGGAACGGCTGCTCGACGAGCATCTGGCCGGCGGCCGACCGGTGTCCTGGGCCGACCCGGGGGTGCGCGCCTGCTTCCGCTGCCCCGAGTGCAGCGTGCAGGTCAAGGACAGTGACGACCTGCTGCTGGTCGCCGGGATGCGGGTCAGCCAGCGAGCCCGGCTGCTGGACGCAGGGATCACCACCGTGCACGAGTTGGCAGGCCATCAGGGCCCGGTTCCCGAACTGTCGGCACGGGCGGTCACCGCGCTGACCGCGCAGGCCCGGTTGCAGATCGCCGAGCGCACCGACGGTAAGCCGCCCTATGAGATCGTCGATGCCCAACCGCTGATGGTGCTGCCCGACGCCGACAAGGGTGACCTGTTCTTCGACTTCGAGGGCGACCCGCTGTGGACCCGCAACGGTGTCGACTGGGGTCTGGAATACCTGTGGGGTGTGCTGACCGTCAGCGATGAGTTCACCCCATTGTGGGCGCATGACCGGGCGGCCGAAAAGCAGGCGTTGCAGGACTTCCTGGCCATGGTCCGCAAGCGGCGCAAGCGCTATCCGAACATGCACATCTACCACTACGCGGCATATGAGAAGAGCACGCTGCTGCGGCTGGCCGGTCGCTACGGAGTCGGCGAGGACGATATCGACGACCTGCTGCGCAACGGGGTTCTCGTCGATCTGTACCCGTTGGTGCGCAAGAGCATTCGGGTCGGCACGGAGAGCTACAGCATCAAGTACCTGGAACCGCTCTACATGGGCAACGAACTGCGTGATGGTGAGGTCACCACCGCCACCGACTCGATCACCCAGTACGCGAAGTTCTGCGCCCTGAACGCCGACGGGCGCACCGCCGACGCCGAGATCGTGCTCAAACAGATCGAGGACTACAACCGCTACGACTGCCGCTCGACACGACGGCTACGCGACTGGTTGGTGGCCCGCGCCATCGAATCCGCGGTCCCCCCGCGCGGCCCGCAACCGGTGCGCGACAACGGCTCTCGGGCTGGATCCCGGGACGGCACCCAGGCCGCCGTCACGGTCATCGACGGTACCGACCGCGCACTGCTGAAGTTCGCCGGAGACAACACGAGCGAGCGCAGCGCCGAGCAGACCGCGGTGGCCATGGTCGCCGCGGCCCGCGGCTATCACAAACGCGAGGACAAACCGTTCTGGTGGTCGCATTTCGACCGGGTCAACAACCCGGTCGACGAATGGGCGGACAACAGCGACGTGTTCGTCGCCGAGACGGCCGAGATCATCGCCGACTGGCACACCCCGCCGCGAGCACGCAAGCCGCAGCGGCACATCCGGCTCACCGGTGAACTCGCCAACGGTGAGCTGTGCCGAGAGATGTTCGCCCTGTACGACCCGCCGTCGCCGGCCGGGTTGTCCGAGGACCCCGACCGGCGCGCCTTCGGCAACGTCGTCGTCACCGAGTGCGACAACCCGGAGGCGCCGACGGCGGTCGTCGTGGTCGAAAAGCACAGCGCGCCGTTCGACCGGCTGCCGTTCGCTCTCACCCCGCCCGGGCCCATCAACACCAAACCGCTGCAGGAGTCGATCGCGGACACCGCGGCGACGGTGGCCACCGGGCTGCCCACCTTGCCCGCGACCGCCGTCACCGACATCCTGTTGCGCCGCCCGCCGCGCACCCGCAGCGGCGGCCCGCTCCCCCGCACCGAGGACGTCTGCGCCGATATCACCGCGGCGCTGCTGGATCTCGACTCCTCCTATCTGGCCGTGCACGGCCCACCAGGAACCGGCAAGACCTACACCTCGGCGGCGGTGATCGCCCGCTTGGTCGACGAGCACGGCTGGCGGATCGGCGTGGTCGCCCAGTCCCATGCCGTGGTGGAGAACCTGCTGGGCGGGGTCATCGATGCCGGTGTGGACGCCGAGCGGGTGGGCAAGAAGAAGAGCCCGGACCGCCCGTGGCGCGAGATCGCCGAGAAGGACTATCCGGCGTTCATCGCCGAGACGCCCGGGTGTGTCATCGGCGGCACCGCATGGGATTTCGCGAATCCTGCGCGGATACCGCGTTCCGCCCTCGACCTGCTGGTCATCGAGGAGGCCGGCCAGTACAGCCTGGCCAACACCATCGCCGTCGCCTCGGCGGCGCGCACCCTGCTGCTGCTCGGCGACCCGCAGCAGCTACCGCAGGTCAGCCAGGGCACCCACCCCGAGCCGGTCGACGGATCGGCGCTGGGCTGGTTGGTGGACGGCCACGCTACCCTGCCCGAGGAGCGCGGCTACTTCCTGGACCGCTCCTTCCGGATGCACCCGGCGGTGTGCCGTCCGGTGTCACGGTTGTCCTACGACGGGCGGTTGCAGGCCATGGCGGAGGTGAGCGGGGCCCGCAGGCTGGCCGGCGTGCAACCCGGGGTGCATGTGCTGACCGTCGAGCACACCGGCAACTCCACCGACAGCCCGGAGGAGGCCGACGCGATCATCGCCGAGATCACGTCCAGGCTGGGCAGTGAGTGGACCGACGAAAAGGGCACCGCCGCATTGGATCAGCACCACGTCCTGGTGGTGACCCCGTACAACGCCCAGGTGGTGACGCTTCGCCGCAGGCTCGACGCGGCGGGGCTCGACGAGGTCGAGGTGGGCACGGTCGACAAGTTCCAGGGCCGTCAGGCGGCGCTGGTGTTCGTCTCGATGACGGCCTCCTCGGCCGATGACGTCCCGCGCGGAGTGTCGTTCCTGCTCAACCGCAACCGCCTCAACGTCGCGATCAGCCGAGCCAAGTACGCCGCGGTGATCGTGCGCTCGGCGACGCTGACCGACTACCTTCCCGCCACCCCGGCCGGACTGATCGAACTGGGCGCCTTCCTGGCGCTCACCGATCCGGTGTAGCCACCCGCTACGGGTCAGTCCCCGCGGGAGTGCCTGCCCCGCGCGGGGCGCGCCACCGACAGGCTCGACCAGTCCTCGGCCGGTGCCGACCAGGAGTCATCGACGCGGTGTGCGCCCAGCGGTCCGCCCGATGCCACCTCCCCGGTGTCGCCGTGCCGCAGGCTCAGCTGATCGGTCACCGAGTCATCGCCCGCGACAACATCGTCGACGAACTCGTCGGCGAACTCGTGAGTGACGGCAGGCACGACATCGGTGGGCATGTGGTGCTGCATGTCGGCGTGCGGACCCGACACCGACCACTCCATGTATTCGTCGTCGGCGTAGTCGTCGTCGTAATCGTCATAGTGGTCCCCATCGGCCCAGTCCTCGCCGAGGGAATGTTGGTCGGCCAGCGGCGTCGCCGCGAGCGGATGGTCGGGCACCACGTCGCCGCGGTCCCCGCCGCGCAGGAAGATCGCCCCCACCACCCCGAACAACGCGATGAACGCCGGCAGCAGCAGCGACTGGGCCAGCGCCGCCGAGAACGGCGCTTCCAGGAAGGACGGCAGATCCGGGGCCGGGCCCTCGCCGGAGACCGGTTGCCCGCCGCCGCCCAGATCGGCTCCGATCCGGCTGGTCATGAAGGCCGCCATCGCGGCGCTGCCGAGCACCGCGCCGACCTGACGGGTGCTGTTGTAGACCCCCGACCCCGCACCGGCCGATTCTGGCGGCAGATTGCGGGTGGCGGTCGCGGCCAACGGTGACCAGACGAACGCCATGCCGACACCCATGACCGTCAGCGGGAGCAGCAACCGCCAGATCGCGGTGGACGGCGTCATCTCGAACGACAACCAGGTCAGCCCGATGGCCAGCAGCGAGAACCCGAAGCCGATGATCGGCGTCGGCGGCTTGCGGTCGACCATGCGGCCGACGAACGGGGCCAGCGCACCCGAAGCGATCGCCATCGGCGCCGTCAGCAGGGCCGAGCGGGTGTAGGACAACCCGAGGACCACCGGGGCGTAGAACATCACCGGCAGGATCATCGCGGTGACGGTGAAGCTGATGACGGCGACACCGACGGTAGAGAGGGTGAAATCGCGGTCGGCGAAGATGCGCAGCGGGATCAGCGGTTCCCGCGGGTTCACCGACTGCCAATAGACGAAGCCCACCAGGAAGGCGCAGCCGAGGGCCATCGTCGCCCAGATCCATGGTGCCCAATCGTGGGACTGTCCCTCCTGCAGACCGAAGACGATGAAGAACATCGCCAGCCCGGACAGCGCCACCCCGAGCAGATCGAAATCGTGCCGCTCGGTGGGCAGCGAGGGAACCAGCCACATGGCCAGCCCGATACCGATGATGCCGATGGGCACGTTGACGAAGAAGATCCACTGCCAGCCCAGGCCGTCGATGAGCACCCCGCCGGCGATCGGCCCCACCAGGGTCGCCACCCCGGCCGTGGCGCCCCACACGCTCATCGCGACGCCGCGGCGCGCGGCCGGGAACAGCCGGGTGATCGTGGACAGGGTCTGCGGGGTCAGCAGCGCCGCACCAAGACCCTGCACGACGCGGGCCGCGATCAACATCTCGATGGACCCGGCCAACCCGCACCACAGCGATGCGGCGGTGAACACGCCGAGGCCGATCAGATAGAGGTTCTTGGGCCCGAACCGGTCGCCAAGGCGCCCGGCCACCAGCAGCGGGACGGCGTAGGCCAGCAGGTAGGCGCTGGTAACCCAGATGACGCCGTCGTAGTCGGTGCCCAGCGCGTCCATGATCGGTTTGTTCGCGATCGCGACGATCGTGGAGTCGACCAGGATCATGAAGAAGCCGACCAGCATCGCCCACAGGGCATGCCACGGGTTGGCAGGACGGGCCTGCCCGGTCATCCGGGAGGCCGAGGGTGATCGGCGATCAGTGGGATTCTCGAACATCTACTCGTCATCGGGGGGTGTGGCGACCGGACCGACGGTACGGTTCGGCCCGTTTCCCGACAAGTCGGGTGGGATCCTCGAGATCCTCGGTCAGACCGTATCGGTCGCGATCTCGGCCGACGACGCCGATCCGTCCTGCCGGGCCGGCGCGCCGACGGTCAACAGGCCGACCAGCGCGACGCCCGATCCCACCAACATCACCAGGGCGAGGCTGAATTCACTGTTGCCGAGCACCCCGACCAAGGGGGCGACGGCCGCGCCGATACCGAACTGGGCGGCACCCAGCAACGCCGCCGAGGTGCCCGCAGCTTCGGAGTGCCGCGACAACGCGACCGCCGGCGCGTTGGGCAGCACCAGCCCCATCGCCCCGAGGATCACCATGACGGGTACCAGGAATCCGGTCAGGCCGGCCACACCGGTGAACGCCAGCGCGATGAACACGACCCCCGCCACGACCGACACACCGAGGGCGGCGACCATGATCTGCTGCGGGGCGAACCGGCGCAGCAGCACGACATTGAACTGGGTGGAGCCGATCAGGACGACCGCCCCGCCCGCGAACACCAGCGCGAACATCTGTTGATTCAGCCCGTAGTCACCCTGCAGGACGAAGGGCGCCGCCGAGATGTAGCCGAACAGCCCGGCCATGCTCAACCCCGCGACGGCGACCAGCGTCACGAAGCGCGGGTCGCGCAGGAGGCCGGCGTAGGTGCGCGCGATCCCGCGCACCTGTAGCGGACGCCGGTGGCTGACGGGCAGGGTTTCGGGCAGGGCGAGTGCCGCCAGCAGCAAGAGCGCGGCGGCCAGTACGACCAGCACCGCGAAAACCCAATGCCAGGAGGCGTGCAGCAGCACCGCCGCACCGAGCGACGGCGCGATCACCGGTGCCACCCCGAGCACCAGGATCAACCGCGACATCACCGTCGCCGCGACATTGTCGACGTACAGGTCACCCACCACCGCGACCGCCACCACCGAGGCTGCGGCCGCACCGAAACCCTGCAGCACGCGGCCGGCGCCGAGCACTGCGATATTCGGGGCGAACAGACAGACCAGTGAGGCCACGATATGGATCGCGATGCCCGCCATCAGCGGCAACCGACGGCCCAACGAATCCGACAGCGGGCCGATGACCAACTGGCCGAGGGCCAGCCCCGCCAACGTGCCGGTGAGGGTGAGCTGCACCATCGAGGAGGACACCGTGAGGTCCTGTGCGATCCGCGGCAGCGCGGGCAGGTACATGTCGATGGTCAGCGGCCCGAGCGCCACCATCAGTCCGAGCACCGCGATCATCCGCAGCCGGTTCGGCGCACCATCCGTTCGGGTCTCGGTTGTCACGGTCGGCGATGGTGTCACGGGTAGGGACAGCAACGCACATCGGTTTTTTCTTCCCGATCACCACGACTGCCCAACCACTCACCACCGAGGCGGCCCGGTTGACGGTCGCGGGCGCGCCGGGCACCAGAGCGCCATCTCAGACGTTGAACGCACGTTAGCCTGGGTATTTAACAGGCACCGCGGGAATGACCCGAGGATGCGAAGGGAAGTGCGCCGATGAACGCCCGCTCCAGCAAGAACCTGCCAGCCACCCGCGACCGCGTCGACGAAGACCCCAGCGCCGCCGCCAAGGCGCTGTCCCAGATCCTGGAGCGCAGCAACCGTCTGCAGGGGCCGGCGGTCACCGCCTATGTGCAACGGCTGCGCAGCCAGCGTCCCGACGCCACCCCGGCGGAGATCATCACCGCGTGCGAGAAGCACTACCTGGCCGCGGTGATGGCCTCCGGCGCCGCGGTCGGGTCGGCCGCTGCGTTCCCCGGTATCGGCACGTTGGCCGCGCTGTCGGCGGTGGCCGGTGAGACGGTGGTCTTCCTCGAGGCGACCGCGGTGTTCGTGCTGGCGGTCGCCGAGGTACACGGTATTCCCGCCGATCACCGCGAGCGCCGGCGCGCGTTGGTTCTCTCGGTGCTGGTCGGCGAGGACGGCAAGGGTGCGGTCGCCGACCTCGTCGGTGGTGGACGCACCAGCGGGGCGTGGATCTCCGACGGTGCGGCGACGCTGCCGCTGCCTGTGGTGTCCCAGCTGAACAACCGACTGGTCAAGTACTTCGTCAAGAAGTACGCGCTCAAGCGCGGGGCGCTGGCGTTCGGCAAGCTGCTCCCCGTCGGGGTCGGTGCCGTCGTCGGCGGCATGGGCAACCGGCTGATGGGCAAGAAGATCGTCGGCAACGCCCGGCTGGCGTTCGGAAAACCGCCCGCGCGCTGGCCATCGGCACTGCACCTACTTCCCGCGGCTAACTCTGAGTGACAAGTCCCACTCTCATGGTGGGGGTTTGCTCCGAGGCGTAGCCTTTAGGGCGGCAAAACGCGGGTAAACCGCACATATCCAGGGGGCGGGTGGCGTAGCACGACGCCTGCCGTGAGCAGATGGAATCGAGGCGAAAAGCTGCTGTGAGCAGTGCACCTTCACCCTTCGGACAAAATGAGTGGCTCGTCGAAGAGATGTATCGCAAGTTCCGCGAGGATCCTTCGTCGGTGGATTCGAGTTGGCACGAGTTCCTCGTGGACTACGCGCCGGAACCGGTCGACGGGAGCAGCGAGCCCGCCAAGAGCGCAGCGCCTGCCCCGACCACCACCAACAAGACCACCACCAACACGACCGCCGCCCCCTCCTCCAACGGCTCCGCTCCCGCCAAGCCGGCTGCCTCGGCCGACAAGCCCACCAAGTCCGCGGCCAAGTCGGACACCAAGTCGGACACCGAGTCGGACACCAAGCCCGAATCGAAGCCCACCCAGAAGCCGGCAGAAAAGCCCGCGGCGAAGGCCGAACCGGCCAAGCCCAAGACACCCACTGCCGCGCCGGTCACCGATGACCAGACCGCCGTCCTGCGCGGTGCGGCCGCCGCCGTCGTCAAGAACATGAACTTCTCGCTGGAGGTGCCCACCGCCACCAGCGTGCGGGCCATTCCGGCCAAGGCGATGATCGACAACCGCGTGGTCATCAACAACCACCTCAAGCGCACCCGCGGCGGCAAGATCAGCTTCACCCACCTTCTCGGCTACGCCATCGTGCAGGCGGTCAAGAAGTTCCCGAACATGAACCGGCACTTCGCCGAGGTCGACGGCAAGCCGAATGTTGTCACCCCGGCCCACACGAATCTCGGCCTGGCCATCGACCTGCCCGGCAAGGACGGCAACCGCACGCTGGTGGTCGCCGCCATCAAGAAGTGCGAGACGATGGCCTTCGGGCAGTTCATCGCCGCCTACGAGGACATCGTCCGGCGCGCCCGCGACGGCAAGCTCACCGCCGAGGACTTCAGCGGTGTCACCATCTCGCTGACCAACCCCGGCACCATCGGCACGGTGCACTCGGTGCCGCGGCTGATGCGCGGCCAGGGCGCCATCATCGGCGCGGGAGCCATGGAGTACCCCGCCGAATTCCAGGGCGCCTCCCAGGAGCGCATCGCCGAACTGGGTGTGGGCAAGCTGATCACGCTCACGTCGACCTACGACCACCGCATCATCCAGGGTGCGGAATCCGGCGACTTCCTGCGCACCGTGCACACCCTGCTGCTCGACGACGAGTTCTACGACGAGATCTTCCGCGAACTCGGCATCCCCTACGAGCCGGTCCGGTGGCGCACCGACAACCCGGACTCGATCTTCGACAAGAACGCCCGGATCATCGAGTTGATCGCGGCCTACCGCAACCGCGGGCATCTGATGGCCGATATCGACCCGCTGCGGCTGGACAAGACGCGTTTCCGCAGCCACCCCGACCTCGACGTGCTGACCCACGGCCTCACGCTGTGGGACCTCGACCGTGAGTTCAAGGTCGACGGGTTCGCCGGGGCCGAGTACAAGAAGCTGCGCGATGTGCTCTCGGTGCTGCGCGACGCCTACTGCCGCCACGTCGGGGTCGAGTACACCCACATCCTGGAACCCGAGCAGCAGCGCTGGATCCAGGAGCGCGTGGAGACCAAGCACGACAAGCCCACGGTCGCCGAGCAGAAGTACATTCTGAGCAAGCTCAACGCCGCAGAGGCCTTCGAGACGTTCCTGCAGACCAAATACGTCGGGCAGAAGCGTTTCTCGCTGGAGGGTGCGGAGACCGTCATCCCGATGATGGATGCCGCGATCGACCAGGCGGCCGAGCACGGTCTCGACGAGGTCGTCATCGGCATGCCGCACCGCGGCAGGCTCAACGTGCTGGCCAATATCGTCGGCAAGCCCTACAGCCAGATCTTCAGCGAGTTCGAGGGCAACCTGAACCCGAGCCAGGCCCACGGTTCCGGTGACGTGAAGTACCACCTCGGTGCCACCGGCACCTACCTGCAGATGTTCGGCGACAACGATATCGCCGTCTCGCTGGTCGCCAACCCGAGCCACCTGGAGGCCGTCGACCCGGTCCTGGAGGGTCTGGTCCGGGCCAAGCAGGACATGATCGACTTCGAGGCCGGCAACGAGCATCCGGCGTTCTCGGTGGTGCCGATGATGTTGCACGGCGATGCCGCCTTCGCAGGCCAGGGTGTGGTCGCCGAGACGCTGAACCTGGCGCTGCTGCGCGGGTACCGCACCGGCGGCACCATCCACATCATCGTCAACAACCAGATCGGTTTCACCACCTCGCCGCACGACTCGCGCTCCAGCGAGTACTGCACCGACGTGGCCAAGATGGTCGGCGCGCCGATCTTCCACGTCAACGGCGATGATCCCGAGGCGTGTGTGTGGGTGGCCAAGCTGGCCATGGACTTCCGCCAGAAGTTCAACAAGGACGTCGTCATCGACATGTTGTGTTACCGCCGCCGCGGCCACAACGAGGGTGACGACCCGTCGATGACCCAGCCAGGGATGTACGACGTCATCGACACCAAGCGCGGTGTCCGCAAGTCCTACACCGAAGCACTGATCGGCCGTGGTGACATCTCGATGAAGGAGGCCGAGGACGCGCTGCGCGACTACCAGGGCCAACTGGAGCGGGTGTTCAACGAGGTCCGTGAGCTGGAGAAGCACGAGATCGAGCCGAGCGAATCGGTGGAGGCCGACCAGCAGACGCCCAAGGGGCTGAACACCGCCGTCGACAAGTCCGTGCTGGCCCGCATCGGCGACGCCCACCTGGCCGTACCGGAGGGCTTCAACGTGCACCCGCGGGTGCAGCCGGTGCTCGACAAGCGTCGCGAGATGGCCTACGAGGGCAAGGTCGACTGGGCGTTCGGCGAACTGCTGGCCATCGGATCGCTTGTCTCCGAAGGCAAGACGGTTCGGCTGACCGGTCAGGACGTGCGCCGCGGCACCTTCACCCAGCGGCACGCGGTGATCATCGACCGCAAGACCGGTGCGGAGTTCACCCCCATCGATCTGCTGACCACCGACGCCGACGGCAACCCCAACGGTGGCCGGCTCGAGGTGTACGACTCGGCGCTGTCGGAGTTCGCGGCCGTCGGCTTCGAGTACGGCTACTCGGTGGGCAACCCCGAGGCGATCGTGTTGTGGGAGGCCCAGTTCGGCGACTTCGTCAACGGCGCCCAGTCCATCATCGACGAGTTCATCTCCTCCGGTGAGGCCAAGTGGGGTCAGCTCTCCGACGTCGTGCTGCTGCTGCCGCACGGCCACGAGGGCCAGGGCCCCGACCACACCTCGGGGCGGATCGAGCGGTTCCTGCAGGTGTGCGCCGAGGGGTCGATGACCGTCGCGGTGCCGTCCACGCCGGCCAACTATTTCCACCTGTTGCGCCGCCACGCGCTCGACGGCATCCATCGCCCGCTGATCGTCTTCACCCCGAAGTCGATGCTGCGCAACAAGGCCGCGGTCTCCGAGGTCCGCGATTTCACCGAGATCAAGTTCCGCTCGGTGCTCGAGGAGCCCACTTACGAGGACGGCGACGGCGACCGGTCGAAGGTCAAGCGCGTGCTGCTGACCAGCGGCAAGATCTACTACGAGCTGGTCGCGCGCAAGGCCAAGGAGAAGCGCGACGATATCGCCATCGTGCGTATCGAGCAGCTCTACCCGCTGCCCCGGCGCCGGCTCAACGCGACGTTGGATGAGTACCCGAATGTCGAGCAGTACTTCTGGGTGCAGGAGGAGCCGGCCAACCAGGGTGCGTGGCCGACCTTCGGGCTGTCCCTGCCGGAGTTGTTGCCCGAGAAGCTGACCGGCATCAAGCGGATCTCACGGCGTGCGATGAGCGCGCCGTCGTCCGGGTCGTCGAAGGTCCATGCCGTCGAGCAGCAGGAGATCCTCGACGAGGCGTTCGCGCCCTGACCTGATCCCGCCGAGCGTGCGTGTCTGCGCCCCGACACTCCGGTGTCGGGGCGCAGTTCGTGCACGCTCGCGGCGCTAGAAGCCCAGCAGCCCCAGCGGGACGGGCGACTCACCATTGGCGATCGAGGTGACCGCGCCCGGGCAGAACGCCGAGATGGCGAACCCGGTGAACATCGTGGCGGGCCCGATCGGGCGGCCGATGGTCTCGGACACCCGGCCGGCGACATCGGCCAGGTTCTGGCCGCCGTCGGCCAACATCGGGCAGACGGACTGCCCGGCAGCCACGGCATCGGCCGGGTTGAGGGTGCTCAGCCCGGTGCCGTCGAGGGTGTTGAGGAAGTCGCCCGCCGGGTCCGCCTGGGCGGGGGCTGCGGCCAGCAGACCGACGGACAGGGCGGCAGCGGCGGCAGCCGCCAATCGCAAACGCATCATGGTGGAGAATCGCTGCCGGACGCCGGATCATTACAGCCGGGTCGCACAGAATGCACCGCATGGACCACGATCGGGTGCGCTTTGCCCCTGGTCAACGGGTAACAGTCATCACATCATGATCGGATGCACGTCGTGAACGTCGATGGCCGCACCGTCCGCGCCCTGACCGCCGGTGATCGAGCCGACACCCCGCTGCTGTTGCTGCACGGTATCGGCCGCAGCCTGGAGGACTGGACCGAGCAGATCGAGCGCTTGTCCGGGCGCTTCTACGTGATCGCGATCGACCTGCCCGGATTCGGCCGGTCCGCACGTCGCGACGGCCCCGCCGACCTGGCCACCGTGGCCGACGGGGTGGCCGGGGCACTGGCCGCGCTCGACGAGGACCGGCCGTGCCATGTCGTCGGCAACTCGCTCGGCGGTGCGGTGGCCATGCAACTGTTGGCCTCGCACCCGGACCGCGTCGCCAGCCTCACCCTGGTCAACAGCGCCGGTTTCGGCGCCGAGGTCACTGCGCTGCTGCGGATGCTCTCTCTTCCCGGCATCGGGCGCTACCTCGCCACCCGCAGCACTCCGGCCGGCGCCCGGCTGATGGAACGGCAACTGTTCGCCGACCCGTCCCTGGCCACCCGCGAACGCATCGACCATGCGCTGAGCATCGCCGCCCAGCCCGGCACCGGAGAGTTCCTGCTCGAGATGGCCAACCACCTCGGGACCATGCGCGGCGTCCGGCCGCAGTGGCGAACCCAGTTGCTGGCCACCGTCGCCGCGCATCCCCGGCCCACCCTGCTGATCTGGGGTGACCGTGACCGCATCCTTCCCGCGGCGCATCTGGCCGCGGCTCGGCGCCAGTTCCCCGACGCCCAGGTCCACCTGTTCACCGAGACCGGGCACATGCCGCAGATCGAGCGGGCCGACGAGTTCGCCGACCTCGTCACCGCTTTCGTGGCGAACGGACCGACCCTGTCGGGCTCGGTACCGCCGGTAACGGCTAAGGTCGGACACAATCGCATAGACAGTCGATCGCAGAGGAGTGCGTGCATGGAGGGCTTCGCCGGAAAAGTTGCCGTCGTCACGGGAGCCGGGTCGGGAATCGGGCAGGCGTTGGCCGTCGAGCTGGGCCGCTCGGGCGCCAAGCTGGCGATCAGCGATGTCGACACCGAGGGCCTGGCCGTCACCGAGGAGCGGCTCAAGGCCATCGGCGCCCCGGTGAAGGCCGACCGCCTCGACGTCACCGAGCGCGAGGCCTTCGAGCTCTACGCCGATGCCGTCAAGGAACACTTCGGCAAGGTCAACCAGATCTACAACAACGCGGGCATCGCCTACCAGGGCGATATCGAGGTCAGTTCCTTCAAGGACATCGAACGCGTCATGGACGTCGACTTCTGGGGTGTCGTCAACGGCACCAAGGCGTTCCTACCGCACCTGATCGCCTCCGGTGACGGGCACGTCGTGAACGTCTCCAGCGTCTTCGGCCTGTTCGCGGTGCCCGGCCAGGCGGCCTACAACTCGGCCAAGTTCGCGGTGCGCGGTTTCACCGAGGCGCTGCGCCAAGAGATGGCGATCAACAAGCACCCGGTCCAGGTGACCTGCGTGCACCCCGGCGGCATCAAGACCGCTATTGCGCGCAACGCCACCGCGGCCGAGGGGATCGACGTCGCCGAGATGGCCAAGGCCTTCGACACCAAGCTTGCCCGCACCAGCCCGGAGAAGGCCGCCCAGATCATCTTGGAAGCGGTCCGCAAGGACCGGGCCCGGGTGCTCGTCGGCGCCGACGCCAAGATCCTGGACGTGCTGATCAGGATCACCGGCTCCGGCGGCTATCAGAAGCTGTTCTCGTCGGTCGCCAAGGGCCTGATCCCCAAGTAGGCGCTAATGCCCCAGCGGGTGGGTGCCCAGCCAGGCACCCGCCACGGCGCCGGGCTCGCCACCGGCGGCGACCTCGGCCCGCATCTGGGCCAGCGCGTCGGTATCGAGGACACCGGCCAGTTCGTTGACCGAACGCTGCTGAGTCTGGGTCAACCCGTTGCGCCGGAACACCGGGACGATGTTCTCGGCCCGGATCAGCGCCGTGCGGTCGGACAGCACGCTCAGGTCCGCTGGTTGATCCGGTGCGGCAGCCGTCGTCCAGGCCAGGTTGATCCGGCCGCTGCGCAGGGCGGCCTGCATCGCCGCAGCATCGGCGAACTCGCGCGGCGCAGGCAGCGTGCAGGCGCCCAACGCGGTGGGCACCTGGGCGCCGCGCACCGCACCGGGTTCCAGTTCCGCGCACCGACCGACCAATGCCAGCACGTCGGTGGCCGCCCAATCCGCGGCAGTCCGCCCGGTCACGGCCACAGTCGGCTTGTCCGAGGCGCTTTCGGTGTAGTCACCGGCACCGAGCCCCTCCGGTAGCGCTCCGACCATCGCGCGGTACACCTGTGCCGCCGAGCGGGCCGGCACGTCGGGGGCGAACCGGTGTAGCGCCCGGCCGGTGAAGGCCGGCACCACGTCGACATCCCCGGAGTCCAACGCGCCCAACGGGTCCGGGACATCCTTGACATGCGCTGCGCTGCCGTAATAGCCGAGCGCGGCGACATAGAGATGGGCAAGCAGAGCCGATTCGGCATCGGCGCCGGCCCCCACCGCCACCGAAGGTGGCGGCGGCGTCTGCCCACCGCAACCGGCGACCAGCAGTGCGATCAGCGCGACTGCCAGATACCGGATCGCCGAACCGATCTCAGACCCCGGAGGCTGCGGCCACGGCCTCGGCGACCGCGGGACCGACCCGCGGATCCAGCGCGCTCGGCACGATGTGGTCGACGGCGAGGTCGTCCCCGACGACGGAGAAGATCGCATGCGCGGCGGCCACTTTCATCTCCTCGGTGATACGGCGGGCGCCCGCGTCCAGGGCACCGCGGAACACGCCGGGGAAGGCCAGCACATTGTTGATCTGATTCGGGAAGTCACTGCGACCGGTCGCGACCACCGCGGCGTACTTACGGGCCGCGTCGGGGTGGATCTCGGGGTCGGGGTTGGACAGCGCGAACACGATGCAGCCCGGCGCCATGGTGGCGATGAACTCCTCGGGGACCAGCCCGGCCGACACACCGAGGAACACGTCGGCGCCGTCGAGTGCCTCGGCGACCCCGCCGGTGAGTCCACGCGGGTTGGTGCGCTGTGCCAGCTCGGCCTTGAACGAGTTCAGGTCGGAGCGACCGCTTTCGACGATGCCCTTGCTGTCCAGCACGATGATGTCGCTGATCCCGCTGTTGAGCAGGATGTTGGTGCAGGCCACGCCGGCGGCGCCGGCCCCGGACACCACGACCTTGAGGTCGGTGATCTCCCGATCGAGGATCTTGACCGCACCGAGCAGGGCGGCGAGCACCACGATCGCGGTGCCGTGCTGGTCGTCGTGCATGACCGGGCAGTCCAGCGCCTCGATGACACGGCGCTCGATCTCGAAGCAGCGCGGCGCCGAGATGTCCTCCAGGTTGACCGCCCCGAACGTCGGGCGCAGCCGGATCAACGTCTCGACGATCTCGTCGGGGTCCTTGGTATCCAGCACGATCGGGATCGAGTCCAGGCCGCCGAAGGTCTTGAACAGCGCGCTCTTACCCTCCATCACCGGCAGCGAGGCGGCCGGGCCGATATCGCCGAGGCCCAGCACGGCGCTGCCATCACTGACGACGGCTACCAGCCGGTTGGCCCAGGTGTACTTCTTGGCCAGCGTCGCATCGGCGGCGATCGCGCGGCTGACCTGGGCTACGCCCGGGGTGTAGGCGATCGACAGTGCACGCTGGGTATCCAGCGGCGCTTTCAGATCGATCGAGAGCTTTCCACCCTCGTGGGCGGCAAAGATCTCGGCGTCGTCGACGACAACCTGTGGGGTTCGCACCAGTTCGGACATGCGCTCGACGCTACTTCATCCGTTCAACTCACCGGCACCCCAACCCCGCTGGTGAGAGGTTGGAAATGCGACTGACGAGTAACATTCTGCCCGGGTTGTCCTGTGATGCTGGGAGGTAGCGATGCCGACGTTCCGCACGCCGTCACCGTCCAAGCTGCGCCCTTCGGCGCGCCGCGCCGCCGAGCCGGATGCCCGCACCATCCACGTGCCGGTCTCGCAGGCGATGGTCGATTGCGGGGTGTACAGCGACGGCGCCCGCCTGCCCGGCAAGTACACCCACGCCGCGGCCCTGGACAAGGTCCGCGAGATCGAGGCCACCGGAACCACGGCGTTCGTCTGGATCGGTCTGCACGAACCCGACGAGCACCAGATGCAAGCCGTCGCCGACGTGTTCGGGCTGCACGAACTGGCGGTCGAGGATGCCGTGCACGCCCATCAGCGCCCGAAGCTGGAGCGCTATGACGACACCCTGTTCCTGGTGCTCAAGACGGTGAACTACGTCGAACACGACTCGGTGGCCAGCGCCCCCGAGATCGTGGAGACCGGCGAGATCATGATCTTCGTGGGTACCGATTTCGTCGTGACGGTCCGGCATGGCGACCACAGCGGGCTGGCCGGGGTCCGCCGCACGATGGACAACTCGCCGGCCAGTTGCGCGCTCGGCCCGTACGCGGTGATGCACGCGATCGCCGACCATGTCGTCGACGGCTATCTCGAGGTGACCGATCGGGTGGAGACCGATATCGACGCGATGGAGGAGAACGTCTTCTCCCCCAGCTCGCCGACCGATATCGAGAACATCTACATGCTCAAGCGCGAGATCGTCGAGCTGCGTCGCGCGGTCAGTCCGCTGACGACGGCCCTGCAGCGACTGGGTTCCGACCACAACGACCTGATCTCCAAAGAGGTCCGTCGCTACATGCGCGATGTCCTGGACCACAACACCAGTGCCTCGGATCGCATCGCCAGCTACGACGAGGTGCTCAGCTCACTGGTGCAGGCCGCCGTCGGCAAGGTGGGCATGCAGCAGAGCACCGACATGCGCAAGATCTCGGCATGGGTGGCCATCGCCGCGGTGCCCACCGCGATGGCCGGCATCTACGGGATGAACTTCGAGAACATGCCGGAGCTGAAGGCCACCTACGGCTACCCGGCCGTGCTGCTGGCGATGCTGACCATCTGCACGCTGCTGTACCGGCAGTTCCGCCGCAACCACTGGCTCTAGTGTTCCTGCGATTTGTGGAGTCTGAGCCGCGACCGTCGCGGCTGCGGCTCCACAAATCGACGAAATCAGGACGGCTCGGAGGCCCGGCGGTTCGGGTCGAACACGTCGACGCCGTCGGTGCGCCAGGCCTCACGCATAGCCTCGGCGCCCTTGAGCCGCACCCAGGCCGCCTCGGTGGGGGTGATCGGCGTGGCCTGCAGCACGGTCACCGCCGACAGCGGTTCCCCCAGCTCGATATCGGCTACCGGGCCGGCACTCAACAGGAATGCCGTGAACGGCGCGGCCTCGAACAGCGGGCCGCTCAGATCGATCAGCGCGTCGGGTTCGAGCACCAGACCCTCGACCGCGGGGGCGGCGGCGAGTATGGCGATGGACTTGGCCAACCCGACCGGGCTGGGCGGGCGCAACGACACCATCACCTCGGCACGCGGCCCACGCACCCCGTCGGCGACCAGATCCGTCGGATCGGCCATCGGATATCGCGAACAGCCGAGCGACACATAGTGATTGACGCCGGCACCATCGGGACCGAAGCGCAGGATGTCGATCCGGTCGGCGCCGAGAAAGGTCACGCTGGCCTCGCCGGGATCGCCGAGCACACCGGCATCGGCGAAGTGCTCGCGCACCCCCCGGCGCACCTCGGCCAGAACGTCGGTCACTAGCCCACCGGCGGGATCGACAGATTCACCCCGGAGTCGGCGTCGAAGATCAGCAGCTTGGAGGTGTCCACCGCCAGCTCGGCCTTGCCTCCCGCGCGCACCTTCGAATCCGCGGAAACCCGCGCCACGAACTCGTTCTCACCGGTTCCGGATTCTGCAGCCAGCTGCTCGAGCTGCGCCGACTTGGCCCCGGAGCCCTCGGTGCGGAAGTACAGGTACTTGTCGGCGCCCAGTGATTCGACCAGGTCGACATCGACCTCGAAGGTGACCGCCCGGATGCGCGAGTACGTATCGATCAACGCGGCATCGTCGAAATGCTCGGGGCGGATACCGGCGATGACGTTGCGGGGCGCGGGATGCTGCTCCAACACCCGCTGCGCCTCGTCGGAGAGCATCACCTCACCGAAGGGCAGCTTGATGCCCCCGTCGGTGAGCGAGGCCGGGAAGAAGTTCATCGCCGGCGAGCCGATGAACCCGGCGACGAAGAGATTGGCCGGGGTGTTGTACAGCTCTTCGGGGGTGCCGATCTGCTGCGCGACACCGGCCAGCATCACCACGACGCGATCACCGAGCGTCATCGCCTCGGTCTGATCGTGGGTGACGTAGACCGTGGTGGTGCCCAGCCGGCTCTGCAGCCGCGCGATCTCGGTCCGCATCTGCACGCGCAACTTGGCATCGAGGTTCGACAGCGGCTCGTCCATCAGGAACGCCTTGGGGTTACGGACGATGGCCCGCCCCATGGCAACTCGCTGCCGCTGCCCGCCGGACAGCTGAGCGGGCTTGCGGTCCAACAGGTTCGCCAGATCCAGGATCTTGGCGGTCTCCTCGACCTTGCGGTTGATCTCGTCCTTGCCGACCTTGGCCAGCGTCAGCGGGAAGGCGATGTTCTGCCGCACCGACAGGTGCGGATACAGCGCGTAGGACTGGAACACCATCGCGATATCGCGGTCCTTGGGCGCCTTGTCGTTGACCCGCTCGCCGCCGATGCGCAGTTCCCCGGAACTGATGTCCTCCAGCCCCGCAATCATGTTCAGCGTGGTCGACTTCCCGCAACCGGACGGCCCGACCAGGATGATGAACTCACCGTCGGCGATCGTCAGCGACAGGTCCTTGACCGCGGTGGCGCCACCCGCGTAACTCTTCGACACGTTTTCCAGCACGATTTCGGCCATGACTTACCCCTTCACCGCGCCGGAGGTCAACCCGGCCACGATCCGTCGCTGAAAGATGAGAACAAAGATGATGATCGGGATGGTGATGACCATCGCGCCCGCCGCGATGGAGCCGGTGGGCTCCTCGAACTGCGAGCTGCCGGTGAAGTTCGCGATCGCGACCGGTGCGGTGATCGCCCGCTCGGTCGCCGTCAACGACAGCGCCAACAGCAGATCGTTCCAGGCGAAGATGAACACCAGAATCGCCGCGGTGACGATGCCAGGCGCGGCCAACGGCGCGATCACCTTACGGAACGCCTGGCCCGGCGTGGCGCCGTCCATCTTGGCCGCTTTCTCCAGATCCCATGGGATCTCCTTGAAGAAGGCACTCATGGTGTAGATCGCCAGCGGCAGCGCGAAGGTGATGTAAGGAATGATCAGGCCGGGCCAGGTGTCGAACAGCCCCAGCCGGCGCTCGATGTTGAAAATCGGTGTCACCAGCGAGATCTGCGGGAACATCGCGATCAGCAACGCCACCCCCACGAGCAGCTTCTTACCGGGGAAGGCCAACCGGGCGATCGCGTAGGCGGCCATCCCACCGATGGTGACCGCGATCAGCGTGGTGATCAACCCGATACCGATCGAGTTGACCAGCGCGGAGGTGAAGATGTTTCCCTCGAAGATCGCCTTATAGTTGTCGAAGGTGATCTGCTCGGGGATGAACTTGCCGTCCTTGACCGACGATGTCGGCTTGAGCGACAGCGACAGGATCCACAGCACCGGGATCAGTGCGTACAGGACGACGATGACGTTGACGATCGCCCACCCGGTCGCGCGGCGGGCATTCACCTGCTCGCTCATCGGATGTCCCTGCTCTTCGCGCAAGCGCTCATCGGACTCATGCTCTTCGCGCAAGCGCTCATCGGACTCATGCTCTTCGCGCAAGCGCTCATCGGACTCATGCTCTTCGCGCAAGCGCTCATCGGCGCGCCCCTTCCTCGTCGCTACCCGGCGCCGCAGCTCCGAAGATCTTGATGAAGATGAACGCGATGATCGCGACGCACAGGAATATCAGCACGCTGATCGCCGAGCCCAACCCGAGGTTGAATGCCTTGAAAAGGTTGTTGTAGCCCAGGATCGACACCGACCCGGTGTCATTGGCGCCACCGGTGAGCACATAGATGTTGTCGAAGATGCGGAACGCGTCCAGGGTGCGGAACAACAGGGCGACCAGGATCGCCGGTTTGATCAGCGGCAGGATCACCTTCGTCAGCCGCTTCCACGGCCCGGCGCCGTCCATCTGGGCCGCATTCAGCAAGTCCTGGGGCACCAGGGCCAACCCGGCGAGCAACAGCAACGCCATGAACGGCGTCGTCTTCCAGACCTCGGCCAGCACGACGATGGCCAGCGACGGAAGCTGTTCGGTCAGCGGCGCGCTGCCGTCGGGCAGCAGGTTGGCCAGATATCCCGTCCCCGGCGTCCAGGCGTAATACCAGCTGTAGGACGCCGCGACGGTGACGATGCCGTAGGGCACCAGGATCGCGGTGCGCACCGTGCCCTTACCGAAGATGGTGCGGTGCATGACCAGTGCCAGCGCCATGCCGAGCACGAACTCGATGACCACCGAGACGATGGTGATACCGACCGTCACCACGAAGGCCGTCCACCAGTACCGGTCGGTGAGGATGGTCTGGTAGTTGCCGAGGCCGATGAACTCGACATCGTCGGGCGCGGCCAGGTTGTAACGCTGCAGGCTGAGCCAGACCGCGTAGCCGATCGGGTAAGCGGTGACCGCCAACATCAGGAACACCGCGGGGCTGATCAACCAGAACGCAAGTCGTCGCTGCGCGGCGAGGTCATCCGTGCCCGTCTTCGCGCTCACGGAATGAGTCCCTTCCCATCGATCGCCTTCTGGACCTGTTCGGCCAGCTCGTCGGCGGTGCGCTCCGGATCGATATCGGTGATCGGGGCCAGCGTTGCCGATATCCGGGTCGACAGCGCCTGGTACACCGGCGTCGCCGGACGCACCGCGGCGTTGGTGAGCTGTTGCCGGATGATCTCGTACTGCGGGTACTTCTGCTGGAAGGCCGGGTCGTCGTAGAGCGAGGCCCGCACCGCGGGCAGCCCGCCCTCCACCGAGGTGTAGCGCTGGTTGTCGACGTTGCGCAGGCAACGGATGGCCTCGAAGGCCTCGGCCTTGTGCTGGGTGTTCTTGCCGACGGCCAGATTCAGCCCGCCGAGGGTGACCTTGGCCTGCTCACCGTCGACCATGCCGGGGAACGGGGCGAACCCGAAAACCTTCTTGCTCGCGTCGTAGGCGATGTTGAACTGCTCGTCGGACGGCGAGAAGCTGCCCGCATCGTTGATGGCACTGGTCAGTGCCGGGTCCTCGTTCAGCGGCAGGAACGGCACGCCGCCCTTGACCGCGTTCTCCAGCATGGAGGGCAACACGAACGGCCAGTTGACCTCGAGCGCGGCTTTGCCCTGTTCGAGCGCGAGGCGCGCGGTGCCCTCGTCGGTCTGGGTGATCGACGGGTCCGCACCCGGTGCGGTGGCAACGTCCTTGATGGTCTTCAGCGCCTTCACCGTCGCGGCACGGTGCTCCGGGGTGTCGGTCAGGGTGACGGTCTGCCCGTCATCGGAGAGCACCTGTCCCCCGGCGCTTTCCAGCAGCGTGTTGAACCACACCACCAGACCCTCGTACTGCTTGGCCTGCACCGCGATCCAACTCGGCCCGCCGGCGGCGTACTGGCGCTTGGCCTCGGCCACCATCTGATCCCATGTCGTCGGCGGAGCGGGCATCAGATCGGCTCGGTACCAGAGCAATTGGGTGTTCGTGGTGATCGGTGCCGCGTACAGCTTGTCCTGCCACTTGGCGGTCTCCAACGGCCCCGGCAGCGTGTTCTCGGTGGCGTCGGCCTCGGCCTGCCCGGCCGGATCGTCCGAGAGTGGCAGTGCCCAACCGGCTTCGGCGAACTCCGCGGTCCACACCACGTCGAGGGCCATCACATCCAGCGATTTGTCGTTGCCGGTGAGCCGGCGGGCCAACTGCAGGCGTTGGTCGTCGGCGCCCTTGGGCAACGACACCTGCCTGATCGTGAATCGGCCGCCGAGTTGCTCATTGCATTTCTGCGCAACAGCGGTGAACGTTGCCATCTCATTGGCGGGTGTGTAATAGCTGATGACGATGCCGTCGTCGGCGGAACCACACGCCGTCATGACCGACCCGGCCGTCAATGCAGCCATCACCGCCGCACAAAGCCGTCGTGTGCGCACTACCGGCCTCCGTTTGCGTCCGATGTCGCCGCCGTGGCGACCTGCAGGAGAAACCTCCGCGGGGCCAACGTAGAGCCATAGGCGCGTACTATGCAACCACTTGCCGGGCGCGTCGGCCCATCAGATCGTCAAGCGTGCCAGCAGATCCCGCCCCTGCTCGGCACTGCGCGGGTCGCACAGCACGTCATAGCGGCCGGCGACCAGCTGTAGTGTCGAGCTGAAATCCCTTGTGCCACGCGCCATCGCGTACGGAATGGCCGAGGTGATCAAGCCGAAGAACACGCCGGCGATCAGACCCGTGGCCAGTGCACCCCAAGGGCTCGGGCTGAAGAAGCCGAGGATCAAACCGATGAACAACCCCAGCCACGCCCCGGACAGCACACCGCCGCCGAGCACCTTGGGCCATGACAGCCGGCCGGTGACGCGCTCGACCTGCATCAGGTCGACGCCCACGATGGTGACCTGCTCCACCGGAAACTGTTGATCGGAGAGGTAATCCACCGCGCGCTGGGCCTCGGCGTAGGTCGGGTAGGAGCCGATGGGCCAGCCCTTGGGGGGTGTCGGCAGCGCGGCGGGCCCGCGAGCACCCGGGTCTTGGCCTGGTCGAAGGGGACCCGTCATGACTCTGCTCTCCTCACGTTGACAAGCCGGTATGCGAACAACCCTATGCCGCTGCGCGCCATCATGGGTACCCGCGTCCCGATCGCCGAATCAACACCACCACCAGCACGTACGCTACGTTTGGGTCATGAGCAATCCGGGAGAGGACGCAGCAGCCACACCGCCGTCGGAGCCGGGTTCACAGGCCGAGTCGAGTTCGCAACCGTCCGCCTCCGGATACGAGGCGCCCCCCATCGAGCGTTCAGCCGAGACGCCGGGCTACCCGGACTACACCCCGCCGCCCGCATACGGGTACAGCCAGCCACCCCCGCCCGCCCAGCCGCCGGGTTACCCGCAGCAGGGTTATGCCGCCCCCGGATACACCGACCCCGGATATGCGGCACCTGACTACGCGGCCACCGGATACCCGCCCCCACCTCCGGGCTACGGCGCCCCGCAGGACATCGGCTCGCCCTATCCGCCGCCGGGGTTCGGCCCACCCCCCATGTCGCCGACCCAGTTCGGCGGACCGCCACCCTATGGCGGCCAAGGCGGCTATCCCCCGGGCTATCCGGCACCCTACGGCGGGCCCGCGGCGGTTCCGCAGAACAGCATGGCCGTCGCCTCGCTGGTGTGTTCCGGGCTTGCCGTCCCGCTGTTCTTCCTGTGCTTCATCATGGGCGTACCCGCCACCATCGCCGGCATAGTCCTGGGGATAGTCGCGCTCAACCAGATCAAGAAGACCGGACAGCGCGGCAAAGAACTGGCGATCTCCGGCATCGTCCTCGGCGGGCTGGTCCTGGTCGCCGGCATAGCGCTGGGCATCTTCATCGGCGTGCTCGCCAGCGTCTCCCCGTGACCGGCGGGTATCCGCACGGTCATCCCGGCGATCCGGGGCTACCGCCGCCACTGCCCCCGCAGGGCTACCCGCCCGCAACCGGGGCCCCGTATGCGCCCTACCCGGGCTATCCGCCGTACGCCGGCTACCCGCCCTACCGCCCGCCGGGCACCAACGGCATGGCGATCGCGGCACTGGTCAGCGCACTGGCCGGACTCGTCTTCTGCGGACTGCCGTCGGTGGCCGGGCTGATCCTCGGCGTGATCGCCATGCGCCAGACCAAGAGAACCGGTCAGGATGGGTACGGTCTGGCGCTGGCCGCGACGATCGTCGGCGCGCTGGCGACCGTCGTCATGGTCCTCGGCGCGCTGTTGTGGATAGGGCTGATCGCCGGCAGCGTGGCCCTGCACTGAGGCGCTATGCCGGCGGCCGATACGGCTCTCCGGTGCGGGCCATACCCGCCGCGCGACCCTTGCCCGCCACCACCAACGCCATCTTCCGGCTGGCCTCGTCGATCATCTCGTCGTCGAGCATCACCGCCCCGCGCGCACCGCCGGCCCGCGAGGTGTGCCACGCGTAGGCCTCCAGGATCAGTTCGGCACGGTCGTAATCAGCCTGGCGTGGGCTGAACAAGTCGTTGCCCGCGGCGATCTGGTCGGGATGCAGCACCCATTTACCGTCGTACCCCAGCGCGGCGGACCGGCCCGCGACGCGACGGAAACCCTCGACATCGCGCACCTTCACGTACGGGCCGTCGATGGCGTTGATGCCGTGGGCACGAGCGGCGACCAGGATCGTCATCAGCACATGGTGGTGCGCGTCGCCGATGTCGTAGCCATCTGGCTGCCCGCCGACCTCGAGGGTCCGCATGTTCAGGCTGGCCGCCATGTCACCGGGGCCGAGCACCAGCGCCTGCACCCGCGGGACGGCGGCGATCGCGTTGATGTTGACCAGGCCCTTGGCGTCCTCGATCTGCGGTTCGATACCGATGCGCCCGATGGGGAGGCCATGTGTCCGCTCCAGCTGGGTCAGCAGCAGATCCAGGGCATGGACATGGGTGGCGTCGGAGACCTTGGGCAGCACGATCAGATCGAGCTGCGCGCCGGCACCGGCGACGACCTCGATGACATCGGCATGCGTCCACGGCGTGGTCCAGTCGTTGACCCGCACCCCGCGCAGCGCCCTGTCCGACCAGCCCGGCCCGGCGAGCGCGGCGGCCACGCGCGAGCGCGCCTCGGCCTTGGCGTCGGCGGCGACCGCATCCTCCAGATCCAGAAACACCTGGTCGGCGTCGAGCGTTTTGGCCTTCTCGATCATTTTGTCGCTGCTACCCGGAACGGACAGGCAGGTTCGGCGGGGGCGATACAGGTTGTCCACGGCTCAAGTCTCTACGCTTTGTCCCATGGTTGCGGTCACCCGGGTGTATGCGGCCCGCCTTGCGGGCATGGTCGTGCTGGGCCCGGACGGCGAATCCGTCGGGCGGGTCCGCGACATCGTGGTGAGCATCAGCATCGTCCGCCAACAACCACGCGTTCTCGGCCTTGTCGTCGAATTGCTCACCCGCAAAAGGATTTTCGTACCGATTCTGCGTGTCACCGCGATCGAGCCCGGCACCGTGACGCTGTCCACCGGAAACGTCTCGCTGCGCAGGTTCTCCCAGCGACCCGGTGAGGTGCTGGCACTGGGCCAGGTGCTGGAAACCCGCGTGCGGGTCGACGATCCCGATCTGGAGCAGCTGGCCGGGATGGACGTCGTCGTCGTCGATCTGGGTATCGAGCAGACCCGCACCAGGGACTGGATGGTGACCAAGGTGGCCGTCCGCCCACAACGCCGCCTCGGCCGGCGCAGCAACGTCTACTCGGTGGACTGGAAGCATGTGCACGGTCTCACACCATCCGGTCTGGCCATGCCGGATCAGGGCGTGGCCCAGTTGCTCGAACAGTTCCAGGGCCAACGCCCGGTCCAGGTCGCCGACGCGATCCGCGACCTGCCGGCGAAACGCCGGTTCGAGGTCGTCAACGCCCTCGACGACGAGCGGCTGGCCGATGTGCTCCAGGAACTGCCCGAAGACGAGCAGGCCACCGTGCTGCGCCAGCTCAAGACCGATCGCGCCGCCGACGTGCTGGAGGCGATGGATCCCGACGACGCCGCCGACCTGCTGGGGTCGATGGCACCCGCCGATGCCGAACAGTTCCTGCGCCGGATGGATCCCGAGGACTCCGAAGACGTCCGACGCCTGCTCAGCCACTCGCCGAACACCGCGGGCGGTCTGATGACCTCCGAGCCGGTGGTGCTGGCGCCCGACACCACCGTCGCCGAGGCGCTGGCGCGGGTCCGCGACCCGGATCTCACCCCGGCGCTGGCCTCGCTGGTGTTCGTGGTGCGCCCGCCGACGGCCACCCCGACCGGCCGCTATCTGGGCTGTGTGCACCTGCAGCGGCTGCTGCGCGAACCGCCCGCGGCGCTGGTCAGCGGCATCGTCGACACCGACCTGCCGAGCCTGCGCCCCGACGAACCGCTCGGAGCCCTGACCCGCTACTTCGCCGCCTACAACCTGGTGTGCGGCCCGGTGGTCGACGAGGAGAACCACCTGCTGGGCGCCGTATCGGTCGACGACGTGCTGGACCACCTGCTGCCCGATGACTGGCGCGAGCACGAGGGTGAGCCGGTGATCATGAAGGAGTCCACGACGTGACCCGGGCCGACGCCGCCACGACCGACGAGAGCGTCGCATGAGCGATTCGGCACGCCAGCGTCTCGACACACCACGCCGCTCACGCTCGCTGCGCCCCCGCTTCGATGTCGAGGCGGTGGGACGCGTCAGCGAGCGCATTGCCCGGTTCCTCGGCACCGGCCGTTATCTGGCCATCCAGACCATCGTGGTGATCGTGTGGATCCTGTTGAACGTCGGCGCTTTTGCCTGGCAGTGGGATCCGTATCCGTTCATCCTGCTCAACCTCGCATTCTCCACCCAGGCGGCCTACGCCGCACCGCTGATCCTGCTGGCCCAGAACCGCCAGGAAAACCGGGACCGGGTGTCGCTCGAAGAGGACCGCCGGCGCGCCGAGCAGACCAAGGCCGACACCGAGTACCTGGCCCGGGAGCTGGCGGCGCTGCGGCTGGCCGTCGGCGAGGTGGTCACCCGCGATTACATGCGTCGCGAATTGGAGGACCTGCGCGACATGCTGGTCGAACTGGTGCCGCCGAAACCCAAGAAGACCAAGGGCAAACGAGCGGTGTCCGACAGCGCGGAGCCGGACGGTTCCGACGAGTCCGAACAGGATCAGTGAACCCATTGGCCCACCACGCCGACCTCGCAATGGGTATGGTGACCTGGTTCACAACGGTCGGGTAACGGATTTAGGACGGTTGAGTGGCAAAACGGGGAAGCGCCGCCCTCGCAGCGGCGCGGCGCCGCGCTGATCAGGCGCTCCGGTCCGTGGCCGATTCGGCTCCCAGCTCACGCGGGTTGTTGGGTGTCGCCGTGCTCGCCCCACTGGTGCTGACGCTCGGCGTCGGCGCGTCCGGGCCGTCGGTCAAACCCGTGCTGGAGGCCACCGTCACCCCGCTGGCCGCGGTGGTGCCCACCCCCGACGAAAGTGCCGGCGCGGTCGTGGTTCCGGTCTACCGGGCGCCGCGTCCGTTCCAGACCGCGGGCACCGCGCTGGCGGCTCCCCCGCCCGCCGCGGTGGTCAGCTCGCCGGGCAGCCTGCGGATCCCGACGGTTGCCCTAAACGCCTACCGCAACGCCGAACGCATGATGGCCACGGCCGCGCCGAACTGCGGGATGAGCTGGAACCTGCTGGCCGGTATCGGCCGCATCGAGTCCATGCACGCCAGCAACGGCGCGACCGATATCAACGGCACGGCGGTGCGGCCGATCCTCGGCCCGGCGCTGGACGGCTCGCTGCCCGGCAACGAGGTCATCGTGCAGAGCCGCAACAACGACCGGATCACCTATGCCCAGGCGATGGGCCCGATGCAGTTCCTGCCGGGCACCTGGTCGCGGTACGCCTCCGACGGCAACGGTGACGGCAAGGCCGAGGTGCAGAATCTCTTCGACGCCACCCTGGCCGCGGCCCGCTACCTGTGCAGCGGCGGACTGAACATGCGGGATCAGAGCCAGGTGATGACGGCGATCCTGCGCTACAACAACTCCGTGGCCTATGCCCGCAACGTGCTGGGTTGGGCGGCGGCCTATGCCACCGGGGTGGTGCCGGTGGACCTGCCGCCGATCACCGGGTCCGTGCCGCAGCTGCGTGACGCCAACGTCCACCTCGCGACCAACGCCGAGGGACTCGGGCCGGGCCTGCCGCTCAACGCGCTGGGACTACCGTCGACCGATCCGATGGCCGTGATGCCGTTCTTCGATCTGGGCCGGGCCAACGTCGCCGACCGGTTACCGGTGCCGCCGGGACCGGATCAGCCCGCGGCCGTGCCGAATTGCGCGGTCTTCTGCATCGGGGAGAACAAGCCCGCCCCGGCGGCACCGTTCAACCCGTTCGCACCCCCTCCGCCGGCCGCCCCGCCCGCGCCGTTCAACCCGTTCGCACCGCCCCCGCCGGCCGCCCCGCCCGCGCCGTTCAACCCGTTCGCACCGCCCCCGCCGGCCGCCCCGGTCGCACCGGTGCTCCCGGCGGCGCCCGGTCCGGCTCCGGGCCCCGCGCCCGGTCCGGCGGCCTGAGGCACCGAGGTCACCAACCGACGAGTCGGCCCGGCGGTCCGACGGTCGACGACTGCGGCCTAGACTCGGTGGCAATGTCCTCGACACATACCGACCTGGAAGCCGCGGTGCGCTCCGCGCTGAACAAGGTCGTCGACCCCGAACTGCGCCGTCCGATCACCGAGGTCGGCATGGTCAAGAGCGTCTCCATCGCCGACGACCATTCCGTCGCCGTCGAGATCTACCTGACCACCTCGGCCTGCCCGAAGAAGACCGAGATCGTGGACAAAGTCACCGCCGCGGTGACCGATGTGCCCGGTACCGGCGCCGTCACCGTCGCACTCGACGTGATGAACGACGAACAGCGCGCCGAGTTGCGCAAGCTGCTGCGCGGCGATTCCCGTGAGCCGGTCATCCCGTTCGCCCAGCCGAACTCGCTGACCCGGGTGTACGCCGTCGCCTCGGGTAAGGGCGGCGTCGGAAAGTCCAGTGTCACGGTGAACCTTGCCGCCGCGCTCGCCGCACGCGGGCTGCAGGTCGGTGTCCTCGACGCCGATATCTACGGCCATTCCGTGCCGCGCATGATGGGCATCGTCGATCGACCGACCCAGGTCGATTCGATGATCCTGCCGCCGATCGCCCATGACGTGAAGGTCATCTCGATCGCGATGTTCACCCAGGGCAATACGCCGGTGGTGTGGCGTGGTCCGATGCTGCACCGGGCACTGCAACAGTTCCTCGCCGATGTCTACTGGGGCGACCTGGACGTCCTGCTGCTCGACCTTCCGCCGGGCACCGGTGACATCGCCATCTCGGTGTCCCAGCTGATCCCCGGCGCGGAGATCCTGGTCGTCACCACGCCGCAGTCCGCCGCCGCCGAGGTCGCCGAACGCGCCGGTGCCATCGCGCTGCAGACCCGCCAGCGCATCGTCGGCGTCGTCGAGAACATGGCCGGTCTGACACTGCCGGATGGCACCGTCATGCGGGTGTTCGGTGAGGGCGGCGGCCGGCAGGTCGCCGAGTCGCTGACCCGCTCGGTCGGTGCCGAGGTGCCGCTGTTGGGGCAGGTGCCGTTGGAACCCGAGCTGGTCTCCGCGGGTGATTCCGGGGTGCCGCTGGTGTTGTCGGCGCCCGATTCGGCGGCGGGCAGGGAACTGCGCAAGGTCGCCGACGCCCTCGGTGCGCGCAAGCGCGGACTGGCAGGCATGTCGCTGGGTCTGGACCCGGCCGCACGTTAGCCGGACACCGACCGACTCAGGTCGCGTCCGCGTCGAACCTGGTGGGTCCGGGATCCCGCGGCTTCGGCGGGGTCTCCGGGACAGCCGGCGCGGGCGCGTCGGGAGAGACCGGTTTGACCGGCTTGTCGAAGTTGCCGGTCAGGAACGAGTCGTCACCGTCGAGTAGATGCTTGGTCAGCGCGGCCCGCGGCGTCATACCGCGAAGCTTCTGCAACTCGCTCAGCGGTTGACGCAGGTCGTCGAACTCGGGGCCGAGATCCTCACGCAGTTGGTTGGTTGCGCCACTGAGATACTCGCGGGCCTGACGCACCGCGTTGGAGGTCCACCGGATCGCTCCGGGCAACCGTTCCGGGCCGAGGATGACAAGACCCGCCACCACCAGGATGAGCATCTCGCCCCAGCCGACATTGGCGAACATCTCAGGCCGTGCCGTCGCCGATCGGCGTGACGGTCAACGTGACCGGGCGTCCGTCACGCAGCACCTCGACGGGCGCCGGCTCGCCGATCTTCAGCTGACGGACCGCGACGACGAACTCGTCGGCGTCTGCCACCTTGCGGTTACCGATCTTGATCACCACGTCATTCTCCAGGATGCCCGCCCGCTCGGCAGGCCCACCGGCCTTGACGTTGGCGATCTGGGCCCCGGAGGCCAGATCGTTGCTGACCGAACGGGCCGTCAGGCCCAGCGACGGGTGCTCGATCTTGCCCGCCTCGATCAGCTTCTGCACGACATCTTTGACCTCGTTGACCGGAATGGCGAAGCCCAGGCCACTGGCGCTGTCGGACAACGACTTTCCTGCCGTGTTGATGCCGATGACCTCGGCGTTCATATTGATCAGCGGGCCACCGGAGTTGCCATGGTTGATCGAGGCGTCGGTCTGCACGCCGTCGATCACGGTGTCGGTGTCCGAACCGTCGCCGGACAGCGGCAGCGGCCGGTGCAGCGCGCTGATGATGCCGCTGGTGACGGTGCTGCGCAGGCCAAGGGGCGCACCGGCGGCGATGACTTCCTCGCCGACCTGGAGCTTCTCGGAATCACCGAGCCTGGCCACGGTCAGGTTGTCGACGTTGTCGACCTTGAGCACCGCCAGATCGGTCTTGGGATCGCGGCCGACCAGGTTGGCGGGCACCGACTTACCGTCGTTGAACACGACGAACATCTTGAACTTGGCCGGATTCTTGGCGGCCTCGGAGATGACGTGGTTGTTGGTCACGATGTAACCGCGGCCGTCGACCACCACACCGGATCCCTGAGATCCCGACTGATCGCTGGTGGCCTCGATGGTGACCACCGAATCGGCCACCGCGGCAGCCACCTCGGCGAGCCGGCCCGCCGGTTCTGCGGGCAGGTCGCTGGTCTCCAGGGTGACCTTGGAGGTGGTGAAGGCCTCGACCACCTCGGCGGTCTTGTTGCCGACCAGACCGCCGAGCGCGCCGATCAGCAGGGCGATCAACGCAAGGATCACCAGCGCGACGACCGAGACCTTGCGGCCGAAGAGCACGTCGCGCACCCCGAGCTTGCCCTGGGGCGCCTGCACCACCACCGGCGCGGAGGCCACCACGGCCGGCGCACCGAGGGCCGCGGCCGCGGCCGGGTCGCGCCATGGGTCGGGGGTGTCGTCCTCATCGGAGAGGTTCTCGGCGTCCAACGCACCGGCGTCGGCGGGATGACGTTGCAGTGAGTCGCCGCCGGCGTACGGCCGACCGAAGGCCTCGGCCAGTACCGGGTCCGGGTTCAGGCTCTTGGGGGTGTACTCCCCCTGGTCGACGTGCTTGTCGGCACCCAGGAACGAGCCGGACACCCCGGCGGGGCGGCCGAAGGCACGCTGCGAGGCCGGATCCACCGGCGGACGCGACACCGGGCGCGGAGCCAACCGAGGGTTGTTACCCGATTCGTCCTTGTTGCTCACCCGTGCATCACTCCCCGGTCACAGCACGCATCCGCGGTTGGGACGCGCGACTATTGGTCTCGATTGCAACCCTACCGGCGCTTACGGCGCGCCCTGGCGACGCCGTCTGCGACGCGCTGTGGGTCTTCATGGGACGGCTGCTCCGGTGGATCCCGGTCCGGGATCTGGGACAACAGGCCGAGTAGAGAGCTGGGCATGGCGATATGGCAGGAATCGCGTAGTGCGGTACGGGCCTGACGCTGGGCTTCGACCTCGTCGGCGCACATCGGACACAGCGAGAGGTGGTGACCGGCGCGCAGATGCGCCGTCATCCGGAGCTCACCGTCGACGAAGGCGGCGATGGCCTCGGGCGAGAGATGCTCGGTGGAGCCGAACCGGCGCGGGCCGACCGGGGCGCTGCTCTGCGACGCGAACTGGGTGGGCAGCCAGGAGAACGCGCGACGGAATACATCCCCGGGATCGGCCATCGCCCCGCTCCTTCCGGATCGCCGCGTCGTCACACCGACAACACTCATCTGAATGTAGCGCGGCACGCCGCGGCGCACACCCACGACCGCTCAGGCCGATGCGCTCAGCTGATCGGAGTTCTTGGCCAGGTGCTCACGGAGAGCCTGGCGACCGCGGTGGATACGGCTGCGGACGGTTCCGAGCTTCACACCGAGGGTGGCGCCGATCTCTTCATAGGACAGACCCTCGATATCGCAGAGCACGACGGCGGCGCGGAACTCCGGCGGCAGCGAGTCCAGCGCTGCCTGCAGGTCCGGGCCCAGCCGCGAATCGTGGTAGATCTGCTCGGGGTTCGGGTCCTCGGCGGGCACCCGGTCATAGTCCTCGGGCAGCGCCTCCATGCGGATACGGGTGCGCCGCCGGACCATGTCGAGGAACAGGTTGGTGGTGATGCGGTGCAACCAGCCCTCGAAGGTGCCGGCCTGGTAGTTGTGCACCGAGCGGAAGACCCTGATGAAGGTCTCCTGGGTCAGGTCCTCGGCGTCCTGCTGGTTACCGGAAAGGCGGTAGGCCAGCCGGTAGACGCGGTCGGCGTGTTGGCGCACCAGCTCATCCCAGGACGGCATGGCCGCCTTGTCGCCGGTGGCGTCGAACACCGCGGTGCCGGTCAGCTCGTCGGAGGGCTCGACCCAGTCGCCGTCGGTGAACTGCTCCAGGTGGGGCATGGTGACGGGACTGGCAGCCGGGCTGCTCGTGGTGCTCACTGAAGCGGTGATCGGATCCTCCAAATCGAGATGGCAGGCGGACGTCTGCTCGTTGCTAGGGGAAACGTGGCCGGTATCGGCCGTATTCCGAAGACGCAAGCTGTCGCCGTGTTCCATGCGTAGTACGTTCTCCCGCCGGGGTGTGCCAGGCATATGAGCAAACTGAACAATTCCTGAGAAAGCAGGTACCCACGCCGCAACCAGGCAAAACGGGCACATTTTCGTTGTGATCTCCGCATCAGGGGCGGGCGTGTCGGCGGGCGTCTGAGCACCGCTGCTCTACGCTGCGGGCATGGCCAGCACCGACGACGCCGCCCAGTCGATCGTCTCGCACGCAGAGGCGTCGATCACCGAGGACGCCGTGACCGCCGCGGCCCGCGAGCGCGCCGTCGACAGCGGGGCAGGCGCGGTCACCCCCGCGGTCGGCGCCCTGTTGTCGGTGTTGGCGCGGTTGACCGGCGCCAAGGCCGTGGTCGAGGTGGGCACCGGCGCGGGCGTGAGCGGGTTGTGGTTGTTGGCCGGTATGCGCGAGGACGGTGTGCTGACCACCATCGACGTCGAGCCCGAGTACCAGCGCCTGGCCAAGCAGGCGTTCACCGAAGCGGGCGTCGGGGCCTCGCGCACCCGGCTGATCGGCGGCCGCGCCCAAGAGGTGCTGACCCGGCTGGCCGACGAAACCTACGACCTGGTCTTCATCGACGCCGCGCCCGCCGACCAACCCCAGTTCGTCGCCGAGGGCGTGCGCCTACTGCGCGCCGGCGGGGCGATCGTGGTGCATCGCGCGGCGCTCGGCGGGCGGGCCGGCGACGCGTCGGCCAATGACGCCGAGGTCAGCGCGGTCCGCGAGGCGGCCAGGCTGATCGCCGAGGACGAGCGCTTCACCCCGGTGCTGGTGCCGCTCGGCGACGGGCTGCTCGCCGCCGCCCGCGACTGACCCTTCTTTACCTCCCGCGAGTCTTTCCTCCCGCGAGCAGACGCAGAACTGCCGAAAACCTCGCATTTTCGGCAGTTCTACGTCTGCTCGCGGTGTTATCCACAGGGCGACGGGGCTCGGCCTTGGTCTGGCGCGTCACCGAGGCCAGCATCACTTCATGGCCATCGAGGATGTCATCGCCGCACACGGTGGCCTGGCGACTGCCCGACAGCTGCTCGGAACAGCGTCACACCGCGCCATCGCCAATCGGCTGCGGAAAGGGCTGATCTTTCGCGCGGCCTACGGCGTCTACTCCCTCACCCCGCCTGACACCCGAATGCGTCTCGCCGCACTGGAACTGGCCTCCGGTGCCCGGATCGTGGGCTGTTTGCACACTGCTGCCGAGTTGTACGGCTTCGATACCGATCACGACCACCGCCTGCACATCCTCGACCCCGGTGTACGCATACGGCCGACGCGTGAGCTCGCCGTTCACCAGCGGGTCGGAGCACCCCTGCGCTCGGTCTCCGGCCGGCTGCTCACCGCGCCGGGCTGGACGACGATCGAGATTGCGCGTACCGTCCGACGGCAACGCGCGCTCGGGGTGCTGGATACCGCTCTGCGTTCGGGTGCCTGTGACCACACCGCGCTGTCGATGGCTCTCGAGGAGCAGCGGGGACGCCGCGGGATCGTGCAGGTCCGCGAGTTGCTTCCGCTGGCCGATGCCCGCTCCGAGTCCCCGCTGGAAAGCGAAGTCCGGTTGATCCTGCACGACGGTGGCGTACCGGCACCCGAGCTGCAGTTCGAGATCGTCGACCGCCACGGCAGGTTATGGCGCGTTGATTTCGCCTGGCCTTCCGCGCATTTGGCGGTGGAGTACGAAAGCATGGACTGGCATGTCAGTGCAGCCGCACTTCGGCACGATCGAATGAAAGTGGCACGGCTGCAGGAGTGCGGATGGACTTCGATGCCGATCGTGATCGACGACGTCCGACGCCATCCGGAAGAGCTGATCGCCCGCATCTTCGGACATCTCGATCGGGGTCGCCACGCCGGTTGAGCAGACGCAGAACTGCCGCTGAACACCGGAAATGCGCAGGTTTACGTCTGCTCGCGGGAGAACCTTGACCACGGCCTGAACGGGCGTTTAATGTGTTGAACATGCGTTCAAGCGAGGACCTGACCACCGCGGCCCGCATCCGCGACGCGGCGATCGAACAATTCGGCACGCATGGGTTCACCACCGGGGTCCGCGCCATCGCCGCCGCGGCCGGCGTCAGCCCCGGTCTGGTGATCCACCATTTCGGCTCCAAGGACGGTCTGCGCAAGGCGTGCGACGACTACATCACCGGGTACATCCGCACCGCCAAATCCGAGTCCATCCAGTCCTCGGATCCGGCCACCTGGCTCGCGCAGGTGGCCGAGATCGAGGAGTACGCACCGCTGATGGTCTACCTGGTGCGCAGCATGCAGACCGGCGGGGACCTGGCCAAGGCGTTCTGGCAGCGGATGCTCGACAACACCGAGCAGTACCTCGACGACGGTGTACGCGCAGGCACCATCAAACCCAGTGACGACCCCAAGGCGCGGGCACGGTTCCTCGGCATGCTCAGCGGCGGCGGATTCCTGCTCTACCTCCAGTTGCACGACAACCCCACCGATATCCGCGCGGTACTGCGCGATTACGCCGAGGACATGGTGTTGCCCGCCCTGGAGATCTACACCCGCGGCCTGCTGACCGACACCACCATGTACGACGCCTTCATCGCCCAACGCCGACAGGGCATCCCGTTCAGCCATCCCACCGAAGGGGGTCAGTGATGACCGACGCAGTACAGATCCAGGGACTGACGAAGCGGTTCGGCCGCAGCATCGCACTCGATGGCTTGGACCTGACCGTGGCACCCGGGGAGGTGTCCGGATTCCTCGGCCCGAACGGCGCAGGGAAATCGACGACCATCCGGGTGTTGCTCGGCCTGTTGCGCGCCGACGGCGGACACGTCCGACTGCTCGGCGGCGATCCTTGGCGCGATGCCGTCGCCCTGCACCGGCGCATCGCCTATGTCCCCGGCGATGTCACGTTGTGGCCCAACCTCACCGGTGCACAGGCGATCGATTTCCTGGCCCGGCTGCGCAACGGCGCGGTCGACACCCGCCGCCGCGACGAGCTCATCGAGCGCTTCGAGCTCGACCCTGACAAGGTGGCGCGCACCTACTCCAAGGGCAACCGGCAGAAGGTTGCCATCGTCGCCGCCTTCAGCACCGACGCCGAGCTCTACATCCTCGACGAACCGACCTCCGGGTTGGACCCGTTGATGGAGAAGAACTTTCAACAATGCGTCGCCGAGGTCGCCGACCGTGGCGCGGCAGTGCTGCTGTCCAGCCACATCCTGGCCGAGGTCGAGCAGCTCTGTGACACCGTCACGATCATCAGGGCCGGCAAGACCGTGCGCTCCGGATCACTGACCGACCTGCGCCATCTGATGCGCACGACGGTCACCGCGCGTACCCGTACCGCGGGCACCGGGTGGGCGGACCTGCCGTTCGTCCACGACTTCGCCGAGCACGACGGCCAGGTCTGCTTCTCGGTCGATCGCGCCGACCTGGACATCGCCATGGAACACCTCACCGGACTGGGCATCACCGAGCTACAGGTCGCCGCGGCGTCATTGGAAGACCTGTTCATGCGTGAGTATCAGGCGGTCAGCTGATGAACGCCGTCATCGAGCGCGCCGGCCGCCATACCGCGACCGGGTCACTGACCGGTGTCACCACGCTGCTGCGACTTGCCCTGTGCCGGGACCGGATTCGGCTGACCGTGTGGATCGTGCTGCTGACCGCACTGCCGGCCTACACCCCCGCCGCACTGGCCATGACCTACCCGGACCACGAGCAGCGGTTGGCCCGCATCGAGTTGATGCAGACCCCCGCCGGAATCATGCTCAGCGGTCCGATGTTCGGGACGGACCACACCACGCTGGGCGCGATGATCGCCAACGAGCTGATGCTCACCCTCATCATCGCGACCTCGATTCTGGCCATCCTGACCGTCATCCGGCACACCCGCGCCGAAGAGGAGGACGGGGCGGCCGAACTGGTGCAGTCCTCGGTGGTGGGACGTCACGCCCGCACCGCCGCGGCGCTGCTGCTGGTCACCGCCACCAACGCCGTGCTCGCGCTCACCATGACCGCGGCGCTGACCCTCGGCGGGTTCGACGTGGCCGACAGCGCGGCGTTCAGCCTCGGTATCTGCATGACGGCAATGGTGTTCGGCGCCCTCGCCGCCGTCACCGCCCAACTCCTGCGTCAGTCGCGGACCGCCACCGGCGCCGCCATGGGCGGATTGGCCCTCGCGGCCCTGATCCGTGGCATCGGCGATGTCATCGAGCATTCGGGCAGCGCGGTGAGTTGGCTGTCCCCCATCGCCTGGGCGCAGCAGATGAGGTCATTCGTCGAACTGCGTTGGTGGCCCCTGGCGATGCTCTCGGGGTTGGCAGCCGCGCTGGTCGCCGTGGCGTCGGCATGCGAGACCCGTCGCCAGTACGACGCGGGCATCATCACCTCGACCGGTGCGCGCCCCCGTGCCAGGACCATCCCGAACCTGTTCGTGCTGAACCTCGTTCTGCAACGGGGGCAGCTCATCGGCTGGGGTGTCGCGCTGTTCCTGGCCGGACTGACGTTCGGGTCGATGACCCGATCACTGCTCGACGCGGCCCGCGGCAACGAACTGCTGGCCCGCATGTTGACCGACGCCGGCGCCGACGGCGCCTACACCACCATGACGCAGTTCCTGGCCGCCGCCACAGGCGCTTTCGTGGTTGCCGCGGTGCTGCGCATCCACACCGACGAACAGCGGGGCCTGGCCGAGCCGGTCCTGGCGGCATCGGTATCGCGCTGGGACTGGCTGCTGAGCGCGGTGGCCGCGACACTGGTCAGCACCGCCGCCCTGCTGGCAGCCGCCGGACTGGGCAACGGTCTGGGTGCCGGCATCGCGACCGGTGTGCCGGCCGAGATCTGGCGGCTGACCGGCGCCGCACTGGCACAGTTACCGGCGATGGCGGTGCTGGCAGGTATCGCCGCCCTCGGCGCGGCGTTGCGGCGACCGCTGATCGGCTGGCTCGCTGCGGGTTTCGTGGTGGTGGCGCTGTATCTAGGGGCACTGTTACGGCTGCCCCGATGGCTTGTCGATCTCTCCCCGGTGGGGCAGACGACCGCACCCACAGAGGTGCCCACCCTCGCCCTCGCGGTCATGGTGGCCGTGGCAGCAGGGCTCACCGCGACCGCCGGATACATCTATCGTCACCGGGACGTCGCATGAGATTCGCGATCCAGACGTGTGCGGGCCTGTTGTTCTTCGTCGCCGTCCTGTTCTGGCCCGCAGGCACATTCGCCTATTGGCAGGCCTGGGTGTTTCTCGCGGTGTTCGTGGCCACCACCACGCTGCCGAGCGTCTACCTGGCCGTCCGTTACCCGGAGGCGCTGGCCCGCCGCATGCGGGCAGGCCCGACCGCCGAGAGCCGGCCCGCTCAACGGATCATCATGTCGCTGATCCTGGTGTCGGTGACCGTGACGTTCGTCCTGTGCGCGCTGGATCACCGGTTCGGTTGGTCGTCGGTGCCGATGTGGCTCGTCATCGTCGGCAACATCCTGGTCGCGGTCGGACTGGCCATCGCGCAGCTGGTCGTCGTACAGAACAATTACGCCGCGGCCACCGTGCGGGTGGAAGCCGATCAACCGCTGGTCTCGACCGGGCTCTACGGCCGGGTACGCCACCCGATGTACACCGGGGCCGCGATCATGATGTTCGGCACGCCCCTTGCACTGGATTCACTGTGGGGTCTGCTTGGCGTCGCGGCGGCGGCGCCGGTGATCGTCGCCCGCATCCGTGACGAGGAGCAGATGCTCGCCGCCGAGCTGGCCGGGTACCGCGAGTACATGGACACGGTGCGATTCAGGCTGATTCCGCACGTGTGGTGAGCGTCGATAGAGTTGTCGGCATGGCAGACAGAGCGTGTTCGGGCAGCGGCAAGAAGTGGACGGTCGACATCGCCGGTAAGCCGATCTGCCCGAAATGCCGTCGTTCGCTGGCCACGGTGGCGGGCCGGGGCCGCAAGATCACGGACCTGCCCCAGGTACCGCGGCACGACAAGCCTGCTCGCGCAGCGCGGACAGCGAACTAGTCACCGGCTTACTGATCGCCGACGTCCTGGTGACCGATGTCGGCGAGCCGACACCCGTTGCGGCCGGCCGCCTTCGCCTCGTACATCGCCCGGTCGGCGGCAAGCAGGAGTTCCTCTGCGTCGTCCGCCGCGCGGGCGATGGCGATCCCTACGCTCAGACCCACGGCACCGGTCCAATCGCCGACCGTCATCGGGGCCGAAACGGTGTCGATGAGCCTGCGCCCCAATGCCATTGCGGATTCGGGTAGCAGTGCGTCACACAGGATCACCACGAACTCGTCACCGCCCCGGCGGGCCACCGTATCGCCGGTCCGCACCACTGCAACCAGCCGCTTCGCCACCGTGGTCAGGACGATATCGCCCGTACTGTGCCCGAGTTGGTCGTTGACCTGCTTGAACCCGTCCAGATCGATGCACAGCAGCGCGAACGGTGTGGCCCGCGCGATGTATTCGGCGAGACGTTGGTAGAGCAGCGCCCGGTTCGGCAGGCCGGTCAGCGGGTCATGGGAGGCGTTGTGCACCAATTGTTCTTCGAGCTCTTTACGGCGCGACGTGTCGCGCACCGACACCACGTAACCGTCACGCTCACCGGTAACGGCGTCCCGGGTGACGCGGACGAATGCCTCGATCCACACCCAGCCGCCGTCCTTGTGCCGCATCCGGTGCTCGGTGGTGAAGCTGTCGACCTGGCCCTCTCGCATCGCCAGCATCTTGCGCCCGAAGGTGCCGACGTCATCTGGATGGGTGATATCGCTGGCCCGTTCACCGACCAACTCGGCGGCCTCGTAGCCCAGCAGCGAGCGGATCGAGGGCGAGACGTAGCGGCGGATGCCGTCCATGCTGCCGCGGATGAGCGTGTCCGCCGAGTTCTCGGCAACCAGCCGGTACAGGCCCGCGGCGGCCGTCAGCTGCAGGTGGTGGGCGGCCAACGATCCGAATGCCTCGAGTTGGTCCCGCAGACCGGCGGTGATGGTGCGTGGCTGCGGGTCGGCGACCCAGAGCGCGCGCTCGGCGGTCGAATCGATGATCACCGGCACGGCGGCGACGAACCTGGCCTCGCCCAGCACGCTCGGCACCGGGTACCCCTGACCCGACGCATCGTCGAGGAACACCGCGCTCGGTGGGATATCGGCCCGATCGCCGAGCACCATCGCCTGCCGGCAATCCAGTGCCGTCCGGACCGTTCGGCAGAGCGTGTCGAGGAACGACGCGCCGCGGTCGGTCAGATCCACACACCCTTGCCGACGGCCACCACACCGCCGGAGCTGATGGAGAATCGCTCGCGGTCCTTGTCCAGGTCGACACCGACCATCTCGCCGGGCCCGACGACGACGTTCTTGTCCAGGATCGCCCGCCGCACCACCGCGCCCCGACCGATCCGTACACCGGGCATCAGCACGCTGCCCTCGACGATCGCGCCGTCTTCGATGGCCACATTCGACGACAGCACCGAGTTGCGCACCGACGCCGCGGAAATGATGCTCCCCGCACCGACCACCGATTCCTGAGCGGAACCGCCGTTGACGAATTTGGCGGGCGCCAGGTTCTCCGAGCCCCCGCGAATCGGCCAGCGCTTGTTGTACAGGTTGAACACCGGGTGCACCGAGACCAGGTCCATATGGGCGTCGTAGAACGCGTCCAGCGTGCCGACGTCACGCCAGTAGCCGTGGTCACGTTCGGTGGCGCCGGGCACCTCGTTGTCGTCGAAGTCGTAGACGCCGGCCATCCCGTCGGCCACCAGTCGCGGGATGATGTCCCCGCCCATGTCGTGGTCGGAATGGTCCTCGTCGGCATCGGCGCGGATCGCGTCGATGAGCACCTTGGTCGTGAAGATGTAGTTGCCCATCGAGGCGAAGGTCTGTTCCGGATCATCCGGGGTGCCCGGCGGGTCGGCGGGCTTCTCGATGAAGCTGCGGATGCGACCCGATTCGTCGGCATCGATGCAGCCGAAGGCCGACGCCTCCGACCGCGGCACCCGGATACCGGCGACTGTCGCGCCGGCACCGCTCTCGATGTGATGCGCGAGCATCTGTTCGGGATCCATCCGGTAGACGTGGTCGGCACCGAAGATGACGATGTAATCCGGGTCCTCGTCGTAGATCAGGTTCAGCGATTGATAGATCGCGTCGGCCGATCCGGTGTACCACCGCGGTCCCAGACGCTGTTGTGCCGGGACGGGGGTGATGTATTCACCGGCCAATCCGGACAGTCGCCAGTTCTGCGAGATATGCCTGTCCAGCGAGTGCGATTTGTATTGCGTGAGTACGCAGATACGGAGGAACCGCGCGTTCACCAGATTGGACAGCACGAAGTCGATCAACCGATATCCGCCGCCGAAAGGCACCGCGGGCTTTGCCCGGTCCGCCGTCAAAGGGTAAAGGCGCTTACCCTCCCCCCCAGCGAGGACGATGCCCAGCACATGTGGCGCTTCCCTCATGGTCCCAACCTATCGGGCTGACCGCGGTGCGGCTAGCCAATCGCCCGAACAACAGGCTGCACGTCAAGGTGTTTGGGCCCGCCGAGATGTCCACGAGATGTCCAGAAAGCGCACAGGGGTGCGCCGGTCCGCCCCCGCCCGTTACCGTGCACACCATGCGGGTGGCGATGATGTCTCGGGAGTATCCGCCGGAGATCTACGGTGGAGCCGGTGTGCACGTGACGGAGCTGGTCTCGCAGTTGCGCCGATTGTGCGAGGTGGACGTGCACTGTATGGGCGCTCCGCGCGATACCGCGATCGTCGCCCAGCCGGACCCCGCACTGAAGTCGGCCAATCCCGCGCTGGCCACGCTGTCGGCGGATCTGGTGATGGCCAACGCCGCCGCGTCGGCGACGGTGGCGCATTCGCACACCTGGTACACCGGGATGGCCGGGCACCTCGCGGCGCTGCTCCACGGCATTCCGCACGTGCTGACCGCCCATTCGCTGGAACCGATGCGGCCGTGGAAGGCCGAGCAGCTCGGCGGCGGGTATCGGGTGTCCTCCTGGGTGGAGCGCACGGCGGTGGAGGCGGCCGACGCGGTGATCGCCGTGAGCTCCGGGATGCGCAACGACGTTCTGGCCACCTACCCGGCGCTGGACTCCGATCGGGTGCACGTGGTGCGCAACGGGATCGACACCGAGGTCTGGTACCCGGCCGCGCCCGAACCGGGCGCCTCGGTACTCGCCGAGCTCGGCGTCGACCCGTCCCGCCCGATCGTGGCATTCGTCGGGCGCATCACCAGGCAGAAGGGCGTCGCACACCTGGTCGCCGCCGCCCACAAGTTCGATCCCGCGATTCAGCTGGTGCTGTGCGCTGGCGCCCCGGACACTCCAGAGATCGCCGCTGAAGTCAGCGCGGCCGTGCAGGAGCTCGGCGCCGCGCGATCCGGGGTGTTCTGGGTGCGCGAAATGCTGCCGGTACCCAAGATCCGCGAAATTCTCTCGGCATCAGCCGCTTTCGTCTGCCCGTCGGTCTACGAGCCGCTGGGAATCGTCAACCTGGAGGCGATGGCCTGCGGTACCGCCGTCGTCGCATCCGATGTCGGCGGCATCCCCGAGGTCGTCGCCGACAACAGCACCGGTCTGCTGGTCCACTACGACGCCGCGGATGCCCGCGGTTTCGAGGACGGGTTGGCCCGCGCCGTCAACGCGCTCGTCGCCGATCCCGAGCGCGCCCGCGGCTACGGCGCCGCCGGTCGACAGCGGTGCATCGAGGAATTCTCCTGGGCGCAGATCGCCGAGCAGACGCTTCGCATCTACGAAGCCGTATCGCGCTGACCTACGGTCAGCGCGATACCGAGGGCATAGCCCTAGCTGGTGACGCCCTTGAGTTCGTCGCCGAGGGCGGCCGCCTCAGCGGGGGTCAGCTCTACGACGAGCCGTCCACCGCCTTCCAGTGGTACCCGCATCACGATGCCGCGCCCCTCCTTGGTCGCTTCCAATGGACCGTCTCCAGTCCGGGGCTTCATCGCCGCCATCGTGTGCTCCCTCCGCGTGAGCCGGCCCGCTGTGAAACGGACCCGATCAAGACCGGCGTGTGCCGGCACAGAATTGCCAGTGAACTCATCCTATTGTTCCCTATCGCTACGGCGGGGTGTGAAAAGACCCGGCAAAACTGACGGAACGTGACCGGATCGAGGCGAGCTACCCCGCACTGGGCACCCAGCACGTCGCTATATGGTCGTCGACCATCCCGGTCGCCTGCATCAGCGCATAGGCCGTCGTCGGCCCCACGAAGCGAAAGCCGCGACGCTTCAGTTCCTTGGCCATCGCGGTCGATTCCGCAGTGACCGCGGGGACATCGGCCATCACTTCCGGGCGGGGCCGCCGGGCCGGCGCGAAAGACCACAGCAAATCCGAGAAGTCGACATCGAGATCACCGATGACACGCGCGTTGTTGATGGTGGCCTCGATCTTCGCGCGGTTGCGCACGATCTCGACATCATCCATCAGGCGCGCGATATCGGCATCGGTGAAGCGCGCGACCTGTTCGGGGTCGAACCCGGCGAAGGCGCGGCGGAACCCGTCACGCTTACGCAGGATGGTCAACCAGGACAGCCCACTCTGGAACGCCTCGAGGCTGACGCGCTCGAACAGGGCACGCTCGCCGCGCAACGGCACACCCCACTCGGTGTCGTGGTACTCCTGGTAGAGCACCGAATTCGGCGCTGAACCCGTTGGCACCCAACCGCATCGGACCCGGGTGTCCACCTCCGCGGCGGTCACGGTTGCTCACTGCGCGTGTGGGCGGCCCGGTGCTCGGCCGGGAACATGGTCGGGTCATCGACACCGTAGGCGGCCCGCAGTGCCGCCAACTCGCCACGCACCGAGTCGAGTTCGGCACCGAGGCGGTCCAACACCCAGTCGACCTCGCTGGTCTTGTATCCGCGCAGGGTCTGGGTGAACTTCACCGCGTCGACATCGGCGCCGGTGACACCCGAGGCGGGCAGGACCGTCGCCGTCGTGGCCTTCGGCAGCGGCGGCAGCTGCTCACCGCGACCGAACAGCACACTTCCGATGGCAAACAACACCGCGCCGACCAGGATCAGCACCACCAGGTACATCAATATCAGCGTCACGATATCGATACTGCCCTACCGGTGTGACAAGCCTGTGCGACGACTTACGGGCGCAGGGTGTTCATCGGCGGCCGGTCGGCCAGCGACACCCCCGACGTGCGGGGCGTGTAGTCGTCACCATCGGCGAAGAACTGCGTCAGCCCCATCCCGGAGTCCTCGATCCCGCACCGGTTGAGCAGGGTGGCGATCACCTGGCGGCTCATGCTGGCCAGTTCGGTCAGCGGGCGGTTGCGGTGTGTCCGCACCCCCAGGTTGACCTGCGCGATACCGTCCAGCCCGTACCGGTTGTAGGTGTCGACCAGCAGGCCGATCTCCACGCCGTATGCCGGTGCGAACGGCACCGAGGTCAGCAGTTCACGGGTGCCTGCGTACTCGCCGCCCAGCGGCTGCAACAGACAGGTCAACTCGGGGCGCAGGGCGGCCAGCAACGGGCGCGCAACCAGTTCGGTGACCCGCCCGCCGCCATTGGCATCCTCGCTGCCGCTGACCTTGAGCGGGCGCCGGTAGAAACCCTTGACCAGGTGCACGCCGTCGACGGTCAACAACGGACCCAACAGCTTCGGGACGAACATCGGGTCGGGATCGATCAGATCCGAGTCGACGAAGACCACCAGGTCGCCGGTGGTGGCGGCCAGTGAGCGCCACAGCACCTCGCCCTTGCCGGACCGCGGCGCAAGTTCGGGCAGGGCGGTTTCGCGGCTGATCACCCGGGCACCCGCGGCCACCGCGCGGATCTCGGTGTCGTCGGTGGAACCGGAGTCCAGCACGATCAGCTCGTCGACCAGGTTGCCCAGCAGCGGGGTGATGGTCTCGACCACCGATGCGACGGTCTCCTCCTCGTTGAGCGCCGGGAGTACCACCGAGATGGTGCGGCCCCGCTTGGCCTCGATGAGTTCCTCGACCGTCCACGCAGGACGGCCGAAGCTGTGGTCTGCGAACCACGGGTGTCCCACCACCGCATCAGTCTTGTCGATATCGGTCAGTTCTGGTGTCAGCTCAGATATCAGAGTCATGCGCGATCCGCCTTCGGCTGCTCGCTGGGTGTCCTGCACAATCTCACGTTCGGCTGCTCGCTGGGTGTCCTGCACAATCTCACGTTCGGCTGCTCGCTGTACGTCATGCCAGTCCCCTCACCGTGCGCGTCGGCGGACGCGATCCCTGTATCGACGCGACCATCTCCAGTACGCGTCGAGTGGGGCCGACCTCATGCACCCGGAACATGGCGGCTCCGTCGGCGGCGGCCAAGGCCGTCGCCGCCAGCGTGCCCTCCAGGCGTTCGGTCAGTCCCACACCCAGAGTCTCCCCGACAAAATCCTTGTTGCTCAGGGCCATCAGGACCGGCCATCCCGTGTTTACAAGATCTTTTACGTGGCGCAACAAACTAAGACCGTGATGAGTGTTTTTCCCGAAATCGTGGGTCGGATCGATCAAGATCCGATCCCTGGCGACACCGATCGCGTGCGCCCGTTCGGCCGCAGCGGTCACCTCGGCGATGACATCGTCGACCACGCCACGCTCGGTGATGCCGTAGTGCACCCGGAACGGCCGGGTGCGCGGAACCGCGCCGCCGGTGTGTGAGCAGACCAGCCCGGCGCCGAACTCGGCGGCGACCTCGGGCAGACCCGGATCGGCACCGGCCCAGGTGTCGTTGATCAGGTCGGCCCCCGCCGCACAGGCCTGCTTGGCCACCGCCGCACGCCAGGTGTCGACGCTGATCAGCTGATCAGGGTAGGCACCACGCAGCCACTCGATGAACGGCACGACCCTGGCGATCTCCTCGTCCGCATCGACGGTCTGACCGGGCCCGGCCTTGACCCCGCCGATATCGATGATGTCGGCGCCGTCGGCGATCTTGCGGTGGGTGGCCTCCTTGGCCGCCTCGTCGGAGAAGGTGGCCCCGCGGTCGTAGAAGGAGTCAGGCGTGCGGTTGACGATCGCCATGATCAGGGCCCGGTCACCGGCGACCGGGCGGCCGAGGAAAGTCCGCTGCACACGTCCAGGCTAGCCGTGCCGCGGACCGCCCCCGGCTCGCGCCGAATCACCCAGCCGAGTCACCCAGCCGAATCACCTACTTGGGGCGCTTGCCCTCGACGACCTCGTCGACGTACTCGGGGTAGAAGGGCACGTAGCCCTCGTCCTTGCCGGCCAGCACGTACAGCGGGTCCTCGACCTCGTCGCCGTAGCCCTGTTTGCGTAGCTCGACCTTCTGGCTCTTGAACGTCGAGGTGTGCGCCAATTCCTTGACGATCCGGACGAACAGCGGAACCGCGTACCCCGGCAGGTTCGCGTAGACCGACTTTGCCAGCGCCGCACCGTCGAATTCCTGGCCGTCCTTGAGCTGCAGCGCCACCATGCCCGCCCGGCCGCCGGCCCCGGGTACCTCGACGCCGAACACGGTCGCCTCCTCGACCTGGCTGTCGGCCGAGATGGCGGCCTCCACCTCGGTGGTGGCGACGTTCTCGCCCTTCCAGCGGAAGGTGTCCCCGAGCCGGTCGGCGAAGGCGGCGTGGCCGAATCCCTGCGCGCGCATCAGATCGCCGGTGTTGAACCAGACGTCGCCGTCCTTGAACGCGTCGCGGACCAGCTTCTTCTCCGAGGCGGACTTGTCGGTGTAGCCGTCGAACGGCTGGAAACTGCTGACCTTGGACAGCAGCAGGCCAGGCTGGCCGCGCTTGACCTTGCGCAGCCGCCCGTCGGGGCCCCTGGCGGGCTCGCCGGATTCCAGGTCGTATTCGACGTAGGCCACCGGGCTCGGGCAGATGCCGGTCGACTTGGACACGTTGAAGACGTTGACGAAGGCGGTGTTGCCCTCGCTGGCCGCGTAGAACTCGCAGACCCGCGGAATTCCGAACCGCTCGACGAACTGGTCCCAGATGGCCGGCCGCAACCCGTTGCCGACGATGACGCGCACCTTGTGCGCTCGGTCGGTGGGCTTGGGCGGCTGGTTGAGCAGGTATCCGCAGATCTCGCCGATGTAGACGAACGCGGTGGCGTCGAACCGGATGACGTCATCCCAGAAGCGTGATGCCGAGAACGACTTGCCAAGGGCCAGTGCGGCTCCCGCGTTCAGCACCGAACCGACCGAGACAGTCAGCGCATTGTTGTGATAGAGCGGCAGGCAGCAATACAGGGTGTCGCTGCTGTTGAGCCGCAGCCCCAATCCGCCGAAGCCGGCCAACGCGCGCAGCCAGCGGTAGTGCGTCATGACGCTGGCCTTGGGCATACCGGTCGTTCCGGAGGTGAAGATGTAGAAAGCCTTGTCCCCGGCCAGCACCGCGGCGGTGGTCGCCGGATTGGTGGTGGGCGCGGTGGTGGCGGCCTGGCGCATCTCCTCCAGAGTCGTCAGACCGGTTGTCTGAACCCCGCTCTCGGTGATCGGCTCGACGAGATCGGACTCGGCGATGATCGCCTTGGCGTTCAGCAGACCGATGCTGTGCGCCAGCACGTTTCCGCGCTGGTGGTAGTTCAGCATGCCCGCGGTGGCACCGCACTTGACCGTCGCCAGCATCAACAGCACCGAGTCGGGCGAATTGCGCAGCATGATGCCGACCACGTCGCCGTGGCCAACGCCCTTGGCCGCCAGCACCGCCGCGTATCGGTTGACCGTCTCGTTGGCCTTGCGATAGGTGATCTGTTGGTCGTCGAATTTCAGGAACACCCTGTCGCCGTACTGTGCGGCGCGTTCCTGGAACACCTTGCCGATGGATGTCTTGGCCGAGGGCCGGGCACTCATGCCGGTCAGGACGCCGCGGGCAATGGCCGGCGCATCGCGGAGGAAGCCTGGGAGTTTGGTGGCGATTTCCAGCAGTCCCACGCTGGTGCGCGTCGTGTCGTCACTCATGACCACACCTTAGTGATTCGGGCTACATGCGCTGAGAGCCGTCTCAACATCGGCGGTGACCACCAACCGGTCCAGCGCACCTTCGCTGACGTATCCGGTCGCAACCAGGCCGCGCAACCAGGTCAGCAAACCGTCGTAGTGCCCGAACGGGTCGAGCATGATGATGGGCTTGTCGTGCATGCCCAGGTAGCCGGCCGTCCATGCCTCGAAGAACTCCTCGAGCGTGCCGATCCCGCCGGGCAGCGCGATGAAGGCATCGGCACGCTCCTCCATGACCTGCTTGCGTTCCCGCATGGTGTCGGTGACGACCAGTTCGTCGGCGTCGACGTCGGCGAGTTCGCGGTGCACGAGCGCCTTCGGGATGACCCCGATGGTGGCTCCGTTGTGCTGGCGGGCACCATCGGCGACGGCGCCCATCGCCGAGACGTTGCCGCCGCCGGAGACCAGGGTCCAGCCCCGGTCGGCGATGGACCGTCCGACCTCGCCGGCGAGTTTGAGCAGTTCGGGATGGGTGGGGCCGGATGCGCAGTACACGCAGACGGCCCAGGGGCGGGTTTCGGGCACGGGTAGAACGTACCGACGGTTTCGCCGAGGTTCCATCGACATTCGCCCTAGACTGCCGCTGTGCCGGATCTGGTCGACGCTGCCGCTGCGGCGCTGGCCCGTGGTGACCTGGCCGTCGCGGAGGAACAGGCGCGCAGCGCGCTGGCCGACGGCACGTCGTTACCCGCCCTGTTGATCCTGGCCCAGGCGCTGGCCTGGCAGGGCCGCGGCACCGATGCCGACGCGGTCTTGGCGCAGGTGGATCCCGCTGGTCTCGGCGACGGGGACCTCATCGCGTGGGCGCTGCCGCGGGCGGCCAATCAGTTCTGGATGCTCGATCAGCCGGAACGGGCAACGGCATTCCTGCGGGCGATCCGCGGCCGGCTGTCTTCGGCGGTGACGATCGATGCGTTGCTGTGCACGTTCGCGATGAACGCCGGTAGCCCACAGCGGGCGCTGGACATCGCCGAGTCGGTGCTGTCGTGCGACCACGCCGAGGATCGTGCGGTCGGCTGGGCCGCGGCGGCCGCCGGGCTGTCTGCGGCCAGGATGGGCCGGTTCGACCAGGTCGATGGACTGGCCGCCCGGGCGGGCGCGGCCGGGCACCCCGGAGTGCTGCGCTTCACCTCGGCCTATGGCCAGATCACCGCGCGACTGCTGACCGGTGACATCGGTGCCGCCGACGAGGTGGCCGACGGGCTGGTGTGCGATACCGGCCCGTCACGGGCGATCGCGCTGGTGCTGCGCGCCGATATCGCGCTGGCCCGCGGGATGCTCGACGAGGCGGTCGAGGGGTTGCGGGAAGCGGCGCCGGCGCTGTCGACGACGGGATACTCGTGGGGGCCGCTGGCGTGGATGTTGTTGGCGCAGGCGCACGCTCAGCAGGGGCGGGCGGTCGACGCGGCCAAGGCCCTGTCGCGAGCAGAGTCCCGGCACGGTTTGAAGTCCATGCTCTTCGCCCCGGAGCTGGCGCTCGCCAAGGCCTGGACGGCGGCTACCCGGCGGGATCAGGCGGGTGCGGTGCGGGCCGCCCGCGAAGCAGCGCGCGCGGCGTTGCGGGGCGGGCAGCATGCGGTGGCGTTGCGGGCACTGCACGATGCGGTCCGCCTCGGTGACACCCGCGCCGCGGAGGCGATCGCCGGTGTGTCGTGTGAGTGTGTGTTCGGCAGGCTGACCGCCGAGCATGCGCAAGCGCTGTCGATGGGCGATATCGCCGGACTCGAATCCGTGGCCGCGCGGTGGGATGGGCTGGGCTGGGGCGCGGCGGCCCGCGACGCGGCGCGGCAGGCCGGTCGGAGCTGACCAGATTCGTGCAGTTCACCGCGGCGGTGCCGCCATAGAATTGGTGCGATATCGAACGGGGGCCGCTCATGACCGATCAGTTTTCCGTCCAGACCGACGGGGTGCGTAACTATGCGCAGACGCATTCGGACGTCAACTCGGGCCTGGTCGGACTGCCCGCTCTCGACGGCACCGGCCTTAACAACAGCCACGGGGCCATCGCCGCGTCGGTCAGCACCGCGTTGGGGTCGGCACTGAGCGGGCGCGGCGGGGCCATGGGCGCCACCTCCACCTCGGCATCGACGATCTCGGATCTGTTGCAGCAGGCGGCCAGGGCCTACGCCGGTGGCGACGAGGAAGGCGGCCGGCGACTGCGGGCGGCCGCCGACGCATTGGACGGCGGGCAGCCCGGTGCCGGTGGGACGGGTGCTGCCGGTGCGGCGGGTGCCGGTGGAGCCGACGCGATGGGCCAGATGGGCCAGATCATGGGTCAGGTCGGCCAGCAGGTCGGCCAGCTCGCCCAGTCCGTCACCGCACCGCTGCAGGGCTTGGCCCAAGGGCTGCAACAGGTTCCGCAGCAGATCATGCAGGGTGTCCAGCAGGCCGTCCAAGCGGCCGGCAGTGCCGGTGCGGCGGGTGCTGCCGGCGGCGCGGGCATGAAACCACCCTCCCGCGACGAATTGAAGGATGCGGAGAAAGCCGTCGCGGAGAACGCCGAGAAGGCCGATCGCGCCGAACGCCGTGAGACCGGCGAGCGCACCGAAGCCGCCGACGCGCAGGGCGGGCAGGACGGTTCCGGGCGGGCGCCGGTCGAGGCCCCCGCCCCGGCGCAGCCCGCGCCGACGCGCCCCCAGGTGGATTAGGCCGGCCGTCAACTACGTCGCCAACACCCCGTCGGCCAGCCGCAACCGCCGCTGGATACCGATGTTGTCCAGGAAGCTTCGGTCGTGGCTGACCACGACGAAGGCGCCGCGGTAGGCGTTCAGGGCAGACTCCAGCTGCGCGACGCTGGCCAGGTCGAGATTGTTGGTCGGCTCGTCGAGCAGCAACAGCTGGGGCGCGGGCTCGGCGAACAGCACACACGCCAGGGTCGCCCGCAACCGCTCGCCCCCGGACAGCGCGGCGATCGGCAGATCGATGCGATCGCCCCGGAACAGGAACTGCGCCAACAGGTGCCGGCGCCGGGTGATCGACAGGCCGGGTGCGGAGACCGCCAGACTGTCGGCCACCGTGGCCCGCTCGTCGAGGAGGTCCAGACGCTGGGACAGATAGGCGATCCGCCCGTCGCCACGCTGCACGACGCCGTCACCCGGTTCGAGATCACCGGCGATGATGCGCAGCAACGTCGACTTTCCGACCCCGTTGCCACCGGTCAGTGCGATGCGCTCCGGGCCACGGATGTCCAGATCGATATCTGCGAAAACCGGCGACGACAAGCCGGTTCCGCTGAACAGCACCCGGCCGGCGGGTACCTCGGTCTCCGGAAGGTCGAGGGCGACCACGTCCTCCTCACGCAGGGCACGCTCGGCATCGTCGAGGCGACTGCGGGCGTCACCGACGCGCCGCGCGTGCATGTCATCGGCCTTGGCCGCGGACTGTTGGGCATCCCGTTTCAACTTGCCCGCAACAATTTTCGGCAGACCGGCATCCTTGAGATTGCGTTTGGCGGTGGACGCCCGCTTGTCGGCGCGTTCCCTGGCCTGCTGCATCTGCTGCCTCTGCCGTTTGAGCTCCTGCTCGGCATTGCGGATGTTGTTCTCGGCCAATTCCTGTGCCGACCGCACCGCTTCCTGGTAGTCGGTGAACCCGCCACCGAAGTGCGACACCTCGCCGTCCCGGAGTTCGGCGATACCGTCCATCCGGTCCAACAACACCCGGTCGTGACTCACCACGAGCAGGCATCCGCCGAAATCGTCGAGAGCCGCGTAGAGACGTTGACGCGCATCGATATCCAAATTGTTGGTGGGTTCGTCGAGCAGCAGCACATCAGGGTGGCGCAGCAGCTGCGCGGTCAGCCCGAGTGAGACCACCTGCCCACCGGAGAGCGTGGACAGCGGCCGGTCCAGCTCCAGGTCCACAAGGCCCAGCCGGTCGAGCTGGGCGCGCGACCGTTCGGCGATGTCCCAGTCGTCACCGATCGCGGTGAACACATGCTCGCTCGCATCGCCTGCGGTCAGCGCATCCAGCGCCGCCAGCACCGCGGTGATGCCGAGGACGTCGGACACCGTGTGCCGGGCCAGGAACGGCAGATTCTGCGGCAGGTATCCGAGGACGCCGTCGACCGTGAGACTGCCTGCGGTCGGTGTCAATTCTCCGGCGATGAGCCGCAACAAGGTGGTCTTGCCCGCGCCGTTGGGCGCGACCAGGCCGGTGCGGCCACGGCCGAACGAAGACGACAGCTCGTCGAATACGACGGTGCCATCGGGCCAGCTGAACGAAAGATGGGACAGCACAATAGACATGCGGGGACTCCACGGAGACGAAGAGGATGGTGGACGACAGCAGAAATCTCGGGGACTTACCCGGAGATGTCGTCGATTCCCAGCACGAAAACCATGCTACCCATCGGGTCAAGCGGTTAAGTACGCCCGCAACGTCTCGGTAGTCGCGGTGATCGCGGTGATGTCGACATGTTCGTCGACCTTGTGCGCCAGGTTCGGGTCGCCCGGCCCGTAGTTCACCGCGGCGATGCCCAGCGCGGCGAAGCGGGACACATCGGTCCAGCCGTACTTGGCGCGCACCTGTCCCCCGGCCGCGGCGACCAGTGCCGCCGCAGCGGGATTGGCCAGCCCCGGCAGCGCGCCGGCGGCCGCGTCGGTGGTCTCGCAGGTCACGTCGAGGCCCGCGAGCACCTCGTGCACGTGCGCCACCGCCTGCTCGACGCTGCGGTCGGGCGCGAAGCGGAAGTTGATGGTCACCGACGCGGCGTCAGGGATGACATTGCCCGCGATGCCACCGTCGATCCGCACGGCGGACAACCCTTCGCGGTACACGCAGCCATCGATGTCCACGCTGCGGGCCTGATACCGGGAAAGTCTGTCGAGCACGGCGCCGAGTTTGTGGATGGCGTTGTCGCCCAGCCAAGATCGCGCCGAGTGCGCTCGGGTTCCCGAGGCCGTGGCCACCACGCGGATGGTTCCCTGGCAGCCCGCCTCGATGAAACCGCCGGAGGGCTCCCCGAGGATCGCCACATCGGCGGCCAACCACTCCGGCAGCTCTCGCTCGATGCGGCCCAGGCCGTTGGCGCTGGACTCGATCTCCTCGCAGTCGTACATGACCAGGGTCAGATCATGGGCGGGCTCGGCGATGGTGGCGGCGAGGTGCAGGAACACCGCGTCACCGGATTTCATGTCCGAGGTACCGCAGCCGTACATCAGGTCCCCGTCGCGACGGCTCGGCACATTGTCGGCGGCGGGCACGGTGTCGGTGTGCCCGGCCAGCAGCACCCGGGAGCTGCGGCCCAGGTTGGTGCGCGCCAACACCGCGTTCCCGGAGCGGATGACCTCGAAGTGCGGGGCCTGCGCCCGGAGCGCGGACTCGATCTCGTCGGCGATGCGCTGCTCGTGACGCGACTCGCTGGGGATGTCCACCAGGGCGGCGGTCAGTGTGATCGGGTCGGCGCGCAGGTCTAGCCCCATGACGGTCAACCGTAGTCCAGTAACGTAGGGCGACGTGACTGCCGCATCTGGCGTCGGCCTGGCCACCATCGCCGCCGACGGAACCGTACTGGACACCTGGTTTCCCGCCCCCGAGCTGACCGGCGACGGCAGCACCGGCACGGTGCGACTCTCTGTGGCCGAGTTGCCCGAGTCCCTCGGCGCGCTGACCGGCCCGGATGCCGAGCGCGATGTCGAGGTCGTGGCGGTGCGCACCAGCATCGCCGCCCTGGACGACAAGCCCGTCGACACCTATGACGCCTACCTGCGGCTGCACCTGCTCAGCCACCGGCTGACCAAGCCGCACGAGGCGAACCTCGACGGCATCTTCGGCCTGCTCGCCAATGTGGTGTGGACCAACTTCGGCCCGGCCGCGGTCGAGGGCTTCGAACTGGTGCGCGCCAAGCTCCGCAGCCGCGGCGCGGTCGCCGTCTACGGGGTCGACAAGTTCCCGCGGATGGTGGACTACGTGCTGCCCGCCGGGGTGCGTATCGCCGATGCCGACCGCGTCCGCCTCGGGGCGCACCTGGCCCCCGGCACCACCGTGATGCACGAGGGCTTCGTCAACTTCAACGCAGGCACGCTCGGCAACTCGATGGTCGAGGGACGTATCTCCGCCGGTGTGGTCGTCGACGACGGCTCCGATGTCGGCGGCGGCGCCTCCATCATGGGCACGCTGTCCGGCGGCGGTAAAGAGGTCATCTCGATCGGCAAGCGCTGCTTGCTGGGCGCCAACGCCGGTGTGGGCATCTCGCTGGGCGACGATTGCGTCGTCGAGGCCGGGCTGTATGTCACCGGCGGCACCAAGGTCACCACCGGCGACGGCCAGACCATCAAGGCCAAGGAGCTGTCCGGGTCGAACAACCTGCTGTTCCGCCGCAACTCGGTGTCCGGCGCAGTGGAGGTCGTCAAGCGCGACGGCACCGGCATCACGCTGAACGAGGCGCTGCACGCCAACTGATCGTCGCGACCGGATTTCTCCCGCGAGCTGGGGGCACCTCCCGCTTGCGGGGGAACGTAAAACTGTCGATTTCGCGCTGAAAGCAGCAGTTCTACGTCTGCTCGCCGGGGATCAGAGGATGCAGAACTCGTTGCCCTCCGGGTCGGCCAGCACGACCCAGCTCTGCTCGCCCTGGCCGATGTCAACGTGGGTGGCGCCCAGCGCGAGCACCCGGGCCACCTCGGCGGCCTGATCATCGGGCCGGAAGTCCAGGTGGATGCGGTTCTTGACCACCTTGTCGTCCGCGACCGCCAGGAACAGCCACTTCGGGCCCTGGCCGGGTGGCGGGGTCAGCACCACATCACCGTCGGCGTCGGTGTGCGCGGGCCAGTCCAGCACCCGCGACCACCACTGACCGAGCGCCTCCGGGTCATGGGCGTCGATGCAGATCTCGTCAAAGGTCAAAGACATCGGTCGACTCCCGCGTTCGCTCCGGTCCTCGCTCGTCCCTCGCTGCGATCCTCACTCACGCCCGTCTCCCGCGCCATCGGTCGACTCCCGGGTCACTCGGCCAGCTCCTTCTTGAGCACCTTGCCCATCGCATTACGCGGCAGACTCTCGACGATGCGCACCTCACGCGGCCGCTTGTGCACCGAAAGCTGTTCGGCCACAAAGTCGATCACCCGTTGTGGCTCGACATTCCCGACGACGAAGGCGACGATGCGCTGTCCCAGATCCGCATCGGGCAGCCCGACGACCGCCACCTCGTCGATGCCGGGATACCCGAGCAGGACGGTCTCGATCTCACCGGCACCGATCCGGTATCCACCGGACTTGATCAGATCCACCGACTCGCGGCCGACGATGCGGTGCATGCCATCGGCATCGATCACCGCGACATCGCCGGTGCGGAACCAGCCCTCGGGATCGAAGGCCTCGGCGGTGGCATCCTCGCGGTTGAGATAGCCCGTGAACACGGTGGGCCCCTTGAGCTGCAGGTGCCCGATCGTCTCACCGTCGTGCGGCACGAGCGCGCCGTGCTCGTCGACAAGGCGGGTCTGCACCCCGTCCAGCGGTAGCCCGACCCACCCGGGACGCCGCTCACCGTCGGCTCTGGTGCTCAGGGTGATCAGCGATTCGGTGCTGCCATATCGCTCGACGGGCGCATGCCCGGTCAGCCGGACCAGCTCCTCGAACACCGGCACCGGGAGGGCCGCGCTGCCGGACACCAGCAACCGCGCCCCTGCCAGTGCGCGCGCGGCCTGCTCGTCGGCGGCGATCCGCGACCACACCGTGGGCACCCCGAAGTACAGCGAACCACGCGCCTCGGCGTAACCGGCCGGTGACGGTTTCCCGGTGTGCACAAACCGGTTTCCGATCCGCAGCGATCCCAGCAGGCCCAAGACCAGACCGTGCACGTGAAACAGCGGCAGCCCGTGCACCAGGGTGTCCTCGGCCGTCCATTGCCAGGCCTGCGCGAGTGCGTCGATATCGGCGGCGATGGCCTGCCTGCTGATCTTCACGCCCTTGGGCAGCCCGGTGGTTCCCGACGTGTACATGACCATGGCCGTAGACTGCGGCGCAGGTTCTGCGTAACGATGCCAGGACCGCGCGTGCATGCGCACCGGAATATGCGGCAGGCCTTCGGTTTCGGCGGGAAGCTCACCGAGCCAGGCCTGCGCCCCCGAATCGTTCAGCAGATGTGCGCGCTCGGTGGCACCGACGTCGGGCGGCACCGGGACGAACGGCACCCCGGCGATCAGACAGCCGATGACCGCCAGCACCGTGGTGGCCGTCGGGGTGGCCAGGATGGCCACCCGCTGTGCTCGCGCGACCCGTTCGGCGACCGAGGTTCCCGCGCCCACCAGGTCGCTGCGACTCAGGCTCACACCATCGATGCGCACGGCGTCGGCAAGGTCGTGCCCGGCGGCGACCGCGGCCGGGTCCAGCGAGGTCAGCAACACCCATGCGAGGTTACTCTTGGGCCATGGCCCGCATCGAACGGCTGTCCAGTCGTGAGGTATACCGCAACAACTGGATGACGGTGCGCGAGGATGCCATCCGCAGGCCCGACGGCAGCGAGGGCATCTATGGCGTCATCGACAAGCCCACGTACGCACTCGTGATCGCCCGCGACTCGGACCGGTTCCACCTGGTAGAGCAGTATCGATATCCGATCGGGTTGCGGCGCTGGGAATTCCCGCAGGGCACCGCACCGGATCTGGCCGACCTGGAGCCCGAGGAACTGGCCGCCCGCGAGTTGCGAGAGGAGACCGGGCTGCGGGCCGAATCCTTGGTGCGGCTGGGCATGCTGGACGTGGCCCCCGGGATGAGCAGCCAACGCGGCTGGGTCTTCCTGGCCACCGGATTGCACGAGGGCGCTCATGAGCGTGAGCACGAAGAGCAGGACATGCGCAGCGAGTGGTTCACGGCCGCCCAGATCGAGGAGATGATCCGCGGCGGCGCGATCACCGACGCGCAGACCATTGCGGCATGGGCCATGGTCCTGCTGTCCGAACGGAATTGACACCGGAATTGCGTCACAATGTGGTCTCTAATTGACGCAACGGATATGACGATCCGCATTTTTGTCATAACCCGCAGTTACGGTTGGACAGAGCTGATTCCACGACTGAAATGGGAAAGGGATGTTGGTCCGTCGACTGTGCGCCGCGCTTGCCGCCCTTATGGTGGCCGGCCTCTTTCCCGCACCCTCGGCCGGCGCTGCAGCCCAGTGGTGGAACGGTCGCTATCAGGTCGTGAGCTACGCGTCGCAGAAGAACGGCACCAGCGTCGCGGCGCGCCAGCCCGAGGGTGACCTGACGGCGCTCTACACATTCGCCACCGCCTGCGGAACCGCCTGTGTGGCGACCGTCGTGGACGGGCCGGCACCGTCGAATCCCACCATCCCGCAACCGCAGCGCTACACCTGGAGCGCAGGCAAGTGGACCTTCAGCTACAACTGGCAGTGGGAGTGCTTCCGCGGTGAGGGGTTGCCGCGGGTGTACAGCCCCGCGCAGTCGTGGGTCACCTACACACCGCAGCCCGACGGTTCGTTGCAGGGCAGTTGGTACACCGACATCCTCAGTGGGCCGTGCCGCGGTAACGTGCTGATTCCGGCCGCGGCATTCCCCGCTCCCTGACGCTCCTGACGATCAGTCCCGCAATGCGCGCAGGAAGAACATGAGGTTGGCGGGTCGTTCGGCAAGGCGACGCACGAAGTAGCCGTACCACTGCGAGCCGAAGGGCACGTACACCCGAACCCGTCCGCCGGCGTCTGCAAGCCGGCGCTGCTCGTCGTCGCGGATGCCGTAGAGCATCTGGTACTCGAAATCATCGGCGCCACGCCCGTATTCGGCCGCCAGACCGGGCACCCTTTCGATGATCGCCGGATCGTGGGAGGCGACCATCGGATAGCCGGTTCCCGCCATCAGGATCCGCAGGCACCGCAGATAGGACTCGGTGACCTCCTCGGCATCGCGGTGGGCCACCGAGGCCGGTTCGTCATAGGCGCCTTTGCACAGCCGGATCCGAGAGTCCGCCAGATCGGCACAATCGGCCGGGGTGCGTTTCAGATAGGCCTGCAGCACCGTGCCCACCCACCCGAAGTCGGCCCGTAGATCGCGCACGATCGACAGCGTCGAGTCGGTGGTGGTGTGGTCCTCGGCATCGACGGTCACCCACACCCCGGCCGTGGCGGCCCGCTCACAGATGACCCTGGCATTCTCCAGCGCCACCTTCTCACCGTCGCGTTCGAGGGCCTGGCCGAGCGCGGACAGTTTCAGCGACACCTCCAACGGTCGTACCGCCGAGGCGGTCTCGGCGCGGGCGTGCAGCGCGTCCAGGAGGCCGAGATAGGCCCGCACGGTGGCCTGGGCGGTCGCGATGTCGTCGACATCCTCACCGAGATGGTCGATGGACACCATCCGGCCGGAATCCCGAAGGTCGGCCACCGATGTCATGGCGTCCTGCACGGTGTCACCGGGGACGAATCGGTGCACCACCGCACGGGTGATCGGTAATCGTTGCGCGGTGCGACGTAGACCGTCGCGCCGGCCGGCTGCCAGGATCGCCGGGCGCGCCACCCGGGTGAACACACTCATCGCCGGTCTCCCATGTGCGGATACTCATGCCGGGTGGGTGGCACGAACGTCTCCTTGATGGATCGCGGTGACGTCCAGCGCTGCAGATTCAACGGGGATCCGGCCTTGTCATTGGTGCCCGAGGCGCGCGCGCCACCGAACGGTTGCTGGCCGACCACTGCACCGGTGGGCTTGTCGTTGACGTAGAAGTTGCCCGCCGTCTGCCGCAGACGATCCTGGGCGGTGACGATGGCGGTGCGGTCATCGGCGATCACCGCACCGGTCAACGCGTACGGCGCGGTCTGATCCACCACGGTCAGGATGCGGTCGAACTCCGCATCGGGATAGATGTGGACGGCCAGAATCGGTCCGAAGTACTCCGTGGCGAACGACTCGTCGCTGGGGTCGTCGGCCAGCAGCACCGTCGGCCGCACGAAATACCCTTCGCTGTCGTCATATTCGCCGCCGACGGCGATGGTCAGCCCGGGTGTGCTCTTGGCCCGCTGCAGGGCGCGGACGTTCTTGTCGTAGGCGCGGGCATCGATCAGCGCGCCGCCATAGTTGCTCAGATCGGTGACATCGCCGTAGCGCAGCGCCTCGGTGGCCGACAGCAGGTCATCGCCCATCTGCTGCCAGACCGACCGCGGCACATATGCCCTCGATGCTGCCGAGCATTTCTGGCCCTGATAATCGAAGGCGCCCCGGATCAGCGCGGTGCGCAGCACATCCGGCCGGGCGCTGGAATGGGCCAGCACGAAATCCTTACCGCCGGTCTCACCCACCAGCCGCGGATAGCTGCGGTAGCGCTCGACGTGCGTACCGACCTGCCGCCACAGGTGTCGGAACGTCGCCGTGGATCCGGTGAAGTGGATGCCTGCCAGCCGCGGATCGGCCAGCACCACCTCCGATACGGCCTTCCCGTCACCGGTGAGCAGGTTGATCACGCCGGGCGGCAGTCCCGCTGCCTCCAGCAGCTGCATGGTGAGGTATGCCGAGAACGTCTGGGTAGGTGCGGGTTTCCAAATCACGGTATTGCCCATCAGGGCGGGCGCGGTGGGCAGGTTGGCCGCGATGGCGGTGAAGTTGAACGGGGTGATCGCGTAGACGAAACCCTCCAGCGGTCGGTGATCGGTACGGTTCCACACTCCGGGACCGCTCACGGGTTGCTGGGCCAGGATCTGCCGTGCGAACGCCACGTTGAACCGCCAGAAGTCGACGAGCTCGCAGGGCGCGTCGATCTCGGCCTGATACGCCGTCTTGGATTGGCCCAGCATGGTGGCCGCCGCGATCTTCTCCCGCCACGGCCCGGCCAGCAGGTCGGCCGCCCGCAGGAACACCGCCGCCCGTTCCTCGAAGGGTAGGTGCGCCCACTGCGCCTTGGCATCTTCGGCGGCCTCGATGGCAGCCTGCGCCTCGGCGTGCCCGGCGTTGGTCATGGTGCCCAACCGCGCGCGGTGTCGATGCGGCTGCACCACATCGATGGACTCGCCGCCGCCCATCCGATGGACACCGGCGATCACGTGGGGCAGGTCGATCGCGTTGCCGGACAGTTCGTTCAGCGCTGCGGTCAGCCGGGTGCGTTCGGGGGAACCGGGTGCGTATTCGTGCACGGGCTCGTTGGTGGGTGCGGGCACCTGTGCGATGCCGGTGATGGCGTTCATGGCCTCAGGATGACGTGGCAACGTCCGGAATCTTTTGGCCGAACGGCCAACACCTCCTCTACCCGATAGTACGATCGGACAGCATGGGTGGCGTCCGTCTCGGCCAGTTGCTGCTGGCGTTGGACGCCACCCTGGTATCGCTCGTCGAGGCGCCGCGCGGCCTGGATCTGCCGGTGGCCTCTGCCGCACTGTTGGACCGCGAGGACATCCAACTCGGCGTGGCCCCGGCCTTCGGATCCGCCGACGTCTTCTTCCTTCTCGGGATCGACCACCCCGACACCATCCGCTGGCTCGACCAGCACGGCCGCTCCCCCGTCGCCATCTTCGCCAAACACCCGAGTCCCGAGGTGATTCGGCGAGCCACCCGTGCGGGTATCGCGGTGGTGGCGGTCGAACCCCGCGCCCGCTGGGAACGGCTGTACCGGTTGGTCGACCACGTCTTCGACCACCACGGCGCGGGTTCGGCACACGACTCGGGCACCGACCTGTTCGGCCTGGCCCAATCGATCGCCGAGCGCACGCGCGGCATGGTCAGCATCGAGGACGCCGAATCGCATGTGCTGGCTTATTCGGCGTCCAACGAGGAGGCCGACGAGTTGCGCCGGTTGTCGATCCTTGGGCGCGCTGGTCCTCCGGAGCACCTGGCCTGGATCGCCCGGCGTGGCATCTTCGACGCGCTGCACGCCAAGCCCGATCCGGTCCGGGTCGCCGAACGCCCCGAGCTCGGGCTGCGGCCGCGGCTGGCGATCGGGATCTTCGCGGCCACCGGCGACACCCGGCGCGCACCGGCATTTCTCGGCACCATCTGGCTGCAGCAGGGTGATCGGCCGCTGGCCGAGGACACCGAGGAGGTGCTGCGCGGCGCCGCGGTATTGGCGGGTCGGCTCATCACCCGGCTGACGGCCAAACCGTCCGGTCACGCGGTGCTGGTCCAGGACATGCTCGGGCTCACCGGGGACCCGCCCGATATCGAGGCGATCAGTCGCGAGCTCGGCATCCCGGCCACCGGTCGGGCGGCCGTCATCGGCATCGATTCCACCGCCGAGGTCACCCGGCTGGCCGACGTCCTTGCCCTGAGCGCCAGTGCTTTTCGACCCGACGCCCAGGTCGCCGCGGCCGGTGGCCGGGTGTACGTACTGTTCCCGGATGCGGGCAAGGGCCTGCCCTCGTGGGTGCGCAGCACGGTGTCCGCGCTACGGACCGAGCTGGGCCTGGAGCTACGGGCGGTGACCGCCGCGCAGCTCGAGGGTCTGGCCGGTGCGGCCGCCGCCCGTGCCGAGGTCGATCGGGTGCTCGACAGCGCTGCGCGCAGGCCGGGCAGCCTGGCGGCGATCACCTCCCCGGCCGAGGCCCGCACCACCGTTCTGCTCGATGAGATCGTCACGATGATCGCCGCCGACGTGCGCCTCGTCGATCCGCGGATCAGGGCATTGCGCGCCGAGGAACCGATGCTGGCGCACACCCTGACCGCGTATCTGGACAGCTTCGGCGATGTCGCGTCCGCCGCCACGGCGCTGCACGTGCATCCCAACACCGTGCGCTACCGGGTGCGCCGCATCGAGGCAATCCTCGGCGCGTCTCTGGCCGAGCCCGACGTGCGCCTGCTGGTGATGCTGAGCCTGCGCGCCACGGCTGACCCGTAACGTCCGTCTTGAGGCAGGATTACCCGGGTGGGACGTTTTCTGGCCGTGTCGGCTCTGGCCGTATCGACCCTGGCCGTATCAACCTTGGCCGTGGGCCCTCCTGCGTCCGCGGCGCCGGCCGCGCTCCCGCCGACCACCGGTGGATTCGACTACCAACTGGGCGGAGCGTCGGATGCGCAGGGGTTGGCGGTCGTGGTGCGCGATTCCACCGCACAGCCCTTGGCGGGGGCATACAACATCTGTTATCTCAACGGCTTTCAGACCCAGCCGGGATCGGACTGGTCCGGCGGACTTGGTTCGGCACTGTTGCGTGATGAGTCGAACACACCCGTCACCGACGCCGACTGGCCCGACGAGTACATCTTGGATCCGTCCACTCCGGCACAGCGCGCCACCATCCTGGCTGCACTCACCCCGGGTCTGAATCGCTGCGCGGACAACGGATTCGATGCCATCGAGATCGACAACCTGGACACCTTCACCCGCTTTCCGGCCATCGAGAGGGCCGGTGCGCTGGACCTTGCCCGAAGCTATATCGCGTTGGCCCACGGCCGCGGACTGGCGATCGGCCAGAAGAATGCCGCCGAGCTCGCCGGGATCGGGCGCGGCCAACTGGGTTTCGATTTCGCCGTCACCGAGGAGTGCGCCGCTTATGACGAGTGCGGCGCCTACACCGGACCGTACGGACCGCACGTGCTGCAGATCGAGTATGTCGACAACCTGCCCGCACCGTTTGCCGCGGTGTGCGCCGCACCGGATCGAGCCCCGCTGACCATCCTTCGCGACCGTGACCTCACCCCGCCGGGCGCGGCGGGCCATGTGTACCAGCAGTGCTCCTGAGCGCCGCGCCGAGTGGCCACTTGTGACACGTAATCCGGCCGGCCGCGTGCCATAACCGGCCGTTCGGCGAATGAAGGGCTACTGCGCCAGCCGCTGCACGGCCGCGGTGATGCGCTCGTCGGTGGCCGTCAGCGCGACGCGCACGTGCTGGGCGCCCGCCGGGCCGTAGAACTCACCGGGCGCCACCAGGATTCCCCGCTGCGCCAGCCAGGCCAGGGTCTGGCGACACGGCTCCCCGCGGGTGGCCCACAGGTACAGGCCCGCCTCGGAGTGGTCGACGGTGAAGCCGGCCGCCCGCAGCGCGGGCAACAGCAGCGCACGCCGGCGCGCGTAGCGTTCGCGCTGCACCGCGATGTGTTCGTCATCGGTCAGCGCGGCCACCATGGCCGCCTGCACGGGACCGGGCACCATCATCCCGGCATGCTTGCGCACCGCCAGCAGCTCGGTCACCACCGCCGGGTCACCCGCGACGAATCCGGCGCGGTATCCGGCCAGCGATGACGTCTTGGACAGCGAGTGGATGGCCAGCAGGCCCGTGTGGTCGCCGTCGCAGACCGACGGATGCAGCACCGAGCGCGGTTCGGCATCCCAGGCCAAGCCGAGGTAGCACTCGTCGGAGGCGACCAGCACACCGCGTTCCCGCGCCCAGCCCACCACCTTGCGCAGGTGGTCGGCTCCCAACACCTTGCCGGTCGGGTTGCTCGGTGAGTTCAGATAGATCAGCGCCGGCACCTGCGGACCGATCTGGGTCAGCGAGTCCGCCGCCATGACCTGCGCACCCGCCAGTCGGGCGCCGACGTCATAGGTCGGATAGGCGAGCTCGGGAATCACCACGGTGTCCTCGGCGCCCAAGCCGAGCAGCGTGGGCAGCCAGGCGATGAGCTCCTTGGTGCCGACCACCGGCAACACGGCCTCCGCCGCGACATCGGTGATACCGAATCGGCGCGCCAGCGCGGCATGAATCGCCGAACGCAACGCGGACGTGCCCGCGGTGGTCGGATATCCGGGCACACCACTGGCCTGGGCCAGCGCATCGCGGATCACCGGGGCCACCTCGTCCACCGGCGTGCCGACCGAGAGGTCGACGATGCCGTCCGGATGAGCCTTCGCCGTAGCGGTGACGTCAGCCAGCGTGTCCCAGGGGAACACCGGCAACTGGGCCGATCTGGCCGGTCGTGACGCGGTCACTCGCCCTTGGGCTCGAGGTCCTTGACGGCCTGCGGATCGTTGTCGGTCTGGCCGACCTTCGACGCACCACCGGGCGAGCCGAGCTCACTGAAGAAGTCGGCGTTGCTCTGCGTGTAGCTGCTCCACTGGTCGGGCACGTCATCTTCGTAGTAGATGGCCTCGACGGGGCACACCGGTTCGCAGGCGCCGCAGTCGACGCACTCGTCCGGGTGGATGTAGAGCATCCGGCCACCCTCGTAGATGCAATCGACCGGGCACTCCTCGATGCACGCCTTGTCTTTGACGTCGACGCAGGGCTCGGCAATGACGTACGTCACTGATGTATCTCCTGTCCAGTGGGCTGCTGGTCCGGGTTTCAGTATTGGGTGGGCGCGCTGAGCGAGCGCCCGCGGGCCAGTATGAACGGCCCGTAACTGGACGTGCGTCTCAGTGTGCCCTAACTTCACACGCCGCCCTCACCGCGGCGGCGTGCGGTTACTGATACTAGACGTCGCACATACAGAAGGCCTAGTCACCACGCGCAGGTTTCCACCCTGTGCAACTTGTTGCATAGGACCGCCGGTACCGTTTAGCCTTCGGACATGGCCTTGCCGCACGCCATCCTCGTATCCCTCTGCGAACAGGTCGGTTCGGGCTACGAGCTGGCTCATCGCTTCGATCGCTCCATCGGGTACTTCTGGTCGGCCTCACACCAGCAGATCTATCGGTCGTTGCGCGCCATGGAGGCCGAGGACTGGGTACAGGTCCGCGCGGTCGCACAACGGGGTCGCCCGGACAAGAAGGTGTACTCGGTGACGCCGGCCGGCCGCGCCGAGCTGGCTCGCTGGATTGCCGCACCCCTTTCCGGACGCGGCTCGACCGTCGCCGACAACCGCACCCGCGACCTGGCGGTCAAGATCCGAGGTTGCGGTTACGGCGATATCGACGCCGTCCGCGAGCAGGCGGTCGCGCTGCGCGCCGAGCGGCTGGCGCTGCTGGACACCTACCGCGGCTTCGAGAAGCGCCAGTTCCCCGATCCACTCCGGCTGACCGGCGCCGAGCTGCACCAGTACCTGGTGCTGCGCGGCGGTATCCGCGCCGAAGAGGGCGCCATCGAGTGGTTGTCAGAAGTCCTGTCGGCACTCGGAGGTGTGCAATGACGTATCCGAAAATGACCTATCCGAACCTGCTCTCGCCGCTGGATCTGGGCTTCACCACCCTGCGCAACCGCGTGGTGATGGGCTCGATGCACACCGGTTTGGAGGATCGTGCCCGCGATACCGACAGGCTGGCCGCCTACTTCGCCGAACGCGCCCGCGGTGGGGTCGCCCTGATCATCACCGGCGGGTACGCGCCGAATCGGACCGGCTGGCTGTTACCGCTGGCCGCCGAGATGCGTTCGGAATCCGATGCGCGCAGGCACCGCAAGATCACCGCGGCCGTCCATGCCGAGGGCGGCAAGATCGCGCTGCAGATCCTGCACGCCGGACGCTATGCCTACCATCCGCTTTCGGTCAGCGCCTCCTCGATCAAGGCACCCATCAACCCGTTCCGGCCGCGGGCGTTGCGCAATGTCGAGGGCACCATCGACGATTTCGTGCGAGCCGCCCTGCTGGCGCGTTCCGCCGGGTACGACGGCGTCGAGATCATGGGCAGCGAGGGGTATCTGATCAACCAGTTCCTCGCGCCGCGTACCAACAAGCGCACCGACGCCTGGGGCGGGACGCCGGAGAAGCGGCGACGTTTTGCCGTCGAGATCGTCCGCCGGGTACGCCAGGCGGTGGGAGCCGATTTCATCATCGTCTACCGGCTGTCGATGGCCGATTATGTCTCCGACGGCCAGACCTGGGCCGAGATCGTCGCGCTGGCGACCGAGGTCGAGGAGGCGGGCGCGACGATCATCAACACCGGAATCGGGTGGCACGAGGCCCGGATCCCGACGATCGTCACCTCGGTGCCATCCGGCGCGTTCGTCGGCACCAGCAGCGCGCTGGCCGAACATGTCGACGTCCCGGTGGTGGCGTCGAACCGGATCAACATGCCTGAGGCGGCCGAGCAGATCCTCGCCGACTCGCACGTTCAGTTGATCTCGATGGCGCGCCCCCTGCTGGCCGATCCGGACTGGGTACACAAGGCCGCCGAGGATGCCGCCGACCAGATCAACACCTGCATCGCCTGCAATCAGGCGTGCCTGGACCACGCGTTCGTGCACAAGACGGTGTCGTGTCTGCTCAATCCGCGGGCGGGACACGAGACGACCCTGATCCTGGGACCTACTCGGCGGACACGCACAGTCGCGGTCGTCGGGGCCGGGCCTGCCGGGCTGTCGGCCGCGGTGAACGCGGCGCAGCGCGGGCATCGGGTGACCCTCTTCGAGGCCGGCTCGACGATCGGTGGCCAGTTCGACCTCGCCCGGCGGGTGCCGGGCAAGGAGGAGTTCAACGAGACCGTGCGCTACTACACCCGGATGCTGGAGGTTCACGATGTCGACGTGCGACTGGGCGTGCGGGCGACGGTGCAGGCGCTGACCGGATTCGACGATGTGGTGCTGGCGACCGGGGTGACCGCGCGGATGCCGAGCATTCCCGGCATCGAACATCCGATGGTGCTGACCTACGCCGAGGTGCTCTCCGGCGCGCCGGTGGGCAACGCGGTGGCGGTGATCGGCGCGGGCGGGATCGGGTTCGACGTGAGCGAGTTCCTGGTCACCGACCAGTCCCCCACGCTCAACGTCAAGGAGTGGAAGTCCGAGTGGGGCGCGCTCGACCCGTTCGAGGCACCCGCGGTGCGCGGCGCGTTGACCACGCCGGTGCCGCTACCACCGGCGCGCCAGGTTTTCCTGCTGCAGCGCAGCAAGGGGCCCCAGGGCCGCGGGCTGGGCAAGACGTCGGGCTGGGTGCACCGCGCATCGTTGAAAGCCAAAGGCGTCGAACAGCTCTCGGGTGTGAACTACGAGCGAATCGACGATGACGGCCTGCACATCAGCTTCGGGTCCGACCATGCGCGGCCCCGGGTACTGACGGTTGACAATGTGGTGATCTGCGCCGGCCAGGAATCGGTGCGCGATCTCGAGGACGGGCTGCGGGCCCACGGTGTCGAGCCGCACGTCATCGGCGGGGCGGCCGTCGCCTCGGAGTTGGATGCCAAGCGCGCGATCCGTCAGGGCACCGAATTGGCCGCCCGGCTGTAACTCCCGTTCCCCGCGAGCGTGCGTGTCTGCACCCCGACACGCCGTGCCCAGCTCAGAGTTCACGCACGCTCGCGGGGAGGAGTCAGGCCTGCTTGAGCGCTTCGATCTCCAGGGTGACGGTCACCTTGTCGCCGACGACGGCACCGCCGGTCTCCAGCGGGGCGTCGAAGTCGATCCCGAAGTCCTTGCGGTTCAGCACGACCGACGCCTCGAACCCGGCGACCGCACCGTGCCCCATACCCGGGTTCACGCCGTTGAACTGAAGATTCAGCGCGACGGGCTTGGTGACACCCTTGAGCGTGAACTCGCCGTCGAGTACGTAGTCGTCGCCGTCGGCGCGCACGCCGGTCGAGGTGAACGTGGCCGTCGGGAACTGTGCGGCGTCGAAGAAATCGGGCGCCTTCAGGTGCGCGTCCCGCTGCTCGTTGCGGGTGTTGATCGAGGCGATGTCGATCGTGGCGGTGACCGACGGGGTGCCATCCTCGGCGATGGTGATGGCGCCGGCGACCGAGTCGAAGGTGCCACGCACCTTGCTGACCATGAGATGGCGAACCGAGAAGTTCACCGAGGAGTGCACGGGATCGATCGCCCAGGTTCCGGCGGTCAGGTCGGCGGCTGCGGCTGTGGTCATGATGTCTACTCCTGTGGTCATCGGGCCGGCTCTCCGGACACCTCTCACCCGAGTCAAACGGACCACGGTCCGATTTCATTCCCCGCGGCCCGGGTCCGTGGGTGTCAGCCACCGGGCGATATTGCGGACATAGTCGAAGAACACGTCCAGACGAGCTGGATCGTCCTTGATCCCACGGCCCGGCCGCTCGGTGACGAAGTCCGGCGCGCCGCGTTCGACGTCCCAGTTGTAATCGGCGAAATGGTGAAACGTCGAGCAGGCCAACGCCCGGCCGAGCATCGAACCGTCGGCGGCACGATCACCGTCCAGCGCCACCGCAAGGTTGAACACCCGCCCCGTCGTCGCGCTGCGCCCCTGTGCCACCACCCGGGCACCCGGAACCTCCGCGGTCACCAGCCCCTCGTGCGGATGCGCCGGGAACCATTCGATGCGGCCACTGCACACCGCGGCGGTCGCGAGCAGTTCATGACCGCAGTCGAGAACCGGCTGATAATCACCGTTGGCACCGGAATGGTAATTCGGCCAGGAAATCTCGGGATTGTCCATATCGTCACGTAGGTCGGCCGGGTCGACGCTCTCGTCGTGGAACCGGTTCACCCCGCCCAGTGATCCGAGTGCCGACAGACACCTGCCGAGGTCCTGATGATCCCGCGCGGTCAGCACACCGCCGCCCCTGCGCCGGAATCCGGCGATGGCCCCGCATTCACGCTCGGTCAACCCGGCTCCGGTGTCGACCGCCAGCAGCCAGAGTTGGTCGAAATCCGACCGATCCAGGCCGGCGAGCACCGGATCGTCACCACCGCGGGCCCGGTTCCTGGCGACCACCTGGTGCCCGGCGACCCGCAGCACGTCGGCCAGCATGGAGAAGCGCTCGACCGACCAATCCTGTGCGTCGAACGGGATCGTGGTCTGGAGCAGGACTCTGGCCATCGACCTCACTCCGTGACACGTAAGCGCGCCCGGGCCGCCAACTCGTCGGTGTCGACGAGCACCAGCATCGGAATTCCCGGGGTGCAGAACATCGTGACGAGGAACCGGCACGGGATGTCGTCGCGGTTGTTGGCATCGCTGTAGTGGATGACGTCCCCGCCGGGTTCCCAGAACGTCTCACCGGCGCGCACGACGCGGGGCGCCGATCCCTCCAGCTCGAACAGCACCTCCCCGTCGAGCACATAACCGAACGCGGGTCCGCCGGGATGCTTGTGCGGCGGCGCCCCGGCACTACCGGGCGGGTACTCGATGACCACCGTCATGGCTTGTGCGCCTTGCGCTATGGCCGGCGGTGTCGCCTCACCCACCACGGTGAGGGCATTCTCCCAACCTGGGTCGTATTTCACGGTCATCTCACTCCTAGGTAGTCACAGGGCGGCACCGCCGCGGGTTCACAGGGCGGCACCGCCGCCAGGTCACAGGGCGGCACCGCCGCCGTCGACGTGCAGTGTCGAACCGGTGATGAAACTCGATCGCGGCGAGGCGAGGAACAACACCGCCTGCGCGATCTCCATCGGCTCCGCGGTACGGCCCAACGGCAGCGAGCTACCCAACTCCTCATTGGATTCGCCCCACTCTGCTTGCACCCCTTCGGTTCTCGTGGGACCCGGAGCCACACTGTTGACCCGGATCCCCGCGGTGCCGAATTCCACGGCCCAGGTACGGGTCAACGATTCCACCGCCGCCTTCGATGCGCTGTAGGCCGACGCCCGAGCGACTCCCTTGGTGGCGACCATGGTGGTGATGTTGACGATGCTGCCGTGGCCGCGTCCCAGCATGCCGCGGACGATCCCCGCGGTCAGGAAATACAGTCCGCGGACATTGATTCCGAAGGTCTGGTCAAAGGAGGCCGGATCTTGGTCGACGGTCAGCGCAGCCGGGAAGTAGGCCGCGTTGTTGACCAGGATGTCGACCTCCCCCGCGGCCCGGACCAGGTGCTCCACCCCACTGGGTGCGCCGAGATCGGCTTGTACGAATTGCGCCCCCAGCCGATTCGCCACCGCCATACCGCGATCGGCATTGCGTCCGGTGATGACGACGGCGGCCCCGGCCTCGGCGAGCAACCAGGCCGAGGCCAGCCCGATGCCCGCGGTGCCCCCGGTGACCAGCGCCCGTCGCCCGGCCAGTTCCATCAGGCGACCTCCTGGTCGATGAGCGCCAACGCCAGCCGCAGCCGTTGCCGCGCCCGCGACGCGCGCGACATCACCGTCCCCACCGGGATGTCCATGATGGCGGCGATTTCGGCATAGGTGTAGCCCTCGACGAACGCATAGAACAACACGTTGGTGAAACCATCCGGCAGCTCGCCCAGCGCATCGCTGAGATCGGGGTGTGCCAGCGCGTTCAGCACCTCGGCTTCGGCCGACACGTGGGCGCCCGCGCGGGCCAGCATCCGGTCGGTGATCTCGTCGACCGGTGTCTCGGTGGGTCGACGTTGTTGGGCACGGTGGTTGCTGACCCACCGGTTGTACATGATCTTGAACAGCCACGCCTTGAGGTTGGTGCCGTGTCGGAACCTCGGATATCCCGCGTAGGCGTGTAACAACGTGTCCTGCAACAAGTCCTCGGCGTCGGCCTCGGACCGGGTCAGTCGGCGGGCACCGCGATGCAGCATCTCCAGCAGCGGTCGGGTCTCCGCCGCAAAACGCACGGCGAGGTGCGGGTCGGGTACGGATGTCAGTGTCATATCGGCGTGTCCCCTACTGGCACACGGCCGCGGAATCGGCCAGCCAGTCCGCGAAGCGGGTACCCAAGACCGTCGCCTCGCCACCGGCGAGCAGCGTCGTGTCGTCGAGCACCACCCCGAAGTAGGGCGCCGCTCGATCGGTGATGACCTCGCGGTCGTCGCCACAGGCCCGCAGCTGCAGGCTCACCAGCTCATCGAGTCCGATACGTTCCGGTCCGCACACCTCGACGATGCCGCCGGCGGGTCGAGCGACCGCGACACCTGACACCGCGGTCGCGACATCGTCGGCGGCCATCGGCCGGCTCGCCGCCGAGGTGATCCGAACCGACCCGCCCTCGGTGGCCGAATCGGCGATGCGGCCGACGAATTCGAAGAACTGGGTGGCACGCACGATGGTGAAGGGGATCCCTCCGTCCCGGATCAACCTCTCCTGGGCCAGTTTCGCGCGGAAGTAGCCGCTGTCCTGAAGCCGATCGGTGCCCACCACCGACAGGGCGACGTAATGCGAGATCCCGGCGGCCCTGCCGGCCGCGAGCAGGTTGTTGCCGGCACGGATGAAGAAGTCCAGCGCAGGCGCGTCCTCGAACGACGGCGAGTTGGCCACATCGACGATGACATCGGCGCCCGTCAGCGCATCGGCCAACCCTTCGCCGGTCAGGACGTCGACCCCCGACGACGGGGATGCCGACAGTACGTCGTGGCCCTGCCTGCCGAGTTCGGCGACCACCCGTGAGCCGATGAGCCCGGTGCCACCGATAACCACGATTTTCACAAGTTCCTCCAGTTCCGACTGTTTATCCGGAACCAGACTGTCCCGATGCGTTGGCACACCGAGCCCTTGAAAGTCCGTAGTCTGCGCGACTACGTGGTCAGCGGGCGGCGGCGCGCAGCTGCCGGCGCGACCTGATACCCAACTTCACGAACACCTTGCGCAGATGCCACTCCACGGTGTGGGTGCTGATGAACAACTGGGCGCCGATCTCGGCGTTGGTCAGCCCGTCGGCGGCCAGCCCGGCGATTTGCGCCTCCTGTGCGGTGAGCGCGTCCCCGGCCCCGAGCGGCTGGGAGCGCACCTTCGCGCCGACCGCCACCAGCTCGCGCCGGGTCCGCTCCGAGAAGGCCTGCGCGCCCATCGCGGTGAACAGCTCATGTGCGACACCGAGCTGATTCCGGGCGTCGGTGCGGCGATTCGCCCGGCGAAGCCACTCGCCGTAGGACAGCCGCACCCGGGACAGCAGCAACGCGATCCCGGCCTGATCCAACCGCTCGATCGCATCGAGGAACGTCGCGTCGGCGTCGGCGTCATCGGCCAGCAGGGCCTGCGCGGCCGCCACCGCACCCCGGCCCCAGTTGGTGTCGCTTGCGGTGGCACGTTCGACGAACCTCGGGAACGTCGCGGCGGCGGTCGTCCGGTCACCGACGTGCACAGCGGCCTCGATCAGCTCGTACAGGCACCAGCTGTGGAACCCGAGATCTTCGTACTCGCAACAGTGTCGGGCGGCAGCCAACGCCTCCGCGTACCGACCGAGGCCGTTGTACAGCACCGCGCCACAGAACGATGCCAATCCGATCAGCCGGCCTTCACCGCGTGCCGCACCACGGGTGGCCGCACTCTCGATGAGCCCGAGGGCCTCCTCCGGTACACCGCGCCAAGCCGCGACATTCAGCGAGTGATACCGCACCGGCTCCTGCCCCATGGCGGCGCTGAGCGCCGCGGACTCCTCCAGAACATCTGCGGCAACACCGAACTCACCTCGATAGAAGTGCACGCCGGCCCGGTAACCCAGCGCCGGCGGCAGCGCGGCCAGGGCACCGGCGTCACGCGCGCGACGCACGGTGTCGGTGGCGATGCGTTCGAGCACCGTGTCGTCCCACAGCTCGTGGGCGGCCGATTCCTGGATCACCGGGAACGGCCAGAAGTGCCGGCGGGCCCGGTTGTGCTCCGCATCGGCATTCCACATGTCCAGTGCCGCGGCGAGTTCCGCCGAACCGGCACCGGGACCGTCGATGATGCGCGCGCACATGCCGGCCAGGAGTAGATCGACCGACCGTGCCGGATCGCCGACCGACCGCGCGGCCTCGGCTCCGCCGGTGGCCACCTCCGCCAGCAGCGTCGGCGGTCCCAGCCGCCCGGCGTACATCGCCGCCGCGAGTGCCTCCAGATAGGTTTCCCTGGCGAGTTCATCATCGAGGCCGACCAGACCACGGGCGGCGGTCAGCAGTCCCACCGCGGCCTCGCCGACGGGTAGCGCGCCCGCCGTCGCCGCCCGACTGCGGGCGAAGTCCATCTGTGCCCGCATGCGCACCACCCGGGCCTTCTGCGCCACATCCAGCGGGGCGGAGTCTGTCATCGCCAACAGCGCGTAGGCCGAATCCGGCTCGGCCACCTCGCGTTTGGCCTGTGCCGCGGCGATGGCGCGTGCTCCGCGAAGGTGCGGATCGCCGGTCAGCACGGCCGCGCGCTCCAGGAAGGTGGCCGCGGCTGCCATACCACCGCGCCGCTGAGCGCGGCCGGCCGATGCTTCCAGTTCGGCCGCCACCACATCATCGGGCCCCAACGCGGCGTTGGCGGCGTGCCAGGCCCGCCGGTCGGGGTCGACCTGCGGGTCCGTCGCCCCAGCCAACGCGCGATGGACGTCGCGACGCTCACCGAGTTCGGCGGCACGGTAGGCCGCCGAACGCATGAGTTGCCCTGTGTCAAGCCGCCCTGGGTTGATCTTGGTTGATCAGCTTTTGGAGGGCCCTGTGTTGGGTGGGATCGTAGGCGACTTCGTCGTGCCAGCAGTGCCAGATGATGTAGAGCCAGGCGCGGGCGAGGATGCGCACGGCGTGGGGGTGGTCGTGTCCGCGGGCTCGGGCGCGGTTGTAGAGATCGGCCGCCCAGGGGTTGGCTCGACGACTGTCGCCGGCGAAGTCGCATACGGCGTCGCGGAGCTGTTTGTCTGCAGCCCAGCGGAATCCGACGTGTTTGACTTTCCCGGATTGGCGGGTGGAGGGGGCGACTCCGGCCAGGCACGCCAGCGATTCGGGTGTGGGGAACCGTGCGCGGCAGTCGCCGATTTCGGCGAGCAGTCGGGCGGCACGGAAGGTGCCCGAGCGTGGCAGGCTGGTGAAGATATGAGTATCGGCGTGAGCGTCGAGTTGCTCGGCGATGCTCTGGTCGAGGGTTTTGATCTGGGCGCTCACAGTGCTCAACACCTCGACGAAGGTCGCGGTGATGGTGGCACCGTCGATACCGGCGGCACCGCGAGGCGCGGCGGTGAGTCGTCGGTGCAGTTCACTGGCGTGGGTGCGGCCGCTGTAGCCGACGCTGGCCAGCCAGTTGGCCATCCGGGTGACCGAGAGCCAATCGGCGCGGTCCTGGCAGTCAAAGCGGGCCAAAAAGGCCAGGCTGATCGGCGAGTCGATATCGGCGAACAGCCCGACCGCGCCGGGAAAGACGATCATCAGATGAGCCCGCAGCTGGTTGGCGATCGCCACGCGGTGAGCGACCAGATTTTTACGGGCTCGGCAGGTCTGGCGCAGGGCCACCGTGGCCGGGCTGTCGGGCTGCAGGGGCCGCAGCCGGGTCCGGTCGGTGCGCAAGGTGTCGGCCAGGACGAACGCGTCGAAGCGGTCATCTTTGTTGCCGGCCGATCCGTAGCGCCCGCGCAGGTTCTTGAGTTGGTTGGGGCTGATCACCACGACGGTGATCCCAGCGTCGAGCAGGGCGTGTACGACCGGACCGTCGGGGCGTTCGATGGCGACTTCGCTGACACCGGCGCGTTGCAGTGTGGTGAGCAGATCTCGCAGCCCAACGGCGTTGTGACCGATCGTTTTGCGGGTGATCTCGCGGCCTTTGGCATCGACGATCGAGACCGCGTGATCATCGCAGGCCCAGTCGATTCCACACGTGAGCCCATTGGCGGGTTCCGTTGGCAGGGTATTTCGGGCAGACTTCATGACAGCCTCCTCGCTGCTAAGCCCAGTGGGGAGGCACCCTTATGTGCAGGTTCCGGGGCACGACTGCCGGTTCGCTCACTGAGCGGCGCTCGGTGGCGCATAGCCCTGTCGACGGTCAACGCGCCCCGGGTAACCACTGACCTCCGCAGAACTCATGCTGGACATCAACAGCGTCGAGCGAGCAGGGCGATAGATCAGCGGCACCTCGGGTGCATCGGCAATCCATCCAAGATCACCGACACAAGGATGGTGCACCAGTGAGCGGATGGGTGAACCGTATCCGCACCCCGAGTTCGATCAGGCCCGCCGCCTCGGCGGGGCCCAGCTCGTCGACCGGAACCCCCAAGAGCGCTGCGGCGCGCAGGAACAACGCCGCGTCACCGACGGGTTCGGCAGCAGCGAGCAACAGTAGCTGCCGGGTTGGCGTGGGCAGCGTCAGGATGCGTTCGATGTACCCGTCCTCGAGGGCGGCCGTCGAGGAACGCCGACCGGAAATCCAGAAACCACCGGCCAATTCGGCGGCCGACACACTGTGCGGCACATCGATGATGGCCAGTGGCACACCGCGGGTTTCGGCGACGATGCGATCACGCACCAGCGGGTCGATACCGCCGATCATGATCGACTCAAGTAGCTCACGTGCGGCGGCGTCACTCAGTCCCGCCACGGTGTGTTCGGGCAACCCGGTGAGCACGTCGGGATTTCCGTCGCGGACGGCGAACACCATGGCCACCGGCTCTGCCAACAGCCGCCGCGCGACGAACGCCAGTACCTGCACCGAGACCTGGTCGAGCCATTGTGCGTCGTCGATCAGGCACAGAACGGGCCGCGCGGCCGAGGCGCCCGCCAGCAGGCTCAGCACTGCCAATCCCACCAGGAACCGATCTGGCGCGGGCCCGGTTCCGTATCCGAACGCGACCTCCAGGGCGGCGCGCTGCGGCGGCGGTAACGTCACGATATCCGCGAGCAGGGGCGCGCACAGCTGTTGCAGCCCGGCGTAGGCGAGCTCCATATCGGATTCCACACCGCCCAATCGGAGCAGAGTGAATCCGGTTGCGTTACAGGCCAGCTGATCCAGCAGCGCCGTCTTTCCGACGCCCGCCTCACCGCGCAGCAACAATACCCGGCCCCGGCCCGACCGGGCGTCATCGGTGAGGGCGTCGAGGACCGCGCAATCATGCTCACGACCGCGCAACCCCACCGACATAGCCGTCGATGCTAACGACTCGAACGCCCCGCCGTGGCGGGGATGACTCCCGCGCCGTGCGGGCGTTCGACCGACCAGAAGTGTGCAGCCCGCACCTTCGCGAGCATCGGAGAAACCATGAGCGTGGACAACCTCACCCGCAGCGACAACGGCCTCGACGAGCTGGTGCCGTCTCGGTACGCCCTGAAAATCGGCGATATCGACGTGCTGATCATCAGCGACGGCGTACTGCCGATCACGGCATCGACGATGGCCACCAACGCCGAACCGACCGAGTACTCGGCATGGCTGAAAGACATGTTCCTGCCGCCGGAGATCCTGGACTGGCCGCTCAACGTCGCCGTGGTGCGCAGCGCGGGCAGGACGATCCTGGTCGATTCCGGTCTCGGCACCGAGTTCCCGGACTTCCCCCGAGCCGGTCAACTGGGCATGCGACTGTCCGCGGCCGGGGTGGAGCCGTCCTCGGTCACCGATGTGGTGCTGACACATCTGCACATGGACCATATCGGGGGCCTGCTGGTCGACGGGCTGCGCAACAAGCTCCGTAACGACCTGCGGGTGCACGTGGCGGCCGCCGAAGCCGAGTTCTGGCAGTCCCCCGATTTCTCCCGCACCGTCATGCCGGCCTCGATACCACCCGTGCTGCGACGGACCGCCACCCAGTTCCTCGACCTCTACCGAGGCCAACTGCGCACATTCGAGAACGTCTACGAGGTGGCACCGGGAGTTGTGTTGCGGCGCACCGGTGGACATACCCCCGGGCACAGCGTCGTGCGTATCGAATCAGGGGGCGAGGCCTTGACGTTCGCCGGTGACGCAGTGTTCCAGCCGGGGTTCGACAACCCCGAATGGCAGAACGGTTTCGAACACGATCCCGAGGAGGCGACCCGGGTCCGGATTTCGCTGTTGACCGATCTTGCGGCCAGCGGTGAACAGCTGGTGGCCACCCACCTTCCGTTCCCGTCGGTCTGCCATGTGGCCGCCCACGGCGGAACCTTCCGCTTCGTCCCGGCGACCTGGGACTACTGACGGGCCGAGCCTGCGGTCGGGTCGGCTACTCGGCGATGACACCCCACTTCGCCTCGGCTCCCGAGTGCCCGATCAGCACCACGCTGACCGTCGTCGACACACCGACCACCACGGCGAGGACCGCCAACCCGACCGCGAGCCCGCGACCAGGTCGCTCCGTGCGCGACTCCCACACGTGCTGGACCGCCTGCAAGATCGCCACGAGCAACAAGCCGATCGCGAAGTAGATCATCCACTCGCCGCGCTCCTCATGCAGCTCGAGGATCGCGCTGTGCTCACTTTCGCGGTTGTACAGCCACTCACCCGCTGACGTCACCAACGGTGTGAGCACCATGACGCCTGCAGCCAGGGCCAGCACCAACCACACCAGACGAGTGCGGGCGGCCCGCCAGAATGCACAGAGAATGAGCAACGCGGCCGTCAACGGCGCCAGCACCACGACGCCATGCACCAGCAGGGCATGGGCGGGGATTCCGGCAATAGTGGTCATGGCTTCGCTCCTCGGATGTGCGCATCCAGAAGATACCCCCTCAGACGACCGAGCGGCGCACCAAACACCTTTTCCGGCAACACGATCCGAGTCAGGCAAGGCTACGCTCACCTCTGCCGCTCGGGTGGGTGATCAGGCCGCCAGCGGCGTGTAGTCCGTGGTGCGCTGCCGGGCAGGCCTGCCGATACCCTCGGCGATGGCGACGAGTTCGGCGACGGTCTTGGCCGACCCGTTCTCCGAACCGGCCATCCGCGAGATGGTCTCCTCCATCAGCGTGCCGCCCAGATCATTGGCCCCACCGTTGAGCATCACCTGGGTGCGTTCGACACCCAGCTTGACCCAGCTGGTCTGAATGCTGGGAATCCTGCCGTGCAACATGATTCGCGCCAGCGCGTGCACGGCACGGTTGTCGCGGTGCGTGGGCCCCGGCCGCGCGCCACCGGCCAGGTATAGCGGCGAGGACTGGTGCACGAAGGGCAGCGGGACGAATTCGGTGAAACCACCGGTGCGATCCTGGATATCGCGCAGCACATTCAGATGCCCCACCCAGTGCTTGGGGGTGTCGACGTGCCCGTACATCATCGTCGAACTCGATCGCAGCCCCACCTCGTGCGCGGTGGTGACGACGTCGATCCACTCCGAGGCCGGTAACTTGCCCTTGGTCAGCACCCAGCGGATCTCGTCGTCGAGGATCTCCGCGGCCGTACCAGGGATCGAGCCGAGACCCGCCGCCCGCAACTCGGTCAGCCATTCGCGCACCGACAACCCGCTGCGCGTGACTCCGTTGGCGATCTCCATCGGCGAGAAGGCATGCACATGCATCGAGGGCACCCTGGCCTTGACCGCGCGCACCAGGTCGGCATACCCGGTGACCGGCAGTTCGGGATCGATACCGCCCTGCATGCACACCTCGGTGGCACCGGCGACGTGCGCCTCCCAGGCCCGGTCGGCGACCTCGCCGGTGGACAACGAGAATGCATCGGCGTCACCCTTGCGCTGGGCGAACGCGCAGAATCGGCAACCGGTGTAACAGATGTTGGTGAAATTGATGTTGCGGTTGATCACGAAGGTGACGTCATCGCCGACCACCTCGCGGCGCAGCGAATCAGCCAGCGCGGCAACGGCGTCCAGCGCGGGCCCATCGGCGGTGGCAAGTGCCAGATACTCGTCGTCACTACAGCCACCCGGGTCACGCTCGGCCGATCGCAACGCCGCCAACACATCGGTGTCGATGCGTTCGGGTGCGCGCGCGGCGAGCTCGGACACCTTCTCCCGGATGGACTCCCAGTCCCCGAAGGCGCTGTCGAGGTCACTGCGGGTATCGGTGCGCCGGCCCTCCGAGTCGATGGCCGTGTGTAAATCCGTGCGACCCAACGATTCCGAGGCCTCGTCGGGCTCCTGCCATGGCCGCCCCACCGGGTTGACATCGCGGGCCAGACCGGTTTCCGGGTCGGCCAACGCGTCGACATGCCCACGCACTCGCGGGTCGATCCATGCCGCACCCGCCTGCACATACTGAGGCTGCGCGGTCAGCCGCTGCACCAGGTCATAGCCGGCCTCGGCGGTGACGGCCGCCAGATCGTCGAGATTCGGCCACGGCCGCTCCGGGTTCACATGGTCCGGAGTCAGCGGTGAGACCCCACCCCAGTCGTCGACACCGGCACCGATCAGCGCAAGGCACTCCGCGGACGACACCAGGTTCGGCGGCGCCTGGATACGCATCTTGGGCCCCAGCACAAGTCGCGTCACCGCGATGGTCGCCACGAAATCGTCGATACCGGCATCGGGCACCCCGGCCATGGCCGTGTGGTCCTTGGCCCGGAAGTTCTGCACGATCACTTCTTGCACGTGACCGAATTCCTTGTGCGACTTGCGGATCGCGTGCATCGTCTCGGCACGTTCGGTGAGCGTCTCACCGATACCCACCAGCAGGCCGGTGGTGAACGGAATGGACAGCCTGCCGGCGTCATCGAGGGTCCGCAACCGGACCGCGGGATCCTTGTCCGGGCTGCCGTAGTGGGCCAGTCCCTTGGTCTCGAACAGTCGCCGTGACGTGGTCTCCAGCATCATGCCCATCGACGGCGCGACGGGCTTGAGCCGGGAGAGTTCGGTCCAGCTCATGACACCCGGATTGAGGTGCGGCAGCAGGCCCGTCTCCTCCAGCACCCGGATGGCCATGGCTCGGACGTAGTCCAGGGTGGAGTCATAACCGCGCTCGTCGAGCCATTGCGCGGCCTCGTCCCAGCGCGCCTCCGGGCGGTCACCCAGGGTGAAAAGCGCCTCCTTACAACCCAGCTCGGCACCCCGGCGGGCGACTTCGAGGATCTCGTCGGGCTCCATGAACATGCCCTTGCCCTCGGCACGCAACTTGCCGGGAACCGTCACGAACGTGCAGTAGTGGCATTTGTCGCGGCACAGATGGGTGACGGGGATGAAGACCTTGCGCGAGTAGCTGACCGGCAGCCGTCCGGTGCCGCCGCGCCGCCCCGCCGATTCCAGGCCGGCGTCACGGACCCGGGCAGCGCTGGCGCACAGGTCGGCCAGGTCGCCCCCGCGGGCGGTCATCGCGATGGCCGCCTCGTCCACATTGAGTGCCACGCCGTCGCGGGCGCGGCGCAGCACACGCCGCAGCGCGGCCGGATTCGACTTCGGCGGGACCACCGGGCTGGGCAGATCGGAGCCGTGCTGGGGGTTCAGAGCCACTCCGGTGTAACCCCGCCGTCGGCGCGGATCATCCGCGCGTCTCACTATCTGAAACAGCTGCCACTGGCATAAGGGTCACGATAGCCTCCGACGAGACACCGCGACGCGACCCGTCCGCCGAATGCCTCCCAGCACGCTGACTAGCGCGTAAGTTATCCGACGTCGGGACTCATCACAGGAGCTGTCATGCGGTTGCGCGTTCGTCCTTATCTGATGGCAGGCGTGGCGGTGGTGGCCGCCGGCAGCATCTCGCTGCCGTCCTCGGTGACGCCGTCGAGCGCGCCGGCCGTCCGCCACGACGGTGTCGCGCTGACCGCGCAGGCACGAACCTTCGACACGCTGCCGGCCGCCCTGGTCGCGGTCCGGCCGTCCGCACCCGATGCCGGTCCGACCGAGCTTCCCAAGCTGCTCGCCGAGGCGCTGGAGGCCGCACCGGCCACCCAGGCGAGCGCTCTGGCCTTGCCGGGGCTGGGCAACGCCATCATCGACGCCTATTACACGGTGATGCCCTGGGTGGACTGGGGCGTAAATCTCGCGGTGTACGCGACCGAGTGGATTCCGCTGGTCAACCTGTTGACCCCGCAGATCGACATCTTCTACTACTCGCTGATCCGACCGATCATCACCAGCGCCGTGTTCAACTTCGCCTATTGGGTCGGCGGAAGCATCGACTTCGGGCAGGGACTGACGAACTTCTTCAACGAATCGGTCGCCGCAGGCGTCAACTTCGTCAACACCGAGATCGACTGGTTCCTGAGCTTCCTTCCCCCGCTGCCACCGTTCTTCCCACTGGCCGCGGCGTCCCAGGCCGTGATGGCCGTCGAAGGGGCGCGCACGGCGGTACAGATCCCGGCCGCCCCCGACGCCGCTGCGGAGTCTTCGGACGAGCAGCAGAGCGAGCCGGACGAGCCCGCGGCGTCGGCCACTGAGCCCGACCCGACGAGCCCCGACCCGACGAGCCCCGACCCGACGACACCGGAGCCGACTCCCGCGCCGCAGGCCCCCGTCGAGACCACCCCGCAGCCCGATATCACCCCGGAGACATCCGAAGGGGTCGACGAGGAGGGCTTCACCGAGCAGGCCGGCGAGCAGCAGGAAGAGGACCTCCGCGACACACTGCGCGACGAGCTCCGCGAGGAACTGCGCGAGGAGGCTGCCCAGGAGTCGAGCGACCTCGGCGCGGACGATATCGGCGACACGACCGGTGCGGACACCACCACCGGCGGCATCGTCGAGAACGCCTCCGATGACAGCCCGAAGACCGCGGACACCACCGCGCCGGCCGATCACGCCGCCGGGAACACTGCATCGGACGCCGGCGGCTCAGACAGCTGACCGGCGCAGGCCACCGGGTTCAGAGGTGGCGACGCAACACCGCCGCCGGCGGTAGCAACCCGCCGACGATCAGCAGGAGCACCGCGTAGGCCATCACGCCCGCGCCGTCGAACACCACGTCGCCGCCCGGTCCACCGAGCGCCAACCCCAGCACGGTCGCCAGCCAGGCCCACATCGGCGCGGCCGCGAGCCGGGGCGAGGACGTCCACTGCAGGGCCACCCACACCAGCGCCGCATTGACCGCGCCACTGACCACCACGGTGATCGGGAAGGGCACCGCGCCGATGCGCAGCGGGAGAAAGAACGCCGAAACCAGCGCCGCCAGCACACCATCGAGGGCGAGCACACCGAGGACGACGGGCGGCAACCAGGCCGGCCCGTCCGCACGATCGGCCGTCAGGTCGGGATGCTGTCGAGCAGCGCGACCAGCGAGCCGACGACCCACTGGAAGTTGTCGGCGCGGTCCTGCTGATGCTGCAGGTTGGGATCCAAGTCCGGGTCCATGACGGTGACCCTACCGCGTCCGCGCCCGGCTATTGCAGATTCAGCCCAGCCAACAGGTCGGATTCGACACCCTCGGCGCCCCGCTCGCCCGCCACCAGGACGTAATGCTCGATACCCCACAGCGGCAAAGCGATCTTGTTCGACAACGCCAGGGAGCGGCCATCCGGGGCGACCATCACCTGGGTGGCGTGCGCACGCAGCGCCGCGGCCTTGGCCGGCAGGTGGTCGGTGGCATCGATGACCGCGTCGACCCGGTCGTCGGGGAATCCGAAGGTGAAGTCCTCGGCCTTGATGACCACCCAATCCGCGGGCGGGGTGCCGATATTGCGGAAACCCTCGACGAATCCGGACACCGCCATCACCGTCCAATAGAACTTCGGCACCGCCCACCCGGCCGCGGCGGACGCAGCGACGGCGGCGGTGCTGACCTCGTGCACCCGGATGTGGTCGGGATGGCCGTATCCGCCGTTGGGGTCGTAGCCGACCACCACATGCGGCCGGAAATCGGTGATGACGGCGACCAACTCGGCCACCGGATCGGCCAACGGGGCCGCCACGAAGCTCTGTCGATGCCGCGCCGGCGTGCCCGGCATGCCGGAGTCCCGCCAGCGACCCGCTCCGCCGAGATAGTGCGGGGCTCCGACGCCGAGAGCGGCCAGCGCCGCGGTCAGCTCGCCGACCCGGTAGCCCCCGAGTTGATCGGCGTGGTCGACGGCCAATCCGGCCCACTCCTCGCCGATGACCTCGCCCTCCTCACCCATCGTGCAGGTGACCACCCGCACGTCGGCACCGGCGGCGGCATACTTCGCGATCGTCGCTCCGGTGGTCAGCGATTCGTCATCGGGATGGGCATGAACAAAGAGAAGCCGCGGCGTTTCCACTCCCCTAGGTTTACCGTGTGCCGCCACCCGATGCGAGACGCCGAGGTCTGCAGTTCGGTTGCGCGATCCTGGCGACCGGCCTGCTCGCCGGTGTGGCGGGGGCGGCGACCACCGTGGCGCTGCACGGAATCGAGCACCTCACCTACCACTACCGGTTCGGCAGCCTGCTCGACGGCGTCAGCGCAGCCCATCCGCTGCGGCGCGTCCTCGGACCGGCGGTCGGCGGTGCGCTCGCCGGCCTGGGTTGGTGGTGGCTGCGCCGCCGCAGCGCGGTGCCAGGCCTGTCTGGCTCGATTGCCTCGCATCGACCGCTGGCCCGCGGCCCGTTGGCGATGGACGCCGGGCTGCAGGTGTTGGTGGTCGGGTCCGGGGCCTCGCTGGGCCGCGAAGGTGCCCCGCGCCAACTGGCGGCCGTCCTGGCCGACGCGGCCACCGCACGGCTGGCACTGACGGCGCGGGACACGCAGATCCTGCTGTTCTGCGCCGCCGGAGCCGGGCTGGGCGCGGTGTACAGCGTGCCGCTGGGCGGTGCCCTGTTCACCGTCAGCATCCTGGCGCGCAGCTGGCACCCGCGGGTGGTGGGTACCGCACTGATCACGTCGAGCCTGGCGGTGGCCGTCGCCGCCCCGGTCACCCACCTGGACCACTCGCTGCGCTGGCCCGATGCCGACCTGTCCTATCTGTTCGTCGCGCTGGCCATCCTGATCGCGCCGTTGTCCGCCTGCGTCGCAGCGGCGTTCGTGCGTGTCACCGCCACCCGCGGCGCACCGCCCACCGGTTGGTGGCTGGTGCCGGCGATCGCCGGCGCGGGTCTGCTGACCGGCATCTGTTCGCTGTGGTGGCCGCAGCTTCCCGGCAACGGCCACAGCATCCTGGTGGTCAGCCTCGACACCCAGCTGAGCATCCCCTCCGCGCTGGCGATCCTGCTACTCAAACCCGTTCTCACGGCGTTGTTCCTGCGCGTGGGTGCCGTCGGCGGCCTGCTGACCCCGGCGCTGGCCACCGGAGCCGCCGCGGGATGCCTTGTGGCACTGCTGATCAACGAACTCACACCGGTCACGGGAGTCCATGTCAACACCGCTGCGCTGGCGTTGACCTGCGCGGCCGGGGTGCTGGCGATCACCCAACGCTCACCGGTCTTCGCCGCGGTGTTCGTCTGGGAGTTGGCACACCCGCCGATCTGGTTGCTAGCGGTGTTCGCCCTTGCGGCCTTCACGGCCACCCGGGTGTGGCACCGCACCGTTGATCGTGCGTGATCGGTACGGTCGAGGGCATCGGCCACCCACCGGAAGGACCACCTGATGGGAACGAACTTCTACTCGGCGGTGCCGTCGGCCTCCGAGCACGCATTGTCCGCGCTGGCCGCGACCGGTGGTACCCGGGTCGGGGTGCACCTCGACCCGATCTACGCCTGGGCCAGGGACCCCGATCCGGCGCGCCGGGTCGGGCTGGTCAGCGGCGGCGGGGCCGGCCACGAACCCATGCACGCCGGTTTCCTCGGTCGCGGCGGGCTCGATGCGGTCTGTCCCGGTGAGGTGTTCACCTCACCGCACAATCGCCAGATCCACGCGGCGAGTGCGAAAGTCGCCGGCGACGGTGGCGTACTGCACATCGTCAAGAACTACACCGGCGACGTGCTGAACTTCGCCATCGCCGCCGAACGATTGCGCGCCGACGGTATCGAGGTCGATCGCGTGCTCGTCGATGACGATCTCGGTTCGCAAGGCCAGGATGTCGGCAGGCGGGGCACCGGTGCGACGGTGGTGGTGGAGAAGATCCTCGGCGCCGCCGCCGATCGTGGTCTCTCGCTACCTGAGCTTGTCGAGCTGGGCCAGGCGGTAGTCGCATCATCGCGCTCGCTGGCGGTGGCCCAGCGCGCCTGCACCCCGCCCGGTGCGGACCGGCCCGCCTTCGACGTGGCACCGGGGACCCTGGAATACGGCGTCGGTATCCACGGTGAGGCGGCCCGTGAGTCGATCGTCCGCCCCGAGTTGGACGCGCTGGTGACGCGGATGGTCGGTGAGCTGCTCGATGATCTCGACATCACCGACGCCGGGGTTGTCGTCCTGGTCAACGGCCTCGGCGGCACCGGGGATCTGGAGCTGTGGCATGTGCTGGCCGAGGTCGCGCGGGCATTGGCCGATCGCGGGGTGCCGCTGCGCAGTGCGGTATCGGGCACGTTCGTCTCCGCACTGGACATGGCCGGGTTCTCGATCACCGTGACCGCGGTGGAAGACGAGCGATGGCTCCAGGACTGGTGTGCACCGCATCGCACCGCCGCTCTGCCGTCGCCGGTGCCCGCCGACATGACCATCACCGGCGACCAGGCGAGGCAGCCGGCGGGTGAACCCTCGCCATGGCTCGGTCAGCTCGCCGACGACGTGGCCCGGATCCGCGAGCCACTCAACGATCTCGACCGGCGGGCCGGCGACGGGGATATCGGCACCAACCTCGACAACGCCCTGCAGGCGGCGGTCCGTCGCGGGGCGGGCGCCGATGCCGATCTCACCGCCGATCTGCATTCTCTGGCAACGGCTTTCGCCGAGGACGTCGGTGGCTCCAGCGGGCCGCTGTTCGGCCTGGTCCTCGGTAGGGTCGCGGCAAGTGTCCACGCGAAAAGTTCGGCGGGCGCGGGCGATGCGGCGGCCGACGGGTTGCGCGACGGGGTGGCGGCGATCACCCGTGCCGGGGGCGCGCGCGTCGGTGATCGCACCATGGTCGACGCGCTGCATCCGGCGGGCTGGGACGGCGAGTCGCCACGGGACGCGCTCGACGACGACGCGCTGACCGCCGCCCTCGACGGTGCGGCCGCGACCAGTTCGATGGTCGGTAAGCGCGGGCGGTCCAGCTATGTCGGCGACAAGGCGATCGGCACCACCGATCCCGGTGCACTGGCCGTCGTCGTGGTGCTCACCGCCATCGTCGAGCGCATCGACGGCCGGCGCCGGGATGCGGTGCGCGCCAGGCTCGCCGAATTGATCGACGGCTGACCGTCAGGGCTGTTTGACCCACTTGCCCGCGTCGCCGACGATGCCGACCGGCACCGCTCCGCTCAGGCTCACCCCGGCCACATGCGGGCCGGCGGCCACGATGGTGGTGTCCTGCAGGATCGGCAGCACCGTGGCCATCTCCCACAGCCGCGGTTCCACGGCGTCGATCACCTTCCCGATCTCCTCGGTGCCGCGCAGCGCGGCATCGATCCTCGGCTGGATGCTGCGGTCGCAGATCCCGGTCAGGTTACTGGGCGCCTGCACCAATTCGCCTGGACCACCAGGATTTTGGGGTTCAGCAGTACCGGATGTCGTCGTCGCTGCGGTTGACGGCACCGTGGTCGGTGACGGTTTCGGCGGCGGCGTCGGGCTGGCGGGGGTGCCAGATTCGGGCGTCGTGGTGGTCACGGTGACGCTGGGGGTGGGCGTGAGGGTCGAGACGGCGGTGGCCTCCAGCGCCGGGCAGCCGTAGCGCGAGGCCAGCGCGGTGGCCAGATCGCCGCCGGCATGATGCCAGCCGACGATCGCGTCGACCGAATTGTCCGCCAGCGCATCGCCATAGAGCTTCACCGGGTCCAGCGCGGACACCGAGGCCGTGATGCCCACACTGCGTAGCTGGTCGGCGGCGGTGTTGGCGACGGCGATCGAGGTGGGGTCGTTGGCGGCCACACCGAGCACCAATGTCAGCGGTTCACCGTCGCGCATGAGCTGGCCGCGCGCCTCATCGGGTGCCGGTGTTCCCGGCGTCGCCGTCGCGGTGGGAGATACCGGGGTGATCTGGTAACCGGAGTCGGCAAGTAGGGCCAGCGCATCCTGCTGGCTCATCGCCTGTGGGGCGGTGGGCACATAACCCGGATCCGACGGGGAACGCACCTGCGATTGCGCCAGCGTCACGGTGTTGTCCGAGCCGGCGCCGACGGCGGCCAGCAGGTCGACGTCGAGCAGGCCCAGCAGTGCCTTGCGCACCCGCAGATCGGTCAGTTCCGGCTGTTGGGCGCGCAGGGTCAGTTGCATCACGCGCGGAGTGACGATCCGGGCGGTGCGCACATCCGGGATCGCCGACAGCTGGGCGAACGCGGCCTGCCCGCCGTGCACCTGGGCTACCTGGGTGTCGCCGTTTCTAATCGAATCGGCCAGGACGGCAGGCGAACCGCCCCGCCGGAACAGGATCTGGTCGGGGGCGGCGGGCTGACCCCAGTACCGGTCGTTGCGGGCGAGCATGATCTCGTCACGCTGCGGGTCGATGCTCTCCACCCGGAACTGGCCGCCGGTGACCGGCAGAGCGCGCACCAGCCCGGCACCGAAGCTGCCCGGCATGTCTTTGACGATGTGCGCGGGCAAGATGTTGTTGAACAGCTCGCGCCAGGCGGGATAGGGCTGGGCGAACGTCACCACGGCGGTCTTCCCGCCCTCGACCGACTGGACCCCGGTGATCAGGTCATACCCCGCCGGGTCGACGACCCCGGGAACGCTGACCATCTGGCGCCACAGGTACCAGAAGTCGTCGGCACCGATGGGCGCGTTATCGGTCCAGGCCGCTTCGGGGCGGATCTTGTAGGTGACCGTGAACGGTTCCTCGTTGGTGACCTCCGCCGAGATCAGCAGGGTGGGGTCCATCTCCCAGCGGGACCCGGTGGGCGTGTTCGCGTCCGGGATCGGCCGGAACGAACTGGGCAGCACCAACGCGGCGACGGCGGCGTTCACCGAGGACTGGTCCGAGAGCAGATGCGGGTTGAACCCGGCACCGATCGCGTCGATGGCCATGATGATCTGCATGGCCTTCGCCGGCGGTGGTGGCGGGGTCTGCGTCGTCTCGGTGCTCTGCGGGGCCGGCGGCGGGCTGACCGTGCAGCCGGCCACCACCAGTGCCGACAGCATGGCCGCAAGCACGGTCACACGGTGTCGGGCTGTCGGCACGAGTTTCAGACTATCGTCGCTCAGCTGTTCTGCTGCTTGGCTCGCGACTTCGCGCGCGCCCGCAGGCTCGCCGTCAGCTCCACCTTGCGCACCCGCACGATCTCCGGTGTGACCTCGACGCACTCGTCCTCGGCGCAGAACTCCATGGCCTGCTCCAGGCCGAGTTCCAGCGGCCGGGCCAGCGTCTCGAAGACATCGGCCGTCGAGGACCGCATGTTGGTGAGCTTCTTCTCCTTGGTGGCGTTGATGTCGAGGTCCTCGGCGCGCGGGTTGATCCCGACGACCTGGCCCTCGTAGGTGTCCTGGCCCGGCTCGACGAAGAACTGGCCGCGGTCGGCCAGCTGGGTCATCGCGAACGGGGTGATCTTGCCGGACCGGTCCGACACCAGCGAGCCGGTGTGGCGGGCGCGGATCTCGCCGGCCCACGGCCGGTAGCCGTCGAACACGGCGTTGGCGATACCGGTGCCGCGGGTGATCGTCAGGAAGTCGGTGCGGAAACCGATCAGCCCACGGCTGGGCACGATGAAGTCCATCCGCACCCACCCGGCGGCATGGTTGGTCATGTCTTCCATGCGGCCCTTGCGGGCGGCCATCAACTGGGTGATCGCGCCGACGAACTCCTCGGGAGTATCGATCGTCATCGCCTCGAACGGCTCATGCAGCTTGCCGTCGATGGTCTGGGTCACCACCTGCGGCTTGCCGACGGTCAGTTCGAAGCCTTCGCGGCGCATCTGCTCGACCAGGATGGCCAGCGCGAGCTCACCACGTCCCTGCACCTCCCAGGCGTCGGGCCGGCCGATGTCGACGACCTTGATCGACACGTTGCCGACCAGCTCGGCGTCCAACCGGCTCTTGACCATCCGCGCGGTCAGCTTGTGCCCGGACACCTTGCCCGCCAGCGGCGAGGTGTTGGTGCCGATGGTGACCGAGATGGCGGGCTCGTCGACGGTGATACGGGGCAGTGCGTGCGCATGCTCGGTATCGGCAAGCGTGTCGCCGATCATGATCTCCGGCATACCGGCGACGGCGACGATATCGCCGGCGATCGCTTCGTCGGTCGGGGTGCGCTCGACGCCGACGGTGACGAGCAGTTCGGTGATCTTGGCGTTGGTGATGACGGGATGCCCGTCGACCTCACGCATCCAGGCCACCTGCTGGCCCTTCTTCAGCCTGCCCTTGTAGATACGGACCAGGGCCAGTCGACCGAGGAACGCCGAGGCGTCGAGGTTGGTCACCAGCGCCTGCAACGGGGCCTCCGGATCGCCCTGCGGCGGCGGGATGTGCTCCATCAGCACGTCGAACAGGGGGTCGAGGTTCTCCCCGTCGGGGTTCTGCCCGTTGGCCGGTTCGGTGGTGCTGGCGATACCGGCGCGACCGGATGCGTAGAGCACCGGCAGACCGAGAGCGAACTCGGCGGCGGTCTGCGCCTCGTCGTCGAGGTCGGAGGCCACATCGAGCAGCAGGTCGTGGCTTTCCGAGACCACCTCGGCGATCCGGGCGTCCGGGCGGTCGGTCTTGTTGACCACAACGATCACCGGCAGGTGCGCGGCCAGCGCCTTGCGCAGCACGAAGCGGGTCTGGGGCAGCGGGCCCTCGGAGGCGTCCACCAGCAGCACGACACCGTCGACCATGGACAGGCCGCGCTCCACCTCGCCACCGAAGTCGGCGTGGCCTGGGGTGTCGATGACGTTGATCACCGTCATGGTGCCGTCCGGGTTCTGCCGGTGCACCGCGGTGTTCTTGGCCAGGATGGTGATGCCTTTTTCTTTCTCCAGGTCACCGGAGTCCATCAGGCGTTCAACGGCATCATCGCCACGGTGCGACAACGCACCGGACTGCCGCAGCATGGCGTCGACCAGCGTTGTCTTACCGTGGTCAACGTGCGCGACGATGGCTACGTTGCGAAAGTTAGGGCGAGAATCCACGTCAGTGATTGTCGCAGTGCGAGTACCCGATCACGAAAACGACGGGATTCAGCGGAAGGCGTGCGTGAAGAAGCTGCTCTTGGCCAAGCCGAAGAAAAAGTGCTGCCGTAGTAAGCCCCGGTGCAAGAAGTGCCCGCTGGTCCTGCACAAGGTACAGAAGGCTGCGCACAACGGGATACGGGGCAAGGATCTGGAGAAGGTGTACAAGCTCGCCAGAAAGGCCTAGTGAGCTGCGGTGATGCGGGTTTCATCCGGAGTCGCCGGCACATCGCGACGGCCCTGTCGGCGGTATCCGGGCGGCGGTGTGGACACCGTGGCACGGTGGCCCCGGCCACGCCGCGCGAGCCGGCCACAACGCCGGCCGCGCACCGGTCGCGACGATCCTCCGGGCGGCCCCGCACACCGCTCGGAATGTGCCGCATGTCACTACCTGCGGACTCGAGACCGAGAGTCTCCGACGGCACCCGCAGCGGCGTTTCCGGCAACCCGACACCGCGCCCGCCGGTGCACATCGACGGCGGCGAGCGCGCCGCCGAGCAAACCTGATCGCAGCCAGCGGACCATCGATTGACGGGCATCCGCACACGCCCCGCTACTGAGAACCTCTCAGATTCCCAATTATCTTGTTCGTCAATACATCTCGGACAGCAAAGCCCATAAAAAACCGCCGACGGCCCCGACCGGGGCGACCCCGGATGGTAACGTTCGCCGTTCCTGAGCGACGAGTAGAGCGACCATATTGGTCCGATGTGACGAAGGGTTCGAGCCGATGCCGGAGAACACCAGAAGCGTGTGGCGCCTCGCCACCAAGATGACCGCCATGGGCCTGGGCACCGCTGCCGTCGCCGCCGCGTTCGCCACCGTCGGCGCGGCCACGGCCGCCGCGGATGTCAAAGAGATCACCCCGCGACCCAACGTGACCAGTCGGCAGGCTTCGGAGTTCGACAAGAACGCGTTGCGTCGGTCGGGCCAAGGTGTCGCGCGTGGCGCGCTGGCCGACAACCGTCGCGCCGACGGCGGCGGCATCCAAACCCAGGGCGAGGTCCGCGACGGCGTCATCGCCGTGCCCGGCACCACCTCGAACCCCTTCGGCGTGCGCCCCAACGGACAGTTCCGGCGCGGTGCACCGCTGGGCAGCTGGTAACCAGCCTCATAGCGACAGCCTCAGCTCAACGCGGCCGTCAGCTCGGGTATCCAGGCACGGTCGGCAGGCACCCAGGCCAGCCCGTCGAGGTCGGCGGCACGCACCCAGCGCAATGCCTGGTGGTCATGGGGATGCGGACTTCCCGACCGCAGGGTCACCAGATGGGCGCGCATCGTCATCGTCGGGCTCAGCATCACCTGTGCGGCCAGCGCGTCGCCGACGCTGACCTCGACGCCGAGTTCTTCGCGCAACTCACGGGCCAGCGCGTCGGCTTCGCTCTCCCCTGGCGCCACCTTGCCGCCGGGCAGTTCCCACAGCCCGCGCAGTTCGACCGGACGTAGCCGCTGGGCCACCAGCAGCGCGCCGCCGGAAATCAGCGCACCCGCAACGACGATCTGCTCGGTCATCGGGCTCGACGGTATACCGTCGGATCCATGGCTGTATTGACCGACGACCGCGTCGACGCGGTGCTGGGCGAGCTGAACGGCTGGGAGCGCTCCGAGGGCGCGTTGCGCAGATCGGTGGAGTTCCCGACGTTTCTGGACGGTATCGGTGCGGTCAGCCGCATCGCCGAGCTCGCCGAACGGAAAGACCACCATCCCGATATCGATATCCGTTGGCGCACAGTAAAATTGGCACTGGTGACGCATTCCGAAGGCGGGATCACGGATAAGGATGTGGAGCTGGCGAAGGCGATCGATCAGCTGCTCGCCGACTGAACGGGCGGCTGCGGGCGGCCAACCATCCGAGGGTGAGCACGGTGGCCACCGGGTAGACCAGACCGGCCCAGGCCAACTGCCACGGCCTGCCGATCTCCCAGATGGTCGGCTGGGCGAAGCTCAGCAACCACGGCACGCCGATCAACGTCAGCACCAACCACCCCCAGCCGAGCACCCGGGCACCCAGGCTGTCGCGCAACGGTCCGTGCACCATCCAGATCATCAACGGGATCAACCACACCCAGTGATGCGTCCACGAGATCGGCGACAGCAACAGCCCGAACAGTTGCACGATGAGGATGCCGCCGAGGCGATCACCGGTGCCGATCGCGCGCCACGCGAGGACGGCGAGCATCGCGGTGAGCGCAAGCGCCACCAGCACGGCCGGCCCGTACCCGGCGTCATGGCCCACGATGCGCGAGATGGCGCCGCGCCATGACTGGTTGAACGAGGTGCCGATGGGCCCGACCCGACTTGCGTCGCCGAGCAGATCGGTGAAGTAGTAGCGGGCCTGCTCCCCCACCACCAGAGCCGACACGCCGATGGTGGCCACGAACACCACGGCCGAGAACGCCGCGACGCCCCAGCGCCGCACCCCCACGAAGTACAGACCGGCCACCGCGGGGGTCAGTTTGACACCGGCGGCCAGCCCGACCAGCAGACCCGACAACCACCACCGACTGCTCTGCACCGCCCACAGCACGGCCAGCACCAGCACCACGTTGATCTGGCCGTAGTCGAAGGTGCTGCGCAGGGGTTCGGTCCAGATTCCGACGGCGGTCCAGGCCATGGCCGGCCGGGTATCGGTGCAGCCCAGCAGGTTCAGGCTGATGCGCACCACACCGTAGAGGGCGGCGAAGATGCCGAGCTGCCAGATGAACGCCACCAGGGCAAAGGGCAACAGGCTCAGCGGGTAGAAGACCACGGCGGCGAACGGCGGGTAGGTGAACGGCAGCGGGAAGTCCGGGGTCTGCTCGGCGTAGACGTAGTCATACAGCGCGCCCGGGGTTTCCAGCGTGTCGGCGCCGCCCACGTAGACATGCAGATCGACGAAGTTCGCCCCGTTGGGTACCAGGTAGGTCCACGCCAGCCGGGCCAGGATGCTCAACACCAACAGCAGCGGCGCCCAGCGATGGAGCTGCGCGGTCGGGGAGGTGTCGCGGTCGGTGTTTACCGGCCCGACTCTATCGACCGAGATGCGCCGTGCCGCCGCGCTCCCGCCGAATGTGAACCCCGGGCGCCCGGGTACCTCAGATCCCGAAGAGGATCCGCGCTCGGCGCCGAACCGCTGACCGCGCCCGGAACGCGGTTCCGATCACCGTCGGCGCACGCCTCCGTAACGGTTGAATAAACCACACTCCTGTCACTTGAGTAACACCAGTAACTCGCTACCTTCGGTTTCAGACGTGCCGCCAACGAAACGGGGAGAACCGTGTCATCTTTCAGAAAACTCTTTGCCACCAGCATGATTGCCGGTGCAGGCGCGGCCGTGGCCGCGTTGACCCTGAGCCCGGCCGCCGTGGCCGAACCGGCTCCCCCGGCGCCCAACCCGCCGGCGATCCCCGGCGCGCCGAACGTGCCGTTCGCGCCGCAACTGGCCAGCATCCAGACCGTCGCCCCGCAGATCATCCAGGGTTTCGCCTCGGTGCTCACCGGCGGTAACCAGGCCCCCAGCACCCTGCCGGTCGATCCGATCACCCCGGCCGGCGCTCCGCTGACCCAGGCCGCGGCCACCCTGCCCGGCGCCGTGCCTGCCGCGGCGGGTCCCGCTGCCGCTGCCGCCCCCGCCGCCGCGATGGCCGGTATGCAGAACCTGGTGCCCGGACTCGCCGGCCTGATGCCGGCCGGCACCCCGCTGGCGGGTCTGCTGCCCGCGACCGGCGTCGCTCCCGCCGCGGCACCGGCAGCACCGGGTGCACCCGCCGCTCCGGCCGCGGGCCTGCCCAACCCCTCGGATGCCGCCCAATCGCTGGTGCCGATGTTCGTTCCGCTGTCGGGCCTGCCCTGATCAGCAACGCCGCCGACACAACCACCACCTAGCCAGGGGGAGACATGCCATCGATCCGGACCACGCTGACCAGCGCCACGGCCACCGCGCTCGTGATGCTGGGCGGGGGCTCGGTGATACCTGCCCACGCTGATCCGGCCGCGCCCATGCCGCTGCCGATCAACAATCTGCAGGCACCGGGACTACCGGCGATGGAGACTCTCGGACCCGCCATCCAGCAGGCCGCCGCCAACCCGGGCGATGCGGCGTCGATGCTGATGGCGGCCGCCGCCGCGTTCGCGGGAAACGCGGCGGCCCCGGCTGATTCGCAGAACCTGGCCACCGCGGTCAACCAATTCGCCGCCGCGCCGCAGGTACACACCCCTGCGGCCGGCGCGGGTGCCCAAGCGCACCTGCCCGCCGGGATCAACCCCGCCTACTCGGTGGGCCCGATCCCCGACGCCCTGCCCGCTGCCCCCGAGGCCGCCGTCGACGCGCCCGTGGTCCCGGCACCCGAAGCGGTGCCCCCGGCCCCCGCCCCGGCCCCGGCTCCCGCCGAACCGCTGGCCGCGGCGGCCGCACCCGCTCCCGCCCCAGGACCAGCGCCGGCACCGGGCGCGATGCCCGACTTCGGCCCGGACGCGCCCACCACACAAGACTTCATGTACCCGTCGATCAGCAACGGGTGCCTCAAGGACGGCGGTAACGTGCTGGCCGCCGCCATCTCGGTCGCCGGTCCGGCGAAGATTCCCGCGCCCGGCCCGGGGCCCGGCCAGACCGCCTACATCTTCACCGCCATGGGCACACCGGGACCGGCCGCCGAGCAGAAGCTGCCGCTCAATGTCACCTGGGTGAACCTGAGCACCGGAAAATCCGGCACCGCGACGCTCAAACCGCAGGCCGATATCAACCCGGCAGGCCCGACCACGCTGACCGCCATCGCCGACACCGGCTCGGGCAGCATCATGTCGACCATCTTCGGTCAGGTCACCACCACCGAGAAGCAGTGCCAGTTCATGCCCACCATCGGCTCGACGGTGGTGCCCTAGATCGGCTGCCTCAGTAGGCCATGAACAGGATCATCTCGCGGTCGTATTCACGCCCGGGATGTGATTCGGATAGATGCGCCTGCGCCTTGGCGACCAGGTCGTCCTCATCGGCGCCCTGAATGGCTTCTCCGCAGGGGCAGTTCAGATGTGTCTTGGCCATATGTCCACAATCGCATACGCACCAAGATGGTGAGCATGGACACCTACGACGTCATGCGTACAACCGGCGCGGTACGCCAGTTCACCGGCGAACCCCTGCCCGATGAGACGCTGACCCGCATCCTGGACAACGCCCGGTTCGCGCCCAGCGGCGGTAACAGGCAGGGCACCCACGTCATCGTGATCCGCGACGAAGCCACCAAGTCGGCGCTGGCCGATCTGAGCGTGACCGGCGCGCGACGCTATATCGCCCAGAAGCGCAACGGCGAAAGCCCGTGGAATCCCTTGCACCCCATGGGCGTGTCCGATGAGGACCTGGCAGCGGTGCAGGTGCCGCGGGCCACCCATCTGCTCGACGCCGAGGTGCTGCTGGTGATCTGCATCGACCTCGGCGTGGTCGCGGCCTTCGATCAGGACCTCGACCGCATCGGCGTGGTGGCGGGCGCCTCGGTGTATCCGCTGGTGTGGAACATCCTGCTGGCCGCGCGGAACGAGGGATTCGGCGGTGTCCTGACGACGATGGCCATCGCCGAGGAACCGGCGGTGAAGCAACTGCTCGCGATACCCGATGACCACGCGCTCGCCGCGGTGCTGCCGCTGGGTAAGCCCGTCACACAGGTCCGCAGGCTCACCCGCAAACCGGTATCGGAATTCGTCACCCGGGAGCGCTTCGACGGCCCCGCGTTCTGAACGTCGGTCCGCGACGGTGCACCCAGATCGAGAAATCAGCCAAAAGTTCGATCCGTACGCACCGTCGGTGCCCAACACGCGTTGACTCTGCGGTGACGGCGAGCGCTACTCGCACTTCCGCGCCGTGAGCGCAGAGTCAGCTGGTGTCAGGCCTGCTTCGCAGCCTTCGGGGTATACGGCTCAGGCCTGCTTCGCAGCCTTCGGGGTATACGGCTCAGGCCTGCTTCGCAGCCTTCGGGGTCGACGGCTCAGGCCTGCTTCGCAGCCTTCGCGGCGGCCTTCATCTTCTTCTTGTACGCCCGCACCTCCTGCAGCGAGTCGGCGTCGACGACGTCGGCCACCGACATGTGCGTGCCCGCCTTGCCGTAATCCCCTGCCGCGGTGCGCCACCCCTTCGGCGTCACGCCGTACTGCTTGCCCAGCAGCGCAAGGAAGATCCGCGCCTTCTGATCACCGAAACCGGGCAGCCGCTTGAGCCGGCGCAACACCTCCGCACCGTCGGGATCACCCTCGGTCCACAGCCGGCTCACCTCACCGTCGTACTCGTCGACGATGGCCTGGGCCAGCGCCTGCAGCCGAGTGGACATCGAACCCGGGAAGCGGTGGATCGCCGGGGTTTCCGAGCACAACGCGGTGAACTCGTCGGGGTTGTAGTCCGCGATCACCCGTGCATCCACCTCACCGATGCGGTCGGCGATCTTCTTCGGCCCGGCGAACGCCACCTCCATCGGGATCTGCTGGTCCAGCATCATCCCGACCAGCAGCGCGAACGGGTTGGATTCGAGCAACGCGTCCGACGCTGGATCTTGGGTCAGGCACAGATTCCCGGTCATGCCGGCAAGCCTACGACGTCCAGTTTCGCCAGAAGCGCCGACGGCAGCGCCACTCCTGCCAGACTGGAAGACATGAGCGCGGCGACCGCGGTGCTGCACCGGCTCCCCGAGATCAGGTCCTGGCAGGAGGACCTGTACCGCGATCTGCACCAGCACCCCGAGCTGTCCCATCACGAACACCGCACCGCACGACTGGTCGCCGACCGGTTGCGCGCCGCCGGTTACGACGTGCACGAGCAGATCGGAGGCACCGGGGTCGTCGGCATCCTGCGCAACGGCAGCGGTCGGTCGGTGCTGCTGCGCGCCGATATGGACGCGCTACCCGTCCAGGAGGCGACCGACCTGCCGTATGCGAGCACCGTGCGCAGCAGCGACGTGCCCGTCATGCACGCCTGCGGTCACGACGTGCATGTCACCTGCCTGCTCGGCGCCGCGACCTTGCTCGCCGGCGCCACCGAGCAGTGGTCCGGGACCATGATCGCGGTCTTCCAACCCGCCGAGGAGACCGGCGACGGTGCCCGCGGCATGGTCGAGGACGGCCTGGCCGATCTCCTCCCGCCGGTGGATGTCGCACTGGCCCAACACGTTTTCCCGATACCGGCAGGCCGGGTCGTGACGCACCCCGGCCCGTTCCTGGCGGCCGCCGACAGCATCCGGATCACCGTCTACGGCCGTGGTGCACACGGTTCGATGCCGCAGTCCGGGGTCGACCCGGTGGTGCTCGCGGCGATGATCGTGCTGCGCCTTCAGACCATCGTTTCCCGGGAGGTCCCCGCCACCGACACCGTGGTCCTGACCGTCGGCGCCATTCACGCCGGCAGCAAGAGCAACGTGATCTCCGACCGCGCCGTGCTGGAGGTCAATCTGCGCACCTATAACGACGGGGTCCGCGAGACGGTGCTGGCCGCGATCCGGCGCGTCGTCACCGCCGAATGCCAGGCATCGAATTCCCCGAAGGAACCCGATTTCGAGCTGTACGACCGGTTCCCCCCGACCGTCAACGATGAAACCGTCACCGCACGGGTCGGCGACGCCTTTACCGAGTTCTTCGGTGAACGACACGGGCCGATCGGGGCAGGCGCGGCCAGCGAGGACTTCAGCGACCTCCCCCGTGCACTCGGCGCGCCGTACACCTTCTGGGGCATTGGCGGCATCGACGAACACCGTTACCGTGAGGCGGCCGACTCCGGCCGCGTCGCCGAGGACATCCCGGTCAATCACGCACCGACATTCGCACCCGTCATCCAGCCCACCTTGGACACCGGCACCCAGGCCCTCGTGGTCGCCGCGCTGGCCTGGTTGACGACCTGAGCCGTTGTCGGTGGGCCGCCCGGTGACCTCGGTTCGACGTGGCCGGGAAGTACGCCTGCCCCGTTCAGTAGCCGCCGCGGCATAGGGTTGGCGCCACCATGTCGGGTCAGCTCACGGTCGCGCTGGCCGCGACGCTGCTGCTGGCAGCCGTCGCGGCCGTGTTCGTGGTGCGGACCCGGCGCGTGGTGGCCACCCCCACCGAGCGGGCCGTGCACGCCGCGCTGCACACCGCGTCGCTCGCCGCACGCGCCCTGCGCCGGGGCCTGGACACCGAATCCGCTGCCACCGCAGCGCCCTTCCTTCGCGATCTCACCGGCACCGACGGGATCGCCCTCTTCGACGGCGACGGGCAGCTGCTCGCCGCCGATCCGCAAGACAAGTTCATCTGGCGGCGCAGCGTCGCCGACACGGCGGCGACCGCCGCGGCGGCATCCATCGACGGTGAACGCCGGGTTCTCGACGATATCGACACCACGACGGTGGTGGCCCAACCCCTGCTCGCCGAGGCCGGCGATGTTCTCGGCGTGCTGGTCGTCGTCACCACCGGCACACCGGGACCCGGCATGCTCGGCGCCGTCGGCGAGGTGGCCCGCTACGCCGCCAGTCAGATCGAATTGGCCGAGCTGGACGCCTCCCGTGCCCGCCTCGACAAGGCCGAGGTACTGGCCCTGCGCGCGCAGATCAGTCCGCATTTCATCTACAACGCGCTCAACACCATCGCCTCGTTCGTGCGCACCGACCCGGCCCGCGCCCGCGAACTCATCTTGGAATTCGCCGATTTCACCCGCTACTCGTTCCGTGCCGCCGGGCAGTACACCACCCTGGCCGAGGAACTGCGCAATATCGACCGCTACCTGACGCTGGAGCGCGCACGATTCGGTACGGCATTGACGGTGCGCCTGCAGGTCGCCCCCGAGGTGCTCAACGTCGTGGTGCCGTTCCTCGCGCTGCAGCCGCTGGTGGAGAACGCGGTCCGGCACGGCCTGGCCGGACGGGGCGGCGGATCCGTGGAGATCATCGCCAATGACGCCGGTTCGGACTGCGTCATCACCGTCGAGGACGACGGCGCCGGAATGGATCCCGACACACTGCGGTCCGGGCCCGGTGACGCGCTGGCCGAGCGGACCCCGTCCGCCGGACACGATCAGTCAGCGCACGTCGGCCTGACCAATGTCGACCATCGACTGCGCGCGGCATTCGGCAACGATTACGGTCTGGTGGTCGAAACGGCGATCGGAGCGGGGACGAAGGTCATCATGCGGGTACCGAAGTTCCGGTCCGGTGTACGCGCCGACGGAGGTGGTTTCGGGTGAGTGCCGAGCTGACCGTGCTCGCCGTCGACGACGAGGCACCAGCCCTGGACGAATTGGCATATCTGCTGGGCGAACATGCCGATATCGCCACCGTCTACACCGCGTCCGACGCCACCTCCGCGCTGCGCGAGCTCAACGCCCACACCATCGATGCGGTCTTCCTGGACATCAACATGCCGGGCCTGTCGGGTATCGAACTGGCCGGGGTGCTGACCAATTTCGCCCATCGCCCCGCCGTGGTGTTCGTGACCGCCCACGATGACAAGGCGGTCGCGGCCTTCGATGTCGGCGCGCTGGATTATCTGCTCAAGCCGATCCGGCAGAACCGCCTCGACGAGGCGGTGCGCCGGGTGGCCACCGCCAGGACCACCGACGTGCCCGACGAGGACGCCCACGATTCCGATGTCATCCCCGCCGAACTCGGTGGCATCACCCATCTGGTGCCCAGGGAGAGCATCGGCTGGGTGGAGGCCGAGGGTGACTATGCGCGGCTGCACTCGGCAACCGGCGCGCACCTGGTGCGAATACCGTTGAGCACCTTGGAGACCCGCTGGCGCGATCACGGCTTCCAGCGCATCCACCGGTCCTATCTGGTGTCGCTGCGCGTGGTCACCGGATTGCGTACCGCCGACGGTGCGGTCCTGGTCCGGTTGCGCGCCAACGGCTCGTCACCGGCGGTCGAGCTGCCGGTGAGCCGGCGCCAGGCGCGGGAGTTGCGCGATCGGCTGGTCCGCGACCCGATGCGCAACCTGAAACCGGCCGGCGCCGATGAATGAGCGTCCTGGGTCGAATGCCCGGGCGGCCGGAGCCCGCCAGCGTGTCGTGCTGGCCCACCGGCGCGGCGCCAGGATGGTCCGCACCCGCGTCGAGGTGCAGGAGCAGACCCAGGTGGGTGACGCCCTGGTGCGCGGACTGGTCCGTGCGCAACTCGGGCTGGCGCTGCGCCTGAGCGTGGTCGTGGTGTGCGCGGTCGGCGGCATCCTGGTGCTCACCTCCGCACTTCCCGATCTGACGCTGCTGGGGATGCGGCTGAACTGGCTGCTGCTGGCCATCCTTGCGTTCCCCATGCTCTACGCGGTCGGCAGCCTCTATGTGCGCCTGGCCGAGCAGGCCGAACGAGATTTCGTCCGCGTCGTCGACAGCGAACCGTGACCGGCTCACCGCTGACGGCGGCCGCGCTGCTGGCCGCGGCGATCGCCACCGTGGTGATCGGCAGTTGGGGGGTGCGGCTGTCACGCACCACCTCCGATTTCCTGGTGGCCTCGCGCAGCGTCGGACCGCGCTGGAACGCCGCCGCCATCTCCGGTGAATACCTCTCCGCCGCATCCTTTCTGGGCGTCGCCGGGCTGATCGCGAAATACGGCGCCGATGCACTGTGGTATCCGGTCGGCTTCACCGCCGGTTACCTCGGCCTGCTGCTGTTCGTCGCCGCGCCGCTGCGCCGGTCCGGCGCTTACACCGTGCCCGACTTCGCCGAGTTCCGGCTCGGCTCACCACGTCTGCGCAAGGTCGCCATGCTCGTGGTGGTCGTGGTCTGCCTGTTCTACCTCGCCCCGCAGTACCAGGGTGCCGGGCTGGCGTTGAAAACGCTGCTCGGCATGCCGGTGTGGATCGGGCCGATACTGGTCGGTGCCATCGTCATCACCAATGTGGTCGGCGGTGGCATGCGGTCGATCACCTTCGTGCAGGCCTTCCAATACTGGCTCAAACTGACCGCGGTCGCGATCCCCGCGCTGGCGCTGCTCGGCCTGTTCCTCAGCGACCGTGGCGAACTCGGCGGGCCGTTGCCGCCGAGCGTGGAGCAGCAGACCACCGTGCTGGTCGAGACCGACGTGGTGGTCCAGGTGATCGACCCGGCCGGTATCACCATCACCGGTGAGCTGGACGGTAACGCCGTGCGCGACAGTGGCTTCGGTGTCCCCGGGCAGCACACACTCGGTGCCGACACCCGCCTCACCCTGGCCGCCGGCGCGGCAACGCCGGTGGTCGCGGGTACCCCGGGCACCGGCAGCGAATGGATTGCCTCCGGTACCGGACTCGGTGGCGAGCACCCGCTGTATCAGGTGCTGTCGATCATCATCGCGACGTTCCTGGGCACCATGGGTCTGCCACATGTGTTGGTGCGCTTCTACACCAACCCCGATGGACGAGCCGCCCGCCGGACCGCGCTCGCGGTGATCGCCCTGTTGTCGTTGTTCTACCTGTTTCCCATCCTGCTCGGCGTCTTCTCGCGCCTCTACGTACCGCAATTGCTGATCACCGGAACCGCCGACGCCGCAGTGCTGTTGGCCCCCGGCGCGGCCATCGGTGGCATCTTCGGCGAACTGTTGGCCGCACTGGTGGCCGCGGGTGCCATCGCCGCGTTCCTGGCGACATCATCGGGACTGCTGGTCAGCATCGCCGGCGCACTGGCCACCGATGTGCTGCGGGGCCGGGTCCGCGATTTCCGGGTGGCCGCGGTCATCGGAGGGCTCATCCCGATTCCGTTGTCGCTGCTGGTGTCCGATCTGGAACTCTCACGGACGGTGGGCCTGGCATTCGCCGTCGCCGCCTCCACACTGTGCCCGTTGCTGGTGCTCGGCATCTGGTGGCGCGGCCTGACCGCGACCGGGGCCGCCTGCGGACTGGCCGTCGGCGGCATGGTATGCGGTGGCGCGGTGTTGGTGGCCATCACCGGGGCCGTCGACGAGCACGCGCTCGGCGGCTGGCCCGCGGTGATGATCGGCTACCCGGCGGCGGTCAGCGTCCCGGTGGCCTTCGCCACGATGGTCCTGGTCAGCCGATTCACCAAGGCCACCCCGGGCGTCGCGCAGATCTTCGCCAGGATGCACGTGCCCGAACGTCTGGGCTTGGGGATCGAGCGCCTACCCGGCGCATGACGCCGGGCCGCCGGGCACCGAACCGCTCATCGTGGTCAGCGCGCCGTTCACCGCAGCGCATCCGGCGTCTGACAGGTTGACCTCGGATGACGCTTCGGTTGTGACGTGAGTCTCAATACGCTCTGGGCACGCTGCGGAACACACTCGATCAGTCAGGAGCAACACGGTGCCCACCACCGAAAGCCGGCCGGCCCCCACCGGTCAAGAGTTCATCGCCATGCAGGCGAGTCCGGAATTCCAGGAGTTGCGCAGTCGGCTGCGCCGGTTCGTCTTTCCCATGACGGCCTTCTTCCTGGTCTGGTACGGGATCTACGTCCTGCTGGGCGCCTTCGCCCACGACTTCATGGCCACCAAGGTCTTCGGTGACGTCAACATCGGGTTGATCATCGGCCTCGGACAGTTCCTCACCACCTTCCTGATCACCGGTCTGTACGTCCGGTTCGCCAACCGTGAGCTGGATCCGCGCGCCGCCGCGATCCGCGAGGAGCTGGAAGGGCCGGCCCAGTGAACATCGACACCGCAACGAACTATCTGGCCGCCACCGATTCCGTCGGCAACCCGGTCGCCAACATGTCCATCTTCGGCCTCTTCGTCGTCGTCACGATGGTGGTGGTGATCCGGGCCAGCAAGAAGAACGCCACCGCGGCGGAGTTCTTCACCGGCGGCCGCGGCTTCTCCGGCCCGCAGAACGGTGTCGCCATCGCCGGTGACTATCTGTCCGCGGCCAGCTTCCTCGGTATCGCCGGGGCCATCGCCGTGTACGGCTACGACGGATTCCTGTACTCGATCGGCTTCCTGGTCGCGTGGCTGGTGGCCCTGCTGTTGGTGGCCGAATTGCTGCGCAACACAGGCAAATTCACCATGGCCGATGTACTGAGCTTCCGGCTCAAGCAGCGCCCGGTGCGGGTCGCCGCGGCCACCTCCACGTTGACGGTATCGCTGTTCTACCTGCTGGCCCAGATGGCCGGTGCCGGTGGCCTTGTCGCGTTGCTGATGAACATCAACAGCAAGAGCGGACAGGCCGTCGTCATCGCCGTCGTCGGCCTGCTGATGATCGTCTACGTCCTGGTCGGCGGCATGAAGGGCACCACCTGGGTGCAGATCATCAAGGCCGTGCTGCTGATCGTCGGCGCCGGTTTCATGACCGTCATGGTGCTGACGAAGTTCGGCCTGAACTTCTCCGAGATCCTGACCTCCGCGCAGGCCGCCATCTCCGGGTCCGCCACCGAGGCCGTGGCCAGCCGTGACGTGCTCGCCCCCGGCGCGCAGTACGGCGGCTCGCTGACCAGCCAGATCAACTTCATCTCGCTGGCGCTCGCGCTGGTGCTGGGCACCGCGGGCCTGCCGCACGTGCTGATGCGCTTCTACACGGTGCCGACGGCCAAGGAGGCGCGACGCTCGGTCGTGTGGGCCATCGCGCTGATCGGTGCGTTCTATCTGTTCACCCTGGTGCTCGGCTACGGCGCGGCCGCTCTGGTCGGACCCGACCGCATTCTCGGCGCGGCGGGCGGGGTGAACTCCGCGGCCCCGCTGCTGGCCCTCGAACTCGGCGGCGTGGTGCTGCTGGGCGTCATCTCCGCGGTCGCCTTCGCCACCATCCTGGCGGTGGTCGCGGGTCTGACCATCACGGCCTCGGCCTCGTTCGCCCATGACATCTACGCCTCGGTTCTGAAGTCTCACAAGGTGACCGAGGAGGAACAGGTGAAGGTCTCCCGCATCACGGCGGTGGTCCTTGGCGTCCTGGCCATCGGCCTCGGCATCCTCGCCAACGGGCAGAACGTGGCCTTCCTGGTGGCGCTGGCCTTCGCGGTCGCCGCGTCGGCGAACCTGCCCACCATCGTCTACTCGCTGTACTGGAAGCGGTTCAACACCCGCGGCGCACTGTGGAGCATGTACGGCGGCCTGATCTCCTGCATCGTGCTGATCGTCTTCTCCCCCGCCGTATCCGGCAGCAAGACCGCCATGATCCCCGCGGCCGACTTCGCCTGGTTCCCGCTGGCCAACCCGGGCATCGTGTCGATCCCGCTGGCCTTCGCACTCGGCATCATCGGCACCCTGACCTCCAAGGACACCGGCGATCCGGCGGTCAATGCCGAGATGGAGGTCCGTTCGCTGACCGGGGTGGGCGCCGAGAAGGCGGTCACTCACTAACCGGGCGCACTAGTTCACATCCGGAACTACCGAGACCGGCGGCGGCGTTGTTCACACTCATGGACACCCGCCGCCGGTTCGCGTTCGCCGCCCTGGCCTACGCCTTCGCCGTCACCATGCTCGGGACGACCGTGCCGACCCCGATGTATGCGCTCTACGGCGAACAGATGCACTTCGCGGTGTTCACCACGACGGTGGTGTTCGCCGTCTACGCCCTCGGCGTGCTCGCCGCACTGCTGGTCGCCGGCGGCTGGTCCGATGTCCTCGGCCGCCGCCCGGTGCTGCTGGCCGGTCTGGCCTTCGCGCTGGCCAGCTCGGCGGTGTTCCTGTTCGCCGACAACATCGCGCTGCTGTTGGTGGGTCGCCTGCTGTCCGGACTGTCGGCAGGGTTGTTCACCGGAACGGCGACGGCGGCCGTCGTGGAATCGGTGCCCGCCCAACGGCGTGACCGGGCGGCCACCGTGGCCACCATGGTCAACATCGGTGGGTTGGGCAGCGGCCCACTGGTGGCCGGGGCGCTGGTCCAGTACGCGCCGCACCCGCTGCTGCTGTCATTCATGGTGCACATCGCGCTGTTGGTACTCGCCATTCCCGCGGTGCTGCTTGCCCCGGAGACCTCGGGCGGGACCGGCCGCATCGCCTTGCAACGCCTGGCCGTGCCCGCCGAGGTCCGCGCCGTGTTCCTCACCGCGGCCACCGCAGCCTTCGCGGGGTTCGCGGTCACCGGGCTGTTCGCCGCGGTCGCGCCGGCGTTCCTCGCCGAGGTCATCGGGGTGACCAACCATGCCGTCGGCGGGGCGGTGGCCGGTTCGATCTTCCTGTCCTCGGCCGTGGCACAGCTGCTCGGGCGCCGCATCCCGCCCACCCTCGCCGTGGCGGTGGGCTGTGCGATCCTGGCCGTCGGGATGGTCATTCTGGCTGTCGCACTATCGGGTTCATCGCTGCCAGGCATCATCGCCGCGGCGATAATCGCCGGGATCGGGCAGGGCATCAGCTTCAGCCGCGGGCTGGCGGCCGTCGTCGAGCAGGTCCCCGACCGGCAGCGCGGGGCGGTCAGCTCGACCTACTTCGTGGTCGCCTATGTGGCGATTGCACTGCCGGTGGTCGGCGTGGGTCTGGCCGCGCAGTCCTGGGGCCTGCGCACCGCCGGGGAGAGTTTTGCCGCCGCCATCGCGGTGCTCGCCCTCATCTGCCTGGCCGCGGTCCTGGTCCAGGAGCGCCGGGCCCGCCAATTGAGTGGTTCTACTCAGGCCTGACCGGTGTCGGGCACCCTAGATTCGGGACATGCCCGTTTCCGCCTTCCCGAGCATCGACGACGTCGCCGCGGCCACGCCCGCCGGGCGGGACCGTGCACTCGATGTCATCCGGATCACCGCACTGCTCGGGGTGATCGCCGGCCATACCGTGATGGCCACCAGCATCATCCGCGATGACGTCTTCGTCTGGGAGAACCTGCTCACCACATCGGTGGCGTTCCAGGCACTGACCTGGATCTTCCAGATCATGCCGCTGTTCTTCTTCGCCGGTGTCGCCGCGTCCGCCGGGTCGTATGCCGGTAATTGGGGCGGCTGGTTGCTGAAGCGCTGCACCAGGCTCTACCGACCGGTGTTCTCCTATCTCGCGTTCTGGGCCGTCGCCCTCGCCATCGGCCACCGGGTGCTGCCGACGCACGTCTACCAGCCGATCGCCGGCATCTCCATTCAGCTGCTCTGGTTCCTCGGCGCTTACGTCCTGGTTCTCGCCGCGGTGCCACTGCTGCGCTCGATCACGACCGTGGGCCGGATGGCGGGTGCCGTCGCGGTCATCTACCTGCTGATCGCCACGATCGACGCCATCCGGGTCAACGCCCCGGGCTGGGCCGCGCTGGGCTACCTGAACCTGGCGGTGTGGCTGATCCCCGGCATCTTCGGGGTGGCATACCGCAACCGGTTGTTGACCGTCCCACAGGCCGCGCTGCTGGGGTGCGCGATGTTGGCGTCGAACGTGGCGCTGCTGCGTTTCGGTCCGTACGAACTGAGCCTGGTGGGCATCGAAGGCCAGGAGCTCAAGAACATGATGCCGCCGTCGCTGTTGCTGGCCGGACACGCAATCATGATGTGTGCGTTCGCGATTGCCGCCGCACCTGCGATCGGCCGGTGGGCCCGCCGCCCGCGGGTCTGGTGGCTGACCGCGATCGGCAACAGCGGTGCGATGACACTGTATCTCTGGCACATTCCCGCACTGCTGGCCGTGCATCTGGCGTTCGACACCGCCGGGTTTCCGCGGTATCCGGGCCAGCCGCATTTCCTGGCACTGAGCATCGCGCAGGTGCTGATCATGGCGGCGCTGGTGGCGGTGTTGTTCGTGGCGCTGCGACCGCTGGAGAACAACCCGCTGCCCTATTGGGACGGCGGCGTGGTCACCGGCGATCGGAGCGTCGCGGTGGGGATGCTGCTGTGCGTCGCGGGGGCGGCGACGCTGGCCTCGTGCGTGTGGGGCCTGAAGGATCTCGGCCTGTACTGCGTGGCGGCCTTGCTGGTGGCGCTGGTCGGCGCCCGGGCGCTCGCCTAGCCGCTCTTGCGCCGGAACTCGCGCCGGTTTTCCACCGCACCGTGCGCGCGGCCCTTCTTGCGTCCACCATCGGCGTGCGAGGCGCCCCCGGTGGCCTGCGCCTTCTTGCGCTCCAGCGCTTCCCGGAACTTGCGCTTGGTGTCGTCTTCCGGAGTTTCGTCGGCCATGCGATCAGCCTAGACGTACGTTCTCGATATGTCCGTCAGCGCAGCCCGGGCGGCATTCCGTACAGATGCGCGATCGGCAGCGTCAGCAGCACGCGGCGATCATCGACCATCGCGCGCCGGTAGTCGGCCCAGTCCGGATGTTCACCGGCGATGTTGCGGTACAACGCAATAAGCCCCTCGACGGTGTCGTCGTGCGGGTTGGCCGCCGGTGGCGTCAGCACCGCATCACCCTCGGCCACCGCATAGGACCAGCCGTCGTCGGCGGACACATGTATCGAGGCGCGCGGATCGCGACGCAGGTTGCGGGTCTTGGCACGCGGTTCGGTGATGGACACCTGCAACGCCGTGTTGGGCGCGTCGAACCAGTAGGACACATTGGACAGCTGCGGCCGGCCGTCGCGCTTGATGGTGGCCAGCACCCCCAGCGCGTTGCCCTTGATCAATGCCAGCAGCTTGTCGTCGAACACCTGACGCCCCATGAGTCGAGCGTACGACTCTACGATCGGGAGCATGACCCGGATCGACGGAACCAGTCTGGAAGGAGTGTCCGCGACGACGTTGTGGACACTGCACAACCGCGGCACCGAGGCCAGGCGCTCCGACGGGGTGATCCGCGACCCGTGGGCGGTCAGCCTGCTCGATTCGATCGACTACGACTACCGCAAGTTCGGAAAGCCCAACCAGTCCCATCCGCTGCGCGCGCTGGCCTTCGACGCGGCGGCCACCGCGTACCTGAAAGCTCATCCGAGGGCGTCGGTGGTGGCGTTGGCAGAGGGCCTGCAAACCAGTTTCTGGCGGTTGGCCCGAGCCGGGGTCGCCGACGAATTGCACTGGTATTCGATCGATCTGGAACCGGTGATGCAGCTGCGCCGCCAACTTCTGCCCCGCGATGAACGAATCACCGAACTGGGCCAGTCGGCGCTGGATCGCAGCTGGATGGACCGGGTGGACGCGCAGGATGGCGTGTTCATCACCGCCGAGGGGTTGCTGATGTACCTGGAGCCCGAGGATGCGCTGGGACTGATCGCCGACTGCGCTGCCCGTTTTCCCGGTGCGCAGTTCATGTTCGACTCGATCCCGCACTGGTTCAGCCGCAAGACGCTCGGCGGTATGGCGCTGTCCGATCGCTACCTCACCCCGGCCATGCCGTTCGCGCTCACCCCCGACGAGGCGGTGTCGCTGGCGGGCACCATCGACGGTGTCCGGTCGGCCCGCGATGTGCCGTATCCGCCGGGGCGCGGGTTCTGGCGGCTGGCCAACCCCGTGCACTGGGACCGCATCGGCGCGTTCCGGCGAAACCGGCCAAGCATCACGCTGCTGGAATTCGCCTAGCGCTGAGTACCCTCGATGTAGTGACCTCCCCGAGAGCCGATGCGCGGTCGCTGACCGGCGTATCCGAGACCGCACTGTTGACGTTGAAGGTGCGCGCCACCGAGGCCGCCCGAGATGATCGGGTCATCGATGATCCGGTGGCCGTCGATCTGGTCGACGCCATCGATTTCGACTTTGCCAAGTTCGGTTTCGTCGGCCGCCAGGACATGGCGCTGCGCGCCCTGGCTTTCGACAAGCAGACCCGCAAGTACCTGCGCGATCATCCGTCGGCGACCGTGGTGGCGCTGGCCGAGGGCCTGCAGACCAGCTTCTACCGGCTCGACAACGGTGATGTCGGGCATGAATTCCGCTGGCACACCGTCGATCTCCCACCGATCATCGCATTGCGCGAAAAACTGCTCCCGCCGTCGGAGCGGGTCACCGTCAGCGCGCAGTCGGCGCTGGATTACAGCTGGATGGATGCCGTTGATGCCACCGATGGTGTGTTCATCACCGCCGAGGGCTTGCTGATGTACCTGCAGCCCGCCGAGGCGATGGGCTTGATCACCGAATGCGCCAAGCGTTTTCCCGGCGGGCAGATGATGTTCGACCTACCGCCCTCGTGGTTCGCGTGGTGGGCCCGGAAGGGGTTGCTGCGCCCCTCACTGCGCTACAAGGTGCCGCCGATGCCGTTCAGCCTGTCGGTCGCCGAGGCCGCCGACCTGGTCAACACGGTGCCAGGGGTACGCGCCGCCCACGATGTGCCGATGCCCACCGGACGCGGCACGGTGCTCAACGCGCTGCTGTGGGCTGCGCACCGGCTGCCACTGCTGGATCCGGTACGGCCGGTGCTGACCCGGCTGGAGTTCGGCTGAACCGCAAGCAGTCATCGGCGACCGGCCCGTTGCGCAGCACCTGGGCGTCTACGGTGTAGTTCATCGTCATCTGCCACGGACCGCGGGTGCCCTGGCGCGGTAACCGGTCGATCGCCCGCTGCACATAGCCCGCCGCGAAGTCCAGCAGCGGCAGGGTCGGCATGGCCGGGTCGGTCAGGACCGGACGCACCTGGTCGACGCCGCGGGCGTCCATATGCGACAAGAGCCGACAGAAGTGCTCGCACAGCAACCCGACCTTGAGCGTCCACGACGAATTGGTGTAGCCGAAGGCGAAGGCGAAGTTGGGCACGCCGCTGAGCATGATGCCCTTGTAGGCGACCGTCTCCGCGAGATCGACCGGCTCTCCGTCCACGGTGAGCGTCACCCCGCCGAACAGCTGGATGTTCAGTCCGGTGGCGGTGACGATGATGTCGGCCGCCAGCTCGGCGCCGGATTCCAGCCGGATCCCGGTCTCGGTGAACGTCGCGATCCGGTCGGTCACGACCGAGGCGCTGCCATCGCTGATGGCGGCGAACAGGTCGCCGTCGGGTACCGCACACAACCGCTGGTCCCACGGATCGTAGGCCGGGTTGAAGTGCTGGTCGACCGGATACCCGCCGGGCAGCTTGCTCGCGTTGATCCGGCGGATCAGCCGCCGCGCCAGCACCGGGTGCTTCTGGCAGAACGTGTACACCGCACGCTGTTTGAGAATGTTCTTGCGCCGGGCCAGTGCGTAACCACGGTCGTCACCGAGCACTCGGCGCGCGGCGTTGGCAAAAGGGTCCTTGGCCGGAACCGGCATGACGTAGGTCGGCGACCGCTGCAACATGGTGACGTGCTCCGCACGGGCTGCCATGGCAGGCACCAGCGTCACCGCCGTCGCGCCGCTACCGATCACCACGACGCGCTTGCCTGTGTAGTCCAGGTCCTGGGGCCAGTGTTGCGGATGGATGATCCGGCCGCCGAACCGGTCGCGGCCCGGGAAGTCCGGGGTGTATCCCTGGTCGTATCGGTAATAGCCGCCCGCGCAGAACAGCCAGCGTGCGTGGAGCTGGATCAGCTCACCGTCGTGCTCGACGTCGACGACCCAACGGCCGTCGGTGCTGCTCCAGGCCGCAGCAAGCACTTTGTGCCCGAAGCGGATTCGCTGGGCTATCCCGTTCTCGTCGACGGTCTCGCGCAAGTAGGCCAGGATCTTGTCCGCGGTGGCGATCGCATACTCGTCACGCCACGGTTTGAACTCGTAGCCGAAGGTGTGCAGATCGGAATCGGACCGAATACCCGGGTACCGGAACAGATCCCAGGTACCGCCGGTGGCCTCGCGCGCCTCAAGGATGGTGTAGTCGCGGCCCGGATGCTCGCGCTGCAGATAGTAGGCGGCTCCGATACCGGAGATGCCCGCTCCGACGATCAGCACGTCAACTGTGTCCATCAACCGATGGTGCCGACTGCGACGTCATCGGTGATAGGGCGAAATGCCCCAACAATGCGCCGACACTGGTGCCATCTGCACCCGCTGGCCTACGGTGTGATCATGAACCCGCCGGGACCCTCACCCGCCGTGCGGGAACTGATCCGCCAGTGCGCGCAGATCGTGGTCAACGCGCGCCCCGAATGGCTCGACGAACTCGACACCACCATCCTTGCCGGCAGCCCGGCCATCGCCGCCGACCCCGAACTGGCTGCGGCGGTGAGCCGCAGCAACCGCGCCAATCTGGCCTTCTGGGCGACCGCCAACATCCGGGATCCGGGTGGGCCCGTCCCGCCGAACACCGGTCCCGAACCGCTGAGCATCGCCCGCGAATTGGTGCGCCGTGGGGTCAACACACTGCCGATGGACGCCTATCGGATCGGCGAGGGGGTGGCGTGGCGGCGCCTGATGGACATCGCCTTCGAGCTGACCTCCGATCCGGCCGAACTCCGCGAGCTGCTGCAGGTCTGCTCGCGTTCGATCAGCGCATTCGTCGAGGCCACCCTGGCCGGTATCACCGCCCAGATCGAGCTGGAACGTCACGAACTCACCCACGGCACCCACGCCGAGCGGCGGGAAACCGTCGCTCTGCTGCTGGAGGGCGCCCCCATCCCCCGCGACCGCGCCGAAGGACGCCTCGGCTACGCCTTGACCGGCACCCACACCGCGGCGGTGCTCTGGGTTGCCGGGGCCGATCACAACCGCACCGAACTCGATCACGCGGCCGAAGCGATCGGCCGGGCGGCCGGGGCGCGGCCGCTGAGCGTGCTGCCCAGTAGCGCGACGCGATGGGTCTGGGTACCGGGCCAGGTGGATGTCGATGATCTGACCGGTTCGATCGGCTCGGTCCGGGTGGCCTTGGGCACCGCAGGCGAGGGTGTCGAGGGCTTCCGCACCAGCCATTTCGAGGCCATCACCACTCAGCAGATGGTGGCGCGTCTGCGTTCCCGCCAGCAGGTTGCGCGGTTCACCGATATCGAACTGGTCGCCCTGGTGACCGCCGATCCCGACCGCGCGGCCAGGTTCGTCGAACGCGTCCTCGGTGACTTCGCCCATGCGCCTGCCGAAGTGCACACCGCGGTGGGTGTATTCATCGCGGCGCAGTGCAACGCGGCGCGCGCGGCCACCCAGCTGTACACCCATCGCAACACCCTGTTGCGTCGGCTGGCCCGCGCCGAGGAGCTGTTGCCCGCCCCGCTGTCGGCGTGCAGCGTGGAGGTGGCCGTCGCCCTGGACGTCCTGCGCTGGACGGGTCAGTCCAGCAGCCCGTCCAGATAGCGCAGCGCCCGGTCCTTGCTGAGGCCCTGGGCGCGAGCCACCTCGGCGAAGGCATGGGCCGCGGCCGCCATCGCATTGTCGGCCGGATCGACCCGTGCGACGAATGTGCCGAAGCGGCCCCGGGTTTCGAGTACGCCGGCCGCTTCCAGCTCGCGGTAGGCGCGCGCAACGGTGTTGACCGCCAGGCCCAGCTGTCCCGCCAGATCGCGCACCGTGGGCAAGCGGGTACCCGGCGCCAGCCGGCCGTCGCGCACCCCGGCGATGATCTGGGTGCGCAACTGATCGAACAGCGGCGCGCCCGCATCGGCTTCCAGGTGTATCCAGTCCCCCAGACCTCCCACGAGTCCAGTATCACGCACACGCGCTAGTTTGGTGAGGTGCGAGTGACGTTGCTGAGCGGGGCCGGCATGTCCGCCGAGAGCGGGGTGCCGACGTTTCGCGATGTCGAGACCGGTCTGTGGGCCAACGTGGATCCCTACGAGATTTCCAGCAGCGACGGCTGGCAGCGCCACCCGGAACGGGTGTGGGCGTGGTATCTGTGGCGGCACTACATGATGAGTGCCGTCGAGCCGAACGCCGGCCACCTGGCGGTCGCCGCCTGGGAGGACTACGCCGAAGTTCACGTGGTGACCCAGAACGTCGACAATCTGCACGAGCGGGCGGGCAGCACCAGGGTCCACCATGTGCACGGCAGCCTGTTCGAATTCCGCTGCGATCGGTGCGGGACACCGTTCACCGGTGAGCTGCCCGCGATGCCCGAACCGGTGGAGGTCGTGCAACCGCCGCGCTGCGCGTGCGGCGGCCTGATCCGACCGAACGTGGTGTGGTTCGGCGAGGGGCTGCCCGATGACGCGTGGGACAGCTCGGTGGAGGCGGTCGCCAAGGCCGACGTGGTGATCGTGGTCGGCACGTCGTCGGTGGTCTACCCGGCCGCGGGACTCCCGGAGGCCGCGGTGGCCAACGGAATCCCGGTCATCGAGGTCAATCCGCAGCCGACTCCGCTCTCGGCCGCCTGCACCGCCGTGCTGCGGGAGACCTCGGCGACCGCGCTACCCACCCTGCTGCAGCGCCTGCCCCAGCTCCTCTGAGCCGCAGGCTATCCGCGCACGGCGCGACCGATCGCCAACTCCGACACCGGTACCGGCACCCAGGCAGGCACGCTCTGTTCGCGCCGCGACCCGGCCACCGTGAACCCGGCGTCGGCGATGGCGGTCTCGGTGTTGCGGTGGGTGTGACAGTTACCGAGCAGTCGCGGCCAGATCGTGGCATCGGCGACCCGCTGCAGCGTGGCGCGCCATCCGGTGCCGGCGACATGTTCCAGATAACGCAGTTCACCGCCGGGCTTGAGCATCGAGAACAGCTGGCGCAGAACACCATCCGGGTCATCAACCGAGCAGAGCACCAACGAGCAGACCACCGCGTCGAACGGCTCGCCTGCCTCGAATTCCTCGATGGTGGCGGTGCTGACCGATACCGGCACCGGCGCGGTGGCGGCCGCCTCCCTGGCCACCTCGGCCAGCTTGCGCTCCGGTTCGAGTGCGACGACCTCGCTGACCGCACCCGGGTAGTGCACGAAGTTGGTGCCGGTTCCCGCACCGACCTCCAGCACGCGGCCACTCAGACCGGCCAGGTTCTCCACCCGCAACCGGCGCACCGATTCCGGTTCGTGTCCACTGGTCACGAGCCACAACCGGGCGAAGAACGGATTGTCGACCGCGGCAGTCATGATCTCAGCGTACCGAGCTTGGCGATGGTCTCTTCCGGCGTCGAATCGGCGCCGACGATGCCGTAGACGATCCGGCCGCAGCAGACCGCACTGAGGACCCGGTCGGCGAACTCCTCGGCGTCGCCCCACGGCAGATACGGCTTGGCGATCAGCAGGGCGGCGACCCCGTGCACCGCTGCCCACAGCTCCAGTGCCGCGGCGGTCGAATCCCCCTGTGGGTAGATACCTTCGGCAATCAAGGCCTCCACGGAGGCGCGCATGTGCAGGAACGCCGAGCTGGCCAGCGTCACGTCGACATCGCTGTTCGGATTGCCCTCGCCCATGGTGGCGATGCGATACAGCTCGGGGGTCTGCCTGGCGAACCGCACATAGGCCAGCCCCTGGGCCCGCAGCACCTCGATGGTCGAGGTCTTATCGGCCGCGACGCGCTGCATCTCCTCGTCGAGTTTCTCGTAGTAACGGGCGCAGACGGCGTCCAGCAGGGCGTCCTTGTCGGCGAAATGCAGGTAGATCGACGGCGGGGTGACCCCGACCCGCTGGGCGACGGCCCGGATGGACACCGCCTTGGCGTGTCCGGTCTCCAGCAGCAACTCGGTGGCGGCATCGAGGATCTCGTCGCGCAGCTGATCGCCGGACCCGCGTGCGGCGCGGCGTCGTCTCAGTCGTGGGGCGGACACGTTATCCAGTGTCCGCCACCGGCGCCGATGCCGTCCGGGCAGGCTCGAGCGCGCCGGATTCGCTGATACCGATCCGCTGATGCAGCCACACCAGCGGTCGCGGCGACCACCAGTTCCAGCCGCCGAGGACATGCATGAAGGCGGGCACCAACACCATGCGCACCAGGGTTGCGTCCACAAGTACCGCCAACGTGAGCCCCAACCCGAACATCCGCATGAACGAGACCTCCGCGGCGATCAGCGCGGCGAACGAGATCGACATGACCAGTGCCGCCGCGGTGATGACCCGCCCGGTGCGGGCCAGACCGAGCGCCACCGCCTCGTCGTTGCGTACCCGCGCGGCGCCGCCGTCGGCACGCAGGGCCAGCCAGTTCTCCCGGATGCGGGCAAGCAGGAACACCTCGTAATCCATGGACAACCCGAAGGCGATACAGAACAGCAACACCGGCATGTTCGCCACCAGCGTGCCCGTCGGGGTTGTCCCGAGGGCCGACAGATGGCCGTCCTGGAAGATCCAGACCAGGGCGCCGAATGCGGCCGTCAACGAAAGCACGTTCAGCACAATCGCTTTGACCGGGAGCACGACACTGCCCGTCATCAGGAACAGCAACCCGAAGGTGATCACCGCGATCAGACCGAGCACCCATGGCAACCGGTCGGTGATGGCATCGACGCTGTCCCGATTGACCTGCGCGGTGCCGGTGAACTGGACGGGACGCTCCCCCGGTCCGGGAACGGCGTGCAGCGCGTCCAGTTGCCGCTCCGAGGCGTCGGAGAACAGCGGCGCGGTACTGGCCACGGTCAGGAAGGCGCTACTGTCGGCCAGGCCGGTGGCCGCCGCCGGTGGACCGGATTTGCGGCCGTCGACGAAGGTGCCCGTCGGGCTCGAGACAGCGGCCACGTCGGGCACGACGGACAACGCGCCGGCGTACCGCTCGATATCGGCGGGACCGAGACCGTCGGAGTCGGGGATCACGACGGTGACGGCGGTTGCGGAGTTGTCGGCGAAGTCGGTGCGCAGCTGGTCGCCGACCTGATGCGCCGATGCCGATGCCGGTAACACCCGGTCGTCGGGGAAACCCCACTTCACCCCGAGGAACGGCGCGCCGAGCATCAGCAGCAGGATCACCAGCGCGAGTCCGAGCGGCAGCGCGCGACGCATCACGCCGTGGGTCCACCGGTACCAGAACTGGGTCTGGACCGGTTTGGGAGTGGCGCTGCGGCGGAAGACGTTCAGGGCATCCAGCCGGTCGCCGAGCAACCAGATCACGGCAGGCGTCACCACGATGGCCGCGAGGGCGGCGAACCCGACGGTGGCCACCCCGGCGTAGGCGAAGGACGTGAGGAAGTACATCGGGAACAGCAGCATCGCGGCCATGGACAACGCGACCGTCGTGGCCGAGAACAGCACGGTGCGCCCGGCGGTGGTCATGGTGCGGGTCAGTGCGCGGTCGCGGGAAAAGCCTTCTGCGCGTTCGTCGCGGTACCGGCTGATGATGAGCAGCGTGTAGTCGATGGCCAATGCCAGGCCCATCGCGATGGACAGGTTGAGCGCGAAGATGGACACGTCGGTGGCGAAGGTGATGAGTCGCAGTACCGACATCGATCCGACGATCGCGAACAGTCCGACCAGCATGGGCAGCGCGGCGGCGACCAGGCCGCCGAACACCCACACCAGCACCAGGAAGCTGAGCGGGATGGCAATGGACTCCATGCGCAGCAGATCGCGTTCGGTCTGGGCGTTGATCTGCGCGTAGACCATCGCGCTGCCGCCGGTACGCACGGTGACGCCCGGCCGGTCGTGGTCGATATCGTCCGACAGCGCCGCGGCGTACTTTTGCGCGTCGTTCTCACCTCCGCTGATGCCCGCGATGATCAGTCCCGCGGTTCCGTCCTTGCTGAGGAGTTCGGCGGCGGCTCCCGGCGGAGCCGTCCACGCCGAGGTCACCTGTGCGACGTGTGGCGACCGGCTCAGGCGGTCGGTGATCTCGGTGGCGGCAGCGGTGGCGTCCGGGGCGAGTGCGCCCTGCGGTGAGGCGACGGTGACGAGCAACTGCATATCGCTCTGATCGAACTTGTCCGCGAGCAGTGCGGCCGCCTGCGACGATTCCGACGTCGGGTCACCGAAGCCGCCTGCGGACAGTGTCGATGCGACAGGGACGCCGAAGATGGCGGCGGCGGCCAGCAGAAGTCCCGCGAGGGCCAGCACGCGGCGTGGTGCGGCCATCGAGAGCTGCGCGACTCGGTTCAACATGGTCCCCCCTCAATTGACATATCGACGTTAAGTTAACAGCGATAAGTCACGCGTGGCAATACCCGCGGCGCGTCCATCCACCCGACCCGCTCCGCCTCTGGCTTACCGGAACACTCAAGTCACTTCAGTCACATCAGCCCCAAAAATCACTTCTGCCACACCCTCACACGGCTGTCGCCCTACTCGTGAGTAAGGATTTGCTGAGACACCCCCCGAAACCGATGGTCCCGGCAAACTTCGGATTCCGGGGTTTGGCCCGGCAAAACACCGCTAAGAAGCAGCTCAGGCATACTTTCAGGAGTGCGGAAAATGCATGTTTGAAACACGCCAGCAGCGGTAACCTACCCGCCGGTAAGAACTGCCACGAAATTGCGAGCGCAGCCTCAAAGAACCCTTAATGAGCGGTCATACGCTCAGTGTCATGTGGATCGACGACACCAGTGCCGATGTCATCAAGGTTGATTTCGACGCCCTCTATCACGGGGACGTCCTGGTCGAGGGTGACACCTCCGAGCAGTTCCCAGATCTCGCTGAAGCTGTCTGACTCCAGCTGCTCGACAGCGAGGCCCTGACGCGGCCCACCCGGAGACGTCAGGCTCTCCTCAGTTCTGTATGCGCTCGCGCCGTTGAGACGCACAGCACCGCCCGATCGGCCCATAGCGGGTCCGGCCGGGCGGTGTTCTGTCTCTGCGGTCGACGCCCGCGGCGTGACGCCGCCCGTCGACGACAAAGACCGCCCGGCCGATCACCGCGACGCTGCGGTGCCGACCGGGCGGTCTTCGTCTTGGAGCGGGCCGACGCCTACGCGGGGTCGTCCAGCTTGACCATATCGCCGAGCCGTCCGGTGATGATGTCTTCGGCTTCGTCGACGACGCGGCTGATCAGCTCCGCACAGGTCGGGATGTCGTCGATCAGACCCATCACGGTGCCGACCGTCCAGATTCCGGCATCGATATCGCCGTCGTCGAACACCTTGCGGCCACGCACCCCGGCGACCAGATCCTTGACGTCCTCGAACTGACCACCGTCGGCCAGGATCTGCACCACCTCACGCGAGACCGCGTTGGACGCCACCCGCGCGGTGTTGTGCAGGCTGCGGAAGATCAACTCGGTACCGCGCTCGTTGCCGGCCACGATCGCATCCTTGACGTTCTGGTGGATGCAGGACTCGACCGTGCACATGAAGCGGGTGCCCATGTTGATGCCGTCCGCGCCCAGCGCCAGGGCGGCCACCAGGCCGCGCGCGTCCCCGAAACCGCCCGAGGCGATCATCGGGATCTCGATCTCCTTGGCTGCGGCGGGAATCAGCACCAGACCCGGCACATCGTCCTCGCCCGGGTGGCCGGCACATTCGAAACCGTCGATGCTGATGCCGTCGACGCCCAGGGTCTGCGCCTTCACCGCGTGCCGCACCGAGGTGCACTTGTGCAGCACCTTGATGCCGTTGTCATGGAACATCGGCAGGTGCGGACCGGGGTTGGACCCCGCGGTCTCGACGATCTTGACGCCGGAGTCGACGATCACCTGTCGGTACTCGTCATACGGCGGCGGATTGATCGACGGCAGGATCGTCAGGTTCACCCCGAACGGCTTGTCGGTCAGGTCCCGGGTGCGGGCGATCTCGTTGGCCAGATCGGCCGGAGTCGGCTGGGTCAGCGCGGTGATAAAACCCAGACCGCCCGCGTTGGCCACGGCCGCAACCAGTTCCGCGCGGCCGACCCACTGCATACCGCCCTGGGCGATCGGGTGTTCGACACCGAAGGCCTCGGTGAACTTGGTAACCAAAGACATATCGGTTCCTTACTTACCTGGGAGCCATACGGATGGCACCGTCGAGGCGGATGACCTCACCGTTGAGCATCGGATTTTCCACGATGTGCACGGCGAGGGCGCCGTATTCGTCGGGATCGCCGAGGCGGGCCGGGTGCGGCACCTGCTGGCCTAGGGACTTCTGCGCCTCTTCGGGCAGCGAGCCCAGCAGCGGGGTCTTGAACAGGCCCGGGGCGATGGTGTTGACGCGGATCAGGCTGCGCGACAAGTCGCGTGCGATCGGCAGGGTCATGCCGACGACGCCACCCTTGGAGGCCGAGTAGGCGGCCTGGCCGATCTGGCCGTCGAACGCGGCGACCGAGGCGGTGTTGATGATGACGCCGCGCTCCTCGTTCTTGAGCGGCTCTTGCTTGGCGATCCGCTCGGCGGTCAGGCGCAGCACGTTGAACGTGCCGATCAGGTTGACCTCCACGACCTTGCGGAAACCGTCCAGCGGGAACGGCCCCTCCTTGCCGAGGGTCTTGATGGCGTTGCCGATACCGGCGCAGTTGACGTTGATGCGCACCGGCCCCATCGACTCGGCCACATCGAGTGCCTTGCTGACGGCGTCCTCGTCGGTGACGTTGGCGGCGACGAACTTCGCGCGCTCACCGAGCTCGGCGACGGCCTCCTCACCCTTGAGGTCGATGACGACGACCGAGGCACCGGCGTCGAGCAGCCGCTTGGTGGTGGCAAGTCCCAGGCCCGAGGCCCCTCCGGTGACGACCGCTACCGAATCTTTGATTTCCACGTGCTGAATGTCCTTTCTGGATGGTGATTTTCGAGATGAGCAGTGAGGGAGAAAGAGCCGTCAGGCCCAGTCCTTGAGGATGGTGTCGTTATCGGCACCGATCACCGGCGGCGCGCTCGGCACATCCGGCGCCGTGCGCGAGAACCGGGGGGCCGGCATCGGCTGCAGCCCGTCGGCGGTTTCGTAGAAGGTGGAGCGAGCCGTCACATGTGCCTCGTCGAGGACCTCGCCGAAGCTCAGCACAGGGGTCGCGCAGGCGTCGGTGCCGGCGAAGATGGCCGCCCATTCGTCGCGGGTCTTGGTCTTGAACGTTGCGGTGAACACCGAGCGCAGCTCTTCCCAGCGGCTCATGTCGTTCTGCCCCGGCAGCTCGGCGGCATCCAGACCGAGACCGGTGAGCAGCTCGGCATAGAACTGCGGTTCGATGGCGCCGATCGAGAAGTACTTACCGTCGGCAGTCTCGTAGGTGTCGTAGTACGGGGCGCCGGTGTCGAGCATGTTGGTGCCGCGTTCGTCGCTCCACATGCCCTGCGCGCGGAACGCCCACATCATCTGGATCAGCACCGAGGAGCCGTCGATCATGGCGGCGTCGACGGTCTGGCCCTTGCCCGAGGTCTGGCGCTCGAACAGTGCCGAGAGGATGCCGAGCAGCAGGAACAGCGAGCCGCCGCCGAAATCGCCGGCGAGGTTCAGCGGCGGGACCGGGCGCTCGCCCTTGCGGCCGATAGCGTGCAGCACACCGTTGAGAGAGATGTAGTTGATGTCGTGACCGGCCTGCAGTGCCCGCGGGCCCTCCTGGCCCCATCCCGTCATCCGGGCGTAGACCAGCTTCTCGTTGACCTTGGCGCAGTCCTGCGGCCCCAGACCGAGACGCTCGGTGACACCGGGGCGGAAGCCCTCGATCAGCACATCGGCCTTGGCGACCAGATCGAGGACGAATTGCCGTCCCTCATCGGATTTCAGGTCCGCGGTGACCGAACGCCGGTTGCGCAGCATGGCGTCCTTGCCCGGGCTGTTCTTCGACGAGGGACGGTCCACCCGGACCACCTCGGCGCCCAGATCACCGAGAATCATCGCCGCGTGCGGACCTGGGCCGATACCGGCCAGCTCGACGACTCGCAAACCCTGTAATGGTCCTGCCATGGCTACCGTCCTCCGCAGTTTCAAATCCTGATTAGTTGACCGCCGACATAGCTTACTTGTATAACCAAGTCGACCGGCTTCGGGCCACCCGCCCGCCGAACGTGAAGGCAACAGATGACCTACCGCAGCATCGATCAGCTCCCCGTACAGCTCGCCGACGGCGTGCTCTCGGTGACCTTGAATCGCCCCGACACGCTGAACTCGTTGACGGAGGACATGCTCAACGGCATCGCCGACACGCTCGAACAGGCCGCCACCGACGTGGACGTCCGCGTCGTGAAGTTGTCCGGCGCGGGCCGCGGTTTCAGCTCGGGCGCCAGCATCGGCGCCGATGACGTCTCCGAGACCGACACCGACGGTCCCCGCCGCGCCCTCGACGGTGCCAACCGCGCGGTGCGGGCCATCGTCGCACTGCCCAAACCGGTGGTCTCGGTGGTGCAGGGACCCGTTGCGGGCGTCGGGGTGTCGCTGGCCATCGCCTGCGACATCGTCCTCGCCTCGGAGAAGGCGTTCTTCATGTTGGCCTTCACCAAGATCGGGCTGATGCCCGACGGCGGCGCCTCGGCCCTGGTGGCGGCGGCCGTCGGCCGGATCCGCGCGCAACGGATGGCGCTGCTCGCCGAGCGCATCACCGCCGCGCAGGCCTACGACTGGGGCCTGGTGACCTCGGTGCACGCGCCCGAGGACCTCGACGACGCGGTGAACACCGTGCTCGCAACACTTTCCGGCGGGCCCGCGGTGGCGCTGCGTAAGACCAAGCAGGCCATCAACGAGGCGACGCTGACCGAACTGGAGGCGGCCATCGAACGCGAGCGGGAGGGTCAGTTGACCCTGCTGGCCGCCGAGGACTTCGTGGAGGGCGCCAAGGCCTTCCAACAGGGCAGGAAACCCGCCTTCGGCGATGGTTAAATCGGTGGACTGAGCGTCGTCATTGCGCCACCATCGACCACGTGAGTACGCATGTGGACGCCCGCGGTGGTTGGCGCGTACTGGCACCCTTCAAGATCCGCGACTACCGGCTGCTGATCGCCGCCGTGGCGTGCTCGATCTTCGCCACCGGCATGTGGACCGTCGTGATGGCGCTCCAGGTCATCGCGATCAGCAACGACCCCGCGGCGCTGTCCCTGGTGGCGAGCTGTCTGGCCATCGGCCTGGTGGCATTCGTCCTCGTCGGCGGTATCGCTGCCGACCGATTCCCGCAGCGCGCCATCATCATCGCGGTCGAGACGGTGAACACCGCCGCGGTGACGGCCGTGGCCGCACTCGGTCTTCTCGGCGAGCTTGCCCTGTGGCACATGGCCGTCGCGGCGGCGGCGCTCGGCATCGGGGCGGCATTCTTCTTCCCCGCCTACAGCGCCATCCTGCCGCGGCTGTTGCCGGCCGAACAATTGCTGGCCGCCAACGGGATCGAGGGCGTCATGCGCCCGACATTGCAACAGGCGATCGGCCCGGCGGTCGCCGGTGTGCTGATCGGCGCCACCTTCCCCACGGTCGGTGCCGTCGTCTGCGCGGCGCTGTTCGGTCTCGGCTTGTGCCTGCTGATCGCCACCCGTCCGGTCGCGCAACCCGGCGAAGTCACCCGGGAGAAGACACACGTCCTGGGTGATCTGCGCGAGGGATTCCGCTTCATGGCGCGCACACCGTGGCTGCTGGCGACGCTGTTGTTCGCCAGCGGGTTCATCCTGTTGATCATGGGACCGATCGAGGTCCTGCTGCCGTTCATCACCAACGCGCGTTTCGAACACGGCGAGCGCATCTTCGGTTTCGTGCTGGCCGCGTTCGGACTCGGCAGCGCGATCGGTGCGCTCGCGGTGTCCTCGCGGACGCTGCCCCGCCGCTACCTGACGGTGATGATGGCGTCCTGGACGGTGGGCAACATCCCGATCATCGTCATCGGTTACACCACATCGTTTGTCTGGATGGCGGTGGCGTCGTTCGTCGTCGGGGCGACAAGCGGTGCGGCGATGGTCATTTGGGGCACGCTCTTGCAGCGCCGGGTGCCACCGGCGATGCTGGGCCGGGTGTCCAGCCTGGACTTCTTCGTATCGCTGGTGTTCATGCCGGTGTCGATGGCGCTGGTGGGCCCGCTGTCCAAGATGATCGCCGTAGAGACCATCTTCCTGGCGGCCGGGGTGGGCCCGGTGCTGTTGGGTGGTGCGGCGTATCTGATGGCCCGGATGTCGCGCGACGAGATCGAGCATCCGCTCGACGGCTGAGATCAGACCCCGAAGATCGGCGGCAGGGCCAGCACCATCACCAGTCCCCAGAAGAAGTGCACGAGCATGGGGGCCAGCACCCCGCCGGTGGCCCGACGCAAGAACGCGCAGACGGTGCCCAGGATGATCGCGGCAAAACCGAGCATCGGATTGCCGGTGGTGGCCGCGGTGGCGATCACGTACAGCACCGTCGAGGTGAGTACGGGACGGTGCCGCAACAGCGCCGTGTACAGCGATCCGCGGAAGAACATCTCCTCGGCGAGTCCGTTGATCACCGTGATGAACACGATCAGGTACAGCGGCCCCGATTTCGAGTACTCCAACACGTCGCGGATGTAGTCGTTGACGCCGGGGATCTCGCGCGCCACCAACCCGCCGACCACGAACACCGCACTCAGCCCGAGCCCGATCGCCGTCCCGGTGATGAGGGGACGACGCATCCGCCCGCGGAAGTCGACGCGGCCCATGTGCAACGGTCCGGAGCAGTACGCGCCGATGGCCCACACGCCCGCCAGCGCAAGGGTGAGCCAGATGAACGTATCGTCGCCGGGAGGTCTGCTCAGCGAGTAGCCGAGTAGCGCGGCACCCACCAGCAGCACCGCACCGACCACGAACTTGCGGCGGCCGACCACCGCGGCCGGCTCGTCCGATGGCGGTGCCTTGCGGCCTGCGATCCTACGGAGCTCACCGGTCCACTTCGTCCGGTTCGTCACCGCGGGCTCACCTCGGATCCACCTTGGCCGCGATCTCGGCAAGGACGTCCAGGCCCGTGCGGACGGTCGCCCGCGCTGGACCGGGCAACGGCGCCAGGACGCCCAGCGCCGGTCGCACGATCGACGGTGTCAGTTCCCGGATGCGGGCGAAATCTCCACCGGCCCAGTCCGGGTCGGTGTCGGCAAGATGATGCGGGTCGGCCAGATCGTTGACCGGGCGACGCCGGTGCCGGGCCAGCGAACGGCGGATCGACTCGTCGACGCCGAGCAGACCACCGTCGGGGTCGGCAACCAGGTCACGCAGGCCCGCGTCGGTGGCCACCATCGGGTAGTCGAGGGAGGCGGTGAGGTCCGCGGTCAGGCTGCCCGGCACCGGCAGTGCCAGCGCGGACACCTTGGAGGCGAGCACGGTCGGCACCGGGCCCACCGGGATCTCGACCCTGATGTTGCCGGCCAACCTGGCATAGCCGGCGAGCAGATCCCGATAGGTGGTTCGCTCGGGACCGTAGATGTCATACGAGCCGGCCGGGACGCGCTCCGGATCGGCCGCGGCCACCAGATAGTGCAGGACGTCCCGGATGGAGATCGGATCGATCGGGTTGTGCATCCAGCTCGGGATCGGCAGGACCGGGAAACGGTCGCCGACATAACGCAGGATCTCGAACGAGGTCGACCCGGCGCCGAAGATCAATGCCGCGCCGAGCCACACCAGCTCCGCTCCCCCGGGCTCGGTCAGCGCCTCGGCGACCTCGGCCCGGCCGGCCAGGTGGTCGGAGAGCTCCTCGTCACCGGGGACGAACCCGCCCAGGTACACGATGCGGCCCACACCGGCGGCCTTGGCCGCCTTCGCCACGTTGGCCGCGGCACGGTTGTCGACCTCCCGGAACCCGGGGTCACCGATGCCGTGCACCAGGTAGTACACCGTGTCGATCTGCCCGGCATCATCGAATGCCTTTGTTGCCGAATCCTTCTCGCGTGCGTCCAACTGCACGACGGAAACCCCGTCGAACCAGCCATAGGCGCGCAGGCGTTCGGGTTTCCGGCTGGTCACCACCACCTGATGGCCCGCGTCGAGCAGTTCGCCGACCAGGCGGGAGCCGATGTAGCCGGTCGCACCGGTCATCAAGATCCGCATACGCCCCAACGTACCCAGGCCGCGCCGAACTTAAGCGCCGCTAGCGATGGAGCTCGATCAGGCCCTGATAGACCTGCGCATTCAGCTGATTACCGGCCTTTTCCTCGTCGCTGAGTTCGCGGCGTACCTTGCCCGGGACACCGGCAACCAGGGATCCCGGTGGCACGACCGTTCCCTGGGGTACCACCGCACCGGCTCCCACGAGCGAGCCGGCGCCGATGACGGCTCCGTTGAGCACGACCGCCCCCATCCCGATCAGGCAGTCGTCCTCGACGGTGCAACCGTGCAGCACCGCGTTGTGGCCGACACTCACCCCGGAACCCACCCGCACCGGGAAACCCGGGTCGACATGCACCGTGACGCCGTCCTGCAGGTTGGAACCGGCACCGATCTCGATGGGTTCGAACTCGGCCCGCAGGGTGGCGCCGTACCAGACGCTGGCCTTCGCGGCCAGGGTGACCTGTCCGATCACGGTGGCGTTGGGGGCCACCCAGGATTCGGCGTGCAACTGCGGGGCGCGGCCCTGGATGGGGATGATCAGCGGTTCAGCCATGGCCGTCATGGTAAACGGGCCGCGGCTAGCTCCCCTGATACACCTTGCGGTAACTCGAGGGCGACATTCCCACGCCGCGGCGCAGATGGTGACGCAGATTCCCGCCGGTGCCCAGGCCGGCTCGGCGGGCCACCTCGTCGATGGACAGGTCCTGTGATTCGAGCAGTTCCCTGGCATGGTCCAGGCGCCGGTTGCGGACCCAACTGGCCGGTGCCTCACCGGTTTCCGCCCGGAAGCGGCGATTGAACGTGCGCGGGCTCATATGCGCGTGCCGCGCCAGGTGCTGCACGGTCAGCTCCTCGTCCAGATGATCGAGCGCCCATTGCCGGGTCGCCGCCGTCGACGCGTGATCGGAAAGCGGAACCTGCCGGTCGATGAACTGCGCCTGGCCGCCCTCGCGCCACGGCGGCACCACGCAGTGGCGCGCCACGTCGTTGGCCACCTGGACACCGTGATCGGACCGAATGATGTGCAGGCACAGGTCTATCCCGGCGGCCAGCCCGGCCGAGGTGAGCACGTCACCGTCGTCGACGAACAACACGTTCGCATCCACACACACCGCCGGGTGCAGCGCGCGCAGCGCGTCGGCGTACCGCCAGTGCGTGGTGGCCGGCCGCCCATCCAGCACGCCTGCGGCGGCCAGCACGAACGCACCGGTGCAGATCGAGACCAGCCGGGTACCCGGCCGGATTCCGGCAAGGGCCGCGCGCACCGCGGGTTCCAGGGTGCCGTCGAGTCGGGCCGGTGGGTAGCGGGTTCCGGGAACCACGACGGTGTCGGCCTCGGCCAGCGCGTCGGGTCCGGCCGTCGGCAGCAGGGCGAACCCGTTGGTCGAGGGCACCGGACCCGGCTCGACGGCGCAGGTGATCACCTCGTACAGCGGATCGCCGGTGGTGCCGGCGGCGCTGCCGAACAGCGTCGGGGCGATGGTGGCGTCGAAGCCCACCACCGGCGGCAACAGCAATACGGCGACGCGGTGCATGCGATCCAGTTTGGCACGTTTTTGACGGGTGCTGTCATTTATGCCACTGGTGGACGGCACTCCCGTCGGTGACAGTCATGCCATGACAGTTCTGCGTGCCCCTGGCCGGGTGCACTGGGCCTGGGTGATCGCCGGCGTCAGCTTCGTCGCGCTGCTGGGCGCCGCGGCGTTCCGGTCGGTCCCCGGGGTGTTCATGGTGCCGCTGCACGAGGAGTTCGGCTGGAGCCACGGCACCATCGGGCTGGCGATGTCGGTCAACATGACGCTGTTCGGCGTCACCGCGCCGTTCGCCGCCGCGCTGATGGACCGTCTCGGGGTCCGCCCGGTGCTGGCGGGCGCGCTGGCCCTGATCGCGGCCGGATCGGCGCTGAGCGTCGTGATGACCACCGGCTGGCAACTGGTGCTGCTGTGGGGCGTACTGGTCGGAATCGGCACCGGCGCCATCTCCATGGGCTTCGTGGCCACCGTGGCCACCCGGTGGTTCGAGGCCCGCCGCGGCCTGGTCACCGGGGTGCTGACCGCCGCAAGCGCCACCGGGCAGCTGATCTTCCTGCCGGTGGTGGCCCAGGTGACCACGACGCACGGCTGGCGTTGGGCGGCACTGATCGTCGCGGGAGCGGCGTTGGCGGTGGTCCCGTTGGTGGCGGTGTTCATGCGCAACCGGCCGCAGGACGTCGGGCTGACCGCCTACGGCGCGACCTCCGACGAGCCCGCGCCGGTAGCAGGCGGATCGTTCGGCGCCGCGTTCGAGGGCTTGCGCATCGGCCTGCGTTCGCGGGCGTTCTGGCTACTGGCAGGCAGCTTCGCCATCTGCGGGATGACCACCAACGGACTGATCGGCACACACTTCATCCCGGCCGCCCACGACCATGGGATGCCGACGACCCTTGCCGCGGGATTGCTGGCGACCATCGGCGTGCTCGACGTGGTCGGGACCATCTTCTCGGGGTGGCTGACCGACCGCGTCGACCCGCGCGTGCTGTTGTGTGTCTATTACGCGGGGCGGGGCCTGTCGCTGGTGCTGCTGCCGTCGCTGCTGTCACCGCACGCCGAGCCGAGCACATGGGTTTTCGTCATCTTCTACGGGTTGGACTGGGTGGCGACCGTGCCGCCGACGATCGTGCTGTGCCGGGAATTCTTCGGCTCCCGCGCGCCGATCGTGTTCGGCTGGGTGTTCGCCGCGCATCAGCTCGGGGCCGCCGCCGCCGCGGCCGGTGCCGGCTGGATCCGTGATCTCCAGGGCCAGTATGACCTGGCGTTTTACCTGGCCGCCGGGCTGTGTCTGATCGCGGCACTGCTGTGCGCGGCGGTGCGCCGCCCGGCACGCTGACGGCTCTGCATTTGGCCTCACCGGGGCCGCCGCATACGATTCAACCGGCGCTGCGGGGACGCCATGGCTCGTCAACATCAGTTAGCTGACGGTGGGCAACGCTGGAGATCTCAGAGTTTCCGCTGCTGCGCGCCGACCAACCCAGGGACACAGACACCCTGTCTTGAGCGGAGGAAAACACGTGCACGCTCGCACCGGAAAGCTCTTCGGCGTCGCCGTCGCATCGGCGGCCATCGTCTTCGCGGGAACCGCGGTCACGGCCCAGGCCGAAGAACCCACGACCCCGAACATGGTGATCCCGGAGCCCAAGGGACCGGGCTGCGAGGCCATCAAGTCCGTGGCGTCCGGGCCCGGATCGCTGGCCGTGCTGTCCAAGGCGCAGTCCTCGGCCGCGCTGGCCAGCATCCCGGAGATCTCGACCTTCAGCGAGCTGGTGTCCGGGCAGTTGAACCCGGCCGTGAACGTGGCCTCAGTGCTCGACAACGGCCCCTACATCGTGTTCGCGCCCAGCAATGAGGCCTTCGCCAAGCTCACGCCCGAGCAGCTCGAAACGCTCAAGACCGACCCGGTCGCCGCGACCGCCACCGTCTACTACCACATGGCGCTGGGCATCCTGACCCCCAACGACATCAAGGGCATCATCTACACCCAGCAGGGCAAGCCGGTGACCGTCAAGGGCGATGAGAACAACCTGACCGTCAACGAGCAGGCCAAGGTCACCTGCGGCGGGATCGGCGCCGACCACATGCGGGTCTACATCATCGACACCGTGCTGGATCCGAACACCGCGCCGGCGAGCGTCACGCCGACGACCACCTCGAGCAGCACGTCCGCCACGACGAGCACCTCGGCAGCCGAGACCACCACGTCGGCGACGCCGACCTCCGGTGCCGCCGAGACCCCGGCGACCGTCACCGTCACCGAAACCGCAGCCGGATAGGTCTTCCACTTTCCGTCGAAACGGCGCCCACTCCCACGAGTCGGGCGCCGTTTCTGCGTGCGCTCGGTCTCACGGGCTCGGACGATCCGCCCGCTGAAACCAGGTGGTCGTAGACACGAAAACGGCGCCCGCTCCCCCAGGGAGTCGGGCGCCGCTCTCGTTGTTTCGGCTCTTTACAGACCCAGGTCTCGGCCGATGATCTCCTTCATGATCTCGGTGGTGCCGCCGTAGATCGTCTGGATCCGCACATCGACATAGTCCTTGGCCACCCGGTACTCGTTCATGTATCCGTAGCCACCGTGCAGCTGCAGGCACTGGTCGACGACCTTCTTGCCCAGCTCGGTGCACCACCACTTGGCCTTGGCGGCCTCGACCGCGGTCAGCTCACCGTCGACGACGGCCTGCAGGCAGCGATCCACGTACTGCTCGGCGATGTCGAGTTCGGTCTCCAGCTCGGCCATCACGAAACGGCTGTTCTGGAAGCTGCCGATCGGCTGTCCGAAGGCCTTGCGGTCCTTGACGTACTGCAGCGTCTCGTCGAAGGTGGCGCGCGCTCCGGCGACACCGGCGATGGCGATCGACAGCCGCTCGGACGGCAGATTCTCCATCAGGTGGTAGAAGCCCCTGCCCTCCTTGCCGAGCAGGTTGGCCGCGGGGACGCGGACGTCCTCGAAGTTCAGCTCGGAGGTGTCGGCGGCATGCTGGCCCATCTTGTCCAGCTTGCGACCGCGGGTGAAGCCCTCCATGTCCCGCTCGACGACCAGCAGCGAGAAGCCCTTGTGGCCGGCTTCGGGATCGGTGCGCGCCACCACCACGACCAGGTCGGAGTTGATACCGGCGGAGATGAAGGTCTTGGAGCCGTTGACGATCCAGTCGTCGCCATCGCGCACCGCGGTGGTGCGGATACCGGCGAGATCGCTTCCCGCGCCGGGCTCGCTCATGGCGATGGCGCCGATCAGCTCACCGCTGGCGAAGCCGGGCATCCAACGGTCCAGCTGCTCCTTGGTGGCCAGGTTCTTGAAGTACGGGCCGACGATGTCGTTCTGCAGGCTGATGCCGGGGCACGCCAGTCCGAACTTGGCGAACTCCTCGACGATCACCGCGTTGAAGCGGAAATCGTCGACTCCGCCGCCGCCGTACTCCTCGGGCATGTTGAACCCGATGAGGCCGTAATTGCCTGCCGCCACATAGGCTTCGCGGTCGACCAGACGATTGGCCTCCCACTTCTCCACGTTGGGCAGACACTCCTTCTCCAGGAACTGCTTGGCGGTCTCCCGGAGCTGCTCGTGTTCGGTTTCGAAAACCAGTCTCTTCACTGCTTACTTCGCCTTCCAGACGGGCTCGCGCTTCTGCGCGAATGCCAACGGTCCCTCCATGGCGTCCTCGGTCTTGAGCAGCGTCGCGAACTCGCCGAACGTCTGCTTCCAGAACGGTTCGTCGGCGGCGACGACGCCGTCGACGGCCCCGTAGGACACCCGCTTGCTGGCCCGAACCGCCAACGGCGCGTTGACCGCGATGCGTTCGGCCAGTTCCAGTGCCGCGTCGACGACGGTGCCGTCGGGCACGACCTTGTTGATCAGACCCCATTTGAGCGCGTCGGCCGACGACAGCGGTTCTCCGGTGAACACCAGCTCAAGTGCCAGCTTCTGCGGCAGTTGCGCCACGATGCGGAACACCCCGCCCGCGCCGGCGATCAGACCGCGCTTCACTTCGGGCAGACCGAATTTCGCGCGCTCCTCGGCAACCACCAGATCACTGGCCAGGGCCAGCTCGGTGCCGCCACCGAGGGCGGTGCCGTTGACCGCGGCGATCGTCGGCTTGTCGACGAAGTGCCGCACGTACCCGGCGAAGCCCCACTCCGGATGCTCCGGGTGGAACAGGTTCTCCCCGCGTGAGATCGCCTTGAGATCCGCTCCGGCACAGAAGGACTTGTCCCCTGAGCCGGTCAGCACGATGACCCGCACGTCCGGGTCGTCCTGGGCTGCCTGCAGGGCATCGCCGACGGCGGTCGACACCGACGCGTTGACCGCATTGCGGGCGTCGGGCCGGTTGATCGTGATGATCAGGACATTCCCGCGCTTCTCGGTGAGCGCCCCGGGCTGATCGTTGCTCACAACAGCTCCAGGATGGTCGCGTTGGCCTGGCCGCCACCCTCGCACATGGTCTGCAGTCCGTACTGAATGTTGTTGTCCCGCATGTGATAGAGCAGGGTGGTCAGGATGCGCGCGCCGGAGCCGCCGAGCGGGTGGCCCAGCGCGATGGCGCCGCCATTGGGGTTGAGTTTGTTCTCGTCGGCGCCGATATCCTTCAGCCACGCCATGGGCACCGGGGCGAACGCCTCATTGACCTCGAACGCACCGATCTGATCGACGCTCAGACCCGACTTGGCCAGCGCCTTCTGGGTGGCCGGGATGGGCGCGGTCAGCATGATGACCGGGTCGGCGCCGGCCAGCACCGCGGTGTGCACCTTGGCCAGCGGCTTGAGACCGAGGTCCTTGGCCTTCTCTGCCGACATGACCAGCAGTGCGGCCGATCCGTCGGAGATCTGGCTGGAGTTACCGGCGTGGATCACGCCGTCCTCGCGGAAGGCCGGTTTGATCTTGGCCATCGACTCGACCGTGCCGCCGCGGCGGATGCCGCCGTCTTCGAGCACGACCGTGTCGTTGCCGTCGGCGTCCTTGGTCTTGATGCCCACGATCTGGTCCTTGAATGCGCCGGAATCCTGTGCGGCAGCGGCCTTCTCATGCGAGCGCAGGGAGAACTCATCGAGCTGGGTGCGCGAGAAGCCCCACTGGTCGGCGATCATCTCGGCGCCGACACCCTGGTTGGGGGTCTGCTCGTAGCGCGCCCGGAAAGCATCGGGGTAGGGATGCCCGCCGTTGGCCAGCGAGGAACCCATCGGCGTGCGCGACATCGACTCGACGCCACCGGCGACCACGACGTCGTAATGTCCGGCGATCACACCGGCGACGGCGAAGTGCAGCGACTGCTGGCTGGAACCGCACTGGCGATCCACGGTCACGCCGGGGACGGTCTCGGGCCAGCCCGCGGAAAGCACCGCGGTACGCGCGATGTCGAGGGCCTGCTCGCCGGCCTGCATGACGCAGCCCCAGATGACATCGTCGACCAGGGCGGGGTCGACACCGGCGCGTTCGACCAGGCCGTTGAGCACCTGTGCCGACAGATCGGCGGCGTGCACACCGGACAGGGCGCCGTTGCGCTTCCCGACTGGTGACCGCACCGCTTCGACAATGACCGCTTCAGCCATGAACTTCTCCTTCGAAGGTTGTAGGCGCTATATATAGGTGAAGGTAGAGCAGAAGGTTTACTAGGTCAACCTACTGGTTGGTAGACGACCGGTGAACTCGGATACCGGCCGCGCGTGCCCCGACATGGTTTACTGAGTTGAACACCTAGACGCACGTTAGCCCAGAGGAGCCCACCGTGGCAGGCAGCACCCCGCTTTCGCCGATGATCGGCCGCGATGCCGTCCCCTCGGTGGCCGGTGCGCCCATCCGGAGCCCGAAGACCGCCGAGCTGGTCGCGGGCACCCTGCGGCGCATGGTGGTCGACGGCCAGCTCAAGGAGGGCGACTTCCTGCCCAACGAGGCCGAACTGATGGCGCATTTCGGGGTCAGCCGCCCCACGTTGCGAGAGGCCGTGCGGGTGCTGGAGTCCGAGCGGCTCGTCGAGGTGCGCCGCGGTTCACGCACCGGCGCCCGGGTGCGGGTACCCGGCCCCGAGATCGTCGCCCGCCCGGTGGGTCTTCTCCTGGAGCTCTCCGGGGCCACCATCGCCGATGTGATGACCGCTCGCGCCGGTATCGAGCCGATGGCGGTGCGCCTGCTCACCGAGTCGGGCAACACGGCGGCCTACGACGAACTCGACACGATGATCGCCGAGTATGTCCCGTCCGGGCGCGAGACGGGCCGCATGGCCGAGACGACGGGCGACTTCCACCAGCGCATGGTGGAGCTGTCGGGCAACGCGACGCTGACGATCATGGCCGGGATGCTGCACGAGATCACGGTGCGGCACACCGCCTTCGCCATGAAGGAGAACCGACCGCTGTCCAAGTCGGACTTCGAGATGCTGATGCGGTCCTACAAGCGGTTGATGACGTTGATGCGCTCGGGTGACGGCGGGGCCGCCGAGGCGCACTGGCGTAAGCATCTCGACACCGCCCGGGAACTACTGCTCAAGGGCATGGAGACCGTCAAGGTCCGCGATGTCATGGGCTGAGGAGCTCGCGGATCACCCCGATGTCATGGGCTGAGGAGCTCGCGGATCACCCCGATGTCATGGGCTGAGTTCTTCCCGTTGACTCTGTCGTCAGGGCCTCAGCCACCCGCACTCTCCCGCCCCTGACGCAGGGTCGATGAGCTGACCACGTCGTGCACCGGCACCGTGTCGTCCCACGGCTGGCGGGTCACCATATCGGCGACCTTGACGTGGCCGCGCTCGAACTCTCCGGTCGCGGCGTCGACCAGCCGGTACTGCTGGGTTTGGCGGTGGATGGGTTGCGCGTCGAGCATCACGATGCGCACCTCGCCGGGCTCGAAGTGGCAGCGTGACTGCAGGGCAGCCACCAACTGTTCGTTGCTCATGTGGCCGTCGCCGAAGTTCCAACCGATGGCGGTGGACACGATCCGCTCGCCGTCGGTCAGCGTGTAATCGTCCTCGTTGTGCCCGGCCATCGCCCGGTGGGCCAGGGTGAACAGGGCACGACCATGGGTGTTGAACGAGCGGAACGCATACCCCATGTACATCGGGATCTGCGCGGCCTCCTTGCTGCCATAGAACTTCTCCAGCTGGGCGGCGGGCATGCTCGCGATCGCGACGATACCCGCGGCGATCTTCGCATCGGCCGAGGGTTTGATGCACCACAGCGAGGTGTCCCAGTTCCCGGCGTAGTAGCGCATGCCGGGCAGGAAGGACACCTTGCGCGGGAACAGATTTCCCAGCACGACGGTGCCGGCAACGACAGCGAAGAGCACCAGCGGCCACGGGCTGTTCAGGTCGCCGAACCCGATCGGCGCCTGGCCGATGAACAGCGTCAGCACGCTGAACATCATGAAGACGTTCCACTCCAGTGGCACACCCATCGGGATGGAGCTCAGGATGCCGAAATGGAAGATGAGCATGATCGCCGCGGCGACCGCACCGGCCACACCCCCGTGACTGAAGAACAGCACCAACGGCACCAGCCCCTCGACGGCGGTCGAGAAGTGTCCGATGAATCGGGATCGCCAGCCGGGCCGCAGGTCGTCGGGGAAGTGCTCGAAGAACTTTCGTTTGATCGCCGGCGACCGGAAGATCGGGTTGTTGCTCATCATGGTGGAGATGACGAACGGGAAGTGCTTGTTGAGCTTCGATGTGGCCGCGCCCAACCAGATGACCAGGCACACCAGCTTCGCGGCGATGATGATGTCGGCGCCGCTGAACAGGAAGCAGAACGCCAGCGATCCGTACACCTCGCCGCGGGCGGCCAGGAAGATCACCTTGTCGCGCAGCCCGGCCAGCGCCAGCAGTGCGAGGATCGTCGCGGTCTGCCAGACCGGCAGCACCCCGACGTCGGTGCCCAGTTCCGGGATGGGTCCGGTGCCTTGCGAAAAGAGGGCGACGACGAGCATCACCAGCAGCGCCGCGTAGAGCACCACGTCCAGCACGGTGCGGCCGTCTCCTCTGGTCAGCGGGATCCGGTTGGGCCACGGTGGCAGGCGAATGGTGCCGGGCCGCAACCAGTACAGGATCGATCCCATCGGCGGGAAGAAGCGATTGTTCAGCGGCCCGAATCCGCAGCCGAAGCCGACGACCTCGAAGAGCATCGTGTAGAAGACGACCTTCTGGTACAGGATCGGCTCGGCGTACCAGGACGTGACGTCGGTGAACCCGCCGAGGCCATCGGTGGTGGACAACACCAACACCCAGGCCACCAGGATGTAGGCGAGGATCTTCACGACGTAGAAGAGGTGCAGGGCCACCGGTGTGCCGAAGCCGACCTCGGCCCAGTGCCGCGCCATCGGGACGATCCGTTCGGCGCGGGTGCCCTTGCTCCACTCCTCGAAGTCGATCACCGGAGTGTTCTGCTTCAGGAATCCCATGCCGGTCAGATTAGAACGTGTTCTAGTGCGACCGCCAGCACTTCGGCGATCTCATCCGGCACGCATCATCGGCGGGTGCAACAGCTGCAGGTCTCCCCGCCGGTACAGCTGGGCAGGCCTACCGCCATCGCGTCCGGTGGTGCGGCCCGTCGACACCAGGAATCCGTCGGCCCCGGTCACCTTTCGATGAAAGTTGCGACTGTCCAGGGTTGTCCCCCAAACGATCTCATACACACGACGCAGTTCTGCCACGGTGAATTCGGCCGGGCAGAACGTGGTGGCCAGCGGGGTGTATTCCAGTTTGGCCCTTGCGCGTTCGACTCCGTCGGCCAGGATCCGGTCATGGTCGAACGCCAGGCCGGCGAGGGCGGCCACCGGCAGCCATTGCGCGCCGTCGGCATCGCCGCCGGGGACGGGCAGCGGAAGATCGGGCGCCAACCCGAGGTAGGCGACGGAAACCACCCGCATCCGCGGGTCACGTTGCGGTGCACCGTAACTAGCGAGCTGCTCGAGGTGCAGCCGGTCGGTCGTCAGGCCGGTTTCCTCGGCCAACTCGCGTCCGGCGGCGGCATCGAGATCCTCGTCGGGGCGCACGAATCCGCCGGGTAACGCCCAGCGGTCACGGAACGGCTCCACGCCGCGGCGCACCATCAGCGCGCACAACGCGTCGGACCGGATGGTCAGCGTCACCAGATCGACGGCGACGGCGACCGGCGGATGGTCACCCGAGTCGTAGGACACCCCCGCAGCGTAATCGTCATCTTGACGAAAAGCCACGCCCAGGCTTATCGTCGAAATGACGATAATCAACCAGGAGGTGGCCCGATGGCCGTAATCACCCGATACCCACTGATCCGTCACCTGCGGGTGGCACCGACCGCGCACATCCGCGCACTGCGGTCCGGGAAGGTCAGCCACGACGGGGCCGGACTGGCGTTCTGGTTCCGTCCGCTCACCGCGGCGCTGTCGGAGATTCCGCTCGACGACCGCGAACTGCCGTTGTTCTTCCACGCCCGCACCGCCGATTTCCAGGACGTCACCGTGCAGGCGACGGTCACCTACCGCATCGTCGATCCCGCATTGGCGGCCGCCCGTATCGCTTTCGCCATCGACGTCGACACCGGAGCGTGGCGGGCGGCGCCGCTGGAGCAGGTGGCCGGCCTGTTGACCGAATCGGCACAGCAGCACGCGCTGGACCTGTTGGCGCGCACGGCGCTGACCGATGCACTGGTAGACGGGATCACCGCGGTCCGGGAGCGGATGAGCGGCGGGTTGACCGCCGATCTGCGCCTGGCCGAAACCGGCATCGCCGTGATCGGCGTGCGGGTGGTGGCCATCCGGCCAGAACCGGAGGTCGAACGTGCACTGCAGACGCCGACGCGTGAGAAGGTGCAACAGGATGCCGACAAGGCAACCTTCGAGCGCCGCGCGCTGGCCGTGGAACGCGAGCGCGCCATCGGTGAGAACGAGTTGCAGACCAAGATCGAACTCGCCCGTCGCGAAGAGGAGTTGGTGGCCCAGAACGGCGCCAACGACCGGCTCAAGACCCAGGAATCCTGGGCGGCCGATGCCATCGCCACCGAGGCCAAGGCGCGACGCGAGGTCGCACTGGCCGAAGCACAGGCACAGGCCGCACGGTTGGTCGGCGCAGCCGAAGCCGATGCCGAGGCCGCCCGGCTGGCGGCCTACCGCGACCTGGACGAGGCAACGTTGATCGGATTGGCGGTCAAGGAGTTGGCGGCGAACCTGCCGAAGGTGGAACACCTGGTGTTGACACCGGATCTGCTGGCGCCGGTGCTGGCGCGGCTGGGGGCGACGTCATGAGCACCGCGAGACGCAAGCGAGCGAGGATCGCAGCGAGGCACGAGCGAGGACCGGAACGAGCAGGAGTCGAGCCATGACACCCGCGAGACGCAAGCGAGCGAGGATCGCAGCGAGGCACGAGCGAGGACCGGAACGAGCAGGAGTCGAGCCATGACATTGCCACCGCGGGCGGTCATCGTGCACCGCCGCACCGAACTGGATGACGCGCTGGCCCGGCACGGCACGCACGGTCAGGCGGCCTACTTCCTGAGCAGCCGCGGACAGGACATCGCCGAGCTGGAGCAGCGGCACCGCCTGGTTCAGGAGGCCTTGACCACGGTCGGCGCCGCGATACCCGCGGATTGGCGACGGGGCCGGGTCGAGCGCGCGGACCTGTCTCGGTTCCTGTTCGAGCCCGAGGACGTCGTGATCGTCGTCGGGCAGGACGGACTGGTGGCAAATGTCGCGAAATACCTGCTCGGACAACCCGTTATCGGCATCAACCCCGAACCCGACCGCAACGCGGGTGTGTTGGTGGGCCACCCGCCCGCGGCGGTGGCCGGGCTGGTGCGGGCGGCTGTGCACCCCGACGCCGACGCCGAGTTCCGGGCCATGGTTGCCGCCAGGACCGACGACGGTCAGCAGTTGACCGCGCTCAACGAGATCTTCGTCGGGCACGCCGGCCACCAGACGGCCCGCTACACCCTGGGGCTGCCCGACGGCCGGGTCGAGCAGCAGGCGTCCTCGGGAGTGATCGTCTCGACCGGCACGGGCTCCACCGGGTGGTGCCGTTCGATCTGGCAGCAGCAGGCGCGCAGTGTCCGGCTGCCCGATCCCGAAGAAGCGCGGCTGGCGTGGTTCGTCCGCGAGGCCTGGCCCTCACCGACGACGGGGACGGCACTGGTCGAGGGCGAGTTGGCGTGTGCGGCAATGAGTCTGCGCGTCGAGTCCGATCGGTTGGTCGCGTTCGGCGACGGGGTGGAGTCCGACGCGCTTAGCCTGTCCTGGGGTCAGCGGATCACCGTCGGGCTGGCGCGGCAGTGGTTGCGGCTGCTGCGCTGACTCCCCTCGTGATTTCGGTGAGGATACGGGCGGTCACCGCCCGTATCCTCACCGAAATCACCGAGAGGTGGTGCTCGGGGGTCGGAAGAAGAGGACCAACTGCCCGATACCGCCGGCCAACCCGAGTCCGGCCGCGATGGCCAGCCCACCCCACCCCGACAGCCAACCGACATCCGGGAACAGCAGGTGATCGAGGCTGTAGCGGCCGGGTCCGGTACCGGCGATGGCCACCGCGGCGACCGCGAGCACCAGGTTGTACTCCCAACCCTCCTTGACGATGAAGAAGCCGTTGTGACGGTGCACGGTCCAGGCGGCGACGAGCATCAGCGCGACGAACCCCGCGGCCGGGACGGGGGTCAGCAGGCCCAGCGCCAAGCCGAGGCCTGCGGCGATCTCGGTACTGGCGGCAACCCGGGCATGGAACAGGCCCGGCTTCATGCCGATGCTGTCGAACCAGCCGGCCGTACCAGGGATCCGGCCGCCGCCGAAGAACTTGTTGTACCCGTGGGCGGCCATGGTCAGGCCGAGGACGACCCGCAGGACCAACAGCGCAACATCGTGAGGAGCTTCAGCCACCTGACGGAATCTAGGCCATCTGTCAGGTCGCTGCCCATCCCGGCGTCCACATTGCGGACCGCGGCGAAATCTAAGCCGGTGATCGATGCTGTATGAACGGTGAAACGCGTAGTGTTCGGACGCATGAATCCGCGAGCGGGCCGATGAGAATGGAGCCGCAATTCCAGTATCCGAGCTGTCCGCTCAGAACACTGGTGTATGCGACCGGGCGCAGCATATCGCCGGGCGCGCGATGACCGATATCGTCAGGTCGGCACCGGAGATCGGCTATCTGAGTCCCCAGTCGTTTGCCGAACTCGGCATCTCGCAGACCGTCATCGCCGGTGGCACGGTCTACGTGTCCGGTATCGCACCGCTGACACCCGAATTCGACGTGGTCGGTCCGGATCTCGCCGAGCAACTCCGTTTCGTGCTCGACGTGCTCGATCGCTCGCTCGTCGCCGCGGGCACCGACCGGACCCGCCTGGTCGCCTGGACCATCTATGCCCGTGACCTGACCGCGCTGTCGGGATGTCTTCCCATTCTGCGGGATTGGGTCGGGGAACACCGGCCCACCAGCACCTGGATCGGTGCGGCCGGGTTCATCCACCCCGCACAGCTGATCGAGCTCACCGCCACCGCGGTGATCTGAGGAGCCGCAGCCGTCATCAGCGCGGGTGCGTCTCCACAAATCTAGGAGAATGCGGAGCCCAACCGCTCCAAGTACTCGTCGACGTCGCCGACCGCCGACTCGGCGGCGAACACACTGACCGCGATGGTGTCACCGACGCCGGTCACACAGTGGGTCAATCCGACCATGGGCGACAACCCGGGGAACGCCGCCGCCATCCGCACCGGCCTCCCCCCGAAGGCGAAATCCGCCGGGCCACAGTTGACACTGGAGACGACGGTGTTCCCGGTCACCGCAGCCGGGCGCACCGACGGATCGAACTGGCTCACACCCCACCGCAGCAGGGGCGCCGGGGTGGCCGCGAAGGCGCGATCGGAGGCACGCATCGCCGGATGCGCGGCGCGGGCGCGGCGGTCGGCGAGTTCACCGGCAATCGCCGCTCGGCGTTGGGGCACAACCAGATCCGGATGCAGGCCGACGCCGACGGTGCCGAAATGGTTATAGGCCCGGCGCGGGCCCGGTTTGGCCATCGTGACCTCCGCCCCCAACGTGGACGTGTCCTCCCCCAGTGCGGACAAGTGCGCGGCCAGCGCCGCCGAGATGGCCGACAACGCGGCGACCGTCACCGTCGACCCTGCCAGCTTTGCGCGATCGAACACCAGCGCGCGCATGCTGCGCAGGCCTGTCGGACTGGCGTTGGTGCGCAACGGCGGTCGCGTCGCAGCCGGAGCAGGCACGCGGCCCATCTCGCTGTCGCGCAACAACTCCCGGTGCGCCCTTGCCGCCTCGATGCTGCGCCACACCAACAGCGCCGGATGACCGTACCTGGGTCGGATCGGCTCCACGACGGCGCGCCTGCCGAACATCACCGCGGCCGGAGCACAGGTCCGCCCGCCCCCGCCGAGGGCATGGGTGATCTGCAGTACCGCAACGGTTGCCGGCCCGGCGATACCGGGAACGCCGACGACACCGACGAAAAGGTGGATCCGCCAAGGCATCACCCGCGCATCGAGTTGACCGTCGACCAGCGCCACCACGGCCGACAGGCAGTCGGCCCAGCCGCCGGCCGGGTGGGTGGCGATGCACTCCCGCCCCACCGCGGCGGGCACCCACTCCGGGTAATGCAACCGGGACTCGTCGTGCACACGGCGCGTGAGATCGACCGAGGTACGCGCAGCGACGATCAGCTCGGCGATGGCCGCGTCGAGATCGTCGGGCACACCGTCGAAGGCATAGAGCAGGAAGGTGTCGTTGGGAATCTTGGCCGACAGCCAGAACATCTGGGCGTCGACCGCGGTCAACCTATCGGTGGCCACTTCCGATGAACTCCAGGATGTGGTGCGCGGTGGCCTCGGACTGATCGAGCTGCAGGAAATGCCCGCCGCCGCCGACGACCTGCGCGGAGCTTCCCGGTGGCAGCACCCGACGTACCCACTCGGTGTAATCGGCTGAGGCACAACCGTCATCGCTGCCGTGCAGATACAACGTCGGCAACAGCGGCGCCTGCAACCAGTGCCGCTGCAATTCGGCGTAGCGGACCGGCGGCCGCGAGTTGCGCACCATCGCCCGGTAGTAGCCCAGCGCCGCCCGCCAGTTCGCCGGCGCACCGATGGCGCGCAGAACCTGGCCGACATCCTCGGCACCGTCATATCCCGGAGACCAGTCGCGCCACAGTCGCGGGACCACCCGCTCGGCGACCCGCTCGGGCAGCCACGGCAATTGGAAGAACAGGATGTACCAGCTGCGGCGCAGCTGCCGGGGCAGGCGTGCCATGAGCCGGCCGGCATCGGCAAGACCGGTGCGCGAGCGGAATGCCGCCGAGGGCGGTACCGACATGATGGCAGCCTTCACGAACGGACCGTCCGGCATGGCCGCCAACCCGGTGGCCGCCATCGCACCCCAGTCGTGCCCGATGATGACATCGCGACCGGTCGGTCCGGCGGCGTCGAGTACCCGCAGCGCGTCATCCATCAACGCGCCGACGTGATAACTGTCCAGCGCCGAGAGCGAGGACGGTGCGTAGCCGCGCATGAACGGGGCCACCACCCGCCAGCCCGCATCGGCCAGCCGCGGCGCCACCTCGCGCCAGCCGTGGGCGGTATCGGGGAAACCGTGCAGACAGACCGCCACCGGCGCCGCCGCGTCGGTCCAGTCACCCCAGGTAAGCGCGCGCAGCGTGACATCGTCGGTGACGATGTCCAGGGGCCCCGCCGTCACGCGCTAGACCGGATCGAAGCCGGAGATGAGCCAGCGGTCGCCGTGCTTCTCCATGGTCACCCGCACGCTGGAGGCGGTATCGGTCGGGGCGTCACCGCCGACCACGACGGTCTGATTGACGAAGACGATCACCACCGCCTTGTTCGGATCCGCGGACACCGAGGCGGCCGCGGGAACCGTCGCCACCGCCGAGATCTGCTTCTCCTTGGCACCGGGAATGACCACATCGGTGGTCAGGTCGGTGTAGGCGTTGGCGAAATCTCCGGTCAACAGGGAGCGGGCATCGGTCAGTTGCTGCTCGACGGTGTCGGGCTGATACGACAGCAGCGCCACGGTGCTGTCCTTGGCCACCTGGACCGATTCGATGCGGGCGAGATCACCGTCGCGTACCGAGTTGTCCTGCCACTTCAGGAATCCGGCGACCAAGCCGAGGATGAGCGCCAGACCGGGCAGGATGCCGTAGGCGAGTACGCGTCCCCACCGGGTCCCCTGGGCGGCGGATACGCCGGTGGATTCGTCAGCGGCTTCGGTGCTCTCCGGGCTCTCGGGGCTCTCCGGGCTCTCCGGGCTCTCCGGGCTGTCGGTCGACGCGACGGTCTCGTCGAGCTCGACCGCGGTGGACTCCACGTCCGGAGTGTCGGATTCGGGCTTGTTCTCGGTCACGGCACGAACTCCACGTTGGACACCTTCACCTGATCATCGCCGACGTCCTGCACGGTGACACGCATCCGCCACAGTCGGGGTTGTTGTTCGGCGGCACCGGCATTGGAGGTCTGCACGGTCACCGCGACCAGCACACGGGCCTCCGTGTCGGTGTCGGACTCGAGTCCGGCCTCGGTGACCGAACCCACCGATTTCGACTGTGCCTGCTTGACCACGTCGACGAACGGCGCGGCACGCTGTTCGAAATCATCGTAGAAAGATCCGGTCGCCGAATCGAGAATGCGCTGGACATCGCCCTCGGCATGTTCCCAGTCGATGGTGGTCAGGTTGATCGCACCCTGCCTGCCGACCTGCAGGAACAGCTCACGCTTGGCTTCCAGCTTCTGGGACTCGTAGGTCCGGAATCCCAGCCAGCCGACCAGACCGGCAAGGGCGAGCACCACGACGAGTCCGAGGACGGTCGCCAACCGCAGGTGTGATCCGCTGTCGGCCGTCGCGGCCTTCTCCGCCGCGTCGAAGTCTTCAGCACCCTCGGGATCCTGCGAGCCCTCCGGATCCTCCGATACCGCAGCCTCCTGGACACCCTCTGCCGACTCGGTGTCCTCGGCTTTCGCTGCGGTCTCTGCTGCGGACTCGCTCACCGCCCCGGTGGGGGTAGCAGCATCGTCTGCCATGTTTGCTCCTCATTCGCGGTGCTGCCCAGATTGGACTGGGTGTACACCTTGCCGTCCGGTCCAACGTACGTGCCGCTCGCCGGATCATATTCGGCGGCCGCGACGGCGGGCGGTTCCGGTGCCGGGGCCGGCACCGTCTCCGCCGGTTGCTGGCCCGGACGCAATTGGGGAACGGCCTGACCGGACAGGGTGGCGTTGGGGTCACCCTTCCAGTTGTTGCCGTCGTTGAGCGGGACGTAGGTCTCGTCACTCTCGCACATGGCCACCGTGGGCGCCCGCTTGCCCGGGACGGTGATACACGGCAGGTTGCGGGCACCACGAACGTTGTTCGGCGAATCCTGCGGGATGCGGCAGTAGAGATCGCCGGCCGGTCGGTCGGGATAGTCCTCCAGTGCCGCGACCCGTTGCTGCTGAGCAGGCAGGAAGCCGGTGGTGCACGCCGGCGGCAGGTTCAGGTTCAGGTTGAAGTTCAGGTACGCGCCCTTGTAGTCCTGCTTGGTGTTGCGGTTGGCCGTACCGGTGGCCTGGGTGGTCGCGGTGCCCTGCGGCAACAGCACCAGCAGCTGCTCCAGCGCGGGCTGGTAGGCGATGGCCACCTCGTTGATGTTGACCAGGTTGGCCAGCACGATCGGCAGTGTCGGCTGCAACCGGTCGAGCAGCGCGCGCACCTCCTCGGCCGCGCCCGGTCCTTGCTGCAGGATCGAACGCACCGCGCCGTCGTGATCGCGCAGCTCGGCGGTGACGGTCGCCAGGTTGGACGCCCACGCCCTGATCGAGCCCGCGGTGTCGGTCTGGCTGTCCAGCACGGGCTTGGACTGATCGATCAGCGCGGTCAGCGGGTCCAGGTTGGCGCGGGCGTCGATGGCAAGCGCGGTGGAACCCTTCACCAGGCGGTTGAGGTCCGGTCCCAACCCGCCGACGGCCAGGTACGCCTCGTCGACGGCGGTGCGCAGGTTGTCGCCGGGGATCGCCTGCAACCCACGGTTGGTGGCATCGAGCAGCGTGTTGACGTCCATCGGCACCGTGGTGCGGTCCAGCGGGATGACATCCCCGTCGCGCAGGTCCGGCCCATCGGAGGTGCGCGGCAGCAGTTCGACGAACAGTTCGCCGACGGCCGTCTGACTGTGCACCGCGGCGTCCAGGTCCGCCGGGATGGCCACGCCGGACTCCAGGGAGAGCACCGCCTCGACGGTGCCGCGCTCGGTCAGGCCCACCTTCTCGACGCGGCCCACCTGCGAACCGCGGTAGGTGACATTGCTGCGCTCGTAGAGGCCGCCGGTCTCGGGCAGCTCAAGGGTGACGCGGTAGTGGCCGGCGCCGAACAACAGGTTGGGCAGCCGCATGTAACTGAACGCCATGATGCCGATGGCGACGATGGAGATGGCGATGAAGACCGCCACCTGAATCAGGATCCTCCTGGTCAGCACCATGTCATCGCCCCTGATCCCATCGGTACGGCGCCACAAGGGGATTCACCGCGGTGTACGGGCTGGGCAGCTGCCCGATCGTGCGACCCCATTGCATCTCCAGCTCGGTGAGATCGCCCTCCCACCGGGTCCCGGTGAACAGGCCCTGGTCCATCCGGCTCAGGGTCAGGTCGACCACCAGGGTGAGGTTGGCGTAGTCGCCGCGCATCCAGTTGGTGATCGTTTCCTTGGGGAACGGGTAGGTGGTGAGGAAGCTCAGTCCCCTGGTCATGGCGGGACCGGCATTGGCCAGCGATTCCAGCGTGGGCCCAAGGGCTTTCAACTCGGCGACGAGCGCATCGCGGGTCTGGTTGGTCGAGTCGGCGGCCAGCGCGCTGAACCTGCCGAGCTGCACCAGCGCCTCGGCGAGGATCTCGCGTTGATCCTTGAGCACCTCGACGGCCTGGGGCAGGGTCTGCAACGCCTTGTCCACCACCGGCTTCTGCTCGGCGACCTGACCGACCAGCGAGTTCAGGCTCTCGGCGGCGGCGATGATATCGCCCTTCTGGTCGTTGTTGTAGGCGATGAATCGGTCCAGCTGTTCGATCAGGCTGCGCAGGTCGGCCTCGCGGCCGGTGAACGCCTGACTGAACGCCGCGGTGATGTCCTGGACATTGCCGAGCCCACCGCCGTTGAGCAGCAACGAGATTGCCGCCAGCGTCTGCTCGGTGGTCGGGTAGGCACCACTGGACGCCAGCGGGATCACCGCGCCGGCCTGCAGGCGGCCCTGTGCGTCGGATGGGGCCGCGAGCTCGATGTGCTGTGATCCGAGCAGGCTGGTCTGGCCGAGCGTGGCGGTCGCGTTCGCGGGCAGCACCACGTCACCGTTGAGGCTCATGGTGACCAGCGCGTGCCAACCCTGTCGTTCGATACCGGTCACGTTGCCGACCGTCACATCCCCGACCCGCACCCGTGAGTTCGGGGAGAGGTGGTCGATATCGGGCATCTGGGCCTGGATGGTGTACGAGCCCGGCCCGCGTCCCTCCACACCGGGTAGGGCCACCGAATTCAGGCCCTTCCACTGGCACCCGGTGGCGGCCGCCGCGACGATCAGCAGCGAACCGAGTATCCGTGTCCTCACAAGCCGGGTCCTCACAAGCCGGGTCCTCATGAGCCGGGTCCTGTCGGCACCATCAGTCCGGGCAGCCCGGCGGCCGGGTTGGTCGGCTGTGCGAGTTCGGCGGCCAGCCGCGGGCCGGGCATCGGCGCCGCCGGACTGTTCGGATCCACCGGCGCGGGCGGTGGCGGCGGACCGGCGGGCGGGATGTAATCCGGTCGCAGCCAATCCTCGCTCCAGGTCAGCTCATTGGGCCGTGCCGAGGCGGTGACACCGAGGTTCTGGCCGATCGGCAGGAAGTTGTACTGCCGGTTCTTCACGATCGGCGCCAGGTACTGCACGCAGAGCTTGGAGGACTGCTCGGCGTTGAGTCGGGAGGCGGCCTGCACCGCGCCGCACAGGAAGCTGATCGGATTGGCGAAGTTGTTGATCACCGGGACGCTGGACACCGCGCCCTGAGCCGGTTGGTAGATGTTGATGTAGTTCTGGAAGCTTGTCGGTGCGACGTGCAGGAACTGTTTGAGATCGCCGAGACTCTCGTTCAGTGCCGTGGTCACCCCGGCGAGCTTGTCCGATGTGGTGCCCAGCGTTTCACGGTTGTCGGCCACGAAATTCTGCACCAGGCCGACGGTCTCGGAGAGATCCTGGACCGCATTGCCCACCTCGGTGGGATTGTCGGCCAGCGTGCCGGTCACCGAAGCCAGGTTCTGGTTGAGCGAGCGCATCACATCGGTGCTGTCCTGCAGCGCCGAGACCAGGATCGACAGGTTCTTCACCGTGGCGAACACATCGGTGCTGTGATCGCCGACCGCCGAGATCGCCTGGGACAGCTTGACCAGGGTGGCGCGGATATCGGCGCCCTGACCGCGCAGGTTGTCCGCCGCAGTGTTGATGAACGCCCCCAGCTCGCTGACGCCGCCGGGTTCGGTGGGCTGCAGTGTCTCGGTGATGCGGTGCAGTTGCTCACGGACATCGTCGTATTCGACGGGGACCACGGTGCGGTCCTGGCTGATGACGGCATTGTCCTGCAGGACCGGCCCCTCGGAGTAGGTCGGGGTCAGCTGAATGGCACGTGAGGTCACCAGCATCGGCGACAGGATGGCCGCGTTGACGTTCTCGGGCACCTTGTGGCTGCCGTCGTACCAGAACGAGATCTTGACCCGTTCCGGTTCCGGCTCGATCTTCTCGATCCGGCCGACCGGTACGCCGAGGATGACCACGTCGTCACCGACGAAGATGCCGTTGCTGCTGTCGAAGTAGGCGACCACGTTGACGCGGTGGAGCGTCTCGGCGGTGCGCACCACGAGGTAGACACCGGCGCCGAGGATCGCGACCAGGGCCAGGGCCAGTGTGATGCGCACGGCGTTGTGCCGGGACGGAGCCGAAGATGACGTCACTGGCCTGCTCCCGGTTGTGCGCCGGACCCGTGCGTGACGGGCTCGCCGGGTGCGGGGACGAGCACCGGCCCCGGCGGGGTCGGGGTGGAGGCGATGCCCGGCGGGGCGATCGCGGGCGGACCCGGTGGCGGGCCGCCGGGCGGCGGTGCCGGCAGCGGCTCGCGGTACGGATAGCACCCGGTGGGTCCGGGCAGCGGGATTCCCGGTGGACCACAACCCTGATCGCCCGGGTTGCCGGTGATGGCATCGGGCAGGGTCAGGCGCGGTTCACCGCCCTGTCCGGTGCGCGGGTAGGGGTTCGGCATGGCCGGGGTACCCGGCTGGCCGACCTGCGGGTCGGTGCGCTCCGAAGGCAGCAGGACATTGGGGTCGAGGCCCAGGTCAGAGAATGCGGCGTCGATGAACGGCTGCACGAACTGGCCGGGCAGCAGGTTGGCCACATAGGACTTGAAGAACGGTCCGCCCGAGACGGATTCACCGAGGGACATCGCATAGTCCCCGATCAGCTTCAGCGAGCGCTGCAACCGTTGCTTGCGGTTGTCCAGGATGGTCAGCACCCCGTTGAGCTTTTCCAGCGCCGGCTTCATGGTCTCGTCGTTCTCGGCGATGAAGCCCTGCAGTTGGCGGCTCAGCGCCGAGATGTTGCCCGAGATGGCATCCAGGGCGGCCGTCTGGGTGCGCAGTTCGGCGAGCAACGCGTTGCTGCTGCGGACCAACGTGACGATCTGCGCACTGCGCTCGGCGAGCACGGTGGTGGCCTTGTTGGCATTGCCCAGCAGGCTGCGCAGTTCGGCATCACGCTCGTTGAGCGTCTCGGAGAACCGGGACACACCGGCGATGGCGACGCGCAACTCCGGTGGGGTGTCGGCGAAGGTCTCCGAGAGCACGCGCAGCGAGTCGGAGAGCTGGTCGGTGTTCAGACCGCTGATGGTCGAGGCCAGATCACCCAGGGCGTCGGGCAGTTGATAGGCCGGGGTGGTGCGGTCCATCGGGATGGTGCCGTCCTGCCGGCCGTCCCCGCGCGGTGTCACCTCAAGGTATTTCGTGCCGAGCAGGCTCTTGGTCTTGACCGCGGCCTCACTGCGATCACCGATGCGCACATCGTTGTCGATCTTGAACGTGACCAGCACCTGCTGGCCTTGCAGTTCGACACCCGAGACCTGCCCGACCCGCATACCGGAGACCTGCACGGTCGCGCCCTCGCGGATTCCGCCGGCCTCGGCGAAATATGCCGAATAGTTGCGGCCACCATTGAGGAAGGGCAGCTTGTCGTAGTTCAGGGCACCCAGGATGATGGCGGCCAGCACCGTCAAACCGATTGCGCCGACCACCAATTGGTTGCGCTCTGCGAACGATTTCATCGCGGCGTGCACCTCCCGGTGCTCTGCCCCGCCGCCTTCACATAGACCGGCTGACCACCCTTACCGTTGAGCTTGAGCACGATATCGCACAGGTAGAAGCTGAAGAAGTCACCGTAGATGCCTTGACGGGCCAGCGCCTGGTAGGCGTCGGGCAGGGTGTTGATCAGGTTGTCGAAGTAGTCCGCGTCGGCGACGACGATTCCCGCCGCCCTGTCGGTTTCGGTGATGGTCTTGGACAACGGCGGCCGGGCCTGCTCCAGCAGGTCGGCGATACTGCCCGCCGCGGCGCTGACATAGGCGACACCGTTGGCGATATCGGTGCGGCGCTGTGCGAGCCCGTCGACCAGCTGGCTCAGCCCGTCGACACCCTTGGCGAACTGCTCGTTCTGGTCGCCCAGCGAACCCATCACGGTGTTGAGGTTGACGATGACCTCTCCGATCAGTTGATCGCGGTCGGCCAGCGTGTTGGTCAACGCGGCGGTCTGATTGAGAAACGATCCGATGGTGGCGCCCTGGCCCTGCAACGCACTGATCAGCGTGCCCGACAACGCGTTGATCTGGTCGGGCTGAAGGGCTTTGAACAGCGGCCGGAAACCGCCGATGAGCGCGTCGAGATCCAGCGCGGGTGCGGTGCGGGCCAGCGGGATCGTCGAACCGGGTTGCAGTCGCTCGGTGTCGCCCGCGCCCTCCTGCAGACCGAGGTAACGTCCGCCGATCAGATCGTCGTAACGGATGACGGCGCGGGTGCCCTTGGTCATCACCACCGACGAGTCGGCGCTGAAGTTGACCAGCACGGTGCCGTCGTCGCGGATCTGCATATCGCCGACCTTGCCGACCTCCACACCGGCGATGCGGACGAAGTCACCGGGCTCCATGCCGCTGACATTGGTGAACTCGGCTTTGTAACCCTGTTCGGTCTCCCCGAAGCGCAGCTGCGAGAAGATCGCGAACAGCCCGAAGACACCCAGCAGACACACTGCCAGGAAGATGGTGAGCCGCCAGATGGCGCCTCCCAAGTTGTCTTTCATGACTGACTACGTCTCCTCTGGTGCGGGTCGGGGTTTCAGGACGGCGGGCCGGGTGCGGCCGGTACCGGTAGCGGTTGCGGGGGCAACGGCGTCGGCTGAACGCCGGGGTTGGTCACGATGAACGGTTCCGAACCCGGCCGGGGACCGGGGTCGCGCGGAGCGCCCGGCGGCGGGGCGGGCGGCAGCCCCGGCCACAGCGGCGTGCCGTCGGGGGCGTAGAGCTGTGCGCCGTAGGCCGGGGCGCCCGGGTACGGGATCGGTCCGATTGCCGGGCCGCCGAAGGTGTTCCGGATGCTGGGCGGTTCGGGAACCGCACGGGTGACGGGCAACCAGTTTCCGTAGAACGGGAAGGAGATGCCCGGGTTGGGCCGCCAGTCCAGACCGCTGCCGAAGCCGGTGTTGGTGACCAGTTGTCGCACCGGCCAGTTCTGGTCGACGTTGGGCAGCGAGCCACATCCCGGCTTGCCGCCGGGTCCGCCCTTCGCCCCGACGATCGGGAGATGACGCGGATAGGAGTACGGATCGTCGCCGAGCATCAGCGCGGTATCCAGGATGAACGATTTTCCGTTACCACCGGTGGCGTCGTAGCCGCCGTGGTCGAGCAGGTACTTCGCCCCGGTCAGCAGGCAGGTGTAGGACGGGCTGTACTTGAACAACAGGTCCGTTGTCGGCTGCAGGGTGTTGATCGCCTTGATCAGATTCTGCTGATTCGGTGCCAGCAGTTCGATTCCGGTGTTGGACAACCCGGTGGTGGCCAACAGCAGTGCATCGAGCTGCCGGGAGTTCTCGCTGATGGTGACCGCGGTGGTGCTCGCGGCGTCCAGGGTGGCCAGGATGTCTTGTGCGGCATCACCGTAGGCGGCGCTGAAGCCCTGCAGCGCCTGCCAGTCGGCCCGGATGGTGTCACTGCGGTCGTTGAGCGCGATCAGCACCTGGTTGGCATCGGTGGTGGCGCGGCCGATGACCTCGCCGCGGCCCCGCACCCCCTCGGCCAGTGCCGCAAGCGCACTGTTGAGTTTGGCGGTGTCCACCTGGTCGAGCACGCCGACGAGGTTCTCGAAGACGGTGTTGACCTCGGTGGTGACATTCTGCGACACCAGCACCTGACCGGCGCTCAGCCGTGCGGTATCCGGATCGGGCGGGTACACCAGGTCGACGAATTTGGCGCCGAAGATCGTGGTGGACCGGATCCTGGCCTCGACATTGGCCGGGATGAAACGGATCTGGTCGGGATCGATATCCAGGCGCAGCTTCACCGGCGACGCGCTCTCGGTGTCGCCGCCGCTGATGGCGGCGACCTTGCCGACCTGGACGCCGCGCAGCTTGACCTTGGCGTTGGTCTCCATGACCAGACCCGAGCGATCCGAGGTCAGCGTCACCGGGACGGTGCTGCGCAGGCTTCCGGTGAACAGCGAGAAGGACAACCAGATGGCGGCGATGACGAACACCACCAGCAGCAGCGTGAACCAGCCCGGTGCGATCCCTGAGTTACGTTTCGTGGCTGCCATGGCTAACCCGCCAGGTTGAAGTTGCCGGATTGCCCGTACACCGCAAGGGAGATCATCACGACGACGAACGCGGAGATCACCAGGGAGGTGCGCACCGCCCGACCGACCGCCTCACCCACGCCGGCGGGCCCACCGCTGGCGGTGAAACCGTAGTAGGTGTGCACCAGCATGATCACGATGGCCATGGCGATCGACTGGACGAAGGACCAGATGAGGTCGATCGGGTTGAGGAAGGTGTCGAAGTAGTGGTCGTAGATACCGCTGGACTGACCGTAGATCACCGTGGTACCGATCTTGGCCGCGTAGAACGACATCAACACACCGACGCAATACAGCGGAATCACCACGATCACACCGGCGATGACGCGACTGGACGCCAGGTAGGCGATGCTGCGGATGCCGATGACCTCCAGCGCGTCGATCTCTTCGTTGATGCGCATGGCGCCCAGCTGTGCGGTGGCACCGGCACCGATGGTGGCCGACAAGGCGATCGCCGTGGTGGCCGGCGCGATGAGGCGGACGTTGAAGAAGGCCGACGCGAACCCGGTCAGCGCCTCGACGCCGATCTCGGAGAACTGGTTGTAGCCCTGCACGGCGACCAGCGCACCGGTACTGACGGTCAGGAAGCCGACGATCGCCACGGTGCCGCCGATGATGGCCAGCGCACCGGTTCCCAGGCCCATCTGGGCGATGAGGCGGACGAGTTCTTTCGGGTACCGGATGAAGACGTCACCGATGGAGACCAGCGTGCGACCGAAGAACTGGGTTTGCTCGCCGACCTGATTCCAGGAATCGACGACGCTGTTGACGCTTCGCTTGACCCGCAGGCCCACTGTGGTCGTCACATCGTCGCCTTCACACCCACCGCGGTCGCGACCACGTTGATGGCGAACAGCGCCATGAACGTGAACACCACCGTCTCGTTCACGGCGTTACCGACACCCGCAGGCCCACCGCCCACCGAAATACCCTTGTAGCAGGCGATCAGACCGGCAGTGAGGCCGAACAGCGCGGCCTTGACCAGCGCGACCAACACATCCGACGGACCGGTGATCAGGGTCAGGCCCGCCACGAAGGCGCCCGGTGACACGTGCTGGACATACACACAGAACAGGTATGCCCCGGTCAGACCGACCAGCACCACGGTCGCCGACAGTGCCAGCGACACCGTCGTGGCGGCCAGCACACGCGGGATGACCAACGCCTGAATCGGATTCACACCCATCACGCGTAGGGCGTCGAGTTCCTCGCGGATGGTGCGCGCTCCGAGGTCGGCGCACATGGCGGTCGCACCGGCACCGGCGATGACCAAAACGGTGACGATGGGCCCGATCTGGGTGACGGTGCCCAGGGCCGCGCCGGTCCCGGAGAAGTCGGCGGCGCCGAATTCGGTCAGCAGGATATTGAAGGTGAAGGTGAGCAGAACCGTGTACGGGACGGTCAGCATCAGCGTCGGCAGCAACGAAACTCGTGCGACGAACCAGGACTGGAGGATGTACTCGCGCCAGGCGAACGGCGGACGGAACATCAGGGTGAACACGTCCAGCGTCATCGAGAAGAATCCGCCGAAGGAACGAACGGGTTTGGCGATGACGTTCGGGATGGCGTCCTGCGCGGCCATCAGCGGGTTGCCCTCACGCCGCACAACCTCCGCATGGCCATGAAATCCCTTCGACGATGCCCGCTGTCCGCGGGGCCGGCAGGTACCGGCCGGTCCGAACACGATATGACCACAGGCGTCGCCATGGATGCGGAAGAACGTACATAAGGATTTTCACAGTCACAACTGGCGTGCTCATCGGCCCACACCCTCGTCATGGCCCATCACCACCGGAAACGCGCCGCGACACACCGAGCGCGCGCAGCGCGAAACCCTCGACGCGCGCCCGCGACACCGGGACCTGCTCGGCATCGAAGATCCTGGTCGAGGTGAGCTCACGGCTGACCAGCGCGGCGATCGCGATGGCATCGGATTCCGGCTCGGCCAGCGGGAACGATCCGTCGGCCCGCCCGGCGGCCAGGATGTCGGCAAGCGACGATTCCCGTCGCGAACGGGATAGTTCGCGCGCCTCGCGGAACCCCTTCGCCGAGCGCATCTCGTCGCAGTCGAGCACGGCGAGGTAACGGTGCAGATCGGGATCCATCGCCAGGGTGAACATCTGGTCGAGCCAGGCTCGCAGCCGATCCAGCGGCGTGGAACCCGTTCCGGCGGCGATCTCGTCGAGCCGGACGGTCAGGCGCAGGGTGACATCGTCCAGCATCGCCAGGAACAGCTCGTCCTTGGACTGGTAGTGCCGATAGAAGGCGCGGCTGGACACCCCGGCGCGGGACAGGATGGCCGCGACGGGAATGGGAGCGTCGTGCGGTTCGGCCAGGCAGGCGAAGGTCGCCTCGACAATGCTGCCGCGCTCGTCGGCTCCGGGATCGTTGGACAGCACGGTGGGGAGTCTAGAGACCGGCCGCCACGGTCAACCGACCGGTCAGTAACGTGGCTCACAGATTCGCGGATCGGCGAGAGGAATCCCGTGAGCACTGTCGACAGCACACCGCACACCGTGACCTACCGCGGCGTCGACGGGCTGGCACTGGTCGCCGACGAGTGGAACGGCGACGGGGCGGCCGATCAGGACGGACCCACCATCCTGTTGCTGCACGGCGGCGGGCAGAACCGGCATTCGTGGAAGAACACCGGTCAGATCCTGGCCTCCCGCGGCAAGCATGTGATCGCGATGGACAGCCGGGGCCACGGCGACAGCGACTACTCCCCCACGGCGAACTATGCCGTCGAGACGCTGAGCGCCGACGTCCAGCAGGTGCTCCTGCAGATCGGTAGGCCGGTCGTGCTGATCGGCGCCAGCATGGGCGGGCTCACCGGCATCCTGGCCGCCCACGAGGCCGGCCCCGACGTGGTGACCAAGCTGGTGCTCGTCGACGTGGTGCCACGGTTCGAGAAGGACGGCAGCGCGCGCATCCGCGATTTCATGTTCAACCACGTACACGGGTTCGACTCGCTGGAGCAGGCGGCCGATGCGGTGGCCGCCTACCTTCCGCACCGGCCGCGGCCGCGCAGCGTCGAGGGCTTGAAGAAGAACCTGAGGTTGCGCGACGGCCGCTGGTATTGGCACTGGGATCCGGCGTTTCTCACCAAGCCCGGTGACGACCCGTTCGCCAGGGTGGACATGCTGGAACAAGCGGCCCAGAATCTGCGTGTGCCGATCCTGCTGATCCGGGGAAAGTTGTCCGATGTGGTGTCCGTCGAGGGTGTGCAGAGCTTCCTGAAACAGGTGCCTGCCGCCGAGTTCGTCGAATTGTCCGATGCGGGGCACACCGCGGCCGGGGATGACAATGATGCCTTCACCGAGGCCGTCGTCGCCTTCGTCGACAAGTGAGCGCCATGACCTCCGCCGGCGCGGGCTGTTCGGGTTGCTCAGGGTTCAATTTCCTGGAGCAGCCCGCCCTGCCCGCGCCCCAGCTCACCGAGGCCCAGGCCACCGAGCTGCTGGCCACGCATTACGCGCTGCGCAAGACGGTGCGGTCGCTGGGCAGCCAACAGGACCGCAACTTCACCGTGATCGAGGAAGACGTCCCGGTGGCCGTGCTCAAGATCGCCAACCCGGCGTTCACCGACGCCGAACTCGTCGCCCAGGACGTCGCGGCCGCGCTGATCGCCCATGCCGAGCCCGACCTGCGGGTGGCGGTGCCCCTGGACACCACCGACGGACAGAAGTACGCGGTCGCCGACCCCGGTTCGGGCGCGGGCCAGATCAGGCTGCTGCCCTACCTGTCGGGTGGGACCCTCAATGCCCGCGGTTACCTGTCGCCCGCGGTGGTGGCCGCACTCGGCGATATCGCCGGACGCGTCAGCATCGCGCTCGCCGACTTCACCCACCCCGGGCTGGACCGGATCCTGCAGTGGGATCTGCGGTACGGCATCCGCGTGGTCGACGAGCTGATCACCCACGTCACCGACCGGCGCGACGAGGTGGCCGCGGCCGCGCACGCGGCGGCCGAACGCATCTCCGCCGTTGCCGACGAGTTGCCGCAGCAGGCGGTGCATCTGGACCTCACCGACGCCAACGTGATCGTGGGCCCGTCGGGCATTCCCGACGGTGTCATCGATTTCGGGGATCTCTCCCGCAGTTGGGCGGGGTCGGAGATCGCCATCACCCTGTCCTCGGTGCTCGGACATCCCGGCGCCGATGCGACGTCGATCCTGCCCGGTGTCAAGGCCTTTCACGCCATCCGACCGCTGCGGCCAGCCGAGGCGCGGGCGCTGTGGCCGCTGCTGGTGTTGCGTACCGCCGTGCTCATCGTCAGCGGCGCCCAGCAGGGCGCACTGGACCCCGACAACAGTTACATCACCGAACAGTCCGAGGACGAATGGCGGATGTTCGATACCGCGACATCGGTGCCTGCCGACGTCATGACGGCATTGATCCTCAGTGAACTCGGGTTGGCCGAGCCGCCCGTCCGGCCGGAGATCGACAACCGGCTGATCGCGGATCTGGACCCGGACACCGTGGTGACGCTGGATCTGTCCGACACCCTCGACGACGCCGACGAACTGGCCGCCGAAGCGGTGCGCGCGGGCGGGGCGTTGGTGCTCACCCGGTTCGGCAAACCCCGGCTGGGCCTGGCCCCGTTGCTGTCACCCGACAGTCCGCAGGTTGTCGAGACCGGTAACTCGCTGTGGTCGGCGACGACGACCCGGGTGCTCGCACCCTGGGACGGCGAGGTCATCGACCGGACCGATGACCGGATCACGTTGCGCGGCATCGACTTCGAACTGACCCTCACGGGCACGGAGTCGAGCGCGGCACCGGGGCAGGTGCGCGCCGGTGAGCACCTCGGGGTGCTCGGGGCCGGCCGCTGGACACAGCTGGCGGTCCGTCCGGCAGGCGCGCCCGTCGCACCGGCATTCTGCACCGCCGAGCTCGCGCCGGGCTGGTTGGCGTTGTCATGCGACCCTCGAACCGTTTTGGGTCTCGATCCCCTGCACGAGCCACCCCAGCGTGATCTGCTGGATCGCCGCGACGACAGTTTCGCCTCGGTGCAGGAGCGTTACTACCGCAACCCGCCGCGGATCGAACGCGGCCACCGGCATTACCTGATGTCCACCGCTGGCCGGATCTACCTGGACATGGTCAACAACGTCGCGGTGCTCGGACACGCACACCCCCGGGTCGCCGACGCCGCATCGCGGCAGCTGCGCAGGCTGAACACCAACTCCCGGTTCAACTACGAGGTCGTCGTCGAGTTCAGCGAGCGGATCGCGGCGACCCTGCCCGAGCGGCTGGACACCGTGTTCCTCGTCAATTCCGGTTCGGAGGCAAGCGATCTCGCGATCCGACTGGCGATGGCCGTGACCGGACGCCGCGATGTGGTGGCGGTCCGCGAGGCGTATCACGGGTGGACCTACGCCACCGACGCGGTGTCCACCTCCACCGCCGACAACCCCAACGCGCTGTCCACCCGGCCGGACTGGGTGCACACCGTCGAATCGCCGAACAGCTTCCGCGGCAAGTACCGCGGCGCGCAGGCATACCGGTACGCCGAGGAGGCCGTGGCCCAGATCGAACAGATGACGGTCGCCGGGCGCCCGCCCGCAGGGTTCATCTGCGAACCGGTGTACGGCAATGCCGGCGGGATGGCGCTTCCCGACGGCTATCTCGAGCAGGTGTACGGCGCGGTGCGCGCGGCCGGCGGCGTCGCCATCGCCGACGAGGTCCAGGTCGGTTACGGCCGTCTCGGACAGTGGTTCTGGGGCTTCCCGCAACAACAGGTCGTGCCCGATATCGTGTCGGTGGCCAAGGCGACCGGTAACGGTTATCCGCTGGGCGCGGTCATCACCACCCGGGCCATCGCCGAGGGCTTCCGCTCACAGGGGTACTTCTTCTCCTCCACCGGCGGCAGTCCGCTGTCGTGTGCGATCGGACTCGCGGTGCTCGACACACTGCGTGATGAGGGTCTGCAGGAGAACGCCTTGCGCACCGGCGGGTACCTGAAGTCGCGGCTGGAGGCGTTGGCCGACAAGCATCCGATCATCGGCACCGTGCACGGGATGGGTCTGTACCTCGGTGTGGAGATGGTCCGCGATCCGGTGACCCTGGAACCCGCCACCGAGGAGACGATGGCGATCTGCGAACGGATGCTGGAACTCGGGGTGGTGATCCAGCCGACCGGCGACCATCAGAACATCCTGAAGACCAAGCCGCCGCTGTGCATCGACACCGCGGGCGCGGACTTCTACGTCGATATGCTCGACCGCGCGCTCACCGAGCTCTCCTGAAACCTGGCGAGCGCGCCGATCAGGCCTTCTCGGCCTCTTCCAGGCGCTGGTGCAGGCGGGCGCGGATGTCCTCGGGCGTGTACGACCGGCGGATCCGCTGATCCCTGGCGACCAGCACGCCACCGGCCACCACACCGGCGACACCGGCGAGTCCGACCCACTTCCAGATGCTTCGCATGCTGCGATTGTGCCTAAGCTTCCCGGGTGGACGCACACACGGTGGATCTGACCCGCGCGCTGCAGGAGACCCGGACCGGGGACATCTGGCTGTTCCGGGGCGGTTCGGGACCCGACCGGGCCATCCAGGCGTTGACCAACGCGCCGGTCAACCATGTCGGGATGACGGTGGCCATCGATGATCTGCCGCCGCTGATCTGGCACGCCGAACTCGGTCAGAAGCTGCTCGACCTGTGGACCGGCACCCACCACCGCGGTGTGCAACTCAACGACGCCCGCGAGGTCGTGGAGCGCTGGGTCCACGAGTACGGGCAGAAGGCCTGGTTGCGCCAGCTGACACCGCCGGCCGACCGGACGCAGGAGGACCGGATGCTCAAGGTGATCGCCCGGATGAACGGCACCGCCTTTCCCTCGACGGCGCGGTTGACCGGCCGGTGGCTGCGGGGCCGGCTGCCGATCGTCAGCGATTTCACCCGCGGTCTGCCGGTCATCCACCGCAAGGTCCGCCAATCGGCCGAGCGCGACAAGGTCCAGCGCAGGTCGGCCGGGTTGGAGACGGCCTACTGCGCGGAGACGGTGGCCATCACCTATGAGGAGATGGGTCTGCTGACCACCGAAAAACGGGAGAACTACTTCGACCCCGGCAAATTCTGGAGCGGGGACACCCTGCGGCTGGCGCCGGGCCACGCGCTCGGCGACGAGATTGCGGTGCGGGTCGACTAGATCGCCGTGAGTTCCGGTGCGGCCCAGCTCCCGTCGATGATCTGCGGGCGCGGCCGGTACAACCGGATGAGGTAATTCCAGCCGTCCGGGACGATGATCGCGTTCGGCGGCAATTCGCCGTCGGCCGAGGGCACGAACCGCACCGTCACCGATCCGTCGGCACCACGCACGCCGGTCACGCTGTTGACCGAGTACAGGCCCGCGGCGTTGGGCTCGAAGAAGCCCTTGCCGTTGTACACCGACACCGACCAGAACGCGTCGACCGGGACGTCGGCGAACACCAGTTGATAGTGCCCCGCAGGCAGTTTCGGGTCGACTCCGATATAGGCCGCCTCGCTCGTCGGCAGACCGCCCCAGCCGGCGGCGCAGCCGATCAGGTGGCGCACCGGGTCCACCTCGGCGCGGGTGCCGAAGGTCCGATCGAAGTTCCGCAGACCGGCGGCCAGGGCGAGCAGCGCGTCACGGGTCGCGTCCAACGCGGCGGTGTCGTAGTCGGGCATCACGAACGGCTGCTGCGCGTCGCCGACCAGCCGCAGCGCGTCCTGCAGCTGCGCGACCGCCGCGACGTCGTCGGTGCTGGTGGGGTCGACCAGGATCCGGACGGCGACGAACGCGTATCGGGAGCCGAACTCTTGGGCGGTCAGCACATGCTCACCGGGCCGGTGCAGGACGCGGTTGACGTAATGGTCCTCGTTGACGATCATCGCCGACAGGTACCGCTCACCGGCATCCGGCAACGTCAGCCGCACGTCCTCGGCGAGGTCGACCACCGCGAAGCTGTACAGCGTGTCGCGATTGAGCCGGATGACGGTCTGCTCCTCGATGCGTGCCGGTGTCCGGTTGTGCCGGAACCGCCCGACACCGCCGGCGACGGCCTGATTGTCGCGGAACATCCGGTGGGTTTCGGCCCGGACGAAGTTGTCGACGTCGACGTGGATCGGCATGCATGAATTCTGCACCTTGGGTGGTCGCGCCGGCCGGTTTGGCGGGTAATCGGTGCCCATGGCACGGCGGGGCGAGATGTGCTGGTGTACTTCGACAATGATCGAGGCGGTCGCGCGGTACGCAATGCGCAGGAGTTGCGCAGCATGCCGATGCCACCGAGAACCTACGCGTACGGTGCAGTACATGCCGTTGCGCCATGTGGATCCCGAGAGGCCCCGAGGTTCCAAGTACCACGCCAGTGTGCGCTTCGGGCGCTCCCCGATCGGGCAGTTCATCGCCAGGCACATCGCCAGGCGCACCGACCCGTATCTCTTCCGGTTGACCCGCGGTCGCATCAATATGGGCCCCATCATCAATGCCCCGCTGGTGACGACCGGCGCCAAGTCCGGCAAACGCCGTCAGGTGCAGTTGACCTACTTCAACGACGGCCCGGACGTCATCCTGTTGGCGTCCAATTACGGCGGCGCCAAGCATCCCCAGTGGTACTACAACCTGAAGGCCAACCCGGACTGCGAGTTCGGTATGGAACCCTTCACCGCCTCCCAGGTGACCGACCCCGACGAGTACGACCGACTCTTCGGTCTGGCCGGCCGGGTGTACGCCGGCTATGACGATTACCGGGAAAAGACCGCCCCGGAGGGGCGGACGATCCCGATCTTCCGGCTCACCCCGCGCTGATCGAACGGTCGCTCAGCGCACCGCCAGGGTCAGGTGATCGAGCCTGCGCACCAGGATGCTCGGCAGCCACGCGCCCACCTCGGCGGCGTCGATCCAGTCCGTGCGCTCCAGCAGCATCCGCAGCACGATCCTGGCCTCCAGACGGGCCAGCGCGGCGCCAACGCAGAAGTGGGCGCCCTTACCGAACGCGATGTGTCCCTTCATCTCTCGACGATCAAGTCGGAACACGTCGGGATCGTCGAAGTGCTGCGGGTCGCGATTCGCCGCTCCCCACATCAGCAGCAGACGCGAGTCCGCGGGCAGGTGCACCCCGGCCAGCTCGGTGTCCCTGCGCACATGTCGGTAGTGGCCGCGGAACGGCGATTCGTAGCGCAGCACCTCTTCGATGAACGCACCGAGCAGCTCCGGGTTGTCGCGGACCTGTCGTTGAACGGCGCTGTGCGTCGCCAGAATCCACGCTGCGCTGCCCAGTAGCGAGGCCGTGGATTCACCGGCCGCGCTGAACAACGTGATCATGATCGTCAGCGCCGGAAGCTGTTCCAATTCCCCGGCCGCACAGCGGGCGGCGAGGTCCGCGACGAGCCCGGGCGCGCGACCGTCTGCGGCCCTGGTGAAATGGTCCAAGACATACCCGGAGAGCTGCACGGCCGCCACGCCCGCGGCCTCCAGTTGCTCCGCGTCGACGATGCCGTCGAGCAATGTCGTGGTGGCATAACCCAACCTGATGAGGGTGTCGACATCACCGTCGGGTAACCCGAGCAAACGGGCGACAACCATCATCGGCAGCCGGTTTGCGACCGTGCTCATCCATTCGATCCGGCCGCCGGACCGGCCGTCTTCGTAGAGCCGACCGGCGGTCGTTTCGGCGAACTGTTCGATGACACGGATTCGTCGTGCCGACAGGTGTGGCAGGAGCAGCGTGCGGTGCACATCGTGCACAGGGTCATCCGCGGTCGCCAGGGCCTGCATCGGGCCACCCAGCGGGCCCATGTCGAACGGGGTGACACGTCCGTCGTCGTGGTAGACCATGGTGGCCGTCAGGTTGGAGGAGAAATCCTCGACGCGAGCGACGGCCTCGACCACGGCATCCCACCCGCAGACTGCGTGGAAGGTCGAATCTCCGATGCGCTGCACCGGCCCCCGCTCGCGCATTCGTGCGTAGTACGGGTAGGGATCGTGGAGGGCATCGGTGCCGAAGATCTCGGCGACATCCGCGGAGAAGGTCATCCGCACAGCGTGAACGCCGGAGAAGTAGCTGGTCAACGGTGCGCGACAAATGCGATAACGCGCGCGGAGCGGGTTCGACGCCCCGATTCGCACGCGAGCCGAGGGACCTGCGTGTTCGGTGAGAATTCCCCGCGGTTTCCTCTCATGGTGATAAGTGTTGTGGATGGCTTCGCGCACTGGGGTGACCCGGACGACCGCATCCGGCGACTGGTTGCTCGGCCGCGACCGCCGCGACGAGGCCGCCGAACGCATCTACACCGCGGCCGCCGAACTGTTGTCACGGCACGGGTACGAGCATTTCAGCGTCGACGCCGTGGCGGCGGCGGTGCACTGCTCACCGGCGACGGTCTACCGCCACACCGGCGGCAAGGCGGCGCTCCGCGATGCCGTGCTCACCAGGCACGCCGAGCGCATCCTCGACTCGGTCCGCTCTGCCATCGCCGACCTGACCGGCCCGGAAAGAGTCGTCACCGCCACGCTCGTCGCGCTGCGCCGGATGCGCGCCGACCCCTTGGCCGACATCATGCGCTCGATGGTCACGGTGTCCGGCGACGAGTGGATCACCGAATCGCCGGTTGTGTCGCGATTCGCAACCGAGATGGTCGGGCTCAGCACACCCGACCCGCTGGCCACGCAGTGGTTGATCCGTTCGTTCCTGGCCCTGTGGCACTGGCCGGTGCCCGACCCGGACGCCGAGGAGGAGATGGTGCGCCGGTTCCTCGGCCCGGGGTTCGGGGCCGTCGAGGACGACTCGCCGTGAACACGCGTCGTACGCGCTCAGATTTGCGCCGTGGTCGAGTCTGATCTGTATGGGCACACTCATCTACGGTTTCACCACCTCGGTGGACGGCTATATCGCCGACGCGCACGGGAACATCGACTGGAGCGATCCGAGCGATGAACTGCACCAGTACTGGAACGATTTCGAACGCAACACCGCCATGTCGTTCTACGGCCGAAGAATCTATGAACTGATGGCCGACTACTGGCCGGCCGTCCACGAATCGACGGATGCCGACCCGATCGCCGCCGACTTCGCCGGGGTGTGGTGCACCATGCCGAAGGTCGTGTTCTCCTCCACCCTGGAATCCGTCGCGTGGAACTCCCGGCTGGAACGGGGCGACCCGGTCGAGGTGGTGCGGCGACTCAAGGCCGACACCGACGGTCAACTCGAAGTGGCCGGCGCGACATTGGCGGCACCGCTCGTGCGGGCGGGGCTGGTGGACGAGTATCGAATGGTCATCGCTCCCACCGCGGTCGGCGGCGGCACATCGTTCTTCCCGACGCTGCCATCGCGGATGCCGTTGCGACTGCTGGAGCATCGGGTGTTTCCCGGCGGCACGATCCTGCTGCGCTATGCGCCGAGAGACCGGTAAGGCTCAGTGTGCAGCGGGCCGGAACATCGAATACACCACCGGCCCATCGGGTATCGATGTCGTGGCGGTGACGGTGAACCCCGACCGCTCATAGAGACGGACGTTGCGTTCATCCGACGTCTCCAACGCCGTGCCCGCGGCGGCGTCGACCGCGCCCACCGCCGCCAGCCCCGCCTCGACCAGCGCGCCGCCCAGGCCCCGGCCCTGGCTGTCCGGGTGCACACCGAGGGTGGCCAGGTTCCATGCGTTCTCGGGTTGGGCCGGGATGTCCACCTGGCCAAGCACTCCCAGTCGATCACCGTGCAGATCGGCGACCTGCTGCTGGAAGTCCGGCGGCGGTTCGGGCGCATCGGGCGGCAGCAGCGCCAGCACGCCGCGCACCTCGTCGGCGACCAGCACGATGCCGTGCTGGTGTGCGAACTCCAGGTACAACCGCTGCAGTTGCTCGAGGCGTTCGGCGTAGCCGTCCTGCGGAATCGACCACCTGGTCCACGGATAGGAATCGAAGGCCGCGGCCAAGGTGGCGGCCGCCGCTTCCAGATCCGTCACTGCTGCGGGTTGGACGCGGTGGCTCACCGCACACACCTCCATCGTGTCGTCTGCGTGCACGCAATGTTCGGCTGACAGCTTAGCCATGGATATATAGGCGTCACGGAGCTGTCAGCGGAACATTGCGATCGGCTAGCGGCCGAGACGGGACTCGATCGGGATCTGGACCCGCTGCACCACCGCCACAAAGAGTGCTGCGGGCAGCATCGATACCCAGGCCCGTCCGCTGAATGGCCTGGGCCACAAGCGGTCCCGCCATGCCGAGGTACATCGGGTTTCGGAAAGCCCGAAAGATCCCGGTACGCACGAGGGTCGCGGCCCGGTCGACCTCCAGGGGGTTGACCGAGGTATCGTGGCGCCGAAAGGATCCCACCGACGCGAGCAGCACCCCGACGGACAGCGCCGCAGCACCGCCTGCGACCAGCCGCGATGCCGTGGACCCGGATGCCCCACGGCTCAGCCAGATCTGGGCCAGCGCGGCTGCGCCCGCGACACCGACCGGTGGAACGCGCATGTCACGGTCGCCTACGCCGATCCCGACGCCTGGGCTAACCGCGGTTGGCGCGCACGGCCTCGCGAATCAGGGCCTTGAAGGCCTCGGTGTCCAGTTGATCGTCTTCGCGCAGATCGATGGCGCGTCGGACCGACGCGTCGAGACTGGCGTTGAACAGGTGGTCCGGGTCGTTCACCGACGCGCCCTTGGCGAAGGTCAACTTGACCTTGTCCTTGTAGGTCTCCACGGTGCAGATCAAGCCGTCGAGGGAGAACGCGGGGCACACCGTCAGGGTTGGACGGCTTGCGCCACTTGACCTCTTCGACGACATCGGGTTCGGCCTGGTTGATCAGAGACCGGAGCAGCTCGATACGCCAATCCGCACTCACGGCCGCCAATGTACTACCGAGCCCTAGACGTTGAACCGGAACTCGACCGTCTGCCAGCGGCCGACCCGCCCGCAATGTTCCGCTGACAGCTCCACCATGAATATATAGGCGTTGTAACGCTGTCAGCGGAACATTGCGAATGGCAGATCGCCTCGCTGGCCGGGCTCACACGTTGAAGCGGAACTCCACCACGTCCCCGTCGGCCATCACGTAGTCCTTGCCCTCCATGCGCACCTTGCCCGCGGCCTTGGCCGCGGCCATCGATCCGGCCTCGACCAGGTCATCGAAGGACACGACCTCGGCCTTGATGAAACCCTTCTCGAAATCGGTGTGGATCACCCCGGCCGCCTTCGGCGCAGTGTCGCCGCGGTGAATCGTCCACGCGCGGGCCTCTTTCGGCCCCGCCGTCAGGTAGGTCTGCAGGTTCAGGGTGTGGAAACCGGCCCGCGCCAACGCATCCAACCCGGGCTCGGTCTGACCGATGGACTCCAGCAGCTCGGCCGCCGACTCGTCGTCCAGCTCGATCAGCTCGGACTCGATCTTGGCGTCCAGGAACACCGCATCGGCCGGGGCCACCAGCTCACGCAGCTCGGCCTTCTTGGCCTCGTCGGTGAGCACCGACTCGTCGGCGTTGAACACGTAGAGGAACGGTTTGGTCGTCATCAGGTTCAGTTCGCGAAGGACCGTGGCATCCGCCCCCGCCGAGAACAGGGTCTTGCCCGAATCGAGCACCGCCTGGGCGGCCACCGCGGCGTCGAGCAGCGGTTTGCGGTCCTTGTTGTTGCGGGCTTCCTTCTCCAGCCGCGGTACGGCCTTCTCCAATGTCTGCATATCGGCCAGGATCAGTTCGGTCTCGATGACCTCGATATCCGAGCGCGGATCCACCCGACCGTCGACGTGCACCACATCGTCATCGGCGAAGGCGCGCACCACCTGGCAGATGGCATCGCACTCGCGGATGTTGGCCAGGAACTTGTTGCCGAGCCCGGCCCCCTCGGAAGCCCCCTTGACGATGCCGGCGATGTCGACGAACGTCACCGGTGCCGGCACAGTCTTCTCCGAGCCGAAGATCTCGGCGAGCTTGTCCAACCGCGGGTCGGGCAGCGCCACCACACCCTCGTTCGGTTCGATGGTCGCGAACGGGTAGTTCGCGGCCAACACGTCGTTCCGCGTCAGCGCGTTGAAAAGGGTCGACTTGCCGACATTGGGGAGTCCGACGATTCCGAGGTTCAAGCTCACGGACTCCAGAGTCTAGAGGGTGTGACAGGCTCGCCAGCGCGTGCTGGCAGCGCCCACCCAGCGTCAGCCGGTACGGTCAACATGTGTCAGGTCAGCCCGAGCCGACGGAGTCGGTGTCCCACCGCGCCGTCCTCCCCCGCATCCCGGGCTGGCCATCGGGACTGCTGCCCTGGTGGGGCGCTGTTCTGGTGGCCGTCACGGCAACCCTGGTCGGCTTCGCCTACCACGCCGGCGCCGGCACCGGCGAGCTCGGTGCGGTGTTCGCCACGTTCTATGTGTTGGGCTGCCTGGCGGCGGTTCTGCTGGTGCGTCGCTCCGGCATCTTCGCCACGGTCATCCAGCCCCCGCTGATCCTGTTCATCTCGGTACCGTCTGCGTACTTCCTGATGCACAGCGGCCAGATCAGCGGCCTCAAGGACGTCCTGATCAACTGCGGTTACCCCCTGATCGAGCGCTTCCCACTGATGTTCTTCACCTCGGTGGCGGTGCTGGCGGTCGGCGGGGCGCGCTGGTACCTGGACAAGCAGAGCGCAGATTCCGCCGAGGTCTCCGAGTCCACTGGTTCCGACGGACCCGATCTGGCCGAGCGTGTCGCGCGACGGCTGCGCCGCTCGCCGGATCCCGATGCCGAGGCCGAGGCGCCACCGCGCCCGGCTCGCCGATCGCGACGCCCCCGCGAGACCGCCGCCCGTGCCGCCCAAGAGCCCCGCCGCACCCGCACCGGCCAGCCCTCGCGCGCCCGGCACAACCGGCCGCCGGAGTCGGATATCGCGGCCTCGGCCGCCGCGGCCGACCGTCGCGAACGTGCCGCCACCCGGGAACGTTATGGCCGTCCCCGTCCCGACGAGGAACTGCGCGCGGACCCGCCGCGGCGCGCACGCCGGACCCGTGACGCGGCTGCCCGCGATCCACGCGAACCCCGTCAGCCCCGCCGCACGCCGCCGCCGAGCCGCAGCCGCGCCGAGGACACCCCGGATCCCTACGAGCGTCCGCGCCGCCGCCGTGAGTACGACAGCCCGTACGCCGATTACCAGCCCGGCTACCGGCCGCCTCGCCCCGAGGACCGCTATCCGGAGTACCCGGACTACCCGGAGCCGCCTCGTCGCGCCGCCACCGAGGGGGCGCATCACCCGGTGTCACGGGTCCGCTATCGCAGCACCGACGACGAGCGACGCACCGAGCACCGCACCCGCCCGCGCGCCGGCCACCGCCGCGACGACTGGGACTAGCTAGGCCACGGCGCGCAGGAACGTGCCCGCCGCTTCGACCGCGGGCGCCGAACTCCCCGCATCGCTGACGAACACCGCCAGCGCCAGGTCACCGCGGATGCCGACGAACCAGCCGTGCGCATGGGTGTCGTCGATATATTCGGCGGTCCCGGTTTTGCCGAGCAGATCAGGGATGTCCTGCAGCGCCGTCGCGGTGCCACCGGTGATGGTTTCGCGCATCATCGCCCGCACCTGCTCGTCGACCGACGGCGGTAACGGTTCGGGCGTGCGGTCGGGCACACCCGGGGACCCCTGCACGATGGTCGGGGCGGGCACCGATCCCTTCGCCAGCGTCGCGGCCACCAGCGCCATCCCGAACGGCGAGGCGGTGACCTTGCCCTGGCCGATGCCCTCCTCGACGCGCAGCGCCGAGGTGTCCGCCGCCGGCACCGAACCGGTCACCGTGGTCATACCGGGTGCCACGAAATCGATGCCGAGACCCAGTTGGGCGGCGGCCTTGGTCAGCCCGTCGGGCGGCAGGTTGACCGCGAGCCTGCCCATCGTGGTGTTGCAGGACCGCGCGAACGCGGTGTGCAGCGGCACCTCGCCGAGATCGAAATTGTCGTCATTGGGGATCTGGCGGCCCTCGATGTTCTCGGTGCCCGGGCAGCCCACGATGCTGTCCGGGGTGACCTGACCGGCCTGCAGGGCCGCCGAAACCGTGACGGTCTTGAAGGTCGATCCCGGCGGGTACAGCCCGGTCAGCGCGATCGGGCCCTGCGCATCGGCGGGGGCGTTCTGCGCGACGGCGAGCAGATTGCCGGTAGACGGCTGGATGGCCACGATGGCCGCGGGTGTGGTCAGCGACGCCAGGGCGGTCTCCCCGGCCAACTGCATGCCGATATCGAGTGTGCTGGCGATATCGCCGACGGCACCGGGGTCCTGCCCGCCGACGCGGGTGGGTCCACTGGGGGTCTGCGCGGACACCGCCCAGCCGGCGGCCTCGTCGGTGCGCTGCTGCCACAGCTCGGACAATCCGGACAGGGTCGGCGAGGTCAACGCGCGGTCGGTGGCCAGCAGCCGGGTCTGCGGGCGCAGGGTCACCTCCGGCAGCGCGGCAAGTTGGTCCCGGATCGGGGCGAGGTCCTCATCGCGCAGTGTGACGGCGGTGACGGGCGCCCCCTTGGCCAGTTCCCCGCCGAGCCACTCCGGCGTGACGGTCGGCGCGATCGGATTGACCAATGCCGCAACGGCGTTGACATCGGCGCCGGGGGCGACGTCGACGAGGGTGACGATGTGCTGGGTGAGCAGGTCGGCACCGGTGCGATCGAGCACCCTGGCCGCCGGCTGCGGGGCCAGCGTGCCGAAGGACAGCGGGCCCTGGTCCAGACCGGGCGCGACGGTCGCCGCATCCCAGCGGACCTTCCAGTCATCGCCCTCGGCGGCGGCCGACCCGGTCGTGGTGTAGGTCCACTCGGTCGTCTTCTGCGGCCCGAACTTCCAGGTGGCCGCCAGCGTGAAGGTCGCCGCGTCCTCCTGGCGCCGCACATCGGAGACCTCGAAGCGGACATCGGTGCCCAGGCTGGCGTAGAGGGCGTCCAGGGTTCCCGACGCTGCGGCGGCATCGGTGGTCAGCGCTGCCGCGGCGGGTGCGTCACCGCGGCTCAGTGCCTCGGCGAACCCATCGGTGGCGTTGTTCAGCCGGTCTTCGCTGTCGCCACAGCCTGCCAGCAGGAGCGCGGCCACCAGGGCCACCGGAATGATGCGTCGCAGAGAGCCCACAACGCCCGAACGTACCCGTGTCAGCCGCGCGGCGGACGGATCTCCCGCGGCAGGGCGAACACCAACGTCTCATTGGCCGTGGTCACGGGCTGCACAGTGGCGTAGCCGTATTCGGCGAGTCGGTCCAGCACCCCGCGCACCAGGATCTCGGGCACCGACGCACCGGAGGTGACGCCGACCGTCGTGACCCCGGAGAACCAGGCGGGATCGACATCGTCGGCGTAGTCGACCAGATGCGAGGCCTTGGCACCGGCCAGCAGCGCCACCTCGACCAAGCGCACCGAATTCGACGAGTTCTTCGAGCCGACGACGATGACGAGATCGCATTCGGGCGCCATCGCCTTGACCGCGACCTGACGGTTCTGGGTGGCGTAGCAGATGTCGTCGCTCGGCGGGTCCTGCAGCGTCGGGAACTTCTCGCGCAACCGGCGCACGGTCTCCATGGTCTCGTCGACGCTCAGCGTGGTCTGCGACAGCCAGACGATCTTGTTCGGGTCGCGGACGGTCACCTTGTCCACGGCGTCGGGGTTGTCGACTACCTGGACGTGGTCGGGGGCCTCACCGGCGGTGCCGACGACCTCCTCGTGGCCCTCGTGACCGACGAGCAGGATGTCGTAGTCGTCGCGGGCGAAGCGTTTGGCCTCGTTGTGCACCTTGGTGACCAACGGGCACGTCGCGTCGATGGTCTGCAGGTTGCGTTCGGCGGCCTCGACGTGCACGGTCGGCGCGACACCGTGGGCGGAGAACACCACGATGGCGCCCTCGGGAACCTCGTCGGTGCGCTCGACGAAGACGGCACCGGCCTTGGCCAGCGTGTCCACCACATAGCGGTTATGCACGATCTCGTGCCGCACGTAGATGGGGGCGCCGTGCTTCTCCAGTGCACGCTCGACGGTCTCGACGGCCCTGTCGACGCCCGCGCAGTAGCCGCGTGGCTCGGCCAGCAGCACGCGCTTGCCGTCAACCCGCGCGGCCACCGAGCTGGTGGCACCGGGAATTCCCATGTTGACGGTTGGTGGCATACATCCAGGGTACTTACCCGCACCCGTCACGGGCCAGCCGTAGGCTGACCCCATGGCAACAGCACCATACGGAGTTCGATTGCTGGTGGGTGCGGCGGTGACCGCTCTGGACGAGACCCGCAAACTCCCCCAGACCATCCTCACCTATCCGATGACGGTGGCCAGCCAGCTGGCGCATCTGGTGATGAAGGTGCAGCAGGACGTCGCCGACCTGGTCAATCGCGGTGACGAGGCACTCGAGGAACTGTTCCCGCCCAAGGACGAGCAGCCCGAGTGGGCGACGTTCGACGAGGACGAACCGCGCGATCGCTTCTCCGACGCCGCCGATGCCGATGACGCTGACGACCTCGCGTCGGTGACACGTCTCACCGGAAACAAGGTCACCAATCGCTCCGAAGGCCGGTTCGCGCTGTTCAGCGAGGGCGAGGCTCATTCGGAGTCCTATGCGCAGGCTCATTCGGACGCGCCGGGGGCGGCCACCGCACCGACGAGCAACGGCGAGGTCCCCGCGATCGTGGACAAGATCGGCTACGAGACGCTGACGCTGGCACAGCTGCGCGCCCGGTTGACGTCGCTGAAGCTGACCGATCTGGAGGCGCTGTTGGCCTTCGAGGAGGCCAACAAGGCCCGCGCTCCGTTCCAGACGCTGATCGCCAACAGGATCACCCGCGCGTCGGCCAAGTGAGCGAACCCGGCCAGTCCCCGGAGAACCCGTGGCCGGTCCGCGCGGTCGCGACCCGGGTCGCCAAATGGATCGACCGGTTGGGCACCGTGTGGGTGGAGGGTCAGATCGCGCAGCTGACCATGCGTCCGGGTTCGAACACCGCGTGGCTGGTCCTGCGCGACCCGGCCGCGGACATGTCGCTGTCCCTCACCTGCCCGCGGGACCTGGTGGCCAACGCGCCGGTCAAACTGGCCGAGGGTGTGCAGGTCATCGTCTATGGCAAGCCGCAGTTCTACACCGGCCGTGGGACGTTCTCGCTGCGGGTGACCGATATCCGCGCCGTCGGCATCGGTGAACTGCTGGCCCGTATCGAGCGGCTGCGCCGGCTGCTGGACGCCGAGGGATTGTTCGACCCGCGGCTCAAACGCCCCATCCCGTTCCTGCCCAACACCATCGGGCTGATCACCGGCCGGGCGTCGGCCGCCGAACACGACGTGATGGCCATCGCGTCGGCACGGTGGCCCGCGGTGCACTTCGAGGTCCGCAACACCGCCGTGCAAGGGCCCAATTGCGTGCCGCAGGTGGTGGCCGCCCTATCGGAGTTGGACGCCGATCCACATGTCGACGTGATCATCCTGGCGCGCGGCGGAGGCAGCGTCGAGGATCTGCTGCCGTTCTCCGACGAGACGCTGTGCCGCGCCATCGCCGCGGCCACCACACCGGTGATCAGCGCCGTGGGCCACGAGCCGGACAATCCGGTCTGCGATCTGGTGGCCGATCTGCGGGCGGCCACCCCCACCGATGCCGCCAAGCGCGTCGTGCCCGACGCCGCCGCCGAGCAGGCCGGGGTGACCGAGATGCGACGGCGCAGCGCCCAAGCGTTGCGCAACTGGGTGCGGCGCGAGGCGCACATCATCGAGGGGCTGCGCTCGCGCCCGGTGCTGGCGCACCCCCTGCGGGCACTCGACGCCCGTGCCGAGGAGATCGAGCGGGCGCGGGACACCGCACGCCGAGACATCAACCGGATGATCGCGGCGCAGGCCGATCGGCTCGAGCATCTGTCCGCGCGGCTGAGCACGCTCGGACCGGCGGCGACGCTGGCCCGCGGATACGCGGTGGTGCAGTTGCTCGACGGGAGTTCCAGCGGGCAGGTGCTGCGATCGACGGCGGATGCGCCGGCCGGTACACAACTTCGGGTGCGCGTTGCCGACGGCGCCCTCACCGCAATCAGCGAGGGAGCAGATGAAGCCCATTAGTAAGTTGGGTTACGAAGAGGCGCGGGACGAGCTGATCGAGGTGGTGCGCCAGCTCGAACACGGCGGACTGGACCTCGACGCCTCCCTCAAGCTCTGGGAAAGAGGTGAGGAACTGGCCAAACGCTGTGAGGAGCATCTGGCCGGGGCCCGCCGGAAGGTCGCCGACACGCTGGCCGCGGGCACCGTCGACGACGAGTGATGATGCAGCCGCATTAGTCGGATTTATCGGCCAGGACTTCAAAACTGGAACACGTTTCAGTTATCCTCGCCACATGGGTGACCCAACTTTGCGTACTGACCTGGGCCGAGTGCTGGTGACGGGCGGTTCCGGTTTCGTCGGCGCCAACCTGGTGACCACGCTGCTCGAACGCGGACACGAGGTCCGCTCCTTCGACCGGGTGCCTACGCCGCTGCCCGCCCACCCCAGGCTGACAACCGTCGTCGGCGACATCACCAACGCCGGGGACGTCGGCACCGCCGTGGCGGATATCGACACGATCTTCCACACCGCGGCCATCATCGACCTGATGGGCGGGGCCACCGTCACCGACCAATACCGGCAGCGCAGCTTCTCGGTCAACGTCGAGGGCACCAAGAACCTGGTGCACGCCGGCCAGCAGGCCGGGGTGCAGCGATTCGTCTACACGGCTTCCAACAGTGTCGTGATGGGCGGCCAGGACATCGTCAACGGTGACGAAAACTTGCCCTATACAACACGATTCAACGATCTCTACACCGAGACCAAGGTGGTTGCCGAGAAGTTCGTGCTCAGCCAGAACGGCGAGCACGGCATGCTGACGTGTTCGATCCGGCCCAGCGGCATCTGGGGCCGCGGTGATCAGACCATGTTCCGCAAAGTCTTCGAAAACGTGCTTGCCGGGCACGTCAAGGTGCTCGTCGGCAGCAAGAACATCAAGCTCGACAACTCATACGTGCACAACCTCATTCACGGTTTCATCCTGGCTGCCGAGCATCTGGCGCCGGGCGGCACCGCACCCGGGCAGGCCTACTTCATCAACGACGGTGAGCCGCTGAACATGTTCGAGTTCGCCCGCCCGGTCGTGGTGGCGTGCGGTCGCAAGCTTCCCAACTTCCGCGTCTCGGGTCGGCTGGTGCACAAGGCGATGATGGGCTGGCAGTGGCTGCACTTCAAGTACGGCATTCGCGAGCCTCTGGTGGAACCCCTTGCCGTGGAACGGCTTTACCTGAACAACTACTTCTCGATCGCCAAAGCGCGGCGCGATCTCGGGTACGAGCCGTTGTTCACCACCGAACAGGCGATGGCCGAATGCATGCCCTACTACACCGAGCTGTTCGACACGATGGTGTCCCAGGGCGCGCAGCCCGCCGTGACCGCAGCCCCGAGGAGCTGATCGTCGTCGATCGGTTCACACCGAACAGGCCTGAGATATGGACAAGGCCGGTGGCGCTGTAGCGCCCCGGCCTCTGGCTTCCCGCACGGAGTCTACAGAACCGGGGAAGCTTGCCAACAAGGGTACGTGACGCCGCACCGGGAAGCCAAACTCACCCCATCCGTTCACAGTTCAGGGGATCTCCGCCGACGATCGCGCGCAACCGCCGGACAGTCATGGGCGTCGCCGCCTCGGCAACGGTGGCGAGCAGTGTGCGCGCATCGGTCGCCGGCGTCTGCGGTGGCATCACCCACAGCAACGCGGTGCGCGAGTGGCTACCGACCAAGTACAGCGTGTCCGGCGCCACCATGGAGTATCGATCAACCGTTATCGCCGCGCCGCCACGGATCACCCGCGCGGGGGCCGCAGGAAACACACTGGCGTCGTACAGAACTCGGCGCACGGGGCCCAACCAGCGGCCCATCACCGATACCAGGTCCGGCAGTTCGGTCCGCAAGTCATAGTTCGGCGGCCACCACGCGCCGTCGACGCTGCCCTGTACGTCAGTGCGCCCGCAGATCGCGAGTCGGGTATCGGGCTGACATTCGACATCGACCACCGGCGATGCTCCCATCACTATCAGAGCAATCGCAGACGGCAACCGATGAATCGGGCACGCGAGAAACCCACGACTACAACCAGGGTAGCCCGATCGATCGGCTCCCGTGCGGTCCCGCGCGACCCGCAACCGATCTGATGCATCGCCACGCGTCGAAAAAGTTCCTAAGACTGCCTAACCAACCACGATCTTGTTCGCTACTGTGACAGGCGTTCTGTCCGGCGGCTGATGGGGTTGTGATGACCGATACCGTGCTGGTGACCGGGGCCTTCGGGTTGGTCGGCTCCGCGACCGTTCGCCGGTTGGCCGCAGACGGGCGCCGCGTCGTGGCCACCGATCTGGACAATGCGCCCAATCGCAAAGCCGCCGAATCCCTTCCCGCCGGGGTGACGGTGCGCTGGACCGACCTGACCGACCCCGCGGCCGTCGGGGCGCTGGTGACGCAGACCGAACCCGCAGCGATCATCCACCTGGCGGCGATCATTCCGCCCTTCATCTACCAGCGTCGCGGTCTTGCCGAGAAGGTGAACGTCGAGGCCACCGCCAGCCTGGTGCGGTCGGCCGAAAAGCTTTCACAGCCAGCCCGATTCGTTCTCGCCTCCAGCATCGCGGTATACGGCTCACGCAACCCGCACACCGTCGATGGCGTGCTCACCGCGGACACGCCCGTCAATCCGGCCGATATCTACGGCGAGCACAAGGTCAAGGCCGAGAAGATCGTGCGCACCTCGAATCTGGACTGGGTGATCCTGCGTCTGGGCGGCGTGCTGACGGCCGACCCGGGGTCCTATATGAAGCTCGACAACTTCTCCTTCGAGGCGATGCTGCCCATCGACGGCCGGATCCAGACCGTCGACGTGCGCGACGTGGCCCGCGCCTTCGCCGCCGCCACCACCGCCGACGCCGTCGGTGAGACCCTGCTGGTCGGTGGCGATGACGCCACCCATCGGCTCGTCCAGGGGGACATCGCACCGGCGATGGCCGCCGCGCTGGGTCTGGTCGGCGGGCTGCCGACCGGGCTCAAGGGCGACCCCGGCAACGACGCCGCTTGGTTCAACACCGACTGGATGGACACCACCCGAGCCCAAGAAGTGCTCCGATTCCAACAACATTCGTGGCCGGACATGCTGATCGAGACGGCCGAGAACGCCGGCATCAAACGGCCGCTGCTGCGGCTGGTGGCACCGCTGGCCAAACAGATCTTGACCAGAGTGAGCCCCAATCACGGCAGCGGACGCAGATACGCCGACCCGTGGGCGGCCATCACAGAGAAGTGGGGCGATCCCCGACCGGACGGAGCGCAGGCATGAGCACCCGAAGTCGACCGCGAGTGAGGATCGCAGCGAGGAACGAGCGAGGACCGGAGCGAACGGAAGACGAGGCATGAGCACCCGAAGTCGACCGCGAGTGAGGATCGCAGCGAGGAACGAGCGAGGACCGGAGCGAACGGAAGACGAGGCATGAGCAAAGACAGAACGGCGATCGTCGTGGGCGGCGCCTCCGGTATCGGCTGGGCGTCCGCGCAGGCGCTGGCAACCGAGGGCTACCGCGTCGTCATCGCCGACCGCAATGGCGACGGCGCACAAGCCCGCGCCGCCGAACTCGGCGACCCACACCGGGCCGCAAAAGTCGACGTCGTCGACGAGGCCTCGGTGGCAACGCTTTTCGACAGTGTCGGTCCCGTGCAGGCAGTCGTCAGCTGCGCCGGGTTCTCCACCATCGGTCTCATCGTCGACCTCGCGGTGCAGGACTTCCGTGACGTCATCGACGTCTGTCTCAACGGTGCGTTCATCGTCGCCAAGTACGCGGGCAGACACCTCACCGAGGGCGGCTCGCTGATCTCGATGTCCTCGCTCAACGGTCGCCAGCCGGCCGCCGGGATGAGCGCCTACTGCGCGGCCAAGGCCGGGCTGTCGATGCTCACCCAGGTCGCCGCGCTGGAGTTCGCACCGCGCGGAATCCGGGTCAACGCCATCGCACCCGGATTCGTGCACACCCCGCTGACCGAGGGGGCGGCACTGATTCCCGGTGTCGTCGAGGAGTACGTGGAGAACACGCCGCTGGGCCGGGCGGGCACGCCTGCGGACATCGCCGAGGCGGTCGTCTTCCTCACCAGGTCCTCCTGGCTGACCGGTGAGGTGCTCGACCTCAACGGTGGCTCGCACATGTTGCGCTACCCGGATCTGCTCGGTCACATCGCGAAGCTCGCGCAACAGTGAATCAACCGGTCAAATAGAGCCGTGAAAACTGAGTTCACTCTCAGCCAGAAGCGGGCCCTGGCTGTCGCGACCGTCATCGCCCTGGTGTTCGGCGCCTATTTCCTGCGCGGCTTCTTCATCCTCATCGTGGTCGCCGCGGTGGTGGCCTATCTGTTCAACCCGCTGTATGACCGCCTGACCGCCCGGTTCAGTTCCAGCATGTCGGCGACGCTGACGCTGCTGACCGCGCTGGCCGTCGTGATCATTCCGATCTGCGGCGCGGTGGCCTTCGGCGTGATGCAGATAAGCAACATGATCCGAAGCGTGTCCGACTGGGTGGGCCGCACCGACCTCAGTGGACTCGGCGACAAGACCCTCAAAGCGGTCAACACCCTGCTCGACAAGGTGCCGTTCATGAAGAGCACCGAGATCACCACCGATCAGGTGCAGCACTGGGTGGTGACCTTCGCCCAGCGCGCCGGTGAATGGGGTCTGCATTTCCTGCAGGGCGCCCTCGGCGGCCTGTTCGGCGGCCTGACCGCGGCGATCATCTTCCTCTACGTGTTCATCTCGCTGCTGGTCAACGGCGACGAGCTGCGCTTGCTGATCCGCCGCCTCAACCCGCTCGGCGAGGAGGCCACCGATCTCTACCTGGCCAAGATGGCCGCCATGGTCCGCGGCACCGTGCGCGGACAGTTCGTCATCGCGGTGGTCCAGGGCGTCGCGGGCGCCATCTCGATCTACATCGCGGGCTTTCACGACGGCTTCTTCATCTTCGCGATCCTGCTGTCGGCGCTGTCGGTGATCCCGCTGGGCAGCGGCATCGTGACGATCCCGTTCGGTATCGGCCTCGTGCTGTTCGGCAACGTGATCGGCGGCATCTTCGTCATCGCCTTCCACGTCATCGTGGTGACCAATATCGACAATGTGCTGCGTCCGATCCTGGTCCCCAGGGAGGCCAAGCTGGATCCGGCGCTGATGCTGCTCTCGGTCTTCGCCGGTATCACGATGTTCGGGTTCCTCGGCATCGTGATCGGGCCGGTCGTGATGATCGTCATCGTCACCACCATCAGCGTCTACCTGTGGGTCTACAAGGGCGTGCCGATGGACCTGGGGACGGAGGCCGACGACGAGCCCGACGAACCCGGCCGACTACGGCAACTCATCGCCAAGGCGCGAGCCCGCCGAGTGACCACGACACCGACACCACCGCCGACGGTGCCACCAGATCGCGAAAACGGCTGAGAGCTCGATCTGTACGCACCGTCGGCGCGCGAGGTCAGCTCGTGGGCAGCGGCTGCTGGGTCTGCACAGCCTTGGCCAGCGTGCGGAAGTCGTCGGGGCTACCCGCGCCGGTGATGGCGATCTGGGACGGACCCGACAACCGGGTGGTCCAGATCGGCTCCCCCTCGCCGGGCTCGTAGACCACCCAGGTCACCCCGTCGACATCCTGGGCCCCGGTCGGCACCGCCTCGACGTCGATCGAGCCGACCAGCCGGGCCTCGTCGGCGTTGCTCTGGGTCAGGCTGACGTACATCCCGTCGGGCGCCAGGTAGCCCACCCGCGATGTCACCGCACGCACCGACTGGCCGGTCGCCGGATCGGTGCGCCCGCCGTCGATACCGCCGCGGCCACCGGAGTTGGCCTGCCAGCCCTCGGGCAGCGCAGGCAGCCGCACCGCCAACTTCAGCGTCTGGGCGTCGGACTTCAGGGCGGCCGGCACGTCGAAGCTGGGCACGGCTCCCTGACCTGGACCGCTGGGCTGGAACGAGCACATGCCGAGCAGCCCGGCGAGCACCACACAGGCCACCACGAGAGGCGCCATCGACCAGAACATATCGCGGCCGTCGTGTAACAGCCGGTCCTTGGCCGGTCGTGCGACGGGCACGACCACGGTCTCGTCGCGGCCGCCGTCCTGGCCAGGTTCCGGGGTGCTCATGACAGCCAGTATCCCAGTTCCCTCAGTCGACCCCGCTAATGGGACAATCTGCAGCTATGACGCCTACGCGCCGGGAAGCGCCGGACCGCAACCTCGCCCTCGAACTCGTCCGTGTCACCGAGGCCGGTGCCATGGCCGCCGGCCGCTGGGTCGGCCGCGGTGACAAGGAAGGCGGGGACGGTGCCGCCGTCGACGCCATGCGCGAGCTGGTCAATTCGGTCTCGATGAAGGGTGTCGTGGTCATCGGCGAGGGCGAGAAGGACAACGCCCCGATGCTCTACAACGGTGAGGAGGTCGGCAACGGCGACGGACCGGACTGCGATTTCGCCGTCGATCCCGTCGACGGCACCACGCTGATGAGCAAGGGCATGCCGAACGCCATCTCGGTGCTCGCGGTCGCCGAGCGGGGCGCCATGTTCGACCCGTCGGCGGTGTTCTACATGAACAAGATCGCCGGCGGACCCGATGTCGCCGACTTCATCGACATCACCTCCCCGATCGCGGCGAACATCCAGCGCATCGCCAAGGTCCGCAAGGCCTCGGTCTCCGATGTCGCGGTCTGCATCCTCGATCGCCCCCGGCACGCCAAGCTGATCGAGGAGGTGCGCTCGGCCGGTGCCCGCATCCGGTTGATCTCCGACGGTGACGTCGCCGGCGCCATCGCGGCCTGCCGGCCCGATTCCGGCACCGACCTGCTGGTCGGCATCGGTGGCACCCCGGAGGGCATCATCGCCGCCGCCGCCATCCGCTGTATGGGCGGGGAGATCCAGGCAACGTTGGCCCCCACCGATGACGAGGAGCGCCAGCGCGCGCTCGACCGCGGCCACGACCTGGACCGCGTGCTGACCACCAAGGATCTGGTGGCCGGCGAGAACGTCTTCTTCTGCGCCACCGGTGTGACCGACGGCGACCTGCTCAAGGGTGTGCGCTACTTCGGCGGCGGCTGCACCACCCAGTCGATCGTCATGCGCTCCAAGTCCGGCACCGTCCGGATGATCGACGCCTACCACCGGCTGTCCAAGCTCAACGAGTACTCCGCGGTCAACTTCACCGGCGACAGCTCGGCCGCCCATCCACTTCCGTAATCGATCACACCTCAACGAAACAGGGAGCACAATGCCCGACAGCGCTGTCGACAACACCGAATACCGCATCGAGCACGACACCATGGGCGAGGTCAGGGTGCCCAAGAACGCCCTGTGGCGCGCCCAGACCCAGCGGGCCGTGGAGAACTTCCCGATCTCCTTCCGGCCGCTGGAGCGCACCCAGATCCGCGCCCTCGGTCTGCTCAAGGGCGCCTGCGCGCAGGTGAACAAGGACCTGGGCCTGCTGGCCGCCGACAAGGCCGACGCCATCATCGCCGCCGCCGCCGAGATCGCCGACGGCCGCCACGACGACCAGTTCCCCATCGACGTCTTCCAGACCGGTTCGGGCACCAGCTCCAACATGAACGCCAACGAGGTCATCGCCTCGATCGCGGCCGCCAACGGCGTGACCGTGCACCCCAACGATGACGTCAACATGTCGCAGAGCTCCAATGACACCTTCCCCACCGCGACCCATATCGCCGCGACCGAAGCCGCTGTGCGCCATCTCATTCCGGCGCTCGAGTTGCTGCACGCCTCGCTCGCGGCGAAGGCCAAGCAGTGGCGGACCACCGTCAAGTCCGGTCGCACCCACCTGATGGACGCGGTCCCGGTGACCCTGGGCCAGGAGTTCGGCGGCTACGCCCGGCAGGTGGAGGCCGGCATCGAACGGGTCAAGGCGACGCTGCCCCGCCTCGGTGAGCTCGCCATCGGCGGCACCGCCGTCGGCACCGGACTCAACGCGCCGGACGGGTTCGGCGACAAGGTGGTCGAGGTCCTGGTCAGCGAGACCGGTATCGCCGAATTGCGGCCGTGCGTCGACCATTTCGAGGCCCAGGCCGCCCGTGACGGTCTTGTCGAGGCGTCCGGTGCGCTCAAGACGATCGCCGCCTCGCTGACCAAGATCGCCAACGACATCCGCTGGATGGGATCGGGGCCGCTCACCGGGCTCGGCGAGCTGCAGCTGCCCGACCTGCAGCCGGGTAGCTCGATCATGCCGGGCAAGGTCAATCCCGTTCTGCCCGAGGCCGTCACGCAGGTCGCCGCGCAGGTGATCGGCAACGACGCCGCGGTCACCGTTGGCGGTCTGTCGGGTGCGTTCGAACTCAATGTCTACATCCCGATGATGGCCCGCAACGTGCTGGAGTCGTTCACCCTGCTGGCCAACGTGTCGAAGTTGTTCGCCGAGAAGTGCATCGACGGCCTGGTGGCCAACGACGCGCACCTGCTGCAGCTGGCCGAGTCCTCACCGTCGATCGTGACGCCGCTGAACTCCGCCATCGGCTACGAGGAGGCCGCCAAGGTCGCCAAGGAAGCGCTGAAGGAGAAGAAGACCATCCGCCAGACCGTGATCGACCGCGGCCTGATCGGCGACAAGCTCTCCGAAGCCGAGCTGGACAAGCGCCTCGATGTGCTGGCCATGGCCAAGGTCGCGCCGGGCGAGTAGCCCACCCCGCGAGCACGCGCCTGTGCCCCCGAAAGCTACGGCTTTCGGGGGCACACGCGTCTGTTGGGCGCGATCAGCGCGGCGGGATGTCGGCGGTCTCGACCGCGTCGTCGGCAGCGGTGTCGGTGTAGGCCGCGGTGTTCACCGCCGTGCCGCCGATACCCGCTGCAGCAGAAGCGATGTCGAGCACCGAGGAGTGACTGCTCGGTGGCGGCGGCTCCGGGGCCTGCGGGTGTTCCTCGTCGAGCCGGTAGTGCCCACTGAGCTGGTCGGCCTCGTCGATGGTGATGCCCTCGTCAGTCTGGACGGTGGGTGCGTCCTTGACCGCGTCCTTGGTCACCGTGACGCTGACCGCGCCCTCACCTCGGCGGGAGCCCTTCAGCGGCACCACCGCGTGTGACATGCCCAGGAACCCGGAGCGCACCAGGGCCCATTTCGGTTCCCTGGTCTTGTCGTCGACGAACAGCTTGTCGATCTTGCCGATCTTCTCCCCCGACACGTCGTACACGGTCGCTCCGACGTACTGCTCCACCAAAGTCGCCATGCCTTCGGATATCCGGTCGGCGAAATCGGTAAACGTCAGCGCAGCGCGTTGACCGCGGGCCCGTTCTCGACACCGCCGTACAGGGTGCCCGGTGCCCGCGGGCCGAGCAGCTGTCCGACGCTGACCACGTGGTAGCCGTTCGCCCGCAGCACCGGCAAGAACTGCTCGACCAGATCCACCGTCGAGTCGAAGATGTCGTGCAGCAGCACCACCGACCCGGGCTGCACCCGACTCATCAGCAGGGCGCGGCTGGCCGCGATGTCCCGATCGTGAATCCAGTCGTACGGCACGACATCCCAATTGACGACGGCCAGGCCCTGCTCTCCTGCCACAGCCAGCACCCGGTCGTCGACCGTGCCGAATCCCGGTCGCATCAGCGTGGGCCGTTGTCCGGTGGCCGCCACGATCGCGTCGGTGGCCCGGGTGAGCTGGCCGGCGATCTGGTCGGCCGGGATGGCGGTCAGATCGGGATGGCTCCAGCTGTGGTTGCCGATCTCCATTCCCGCCGCGGCGATCCGCGCGGCGGCGGCCGGGTCGGCGGCGACCTTGTCCCCGATCAGGAAGAAGGTGGCGCCGGCACCGTTGGCGGTCAGGACGTCGAGAAGTCTGTCGGTCGGGGCTGCCGGCCCGTCGTCGAAGGTCAGCGCGACGCATTTGACCACCGCGCAGTCGACGGGCTGTGCCTCTGCGATTTGTGGAGTCGCAGCCGCCAGCAGCACGGCTGCGACTCCACAAATCACTCTCATGGCAGCGCGTTGGGGCTGATCTCCTCGAGCATCTCGGTGACCAGCGCCGCGATCGGCGACCGTTCGCTGCGGGTCAGCGTGATGTGCGCGAACAACGGGTGCCCCTTGAGCTTCTCGATGACGGCGGCGACCCCGTCGTGACGGCCGACGCGCAGGTTGTCGCGCTGGGCGACATCGTGGGTGAGCACCACCCGCGATCCCGAACCCAACCGCGACAGCACGGTCAGCAGCACATTGCGTTCCAACGATTGCGCCTCGTCGACGATGACGAACGAGTCGTGCAACGACCGACCGCGAATGTGGGTGAGGGGCAACACCTCCAGCATCCCGCGGGAGAGCACCTCCTCCAGCACCGCTGGGCTGGCCAACCCCTCCAGGGTGTCGAAGACGGCTTGCGCCCACGGCCCCATCTTCTCGCTCTCGCTGCCCGGCAGGTATCCCAGGTCCTGCCCGCCGACCGCGTAGAGGGGCCGGAAGACGACGACCTTGCGCTGGGTGCGGCGTTCCAGCACGGCCTCCAGGCCGGCGCACAGCGCCAGGGCGGACTTTCCGGTGCCGGCCTTGCCGCCGAGGGAGACGATGCCGACGGACTCGTCGAGCAGCAGATCGAGTGCGACGCGCTGTTCGGCGGACCTTCCCCGGAGGCCGAACACTTCGCGATCACCTCGCACCAGCTGCACACGCTTGTCGGCATTGACCCGGCCCAGCGCCGAAGAGCTCCCGGCGAGCAGGCGAATACCGGTGTGACACGGCAGATCCCGCGCCGCGGCCAGATCCAGGTCGCCCTCGGCGAACAGCGTGTCGATCTCCTCGGCCGAGACGTCGAGTTCACCCATCCCGGTCCACCCCGAGGTCACGACGTCCTGGGCGTGGTATTCGTCGGCGGTCAGACCGACCGCGCCGGCCTTCACCCGCAGCGGAATGTCCTTGCTGACCAGCGTCACCGACTTGCCCTCGGCGGCCAGGTTGGCGGCCACCGTCAGGATGCGGGCGTCGTTGCTGTCGTTGCGGAAGCCCGAGGGCAGCACGTTCGGGTCGCTGTGGTTCAGCTCGACCTGCAGCGTCCCACCCTCTGTGCCGATGGGAATGGGCTGGTCCAGGCGGCCGTGATCCAGCCGGAGATCGTCGAGCAATCGTAGTGACTGGCGGGCGAACCAGCCGAGTTCGTGATGGTGCCGTTTGGCCTCCAACTCGCTGATAACCACGAGAGGGACGACCACCTCATGTTCGGCGAACCGTGTCATTGCCCAGGGATCGGACAACAGCACGGAGGTGTCGAGCACGTAGGTCCGGATCGGCGAATCGGTCACGAGGCGCTCCTAGAACCTCCGCGAGCCCCGCGAAGGCGTTTCGGCGGGCGCGCGCGGTACCAGGACCGGGGCCGGTCCTGTTCTCGTGAAGAGATTCGGTACCGCCCGGACAGCAAAGCAATTCGCTAGCCATCGACCTCGACGCTACTCCCGCGCCGCGGCGTCCGCCCGCCAGGCGCGCCGACTCAACCGGCACAACAGGTTACGCGCCGGTGAACTCTCGTAACTCCGGCACCTCGGCCAGTCCCCACGAGGTGATCAGCTCGGCCACCACCGCACGCTTGGCGGCCTCGTCGAAGATGCCCGCCTCGGCGACCGTGGCCCGCTTGTCGCCGTAGGCGTCGATGTCGCCGCCGACGACGTCGAGGGCGGCGGCTCGTGAGGCGATCGCGGCGATGGTCTCTTCCCGCTTGTCACCGTCCAGCAGGTATCCGACCAGGTTGGCGAAGAACACCGTGTGGCGCTCCTCGTCGGCGGCGATCCGCCCGAGCAGCCCGCGCAGCACCGGCTCGGGAGTCTGGGCCTCGGCATTGCGGGTGAACACCGCGTGCGAGCGCTCGAAGAACGCCATGAACACCAGCGTCTCGATCTGGGTGAGACGGTCGGCGCGGTAACCCTTCATGACGTGCTCGACGCGGACGTCCTCGTTGGCGGTGGGGTCCACCTCACGGGTGACCACGAGATAGTTGCGCAGCGCGACGGCGTGCAGGTGCTCCTCGGCGGTCCAGCGGCCCAGCCAGCGGCCCCACTTGTCCTCGAGGATGAAGTGCTCGACGAGCTCGCGGTGGTAGCCGGCCAGGTTGTCCTTGGTGATCAACAGGATCTCGCAGGCGTCGGTGACCGGCTTGGGCAGCGTCACATCCGACGGGTCCCAATCCTTGCCGCCGAGGAAGGCAAAGTTCTCGCCCTGGTCGAAGGGCACGTAATCGTGCCCGTACCAGGGCTCCTCGGTCGCGAGGTGTCGCGACAGGTTCTCCGCCACGACCGGCTCGAGTTCGAGGGTCAGCGCATTCGCAACGGGTTTCTCAGCCATGAAAGTAACTGTAACCCGTCGACACACGTTCCCCGAAATTCCGTGCCGCGTGTCACGCCGCGGACCTCACGGTCGCGACTACGACAGCGTCAGACCCGGGTACAGCGGGTTCGCCGCCAGCATCTCCGACGAGGCGGCATGCACGCGGGCGGCGACACCGTCGGCGGTGGCGTACTTCGCCTTGGAGGTCCCCTCGGCCTGGGTGTTGGACAGCACCTCGACGACCAGCTCGGCGACCTTGTCGAACTCGGCCGCACCGAAGCCGCGGGTGGTCAGCGCCGGGGTGCCGAACCGGATACCGCTGGTGTACCAGGCCCCGTTCGGGTCGGCCGGGATGGCGTTGCGGTTGGTCACCACACCGGCGTCCAGCAGCGCCGACTCGGCCTGCCTGCCGGTCAGCCCGAAGGAGGTGACGTCGAGCAGGACCAGGTGGTTGTCGGTGCCCCCGGTGACCAGCCGGGCGCCGCGGGAGGTGAAGCCCTCGGCCAGCGACTGGGCGTTGTCGGCGACAGCCTGCGCGTACTCGCGGAACGCGGGCTGGCGGGCCTCGGCCAGCGCCACGGCCTTGGCGGCCATCACATGCGAGAGCGGTCCGCCGAGCACCATCGGGCAGCCCTTGTCGACGGCCGGTGCGTACTCCTCGGTGGCCAGCACCAGACCGCCACGCGGGCCGCGCAGCGACTTGTGTGTGGTGGTGGTGGTGACGTGGGCGTGCGGCACCGGATCCTCGTCACCGGTGAACACCTTGCCCGCGACCAGACCGGCGAAGTGGGCCATGTCGACCATCAGGGTGGCGCCGACCTCGTCGGCGATCTCGCGCATCTTGGCGAAGTTCACCCGGCGCGGGTAGGCGGAGTAGCCGGCCACCAGGATCAGCGGCTTGAACTCCTTGGCCGCGGCGCGGACGGCGGCGTAGTCGATCAGGCCGGTCTGCGCGTCGGTGCCGTAGCTGCGCTGGTGGAACATCTTGCCCGAGATGTTGGGCCGGAACCCGTGCGTGAGGTGACCGCCGGTGTCCAGCGACATGCCCAGCAGCCGCTGGTTGCCCAGCTTGGCGCGCAGCGTCTCCCAGTCCGCCTCGGACAGGTCGTTGACATGCTTGGCGCCCAGTTCGGCAAGGCCCGGCGCCTCGACGCGGGTGGCCAGGATGGCCCAGAACGCGACCAGGTTGGCGTCGATACCGGAGTGCGGCTGGGCGTAGGCGTACGGGGCGCCGAACAGCTCACGGGCATGCTCGGCGGCCAGCGCCTCGACGGTGTCGACGTTCTGGCACGCCGCGTAGAAGCGGTGGCCGATGGTGCCCTCGGCGTACTTGTCGGAGAACCAGGTCCCCATGGTGAGCAGCACCGCGGGTGAGGCGTAGTTCTCGCTGGCGATCAGCTTGAGCGAATCACGCTGGTCGGCGAGCTCCTGGCGGGTGGCCTCGGCGATCCGCGGTTCGACCGACTCGATGACCTTCAGCGCGGCGCGGTACGCCTCGCTGGCGGTGGCGGCGTAATCAGTGCCGGGTGCGGCGATCGACGAATCAGCAGTCATGGGGCAAGCCTATCGCCCCACCGGTGGCGGCAGTTACCGCAGGCTGGACGGGATCAGCGGCTCGTCGAGCAGCCTGGTGAAGCGCTCGGTCAGCGACACCTCGGCGGGCCGATCGTCCAGCCACGCCCGCAGCAGCCGGTAGCCCTCCACGTAGGTGGAGGTGTAGGCCCGCCACAGCGGCGAGGACAGGAAGCGCAGCATCTGCCGGGCCCGCTCGTCGGACACCAACAACCATTGACTCAAGTAGGCGACCACATCGTCGACATCGCGGTGCTCGTCGTGCAGCATCAGCGCGGCGTCCTGACGGACATCGGCCAGCGCCGCGGCGGCCTCCGAGACCGCCGCCGAACGTTCACCGTCGAACCGCAACCCCAGGTCGGCGTAGATCTCGGTCGCCCAGGCGCCCCAGTCCGGTCCGATGGCCGCGTACAGAGCCAGGTCGGCCAGTCCCTCGGCCATCAGGCACTGCGGGGTGTTGACCAGGAAGATGGTCTGTTCCTGCTGGTTCAGCCCGGCCACCAGGCCGGCTTCCTTGCGGCAGTGCTCGGTGTGATGCCCGGGGTAGGACTCGTGGGCCACCAGCCGCGGCAGGTTGGACATCTGCTGCTTGAGGTCGGCGTTGACCGCCACCGTCGAGCTGTAGTCGCCGAGGTAGTAGTTGAAGCCCGACCACGGCTTGTCGGTGACGACCTCGTAGGTGACGGTCTCGGTGTCGGGAAGCGGGAAGGTGGCGCGCACCCTGTCGCGCAGCGCCGAGGAGAACGCGTGGATGCACTCTTCCAGCCGGTTCGGCGGGATCTCCTCGGCCTGCCGGTGGGACTGCAACCGCTGCGCCAGTGGGCCACTGCCGCCGAGCGCTTCATCGAGCCTGCGGTGCGCGTCGCGGTAGCGGTCCTGGTCGCCCTTGACGATGTCGACGTCGAAGTACTCGCGCACCTCTTCGACGAACCCGACATCCTCACCGGCGAACTTGCGGCCCGCGCAGGCCAGCGCCTTGAGGTGGGCCGACAGGTAGGCGCGGCGCTGTGCGTCGAGCCCTTCGGCGGCGGGCACCTCGGCCAGCAGCCGCTGGGCGGTCCTGGCCAGATCCGCGGGATCGGGCGCCGGCTCGTCGTCGACCTTCCGGCGCAACGCGGGGTCGCCGGTGAACGAGTCGACGTAACCCTCCTCGACCCGGTCGAAGCGCAGCCCGAGCAACAGATATTCATCGATGAGGGTGCTGGCGTTCATGGCTTCAACGGTAGATGCAAGACTTGACAGATGTCGCGGCCCAGCGAGCCGAGCCCGTATGTGGAGTTCAATCGAACCCAGTGGCGTTCGTTGCGCATGTCGACCCCACTGGCGTTGACCGAAGCCGAACTGATCGGCCTGCGCGGTCTCGGTGAGCAGATCGATCTGGCCGAGGTCGAAGACGTCTATCTGCCGTTGGCGCGGCTGATCCATCTCCAGGTGGCCGCGCACCAACGGTTGTTCGCCGCCACCGCCGAGTTCCTCGGCGAGCAGAACCCGCACCGGCCGGTGCCCTTCGTCATCGGGGTGGCCGGCAGCGTGGCGGTCGGCAAGTCGACCACCGCGCGCGTGCTGCAGGCGCTGCTGGCCCGCTGGGAGCACCACCCGCGCGTCGACCTGGTGACGACCGACGGATTCCTTTATTCCAACGCCGAGCTGACGCGACGGAATCTGATGCACCGCAAGGGGTTTCCGGAGAGCTACGACCGCCGGGCATTGATGCGGTTCGTCACCGCGGTCAAGTCCGGTGCCGATCTGGCCTGCGCGCCGGTGTACTCGCACCTGATCTACGACATCGTCCCCGGGGACAAGCAGCGCATCCGCCAGCCCGACATCCTCATCCTGGAGGGACTCAACGTCCTGCAGACCGGGCCCGCATTGATGGTGTCGGACCTGTTCGACTTCTCGCTGTACGTCGACGCCCGCATCGAGGACATCGAGAAGTGGTACATCTCCCGATTCCTGTCGATGCGGGCCGGCGCGTTCTCCAACCCGGCATCGCACTTTCACCATTACGCCACGCTGACCGATGAGCAGGCGGTGTTCGCCGCCCGTGACATCTGGCATTCGATCAACCGCCCGAACCTGATCGACAACATCCTGCCGACCCGGCCCCGCGCGACCCTGGTGCTGCGCAAGGATTCCGACCACTCGATCAACCGGTTGCGGCTGCGCAAGCTGTAGAGCCGCCGATTTCGGCGCGCTGACGTTCGGTGAGCGAACGTCAGCGCGCCGAAGTTTCGCCGTCTCAGATGCGGCGCACGCCGACGTACTGCAATTCGGCCATCGCCAGGGTGTAGACGCCGGTTCCGAGCACGAGGACCACACCGGTGGTCGTCAGCGGCCAGACGCCTGCCAGGACCACACCCACCGTCAGCACGGTGAACAGGAGATTGCCGATCGCCAGGATCAGCCCGGAGGTTCGCACCGCGTCACGAGCCGCCAACGCCAGGACGACGAGACCGAAGCCGACGAAGAATGCGCCCGTCGCGTACTCGGTCGCGGCCGTGGTGCCCGACAGTTCGGCAACACGCGGCGCGAAGATCAGGAGACCGACGCCGGCGATACCGCTGATGATCGCGTCGAAGCGCATGGCCAGCCTCAGGAATGCGTCGGATCGGGTGGATGTGGCCGAAGCGGTGATAACGGACATGGTGGTTCCTTCCAGCAGTCGTTGATGAAGGGAGACCGGTGCGGGAGCGCCCCGCAAGCCTCGACACGCCGGCACCTGCTCCCGGCGTGTGCGTGACGCTCCCGCACCGGTTGGCCGAAGTTGCTTCTGCCATCTCTGAGACTGCTCAGCGACCGCTGCCAGTTCGACGCCGAATGCTGCCAACTACTGCCAACCGCAGGTCAGCGCCGATGCGGTCGAGGCCGAGGCAGAGGAGAAGCGACCTGTCCGCCGGAGTCAGGTGGCCGGAACAGGCTGGGCTCCGCGCAGATCCGCCGCGATCATCCGGGCCGCGGCGTTCTGCCAGTTGTGCAGTGAGCGCTGGGGAACCTCGGTCACGAACCACTGCCAGGCCTGTCGTGCGACGGGGTCGAGACCGGCGGCGGTGGCGTTCTGCGCATACGCCCGCACACCGACGACATAGGGGAAATACAGCGAGTTGTAATGCCGCCACTGCTCCCCGGTGCCGAAAGCTCCGCCATCGCGCGGTTTGAGCGCGGCGATCCGGTCAGCCAGCAGTGCCCGCAATTCGTTCGCCCGCTCCAGTGGTTGATCCGGTGCGTCGCGGGCAGCCAGCCGGGCGTCGATTACCGGGAGCGCGCACAGCGGGCTGGCCACCAGCTTGGACAGGTCGCCGTAGTGGCCCAGGGCGCGGCGGGTCAGCCGGGCGAAGGTGTCATCGTCGAGTTCGTCGAGCGGATTGTCCGACCGCAACGGCAGCGCCGCCTCGGTGCCGCGCAGGGTCGCCCGGTCCGCCCGCAGCGCCGGGGAGAAGGTCAGCCGGTCCAGCACCCCGGCCAGCGGATCGGCCAGCACGTTGATCGCGACGGACAGCGCCAGGCTGGTGAACAGCAGCACCGTCAGCGCAGGCTGGGCCGACTCCCCCGCGACGGCGAGGGCGATCACGGCCTGTCCACCGAAGACCGTCGCCACCGCGGCCGTCCCGACGAAGGAGCGCGCCATATCGGCCTTGAGCGCCTGACCCTCGTCGAAGGCGTCCCACAGCGCGACGGCAACGCCGAGCAGGGCCACGTCGAATCCGGTGGAGGCCAGCGCCAGACCGCTGGGCAACAATCCCAGCGGGATGACCAGGATGGCGTTGCCGAGGGCGAAGAACAATGTCGCGACCAGGACGAACCGCACCACCGGGACGGGCTGGGCGGGCCGCAGCATGGTGGTGACCATCGCGGCCAGCGATGGCAGCGAGACCGCCGCGAACATGAGCCAGTGGCCGGCGCGCAGCGGTCCGTCGACACTGCCGGCCAGTGCCGCGCCACCGAGCGCGATGACGGCAACACCGCACACGCAGGCGATCTCACCGACCCGGCTGCGCCAGGTGTCGATCGGTCTGGACAGCTCGACGAGCACCGCGAACCAGAAGATGCCGGGCGCCACCACCAGGAACACCTCGATGCGGCCGAGCAGCTCCGAACCCGTCACAGTGCGCACCGCGTCCAGGGCGACGACGGCGGCGAAGCTGGCCAACCCGGCCGCGGCCAGCACCAGCACCGGCTTGCGGGGGTCGCGCGCCAACAGGTACAACCCGAGCCACCAGCTGAGTGCGAAGACGACCGCCGACAGCCCCGACATCGCTGCTACAACCCGTGCCTGCGGTGCCGATTGGTGTAGTCGCGCAATGCGCGCAAGAAGTCGACCCGCCGGAACGCCGGCCAGTGCGCCTCGGTGAACCACATCTCCGAGTAGGCGCTCTGCCACAACAGGAATCCGGAGAGACGTTGCTCACCGGAGGTTCTGATGACCAGGTCCGGATCGGGCTGACCCGAGGTGTAGAGGTTCTCCGAGATCGCGTCGACGGTGACCGATTCGATCAGCTGCTCGGCGGTGGCCCCGTTGGCCAGTTCCTTGCTGAGCAGTCCGCGCACCGCGTCGACGATCTCCTGTCGACCGCCGTAGCCGACGGCGACGTTGACCTGCAGCACACCGGGGCCGGCGGCGCCGGTGCTGCCCACCGTCCGTTCCGTCGCCTCACGCAGCCGCCGGGCCGGTTCCTCGCCGAGCAACTCCAGGTCACCGACCGTGCGTACGCTCCAACGGTTTTCGGGCGCGCAGATCTGTTCGACGATATCGGTGATGATCTCGATGAGCGCCGCCAACTCATCGGGGTCGCGTTGCAGATTCTCGGTGGACAGCAGATAGACCGTCGTCAGCTCGATGCCGGCGGCCTGGCACCAGCGCAGCATCTCGGCGATCTTGGCCGCGCCCCTGCGGTATCCGTAACTGACATCGTCGAAGCCCGCATCGCGTGCCCAACGGCGATTTCCGTCACACAACACCGCGATGTGACGTGGGAGTTCGGACCGGGACTGCGCCAATTCGCGGCGCAACCGCATTTCATACAGCCGGTAGGCCGGCTCCTTGAGTCGCGGCGGAATGATCTCCACAGCGATCCAGACTACTGTGATCCTGGCCCAGGTCTAAGCCACTCAGCGGAGGTGAGATGTCCACGCCCATCGATTCCAGCCGGCCCTACCGGTCGGCGGCGGCGCATTCCGCGGAGGATCTACCCGAGGCACTCGCCGACGGTGTCGCGCAGTTCCTCGGCCGCCCGCGCGCCCGCGGCTGGATTCACGTCTACTCCGCGGTCGTGGCATTCATCGCCGGCGCCGCGCTGGTGGCGGTGTCATGGTCGGCGGAGTCGACCCGCGCCGGAGTGGCCACACTGATCTACACGTGCACCATCGTGGCGATGTTCGCCGTCAGCGGTACCTATCACCGGGTGACCTGGCAGTCGGTCAAGGCGCGCACCTGGATGAAACGCCTCGACCATTCGATGATCTTCATCTTCATCGCCGGCAGCTACACGCCGTTCGCCCTGCTGGCACTGCCCTCGCAGAAGGGCATGGTGCTGTTCTGGATCGTCTGGGGCGGGGCCATCGCCGGTGTGCTGCTGAAGATGTTCTGGCCGTCGGCGCCGCGGTGGCTCGGGGTGCCGCTCTACATCCTGCTGGGCTGGGTCGCCGCATGGTTCATCGGGCCGATCATGGACGGGGCCGGCGTGGCCGCGGTGGTGCTGCTGATCGTCGGCGGCGCGTTCTATTCGGTCGGTGGCGTGCTGTACGCGCTCAAATGGCCCAACCCGTGGCCGGCGACATTCGGCCATCACGAGTTCTTCCACGCCTGCACCGCGGTCGCGGCGGTATGCCACTACATCGCGATGTGGTTCGCGGTCTTCTGATTCCTGCTCGTCACGTTCCCGGCGAGCGTGCGGAAAGCTAGAGCTGGGTGATGTTCGCCGGACCCCAGTAGGCCTTCATCGAGGTGATCAGGCCCTCGCCGTTGAAGGTCATGACCTCGATGGGTTCGATGCGCATCGCCCCGCCGACGGTGATGGCGAAGACGAACGCAGCCTCGGTCCCACCGGCGCGGAACGACAGCAGCTCGGTCGAGATCTCGGCGCCCTGCACGTTCTTGTAGAAACCGGCGATGGCCTGCCGTCCGATGTGCACCTCACCGCCGCCCACCGGGTCCTCCAGTGTGGCGTCCTCGGCGTAGAGCGCGGCGACATCGTCGGCGCTACCGCCGGAGACCGTGTCCAGATAGCGCTGGACGAAACCCTGCAAGGCATCAGGCTCGAAGCTCATGACCGGCCACGCTACACGGCACGCCGCAGCGCGGTATCGAGATCTTCCACTGTGCGGACCGGCAGGTCGCACACCCGGCCGCGACAGACATAGGCCGCATCGCGACCACCCACCCGGTCCCGGCCGCGCAGCAGTTCACCGGAGTCCGGCTCGCCGCCGACGACCACCGCACCGCCCGGTGCGAGCATCCGGGCTGCGGCCAGCAGATCCGAGTCGGCGGGGTCGCAGGCCACCGCGATCTGGATCGGGCCGCGCACGGCGGCCTCGGCCACCGCCAGCCAATGCCCGCCCGAGCGCGGCGCCTTCGCCAACACCGCGACCCCGGCGGCCAGGGTGGCGTCGGCGGCCGTGCGATAGCGCGGATCGGCATTCAGGTGTGCGAGGAGCTGCAGCGCTTCGGCGACCGCGGAGGCACCTGCCGGGGTCGCACCGTCGAGCGGGTCGGCCGGGCGCAGCACCAACGCCTCCGCGTCGTCGGCGGTGTCGAACCAATACCCCGGCCGTTGCGGATCGGCGAAATGGTCCAGCGCGGTGTCGATCAGACCGGTGGCCGCGGAGAGCCAGGACTGTTCACCGGTCTGCTGGTACACGGCGCACAACGCGGACGCCAGCGCCGCGTAGTCCTCCAGGATGGCCGCGCTGTCACCGACCACACCGCCGAGGCTGGCCCGCCGCAGCCGACCGTCGACCAGGTGCAACCGCAACAATTCGCGCGCACACCTGATGGCCGCATCGAGATATTCGCGGCGACCGAGCGCCACAGAGGCCTCGATGAGCGCGGTGATCGCCAGCCCGTTCCATGCCGTCACCGCCTTGTCATCACGCGCGGGTTGGGGCCGCTGCGACCGTGCCGCCAGCAGCGCCGCGCGCACCCGCTCATGACGGGCCCAGTCGTCGGGATCGGCCCGCAGCTGCAGCACCGAACTCCCCCGCTCGAACGTACCCGCCTCGGTGACACCGAAAAGTGCTGCGGCCCAGTCGGCATCGGCACCGAGCACCTCGTCGAACTCGGCAGGCGTCCAGGCGTAGGTCAGGCCCTCCACGCCGCCGGCGTCGGCATCCAGGGACGATGCGAACAAACCGTCCGCGCCGAGACCGTCGATGATGAACCTGGCGGTCTCGTCGGTGACCCTGCGCGCCAACGCATCCGCGCCGCGACGGGCCCAATGCGCGTAGAAGCGCAACAGCAATGCGTTGTCGTACAACATCTTCTCGAAATGAGGTATCACCCAGGCCGCGTCCACGCTGTACCGCGCGAACCCACCGGCCAGCTGGTCGTAGATGCCACCACGGGCCATCGCCGCGCCGCCGCGCCGCACCGCGGCCAGCGCATCCGCCGACCCGGTGCGTTGGTGGTGTCGCAGCAATGCCTCCAGCGCCATCGATGGCGGGAACTTCGGTGCGGCCCCGAAGCCGCCACGCTCGACATCCTCGTCGCGCAGCACCGCGGCGACCGCGTCATCGCACAACCGCGCGTCGGGCGGCGAACCGGAGCCCGGTGGCCCGACGCTGATCGCGCGGAGCTCACCGGCGATCTCGTCGGACGCCCGCTCCACCTCGTCGCGGCGTTGTAGCCAGGTTTCTCGCACCGCCGAGATCAGCTGCAGGAAGCCGTCCTTCGGGTAGTAGGTGCCGCAGAAGAAGGGCCGGCCGTCGGGAGTCAGGAAGCATGTCATCGGCCAGCCGCCCTGGCCGGTCAACGCGATGGTCGCGTTCATGTAGACGGCGTCGAGGTCGGGACGCTCCTCGCGGTCGACCTTGATGCAGACGAAGTCGTCGTTGAGCGCCGCCGCCACCTCGGGGTCGGCGAAGGATTCGTGCGCCATCACGTGGCACCAGTGACATGCCGCGTAGCCGATCGACAGCAGGATCGGCACATCGCGCTCTACCGCCTCGGCCAGCGCGGCCGACGTCCACTGCTGCCAGTGCACCGGGTTGTCGGCATGCTGACGCAGATACGGGCTGGTCGCCTCGCCCAGGGCGTTACTCCTTGGCGTCACCCTTGAACTCGTTCGTCGTGCCCTCGTCGACGGCCTGGTCCGGCTCGGGATGATCGGGGTCGAACGACTCCGGCAACCGCTTGAGATGCCGGTTCATCGAGAACACCAGCGCGAAGGTGCCGACCAGCAGCACGATCAGCACCAACAGGCCGACGGGGCTGGCCTTGCCGAAATCGGGTCCGGTCTGGCGGGGCCCGCCGTCTTCGGCGAGCAGGGTGGCGGCGATCAAAATCAGGTCGGTCATGGCTCGATTCCGGCGAACAGATCGGTTTCGGGCAGCTGCACCGGAACCCTGGACCGCGCGAGCTCGAACTCCTCGGTGGGCCAGAGCCGTTGCTGCCACTCCATGGGCGTGGTGAAGAAGAAGCTCTTCGGGTCGATCTGGGTGGCGTGGGCCAGCAGGGCGTCGTCACGCTGGGCGAAGTACTTGGCGCACTCGATGCGGGTGGTCACCCGCTTCTCGATGCTGTCCTCCTCGGCGTCCCAGCTCTCCAGCCATTTGCCGAAGGGGCCTTCCTGGCCGTGGTGGGCGAACTCGTCCTGCAGGACCTGCATGCGTTGCCGCAGGAAGCCGTGGTTGTAGTACAGCTTGGACACCGCCCAGGGCGCCCCGGCGTCGGGATACCGGACGTGGTCGGCGGCCGCCTCGTAGGCCGCGACGGAGACCTCGTGGCAACGGATGTGGTCCGGGTGCGGGTAACCACCGTTCTCGTCATAGGTGGTCAGCACGTGGGGCCGGAACTCGCGGATCACCCTGACCAGCCGCTCGACGGGCTCCTCGAGCGGCACCAGGGCGAAGCAGCCCTCCGGCAGTGGCGGCAGCGGGTCACCCTCCGGCAGGCCCGAGTCGACGAAGCCCAGCCAGTGGTGCTCGACGCCGAGGATCTGCGCGGCACGCGCCATCTCGTCGCGGCGCACCTCGTGGATACGGCCGTGTACCTCGGGGATGTCCATCGCCGGGTTGAGGATGTCACCCCGCTCACCACCGGTCAGGGTCACCACCATCACTCTGGCGCCCTCATCGGCGTAGCGTGCGGTCGTCGCCGCACCCTTGCTGGACTCATCGTCGGGGTGGGCGTGCACCGCCATCAAACGCAATTCAGTCATCGTGTCTCTTCAACGAAGGCGTCCCTCTCGCTTATGCCCACGCCCCCTATAGTTCCAGGTCTAAGAGAAGCCACCGACCGACGGGCACCCAAAACCTTGACCATCGAGCGTCCCGCCGCCCGCTACGGGCGCCAGAAGCTGTCCCGCAACGGCAGGCGTGGGCTGGTTATCGGCCTGTTTCTGCTGATCGTGGCTGTCGGGGTGGGCATCGCGATCATCGCCTTCCAGCGGTTCGGCACCGCCGACGCCAAGGGTGAACTCAGCGGTTATCGGCTGATCGACGATCAGACCGTCGCGGTGACCATCACCGTGACGCGGGCGGATCCTTCGATGCCCGCGGTCTGCATCGTGCGCGCACGCTCCATCGACGGCGCCGAAACCGGACGCCGCGAGATCCTGGTGCCGCCCTCGACCGCGGATTCGGTGGTGATCGACGCCGAGGTCAAGTCGACGAAGCCGCCGGTGGTGGGCGATATCTACGGGTGTGGGATCGACGTTCCGGGGTATCTCGTAGCCCCCTGATCCGCGGGGCACAACCGACGCCGGGCTGCACAAACATGAAAACCCGGCAACGCGGCGGTGGTAAGCTGGACCCATACACGGTTCCGCACTGGAGCCGTGTATTGCTGCATTTGCGCGCGATCAGCGCCTGCAACAGCGGCGATACACGACCTTTTCACGCGATACGTCGCGGGGGAATGACCAACGACAGGAGCGCGAGGACATGACCGATACCCAGGTCACCTGGCTGACCGAAGAGGCCTACGACCGGTTGAAGGCCGAGCTGGATCAGCTGATCGCCAACCGGCCGGTCATCGCCGCCGAGATCAACGACCGTCGCGAAGAGGGCGACCTGCGCGAGAACGGTGGCTACCACGCCGCCCGTGAAGAGCAGGGCCAGCAGGAAGCACGCATCCGTCAGCTGCAGGAACTGCTCAACAACGCCAAGGTCGGCGAGGCCCCCAAGCAGTCCGGCGTCGCGCTGCCCGGTTCCGTGGTCAAGGTTTACTACGACGATGACGAGAAGGACACCGAGACGTTCCTGATCGCCACCCGCCAAGAGGGCGTCAGCGACGGCAAGCTCGAGGTCTACTCCCCGAACTCCCCGCTGGGCAACGCACTGATCGATGCCAAGGTCGGCGAGAGCCGTACCTACACCGTGCCCAGCGGCAAGACCGTCAAGGTCACCCTGATCAGCGCGGAGCCCTACCACGCCTGACCCGTCGGGACGATCGGCTCCAGATGGCCCAGATCGCCGAGGATCTGCTGCTGCTTCTGCTCGACAATGCGGCAGCGCGCCCGGGCATCGAACAACGCCGTAGGCAACGCGTACTCGCGGCTGCGGTGTTGTTGGACCTGGCCCGCGCCTGCCGGGTACGACCGTCGGCCGACGGGGACTCCGTCCCCGCCGGTCGCCTGGTCGCATTGGTCGGCGATGCCGCGTTGGACCCGATGACCGGTCCGGCGTGGGCACTGCTGACGCGGCGACCGCTGAAGGTGGGCGCGGCGGTGGCCAAGCTGGGCCGCGATACCGAACAACGGCTGCTCGACCAGCTGGAACGGACCGGACAGATTCAGCGGGTTCCGTTGGGGCCCAAGGAATTCAGTTATCCGCTACGGACACGCGCACGGGTCGGGCCGGCTCGCGAGGCATTGCTGGCGGCCTTGTTCGACCGCAGGCCGCCGTCGACGCCGACGGCCGCGGCGATCACGCTGCTGCATGCCGCGGACGGGCTCGGCGCGGTGCTGAGCCTCAACGATCGCGGGTGGCGCTGGGTGCACGCCCGCGCCGGGGAGATCGCCCTGGGTAGCTGGCTCGACGAATCCCCCTCGGCGCTGCCGGAGATCAACGTCGCGGTGACCGCCGCAGCGCTGCGGCCCGTCCTACAGTCCTGACCGCGAGCAGACGCAGAACTGCCGATCTATCGCAGAAAACGGCAGTTCTGCGTCTGCTCGCCGGGGAACCGGACTACCGCAGCGCCTGCTCGATATCGCCGAGCAGGTCGGCGACCTCCTCGATACCGACCGACAGGCGCACCAGATCCGCGGGCACCTCCAGCTGGGAGCCGGCGGTCGAGGCATGCGTCATCGCGCCGGGATGCTCGATCAGCGATTCCACCCCGCCCAAAGACTCAGCGAGAATGAAAATCTCGGTGCGCGCGCAGAAATCGCGTGCCGCGGCCGCCCCGCCGCGCAGCCGGACCGAGATCATGCCGCCGAAAGCGGACATCTGCTTGGCGGCGACCTCGTGGTTGGGGTGACTCGGCAGGCCCGGGTAGAGCACCGAGTCGATGGCCGGGTGCTCGGCAAGGAACTCGGCCACCTTGGCCGCATTCTCGCTGTGCCGCTGCATGCGCAGCACCAGGGTCTTCAGGCCACGCATGGTCAGGTACGCGTCGAAGGGGCCGGGCACCGCGCCCGCCCCGTTCTGCAGGAACGCGAACGCCGTGTCGAGCTCCTCGTCGTTGGTCAGCAGCGCGCCGCCGACCACATCGGAATGCCCGCCGATGTACTTCGTGGTGGAGTGCAGCACGATATCCGCGCCGAGGGTCAACGGCTGCTGCAGCGCCGGGGAAGCGAAGGTGTTGTCCACCAACAGCTTCGCGCCGGCCGTGCGTGAAATCTCGGCGATACCCGCGATATCGGCTATCGAGAGCAGCGGGTTGGTCGGTGTCTCGACCCAGATCAACTTGGTCTCGGGCGTCACCGCGGCGGCGACGGCATCGAGGTCGGCCAAGGCGACCGGGGTGTGCCGAATCCCCCACTGCGTGAACACCTTGTCGATCAATCGGAAGGTGCCGCCGTAGGCGTCGTCGGGGATGACCACGTGATCACCGGGTCGCAGCACCGCGCGCAACGCGCAGTCGGTGGCCGCCATCCCCGAGGCGAAAGCACGACCGAAATCGGCCTCCTCGACCGCGGCCAGCGAGGCCTCCAGCGCCGCGCGCGTCGGGTTGCCGGTGCGCGCGTACTCGAAGCCGCCGCGCAGCCCCCCGACACCGTCCTGGGCGAAGGTCGAACTGGCGTAGATCGGCGCGTTGACGGCGCCGGTGGCCGGATCGGGCCGGAAGCCCGCGTGGATCGCCCTGGTCGCCAGACCCTGCCACCGGTGTGCGTCGTGAGCACTGCGCTGTTCACCCATGCCGTCCAGGGTAGTGGTGCCCGGACAACAGAAACGGGGTGGACCGGTTCGGTCCACCCCGTTCGGTTGCGCTATGCCCGATTACGGTGTCAGCGGTGCTACCTGTCCGCCGGTGAGGCGACGGTAGGCGTACACCTGGAACAGGATCGCCAGCGGCGCGGCGACGAGCAGACCGACGTAGCACAGGAACGATCCGACGGCCAGGATCACCGAGTACAGCAGCCAACTCAGCAGCACCGGAACGAAATTGTTCTTGGTGACGTCGATGCTCAGCTTGATCGCATCGATGGCCGACAGGTTGCGATCGATCAGCGCCGGAGTCACGAAGAAGGCGAAGATCGACACGATCAGGCCGGGGATGTAGCAGAGCACGCTGCCGATGCTGACCGCGATACCGACCAGCAGGGTCGCGATGATCACCGGGCCGATCAGGCGGGGCTTGAAGAACGAACCCGCCGTCACCGGTACCCCGTTGGCGATGTCCAGAACGCCACCGAAGTAGGCCGACGAGATCGCCGCCAGCAGCACCAGCAGCACGATGAGGCCGATCACCAGCACGAAGATGCTGGCCCCACCGAGGCCCGAGGTGTACTCGTAGCTGAAGCCGCTGTCATAGGAGTCGTAGGTGGTGACCCCACTCGGCGCCACCGCCGCGGCGATGCCGAAGACGATGCCGCCGAAGATACCCACCACCAGTGCGTAGACCAGGGTGGGAATGATCAGCGCGCCGGCATTCTTGCTGAACTTGTTCCACGCCCAGGAGAACGCATCGCCGACGCTGTAGGGCGCGGCACCACCCGGGTAGCCCGGCTGCGGGTATCCCGGAGGCGGCGGCGCGAAGCCACCCTGCGGGGGCGGGGGTGGCGGGTAACCGCCCTGCGGCGGAGGCGGGTAACCACCCTGTGGGGGCGGCGGGTAACCACCCTGTGGCGGGGGCGGGTAGCCACCTTGCGGCGGCGGGAAGTTCCCGGGCGGGGGCGGATAGTCACCCTGCGGCGGGGGCGGCTGGTAACCACCCTGCGAGGGCGGCTGATAGCCGCCCGGCGGGACGTTCTCGGGTGGCGGGAATCCACCGGGCGGGGTGCTGCCCGGCGGAGGAGGCGGTTGTGTCATTTCACCTTCTCGTGAGAATTGAGTACCGACAAACGCCGCGCCGTCGGCGCGTGAGGTGAGCCTATGTCACGCCGGTGGTCTCGCGGCGCTCAAGATCGACATGAGTTTCAGACCAAGTCTGCGGTGCCGCACTTGGAGAATTCTTGGAAAGGGCCGACGCGCGGCCTCTCCGTCACAACCTCGTCACAGCGGCACACAGACCGTCTTGACAAGCTTGTCGGCCAACGTCTGTCGTTTCCCATCCCAGAGCGGAAACAGGAAGCCGACATAACAGATGACAGCGTCGACAGCGTGCGCCACCTGGCGCACCACCGATGTCACGAATCCGACTGGCTGCCCGGTGTTCTGACCGACGACCTTGAACTTGAGCACCCCCTTACCCAGACTCGAACCCGTCCTGCCCTGCTGGTATCCGAAGTTCCAGAGCGCGTAGGCGACCGCAAGGATCCAGGTCACGGCAAACGCGACCTGCCCGAACGTCGACGCCCCCGCCGCACACGATTCGGCGCGGGCATAGCCCGAATCGCTGCTGCCACACACCGTCTCCCGGGTGCCCAGCAGCAACGCATACCCGATGCCCTGCAGCACGGCGAAGGGAATGAGGTCGATGACGAATGCCAGCACCCTGCTCAACCACGGGGTGTAGGCATCCGCAGACGGATCGTCGCCGCTCATGGTGCCGGTCATCGGCCCGGGAGCGCGACCGTCTTCACGATCTTGTCGACCAGCGTCTGCGCCTTGGGATCCCACAGCGGGAACAACACGGCGACAAGCCATGGCAGGAAACAGATCACGTTGGCGACGAAGTAGATGAGCTGACGGAGTACCGACATGCCGAAGCCGATCGGGCGACCGGTGGCCTCCCCGACGATCCGGAAACCCATGATGGCCTTGCCGATGCTGGAACCCGTGGTCCCCTGCCGGTAGCCGTAGTTCCAGATGTAGTAGGCCAGCGCGAGAACCCCGCACACCGCAACGGCCACCTGCCCCAGCGTGGAAGCCCCTGTGGCACAGAACGCACCGAGGTCGTATTCCGAAGTCTCGGTGAGGCACACGGTCTCTCGGGTACCGAGCAGCAAACCGTAGCCGATTCCCTGCAGGATCAGCGCCGGGACGGCGTCGATGAGGAATGCGAGCACCCGGGTGAACCACGATGTGTAGGCCGATTTGGGCAACGGCGCAACGGCCTCGAAGCCCGACTGACCGGGCGGCGGGGGCGCGAAACCGCCAGCGGGCGGCGGGGGCGGCGGGTAGCCACCGGGTGGTGGCGGCGGATAGTCCCCAGGAGGTGGTGGCGGTTGCTCGGTCATGGGACGCCTTCCTGGTGAGGAATTAGCCGGCTCTGCGGCCAGAACCCTACCGGAGAAGTCGCTGTCCAGGTCGGTCCCGGCACCGACCGCTTCCAGCGGTCAGTGCCGGTATCGACCGCTTCCAGCGGTCAGTGCCCCACCGGCCCCTTGGACAGCGAGCCCAGCAGATCGTGGCGAGTCAGCACACCGATCGGTTTGCCGTCCTCGACGACCATCACCGCATCGCAGTCCCGCAACGTCTTTGCCGCGGTGCCCAGCAGTTCGCCCGAACCGATGAGCGGCAACGGTGCGCTCATGTGCAGCGACACCGCGTCGGCCAGCTTGGCCCGGCCCTCGAAAACCGCTGAGAGCAGCTCCCTTTCGGAGACACTGCCGGCGACCTCGCCCGCCATCACGGGCGGTTCGGCGCCGACGACCGGCATCTGGGAGACCCCGTACTCACGCAGGATGGTGATGGCGTCACGCACCGTCTCCGACGGATGGGTATGCACCAGATCAGGCAGGGCTCCGGACTTGTGCCGCAGCACCTCGCCGACCGTCGGCTCATCGATGGAGCCATCGAGCCTGCTGCGCAGGAAGCCGTAGGAGGACATCCAGGAGTCGTTGAACACCTTCGACAGGTAGCCGCGCCCGCCGTCGGGCAGCAACACCACCACGACCGCGTCGGGTCCGGCCTTCTCGGCTACCCGCAGCGCGGCGACGACGGCCATACCGCACGATCCGCCGACGAGCAGCGCTTCCTCACGGGCGAGGCGCCGGGTCATATCGAAGGAATCGGCGTCGGAGACGGCGATGATCTCGTCAGGGATGGCCGGGTCGTAGGCGCTGGGCCAGAAATCCTCGCCGACGCCCTCGACAAGGTAGGGCCTGCCCGTGCCGCCGGAGTACACCGATCCCTCCGGGTCGGCCCCGATGATCTTCACCCGTCCGCCGGACACCTCTTTGAGGTAGCGACCGGTGCCGGTGATGGTCCCGCCGGTACCCACGCCGGCCACGAAGTGGGTGATCTTGCCGTCGGTATCGGCCCAGATCTCCGGACCGGTGGTCTCGTAGTGGCTGGCCGGACCCATCGGGTTCGAGTACTGGTCGGGCTTCCACGCCCCGTCGATCTCCTCGACAAGTCGGTTGGACACGCTGTAGTAGCTCGCCGGATCGTCCGGGGCGACCGCGGTCGGGCAGACCACCACCTCGGCACCGTAGGCGCGCAGCACGTTGCGCTTGTCCTCGCTGACCTTGTCCGGGCAGACGAACACGCAGTGATAACCGCGCTGCTGGGCCACCAGTGCCAGCCCGACACCGGTGTTGCCCGAGGTGGGCTCGACGATGGTGCCACCCGGCTTGAGCTCGCCGGACGCCTCGGCGGCGTCGATCATCTTGACGGCGATGCGGTCCTTGGAACTGCCGCCGGGGTTGAGGTATTCGACCTTGGCCGCCACCACACCGGCACCCGGTGGGACCACCGAGTTCAGCTGGACCAGCGGGGTGTTGCCGATGAGCTCACTGATATGGCTGGCGATGCGCATGACACCTATCGTGTCAGGCTGCGCGCAGACTCACCACGTCGCCTCTCGGATGTACTCACCGATCTGGCGCAGCGAGCGCGTCGCTTCCCCCACGAACGGCGAACACAACTGGAAAACGTGGATCTGACCGGGCCAGATGCGCACCTCGACGGGGACGCCGGACTCGGCCAGCATCCGGGCCGCCTTTCGCGCATCGTTGAGCAGAACCTCCGAACCCGATACATGGATCAGGGTGCGAGGCAAGCCCGGTTCGATGTGCTCCAGCGGCTCGTAGACCTCCTGGCCGTGCCGCTTGGCCGACTCCTCGACGATGGCGCCCAGTGCCTCGATGGCGCGTGGCGGGAACATCGCGTCGGTACGCGAGTTGGGATGCTGGGCGCGGCTGTCACTGTTGATCTCGAACAGTGGGGACATGGTGACCACCGCTGCGGGCGCCTCGGTGCCCTCCTCCTGCAGGCGCTGGGCGAGGGCAAGGGCGAGGTACCCGCCCGCCGAATCGCCGGCCAGGACGATGTTGGCGGGGTCATAGCCGGTGAGCCGCAGCCATTTGTAGGCGTCATAGCAGTCGTCGATGGCGCTGGCGATCGAGTGCTTGGGGATCATCCGGTAGTTGACGACGAACACCGGGCTGTCGGCGAACTTGGACAGTTCGGTGACCATCCGGCCGTGGGTGTTGGCACCACAGGTCAAAAACGCCCCGCCGTGCAGGTAGAGGATCACCGAACGCTTGCCGTCGGCGGGCAACACCCCGGCGGCGCGGATCAGTTGGGCCGTGCAGTGCGGCAGCGCGATCGTGGCGCGCACGGTGCCCGGCGCGGGCCGAAGGACGCGGGCGGCGAAGTCGACGAGACCGAACGGCCACGGCAGCTTCGGCACGTGCGATCCGATTGCCAAAGTTGGCTTGATCGTCATCATGGCTACCAGTCCGGCGAGCCTGCCCGCCAGTCCGGCACCGTCTTCGACGATCTCGACAGGACGCCAGTCGCCGACCGGAAAACGCCGCGACTGACGCGCCCTAGCAGGGCTTATCGCTGCATGTGGGGCCCCGGAGACCCTGCTTGGTGCCGTCATCGCCACCACTTCCTACGCCGTTGTAGTGCCCGTTGGCCGATAAGTTGTTAGCCAGGGGGTTGAACTTAGCTTGCCTGCCGTCAATTTTTTCAACAATGCCTAATTCAAATTTGGTACCGCGTTCGATACCCCAATGTGACCGCGGTTACTCGCGCGCCTACTGACTTTGTGAAATCGAGACCTAAAATCGTGATCGTGGGTCGCATCACGTCCGTCGCCGTGGCCGCCGCGGCGCTCGTCTCCACCGGTTCGGCCTATGTCGGCGCGCGCAACCTGCTGAGCGGCCAGGCCGACCAGGCCCGCCAGACCATCCCGAAATCCTGGGATGCGCCCCCGCGGGCCGACGGTGTCTACTCCCCCGGCGGCGGACCGGTGCAACGGTGGACCCGCGACACCCAAGTCGATCTGCACCTGATGATCTTCGGCGACTCCACCGCCACCGGGTACGGCAGCACCTGTGGCGACGAGGTGCCCGGGGTGCTGCTGGCCCGTGGCCTCGCCGAGGAGTCCGGTAAGCGCATCCGGCTGAGCACCAAGGCGATCGTCGGCGCCACCTCCAAGGGGCTGTCCGGACAGATCGATGCCATGTTCGTCGCCGGACCGCCGCCGGATGCGGCCGTCATCATGATCGGCGCCAACGACATCACCAAACCCAACGGGCTGGGACCGTCGGCGCGCCGCGTCGGTCAGGCGGTGGAGCGGTTGCGCAGCGCGGGCGCGGTCGTCGTGGTCGGTACCTGCCCCGACTTCGGCGTCATCAAGGCCATCCCGCAGCCGTTGCGGTGGGTGACACGCAATCGGGGTCTGCGGCTGGCCCGCGCCCAGGCCGCTGCGGTGCGGGCGGCAGGCGGGGTGCCGGTGCCCTTCTCGGACCTGCTGGCCCCGCACTTCTATGAGGCTCCCGAGGTGTTGTTCTCCGCCGATATGTTCCATCCGTCGGCGGCCGGCTACGAGTTGGCCGCCAAGCAACTGCTGCCCGCACTGTGTCGGGCTCTCGGCGAGTTCAGCTCGGAGACCACCACCGAGGCCGCCCTGGAATCGCGGATGGACGGTAGCGGATCACTGCTGGCTCGGATCGGCAACGTCAGTCGGCTGTGGCGTCGTTCCACCGGGGTCCCCGCACCCATGGTGGTGCCGGCGAGCTAGCGTAGAGCCAACCAAGCACTTGTTCATGGAGGTCAACATGCCCGAAGCCGTCATCGTCGCCACCGCACGCTCACCGATCGGACGGGCGGGTAAGGGATCGCTGGTCACCATGCGTCCCGATGATCTGGCCGCGCAGATGGTGCGCGCCGCCCTGGACAAGGTGCCCTCGTTGGACCCCCGCGATATCGACGACCTGATGATGGGCAGCGCGCAGCCGGCCGGCGAGGCCGGCTACAACATCGGCCGCGCCGTCGCCGTCGAGCTCGGCTACGACTTCCTGCCCGGTACCACCGTCAACCGCTACTGTTCCTCCTCCTTGCAGACCACCCGGATGGCGTTCCACGCGATCAAGGCCGGCGAGGGTGACGTCTTCATCTCCGCCGGTGTCGAGACGGTGTCGCGGTTCGCCGTCGGCGCCGCCGACGGTGCGCCGAACTCCAAGAACCCCCTGTTCGACGAGGCCCAGGCACGCACCATCAAGCAGGCCGAGGACGAATCCACCTGGCACGATCCCCGCGAGGACGGCCTGATCCCGGACGTCTACATCGCCATGGGCCAGACCGCCGAGAACGTCGCCACCTTCACCGGCATCAGCCGCGAGGATCAGGACCACTGGGGCGTGCGTTCGCAGAACCGCGCCGAGGAGGCCATCAAGAGCGGCTTCTTCGCCCGCGAGATCTCCCCGGTGACCCTGCCCGACGGCACTGTCGTCTCCACCGACGACGGCCCGCGCGCCGGCACAACCTACGAGAAGATCAGCCAGCTCAAGCCGGTGTTCCGCCCGAACGGCACGATCACCGCGGGTAACGCCTGCCCGCTGAACGACGGTGCGGCGGCCGTCATCATCATGAGCGACACCAAGGCCAAGGAGCTCGGCCTGACCCCGCTGGCACGCATCGTGTCCACCGGTGTGTCCGGGCTGTCGCCGGAGATCATGGGCCTCGGCCCGATCGAGGCCATCCGCAAGGCACTGGCCAAGGCCGGCAAGACGATCTCCGATATCGACCTGGTCGAGATCAACGAGGCCTTCGCGGTGCAGGTGCTCGGTTCGGCGCGCGAACTGGGTATCGACGAGGACAAGCTGAACGTCTCCGGTGGCGCCATCGCGTTGGGCCACCCGTTCGGCATGACCGGCGCCCGCATCACCGCGACGCTGCTCAACAACCTGGCCACCCACGACAAGACCTTCGGCATCGAGTCGATGTGCGTCGGCGGCGGGCAGGGCATGGCGATGGTCGTCGAGCGCCTCTCCTGATTTCTCACGATGCCGCGGCGGGGGTGCGTACTGCGCCTCCGCCGCGGCGTCGTTGTGCATAAACTCCCTGCCGATGACCACACTCGGAACACCCCTGTCCCCGCACGCCACCCGGGTGATGCTGCTCGGCTCCGGTGAACTCGGCCGCGAAGTCCTGATCGCGCTGCAGCGCCTCGGCGTCGAGACCATCGCCGTCGACCGCTACCCGAACGCGCCGGGGCACCAGATCGCCCACCATGCGCGGGTGCTCGCGATGACCGATGCCGACGCTCTGCGCGAGCTCATCGAGACCGAGAAGCCGGACCTGGTGGTGCCCGAGATCGAGGCCATCGCGACCCCGGTGCTCGAAGAGCTCGAGAACGCCGGCGCGGTGCGGGTCATCCCGACGGCCCGGGCGGCCCGGCTGACCATGGACCGCGAGGGGATCCGGCGACTGGCGGCCGAGACGCTGCGCGTGCCGACCAGTCCGTACCGATTCTGCGATTCGCTGGCCGAGCTGCGGGCCGCGGTCGACGAGATCGGCTACCCGTGCGTGGTCAAGCCCGTGATGAGCAGTTCGGGCAAGGGGCAGAGCAAGATCGACGGACCCGACGGTGTCGAGCCCGCGTGGGAATACGCCATGTCGGGCAGCCGGGTCAGCAACACCCGCATCATCGTCGAGGGCTTCGTCGATTTCGACTACGAGATCACGCTGTTGACGGTGCGCGGTGTCGGCGCGTCCGCTGCGATACAAACACAGTTCTGCGAGCCGATCGGGCACCGTCAGGTCAGCGGCGACTACGTGGAGAGCTGGCAGCCGCATCCGATGTCGGCCGCCGCACTGGAGTCGGCCCAGCAGATCGCCGCAGCCGTGACCGAAAACCTGGGTGGGCAGGGCATTTTCGGGGTCGAGCTGTTCGTCAAGGGCGACCAGGTGTGGTTCAGCGAGGTCAGTCCCCGCCCGCACGACACCGGCATGGTCACCATGATCACGCAGTGGCAGAACGAGTTCGAGCTGCACGCCAGGGCCATCCTCGGCCTGCCCGTGGACACCACCCTCAAGACGCCCGGTGCCAGCGCGGTCATCTACGGCGGCGTGGACGCCTCCGGGGTGGTGTTCGACGGGGTGGACGAGGCGTTGCGCGTGCCGCGCACCGATATTCGGCTGTTCGGCAAGCCGGAGAGCTTCGTCAAGCGCCGCATGGGCGTGGCGCTGGCCTACGACGCCGATGTCGAAGCGGCGCGGGCCAATGCCGCCGAGGCGGCGAGTCGGGTCACCCCGCGCGTCCCCTAACCGTTGACTCTGCGCTGACGGCGCGAAAGTGCGAGTAGCCGACGCCCTCAACGCAAAGTCAACGCGGAAAGTCGTCTCCACTCCCGCTCCACACGAGCGATGATGCTGGGACGCCGTTGGCCCGCCGCCACCCTGACGACGCTCCACCCGAGGCCGGCGATGTAGTCGTGTCGCTCGATGTCGTAGGCGAGTGCCTCCGCGTGCTGCACACCGTCGTACTCGACGGCCAGCTTGCGGTCCTCCCACCCCATGTCCAGGTAGTACTTGGGATATCCGGCCGGATCGAGGACCGGAATCTGCGTGCGCGGCTGCGGAAAACCGTCCTCGATCAGCATCAGGCGCAGCCACGTCTCCTTGGGAGACTGAGCACCGCCGTCGGCCAGCTCAATCGCCCGCTCGAGTTGCCGCAGTCCCCTGGTGTGACGATGCCGATCGGCTAAAGCTCGTACATCAGCCGGCGCCAGACCGGTAGCCCGAATCAACGCGTCCAGGCGTGCGACAGCCTCGCCGATTCGGCCGCGTCGACCGAGATCGAATGCGGTGCGGTGGGCCGTGGTGACCGTCATATCCTCGAGCACCAGCACCTCGCCGTCGAGCAGCAGATCCTGGCGGGTGATGACCTGCCGCGGCGCACGGGCGTTCGGCCAGATCAGCTCGATCGGCGCATCATCGGCAACCCATTCGGCGCCATGGAGTGCTGATGCTGCCGCACCCGCGATCACCGCTTCACGCCCGGACCACAACCACGCCGCCATGGTGCGCTGTCGAAGGGTGAGCGCGGCGCGCGTGCCCGCATACACGTCAGGCATAACGGCGCGGTAGTACTTACGCAGCTCGTGGCGGCTGAGTGTGCCTGCCGCCAAAGCTTCACTACCGATGAAGACCCCCGAGATGTCCATGACCGGACCGTGCCGACACGCGCCGACAGACATACGGCAGGCGCCCATCGTCCGACGCACCCTGTGAATCAATCCGCCACTGTGGATACGTTGACTCTGCGCGGATGGCGCGAAAGTGCGAGTAGCCCGCACCCTCACCGCAGAGTCAGCGGAGAAAAGGGCAACGAAAAAGGGCGCCCCGCGCGGGACGCCCTTTCTCTGGCCGAACTGCTAGTCGTTGTTGAAGTAACTGAGCAGACGCAGGATCTCCAGGTACAGCCACACCAGGGTGACCATCAGGCCAAGGGCGACGCCCCATGCGGCCTTCTCCGGAGCACCGGCGCGGATCATCTGGTCGGCCGCGTCGAAGTCGATCAGGAAGCTGAACGCCGCCAGCGCGATGCACAGCAGCGAGAAGCCGATCGCGATGGCGCCACCGTCGCGCAGGCCCATGCCCGCACCGCCGCCGACACCGAACAGGCCGAGCACCAGGTTCACCAGCATCAGCGCGACCACACCGAACAGGCCGGCGACGATCATGCGGGTGAACTTCGGGGTGACGCGGATGGCACCGGTTTTGTAGACCACGAGCATGCCGAAGAACACGCCGAGCGTGCCGACGATCGCCTGGGCGATCATGCCGACGCCACCGACCGAGGCCAGGTTGGCGATGATGAAGGACACCGCACCGAGGAACAGGCCCTCCAGCGCGGCGTAGCTCAGCACGATGGCGGGGTTGTCCTGCTTACGCCCGAACGTCGCGATGAGCACCAGTGCCAGACCGCCGAGCGCGCCCACCAGGGTGAACGGCGTGGCCAGGCTGAGGTTGGTGCTGACCAGGTAGTACGAGACGACCGCCACCGCCGTCAGGATCGCCAGGCTGATGCCCGTCTTGGTGACGACGTCGTCGATGGTCATCGGCCGGGAGACACCGGCCTGCTGCTGATCGGGGTATTGGGTTGCGGCATAAGGGTCCGCATGTACCTGCTGGGCACCGAAGCTTGCGGCTCCGGTACCGAATTGCGCGTATCCGCCCTGCTGCCCCTTGGGCAGGGATCGGAATACCGGGTTGCTGCTTTCGCGCACCGTAGGTCCTCTCCTTCAGTACTGGTGGTTCGATTGACGAACACACTGTCAACGATCATTGTCGGGAACGGGTTCCCGCGATACCCCAGCACTGAGAGCGTTCTCAGATACCGGCAGTGAGCCCATTCCTGGGATAACGCTGTGCAAACCCTACCCGTCGCACATCACGCGCGGACCACGAACTAGATTGCATTCGTGGCAGAAAACGAGGACATCCTAGTAACTGTCCGTAACGGTGTCGGCATCGTGACGTTGAACCGCCCCAAGGCGATCAACTCGCTCAACGCCGTCATGGTCGACGGGCTGCAGCAGGCGCTCGACGCCTGGGAGAACGACGATGCGATCACCGCCGTGCTGCTGACCGGCGCCGGCGAGCGCGGCCTGTGCGCCGGCGGCGACGTCGTCGCGCTCTATCACTCGGCGCGCGGCGACGGCTCGTATGCCCGCAAGTTCTGGTGGGACGAGTACCTGCTCAACGCCCACATCGGCCGCTTCGCCAAGCCGTATGTCGCACTGATGGACGGCATCGTGATGGGTGGCGGTGTCGGCGTCGCCGCGCACGGCAACGTCCGTGTCGTCACCGAGAAGACCAAGATGGGTATGCCCGAGGTCGGTATCGGTTTCATCCCCGACGTGGGCGGCACCTATCTGCTCTCCCGTGCACCGGGGTCGTTGGGCCTGCACGCCGCGCTGACCGGCGCCCCCTTCTCCGGCGCCGACGCCATCGCCCTCGGGTTCGCCGACCACTTCGTTCCGCAGGCCAGGCTGGCCGACTTCGCCGAGGCCGTCGTCACCGACGGGCACCAGGACGCGTTGAACAGCTACGCCGAAGAGCCGCCGGCCAGCGAGCTACTGGCCCAACGGGATTGGATCGACACCTGCTACGCGGGTGGCACCGTCGCCGAGATCCTCGGTGATCTGCGCGGCCATGACGACCCGGCCGCCCACGCGGCCGCCGAACTGATCGCCACCCGCTCCCCCATCGCACTGGCCGTCACGCTGACCGCGGTGCGCCGCGCGGCCCACCTGCCCACCCTGGAAGAGGTTCTGCACCAAGAATTCCGGGTGTCGGTGGCGTCGATGAAGTCGCACGATTTCGTCGAGGGTATCCGCGCCCAGCTCGTCGACAAGGACCGCAACCCGCAGTGGTCGCCGGCCACCCTGGATGCCGTCGACGACGCCGCCGTCGACGCCTATTTCGCCGCCGCCGGACCCGATCTGACATTCCACGAGGAGCAATCATGAGTTTCGAGACCATCCTGGTGACCCGCGACGGTCGGGTCGGCACCATCACCCTGAACCGCCCCAAGGCGCTCAACGCGCTCAACACCCAGGTGATGCACGAGGTCACCACCGCGGCAGCGGAATTCGACAACGACCCGGATATCGGTGCGATCATCCTGACCGGCAGCGAGAAGGCCTTCGCCGCCGGAGCCGATATCAAGGAGATGGCCGACCTGTCCTTCGCCGACGTGTTCGGCCAGGACTTCTTCGCCCTGTGGGGCAAATTCGCGGCCACCCGCACCCCGACCATCGCGGCCGTCGCCGGCTACGCGCTCGGCGGCGGCTGCGAACTGGCCATGATGTGTGATCTGCTGATCGCCGCGGACACCGCCAAGTTCGGCCAGCCCGAGATCAAGCTCGGCGTGCTGCCCGGCATGGGCGGCAGCCAGCGATTGACCCGCGCGATCGGCAAGGCCAAGGCGATGGACCTCATCCTGACCGGGCGCACCATCGACGCCGCCGAAGCCGAACGCAGTGGTCTGGTGTCCCGCGTGGTGCCCCCCGACACCCTGCTCGACGAGGCCAACGCCACCGCCGCCACCATCGCCGGGATGTCACTGTCGGCGGCACGGATGGCCAAGGAGGCGGTCAACCGCGCCTTCGAGTCGACGCTGACCGAGGGACTGCTCTACGAGCGCCGGATCTTCCATTCGGCCTTCGCCACCGAAGACCAGAAGGAAGGCATGGCCGCGTTCACCGAGAAGCGCGCGCCGAACTTCACCCATCGCTAAGGTCGAGCGGTGACCGCCACCGCCGCACCGCAAGCACCCGACGCGCCACCCAAGCGCGCGTGGTGGATTCGGCACTACACCTTCACCGGTACGGCGGTCGGCCTGGTCTTCATCTGGCTGTCCCTGACACCGTCGCTGTTGCCGCGCGGACCGCTGTTCCAGGGCCTCGTCAGCGGCGCGGCCGGCGGTATCGGCTACGGGCTCGGCGTTTTCGGCGTCTGGCTGTTCCGCTACATGCTGTCGCGGGACAGCACGCCGCCGCCACCGAAACGGGCCTGGCTTGTCCTGGTCGTGGTCGGCGTCATCGGTCAGAGCGCGGCGATCGTCTACTTCCATGTGTGGCAGGACGATATCCGCGATCTGATGGGAGTACCGCGACTCGACTTCTGGGATCACCCGCTGACCGCCGTTTTGGCGATCGTCTTCCTGTTCGTCTTCGTCGAACTCGGTCAGCTGATCGGCAAGCTGATCCGTTACCTGGTGCGCCAGCTGGAACGCGTCGCACCGCCCCGGGTGTCCGGTGTGGTGGCGGTGGCACTGGTGCTCGCACTGACCATCGCGTTGCTCAACGGCATCGTGGTGCGCTTCGCCATGACGACCATCAACAGCACATTCGAGAACGTCAACAACGAGGATGATCCCGACAATCCCGCTCCCACATCGACTTTGCGGTCCGGTGGCCCGCAGTCACTGGTCAGTTGGGAATCACTGGGACATCAGGGCCGCAATTTCGTCGCAGGCGGCCCGACGGTGGAAGAGCTCACCGCCTTCAACGGTGCGCCCGCGACCGAACCCATCCGCGCCTACGCCGGGCTGAACTCCGGTGACAACCTGCGGGCCGACGCCGCGCTGGCCGCCGAGGAACTGCGCCGCACCGGCGGCCTGCAGCGCTCGGTCATCGCGATCGCCACCACTACCGGAACGGGCTGGGTCAACGAGGCCGAGGCGTCCGCGCTGGAATACATGTACAACGGCGACACCGCGATCGTCTCGATGCAGTACTCGTTTTTGCCCAGCTGGATCTCGTTCCTGGTCGACCAGGAGAACGCCCTGCAGGCCGGGCAGGCGCTGTTCGAGGCGGTCGACGCGTTGGTGCGGGAGATGCCGCAGGCCGAACGCCCCAAACTCGTGGTGTTCGGGGAGAGTCTCGGGTCTTTCGGCGGCGAGGCCCCGTTCCTGGCGCTGAACAATCTCATCGCCCGCACCGACGGGGCGCTGTTCAGCGGTCCCACGTTCAAGAACACCATCTGGACGACGCTCACCCGCGATCGCGACGAGGGATCCCCCGAGTGGCTGCCGATCTACGACCGCGGGGAGAACGTCCGGTTCTCGGCGCGCGCCGAACAGGATCTGCGCAGGCCGGATGCGCCGTGGGGGCAACCCCGCGTGGTCTATCTGCAGCATGCGTCGGATCCGATCTCGTGGTGGAACCCGGATCTGCTGTTCGCCAAACCCGATTGGCTCAGGGAGCCGCGCGGTTACGACGTCTCACCCCGGATGGAGTGGATCCCGGTGGTGACCTTCCTGCAGGTGTCCGCCGATATGGCGGTCGCGGTGGATGTGCCCGACGGCCACGGCCACGTCTACGTGCGCGATGTCGCCAACGCGTGGGCGGCGATCCTGCAGCCGCCGGGCTGGACGCCGGCCAAGACCGACAAACTGCGACCGATCCTGCGCTCAGACGAGAACAGCTGACCGCAGTTCGGCGGGGAGGGCGTGATACCCGCCGATGACGTCGGTGGCCCGGTGCAGACCCAGATCCTGCAACGCCGCGGCGGCCAGACTGGAGGTGTAGCCCTCCGAGCACAGCACGATCCATTCCACGTCATCGTCGACGGCCTCGGGGATGCGGGCCTCGCTGGTCGGGTCGCATCGCCATTCCAGGTGGTTGCGCTCGATGACCAGGACCTGCGGCGACGCGGCGACCTCGCCCTCCTGCGCCCGCTGCCAACCCGGCCGGATGTCGACCAGCAGCGCGCCGCGGCGCAGGGCGGCAGGAACATCGGCGGCGGGGAGCCGACGTAACCGGGACCTGGCGGCGGCGAGCACCGCGTCGATACGACTGGGCATGCGTCCTATCCTTCCGGTGCGTCGGTCAGTTCGGTGCGGCTACGACGCAGGGTGTTGCGTTCGGTCACCGAGTAGTACGACATCGCGGTCAACGGCGGCGAGTAGGCGTGCACACTCAGCGTCGGCGTCGACGGCACCGTGACCCCGCCCGCCGATACCGATTCGCGCGCCCACACCACATCGTGCACCCAGCCGAGCGGGAATGCGGCCTGATCACCGGCTTCCAACTGCCGATTGCGCAGTTCGGTTCCATCCCAACGTGTTTCACGTAGCGCACCGGAGACGACCGTCAGCGCACCGAGCGACCCGCCGTGGTCGTGCAGTTCGGTCGACTTGTCGGGCACCCAGCTGATCAGCCAGATGTCGAGTTCGTCGTCACCGTAGAGCCGCCGATACCAACGCTCGTCGATGGGCAGCCGGTCCCTGTCGATCAGCCGGTCGTACCGGCCGGAGAGCACATCGTCGGCGCACCGGTCGGTGGCGGCGAGCAGGTCGGGAAGGCGCAACCGGGTGGGCGCGGAGACAGCGGGCGGGGCAAGCAATGGGGCAACCATGGGGATGGGACTCCAGGAAAGAGATAGGGACGGGTCGGCGCACTCAACGAGCGCGACAACAGCCCCGCACACCCACGTTCTGAGCCCTCTCGGTCATGGACGCGAGTGTTGCATAGATTGGCCTCATGCGCCGCTACCCGATCGCTCTGCTCGCCACCGTCGCCGTCGCCCTGCTCGCCGGGTGCAACTCCGCAGAACCCGGGCCGACGACCACCGCGGTGCCCTCGCAGACCCCGACCAGCGAGTCGCCCCGGCTGCCGGCGGAGGCCGACGTCAGCGGTGCGGTACGGGTGTCACCCGATGGGGTGACGACCGTCGTCGACGTTCCGTCCGAGGCCACCGAATCCGAGTACGGCCAGGCCTGTCTGGCCGCCAAACGGTGGTTCGACGAGCACAAAGACCCGGTGGAGGCGTACCTGAAGACATTGCAGACCGGTGGCGCGACGGGGCCCGGCAGCTTCAACGCGGCGTGGGCGGAGCTGACCCCGGCCCGCCAGGCCGGGGTGATCATGGCCGCCAACGCCGCGTCGCGCGGTGAGTGCGGCTGAGGGTTGTGATCACGGCGAGCAGAACTGCCCGCCGATGCGGCATCGTGATCGTCACAGTCCGCGCAGTCGACGACTCCGGTGCACCAGAATGGGTGCATGCGGATTGCGCTGGCGCTGGGCAGCGGAGGTGCGCGCGGGTACGCGCACATCGGGGTCATCAATGAGCTGCAGGAGCGGGGCTACGAGATCGTCGGTGTCGCCGGGTCGTCGATGGGGGCACTCGTCGGCGGTCTGCACGCCGCGGGCAAGCTCGACGAATTCTCACACTGGGCGAGCTCGCTGACCCAGCGCGCAGTGCTGCGCCTGCTCGACCCGTCCTTGAACTCCCCCGGCGTGCTGCGCGCGGAGAAGATCCTGGACGCCGTGCGCGATATTCTCGGCGACGTCACGATCGAGGCGCTGCCCATCCCGTACACCTCGGTGGCCACCGACCTGATCAGCGGGAATGCGGTCTGGCTGCAGCGCGGCCCGCTCGTCGACGCGATCCGCGCATCGATCGCGATACCGGGGATCTTCACCCCGCATCTGCTCGACGGCCGGTTGCTGGCCGACGGCGGCATCCTCGATCCGCTGCCGATGGCGCCGATCGCGGCCGTCAACGCCGATCTGACCATCGCGGTGAGCCTGTCAGGAGATGATCCGGCACCGGGGATCAACACCCCGCAGCCACGGGTTACCACCGAGTTCCTCGGCAGGATGTGGCGCAGCACAACGGCATTGCTCGACACCGCCACCGCGCAGCGGATGATGGACAGCCCGGCCGCCAAGTCCGTGCTCGGCCGATTCAGCAGCGCGCTGGACGAGACACCGGAGGAACCCGCCGAGGGCGGGCCCGCGCTGCCACGGCTGGGCAGCTTCGAGATCATGAACCGCACCATCGATATCGCCCAAGCCGCACTGGCCCGGCACACGCTGGCGACCTATCCGCCGGATCTGCTGATCGAGGTGCCACGCACGTCCTGCCGCAGCCTGGAGTACCACCGTGCCGAGGAGGTCATCGAGATCGGCCAGGAGCTCGCGTCGGCCGCCCTCGACGCCATGGACTAGCTGTCGAGGAACTCGCTCAGCGCCTCGGCCACCCGCCGTCCCTGCGCGAATCCGGCGACCGCCGACGGCGCGCGGCAGGCCGGGTCCAACGGGTTGGGACCGAACGCGGCCAGTGCGTCGTCATCGGCGAACACGGCGAACGTCGCACCACCGAATGCGGCGATCTCGGCGGCCGCCCCGGCACCGAACGGCGCGGGGGCGTGTTCGCCGGCAGGCACCAGCACCACGGCGCGGGCGCAGTCCGCCGCCACGGGCATGTGCACGGTGCTGAGCACACCCCCGTCCATATAGCGCGCCGACCCGATGGTCACCGGCGGCCACACCCCCGGCACCGCACAGCTGGCGGCGACGGCGTCGACCAACGGCACCCCGGAGTCGGCGGTGAACACCACCGGCTCACCGGTGGCGGTATCGATGGCGGTGATCCGCAGCGCCCGACCCGGCCAGTCGCGCGAGGGCAGCCGGTACTCGATGATCGCCCGACGGGTCGTTTCGGGCACGGTATCGGCGGCCATCGCGATCTCGCCGATGCGGCGCAGCCGCTCGCCGGTGTCCCGGGTGCCGGTCAACGCCTGCAGGAAGACCGCGGTGATGTCCTCGATGCTGACGCCCGGATCGAGCTCATGGGTGTCGGCGGCGACCTGACGGTCGTACAGCCGGCCGATGGCGGTGCCGCTGCCGATCTGCGCCGCCACCGCCGATCCCGCCGAGGTGCCCACCAGCACGTCGGCGCCCAGCACGTCGACCGCCGTGCCCGGCGACGTATCGGCGATACCGGCCAGCACACCGGTCTCCCACGCGATGCCGGCCAGCCCACCGCCGGCGAGCACCAGCGCGAGCCCGGTCATCCTCGATGCAGGCCGGGCGCGGCCTTGGCGCCGAACAACGGCAGGTCCAGATAGGTCGCCACCCCGGGCGGGGCCGCACACACCGCGGGAATCGAGTTGACGCAGTGCGCGGCGGTGGCCACCACACCCGGCTCGGGTCCCTGTTCACCGACCTCACCCTGGAAACCGGTGATGGCGACCGAGAAGTCCGGGTTGCCCCGGACCTGCATCTCATAGCGCTGCCCCTGCGGGCCGAAATCCCAAGGCGGATCGAGGTTTTCTTCACCCATGAGCCAGTTCACCGTCACCCTGACCACCACCTCGTCGCCGACGAGCGCCTCCCAGTGGAACTTCCGGGCGGCCACCTGCCCCGGTTCGATGGTGCCTATCGGCGAGTCGATCGGCGCGGTCGCCACCGCAATCTCCTGCCGGGCAACGATCTTGGAATCCGCCGCGAAACCGAAGGCGTCGACGCACATCTTCACGGCCTGGATGAACCCGCCGTCGAGCAACTTCTGCATCGGGCCCGAGAGCGCCTTGTCCGGGGTCTCGCCGAAGCCCATCACGTGCCGCACCACGTCCGGCGCATCGTAGGTGCGCAGATCGGAGAACTCCTCGGCCCGAACGAAAGTCACGCCGGTGGACATCGCCGAGAACAGGATCGGGAACTTCTCGCTGATTCCGCCGGGGGCGATCCCGGTGCCGTGCAGGGTCGCGTTCCCGGCCAGGCCCGCCGCACGTAGCGGCGCGGCCTGTTTCTCGCTGGGATACACCCAGCCCACGGGGGTGACGACGTTCTTGCCCGAGCGCAGCAGGGCGGCCACCTCGTCGGGATTCGGCAGCAGCGGCGCATAGACGACGGCATCGGCGTCCAGCGCCAGGATGTCCTCGACACTGGTGGTGGCCGGCACGCCGATGGGATCACCGCCGATCAGCTCACCGACATCGCGGCCATGCTTGTCCGCCGAGTGCACCCAACAACCCACGAGTTCGAGGTCGGGATGCTCCAGGACGCCCTTGATGGCGGCCGTGCCCACTCCGCCGGTGGCCCACTGCACGACTCGCAACGCCATCGTCGCCCCTTCCGATCGCCTAACACACGCAAAACTAGAACACGTTCTACCATCTTGCAGGGCGGCACGAGGGGGCATCCGGGCACAATCGTTGACCATGGACAGCCCAGGACTGGACTTCGGAGTGCTCGGTCCGCTGCAACTGCGCATCGCCGGGCAGCCCGTAGCGCTGGGCACACCCAAGCAGCGCGCGGTGCTGGCCATGCTGGTGATGAGCCGCAACCGTCCCGTCGGCAGCGACGCGTTGGTGACCGCGGCCTGGGAGCAGTTCCCCCCGCCCGAGCCCAAGGCCAGTCTGCATTCCTACGTCTCCAACCTGCGCAAACTCATCGGCAGTTCCGGTGCCGACGGCCGGTCCGTGCTGGCCGCCGCCCGGCCCGGATACCGCTTGAGCGTCGCGGATCCGCACTGCGATATCGGCCGCTTCGTGGCCGCCAAGAACGCCGGTGTGCAGGCCGCCGCCGAGAGCCGGTTCGAGCAGGCCAGCGCCCACCTCGCTGACGCGCTGGCGCAGTGGCGTGGACCGGTTCTCGACGATCTGCGTGACTTCGCGTTCGTCGGCCCGTTCGCAACGGCGTTGACCGAGGACAAGGTGGTCGCCCACACCGCCCACGCCGAGGCCGAAATCGCTTGCAACCGAGGCTATGCCGTGATCGGCACGTTGGAACAACTGGTGTCCGAGCATCCGTACCGGGAGCCGCTGTGGGCCCAGCTGATCACCGCCTACTACCTCAGTGACCGACAATCCGATGCCCTCGACGCCTATCAGCGGTTGCGCACGACGTTGGCCGACGATCTCGGTATCGACCCGGGCCCGACGCTACGTCTGCTGGCCGAGCGCATCCTGCGCCAGGAGCCGCTCGACGCCCGCCGCAGTGCGCGCACCACCGCGGTGCACCAGATATCTCGGATCGACCTGCGCACCGCGGTGAGCGCACAGTCCGCGCCCGCCCAGTTGCGCGCCGAATCCGGCCGGGTGCATCCGCTGGCGGCTGCCGCGACTCGCATCGGGCGACTGCCCGACAACGACATCGTCCTCGACGACGTGCGGGTCAGCCGCCATCACGCCGTGCTGATCGATACCGGCACCAGTTTCGTGATCACCGATCTGCGCTCGGCGAACGGTGTGGAGGTCGGCGGCAGGCGCATCCGGGGCACCGCCACCCTCACCCACGGCGATCGGATCCGGGTGTGCGATCACGAGTACGTGTTCGAGATCGTGCGCCACGACCGCGCCACCGGGGGTGAGCATCCCGCCGACGCATTAGTGTGATGAACCGAATTGCGGACAGGGGCAGGTAGATGAGCGAGCCGACATCGCGGGTCGGAACGGAGTTCGGCAGGTACCGGCTGCGCCGACTGATCGGGCGCGGCGGCATGGGTGAGGTCTACGAGGCCGAGGACACCGAGAAGGACCGCATCGTCGCGCTGAAGTTGTTGCCGCAGGGCGTATCCCACGATCCGGTCTTCCGCAAGCGGCTGCAGCGCGAGGCGCACTCGGCGGGCCGGCTGCAGGAACCCCACGTGGTGCCGATCCATGATTACGGCGAGATCGACGGGGTGCTCTACGTCGACATGCGCATGATCAACGGTGCCGACCTGCGCAAGATCCTCAAGAGCTACGGCCCGATGACCCCGGCCCGCGCGGTCGCCATCGTGCGCCAGATCGCCTCCGCGCTGGACGCCGCACACGAGAGCGGCATCATGCACCGTGACGTCAAGCCGGAGAACATCCTGATCACCCGCGACGATTTCGCGTACCTGGTCGACTTCGGCATCGCCAATGCCGCCAGCGATGAGAAGCTCACCGAAATGGGCACGGCGGTAGGGACTTACGCCTATATGGCGCCCGAGCGCTTCACCAGCGACGATGTGACCTACCGGGCCGATGTGTACGCGCTGACCTGTGTGCTGCACGAGTGCCTGACCGGTTCACAGCCGTTTCCGGGCGACAGCGTCAGCATGGTCATCACCGCCCATCTGATGCAGCCGGTGCCTGCGCCCAGCACGGTGCGCCCCGGCATCCCCGCCGCGTTCGACCGGGTGATCTCCCGCGGCATGGCCAAGAAGCCTGCCGACCGGTTCGCCAGCGCCGGGGACCTGGCCGCGGCGGCCACCGATGCACTCAGCGTGCGCGATCAGGATCAGGCTGCCCATATCGTGCAACGCGGCGAGGCCGCCACCATGCCAGGCCCGCTGTTCGGGGTACCGCCGCAGGTGCCCGGTGCCACCCCGCCACCGGGCGCGACACCGGGGTTCGGGGCGACGCCGCGACCGTTGCACACCGCGCCCCCGTACCCGTCCGGGCCGCAGTGGAATGCCCCGGTGCCGCCACCTGCGCCGCGGAAGAAGAGGGCCTGGGTGCCGGCGGCCGCGGTGGCCGGCGTCCTGATCCTGGTGCTGGGTGCCGTCGGCATCTTCTTGCTGGTGCAGCCCGAGGACAGCAGGGCCACCGGCCCGACGACGAGCGCCTCGGCTGCCCCCGGCACGTCCTCGACCCGGGCCACCCGCACGACGCGCGCCCCGGACCCGGCCGCGATGGCGGACAAGCTGTTGGCGATGCTGCCGCAGGGCTATGCGCCGGGGGTCTGCCAGCCGGTTCGACCGCCGGTGACCGGAGCGCTGGCGACCGCCGACTGCGGGCAGTCCGATCTGCCCGGCGGTCCCGCGACGTCGAGGTACTCGCTGTTCGGTGATCAGGGCGCGTTGCGCGCGCACTTCGAGGACGCCATCGCCGAGGCCTCTGATCTGTTCCCGTGCCCGGCCAGCGACCTCGACTCCCCCACCACCTGGCACTACACCGAGACCCCCGGCACGGTGGAGGGGTCCATCGCGTGCGGCATGTACGAGGGCGGCCCCGACCTGACCTGGACCAAGAACGACGGCCTGATCCTCGGCAACGCCCAGGGCCCGACGATCGAAGACCTGCACCAGTGGTGGCTGACGTACGGCTGATCGGCACGCCAAGAATCCGCCAAGTGCGTCGTTGGATCCTGTGGGCACACACCCGGGCACGCCGGGTCGGCCCCTGACGGAGATCCACGATGTACAGCACCACACGCCTGCTCCAGCTGACGGGTACCGCCCTGGTCACGGGCGCGATCGCGGTATTGGTCGCCGCGCCGGCGAGTGCGGTCACCTCGGCGGCGGACGCGGACTTCCTGTCCGGTCTGCGCGCCGAGGGCATCGGCTACGAATCGGCCGGTGAAGTGATCGCCAATGCCTACCAGGTGTGCAGCGAGCTCGACTCGGGAATCAGCGCCACGGCGATCGGGCTGGAGATCATGGACCACACCGGCATCAACGCCCGACAGGCCGCGGCGTTCCTGGTCAACTCGATCGACTACTACTGCCCGCAGCACGCAGAAGCCTTCGGCTGACCGGACAGCGGGTTATGTTGACCTGACCGCAAAGCAGCGCGAAAGGGACAGCTATGAACCGGGTGTTCGTCGTCGGGGTCGGGATGACCAAATTCGAGAAGCCGGGCGCACGTGAGGGCTGGGACTATCCCGATATGGCGCGCGAGTCCGGCACCAAGGCACTCCAGGACGCCGGCATCTCCTACGACCAGGTCCAGCAGGGCTATGTCGGCTATTGCTCCGGAGACTCGACGTCCGGACAGCGCGCGCTCTACGAGCTCGGTATGACCGGTATCCCCATCGTCAACGTCAACAACAACTGTTCGACCGGATCGACGGCGCTCTACCTTGCCGCCCAGTCGATCCGGGGCGGGCTTGCCGACTGCGCCATCGCGCTGGGTTTCGAGAAGATGCAGCCCGGTTCGCTCGGGGGCGGCGCACAGGACCGCGAATCTCCGCTCGGCAAGCATGTGAAGGCACTGGCCGAGATCGACGAGTTCGGTTTCCCGGTGGCGCCGTGGATGTTCGGGGCGGCGGGACGCGAGCACATGAAGAAGTACGGCACCACCGCCGAGCATTTCGCCAAGATCGGGTTCAAGAATCACAAGCACTCGGTGAACAATCCGTACGCGCAGTTCCAGGACGAATACACCCTCGATGACATCCTGGCCGCCAAGATGATCTCCGATCCGCTCACCAAGCTGCAGTGCTCACCCACCTCCGACGGGTCCGGCGCGGCCATCCTGGCCAGCGAGGCATTCGTCGATCAGCACGGCCTGGCCGGTCAGGCCGTCGAGATCGTGGGCCAGGCGATGACCACCGACTTCGCGTCGACCTTCGACGGAAGCGCGGCCAACATCATCGGCTACGACATGAACGTGCAGGCCGCACAACAGGTTTACGACCAGGCGGGGCTGGGCCCGCAGGATTTTCAGGTCATCGAACTGCATGACTGCTTCAGCGCGAACGAATTGTTGCTCTATGAGGCGCTGGGTCTGTGCGCCCCCGGCGAGGCACCCGCACTGATCGACAACGACGACACCACCTACGGCGGGCGCTGGGTGGTGAACCCGTCCGGCGGGCTGATCTCCAAGGGCCACCCGCTGGGCGCCACCGGATTGGCCCAGTGCGCCGAACTGACCTGGCAACTGCGCGGCTCCGCAGACAGACGGCAGGTCGAGAACGTCACCGCGGCGCTGCAGCACAATATCGGGCTGGGCGGCGCGGCCGTCGTCACCGCGTATCAGCGCGCCGAGCGTTAGTTCCCGGCGCGCTGATCGAACATCAGACCTGCGCGAGTTCGCGCATATCGGCGAAGGCCGCCGCGTCGAACGGCGCGTAGGTCGGCGCCGGTGCGGGGACCCGCAGCGCGGTGATCTGGCCGTCGACGTCGGCGATGTACAGCCGGTCGCCGGGGGTGTTGAGGGCGATCGCGGTCGCGCGCGCACCGAGGGAGATGGTCTCCACCACCTCGTGGGTCAGCGTGCACAGGACCGACACCTCGTCGTAGTCGACGACGTAGGTGCGGGCACCGTCGGCGGACAGCACCATGCCGATGGGCAGCGTCCCTGCCGCGAAGGCGGTGGTCACGACGAGCCGGGCCGGGTCGACGATCTTGATGACGCCGCGGTTTCGCAGGTCGGAGGTCAGCACGTGGACGGTGCCGTCGGCCGCGACCGCGAGATCACGGATCGGCGCGCCGATGGCGACGGTGCGCTGAACCCGGGCGGTCTCGGTGTCGACGACCACGAGGCGGCTGCCGGTCGCGGTGCTCACACCGACGTACAGCCGCCGGCCGGACGGGTCGACGGCCAGGCCGTCGATCGAGGTGGCAGCACCGGTCGCGATGTCGATGGTGCCGACCCGGTCGGCCGTGGTGTCCACGACCGCGATGTCGACATGATCGTCACCGGCGCGGGCCGTGTAGGCGCGCTTGCCGTCGGGGCTGACCGCGACGGCGGTGACCGCGAACGCCAGCGGGTACTCGGCGACCACCGCATTGGTGCGGATGTCGACGATGGTCAGGCTGTCGGCCTCGGTGGCACTGGTGACCACGAAGGCGCGGTCTTCGGTCAGGCTGATCGCCACCGGGGCACCGTCGAGCTCGACGAGGGTCGGCAGGGCGGCGGCATCGGCGCGGACGATCGCGACGCTGTCATCACCGGAATTGGCCGCCACGATGGCACCGGAATTGGCCGCCACGGCCGCGATGGGACCGCGGTTGACCGTGACCGAACCTGCGAAAGCGGTTCGCGAGTCGTTCAGCGCTGCGGCGTTGGCACGCACGGAAACACTTGCCATCTCTTCGACACCTCCGCCGGGTGGCTACGCCGGCACTTGATCACGCCACGCGTCCGTAGGTCGGACGCGTTCCTGTGAGCGAGTCTAGCGACGGACGGTGACACCGAAATCGTGATCTTGTCGCCCCGGCCGTTCACCGGCGCGCAACATCTCAGACATCCCTCAGGAAAAGATCGTTATACAGTTGTGACCTCCGTGTAGCGAACTAACACTTGCATACCTATCAGCACTTTTGCGATTTTAGCGAACCACCCTCGAGTACCGAACCCCACCCGCCCCACACGATTTCCTCAGGGGTCGCCGCAAAAGTGAGCGCCAGATCACAGGAGGTTGGTCAGCAAACTTTGTGACGGTCGTCACCGCGGTTGACACGGTGGATTCGCGAGCAGGCGCATGGGAGTTTTGCTGGCCACCCCGCCCACCGTCACGGCAACGGGATGTAGAGCAACCCCGGCAGCGCCTTGACCGTCCGCCCCGACCAGATATTGGGCCCCTTGCCTGCGGCATTCATCTCGGTCAGCGCCAGGTAGGCCCCATCGGGTCGTGTCGAGACGGTGTCGACCCACGCGACATGCCCGGTCTCCGGCGCCGCGAGCACCCCAGGCGGAATCACCACCAGCGACCGCTGCATGGGTTCGCCGACGACGGTCCAGCCGGCCGCACGGGCCGCACCCGCCAGGTCCCGCGGTGCGCCACGCAGGGCCGGATAGGACCGCTCCCCCGAGGCGAAGAACCATTTCTCCATGGCACCCCAGGCGGCACTGCCCTTTTCGGCGGGGTTGGTGGCGACCGAGCGGCCGGTGGCCCGCGCTTGCGGCACCGTCATCGACTCGGTGGTACACGGTGGCACGACGGGGTCGTCCGATCCGGTGTCCAACATGGCGTCGGTGACAAAGCCGCCGTCGGGCAACCGATTCCACAGATCGGTGGACATCCGGTAAGGGCCGCCGGAGAACACCGCGCCACGGGCGTAACAGGTGATGACGATTCGCGCACCGTCGGGAAGCGTCCCGATCTTCTGACTGTCGGCCGACGGCGCCGATCGGATGTTGAGGCCCCGGCTGCCGGTGTTCACGGTGACGGTTGCCGACCCCGATTCGGCCACCGACTCGGGAGCGGCGCCGACGACCGGAGCCGCGGCCAGGACGATCGCCGAAACCGAGAGCACGACCAGCGGGCCACGCCGCCTGTTCCTCAGCACTGTCGTGTGCACAGCAAGCCTTTCGGACACCGGTGCGCACAGCATAAGTTCCCGATTGATCATTTGCTGGGAGGCCGACCCTCATTTGCCGGGCGTGTTCACCGACCCGGCGCGCTCACCGCCACTGATAGCGGGTCTTGGGCCGCCCCGCCTTGCCGTAATCGGTGTGCCGGGTCACGGTGCCCTCCTCGGCCAGGCGCTCCAGATACCGCCAGGCCGTCACCCGCGACACCCCGACCTGCTTGGCGACCGTATCGGCGGTGATCCCATCGGCAGAGTCCCGCACCGCGCGCGCGATCTCGTCGTTCGTGCCCGGCGCGACGCCCTTGGGCGCCGCCGTTCGACCGGATCCCACCCGCAACTCGGCCAGCGCCCGGTCGACCTCGTCCTGACTGGCAGCGTCGGTTCCCGCGGGCAGCGCCTCGCGGTAGCGCTGATAGCGCTCGAGCCGGTCACGGAACGCCGCGAAGGTGAAGGGTTTGAGCAAGTAGGCCAGGGCGCCGTGGCCGACGGCCGCACGCACCATCTCCAGGTCGCGTTCGGAGGTGATGGCGATGATGTCCGGGGGCGGTTGGATGCCCGACAGCGCCGACGCCAGGGTGATGCCGCTGGCATCGGGCAGCCCGATATCGAGCAGCACCAGATCGATCGGCACATCTGATGCCGCCGCCTCACTGGCCACCCGCATCGCATCACGAGCGGTGTGCACCACGGCCGCCACGGCGAAGCCGGCGATCCGCCCGAGGTAGGTCTTGTGTGCCTCGGCGATCAGGCTCTCGTCCTCGACGATCAACACGTTGATCATCGGCGCGCCACCGTCACCGTCACGACCGAACCGTACGTCACATCGGCGGTGAGGGTCCCGTGGTGCTTCTTGACCACCTGCGCCACCAGCGCCAGACCCAGCCCGTGCGCACCGGTATCGAGGTCCGACTTCGTCGAATAGCCGCGCCGCATGGCCTTTTCGAAGGTGCCGGCGTCCATCCCCGGCCCACTGTCGGCCACCCGGATCAACAGCTGCTCCTCATCCTGGTGCACCGTCACCTCCACCCACGGGTCTTCGGGATCGCAGGCGTCCATGGCATTGTCGATCAGGTTGCCCAGCACGGTGACCATCTCCTGCCCACTGAGCAGCAGATCGTCGGTGTCGGCGGGTAGGCCGGTCTCCTCGGTGATGGTCAGCTCGACACCGCGCTCGTCCGCCTGGGCCGTCTTCCCGAGCAGCAGTGCCACCAGGGCGGGCTCGCCGACGGCCGCCGAGAGACGGTCGACGAGCTGTTGGGACAGTTCGAGTTCGGCGGTGGCGAAGGTGACCGCCCGCTCGGCGTGCCCCATCTCGACCATGGTGACGATGGTGTGCAGTTTGTTCGCCGCCTCGTGGGCCTGCGCGCGTAGCGAGTCGGTGAGCACCTTCAGCGAGCTCAATTCACCGAGCGCGCCCTGCAATTCGGTCCGGTCGCGGATCGTCACCACCTCGGCGGCGTCCGCGTCCGACTGCACCGGCGAACGGTTCACCACCAGCACACGCTCATCGGTCACGTGGATCTCGTCGCGGGCGCCGGGGTTGTAGGACCGCAGGAACTCCGGCAGGTCGGAGCGCGCCACCGTACCGTCGGGCAGCCCCAACAACCGGCGGGCCTCGTCGTTGACCAACGCCACCCCGGAGCGGTCCAGCACGATCAGCCCCTCCGACACCGAATGCAGGATGGCGTCGTGGTGGTCGTACATGACGCGCAACTCCTCGGGCCGTAATCCCCGCGTCTGCCGGAGCAGGCGACGCCGGATGCCCCACACCCCGATCAACGAAACAGCAAGCGCGCCAACACCGACGGTGGCGATCTTCGCCCACTGGTCGTGCCAACGATCGGCCAGACTCTGCTGCAGGATGCCCGCGGCCACCAGGCCGATGACCCGCCCGTCCGCGTCGGGCACCGGCACCACGGCGCGGATCGACGGTCCGAGCGTGCCGGTGTAGAGCTCGGTGAACGACTCACCGCGCAACGCGGGGCCGATATTGCCCAGGTACTGACCGCCGATCTGGGTCGGATCGGTGTGGGTGTAGCGGGTGCGGTCCGGAGCCATGATCGTGATGAAGGCGATGTCGGTGTGCCTGCGCACCAGTTCGGTCACCGGCTGCAGGATCTCGGTGGCGCGGCCGGCCACGATCGCGTCGGCGGTGGACGGTGAATCGGCCAGCGCGGTCGCGATGCCGAGCACCTGAGCCCGGGCCGCCGCGTCACCGTCGCGCCGGGCATCGAAGAGCGCCAGCGCGCTGCCCGCCACCACGATCAGCGTGATCACCAGGATCTGCAGCGCGATCGACTGGCCGGCCAACGACTTGGGCCATCCCGAGGACCAGCCCCGAGCCGGCCCTCGCGTGCCGCCCACCCGCATTGCGCAACCCTCTCCCGGCTGAACGTAATGAACTAAAACGTGACCTACCTCACGCGCGTGTCCGACCATCCTTTCAGACCCATTTCCGTGCAGTGTTCGAAGGAGAACCCGATGACGACCACGATGGACCGGCCGGCGCCCGAGCCGGCACCGGACGCGCCGAAGAAGAAGCACGACCGCACCCACTGGTTGTTCATCGCCGTCATCATCTCGGTGATCGCCGGCATCGGCGTGGGCATCTACGCCCCGGAGGTCGGCAAGAGCGTCGGCGTGCTGGGCACAATGTTCGTGGCGCTGATCAAGATGATGATCACCCCGGTCATCTTCTGCACGATCGTGCTGGGCATCGGTTCGGTCCGCAAGGCCGCCACCATCGGCAAGGTCGGCGGGCTGGCCTTCGTCTACTTCCTGGTGATGTCGACCTTCGCACTGGCCATCGGCCTGCTCGTGGGCAACATCCTGCATCCGGGTAGCGGCCTCAAGCTCACCGAGAGCGCCGCGGGCAAGGGTGCCGAACTCGCCGAGAAGGCGCACGAATCCGGCGGCCTGCTCGATTTCATCCAGGGCATCATCCCGACCTCGCTGTTCTCCGCGCTGACCGCCGGCAGCGTGCTGCAGGCGCTGTTCATCGCGCTGCTGGTCGGATTCGCCATCCAGGGCCTCGGTACGGCGGGTGATCCGATCCTGCGCGGTATCGAGCACCTGCAGAAGCTGGTGTTCAAGGTGCTGGTGATGATCCTGTGGCTCGCTCCGATCGGTGCCTTCGGCGCCATCGCCAACGTCGTCGGCCAGACCGGCTGGGCGGCGGTCGGCCAGCTGGCCGCGCTGATGCTCGGCTTCTACATCACCTGCGCCATCTTCGTCTTCGGCGTCCTGGGCACCCTGCTGCAACTGGTGTCGCGGATCTCGATCTTCAAGCTGCTGCGCTACCTGGCCCGGGAGTACCTGCTCATCGTGTCGACCTCGTCGTCGGAGTCCGCGCTGCCCCGGTTGATCGCCAAGATGGAGCACATCGGTGTGGACCGGTCGACGGTCGGCGTGGTGGTGCCCACCGGCTACTCGTTCAACCTGGACGGCACCGCGATCTACCTGACCATGGCCTCACTGTTCATCGCCAGCGCGCTGGGTGACCCGCTGTCGGTGACCGAGCAGATCGGTCTGCTGGTCTTCATGATCGTGGCTTCCAAGGGTGCCGCAGGCGTCACCGGCGCCGGCCTGGCCACCCTGGCCGGCGGCCTGCAGGCCCACCGCCCGGACCTGCTCGACGGTGTCGGCCTGATCGTCGGTATCGACCGGTTCATGTCCGAGGCCCGCGCGGTGACCAACTTCTCCGGCAACGCCGTGGCGACGCTGCTGGTGGGCACCTGGACCAAGACGATCGACCGCGACAAGGTCGACGCCGTCCTGAGCGGACAAGACCCCTTCGACGAGCTGACCATGCTCGACGATCACGCCACGAGCGCCGAAACCGATCCCCCTGCACGGGAAAAGACCGGAGCTGCTGTTCCGGCATAGGGTGCGCGAGAACTGTGGCGCCGGACCTCCACGGAGGTCCGGCGCCACAGCCTTTTCCGGACAGCCTTTTCCGGACCGCCTTTTCCGTACCGCCTTTTCCGTACCGCCTTTTCCGCACCCTGGCCCGTCGGATCGGCCGATATGCGACCATCCCGGTATGAATCCGCAGGACGACCCGGAAGCTCGGATCCGCGCACTGGAGCCGACCGAGCTCGGTGCCGAGCAGCCGAGCCCGTCGACCTACGGCAGCCCCGCCGCGCCGCCGCTGCCGCCGCCCACCCAGCAATGGCCGCAGCCGCCCTACGGCCAGTCACCCCCGGGGCCGGACCCGTACGGCCTGAACTCCCACGGCCAGAACCCCTACGGTGCCGACCCCTATGGCGGCGCCTACGCCCAGCCGTATCCGTCCACGCCGCAGCGTTCCGGTGTGCGAGCCTGGATGGTGATCGTGCCGCTGGCCCTGGTGCTGTTCCTCGGCGGGGCGGCCGCCGCGTTCTGGCTGTTCAGCGCCGACGACTCGACACCGGACGTGGCCGGCGGCGGTGGTGTGCTGACCGACGAGCCCGCCCAGCCCGTCGTGCCACGGTTGCCCGAGATACCCGAGCTGCCCCCGATCGTCGTCGATCCGGGCGGCCCGGACACTCCTGTCGAATCCGGCGGCACCATCACGATCACCGGTATCGGTACCAACCGGACGGTGGCCTGTGACGACCACATCGTGATCATCAGCGGCGCCAACAACACCATCGACGTGACCGGCCACTGCACGGCGGTCACCGTGTCGGGCTTCGAGAATGTCGTCACCACACAGTCCACCGACGAGATCACGGTGTCGGGCTTCGAGAATCGGGTCACCTATCGCGACGGGTCACCGACGGTCAACCAGTCCGGCAGTGGAAACACCATCGAACAGGGTTGACCAGCGGGCGGCGCCGATCAGACCAGCGTGAGCCGCAGGGCGGCCGCGGTGGCGGGTCCGACGATGCCGTCGACGGTGAGTCCCGGTGTACGCCGCTGGAATTCACGCACCACGGCCTCGGTCGCGGCGCCGTACACACCGTCGATCTCGAGCTCACCGCCGTACCCGGCGTAGGCATATTTGAGTCGGCGCTGCAGTTCGGCGACCTGCGCCCCGGTGCTTCCCCGGAACAGCAGTACATCGGCGTACTCCCCCACCGGCACCGGCGGTCGCGGCGCCGGACGCGCCGCGACGGCACCGATGCGCGCGGCGATATCGCTGCGCAGCACCGTCATGTCGATGGCCCCGGGGTCCCACTTGCCTTGCGCGCGCCCCGCGTACTCGCGGTGCCCGATGGTGCGCTCCGATGTCTGCCCCAGGCGCCGGTTGATCGCCGCGCAGCAATCCACCAGTGCCAGATACTGTGCGTCCGGCCAATTCCGGCGATGCGGCGCCGACGGGCTGGTACCGCTGTTGGCACACTCGATACCGATCAGGTGCCAGTTGCCCATATTCGCCGGAACCCAGGGATACATGCCGGTCCCGGCATGCCAGGCCACCCCGACCGCCACCACGGTGACCGTGCCGTCGCTGGCGATGTGCACCTGCGACAGCGGGCCGGGCAGATCCGGTCGGCCGTAGGCGATGGATGCGGCATCGGCACGGTCGGATCCGGTGTGGTGCACCATCACCCCGCGGATGTCCTTGAACTCACCGTGTCCGCGGGTGCGCCATCCAGGGAACTCGACCGGGCTGCAGCCCTCGTTTCGAAGCACGTCGACGAGCCAGACCGGGTCGCCGGTCCATGGTGTGCGCGCGGGCACCGAAGCTCACAGCACCTTCGACAGAAACTCCTGCAGACGTGGGTGTTTCGGGTTGTCGAAGATCTCCGCGGGCGGGCCTTCCTCGACGATGTGACCATCGGCCATGAAGATCACCCGGGATGCCACCTCACGGGCGAAGCCCATCTCGTGGGTGACCACGACCATCGTCATGCCGCCGCGGGCGAGGGTCCGCAGCACCTCCAGGACGTCGCCGACCATCTCCGGATCGAGCGCGCTGGTGGCCTCGTCGAACAACATGATGGACGGATTCATCGCCAGCGCTCGGGCAATGGCCACCCGTTGTTTCTGTCCACCCGACAGAGTGGCGGGCTTGACACCCGCCTTCTCGGCAAGGCCCACCTGCGCGAGAAGTTCGAGCGCCTTCTTCTCGGCGGCGGCCTTGTCCGACTTCTTGGTCAACAGCGGTGCCAGCGTGACGTTCTGCAGCACCGTCATGTGCGGGAACAGATTGAAGTGCTGGAAGACCATGCCGATGTGCTGGCGCACCTTGTCCAGATCGATCTTCGGATCGGTCAGGTCGAAGCCGTCGACGACGACCTTGCCGCCGGTGATGTCCTCCAGTTTGTTCAGACACCGCAGGAATGTGGACTTACCCGATCCGGACGGACCGATGACACAGACGACCTCGCCGTGGCTGACGGTGGTGTCGATGCCGTCGAGCACGACCAGGTCTCCGAACGACTTCTTGAGTCCCTCGATGCTGATCTTCACCGTGCCGGCCGGTTCGGCAGCCGCGGCTTCGGATACCAATTCACTCATTTGACGAGCCGCCTCTCCAGCCGGTCGGACAGTTTGGTCAGTGCCATGATGACGACGAAGTAGATGATCCCGACGATCAGCCACATTTCGAAGGCCTTGTAGTTACCCGCGATGATGATGCGCCCGCTCTGGGTCAACTCGGCGATGCCCAGCACCGACAGGATCGAGGTGTCCTTGAGGGTGATCACGAACTGGTTGATGTACGACGGGATCATGGTCCTGATCGCTTGGGGCAGGATGACTTTGCGCATCGTCGGCAGGTAGCCGATGCCCAGGCTGCGGGCGGCCTCCATCTGGCCCTTGTCCACCGAGAGGATGCCACCACGGACGATCTCGGTCATATAGGCACCTGCATTGAGCGAGAGCGTGATGATGCCCGCCGTCACCGCCGACATCTGGAAGCCCATCGTCGCGGGGATACCGAAGTAGATGAAGAAGGCCTGCACCAACAGCGGTGTCCCGCGGAAGATGTCGACGAAGGTGGTGCCGATCGCGCGCAACCAGATCGACCGCGACACCCTGGCCAACCCGAAGACCACGCCGAGGATGAGTGCGAAGAAGATCGATACGACGGTCAGGAAGACTGTCATCTTCAAGCCCGCCAACAACATCGGTGCGGTGCTCTTGATCAGACCGAAGATCGAGTCGTCGGCGGTGGATGCCTGCTCGCCGAGGTAGGTCTGCAGGATCTCGTCGTACCGGCCCTGCGCCTTCAGGTTCGCCAGTCCGGCGTTGAACTTCTGCAGCAGTTCGGCGTTCTGGCCCTTGTTGACCGCGAATCCGTAACCGGTGGGGTCCTCCTTGGGCGTCACGGTCTTGAATCCGTTGCCTTGGGCGATGCCGTACAGCAGCACCGGGTAGTCCTCGAAGACCGCCACCGAGTTCCCGGTCTTGACCTCGTCGAACATCGTCGACGAATCGGCGAAGGAGACGACCTGGAAGCCGTACTGGTCCTTGATGGAGTTGGCGAAATCCGAGCCCTGGGTGCCGTTCTTCACCGATACCCGCTTGCCGCGCAGGTCGTCGTAGGACTTGATGTCCTCGTTGTCCTTGAGAACGGCCATCTGGACGCCGGATTCGAAATAGGGATCGGAGAAGTCGAAGACCTTCTTGCGTTCATCGGTGATCGACATACCGGCGATGACACCGTCGACCTGGTTGGCCTGCACCGCTTGGAGTGCGGCATCGAAACCCAGCGGTTTGATGTCGACGTTGAAGCCCTGGTCCTCGCCGATGGCCCGGATCAGATCCATGTCGATGCCGACGAACTCGCCGCTGGCATTCTGGAACTCGAACGGCGCGAACGTCGTATCGGTGGCGATGGTGTAGGTCTCGCCTTCGGCTGCTGCGGTGGCCGGCATCAGCAGGGTGGCACCGAACAGGGCGACGAGCAGACCCGCGAGCAGACCCGCGATCAGCGCGCTGAGCCGATTCCTCCGTCCGGTGGGTGGGTGGGGCCTACAACCCGACGAACTATCGGCTCGCATGTGTTGATCTCCCGTCCGGTGTGCTGTGACGGGTTCACGCTATCGTCCGTTGCCCCCATCTGCGCGCGATCCCGAGACAAGTCGCACGTCGGCCAGGGTGGCGGCACGTTGCCCGCACCCGAACATGAACCGGCCGGGGCGGCAGTCTGGCTTGCCACCCCGGCCGGCATCGAACCGAGCCGCCGAACTCAGCCTCCGAACAACCCACCGATGTTGCGCACCAGGTTGCCGCCGGCCTCGCCGGCATTGCGAATCAGATCGGCGCCCGACCGGTTGACGTTCTGGGTCAGATCATTGGTGAATCGCCCACCGTTGACCAACAGATCCGTGCCGACCTGACCGAGATTGCGTTGCAGGTCGCTACCGGCCCGGCCGGCGTTCTGCTGGAGGTCGCTGCCGAACCTGCCGATATTGCGGACCAGGTTGTCGCCGAACTGCCCGGCTTCCTCGGGGGTCAGCGCCGCCGCCGAGCGGGTGGACACGCGGGCGTTCTCCGACGACGAACCGTTGTCCGCCGCGGCCGTCCCCGCACCGGCAACGGCCATCCCGACGCTAATTGCACCGGCCGCGCCGGTCAGCATCAACGTTTTGAGCATCTTGTCGACCCCCCTGATGTTGCGATCCATGACATGCCTCCCTCCAGCAAACCCCCCACGCACCGCCCGAGACCGAACCGATGAGTGTGGCGTAGATCATATTTACGCTGAGAGAAGTGCCCGCGGCAGAACGGGCCCAAACCACGAATTTCTTTGCTGCACCGTGCAAGCACGCTAGCTAAAAACCAGCATGGAAAGCCAAGCTTTTCGCCTCGACCAGTACATACGATGATCATGAACGGCAGCAAGAATTTTCGCTGGCGCAAATTGTGACGTTATCAGCGCGTTCTTTCTCATGTGCGGGCTCCAGTACCGGCCGCGGTGCGAGAGAGTGGACGTCACCGACCCGGATCAGTCGCCCTGCCATATCGATTCAGCAAATTTCTTCAGCCGCCGGTCCCAGACAGCAAAGCGGGCAGTGGGGATATCCCCACTGCCCGCTGTCGCGTAGCTGGATCAGCGACCGAATGACCCGAGGCCGGTCAGCAGGTCGGTGCCGACCTGGCCGAGCTGCTGCTGGGCATTGCTCCCGACGGTGCCGCCGTTGATGAGGCCGTTGGTGCCGACCTGGCCGAGCTGCTGCTGGGCGTTGGTGCCCACAGTGCCGCCGTTGATCAGCCCGTTGGTGCCGACCTGGCCGAACTGCTGCTGCACATTGCTCCCGACGGTGCCACCGTTGATCAGCCCGTTGGTGCCGACGGTGCCGCCGTTGATCTGCAGGTTGCTGCCGAACTTGCCGATGTTCTGGGTGAGGTTCGTGCCGAACTGACCCAGCCGCTGCGACGGCGAGGTGCTCGCTCCCTGCTGCGACGAGGTTTGCCCGGTGTCGGCCGCGGCCGTCGCGGCGGTCACCGTGGCCGCACCCATCGCAAGTGCGATCCCACCCCCGGCCGCGATGGTCGCAGCAATCATGCGGATGGACTTCCCCTGACGTCGGTACATGTTGATCTCCCTTTCAGCAAATTCCCCAACCAACAACGAAAAGTTAACACGAACGTTGCGAACTAGGCCAGACCTACGATCGAATTTTCCGGAAACCCAGCTTTCGTCGGCGCAAATTTCTTTGCTGTCTGCCCTCGTGCGGTGACCGCTTCACGCGCCTTTGCGCCACCAAAACTGCATGTCAACCACCGTTACCTACTCTTCGCGCCGATGGGCGACAGGTAGCTAGCGTGGCCGCAACACGGCCAGAATCCCAGCGGGATCACAATTTGCTAACAGCACATTTTCAAGATCGCCAGACCGAAGTCAGCAAAGTTCACGGGGGTCTTGGTGCGGTCAGGCACCGTCGACACACGCCGACAGACGGCGGCAGCACTGCGCCGAGGAGGCATCCATGGATCGCTGAAGTCACCGGCGGGGTTCACGCTCAAGTGATCGTTGCTAGCGACCCCGTGTCATGGTGATCTTGACGCCGACCCAGGGCACCCACATCATGTAGCCGTTCTGGAAGTCCACCCGGGTGCCTCCGTAGGTCCAGCGCTCCGAGACCGTGGCCAGGCCCAGGGCGGGAACCCAGTTGCGCGCGAATTCGCCGCTGGCCCACTGCGCCCCGGTCGCCGGTGAGTACCAGACACGCATGGGCTGCCAACCTCCGAAATCCTGGTACCCGTCCTTGAACGTGGTGAGGGGCATTCCCGCGTTGCGGGAGCGCGCGAGATCGCTGACCGCCGTCGGAGACGAGATGAACTTCCCCGGCGCCGTCTCCCACAACGTCCCGAGTGTCCACTGCTGGGTCCATATCCGTTGCGCGTCCGAGTAGACCGGACTGAGCACCTCGCCGAGGGTCGGATCGGCATGTGCGGCGAACCTGCCGTACACCGCACGCGGACCGGGCCGCGACCGCAGCACACGCTGCGCGGGCTTGGGAGTCCAATCGGAGCGGTAGATACCGAACCGTTCGTCGTCGTTGCCACTGCCGCTGTTGAGATCCCGAGTGGTGTAGAGCAACAGCGGACCGGCGTAGGGCAGCTCCTGCCACGCGCTCATCGCGTCGGCGATGAAGTCCGCCTGGTGGGAATCGCTGACCCGGTTGCTCGGTAGTCCGTACTCGGTCACCCAGATCTTGCGGGCACCGTCGCCGTTGGCCAGCATCACCCGCCGCATCCGAACCAGTTGTTCCACCGGCGAATCGGGTTGCAGCATGCCCTCGGAGAACTTCATGGTGTAGCTGTACGGGTGATACGACAACGCATCGAAAAATGGTTTCGCCCCGTTGGCGTACATCCTGTCCAAAAAGGTGACGGGGTCAATTGTCAACGGACCCCAGGACTTTCCGGAACCGAGCACACCGCCGACAATTACGGCCGCCGGATCGGCGGCCTTGATTCTGGGGTATGCGGCTTTCAGCAGCGCGGTATACCCGGCCGGATCGGGAAATGGTGTGTATCCGGTGAAACCGTTGGGCTCGTTCCACACCTCATAGGCCGCGATTTTGCCGCGATAGCGTTCAGCGACGCGTCCGGTGAACGAACCGTAGGCCTCCGGCGAGGACGGTCGCCCGTGCGGCGGCAGCGATCCGACGGACATTGCCCACCACGGGGTCGACGTGATGCAGGCGATGATCGCGATCCCCGCTGCCGAGGCCGCCTGCACCACACGATCGGCCCGCGACCAGTCCATCCGCCCCTTGATCGCTTCCACCCCGGCCCACGGGATGCCGATACGGACCAGGCGGATACCGTCGGCGACCCAGCGCTGGACCGTCTGGGTCACCAGCGGCTCGTCGTAGAAGTAGATCTGGGAGTCAGCGAATCCTACGGTTGTTGCCGAAAAGCTCAGTGGGTGCACGTCCTCGGCGATGACCTGCCGGGGTCGCTGCGAGGTCGGGACCGACACGAGTGCGGTGACACAGAGCGCCGAAACAATGGCACCCGCCGCCGTCCGCCACATTTTACGGCGCGGAAATATCCTTTTACGGCGCACCGTAAAGCCACTCATTTCGACCTTTCCCGAATTTGTGTTCTTTGTAACGGAAGGCGGGCCATATCGACCGCACCCAATTCGGCGTGTCGAGATCCCGGCGGCACCGCCGCACGGCCATCCCGGCGGCACCGCCGCACGGCCATCCCGGCGGCACCGCCGCCACGGCTGTCCCGGCGGCACCGCCGCCGCGGCCGTCCGTACCCTGAGGGGCATCATGCGTGTGACAGCCGATGCGGGGCCGCGGGCGCCGCAACGGGTGGCCGCCCTGACCGGTCTGCGAGCGCCGGCCGCCCTGCTCATCGTCGCCACACATGCCGCGTTCGGAACCGGCCAATTGCCGCACGGGTACCTGGGCGCACTGTATGCCCGGCTCGAGGTCGGGGTGCCGGTCTTCTTCGCACTGTCGGGATACCTGTTGTTCCGGCCGTGGCTGGTGGCGACTCGCACCGGCGGCCCGGCACCGTCGGTGACCCGCTATGCCCGCCACCGGGTTCGCCGCATCGCACCGGCATATCTGGTGACGGTGCTGATCGCCTACGCGCTCTACGCATTTCGGGACGCGGGCCCCAACCCGGGGCACACCTGGGCCGGCCTGCTGCACCATCTGACGCTGACCCAGATCTATCCGCCCGTGGCGGTGCTACACCAGGGCCTCACCCAGATGTGGAGCCTGGCGGTGGAGGTGGCGTTCTATGCGGTTCTGCCGCTGTTGGCCGGTCTGCTGCTGACCGTGCTGTGCCGGCGGGCCTGGCGGCCGGGCCTGCTGCTGATGGGGCTGACCCTGTTGGCTGCGGTGACGCCGGTATGGCTGTGGGTGCAGCACGCGACCGACCTGTTGCCGCCATCGGCCAATATCTGGTTGCCCGCACACCTGATCCACTTCGTCGGCGGTATGGCGCTGGCGGTACTGCACGTCGCCGGCGTGCGCTGTCGCGGTGTGTTCCTCCTGCCCCTGGCGCCGGCGGCGCTACTGGTCGTGGCGCTCCCGATCGCCGGGTCGGTGACCCTTGCCCCGGTCCAGCCGGGTGAGGCGATCGTGCGGTCGACGCTGTATGCCGTCGTCGCGGTGGGCCTGCTGGCGCCGCTGGTGCTCGACCCGGACGGCCTGTTCGCCAGGCTGCTCGGCAGCCGCCCGGTGGTGTGGCTCGGTGAGATCTCCTACGAGATCTTCCTCGTCCACGTCATCCTGATGGAGATCGCGATGTCTTCGGTGCTGCGGTGGCCGGTGTTCACCGGCTCGATGGTGCGTCTGTTCCTCACCACACTGGCGTTGTCGATACCGGTTGCGTGGCTGCTGCACCGCTGGACTCGTGTGCGGCCAGATACCGCCCCCGGTCCGGCACCCGCACCGTAGGTTCAGCCCGTCTGAGTCGGCGTTTCATCGCGCTGTTGCCACGGCCAGCGGCCACTGATCTCCAGTTCCAGCGACCAGCTCAGGAAGGTTCGGATCAGGACGATCCCGGCGAGCACCGCGACGCTCTCCCAGGTCGGGGTGACCGCCACGGTCCTGATGATGTCGGCGGCGACCAGGAGCTCCAACCCCAACAAGATCGAGCGGCCGAGGCGCTGGCGGAAAAACCGGTACGCGTCTCCGGTCTTGCCCGCCATCCGCCGAATGGTGGCAGCGGTGGCGATCAGCGCGCCGATCGCGATGACCGCCACCCCGATACCGTCGATCGTCTTGCCGACGATTTCGATGACCTCGTAGAAGCTCATGGCGTCACCGTATTACGGGTCAGCCGCAGTGTTGCGCCGCCGCGCAGCAGGTCTGCCCTCGCCATGCCTGCCTGCCCTCTTTGACCGCGACGGCGGCGATCGCCAGCGCCGCGACCGGATCAGCCCAGCTCAGGCCGAACACTCCGTTGAGGACCAAACCCGCCAGTAGCACCGCCGAAAGATAGGTACACAGCATCGTCTGCTTGGAATCGGCCACCGCAGAACGTGATCCGAGTTCACGACCGGCTCGCCGCTGTGCCAACGACAGCACCGGCATAACCGCCAGGCTCAGTGCGGCGAGCCCGATGCCGATGGGAGAGTGCCTGGGGTCGGTACCGCCGGCAAGGCTACGCGCGGCGTCCACGGCGACGGTGGCGGCCAGCCCGTAGAAGGCCACTGCAATCACCCGCAGCGCCACCTTCTCCCGTGACTGCGGGTCGGAGCCGGCGAATTGCCAGGCCACCGCGGCGGCGGAGGCGACCTCGATGGTGGAGTCCAGACCGAAACCGAACAGTGCTGCCGACGACACCCGCGCGCCCTCGGTGAGCGCGACGATCGCCTCGATCACGTTGTAGGTGATGGTGATCAGGACGAACAGCCGGATTCGACGGCTCAGTAGCGCGCGTCGTGTGGCGCTTACCGGGACGGCCATCAGCAGCACGCGCAGTCGCTGCAACATCCCGGGTCCACCGCGAGAACCAGGCCCATCAGGTTCTCGAGCGCCCGGCCGATGCGAACGTCGGCGAGTTCGTATCGGGTACGTCGTCCCTCGGATACCGCCACCACCAAACCACAACCCCGCAAGCAGCTCAAATGGTTGGACAGTATCTGTCGCGAGACGCCGAGTCGGTCGGCGAGCTCGGACGGATACCCCGGTCCGCGAAGCAGACTGAGCAGAATTTGGCTGCGGGTGCCGTCGGCGAGAGCGTGCCCGAAGCGGGCCAGCGCATCGATATGGGTCAGCGTCTGCACGCGCCCGACAGTACATTCATTTCTGTACTATCGGAAGTTATCCGGTTCCGCAGGCATCGCGGGCTGGGTATACGGTGAGCCATGATCGTCACGGGAGCATTCCTGGCCGAGTCGGCCACGGTGGTCGACAACAAGCTCGATATCGTCGGCGGCGTCGTCGACAGCTGCCACGCCACACCGGAGCGCACGGTGACGCCGGTACTGGTCGTGCTGATCCAGCCCGAGCCGACGGATCAGGCACCGACGATCGAAGTGCGATTCAGCGATCCGACCGGGGCGACGCTGGAGATGCAACTCGACGTCCCGGAGTCCAGCCTTGGCGGTGAAATCGGTTTCGTGTTCTATCCGCTGACCCTGCCGGTGCCGACCAACGGGCGCTATCTGATGACGGTATCGGGGCGCGGCGGCTTCGTCAGCCTGCCGCTGCGCGTCATCGGTTGACCTGCAGTCGATCTCACGACTCGTCGCCATACCGTGCGGTCCACCGGACCCGCCGGTGACCCGAACCGACGCATAGCCGGCTAACACCGATGTCACCGAAAAGAAACACACAGGTGCAGCCGTCCTGCAACCATGGGCGCACCCGCACGGAACGATTGGACCATCACACGTGACCGAATTCCTCAGCACCATCAATGGATACATCTGGAGCAATGCGCTCGTATATCTGTGCCTGGCTGCCGGCATCTATTTCTCCATCCGGTCCAGGTTCGTCCAGGTCCGCCAGATCCCCGAGATGATCCGCCTGATGCTCAAGGGCGAGAAATCGCCCTCGGGAGTGTCGTCCTTCCAAGCACTCACCATGTCCTTGGCCGGACGGGTTGGCACCGGGAACATCGCCGGGGTTGCCACGGCCATTGCGTTCGGCGGGCCCGGCGCCCTGTTCTGGATGTGGACGGTGGCATTTCTGGGAGCGTCGACATCATTCGTCGAGTGCACGCTCGGGCAGATCTACAAGGTGCGCGATCGCCTGACCGGTGAGTACCGGGGTGGGCCCGCGTACTACCTCAGCCGCGCACTGGCACACACCAAGGCGGCACCGCTGTTCAAGGTGTACGGTCTCGTGTTCGCGGCGGTGACCGTGCTGGCCTGCGGCCTGCTGCTGCCGAGTGTGCAATCCAATTCGATGGCTGCGGCGATGAACAACGCCTGGGGCGTCTCGACGTGGTGGGTGGCCGTGGCCACCGTGATCCTGCTCGCGTTCATCATCATCGGCGGTGTCAAGCGCATCGCGACGTTCGCCTCGGTGGTCGTTCCATTCATGGCGCTGGTCTATATCCTGTTGGCGCTGATCATCGTGGCGGCCAACGCCTCCGAGGTGCCCGCCGTGATCGGCATGGTCATCTCCAGCGCATTCGGCGCCGACGCGGCATTCGGCGCCATCCTTGGCGCCGCAATCATGTGGGGTGTCAAGCGTGGCATCTACTCCAACGAAGCCGGGCAGGGCACCGGCCCACATGCGGCGGCGGCTGCCGAGGTGTCACACCCGGCCAAGCAGGGATTGGTCCAGGCTTTCGCCGTCTACGTCGACACGTTGTTCATCTGTAGCGCAACCGGTTTCCTCATTCTGTCCACCGGTGCGTACCGCGTCTACGAGGGTGAGAGCAGCACGGGTGCAGTACTCGCCGAGGGTGGCAGGCTGCCCGCCGATGCCGAGGTCGGTCCGACCTTCGCCCAGGTTGGTTTCGATACTCTGTGGGCCGGCGGCGGCTCGACATTCATCGCGGTCTCGCTGTTCTTCTTCTGCCTGACCACGATCATCGCCTACTACTACATGGCCGAGACCAACCTTCAATTCCTGCTCGGGAAGGCGGCAACTGCCACCGTCCCACTGATACGTGGCAGCGTGGGTCGGACGACCACCATGCTGCTGCAGGCGTTGATCCTGGTGTCGGTCACCATGGGAGCGGTATCCACCGCCACCGACGCGTGGACGCTCGGCGATATCGGTGTCGGCCTGATGGCGTGGCTGAACATCATCGGCATCCTGATTCTCCAGCAGCCGGCCTACCGGGCGTTGCGTGACTACGAACGGCAGAAGAAGGAGGGCCGCGATCCGGTCTTCGACCCGATCTCACTGGGCATCGTCGGGGCGACCTTCTGGGAGACCTACGATCCGAGGCCGGCCGAGCAACGCGACCGCTTGCCGAGCGCGTGACCGGTCGGGCATGCGCTGCCGGACTAACCGGAGCAGGTCTTCAGCCAGGACCGTAACCGCTTGCGGGCGTTGGTATATGGCGACGACGTGTTCAGGGAGATCATCCGGCCCAGCGGCCACTTCCCGTACCACGGGGCACCGTAGAGATCATCATCGGTGCTGGCCTCGACCGCGGCCACGATATCGTTCTTGGCGTCCACGAGCTGGGCGCGCAACGAGGTCCACGACTCGTCTCGGTATTCGGCGTAGAACCGTTGGGCCAGTGTCCCGAGTTCGTTCCACTTCACCCCGGCCGCGGGGAACTCGTCGGGCAGTCCGTCCGATCGTCGCCGAAGCCAGGTGAGCACCTGCCGATTCCAGCCGACCAGATAGGCCACCAGGTCCGCCGGGCTGATCATGGTGCCCTTGACGTGGCCCTCGATCACCTGACTGCGGACCGCGTCCGGTGGCACGCTGTCCAGGGTCGTCGCCAGCGCGTCGAAGGTCTTCGCTATGGCGGCCAGCAGCTCTGTTTTCGACGCCGGCACACCCATGCCGATCATCATCCGCGGTCCGCCGAGAACGCCGGGCGGCACCCCGGCCGGCCGCGTGGTGGGAACGACGCGGCCGACCCGGGGCAGCGCTCAGCCTGCGATGCGAATGAGCTTCTTGTTCACGAACTCGTCGATACCGAAGCGGCCGAGCTCGCGGCCGAATCCCGAACGCTTGACGCCACCGAACGGAAGCTCAGCCCCCTCGGCCCCGACGGCATTGACGAACACCATGCCCGCGTCGATCTTGTCCGCCACGCGCTTGGCCTGTTCAGCATCGGTGGTGAAGACGTAGGACCCGAGCCCGAACGGGGTGTCGTTGGCCAGTTCGACGGCGGCGTCCTCGTCGGCCACCTTGTAGACCGTGGCCACCGGGCCGAACAGCTCCTCGCGGGCCGACGGCTTATCCGGCGATACGCCGGTGAGCACGCCCGGCGGGAAGTACGCGCCGTTGCGCTGCCCCTCCGAGGTCAGGGTGGCGCCGTCTGCCACCACTCGCTGCACCTGCTCTTCGAGCCGCTCGGCGGCCGCCACCGAGGACAGCGGCGCCAGTCCGTCGGCCTTGGCGAGCACCTTCTGGGTGAACTTGTCGACGAATTCGTCGTAGATGTCCTCGGCGACGATGATGCGCTTGGCGGCATTGCATGCCTGCCCGGTGTTCTCGAAGCGGCCGTCGACGGCGGCCTCGACGGCGGAATCCAGGTCATCGGAGGACAGCAGGATGAACGGATCCGAACCACCGAGTTCGAGGACGACCTTCTTGAGGTTGCGCCCGGCGATCTCGGCGACGGCGGCGCCGGCACGTTCGGATCCTGTCAACGACACCCCCTGTACCCGCGGGTCGGCGATGGCGTCGGCGATCTGTTCGTTGGTGGCATAGACGTTGACGTAGGCGCCCTCGGGATAGCCGGCGTCGAGGAATATCTGCTGCAGCGCGGCGGCCGACTCGGGACACTGCGGGGCATGCTTGAGCACGATCGTGTTGCCCAGCACCAGGTTCGGGCCCGCGAAGCGCGCGACCTGATAGTAGGGGTAGTTCCACGGCATGATGCCCAGCAGCACACCCACCGGGCTGCGCCGGATCAACGCGCTGCCCTCCCCCTCGAGCAGATCGATGGGTTCGTCGGCAAGGAAGCGCTCGGCATTGTCGGCGTAGAACTCATAGATCGACGCACTGAACTCGACCTCACCGACCGACTGGTCCAGCGGCTTGCCCATCTCGCGCTGGATGATCTTGGCCAGTTCGTCCTTGCGTTCGTTGTGCAGTTGGGCCACCTTGCGGATCAGGTCGGCACGCTGGGCCACCGTGGTGTTCTTCGACCACTCGCCGAACGTCTTGGCCGCGGTGGCCAGCGCCTCCTCGATCTGCGCATCTGTCGCGGTCGGATACTCCCGCACCACCTCACCGGTCGCCGGATCAACCACTGCGTACAGACTCATGTGTCAGACCTTTCTTCGATGTTGTTCGATCACAGCGTTTTTGGCCGGATCAGATTGGTGCGCGCCGCGCCCCGCAACGCCGCGCCTGCGGGCGCCACGGGTGTTGCACACAGTGGCGCGGCATCGGCCCTCCGGGTCAGCAAAAAAGAGCAATCACATCGATCGTACAAGTCCGACGAGCAGGCGTCCGGCGGATCCGCGGGAACACCGAACCGCCCTCATATCGACCCCCTGCGCCGACGAAATCCGAAGCAGCACATGTCCACCCATCGGCACTCAAACATCCTGTCCCGCATTACATTAGCGGACCGTTCGCACCGAGCTGCGTACTCAAGTGGGACCTGGAGCGCCCTCTGGCGACGGATTACCGAAGGCCGACGGACCCGCAGCGCCGACTCGTCGCCCACCGGGCGATGCTGTCGGCATAGCGCGGCGTCTCCACCCGGCAATGCGCACCCGAGGCTTCCTGGCGCGCGGCCGCGGCGTCGGTGAAGCTCTGGCCTTGCGCGGCGATGAACGACAGAAAATCCTCGGTCGGATGGGACGTCACGGTGTTCGTGTAGCGGCACCGGCCGTTTTCGAGCCGCTCCATCCGCAGCTCCCAGATGACCTGGGTGGTGGTCCAGCCGGCCGGGGTGAGGATGTCGGAAAGCGAGACCATCTTGCAGTAATGCGCTTGGGCGACCTCGTACCGGTACTGCTGCACCACCAGCCCGCTACCGATCATCTCGACGTTGATCGACATGGGGGTGCCGTCGTCATCGACGGTGTAGCCCGCCGCCTTGTGATCGCCGGGGGCGCACCGCTGGTACTCGTGGGTGGGCAGGGTCTTGAGCCATTGCTCGATATCGATGTCGTCGAAGGGTGCATCGACATCGGCGGTGACGACGGCGTGGGACAGGACCAGATCTGAACGGACGGTGGCGGTCATGACGCGCTCCTTCATGCCGGGGTTTCGGGGACACATCAACCCTGTCCGCACCTGCAGCAACTGACAATCCTGCTGCCGTGACCGGCGCGGGTGGCGCTATCCCCCACCCGGATGTCCGGTTTCCCCGCGCGACCGGCGGTGATCCGCTACGACCCGCTGCGCGAATCGAGTGACCGAACGCCCGTCACAGGATAAAGTCTGCCCAAATTGACGAGGGGGAAAATCGTGACGGCAAAGCACCCGACCCGCGGCGCCAAGCACCGCCGCCGGACCAAGCGCGCGGCCGCGCAGCGTCGGCTTGCCGCGGGTGCAGCCTCGCTGAGCTTGACCGCGACGCTGCTGGGCCTCACGGCCGTCGGTCCCGAGATCGCGACGGCGGCGGCCGAAGATGGCGTCTCGTCGAGTTCTGGCAACGCCGAGCGATCCGACAGAGCCGATTCCGGCGGCACCGACGACCAGAAGCGCACCTCCGGTCTCGGCGGAACGGACACCGACAGCCAGACCGACCGGCCGACCAAGTCCGGAACGGTCGAGGAAACCCGCGAGACCGTCCGCAAGAACGACCGGGAGACCGAGCTCAAGAAACCCGACGCCGCCCCGTCCGAGGATGCCGAGTCCGAGGACCTGCAGGAGGCGACCGATGCGGACCCAGCATCCCCGCCAGCGTCCCCGCCCGAAACGTCCCTGACCGAAACGCCGCCGGCGGAAGAACAGCCTTCTGCCGCGCCCACCCCGACGATCACCGAAGCGGCACACTCCTCGACGACGTCGACCGACAGCACGGACCACAGCCAGGAGCAGACCTCCGAGGACCACCCGCAGCCGGCCGCGCACACCTACTCGGCGGCCGCCACCACGACAGGCGGCCAGAACACCACGGCCGAGGCGCCGCTGCCCGACACCGAAACGCTGACGCCGTCGGCCTCGTCGGTCATCTCGCTCGACCCACCCAACTTCGGGCGCGAGTTCGTCGCGGGCCAGATCGAAGCGCTCATCGGTACCGGGCGGACGGTGATCTCGCTGCTGCCGCTGCCGTACGAGTTCAAGGAGTGGCTCTATGCGTCCTTGAACGGCACCCGCCGCACGCTGTTCAACCAGGCACCGTGGCTCAACCCCACCCAGATCAGCGCCGAGGGCGGGGTGCCGATCTCCGGCACCCTGGGCGCGGTCGACCTGGAGGGTGACGAGATCCGGTACGCCATCGTGACCGGTCCCACCTCGGGCACCGTGGTCATCGCGCCGGACGGGTCGTTCATCTACACCCCCAATGCCGGGTTCACCGGGGTGGACAACTTCGTGGTGTCCGCCACCGACCTCGGCGAGCACATCAACCTCTTCGACCTTTTCCGCGCCGCCAGCACGCACGCTTCGCTGTTGGTCAACGAGCGCGCGGTGTCGTTCATCTTCAACTACACCAGCGGTTCGCAGTACTGGACCAGTGACGCCCGCACCGCTCTCTATCGGGCCGCCAATAACGTGATGCGTGAGTTCATCGTCACCAGGCCCGTGATCATCACCTACGAGATCACCGGCGAAAACACCGTCGGCACAAGCCTTGCCTCGGCCGAGAGTGCGCTCATCTCCTCGGGCGCAGGATTCTTCCCCACCGTGGTGCAGCACAAGCTGCTCACCGGAATCGACGCCAACGGCGCCGCCGCCGACGGGCATATCAACTGGAACTTCGCCTACCCGTGGGCATTTGGTGACTACGTCTCGGCTCAGCAGTACGACTTCGACATGGTCGCCATGCACGAGTTCCTGCACTCGCTGGGGTTCATGTCCTACGCGCAACCGTCCAGCACGGGCACGCAGCGCGGGTGGACGCTCTATGACAGCTTCCTGCGCACCTCGGGCGGGTCCAAGCTGATCGGCTCGGACTTCCGGCTGACGCCGGCGATGGCGGCCAGCCTGACCGGCGGTTCGGGCAGCGTGTTCTTCGGCGGTAGTGCCGCGCAAGCGGCCTACGGCGGCATGGTTCCGCTGTATGCGCCCACGACGTGGGCCGGCGGAAGTTCGATCTCCCACCTGGACAGCACGGTGTTCAGCGGCCCCAACCGGCAGTTGATGAATCCCCAGGTGCCCACCGGCCACGGGATACGCGCGCTGAGCGCCGTGGAACGCGCCGTCATGCAGGACCTCGGCTACACCCTGGCCCCGATGGACGCGTCGTCGATGCTGGCACTGGTCGGCTTCGTGTTCATCCGGCGCCGGCGCGTCGAAGCCGAATAGCGCACGGCACCGGTCCACTTGGTGAAAGCCGCACCGAAAGTCGCTGTGCACAAATAACATTGGCGTCATGACGAAACTGTTTCTGATGGTCGCGATGTTCGCGGCAGGCCTGGTGGTGGCACCGGGCGCCCAGGCCGCGCCGTGCGATCCGAACTACTCGGGTGCCTGTGTCCCGATCGCCAGCGATGTCGACTGCGCCGGCGGTAGTGGCAACGGTCCGGCGTACGTCCAGGGCCCCGTGACGGTGATCGGAAACGATATCTACGACCTCGACCGCGACGGTAACGGGACCGGCTGCGAGTCCTGAGCGACCCCCGCCCACACCGCCTGGAGTGAGAGCACTCACAGGTGGGTACTCCCCCTCGGTCCAATTTCGGCCCGACAGCGTCGGAGGTACCCATGAGCGAGGCACCAGGTCTCAAGAAGGCGTTGAGCCAGCGGCAGCTGACGATGATCGCGATCGGCGGTGTCATCGGGGCCGGATTGTTCGTCGGTTCCGGCGTCGTCATCGGAGACACCGGCCCGGGGGCATTCCTGACCTACGGGATGGCCGGCGTGCTGATCATCATGGTGATGCGGATGCTCGCCGAGATGGCCGTGGCCAACCCGTCCACCGGATCCTTCGCCGACTACTCGCGCAAGGCCCTCGGGAATTGGGCCGGATTCTCCGTCGGCTGGCTCTACTGGTACTTCTGGGTCATCGTCGTCGGGTTCGAGGCGATAGCGGGTGCCAAGATCATCCAGTACTGGATGGATGTGCCGTTGTGGTTGTCCGCGCTGATCTTCATGGTGCTGATGACCGCGACCAACCTGTTCTCGGTCGCCTCCTACGGCGAATTCGAGTTCTGGTTCGCCGGCATCAAGGTCGCCGCGATCATCGGATTCATCGGGCTGGGAACGGCTTTCATCTTCGGGCTGTGGCCCGGCAAGTCCGCGGACTTCTCCAATCTGACAAGTCACGGCGGGTTCATGCCGCTGGGCTTCGGCGTGATCACCGTGGGCATCGTGACCGTCATCTTCTCGATGGTCGGCGCCGAGATCGCCACCATCGCGGCCGCGGAGTCCGCCGATCCCGAACGCGCGGTGGCCAAGGCCGCCAACTCGGTGATCCTGCGCATCCTGGTGTTCTATGTAGGCGCGGTGCTGGTGCTCGTGCTGATAGTGCCCTGGAACGACGAGAGCGTCGCCGCCTCCCCGTTCGTCGCGGCCTTCACCGAGATGGGCATTCCGTACGCCGACCACGTCATGAACGCCATCGTGTTGACCGCGGTGCTGAGCTGCCTGAATTCGGGCCTCTACACGTCCTCACGCATGTTGTTCGTGCTCGCCCAGCGCCGCGAGGCCCCGCCGGCACTGGTCAAGATCACCAGTCGCGGTGTTCCCGCCAATGCGATCCTGGCGTCCTCGATAATCGGGTTCCTGTGCGTCATCGCCGCCGCGGTCTCCCCCGACACCATCTTCGCGTTCCTGCTGAACTCCAGCGGCGCGATCATCCTGTTCGTCTACCTGCTCATCTCCATATCCCAGATCGTGCTGCGCTACCGCACCCCGGATTCGGAACTCCGGGTGAAAATGTGGCTGTTCCCAGCACTTTCCGTGCTCACGGCGTTAGGTATCGTCGCGATTCTGGTGCAGATGTTCATCGACACCGCGCTGCGCTCGCAGCTGGTTCTGAGCCTGTTGTCCTGGGCGGTGGTCATCGTGCTGTACGTCATCAACAAATGGTTCGTGAAACGACGCCCGCAGAGCCCGAAGACCCGGGCGGAGGCGGATACCCACGCCGCCACACCCGAGCGGCACGTACCGTCGTAGTCATGGTGCTGGGGCGGGAAATGGGTGCGATCAGGGACAGCCTGGGACGTGCGCTGTTCGGGCTGGTCGCCGGGCCCGACGGGCCGCAGAACCGGGCCAGGATCCACGGCACACCCGGGCCACGCTGGTTCGACGAGGACCGCCCGATCCGCCGCGTCCACGCCGACGCCTCGATGTTCGTCGGAGGGCTGCGTGCACTGCTGTTGCAGTCGCTGCATCCGCTGGCGATGGCCGGTGTCGCCGAGCACTCCGATTACCGCGGTGACCCGTGGGGGCGGTTGCAGCGCACCAGTACCTTCCTCGCCGAGACGACCTTCGGTCCGGCCGCCGACGCGCAGCGAGCCGTGGACAAGGTGCGCGGTATCCACCGCCGCGTGCGCGGGGTGGCGCCGGATGGCACGCCGTATGAGGCTTCGGATCCGCACCTGCTCGAATGGGTGCACATCGCCGAAATCGACAGCTTCCTGCTGGCGCATCAGCTCTACGGTGCCGAGCCGCTGGATCAGGCCGGGCGCGACGGATATGTCGCCGATACCGCCCGGGTCGCGCAGGCGCTCGGGGTCCCGAATCCGCCGCGCACCGAGGACGAGCTTCGGGCGCGCATCGAGGCCTATCGACCGGAGTTGTGCGGGACCGCGGCGGCGCGGGACGCGGCCCGTTTCCTGCTGCTGACGCCGCCGTTGCCGCTGCCGGCGCGCGCACCGTACGGGGTGTTGGCCACGACCGCTGTGGCGATGCTGCCGAGCTGGGCGCGAAAGCCGTTGTGGCTGCCGTACTTCCCGCCGCTGGAGGCGACCGTGGTGCGGATGTCCGGGCGGGTGCTGGTAGGCGGTATCCGGTGGGTTCTCACCGCAGCTCGTGACCAGCAGGAGCACGCGACGTCGGCGTGACGGGAAGGACGGCGTTGGACAAGAACAGCGAGGTCAAGATCTGCCCGACATGCGGTCGCCCGTTCCACAATCGCAAGAAGTGGCGCTCGCGGGGGCAGTGGGATCAGATCATCTACTGTTCGCGACGCTGTCGAGGTGCCGCGGCGGCTAGGTGAGGGCGGCCGCGAGGGCAGCACCCAACCGCCGGCCCGACAGCCACGCCGACTCCACGCGCGGGGCGCCCGCGGGGCACCAGGCGTCACCGCAGATTCCCAAGGGGCGCCCGGTGGTGTCCAGACCGAATTCGGCATCGCCGTGGGTGCCGGCAGGCTTCGCGAACGTCCAGCGGTGCGCGTGCGTCCAGGTCGGTGCTGCGTCGATGCCCGTGACCCGGCGAAGCGCCGAAAGTACCGGAGCCACCGCGTCATCCGGTTCGTCCAGATGTACTTGTGCTCGGTCGGCGGTGGTGTGCATGACGAGCACGGCCGCGCCGTCACCGCGCCGGGCACCGTCGTCGGCGATGAAGGACAGATCCGGGTCGTCGTTGACGAATGCGGCGTCGGCGAACGGCCAGATGCGGTCGGGCCAGCCGGCCGCGATCGCGATCACCGGTTCATAGGTCACCCATGCGCACGCCTCGGGTGCCAGCCGCGCCGCCTGCGGGTCGGGCATGGCCAAGACCACGGCATCGTGGGTGAGATCGTCGAGGGATTCGACTGCCGATTCGACGCGGACACCATCGGGAAGCTGGTCGCGGACCAGTGATCGCAGGCCGCCCGGTGCGGCGAAGCGCATGGGTCCCGTGGTGACATCGTGGCCTGCCGAGGAGAACACGTCGAACGTGTCCGTCCAGGGGCGCGCCACGCCGCGCGAGATCCAACCGTCGGCGATCGCGGTGAACGACGGGTCGTTGACGGTGAAGTACGCGGCACCCATGTCGACGCGCCGGCCGTGCAGCATGGGTGAGGCCATCCGGCCGCCCGGCGCGCGGCCGCGTTCGAAGATCTCGACCTCGATATCGCGCTCCCGCAGGGCTTGTGCGCATGCCGCGCCGGAGAGCCCCGCCCCGATGACTGCGACGCGTGGTGATGCCATGCTCGCGAGGGTAGCCGCACGCAGAATCCGGCCAGATTCTGCGTGCGGGCCCTGCTTCGGACTACAGCCGGATCCACTGGCCCAGGAACCAGAAACCCCAGCCGTCGCCGTTGCCGGCACGCATCGGCTCGACGCGGTGACCGTTGTACTGGAAGGGCTGATGGTCGCCACGAGCCTGATCGATACCCCGCTGCTGCCAGTTGTTGTTCTGCGGCCCCGGGGCACAGGCGGGCGCGTTCGGCGTACCGCATCCAGGGCCGGGCTCGGCACTCGCGGTACTCAGCCCGACACCCAGCAGGCCGGCCACCGCGATACCGCCGGCCAGGATCGGCGCGGCTACGCGACGCGTGAACTTCATGGGGTGACTCCGTTTCGTCCGTGTGTGTTGCCGCGGCACCTCACCGCCACACGAAGCACGACGTTATGGACGCCCGGTGGGTCGCCCCTGTGGCAACGTTAGGCGCGCGCTGTGCGTCCGGTAACGAATCGAAACAGTGTTGCCGCAACGTAGTTGGCTCCCGCGGCGAGCATGGTGCACGACCGAAGTCAGTCCGCCGAGCCAGCTGTCGTCAGCAGCAGGGTTGCCTCGTTGTATGGAAACAAACGGTAGAAAAGCCGAGAACGAGGCAGCACCAGCTCCGCCGCCTCGTCCTTTCTCACCACCCGTGGGTTGACGAGCTCGATGGACCGCCCACGCTTGTGCAGCACGGTCGGGCCGCCGGCGAGCACGTTTTTCACCCAGTCGGTTTGTGGGCCGTAGCCGATGAGAATGGCGTAGCCGTCGTGCGTCGCGAACACCAGCAGGGGTGTGCGGTATCGCTTGCCCGACTTCCGGCCAACGTGCTCGAGCGTCCCGAGGTTCGGAAGCCACGGTGTGATCCTGCGGGCAGCCGGGTTGGTAACTCTTTTGTTGAAATCTGCGACTCGGCGAGGGACGCGCATTCTCAGAGTCTAGGTATCCGGCGACGTCTCTCGCTGCCGCGATGCTGACGCACGAAGCCGAACGGCAGCTTTATGTCATCCCGGATCTCGCCGAACCTAGCTCCCTTGTCAAGCGCGTCATGTGGCATCGCCGTTCAGACGCCGCAACGTCTGCCCCTCTCGTGCTACCGGGCTTCTGGTGACCGGAAGAAGACTCGCAGCACAGAACGCAGGTGGCCAGGTGAGGTCCGCGCATACCCAGTTCAGCGGAAGACATACGACCAGGAAGGTAACTCGGCATAACTACAATCGCCGACCATTGCCCGAAGCCGCCCGACGGTGACCGCATGCTGGCACAAGTTAACAGTCTCGCCAGGCCTATTCGGATGGGCGCTGATTACACGTATCGGGTTTCGACGTAGACCCGCTGAACCATGCTGCCACGATCTCCGTGTTGCATTGGTTGACAGCGCTGACGATCTGTTCCTCCAGCGATCTCTGCGAGTAGAACGACAGCGTCCAGCCCAGTGGAGCCTCTATGCCTGGCTGGGAAACGGGATAAAAGTCGACAACATCTGGAACCTGCCACCCGGCAGGAGCGTCAGCAGAATTGCAGCCGTGCCCAGCGAACGACTTCTGAAATGCGTACGCGGCTGCCTGCCGCGCTGTGGGCGCGGCAGCCGACTGTGCCGCCAATGCGCCGGTCAACGGTGCGCTCAACTCAGCAGGGCGCGCCGCCGGATTCGATTTAGTCTGCTCCAAGTAGCCGTTTTCCATAATGATTAGCTTCGGCGCGAAACACACTGACGCATCCTGCTTGTTCAGCCAGTTGACTACCTCGGGCCACAGCATCGCGATCGGTGACGCAGCGGATGAGTCGATCAGCCCACCGTCCAAATCGAACGTTCGGTCGCTGCCACTACACGAATGCAAAGTGCCTGTCGGGGAAACATAGGGAAACCGTGCACTCAGAAGTGCAGCCGTAGACAATCGCAAGTCGTGCGGAACTGTAGCGCCATCGCCAGCACAAGTATTGTCAAAAGCGTCCTTAGTCGCGGGAAGCGCAGGCAACGGGGTCCCTTCGGAGAAGCGCCTCTGATCGAGCGCCAGGCAGTCAGTGGCGCTGGTCTGGCCGGATCCTGACGGCGCAATCGTGGACAGGTCCAGCGCACTAGCGACCACACGGCAGCCGTCTGTGACGGATGTACCGGTCAAGACGAGCAGCGGGAACGCGATCTTCCCACCTTCCGAGTAAGCGGTCTCTACCAGACCACGGTCCAGGTGTCCGCCCCGTTCGGCGGCCTGGGCCTCCCAAGCGCGCTCCAGAATGGTCGCTCGATCCGAGTCACGAATATTGATGCGCAACAGAGAATTCGGAATATCGCGGAAAGCCATGGCAGCGACAGTTGGGCCAAGGAAATCTTGCTGCAAAGTGCTGAGCCAATCGTTGTCGTCGGCCATGGCGTGGATTCCCGCAAGACCAAGACTGCCACCCGATATCCCGCTCGCCATGAAAATTGAGTCCTTGGGGAGCACTGGGCGCTGACAAGCCCCGCTCGTTTCGCCGCCCCCGGCGACCAAGCAACGCATCGTCAATGCCGTCCAGTAGGCCGCCCGGATTCCGCCGCCGGCAGAGGCAATGAAGACCAGCGGAATCTCCCTGCGTCCATTCGCATTCTTGCGCTGTTCTGATGCCCATTGATCGAGAGCCTGGGTCAGTCCAATCTGAAAGGCCGGCTTCGGCGCAGCACCGAACAGAGGTTGATACTGAGTGTCGCTGAGTTCCGCACCCAGCCGCACATCATGGTAGGCAAATCTGTCGGCGATCGCCGCGTTAGCGACGAAGCACAACACTATTGCCGCGATAAACGGCATGCGCCGAAACCCCACTGCCGCAAGAACCCCCCAGGCTCGGACATGATCACTCAAAAGCACGAGGGCAGTTCCTGCCAGCAAGAGTCCAACGCAGAAAGCAAAAACCGAACCCCAGGGACCGAGCCGATCACCAGCGCCTTCGGGATCGAGCCCTACAGTGATGAACAGGGCCAGGGATAGGGCCGCGGCGACTGTGGCCGACCACAACGAAGGATTGAGTTTGCGACGCTCGCCTTCCGGACGGTCCAGGTTGTCGAACCGCCCAAGCCCTCTGAGAACACGGAACGTTAGCCACATCAGAACCGCTCCTAGCGCGATCGCGCAGACGGGAAAGATTACGATCAAGGACCAACCGTGCCTGTACTGGTGAATTGTCAACAGACGCACGCCGTTTCGCATTGCGAGAGCACCCAGCACGACGAAAGGAATTGCGGCGAGCGCAATCGAGTAACGCCAGCCAACGGATCGAATCGTCCGTTGGTCAGTGTTGACGATGTCTGGCTTCGTATCGCTATCTGCATACCGGCTATAGATGGCAATGAGTACGAGTAGAACGCCTGGGGCAATCAAGGCAACCCCGAAGGGCCACTCGAAACGAAGAGCCGTGACGGCAACGACGGTTAGTACTGCGCCTGTCAAGGAATAGCCGTAGAACTTGGTTCTCGCCAGACGCTTGGGCTCCACCGGCGCGTATAGCGCTTCGCGGGTAGACGCCCTCGCCATGCTCGCCGATTTTGGGAGATACGCACGCATACACAAGTTCGCGGTCACCAGAATGACTAAGGTGAGAATTGAGGCGACTGCGGCTGTCCAGCAAGCAATTTGACCGCCACGGCTGAAGGGGAAGAGGAATGCGTCGTCGAGTTGATGACCCAAGTCGCCCCGCATCGCACCGAGCGACAGCAATAGTAAACCAATCGCGATCTGAATACGAAGCGCCAACATGTACGCCCAACCGCTGTCGCGTCTCGTGAAGCCGCTATCCAGCCCAACCATGGGGTCACGACGCATTTCCCGGGAGCCAATCAGTCCAACGACCAATCCGATGAGTGCCGAACCGAGGAAGATCCATTTGAGTAGTGACGCGCCGCCTGTCAGCGCGATCACAAACCAATTCTGCGACAGACCCGCGGAGATCAGTAGTGCGCCCTCTAGCACGTCAGCTATTACAAATAGAAGTACCGAGATTCCGGCCATTTTTAGCAGGCCAACCAGACCAGATACGCGATTTACCGCATCCTCGTCATGCTGCACCTTCTTGCGTGTTTCGAAGAACTCGATTCGCTTTGTGGCACGCACGATCATGCGCCGCACCAGAAAGAACATCGGCAACGCGATAAATAGAATATCGGTGACCGCGTAGATCAACAGAACAAAGCTGAGCGGAAGGCCATCACCTGGATTCTGTCCGATGACATGCGTCGTATAGCGGTCACTCCACTGTGTCCATTGACTGATCGCTTCGCCGGCTACGTCCGGAGATGTCAGAGATGAAGGCGATGCGATCGTCGATGCCCCGGCGGATGCGCCGCCGGGTAGATGCATCCGCGACAGAGTGCTGTCCAGCACTTCCACAATGCCGACCCCAGCGTAGATATAAAACACCAAAGCGGGCCACGAACCGAACAGCCTCAGCACTTTCGCAATTGTGTTCCCAGGCCGGCGGACTGTCTGTGTCTCGGCTCTACTTCCGATGCCGCCTATAGGTTCTTCACTCACCACAACTCCCCCCGAAGCCGCAACTGTCCTCCCCGACAACACGGAGATTAGCTCCGCCCTTGAACGGACTGTGTGAGAATCAGCAAATCGTCGAGGCATTAGTCTCGTTCGGAACAAAATTCCCAACTCTCGGGCATGTTATGCAGGAGATGGGCCGAAGTGAACGGCAGTCAGAGCTCCAGTGGACGACTGGAATCAGAAGGTCGGTTCACAAGGAAATGGCGACACAATCGGTGATCACCTACGAGAAATAACAGAACGAAAAACGAAGGAACACAGCGGGAAAGGCGTCAGCACAAGCCGCCGGAGGCTATGTCCGCCCTCGCCTGACCCAGCCGGGTTTACGGGATGGCGAGCGGCTAATTGGGGTTGGACATCTCCGACCGCAACCATGAGGCGTCAGGTGCGACATACTCCCGACTTCGGCGAGACATCAGCGTCTGGCTCCAAACTGACACCGACGATTCTGTCGAAAGCACCATTTGCGCTTGGAACTACCGATTTCATCTCACGAGTCTTCGGCTCGAACCGGCATTCCATCGAGCGCATGCCGCACCTGCTCGCGGCCATGAGAATGAGGCCAGCAGCTGCAGCTTGGCCAGACGCCGACTTGGACCGTGCCTTGGTAGAACAGGCGCATACCACCTGCGTCAAGAAGTAGGTCAAAAGACCTGCACCAACGCGAAGCTGTCTCCAGGTGAACCATCGCGGTGCCCCCAGTCGGACTCGAACCGACACTTGGCGGATTTTAAGTCCGCTGCCTCTGCCAATTGGGCTATGGGGGCGTTCGTTCATCAATTGCCGTAAAGAGCATACGTAGCCCGCATCGCCGCTCCGACACCGATGCGTCATGGCGACGTGGCGACGTGGCGACGTGGCGACAACACTGCCCATGCAAGACACCGCTATGGCCGACACACGCCGATGACTAGTACACCTCGCGCCCGACGTCCTCGATGACGCCGGATACGTCGTGACCGATGATCGTCGGGAGCGGCACGAGTTCCGGGTAATCGCCGCGCCGGATCTGATAGTCGAGCGGGCTGACGGCGGTCGCATGGACCCGCACCCGCACCTGCCGGGACCCGACGGCCGGGACCGGAACATCCATGAACCCGAACGCCTCGGGACCTCCGAACCGCGTCAGCACAACAGCTTTCATCGAATCCGGCATTGGCGGTGTTCCTCATCGTCGGTGCGCGACACGGCGGGACGGATGCCCCTGCTCCCAGCGTGGCGTCACCGACCCGCGTATGCCAGTGGCGGCATTGCCAACATCCGCAAGGATAGTGACAGCGGCTAGTTATCCGTGCCCGGTGGGGGTTCGGGTTCGAAGGGGGTGTACCACATCCATTGGGCCCGCTCCCCCTTCGGACCGCGGCACGGGGGCACATCCGGCGGCGGCCCGGTCGGCGGGCGGGCCAGCGACGCCCCGGTCAACCGGCGACCATCACAGTCGGTGACCACCAACCGATCCGCCGGACCGACGATCGTGATCTCCCCCTTGTGATGCAACCGATGATGAAACGGACACAACAACACCAGATTCTCTAGTTCTGTCGCCCCGCCATGCTCCCAATGCACCAGATGATGGGCATGCAAACCCCGCGTCGCCCCACACCCAGGCACCGCACACGTCCCATCGCGATGCTCCAACGCCCGCCGCAACCGCCGACTGATCGTGCGCGTACTACGCCCCGCACCCATCGGCGTGCCATGACGCTCCAACCACACCTCACAACTGGCATCACACAACAAGAACTGGCGCTCCCACTCCGACAAAACAGGCCCCAGATGCAGCGCCGCCGAACCCTTCTCGACGTCGTAATGCACCACCACCGTCGTACGCGCCCCATGCGGACGCACGGCCGCTTCGGCATCCCAACCGGACTCGACCACACTCATCAACGCATCCACGGCGTCCGGGAACGGCGGCACCTCCACACCATCCCGGCCATCCCTACCATCAGCGTCAGGGTTGTCGTGGTCGCGTCGCCAGTCAGCGACCAACCCCTCCTTGTGCGCACCCAACGCCGCATCGAACCTCGCCGCCTCCAACTTCGGCAACCGAATCCGATACGTCGTACACCCGTCCTGTTCATGCCTACTGAACGACCGCACCGCACCATCCCGCGGCTCCGGCTGCGGGCGCGGCTCCTGCTTGACCGCCGTACGCAACTGCGTCACCGTCGCCATCGTGGCCAGCTCGGCGTAATGATCATCAGAACCATCAGCGGCATGCTCGGCGATCACCCCGAACTGATCCAGCGACATCTGCCCCTGACGCAGGTTCGCCGCCAACCGCGGAAACACCTCCAAGCGTTGGGCGATCGCCACCATCACCTGAGCGTTACGCGGTGACATCCCCAACCGCCACGCCACCAACTCCACCAACGACCGACACCCCGTATGACCCCACAACGACGGCCCATCGCCACCATCGATCTCGGCGACAATCTCCACCAACCGACCATCAAGAGCATTACGCTGACCCACCAACTCAGCAGCCTCGTCATACAAAGCCGACAACCGATCAGACACCGAATTCACCACATCAGCGGCGTAAGGCGTTGTCGGAGGAGGCATACCACGATTCTAAAGACGGGGTCCGACAAGTAGCGGTCCGCAAGATTGCCGTCAGAAACCCGGCCGGCGCCGTCAAGATTCCGTACAGATCGAGCCTCGTCCCGCCGCCCGGGCGGATCGTGGAGCGGTGACCGACACGACAAGGCAACTGTGCCGACTACTGCTCGATGGTGACACCGTATGGGGTGCAGTGGATATCCGGCCCCAGCGCTGGGGCAGCGTGGTCTACCGGATCGTGCTCTACCCGCCGGGCATCAGCGCCGAGGAGCGCCGCCGCGTCCGGGTCTGGAGGGGGTTCTACGCGTGGGGCACCGCCTGGTGGCTGGTCGTGACGGCGGTCCTGTCCGGTTTCGCCGAACCCTGGTTCGCGGTCACGGTGGCCTCGGTGACGACACTTCTCTTCGGGACTCGCGCGTTCCTTCGCGCCGGATCGGTGCGCAGCAGGGTGCGCACCGCTGATGTCACTGTGCCACTGCCCAACTCGGACCGGGCATTGCTCGCCCTCGCCCGTCAGGTGCAGGCGGTGGGCACCGCCATGGTGCGGGCTGACCGCAGACTACGCGAGGGGCAGATCACCGCCGCCGAGCACGAGGTGATCTGGCACCGTGCCTACGAAAACTTGTTGCCCGCCCGGGCCATTGCGGCCGTCGGCCGATACGGAGGAGTCCGATGATCGATCTTGTCGCCGCCCTGACGCTACTCGGCGCACCCGCCGCCATGCTGCTTGCCGTCCGGTGCGCCATCCAGCGCCAGTTCCGCCGGGAGAAGTGAGCGGGCCTCAGCTCGTGGGCGGCTCGTACGGAACCTCGGGATGGTGGCGGTGCCACTCGATCTGCTGCTCGGCGACCTTGTGGTGAATTCGATTGAGCCACAACAGGCCACCGGCGATAAACACCACCGCCAGCACCACACCGACGATGCCCGCCGTCGAGCTGCCGTTGGCGAAGGCGAACAGCCCACTCACCAGCGCCAGCACGCCGAGGCCCACCGCGACGATGCCCGGCGCGTTCTTGCCGGCCTTCATCGCCTCGCCCGCGTGCTGCCGATACGTGCGTGCGTGGTCGACCGGGTCTTTCGAGGTATCAGGCATGGCACCCTCCCATAAATCCAACCACCCGGACAGTGCCCGGGTCGTCGGAAAACATGACGCTCAAATACCCGCTGCGGGGCCGATGAAACTGACCGAGCCGGTTTCACAGCTACGCAGCCGGGCATCCTTCCGGCCGCCCTCAATGCGGTGCCCGCGAGGACGGACGAGCGCTACGCCGTGGGCACTTCCCATACCGAGGCATCGACCGGAGTACCGGTCACCAACTCGACGACACTGAAGATGAACTCGTCCTCGGTCATGTCTCCGTCGGCGGCCACCTGGGTGAGCGCCTCGTTGATCAGCGGGAAACCGGCGGCCAGGTCGAACGTCCACCCCGAATCGGTGCGAACGAACTCCCAGTCCGCGCCCGCGGGCTCACCGTCGACCAACATCGGTGCATAGGCGCGGTCCCCGTCGACACGCACCTCGCCGATGGAGTTTCCTTCCAACGCATCGGAGTCGATCATGCCCTCGTCTACGCCGTAGACCAGCAGATCGGTCCCGTCCATCGAGTCGAAATCCGGCGGCACCTCGACCCGCATGCGGGCGATCATCAGGCGGTCCATCATCCCGACGGTGGCGACCTCGGCCGGTCCGGCCGTCCGCGCCAGCTTCACCACCGTGTCGTAGTGCGCGATGGTGTCGGGACTGATCAGCGCCGGGACCGCCGCACCGTTCTGCGCCGCGGCCTCGTCCCGGTACTTGTCGAAGACCGTCTGCACGGCCTTGGCATCAGCCTCTGGATCGACGACGGGTTCAGCGGCGGTGCTCGCGGAGCCGACCGGCGAACCCTGGACCTCCCGGTCTCCGCCGCAACCGCTGAGCAGCGCAGTCAATGCCAGGAAACCCGCCGCCAGGTGCAGACGCACCGGAACCACCTCCGCGTCACAGATATCGTCACGATGTCGTTGCCATCGCAAACTCTAACGCGTCCTCACATCCCGATGGGACCCAACATGACAGCGGGCCTGGGCACCCGCCACCGCGCACACCCGTCATCGATGGACTCATCGACCGCCGACGCCATCGCCATCAGCTGGTGCTTCTCGGCGCGCAGCCAAGTCCCGGCCGAACCGCCGGCCAGACTCATCCGCGTCACCTCCACGCCGTCACGGCGGAGGCCGGCGATGTGCCCCAGCAACCGATGCGCGGCGGCCGCCCAGGCGTCGGGATCGGCGGAGGCGACGGTGACATGCATGCCGACCACATCGACACCCGCGGGCGGGCCGCCGGCCAACAGGCAGTCCGGGTCGAGATGCACCGACGCCACCCCGCCGGCCAGGTCGGACAGGATGGTCAGATGTCGGCGCGTCGACGCCACGAAGCGGGTGACACCGCAGGCCAGCGCTCCCGAGGTGGCCACGGCAGACTGGCCGCACCGCCACAAGACCTGATCGGCCGGCACACCCCCGGCCCGCACCAGACCCAGTTCACCGGCATCACCGACATGCACCGTCACGCCATGGGCGCGGACCCATGCCGAGACCAGCGGGTCGATCAACAGGGCCGCAGGCAGCCCACAACCAGATTTCGGCAGCACTCGTCGCACAGTGCGCACGGCGACCCGCAGCCGGTGCGGATGTCCCGCGTGCGTATCAAGATCGGTCATCAATCCGGTCTACGCCCGCAGACTGTCCGCAGGCTGTGCGCAGACCAAGACCACGCCCAGAACGCCGCGGGTGTAGAGACCGCGTAAAGATGCCGGTGCCACCCGTCAAGGAACCGTCAATGCCCAGCTCAGCGGCCGAACACGGTCGTAGCTTTGCCTTCGCCCCCACGCCGTTCCGGCCGGGGGTGTCAACAAAAAAGCAGGAGTGCTGATCCGTCGTGACGACCCTCGCGTCCACCCTCGTCTTCCTTGCGCTGACCATCGCGGTCTTCGCGCTGCTCGGCCTGGTGCAGAAGCTGGTCGAGCGGCTGTGAACCTCGCCAACAGCGTCGGCCTGGTGCTGGCGATCCTGACCGCGGTTTTCCTGTTCGCCGCACTGCTGTTCCCGGAGAGGTTCTAGTGTCCACGACCACCGCGGGGATCGTCTTCCTCGCCGCCCTCGTCCTCGCGCTGGCCCTGACCCACGTGCCACTCGGCGACTACATGTACCGCGTCTACACCCGCGCCGAGGACTCCCGCCTGGAACGCGGCATCTACCGGCTCATCGGGGCAGACCCGAAAGCCGAACAGACCTGGGGCGCCTACGCCCACAGCGTGCTCGCCTTCTCCGCGGTCAGCATCCTGTTCCTGTTCGTTTTCCAGCTGGTGCAGGGCAGACTGCCCCTGCACCTGAACGATCCGGCGACCGAGATGACACCGGCCCTGGCCTGGAACACCGCGGTCAGCTTCGTGACGAACACCAACTGGCAGGCCTATTCCGGCGAGACGACCCAGGGTCATCTGGTGCAGATGGCGGGCCTGACGGTGCAGAACTTCGTCTCCGCCGCCGTCGGTATGGCCGTCGCCATCGCATTCGTGCGCGGCCTGGTCCGGCGCAGCACCGGTGACCTCGGCAACTTCTGGGTCGACCTGGTGCGTGGCAGCCTGCGAATCCTGCTGCCGCTCTCGGTGATCGGCGCGATCGTCCTGATCGCCGGGGGCGTCATCCAGAACTTCGCGCTGCATGATCAGGTGGTCGACACCATCGCCGGCGGACAGCAGACCCTGCCCGGCGGCCCGGTCGCCAGCCAGGAGGTCATCAAGGAGCTCGGCACCAACGGTGGCGGGTTCTACAACGCGAACTCCTCGCACCCCTTCGAGAATCCGACGCCGTGGACGAACTGGGTGCAGATCCTGCTGATCTGCCTCATCCCATTCGCACTGCCCCGCACGTTCGGCCGGATGGTCGGCAACAAGAAACAGGGTCTGGCGATCGTCGCCGTGATGGCGACCATCGCGACACTGAGCGTCGGCGTGCTGATGCTGGTGCAGCTGCAGGCTCACGGCACCGTACCCACCGCGGTCGGCGCGGCCACCGAAGGCGTGGAACAGCGTTTCGGCGTCGCCGATTCGGCGGTGTATGCCGCCGCCACGACGTTGACCTCCACCGGCGCGGTCAACTCGTTCCACGACTCGTACACCAGCCTCGGCGGGCTGATCACCATGTTCAACATGCAGCTCGGCGAGGTCGCACCCGGCGGCGTCGGGTCGGGTCTCTACGGCATGCTGATCCTGGCCATCATCACCGTCTTCGTGGCGGGCCTGATGGTCGGGCGCACCCCGGAGTACCTCGGCAAGAAGATCACACCGCGGGAGATCAAGTTCGCCGCAACGTATTTCCTGATCACACCGCTGCTGGTGCTCACCGGGACCGCGCTGGCGATGGCGATGCCGGGCCAACGCGACGGCATGCTCAACACCGGACCGCACGGTCTGTCCGAGGTGCTCTATGCCTTCACCTCGGCATCCAACAACAACGGATCGGCCTTCGCCGGTATCAGCGTCAACACCGAGTGGTACAACACCGCGCTCGGTCTGGCCATGGTGTTCGGCCGCTTCCTGCCCATCATCCTTGTGCTGGCGCTGGCGGGATCGTTTGCCGCGCAGGCCCGCACACCCGAATCCGCAGGCACCCTGCCCACCCACCGTCCGCAGTTCGTCGGGATGGTCACCGGCGTCACACTGATCCTCGTCGCCCTGACCTTCCTGCCGATGCTCGCGCTCGGCCCCCTCGCCGAAGGAATCCACTGATGTCCACCGCGACCGTCGACACCGCTGCCACCACCGCGCCGCACACCCCGAAGCGGTCCGTGCAGAGCGGGCTACTGGACCCGAAGATGTTGTGGACCTCGGTTCCCGACGCGCTGCGCAAACTCGATCCCCGCACGTTGTGGCGCAATCCGGTCATGTTCATCGTCGAGATCGGGGCCGTGTGGAGCACGTTGCTGGCCGTCACCGATCCGTCCTGGTTCGCCTGGCTCATCGTCGGATGGCTCTGGCTGACCGTGGTTTTCGCCAATCTCGCCGAGGCCGTGGCCGAGGGTCGCGGCAAGGCGCAGGCCGATAGCCTACGCAAGGCCAAGACCGACACCATGGCGCGCCGGGTCACCGCCTCGGGTGGTGAGGAACAGGTGGCCGCACCGCTGCTGCAGCAGGGCGACGTGGTGATCGTCGAGGCGGGACAGACGATTCCGGGCGACGGTGATGTCATCGAGGGCATCGCCTCGGTGGACGAATCGGCCATCACCGGCGAGTCGGCACCCGTCGTCCGGGAGTCCGGTGGTGACCGGTCCGCGGTGACCGGTGGCACCACGGTGCTCAGCGACCGCATCGTCGTCAAGATCACCCAGAAGCCCGGCGAGAGTTTCATCGACCGGATGATCGGCCTGGTCGAGGGCGCCAACCGGCAGAAGACACCCAACGAGGTGGCGCTGAACATCCTGCTCGCCTCGCTCAGCATCATCTTCGTCTTCGCCGTCGCCACCCTGCAGCCGCTGGCCATCTACTCCAAGGCCAACAACCCCGGCGTGCCGGATTCGTTGTCCCTCACCGGTGACGGGATCACCGGCATCGTCCTGGTGGCCCTGCTGGTGTGCCTCATCCCAACCACCATCGGTGCGCTGCTGAGCGCCATCGGCATCGCCGGGATGGACCGGCTGGTGCAGCGCAATGTGCTGGCGATGTCCGGCCGCGCCGTCGAGGCCGCCGGCGATGTGAACACCCTGCTCCTCGACAAGACCGGCACCATCACGCTGGGCAACCGGCAAGCCGCGGCGTTCCTGCCGCTGTCCGGTGTCGGCGCGGACGAGTTGGCCGATGCGGCGCAGTTGTCCAGCCTGGCCGACGAGACACCCGAAGGTCGTTCGATCGTGGTGTACGCCAAGCAGGCTCATGGCCTGCGCACCCGCGCACCCGGCGAACTGAGCCACGCGCACTGGGTCGAATTCAGCGCCACCACAAGGATGTCCGGCGTGGACATCACCGATGACGGGTCCGAGCGCAAGTTGCGCAAGGGTGCGGCCGGCTCCCTGGCCGACTGGATCCGCGCCGAGGGCGGCACGGTGCCCGCCGAACTCGGCGACCTCGTGGAGCAGATCTCGGCGGCAGGTGGCACCCCGCTGTCGGTCGGTGAGGTACGTGACGGCCGGGCCCGCGCGCTCGGCGTCATCCACCTCAAGGATGTGGTCAAGCAGGGCATGCGGGAACGATTCGACGAGATGCGCCGCATGGGCATTCGCACCGTCATGATCACCGGCGACAACCCGACGACCGCCAAGGCCATCGCCGCCGAGGCCGGGGTCGACGATTTCCTTGCCGAGGCGACGCCCGAGGACAAGATGGCGTTGATCAAGGCCGAACAGGCCGGCGGCAAGCTCGTCGCGATGACGGGCGACGGCACCAATGACGCACCGGCATTGGCCCAGGCCGATGTCGGAGTGGCGATGAACACCGGCACATCGGCGGCCAAAGAAGCAGGCAACATGGTCGATCTGGATTCCGATCCGACCAAGTTGATCGAGATCGTCGAGATCGGCAAGCAGCTGCTGATCACCCGAGGAGCGTTGACGACCTTCAGTATCGCCAACGACATCGCGAAATACTTCGCCATCATCCCTGCGCTGTTCGTCGCGGTGTTCCCCGGGCTGGACCTGCTGAACATCATGCGGCTGCACAGTCCGCAATCGGCGATCCTGTCCGCGGTGATCTTCAACGCGATCGTGATCGTCGTGCTGATCCCGCTGGCCCTCAAGGGTGTCCGCTATACCCCGAGCAGTGCCTCGAAGCTGTTGAGCCGCAACCTGTTCATCTACGGTCTCGGCGGTGTGGTCGCGCCGTTCATCGGCATCAAACTGATCGACCTCGTCGTCCAAATCTTCCCAGGAATGTGACATGAATTTCGCCAATCTGCTCCGTCAGCACACCGCGGCGCTGCGGGCGCTGCTGGTACTCACCGTGATCCTCGGGCTGGCCTACCCGGTCCTGATCTGGCTGGTGGCCCAGTTTCCCGGCCTGCGCGACAAGGCCGACGGCTCGCTGCTGGAGGCCGACGGAAAAGTACTGGGCAGCAGCCTGATCGGGCAGCCGTTCACCGATGCCGCAGGAAACCCCCTGCCGCAGTACTTCCAGTCCCGCCCTGGCGGTTACGACCCGCTGGCCACCGGCGCATCCAACCTGGGGCCCGAGGACATCATCGACACGGCCACCGCCGCCGATCCCACCGGTGGTCGCACCAGCATGCTGACCGAGGTGTGCACCCGCAGCCTGGCGGTCGGCGAACTGGAGGGGGTCAACGGTGCCCGGCCGTTCTGCACGGCCGAGGGTGTCGGCGCGGTGCTGTCGGTCATCGGTCCCCGCGATGCGCGCGGCACCGTCACCGAGCCGGTCAGGGTGGTCAGTGTGAACCAGGTCTGCCCGGCCGTCCCGTTCGTCGCCACCTACGAGGGGGTTCGGGTCGAATGCGCCGAACCGGGCGCGGACTATGCGATCGGCCAGATCGTGCCGGTGGCCGGTACCGCGGCCGACCCGGCGGTGCCTGCCGACGCCGTCACGGCCAGTGGCAGCGGACTGGACCCGCACATCTCCCCCGCCTATGCGGCGGTACAGATCGACCGGGTCGCCGCGGCGCGCGGTATCAGCCCCGAGCAGGTGCGCACACTGGTCGACGAGCACACCGAGGGCCGCGCGCTGGGCTTCTTGGGCGAACCGCGGGTCAACGTGGCGCAGCTGAACCTGGCGTTGGATCGGTTGGGGGGATGATGGGCTGGTGACCGACCGACCGAGACGTGGGGAGCTGCGCATCTACCTCGGCGCGGCTCCCGGCGTCGGCAAGACCTACGCCATGCTCGGCGAGGCGCACCGGCGACTGGAGCGCGGCACCGACCTGGTGGCCGCCGTCGTCGAAACACATGGTCGATCCAAGACCGCCGAGCTCCTCGACGGTATCGAGATCATCCCGCCACGACTGGTCGAGTACCGCGGCGCCACGTTCGGTGAACTCGATGTCGACGCGGTGCTGGCCCGCCGCCCGCAGGTGGTCCTGGTCGACGAACTGGCCCACACCAACACCCCGGGCAGCGCGAACCCGAAGCGCTGGCAGGACATCGAGCAGCTGCTCGCGGCGGGCATCACGGTGATCACCACCGTCAACGTGCAACATCTGGAAAGTCTCAACGATGTCGTCGCCCAGATCACCGGTATCGAGCAGCAGGAGAAGGTGCCCGATGAGGTGGTGCGCGCCGCCGATCAGATCGAGCTGGTCGATATCACCCCGGAAGCGCTGCGCCGCAGGCTTTCCCACGGCAACGTCTACGCACCGGACCGGATCGACGCGGCGCTGTCGAACTATTTCCGGCGGGGTAACCTCACCGCGCTGCGCGAGCTGGCGCTGCTGTGGCTGGCCGACCAGGTCGACGCCGCGCTGGCAAAGTACCGCTCCGACAACAAGATCACCGCGACCTGGGAGGCCCGCGAACGGGTCGTCGTCGCGGTCACCGGTGACAAGGAATCCGAGACCCTGGTACGCCGGGCGTCGCGCATTGCGTCGAAATCCAGCGCCGAACTGATGATCGTGCACGTGGTGCGTGGTGACGGGTTGGCCGGTGTCTCGGCCCCGATGATGGGTGCGGTCCGCGATCTGGCGACCAGCCTCGGAGCCAGCGTGCACACCGTCGTCGGCGATGACGTGCCCGCCGCCCTTTTGGATTTCGCGCGCGAGATGAACGCCACCCAGCTGGTGGTCGGGACATCACGGCGCACCCGGTGGGCGCGCATCCTCGACGAGGGTATCGGCGCCGCGGTGGTGCAGAACTCCGGCAGCATCGACGTGCACATGGTGACCCATGAGCAGACCGGGCGCGCGACCGAGCGATCCGGGCATCGGAACTGGCAGCAGCACGCCGCGTCCTGGCTGGCCGCCGTGGTGGTGCCCACTGCACTGGCTGCCGTCGCGGTGCTGTGGCTGGACCGCTATCTGGGCGTCAGCGGCGAGAGCGCGTTGTTCTTCGTGGGCGTGCTGGCGGTGGCACTGCTGGGCGGCGTCGCGCCCGCCGCGCTCTCGGCGGTGCTGTCGGGCCTGTTGATCAACTACTTTCTCGCCGAACCGCGCTACACGTTCACCATCTCCGAACCCGACAGCGCGATCACCATCGCGGTGCTGCTGATGGTCGCCGTCGCGGTGGCCGCGCTGGTCGACAGCGCCGCCAAACGGGCCCGCGAGGCGCGCCGCGCCTCCCAAGAGGCCGAGCTGCTGGCGCATTTCGCCGGTTCGGTGCTGCGCGGTGCCGACCCCGCGGCCCTGCTGGAGCGGGTGCGCGAGGTGTACTCGCAGACCGCGGTCAGTCTGCTGCGCGAGCGCGCCGGTGACACCGAGGTGGTCGCCTGCGCAGGCACCGATCCCTGCACCGATGTCGACGACGCCGACACCGCCATTGAGGTCGGTGACGACGAGTTCTGGCTTTTGCTGTCCGGCCGCAAGCTGCCCGCCAGGGATCGCCGGGTGCTCAGCGCCGTCGCCAAACAGGCCGCCGGACTGGTCCGGCAGCGCGAGCTGATCTCCGAGGCGGGCCGGGCCGAGGCCGTCGCGCGGGCCGACGAACTGCGCCGCTCACTGCTCTCGGCGGTCAGCCACGATCTGCGCACCCCGCTGGCCGCCGCCAAGGCCTCGGTATCGAGCCTGCGCAGCAGCGATATCGACTTCTCCCCCGAGGACACCGCCGAGCTACTGGCCACCGTCGAAGAGTCCATCGACCAGCTGACCGCACTGGTGGGCAACCTGCTGGACTCCTCCCGGCTGGCCGCCGGGGTGGTCAAGCCCGAACTGCGCCGGGTGTACCTGGAGGAGGCCGTGCAGCGGGCTCTGCTCGGAATCAGCCGCAGCTCCAAGGACTCCGGCTGGGATCGGGTCAAGGTGGACGTCGGTGACGCGGTCGCACTCGCCGACCCCGGTCTGTTGGAACGAGTGTTGGTCAACGTGATCGACAACGCGCTGCGCTACGGGGGCGACAACCCCGTCCGGGTGAACGCCGGACGCGTCGGTGAAAGGGTGTTGATCACCATCGCCGATGAGGGACCGGGTATTCCGCGCGGCGCCGAAGAGCAACTCTTCGCGCCGTTCCAGCGTCTCGGGGATCAGGACAACAGCACCGGTGTCGGGCTCGGCCTGTCGGTGGCCAGCGGCTTCGTCACCGCGATGGGCGGCACCATCTCGGCGACCGACACCCCCGGCGGCGGGCTGACGGTGGTCATCGAACTGGCGGCACCCCAGGAAGGACCGCAGCCGTGACACGGGTTCTGGTGATCGATGACGAACCGCAGATCCTGCGGGCATTGCGGATCAATCTGTCGGTGCGCGGGTACGAGGTGCACACCGCGGCCACCGGCGCCGAGGCGTTGCGCGCGGCCGCCGATCACCGGCCCGACGTGGTGATCCTGGACCTCGGTCTGCCCGATATGTCCGGCATCGACGTGCTGGCCGGGTTGCGCGGCTGGTTGACCGTCCCGGTGATCGTGCTCTCGGCGCGGACCGACTCCTCGGACAAGGTGGAGGCGCTCGACGCGGGGGCCGACGACTATGTGACCAAGCCGTTCGGCATGGACGAGTTCCTGGCTCGGCTGCGCGCCGCGGTCCGACGGGCCAGCGCGGCCACCGAGGATGATCAGCCTGTCATCGAAACATCTTCGTTCACAGTCGATCTGGCCGCTAAGAAGGTCACCAAGAGCGGCACCGAGGTGCATCTGACCCCGACCGAGTGGGGCATGTTGGAGATGCTGGTGCGCCACCGCGGCAAGCTGGTGGGCCGCGAGGAGCTGCTCAAGGAGGTGTGGGGTCCGGCCTATGCCAAGGAGACCCACTATCTGCGGGTGTACCTGGCACAGCTGCGCCGCAAGCTGGAGGTCGACCCGTCGCGGCCCAAACATCTGATCACCGAGGCGGGGATGGGATACCGCTTCCAGGAGTAGCCCCGCGGGGGATGATGGGCGGGTGAGCATCCTCGGTCGCAAACGCGCGGATCTGCGCATCTACCTGGGTGCCGCGCCCGGCGTCGGCAAGACGTACTCGATGCTCGGCGAGGCGCAGCGCCGGATGAGCCGCGGCACCGATGTCGTCGCCGCGGTGATCGAGACGCACGGCCGCCGCCACACCGCCCAGCAGCTCGCCGGTATCGAGGTGGTCCCGCCGATCGTCATCGAGTACCAGGGCGCCCGGCACGCCGAAATCGACGTCGAGGCGGTGTTGGCGCGGCGGCCCCAGGTCGTCCTGGTCGACGAGCTGGCCCACACCAACACCCCGGGCAGCCGCAACGCCCATCGCTGGCAGGATGTCGAGGAGTTCCTCGATGCGGGCATCACGGTCATCAGCACCGTCAACGTCCAGCACCTGGAGAGCCTGCACGATGTCGTCGGTCATATCACCGGCATCACCGAGCAGCACCGCATTCCCGACGGGATCGTGCGCGCGGCCGACCAGATCGAGCTGGTGGACATCACCCCGGAAGCGCTGCGGCGCAGGATCACTCACGGCAATGTGTTCGGCCGTGACCGTATCGAGGCGGCTCTGGACGACTACTTCCGGCCCGGCAACCTGTCGGCGCTGCGGCAGCTGGCGCTGCTGTGGCTGGCCGATCAGGTCGATGCCGCGCTGGCCAAATACCGCACCGACAAAAACATCACCGATACCTGGGAGGCCCGCGAACGCGTGGTCGTCGCGGTCTCCGGCGGGCCCGAATCCGAGACGCTGGTGCGCCGCGCCTCGCGGATCGCGTCGCGCTCGGGCGCGGAGCTCAAGGTGCTGCACATCGTGCAGGGTGACGGATTGGTGGCCATCACCCCACAGCAGAAGAAAATGCTGCGCGAACTGGCAGCCAGCCTCGGTGCGACCATGCACACCGTCGTCGGTGAGGATGTCGCGGCCACCCTGCTGGACTTCGCCCGCAGCGCCAATGCCACCCAGCTGGTGATCGGCACATCGCGGCGCTCGCGCTGGGCGAGGATGTTCGACGAGGGTATCGGCGCCCAGGTGATCGCCCAGTCCGGCAATGTCGACGTCCACATGGTGACCCACCCGGAGGCCCATACCGGCATCTCGTGGTCGCGATCGTCGTTGCACCGCAAGCGGTTCTGGTCCTGGCTGACCGCGGTGGCCATCCCGGCGATCATCTGCGCGGCCACCACCGGACTGCCCGAGGGCACGCTGGGCATCGGCGGACAGAGCGCGCTGTTCTTCACCGGCGTGGTCGCCGTGGCACTGATCGGCGGGATCGCCCCCGCCGCGCTGTGCGCCGTGCTGTCCGGTGTGTTGCTCACCTATTTCCTGGTCAGCCCGGTGCACAGCTTCGCGGTCTACGACAGCGACAGCGTCGTCACCATCGCGGTGCTGCTGGTGGTCGCGGTGGGCGTCGCGTTGGTGGTCGACCGTGCCGCCCATCGGGCAGCCGAGGCGCGGCGGGCGGCCCGGGAGGCCGAACTGCTGGCGCTGTTCGCCGACGCGGCGCTACGCGATGCCGATCTGCACGTACTGCTGGATCGGTTGCGGGAGGCCTACGGGCAGCGCGCGGTGAGCATCGTCGCGGCCGACGGGACGGTGTGGGCCGGTGTCGGGCACGATCCCTGCACCGATGTCGAGGCCGCCGATACCGCGATCGATGTCGCCGATCACGACCACTGGCTGCTGCTGTCGGGAAAGACGTTGACCACCAGGGACCGCCGGGTGCTCAGCGCCGTCGCCGAGCAGGCGGTGTCGATGATCAAACGTCAGTCGGCGTAGCGGGCCGCGAACGCACCCGGCGTCTGTCCGGTGACGCGGCGGAAGTCGCGGCTCAGGTGCGCCTCGTCGGCGTAGCCGAGATCGGCCGCCACCGCCGCCATAGTGGTGGCACCGGTGCGCAGCCGCCAGCTCGCGTCCTGGATGCGGCGCCGGCGCACCAGCCACTTCGGGCTCAGCCCGATCCGGTGCCGGGTCAGACGTTGCAGACTGCGCTCGGAAATCCCGAACTGTGCACACACATCGGCCACCCGGCTGACCTCGGGGTTGTCCTCGATATGGGCGACGATGTCGTTGACCGTGCGCCCCTGCTCGTCGACCGGGCCGAAGCGGCGCAGGAACGCCGCATAGCAGTCGACGGCCGCCGATTGTGACTGCGGCGCGGCGGGATCATCCGCCATGATCGAACGGATCTGCGCGGTCAACGCGGCGCCCGCGGCACCGAGCAGGTCGGCGAGCTCGACGTGGGTGTCGGTCCATCGGGACACCGCGCCTCCGGTGATCAGGGTGCCCGCGGCCGGCTCGAACATGACCCCGGCGGCCCAGCCGTCCCCGGTCAGCGGGGTGCCGGCCAATCCCGAGGCGGGCCCGTAGAAGCGGGCGTATACGTCGGTGATCACCATCAGGCACACCGGGTACTGCAGTACCTGTTGGGTGAAGGTCTGCCCCGCAGGCACCCGCCACACCGGGAACCAGAACCGCCGCACCAGACCGTCGAGATCGGTGGGCGCGGCCGGTCGAGCGATGTGGATGGCGGCGCGGTGTGCCGGGTCGAGCAGGTGCGCGGGTTCGTCGGCAACGGTGTTGTCGGTTCTGTCGGGTTTGTCCAATCCGCTCGCCATCTCGCCGCCTAACGTCTGGCCCATGACGGATTCGAGTGTTGCAGAAACCTATGCCGACCTGGCCGACGGGATGGCAGGCGTAATCGCCTCGGTGGCCCCGCAGCAGTGGGACGCCGCCAGCGCCTGCGCGGGCTGGTCGGCCCGCGATGTAGTGGCCCATCTGATCGACACCCAGCGCGAGTTCTTCCAGCGTCACGAATTTCCGCTGCCACCGCGACCGGACCTTGCCGATCCGGTGGCCGCCTGGTCGGCCCACACCGCCGCGATCGGCCAGATCCTGGCCGACCCGCAGGTGCCCGCGCGCCCCTTCGACGGCCATTTCGGTCCGACCACCATCGGCGAGACCCTGCTGCGTTTCTACGGATTCGACCTGATCGCGCACCGCTGGGATATCGCCGCGGCGACCGCGTCGCACTACCGATTCACCGACGCCGAACTGGATCGGTTGCAGGACGGCATCGCCGCGTTCGGTGACGGCATCCGCATGGAGGGTGTCTGCGGCCCGGCCGTGGAGGTCGGCCCCGACGCGGACCGGCAGAGCCGGGTGCTCGCGGTGCTGGGCCGGCACGGCTGACGGACATGCCGTCAGAGCGCTGGGGCGAGATCGGCACCAGGGTCGTCCGTGGGCGGCGCCGCCGCTCATACCGCGACCCTCATGCCGATCTCGGTCGAGCATGCGTGGGGGTATACCGGACCCGGACGCGGTTTCCGACCGTTGCAACCACGTTGCAACGTGACTCAGATTACGGTTCTCCCCATGTCCGGATACCGCGCGATCTTCGACGCCTCCATCTCCGACCCGGAGACGTTCTGGGCCGACGCCGCCAAGGCCGTCACCTGGACCAGGGAACCGCAACGGGTGCTCGACGACAGCAATCCGCCGTTCTACCGCTGGTTTCCCGACGGTGAGCTCAACACCTGCGCCAACGCGCTGGATCGACACATCGACGAACGCGGTGACCAGGCCGCGCTGATCTACGACTCGCCGGTGACCGGGACCAAGCGGACCTACACCTATCGCGAACTGCTCGAGGCGACCGCCCGGTTCGCCGGTGTGCTCAAGGGTCTGGGCGTCACCAAGGGCGACCGGGTGGTCATCTACATGCCGATGGTGCCCGAGGCGGTCATCGCCATGTTGGCCTGCGCCCGGCTCGGCGCGGTGCACTCGGTGGTGTTCGGCGGTTTCGCCGGCCATGAGCTCGCGACCCGCATCGACGATGCCCGGCCGACCGTGGTGGTATCGGCCTCCTGCGGTATCGAGCCGACCCGCACCGTCGAGTACAAGCCGATGCTGGACACCGCGCTGGAACTGGCCGAGCACTCCACCCCGAAATGCGTGATCCTGCAGCGCGAGCAGCATCCGTGCGAGCTCGTGGCGGGCCGCGATATCGACTGGGCCGAGGCCATGGCGACGGCCGAGCCCGTCGACCCGGTGCCGGTGGCCGCGACCGACCCGCTCTATGTGCTCTACACCTCCGGCACGACCGGCAAGCCGAAGGGCATCGTCCGCGACAACGGCGGACACGCGGTCGCGCTGTTGTGGACCATGCGCAACATCTACGACCTCAATCCCGGTGAGGTGTTCTGGGCCGCCTCCGATGTCGGCTGGGTGGTCGGGCATTCCTATATCGTCTATGCGCCGCTGTTGTTCGGCGCCACAACGGTTCTCTACGAGGGCAAACCGGTCGGCACCCCCGACGCCGGCGCGTTCTGGCGGGTGGCCGCCGAGCACAAGGTGAAGGCGTTGTTCACCGCGCCGACCGCGATCCGGGCCATCAAGAAGGACGATCCGGACGCCCGCCATCTCGGAGACTACGACCTGTCCGGGCTGAAGTACCTGTTCCAGGCGGGCGAGCGGCTGGACCCGGGCACCTACGAATGGGCCTCGGACAAGCTCGGCATCCCGATCATCGACCACTGGTGGCAGACCGAGACCGGGTGGGCCATCGCCGCCGATCCGATGGGCATCGAGCAGTTGCCCGTCAAACCGGGCTCGGCGACCGTACCGATGCCCGGCTACGACGTCCGGGTGGTACGCCCCGACGGGTCCGAATGCGATGCGGGCGAAGAGGGTTCGATCGTGGTGAAGCTGCCCTTACCCCCCGGCACGCTACCGACGCTATGGGGTGAGGACGACCGCTTCGTGTCGTCCTACCTGCGCGCGTTCGACGGCTACTACCTGACCGGCGACGGCGGGCACATCGACTCCGACGGCTACCTGTTCGTGGTCGGCCGCACCGACGACGTCATCAACGTGGCAGGCCACCGGATGTCGACGGGGTCCATCGAAGCCGTGCTGGCCACCCATCCGGCGGTCGCCGAGTGCGCGGTGATCGGTGTGGCCGACGATCTCAAGGGACAGGTGCCGCGCGCGCTGGTGGTGCTCAAGTCCGGGTTCAGCGCCGACGGACTCGATACCGAACTGGTCGAGGCGGTCCGCAACGACATCGGTGCGGTCGCCAGCTTCAAGCTCGTGGATGTCGTTGCCGCGCTGCCCAAGACACGCTCGGGCAAGATCCTGCGCAAGACCATGCGGGGTATCGCCGACGGCAAGGACGAGCCGGTGCCCTCGACCATCGAGGACCCCTCGGTGCTGGAGGCGCTCAAGCAGACGTTGCGTCCTCACCTCGGATAGGCCAGCACCGGCCCGTCCACCACGAGTCCGACTCGCTGCCCGGCCGAACAGCCTCGGGTGGCGGGCATACGCAACACCAGTGCGGTCCCATCGCCCAGCACCACGTGCACACCGAGTTCCGGTCCGTAGAAACGGCATTCGGTCACCACGGCCTGTGCGCCGCAGGCCGGGTCGACGACGTGCACCCGTTCGGGGCGCACCACCACCGTGACCGGTCCGTCGGCCGGCGCGACGTCCGGTCGGTGCGTGCCCAGCGCGCAGGTGAGCGTGCCGCCGCGGATATCGCCGTCGAGTTCGACGGTGCCCCCGACGAATCGGGCCACCTCCAGATTCACCGGCCGGTCATACAGCTGCGCCGGCGGCCCGTGCTGGGCCACCCGCCCGGCGATCAGCAAGGCCACCGAGTCCGCCAGCGAGAGCGCCTCGGCCTGATCGTGGGTCACCAGCAGCGCGGTGGTCTGTGTCGCGCGCAGAATGGTCGCGATCTCCTCGCGAACGCGCACCCGCAGCCCGGCGTCGAGTGCGGCGAACGGCTCGTCGAGCAGCAGCACGCTGGGTTCTGCGGCCAACGCGCGCGCCAGCGCCACGCGCTGTTGCTGGCCGCCGGAAAGCTGATGTGGCCGGGCGTCGGCGAGGCCGTCCAGGCCGACCACGCCCAGCCAGTGTTCGGCGATGGCGGTATCGGATCGGCGCGCGCGGGGCAGGCCGAAGGTGACGTTTCGCCCCACACTCAGCTGCGGGAACAGCGCACCCTCCTGCGGCATCAGCCCCACCCGCCTGCGGTGGGCGGGTACCGAGCCGTCCCGGCGGCCGGTGCCCGCGCCCACCACCGGCACACCGCCGACGCTCACCGCACCGCCGTCGGGTTCCTCGAATCCGGCGATGACACGCAGCAGCGTGGTCTTACCGCATCCCGACGGCCCGAGAACCGCGGTGATGTGGCCGTTCGCCACCTCCAGATCGATCCCGTCCAGGACGGTGCGATCCGCGAAGGATTTTCTGACACCCTCGACCCTGATACCACTGGGTAACCCGGTCGCCGGCTCAGTCACGGCCATCTCCGGTACCGATGTCGGCGCTCCACAGGCCGAGGACGGCGGTGGGGATGGCGGCGAACACCAACAGCGCGGCCGCATACGGTGCGGCGGCCGCGTAATCGCTGACGAAGCTGTGTCCCCACAACTGGGTGGCCAGTGTGCTGGTCCCGGTGGGATGCAAGAGCAGGGTGACGGGAAGCTCCTTCATGCAGGTCAGCAGCACCAGGGCGGCACCGGCCGCGACGGCGGGTGCCGCGCCGCGGGCGGTGACGGTGCAGAACGCGGAAAGTGGGCTGCGGCCCAGCGATCGGGCCACCTCCTCCAGCCGGATGGGTGCGGCTTCCACCGCCGAGCGGATCGACCCGACGGCCAGCGGCACGAACAACACGGCGTAGGCCAGGATCAGCAGCGGCTCACGCTGATAGATGGGGCGCAGCAACAACACCCCGACCGAGACCATGGCGATCGCCACGACGATCGAGGGCAACCCGTGGGACAGATAGGCCGCCCCCTCGAGCATCCGGGTGGTGCGGGTGCGGTACCGCGCGGCGAGCACGCCGAGCGGCAGGGCGGCCGCGGTGCACACCACCGCGGCGACACCGGACAACCAGACCGTCGCACCGAGTGCCGACCACCACCGCTGCGCGTCGAAGCGCACACCGCCGGCCAACAACCAGTCCCCCAGCGCGACGAACGGCACGATCAGAGCCGCGGTCAGCACCACCGCCACCGGCAACCACGCGAGAACCGTCCAGCGCCCGAGGCGATTGACCGGCGCCGGCCGCGGCGCGCCCGATCCGATCCGCGCGGCCGCCGCCCGGCCGCGCGCCCGGTGCTCGGCCAGCACCAGCGCGACCGCCAGGACCAACAGCACCAGTGACAGCACCGCAGCCCTGGCCGGATTGAATCCCGACCGGTAGGACCCGTAGATGACAAAGGTGAAGGCTTCGTATCGCATCGCGGCCACCGCCCCGAAGTCGCTGAGAACGTAGAGCGCGACCAGCAGCGCCCCGGCGGCGACGGCCGCCCGAGCCTGCCGCAGGGTGACGCGGCACAGCACGGCAAAACCGTTGAGTCCCAACGACCTCGCCACCTCCTCTTGGGCCGGGTCGCTGCGCGCCAGCGCGGCCAGGGTGGGCATCATGATCAGCGGATAGCTCACCAGCGTCAGGACCAGCGCGGCTCCCCAGAAGCCGGCGATACCGGGGGCGGTGGACACCCACAGGTAGCTCAGCAGATAACTCGGCATGGCCAACGGCAATGTCAGGGCGATCGTCAGCGCCCGGCGCGCCGGGATATCGGTCCGCCGGATCAGGACCGCGAACCCGACGCCGAGCACCACACAGGCGACGGTGACCACGACCACCAACAGCGCCGACCGTCCCACCAGTGCCGCGGTGCGCGGCTGGATGAGTTCGCGGACAACGAATCCGAGACCGCGCTCGTTGGCGCGCTGAGCCAGATACCACAGCGGCAACAGCAACCCGGCCACGACGACGGCGGCCGCGGCCACCAGTGTCAACGGTGCCCGCGGCCGCCCGTCGCGGCGCGATCTGATCAGGTTCAGTTGGTGAGCAGCCCGGTCTCGACCAGCAGCTCCTGCGTCGTCTCGACATCGTCGAGTTGCGAGAGATCGACGGCGGGAGGCTGTAACTGGGCCAGCGGGGGCAGCGCCGCGCTGGGCGTGACGCCCTCGATCAGCGGGTATTCGGCGGTCTCGGTCGCGAAATACTCCTGCGCGGCGGTGCCGACCAGGTAGGCGGCGAATTCGTTGGCCTGCTCGGCGTGCGGCGCGGACTTCAGCACACCGACCCCGGCCACGTTCACCAATCCGCCCGGATCCCCGGCGGCCATGAACTGGTTCTTGGCGACGACGTCGTCGGCGGAGGTGCTGTCGATCAACTCGTAGAGGTAATAGTGATTGGTCAGACCCATGGGCAGCTCGCCGGAGTTGATCGCGTCACGCATCGGTCCGTTACCCTCGAACGCGCGAGGATCCTGTGCCGCAAAGGCTTCCAGCCAGTCCTTGGCACCCTGCTCACCGCGCAGGACCCGCAGACCGGTGACGAACGACTGCCAGGATGCGTTGCTCGGCGCGTAGCCGATCTTGCCTCGCCACTGCGGGTCGAGCAGACCGTCGATCGTATCGGGCACGGTGGGGGCCAGTTCCGGGTTGTAGGTGAGCACCCGCGCCCGGCCCGACACCCCGACCCACGTCCCGTCGGCCGCCGAGTACGCCGCGGGCACCGCCGCCAGCGTCTCGGCTTCGATTGGCGCGAACAGTCCGGCCGCCGACACCGCCCCCAACGCGCCGGCATCCTGGGAGAGGAACACATCGGCAGGTGACGCGTCGCCCTCGGTGATCAGCTGTGCCGCAAGCTCTCCGGATCCGGCGTAGCGCACCTCGACGCCGATACCGGTGGCCTCGGTGAAGCGTTCCAGCAGCGGGCCGACCAGATCCTCACTGCGACCCGAGTACACCACCAGCTGATCGCTCGCGTCGGCCTGCGCACCTTCGGACTGCCCGGAGTCCGAGCCACATGCGGTCAGCGCGACGGCGAGCGCGGCGACTCCGGCCAGCGCGGTGGCTTTGGCGGCCGAACGAATTCTCTTCACCGACATATGGGCGCAGTGCCACCTTTCGCGGAAAGCCGATCACGGTTGAACATGGCTAGCCTATCCGAACAAGCCGTTCGTTCCTGAGTGTCTTCTCAGCGGGCAGGCGCCCCATATCCGGCCCGACAGCGGGTTTCGGCGCCACCGCGTGACTGACGAACGGCCATGAACCAGGCCCTGTCCCGCAACAGCCGCAGTCCGTTGAGCGCGACGATGATGGTCGATCCCTCATGCCCGGCGACGCCCAGCGGCAGCGGCAGATGCCAGAACAGGTCCCACACCACCAGCACCGCAATGAAGCTCGCGGCGATGACGAGATTCGCGATCACCACCCGCCGCGCCCGCCGGGCCAGCGCCAGCGCGGCGGGGATGGTCGCCAGGTCGTCACGCACCGTGATCGCATCGGCGGTCTGTAGCGTGACGTCGGAACCGCTGCGGCCCATGGCAATCGAGACATGGGATGCGGCCATGGCCGGGGCATCGTTGACACCGTCGCCGACGACCAGGACCCGCTCGGCATGTGCGCGCACCGCGGCGACCTTCTGGCCGGGAAGCAGCTCGGCACGTACCTCCATACCGAGTTCGTCACCCAGTCGTGCGGCGGCACAACGGTTGTCACCGGTCAGCAGCAGCGGTGGACACCCGGTGGACCGATGCAGATCGGCGACGACATCGGCGGCACCCTGGCGCACCGTGTCGCGCAATCCGATCACCCCGGCACATTCACCGTCGACGGTCACCACCACCGCGGTGTCGCCCGCGGACTCCAACGCGGCCACCGACTCCGGCGCCGGCCTGCCGAGCGCGGCCGGACTCACCACCTCGACCCGCCGCCCGCCCACCAGCGCGCTGACACCCCGACCCGGGAGCGCGCGGAACCCAGTTGCGGGCGCTATCGGCAGTGCACGTTCGTGCGCCGCTGCCACGATGGCTCTACCCAACGGGTGCTCGCTGAGTTGTTCGGCGGCCGCCGCGAGCGCGAGCACCGCCGCCGGCGGCTCGCCGACCACCCTCGGACGGCCGGTGGTCAGCGTGCCGGTCTTGTCGAAGGCGACGGCCTGGACGGTGGCCAGTCGCTCCATCACCACGGCCGATTTCACCAGCACCCCGTGCCGGCCCGCAGTGGCGATGGCCGACAGCAGCGGCGGCATGGTCGCCAGCACCAGCGCGCACGGGGAGGCAACGATCATGAACGTCATCGCCCGCAGCAGCGCGCTGCGCAGATCCGCCCCGAACAGCAGCGGGACCGTGAACAACGCAAGGGTGGCGCCGACCATCACCATCGAGTAGCGCTGTTCGATCTTCTCGATGAACAGCTGCGTGCGCGCCTTGGTCGCCGAGGCCTGTCCCACCATCGCCACGATGCGCGCCACCACGCTGTCGGACGGATCACGGATGACCTCGGCGGCCAAGGCACCCGTCCCGTTCAGCGTGCCCGCGAAGATCTCGTCGCCGACGTGCACCGCTACCGGCAGCGGTTCGCCGGTGATGCCGGCCTGGTCGACATCGCTGGCACCCTCGATCACGGTGGCATCGGCGGATACCCGTTCGCCGGGCCGGACCAGGATGCGGTCCCCGACCCTCAGCTCCGACACCGGCACCTCGGTCTCGACGCCGCGGTCGACGCGAACAGCGCGCTCGGGGGCGAGGTCGAGCAGCGCCCGCACCGAGTCCTCGGTACGCCGGGTGGCGACGTCTTCGAGGGCACCGGAGGTCGCGAAGATGACGATCAACAGCGCACCGTCGAAAACCTGACCGATGGCGGCGGCACCGAGGGCGGCGAGCATCATCAGCAGATCCACGTCGAGCCGGCGCTGCCCAAGCTCGGTGAGCCCGTCGACGGCCGACCGCCAACCGCCGGCCAGGTAACACCCCAGATAGGCTGTCCACCAAATCAATTCGGGCGCGCCACTGATCTGCAGAACCAACCCGGCAACGAAGAGCGCGAGCGCACCGGCCGCCCAGCGCACCGAATCCAGCGACCATGCCGACCGGCGCCGTTGGGCACCGACCAGCCTTTGCGAACGTTCCACCCCGGTCATCACACACACATCCAAACATGTAGAGTTCTACATGTCTAAATGTGCGGGTCACACGTGGTTCAATTGAGCACATGGGTCACGGAGTCGAGGGACGCACACCGCCGGTGGCATCACTCGACGCCGCCGCCGCGGTCAAGGTCGCCGAGACACTGCAGGCCCTGGCCTCCCCCAATCGGCTGCTGATCCTCACCCGACTGCGCCAGGCGCCGTGCACGGTCACCGAACTGTCCGGCGCCGTCGGCATGGAGCAATCGGCGGTGTCCAACCAACTGCGCCTGCTGCGCGCCCTGGGCCTGGTCGCCGGAGACCGCGCCGGGCGCAACATCATCTACCGGCTGTACGACGCGCACGTCGCACAGCTACTCGACGAGGCCGTGTATCACATCGAACACCTCCGCCTGGGCGCCCGCGACACCACCGCCTGACCGGATTCGCTCAGCGCTTTCCACTTGACACCGAACCTCGCATACTCGCCCCGAGCAAAGCTCGACGAGTTTGCGCAGCGTCGCGCCGATAATGTGGCTGACCTTTGCAGCAAATGGCTCCAATACGCGTGAATTGTTTGCTCAGGTGCCGCATCGCGAGCCCTCGCAGCCATCGCACATCGCACATCCAGCCGGTGAGCAGGGTCGGCGGCGGTTCCATCACCCCACGCCACCTGCTAACTTCGGTCTGTGATGCACCCCATCGGGGGGATGCCGTCAATCTGACGACTCAGGAGTGGAATCACCGTGAAGACCACGAGCATTGGAGCCGCGTTTGCGGCCGCTGCCATAGCTGCCGCCGGGGCGATCACCGCCTTCACCGCACCGGCCGCCATCGCCGACGATCACAGCGCCGTCACCACCACCCATCTGGGTAGCCAGGCGCAGCTGCACGACGGCAACATCGTCCAGGGCTGGACCATCACCGGACTCAAGGTCAGCACCGACGTCATCCCGGCCCAGATCCACGGCACCTTGTGGGAAGCAACCGCGACCGATGAGGCGCTGCAGGGCGACGCCACCCCGATCGTGTCCAACCTCAACGCCCGCGCCCGCAATGGTGAGACCTACCGCGCGCTGTGGGGCGTCGCGACCGCCCAGGGTGTGAACCCGTCGACCCTGGCGCAGGGCCAGAAGACCACCGGCAAGGTGTACTTCGACGTCACCGGCGAGGCGCCCGACAGTGTGGTCTACGCCAACAGCGCGGCCGATTTGATCGTGTGGGTCACCCCGCCGCCGGCCGCCAGCACCGGGTCCGGCGGCAGCGCCCGCACCTACCAGGCACCGGCCGCAGCCGAGGCCGCCGACGCGACCACCAGCACCGAGACCCCGGCGCCGGGCGAGCCGGGTGCCGAGACGACCTCCACCCCGGCCACTCCGGCACCGACCACGGCGCCGGCAGGCAGCCAGGGCACCCCGTTGCCCGCCGGTGCTCCCGAGACCGCTCCGGCTCCGGCCGGCAGCCAGGGCACCCCGCTGCCGGCGGACCAGCCCGGGATGACCCCGGCCGGCGTGCAGGCCGAACCCGTCCCCGGTGCCCCCGCCGCGGCGGCGGTCCCCGGTGCCCCCGCTCCGGCGGCGGTCCCCGGAGCTCCGGCACCCGCGGCCGCACCGGCCCCCGGCGCTGTCCCGGCCGCGGCCCCGGCACCCGCCGAGGGCACCGCTCCGGCGCCCGCCGAGGCAGGCAGCCAGGGCACCCCGCTCCCGGCCGGCGCCGCGCCCACCACGACCCCGGTGATGGCTCCTCCCGCCTGATACGCACGTCCTGCAACGCCGGCGCCCCGGGTCCTTTCGGACCCGGGGCGCCGGTGCTTCTGTCTGGGAAGAGAACTCAGGAGTGGGTGCTCCACCAGGCATAGAGGTTGTCCAGGGTCGGGCCCGCCGGGCGCCCCTGCACCACCGCGAACATCTGGTCGTCGACATTGGTCCACGCCAGCATCGGGTTGTCGTTCTGAATACCGCACATCAGCGTGCCACTGACCTCGTGCAGCGACGCATTGTGTCGCCACGGGCCCGGCGATTGGATCCGGCCCGGGCAGTCGACCACGGTCGAGATGGTCCCCAGGTTGTCGATCGCGGCCTTGAGTGCCGCACTGTCCACCAGCAGCGAGTACGTCGCCGACATGGGCCCGCCGGGATCCTTGTTGACCGTGCAGGCGATGGTCGCCAAGGCGCCGTCGAGGCGGGCCACCGGCGTGCACGCCCCGTCGGGATAACCGCGCGGCAGCACCTTCATCAGACGGTCGTTGTCGTTCTCGTCCTGCTCCGACGTCTGCTCCGACATCTGCTCAGACGTCTGCGCCGACACCGAACTCTGCTGTCCGGCAGGCTCATCCGGATCGTTCGGACTGAGCACGAAATAGGCGACACCGCCCCCGATGGCCAACACCGCCGCGGCTATGCCGGCGATCAGCGCCACGTTCGGACCGCCGCGCGACGGCGGACGCGGGACGATCGGCGGCGGCCCTCCGCCCGAATTCCACGTGCTCACGCCTCTCCCTCCTTCAGCCTCACCGGTACACGCTAGGCGATGGACAGCGCAATACCGTCCAGGATGTCGTGCTCGCTGACCACCAGTTCGTCGATACCGGCGCGGTCGGCCATCACCCGGGCCAGCTCCTGCACCACGATCGCACCGCCGGCGATAACATCGGCGCGACCCTCGTGCATGGGGCCCAACGCAAGCCGCTCCTGCGCTGTCATCGCCAGCAGGTCGGCGCACACGGTCGACAGATCACCGAAACCGGTGCGGGACAGATGAATCGCGGCCGGATCGTAGACGGGTAGCCGGTGCGCCAGCGCCGCCAGCGTCGTGAACGTGCCGGCCACCCCCACCCAGGTGTGCGCGCGTTCCACCGGGACGGCCCGCAGCGCCTCGGCCAGGGCGGTGCGCACCACGGTCCGGGCGGCCTCGATCTCCTCGGCCGGCGGCGGGTCCGAGGGCAGGCAACGCTCCTTGATCCGCACACAACCGATGTTGGCCGAGAACGACGCGCTCACCCCGGCACCGTCGCCGAGGACCAGTTCGGTGGAACCGCCGCCGAGATCGACGACGATGAACGGTGCCCCGGCCGAATCGAGCTCGCCGACCGCGCCGCGAAAGGACAGCTCGGCCTCTTCGGTCCCGCTGATCACTTCGGCGACCGCCCCGTCGCTGACGGTCCCGAGCAATCGGGCTGTCATGGCGAAGAATTCGTCACGGTTACCCGCGTCGCGGGCGGCCGACGTCGCGACCATCCGGACCCTGGCCACGTCGTGCTCACGCATGAGCGCGACATAATCTGCCAGCGCGGTCTCGGTGCGCGCCAGCGCTTCCGGCGCGAACTCTCCGGTGGCGTCGACCCCCTGGCCCAGCCGGACGATGCGCATCTCACGGTGCACGTCGACCAGCCCGGCCGGACCGCCCTCGGCGATCAGCAATCGGATGGAGTTCGTACCGCAGTCGATCGCGCCGACCTTCACGCCCACACCTTCCGGTCCAGGATGCCTGCCATCCCTGGCTCGACGGCCAGCACGGCCAGTGCCTCGTCCCCGAACGGGTTGAGCCCAGGGCCTTTCGCCAAGGAGTGTGCGATGACCACATGCAGACACTTCACCCGGTCCGGCATACCCCCACCGGTGAAGTCGGTGCCCAGCGACTCGATGGCGTCGCGCTCGGCCAGATAGGACTCGTGTGCGCGCCGGTAGGCCGCCGCCACCTCCGGATCCTCGGCGAGCCGTTCGGTCATCTCACGCATCAGACCCGAGGACTCCAGCCTGCTCGCCGCGGCGGTCAGTGCCGGGTGGGTCAGGTAGTACAGCGTCGGGAACGGGGTGCCGTCGGGCAGTTTCGGCGCGGTCTTGACCACCGCGGGGTCGCCGTTGGGGCAACGGTATGCGATCTCCAGGACACCGCGCGGTTCGCGTCCGAGCTGGCGTGCGACGGCGTCCAGGTCGGCCTGCTCAACCACCGGCGGGCACCGGGGTGAGAGTGCTGCCGGGCGCCGGTGGTGCCGGTGGCACGGCCGGGGTGATGCCGTGCGGCTGATCGGCGATGGTGTGCCACAGCGAGGTGTACCAGGGATCGGTGTTGATCGCCGTCGGCGCCTCGGGACCGGTATCGGGTTCCACGGCGGCGGTCGGTGGCAGTTGCACCTGATAGGGAATGTCGCCGGGCATCACGAAGCCCAGCCGTTCGCGTGCCTGTGCGGCGATGAACACCGGGTCGGCCAGCTTGATCTTCTGTTGTTCGAGATCCGCGATCTGTGAACGCAATTGTGCCTCAACCATTTTCAGTTGGTTCATCTCTGTGCGCTGAGCGAAGTAGGTGCGGACCGGTCCGGCGATCGTCAGCGTCAACACGCAGACGACGGCGGCCAGGATGGCCGCTCGCCGGGCCGCCGACCCGAAGCGCTGCTCCGAGTGGGTGTCGGCGTTCTCGGCGACGGAGCGCCGAATGGCCTCCGCGACCGTGTCGGGAGCCCCGGTGTCATCGGCGAAGCCGGCGGCATCGGCGGTCTGGCGGGACTTGCTGCTCTCGATCGCCTTGGGCTCGCGGGCCTTGGGGTCGCGCCGCACCGACGACCCACGCGGACGGCCCGCCCCGCCCGCCTTGCCCGGCCTGGGGGCAGGGCCGCGGCTCGACTTCCGCTGCGGATCGGGCCGTTTCGCGTCGGGCATGAACCGAAGTTACTGGCTCGCGGGCGTGAACCGCGGGAAGGCCAGGTCACCGGCATAGCGGGCGGCATCCCCGAGCGCCTCTTCGATGCGCAGCAGCTGGTTGTACTTGGCCACCCGCTCGCTGCGGGCCGGGGCGCCGGTCTTGATCTGGCCGCTGCCCACGGCGACGGCGAGGTCGGCGATGGTGGTGTCCTCGGTCTCCCCGGACCGGTGGCTCATCATGGTGCGGTATCCACTGTTGTGCGCCAGCGCGACGGCATCGAGGGTCTCGGTGAGCGTCCCGATCTGGTTGACCTTCACCAGCAGTGCGTTGGCCGCACCCTTGTCGATGCCCTCCTCCAACCGTTCGGGGTTGGTGACGAACAGGTCGTCGCCGACGAGCTGCACGCGGTCACCGATGGCGGTGGTCAGCTCCACCCACCCGTCCCAGTCATCCTCGGACAGCGGGTCTTCGATCGAGACCAGCGGGTAGGCGTCCAGCAGTCCGGCGTAGAAATCGGCCATCTGCGCCGCCGTGCGGGTCTCCTTCTCGAAGGCGTAACCCTTGCCCTCGGTGTGGAATTCGGTGGCGGCAACGTCCAGCGCCAGCGCGACATCGGCGCCCAGCTTGAATCCGGCGCCCTCGATGGCGGTGCCGATCAGCTCCAGCGCGGCCTTGGTGCCCGGCAGATCGGGGGCGAAACCACCCTCGTCACCCAGCCCGGTGGACAGGCCCTGCTTCTTGAGCACCGACTTCAGCGAGTGATACACCTCGGCACCCCAGCGCAGCGATTCCTTGAAGGTCGGGGCGCCGATCGGGGCGATCATGAACTCCTGCACGTCCACCCCGGTATCGGCATGCGCGCCACCGTTGATGATGTTCATCATCGGTACCGGCAGGATGTGGGCGTTCGGGCCGCCGACATAGCGGAACAGCGGCAGCCCGGCCGACTCGGCGGCCGCGCGGGCGACCGCCAGCGACAGACCGAGGATCGCGTTGGCGCCGAGGCGGGACTTGTCCGGGGTGCCGTCGAGGTCCAGCAGCGCCTGATCCACCAGCCGCTGGTCGTCGGCCGACAGACCGATCACGGCGGGGGCGATCTCGTCGAGGACGGCCTCCACGGCCTTCTCGACGCCCTTGCCGAGGTAGCGGGGGCCACCGTCGCGCAGCTCGACCGCCTCGTGCTCACCGGTGGATGCGCCGGAGGGCACCGCCGCACGGGCGACGGTTCCGTCGATCAGGGCCACCTCGACCTCAACGGTCGGGTTTCCGCGCGAATCGAGGATCTCGCGGGCTCCGACCTGTTCGATGATGGGCACGGGTTCCTCCTGGAAATCGGTCATGGGCTGGCATGCGAACGGTTAAGAGCCTAAGGGTTGCGCCGGGGTGGTGTGTTCCAGGTCGTCGCTGTTGGCGGTGTCCGTGCCTAATCAGAAGCCTGTCGGGACGACATCCAGGGGCCTGTCGGGACGACATCTAGGAGGTCGACGCGTCGGCATAGGTGGTCGCCCAGTCCCGCACATTGCGCGCGTATTGGTTGGACAGGTTGTAGGCCCGCAACGCCTCCATCCAGCCCCGCGGCGTGGACAGGTCCTTGCCGCGCCAGCACAGGTAGCCCGCCGCCGACAGGGCCGCATCGTCGAAATTGTCGGGGCTGATCACCCCGTCGTTGTTCGCGTCGACGCCGTAGAGCCGCCAGGTCTCGGGGATGAACTGCATGGGGCCCATGGCCCTGTCCATCGTCGGGTCACCGTCGAGCAGACCTTGATCGGTGTCCAGGATCTCCATGTTGCCCATCGTGCCGTCGAGCTGGACACCCCGAATGGGCGGCCGCACATCACCGTTGGGTGCGATATCCGCGCCCTTGTAGGTGCCGTGATGGCTTTCGACCATGCCGATGCCGGCCAGGGTGGGCCAGGCCAGGTTGCATTTGGGATTGACCACCTCGGCCACCCTGGCGGCATAGGCGTAGGCCTGCAGGGCCTGCTCGGGGATGCCGGTCTTGGGCGCCAGCTCGGCGGCCCAGTCCCGCAGCTGATCCGCGGGACGGCCGGCGGCGTTGGTGTCGATGGCGGGGACGGCGGCACCGCGCGGCGGCGGCACCCCGTCGGGAATGTGTTCTCCGCGATGCCAGGAACAACTGGAGGCGAGCAACAACAGTGCCGCCGCGAGGACCAACGCGGCCCGCACCCAACGGGCGCGCCAGAATGCCGTGATCGAGTGGCCGGGGGCCGGTGGCTCCGGGGCGACGGTCGGTGCCGGGGAGGACACACTCCCAGCCGCACTCCGCACGTCCGACAAAGCACTCCCTCAAAACCACCCGCTGTGACAACGCAACGGAGTCTCACGCCCCCTGGTCAAGAGTAGCGGTGAGAACGCCGCCGACAGTCCAGTGATGACGTCGACTCAGGTATGCCTACCCAACACTGGTCGAACATGTACTGTGCTCGATGTCCCACAAGGAGGCTCGATGAAACGGCATTTCGCCTGGCAGCTACCGATCGCCGCGATCGCACTCGTGCTCAGCGCATGTTCGAACGGTGATTCGAACACCGCAACCGACAGCGCGAGCGGCAGTCCGACCTCGGGCGCGTCGACCAGTAGTTCGGCGGCAGCAGCCCCGAATCCGCTGACCGAGAAGGCCGCCGTCGAGTACAAGGCGTACGCCACCGCCCAGATCGACGAGCTCGTCGGCGCGGTCAAGGTGTTCACCGACGCGGTCCGCGCCGGTGACCTCAAGGCAGCCCAGGAGGCCTACGCCCCCTCGCGCGCGCCGTGGGAGCGCATCGAACCCATCGCCGGCCTTGTCGAGAAGATCGACGGCAAGATCGACGCCCGCGTCGACGACTTCGCCGGTGTCGACGACCCCGGGTTCACCGGCTGGCACCGGCTGGAATACCTGCTTTTCGAGAAGAACACCACCGACGGTGGCGCGCCCTTCGCCGACCAACTCGACGCAGATATCGCCGAGCTCAAGGCCCAGTTCCCGTCGGTCGAGGTGAAGCCGGTCGATGTCGCCACCGGGGCCGCCGAACTGATCGAAGAGGTGTCCGAGGGCAAGATCACCGGCGAAGAGGATCGGTACGCCAAGACCGATCTGTGGGACTTCGACGCCAACGTGCAGGGTGCCCGCGACGCCATCGGCAAGCTCAACCCCGCTCTCGTGCAGGCCGACCCGGCACTGCTCGGCAAGATCGAGGCCGGTATCAACTCGGTGTTCGACACGCTCGGCCCACTGCGCCGAGGGGACGGCTGGGTGCTGTTCTGCACCGAGAACGACCCCTATCCGTCGGCGCGCTGCCCGGAGGTCACGGTGACCCCCGACGTCATCGACACGCTCAAATCTGAACTCGCGGGCCTCTCGGAGAACCTCTCCCAGGTCTCGGGAGTGCTCAAACTGCAGTGAACCGCCCTCGAGGCATCTCTCGGCGCGGGTTCGTGGCCGGCGCGCTGGGCGCCGGGGCGGCTGTCGGCGCGGCCGGCCTGGCAGGTTGTGGCCAGGAACCGGCCGCCCCCGCCGACGCGGCGCGGTTCGTCGAGTTCGAAGGTGCGCACCAGGCCGGTATCACCGCGCTGCCCATTCCCGAGCAGGGACTGATCGCATCGTTCAACGTGCACGCCAAGAATCGTGCGCAGCTGAGATCGACGCTGCAGGAACTGACCGACGAGATCCGCGGACTGATGGCCGGCCGCCCGCCCGAGCAGCGCGACCCGGCCTACCCGCCGGTGGATTCCGGGATTCTCGGTGAACACCCGCCCCCGGACAACCTGTCGATCGTGGTCGGCGTGGGCGCCTCGCTGTTCGACGGCCGGTTCGGCCTTGCCGACCGCAAGCCGCGCGAGCTGGAGACCATGCCGTTCCTGGCCAACGATCGGCTGGATCCCAAGCTGTCACACGGGGACATCTCGATCATCTTCGAGTCCGGCCACAACGACACCATGCAGTTCGCGTTGCGGCAGCTGATGCGGCGCACCCGCAGCGATCTGGTGCTCAAGTGGATGATCGACGGATACGCCCGCGGCATCGGCGCGGGCAAGGCCGCCTCCCAGGACGGTGTCCAGGCCACCACCCCGCGTAATCTGCTGGGCTTCAAGGACGGCACCGCCAACCTCGATGTCAGCGATGCCGCCGTGATGGACCGCCACGTGTGGGTGGGCCCCGATGACGTCGGCCCCGGCCGCGAGCCGGAGTGGACGGTCGGGGGCAGCTATCAGGCGGTCCGCATCATCCGTAATTTCGTCGAGTTCTGGGACCGCACCCAACTCGTCGAGCAGGAGGCGCTGATCGGGCGGTCCAAGGTCAGCGGGGCGCCGCTGGGCATGACCGGGGAATTCGACGACCCGGACTATGCCGGCGACCCCGACGGTCTGCGGATCAAGCTCAACGCCCACATCCGGCTGGCCAACCCCCGCACACCGCAGACCGACGAGAACCTGATCCTGCGCCGCGGGTTCAACTACTCGCGCGGGTTCGACGGCGCCGGGCGCCTGGACCAGGGATTGGCCTTCGTGGCCTACCAGCGCAGTCTGCAGAAGGGCTTCCTGACCGTGCAGGAGCGCCTCAAGGGCGAACCGCTGGAGGAATACATCATGCCGGTGGGCGGCGGCTTCTTCTTCGTCCTTCCCGGCGTGACCGGCGGTGACCGGTTCCTCGGCGACACGCTCGTCGACTGAGCACCTACTAGGCGTCGTAGTAGAGTCCCGCTGGTGAGCACGCCGACCACACACGCGCACGGGGTGCGCGCCGTGCTGGTCGGGATCAGCGCCGCGGCCACCACGGTCGGTGCGCACGCTGCGGCCGCGGGCACCGTCCCGCACGGTGCAGCCCTGATCGCCGCCCTGCTGGTGTGCGCCACCTCCGGTGCCGCCGCGGGCAGCCTCACCGCCTCCGGTCGATACGCCGGGGTGATCGTGCCGGCGCTGGCGCTGGGTGCCGCCCAGGTGCTGAGCCACCTGGTGTTGACCGTCGCGGGCGGGCACCACGGCGACATGGGTCTGACACCATCGATGATCGCCGCCCACGCGGTCGCCGCGGTGCTACTGGGCTTCGCGATCGCCGCCGTCGAACACCTGTACCGGGTGTGCGCCTCGGTGCTGTGCTGGCTGCGGCTGTTCGCCACCGCGCATGCGCCCGTGCCCGCACAGCGGGCACGGCGCCGCACCGACAACGTTGTCGCGCAATCTGTTCTGCTGGCTCCTGGCCTCGGCATGCGGGCCCCGCCGAGGGGTGCTGTCGCGACCGTCTGACGGTCGACGACTCCGACGAATCGAAACGCCCGTGACCGGTCCCCCGGTCACGGCGCGCTGCGTGCGTCTGCACACCCCTCTGTCGTTTCCAGCCGAAGGCATGTCATGACCATTCCCGACGACACCGTCGATATCGACCCGACCACCACCACAGCACCGTCCACCGTCGCCCACCGAAGAAGTTGGCGCCCCTTCGTGGTTCGCCTGCACTTCTACGCGGGCATCCTGATCGCGCCGTTCATCCTGATCGCCGCGACGACCGGCGGCCTCTATGCCATGGCGCCGACGATCGAACGCATCATCTACGCCGACGTCCTGACCGTCACCCCGGCCGGGCAGGCACTGCCGCTGGCCGAACAGGTCGCCGCCGCACAGCAGGCGTTCCCGGCGTTGACCGTGACCGGCATGCGGCCACCGGCCGCCGCGGACGCATCCACCCGGGTGGAGTTCGCCGACCCCGCACTGGACCCCGAGTTGTTGCGGTCGGTGTTCGTGGACCCCTACACCGGTCGGGTCCTCGGTGACGAGGCCACCTGGCTGGGCTACCTGCCGGTGAGCACCTGGCTCGACGGTTTCCACCGGCACCTCCAGCTCGGCGAACCCGGCCGCGTGTACAGCGAGCTGGCCGCCTCCTGGCTGTGGGTGGTGGCCCTCGGTGGGCTCGCGCTGTGGCTGAGCAAGGCCGCCGCGCAGCGACGCCGGGGACGGCCGGGCCGCATCCTTCGGGTGGATCGCAGCAGCAGCGGCCGCGCCCGCACCATGAATTGGCATGGCGCCACCGGTGTCTGGTTGCTGGCCGGACTGCTGTTCCTGTCCGCCACCGGCATCACCTGGTCCACCTACGCCGGAGAGCATGTCACCGAGCTGCGCTCGACCATGGACTGGAAGCGACCGGTGCTGGACACCACGCTGCATCCCGCCGCCGCGGTCGCCGGTGGGCACGGCGACCACACTGAACACGGCGACAACACTGAACACGAGGGCCACGGTCAGCACGGGGCCGAAGCCCCGGGCACCCCGGCCGGTGCGATCGACTACGAGGCCGTGCTGCAGGCGGCGGCCACCGCCGGTGTCCACCAGCCCGTCGAACTGGCCCTGCCCACGGCGGCGGGCAACGGGGTGCGGGTCGCCGAGCTGGACAAGCCCTACCGGCTCACCACCAACGTGGCCTCGGTCGATCCGGCCACCAACACGGTCAGCAGCAAGATCGACTACTGGCGCGACTATTCGGTGGTCGCCATGTTGGCCGACTGGGGTATCCGCGGCCATATGGGTCTGCTGTTCGGGCTGGCCAACCAGCTGATCCTGCTCGGTGTCGCGGTCGCCCTCGTCGCCGTGATCATCGGCGGCTACCGGATGTGGTGGCAGCGCCGCCCTACCCGCGGATCCGGTTGGGCAGTGGGCAGACCGCCCCTGCGTGGGACGTGGAAACGACTGCCGCCGTGGGCAATCGGCACCATCGTTGTCGCAGCGGTGGCGATCGGATGGTTCTTGCCCCTGCTCGGGCTCTCGCTGGCCGGCTTCGTCCTGGTCGACGCAATCGTGGGAGCGGCCAAGGCCCGGAAGGAGAACGCCGATGCCTAAGGTGCTCATCCTCGCCGTGACCCTGCTGCTGGCGGCGTGCGGCTCCCCCGCCGCACAGGACTCTCCGATGGCCGAGCGCGTGACGGTCACCGACCAGTGGGCCGCCGGGACCGACGGCGGGATGGCCGCGCTGTTCGGGACGTTGTCCAATACCGGCAGCAGCGAGGTACGGATCACCTCGGGTACCTCACCCTCGGCAGGCATGGTGGAACTGCACGAGGTCACCGGCGCGGCGGGCAGTAAGACCATGCGCCCCAAGGCCGGCGGATTCGTGATCGCCCCGGGTGGTACCCACGAGCTGGCACCCGGCGGCGACCACGTGATGCTGATGGACCTGACCGGGCCGCTGTCACCGGGCAGCGATGTCACCGTCACCCTCGAGTTCGAGGACGGTTCGACACTGCCGGTCACCGCTCAGGTGCGTGACTTCGCCGGCGCCAACGAGCAATACCAACCCGGCCACGGCAGCCATGGTTGACGTCAACCGGCGGCGCCTCCTCACCGGAGGCGCCGCCGCCCTGGCCGCCGGAGCCGCCCTGACCCAGTGCAGTGCCGCACATTCGGCGACGGTCGACGGTTTCGGCGGCACGGTCGAGCCCTTCCACGGTGCGCATCAGGCCGGGATCGACACACCGCCGCAGGCACACGCATTGTTCGTCGCGCTGGATCTGCGTGACGACCCACACCGCAGTCCGCGCGACACGCTGACCGCAATCCTGCGATTGTGGACCGCCGACGCCGCACGGTTGACCCAGGGCAGGCCGGCGTTGGCCGACACCGAACCCGAGCTTGCCCTTCGTCCGGCCCGCCTCACCGTCAGCGTGGGACTCGGCCCGGCGGTGTTCGACCGAATCGGCATGGCGCACAAGCGGCCCCCGACCGCGATCGACATGCCCCCGTTTCGGACCGACCGGCTGGAATCACGGTTCGTCGGCGGCGACGTCATGTTGCAGATCTGCGCCGACGACCCGATGGTGGTCGCGCACACCAGCCGGGTGCTGCTCAAGAACGTCCGTGCCATGACGGTGCAGCGCTGGCGCCAGCGCGGTTTCCGCAACGCCCATGGCGCGGACGTGTCCGGGGCCACGATGCGCAATGTCATGGGGCAGGTCGACGGTACCGCGAACCTGCGGACCCCGGCCGAGTTCGACCGCTACGTATGGGACGACGGAGCGGCCCGACCATGGTTCGCCGGCGGCACAATCCTGGTGCTGCGCAGGGTGCGGGCCGAAATGGACACCTGGGATGAACTCGACCGTGCCAGCAAGGAATTCGCGGTGGGCCGCCGGCTGGACACCGGGGCGCCGCTGACCGGCACCCGGGAGAGCGATGTGCCCGACCTGGATGCCCGGGTCAACGGGATTCCGGTGATCCCACCGAATTCGCATATCGCGCTGGCACATCACCGCACCGATGATGAGCGGTTCCTGCGCAGGCCGTACAACTACGATGATCCGCCACCGGTGGGGGCGACCACCGACAGCGGGCTGGTGTTCGCCACCTACCTCGCTGATCCGGTGCGCCAGTTCATTCCCGTGCAGGCGCGGTTGGCCGAGTCCGACGCGATGAACCAGTGGATCACCACGGTGGGCTCGGCGACCTTCGCCATGCTCCCCGGGGTGGCCGAGGGCGACTGGCTGGGCTCGGGATTGCTGGCCTGACCCGATCGCCGAGAAGTGGGCGGGATCGGTCGATGCGTGCGTTCACCGAAGGTCATCGGCGGTGAAACCGCGCTCCAGCCGGCGCTTGACGGCCGTCAGATAGCGGGCGGCGTCGGCACCGTCGACGGTGCGGTGATCGTAGGACAGTGACAGATAGGCCATGGAGCGCACCCCGATCTCGAGTGCGGGGACCTCGCTCCGAATCGGCACCACCCGATCGACCACTGCGCCCACACCGAGAATGGCAGACTGCGGCTGGTTGATGATCGGGGTGTCGAACAGTGCACCTCGGCTGCCGGTGTTGGTGATGGTGAAGGTGCCGCCGGCCAGGTCATCGGGTCGTATCGTGCCGAGCCGGACTCGCTCCGCGACCGCGGCAATGCCCTGTGCCAGCTGCACGAGGCTCAAGGCCGCGGCATCGCGGAGCACCGGAACCATCAGTCCTTTGTCGCTGTCGACTGCCATTCCCAGGTGCACGTCGGCGTGGTAGGTGATCTCGGTGCAGTCGGCGTCCAGCGAGGAATTGAGCACGGGATGCTCGGCGAGCGTTTCCACCGCGGCGGCGACGAAGAACGGCAGGAAGGACAGTTTCACTCCGGTTCGCCGGTGGAAATCTTCCTTCTCCTGCGCGCGCAACCCTGCGATGGTGGTGACATCGACCTCGACCACCGTCGTCAACTGTGCCGACGTCTGCAGTGATTCGAGCATTCGCCGCGCGATCGTCTGACGAACTCGGGACAGCCTCTGCACCGTGGGGATTGTGGCCGGCTCCACCGCGACCGACGGCGGTGGATCGGCCGGCACCGGTACCGGAACAGGAATCGCCCGGGTCTGCGCGGGAACGGGATCCGCGACCTCGGAACCGCTCAGCACTGCCAGCGCCGCCCCGATCTGGACGACCTCGTTCTCGGGCGTCAGGATCTCCAGGAGCGTTCCCGCACCCGTCGCGGGGATCTCGGTCTCGACTTTGTCCGTGGACACTTCGAGCAACGGCTCGTCGTGCTCGAAGTGCTCACCGGCGTTCTTGAGCCACCGGGTGATGGTGACCTCGTCGACATGATCGCCGAGTGCCGGCAACACCAGCATCGTGGTGGTTTCTGGATTGGGCATGCCTGTGGTCCCTTGTGGTCAGTCGACGAGGTCGAGAGCGGCGCGAACGATGCTGTCGGTGTCGATACCGTGATAGCGGTAGACGTCGTCGAGGGATCCGACCTGCCCGAACCGTGTGACACCGAGTGCGGCGGCCGGAACACGATTGATCCCTGCCAAGAACGCCAAGGTGTGCGGGTGCCCGTCCAGCACCGTCACCATGGGTACCGCCCGGTCGGGCGGAAACACCTGATCGAGGATCCACGACGGCCCGTCCCCCAGACCGCGGCGCGCCTGCACCGCCTCGAACAACAACCCGGCGCTGGTCACACACACGACATCGGCATCGAGCCCCAACTCCGCCAACCGATCGGCGGCAGTGAGAGTCTCGGTGATCACGGCTCCCACCCCGACCAACATGACCGCAGGCCGCTCGGCCCGGCGCAGCGGGTAGGCGCCGGCGACAACCTGACGTCGTCGCCGTTCTCGCGCCGCAGGATCGGTCGGGACGCCGGCCAACGTCTGGTCGACGGGGCGGGTCGACAGGCGCAGATACGAGGATGATCCGTCCGGACGGCCCAACCGGGAAATGCTGTCGAGCAGCGTCCATTCGACATCGACCGCGAAGGCCGGCTCATAGCTGACACAGCCGGGCTGCTCGACTCCGATCGAGGGGGTCTTGATCGATTGGTGCGCACCGCCCTCGGCCGCGAGGGTGACCCCCGACGGCGTCCCGACCAGGATCGACTGCCCGCCCGCGTAGATGCCGTAGGACCACGGTTCGAGAGCGCGCTCGACGAAAGGGTCGTACATGACGCCGATCGGGAACAGCGGCTGCCCCCACCGACTCCAGGTGGCCCCCAGTTCGCCCATCAATCCGACCAGATTCGTCTCGGCGATACCGAGTTCCATGTGTTGTCCGGTGGGCTTCTCCCGCCAGTGCATGATCGTTTCGGCATCATCGTCGAACCAGTTTCGCCGTTCGTTCGGCGACCACACGCCCACCTTGTTCAGCCAACCCGCCAGGTTGGTGGTGGAAGACACGTCCGGACTGACGGTGACCACACGTTTCGCCGCTTCCGGAGCCAGCCGGGACAGGTCGAGCAGTGCTCGTCCCAGAGCGGCCTGCGTGGTCGACACCCCGGACGGGGTGCGGCCGATGTCCGCGGGAATGACCGGCGCGGTGGCCAACTCGACGGACTCTCGGTGCAACCGCTGCGCAGCGGCAGCACAGACCCGACCGGGGATGCTGTCCGGTTCGAAGCGCACCCACGGGTGTGCAGGATCCATGCCGAGTTCGGCCGCCAACTGTTCATACTGCTCGATCGTCAACAGTGACGAATGGTTCTGCGGGTGGCCCTGGGTGGGCAACCGGTGTCCTTTGATGGTGTAGGCGATGATCACGGTGGGTCGGGTGTCGTCGATCTGTTCGTACGCGCCACGCAGCGTGTCGAGATCATGGCCGCCGAGATTCCGGATCGCCCGCAGAAGCGTGTCGTCATCGAGGTCGTCCAACAGCGACGCGATCTCGGCCGCATCAGAACCATTGCCGGGCAGACGAACCCGCAGTGCAGCCGCATCACAGCGCAGCAAACGCTGGTATTCCGGGTTGGGCATGGTGAGGATTCGGGAGCGCAGCGCCCGGCCACCGGCCCGCGTGAACAGATCCTCCAGGAGCCTGCCGAACATCACGGTGATCACCTGCCACCCGGCGGCCGAGAACATCGCCTCCAGACGACCTGCCGCAATGTTCGGCACCACCCGGTCCAGAGACTGCCGGTTCAGATCGACGATCCAGACGATCTCGCCGAGTTCGGCGACCGACGTGTCGAGGATCGCCTCCCACACCGCACCCTCATCGAGCTCGGCGTCGCCGACCAGCGAGTACTGCCGGCCCGTGCCGGCATCACCGAACACGGTGTCCACGTAGCGTCGAGCGATGGCACCCCAGATCGGCGCCGTCGCGCCGATGCCCACCGACCCCGTCGAATAGTCCACCGGATCCGGGTCTTTCGCCCTGCTCGGGTACGACTGCAGGCCGCCGAACTCCCGGAGCGTGGTGAGATACTTCTCCGCCAGCTCACCGAGCAGATAGTTGATGCCGTGCAACACGGGCGACGCGTGGGGCTTCACCGACACCCTGTCGCCCGGCCGCAGCTGTTCGAACCACAACGAGGTCATGATCGACACTATCGAGGCACACGATGCCTGGTGACCGCCGACCTTCAGTCCCGTGGGATTGGGACGGACACGGTTGGCATGATGGACCATCGCCGTCGACAACCAGAGGACGCGGTTCTCGATCTCCACCAGAGCTTCTCGATCCACAGCGCCCGACGCCTGCAGCGACGCGGGTGGGTCGATCGTGCGAACACCGTTCATCATTGTGATCCTTGCCTGTGTGTATGGAGATCAGACCCACCCCAGACATCGTGGTGAGTGGGACCGATCGGACGTGACAGGTACGCGGTCCCCACGGCGGGCCACGTCGCAGTGACTGTTCTCCATTGCGGAAAACTCGAGATCCGTTGCGAGAAATCGGTGTTCAGTTGACCACGGGATCGCACTCCGGGCAATACCGACTGCTTGCTTTGAGCATTCTGCGCACCATCTGGGCCCGCCGCCCGAACGGCGTTGTCACAATGCCAAGGCAGTCCGCCATCGACCCACCTGGTCGCGCGTCGGGCACCGGGCCGACGCACAGCAGCCACGCCGATCGAAAGTTAACGCGCATTAACCTCAGGGGAACACGCCCGAAGCGATACACATGTTCCATATGCAGACGTGACAACCGGCCCATCGGGACGAAACAAGCTGTTCAATAGCGCATTTCCGTCGATCACATCGCCTTTCGACACCGGGATCGACCTCAGTGTTGACAACATCACACCACGACCCTAGGTTAGTGCTACGTCACATTCGAGGGATGCCCTTTTCATCCAGGCATTGCCGGCCGCGCCGGTATGGCGAGAAGCGTTCCCAGACAAGCTGTCCCGATGCTCTCGTCGGACGTCCGCAGTTCGTCGTGGTCGGTGACCGCCAGAGCATCACGACGGTAGACGCGTCACTGCCGGTTGACGGCACAGCACGCCGAGGCGCAACGATTCCGGCGTCGACCGCCCGACACATTCGCCCCGTAACTCAAAGACCATGACTGACGAGGACAAGCTTCATGCATCTACGTGAACTGCGCACTGCGGACCACAAGAACGGAACACGGGCAAGCGCGATCATCGCGACGGCGGTCTCGTGCGTCGCGGCGTTCAAGGGCCTCAACGAATCGGTGACGCCACCGGCACTGCCCATCTTGCAGAACGAATTCCACGTGCCCAGTTCGACGATCTCCTGGGTCCTCACCGGCGTACTGCTGACCGGAACCATTGCGACACCCATCGTGAGCCGGCTCGGCGAAGTGTGGGACAAGCGCAGGGCACTGCTGGGCGTATTGGCGATCGTCGCCGCGGGAACGCTGATATCGGCGCTTTCGATATCCATCGAGATGTTGATCGCGGGCCAGCTTTTACAGGGCATCGGGCTGAGCAGCGCCCCGCTGGCCATCGGCATCATTCGTGATACGCAAGGTGAAGCCAGAACCAAGCATGCCAACGGGCTGATGGTCGGAGCCATTTTCGGCAGCACCGCGGCCGGAACCATGATTGCCGGTCCGATCGCCGACCACCTCTCCTATCGCTGGTTGTTCTGGGTGCCGTTCCTTGCCTTGCTGGGGTGCATGACCGCCGTCTGGCTCCTCGTCCCCCCGACGCCGAGGACCAGCGACGGGCGGGCGCGCGTAGACACGTTCGGTGGTGCGCTGTTGGCCTTGGGACTTGCGGCGGTCTTGCTCGCGCTGACATTCGCGCCCGCGTGGGGCTGGTCGTCACCCGGGTTCTTCCTCTTGCTCGGCGCCGGGGTCGGCACACTCTTTCTCTTTGTCCTCGTCGAACTGGCAGTCGACGAGCCCCTCGTCGACCTCCGGCTGATGCGCAGTTTCACCGTGGTGGCCGCATCCGGGCTGATGTTCTTGGCCGGATACTGCATCAACGCGATTCTCTTCTGCGTTCCCATGCAGATGCAGTTGCCCGCGTCGACCGGGTACGGCCTTGGCGCTTCGGCGACGGTGACCGCCCTGCTGCTGGTGTCGGCGATGCTGATAGGGCTCACCGCCCCGTTCATTTCCGCCCTGGACAGAGCCATCGGTTCCCGGATCCCGTCGTCGATCGGTCCGATCGCGATCATCGCCGGCACGCTGGTGATGCTCACGATGGGACAACGCGGCAGCATCGCCGTCATCTTCATCGCCACCTTGGCCGTGAACTTCGGCCTGAGCGTCGCGATGACGCAATCCCTGAACCTTGTCATCAATGGCGTCCCAGCCGACAAGGTCACACAATTCAACGGATTGAACTTCGCGATTCAAGCCGTTGCAGGAACCGTCGGCGCCCAGGTGTCCGGCGCTGTTCTCACCGTGGACCCGGATGCGGTGCCGAGCTGGGATGCGTTCGCCATATCGTGGGCCGCCTCAGGCACCCTGGCGATCGCGACCCTCGTGCTTGTCCTGGCGGTCCGCGCGCCGAAGACTCCCGACCGCCTTCCCGACCTCCAGTAGCGCCGTTCTACGGAATCGCGGTGAGCGCCTGGATCGCCGCATAGGACATCGTCGACACGATGGCCCCGTGGTCGAGACCCTTGTTCAGGGTGGACACCGCATTGAGCATGGAGAACACGGACTGGGTCAGCAGACGAACCTGCGGTTCGGACAGGTCCGGCCGCAGTGGCGACACCGTCGAGATCCACTCTTCGGCATAAAGATTCATCTCACGGCGGATCCGTCGACGATCCGCCTCGGGAAACGCGTGTTCGTTCTTGTGGAAGATCAACGGGGTCGGCGGCGCGTCGATGACGGACAAGATGTGATGCTCGACCATGATCGCCAGGGCTGTCGCCGGATCCGGCTCGGACTCCACCGTCTCGCGCGCAAACCGATGAAGCGATTTCAGGTCTTTTTCCACCACCGCGATGAGCAGCGCCTGCTTGTTCTGAAAATGACGGTAGAGCGCGGGGCCGGAAATACCGGCCTTCGCGCAGATCATCTCCACGGTGACCGAGTCGTAACCGTTGTGCAGAAACAATTCTGCGGCAACCGCGAGCAGCTTCTCCCGCCGCGGCGAATCGGTCGCGGTGGCCTCGGCTGCCCCCTTCTCAGATCTCATAGCTCCACACGTTAACCCCGCAAACACCGATGCTCCGCATCGTGGCCGGCCCGAACCCCGCTCGGCTCCCACTCTGCACGGCGGACGTGTCCTTCGGCGATCTCAACATGTCTCGTACGTTAACACTCATTAACCTCGCTTGACCTCGACTCCGCGCGAAACGGCGCCCCTCATGCAGGCTCGAATATCGCGAATTCCGCCGATAGAAGGGGGTTTTAACTGGATAAATGCGGTTCAAGGCACTCGAATCCGCACCGGTTTCGGACTTTGGCATTGACAGCACCTCCAGCCGGCCTTAGGTTAATGATCACTCACACGCGGAAGGATCTAACGATGCGGTTCATCTTCATGAGCGAAGCCGAGACGGCGCCGGGTCACACCCACGAGCATCGGTACCGGGAATTGATAGACGAGGTACTACTGGCCGAGGAAGTGGGTTTCGATGCGTTCGGCACATCGGAGCAACACGTGGCGATCGGCACTGCCACCACGTCCGCACCCGAGGTCATCTACCCCTACCTGATGGCGCTGACCAGCAGGATCAGATTCGTCCACCTGGTCACCCTGTTGCCGACGCGCATCAACCACGCCCTCCGGGTCGCCGAGCGACTGGCAACCGAGGACATCCTGTCCAACGGCAGGGTCGAGCTCGGTGTCGGCCGCGGCAACACCACCCTTGCCTTGCGCGCGTTCGAAGTGTCGCCGGCAGAGAACAAGGCGCAGCAGCTCGAAGGCCTCGAGGTGATCCGCCGCGCGTTACACAACGACATCTTCTCCTTCGTGGGCGAGCACTACAAGATTCCGCCGCGCGGACTGGTCCCCAGGGGAATCCAAACGCCCTATCCGCCGATTCACATGGCGACCGGCAGCCCCGAATCCGTCAGAGCTGCGGCGGAACTCGGAGTCGGCGCCATCGTCGGTGGCTTCTACCTGGGATTTGATTTCCTGGAGAACATGCTCGGCATCTACGACGAGGCCCTTTCCTCGGCCACCCACACCTATCCCCTCCAGGCCGAAAAGCTGGTGGCCGTTGCCGGCGGTATGCACTGCGCACAAACGCGCGAGGAGGCCCATCGATGGGCGCGCCACCTGACCGAGACGGTCGCCCTCTCGACAGACGCCTATGAGCGCTTGTCGAAGCTCTCGGCCGACTACCAGTACATGGGCGCGGTCAAGAACATCGACTTCAGCGATGAGCGCTACATGTTCGAGGACTCGGCCGGTTTCATCGTCGGGGACCCCGAGGATTGCATCGCGCAGGTGCAGCGGTATGTGGATCTGGGTGCCGATGCACTGGTCATGCGCATCGACGGCCTGCCGCACGCCGAATTGATGAAGTCGATCGAACTCTTCGGCAAATACGTCATCCCGAGGTTCAAGAACCCTCGTGCCGTGGTTCGTCCCGCCGAGGCGATCCTGGACGACATCCGCGGCCTGCGGCCCGCTCACTACGCCGAACTCGAAGCATTCAAATCTGCACATGCCATGAACGGCAACACCATCCAGGTTGGAGAAAGCCGATGACCACGACAGCAGCCGATGACATCTACCGTCGCTACCCCGATGAGATCCTGATCGAGCGAAAGCCCAACGGGGTGTTGCTGATCACGCTGAATCGCCCAGACCAATTGAACTCACTGACGATGCCCATGTTCGAGTACATGGCCGATATCTGGGTCGATATCGACCGTGACCCCCTGACCAAAGTTGCCGTCATCACCGGTGCCGGCCGCGGATTCTGCACGGGGATGGACGTTTCGCAGCCGGACCCGAGTCTGGACGACGCGATCGCACTGATGGAGGTGGAGCGGCACCGCATTTCCGCGCTGCTCAACATGGACAAACCGCTCATTTCCGCGATCAACGGTCCCGCCGTGGGCTGGGGCCTTTCCATGGGACTGCTTGCCGATATCAGCGTCGCGGCCGAAGACGCCATCCTCATGGACGGCCACACTCGGGTCGGAGTCGTCGCCGGTGACCACTCCTCGCTGATCTGGCCACTCTTGGTCGGGATGGCCAAAGCGAAGTTCTACCAGCTGACCTCGGCGCGCCTCACCGGACGAGAAGCCGAGCGCATCGGGCTGGTCAGCATCACCGAACGCCCCGACGCCGTGCTGGATCGCGCGCTGGCGATCGCCGATGACCTGGCACGTGGATCCCAACAGGCGATCCGCTGGACAAAGCGCTCGTTGAACACCGGCTGGCTTACCAACGCCCTTCCCCAACAGGAGCTTTCAGCGGCACTGGAGACCCTCGGGTTCGCCGGAGCCGATTACCTCGAAGCCCGGCAAGCCTTCCGCGAGGGGCGCACTCCGATGTTTCCTTCCGCCGGTAGCCACGACGCGCAACCCGCCGACCACGCAACCGTCGGCTGAGCAGACGATGACCAGTCCCGAGGACATGCCGCCGACCGGGCTCACACTCGCCGATCACGGCGGGGTGCTCGTGGTCACGCTGAACCGCCCGCCGGCCAATGCACTGAACCGCTCCGTCATCGGCGAACTGACGCACCTTTTCGCCGGGCTCACCGCGTCTGCCGACGCCCCCGCGGTGGTCCTCACCGGCCACGGTGATCGGTTCTTCAGCGCCGGCGGTGACATCAAAGAACTCGACGGGGTCGCTGCCGATCAGATCGACGGAAGAATGCGGGATTTCCACTCGTTGCTGGTGGTGCTGGACCGGTATCCTCGTCCGGTGATCGGTGCCATCAACGGGTACTGCGTCGGTGGCGGTATGGAGATCGCACTCTTCACCGACACCGTGTTGGCGGTCGAGCATGCACAGTTCGGCTTCCCGGAGATCAAGCACGGACTCCTCCCCGCCGACAAGGGCATCCAGCGTGCCATCCGGATTCTCGGGGCGCGCGCCACCCGCGCAATGTTGTTGTCGGGAGAGCTCTTCGGTGTGCAACGCGCCGCCGCGCTCGGTCTGGTCGACAGGATCGTCGAACCCGCACAACTGCTACCGTCCGCCATCGCCGTGGCCGAGCAAGCATCAGCCGAGGCGCCCGTGCTCTACCGCGCACTCAAGCGCAGCGTGAACGGCCCGGACGACGCTGCGGACGAGAAATCACTGCGCAGTACCTTGGCCGACGCCGCCGCCTACTTCGATGATCCCGTCGCCCGCGCGCTGCGCGGAGGCTGGAGCGTCCAGCGCAATCGAGCACGTATGCACGCAGCCGCACCACAGCCGCATGACGAGCGGCCCGCAGAGGAATCACGTTGATGGCACCAGATACTCCCGCTTCATCGAACCCGGTCGAGAGCAACGGCACCCACTCGGTACCGGTACTCCAAGACGTGTCGCGATTCGAGGCGGTGCCACGAACCTTTGCCCAGCTGCTGCACGACCGAGCCCGACACGAGCCCGACACGGTCGCCTTCTACACCTGGGAATCGGGTGCCCAACACCCCACCACCTGGGGCGAGTACGCCGAATCCGTACGTCGGGCCGCGCTCGAACTGGACAATATCGGTGTCGGCGCGGGTGACCGGGTAGCCATCATGTCTTCGGCCCGCGCGGAGTGGGTGGTGGCAGCGTTGGCCATCCTCAGCGTCAACGCCGTGCTGGTCGGGGTGTACCCGACAAGCTCGCAACAGGAGCTCGCGCAGGTGCTCGAAACGTGCGGGGTATCGGCGGTCTTCGCCGATAGTCAACCGGCCCTCGAGAAGGTGGCCGCGATAGCGCCCCGGCTGGACAACCTGCGCGCGGTGATCGGGTTCGATGCACAGCCCGCAGGCCTGCCCGACAACGTCTCGGTCAGCGCGTGGCATTCGCTGCTTGCTGCCGGCGGGGTGCTGGCGGCCGCCGACCCGACCCGTTTCACCGATCTCGTGGCGGAAGGCGATATCGACCAACCGGCCGTCCTGTTCTCCACGTCGGGCTCCACCGGACTCCCCAAGGGAGTCGTGCACACCCACCGCACTCTGCAGTTCTCGGTGCTGGGTGTGGCGATGACCTACCCCGATATCGGTCGCACCCGCCACGACCTCGTCGGGTTTCTCGGTCTGTCGCACGTGGCCCCCGCCCTCATCGGGGTCTTCGCGCCGATCATGACCAAGCTCGTGATCACCTACTGCACGATGGAACAGCGGCTGCCCGCCCTCATCGGGGTGCGCCCGACCGCCGTGGTCTGGCCGCCGCGCATGCACGAGAAGCTGGCCAGCGAGGTTCTGCAGACCGTCACCCACTCGGGACGGCTCTTCGGCATCAAGTATGCGGCGGCAATGCAGATCGCGCGACGCATCGGTGCAGACAGATGGGCGGATCGCCGGCCACCCAGATACCTCGATGTGCTCTACGGCATCTGCCTGAAGACCGTGTTCCTGCCGCTGCGCGCGCGGGTCGGAATGGACCGGATCGACGTCAGCTGGACCGCCTCGGGCAGCATGCCCCCCGATGTGGCCGCGCTGTGGCACATGTGGGGCCTCGATCTGCGCGAGCTCTACGGCACGACCGAGACCTGTGGCGCGGTTCTGGCCCAGTGGGACCGGCCCTTTCCCCGGCCCGGCACCATCGGCAAGAGCATGCCGGATCCGCGCTGGGCGGCGCGGGTGTCCGCCGACGGCGAGCTGCAGGTGCGCACGCCCAGTCTGTTCACCGGTTACTGGAATGACCCTCAGGCGACATCGGAAGCGGTGCACGACGGGTGGTACAGCACCGGGGATCTGGTTGAACTGGACGCAGATTCCGAGGTGAAGATCATCGGTCGGTCCAAGGATCTGATCAAGACCAGCGGCGGAAAATCGGTCAGCCCACAACCGATCGAGGTGAAGCTGAAATCCAGTCCGCTGCTGGAAGAAGCCATCGTGGTGGGTGAGGGACGGAAGTACCTCACTGCGCTGTTGGCCGTCAGCGCGAAAACACAGTCGATGAGCACCGAAGAGCGCGATATCCTGCTGCGCCGATGGATCGACGGAGTCAACGCCGAACTCTCCCGACCATTGCAGATCAAGGACTTCCGGGTACTTCCCCGAGAACTGTCGCCCGAAGCGGGTGAGCTCACGCTCAAGGGCACCATCCGCCGCGCCAATGTGGTTGCCTCGTTCGCTCACCTCGTCGACGAGATGTACGACGGGAGCGAACAAGACGTCATCGCCGGGCAGGCCCGCCTCATCAGGGGCGACCGTGCCTAGCATCGACACAGTCCCGTCCGGGGAAGTGCGCATCGAGTACCTCACGAGCCCGGAGATCGACAGGGCTGTGACGGCGGGATACCGCACGGCGATCCTGCCCTTGGCCGCGATCGAACAGCACGGTAGCCACCTTCCGCTGTCCATGGATGCCGATCATGCAGACGAGCTCGCCGTTCTGATCGCCCGTCGGCTCGGCGACGCGTTGGTGCTTCCGACCGTCAGGGTCGGATACTCACCGCACCATCTGGAATTCGCTGGGACGCTGTCCCTTCGAGCATCCACGCTGGAGTCGATCTGTGTCGATTACACAGCCCATCTGGCCCTGCACGGGTTCGAGCGGGTCATCCTGTTCTCCGGGCACATCGGAAACTACTCTGTGATGCGGGATTTCGAGTCCCGCCTGCAGCAGCAACTGGCCCCATTGGATGTCATCGTATTCACCGACGCCGCGGCGATACTGGACTCGTGGCGGCTCTGTGCGGCCACGATCGCCGGTTTGGGCGAGAATGTCGGCGGCCACGCAGATATCGCCGAAACCTCGGTGATGCTGGTGCTGGATCCCGAGAAGGTGCGCAGCGAGCGGTTCATGCCCGGACACCCCGTCGGCGCCGACCGCACCATCGTGGACGCGGCGTTGCGGGACGGAATCCACTCGGTCTCGCCCAACGGCATACTCGGTGATCCGACCGGATCCTGTGCAGCCATCGGGACCGCCTGCCTGGAGGCGGTCTCGACGTTGATCGCCGAGTATGCGCGCGAACGTGGCGCCTGACCTCCACCGGCAGCCATCCCACCGGAAAACACTTGGCCCGAAAAGCAAAGGTGCCGTGCCGTGAACAATCTCGAACCCGTCCGAACGGGAGACCTCGCACTGGACATCTCCAGACTGCGCAGACTCTACGGTCGCTACCCCACCGGTGTCGCCGCGTTGTGTGCATTGCGGGAAGGCGAACCCGTCGGCATCGTCGCGACGTCCTTCGTGCCGGTCTCGATGGATCCCGCGCTCGTCTCGGTCTGTGTGCAACACACGTCCACCACCTGGCCGGTGCTCTCCAGCGGAAATCACCTCGGCGTCTCGGTACTGTCCTCGAAACATCAGGCGGCCTCCCGCCAGCTCTCGGCCAAGAACGCCGACCGCTTCGGCGGCCTGTCCTGGTTCAGCACGGATTCGCAGGCCATCTTCCTCCACGACGCGGCGGCCTGGTTCGACTGCAGCTTCTCGACCGCCATCGCCGCCGGTGACCACGACGTGGTCATCCTGCAGGTGAACTCCGCGGGCATCAACGAGTCGAGCACTCCCCTGGTTTTTCACGACAGCCGCTATCACAGCCTCATCGGGACCGACGCGTCATGAGAACGACGAGCCAATCGATCGTCTCCGCCGTCGGTGATCTTGCGCTGGGTCGCCCCGTCCTGCTCAGCCACGGTCGGCCGGGTACGGAACTGACCGATGTCGTGCTGGCGGGGGCCCTGGCAACACCCGCCTGGACCGCATGGGCCATCCGGTATACCTCGGGATTTCTCTGCGCCGCAATGCGATCAAGCCACGCGGATGCGCTGGGCCTACCGCCCATGGTGCCGACGACGAGCCAGAGTCAAAAGGTGCCCACATTCGCCGTCGGGGTGGATGCGGCAGTGGGCATCGGCACGGGCATCAGCGCCACCGACCGCGCACACACCGGTCGGGTGCTGGCCGACCCCCAGACGCGAGCCGAGGACCTGGTCCGGCCCGGGCACGTGATGCCGATCAGGGCCGCCGAACACGGTGTGTTGCAACGGCGTGCCGCGGCCGAAGCCGCGATCGACCTGTGCGGAAGTTCGGGACTGGCGCCGCTGGCGCTGACGGCGACACTGCTCGACGAACACAGTGGACGCCCGTTACGGGGCGACGGCGCGGTGGCTTTCGCCCGCGAGCACGGCATCACGCTGGTCACCGTCGAGGACATCGTCGTCCACCTCATCCATCACGGCAGGGGAACCTCGGGGCGCGTGAACCGCATCACCCCGTCCGGCCGGCAGGTCCGGAGCAGATCCACCCGTATCCTCGACTTCGACGACGAACTGACCGGTGCACGACACACGGTCATGGTGGGGCCGTTGCCGGCTCGACGGGTGCCCTCGGTGTACGTGGTCGGCGAATGTAGGCACCGCGATCCGTTCGGGCCGCGCTGCGACTGTCAACCACTGTTCGACGGCTACCGCGAGCGAGTAGAAAGCACCGGCGGGATGCTGATCCATCTGCGCACGGGCCAATCCGACAGGACCACTGCGGTGTCCGATGACGAGATGGCGCAGGGGTGTATCACCGCGGCCATGCGGCATTTCGGGCTCGGGAAAGCTCATGTCGTGGGATGGCCGGGCGATGGTGTGACCAGCGCATGCCGGCTGTTGCAGCTGCCGGCCGGCACGGGTTCGGCCCCCGAGTGGCCGGCGGCGATCACGAAGAGCGTCCTCGAACAGGCCTATTGATCCATCACTCATCTTGTCGCGATAGAGCCGACAGCGTCTTCATCTGGAGGAGAACACCATGGCAGGACTTGACGTCACCCTCACCCCGGTCCGTTTCCTGCAACGCGCCAGCGATGTCATGCCGGACAAGATCGCGATCGTCGACGGTGAGCGCCGATGGACCTACCGCCAATTCGCGGCCGCGGTGCAACAACTGGCCAAGGCGTTGCACGCGTCCGGTGTCGTCGATGGCCAGCGCGTCGCCGTCCTGGCCACCAACTCCGCCGAGATGTTGATAGCCCACTACGCGGTCCCGCTGGCACGGGGAGTGTTGGTCGCCATCAACACCAGGCTCGCACCCGAGGAAATCGGCTACATCTGCCGGCATTCCGGTGCGCGGATCATGTTCGGCGACCGCGATCTCCTGGGCGGCCTCGACACCGCCCACCCCGACTTCACGGGCGTCGAGGAATGGGTGGAACTACCGGCGGCCGACGGCACGACATCGGCCGCCGCTCCAGCGGTCGGCTACCCGCAGTTTCTGACGCGGGCAGACGGCGCCGACCTGCCATGGGACATCGATGCCGAGACACGCACCATATCGATCAACTACACCTCGGGTACCACCGGCCGGCCGAAGGGAGTCATGTACTCCCACCGCGGCGCCTACCTCTGCGCGCTCGGCGGCATCCACCATTCCGGGTTCACCCAGTCGACCAGGTACCTGTGGACGCTGCCCATGTTCCACTGCAACGGATGGTGTGCGACATGGGGTGTCACCGCCGCGATGGGCACCCACTTCTGCCTGCGGGCGGTCCGCGCCGAGACGGTATGGGCGGCAATCGACGAGCATCACATCACTCACCTGACCGGAGCCCCAACGGTTCTCACGATTCTCGCGTATGCCGAGCAGTCTCACCCGCTGCGCACCCCATTGACGATCTCCAACGGTGGGGCCCCGCCGAGCCCCACCATCATCGCCGCGATCCGGAAACTGGGCGCGACCATCGTGCACGTCTACGGCCTCACCGAGACCTACGGCCCGTACACCGTCTGTGAACCGCAACCCGAATGGGCCGACTACGACGATGACCGTCAGGCCGAACTCATGGCACGACAGGGAGTCGGGCTCATCACCGGTGAGCGCGTCCGCGTGGTTCGCGACGAGCTCTCTCCGACAGGAGAATTGGTCGACGTCACCGCCGACGGCACAGAGATGGGCGAGATCGTCATGCGCGGCAACGGAGTGATGAAGGGCTACTACGACGATGAGGAAGGCACCCGTGAGGCCACCGTGGGTGGTTGGTTTCATTCGGGCGACCTCGGTGTCATGCACACCGACGGATACGTCCAACTCCGGGACCGCGCAAAGGATATCGTGATCTCCGGCGGAGAGAACATCTCGACCATCGAGGTCGAGCACGCGATCCTGTCGCACCCCGCGGTACTCGAAGCCGCCGTGGTGGGCACACCCGACGACAAGTGGGGCGAGCGACCCAAGGCGTTCGTGGTGACCAAGAACGCGAAGCTCCTCGACGCGGCCGATCTCATCGCCCACGTCAGGTCGCATATTGCCGCGTACAAAGCACCGAGCGCGGTCGAGTTCGTCGCCGCCCTGCCCAAGACATCGACGGGCAAAGTTCGCAAGAACGAGCTTCGCGACGCCGAGTGGCAAGGGCATTCGACTCGCATCAAGGGATAGTCCCGATCGGCGCCGGCCACCACAGACAGAGAAGAGAAGATGAGCGCGTCAGGCAAGTCGTCATTCGAGCTATTCCAGCTACCGGAGGAGCTCCGGGAACTCCGAGCGGTGATCCGAGGGCTGGCCGAACGAGAGATCGCCCCCTACGCCGCTGAGTGTGACCGGGATTCCCGGTTTCCACGCGAGGCATCGGCGGCATTGGCGACCTCGGGGTTCAATGCCGTGCATGTACCCGAGGAGTTCGGTGGCCAAGGCGCGGACTCGGTGGCGGTCTGCATCGTGATCGAAGAAGTGGCCCGTGTCGATGCCTCGGCATCGTTGATTCCCGCGGTCAACAAGCTGGGAACCATGGGGTTGATCTTGCGGGGCAGCGAGGAGCTGAAGAAGACGGTCCTGCCCGACCTGGTCGGCGGGGCGCTGGCCTCCTACGCCCTGTCCGAACGAGAGGCCGGTTCCGATGCCGCAGGCATGAAGACCCGCGCCAAACCCGCCGGCGAGGACTGGATCATCAACGGCACCAAGGCCTGGATCACCAACGGTGGTGAGTCGACCTGGTACACGGTGATGGCGGTGACCGACCCCGAAAAGGGCGCCAACGGCATCTCGGCGTTCATGGTGCATCGCGACGACGAGGGCTTCACCGTCGGCCCCAAGGAGCGCAAACTGGGGATCAAGGGTTCACCGACCGTGGAGTTGCACTTCCAGAACTGCCGAATTCCCGGTGACCGGATCATCGGGGAGCCCGGCACCGGATTCAAGACGGCGTTGGCCACGCTGGACCACACCCGTCCGACAATCGGTGCCCAGGCGGTCGGAATCGCCCAGGGTGCCCTCGAGGCAGCGATCAACTACACCCGGGACCGTCGGCAGTTCGGAAAATCGGTCAGCGAGTTCCAGGGGGTGCAGTTCATGCTCGCCGATATGGCGATGAAGGTGGAGGCCGCCCGGCTCATGGTCTACAGCGCGGCCGCTCGGGCCGAGCGCGGCGAGCCCGACCTGAACTTCATCTCGGCCGCGTCGAAGTGCTTCGCCTCCGATATCGCGATGGCGGTCACCACCGATGCGGTGCAGCTGTTCGGGGGCGCCGGTTACACCGTGGATTTCCCCGTCGAGCGGTTCATGCGCGATGCCAAGATCACCCAGATCTATGAGGGCACCAACCAGATCCAGCGCGTCGTCATGAGCCGCGCCCTGCTCTCCTGACCCGACCGCCGAATCTGAAGTAGCTGGCGCCGTTGTGCGCAGATCTCACGATCTACTTCAGATTCGGCGTCATGACTGCCCAGGCCAGTGCGCACGCCATTCGTCGGCGCCGATCGGCTCCGGCGGGGTATCCCCGATCGGCGCGCCACCGCGGGCGGCCACCGCACTTCTCTCGGCGGCGCGTACGGAATCCATGAACTCCAATACCGCGGTGCGCAGGGCATTCTCGGCATCCGTGTCCGGACCGATGTGCACCTGCCGCAGCCCCGCGGGCACCAGATCCTCGGGCAGGCCGGCACCGGCGACCCGTTCGAGGACCTTCTGGGTCAACGCCAGCGCGGGCTGACCTGTCGGGACATCGTCCATGCAGGAGTCGCGCACCTTCTCGGCGCGTTTGCGTTCCTCCCACTGGGCCAGTTGCTGTTCCAGGGACACCGACTCGCCGGCGAGCACCCCGGCCGCACGGTGACCGAGCTTGCGCACCAGCGCGTCGGCCACGTCATCGATGTCGAAGGCACCCGCGGGGGCATCCTGGGCGATGCGGGCGTGAAAAAGAACCTGCAGCAACACGTCTCCCAGTTCGGTGCGCAGCTCGTCGAGATCCCCACTGCGGACCGCGTCGAACAACTCGTAGGTCTCCTCCAACAGATACCTGCGCAACGAGTCGTGGGTCTGCTCACTCTCCCAGGGGCCATCGGTGCGCAGCCGGTCCATGACTGCCACGGCGTCGACCAGCCGCTCCCCGACCTGCGGGCTGGGTGCCGCGATCAGGGTGGCCCCGGCGGCCAGGCTGGCCCTGACCGCGGGATGCTCGGGATCCGAGGACAACAGCACCGGCGCCAAGCTGGACGCGCTGGGCAGGTACGGCCGGGCCGAGGGCAGCGACCACGGCACCTTGATCGGCATTTCCTCGGTGTAGGCCACCTCGCCGACCAGCAGTGCGACGGCTTCCACCGGTACCAGTGACGGCCGGCGCGGATCGACGAGAACGACCGTCGTCACCGGTCCGCCCCTGGCTCGGATGTTGCTGTGCCGCCGGTGATGTCGACCTCATCGGCCGGTCTGCCGTCGAGGGCCAACAGCATCCCCGCCACCGCTTGCAGCAGGTCCAGATCGCGGATGCGCGGCGCACCGACCCCACTGCCCGCCCGCGGGATCGGGATCTGGACCGTCGACGTCGTGGCACGGTAGGCCGAGCCCGGGTAGATGCGCTTGAGCCGCAACTGGCCGGAGTCCTGCAGCGTCAACGGCGACACCTTCAGGGTGGAGTCCGAGACGGTGGACACCTCGGTGACCCCGTACTCGCGGCACAGCAGCCGCAACCTGGCCACCGCGACCAGACGCTGCGCGGGCTCCGGCAGCGGCCCGTAGCGGTCGACGAGCTCGTCGATGACGCGGGCCACCCCGGCATTGTCCGAAGCGGCGGCCAGCCTTCGATAGGCCTCCAGACGTAGCCGGTCGCTGCCGATGTAGTCGGGCGGCAGGTGCGCATCGACCGGCAGGTCGATCCGGACGTCCTTCTGTTCCTCCTGCGAGACAACGGTTTTCCCGTCGACGGCGGCACGGTAGGCCTCGACGGCCTCACCGACCAGCCGCACGTACAGGTCGAATCCGACACCGGCGACGTGCCCGGACTGTTCCACGCCCAGCACGTTGCCCGCTCCGCGGATCTCCAGATCCTTCATGGCCACCGCCATCCCGGCACCCAGGTCGTTGTTCTGGGCGATGGTCGCCAACCGATCGTGGGCGGTCTCGGTGAGCGGTACCTCGGGCGGATACAGGAAGTAGGCATACCCGCGTTCCCGGCTGCGCCCCACCCGGCCGCGCAGCTGGTGCAGCTGGGAAAGCCCGAAGGTGTCCGCCCGTTCCACGATCAGGGTGTTGGCATTGGAGATGTCCAACCCCGTCTCGACGATGGTGGTGCACACCAGGATGTCGAACTCGCGATTCCAGAAGCCCTCGACGGTCTTCTCCAGGGTCTCCTCGGCCATCTGACCGTGCGCCACCACGACCCGGGCCTCGGGCACCATCGCCTGCACCCTGGCGGCGGCCTGGTCGATCGACTTGACCCGGTTGTGGATGTAGAAGGCCTGCCCGTCGCGCAGCAGTTCGCGGCGCAGCGCGGCGGCGACCTGCTTGTCATCGTGCGGGCCGACGTAGGTCAGCACCGGGAAACGCTCCTCGGGCGGGGTGAGGATGGTCGACATCTCGCGGATACCGGCCAAGCTCATCTCCAGGGTGCGCGGGATCGGGGTCGCACTCATGGTGAGAACGTCGACGTGGGTGCGCAGGCTCTTGATGTGTTCCTTGTGCTCGACGCCGAAACGCTGCTCCTCGTCGACGATGACCAGGCCGAGGTCCTTCCAGCGCACCGCGGTCTGCAGCAGCCGGTGCGTGCCGATCACGATATCGACCGAGCCGTCGACCATTCCGTCCAGCACGGCCCTGGATTCGCTTCCGTCGGTGAACCGCGACAGTCCCTTGACCGTCACCGGGAAACCGGCCATCCGCGCGGTGAAGGTCTGCAGATGCTGGTCGGCGAGCAGCGTCGTGGGCACCAGCACCGCGACCTGCTTGCCGTCCTGCACCGCCTTGAACGCCGCGCGCACCGCGATCTCGGTCTTGCCGTAGCCGACGTCACCGCAGATGACCCGGTCCATCGGAACCGGTTTCTCCATATCGGATTTGACCTCGGCGATGGCGGTCATCTGGTCCATGGTCTCGGTGAACCCGAACGCATCCTCCATCTCGGCCTGCCACGGGGTGTCCGGGCCGAAGGCGTGACCCGGTGCGGCCTGGCGCTTGGCGTACAGCGAGACCAACTCACCGGCGATCTCACGAACGGCCTTGCGCGCCTTGGTCTTGGTGTTGGTCCAGTCGCTGCCGCCGAGCCGGCTCAGCGTCGGGGCCTGACCGCCGACGTAACGCGACAGCTGATCGAGTGAGTCCATCGGGACGTAGAGCTTGTCGGTGCCGCCGCCGCGCTTGGCTGATGCGTATTCGAGCACCAGGTACTCCCGGCGCGCGCCGCCGATGACGCGTTCGGTCATCTCGACGAATTTGCCGATGCCGTGCTGATCGTGGACCACCAGGTCACCGGCCGTCAGCGCCAACGGGTCGACGACGTTACGACGCTTGGCGGCAAGGCGTTTGCCGTCGGTGGCGGCGACCCGGTTACCGGTCAGATCGGTTTCGGTGATGATCACCAGGTTGGCGCCGGGGATGACGACACCGTCGTGCAGCGGGCCCTTGAGCACTCCGACCACACCGGCTGCCGGCTGCGCGCCGGCCTCCAACAACGTTGCGGGCGTATCGGCTTCGGCGAGCTGCTCGACGACGCGGTGCGCGGTGCCGGTGCCCGGGGTGACCACGACGCCGTAACCGCCCGTGGCGACGTGGGCGCGCAGCATCGCGAAGATCTCCTCGACCGCGTGCTGTGAGCGGGCCGACGGGGCCGGTCGCACGTCGAGTTCGACCGCCGACTCGTCGTTGAGCTGGCTCAGCGTCCACCAGTGCGCCGCACCGGCGCGCACCTCCTCGAGCTCGCGGAAGCCCGACCCGCCGAGCGCTTCGACGTCCACCGGGGCTGCGCCGCCGATGGCCGCCACCGACCAGGACGCCTCCAGGAATTCACGGCCGGTACGGATCAGGTCGGCCGCGCGCGAACGCACCTTCTCCGGATCACACACCAGCACCGGGGTGCCCTCGGGCAGATGGCTGGTCAGCAGCGTCAGCTCGGTGGGCTCCAGCACCGGCAGCAGCGCCTCCATCCCGTCGACCGGGATGCCCTCGGACAGTTTGGCCAGCATGTCACCGATGGATCCGGCGATGGTGTTGTCGGTCTGGGGCTGCGCGTCGACCAACTGGGCCGCGCGCGCCTTGACCTGTTCGGTGATCAGGATCTCGCGGCAGGCCACGGCGTCGACTCGGCGGATCTCGATCTCGCTGATGGAACGCTGATCGGCGACCGAGAACATCCGCATCTCGGACACCTCGTCACCCCAGAACTCCACGCGCACCGGATGTTCGGCGGTCGGCGGGAAGATGTCCAGGATGCCGCCGCGGACCGCGAACTCACCGCGCTTGGCCACCATGTCCACCCGGGTGTAGGCCAGCTCGACCAGCCGCGCGATCGTCTCGTCGAAATCCGAATCGGCGCCAACCGACAACGTCACCGGCTCGATCTCACCGAGACCGGCCAGCATCGGCTGCATCAGCGACCGGGCCGTGGTGACCACCACCTGCAACGGCGGACCCAGGTGCTCGTCGTCGGGGCGGTCCAGCCGGCGCAGCACCAGCATCCTGGCGCCGACCGTCTCGACCCCGGGTGAGAGCCGCTCGTGCGGCAGCGTCTCCCAGGACGGGAACAGCGCGACGGCCTCCCCGAACACGGCCTTCAGTTCGGCGGTCAGGTCATCGGCCTCGCGGCCGGTCGCGGTGACGACGAGCAGCGGGCCGGTACGAGCCAGCGCCGCCGCGGTGAACAGCCGCGCGCTGGCCGGACCGACCATCGCCAGGGTGTCCGGCCGGCCCTGGGCGCGGTCGATCAGATCCAGAAAGGTGGGCGAGGTGAGCGCCAGGTCGACGAGCCCCGCGATCGGGATTTGGACATGAGTGTGCCCCGGTGCGGTCATGATGACTCCATCGTAGGCGGCCTGCGGCCGGTCCGAAATTCGGTGCGCAATCGCCCTGACCGGCTAGTCCGCGGTATCGGTCAACTGCGGGTCGGCCTCCAGATGGGTGAGCCCGTTCCACACCACGTTGACCACGTGTGCGGCGACCACTTCCTTCTTGGGTTCGCGGACGTCGAGCCACCACTGCGCGGTCATCGACACCGACCCGACCAGCGCCTGGGCGTACAGCGGCGCCAGCTCCGGGTCCAGGCCGCGGCGCGAGAAATCCCCGGCCAGGATCGAGGCCACCTGGTTGACGGCGTCGTTGAGCAGCGTCGCGTAGGTGCCCGAGGTGATGGCCGCCGGCGAGTCCCGGATCAGGATGCGGAAACCGTCGGTGTGCTCCTCGACGAAGGTCAGCAGAGCCAGCGCGACGCGCTCCACGCGCACCCGTGAGCGGTTGTTGGTCAGCGAGGAGGTGATGCCGTCCAGCAGTGCGGACATCTCGCGGTCGACGACGACGGCATACAGGCCCTCCTTGCCCCCGAAATGCTCGTACACCACGGGCTTGGAGACATTGGCCCGCTGGGCGACCTCCTCGATGGAGGTACCGTCGAATCCCCGCTCGGCGAACAGCGACTTGGCGATCTCGATGAGCTGCTGACGGCGTTCACTGCCGGTCATCCGGGCGCGCGGCGCACGGACGTCTTTCTCGGGTGCTGCCACGCCCATGACCTTAGTCGGCTTGCACTAGAGTCTCGGAGTGATCGGTCCGTCGTGGTGTAATCGGCAGCACCTCTGATTTTGGTTCAGATAGTTCAGGTTCGAGTCCTGGCGACGGAGCTCAACAGCCGCGAGCGACCCCAAACCACAGCGTCGACGGTGTGTCCGCGGGCAGGCACTCCTCGGTCGCGGAGGAGGAATACGTGTCCACCGAAACAGCCGTGATCATTCTCGCCGCGGGCGCGGGCACCCGGATGCGCTCGGCCATCCCGAAGGTCCTGCACCCGCTCGGCGGCCGCACCATGCTGGGCCACACCCTGCACGCCGTCACCGCCCTGAACCCGCAGCACGTCGCCGTCGTCATCGGCCACGGACGGGAACAGGTCAGCGCCGAGATCGACCGGTTCGCCGGTGGCGCGGTCACCGTCACCGCCGTCGTCCAGGAGGAGCAGCTGGGCACCGGCCACGCCGTCGGCGTCGGGTTGACCGGGCTGCCCGACGATTTCGCCGGGACCGTCATCGTCACCACCGCCGATGTGCCCCTGCTCGACGGTGCGACGCTGTCCGGCCTGGCCGCAGTGCATGCCGGCGCCGGTGTGACGATCCTGACCACCACACTCGACGACCCGACCGGTTACGGCCGGATCATCCGCGACGACGACGGCGGTGTCACCGCGATCGTCGAACATGCCGATGCCGATGCCGCCCAGCGCGCCGTCGCGGAGATCAACTCAGGGGTGTACGCCTTCGACGCCTCGGCACTGCGCTCGGCGCTGACCCAGCTGCGCACCGACAACGCTCAGGGCGAGCTGTATCTCACCGACGCGATCGCGCTGATCCGCCACCAGGGTCTGCCCGTCCAGGCCGAGCATGTCGCCGACACCGCACTGGTCTCCGGCGTCAACGACCGGGTTCAGCTGGCGGCGCTGGCCGCCGAGTTGAACCGGCGCACCATCATCGGACACCAGCGGGCCGGGGTCACCGTCACCGATCCGGCGACCACCTGGATCGACGTCGACGTCGAGATCGGCCCCGACACGGTCATCGCGCCCGGCACCCAGCTGCTGGGCGTCACCACCATCGGCGCCGACTGCACCATCGGACCGGACACCACCCTGACCTCGATGGAGGTCGGCGACGGTGCCACCGTGATCCGCACCCACGGTGAGCTGTCGGTGATCGGTCCGGGTGCCACCGTCGGTCCGTTCACCTACCTACGGCCCGGGACCACACTGGGTGCCGGCGGCAAGCTGGGCGCGTTCGTCGAGACCAAGAACTCGACCATCGGGGCGGGCACCAAGGTGCCGCACCTGACCTACGTCGGTGACGCCGACATCGGCGAGCACAGCAACATCGGCGCATCCAGCGTCTTCGTCAACTACGACGGTGAGACGAAACAGCGCACGACCATCGGATCGCACGTCAGGACCGGCTCGGACACCATGTTCGTGGCACCGGTGAGCGTCGGCGACGGCGCCTACACGGGGGCGGGCACGGTGCTGCGTGACGATGTTCCCCCTGGTGCGCTCGCGGTCTCGGACAACACCCAACGGACCATCGAGGGATGGGTGCTGCGCAAGCGCCCGGCGAGCGCGTCCGCCGAGGCCGCGCGCAAGGCCGGAGCCGGCGAACCCGACGCCTGATGTTGGCAATCTGGTAACCCGTGCACGACCGCCAGGAAAAGCTACGTACGATTGGCGCGTAATCGACCCCCGACTGGCAGGGCACAACAGATGAGCCACGACTGGACCGACAATCGTAAGAACCTGATGCTCTTCGCCGGCCGGGCGCACCCAGAGCTGGCCGAGCAGGTGGCCAAGGAACTCGATGTCCCGGTGACCGCGCAGACCGCGCGCGATTTCGCCAACGGTGAGATCTTCGTCCGATTCGACGAGTCCGTGCGCGGTTGCGACGCGTTCGTCCTGCAGTCCCACCCGGCCCCGCTGAACCAGTGGCTGATGGAACAGCTGATCATGATCGACGCCTTGAAGCGCGGCAGCGCCAAGCGCATCACCGCGATCCTGCCGTTCTACCCCTACGCCCGGCAGGACAAGAAGCACCGCGGCCGCGAGCCGATCTCGGCCCGCCTGGTCGCCGATCTGCTCAAGACCGCCGGCGCCGACCGCATCGTCACCGTCGATCTGCACACCGATCAGATCCAGGGCTTCTTCGACGGTCCGGTGGACCACATGCGCGCCCAGAAGCTGCTCACCGGCTATATCGCCGAGAACTACGCCGATGACGACAAGGTCGTCGTCTCCCCCGACTCCGGCCGCGTCCGGGTCGCCGAGAAGTGGGCCGACTCGCTCGGCGGCGTCCCGCTGGCCTTCATCCACAAGACCCGCGATCCGCTGGTCCCCAACCAGGTCAAGTCCAACCGTGTCGTCGGCGATGTCAAGGGCAAGACCTGCATCCTGACCGACGACATGATCGACACCGGCGGCACCATCGCGGGCGCGGTCAACCTGCTGCGTCAGGACGGTGCCAAGGATGTGATCATCGCCGCGACGCACGGGGTGCTGTCCGACCCGGCCGCCCAGCGGCTCGCCGACTGCGGTGCCCGCGAGGTCATCGTCACCAACACGCTGCCGATCGGCGAGGAGAAGCGTTTCCCGGCGCTGACGGTGCTGTCCATCGCGCCGTTGCTGGCCAACACGATCCGCGCGGTCTTCGACAATGGTTCGGTGACCGGCCTGTTCGACGGGTCGGCCTAGCGTCGAGCGTTTGTGCGAGGAGTGATTCAGTTATGACGGCCCGCATCTTCCACAATCCGAAGTGCTCGACCTCACGCAAAACACTGGATCTGTTGCGTGAGAACGGGATCGAACCGGAGATCGTGCTGTACCTGAAGACACCGCCCACCCGGGCGGAGTTGGCCGCGATGATCGCCGATGCCGGTATCGAGGTGCGCGATGCGGTGCGCAAACGCGAATCCCTCTACAAGGAACTGAATCTGGCGCAGGCGGGCGACGACGAACTGCTCGACGCGCTCGTCGAGCACCCGATCCTGATCGAGCGCCCGTTCGTGGTCACCGATAAGGGCACCCGGCTGGCCCGCCCGATCGAGAACATCCGCGAACTGTTGTGAGGAAGTTCGCCGCGGGTCTGTTGGCGTGCCTGGCGCTGGCCGGATGCGGTGACGCCACGCCCGACTACCAGTCACTGTTGGCCACCACGCCCACCCGCCCGACGTCACAGCCCACCTCCGACGAGACGGTCCCGCTGTCGGCGTATCTGGAGAGCGTCGGCGTGGAGGGCAAGCCGGTCGCCCCGGAAAAGCTGACCGACCTCGCCGTGACGGTGCCGCGCCCCGAAGGGTGGCAGGACTACACCAACACCAACCTCGCGGCGGGCACCCGGGTGATCGCCGACGGCGACACCTATCCCACCGCGATGCTGATGGTCTTCACGCTCAACGGCGAGTTCGACACCGCCGAGGCACTCAAGCATGCCGACGTCGATGCCGAGGTGTCACCGAACTTCAAGAAGCTCAACGGTTCCCGCGATGACTTCAAGGGCTTCCCGTCCTCCATGATCGAGGGCACCTACGAGCTGAGCGGGCAGCTGATGCAGAGCTACAACCGCATCGTGTTCGCCACCGGGACCATGCCGGACAAGCCCGCACCGGGCAAGCTGGAGCCGGAGGCCCAGAAGTACCTGGTGCAACTGACCATCACCAGTTTCGCCGATGACGCCGAGCAGCACGGTCCGGACATCGAGAAGATCATCTCCGGGTTCGACGTCACGGCCAAGTAGCTACTGTGGCTGCCATGAGCTCATGGACCGCCGCCGATCTGCCCTCCTTTGCCGGTCGTCGCGTCATCGTCACCGGCGCCAACAGCGGTCTGGGGCTGGTGACCGCGCGGGAGTTGGCCCGCGCGGGCGCGGCCGTCACCCTGGCGGTGCGCAACACCGACAAGGGCGCCGAGGCCGCCGCGCAGATGACCGGCGACATCGACGTGCGTCGCCTCGACCTGCAGAGCCTGGCCTCGGTGCGTGAGTTCGCCGACGGCACCGAGGCCGTCGACGTACTGATCAACAACGCCGGGATCATGGCCGTGCCCTATGCCAGGACCGAAGACGGTTTCGAGAGCCAGATCGGCACCAACCACCTCGGCCATTTCGCACTGACCAGCCTGCTGCTGCCCAAGATCACCGACCGGGTGGTGACGGTGTCCTCGGTGATGCACCTGCTCGGCGTCATCAGCCTCAAGGATCTGAACTGGCGGGCCCGGCCCTATTCGGCGTGGCTGGCCTACGGACAGTCCAAGCTGGCCAATCTGCTGTTCACCACCGAGCTGCAGCGGCTGCTGAGCGCTGCGGGCTCCCCGGTACGCGCGGTGGCGGCCCATCCCGGCTACTCGGCGACCAACCTGCAGGGCCAGACCGGCAACGCGACCGGCGACAAGATCTTCAAAGCGGCCAACAAACTGGCCACCGACGCCGACTTCGGGGCCCGCCAGACGCTGTACGCGGCGGCCGCCGACATCCCCGGCGACAGCTTCATCGGTCCGCGCTTCGGCATGCGCGGAGCCACCGGCCCGAGCCCGCGCAGCCCACTGGCCCGCAACACCGCGACGGCGTCGGCATTGTGGGCGTTGTCCGCGCAGCTCACGGATACCGAATTTAGGATCTGAGGCATCCGTGGGCTACCCTTGACGACGTCACGGCGAGGGTGGTTACCAAAACACCGTTATCGACGGGAAACCATTTCGTTGGACCCTGGCCGTGTGTGAACCGGCTACAGGAGAGACAACATGGCTGCCAAGAACTCGGTCCCCAACAAGCTGACCGCCACGGTGCGCACCCGCACCGGCAAGGGCGCCTCGCGCCAGGCGCGTCGCGACGGCAAGATCCCCACCGTGCTCTACGGCCACGGCACCGACCCGCAGCACCTGGAGCTCAACGCGCGTGACTTCGCCGCCGTGATGCGCCACTCGGGCACCAACGCCATCCTGACCCTGGACATCGACGGCACCGAGCAGCTCGCGCTGACCAAGGCCCTCGACATCCACCCGGTGCGCCGCAACATCCAGCACGTCGACCTGCTCGTCGTGAAGCGCGGCGAAAAGGTCGAGGTCGACGTGAACATCGTCGTCGAGGGTGACGCCGCGCCCGGCAGCCTGGTGACCCAGGAAGCCAACACCATCGCCGTCGAGGCCGACGTGCTGTCCATCCCCGAGCAGCTGGTGGTGTCGGTGGAGGGTGTCGAGATCGGCACCCAGATCACCGCGGCCGATGTGGAGCTGCCCGAGGGCGTCAGCCTGATCGTCGACCCGGAGACCCTGGTGGTCAACGTCGTCGCCGCCCCGACCGAGGCGGACCTCGAAGCCGAGGGCGCGGGCGAGGCCGCCGAGGGTGCGCCTGCCGCCGAAGCCGCCGGCGACGAGGCCGAGGCTGCCGAAGCCGAAGCCGCCGAGTAACCGGCGCTGCTGCCGTCATGGCCGAGCCGCTGCTGGTGGTCGGCCTGGGAAATCCCGGGCCCAACTACGCCAAGACCAGACACAATCTCGGTTTCATGGTGGCCGACATCCTGGCCGCACGCATCGGGTCAGGGTTCAAGGTGCACAAGAAGTCCGGTGCCGAGGTGACCACGGGTCGCCTCGGCCACCGGCCTGTTGTGCTCGCCAAGCCGCGCGTCTACATGAACGAGTCGGGTCGCCAGGTCGGCCCGCTGGCCGCGTTCTATTCGATCGCCCCCGCCGATGTGGTGATCCTGCACGACGAACTCGATATCGATTTCGGCCGGATCCGGCTCAAGCTCGGCGGCGGCGAGGGCGGTCACAACGGGTTGAAGTCGGTGGCGGCGTCGTTGGGCACCAAGAACTTTCAGCGGGTGCGCATCGGCGTCGGCCGCCCACCCGGGCGCAAGGACCCGGCCGCCTATGTGCTGGAGCAGTTCAGCTCCATCGAGCGGCCCGAAGTTCCGATCATCTGTGAGCAGGCCGCCGACGCAACCGAGCTGCTGCTCGAGCAGGGCCTTGAGCCCGCACAGAACATCGTCCACGCCTGGTAGAAGCGTTCTGGTCCCGTTCCCGGCGAGCGTGCGTGTCTGCTGCCCGACACGCCGCTTTCAGCCCGGAGTCAGCGCACGCTCGTCGCGAAACTGCCCGCGGATCAACCAGACTCCCAGGGCGATGACGGCCGCGACCTCGAAGGCGACGATCCCCCGCTCGACGATGCCGAGCGGGATGATGCGATACCACCGCAGATCGGTGACCATGCTCACCGCGATCGCCCCGAACAGCACCGCCAGCCAACCGATCGATCCGTAGGCCAGCCAGGTCGCATGCCGGGCACTGCGCCGCCGCCGGGTGATGGCCAGCACCGCCGCGGGCAGCGAGACGAAGGCCACCAACGTGGCCATCCGATGGATGGAACCGCTTGTGCTGGGCCCGATCTCCCAGTTGTGCTTGGGAAACACGGCGACCCCGACCAGACCGATCACCCACAGCGACATCAGGATCGAACCGGGCGACAGTGCAGCGACCAACCCGGCGTGGACGAGTCCGATGAGCAGCAGGACCGAACCGAGGGCAAGCGCCAGCACACCGGTCAGGAACGCCCAGTCACCACCGGTGTAGATGTACTCCGAGATGGTCGCCATGCGCAGCGTGCGGCCGGGCCGGTGCGACTGCCCGCCGATGATCGCGTCCAGGGACAGGATGGCGGCCACCGAGATGGCGGCACCGAGCACACCGAACCAGCCGAGCAGGACGTGGGTGGACCGCTGCATCACACCAGGATACGGACTGCCCGAGTCTGCCGAGCGTGCGAGAACTCTGCGCGTGCAGCGGCGTGTTCAGCCGCAGACACGCACGCTCGCCGGAACGTGAGGAGCGGATCTAGCCGGTGACCAGGGCGACCGAGTTGGCCCGGCGCAGCTTGCCCGACGGCGTCTTCGGGATGGTGCCCGGTCCGAGCACGACGACATTGCGCGGGCGCACGTCGACCTCGGTCACCACCTCGTGGGCGACCTGGTGCTCGATGCGGCGCACCGCTGCGGGATCCTGGTAGGCGTTGGATTCGACTGCGACGGCGAAGGTTTCGCGCGAGTGACCGGCGTCGAGGCGCACCGCGACGGCGCAGCCGGGGCGGACACCCTCGACCCGGCCGGCGGCCCGCTCAATATCGGTCGGATAGATGTTGCGCCCGGCCATGATGATGACGTCCTTGACGCGACCGCACACCACGACGTTGCCCTCTTCGGTGATGTACCCGAGGTCGCCGGTGTCATACCAGCCGTTCTCGTCCTGGGTCGGCAGGAAGCCGGCCATCGTGATGTAGCCCGGGGTGACCGATTCACCGCGCAGCTGGATGACACCCACGCCGCGGGTCGGCAGCACGGCACCGTCCTCGTCGACGACACGGGCGTCCAGGTCGCGCAGCAGCGGGCCCAGCGAGGCCAGCCGGCGGGTGTTGCCCTTGCTCGACGGCACCGCGCGGCGCAGCGCGGCCAGCAGGTCCGCGTCGACCTCGTCGACGACCAGACCGGCGTTGCACGGCGAGAAGGAGACGGCGAGGCAGGTCTCGGCCATACCGTAGGCGGGCAGGATCGCCGAGGCCTTCAGGCCGAACGGCTTGCCCGCGTCGATCAGGTCCTCGACGTCGGCGGGCTCGACGGGCTCGGCGCCCGAAAGCGCGAAGCGCAGCGTGGACAGGTCGAACTCGCCCGGCTTGGCCTGGCGGCGCAGGCGCTTGGCGAACAGCGCGTAGGCGAAGTTCGGGGCGGCCGTCATGGTGCCCTTGTACTTGTCGATGAGGCGCGCCCACAGCAGGGTGTCGCGCAGGAAGTCCATCGGGGTGACCTTGACCAGCTCGGCGCCGAAGTACATCGGGATGGTCAGGAAGCCGACCATGCCCATGTCGTGGAAACAGGGCAGCCAGCTGACCATGACGTCGGTGGCGACGTCGTACTCGGCGCCGATGAACATGGCCTCGGCGTTGGAGTGGATGTTGCGGTGGGTGATCTGCACGGCCTTCGGCGAGCCCGTCGACCCGGAGGTCAGCTGCATCAGGGCCAGATCGTCCTCACCGGTCTCGACGGGGTCGATCGGCTCGGCCGCCAGCAGATCGGCCACCTTGAGGACCTTGATGCCCTTCTCCTCGAGCACCGGGATGGCGGCGATGAAGGGTTCGGAGACGATGACGGCCTTGAGCTCGATCATGCCGATGACGGTCATGGTGTCCTCGGCCCAGACGGCGAGGTCGGTGCGCGGGGTCGGCTGGTGCAGCATGGTGAGGCTGCCGCCGCGCATCCACACGCCCTGAGCGGTCGGGGCGATCTCCACCGGGAAACCGGCCAGCACGCCGACGGAGTCGCCGTGGCCGATGCCGGCGGCGGCCAGGCCACCGGCCACCCGGCGGGCGCGCTCGTGCACCTCGGCCCAGGTGTGCCGAACCGGCTCGTAGGGTTCGCCGGTAACCATGCCCCGCGTGCTTTCCTTGGCGCTGCGGTACATCTTGTCGGTAAAGCGGCTCACGGCAACCTCCTGGGGTGTCTGGGGCCGAAGCGACGTCGTCGTCGGCTCCAGGTTCCTCGCGCGTTTCCCTATATTCCGCCTGCAGGTGCACTCTTCAGGAGAGGCGCGCACACACAATTGGGACGCAGTTGTGTCTCATTCCGGTGGTCACAGGCCTTTTGTGGACAGCCCAGTTTCCACCGCACCCATCTTAAAGAACCCTTAAGTAACTGCCAAATGGATGAGCCGATTGAGGCATGTGTCACACCGTGCGCGGGTTTGATTTCCCGCGGATCGGGCTCATCGGACGGGTTCGGAGACCACCCGGGCTCCGTGCACCGGCCCGCTGGCCACGCGGACCGTCCGGCACACACCGGCCCCCGACAATGCGGTGCCGACATCGACCGCGTGCGCCGCGGAGGCGCACAGGAATGCGCAGGTCGGACCCGATCCAGAGACGATACCGGCCAGGGCGCCGGCCTCCTGGCCCGCCCGCAGGGTGCGGCGTAGATCGGAGCGCAGGTTCAGCGCCGCCGGTTGCAGATCGTTGCCGAGCAGCGGAGCGAGGGCCTGCGGGTCGCCGGTCGCCAGCGCGGCGAGCAGCGGTTCGGCATCGGTGAGCCGGGGCGGACCGCTCCACTGCGTATCGGCGCGCAGCCGGTCGATCTCGGCGAACACCGCGGGTGTGGACAGTCCGTCATGGGCGAACGCGAAAACCCAGTGGAAGGTGCTGCGGGCCAGGACCGTGGCGAGTTCCTCGCCGCGGCCGGTGCCCAGGGCGGTGCCGCCGTGTAGGGCGAACGGCACATCGCTGCCCAACTGCGCGGCCATCGCGTGCAGATCGCGGCGCGGCACACCCAGATCCCAGAGGGCGTTCATGGCGACCAGGACGGCCGCGGCATTCCCGCTGCCGCCGGCCATCCCGCCGGCCACCGGAATCGACTTGGTGATCGAGATGGACACGTCAGGGGCGCGGCCGACGTGTTCGGCCATCAGTTCGGCGGCACGCCAGGCCAGGTTGCGGCCATCCACCGGCAACGCCTCGGCCCCCTCGCCGTACATCCTCAGTTCAAGGACGTCGGCGTCACGGACTGTCACCTCGTCGAAGAGGGAGACGGCATGGAAAACGGTGGTCAGCTCGTGGTAGCCGTCGACACGCTCATCGCCGACGGCCAGGTACAGGTTGACCTTGCCGGGGACACGAACGGTGACCGAACCCAGTGACTCGGTGCCGGTCCACTCGGTTGCGGCATCCCCTGAAGAAGCAGACACGGCACGAACCTACCGCTGCGCCGGTGAAATCAACACCGACCGCTCACGTGGTGAGATACCCCTCGTCGATCCCGCCGCTGACGCAGACAATAACGTTTGCCAGCAGGATGTGTCAAGGATCACATAATCCGCCTCGCCGCAGTTTTCAACGGCACTTGAAGGGCCGTTGCGGAAGCGGGGTCTCAGCTCAGAAAGTTAGCCGCGGACGGCGTTTCGAGCCGCGATTCGACCGGCGCCGGGGCGGGTGCCGGGGTGAACTCGCCCGAACGCTGCAGCAGCCGGACGAAGTCCGCGATGCTCAGCGTCTCGCCACGACGGGCCGGATCGATGCTGGCCGCCAGCAGGCGCTCGGCGGACTCGTTTCCGGAACCGGCCCACTCCGCGAAGGCATTGCGGGAGGTCTTGCGCCGCTGCGCGAAACCGATATCGATCAGCTCGAACACCTGCTCACGGAAGGCGGCGTCGGTCGGCCACGGCGAATTGTCGTAGCGGTCGATACGCACCAGACCGGAGTACACCCGCGGGATCGGCCAGAACACCGTCGGCGAGACCATCCCGTAGCGGCGCACCTCGCCGTAGAAACGGACCTTCGCACTCGGCACGCCGTAGTCCTTGCCACCGGGCTCGGCGGCGAGCCGCTCGGCGACCTCGGCCTGCACCATCACCATGACGGTCTTGATGGACGGGAACTCGGCCATCAGGTGCAGCAGCGCGGGGACCGCGATGTTGTATGGCAGGTTGGCGACCAGCGCGGTCGGCTGCTCTTCCAGATCACTCGACTTCAGCGTGAGGATGTCGCGGTTGAGCACGGTCAGTCGGCCGATCTCGCTGTGCGAGTGGTTGGCGACCGTCTTGGGCAGCTGCCGGGCGAGTACCGGATCGATCTCGACCGCGGTCACGCGGGCACCGCGGTCCAGCAGACCGAGGGTCAGCGAACCGAGGCCCGGACCGACCTCGACGACACAGTCCTGCCGGTGAATCCCGGATGCGGACACGATTCGGCGTACGGTGTTGGCATCGTGCACGAAATTCTGCCCGAATGCCTTCCTGGGACGGAAGTCGATCTCCCGTGCCAGATGCCTGATCTCGGTACGCCCGAGCAGCCGGATGGTCATCTTGACCCCAATCTCGCGCTACATGTCGGCCAGGCACCCCAACCCTGGCGCGCCCTCGTTACTTCAGCTATCGCGATCTGCTCTTCTCGAGTTGCCAGATCCGCGCGCTGAGCATAGCGCAAACCACCCTGTCGCTCCCAGGTGTTTTGATCAAATTGGACGCCACCGTAAAATCCGTTACCTGTGTTGATGGCCCAATTACCTCCGGATTCGCACCCGGCGAGGGCGTCCCAGACATGACCGTTGGACACAGGCGGCACCTCGGTGCCCGGTTTCGTCCCTACTCTCAGCACCGCTTCGCGCGCGGGATTGACGACGACATTGGCTACTGGCAGCCTGCCGGTCTCCTGACCGTTGACGCGCGCGACAGCAAAAGTGACATCCTGCAGGCCCGGGGTACCCGGATCCTCGACGATCTGGCGGCTCTGATTCAGCGTCGGATCCTCGATCCGTTCGCTGGCCGGCGGCAGCGCGATCTGCTCGGTGACCTTCTCGATCCGCATCCTGGTCACCGCGATCTGCATGCCGTCGACCACCGGTGACATCGCCGCCGGCACCACGGTGTCGCGCTGCTGCAGCGGCGCTCCGGCGGCCTCCAGCAGGCCCGCGACGGTGGGCGCGGCCAGCCGCACGGTCCTGATGTTGCCACCATCGTTGATCTGCACCGTCTTGGCGCTCACCACCGGCAAAGACATGCCCGCCAACGGAACACGACTGCCGCGCGAGGCCGCGGCGGGGGCGGTATCGGTCATCGACAGCTGGGCCAGCGCCTCCTGAACGGTCCCCGCGGTGGTCCAGACCTCGGTGCTGCCCTGCCCGTCCCTCGATATCTGCAGGGGTCGGCTGCGCCGCAGCACGATGGTGTCGGCATCGTGCACCCGAGCGTCGGCCACCGGGAACAGATCATCGCGGTCACCGACGGTGAAACCGTTCTCCTCCACGACGTCGATGACCCGGTTCTTCATGGTGGCCACGGTGATCGGCGAACCGTCCACGCTCAGGGTCACGGTCTTGTGCGAGGCCACCGCCACACCTCCGGCAAACACCAAGGTGAGCAGCAGCGCACCGACCAGAAGATGCAGCGCCGGCGAGCGCGTTTCATGCAGTTTGTTCAAGACATTCAATGCTGTGTTTCCCGACTAGTTGAGCGCGGCATCTGCGTCAGCCCAACCGGCCCGCCGCGTTCGATAACAGGACGGTAACGAAGTTACGTCAACCGCGCCAACTCGTGAGGGTACCGAAGCCGTAGGTCCGGACCGCATTCTCGAAGGTCGCGCGGGCCACCTCGGTGGCCGGCCGATCCAGGATCTCGGCCAGCGCGCGCACCGTGTACGGCAGGCAATAGGACTCGTTGGGCGCCCCGCGGTACGGGTGCGGGGTCAGGAACGGGGCGTCGGTCTCGACGAGGAGCAGCTCGTCGGGGATGACCGTGGCCGCCTCGCGAAGGGCGTGGGCATTGCGGAAGCTCACCGTCCCGGACAGGCTCATCAGCCAGCCGTTGTCGGCACAGGTGCGGGCCATCTGCGCGTCGGAGGAGAAACAGTGGAAGATGACCGTCTCGGGGGCGCCCTCGGCCGCCAGCACGTCCAGCACCTCGGCGTCACCATCGCGGTTGTGGATCATCAGGGGCTTACCGGTGCGCTTGGCCAGGTCGATATGCCAGGCGAAGGCCTCGCGCTGCTGATCCGGGGCTGCGCAGCCGTCGAGGCGGCCCGGCCAGTACATGTCGATACCGGTCTCCCCCACCGCCACCACCCGCGGGTGCGCGGCCAACGCCGCCAACTCCGCCCTGGCGGCGTCGTCGAGGGTGTGCGCCCGGGTCGGATGCAACGCCACGGCGGCATAGACCCGCGGATCCCAGTCGGCGGCCGCGGCCGCCCAGCGCGCCGCGTCGAGGTCGTCGGCGATGGTGACGACGGCCTGGACACCGACCGCACCGGCACGATCGAGGATGGCGGTGACATCCTCGGCGGTCTGCGCACCGCAGGCATCGAGATGGGTGTGCGCGTCGATCAGCGGGGTCAGCGGCTCGGGGGCGGGCGGCTTCTCTCTCTTGGCGCTCACCACAGACACCTTAAGGTGAGAGCCAAATGACTACGTCCATCCCCGGCGCGGGGACGCGCACCCCAGGCGCCCCTTTCTACATCACCACTGCCATCGCCTACCCCAACGGCGACCCGCACATCGGGCACGCCTACGAGTACATCGCCACCGACGCCATCGCCCGGTTCAAGCGTCTCGACGGGTATGACGTGCGCTACCTCACCGGCACCGATGTGCACGGCCTGAAGATGGCCGAGACGGCCGCCAAGCTCGACATCACCGCCGCCGAGCTGGCCACCCGCAACTCCGATGTCTTCGAGCGCATGCAGGAACGCCTCGGCGCCTCCTACGACCGGTTCATCCGGACCTCCGACGCCGACCATTACGAGGCCTCCCGGGAGATCTGGCGCCGGATGAACGAGGCAGGCGATATCTACCTGGGCAGCTACCAGGGCTGGTACTCGGTGCGCGACGAACGCTTCTTCGCCGAGGACGAGACCCAGGTGGGCGAGAACGGGACGCGCACCGCCATCGAGACCGGCACCGAGGTCACCTGGACCGAGGAGCAGACCTACTTCTTCCGGCTGTCGGCCTACACCGAGCGATTGCTGGCGCTCTACGCCGAGCACCCCGAGTTCATCGGGCCCGACGTGCGCCGCAACGAGATCGTCAGCTTCGTTTCCGGCGGCCTGCGCGACCTTTCGATCTCGCGCACCACCTTCGACTGGGGCGTCCCGGTGCCCGATCACCCCGATCACGTCATGTACGTCTGGGTGGATGCGCTGACCAACTACCTGACCGGTGTCGGCTACCCGGACACCACATCCGAGGCGTTCGAGAAGTACTGGCCCGCCGATCTGCACATGATCGGCAAGGACATCATCCGGTTCCACACCGTCTACTGGCCCGCGTTCCTGATGTCGGCCGGACTGGCGCTGCCGAAGCGGATATTCGCCCACGGGTTCATCAACGTCAAGGGCGAGAAGATGAGCAAGTCGCTGGGCAATGTGGTCGATCCCCTGGTGCTCGTCGACGAGTTCGGGGTGGACGCGGTGCGCTACTTCTTCCTGCGCGAGGTGCCCTTCGGACAGGACGGCAGCTATAGCGAAGAGGCGATCATCGGGCGGATCAACGCCGATCTGGCCAACGAATTGGGCAACCTGGCGCAGCGATCGTTGTCGATGGTGAACAAGAACCTCGACGGGGTGGTGCCCGTACCGGGTGCTTTCACGCCCGAGGACAACGAGCTGCTGTCCGCCGCGGATGCCCTGCTGGATCGGGTGCGCGACTGCTACGACCAGCAGGCCATGCACCTTGCGCTCGACGCCGTCTGGTCGGTCCTCGGCGCGGCCAACCGCTACTTCTCGGCACAGGAACCGTGGGTGCTGCGCAAAACCGAAACACCGGAGGCACAGCAGCGTTTCGGCACGGTGCTCTATACGACGCTGGAAACCGTGCGCATCGCCACCCTGCTGACGCAGCCGGTGATGCCGACCGCGACCGCCAAACTGCTCGACCTGCTCGGCCAGCCGGCCGAGGCACGCGATTTCGGTGCGATCGGTACCCGGCTCACGCCGGGTGTCACATTGCCCAAACCCGAAGGCGTGTTCCCCCGCTATCAGACGGATGTGTGATGACCAGCCTGCACGAGAAGCTCCATGACATCTACGACGAAGTGGCCCAGCGCAATCCGGGCGAGACCGAATTCCATCAGGCCGTCTACGAGGTGCTCACCAGCCTCGGACCGGTGGTCGCCAAGCATCCGGAGTACGCCGACAACGCGGTGATCCATCGGCTCTGCGAACCGGAGCGCCAGATCATCTTCCGGGTGCCCTGGGTCGACGATTCCGGTGCCGTGCAGATCAATCGGGGTTTCCGGGTCGAGTTCAACTCCGCCCTGGGTCCCTACAAGGGCGGGTTGCGCTTCCACCCGTCGGTGTACCTGGGCATCGTGAAATTCCTTGGCTTCGAACAGATCTTCAAGAACTCGTTGACAGGTCTGCCAATCGGCGGCGGCAAGGGTGGATCCGATTTCGACCCCAAGGGTCGCTCACCCCAGGAGGTCATGCGGTTCTGCCAATCGTTCATGACCGAGCTCTACCGCCACATCGGCGAATACACCGATGTGCCCGCCGGAGATATCGGCGTCGGCACCCGCGAGATCGGTTATCTGTTCGGCCAGTACAAGCGGATCACCAACCGGTGGGAGGCCGGCGTGTTCACCGGCAAGGGTCTGACGTGGGGCGGCTCCCAGGTCCGCACCGAGGCCACCGGATACGGGACGGTGTTCTTCGTCGACGAGATCCTGCGGGCCGCCGGCGACTCGTTCGACGGCAAGCGGGTCGTGGTGTCGGGATCGGGCAATGTGGCCGTCTACGCCATCGAGAAGGTGCAGGCCCTCGGCGGAATCGTGGTGGCCTGTTCGGATTCCGGCGGCTACATCGTCGACGACAAGGGCATCGACCTCGATCTGGTCAAGGAGATCAAGGAGGTGCGCCGCGGCAGGATCGACGAGTACGCCGATGCCCGCGGCAACGGTGCGCGCTTCGTGGCGAAGCAGAGTGTGTGGGAGGTGCCCTGCGATATCGCCCTGCCATGCGCCACCCAGAACGAGTTGACCGGCTCCGACGCCGGCGCGCTCATCGAATCGGGGTGCCGCATCGTCGCCGAGGGCGCCAACATGCCGTGCACGCCCGACGCTGTCAAGTACTTCAGCGAGGCGGGCGTGACGTTCGCACCGGGCAAGGCCGCCAACGCAGGCGGGGTGGCGACCAGCGCGCTGGAGATGCAGCAGAACGCCTCACGGGATTCCTGGACGTTCGAGGAGACCGAGGCGCGATTGGCCGAGATCATGGGCCGCATTCACCACACCTGCCTCAGCACTGCCGACGAGTACGGTCAGCCCGGCAATTACGCGGCCGGCGCCAACATCGCCGGTTTCATCAGGGTGGCCGATGCGATGCTGGCGCTGGGCCTGGTCTAGCCGCCGCGCGGCTGGTTGAGTAGCGGGCCGATCCGATAATCCACCAGCCGCCGCATGACCAACCCGGTGGTGGTCTTCTCGACGCCGTCGATGTCGAGGATCTGCCCGGCCAGCCGATACAGGTCGTCGGCGTCGCGGGCGACGATCTGCACCAGCAGGTCGGTGACACCGCTGAGACCATGCACCTCAAGCACTTCGGGGATGCCGGCCAATGCGTCGCCGATGGCGCGCAGCCGGCGCTGGGTGACCGTGACCATGATGAAGGCCGTCAACGGGTAACCCAGTGTCGCCGGATCGATCCGCCGCTCGAACGATTGCAGCACACCGTCGGTATCGAGTCTCGCCAGCCGCGAGTGCACGGTGTTCCTGGCCAATCCGGTGGCCTCCGCCAAGGCGACCGTGGTGGCCCGCGGCTCGTGCACCAGTGCACGCAGAATCCGCACATCGACGTCGTCGACGACCCGGTCCGGATTGATCGTCATGCGCAGCTCCACTCGTCGGAATCGGTCCTATAGAAGCACTATGGTCAATTCGAGGCAATCGTATTGAACGAAACTATCGCAAAAGTTGCGCTAAATGATCTATCTGCGCACGCCGATCGAGGGAAGGTCATGGCAGCGATTCCCCCGCCACCGATCCGCGAGAGCGTGACCTACGTCACGTAATGTCACATTCCCGGGCGCACCGGTGTCTTGAGGGCATCATTGGCCCACCCAAGGAGACATCATGACCGAGATCGTGGCTCGCATCGTCGTCATCGGCGGCGGTTACGCCGGCACACTGGCCGCCAACCATCTGCTCCAGCGCGATGACGTGGACATCACCCTGGTCAACTCCCGCCCGCAGTTCGTCGAGCGGATCCGGCTGCACCAGCTGGCGATCGGCAATGACGACGCCGTCGCCGATTACGCCGAACTGCTCGGCGCACGCGTACGACTGGTGGTCGATACGGCCAACAGGATCGACACCGCCGCCCGCCGCGTCGAGCTGACCTCCGGTGCCACGCTGGACTATGACCAGCTGATCTATGCCGTGGGAAGCACCGGGGGCGCCGCACCCGAATTCGCCTACCGGCTGGGCGATTTGGAGGATGCACAACGCCTGGCGGTGCGCCTGCAGGACCTGCCGGCCGACGCACCGATCGTCGTCGCCGGTGGTGGGTTGACCGGTATCGAGGCCGCGGCGGAGTTCGCCGAAGCAGGCCGCGCCGTGACGCTGGTCGCCGGGGCGGCCCTCGGGCCCGCACTGAGCGGTCCGGGTCGCCGGTCGGTGGCCAGGCAACTGCACAAGCTCGGTGTGACGGTCATCGAAGGGGCTACGGTCGATGCCGTCGGCGCAGCGGAGGTGACGCTGTCCGACGGACGCACACTGCCCGCTGCCGCCACCGTCTGGACCGCCGGATTCGGGGTGCCCGCACTGGCCGCCGCCAGCGGACTGCGCACCGACACGTTGGGCAGGTTGCTCACCGACGAGACGCTGACCAGCATCGACGATGACCGCATCGTCGCGGCCGGGGATGCGGCCGCCCCGTCCGGGGTACCGCTGCGGATGAGCTGCCAGGCGGCGTTGCCGTTGGGCGCTCAGGCCGCCAACACCGTGCTGGCCCGGATCGCCGGAACCGATCCCGCGCCGATCAGCCAGGCCTTCACCGGCCAGTGCATCAGCCTGGGGCGAACCGGGGGCACCATCCAGCTGGCGCGGACCGACGACACCCCGATCCGGCTGTACCTCGGCGGCCGGGCCGCGGCGATGGTCAAGGAACAGGTGTGCAGGGGCACACTGGCGTTCCTGCGCAAGGAGGCCCGCAAGCCCGGCGCTTACTTCTGGCTCAAGAGCGCCAAGCGCGCCAAGGCTCTCGCACCGGAACCGGCACCGGCGTGAGCACCGGTGAGCACGCCGAGCGCTTCACGGCGCTACGTCCGCTGCTGTTCACCATCGCCTACGAAATACTGGGATCGGCAACCGAATCCGATGACGTCCTGCAGGAGAGCTATCTGCGCTGGGCCGAGGTGGAGCTGGCCACCGTCCGCGACACCAAGTCCTACCTGGCCCAACTGGTGACCCGGCAGTCACTCAACGCGCTACGTGCGCAGGCCCGCAGGCGCGAAGAGTACGTGGGGCCCTGGCTGCCCGAGCCGCTGCGGGTGCAGGACACCGACGCGAGCTCGGATGTCGTGCTGGCCGAATCGGTGTCGATGGCGATGATGGTGGTCCTGGAGACGCTGTCACCGGACGAGCGTGCCGTGTTCGTGCTGCGCGAGGTGTTCGGATTCGGCCACGACGAGATCGCCGCTGCGGTCGGCAAATCCGCGGCCGCGGTCCGCCAGTTGGCGCACCGGGCCCGCGAACACGTGCACGCCCGGCGGAAACGCTACGAGCCGGTCGACAGCGCGGCCAGCGAGGCGCTGACCGCACAGTTCCTGCTCACCGCGGCCACCGGGGATATCGCCGGGCTGGTCGAGATGCTGGCCCCCGATGTGGTGTGGACCGCCGACAGCGCGGGCAAGGTCAGCGCGGCCCGCCGCCCGGTGCACGGTGCGGACCGGGTGGCGCGGCTGATCATCGGCCTCTTTCGGATGTCCGGCGAGCAGGGCCGGGTCGAATACACCACGTACAACAATGCTCCCGCGCTCAACCTCTACCTGGGTGAGAGCTTCGAGGGCGTCATCACCGTGGAGTTCACCGCGGGCAAGATCTCGCACTTCTACGCCATGCGCAACCCGGACAAGCTCACCACCGCGGCCATCCCGAGAGCCATCGGCCGTTAGCTTCTGGAAAGCTGAACCGGTGCGCATCGACCCGCTCGGCAACCTCGGCAACGCCCCCGAGGTGTTGCGGTGGATCGCCGATGCGGCGGCGCGTCACGGGAAGCCGGCGCCGGCCGCGCTGATCGGCGACTGGTTCGGCTCACGAGCGGTGATCGCCCCCTCGCTGGCGGCCGAACCGCTCCCGGAGTTGTTCGAGGCCTACCCGGGCACTTCGACGGCGGTCGGCGGCGGCTGGTTCGGTTACCTGTCCTACCCCGACGGACCGGGGCAACCGCGTATCCCGGAGGCCGCGGGCGGCTGGTCGGACTCGGTGTTGCGCCAGGACGCCGACGGGCAGTGGTGGCATGAGAGCCTCACCGACACAACATTTCCCGATTGGCTGTCCGGGATATCGAGCACGCCTGCCCGACCGTACCGGTTGGCGTGGACCGCACCAGACCGTGATCGGCACCTCGCCGGTGTGACCGCCTGCCTGGACGCGATCGGCGCCGGCGAGGTCTACCAGGCCTGCGTGTGCACCCAGTTCCGCGGCAACCTCACCGGAGATCCACTGGACTTCTTCGTCGACGCCGTCACGCGCACCGCACCGGCGCGCGCGGCCTATATCGCGGGCAGCTGGGGTGCGGTGGCCTCGTTGTCGCCGGAGCTGTTCCTGCGCCGCAGCGGCGAGGCGATGTCGTCGAGCCCCATCAAAGGCACACTGCCGCTGCATGAGTCGCCGGCGCTGCTGCGCGCCTCGGCCAAGGACGTCGCCGAGAACATCATGATCGTCGACCTGGTGCGCAACGACCTCGGCAGGCTCGCCGTCACCGGCTCGGTGTCCGTCCCGGAGCTGCTGCGGATCCGGCCCGCGCCCGGGGTGTGGCACCTGGTGTCCACTGTCGCCGCGCGCATCCCGGTCACGACGCCGATGTCGGCCGTGCTGGACGCGACGTTCCCGCCCGCGTCGGTGACCGGCACACCGAAGGGCCGGGCCCGCGAGCTACTCGGCGACTGGGAACAGCATCGCCGCGGAATCTATTGCGGCACAGTCGGCCTGGCCTCACCGTCGGCGGGTACCGAGCTGAACGTGGCCATCCGCACCGTTGAATTCGACGCCGAGGGGAACGCGGTGCTCGGCGTCGGCGGCGGTATCACCGCCGACTCAGACCCGGCCGCCGAATGGCAGGAGTGCCTGCACAAGGCGGCCTCCATCATCGCGCTGGGCCAAGACCGCGAAGTTCAGGACGACGCCCGCAGCCCGGTCAGCGCCGTCACCCAGGCCGCATTGCCGGACAAGACTTAGAACGCGATCTCCCCGGCAGGCTCAGTCGCGCGACTTCAATACCGCATCGTAGAGCTCACGCTTGGACGGTGCGCCCGGATTGGCCGCCACGACCTGGGCACATGCGTCCTTTACCCGCATACCGTCGTCGACCAGATCGCCCACCTGGGCCACCAGGGTGTCCAGATCGGCCGTCGGCGTCGCCCCGGCCAGTACCACCGTGATCTCGCCGAGCACCCCGCCGGCAGCCCAGTCGGCCAACTCGGCCAGCGTCCCGCGCCGGATCTCCTCGTGGGTCTTGGTCAGCTCTCGGCACACCACGGCGCGCCGGTCACCGCCCAGGGTGTCGACGGCGTCGGTCAACGTGTCGGCCAGCCGCCGCGGCGACTCGAAGAAGACACAGGTGCGCGCCTCGGCGGCCAGACCGGTCAGCCAGTTGCGCCGGGCGACCTGCTTGCGCGGGGAGAACCCCTCGAAACAGAACCGGTCGGCGGGCAGTCCGGACACCGCCAGCGCCGTCGTCACCGCCGACGGGCCCGGCAGACAGCTCACCGTCAGCCCGGCCTGCACGCAGGCGGTCACCAGTCGATAGCCGGGATCGTTGATCAGCGGCATCCCCGCATCGCTGATCAGCAGCACGGTGGCCCCGGCGGCGATCTCGTCGACCAGCATCGGCACCCGCGACGCCTCGTTCTGGTCGAACAGGCTGAGCAGCCGTCCGGCCGGTGTCACCTCCAGCGCCGACGCCAGCGTCCGCGCCCGGCGGGTGTCCTCGGCGGCGATGACATCCGCGGTGGCCATGGCGCGGACCAACCGCGCCGACGCATCGCCGGGCTGACCCAGCGGAGTGGCACCCAGCAGCAATCGACCGTCGGGGTTTTCGGCGGGTGGGGACGTAGCGAGCGGGGGTTCCACAACTGCAAAGCCTACGATCGTCGGTGATGACCGCTCCTGACACCGTGCAACCGGAGCGCGCCGCACCCATGATCAGTCCGGGACCGCTCGTCCCGGTTCCCGACTTCGGGCCCGTCGACCGGCTGCAGGGCTGGGTGATGACCGCGATCATCGGGGCGCTGGCCGCGCTGACCCGCTTCCTGAACCTGGGCTCGCCGACCGACGCCGGCACCCCGATCTTCGACGAGAAGCATTACGCGCCGCAGGCCTGGCAGATGCTGCACAACAACGGCGTCGAGGACAATCCCGGTTACGGCCTGGTGGTCCACCCGCCGATGTCGAAGATGCTTATGGGCATCGGTGAGTGGCTTTTCGGCTACACCGGGCTGGGCTGGCGGTTCAGCGGCGCGGTGTGCGGCGTCATCATCGTCATCCTGGTGGCGCGGATCGTCCGGCGGATCAGCCGGTCCACGCTGGTCGGCGGCATCGCCGGGCTGCTGATCATCGCCGACGGGGTCAGCTTCGTCTCATCCCGCACCGCGCTGTTGGACGTGTATCTGGTGGTGTTCGTGGTCGCGGCGTTCGGAGCGGTGATCGTGGACCGCGACCAGGTCCGGGAGCGGATGCACATCGCGCTGCTGGAGGGTCGCATCACCGATACCCCGTGGGGGCCGCGCCTGGGTGTGCGGTGGTGGCGGTTCGGCGCCGGTGTGCTGCTGGGCCTGGCATGCGCGACGAAATGGTCGGGGCTGTATTTCGTCGCCTTCTTCGGGTTGCTGACACTGGCCTTCGACATCGCCGCGCGCCGGGCCTACCGGGTGCAGCGGCCGTGGCTCGGTGCGGTGCGCCGCGACGTCGGGCCGTCGCTGTACGCGTTGGTGCTCATCCCCTTTGCGGTGTACCTGGCGTCGTACGCCCGCTGGTTCGCCTCCGAGACCGGGGTGTACCGCCACGAGGTGGGCCGCACCATCGGCGAGGGCGGCTTCCTTCCCGATGCCATCCGCTCGCTCTGGTACTACACGGCCTCGGTGTACCGCTTCCATTCCGGGCTGACCAACGCCGCGGGTAATCACCACCCGTGGGAGTCCAAGCCGTGGACGTGGCCGATGTCGCTGCGCCCGGTGCTCTACGCCATCGATCAGCAGAACGTGCCCGGCTGTGGCGCCGAGTCCTGTGTGAAGGCCGTGATGCTGGTCGGCACCCCGACCATGTGGTTCATCGCGGTGCCGGTGCTGCTGTGGGCCTGCTGGCGGACGTTCGTGCGAATGGACTGGCGGTACGCGGCGGTGCTGGTCGGCTACTGCGCCGGATTCCTGCCGTGGTTCCTGGCCATCGACCGCCAGATGTACTTCTTCTACGCCACCGCGATGGCGCCGTTCTTCGTGATGCTGATAGCGCTGATCCTGGGCGACATCCTGTATCAGCCACGGCAGAACGCCGAACGACGAACGCTGGGCGTGATCGCGGTGAGTTTCTACGTGGCGCTGGTGATCACGAACTTCGCCTGGCTGTACCCGATCCTGACCGGGCTGCCGATCTCGCAGTCGACCTGGCATATGCAGATCTGGTTGCCCAGCTGGCGGTGAGCGGCTCGCGTTGAGGTGGTCCGCAATGCTTAGTCAGCTCGGCGGGTGACCGCGATGACTTACCAACGCGACATTGGCCTTTCTTCAAGATCGCTGTGGTTATGCTGAACTCCGCCTGTGAATCTCAGGCATGGCAAGTTGCAGTGCATTGATGACTTAGCAGAGCGGGGGGGCGTAATGACACAGCCAACACCGGGTTGGTATCCAGATCCTTCTGACACGACCCGCCAACGTTACTTCGACGGCAGGGTCTGGACCGAAAGCTATGCTCCGTTCCCTGCACCGCCGGTGGGCGTCGCACGACCGGCGAAAGCCGGACTCTCCAAAGGGGGAAAAGTTGGTCTCGGCGTCGCAGCAGCCGTCTTCGGCCTAGTCGTGATTGGTTCTTTGGGCGACAGCGACAAAGGTTCCGAAACCGGGTCGTCTCGTTCGGACGCCTCAACGGCTTCAGCATCAGATGCATCGACATCCGCTGCGGCACCGTTGATGGATGCAGATACCCCTGCGGCAGCAGGTTCCACCGTTCGCGACGGGAAGTTCGAGTTCCGAGTTCTCGGTGTTGAACGTGGCCAGAAGCGCATAGAGGATGCATTCGCCCCGGAGATCGCCAAGGGCGAGTTCTTCATTGTCAAGCTGCGGGTGACCAACATCGGAGATGACGCACGATCATTCTCTGCCACAAACCAAAAGCTCGTGATCAACGGCAATGAGTACGAGGCCACGAGCATCTTGGGTGACAACAGCTGGATGGAGGACATCAATCCCGGTCTAGGTATCGAGACCCAGGCGGTGTTCGACATCCCGCCAGGTGCGGTCCCCACAGCGATCGAATGCCATGACTCAATGTTCTCCGGCGGAGCTTTGTTAGCGCTCTGAACACTAGAGAACGAGGGCGAAGGATTTGGGTAGTCAGCGCCTCCACCTGATCGTGTTTCGTAGCGCGGCAAGGGCTACCCAACCAAGACGAGAAGCCCCGAGGCAGCCTCGGGGCGAGCGTGCGCGTTCTCCGCGGCGAACACGGCGTGTCGGGGTGCAGACACGCACGCTCGCCGGGAAGGGGAGTCAGCGGATGGCGTCGTAGCGGCGCAGCGCCTCCTTGCGCTCGGCGCTGTGATCGACCATCGGCTCGGGGTAGTCAGGAGTGCCGTATTCGGGCACCCAGCGCTGCACATACGAACCGTCGGGGTCGAACTTCTTGCCCTGGGTGTCGGGATTGAACACCCGGAAGTACGGAGCGGCATCGGTGCCGCAGCCGGCGGCCCACTGCCAGCCGTGCTGGTTGCTGGCCATGTCCCCGTCGACCAGCTGCTCCAAAAACCAGCGCGCGCCCCACTGCCACGGCAGGTGCAGATCCTTCACCAGGAATGACGCGGTGATCATCCGGACCCGGTTGTGCATGAACCCACTCTCGGCGAGCTGGCGCATCCCGGCGTCGACGATTCCGAAACCGGTCTTGCCGGCCTTCCAGGTCTCGAACCGCCGTTCGGCGTCCGCGTCCTCGTCCACCGCGATCGCGTCGAAGGCCTTGTTCCAGTTCCACCAGACGCTGCGCGGCCACGAATCCAGCACCGTGGCATAGAAGTCGCGGAACGCAAGTTCCCGCAGATAGGCCTGCGGGCCCTCCCCCGACGTCAAATCGGCGGCCATGGTGCGCGGATGGATGGCGCCGAATTTCAGGTGCGCCGACATCCGGCTGATGCCCTCGATATCGGGGCGGTTGCGGTCATCGCCGTAGTCGGCAATCTTGTTCTCGACGAACGATTTCCACGCCTTGCGCGCGGCGGTCTCCCCCGCCGGCAGGTCCAGCTGCGCCACCCCGTCGGGGATGTCGGTGGCCTTGGCGGCGCGGCCGACATCGCTCGGGTCGATCCACGTCGCACTCTTCGGCCCGGTCTTGGCCGGGGCCCGCCAGCCGTGCTCGCGCCAGGCCCGAAAGTACGGGGTGAAGACCTTGTAGGGGGTCCCGTCATCCTTGGTGACCCGCCCCGGGGAGACCAGATACGGCGAGCCGCTCTCCTCCAGCGGGATATCGCCGAGGGCCTCGCGCACCGCGGCGTCGCGGCGCTTCCCGTAGGGCGAGAAATCACCGGAGACGTGCACCGCCGAGGCCTCGATCGCCTTGGCCAGCGCGGGGATTCGCTCCTGCGCCCGGCCCTCGGTGACCAGCAGCCTGCCGTCGAGCTGTTGGTGCACATCGCGCAACGCGTCGTAGAGGTACTGCAACCGGCGCGGGCCCGAACTGGCGTGCAGCCGCGGATCCAGCACGTAACAAGCCAGCACCTCGCTGTCCTCGGCGGCCGCGTCCAGTAGGGCGGGCAGATCGCGCAACCGCAGGTCGCGCCGGAACCACAGCAACGTAGGCATGCCCTTCATGCTGCCCCGCGCGCGGTCTCGGCAAACCTCGCCCTACAGCGGGTCACGCGCCGCCGGGCACGACATGCAGCGCGGACCACCGCGACCGGTGCCCAGCTCCGATGCCGCGATCGGCAACACTTCGATTCCGGAGTCGGCGAGCCGGGTGTTGGTCTCGGTGTTGCGTTCGTATGCCACCACGACACCGGGCGCCACAGCCAGGGTGTTGTTGCCGTCGTCCCACTGCTCGCGTTCGGCGGTCACCGGATCCAGCCCGGTGTCGATGACGCGCAGCTTGCCGATGCCCATGGCGTCGGCGGCGGCCTCGACGAACGGCGCCGCCCGGTCGATCTTCACTCCCCCACCGTCGACCTTGTGAATGGTGAACGCCGACAACGAGTCCACGATGTTCGGGTACATGACCACGGCATCGGCGTCGACCATGGTGCAGACGGTGTCCAGATGCATCTGGGCGCGTTCCTGCGCGATCGGCACAGCCAGCACCGTGTGCGCCAGATCATCGTCGAACAGGCTGCGGGCCAGGGCCTCGGCGCCGGCCGGGGTGGTGCGCTCGCCGACGCCGACGGCGACCACCCCGGGGGCCAGCAACAGCACGTCACCACCCTCGACCGGGGCCGACCGAGATTCGTAGGCCCGCCGCACGCCGAGGAACCGCGGATGGTGGGCATAGATCAAGTCGGTCAGCGAGGTCTCGCGGACCCGCGCGGGCAGCGCCAGCGATGTGATGGCCACCCGCGGTCCGATCCAGAACGACGAATCGCGGGTGAACAGCAGGTTGGGCAGCGGGTCGATGACGAAGTCGCCGTCGTGGTGCATGCGGCGCACCAGCGAGAACTCGGTGGAGGCGAACGGCAGTTCGTCGAAGGTCATGCCTGCCATCAGCACGTGCGCCAACGCATCCGGCTCGAGCGTTCGCAGATACGCCGAAAGCTCCTGGGCCAGTGGGATTCCCAGTCGACGGGGGTCGACGGCGGCGGAGATGCCATGCATCCGGGCCGCACCGGAGGCCAGAGCCTGGGCCAGGAGATCACCCAGCAGCAGCACCTCGACCCCGCGCGAGGCCAGCAACCCCGCGAACGCGTCGTGTTCCTCTTGGGCCTTGGCAACCCAGGGCAGACCGTCGAACAACAACGTGTCGTTGTTGCGCGGGGTGAGCCGCTGCAACTCCGCGCCGGGTCGGTGCAGGATCACCGTCCGCAGCCTGCCGACCTCCGAATTGGATCCCAGCGGTATCGCTTCCACGTTCAGAACGTTAACTCAACTATGGTTGAGGTGTATGGAGACACTTGAGCTCACACCCGGTGAGATGGCCCTGCGCAGCGGGGTGGCCGTGTCTGCGCTGCACTTCTACGAGCGCGAGGGTCTCATCGTCTCGCGGCGCACATCGGGCAATCAGCGCCGCTATCGGCGCGAGACCCTGCGTCGGGTGGCCTTCATCCGGATGTCGCAGCGTCTGGGCATTCCACTGGCCCGCATCCGCGACGCGCTGGCCACCCTGCCGGAGGACCGGGTGCCCACCAGCAAGGACTGGGCGCGGTTGTCGGCCGGGTGGCGCGAGGACATCGACGCACGGATTCTGCATCTGCAGCGTTTGCGCGACAATCTCGCCGGGTGCATCGGGTGCGGATGCCTGAGCCTGAAGGCGTGCCGGCTGGCCAACCCCGACGACGTGCTGGCAGATCAGGGGCCCGGCGCGGCCAATCTGTGATATCGAACGTCTGTGCGATAGTCTTGGTTCGTGTCACTGGCCGTCCAGGGGTCGCTCTTCGACCATTCGGAACGTCGGAGCCTGGGTGCGGGCGCCTGGATCGACGTGCGTGCGGGCTGGCTCAACGGCTGGTTGGACGATGACAAGACGCTGTTCGACGAGCTGCTGACCGCCATCCCGTGGCGCGCCGAGCGCCGACAGATGTACGAGCGGGTGCTCGACGTGCCGCGTCTGGTCAGCTTTCACGATCTGACCGCCGCCCCCGCCCCACATCCGGCCATCGCCCGGTTGCGGGTCCGGCTCAACGACATCTACGCGGGCGAACTCGGCGAACCGTTCACCAGCGCGGGCCTGTGCCTGTATCGCGACGGCACCGACAGCGTGGCCTGGCACGGCGACACCGTCGGGCGCAGCAGCACCGAGGACACCATGGTGGCCATCGTCAGCCTCGGTGCGCGCCGGGTGTTCGCGATGCGCCCGCGCGGTGGCGGTCGAAGCCTGCGGTTGCCCCAGGCCCACGGCGACCTGCTGGTGATGGGCGGCTCGGCGCAGCGGACCTGGGAGCACGCGGTGCCCAAGACGGCCCGGCCGACCGGACCGCGGATCAGCATCCAGTTCCGGGTGCGCGACGTCCGCTAAGCCCGCCCGGCCCGGACGTCCTCGACCGCCGCGGTGAGCATCTCGCGGGCCTTCTCGGTGTCCACCGGGACCACCGGGGTGTTCGGCACCACGAGCGGATTGGCGGTCACGATGACCATGAAGCTGTCGAAGTTCGCGACGTAATTGAACAGTTCGCCGCTACGGGGCTTGCCGTCGACGGTGGTCTGCACGACGCGATGGGTGCCGAGCACGCGGGCACCCTCGATCTGCGGGGACTCCACGACCTCCACCAGGCCGCGCACACCCGGCCCGCCGAACGCGACCTTCTGACAGTCGGGGCCCGGGTCGTTGGGGGGCACCGGCTCGGAGGTCTGCACCGCGATGGCGATGAACCGGTTGCCCTTACCCTCTGCGGTGGTGGCGGCCATATTGCCCTGCGCGCCTTCGGGAATGGCCAGGCCTGAAGCGAATTTCGCGCAGGCCGCCGGTTCGATCGTGACCCCGGCGGGCACGTTCTGCGGTGCCAGCATCTTCGGGTCGATACCGGTCGGGCCCGTGGTGGTGACCTGAAAGCCCGAGTCGAAGACCGATTTCACGGCGAAGACCCCGGCGATATCGGCTTTCGGCGAGTCGGCGGAGGAGCACGCCGTCAAGGCGGCAGCACAGGTAACCAGGGCCAGCGCCCGTGACGTCAGCATCGCCGCCAATCTACCCGGCCGCCTGCGCACTCCCGGTGATCTCGTGGGTCGCCGAGATCAACAGCCGACCCGCGACGTCCGGCCCGAGCTCCGGCAGCGCCGAGCCGGGATCGGTGACGACGGTGATGGTGACGACGTAGCCGGCACTCGGGTAGGCGATCGCGGTATCGGCGTGGGAACGGGTTTCGGTGCCACCCTCCACCACGGTGGTGGCCACGGTGGACATGGCCGCGGTGGGTGTGCCGGGGATGTCCGGGGCGGCGGTCGCGGTGACCGTCGCGGTGGTGCGACCGCCCCGCAACGTCCAGACCTCACAGCCGGACGGGATGGCGGCGACGGGTCCGGGGCCGGCCACCACGGCGTGAATGATGCCCCCGGGCCCGGAGGCCGACCAGCCGTGCGTCGGCGCACCCGCGCCCGGGTCGGCCAACACCGCGCATCGTTCGGGTTCGGCGGCCCAACCCGCCGTGATGCCCCAGAAGCCGGCCGGCGCGGCATTGCCGTCGAGCGGGGTGACCTCGTATCCAGATGGAAGATCGGCCTGAACACGCTGCACCGCAGCGGGATTCACCACCTCCACGGTCGGCGCACCCGAACCGTCCGTCTGCTCGGTCGGCGGGGCGGGCGCGGGGGCGGCGCAGCCGCTGATCACCAGCACCGCGCCAAGGCCCATCACGTAGCCACGCACATCGCCTGTGTTACCACACCGACGCCCGGGTGTGGATCGCGAAACGCGTTTCCCGACATGCCGTCGGTTTCCGTCCCGCCCTGTAACGTCCGATCCGAGATTCGACGGACAGGAGAACCGATGAACAAGCAGACCACAGCCCGGGGCGCGGCCGTCGCGGTTGCGGTGCTCAGCCTCGCCCTGGCCGGCTGCGGATCCGACACCAAGACCGATACGAGCTCCAGTGCCGAGGAGACCTCCACCTCCACCTCGGCCGCCGCCGCACCGGGAACCGACACCGACGCGCCTGCCGCCGCCGGCGAGAATCTGACCATCGCGCAGTACATCCAGCAGAACGGCATCAGCGAGGCGCAGGTCAAACGTGGCACGCCCGGGTCGCCGTCGGTGAACCTGCCGGCGCCGCAGGGCTGGGTCGACGCCGGTCCGGCCACCCCGGAATGGGCATGGGGCCAGCTCGTCTACGCCGATCCGAGCATGCCGCCGCCTCCACCGACGATCACCGCGATCCTGTCCAAGCTGACCGGTGATGTCGAGGGCGCCAAGATCCTGGAGTACGCGCCCAACGAGCTGAAGAATCTCCCCGAGTACAACGGCGGCAATGACGGGCAACCCGGCAAGCTCGGTGGTTTCGACGCCGTGCAGGTCGGCGGAACCTACGTCAAGGACGGCAAGACCCTGCTGGTCGCGCAGAAGACGACGGTCATCCCGGCCGACGACGGATTGTTCGTCCTGCAGATCAACGCCGAGGGCACCGAGGAGCAGATGGGCCCGCTGATGGACGCCACCGCCGCCATCGACGAGCAGACGACCATCACGCCCAGCTGATCACGCCCGCGACATCGCCGAGGCCGCCGCGATCTGCGCCGGGCTCGGCCGTACCCCGGTGTAGCGCTCGAACTGTTCGGCCGCCTGCAGCGCGATGACCTCCGCCCCGGTGATCACCGGGACGCCCGCCCCGCGGGCGGCGGTGATCAACGGTGTCTCCGAGGGCAGCGCCACCACGTCGAACACGGTCGCCGCGGCGCCGATCGCGTCCTCGTCGAATGACATGGCCGACTCCTCGGGACCGCCGGCCATCCCGATCGGGGTGACATTGACCAGGATCGGTGCCCGCAGATCCTCCGGGGAAGTGGCGTGCTCCCAACCGATCCGGTCGGCCAGTGCGCGACCGGTGCCGGGGTTCCTGGCGACGACCACCCCGTGGGTGAATCCGGCTCCGACGAAGGCGGCGGCGACCGCGTTGGCCATCCCACCGCTGCCGCGCAGCACGACCGCGTCGTCGGGATTGAGCTGATGCTCGGCGATGAGTTGTTGTACCGCAAGGTAATCGGTGTTGGATGCGGTGAGGTAACCGTCATCGTTGACGATGGTGTTGACCGATTCGATCACCCGCGCGGACGGCTCGATATCGTCGACCAGCGCCATCACGTCGGTTTTGAACGGCATCGAGACCGAGCAGCCGCGGATGCCCAGGGCCCGCACCCCGCCGATGGCGCCGGCGATATCGGTGGTGGTGAACGCCTTGTAGAGGAAATCCAGGCCCAGTTCCTCGTACAGATAGTTGTGGAACCGCGTGCCGATGTTGCTCGGCCGCGCGGCCAGCGAGATGCACAGCGTGGTGTCCTTGTTCAGCGGCGGCCGGCCGGCACTTCGCGCTGGGTGCGACATCAGCCCACCGATCCCATCACCCGCCGGGCCAGGCCGGCGATCTCGTCGTAGATTTCCGGACGCAACGACAGCGCTTCGGCCGGCGGGACGTCGATCTCGGTGACCACCACGTTCAGATCATCGCGCACCCAGTGTGCACCGGCACGATCCAGGATGGCGCGCATCGCGTAGTTGTCGGTCAGCACCCGCGCCGAGAAGCGGGTGACGCCCCCGACATGCGCGGCGACGGCCAAAGCGTCCATGAGGAATGTGCCGATGCCGTGGCCCTGGTAGATGTCGGCGACGATGAACGCCACCTCGGCGGTGCTCACGCCGTGGCCTTCGCGGACGAACCGGGCGTCGGCGACCACCGGACCGTCCGGTCCCGCCGTCATCACCCAGACGAAGTGATCGACGTAGTCCACCTCGAACAGGTAGGCCATCAGCGAGGGCGTCGGGACCCGGGTGCTCTGGAACCGCCGATACAGCGTCTCGGCGGAGAACTCGATGGGTCCGTCGATCGTGCGCACGTTGTCACCGGGTAGCACCGGGCGCAGATGCAGGACGAGGTGGTCACGCAACGCGATCTCGATCGGCGTCAGATAGGCCGCCAGCCGCTGGCGGGCGGTGCGCACCAGGCGAGGCATCACGCCCGGCAGTTCGACTAGGGCGGCAAAGGCTTCGGGGCCGCCGACCCATCCGGTCAACGACGTGGCGGCCACCACGGTCGCGCTGCGCCGGGTGTGCCGCAGCAAGGCGATCTCACCGATCACGACGCCGGGATCGATGGTGACGGTGACCGTCTCACCGCCGTCACCGACATGGGTCACCTCGGCCTGTCCGGTGGCGATCAGCAGGAAGGTCAGCGCCGTCTCACCCTGCCGCATGAGGACCTGTCCCGGGTCGGCGACCAGCGGCTGCAGCTGGGCCGCCAGGGGGCGCAGCGAGTCGGCCGCGCACCCGGCGAAGAACTCAAGCGCAGCCAGTTCGTCGGCACGGTCAGCGGTCACTCCGGACACCTCACGAGGCTACGGCGCGGTCATCGGGGTCGGCAACAGCGGTCAAGATCAGGTTTGCTATAGATGTGGGTAGGTACCGGCTGAATATGTTTTCTACGCACCAGTCAGTAATTTGTGGCAAACTCCGCGTATGACACAAGCGCTGCGCCGCACTCGGGGGCGCCCACGAGCAGCTAACGGAGCGGAAACCCGCGAACGAATCATCTTCGCGGCTCGCCAGGTTTTCAGCGAACTTGGCTACGATGCGTCGACATTCCAGGAGATTGCCGAGCGCGCCGACCTGACCCGCCCAGCAATCAATCACTACTTCTCCAACAAGCGCGATCTGTACCAAAACGTGCTGGATACGACCCACACCGGACTTATCGAGGCCGGGATCGCCGCAGCGGCCGGCCAGAGCACCCTGCTGGACAAACTGACCGCGTTGATGAGCGGCATGCTGGCCGCGCACCGCGAGACCGACTCCGCCGCAGCTTTCCTTGTCACCTCGATGCTGGAGGCCCATCGCCACCCCGAGCTGAAGAACGACCAATATGCCCCGCGCGACGGAATCCGCACCTTTTTGGCCGATGCCGTCAGCGACGCGATCGCAAATGGTGAGTTGGCCGATGAAACCGATGGCAATGCACTCATCGCGATGTTGCTGGTGTTGATGTTCGGCATGGGCTTCTACGCCGGGTTCGTCGGCACCGACGATGAGGTCGCCGCCGTCATCGACAGATTGCGCCGGCTGTTGTCCAACGACCTGTGGGCGCTGCGGGAGCCTGCCGCCAGCTGAGCCCGTATTCGGCCGTGCCGCGACGGTGCGGCGGCCTAGCCGCGCGGCTGTTGGAGCACGGTGACGAACTCGCGCAGCGGGTCGGCGGAGGTCGCCGCGTCCCCGATGAACGGGTGGGACAGCTGCATCACCAGGAACAGGTTGGTCGCCACCAGCACACCGACGATCGCCACCATCGGGTAGTGCATCGAGGACCGCTCGACGCCGTAGATGATGGCGGTGCCCAACACCAGCGTGCTGGTCAAGAAGATGACGCCCCACAGCGGCCACGGCGCCCCGTCGTCATCGCGCGCCTGCAGCAGCCGCACCGTGCGGGCCTGGCTCATCTTGTCCAGGTTGGTCAGCGATGTGGTCAGCCGGCTGCGCTGGGCATCGGTGCCCGGTTGGAGCTCACCGTACGCCCGGTACACCGCCTCCAGTGCCCGGTCGGCCTCCGGCGTGGTGGTCGCGTTCCCGCCGGGCCACTCCCGCAGTGCCGCCTGCCCGTAGTCGAGCAGGACACCGCGCAGCCGGTGGGCATCCACGCCGGCGAAAGCCGTGGTGTCCCTGGCCAATTGCACCGCCTCCGCACCCTCTGCCCTGACATTGGCGTCCGCGGTGTTGATATGCCCCCACATGGATGAGACGACGAACCCGATGAAGAAGGCGTAGACGAAACCGATCACCCCGTAGGTGAATCTGACGACGTCATTGTGGTCGTCGCCCTGCAATCCCGGTAACCGACGGCGCACCAGCATCTGCAGCAGCACAGCCCCACCGGCGATCACCACCACCAGGGCGACCAGCAGTGCACCGGCGGGAACATGCTCGACCAGCCAAGCGCTCATCGGCTGACTGTAGAGCGATCCGGTCGCGTCCGGGTGGTCAACCGGTTGCCAGCACCGACAGCAGTTGCAGTTTCTCCTAACTCGGACTGCCGGGCGCGGCGGTGTAGACCAACAGCGTGTGCGACGCCTCCGCCGCTCGACGGTATCGGCCTATCCTGTCGACATGCCGTCGCGGGTGGACCTGCTGCCGACCGCCGGACGCTGGCATCAGTGGGGAGCGGCGGCCTATCTGGCCATGCTCGCGCTCTATGCCGGGGTCGCGACGTCCCAGGGGACGGGCTCCTCGGGTTTGCGTCGGCTCTACGTCATGCTGGCCGCGGCGGCTGTCCTCGCCGTCGCGGCCCTCGTCATCGGTCACCTACTCGGCTGCGGACGTCGCGGTGCGTTGCTCCTCGGCTGGCCGATCGCGGCGTTGGTCACGACGACGGTGGCCGGCCTGCTCGCCCCGGCCGCCACGCGCGAACTCCCCGGCGCCATCACCATCATCTTCGCCTATGCGGGGCTGACCAACCCGCCCCGGCGATCGTTGTTCCTGTTGCCCCTCGGTGTGCTCGCGTTCATCGTCGGTGGCGAACACACCCTTCCCGCCGCGATCCCGAGGGTCGCCGCCGCGGCCGTGATGTGGGTGCTCATCGCCGAAGTGCCGGCGTGGCTGATCGCGCGCCTCGACCAGCAGAGCAGACAACTGCGCGTGATCGCCCAGACCGACGCCCTGACCGGCTTGCTCGACCGCACCACGCTGGCGCCGCAATTGGCCGCCCACAGCGCTGATTCAGCGGTGTTACTGATCGATCTCGACGGCTTCAAGCGCTACAACGACGCCCACGGCCACCACGCCGGCGACGAGGTGCTGGTGCGATTCGCGGATACCCTGCGCGCATCGATCCGTCTCGGCGACATCGGTTTTCGGATCGGTGGCGATGAATTCCTGGCCATCCTCGTCGGCGCCGATGAGGACGAGGCCCAGCGGGTGATCGATAGGATCCGCAGTCGATGGTCGGTGGCCGGAGAGCCGGTGTCTTTCAGCGCAGGTATCGCGACGGGGCCGACCGATCTGCTCAAGCTCGCCGATGAGCGGATGTATCAGCAGAAGCGGCTGCGCCGGGAGCAGCGCGACTGAGCGCTGGGTTCCGGCAGCCTTTACGGGGGATTTCCCCCTGGTGGATCCGTCGGCCGCACAGCAGAGTTGCCCGCGTGCTCACACTCTCCGCTCGATCGGCGTGGCGTTCCCGGTGGACCGTTGCGCTGAGCGCAGGGACCGGCGCGCTCCTGGTGGCCGCATTCGTCCGAGGACCCGCCGTACTGTTGCACCGGTCGTTTCCCGAGTATGCGGATGTCGACGGGATGCCCGACGCGGTGACCTCGGCACTGACACGGTTTCTCAGTTCATCCACGGCCACCCTCCCACCGGAGCTGGCTCGGCTTTCCGACTATTGGTTCCAGTGGCACGCCATCAAGATCGGGATCAGCATCGCGCTGGTGATGTCCTTCGCGATCCTGGCTGGCGCATGGTGGACGCGCTACCTGAGCGGGTCGGGCCGAGGCACCGCGTCCTACGGGTTCGCCGCCAATATCGCAGGAACGCTGGCCATCCTGGCCGGCTGGCTACTGACCATCAATATCCAGGCCACTGCCGTCCCGCTGGTCGCGCTGTTGCCGTGGATACCGCCGGGCGCGCTGCCCGCCGACGCGCTGGCCGACAGTCCCCCAGTGACCGAACTGCTGGAGCAGGTGAGTCGGTATCACTGGGTGCTGGCGGTGGGCACCGCAGCGCTGGCGGCACTGTCCGCGGCGGGTGCGGTGACGTCGTGGCTCCGGCGCACCACCGCACGTGGCCGCGACCGGCGCGCCGTGCGGATGTATACGGCGCTGCTGAGCCTGACCTCTCTGAATGCGGCGGCCGGACTGCTGGTCACCGCTTACAGCGTCCTCTCGGCGATGGAGCCCGACGCGTCGCTGCGCGCGATCCTGGGAATGGGTTAGGGCCCCTCAGCCTTCAGCTTCCAGGTAGGCCACCAGGGCGTTGGTCAGCCCGCGCCGCGCAAGATCCAGGTCGGAGTAGGAACCGAGCTGGCGTTCCGAGACCAGACCGCGCATCGCTCCCGGGATCAGCGTGGCGACCTCGCGCACGCGTTCCGGGTCGGCACCGAGGTCTTCAAATGCGTTGCGGCAGATCTCCAGCCACGACTGGCCCCATGAGTACAGCTCGGCCGCGGTCCTCGGATACAGCCGCTCCAGCTCGGCATGGTCGCGCGGCAACGCCGCGCGCAAGTTCTCGATGGCCCGCGAATCCGGTGCGTCCAGACCCGCGAAGAGCGTGTCGATGATGTTGGCGACGCGGTTGCTCAACACCGGGTCCGCGCCGAACGATGCGAACACATCGGCTCGGCGTTGTGCCGTGCGATGCAGCACGGCCGCCCAGAAGCCGTCGGCGTCGCCGAATTGGTACTGCACGGCGCCCCACGTCGCGCCGATGTCCTTGGCTATCCGGTTGGCCGATACCGATGCGGGGTCACCCGAGGCCAGCGCCTTCAACGCGGCCTCCAACATGTTTTCCCGCGTCGCCTGGCCACGCCGATTCGGGCGTCGCGCCGGTATCGAGGCCTCGGCCGTATCGGTCATCACCCGAGGATATCGCCTATCACCGAAAATCATAAAGGGCACTATGCAACTTTCATTGATTATTCTATGCTTCCCAGCATGGCCAAGCCGCCCCTTTCCATGAAGCCCACCGGCTGGTTCCAGGTCGCCTGGTCCGACGAGGTGGGCGTCGGCGATGTCCACGCCATGAAGTACTTCGATCAGGAGTTGATCGCCTGGCGCTCCGAGTCGGGTCAGGTCACCGTGATGGACGCCTACTGCGAGCATCTGGGCGCGCACCTCGGATACGGCGGCACGGTTCACGGTGAAGTGCTGCAATGTCCCTTTCACGGATGGCAGTGGAATCAGCAGGGCCGCAACGTCTGCATCCCCTACGAGAACCGGCCGAACCGCGGGCGTCGCATCAAGACCTACCCGGTGACCGAGCGCAACGCATCGATCTACATCTGGCACGACATCGAGGACCGCGAACCGTTCTTCGACGCCCCCGACGTGTTCGCCAGTTTCGGTGATGACAGCAGCGAAGCCGACTACTACCCGCAGCAGCGACTATTCGAGCCGGGCCGCGAGATGCATCCGCAGTACGTGTTGGAAAACGGCGTGGATTTCGCCCATTTCAAGTACGTACACGGCACGCCCATCAATCCCATCTTCACCCGACACGACTTCGACGACCCGGTGTCCTACGTCGATTTCACCATCACCTTCGAGGGTGATGACGGGCAGCGGATCGAGGACATCAACAGCGGCGTCGAGGCGATCAACGGTGGCCTGGGCATCGCGGTGACCAAGAGTTGGGGAATGATCGACAACCGCACCATCTCGGCCATCACCCCGGTCGACGAGCGCACCTCCGACATCCGGTTCATGGTCTACATCGGACGACCGAAAGCGCAGGTTCGCAACCCGGAGCGTGCCCGTGTGAAGGCCGAGGAGTTCGGCGCCGAAGTCATCCGACAGTTCCGCCAGGACATCCACATCTGGTCCCATCAGCGCTATTCCGATCCGCCCGCGCTGGCCAGTTCAGAACTCGAAGGATTCACCGCGATCCGTAACTGGGCGCTGAAGTTCTACCCGGATGGCAAGGGTGGCAGTGCCGCCGACCTGGCTGCCCGAGCCACCCACTGACCGAACGAACTGACCCAGAAAGGTTTTCGATGGCAATCAAGGTTTTCCAGGTCGCGACCGGCAACGTCGGCTCCGAGATGATCAAGCGGATCGCCGATCAGCCGGATCTCGAACTCATCGGTGTGCACTGCTATTCGCCGGACAAGATCGGCAAGGATGCCGGTGAGCTGGCCGGGATTGCGCCCAACGGCGTGATCGCCACCGGCACCGTCGAGGAGATCATCGCCGCCAAGCCCGATGTGCTGACCTTCCACGGCGTGTTCCCCGATGAGGATCTGTACGTCAAAGTCCTTGAGGCGGGGATCAACATCGTCACCACCGCCGACTGGATCACCGGGTTCCACCGCGACACCAATCACCCGCACCACTCCGGTAAGCCCGTCAGCCAGCTGCTCCAGGAGGCCTGCGAGAAGGGCGGTGCGACGTTCTATGGCACCGGCATGAATCCTGGCGTGAACCAGATTCTCGGCGTGGTGTGCTCGGCCGACGTCGCCGAGATCGAGAACGTCACCACCATCGAGTCCGTCGACGTGTCGTGCCATCACTCGAAGGACACCTGGATCGAGGTCGGCTATGGGCAACCGGTCGACGATCCCTCGATCCCGGACAAGCTGCGCAAGTACACCGAGGTGTTCGCCGACTCGGTGTACATGATGGCCGACTGTTTCGGACTTCAGCTCGACGAGGTGAAGTTCGAATACGAGCTGGGCGCGTGCACCAAGGACGTCGACCTGGGCTGGTACCAGCTACCCAAGGGCTCCCTCGGCGGCAGTTACATCAAGTACGTCGGCACGGTCGACGGCGTGCCGCGGGTCGAGACCCACCTGGAATGGCAGATGACCCCGCACACCGACCCCAGCTGGGATATCAAGGGCTGCTACATCACTCAGATCAAGGGCGACCCGAACATCTACAACAAGCACATGATCTTCCCCAAGCCCGGTGTCGACCTGTCCAACCCGGACAACTTCGCCTCCATCGGCATGACGGTCACCGGCATGCCGGCGCTGCACTCCATCAAGTCCGTGGTCGCGGCCGAACCCGGCATCATCACCAGCGCCGACCTCCCGCTGCGTGGCTTCGCCGGCCGGTTCAAGCTCTAACAGCACCGGATCTTGAGGAGGGCCTAGGACGATGCCACACGCCAAAGCCGTTCTGCGCGTCGTGCAATGGACAACCGGCAACGTCGCCGCCGAAGCGGTGCGCGCGGTTCTCGCCCGACCCGATCTGCAGCTGGTGGGCGCCTTCGCCCACTCCCCCGAGAAGGTCCGGGTGGATGTGGGGCAGTTGTGCGGCCTCGTCGACGTCATCGGTGTCCGGGCCACCGATGACGTCGACGCGCTGCTCGATGCGCGGCCGGACTGCATCGTCTACAACCCGCTGCACTTCAATCCCGCGGAGGTACAGCGGATCCTGCGCGCCGGTGTCAACATCGTCACCAGCGCGGAGTTCCTCACCGGCCGCAACCTCGGCGACGACGAGCGCGCCGATATCGAAGCCGCGGGCCGGGCCGGCGGAGCGACGCTGTTCGGCAGCGGCATGAATCCCGGTTTCGCACAGCTGGTGGCCGCCATCTCCAGCGGGGTGTCGACCGACGTGCGGCGGGTGTCGATGACCGAGTCGGTCAACGTCGCCCAGTTCATCGGTGATGCCAACTTCCAAGCGGTGGGCTGGGGTCGACCCAAGGACGATCCGGGCCACGTCGAGGATGTGCGCCGCGGCACCGCCGTGTTCGCCGAGGCGGTCGACGTCCTCGCGCGCCTCACGAACGTCGAGCTCGACAGCATCGACTGCACAGTCGATTTCGCCCACACGACCGAGGACGTGGTCGCCGACGGGGTGTCCCTGCCCAAGGGCCACGTCGGCGCCATGGACGTTCGGTGGTTCGGCGTGGTCGACGGTCGCGAGGTCCTCACGGTTACACAGCGCTGGGTCGCCACCGAAGCACTCGACCCGCCGTGGACCGTCGAGCACGGATACCGCATCGAGGTGGTCGGCGACCCGAACGTGCACGTTCGGGTCGATCTGATGCCCACCGACGCCGATCTCGCCGATCTCACCCCGCAGCGGATGCGCAGCATCGGCCTGCGGATCACCGCGGGTCCGTTGATCAATGCGATTCCGGCGGTGTGTGCGGCCCGGCCGGGTATCGCCACCTACGCCGATCTGCCCGCCATCGCGGCACACATTCCGGCTGCGGCGGCTTTGCGGAAGAGTCTCTGATCGACAGGCCCGGATCGGGATAGAGCCGGTGAGGGATGCGCTCACCGGACAACGTCATCTGGAGTGGAGCTGACTTGAAGTGGAGCTAAGGGGAATCGAACCCCTGACCTTCTCGATGCGAACGAGACGCGCTACCAACTGCGCTATAGCCCCTTGACCGGTTAGGAGGCTACCAGGAAGACCCTCGGCAACCGAAACCGGCTGCTACTGACCGGCCGCGCGCGGCAGATCGTAATGCCGCGCGAACGATGCGTAGTCCAGATGCTCGAAGATCGGATCCTCGTCATCGATGTCCAGCACGGCCGCCCCGGGGCGGCGCAGGCGTGCGGGCACCACGTCGAATTCGCCGTCCTCGGTGTTCTCGACACCCAGGCGGGACCGCATCATCCGCTGGGCGCGGCGGCGGCGCAGCTGCTCCTCGATACGCGTCTGACGCCGCAGGTATGCCAGGTACAGCACGGTGACCGCACCGGCCACGCCGGCCAGCCACCACAGGCTGGGTGAGGCCACCAGGGCCAGCACCGTCGAGATCATCAGCGTCACCGACATGCCCAGCAGCATCCGCTTGCGGAAGGTGTACTTGCGGGCGCTGACGGCCTGCGCCGTCTTGGATTCGTAGCGGTTGCGGCGGGCGCTGGCCATCGATTCGGCCAGCTCCGGGTCGCCGGCGACATCGTCGTCCTCGACCTCAAGGCCCGCGGTGTCCTCGACGTACTCGTAGTCGTCGGCACCGGGGTCCTCGGACGCCGATTCCTCGGCAGCTTCCTCGGTGGCGCGCTCGACGGTCGGTTCGGCCTTTGCCTCGGCGCCGTCGAAGTCGAGGGTCAGTTCCTCGGTCACCGGCGCCTCGGGATCCTCGACACGCAGGGAGCCCATGGGCAGCGCACCGGAGTCCTCGTCGACGACGTCGACATCCAGATACGGCGATTCGGCGGGCTCCTCGGCGGCCGCGGCGAGCACGACGGCGCGCTTGCGCTGTCCGGTCTGCTCGTCGAGCTCGGCCTCCAGGTCGGCGTCGAACTCATCGTCGGCGGCGGGTTTCCAGTCCGGGTCGCTGTGGTGCCCGGCGCTGGCTCGCGGCCTGCGCAGGCGCGCATTGCGTCCCGAGTTGAGCACCCGAGTCGCCAGGGCGACGTCACTGGTGCGCCGGACATTGTCGCGTTTGCTCACCAACATCGGCACCAGCACGAAAAGCCAGAGAACGACGAGGGAGATCCACAACAGAGATTGGGGGATGCTTGGCATGTCGCCTGCTCCTTTCCCCATCAGGCTAGGTCGGTGACCTGCGCATCCATGTGCGGCGCGCCGAGGTCAATTACACACCTGTAATTCACCAGATACAAGCACCATTAGTCACTTAAGTCACATCAGTAACAATTGTCGTCTCCGAGTCGCGAATTCTCGGCGCAGCGGGAGCTCCACGACCCCCAGTTGCGCGCGTTTTACCGGTCAGGTCCAGCTGGCCCGGCCGGCGCGCACCAGGGTTGCGGCCACCGAACCCTGGACCTCTTCGATGGTCAGCGCCACCAGCAGGTGATCGCGCCACGCACCGTCCACGTCGAGGTAGCGCTTGAGCAGCCCCTCCTCGCGGAATCCCGCCTTCGCCAGCACCGCCCGGCTGGCCGCGTTCTCCGGCCGCACGGTGGCCTCCACCCGGTGCAACATGACCGGCCCGAATGCATGGTCCAGGCCGAGCGCCAGCGCCGCGGTCGCCACACCCGCGCCATTGGACTGTTTGGTCACCCAGTAACCGATCCATGCCGAGCGCAACGCGCCGTGCGTGACGTTTCCGATCGTGAGCTGCCCGGCGAACTGACCGTCCAACTCGATGACGAACGGCAACATCCGACCCCTCCGGGCCTCACCGCGCAGACCCGAACACACCGCGGGCCACGACGAAATGGTATGGCGCGCTTCCCAACTCACCTCCGAGCTGGGCTCCCACGGCTCGAGATGGGCACGCTCGGCCAACCGCAATCGGCTCCATTGGGCGCCGTCGCGCAATCGCACCGGCCGCAGTGTCACCACCCCGGCAGGCACACGCAGCGGACCCACCGGCACCGGCCAGCCAGGATGAGCGGGGCTGGTGCGCCAGCGATTCACGCGCTTACCCGCGTTGCGCCAGGAAGGCGACGTCGACGACCTCGCCGGTACGAATCTGCTCGGCCTCACTGGGCACGATCACCAGACAGTTCGCCTCGGCCAGGGTGGCCAGCAGATGTGACGACGCGCCGGGCGCGCCGCCGAGGGCCTGCACCAGATACTCGCCGGTGTCCTGATCGCGCATCAGCTGGCCGCGCAGATAACCCTTGCGCCCGGCGACCGAAGATATCGGCGCCAATGTCCGCGCCTGGATCACCCGACGCAGCGGCTGCCGCTTGCCCAGCGACATCCGGATCAGCGGGCGCACCATCACCTCGAAGACCACCAGCGCGCTCACCGGATTGGCCGGCAGCAGGAACACCGGCACCCCGTCGCGACCCAGCTGCCCGAAACCCTGGACCGAACCGGGATGCATCGCGATGCGTGCGACCTCCATCTCGCCCAGTTCGGCGAGCACCGCCCGCACCGATTCGGCCGCCGCTCCCCCGACCGCGCCGGCGATCACGACCACCTCGGATCGGCTGATCTGCCCCTCGACCACCTCACGCAGGGCCGCCGGATCGGTGTCGACGATGCCGACCCGGTTCACCTCGGCGCCGGCATCGCGGCCGGCCGCGGCCAGCGCATAGGAGTTCACGTCGTAGACCTGGCCGTTGCCCGGCGTGCGCGATACGTCGACCAGCTCACCGCCGACCGACAGCACCGTCATCCGGGGCCGCGGATGGACCATCACCTTGTCGCGTCCGACGGCGGCCAGCAGACCCACCTGGGCCGGGCCGATGATGGTGCCCGCCCGCACCGCGACATCGCCGGGCTGCACATCATCACCGGTGCGCCGCACATACGCCCCGGAGCGGACACCGCGCAGCACCCGCACCCGGGACTGCCCGCCGTCGGTCCAGCGCAGCGGCAACACCGCATCGGCCAGCGTCGGCATCGGCGCACCGGTCTGCACCCGCGCAGCCTGGCGCGGCTGCAGCCGACTCGGGGTCCGCGCACCCGCCTCGATCTCGCCGACCACCGGAAGACTGACCTCACGGTTCAGGCCGTCGTCATCGGTACCGCCGACCGACAGCACATCGACACTGCGCACGGCGTAGCCGTCGATGGCGGCCTGGTCGAACCCCGGAAGGGGTCGTTCGGTGACGACCTCCTCGGCACACATCAGCCCCTGGGATTCGGCGATGGCGACGCGCACCGGCCGCGGAGCCACCGCAGCGGCCGCTACTCGAGCCTGCTGCTCCTCAACCGAACGCACTGCATGCCTTTCTCCTCTTCGAAGACCCGCCTTGCGTCGTCAGTTTCCGGCCAGGCCCAATCGCTCGACCAACCAGCGCCGCAGCTCCGGTCCGTAGTCGTCGCGTTCTAGCGCAAAGTCAACCGCAGCCTTGAGGTACCCGCCGGGATTTCCCAAGTCGTGTCGGGAGCCGCGGTGCACCACCACGTGCACCGGATGCCCCTCGTCGATCAACAACTGGATGGCATCGGTGAGCTGTATCTCCCCGCCGACGCCGCGGTCGACGCGCCGCAACGCATCGAAGATGGCGCGGTCCAACACGTAGCGGCCCGCCGCGGCATAGGGCGAGGGCGCGTCCTCGGCCTTGGGCTTCTCGACCATCCCCTTGACCTTGAGCACATTGGGGTTCGCCGCATCGGGTACCACCTCGACATCGAAGACGCCGTAGGCGCTGATCTCGTCGCCGGGCACCTCGATGGCGCACAGCACCGAGCCGCCGCGCTTGGCGCGGACCTTCGACATGGTCTCCAGCACACCGGTCGGCAACACCAGGTCATCGGGCAGCAGCACCGCGATGGCGTCCTCGTCGGGCAGCAGCACCTCCTCGACACAACCGACGGCGTGGCCGAGGCCCAACGGCTCGGCCTGCACGACGGCCTCGACCTTGATCAGTGCCGGTGCGCGGCGCACCTTCTCCAACATCACGTGCTTGCCGCGGGCCTCCAGCGTGCCCTCCAGGATGAGGTCCTCGACGAAGTGCGCGACGACACCGTCTTTGCCTTCGGAGGTCACGATGATCAGTCGCTCACCGCCGGCCTCGGCGGCCTCGGCGGCCACCAACTCGATACCCGGGGTGTCCACCACCGGCAACAGTTCCTTGGGGACGGTCTTCGTGGCGGGAAGAAAACGGGTCCCCAGACCAGCCGCCGGGACGACGGCCGTCCGCGGAATCGGTACCTCTGCCTGTGTCATCGTTGACACATTAATCCCCATCGGGGGTTCAGGCGAAGGGTGTCGGCGCAAAGGTGGCAATCCTGACGAAACCGGACTTGCGACGACAGATCTCGGCGGCTCGCCGCGCACTGCCTGCCGCGGTCCGTGAGCGCGAAACACGGTCACTGCAAACGCACATGGCGCAGTTGACCGCGGATGTCGAGACCATCGCCGCTTATATCCCGGTCGGTTCGGAACCGGGTGCCGCTGCCGATGCGGTACCACTGCTCGACGGTCTGCCCGGCCTGCGCATCCTGCTGCCGATCGCCCGTGCCGGGCAGCCGATGCAGTGGGCCGTGTACCACCGCGACGCGCTGGTGCCTGCGCCGTTCGGCCTCCGCGAACCGGCACCGCCCTGGCTCGCCCCCGAGACGATCGCGCAGGCCGACCTGGTGGTGGTCCCCGCGCTCGCCGTTGCCCGCGACGGCACCAGACTGGGCCGTGGCGCGGGTTTCTATGACCGGGCGCTACACCTTGCCGACCCGACGGCCGCACTGGTCGCGGTAGTGCGTGACGACGAGCTGCTCGACACCATCCCCGCCGAATCGCACGATGTCCCCGTGACGCACGCCCTGACGCCCGGCGGTGGACTCATACCGTTGGGTCATCGGGAATGACCGGGGCCACATAGCGGTTTTGGCACTTGGGCCGGTAGAGTGCCAATCAGTTTTACTGTCTCGGAGGGTTGTCGTGCCTACCTATTCCTATGCGTGTACCGAGTGTGACAATCGGTTCGACGTGGTTCAGGCGTTCAGTGATGATGCGCTGACCGCGTGCCCGAAGTGCAACGGACGGCTGCGCAAGCTGTTCGGCAAGGTCGGCGTGGTCTTCAAGGGCAGCGGCTTCTATCGCACCGACAGCCGCGACTCGTCCAAGTCATCGAGCTCGAGCTCCAAGAGCAGCAGCAGCGAGAGCTCATCAAGCAGCTCGTCGGACTCCGGTTCGTCCTCGAGCTCGTCCTCGAGCTCCCCGTCGGGCACGTCGTCCACGAGCACGTCATCGTCGAGTTCGTCTACCCCGGCGGCCGCCTCCAGCTGATCCCGCAGGGGTTATCCACAGGCCCACCGGTGCGCTCTTCCGCCGTCTGCCCCACCGTCTTAGCGTGGCCGGATGGGGGAATCGCTCGATCCGACGGTCCTGACGCGGATGCGCGCCGCGCTACGGCCCGACTGGACGCGGACCGTCGCCGCACGGCGCACGGCGGCCGGGATGCTGGTGGTCTTGGCCGCGGTGCTCGCCCTGCGCCCAGATCCAGCCGGTGAGCGCATCGATGTGGTCATCGCCGCGGCCGATCTGGCACCCGGTTCCCCGCTGGCCGCCGGCGATCTGACGGTCGAGTCCCGGCTGACGGCCACCGTGCCCGACGGTGCGCAGACCGATATCGGTGATGTCGTCGGCGCGCACCTGACCGCACCGGCGCGCCGCGGTGAGGTGCTCACCGACGTCCGACTGCTGGGCACGCGCCTCACCGAGGCCACGGCCGGTCCCGACGCGCGGGTCGTGCCCATACCGCTGTCCGACGCGGCCGTGGTCGAGCTGATCCGCCCCGGTGACATCCTCGACGTGCTGGCCGCACCCGACTCCGGCTCCCCACCTGAGCTGATCGCCACCCGTGCCGTGGTCGCGATGGTGTCCGCCGAGGCCGACGGACCGTCCCCGGGAACACAGCGCGTCGTCATGGTGGTGTTGCCCCGCCAGGCCGCCACGGCGGTGGCCGGTGCCGCGCTCACCGGACACCTCACCGTGACGTTCCACTGATCCACCACCGCACCGTGCACTGCCATACTGTTTGCGGAAACTGGCTCAACGAACTGCTGGAAGGGTCCCCGCATGCTCAAGGGTTTCAAGGAGTTCCTGCTCCGCGGCAATATCATCGACCTCTCGACCGCGGTCGTCATCGGTACCGCGTTCACCGGATTGGTCACCGCGTTCACCGACAGCATCATCCAACCGCTGATCGACCGGATCGGCGCCGGCGGCGACTCCGATTACGGCATCCTGCGCATCCCCATCGGCGGCAATCAGACCATCGATCTGAACGTGCTGTTGTCGGCGACCATCAACTTCGTCCTGATCGCCGCCGTGGTGTACTTCGTGATCGTGCTGCCGTTCAGCAGGTTCCGGAAAGAGAAGGAAGAGACCGTCGAGGCCGAGGTGGTGCTGCTGACCGAGATCCGCGATCTGCTGGCCCAGCGCCCGGGGCCGACGGCCGAACAACGCCTGGATCCCGACTCGCCCAGGCCGACCGTCTGACGAAGCCCCACTCGTGGAGAATGCCCGACCGGATACCGGTCGGGCATTCTTGCGTCTGGAGTCGTACTGCGAATGCAGAGAACCCCGCCTTGCCGGAAACCGGCGAGGCGGGGTTCTCTATGTCAGTGCGGTGACGACCTACTGCAGGCCGCGGCCGGTGGCGCCGGGGGCACGCACCAGCGAGCACTGCGGGCCGGTGTTGGCGCCGTTGAAGAACGAGGCGTTCCACGGGCTGGAAGGGTTCACGTTGATCGAGATCCAGCCGTTCGAGCCGACCTCCGAAGGACCCTTCTCGTCGACCGTCTGCTTGGGGGTGTTGCCATCCGGCACGTACACCGACGCGGTGCTCAGGGTGCCCGCGCTGGTCTCGCACCGCTTGGCCGCCGCGGTGGCTGCCGACTGCGGCGAGGACACGATGCCCTGTGATCCGATCTCGGTCGGGGCGGGCCCGGTGTCATCATCGGCGATAGCGGTACCTGCCCCGAAGGTCAGTAGTGCGCAGGATGCGGCAAATGCACCGAGGCCGACGATTCCGGCCTTCTTGACGCGATCAATGGCTTCGGCCATCAGTGAAACACCTTCCATTTCCGAGACACGCACGGACTGTGGCCCGAGCCGTTAATTGCAATAAGAGAATAGCAGGCAAACCCCCGTCGCGCTTGCCGAACAAGCACCCAACACAGCGCGGGAATGCGGCTGGCGTGTAACGCTGCGGATGCCGAAACATCAAGTCGCCAAAACGATTTCACCAGCCGCACGGCCCAGGCGACGGATCCGGCCGCAACGGCTGGTCGTCGAAAATGAAGATCGGCCCCCGGTATACACCGGGGGCCGATCGTCAGCGTGAGAGAACGAACGTCAGTTCATGTTCCACGGTTCACCGTAGGTGGTGACGCTGTCGCCCAGGCTCGAGACCAGTCGAGCAAACGGACGGAGCAGCACACCACCGGCGGCACCGGTGACGGTTCCGTGAGCGTTGGACACCGCGACGGCACCCTCGGGGCCGGCGACCTCGGTGGAGAAGGTCGCGACTTCCTGGATACCCGGGCCGTTGCCGAGGTCGGCGCTGATCGAGGCACCGGGCAGCAGCGGCGGGGTCGCGATCTCACCGACGAGCGGCAGGCCACCGATGCCGATGACACCGAAGCCGGGGTCACCGCTCAGGGCGACGTTGGGGGTGGTGTAGCTGAAGTTGATACCGACACCCAGCGACCACGGGAAGCCAACCTGGTAGCCCAGCTCCAGGACACCCTCGAAGTCCTCGGCACCCGGGCCGGCGACCATGTACTTGGCCTTGCCGGAGTGGAACCACTCACGGGTCAGGCGGTTGCGGTCGAGGGGGAACACACCGTTGAGGAAGGTGTCCCACTGCTGGATCGTGAGGGTGCGATCCTTGCCGTCGACGAGGCTGAGCTCGTTGTCCAGGCCTGCGTTCGAGGTGCCAGTGCTCACGAACATCGCCGCGATCGCCGCGATCATCGCGAGAAACACCCGACTGATTGTCTTCATGTTCTCCCTAAGCTGTGCCGACGGTTTTGTCCACCGTGTTGTTGATGTGCCACCCCGGCCCTAAGCCGGAACTTCACACCCCGCAAGAGCTTCATGTGACCGGAATTAGAAACTTCACATTTAGTTCTTACGGATTGCTCATCGTTGACCAGAGCAACATAACGGTGTGGCATCCACCCGGCAACGCGTACGTACAACCGATCGGACGGCGCGCGAACGGGCCGAGGAGTTTGCTGGCGTTGCGGATCACCTGCATCTTGGGCGGCGGGAAGGACGCGGCAACATAGCGCGGCCTATGTTGCTCCGCACCCGGGGGTGAATACCAAGAACGGCTGGAATCAGGACGATTCCAGCCGTTCGAGGCGAAAGTACTGCTCAGCCGTGGTGCGGCGGCACGTTGTCGCGGAGCCACCGATCACGGTCGGTGTAGTCCTCGCGCTGATCGCTGTCACGCTCATCGCGCGTCGTGCTCGGAAGTTCCTCTCCGAAGACAACGTTAACTACATCCCTCGGAGCCCGTTGCGGGCCGCTCACAGTCGGACACCCGTTGTGACCAACATCACTTTTTGGCCGGGAATTCTGTTCACCTGACCGTAACCTTCCGGACTCGAAAAGAATGCGCCCACCTGCATGATTACCCCCTGCGACCATCCACGCGAGCGTCAGATGTCCAACCGGGAGAGCTGACCGATGACCTGTACCGCGAGCGGTGAGAGCGTCGCCATGCCATCGCGAACCGCGGCCCGCGAACCGGCGATGTTGACCACCAGCGTGCTGCCCGAGATACCGGCCAGCCCGCGCGAGACCCCCGCGTCGACGATGCCCGCCGACAGGCCCGATGCCCGCAACGCCTCCGAGATGCCCAGCAGCTCGCGGTCCAGCAGGTCCACCGTGGCCTCCGGGGTCACATCACGCGGACTGACCCCGGTGCCGCCGACCGAGATGACCAGGTCGACACCCCCGATCACCGCGGTGTTGAGTGCGTTGCGGATCTCCACCTCGTCGGCGGAGACCACCACGACACCGTCGACCAGGAACCCGCTCTCCGCCAACAGCTCGGTGACCAGCGGTCCGCTGTGGTCTTCCTCATCCCCGTGTGCCGTGCGATCGTCGACGACGACGACGAGCGCGCGGCCGACCATGTCCCCTGGTTTCTCCATGCCTGTCACCGTATATCCGGCCGACGACAGCGACGCAGACAAGGTGGCCGCCAGCTCGGTCACCATTGCCGGAGCAAGGTCGATCTCGTTGGTCACTTGTCGGCCTTGCCCAGGGTCACGTCCATCGTCTGTGACCCGCCGGGACCATCGAAGGTCAAGGTCACCTTGGTGCCGGGGGCCTTGGACCGCACGGCGGCCACCAGCGCATCGGCACTGTTGATCACCCGACCGTCGACCTTGGTCACCACCACACCGCTGGGCAGTCCGGCCGCGGCGGCCGCCCCACCCTGGGTCACCTCGACGATCTTGGCGCCGTCGACGGATGCGTCGTTGCCCACCTGCACACCCAGCGAGGCATGCGAGGCGGTGCCGTTCTGCACCAGCTCATCGGCGATGCGCTTGGCCTGGTCCACCGGGATGGCAAAGCCCAGCCCGATCGAACCGCTCTGCGAGCCGCCCGAGGAGCTACCGAGCGTGGCGATCGCCGAGTTCACGCCGACCAGCTCGCCGTTCATGTTGACCAGCGCGCCGCCGGAGTTACCGGGGTTGATGGCGGCATCGGTCTGGATGGCGTCGAGCACGGTGTTCTGGTTTTTGCTGTCACCACCGGCGGCAACCGGGCGGTTGAGCGCACTGACGATACCGACGGTCACCGTGCCCTCCAGACCGAGCGGCGAACCGATCGCGACGACGTCCTGTCCGACGCGCAGGTCCGAGGACGAGCCGAGCGTGATCGGCGTCAGGTCCGAGACACCCTCGGCCCGGACCACGGCGATATCGCTGCTGGGGTCGGTGCCGACCACCCGGAACGGCGCGGTGCGGCCGTCGGCGAAGGTCACCTTGGTCTCTGCCCGTCCGCCCGGTGCGTCACCGGTGGCCACGACATGGTTGTTGGTCAGGATCAGCCCGTCGCTGGACAGGATGATGCCCGATCCCTCCTCGGAGGCCCGGCCCAGATTCGTCTCCAGTTTGACCACGCTGGGCACCACCTTGGCCGCGACCTGCTCGACCGATCCGGCCGGAACGCTGGCCGCGGGCTGGCCCGGGGTCGCTCCGCTGCTGCTGGAGAAGCTGGTGGCCGGCCGATCGGGCGTGGCCAGCACCGCGACGCCACCGCCGATACCGGCGGACACCACCGCGATCGCGAGCGCACCGGCGAGCAGACCGCCTGTGCGTGAGCGCTTCTGGCCACCGGCACCCGGTGCCTGGGCGGGCCGGTACGGGTCGTACTGCGGGCGCGGCTGCTGGCCGTGCTGCTGCTGGCCGTGCTGTTGCGACTGCTGCGGATGGGCTTGCCGTGCGTAACGCCAGTCATAGGGCTGTGTGTAGCCACCGGCGTATCCGGTGGCCCGCCCCTCGTAACCGGACTCGTATCCACTCGGGCCGCTACCCGCTTGGGACGGAGGCGGGGTGTACCTCGGGTGGTTCGTCATAGGTCTGGTCGCTCTCTCTACTCAGCGGATCAGTTACTTCGTACAACGCGTTACGCACGCTCACAGTGCCGAACTGGGCTGAGAATCCACTTAGAGAAGTACCCGGTGGTCCCCTATGAATTCGCACAGAATTCCCCCGCGGATCGCCCGCGCCGTCAATTGTGGGTCGCGGCGGCGGCACGGTCCACGATCAGTCCCCGCGTGTCGCCGCAGGCGCCATCGCACCGACGGCGTCGTCACCGTCGGGCAGCACCCGCCGGCCCGGAAGCACGATCCTGACCGTGGTCCCCGTCGGGTCACCTCCGGGGACCGCCTCTTCGACACCGATCGTGCCGCCGTGCTTGAGAACCACCTGTTTGACGATGGCCAGCCCCAGCCCCGATCCCGGCATCGCGCGCGCCGACGTGGACCGATAGAACCGCTCGAAGACCAGGTCCCGCTCGTGCGGCGGGATGCCCGGGCCGAAGTCGGTGATGGCCAGTTCGGCATGCACCGCGTCGCGCTGCCACAGCCGCACCACCACCCGGCCGTCGGTCGGGCTCCATTTGGCGGCGTTGTCGAGCACGTTGAGTACCGCCCGCGAGAGTCCCGCGGGATCGCCGTCGACCTGCCAGTCGATCAATTGCACGTCGAACTCGATATCGTTGCGGCGCCGCCTGACTCGCTCCAATGCGCGGTCCACGACGTCGGGCAGATCCACCTTCTCCCGCACCGTCACGCCGGCATCGTCGCGGGTCAGGTCGACGAGATCGCCCACCAGAGTGGACAGCTCCTCGATCTGGGCGATCACATCGGCCTGCAGTTCGGCCATCTCACCGTCGGGTAAGCGCGGCGCCCCGGGCGCCATGGCCGCCATGAGCAGCTCGACATTGGTGCGCAGCGAGGTCAACGGCGTGCGCAGCTCGTGGCCGGCGTCGGTGACCAATCGCGCCTGGCGCTCCCGGGATTCGGCCAGTGCCCGCAGCATCATGTTGAACGAATGGGTCAATCGGGCCAGTTCGTCGGTGCCGACCACCGGGATCGGACGAAGGTCATCGGTGCGCGCCACCCGCTCGGCCGCCCTGGTCAGCCGGGCCACCGGGCGAAGTCCGGCGCGGGCCACCATGCCACCGGCGATGGCGGCGACCGCCATGCCCGAGGCACCGATGATCGCCAGCGCCGTGCCCAGCCGATTCAGTAGGGCGATCGTGGCCGCCAGGCTCTTGGAGATCAGCAACGAGTTTCCGTCGGCCAGGTGCACCGCAAGAACCCGCTGGTTGTTGGTGGTGCGCAGCGACATCAGCAGCTCACCTTGGACGACGGCCTTCTCGGGAGCACCGAGCGGCAGCGTCTGACCCTGCTGGTTGGCGGTGTAGATGTAGCGGCCGGGGCTCACCAGCATCGCGTTCACGTCGGAGTAGGCGGTGCCCTCGATCGCCTTGCCCGGATCGGCGGCCAGCGAGCCGCTTTCGATGAGCAGCTGGGCGCGGCTGTGCAACTGGGTGTCGATATCGTCGTAGACCGATCGCGACACCACGGCATACACGGCGACGGCCATCAGCACGACGACCATGGCCACCATCGACATCGCCAGCAGCATCACCCGCCAGCGCAACGAGACGGTGCTGACATTGCGGCTGTAGCGCCGCTGCGTGGACTGCCCGGAATCCCGGCCCTTCGGCCGGCGCAGCCGCAGCCTCACGGCGGGGTTTCGCGCAGCACGTACCCGACACCGCGCACGGTGTGGATCAGCCGCGGCTCGCCCTCGGCCTCGGTCTTGCGGCGCAGGTAGCCGACATAGACCTCAAGGGCGTTGCCCGAGGTCGGGAAGTCGAAGCCCCAGACCTCTTCCAGGATCCGGCTGCGGGTGAGCACCCGCCGGGGATTGGCGATGAGCATCTCCAGCAGCGAGAACTCGGTGCGGGTCAGGCTGATCGACCGGTCCCCCCGGGTGACCTCGCGGGTCACCGGGTCCAGGCTCAGATCGGAGAAGGTCAGCGCCCGGTTGTCGGCGGTCTCCTCGGGGGTGGCGCGGCGGCGCAGCAGCGCACGCATCCGGGCCAGCAGCTCCTCGAGCGCGAACGGTTTGGGCAGGTAGTCGTCGGCCCCGGCATCGAGTCCGGCCACCCGCTCGGACACCGAGTCGCGAGCGGTCAGCACGAGGATCGGCATATCGTCACCGGTGCTGCGTAGATGTCTGCATACCTCGAGGCCGTCGAGCCTCGGCATCATGACATCGAGAACAACAGCGTCGGGGCGATCGCTGGAAATGGCCTCGAGGGCCTCGACACCGTCCTGGGCGAGATCTACGGCGTAACCATTGAACGACAGCGACCGGCGCAGTGATTCACGCACAGCGCGGTCATCGTCGACGACAAGAATGCGCACAGCCACAGTGTCATCCCTCCATCTGAGAGCGACCTGAGAGGCGCGCCGACCTACTTACGGTCGAGGTCGACCAGGCCCAGGCGCGCGGCCTTGAGCAGGCGACGCGGCACCTTGCGCTGCTGGCCGGCGACGGACACGGTGACCAGGCCGGTAGCCTCGGCCTTCCACTGCGCGCGGCGGCTACGGGTGTTCGAGCGCGACATCCGGCGCTTGGGCACAGCCATGATCGAGATCTCCTCTTGCGGGGTTTCCGCCGCGCAGTAAACAGCGACGGCAATGTGCACCACAGAATAGCCCGCACCGCCGGATGCCTCCAAACCGCCGAACGCGCGGCCCCCGCTGGGCAAGACTGGACCGCGGCGACGGATCCCGCCCAACCCCTTGACGCGATACCGTCGGTACCGGTTAACCTACTGACCGGTTGGTCGGAATTCGATGGGAGTGTGGGTGGCCTCGGAAGCGGTACGGATCGGCAACTGCTCGGGCTTCTACGGGGACCGGATGTCGGCCATGGGCGAGATGCTCGTGGGCGGCGAACTCGACTACCTGACCGGCGACTACCTCGCCGAACTCACCATGCTCATCCTGGCCCGCGACCGTGCCCGCAACGCCGATCTGGGTTACGCCAAGACCTTCCTCCGCCAGCTGGAGAACAACCTCGGGCTGGCGATGGACCGCGGGGTGAAGATCGTCGCCAACGCCGGCGGACTCAACCCGGCGGGCCTGGCGGCCGCCGTCCGTGAGCTCGCCGGCCGGCTCGGACTCACCGTCGACGTCGCGCACGTCGAGGGTGACGATCTGGTGGCGCGCGCCGACGAACTCGGGTTCGGGTCTCCCCTTTCGGCCAACGCGTACCTGGGGGCCTGGGGCATCGTCGAATGCCTGAACGCCGGTGCCGACATCGTCGTGACGGGCCGGGTCACCGATGCCTCCGTCATCGTCGGCCCGGCCGCCGCCCACTTCGGCTGGTCACCCACCGACTACGACGCGCTGGCCGGTGCCGTCGCCGCGGGCCACATCATCGAATGCGGCACCCAGGCCACCGGTGGCAACTACGCCTTCTTCCCGCCCGATCTCGACCACCCGGGCTTCCCCATCGCTGAGATCGGTGCCGACGGCTCGTCGATCATCACCAAACATCCCGGCACGGGCGGACTGGTCGACACCGGCACCGTCACCGCCCAACTGCTCTACGAGATCACCGGGGCGCGGTACGCCAACCCCGACGTCACGTTGCGCATGGATTCGGTGACGCTGCAGCAGGACGGGCCCGACCGGGTGCGGGTCTGCGGTGTGCGCGGCGAGGCCCCGCCGCCGACGCTGAAGGTGTCGCTCAACAGCATCGGCGGGTTCCGCAACGCGACGACGTTCGTGCTCACCGGCCTGGACATCGAGGCCAAGGCCGCACTGGTGCGCCGTCAGCTCGAAGACGCCTTGACAACCCGCCCGGCCGAACTGGAGTGGACGCTGGCGCGCACCGACCATGCCGATGCCGACACCGAGGAGACCGCCAGCGCCCTGCTGCACTGCGTGGTCCGCGACCCCGACCCGGCCGTGGTCGGCCGCCAATTCTCTTCCGCAGGAGTCGAACTCGCGCTGTCCAGCTATCCGGGCTTCACCGCGACCGCTCCCCCCGGCGACGGTCAGGTGTACGGATTGTTCACCCCCGGATACGTCGCAGCCGGTGCGGTCCCCCACATCGCGGTGCACGGCGACGGCACCCGCGTCGACATCGCGCCGGCGGCCGACACCCGCGAGCTGACACCGGTGGAGCAACCAGTCCTGCCGGACCCGCCGGACGGGGGCCCGACGGTGCGAATACCGTTGGGCCGCATCGCCGGAGCGCGCAGCGGCGACAAGGGCGGATCGGCGAATGTCGGCATCTGGGTGCACACCGACGAGGCCTGGGCCTGGCTGGCGCACTTTCTGACCGTCGATGCGTTACGCGAGCTGCTACCCGAAACTTACGCCCTGCCGGTCACCCGGCATCTGCTGCCCAATCTGCGCGCCGTCAACTTCGTCATCGAGGACATCCTCGGCCGAGGCGTCGCCTACCAGGCACGGTTCGATCCCCAGGCCAAGGGTCTCGGCGAATGGCTGAGATCCCGATATGTCGACATCCCGGAAAGGCTGTTGTGATGCGCGCGAGGCACGAGCGAGGGAGCGCCCAGTGATGAGGACGAGCATCTGGAATGCGCCCGAACGCGAGGACCTGCGAAAGACGGTGCGGGCGTTCGCCGAGCGCGAGATCCTGCCGCATGTCGACGAATGGGAACGCGCCGGCGAACTGCCCCGCGAACTGCACCTGGCGGCAGGTGCCGCGGGACTGCTCGGCGCCCCCTACCCGGAATCGGTGGGCGGCGGGGGTGGTGACAGCGCCGACGCCGTGATCATCTGTGAGGAACTGCATCAGGCCGGCGTCCCCGGCGGCGTGTTCGCCTCGCTGTTCACCTGTGGCATCTCGGTACCGCACATGATCGCCTCGGGCGACCAGCGCCTCATCGACACCTATGTGCGCCCCACCCTGCGCGGCGAGCTCATCGGGTCGCTGGCCATCACCGAACCCGGCGGCGGCTCCGATGTCGGGCATCTGACGACGAAAGCGGTCCGGGACGGCGCAGGAAACGGGGCGTTCATCGTCAACGGCGCCAAGACCTACATCACCTCCGGTGTCCGCGCCGACTATGTGGTGACCGCGGTGCGTACCGGCGGCCCGGGCGCGGCGGGGGTGTCGCTGCTGGTGGTCGACAAGGAGTCCGAGGGCTTCGTGGTCAGCCGCAAGCTGGAGAAGATGGGCTGGCGGTCCAGTGACACCGCCGAACTGTCCTACACCGACGTGCGGGTACCCGCCGAGAATCTGGTCGGCGCCGAGAACAGCGGGTTCCCTCAGATCGCCGGCGCGTTCGTCAGTGAGCGCGTCGGTCTCGCCGCGCAGGCCTACGCCAGTGCGCAGCGCTGCCTGGACCTGACGGTGCAGTGGTGCCGGGACCGCGAGACGTTCGGGCGGCCGCTGATCTCCCGGCAGGCCGTGCAGAACACGCTGGCCGACATGGCCCGCCGGATCGACGTGGCACGGGTCTACACGCACCAGCTGGTCGAGCGCGAGATGGCCGGTGAGGCCAATCTGATCACCGAGGTGTGCTTCGCCAAGAACACCGCCGTGGAGGCCGGCGAGTGGGTGGCCAATCAGGCCGTCCAATTGTTCGGCGGGATGGGCTATATGGCCGAATCGGAGGTGGAACGCCAATACCGCGATATGCGCATCATCGGCATCGGCGGCGGCACCACCGAGATCCTGACCTCGCTGGCCGCCAAGACGCTGGGATTCCAATGACCCGCCTGAAGTCGACCCTGGACCCACGCTCGTCGGCCTACACCGAGGCCGCCGACGCGATGGTGACCAAGCTGACCGAACTGGCCGCAGAACACGAGCGCAGCCTCGCCGGCGGCGGCCCCAAGTACGTCGACCGTCACCATGCCCGCGGCAAACTCACCGCGCGGGAACGCGTCGAACTGCTGGTCGACCCCGACTCCCCATTCCTTGAGCTGAGCCCGTTGGCCGCCTGGGGCAGCGATTTCACCGTCGGCGCCAGCGTCGTCACGGGTATCGGGGCCGTCGAAGGCGTCGAATGCCTGATCGTCGCCAACGATCCGACGGTCAAGGGCGGCACCAGCAATCCCTGGACGCTGAAGAAGATCCTGCGCGCCAATCAGATCGCGATCCAGAACCGGCTACCGGTGATCTCGCTCGTCGAGTCCGGCGGCGCGGACCTGCCCACCCAGAAGGAGATCTTCATCCCGGGCGGGCAGATGTTCCGTGACCTGACCCGGCTCTCGGCGGCCGGCATCCCGACCGTCGCGCTGGTGTTCGGCAACTCCACCGCCGGCGGCGCCTACGTCCCCGGCATGTCCGATCACGTGGTGATGATCCGGGACCGCTCCAAGGTGTTCCTGGCCGGCCCGCCGCTGGTCAAGATGGCCACCGGCGAGGAATCCGATGACGAATCCCTCGGCGGAGCCGAGATGCACGCGCGCACATCGGGTCTGGGCGATTATCTGGCCAACGACGAGCTGGACGCCATCCGGATCGGAAGGCGCATCGTCGCGCGGCTGAACTGGCGCAAGCAGGGCCCCCCACCTCTACCGGTGCGCGAACCCGAGTACGACGCCGAGGAACTGCTCGGCATCGTCGGCGCCGACCTGCGCATCCCCTTCGACCCGCGTGATGTGATCGCCCGCATCGTCGACGGTTCGGACTTCGACGAGTTCAAGCCGCTGTACGGGTCGTCACTGGTCACCGGGTGGGCGACGCTCTACGGCTACCCGGTCGGCATCCTGGCCAACGCCCGCGGCGTGCTGTTCTCCGAGGAATCCCAGAAGGCAACCCAGTTCATCCAGTTGGCCAACCGATCCGACACCCCGCTGCTGTTCCTGCACAACACCACCGGCTACATGGTGGGCAGGGCGTACGAGGAGGGCGGGATGATCAAGCACGGATCGATGATGATCAACGCCGTCTCCAATTCGACGGTGCCGCACATCTCCCTGCTGATCGGCGCCTCCTACGGCGCGGGCCATTACGGCATGTGCGGGCGCGCCTATGATCCCCGCTTCCTGTTCGCCTGGCCGAGTTCCAAGTCCGCGGTGATGGGCGGAACCCAGCTCGCCGGGGTGCTCTCGATTGTCAGTCGGGCCGCCGCCGAGGCCCGCGGTCAGCAGGTCGACGAGGCCGCCGATGCCGCACTGCGCGCGGCGGTCGAGGCGCAGATCGAGGCCGAGTCGCTGCCGATGTTCCTGTCCGGGCGCCTCTATGACGACGGTGTGATCGACCCGCGCGATACCCGCACCGTGCTGGGAATGTGCCTGTCCGCCATCGCCAGTGGACCGATCGAGGGGACGTCGAACTTCGGCGTCTTCAGGATGTGACTGCGATTTCGGCGCGCTCACGTTCGCTCAGCGAGCGTCAGCGCGCCCAAATCGCGGAGGGAGTTCGATGATCAGCAGAGTTCTCGTCGCCAACCGTGGTGAGATCGCCCGCCGGGTGTTCAGCACCTGCCGTCGTCTCGGTATCGGCACCGTCGCGGTCTACACCGATCCCGACGCCGGCGCCCCGCACGTCGCCGAGGCCGACTTCCGGGTCCGGCTCGAGGGCCGCAACGGCTATCTGGACAGCGCCCAGCTCATCGCGGCGGCGCGTGCCGCCGGCGCCGACGCGGTACATCCCGGTTACGGGTTCCTCTCGGAGAACCCCGATTTCGCGGCCGCGGTGGCCGACGCCGGTCTGACCTGGATCGGGCCGCCGGTGGCCGCCGTGCAGGCCATGGGCTCCAAGATCGAGGCCAAGAAGCTGATGGCCGCGGCGGGCGTGCCGGTGCTGGCCGAACTGGATCCGGACACCGTCACCGCCGACCAGTTGCCCGTTCTGATCAAGGCGTCCGCCGGTGGTGGCGGCCGCGGTATGCGGGTGGTCCGGGAGCTGTCCGACCTGCCCGCCGAGGTCGCCGCGGCGCAGCGCGAGGCGCAGTCGGCGTTCGGGGATCCGACCGTCTTTTGCGAGCGCTACCTGGCCGCCGGTCACCACATCGAGGTACAGGTGATGGCCGACCGGCACGGCACCGTGTGGGCGGTCGGGGAACGCGAGTGCTCCATCCAGCGCAGGCATCAGAAGGTCATCGAAGAGGCACCATCGCCCCTGGTGGAACGGACTCCGGGCATGCGCGACAGGCTCTTCGAAGCCGCCCGCTTGGCCGCCGAGGCGATCGGCTACACCGGTGCGGGAACCGTCGAGTTCATGGCCAGCTCTGATCCGGGGGCCGATGGCGACTTCTACTTCCTGGAGATGAACACCCGCCTGCAGGTGGAGCACCCGGTCACCGAGGAGACCACCGGCCTGGACCTGGTGGCACTGCAGATCGACGTCGCCGACGGCATCCGCCTCGATGACCGCCCGCCTGCCACCCGTGGACACTCGATCGAGGCGCGGCTCTACGCCGAGGACCCGGCCAAGGACTGGCAACCACAGGCCGGAACGCTGCACCGGTTCGCCGTCCCGGCCGCCCGCACCGAATTCGGCACCCTCGGCCGCACCGGGGTTCGGCTGGACTCCGGCGTGGTCGACGGATCGGTCATCTCGGTGTTCTACGACCCGATGCTGGCCAAGGTGATCTCGTTCGCCGATACCCGAGAGCGGGCCGCCGCCGCACTCGCCGAGGCGTTGGCCCGCGCCGTCGTCCACGGCCCCGGTACCAACCGTGACCTGCTGGTCAACGTGTTGCGACACCCGGCATTCCTTACCGGGGACACCGACACCGCGTTCTTCGACACCCACGGCCTCGACCGATTGGCAGCGGCCCAGGACATCACCGCGCCGTCGGCGCTGGCCGCCGCGCTCGCCGACGCCGCGCACAACCGTGCCACGGCAACGGCATTCGGACCCGCGCCGAGCGGATGGCGCAACCTGTTCTCCGGGTATCAGACGCGCGCCTTCCGCGATGCCGACGACCGGGAGCACCTGGTCCGCTATCGGATCGGACGCGACGGTGTCGAGGTGCCCGACGGCGATGATGTCACGGTGGTGTCCACCAGCCCTGGGCGAGTGGTGTTGTCGGTCAACGGCGTCGAAGAGTCCTTCACGGTGGCGCGTTACGGCACAGCGGTTTTCGTCGATTCGCCGCGCGGTGCCGTCCGGCTCACCAGCGTCCCCCGATTCCCCGATCCGGACTCGGCGGTGGCACACGGATCGCTGCTGGCACCGATGCCGGGCTCGGTGGTCCGCGTCGGTGCGGCGGCCGGTGATGCCGTGACCGCCGGGCAGCCGTTGATCTGGCTAGAGGCCATGAAGATGGAGCACACGATCGCCGCACCGAGCGACGGTGTGCTCGCCGAATTGAACGTACAGGCAGGCCAGCAGGTCGAGGTCGGCACGGTGCTGGCCCGAATAGAAGGAGAACAGTCATGACCGGCTTCATCGAAACCGAGGAGCAGCAGGCGCTGCGCAAGGCCGTCGCTGCGATGGCCGCCAACTACGGCCAGGACTACTACCTGGAGAAGGCGCGGGCCGGCCAGCACACCGACGAACTGTGGTCCGAGGCAGGCAAACTGGGCTTCATCGGGGTCAACCTTCCCGAAGAGTACGGCGGCGGTGGGGCAGGCATGTACGAGCTGTCGATGGTGATGGAGGAGATGTCGGCGGGCGGTTGTCCGCTGTTGATGATGGTGGTCTCCCCCGCCATCAACGGCACGATCATCAGTAAGTTCGGTACCGAAGAACAGAAGAAGCACTGGGTCACCGGTATCGCCGACGGGTCGATCACCATGGCCTTCGCCATCACCGAACCCGACGCCGGTTCCAACAGCCACAAGATCACCACCACCGCCCGCCGTGACGGCAGCGACTGGATCCTCTCGGGTCAGAAGGTGTACATCTCCGGCGTCGATCAGGCCCAGGCCATCCTGGTGGTCGGCCGCACCGAGGACCACAAGACCGGCAACCTGAAACCCGCCCTGTTCGTGGTGCCGACCGACACCCCCGGCCTGTCCTGGACCAAGATCGACATGGAGATCCTGAGCCCGGAATACCAGTTCCAGGTCTTCCTCGACGAGGTGCGTCTGCCCGCCGACGCGCTCGTCGGCTCCGAGGATGCCGCCATCGCGCAGCTGTTCGCCGGTCTCAACCCCGAGCGCATCATGGGCGCGGCCAGTGCGGTCGGGATGGGTCGTTTCGCGATCAACAAGGCCACCGAGTACGTCAAGACCCGCCAGGTGTGGAAGACCCCGATCGGCGCGCACCAGGGCATCGCACATCCGTTGGCCCAGAACCACATCGAGATCGAACTCGCGAAGCTGATGATGCAGAAGGCCGCGGCGCTCTATGACAGCGGCGACGATTTCGGTGCCGCCGAGTCGGCGAACATGGCCAAGTACGCCGCCGGTGAGGCATCGGTACGCGCGGTCGATCAGGCCGTGCAGTCCCTCGGCGGAAACGGACTGACCAAGGAGTACGGCATCGCCTCGGTGCTGACCGCCTCCCGACTGGCGCGTATCGCGCCGGTCAGCCGGGAGATGATCCTCAACTTCGTCGCGCAGACCTCGCTGGGTCTGCCCCGGTCCTACTGACCATGCCGGTCGATTACACGGTCGAGGGCCGGATCGCCCGCCTGACGCTGAACTCCCCGCACAACCACAACGCGCTGTCCACCGCGCTGGTCGAACAGTTGCATCAGGGGTTCGCCGACGCGGCGGCCGCCGATGTCCGCGCGGTGGTGTTGGGCCACACCGGTCCGACGTTCTGCGCGGGCGCCGACCTGTCCGAGGCAGCCGGCCGAGAACCGGGGGATGTGGCGGTCGACCGGGCCCGCGAGATGACCCGCCTGCTGCGCGCGATCCTGGAGTTGCCGGTCCCGGTGATCGCCGCGGTCGACGGGAACGTGCGGGCCGGCGGCATGGGTGTGGTCGGCGCCTGCGATATCGCGGTGGCCGGACCCGCGAGCTCCTTCGCCCTCACCGAGGCGCGGATCGGGGTGGCTCCGTCGATCATCTCGCTGACCCTGCTGCCGAAGCTGACCGCCCGCGCCGCGGGCCGCTACTTCGTCACCGGCGAGAAGTTCGGGCCGGCGGAGGCCGCCAGGATCGGGCTCATCACCGCGGCCGCCGATGACGTCGCCGCGACGGTCGCCGATCTCACCGCGAGCATCGCCAAAGCTTCGCCGCAGGGGCTTGCCGCATCCAAGGCGCTCACCACCGCGTCGGTGCTGGCCGGCTTCGACGAACGTGCCGAGGAACTCACCGAGCAATCGGCACGGCTGTTCGTATCCGAGGAGGCGCACGAAGGCATGCTCGCTTTCCTGCAGAAACGCCGGCCGTCCTGGACGTGAGGGGGTAGCTGTCGTTTGCCAGCCGGGCGTCCGAGCGGCGATGTTTGCCGTAACAGTTTTGCCCACGCGCTTGCATTCGCGAGTATGAGTCGTAGGCTCGTCTGCGATGAGCACCTCAGCCGCCGAACCTGGCTCGACCCGAGCCGGCGATGCCGAGCGGGCGCAGGCTGCCCAGCTTCTCACCGACGCCGCCGCCCAGGGCCGGCTCAGCGTCGAAGAGTACGAGCAGCGGCTGGCCAAGGCCTATGCAGCCAAGACACACGGTGAGCTCGCCCGACTCTCGTCCGATCTGCCGGACTTCGCCACCACCGCACAGTGCGGACCCCGCCGGCCGGCGCCATCGACCCTGCTCTTGGCCATCCTGAGCGGGTTCGAACGCCGTGGCCGCTGGAACGTCCCGAAGCGTCTGACGTCCTTCGCGCTGTTCGGCGGCGGTGTCATCGATCTGCGCTACGCCGACTTCACCTCACCCGATGTGGACATCCACACGATCTCCATCTTCGGCGGTCAGACGATCCTGGTGCCGCCGGAGGTCAACGTCGCGGTCCGTGGGCACGCCGTGATGGGCTCGTTCGACCATGTCGGCGAACCGGGGACACCCGGCGCGCCGTGCGTGACCATCCGTGGGTTCTCGCTGTGGGGCAGCGTCGGCGTCAAGCGCAAGAAACGCAAGAACAGCTGAGCATCATTTGCTGAAAAGCGCGCTTCCGCGACGCTTGTTTTGCTGAACAGCGCAACGATCAGCGGCGCCGCGCGCGCAGATAGTCGCCGACCACCGCCGCGCCGAGCCCGTCGAGATCGGGCACCACGACACGGCCGCCGACCCGGCGGGCCACCTGATCGATGAACCGGGCCAAACCCGGGTCGCTGCCGAGCCGGAAGATCGTCAACTGCGCGCCCAGGGCAGCGAGATCGTCGAAACCCTTCACCGTCAGTCCGATCGTGCGCGGGTGCGGCGGGTAGTAGAAGAACGCCTCGGCGCCGTCACCGAAATCCTCAAGATGCGCCGTCGGCTCCCCGTCGGTGACCACCAGCACGACCGGCTGGGCGTTGGGGTGCTTACGCAGGTGCCGGGCCGCCAAGGCCAGCGCGTGGTGCAGGTTGGTGCCCTGGTCGCGCACCCCCTCCAGGGCCGTCAGCTCGGCGGCGCTGACGGTGCGCGCGTGCCGGCCGAACGCGATGATCTCCAGCGCATCGGAGCGGAACCGCGTGCTCACCAGATGGTTGAGCGCCAGCGCGGTGCGCTTCATCGGCAACCACCGGTTCTCCATGACCATCGAGAAGCTGGTGTCCACCAGCAGGGCGACGGCGGACTGGGTGCGGGTCTCGGTCTCCGAGATCTCGACATCCTCGACACCGATCCGCACCGGGCCGTCGATATGCCCGGCTCCGGGTCGGCGTTGGATGTCTCTGGTCGCCGCCGTGCGGAGCACGTCGTTCGTGGCCGCCGTGCGGAGCACGGCATTAGTGATCGTGCGGGTGACATTCCACGGCTCGGTGTCCCCGAACGCCCACGGGCGGGTCGCCCCGGTCAGCTCACCGGCCGCACCGGCGCGGCGCGTCTCGCGCTCACCGTGCCTGCCCGAGAGCCGCTGGGCGACATCGCGCAGCGCTGTCTGCCCGAGCTGGCGCATCGCCTTCGGCGACAGCCGGAACTGACCGTCGGAGCCACGGTCCAGGAAACCCTGTTCGGTGAGCGCACGTTCCAGATCGGCCAGAGTGCGGGCGTTGACGGCGGCCTCGTCACCGAGCTGGCGGGCCAGCATGTCCAGATCGACATCCTCCATGGTGGCCCCGGCATAGCCCTGCGAGAGCTGTTCGGCCAGCTGTTCCAGCTCGGCGATATCGGCGAGCGCCTGCGCACCCTGACCCATGCCCAGCGGATCGTCACCACGGAATTCCTGCGAACCGTTCCAATCCTCGCCGGGGCGGGCGGCCTGCAGGTTGGCGTCCAGCCGGCTCAGCGCATTCATCAACGACGGCGATCCGAAGGCCTGCTGGGCCAAGGCATCCAGCTCGGCGCGCTGGGATTCGGACAGGCTGTTGCGGAACCGTTGGGCGGCCGCGGAGCGCTTGGCCAACGAATCCATCAGCTCGTCGACATTGCGCGGGTTCTCCGGGAAGTGCTGACCGTGCTCGGCCATGAACTTCTCGAAGTCCTCGTCGGTGTCCTCTCCCCTGGCGTGCTTTTCCAGCAGATCGTTGAGGTCGTCGAGCATCTTGTTGATGGCGGCGCGGTCGTCGTCGGTGGCGTTCTGCAGCGCGTCCTTCATCCCGGCGAACCGCTGGTCGAGCATCTCGCGGCCGAGCAGATCCTTGATCTGGTCGTACTTCTGCCGGGCCTCGGCCGAGCGCCAGTTGTAGTCGGCGAGTTCCTGGACGGCCTTGGCCGGCGACGGCGACAGCGCCTCCATCTGCATCTCACCGAACCGGGCGTCGTCGTCGAGGGCGCGGGCCAGTTCCTTGCGCTCGGCCAGCACGGCCTCGTCGAGCAACTTCTTGACCTCGGCGAGGGTGCCGTCGAGGTTGTTGCGCTGCAACAGTTCCCGGCGCCGCCGGTGAGCCTCGGCGGCCAGCTTGTCCGCGCCCGGCATGGAGGCGGTACCGCGGCGCATCAGTTCCTGCAGCGCCCGTCGCGGCGACGCGCCGGACATCACGTCCTCACCGATCTGGTCCAGCGCCTCGCGCAGATCAACCGGCGGGGCCAGCGGATCTGGCCCGCCGGTGTAGCGCGAATACCGCGAATTATGTTTAGCCATAGACGGTTTCACCATCATCGGAGGTCTTGTCGATCCGCTTGGCCAGATACAGGCCTTCCAGCGCCAGCTCCACCGCGGCGGCGCGCTGCCCCTCGGTGCGAGCATCGAGGCGTTCGGCGATCTGGTCGATCACCTCCAGCTCCGGCAGCGCAGCGAGCACGTCCTTGGCGCTCACCCGCTCACCGGTGGTCACCGGTGAGCCCGTTTCGACCGCGGCGACCAACGGCCCGACGTCCAGTCCGCCGAGCGCCCTGGCCGCGGTGTCGGCGGTGGCGCGGCGCAGCAGGTGCTCCATCACCGCCTGCTCGCGGCCCTCCTCGCCGGACTCGAATTCGAGCTTTCCGCGCAGCACGTCGATGACGGTGCCAAGGTCGACGACGCGGGCCACCGGATCCTGCTCACCGAGGATGGCGGCGCGGTGCCGCGCCGAGGCGGCGACGGTCTCGGCCGCGGCGATGGCGAACCGGGCCGACACCCCCGAACGCTGGTCCACGGCCGTGGACTCGCGCAGCGCCCTGGCGAACCGGGCGACGACGGCGAGCAGGTACTCGGGGACCTCGGCGCTCAGGTGTGCCTCTTGGGCGATGACGGCGACCTCGGCGTCGAGTTCCAGCGGGTAGTGGGTACGGATCTCGGCGCCGAACCGGTCCTTGAGCGGGGTGATGATGCGGCCGCGGTTGGTGTAGTCCTCGGGGTTGGCGCTGGCGACCACCAGGACGTCCAGCGGCAGCCGCAGGGTGTACCCGCGCACCTGGATGTCGCGCTCCTCCATCACGTTGAGCATGGACACCTGGATACGCTCGGCCAGGTCGGGCAGTTCGTTGACGGCGACGATGCCGCGGTGTGCGCGCGGGATGAGGCCGTAGGCAATGGTTTCCGGGTCCCCGAGACTGCGTCCCTCGGCCACCTTGATCGGGTCGATATCACCGACCAGGTCGGCGACGCTGGTGTCGGGGGTGGCCAGCTTCTCGGTGTAGCGCTCGCTGCGGTGTACCCAGGCGACCGGCAGATCGTCACCGGAGGTGGCGGCGCGCCGGATCTGCTCCGGCGTGATCGGCGAGTATGGGTGCTCGTGCAGTTCGGAGCCCTCGATCACCGGGGTCCATTCGTCGAGCAAGCCGACCAGCGAGCGCAGCAGCCGGGTCTTGCCCTGCCCGCGCTCGCCGAGCAGGACGAAATCGTGGCCGGCGATCAGGGCACGTTCGACCTGCGGCAGCACCGTGTCCTCGAATCCGAACAGACCGGGCCAGATCGCGGTGCCCTCTTCCCCGTCGGCCAACCGGGCCAGCAGGTTGGCCCGGATCTCGTCCTTGATCCCGCGCTCGACGTGGCCGGAGGCGCGCAGTTCGCCGAGAGTGCGGGGCAAGTCGTTAGGTGATGTCACGACCTCCACGCTACGACTGCTGTCGACCGCAGGCATGGTCACCGGGCGAATGCCGGTTTTCGCTTGCCGCGAACTACCCGGTACCCTCGGTACCGTGAACTTGCTCGAATGGCACGACCGGCCGATGACGACGCACTTCGGGCCGGCGTCTTGGCAGTCGCGGGTGCTGGGTGTGCTGACCGCGCTGACGCTTCGCCCCGTGCTCGGGTTGTCCACCCTGATCGGCCTGCTGGTCAACCGCATCTGGCCGGCCGGCCTGCAACGGGCACATCTCGACGTCATCGACCGGCCGCTGCGGGCGATCTCCGCGCTGCCCGGCACCACGGTCACCCGCGAGGCGCTGCCGCACTGCCCGGCCGAATGGGTCAACGCGCCCGCCGCCGGCACGTCCACCGATCTGATCATCTACTTTCACGGTTCGGCGCTGGTCACCCTCGGGCTGAACTCGCATCGCCGGTTCGTCTCCAAACTGTCGGCCGCCACCGGAGCCAAGGTGCTCAATGTCGGTTACCGCCTGGCACCCCAGGCCACGATCGAAGAGGCCGTCGAGGACGGGGTGGATGCCTACCGGCGCGCCTTGGATCTCGGCTTCGCGCCGAGCCGCATCGTGTTCGCCGGCGACTCGGCGGGCGGTCTCATCGCGGCCGACACCGCGCTGGCCGTGCGCGACGCCGGGCTCCCGGTGCCGGCCGGGCAGATCCTGTTGTCGGCGTTGACCTCTGCCGATATGGATCTGAAGTATCAGGCCCTCAAACAACATCGGGATGTGCTCTTCCCGTTCATGACGGTCAAGTTCATCTACGACGTCTTCGCGACGGTGAACGGCACCCGCCCGGTGCCGATCATGCCCGCCGAGGCCAACGCGAAAGGCCTGGGCCCGTTCCTGTTGCAGATCGGCACCAACGAGATGCTGCGCAACGACACCTTCGTGCTGGCCGATCAGCTCAAGGCCGCCGGGGTGCCGGTCTGGGTTCAGGTGTGGGACAAGGCCATGCACATGTTCCAGCTGACCTTCGATGTCAACCCCGACGCCCGCCGCGCCATCGACGAGATCGCCTCATTCGTCGAACACGTCACCGCCGAGGCCAGCAAAGCGGCCTGACCTCCGGCGCCCAGTGGCCACTTATTGCACGCATTCTCGGCGGAACCGTGTCACAAGTGGCCACTGAGCCATGAGTCGGCTGTCCACAATCGCGCCTTCGTCCACAGTCAACGCATTCCCGGTGAGCTGAGCGACCTGCGGCGTCGTCTACCCACGCGACCCTGCACCCATGGTTGCTTTCTTGGGCAACGAGGCCCTGAACACCGGCACCCTGAGTCGTCGCGCACTACGACACCACCGGTCCCTCTATCGCAATGTCTACCTGACTCCCGGTGCGACCCTCACCGCCGAGACGCGGGCCCACGCCGCCTGGCTCTGGTCACAACGCAAGGGCATCCTCGGCGGTTTGTCCGCCTCCGCGTGGTACGGCACACGGTGGATAGACCCGGCGACACCGGCCGAATTGTTCCGCGTCAACGGAAAACCCGTCAGTGGAATCCTGATCCATCGCGATGCGCTCCTCGTCGGCGAATACCGGACCGTTCGTGGGATCACGGTGACCTCACCGGCGCGGACGGCCTTCGATCTCGGGAGACGGAGGGGCCGGTTGCGGGCGGTCGAGCAGGTCGACGCCTTGGCGAACCGGACCGGCGTCACCCCGCAGCAGATTCTCGTGCTGGCCGAGGAACACCCGGGCGTGCGCGGGCTCGTCCAACTTCGGCAGGTGTTGCAGGTCATGGACGGCGGTGCCGAGTCCCCACAGGAGACCAGGACGCGGCTGGTGCTCGTCGACGCCGGCTTACCCAAGCCGCGCACGCAGATCGAGGTGTATCCCTACCGGCTCGACATGGGTTATGAGGAGTTCAAGGTCGGCGTGGAGTACGACGGCGAACAACACTGGCAAGACCCGAGACAACATGCGCGCGATATCGACCGGCTCGCCGATCTGGCGGCCGCAGGCTGGCAGATCATTCGCGTGAGCGCCCGGATCCTTCGTCACCGACCTGAGGTCGTCGTCGAGCGCACCTGCCGGGCGTTGCGGGATGCCGGCGCCCAGTGGCCACTTATTGCACGTATTCTCGGCGGAACCGTGTCATAAGTGGCCACTCGGCCAAGGACCTAGTGTGCGAAGTGCCGGGCCCCGGTCAGGTACAGGGTGATCCCGGCGGCCGTCGCGGCGGCGGTCACCTCGTCGTCACGCACCGAACCACCCGGGTGCACAACCGCTTTCACCCCGGCATCGATCAGTGTCTGCAACCCGTCGGGGAACGGGAAGAACGCGTCGGAGGAGGCCACCGCGCCCTGGGTGCGCTCCCCCGCCCGCTCGACTGCCAGCCGGGCGGCGTCCACCCGGTTGACCTGACCCATCCCGACCCCGACGGTGGCGCCGTCCTTGGCGATCACGATGGCATTGGACTTCACCGCCCGGCCGGCCCGCCAGGCGAAGACCAGATCGGCCAGCGTCGCGGGATCGGCGGCCGCACCGGTGGCCAGGGTCCAGTTGTTCGGATCGTCGCCCTCGGCATCGAGGGCATCGCGCTGCTGGACCAGCAGACCACCGCTGATCGGGCGCAACTCGGTGGCGGTGCCCTCGGGTTCACCCGCGACCAGGATGCGGATGTTCTTCTTCTTGGACAGCACCTCGACCGCGCCGGGCTCGTAGGCCGGCGCGACGATCACCTCGGTGAAGATATCGGCCACCGTCTCGGCCATCTCGACGCTCACGGTGGTGTTGGTGGCGATCACCCCGCCGAACGCCGAGAGCGGATCGCAGGCGTGAGCCTTGGCGTGCGCGTCGGCGACCGATGTCGTCGACACCGCGATGCCACACGGGTTGGCGTGCTTGATGATCGCCACACAGGTCTGCTCGTGGTCGAACGCCGCCCGCCATGCCGCATCGGCATCGGTGTAGTTGTTGTAGGACATCTCCTTGCCGTGCAGCTGCTCGGCCTGGGCCAGACCCGGCCAGGCCGAGTCGTCCCGGTAGAGGGCCGCGCGCTGATGGGGGTTCTCGCCGTACCGCAGCACCGCGGTGCGCCGCGAGGTCGAGCCGACCCAGCGCGGGAGCGCGGACGCATCCGCCGTGCCTTCTTCGGGGGACAGCACCGAGACCATCCAGCTCGCCACCGCGACGTCGTATTCGGCGGTGTGCTGGAAGGCCAACGCGGCCAGCTTCTTGCGTTCGGGCAGGGTGAAGCCGCCGTCGCGGACTGCGGCCAGCACCCCGTCATAGCCGAGCGGGTCGACCACGACGGCCACGCTCGGGTGGTTCTTGGCCGCGGCACGCACCATCGACGGGCCGCCGATGTCGATCTGCTCGACACACTCGTCGGGCGCCGCGCCGGAGGCCACCGTCTCGCTGAACGGGTACAGGTTCACCACCACCAGCTCGAACGGGGCGATCCCCAACTCGGCCAGCGCACTCTCGTGCTCTGGCTTGCGCAGGTCGGCGAGCAGACCGGCGTGCACCTTGGGGTGCAGCGTCTTGACCCGGCCGTCGAGCACCTCGGGGAAGCCGGTGACGTCCTCGACCGGGGTCACCGGAACACCGGCGTCGGCAATGGTTTTCGCGGTCGAGCCCGTCGAGACGATGCTCACCCCCGCGGCGTGCAGCCCACGGGCGAGGTCGGCCAGACCGGTCTTGTCGTACACACTGATCAACGCCCGCCGAATCGGCTTACGTTCGCTCATCCCAGGATTGCCTTTCGTCCGCTCCAGGTCAGGCCGCGCGTCGCCAGCGCGGCCAGCACGTCCACCAACAACGCCCGTTCGGCGGTCTTGATGCGCTCGTGCAAGGTCTCTTCGGTGTCATCGTCGCGTACCGGTACCGCCTGCTGCGCCAGGATCGGCCCGGTGTCCACGCCGGAGTCCACCAGGTGCACGGTGCACCCGCTCACCCGCACCCCGTGCTCCAGGGCGTCGGCGACGGCGTGTGCGCCGGGAAAGGCGGGCAGCAATGCCGGATGGGTGTTGACCACCCGGCCGTGGAAGCGCTGCAGGAATTGCGGTCCCAGGATCTTCATGAACCCGGCGCTGACCACCAGATCGGGCTCGTGCTCGGCGACGGCCTCGGTGAGCGCGGCATCCCAGGCGCTTCTGTCGGCATGATCGGCGACGCGCAGCCGGAACGACGGGAGTCCGGCGTCCTCGGCAATCTCAAGCGCCCGGCAGGTGCGGTCGGTCCCGACCGCGACCACGCGCGCCGGGTAGTCGCCGACCGCGGCCGCCACCAGTGCTTCGAGCAGGGAACCGGTGCCCGATGCCAGCACCACCAGCCGAGCCGGTGCGCTGGGCGGCACTCGGAACGGTGGCTGCGGCACGCGCAGCAGCCTAGTCGTCCTGCTCGCGTCGCTTTTCGGCGACCACGTCGGGAATGTCGCCGTCGACCATGAAGTGTTCCTCGGGATCCAGCAGCGGGTCGTCGTCACCGAGGACCGGCGGCTCGACGATCTCGGCGTCGAGATAGTCGGGCTCGCCGAGCATCACATGGTCGTCGATCTCGGCGTCGATGATCACCTCGGCGTCGATGACATCGTCGGTGCGCTCGGAACGCCATTCGCTGTCGATGATGACCTCGGTGATCGCGTCCTCGTCAGCGGGCTCGGGTTCGGGTTCGGGTTCGGGAGCCGGAACGGGCTTCACCGGCTTCGGCCGCCGCGTCAGGCCCCCGGCCATGACCACGGTGAGACCGCCGATGACGGCGAACCACAGGAACACGGCCGGACCGAACGTGGTCTGGTCGACCCCGACGTCACCGAAGTTGCCCAGTCGCCCGCCACCGGCATAACCGAGCAGGGCCATGGTCACTGCCGCGGCCAGCGCGGCGACGCCGAGCTTGGCCAGTGCGATCGGCCAGGGCGCGGGCCGACGGGCGCACTGCTGCCCCAGCGCGACCGCCGCCACTGCCGCCACGATCAGTAGCGCCACCCAGATCGGGCCGAGCGGCGGCGTCGGCAACGCGGCCAGGACCGGTACCGCCGGGATGTCACCGCCCAGCACGGTGAACGAGCTGAACGTGGCCAGCCCGATGTGGGCACTGGACCCCACTGCCACGGCCGCGGTGCCCACCAGCACGTTCGGGATGTACAGAATCGACAGCAGGGCGAGGCTGAGCTGACCGAACATCGAGTCGGTGATCGCGAAGAGGTCATGCATGGTTCCCCAGTGCACGACGATCGACCCGACGGCCACAACACCGCACAGTCCGAGCAGCGCGAGCACACCGGTTGCCGCCGCGCGCAGCGCCTCGGGCAGCCAGCGCGGCAGCCACGGCAGGCCGGCCAGTCGTCCGGTCATCAGGATGCCGATGAGCACACCGAACAGATGCACCAGGAAGACCCCGGCGAAGGCACGCGACGCATCGGGGGTCTGCAGCTGGGTGATGACCGAGGATGCGTCGTGGATCACGGCCAGCGCGATCGCCGCGATCAGCAACGGTCCGCCGAGCGCCGAGGCCGCCACCCAGCGGATGACGAACCACGACGACCGCGCCGAGGCGGCCGCGGTGGTGCGCGCGGTGGCCCACACCATCAGCAGCACCGGCAGCAGCGGCATCACGCCGAGCTCCCGGCCGCCGATCGACACCGGGACCTGGTGCACGCCGAGCCACATGCTGGCGATGGCGCCGAACGCGCCGGTCATATCGCTGTTGGCGATCAACAGCTGCAGCAGTGTGATCGCGGCGATGATGCCCAGCGCGGCAACCGACGGCCCGAACGCGACCCGTAGCAGATCACGGGCCTGCCGGGTGCCGACCGATCGGTTGTCCACTAGCTGGGTCGCTCCTCGCACGCTGGTATCACGCATGCCTGATCCCCGCTGTCCGGGCACGCGACGCCCAGACTACGACGACGGCGACCCGGATTGCGGCGTGGAGTCCGACTGCGAAGGGGGTGTCGGCGATTGGGTCGGCACCGCGGTGGTGGGAGCCGACGATCCCTGCTGTTGCGGCTGCCCGAAGGCCGGGAAGCCGGTGGGCGGGGTCGGCGGACCGGAGTGCCCACCCGCGGCGTGCGAGTCGGTGTTGGCGTCGCTGTAGGAACCGGCCGAGCCCGCCCCGGCGAAACCACCGGTGGACGGGCCGCCGGGGTAGGAGCCGTACGGCGTCGGATAGCCCGGACGCTGCTGGGGCTGGCCGTACTGCTGGGGTTGTCCCTGGGGTTGTCCGTAACCGTAGGGCGGCTGACCGTACTGGCCGTAGGGCTGCTCGTAGCGCGGCTTGGGCACCGGCGGGGTGAGCACCTCGGCGTCGAACAGCAGTGCCGCGATCGCCGCACCGGCCTGGAACAGCGTGGTGGCGATGATCAGGTACAGCCCCCAGCCGATCGACAGCCCGGTCGGGGCGTTGATGACCTCGGAGAGCACCAGCAGGAAGGACAGCGTGGCCACGACGGCCACCAGTCCCGCCCGGGTCTTCTGCTTGGGCAGCAGGCCGATGCCGGCCAGCAGCGCGGCCAGCACCGAGGCGGCGACGGCGAGGCCGAGGCCCGGGGTGCTGCCGCTGGCGCTGCCGAACTGCGGGAAGTCGGAGTTGCTGATGGTCAGCAGCGGTCCGAAGTTGAAGACGTAGGTGCCCAGACCGAACACCGCCACCGCCGCGCTCAGGTACGCGGGCAGCTTGCTGGGTCCGGTCTGCTCGGGCTCCCCGACCTTGCCGAACTGCTGCGTCGGCGCGATGTACTGGTTGCCCTGCTGTGCAGGCGGATATCCGGGGCTACCGGGTGGGTAGGTCATGACTCTCCTGTGTGGGCGATTTCGACCCACGCTAGCGCACCGTGCTGGGAGGCGGCTCAGGCCGATACGAGCAGCGGGCTGTCGGCGACCGCACTCTCGGAGGCCTCGATTTCGCGGACGAGCGGCAGCACTCTGGCGCCGAAGTACTCGATTTCCTCCTGGAAGTGGAGGAAACCGCCGAGGATCAGGTCGACACCGCGTTTGCGGTAGGCGGCGATGCGTTCGGCGATCTGCTCGGGGGTGCCGATCAGCTGGGTCCGGAATCCGTCGTTGTACTGGACCAGGTCCTCGAAGGAGGAATCGGCCCACATGCCCTTCTTGTCCGCGGTGGAGTTCCCGGCCTGCTGGACCGCCGAGCGGAATCCCTCGACGGCCGGCTTGTTGGCCTTGGCGATGATCTCCCGCAGCGTTTCCTTCGCTTCCTTTTCTGAGTCGCGCGCGATGATGAAACCGTTCAGGCCGATCTTGACCTCGCGACCGGCGTCCCGAGCGTGGTCACGCACCTCGACGACCTGCTCGGTGATGCCGTCGAAATCCTTGCCGTTGGAGAAGTACCAGTCGGCGTAGTGACCGCCGTTGCGTCGGGCGGCGGTGGAGTTGCCGCCCTGGAACAGTTCCGGGTTGGGCCGTGCCGGGGTGTTCAGCGGCTTGGGCTTGAGGGTGAAATCGTGGATGCGGTAGAAGTCGCCGCGGAAGTCAACATCGTCCTCGGTCCAGATCTTGCGCAGCACCTGGAGGAATTCGGCGCTGCGCCGGTAGCGCTCGTCGTGTTCGAGCCACGGCTCACCCAGGTGGGTGAATTCGTCCTTGAACCAGCCGGAGACGACGTTGACCGCGAACCGGCCGCCGGAGAGCTGGTCGGCGGTGGCGCCGAGTTTGGCCAACACCGCCGGCTGCCACAGCCCGGGGTGGACGGCCGCGATCACCTTGAGTCGCTCGGTGGCCAACAACAGCGCGAGGCTGAAGCTCGTCGACTCGTGCTGGTACTCCGCCCCGTAGCTGGCCTCGTAGCGGACCTGGGACAACGCGTACTCGAAACCGTTGTTCTCTGCGGTCTGGGCCAGCTTCTTGTTGTACTCGTAATTCCAGTCGGTGCGCTGCTCGATATCGCTGGTGACCAGGCCACCGCTGACGTTGGGCACCCAATAGGCGAAGGTGGTGTGATCGGCGATGCGTTCGGTCGTCATGGTTGCCATGGCAGCATTTCGGGCCGCCTGCCGTCACCGGTAAAGATCGTGCTGAACGGAACCTCAGGACCCCGGCCTTGCGCCAACGGACTAGAACACGTTCTAATTCTGGCCATGGACTACGGGCTCGTTCTCTTCACCAGTGACCGCGGCATCGCCCCGGCAGCTGCGGCCAAGCTGGCCGATGACCACGGCTTCACCACCTTCTACGTGCCTGAGCACACGCACATACCGATCAAGCGCCAGGCCGCACACCCGACCACCGGAGACGAGTCGCTGCCCGACGACCGGTACATGCGCACCCTGGATCCGTGGGTGTCGCTGGGCACCGCCGCGGCGGTCACCAGCCGGGTGCGACTGTCCACCGCGGTCGCGCTGCCGGTCGAACACGATCCGATCACCCTGGCCAAGTCAATCGCGACGCTGGATCACCTCTCCGGCGGCCGGGTCAGCCTGGGCGTCGGATTCGGGTGGAACACCGACGAATTGGCCGATCACAAGGTCCCGCCGGGCCGGCGGCGCACCATGCTGCGCGAGTACCTGGAGGCGATGCGCGCGCTGTGGACGCAGGAGGAGGCGGAGTACGACGGCGAATTCGTCAACTTCGGTCCGTCCTGGGCGTGGCCCAAGCCGGTGCAGTCCCATATCCCGGTGCTGGTCGGCGCGGCGGGCACCGAGAAGAACTTCAAGTGGATCGCCCGATCCGCCGACGGCTGGATCACCACCCCGCGGGATTTCACCATCGACGAGCCGGTCAAGTTGCTGCAGGACACCTGGGCCGCGGCCGACCGAGCCGGCGCCCCGCAGATCGTCGCGCTGGACTTCAAGCCCGACCCCGAAAAGCTGGCGCACTGGCGCGATCTCGGCGTGACCGAGGTGTTGTTCGGCCTGCCGGACAAATCCGAGACCGAGGTCGGCGCGTATGTGGAGCGGCTGGCCGGGAAGCTCGCTCAGCTGGTCTGAGCGAGCGGGTTCACGCCAGCGTGGCGTGGTTCTCCTTGTCCCCCGCGGTCACCGTGATCGCGGCACCGAGCGGGTCGCCGTCGGTCATCAGGGCGAGCAGATCCTCGTCGGTGGTCAGTGCCATGAACCGGCTGCCGTCGGCGTCGAGCCTGCCGATGATGACCCCGGTGGTCGTCGGCCAGTCGTAACGCACCGAGTACGTTTCGATCGTGCCGCGACCTTCGGGGTGCCGGGTGACCGCAACCGTCGGCTGCGCGTCGATCCCGGACTGCAGTTCCCGGCTGCGGTCGGTACGCCAATCGACCGGCACGGTCGAGTACACGCCGACCGAGTATTTGCTCATCACACCGCCGTTGGCGCCGACGAGGCCGAATCGACCCGGCCGTTCCCGAGCGCTGCACACCGTCTCGGCGATGCCGTGCAGTGAGTAGCTGTTGCCCGGGCCGCCGAAGAAGGGCAGCCCTCCGGTGAGGGTCAGGCCACGTGGGTCGTCGGTGGCCAGTCCGGCCGAGTCGCACACCGAGAACACCGGGAAGGGGAAACAGCTGTAGAGGTCGAAGGTGGATACCTCGGATAGCTCCGCCTCGGCCACGCGAAGCGCCTCTGCCACAGCCATTTCCGCCGAAAGGCTGGCGCTCAGGTCGGCGCGGTCGAGCAGGGACTGTTCGACGAGGTCGGCATGACCGTGCAGGTAAACCCACTTCTCCTCGGGCACCGCCAGCCGGCGCGCGGCGGCCACCGACATCAGCAGCACCGCGGCACCCTGGTTCACCTGGTCGCGGGCCACCATCAGGCGCGGGTACGGGTCACAGATCATCCGGTTTTCCGTTGTGACGGTGGCGAGTTCGTCCACGGACCGTTCCACCGGTGATGACGCCAACGGGTTCTTGGCGGCGACCTCCGAGAACGGCGCGAAGAGTTCGGCCATCTGACGGCGGTAGTCGGCCACCGAGGCACCGATGCGGGCTCGGCGGGCGTTGTCCAGCAGTCCGTACTGCACGGGCGCACCCGTCAGACCGTGGGTGGCGGTGTACTCGTTCATGTACTGGTCGAACCCGTAGCCGCGATCCTCCAGCTGGCCACCGACCGTCTCGGAGTGGTCCGGCTTGTCCTCGCGGTTCGCGAAATAGCGCAGTGTCGAACCGTTTTCGGATCCCAGCACCAGCACGACCTCGGCATCACCGGCGGCGATGACTCCGGCGAACTCGGTGGTCACCTTCTGCGATCCGTGCCCGCCCAGCGGTTCGAGCACGGCGCGGGTCGGGTCGGCGCCGATCCGTGCGGCAACCGAGCGCGGGTAGTTGTCCGAACAGCCCAGCGGCGCCTGCGAGAACGGCGTGCAGATCTCGAACTGGCGCAACCCGACGAAGACCTCGATGGCGGCGGCGATGGTCGCCGGGTCGGCACCGGTGTCGACCAACGCCGCCCGGGCCGCCTCGGTGGCCAACTCCACCGAGGACATCCCCCGGTAGCCGTCGTCATCGATGCGCTCGGTGAACTGTCCGACGCCGACGATCACCGGGGTATGCGGATCCACCATCACTGACCTCCTGGCAGGTGTTAGTTCGTCAGGCTAACCGACGCCGAGTCGGCCACCTGGGGCGGAGGGCAGCTTGACCCCGATGTCACTTGATGACACTGTGGTGATGTCACTAAGTGACACCGAGGAGGTGGGTCGCCATGGACGACAAGGCAGCGGCCGCGCGCCTGCGGGTGTCCCGGCACGCCGCGGCATTGTTCTGGGAACGGGGCGTGTCGGGCACCAGCGGTGACGACATCGCCGCTGCGGCGAACCTGTCCACCCGCACCATCTGGCGGTATTTCCGCTCGAAGGAAGCGTGCGTCGAGCCGTTGCTCGCCAAGTCCGCGCACCGTTTCATCGGGGTGTTGGACCGCTGGCCTGCCGAACTGTCGCTGGGACAACACATGCGCGCCGACGCGATCGCCCACCCGTTCTCCGAACAGGATCTCGCCGACGAGACGGCGGCGATGCGCATCGCGGCCATGTCGGCGAATGAACCCGCCTTGCGCACCGCGTATCTCATGGTGCACGACGAGATGGAGCGCGGGTTCATCCCGGTGATCGCCAAACGGCTCGACCTGCCCGCCCACGATCTGACGGTGCGGCTGTGCGCGGCCGCCACCACCGCGGCGTTGCGGGTGGTCGACGAGGACGTCAGCACCGCCGTCGTCGTGCACGGACGCACCTTCGAAAGCCAGGACATATTGACGTTGATCGACCGCGCCGTCCTCGATGCGACCAACGGACGCATCGGCGCACCGGTCAGCACATAGAAAGGAACCCGTGGCCCGCCACAGCACCGAAACCACACTCCCGCCGCGTATCTCGGTGGAGCAGTTCTTCAATCCGCCGGAACGTGCCGGTGCCACCATCTCTCCCGACGGAACCCGGATCGCCTACCTGGCGCCCTGGCGCAACCGCCTCAACATCTGGGTGCAGGATCTCGACGGCACCCTCGAGCCGCGCTGCGTCACCGCCGACGACGTCCGCAGTGTCTACCTCTACAGCTGGACCCACGACTCGCGGCACCTGTTGTACATGCAGGACAGCGGTGGGGACGAGAACTGGCATCTGCACCGCGTCGATCTCGACGATCCGGGCAGCGCCGCAGTCGATCTCACGCCCTTCCCGAACACCCGGGTCAGCTACGAACTGCTCAAGACCCGGCCGGGAAAGGCCGTCGTGCAGCACAACGCGCGCAATCCCGAGCTGGTCGACGCCTACGAACTGGACATCGCCACGGGCGAACTCACCATGATCGCCGAGAATCCCGGCAATGCCATCGGGTGGGTCACCGGCCCCAACGGAGACCTGTTCACCAACACCCTCACCGCCGACGGTGACGTCGAGATCTCCCGGTGGGATCCGGACACCCGCACCCTGCGGCCCATCAAGCTGTACGACGGGCGCGACTATCCGCTGGGTATCCACCCGATCGCGCCCACACCCGACGGCACCGGAATCTGGCTTGGCTCCTACGCCGGCGGCGACAGGATGCGGCTGATGCGGTTGGACGTCGCCACCGGCACCGAGACCGAGGTGGACAGCCACCCCCGGTTCGATCTCGGGGCACAGATCATGTTGCCGTCCCCGTTCATTCTCAGTGAGCAGACCGGTGAGCTGATCGGTGCCCGCTATTACGGTGAGCGACAGGTGATTCACGCGCTCGACCCCGACTTCGCGGCGGTTCTGGACAGGCTGGCCGGCCTCTCCGACGGTGATCTGTCGACCATCTCCTGCGATGACGGCGGGCAACGGTGGGTGGTCAGCTTCCAGCACGACCGTGAGCCGGGCGTCACCTATTTCTACGACCGCAGCACCGACGAGAGCCGACTGCTGTTCCGGCCGTACCCGAACCTCGACCCCGCCGGGTTGGCACCGATGGCGCCGGTGCGCCTGAAGTCCCGCGACGGACTCGACCTGCACGGGTACCTGACCCTGCCGGTCGGGGTGCAGCCGATCGGACTGCCGATGGTCCTGCTCGTGCACGGCGGTCCGTGGGCACGTGACGTGTGGTCCTATCAGCCCGATGTTCAGCTGCTCGCCAATCGCGGGTACGCGGTGCTGCAGATCAACTTCCGCGGTTCGACCGGTTACGGAAAGTCGTTCACCCAGGCCGCGATCGGCGAGTTCGCCGGCCGGATGCACGATGACCTGATCGACGCGGTCGACTGGGCCGTCGAGCAGGGTTACGCCGACCGCGACCGGGTCGCCATCTTCGGTGGGTCCTACGGCGGGTACGCGGCGCTGGTCGGGGTCACCTTCACTCCGGACGTGTTCGCCGCCGCCATCGACTACGTCGGCATCTCCAGCCTGGCCAATTTCATGAAGACCCTGCCGAATGTGGGTCGCCGCTTCCTGGCCACCAATTGGCATCTGTACGTGGGTGATCCGTCGGATCCGCAGGCCGAGGCCGATATGCTGTCCCGCTCCCCGATCACCCGGGTGGACCAGATCCGCACCCCGCTGCTGGTGGTGCAGGGCGCCAACGATTCTCGCGTCGTGCAGGCCGAGTCCGACAACATGGTCGCGGCGCTGCGGGCCCGCGGCGTCGAGGTGGAATACATGGTCAAGGAAGACGAGGGGCACGGCTTCGTCAACCCGGACAACAGCATCGACATGTACCACCTCGTCGAGAAGTTCCTCGCCGAACACCTGGGCGGCCGCGCCTAGCCCGCCGCTCGACAAGAAAGGCCCCCGCGAACTCTCGCGGGGGCCTTCCTCTGTGCAGTTCTTTACAGCTTGTTGAACAGCTCGCGCGCCTTGGCGGCGGTCTCCGACGGCGTCTTGCCGACGGCCACACCCGCAGCCTCGAGAGCCTCCTGCTTACCGGCCGCGGTACCCGCACCGTCGGAGACGATGGCGCCGGCGTGGCCCATGGTCTTACCCTCGGGAGCGGTGAAGCCCGCGACGTAGCCGACGACCGGCTTGGTGACGTTGGCCTTGATGTAGGCGGCGGCCTTCTCCTCGGCGTCGCCACCGATCTCACCGATCATCACGATCAGCTTGGTCTCGGGATCCTTCTCGAACGCCTCGAGAGCGTCGATGTGGGTGGTGCCGATGACCGGGTCGCCGCCGATGCCGATGGCGGTCGAGAAGCCGAGATCGCGCAGCTCGTACATCATCTGGTAGGTCAGGGTGCCGGACTTGGAGACCAGTCCGATCGGGCCCTTGCCGGTGATGTTGTTCGGCGTGATGCCGACCAGCGACTCACCGGGGGTGATGATGCCGGGGCAGTTCGGCCCGATGATGCGGGTCTTCTCGCCTTTTTCCACGTTGTAGGCCCACGCATAGGCGCTGTCCTGCACCGGGATTCCCTCGGTGATGACGACCAGCAGCGGGATCTCGGCGTCGATGGCCTCGATGATCGCGTCCTTGGAGAACGCCGGCGGCACGAAGGCGATCGACACGTCGGCGCCGGTCTCCTTCATGGCCTCGGCGACCGAACCGAAGACGGGCAACTCGATCTCATTGCCGTCTTTGTCCTCATGCTTGACGGTCGTGCCGGCCTTACGGGCGTTCACGCCACCGACGATCTGGGTGCCGGCCTTGAGCATCAGCTTGGTGTGCTTGGTGCCCTCGCCACCGGTGATGCCCTGGACGATGACCTTGCTGTCCTTGTTCAGGAAGATAGACATTCTTGTTGGCTCCCTTACTTGTTGGCCAGCTCGGCGGCCTTGTCGGCGCCGGCGTCCATGGTTTCGGCCTGTACGACCAGCGGATGATTGGCTTCGGCCAGGATGCGGCGACCCTCGTCGACGTTGTTGCCGTCGAGACGCACGACCAGCGGCTTGTTGGCCTCGTCGCCGAGGATCTCCAGCGCCTTCACGATGCCGTTGGCGACGGCGTCACACGAGGTGATACCACCGAAGACGTTGACGAACACGCTCTTGACCTGGCTGTCGCCGAGGATCACGTCCAGACCGTTGGCCATCACCTCGGCCGAGGCGCCGCCGCCGATGTCGAGGAAGTTGGCGGGCTTCACGCCGCCGTGCTTCTCACCGGCGTAGGCGACGACGTCGAGGGTCGACATGACCAGACCCGCGCCGTTGCCGATGATGCCGACCTCGCCGTCGAGCTTGACGTAGTTGAGGTCGTTCTCCTTGGCCTTGAGCTCGAGGGGATCGGTGGCGTCCTTGTCCTCGAACTCGGCGTGGCCGGGCTGGCGGAAGTCGGCGTTGGCGTCGAGGGTGACCTTGCCGTCCAGCGCCAGGATCTGATCGTCGGGGGTACGCACCAGAGGGTTGACCTCCACCAGGGTGGCGTCTTCGCCGACGAACACCTCCCAGAGCTTCTGGATGGTCACGGCGGCGGCATCGAGCACCTCGGCGGGCAGGTGGCCCTTCTCGGCGATCTCGCGGGCGAAGGCCAGATCGACACCCTTGACGGCGTTGACGGGAACCTTGGCCAGCCGGTCGGGCTTGGTCGCGGCGACCTCTTCGATCTCCATGCCACCCTCGACCGAGCACATGGCCAGGTAGGTGCGGTTGGAGCGGTCGAGCAGGAAGGAGATGTAGTACTCCTCGGCGATGTCGCTGGCCTCGGCGACCAACAGCTTCTTCACGACATGGCCCTTGATGTCCAGGCCCAAGATGTTGTTGGCGTGCTCCAGCGCGTCGGCGGGGGTGGCCGCGTACTTCACGCCGCCTGCCTTGCCGCGGCCGCCGACCTTCACCTGAGCCTTGACCATGACCGGCTTGCCGATCTCCTCGGCGATCGCCTTGGCGTCCTCGGCGGACTCGGTGACCCGGCCCGGCGTGGTCGGTACGTTGTGCTTGGCGAAGAGTTCCTTCGCCTGGTACTCGAACAGATCCATGAGTTTCCTAAAAGGGTGTCTGTCTAGGTGACGTTTCGAACTGACTTCACAGGTAGTGGGCCGGACAGACCGATGGCCGTGACTGGCTCGCTGGCACTGTATCCACCCGCCCGGCAGGCGCCCGCACCGCCCACCGTTCATGTGGTACATCTCACCGAGGCCCATTGGTGATACAAGTCACAATGCCCCTGGGAATGAGCTCATAAGTTGCCACCAACATTGGAATTTGGTTAACGTGCCTCTTGGTCTCGGTAACGGTCAGGTCACGGCGCTAAGGAATTTTCAGGTTGGCTGAGCACAGTTCGTCTCGATCCCTCCGGGGAGCAGCGACGAAGGGGCGGCAAAGCCCCGAGCGGCCAGAGAACCCGGCAGCGGTCACCGACATCATTCCTTTCAACGAGTTCGGCGATCTGTGCGAACTCGACTTCCGGGACAGCTCCGCGTTCGACAAGGAACAGCGCGTGATCGCCGCCCCCGAACTCGACGACCTGCACGACACCGACGACCTGGTCCCCCTGCGACTGGTCATCCCCAACGAATTCCAGGCCGACGGCGAGCCCTCGTCGCACGCCTACCGCGACAGCCACACCGACCTCAGTGACGGCACCGCGCTGACCGATGTCATCGACATGCGGGCGCACCGCACCGGCGGGGCGCACCGCAAGCAGACCGTGGGCGCGGTCAAGAGCCGGCTGATGATCGCCGCCATGGCCGCCGGAGCAACCGCCTCGGGCGCCTACTCGCTGTCCACGGCAAACGACGTGACTCCCGCCCCGGACACCCTGCTCGCCGCCGACGGCGCCCTCATCGAGGGTGCCTCGATCACCGGATCGGCCGACGGTGTGCAGATCATCGCCGTGCAGCCGGTGGCCTCCTCGGCGGTGCACGCCGAGGAGATCAGCAAGGCCGCCGCCTTCGCCCAGGAGCGCGCCGATCGCGAGGCCCGGCTGACCCGGCCCATGTTCGTGATGCCCACCAAGGGCGTGTGGACATCCGGCTTCGGATACCGCTGGGGTGTCCTGCACGGTGGCATCGACATCGCCGGTCCGATCGGCACGCCGATCCTGGCCGCCAGCGATGGCGTGGTCGTCGACGTCGGGCCGGCCGCCGGTTACGGTGCGCTGGTCAAGCTGCGCCATTCCGACGGCACCGTGACGCTGTACGGACACATCAACACCTGGTTGGTCAGCAAGGGCCAGCGCGTGATGGCCGGCGATCAGATCGCCACCATGGGCAACCGCGGCAACTCCACCGGTCCGCACCTGCACTTCGAGGTGCTGATGAACGGTTCCAACCGGATCGACCCGGTGCCGTGGCTGGCTCAGCGCGGGCTCTCCCCCGGCAATTACGTCGGGTAACTACCGTGGTCGGGGTGACGGCAGAACCTCCGGTGCCACCCGCCGAACAACCCCGCATCATCCGTCGGCACCCGACGGGTTCCTTCCCCGCGCTCGCCGCTGACCCCGGTGCCGAACCAACGTCACTGGTTCCCGCGGCGACCGAGACCACGCAGACCACCTACATTCCACGACCGGTTCCGGTGGCAGTCCCCGGGCGACGGGCCGCCGGGCCCGTCACCGCGATCTCAGCCGCCATTGCGAGCATTCTCAGCGGCTGGGCCACCTCGGTCATCGCCACCGACCTGATCGCCGGCTGGTGGAACACCGACCTGCTGTTCTGCATCGCGATCGGATTCCTTACCGCGATCTCGGCGGGCGCCGGTATCGCCGGGCTGATCGCCCTGCTGCTGCAGCGCCGGATGGGTCGACTGCTGATCATCGTCGGGGCGGCCATCGGGCTGCTCATCTTCGGCAGCCTGTTCCTGGCCGGAGCCAAACTGCACCCGGTGGTGTTCGCGATGCCGGTGCTGCCACTGGCGACGGTGGTGCTGACGCTGTTGCCCGCCACTCGACGGTGGTCTGAAGGACCGGGTCGTTAGAGCTTCTGCACCGGCGCATGGTTGTGCATCAACTTGACCCGGCCGGCACTGCCGAAATCGATCAGCGACATCGCCGATTCGCCCATCCCCGACACCTCCTCGACGCGGCCCAATCCGTACTTGTCGTGGTTGACGCGGTCGCCGGGTTCCAACGTGATGATCGTGCGGTTGCGCGCCTTCCCCGGTGCGGGACGGGCGTTCTCGGCGAAGCGGCCGACGCGCGGCGCGCTCAGCGCGGCCGACGGCGCCTCCACCCGACGCCAATTGATCAGGTCCTCGGGGATCTCGCGCAGGAACCGGGACTCGGGGTTGAGCATCGGCTGGCCCCATGACGAGCGCACCTTGGCACGGCTCAGATACAACCGCTGCCGAGCCCGGGTGATACCCACGTAGGCCAGCCGGCGTTCCTCGCTGAGCTCGGTGGGGTCGCCGAGCGCCCGCATGTGCGGGAACATGCCGTCCTCCCAGCCGATCACGAAGACCACCGGGAACTCCAGACCCTTGGCGGTGTGCAGTGTCATCATGGTGACCACGCCGGAACCGTGCTCGGGGATCTCGTCGGCGTCGGCCACCAGCGAGACCCGTTCCAGGAACTGGGCCAGTACCCCGGTGTCGGGGATGTCCTCGTCGCGGTCTTCCTCTTCGGCCAACGCCTGCCGGTTGGCCAGGTCGATGCTGAATTCGTGGGCGACGCTGACGAGCTCGTTCAGGTTGTCCAGTCTGGCCAGATCCTGCGGGTCACTGGATGATTCGAGCTCACGTCGGTAGCCGGTGCGCTCCAGCACCGCCTCGACGAGGTCGCCGAGTTCGCCGTCGAGTTGGCCGCGCAGCTCGTCGAGCAGTTTCACGAAGGACGCGATCGCCTTCTCCGAGCGGGTATTGAGCATCGGCACCCGGCCCTCGGCGGCGGCCTGCAACGCATTGTTGAAGCTGCCACCGCTGTTCTCGGCGTACACCGCGACGCACGCCTCGGCCCGGTCCCCGATTCCCCGCCGCGGGGTGTTCAGGATACGGCGCATGCTCACCGAGTCCCCGGGGTTGTCGAGCACCCGCAGGTAGGCGACGATATCGCGAATTTCCTTGCGCTCATAGAACCGAACGCCGCCGACCACCTTGTACGGGATGCCCGAGCGGATGAAGACTTCTTCCAGCGCGCGGGAGGAGTTGTTGGTGCGGTAGAACACCGCGACGTCGCTGAAGTTGTGGCAGGAGATTCCACCCTCGCTCGTCAGCGCATCGATCTCACCCGCGACGAACCGGGCCTCGTCGTGCTCGTTGTCGGCGACGTAGCCGACGATCAGCTCTCCCTCACCGGAGTCGGTCCACAATCGCTTCTCACGGCGGCCGGTGTTGCGGGCGATCACGGCATTGGCGGCGTTCAGGATCGTCTGCGTCGACCGGTAGTTCTGTTCCAGCAGAATCGTTCTGGCGTTGGGATAGTCGCGCTCGAAGTCCTCGATATTGCGGATGGTGGCGCCACGGAACGCGTAGATGGACTGGTCGGCATCACCGACCACGCACAGCTCCGAGGGAGGCACCCCGGCCGGGTCATCGGAGTGTGTCTCGACCCCGACGAGCTCGCGCACCAACACGTACTGCGCGTGGTTGGTGTCCTGGTACTCGTCGACGAGGATGTGCCGGAACCGGCGCCGGTAGTACTGGGCGATCTGCGGGAAGGCCTGCAGCACGGCCACCGTCTCGCCGATCAGATCGTCGAAGTCCAGGGCGTTGGCCGCCCGCAGCCGGCGCTGGTACTCGCCGAACACCGAGGCGATGGTCTTGGACATGTCATCGGAGCTGTCCGTCAGGTCGGCAAGCGCCTGGTCGGGGTCGATCAGCTCGTTCTTCAGGTTCGAGATGCCATTGGCCAGCAACCGCGGGGTGTAGCGCTTGGTGTCCAGGCCCATGTCCTTGGCGATCATCATGAGCAGCCGGCGCGAATCGTCGGAGTCGTAGATCGAGAAGTTCGAGTTCAGCCCGGGCAGCAGTGAGGCCTGGTTACGCAGGATGCGCACGCACGTGGAGTGGAAAGTGGACACCCACATGTTGCGGGCCCGCGGGCCGATCAGCCCGACGACGCGTTCGCGCATCTCGGCGGCGGCCTTGTTGGTGAAGGTGATGGCGAGCACCTGCCCGACACCGACATCACGCGCGGCCAGCAGGTAGGCGATGCGCCGGGTGAGCACCGCCGTCTTACCCGATCCCGCGCCGGCCACGATGAGCAGCGGGGATCCTTCGTGCAGGACAGCTTGGCGCTGCTGCGGGTTGAGCCCGTCGAGCAGTTGATCGGTATCAGAACCCTGGGCCGGCGCGTCAAAAAGAGATGTCATTTCGGTCTCGAATCTACCGCCGACCGGTGACATCCCGGTGACCCGCCTTTGCACCGAATCTGCGCCGGGTGGCACACTCGGATCGTGTTACCCGAGCCCGCCGCCGATATCGACGAACTGCGCCTGGAGATCGACCGCCTCGACGCGGAAATCCTGGCCGCGGTGAAGCGCCGCGCCGAGGTTTCGCGCATCATCGGCAAGGCGCGGATGGCCTCCGGCGGCACCCGGCTGGTACACAGCCGCGAGATGAAGGTCATCGAGCGCTACAGCGAGCTCGGCCCCGAGGGCAAGGACCTGGCCATGCTGCTGTTGCGCCTGGGTCGCGGCCGCCTCGGCCACTAGTCCCCCCCGATTTCGGCGCGGAAACGCTCGGTCAGCGAGCGTTTCCGCGCCGAAATCGTCAGGACGTGAAGGCGATGTACTTGGTCTCCAGGTACTCCTCGATACCCTCCGAGCCGCCCTCGCGGCCGAACCCGGATTCCTTGATCCCGCCGAACGGCGCCGCGGCATCCGAGATGACCCCGCGGTTGACGCCCACCATGCCCGCCTCGACGGACTCGGCCACGCGCAGCGCCCGGTCGAGGGACTGGGTGTAGATGTAGGACGCCAACCCGTACTCGGTGTTGTTGGCTGCGGCGATGCCTTCCTCCTCGGTATCGAAGCCGGTGATCGGCGCGACGGGCCCGAACACCTCCTCCTTGAGGATGCGGGCGTCGGCCGGGACGTCGGCCAGCACGGTGGCCGGGTAGAAGTGTCCGGGACCGTCCGGGGCCACTCCGCCGACGGCCACCTCGGCGCCGCGGGACACGGCGTCGGAGACCAGGTCGGCGACGATGCCGAGTTGTTTGGCCGAGATCAGCGGGCCCAATGTCGAGGACTCCTCAAGACCGTTGCCCAACGAGTATTCGCTCATCCGCTTGACCAGCTTCTCGGTGAACTCCGCGCGCACCGCATTGGCGACGTGGAACCGGTTGGCCGCGGTGCAGGCCTCGCCGCCGTTGCGCATCTTTGCCAGCAACGCACCCTCCACGGCGGCATCGACGTCGGCATCGTCGAACACCACGAACGGGGCGTTGCCACCGAGTTCCATCGAGGTGCGCAACAGCTTGTCGCTGGACTGTTTCACCAGTGCCTTGCCGACCCCGGTCGAGCCGGTGAAGGTCAGCTTGCGCAACCGGCCGTCGTCGATCAGCGCTGCGGTCAGATCGCCGGGCTTGGTGGTCGGCAGCACCGAGAGCACCCCCTTGGGCAAGCCGGCCTCGTCGATCAGCTTGGCCAGCAGCAGCATCGTCAGCGGGGTCTCCTGCGCCGGTTTGACCAGCATGGTGCAACCGGCCGCCAGGGCGGGGCCGATCTTGCGGGTGCCCATCGCCAGTGGGAAGTTCCACGGCGTGATGGCGTAACACGGGCCCACCGGCATCTTGGTCACCAGGATGCGCCCGGTACCCGCCGGACTGTGGGTGTAGCGCCCGTCGATGCGGACGGCTTCCTCGGCGAACCAACGGAAGAACTCCGATCCGTACTTCACCTCGCCGCGGCTCTCGGCCAGCACCTTGCCCATCTCCAGGGTCATCAGCATGGCGAGGTCTTCACTTCGCGCGGTGAGGGTTTCGAACACCGAGCGCAGGATTTCACCGCGTTCGCGCGCCGGGGTGGCGGCCCAGTCGGCCTGCACGGCGGTGGCGGCATCGAGCGCGGCGATCCCGTCTTCGGGCGTCGCATCGGCCACCGAGGTGATCACCTCGTCGGTCGCGGGGTTGAGCACGTCGAACTTCTGGGATGAAGCCGAGCCCCGCTCTTCACCACCGATCCACAGACCGGTGGGCACGGATGAAATCAACTCTGCCAACTTTTCGGTGCGCATACATCCATCATGTACACCCTCGATCCCGACGCCGCACTAAGGTCGGAAGAATGAGTGCTGACATCACCGAGACGGCCGCATGGCATTCGCTGCAACGCCACCACGAGGCGGTGTCGTCGAAGAATCTTCGGGAGCTCTTCGACGAAGATCCGGCCCGCGGCACCGATCTCACGCTGACCGTCGGCGATCTCTACATCGACTACAGCAAGCACCGGGTGACACGCGAGACGTTGGAACTCCTGGTCGAGCTGGCCACCGCGGCCGGGCTGCAGGACCGCCGCGACGCCATGTACTCCGGTGCGCACATCAACACCTCCGAGGACCGCGCCGTTCTGCACACGGCCCTGCGGTTGCCGAGGGGCGCCGAGCTGATCGTGGGCGGCCAGGACGTGGTCGTCGACGTCCATGAGGTGCTCGACGCGATGGGCGATTTCACCGACCGGTTGCGTTCCGGACAGTGGACCGGCGCCACGGGCGAGCGGATCACGTGCGTGGTGAATATCGGCATCGGCGGCTCGGATCTGGGACCGGTGATGGTCTACGACGCGCTGCGCCACTACGCCGATGCCGGTATCTCGGCGCGCTTCGTCTCCAACGTCGACCCTGCCGACCTGGTCGCGAAATTGGACGGGTTGAACCCGGCCACAACGCTTTTCGTAGTCGCGTCGAAGACGTTCTCCACGCTGGAGACGTTGACCAATGCGACCGCGGCGCGGCGGTGGCTGATCGAATCACTCGGCGCGGAAGCGGTTTCCAAGCATTTCGTCGCGGTCTCCACCAACAAGAAGCTCGTCGACGAATTCGGCATCGACACCGCCAACATGTTCGGCTTCTGGGATTGGGTGGGCGGCCGATACTCGGTGGACTCGGCGATCGGGCTGAGCGTGATGGCGGCGATCGGTCGCGAACGCTTCGCGGAGTTCCTCTCCGGGTTCCACCTCATCGACGAGCACTTCCGGACTGCACCGCTGGCGCAGAACGCGCCGGCCCTGCTGGGCCTGATCGGCGTCTGGTACAACAACTTCTTCGGCGCGCAGTCCCGCGCGGTGCTGCCGTATTCCAATGACCTGTCCCGGTTCGCCGCCTATCTGCAGCAGCTGACCATGGAATCCAACGGGAAGTCGGTGCGCGCGGACGGCACCCCGGTCAGCACCGATACCGGCGAAATCTATTGGGGTGAGCCGGGAACCAACGGTCAGCACGCGTTCTACCAGTTGCTGCACCAGGGCACCAGGTTGATCCCGGCCGACTTCATCGGCTTTTCCCAGCCCACCGACGACCTGCCCACCGCAGACGGCACCGGCAGCATGCACGACCTGCTGATGAGCAACTTCTTCGCACAGACGCAGGTGCTGGCCTTCGGCAAGACAGCCGAGGAGATCGCGGGCGAGGGCACCGACGCTGATGTCGTGCCGCACAAGGTGATGCCGGGAAACCGGCCGAGCACATCGATCCTGGCGACCAAGCTCACCCCATCGGTGGTGGGTCAGCTCATCGCACTCTACGAACACCAGGTTTTCACCGAGGGCGTCATCTGGGGTATCGACTCGTTCGACCAGTGGGGTGTCGAGCTGGGCAAGACCCAGGCCAAGGCGCTTCTACCGGTGCTGACCGATGATGCCGCTCCCGCGACGCAGACGGATTCCTCGACCGATGCCCTCGTGCGGCACTACCGCGCGGAGCGCGGTCGAACGGCCTGAGCCGCGGGTGCCGAAAGGCGCGTACCCGCTGCGCCTTTCGGCGAGCAGCGGGTACGCGTCGTGTCGAGATGCTGTGTTACGGGGCGGGGATGGTTGCGCAACCCACATTCGGGATGCAGCCGCTCGCCCCACCGGGACCTGCGGTGCCACTGGGGCCGCCGGGGATCGCCCCGGTAGCACCGTCCGGGCCCGCCGATCCGCCGGGACCGCCCGGGATCACACCACTGGCACCACCGGGTCCGGCCTCACCGACGGGACCACCCGGAATGGCACCACTGGCACCACCGGGTCCGGCCTCGCCGACGGGACCACCGGGGATCGCCACGTTGGCACCGCCCGGACCGGCATTGCCGACTGCGGCGCACGGCGTGCCGTCGGCGTTCCAGCACGGCGGCGGTGGCGGCGGGGTGGCACCGGACACCGGGGAGAAGGCGATGGCCGCACCCGCGGCGCCGGCGAACAACAAGGGCGTCATCTTCGTCAGTTTCACCATCATGAAAAGAGAGTTACCACTGACTAAGTCGGGCTAAACATCATCCCGATCGCAATCGAGATCAGGCGAAGCGTTTGGTGTACTTCGGCGGCAGCAGTCGCATGATCTGGGTCAGCGGCGCCCACGGCCAGTTCGGCACCACCGCGCGGCCCTTCTCCTTCTCGATGGCCGCGACCATGGCGCGCACGCCGGTCTCGTTGTCGACCATCAACAAGGTGTTCGCCGCCTGCGCCGTCATCTCCGATTCGATATAGCCCGGTTCGATGACGGTGACCCGGATGGGCCCCTTGTCGTACTCGGCGCGCAGGGATTCACCGAGGGAGGTCATGCCCGCCTTCGACGCCGCGTAGGCGGCCTTGGTGCCGGGCACACCGGTATTGCCCAGCACCGAGGAGATGAGCACCAGGTGCCCGCCGCCCGCCTTCTGGAACAGCTGCAGCGCGTACTCGATCTGCACCAGCCCGGAGACCAGGTTGGTGGTCAGCGTCGCGGAGTTGTGCCACGGCTTCCCGCCACCGATCTGGTAGCCCTTGCCGATGCCGGCATTGACGATTACGCGGTCGATACCACCCAATTCGTCGGACAGTTGCCCGAAGACCTGCGGGATGGCCTCGTGGTCGTCGACGTCGAGCGTGGCGATGGCGACCTTGGCGTACGGGTGCTTGTCGAGGATCTCGGCACGCAGTTCTTCCAGTCGATCGAGGCGGCGCGCGCACAGCGCCAGGTCGCGGCCCATGGCCGCGAAGGCGCGGGCCATCCCGGCGCCGAGGCCGGAGCTCGCACCGGTGATGAGTATCTTCTGGCGGGTCATGGCAGCAGGATAACCGAGTTAGATTTCTGGCCGGAAACCCTCAGAGTTCTGTCGCGGTATCGGAGTCCGCGCCACGGCGCGCGAACGCATTCCACATCGCGTATCCGGTGGTGAAACCCAACGCGATGGACATCATCGACACGAGCATCACCGTGATTGCCGCGCTGCCCTGCCCCGACGCGAGTTCGGCGAGGCCGATCATCCCGATCGAGCTGGGAACCAACAGCCAGAAGCCGGGTGCCAACATCACCTGCGCCACCGGCGTCATGGACAGTCTACTCAGGGCCAACGCGCTCAAGATGAGGATCAGTCCGCCGCCGAATCCGCTGACATAGCCTCCGAAGACCGCGTTGGTCAGCAGCTGGGCGCCGTAGGCGGTGAACAGGACGAGCGTCAGCCATGGCGCGAACCCACGCGGCGGGCCGAGGTGCAGGATGATCCCGACGGCGTAGACCGCGACCCCGAGCCAGGGCGCCCAGCTGCCCAGGGTGTTCACCGGCACATCGACCAGTTCGGACCACGTCAGACCGAGTAACTGGACGGCCAGCAGGATGCCCAGCGCCAGTTGGGCCAGGCGCATCAGTCCCGCCATCAGACGTGCCGAACCGGAGACCATTTCACTGGTGGACGACTCGATGACGGCCAGCGTGATGGCGACCCCCGGTAGGAACAGCGTCAGCGGTGCGATCAGCACCCGCAGGCTGTCGTGACCCATGTGCAGAAGCCGCCCGAGGCTGAAGGCGACATAGGTCACCAGGAACGCGCTGAGGACCGGGAGCAGTTGGCGCAGTGCGGGATTGCGCCGAGTGAGCAATTCCAGCAATCCGACCAACAACCCGAATCCGGTCGCGGCGATCAGCGATAGCACGGTCGGCTGCAGGATCAGCGCGTAGGCCGCACTCTGCAACCCGTAGCCGATGACGCTGACGCCACCGCCGAATCGTCGCGGCATGGCGTGGATCCGGTCCAGCTCGGCCAGCCCCTCGGCCGGATCCAACCGCCGGGTCTGGGCCCGTGCCACGAGCTCACCCAGCGGGAAGGTCTGGTCGTAGCGCAATGCCGCGCCGCGGACCACCGTCGTGTGTTGCCGGTCCCCCGCTTGGATGAAGTTCGGCAACACGAGCACCGGGCAGTCCGTGCCCTGCCGCGCGGCCACCCGCTCCAGCGTATGGCGAACCATCGTCACCGGATAGTCCGCGCTGAGCATCGCCGACCCGAGCCGGGCGATGAATTCGATGGTGGTCGTCGTGTCAGACATGGTGCGTTCCTTGTGGTGCGGACGGCCGCAAGAACGCGAGTGCCACCACGGTCGCCACTGCGGGTACGGCGGTCAGCAGTCGGACCAGCGTGTGCATCGCCGCGATCACCGCGTGCGCGTTGCGGGTCCAGAGCATTGTGTCCCTACGCCTGACCACCGGCCTCCTCGCCGCTATTTGAGCAAGCGCGACATTCTCCGGTCGGCGAGCTTCTTACCACCGGTCTGACAGGTGGGACAGTACTGGAAGGACTTGTCCACGAAGGAGACTTCGGCGACGGTGTCACCGCAGACGGGGCAGGGCAGCCCGGTGCGTGCGTGCACGCGCAACCCGGACCGTTTCTCCCCCTTGAGCGTTGCGGCCTGCTGCCCCACCGAACGCGCCACCGCATCGGTGAGCACCGAGGACATCGCATCGTGCAGGTCGGCCAGCTGCGCATCGGACAATTTGTTGGCCGTCGCGAACGGTGACAGCTTGGCCACGTGCAGGATCTCGTCGCTGTAGGCATTGCCGATACCGGCGATGATCTTCTGGTCGGTGATCACCGTCTTGATCCGTCCACCGTGCGCGGCGAGCACCTCCTTGAGATCCTCGGGCCCCAGCGTCAAGGCGTCGGGGCCCAGCGCGGCGATCTGCGGGACCTCCATCGGATCCCGAGCCACCCATACCGCAAGCCGTTTCTGGGTGCCTGCCTCGGTCAGGTCGAAACCGACGGTCTGGCCCGGTTCGTCTCCGGCCAGATGCACCCGCAGCGCGATCGGGCCCTTGCCGGGCTTCAGCGGCGCGGGTGCGAGCTTGTCCGACCAACGCAGCCAGCCGGCCCGCGACAGATGGGTGATCAGGAACATCTCACCCACCTCCAGACCCAGGTACTTGCCCCACCGCTGCGCCCCGGTGACCGGCCGCCCGTGCAGGGCGGTCACGGGCGGATCGAAGGTCTTCAGCACCGACAACGCGGAGATGTCGACCCGCACGATCTGACGGCCGACGGCGTGGCGGCGCAGATGGTCGGCGAGCGCCTCGATCTCGGGAAGCTCGGGCATGGGTCCAGTGTGCCGGACAGGCCCCGATATCGTCTCTGATGTGCTGGCGGCGGTGCGGCGGTTCCTGGTGATCAACCCGGCGCCGGGGCGGTGGCAGTTCGCGGTGCGCGCGGGTATCTGCATGGCGGTTCCGGTACTGGTGGGCTGGTTGCTCGGCGACACCGGTGCCGGGCTGATCGCCGTGATCGGCGGATTCACCTCGCTCTACGGCAGCGGAAGGCCCTACCGGAACCGAGCCGGATACCTGGCGGCGATCGCGGTGTGTTTCGCGGCCGCGGTGGCCCTCGGCGACTGGGCCGCGGCCATCCCGTGGCTCGGGCTGGTGACCATCACCGCGATCGCGATGGTGGCCGTCCTGGTCTGCCATGCGCTGGGTGTGGGCCCGCCCGGCGCGTTCATGTTCGTGCTGGGCTGTGCCGCCGGTACCGCCACCGCGTCGACCCATCTGCCGCCCTGGCATATCGGCCTCCTGGTGCTCGCCGGTGGCGCGTTCTCCTGGGTGGTGCACATGCTCGGGGCGTTGTGGGAACCATTCGTGGGCGACGGGGGAAAGCACGGACCGGAGGTGCGCGCCGTCGCGGCCGCCCGCACCGCCGTCGAGCGCTATCGAGACAGCGGCGAGAACAGCGACCGGCATCTGGCCGCCAAGGCGTTGCATCAGGCGTGGACAACCCTGGTCAACTATCAGCCGACGCACTGCGAACCCGATGCTGTGGTCGACCGCCTGCGCGCGGAGAACCTGCGTTTGCACCGGGTGTTCGGTGCCATCGTCGACGGTGCCATACCCGATTTCGCACCCGTTGACAGCACCGCGCCCGCGCGGTTGCCGCTGGGCAGGCCCGGCAATGCCGTCCTGCTGCGCCGGGCGTTGAGTCCGGGTTCGGAGTCGGTGCGGGTGTCGCTGCGGGTCGGGGTCGCGGTGGCGCTGTCCGGTGCGGCGGCATTGCTTTTCACCGCCGACCATTCGTACTGGGCGATGGCCACGGCGGTGCTGGTGCTGTACCAGGGGTTCGATTGGTCACGCACCGTGCAACGCGGCGCCGAACGCATGGTGGGCACGCTGCTCGGGCTGGGGCTGGCGGCCGCGATCCTGGCCTGGCAGCCGCAGGGCTGGTGGCTGGTGGCGGTGGTGGCCGTGCTGCAGTTCGCCATCGAGATGTTCGTGGTGCGTAACTACACCATCGCCGTCATCTTCATCACCCCGCTCGCACTGACGATCGCTACCGGCGGTCGTCCCGTCGCCGACCTCGGTCACTTCCTGGTGACCCGGGGCCTGGATACCGTGATCGGTTGTGTGATCGCACTTCTGGTGTATCGGGTGGCGCTGCGCCGGCACGGGCCGGCCCCACTGAAGGCGGCGCTGGCCCGAACCGTGGCCGCGACCCACCGGACCGATGTGCATATGCGGGCGGGCGCGGTGAGCAGTACGCCGGCCCGCGCCGCGCGCCGGGATCTACAACTGAGCGCGCTGGCACTGCTGGAGACGTATCAGGCGGCGATCGGCGGATCGGCAACGCAACGGGCCGACGCCGAGCGGTTGTGGCCGACGGTGGCGGCCGCCGAACAGGATGCGTATCAGACGTTGGCGGCGTGTTGGGTGCGCGAGCACCCGGAGAACGGTTAGCGCTCAGACCTTTTCAGGTCACTGGCGAGCACCGACAGCATCCAGCTGACGATGGACAGCACGATGGCGGCCCAGATGGCGGTCCACCAGAACTCGTCGATCTGCAGGCCCCAGTGGGTGGTGTTCTCGGTGATCCAGGAGGTGATCCAGAGCATCCAGGCGTTGATGACGATGTGGATCAGGCCAAGGGTCAGGATGTAGAGCGGTATCGAGATGAACTGCACGATCGGTTTGACGACCGCGTTGACGAGCCCGAACACCACCGCGACGATGAAGATGATGCCGACCCGCTGCAGCGTGGAGTCACCACCGACGATGCTGATCCCCGGGACCAGCATCGTCACCACCCAGAGCGCGACCCCGGTCAGTGCGGCCCGCAGCAGAAAACCCATGGCCGTCAGTCTGCCGCCCGCAGCAGGTAGGTGTCCATGATCCAGCCGTGTCGTTGCCTTGCTGCGGCGCGGATTTCGGCGATCTGATCGGCGACCTCTCCCACGGTTCCTGCCACCAGCAACTCGTCGGGAGTTCCCAGATAGGCACCCCACCAGATCCGGGTATCGGGCGGGCAGCCACGGAAGGAGCAATCCCCGTCGAGCATCACCACGGCCGCGCCGGTCAGTCCGTCGGCACGCAGCCGGCGCCCGGTGGTGATCAGCACGGGCTCGCCAATATCGTTGAGCGGGATGCGATGCCGCGCGGTAAGCGACTGGATGGCGGTGATACCGGGTATGACGTCGAACTCGAAGTCCACGTGTTCGGCGACGCGGTCGAGGATGCGCAGGGTGCTGTCGTAGAGCGACGGGTCACCCCAGGCCAGGAAGGACCCGCTCGCACCGTCGGGCAGCTCGGTCTCGATGGCACGGGCCCACAGTTTTGCCCGTGCCGCGTGCCAGTCGTCGACGGCCTGCTCGTAGGGCACGTCGGCGGCCCGCGTGGGGTCGGGCAGTGTGACGAAGCGGTATCCGGGCTTCTCGATGAAGCGATCGCAGATGAGTCTGCGCAGCGCGACCAGATCGTCCTTGGCCTCGCCCTTGTCCATCGCGAAGAAGACCTGGGTGTCATTCAGTGCCGAGATGGCCTGCACTGTCACGTAGTCGGGGTCGCCTGCTCCGATGCCGATCACATGAATGGTGCGCACCCGCAAAGGTTAGTCGATCGGATTTACCCGGTACCGCAGGTATTGACTACCGTTGGTATCGGGCTTACCGTCGGAATCTCGGACCGCTCAAGGGAGAGTCGACGATGACCGCTTCGGTGAAGGCAGGGACCACACGCGCCGAGTTCGCCGAGCGCCTGCTCAAAGGGTCGGTGCGCAAGTCGTACGAGCCGATCGTCGACATCGATTGGGACGCACCCCTGGATCCCGACAAGTTCTACCTGCCGCCGAGGGTGGTCTCGCTGTACGGCACCGAGCTCTGGGAGTCGATGACCCGGGCCGAGCAGATCGAGTTGTCCCGCCAGGAATTGGTCAACACCCTCTCGGCGGGCATCTGGTTCGAGAACATCCTCAATCAGTCGCTGCTGCGCAAGATGATGCATGCCGACCCCACCGCGGCCACCACCCACTACGAGCTCACCGAACTCGGCGACGAGACCCGACACATGGTGATGTTCGGTAAGGCGATCGCCAAGGTGGGCGCCAAACCGGTGCGTCCGCGGCTCTATCAGCGGATCATCATCAACGCCCTGCCGTTCGCGTTCCGCGGGTCGGTGTTGTGGGTAGCCGCCCTGGTCGGCGAGGAGATCTTCGATTCCCTGCAGCGCCAGATGATGGACGATGACGAGTTGCAGCCGATGGTGCAGCGCCTCATGCGCATCCACGTCACCGAGGAGGCCCGCCACATCCAGTTCGCCCGCGACGGCCTACGCAAGCGCACGCCGCAGATGTCGCGGGCCAAGCGGATCTGGGTCGGCAATCTCAACGGGCTCGGCGGGCCGTTCTTCCGCCACCTGTTCACCAATACGGTGCAATACCGCCGGGTCGGCCTGGACGGGAAAGAAGCGCGCCGGATGGCCCGCCGCTCACCGCACCGACAGCAGGTGCAGATCGCGGGCTTCGCACCGCTGGCGTCGTTCCTCGACGAGGTCGGCCTGATGGGTCCGATTGCCCGGCGGATGTGGCGACGCAGTGGATTCCTGCCGACCGGCACGATCGGCACCGCCGGCCGCGTCGAGGACACCGACCAGGACGGCCCGTCCGACGATGACTTCTACAGCGGCCCCGCGACGGTCGACGGCCGCCAGGTCCAGGTCATGTTGGCCGGCCATCTGGATCCGATCGACGGTCGATATCATTGGCGCGGAACGGTTCTGGAGCCACTACCCGAGGGGCCCGGCAATCCGGTCTCGATCACCATCGGCGAGCGCACCGCATCGGCGAAGTTCACCGAGCGCAGCCAGCAGGGTGGCTACTCGATCGCCGGGGTGGGCACGCCGCCTTTTCCGCGGTAAGCCCTGACCAGCAACACCGCGGCAAAGATGCCGCCGAGAACCCCGGAGATCAACAACGGCACGGTTCCCGCTCCGGGGCCGGCCCCCCAGGCAAGTCCCGCCCAGATACCGGCGAACAGGATCGCAAAACCGCTTGCGCCCTGGAAGACGCCCTGCCCGCTGGCCTGCAGGTCAGGTCCGACCAGCGAAGAGATCCACGCCTTGCCGACCCCGTCGGTGCAACCGGCGAACGCGCCGTACGCTCCGATCAGCACCGAGGCGAGCATCGGGTCGGTCGTCAGCCCCAGTCCGGTGTAGCCCACCGCGAAGAAGACCACACAGATGGCGAACACCGCGAGCCGTCCGATCCGGTCGGCGAGCAGGCCCGCGGGATAACTCGACGCCGCGTAGACCAGGTTGTAGCCCACATAGGCCGTGATGACGCCGGTGACCGAGAAGCCGATCTCGGACAGCCGCAACAACAGCAGCGCGTCCGGGAAGTTGATCACGCCGAACGCCACCAGCGTTCCCGCGGTTCGCCAGTATTGCCGCGGCAGATCCTTGACCCTGGCGAAGACGGGGCGGCGCTGCGTGCGTTGGACACGCCGGGGTTCGCTGACCAGGAACACCAGCGCGACGCTGAGCAGAGCCGGAACGACGGCGATCCAGAGCAACGGGGCGATCTGCTGGTCGAGCAATTCATAACCGGCCAGGCCGATCAGCGGGCCGATCACCGCCCCGAGAGTGTCCATGGCGCGGTGGAAGCCGAACACCCGGCCGCGCGCACCGGCATCGATCCCGTCGACCAGCAACGCGTCGCGTGGCGCCCCGCGCAGGCCCTTACCGAGCCGGTCGGTGACGCGGCCGGCCATCACACCGGGCCACGTCGCGAACGCCGCGACCATCACCTTGCCCAGGGCCGCCATACCGTAGCCACCGGCGATCAGCGGGCGCCTGGCGAACCGGTCACCGAGCGGACCGGAGGCCAGCTTGGTCAGCGAGGCCGCACCCTCGGCCGCCCCCTCGATGGCGCCGACCACCGCGGGCGGGGCGCCCAGCACCGTCGTCAGGTAGATCGGCAGCAGCGGGTAGAGCAGTTCACTGGCCGCGTCCTGCAGGAACGAAACCGCAGACAGAAGGCGGACGTTGCGGGTGAGCCAGGCTCGGGGCAGCCGGCTCATCCTGCCCGACCAATCCGCATCGCATAATTAGAACGTGTTCTAGTATCGGCGTCATGCGGTTCACCTATGCGGAAGCCATGACCGATCCGAAGTACTACATCCCACTGGCAAAGGCCGCCGACGAGGCCGGATACCACGCGATGACCATCCCGGACAGCATCGCCTACCCCGAGGTCTCGGATTCGAAGTATCCCTATACCGAGGACGGGAACCGAGAGTTCCTCGATGGCAAGTCGTTCATCGAGTCGTTCGCGCTCATCGGCGCATTGTCGGCCGTGACGACCAAACTGCATTTCAACATCTTCGTCCTGAAGCTCCCGATCCGGCCACCGGCGCTGGTCGCCAAGCAAACCGGATCACTGGCCGCGATGTTCGACAACCGGCTCGGACTCGGTGTCGGCACCAGTCCGTGGCCCGAGGACTACGAGATCATGGGCGTACCGTTCGCCCGCCGCGGGAAGCGGATGGACGAGTGCATCGATGTCATCCGCGGTCTGACGTCCGGGGACTACTTCGAGTATCACGGTGAGTTCTACGACATCCCGAGCACCAAGATGACCCCGGCACCCACGAAACCCGTGCCGATCCTGGTCGGCGGCCATGCCGATGCCGCGCTGCGCCGGGCCGCCCGCAACGACGGCTGGATGCACGGCGGTGGCGATCCGGCCGACCTCGATCCGCTGCTGGCCAAGCTGGCGAAGTTCCGCGAGGAGGAAGAGCGCATCGGCAAGGCCGACGAGTTCCAGATCCACGTCATCTCCATCGACGGGTTCACCCTCGACGGGGTGAAGCGCCTCGAGGACAAGGGCGTCACCGACGTCATCGTCGGTTTCCGGATCCCGTACATCATGGGCCAGGACACCGAGCCGCTCGACGACAAGATCCGCAACCTGGAGTGGTTCGCCGAGAACGTCATCGCCAAGTGCTGACATCGACGGCCTGACACCGGCGGCGCGCTACCCCGGCTTGACGGCCTGCACGGTGTAGGTGAGCGGCAGCCGTTCGGGGTGCTCGGCGAGCACGTACTCACCGTCGTACTCGGCGCTCTCGACCATGGCCTCGAGCGCTTTCCACGGCGCCTCGCGGTGTTCCTCCAACGCGGTGACGACCAGACCGGCCGCGGTCAGGGCGGTGAAGACCTCGCCGAGACCGTGATTGAACGACACCCCGGCCGATGCCGCGAGCGTTCCCTGCCCGGCGTAGCTGCTCGGCTCGTCGAACGCGGTTCCCGCCGTCTCGAAATACGGGTAGTGCACCACCAGCAGATCATCGGATCGGCCATCACCGATCGTGTCGAGCATCGGGTGTCCCTCACGCATGAACAACCGTCCACCGGGACGCAGGAGTTCGGCGACCACCGTGGCCCATCGCCGGATATCGGGCAGCCAGCACAACGCACCGATACCGGTGTAGACCAGATCGCAGCACTGGCCTCCGAGAGCGCCGACCGCGTCGTAGACATCGGACTCGACGAATGCGACCGGGTTGTCGGCGCGCGCCGCCAGCGCGGTGCCCGCGGCGATCGCCGACGGCGAGAAGTCCAGTCCGGTCACCGATCTCGGCCCGAGTCGGGCCAATGAGACGGTGTCGGTGCCGATATGGCATTGCAGGTGCACCACGTCGAGCCCACTGATGTCCCCGAGGCGGGGAAGGTCGTAGCGCACCACGCCGGACAGGTACCGAGGGTCCGCGAAGCCGTCGAGCTCGTAGCCACCGGGGCCCAGGTGTATCGGGACCCGGGATTCCCAGTTCGCCAGATTCAGCGCCCGCCAGTTCTCGGTCATGGGAGAACATTCTGGCACCGGCCACGCCGTCGGAATCTCGGCGTCAGAGGCGTGCGTCGATCGCGGCGACGCTGAGCACGTGTTCGAGCACGAGCATCGCAGTACCGACCGTGGCGGAACGGTCGCCGTGCGCCGCCGGGCGCACCTGCAGAGCCCCGGTGGCTTCGGCGGTGGCGTTGCCGTACAACGACTCTCGCAGGCCCGCGACGAACATCTCGTACACTCCGGCCATATCGCCTGCGATCACGACGGCAGCCGGGTTGAGCAGGTTCACCGCAGGCGCTATCCCCGCACCGACGGCGCGCCCACTCTCACGGACCATCCGGCGGGCCTCGGGGTCGCCGTCGGCGGCCAGCTCGGCAACATCGCGCAGGTGCCGGACGGATATGCCCTGTTGCTGCAATGCCCGTACGATCGCCCATCCGCCCGCGACGGCCTCCAGGCACCCGGTGTTCCCACAGCGGCACGGAATGCCCTCTGCGGCAACGACCTTGTTATGACCGAATTCGCCCGCGGCCTGGTTCGCGCCACGCAACAGCACGCCCCCGGCGATGATGCCCGCACCGAGACCGCTGGAGGCCTTGACCACCAGCACATCGTCATCGCCACCGCGTTCGGCCAGCGCGATGGCGTTCGCATCGTTGTCCAGCACGATGGGCGCGGACCCGATGCGCGGTAATGCCTCCAGGTAGGGACGCAGCGGCACACCGTCCCAACCGCGCAGGATCGCCGATCCGCAGCTGCATCCCCGTTCGGCATCGACCGTGCCCGGCAGGGTCAGCCCGACACCGTGGACGTCGACCCCCGGGAACTGTTCCAACAGAACGTCGAGTCCCTTGCCGATATCGGGCATCAGGTCAGCAGGACCGAGCGCGACCTCGGAGTCGATATCGGAGAGCGCCAACACCGCGCCGGCCAGATCGCAGACCGCAAGACGGGTGCGGCTGAGCCCCACCGCGACCGAGAGCACGATCCCGGCATCGGTATCGACGCTCAGCTGGGTGGCCGGACGCCCGCCCGTCGAGGGAGCCGGCTGGCACTCCTTGACCAGCCCGGCGCCCAGGAGGACCGCCAACCTGGCGCCCACCGCGGTCCTGGACAGGCCGGTCAGCGCGGTGATCTCGGTACGCGTCAGCTCGCCCTTGGCCCTGATCAGGGCAAAGACTTCACCGACGCTGGTCACACCTCATTGCAGCACAGTTGCGTAAGATTGGCCACTTTCGCCGAAAAAAGACATAACTCGGTTGAATGCCGACCCTAAGTATCCGTAGGCTGCATTCGGTGACCCCGAGCACCCAACGCCCCACCACCCCGCAGTCGGTCGTGGCCGCCGATCCGGCGGTGCGTGCGCTGGCCGTCCTGGCGCTCGCCCTCGGCGGCTTCGGGATCGGCACCACCGAGTTCGTTGCCATGGGCCTGCTGCCCGATATCGCGAGCGGTTTCGGCGTCTCCGAACCCACCGCCGGACACGTCATCTCCGCCTATGCACTCGGTGTCGTCATCGGCGCGCCGACCATCGCCGCGCTGACCGCCCGTGTCCCGCGGCGGGCACTGCTGCTGGGCTTGATGGCGGTCTTCACCCTGGGCAACCTCGCCAGCGCGCTCGCCCCCTCCTACACCACACTTGTCATCGCCCGATTCGTCGCCGGATTGCCCCATGGTGCGTTCTTCGGCATCGCGGCACTGGCGGCGGCGCACCTGATGGGCCCCCGCAATCGCGCCAAAGCGGTCGCCTATGTGCTGTCCGGTTTGACGGTTGCCACCGTGCTCGGCGTGCCGCTGGCCTCCTGGCTCGGTCAGGCGTTCGGTTGGCGCAGCGCCTTCGTGCTGGTGGTCGTCATCGGCCTGATCACACTGACCGCGCTGTGGTTCTGGCTGCCCGACCAATTACGCACCATGCACGTGACCAGCCCGCTGACCGAACTCGGCGCCCTGCGCCGTCCCCAGGTCTGGTTGGCGGTCATGGTCGGGATGATCGGCTTCGGCGGGATGTTCGCGGTCTACACCTACATCAGCACGACGATGACCGACGTCGCCGGACTGCCGAGAACGCTGGTTCCGGTGGCGCTCATGATGTTCGGTCTGGGCATGGTGGTGGGCAACCTCGTCGGCGGCCGGTTGGCCGACATCTCGGTGATACGAGCGCTGTACCTGTCCCTGGGGTCACTCGGCGTCGTCCTGCTGGTGTTCGTGGCCGCCGCGCACAACCCGTGGACAGCTCTTCCGGTGCTCTTCCTGATCGGCACCGCGGGATCGGCGGTCGGTCCGGCGTTGCAGACCCGACTGATGGACGTGGCGCACGACGCGCAGACACTCGCGGCGGCGCTGAACCATTCGGCACTCAACATCGGCAACGCGGCAGGCGCCTGGGTCGGCGGACTGGTGATCGCCGCCGGGCTCGGCTACACCGCGCCGGCGGCTGCCGGATCGATCCTGGCGATGTGTGGTCTGCTCGTGCTCACGCTGTCGGTGTTGCTGGGGCGCGCTACTCGTCGATGATGTGCACGGCGGCCTCCTCGGCCGACGCCGCACCGCCGTCGATGCCGACATCGCTGCCGAGTAGGTCCTTTTCGGTATCCACCCCGGAGCCCTCGTCGGGTGCCACCAACCGGCCGGAGCGCCGGTCGCCCACCTCGTCGTCACCGGCCTGCTCATCGGGACGGTAGTTTTCGTCGAGGGCGGGATCGGGCTGCTCATCGGCCAGCCGCTCATCGAGGCTCTCGTGCTCGCGCGGCTCCTGCCACCGCTCCGGCGGTGAATAGCCTTCGTCGAGCAAATCATCGACACCGCGGTCGAGCAGGGTGTCCTCAGCCGTGAGTTGGTCTTCTTCTTCCGGGCTGTATCCCTGATCGTCCTCGGGCAGTTCTGCGGTCATGCCGACAACGCTACTCATCGCACCGAATGCGCGCCGCTGATCGTCGAACCGGCCATCGAGAAGCTGCGAGCAGGAATTCGTCGGGGCGAATAAGGTGTGATGGTGGACCACCGTTCTGATGCCGCCGGGTTGATCACAGGCCCGCGCCGCTTCACGGATACAGCGGATCAACCCCCGTGCGGACCGGCTCATGTCCACTCCGAAAAACGTTCCCCTGGCAGGCATGAAAACACCGATAAACGGGTACGTAGCCCCGCGATGGCTTCAGGCATGCAGGCTGCGCTTCACGCACGCAGCGATCCACCTCCTGCGTGGCTTGTTTCGCTGCGCGCAGATGTCCTCGACGCCGTGTCCGACTTCCTGGCCGACACCTGCGCCGATGCCCTGCGCGGCAGCCATGTCGACATCACCGAACGCGTGCTGCGCGACATGCTCGCCGAGGGCAAATGTCTGCGCTCGACCTATCTCTACCTGGGCTGGCGTGCCGGCGCGGACGGCAGTCACGCCGCCGTGCGGGCGGCAGGAAGTCTGGAGTTCCTGCACGCCTTCGCCCTGTTCCAGGACGATGTGATGGATGAGTCGCCGATGCGGCGCGGACGCCCCAGCGCGCACCGGGCCTTCGAGGACTGGCATCGCGAACGCGGACTGCCCGGGTCCTCCGCGCGTTTCGGTGAGTCGGCGGCGGTCCTGCTGGGCGACCTGTGCCTGGTGTGGGCCGAGCAGATGTTCCGCCAATGCGGGCTGCCTTCCGAACCGCTGGCCCGGGCCTGGCCGCGCTATGACGATATGCGCACCGAGCTTGCCATCGGGCAGTTCGCGGATCTGGTCAACGACACGGCGGGCTTCCCCACCCTGGACCGCGTTCTGGATGTGGCCCGGCGCAAGTCCGGTAACTACACCGTGCGCAGGCCCCTCGAGATCGGGGCCGCGCTCGCCGGCTGCGACGATGCGGTATCGGAAGCCCTGGGCCGCTACGGCGAGAACATCGGCGAGGCCTTCCAGTTGCGCGATGACCTGCTCGGCGTCTTCGGCGCCCCGGCGACCACCGGCAAGCCGATCGGCACCGACCTGGTGGCCCGCAAGGCAACGACCGTAGTGGTCGCGGCGTACGAACTGGCCACCGGAGCCCAGCAGCGCCAGTTCAAGGAATTCATGACCGCCGAACGACTCGGCGATGACGACATAGCTCGCTGGCAGAACTTGATCTCGGAGGTAGGAACAGTGCAGCGGATCGAAGATCTGATCCATTCACGGTTCGCCGCGGCAACGGCCGCGCTCGACGGTGTGGCCGGCGGCGCGCTCGACCCCGAGGTGCGCGCAGCGCTCGTCGCGACCGCCGCGGCCTGCACCGAGCGGACCGCCTGATGCGCACGGTGGCTGGTCGCACCGACCACGTGGTCGTGGTGGGGGCCGGATTGTCCGGACTGTCGGCGGCGCTGCACCTGGCAGGCAGGGGTCGCCGGGTCACCGTCGTCGAACGCGGGTCGGATCCCGGCGGCCGGATGGGCCGCGCCGACATTTCCGGCTACCGCATCGACACCGGTCCGACGGTGCTGACCATGCCCGACATCATCGACGAGACCTTCGCCGCGGTCGGCGAATCCACCGCCGACCGCTTGGAGCTGCATCAGGTCGACCCGGCGTATCGGGCGTCCTTCGCCGACGGCAGCAGTATCGACGTGCACAGTGACGCGGCCGTCATGGCCGCCGAGATCGAACGCTTCGCCGGTCGTACCCAGGCCGAAGGCTATCTGCGCCTGCGTGATTGGCTGACCAAGCTCTATCAGGTCGAGTTCCAGGGCTTCATCTCGTCGAACTTCGACTCCCCGCTGTCGCTGCTGACCCCGCAGCTTGCGAAGCTGGCCGCGATCGGCGGTTTCCGCGGCTGGGAAACGATGGTGCGGCGGTTCATCACCGACGAGCGATTGCTGCGTGTCTTCACCTTCCAGGCTCTATACGCGGGCGTGCCCCCGCGCCGGGCGCTGGCCGCCTACGCGGTGATCGCCTACATGGACACGATCTCCGGGGTGTACTTCCCCAAGGGCGGAATGCGCGCGCTGCCCGACGCGCTGGCCGCGGCGGCCGCCGATGCCGGAGTCGAGTTCCACTACGACGCACCGGTTTCGGAACTGGAGCGCACCGGCGACCGCATCACCGCGGTCCGCACCGCCGCCGGTGCTCGATTCGCCGCAGATGCCGTGGTGCTGACCACCGAGCTGCCGGACACCTATCGCCTGCTGGGACGTAGTCCCCGACGGCTGATCAAGCTGCAGCCCGCGCCATCGGCGGTGGTCGCCCACATCGGTTGCGGTGCCGTCGCCCCGGATGCCGGCGCATCGCATCACAACATCCTGTTCGGCAACGAATGGGCGCGCACCTTCGAGGAGATCATCGACGAGGGTGTGCCGATGGAGGACCCGTCACTGCTGGTCACCCGCCCCACCGCGGCGGACCCGAGCCTCGCCCCGGAGGGCAGGGATCTGCTCTACGTCCTCGCCCCGACACCCAATCTTGATGTCGGCGCACGGGACTGGGACGGTCAGCGCGACCAGTACACGGCGCAGATGCTCGACACCTTGGCTGCCCGGCTGCCGAACGTCGTCACCGATCCGCAGGTACTCGACGTGGTGACCCCCCAGGACTGGGCCCGCCAGGGCATGATCGCCGGCACACCGTTCGCCCTGGCGCACACCTTCGGCCAGACCGGACCGTTCCGCCCCGCCAACACCGTGCGCGGTATCCCCAACGCGATCCTCGCCGGTTCGTCCACCGTTCCCGGCGTGGGAATCCCGACCGCCATCGTCTCCGGCCGACTGGCCGCCGACCGGATCACCGGAGCCGATTCCTCGGTCCGTCCCCGAATTTTCACCCGATGAGGAGGACCAGATGATGCTCGGCTCAGAGCTCGACGCAGCGGGTGTACAGGGCAGGGAACTGCGCCAGGCATATCAACGCTGCCGGGCGCTCAACGCCGCGCACGGCAAGACCTTCTTTCTGGCGACCCGGTTGCTGGCACCGGGCCAACGCCCGGCGGTGCACGCGCTGTACGGTTTCGCCCGCCGTGCCGACGATGTGCTCGACGGATTCGACGATCGCACCACTGCCGAACGTGAAGACGAGTTGCGTCAGCTCTCGGATGCGCTGCACAGCAGGCTGGTCGAGAACCGGATGGCAGGTGACGACCCGGTGCTCGACGCGGTGGTCGACACCGCGCGCCACTACGGTCTGCCCTGGCAACTATTCGAGGATTTCCTGGCCTCCATGCGGATGGACCTGACGATCAGCGACTACCCGGACCGGGCCGCATTGGACCGCTACGTCTACGGGTCAGCCGAGGTCATCGGTCTACAGCTGCTGCCCATCCTCGGCACGGTCGTCCCCACCGCGGAGGCAGCACCGCACGCCGCCGCGTTGGGAAAGGCATTCCAGCTCACCAACTTCCTGCGGGATATCGACGAGGACCTCACCCGCGGCCGCGTCTACCTACCCGCCGACGAACTCGCCGCGCACGGTGTGGACCGTGAGGTGCTGTACTGGTGCCAGCGCAATCGGCGTACCGACGTACGGCTGCGGGCGGCGCTGGTCGAGCAGCACGCGATCACCAGGGACATCTATCGGCAAGCCGAACTCGGCATCCCGATGCTGCGGCCGCAGTCGCGGCCGTGCATCCGGGCCGCGTTGACGCTGTACTCCGAGATCCTGGATCGCATCGAGGAGATCGACTTCGAGGTGTTCACGCAGCGGGCCACCGTGTCCAACGGCCGGCGTCTGCAGGTCGCCGCCCGCGGCCTCGGCGCCGCGTGGCGCGCCCGTATCCGGCAGGCGGCGTGAGCACATACGACGTTCCCGAGGCCTTCGACGCGGGTGCGGCTGCCTATGACGGCCTGGTCGGCGCCAATCCCGGGTACCACCGCCATCTTCGGCTCTCGGCGCAGCGCATGGGTATCCGCGACGGCGGACGCGGACTGCGGCTGCTCGATATCGGCTGCGGCACCGGCGCGTCGACCGCGGCCCTGCTGCACGCCGCCCCGCACGCCGAGATCGTCGGCGTGGACGGTTCGGCGGGCATGCTCGAGCAGGCCCGGACCAAGCGGTGGCCGTCCACGGTGACCTTCGTGCACAGCCGGGCCGAGGACCTGGCACAGGCCGGGGTGCACGGCCCGTTCGACGGGATCCTGGCGGCATACCTGGTGCGCAATCTGCCCGACCCCGATCCGGTGCTGCGTATGCTGCTTGGCATGCTTTCCCCGGGAAGTGTCTTCGCCGCCCATGAGTACTCGGTCCGTGACTCGCGAGCGGCCGGCATCCTCTGGAACGCGGTGTGCGCCGCGGTCATCATCCCGGCGGGTCGATTCCGCACCGGCGATGCCGATCTCTACCGTTACCTGCGCCGCAGCGTCAACGACTTCGATGGCGCAACACAGTTCCGAGACCGGTTGCAGCGCAACGGATTCACCGACGTTCAGAGCATGACGATGCCCGGGTGGCAGCGCGGTATCGTGCACACCTTTCTCGGCAGGGCGACGTCATGACCGACCGCCGCCGCGTCCGCCATCGCGCCGGGTCCGGCCAACCACATGCCGCCTATCTCGCCGACCGGCCCACCGTCGCGGTGATCGGTGGTGGTATCGCCGGCCTGAGTGCGGCAACCGCGCTGGCCGAGCGCGGGGTGGCCGTGCATCTGTTCGAGCGTGAGCAGTACCTGGGCGGCCGCGTCGGCGGGTGGACCGAAACCGCTCCCGACGGTTCGCACATCACGATGAATCGCGGCTTCCACGCGTTCTTCCGGCAGTACTACAACCTGCGCAACGTGCTGCGCAGGGTCGACCCCGAACTATCCATGTTCACCCCTCTCGACGACTACCCGCTCGTGGACGGACAAGGTCGACGCGACACCTTCCGGGGCCTGCCCCGCACGCCACCGCTGAACGCGATGGCCTTCGCATTACGCAGTCCCACCTTCCGCGTGCGCGACCTGATCCGCATCGATGCCAAGGCGGCGGCACCGTTGGCATCGGTGTCGGTGCCCGAAACGTACTGGCAGCTCGACGATTCGGACGCCGAGTCATTCCTGCGCGATATCAACTTCCCCACCGCGGCACAACATCTTGCCTTCGAGGTCTTCTCACGCAGCTTCTTCACCCGGCCGGACGGCCTGTCGGCGGCCGAACTGGCCACCATGTTCCACATCTACTTCCTCGGCTCCAGCGAGGGCCTGGTGTTCGACGTCGCCGCCGAGAACTTCGACATCGCCCTATGGAAACCGCTGGAGCGCTATCTGCAGCGTCACGGAGCCGATATCCGCACCGGGGCGGCCGTCACGGCGGTAGGCAACGATGATGAGGGTCGGTTCCTGGTCACCACCGAGTCCGGCGACACACTGCGCTGCGACGGCGTGGTCCTGGCCACCGAGGTGCCTGCGCTGCAACGCATCGTCGCCGGTTCTCCCGGGCTCGGCGATGCGCAATGGCGCGCTGCGATAGGCGATCTCGGAACCGCTGCACCGTTTTTGGTCCGGCGCCTCTGGTTGGACCGCCCGGTCGACGCCGACCGGCCCGCGTTCCTCGGCACCGGCGGCCTGCCGCCGCTGGACAACATCAGCGTGCTGGAGCGCTATGAGCGGGAAGCCGCGGAGTGGGTCGACCAGCATGGCGGGTCCGTGGTGGAACTGCACGCCTACTCGATCACCGAGGACAGCCCGGAGCTTCGGAAAGCGCTGGACAGTCGGTTGTACGAGCTCTTCCCCGAGACCGCCGATGCGCGCGTGGTGCACGAGGTCACGCTGTGCCGCAACGACTGCCCGCGACTGGCGCCCGGCGATTTCGCCGGCCGGCCCGGTGTGCGGACACCGGAGAATGGTCTGGTGCTTGCCGGTGACGGGATCCGCATCGATCTTCCGGTGGCGTTGATGGAACGTGCCGCGACGACAGGACTGTCGGCGGCAAATGCCCTGCTCGAACAGTTCGGGGTGCGCGGTCACGACATCTTCACGGTGCCGGTGCGCGGCAGGTCTGCGGTCCTGCGGCATTTCGCAGAACGGGTCGAAGGGCGGGTGTGGACATGAAAGCGTGGCCGTTCGAACTACTCCCGCGCACTCCGTGGAGTCAGCAGAAGCCGACCTACCGGCAGGCCGACCCGGCGGTGATCGACGCCGCCCTGAAGCGGTCGCAGAATCGGCCCAGCGGCAACTGGTATGTGGTGGGGGCGAGCACCGACATCACCTCCAAACCCTTCGCCGCCACCGTCGCCGGTGCCGAACTGGTCTGCTGGCGCGGTGACGACGGCCGGTTGCACGCCGGTCCGGCCCGTTGTCCGCACCTGGGAGCCGATCTGTGCACCGGGGTGGTCGAACGCGGCAACCTGATCTGCCCGTGGCACGGTCTTCAGTTGACCGGCCGAACCCGTGCGGACTGGACGGCGGTTCCGATCCACGACGACGGTGTGCTGGTCTGGGTTCGGCTCGACCGGATCGGCGGTGAAACCCCCACCGAGGCACCGATTCTGCCGGCCCGGCCGGGACTTCCGCGGATTTCTGCCGTCGCCGCCATGACGGGCGACTGCACACCGCAGGACATCATTGCCAACAGGATGGATCCCTGGCACGGCGCCTGGTTCCATCCGTACTCCTTCACCCGGCTGGAGGTGCTCAGCGCACCGCCGACGGATCCGGATCTACCCGAGGAAGAGGACCGTTTCCTCGTTGCGGTCACCTTTCGACTCGGCCGGTTGGGCATTCCCGTCATCGCCGAGTTCACCAGCCCGGAGCCCCGCACCCTGACGATGCGCATCATCGAGGGTGAGGGGTGCGGCAGCGTCGTGGAGACCCACGCGTCGCCATTGCGCGCTGGTGCGGACGGCCGCCCGCAGAGCAGGGTCGTCGAGGCTGTCATCGCGCACTCGGACCGACCCGGCTTCGCTCATGCCGGACGTGTGCAGGGTCTGATCATCCCGTTCATGCGCCATGCCGCACATCGCCTCTGGCGCGATGACCTGGTGTACGCCGAGCGGCTTGCGCAGGTCCGCCGTCAGGACGACGAGGCGACGCGGGAGGGCACCGCAAACCTGCTCACGCCGCCGAGCGCCGCGCCCACGACGGAAGATCGGCCGCGTCGAGCAGCGGAACCTGAATCTGCGCCCACGGGCTGATCGCCCAACCCAGTTCTGCGGCCATCCGGATCTCGGGCCAGTGCACCCACGCGGTGTCCATCACTTCCTCGGGTGCCACGCGCAGCGGCCCGTCGATCAGCGCACAGAACACCGGGCAGAGCTCGTTCTCCACCGTCCCATCGGCCGCGGTCGCGCGGTACCGGAATTCGGGAAGGATGCAGTGCACATCGCGCACGGCCGTGCCGAGTTCCTGATCTGCGCGACGATGCACCGCGTCCACGGTGGGTTCGTGCGGGCCGGGATGCCCGCAGAACGAATTGGTCCACACCCCCGGCCAGGTGCGCTTGGTCAGCGCCCGCCGGGTCAGCAGCACGCGACCGTGGTCGTCGAAGAGATGACAGGAGAAGCCGAGATGCAACGGGGTGTGTGAGTGATGCACCGTGGCCTTGTCGGCACTGCCGATGGCCCGGCCGGAATCGTCAAGGAGGACCACCTGCTCGTCATTCACAACGGGACTGGTTACCCGCCGTCGACGCCATCAAACGCACAGCTCAGCGCCCACGTGCGGACCGTCCGGATCAGTGCGCAGCGGAGTGGTGATACCTGTTGCCGCCGGCGCGTTTTGCCTCGTACATCGCATCATCGGCAGCGCCCAACAGCTGATTCACCCGAGCCTGCAGATGGCCCGCGCCCCGGCGCAGCGACCGGATCGGCACCGACGCGGTCCCCACACTGGCGGTGATCGCCATCGGCAACGCGGCTATCCCATCGCAGAACCGCTGGGCCAGCGGACCCGGGTCGTCGGTGTGCCACTCGGCGGCGACGACGAACTCCTCACCGCCGGTGCGGGCGACGATGGCGATGATATCGGCGACGGCGTGGCCGAGGGCGCGCCCGACCGCCACGAGCGCGTCGTCACCGGCCTGATGACCGCGGGTGTCGTTGAGTCGCTTGAAATTGTCGAGATCGATCATCACGACCACCAGGTGCGCATCCGGGTCGATATCGCTCTCGTCGAGCATCCGCGCGGCATACCGGTCGAATGATCGGCGGTTCAACAGTCCGGTCAGCGAGTCTCGCCCGGCGCGTTCCAGATCCACCCCCAGCGACCGGATGAGCAGGTGGATCGCAATGGGCATGACGATGTTGATCTGGGTCACCAGGAACAGGTCGACCACGGCCACCGCGACATGCCCGGTGGCGACGATCCGCGATGCGATGACGATCGCGACCGTCGAGGCCACCACGAAGTTGTAGATGACCAGGCCCGTGGAATGGAAGAACCCGATGTAGGCGGCGCTGGTCGCGAACGCGACACAGCCGAGCAGGGCGCCATGGGGGTCGGAGAAGGACAGACACGCCAGCGCCACGCATGCGTTGGTGACGAACGCGAAGGCCAGTGATTGACGCCGCGATGGCCAGCGCGTGGCCCACAGGGCGGACCCGGCCACCCCACCGCAGAACGCGGCCCACATCATGGCGGTGGGCACTCCCGGCCGTGGTGCGTCGATACTGCGCAACAACACCAGCAGGCAGATCGCCAGGGACGCCGGGATGATGGTCATGACGACCCGCACCGCACCGGTGGCGCCGCGTGCGGCCAGGTAATCGGTGATCCACTCGTAGTGATGGGTCCGCGCCAACCACTGCCTCGATGGAGTCCCGACCACCGTCATCGCTCCGTTCAGGGTGTTGAGCAAATCGACACGAGGCTACCAACGCAACGGCGCCGCCGTCAGCGAACTGGCGAGCGCGCCGCTCCTTGAGCCCCACCGGCACACCAGCAAACGGAACGGACCCTACGCCACGGTGGCGGCACCACACCGGGCAAGATCTCCAGGCGTGGCACTCAGCATCGACGAAATCCTGGTGGCCGACCCTGCGGCCGCATGGACCGGCGCCGGGTTCGGCGTAGACGCCGACGGGGTCTGCCGGGTGGGGTCCGTGCGGATCCGCCTGGTCGGGCGGGAGCAGGGCACCGGCATCATCGGCTGGTCGTTGCGGGAGTTCGACGGGGCCGATGTGGACGGCATACCGACCGCATCGTCGCGGTCCGATCCGCCACAGCCCGGTGAGCACCCCAATGGCATCGTCGACATCGACCATCTGGTGATGATGTCGCCCGACCTGGATCGGACCGTTGCTGCCCTGGGGTCGGCGGGGGTGCTGCCGCGTCGGGAACGCGATACCGAACTCGGCGGACGACCCGTCCGGCAGATCTTCTATCGGCTCGGCGCGGTGATCCTGGAGGTCATCGGTTCCCCCGAGACGCGTGCCGACGGACCGGCCACCCTGTGGGGTATCACCTACACCGTCGCCGATATCGACGCGGGCGCCGCCTTGCTCGGCGAGCTGACCTCGCGGGTCAAGGACGCCGTGCAGCCCGGGCGCCGGATCACCACGCTGCGCCACCAGCAGCTCGGCATGTCGGTTCCCAGTGCGTTCATCTCGGCACCTATTCTCGGCAGATGACCGACGAGCCCGTCATCATCCACACCGACGGTGGCTGCCGGCCCAACCCGGGACCGGGCGGTTGGGGCGCGGTGCTGCGCCAGCGCCATCACGTCCGGGAGATGTTCGGTGGCGAGCCGGACCGGACCAGCAACAACCGGATGGAACTCACCGCGCCCATCATGGCGTTGGAGGCGCTCACCCGTCCGGTGACGGTGCACCTCTACACCGACAGCACCTACGTGCGTAACGGGATCACCACCTGGGTTCGCGGCTGGGAGCGCAATGGCTGGCTGACCGCGGCCAAGGAGCCGGTGAAGAACGTCGACCTGTGGCAGCGGTTGCAGGCCGCATGTGCGCGCCACCAGGTCGAATGGTTCTGGGTGAAGGGCCATTCCGGGATTGCCGACAACGAGTTGGCCGACGTGTTGGCCACCCGGGGACTGGAAGCCGCGGTGGCCGCGGCGGGCTGACCGTCTCCGCTGCCGCACAGCCACTCTCGGTGATCACCATGCCATCAGAATCGGAATCGGACTGGACCGTACGTCCCCGGTCGGGGTTGGGACGACTGGAATTCGGCATGTCCCCGGCACAGGTGGACGCGCTGGCGGCGACCTACGGGGTCATCACCGGTCGCGGTGCCGATCGTGTCGCCGACGATATGCTGCGCGAGACCCTGGCCATGTTCGGTGACGCCATGACCGAGGACGAGAAACAGGACTTCATCGCCGAGTACACCGGCAGCGGTCCGTCCGCGGACAGCGTGACCGAAACGCGCGGCGACCTCGTGCTGCGGTATGCGGCGGACCGGCTCTGCGAGATCATGCCCGCCCACCCGCGACGCCCGGTGTTCCTCGACGGCAGCGACCTTTTCGCGCTTGCCGGCCTCGACGCGTTGCGATTGCTCGAACGGCGCAACCAGGGCCCGGGTCGGTATGCCGATACCGAAGCGGCGTTCGACGAACTCGCCATCTCGGTGGACGGGTTCAGCGTGCACGATTCGACGTCCGGCGTGCTGGCGCTCGATGATTCCGACGAGCGCTTCCGGCAACGGACGGTGCTGCTGCGGGACGCCCCCTACTTGCCTGCGCAGGAAACGCAGCGCTACACCGTGCAGTCGTTGCCGCCGGCCACCGATCGGTAGCCCTACTCCCAGACCACCTCATCCGGCGACTTGTCGGGGCGTAGTCCTCGCCAGCTGGGCTGACGCAGCCGCTTGTCCGATGTCCGCTCGCTGTAGCGGACCTCCCCGACCAGTTCGGGCCGCACATAGGTGACCCCCTTGGCGTCCGGCCCGGAAAGTCTTGTCGTGAAGGGGGAATCGGAGGTCTCCAACGGCGCCAATGTGGTCCGCAGGTCCGTGAGCATCTTCTCGGTGAAACCGGTACCGACGCGGCCGACGAACTGCAGCCCGTCCCGGTCCGGCACACCCACGACAAGTGCGCCGATCCCGCTGGTGCGACCGCCCTCGCCGGCCCGCCAGCCGCCGATGACCACTTCCTGGGTGCGCCACAGCTTGTCCTTGATCCAGGACCGCGACCGTCGGCCCGGTTGATAGGTCGAGTCCCATTTCTTGGCGATCACGCCCTCATAACCGTGCTCACGCACGTACTCCAGCGCGGCGGCACCGTCACCGTCGAGCAGTTCCGGCACGATGAGGGCGCCGTCCCCACCCAGCAGTTCCAGCAGCTTTCGGCGGTCGCGATACTTCGCGCGCAACAACGAACGGCCATCCAGGGCAAGCAGATCGAATGCCCAGAACTCGATATTGCTACCCGCCGCCCGATTCTGCATGGCACCGAAACTCGGCACGCCGTCGGCATCCAAAGCCACGACCTCGCCGTCGAGGATCAGCCGATGCTCGGCGAGATCTGCTGCCAGCGAGCGCAACTGCGGGAACTCGGCGGTGATGTCGCGACCGCTGCGCGAGCGCAGCATCAACTCACCGTGATCGATCTCGACCAGCATGCGGTACCCGTCCCACTTACCCTCGAACGCCCAGCCGGCCGGTGTCAGCTTGGCCACCGAACCATGGGTCGCGAGCATCGGTTTCAGGTCTGCCACCGTCGTGACGGGCTGCTCCTTCATACGGTGCGCCAGCCAGTTCTTTCCCCCGGTCTGGATCAGCGCGTAACGCCCACGCACCTTGGCGCCGTGCAGCGTCACGATCACCTCGCCTTTTGCGTGCCCTTTTCCGTCCGTGTCGATCGGCTTCTCACCGTCGACACCGGGATCGCGGAACTTCTCGGCCTCGTAGGTCCCGGCGTCCCAGATGATCACCTTCCCGCCGCCGTACTCCCCTGCCGGGATGTCCCCTTCGAAGGTGGCGTATTCCAGCGGGTGGTCCTCGGTGTGGACGGCCAGGTGGTTCACCGATGTCATCTCGGGCAGGTTCTTCGGAATCGCCCAGGACACCAGCACGCCGTCGCGTTCCAGCCGGAAGTCGTAGTGCAGCCGGCGCGCGTGATGCTCTTGGATGACGAAGGTGTTGTCGTGCCCCACCGCGGGCGGTGCCGTCGGGACCGGTTCGGGGGTCTTACCGGCATCGCGCATGGTGCGATACGTGCTCAGCCGGTCCTCGACGGGCAGCGGATCGTCCAGAGCCGTCAGCAGATCGCCGTCGCGTTCCAGTCGGTGCAGCACCTCCTCGAAGTTCAGCTGCCGCAGGTCGGGATCGGCGAGTTCCTCCCAGGTGCGCGGTGCGGCCACGGTGGGCTCGGCGCGGCCACGCATCGAGTAGGGCGCGATGGTGGTCTTGGCCGCGCTGTTCTGGCTCCAGTCCACGAACACCTTTCCATCCCGCAGGCTGCGCGTCATGGTGGCGGTGACCTGGGTCGGCATGCCCTTCTCCAGCGCCAGCGCGATTCGCTTGGCCAGCACCGAAGCCCCTTGGGAGCTGATCGGATCGGCCAGCGGCACGTACAGGTGCACGCCCTTGCTGCCGCTGGTCAACGGGTAGGCGGTCAGGCCGATGTCCTCGACGTAGCCGCGCACCTCATGGGCGACCTCACAGAGCTGCCGGAAGGTCACGCCTTCACCCGGATCGAGGTCGAACACGATGCGGGTCGCCGGCCCGGGCGCCCCGTGCGGGTCGAACCGCCACTGCGGAACGTGCACCTCCAGCGATGCCTGCTGGGCGATCCAGGCCAGTCCTTCGGCGGTGTCGATGATGGGGTAGGTCGTAGTACCGGAGCGGTGCGTCACCGATCCGCGGCGCAGCCAGTCCGGCGCCGAGGACGCGAGTTGCTTTTCGAAGAAGTCCGATTGGCCGACGCCGTTGGGCCATCGCTTGCGCGTGACGGGGCGGCCGGCGATGTGGGGCAGCATCGCCGCGGCGACCGCGACGTAGTAGTCGAACACCTCGGCCTTGGTGGTGCCGGTCTGCGGATACAGCACCTTGTCCGGATTCGTCAGTTTGACCCGGCCCACACGCTCCACCACCGAATGATATTTCCCGGCAACCACCAGATCGGAATGCCCGCTGTTACCGTTGCCTATGCGGTCGATCTGGAAAGGTTCGGTCTCCTTCGGTCTGGTCAACGTGCCGGTCAAGGTCTACAGCGCCACCGAGGACCACGACATCAAGTTCCACCAGGTCCATGAGAAGGACAACGGGCGCATCCGCTACAAGCGGACCTGCGAGGTGTGCGGCGAGGTGGTCGAGTACCGCGATATCGCCCGCGCGTACGACTCCGAGGACGGCCAGACGGTCATCATCACCGATGAGGACATCGCCACCCTTCCCGAGGAACGCAGCCGCGAGATCGAGGTCGTGGAGTTCGTGCCCGCCGACCAGCTCGACCCGATGATGTACGACAAGAGCTACTTTCTGGAGCCGGACTCCAAGTCGACGAAATCCTATGTGCTGCTTGCCAAGACGCTGGCCGAGACGGATCGGGTGGCCATCGTGCACTTCGCGTTGCGCAACAAGACGCGCCTGGCCGCGTTGCGGGTGAAGGATTTCAGCAAGCGCGATGTCATGGTGATCCACACGCTGCTGTGGCCCGACGAGATCCGCGACCCGGACTTCCCCTCCCTGGACAAGGATGTCGAGATCAAACCGGCCGAGCTCAAGATGGCCGGCCAGGTGGTCGAATCCATGACCGATGACTTCAAGCCCGACCAGTTCCGTGACGATTATCAGGAGCAGCTACACGAACTGGTGCAGGCCAAACTCGAAGGTGGCGAGGCGTTCACCGTCGAGGAACCGCCGACCGACCTCGACGAGACCGAGGATGTCTCCGACCTGCTGGCCAAGTTGGAGGCCAGCGTGAAGGCCCGCGGATCCGGATCGTCGGGCAAGGACGAGCCCAAGAAGGCACCGGCCAAAAAGGCACCGGCCAAGAAGGCTGCCGCCAAAAAAACACCGGCCAAGAAGGCACCCGCAAAGAAAGCACCCGCCAAGAAGGCCGCCGCCGAGAAGTAGCGCGACCGAGGTTCACACCTGGGACCGATCTCCTCCCGAAAATGTCCCTGATGTGGAACTCGCACACCGGAGCCGCGAATGTGCACTCCGAGGGTGTTGTGCACCGCATCGGTTTCCGTGAGCCTCACATCTCGACCCCGAAATCTGGGCTGCCGCGCCATGTGTCAGCCGCCGACAAATTAGAACGTGTTCCAGAAATCTCGTCCGAGGCTTCCCCATGCTTGTTACCGTGGCGCCGACGGCAGAAACGAGGCATTCATGATTCTGGACAGATTCCGACTCGACGATCAGGTGGCCGTGGTGACCGGCGCCGGTCGCGGATTGGGTGCCGCCATCGCGGTGGCCTTCGCCGAAGCGGGCGCTGACGTGCTGATCGCGGCGCGCACCGAGTCCCAGCTCCAGGAGGTCGCCGCCCAGGTGGAGGCGACCGGACGGCGCGCACACATCGTGGTCGCCGACCTGGCGCATCCCGAGGCGACGGCGGCGCTGGCAGCGCAGGCGGTCGAGGCGTTCGGGAAACTAGACATCGTCGTCAACAATGTCGGCGGAACCATGCCCGCCCCGCTGTTGAACACCTCCACCAAGGACCTCAGGGACGCGTTCACGTTCAACGTCGGCACCGCCCACGCGCTGACCACCGCGGCGGCCCCGCTGATGCTGGAGCATTCCGGCGGCGGGTCGATCATCAACATCACCTCGACGATGGGCAGGCTGGCCGGGCGCGCCTTCGCGGCCTACGGCACCGCCAAGGGGGCGCTGGCGCACTACACCCGACTCTCGGCGCTGGACCTCTGCCCGCGCATCCGCGTCAACGCCATCGCACCCGGATCGATCCTCACCTCCGCGCTGGACGTGGTGGCCTCCAACGAGGCGCTGCGCGATCCGATGGAGAAGGCGACACCCATGCGCCGGCTGGGCGACCCGACCGATATCGCCGCGGCGGCAGTCTATTTGGCCTCCCCCGCCGGCAGCTACCTGACCGGTAAGACCCTCGAGGTCGACGGCGGGCTGACCTTCCCCAACCTCGACCTGCCCATCCCGGACCTGTGAGGAACCATGTCTGACACATCAGCTTCCACACCCACACCGATCCGGGTCGCCGCCATCGGCACCGGAAACGTCGGCCGCCACGCCCTGCGCCAGCTCATCGAGGACCCGCAGTACGAACTCACCGGGGTGTGGGTGTCCTCGGCGGCCAAGGCCGGCAAGGACGCCGGAGAGCTTGCCGGACTGGATGTTTCGACCGGCATCACGGCGACGGACGATCTCGGGGACATCCTGGCCACCGCACCGGATTGCGCGGTCTACACGGCGATGGCCGACAACCGGCTGCCCGACGCGCTCGAGGATTACCGGCGCCTGCTGGCCGCTGGCATCAACGTCGTCGGCAGCGCGGCGGTGTTCCTGCAGTACCCGTGGCAGGTGCTGCCCGCCGAACTGGTCACCCCGATCGAAGAGGCGGCGCGAAAGGGGTCTTCGAGCATCTTCGTCAACGGCATCGACCCCGGTTTCGCCAACGACCTGCTGCCGCTGGCGCTCGCAGGGACATGCCAGCGTGTCGAGCAGATTCGCTGTATGGAGATCGTCGACTACGCCACCTATGACAGTCCCACCGTCATGTTCGACGTGATGGGCTTCGGCAAGAGCACCGACGAACTGCCGATGCTGCTGCAGCCCGGTGTGCTGAGTCTGGCCTGGGGTTCGGTGGTGCGCCAACTGGCCGCCGGCCTGGGCGTCGAACTCGACGAGGTCACCGAGACCCACACCCGGATCCCGGCCCCCGAGGACTTCGAGATCGCGGCGGGGCCGATCCCCAAGGGCAGCACCGCCGCCATGCGTTTCGAGGTGCGCGGCATGGTCGACGGCCATCCCGCCGTGGTGCTGGAGCACGTGACCCGGCTGCGCGAGGACCTCTGCCCGGACTGGCCCCAGCCCGCTCAGGAGGGCGGTTCCTACCGTGTCGAGGTCACCGGCGAGCCGTCCTATGCACTGGACCTGTGCCTGAGCAGCCGCAAGGGCGACCACAATCACGCAGGTTTGGTGGCCACCGCCGCACGGGTGGTCAACGCCATCGCGGCGGTGGTCGCGGCCGAACCGGGCATCACGACCACACTCGACCTGCCGCTGATCACCGGCAAGGGGTTGTACGCCGCACCCTAGGCTGGACCGGTGGCCGACCATCTCTACTTCGCCTACGGCTCCAACCTGTGCACCGACCAGATGGCCGCACGCTGCCCGGATGCCCGCGGCCCGGTCCGCGCGATGCTCGCCGATCACGACTGGTTGATCAACGAGCGTGGCGTGGCCACCATCGAGCCCGCCGCGGGTGCCGAGGTGCACGGGGTGGTGTGGCGGATCAGCGATGCCGACCTGGACGTGCTCGACCGTGCCGAAGGGATCCCGGTCCGTTATCGGCGTGATCGCGCGACGGTCCGGACCGACGACGGACCCCGCGACGCCTGGATCTATATCGATCACCGCATCGAACCGGGCGCGCCCCGCCCCGGCTATCTGGAACGCGTCATCGCCGGGGCCACGCGCCACGGACTCCCGCAGCGCTGGCTGGATTTCCTGGACCGCTGGCATCCCGCGAACTGGCCACGGGCGCTGGCGCCATCCGCGACGCCGGGACCGCGGACCCTCACCGAGTTGTTGACCGACCCGCAGGTGGCGGAGTGCTCGACTCTGCGTGGGCCGTTCGGTTTCCTGGCCATCCACGGCGGTGGGCTGGAACGGATGACCGATGTCATCGCCGAGCGCGCGGCGGAGCAGGCCGGGGCGTCGGTGTACGTCGTACGCCACCCGCCGGACTACCCGCACCACCTGTCCTCGGCGGCGTACCGCGCGGCCGAATCGGAGCGCCTGGCCGAGTTCCTGGACCACGCCGAGCACGTCGTCTCCCTGCACGGCTACGGTCGCGTCGGGCGCGGCAACGAACTGCTCGCCGGCGGCGGGAATCGCGAATTGGCCGGGCACGTGGCCGCGCACATCGACATCCCCGGGCATCGGGTCATCACCGATCTGGACGCGATCCCGCGTGAGCTGCGCGGACTGCACCAGGACAATCCGGTCAACCGAACCCGCGGCGGCGGTGTGCAATTGGAGTTGGCACCACGGGTGCGTGGTATCAGCCCGCGCAGCGGCCCGCTCGGCGAGGAGGGGCTGAGCCGGCCGACCCGCGCCCTGATCGCCGGACTGGTCGCAGCGGCCCGGGCCTGGCCCCGAACCTGAAGACGATCGCGTTGATTCGACGAAAAGCCGCCATCGTCTTCAGATTCGACGCGACACCTACTCCTTCATGTCCAGCACCGGCGTCGGGCGCCGGAAGCCGTGGGTGACCACCAGCAGCCAACCGAATCCGACGGCCAGCCAGATCAACCCGAGCCGCAACGCGTCACCGGAAAGACTGGTCCACAACCACCCCGTGAGCGCGAAACCGATACCGGGCAGGATCAGGTTGTTCAGCACGTTCTTCTCACCGGCATCGACGAAGTAGTGCTTGATCACGGTCAGGTTCACCGCCGAGAAGGCCACCAGGGCACCGAAACTGACCACCGACGCCAGCAGCGCCAGGTCGATGACCAAGGCGAGCAGCGAGATCACCGATACCGCGAGGATCGCCCAGGTGGGGGTGCTGAACTTCACCGAGACGTGCCCGAACACCTTGCGCGGCAGCACACCGTCGCGGCCCATCGCGTACAGGATGCGCGCCACCGAGGCCTGCGAGGTGAGCGCCGATCCGGTGGCACCCGCCACGTAGGCCGCGGTGAAGAACGCCGAGAGGAACGCGCCGCCGGCGGCGACCATGACATCCACCGACCCGGTGTCGACACTCTCGAACGCATTCGACGGGAAGACCAGCTGTGAGGCGTAGGACAGCACGATGAACAGCACACCGCAGATCACGGTGGCCAGCATGATGGCCTTCGGCACATCGCGCCGGGCGTCCTTGGCCTCCTCGGAAAGTGTTGACACGGCGTCGAACCCGAGGAACGACAGGCACAGGATGGCCGCACCGGCCAGCACCGGAGCCATTCCCCCCGCGGTGCCGTCACCGGTGAACGGCGCCATGATGTCGACGGTTCCGGAACCCGAGATCGTCGCCACCGCCATGACGAGGAACACCACGATGAAGACCGCCTGCACCGCGATGATCACCGCGTTGGCGCGGGCCACCGAGACGATGCCGACGATGTTGAGCACCGTCACCAACACGATGGTCACCAGCACGATCACCCACTGCGGGATCGACGGCACCGCGGCGTTGAGATACAGCCCGATCACCATGTAGTTCAGCATCGGCAGGAACAGGTAATCCAGGAGCAACGACCAGCCTGCCAGGAATCCCACCGGCGCCCCGAAGGTCCTCTGGGTGTAGGCGTAGGCCGATCCCGCCACCGGGTAGGCCGCCGCCATCCTGGCGTAGGAGCGGGCCGTGAAGATCATCGCGGCCAGCGTCACCACATACGCCAGCGGCACCCGGCCGCCGGATTCGACGGTGACGATGCCGTAGGTGGTGAACACCGTGAGCGGCACCATGTAGACCAAGCCGAAGAGCACCAGCGAGGGCACTCCGAGGGCGCGTTTGAGCCTGCCCTCGTGCGGATCTGCCGAGATACCGACCAACGGCTCCGAAGTCGACATGTGCGCTCCCTCTTTACGGTGATGTAGCTGCGACGAACCCGGGCTCACCCCGGAGATAGGTGGCCCGCACCCCGATGCCGGGCAGTTCCAGCGGCGGGGTCGATCGCGGGTCGCGTTCCAGCCAGACCAGATCCGCGCTGGCACCGGGCGCCAACCTGCCCCAGATCGCTTCGGCGAAGGCCTGATCGGCCACGCCGGTGGTGTAGGCGGCCAGCGCACGTTCGATGGCCAACGTCTCCTGCGGTGTCCAGCCCCCGGCCGGTTCCCCCTCGGCGGTCTGCCGCGATACGCCGACGGCGATACCGTCCAGCGGAGCTCCCGAGGACACCGGCCAGTCCGAACCCAGTGCCAACGCAGCGCCGGACTCCGCCAACGAGCGCATCCGGTACTGCTTGTCGGCCCGCTCCCGGCCGAGCCGGGGCACGGTCAGCACGTTCATCAGCGCATCCTCCTGCGCCCACAACGGCTGCATGCACGGGATGACACCGAGGGCAGCGAAGCGGTCCAGATCGTCGTCGTCGACCAGCTGGACATGGGCGATCACGGGCCGCCGATCGCGGGGCCCGTTCTGCGCCACGGTGTACTCGATGGCATCGAGCGCCTGGCGGACGGCGGCGTCGCCGATGGCATGGATGTGGATCTGCAAACCGAGTTCGTCGACGCGTTGGCAGGCCCGGGCCAGCGAGTGTCCCTCCCAGACGGTCATGCCGTGGTTTTCCCCCGAGTCGCTACGCTCCTGCCCCCTGGAATGCGAATGCAGGCCCGAGCAGTAGGGCTGCAGCAGCGCACCGGTCTCGTTCTCCACCACACCGTCGGCGAAGAACTTCACCGTCTGCGCGGTCAGCATGGGCGAGCCGAGTTCGCTCACCTGCCGGTGGGCATCGGCGAAATGCGCCACCTGGTCGTCGAAATGCCGAGGGTCGGCGTAGAGGGCGAGGTTGAATCGCACCCGCAGCGCGCCGCGTCGGGCCGCCTCCAGATAGGTCTGCACGTCGCCGGGTTCCACCCAGGCGTCCTGAACCCAGGTCACGCCGTGGGCCAGGTAGTAATCGGCCGCGGTACCCAGGGCGGCCAGCCGGACCTCTTCGTCGCGGGCCGGCATGACGGCGGTCACCAGGTCGACCGCGCCCCATTCGCGCAGGGTGCCCAGCACCGACCCGTCGGGACGGTGCGGGATCTCACCGAGTGCGGGATCGGGGGTGTCAGCGGTGATGCCCGCGCGCTCCAGCGCGGCGGTGTTGCACCACACGGTGTGATAGTCCCAGGCCCGCAGCACCACCGGCCGATCGGCGACCGCGGCGTCGAGCCAGCGCGCGTCGAACAGGCCGTCGGTTGCCAGGCTGCCGTCATAGGACGCACCGACGATCCATTCCTGATCGGGATGGTCCTCGGCGTAGCGGCGGACGGCCGCCACGATCTCGTCGACCGAGGTGCACGGCCGTACCGCGGGGCCGACGAACTCCAGACCGCCGAGCAGCGGGTGGGCGTGACCGTCGCCGAAGGACGGCATCAGGAAACCACCCTGCAGGTCGACGATGTCGGAGCTTTCGGGTGCCTCGGCCACCGCGTCGGGTCCCACGGCGACGATGGCCCCGTCAGTGACCAGCAATGCGTCGGTGGACGGTTGACCGGGCACGCCGGCCCACACGGATCCGTTGCGAAACAAGGTCGACACCACGGATTTGCACATTACGCGGGGTTGGGAGTTTAGCAATTCGAATGTCACCCATCCGTTAGCCGAACGGTCCCGAATCACCATCGTGCAGTATCGGAGGAGTCGGTCCATTGCCGTCATCGGAAGCGGCATCGCCGGGTTGACGGCGGCGTATCTGCTGTCCGCGCATGACCATGTCACGCTCTTCGAGGCCGATGACCAGCTGGGCGGCCACCGGCGCGACCATCGTGTCGATGACGGCTCCGGCAACACGATTGCCATCGATTCGGCGTTCTTGATCCACGACGACACCCGCCCCACCTTGTGCCGGTTGTTCGCCGATCTCGGTGTCGACACCATCCATGCCGACCCCTCGCTCTCGGTGCGTGATGACCGCATCGGCCTGCAGTACGCGCGTATGCGTGGCCTCGGCGGGTTGTTCCCCTCCTGGTCGAACATTGCTCGGCCCCGATATCTGCGCATGCTGGCCGAGGTCAACCGGTTTCACCGAGCCGCCGCCACTCTGCTGGAAACCGGGGACGCCGAGGACACCGGCACGCTGCGCGCCTTCCTCGCGGTGCACAAATTCTCCCGATACTTCGCCGACCACTTCGTGACACCGCTGGTGGCCACCGTCTGGTCCGGCGGGCCGCGCACGACGATGGAGATTCCCGCGCGCTACCTGTTCGCGTTCCTGCAGCAGCACGGGATGCTCCCGGGCTCCGAGTCCGCGGCCGCCCGCACCGTCGTCGGCGGGTCTGCCGGCTACGTCGACGCCATCGCCGCGCACGTCGACGAGGTGCGCACCGGCACCCCGGCCGGCGCCGTACGGCGCATCGCCGACGGTGTCGAGTTGCGGGCCGGCGGGACGTTGCGCGAGTTCGACGCCGTGGTCATCGCGACCCGGTCGGATCAGGCACTGCAGGCGTTGCACGAACCCACCGATGCCGAACGGGCAGCGCTGGGGGCCATTCGGTACTCGACCGAACACGTCTGCGTGCACACCGACACCTCGGTGTTGCCGACCCGGCCCGCGGCCCGGGCGCTGCGGAACTATCTGTTGCCCGAGAGCGGGCGGGACGCGCTGATCACCTATGACATCAGTCGACTGTTGGGCATGACCGGTGCGCGCCATCACCTGATGACCCTCGGCGGTTCCGGGCGGGTGGACCCGGCCGCCGTGATCACCGAGATGACCTACCAGCGTCCGATCTACACGACGGAATCCATTGCCGCCCAACGATTGTTGCCGCTGCTGAACGATGACAGGGTGGTGTTCGCGGGCGCCTATCATGGCTGGGGATTCCGCGAGGACGGCGCAGTCTCCGGTGTGCGTGCCGCCGAGCGGTTGGGAGCACCCTGGCCGGCGGCACGGGAATCCGAGGCGATGCCATGTTGATTGCCTTCGGCACCGTCAGTGCGTCTCGGGCGCAAGCTATTTCGGACCGGCCGAGCAGCCAGGGACGGCGGTTCCCGCAGATGGGAGGTCACAGATGAAACGGGGCATTCCGTGACGCTGCTCGACGAGCCCGCTATTCTACGGAACGTGACGTCAGACCTCGACGCATTGCTGCGCCGGGTAGCGCAACGCGATGTGGACGCCTTCGCCGCGTTCTACGACCACACCAGGGCCAGGGTGTTCGGTCTGGTCCTGCGGGTACTGCGGGATCCCGGATACAGCGAGGAAACCACCCAGGACGTCTATCTGCAGGTCTGGCGCAATGCCGGGGACTACAACCCGGCGGTGGGCACCCCGCTTTCCTGGCTGATGACCCTGGCGCACCGCCGCGCCGTCGACCGGGTGCGTTCCGAGCAGGCCGGCGCCGACCGCGAATCCCGTTACGGTGCCGCGACCGTGGAACCTCCCGTCGACCAGGTCGCCGACCGGGTGCTCGACAACGAGGATTACCGGCAGGTGACCCACTGCCTGGGGTCGCTGACCGACAAGCAACGCGAGTGCATCGAACTGGCCTATTACGACGGACTGACCTACGTCCAGGTTTCCGACCGGCTGTCGGCGAACCTGGCGACCATCAAATCGCGGATGCGTGACGCGATCCGCGGACTCCGCAATTGCCTGGGGGCAGCATGACCAGCCCGCATGACGATCTGTTGACGCTGGCGACCGCCTACGCCCTGCATGCGGTCGACGACGCCGAACGCGCCGATATCGACCGGCGTCTGAGCGCGGTCCCCGATTCCGTCGCCGAGGCATTCGCCAGCGAGGTCCGGCAGGTCCGCGAGGCCATGGCCATCGTCTCATCGGCCACCGCGACCGAACCGTCCGATCAACTACGCGACCGGGTGCTCGCTGCCGCCAGCGCCGATCCGGTGCGTCAGCTGCGCCCCCGCCAACCCCGGCGGTGGACGACCCTACTCACCGCCGCAGCGGCCGCCATCGTAGTCGGTGTCGCCACGTTCGGGATCGGCTGGTCGTTGCGCCCGGCGCCACAGACCACCACTGCCGAACAGATCTTCGCCGCGCCCGATGTGCGCACGGTGTCCGGTGACATCCCGACCGGCGGTACGGCGACCGTGGTGTTCTCCCGTGAACGCAATGCCGGCGTGCTGGTGATGAACAACGTCAACCCGCCCGCGAACGGCACCGTCTATCAGATGTGGTTGATCGACGACGCCGGACCGCACTCGGCGGGCACCATGAATGCACAGGCCATCGCCCCGTCGACGACGGCGGTGCTACCCGATCTGGGCGACTCGATCACGCTGGCCTTCACCGTCGAACCCGGTGAGGGTTCGGCCCTGCCCACCGGCACACCGTTTGCCTCCCTGCCACTGACATAGGTGCCTACCATCGGGTCCATGTTCCGATTCGGATTGGGCCTGCGCGACACCTCGTCGGCGGCGAAGGTGCGCTCGGCGGCCCGCCGCGCCGAGGACCTCGGCTACGACATCGTGCTGGTACCCGACCACCTCGGCGCACCTGCGCCGTTCCCGGTGCTCTCGACGATCGCCGCCGTCACCGAGACGTTGCGGCTGGGCACCTTCGTACTCAATGCCGGGTTCTACAAGCCGGCACTGCTGGCCCGCGACGTCGCGGCATTGCACGAACTGTCAGCGGGTCGTTTCGAGGTGGGCCTGGGCGCCGGTTACGTGCGGGCGGAGTTCGAGGCCGCCGAGCTGCCGTTTCCGCCCGCCCGTCAACGGGTCGAACATCTGGAGCATGTGACCGCGTACCTGGCCGAGCACGTTCCCGACGCGCCGATCATGATCGCCGGTGGTGGGGACCGACTCCTGACCGTGGCTGCCCGGTGGGCGGCGATCGTCGGCGTCACCGGCGGCAGTGGAGAGGATCCGCTTGCCGAACGGATCGCGTTCCTGCGTTCCGTTGCCGGTGACCGCTTCGCCGATATCGAACTCAATGTCGCCATCACCGCGGTGCCCACCGACGGCTCCGGGAGCCCGAACCTGGCCATGACCCGGCACTATGCGCCGGACCTGACCGATGAGCAGCTGTTGACCTTGCCCGGTGTGTTGTCCGGATCGATCGACGAGATGGCCGCCAAGGTGCGCCGGCTGCACGACGAATACGGGGCGAGCTACCTGGTGGTACAGGAGGCCCACGCCGAGGCGTTCGGGCAGGTCATGGCCGCGCTTCGCTGATATTCCCTTGTGCTGCAACATAATTGCTATGTGACCCCTCCGCTTCGGCGCAGCGTGACGTGCGCCACTGCAGACCGGAGGTTTTCGGGTGCGGCGGTCTGGGCATCCACTTCCTGCAGACAATTGGTGAGGTTGAGGACACAGCACACCGTTCACGCGACCAGCAAGGGAGCCGACATGGGTGACAGCAATGGAGCAGCAGAGGGCATTTCGGGCGTCGTCGAGGGTGCCAAGGGCAAGCTGAAGGAAGCGGCCGGCGCCGTGACCGGCAATGACGACCTGCGCCGCGAGGGCGAGGCCCAGCAGGACAAGGCCGACGCCCAGCGCGACGTGGCAAAGAAGGAAGCCGAGGCCGAGGCCGCACGAGGCGCCGCCGAGACCAACGAGGCCCGCCAGAAGGCCGCCGAAGAATCGAAGTAGGACTCTTCACAGAAGGGGACGGTTCTCGCAGAACCGTCCCCTTCTGCGTGCCCGAGGTATGGCGCTCGCGATCCTGCGGACAGCGGCGGCGGGGAGTCAATTAGACTTCTGCAGGTCTGCCTCGGCAGGTGCCGCCCCCGTAGCTCAGGGGATAGAGCACGGCTCTCCTAAAGCCGGTGTCGCAGGTTCGAATCCTGCCGGGGGCACTCCATTATTTGGGGCTTTGCGTGCGCGCCGGTGTTCTGAAGGTCCTGGGCCAGGACCACCACGCGGGTTCGGTAGCGGTGTCGTCCGCCGCACCACCAAGCCAACAAGCGGCGGAGTGCACGGAATCAGGACTGGCACCGCGTCCACTGTGCCTATGCTCCGACGATGAAGAAGGTTATCGGCGCGCGTATCGGGATGTCGCTCCTGGTGACGGTGATGGGGTTGGCGACGTTGGCGCCACAAGCAGCCGCCAATCCCTACTCCGGGGCGGACGACGCGCACGTTCAGTTCTTCAGGTCGCCGTCGGGCAACATCCAATGCGAAATCAACTTTGGACGCGCCGCCGCCGCAGGCGCGGAATCGCTGCCGGACGGGGTCTACTGCATGTCCCAGCAACCACTACAGAGCGTACAAATCCGCGCCGATGGGTCGCTGACAGACGTCTGCACCGGCCCGACCTGTGGCAGTGACGGACCCACAGATCAGGGCGTCCTCGCCTATGGCCAGAGCGCGGCGCTCGGGCCGTTCACCTGCCTGTCGGAGGAGTCGGGGATGACCTGCACCGCCAATGGCCGGGGATTCGAGATTTCGACCGCCGGCATCTTTGCGGTCTAGCGACCCGCTTCGGTCACTGCACCGCCAGCTCGTCACACCACCGACGCGCGCGCTGCTCCACGAACTGCCGTGCCTTCTCGATATCGGGGTGCTGGTAGCGGTCTTGGTCCAGATGGCTCACCTCCGAACGGAACTCGTTGAACAGCTTCGCCGTCTCCGGTGAGAGACGCAGTCCCTCGTTGAGGTCGATCGCCTGGGCGGCGGTCAGCAATTCGATACCCAGAATGTAGGTCAGGTTGTCGATGACCTGCATCAGCTTGTAGGCCGACGTCCCGCCCATGCTCACATGGTCCTCCTGCAGCTGGCAGGTGGCGATGGTGTCGACACTGGCCGGGGCCGAGAGCACCTTGTTCTCGTTGACCAGGGCGGCCGAGGTGTACTGCGGAATCATCAGCCCGGAGTCCAGACCGGGCTTGGCCACCAGATAGTCGGGCAGGCCGTGCTGGCCGGACAACAGTTGGTAGGTGCGGCGTTCGGAGATGCTCGACAGATCCGTCAACGCGATCGCCAACAGGTCCATCACCATCGCCGACGAGGCGCCGTGCAGGTTACCCGCGCACAGTTCGGTGCCCTCCTCGTAGAAGAAGACCGGATTGTCCGAGACGGTGTTGCATTCCTGCTCGATGATCTGGGTGGCGAAGTTGATCGCCTGGCGCGCCGCGGCATGCACCTGCGGCACGCAGCGATACGAGTAGGGATCTTCGTGGGCGATATTGCACTGCGGCAGCTCGTGGTGGTTGCTGCCCGCCAACAATGTCTCCAGGTTCTTGGCGACCGTGACGCGCTCGGGGTGCCGCCAGGTCTTCTCCAGCAGCGGCTGATAGAAGCTCTTCGCGGTGCTGAAACCCTGAATGCTCAACGCCGTCACCAGATCTGCGAACCGGATCAGGGTGCGGGCGCGCAGCAGGCAGTCGACGGCGATCGCGTTGATGTACTGGACGCCATTGGTCAGCGCCAACCCCTCCTTGGGGCGCAGCCGCAGCGGCTCGAAACCTTCACCCGCCAGCATCGTGGCGGCGTCGACGAGTTCGCCCCGGTAATAGACCTTCCCCTCGCCGATCAGCGGCAGGGCCAGATGCGCCAACGGCGCGAGATCACCACTGGCACCGACGGTTCCCTTCTTCGGGATGGCCGGCACGATACCGCGCGCCCAGAAGTCGAGCATGCGGTTCACGGTGTTCGGCGTGATCCCGCAGTACCCGCTGCGGAACGTGAGCAGCTTGATGACGGTGGTGATCCGGCTGATCCGCGCGGGCATCGGCTCCCCCACCCCGCAGGCATGCGACAGCAGGTGGCGGTGCTGCAGTTCGGACTGCTCGTGTTCCTCGATGCGCCGCACGCACAGCGAGCCGAAGCCGGTGTTGATCCCGTAGATGTGGCGATCCTCGCCGGCGATGCTGGCGATGTAGTCCGCACCGCGGCCGATGCACTCCTGCACCTCGCCGTCGAGGGTGAGTTCCTGTGCGTTGTCGACGATATCGGCGATATCGTCGAGGTGGTAGAAGTCCAGCGAGATGCTACGGGTTTCTGTCATCACTTCGTCTTTCTGATCTTCGATGGTGGCGCGGCAGCCGGTGAGTCAGCGAGCCGCCGCGGAACAACGGTCCTTGACGGTGGCGAGCCGTTCGATACTTCCCAGGGCCTCGTGTGCGTCGACGCCGAAATCGACGAGGCAGGCGATATCGTCGACACCGATTTCGGCGAATCGCCCGGCGACGTCGACGCATTGGTCGATATCGCCGAGCAGGCCCACACCGTCGAAGTAGCGTTCGACGCGCAGGTCGAGGAGTTCTTCGAGGATGTCGTCGTCATAGCCGTCACCGTCGGCGGATGCGGCCGCCGCCTTGATGTCCAGCTGCAGGGCCGAACCCAGGTAGTGGCGCAACGGCGCGGCGGCCACCGCCCGCGCATGGTCGGCGTCCGCGCCGACGAAGGTGTGCAACATGACGGTGACACAACCGGTTTCGGGATCATGACCGGCCGACCGCCTGGCCTGGCGATACTGGCCGATCAGCTCGGCCAGCTCCGCGAAATCCTGGGTGATCATATGGGTCAGCAGGTTGGCTCCCGCGGCGCCGGCGCGCACGAACGTCTCGGCGGTGCCCCCGGTGGTGATCCACACCGGTAACTGCGGTTGCACCGGCCGCGGGGTCAACTCGACCTCGATCTGCGCGCCGAATCCGTTGGTCCGCCGGATCCGCTGCCCGCGCCACAGCGCGTGCACCGTGTCGATCTGCTCCCACATCAGGTCCTTGCGACCGCCGTACTGTGCGGGCGCCAAGGCGAAGTCATTCGGATTCCACCCGGAGCCGAAGGACACCGCGGCCCGCCCGCCGGACAGGTTGTCGATCATCGACCAGTCCTCGGCGATCAGCAGCGCATCGTGCAACGGCGAGATGACGCTGCCCGCCCGCAACTGGATGTTCTCGGTCACCGCAGCCAGCGCCGCATTCGTGACGACCGGATTCGGGAAGACACCACCGAATTCGTCGAAATGTCGCTCGGGGGTCCAGATTCCGGCGAAGCCCCGCCGGTCGGCGATCCGCGCGGCATCCAGGAGAAGCTGGTAGTGCCGTTGCGCGTCACCGGTGGCCAGGCTGGCGAAGAACATCAGGGAGAAGTTCATCGCGCGGCGCGCACCCCCGCCGTGCCACCGATCACCGGACTTGCCGGGGCGGATGCCGCGGCGATGGCCAGGCCCTGGATCGTCGGATCATCGATGAACGTGCCCAAGCTGATGCGCACCCCGAACTGTTTGCGGACCCGCGACAGGATCCGGGTGGCCACCAGGGAATCTCCACCGATGCGGAAGAGGTTCGCCGATCGCGAGATGCCCTGCTGTTTGAGCAGGTCCTGCCAGATCCGGGCGATGGCCAGTTCCACCTCGCCGGTGGGTTGGTCGCCGTCGTCCTCGTAGGGCTCCGGGGAGGCCAGCTGCGCCACCGCGGGGCGGTCGATCTTGCCGTTGGCGTTGCGCGGCAGGTGCTCTACCGCGATGACGGCCGAGGGGACCATGTACGCGGGCAGGGCGGCGGCGAGTTGTTCCCTGACGGACTCGGGATCGAAATCGTCGGTCCGCTGCGCCACGGCGAAGACCACCAGCGTCATCGCCCCGGTCGGTGAGGTCCGCACATCGGCGGCGGCCGCGAGCACCGCACCGGTGTTCATGACCGCGGCTTCCACGTCCTCCAACTCGACGCGCTGACCGTTGATCTTCACCTGATTGTCGGTGCGGCCGACGAAAAGCAGCTCCCCGTCGGGCAATCGGCGCGCGACGTCGCCGGTGCGGTAGATCACCTCGCCGGTATCGGGCACGGTGACGAAACGGTTCTCGGTGGCCGCGTCGTCGTTCAGATATCCCTTGGTCAGATAGGAACTGGCGATGCAGATCTCGCCCTCGTCGCCAACGTTCCCGTCCTGATCACGCAGGGTGATCGTCCGGCCGGGAATGGCATGCCCGATCGGGACGGTGCCCAGGTCGGCGGGCAGCTCGCCGATCGGGTAGAAGGTCGCCGCCACCACCTCGGTGGGGCCATAGACGTTGACCAGTTTCGTTGTGGGTGAGAGCAGCTGACGCGATCGCGCCACCACCGACGGTGACAAGGCCTCGCCGACGAACAGCACGGTGGTCAGGTGCGGCAGGTCGGCACCGGTCTGCTCGATCTCGGCGAGCAGCGTGGCCCAGTGCCCAGACACGATCTGCAGCAGCGATATACGTTCTGCCCGCAGCCACTGCACCAGCGCGGCGGGATCATTGCGGATCTCATCGGAGACCATGTGCACGGATGCACCGCGCGTCAACGCACCGAAGATCTCACAGAACGACACGTCGAACCCGGGTGGCGCCAGCGCCGCGACCCGGCTGCCCGCGGACACCCCGAACGCCACCGCCTGCCAGTCGACGAACTGCTGCAGCGTGGCATGCCGGTGCGGGATGCCCTTGGGCAAACCCGTCGATCCCGAGGTGAACGCGATATAGGCCGGGTCGTTGCAGGTCACATCGGGTCGGTCGAGTCGCGTGGACGCCGAAGCGGCGGGAGCGGTCGACAGGTGCGGCAGGTGAGCGAACTCCTCCTCGACGAGCCGGCGGTGCTCCTGCGGCGCGTCATCGTCGATCAGGATGGCCCCTGGCCGCGCCGCAGTGATGACATGGCGAACCCGGTCGACGGGGTGCGCCGGATTGGCTACGACGAAAACGCCACCGGCGGTGAGTGTTCCGAACATCGCGATGACCATCGACGGGCCGCGGTCGGCGATGATCACCACGGGCGTCTGCGGCTGCAAACCGGCATCGGTGAGGGCGTCGGCCAGCCGCCGGGACGCTTTCTCCAGTTCGGTGTAGCTCAGTTCACACCGTCCCGCCTCGGTCACATGTGACAGCGCGAGGGAACCCGGAAGCCGCTCGGCGTGGCGCCAGAACATGTGATGGAGTACCTGTTCGGCCATCGTTTCGTGCGTCTCCTTCGCAAATGCAGACCTTGCCGGCGTCGCCGCCCGCCGAGACTATCCCACGGCAAGTTAAGTTAGCCTAAGCTGCCGTCAGGAGAAAGACGTCCGGTGCCCGGTGCGCTATCGGCCCTGCGTGGGTGCACTTCGCATCGGTGAGCCGCCTCTACCACCAGACCCGGGAGCGCATACATGCATGCTGTCGACGAGCGCGAAGCGTCCTACGGCGAGGCACGGCTGTGGTCGCTGTACCGGCTGGACGGCCCCACCGCGGCGAACAATGTGCCACTGGCCGTCGAATTCCTCGGACCGCTGGATGTCGACGCGCTGAACAACGCGGTGATCACCGTTGTCCGGCGCCATGTTCCGCTGCGCACGGTGTACGGCGAGATCGACGGGCGACTGAACCCGACCGTCGTCGATCCCGAGGCCGCCGCCCTGGAGATCATCGAATGCCGCCGGGAAGATGTGCCGACGGTGCGGGCCGACCTGGAGAACTGGGCGTGCGACCTGGGCACCGAGATTCCGTTCCGCGCCCGGTTGTTGCGGGTCTCGGCCGACGAACACGTGTTGTCGATGGTGATCCACCACATCGCCATCGACGGCAACTCGATCGGCCCGCTGTTCGACGACCTACAACGCAGCTATCGCGCACACCGTGACGGTGCAGGTGACCCGGGCGAACCGCCCGCGGCCCAGTACCACGACTACGTGCGCTACCACCGCGACCTCCTAGAGACCCCGGGTCTGCAGGACGAACAGCTCGACCACTGGCGCGAGGTGCTCGACGGCGCCCCTGCCGAGGTGGCACTGCCGCTGGACCGGGCGCGCCCACAGGTGCGCGGCTACCGTGGCGACGCGGTGCTGATCCCGCTGCCCGACGACCTGTCGAAGCGGGTGACCGATATCGCGCGAGCGGCCGATGTCACACCGTTCGTCGTGCTCTCCAGCACGGTGGCCGCCGTGCTGTCCCGGCTCGGTGCCGGTGACGACATCCCGCTCGGCACGCCGGTGGCCGGCCGGCTCGAAGAGGAGTTCGACGACCTGGTCGGCTTCTTCATCAACATGCTGCCGCTGCGGCTGGACCTCAGCGGTCATCCGCGGTTCTCCGAACTGCTGCACCGGGGCCGTCGCACACTGTTCGCGGCGCTGAGCAATCAAGAGGTCCCGTTCGAGAAGATCGTCGAGGCCGTCAACCCGGTCCGCTCACCGAACCGCAACCCGCTGTTCCAGGCGTTGGTGTCGCTGCAGCCGGCGGATCCGGAACGCCTCGATCTCCCCGACGTCCAGGGCCGCCTGCTCGACCCCGTGATCACCCCCGCCGCATTCGACATCGCATTCGAATTCTTCGACCTGCCCTCCGGGGGACGTCGGCTGCGCATCGTCTATGCCGCCGACATCTTCGACCGTGCCGGTGTCGAATTGCTCGGCCACCGACTGCTCGGCGCGCTCGCCGCGGTGACCGCCGACCCCGATATCCGGCTCGGCGACATCCCCCTCGTCGACGATGCCGACCGCTGGTCCGCCGTGGGCATCGGACCGGCGGGCCTACGCGCGACCGTCACCGAACTGTTCGACGCGCAGGTGCGTCGCACGCCGCGCAGCATCGCTCTGCGCCACGGCAACAGCGAGATTCGCTACGCCGAACTCTCCGACGCCGCCGACCGGCTCGCCGGCGCACTGGCCGATGCCGGCGTGCGCCGCGGTGACACCGTGGCCGTCGCACTGTCCCGCGGCACCGATCTGGTGATCGCGCTGCTGGCGGTGTTACGCGCCGGCGCGGCGTATCTGCCCATCGATCGGCGCTACCCGGCGCAGCGTGCGCACTACATGTGGTCCGACGCGCAACCCCGCGTCATCATCGTAGATGACGCGAGTGCGCCGGACTGGTCCGAGCATCCCTCGGTGCCCGTCACCGCCCGGGCGCAACCGCGCGCAGCCGCACCGCTGAACCCCGACGATGCGGCCTATGTCGTCTACACCTCGGGCAGCACCGGGCGGCCCAAGGGAGTGATCGGCACCCACGGTGCATTGGCCAACCGGCTGTGGTGGGCCGCCCGATCATGGTCGGCCCGGGACGGGTCAGATATCCGGATCGCCAAGAGCTCCATCGGGTTCATCGACGGCAGCACCGAGATACTCGGCGGACTGCTGGCCGGCGCATTGGTCGTCATCGCCGATGACGACACCGCAGCCGACGGTGACGCGTTGACCGAACTGATCGAACAGGCAGGCGCCACACAGATACTCGCGGTCCCCAGCCTGGCCGGAGCCATCGCCGAGGCCGCACCCGAGCGGCTCGGCTCCGTCGCGCGATGGATCTGCAGCGGTGAGCGACTCGACTCCTCGACCGTGGCGGCACTGCGGGCGGTGTCCCCCACCGCCGAACTCGTCAACTCCTACGGCTCGACCGAGATCGCCGGTGACGTGCTGACCACGGTCGTCGATGACGGCCGGGTATCACTCGGGCGCCCTGTCCCCGGCGTCACCATTCACATCCTCGGCCCGCACCTGGAGATCGTCCCGCCCGGCGTCGCGGGTGAAATCTACGTCAGCGGCCTCCAGTTGGCACGCGGCTATATCGGCCAACCGGCCTTCACAGCAACACGTTTCGTCGCCGACCTGCACGGCGGAGCCGGGGAGCGGCTGTACCGCACCGGTGACATCGCCCGGTGGACACCCGACCATCAGGTCGAATACCTGGGCCGCGCGGATGACCAGGTGAGCCTGCATGGATTCCGCATCGAGCTCGCCGAGGTGGAATCGGCCCTCGCCGCGCTACCCGGGGTGCACAACGCCGCCGCGGCGGTGCGGGAGAACCCGGCCGGGGGTAGGCGACTGGTCGGCTACGTCACCGCCGACGACAGCGTCGACCCGGAACTCTGCCGGGCCGCCCTGGCCCGCCGGCTGCCCGACTACATGGTCCCCGCGACCCTGGTCCAGCTTCCCGAGATGCCTCGTGGTGCAACCGGAAAGATCGATCGCCGGGCGCTGCCCGATCCGGAGTTCACCAGTGTCGCCGCCGGGCGCGCGCCCCGCACCGAGTTCGAGGCGGTGCTCTGCGAGGCGATGGCCGCCGCGGTCGGCCTCCCGACCGTCGGTCCCGATGATCAGTTCTTCGCCATGGGCGGTGACTCGATGTCGGCCATCCGCGTCGCCTCGCTGGCCCGTGGGCGCGGCGTCGCCGTCACGCCCCGGCAGGTGCTCGAACACCCCACACCTGCGGCACTGGCCGCCGTCGCACGCGGCATAGACACCGACAGTCAATCCTCCGCTACAGCAGGCACCTCCGCGGGCATCGAACTCAGTGCCACCGACCGCGCGGAACTGTCCGTCCTCGGGTCGATCGACACGGTCCTGCCACTGCTCCCCCTGCAGTACGGCATGTACCTGCATTCGGCCTATACCGAGCCGGAGACCGACCTCTACCGCATCCAACAGATCGCCCGCCTGAGCGGCCCGCTCGACCCCGATGCCCTGCACGGAGCAATCCGAACGGTCATCGCACGACACTCCGCCCTGCGGGCGGCCATGCACACACTGGTCGACGGATCACCGGTGCAGGTGGTCTTCGGCCAGGTCGAACCTCGTTGGCGCACTGTGGACCTGCGCGGTTCCGACCCCGCCGCGGCACAGGCCGAACTACTGCGCATCGCCGCCGCCGAACGCGCCGCGCCGCTGGCGCTGGACCGGCCGCCCCTACTGCGCCACGTCCTGGTGACGCTGGCCGATGACGACCACCGGCTGGTCCAGTCGATGCACCACATCATCGCCGACGGGTGGTCGCTGTCGTCGATGTTCGACGAGATCGCACACGTCCACAATGCGATCGTGGCCGGCTCCGCACCGGAGATCACCGTCGACGGCTTTGCCGAATTCGTCGCACAAACCGAACATCGCGCCGAGAGTTCTTCGCGGGCATGGGAAACCGTCCTGGCCGAGGTCCGTCCCACGCTGCTCGCCGCGACCGACTCGCGCGCGGTCACGAGCCAGGACCACCGCGACGTGAACACCAGTCTGTCGCGCGCGCGTACCGAACGTCTCTACGCGGCCGCCCGGCGTGCGGGTGTCACCGCGGCCACCGTCGTGCACACGGCGTGGGGCCTGGTGCTCGGTCGCCGGCTCGGGATCGACAGCGTCGTGTTCGGCTCGCTGGTCTCCGGGCGCGGAACGGGCCATCCCGGTGTCGAATCGATCGTCGGCCTGCTCATCAACACGGTACCGGTGCCGCTGTCGTGGCAACCCACGGACAGCCTTGGCTCGGTGGCCACCCGACTGCAGGAACAGCAGAACCGCGTGCTGGAGGCCCAGCACGCGCGGCTCACCGACCTGACCCGGTCCGCCGGCACCCGCACCCTGTTCGACAGCGTCGTCGTGATGGAGAACTTCCCGGACACGGACGCCACCGACGATGACCGAAACACCCTGACCTACCGCGGATTCGACGGATCCAGCGTCAAGACCGACTATCCGGTCGCGCTGGTCGCCGACGCCGCCGACGATCTCCAGCTCCGACTCGATTACGACCCCGGCCTGATCGGCGCCGCACAGGCCGGTGATCTGCTCGGCGATGTCGTAACCATCCTCGAGGCGTTCGCCGCCGACCCCGCCGCGCCGATCGCGGCACTGCCCCCGGTGCATGCGGTAGCCGCGACACCGGCCACAGGAACCGTCACCGCCGGCGCTCCCGCCCATACCGCCGATGCCGCGGTCGTGGCGCAGTTGATCGGTCTCTACACCGATCTCCTGGGCGTCCCGGTCGGCGCAGACGACGATTTCTTCACCCTCGGCGGTGACAGCGTGCTGGTGATCCGCCTCGCCGGACGCGCGCGCCGCAGCGGACTGCCGCTCAAGCCCCAGGTGGTCTTCGCCCATCGGACGCCCGCGGCGGTGGCGGCCGCCCTCACGGCCGATTCCGGGGCGCACGCGTCGCCGTCCGTGGCCGACGGGCCACTGCTGGAACTCTCCGCGGCCGAACGCGACCGGGTGGCGGCGGCGACCGAACGCACCGTCGTCGACGTGTGGCCGCTGTCGCCCCTGCAGGCGGGGATCTACTTCCAGGCCCGCTATGCCGAGAACGCCGCGGTCTACATCCTGCAGAACGTCATGGAGCTGCGCGACAATGTCGACATCGCCGCCATGCAATGGGCGTATGCACTTGTGCTGGAACGTAACCCGGTACTGCGGTCGGGGTTCGTGGCAGACGACCTGCCGCACCCGGTGGCCTTCATCGCCGGCGACCCGTCCTGCCGTGTGCAATTCGTCGATCTGTCCGAAGCCGACCGGGACAGCGCCCTGGCAGACACCCGACGGCTGATCGAGCAGGACCGACACGTTCCGTTCGACATGACCGCGCCGCCGTTGTCGCGGCTCACCGTCATCCGCAGGCGCGGCGGTGACGCGCTGATCCTGAGCTGCCATGTGCTGCTGATGGACGGTTGGTCACGCGAACTGCTGATGCGTGACCTGCTCAGCGCCTACGCGATGGCCACGCAGGGACGCCTCAGCCCGCCGCGCGGTCCGGCGCACGGATACCAGGATTATCTGCGCTGGCTCGGCGCCCAGGACAACACGGCGGCCGCCGACTACTGGGCACACGTCCACGACGGACTCACCGAACCGACCCTGCTGCTGCCCGAGGCCGCGGGTGCCGAACCGGCGATGACCTCGCGGGTCGACCTCCAGTTCTCCGACGACTGCGCCCACGCGCTGCGGGAGACCGCGCAACACCTCGGCGTCACCCTCAACGCGCTGCTCACCACCGCACTCGGCATCGTCCTGGGCTACGAGACCGGGCGCGATGACGTGGTTTTCGGCACCACCGTCGCCGGCCGACCCACCGAGGTGGACGGCTCCGACGCGGTCATCGGATTGTTCCTCAACACGGTTCCGGTGCGCCTGCGCCTCGACCCCGGCGCATCGGTGGCCGATACCGTGCGCGGTGCACAAGCCGAACGGCTGCGGTCCCTGGACCATGAATTCCTCGGCCTCGGTGATATCCAGCGCGCGGTGGCCGAGGCACACCGCGGCTCCGGTCTGCTCGCCGGCGGCGGAGCGCTGTTCGACAACCTGTTCGTGCTGCAGAACTTCTGGAGCGACGAGGCGTTCGCCGATGCCGAGAGCGAGTTCGGCATCCTGCGCCACGACACCTTCGACGCATCCCACTACCCGCTGACATGGGTGGTGGCCCCCGGGGAGACCCTGGCGGTGAAGCTGGAGTACCGGCCCGATTTCGTCACCGAATCGGCCGCTCGGCGCCTCCTGGACCGCTACCGCACCGTCGTCGAATTCCTCGCCACCCGAACCGATGCCGCCCTGTGCTCCGTCACGGTACAGCTCCCCGACGAACGCGACGGCCGTGCCGACCGCAGCAACCGGGCCCACCACGAGGTACCCGACCTGACCATCGCCGAGATGCTCGCCGACTACACCGACGGCGACAGCACGGCGCTGGTGTACGGTTCCGCCTCGGTCACCCGCACCGAGCTCGACCAGCGGGTCAGCCGTTTGGCGGGTCTGCTTGCCGCCGAGGGCATCACCGCTGAGGACACCGTCGCGCTGGCCATCCCGCGCTCCATCGACACCGTGGTCGCCCTGTTCGCGGTGCTGCGCGCCGGTGCGGCGTACTTGCCGCTGGAGCTGGACTATCCCGACGAGCGCCTGGCCGTGATGCTCGACGATGCCCGTCCGCGCATCCTGCTCACCACGACGGCGGTGCGCGAGCGCATCGACGCCATCACCCCGCCGGATTGCCTGCGGATCACGTTGGACGACGCGGAAATCCACAGCGCACTGGATGCGTCGGCGCCGAACTGGACCGGCGAACGACCCACGCCGGACCGCCCGGCGTATGTCATCTACACATCCGGGTCCACCGGAACGCCCAAGGGTGTCGTCACGCCCTACCGCGGCCTGACCAACATGCACTTCAACCACCGGGAAGCCATCTTCGCCCCCGCGATCGCCAAGGCCGGCGGCCGGCGACTGCGCATCGCCCACACGGTCTCCTTCGCCTTCGACATGTCCTGGGAAGAACTGCTGTGGCTGGTCGAGGGGCACGAGGTGCACATCTGCGATGAGGTGTTGCGCCGCGATGCGGCCGCACTCGTGGCGTACTGCCGGGCACACCTGATCGACGTCATCAACGTGACGCCGACCTACGCCCAACTGCTTTTCGAAGAGGGCCTGCTCGACGACGGTGAGCACCACCCCGTGCTCGTCCTGCTGGGCGGCGAGGCGGTGCCGCCGGCGGTGTGGGACCGGCTCCGTGACGACCCCACCACCTATGGCTACAACCTCTACGGCCCCACCGAGTACACCATCAACACCCTCGGCGGCGGCACCGATGACAGTGTCGAACCCACTGTCGGACAGCCGATCTGGAACACCGACGCGCATATTCTCGACCCGTGGCTGCGCCCCGTGGCCGACGGCCGTCCCGGCGAGCTCTACATCGCCGGTGCCGGCCTGGCCCGCGGCTACGCGCACCGATTCGGCCTGACGGCGCAGCGTTTCGTCGCCAATCCGTACCCCACCGCCACCGCTCCGGCGGGCACCCGGATGTACCGCACCGGTGACCTGGTCCGGCGCGGCGCCGACGGCAATATCGAATTCCTCGGCAGGACCGACGAGCAGGTGAAGATCCGCGGACACCGCGTCGAGCTCGGTGACGTGGAATCAGCGATCGTCGCCCATCCGAACGCCGCACAGGCCGCGGTGATCGCCACCGCCGATCCCCGGGTGCCCGGAACCCAACGGCTCGTCGCCTATCTGGTTCCTGCTGCCATCCCCGAGGACGACCGCACGGCCGCCGAAAGCGCCCATGTCGACGAATGGGAACAGATCTACTCCGACGAATACTCGACGATCTCCACCGCGGTGTTCGTCGAGGACTACGCCGGCTGGGATTCGAGCTACGACGGTGCACCCATTGCGTTCGAGCAGATGTCGGAATGGCGGGCGACGACGGTGGCCGCCATCGCCGGGTTGTCCCCAGCCCGGATCCTCGAGATCGGCGTCGGCACCGGGCTGTTGCTCGGACAGCTCGCGCCACGGGTCGAGGAGTACTGGGGCACCGACCTGGCCGCGCCGGTGATCGAGGCGCTGAACAACGAGCTGGGTGCCGAACCGGAGCTTCGCGACCGGATCCATCTGAGGGTCGCCCCCGCTCATCGACTCGGCGAGGTCCCCACCGAGCACTTCGACGTCGTCGTCATCAACTCGGTGATCCAGTACTTCCCATCGGTGCGCTACCTGGCCGAGGTGATCGAGAGCGCGGCCCGGCACCTGAGGCCCGGCGGTGCGCTCTTCATCGGCGATGTCCGTAACGGGTTGCTCCTGGACACCTTCCACACCGCGATCGCGCTGTCCCGAAGTGCCGCTGAGGGCACCGACGCCGAGCAGGTTCGACGCGCCGTCGAGCGGGGCGTCGAGCTGGAGAAGGAACTGCTGCTCGATCCCGACTTCTTCGTCGCGCTCGCACACCGTCTCGGCCTGACGGCCGAGATCAGACTCAAGACCGGCGCATTCCACAACGAACTCACCCGGCACCGCTATGACGTGATCCTGCGCGCCGACACCCCCGCCGCACCGGCGCAACGCCCGGCACTGCACTGGCCCGGCGACCTGGAGACGGTGAAGGCCACACTCACGGAAGCAGGTCCGGACGGACTGCGGGTGACGGCCATCCCCAACGGACGACTGGCCGGTGAGGTCGCCGCGATGCAGCGACTCGCGGCCGGCGATGTCGCCGGGGCCAGGACCGCGCTGAGCACGCCGGCCGGTGTCGACCCGGCGCAGCTGCACACGCTCGCCGATGAGACCGGCTGGACGGTACGGCTGACCTGGCACCCCGGCGACCCGGCGCTGATGGACGCCGTGTTCACCACCGCCGACGAGCCGCTCGGCGATCTCTACGCCCGCGCCGGCGTCGACCGCCCGCTGGAGGAACTCGGCAACAATCCTGCCGGGGCGCGCGAGCGCTCGGCGGCCATCGCCGCGCTGCGCCGCCACCTGCGCGACACGCTGCCCGACTACATGGTGCCCTCGGCGTTCATTGCGCTGGACCGGATCCCGTTGACCGACAACGGAAAATTGGATGTCCGGGCGCTGCCCGATGCCGACGCGGCCGCACCGGTCTCCACAAGCCGTGCCGCCCAGAATCCCGTCGAGGAACTCCTGGCCGAGTTGTTCGCCGAGGTGCTCGGCGTCGACGGGGTCGGCGTCGAGGACAACTTCTTCGACATCGGTGGCCATTCCCTACTGACCATCCGGCTGATGAGCCGGGTGCGCAGCGCGATGGGTGCCGAACTCACCATCCGCGATGTGTTCGATGCCCCGACCGTGGCCCAGCTGGCCACCAAACTCCGGCTCGACGGCCCCGCCCGCCCGGAGCTGACCACCGCGACACGCCCCGACCGGCTGCCGCCGTCCGCCGGACAGGAACGACTGTTCATCCTCGAACAACTCGGGGAAACCGGTGCGGCATACAACTATCCACTGACCTTCCGGCTCCGCGGATCGCTGGATACGGACGCGTTCACCGCGGCGCTGACCGATGTGGTGGACCGCCACGAGGTGCTGCGCACGGTCTTCACGACCCAGGACGGCACCCTGCACCAGACGATCCTGCCCCCTGGCGAACGGGTGCCGGTGACGGTGCTCGACTGCGACGAATCCGCCATCGGTGACCTCGTCGACACCGCGGCCAACCACCGCTTCGACCTGAACACCGATATCCCCCTGCGGGCGACGATCATGCGAGTCGCCGAAGACGATCATGTCGTCGCGCTGATCCTGCACCACATCGCCGTCGACGAATGGTCGGATGCGCCGCTGCTCGACGACCTGGCCACCGCCTACCGGGCCCGGCGGGCCGGGCAGGCACCGCAGTGGTCACCACTGCCCCTGCAGTACGCCGATTACGCGCTGTGGCAACAGGACCTGCTGGCCTCCGTCGCCGACGAGCAGACCGCGTTCTGGACCGCGACGCTGGCGGGCGCACCGGATGAGCTGGCGCTGCCCACCGACAGGCCGCGCCCCGCCAAGCCCAGCGGCGCAGGCAGCACGCTGCACCTGGATCTGCCCGCCTCGGTGGTCGCGGGCCTGCGTCGGATGACCGCTGAGCATCAGGTCAGCACGGTGATGTGCTTCCATGCCGCCGTCGCCGCACTCCTGCACCGACTCGGCGCGGGTGAGGACATCGTAGTCGGCACACCGGTTGCCGGGCGCACCGAGGCCGAGCTGAACCCGTTGGTCGGGTTCTTCGTCAACACCGTGGTGCTGCGCGTCGACCTGTCGGGCAACCCCACGTTCGTCGAGCTGCTCGACCGGGTTCGCGATGTCGACCTGGCGGCCTTCGACCACCAGGATCTGCCGTTCGACCGAGTGGTCGAGGCGCTCAACCCGCCGCGGGCCGCGGGACGAAATCCACTGTTCCAGACCTTCGTCGGGTACCACTACCGCGATGATGCGACCGCCGATGTGCTGGACCTTCCGACAGAGTGGTTGTCGCCCAACGTCACCGCCGCCATGTTCGACCTCGGCTTCACCCTGATCGACAACATCGCCCGTGGCCAGATGACAGTCCTGGCGGAGTTCGCCACCGACCTGTTCGACGCCGACACCGTCGAGCGCATCACCGAACGCCTGCTGGCCCTGCTCACCCAGGTGGTGGCCGAACCCACCACCCACATGGCGGATTCCGCGGTGTTCCTGCCCGGTGAACGTCAATGGCTCGACGAGGTCGGCACCGGACCGGTCACACCGGTATCACCGGACGACCTCGCCACCATGGTGATCCGTCAGGCGTTGCGCAGCCCCGATGCCGTCGCGGTGCGCGGTGACGAGGCGGATACCGAGCTCACCTACGCCGAGCTCGATGAGTGGTCGCGCCGACTGGCCGCCGACCTGGCCGCCGAGGGCGCCGGGCCCGGCACCCTCATCGGGGTGGCGCTGCCGCGCTCGGTCGAGCTGATCGTCGCCCTGGTGGCAATCGCCCGGTGCGGTGCGGCATTCCTGCCGCTGGACAGTGACTTCCCCGACGACCGACTGCGGTTCATGCTCGACGACGCGCAGCCGGTGACCGTGCTGCGGGACAGCACACGAATCCGGGCCGCCCGCCACGGTGAAAGCACCACCAGGACAGCCAGATCCGAGAGCGCAGCCCGGGGTGAGCACTGGGCGTATGTGCTCTACACGTCCGGGACCACGGGACGGCCCAAGGGTGTGCCCGTGCCCCACCGCGCCATCGCCAACCGGATCGCCTGGTTGCAGGAGGCCTACCCGCTGTCGGTGAGCGACCGGATGCTGGTCAAGACGCCGATCAGCTTCGACACCTCGGTCTGGGAGGTGTTCTGGCCGCTCAGTGTGGGTGCGACCCTGGTGCTCGCCCGACCCGGCGGACACCGCGAACCCCGCTACCTCGCCGAGACCATTGCCGCGCATGGCGTCACCGCCGTGGACTTCGTCCCTTCGGTGCTCGAACTGTTCCTCGACGAATTCGATGACGAACTCGATGACGAACTCGATATCGACACCGACCACTCGGCTGATCTGTCCAGCCTGACCCGGGTCACCGTGGGTGGTGAGGCGCTGTCGCGGGAACTCGCCGACCGGAGCGCCCGACGCCTGGGTGTCCCCCTGCACAACCTGTACGGACCGACCGAGGCCGCCGTGGACGTCCTCGGCTGGACCGCCGACGGCGGCCCTGTCGCGATCGGCGTCCCGGGTGCCAACGTCCGTGTCCACGTCCTCGACGCCCGCCTGCGCCCCACTCCCCCAGGCATTCCCGGTGAGCTGTACCTGGCCGGCGTGCAATTGGCGGACGGATACCTGGGTAGGCAGGCACTGACCGCCGAACGTTTCGTCGCCGATCCCTGGGGACCGGCCGGTGCCCGGATGTACCGCACCGGTGACGTGGTGCGGTGGCGGTCGGACGGACAGCTGGAGTATCGCGGCCGTGACGACGACCAGATCAAGGTCCGCGGCGTGCGCATCGAACCCGGTGAGATCGAGGCGGTACTCGCCAGACACCCGGCCGTCAGCTCGGTCCGCGTACTGCTGCGCGCGGGTGCACTCGTCGCCTATTACGTATGTGCGGGTGCGGATTCGCCGACTGCCGACCAGCTGCGGCGCCTCGGTGCGCAAGCGCTGCCGATGCACATGGTGCCCGCGGCATTCGTCGAACTCGAGGCGCTGCCGGTGACAGCGACCGGCAAGCTCGATCGCGATGCGCTGCCTGACCCGGTTGCTTCGCCGGGATCCGGCAGGGTGCCGGCCACGGCGACCCAGGCCGGCTTGTGCGAGCTCGTCGGCGATGTCCTGGGTGTCGACGCCGTCAGCATCGACGACGACTTCTTCGCTCTCGGTGGGCATTCGCTGTCGGCGATCAGGTTGCTCGGCAGGATCCGCGCGGTCCTGGGCGTCGAGTTGAGCCTTCGTGAGCTGTTCGATGCCCCGACCGTCGCCGAGCTCTCGGCTCGTATCGACCAGGACAGCGGTATCGCGGCGGTGCGGCCGGCGTTGGGTGCGCGGTCGAGGCCCGACCGGCTGCCGCTGTCGCCCGGGCAGTCCAGCATGCGGTTGCATTACGCACTGGAGGGTCCGAACCCGACCTACAACGTGCCCATGGTGTGGCGGGTGGACGGTCGGTTCGACATCGAGACACTGGAACTCGCGCTACACGACGTGATCGGGCGCCACGAGATCTTGCGGACCATCTATCCCGACCGGGACGGTGTCTTCGAGCCTCGTGTGCTCGACCCCGCCGAGGTGGATCTGCAGGTCGAGCTGATCGCCGACCATGAGCTCCGCGACGCGGCACGATACTGCTTCCGCCTCGACGAGGAGATACCGGTCAAGGTGTACCTCGCTGCCCGGGGCGCCGAGAGCGTGCTGTTGGTCAACATCCACCACATCGCCACCGACGAGTGGTCCGACGAACCGCTGCTGCGTGATCTGCGCACGGCCTATGAGGCCCGTCGCGCCGGGCTGGCACCGCAATGGCCGGAGCTGTCACTGCAGTACACCGACTACGCGCTGTGGCACGCCGAACTGCTCGACGGTGTCGCCGAGAATCAGTTGCGGTACTGGAAGGAGGCGCTGGCCGGGGTTCCCGAAGAGACCGGCCTGCCGACCGATCACCCACGCCTGCCGACGAACACCTTCCGTGGCGGCACCGTGACGGCGTCGCTGCCGCCCGCGACCGTCAGCGCGCTGCGCGCACTGGCGCGCGACAGCCAGTCCACGATGTTCATGGTCGCCCACTCCGCGGTGGTCACGCTGCTGAACCGGATGGGCGCCGGTGACGACGTGGTCGTCGGAACACCGGTGTCGGGGCGATCGGATGTGCTGTTGCACGACCAGATCGGCTATTTCCTGAACACGCTTGTGCTGCGCTCCCAGGTGCGCGGCGGGCAGACCTTCGCCGAGTTGTTGGCCGACAACCGGGCGGGCGTCCTGCGGGCGTTCGACCACCAGGACATCCCGTTCGACCGGATCGTCAAGGAAGTGAATCCGATTCGCGTCCGCGGGCAGCACCCGCTGTTCCAGATCATGATGATGTACCTGGTGAGCGGGGACACCGAGCGCATCGAGATCGACGGGATGACGCTGACCGCCGATGAGGTCGACACCGGAACGGCGAAGTTCGACCTGTCGATCGATTTCGTCGAGCACGCCGACGAATCGGTCACCCTCACCATGGAATACAACGCCGACCTGTTCGAGACGACGACCATCGACGCGCTGCTGGCCCGTCTGGTGGCGGTGCTCGACCGGGTGTCGCAGGACGGAGGAGTCCGGCTGTCCGATATCGACATGCTGATCGAACCCGAGCCCGGCCGGATCGCCGAATGGGGGCATGGCACCGAACTCCCCGCGCCGGCGGCAACGCTGACCGCGCTGTTCGAGGCGCAGGTGCGCGCCACGCCCGGCGCCCTGGCGATCATCGATGGTGCGCGGGAGCTGACGTTCGACGAGGTGAACCGTCGGGCCAACCGGCTCGCACGCCACGCGATCGCGCGGGGTCTGGGGGCCGACGATATCGCCGCGCTGGATCTGGCCCGGTCGGCCGATGTGCTCATCGCGATTCTGGCCGTGCACAAGGCCGGCGGGGCATATCTGGCGCTCGACGCCGAATATCCCCGCGAGCGAATCGCGCACATGCTCGCCGATGCCCGCCCGGTGCTCACCATCACCGCCGAGACGATGGCAGACGCAGACGGTGACCGGACGCTCTCCGATGCCGACGTCACCGACGCCGAGCGCCGCACCCCGGCGCATCCGGATCATGCCGCCTACCTGATCTACACCTCGGGCAGCACCGGGAAGCCCAAGGGTGTCGTCGTGCCGCAGCGCAGCATCGTCAACCTGTTCGCCAGCCACCGCGAACGCCTCTACCGGCCGACGATGGCGACCGCGGGCCGCGACCAGCTACGGGTCGGGCACGCCTGGTCGTTCGCGTTCGACGCGTCGTGGCAACCGCAGCTGTGGCTCTACGACGGACACACCATCTGCCTGGTGTCCGACGAGACACGTCGCGATCCGGCGCTGCTGGCCACCCAGCTCGACGACCAGCGATTCGACTTCATCGAGCTGACACCGTCGATGTTCGACAGCGTCGCCCGCGCCGGGGCCGTCCGCGACGGCGCCTGCCGCTTGTCTGCGGTCGGTGTCGGCGGTGAGGCCGTCCCGCCGGAGCTGTGGGCCGAGTTGGGCGCGATGCCGGGCACCCGGGCCTACAACCTGTACGGGCCGACGGAGACCACCGTCGACGCCCTGGTCGCCGAGCCCGCCGGGGCGTTCCAACCGAAGATCGGTACCCCGGTGTCGAACTCGACGGTCTACGTGCTCGACACGTGGTTGCGCCGGGTTCCGCCCGGGGTGCGCGGTGAGTTGTATGTCGCCGGAGCAGGTCTGGCACGCGGGTACCTCGGCCAGTCGGCCAACACCGCACAGCGCTTCGTCGCCGACCCCTACCGCGACGGCGAGCGGATGTACCGGACCGGTGACCTTGTCAGCTGGTCGGTCGACGGGCAGTTGGTCTACCACGGCAGGGCCGATGAGCAGGTCAAGATCCGCGGCTATCGGGTGGAGCTCGGCGAGATCGAGTCGGCACTGCGGGCAGCGCCCGATGTCGCGGACGCGGCCGTGGTGGCCCGCCACGACACGGCCAATCATGTGGTGCTGGTCGGCTATGCCGTGCGGGCCCCGGGCTGCGCACCGGATCCCGCCGAGCTCAAGCGGCAGCTGTCCGCCCGGCTACCGGCCTATATGGTCCCGGCGGCGGTCGTGCTCGTCGAGGCCATTCCGTTGCTGCCCAACGGCAAACTGAACCGGGCCGCTCTGCCGGTGCCCGATCTGGCCGCCGCGCCGGCGGTGCCACCGCGCAACGAGCTGGAGGCCGCGCTGTGCGATGCGGTCGCCTCGGTCATCGGTGGTGACGACATCGGTATCCACGACGACTTCTTCGAGCGGGGCGGTGACAGCGTCGCCACGATGCGTCTGGTCGCCGCCGCCCATGCCGCCGGGATCGTCGTCAGTGCGCGTCAGATCTTCGAGCACCGCACGGTCGCCGAGCTGGCGACCATCGCAGAGCTGAGTGCCGAGGTTGAGAGCTGAGATGAACCGATGAGAGTGGCTCTCGGCGAACCGATCCCCTGAACACAACACACCGCGAACGCGGCGCGGTCGACGCGCTGCGTTCGCGGTGTGTGTTACCGCGTCGGGGTCAGCTGACGATTGCCGGGACGGTGTCCGGGTTGCCGTCGAGTGCCACGGCGAGCTGCGGGGCCAGCCGGTCCAGCAGGTACGGGATCGACAGCACCGAGGCGAAGTAATAGGCGCAGCTGGCGTCGGAGCCGCCCTGGATGAACACCGAACGGTCTTCGCGGGCGACGCGCAGCCGGGAGAAGATCGGGTCGGCGGCCAGTTCGGCCTTCAGCGCCGCGACGTCCTTGGGCTCCCAGACCAGAACATCGGCATCGATCAGGTCGGCCCGCTCGAAACTGATGGTGGCGTCGAAGTTTTCGCCCAGCGCGTCCTTGACAGCAGCGGACTGGGTGAAACCGAGCATCTGCAGGAACTGGCCGCGTGGATCGGTCGCGGCGGAGACGCTGTACCCGTCCTCGTTACGGTAGACCGACAGCCCGGTCTTGCCCTCGAATTGCGGGTAGGTGGACTTGGTCTCGGCGATCTTCTCGCGGGTCTGGGCCAGCAGCTGGTCGCCCTTGGCCTTTTCGTCGAGAGCCTGCGCGAGGATCGGGGTGATCTGTTCCCAGGTCGCCGCGTAATCGTTGGTGTCCTTCGGCTGCGCCAACGTCGGCGCGATCTGCGACAGCCGCGCGTACTGCGTATCGGTCAGGTCGGAGTACAGACCGACGATCAGATCCGGTTTGAGGTTGGCGATCTCCTCATACGGCGGCGCCCCGTCGGCGGCGAAGGACAACTCGGCGGGCGCCGGCCGGTCACCGAGCAGGTCCTTCGACCATGGGCCGAGCACTCCGGTGGTGAAGTATCCGTCCCAGGTCATGACGGCGACGGGCACGGTCCCGAGCGCGATCAGGGTGTCCTGCTCCTGCAGCCCGATCACCACGACGCGGCTGGGCTTCTGCTCGAGCGTGGTGCTGCCGTAACGATGGTCGATGGTGACGGGGTAGGACCCCGACTGCTGGGCCGAGGTGGCCGCGGAATCGGTTCGACTGCTGGAGCAACCGGCCGCGACCAGCGCGAACAACATCACGAAGAGCATCAATGCCCGGCCGCGGGCCCGCTTGCCGCCACGGCGGTCCGTGCTGTTCTGTCGCTCGGGCATGGTTGCCGCCATGGTCATCACAAAGGTTCCCTCCGATGATGGAATTTGGTGAGCCTAACCTCGCATAGGTGGCCGGTTCAAGCGGCACGGGGCACACCACTCGGGCGTGTCCGACCGCTAGCCTGTCCGGGTGCCTGACGACCGCGATGCGCAGATCTCGTACCTGCCCCGTGCACTGTGGCCACTGCGCAACCGCGACTATCGGCTGCTCACGCTCGGATTGTCGACCACCCTGCTCGGCAACGGGCTCTGGTCGGTCGCCTTGGTGTGGCAGGTCATCGCGATGGGAGGCGGTGCCGGCCAGGCGGCGATCGTGATGACGATGTTCAGCGCGGGACTGCTGATCAGTGTGCTGCCCGCAGGTGTGGCAGCCGACCGGCTGCCCAAACTCGTCGTCATGCGTGCCTCACTGTGGGTGCAGGCGGCGCTGCTGATCATCGTCGGCGTCCTCGCCGTCGGCGGCCAGGTGCAGATCTGGCATCTGGCGGTCACCGGCTTCGCGTTCGGCATCGCCGAGGGGTTCTACATACCCGCCTACACCGCACTGCTGCCGACGATCCTGGCGCCGGAGGATCTGCTGGCCGCCAACGGAATCGAAGGCGTTCTGCGTCCCGGTCTGCAATTCGCCCTCGGCCCGGCGATCGGTGCGCTCCTGGTGCAACTGTGGTCGCCGGGGTGGGCGATCCTGACCCAGGGCGCGATGTTCGTGCTCGCCGCGGTCATCCTCGGGTTCATCAGGCCGCCTTCGTCCGTCGCGCCCGACGGCGAGGACGCCGAACCGGAATCGGCGCTGGGTGATCTGCTGGCCGGATTGCGCTACATGTATCGCACCAAGTGGTTCTTCGCGACGCTGTTGTTCGCCGTGGGCAATGTGCTCGTCGTCGTCGGCCCCATCGAGGTGCTGCTGCCTTTCGTGATCCGCGATATCGGCGGAGCCCCTGGGCATCACGCGACCGTGCTTGCGGTGTTCGGGGTGGCCGGTGCGGTGGGCGCGCTGCTGGTGGCCTCGCGCCCGCTGCCACGCCGCTACATCACCGTCATGCTCGTGCTGTGGGGATTGGGCGCGCTGCCGCTTGCCCTGATCGGCTACACCGACGCGATCTGGATGATCGCCGCGGCGATGGTGGTTGTCGGCGCCACATCCGAAGCGGGGCAGGTCATCTGGGGAACACTGCTGCAGCGGCGAGTGCCCGCCGAGATGCTCGGCCGCGCCTCCAGCCTGGATTTCTTCGTGAGCCTGGTGATGATGCCGGCATCGCTGGCGCTGGCCGTTCCCGCCGCGCACCTGATCGGCACGACGGGTGTCTTCATCGTCGCGGGCGTCGCACCGGTGGTGTTCGCGGTCATCGCGCACCTGGCCGCCCGGCTGGGCCGCGATGAACTCGACCACCCACTGGCTGACCGGACATGACGGGCTGTCACGCCGATGAGCACCGCCGATGAGCACCGCCGATGAGCGCTGAAGCCGCGCAGTCCCTGCCGGACGTCGCAAGGGAATCCCGTTCCACGGGCACCAGGACCCGCCTGGCCTGGCTGGCCATCTTCTGTCTCGTCCTGCTGCTCGCCTGTATCGCCAGCGCCGCCGTCGGCACCCGTGACATCCCGATATCGACGGTCATGCGGGCGCTGTTCGACTATCAGGGATCCGACAACGAGGTCGTGGTCCGCGCGGCCCGTATTCCCCGCACGGTATTGGGGCTCGTGGTCGGCGTGGCGATCGGCGTCGGCGGCGCGATGATCCAGGCCGTCACCCGCAACCCGCTTGCCGATCCCGTCGTGCTGGGCATCACCCCCGGCGCGATGTTCAGCGTGGCACTTGCGGTCGGCGTGTTCGGGTTGCGGTCCATCCACCAATACCTGTGGTTCGCGCTCGCCGGATCCGCAGTGGCCATGGCGATGGTCTACGCGATCGGTCGGTCGGGGCGTTGGGGCGCGACACCCATCCGGCTGACGTTGTCCGGAATCGCCATCGGCGCGGTCTTCACGGCATTCACCTTGGCCCTGACCCTGTTGAACCCGTCGGCATTCGACCGGATGCGGGCCTGGGACGCGGGATCGATCGCCGGGCGCGGCTGGGATGTCACCGTTGCGGTGCTGCCGTTCGTCTTTGTCGGACTGGCGATCACGGCATCGGTTGCCCGTGGACTGGACGCGATCGCCCTCGGTGACGATATGGCGCGCGCACTCGGTACCCAGCTGGCCCGGACGCGCACCCTCGGCCTCATCGCCATCACCCTGCTGTGCGGCGCGGCGGCCGCCGCGGCCGGTCCGATCGTCTTCGTGGGTCTGATGATCCCGCACATCGCCCGATGGCTGGTCGGCGCGAACCAACGGTGGATCCTGCTCATCTCGGCGATCGCGGCCCCTGCGCTGGTGCTGGCCGCGGACGTCCTCGGCCGGATTGCGTTGCGCCCGGCAGAACTGCCCGTCGGGATCGTCAGCGCGTTCCTGGGGGCACCCGCCCTCATCTGGCTGGTCCGGCGCAAGACGGCGATCCAACCGTGACCCCCACCGTGCCCCCCACCGCGACAACGAGGATCGGTCGCGTCGATTTCGGGCGCCCGACGTTGCGATGGCGAAACCTGCGTATCGACGTCATCTCCGTGGTCACCACCGCCGTGCTGGTTCTCGCCGCGGTCGTGGTGTCGATCTTCAGCCTGGGTGCCGGTGACTACGACATCGCACCGTGGGACGTGCTGCGCGCGGTGTTCGGCACCGGCGCGCCGTTCGACATCGTGGTGGTCCGCGAATGGCGGGCGCCACGGGTCATGATGGCGCTGATACTGGGTGCGTTGCTGGGCATCTCGGGTGCCATCTTCCAGTCGCTCACCAAGAATGCGCTGGGCAGCCCGGATGTCATCGGCTTCAACTCGGGTTGCTACTTCGGTGCGCTCGTGGTGATCCTGTTCGTCGGTGCGCACTCGAGCGCGCTCCTCGCCGTCGGCGCTGTCGCCGGCGGCTTCGCGACCGCCGCCATCGTGTATCTGCTTGCCTTCAAACGTGGTATCGCCGGTTTCCGGCTGATCATCGTGGGTGTCGCGGTCGCCATCATGATCGAGGCGGTCAACACGTGGATGATTCTCAAGGCCAATCTGCAGGTCGCCATATCGGCCGCGGCATGGGGTGCGGGCACGCTGGCCAATGTCACCAACGGCCAGGTTTTGGTGGTACTCGCCGGAACTGCCGTCCTCGTCGTGCCGCTGGCCGTGATCGCCCGGCGGATGCCGGTGGCACAGCTGGGCGATGACGTCGCCGCCGCGCTCGGCCTGCGCATGGAGGCCACGCGGGTGTTGATGCTGGCCGTCGGTGTCGGATGCGTGGCCATGGCAACCGCTTTCACCGGACCCATCAGTTTCGTGGCACTTGCCGCACCGCAACTGGCCGCCCAGGTCACCCGCGGCGGCGGTCTGCGGCTGGCCCCGTCGGCGGCGATGGGAGCGGCCATCCTGGCCGCATCCGATGCCACGGCCCAGCACCTGTTGCCCGGTCAGCTGCCCGTCGGCGTGATCACCTGGGGTATCGGCGGGGCGTATCTGGTGTGGTTGCTGATCAGGCAGTCGGGCTGAGCGCTTCCAGAAGTGGTCAGTAGGCCGCGAGGATCGGCTCCAGCTCCGAGGGGGTGGCGCCGTGCAGAATCACCCCATCGGCACCAAGAGCCAGCTGCTCACGGATCGTGGTGACACACTCCTGCGGACTGCCGGTGGCCGCCGGCGCCGTCCACTCCGGGGGCAGCAACGTCGCAATATGCTCGAGTTTCTCGATGGCGGTGGTGGGGCTGTCGATGGCCTGCAATCCACCCACATAGAAACTCTGCACCACCTCGTCATCGCGAAAGCGCTGCAGCACAGCCGGATCCCAGCGATTGGTCCGCACCAGCAGATCACCATAGGCCTGCAGATAGGTGGCCAGCCGGCCGACGAGCTTGCGCAGCCGCATCTCCTCGGGAAGGTGGTCCCCGATGGTCGCCAGACATGACCACACCTTCACATCGTCGGGGTTGCGGCCGGCCCGCTCGGCGGCGGACTTCACTGTCTGGACACACCGCGCCAGCGTCTCGTCGGTGAAGAAGGTGTGCAGGATGACCTGGTCCATCACTCGGCCACCCAACTCAAGGGAGTTCGGCGCGAAGGCGACCATGCCCATCGGGATATCGGCATCGTAGTCCTGGCCCAGCCGCAGCAAGGGAAAGCTGCCCATCGGACCGTCATGGCCGACGATGGTCTCACCGCGGAACAGTCGGCGCATCACCCCGACGAAGTCTTCCATCTGGGCGGTGGTGATGCGCGGCATCCCGAACGCATCCTGCAGCGGCGGCACACCTCGCCCGATACCCAACGTGAAGCGGCCCTCGCTCAGACGCGACATCGTGAGCGCATAGGCGGCGGTGACGATCGGGTGGCGAGTGTTGTGATTGGTTGCGCCGGTGGCAATGGCGATGCGTTCCGACACCGCGGCGGCGGCCCCGGACAGGGTGCATGCCTCCTTGGTGTTGAAGCGCTCGGAGATGAAGACGTGGCCGAGCCCGAGTTCTTCGGCACGGCGGATCTCCTCGATCATCACCCGCGGCGATTCCGGTTGCCCGCCAAGGGTATAGAAGCCCAGTTCGGGTTTCATGGTCACGGTCACAGCGTTGCCTCCTCGGCCAGTTCGGGCCACCGGTCATGGTCATATGTGCAGGGATTCCATACTTCGACGATGCGTCCCCCGGCCACCCGATAGACCTCGATCGAGGAGATGACGTCGCGGGTTCCGTCGTGCTGGACGATGTCTGCTTGGTAGACAATCGAACACAGCTGGTCATCGGCGACGATATGCGGCAGCGTGAAATGCACGCTGCGCACGCCCGCCCACAGATCGCGCACCCGCTGCACCGCCTCGTCGTGGGTGAGCACGGTTCGGCCGCCCGGGGTGTTCCGGATGATCTGCTCACCGATGATCTGCTCGCCGACCGCGTAGTTCCGCTCATTCCACAACTCGTAGTTGTAGCGCTCGATGACAGTTCTCGGGTCGGCCGTCGGGACACTCGGCGTCGGCACGGCCGGCTGCGGTGTAACCATGACCACATTCATACTTGCTTGCGTGCAAGTTAACAACTAGTTTTCGAACATGGCGTCGACAACACAGCTCTTCCCCCGCTCCGCGTCCGAGCTGACGACGGGCTGGCTCACCGAGATCCTCACGTCCTCGGGTGCCATCGCACCGGGGACACACGTCACCGAACTGCGCGCCCAGCGCATCGCCGAGGGCGTCGGCTTCGCCTCGTTCCTGTATCGGGTGCACCTCGGCCTCGACGGTGCGGGGCCGGCCAGCGTGATCGCCAAGTTCCCCACCGACTACCCCGATTACCAACTGCTGGCCTCCTCGATCCGGCTCTACGAGCGAGAGGTGACGTTCTACAACGCGGTAGCCACGTCGGCTCCGGTGCGCACCCCACGCGCGCACGCGGCCGCGTTCGACAACGCCACCGGCGAGTTCGTCATCGTCATGGAAGACGTGGGCGCTCTCGAAAACGCCGACCAGGTGGCCGGATTGAGTTTCGACCGGGCCCGTGCGGTGCTCGCGGAAACGGCCCGCTTCCATGCCTGGGGCTGGGATACGACACCACCGGTCACCGCTCACCCGACCTTCCTCAGTCTCGACGACGCGCGGATGGCCGGGCTCTTCAGCGCCGGCACCGCGGCGGGATGGCAGGTGTTCGCCGAGCACGGACGCGCTACTGCGCCTGCCGATCTGGCGGCGGTGATCGACGACTACGCCGCATCGGCACCGACTCTGTTGGCAGCTCTGGCGACGCCCACCACGCTCATCAACGGGGACCTGCGGGCCGACAACCTGTTCTTCGCCGAGGATGGCTCACACGTCACCGTGGACTTCCAGTTCACCGGTCGCGGATGCGGAATGTGGGATGTCGCCTACCTGGTGGGTCAAGGTATGTCGCCGACCGAACGGGACCGCCGGCAGGCCGAGTTGGTGCGCCATTACCTGACCACCCTTACCGGGCTCGGCATCGACTACCCGTTCGACCGGGCCTGGCGCCAATTCCAGATCGCCACGGTGCTACAGATCGCGTTGCCGCTGGCGGCCATGATGTCCTGGGACAACGTCAACGACCGTGGACGCGAACTCCTCCAGGTCCTGATGGAGCGCAGCATCGCGATCATCGCCGACTGCGGTGCGGTCCACGCGGTCCATGCCACGCTCGGCTGACCTCACCGGTCACCGCACCCCGTTCGTCAGCCGCACGAGCAGTCGGTCGTGCAGTCGCCCCAACGTCTCGTCGAAATTCGTCGTGTCGGGGTTCAGCAACCACGCGTAGGCATACCCGATGGCCGCCGCGGTCAGCTCCGACGCGATCTCGTCGGCATCGCATTCCGGTGCCACCGAACCATCGGACTGTCCGTCGAGCACGGCCTGGCGCAGTCCGGCGCGGGTCCGCGCGAGCCAGCCCTCGATACGCGGCCGAAGGATGTCGTGGTCGTGCAGGGCCTCGAAGTTCAGGGTCAGCGCGGCGCGCAACAACCGTGGGTCCTCCGCCGCGAATTCACGGAGTGCCACCACCGGCGCGAGAACCTTCTGCAGACCGGACGCGCCCGGCTCGGGTGTGACCTCGACGCCCCGCTCGTACGCCTGCAGGACCGTCTCCAACAACGCCTCTTTGGACCCGAACCGCTCCCGCACCATGGCCCGGCTGTAGCCCGCCCGGATACCGATCTCCTGGGCGGTCGCGTTGTTGTAGCCCTTCTCGGCGATGAGTTCGATTGCCGCTTCGGCAAGTCGGCGCGAGGACTCCTCGACGCGTTCCCGCTGCGAACGGCGCTCCGTGCTCATCGCGTCGCCGGGAAGGATCTGCAGAGATACATCCGCGAGATTCTAGCCACCTGCCACCACCGGCAGCCCGAGCCCGCACGGCGTGCACACCGGCACTACATGTCCAGCACCACATCCCCGGACGGATACGCGCAGCACGGCAACAGATTGCCCGCGGCGGGGGGTTCCAGCGGCTCTGGATCGTAGCCGACCTCGCCGGCGAGCAGCCCTGTTTCACAGGTGTGGCAGACCCCGGTGCGACACGACCACCTGGTAGGCACATCGCAGGCCTCGGCGAACTCGAGCAGGCTGCCATAGTGCGCGCTCCACGCCACGGTCAACGAGCTGCGGGCGAAGGACACCGCAGGCCCCGAACCGGTTTCGGCAGGCGGGTGCACACCGGCCGGCACCATCACCCCCGCAAGACCCGGATTGACCGCGGCCGCCGCACCGAAGGTCTCGGTACGCAGCCGGCCGGTGCCGATACCGAGTTTCTCCAGCCCGGTCACCAGATCGTTCATGAATCCGGTTGGGCCGCAACCGTATATGTCACCTTCCAACGGAACACCGATTGCCCGCAGGGTGTCCACCGAAATCCGTCCGGCAAGGTCGTAATCGAGATCCGGGCGATCCGCCGGACCGGGCCGGCTGTAGAAGGTGCGGCTGTGTGCGCAAGGCAGCCGCCCGATCAATGCCCGGATCTCCTCGGCGAAGGCATGTTCGGCGCCGTCGCGCGACCCGTGAATCCACCAGACTTCGCGTGTGGAACGGTGATCGGCTAGCAGGTGCAGCATCGACAGCAGCGGCGTCACCCCGATACCGGCCGACAGCAGCACCACCGGACCCGCACCGTCGTCGAGGGTGAACACACCGCGCGGCGCGGCCACGTACACCGCATCGCCCACGCCGACCCGGGTGTGCAGATACTCCCCGGCCGCGCCACCGGCAAGACGTTTGACGGCCACCCGGAACTCCGATGAGCCCGGCAGGTTGGACAGCGAGTAGCTGCGGATGACCGCCGGCCCGACTTCCGGTGTGAGGCGCACGGTGATGTACTGCCCGGGTCGCCAGCCCGGCAGTGCGCCACCGTCGCGATCGACCAACGTCAGCACGACGATATCGGCGCCCGCACGTTCCATCGTGCGCACCGCGAGCCGACGGAACCCGGTCCAGGCCGGCGGCGCGCCCGCGGCGGCGGTCAGGCCCGGATTTCCGGTCGAACGGGGCTGCTGCTGACGGTCTTGCTCGGCGAGCGCCCGCAATGACTGTTGCCAACCCGGGCTCAGCGCAGGGATCCGCAACGCCCGTGCGAGGAGCTCGGGGGAATGGCCGGGAAGGTAGAGCAGCGCATCGATCTCGGCCACCGACACCTGCTCGGGACCGGCGGCGATCTTGGTGATCACCTCCCCGGGTCGCACCTCGCCCTCTTCGATGACCCGGCAGTAGAAGCCCGGGCGATGATCGGCCACCAGCAGCGCGGCCATGCGTGGCTCACCGAGTCGCAACCCCACGCGATAGCAGGTGACCCGTGGCTGGGTGACCTCCAGCACCACCGCTCCGACACGGAACCTGTCCCCGATGCACACCTCGTCGTCGCCGAGGCCAGAGATCGTGAAGTTCTCGCCGAAATGCCCGGGCCGCAGGTCATCTCGACCAAGGACCGCCGACCAGTGCTCATACGAGCCGAGTTGGTAGACCAGGACCGCACGTTGCTCGCCACCGTGACCGCCCAGGTCACCCTGCCCGTCACCGTCGATGTTGAGCCTGCGCACCAGCACCGGCCCGGACACCGGTGTCTTGTACACCGCCGTTCGCACGACCCGCCCCTGCCACGGCACATCCTGGGGCATACCGACATTGATCGACACCAACCTCGGGTCCCCCGCGGTGTCCGCCATCATGGGCCGCTCAGTCCTGCCGGGCTGCCATCGCGGACACGATCTCGGCGGTGTCCGGGACCGCATGCGCGAGATAGGCGAAATTCACCAGCGCTGCCTGATATCCGTCACCGCGCACCGGATGGCGGGGACCGGCGGTCGCATCGCGGACGACGGCCACCTCGAAACCCTGCTCCAGCAGATCCCGCAGATGTGACTCGACGCAGATGTTGGCGAGCATCCCGCACAGGATCACCCGTTGCACCCGCCGCTTGCGCAACTGCAGGACCAGATCGTTGGTCTGCGGGCCCCACACCTTGTGCGGGCTGACCACGGTGGTCGCCTCGTCCTCGATGAACGGTGCCAGTTCGGCCAGCCAGTCCGCACCCGAGCCGGCCAAGCCGTCCAGGTTCAGCACACCTGTGCGGGCAAAGGTGCCCGAGCTCAACTCGTCATCCTCCAGCGGTCCGTTGAAGGCCCAGCGGTGATCATGCGGATAGAAGTAGTGCGGTGAGACGAACACTCCGAAGCCGTTGTCCCTGGCCGTGCCGAGAATCTGTGCGAGGTGTGCCACCACGCCGTTCTCCGTGACGCTCGCACCGAGCACGGCCCAGTTCTTTCCGGTCGGGCTGAGGACATCGTTCTGCGGGTCGATGACGACCACGGCGGTGTCGTCGGGGCGATAGCGCACCGGTCGAACGCTACGCCCAATTAAGCGGCTGCTCGTCCGATTCGCACTGCTCATCGCCTGCGACCGCCGGCCGCACCGGGGACGCGCGCGGTCGGCCATTCAGCGACGAACAAGATCAGCCATGCGTCGCTGTGTGGTGCCTTATGGGTAGGGTCGTCATTGTTGTCAGTCATTAGGAGATTCGGCGCGACCGGGGCCAGCGCCCCAGGTGGGGGATGTTGAACTTTCATGCCCGCACCACAGCGTCCGCTGGCTTCACCCGGACTCAATGTTGCCTCACCCATAGGGCGAGCGCCGTTGTCCCTGCTCCTGGTAGAGGATGACCGCGGCGACGCGTTGCTCGTCGAGGAGCTCATCGAGGAGGCCGGGGCCGGATTCCAGTTCAGTTGGTCGCAGTCGGTCGCCGAAGCCGAACGCGCCGTCGCCGACCGTCGACCGGACTGCATACTTCTCGACCTGAACCTGCCCGACTCCAACGGCATGGATGCCGTTCACCGGATCGGCAGCCTGGACTCGTCGATCCCGATCATCGTGCTGACCGGGCACTCCGATGAGCACTTCGGCGTGAACGCGATGACCTCGGGTGCGCAGGACTACCTGGTCAAGGACCGTGTGGACCCGGAGATGCTGCGACGCGCGGTGCTCTATGCCATCGAGCGCAAGCGGGCCGAGATCGCGACCGTGGACCTGCATGCCAGCCAGATGCGCGCCATGGAGAACGCCCGGCTGGAGCGTGGCCTGCTCCCCTCACCCGTCCTGCTCGACTCCCCCGGGGTCAACATCGTCACCCGATCACGCCCCAGCCGCCAGGATGCCCTGGTGGGCGGCGATTTCTTCGACGTCGTACAGACCCCGAACCGCACCGTGCACATCATGATCGGCGATGTCGCTGGTCACGGCCCCGACGAAGCCGCCCTCGGGGTGGCGCTGCGCATCGGCTGGCGGGCCCTCACGTTCGCCGGATTGCGCGGAATCGAAAGAATGCGCGAATTGGACCGCATCCTGGTCAGCGAGCGCCCCCACAAGGGCATCTTCGCCACCTTGTCGAGCGTCGCGCTCGAGCCGGATACCGGGGCGTTCACCATCCTGCGCGCCGGCCACCCCGGCATGCTGCTGCAGGGCGGGGGCACCGTGGACTGGATCGAGCCCGTCGCGGGTAAGGCGCTCGGTCTGGGCGCGACGGAATGGCCGGTCAACGAGTACCAGCTGCCCGAGAACCACGGGCTGCTACTGCTCACCGACGGACTCTTCGAAGGACATTCCGGACCCGGGGAGGAGCGCCTCGGCGAACACGGACTGCTCGCCATCGCGCGCTCGCTGGCCACGCTGCCCGATACCCAGTTCGTCGAGGCACTCATCGAACATGCCGAGGCGCGCGCGCAGCAACACGGCGGCCTCACCGACGACATCGCCGTCATCCGAGTGGAGCGATCACGGACATGAAGCTGACTGTGCAGGGTTGGCAGAACCTGGTGCTCGCGGTCATCGGCACCGCGGTGCTGGCGTGCGCGGTGGCCACGACGATCCTGGTGAGCCAGGCCGACAAGGTGTCCAACCGGCTGCGCGACGGTGTCCAGCCGGCCCGCGTCGCCGCCTACCAACTGCAGGCCGCACTGCGCGACCAGGAGACCGCGGTCCGGGGCTACCTGATCACCTCCGACCGCCGCTTCCTCGACCCGTACAACGACGGCCGCGCCGCCGAGGCCACCGCCGTTGCGGAGATCCGCAACACCATCGCCGAGTATCCGGACCTGCTCGACGACCTCGACAACATCGAGGCCGCGGCCCAGGACTGGCGCGTCGAGTACGCCGATCCCCTGTTGGCCAGTGCCGCGCCGACCCGGGCCACCGAGGAAGCCGGGATCGAGGAGGGCAAGGCTCTCTTCGATCGACTGCGCGCGCTGTTCACCCTTCAGAACGACCATCTGAGCGAGGCCAGGGACGCCGGACTGGCCCACCTCGAACAGATCCGGCAATGGCGCGACGCCACCCTGGTGGCCATGATCCTGGCGTTCGTCACCACCGCGGTGCTGCTGGCGGTGGTCATGCGCGCGGCGGTGAACCGGCCGCTGTCGCAGCTGGCCGCGTCGTGCCGGCGGATCACCGAGGGCAACTTCGGTGAACGCATCATCCCGAGCGGGCCAAGGGATATCCGCGCCATGGCCACCGATGTCGAGAACATGCGCCAGCGCATCGTCGACGAGCTGGAGACCTCCCGTGCCGCCCGCAGCGCCCTTGACGAACAGGCCGGCGAATTGCGGCGCTCCAACGCCGAACTGGAGCAGTTCGCCTATGTCGCGTCCCACGACCTTCAGGAACCGCTGCGCAAGGTCGCCTCGTTCTGCCAGCTTCTGGAGAAGCGCTACGGCGACAAACTCGACGAACGTGGAACGGAATACATCGCTTTCGCCGTCGACGGCGCGAAGCGGATGCAGATCCTCATCAACGATCTGCTGACCTTCTCCCGGGTCGGCCGGCTCAACGCGACCATCAGCGAGGTCGCGCTGGATGCCACCGTGGACGCCGCGATGCACAACCTCAGCAGCACCATCGAGGAGTCCGGCGCCACGATCGTCCGCCCGAACGACCCGCTACCCACGATCGACGGTGACCCCACGCTGCTGACCATGGTGTGGCAGAACCTCATCGGCAACGCGGTGAAATTCCATCGCGACGGGGTCGCGCCCAGGGTGCTGATCGAGTGTCACGAGGGCACCGGCGAAAATGCCGAGAATTGGGTGTTCATCGTCTCGGACAACGGTATCGGGATCAGCGCCGAGTTCGTCGAGAAGGTGTTCGTCATCTTCCAGCGTCTGCACGGGCGCGACGCGTATGCGGGCACCGGCATCGGATTGGCGTTGTGCAAGAAGATCGTCGAGCATCACGGCGGCACCATCGGTATCGACACCGACTACACCGACGGCACCCGCTTCGTCTTCACCCTGCCCAAGACTCCGGTCACCGAACCTGATCTGGCGCCCGAGCGGGCGCCAGATGCCCAGCTGGAAGGAACCAACCGATGAAGCTACCCGAGGGCCGCGCGATCGACATCCTGCTCGTGGAAGACGACCCGGGTGATGAGTTGATCACACGGGAAGCGTTCGAGCACAACAAGATCAAGAACAATCTGCATGTCGCCCACGACGGCCAGGAGGGGTTGGACTTCCTCTACCGGCGCGGCGAGTACGCCGATGCGCCGCGACCGGATCTGATCCTGCTCGACCTGAACCTGCCCAAGTACGACGGTCGGCAACTACTGGAGCAGATCAAGAACGACGAGAACCTCTGCCACATCCCGATCGTGGTGCTCACGACGTCCTCTGCCGAGGAGGACATCCTGCGCAGCTACAAGCTGCACGCCAACGCCTATGTCACCAAGCCGGTCGACTTGGACCAATTCATGAGCGCGGTGCGGCAGATCGACGAATTCTTCGTCCAGGTTGTGCGGCTACCGCAGTTCTGAGCTGTGATTGGGTGTGATGTGATCCCACTCCAGCCGCACGCAGGTGCCGGTCGGGGTGGTGTCGATATCGGCGCGGTCGCTGAGCGCGTGGATCAGCGGTAGCCCGCGCCCGCGCGCCGAATCGACCATGCTCTCGTCCTTGGTCCGCCACACACCTTCGTCGGTGACCGTGACCCGCAAACTGCCGTCGCCGGGATCGAATGCGGCGTGCATGTGCATCGGACCGGGCTCCGCAGCGCCGACGTAGGCGAATTCGGCGGCATTGGCCAACGCTTCATAGACAGCGAGCAGCACGTCGCTCGACTTCTCCGGATCCAGCTGAAAATGATTCCGCAGCCACTCCGCGAACTCCTCCCGGACCTGGGCGGCAAGTTGCGGATCGGCGAGAACGCCGACCCTGGCGAAGCTAGCGGAGGCGCCTTGCTCTGTCATGTCGGACTGCTGGCTACCCGTTCGCCGATTTTTCTAACTCTGCAACGCTGCCAACGCCTCATCCAGCGTGGCGTAGAGGTCGACGATATCGGCGATGCCCACCAATTTCAGCGGTCGGCTGGTCGCAGGCCCGTCGGCCACCACGCTCAATTTCACCCGAGGAGAGAGGTCACCGTGGGCGGCGACCAGGACTCCCATCCCGGCCGACGCCAGAAACTCCACGGCGGTGAAATCGACGACGACCGCCGACGGCGAGCTCTGTGCCGCCGCCGCGATGGCCGCTTCCAGCTTCGGAGCCGTCAACATGTCGACCGTTCCGCTCACAGCAACCACGCTGATATCGCCGACACGACGTTCCTCGACCTCGCCGACAGCCGCTGCACGGCTGGGAGTGGGGTCTTGCTGGCTACTCATCGATACCTCCGAACATCTTTACCCACCCGAAGGTGGCAACGGCCAGAGTCTATCCGCACAACACGCGCACACGACGAACCCGGTATCCGCGGTCAGCTGCAGGTACCGGCCATCGCGCGCAGCCGCCGCGACCGTCGTCGTCGTTCATACAGGTCAGCGCCGGTGTAGTCCGGCGCAGGTTGGGGTACAGGTTCCTCATGCGGACCCCGGCTGCCCTCCTCGCGGCCGTGCTGCTCGTGGCCTGCATGGCGTGTTCGCCGGGCCGCGGAGTGGACCTGGGGCAGGGCTCGGGGAACCTGATCGCCGCCATCGCCGGCGAGCCCGACCAGCTCGACCCACACAAGACCAGCGCCTACTTCTCCTTCGAGGTGCTGGAGAACGTGTTCGACACGCTGGTCGAACCCGATGCCGACCTCAACATGGCACCGGCGTTGGCCGCGTCGTGGGACACCGCACCCGACCAGCTCAGCTGGACGTTTCACCTACGGCCCGGGGTCACCTTCCACGACGGCAGCCCACTGACCGCCGATGATGTCGTCTACTCCTACCGGCGCATCATCGACGAGAAGCTGTCCACCGTCGACAAGTTCAGTGCCGTCACCGCCGTCGACGCGATCGACCCCAGCACCGTCCGGATCAGCCTCTCCCGGCCCACCCCGAACCTGCTGACCAACCTCGGCGGATTCAAGGGAATGGCGATCGTCTCGCGCCGCAACGTCGAGGACGGCTCGATCGCGACCCACCCGATAGGCACCGGCCCGTTTGCCTTCGCCGGGCGCCAGAGCGGTGACTCGATCACCCTGACGGCCAATCCGAACTTCTGGGGCGGAGCCCCGAAACTGCCCGGTGTCACCTTCCGGTTCATCAGCGAGACCTCCACGGCGCTGGCGGCGCTGCAGGCCGGCGAGGTCGACTGGACCGACGCGGTGCCCCCGCAACGCGTGCCTCAGCTGGAGGGTGACGATTCCCTGCGGCTGGCCCGCACCCCCAGCAATGACTACTGGTACTTCGCCCTCAACGCCGCCCGCCCGCCGTGGAACGACGTCCGGGTCCGCCAAGCCGTCGCCTACGCGGTGGACCGGCCCTCGATAGTGCAGGCCACGAGCTATGGCACCGCGGAGGCGAACCAGCTGGCGATCCCGCAGGGCAACCCGTGGTTCACCCCATATGACCGCTACAGCCGCGATATCGACCGGGCCAGGGCACTGCTCGCCGAGGCCGGAGCCGCCCCACAGCGCATGGACATGTTGGTCACCAGCGAGTATCCGCAGACGGTGACCGCGGCACAGGTGGTCGCCGACAATCTCGAACCGCTCGGCATCGCGGTCGACATCCGTACCGTGGACTTCGCGACCTGGCTCGACGAGCAGAACAACGGCAATTTCGACATGCTGATGATGGGTTGGCTTGGCAATATCGACCCCGACGACTTCTACTACGCCCAGCACCACACCGACGGCGCCAACAACGCCCAGAAGTTCTCCGATCCGCGTGTCGACGCCGCACTGGATGCCGGTCGCTCCGAGACCGATCCGCAGGCACGCAAACGCGATTACGCCACAGCGGCCACCCTGATCGCCGATGGGGTCAGCTACATCTTCCTGTACAACCCCGCCGTACTGCAGGCGTGGACACCGAACCTGCACGGGTATGAAGCGCGCCGGGACAAGGCCATCCGGTTCCGGGACGCGTCGCTGGGCGGTGAACCGTGACGGTCGTGAAATTCCTGGCCCGCCGGCTGGCCTACTCGGCCGTGGTCCTGGTCGGGGTGGTGATCGTGGTGTTCACCCTGGTGCACCTGGTTCCCGGCGACCCGGTCCGCATCGCGCTGGGCACCCGCTATACCCCGCAGGCCTACGACGCGCTGCGCGCGGCAAGCGGATTGGACCAGCCCTTGCTCACGCAGTTCTTCCAGTATCTGGGCCGCGCGGCGACCGGCGACCTCGGCGTCAGCTTTCGCAACGGCGCCCCGGTGACCGAGGTCCTGCTGGAACGCCTGCCGGCCACCGTCTCACTGGCCCTGGTCGGCATCGTGCTGGCGCTGCTGATCGCGTTGCCCGCGGGCACCTGGGCGGCCCTGCACGAGGGCCGGGCCAGTGACGCCCTGGTGCGGGTCACCAGCCAATTCGGCGTTTCGGTACCGGACTTCTGGCTGGGCATCCTGCTGATATCGCTGTTCTCCACGACGCTGGGCTGGTTGCCGACGTCGGGATACCGGCCGCTGCTGGAGGATCCCGCCGGTTGGTTACGCCACATCATCCTGCCCGGCCTGACGGTGGGAGTGGTGGCGGCGGCGATCATGACCCGCTATATCCGTTCTGCGGTCCTGGAAGTCGCGGCCATGGGCTATGTGCGCACCGCCCGCTCGAAGGGGCTTCCGCCGCGCACGGTGACGCTGCGGCACACGGTGCGCAATGCGCTGGTGCCGATCCTGACCATCACCGGAATCCAGTTGGGCACCATCCTCGGTGGCGTCATCGTGGTCGAAGTGGTGTTCGCCTGGCCCGGTATCGGCAGGCTGGTCTACACCTCGGTGGCCGCCCGCGACTACCCGGTGATCCAGGGCGCTGTCCTGTTGATCGCCGTGTCGTTCCTGGCGATCAATCTGCTGGTGGACCTGTTGTACGCCATCGTCGACCCGAGGATCCGGCTGTCATGAACCGAGTGAACGCCTGGCGGCTGTTGGCCGGTAACCCGGTGACGCTGCTCAGCGCCGCGGTATTGGCGGCGGTCGTGGTGATCAGCATTGCCGCCCAATGGATCGCGCCGTACGGCGTCAACGATATCGACGTGCCGCAGGCACTCCAGCCGCCGAGCGGCGCACATTGGTTCGGCACCGACGAGCTGGGCCGCGATGTGCTGTCACGGGTGATGGTGGCCGTCCAGGCCTCGATGAAGGTCGCGGTGGTCAGCGTCGCCTTCGCTGCCGTCATCGGGGTGACGGTAGGGGTGATCGCCGGATACCTCGCCGGACGCGAGGGCGGCTGGTTGGACACCGTGCTGATGCGCATCGTCGACGTGATGTTCGCCTTCCCGGTGCTGCTGCTGGCATTGGCCATCGTCGCGGTGCTCGGCCCCGGGATCGGCACCACCATGCTGGCCATCGGGGTCGTCTACACCCCGATCTTCGCGCGGGTCGCGCGCGCCAGCACACTGTCGGTGCGGGTGGAACCCTATGTGTCCGTGTCGTACACGATGGGCACCGGCTCGGGTTACATCGTGACCCGGCACATCCTGCCGAACATCAGCGGACCGCTGATCGTGCAGACCTCACTATCGCTGGCGTTCGCGATCCTGGCCGAGGCCGCGCTGTCCTTTCTCGGGTTGGGTATCCAGCCCCCGCAGCCTTCACTGGGTCGGATGATCTTCGACGCACAGGGTTTCGTGACGTTGGCCTGGTGGATGGCGGTGTTCCCCGGCCTGGCGATCTTCCTGATCGTGCTGGCGCTCAACCTTCTCGGCGACGGGCTGCGCGACGTGCTGGACCCCAAGCAGCGCACCATGATCGAAGCCCGGCGGGCCAGATGAGCATTCTGCGGATCAGTGACCTGTCGGTGCGGATCGGGCGCCGGGAGATCGTGCGCGGCGTGTCGTTGGCGGTGGAACCCGAACAGACCGTCGGCATCGTCGGCGAGTCCGGGTCGGGCAAGTCGATGACGGTGCTGGCGGCCACCGGCCTGCTGGACGCGCCGGGTGCGGTGGTGCACGGATCGAGTGTCCTTGCCGGAGAACAGGAACTCGTCGGTGCCTCGGCCCGGACGCTGCGCGCGGTGCACGGCGGTCGGATCGGTTTCGTCTTCCAGGACCCGGGCACGTCGCTGAACCCGTTGCTGACCGTCGAACGCCAGATCACCGAATCGCTGGAGACACACCGCAGGATGACGCGCCGGGCCGCCCGGCAGCGCGCGCTGGAACTACTCGACGCCGTGGGACTTCCGGACCCGGACAGACGTCTTGAGTCCTATCCGCACCAGCTCTCCGGCGGTCAGCGGCAGCGGGTGATGGTCGCGATCGCGCTGTCCTGCGATCCGGGGCTGCTGATCGCCGACGAGCCGACCACCGCCCTCGATGTCACCACCCAGGCCCAGATCATCGACCTGGTCGCCGAACTACAGCGCGACTTCGGCACCGCGGTCATCTGGATCAGCCACGATCTGGGCGTCATCGGGGAGGTGGCCGATACCGTGACCGTGCTGCGCGACGGGAGCGTCGTCGAGCAGGGAACGACCGACCAGATCTTCGACGCCCCCGGCCAGGAGTACACCCGCGAACTCCTGGCGGCCCGCCCGCTGCTCGACGGCACCGGCCCGCCCGCGCCCCCGGCCGACACCGAGGTGCTCCTCGAGGTGCGCGGCCTTGAGGTGCGCTACGGCGGCGTGCACGCGGTGGACGACGTGTCGTTCCAGATCCGGCGGGGCACCACGCTGGGACTGGTCGGCGAATCGGGATCGGGTAAGTCGACGGTGGCGGCCGCGCTGACCGGATTGGTGAAACCCGATGGTGGCAGCGCGGTGCTCGACGGCGCCGATGTGCTGGACCGCAGGGCCGACCGACGACGCATCGCCATGGTGTTCCAGGATCCGTTCGCCTCGCTGAATCCCCGGATGGCGGTGGGTGTGTCGATCGCCGAGCCGCTGGTGGTGCATCGACTGGTCGGCGATCGCGCGCAGCGCCGGGCCCGGGTTGCCGAACTGCTGGAGATGGTGGGGCTGGACCCGGATTTCGCCGGGCGCTATCCGCACGAGTTGTCCGGCGGTCAGCGGCAGCGCATCAGTATCGCGCGCGCACTGGCGGCGGAGCCGGACCTGCTGATCCTCGACGAGGCGACCGCCGCGCTGGATGTGTCGGTGCAGGCGACGGTGCTCGAGCTGCTGGCCCGTCTGCAACGCGAGCTGGAGCTGACCTATTTGTTCATCGGGCACGATCTCGCGGTGATCGAGCGGATGAGCCACGACGTGCTGGTGCTGCAATCCGGTCGAACCGTCGAATATCGCAGCGCGGAGCAGCTTTTCAGCGCACCCGAGCAGGACTACACCCGAGCTCTGTTGGCGGCAGTTCCCCCGGCGCGGCCGACGCGCTCCTGACCTCGCGGAAATGGCCGAGCTCGGAGGCCAGCAGGGCGATCAGGATGGAGCCGGCCGCGGCGGCCAGCAGGACCGCGAATCCGTAGGGCAACGCCGCCGCACCGATGAGCGGAGCGATGGAGATACCGATGTACATCGCCGTCGAGTACCAGGCCAGCGCCACCCCGGCGTACCGGGCGTCGATGACGGCGAGCCGGTACTGGATGGCCACCGATGCCGCGGTCCCGGCCAGACCCGAGCAGGCGAAGACTGCCGCGGTGGCGACCACGGAGTGATGTGCCGGTATCAGGCTGAGGAAGGCCGCACACTGGACGGTGAGCACCGCTTGCAGGGTGCGGCGGCTGCCGATGCGGTCGGTCAGCCTGCCGCCCAGGACGTTGCCCGCGATGCCCGCCATGCCGTACACCAGCAACAGCACGGCGGTCTTCGAACTGTCGCCGCCCGTCGCATCGTGGGTGATGACCGCGCTGAAGATGTAGACCATGTTGAACGCCAGCATCATCAACAACGACGCGGCGGTTGCGAAGACGATGTGCCGGTTGCGCATCACGGCCACCCGGTCGCGCAGGCGCACCCCGTCGCCGATGGGCACGTCACGCACCACGAGCAGCAGCACCGGGGCCAGCACGGCGGCCAGGCCGGCCAGCAGGGCCAGCGGTAGCCGCCATCCGCCGATATCGGCCAGCGCGGTCCCGATCGGTGATCCGATCGCCATGGCCAGGGTGAACCCCATGCCGACGAAGGCGATGGCGCGACCACGCACCGCCGCGGGGACCAGCACGGGTGCGGCCGCGATGGCCGTCGGCACCAGGGCGGCACCACCGAACGCGGCAACCACCCGGCCGGCGGTGAACACCGCGAAGGTGTCGGCCGCGGCGGCCAAGAACGTGCCGATGGCGATCAGGACGAGTCCGGCCGCCATCACGCGCTGCTGGGGCATGCGGCCACAGGCGACCGAGACGACCGGTGAGGCGACCGCGACGACGGCGGCGTAGACGGAGATGGCATACCCAACGGTGCCGGGCCCGACGCCGAGTCCCTCACCGATCTTGGGCAGCAGACCCGCGATGACGAAGGCATTGGTGCCGACGATGAACAGGGCCAGCGCGAGCAGCGTCAATCGCACGGTGTTCACCCTGCCCAGACGCGCCGTCACGGTACCTCAGCGTACCGGGCTTTGGGCTACACCGTTTACCGCCGACACTTCAGGCCGGGCACAGCACTCACCCTCAGGCCGCCTCCAGCGCCAGCAGGGTCGCCTTGACCTCCGCACCGCCGGCGTACTGGCCGATGGACCCGTCGGTGCGGACCACCCGGTGACACGGGATGACCAGGGGTAGCGGGTTGTGCCCGCAGGCGCTGCCCACCGCCCGCACCGCCTTCGGATTCCCGACGGCGGCGGCGACGTCGGCATAGCTCTCACGGAGGCCGTAGCCGATACGCCGCAGGTGTTCGACCACCTGCCGTCGGAACCCGGCGGTGAGTCGCAGGTCCAACGGCAGATCGAAGGCGGTCCGGTCCCCTGCCAGATACTGCTCGATCTGAGCGGCGGCATCGTCGAGGCGGGCCGGGGCACGCAGCACCCGCGGGCTGACCTTCGCGGCGAGCCTGCTCAGCTCGGCTTCCTCGGGATCGTGGGCGAGGAACGCGACCCGCACCAGTCCGGCCGGTGTCGCCGCGAGCAGCAAGGGTCCGACGGCCGTATCGACGGTGCGGTAGGCCACGTCGAGCGTGCCTGCGCGTTCGGCATCGCGGGCCAACCGGTCGTGCAACCGGCGCAGCGCGCTGTCGTCGGCGGTCAGCCGATCGAAGATCTCGGTCATGAGGACTCCCTCGGATAGGTGGTGCGCAGGGTCTTGATGCCGTCGGCCGCGGCGCGCCGGGCGGCCTCGGCCGAACCGCCCACCAGTTCGGCGATCTCGCCGTAGGGCAGGCCGGCCAGGTAGCGGTAGGCCAGGGTGCGGCGTTGTTTGTCGGGAAGTACCGCCAGCGCGGCCCACAGATCGGGGTCGAAACCGTCGACGCGAGCCGTCTCGGGGATCTCGGCTACCGGCGCGGGGGCCCGGGTCTGCGAACGGCCGATGTCGATGGCCCGCCGGTGCGCGATCGTCACCAGCCAGGCCTGCACATTGGCGTCGGGATCGAGATCCGGATAGCCGCGCATGGCCGATAGGAATGTCTCCGACCAGGCGTCCTCGGCGTCGATGGGACCCAGGACCGCCCGGCACACCCGCAGCACCATCGGGCCGTACTCGGTCACGATGCTCTCGAAGGGTCGCACGCTCACATTGTGTAGACGTCGGCGGCGGGCGAAACGTGAGATCACCCCAAGTCACTCTCTTAGTTGTAGTAGCGTCGGTCGACATGACCGCCAACGTGTGGATCCTCGGGGGTTACCAGAGCGACTTCGCCCGCAATGTGCAGCGCGAAGGCGGCGATCTGGGCACGCTCACCGCCGAGGTGGTCCGCGAGACCCTCGCCGCGGCACACACCCGGGCGGCCGATATCGGCGTGATCCATATGGCCAATGCCTTCGGCGAGCTGTTCGCCCACCAGGGCCACCTCGGCGCGATGCCCGCCAGCGTCGAGCCCGATCTCTGGGGCACCCCCGCCGCCCGGCACGAGGCGGCCTGCGCATCGGGCAGCGCGGCGGTGCTGGCCGCCATCGCCGATCTCCGATCGGGCGCCTACCCCAGCGCCCTGGTGCTCGGGGTGGAGCTGGAGAAGACGGTCCCCGGCGATATCGCCGCCCGCCACCTCGGCGCGGCCGCCTGGACCGGACACGAGGGCCGCGACGCGACCTTCATGTGGCCGTCGATGTTCTCGCGGGTGGCCGACGAATACGACCGCCGATACGGCATCGACGACGTCCACCTCGATGCCATCTCCACGCTGAACTACGCCAACGCCCGGTCCAACCCGAACGCCCAGACCCGGTCCTGGCGCATCGACCCGGAGTCCAACCCCGTCGTCGAGGGACGGATCCGGCGGCTGGACTGCAGCCAGATGACCGACGGCGGCGCGGGCCTGGTGCTGGTGTCCGACGAGTACCTGCGTGACCATCCCGACGCGCACCCGATCGCAGTGATCGCGGGATGGGGGCACCGCACCGTCGGACTGGGGTTGGCACAGAAGCTGGACCGCTCCGACGAGTACCTCTTTCCGCATGTGCGCCTGGCGGTGCAGGACGCCTTCGCCCGCGCCGAGGTCGATCTCGACACGCTCGACGGGTTCGAGGTGCACGACTGCTTCACTCCCAGTGAGTATCTCGCGATCGACCATATCGGCCTGACCGGGCCCGGCGAATCGTGGAAGGCCATCGAGAACGGTGAGATCGCGCTCGGCGGACGGTTGCCCATCAACCCCAGTGGCGGCCTGATCGGCGGTGGGCATCCGGTCGGGGCGACCGGTATCCGGATGATCCTCGATGCCGCCCGCCAGGTCTCCGGAACCGCCGGGGAGTATCAGGTCGACGGCGCCCGGAGCTTCGGCACCCTGAATTTCGGTGGGAGCACCGCCACCACCATCAGCTTCGTGATCGGCTCTGCCGAGGAGGTTTCGTGAACACGGATGTGGTCGCCAAGTATCTGTCGACATTGCCCGAGGATGACGATCATCCCTACCGCACCGGGCCCTGGCGGCCGCAGACCTGCGAATGGGACGCCGACGACCTGATCGCCGTGGAGGGCGAGATTCCCACCGACCTGGACGGGGTGTACCTGCGCAACACCGAGAACCCACTGCACCCGGCGTTCAAGGCCTATCACCCCTTCGACGGTGACGGGATGCTGCACATCGTCGGCTTCGGCGACGGTAAGGCGTTCTACCGCAACAGGTTCGTCAAGACCGACGGATTCCTGGCCGAGTACGAAGCCGGTGGGCCATTGTGGCCAGGGATCGCCGAACCCGTCGAACTGGCCCAGCGCGACCACGGCTGGGGTGCGCGCACCCTGATGAAGGATGCGTCGAGCACCGATGTCACCGTGCACCGCGGGGTGGCGTTGACGAGCTTCTACCAGTGCGGCGATCTGTACCGTATCGACCCGCGCACCGGCGACACCCTCGGCAAGCAGGCTTGGGTACCCGCCGGGCTCGGGGTGTCGGCACATCCCAAGGTCGACGATGCCACCGGCGAACTGCTGTTCTTCAACTACGGCAAGGATACGCCGTACATGCACTACGGGGTGGTCGACGAGACCGACACCCTGGTGCACTACGTCGGGGTGGAACTGCCGGGACCACGACTGCCGCACGATATGGCGTTCACCGAGAACTACGTGATACTGAACGACTTTCCGCTGTTCTGGGACGCCGAGTTCCTCAAGCACAACGCCCATCTGCCCCGGCTGCACCGCGATCTGCCGTCGCGCTTCGCGGTGATCCCGCGCCGCGGATCGGAGGTGAAATGGTTCGAGGCCGACACCACCTATGTCCTGCACTTCACCAACGCCTACGAGGACGGCGACGAGATCGTGCTGGACGGCTTCTTCCAGGGTGATCCCGAGCCGGTCACGGGTATCGACAACGGGATGAATCCGAAGTGGCAGCGCATCTTCCGTGGATTGTCCCTCGACGGTATGCAGACCCGCCTGCACCGCTGGCGGTTCAACCTCGTCACCGGTGCCACCCGCGAGGAGCAACTGTCCGACAGTCTGACCGAGTTCGGGATGATCAACTCCGGTTACGCCGGTCGCCCGTATCGCTACGCCTATGCCGCCACCGGTAAGCCGGGCTGGTTCCTCTTCGATGGACTGGTGCGCCACGATCTGCAGACCGGTGCCGAGGAGCGCTTCTCCTTCGGCGAGGGGGTGTACGGCAGCGAGACCGCCATGGCACCGCGGGTGGGTAGCCGCGGTGAGGACGACGGCTACCTGGTCACCATCACCACCGATATGGCCGCCGACGCGTCGTATTGCCTGGTGTTCGACGCCGCCCGGGTTTCCGACGGCCCGGTGTGCAAGCTGCAGCTTCCCGAACGGGTCTCCAGCGGAACGCATTCCACCTGGGCACCCGGGCCCGAACTGCGGCGGTTCCGGCCAGAAGGATCTGCGTCGGCCCGGTGACCCCGACGCGACTGGCCGCCGGTGATGTCAATGCCGTCGGCCGCATGCTCGGCGTGCTCGCCGACGAGTGGACGCTGTTGATCGTGCAGCAGTCGCTACTTGGGGCCACCCGGTACGCCGAATTCGCCGCGCGCCTGCCCATCTCACATTCGGTGCTGAGCCGACGCCTGGCGGCGATGGCCACCGATGATCTGCTCAAACGTGTTCGTTACCAGGACAACCCGCCTCGTTTCGAGTACACCGCCACCGAACGTGCGCAGAGCCTCTGGCCGGTGCTGACCAGCATTTGGCACTGGGAACGAAGCTGGGTGCCCGAGCATCCCGAGCCGTTGCCCGCGATTCGGCACACGGTGTGCGGTGCGGCCTGCTCTCCGGCGCTGACGTGCCGCACCTGCGGCGAGCGCGTCTCGACCGGCGACCTCACCGCGCACTGGGGACCCAGCGGATCATGGGCACGCTCGATACCCGAGGTCGCCACCCGGCGCCGGTCCCATCGCGATCGCGCCAACGGAGCATCGGACCTGTTCCCGCACACGATGAGCATCCTCGGCAACCGGTGGGCGTTCGCCATCATGGTGGCCGCCTTCGTCGGGACCACCCGATTCTCCGAGTTCGCCGGGCAGCTCGGCGCTCCCCCGGGTTCGCTGGCCGACCGGCTGCAGATCCTGGTGAGCAATGATGTGCTCGACGGTGGCTACCGGCTGACACCGAAAGGCGACGCCGTCCTGCCCATCATCGTCACCGCGCTCGACTGGGCGCAGCGGTGGTTCGTCGCCGCCGAGGGACCGGCGGTGGCCGTGACCCATATCGGCTGTGGCGCAGCCTTTGTCGCCACGCTGACATGTGACCGATGCAACGTCGCCCTGCGCGGAAATGACATCGAAAGAGGGTTGGCACTCGACGCACTCGAGTGCTAAATTCGGTGGTGCACAGTGATTGGCTGCCCGCCAGGGTGGTGGGCTCTTGATCGACGAGGAGGTGGATTGCTGTGCTCCGTTTCGATCCGTTCAGTGATTTTGACTCCATGACCCGCAACCTGCTGACCGGTCAGACCGGCTCTGCGCGCACGCCGAGGTTCATGCCGATGGACCTGTGCAAGATCGACGATCACTACGTCCTCACCGCGGATCTGCCCGGTATCGATCCCGGATCGGTGGATATCAGCGTGGACAACGGCACGCTCACGATCTCCGCCCACCGCACGGCCCGCTCCGAGGACTCGGTGCAATGGTTCGCCAACGAGCGCTTCTTCGGCAGCTACCGCAGGCAGCTCTCGCTCGGCGAAGGCATTGACACCGCGGCCATTTCGGCGACCTATGAGAACGGGGTACTCACCCTGACCATCCCACTGGCCGAACGCGCGAAGCCGCGCCGGATCGAGATCGCACACAACACCCAGAAATCCGTCGAGGCACCGACCGTCGACGCCGGTTAGTTCGCGGCGGTGCGGTCCAATCGGTGGTTCAGATTGGACCGCACCGCCGGCCACTCGATATCCAGGATCGAGTACACCACGGTGTCCCGGCGCGATCCGTCGGGCAGAAGCTGGTGGCTGCGCAGCACCCCGTCGAGCTTGGCGCCCAGGCGTTCGATTGCCGCGCGGCTGTCGGCATTCAGGAAATGCGTACGGAATTCCACTGCCACACAACCGAGCTCGTCGAAAGCGTGGGACAGCAGCAGCAACTTGGCCTCGGTGTTCACCCCGGTGCGACGCGCGGCGGCCGTGTACCAGGTGGCACCGATCTCCAGCCTGCGATTGGGTTCGTCGATGTTGAGGTAGCTCGTCGACCCCACCACCGTGCCGTCCAGCCGGCGCACCACGAACGTGCTGCCCCGCGCATCGGCCAGTCTGGTCTGCACCCACTCCCTGGTCGTCTGCGGTGAAGGCGCAGAGGTGAACCACAGGTCACCGGCATCGGCGACGGCCGCGATCTCCTCGGCGTGTTCGGAGCCCAGCGGCTCCACGACCACCCAGCGCCGCCCGCTCAGCACCACCGGCGCCCGGAAACTCATGCGCCGGCCCGTCTCCAGGCCACCACCATGGTCGCCACCGAGAGCAGCACCGCCACCACGGTGACACCGGCCGCCAGGTACATGCCGTAACCGACCGCCACCGGATCGTGGACGTAGAGGCGGACGTACCAGGCGATCAGCGCACCGATGATCATCGAAACCGACAGCGCCGCAGCGGAAGCCCACCGCGCCGACAGTTCCCGGGCCGCCATCGCCGCCGCGACCATCAGCAGTGCCGAGAGCAGCACGATCAACTGCCCCACCCCGAAACCGGGCGGCGGCACGTCGATGCTGCCGAGCTTGCCGCCGATCGCGTTGGCCCGCCCCGTAGCTGTGGTCAACCACGGCAGCCAGGCACTCACCGCGAGTACCAGCGCGCAGAACGCGACCAGCCAGCCGGGACGCAATCGAGCCATGCACCACAGATTATCGGGTGGGTCTGCGTAGGCTGAACTGCCATGACGGAACTGCCCGACTGGGCCCGCGAGCTCGATCTCTCCCCGCACCCCGAGGGTGGGTGGTTCCGCGAAACCTGGCGCAGTGACCTCACCATTCCGCAGTCGGCGCTGCCGCAGGACTACTCCGGGCCCCGCCAGGCCGGTACCGCGATCCTGTTCCTCCTGATGCCCGGCCAGCAATCCGCGTGGCACACCGTGCGCAGCGCCGAACTGTGGCTGTACCACCGCGGCAGCCCGTTGGTGCTGGAGGTGGGCCGCGAGCAGCAGAACGCCGACAGCGTGGTGCTGGGGCCCGATATCGCCGCCGGCGAGCAGCCGCAGTTCGTGGTGCCACCCGGATACTGGCAACGAGCAACCCCTCGCGACCAGGCGCCGACCCTGGTCAGCTGCGTGGTGGTCCCCGGTTTCGACTTCGCCGATTTCGCGCTCAGCGCGGGGGCACCGACGACAGATTGAACCCGGCCCCGGTCGGGTCGGCGACCGCGGCCAGCCGGCCATACGGGGTGTTCTCCGCAGCGCGGACGACCGTACCGCCGTGATCGACGATCAGCTCGATCGTCTTGTCGACATCATCGGCACCGAGGAAGAAACACCAGTTCGACGGTTCATCGGCAGTCATGAACGCTGCGCCGTCCATCACGCCGAGACGCTGCTCACCGTCGAAGATCACCGTGCTGTAGCGGAATTCGTCACCGTCGGCCTCCACCTGGGTCTGCCACCCGAACACCGTGCGGTAGAAGTCCACGGTCGCCGCGAAGTCCCGCGTCGTCACCTGATGCCATACCGGGGCGCCCGCGACACCGGTCGCCTCGAAGCCCAGGTGGCCGGCGGGCTGCCAGAGCCCGACCATCCCGCCGGTCACATCGGAGATGACCGCCATGCGGCCCTTGGCCGGGATATCCAGCGCTCCGCCGCAGCTGAAGCCACCGGCACCGATCACCGCCTGCAGCGTCGCGTCGACATCGGCGGTGTGCAGATAGGTGGTCCAGCCATCGGGCATATCCCACTGCGGGTCGTTGGGCATCAGCCCAGCAACCTGGACACCGTCGACGAACGCGCTGACGTAGCCACCGTATTCAGGTCCGGCGGACTCGAACGTCCAGCCGAACACCGCACCGTAGAAGCGTTGCGCGCCGTCGATATCGGATGTCGACAGGTCTATCCAGCAGGGGGCACCGAGAGGGTGTGAAGTGGTCATGCCGATACCGACCCGGCCCGGCGCCCAAACTCATCGCCGACCGCAGAACTCCGCCGAGAGTGACGCTCTGGTCGCCCGCGGACTCGCCGCGGCAACCAATGCGTCACTCTCGCCGACCGTTAGGAGTAGACCTTCTTGAACTGCTCCAGCGACTGCTTGATATCGCTCTTGAGCGCACCGGCCACGATCATGCCGATCGGCCCGAACAGCGCGGGCCCACCCAGATGGATGTCCAGCTGCACCGAGGCGCCGTCGGCGACGGGCTTCACCCGCGCGATGAGCTTGATCTTGACCCCGCCGACACCATCGCCGTTGAGCGTCATCGATTCCGGCGGCTTGTAGTTCACGATGCCCCAGTCGACCCGGTTGTTCATCCCCTTGACCTCGACGATGGACGAGATCTTGGTGCCCTTGTCCAGTGTCTCGGGCAGCTTCGAGCGCCATACCCGGTGGATCGTCAGCCACTCGTCGAATCGGGAAAGGTCCGATGCCGCTTCCCAGGCCTGCTCCGGAGACAGCGGAACGTCGATGGAGACGGAGAGCTTCGCCATCTACGGCGCCGCCGGGGGCGGTGGCGAACCGGCCGGCGGCTGACCCGACTGCTGATTGGGCGGCACCTGTGGCGGTTGCTCGGCACCGGTCTGTTCGCGGGCGGCCTTCTTCGCGGCCTCCTGCACCTTGTCGACATGCTGGGCGTATTTGCCCTGGGTCTTCTTGTCGACCAGGTCACCGGCCTTCTCGATCACGGTGTCGACCTTGTCGGTGTTCTTCGCCACCAGGCCTTTGATCTTGTCCAAGAAACTCATGCCCCAACCCTAGCGCCACAACTTCCGTGGTTCACCGGACAATTTGCCCTCCACCCACCAGGCGATCTCGACCAGCATCGCCCCGACGGCGCCGATCAGCAGGCCCATCGAGGTCAGCTGGAGGTTCGACGGGTCGAGCAGGAAGGTCCGCTGGGCCACCGGCAGCGCGAAGATCACCACATAGGCCAACCCCGACGTCGCCACCAGCGCCACCCGCCACCACTCGTACGGGCGCGCCACGACGGCCAACACCCATACCGAGGCCACCAGCAGGGTGATCAGGGCGGTCGTCGACGCTTGGGTCTGCTGCTCGGCCGTGGCACCACGGCCTTCGTAGGCGAGCAGGTACGACACGAACGTGCTGGCCCCGACGATGACGCCGGCCGGCAGCGCCGAGGTCATCACCCGGCGCACGAAACCCGGTTTGGCGCGCTCATGATTGGGCGCCAGCGACAGGATGAAGGCCGGGATCCCGATGGTGAACCAGGCGGCGATGGTGACGTGGATCGGCTGGAACGGATACAGCAGTGGATCGGTGCCGAACAGTGCGGAGGTCAGACCGCCGATACCGACCAGTGCGGCCAGCAGCACCGAGTACACGGTCTTGGTGAGGAACAGATTGGAAACCCGCTCGATGTTGCCGATCACCCGGCGTCCCTCGGCCACCACATAGGGCAGGGTGGCGAACTTGTTGTCCAGCAACACGATCTGGGCCACCGCACGCGAGGCCGAGCTGCCCGAACCCATCGCCACACCGATATCGGCGTCCTTGAGTGCCAGCACGTCGTTGACGCCGTCACCGGTCATCGCGACGGTGTGCCCGCGGGACTGCAACGCGTGCACCATGGCCCGCTTCTGGTCGGGGCGTACCCGCCCGAAGGTGGTGTACTGATCCAGCGCGTCGGCCATCTCCTCGGTCTGCTCGGGCAATCGCCGCGCGTCCAGGGTCTCACCGTGCAGGCCAAGCGTGCCGGCGACGGCGCCGACCGACTTGGCGTTGTCCCCGGAGATCACCTTCACCGTGACCCGCTGCGAGGCAAAGTATTCGAGGGTGTCCTTGGCGTCCGGACGCACCCGCTGCTCCAGGATCACCAGCGCGACGGGGGTGACGGTGCCCGGTGCCTCCGGGGCGTCGACCGCGGTATCGCAAGACCCGAGCAGCAGCACCCGCAGCCCCTGCGAACCGATGCGCTCGGCCTCGGCGGCTTCCGGGGATTCCGGGTCGAGCAGGACATCGGGGGCGCCGATCACCCAGTTGCCGTGCTCCCCATAGGAGCTACCGCTCCATTTGGTGGCGGATTTGAAGGGGGCGGTGGCGGTGGCGGTCCAGCCGGGCGGATCAGCGTAGGCCTCGGCGATGGCCGCCATGCTGGCGTTGGGCCTGGTGTCGTCGGCGGCCAGCTGGGCCAGCACCGCCGCCGCCTCCGATTCGCCGAAAGACTCCAGATCGCTGACCCGCATCCCGTTCTCGGTCAGGGTGCCGGTCTTGTCCGCACACACCACGTCCACACGGGCCAGTCCTTCGATGGCGGGCAGTTCCTGCACCAGGCACTGACGCTGGCCCAGCCGCACCACGCCCACGGCGAACGCGATCGAGGTCATCAACACCAGGCCCTCGGGCACCATCGGCACCAGTGCCCCGACCATCCGCAGCACGGACTCCTGCCATCCCGCGTCGGTGGTGAACAGCTGGGTGTAGATGATCAACGCACCGGCGGGCACCAGCAGGTAGGTGATGAACTGCAGAATCTTGTTGATACCACTGCGCAGTTCGGATTTCACCAGGGTGAACTTGCTGGCCTCCTCGGCCAATTGCGCGGCATAGGCCTCGCGGCCCACCTTGGTGGCGCGGTAGGCACCGGTTCCCGCGACGACGAAGCTGCCCGACATCACCTTGTCACCGCGATCCTTGGGCATCGGATCGGCCTCACCGGTCAGCAGCGACTCGTCGACCTCAAGGTTGTTCTCCTCCAACACCTCTCCATCGACGGTGATCTGGTCCCCTGGACCGACCTCGATGATGTCATCGAGAACGACCTCGCTCGGGGCCACGGCCCGGGTGCCGGACTGCCTGCGCACCACCGGTTTGGCCTGCCCGACGATGGCCAGCTTGTCCAGGGTCTGCTTGGCCCGCAGCTCCTGGATGATGCCGATCGCGCTGTTGGCCACGATGAGCAGTCCGAACAGCCCGTTGATCAGTGACCCGGTGGCCACCACGATGGCGAACAGCACGCCGAGGATGGCGTTGATGCGGGTGAACACGTTGGCGCGCACGATCTCCGAGACGCTGCGCGCGGCCCGGGTCGGGACATCGTTGGTCTTCCCCTCGGCGAACCGCTGGGCAACCTCGGCGTCGGACAGGCCGGTGATCATCGCTGTCACCTGTGCTCCATTCTCTTCGCGCAGGCGCTCATCGCAAAAACACCCCGTCGTCGTAGTACTCCAGCGTCAGCTTCGCACCGTCGAAGGTGGCCGCCGATATCGTCCCCGGCGGTGCGTTCTCGGTGACGAAGGAGAAGGTGAACACGTCGCCGTCCCGGTGGGTCAGCTCGAAGGAATCCCCCCGCGGACCCATCCCGAGGAACAGCTTGCCGTCCCGTTCGGACACCGTCGCCGGACCCCAGAAATCGTTGCGGTATGTCCCCGCATAGCTCGAAAGCGGCCGCGCCGGAGCGGGATCGGCCGGCGGTGTCTTACCGACCAGCGATCCGACCGGGTCACTCATCGGCAGCATCCGGGCGGAGTACAGGTCATACCAGGGTTCGCGGACCTCACCGAACTGCACCAGATCGGCGAACTGGGCGGTCAGCGCCTCCGGCACGCCCGAGATCGTCCCGTTGGTCAGCGCGATGATCCCGACATCGGCAGAGGGCAGCAGCAGCACGTTGGTGCCCGCCCCGAGCTGAAAGGCGCCCGAATGGCTGGCCTCGGTACGGGCGGCGGCGGTGGTACTGAGGTTGAATCCGTAGCCGTAGAACCCCGATCGCATGGCCGGTTCGCTGCCCGGGCTGGACACGATCTGTGGGGTCAGCGCGGGCAGCAGCGACGCCGGTTGCATCAGTGGTCGACCTTCGGCGAGCACCATCGACATCCAGCGCGCCATATCGTTCACCGAGGAGCTCACCCCGCCGGCCGGGGACTGCGCATCGGGGTCCCTGGTGTAGCGCGGTTGGTAATCGCCGGGCGCGACGCGGATATGCCCGACGGCGCGGTTCTGCCGCCCCTGGTAATCGGCGAACCGGTAGCTCGTCGAGGTCATCCCCAGGGGCTCGAACAGCGACTCCTGGGCCAACTGCTCCCACGGTTCGCCGGCGGCCGCGGCGACCGCCTCGGCGCCGGCGGTCAGCCCGAAATTGGTGTAGGCGTAGGAGATCCGGAACGGGTCCAACGGCAGCTGCCGCAGTTTCTCCAACACCGCGCGCCGGTCGTAGCCGATGTCCTCGAGCTGATCGCCGGCGTGGTCGGGCAGTCCGGACCGGTGCGAGAACAGGTCACCGATGGTGAGCATGCGGGTGACGGCCGGATCCGACAGGGCGAACCACGGCAGCTTCTCGGCCACCGGGGTGTCCCATCCGACGGTCTTCGCGTCGACGGCGCGGGCGGTGACGGTGGCGCTCACCGGTTTGGACAGCGAGGCCAGCTGGAACACCGTGTCGGGGTCGACCGCTTCCCCCGTGCGGGTGTCACGCACCCCGAAACCCTTGGCGTAGATGGTTTTTCCACCGTGCACCACGGCCACCGCCATACCGGGCACACCGGAGGTCTGCAGCAGCTGTTCGGCGATACCGTCCAGCTTGGCGACGGCGTTGTCCACCGCGTTCTCCGGCAGCGGCATGGCCGGGACCAGCGGTGGCGGAACCGGTGCCCCCGTTGCGCCGGGAGCAGCGCCGGGAGAGGTCGTGGTGCTCGCCGGGGCACCGGAGTCCGGGGCGCAACCGGCGAGCACCAGGACCGCCGCGGCACAGGTCAAGATCAGTCTCACGGCATCAACGCTATCGGGTCAGCCGCGCCACCATGTTTGATTCACCGGCGATCGGGCCGGGTCCGCGGACACCTGCTCCCCCGGGCGCGGCGTCGCCACCGCGACTCCCTCGGCGGCCGCCGCGGTGAGCATCCGCTCCACCGGCTCCGACCAAGGGTGCGGTGCCAGCCGGAAGGTCGCCCAGTGGATCGGCACCAGCAGTCCGGTATCGCTGACATCGCGGTGCGCACGCACCGCCTCCTCGGGATTCATGTGGATATCGGGCCAGCCCGGGTGATAGGCACCGATCGGCATCAGTGTCAGGTCGAACGGCCCGTAGGAGTCGCCGATCCCGGCGAATCCCTGGGTGTAGCCGGTGTCACCGCCGAAGAACACCCGATGCCGCGGTCCGATGAGCGCCCACGACGACCACAGGGTCACGTTGCGGGTGAGAAACCGTCCGGAGAAGTGCCGGGCCGGGGTGCACACGATGGTCAGCGCGCCCAGCTGTGCGCTCTGGTCCCAGTCCAGCTCGACGATGCGCGCTGCCGGGATCCCCCAGGTGCGCAGGTGGGCGCCGATGCCCAGGGGCACGTAGAACTTCGCACGCTGGCTGCGGGCCAGCACCGTGATGGTCTCGGTGTCGAGGTGGTCATAGTGGTCATGGCTGATGATCACCGCATCGATCGCGGGCAGCTCGTCGATATCCGCGGGCACCGGATGCAGCCGCTGCGGACCGATCACCCGTGAGGGCGAACAGCGCTGGCTCCACACCGGATCGGCCAGTACCCGATAGCCGTCGACCTCGATCATCACCGAGGAGTGCCCGTACCAGGTCGCGGCCAGGTCGGCGGGTGCGATGTCCGGCGCCGGACGGACCAGCGGGATCTCCCGCGGCGGGTGCTGCTGCCTGCCGCCGGTGAGCAGGTCACGTACGAGCGCGAACTGGTCCTCCCGGCTCAGCTGCACCTCCGAGGCCGGTTCGCGGTTGACGAAGACACCGTCACGCCAGTTCGGTGACCGCTTCGCGGTGGCCCCGATATCGGCGGCCCCCAGCGCGGCGGGCGTGCCCTGCGCGGCACGCAACAGCCAGCCGCCCGCGGCCACCGCTGCGGTTCCACCAAGCACCCGGGCCGCCGCGCCGAACATCAGGCGCCTTGGAACTTCGGTGCGCGCTTCTCGATACGGGCGACCTGCGCCTCGATGACGTCCGGGCTCGCCCAGGCCTTGTCGAAGCCCTCCTTGTGGGCCGGCCACGGCTCCTCGTAGGCACCGTCGTCGTTGAGCACGCGCTTGGAGTGCGCCACCGACAGCGGGGCGTATCCGGCGATCTCGGCGGCCCAGCTCTGCGCGTCGGCCAGATCGCCAACCCGGTTGACCATGCCGGTCTGCACCGCGGTGTCCAGATCCAGACGTTCGGCGGCGATCAGCATCGCCCGCGCCCGGCCATGCCCGACCAGCGACACCAGCCGGCGGATCGACCAATTGTCCAGCGCCAGGCCGTACTTGGCGATCGGGAATTGGAAGAAGGCCCCCGGTGCCGCGACCCGCAGATCGCAGATCATCGACAGGATGACCCCGGCCCCGATGGCCGGGCCGTTGAGGGCGGCGATGATCGGCAGCGGGCTGGCATCAATGGCCAGGTTGAGGTCTCTGGCCTTGTCCGGCAGTTCCTTGGCCACCCCTTCGGCATCGGACAGATCGGCGCCCGCACTGAACACGGTGCCCTGCCCGGTGAGCACGATCGCCCGCACTCCGCTGGACGCGGCGTCCTGGCTGGCTTTCTCGATCTCCACGCGCAAGCCGTCGACCAGTGCGGCGTTCAGCGCGTTGCGGCGCTCGGGCCGCTGCATCTCCAGGGTGAGGACGTTGCCGTCCCGGGTCACTCCAATCATGGGGCCAGCCTATTAGCCTTCTCGTGTGAGCAGTGCGCTGGCACTACGTGATGCCGTCCTGGACGAGGGTTCCTTCCGCAGCTGGGATACCGCCCCCCTGCAGGTGGCGACCTCCGAGCAGTACCGGGCCGAGTTGGCCGCCGCGGCCGAGAAGTCCGGTCTCGACGAGTCCGTGCTGACCGGTGAGGGCACCGTGTTCGGGCGTCGGGTGGCCGTGCTGGCCTGCGAGTTCGATTTCCTGGCCGGATCCATCGGGGTAGCCGCCGCCGAGCGGATCACCGCCGCGATCACCCGCGCGACGGCCGAGCGGCTGCCGCTGGTCGCCTCGCCGGCCTCGGGCGGCACCCGCATGCAGGAGGGCACCGTCGCCTTCCTACAGATGGTCAAGATCGCCGCCGCGGTGCAGCTGCACAAGCGCGAGCACCTGCCCTACATCGTCTACCTGCGTCACCCCACCACCGGCGGGGTGTTCGCGTCCTGGGGTTCGCTCGGCCACGTCACCGCCGCCGAGCCGGGCGCGTTGATCGGGTTCCTCGGGCCGCGGGTCTACGAGCACCTGTACGGCGAGAAGTTCCCCGACGGGGTGCAGACCGCCGAGAACCTCTACCGGCACGGGGTCATCGATGGGGTGGTGGCGCTGCCCCAGCTGCGATCGGTGCTCGACCGCACGCTGGCGGTGCTGTGCGATCCGCCGGGCCCGGCGCCCGCGGTGCCCGCGGCCGATCCGATACCCGATACCGCGGCCTGGGATTCGGTGCTGACATCGCGGCGCCCGGACCGGCCGGGGTCGGAGTTCGTGCTGCGGCACGGCACCACCGATCCCGTGCAGCTCTCCGGTAATGCGACGCAGGTGCTGCTGGCGCTGGCCAGGTTCGGCGGTCAGCCCGCGGTGGTGCTCGGTCAGCGCCGGCTCGGGATGCTCGGCCCGGAAGCGCTGCGCGAGGCACGGCGCGGGATGGCGCTGGCGGCGGGGCTGCGGTTGCCGCTGGTCTCTATCATCGACACCGCCGGACCGGCGCTGTCCGCCGAGGCCGAGCAGGAGGGGCTGGCCGGTGAGATCGCGCGGTGTCTCGCCGAATTGGTGACGCTGGAGGTGCCGACGGTGTCGGTGCTGCTCGGTCAGGGCAGCGGCGGCCCGGCGTTGGCGATGGTGCCCGCCGACCGGGTGCTGGCCGCCCAGCACGGCTGGCTGGCACCGCTGCCGCCAGAGGGGGCGAGCGCGATCGTGTACCGCGACACCGAACACGCACCGGAACTGTCTGCCGCGCAAGGTATCCGGTCCGCCGATCTGCTGCGTGACGGCATCGTGGACGCGATCGTCGCCGAGCATCCGGACGCCGCCGACGAACCCCGCGCGTTCACCGAACGGCTCTCGGCGACCATCGCCGTCGAGCTACACCGGCTGCGGGCGATGTCGGATCTGGAACGGGTCGGCACCCGGCTGCACCGCTACCGCAGGATCGGACTGTAGGACCGGTAGCCCGATCACGAAGGCCGTGGCACCGGGTTCGGACCGGGCCGTGATGGATCCGCCGTGGGCCTCGACGATCGAGGCCGCGATCGACAGCCCCAGTCCGAAGCTGCCGGCATCCCGCGCCCGGGACTTGTCGGCACGGACGAACCGCTCGAACAGGTGTCCCAGCAGGTCGGCGGGGATGCCCGGCCCGTCGTCGGCGATCGTCAGCTCCGCATACCCTTCCGTCACGACGATCCCGGCCGTCACCGAGGTTCCGTCGGGAGTGTGCACCCGCGCGTTGTGGAGCAAGTTCGACAAGGTCTGATGCAACCGGGCGCGGTCACCGCGCACCCACACCGGGTGCCCCGGCAACTCCAGGTGCCACCGATGCTGCGGCGCCGACACCATGATGTCGTTGACGGCATCGGCCAGCAGCTCGGTCAGGTCGACGGCGGCCATATCGAGATCCTGCCCCTCGTCGAGGCGGGCCAGCAACAGCAGATCGGCGACCAGAGAAGTCATCCGGCGCGACTCGGATTCGATTCGGGCCAGCGCATATTCGGTGGTTTCCGGTAACACCGCGGCATCCTGGCGGGTCAGCTCGGCGTAACCGTGGATGGCCGCCAGCGGGGTGCGCAACTCATGGCTGGCGTCGGTGATGAACTGGCGCATCCGACGATCGGAGGCCGCGACATCGGACAGCGCGCCCTCGACGTGGTCGAGCAGCCGGTTCAGCGTGTGCCCCACGAGGCCCACCTCGGTGCGCGGGTCGGTATCACCGGCGGGCACCCGCGGGGTGATGGTGTGGTTGTCGCGGTCCAGGGGCAGCGCGGCCACCTCGGCGGCCGTAGCCGACACCCGGTGCAACGGGCGCAGGGCGAACCGGACGACGGCCAGCGTGCTCAGCGCGGTGACCACCAGCGCCAGCAGGGTCAGCCCGGACACCACGACGGTCTCGCGCATCATCGCGTCCCACGCGGGCGCGCGCGATACCCCGGTGACCAGCATCTCGCCGTCGTCGCCGAGTTGGCCGACCATCCGGTACCAGCCGAGACCGGGAAGTTCGACGGTGCGGATCTCACCGTCGGTCCAGGGGATCCGGGCAATCGTCGATACCGCGTCCGGCGGGGCCGGCACGGCCTCATCGGCCAGGAAGTGCGCGGAGTCGACGACCCGTCCGTCCTGGATCAGCGCGACGACGTTGCCCTGCGCCTGCCCGATCAGGTTCACCAGCGGCTTCATCTCACCTGGCTCGGGCAGCTGACCGTCTGCGCCGGGAGTGGAGCGGTATTTGACCACCGAGGTGACACACCCCTGCAGCGCCCCGGCCAACTGCGTGTCGATGATGCCGAGCACCGAGGAACGCAGCGTCAGGACCGAAGTGGTACCGATGGCGGCCACCGCGAGCATGACCATCACAGACAGCCCGACGACGAGTTGTTTGAGCAGGGTCCAGCTGCGCCACATCCGCCTCACGGGGCGGCCCGCAGCAGGTAGCCCACTCCGCGGACGGTGTGGATCATCGGCTCTCGGTCGGTGTCGATCTTCTTGCGCAGATACGACACGTACAGGTCGACGATGCTGGTCTTCCCGCCGAAGTCGTAGTCCCACACCCGTTGCAGAATTTCCATGCGGCTCAGCGCTTTTCTCGGATTGCGCATCATGAATCTGAGCAGGTCGAATTCGGTGGAGGTCAACGCGATCGGTTCACCGCCGCGGGTCACCTCTCGACTGGCGGCGTCCAGGCAGAGGTCCCCGACGGTGAGCAACTCCTCGTCGGCCGGCGTCAGATACGCGGTGCGGCGCAACAATCCGCGCAGCCGGGCGACCAGTTCCTCCAGCGAGAACGGTTTGGTCATGTAGTCGTCGCCGCCCGCGGTCAGCCCGGTGACGCGATCGGCGACCGAGTCGCGCGCGGTGAGGAACAGCGTCGGGGTGTAGGTACCGGACTCACGGATCGTCGCCAGCACACCGAGACCGTCGGTGTCGGGCAGCATGATGTCCAGCACCAGCAGATCCGGGGTGTCGGCGCGGTACTTCTCGACAGCCTCGGCGGCATCATGGGCGACGTCGATCTCCCAGCCCTCGTACGTCAGCGCCATGCGGATCAAATTGGTCAGGGCGCGTTCGTCATCGACGAGCAGCACCCGGATCGGGGATCCATCGGCACGGTACATCTTCGGTAGCCGGCCGAGGATGGCGCGCCGCGGTCCTTGGTCGTCGACGGGTGCGGTGCTCACTGCTCCATTGTTGCCGCAGTTCACAGGGAAAGATCATGTGAATCGTCTATGAGAGTGCCGTTCGCGGCTGGACCTGCCAGAAGACTTGGGGGCACACCGATCTGGCCATCCACCGAAAGAGGCGAACCACGTGTCCATCTCGAAGTCCACCGTCACGACGCCTGCCACCCCGGCAGTAGACGAGCGCCTGTCGGCCAACGCCCCGATCGCGCTCGGCGTGTTCCGCATCCTGGTCGCGCTCATGTTCGCCATGCACGGCACGATGAAGCTGTTCGGTTTCCCCAGCGGATCACCCGCGGCGCTGGGAACCTGGCCGGACTGGTGGGCCGGTGTGCTGGAGATCGCGCTCGGGCTGTTGATCGCCGTCGGATTGTTCACCCGCCCGGCGGCGTTCATTGCCTCCGGCATGATGGCCGTCGCATACTTCTGGATGCACATCCCGGAAGCGTTCTGGCCCATCGACAACGGCGGCGAGAGCGCTGCGCTGTACAGCTTCATCTTCGCGCTGTTGGTGTTCACCGGCCCAGGAGCGCTGTCGATCAACCGCAGGTAGGTAGCCCCCACTTTCCGGTACGTGCGTGCCAACATCTGCATCCATGACCACCTCGACAGTCGATGCCGTTGCACGCTCGCAGGATCCGCTGACCGCCCGGACCCCGCTGGCCCTCGGCGTGTTCCGGATCCTCGTCGGTCTGATGTACGCCATGCACGGCACGGTCAAACTGTTCGCCTTCCCCAACGGGCCGACGGTCACCTTCGGCGCCTGGCCGAGTTGGTGGGCGGCGGTACTGGAAGTGGTGTTCGGCCTCCTCATCGCGGTCGGGTTCGCCACGCGGGTGTCGGCGTTCATCTCCTCCGGCGTGATGGCCGTCGCCTACTTCTGGAAGCACTTCCCGGACGGTTTCTGGCCCATCGCCAACGACGGCGAGACCGCGGCGCTGTACAGCTTCATCTTCGCGCTCTTGGTCTTCACCGGCCCGGGGGCGCTGGCACTGCGGCGTCAGCGCTGACCGGGTTCAGACCTCGATCGGCGGGTTCAGACGCTCCATCGTGTACTGCCGGTCCCGCCGGGCCGCCCACGAGCTGGCGGCCAGCGCGGCGACCAGCAGCCCGCCGAGCACCGCGATCGCGATCCACATCCGGTGATCGACCCCGCCGGCGATGGTCTGGCGCAACCCGTTCACCGCGTAGGTCATCGGGTCGAACGGGTGCAGGATCTGGAACGGTTTGGCGGTGGTCTCGACCGGATAGATACCACCGGCCGACACCAGTTGCAGCATCAGGAAAGCCAGCGTCACCACGCGTCCCACCGAGACCCCGAAGACGGCGTTGAAGGCCTGGATGATCGCCAGGAACGTGGCGCCGATCAACAGCAGGAACGCCACGGTCGCCAGGGGATGTTTGGCCTGCAGCCCGACACCGAAATGCACCACCACGTACATCACCGCCACCTGACACACCACGATCAGCAACGCGGGCCAGTAGGAGGCCAGCGCCACCCGCAGGGCGCCGAGCCCGTTCATGACGGGCCGTGACTGGATCGGTTTGAGCAGCATCCAGATGATCAGCGCGCCGATGAATAAGGCCAGTGGCAGGAAGAACGGCGCGAACCCGGTGCCGAAGGTGGCCGCCGGATTGTCGGTGTGCAGGTCCAGCGCCACCGGGGTGGCGATGGTGCGTGCCACATCGGTGCGCTGTTGCGGGGTCCAGGACGGCACCTGGGCCGAGCCCTCTTTGAGCTTGCTCGCCAGCTCCGCGCTGCCGTCGGCGAGCTTCTGTGTGCCGTCGGCGAGCTGGTCGGCACCGTCGGTGAGCTGGCGTCCACCGGCGGCGAGCTGGACCAGTCCGCTGTTGAGCTGATGGGCACCGTTGTTCAGTTGGTCGACTCCGTCGCGCAGTTGGGCCACGTCATCACGCAGGCCCCCGTTGAGCGCGCGGGTGATGAACACCCGTAGCTTGCTGTTCGGGTCGCCGAGTTCGCCTTCCAACCGGGATGCGCTGTCGCGCAGCTTGAGCAGGCCGTCATCGGTTGCGGGGTCGATTCCGTTGGCGCGCAGCAGGCGCTGTGCACCGGCCAGGACGTCACCGGCGTGCCGCACCGTCGGGTCCGGGTTGGTCTGCAGGATGCCGAGGGCCTGGTCGACGATCGCCGCGGCCTGTGCCTGATCGATGTTCAGCGCGGCCACCCGATCGGTGGTGGAGCGCACCGCCGCGCTGAGCCGCTGGGCGAGCAGGCCCACCTCGTTCGGGTCGAGTTGCAGCCCATGGACACGATCCAGCATCTCCAACAGCGGTCCGGTCGCCGAATCCACCCGGGAGGCCAGCTGTTGGGTGCCCGCCATCAGTTGTGCCGACCCGTCGCGCGCGGTGACCAGACCGGTGGTCAGTTCACCGGCCCCGGTGGCCAACCGTTGAGCACCGTTGTTGGCCTGGGCATTACCGCTCGCCAACTGTTGGGCACCGTCGGCGGCCTGCACCAGACCGGCCCCGGCATCGGTCAGACCCGTGAGCACCGTGCCCACCGTCTGCTCACCGATGCTGGCGTTGACCTGGTTGATGACCTCGCGGGCGGCATTCTGCCCGATGATCGAGCCCAGGTAGTTGTTGGCATCGTTGAAGGCGAAGTCGATCTGCGCCTGCTGCGGTGAGCCGCCCGAGGGTGAGGCAATATCGGCGCTGAAATCCTCGGGCAGGGTGACGGTGAAGTAGTACCTGCCGCTGCGTAGCCCGTCGGCCGCCTCGTCGGCGGAAACCTCGTGCAGCTGCAGCTGTCCGGAGCTGATCAGGGCGTCGGCAACCTGCCTGCCCGCGTCCAGGGGTTTACCGTCGACCTCGGTCCCGGTGTCCTCGTTGACCAGCGCCACCGGCACCTTGTTGACGGCATCGAACGGATTCCAGAAGGCCCACAGGTACATCGCGCCGTAGAGCAGTGGCATCAGCACCACCGTCACCAACGCGATCCGCGGCATCGCCCCGCGGGAGAAGCGCTTCAGATCAGTGCCCAGCGACATTCCGGCAAGCATCGTCACTCACTCACTTTCAGCTCGGCTTTGGCGCCGGGAACAGGATTGGCGGATGCGGTGATCACCGTCTGGTTCTCCCCCAGCGCGATCAGTCGGTCCAGCACCACCGCGCGGTTGTTGTCGTCGGTGATGCCGTCGAGGTCACCGACCACCAGCAGCGGCGGGGTTCCGGTATTGGCCAGCGCGATGCGCAGCAGAACCTGGTTGAGCTCCCCGACCTGGTCGAAATAGGCGTCCATATCGGGCAGCGGCACATCCCCGAATGTCGTCGCGCAGAGGGCGCTGAGATCGGATGCTCCGGCCTTCCCGATGAACCGATACCAGGGCGCGTCCCAGCGCAGCTGCTCGGTGATCAGGTCGGCGACGGTGACCGACTCGGCGATCTTGTCCAGCGCGTCGATATTGGCCAGTGCCGAAACGTCGAAGATCTTGCGGGCGTCGCTGTGCCCGAAGACGGTGATGGTGCCCGCCTGCGCCCGCATCCGCCCGGCCAGCGTCAACAGCAGGGCGGTGCGACCGGTACCGGCCGGATGGATCAGGGCCGTTACGCCACCGGCGTCGATGTCCAGGTCGACCGGGCCATAGACCGGACCCCATGGGCCCTTGACCCGTATTGCTCTGGCGACGACGGCCGGTTCTGGATCTGCCACCGACCAATCTCAGCACACACCTCAGCTCAGGTGGAGGTACCCGCCGAACATCTCCAGCAGTTGTGCTGTCCGCCACCAGATGAGACAGCAGAACAGCACCAACAGTCCGCCCGCCACCGCGGCCTGCACAGCGTTTCGTTGCGCGCGCGGCGCGTAGACGAAACCGGCGGCCACCAGGCCACCCGCGATCAGACCGCCGAGGTGGCCTTGCCAACTGATGGCACCGGCGCCGATCAGCGGGGCCGCGAAGGTGAACACCACGTTGAGCACGATCAGGCCGATGACCCATTTGACGTCGAGGTTGAGCTTGCGCGACACCACGAAGATCGCACCGAACAGCCCGAACACCGCACCCGATGCGCCCGCCGTGGCGGTGTTCAGCGGGGAGATCAGGTACACCAGCACCGACCCGCCGAGCGCGCTCAGCCCGTAGAGCGCGCTGAACCGCAGCCGGCCGAGAAGGCGCTCCAGCGACGGGCCGATGACGTACAGGGCGTACATGTTGAACAGGATGTGGGCTATGCCGTAGTGCAGGAACGCCGAGGTGATCAGCCGGTAGTACTGGCCGTCGGCCACCGCGGGTGGCCACAGCGTCAGCTCGTTCTCCAACCGCCCCGACGCCATCTGCAGGACGAACATGACGATGTTGATCGCGATGAGTGCGTAGGTGATCACCGGGGTGTCGCCGGCGATCTTGCCGCCGAACCGTCCCTGGACGGGCCGGACGGTCGCCGCGCCGGCGGCCACACATTCCGGGCACTGGTGACCCACCGCGGCCGACTGCATGCAGTCCCCGCAGATGTAGCGGCCGCAGCGGGTGCAGGAGACATAGGTCGGGCGGCCGGGATGGCGGTAGCAGACCGGCGCCGGTGGCGGTGGCGGCTGCTGCGGGTACGTCATGTCCCCCATCATTCCCGATGCGCTACAGACCCAGGATCTGCACACTCTCCTCGCGCATCTGCACCTTGCGGATCTTTCCGGTGACGGTCATCGGGAACTCCTCGACCAGATGCACATAGCGCGGGATCTTGTAGTGCGCCAGCCTGCCCTCGGCGAACGTCCGCAGCGCCGCGGCGTCGAGGGGCATCGCACCCGGCTTCATCTTGATCCAGGCGCAGATCTCCTCGCCGTACCGCGGGTCCGGGACGCCGATCACCTGGGCGTCCTCGATGCCGGGGTGGGTGTAGAGGAACTCCTCGATCTCGCGCGGGTAGACGTTCTCGCCACCGCGGATCACCATGTCCTTGATCCGGCCGACGATGGTGCAGTAGCCGTCCTGGCGCATGACCGCCAGGTCACCGGTGTGCATCCAGCCATCCTCGTCGATGGCCTGGGCAGTCTTGTCGGGATCGTCCCAGTATCCGAGCATCACCGAGTAGCCACGGGTGCAGAACTCGCCGGGCTCGCCGCGGTCGACGATTTCGCCGGTGTTCGGGTCGACGATCTTCACCTCGACATGGGGGTGCGCCCGGCCGATGGTGGCGGTGCGGCGCTCCAGATCGTCATCGTGCAACGTCTGACACGACACCGGCGAGGTCTCGGTCATGCCATAGGCGATGGCCACCTCGGCCATGTGCATCTCGTTGATGCACCGCTTCATCACCTCGACAGGGCACACCGCGCCGGCCATGATCCCGGTGCGCAGGCTCGACAGGTCACGGTCGGCGAAGCTCGGGTGGTTCTGCATGGCGATGAACATGGTCGGCACGCCGTATACGCCCGTACAGCGCTCGGCCTCAACGGCTTCCAGGGTCAACCCGGGATCGAACCCGGGTGCCGGGATGACCATGGTGACACCGTGGGTGGTGCAGCCGAGATTGCCCATCACCATGCCGAAGCAGTGGTAGAACGGCACCGGTATGCAGAGCCGATCGCCGGGGGTGAAGTTGATGCCCTCGGTGACGAAGAAGCCGTTGTTCAGGATGTTGCGGTGCGACAGCGTCGCACCCTTCGGGAAACCCGTTGTGCCCGAGGTATATTGGATATTGATCGGATCGGTGTTGGACAACGTCGCTTGGCGTTCGGCCAGCCGGCCCGCGGGTACCGCGTCGGCGCGCAGAGCATCCCAGTCGCCGGTGCCCAGGAAGATCACCTCGCTCAACGAGGGTGCCTCCTTGCGCACCTCGGCGACCATCCCGACGTAGTCGCTGGTCTTGAACTCGGTTGCCGAGATCAGCATCCGCACTTGCGCCTGGTTGAGCACATAGGCCAATTCGTGTGTGCGGTAGGCGGGGTTGATGTTGACCAGGATGGCGCCGATCTTGGCGGTCGCGTACTGGACGATGGTCCACTCGGATCTGTTCGGAGACCAGATCCCGACGCGGTCACCCTTGGCGATACCCCTGCCGATCAAACCCCGCGCGACGACGTCGACCTCATCGTCGAGTTCGCGGTAGGTCCACCGCTTTCCCTGCGCCACATCGACAAGTGCCTCGATATCGGGGTGCGCGGCGACCGTGCGTGCGAAGTTGGCACCGATGGTCTCTTCGATGAGAGGGGTCGTGGTGGGTCCCGCGTCATAGCTTTTCATCTGTCCGGCCACCTAATTCCCGTCGCTTCGCTCGCCCACGCCTATTTCCCGTCGCTTCGCTCGCCCACGCCTATTTCCCGTCGCTTCGCTCGCCCAGGAGATCCTCGTAACGGTGTTCGGTCTCGATCTGCTTGCCAGACCTGTGTGCCTCATCCTCGCGCCTGCGCAGTTCGACGCGCCGGATCTTGCCGGAAATGGTCTTGGGAAGTTCGAAGAACTCGACGCGACGCACCTTCAGATAGGGCGCCAGATGGTCACGGGCGTATTCCATGATGCCCTTGGCCGTCTCGGCATCGGCCGGCCATCCTTGTGCCAGAGCGACATAGGCTTTCGGCACCGCCAGCCGGGTCTCGTGCGGCTGCGGGACGATCGCGGCCTCCACCACGGCGGGGTGCTCGATCAGCACACTTTCCAGTTCGAACGGCGACACCTTGTAGTCGCTGGATTTGAAGACGTCGTCCGTGCGCCCGATATAGGTGATGTACCCGTCGGCGTCACGGCTGGCCACATCGCCGGTGTGGTAATAACTGTCGGCCATCACCGCCGCATTGCGTTTCGGGTCATCGAGGTATCCGGTCATCAGATTCAGCGGTCTGGCAACGAGATCCAGACAGATCTCGCCCTCGTCGGCCTGATCACCGGTCAGCGGATCGACCAGTACCACCGGCACACCGGGCATCGGGCGGCCCATCGAACCGGGCTTGACCGGCTGGCCGGGGGTGTTGCCGATCTGCAGGGTGGTCTCGGTCTGCCCGAAGCCGTCCCGGATGGTCAATCCCCACGCCCGCTCGACGGCACCGATGACTTCGGGGTTCAACGGCTCACCGGCACCGAGGATCTCGCGCAGGCCGTCGGGCTTGGTCCCGAGATCGGCCTGGATGAGCATCCGCCATACCGTCGGCGGCGCGCAGAACGTGTTGACCCCGGCCCGACGGATCTGGTGCAGCAACTCGGCGGCATCGAAACGGCTGTAGTTGTAGACGAAGATGGTCGCCTCGGCGATCCACGGCGCGAAGAAGCAGCTCCAGGCGTGCTTGGCCCACCCCGGTGAGCTGATGGCCAGATGGACGTCACCGGGTGTGACGCCTATCCACGCCATCGTCGACATGTGCCCCACCGGGTAGGACACCTGGGAGTGCTCGACCAGCTTGGGCTTGCTGGTGGTGCCGGAGGTGAAGTAGATGAGCAGCGGGTCACCCGTCGTGGTCACCGCCTCGAAGGTCTGCGGGGTCACCGCGTAGGCATCGCTGTAGCAATGCCAGCCCTCCACCTGCCCGATGCTGATCCGCGTGTACTCCCCCGGCACAACATCGAACTTGCCTGCATCAGCGGCGTTGGCGATGACGTACTGGGCCGCGCCGCGGGTGATGCGATCGGCCAGGTCCTCGGCACCGAGCGCACCGGTGGTCGGCATGATCACCGCGCCGAGTTTCGCGATCGCGAGCATGGCCTCCCACAGTTCGACCTGGTTACCGAGCATCAGGATGACGCGGTCACCCTTACCGACGCCCAGGCTCTTGAGCCAGGTCGCGACGCGGTCGGAACGCTGTGCCATCTCGGCGAAGCTGACCTTCGTCTCGGTGCCGTCCTGCTCGACGATCCACAGTGCCGGGCGCGTGTTGTCACGCGCGATGACGTCGAACCAGTCGATCGCCCAGTTGAATGTGCCCTCGATATGCGGCCACTCGAAGGTGCCGACCGCCTTGTCGTAGTCGCTGATCACGGCCACCAACTGGTCGCGGGCGGCCCGATAACGCTCGGTGTTGATGCTCATGGCAACTAGGATCTAGGTCACACTTGTCCGCCCGCTACCCCCGGAAGAGGGGATACCCGTGTCGTCCCTGTTGCGCCCCCGCGACGCCGACGCCGTGCGCGCCGCGCTCCGCCGGGTCGCCGCCGAGGGTGATGTGCCGGTGCTGTTCGGCGGTGAGGTGCACGAGGACGCGCTGTTGCTGAGCGAGTTCGTCGGCACCCGTACCGCCGGACTGCGCGGACTGGTGGTGCGGTCCAATTCCGGGCTCGGTGGGGCGACCATGGTGGCCGGACGGCCGCTGGCGGTCTCGGACTACCGCAACGCCGCGTCCATCACCCACGACTACGACGCCCCGGTGCTGAGCGAGGGCATCCGGTCGGTGCTCGCCGTACCCGTCGTGGTCGACGGATCTGCGCGGGCCATCCTGTACGGCGCGTACCGCTCGGGGGCACCGTTCGGCGGGTTGGCCGCGGACCTGATGGTGGACTCGGCGCGTCGCCTGGCCCACGAGCTGCGGGTGCGCGACGAGGTGGACCGCCGGATGCGACTGCTGGAAGCGCGGATGACCGGCGCGGCGAATCCGGAGACCATCCGCGAGGTGTATGCCGGACTACGCACGCTGGCCGCCGGCGCCGACACCGATACCGCCGCCGAACTGCACCGGTTGGCCGAACTACTGTCCGCACCCTCGGCATCGGAGTTCCATCTGAGCCCGCGGGAGATCGACGTGCTGGCCCAGATCGCGTTGGGCTGCACCAATGCCGAGGCCGCCGAACGGCTTTCGCTCAAGACCGAAACCGTGAAGAGCTATCTGCGCAGCGCGGCGGGAAAGCTGGGGACCAAGACCCGGCACGAGGCGGTATCGAAGGCGCGCCGCGCCGGACTGATTCCGTAGTGGCGTCGATCCATTACGCCAGCGACTCCACCCACGCCCGGTGCAACCCGGCGAACCGCCCACCGGCGTCGACCAACTCGCTGGGCGGTCCGTCCTCGACGATCTCGCCGTGCTCGAGCACCAGCACCCGGTCGGCACTGAGCACCGTGGAGAGCCGGTGTGCGATCACCACCGCGGTGCGGTCGGCCAGCACCGTGGTCATGGCGCGCTGCACCATCCGCTCACTCGGAATGTCCAGTGATGACGTCGCCTCGTCCAGGATCAGCACCGCCGGATCGGCCAAGAACGCGCGGGCGAAGGCGATCAACTGACGCTGCCCCGCCGACAGCCGGCCGCCGCGCTTGGCGACATCGGTGCCGAAGCCCTCGGGCAACCCGTCGATGAAACGGTCGGCACCGACCGCCGCCGCGGCCGCTCGCACCTCGGCGTCGGTGGCCGTGGGCCTGCCGAACCGGATGTTGTCGGCGATGGTCCCCTCGAACATGAAGTTCTCCTGGGTCACCATCACCACCTGCTCGCGCAGCGCGCTCTGGGCGATGTCACGCAGGTTGATCCCGTCGAGGGTCACCGCGCCGCTGACCGGGTCGTAGAACCGCGCCAGCAGCTTGGCGATCGTCGTCTTGCCGGCCCCGGTGGTCCCGACCAGCGCGACGGTCTGTCCGGCCGGGATGTCCAAGGTCAGTGACGGAAGCACCGGACGATCCGGAACATAGGAGAACCGCACATCGTGAAAGCCAATGTGGCCCTTCACGTCCGACAGCGCCACCGGGTGCGCCGGATCCTGGATGTCGGGATCCTGGGCGAGTACGCCGGCGATCTTCTCCAACGCCGCCGACGCGGATTGGAAGGTGTTGAAGAACTGCGAGATCTCCTGCATCGGCTCGAAGAAGATGCGCAGATACAGCAGGAACGCGGTCAGCGTGCCCACCGTCATCTCGTCGTGCAGCACCAGGTACCCGCCGAACAGCAGGACCGCACCGGTGGCGAGGTTACCGGTCAGCCGCACCGCGGGCATGAAGATCGCGAGCAGCTTGAAGGCCCGCTCGTTGATCGACTTGTACTGGTCGGCAACATCTTCGAAGATCTGCTGGTTACGCGGCTCGCGGCGGTAGGCCTGCACGGCCTTGATACCGGTCATGGTCTCGACGAACTGCACGATGACCAGTGCGGCGGCCTCGCGCACCTTCAGATACGTCTTGGACGACTCGCTGCGGAACCACCACGTCAACAGCACCAGGATCGGGAACGCCGTCAGGCAGACCAGACCGAGCCGCCAGTCCAGCACCACCAGCAGTACGGCCGTGCCGAACATCGTCAGTACCGCGGTGATCAGCCCGTCGAAGCCGGTGGCCAGCATGTCCTGGATGGCGTCGACATCGTTGGTGGACCGCGCGACCACCCGACCGGAGGTGTAGCGGTCGTGGAACGCCACGTCGAGGCGTTGGAAATGCCGGAACAGCCTGCGCCGCAGCTCGATCAGGATCTCCTGGCCGATCCGCCCGGACCGGCGCAGGAAGTACATCCGGCTGGTGGCCTGCACCACGACCACACCGCACAGCGCGGTCAGGATCAGGATGAGTTCGTGCGCGGTGCCGCCGGCGACGATCGGCGGGATGCCGTGGTCGATTCCGCGCTGCACCAACAGCGGCACCGACAACCGGGCGGCGTTCTCCACCACCACCACGATCGCCAGGACCGCGAGCACCGCCTTGTAGGGGCGCAGCAGGGAACCCAGCAGCCAACGGGCCTCGCGTCGCCGCGATACCGACTCGTCGATGGGCAGGTTCTCGTCGTCGGCGGTGACCGCCTGCCCGCGCCAATCCGTGTTCGCCGTCACTGTTCGGCCCCGGCGAATTCGTCGTCGGCGGCCAGCAGATACCGGTACTCGGGCGCATCGGCCAGCAACTCGGCATGGGTGCCGACCCGGGTGACAGTCCCGTTCTCCAGCAGCGCGACCCGGTCGGCCAGCAGCACCGTCGAGGCCCGGTGGGCCACCACGATGCCGGTGACATCACGCAGCACCCGGCCCAACGCCTCGGTGACCTCGGCCTCGGTATGTACGTCCAGGGCCGACAGGGTGTCGTCGAGCACCAGGATGCGCGGTTCGGCGATGATCGCGCGGGCCAGCGAAAGACGTTGCCGCTGGCCACCCGACAGGCTCATGCCCTGCTCACCGATGCGGGTGTCGAGGCCGAACGGCAGGTCATAGACGAACCCGGCCGAGGCCACCTCGATACCGCGGGCCAGGTCCTCCTCGGTCGCGTCCGGGTTACCCAGGCGCAGGTTCTCGGCGACCGACATCGAGAACAGCGTCGGATCCTCGAATGCGGTGGCCACGGTGTGCCGCAGCGCGGGCAGCGACAGGTCCCGGATATCGGTGCCGTCGACCAGGATGGCTCCCTCGCTGACATCGTGCAGCCGCGACAGCAGCGAGGCCAGCACCGACTTCCCGGCCCCGGTGGCACCGACCAGCGCGACCGTCTCCCCCGGCTCGACGGTCAGATTCACGTGGCGTAAAGCCCAATTGTCCGGCTCGCCGGACGGCGCCCCTCGCTCGGAGTCCGGGAACCGGAAACCCACGTCGACCAGTTCCAGCCGCCCGCCCCGGGGCAACTCGGACACCGCCCCGTCGGTGATGGTGCGCGGCTCGTCGAAGATCTCGGCGACGCGGTTGGCCGCCGTCATCGACTCCTGTGTCATGGACAGCAGGAAGCCCAGCGAGGCGATCGGCCACACCAGCGACAGCATCATCGTGATGAACGCCACCAGGGTCCCCATGGTCACCAGTCCGTGCCCGGCGGCATAGGCGCCGAAGCCCAGCACGATGATCAGCGTGACGTTCGGGATGACCTCCAGCAGCGTCCAGAACTTGGCCGACACCCCGACCTTGCGGATCTCGGTCTCGAACAGGCTGGACGCGCGATCGTCGAAACCGCGGTAAGCGTGCTCCTCGCGGCCGAAGGATCTGATGACCCGCAGCCCCAGCGCGGACTCCTCGACATGGGTGGCCACGTTGCCCGCCTGGTCCTGGGACTGCCGCGACAGCATGGTGAACTGGCGCTGGAAGTGCAGAATCGTGAGCGTGATCGGCACGATCGCGACCATCACCACCACCCCGAGCGGCCAGTACATCGACAACAGGATCGCGGTCACCACGATGATCTGGACGATGTTGAGCATCAGGAACAGCAGCCCGAAGGACAGGAACTGCCGGATCGCCGACAGATCGTTCATCACCCGGGAGAGCAGCTGGCCCGACTGCCAGTTGCCGTGGAAGGACATCGGCAGCACCTGCAGCCGCGCATAGAGGTCCTTGCGGATATCGGCCTCGACACCCATCGTCGCGCGGGCCACCAGCCAGCGCCGGACGAACCACAGCACGGCCTCGGTGACCAGCAGCGCCATCGCGGCCAGCCCCAACGTCCAGAGTCCGGCCGAATCCTTCTCGCGCACCGGCCCGTCGATGACGGCCTTGGTGAGCAGCGGCACCGAGACCGTTGCGCCGAGGCTGACGAAGGCCGCGATGACCATCGCGAACCAGCGGACCCGATAGGGCTTCAGGTAGGGCAGCAACCGCAGGATGTCCGAGGAGGAACGGATGCGCCGCGGCGGTGCGGCGATGGCCGGTGCCGACACCAGCCCGTTACGCGCACTCGACATACGCCATCACCTCCTCCCCCGACCATCTTGAGTTCTACGGCACGGGTCCGACAACCCGATTAATGCTGTGTACCCACCGTAAAACCTGAACAATGGATGAGGTCAAACTGTTTCCGCGCAGCGCCGACGCGGGAAACTACCTGGTTTCAGCCGGGTAGGTGCAGAGCGTGATGAGGCTGAAGCAGTGTAGGAAAAAGTGCCCCTCCGCCGACACCGGTTCAGCCGGTTGCCGATACCTGTGCAGAGACTGAAACCAGCGAGCAATGCGGGCAGCCGTACCCGGCGGTGCGTGTGCCGCCCCACAAAGGCGCAGCGCCGACCGGCCAGCATCCCCCAGCCACCGGGCCCTTTGGGGCAGTATTGGCGGCATGGAAAGTGGTTCCTCGACCTCGCCTCGGGTCCTCGTCGTCGACGACGATCCCGACGTCCTCGCATCGCTGGAACGCGGTCTGCGGCTGTCCGGGTTCGAGGTCTCCACCGCGGTCGACGGCGCCGAGGCCCTGCGCAGCGCGACCGAGACCCGCCCGGACGCGATCGTCCTCGACATCAACATGCCGGTGCTCGACGGTGTCAGCGTGGTGACCGCGCTGCGTGCCATGGACAACGACGTCCCGGTGTGCGTGCTCTCCGCACGCACCAGCGTCGACGACCGGGTCGCCGGTCTGGAGGCCGGCGCCGATGACTACCTGGTGAAACCCTTCGTCCTGCAGGAGCTGGTCGCGCGGGTCAAGGCGCTGCTGCGCCGCCGCGGGTCGACGGCGACGTTCTCCTCGGAGACCATCTCGGTCGGCCCGCTCGAGGTGGACATCCCCGGCCGTCGCGCCAGGGTCAACGGCGCCGATGTCGACCTGACCAAGCGGGAGTTCGACCTGCTCGCGGTGCTCGCCGAACACAAGACCGCGGTGCTCTCGCGCGCCCAGCTCCTCGAGCTGGTCTGGGGCTACGACTTCGCCGCCGACACCAACGTCGTCGACGTGTTCATCGGTTACCTGCGCCGCAAGCTGGAGGCCGGCGGCGCTCCGCGCCTGCTGCACACCGTGCGCGGTGTGGGCTTCGTGCTGCGGACGCAATAGCCCGTGGACCTGTACGACCGGCTCTACCGGATGCTGGGGCTGCCCAAACGCATCGTGTCGCTGCGCACGATCGTCTTGGCCGCAGCGCTCGGCGTCGTCACCACCGTCATCATCATCGGGACCTGGGTGTGGATCGGCGTCACCAACGAGCAGTACAGCCAGCTCGATCGGCGCCTCGACTCGATCAGCAGCCTCGGCGATGTCAGCACGCTGCTCTCCGATGCGATGAAGAACGACGGCGACGCCCCGGTGGTCGACCCCGACCTGGTGCGCACCGCGCGCATCGGCGGTGCGACGGTGTCGGTGCCCTACGACGTGGTGCTGCCGGAGTTCCCCGACGGTTTCCAGACCACCACCATCAACGGTGTGCAGTACCGGGTCCGCACCTTCACCGCGGGTCAGGCATCGATCGCGCTGGGCTCGACGCTGACCGACACCGAGCGCCAGATCGACAACCAGCACCGCCGGGTGCTGCTCATCAGCGGCGGTGTCATCGGCGGCACCATGGTGGTCGGGTGGATCATCTCGGCCATCATGATCACCCCGTTCCGGCGACTGGCCCAGCAGGCCCGGGCCATCAACGCCCAGTCCAACCCGGACGAGGTGAACGTGCGTGGGGTGTGGGAGGCCAGCGAGATCGGCGAGGCCGTCGAGGGCATGCTGGCCCGCATCGGCGATGAACAGCAGCGCACCAAGGCAGCGCTGGAGTCGGCGCGCGATTTCGCCGCCGTCGCCTCCCACGAACTGCGCACGCCGTTGACCGCCATGCGTACCAACCTCGAGGTGCTGGCCACCCTCGACATGCCCGACGACCAACGCGCCGAGGTACTGGGCGACGTCATCCGCACGCAGTCGCGGATCGAGGCCACGCTCTCGGCACTGGAACGGTTGGCCCAGGGGCAGTTGGCCACGTCCGACGACCACGCTCCGGTGGACCTGACCGATCTGCTCGACCGCGCGGCACATGACGCGATGCGGGTCTATCCCGAACTCGATGTCTCACTGGTGCCCGCACCCACGGTGCTGATCCTCGGGCTGGCGGCCGGGCTGCGATTGGCCGTCGACAATGCCATCGCCAACGCGGTCAAGCACGGTGATGCGACCAGGGTCCAACTGTCGGCGGTCAGCTCACGCGAGGGTGTGGAGATCGCGGTCGACGACGACGGCTGCGGTATCCCCGAGGAGGAACGCACCAAGGTGTTCGAACGGTTCTCCCGCGGATCGACGGCATCGGCGTCGGGGTCCGGGCTCGGGCTGGCGCTGGTGGCCCAGCAGGCCGAGCTGCACGGCGGGACCGCCTCGCTGGAGGCCAGCCCGCTCGGTGGGACCCGCTTGTTGCTGCGGTTGCCCGCTCCGCACTAGGGCTAGGGCTAGGGCAGCCGGCGCAGTCCGAACGCCAGCGTGCACACCACGCCGGCCAGGAAGGACACCAGCAAGAGGCCGGTGTTCACGATCGATCCTCGCTCTCCTGCGGGCACGGTTTGACCACCAGCACCAGCACCACCCAGGTCAGTGCCGAGCCGAGCACGAATGCCAGCAGGTACCCGAACCACTGCATCAAAAATTCCATGGCCGTCCCCTGACTATTGCGGCACCGGCGGAGCCATCGAGAGCACCGCGATATCGTCGAGCATCTTGAGGTCCGGCCACGCCGTGCCCACCGCCTGCTCCAACCGGAGTTTGGCGGCATCGGACTGCGCTGTGCCGAACAGCGTGATGGTGGAACCCTCGATACTGAATCCGAAGTCCGACAACGGCTCACCGGCCTTGAGGACACCGTCGAATCGGGTGAGGTCGGCCGCCGTGACACCGGCGATGGGGGTCAGCAGGTCGAGCACCGTGGTACCGGGCAGATTGTTGCGCACCTTGTCCACCGCAAACGCCACCGAGGCCGGATCGGGCAGCTGACCGGACAAGACGACGTCATTGCCCTTGCGCCGCAACGAGAACGGCGCCACCATCGCCCCCGGTCCGGCCGTGTCGGTATCCGTCGCGGTGGAGGCGATGACGGGAAGGTCGGGCAGGGTCTCGTGTTCCGGTGAGCCCGCCCAACCGATCAACCCCAGACCCAGCGGCACCGCGATCAGCGCAGCCAACCAACCGACGCCCGGCGCGCGCCGGTAGTAGCGCGCAGCCGGGCGCCGGTGGGTGTTGACCATCGTGTGTCGCTAGCGAGCGCCGAGCAGGTCGATGACGAAGATGAGCGTCTTGCCGGAGAGCCGGTGACCCCCGCCCGCGGGACCGTAGGCCTGTTCCGGCGGGATGGTGAGCTTGCGGCGGCCGCCGACCTTCATCCCCGGAATGCCGTCCTGCCAGCCCTGAATCAGTCCGCGCAAGGGGAACTCGATGGATTCACCCCGGTTCCACGAACTGTCGAACTCCTCACCGCTGTCGTATTCGACGCCGACGTAGTGCACCTCGACGTTGCCCCCGGGCACCGCTTCGGCGCCGTCACCGACGATGATGTCTTCGATGGTCAGCTCGGTGGGCGCCGGGCCATCGGGAAATTCAATCTCAGGTTTCGTTGCCACGATTTACAACCGTAGTCGGGCAGACTGACTTTGTGGCCAAGGACGCGGACACCGATCTGGACATCGTCATCGTCGGCGGCGGGCACAACGCGTTGGTCGCCGCCGGTTATCTGGCCCGCGCGGGCCGGCGCGTCAGAGTGCTCGAACGGTTGGACCACGTCGGCGGTGCGGCGGTCTCCGCGCACGCCTTCGAGGGTGTCGATGCCCGGCTGTCGCGGTATTCGTATCTGGTGAGCCTGCTGCCGCGGCGCATCATCGACGATCTGGGAGCCAGGCTGAGACTGGCGCGCCGCCGCCAATCGTCCTACACGCCCGACCCCGCGACCGGCGGGGCGACCGGACTGCTCATCGGGCGGGACAGCACGTTCGGGGCGGTCGGCGCCGGCGCCGACGCCGACCGGTTCGCCGACTTCTACCGCCGTGTACGGCTGGTGACGACCGCACTGTGGCCGACCCTGTTGTCGCCGCTGACAACCCGCTCGGCGGCCCGCGATCGCGTGCTGTCGGGCGGGGATCCGGCGGCCGCCGCGGCCTGGCAGGCGCTCATCGAAGAGCCGATAGGCCACGCCATCACCGAGGCGGTGGAAAGCGACCTGGTCCGTGGTGTGCTGGCCACCGACGCGTTGATCGGGACGTTCGCCGCCACCGACGACCCCTCGCTGATCCAGAACATCTGCTTTCTGTACCACCTGCTGGGTGGGGGGACCGGCGACTGGGAGGTGCCCGTCGGCGGCATGGGGGCGGTCAGCGGTGCGCTGACGGCCGCCGCGTGCGGCTTCGGGGCCGAGATCGTGACGGGCGCCGACGTCTACGCGATCAACCCCGACGGCGAGGTGCGCTACCGCAGAGGCGACGTCGACCATGTCGTGCGGGGGCGGCATGTGCTGGCCGGAGTGGCCCCCGCGACATTGGCCCGGCTGCTCGGTGAGCCCGAACCCACGGTAGCCCCCGGTGCGCAGATCAAGGTGAACCTGATGCTGACCCGGCTACCGAGACTGCGCGACCCCGCCGTCACCCCGGAACAGGCTTTCGGGGGCACCTTCCACATCAACGAGACGCTGCACCAACTCGATTCGGCTTACGCCGCAGCGGCCGCCGGTACGCTACCCGAGCCGCTGCCGTGTGAGATCTACTGCCATTCGCTCACCGACCCGAGCATTCTGTCCGACTCCCTGCGCCGGTCGGGCGCGCACACCCTGACCGTGTTCGGCCTGCACACCCCGCACGGACTGCTCAACGGACTCGATCCCGACACGGCGCGGCTGCAGTTGACCGCGGCCGCGCTGCATTCACTGAACACCGTTCTGGCCGAACCGATCCAAGATGTCGTGATGCTGGACCGCCATGGTCGCCCGTGCGTCGAGGCGAAAACCACGAGCGATCTGGAGCAGGCGCTGGGCATGACGGCAGGAAACATCTTCCACGGGGCCCTGAGCTGGCCGTTCGCCGAGGACACCGAGGAACTGGACACCCCGGCGAAACGCTGGGGTGTATCCACCGCACATGAGTCGATCATGTTGTGCGGCTCGGGAACTCGCCGCGGCGGCGCGGTATCCGGAATCGGCGGCCACAACGCCGCGATGGCGGTGCTGGAGAGCTAGCCGCGCGCTGCTTTGCGCAGAATCTCTTGTAACGCAATCAAATCTGCGTCACTGAGTGATCGCATCAGATCCGGAGCGGGATTGTCGACGCTGTCGATGACGGCCAGCAGCGCGCGCCCGGCATCGGTGAGCGACACCTTCTTACAGCGTCTGTTGTCGGGATCGGTCTCGCGGATCACCAAGCCGCGCTTGGCGAGGTCGTTGACGGCAACGGTGGCCGCCGGCGCGTCGATGGTGGCTGCGTCGGCGATCTCCTTGACCGACAGAGCCCGGTTGGCCAACCGGCTGATTATCCGGATTCGACTGAAGGGCAAACCCGTTCGTTCCACAACGGCGCGCTTCCAGGTGTCCTGGTTGCTGATGACGACCGAGGACATCAGCCGCCACACGTCGTCGGCGCGATCAGACATCGGCGCGCACCTTCGGTCCCTCGATGAGCGGGGCGAGCCGTCGCGCCGACTCCATCGCCCGGGGCGCGGTCGAGATCACGCCGAGCACGGCGATCACCACACCCAGCACCACACATGTCGACCACAGTGGGCGGGCCGCGTCGGCGAAGTTCACGGCTGCCGCGGCATGACTCGAGCCGGCCGCCGCCAATGCCGCACCGGCGATCGAACCGCACAGCGCCACACCGATACTCACTCCGATCTGACGGCTGGTACTGGTGACCGCGGATGCGGCGCCGGCCCGGTCCAGCGGCATCCCGCTGACGGCGGCGTTGGTGATCGGCGCGTTGACCATCGAGAAGCCGATGCCGAACACCGCGAAGACCAGCATCAGTGTCCACACCGCAGCATTCTCCGGCAACAGCACCAGCGCGGTCGAGGCCAGCGCGATCATCGACCCCGAGATCACCAGTGAGGGCCGGGCCCCGTATCGCCCGACCATCCGGCCCGACAGCGGCGAGAACACCAACGCTCCGACCGCGATGGGCAGATAGATCAGACCGGTCTGGACGGCCGAAAACCCGCGTGCCCCCTGCAGATACAGCGACATCATGAACAGCAACGCGCCCCAGGATGCGAAGGCGCAGATGGCGATCACGGTCGCCGAGGCGAACGGCACGCTGCGGAAGAAGCGCAGATCGATGAACGGGTCCGCGCGCCGGGATTCGAAGCGCAGGAATGCCGCGAAGGCCAGCAGCGCGAGCGCCGCGGCCCCGATGACGCGATAGTTGTCCCAGCCCAGCGCCGGACCCTCGATGAGCGCGAACACCGCGCCGAACAGGAACAGCACCGCCAGAATCTGGCCGACCGGATCGACATTGCGCATGGTCGCGGACTTGGTCTCCGGCACGAACAGGGCCGTCAGCACGATGGCGGCCAGACAAATCGGCAGATTGATCCAGAACACCGCGCGCCAGCCGATCAGGTGGATGAGCAGACCACCGACGGTGGGGCCGAGCGCCATCGCGATGCCGACGACGGCACCCCAGACACCGATGGCCCTGGCCCGTTCGACCGGTCCGGTGAACACCTGCGAGATGATGGACAGCGCCACCGGATTCAGCATCGAACCGCCGACGGCCTGTAGGAAGCGCGCGGCGATCAGGGCGTCGATGCCGGGGGCCAGACTGCACAGCAGAGAGCCCACGGCAAAGACGGTCAGCCCGATCTGGAATACCCGGCGGCGCCCGAACCGGTCCCCCATCGCCCCCGAGAGCATCAACAACGACGCGAGCACCAGGGTGTAGATGTCGATCACCCATTGCAGCTGCGAGGCCGTCGCCCCGAGATCGGTGCGGATCGACGGGATCGCGACGTTGACGATGGTCGCGTCCATCGACACGATCAGCAGACTCAGGCAGCAGGACGCCAGCACGATGCGCTTGCGCGCGGCCGTCATCCCCGTCATCGCGTCACGACCCAGATCGGGCACAGTTGCATTCACACAACTATTGTGAAACTACAACTGTCCATCGGTCAAGCCGACCGATGCCGAGATACGTTCGGCGAGGCCGGGAAGAGCGTCAGCGGGCGCCCAGGTCGACGTAATCGCGCTCGGTGTAGCCGGTGTAGATCTGGCGCGGACGGCCGATCTTCGAGGGCTCGGAGTGCATCTCCTGCCAGTGCGCGATCCAGCCCGGCAGCCGGCCGAGCGCGAACAGCACGGTGAACATGCGGGTCGGGAAGCCCATCGCCCGGTAGATCACGCCGGTGTAGTAGTCGACGTTCGGGTAGAGCTTGCGCTCGACGAAGAAGTCATCGGTCAGCGCGATCTCCTCGAGCTGCTTGGCGATGTCGAGCAGCGGATCCTCCACACCGAGCTTGCCGAGGATCTTGTCGGCCTGCTCCTTGACGATGCGGGCGCGCGGGTCGTAGTTCTTGTACACGCGGTGACCGAAGCCCATCAGCTTCACGCCGTCCTCGCGGTTCTTGACCTTCTTGACGAAGGTCGCCACATCGTCGCCGCCGTCGCGAATCTTGGTCAGCATCTCCAGGACAGCCTGGTTGGCGCCGCCGTGCAGCGGACCCCACAGCGCGTTGATGCCACCGGAGATCGAGGTGAACAGGTTGGCCTGTGAAGAACCCACCAGCCGCACCGTGGACGTCGAGCAGTTCTGCTCGTGGTCGGCGTGCAGGATCAGCAGCATGTCGAGCGCACGGACGATCTCGGGATCGACCTCATAGGGTTCGGCCGGGAAACCGAAGGTCATCCGCAGGAAGTTCTCGACGAGGGTCAGCGAGTTGTCCGGGTACAGGAAGGGCTGACCCTCGGACTTCTTGTAGGCGTAGGCGGCGATGGTCGGCAGCTTGGCCAGCAGGCGGATCGTCGACAGCTCGACCTGCTTGCGGTCCAGCGGATCCAGCGAATCCTGGTAATAGGCGCTCAAGGCGTTGACCGCCGAGCTCAGCACCGGCATCGGGTGGGCGTTGCGCGGGAATCCGTCGAAGAACCGCTTCAGGTCCTCGTGCAGCAGGGTGTGCCGCTGGATCTGGTTGGTGAACGACTCAAGCTGCTCGGCTGTCGGCAGCTCACCGTAGATCAGCAGGTAGCTGACCTCGATGAAGGTCGACTGCTCGGCCAGCTGCTCGATCGGGTAGCCGCGGTAACGCAGGATGCCGGCGTCCCCGTCGATATAGGTGATCGCGCTCTTGGTGGCCGAGGTATTGACGAACCCACCGTCGTACGTGGTGTAGCCGGTCTTGGAGAGCAGCGGCCCGAGGGCGATTCCGTCGGAGCCTTCTGTGGCCTTGACGATGTCGAGGTCGATCTGACCGCCCGGATACGACAGGGTTGCTGTCTCGTCAGGGCTGGAGTTTTCGGCCACTTGAACCCCTTCTGTGGTCTGGGCTGCGCGTCACTACTGGACGGTAGTCGCTTACGTTACGTCGCGCCTGCGCGGGGTTGCCCCTCGGGTACCTCGCGCGACCGCGCCTTCGAACCCCATGGCCGCCAGGTGCGGACCAGCAGGTCATAGGCGGCTTGGATACGGGTGGCGACGATCTCAGGCTCGATCGGTGGGTACCCGGGCGTGCCGAGACCGTGACACGCTGTGTTCATCACCACAGTCCAGGTCTCCAGCACCAGGTAGACGGCGTCGTGCTCGGTCGACAGGCCCATCCGCTCCGCGACCGCTCGCACCGTGGGAAATCGATCCTTCTGGTCGCGGTACGGGATCGCGGTCACATTGAGGCTCGCCGAGGAGTTCACGATCTGGATCAGGGCAGCCATCCGCTTGAAGATCGGCGTCTGCTCACCGCCGGGCCCCGGCTGCAGGGCGTCCAGATGCGCCCGCAGCATGGCTTCGTACTCGGTGATGTCGTGGGGCAGCGCCGACAGTGCCGCCGCGACATAGGCGGCGGTGTCCTCCACGATCGCGATCACCACCGCGTCCTTGGTCGGAAAGTAGCGGCTGAAGGTGCGCGGGGACACCTCCGCGGCCGAGGCGATCTGCTCGACGGTGGTGTTGTCATAACCGTGCCGCTGACACAGCTCGGCCGCGGTCGAGATCAAAGTGGCCCGGGTACGCAGCTTCTTGCGTGCCCGCAGCCCCTCCGGCTGATCAGACATTCGTCGCGAGATCGGTTCCGGTCAGGACAGGAGCGGTCACGATCGGCTCAACCGGACCGGGCAGGTCCGCCGGAGCGATATCGGTGCTGAACAGTTCCCCGGCGAACCCGGCGACATGCCGGCACGCGCGGTTGAGGCGATCCGCCATGACCAGCGGGCCCAGCGGCGCGCCGTCGTCATCGGAGACGAGGTCACCGCAGGCCGCGATGATGATGGCCGAGAACAGCGAAAGGCCGAGCAGCATGCCCCGGTCGTCGGCAGGCACGCCCAGCTGGTCGGACAGCGCGGCGATGACGCTGTCGTTGCGGAAATCGAATGCACTCTGACGCAGCGCATCTGCGCTGTTGATGATCCGAAGGATCAGCACGACGCGCTCACTGGTCAACCGTCCGACGCCACCGGCGGCGGTGCGCGTCAGCACCGAAACATGCGCGGCCCGCAATGCTTCCAAAGGGCCGAGGCCGCGCGGAAGCCGGCGCAGTTCCAGCGCGATCTCCTCGGACAGCTCCTCGAGCAGGGTCAAGAAGACCGCCTCCTTGGAGGCGAAATATCGGCTGTAGGTCCGTGGGGACACCTCGGCCAGTGCGGCGATCTGATCGACGGTGGTCGTCTCGTATCCCTGGCGCAGGCACAGATCCAGCGCAGCGTCGATCAATGTCGTCCGAGTCCGCTGCTTCTTCCGTTCGCGCAAACCGAGATCGGTTTCCCTGTTCGCCGCAGCCACCCGAGGATGGTAACCCGTGCGACTGAGACTGCACGGTAGGTTTCCGGTGGGCTTGGCCACCCGGGGCACGGCCGCTACGGTTGTAGCCGCTCGATTCGCGCGCCGGCATCGGTGACCCGAATCCTGTTATGCACCCGGTTTTCCCGGCCCTGCCAGAACTCGACCACCTCCGGTGCGATCAGATAGCCGCCCCAGTTCGGCGGCACGGGAACCGCTTCCGATTCGCCGAAACGCGCCGTGACATCGACGAGTTGATCGAGCAGGACGGCCCGCGACGCGATCGGATGCGACTGGCGCGATGCCCATGCCCCCAGCTGCGATCCGCGCGGACGCTTGGCCCAGTAGTCGGCCGTGTCGGCCTCGGACACTTTGTTGACCGGGCCGCGAATGTGCACCTGGCGGCCAAGCCCGTACCACGGGAAGGTCGCCGAGGCATACGGCTGTATTGCCAACTGCTCCCCCTTGTCCGAGTCGTAGTTGGTGAAGAACGTGATCCCTGCCTCGGTCGCCCCCTTGCACAACACGGTCCGGGTGGCCGGCCGACCCTGTGCGTCGACGGTGCCCACGACCATGGCGTTGGGTTCGGTCAACCCCGCGGCGCGCGCATCGGAAAGCCAACTGTCGAACAGCGCCAGCCAGCCGTCGGCCAGCCAGTCGGCATCGAGGTCCGCACTGCCGTCCTTCTCCACCGATCCGTACTCGGCGCGCATCCGGGCCAGTTCCTCGGGTTCCATTTGCAAGACGGTACGCCCACGCCGGACATCATCGGCGAGTGCGAGAATCTTCGATATGGCGCAGGAGTCAGCAGTTCGCTCTGATGGTCCCGACGCGTTCACCGCCGGATTGGAAGGCGTTGTCGCGTTCACCACCGAGATCGCCGAACCCGACAAGGACGGTGGCGCGCTGCGTTACCGCGGTGTCGACATCGACGACCTGGTGTCGGACCGGGTGACTTTCGGTGATGTCTGGGGGCTGCTCGTCGACGGCGACTTCGAGCGTGGCCTGCCGCCCGCCGAGCCGTTTCCGTTGCCGATCCACTCTGGTGACGTGCGCGTCGACGTCCAGGCCGGATTGGCCATGCTGGCACCCATCTGGGGCTTTTCACCGATCCTCGACATCGACGACGACACGGCCCGTGAGCAGCTCGCACGCGCATCGGCCATGGCGCTGTCCTATGTCGCCCAGTCGGCCAGAGGGATCCACCGGCCCGCGGTGCCACAGCAGAACATCGATCAATGCCCGACTGTCACTGCACGTTTCATGACTCGCTGGCAGGGCGAACCGGACCCACGCCATATCGAGGCCATCGACGCGTACTGGGTGACAGCGGCCGAACACGGCATGAATGCCTCCACTTTCACCGCCCGGGTCATCGCCTCCACCGGCGCCGATGTGGCCGCAGCATTATCGGGCGCAGTCGGCGCGATGAGCGGCCCACTGCACGGTGGCGCGCCCGCCCGCGTGCTGCCGATGATCTCCGAAGCCGAACGCACAGGCGATCCCGCAGCCGTGGTACGCGGCATCCTGGACCGCAAGGAAAAGCTCATGGGCTTCGGGCACCGGGTGTACCGGGCCGAAGATCCACGCGCCCGGGTGCTGCGTGCCACCGCAGAACGACTGCGCGCGCCCCGCTTCGAGGCAGCGGCCGCCTTCGAGCAGGCGGCGCTGGCAGAACTGCGTGAACGCCGCCCCGACCGCGCCATCGAGACCAACGTCGAGTTCTGGGCTGCGGTCATTCTCGATTTCGCCCAGGTACCGCCCTCAATGATGCCCGCCATGTTCACCTGCGGACGCACCGCCGGCTGGTGCGCACACATCCTGGAGCAGAAGCGACTGGGCAAACTGGTGCGCCCGGCCGCGGTCTACGTCGGCCCCGCCCCGCGCTCACCCGAATCCGTGCTCGGCTGGTCCCGGATCCGTCCATGACGGTGCTCGATCCGTCCATGACAATGTTCGATCCGTCCATGACGGTGTTCTACTCGGCCGCACGCTCTTTCGAGCAACTGGTACGCGGACTCGACACCGCGGACTGGAACGGGCCGGGTCTGGGCGACTGGGATCTGCGGGCACTGGTCGGGCACACCTCGCGGTCACTGGTGACGGTGATCGAGTACCTGAAAGGGCCCGCACTGACCGGCCCGCTGGTCGATGCGCCGGGCTACTACCTCGCGGTCCGCGATGTCAGCGGCGCAGCCGGGGCCGAGGCGATCATCGAACGCGGCAGGCAGGCCGGCCGCGATCTCGGTGATGACCCGGCCGCCGCCGTCTCGGCACTGGTCGCCACCGCGTGCTCGGATGTGGCGCAGGCCGGCGACCCGGTGGCGCAGGCCGGCGACCCGGTGATCACGGTGATCGGCGGAATCGGCATCACGTTGTCGGAGTATCTGCAGACACGGGTGTTCGAGCTGGTGGTGCACGGCCTGGACATCGCCCGTGCGACGGGGCGCGACTACCAGCCCTCCGAGCAGGTGCTGGAGGCCGCGACCGTCCTGGCGGCCAGGATCGCAACGCGGTCGGGCCGGGGCGGACCGCTGCTGCTCGGTCTCACCGGGCGCGCCGAGCTGGGCGACGGATTCTCGGTCGTCTGATGCTGTCCTGCAGACAGGTGTGCGCTGTCGCGATGAGAATTGCGATGTCGTCCGGTCCATACAACGTCATCCATACAACGGCATCCCGACGTCATCCCGACGTCCCAGCTTGAGGAGCACCATGACCATCGACATCACCCCCGCCGTCATCCCGCACCTGGTCGTCCACGACGGCGCCGCCGCCATCGATTTCTACGTCAAGGCGTTCGGTGCCACCGAGCTGGGCAGACTGCCGGGCCCGGACGGTCGGCTGGTGCACGGCGCGGTGCAGATCAACGGATCGACGGTGATGCTGGCCGACGACTATCCCGAATACTGCGACGGTCAGTCGGAGACGCCCAAGAGCCTCGGCGGCACTCCGGTCACCATCCACCTGGTGGTCACCGACGTCGATGCCGCCTTCGCACGCGCGACCGAGGCCGGTGCCGAGGTGGTGATGCCGATCGAGGACATGTTCTGGGGCGACCGGTACGGCGTCGTGCGGGATCCGTTCGGGCACAAGTGGTCGATGGGCCAGCCGGTGCGTGAGGTCAGCGACGAGGAGCTGGGCAAGGCTATGCGGGAATTCCCGTGAACCCGGGCAGGTAAAGCCCCAGCAGGCCCGTCGGCAGGGCGTTCGCGCCGGTGATCGCACTGATCGCCGAGATGCTGGCGGGCTTGGGGGTGCGCTCGAGCTCAGGGGTGCTCGGATCGGAACCGTACAGCCCGAACTGCAGGTGATAGCCGTCGGACCACTCCAGGTTGTCGACGAACGACCAGTATGTGTATCCGCGGATATCGGTGCCTTGGGACACCAGATCCTGCACCACCGCGATGTGGTTGACGATATAGCCGGGCCGCTTGGTGTCGTCATCGTCGGCGACGCCGTTCTCGGTGATCCACAACGGTTTTCCGTAGGACGCGGCCACCTCGAGCACCTCGCGGAAGCCGCCGGGGTCGATGGGCTGGTTGAAATCACTACAGGTCTGCTCGGCGGCCTGGCAGCGCAGCGGGATGCCCTGCAGGAAGTTGAATCCGGGCACGGGCGCGAACCCGAAGCCGACCATCGGCTGCGAGCCGTAGTACTGCACGCCCATGAAGTCGACCTTGTCGGCGAAGCCGGGCCGCACCTCGTCGGCGTCCTTGTGCCCGTCGAAGTTCAGGTCGACCCAGCCGTCGATGACCGCATTGGGGAACCATTCGTTGAAGACCCGGTTCCAGGCGTCGGCGGCGGCCACATCCTGTGGGTTCACCGGATCCGACGGGCGGGCCGGAACCATGTTGTTGGCGAAACCGACGAACGCCGTCGCGTCGTACTTGTGGATGGCGTCATAAGCCGCCACATGGCCGCGGGCCTCGTTGACCAGGAAATACACGGCGAGGTCGGGACGAATCACCCCGGGCGGCCACGCCGGGACGATGCCCGGGATGGACAGGAACTGCGTCATCACCGGTGGGACCGGCTCGTTGATGGTGACCCAGTTGTCTACCTGATCTCCGAAAGTCCATGCCAGATAGGCGGCGTACTTCTCGAACTCGACCGGGGTCTGCGCGGACAGCCACCCGGCGCGCTCGACGGGCAGACCCAACTGGGCCAGCGGACGGGCCGCGACCGGATCGTGTATCCAGATCGGCAACGTGAAGTGGTTGACGGTCACCAACGGTTCCAGTCCGTGCGCACGCAGCGCCGCGAACACAGCCCGGTAGTGGGCGACCTCTTCCTGATTGGCCAACGCATCGAGTGCCTGCAGATCGGCAAGGCTGACCCCACCGCCTTCGTCGCCGATATCGATGGCGGCTGTCGAGTTCGGGAAGATCCGGCTCCATTCGATGGACATCCGGAAGGTGTTCATCCCCAACTCGTTTCGAGCCAGCTCGGCATCGGACTCATAGGACACATAGGTGCCCGGCCCGTTCTCCGGCAGTCCCTTGGTCAGCCCGAGGGCTTGGTTGAGGGGGTCGTGCACCCACGCGTACCAATCCGAGTTCGGATCGATCGGAGAACCGGGACCGCCCTCGGCCTGGAATCCGGCGTGCGCCACGCCCCAATGGAAGTCGTCGGGGAAGGACAGGTCGATCCCGGAGACCGGTGTGACGGTGACCGTGATCGTCTTGGCCACCGCATGACCGCCGCCGGGGTTCAGCAACTGCCCGATGATCGGTATGTGCTGGAGGAATCCGAGTGGGCCGTGCCAGTGCACGCCCGAGTGCTCGTCGGACACCACCACGGTGAAACTGTCGGTGCCGCCGACGGCGGCCATCGCATTCATCGGCCGGTAGATGAAGGCACCGGTGTTCTTGTCGATCACGACCGAACCACCGTTGGCCGGCCGTCCCACCACCGTGTAGGTGAGGGCGTCACCGTCGGGATCGGATGCGCCGACGTTGCCGGTGACCAGGCCCGTGCTGGTCTGGGTGGTCTCGCCGGAGTAGTCGATGCGGGGACCGGAGTTGAAGAACTCGCGCCGGACGAAGGCCAGCACCGCCCACAGCGACGGCGGACTGGTCGGACCGGCAGGCAGGCCCGCGGCGAAAGGCGCCAACACCGCACCCACGAAGCTGCGGATCACATTGACCACGTAGCCGATAGCTGTCACCGGGTTGGGCAGCGTGGGCGTCCATGCCGTGGTCGCTGCGTTGGTGGACAGAGCGTTGGCGGACAGCGCGTTGGCGGACAGCGCGTTGGTGGACAGCGCGGCGGCCGATGACGCGGCAACCTCGGGAAGCGGCGCGGTCGCGCTCGACCGTTCGGCGGAGACCGACAGAGAGCGTGAGTCCTGGCGCGTGTCGGCGGGGTCGGGTGCCTTCTGGGTGGTCTGGGTATCGCGCGTCTCGAAGGCGTTGCGGGTGGCATGTCCGTCCGATGGACGCTGCAGCGGTGCGTCGTTCGGCGGCGCGTCGGGTCCTTCGGCTTCCCCTACGGGGTCGGCCTCGTTGACCTCGGTCACCGGCTCTTCGGTGTCGAGTTCCTCGGGCGCGTCTTCCTCGACTGCCTCTTGCTCGGGTGCGTCCTTCTCGACTGTCTCGTCCTCGGGCGCGTCCTCTTCCGCTGCACCGATCTGGGGCCGCGCACCGTCGGCCGTGTCGTCACCGGCGTCCGGCTTCACCGACTCCCGGTCGTCCGGCGCGTCCTGGGAACTCGGGGACTCGCGGGAGTCCGCGGCGGGCGAATCGGCCAACGCCAAACCCGGTGAACCCGTTCCGAAGGCGGTCCAAATACCGACCGCCATTGCCAATCCAGCCACCCGACCACAACGCATGCATTTCCGTATACACGCTCGACACCGTCGGTGACCGCGTTTTGGCCGGTCCTCAGTGCCGCAGCCCCGCGAGAAGTCGCTTCCCCAAGGGCGGACGCGGCGCGGTGGCCGCCGCGGCGAGCATGTCGGGGACCTGGGTGAACTTGCCCCGCGGCCGAACCCCGCCACCCCGCGCGATCTCGGCCGCGTCGATGGCACGCCAGCCCGCGGCGTCAACGACCGCGGGCTGGCGGCCTCGGACGAGCTTGTCCAGCGCCGCCGGCCTGTGATCCGGGTCGCCGAGCCGTCCTCGGTTGTAGTCTTCGACCAGCCGGCGCACGGTCTCGGCCGCACACGACTTGTTGGTGCCGATGAAGCCCGTAGGGCCGCGCTTGATCCAGCCGGCCACATAGGTCCCCGGCGAATCGACCACCCGGCCACCGTCGTTGGGCACGACGCCCGCCCGCTCGTCGAATGGCAGATCCGCGATCGCTTTGCCGCGGTATCCGATCGAGGTGAGCACCATGGCGGCCTCGAGCACACCGGCACCGGATCCGGTGAACTCGATACCGGTGACTCGCTGATCGCCGAGTACGCGATGCGGTGTCACGTTGTAGGCCAACCTGATTCGCGGCCGCGTGATCGGCGCCGACGCGTCCCCGAGTTTGGTGAGAATCTCCAGCTTGTTCCTGGTCAGGGGATCGGTCACGCCGGCCAGGTCCGCGATCACCTGTTGGTGGTCGGCCGCATCCAGCACCACATCGCAGGTGGTGGTCAGGCCGATGAGTTCGGGCAGGGTGAAAGCCGAGAACTGCGGACCCCGCCTGGCCGCGATCACCACTTCCTGGACGCGGGAAGACCGCAGGGCGCGCAGCGCGTGATCGGCGATATCGGTGCGTGCCAACTGATCCGGGTCGGAGGTCAGGATGCGGGCGACGTCGAGTGCGACGTTGCCGTTGCCGATGATGACAACTCGCTCACCGCTGAGGTCCACCGCCAGATCGGTGAAGTCGGGATGGCCGTTGAACCACGCCACCACCTCGGTGGCGGTACCGGTTCCCGGCAGGTTCATCCCCTCGATATCGAGTCGACGATCATTGGGCGCGCCCACGGCATAGAGCACGGCGTGATGGTGCTCGAGCAGATCGGCATGCGAAATATGCTTGCCCACCTCGACATTGAGATAGAGAGTCAGGCCGTTCTGCTCGGCCATCCGGTCGAAGAGCTTGGTGACCCGCTTGGTGCTCTGATGGTCCGGCGCGACTCCGGCCCGAACCAGGCCGTAGGGCGTCGGCAGCTTTTCGAACATGTTCACCCGGACCCCTCGCTGGGTGAGCAGCTCGTCGGCCGCGTACATGGCAGCCGGCCCGGACCCGACGATTGCCACCGTCAGCGGACCCTTGCGCGGTTCGATCCGTGGCGCCTCGATCACCGGGGCCAGTTTCGAGGTCGGCGGAATCCGACCTTCCCGTTTTGGATAGAACGCCGCGTTCAGCTCGATGAACGGCAGCTGGTTGTCGGTCAGCTTGGTATCCGGCGAGATCGCCCCTACCGGACACGCGCTGACACAGGCGCCACAGTCGACACAGGCCAGCGGGTCGATGTAGAGCATTTCCGCGGTCGCGAAGCCCGGCTCATCCGGTGAGGGATGGATGCAGTTGACCGGGCACGCATAGACACAGGACCCGTCGCTGCAACACGACTGGGTGACGACGTGCGGCATGACCGACGCTAGGCCACGCTGACCAGGTGCTCGCGCGCAGGTTCACTGCGGTAACGGGCCGGCGGTCCGTCGATCTTGCAGAGCTTCCAGATCAGCTTCGCGATCGGGTTCATCAGACCTGTGTCATGGCACAGCATGCGCACGTCGGAGAACATGTTGCGCAGGAACATCCGGGATTCGGGCGCCGAGAAGAAGATCTCCTTGCGCACCGAGCGCGGAATGTCGAATTCCTTCCAGAATTCACGCGGCGGCACCACGATCGCCGAACACAGGATGCGCATGGTGAGCGGGACGAAGATCGACAGCATCCAGCGCTGCTTGCGGCGCAGCGTCGGCACCCGCTTGTGCAGGTACTGGTGCGCGAAGGAGATGTGCCGCGCCTCCTCGGCGACGTGAATCGCCATGACACGCTCCATGATCGGATGCAGGGACTTACCCTCGCGCAGCACGTTCTTCTGGGTGTGGTCGATGGGTTCCTCGCCGGCGAGAACGCCGAAGAAGAACGGGATGGGGAACGGGCCGGCGGCCAGCGGGATGATCGGCTGCAGCCACTTCAGCAGCTTGGGCATACCGGGGACGTCCACGCCCATCCGGTTCACCATCTCCTGGAACATCAGGGTGTGGTTGCACTCTTCGACCGACTCGTGCAGGCAGTAGCGGTATTCCGGTGAGCCGTTGGGCACCCAGAACGAGTACTCCATGAGGCCGCGGATGAGGATGTTCTCGAAGTGCAGACCGACCTTGGCCACATTGGCCTGGCGCCACATGCCGATCTCTATCTGCCGATCGACGGGCTGAGCCTGGTACCACGGGTGGCCGCCGATCGGGTCGGTGGCGGGCAGGATCCAGCGCTCGTCGTTCGGGATCACGGCGAATTCCGGCGAATCCCACTCGATGTCGTTGAACGGGTTGAAGCTGCGGCGGACGGAGCCCTCGGAGAGGGTCTGCAACATCTCGACGTACTCGGTGTCATCCCGGACATCCATGTTCTTGCGCCACCGCTGGATCACGCGTGTCCTGGCTTCTTTGACCGCCATGTCGAGGCCTCCTTGCCTTGCCCGGCTCGAATCGCCCGGGGGTTTACATTCGATCGCTCGATGTCTAGGGACAGTACCCGCGGTCCCACTAAATAAACAGGGGCTTTGATCAGCTGTGGGGCAGCCGGGTTACCTGGGTCACATGTGACCGCCGTCACTTTCTTGGGGTAGTTGGGCGGCAAAAGTGACATCTCCGTAGCTAAGATTCGCCCGTCACTCTCGGCGGACGGGGAAGCTCATGAGTACACGCAAGCGCGTCGACATCACCGCCGGGACGACGTCTGGCTCCAGCGAGAAGAAGAAGAAGTTCCTCCTCGTCGGCGTCGCCGCGGTCTTCGTCGTCATCGGCGCGATCGTCCTGTCCTCGTGCGCCACCCAGATCGGGCCCGGACAAACCGCGGTGAAGGTCGACGACTACTGGCTGATCCCCGCAGATCCGAAGGTGGACGGGTGTATCGAACCGGAAACCTCGGCGTTCAACCCGCCGGGTGGTTTCAAGGCCTACCGATATCCATCCCGACAGATCAGCTGGGACGCCACCGGCAGCCCCGATTCCGAAGCCGATCCCACGATCGTGGTCTCCAACGCCACCGCGCCGGCCGAGCTTCGGGTTCCCGTCGTCATCACCTTCGACCTGACCAGCGACTGCGACATGCTGATGGACTTCCACCGCGATTTCGGCACCAAGTACCAGGGCTGGCTGGACGATGACGGCCTGGTCACCACCGGCTGGGTGAACCTGCTGCGCTACGTGATCGGGCAACCCGCCGAACAGGTGCTGATCAGCGTTGCCCAGAAATACACCTGGCGCGAAATCTGGAATGACGAGAAGGTGCGCATCGAATTCCAGAACGCACTACGCGACGCGCTGCCCGGGGCCTCCAAAGCCCGCACCGACGGCCGGGAGTTCTTCACCAACTTCCAGGTGACCGTCATGAAACCGGACCCCGTGGACCAGGGCCTCAAGGACGCGATCATCGCCGAACAGAAGGCCATCGCCGACGCCCGCGCCGCCGAGGCCAAAGGCGTCGCCGATGCGAACGCCGCGCGCGCCAAGGCTGAAGCCGACCGGGCCGCCGCCCAGGCCCAGACCGAACTCGCCCGCCAGGTCGCCCTGCAGAAACAGGCCGAGATCGCCGGCTATCCGAATGTCGAGGCGTATCTGCGGGCGCTGGCGATCGAGCACGGGCAGAACCCGTACCAGCCGACCTACGTGGTGCCCCAGGCCCAAGGCTGACCCAGCGGTAAAAACCATGTGCCCGGACCGATAATCTTGGCGGTATGGCCGAACTGACGATCCCCGCCGATATCAAGCCGAACGATGGGCGGTTCGGCTGTGGACCGTCGAAGGTGCGGCCCGAGCAGCTGGCCGCCCTGGCCGCGGCGGGCGACCTGTTCGGCACCTCGCACCGGCAGGCGCCGATCAAGAATCTGGTCGGTCGCGTCCGTGACGGACTGCGCGAGCTGTTCTCCGTGCCCGACGGATACGAGGTCATCCTCGGCAACGGCGGTTCGACGGCGTTCTGGGACGCTGCGGCGTTCGGCCTGGTCGACAAGCGCTCGCTGCACCTGACCTACGGCGAGTTCAGCGCGAAGTTCGCATCGTGCGTGGCCAAGAACCCGTTCGTCGGCGACCCGATCATCGTCAAGACCGACCCGGGCACCGCGCCGGAGCCGACCTCGGATCCGTCGGTGGACGTGGTGGCCTGGGCGCACAACGAGACCTCGACCGGTGTCGCGGTGCCGGTGCAGCGCCCCGCGGGTGACGCGCTGGTGCTCATCGATGCCACCTCGGCCGCCGGTGGCCTGCCCGTCGACATCACCGATACCGACGCCTACTACTTCGCGCCGCAGAAGAACTTCGCCGGTGACGGCGGTCTGTGGCTTGCGGTGCTCTCGCCCGCGGCGCTGGCCCGCATCGACGCGATCGCCGCGAGCGGACGCTGGGTGCCGGACTTCCTGTCCCTGCCGATCGCGGTCGAGAACAGCCTGAAGAACCAGACCTACAACACCCCGGCCGTGGGCACGTTGATCCTGATGGCCGAACAACTGGACTGGCTCAACGGCAACGGCGGCCTGGACTGGGCGGTCAAGCGGACCGCCGACTCGTCGCAGCGGCTGTATTCATGGGCCGAGTCCTCGGAGTTCGCGACCCCGTTCGTCGCCGACCCGGCGCTGCGCTCGCAGGTCGTGGGCACCATCGACTTCAACGATGACGTGGACGCCGCGGCGGTGGCCAAGGTGCTGCGCGCCAACGGCATCGTCGATACCGAGCCCTACCGCAAACTCGGCCGCAACCAGCTGCGCATCGCGATGTTCCCCGCCGTCGACCCCGAGGACATCAGCGCCCTGACCCAGTGCGTCGACTGGGTGGTCGCCAACCTCTGAGGCTGCCGACCTCAGCGTGTCTGCGCGGTAACGGACGGATAACAACGTAGGGTGCGCGAAGGAGGTCACTATGCGGGAACTCAAGGTCGTCGGACTCGATGTGGACGGCAAACGAATCATCTGCGAGGCTCCCGACTCCGGTGACAACTTCGCCATCCGTGTCGACAATCGCCTGCGCGCTGCCGTGCGCGGCGACAAGGCGACCTCAAATCAAACCGAGATCGAGGTCGAGGTGACCCAAGGCTTGCGACCCAAAGAGATCCAGTCCAGGATCCGCGCGGGTGCATCCGTGGAGCAGGTCGCCGCGATCGCCGGTGAGGACATCGACCGGATCCGCCGCTTCGCCAACCCGGTCCTGCTGGAGCGGGCGCGCGCGGCCGAGCTCGCCACCGCCGCACATCCGGTGCTGGCCGACGGACCGTCGGTACTGACCCTGCTGGAGACCGTCACCACCGCGATGATCAACCGGGGCCTGGATCCGAACGCGACGAACTGGGATGCCTGGCGCAACGAGGACGGCCGCTGGACCGTTCAGCTGTCTTGGAAAGCAGGCAGGTCGGACCTGCAGGCACATTTCCGCTTCACTCCCGGATCACACGGGGGCACCGTGGTGGCCTTCGACGACAGCGCCTCCGAGCTGATCGATCCGAACTTCGCACCCCGCCCGTTGCGGCCGGTGGCCGCAGTCGCGCAGCTGGACTTCGAGTCCCCCGCTGCCGCACCGGTGCCGGGACCTGTCACGCCGCCGGTGCCCGCGCCGGCCGCCGTCGCGCCGCCGGTCGCCCCGCCCGCTCCACTTCCTCCCGTTGCGGCGCCGACTGCCCCGCCGGTGGCGCAGCCCGAGCCCGCGGTGGCGCAGACTTCCGAGGACACCGTCGCGGCGGCCGAGCCCGAGCCCGCGGCCCCCAAGCCGCGTCGTACCCGCAAGGCGAAGCCGTCCGTCCCTGCGTGGGAAGACGTGCTGCTGGGCGTGCGGTCCGGGACCCAGCGCTGAGCTTTCGCTAGAACGGCGGGTCGCCGTCGAGCGCGATCTGTAACGCGTTGCGAGCCCGTTCGGCATTGACGCGGTATTCACGGTCCTGTTTTCGGGTGCGCTGTCGCGTGGGCAGGATAGGTTCGCGGTCGTGCTGGTCGACGAGGCTGATGCGTCGTGTTCTCGGTACGTCGGCGCGAATGGTGTTGTGAGGAAACAGAATTGCGGCCAACGGCCTGGTGGTGTACGCATGGCCGGTGGGTGCCGTCCAGGTGGTCGATCCGTCGGGGTGGGCGGTGGGGGTCCAGCCGGTGTTCAGTGTCTTGACGAGGTGGTGCTCGCGGCAGTACGGGCGCAGGTTGCCGGGGTGAGTGGCGCCGGCGGGCCACGGGGTGAGGTGGTCGATGTCAGCTTTGTGCGCGGGGCGCCCGCAGCCGGGGAAGGCACAGGTCATGGCCGTCATACGGACGTATGCCGAGAGCTTGGCCGACGGACGGTATCGGGTTTCGGAGCCCAACCCGGCCACGTTAGTCAGGGGCCGGACTTTCGCTCCGGTGTTGATGAGTTCGGTGAGTAGGTGGGCGGGGATGATGGCGCCGTCCAGGGAGATGCCCGCTCCGGCGCCGGGCGGGGTGTACTGCGCGGCAGGTGCGGCCGGGGGCGCGGGTTCCGCAGCCGCGGCCGGCTTCTCAGCTGACTGACCCTCACCGGATGCGTCGCCCGGCCCGCCATCGGGTTCCACCGGCCCCGACCCTGGTCCGCCCTTCGGCCCAGGGCCCGTCGCGGGCTCGGCACCGTCACCGGCGTCCGGATTCTGACCGATGAGCACGTAGATGTTGACGGCGCTGGAGCGCGGGTCTTTGCCCGAACCCACGCAACTGCTGTCACCGCACAGGCAGGTGAGTTGGTCGGCGCCGGCTGCCAGCGCGGCGATGGCGTCGACGCGGCGCTCCCGTTTCGTGCGGGGATCGTGGGCGCAGACACCGTCGGCCAACTCATCGGCGCGAGCGTCGGTGATCTTCGCGTCCGTGGTGCGCATCCGGCCCCAGAAGGACACGACACCGTCGGGGTCATCGCGGTCACCGAATTCGAGGTAGCGGTCCTTGGCCGCAGCCTTCGACCGGATGACCGCCAGCGGATCGTACTTGTGGACCCAGAAGTCGACGGCCGCGGTCAGCGCGTTCTCTGACAACATGCCGAACCCGTGGGCATTCTCGGCGATGCCGGCATCGATCGAGGCCAACGCGCCAGGGTCAGTGACCAGGTGAGTACGCCAGGTGATCGCGTTGATCACCTTGGCCGATATCGCCCCGGTACCGAACACGGCGGCGGTCCGCGGGAGCCGTTCGCGCAGGGCGACTCCGATACGCATCTGCGTGTTCGCGGCATGCGGCCCCAGGTTGCACGCCGCGCCGATCTGGGCTTTGGCTTGGGCCCAGCCGTCGATCAACTTCAGTGCCGAAGCGTCGTCCTCGTCATCGCACCAGCGCGAGGTGGCCTCGGCGATGAAGGCCAGCCGGCGAGCGGCGGCGGCGGACTCCTCCCGGGTGGCGGCCGCAACTGCGTCGATGAGCGCCTCATCGCTCAGCTCCGACAGTTCCCACCGTTCGAACATACTTGCGATATTACCGAGGGGGTGTGACACGACGGGGCATCGCAGTTGCGGTGCCGAGAATCCAGGCGAACAAGAGGGCCGGCATCGCAGTGATGGAAACACCCTCGAGCGAAAGCGGTCCCTCCCGAACGATGAACGTCGCCAGCAGAAGGGGGTGAATCACGGCACCAGCCAATGCAAGATGGGCCGTGTAACGCGGCATTACACGGTACGCATACACAGCGGCCGCATACGAGCCAAGGGCTACAACGGTTGGCATGCCCGACATCGCGAGCAGGCCGAAGGTCAAGTCGTACAGCATGATCGACATCTCGCCGCTGCGATTCCGGTACAACAGCAGGTTGAATGCCGTGAATCCACTCAGCAATAGGACGACGCATCCGCCGAAGCTCACCGCGAAGCACGTCGGCAATAGCGACCGCTCGGGCAGCCTGTCCCGAAGGACCGCGTAGAGGGCGGCACCGAAAACCAGCCATGTCGTAACGCCCACGGTGTTGAGCAGCATCGTCAACGTCAATCGACCGTGGTTGTCAGCCAACCATCGCGCCAACTGGTCCCCGGCAATCTGTGTCCCAGGAAACATCCAGATCGGGTACGTCGTGAGTGTTAGTGCCGGAAAGGCGAACCCGACGACCCCCGCCCAGTGCGCTAAACGCGGCGCGTTCCAACCCGTCATTGTCCACCCCATCTCGGAATTTTACCGTTGGTAAGATAGCCACCTGCCGAGACTATGCTCCCTCGACGCGAACTTATCAATGGTCAGTTCGCCGGTAGGGTACGTGCCCATGGCAAACACCTCGCGGCCCTACCACCACGGCGATCTCGAACGTGCAGTGATCGACGGCGCGGTGGAAGAAGTACAGACAGCCGGCGTCGCCGGGGTGAGCATGCGTCGCATCGCTCGGCGCGCAGGCGTCTCGCACGCAGCGATCGCCTACCGCTTCGGAGACAAGACAGGTGTGTTCACCGCCGTGGCTACGGAAGGATTCCGCCTGCAGGCAGACATGCTCCGGTCATCTGCGAATGGAGTCGACGACTTCCTCCGCGGCGGCCAGGCGTACGTCACTTTCGCGCTTACCCATCCCGGCTACTTCGAAGTGATGTTTCGCCCATACCTGTACCGCGGCGACGATCCCAGTCTGTTGGACGCAAAGGGGGCGGCGTTCGAAGTGCTGCATGGCACCGCGCGCGCCAGCCTCGGCGAACAAGCCGGCGAAGAGGAGGTGTCTGCTCTGGCTCTCGCCGGATGGTCTATGTCACATGGATTTGCGACCCTGGCGCTCACGTCGAACATCCTCGAGTTGCGGGATGCCGACCCCATTGCTGTCGCCGAGAAATTACGAACAGGCAGTGTCGCACTGGGGAAACTCGCTGCCGAGCTGTAACGCTAATCCACATCACATCAAAAAAGGGAAGGCATCACGCCTTCCCACTCTCACTTTATAGCGCACCCCCGGGCTTGCGGCAAGGCCCGGGGTATGCCGCAGAATCACTGTCCTCGAACGAGATTCAGGGGGAACAGTGCGAGTTTTGCTCTACACATTCGGATCGCGGGGGGATATCGAACCGCTGCTTGCGTTGGCCATCGCGCTGCGCGACCGGGGGGCCGAGGCCGTCTTCTGCGCACCGCCGGACTTCGCGGATCTGCTCGCCGCCAACGGCATGGAGCATGTGCCCACCGGCCCGTCGGTGCACGAATTGGTGCACGTCCGCAAGGCCACCCACAAAGACGCCCCGGCCCTCGCCACCGAACTGGTCGCCACCCAGTTCGGCACGCTGCAGACCGCGCAGCGGTGCGACGCCATCGTCGGGACCGGCCTGATGCCGGCAGGCATGCGCTCGGTGGCCGAGCTGGCCGGAATTCCGTACGTCTGCGCCGTGTTGACCCCGCACGTGCTGCCCTCACCGCATCACCGTCCGTTGCCGCGGCCGGGTAAGCCGTTCCCGGCGGGCCTGACCGATAGCGCACGACTGTGGGAACTGGATGCCGAGAAGGTCCAGGCCCTCTACGGACCGGCACTCAACGAGCACCGCGCGAGAGCCGGCCTCGATCCCGTCACCGACGTCCGCGACCACACGTTCACCGACAGCCCGTGGTTGGCCGTCGACCCGGTGATCAGTCCATGGCCACCGGCGCCGAACATCACCCCGATCCAAACCGGCGCCTGGATCACCGCGGACCGGCGCCCGCTGCCGGCCGACCTCGACGACTTCCTGACTGCGGGCCCGCCACCGGTCTATGCCGGATTCGGCAGCGTCACCGCGCCCCAGGATGCCGCCCGCACAGCCATCGAGGCCATCCGCAGCCATGGCCACCGCATCGTGCTCGGTAGCGGCTGGGCGGGCCTGACGAGCACCGCCGAGGACTGCTTCGTGCTCGGCGAGGTCAACCAGCAGGCCCTGTTCCCGCGCATGGCCGCCGTCATCCATCACGGCGGGGCGGGGACCACCACCACGGCCGCGGCGGCCGGTGTCCCGCAGGTGGTGGTGCCGCAGATCGTCGACCAACCGTACTTCGCCCGTCGCGTCGCCGCGCTCGGTATCGGCGTCGCCCACGACGGACCTGCGCCGACGGTGAACACACTCGCCGAAGCGCTTAGGCTGGTCCTGCAGCCCGAGATACGCACCCGCGCGAGCGCCCTCGCCCCCACCATCGCCACCGACGGGGCAAGCACCGCCGCGGCGATGCTGCTCGACGCATGACAGAGACCACCGGGGCCGACTATTCGAATTAACAAGGGGCACATGACTTCCCACGATTACGAAGCGGAACTGCTCGCCGAGCGCGAGTACGTCGCCGCTCTCTACACACGCCTGGACAACGAGCGCGCACGCGCCGACGAGCGCTACCGCGCCGCACTGCGGGGCGATATCGACAAGCAGGACGGTGCGACGCTGGTGCAGCGTGACGCCGACGTGCGCGCGCTGGCCGGTGAGGTCAGCCGCCTCGACGTGGCCGACAGCGGGCTGTGCTTCGGCCAACTGGAGAGCGTCGAGGGTGAGCGGTCCTACATCGGCCGTATCGGATTGTTCGACAACCAGAACGACTACGAACCGCTGCTGTTGGACTGGCGCGCACCCGCGGCCCGCGCCTTCTACGTTGCGACCGCCGCCAACCCCGAGGGCATGCGACGGCGTCGCCAGTTCCACACCAGGGGACGCGACGTGCTCGACTTCACCGACGAAGTGCTTGGCAGGCCCGGGGCCGACGGCGCACTGGAAGCATCCAGCGATGCCGCGCTGCTGGCCGCGGTCAACGCACCGCGCGCCGAGGGCATGAGCGACATCGTCGCCACCATCCAGGCCGAGCAGGACGAGATCATCCGGCTGGATCATGCCGGCGTCTTGGTCATCGAGGGCGGGCCGGGCACCGGCAAGACCGTCGTCGCGCTCCACCGCGTCGCCTACCTGCTCTACACCCAACGGGAACGGATGGAGCGCCACGGCGTCCTGGTCATCGGTCCGAGCCCGGCGTTCCTCAACCATGTCGGTCGGGTGCTGCCCTCCCTCGGCGAGACCAACGTGGTGTTCCTGACCACCGGAGAGCTGTTCCCCGGTATCCGCACCACCGCCGAGGACAGTCCCGAGGCCGCCCGTATCAAGGGTTCGCTGGGAATGCTGGACATCCTCAAAGCCGCGATCGCCGACCGGCAACGCACCCCCGAGGAGCCACTGGAGATCAAGCTGGCCGATGTCACCGTGGCCATCAACGCCGAGACCGCGGAGTGGGCCATCCAGGAGGCGCGCGAGACGGGGCTACCGCACAACGATGCCCGCACCACGTTCGTCGACGTCATCACATGGGTCCTCACCGAGCGCGCGATCGCGCGGATCGGCAAGGGCTGGCTGAGCCGCGAGGACAAGCAGGCCTGGGAGCATCTGCGCTCCGAGCTGCTCGACGAACTCGACGACCATGAGGGTCTGGCCAGGGCGTTGAACCAGTTGTGGCCCGAGCTGACCCCGCAGGCACTGCTGTCCGGCCTCTACGAGTCCCCGCAGCGGCTCACCGCCGCCGGTGCCGACCATGCGCTCTACCGCGCCGACGGTGCCGCGTGGACGGTCGCCGATGTGCCGCTGCTCGATGAACTGGTTGACCTGCTGGGCGGTATCAAGGTCGACAAGGCCGCCGAACGGGAACGCCAGGAGGAGCAGGCCTATGCCGCCGGTGTGCTGGACCTGATGGTGGCCCGCGAGGACCTGATGGACGACGAGGACCACCTGATCGCAGCGGACCTGATCGACGCCGAGGAACTGGCCGACCGGTTCACCGAACGCGACACCCGCGATCTCGCCGAACGGGCCGCAGCCGACCGCGAGTGGACCTACCGGCACGTCGTGGTCGATGAGGCGCAAGAGCTTTCCGAGATGGACTGGCGGGTGCTGATGCGCCGCTGCCCGAGTCGGTCGTTCACAATCGTCGGCGACCTGGCTCAGCGCCGCAGCGCGGCGGGGGCCACCTCGTGGGCCGACATGCTCAAGCCCTACGCGGCGGACCGCTGGGTGTACCGGCCGTTGACGGTCAACTACCGCACCCCTGCCGAGATCATGGCCGTCGCCGCCGCGGTGCTCGCCGAGTTCGCGCCGACCGTGCAACCCCCCGAGTCGGTGCGCTCGTGCGGCGTCCAACCGTGGGCCAAGCAGGTGCCCGAGGATGAAATTGCCGCGGCGATAGCGGCTTTCACAGAAGACGAGGCGACGCGGGAGGGCACCAGCGTGGTGATCGGCCCGCCCGGCATGCCCGGCACGGTGACCGCCGCGCACACCAAGGGACTGGAATTCGATGCCGTTCTGGTGGTGGCACCCGAGCGAATTCTGGCCGACGGACCACGCGGTGCGGCCGAACTCTACGTGGCGCTCACCAGGGCCACCCAGCGGCTCGGGGTGCTGCATCTGGGGCCGTTGCCGCCCGCGCTGCAGATGTTGGCCTGACGGATTCGCTACTGGGACAGGGCGATCGCCAACAGCACAACCCACCCCACGGAGACCCCGACCGCGGAGCCGAGAACAAACCAGCGCCGCACCGGAATCCGGCGCCATCCCCAGACGGTCGGGGCAAGCCCGCCGACGGCCACCAGGTTGAGACCCAGAGCCAGCAACGGGTGGATGCGCAGCAGACCCAGACCGAGCACCACGATGGCCGTGCCGACCACACCGGCGACGAACGCCGCCACGGTCAGCCCGGTACCCCAGGGGGTCGTCTCGCTCATACCCATCGATTCGCTCCGCAAGCGTCGCTCATGACTGCAACCTAGCGCGCTCATAGAACGCCAGCGCCGCGGCGGTGGCCACGTTGAGCGAGTCGGTACCCCGTGACATCGGGATACGCACCCTGACATCAGCGGCCCGCATCGTGTGTTCCTTCAGCCCCGGCCCCTCGGCCCCGACCATCATCGCGATCTTCGCGTCACCGAGTTCCGCCATTGCCGAGGCCAGGGTCGGGGCGGCCGGGTTCGGCGTCATCGCCAGCACCCGGAACCCGTTGTCGCGCAGCGTTTCCAGCTCCGCGGGCCAGGCCGGCGCCCATGCGTAGGGCACCAGTAGGGCATGTCCCATCGACACCCGCACCGCGCGCCGGTACAGCGGGTCGGCGCAGCCAGTGCCGAAGATCACCGCGTCCACGCCCAGGCCGGCGGCATTACGGAAGATCGAACCGAGGTTCTCGTGATCGTTGACACCCTCCAGGACCGCGACTGTGCTGGCACCGTCGAGCACCTGCTCGACGGTCAGTTCGGCAGGCCTTGGCGCCGCGGCCAGCACACCGCGGTTGAGGTGAAAGCCGATGACCTCGGCCATCACCTCGGCGTCGGCGCGGTAGAACGGCACGTCCACACCGTCCAGGTCGGTTGCCAGTTCACCGAGGCGCCGATCGGTGCCCAACATCGCCCTCGGCCGGAACCTCGAGGCGATCATGCGCTGCACCACCAGCACACCCTCGGCGATCACGAGGCCCTTGCCGCTGGGCAGGTCCGGGCGGCGGTCCACACTGTTCAGATCGCGGAAATCGTCAAGGCGAGGGTCGGCCGGGTCCGCGATGTCGATGATGTCGGCCAGCTCAGGCACCCTCGTCGACGATGGCGAGCATCAGGTCGGCGGCCGCCAACAGGGTGGCGCGCTCATCGGCGGTCAGCTCGTCGAGCCGCTGCTGTAGCCATTCCCGGCTGGCCCGGCGTTCGGCTTCGATCAGCTCCATACCGGCCTGCGACACCGACACCAGCACCTGACGCCGGTCATCCGGATGTGCGATGCGGTCCACGAACCCGAGATCGACAAGGGACGCGATCACCCTGGTCATCGACGGCGGCCGGACCCGCTCACGAGCGGCCAACGTACCCGGGGTGATCGGACCCTCCTTGGCCAGCGTCGCCAACGCGGAGAGCTGCGACAACGACACCGGAGAATCCGGCCGGCGGAACCGTAGTTGGCGCGCCAACCGGATCACGGCCAACGACAGATCGCTCGGCAGCCGGGCGTCGACGTCGTCTGTCACAGGTCCGAACAATACCCAGCGGGCATCGGCTAGGTTGTCAACCGATGCCCGACTACAGCCCCGCCACCGCACCGCAACCCCCCGCCCTCCCGGCGCGGTTGCTCGACCCGGTCCCGGTGATCGTGGTGATCGCGATCGGCTGGCTCGTCGCGGTGTTGCTCGCTTTCACCGTCCCTGCCCTGCACGACTGGCGGCCGATCACGGTGGCCGGCCTCGGGGTCGGCATTCTGGGTACGTCGATCTTCCTGTTGCAACGGCGCTCGGCCCGTCGTGGGGACCGCGGCGCGCAACAGGGCCTCACCTGACAAGGAGCACACACATGGGAGCCCCGCTGCTACAAGCCCAGATCGATATCGACGCGCCGCCGGCAAAGGTGTGGGCACTGATATCGGATCTGAGCCGGATGCCCGAATGGAGCCCGCAGACGCGCAAGATGAAGTTGCTCGGCGGCATGCGGGTCGGCGCCAAGACGGTCAACGTCAACCGGCGAGGCCTGCAGGCATGGCCGACGACGAGCACCATCACCGCGATCGAGCCCGAGCGCAAGCTGGCATTCCGGGTGGACCTGAACGGGACCGAATGGAGCTACGAGTTGGAGCCCATCGACGGCGGCACCAGGGTCACCGAGAGCCGCCGCGCGCCCAACGGCGTCAAGAAGGTGTCGACGGTACTGGTCAACGCCATGATGGGCGGTGTGCCCAGCTTCGAAGCGGAGTTGGTCGACGGCATGAATCAGACGCTCGCTCGCATCAAGGCCGCCGCCGAACGCGGCTGAGCGCCCCGGCTCAGGTCAGGTCGAGGACGCCGTCGTCGAACGGCACGTACAGCGGCGAGCCGGACCCGGCGGGGACCGGGGTGTCCGAATGCGCGCCGCAGCCGTACGTGCTCTCGACCACGCGGCCGTCGGCGGACAGCTCGTTGCAGCAGACCCCGAACAGGGTGCCCAACGACCCGGACAACTGCACGTAGAAACCACAGTCGCGGCACACCCGCTTGGTGGCCCGCGCCATCGCCGATGCCGGGCCGAATTCGCCTTCGTGCCAACGTTCCGCCGCGTCGAGGCGGCCCTCCAGGCTCAGCACACGGCGCCGGCCCAGGCCGATCTCGCCGGCCAGCTCGTCGAGTTCGGGGTCGCCGCTGGACAGGTAGCCGGGGACCAACCGGGGATCATCGGGCGGGGTGGCCAACAGGTCACCGGGACTCAGATCACCGGGTTGGACCCGTTCGTCCCAGGGCACCCATTGCGGCGCCAGCAGGGCCGTCGGGCCCGGGACCAACACGACCTCGCTGATCGTCACGTGCTCGGCGCCGGGGTAGGCGGCGACCACCACGGCCCACTGCCAACCCTGATAGCCCGGTTGCACGGCCAGGAAGCGATGGGTTGCCGCCGACTGGTCGTCGAACACCGCGCCGAGGTACTCACCGATCGAGTCGGGCCCGCTGACCTCCTCGATCGCTTCGCGCGCAGGCCCGACGGCGCCCATCAGCAAGGCTTCCAGGGCGGGCGCTCGCTCGGGCGACACCTCGGTGTCCGGGGCGGAGTTCTCGGCTTCGGTCATGCTGTCCATCGGCGTCCATATTGCCTGACCCGACCCGTCGGAGCCACACCGGTGGCCTGCACACGGGTGCGCAGGTCTTGAGGGACAATCGAGCACGTGTCTTCCCGGGATCCCCGCTACCACCCGCCGCGGCCGCCGTCGGCCGACGAGCACCCGGGCATGGCCAACTATCCCAGCGACGCCGACCTACCTCGGCAACGCAGGCAGCAGACACCCAGCGCCAACCGGTGGCTGCCACCCCTCGACGACCAGACCACCACTCACGGACGTACCGATCCGCCGCCGCGCAGCAGCGCCACCGGCGGTGAGCGCATCACCGTCACCCGCGCCGCCGCCCAGCGCAGCCGTGAGATGGGATCGCGGATGTACGGCCTGGTGCACCGCGCCGCCACCGCCGACGGCGCCGACAAATCCGGCCTGACGGCGCTGACATGGCCGGTGGTCGCCAACTTCGCGGTGGACGCGGCGATGGCGGTGGCGCTGGCCAACACCCTGTTCTTCGCGGCCGCCTCCGGGGAGAGCAAGAGCAAGGTCGCGCTGTATCTGTTGATCACCATCGCGCCGTTCGCGGTGATCGCACCCCTGATCGGCCCGGCCCTAGACCGACTCCAGCACGGCCGCCGGGTGGCGCTGGCGTGCTCGTTCGTCGCCCGCACCGTGCTGGTCGTGGTGCTGATCGCCAACTACGACGGCGCGACGGGCAGCTTCCCGTCCTGGGTGCTGTACCCCTGCGCGCTCGGAATGATGGTCTTGTCCAAGTCCTTCAGTGTGTTGCGCAGCGCGGTGACACCGCGCGTGCTGCCGCCGTCGATCGACCTGGTGCGGGTGAACTCCAGGCTGACGACCTTCGGGCTCATCTTCGGGACGATGATCGGCGGCGGTATCGCCGCGGGCTCGGAGTATCTGTTCAACATGCTCGAACTGCCCGGCGCGCTGTATGTGCTCGTCGCCGCGACCGTCGGCGGCGCCGTCCTGGCCATGCGCATCCCGAAGTGGGTGGAGGTCACCACCGGTGAGGTGCCCGCCACACTGAGCTATCACGGCGGCACCGACCAGCTGCGCAGGCGCCCGGATCGCAGCGCCGCCCGGCAACCGCTGGGCCGCAACATCATCACCAGCCTCTGGGGAAACTGCACGATCAAGGTGATGGTCGGGTTCCTGTTCCTGTATCCGGCCTTCGTGGCCAAGGCCCACGGCGCCGGCGGTTGGGAACAGCTGCGCATCCTCGGCCTCATCGGCGCCGCCGCGGCCATCGGCAACTTCGCCGGAAACTTCACCGCCGCGCGGCTCAAGCTCGGCAGGCCTGCCCTGCTGGTGGTCCGCGCGGCCATCATCGTGACGGCGGCGGCGTTGGCGGCGGCGGTCACCGGCAACCTGCTGGTCGCTGCCGCGGCGACGCTGATCACCTCCGGCTCCAGCGCCATCGCGAAGGCATCGCTGGACGCATCGCTGCAGGACGACCTGCCCGAGGAATCGCGGGCCTCCGCATTCGGCCGCTCCGAATCGGTGTTGCAGCTGGCCTGGGTGCTCGGCGGGGCGACCGGCGTTCTCATCTACACCGAACTGTGGGCGGGCTTCACGACCGTCACCGCGATACTGATTCTGGGCCTGGCGCAGACCTTGGTCAGTTACAACGGCGCATCACTCATCCCGGGATTGGGCGGCAACCGTCCCGTCCTGGCCGAAACCGAAGGCGGCATCCTGAACTCCCCCGATCCCACCGTCCGGACCCACCGATGAAGCGCGGCCTGGCAGCGCTGGCCATCGTCGCCCTGTTGGCCACCGCGGGCACCGTCGCGTTGGTGATGCAGCTGCGCAAGCAGCCGCACAGCCCCTTCCCGCAGATCAGCGCCTACTCACACGGGGAAACCGTCCGCATCGGACCGTACTTCTACTGCAGTGTGGAAAATCTCGATGATTGCGAGAACCCGGAGACGACGGGCGAGCTCACCCTCACCTCGCGTAGTGCGCTGCAGCTTTCCGTCGAGCCTGCGATCGCCAGGGCGCCCTGGTGGCTGGCACGCACCTACGAGGGCGCCGACGCCGCGATCGTGCAGGAGTTCCGCCCGAATACCAGGACGGCGGTGACGATCCCGCCGATCGACGCGCGGTACGGCAGGCTGACCGGAGTGGTGGTACAGCTGCCGACCCTGGTACGTGACGAGTTCGGCAACGAGTTCCCGCTACCGCACGCCGAATGGTCGGTGCGCACCGTCTGGGAGCCCTCCGCGCAGTACCCGGAGTCGGTGTCGGACTACCCCGGTCACTGACCGGCGGTGTGCCCGGCCGGTACCCGCTCGCCCTCGCGCGTGGGCCCGGGCGGCGTGCCGTCGCCGAATGGCCTGCCGCCCAGGGATTCCCGACCGTGCGGTGTCAGCCAGCCGGCCAGCTCCGGCCCCTTCGGGACGACCCGGGTGGGGTTGATGTCGGTGTGCACGATGTAGTAGTGCTGCTTGATCTGCACGAAGTCGGTCGTGTCGCCGAAGCCCGGGGTCTGGAACAGATCACGCGCATAGGCCCACAGCACCGGCATCTCGGAGAGCTTTGACCGGTTGCACTTGAAGTGTCCGTGGTAGACGGGGTCGAACCGCGCCAGGGTGGTGAACAGCCGCACATCGGCCTCGGTGATGGTGTCGCCGACCAGATACCTTTGCGCGGAGAGCCTTTCGGTCAGCCAGTCCAGCGCGGTGAACAGCCGGTCGTAGGCGGCGTCGTAGGCGTCCTGGGATCCGGCGAATCCGCAGCGGTAGACCCCGTTGTTGACCTCGGTGTAGATGCGCTGGGCCACCTCGTCGATCTCATCGCGCAGCGGTTCGGGATAGAGCTGCGGGGCGCCGTCGCGGTGATACTGCGTCCACTCGGTGGAGAAGTCCAAGGTGATCTGGGCGAAGTCGTTGGTGACCACCTGCCCGGTGGGCACGTCGACGATGGCGGGCACCGTGACGCCCTTGGGATAGTCCGGGATGCGCTTGTTGTAGGCATCGCGCAGGTAGTGGATGCCCAGCACCGGATCGACCCCGTCGGGATCGAGGTCGAAGGTCCAGCTGCGCTCGTCGTGGGTGGGTCCGCAGAATCCGATGGACATCGCGTCCTCCAGGCCCAGCAGCCGGCGCACGATGATCGCGCGGTTGGCCCATGGGCACGCCCGTGCCACCACCAACCGGTAGCGGCCGGGCTCGACGGGATAACCGTCGGCACCGTCGGCGGTGATGCGGGTGTCGATGTACTTGGTGTCGCGGCTGAACTCACCCTCGGGGTTCACATAGCTCATGACACCAGTGTTCCCACCGAACGTCGCAAAGATGTCGACAAAGACCGGAAATCTCGAACACGAGCCGACACTCGGCGCCTACGGTCTCAGGCGTCGAGCTCGCGCGCCACTGCCTTGACCACCTCGGATACCCGCCGGGCGACCTTGCGGTCGGGGTACTTTCCGTTGCGCAGCTCGGGCTGGATCGTGCTCTCCAGCAGCGTGATCAGGTCACCGATCATGCCGTGCAGCTCATCGGGGGTGTGCTTGCGCTCGACGGTGGCCGCCTCGCGGCGCGTACGCGACAGGCTCGGCGGCGGATCGATCAGCTTGACCTGCAGCGCCTGCGGGCCGCGGCGGCCGGCGGCAATGCCGAACTCGACCCTCTGGCCGGCCTTGAGCCCCTCGACACCCGAGGGCAGCGCCGAGGAGCGCACGTAGACGTCCTCGCCCTCCTCCTGGGAGAGAAAGCCGAAGCCCTTCTCGGAGTCGTACCACTTCACCTTGCCGGTCGGCACTGCTGTCACCCGTTCACTCGGTAGATCACACAATTAATGCGTCCCGCCTGCGCAGGACGCAATGGCGTTGATCCTAACAAGTAGGCTGGGCGGACAGCCCGGAGGAGACCATGCGCCTGATCCTGAACGTCATCTGGTTGATCTTCGGCGGGCTCTGGCTGGCACTCGGCTACTTCCTCGCCGGGATCATCTGCTTCATCTTGATCGTCACCATCCCGTTCGGGTTTGCCGCCTTCCGCATCGGCGTCTACGCCCTGTGGCCGTTCGGCTACAAGGTCGTCGACAAGCCCGGGGTGCGGCCCGGCGCGGCGATCGGCAACGTCATCTGGTTGATCGTCGCCGGGATCTGGCTGGCAATCGGTCATGTGCTGTCCGCAATCGCCTTCGCCATCACCATCATCGGCCTCCCGCTGGCCATCGCGACGCTCAAGCTGATCCCGGTCTCGCTGATGCCGCTTGGCAAGGAGATCGTGCCGACCGACGAACCGTTCGCCGGAGTCGCGCGGTGACGGTGACCAATCTCGGGCTGCCCGTGCCGACGCGACCGAACACCACCGGCATGCCCACCAGCGGACCGTTGGTGGACACTTTCGGCCGCGTCGCCACCGATCTGCGCGTCTCGTTGACCGACCGCTGCAATCTGCGCTGCACCTACTGCATGCCCGCCGAGGGACTGGACTGGTTGCCGGACAACGAGCTGCTGCGCGCCGACGAACTGGCCAGACTGCTGTGTATCGCCGTGACGCGGCTCGGCATCACCAGCATCCGGTTCACCGGCGGGGAGCCACTGGTGTCCCGCAATCTCGAAGCCACCATCGCCGCTGCGGCGGCATTACATCCCCGTCCCGAGATCGCCGTGACCACAAACGGCCTCGGTCTCAAGCGGCGCGCCAAGGGACTCAAGGAAGCCGGCCTGAACCGGGTGAACGTCTCACTGGACACCGTCAACGCCGAACATTTCGCCCAGATCACCCGTCGCGACCGGCTCGATGACGTGTTGGAAGGTCTGGCGGCGGCCGCCGACGCCGGCCTGGGACCGGTCAAGGTCAATGCGGTCCTGGATCCGCGCACCGGCCTCGATGACGTGGTGCCGCTGCTGCGCTTCTGCCTGGACCACGGCTACCAACTCCGGGTGATCGAACAGATGCCGCTGGACGCCGGCCACGAATGGTCGCGCGCCAAGACCGTCGACGGCCAGACGGTCCTTGACACCCTGCGCCGACACTTCGACCTGCGGCCCGACCCCGGCCCGCGGGGTTCGGCACCGGCCCAGTTGTGGCGGGTGGACGGTGGCACCGGGACCGTCGGCGTCATCGCCTCGGTCTCGGAGTCGTTCTGCGGGGCGTGTGACCGGACCCGGCTGACCGCCGACGGCCAGATCCGCAACTGCCTGTTCGCGACGACGGAGACCGACCTGCGCCGGCTGCTGCGCGACGGCGCCGGCGACGACGACATCGAGACCGCCTGGCGGTCGGCGATGTGGGCGAAGGCGGCCGGACACGGCATCAACGATCCCGACTTCATCCAGCCCGCACGACCGATGAGCGCCATCGGGGGCTAGCTGTGAGCGAGATAGAGATAGAGATAGAGGTCCGGTACTTCGCGGCCGCACGGGCGGCGGCGGGGGCCGAGACCGAGACGTTGCGACTACCGGGCGGGACCACCGTGCTCGCCGTCATCGACGAACTGGCCGGGCGCGGGCCCGAGTTGGCGAAAGTGCTCGCACGCTGCTCGTACCTGGTCGACGGAGTGGCGGTACGCGATAAAAACGTCCCGCTCTCAACGTCCGAGACGCTCGACGTGTTACCCCCTTTCGCCGGCGGATAGCCGTGATTTGCGTCACATAGCGAACCGGCCACCAGCCGTATACCTGCGGTTTGCGCCCGGAAAACACCTGCGGAAACGCCCGAGCTCCCTGCGCCTTTAATGTCCTCTCATAGTTCTTAAGCACGGGAAACGCCGAGAGTCGCCGGAGATGACGCTCCAAGGTTCACGGGCTACCGTCTTGCCAAGCCTTTCGACCCAAATCGGTTGGCCCGCCTTGACTGATTGCGCCGAGCTCCATCCATCAGCCAAGGGACACACCAACAAATTGGATGGAGGCGGGGGACCCACCGGTCCGCCGAACAAGCAGACCAGGGACCGCAAGGTTCCTTGGGGTGAAGCTCTGGTCACGACGACAGAGCCGGGCAACCTCTCCAGCCCGAACCCGACAGCTGACCTCGTGGGCGCTGATGAGAGGACCTTTTAGCTACATGAGTGGACGGCACCGTAAGCCCACGTCATCGTCAATAAGCGTCGCGAAAATCGCCTTCACGGGTGCAGTGATCGGCGGCGGCAGCATCGCACTCGCCGGGCACGCCGGCGCCGCCACCGACGCCGAGTGGGACACCGTCGCGAACTGCGAGTCCAGCGGTAACTGGGCGATCAACACCGGTAACGGCTACCACGGTGGCTTGCAGTTCTCGCCGAGCACGTGGGCCGGTCACGGTGGTGGCGAGTTCGCCCCGGCCGCCTATCTGGCCACCAAGGAAGAGCAGATCGCCGTCGCCGAACGGGTGCTCGCCAGCCAGGGCAAGGGCGCCTGGCCCACCTGCGGTCGTGGCCTGTCGGGCCCGACGCCGCGCAACGTGCTGCCCGAGCCTGCTCCGCTGGACAACCCGCTGGTGAATCCGCAGCTGCCACCCCCGCCGCCCGCTCCCCTTCCGCCGGCCCCCCTGCCCCCGGCCCCGGTCGATGCGCTTGCCGCTCCCCTGCCGCCGGCCCCGCTGCCGCCCCCGCCCGCTCCGCTGCCCCCGGCACCTGTGGACGCCGTCCCGCTGGCCGCCCCGGCACCCCTGCCGCCGGCACCTGCTCCGGCTCCCGCCCCGGCACCTGTGGACGCCGTCGCCCTCGGCGCCCCGGCTCCCCTGCCGCCCGCACCGATCGACCCCGCTGCGCCGCTGCCACCGGCTCCCGTAGACGCCGTCCCGCTGGCCGCCCCGGCACCCCTGCCGCCCGCACCGGCACCTCTGCCTCCGGCCCCGGCCCCGGTGGACGCCGTCGCACTCTCCGCTCCTGCCCCGCAGGCTCCGGTGGACCCCGCCGTGCCGCTGCCCGGCGCCCCGGTCGACGCCCTGCCACTGGATGCGCCGCTGCCGCCGGCCCCGGCCGTCAACGCCGCGAACTGGGATACCGCCGAGTCCGCGCCCAACCAGCCGCAGCTGTGGTCGCTGGAGGCCCCGCTGCCGATGGAGCCCGCCCCGGTGATCCCGGCACCCGTGCCTGCCCCGGCGCCGGTGCCCGGCGCGCCTGTCGCACCGCCCGCCTCGGATCCGGCCGCCCAGCCCGTCTCCGCTGATCAAGCCGTCCCGGCCGAGGGTGTGCCGCACCTGGTCAGCCCGGAGAACCTGCCGCCGGGAACCACCCTCAATCCGACTGCGCTTCCCAACGAGGGCCCCAACGTCAGCTACCTGCGCCAGATCTGGAACGCGGTGCAGCAGCAGCAGATCACCGGCCGCGACGCCCTGCTCGCGATCACCACGCAGCGCTCGCTGGCCGGCGAGGCCCCCGGACCGCAGGTGCCGATGGCTCCGCCCGCGCCCGGCGCTCCGCTGCCGCCGCCGGCCCCCGGCGCACCGGTCCTCACGCCGGTCCCGCCCGCGCCGCTGCCCTGACACAGCACGTCGAGAAGCCCGCATCCGAAAGGATGCGGGCTTCTTCGGTTCTGGGTGTCGGGCCGAGCCTAGGCCGAATTGACCCATTCATCGGTGCCGTCGCCGAAGTGCTGGTGCTTCCAGACCGGCAACCGCTCCTTGACGATGTCGACCATCCGCGCGCACGTCGCGAATGCCGCGCCGCGATGATCGGCGGCCACCGCCACCACCAGGGCGGCATCGCCGATGCTCAGATTGCCGATGCGGTGACTCACGGCCACGGCACGCACGCCCTCTGCGCCCCCCGCGACCTCGTGCACGACATCGGCGAGGGTCTCCAGGGCCGACGGGTGCGCCGAGTACTCCAGCCGCGTGACCGGGCGCCCGCCGTCGTGGTCGCGGACGACGCCGGCGAACCCGACCACCGCGCCCGCTGCGGCGTGCGCCACCAGGTTTTCGTGTTCGGTCAGTGAGATCGGTTCCTCGGACAGTCCGACCCGCAGGACGTCAGCGCCCATGGTCACCCCCGGCCAGTTGATCGAGTGCGTGCTCCAGCACATCGGCAAGGACGCCGAGACCGTCCTTCACCCCGCCCGACGATCCGGGCAGGTTGACGATCAGCGTCGACCCGCTGACCCCGCAGACGCCGCGGGACAGCACCGATGTCGGCACCGCGGGCAGTCCCGAGCGGCGGATCGCATCGGCAAGCCCGGGAATCTGATGATCCACGACGGCGGCGGTGATATCGGCGGTGCGGTCCGTCGGCGAGATACCGGTACCGCCCGAGGTGATGATGACCGACACCCGTTCGGCGACGGCCCGGCGCAGTGCGGTCTCGACGTCGTCGCCGTCGGCCACCACGATCGGCGCGGGAACGTCGAATCCACGCTCACCGAGCCAGTCCACGATCACCGGGCCGGTCCGGTCGGCATAGATGCCGGCAGCTGCCCGGGTGGAAGCGATGATGACCCGCGCGGTCCTCATGGGGTCCAGGTGCCCGTTTTGCCGCCCTCTTTGCGCAGCACGTGGACGTCGTCGATGCGGGCGGCAGGATCGACGGCCTTGATCATGTCGTAGACGGTGAGCGCCGCGATGCTGACCGCCGTGAGCGCCTCCATCTCCACGCCGGTGCGGTCAGTGGTGCGGACGGTCGCGGTGATGGTCACTTCCGTTGCCTCGATGCCGAATTCGACATCGACGCCGGTCAGCGCCAATTGATGACAGAGCGGGATGAGATCGCTGGTGCGTTTGGCCGCCATGATCCCGGCGACCCGCGCGGTGGGCAGCGCATCACCCTTGGGCAGCCCGCCCGTGGCGATCAATTCGATGACATCGGCCCGGGTGCGCACGCTGCCCCGAGCGACGGCGATGCGCTTGGTGGCGGACTTGGCCGTCACGTCGACCATGTGGGCCGCGCCGGCCTCGTCGAGGTGCGAAAGGCCGCTCACCGCTACTTGTTGACGACGGTGACCGGGTGCACGTACGGCAGTTCCTCGGCCGGCAGCGGGAAGGTGACGTCACCGAACGGGGACAATGATCCGGTGCGGTCGCTGACGAGCTCGCTGACCGCGTGGTCACCCTCGGCAACCTCGGGCCAGCCGTTGTCTACGTATTGGTTCTTCTTGTCTGCCACACCCGACATTGTGGCAGGTACTACGCGCGGTGGCGAGACCGGGACGCTGCTTTACGCTGGTCAGCAATGACCCGGGGAATCAAGAGCGTGCCGCTGGGCGTCTGGCTGGCAGACCTGCCCGATGAGCGCCTGGTACGGCTGCTCGAGCTGCGGCCCGACCTCACCGCGCCGCCGCCGAGCACGATCGCGGCCTTGGCCGCGCGGGCGCAGGCCCGCCAGTCGGTGAAGGCTGCCACGGATGCACTGACCTTCCTGCACCTGGCCGTCCTGGACACGCTGTTGGTGTTGCACGCCGACGCCGCCGCGGTGCCCCGGGACGCGGTCGCCGAATTCATCGGCGCGCGCGCCGACCGCGCGGACGTGGAGGAAGCCCTCCAGGATCTGCAGGACCGGGCGCTGGTGTGGGGTGACGAGAGCCTGCGCGTGGTCGCCGAGGCGAGCGCGGGCGTGCCCTGGTACCCGGGGCAGGCCGTGCCCGACGGGCCCACGCCGACCGCCGACGAAATCCGCCGACTGATCGACGCGCTCGACGAACCCAGCAGGGAGCTGCTGACCAGGCTGGTCGAGGGCTCCCCGGTCGGGCGCACCCGGGACGCCATCCCCGGGGCGCCTGCCGACCGGCCCGCCCAGCGACTGCTCGCCGAGGGGCTGCTGCACCGCATCCCCAGCGATACCGACGACACCGTGATCCTGCCGAGGGTGGTGGGCCAGGTGTTGCGCGGTGACCTGCCGGGGCCGACCGGTCTGCGCAAACCCGATCCCGCGGTGCACACCACCACCCAGGCCGAGGTGGATTCGGTGGCCGCCGGCGCCGCCATCGACCTGCTGCGCGAGATCGACCTGGTGATCCAGACACTGTCCGATGCTCCGGTCTCGGAGCTGCGCAGCGGCGGTCTCGGCGTTCGCGATGTCAAGAAATTGACCAAGCTCACCGGTATCGACGAACAGCGCCTGGCGCTGATCCTGGAGTTGTCCGCGGCGGCGGGCCTGCTCGCACCGGGAACCCCCGACCCGGAGCCCGCGGCGGGCAACTCGCCGTACTGGGCACCGACCGTCGGTGCGGACCGATTCATCGAGATCTCGACCGCCGCGCGCTGGCAGCTGATCGCATGGACCTGGTTGAATCTGCCGGCCCGACCCAGCCTGGTCGGCCAGCGCGGCCCCGATGGCAAGCCCTACGGCGTGCTGTCCGATGCGCTGTATTCGACGGCGGCCCCCCTTGATCGCCGGCTGCTGTTGACGGTGCTGGCCGGATTGCCCGCCGGCGCCGGGGTCGATGCGGAGTCGGCGGCACTGGCGATGATCTGGCAGCGCCCCCGTTGGGCGGCTCGCCTGCAACTGGGCCCGGTGACCGATCTGCTGCGCGAGGCCCATGCCGTCGGATTGGTGGGACGCGGCGCCATCGCGACACCGGCGCGGGCCACGCTGGCCCAGCAGTCCGATGACGCCGCGGACGCCACCGTCGCCGCGATGGACAAGGTGCTGCCCGCTCCGCTGGATCATTTCCTGCTGCAGGGCGACCTGACCGTGGTCGTGCCCGGCCCGCTGTTGCGCGAGCTCGCCGAACAGCTCGACGTCGTCGCGACCGTCGAGTCGGCGGGGGCGGCGATGGTCTACCGCATCAGCGAGGCATCCATCCGCCGCGCCCTCGATGCCGGTCGTACCGCGGGCGGGTTGCACGCGTTTTTCGAGAAGCACTCGAAAACGCCTGTCCCGCAAGGTCTGACCTACCTCATCGATGATGTGGCACGACGGCACGGCCAGCTGCGGGTCGGGATGGCGGCGTCATTCGTGCGCTGTGAGGACCCGGCGCTCTTGGCCCAGGCCGTGGCGACCCCGGCGGCCGAACCGCTGGAGCTGCGCATCCTGGCGCCCACCGTCGCGGTGTCGCAGGCCCAGATCGGCGACGTGCTGGCAGCACTGCGCGCAGGCGGGTTCGTCCCGGCCGCCGAGGATGCTTCCGGGGCGGTGGTGGACATCCGCGCGCGGGGGGCCAGGGTGCCCACCCTGAGCCGGCGGCGGGTCTTCCGGCCGCTGACGGCGCCGACGAACCAGACCCTCGGCGCAATCGTCGCGGTGATGCGCAGCGTGGCCGCCACGCCGCGGTCGCACGAGCGGCTGGATCCGGCGGTGCTGATCGCACTGTTGCAACAGGCGGCGGTCGAGCAGACCACGGTGGTGATGGGTTACGTCGATCCGGCGGGGGTGGCCACCCAGCGGGTGGTGGCCCCGATCAACATCCGCGGCGGCCAGTTGACGGCGTTCGATCCCGCCGCCGGACGGGTCCGGGAGTTCGCGATCCACCGCGTGACATCCGTGGTGTCGGCCGACTCTGGATAATGGATGGGATGAGTAGTCGAGCGCGTAGCGCGTTGCAGACCGAGGAGCATCGCGCATGAGCACCGAGGGCCCGCTGATCGTCCAGTCCGATAAGACCGTGCTGCTCGAAACCGATCACGAACTCGCCGGCGCCGCGCGCGCCGCGATAGCGCCGTTCGCCGAACTGGAACGCGCACCCGAACACATCCACACCTATCGGATCACCCCGCTGGCGCTCTGGAACGCCCGCGCCGCCGGGCATGACGCCGAGCAGGTCGTCGATGCGCTGGTCAGCTTCTCCCGCTACGCGGTCCCGCAGCCGCTGCTGGTCGACATCGTCGACACCATGGCGCGCTACGGGCGCCTGCAGCTGGTCAAGCACCCCGCGCACGGGCTGACGTTGGTCAGCCTGGATCGCGCGGTGCTCGAAGAGGTGCTGCGCAACAAGAAGATCACCCCGATGCTCGGTGCCCGCATCGACGACGACACCGTCATTGTGCACGGCAGCGAGCGTGGGCGGATCAAACAGATGTTGCTCAAGATCGGCTGGCCCGCCGAGGATCTGGCCGGTTACGTCGACGGTGAGGCGCACCGGATCGACCTCGCCCAGGACGGCTGGGCGCTGCGCGACTACCAGGAGCTGGCGGCCGAATCGTTCTGGGCGGGCGGCTCGGGTGTGGTCGTGCTGCCGTGCGGCGCCGGGAAGACGATCGTCGGCGCTGCCGCCATGGCCAAGGCCGGCGCCACCACCCTGATCCTCGTCACCAACACGGTGGCGGGCAGGCAGTGGAAGCGCGAGCTGATCGCACGGACCTCGCTCACCGAGGAGGAGATCGGTGAGTACTCGGGCGAACGCAAGGAGATCCGCCCGGTCACCATCGCGACCTATCAGGTGATCACCCGGCGCACCAAGGGCGAATACAAGCATCTCGAGCTCTTCGACAGCCGCGACTGGGGCCTGATCATCTACGACGAGGTGCATCTGCTGCCCGCGCCGGTGTTCCGGATGACCGCCGATCTGCAGTCGCGCCGCCGGCTCGGGTTGACCGCCACCCTCATTCGCGAGGACGGTCGCGAGGGTGATGTGTTCTCACTGATCGGGCCGAAGCGCTACGACGCGCCGTGGAAGGACATCGAGGCCCAGGGCTGGATCGCACCGGCCGAGTGCATCGAGGTCCGGGTCACCATGACCGACAACGAGCGGATGATCTACGCGACCGCCGAACCGGAGGAACGCTACAAGCTGTGCTCGACGGCGCACACCAAGATCGCGGTGGTGAAGTCGATCCTGGAGAAGCACAAGAACGAGCCGACACTGGTGATCGGCGCCTACCTCGACCAGCTCGACGAACTCGGTCAGGAGCTCGGTGCGCCGGTGATCCAGGGGTCGACCAAGAACGCCGAGCGCGAGGAGCTCTTCGACCAGTTCCGGCGCGGCGAGATCCGCACGCTGGTGGTCTCCAAGGTCGCCAACTTCTCCATCGACCTGCCCGAAGCCTCGGTCGCCGTCCAGGTTTCGGGAACCTTCGGGTCACGTCAGGAGGAGGCGCAGCGGTTGGGCCGGTTGCTGCGGCCCAAGGCCGACGGCGGTGGCGCGATCTTCTATTCGGTGGTCAGCCGCGACAGCCTGGATGCGGAGTACGCCGCCCACCGGCAGCGGTTCCTCGCCGAGCAGGGCTACGGCTACCTCATCAAGGACGCCGACGACCTGCTGGGCCCGGCGATATGACCGTCGGCCGAGTGGTGCCGATCTTGACCGTGCCCGATATCGACGCCGCCCGCGCCGCCTACATCGCGACGCTCGGGCTGACCGAGGTGATGAATCACGGTTGGATCGTCACACTCGCCGATGCCGAACACCGTCATCAGCTGAGCCTGATGACAAGGGATCAGACCGCGCCGGTCAATCCCACCGTGTCGGTCGAGGTCGACGATGTCGATGCCGCGTACCGGGCAGCGATCGCGGCGGGACTGACCATCGTGCACCCGCTCTCCGATGAGCCGTGGGGTGTGCGGAGATTCTTCTTCGCCGACGGTGCGGGCAACACCGTCAACGTGTTGTCACACCGCGGCTAGGAATCGAGCGCACCGGCCGCCACCGCGGCCAGGTTGATCCGGGTGAGCACGGAGTGCAGCTGCTCCAGTTCGGCCATGTCGACCCCGAGCCGGGCCACCACAGCCGGCGGGATGGCCAGCGCCTGCCGTCGCAGTGCGGAACCCCCCTTGGTCAGGGTGATCAGTGTGGTGCGCTCGTCGGAGACGCTGCGGGTGCGGCTGATGAATCCGAGCGCCTCGAGGCGTTTGAGCATCGGTGAGACGGTCGCCGAGTCCATCTGCAGCAACCCGGCGATCTGCTTGACCGACAGCGCATCACCGCCCGCCTTGTCGTTGTCCCACAGCGCCAGCATCACGAGGTACTGGGGATGGGTCAGGCCCAGCGGTTCCAGGAGTGGGCGGTACACCGCCAGCACTGCGCGGTTGGTGACCGCCAGCGCGAAACACACCTGACGTTCCAGGGCGAGGGGGTCGAGGTCTTCGGTCACAGCGGCCACCATCACACTGTACTACTTGCTTTGCCTACTAATGATTAGGGTACTATCTAAAACATGGCCGCAACACCGAGCTTCTTCCAGCGGGTGCTCTACGCATACGGACGCCGCCTGCCCGACTCCATGCGCGATTGGGTGACGGCCGACCTGACGGGCAAGGGCGCGGTGCGCAGGCACATGCTGCGCTACGCGATCCCGCCGGCCGTCATCCTTGCTCCGCTGTGGCTGTTGCCGGCATCACTGTACGTCCACCTGGAGATGACCGTGCCCATTTACACCTGGGCGTTGATCATGGCCTTCGTGCTGAACAAGGTGTGGCGTCGGCACCGGCTTTCCCAGCACGGGCTGGACCCCAAACTGATCGACACCATGAACCGGGAGAAGAACGCCCGCCTGCACGAGGACTACGCCCGCCGCTACGGCGCCCGGCCACAGGATGCCGAGTGGCAGTCCAACCCGAGCCCGTTCTAGACGTGCGGGCCGACGGCCTTCACGACGGTCAACAGCACCACCGAGTCCTCTAGCGCCGACAGCCCGTGCCGAACCTTCGGCACCACCAGATGATCGCCGGCCGAGCCCTCCCAATTCGCCTCGGCCGTCGTGAGCCGGACCCGGCCCTGCAGCACCTGCAGCGTCGCCTCCCCCGGGCTCTCGTGATCGTCGAGCCCGTTTCCCGCCGACAGCGCCAACAGCGTCTGCCGCAAGCTGTGTTCGTGTCCGCCGTAGACGGTGTGCGCACTGCGACCACTGCTGGCCGAACGTGCGGTCTCCAGATGCTCGCGAGCCAGCGCGGTCAATGAGATCTTTTCCATACCTGCCACTATCGCAGCAACCGCAAGGCCGGCGATCGGCGTCAGACGCTGACCCCGTCCACCAAAAAAGTTTCACCATGGCATTTCGGCTCAGGGCGCCACGCCACTAGCTCAGCGCGGGAATGACCTCACGCTCGAAGAGTTCGATCCCGGAGCGGTCGTAGGCCGCCTCGGGGAAGTACATGATGGCGTACTCGCACCCGAGATCGCGCAGCCGCGAGAGGCGTTCGATGACCTGCTCGGGGGTACCGGTGGCCGAGTCCGGCGAGGCGACGTTGGCGAGCATGGCATCGATGGCGGGTGCGGCATCCTCGCCGACGGCGCCGACCTGGCGGTCCCGGATGCGCTGCAGGCGCCGGCTCACCTCGTCTTCGGAACTTGCCAGGACGCAGTTGAAGTTCGCCGAGCGGACGATGGCGTCGAAGTCGGTGCCCACCGCGCGACAGTGCTCGGCCAGCACATCGGACTTGTGCCGGAAATCCTCCGGCGCGCTGCTGAAGTTCGTGTAGCGGGCGTACTTGGCCGCGATCTTCAGTGTCACCTTCTCGCCGCCGCCTGCGATCCACAGCGGCGGCCCGCCCTCCTGCAGCGGCTTGGGCGCGACGATGGCGTCGTTCACCTGATAATGCTTGCCCTCGAGGGTGACCCGGCCGTCGCGCCAGGCGTCCAGCATGATCTGCACACCCTCGTCGAGACGACCCAGCCGCTCGCCCGCCGAGGGGAAGCCGTAGCCGTAGGCGCGCCACTCGTGTTCGTACCAGCCGCCCCCGATACCCATCTGGACGCGGCCGCCGGAGATGATGTCGGTGGTGGCGGCAACCTTTGCCAGGTAGGCCGGGTTGCGATAGCTCATGGCGGTGCACATCTGGCCCAATTTCACCCGTTCGGTGACCGCTGCGAGTGCCGCCATCAGCGACCAGGCCTCATGGGTGGCCTCGTCGGTGGGCAGCGGAACCGTGTGGAAGTGGTCGTACACCCACACCGAGTCCCACGTGCTGTTATCGGCGTGACGAGCCAGTTCATTCATCACTGACCAGTGGTTTTCGGTGGGGATGTCGACGAGATCGAGTCGCCAACCCTGCGGGATGAACAGTCCGAAGCGCATAGCCATCGACTTTAGGCCCACGCGCCACTTTCTCACATCGTCTACACTGTGACGGGATCGTTGCTGTACCTAAATCGTTGCTGCACCAAATGAAGGACATGGTCATGACTGCCACCCGACGTCGCATCGCGAATGCCGCGCTGGCGGCCGCGCTGCCGCTGACCGCCATGACCGTGGCCTTCGCACCCCCGGCGCTCGCCGAGCAGTGCTCGCGCGGTCAGGTCTCCTACAACGGCAACTGCGTCGACACCTGCAATGACTCGCAGGTCCGCAACTCCGACACCGGCGAATGCCAGTCGTTGATCTCGGCCGCGGTCCAGAAGGCCCGGACGCCTGCTGTCGCCAAACTGACCCCGGATCAGCTCGGTGGCGTGGTCCAGTTGGCCCGCAACGTGGGCGCTCTGCCCGAGATCAACTCGACCATCGGTACGTCCTTCGGCATCGCCAACACCATCGTCGGCTGGCCCGCGGTGCTCGCCGGCGCCGCCGCCGACACCGCCGCCACCCTGGCGCTGTTCGGTCTGCTGCCCGGCCAGGTCAGCCCGTTGGGCGGCACCTTGGGCGCCGTGCAGGCGACCGGGCAGACGTTCTCGGCGGTCTCCGACGTGGCGCGGATGTCGACTGCGCTTCCTGCGCTGGGTCTGCCGAGCCTTCCCCCGCCGCCCGCCGGACTGCCGGGCTTGCCGCCGCCCCCGCCGATCGGTCTGCCCGGTCCCCCGCAGCTCCCGCCGCCGCCGCCGATCGGTCTGCCGGGACTGCCGCCGCCTCCGGGATTGCCGGGGCCGCTGCTCGGTTGTGGCCCGCGCCTGCTGTTCTTCACCCCCTGCATCTGATCGATAACCCTGGGCCGTCGGCCGCGTGAAGAGCGTGCGGCATTCCGCGCCGTCGCCCCTCGCCGGCTAGCCGGGGTCGGACACCTCGCGCAACGGCCGGCCGCGTCCGCGGTACAGATCGGCGTCCGCGCGGGCATAGAGCTCACCGATACCGTCGGGTGCCACCGCATCGGTGGCGGTGCCAATACTGACCCCCGGTGTCCTCGATCGGATGGCATCGATCAAACGCTCGCGATCAGCGGCGTCCGCACCGGCGAGACAGATCGCGAACTCGTCGCCACCCAAGCGCGCCAGGACCGCCCCGCGCGGTATCAACCTCGACCACAACTGTGCGCAGTCGGTGATGCGCCGGTCACCCGCCGAATGGCCCTGGGTGTCGTTGATCGCCTTGAGCCCGTCGATATCCAGCGCGATCACCGTGACCGGTCGCGCACCCGACCGGCCGATCAGATCCGCGGTAGCCATCTCCCAGCCCGCGCGGTTCGCCAGTCCGGTGAGCGGATCGGTGCACGCGGCGGTGAACATCGCACGCATCAGCAGTCCGAAGGATTCCGCCGCACCGGTGATCGCGACCGCGATGATGAGGAAGGTGATCACCCCGACATGCGGTGCCGGGGCCACCGCGACCGCGCCGACACAGCACATGACCAGTATCGCGATCCACGTCCACGCGCGGCGGGCCGGATAGAAGGCGCGTAGGTACATCGCCAGGAACATCGGCGCGATGAGGCACATGTATTCGGCGGTCAGGGTGACGTGGAAGGCCATCACCGTCGGGGTGGCGGCGACCGCGGCAACGGTGGCGGGCAGCGTGTGGTCCGGGCGGACGGCCAGCTGGATCAGCGCCGCTGCGCTGAGTGCAACCGCGATGATGCCGCCGACGGGATTGGCGAACTCAAGGTCGGTACGCACCGGAAAGATCGTGAACACGACACCATAGGTGTAGAGAAACCCGGTGGCGCACAGGTAGATGCGCAGTAGCCGGACCGACTGGTCGGCGATGGCCGGGAACTTCGCTGCCGAACGCGAGGCGAAGTGGGTCATCCGGTCAGCCTGCTCTACCGGGTCGGCAGATACAACGTGACCACTATCCCGAGAAGCACCCGCGGTACTCGCGCGGTGTGGTGCGCATCTGCCGAACGAAGTGATGGCGGAAGGTCACCGGTGACTCGAAGCCGACCCGCGTGGCGATCTGTTCGACGCCGAGGTCCGAGGATTCCAGCAGCGCCAGGCTGGCCTGGATGCGTTGCTCGATAAGCCATTTGATCGGCGTGGTCCCGGTGGCCTTGGCGAACTGGCGCAGGTAGCTGCGCCGGGACAGCGACGACCGCTCGGCGAGCTCGTCGAGGGTGATGGGTCGGTCCAGATGTTCCAGGGCCCACGCCATCCCGGCGGCGATCCGGCCGTCGACCGTCGGTTCGGGGACCGGCGTTTCGATGTACTGTGCCTGCCCGCCTGCGCGGTGCGGTGCGATGACGAGGCGACGCGCAACATCATTGGCCACCCGCACGCCGTGGTCGGCACGCACGATGTGCAGGCACAGATCCAGCCCGGCCGCGCAGCCCGCGCTGGTGAACACCCGCCCGTTGTCGACGTAGAGCGGCGTCGGATCCACATCGATCGCCGGATAGCGCTGCGCCAACAGGTCGGCGTAGATCCAGTGTGTCGTCGCGGTGCGCCCGTCGAGCACGCCGGCCGCAGCCAGCGCGAAGGCACCGGAGCAGATGGAGACCAACCGGGCACCCCGGGCATCGGCCGCGCGGATGGCGTCGAGCAGATCAGCCGAGGGTGCCTGCTCGACATCGCGCACGCTGGGTATCAGCACCGTATCGGCGCTCGCCAGATCCTCGATGCCGTAGGAGGTGCGCACCACGGCCCCGCCCAGCATGCGGATCTCGGGTTGTTCGGAGCACAGCTTGACCGCGTATCCGGCGGGGGCGACCCCGGCGGAGAACCGTCCTGGCAGCTCGGCCATTCCGAAGATCTCGGCGGCCAGACCGGATTCGAATCCGGTCATCCCGTCATAGGCCAGGATGGCGACAGCGTGCATGTCACTATGTTATCGCTAGTCGGCATCAGTGACAGTGTGCTCACGGTGCCGGAGCCGGCATCGTCGTCGATATGACGCCTCGACGCCCCGTTTTCCGCTTCTGGTCCGCTGTGGCGGCCTTCGCCGCCGGGATCCACGCCGCCAACGGGCTGGCCCATGGCGTCACACCCGCCGAGGGATCGGCGGCGCGCACGAGAAACCCCCGGGCTCGCCGTTTCGAGGACAGCGGGCCCGGGGGCTTCTGGTCTTAACGCGCACCCAGAGGCGCGCCGATATCAGCCCTCCAGCGAGGCGGGCGGGTTGAAGCGGTCACCGTAGCGGGCGGCCAGTTCCTTGGCGCGGGCCACGAAAGCGGCCTTGCCGACACCGTGCGGTCCTTCGTAGCCGACGATGAACTGCGCCGACCCACCGGTGTACGGCGGGTAGCCAATACCCATGATCGAGCCGATGTTGGCATCGGCGGTCGAGGTCAGCACACCCTCGTCGAGGCACTTCTGGGTCTCCAGAGCCTCGGCGAACAGCATGCGGTCGATCGCATCCTGCAGCTCGATGGTGGCGCTACCGGAGTTGAAGGTCTCCTTGAGCCCCGACCACAGACCGACCCGCTTGCCATCGGCATACTCGTAGAACCCGGCACCCTTCAGACGCGACGGGCGACCGATCTCGATCATCTTCTCCACGACGGCCTCGGCCGGGTGCGGCACGTAGGTCTCACCTGTCGCCTCGGCCGCCTTGCGGGTCTCGCCGGCGATCTTGTGCATCAGCTCCAGGTTCAACTCATCGGAGAGCTGCAGCGGCGCGGCCGGGTAACCGGCCTGGGCTCCGGCCTGCTCGATGGTGGCAGCCTCGATACCCTCGCCGAGCATCGCCAGCGCCTCGTTGACGAAGGTGCCGATGACACGGCTGGTGAAGAAGCCACGGCTGTCGTTGACCACGATCGGCGTCTTCTTGATGGCCAGGGTGTAGTCGAACACCCGGGCCAGCGCCTCGTCGGAGGTCTTCTCGCCCTTGATGATCTCGACCAGCGGCATCTTGTCCACGGGGCTGAAGAAGTGGATCCCGATGAAGTCCTCCTGGCGCTTCACACCGGTGGCCAGACCGGTGATCGGCAGGGTGGAGGTGTTCGAGCCCAGCAGCGCGTTGGGCTCGACGATGTCCTCGATCTCCTGGAACACCTTGTGCTTGAGTTCCTGGTTCTCGAAGACGGCCTCGACCACGAAGTCCACACCCGCCAGATCGGCCGGGTCGGCGGTCGGGGTGATCTTGGCCAACAGTGCGTCGGAGCGCTCCTGCGTGGTCTTGCCACGCTTGAGTGCCTTGGCTTCCAGCCCCTCGGAGTAGGCCTTACCCTTCTGCGCCGCCTCGATGGTGACGTCCTTGAGCACCACGTCGTACCCGGCCTTGGCCGACACGTAGGCGATACCGGCGCCCATCATGCCCGCGCCCAGCACACCGATCTTCTTGATCGGCACCGGCGCGATGCCCTCGGGACGCGAAGCGCCGCCGTTGATGGCCTGCAGGTCCAGGAAGAACGCCTGGATCATGTTCTTGGCGACCTGGCCGGTGACCAGCTGGGTGAAGTAGCGGCTCTCGATGCGGGTGGCACCCTCGAAGTCCACCTGGGCGCCCTCGACGGCCGCACTCAGGATCGCCCGCGGGGCCGGCATGGGCGCGCCCTTGAGCTGCTTCTTGAGCAGCGCCGGGAACGACGGCAGGATCGCGGCGAGGCCAGGGCTGCTCGGGGTGCCCCCGGGCATCTTGTAGCCCTTGACATCCCACGGCTGCACGCCGCCCTCGGGGTTGTCCTTGATCCACTTCTTGGCCGCCGGGATCAGCTCGTCCACGCTGCCGACCAGCTCGTCGACCAGACCGATCTCCTTGGCCTTGGTCGGGTTGAACCGGGTGCCCTGGCTCAGCACCTCCATGAAGGCCTTCTGGATGCCGAACATCCGCACGGTGCGGGCAACGCCGCCACCGCCGGGCAGCAGGCCCAGGGTCACCTCGGGCAGACCGATGACGACACCCTTGACGTCGGCGGCGATGCGGTGATGGGTGGCCAGCGCGATCTCAAGACCGCCACCGAGCGCGGCGCCGTTGATGGCGGTCACGACGGGCTTGCCCAGGGTCTCCAGCTTGCGCAGGTCGGACTTGATGAACTCGACCTCGTCGAATGCCTGCTGGGCATCGTCTGGGCCGATGTTGATCATGCCCTTGAGGTCACCGCCGGCGAAGAAGGTCTTCTTCGCGCTGGCGATCACCACACCGGTGATCGAATCCTTCTCGGCGACAAGGCGTTCCACCGCGTCGTGCATGGATTGCTTGTAGTGCTCGTTCATCACGTTGGCCGAACCGGTCGGGTCGTCCAGCGTCAGGGTGACGATGCCGTCGGCATCCTGTTCCCACTTGATGGTGTTCTCAGCCATGGTTGTTCAGTCTCCCTAGACGCGCTCGATGATGGTGGCCACGCCCATGCCGCCGCCGACGCACAGCGTGATCAGTGCACGCTTGGCACCGCGACGCTCGAGCTCGTCGACCATGGTTCCGGTGATCATGGCGCCGGTGGCACCAAGGGGGTGGCCCATCGCGATGGCGCCGCCGTTGACGTTGAGCTTCTCGTCCGGGATGTTCAGATCCTTCTGGAACTTCATCACCACCGAGGCGAACGCCTCGTTGAGCTCGAACAGGTCGATATCGTCGACGGTCAGTCCGGCGCGGTCGAGCACCTTCTTGGTCGCCGGGGTGGGGCCGGTGAGCATGATCACCGGGTCGGCGCCGCTGGTGGCGGTGGCCACCACGCGCGCCCGCGGGGTCAGCCCCTGGGCCTTGCCGGCCGCCTCGGAACCGATGAGCACCAGCGCGGCGCCGTCGACGATGCCCGAGCTGTTACCGCCGGTGTGGACGTGGTTGATCTTCTCCACGTAGTGGTACTTCTGCAGCGCCACATCGTCGAAGCCGCCCATTGCACCCAGGTCCGCGAAGGCGGGCTTGAGCTTGCCCAGGCTCTCCACGGTGGTGCCGGGACGCATGTGCTCGTCGTGATCGAGCACGACGAGGCCATTCTGATCCTTCACCGGCACCACGGACTTCGCGAAGTAGCCGCCCGACCATGCCGCCGCGGCCCGGTCCTGCGAGCGCGCGGCGTACGCGTCGACATCCTCGCGCGAGAAGCCCTCGATGGTGGCGATCAGATCGGCGCCGATGCCCTGCGGGACGAAACCGACGCGGTAGTTGGTCTCGGGGTCGCCGGCCCAGGCGCCACCGTCGGAGCCCATCGGTACGCGGCTCATCGACTCGACACCGCCGACGAGGACCAGGTCGTCCCAGCCCGAGGACACCTTCTGGGCGCCGAGGTTGACGGCCTCCAGGCCCGAGGCGCAGAACCGGTTGAGCTGGAAGCCACCGGTGGTCTCGGGCAGACCCGACACCAGCACCGCGGTACGGGCGATATCGCCGCCCTGATCGCCGACCGGGGACACGACACCCAGGATGACGTCGCTGATCAGGTTCTCGTCGAGGTCGGGGTAGCGCGCCCGGATCTCGTCGATCAGGCCGACGACGAGGTTGACCGGCTTGATCTCGTTGAGGGCGCCACCGCGCTGCTTACCGCGCGGGGTGCGGATGGCCTCATAGATGAAGGCACCTTCGGACATATGTTGTTCCCTTTCGGGTGGGTGACAGGGCACTGATCGCGCACCCTAACAAAATCGTAAACCAACCTGTTGGTTGGTCCAATTTCCACCCATCCGCCAGTGGCCACTTGTCGCACGCCATCGGGGGAAAAGCGTGCGACAAGTGGCCACTGGGCCTGCCGGGATCAGGCCGACTGCGGTTCGGCCTCCGCGAGCGTCGGATAGTCGACGTACCCGGCGGGGCCGGAGGCGTAGAAGGTCGCCACGTCGGGCTCGTTGAGCTCGGCGCCGAGCAGCAGCCGGTCGATCAGGTCCGGGTTGGCCAGCCAGCTGCGACCCACCGCGACCGCGCTCGCCGCACCCCAGTCCACCAGGGACTCCAGCTGGCAGAAATCGGTTCCGGTGTCGCGGCCGGTGTTGAGCACCAGGGTGTCCGGCCACAGCGCCCGCAGCGCCCCGAACGTCTGGGTGCTGGGATCGATCAGGACGTGCAGATAGGCCATGCCCAGCGGACGGATGCGGTTCAGCAACGCCTCGTAGGCGCCGATCAGGTCGTTCTCGCGCATATCGCCCGCCCCGTTTCCCGGGGATATCCGCAACCCGACGCGGTCCGCACCGATCTCGTCGGCGACCGCCTCCACGACCTCGGCGGTCAGCCGGGCGCGATTCTCCGCAGATCCGCCGTAGGCGTCGGTGCGCAGGTTCACCACATCGGAAAGGAACTCGTGCAACAGGTAGCCGTTGGCCGAGTGGATCTCCACCCCGTCCATACCGGCGTCGACGGCGCGGCGGGCGGCGCCGCGGAACTGGCCGATGATGGTGCCGATCTCACGCTCGGTGAGCTCACGCGGCACCGGCAACGGCTGCTTGCCCGACGGGGTGTGGGTGAGCATGTCCGCGGCGACCGCCGAGGGACCCACCGTCTCGAATCCGCTGATGTCCGGATGGGCCATCCGCCCCACATGCCAGAGCTGCACGAACATCTTTCCGCCCCTGGCGTGCACGGCACCGGCGATATCGGACCAGGCCTGCTGGTGCCGGTCGGTGTAGATGCCGGGGGTGTTCATGTAGGCGCCGTTGGCCTGCTCGCAGATCGCGGTGGCCTCACTGATGATCAGCCCGGCCCCCGCCCGCTGGGAGTAATACAGCGCCGCGAGATCCGACGGCGTGGCATCGGACTGGGCGCGCGAGCGCGTCAGGGGTGCCATGAACACCCGGTTGGCCGCCTCAATGGCTCCGACCCGCACCGGCGTGAGCAGGGTGGCATCGGGAGCGAGACGGAAGGTCTGGTCGGTCATGCCCGTCTAAGCGCTGTCGGCGGCCCAAACATTCCCCGCCAGCAGCCGCCCCGACAGCAGACCCCAGGTCACCGCGTGCGAGACACACGCCGCCCGGTTACTCGCGCCGAGCTTGACCATCGCACTCTCCAGGTGGTGGCCCGCGGTCCGGACGCTGATGAACAGGCGAGCGGCAATCTGATTGTTCGTCAGACCCTGCGCCGCCAGGGTCAGAGCATCGAGCTCACGGGCGGTGATACCGAACGGCAGCGGGTCGCGGGTCACCAACAGCACACCGGAAAGACTGTCCCGCTCGAAGCGGCGGGCGGTGTCGATGATCCTGCTGTGCAACCAGGTGGCGCCGTCGAACCACCGGGTGGCCTCGGGTCGCAATCCCAAACCCGTTGTGCGGGAGGCCATCACCATTTCGGCCACCAGCATGCGATCCAGCGGGGCGGCGAAGGTGTCACCGTGGATAAGCAGATGCGCCTGTCCGTCACCGTCGATCGCCCAGGCCTGCGCCTCGGGCGCCATCAGCTCGGCGACCATGCGCGGTCGCGCGGAGAAGTCGAGCTGCGCGGCCATCTGTGCGCGCAGCGAATTGATCTCGGCCACATCGTCATCGGTGGGATGGCGGGCGTCGTCACAGTTGACGTGGATGGTTCCGGCATAGCTGCCGTCCGCGGTCACCAGGCGCGCGGAAAGCCCCTCGTCGAAACCCGCCGGGGCGAAAACGCCCTGCACGGAGTAGGTATCGCGATATTCGGGGAAGTCGCGCCAACGCAACGCGCCGAGGCCGCGTACCCGCATCGAGTCGAACAGCGGGTCGTGGTCGATGAACCAGGTGTTCAGGTGCTCCATCACATGATCGGGGTAACCGTGGTTGGCGACGGCCACATGGCGGCGACGGATCGGATCCCAGAGGCTGATCGCGGATGCCGACGAGGCCGCCCGCGCGCTCAGCGCCTCGAGCATCTCGTGGGCGCGCGTTTCGATACTCGCGCTGCTACCCAGCACCTCCGCGTATGCGCCTGCCATCAGTTCCTTCTTGTCACGTCCCCGAAAGCATGATGGGCAGGCCATGTTTCGCCGATGTTTCGCCTGCGCGGCGGACAGGCAACACCCACCACAGAAATGGGAGATTCCTCCCATAGCCCCGCAAATCCGGTCGTTCCTACGCTGATCGCCAACGATCCATGACCAGCGAAGGCGACTCACATGAACAGAATCAGCGCGGGAGTGGCACTGCTCGCCACCACGACCATGCTCGCGGTCGGTTGCGGCAGTCGGGCCGGCGACGACGCCGGCGCGGCGGCGCAGGGCTGCGCGGACACATCGGGCTCCGAGGTCACCATCGGTTCGATCAACTCACTGTCCGGCGGTCTGGCCGTCAGCGAGTCGGTCATCCATGACGCGATCGCGATGGCCGTCGACGAGATCAACGCCGGCGGCGGGGTGCTGGGCAAGCAACTCGACCTCTTGTCCGAGGACGGCGCCTCGGATCCCACCGTGTTCGCCGAGAAGGCCAACAAGCTGGTCAACAGTGACTGTGTCGCAGCGGTGTTCGGTGGATACACCTCGGCAAGCCGTAAGGCGATGCTGCCGGTGTTCGAGGATTCCAACGCGCTGCTCTACTACGGCCAGCAGTACGAGGGTCTGGAATCGTCGAAGAACATCTTCTACTCGGGCGCCACCACCAACCAGCAGATCATCCCGGCCCTGGACTACCTCAAGCAGCAGGGCGTCACCTCGCTCTACCTGGTGGGCAGTGATTATGTCTTCCCGCGCACCTCCAATGCCATCGTCAAGGCCTACGCCGCGGCCAACGGTATCGAAATCAAGGGCGAAGACTATGTGCCACTGGACAGTACGAACTTCGCGACGATCGTCAACAAGATCCGCAGCGCGGATGCCGACGCCATCTTCAACGTCGTGGTGGGCGGTTCGCTGACGGCATTCTTCCGGGAATACAACAGCGCCGGGCTGACCGCCCAGACCATGCCGGTGATGTCGATGTGCGTCGGCGAGGAGGAGGTCAAGAGCATCGGCGCCGACACCCTGGTCGGACAGCTGTCGTCGTGGAACTACTACGAGACCCTCGACACTCCGGCCAACAAGAAGTTTGTCGCCGACTTCAAGGCCAAGTACGGCCCCGGCCGGGTCACCTCGGATCCCATGGAATCGGCCTACACCGCGGTGTATCTGTGGAAGGCCACCGTGGAGAAGGCCGACTCGTTCGCGGTGGCAGACATCCAGTCCGTGGCCGGCGGCGTCACCGTCGACGCCCCGGAAGGGGCGGTCACCATCGACGGCGAGAACCACCACGTCACCAAGACCGCACGCGTCGGCAAGGTCGTCCCCAGCGGTCTGATCGACCAGGTCTGGCAGTCACCGGAACCCATCACCCCCGACCCGTTCCTCAAGAACTATCCGTGGGCCGAGGGAATCACGGGCTGACACATGCATCTGACACCCAAGGATGAAGACCGACTGTTGGTGTTCCTCGCCGCCGAACTGGCCCGCAAGCACCGGGCGGCGGGCCTGGCGTTGACCTACGCCGAAGCCCGGGCACTGATCGCCGACGAGGTCATCGAGGCCGCCCGATCCGGCGCCGGGGTGGCCGAGGCCGCCGCCATCGGCGCCGATCTGCTCACCGATGACGATGTCATGCCCGGTGTGCGCACCCTGTTGGGTTCGGTTCAGGTCGAGGCATTCTTCGACGACGGACAGAAGCTCGTCACCGTGCACGATGCGATCGGACCCGGCACCCGCACCGCCGACGAGATCACCTTCACGCCGGGTGAGATCCTGGCCGCCGACGGCGAGCTCGAGTTGAACGCCGGCCGAGCGACCGTCTCGGTGAGCGTGCAGAACACCGGGGACCGTCCCATCCAGGTCGGTTCGCACTTTCACTTCTTCGAATGCAACCGGGCGCTGCGGTTCGACCGGCGATCGGCATTCGGCATGCGGTTGGACATACCGTCCGGGCTGGCGGTGCGCTTCGAACCCGGTGAGACGCAGGAGGTATCGCTGACCAGCTACGGGGGTGACCGCGTGGTGATCGGTCAGAACGATGTCACCAACGGACCCACCGACATCCCGGCCGATGCGACGCTGATGAGCGATGTGCGCGCCCGCGGATTCCTCGACACCGTTCCGGAATCGAAAGAGCCGAGATGACATACCGCATCAGCCGTGCCCGCTACGCCGAACTGTACGGACCGACCACCGGGGACCGGGTGCGCCTCGCCGACACCGAGCTGCTGGCCCGCGTCGAGGCCGATGCATGCGTCTACGGTGACGAGGCCGTCTTCGGTGGCGGCAAGACCATGCGCGAGGGCATGGCGGTGCACGGTGACATGACCAATGCCGAAGGGGCGCTGGACTTCGTCATCACCAACGCCCTCATCATCGACGCCGTGTCGGGGATCCGCAAAGCCGATATCGGCATCCGGGACGGACGCATCGTCGGGATCGGCAAGGCGGGTAACCCGCGGACCATGGACGGTGTGGACCCCGATCTGATCATCGGCGCGGGCACCGATATCCGTTCGGGTGAGGGCATGATCGCCACCGCGGGCGCCATCGACGTTCACGTGCACTTCGACAGCGCCGGCCTCGTCGAGGAGGCCATCTCCAGCGGCATCACCACCATGATCGGTGGCGGCCTCGGCCCGGTGACCGTCGGCATCACCTCGTCGGGGCCGACGAACCTGGCACGCATGCTGCGGGCCGCCGAGGCCTTCCCGATGAACTTCGGCTTCATCGGCAACGGCAGCGCCTCGAGCACCGCACCGCTGATCGAGCAGGGACTGGCCGGCGCCATCGGATTCAAGATCCACGAGGACTGGGGCGCCACCCCGGCGGCCATCCGGGCCTCACTGGACGCCGGCGACGAACTGGACCTGCAGGTGCAGATCCACACCGACACCCTCAACGAGTCCGGCTTCTACGAGGACACCATGGCCGCGATCGGTGGCCGGGTGATCCATACCTATCATGCCGAGGGGGCCGGCGGCGGTCACGCGCCGGACATCATGCAGGTCGTCGGCCAACCGTACTGCCTGCCGTCCTCGACCAATCCGACGAACCCGTACACGCTCAACACCTTCGACGAGCACCTCGACATGGTGATGGTGTGCCACCATCTCAACCCCCGTATCCCCGAAGATGTGGCCTTCGCCGAATCGCGCATCCGGCGCGAGACGATCGCCGCCGAGGATGTGTTGCACGACATGGGCGCCATCTCGGCCATGGGTTCGGACTCCCAGGGGATGGGGCGCATCGGGGAGACCATCGCCCGCACATGGCAATTGGCCTCACACATGCGAGCTACCCGCGGCCCCCTGCCCGCCGACGAGGGCACCGGCGCCGACAATGCCCGGATCCTACGTTACATCGCCAAGCTGACCATCAACCCGGCCCGCCTCTTCGGGATCGATCACGAGGTCGGCTCGCTGGAACCGGGCAAGCTCGCCGATATCGTGCTGTGGGAACCGAAGTTCTTCGGGATCCGGCCCGAGGTCGTGTTCAAGGGCGGTTTCCCGGCATGGTCGGTGATGGGCGAGGCCAATGCCTCGCTGATGACGTGCGAGCCGTTGAAGTACCGCCCACAGTGGGCGGCCTACGGGCAGGCACCGGCCGATGTGTCGGTGAATTTCGTGGCAGCCGCGGCGATCGACGCCGGACTGGGTGCGCGGCTCGGATTGCAGACCCGGCTGGTGGCCTGTCGGGGCTCCCGCGGACTCACCAAAGCCGATCTGCTGCATAACGATTACCTGCCCGATATCCGGATCGAACCCGACACCTACCGGGTGATCGTGGACGGCCAGTTGTGCCAGAGCGTGCCGATGACGACGGTGCCGCTCGGCCGTCGGTACACGTTGAAGTAGAGGAGAACGCGATGGGCGAGGTACTTCGCATCGGTATCGGCGGTCCGGTCGGATCGGGTAAGACCCGGCTGGTGGAGACGCTGGTGCCCGAACTGATCGGCAGGGGTCTCGGCGTTGCGGTGATCACCAACGACCTGGTGACCGACGAGGATGCCCAACGGGTGCGCCGCAGCGGGGTCATCGACCCGAACCGGGTGCTGGCCGTCGAGACCGGCGCCTGCCCGCACACCGCCATCCGTGAGGACCCGTCGGCGAATCTGGCCGCCGCCCGCCGGCTGGCGGCCGAATTCGACGACCTGGACCTGATTCTCATCGAGTCCGGTGGCGACAACCTGGCCGCCACCTTCACCTCCGACCTGGTGGACTACTGGATCTTCGTCATCGACACCGCCGGTGGGGACGATATCCCGCGCAAGAAGGGCATCGGGCTGCTGCAGGCGGATCTGCTGGTGGTCAACAAGATCGACCTGGCCGATCTGGTGGGTGCCGATCTGGACGGGATGCGCCGCGACTGCGCGGTGGCTCGCCCCACCAAGCCGACCGTGTTCACCGATCTGCGCTCCGGTTCCGGCGTGGACGCCCTGACCGAGGAGTTGCTGCGCGGTGTGATGCTCACGGCGCGAGCATGATCGCCCCCGGTGTGCTGAGCCTGCACACCCGCTCCGATGCCAGCGGCGCGACGCGGATCACCGGGCTGCGGCAGCGATACCCGCAGCGGGTGACCACCGCACTGCACAGCGATCCGGCCTATCCCCACGCAGCCAACCTCTGTGTGCAGAGTCCCAGCGGCGGAACGTTCTCCGATGACGATCTGCACACCACCGTACGGTGCGCGTCCGGCACACATCTGCACCTGACCTCCCAGGCCGCCACCCAGGTGTTCGCCGGCGGCGGACCCGGCGCCCGGCACCGGCTGTCATTCGGTGTGGAGTCCGGGGCGATACTGGAATACCTGCCCAAAACGATCATCCCGCAGGCTGATTCGACTCTTGTCCAGCAGTTGGAGGTCGACGTCGCACCCGGCGGGGTGTACATCGGCTGGGATGCGATCGCCGCCGGACGGATCGCGCACGGCGAGCGATTCCGGTACGCCGCCGTCGATACCGCTTTCACCGTGCGTGTACAGGGCCGTGTGGTGGCACGGGACCGACAACTGGTCACCGCGGACGCCGCCATCGGGGCCGACTATCTGGCCACCCTGCTGATCATCGCGCCGGGTCGGTGCGTCAAAGGCGCGCTGTCCGCGGTGCGCGCGGCGCTGGCCCGTCACCAGGACGCTGAGGGCGGAGCCGGCGAACTTCCGTCTGCTGCCGGCATTTTCGCACGGATCCGCGCGGACAGCGCACCGGCGCTGCTCGCCGTGCAACAAGCACTGCACACCGCGGCTCGCACCATGTTGACCACCGCACCGATCGTCAGGAGCACCCCGTGATAGTCGATACCGTACTCGGACACGTCGATGATCCGGCATTCGCCGGCCGTCGGCACCACCATGTCGACATCGGCTGGGGTGACGCGGGCAAGCACCGGCAGCTGGTCACCACCGACACCGGTATCGAGGTGCGGATCATGTTGCCGCGCGGCACTTTCCTGCACCAGGATGCCGTGATCGCCGATGACGGCCACGCCATCGTGGTGGTCCGCCGACCGGCCGAACCCGCCATCCGGGTCCGGTTCGATGACAACACCGCGCGTGTCATGCTGATGTTCGGGCACCTGCTCGGCAACCAGCACGCCCCCATCGACGTCGATGATGACGGCGTGACCGTTCCGCTGTTCACCAGCGCCGATGCCGCCAGGGACATGCTCGCCACGATGGGTGTCATCGGTGAGGTGACCGATCTGGCGCTGGCCGGCCACGGCTGGGCGCGGACATCCGCGGATGACCATGCCGGCCACCACCACTGACCTCACCACCGCACTGGCGCTGTGGCTGCAGCTACACGACAGTGCGTTTCCCGCCGGACGGATGGTGCACAGCCACGGTCTGGAGGAGTGGTTGCATCGTCGCCCGGACGCCGGTGCCGACGCCGTCGAATCGGTGGTGTGCGGATACCTGCGGCACGGTGTCGCGACGCTCGACGCCACCATCACCGCGCATGCCTGGCTCGCCGATGATCTCGACACCCTCACCGACCTGGACGATCTTGCCGCGACGTACAAGCTGTTCGGCAATAGCCGCACCGCCTCGGTGTCCGCGGGCGGGCAACTGGCGGCCACCGCTGTCGACATCGGGATCGGGGAACGGCATCCCTACCTGCTGGCGGTGTCGACCGGTTCGGTGCCCGGTCATGCCGCCGTGGTCGACGGGGTGGTGCAGGCGCTGTTGGGCATCCCCCGGCAGGTCGCCGTCATCGGCGTGCTGCGATCGATGATGGCCTCGTTGCTCAGCGCGGCGGTACGGCTCGGCAGGTTGGGCCCGCTACAGAGCCAGCGCATCCAACTACGCAACGCCGAAGCGATGGCGGTGCTGGCGCACGCGGCCTGCGAACGGCCGCTGAGTGAGTTGAGCAGCGTGTCACCGGCATTGGAGATCAGCGGGATGTGCCACGAGGTGCGGACATCCCGGTTGTTCGCGACCTGATCGACCGGTCATTCGATGACTGCGGTGAACTCCGCTTCGACGAGGAGATCCGGAGTCCACAGTGCGCTCACGCCGATCGCCGTCGCCGGCGGCGTGGAGATGTCGAGCTCGGTGCCCGCCTGGGCTAGTCCGGCAAGGAAGGCCTCGGCCTTGGACGGCCGCCAGTCGACCAGGTACCAGGTCACCCGGACCACATCGGCGAGCGACGCCCCGGCGGCGGCCAGCGACTTGTGCGCGTTGCGGTAGACCTGAACGACCTGGCCGGTGAGGTCGCCGGGCGCGACCACATTGCCGTTCTCGTCCCAGGACACCTGGCCGGCGACGTGGATCTGCCGGGATCCGGAGGCCACGGCCACATGGTGGTACGCCGGGACCTGGACGTGGTTGTCGGGGTTTATCAACGAGATGGGCATTCCCGGTTCAACCGGGCAGACGTTCGGATATTCCGCTCGAACAGGTCCGCGGTGTGCAGCAGCACCGCGTCATCACCCTCGGGCGCCGGTCGCCGGGCTCTTGAGAGCCCGGATGGCCAACCACGCGGCCGTCCGGTCGTCGGGGCTGGCCATCGACAGCCCGGTCAGCTCCTCGATACGGCGGATCCGCGCCGCCAGCGTCTGGCGGTGCACCTGAAGCCGGCTCGCCGAGGAGCCCCAGGCTCCGTGCTCGGCCAGGTAGATCTCCAGGGTGCGGGTCAGCTCGCCGTGCCGGCCACCGTCGTCGCGCAGCGGGTCCAGTATCGCCGCGACGCGCGTCATCGCGCTGTCATCGAGGTGATCCAGCACGAAGGAGACTGTGGCCAGGGAGCGGTACCAGACAACCGGGCGCGCATCGACCACCGCGATCTCGAGCGCCTGCCGTGCCTCTGCGGCGGTGCGGGCCAACAACTCCGGCGTTGCAGCCGATCCCAGCCCCATCCGCAGCGGCATACCGGCCTCGGTCAGTCGTTCTGCCATCGCGGCGAGTTCCGGGGCCCGGTCCGCACCGATGAATCCCAGCACCCGACCCCGCTCGGCGGACACCATGTGGACGGCTCCCAGTTCATCGAGCCACCGGATGGACTGGCGTTCCGGGTCGATCGCGCTCGATCGGGATGCCACCGCGAAGGCCGTCAGTGACTGTTCGTGAACACCCCAGCGCCGCAACAGTGTTGCGGCCTCCACACCGCCACGCAACAGTGTCGACAACAGCACCTCACGCCCCAGCCGCTCGGTGGCCGGATGATTGGCGGTGTGCAGTAACAGATCCAACAGGGCGGCCACCTGGGACGCGAGATCCCTGCTGCGGCTGGTGGATCCGCGTGCCCCGATCACCAGGTAGGCGCTGACATCCGCACCCTGGCCCACCGGATGCACCTGCAGGCCCGGATGCCGGATCCGCACCCGGCGCCCGAACGCGGCCGAACCCGCGTCACGCACGTGCAGGCTGCCCGCGCCGGCAGTGGTGATCACCTCGCCGTGGGCATCGAGAAGCACTGCCCAGCCGTCGATCCGGTGTGCCAGCTCGGCCACCACCGCGACCACACCGCCGCGGCGCGCCACCTGCGTGAGCACCTTGGTGCCCGTGGTGACCCTGCGGTCCTCGGCGGCCTGGTCGGCGGCGATCAGTGCCGTCAGCCGCGCATGCACGACATCGGCGGACAGCTGCGGCACGACGACCGCGGTTCTCGCCCCATCGCCGAGGGCATCGCGGAGTCCGCCCTCCATGGATCCGCCGGCGATGATCGCCACGCATCCGGCCAGCGTTGCCTTCCCCGGGGCGGAGCCCAGCGCCGCCGTCCAGTCCCCGGGGGAGGCAACCACGAGCGTCGCGTATCCCGGTGAACTGGGCAGCACCAGATCGGCCAGCGCCACGCTGCCCTCGACCGGCGTCGCCCCGTCGACGGCACCGGCGACCAGCTCGGCGCCGAAATGCTCGGCGATCGCCCGCACGTCGTAGGCCACCTCGGGAGTGTACAAAATGATGGTTTGATCTCAGCTGATCACACTTTTTGCGGCTGTCCTCGTACTGATGCGCTCCCTACGATTCGGAGCATTCCCGCAATCAGAGGAGCCCGAGTGAAAGCGATCGTCTTCAGTGATCCCGCCACGCCCATCGAGTACGTGGACGTCGACCTGGCCGGCCCCAAGCCCGGCGAGGTGCGGGTGAAGATCGCCGCCGCCGGGGTCTGCCATTCGGATCTACACGTCAAGCGCGGCGAATGGGATGCGAAGGCCCCGCTGGTCATGGGCCATGAGGGCTCCGGCGTGGTCACCGAACTCGGCGAGGGTGTGACCACGCTGGCAGTCGGCGACCATGTGGTGCTCTCCTGGGTACCGCCGTGCGGCGAGTGCCGCTACTGCCGCTCCGGCCACGAGGCGCGCTGCCAGAAGGTCGCCACGGTCGTCGCACCCCTGGGCACCCTGTTCGACGGCACATCGCGGCTGTCGCTGGGCGGCGAGACGGTGCACCACTATCTCGGGGTCTCCTCGTTCGCCGAGGAGGTCATCGTCCCGGCCTCGGGTGCGGTGAAGGTGCGCGAGGATGCGCCGCTGGACGTCATCGCCGTTGTCGGCTGCGCGGTGGCGACCGGCGTCGGCGCCGTGCTCAACACCGCCGCGGTCGAGCCGGGCGCCTCCGTCGCGGTGATCGGATGCGGCGGCGTGGGCCTCAACGTCATCCAAGGCGCGAAGCTGGCCGGCGCGAGCCGGATCATCGCCATCGACGTCCGCGACGACAAGACCAAGATGGCCGTGCAGTTCGGCGCCACCGACCGGATCAACGCATCCACCGGCGACGCCGAGGAACAGCTTCGCGAGCTGATCCCCGACGGCGTCGACTACGCCTTCGATGCGTTCGGCCACACCGGCACCACCGAGCAGGCCATCCGGATGCTCGGGCTGGGCGGGGCGGCCGTCGTGGTCGGTCTGCCGCCCACCGGCGCCAAGGCCTCCTTCGAACCGCTGGTGCTCGCCGAAGCCGACCAGCGCATCCTGGGCTCCAACTACGGATCGGTCCGCCCCTCGATCGACATCCCCGCACTCGTGGATCGCTATATGGACGGTCAGCTCAAACTCGATGCCCTGATCTGGGCCAGCAGGCCGCTGAACGAGGCGGCGGCCGCGTTCGAGGACCTGGAATCCGGCGAAGCGCTGCGCACCCTTCTCATTCCCTGACTTCACCGTCGTACAACGACTTTCGATACAAAGGAACCGAATGGCCACCACGAACCCACCCGTCGACGCCGGTCTGCGTCACGGGGCGATGTCCGGTCCGGAACTGGCCGCACAGGCCATCGCCAACATCGCGCCCAGCGCCGTCATCGCCTTCACCGCAGCGGCCATCTATCTGAGCGCGGGCACCGGAACAATCCTGTCGTTCGCGCTGGCGACGGTGGTCATCCTGTCGGTCGGGTACTGCGTGGTGGTGTTCGCCCGCCGCAATGCCTCGGCCGGCTCGCTGTACACCTATGTGTCCAAGGGCCTCGGCCCATTCGGGGCCTACCTGGCCGGTGTCGCGCTGCTGGTCGGCTGCTGGGGCATCGCCGCCGGATCCCTTGGCGGCGCGATCTCCTACACCAGTGACTTCCTCATCTCCCTGGGCATCCCGGCCGGCGGCACCATCGCCACGATCGCGCTAGCGGTCGTATTGGGCGGGCTGGCAACGCTTTTCACCATCCGAGGAATCCGACTCTCGGCCCGGGTCTCGTTGACCCTGGAACTGATCTCGGTCACCATCATCATGATCCTGCTGGTGCTGGCGCTGGTGTGGGCCGGACCGGCCGCCTGGGATCCGTCACAGTTCTCGTTCAGCGATGTCCCGGGGCAGGGTGTCGCCGCGGGCATGGTGCTCGGCATCCTCGGATTCGTCGGATTCTCGTCCGCCGACGCGCTGGGCCGTGAGGCGCGGAACCCCTACACGGCGATACCGCGGGCCATCATGTGGAGCGCACTGGTGGTGGGTGTGCTCTATGTGTTCGCCGCCTACACCCAGATCGCGGTGCTGCAGCAGGGACTGGCCGACAGTGCGAATCCGTTGCAGGACATCGCCATCCTGATCGGCATGCCGACCTGGTTCAATCCGATCCTGCTGTTCGGGGTGGGCGCCTCGTTCTTCGCCGTCGTGGTCGCCCCGCTGAACGTCGTCGGCCGCATCGTGTACGTGATGGGCAAGGAGGGCGTCGTCGCCGACCGCTTCGGCCGCACCCATGACGGTCACCTGACCCCACACCGGGTGCTGCTGATCGCCGGGCCCGCCGCGATAATCCTGGACATCATCCTGCTGGCCGCCGGTGTGCATCCGATGGACATCGTGGTGTGGGTCGACACCTACGCCACCTACGGCTACATGGTCGCGTACTCGCTGGTCGCCGCCGCCTGCGTGGTCTACACCCGGCGCACCGGGCTACCGAACCGGCTGGTCTGGATCACCGCGGTGATCGCGATCCTGGCCATGGCCTACACCTTCTTCGCCAATGTCTATCCGGTGCCGACGTTCCCGCTGAACATCCTGCCGTACCTGTTCCTGGCCACGATCGCCGTCGCGCTGGGCTGGTACTACCACCTGGTGCGCAACCGCCCCGAGGTGATCGCCCGGATCGGCCAGACCGAGACGGACACGCTGGAGGGCGTCGGCTGAGCACTACCCTGTGGTGATGACCGGACATTTCGCGGTACTGGGAGCCACCGGCGCGCAGGGTGGCGCGGTGGTCAGGGCGCTACTGGAAGCCGGGGCGACGGTGCGCGGCATCACCCGCCGCACCGATTCACGTGCGGCACTGCGACTGGCCGAGGCCGGTGTCGAGGTGGTGGCCGCCGACCTGTCCGATGAGGCGTCCGTCGCGCAGGCCTTCTCCGGCGTGACCGGGGCGTACGCGCTGACCACCCCGTTCGAGGAGGGACCGGAGGCCGAGATCGCGCAGGGGCGGACCATCCTGGCCGCCGCCCGGTCGGCGCGGGTGCCGCACCTGGTGTTCTCGTCGGTCGCCGATGCCGATCAGCACACCGGCATACCGCATTTCGACAGCAAGGCCGTCGTCGAGACCGAGCTGGCCGGATCCGGCCTGTCCTACACCATCGTCGGGCCGTCCTACTTCTACGACAACATGCTCGGCGGTCTCGACGACATCAAGGCCGGCGTGTTCGAACTTCCGCTGCCGGCCGACGCGCCGCTGCAGCAATTGTCCCGGCGCGATCTCGGGCGGTTCGTGGCCGCAGTGCTCACCGATCCCGATCCGCTGCGCGGCGCGCGCATCGACCTCGCCTCCGATGAGCCGTCCGGTCGGCAGATGGCGGCCGCCCTGTCCGAAACCCTGGGCCGTCCGGTCGAATTGGTGACCCGCGATCCGGCGGAGATCGCCTCGCCGGACATGCGGGCCATGTTCACCTTCCTGGCCGCGGGTGGGTACACCGTGGATATTGCCGCGCTGCACGCGCAGTATCCGCAGATCGGCTGGCAGAGCTTCACCGACTGGATCGACACCGACCTGCGGCCGCTACTGGGCTGACGGCACGGGGCGGCCGGGCGGGCAACTAGTCTTGGCCCATGACCGTCTCCCGCCTGCAGCCCTACGCGGTGACGATCTTCGCGGAGATGTCGGCGCTGGCCGCCAAGATCGGCGCCGTGAATCTCGGACAGGGCTTCCCCGACGAGGACGGCCCCGCCCAGATGCTGAAGGTGGCTCAGGACGCCATCGCCGGCGGCGTCAACCAGTACCCGCCGGGGTTGGGCATTCCGGAGCTGCGCAACGCGATCGCCGCTCAGCGCCGCCGACGGTACGGCATCGAGTACGACCCGGATACCGAGGTGCTGGTGACCGTCGGCGCCACCGAGGCGATCGCGGCGGCGCTACTGGGCCTGGTCGAGCCGGGGTCCGAGGTGCTGGTCATCGAGCCGTTCTACGACTCCTACTCCCCCGTCATCGCGATGGCGGGATGCCACCGTGTCACGGTCCCCCTGGTACCCGCCGGCCGCGGTTTCGCCCTCGATGTCGAGGCGCTGCGCGCCGAGGTCACCCCGCGCACCCGGGCGCTGCTTCTCAACTCGCCGCACAACCCGACCGGCATGGTGCTCAGCGACGCCGAGCTGTCGGCGGTTGCCGCGCTGGCGACCGAGCACGATCTGCTGGTGATCACCGACGAGGTCTACGAGACCCTGGTCTTCGGGGTGGAGCATCGCCCGCTGGCCGGCTACCCGGGTATGCGGGGGCGCACCGTCACGATTTCCAGCGCGGCCAAGATGTTCAACGCCACCGGTTGGAAGATCGGCTGGGCGTGCGCGGCGCCCGAGTTGATCGCCGGGGTACGGGCGGCCAAGCAGTACCTGACGTATGTGGGCGGGGCTCCGTTTCAGCCCGCCGTCGCGTACGCACTCGATCACGAGGACGAGTGGGTGGCCGGCTTGCGAGCGGATCTGCAGGCCAAGCGCGACCGCCTCGGCGAAGCATTGGCCGATCTGGGCTTCGCGGTGCACGACAGTGCCGGCACCTACTTCCTGTGCGTGGACCCGCGCCCCCTCGGTTACACCGACAGCACGGCGTTCTGCGCCGAACTGCCGCACCGGGCCGGGGTCGCGGCAATCCCGATGTCCGCGTTCACCCGCGCCGACCCGCACAACCCCGCACACGGCTGGAATCATCTGGTGCGCTTCGCCTTCTGCAAGCGCGATGACACCATGGACGAGGCGATTCGCCGGCTCCAGGTGTTGCGGGGGCGCTGAACGGGCTTATCCCCTCGCACCGACCACGTCACCCTCGGCCCTGACCGAGGTTCAGGACAGCGATGCGGCAACCAACTTATCGCGGGTACCCAGCAGGTAGTACACCGCGAACCCGACACCGCAGCCGATGAACCAGCTGTACTGGGCGGCGGTGTACATGCCCGTGACGCTGCCGCCGAGCAGCACCGGAATCACCGCAAGGCCCGCGCCCAGCACCGTGGCGATCACCGCGATCCGGTTGTATCCCTTTGTGTACCAGTACTTTCCGGATTCTGCCATGGTGAACAGATCATCGATCACGACCTTCTGCTTGCGCACCAGGTAGTAGTCGGCGATCAAAACACCGAACAGCGGGCCGATGAACGCGCCCAATGTCTCCAGCGTGTAGTGGATGACCTCGGGGTTGGCGTACAGATTCCACGGGGTGATCAACACCGAACCGACCGCGGCGATCATGCCGCCCGCGCGCCAGCTGATGCGTTGCGGGCTGACGTTGGAGAAGTCGAAGGCCGGTGAGATGAAGTTGGCGACGATGTTGATGCCGATGGTGGCGATGGTGAACGTCAACGCGCCCAACACGATGGCGAAGGTACTGTCGATGCGCGCCACCGTCTCCACCGGATCGGTGAGCAACTCACCGAAGACCGGCAGCGTCAGTGACGCCGTGACCACCACCAGCACCGAGAACACCAGGAAGTTCACCGGCAGGCCCAGGAAGTTGCCCCGCTTCACCGCCTCGAAGGACTTGCCGTAGCGGGAGAAGTCACCGAAGTTGAGCATCGGGCCCGAGAAGTAGGACACCACCAGGGCGATGGCACCCAACATGACCGGCACCGCCGACCAACCGGTGTGGGTGACCGCACCGAGGTTCAGGTCGATGGCTCCCCAACCGGCCTTGTAGATCAGGTAGCCGCACAGCATGAACATCACCACATAGACTGCCGGACCGCAGAAGTCGATGAATTTGCGGATCGACTCCATGCCGCGCCAGAACACGCAGGCCTGCAGCACCCAGAGCAGCAGGAAACTGCACCAACCCAGCAACGAGAGCCCGGCAAAGCCATAGTCCTCGACCACCGCGTAGGGCATCAATGCGGGAAAGAGCTTGAGCAGCACGACATCCAGCGCCGCCGATGCGAGGTAGGTCTGGATTCCGTACCAGGCCACCGCGATCAACCCGCGGATGATGGCCGGGATGTTGGCACCGAGCACACCGAACACGGTCCGGCAGATCACCGGATACGGGACGCCGGTGGCCTGGCTGGGCTTGGCCACCAGATTGCAGAAGAAGTAGACGATGGTGATGCCGACGAGCAGCGCCACCAACACCTGCCAACTGGCCAGGCCGAGCGCGAACAGACTGCCCGCGGTGACATAACCGCCGACACTGTGCACATCCGACATCCAGAACGCGAAGATGTTGTAGGAGGTCCAAGACTGCTTGCCCAGCGGTGCGAGGTCCTCATTGGTCAGCCGCGGGTCGTAACCGGGCTTGATCACGCCGCCGCCGACGGGGTGGCCGGCGGCTTCGACGATGTCACCGGCGCCGACGGCGGCTCCCGGTGGCGCGCTATTGGGTGGGACGACGGTTTCGGTCATGGTTGCCGACTATGCGACCGGTTTGTTTCCCCGCCGTTTCACCGGACTTATCTTCTCGGTTGCGGGCGAAATATATTCCTCAGGCCAACAGGCCGGTATCGCGCGGCAGCGTCGCGATGACGGCATTGAGCCGCCCGGCATGGTGTTCGGCGACCGCCAGCAGACCGGCCACGTCGCCGGCGAGGAACGCCTCCAGCATGGCGCGGTGATCGGCGTGCAACTCGGCCCGATCCGCAGGACTGACGTGAACCATCGATTGCACCGGCTCGGTGACATTCCATGCCGCCTCGAGCATGTGCAGCAGGCGGTGCGTGCGTGACGGCGCGGTCAACGCGGCATGAAACTGTCGGCTACCCCGGTGATATGCCGCGGCGTCACCATCACTGATGGCCTGTTCGAGGCGTTGATTGGCCAGCACCGCGGCGGCACGGTCGGCATCGGTGGCGTTGTACACCGCGGCGGTAAGCGACGCCGACTCCAACGTCTCTCGCACGATGTACATCTCCCTGAGCTCCTGCGCGGTGAGCAGGGCGATGGTGTATCCCCCGTTGCGTCGGTGCGTCACCAATCCCTCGGCCACCAGGGTCTTGAGCGCCTCGCGGATGGGAATGGGGCTGACCCCGAACAGGTCGGCCACCTCGGCCGGTGGGATCGGAGTGCCCGGTGGCACGCCACCGTCGAGGATGGCGCGGCGCAACTCGACGAGGATCTCGTGCTGCGATGTCCTGGTCCGGTCGGCGACCAGGCGGTCGAGCAGCGCCGAACGTCGCACCGGCATCATCGGTTCACGGTAAGCCGCGGATGTTGCCGCGGTGTTGCCCAGTTCCTACCTACAGCGAAGATGTGACGTCCCAGAGCCGCTCCAGCGTCGGCAATGAATGATCCAGCGGGCTCAGCGCCACGTCGGTGGCCCCCGCGTCCAGATAGCGACGCAGCTGTGCGCGCACCGTCGCGGCGTCACCGACAGCGGCCAGGTCGGCGATCGAGTCGAGCTGTTCGCGTTCGATCACCCGCTGATAGGAGGGAATGGTCGCGTAGAAGGCCAAGGTGTCGGCGGCGAGCGCGCGTCCGGCGTCGACGTCATCGGTGACCAATGCGGGCACCATCGCGATGACCTTCGGGGCGGGCCTGCCCGCGGCGGCGGCAGCCGCGGTGATCTGCGGGACGATGAACTCCCCGACCGTGCGGGGTCCGGCGAGATACGGCAGCGTGCCATCGGCCAGTTCACCGGTGACCCGCAATGCCTTGGGCCCCATCGCCGCCACGTAGACCGGGACCGGGGTCCCGCCGGCCACCGATACCGGCCACTCGGGGCCCGCGCTGAACTCCGCACCGTGGAAATCGACTGCGCCGTCGTCGAATACCGCGCGCAACACCTGCAGGTGCTCGCGCAGCCGCGCCACCGGATTCGGCCATGATCGACCGAAGGCATCCTCCTCGGGCTTGTGTGCGCCCAGCCCGATCCCGAGGCTGAAGTTGCCGTGTGCGGCGGCCTGCGCGGTCTGGGCCTGCGCGGCGACGATCAGCGGGTGCCGTGGATTCAGCGGGACGACGGAGGTGCCGACACCCAGTCCGGGCACGGCGGCGCCGATCAGGCCGGCCAACCCGATGGCGTCATGATCGAACTGCTGGGCCAGCCAGATCTGGCGGACCCCAGCGTCGTAGGCGCTGCGGGCCTGGGCGATGGCGTCGTCGACATGGTTGGCCGACTGTCGGTTGGGAACGAGAACGATTCCGGTGGGCATGTACCGGACAGCGACACGGTTGCCCGAGGAATTCCGTTCCGCTCGCGCTGATTTCTAGCCGTAGAACCGGCAGACCCGGGCGCGCAGTCGGTCGACGGCCGCGTCGAGGACGAGCTTCTTGGCGCGCCGGATCAGGAACTCCGGGATGGGCGCGGCCAGATCGATGATCAGATCGAAACGGACCCGGGTGCGGTCACCCTCGCGGATCAACTTGTACTCACCGTGCTGACCGCGCTGCTGGAAGGTGTCCTGGGCGTCCCAGACCATCCAGTCCTCACCCCAGTGATATTCGAGCATCTCCTTGTCGGTGATGCCCATGATCTTCACGGTCGCCTTGACGTGATGGGGCCTGCCATCCGGATGACGATCCACCACCTCGGTGGCCCTGTGCAGGGTTGACCAAGTCGGCACCTCGTCGATGTCGGCGAGCGCATCCAGGATCGCCTCCGGCGAGGCGTCGAAGAGAACTTCTCTCGACGCTCTGACAGCCATCAGGCAAATATAAGACTGTCCTTATTTTGCCGCAAGGATTTTGTCGAACTGGTTTTAACTAATTGACGTCAAGTTCTTCAGCAAAGCCGTCACCATCCGAGGTCGGCGAGCTCGGTGGCGCCCTGCGGCGGGACACCGACCCGCCCGGCCGGCGTGCGGGAGAACCGCGGCGCCGGCGCGGCCTGCCGCACACCCCCGACGTCGATCAGGGTGTCGCGCGCCCGCAGGTGCGCGCTGTCGGCGGCCTCGGCCCAGCTCAACACCGGCGTGACGCAGGCGTCGGCGCCGGCGAACACCGCCACCCACTCGTCACGCGTGCGCGTGGCAATTCTGGCCTCGAACGCGGCGCGCAGCTGCGGCCAGCGGTCGCGTTCGAACTGCCCGGGTACCTCGTCGGCCCGCAACTCCAGGCCGGCGAGCAACCCCGCGAAGAACTGTGGCTCGATCGCCCCGACCGCCAGGTGACCGCCGTCGGCCGTCTCATAGGTTCGGTAGAACGGGGCGCCGCCGTCGAGCAGGAATGACTCGCGTTGATCGGCAAGCGATCCCGTCGCCTTCATGGTCCACATCATCTGAGCCAGCATGCTGACCCCGTCGACCATCGCCGCGTCGATCACCTGCCCCGCTCCGGACCGCTCACGCTCGTAGAGCGCGGCGAGGATCCCGGCCAGCGCCAGCATGGAACCGCCGCCGAAATCGGCGACCAGGTTCAGCGGTGCGACCGGAGGGCGATCCCGATATCCGATGGCGCTCAGCACCCCGGTCTGGGAAAGATAGTTGATGTCGTGCCCGGCGGTCTGCGCCAACGGCCCGTCCTGCCCCCACCCGGTGATGCGCGCATAGATCAGCCGCGGGTTCACCGCGGTGCACTCGTCGGGTCCGATGCCGAGCCGCTCGCAGGTGCCGGGGCGGAAACAATCCAGCAGCACATCGGCTTTCGCGACCAGATCGAGTAACACCTGCGGTTCGCGCTTCACATCGACGTCAACGACGCGCTTGCCGCGGTGCAGCAGGTCGACGTTCTCGGCGGGCATCTGCAATGAACCGGGCCGACGGACGCGCACCACGTCGGCGCCGAGATCGGACAGCATCATCGCCGCATGCGGCCCGGGCCCGATCCCGCCGAGTTCGACGATCCGGACGCCGGCCAGCGGACCGGTGCCGTTCCTTGATCCCCGGTCGCTTCGCTCCTGCCCGCCGGTCACCCCTTCTTGACCTTGAGCACCTGCTTGCGCAACCCGTCGGTGGCCACATCGATGGCACCGGACATGACCTTCTTGAGTAGAAAGCCGGGCAACGGGATCGCCAGATCGATGGTCATATCGAAGCGGACGCGGGTCTTGTCCCCCTCGGGTGTCAGCGTGTAGCTGCACTCCTGGGACTTCAACTGACTGGCCTCGACCAGCACCCAGCTGACCTTGTTCTCCTCCCACGTGTAGTCGATGGTCAGCTGATCGCTGATACCGACGGTCTTGATGGTCTGGACAACACGGTGCGGGCGGCCCTCCGCGTCCCGGTCGACCACCTCAGCCTTCTGATACTGGGGAGACCACGACGGGGTGGATTCGACGTCGGCGACGACGGCGAGGATCTCCTCCGGGGTCGCCTCGATGACCACTTCACGGGAAACGCTGGTTGCCATGGGCTGACAGTAGCGACCCCCGGACCACCTCGGGTGCACTATGCCGACGGCACCAGCAGGGACTCCCAAGTGCGCTCGCCCGACTGTGCCAGGTCGCCCTGTGTGTAGCGCCTGCCGTCGGGTCCGATGTACGAACCGGTGGCCGGGTCGTACACCGCGACCGCGACATTCTGCGGTGCACCGCCGACCGGCGCCCCGGCGACCGGAGCGGCGGGCGCCGGCGCACCGGCAGGCTCCGTCGCGTTCGAGGTACCACCCCCGATCGGCGGTGGCGGTTCGCCGGGTGCGGACACCCCGGGCGGGTACTGCGGCACACCCTGCCCACTGAGCGTCGCGTTCGGGTCGCCCTTCCAGTTGTAGCCGTCGTTGAGTGGGACGTACTCCTCGTCGCTCTCGCAGATCTCCACGGTGGGGGCGCGTTTCCACGGTTTCGTCTCACACGGGATGTTGCGTACCCCACGGACGTTGAGATCGGAGTTCTGCGGCACCCGGCAGTACAACTCCCCCGATGGACGGTCCGGGGCGTCGACATCGGAGGGGATGCGCTGCTGGCGGACGGGCAGGAAACCGGTGTTGCACGGCGGTGGCCAGTTCAGGTTCAGGTTGAAGTCCAGATAGATCCCGCGGTACGCCTGTTTGGTGTTCGCATTGGCCGTGGTGATCGCGGACATGACGGCCGTTCCTTGCGGGTACAACACCAGCAGTTGTTCCAGATCCGCGCGGTAGGTCACCGCGATATCACCCAGGCTGACCATGTTCGCCAGCAGGACCGGTAGCGCGGGGGCGAACCGGTCGAACAGCGCCTGGCCCTCCTGCAGGGCCGGTCCGCCCTGATCGAGCAGATCCCCGAAAGCGGCGTCCTGGGCCGCGAACTGGCCGGTCACCGAGGCCATCCGCGACGCCCATGTCTGGATCGAATCGGCGGTCCGCGCTTGGGAGTCCAGCACTGCCGGTGACTGGTCGATCAATGTGGTCAGCTGATCGGTGACGGCACCGGCATCGGTGGCGACAGCGGTCGAACCGTCGACGATCTGGGCGAGTTCACGCCCGAGACCACCGACCGCGGTGTCGGCCTCGTCGACCAGGGTGCGCAGATTCTCCCGCGGAATGGCTTGCAGCGCAGTATTGGTCGCATCGAGCAGACCGGCGATATCGGCGGGCACCGATACCCTGCCGGCTGCGATGGCATCGCCGTCGCGCAGGTTCGGGCCATCCGCCCCGTTCGGGGTCAGCTCGACGAACTGTTCACCGATCGCCGACCGGCTGTGCACCGCGGCGGAGACATCGGCGGGCACCGGGGTGTCCGATTCCAGTGTGAGGACGGCCCGAACCCCGACGTCGGTCACATCGACGGAGGTGACGCGACCGATTTCGTCACCGCGGTAGGTCACCACCGATGTCGGATAGAGCCCGCCGGAACGGGGCAGCTCAAGGGTGACCTCATAGCGCCCGACACCCAGCAGTGCCGGTGCCTGGACGAACCCGAAAAGCATGACGGCGCCGGCGATCACGGTGATCGATCCGAGGACGGCCAGTTGGATCCAGACCTTGCGGTGCAGACGTATCACGTCAGTACGCCCCCCACCGGTACGGTGCGACCAGCGGGTTGCCCGCCGTGTACGGGCTCGGCATGGTGCCGATGGTGCGGCCCCACTGCATCTCCAGTTCGGTCAGGTCGCCCTCCCACCGGGTGCCGGTGAAGATGCTGCTGTCCAGCCGGCTCAAGGTGAGATCGACGATGAGGCTGATATTGGCGAAGTCACCGCGGAACCAGTTCGGGATGGTGCTCTTCACCCATGGGTAGGTGGACAGGAAGTCCAGACCCCTGGTGAGGGCGGGTCCGGCGTCGGCGAGTTCGCGGAATACCGGCGCGATCTGACGCAGATTGTTCACCAACGACTCACGGCTCTGCTGCACCGTCGAGTTCGCGATCGCGCTGAACTTGCCGAGCGCATCGATCGCATCGATCGCATCGGCCAGTGTGGTTCGCGAGTCGGCGAGAACCTTCAGCGCCTGCGGCATGGTGGTCAGCGCCCGGTCGACGACGGCGTCGTTGGCCGCCACCTTCCCGGCGAGATCGTTGAGGTGTTCGGTGGCGGTGATGATGTCATCGGTTTGTGCGTTCAGCGCGCTGATAAAGGTGTCGAGTTGGGTGAGCAGACTGCGCATCTCGTCTTCACGCCCGGCCAGTGCTGTCGCGAAGCTCTGGTTGATCTCCTGCAACTGAGCCAGCCCGCCGCCGTTGAGCAGGACCGACACCGAGGCCAGTGTCTGCTCGGTAGTGGGGTAAGTCGCGGCCGAAGACAGCGGTATCACCGACCCGTCGGTCAATCGGCCCTGCGGGACCGCGTCGGTGGGTGGAGCGAGTTCGATGTGCATGGAGCCCAGCAAGCTGGTCTGGCCCACCTTCACCGTGGCATTTGCGGGCAGCACGACGTCTCCGTCGATGCGCATGGTGACCAGGGCATGCCAGTCCTGAACCTCGATCTTGGTGACGTTTCCGACGTTGACGTCGGCAACCCGCACGCGGGTGTTCTGCTGGATCACCACCACATCCGGTAGCTGCGCCTGGATGGTGTAGGCGCCGTCGCCGGTGCCCGCGGTGCCGGGCAGGCTCAACGAGTTCAGGCCTCGCCACTGGCATCCCGGTACCAGTGCGAGCACCGCAACGAGGATCCCGACCACCGCGCTGCGGCTCACGGGGTGCCACCCGGCACCATCAGACCGGGCAGGCCGGCGGCGGGGTCGGTCGGAACCGCAGGGCCCTCGGCGGCCAACATGCCGATCGGGTCCGGCGGCGGTGGCGCAGCCGGGACGAAGTCGGGCCGGAGGTGGTTCTCGCTGTAGGTGATCTCGTTGGGGCGTGCGGTGGCCCCGACGAACGGATTACCGCCGATCGGCAGGAAGTTGTACTGCCGATTCTTGACGATGGGCGCCAGATACTGCGTGCAGAGTTTGGCGGACTGCTCACTGTTCAATCGGGAGGCGGCCTGCACTGCGCCGCAGATGAATCCGACGGTGTTGGCGAAATTGCCCAGTGCCATGATGCCGGTGACGGCGGCCTGCGCGGGCTGATAGATGTTCATGAAGTTCTGGAACACCGTCGGTGCGACGTGCAGGACCTGTTTGACGTCACCTCGGCGCTCGTTGAGCGCGGTGGTGACGGCGGTGAACCGGTCGACGGTGGTGCCCAGTGATTCCCGATTGTCGGCAATGAATCCGCGCAGATCGGTGACGGCGGCGTCGAGACCCGAGGTGGCGTCGGCGATCTCGTCGGGGGTGTTCGACAGCACGGTCGACACGTCGGCGAGGTTCACGTTGAACCTGGCCATCAGGTCACTGCTGGCAGACAGCGCCGACACCAGCATTTGCAGGTTGCGGACGGTGCTGAAGATATCGGTGCTGTGGTCACCGAGCACCGACATCGCCTGTGAGAGTTTGAGGACGGTGTCACGGGCGGTGCCGCCCTGGCCGCGCAGGTTCTCCGCTGCGCTGTTGATGAATTCACCGACGGCGTTCGGGCCTCCGGGCGTCGTCGGCTGCAGGGCTTCGGTGAGCTTCTGCAATTGCGCGCGGAAGTCGTCCCATTCCACCGGAACGGCCGTGCGCTCCAGCGGGATCGCGGCGCCGGCGGCGAGTTTCGGTCCACCGTCATAGGCGGGCACCAGTTGGATGGCCCGGGCGCTCACCAGGGACGGTGAGAGCACGGCGGCCCGGACGTCGGCGGGCACCGGGTAGCGGGCATCCACCGAGAAGGTGACCTTGATGTTCTGCGGTTGCGGCTCGATCGATTCGATATCTCCGACGGCGACGCCGAGAATCCGGACCTCGTCACCGACATACAGGCCGTTGGTGTTGGCGAAGTAGCCGACGTAGGTGTTGGTGACGACCCGGTCCCACCACGAGGTGCCCACGACCGAGATGCCGACGACCAGCAGCACCGACAGCACGGCGGCCAGCGCGATCCGCAACTTCGCCGTCATGGTGCGACCTCACCGGGCGCGGGAACATACACCGCGGTCGGGCCGACCGGCGCAGGACCGGCGAACCCGGGCGGGGGTGCTGCCGGCGGACCCGGCGGTGGGCCACCCGGTGGCGGGCCGGGTAGCGGCTGCCGGTAAGGGTACCGCGGATCGCCTGGATGTCCGGTGATGGCATCGGGCAGAGTGAGATTCGGCTCGCCACCCTGGCCGGTGCGCGGGAACGGCACCGGCAGCGCCGGGGTACCGGGTTGGCCCACGCCGGGATCGACCAGCTGCGAGGGCACCCGCACGTTCGGGTCCAGACCCAGATCCGAGAAGGCCGCATCGACGAACGGTTGGACGAATTGGCCGGGCAGCAGGTTCACCAGCGAGGCCTTGAAGAACGGGCCGGAGCCGAGCACCTCACCAAAGGACATCGCGTAGCGGCGCAACAGGTACAGCGTGCGCTGCAGTTCCTGTTTACGGTTGTCCAGGATCGACAGCACTCCGTTGAGCTTGTCCAGGGCGGGTTGCAGTTGTTCGCGGTTGTCGGCCACCAGGCCGGACAGCTGGGCCGATGCCGCTGCCAGATTGCCCATGAACGCGTCCACCGAATCTCGTTGTGACAGTAGCTCGGCCAGCAGGGCGTTGGCGTTGACCACGAGCGAGGCGATCTGGTCGCTGCGCTTGGCCAGCACTCCGGTCACCTTGTCGGCATCGGCGAGCAGGGTGCGCAGCTGGGCGTCGCGAGTGTTGAGGGTGTCGGAGAACTGCGCGACACCTTCGAGGGCGAGCTTCAGGTCGGCCGGGGTGTTCTGGAAGGTCTCGGCCAGGGTCGACAATGCGGTGGACAGTTGGGTGGTGTCCAGCCCGCTGATGGTGGTGGTGAGATCCCCAAGGGCGGTGGGCAGATCGTAGGGTGAGGTGGTCCGTTCCAGCGGGATGGTCCCGTCGAGTTCGCCGTCGCCCTGCGGGATGAGTTCGAGCATCTTGGTGCCCAGCACCGTCTCGGTCTTGATGGCCGCCTCGGTGCGGTCACCGAGTTCGACGTCGTCATCGACGGTGAACTCGACGAGAACCTTGGTGCCCTCCAACGTCACGCTCGACACGCGACCGACACCGTATCCGGAGACCCGGACATCGCTGCCCGGTTTGATACCACCGGCCTCGGCGAAATACGCGGTGTAGTCCGAAGTCCCCTTGATGACGGGCAATTTGTCGTAGGAGAAGGCGGCTGCCACGACCGCGACCAGCACAAGGGTGCCCACGGCTCCGACGGCCGCGCGGTTGCGTTCGGCGATGGGTTTCATTTCTTCGGTGTGCACCTTCCGGTGTCCTGGCCGGCCAGCTTGATGTACACGGGTTGACCACCCTTCCCGTTGACCTTGAGCGCGGCATCGCAGAGGTAGAAGCCGAAGTAGTCGCCGTAGAGGCCCTGCCGGGCAAGGATCTGGTAGGTATCGGGCAGGGTCCGCACCAGCTCGTCGACGTAGTCATGGTCGGCCATGATCTGTCCGGCGACCCGGTCCGTCTGCGCCACGGCCTCTTTCACCGGTTCCCGCGCCTGCACCAACAGGTCGGCGACGGTACCGGCCGCGGCGCTGATATGCGCCACGCCGGTGGCGATATCGTTGCGACGGTCGGCTAGACCCTGCACCAGGCTCGACAGGTCACCCAGCCCCGCGGAGAACTGGTCATCGCGTGCGGCGAACGTACTCAGCACGGTGTTGAGGTTGGTGATCACCTGCCCGATCAGTTCGTCGCGTCCGGCCAGCGTCTTGGTCAGCGCCGAGGTCTGGGCCAGCACCGAGGACACCGTGCCGCCCTGGCCCTGGAACACCGTGAGTAGTTGCCCGGACAACGCGTTCACCTGGTCGGGATCCAGCGCTCGGAACAGCGGTCGGAAGCCGCCGATCAACGCGTCGACATCGAGGGCGGGGTGGGTGCGCTCCAGCGGGATGGTCTGGCCGGGCTGTAGCGGTCGCACCGAACCGGGTCCCTCCTCCAGCGCGAGGTAGCGGTCGCCGATCAGGTTTTCGTAGCGCACCGCGGCCGTGGTGCCCTCGGTGAGGGACAAACCCCTGTCGACGGCGAATTCGACGGTGACGGTGCCGTCCTTGTGCAGGGTCAAGTTGGTCACCTTGCCCACCTCGACGCCGGCGATGCGGACGAAGTTGCCGCCCTTGAGACCGGAGATGTTGGTGAACACGGCGCTGTAGGAGACCCGCGAGTCGAAGCGGAACTGCCCGAAGACGGTGACGAGGGCGAAAAGGAACACCAGGCACATGGCCGTGAACCCCGTGACCCGCACCACGGTGCCGGTGATGCTCTTGCGGCGCATGACAGGTCCTTCCTACGGGGTGGGTGGGCCGGGTGGCGGGAACGTCGCCGGGGTCGGCGGGAGCGGGAACGGTGGTGCCGGCGCTCCGAACGGGCCCGGCCCCGGGGCGGGGCCACCGGGATGGCGGATGCTCGGCTGTTCGGGAACCGCGCGGGTGACCGGAAGGTAGTCGGCCCAGCCGGGGAAGCCGATACCGGGGTTGGTGCGGATCTCGTTGGGCAGGGCGCCCCAACCGGTGTCGGTGACCAGCGCCTTGACCGGGAAGTTCTGGCTGACATCGGGCAGTGAACCGCAGCTCGGCTTCCCACCGGGGCCGCCGGTGGCATTGGTCTTGGGCAGGTTCTGCGGGAATCGGTAGGCGTCGTCACCGGCGAGCATCGCCGCGTCCATGATGACCGATTTCCCGTTGCCGCCGAGGGCATCACGGCCACCGTGTTCCAGGAACCAGACCGCGCCCTGGAACAGGCACGTGTACGTCGGTGAGTACTTCATCAGCAGGGCAGTGGTCGGGTCGAGCAGATTCATGGCGCGAACCAGTGCAGTTTGGTTACCGCCGATCACGTCGATACCCGATCGGGAGAAGCCGACCGCCGAGAGCAGCAGGGTGTCCAGCGACTGCGCATGACTTGCGATGGTCGAAGAGGTGGTCGAGAACGAATCGAGGATCGATACGATATCCTGCGCCGCAGCGGAATACGCGGCAGCGGTCTGTCCGAACAACTGCCAGTCGCGTTGCACGGTGGGCATCCGCGGATTGACCGCCAGCAACACCTTGTTCGCGTCGGTGATCGCCCGGCCTATCCGATCACCCTTGCCGCGCAGCGATTCCGACACCGCAGCCAGCACAGCGTTGAGCTTTGCCGGGTCGACGGCCTGCACGACGGCTTGCAGGTTCTCGAACACGGTGTTGACCTCGACGGTGACGTTACGACTGCGCAGCACCGCACCGGGTGTCAGCCGGCCCGCGCTGGGCCCGGAGTCGGGCACGATGAGATCCACATACTTGGCTCCGAAGGCCGTGGTGGACTTGATCTCGGCCTCGACGTTGGCGGGCAGATGCTCGAACGGCCCGGGGTACATGTTGAGATGCAGTGCAGCGAAGCCTGATTCGGTGCCGATCGATCCGACCTCACCGACCTGCACGCCATGCAGTTTGACCTTCGCACCATTCTCCATCACCAGGCCGGCCCGGTCGGATATCAACGTGACGGGCACGAACGTGCGCAGCGTCCCGAAGAACAACAGCGCGGTCATCACCGTCAGCGCGATGATGACGATCAGCAGGACGGGCGCATACCAGATCGGGTCGATCTTCTCGCGGCGCGGTGCATTGTTCACGCGCTACCCCGAGAGATGGAAGTTGCCGGACTGCCCGTACACCGACAGCGTGATGGTCAACAGGACGAACACCGTTGCGGTGACGGAGGTCCGCACGGCACGGCCGACCGCTTCCCCCACCCCGGCCGGACCGCCGGTCGCGGTGAATCCGTAGTAGGTGTGCACCACCATCACCGCGGCGGCCATCGACAGCGCCGCCACGAAAGACCACAACAGGTCCGAGGGCCGCAGGAACGTGGAGAAGTAATGGTCGTAAACGCCGGCGGACTGACCGTAGACGACGGTGGTGCCCAACCGTGTTGCCAGGAAGGACATCAGGACGGCGACGGTGTAGAGCGGAATCACCACCACCACACCGGCCACGATGCGGGTGGACACCAGATAGGTGATGGCCCGGATTCCCATCACCTCGAGGGCGTCGATCTCCTCGTTGATCCGCATGGCGCCGAGCTGCGCGGTGGCACCCGCACCGATGGTCGCGGCCAGCGCCACCCCGGCGGTGGCGGGTGCGATGAACCGGACGTTGAGGAAGGCCGACAGGAATCCGGTGAGCGCCTCGATGCCGACATTGGACAGCGTGTTGTACCCCTGCACGGCGATCAGCGCACCGGTGGACAGCGTCAGGAAACCGATGATGACGACGGTGCCACCGATCACGGCCAGAGCGCCGGTGCCCATGCCCATCACGGCGATGAGCCGCAGCACCTCGCCCGGGTAGCGGCGGACCGCGTCTCCGATATGGGCCAGGGACTGGCCGTAGAAGGCGGTCTGCTCGCCGAGCAGGCGGGTCCGGTCGACCAACCCTTGCCCGAAAGTGGTCATCAGGGCGCCACTTTCACGCCGAGCGCAGTGGCCAGGATGTTGATCAGGAACAGCGCCATGAACGCGAAGACCACGGTCTCGTTGACCGCGTTACCCACGCCGGTCGGTCCGCCGCCCACCGACAATCCCTTGTAGCAGGCGATCAACCCGGCGGAGAGCCCGAAGAGCAGCGCCTTGACCAGCGAGACGATGACCTGCGGCAGACCGGTGAGCAGTGTCAAGCCCGCGACGAAGGCTCCCGGGGTGACGTTCTGGACGTAGACGACGAACAGGTAGCTGCCGGTCAGCCCCACCACGGCCACCACCGAGTAGAGCATCAGGGCGACGAAGGTGGCCGCGATGACGCGGGGCACCACCAGCGCCTGCACCGGGTTGACGCCGATGACCTTCATCGCGTCGATCTCTTCGCGGATGGTGCGGGCACCGAGGTCGGCGCACATGGCGGTGGCGCCGGCGCCTGCGACGACGATGGCCGTGACGACGGGTCCCACCTGCGTCACCGAGGCCAGCGCGGCACCTGCTCCGGACAGGTCGCCGGCACCTATTTCGAGCAACACGATGTTGAGCGTGAAGACGATCAGCACCGTGTAGGGAATGGACAGCATGATGGTCGGGAAGATCGATACCCGGGCCACGAAGGCGATCTGGTCGAAGAGCTCCCGCCATGCGAACGGGCGCCGGAACATGGCACCGAACGATTCCGCGCTGAGCACCATGAAGCCACCCACGGCATCCATGGACTTCGTCAACTGACCGGAGGTGCTCATCGCGGCGGACGTTATGACCGGTGGAATTTGCTGTCAAAGGCAACTGTCAGCTGTATGCCGACGTCAATAACCAATTTGGCTGGTGGCCATTCCTCGCACGATTCAGCTCAACGTGATTCGATCACGGTGATGCATAGTGCCCGCACTGCGTAGACTCGCCCGCGTGGATGTCGACCCCTCGGTTCCCCCATCAGGTAGCGGCTGCGTGGAGTGCGACGCCGACGGCGGGTGGTGGGTCCACCTGCGTCGCTGCACCGCGTGCGGGCATATCGGCTGCTGTGACGATTCGCTGGCGCGGCACGCCTCACAACACTGGCGCAGCAGCGGCCACCCGATCATCCGCAGTTTCGAGCCGGGTGAGGACTGGTTCTGGAACTACGACACCGACCAGTATTACGACGGCCCGGAACTGTGTGCACCCCAGGCACACCCCGCCGACCAGTCGGTTCCCGGACCCCGCTCGCGGGTGCCCGCGGACTGGATGCAGCAGCTGCAGAACCGGGATCGCTGAGCACCGTTTTCGACCCGCAGGAAACGGGTATCGAATCCGCGTGAGCGCAGATCCCAAGACCACCGAGTCAGATGCAGGTAAACCGGGCGCCGAGGATGATGTCCTGAGCGACCCGGCCAAGGGTGCCGAGGACCGTTCGGACTGGTCCGACGAGGGCGGCGCGCCGGCCGGCGAAGAACACGCCTAGCCCGCGTCGGCGAACACCGCCTGCGCAGCGTTGTAGCCCGGTATGAACGTGATACCCGGTCCGCCGTGGCATCCGGCGCTGCCGAGGTAGAGGCCGTCGATGGGGATCGGCTGGTCGACAAAGCCTTTCGGCCCGGGACGATTCGGACCCATCTGCTCGGGGTGGATCAATCCATGGCAGTAGTCGCCACCGGGCGCGCCGAACATGGTGCCCATGTGCTTGGGCGTGAAGGTGGTGTGCCGGATGATCCGCTGCTCGAAATCCGGTGCAAGCCGGGTGATCTTGTCGATCACCCGACGCCCCATCTCGACCTTGAGATCACCGTAGGACGCCCGCGCGTTGCCCTCTACGGGGAACCACAACGAGAAGGCCGACACGGCATGCTTGCCCGGCGGGGCGAGGTCCGGATCCTGCACCGAGGGCATCTGCATGGCAATCGCCGGGTCGGCGGGCACGATGCCGCGCCGACTCTGCTCCCACTGCTCCTGTAATTCCTCCGGAGTGTTGAAAAGCCCTATTGCCGACTGCATCTCGGGATCATTGAGCATCGCGTACGGGTCGGCAAAGGTGGGTAGACCGTCGAGCGCGAAATGCATCTGCAAGTAACTGCCACGGTGGTCGGTGCGGGCGAAGCGGTCACGCACGTCGCCGGGCAGCGCGACGGGGTCGAGCAGTTGGGTGATGGTGATATCGGGCGACAATGCGGAGACGACGACGGGCGCGCTCACTTCGCTGCCGTCCTCGAGTCGGACCCCGGTGACCCGGCCCGCTTCGGTGCGGATCCGTTCGACCTTGGATCGCAGACGCACCTCACCGCCGCCGTCGACGAGCATCTCGCGCAGGTGGGCGGTCAGTGCGCCGATGCCGCCGCGGAGTTTCTTCATCAGCACCGCATTCTCGTCGGGCACCGCCAGACCGAATGCCAGCGCCGCGGCACTGCCCGGTGTCGAGGGACCACGATAGGTGGTGTTGACCGCAAGGAACGACAGCATCCCGCGGAGCGCACCATGCTTCTCGGCATCGGGCAGATAGCGGTCCAGCACATCGGTGACCGACCCGAACAGCATGTCGGTGATGGCCGCGTGCTCGAACTCGTTTGTCGCGCTGGCATACATCTCGTCGAGCGTCTTGGGCGGTAAACCCGCCTCGAATCGTCCGAGAGCGCGGGTCGGGGCCTGACTCCACGCCATCAGCCCCGCCATGCCGGTGACCGCCTCGGCGCCGTGTACCTCGTTGAGGTGAGTGAGCAGCTTCATCGGGTCGGTGTAGTAGACGACCGGATCGTCGCCGATACCGCGCAGCGATACCGACATGACGTCGACCTCGACACACGGCAAGGTGTCCAGCCGGAGCTCGCGGCTCACCACCGCCGAGGTCGGGAACTGCAGCGACCCGGCGATCTCGAAGTGATAGCCATCGAAAAGCTCGACGGTGGAGGCCATTCCGCCGGCATAAAGCTTGGCGTCCAGGCAAAGGGTGCGACGTCCCGCCCGCTGCAGGAGGGCGGCGGCGGCCAGGCCGTTGTGACCCGCGCCGACGACGATGGCATCAAAGCTGTCCGACATCACCCGAGGCTGACATCGGTCCGATGTTTTGTCAATAATGACAAAACATCTAGCGCTGCGGAACCACGCCCGCTTCCAACGAGTCCAGCGCCGTACGGCACAGCCGGGCCAGCTCGGGTAGAGACCGGTCCTCGGCGAGCATCCACACCTCCATGGCGCCGAACACCGCGGCGGCGATGCACCGCGCTGTGACGGTGATCTGCAACCGCGTGTCGATATCGGTCGCCGGTGGTTGATCGTCGCGCAGGTGCTCCTCGACGACCTCGGCGAAGGATGCCTCGACCTGTCTGATGTGCCGAACGATGCGCCCGGGATCCAGCTCGTCGGAGCGCAACTCGGCGATCCGCGCGACGGCGTCGACGTCATAGGGGGATTCCAGGATGGCGGCGTGCACGGCCTCGACGATGGATTCGTCGGCGGACCGGTTGGCCAGCGCGGCGCGAAACCATTCCAGTCCGGCGTCGTAGTCGACGAACAGCAGGTCGTGTTTGGAGGAAAAGTGCCGGTAGAAGGTGCGCAGCGAGACGCCGGCATCGGCGGCGATCTGTTCGGCGGACGTCTCCTCCACGCCCTGGGCCAAGAAGCGCACCATGGCGGCCTTTCGCAGCGCGTCCCTGGTGCGCTCGCTGCGAGCCGTTTGCGCGGGGCGGACCATCGGCTCAACGTACCGCAGGCCGAACCACCCCCGACGCACCCACTTGCGCGCAGCCCATAAGCTCGCAGCAAAGGTCTACAGGGGGGTCAGATCTTGCGCGTCCATCATCTCAATTGCGGCAGCATGCCCGTTCCGAGCGCACCGCTGGTGTGCCACGTCCTGCTCATCGAATCCAACGACGGTCTGGTCCTGGTCGACAGCGGCTACGGTCTGCTCGACTGCGCCGAGCCCGCCCGACGCCTCGGACCTTTCCGGTTCGCCTCCCGGCCGGTGCTCGATCCTGCCGAGACGGCGGCGCGGCAGATCGCGGCCCTGGGGTTCGCGCGCGAGGACGTCCGGCACATCGTCGTCACGCATTTCGACTTCGACCACATCGGCGGGATCGCCGACTTCCCCGCCGCGCAGGTGCACGTCACCGCCGCGGAGGCCGCCGGTGCGGTGCACGCACCGTCGTGGCGGGAACGAGTGCGCTACCGCAGCATTCAGTGGTCGCACGGTCCGACGCTGGTCGAGCACGAACCGGACGGTGAGCACTGGCGTGGATTCGGGGCAGCCAAGGAGATATTGGACGGCGTCGTGCTGATACCGCTGCCCGGACACACGCGAGGTCACGCCTGTGTGGCCGTGGACGCCGGGCACCGCTGGGTGCTGCACACCGGCGATGCCTTCTACCACCGCGGCCGGATCGACGGCCGGCCCATACCGAAGATCCTGGCGATGGAGATGGTGCTGGCCTTCGACCGCAAGCAGGTGCGCGACAACCACATCCGGCTCGCCGAGCTGGCTGCGCGCAATGAGCCCGACCTGCTGATGGTCAACGCCCACGACCCGATCCTGTTGCAGCAGGCCCGCGCGACCGCCTGACTATTCGGCGGCGACCAGCGCGATGGTGGCCTCGACGGCTTCCTCGGTGATATCGCTCATCGTCCCGCCGTTCTCCACGGTGACCGCGGTGAGTTCGCGCAGACCTCCGAGCAACATGATGATGCGCGGACGAGAGACCGGCCCGATGCCCGCCTCGCGGAACCGCGGGCTGTCGATCAAGGCGTTCACCATCTCGATGAACTGCTCCATCGAATCGCGGGTCAGCGCGCGTCCGGCGGCACCCAGCGACGGGCCGTCGCGGATCCAGCTCAGCGTCACATCGGGGCGGGACTCACCCGAGGCGATCCACGCCTCGATGGCCTGGCGGGCCTGATCGCGCCACGGCGCATCGGGGTCCACGGCGGCTGAGATCTGGCGTATCTGATCGGCATTCGCATCGGCCAGCAGCGCCATGAAGCACTCCTCCTTGCTGGAGAAGTACTCGTAGAAGGTGCGCCGTGATGTCCTGGCCCGCCGGACGATATCGGCGATCGTCATCTTGGCGTAGCCGTCCTCGGCGATCGAGGCCTCACACGCGGCCAGCAACCGGGTGCGGAAGTCGGCCCCGGCGGCGTCCGTCGTCACCTGCTCACCATATGACGGCGATGCCCGCCGCAGTCAGCGAGAGCGCCCCGGCGAGGTAGAACAACGGCGGCGCGACGGGTTGACCGGTGCGCCGCTGCCGGGCGCTGCCCATGCCCAGCACGCCGCCCAGGATGATCAGCAGCACCAGCTTGACCCCGATCTTGGGGTAGTTGAGCACCACGTCCGACGGCCACGGCGCGGCCAGCGCCAGTCCGGTGATCAGCGAGATCAGCAACCCGTAGTCCATGACCCGGGTGAACCGGGGTTGCGCCGAGAGCGCCGCCGACGCCCAGGCACCGAAGGTGACGGCGAAACCGACGATGTGCAGCAGCACAACTACGCTGCGTAGTAGCTCCATGGCCGGAGCGTACCGCCCTCACCGGATGGCCATCACCGGACTGAGGACATCTTTGACGAACTGGCCGATGTTCGTCGCCGGGTCGCCGTCGGGGAAGCTGACGGTGGCCAGCACATTGGCCCCGGCGTCGACGAAGTTGGTGTCGGCACGGTCCTGATGGGTCGACGAGGTCACCAGGATGATGCCGGAGGTGTCGGCCTTCTTCGCCAGCGGGACCGAGAAGCGCGCATTCTGCACGGTGCTGTTGGCCTTGTCCTCCAGGATGATCCGGTTGGCCGGGAAACCCAGCATCTGCAACAGGTTGCGCATCTCGCCCGCCTCGGTGCGACCCTGGCGCGGATTACCGCCGGTGACGATGATCGGCGATTGCGGGAACGCCTGCGCGACGGCCAGCCCGGTCAGCACCCGGGTGAACAGGATGGGTCGCATCCAGCCATCGGGGGTCAGGCCGTAGCCAAGGATCACGATGGCCGGCTTGGAGAAGTCCTTGCCCGCTGGTTGGGCCTGGGCCGCCGGAGCGCCGGCGAGCGCGAACACCGCGAGCAGGGCGCCGACCAGAGCGACCGCTGCGGCGGTCAGGCGAGTACGTGTTTCATCCCCGAATGATTGCGACACGACTGTTGATCGTGATCGGTGGGAAGGATGTTACGAAGACGACAATTTCGATCTGAGTGGCCAGGGCCGGGATCGAACCGGCGACCTTCCGCTTTTCAGGCGGACGCTCGTACCAACTGAGCTACCTGGCCGGAAGGCCCCGGCCTTTCGACCGGGATACCTCGCCGAGATGGCGACCCTGACGGGACTCGAACCCGCGACCTCCGCCGTGACAGGGCGGCGCGCTAACCAACTGCGCCACAGGGCCTTGCTCTGTACTGCTGCACTCCGGTGTGTCACCACCGTCGTGCCGTACCCCCAACGGGATTCGAACCCGTGCTACCGCCGTGAAAGGGCGGCGTCCTAGGCCGCTAAACGATGGGGGCCTATCCGGATTTCTCCGGGCCGCTCTCAACGCCGGTGACGTTGGAAGCTTCGATAGCTTAGGACACAGCTGCTCGAAATCCCAAACCGGATGCCCCCACCCGTCTGATCAGCGGGCCAAGTATCCTTTTCGAGCACACGCCCCTATAGCTCAGTCGGTAGAGCTACGGACTTTTAATCCGCAGGTCCCAGGTTCGAGCCCTGGTGGGGGCACAACATATTCCGCGTCGGAAGCCGCCCCGGTGTCTACCTGGCTTCCGCCCGCCCGCCTCATGCGCTTCGCGACTGAAGCCAGGTAGCTCTCGGCGTCGAAACGTCTACATCAGTTCAGTCACGAGGGCCGCTCGCCCGGGGCGGCTGACGTGGTGGACGGGTCGCCGGGGCACCACGCCAAACCCGGCCCACGAGAGCGACGTTTCTGCACTCGAACGGCCGCTGGGACCGCAAGAACGTCACTCTCGCGCGGGCGGGCCCGCGACCCAGCGGTCCGGCTTGGGCTTCGGCCCCTTGTCACCCTTTCCGTTCCCACCGTTGCCGCGCCCGGGACCCCCAGGCGGACCTGGCGCGGGTGCAGGCGCAGGCGCTGCCGTGGTCGTCGGCGGTATCGACACCGAGGACACCGGAGCCGACGAGGTCGCGCTCGGTGTCGACACCGGCGTGGGCGTCCCGTTGCGGGAGGCGGTATCGACCAGGAACGCGGCGAGCAGCACGAGCAACGCCACCGCGCCGCCCGCCATGGCAAGCACAAGGCGCCGACGGCTGCGCGGCCGCGGCACCGCCACCCGCACCGTCGCGGGATCGGGCAGCGGCTGGTCGAGCACCAGGGTGCCCGGCCGCGCCGAGAGCGCCGCGAGCATCTGCTCGGCACTGGCGAAGCGCACCCGCTCGTCGGCGGCCAGGGCACGCTGGATCACCGTCACCAACGCCGCGTCGGCATCGGGGCGTAGCACAGCCAGGTTCTCGTGTGGCAGCGGTATGCGACCGACGAGACCCTCGGCAGCCACCATCGCGGCGGCGTAGAGATCATCGGCGACCGTCGCGGGATGCCCGGCCAACCGTTGCGGGCTCAGATAGCCCAGCGTCCCGACGACCTGACCGGTCATGGTGTGCGCGGAGGTCGGACTCTTCGCGATCCCGAAATCGGCGATCTTGATACCGCCGGCCGCCGTGACCAGGATGTTGGCCGGCTTGATGTCACGGTGCAGGATCCCGGCGGCATGGGCGGCGGCCAGACCGGAAAGCAACTGCGACAACGTCGCCCGCACCTGTTCTGCGGGCACCGGACCGGCGGCGAACACATCGGCCAGCGTGCGCCCGGGAAGCCGTTCCATCACCAGGTAGGGCAGGCCGGCGTGTTCACCGCTGTCATGCACGGCAACGATGTTCGGGTGGTTCAGGGTGGCGACCGCGCGCGCCTCGGACTCGAAGCGCCGCCGGTCACCTGCCGTCGGGTCCATCAGCTTGATCGCGACCGGGCGTCCCAGCCGGGTGTCCCAGCCGTCGTGCACCGCGGCCATCCCGCCGCGGCCGAGCAGTCCGCGCAGTTCGTAGCGACCGCTGAGGGGCTGCTGCATGCGGTCCACCGTAGACCGCGCGGTGACTACACCTGTGGGCAGTAGAAGTTCGGGTTGCCCCGGTACTCCACGGGCGGGAGATTGCGGGCCGGGGTCTGCACCAGCGGCGAGTCGGCGGGTAACCGGCCGCTGGCCCGATCCACCGCGGAGCGCTTGCGCGGGTGCATCAACGAACGCTTGGGCAGCACCTTGCCCGCGAACGTGATGACCTCGCACAGCCGGTCGTGCAGGAACTGCTGCCGCGGTGTCCAGGTGTAACCCATCAGCTCGCGTACCGGCTCGTCATAGAGGGCCACGGTCATGAACGTCAGGAACCGCTGCATCACCTTCAGGTTCAGCTTCCACAACGGGTCCGGAATCCATTGCAGGGAGGGATGTTTGGGCATAGTGGACAAATCCATCACGGTGACCGCGGCCCAGTTGCGCTCCAGCACCTCGGTGCACATGTGATCCCAGTAGGTCTCGAACTCCTCCCAGGACTTCGGCACCGGCCGCATGCTCATGCCGTACATCCGGTACCACTGCACGTGTTCGTCGAACAGTTGACGCTTGTCGGCCAGCGAGATACCGCCGCCGAACTTCTCGGCCGCCAGCAGCGTCGACTTGAAGAACGTCGCGTGCGCCCAGTAGAAGACGTCCGGGTTCAGCGCGCTGTAGCGCCGCCCCTGCTTGTCCACACCCTTGATGCCGATGTGATAGTCGCGGACCTCGGCCCCGGTCTGCGGCGCCCGGTCGCCGTCGAAGACCACGCCGCCGATCGGGTAGATCGACCGCAGCAGTCTCGGAATGCGCTCGATGAAGAAGATCGAATGCTCCTCGACCGCGGCCCCGAGCTGCGGGTGCATGTTCTGCATCGACCCGGCCCAGGTTCCCTGGAACAGCCCCGTCCACTGCCCGAAGTACTTCCAGGTGAGCGAGTCGGGCCCGAGCGGGATGTCGTCGTACCCGGCGCTCACGGGGCAACCGGCAGCACCGGCGGAATCGCTGGTCACCGGGCATGTCTCGGACGTATCTTGAGTCACTGACGACCTTCCGTTCTGGTCGGGGAAGCAATTCTGACTACACCCGTTGTCACCAAGCAGCTTAGGAGTGATGTGCCGTCCGGTCAACGACGCGGTCGATGGTCCGGCGTTCCCCTGCGGGACCGCCAGGCGCTGCGCCGCAACGAGCTGATCAGCGCGGGCATAGCGCTGCTCGGCGGCGCCGACGGACCGGCACTGACGGTCCGCGCGGTCTGCCGGGCGGCCGGCCTGACCGAGCGGTACTTCTACGAGAGCTTCACCGACCGCGATGTTTTCGTGCGCGCCGTCTACGACGAGGTGTGCCAGGCGGCGATGACCGCACTGCTGGCGGCGCAGACACCGCGCGCCGCGGTGGAACAGTTCGTCGAGCTGATGGTCGACGACCCGACTCGCGGCCGGGTACTGCTCCTGGCGCCCGAACGCGAGCCGGTACTGGTGGCCTCCGGCGCGGAGTGGATGCCCGACTTCATCGCCCTCATCCAGGGCAAGCTGACCCAGATCGCCGATCCGGCGGTGCAGGAAATGGTGGCCACCGGACTGGTCGGCGCGCTCACCGCACTGTTCACCGCCTACCTGAACGGCCGCCTGACGGCCGGCCGCGAACAATTCGTCGACTACTGCAGCACGTTGCTGCTCAGCCGGGCCGCCGCCCATCGATAACGGTGCGCATACCCAAAAGACGGGTAACCGTTACGCGACTCACGTTTACAGAACTTGAATGTCACCGCGAGACACAGATATATTGACTGCAACCAACAGGTACAGATACATCGGAGGGTCCATGACCGAGGAACTGAGCGATCTGCAGCTCCTGCACGAGCTCGAGCCCGTGGTGGAAAAGCAGATCAACCGGCACCTGAGCATGCGCAAGGACTGGAACCCCCACGACTACATCCCGTGGTCGGACGGCAAGAACTTCTACGCCCTCGGCGGCCAGGAGTGGGATCCCGAGCAGTCCAAGCTCTCCGAGGTCGCGCGTATCGCGATGATCACCAACCTGTTGACCGAGGACAATCTGCCCTCGTATCACCGCGAGATCGCGATGAACTTCAGCATGGACGGCCCGTGGGGTTTCTGGGTCAACCGCTGGACCGCCGAGGAGAACCGGCACGGTATCGCCCTGCGCGACTACCTGTTGGTCACCCGCGCCATCGATCCGATCGAACTCGAAGAACTGCGCGTTGAGCAGGTCACCCGCGGCTTCTCCCCCGGCCAGAACCTCCAGGGCGGCGACGAACTGTTCGCCCAGAGCCTGTTCGACTCCGTCATCTACGTGACGTTCCAGGAGCTGGCCACCCGCGTAAGCCACCGCAACACCGGTCGAGCCTGCAATGACACCGTCGCCGACCAGCTGCTCGGCCGCATCTCCGCCGACGAGAACCTGCACATGATCTTCTACCGCGACGTGTCGGCCGCCGGTATGGAGATCGCACCCAACCAGGCGATGAAGTCGCTGCACAAGATCCTCACCAACTTCAAGATGCCCGGCTACACCATCCCCGATTTCCGCCGCAAGGCCGTCGTCATCGCCACCGGCGGCGTCTACGACCCGCGCATCCACCTCGACGACATCGTCATGCCGGTGCTCAAGAAGTGGCGCATCTTCGAACGCGAGGATTTCACCGGTGAGGGCGCCAAGCTGCGCGACGAGCTGGCCAAGCACGTCGAAGAGCTCGAGGAGACCTGCGAGAAGTTCGAGATCGCCAAGGAACGCCGCCTGGAGCGGGAACGCAAGGTCGCCGAGAAGAAGGCGATGAAGAACCTGCTGGTGAGCTCCTCCGCGGCCGGATGACGCTGCTCGACAACCCGCCGACGGCCCGATCTGCCCTGCAGATCGGGCCGATCGCATTGCGTTCACCCGTCGTTCTGGCCCCGATGGCCGGCGTCACCAACGTCGCGTTTCGCACGCTGTGCCGCGAGCTGGAAATGGCCCGCGCCGGCACCATCAGCGGCCTGTACGTCTGCGAGATGGTGACCGCACGCGCCCTTGTGGAACGTCATCCGGTCACCATGCACATGACCACCTTCGCCCTGGATGAGACGCCGCGCTCACTGCAGCTCTACACCGTCGACCCCGAGACCACCTATCGCGCGGCCAAGATGATCGCCGACGAGGGCCTGGCCGATCACATCGACATGAACTTCGGCTGCCCGGTGCCCAAGGTCACCAAGCGTGGCGGTGGCGCGGCCATCCCGTTCAAGAGGCGGCTGTTCGGTCAGATCATCGGGGCGGCCGTCCGCGGTGTCGAGGGCACTGCGATCCCCGTCACGGCGAAATTCCGGGTCGGCATCGACGATGAGCACACCACGCATCTGGATGCCGGGCGGATCGCCGAGCAGGAGGGTGCGGCCGCCGTCGCGCTGCACGCCCGCACCGCCGCCCAGCGGTACTCCGGCGCGGCCGACTGGTCACGCATCGCCGAACTCAAACAACACGTGACCGGCATCCCGGTGCTGGGCAACGGTGACATCTTCGACGCCCGTGACGCGTTGGCGATGATGTCGCAGACCGGATGTGACGGAGTCGTCATCGGACGCGGGTGCCTCGGCAGGCCCTGGCTCTTCGCCGAACTGTCCGCCGTCTTCAACGACCGCCCGATTCCCACCCCGCCCACCCTCGGCGAGGTCACCGATATCGTGCGACGCCACGGTGAGCTGCTCGCCGAGCACTTCGGGGTGGACAAGGGCATGCGTGACATCCGCAAGCACGTCGCCTGGTACCTGCACGGTTTCCCGGTCGGCGGCGATTCCAGGCGGGCATTGGCGCTGGTCAAGACCGTCGAGGAGCTCGACGAACTGCTGGCCGAGCTGGACCAGGACGCACCGTTCCCCGAGGTGGGCGACGGCCCGCGCGGCCGACAGGGTTCGCCGGGGACGGTGTCGCTGCCCGCGGGCTGGCTCGACGATCCCGACGACGACACCGTGCCCGAGGCCGCCGATGTGATGCACTCCGGCGGCTGAGCCGAGATGGTCCCGAGACCGCTCCGTCACTGCACTGCGCTGGCCGACGCTCAGGTTGTCTCAGTACGATGAGTGGCCACGTACCCGGACTCCGGTGGCGCGGCCGGGCATTGGCCTGCTACAAGAAGTAGTGCGCCGCGTCCGAACGCAGTATCCGGGCAGCCCATACGACATCCGTGCGCAACGGCGCGCACGCCCCACGAGCCGAAGGTCGGTAGGACATGAGTGACGGCGACAACGCCACTCCTGGCCGGCCCGACCGTGCCCGCGGTGACAACGATTGGCTTACCCGATCGGAGCGACCCGCACCAGGCGCCGCGCCGTGGGAGCGCGCCGGCACGCCCGACACGAATGACCGGGACACGAGTACGCCGCAGCCCAATCCTCAGGACACCGGTAATCACACCGATGGCGTCACCGTCGCCGATCTGATCGCCAAGCTGGCCGCCGACAACCCGAACAGCACCGGGCGCAGGCGGCGCCGGGCGACCGAAGAGGCGGCCGCGGAGTCCGGCTCCGTCATACCCGAGACCGACGCCGAGATCACCGACCCGGTGGCCCCGGTCGAGGCCGTCATCTTCGAACCCGAGGCGTCCCACGCCGATGCGCTGGAGCCGCCGACCGAGGTGATGTACGTCCCGTCGGCGTACGCCCCCGAACTTCCCGACCTCGCCGCCGCCCGGCCGCCCGTGCACGCCGCGCGCCCCCGCCACCACGCCGGTCGCACCGCGCGCAATGCCGGCCGGGTCGCCGCCGCGCTGGCCGCGATCTGTGCCCTGCTGGTGACCGGCGGGGCCTGGCAGTGGCAGTCGATGAAGAACAACAGCCTCAATCAGGTGTCCGCGCTGGACCTCAACTCGCGCGACATCCTCGACCCCAACAAGCAGTTCGGCGACGAGAACTTCCTCATCGTGGGCACCGACAGCCGCCTGGGCGCCAATTCCGAGGTCGGCGCGGGCACCACCGATGATGCCGCCGGCGCGCGGTCGGACACCATCATGCTGGTCAACATCCCGGCCGACCGTAAGCGCGTGGTCGCGGTCTCGTTCCCACGCGATCTGGCCATCACACCGATGAAGTGCGAGCCGTGGGACCCCGAGACCCGCGCCTACGGCCCGATCACCGACCCGGAATCCCCGATGTACGGGATGGACGAGGCGTACACCGAGACCAAGCTGAACTCCGCCTACGCCGTCGGCGGGCCCAAGTGCCTGGTGAAGGTGATCCAGAAGCTCTCGGGACTGTCGGTGAACCGGTTCATGGCCATCGACTTCACCGGATTCTCGAAGATGGTCGACGCGCTCGGCGGCGTCGAGGTGTGCAGCACCACCCCGCTGGAGGACTACGAGCTGGGCACCGTGCTGGCCACCCCGGGCCGCCAGATCGTCGACGGTCACACCGCGCTGAACTATGTGCGGGCCCGGCAGGTCACCACCGAGTTCAACGGCGACTACGGTCGCATCAAGCGTCAGCAGCTGTTCCTGTCCTCGCTGCTGCGCTCGATGATCTCCAAAGAGGTGTTCTTCAGTCTGTCCAAGCTCAACAACGTGGTGAACATGTTCATCGAGGACAGCTACGTGGACAACATCAAGACCAAGGACCTGGTCGATCTCGGCCAGTCGGTGCAGGGTGTCAACGCCGGGCGCATCACCTTCGTCACGGTGCCCACCACCGGTTACGCCGACGACTACGGCAACGAGCAGCCCCGCGTCGACGATATGGCCGCGCTGTTCGCCGCGATCATCGACGACGATCCGCTGCCCGAAGAGCACAACGACGACAGCAGCCCGGTCCCGCCGGCACCCGAAAACCACGGCGGCTCAAGCACCCCCACCACCGACGCGGACGGTGCCGAAACCGTCGATGCGGTCGCCACCGATCCCGGTGCGGTGACCGTGCGGGTGTCCAACTCCACCGGCCAGTCCGGACTGGCGGCCAATGCCGCCTCCGTTCTGCAGCAGCACGGTTTCCAGGTGGACACCCCCGACGACTACCCCGGTCCGCTGCATTCCACGACGGTGTTCTTCTCCGCGGGCAATGAGCAGGCCGCGGCGACCGTCGCATCGTCGTTCCACAACGCGACCATCGAGCGCACCACCGGGATGGGCGATGTGGTGCGGGTGGTGCTCGGCACGGACTTCACCTCCGTGACGCCGCCGTCGCCCAGCGGTTCGACCGTCCAGGTCCAGATGGTCCGCGGCACCGCCTCTTCGTCGTCGTCCTCCTCCGGAGCCACGACCACCGAGCTGCCGGAGGATCTCACCGTCACCAACGCGGCGGACACCACCTGCGAGTAGGGCGGTAGGACCGCTACCCGGGCCATCCATGGTCATTCACCTTTAGTTCACCTGTGGCGCCGTGACCTGCAGGCTCGCTGAACGTAAGGTATTGACATGCGTACCGCGTACCAGGAACAACTGTCGTCCTTGACCGTTCAGCTCAGCGAGATGTGCGGGCTGGCCGGTGTGGCGATGGAGCGCGCAACCCAGGCCCTGCTGCAGGCCGATCTGGCGCTGGCCGAGCAGGTGATCTCCGAACAGGATCGGCTCGGTGAGATCCGGGTGCGCGCCGAAGAGGCCGCGTTCATGCTGCTCGCGCTGCAGGGTCCGGTCGCCGGTGATCTGCGCGCCATCGTCAGCGGCATCCAGATCATCGCCGATATCGACCGGATGGGCGCACTGGCCCTGCATGTGGCCAAGATCGCGCGGCGACGCCACCCCCAGCACGCGCTGCCCGAGGAGGTCGACGGGTACTTCGCCGAAATGGGGCGGGTGGCAGTCGACCTGGCCCACAGCGCGCGCGAGGTGCTCGACACCCTCGACCCGGAGAAGGCTCGCCAGATCCGCGACGAGGACGACGCGATGGACGATCTGCACCGGCATCTTTTCTCGGTGCTGATGGACAAGGACTGGAAGCACGGTGTCACCGCCGCCGTCGATGTCACGCTGCTGAGCCGTTTCTACGAGCGGTTCGCCGACCACGCGGTAGAGATCTCCCGCCGGGTCATCTTCACCGCCACCGGCGAGCTGCCCGAGGACAACCTGGCCGAACCGCAGTAACCGGCAGCGCTCACGAACCGTCGGCGACGATTCGTACCCCGTCGCGGCCCGCCGCCAGCAGGTCGGCCAGCACCTTCTCCACGATCTGGAGTTCGGCACTGGTGTAGCGGTTCAGGAACGCCCGCCTGCCCAGGTCCATCTCCTCGTGCAGCCGGCGGTGCGCGGCAGCGACCAGCTCGCCGTCCGCGGTGAGCGTCAGCTGGGTCTCCTTGCGATTGCCGGGGACCGGACCGCGGTGCACCAGTCCGGCCTCGACCAGCCGGTGGACGTGCTTGCTGACGGTGCCCTTGAGCTGTCGTGACCGAGCTGCCAGTCCGACCAGGCTCGACGGTCCGTCGGCCAGCTCGGCAAGCAGGTGCACCGACAGCTGAGGGAGCTCACGGATCGGCCCCGCCAGCCGCTGCGGGCAGCGCGCCACCATGAAATCGCGCTCCGGGTCACCGTCGGAGTCGGCGTCGAACTTGTCCCCCACCGCGTCGATCAGCTGGTTGATGTCCTCGATCAGCCGCGACTTGGTTTTCACGGAAACCATATTGCCATCCGCGACCCGTCGCCGTACATTGTTTCTAACGAAACCATTTCCAAGGAAACACAGGAGTCGCCATGAAGGCCGCCGTGATCGACCAATGGGGCCAACCGCCCCGCTACACCGACTTCCCGGATCCAGAGCCCGGCGACGGCAGGCTGACCGCCACCGTCGAGGCCAGCGCGCTGACGAATCTGACAAAGGGCATCGGGAACGGAACCCACTACGCCAGCAGGGAATTGCGCTTACCGATGATCCCCGGCGTGGACGGTGTCGCTCGCCTCGACGACGGCCGGCGGGTCTACACCGGCGCGGTGCCGCCGTACGGAATGCTGGCCGAACGCACCCTGCTCGATGCGCGCGACATGGTGGAGCTGCCCGACGGGATCGACGCCGTCACCGCGGCCGCCGTCCCCAATCCGGGCATATCGTCCTGGCTGGCACTCGAACACGCGGCGGCACAACGACCCGGTGAACACGTGCTGATCCTCGGGGCCACCGGTGTCACCGGTGCGCTCGCCACACAGCTGGCGGCATCGGTTTTTGGTGCGGCGCGGGTGGTCGTCGCCGGCCGTGACACCGCCCGGCTGGACTGGTTACGCACCGTCGGGGCCGACGAGACCATCGACCTACGCAATGACGATGTGCGCGCCAGGGTCCATGCCCTGCACGCCGCGCAGCCCTTCGACGTCGTGCTGGACTACCTGTGGGGTGACCCCGCGGCGCAGGTGCTCGCCGCGCTGGCCGACGGCCCGACCGGCAGCTATCACCGCACCCGGTTCGTCCAGGTCGGCGCGATGGCCGATCCGACGATGCCGCTGCCCGCCGCTCTGCTGCGCAGTACCGGTATCCAGCTCCGCGGGGTCGGCATCGGCAGTGTCCCGCCCGCGGTGCTGGCCTCGGCGCGCGCCGAGGCGCTGCCCCGGCTGTTCGACATGGTCGGCAACGGCAGCCTCGAACTGCGCACGGCCGCACGACCGCTGGCCGATATCGCCGACGCGTGGACCACGACCGACCCGTCCGGCACCCGGGTGGTGCTCACGCCCTGACGGCGCGGGCTAGCCGAACCGACCGGAGATGTAGTCCTCGGTGGCTTTCTGGGTCGGGTTGGAGAAGATCTTCTCGGTGTCGTCGATCTCGATGAGCTGACCGGGCTTACCGGTGGCCTCGAGGTTGAAGAACGCCGTCTGATCCGAGACGCGGGCGGCCTGCTGCATGTTGTGCGTGACGATCACGATGGTGAAGTCCTGCTTCAGTTCCGAGATCAGATCCTCGATCGCCAGCGTCGAGATCGGGTCGAGCGCCGAGCAGGGCTCGTCCATCAGCAACACGTCAGGCTGCACGGCAATGGCGCGGGCGATGCAGAGCCGCTGCTGCTGACCACCCGAGAGACCGCCACCGGGCTTGTCGAGGCGATCCTTGACCTCGTTCCACAGGTTGGCACCCTTGAGCGAACGCTCGGTCACCTCCTCGAGGGTCTTCTTGCTGCGCACACCCTGCAGCTTCAGCCCCGCCACCACGTTGTCGCGGATGGACATGGTGGGGAACGGGTTCGGGCGCTGGAACACCATGCCGATGGTCTTGCGCACACCCACCGGATCGACACCCGAGCCATAGATGTCGTCACCGTCGAGCAGCACCGAGCCCTTGACGTAGGCGCCCGGGATCACCTCGTGCATGCGGTTGAGCGTGCGCAGCACCGTCGACTTACCGCAGCCCGAGGGGCCGATGAATGCGGTCACGCTGCGCGGCTCCACCGACAACGAGACGTTCTGCACGGCGTGGAAGGTGCCGTAATAGATGTTGACGTCTTTCAGATCCAGGCGTTTGGCCATCTCGGATACTCCTAAACCTTTTTCGGGGCAAAGAATTTGGCGATGAATCGCGCACCCACGTTGAGCACCGCGATCAGGACGACGAGGGTGAGAGCGGCGCCCCAGAGCCGGTCGGTGGGGACCGGGTTGGCCCCGGCGCCCGCCGAGGTCTGGTCGAACATCATGCCGGGCAGCGAACCCATGAACCCGCTGAACATGTCGAAGTTCATCGCCTGGGCGTAGCCGACCAGGATCAGCAGCGGTGCGGTCTCGCCCATCACGCGGGCCAGTGACAGCAGCACACCGGTGACGATGCCCGACAGCGCGGTGGGCACCACGATGGCCGAGATGGTCTTCCACTTCGGCACGCCCAGTGCGTAACTGGCCTCGCGCAGATCCATCGGCACGATGCGCAGCATCTCCTCGGTGGAGCGCACGATCACCGGGATCATCAGCAACACCAGTGCCAGCGATACCGCGAAGCCCGAACGCTGGAAACCCAGAGTGGCCACCCAGAGTGCGTAGATGAACAGCGCCGCCACGATCGAGGGCACCCCGGTAAGGATGTCGACCATGAAGGTGGTGATCTTGCCCAGCCGGGTGCCACCGCCGTACTCCACCAGGTAGATGGCGACGAAGATGCCGATGGGGATGGAGATGACCGCGCAGACCAACGCCTGCAGCAGCGATCCGACGATGGCGTGATAGGCACCGCCGCCCGCGGCGAACGCCGTCATACCGGCCTGCGAGTTCATCCACCAGGTGCTCGAGGTGACGACCCCGATGCCCTTGGAGACCACCGTGTAGAGCACCCACAGCAGCGGGACGATGGCCACCACGACCGAGGCGGTGACCAGGACGGTGGCCAGCTTGTCGACCACTTTCCGGCGACCGCTGACGCCCTGGAAGGTCGGGGCCTTGACCGGCTTCTCCAGCGCTGCGGTCATGATGCGGACCTGTCCTTTCCGGAGACCGCGGCACGCGCCAGCGAGTTCACCACGAACGTGAGGATGAACAGCACCAAACCGGCCGCGATATAGGCGCCCGCCTTGTACTGGTCGTTGAATTCCGATGCCGCCGAAGCGATCTTGCTGGCAAAGGTGAAGCCACCGTCGAACAGCGACCAGCCGAACGCGGTCTGGGTGCCGCGCAGGATGATCAGCAGCGCGATCGTCTCACCGAGTGCGCGGCCCAGCCCCAGCATCGCCCCGGAGATGTAGCCGGACATCCCGAACGGCAGCACCGTGGTGCGCACGACCTCCCAGCGGGTGGCGCCGAGGGCCAACGCCGCCTCGATCTGGCCGCGTGGGGTCTGGACGAACACCTCGCGGGTGACCGCGGTGATGATCGGCAGGATCATCACCGCGAGCACGATGCCCGCGGTGAAGATGGTGCCGCCGCCGGCCACCGAGGCGTTGCCGGTGGAGAACAGGAACAGCCAGCTCATGTTCTCGTTGAGCCACACCGCGAACGGCTTGATCGCCGGTGCGAGGACATACAGGCCCCACACGCCGTAGATGATCGAGGGCACCGCGGCCAGCAGATCGACCATGTAGGCCAGCGGGCCCTTGACCCGCTTGTGCGCGTAATTGGTCAGATAGATCGCGATACCCAGCGCGATGGGCATCGCCAGCACCAGCGCGAACACCGAGACGAACACCGTCACCTGGAGCAGGTCCAGGATGCCGAAGCTCATTGCCGAGGTGTCCGTGGTGACCCAGTTGCCGCCGAACAGGAAGAAGTTCTGCTCGTTGCGCTGCAGCGCCGGGATGGCGCGCCACAGCAGGAAGAAACCGATGGCGGCGATGATCGCGATGACGAGTACACCCGAACCGGTGGCCAGACCGCTGAAGATGCGGTCGCCGGGGCGGACCTTCGCGTTCCTCGACGGGTTCGTCGAGATGGGTGAAGGCTCGGGGAACGGTGCGGCCAATGCCTCACCCGACCCCGAGTCGGCTGGATTCGGAATAGTCACTGAGTTCCCGTCTGAACCCTTGTCGATACCTTTGTACGTCATTCGGTCCCCGCACCCATCCTCGCGTCGACTTCGCCGATGTGCCAGTGCAACTAGGAGGCGGGTCCGATTGCCTCGATGGAGGTCAGCAGACGCTCCTTGAACTTCTCGGGCAGCGGGACGTAGCCGGCGGAGGACAGCCCCTGCTGGCCGTCATTGGCGGCCACCGTCAGGAAGGACTTGACGGCCGCGGCGGTATCGGCGTCGTAGCCGTTGGAGCAGACGACCTCGTAGGTGGCCAGCACCAGCGGGTACGCGCCGGCTTCGGAGGTCCCGTACAGCGAGGCGAGATCCAGGGTCAGGTCGTTGCCCTCGGCGGCGAACTTGGCGGCGTCGATGGCCTTGCCCGCGGACTCGTCGGTCAGTTCGACCGCGCCGCTGCCGTTGTCGATCTGGGCGTAGGGGATGCCGGCCTGGTCGGCGAAGCCCTTCTCGACATAGCCGATGGCACCAGGGGTGGCCTGCACGGCCTGCGCGACGCCTGCCGACTTCTGGGCGCCCTCACCGGCGCCGCCCTGGAACTCGCTGCCGTCACCCTTGGTCCAGACACCACCCGAGGAGGCCCCCAGGTACTTCTGGAAGTTGTCGGTGGTGCCCGAGGAGTCGGAACGGAAGATCGGCGTGATGGCGGTGTCGGGCAGGGTCTTGCCCGCGTTCAGCGCGGTGATCGCGGGGTCGTTCCACTTGGTGACCTGGCCCTGGAAGATCTTGGCAAGGACGTCGCCGTTGAGCACCAGGCCGTCGACGCCTTCGACGTTGTAGGCCATCGCGATGGGACCGAAGACCAGCGGCAGGTTCCACACCGGGTTGCCACCGCAGCGCTCGGCGGCCTGCTGCGCCTGATCGCCCTTGATGGCCGAATCGGACCCGGCGAAGTCCACGTTCTTGGCGACGAACTGCTCGCGGCCTGCGCCGGAACCGGTCGGGTTGTAGGACAGGTTCTTACCCTGACACTTCTGACCCCACACCTGGTTGAACAGCGCGATGGCGTTCTGCTGGGCGGTCGACCCCTCCGCGGTGATCGAGTTCTTGCCGCCGCAGTCGGCAGCCGAAGCGGATCCGGTCTCCGAACCGCCGCCGGCGGAGGTGCCCACGTTGTTGTCGCTGCCACACGCTGTCAGCGTGAGGGCGGCGATCGCAGTCGCCGACAGGGCCATGCCGATGTTGAGCTTCACGAATCCCACTTTCCGAGTTTTGACGGCTTCAGACTCGGTGGCAACGTATTCGGCTGCCATGGCCGGTCCGGGGACGGAAAGTGAACGCGAGGTGAACAGGTACAGCTAGTTCACAGTTGGGCGGGCATAGGCGATATCGGCGCTGAAAACCTCGAACCCCAGGCGGCGGTAGGTTTTGACCGCCGCGGTGTTGTCGCCCTCGACGTACAGGGTGACATCGGCCTCGCCGCCGAGCCGGTCTGCCAGATGATGCAGGCCCAGCAAAGTCAGTTCGGCCCCGAGACCGCGGCCCTGCGCGGCCGGGTCCACACCGACGACATACACCTCGCCCAGCGACGGGCTGTGCACCTTGGTCCAGTGGAAGCCCAGCAGCCGGGCGCCCTCGAAGGCCAGGAACAGCCCCTGCGGGTCGAACCAGGGTTCGGCGCGCCGTTCGGCGATATCGGCCTCGGTCCAGCCGCCCTGTTCCGGATGCCAGGAGAACGCGGCGTTGTTGACGCGCAACAGCTCCTGATCGTCGGTCGGCCCGGCATAGGTGCGGGCCTCATGCCGGGATTGCAGCGGCGGCAGATCGGCCAGCGGGCGCCGCATCTGGAGCAGCTCACGCACGGGGTGCAGCCCCAGCGCGGCGGCGGTGGCGCGCGCCGACGGGAGGTCGCCGTGCGCCCAGATGCGGGTGTCGGCACTCCCTGCGCCGAGACCGGTGCGGATCAGTTGCGACCCGATACCGCGACGACGGAAATCCGGATGCACCACCGCCTCGGCCATCCCGGGGTCATTCTCGTCCCGGCCGGTCAGGTTCAGGTAACCGACAACGTCGTCGCCCTCGACGGCCAGCAGGTGCCGGGTCTCGTCGCGGCCGAGTTCCCGCAACACCTGGTCCCCCACCGGAGCCACGCCGTCACCGGCCGTGGCGGCAGCGATCAGCTCGGTGATGCGGGAGCGGTCGTCGACGGACAGGCCGCTGCGCCATTCGATCACTGGCCACGCAGGGGTCCGAACGACCCTGCCGTGGAACCGAATTCGGACTCTCCGAGGTCGGCGTCGAGTTCACCGCCGAACTCCTCGTCCAGATCGTCCTCGGCCGCAGGCGCCGAGGCGCGGCCGCGGGCCGGCCGGACCGCCTTGTACCCGACGTTGCGCACGGTACCGATCAGCGCCTCGTACTCGGGACCGAGCTTGGCGCGCAGTCGACGGACATGGACGTCGACGGTGCGGGTGCCACCGAAGAAGTCGTATCCCCACACCTCCTGGAGCAACTGCGCGCGGGTGAAGACCCGACCGGCGTGCTGGGCCAGATACTTCAGCAGCTCGAATTCCTTGTAGGTGAGGTCCAGCGGCCGCCCGCGCAACCGCGCGGTGTAGGTGCCCTCGTCGATGACCAACTCCCCGAGGGTGACCTTGCCCACGCTCTCCTGGTCGGCGACACCGCCGCGGCGGCCGATCAGCAGCCGCAACCGGGCATCGATCTCGGCGGGGCCGGTACCGGGCAGCAGGATCTCGTCCAGCCCCCACTCCACATTGACCGCGACCAGCCCGCCCTCGTTGACCACGGCCACGACGGGGATGGAGGTGCCGGTGGTACCGAGCAGCCGGCACAACCCGCGGGCGGCCGCCAGATCGCTGCGCGCATCGACGATCGCGATATCGGCGGTTCCGGCCTCCAGCAGCGAGGAGACCTCGGTGGGAGCGGTGCGCACGTTGTGGGCCAACAGCGACAGTGACGGCAACACGGTATCGGGATGCGGATCCACGGTCAGTAGTAAGAGTTCCACGGTGCCCTCCCGTCATCGCCTTGCGGTGTCGTGGACTTCCCCTGGACAACGGTGTCGGAGGTCATCTTCCAGATTCATGACTGACACGTGGCCGTTACGACCGACGATCGCCCCACAATACCGTGCCACCTGGCAGTTAGCAGACCGGAACCGGCGGGTGCCCGCCCCGGCGTACCGGTGTGCGCCAGAATGTGGCGGTGCGCAAGATGCTGATCGGGGCCATCTCGACCGTCGTGGCGGTGGTTGTCGGGGCTGTCGGCACCGATTTCGGAGCCGCCATCTATGCCGAATACCGCCTCGCCCGCAGCGTGCGGACGGCCAATCATCTGGACTTCGATCCGTGGGTCAGCATCCTGGGCTTCCCGTTCGCGACCCAGGCCCGCGCACACCGATACCAGGAGTTGGAGATCCGGGCCGCCGGCGTCGACCACCCGGTCACCGGGAAGGTGTCGCTGGAGGCCACGCTGCACGACATCGACATCACCGACACCGGATGGCTGATCGGGCCCGACGCGCGCCTGCCCGTCGGCAAGGTCGAAAGCCGGATCATCCTGGACTCCACCCATATCGGCCGGTACATCGGCATGAAGGACCTGTTGGTGGAGGCACCCACCCGCGAGACCGAGGACGGATCCCCCGGGGTGACCGAGTCCGGCATCTCCAGCGGGCAGGATCTGGTGTTCACCGGTACGCCCGACGGTCTGGACAAACGCGTCAGCGTCGCGGTGGACCTGTCGCTGGCCGATCCCGGCGACACCACCCTTGTCATGACGCCCACCGGGGTGCTGACCGGCCCCGGCACGGCCGACGAGGCGGTGCCCGATGACAAGACCGCCGATGTGCTCGACGCGTTCGCCGGGCGCATCCCCGGCCAGCGATTACCGTTCGGTCTGCAGCCCACCACCGCGGGGGCACGCGGCTCCGATCTGATCATCGAGGGCATCGCCGAAGGACTAACCATCGACCTGGACGGGTTCAGACAGTCATGAACACTTCGATGGCGATCGTGATCGTCGTGGTGATCGCCGTGCTCGGGCTCGGTTACATCGTCGGCAAGCTGATCTCGTTGCGGTCGGGGATGTTGCGCGCCGCCGACGAGGCCGCCTCGATCGACACCGCCGGCCTGGGCCTGTCCACCGAAGGGCCGACAATCCTGCATTTCACCGCGACCTGGTGCGGTCCGTGCGCGGCCGTGCGGCGGGTGGTCGACCAGGTGGTCGCAGACCTGGCCGGTCAGGGAAACACGGTCGCCCACGTGGAGATCGACATGGACGACAATCCCGAGGCGGCGCGGCGGCTTTCGGTGCTGTCGCTGCCGACCACGATCATCTTCGACGCCGGCGGGCATCCGCGCTACCGCACGACCGGTGTCCCCAAGGCCGCTGACCTGCGCTCGGCCCTGCAGCCTCTATTGGCCTGACGGCCGTGCGAACGGGTACCATGTCGGTCGTGACCGCCCGTCTTGAGCTGCTGCTCACGAAACGCCGCGCAGTTGATCTGTGCCGCACGGCGGGTTGTTGCTGTTGTTGTCGTAGCTGCTGAGTAGCCGCGCCCCCTTTCTTGGTGCGCATGCTCGCGGAGGCGCCCTCATGGTGTGCCCCAGCCCAGTCCAGCCAAGCAACAGGAGCACTCACATGCCAACAGACCACATCGATCAGGTCGACGTCCGCGGCCCCCGGTTCGTCGCCTGGGTGACCACCGCCGTGCTGATCACCACGCTGCTCGTCTCGGCGGTCAGCGTGCCCGCGGCAGCGGTCATCCTCGGCCTGCAGACCGTCGTGTTCGCCATCGGCGCCACCGCGGGACCGCGTCGTCATCCCTACGGCCGGATCTACGCCGCACTGATCGCGCCCCGGCGCGGACCGGTCACCGAACGCGAACCGGTCCCGCCGCTGAAGTTCGCCCAGCTCGTCGGGTTCGCCTTCGGGTTGGCCGGCGCGCTCGGCTTCGCCGCGGGATTGCCGACGGTCGGCCTGGTGGCCACCGCGTTCGCCCTCTTCGCCGCGTTCCTCAACGCCGCCTTCGGCATCTGCCTGGGCTGCCAGATCTATCCGCTCGTCGCGCGGTTCCGCCGCGTTCCCGCTCGCCCCTGACTCACCAACGACACGCTTCACCAACCGAAAGGAACCACTTCATGGCACGCTCCGACGTCCTGGTCTCCACCGACTGGGCCGAGAGCAATCTCGACGCACCGAACACGGTGTTCGTCGAGGTCGACGAGGACACCTCCGCCTACGAGGGCGGGCACATCGCCGGCGCCGTCCGCATCGACTGGAAGACCGAGCTGCAGGACCAGGTCAAGCGCGACTTCGTCGACCAGCAGCAGTTCTCGAAGCTGCTGTCGGACAAGGGCATCGCCAACGACGACACCGTCATCCTCTACGGCGGTAACAACAACTGGTTCGCCGCCTACGCCTACTGGTACTTCAAGCTCTACGGCCACGAGAACGTCAAGCTGCTCGACGGTGGACGCAAGAAGTGGGAGCTCGACGGACGCCCGCTGGTCACCGAGGTGCCGAACCGTCCGGCTACGTCGTACACCGCCAAGGCGCCCAACAACGACATCCGCGCGTTCCGCGACGAGGTGATCGCCGCCATCGGTGAGAAGAACCTGGTCGACGTGCGCTCCCCCGACGAGTTCTCCGGCAAGATCCTCGCCCCGGCGCACCTCCCCCAGGAGCAGAGCCAGCGCGCCGGCCACATCCCGACCGCCATCAGCGTGCCGTGGAGCAAGGCGGCCAACGAGGACGGCACGTTCAAGTCGGATGAAGACCTGGCCAAGCTGTACGCCGACGCCGGCCTGGACGGCGACAAGCTGACGATCGCCTACTGCCGCATCGGCGAGCGGTCCTCGCACACCTGGTTCGTGCTGCAGGAGCTGCTCGGCCACAAGAACGTCAAGAACTACGACGGTAGTTGGACGGAATACGGCTCCCTGGTGGGTGCCCCGATCGAGTTGGGAAGTTGATATGTGCTCTGCCCCTAAACAAGGACTGACGTTGCCCGCCGGCGTCGACCTGGAGAAGGAAACCGTGATCACCGGTCGTGTGGTCGACGGTTCCGGCCAGGCCGTGGGCGGTGCCTTCGTCCGGCTGCTCGACGGCTCCGACGAGTTCACCGCCGAGGTCGTCGCGTCGGCCACCGGTGACTTCCGCTTCTTCGCGGCGCCGGGCAGCTGGACGCTGCGTGCTCTCTCGCCGGCCGGAAACGGCGATGCCAGCATCAGCCCGACCGGTGCCGGCATCCACGAAATCGACGTCAAGGTCGCTTAGTCAAAGTTCGCTCAGTCGATGAGCGATGGCACCGCGCCCGGGCCTCGGCTCGTGCGCGGTGCCCATCGGCGGTTAGGATCATCCCGTGGTGCTGTTCTTCGAATTCCTGCTCGTGGTGGCCGTCGTCGTCATCACGTGGTTCGCGCTCTACGCCGTCTACCGGCTCGTCACCGACGAGGGGTGAGCGACCCGAGGCCGTCGGACGGCGAGTCCGTTGCCCCCGGGTCGGGTGACCGGGCGGTCGCTGCTGCGGCCGAACGGGCCAAGATCACCGCGGCCCGCAACATCCCTTCCTTCGACGACCTCCCGATTCCCGCGGACACCGCGAATCTGCGCGAGGGCGCCGATCTCCACGACGGTTTGTTGGCGCTGCTTCCCCTGGTCGGGGTGTGGCGCGGCACCGGCGAGGGCCGTGACGGCGCGGGTGACTACCACTTCGGTCAGCAGATCATCGTCTCGCACGACGGTGGCGACTATCTGAACTGGGACTCCCGCTCGTGGCGACTGTCCGAGACCGGTGAGTACGTCGGCCCCGCGCTGCGCGAGACCGGTTACTGGCGGTTCGTCAGCGACCCCGCCGATCCCGACGAAACCCAGGCCATCGAGCTGCTGCTGGCCCACGCGTCGGGTTATATCGAACTCTTCTACGGCACTCCCCTGAACCAGGCGTCCTGGGAGCTGGCCACCGACGCATTGGCCCGCAGCAAATCCGGGCAACTGGTCGGCGGCGCCAAGCGGCTCTACGGCATCGTCGAGGGTGGCGACCTGGCCTATGTCGAGGAACGCGTCGACGCCGACGGCGGGCTGGTACCGCATCTGTCGGCGCGGCTCACCCGCTTCATCGGCTGAGCGCCGTCACTCCACCGCTCATCCGGCTGCCCGTGAAACGGAGCAGCCCCCGAGCCGTTTGATCTCGGTTGGACCAACCAAGGGCTCGGGGGCCGGGTGGCTACTTGGTATTCGCCAGCGCTCGCAGGGTGCGCGAAACGCGTGTGCGAAGAGCCAAGACGCTCATCACACTCCTGGTGCTGCTAGCTAGCAGCCACCTCACTTGTCCGTATGTCACTCAATTTCTCGGACCACCTCCCTTCCTGTGTACGAGCGACCGTACTCCCAGAAGCCGGGTCCGACAACCGATTTAGCCGGTGATCGCGCTCTCTACCAATCGGGCCAGGCCGTCGGCTCCGGGAGCGGGCGCCAGCGCCACCCCGTCCAGGGTGTGCACCCTGGCGGCGAGCGTCACCGCCGAGAGCAGCCAAACACCCTGAGCCGCAACAAGATCGGCGACCGTCAACGAGCGGTAGGCGCAGCGTGGGGCGATATCGAACAACGCGGCCACCGTGGTGCCCGCCAGGATCGGCAGAGCGGGCGGCGGACTGAGCAGAGTTTCGCCCACAGCGATCACGACCGACGACCGCGGCCCCTCCAGCACGGTGCCCGCCGCATCGACGTAGACGACATCGTCGGCACCATGGGCCTGGGCATACCGCAGCGCCGCCGAGTTCACGGCGTAGGACAGCGATTTCGCACCGGAGATCCGTCCCCGCGACCCGGGATCCAGGGTCAGTGCGGCCACCCCGTCGCGGCGCGCCCGCAGGGCACGCTCCGGCACATCGGAGACCGTCACGAAGGAGACCCGCGGTCCGTGCACCAGCCGAAGGACGCCGTCGCCCGGCCGGTGCGCCAGGGCCACCCCGATGGTGTCCCGCCAGCGCCGCAGGTCGGGCGCGGGCAGCCCGACCAGCGCGGCGGACACCGCGAGCCTGCCGAGATGGGCATCCAGCAGACAGGGGGTACCGGCGCGCAGCAGCACCGTCTCGAAGACCCCGGCGCCACGGACCAACATGGGGTCGGTGGCATCGACCAGCGGGGCGGACGGGGACCGCACCACCCCGTCCAGGGTCACCACCACGTCGGCGGATCGAGGGGGCATCCGGGCAGCGTAGCGGTCGTAGCATGGACGCATGTCTGCCGTACCAGCCCCCGAATCAGGTCCCGACGCCGGCGCGGTCTGGCATTACGGTGATCCACTCGGCGAGCAGCGGGCCGCGGCCACCGCCGCGGTCGTGGTGGACCGTTCCCACCGGGCCACGCTGCAACTCACCGGTGGCGAGCGTAAGAGCTGGTTGCACACCATCTCCAGCCAGCACGTCAGCGATCTACCCGACGGTGCGGTGACCGAGAACCTGAGCCTCGACGGCCAGGGACGTGTCGAAGACCACTGGCTGCAGACCCAGCTCGACGGGGTCACCGTGCTGGACACCGAACCCTGGCGCGGACAACCGTTGCTGGACTTCCTGCGCAAGATGATCTTCTGGGCCGATGTCGTCGTCGAGCCCGCCGACCTGGCGGTGCTCTCGCTCATCGGTCCCGCCGCGCCGAAAGCGCTGGCCGATCTCGGCCTGGTGGTCCCTGCCGCGCCGTGGACGGCGACGCCGTTGCCCGGTGCAGGATTCCTGCGCGCGGTGTTCGCCGACGAGTTCGACCTGGTGGTTCCCCGCGCCGACAAGGACGCTTGGCTGTCCCGGCTCGACGGCGCGGGTGTCCCGCCGGCTGGGGTCTGGGCCTATGAGGCGCACCGGGCGAGCGCGCGGCGCCCGCGCCTCGGTGTGGACACCGACGAGCGCACCATCCCCCACGAGGTGGGCTGGATCGGTGGCCCCGGTCAGGGTGCGGTGCACCTGGAGAAGGGTTGCTACCGCGGCCAGGAGACCGTCGCCCGGGTGCACAACCTCGGCAAGCCGCCGCGAATGCTGGTGCTCGTGCAGCTCGACGGTTCCGCCGACCGACCGGCCACCGGTGATCCGCTGCTGGCCGGCGGCCGCGCGGTGGGCCGCCTCGGCACCGTCGTCGACCATGTCGACGACGGCCCGATCGCGTTGGCGCTGGTCAAACGAGGTATCCCGGCCGATACGGCGCTCGTCACCGGGGGTGAGGTCGAGGTGGCCGCCGCCATCGAAGCCGAGTCGATGCCGCATACCGAGCATGTCGGCGCGGGCAGACTGGCGGTCGAAAAGCTGCGCGGTAGCCGCTGATGGAGCGCTGACACCGCTGGTACGTAGGGCCTACCAGCGGTCCGCCCCGAGGCACGGTAAGGTATCGGCAGGACAATAAACACACTCAGATCGGAGCCGCCTGCACGTTGGGCCGCTCCGTTATTGCGCGAGGGGGTCCCCTATGGGCCGCGGCCGGGCTAAGGCAAAGCAGACCAAGGTTGCTCGAGACCTGAAATACAACACGCCAGAGACTGATTTCGAGCGGCTTCAGCGCGAACTGTCCAACGGCGGTCGCAGCAGCGGCAGTGCCGACGACTTCAACGGCAGCGCCGATGATTTCGGTGGACCCGCCGATCGCTATGTCGACGAGGACGACTGGCGTCGCTGACGCCGGCCGGCGTCCCCGCGGCCGGCGACCCTCGACGGGTCTCTAGAACCGCGGGTGACGCCCGACGAGCTGAGCTCGAACCCCATCCTTTGCGCCCTTGGCCACTGTCCCCACCGGCCAGCACGCGAGGTGGCGAGCGGTGAGAATCGCCAACGCGCGGTCGGTGTCCTCCGGCGCGACGATGGCGACCATACCGACGCCCATGTTGAACGTCCGTTCCATTTCGGCACGCTCGATGCGCCCGCGCTGGGCGATCATGCCGAAGACGGGCGCCGGGGTCCAGGTGCCACGATCCAGCTCGGCCACCAGGCCGGGTGGGATGATGCGCTCCAGGTTGCCTGCGAACCCGCCACCGGTGATGTGGCAGAACGTGCGCACCTGCGTCTCGGCCGCCAGCGCCAGGCAGTCCTTGGCGTAGATGTAGGTGGGCTCCAGCAGCTCCTCACCGAGGGTGCGGCCGAACTCCTCCACGTGGCCCGAGAGATCCATCCGATCGATCTCCAGGAGGACCTTGCGTGCCAGCGAATAGCCGTTGGAGTGCAGGCCGGTGGATGCCATCGCGATGATCACATCGCCGGGCTTGACCCGGTCCGGCCCGAGCACGTTGTCGGCCTCCACGACGCCCACACCGGTGGCGGAGATGTCGTAGTGGTCGGGCTCCATCAGACCGGGATGTTCGGCCGTCTCACCGCCCAGCAGCGCGCAGCCGGCCAGAACGCAGCCGTCGGCGATACCCGAGACGATCGCGGCGACCCGCTCCGGGACGGTCCGTCCCACCGCGATGTAGTCCTGTAGGAACAGCGGCTCGGCACCGCACACGACGAGATCGTCGACCACCATCGCGACCAGGTCCAGACCGACGGTGTCGTGCTTGTCCATCGCCTGGGCGATGGCCAGCTTGGTGCCCACCCCGTCGGTCGAGGACGCCAGCAGCGGCTCGCGGTACCCGTCGCGCAGCGCGAACAGTCCGGCGAACCCGCCGAGACCGCCGCGTACCTCCGGCCGGGTCGCACGCTTGGCAAGGGGTTTGAACAGCTCGACGGCGCGATCGCCCGCCTCGATGTCCACGCCGGCCGTTGCATAGGAAATACCGTGTTGTTCGTCGTGTCCCTGACCCATGTCAGCGACCCGCCCGTTGAAGCTCGCTCATCGGGCCCAAGGCTACCCGGTCTGCGTCCACCGATCGCATCCTGCAGACCGGTCCCGCTCACGCCGCTGCTGTGAGACCGTGAGCAGTCATGACCAGATTGTGTGGGGCGCTGCTCGTCGCGATGGTGTCGTTGGGCTGGCCGGCTCCCGCGGCAGCCACCCCCGGGGAGGGCGTGCAGGGGACCATCCTGGTGCAATCCACCGGTGACGGCCAGGACTATGTCACCAAGGAGCTCACCATCGCCCCCGGCGGCAGCACCGGCTGGCACTGGCATCCCGGCCAGGTGTACGGCGTGATCCGCTCCGGCACGCTGACCCATTACTCGGCCGACTGCTCCGTCGACGGGACCTACCCGGCGGGCAGCGCCATCACCGAGACCGTCGGGCCGGGTTATGTGCACGAGGGACGCAACCTGGGACCCGACCCGCTGGTGATGTGGGTGGGCTACATCGTGCCCGCAGGCTCCCCGCTGGCCAATTCGGTGGACAACCCGGGCTGCCCGTTCCAGTGATCCGCCCCGCGGGGCCGGAAGTCACGGCCGCCGGACGGCGTCCGCGTTGTCCCCGCCGGCGTTCGTCGACTCCAGCGGAAGGCCGTTGCGTGCGGCACTGGCCAGCATGTGCTCGATGACGTTCTTGCCCAGCGCGGATTCGCCGGGAAGTTCGATCGGGTAGTCACCGTCGAAACATGCCGAGCACAGCCGCGATGCGGGCTGTTCGGTCGCGGCCACCATGCCCTGGTGGCTGATGTAGCCCAGCGTGTCGGCGCCGATCGCCCGCCGGACCCCTTCGAGCATCTCCGACTCATCGGCGGAGTTGCTGGCGGCGTTGGCGATCAGTTCGGCAGGCGTGGCGAAGTCGATCCCGTAGAAACACGGCCACTTCACCGGCGGCGAGGCGATCCGTACGTGGACCTCCACCGCCCCCGCCTCACGCAGCATCCTGATCAGTGCCCGCTGCGTGTTACCGCGCACGATCGAATCGTCGACGACGATCAGACGCTTTCCGCGGATGACCTCTTTGAGCGGGTTGAGCTTGAGCCGGATACCCAGCTGACGAATGGTCTGCGACGGCTGGATGAAGGTACGGCCCACATAGGCGTTCTTCATCAGGCCCTGGCCGTAGGGAATGCCGGAGCCCTGTGCGTAACCGACGGCGGCCGGGATGCCCGATTCGGGGACGCCGATCACCAGGTCGGCGTCGACGGGATTCTCGGCGGCCAGCCGACGGCCGATGTCGACGCGGGTGGCGTGGACGGAGCGTCCACCGATGATGCTGTCGGGCCGGGCCAGGTAGACGTACTCGAAGACGCAGCCCTTGGGGGTCGGGTTGGCGAATCGGGTGGACCGCACGCCGTCGGCGTCGATCGCCAGGAGTTCACCGGGCTCGATATCGCGGACGAAGGAGGCGCCGACGATATCGAGGGCGGCGGTCTCCGAGGCCACGACCCAGCCGCGGTCGAGGCGGCCCAGCGACAGCGGGCGCACACCGTGCGGGTCGCGGGCGGCGTAGAGGGTGTTCTCGTCCATGAACGTCAGGCAGAACGCACCGCGCACGGTGGGCAGCAGCGCCAGCGCCGCCTGTTCCAGGGTGGAGTCGGCGGCACCGTGCGCCAGCAGCGCGCCGAGGATGTCGGAGTCGGTGGTGGCGGCCGGGGCGCCGCGGGTGTCGATCAGGCCCGCCGCCCGCGCGCGGGTCGCCAGTTCGGCGGTGTTGACCAGGTTGCCGTTGTGCCCGAGGGCCACGCCGGTGCCCGCGGCGGTGTTGCGGAAGACCGGCTGGGCGTTCTCCCACGTCGTGGAGCCGGTGGTCGAGTACCGGCAGTGCCCGACGGCGACGTGTCCGTGCATGGCGGCCAGGGTCTGCTCGTCGAACACCTGGCTGACCAGACCCAGATCCTTGAAGACCAGGACCTGAGCACCGTCGGCGACCGCGATACCGGCCGCCTCCTGGCCACGGTGCTGCAACGCGTACAGGCCGTAGTACGTGAGCTTGGCCACGTCCTCACCGGGAGCCCAGACGCCGAAGACGCCGCACTCCTCTTTGGGGTCGGTCTCGTCAGGCTCTACCGGCGCGGAGGTCACGATGGCTGCTCCCTGGGGGCTGGGGGTGACGCCGCCAGTCTACGGTCATCGGTGCCGAAAAACTCAACAGCAAGATGGTTTTCACCACATCCGGGTGGGGGTTGGCCCCATTCCGCCGCGCGTATCCGGCAACTACCGTCAGCTGATGTGTGGAATTTAGTGACGAAGGTCGCATTCCGTTTCTGCGTCCTCTACTTCGGATTGTTCTGTTTGTGGTTCGCGCAGATCACCTACGCGTTCGCCGGCGTCATCGCGCTGTGGCTGCCGCCCGGTGCGGTGATGTGGCAGATGCTGTTGACCGATCCGGTCAACAGCTGGGTGGGCCGCACGGTCTTCGGTATCGATGCCGCGATCCGCCGGGACTCGGGCAGTGGAGACCAGGCCGCGATCTGGGTATCGATCCTCTGCCTGCTGATCATCGCCATGCTCGGCACCGCTCTGTGGTCGGTCCTGGACCGGCGGCGGACCGATTACGCCCGGCAGGCGGTCTGGTTCACGGTCTTCCTGCGGCTGTGTCTCGGCGGGCAGATGCTGTTCTACGGGTTCGCCAAGCTGATCCCCACCCAGATGCCGACCCCGCCGCTGGCGGCCCTGGTGCAACCTCTCGGCGAGTTCAGCCCGATGTCGATGCTGTGGCTGCAGGTCGGCACCTCTCATCCCTACGAAATGGCCCTCGGCGCGGTGGAGGTGACGGCGGGCCTGCTGCTGTTCTGGCCGCGCACCGCCGTGCTGGGGGCATTGTTGAGCCTGCTCAGCATGGGCCAGGTGTTCCTGCTGAACATGGCCTTCGACGTCCCCGTGAAGATCCTCTCGTTCCACCTGCTGCTGATCAGCATCGTGCTTCTCGCCCCGCATCTGCGGCGTCTTGTCGATGTGTTCGTGGGTCACCGTGCTGTGCAACCGGCGCCGGCGCCGCGGCTGTTCGCATCGGATCGCTCGAACCGCATCGCCACCGCCGTGCAGATCGGGCTCGGGGTATGGATCAGCATCGGGCTGGCCGTCATGGGATGGCAGGCGTGGCACCAATACGGTGACGGGCGGGCAAAACCCGAACTCTACGGAATCTGGACGGTGACCGACTTCCGCGTCGACGATCGGCAGGCTCCGCCGCTGACCACCGACGGATTCCGATGGCAGCGAGTCATTTTCGACATGGAGGGGATGGTCACGATCCAGTGGATGGACGGCGATCTGCGTGACGCACCACTGCAGTTCGATGCCGAGCAGCGGCACCTTGAGATCAGCACCCCGCTCCCGAAACCGGACGGCCAGACCGCTCCGGCCGCGGATCCGGCGGAGTTCGCCGAGTTCGATGTCGCCAGACCCGCGCCGGATCGCCTGGAGCTGACCGGCACGCTGCAGGGTCGCCCGGTCACCATGGAGCTGGAATCGGTTGTTCTGGAGAGCTTTCCGCTGCGCAGCCGCGGCTTCCACTGGGTGCAGGAGTATCCCTACATGCGCTAGCCGGGCAGGGTGACCAGGGGCAGCGCGTCAGCGATCTCGGCGGCCCGGGAACCCGACAGGTGCAGGCGGGGGTCGGTCATCGCGGTCAGTCCGGTGACCAGACGCAACCAGGTGTGGGCGTCGGTCTCCACCACATTGGGCGGTGTGCCACGGGTGTGCCGGGGCCCGGCGATGCACTGCACCGCGACGAACGGCGGTACCCGCACCTCGACGCTGGCGCCGGGTGCGGCCGCGGCGAGGGTGCGGGCGGTCAACCGCACCGCGGCGGCGATATCGGCCCGGGCCGGCGCGGGTTGGGTGTCATCACGTAACCAGTGCGCCACGGCCAGTACCGCGGCACGTGTCTCTGCCGGATCGGCAGTGCGGCGGGCCACCATCGGAATAGTCTCGCAAAGTGGCTTTCGTCGACCGGTCGGCACCGCCGTACCGGGTGGCGGGTGCGGTGGCCCTGGCACTACTGGCCGCCGCCGGTGTGCTGCTCTATCAGCAGTTCCGCGGTGAGTTCCGCTCACGCGTGGAGCTGACGTTGCTCTCGCCGCGCGCCGGTCTGGTGGTGGATCCGGGCACCAAGGTCACGCTCAACGGTGTCGAGATCGGTCGGGTCAGCCGGATCGCGCCGACGCCGACCGGCCAGGCCCGACTGACCCTGCTGGTCGATCCCCGGTACCTGGCGTTGCTACCGGCCAATATCGGGGCAGAGATCAAGGCCACCACGGTGTTCGGCAACAAGTACGTCGCGCTGGCCGCACCGGGGCATCCGGTGGGACCGCACGCCCGCGCGCACGACGAGATCACCGCGACCTGGGTCAGTACCGAATTCAATTCCCTGTTCGAAACGGTGCTCGCCATCGCCGAGCGGGTGGATCCGGTGCAGTTGAACCAGACCCTGACCGCGACCGCCCAGGCGCTGGGCGGCCGCGGGGGCACCTTCGGTGCGTCCCTGTCCGACGGCAACGCGATCCTGGCCTCACTCGACGAGCAACTGCCCCGGTTCCGCCGCGACGTCCGGGCGGTGACGGCGCTGGCCGACCGCTACACCCAGGACGCACCGGATCTGTTCGACGGCCTGGCCGCAGCGGCCACCACGGCGGACACCCTCGATGACGAACGCGGCGCCCTGGACGCGGCCCTGTTGGCCGCCGTCGGGGTCGGCGGTACCGGCACCGACATCATGGAGCGCGCCGGACCGTATCTGGTGCGCGGGGCCCAGGATCTCCTCCCCACCTCGACACTGTTCGACTACTACAGTCCGCAACTGTTGTGCACCCTGCGCAACTATCACGATGCGGCACCGCTGATGGCCCAGGTGTTCGGTGGGGACAACGGTTTCTCATTGGATTCGGCAGGCACCATCTTCGGCCTCGGCGGGGTCGGCAATGCCTACGTGTTCCCGGACAACCTGCCGAGGGTGAACGCCCGCGGCGGTCCTGGTGGCCGTCCCGGCTGTTGGCAGAAGATCACCCGGGAGCTGTGGCCCGCACCGTATCTGGTGATGGATACCGGGTTGTCCATCGCGCCGTACAACCATGTCGAGCTGGGATCCCCGATGTTCACCGAATATGTGTGGGGCCGTCAGATCGGCGCGCCGACCATCAACCCCTGACCCGTTCGCCTAACGCCCGATCCCAGCCGCGTTCCAGCCCGGCCCTGACCCGCTCGGTGTCCGCGGCCGTCCAGCCCGGTGGCGGTGCCACCGCGGCCCAGCCGTCGAGCACGGTCTCGCCGTAGTTGTGCCCGTGCCCGTCGGGCACGCCGGACGCATTCGTCATATCGGCGCTCACCTGCCAGAACGTCACGATCGGGTACCAGCGCATCGAGGCCGTGCGGTCGGCGCCACGCGGTTCTGTCAACCAATCAGGCCGGGAGAAAACAAGATTCGGCGACCACCAGACCACCGGATCGGAGGCGTGCTGCAGGAACAGCACCCGGGTCCCCTCCCAGCGCGGTGCGGCGGTCCTGGCCACCTCGGCCGGATCGTAGGCCGGGGAGAAACGCACCGTCCGGCCGCTGTCGTAGCGGGGCTCGACCTCGGTGGTCCCCGGATCCCGGCGCTGCACCAGACCGCTCCACAACGAACTCTCGTGCGGCGGGCCGACCCACAGCACGGCGGAGAAACCCATCTCCGCGATATCGGGTAACCAACCGAACGCACCCTGCCCGCCGTAGGAACCCAGACTCTCGCCGTAGAGAAGCAGTTTGGGGCGACGGTCTTCGGGCAGCGCGGCCCAGCGGCCGTGCACACCGTCGATCATGGCGCGCGCCGAGTCGACGGACTTCTCCCGGTCACCGAGGAACGAGATCCAGCTCGGCAGATACGAATACTGCATCGCCACGAGCACGGTGTCACCGTTGTACATGGCCTCGATGGCGTCGGCTGCCACCGGATTCACCCAGCCCGTGCCCGTGGTGGGGATCAGGACCAGCACCGCGCGGTCGAAGGCATCGGTGCGTTCGAGCTCGCTGAGCAGCACCGCCACCCGCTGCTCATCGGTGTCCGCGGTCTGCAACCCGGCGTACACCCGGATCGGTTCGCGGGCCGGGCGTCCGTTCAGAGCGGTCAGGTCGGCCGCGTCGGGACCGCCTGCGACGAAGCTGCGGCCCTGGTATCCCAGGGAGTCCCAGGACGCGAATGAGGCTGGGCTGCCGGATCGCTGGCTCGCCGATGGTTGGCTGACCCCGGGGGCGGTGGTCGCGTTCTGCGGTTGGAACACCTGGCCGGCGCCGACCAGGAAACCCCGGTAGAGCACACCGTTGGCGAGCATGATGCACAGCACCACGACAATGGCGGTGCCGATGAAGAACGCCACCTCGCTGTGCAGGTGCCAGCGCCGGATCAACACGCGGGCAATGAGTTTGACCAGATCGACCAGCACCCGCCAGGTCGCGATGCACGCTGCGGCGACCAGCACCGCCGGGAGCAGCGTGCGCATGTAACCCGGGGTTGCGGGTCCCTCTATACCCATCAGCGCCGATACCTGGCGCTGCCAGCGCGCCGCGGGCACCAGCATGGCCACCGGGGCGATCAGCGCACCGGCGACCATCGCGATCTTCATGGCGCGCAGGACCGGGGTGCGCGGTGGCCACCATGCGCGGCCCCGAAGGACGAAGCGCCGCAGCAGCATTGCCAGCAGGACACCGATGCCGTAGCCGATGGCGGCGTTGATACCGCCGATCAGTCCGGCGAACAGCCAGTCCCTCGGCAGCAATGACGGTGTCAGCGAGATGCAGAAGAACAATGCACCGACGGCGACGCCGACGAAATCGAGTCGGACCAAGCTCCAGCCCCATACCAGTACGGGGTGCCGGACCGAGGTCCGCTCGATCACCCGAACAACCCGGGCAGCACGCCCTCGGAGGTTTCTCGCAGTTCGTCGAGCGTGATGCTGAACTGGCCCTGGACGTCCAGTGAGTCGCTGCCCTCGTCCGAGACGCCCACCCGGTCCACCGGCAGTCCGCGCGCCTCGCACATGGACCGGAACCGGCTCTCCTCGGTGCGCGGCACCGCAACCAGGACCCGGCCCGCCGATTCGGAGAACAGGAAGACGAAGGGATCCACACCCTCGGGCAGCACCACCCGAGCGCCGGTCTCGCCGGCCAGGGCGGCCTCGACGATCGCCTGGATCAGGCCGCCTTCGCTCAGATCGTGTGCCGCCGAAACCAATCCGTCCCGCGACGCCGCGGTGAGCACCTCGGCAAGCAGCTTCTCCCGCGCCAGATCGACCCTCGGCGGCACGCCGCCGAGGTGATCGCCGGTGACCTGCGCCCAGATCGACCCGTCGAACTCATCGCGGGTGTCACCGAGCAGCAGCAATGTCTCACCGGGCTCGTTACCCAGTCCGGTGGGGATACGCCGGGCCACATCGTCGATCACGCCGAGCACTCCGACCACCGGGGTCGGCAGGATCGCGGTGCTCCCGGTCTGGTTGTAGAAGCTCACGTTGCCGCCGGTGACCGGGATGCCAAGGGCGGCGCAGCCGTCGGCGAGTCCACGGACGGCCTGGGAGAACTGCCACATCACACCGGGATCCTCCGGCGAGCCGAAGTTCAGGCAGTTGGTCACCGCGACCGGGGTGGCCCCGGTGACCGCCACGTTGCGGTAGGCCTCGGCGAGCGCCAGCTGCGCGCCGGTGTACGGGTCGAGCTGGGTGTAACGGCCCGAGGCGTCGGTCGAGATGGCGACACCGCGGCCGGTCTGCTCGTCGATACGCAGCACACCACCGTCGGCATGCTCGGCCAACACGGTGTTACCGCGCACATAGCGGTCGTACTGCTCGGTGATGAACGCACGGCTGCACAGGTGCGGGCTACCCAGCAACGCCAGCAGGGTCGCCTTGAGCTCCTCGCCGGTGACCGGACGGGCCAGCTTGGCCGAGGTGTCGGCGATCAGGGCGTCCTGGGTGTCCGGGCGTGCGACGGGACGCTGGTACACCGGGCCCTCGTGGGCGACGGTGCGCGGCGGCACGTCCACGACGGTCTCACCGTGCCAGGTGATCTCGAGGCGATCAGCATCGGTGACCTCGCCGATGACGCTGGCCAGCACATCCCATTTGCGGCAGACGGCCAGGAATTTCTCGACGTTCTCCGGTGTGACGACCGCACACATCCGTTCCTGCGATTCACTGGAGAGGATCTCCGCCGGGGTCATATCGGCGGCGCGCTGCGGGACGGCTTCCAGCTCCACCCGCATGCCACCGTCGCCCGCCGAGGCCAATTCTGAAGTCGCGCAGGACAATCCGGCCCCACCGAGATCCTGGATGCCGACCACCAGATCGGCGGCGTAGAGCTCCAGGCAGCACTCGATGAGCACCTTCTCCATGAAGGGATCGCCGACCTGCACGGCGGGCAGCTTCTTGCGCCCCGGGCCGGAGCCCTCGTCGCCACCGAAGGTCTCACTGGCCAGCACCGACACGCCACCGATACCGTCCAGACCGGTGCGGGCACCGAACAGGATGATCTTGTTCCCGGTGCCGGAGGCGAAGGCCAGGTGCAGATCCTCCTTGCGCAGCACGCCCACACACAGCGCGTTCACCAGGGGGTTGCCGGCGTAGGACGGATCGAAGACCGTCTCGCCGCCGATATTGGGCAGACCCAGGGAGTTGCCGTAACCGCCGATGCCGCGCACCACGCCGTCGAGCACGCGGCGGGTATCGGGCGCATCGGCGGCACCGAAGCGCAACTGGTCCATCACCGCGACCGGGCGGGCGCCCATCGCCATGATGTCGCGGACGATGCCGCCGACGCCGGTGGCCGCGCCCTGGTAGGGCTCCACATAGGACGGGTGGTTGTGCGATTCGACCTTGAAGGTGACCGCCCAGCCGTCGCCGATGTCGACCACGCCGGCGTTCTCGCCGATCCCGGCCAGCATGCCTGCGCGCATCTCGTCGGTGGTGGTCTCACCGAAATAGCGCAGATGCACCTTGGAGGACTTGTAGGAGCAGTGTTCGCTCCACATCACCGAGTACATGGCCAACTCGGCGTCGGTGGGGCGGCGGCCGAGAATCTCGCGTATCCGCTGGTACTCGTCGTCCTTGAGGCCCAGTTCCCGGAACGGCTGGGGTTGGTCGGGCGACGCTGCGGCGCGCTCGACGGTATCGATTTCCTGCGGGTGCGCGGATGTCACCAGGACAGTTTATTCGCTCCGCGACACCGGCGGACGCCGCGCCGCCACCGAGCACCTCAACCGCCGGGTATCAGTGCCCGCCGGAGACGCAGAATGCGTTGCCGTCCGGATCGGCCAGCACGACCCAGCGGAACGCGTCGCCGATATCGTGCCTGCCGGTCTCGGTGGCACCGAGCTCGATCAGCCGCGTCACCTCGGCCTCCAGATCGGGTGCCGAGAAATCCACATGCACCCGGTTCTTGCCCGCCGTCGGGTCCGGCACGCGCTGGAATCCCAGCCGGGGGCCGCTCGGCAGTGCCACCATGACGAATTCGCCGGGCATCTCGGCATTGAGGGTGCCGCCCGTGGCCTCGGTCCACCACTGGGCGAGGCGGTCCGGATCGGTGCAGTCGAACGTGATCATTTCTGGGCTGAGCGTCATGCGCGCACCATAGAGCAGTGCTCCGACATTTCCGGTGGCATTTCCGCCCGCCGCGGCATGACGGCGCGACCGGCACAATCGTCATATGCAGCGGCTGGTCTTCAGTGGTCACATCGCGGGCTTCGGCACCGACGCCGGGGTCCGGTTCGTCGTCGGAGTCTGGCACCGTTCACCGTTCGGCCGCTTCGCCGATGTGATGGTGCAGACCCGCGATGACACCCGCATCCTGCTGGCACCCAGCGCGAGATCGCCGAGTTCGTCTCGGCCACATACACCTTCGACGAGATCAGGATCGCCCCGGTGGCCGCCGACCTGGACGAGGACCGGTTGCGGGTGCACACCGACGACCTCGACGTCACGGTGCGCCTCGGCGGCGCCGCCCGGTTCGACGGGCTGCTGCGGCTGGTGCCCGCACCGCTGGCGCGGGCACCGTGGGTGTCGGGGACATTCGGGGGCGTCGCCCTCGGCGGGCCCGCCGACCTGCACCCGCCGGTGCGGTTCGGGTTCTCCTCGGCACCGACCGACCCCCAACTGGTGACGGTCACCACCACCATCGACCTGCCGTGACGGGTTGTGAGCCAGGTGTGCTGACCATAGACGTTGGTTACGGCGTGGTGAGGCGACAAGACGGAGTCCTCCCAGCAATTGCGAGCTGCCAAGTAACGCACTTCTGAATCTCGGCGACGTTGGCGCACCTTCGTAATGGCCGTTATTGAAACGGTTATCTGTGCTCGACTCGTTGCCTCGTTGACGACGGCTCCTCGCTACGCCGAGCCCCTGAACGCTTCCAGTTGTCGGTATCTACCGCATCGCGACGCGGGCCGATACCGCGAGCAGGGCGAAGTTGGCATGGCGACCGAATCACAGTCCAACCCGCACGTCCACGCGCACCGACAGGCACATCATCGGAGTTTGGGTTACGCGAGGCGGGGACCCGAACGAATGGCTAACTCCTCGGGCTTCACCCCTCGACGGTGTATCGGGCGTCGGCCCGCTACGACATCGCAAGACTTCGATGGCTCGACCGCGCCACCGGCCGCGTCGTGCATCGACTGGGATCTGCCCGCAGCGGCGATCTGGTCCACGCCAGGAAAGCCAGCAGGGCTTTCGAGTAATCGGCCGCATCGTGGACGCGCTTGATCTTAGGGCCGAACAGCCGGTCAGCTTCGCCGCTCCGATGTGAAGGGCGAAGCGACCTACACGCATACTGACAATTGCGGCGCCACCATACCCGCTTCGATTGCCTGCAGGTCACAGCCGGCTTGAACTAGTTCGACGCGAGTTCCAGTCACCTTAGAAGCCATTCCAGATGCCGGCCTATTGCGTTATCTCTTGGACTTTACAAATAGGCACATAACAGACAATCTCAAGTCAAGCGAAAGTGTGCAATATCTGTGTGCGACCTACTTATCCTTAAGCATAATCGTCAAACTCCATGTCTTCGGTGATGTTCGGCAGTGGTCTATCGATTATTTGTTGCGCCTCCTGGGCCGTAAATTCGCCATGCCTAATCAGCCGCAACTGAAGGAACAGACCGTACATCTCGGCCACGATTTTCTGCTCGGCGGTATGGCGCAGACTGGAATCGTCGATGCATTCTCGATGGACATCTGCCAGATCGGATTCGAGGGCCTCGTAATCATCAAGGACTGAACCACCTTTTACGATCTCTCTATAGAGGGCCAGCGTTTGCCTAAAGCGGTTAAGGAGGACCACGCCCGCCCTCGGAGAGAGCGTGGCCGCATGGATTAGTTCGCTTCGCCCTTGTCCGTACAGATCCCAAGACTCCGGCCCCCCAGGCTCTACGTCCACGTAACTACGCAAGATCAAGAGCCGTCCCAGCGTCGTTCGGCGACGAACCTCCTCGGGCGCAAGATCGACAGCCTTCGCCGCGTATGAGGTTGCAGGAACGAACTGTCTTGCTAGCTGAGAAGCGATGGACCGTTGCTCCCAAAAAGCTGCCTGATCACCAAATAACCCCTCAAGTTTCCCATATAGCGAATCCAGAGCATAAGTCGGCAAAACGATCCGCAGCCCTCTCGCCCTCATAACTGCCCTAAGGATTCTGTACTCGTAATTTCTACTCTTCCTCGTGGTGCTATTCATGTAGGGAGCTAAGCGAGTCATAAAAGCTTCAAGTGACTCGGCAATTGAGTTTGGGGGGAAGGCTGATTTGATAGCACTTATTGCGACAGACCGATACCTACAGGTAAGCCGACCATTCTCCTCAACTAACAGGTCCGAGTATGCCCGAGTGCTAAGAAGACCCCGAAGGGCAGCGACCTTCAAGCCAGTTGCTTCAACAAGAAATATCGGCATCGAGTAACCGAAGCTATTGACAAAGGAAGTTAGAAACACCACCATTCGTGATTCGAAATCGGGCAAGGCGTCGAAGCGCGGTCGGATTCTGTCCCTGTAGCCTTGACCGAACTCCAGTTCACTCATAGCGTCGAAGATATTTCTTCGCTCGAACAATCGTATTCGATCGGACTCATTCATTCTTTGCAGTCGAGCATATCTGCCCTGCTGCACGACATGACCTATTAACTCTCTTGCGTCAACGCGGCTCAGTGTTTCAGTATGCAAACCCGAACTCTGATCATGTATCTCAAGAAAACGACCCGAGATATCTTGAAGCACAATTTGTCTTCGCGTTGACCGCTCAAAAGCGAGAACGACCACTTTCATACCGCCATCTACGGCACCCTGCATTAACTTTTGCAGGTCGAGCGTGAAGTCGGCGATACCGTCATAAATAAGTACAGCTTCTCCACGGCCTGCTAGAACACGCAGCGTCGCCTTGATATCAATTGTTCGGTCGGACCTAAAATAGAAAACCGGGATTGACTGCTCTAACAGCAGCTTGGCTACCACAAATGAAGCACAAGTTTTTCCCGAAAACCGAGGCGCGAAAGCAACGTGGAGCTTTTGCACTATCCCACTCGCGAGCTCCTCAATTACGCTGTCAGCCAGTTTTCGATGCCAGCCAAAAGTCGCAGCTTTGCCGGTAACAATATCATCCCAGCATGGTTCAAATCCTAGAAAGAAGTCGTGACCGATCGGGCGGACACTTTCACGCAGGCTCAGTGGATCAAATTGCGATGCAAAGCGTGCTACATCTGCAGGCGGAGCAGCAATTGACTGCCATTGGTAATAAGCGGTTGCTCGACTTTCAGAGGTTAATTCGACAAGCTCAGCAGAGGCACTTGCTGCGGTCAATTCAACGGCAACCAGATTGCGCAAGTCCAGTTGCTCACGCATTTCATCGGGAATACTTTGAGAAATATACAGCGAAGGCGAGGAGCTCGAAGGCTGCTTAATGCGAGTTGCTTGCGCTAGGTCATACTCGCCGAAAAGCGTCGAGCCGATCGTTATAAAGGGCGAACCCACCCAGGAATTGAAAAAAAGCGGAAACCATGCAAACTTCTTCTCGATTGCATCGACATACTCCGTTATAGAAAAGATCAGGTCCAGTGGACCGGTCTCGAACACGCGACCATGGAGATGGACAGCTTGCACTCCAAAATCATCTCGAATCGGATTTCGCCACGTATAGGACGCACTGAGCAGAGGACCTTCCCTACCCGGCATTGAGTACGCTCGCTCGACGACGTCATCTACATTCAATGTCCAGATGCGTTTCCACACGACGCTGGTGAGGTCGACCATCCACTCACACGGTATGCAGTTCACGAAACGCCGTTTGAAATGATCTTCGACTAGGCTGGGTTGCCGCATTCTTGCAATCTCATACGCGTCAGCTAGCACCGTCTGGCTGGTACCAACGAGCGCATTAAGTTCGGCGATTAATTCGCCACCCAGGGGAAGGTGGTTTCCCTGGCTATCTGTTGAGTCACGACTGGCACCAGCTCCGAGTAACAGATTGTAGCGCCCCGCTCTCAGCTCTTGTACAAAACCGTCCCTCATGTTCTCTGGAATCTGATCGATTATTCCCGACAAAGCTTCACCTTTCGGGTCACAGGCCCTGAACTTATGTAAAGCCAGTAGGCCATGACTGCTTGGATGGCACGAAAATTCACTTTTGACGCTTGATTCTCTACGAATTGCAACACGCCCACTATCCAACGAACGGCCTACGCAGCACGACTATGGCGCCAGGAACGCCTGCAGTGCGGCCGCGTAGTCGGCAACGTCATGGGCGCCCATGATCTCGCGGGCCGAGTGCATGGCCAGCTGGGCGGCTCCGACGTCGACCGTGGGGATACCGGTGCCCGCCGAGGTCATCGGCCCGATCGTCGACCCGCACGGCAGATCGGCGCGGTGCTCGTAGCGCTGCAACGGGACCCCGGCTTGGGCACAGGCCAGCGCGAACGCCGCCGCGGTGCGCCCGTCGGTGGCATAGCGCAGGTTGGGGTGCACCTTGAGCACCGGGCCGCCGTTGACCTCGATCAGGTGACCGGGCTCATGCCGCTCCGGATAGTTCGGATGGGTGGCGTGCGCCATATCGCCGGACGCCACCATGGACTGCGAGAGTCGGCGCAAGAAGTCCTGCCGGTCACCGCCGGCGGCCAGGGTGATGCGTTCCAACACCGTGAGCAGCAGATCGGACTGGGCGCCGTGATCGGACTGCGAGCCGACCTCCTCGTGATCGAAGAGCGCCAGCACCGGCACCTGCCCGGTGGGCCGCGCGGCCAGCAGCGCCTGCACGCCGGCATGGCAGGTGACCTGATTGTCCAGCCGTGGTGCGCTGACGAAATCCCCGTCCACCCCGGTCACCGCGGACGGGGTCAGGTCATGGGTCATGAGGTCGAAACCGAGCACATCGGCCTCGCGTACCCCGGCCTGCTCGGCGACGTAGCCCACGAAGGAGCGTCGCTCACCGGTGCCCCAGACGGCATTGACATGCCGCTGCGGGTCCGGGCTGACACCCTTGCGGTCCTCGGAGAGGTGGATGGCCAGCTGCGGGACCCGCAGGATCGGATCGTCGATCCGCACCAGCCGATGCGCCACCTGGCCGCCGTCCACGACGGACAGCCGGCCGCTGATGCCGAGATCGCGGTCCAGCCAGGAATTCAGCCAGGCCCCGCCGTAGGGCGCCAGGGCGACCACCTGCCAGCCGGCCACGGCCCGGTCCGGGTGCTGCTTGACGCGCAGATTGGGGCTGTCGGTGTGCCCCCCGACGATTCGGAACGGCATATCGCCGGGCGTCGAGTCCCAGGCCACCAGCGAACCGGCCCGCACGACGAAGAACGTGCCGCCCGAGGCGGGCCAGACATCGGATTCGGAGAGTTCGGTGTACCCGGCGGCCTCCAGCTGCCGCGCGGCCGTCGCGCACACGTGGAACGGGGACGGCGAGGCGTCGATGAACTCACACAGGCTCTGGGGGGTAGCAGGCATCTTTTCATCTTGACCGGTGCGACGCCGTCCGGCCGCGCTAGGGTCTGCGATGTGTCCGATCTTGTTCCGCAGGCGGTGCTCGCGCCCCTGACCCCGGCGGCCATCTTCATGGTGGCCACGATCGACGACGGCGGCGAACAGACCGTCCACGATGCCCTCGGCGACATCTCGGGTCTGGTCCGCGCCATAGGGTTCCGTGATCCGACCAAGCATCTGTCGGTGATCACGTCGATCGGATCGCAGGCCTGGGACCGGTTGTTCAGCGGACCCCGCCCGGCCGAACTGCATCCGTTCATCGCGTTGGAGGGGCCGCGGCACACCGCCCCGTCGACGCCGGGTGATCTGTTGTTCCACCTGCGCGCCGAATCACTGGACGTGTGTTTCGAGTTGGCCGGCAAGATCGTCGCCGCGATGGACGGCGCAATCACCATCGTCGACGAGGTGCACGGCTTCAAGTTCTTCGACAACCGCGACCTGCTCGGCTTCGTCGACGGTACGGAGAACCCGGACGGTCCGGTGGCCGTGAGCGCCAGTCAGATCGGCGACGAGGATCCTGATTTCGCCGGCGGGTGTTACGTGCACGTGCAGCGCTACCTGCATGACATGTCGAGTTGGAACGCGCTGCCGGTGCAGGAGCAGGAGCGGGTGGTCGGGCGCACCAAGCTCGACGACATCGAGCTCGACGACGCCGTGAAACCGGCCAATTCGCATGTGGCGCTGAACGTCATCACCGACGAGCAGGGCAACGAGCTGAAGATCCTGCGCCACAACATGCCCTTCGGCGAGATCGGCAAGGGCGAGTACGGGACCTACTACATCGGATATTCGCGCACCGCCGCGGTCACCGAACGGATGCTGCGCAACATGTTCATCGGCGATCCGCCCGGCAACACCGATCGGATCCTGGATTTCTCCACCGCGGTGACCGGTTGCCTGTTCTTCACCCCGACGGCCGATTTCCTCGATGATCCGCCGCCCATGCCGGGTGCGGCCGAACCCGCCCCCACAGCAGCCCCCAGCACGCCCACGTATTCCGGTTCACTGTCGATCGGCAGCCTGAAAGGACAACCCCAATGAACAACCTGTACCGCGAGCTGGCGCCGGTCACCGACGAGGCGTGGGGCGAGATCGAGCAGGAGGCCACCCGCACCTTCAAGCGGCATATCGCCGGACGCCGGGTGGTCGACTGCACCGGCCCGACCGGTGCCACCACGGCTGCGGTGTCCACCGGCCATCTGCTGGACGTGACCTCCCCTGGCGACGGTGTGATCGCCCACCTACGCGACAGCCGCCCGCTCGTGCGGCTCCGGGTTCCGTTCACCATCACCCGCGATGCCATCGACGACGTGGAACGCGGCTCGCAGGACTCGGACTGGGATCCGGTCAAGGACGCCGCCAAGAAGCTGGCGTTCGCCGAGGATCGGGCGATCTTCGAGGGTTATGCGGCGGCCAACATCCAGGGCATCCGGGCGGGCAGTTCGAATCCCGGCCTGGCGCTGCCCGATGATCCGCGCGGCTATCCCGACGTGATCGCCCAGGCGCTCTCGGAGCTGCGCCTGGCCGGTGTCGACGGCCCCTACTCGGTGCTGCTGTCAGCCGACGCGTACACCAAGGTCAGCGAGACGACCGAGCATGGCTATCCGCTGCGTGAGCACCTCAACCGGGTGGTCGACGGTGACATCATCTGGGCCCCGGCCATCGATGGCGCCTTCGTGTTGTCCACCCGCGGGGGCGATTTCGATCTACAGCTGGGCACCGACGTGTCGATCGGCTATTCGAGCCACGATGCCGACACCGTGCAGCTGTACCTGCAGGAGACGTTCACGTTCCTGAACTACACCGCAGAGGCGTCGGTCGCGCTGTCCGCCTGATCCCGGCTCCGCCCGTCATCGCCTGTCGTCGGGCTCGGGTTTGAGGTGCCGCCACCAACAGGCGATGTAGATGCTCATGGAGGTGACCAGGGCCACCACCACCCAGAGCACCACGGTGACGTCCACCCACGCCCCCATGGGTGGCCCGTCGGGCAGCGCGTTGCGCAGCGGCACGACGGCGAACAGCATCGCCGCGAACCACGTCGTCATCGGCGGCTGGAATTTGCGCCGGTTGCGCAAGGTCTGCACCGCGACGACCACACCGAGCACGGCAATGGTGATCAGTGCGCCCACGATGATCGCGGCGAACGCGGCGGTGCTCGGCGAACGGTGCAGGTTCACCCGGTACACCGACGATGCGTCTGACTCGCCGCGCGCCGGAATGCTGAACATCCATCCGGGCACCCGGTCGACGAATGTGGCCCAGGTCGACTCCGGGATCCGGTCGTCGCCGCTCACCACCGAGACGGTGATGGGTCCGGATCGATAACGGTCGAACGGGTACGCACCGGGGTCACCGCCGATGGTCAGCGCGACGGGGAAGACACCTGGCACGGTGCCCGCGGGCCAGCTGCGGGTGGTCGGCGTGACGGCCGAATAGATCGTGACGCTGAGGTCTTCGGTCAGGCCCTGCGTATCGGGATCGATCAGCCCCGGCCCGGGGGTGACGGTCACATTGGCGACCATCTCGCCCTTGACCGCGTGTACCTCCTCCAGGTCGAAGGTGACCGAGGTCTGGTCCGCCACGGGCTGATCGACGGGTATCTCCGCAGGACCACCGAGGCCGGTGACCGCGTACAGGACGATCGTCGTGACGTATGCCGCGATGATCGCGAGGATCCCGAGCACGACACGAAACTTCATATGGGCCTTCCCGATGGAGCGACAGTTCAGGCCGTGAGCACCGCATCCAGGGCGGAGTAGAAAAGGCCGAGACCGTCATCGGAGGGGCCCGTCAACGGCTCGGTGGCGTGCTCGGGATGTGGCATCAATCCGACGACGCGGCCGTTGGCCGAGCTGATCCCGGCGATACCGCGCATCGAGCCGTTGAGGTTCTCGCGGTACCGGAAGACCACCCGGCCCTCCCCCTCGAGCTCGTCGAGCACCTCCGCCGACGCCACGTAACGGCCCTCGCCGGACTTCAACGGCACCAACAGATCTGCGTCCTGCTCGTAGCGGGTGGTCCACGCCGTCGAGTTCGACGCCACCTGCAGCCACACGTCGCGGCAGATGAAGTGCAGTCCCTCGTTGCGGGTCAGCGCCCCCGGCAGCAGCCCGGATTCGCACAGCACCTGGAAACCGTTGCAGATCCCCAGCACCGGCAGCCCCTTGGCCGCCGCATCGACGACCGACCGCATCACCGGCGCGAAGCTGGCGATGGCACCGGCGCGCAGATAGTCACCGTAGGAGAAGCCGCCGGGCACCACGACCGCGTCGACGCCCTTGAGATCGGCGTCGGCATGCCACAGGCTGACCGCTTCCCCACCGGCCAGCCGGACCGCGCGGGCGGCATCGACATCATCGAGCGTGCCAGGGAACGTGATGACGCCGATCTTGCCGACTGGCCCGACGGTCACACGTCCTCCCGGCTCACCGAGAACTCCTCGATGACGGTGTTCGCCAGCAGCGACTCGGCGATCTCGTTGAGCGCCTCATCGGACACCGAATCGTCGACCTCGAGCTCGAATCGCTTGCCTTGGCGCACATCGGACACGCCGCTGTGGCCGAGCCGGCCCAGCGCGCCGACGATGGCCTGTCCCTGCGGGTCGAGGATCTCGGCCTTGGGCATCACGTGCACTACGACGCGGGCCACGGGCGCTCCTTCTCGGGTTCGGTACGGGTCGTGAACGGTCATCACTGTACCGGCGCGCCGTCGGGCCACAATGGAGCCATGCAACTGACGCACTTCGGCCACTCGTGCCTGCTCGCGAGCTTCCCGGATGGCACCGGAAAACAGACCACGGTGCTGTTCGATCCGGGCACCTTCTCGCATGGTTTCGAGGGCATCACCGGACTCGACGCGATCATGATCACCCATCAGCATCCCGACCACGCCGATCCCGCCCGGCTACCGGCACTGGTGGAGGCAAACCCGCAGGCCGCGCTGTACGCCGACCCGCAGACCGCGGCGCAGCTCGGCGGCGGCTGGCAGGCCGTGCACGCCGGGGACAGCTTCACCCTGGGGCACCTGTCGGTGCGCGGGGTCGGGGGTACCCATGCGGTCATCCACCCCGAGCTGCCGACGATCGACAACACGTCCTATCTCATCGGCGATGCCGATCACCCGGCCCGGTTGATGCATCCCGGCGATGCGTTGTTCGTGCCAGGCGAACCGGTCGACGTGTTGGCCACGCCGGCGGCCGCACCCTGGATGAAGGTGTCCGAGGCGGTCGACTATCTGCGCGCCGTCGCGCCGACCCGGGCGGTGCCCATCCATCAGGGCATCATCGAGCCGTCCGCGCGCGGAATCTTCTACGGCAGGCTCTCGGAGATGACAGACACCGACTTCCAGGTGCTCGATCCCGAGAACGGGACCCAGTTCTGATCCCGCGCCCGATTCTGCTGTGGTGGCCGCCGGTGGGCATCACGGCGATGGTCGTGCTCGGGGTGGTCGTCGGCCACGGGCCGACGACCTTCGACGATTCGGCACTGACGGTGCTGCAGCGCATCTTCGGTCGCGAGCCGATCTGGATGCTCTACTTCAGCTGGTCGCTGACGATGATGGTGACGCTGGCCGTCGCGGTGCTGATCGCGCTGATCCGACGGCGGTGGCGGCTGGCGGTGGTGGTGGCACTCTGCCCGCTGGTGTCGGTGTTCATCACCCGGCTGCTCAAACCGCTGTTCGGCCGCTACAAGGGCGATGCGTTGGCCTATCCGAGCGGGCACACCACGGTCGCGATCACCGTGACGGCGATGCTCGTGGTGGCCACCGGTTATGTGCTGTGGGTGACGGTGCTGGCCGGGGTGGTCGGGGTGATCGGTGCCCTGAGCATGGCGACCACCGATCTGCACTACCTGACCGACAACATCGGTTCGGTGTTCTTCGCCACCGCGATGGTGTGCCTGGCCATCCTGGCCGCCGGGCCTCAGGCCGTGGCGTCCGCGGCGGCGCGGCCCGCCGCCCGGCCGGAGAACACGCAACCGCCGAGGAACGTGCCCTCCAAGGAGCGGTAACCGTGCACGCCGCCACCGCCGAATCCGGCGGCCTCCCCGGCGGCGTAGAGCCCGTCGAACACCGAGCCGTCCTGGCGCAGCGCGCGGGCCTGCAGGTCGGTTTCCAGACCGCCCAACGACTTCCTGGTCAGGATGTGCAGCTTCACCGCGATCAGCGGCCCGGCCTTCGGGTCGGTCAGCCGGTGCGGCGCGACCACCCGAGCGATCCGGTCCGGCAGATACTCGCGGGCGCCGCGGATCGCGGTGATCTGGCTGTCCTTGCTGAACTTGTTGGCCACCTCCCGGTCGCGCGCGGTGACCTCGGCCTCGACGGTGGCGTAGTCCAGCGGTTCGACGTCGGGGACGCCGTTCATCGCGGCCACCAATTCCCGCAACGTGTTCCCGGTGACGAAGTCGACACCCTTGTCGACGAACGCTCGCACCGGCGCCGGTCCGCCGTCGCGTCCGCGGGCGAGCACCGCCCGGACGCTGCGCCCGGTCAGATCGGGGTTCTGTTCCTGGCCGGACAGCCCGAACTCCTTGGCGATGATGCGGGCGTTGAGCACGAACCAGGTGTAGTCCTGGCCGGTGGTGGCGATGTACTCCAGCGTGCCCAGCGTGTCGAATCCCGGGTACAGCGGCACCGGGAGGCGTTTGCCGGTGGCGTCCAGCCACAGCGACGACGGGCCGGGCAGGATGCGGATGCCGTGGTCGGGCCAGATCGGGTCGTAGTTGGTGATGCCCTCGGTGTAGTGCCACATGCGGTCGCTGTTGATGATGCTCGCGCCTGCTGACTCACTGATCTGCAGCATCCGGCCGTCGACGTGGGCGGGCACGCCGGACAGCAGCTGCTTGGGCACCCGGCCCATCCTGGCCGGCCAGTTCTTGCGCACCAGCTCGTGATTACCGCCGATACCGCCGCTGGCCACGATGACGGCCTGGGCGCGCAACGCGAACTCGCCGACGGTGTTGCGTGACGATGGCGCACCGCGGGGTGCGTCGGAGGGCTCCAGTACCGCGCCGCGCACCCCGACCACCGATCCGTCCTCGACGATCAGCTCGTCGACGCGGTGCCGGTGGGCGAACGTGGCCCGCGGCTGTCGATGCAACCGGCGCGCGAAGACATCGACCAGCGCGGGCCCGGTGCCCCAGGTGATGTGGAATCGCGGCACCGAGTTGCCGTGGCCCAGCGCGCCGTAGCCGCCGCGTTCGGCCCAGCCGACCATCGCGAAGGTCTGCAACCCGCGCTCACGCAACCAGCTGCGCTTCTCGCCCGCGGCGAAGTCGACATAGGCGTGTGCCCACTGGCGGGGCCAGTGGTCCTCCTCGCGGTCGAAACCCGCACTGCCCAGCCAGTCCTGCAGCGCCAGTTCGTGGCTGTCGCGGATGCCGAGGCGGCGCTGCTCGGGGCTGTCGACCAGGAAGAGCCCACCGAAGGACCAGTACGCCTGGCCGCCGATGTTGGCGGCATTCTCCTGATCGACGATCAGTACGCGGCGTCCGCGTTCGATCAGCTCCGCGGCAGCGACCAGTCCGGCCAGTCCCGCACCCACCACGATCACATCGGCATCAGCCATGCCGACAAACCTAGTCTCAGGCGGCGTCGGTGAGGGCGGGATCGGCCTCCCACCGATAGGTGTCGGGGCGACAGCCCTGCCCGAGGGCACGGTCGATGGCGTCCAGGACGGCCCGGCGCGGGCCGGTCTCGGCCAGCTGACGGGCCGAGACCACCAGCCGCACGGTGCCACCCCGGCGGGCGGTGCGTTCGGCGGAGAGCACCAGCGTGCGGCACCACCACGGCTCGGTCAGGAAGCCGGCACCGATGCCGAGCACCCGGGTCCGCTCGGTGCGGCCACGGACCAGGTCGGTGACACCGGTGAGACCGGCCAGCAGGCGGAAGCCGTTGCGCGGCAACGCCGCGACGGCGCCGTCGGATACCGTCCACCCGGGCGCGGCGAACAACCGGGTGCGCAGCCCGAGGTGTTCCATCGCCCGGTCGGCGCCCAGCAGGCGCAGATTCGCCTCGTGCGCGGGCAGCGTGGCGAACTCGCTGCGGCGCTTCTTGGTGGCGGCCTCGTCGAACCCGTGCAGGACGATGGCGTCCCCGGCGGCGCGCCGCTCGGCCAGCCAGCCCACCGTGCGCGGGTCGTGTTCCAGCCGGTAGCCGCCCTTCAGGCGCGGGGCGACCAGCAGCGACACCGGGATGCCACGGTTGTCGAGGTCCTCGCAGAACTCATCCGCTGCGGCCAGGGTGCGGTCCCTGATCCCGGAGATCGAGACGATCAGTTCGGCAGTCACACCCGCAGTCTGGCAACGTCAGATGTCGCGACGGTTGCGAACACCCGGACGCCAGTTGGCTATCTGGGGAGTACGGCCTCGATGGCGCTGAGCACCTCCGGGTCGTCAGGTTCGGTGCGCGGCCGGAACCGGTTGACCACCGTGCCGTCCGGCCCGATCAGGAACTTCTCGAAGTTCCACTGGACATCGCCCGCGGCACCCTCGGCATCGGCGGACTTGGTGAGCTCCGCGTAGAGCGGGTGCCGGTCGGCACCGTTGACATCGGTCTTGGCCAGCAGCGGGAAGGTCACCCCGTAGGTCGAGGAGCAGAAGGATTGGATCTCCTCGGCCGTGCCGGGCTCCTGTCCCATGAACTGGTTGCACGGCACGCCGACCACGGTCAGACCGCGCGCGGCATAGTCGCGCGCCAGCCTCTCCAGGGCGGCGTACTGGGGGGTCAGACCACATCTGGAGGCGACGTTGACCACCAGCGTTGCGCCGTCGGACAATTCGCTCAGCGTCGCGGTACCGCCGTCGAGCATGGTCAGCGGGATGTTGTGCAAGCTCACCATCTCGACGCTAGCGGCCGATCCTGCCCGACGCTAGAGTTTGGGTCCGCCGAACAGGCTGTGCACCTGTCCCTGCCCGTGATTCTGCGGGTCGGCGGTGGCCAGGATCCAGGCGTACTGGAAGGCCGCTTCCTTCCAGCGCTCGTACCGGCCGCTGATCCCGCCGTGCCCGGCGACCATCTCGGTCTTGAGCAGCACCCTGGCGGTATCGGGAGCCAGTTGCGCGTGACGCAGGGCGGCGACCCACTTGGCCGGTTCGGTGTAGTAGACCCTGGTGTCGTTGAGCGAGGTCATCGCGAGCACAGCCGGGTAGTCCAGGGACGCGACGTTCTCGTACGGCGAGTACGCCTTCATGTACTCGTAGACATCCTTGTCCGCCAGCGGGTTTCCCCATTCGTCCCATTCGGTGACGGTCAGCGGCAGGGACGGATCCAAGATGGTGGTCAGCGGGTCGACGAACGGCACCTGAGCCAGCACCCCGGCGAACAGGTGCGGGGCGATGTTGAGCACCGCACCGACCAGCAGACCACCGGCGCTGCCGCCGAGTGCGACCAGATTGGTGGGCCGGGTCAGGTCGGTGGTGATCAGGTGCTCGGCGACGGCGACGAAGTCGGTGAACGAATTGGTCTTCTTGAGCAGCTTGCCGTCCTCGTACCAGGGCCGCCCCAACTCGCCGCCGCCGCGGACATGCGCGACGGCGAACACCATGCCGCGGTCCAGCAGGGACAGCCGCGCGATGGAAAACCGCGGGTCCTCGCAGGATTCGTAGGCGCCGTACCCGTACAGCAGCGTCGGCGCGGGGAAAGCCAAGCCGGCCCGGTGCACGATCGAGATCGGGATCCGCGCACCGTCGGCGGCGACGGCCCAATCGCGGCGTTCGACGTAATCCTCCGGCCGGTAATCGCCCAGCACGGGTTGCTCGCGCAGCAGCGTCCGCTCGCCGGTGACCAGATCCAGATCGTAGATGCGCACCGGGATCACCCAGGACACCGCGCCGACCCGCAGCTTCGGCGAGGACCAGTTGGGGTTGCCACCCAGCCCCGCCGACATCAGCTCGGACTCGAACGCGATCTCGGTCGGCGTTCCATAGGAGCCGTCGGATCCGATGGGCCACAGCTGAATACGGGGTAGCGCCTCGCGGCGGTAGCTGACCACCAGATGCGTCGCGAACGCGTCGACCCCGTCGAGGCGGACATCGTCGCGGTGCTCGATCAGCGTCCTGAACGCCGTCGGGTCGCTGACCGGTGCGTCGACGAGGGTGAAGTTGACCGCGCCGTCGTTGTGCAGGATCAGGAAGCGATCCTCACCGCCGACCACCGCGTGCTCGACGGAGTACTCCACGCCATCGCGCCGCGGCAGGACGACCGTGAACGGCGCTTCCGGATCGGCGGCATCGGCGTAGCGGATCTCGGTGGTGATCGCACTGCCCGCGGCGATGATGACGTACTTGTCGCTGCGGGTGCGCCCGACGCCGAGCCAATACCGTTCGTCTGCCTCGTGATACACCTTCTGGGCGGGCAACCCGGAGCCGAGGCGGTGCCGCCACACGGTGTCCGGACGCCATGCGTCATCGACGGTGACGTAGTACACCGACTGGTTGTCCGCACCCCAGGTCGCCCCGGAGCCGATACCGACGATGGTGTCCTCATAGAGCTGGTTGGTACGTAAGTCCTTGAACCGCAGGGTATATCGCTCGTCACCCTTGACGTCCACCGAGTAGGCCAGGATGTTGCCGTCGACGCTGACGCTGACCGCGCCGAGGGAGAAGAACTCGTGCCCTTCGGCCTCGACGTTCTCGTCGAGCAGGATCTGCTCACCGGCGACGGCGGTGTTCTCGTCGAGTTCGGGGGGCGTCCAGTCATCCGGATCGCTGATCGGGCAACGGCAGTGCACGCCGTACTGCTTGCCCTCGAAGCTGCGCGCGTAGTACCACCAGTTGCCGCGCCTGGTCGGGATGGAGAGATCGGTCTCCTTGGTGCGCGCCTTGATCTCGTCGAAGATCCGCTGCCGCAGCGGCGCCAGCACAGCGGTGGCCGCCTCGGTGTGTGCGTTCTCGGCCTCCAGGTGCGCGATGACCTCTGGGTTGTCCTTGTCGCGCAACCATTCGTAGGGATCGATGAACACATCCCCGTGGTGCTCGCGGCGGTGCTCGACCCGCTTGGCCACCGGGGCCGGGGCGGCGGAGAGGTCGCGAGCGTCGCTCGCCGGCTGCTGATTCGCTCCGCGAGCGTCGCTCATCGGCTGTTGATTCGCTCCGCGAGCGTCGCTCATGCGCCAATCCAATCGGAGAAACTCAAACCCGAAATCCTCTCGTAGGCCTCGATATAGCGGGCCCGGGTGGCGGCCGCGATCTCGGCGGGCAGCGGCGGCGGTGGCGCGTCACCGCCGCGGTCCCACCCCGAGTCCGGCCCGGTCAGCCAGTTGCGGACGAACTGCTTGTCATAGCTGGGCTGCACCACGCCCTCCTGGTAGGAGTCCGCGGGCCAGTACCGAGACGAGTCCGGGGTCAGCACCTCGTCGGCGAGCACCAGTTCACCGGCGGTGTCCCCACTGGTGGAGATGCCGAACTCGAACTTGGTGTCGGCGAGGATGATACCCTTGCTCAACGCGTGCTCGGCGGCGCGGCTGTAGATGTTCAGTGTCGCCTCACGCAGCCGGTCGGCGCGCTGCGCGCCCACCAGCTCGACGACCGCGTCGAAGGAGACGTTCTCGTCGTGTGCGCCGATCTCGGCCTTGGTCGCCGGGGTGAACAACGGCTCGGCGAACTTGCTGGCCTCGACCAGACCGGTGGGCAGCGCGATCCCGCATACCGACCCCGAGCGCTGGTAGTCCAGCAGCCCCGAACCGGTCAGGTAGCCGCGCGCCACACACTCCACCGGCAGCATCTCCAATGCGCGGACCACCAGGGCGCGGCCCAGCACCTCCTGGGGGATGCGCTCGTCATCCGGCGGTCCGGCCAGGTGATTGGGCACGGCGAGGTGGTCGAAGAAGAAGACGCTCATCGCGGTGAGGATCCGGCCCTTGTCCGGAATCTCGGTGTCCAGGATGTGGTCGAACGCCGAGATGCGGTCAGAGGCGACGAACAGCAGGTGGTCGGCGTCGATGCGGTACAACTCGCGTACCTTGCCGCTGGCCAGGTGCTGGTAGTCGGTCAGAGCTGGGCGCATTGGCCCACCCTATGTGCTGGGATCAATTCCATGAGACTGCGGTACCTGCCCTATGCCACCAAGCCCGGCCGGTTGCTGGCCCAGATCGTCAGCGATGTCGTCGTCATCGGATGGACCGTGATCTGGGTGCTGGTGGGCAGCGCGGTGTACGCCGCCGTGGCCACCATCGCCGAGGTGGGCCGTCAGGTGCACGACGGCGCCGACGGTGTGTCCGGCAGCCTGGACTCCGCCGGCAACAGCGTCGACGGTGTGCCGCTCATCGGCAACGGGTTGAGCGGCCCGCTGCGGGCCGCCGCCGATGCCGCCGCCGAGATTGCCGGTGCCGGTCAGAATCTCGATTCCACGGCAACCTGGCTGGCCTGGGTGCTGGCGGTCGCGGTGGCGGCGACACCGATCCTCGCGGTGGCCATGCCGTGGCTCTACCTGCGGATTCGGTTCTTCCGCCGCAAGTTGACGGTGCTCACGCTGGCCTCCACGCATGCCGGGCAGGAACTGTTGGCCATGCGGGCGCTGGCCAACCGCCCGCTGGCGAAGCTGACGGCGGTGGATCCCGATCCGATCGGTGCGTGGCGTCGTGACGACCGCCCCGCCATCCGTGGTCTGGCGTTGCTCGAACTGCACGCGGCGGGCGTTCGCCTGTAGGGAGGTGGGCCCGCACGGCCACCGGACGGTGAGTTAGCGTGCCCTTATGTCGTCGGCCGTCGCAGTCAGCGTGCGCGACCGCCGGCCCGCCGGTCTGGTCCTGGCCATCGCGATGCTGGGGCTGATGTGCGTGCTCAGCCTGGCGATCGGCACCGAGAGCGTCGCGCTCTCGACGGTATGGCAGGCCGTGACCGATTACACCGACACCGGCAATCAGTGGATCGTGCACGACCTGCGCATCCCGCGGACCGTGCTGGGCATCGTGGTGGGCATCGCGCTCGGTCTGTCCGGGGCCTTGATCCAGGGACTGACGCGTAATCCATTGGCGGACAGCCAGATCCTGGGCATCGATGCCGTCGCCGGATTGTTCGTCGTCGCGGCGATCGCGTTCCTGCACATGAGTTCGCTGCTGACCTACGTCTGGTTCGCCTTCCTCGGCGCGGCGGTCGCCATGGTGCTGGTCTACCTGGTCGGGACCGCCGGTCGCGCCGTCGTGACCCCGGTGCGGATGCTGTTGGCCGGCGTCGCGGTGGGTGCGGTGGCCGACGGCGTCTCCTTCACCATCCGACTGCAGAACCCGCGGGCCTTCGACTCCATGCGATTCTGGGATGCGGGCGCGCTCGACGGCCGCGGACTGGACGCCATCTGGGTGGTGACGCCGTTCATCGTGGTGGGCGCGATGTTGTGCTTCTACGTCAGCCGCGGACTCAATGCGATCGCCCTCGGTGACGATCTGGCCGTCGCCATGGGCGGCAACATCGCGCGGACCCGGGCGCTCGGACTGGTCGCGGTGACGCTGCTGGCCGGGGCGGCGACCGCCGCAGCCGGTCCGATCGGCTTCGTCGGGTTGATGGTCCCCCATGCGGTGCGCTGGTTCACCGGCCCGGACTGGCGGTGGATCTGCGCCTTCTGTGTGGTCGCCGGGCCCGCGCTGCTGCTGGCCGCCGATATCGTCGGGCGCGTGGTGGTGCCACCCGGCGAGCTACCGGCCGGCATCGTCACCGCCTTCCTCGGCGCCCCGGTCCTGATCTGGCTGGTGCGCCGCACCCGGGCGAGCGCCCTGTGAGTATCGATTTCGGCCGCCCGCAGCTGGTGCTGCGGCGCGGCACCGCGGTGGCGTTGCGGGCATCGTGGCGCAGCATCGCGGTGCTGTCCGCGCTGGGCGCCGCCGCGCTGGTGTTGGCGGTGCTGGCCCTCGGCGTCGGTGAGTACCCGGTCTCCCCCGCCGAGGTCGTCGCCGTGCTCACCGGTTCCGATCGCAGCTTCACCAGCGTCGTGGTGCTGCAGTGGCGCATGCCGCGCATCGTCGCGGCCCTGGTCATCGGCGCGGCGCTGGGGGTTTCCGGCGCGATCTTCCAGGCCCTGACGCGCAATCCGCTGGGCAGTCCCGATGTCATCGGATTCGGGTTCGGTTCCTACACCGGCGCGTTGGTCGCGATCGCCGTCTTCGGTGGCGGCTACTACCTCACCGCCGGCGGTGCGGTGATCGGCGGTCTGCTGACCGCGGTGGCGGTCTATCTGCTGGCCTACCGCAACGGCATCGCCGGTTTCCGGCTGATCATCGTCGGTATCGCGGTCAGCGCCGTGCTCAGCTCGCTGAACCAATGGATCATCCTCAAGCTCAAGCTGCACCAGGCGGTGACGGCGGCCATCTGGCAGCAGGGCACGCTCAACGGCCTGCGGTGGGAGCAGGTGGGCCCGGTGCTGGTCTGCGTGGCGATCGCGCTGCTCGGCGTCGTGGCCATCGGCCCGCAACTGCAGGTGCTGCAGATGGGTGACGACGTGGCGGGCGCGCTCGGGATCAGCCCGGAACGCGCCAGGTTGGCCTACTTCGGGGCCGGGGTGGTGTTGATCGCGGTGGCGACGGCGGCCGCCGGGCCGATCTCGTTCGTCGCGCTGGCCGCCCCACAGCTGGTTCGCCGGTTGACCGCGACGCCCGGGGTCGGACTGGTGTCCTCGGCGGTGATGGGCGCCGTCCTGCTGCTCGCCAGCGATCTGATCGCGCTGCGCATCTTCGCCCCCGCCGAGCTTCCGGTGGGGGCGGTCACGGTGGTGGCCGGCGGGTTGTATCTGGTCTGGCTGTTGATCATTCAGGCACGGCGATAGGGAGAACATGGCAACGTTGCGCGCGCAGGACCTGACACTGGGCTACTCGGACACCCCGATCGTGGCCGGTTTGAACGCCGAGATCGCCGAGGGTGCCATCACCGCGATCGTGGGGCCCAACGCCTGCGGGAAGTCGACACTGCTGCGCGGACTGGCCCGGCTGCTGCGCCCCGCCGGGGGGCAGGTGCTCCTCGATGGTGCCGATATCAGCTCGCTGCGCACCAAGGATGTCGCCCGCAAGCTGGGCCTGCTCCCGCAGTCCTCGATCGCGCCGGAGGGCATCACGGTCGCCGATCTGGTTGCCCGGGGCCGATTCCCGCATCAGCGGGCGCTTCGGCAGTTCACCCGCGACGACGAGGTGTCGGTGGCCGAGGCGATGGCGGCCACCGGTGTGACGGCCCTTTCCGGACGGGCCGTCGACGAGTTGTCCGGCGGTCAGCGGCAACGGGTCTGGGTGGCGATGGTGCTGGCCCAGCAGACCCCGCTGATCCTGCTGGACGAGCCGACCACGTTCCTCGACATCGCCCACCAGATCGAATTGCTGGACCTGTTCGCCGAACTCAACGACACCCAGGGCCGCACCATCGTCGCGGTGCTGCACGATCTCAACCATGCGTGCCGCTTCGCCGATCAGATCATCGCGATGAAGGCCGGCCGCATCGTCGCCCAGGGCGAGCCGGCGCGGGTGATCACCGCAGACCTCGTCGAGGATGTCTACGGCATGAAATGCCAGATCATCGACGATCCGGAAACCGGCACACCACTGGTGGTTCCGCGGGCCTCGCCGCGCGACCGCGCCCGCCGTCGCTAGGAGTCCGACAGGTCGGCGACCGGCCTGCCGGCCACGGCGTTGCTCAACTGCGGAACCAGCAGGTCGATGGCGTAGAGCAGGGCGTTGGGCCCGCCGTAGGCCAGGGCGCCGCTGAGGGTCGACTCCGATCCGGCGTAGAGGGTGCGGTCCTCGCGCACCACGGCCAGTCGCTGGAATGCCGGTGACCCCGCCAGCTGCTGCTTGGTGACCCCGTTGACGAACAGCACGTCACCCTCGAGCAGGCTCAGCTTCTCCTGGGAGACCTCACCGACGGTGTCCTGCGCGCCGAACCCGAGCTCGTCGAACAGGGCGCGGCGCGGGTCACCCTTGCCGATCAGGTAGGGCGCGTCGACCTCGGAGCTGAAATCGGCGACCAGGGTCTTGCCCGCGAAGTCCGGATGATCGCTGGTGGCCTGCGCGATCTTGGCGTCGACCTGGTCGACGAGTTCCTTGGCCCGCTGCTCCTTGCCCAGCGCCTTGCCGGTGGTCAGAAGCTGCACGTCCCATGGGGTTTCCTCGTCCGGGTAATCGGCGGACTGGATCACCGTCGGCGCGATCTGGGACAGCTGGTCGTAGGTCTTCTGGTCGATGGTCTCGTAGATGGCGAAGATGACGTCGGGCTTGGCGGCGGCGACGGCCTCGAAGTTGATGGTGTCGCCCTCGATGACCGGCACGCCCTTACCGTCGGTCTCGGCCTTGACCCAGGGGAAGTCGTTGTAGTTGTCGTACCAGGCGCGGGTCCCCACCGGGACGACGCCCAGGGCCAGCACGAAGTCCTGGTCGTTCCAGCCCATCGTGACGATGTTGCGCGGATTGGCAGGCACCGTCGTCTCGCCGAACTTGTGCGAGATGGTGACGGCGTCCCCGGCGGCCCCGGGATCGGCAGGCTCGTTGCTCGCGCATCCTGCGAGGACGCCGACGGCCAGGACGAGGGTGGCCAGCATGGCCGTGACACGCAGCATTAGGCCAGCCTAACCTAGGCGAATCAGCCTCCGCCGCCGAGTCGGCGCAGCCAACTCCCGAACGGATGCCGCACGGTCACCGAGCCCAGTCGGATGCGGCCGCGCACGATGACGTGCAGCTGATCCGAGGGCGGTGTGCCCCGCACCTTGACCGTCGAGCTGCCCATCAACGCGTCGACACCGTTGACATCCGCGGTGGCGCCCGTGGGCAGGATGAGCTCGGTGGAGCTGCAGTAGTCGTCGATGACCACCTGAACCACCGGTCCCGGCAACACCGCCGAGGTGAAGTCCAAGGTGGTGCTGCACATCCGGGTGTGCAGCACGAGCATCGGTGCGACGGTCCAGATCCCCCGACGGTCGATCGATGTCATCCAGCCGCGCAACTGGTCGGGTGGCAACTGCGGGCGGGCGGGCACCCCGAGCTGTTGGGCGGGCAGATCGGCGAGCACGGTGCGTAGTTCCCCGCGCGTGCGGGCGGCCAACACCGAATCCGTCCGGTCGGCGAACTCGTCGAGGGTCAGCATGCCCTCGGACACGGCACGTTCGAGCAGTCCGTTCACCCGGGACCGGTCGGCATCGGAGACGCGGAGGTGATCGTCGGGGCTCGAAACCATATCTGCGAGGGTAACGATCAGCCGAACTCGACGTACATGTGCCGCATCCCGGTGTGCCGGTTGCTGCGGGTCCATTCGACCGGCGCGCCCAAGCGAGCCGCGCCGAACCGGGCAAGCAGTTCCTCGAACAGCACCCGCAGCTCGAGGCGGGCCAGGTTGGCTCCCAGGCAATAGTGGACGCCCTGACCGAAGCCCAAGTGCGGGTTCGGTTTCCGGGTGATGTCGAACCTGTCGGGGTCGACGAACACCGCCGGGTCACGATTGGCCGAACCCTCCCAGATCTGCACCTTCTGCCCGGGTTCGATCCGGCATCCGCCCAGTGTCGCCGCGGTCGTGGCGGTGCGTCGCTTAGACGGCGACGGGGTGGTCCAGCGCACCATCTCCTCGATGGCCGACGGCAACAGCGACAGGTCGCCGCGCAGCAGATCGAACTGTTCGGGATGCTCGATGAGCGCCAGCAGACCGCCCGCGACGGCGTTGCGGGTGGTCTCCGCACCGGCACTGAAAAGCAGGCTGAAGAACAGGTAGAGCTCGACCTCGGAAAGGGGAGCGAGCGAGTCGTCCAGCTCGGCGTTGGCCACCACCGAGAGCATGTCGTCGGTCGGGGTGGCCCGTTTGGCGGCGATCAACTCCATCCCGTAGCTGTACATCCGCGAACCGGCCTCTTCGGCGCTCAGCTGCCCCACCGCCGCGCTTCGCGCCTTGCCGAAGTCGAACTGCGGTTCGATCGCCTCGAACAACCAGTGCCGTTCGGAATCGGGTACCCCCAACAGGATGCAGATCATCTGCATCGGCAGTTCGGCGGCCACATCGACCAGGAAATCCAGCGGCTCGCCCGGGATGACCGCATCCAGCAGGGTGCGGGCACGGGCCCGCAGATCCTCTTCGACGCGGGTGATCATCCGCGGGGTCAGCCCGGAGCTGACCAGTCGCCGGATTTGGGCGTGGCGCGGGTCGTCCATCATGTTGAGCACCTGACCGGCAACCGCGAGATCCTGTAACAGCGTTCCCCCGTAGCGGCGCGTACCTCCGGTCACCGAGGAGTAGGTCTGCGGATCACGCAGTACGGCAAGGGTTTCGGCGTAGGTTGCCACCGACCAGAAGCCCTCGCCGTCGGGGGTGTGCAAGGTCGGTTCGTGCCAGTAGACCGGGGCCTCACGACGATGTAGCGCGAACAGTTCGTGCGGGAATCCCTGCGCGAAATTGTCCAGATCGGTGAGGTCGGCCAGTGTCACAGAATGGCGCCCGAGGTGTACTTCGCCGCGTCGGGATAGCGGCCGATCAGTTCCCCGACGGCGGCCACGACACCGTCGACCTGGTCACCGGCGGCGCCGGTGAACGCCGCCTTGTCGGCCAGTGCGTCATCGAGGGCGATCCGGTCCAGCGGCAGCCGCGGATCGGCGGCCAGCCGGTCCAGCAGATCGGGTTCGGCACCCTTCTCGCGCATGGCCAGCGCGACGGCCACCGCGTGCTCCTTGATGACCTCGTGCGCGGTTTCGCGGCCGACGCCGGCGCGCACCGCCGCGATCAGGATTCGGGTGGTGGCCAGGAACGGCAGGTAGCGGTCGAGTTCGCGCTGGATGACGGCCGGATAGGCACCGAACTCGTCCAGCACGGTCAGGAACGTCTCGGTCTGTCCGTCGATGGCGAAGAAGGCGTCCGGCAGTGCCACCCGGCGTACCACCGAGCAGAACACGTCACCCTCGTTCCACTGCGCGCCGGCCAGTTCGGCGGCCATCGACGCATAACCGCGCAAGACCACCTGCAGCCCGTTCACGCGTTCGCAGGAGCGGGTGTTCATCTTGTGTGGCATGGCCGAGGACCCGACCTGCCCCGGCGCGAATCCCTCGGTCACCAGTTCGTGGCCGGCCATCAGGCGGATGGTGTGCGCGAACGAGGACGGTCCCGCGCCGAGCTGGACGAGGGCCGAGACCACATCGTGGTCCAGCGACCGTGGGTACACCTGTCCGACGCTGGTGAAAACATCGGTGAAGCCCAGGAACTCGGCAACCCGGCGTTCCAGCTCGGCAAGTTTGCCCGCGTCGCCACCGAACAGATCGAGCATGTCCTGGGCCGTGCCCATCGGGCCCTTCACCCCGCGCAGCGGGTACCGGTCGATCAATTCACGCAGCCGCGTCAGCGCCACCAGCGTCTCCTCGGCGGCCGAGGCGAATCGCTTACCCAAGGTGGTCGCCTGGGCGGCGACGTTGTGACTGCGCCCGGCCATCACCACATCGCGGTAGAGCACCGCCCGCTCGGCCAGCCGCGCGACGACCGCGACACCGTGGGTGAACACCAGTTCCAACGATTGCCGGATCTGCAGCTGCTCGACGTTCTCGGTCAGGTCGCGGCTGGTCATGCCCTTGTGCACATGCTCGTGGCCCGCCAGGGCGTTGAACTCCTCGATCCGGGCCTTCACATCGTGGCGGGTCACCCGCTCACGCGCCGCGATGGAGCCCAGATCGACGGTTCCGATCACCCGCTCGTAGTCCTCGACGACCCCGTCGGGGAGCGGAATGCCCAGCTCGGACTGGGCGCGAAGAACGGCCAGCCAGAGCTTGCGCTCGGCGATGATCTTGTTCTCCGGCGACCAGATATCGGCCATCTCGGCGCTTGCATAGCGGTTGGCCAGAACATTCGGGATCGTCACGGACACACAGCTTAGGGTGCGTCCTCGAGATGGCTCGGATCGGTGATGCCCTCACCGCGGATCCCCAGCTGCCGATTGATCAGTGTGGTCACGCCGTAGAGGACGACACCGGTGACGACGAGCAGACCCGCCAGCAGATACTGCTGGGCCGGCCGCCCGGACAACGGGGTGACCAGATAGGCCGAGGCCAGCGCCCCGATGACCGGCAGCACCGTCGGCGTCCGGAAATGCGCCCCGTCGGCCTTCACATCCCGGCGCAGCACCAGTACCGCGATGTTGACGATCGTGAAGACCGCCAGCAGCAGCAGTGACGTCGTGCCGCCCAGGATCGAGATGGCCTTGCTGCTGGCGAAGGCGGACACGTAGAAGATCAGGCCGAATGCGATCACGGTGGTGAAGGCGATGGCGACGTACGGGGTGTGGCGGGTGCGGTGCACCCTGCCGAACACCGGCGGCAGCACATGCTGGCGCGCCATGCCGTAGATGAGCCGGCTGGCCATCAGCATGTTGATCAGTGCGGTGTTGGAGACGGCGAACATCGTGATGAACGGGAACAGCGTGTCGATGGGCAGGCCGGGTGCGGCGGCCTCGACGACGTCGACCAGCGGGGTGGAGCTCTCCTTGAGATCACCGATCGGCACCAGGGCGACCGCGATGATCGATACCAGCACGTACACGACGCCGGCGATACCCAGCCCGGTGAGCAGGACCTTGGGAAAGATGCGGACCGGGTCCTTGGTCTCCTCGGCCATGTTCACCGAGTCCTCGAAGCCGACCATGGCGAAGAACGCGAGCGAGGTCGCGGCCGTCACGGCGACGAATGTGCTTCGGTCGCCTTCGCTTTCGAACACGGTCACCCGGGAGAAGTCGACGTCGCCGCCCTGGGTGAAGGCCCACAGCCCGACCAGGATCACCACGCCGAGGCCGGTGATCTCGACGATCGTGAGCACCACGTTCAACTTGACGCTCTCGCTGACGCCGCGGAAGTTGATCGCCGCCAGAATCGCCATGAACGCCAACGCGATCACGGCGATACCGAACTTGCCCCAGTCCAGCCCGAAACCCTTGACGAAGTTGGAGGCGAAGGCCTGCGATGCCGTGGACGCCGAGGTGATGCCCGAACACATCACCACGAAGGCGACGAGGAAGGTGACGAAGTGGATGCCGAAAGCCTTGTGCGCGTACAGGGCTGCGCCGGCCGCCTGCGGATACTTGGTGACCAGCTCCAGGTAGGAGAAGGCGGTGACGGTCGCGATCAGGAAGGCGATCAGGAATGGCAGCCATGCCGCGCCACCGACCTCGCCCGCGACCTGACCGGTGAGCGCGTAGACCCCGGTGCCCAGGATGTCGCCGACGATGAACAACAACAGCAGCCCGGGCCCCATGACCCTTCGCAGCTGCGGTTCGTCGTTGGTTTTCGGCTCTGGCACTGCCGCCCCCTCACTGGCCTCAGACGTGCGCGACCCGGTCGTCGACCGGCGCGAGCACATCGATCACATCGATCAACGTCGCTCGTGCGGTTGCGCGGGGACCCTCCCCTTCATCCACCAATGAGGCAACCACAGCTCCGTCCACCGCGCACACCAGGGCGGTGACGAGCTCGCTGCGCACCGCACGGCCCGACCGCTCGACGACTTCGACCACCGCATCGGTGCGCTGCCGCAGGATGCGGCGTTGGATATCGCGTAGTTCCGGCTGCCGCGCACAGGCGATGAGACGTTCGTAGCGCGAGATCAGTTGCTCGGGCATACGCGCACCCGGGGCGTCACCCACCAGCAGGTCCACCAGCAGATCCGCCGTCGACTCGGCTCCGCGCCGGCGCCGCGAAAGGGTGGCGACCTGCGCACGGAGTTGCTCGGCCTCTCGCATCCCCACGTACTCCACCGCCTTGGCGATGAGGTCCTCCAGCGACGAGAAATAGTAGGTGGTCGATGCCAGTGGCAACCCGGCGCGAGCGGCGACCGCACGGTGGCGAACCGCGTCGATGCCACCCTCGCAGAGCAGATCGGCGGCGGCGCTGACCAGAGCGCCCCGCCGTCGCTCTCCCTTGGGGGTCACCGCCGCCGTCACGCATTGCATCGTGCCAGCGAAATCCCAGTTGCATGGGGTTTTTCGGCAATCATTACGGCGTTACACATGTATCGCCGCGTGACCAAGATCAAACGCCGATGGCAGGATGTCGCACATGCCCGCACCGAATCGCCGCGCCCTGTTACGGATGGGTCTGGGCGCTCTCGCCGGTTACGCAGTGGGATCCGCGTCCGCGCCTGTCGCACACGCGCAACCGGCACCGACATACCAGTCGGGTTCGTTCCGTTCGGCCGCCCGCGGCGGGCTCGCGACCAACTGGGCGATCGCACGGCCGCCGGGCCAAACGGCACCGCTGCGACCGGTGATCGCCTTGCACGGCAAGGGCAGTGATGCCGCAACGGTGATGGCCGGCGGTGTAGAACAGGGCCTGGCCGAGGCGGTGGCGGGGGGCCTGCCACCGTTCGCGGTGGTCGCGGTCGACGGTGGCGGCGGATACTGGCACAAACGGGCTTCCGGCGACGATGCCGGGTCGATGGTCCTCGACGAGCTACTGCCGATGCTCACCGACCAGGGCCTGGACACCTCGCGCGTCGGATTCATCGGCTGGTCGATGGGTGGTTACGGGGCGCTGCTGCTCGGAGCGCGGCTGGGACCGGCCCGCACCGCGGCCATCTGCGCGGTGAGTCCCGCGCTGTGGACATCGCCGGGGGCTGCTGCACCGGGCGCCTTCGACGATGCCGCCGACTACGAGGCCAACAGCGTATGGGGCCTGCCCGCACTCGGGCAGATTCCGCTGCGCATCGACTGCGGCAACAGCGACCCGTTCGCCTCGGCGACGCGGCAGTTCATCGCCGGGCTACCCAGCCCGCCTGCCGGCGGGTTCTCCCCGGGCGGTCATGACGGCGGATTCTGGAGCGAGCAGTTGCCTGCCGAAATCTCTTGGCTGGCACCGCTGTTGGTCAGAGGCTGATCTTGCCCTCGGCCGCCGCAAGCCCGATGTCGGTACGAAAGTGGCTGCCGGGCAACTTGATCGAGCCGATCAGCGCATAGGCCGCGGCGCGCGCGGCATCCAGGTTGTCGCCGGTTCCCACGACCGACAACACCCGCCCGCCGGCGGAGACCACGGCACCGTCCTCGCGGCGGGCGGTACCGGCGTGCAGCACTCCCGGCGCCTCCGCACCGACGATCACATCACCGGTACGGGGGCGGCCGGGATAGTTCTCGGCGGCGATCACCACCGTGACGGCCGCACCGTCGCGCCACTGCAGCTCACCGAAGGAGGCCAACGTGCCGGTGGCGGCCGCCTGCAGCAATCCGCCCAGCGGGGACTCCAGCAGCGCCAGCACCGCCTGGGTTTCCGGATCGCCGAACCGGCAGTTGAACTCCACCACGGACGGGCCCGTGGACGTGATCGCCAGACCCGCATAGAGCAGTCCGGAGAATGAGCTACCACGCGAGACCATCTCGGCGGCAACAGGTTTGACGATCTCGTCGACGATCTGGGTGACCACCTCGGCCGGCAGCCAGGGCAGCGGGGTGTAGGCACCCATGCCGCCGGTGTTGGGGCCGCTGTCGTTGTCGCCGACGCGCTTGAAGTCCTGAGCGGGCAGCAGCGGCACGACAGTCTCGCCGTCGACGACGCAGAACAGCGACACCTCGGGGCCGTCCAGGAACGATTCGAGCAGCACGGGGTGACCGGAGTCCAGCAGGGCGGCGGCATGCGCCCGGGCGGCATCCCGGTCCGCCGTGACGACCACACCCTTGCCCGCGGCCAGCCCGTCGTCCTTGACCACCCAGGCGGCCTGGCCTGCGGGCGGGCCGAACCGGTCCAATGCCGCGTCCAGGTTGGCGGGGTTGTCGACGATCTCGCTCGCCGCGGTGCGCACGCCGGCGGCGGTCATGACGTCCTTGGCGAAGGCCTTGGACCCCTCGATGCGGGCGGCATCCTTGGACGGCCCGAAGCAGGCGACCCCGGCGGCGCGCAGCGCGTCGGCCACGCCCAGTACCAGTGGGACCTCCGGACCGATCACCACCAGGTCGGCGTCCACCTTGCGGGCCAGCGCCACCACGGCGGGGCCTGAGGTGATGTCGAGGTCGCACTGCTCGGCCAAGGCGGAGGTGCCGGCGTTACCCGGGGCCACCCCCAACCAATCGACCTGCGGGTCGCGCCGCAGCGCGAGCAGCAGGGCGTGTTCACGGGCTCCGGATCCGATGACGAGGACGCGCACGGACGACAAGCCTATCCGCATCGCGACCGCCCGCGCGCCGGGACCGCGGCCATACACTTGACATTGACATGTATGGTCAATGTCGGCGAGTGCGGTAGGTCACAGAAACGAGGCTGTCGATGACGACGTTGGATGCGTGTCCGTTCGGTGCGGGGTACGACTTCACCGACCCAGAGGTGCTGCTGCAGGGGCTTCCGGTCACGGAGTTCGCCCACCTGCGCAAGACCGCGCCGATCTGGTGGAACGCCCAGGGTGAGTCGATCTTCGATGACGGCGGCTATTGGGTGATCAGCAGGCACGAAGACGTCAAGACCATCTCCCGCAACTCCGGCGACATCTGGTCCACCAATGCCAAGGGAGCGGTCATGCGGCTGCCCGATGGCATCACCGCCGACCAACTCGACCTGACCAAGGCCCTGCTGATCAACCACGACGCACCGGAGCACACCCGGTTACGCAAGCTGGTCTCGCGCCTGTTCACCCCGCGCTCGGTGGCTGCCCTTGAGGAGAAGCTGGCGGTGGCGGCGCGCGAGATCGTGGCACGGGCCGCCGAACGCGGCTCGGGCAATTTCGTCGATGACGTGGCGATGCCGCTACCGCTGCAGGCCATCGCCGATCTGATCGGGGTGCCCGAACAGGATCGGGAGAAGATTTTCCATTGGTCGAACTGCATCATGAACACCGACGACCCCGACTTCGACAGCGACCCGACAACCGCCAACGCGGAGCTGATGGGTTACGCCTACAACATGGCCGAACAACGCCGGAAGTGCCCGGCCGATGACATCGTCACCCGCCTGGTCCAGGCCGATCTGGGCGGAGAAGAGGGCATCACCGAGGTGGAGTTCGCCTTCTTCGTCATCCTGCTGGCCGTGGCAGGCAACGAGACCACCCGCAATGCGATGACCCACGGGATGAACGCCTTCCTCGAAAACCCGGATCAATGGGAACTTTTCAAGCGTGAGCGCCCCGATACCGCCATCGAGGAGATCATCCGGTGGGCGAGCCCGGTGCACTGCTTCCAGCGCACCGCGCTGGAAGACACCGAGATCGGCGGGGTCACCATCAAGCAAGGACAGCGGGTCGGGCTGTTCTACAGCTCGGCAAACTACGACGAATCCGTGTTCACCGACCCGTTCCGGTTCGACATCCTGCGCAACCCGAATCCGCATCTGGCCTTCGGTGGCAACGGCGCACATTTCTGCATCGGCGCCAACCTGGCCCGCATGGAGATCAAGCTGATGTTCAACGAGATCGCCAACCAGATCCCGGACATCTCCAAACTGGCTGAGCCGCAGCGCCTTCGATCCGGCTGGATCAACGGCGTGAAGGAACTGCAGGTTTCCTACACCTGATCGCTACAATTCTGCGCGTGCGAACCCACGGGTGGTCGGGTGCGGCGCCGGCCAGTGACGAGGAGGCCGTCGCCCGCATCCTGGCGGCCGCGGGCCGGGCGATCGACGAACGCGGCGCCGATTTCTCCATCGCCGATGTGGCCAGAACCCTCGGGGTCACCCGCCAGACCGTGTACCGCTACTTCCCGAGCACCGATGCGCTGCTGATGCAGGCCGGTGTGGTGGCCGCAGGAGATTTCCTGGAGCGGCTGGCCACCCACATCCAGGGCATCACCGATCCCGCCGACGCCGCGACCGAGGCCATCGCGACGGCATTGGAATGGCTGCCCAAGGACAAACACATCGGACTGCTGCTGACCCCCGAGCGATCGCCATCGCTCAGTGGGTCGGTGACCTCCGATATCGGCCTGCAGTTCGCCCAGTCGGTCGTTCGGCGCTTCGATGTCGACTGGGCCGCAGCCGGTTTCGCCGACGACGATCTCGACGAGCTCGCCGAGCACCTGCTGCGCATCATCCAGTCGTTCGTCGTCGACCCGGGGCGGCCGCCACGCACCGGTGAGCAGTTGCGTGCCTACCTGCGACGCTGGGTCGCCCCGGCGCTGCGACCCTGACCCCCTGCGATTTGTGGAGTCCCGGCCGTACTCATCGCGGGTGCGGCTCCACAAATCGCGGTCAGACCACGGTGAGCGGCAGCGACTTACGCTCCTCGAACACCCAGGACGCGCCGTGACTGAACTCGCACACCTCGACCTCGGGCAGTTTCTTGGCCGCCGTGTCGGTCTCGATCACCCGCACCGTCCAGTCCGATTCGGTACCTGCCACCTCGGCGCGCAGGTGCGGGTCGACGGCAGCGACGATGGCCTGCAGCGGGGCGTCGGCGACCGGCGAGACCAGGGAAATCCAGGCCCCGTCCTCATACGCCGGGGACCGGCGCACATGCACGAAGCCCGGGTCGATATCGGCCGACACATAGGCGGCGGGATTCAGCAGCGGGTGAAGTTCCAGCACCCGCAGGGCGCCGGCGGTGGTCGTCGGCAGCTTCAGCGCCCTGTGGATGCGTTCGGCCGCCACACCCGCGATGCCGATGAGCTGCTTGGTGCGGATCGAGCGGGCCAGCTCGGTGTCCGCACCGGCCCGCTTCTCCACGGCGATCTGGAACGACTTGACCAGTAGGTGCATCTGCAGACACACCTCGTCGGCGATCCGCACCAGCGCCGAATGGGAGAACGCGGCGAAGTCGACGTCGGCGAGCAGCTCACCGGAATAGTCGCTCGCACCGTCGTCGTCGGGATCGATCGGGTCCAGTTCACATGCGTGCGCGTGGGTCGCGGCGACGATGTCCATCTCGGGGATGAACGGAACCTCGGGGTAGGACTCGTCGATGATGACCGTCCACCGGCAGTGCGGGTGCTGGTCGGCCGGGGCGCGCGGCGGCCGATGGATCGGCCGGACCTGAGCCTTGCGGTTGGTGGCCAACGCGGTGGCATCGAAGGTCGGGTCCTCGATGTCGTGGCACATCCCCTTGACGTAATCGGGGCCCATCGGCTCGACGTCCAGCAGCGCCCCGCAGTGATCGAGGTAGAACTCACCATGCCAACGGTCGTGCACGACATAGCGGAAATCCATGAACTGCGGCGGGGCACCGATGTCCAGCTGCAACCCCTTGAACAGGGTGAAGATGTCGACACCCTCGTACTTGAGCGCCTTCTGCATCCGCCGGGTGTATAGCGGACTCGACGCCGCCCACTCCTCGATGGCGATCTGCAGCATCTCTTCCCGACCGAAACTGCTTATGCACCAGGCCATTCCGGAGCGATCGATCAGCTGCCCGATCAGCAGTAACTCGGGTACCAGAGTGGCCAGCTCGTCGCGCGAGAGCGCGGCATACCTACTGGTCATCGAGCGACTTCCCGGAATGCATCCGCAGCGCGGCATCGACATTGGCGCGCTTGTCCTCCGCGCCCGTGCCCTGGGCCTTCTCGGCGGCCTTGCGGCGTTGCCGCACCACCTTGCCGACGGCGCCGTCGAGCTTGGAACCGAGCGGGAATCCCAGGTAGTGCGTGATGAACACGGCCACCTCCTTGAGTTCCTCGGCAGTGAGTTCCTCATTGTGCAGGGCCGCGTTGATCTGGATCTCGGCCAGATCGGAGTTCCCCACCGCGGTCACCGCCGCCAGGGTCAGCAATCGCTTGTCCCGCATCGACAGACCCGGCCTGGTCCAGATGTCACCGAAGAGGTGCTCGACGGTCAGGTCGAAATACGGATCACCCTGGATATCGGGCATCTCCCAGCCGTAGACCTCGTTCATCTTCTGCAGGCCCTGCTGGCGGCGGTCGGTCATCCTCACTGCTCCTTCGTGTGTGGCACTCCGAGTCCGTCGGCCAGGGTCTCCAACGCCACCTGCGCCAACGGAAGTTCTACTCCCACCGCGTCACCGAGCCCGAGCGCCAGCGACAGATCCTTCTCGCCGAGACCTCGGGTGTGGGTGAACATGTCGAACAGCCAATGGTCGGGCTCCAGCGGTGCGGTGTCATCGCGCAGGATGATCGCCCCGGGCCCACCGCTCTGGGCATCAGAGTGGCGGACCACCCGACCCAGCTTCTGCAGGTCGATGCCGGACGCCTCGGCCAGCGCCATCGCCTCGCACGAGGCGGCGAAGCCGATGAAGGTCAACATGTTGCGCGCCAGCTTCATCCGGGTGCCCGCGCCGGGCTCACCGGCGCGCACGACCAACGAGGCCCACTTCTTGAAGACGGGCTTGACCGCGGCATAGGCCTCCTCGGAGGCACCGACCATCACCGCCAGCTCGCCCTTGTCCGCTGCCCCGGCTCCCCCGCTGACCGGGGCGTCGACGATATGGATCCCCTTGGGGGCCAGTCGTTCGGCCAGCTCGGGTGCGGTACCCGGCTCGATCGTGGAGTGGATGGCGATGACGGTGCCGGGTGCGGCGTGCTCACCCAGTTCGGCGACCACGTCGCGCACCTGGGCGTCGTTGAGCACCGTCACGCTGATCACGTCGGCCGCTGAGACTGCAGCGACGTCATCGGCGAGTTGCGCGCCGAGTTCCACCAGCGGCGTCATCGCCTCGGTGCGCACGTCGAAGACGATCAGCCCGTCCGGCCAGTCGACGAGTCGCTTGGCCATCGGCGCACCCTGGTTGCCCAGGCCGATGTAACCGAGCTTCATGAGCGGATGATCTGTCCGCCGTCGACGTTGAAGATCTGCCCGGTGATCCACTTCGCCTGATCCGACAACAGGAAAAGGCACATGCCGACCAAGTCCTCGGGCTGCCCCATCCGGGACAGCGGGATGCCCTTGACGATATCGGCGACCATCTCCTGCGGGGTGGTGGTGCGGTTGGCCTCGGTGTCGATCGGCCCGGGCGCGATGGCGTTGATGCGGATGTTCTGCCCGCCAAGCTCACGGGAGAGCTGCTGGGTCAGGCCGTTGACACCGACCTTGGCCAAACCGTAGAAGTTCGCGTACATCCAAGCCGCCGTGGAGGACTGGTTGACGATCGCGCCGCCGCCGCGCTTGGCCATCTTCTTGTACACCGCACGGGTGCACCACAGCGCACCGTCGAGGTTCACGCTCATGAACTTCTTGTAGTACTCCGGGTCCACGGTCACCAGGAAGTCGAGCTTCATGCCACCGAAGATGGCGGCGTTGTTGACCAGGTAGTCGATCCCACCGAATTCCGAGAGCGTTTGCGCCGCCATGTCCCGTGCCGATTCGGGATCGGACACGTCGACCCGCACCGCCAGCGCGTTACCGCCCTCACCCTTGATCCCGTCGGCCACCTTCTGGGCACCCTCGAGGTTGATATCGGCGACCACGACGGCCGCGCCCTCGCGGGCCAGCGCCTCGGCGTAGGCCTGGCCGATACCGCCGCCGGCGCCGGTGACGATGCCGACCTTGTCCTTGAATTCCGCGTACATGTTCTTCCTCTCGGCCGAGTGGCCAGTTATTGCACGGTATGACCGTTATTGCGTGTAGTAAGTGGCCAGTCGACCTCAGGTGGCGAGCGTGGCGATGAGCTTGGTCTCCAGGTACTCCTCGAAACCGGCCACGCCCATCTCGCGGCCGATCCCGGACTGCTTATAACCGCCGAACGGGGCGTCCGCGGAGTACCAGACACCGCCGTTGACGTTGACGGTGCCGACCCGCAGCCGTGCGGCGACCGCCTGCGCGCGGGCGTCGTCTCCGGAGAAGACGGTGCCCGAGAGCCCGTAGGGCGAGTCGTTGGCGATGCGCACCGCGTCATCGTCACCGTCGTGGGCGATCACCGTCAGCACCGGTCCGAAGATCTCCTCGCGGGATACCTTCGCCGAGTTGTCCAGTCCGGCAATGACGGTCGGCTCGATGAAGAAGCCGCGATCCAGATCCGCGGGGCGGCCTCCGCCGCAGGCGAACCGGCCGCCCTCGGCGATCGCCGAATCCAGGTAGCCCTGGATTCGGTCGCGCTGACGCGCCGAGATCACGGGTCCGCAGACGGTGCGCTTGCTGTTCGGGTCCCCCGGCTTGATCCCACCCAACGTCGCGGCCGCCGCCTCGACGGCCTCGTCGTACTTCGCGCGCGGCACGACAAGGCGGGTGGTGATCGCGCACCCCTGCCCGGCGTGCATGGCCACGGTGAAGGCCGCCATCGAGCACGCGCCGGCCAGATCGGCGTCGTCGAGCACCACGAACGCGGACTTCCCGCCGAGTTCCAAGAACACCTTCTTGATGGTGACCGCGGCATCGGTCATCACGGCGCGACCGGTGTTGGTCGAGCCGGTGAACGACACCATGTCCACCCGCGGATCCTTCGACAGCAACGCCCCCACCCCGTGATCGTCGGAGGTGACGATATTGATGACACCGGCCGGGAAATCGGTGTGCTCGGTGATGATCTCGCCGAGCACCGCAGCCGCCCACGGGGTGTCCGGTGCCGGCTTGAGGATCAGCGTGTTCCCCGCGGCCAGCGCGGGTCCGATCTTGGCGAGGTTGATCTGATGCGGGAAGTTCCACGGGGTGATGGCGCCGACGACACCGATGGCCTCGCGGGCCACCACGCGGTTGGTCGGCATGCCCTGCGGGGTGGCGTGCCCGAGATCGGTGCGCCACTGATAGCCCGCCGCCGTATCGGCCGAGAAGGCCAGATCGTCGACGGGACCCTCCAGTTGGGCACCGGCGGTCAGCATCCGCGGCGCACCCACCTCGGAGATCGTCAGCTCCCGCAGGTCTTCGATGTTGGCCTGCAACGCCTCTCGCAGCTGGCGCAGGCAGCGCACCCGCAGCTCGGTGTTGGTCGACCAATCGGTCTCGTCGAAGGCGACGCGCGCGGCGCCGATCGCCGCTTCCATATCGGACTCGTCGGCGTTGGCGGCGACACCCAGCACCTCCTCGGTGGCCGGGTTGACCGTCTCGAAGGTCCCGCCGCTGCCGGCGACGAGCTTGCCGTCGATGAGCAATCGGCTTTCGCGATCGGCCAGAATCGACATCCCACTCCTAGCGATTTCCTGGACAACTGTCCGGCAACATTTCACCGAACCATAGCCGCACGGCCGCGACGGTGGCAAGACCGGTCACCAAAGGTGGGTCAGGCCGACCGCGATAAACGGTCTTGTAGTGCATATTTCGTTCCAGAGCTTGCCCACCGGCCGCCCCGTCGGATAACTTGGACATGTGTCCAGCGATTCGGTGGTGACTGTCACAGACAGCGCGAGCGGCGGTCCGGCGGAGACGACGCGCAACCGCCGCCAGGAAGAGACCTTTCGCAAGGTCATGACGGCCGGGATGGAGATGCTGCGCGAGACTTCCTATGCCGACCTGACGGTGCGTGCGGTCGCCGCGCGGGCCAAGGTCGCCCCGGCGACGGCGTACACCTACTTCTCGTCGAAGAACCATCTGATCGCCGAGGTGTACCTCGACCTCGTCAAGCAGGTGCCCTATTTCACCGATGTCAACGACGCCATGAGCACCAGGGTCGACAAGGCAGTGCGCGCCCTGACCCTCGTCGTCGCCGACGAGCCCGATCTGGCCGCCGCCTGCACCACCGCCCTGCTGAGCGGCAGCAGCGATCCCGCGGTCCGCACCGTCCGCGACCGCATCGGTACCGAGATCCACAAGCGCATCCGCTCGGCGGTCGGCCCCGACGCCGATCCCCGGATCGTCTCAGCCCTGGAGATGACGTTCTTCGGCGCGCTTGTCAACGCAGGCAGCGGCGCCTTCACCTACCACCAGATCGCCGACCGACTCACCTATGTCGTCGGCCTCATCCTCGGAGAAAACCAATGACCATGAGCCCGGGCGGCGCCAGATGAGCTCTCCCACCGTCGATCTGATACTCGACCCCTACAGCTACGACTTCCACGAGGATCCGTACCCGTACTACAAGCGGCTGCGTGACGAGGCCCCGATCTACCACAACGAAGAGCTCAAGTTCTGGGCGTTGTCGCGCCATCAGGATGTCGTCGCGGGATTCCGCAACAGCGTCGCACTGTCCAACAAGCACGGCGTCGCACTGGACCCGATCTCACGAAACGACGAAGCCCACCGGGTCATGTCGTTCCTGGCCCTCGATGATCCCGGCCACCTGCGGCTGCGCACCCTGGTATCGAAGGGATTCACCCCACGACGCATCCGCGAACTCGAGGGCCGGGTCACCGAGATCGCCCACCAGCATCTGGACACCGCCCTGCAGAGCAGCACCTTCGATTACGTCGACGAGTTCGCCGGCAAGCTGCCGATGGACGTCATCTCGGAGTTGATGGGCGTTCCCGACTCCGACCGGGTCCGCATCCGCGCCCAGGCCGACGCGGTGATGCACCGTGACGACGGTGTTGCCGACGTTCCCGATTCGGCCATCGCGGCCTCCGGCGAACTGTTGATGTACTACGCGGACATGGTCAAACAGCGCCGCAAGCGACCTTCGGATGACCTGACCTCGGCCTTGGTCGAGGCGGAGATCGACGGTGACCGGCTCACCGACGACGAGATCATGGCCTTCCTGTTCCTCATGGTCGTCGCCGGGAACGAGACCACCACCAAATTGCTCGCCAATGCCGCCTATTGGGGGCACAGGAATCCGAGCCAACTGGCACCGGTCTTCGACAACCACGACCTGGTGACCCCCTGGGTCGAGGAGACCCTGCGCTACGACGCATCCAGTCAGATCCTCGCCCGCGCCGTCGTCGATGACCTCACCTTCTACGACACCACCGTTCCGGCCGGCGATGTGCTGGTGCTGCTGATCGGCTCGGCCAATCGCGACGAGCGGGTCTTCGAGAATCCCGACGAGTACCGCATCGACCGCGAGATCGGTTCGAAGACGGTGAGTTTCGGTAGCGGCGCACACTTCTGCCTCGGTGCCCACCTGGCGCGCATGGAGGCCAGGGTGGCGTTGACCGAATTGTTCAAACGAATCCGCGGTTACGAGGTCGACGAGGACAAGGCCGTCCGCGTCCACTCCAGCAGCGTGCGCGGATTCGCCCACCTCCCGATGACCGTCACCCTCCGTTGAGTGGCTTGAAAGGTTCCTGACGTAGATGCCCAGATTTGATCCCCTGCCAGAACGGCGACCCGCGCTGGTGGCCGGTGCCTCCTCCGGTATCGGCGAAGCAACCGCGATCCGGCTTGCCCGCAACGGCTTTCCCGTCGCGCTCGGCGCCCGCCGGGTGGAGAAGCTCGACGAGATCGTCGGCAAGATCCGCGCCGACGGCGGCGAGGCCATCGCGGTGCACCTCGACGTCACCGACCCGGACTCGGTGAAGGCGGCTGTCGAGAAGACCACCACTGAACTCGGTGATATCGAGGTCCTGGTCGCCGGTGCAGGCGACACCTACTTCGGCAAGCTCGACTCGATCAGCACCGAGCAGTTCGACTCCCAGGTTCAGATCCATCTGATCGGCGCCAACCGCGTCGCCTCCGCCGTCCTGCCAGGGATGATCGAACGCCGGCGCGGTGACCTGATCTTCGTCGGCTCCGACGTCTCGCTGCGGCAACGCCCGCACATGGGCGCCTACGGCGCGGCCAAGGCCGCTCTGGTCGCGATGGTGAACAACTACCAGATGGAGCTGGAGGGCACCGGCGTGCGGGCCTCCATCGTGCACCCAGGACCGACCAAGACATCCATGGGTTGGAGCCTGCCCGCCGAGCTGATCGGGCCCGCCCTGGAGGACTGGGCCAAGTGGGGCCAGGCCCGGCATGACTACTTCCTGCGCGCGGATGACCTCGCGCGGGCCATCACGTTCGTCGCCGAGACACCGCGTGGCGGCTTCATCGCCAACATGGAGCTGCAGCCCGAGGCTCCGCTGGCCGATGTGAAAGACCGCCAGAAGCTCGCCCTCGGCGAAGAAGGGATGCCGCAGAATGGCTGATCTGAAGGAAGTGGAACGTGTTTCAGGTGGCGAGGAGGAGCACGGTCACCTCGAGGAGTTCCGTACCGATCCGATCGGCCTGATGCAGCGGGTCCGCGCGGAATGTGGCGACGTCGGTTGGTTCCAGCTCGTCGACAAGCAGGTCGTCATGCTGTCCGGCTCGGAAGCCAACGAGTTCTTCTTCCGCTCCAGTGACGCCGAGCTCAATCAGGCCGAGGCCTATCCGTTCATGACGCCGATCTTCGGCGAGGGTGTGGTGTTCGACGCCGACCCCGAACGCCGCGCCGAGATGCTGCACAACACCGCACTGCGCGGTGAACAGATGAAGGGCCACGCGGCCACCATCGAGAACGAGGTGAAGAAGATCATCGCCGACTGGGGCGATGAGGGTGAGATCGAACTGCTGGACTTCTTCTCGGAATTGACGATCTACACCTCGACGGCCTGCCTCATCGGCCTCAAGTTCCGCGAGCAACTCGACAGCCGGTTCGCCCATTACTACCACCAGTTGGAACGTGGCACCGATCCGCTCTGCTACGTCGACCCTTATCTCGATATCGAGAGCTTCCGGATCCGCGACGAGTCACGGGCGAAGCTGGTTGCGCTCGTCCAGGAGATCATGGACGGCCGGATCGCCAACCCGCCCAAGGGCAAAGAGGATCGCGATCTGCTCGACGTGCTGGTCTCGATCAAGGATGAGCAGGGCGAACCCCGCTTCACCGCCAACGAGGTCACCGGCATGTTCATCTCGTTGATGTTCGCCGGGCACCACACCAGTTCGGGCACCTCCTCCTGGACGCTGATCGAACTGCTGCGCAACCCCGAGGTGTACGCCCAGGTGCAGCAGGAACTCGATGAGCTCTACGCCGATGGCCAGGAGGTGAGTTTCCATGCCCTGCGCCAGATCCCGAAGCTGGACAACTCGCTGAAGGAGACGCTGCGCCTGCATCCGCCGCTGATCATCCTGATGCGTGTCGCACAGGACGAGTTCGAGGTGGCGGGCTACCCGATCCACAAGGGCCAGATGGTGGCCGCCTCCCCGGCGATCTCGAACCGTATCGCCGAGGACTTCCCGGATCCCGATACCTTCGATCCCGATCGCTATCAGAAGCCACGCCAGGAGGACCTGGTCAACCGGTGGACCTGGATCCCGTTCGGCGCGGGTAAGCACCGTTGCGTCGGTGCGGCGTTCGCGCAGATGCAGATCAAGGCCATCTTCTCGGTGCTGCTGCGCGAGTACGAGTTCGAGATGGCACAGCCCGCCGACACCTATCAGAACGACCACTCGAAGATGGTCGTTCAGCTCGCGCAGCCGGCGAAGGTCCGCTACCGCAGGCGAGTACGGGGCTGATCGCCGATGGGTTGCTATCGCATCGAACTCGACGAGGACCTGTGCCAAGGCCACGCCATGTGCGAGCTGGAGGCGCCCGATGTCTTCCGGGTACCCAAACGCGGTGTCGTCGAGGTTCTCGACCTCGAGCCGCCCGATGATCTGCGCGACGCCGTCGAGATGGCTGTAGACATGTGCCCTACCCGCGCTCTATCCATAATCGAAAAGAACTGAAAGGCAACGACAATGGCGTCAAGAGAAGCTCTCGAAGACTGGGTCCAGCGCTGGCTGCAGGCCAACCGGGATGCCGAAGCGGCCGGCGACTGGAAGCCGATGGCGGACTTCTACACCGAGGACGCGACGTACGGCTGGAACATCGGCCCCAAGGAAGACGTCATGTGCGTCAACCGGGACGAGATCCGCGATGTCGCACTCGGGCTGGAGATGGAAGGGCTGGAGAACTGGGTGTACGAGTACCAGAAGACCCTCATCGACGAGAAGCAGAACGAGATCGTCGGCTTCTGGAAGCAGATCGCCCACAAGAGCGACGGCACCAAGGACGAGATCTACGGTATCGGCGGCAGCTGGTTCCGCCTCAATGACGACTTGCTGATCGAGTGGCAGCGCGACTTCTTCGACTTCGGGCATGTCCAGAAGGCGTTCATGAAGCTGATCTCCTCCGGTGACCTGACCCCGACCATGCAGAAGCGCATCGAGCGTTCGCTGGCGGGCGAGAAGCTGCCCGGCTACTACCCGCTCGGCGAGGCTCCCGTACCCCTCTGGTGACCACCCGGCCAAGCGGTTGCTTGGGGGTGGGTGTGACGTACCTAACTACTGCCTCTAGTCTGATGGGCACCGGTTCTAGTGGAAGGCATATGCGCATGAAGACAAAAGGCGCTCTCATCTACGAGTTCAACCAGCCGTGGTCGATCGAGGAGATCGAGATCGGCGACCCCGTCAAGGACGAGGTCAAGATCCAGATGGAAGCCTCGGGCATGTGCCATTCCGATCACCACCTGGTGACCGGTGACATCCCGATGGCCGGTTTCCCCGTGCTGGGCGGACACGAGGGTGCCGGCGTGGTGACCGAGGTGGGCCCGGGAGTCGAGCACATCGCCCCCGGTGACCACGTGGTGCTGTCGTTCATCCCGTCCTGCGGTGAATGTCCGGCATGCCAGGAGGGCCTGCGCAACCTGTGCGACCTGGGCGCCGGACTGCTCGCCGGCACGGCCGTGTCCGACGGCACCCACCGGATCCACTCCGTGAAGACGGGTGAACCCGTCATCCCGATGACCCTGCTGGGCACCTTCAGCCCGTACATGGTGGTGCACAAGAGCTCGGTGGTGAAGATCGACCCGAGCATCCCGTTCGAGGTGGCCTGCCTGGTCGGTTGCGGTGTGACCACCGGGTACGGGTCGGCCGTCCGCAGCGGTGACGTGCGCCCCGGTGACGATGTCGTGATCGTGGGCGTCGGCGGTGTCGGGACCGGCGCCCTGCAAGGCGCACTGAACGCCGGCGCGCGCAACATCTTCGCCGTCGACCCGGTCGAGTTCAAGCGGGACAATGCGCTGAAGTTCGGTGCCACCCATGCCTACCCGGACATCTTCAGCGCCATGGCCGGTGTCGCCGAGGTGACCCAGGGCCGGATGGCACACAAGACGATCGTCACCGTCGGTGAGCTCAAGGGCGAGGATATCGACCACTACATGAACATCACCGCCAAGGGCGGCACGGTGGTGGCCACGGCGGTGGCGAACATGGCCGAGAACGACGTCAAGCTCAACCTGTCGATGCTGACCCTGCTGCAGAAGCGCCTGCAGGGCACCATCTTCGGCGGCGGAAATCCCCACCACGACATTCCTCAGCTGCTGTCGATGTACAAGGCCGGCCGGCTCAATCTGGACGACATGGTGACCAGGCAGTACCGGCTGGAGCAGATCAACGATGGCTACGCCGACATGCTGGAGGGCCGCAATATCCGCGGTGTCATCCGCTACACCGACGCCGACCGGTAACCACGCATGACCCAGAGCTCGCAGGACACCTCGGTCTCCCCGGTTGTCGCGGCGTCGCGGAATTCGTGGCGGTGCGTGCAGTCGGGTGACCGAGAGGGCTGGTTGGCGCTGATGGCCGACGACATCGTCGTCGAAGATCCCATCGGCGAGGCCGTCACCAACCCCGACGGCACCGGGGTGCGCGGCAAGGCCGCCCTGGCGGCGTTCTATGACACCAACATCGGTCCCAACCAGTTGCGTGTCACCTGTGAGGCGACGTTTCCGTCGAGCAGTCCCAAGGAGATCGCCTACATCTTGGTGCTGGAGACGACGTTTCCGAACGGTTTCGTCGCCACGGTCCGGGGCGTGTTCACCTATCGCGTCGACGATGCGGGCCTGATCACCAACCTGCGTGGCTACTGGAACATGGACGCCATGACCTTCACCGAGGCCTCCGATCGCTAGGACTCCGGGGCGGCCGTTGGAAGAGAGCTGCGCCGTCGTGGTCGGCGGCACCCGCGGTGTCGGCCTGGCGGTCGCCGAGCTGCTCGCCGCGCAGGGCGCCGGGGTGGTCGTCAACGGCCGCGATCCCGATGCGGTCACCGAAGCCGCCGAACGGATTTCGGGTGTCGGCTTCGTGGGATCCCCTGCCGACCCGGAGGTGGCCGACGCCCTTGTCGGGCGGTGCATCGACGAGTTCGGCCGGATCGACATCCTGATCAATTGCGCAGGCACCGCCGAACCCACCGGATCCTCGATCCTCACCGTGACCTCGGCACAGTTCCGGGACCTGTTGGACGCGCACCTGCTGACCACCTTCGAGACCTGCCGCGCTGCCGCACCCCATATGGTGCGGCAGCGCTCGGGTGCGATCGTCAACACGAGTTCGTTCGCCTTCCTCGGCGACTACGGGGGCACCGGGTACCCGGCGGGCAAGGGCGGGGTCAACAGCCTGACCCTTGCGATCGCCGCGGAGCTCGCCGAGCATGGCGTCCGGGCCAACGTGGTGTGTCCCGGTGCCAGGACACGGTTGTCGACGGGCTCTGACTATGAGCAGCACATCGTCGAGTTGAACCGGCGCGGGCTGCTCGACGATGCCAGCATGCAGGGGGCACTCGACGCCGGTCCGCCGGAGTACGTCGCACCCACCTACGCGTATCTGGCCGGTGATCTCGCCCGCCACATCACCGGGCAGATCTTCATCGCTGCAGGAGGTTTCGTCGGTCGGTTCGACCGGCAACAGCCGGCATTCGTCGCCTACCGGGACCATCACGACGCGCCACCGTGGACGGTCGAGGAGATCGCCGCCGCCGTCAACTAGCGGTGTCGGGCAACCGGTGCTCGCGGTACTCCTTACGCAGTTGGATCTTCAGCAGCTTGCCGGTCGCGGTGTGCGGTAACTCCTCGACGAAGACGACATCATCGGGCAGCCACCACTTCACCACCCGCTCGGCGAGATAGTCCAGGATCTCCTCGCGAGAGGCATCCTGTCCGGGCCGCCGCACCACCAGCAGCAGCGGACGCTCCTGCCATTTCGGATGCGGCACACCGATCACCGCGGCCTCGGCGATCGCCGGATGCCCGGTGGCGGCATTCTCCAGATCGATCGAGCTGATCCACTCGCCGCCGGATTTTATGACGTCCTTGGCGCGGTCCACCAGCTGCAGGTAACCGTCCGGGTCGACGGTGGCGACGTCACCGGTGGGGAAGAAACCCTCGGCATCGAGCTTGTCGCCGCCCTCGCCCTTGAAATAACCGCTGGCGATCCACGGGCCGCGGACGAACACCTCGCCGAACGCCTCACCGTCCCACGGCAGTCGATTGCCCTCGTCATCGACGATCTTGATATCGACACCCCAGATGGCGTGGCCCTGTTTGAGTTTCAGCTTCATCTTGTCGGCAGCGGACAGGTGGGCGTGCCGGGGCGCCAGCTTGCCGATCACACACAGCGGGCTGGTCTCGGTCATCCCCCAGCCCTGCACCACCTCCGAGCCGAAATCCCGTTCGAAGCGTTCGATCATCGACTGCGGCAACGCCGCGCCCCCGGTGCCTGCGAACTCCAGCCGCAGTTCGTGCGGGTCGATCTCGGGGTGGTCGTCGAGGTAGGAGAACAACATCATCCACACGGTGGGCACACCCTGGGTGAAGTTGACCCCTTCGTCGCGCATCAACTCATACAGACTCTCACCATCCAGGTGCGGACCCGGCAGCACGAGCTTCGCGCCGACCATCGGGGCGGTGTAGGGAGTGCCCCAGGCGTTCGCGTGGAACATCGGGACCACCACCAGGATGGTCGATCCGCTGTGCAGGTCGAAGCTGTCGCGTGGGATCGCACCGAGTGCGTGCAGCACCGTCGAGCGGTGGGAGTACAACACGCCCTTGGGATTACCGGTCGTCCCCGAGGTGTAGCACAGCGACGAGGCGCTGCGTTCGTCGAATTCGGGCCACCGATAGTCGGTCGACTGCGCGCTCACCAACTCGTCGAAACACAACAACCGGTCGACGGCCATGTCGGGCATATGGTCGCGATCGGTCATGGCGATGTAGGTGTGCACCGTCTGCAACTGCGGTGCGATCTGCTCGACCAGGGGCGCAAAGGTGATGTCGAAGAACAACACCCGATCCTCGGCGTGGTTGATGATGTAGATGATCTGCTCGGCGAACAACCGCGGGTTGACGGTGTGCAGGACGGCGCCGGATCCGGAAACTCCGTAGTACAGCGACAGATGCCGGTCGCTGTTCCAGGCCAGTGTGCCCACCCGGTCACCCGGTTCGATGCCGAGTTCGGACAGGGCGTTGGCCACCTGCTTGGATCGGTCCCGCACGGCCGACCACGTGGTCCGCGCGATCATGCCCTCCGGCAACCTGGACACGATCTCGGTGTCGCCGTGGAATGTCGCGGCGTGGTCGATCAGTGACGAGATCATCAACGGCCGGTCTTGCATCAGCCCAAGCATCTGGTCAGGCTAATGGTGCCGCCTGCGCATCGCAGGCGATCCACGGACTAGCCTCGATGCCATGGCGACCGTCTTCTCCATGATCATCAACCGCGAGATCCCCGGCCGATTCGTCTACGAGGACGACGAGATCGTGGCGTTCCTGACCATCGAACCGATGACCCAGGGCCACACGCTGGTGGTGCCTCGCGCCGAGGTCGACAACTGGCAGGATCTCGACCCCGCCCTCTTCGGCCGGGTGATGGCGGTGGCGCAGAAGATCGGCAAGGCCGTCTGCGCCGCCTTCGACGCCGAACGGGCCGGGGTGATCATCGCCGGACTGGAGGTGCCGCACCTGCACGTCCACGTGTTCCCCGCCCGCGATCTCAGCGATTTCGGATTCGCAGGCGTGGACCGTAATCCGTCACCGGAATCTCTCGACGAGGCACAGGCGAAGATCACGGCGGCACTGGCTCAGCTGAGCTGAACCGCGGCCTCCACGATCCGTGGCAGGGTGACCCGGAACCGGCAGCCCTGCCCGGGCGCGGTGTCCACCGACACGCTGCCACCGTGGGCGAGCACCAACGAATCGACGATCGAGAGCCCCAATCCGGAGCCGCCACTGGTCCGCGTGCGCGACGAGTCCGCACGGTAGAAGCGCTCGAAGACACGTTGGGCGTCTTCGGGATTCATGCCGGGTCCCGCATCGCATACCTCGATGACCGCGTCATCGCCTTCGGTGCCCACCCGCACCGTCACCCGCGCACTCTCCGGGGTGTGCTGCAACGCATTGGACATCAGGTTGCTCAGCACCTGACGTAGCCGGGCCTCGTCACCGAGCACCTCCGGCGTGCCCGGTCCGTCGAAGACCTGCATCCCGATAGGTCGCCCCGGGGCGACCGTCTGCGCGTCGTGCACCGCGTCACTGGCAAGCGCCAGCAGGTCGACGCGGCGCTGTTCCAGCGGACGTTGTTCGTCGAGCCTCGCCAACAGCAACAGATCCTCGACCAGCAGGCCCATCCGGCCGGCCTCGCTCTCGATGCGCCCCATCAGCATCTCGGTATCGCGCGCCGCGCCCTGCCGATACAGCTCCGCGTATCCCCTGATGGTCGTCAGCGGCGTGCGCAGGTCGTGGCTGGCATCGGCGATGAAGCGCCGCATCCGCTCCTCGGATTGTTGCGCCAACTCCGCCGATTCCGCCGACGATGCCATGGCGCGCTGGATTTGGGCGAGCATGCCGTTCAACGCCAGCGACAGCCTGCCCACCTCGGTGCGTGGGTCACGTTGCGGAACACGACGGTCCAGTTCCCCGTCGGCGATGGCGGCAGCGGTCTCCTCGACCTCGGCCAAGGGTTTGAGGCTACGGCGCACCACGGCGTAACCGACGACGCCGAGTACCAGCAGCACCGCGGTCCCGATCCCGAGCTGAGACCAGACCAGCGCGCGCACACTGGATTCCACATCGGTCAGATCGATGGCGACCGTCGTCAGCTCCCCGTCGGGCCCGCCGACGGTGACCGCGCGCCATTGCACCCCGGACCCGTCCACGGAGCCGACGGTGACCGGTTCGGGTCCGACGTCGTTGCTCACCGGCAGGACCGGCTCTGCCGAACTGTCGTTGATGGCCAACTGGATCCGGCCGTCGGCGTCGGTGCCACGGACGTAGAAGTTGGTGGGCGGATTCGCGGGGCTGGGATCCTGCAACGGTTCGGCGAACGCGTGCGGCGCCTGCGCCCAGCCGCCCGACGCCTCCAGCAGGGTGTCGTCGACACGCTTGATCTCGGTGTGGCGCATTATCGAGGTGACGGCGATGCCGGATGCCAGCAGTCCGAACGCCACCAACACCAGCGTGGCCGCCACCAACCCGACACGCAGCGGCACCGCCCGCCGGTATCTACCGATCATGGATGAATGATCGTTTACCGCGGCTCACGCAGCACGTACCCCACACCACGCAGCGTGTGCAGCAGTCGCTTGTCACCGGTGTCGATCTTGCGTCGCAGGTAGGAGACATAGGACTCGACGACGTTCACGTCGCCGCCGAAGTCGTAACGCCACACGTGGTCGAGGATCTTCGGCTTGGACAGCACCGTGCCCGCGTTGATGATGAAGTAGCGCAGCAGCGTGAACTCCGTCGGCGACAGCGATACGGGCTCGCCGGCCTTCCACACCTCGTGGGTCTCCTCGTCGAGTTCGATATCGGCGAAGCTCAGCCGGGCGTTCTTGGGTTCTTCGACACCGCGGCCGACCCGGCGCAAGATGACCCGCAACCGCGCCACCACTTCCTCGAGGCTGAACGGTTTTGTCACGTAGTCGTCACCGCCGAGGGTGAGTCCGGTGATCTTGTCCTGCAGGTTGTCGCGCGCGGTGAGAAAGAGTGCGGGCGCGTCGATACCGTCGGCACGCATGCGTCGCAGCACGCCAAATCCGTCCATGCCCGGCATCATCACGTCGAGGATCACCGCATCGGGCTTGATCTCGCGGGCCTTGGCCAGCGCGTCGGGACCGCTGGCAGCGGTGTGCACCTCGAATCCCTGGAACTTCAGGCTCACCGAGAGCAGCTCCACGATGTTGGTCTCGTCATCGACGACGAGGATGCGCGCCTCGGGGATGCTGTCGTGAGATTCGGATATCGCTGCCATTGCCATGGAGTTCACAGTGCACTCTCTGGTTGAACCGCACCTGGAGACCGGCTGTGAACTCACTGAGAATACAAACTCGGCCGGCCCCGTCGACGGTCGCCCCTAGACTGGCGACATGAACCTCGGCAACACCATCGTGCAGGTTGCCACGGCCCCGGTGCGGGTCGGGCTGGCCGTTGCCGACATCGGACTCAACATCGCTGGTGGCACGCTGAAGGTGGTGCAGCGATCGCTGACCGACGCGGCCCCGGTCAGCGGTACCACCGGCTTTGCCGCGATGCTGGGCATCGACGACGCGGTCGACCGCGCAAACCGGCTGGCCCGGTTGATGGACGATGATGCCCCACTCGGCCGGGCGCTGGCTCCCGAGGGTCCGCTCAACCAGCTGCTGCGACCCGGCGGGCTTGTCGATCAGCTGACCGCCCCGGGGGGACTGCTCGATCGGCTGAACAATCAGAACGGACCGGTCGCCCGCGCGCTGGCCGAAGACGGGCTGATCGACCAGATCACCGCCGAAGGCGGACTCGCCGACCGGCTGACCGCAGAGGGCGGTGTCGTCTCCCGGGTGATCGCCCCCGGCGGGTTGGCCGACCGGTTGCTCGCCGACGACGGCCTGGTGGAGCGGGCCCTGCGCGAGGACGGGGTCGCCGAACAACTCCTCTCCGAGAACGGCCCGGTCGGCCGGGCGCTGGCCAAGGGCGGGCTTGTCGATCAGGTCACCGCGGAGGGCGGACTGATCGATCGGCTGACCACCGACAGCGGCGCGCTGTCGCGGCTCATCGCACCCGGCGGACTGGCCGACCAGCTGCTCGCCGACGACGGCCTGATCGAACGGATCCTTCGGGAGGACGGCGTCGTCGACACGCTGCTGGCCGAGGGTGGTCTGCTCGACACCTTGACCGATCCGGACGGACCGCTGCTCAAGCTCGCCGATGTCGCCGACACCCTCAACCGCCTGGCACCCGGGCTGGAGGCGCTGGCGCCGACCATCGACGCCCTCCACGAGGCCGTCATCACGCTGTCCCAGGTGGTCAACCCGTTGTCGAACATCGCCGGGCGCATCCCGCTGGGACGTCAGCGCAGCCGCCGCACCGCCACCATGCCGCGCGCGGTGGTCTCCGAACGCGTCATCGACGACGAGGGCTAAGCTGTCCGGCGTAGTACACGCCTCCGTAGCTCAGTGGTAGAGCGGCGCTCTTGTAAAGCGTAGGCCGTCGGTTCAATCCCGACCGGGGGCTCCACCGCCGATCCGACTTGTCAGCCATCGGTTGTAACTTCCGCACATGAGGCTCTGCCGCGGCTGCGGCACGGCACTTTCCACCCGCAGCCAGAAGATCTATTGCAGCAACTCGTGCCAGGCCGCGGTCCGTCGCCGCCAGAATGTCGCGCTGTGGCTGGAGTCGGGACGAGCCCGCATCGACGGACATCAGGGGCATTACATCCGGGAGTATCTGGCTGCAGCGCAGTCGGGACTGTGCGCGATATGCGGTTGTATCGGACTGTGGCAGGGACTCCCCCTGATCATGACCCTCGACCACATCGACGGCAATTCCGAGAACAACCGGCGCGAGAACCTGCGCCTGGTGTGCCCGAACTGCGATTCCCAGCTGCCGACGTACAAGAGTCGTAACCGCGGCAATGGACGCAGCATCCGCCGCCGGCGGTACGCCGACGGGAAGTCCTACTGACGTTCGGCCCGTACCGTCAGGTCTCGTCGGCGATCTGGCGGCGGCTCTGGTGCAACCCCGGCCCATCGGGGTCCTCGTGCCGGCGGTCGAGCTGGTCTTGCACCTGGCGCTGGTCGGCGGTGGCCTCGGTGGCGTCCGCGGGGTTGGCCGGCGGGTCGCTGCGGTTTTCGCTGCCGTTTTTGATGCCGTTTTCGTTGCCGTTTTCGCTGCCGTGTTCCATGCCCGCGGGTTCTCCCCGCCGACCGAAAACTAAACGCCTTTGCCGGAGCACACCCCCGGGCATGTGTAGCTTGTGAGGCGAGAGAGGGAGGTGCGCCGTGGCCGATGCCGGATTCTGGGTTGCCTGGGGGTTGCCCACCCAGGGCCGCGAGGCCCTGGCACTGGAGACCCTGAAGTCGTCTCGTGACTTCCTGACCGAGCTGGCCGAGACCGGGCGCATCGAACGGTACGACACGGCCATCTTGAAGCCGCAGACCACCGAGCTCGGTGGGTTCTTCCTCATCCAGGGCAGCCGGACGCAGATCGATCAGCTCCGCCGCGATGCCGATTTCGAGCGCTGGGCCAACCGCGTTCAACTGGTTGCCGACCGCGTCGCGATCGTGGACGCCTGGGCGGGTAACGGAATCGACGAAGCGACCGATCTCTATATCGAGGCGCTGCGTGAGGCCGGTCTGCACGGCTGAATCCCCCGGCCGGCCGGGCCGGTTGCAGCGCGCGCATTAATTGCCTCTTCCGTTAACGGCTTTGCTGAGGTTCTATTAGATGTACTTGTTGGGCCGGGGGCGGACAGCACGGAGGCACCATCATGGGCTCATCGACGTTCTTCTGGCGGGGCGGGGGGCTGGCGGTGGGTCGCGTCGGGGGCCTGGCCGTGGCGCTGGGCGTCGGAACGGCGATCGTCAGCGGGCACGGCATCGCCGCGGCCGAGGGCAGCGACTCCGGCGGCGCCGGCAGTTCGTCGAGCGCATCCAACAGCACCGGCGGATCCGCCACGACGTCGACACACGCGGGCGGCGCCACGGGTTCGGGCGAGAAGTCCGGGGACTCCGAGGGCTCCGGCAGCGGTGGGCTCACCACCCGAGACCGCGACACCGACCGGGAGAACGAGAAGGACGCCACGTCCGGCGGCTCCGGCTCCGAGGCCGTCAAGGGATCCGGCGACGACGTCATCGACGACTCCAAGATCGACGATTCAACAACCGACGATGACGAGCCGCTCGGCGGGGGCTCCAACAGCAGTGGCTCCAACAGCGGTGGCTCCAAGGACGACTCCCCCACCTCCGAGTCCGGCTCGACGCCGCCCGACGACCTCGAACCGACAGAGCAGACCGCGCCGCGCACACCGCGCGTCACCATCGGCCAGTCCGACCGGCCGCACTCGGTAGCTCAGACCACCGAGCAGCCGAGCGCCGCGCTCGAAGCCGGTGCGGGCACCACCGACGACTCGCGCACCACCACCGAGACGGCCAGCTTGAGCACCACCCGGGTCGCCGATGCCTCGGACACGATGGCCACCGCGGGCAATGTCGCGGTGTTCGCCTCGGCGCGCACCCTGGCCACCGCCACGGTCACCGACAATCCGTCCCGGCCGGCCGCCACCGCCTCGGCCCACCCGTTGACCGGCGTGGTGAAGGTCGTCGCCAACGTTCTGGACTGGGCGGCGGGCGTGGTGCCGGGCTCGCCGAGCGCGCCCACCCTGGCATGGGCCCTGCTCGCGTTCGCCCGGCGCGAGGTGGACAACCTGCTCAGCCGGCTCGATCCCGCGCACGCTGCGGCGACCGCGGCGGCCAACTCGGCGGCCGCCGCGACCGATAACGCGGCGCGCGCCCTGGCGGCTGCCGCGATCAATCCGCGTCCCGGCTTCCCTCCACCGGGCTATCAGTTCAGCCCGTCGACCAGCTTCGTGGACTGGGTCACCGGTAACTTCGCCCCCAACGACACCTTCAACCGGTACGGGATCTGGGGTACCGATATCGGAACCATGTGGGACAACGGTATTCCCGATGACCCGACGACCCCGATCAACGAGAACCAGGTCCTCATCGCCTTCGGTGACACCTTCGGTGGACCCAACATGACCGGCACCTGGCGGCTCAACACGCTGTTCCGCAGCCCGGACCGCAACCTTGCCGACGGTCTGGCGGTCCCGGGCGGACAGTGGTTCAACGGCAACATGTTCGGCGGTTCTCCACTGTGGGAGGAGCATTACGCCCGGCAGATCATCCTGCCCGAACGGCTCCCCAAGGGACTGCCGTCCGGTGTCACGCTGATCCCGACGGCCGGCATCTCGGTTCCCACTCCGGGCACCAAATACGGTGCCACGCAATACCTGAGCTTCATGTCGGTCAAGCAGTGGGGCGCGGCGGGACAGTGGTCGACCAACTATTCGGCCATCGCCTATTCCGAGGACAACGGCGAGAACTGGTACATCGCCCCGAGCAGTGTGCGCACCAACTTCGGCGGTAACGCGAACTTCCAGCAGGGCGCGTTCGTGCGGCCCGGCGACGGATTCGTGTACTCCTACGGAACTCCGAACGGTCGGCAGGGCCAGGCCTTCGTCTCGCGGGTCGCCGAGAAGGACATCCTCGACGTCACCAAGTACGAGTACTACAGCGCGGGCAGCAGCGGCTGGCTGTTCGGCATCGGGGCCTACAGCTCCGGCTGGTATCGCAACGACCCCGGCAAGGCCTCCCCCGTCTTCGGACGCGAGACCGGGGCGTGCGGCGTTGCCAAGGCCGGCAACCAGGTCAGCGAGATGTCGGTGCAGTACAACAAGACGCTTGGCAAATACGTTGCCATGCACGGGGATCAGTTCAACAACATCATCCTGCGCACCTCGGATCGCCCCGAGGGTGGTTGGTCCGCACCCACGGTCGTGATGGGTCAGCAGGGCGGCGGCATCTACGCACCGATGATGCATCCGTGGTCACCGTCGACGCTGGGTACCGGCACCGAGCTGTACTTCAACCTCTCGGTGTGGAACGACTACAACGTGTGGCTGGTGAAAACCGACCTCGCCAAGCTCTGACATGCGCACGATCCTGGCGGCGATCGCGTTGCTCGTGGTGACGGCGGCGCCCGCCGCCGCCGAACCGCCGTCACCGAACACCCCCTGCACACCGGATCTGACCGGTGCCACCACGATGCAGGCCGGACAGCTCCTACCGCTGGTGTGCACGGGCGGACGATGGGCGGCGGTGACCGTGCCGGGCGATCCCAGCGATCGCTGGGTGAGCTTCGGCCCGGAAATGGCTTTGCACGGTGAGGGTTTGCGTAACCCGAATCTGGCCTCGGGGACCTGGACCGCAACCCCGTTGGAGCCGCAAACCTCCTGCGGGGCAACGCAGCAGAGCGTCGTCAGTGCAGGTGTCGTCGGCGCCCCCATGACCACGACGGCACCGATCGGTCAGCCGCTCACCGTGGTGGTGGCGCCGCGACTGTTCGACATCGTCATGACCGGACATTGTTTGTGGACGCGCAACCGCTAGGCGGCCACGCACCGCCCTTCCACTTCGCCGCGCGACGGCACCGCGTGCACACTTAGACTTCGCTGGTGCGCGAGATCCTCGGCGACGTACTGACAACCTGGCATTCCGGTGGCACCGCCGGCCTCGCCACGGTCGTGCGCACCTTCCGCTCCGCCCCACGCGCGCCAGGCGCGGCCCTGGCTGTGGCACCCGACGGGAGCGTTGCCGGGTCGGTATCCGGCGGTTGTGTCGAAGGCGCGGTGTACGAGCTTGCCGCCGAGGTCGTCGCGACCGGATCGCCGCAACTACAGCGCTACGGGATCAGCGATGACGACGCCTTCGCCGTCGGACTCACCTGCGGCGGCATCATCGATGTGTTCGTCGAACCCGTGTCACGACAGACGTTTCCCGAACTGCCGGCGTTGGCCGACGCCGTCGACCACGACAGGCCGGTGGCGGTCGCCACCGTGATCGCCCACCCCGATGTACGTCGGGTCGGACGCCGCATGGTCATCGAGGCCGAGCGCTGCGATGGCTCGCTGGGGTCGGCGCGCGCAGATGACGCCGTGACCGACGATGCACGCGGCCTGCTGCTGGCGGGACAGACCGCGGTGCTGTCCTACGGCCCCGACGGGCAACGTATCGATGAGACGGCCGACCGGGGCATGGAGGTGTTCGTCGCCAGTTACGCTCCGGCACCACGAATGGTGATCTTCGGCGCCATCGACTTCGCCGCAGCGCTGACCCGGCAGGCCAGGCTGCTGGGATATCGGGTGACGGTATGCGACGCCCGCCCGGTATTCGCGACCGCAGCCCGATTCCCGGCCGCCGACGAGGTGGTCGTCGACTGGCCCGACCGTTACCTGCGCGCTCAGCAGGATCTCGGCGCCATCGACAACAGAACCGCGATCTGCGTGCTGACCCACGACCCGAAGTTCGATGTGCCCGCCCTTGCGGTGGCGCTGCGGCTGCCCCAGGTCGGGTATGTCGGGGCGATGGGCTCCCGACGCACCCATCTGGACCGATTGGCCCGACTGTCCGAGGCCGGGCTCGGCGACGACGAGCTGGCCCGGCTGTCCAGCCCCATCGGACTGGACCTCGGCGCGCGGACGCCGGAGGAGACCGCGGTGTCGATCGTCGCCGAGATCATCGCCAGCCGATGGGGTGGCGGCGGACGCCCCCTCGCCGCGCTCGACGGTCGCATCCACCGCGATCGGGAGGCCCGCACCTGAGTCGGTGTTCGGTAACGTCGGGTCCGAACCCGCCGATAGTCCTCACAGCGTCTGCCGATGCATCTCGCTCGGTGCTGGGACAGGAGAACAATGATCACGCGCATGCTGGCCGCCGCTTTCCTGGCCGGCGCTGTCATCGGCCCGGCTGCCGGGCTCGGCGCCGCCGCGCCGGCCGCCGCCGATGAGCTCACCCAGGAGCAGTTCCTCGCGGCGATCGCCCAGCAGGGCGTGCAGGTCGGCAGCGACGAGGACGCCGTCCGGATCGCCCAGCGGATGTGCGAGATCGCCGGCGACGGCAGCGGCACGAAACTGCAGAAGGCCGTCTACTACGTGCGCGATCACACCGAGCTGAGCAAGGACGCCGTCACGACCTTCGCCGGTATCGCCGCCAGGGTGTACTGCCCCGACGTTCTGCCCAGCTAGTCGGTCACCACCCCGCGCAGACCATCCGCGCCGAACAGCGGCTCGAGCATCCCGGACAGATCGGGCCCGCGGCGCAGGCCGTGGCCACCGTCGACGTTGATCACCTGGCCGGTGATGAAGCTCGCGGCATCGCTGAGCAGGAACACCGCCAGATTCGCGACATCCTCGACCTCACCGACCCTCGGCAGCGGCGTGCAGGCGGCGTAATCGGCGCTCAGGGCCGGCACGTCGAAGATCGGCGCCACCATGTCGGTACGGGTCAATCCGGGCCGGATCCCGTTGACACGCACCGAGGACGGCCCCAGCTCGTCGGCGGCGACCATCATCAGATGATCCAGCGCGGCCTTGCTGGGCCCGTAGGCGCCGAACCAGCGGTGGGTGTTGCTCGAGGCGATCGAGGAGATTCCGACGAACGATCCGCCGCCGCCGCGGACCAGCTCGCGAGCGGAATGCTTGAGCACATACATGGTCCCGTTGATGTTCAGGTCGACCGTGTTGCGCCAGGCCGCGGAGTCGATCTGGGTGAGCGGGCCGATCGTTTCCGAGCCGCCTGCGCTGTGCACGACGCCGTCGAGCCGCCCGTGCCAGGCGGTCGCCGCGTCGACGAGGCGGGCAGCCTCGTCCTCGTCGGTGATATCGGCGGGCTCGTAGTTCACCTGGCCGGCGCCGGCGCCGCCGATCTCGGCAGCCGCGGCCTCCAGCTTGTCGGCGTTGCGGCCGGCGAGCACGACGTTGCCCCCGGCGCCGACGATGGCGGCCGCCACCCCCTTACCGATACCGCTGCCACCCCCGGTGACCAGGTAGGTGCGCTCGGCCAGCGACAGCAGCATGGACATACCTCCGCGAAAGAGAAGACCGACTAACTAGAACAGGTTCCAGTTATACGGCACCGCTGACCTCGGCGCGGAGGTTTCCGCCGACAACGGAATCCTCCCTGGCAATCCCCGCCCGACGTCGGTCGCCTAGCATTGGAGGATGCCTGCAAAAACAGAAGCCGCCGATATCGGCGAGGTCGAGCCCGTCGCCGACGATACGGCCAGCCAGGCGCGCCGCGTCGTCGCCGCCTATGCCGTCGACGCCGAGGAGTGCCGGATGTTCCTGGCGATGCTGGGTATCGGACCCGCGAAGTCCGAGGCCTAGTGGCACCGGGAGTCGATTCCGCCGACTCCATCCCGGAATCCGGGCACGCCGACTTCGTAGTCGTCGCCAACCGGCTGCCGATCGATCAGGTCCGTCTCCCCGACGGCACCACCACCTGGAAGCGCAGCCCCGGCGGCCTGGTGACCGCGCTGGAGCCGATTCTGCGCAAGCAGAGCGGTGCATGGATCGGTTGGGCCGGCGTTCCGGACGGTGACGAGGAGCCCATCGTCCAAGAGGACCTCAAGCTCTACCCCGTGCGGTTGTCCACCGAGGACGTGGCGCTGTACTACGAGGGTTTCTCCAACGCCACCCTCTGGCCGCTGTATCACGATGTCATCGTCAAACCGCAGTACCACCGGCACTGGTGGGACCGCTACGTCGAGGTCAATCGGCGTTTCGCCGAGGCCACCGCGCGCGCCGCCGCGCCCGGGGCGACCGTCTGGATCCAGGACTACCAGCTGCAGCTGGTCCCCAAGATGTTGCGGATGCTGCGCCCCGATCTGACCATCGGCTTCTTCCTGCACATCCCGTTCCCGCCGGTGGAACTATTCATGCAGATGCCGTGGCGCACCGAGATCATCGAGGGGCTCCTGGGCGCCGACCTGGTCGGTTTCCACCTCGCCGGCGGCGCGCAGAACTTCCTGATCCTGGCTCGTCGCCTGCTGGGCGCCAACACCTCACGCGCCACGATCGGTGTGCGCTCCCGCTTCGGTGAGGTGCAGATCGGCTTCCGCACCGTCAAGGTGGGCGCATTCCCCATCTCCATCGACTCGGCCGAACTCGATCGCAAGGCGCGCGCCCGCGGCATCCGTCAACGTGCGCGCGAGATCCGGGCCGAGCTGGGCAACCCGCGCAAGCTGTTGCTCGGCGTCGACCGACTGGACTACACCAAGGGCATCGATGTCCGGTTGAAGGCCTTCTCCGAGCTGCTGGCCGAAGATCGCGCCGACCGCTCCGACACGGTGTTGGTCCAGCTGGCCACCCCGAGCCGTGAGCGGGTGGAGAGCTATATCGAGATGCGCGAGGGTATCGAGCGACAGGTCGGACACATCAACGGTGAGTACGGCGAGGTCGGCCACCCGGTGGTGCACTACCTGCACCGGCCGGTCCCCCGCGATGACCTGATCGCCTTCTTCGTCGCCGCCGATGTCATGCTCGTCACCCCATTGCGTGACGGGATGAACCTGGTGGCCAAGGAGTATGTCGCCTGCCGCAGCGACCTCGGCGGCGCCCTGGTGCTCTCCGAATTCACCGGCGCCGCAGCGGAATTGCGCCAGGCCTACCTGTGCAACCCGCACCACACCGATGGTGTGCGCGATGCCATCGAGCAGGCGCTGAACCAGACTCCCGAGGAGGGCAGGCGCCGGATGCGGGCGTTGCGCAGGCAGGTCCTCGCCCACGATGTCGACCGCTGGGCGCGGTCGTTCCTTGATGCCCTTGCCGGGACCGGCCCGGACTAGATCGGCGTGATGTAGCTGATCAGCCAGCGACCGTCGACCTTCTGGTAGTCGACCTTCAGTCGGCTGCCGTCGTACACCGACTCCTTGGACTTGTCGGTGACGGTGCGGTTCATGAACACCAGCACCGATGCCGAATCCCGTTGTGCGCTCAGCATTCCGGCGCCGACGGCATGCGCCTGGCTGACCACCTGACGCTCCCGGGCCTGCGGGATGATGTCCTTGGCGGCGCGGTCCTCGAATTCGCGGCGGTAGTCCGGGGTCAGCAGCGTCGCTGCCTCGGACAGGCTGCGCTCCACCGTCTGGAAGTCATAGCCGAACACCCGCGGGATCTGCTGAATCGCCAGGGCGGGCAGTTCTGCCTCGGCGGCCTGCGCCGCGCGGGTCTGCACCCTGTCCCAGTACAGCCCGCCCGCGACGGCGGCCAGCGCGACCAGGCCGAGGGCGAACAACACCGACACCGCCTGGATGAGTCTGGTGCGCATCAGTTGCCGCCTTCGGGGTACTTCAGGTCATATCCGGTCATGTGGCCGTTACCGTCCTCGTGCACGATCACCCGCATCCGGTACGGCTGCGACGGCGTGTTGACCCCGTCGATATCGGTGACGGTCACCCGTACCGATACCAGAACCGATGCGTTACCGCCGATATCGTCGACCTTCTCCAGCGCCGCGCCGCTGATGACGGCCTCTGAGCTGGCATTGGTGTCGCGGAAGATCGCCTTCAGGTTGTCGACGTTGTTGTCCTGGCTCATCATGTCGCGCAGCGGCCCGCTGGTGCCGTCGACGAAGCGGTTGACGCTTTCGTCGATGCTGTCCTGGTCGTAGCTGAACATGTTCATCACCGTCTGGGAGGCGGTGTCGACGAAACGCTGTTCGCGGGCCTGGGTTTCGGCCGCCTCGCGTCGCTGAACGGTGAGCACCACGACGGCGGTCACCAGGACGGCGGCGGCGATCAGGGCCGCCACCGCCGATACCAGGGATACCAGCGCCCGGTGCGGCCGGCGCGGCGGCAGGGCCGCCGCACGCACCGGCGTGGGCACCGTCACCGCGGCCGACGGCGCCGGCAAGGACGTGGTCGCCTCGGTGACATCAGCGCCCGCCGGACCCGCGGCCCGGGACGCACGTCGACGGGCTACCTTGCGGGTCTGCTCGCCATCGGTGTCGGTGTTGTCCGTCGTTTCTTCGTCGACCATCTACAGCTGTCCTGGCGCCATCATCAGATCCACCCAATTCTCCGCGGGGGTGAACTTGTCACTCCCGGATGCGAACACTCCGGTGCCGCCGTTCGTGGGATCGGCGAACACTCCCGTCTTCGGATCGTAGGTGGTCGTCAACGACGCGCTGGCCACGGGCTGTTCGGCGGGCAAGGGTCCCGGCATCGGAGGTGCAGGAGCCGGCGGCACCAGCGCCTCGGGCGGTGGCGCCAGCGCCGGCGCCTCCGAACCCGGCGGTCGGTAGATCGGCGTGCCCGGCGGCAGCGGCGGCGCAGGCACCTGGCGACCGTAGGGCGGCAGCACCTGATCCGGCGGAGCATAGAACGGCCACGGGGGTGCCGGCGGATTGTTGTTCGGCGGCACCGGGTTCGGGAACGGCGCATTGGGCGCGGGTCCCGGTCCGGGTTGCACGCCAGGGGGCAACTGCACTGCCGGCGGGCCGGGATCGTAATCCGCCGCCGGCGGGATGTTCGGGAACTTGTTCGGCGGCGTGATATTGCGCGGATCCGTGATCGGGGTGCCATAGGGCACCGGCGGACCCCGCCACGGATTGCTACCGATCGGGACATACCCGACCGGATCGCGGCACAGCTGCACCGTGGGCGCCCGCTTGCCGGGAAACTCCTGGCACGGATAGTTGCGCGCACCGCGCACCACCGACGGGTCGCTCTGGGCCGTCTTGCAGTACAGATCGGTCGGCAGCTCACGCAGCGTGGTGTCTGCCGGCGAACGGATCTCCGTCGGGGGCAGGAAACCGACCGAACACGGCGGCGAGTCGCCGAGATTGATCTTGAAGTCGAGCTTGCCGCCCTCGTCGGCGGGCAGACCGGTGCCGACGGTGTTCAGCGCGGCCAGCAGGGCCGGGAAGATCACCAGCGCCTGCTCGATCGACTTGTGATAGATCACGCCGATGCGGCCTACATTGGCGAGATTGGCCGCCAGCACCGGGAATGTCGGCCGGATCCCCTCGAACGTCACATTGGCCTCGGCGGCGGCACCGGGCACCGTCTGCAGCACCGAGCGCAGCTGCGGGTCCGCGTTGGCGACCTCACCGGTCAACCGGGCCAAACCGTCGGCGGTGGCGCGGATGCTGTCCCCGGACTCGATCTGGGCGTCCAGGAACGGGCCGGCCTCGTCGATCAACTGGGCGGTCTGCGGATAGGCGGCGTTGGCCTCGTCGACCAGATCGCGACCGGACTGGATGAGCCGGGCCAACTCCGGACCGGACCCGTTGAACGCCTTGAACGTCTCCGAGAGCAGATCCTGGATGCGGGCATCGCCGACGCTGTTGACCAGATCATCGGCCTGTTTGAGCATTCCGGCGATGTCCTGTCCGATCGCGGTGCGCTCCACCCCGATGGACGAACCGTTGCGCAGCAACGCGGAGTCGGCCTGCCCCTCCGGGGGAACCAGATCGATGTACTGCTCACCGACGGCCGAGACGCTCTTCACCGTGGCGGTGACATTGGCGGGCACCTCGGTATCGGTGTTCAACCGCATCTTGGCGACAACACCGTCATCGGTCAGGCCAACCTCCTCGACGCGGCCGATGGTGACACCGCGGTAGGTCACGTTGGCGTTCTGATACAGACCGCCACCCGCCGCGAAATTGGCCGTGACGTTGTAGGTGCCGATCCCCAGCGTGGCGGGTACGTGCAGATAGAACGCCGAGATGGCGGTCACTGTCAGCACCGTCACCACGGCGAAGATGGACAGCTGCAGGCGGGTCAGACGGGTCAGCATTACGGCGCCTCTCCGTGCTGGGTCGCGGTGCCCGGCGGGATCTTGAACGGGTCCGCCGCCTGGCCCGACAGATTGGCCACCGCGCCGGTCAGGAAGTCCGGCGGGTTGATCACCTCATTGAGCCGCTTCATGTTCGGGTCGAAGAACGATGTCGTGAACACCGTTTCACCGAACCGGCGCACCGTCAGGTCGAAGGTCACGAACACGTTCAGATAATCACCCCGGACGGCATTGCGCAGGTACTTGTAGTGGAACGGGAACGTCGGGAGGAACTCCAGGTCCTTGATGAAATCATCGGCATTGTCGTTGAGCGATTTGATGACCGGGTACAGATCCTTGAGATCGGCCGCGAAATCGTCCTTGGTCTCCGAGAGCACCCGCGAGCCCACCTCGGCGAACCCGCGCAGGGCCGAGAACGCATCGACGATGTTCTGCCGGTTGTTGTTGAGCACCAGCAGCGCGTTGGGCAGCGTGTCCAGCGTGCGGCCCAGATTGTCCTTGCTGCGGGCCAGGATCGAGGCGAACCGGTTCAACCCATCGGCCGCGGCGATGATGTCATCGGTCTGGCGGTCCAGCGAGGCGGTCAACTCGGCCAACCGGGGCAGCAGACCGGTGAAACTCCCGGACCGGCCCGCGACCGCGGCATAGGCCTCATCGGTGATGTCCTGCAGCGCACCGAGATTACCCTTGTTGACCACGATTCCGAGGGCGGAGAGCACCTCCTCGGTGGTGGGATATCGCCCGATGGCACCCAGCGGGATCCTCGACCCCTGTTTGAGCTTGCCCACCGGATCATCGGCCGGTGGCGCCAGCTGCACGTGCTGGGATCCCAACAGCGATGTCTGCGCGACGGTCGCCGTCGCGTTCTCCGGCAGGTCGACGTCTCCGTCGAGAGACAGTTGCACGGCGGCGTAAAAGGTGCCGTCGGGCCGCTGCACGGCCTCGATACCCGAGACACTGCCGACGGTGACATCGTCGAGCATCACCGGTGAGTTCTGCGGCAACGTCGCCACATCCGGCAGCTCGGCGGTGATGACGTAGGAGCCGGCACCATGGCCGGCGGTCCCCGGCATGTTCAGCGAGTTGAGTCCGCCGAATTGGCAGCCGGCCAGCACCAGCGCCGACGCGCCGAGTGCGCCGCCCCGCAACAGCTTCCGGGTCATCCACCCGCTCCTTCCGCCGGTGCCGGGCCGGGCAGCGGCCCGGTTCCCATCGGCGGAGCCGGCGGGACCGGTCCGGCCGGGGAGACCTGCCCTGGTACCGCTGGTGGCGGCAGGATGAGTTGGCTGAGGTTGCCGCCCGGCGGGGCGGTCGGCGGGGTCACCCCCGGTGCCGGCTGCCACTGCAGGTACGGAACCGGCGTCCGGGACTTGGCCTCGGTGGCCGGGGTGTCGTAGATGACCTGACCCTTGTAGGCGGTGATGCTGTCGATGGGGTGGAAGAGGATCGGCGGGTAGTTCATGGTGATGCGCTTGAGCACCGGGCCCATCCGCTGCCGGCAGATCTCGGCACGCTTGTAGTTGTCCGGGTTCGCGCCGGTGTCGAAGGTGCCCGCACAGATGAACTGGACCGGGTTGGCGAAGTTGGGCAGCGACAGCAGACCTGCGACCGTGCCCTGCGCCGGGTTGTAGATGTTGTAGAAGTTGGCAAGACCGTTGGGCGTCACGTGCAAGATCTGCTCGATGTCATCGCTGTGATCGGTGAGGATCTGGGTGAACTCGGTCAGGCTGTTCACCGATTTGATCAGCGAGGAATTCGACTCGCTGAGCAGTCCGCGGACGTCACCGAGTGCGGTATTGAGCACCCCTAGGGTGTTGTCCAGATCGGCGGAACTGTCGGCCAGCACCTGGGACACCGACGCCACATGGTTGGTGAACTGCACGATCTGCTCGTTGCTGTTGGACAGCGCATTGACCAGCACCTGCAGATTGCGGATGGTGCCGAACAGGTCGGCACGTGAGTCGCCGAGGCGACCGGCGGTCTGCGACAGTTCGCGCAGCGCCTTCCGGAAGGAGTCGCCGTTACCGTCGAAGGTGTCGGCGGCCTGGTTGACGAAGGTGGTCAACGGCCCCTGCAGGCCACCCTCCTTCGGACCGAGCTGGGTGCTCAAGGCCGTGAGCTGTTCCTTGACCTCGTCCCACTCGACCGGTACACCGGTGCGGTCCATGCCGATCTCGGCGCCGGAGGCCAACGTCTCACCGCCGGTGTAGGCCGGGGTGAGCTGGATGAACCTGGCCGAGACCAGGTTCGGGGCGATGATGATCGCGCGGGCGTCGGCGGGCACCCGGACGTCGTCCTGCACGGTCATGGTGATCTTGACGTCATCGGCCCTAGGCTGGATCGAGTCGATCCGGCCGACCGGAACGCCGACGACCCGGACATCGTCACCCGGGTAGAGCCCGACCGCGGTCGGGAAGTAGGCGACGATCTTGTGTCCGCCGCGATTCGGCCACACCAGGTAGACGCCGACTGCGAGCAGCGCGACGAGGGCCACCGCGACGGCCCCGCGCAGCCAACTGGATCTTTTCGATTTCGGTTGCGTCATGGCGATTTCGGCCTAATCAGAGTGCGTTCGGAGATGTATCCGCGCAGCATGTCGGCGAGGCTGTCGGGCAGCTTGCCGGGCTGGAAGTAGGTGTCCAACAGCACCTCGGAGATTGTTGCAGGCGGCAGACCGTAGAGGTTGATGTTGAAGCCGGGGCCGTTGCCGACCACCTCGGCCAGCGCGGTGGCATACGGCGGCAGCCGCTTGAGTGCCTCCCCGATGTGCTCCTTGCGCTCCAGCAGGTTCGCCATCACGGCATCCAGCTTCTGCAGCACCGGCAGGAACTCGCGCTTGTTGTCGGCGACAAAACCCGAGAGCTGTTGGGAGACATCATCGATGCCGGCAATCAGCGTGCTGAGCGCCTGCCTGCGCTCATCGAGGGCGGCGAAGAGCTGGTTACCATCGGTGATCAGCTGATTCACCTGACCGGAGCGCTCCGCCAGCGTCTGCGAGACGTTCTTGGCGTGCAACAGCAGCTGTTCGAGCGCGGCATCGCGCTTGTTCAGGCTGCGGCTCAGGTCGGCGACACCGTCCAGGGCGCCACGCAGCTGCGGGGTGGCATCGCGCAGCGTATCGGTCAGCGTCTGCAGGGCCTGCTCGAACCGGGGCTTGTCGAGTGCGGCGACGTTGCCGCCGAGATCCTGCAACGCGGTGTTGAGGGTGTACGGCGTCGTGGTGCGGTTGACCGGGATGACGGTGGAATCCCCACTGCCGCCTGGGGTGACCGACAGCGATTTCTGACCGAGCACGGTGTCGGTCTTGATCGCCACCAGGGTCTGGTTGCCGACCTTGATCTTGCGGTCGACGGTGAAGCCGACCTTGGCCTGATCACCGGCCAGGGACACCGAGTTCACCTTGCCCACGTTGATACCCGAGATGTTCACATCGTTGCCGGGGGTGATACCGCCGGCATCGGTGAAATAGGCCTCGTAGGTGCGGCCCTGCGGATACCAGGGCAATCCGGTGTACCCGAAGGACACCAGCACCAGGCAGGACACCACGAAGATGCCGAGGATGCCGGTGCGCAGCGGATTGCTGCGATCTGGGCTAGCCATTCGCCGAACACCTTCCCTTCGACGGGTCCGGCGGTCCACCGAACGGGATCAGGATGTCGCTACCGGCCGGGCCGTTGATCTTCATCCGGATCGAGCAGTAGTAGATGTTGAAGAACGCGCCGTAGGCGCCCAGACCGTTGAGGCGCAGGTAGTTTTCGGCCAGTGGCTCGATGACCTTGTTGATATCGGCCTTGCGCTCGTCCATTCGTTGCATCAGCGGACGGGCGTTCTCGATGACACCCTGCAGCGGCCGCCGTGACGCCTTCAGCATCTCGGTCAGGTCGTTCTCGGCACTGGCCAGCGGTGCGATCGCACCGGCGATGGGATCGCGGTTCTCGGCCAGTCCGGTGATGAGCTTCTGCAGTTCGTCGACGCTGGCGTTGAACTGCTCCCCCTTGTCGTCGATGGTGCCCAGCACGGTGTTCAGGTTCGTGATGACATCGCCGATCAGTTGGTCGCGGGCGGCCAGATTCTGGCTGAACGAACTGGTGCTGGCCAGCATGCTCTGGATGGCACCGCCCTGCCCCTGCAGCAGTTCGATGACGGCATTGCTGACCTCGTTGACCTTGTTGCCGTCCAGGCCCTTGAGCACCGGCCGCAACCCGCCGAGCAGCGCGTCGAGATCCAGCGCGGGCTGGGTGTTCGCCGTCGAGAGCGTCGACCCGGCCGGCAACTTCTGCAATTCCCCTGGGCCGGAGGTGATCTCCATATAGCGGTCACCGACGAGGTTCTCGTAGCGCACCACCGCGCGGGTAGAGGTGTAGAGCTGATAGCGCTTGTCGACATCGAATGCGACATCGACGGTGTTGTCCGGGTTCAGGGTGACCGCACTGACCGAGCCGACCGGCACCCCGGCGATCCGGACATCCTGACCGCTCTTGAGTCGCGAGGCCTCGGTGAACGTGGCGTGGTACTGGTTGCTGGAGGCGAACCGGAACTGCCCGAACACGACGATCAGCCCGGCGGCCACCAGCACCATCGCCATGGTGAAGACCGCGACGTTGATGAGGGTTCTGCGCTCGCTGCTCATCAGAACCCCATGTTCTTCGCGCTAGCGCTCATCAGAAATCATCCCGTTCGGCGAAGGCACCGTTGAACAGGAACTGCAACGTGGACGGCGCGTTGAACTGCACTTCGGTGTTGGGCTGGAAGGGCACGTAGGCGTTATCGGTCACCAGGAACGGTGTGTGGTACCAGGATCCACCGAATTGTTTGCCGGGAACATCGGGCAAACCACGGCAGTTGGGCCCGCCGGAGGCGTTCACGATCGGCAGGCTCTCCGGGTACGTGTACGACGGGGCACCCGGGATGAAGCTCGACGCCACGAACAGGCCGGGCCGGATCCCGCCGATGATCGGAGCGAAGGTGTCGATCGCCTTCGCGGTGCCCTGCAGGGTGCAGCCGATGACCGGGGAGTAATCGCCCACCACCTTGAGCGGCGCACGCAACCGCTGGATGGCGGCAATGTAGTCGTCGGCCGCGGGTTCCAAGGTGGCGGTGCCGTTCTGGGCCAGCCCGGTGGCGGCCAGCAGCGCGGCGTTGAGGCTGTCCTGCTCGTCGACGATGGTCTGGGCCACCCGCGGCGCGTTGTCGAAGATGCTGGCCAGATCGGGACCCGCGTCACCGTAGATCCCCGCGACGACGGCGGTCTTGCGCAGATCGTCCTGCACCGTCGGCAGTTTCGGATTGAGCTGGGCCAGATAGCTGTTCAGGCCGGACATCGCGACGCCGAGATCCTCACCGTGACCGCGCAAACCCTCACCGAGCGCGGTGACGGTGGCGTTCAGATTCACCGGGTCGACCTTGTGCAGCACATCGGTCAGCGTCTGGAAGAGCGTGTTGACCTCGAGCTGCACAGACGATGCCTGGATGTTCGTCCCGGCCTGCAGGGTGGTGCCGCGGGGATCCTTCGGCGGCAGGAACTCGACCGATTTCGCGCCGAAGACGGTGGTACCGCCGATCTTCACGTCCGCATTCGACGGGATGAACCGCATCTGGCTGCGGTCGATCGACAGCGTCAGCTTGGCCTGGTCCCCGGCGTATTCGATATCGGAGACCTTGCCGATCTGGATCCCGCGGTACTTGACCTTGGCATCGCGCTCCATCACCAGGCCCGCCCGCTGCGAGGTGACGGTGACTGTGTCGGTGGCGGTGAAGGCCGCGGTGAAGAACAGGTACGTGAGCACCACCGCGATCACCACGATGGTGGCCAGGATCGCGGCGGCGATCCTGACATGGCTGCGTTTGGCCGATCCGTCTGACATCTTCTGGCCCTATCCGGAGAGGTTGAAATTGCCGGACGCGCCGTACACGGCGAGCGAGATGAACAGGGTGATGGTGACGACCACGATCAGTGAGGTCCGCACGGCCTGGCCGACGGCGATGCCCACGCCCACTGGGCCGCCGGAGGCGTTGTAGCCGTAGTAGGTGTGCACCAGCATGACCGCGATCGACATGACGATCGCCTGCAGGAAGGACCACAGCAGGTCGCTCGGTATCAGGAACGTGTTGAAGTAGTGGTCGTACAGACCGGCGCTCTGGCCGTTGATGAAGACGGTGGTGAACCGGGCCGCGAAGAAGGCCGCCAGGACCGAGAGCGAGTACAGCGGCACGATGGCGATCAGCCCGGCGATGATCCTGGTCGACACCAGATACGAGACCGCGTGCACGGCCATCGCTTCCACGGCGTCGATCTCCTCGGCCACTCGCATGGCACCCAATTGCGCCGTGGTGCCCGCACCGATGGTGGCCGCCAGTGCGATGCCCGCGATCACGGGGGCAACGATGCGCACGTTGAGGAACGCCGAGAGGAACCCGGTCAGCGCCTCGATACCGATATTGCCCAGCGAGGAGTAGCCCTGCACGGCGATGACGCCACCGGAGGCCAACGTGAGGAATGCCGCGACGCCGACGGTGCCGCCGATCATGACCAACGCGCCCGCGCCCATGGTCATCTCGGCGACCAGCCGGATGGTCTCCTTGCGGTAGCGGGTGATGGCGTTGGGGATGTAACGCATCGACTCGCCGTAGAACAGTGCCTGCTCGCCGATGTTGTCCACCGCGCGGGGCACGCCACGGAAGAACCGGCGCAGTCGAAGTGTGGCGTCGTAACTCATGCGGTCAGCGCTCCAGAACTCGGACGCCGACGGCGGTAAGGATGACATTGACTACGAACAGACAGATGAAGGCGTAGACAACGGTCTCGTTGACCGCGATCCCCACGCCCTTGGGCCCGCCCTGGACCGTCAGACCGCGGTAGCACCCGACCAGGCCGGCCAGTAGACCGAACAGCAGCGCCTTGAACATGGCCAGCACCAGCTCGCCCAGTCCGGTCAGGATGGTCAGCCCGTTGATGAATGCACCCGGGTTCACACCCTGCAGGAACACCGAGAACACATAGCCGCCCGACAGACCGATCGCGCACACCAATCCGTTGAGCAGCACCGCGACGAATGTCGATGCCAGCACACGCGGCACCACCAGGCGCTGGATCGGGTCGATGCCGAGCACCCGCATCGCGTCGATCTCCTCGCGGATGGTGCGGGCGCCCAGATCGGCGCAGATGGCCGTCGCACCGGCTCCGGCGACCACCAGCACGGTCACCACGGGACCCAGCTGGGTGATGGTGCCGAACGCGGTGCCGGCGCCGGAGAGGTCGGCCGCACCGATCTCACGGAGCAGGATGTTGAGAGTGAAGGCGACCAGCACGGTGAACGGGATCGACACCAGCAGCGTGGGCACCAGCGAGACCCGCGCGATCATCCAGGTCTGATCCAGGAACTCGCGGAACTGGAACGGCCGCTGGAACATCTTGACGAACGTGTCGATGGTCATCTCGACGAACCCACCCACGGCTCGCGCCGGAGCCGAAAGCTGTTCGATCAACCTCGACTCCATTCTCGAGTGGGGCTGCCGTCCCGTCGTGGCGAAGAACCCGACAATAGCGGGAATCGGTTCGCTCCGGCGGGCTTTCCACCCCTGATGTGCACGTCGTTCATAGTGAGCGGGCTCATAGTAACTAGAACACGTTCACAGTGTCAAAGAACCGAAAAGTTCTTGGAAATCTCCCATTTTTGCTGGTCAAAGCCAGTGTGACGGATGTCATCCTAGAACAGGTTCTAATAGTCCTACACCGCCGGAAATGACATTCTCGTAGGTCAAGAGCCCATGAGCTCGGTAGCGGAGAAGCCGATATTCGGATCCCTTTTAGCAAAGAAGTCACCCAGCGTGGCGCTCAACGCGGCGGGGTCCCAGGCATCACCCTCGGCATCGAACCTCTGCGCGGCCACCGGGGCCGCGACCAAGGTGACCGTGGGCCCGTACACGATGAACAGCTGCCCGTTGACATCCTCGGACGCCGGCGAGGACAGGTAGGTCACGAGGGTGACGACATGCTCCGGTGAGAGGGCATCGACCTGTCCGTCGACGAGCTCGGGTGCATCACCGAACACGCCTGCGGTCATGGCGGTGCGGGCACGCGGTGCGATGGCATTGGCCCGCACCCCGTACCTGCTCAATCCGCGCGCCGCCGACAGGGTCAAGGCCGTGATACCGGCCTTGGCCGCACCGTAATTGGCCTGCCCCACCGGTCCGGCGATCCCGGCTTCCGAAGAGGTGTTGACGATGCGTCCGTAGACCCGCCCTTCGGCGGAGTCCTTTGCCTTCGCCTTCCAGTACGCCGCGGCATTGCGGGTCAGCAGGAAGTGCCCGCGCAGATGCACGGCGATCACCGCGTCCCAGTCCTCGTCGGACATGTTGAACAGCATCTTGTCCCGGGTGATGCCCGCATTGTTGACCACGATGCCCAGTCCCCCGAGCCGGTCGGCGGTCTCGACGAGCTCGTCGGCCGTGCTGCGCGCACTGATATCACCGGCGACGGCGACACCCTTGGACCCGACGGCCTCGATCTCGGCCAGCACATCGGAGGAGTCCAGTGCGCCGGCCATGTCGTTGACCACGACCGTCGCACCGGCGCGCGCCAGGCCTATCGCCTCGGCACGACCGAGGCCGGCGGCCGCGCCGGTCACGACGGCAACCTTTCCGGACAGGTCGATCGGATTGTCGTTGATCGCTGCTTCAGGGGACACGGTTATGAATACCTCTAGTCTCTACGGATCAGGGCCGCCCGAGGGCATTCGGCCACGGATTGTTCGGCCAGATCCTCCTGGCCTGCGGGTACCGGGTCGGCTTTCACCACGGCATAGTCTTCGTCATCGAGATCGAACAGGTCGGGCGCTATCCCGACACATACCGCATTACCTTCGCAGCGGTCCCGGTCGACTTCTACGTGCATGTGAACCTCCTCGCGCTCGGGGCACGGGCTGTGTGCCCCTGTGCAGGCTAACGGTACCGCCCTGGACCGCAAGACTAGAACGTGTTACAACGAGCATATCGGCGGGCAACCGGTTTTCGGCCGGTCGCCCCGCAACCTCAGACAGACAGGATGCCGCCATGCGGATCGGTTACACCGCCGAGCAGGAGGAGTTGCGTCGCGAACTGCGCTCGTACTTCACCAAACTGATGACCCCGGAGCGGGCCGAGGCGCTGGCGGCCAGCGATGGCGAGATGGGCCGCGGGAACGTGTACCGCGAAACCGTCGAGCAGATGGGCAAGGACGGGTGGCTCACCCTGTCCTGGCCGACCGAGTACGGCGGCCAGGCCCGACCGCCGATGGAAGGGTTGATCTTCAACGACGAAGCCGCCATCGCGAACGTGCCGGTGCCCTTCCTGACCATCAACAGCGTGGCGCCGACGATCATGCATTTCGGAACGGAGGAGCAGAAGAAATTCTTCCTGCCGAAGATCGCGGCGGGCCAATTGCACTTCTCCATCGGCTATTCCGAGCCGGGTGCCGGCACCGACCTCGCCTCGCTGCGCACCACGGCGGTACACGACGGTGACGACTACGTGATCAACGGCCAGAAGATGTGGACCTCGCTGATCGCCTATGCCGACTATGTCTGGTTGGCGGTGCGCACCAATCCCGAGGCCAAGAAGCATCGCGGCATCTCGATGCTGATCGTGCCGACCACGGCCGAGGGCTTCTCCTGGACGCCCGTGCACACGGTGTCCGGAGTCGATACCAGCGCGACCTACTACCAGGACGTCCGGGTTCCCAAGTCCGCCCTCGTCGGCGAGGAGAACGCCGGCTGGAAACTGGTCACCAACCAGCTCAACCACGAGCGTGTCGCGCTGGTCTCGGCGCAGCCGATCTTCGTGGCGCTCAACGGTGTCCGTGAGTGGGCACAGAACACCAAGGACGTCCACGGCAAGCGGCTGATCGACGCCGAATGGGTGCAGTTGAACCTGGCCCGGGTACACGCCAAGGCCGAGGTCCTCAAACTGATCAACTGGGAGCTGGCCTCGGCCACCGACGCGGCTCCGTCACCGGCCGACGCATCGGCGGCAAAGGTGTACGGCACCGAACTGGCCACCGAGGCCTACCGTCTGTTGATGGAGGTGCTGGGCACCTCGGCCACGCTGCGTTCCGGGTCACCGGGAGCCTTGCTGCGCGGCCGGATCGAGCGCATGCACCGCTCGTGCCTGATCCTCACCTTCGGCGGCGGCACCAACGAGATCCAGCGTGACATCATCGGCATGGTCGCGCTCGGCCTGCCCCGAGTGAACCGATAGGAACGACAATGGATTTCACCCCAAGCGAAGCCTCGGTCGACCTGGGCGGGCTGGTCCGCACCATCACCGAATCGGTGGTCACCAATGACCACCAGCGGATGCTCGACGGGCTCGACGAACGGTTCGACCGTGCCCTGTGGACCAAGCTGATCGAAGCCGACATCCTGTCCACCGCGGCACCGGAAACACTGGGCGGCGGTGGATTCGGCGTGCTTGAGCAGTCGGCGGTGCTGACGGCGCTGGGCAGGCAATTGGCCGCCGTGCCCTACCTGGAGTCGGCGGTGCTGGGCGCCGGCGCCCTGGCGAAATTCGGATCCGCCGTCCTGCAAGAGCAATGGGCCACGCCGGCGATCAATGGCACGACCATCCTCACCGTCGCCCTCGACGGTGAGATGGGCCAGGGCCCGGTTCAGGCCCAGTCCACCGACGACGGGTACCAGCTGACCGGATCGCGCACCCAGGTCGCCTACGGCCCGGTGGCCGACGCCTTCCTGCTGCCCGCCGACACCGACAACGGCCTCCAGGTCTTCCTGGTCACCGGTGACGACCCCGGCGTCACGGTTTCCGCGCTGGACACCACCGGTCATGGCACCGTCGGCCATCTGGAGCTGAGCGCGACGCCGGTCGATCCGAGCCGTCTAGTCGGCGGCGCGGAGGTCATGGAGTGGCTGACCGTGCACCACGCACTGGGGCGCAGCGCCTTTCAGCTCGGCGTGCTGGAACGTGCCCTCGAGCTCACCGCCACCTATGCCCGCGAACGCGAACAGTTCGACCGTCCGATCGGCAGCTTCCAGGCGGTCTCGGCCCGCCTGGCCGACGGGTACATCGATGTCAAGGCGTTGCGTTCCACGCTGACGCAGGCCGCGTGGCGGTTGTCCGAGGACCATCCCGCGACGATCGACGTCGCCAGCGCCGCGTTCTGGGCCGCCGATGCCGGGCACCGTGTCGTACACACCGCGGTGCACGTGCACGGTGGTGTGGGCATCGATATCGACCACCCGATCCACCGGTACTTCCTGGCCGCCAAGCAGACCGAGTTCGCGGTCGGCAGCGCGACCGGACAGTTGCTGCGTATCGGTCGCGAGCTGGCCGATACCCCCGTCTGAGGACGTGGACAACCCGACCGGCCCGACCGTGGGCGAGCTGCTCGCGCCGTTGGTCGAGGTCACCGATCGCGGCGTGCACGACGAGGAGTCGTTCACGCCGTGGCGCGACCACATCGCCGCGGGCGCGGCATTGGCCGCAGCCCTGCGGGCCCGCCTGGATCCGGCGCGACCGCCCCATATCGGGGTGTTGTTGGGCAACACCGGGTTCTTCTCCACCGTTCTGGTCGCCGCGGCATTGTCCGGTCTGGTTCCGGTCGGGCTCAACCCCACCCGGCGCGGCGCGGCGCTCGCGGCCGACGCCGACCGCGCGGACTGCCAGTTCGTGCTGGCCGATTCCGGCGCGGACGTGCCCGCGGGCGTGGTCGCCCTCGACGTCGAATCCGCCTACTGGGCAAGCGAACTGGCCACACACTCCGGTACGCCGGTGACGTTCGCGCCGCTGTCCGGTGACGATCTGTTCATGCTGATCTTCACCTCCGGTACCAGCGGTGAGCCCAAAGCGGTGCGGGTGACCAATGACAAGGTCGCCTTCCCCGGCCGGATGCTGGCCCAGCGGTTCGGGCTCGGGCCCACCGATACGTGTTACCTGTCCATGCCGTTGTTCCACTCCAATGCCGTCATGGCCGGCTGGGCGGTGGGGGTCGCGGCAGGGGCGTCGATAGCACTGCGCCGCAAATTCTCGGCGTCGCGTTTCATCCCCGATGCCCGCCGCTTCGGAGCCACCTATGCCAACTATGTAGGCAAGCCCCTGTCCTACATCCTGGCCACCCCAGAACAACCCGATGATGCCGACAATCCACTGAAGTTCCTGTACGGCAACGAGGGTGCCCCCCGCGACCTGCCGCGCTTCGCCGAGCGATTCGGCGTGCACGTGGTCGACGGCTTCGGCTCCACCGAGGGTGGCGTGGCCATCGCCCGCACCCCCGATACCCCGGACGGATCGCTCGGTCCGCTGACCGACGAGGTCGCCATCATCGATATCGAGACCGGTGTGCCCTGCCCGCCCGGGGTGGTCGGCGAGATCGTGAACCCGAGGGGGCCGGGTTGGTTCCGTGGCTACTACAACTCCCCCGATGCCGAGGCCGAGCGGATGTCCGGCGGTATCTATCACTCCGGCGATCTGGCCTACCGTGACGATGACGGGTACGTGTACTTCGCCGGACGACTCGGTGACTGGATGCGGGTCGACGGTGAGAATCTGGGCACCGCCCCGATCGAGCGGATCCTGCTGCGTCATCTCGATATCACCGAGGTTGCGGTCTACCCGATTCCCGACCCTGCGGTCGGTGACCGGGTGATGGCCGCGATCGTGCTCGCCGAGGGCGCGGTTTTCGATCCCGAGGCCTTCCGGGCGTTCCTGGCCGATCAACCGGACCTGGGGCCCAAGCAGTGGCCGTCGTTCGTGCGAGTGGCCACCGAACTGCCCCGCACCGAAACCTTCAAGGTGCTCAAGCGGGAGTTGTCCGCGCAGGGGCTGGATTGCCCGGATCCCGTCCATCCCTGCCGCCGGGACTGATCCTCAATCCCCACGTGGACGGGCTCGCAGCCGCGCTGCGGTGGGGATATGTGGGTTACGCTTCCGATCGGAGAGCATGGCCGACGTATGCCATGAACCCGAGACCTCATGACGGAGGGTTTGATGAGGACGTCTGCGCTCACCGGCGTCGCGGCACTGGCCACCGCGCTCGGCGTGCTCCTGTCCGGCTGCGGCTCGACCAAGGCCGTCGACGGCACCCCTGTCGCGGCACCGTCGGCATCGGGTCGCACCTCCGCACCGGCGCAACCCGACGAGGGCACCCCCGGCTCGTACGAGACGATCGCCAGCTATATCAGCCAGAACGGTATCCAGGAGACACCGGTGAAGGCCGGCGATCCGGGGGCTCCCACCATCGACCTGCCCTACCCACAGGGGTGGGAGGATGCCGGCCCCGAGACACCGGACTGGGCCTACGGCGCGACGGTGTACCGCGGCCCGGAGGCCGCCGAGTACACCCCGAGCATCGTGGCGTTGATCTCCAAGCTCAGCGGCGACGTCGACCCCGCGAAGATCATCGAGCTCGCCCCCGGTGAGCTGCAGAACCTGCCGGGCTACGAGGCCATCACCGACGGCACGACCAGTCAGCTGAGCGGGTTCGACGCCTACCAACTCGCCGGGACCTGGGACCAGGACGGGCTGCGGAAATTCGTCGCCCAGAAGACCGTCGTCATCCCCGGCGGCGACGGTCTCTACGTGCTGCAGCTCAACGCGGACGGCCTGGCCGACCAGGCCGATATCCTCAGCGCAGCAACCGATGTGATCGACGCCGAAACCGTCATCACGCCCTGAGCCCGGCCGCCTCGCGCACCACGCACCGGGTACCGGTGTAGACGGTCGGCATGCACTTCATGCAGTGCACGCACAGACCGGTTGCGCGGTCGCCGCGCTCGAACCGGTTGACCAGGTCCGGCTCGCGCAACAGAGCCCGCGCCATCGCGACGAACTCGAAGCCGTCCTGCAGCGCCGTGTCGACAGTGGTCAATTCGTTGATGCCGCCGAGCAGGATCAACGGCATGCGCAGTGTGTCGCGGAACTGGCGCGCCGTGTCGACGAAGAACCCCTCCTCGAACGGATACTCCCGGAACAGCCTGCGCCCCATCACGCGCAGGCCCAGCCCGACCGGGGCGGGTTGCGAGGCGATGAACTCCGCCATCGGCACCTGACCGCGAAAGTAGTACATCGGATTGCTCAACGAGCTTCCGCCGGTGAGTTGCAGGGCATCCAGATGCCCGTCGTCCTGCAGCAGTTTCGCCGTGACCAGGCTGTCGGTGAGCCAGAAGCCGCCGGGCACACCATCATCCATGTTGAACTTCGCGGTGACCGCCACACCGTCGCCGGCGGCACGGCGGACCCGTTCGGCGACGCGGCGGGCCAGTTCGGCCCGGCGCACCACGTCACCGCCGAAGGCATCGCGGCGTTTGTTGAGGTTCGGGCTGAAGAACGAACTCAACAGGTATCCGTGGCCCATGTGGATCTCGATCGCGTCGAATCCGGCCGCCACTGCGTGCGCTGCGGCCGTGCCGAAATTGTCGACGACGGCGGCGAGTTGGGTGGCCTCGGCCGCCCTGACCCAGCCCATCGCCGGAGCGCTGAAACGCGCACTCGGCGCCAGCGTGGGCTGCCGGTTCGACAACGTGTTGGCGACCAGACCGGCATGCCCGATCTGGGCACACACCTTGGCCCCCTCGGCATGCACGGTGTCGGTGAGGGTGCGCAGCGCGGCAGCGCGAGCCGCATCCAGGACGATGGTGTCGCGGTGCACCCGTCCGCCGGGCGAAATGGCCAGGTAGGCAACGGTCGTCATCGCGGCTCCGCCACGGGCCACCTCGGCGTGAAATGCGATGAGCTTCTCGCTCACCTGACCGCGCGGCATGACCCCCTCGAAGGTGGCGGCCTTGATGAACCTGTTCTTCAGGGTCAGTGGACCCAACGGACACGGGGTGAACACTTTCGATACCATTGGCATCGAAACATACCAGGAGGTCGTATGCGCATCGCCGTCACCGGTGGCACCGGGTATCTCGGCGCACACATCACGCGCGCTCTGCTGGCCGCCGGACATCGGGTCCATCTACTCGTCGCGCCGGGTGCCGCCGCCGACCCGGTCATCGCGCACTTCGCAGGCGAGGGCGAGGTGACGCCGGTCGAGGGTGACGTGCGCGATACCACCACGGTCGAGCGGCTGTTGCGGGGCTGCGACGCGGTGTTACACGCCGCGGGCGTGGTCGGCACCGATCGGCGGCGAGCGCGGCTGATGTGGGAAGTCAACGCCCATGCCACCGAAACACTGTTGCTGCGCGCCGTTGATGCCGGCCTGGATCCCGTTGTCTGCGTGAGTAGTTACAGCGCCCTGTTCCCGCCACCGGATAGCGTCATCACCGAGAACACCCCGCCGGCCGCCGGACGCAGCCCGTACGCGCAGACCAAGGCGTATGCGGACCGGGTGGCCCGGCGCCTGCAGGAGCGCGGTGCGCCCGTGGTGGTGAGCTACCCGTCCAGCGTGGTCGGCCCCGCCTGGCACACCGCACCGGGGGTGACCGAACGCGGGTGGGCACCGATCGTGACTCACGGTCTGGCACCGCGGATGCCGGGCGGTATGCAGATGATCGACGTCATCGATATCGCCGACGTCCATGTGCGATCGATGGCGCCCGGCCGCGGCCCGCAGCGCTATGTCTGCGGCGGTGAGATGGTGGCTTTCGACGACATGATCGATCTTTTGGAACAGGGATCAGGCCGGCGGATTCGTCGGATACCGCTGTCCCCCGGTCTCTTTCGTGGGATCGGGAGGGTCGCCGATCTGGCCGGCCGGATCTTGCCACTCGGCGACGGGATCAGCTACGAGGCAGCCTTGCTGCTGACCTCGGCGACGCCGACCGACGATCTGCACACCCGGACTGCACTGGGCGTCGACGCCTGGCGCTCACCTCGGTCGGCGATCCTGGCCTGCCTGCAGCGCTGAGGTCAACAGTTCGACCATCCGGTCCTGAAGCTGCGGGGAGTCGTCCTCATCGGCCACCGTCGTCACGAACAACGCCGCACCGGCCGCCATCGCCAGGGCCGCCCTGGCGTCCAGTTCGGCACCGTGACCGTTTTCGGCGAACAGCCCCACGGCCGGGCCGCTGAAACCGGTCCACAACTGCCTGCGCAGCTCCGCGTTCTCCCGCAACGCCAGCAACAGTCCGGGAACGGCGGCCCGGACATCGGGGCGGGTGAACAGCTGATGGCTGCCACGCACCACCCAGGCGATCCAGCCGGCCCGATCGGTGCCGGAAAACGGTGCCATGTCGGGGGTTTCCCCCAGAATCGCGTGCAGCACCAGCTCGGCCTTGGAAGACCAGCGCCGGTTCAGGCTGGAACGCCCGACCCCGGCACGGGTGGCGACCAACCGCACACTGAGGTCATCCCAACCCACTTCGATGAGCAACTCCCGGGTCACCGACAGCACCCGTTCGTCGATCGAGGCGTCACGTGGTCGACCGGTCATGCACCGATTCAACCGTACCGACGGGCGGCAACACGCCACCCGCCCTGCGCTCAGCCCTGCGCGATCCCGTCGAGACGCTTGGTGGCCGCCTCGAAACCGCTGACCAGTTCGGCGATGATGTCGGCGACCGGGCGGATCTCGTTCATCCGGCCGACGATCTGGCCGACCGGCATGGCCACCGCGGTCGGGTCCGAGGACTCGTTCATCCGCTGGTGCGCCTCGCTGACGAGGATGTTCTGCAACGGCATCGGCAACGGATCGGGTGCATTGTCGGCATCCCAGGCGTCGGTCCAACGGCTCTTGAGCAGACGCGCGGGCTTACCCGTGTAGATCTTGCGCCGAACGGTGTCCGCCGACGTGGCATCCAGCATGGCCTGCTGAATGGTCGACACCCCGGAGGACTGCCGCACGCCGAGGTCGTATTCGGCAGAGGTCAAGAAGGCGGAGCCCATCCACACACCCTGCGCGCCGAGCGCGAGCGCGGCGGCGACCTGACGTCCGGTGCCGATGCCGCCGGCGGCGAGAACGGGGGTCTTGCCATCGAGGGCATCGACGATCTCGGGCCACAGCACCACCGAGCCGATCTCGCCGGTGTGACCACCGGCCTCATGACCCTGCGCGACGACGATGTCGACACCGTTCTCGGCATGGCGCAGAGCATGTTTGGCGCTGCCGGCCAGGGCCGCCACCGGCACACCGGCGGCGTGTGCCTGGTCGATGACATCCTTGGGCGGTGAGCCCAGCGCATTGGCGATCAACTTGATCGGATGCTTGAGCGCCACGTCGACGTGGCTGCGCGCCACCGAGTGCAACCAACCCAGCACGCCTTCGGACTTTTCCTCGTCCTCGGGCAACGGCGGCACGCCGAGGTCGGCGAGCGTCTTGGCCACGAAGTCGCGGTGCGTCTCCGGGATCAGCTTGTTGATGTCGACGCTGGTGCCCTCGGTGGGCACCTTGGCCGGCATCACGATGTCCACGCCGTAGGGCTTACCGTCGGTGTTGGCATCCATCCACTGCAGGACGTTCTCCAGGTCGTCGGCGTCGTTGAACCGCACGCAGCCCAGCACGCCGAGACCGCCGGCCTTGCTGACCGCGGCGGCCACCTTCTCCGACGGGGTGAAGACGAAGATCGGGTATTCGATACCGAAACGTTCGCACAGTTCAGTTTTCATGCCTTTGCTCCTGCATGCTTGGCGTGCACATCATCGGCGGCACGCTCCTCGGTGGTGTCCTTGGCCCAGCGGTAGTCGGGCTTGCCCGCGGGCGAGCGCTTGACCTCGTCGACCAGCCAGAGGCTGCGCGGCACCTTGTAGCCGGCGATCTCGGTGCGGACGTGGGCATCGAGGTCGGCCAGCGTCGGGCGGGTGCCCTCGCGGGGCTGCACGACGGCGGCAACGTGCTGACCGAAGCGCTCGTCGGGGACCCCGACGACCAGTGCGTCGAACACATCGGGATGGCCCTTGAGTGCCGCCTCGACCTCTTCGGGGTAGATCTTTTCGCCGCCGGAGTTGATCGACACCGATCCGCGACCCAGCATGGTCACGCTGCCGTCGGCCTCGACCTCGGCGTAGTCACCCGGGATGGCGTACCGCACACCGTGGTACGTGCGGAAGGTCTCGGCGGTCTTCTTCTCGTCCTTGAAGTAGCCGACCGGGATGTGGCCGCACTTGGCGATGATGCCGCGCACACCCGAACCCGGCACCACCTCGTTACCGTCCTCGTCGAGGACCTTGGTGTTCTTGTCGATGGTGACCCGCGGACCGCCGGTGTGGCTCTGCCCCTTGGCCACGATGCTGGTGCCACCGAAACCGGTCTCCGAGGATCCGATCGAGTCGGTGATCACCCGGTTGGGCAGCAGCTCAAGGAACTTCTCCTTGAGGCTTGTGGAGAACAGCGCCGCGGTGCTGGCCAGCAGGAACAGGCTCGACAGGTCGTAGGTGTTCCCCTCGTCCTGATGCGCCAACAAGGCGTCCAGCAGCGGGCGGGCCATCGCGTCGCCGGTGAAGAACAGCAGGTTGACCTTGTGGTCGTGAATCAGGCGCCACACCTGATCGGCGTCGAATTCCGGTGTCAGCACCACGGTCTGGCCCGAGAACAGCGCCATCCAGGTGGCCGACTGCGTCGCGCCGTGGATCATCGGCGGGATCGGCAGCCGCACCATCGGCGCGTTTTCCTTGGCCTGTTTGGACAGGTCGTACTCGTCGGCGATCGGCTCACCGGTGGCGAAATCGGTGCCGCCGAACAGGACCCGGTAGATGTCCTCGTGGCGCCACATGACGCCCTTGGGGAATCCGGTGGTGCCACCGGTATAGAGCAGATAGATGTCGTCTTCGCTGCGCGGCCCGAAATCACGCTCGGGTGACCCCTTGGCGAGTGCGTCCTCGAACGACACTCCGCCATAGCGCGCGAAGTCATCGTCGGTGCCGTCCTCGACCACCAGGACCGTCTTGACCAACGGGGTCTCGGGCAGCACATTGGCCACCCGGTCGGCGTAGCGCCGCTCGTGGATCAGCGCCACCATGTCGGAGTTGTCGAACAGGTACTTCAGCTCGCCCTCGACATAGCGGAAGTTGACGTTGACCAGGATCGCACCGGCCTTGATGATGCCCAGCATCCCGATCACGATCTCGATGCGGTTGCGGCAGTACAGGCCGACCTTGTCGTCCTTCTTGACGCCCTGGTCCAGCAGGTAGTGCGCGAGCCGGTTGGCCCGCTCCTCCAGTTGGGCGTACGTCAGCTGTTCGCCCTCACAGATCAGGGCGACGCGGTCGGGCACGGCGTCGATGGCATGCTCGGCAAGATCGGCGATGTTCAGGGCCATGGCACCTAAACTAGAACGTGTTACATTTTTGTTCAAGTAGCACCCGCACACCGGTCCGAACGCAGAGAGGCGATACCCGATGAGTGAGACCGCCAAAGGCCCCGACGCCCTCATCGAGCAGCGCGGACACACCCTCATCGTGACGCTCAACCGGCCCGAGGCCCGCAACGCCCTTTCCGGTGAGATGCTCTCGATTATGGTCGAGGCCTGGGACCGTGTCGACAGCGATCCGGAGATCCGCACCTGCATCCTCACCGGCGCAGGCGGCTACTTCTGCGCGGGCATGGATCTCAAGGGTGCGGCCAAGAAGCCGCCCGGCGATTCCTTCAAGGACGGCAGCTACGACCCCTCACGGATCGACGGGTTGCTGAAGGGTCGTCGTCTGACGAAGCCGTTGATCGCCGCGGTCGAAGGTCCCGCCATCGCTGGCGGCACCGAGATCCTGCAGGGCACCGATATCCGTGTCGCCGGCGAGAGTGCGAAGTTCGGTATCTCCGAGGCCAAGTGGAGCCTGTACCCGATGGGCGGGTCCGCGGTACGCCTGGTTCGCCAGATTCCGTACACCATCGCGTGCGACATGCTGCTGACCGGTCGCCACATCACCGCAGCCCAGGCACTGGAGTACGGACTGATCGGGCACGTCGTGCCGGACGGAACGGCCCTGGAGAAGGCGCTGGAGATCGCCGAGGTGATCAACAACAACGGTCCGCTGGCGGTGCAGGCCATCCTGAAGACCATTCGCGAGACCGAGGGCATGCACGAGCTCGACGCGTTCAAGCCCGACACCGCCAACGGCATCCCGGTGTTCCTCTCCGAGGACGCCAAGGAGGGCCCGCGGGCCTTCAAGGAGAAGCGGGCACCGAACTTCCAGATGAAATGAGCGCCGGGCGCCCGGCGCGCACGCCCCACGTGGCGACCGCACCGGCCACCCGATCGACGTCGGAGTCGTTACCGACCAGTGCGTAGTGCGACGAGAGTTCGGTCGTGCCGTTGATCGCGCATTCGTAGTGCACACGGTGAACGACGTCGCGCAACCATGTCTGTGCCGCCGACCGCCTGTTCGGCGCGAGTCCCCGCAGCTGACACGCCACCACCAGCCGGCGCGCACCACCGCCGAGCACGGCGTCGACGGCCGCGTCCGCCGTATCCCGCGCGCAGCGACCCCGCCGGCGCCACGATGCGCGGACGTTACCGTCCACCAATGACCTTGCCGCACAGTCGGCGTCGACGACGACCACGACCGTGTGGATCGCTCCCGCCGATATGGCGGGCAGATCCGGACACCCGGCAGCCGGCGCGGCGTGCCGGACACAGGGCGACGGACCGGTCACGACCGTCCGGCCGGAAGATATGGCATGCTCGACCACCTTCGCCACGAGCACGCATTCCGGCCCGAAAACGGCTACCGCCCCCGTTGAGCTGGACATGACATTCTCCGATCACACGCGCTCTGCCCGAGGCTCGACATCGGCCAATACGGTTTCGATCACCGTGCACGCCTGCGCGATGCCGGAGCGGTAACCGGCCCCGACGTCCCCCGCCCCGTCCCCCGCGGCCGATAGTCGGTCGAGGATCCGCGACAGTGCCGAACGGACCATCGCGCGTTCCCGCCGCCGCGCCGCACCGACGCCGTCGAGGTGCAGGCCCGAGGCCGATCGCGCGATCTCGTCCAACGCACAAATTCGGGCGTACCTGGTGGCCGAGGCGTGGCCGCGCCGATACTCCGGATCGTCGTGTTCCGGAACCGCCGCGGTGATCATCGCGATCACGGCAAGCAGTTCCTCACCCGCGTTTGTGCGCCGTTCATCGACAAGCATTTTCCGTCATGTTCTTTCCACGATAAGGTCACCAGAAAAAATTCTATCCGCCACCGAATTACGAATTATTCGGCCCCTTTTAATGGCGACCCAACTGCCAATTCGCGCCGCGCGATCGCGTCGTTCTGTCACCGGAGCGCGCGCGGCCCGCAACACGCCCAATCCGTCGAAAGACGGCTACCGTGAGGGCTTTTTGCGGCGGACCACCGTCTCGTTGGAGAGTTTCTCGCGCTTGGCCGCTCTTTTTTCCTTGAGCGTCAGGGTCGCTTTTCGGAGCTCTCGCCCCTGAGATTTACTAGCCATTTTTCCTCCTGTGCGCTAGCAATACCTACGAGGCCCGACCATACCCGAGAAAAAAATAAAAGCCAGTTGCCGTAAATGGTGGTTGTATTCGTCAGCCGTGCCGGCGACGGTACTCCGCGGAAGCACCGGGGTGCAGCGGCACGGCACCGGTCTGGATCAGGGATTGCGCGTCGAGGAACTGGCTTCCGATCGCCTGGGCGGGAACGAGCGAGGCGGGTTGGTCGAGCAGCAGATCCACCATCGTGGCGACCACCGAGCCGGCGACATCGCCGCGCGCCAGCAACAGGTTCGCCACTCCGACGGTGGTCACCGCGGGATGACTGCCGTACACATCCGCGGGCACCGTCACCGCTTCGTACGTCGTTCCGTGACGCAGACGCAGGGTATCGACCACCGTCGTCAGGTCCAACAATCGGATGCCGCCGATATTCGCGAACGCCGGTGTCGGGAGACCACCGGCCCACATGACCGCATCTACCGAACCGGCTTTCAGCGCGGACGCTGCCGCGTGCATCGACTGAACCACCCGCCGCACCGCGCTCGGGGCGGCCAGCCCGACCGCGGCGAGCACCCGTTCGGACAACCTGGTCGCCCCCGATCCCGGTGCTCCGACGCTCACGACGCGGCCGGCGAGCTCCGCGGGTGACCCGATGGGAGACTCTTCGAGCACCGCGACCTGGAAGTAGTTCTCGTAGACCCGGCCGACAGCAGCCAGACCGTCGGCAGCGGTGTCATCCTGCGCGGTGTCGCTGAGGCTCATCGCCAGATCGGCGTGCCCGGAGTGGAGCATCTGCAGGTTCTCTGCCGAGCCGCCCGTGACCACCGGTTCGAGATGCACGGAACCGGCCCGGTCGGCCGCGGCGGCGAGCAGCCCGCAGAAGTCCCAGAAGAAGCCGCCGGGCTCGCCGGCGGCAAGCCGGACCGGGGCCACCGCACCGCCACCGCATGCGGTGGCGGTCAGAACGGCCGTCAGTGCCGCGAGGCCCCGCAGTGCGGACCTGCGATCCAACACCGGGGGCCTCGACGACACCGCAGACGACACCGCAGACGACATGATCAGCCAGCGTAGATCGTCACACGAATGCGCGACCCTGCTCGCGGTCCAGCGCGGTCTCGGACTTGTTCTTCAGGACGAAGATGTAGACCATCAGCGATACCGCGATCACCACCGTGACGTACCCGATGAACCATCCGACATGACCACCGCCCTTGGCGGCCTGATAGATCAGTGGCGCCGTGCCACCGAAGGCCGAGTTGGCAAGGGCGTAGCCCAATCCCACGCCGAGTGCCCGGATATGGGACGGAAACAGCTCCGCCTTCACGATGGCGTTGATCGAGGTGTAACCGGTGAGGATGACATAGCCGACGCAGACAAGGGTCAATGCCGTTGCCGCCGACGTGGTCTGGGGCAGGTAGGTGATCAGCACGTAGGTGTAGATCAACGCGCCGACGCCGAAGAACACCAGCAGCGGCTTGCGGCCCACCTTGTCGCTGATCAGCCCGCCGATCGGTTGGATGGCCATCAGGAACGTCAGACCGATCAGATTGATCCAGGTGGCCGTCATGCCCTGGTCCTCGAAGGTGGACTTGACGATTGCCGGTGCGTTGACGCTGTAGGTGTAGAAGGCGATGGTGCCACCGATGGTCACCAGGAAGCACACCAACAGCGCCCGCCAATGCGCGGTCAACAGCTCACGCATGGACCCTGACCCCTGGTCCTCACCGCGGCGGACCGCCTCGAGTTGTTCCGGGGTCAGCGACTCGTCCATGCTGCGGCGCAGCCAGAAGACCACCACGGCGGCAATACCACCGATGAAGAAGGCTATACGCCAACCGAATTCCTCGATCTGCTCACGATCCAGGAACACCTGCATGACCAGCAGCGTGAGTTGGGCCAGCACGTGACCGCCGACCAACGTCACGTACTGGAACGACGAGAAGAACCCGCGTCGCTCCCGCGTCGCCGCCTCGGACATGTAGGTCGCCGACGTGCCGTACTCGCCACCGGTGGCGAAGCCCTGGACCAACCGGCACAACACCAGGATCACCGCGGCCCAGACCCCGATGCTCTCCCGGCCCGGGGACAGCGCGATCACCAGCGAACACGCCGCCATCAGCGACACGCTGAACGTCAGCGCCGCCCGCCGGCCGCGTCGGTCGGCGAACCGGCCGAAGAACCACGATCCGACCGGGCGCATCACGAAGGTCACCGCGAAGATCGCGTACACGTAGAGGGTGGAATTCTTGTCCGCAGAGTCGAAGAACTGGTTCTCGAAGTACGAGGCGAACACGGTGTAGACGTAGACGTCGTACCACTCGACGAGGTTGCCCGACGATCCCCGCAAGGTGTTGAAGATCGCCCGGCGGGTGGCCGCCGGTGAGGATGCGGGGGGCGGAGATCCGGGCCCGTCGCCGGCGGGCTCTCGGGTGGCCGAACTGGTCATGTCTGTCCTCCTTGTCCGCGACGCCCCGCACGGATGCGCCCGCGCCGACATCGTTGTCGCTCCCCACTGTGAAGGCTGTCACAACGGTTCGGGAAGCCGCAGCACAAAGTCCTAACAGTCCCTTAGGACGAATCCGTGGCCATCGGTGCGGGGATCCGCATCGTCAGACACAGCCCGCCCGCCCGACCGGAATCGACCTCGAAAGTGCCACCGGCACGCTCGATGAGGGCGCGGGCGATCGCAAGGCCCAGACCGGAGCCCTGGCCGACGGTGTTGGCGGCCCGGAAGAAGCGGGTCGCCACCCGGGGCAGGTCTCTGGTGGGCACACCGCGGCCGTCATCCCGAATCAGTAGGACGACCTCGGCGTCGTGGCGCGCGACGGTGACCCGCGCGTGCGCGCCCGGCCCTGCGTACTTGGCGATATTGCTCAGGGCGATGTCCAAGATCTGGGTCAGGTCCTGCTCCGGCAGCAGTGCCGGGACGGCGGGCAGCGTCTCGACGGTGACGTCGATGTCGGCATCGGCCATCGCCGCTGCCCAGAACTCCACTCGCTCGGCGGCGATCGCACCGACATCGCCGGTGTGGCCGTCCCCGTCGGTCTCGGCACGGCTTTCCGCGCTCGCCAGGGCGAGCAGATCGTTGACGATGCCGGTCAGGCGATCCACTTCCAGCGTCGCCTTGTGGTGGGCAGCCGCCGATGATTCGGGCAGCGCCATGCCCAGCGTGTCCAGCCGCATGCTCAATGCTGCCAGCGGATTTCGCAGCGCATGCGCGGAATCGGCGATCAACCTGCGCTGTGCGGCGTCGGCGGCGTCGATATCGCGAGCCATCGCGTCGAAGGTCGCCGACAGTCGGCGCACCTCATGCGGTCCCGCGTACCGACCGGGGATCGGCTCATCGAGGGTGGGTGGATCCGTGGGGGCGCGGTCGCGCACGCGATGCCGCAGCGATACCGCGCGAGCCGCCAGATCGGTCAGTGGTCGTACCGTCCACCGCGACAACGCCACCGCGATCGCGGAAGCCAGTACCAGCAGGCCCACCGCGCCTGCGGCGATGAGCGCCCACGCCCGACCGATCTCGGTGCGGGCGGCGGCCGTCGACGCGGCCAACACCACCGCGCCATCGACCTGCGTGCCGGTCCCGACCGGTACCGCGATCAGCACCCGCGCGGGTGACCACGGCGTGACGGCATCCGGGAGACGGCTGCGCTGATTGCGTAACGCATCGGCGGCGGCGTCGGCGAACTCTCCGTCGATATCGCCCACCCCCGCCGCCGCACGCGGCCTACCGTCGCGTCCGACGATCACCACCGGCTCGTCGTAGAGCTGGTGGTAGCGCTGCACGACCTGCTGCAGTTCCGGATCGGGCGCGTCATCGGTACGGGCGGCCAGATCGGCGAAGTAGGAGGCCGCCGCGAGGCGGTTCTCCCCGAAGCGCTGCATCCGCTCGCGACCCAGCGTGATCGCCAACGGGACCGCGAGCCCGATGACCACGATCGCCGAATAGACGACCAGCACGAGCAGGACGCGCCGCCACATCTCAGGAACCCCAGCGGTAGCCGTACCCGCGGATGGTCGCGATCGCCTCGGGCCTGCCGAGCTTCGCGCGCAGCGAGGTCATGTGCACATCCAGACTGCGCGAGATGGCCACGTAGGCGTCACCCCAGATCGCATCCATCAGTTCCTGCCTGCTGACGGCTTCCCCCCGACGCGCGACAAGATATGCGAGGATCTCGAATTCTTTTGGTGCAAAAGCGATCTCGACGCCGGCAACTTCGACGCGGCGGGCACCGAGTTCGACCACGATGTCACCGGACCGGATCACCTCGGGCTCAGGTGGCGCCGTGGCGGCGGTTCGCCTGCGCGCAGCAACCTCGATACGGGCTCGCAGTTCGCCCAGACGCGCCGGCTTGACCACGTAATCGTCGGCACCCGCCCGCAACGCGCGCACCACCGAGCGTTCGTCGTCACGGGCGGTCAGCACCACCACCGGGATCTGGCTCACGCCGCGCAACCGGCGCAGGATGGTCATCCCGTCGTCGTCGGGCAGCCCGAGGTCCAGCAGCGCGAGATCGATATCGCGGTGACCCAGCAGCAGATCGGCTCCACGGCGCATCCGCACCGGTGCATGGCCGACCTGGGCGAGCGCGTCGACGAGCGCCTCACCGACGCCGTCGTCGTCCTCCACCACCGCGATACGCATCGCGTCAACGGTACGACAACGACGGTCGCAGTCAGGCTGTGCGCGCTGGGCTGATCAGCCGAGCACCCTCGCCGTCGGGGTGAACACCACCGGCATCGACTCCAGCCCGCTGACAAAGTTGGCGGGCCGCAGCGGCAGCATGTTCTCGTCGGCCAACCGCATATCGGGCAACCGCGCCAGCACCTTCTCGATCATGATCTTCAGCTCCAGCCGCGCCAGCTGGTTTCCCATGCAGAAGTGCGTGCCGAAGCCGAACGCGACGTGGTTGTTCGGGCTGCGGTCGATGCGGAAGTTCTGCGGGTCGCCGAACACCTGCTCGTCGAAGTTCGCGGACTCGAACATCAGCATGATCTTCTCGTCCTTGCGCAGCGGCGTGCCGTAGAACTCGGTGTCCGCGGTCAGGGTGCGGCACATGTTCTTCACCGGCGAGGTCCAGCGCAGCATCTCCTCGATGGCGCCCGGTAGCTTGCCATCATCCGCCCTCAACTGGGCCCACTGGTCCTGGTGACGCAGCAGCTGTTCGGTGCCGCCGGAGAGGGTGTGCCGGGTGGTCTCGTCACCGCCGATCAGGATCAGCAGGGTCTCCATGACGATCTCGGCGTCCTCCATCCGCTGGCCCTCGACCTCGGAATTGACCAGCACGGAGAACAGGTCGTCGGTGGGATCGGCCCGCCGCTTGGCGATCACGTCCATGGTGAAAGCGGTGTATGCCGCGAAGGTGTCCATCAACAACTGGACAGTCTGCTCGTCGACATGAGAGCTCAGCCCGCACACCAGATCATCGGACCATTTGAGCAGCAGGTCGCGCTCCTGCGGCAGTACACCGAGCATGTCGCCGATCACTGCCATCGGCAGCGGGGCGGCGATATCGCGGACGAAATCGCACTCGCCCTTCTCACACACCGCATCGATGAGGGTGTCGCACAGGACACCGATCGATGGCAGTTTGTCCATCACCCGCTTGCGGGTGAATCCGGCGTTGACGAGCTTGCGGCGCAACAGATGTGCCGGATCGTCCATATCGATCATGTACGGCATACCGGGCTGGTCGGGCCGAATTCCACCTGCGTTGGAGAACAACTCCGGGTTACGTTCGGCATCGAGCACCGCGGCGTGGCTGGCCGCGGCGGCTTGGCCGTTACGGTCCCGGAACACCGGCTCGTGCGCCCGCATCCAGCGGTAGGCATCGCGGGCCTGCCCGTCGGCGTAGAACCGGCCGTCGGCGAGATCCACATCGGGACGTGCCTCGGTGACCGAACCGGTCAGAACCCCTGTCATGCGATCTCCTCGGCGTCGGCGAAGGTCATTTCCACGTTGCGGGCGGAGCCGGAGAACATGGCGCGCTTGGGAAAACCGAGCGCCGCCAGTTCACGGCCGTAGGGATGCGAGCCGAGGCGGACCGTCACGCCACCGGGCCGGTAGCGCACACCCGACATGATCATCTGTCCCGACGTCCTGCGGGTCACCCCGTCCAGATACGAATACGTCGGGTGCACCTGCGGTTTGCCGGTGAACATCGCCGGCACCGGCAGCCCGGGCGCGAAGTCCATCCCGACGGCGAACTGTCCGTCGATCGATGCATCGAAGGAATAGTGGTGACCGTCGCGAATGACGAAGTCCGCCAGCACCTTCGGGTAGCCCCAGATCTGGCGGCCGGCGGCCATGGTGAACTGGCCGTCGACGGGCAGGTGATGGATGAAAGCGCCCGCCGCACCGAAGGCCTTGAGGCCCGTCGCGGTCGATCCGGGCGGGTTCACCATGACGTTGGTGCCGTACTCCAGATACGGACCGAGATCACCGTCGACATAGCGCATCAGCATCAGCACCACCACGGCCTTGCCGGGTCGGTAGCGGCATACGGTCAGCCCGCTGTAGTCGATCATGGCTTGCGCGGCATCGGCGTCCACCGAGAACATCGCCATGTGCTGCTCGGCGGTACGGATCTGCACGGGCATGGTCACGGTCTGGCCCGCGATCGTGTACTGCGATGTGGCGTGGGTCACGCGCCCAATCTAGGACGCGTAGTAGACACCTGGCAAGGAAGTGTCTACTCGTAGCGCCACCCCTTCCCGACGAAGAGACGCAAAACTGCCGATTACGGCACCAAAACCGCAGTTCTGCGTCTGCTCGGCAGCTAAACCAGGGCCGCGAGATCCTTGATCTGCTCCACCGACCGGGCCCCGACCACCATCATCGTCACGCCCGAGGCCTCCCAGGCCTTGATCTGCTCCTTGACGTAGTCGAGGTTGCCCACGATCGCCGAGTCGTCGACCAGTTCGTCCGGGATGATCTTGGCCGCTTCGTCTTTGCGGTCGCTGCGGAACAGCTTGGTGACGTCGTCGACCACCTCGGCGTAGCCCATCCGGCGGTAGACGTCTGCGTGGAAGTTGGTGTCCTCGGCGCCCATCCCGCCCATGTAGAGCGCCAGGTGCGGTTTCATCAACTCCATGATCGCCGGGCGGTCATCGGTGACGACGACCTGTGCGGTGGCACAGATCTCGAAGGTCTCGCGGGTGCGCCGTGCACCCGGGCGGGCGAAGCCCTCGTCGAGCCATTCGTTGTACATGCCTGCGATGCGCGGCGAGTAGAAGATCGGCAGCCAGCCGTCGGCGATCTCGGCGGCCAGCGCGACATTCTTGGGCCCCTCGGCCCCGAGCATGACGGGGATGTCGGCGCGCAGCGGATGGGTGATGGGCTTGAGGTTCTTACCCAGTCCGGTGGTGCCCTCACCGGTCAGCGGCAACGGGTAGTGCGGGCCGTCGCTGCGCACCGGCGCCTCGCGCGCCCACACCTGGCGCAGGATGTCGATGTACTCCCGGGTGCGGGCCAGCGGCTTTCCGAACTTGGCGCCGTACCAGCCCTCCACCACCTGCGGGCCGGATACCCCGAGGCCGACGATATGCCGCCCGCCGGAGAGATGATCAAGGGTGAGCGCGGCCATCGCCAGCGCGGTGGGCGTGCGCGCCGACAGCTGCAGCACCGAGGTGCCCAGCCGCATCCGCGTGGTCTCGCGACCCCACCAGGCCAGCGGGGTGTAGGCGTCCGACCCCCACGCCTCGGCGGTGAACACGGTGTCGAAGTCGGCCTCTTCGGCCGCGGCGACCAATTCGGCGTGGTTGGTCGGCGGCTGCGCGCCCCAATAACCCAGTTGCAAACCCAGCTTCATCGAAGCGCCTCCAGACCCGTGGTTGAAACCATTCTTAGAACCTGTTCTACTCGATGCTGTGACCACAGGCCAAAGCAGCCCGGTGCAGATCGACAAGCATGAGCGGCCCCTCTCGGCGCCGCTGAGGCTCTCATTCGACTACACCCGTTCAGTAGGACCGCTCCTGTCTCAGTTCTTCACCGCGCTACGCCAGCGACGCATCGTCGGCGTACGCGGATCCGACGGCAGGGTCCTTGTCCCACCCGCCGAGTATGACCCCGTCACCTACGCGGCACTGACCGAGGTCGTGCCGGTCGGTGCGGTGGGCACGGTGCAGTCCTGGACATGGCAGTCCACCCCGCTGGAGGGCCAGCCCCTGGACAAGCCGTTCGCGTGGGCGCTGATCCTGCTCGACGGCGCCGACACCCCGCTGCTGCACGCGGTCAAGGCCGCCGAGGGCGCGATCAAGACCGGCGACCGGGTGCATGCGCACTGGATCGACGAGCCCGTCGGCGCGATCACCGATATCGCCTACTTCGTCCCTGGTGAGGACTCCGAGCCGGAGGGGCAACCCGATGACCGTGAGCCCGTCACCGTGCAGGTGACGCCGAGCTTCATCGAGATCCAGCACACCGCCTCACTGCCGGAGACCACGTTCCTCAAGGCGCTGCAGGAGGGCAAGCTGCTCGGTGGCCGCACCAAGTCCGGCCGCGACGGCAAACCCGGCAAGGTGTACTTCCCGCCCAAGGAGGCCGACCCGGCCACCGGCCTGGCGCTCGACGAGTTCATCGAGCTCGTCGACAAGGGCACCGTCACCACCTTCGCGGTGATCAACATCCCGTTCCCCGGCCAGCGGATCAAACCGCCCTACGTCGCGGCCTATGTGCTGCTCGACGGTGCCGACATCCCGTTCCTGCATCTGGTCACCGAGATCGATCCCGCCGATGTCCGGATGGGGATGCGCGTGCAGGCCGTGTGGAAGCCGCGCGAGGAGTGGGGCCTGGGTATCGACAACATCGACTACTTCAAACCCACCGGTGAACCCGACGCCGACTACGACTCCTACAAGCACCATCTGTAAAGGGCTCACCTGACATGACAGATATCGCAGTGGTGGGCTTCGCACACGCGCCCCACGTCCGCCGCACCGACGGCACCACCAACGGCGTCGAGATGCTGATGCCGTGCTTCGACAAGCTCTACACCGAGCTCGGCCTCAAACAGACCGATATCGGTTTCTGGTGCTCGGGATCCTCGGATTACCTTGCCGGCCGCGCCTTCTCGTTCATCTCGGCGATCGACTCGATCGGCGCGATCCCGCCCATCAACGAGTCGCATGTCGAGATGGATGCGGCGTGGGCACTGTACGAGGCCTATATCAAGCTGTTGACCGGGCAGGTCGAGACCGCCCTGGTGTACGGCTTCGGCAAGTCCTCGGCGGGCACGCTGCGCCGAGTGCTGGCGCTGCAGACCGATCCGTACACCGTGGCCCCGCTGTGGCCGGACTCGGTGTCCATGGCGGGTCTGCAGGCCCGCGCCGGACTGGATTCCGGCAAGTGGTCCGAGGAGCAGATGGCCCAGGTGGCACTGGATTCCTACGCCGCGGGCGGCCGCACCGATCGCCACGAGGTCACCGGCAGCGTGGCCGACCTGCTGGCACAGCCGTACTTCGCCGATCCGCTGCGTCGCCACGACATCGCCCCGATCACCGACGGCGCGTCGGCGATCGTGCTGGCCGCCGGCGACCGGGCCCGCGAGCTGCGCGAGAATCCGGCCTGGATCACCGGTATCGAGCACCGCATCGAGACCCCGATCCTGGGTGCCCGCGATCTGACCACATCGCCGTCCACTGCGGCCTCGGCGAAGGCGGCCACCGGAGGTGACACGGGCTCGATCGACATCGCGGAGATCTACGCCCCGTTCACCCATCAGCAGCTGATCCTCACCGAGGCCATCGGACTCGGCTCGAACACCAAGGTCAACCCGTCCGGCGGCACCCTGGCGGCCAACCCGATGTTCTCGGCGGGTCTGGAGCGCATCGGCTTTGCCGCCCAACACATCTTCTCTCGTTCTGCGCAGCGCGTCCTCGCGCACGCCACCAGCGGCCCCGCGCTGCAACAGAATCTCGTCGCCGTCCTGGAAGGGAAATAACAGTGGCAGGTCAGCTGGCCGCGGTGCTGGGCACCGGGCAGACGAAGTACGTCGCCAAGCGCCACGATGTGTCGATGAACGGCCTGGTGCGCGAGGCCATAGATAAGGCGCTGGCCGATTCCGGCTCGACGTTCGATGATATCGACGCCGTGGTGGTCGGCAAGGCGCCCGACTTCTTCGAGGGCGTCATGATGCCCGAGCTGTTCATGGCCGACGCGACCGGCGCGACCAACAAACCGCTGATCCGGGTGCACACCGCCGGTTCGGTGGGCGGGTCGACCGCCATCGTGGCGGCCAGCCTGGTGCAGTCGGGCAAATACAAGCGCGTGCTGACCATGGCCTGGGAGAAGCAGTCGGAATCGAATGCCATGTGGGCGTTGAGCATTCCGGTGCCGTTCACCAAGCCGGTCGGCGCCGGCGCCGGCGGATACTTCGCCCCGCACATCCGTGCCTATATCCGCCGCTCCGGGGCGCCGAATCACATCGGGGCGATCGTGGCCGTCAAGGACCGGCTCAACGGGGCCAAGAACCCGTTGGCGCATCTGCATCAGCCCGATATCACCGTCGAGAAGGTGATGCAGTCCCCGATGCTGTGGGACCCGATCCGCTATGACGAGACCTGCCCGTCCTCCGACGGTGCGGCGGCGCTGGTGATCGGCAACGAGGAGGCCGCCGAGGCGCACCTGGCCAACGGCAATCCGGTGGCGTGGATCCACGCGACCGCGCTGCGGACCGAGCCGCTGGCCTACGCCGGTCGCGATCAGGTCAATCCGCAGGCCAGCCGCGATGCCGCGGCCGCGCTGTGGCGTGATGCCGGTATCACCTCACCCATCGACGAGATCGACGCCGCCGAGGTGTACGTCCCGTTCTCCTGGTACGAGCCGATGTGGCTGGAGAGCCTGGGCTTCGCCCCGGAGGGCGAGGGCTGGAAGCTGACCGAGGCCGGTGAGACCGCGATCGGCGGGCGCATCCCCTTCAACGCCTCCGGCGGTGTGCTCTCGTCGAATCCGATCGGCGCCTCCGGCATGATCCGGTTCGCCGAATCGGCCATCCAGGTGATGGGCAAGGGCGGCGATCATCAGGTCCCGGGTGCCCGCAAGGCACTGGGTCACGCCTATGGCGGTGGCGCGCAGTACTTCTCGATGTGGGTCGTCGGGGCAGACAAGCCCACGCGGTGACCGCGCCGGTGACGCTGGCGGGTCGGCGGTCGCGGGAGGCGGCCGTCGCCCGCGACAAGGATGCCTGGTTGGCGGTGTTCGCCGACGACGCGATCGTCGAGGACCCGATCGGTCCGTCGCATTTCGACCCCGAGGGTAAGGGCCATCGCGGCAAGGAGGCCATCGCCGCCTTCTTCGACAAGGCGATCGCCCCGAGTCAGCTCGAATTCCACTTCGAGAAGACCTATGTCTGCGGCCCCGAAGAGGCCAACGTCGGGCATATCGTGATCGTCGCCGGCGGCTACCGCGTGGTGGCGGAGGGCGTGTTCACCTACCGCGTGAACGCCGAGGGCAAGATTGCTGCGCTGCGCGCGTACTGGGAAGTGGACAAGGCGACCGCCAGCGCACAACGGGTGTGACGGCCGGGTGTGCGGGCTCCGATCGCGTAGGCTGGGCAGCGATTTCGTCCGCTAGGTGTCTCGAATTGATGTTGTCCCGATCACATGTAGTCACTGCCGCACTGCTCGCCGTCGGCCTCTCCGCCTGCGCTCCCAGCCAGCCGGGTGCCCCGAGCAGCGCTGCGCCGACGCTGCCCGCGTTCACCACCAGCGCCACTCCCACGACCACCGCGCCCGCGCAGGCCACCGATTACACCCGGCTGCTGTTGACCGCCGCCGATCTCAGTGACGCCGAGGACACCTTCACCGAGCGGCACATCGAAGCCTCACCCGGCGGGCTGCCGGGGGCGAGCGCGTTCTTCGTCAACGCCCAGGACACCCGTGCCATCAGCTCGACGATCCTGGTCTACGACAACCCGGGCACCGCCGCGACCGCGCTCAAGGAAGCGCGGGGGACGCTGGGCAGCAGGGTGACGGGAAACCCGGTGCCGGGCGGGGTGGGCCCGGACAGCGTGATGGTGCGTGGCGCCGACCCCGACGAGGCCAAGGACATCACCGTGCTGATGTTCACCCAGGGTCGCGCGCTGGCGCGCCTGGAGTTCCAGAGCGCGGGCGGCGACGCCACCACCGACGGCTACGTGACCACCGTCGGCAAGATGCAACAGATCGCGCTGCGCTCCGGTCTGCACGACGAGAACTGATTCGGCGCCCGGTAGAGCCGGGCGCATCTGGCGATATCTCGAGCCGAGCCGCATTCCGACCGATCAAGAGCACAAAACGGCTGTTGGCGAGGTGTGCATTGCGCAGTGCCCGGTCAAAACTGTAACGTGTTCTAGTTAGAGAGACCAGATACGGGAGGCCCACCGTGACTACCGAGACAGCCGGCATTCGCGAGATCGACACCGGCGACCTGCCCGACCGCTATGCGCGCGGTTGGCATTGCCTGGGACCGGTGAAGGACTACCTCGACGGCAAGCCGCACGGGGTGGAGATCTTCGGCACCATGCTGGTCGTCTTCGCCGACTCCGAGGGTGAGCTCAAGGTTCTGGACGGTTATTGCCGGCACATGGGCGGCAACCTCGCCCAGGGCTCCATCAAGGGTGACACCGTTGCCTGCCCGTTCCACGACTGGCGCTGGGGTGGCGACGGCAAGTGCAAGCTCGTCCCCTACGCCAAACGCACACCGCGCCTGGCTCGCACCCGCGCCTGGCACACCGACGTACGCGGCGGGCTGCTCTTCGTCTGGCATGACCACGAGGGCAACCCACCGCAGCCAGAGGTTCGGATCCCCGAGATCCCCGAGTTCGCCAGCGACGACTGGACCGACTGGCGGTGGAACACGATGCTCATCGAGGGCTCCAACTGCCGCGAGATCATCGACAACGTCACCGACATGGCGCACTTCTTCTACATCCACTATGGGTTGCCGACGTACTTCAAGAACGTCTTCGAGGGCCACATCGCCAGCCAGTACCTGCACAACGTCGGCCGTCCCGACGTCAACGACCTGGGCACCACCTACGGTGAGGCGCATCTGGATTCCGAGGCGTCCTATTTCGGTCCGTCGTTCATGATCAACTGGCTGCACAACAACTACGGCGGGTTCAAGGCCGAGTCGATCCTGATCAACTGCCACTACCCGGTCAGCCAGAACTCCTTCGTGCTGCAATGGGGCGTCATCGTCGAAAAGCCCAAGGGGCTCGATGAGAAGACCACCGACAAACTGGCCCGCGTCTTCACCGAGGGCGTCTCCAAGGGGTTCCTGCAGGACGTCGAGATCTGGAAGCACAAGACCCGGATCGACAACCCGCTGCTGGTCGAGGAGGACGGCGCCGTCTATCAGATGCGCCGCTGGTATCAGCAGTTCTACGTCGACGTCGCCGACGTGACCCCCGATATGACCGACCGCTTCGAGATGGAGGTCGACACCACCATCGCCAACGAGAAGTGGCATGTCGAGGTCGAGGAAAACCTGAAGCTGCAGCAGGACGCCGCCGAGCGCGATGCCGCCGAACAGGCTGAGCCGCAAAAAGAGCCGGCGCAGCCGAGCTGATGACCACGCATGACGAGCGGGCCGGAACACCAGATGTCGATGATCTGGCCCGCTCCATGCTGCTCCTGCACGGCGGACACGATGACGAGGACGACCACGACGTCAGCCACGTCGGGGACCACCCGGCCCCCCGGCCGAGTACCGGGAACTGGTCCAAGGCACCGGATTTCAGTTCCGATCCGCTCCGGGCGGCGGCGGTGCACGAAGCCACCGAGCGGGACAAGCAGCGGTATCTGACCTCCGGGTTGGCCTCGGTGGACTGCCGATACTGTCATGCCACCGTGCAGGTCAAGAAGCTGGGCACCGAACACACGTCGGTGCAGTGGAATTCGACGGCGACCAAGCGCTGCGCGGTCTTCGACGAGATCCGCGCGTCCGGTGGCGATCCGGCACGGGCGCGCTCGTGCCACCGGCTCACCGACAGCATCAAGCACGCCATCGCCGAGGGCTGCCTGGAGGAATTCTCCAGCGCCCCCTCCCCCGGCGACGGCTAGGTTCTCTCTCGCGATTTCGGTGAGGATACGTGCGCACGGCGTACGTATCCTCACCGAAATCACAGTCCCTTGAAGCGCTCCTTGACCTGCTCGTCGGTCAACCCGTAATCGCTGAGCGAGTAGGTGTGCTTGGGTGCCCGCGGGCCCTTCTTGCTCTCCTCGTGACTGTCGGCGATGGCCTGGCGCGCCGCATCGGTGAACTCGATCCCGAACGTGCGGTAGATCCCCTCCACCGCGGCGACCGGATCCTTGATGAACTCGAAATAGTCGACATCGCAGAACTGCGCCGGATCATGTTTGGCCCGTTCGGCGTTGAACAGTTCCAGCCCACGGGACCAGGTCTCCAAGGAGTCCTCGCCGATGACCTTGCCGGAGAAGCTGTTCGACCAGCCCTCGGTGGTGTGCTGGGCCAGTGAGCACATCGAGGCCATGATCGTCTCGGCCGGCCGGTGGCATTGCACCACCAGCGCATCGGGGTAGGTCGCGAAGAGCGCGTCGAGGGCGAACAGGTGGCTCGGATTCTTGAGCACCCAGCGCTTTTCGGACTCGTTGAGGCCGATCAACTGCAGGTTCTTGCGATGCCGCTGATAGGACTTGGTCCAGTCCTGCTGGGCCAGCCAACGCGAATAGGTGGGGATGTGCGCCAGCGTCTCATAGGACACCGAATGCAGCGATTGACGCAGCAGCTGCCAGCATTCTTCGACCTCGTCGGCGGTCATGTAGTGCAGGCCGGTGTAGTCCGGGTTCTCCTCGTGCGCCTTGGTGAACTGCGCATCGAGCTGGGCGAAGATCGGATTCTCCGACCAGGTTTCGCGCGGTGGACGCGGCTGCGGGAACTCGGCCAGCCACAGCTCGAGGCCCTGATGCCGCGGATCGGCGGTGAGCAGTCGGTGGATGACGGTGGTTCCGGTGCGCGGAAGTCCGGTCACGAAGATCGGTCGCTCGATCGGCACATCGGCATGCTGGGGGTACTGCTTGAACGCCGCCTCCGACACCAGCCGGGCCACCAGTGCATTCCTGACGAAGAAGCGCTGCATCTTGCTGCCGAATTCGGTGAGATCGGCATCGCGCTGATACGCGTCCAAAAGGACGGCGAGCGCCTCCTTGTAGTTGTCGCTGTCATCACCGAAATCGTCGAGCCCACAGGCCTTGGTCGCCGATGCGTGCAGATCTTCGACGGTTCCCACGTCGGTGCGTGTCATATCGAGTGCTCCATCAGAACTTGTACTCCCCGCAGTTGACATCCAGAGTCTGCCCGGTGATACCACTGGACAGATCGCTGGCCATGAACAGAATCGCCGAGGCCACCTCGTCCTCGGTCGGCAGTTTCTTCAGATCGCTGTTGGCGGCGGCGGCCTTGTAGATCTCGTCAACCGTGGTGCCGTACTTGCCCGCCTGATGCTCGAAGTAGCTCTGCAGCGTTCCACCCCAGATATACCCTGGCAGAACCGAATTCACCCTGATCCCGGCCTCACCGAGCTCGCTGGCCAGCGACTGCGACATGGCCAGCAACGCCGACTTGGCCAGCTTGTAGGCGCCCTGCTTGGGATCGGAGTGCCGGACGACCATCGAGTTGACATTGACCACCGACCCCTTGGACTCGGTCAGCGCGGGGGTGAAACCCTGGATGAGTCGCAGTGCGCCGAGCACGGTGAGCTCGACGGTCTCGCGGATGTGCTCGAAGCTGGTCTTGGCGAACGGTTTCATCGACGGAACCCGGAAGGCATTGTTGATCAGGACATCGACCTTGCCGAACTCCGACATCGAGGTCGACACCAGGTTGGCCACCTGCGCATCGTCGGTGATGTCCGTGCCGACGGCCAACGCCCGACGGCCGAGCGCGCGCACCTGGTTTGCGACGTCCTCCAGACGTTCCACGGTGCGGGCGGCCAGGATCACATCGGCACCCTCCTCGGCACATCGACGCGCCAGCGTGGTGCCCAGCGCCGGGCCCACACCACTGATGACGACAACTCGATCCTTCAGGAGTCCACCCACGGTCGCGGCCATGCTCAACCCACCATTCTTTCGCCGATCAGCTTCTGGCGCAGCGCGATCCGCGCCCGCCAATCATCCTTTGAGATCTTGTTCGATTCGTAATAGGGCAATGCCGCCGGCACGGCATCCAGGTCGACGATCTGCATCGTCGGGCCGTCGGCCTCGGTCAGTTCCCGCGAGACCCGCTGCCAGCGGAACTGCAGGTAACCCTTGCGGTGGCCGAGCGTCTCACACCAGTTCGTCACGCCCGGGTTGCCCTCGGACACCACGATGCGGATCTTGCCGTCCGGGTCCGCCTGTGCCTGAGTGCCATTGAGCGAGGTCTGGTGATTGATGTAATCCAGCGAGATGTACCACAGGCTGCCCAACTGGAACCCGAGGTAGGGCGCATCGGTCACCGGCAGGGTGATGACGATCGCCTGCTCACCCGTGATGTCGTAATGCCCGACCGAGGAGTACTGGGTGGCCAGCCCGCCCGGTGTCAGCCGCGGCGCGGTCAGCGTGTTGACCGGCAGGTTGTCATAGAACCACTTGGGGAACTGCAGCCAGGTCTTCACCCGCTGTACCAACTGCTTTCCCGCGACGCTGAATCTCTTCTCGATCAGTTCCTTGGACAGCGGCTCCGGCGCAGTACCCGCGGTGTCGGTACGGGCGATGGCGAAGGCGCCGCGCTGGGCCGACCAATCGTTGTAGACCTCGCGGATGACCAACTGGGCGGGCTTGTCCGGGGTGAAGCGCCATTCGAAAGTGCCGTCGGCGGCGATGTCGAGCTTGCGGTCGTCGAACGCGGTCTCACTGTCGGGCACCGCCTCGTCGGTGTACTCACCGCCGATGAGCTGGAAGCTGACGTCGGTGGTGGTGCCGCGACGCCCGGTCACGACGTACTCGTGGCCTGGTTGCACGCGGGTGCCGAAGTACATGGTGTCCGGGTTGTCCAGACCCATCTTGGTGAACGGACCGGTTCCGCTGTGCAGGAACGGATGCTCGCGGTCGTAATCGAACGCCACATGCGTGCACGCCGCGATGCATCCCGCCAGATACTGCAGGCCTTCCAGCAGATCGGCTTCGGACTCGATGAAGGGGGCTTCCGTGACGAGGCGTTCGGCCTCGGCGATGGCATCGGCCAGCGGCTGCGAATACATCCGGGCATCACCTTTCGTTCCAATATTGGACCGTCGTGGTAGAGTTTCCGACCTGAGACTAGAACGCGTTCTAGTTCACGTCAACGTCGGGAGGTGCGGTGCCAGACCAGGCGACCGGCCGCGCGTCCCCGCCCACCGAACGGGTGGTCGCGGTGCTGAACTTCCTGGCCGCACACCCGCACGACCGCTTCGGGCTCTCCGAACTGGCCCGCCGGGTCAACCTCAGCAAGCCCACCTGCCTGGGCATCCTGACCAGCCTGACCGAGTCGGGCTACCTCGTGCGCCAGGCGGGCGAAGGCACTCGGGACAAGACCTACGGGCTCGGGCCCGCCCTGATCACGCTGGGGCACACCGCGCAACAGGCCCTGCGGGTGAGCCCTGCGGCGCAGGCCGAGTTGCGCTCGCTATCGGATGCATTCGGTGCCACCGCGGCCCTGTCCGGTGTCGTCGACGACCGCATCACGCTGCTCGAACTCGTCTCGCCCCCGGGCGCACCCAGCACGGTGCGAGTCGGGCAGAGCTATCCGTTCGCGCCGCCGGTCGGGCTGATGTTCGTCCTCTGGGACGACGGGGCGGTCCGCGACTGGCTCGCCAAGGAACCCACGATTCCGTTGCACACCGACAGTGATCGGTTCGAGCGGGTCATCACCGCCTGCCGCGCCTGCGGATATCTGGTGGAGCGGCTCACCCCGGGCGGCCGGCGGCTGTATGCGCTGATGGCGGGCATGTCGAACACGCTGCCCGACGAACTGCGAGCACTGCTCGGGGAATTGGTCTCCGATATCGGTGAGCGCGTCTACCTGCCGGGCACCGACGATCCCGAGACGCGTCACGACATCAGTGTCATCGCCGCGCCCGTGTTCGATCACCACCGCCGCCAGGTGATGGTGGCGACGATGCAGATCGGCGCGGCATTGACCGACGCCGATATCGCGGCACGCGCGCACGCGCTGATGGCGACCGCCGACGCGGTCACCTCGTCCCTCGGCGGCGTCAAGCCCGGGTTCTAGCTCACCGCCGCCAGCGCGAACGGCAGCACGTCGACCGCACCTGCGGCCCGGACGGTCAACGCGGCCATCGTCATCGTCCACCCGGTATCGGTCATATCGTCGACCAGCAGCACGGTCTCGCCCGCAACACCTGCCGGCAACTCCCAGGCATCGCGCAGAGCGGCAACCCGATAGGCCGAGTTGGCGGCGATCACCGGTCGGTGTTCGGGCGAATAAGTCAGGACACCCAGGTCTTTCAGCTTCCCGACCGCAGCCAACCGGGTCGCGATGCTGCGGATCAAGACCGGGTGACGCACCGAATCGACGGCGAGTACCGCAGTCGGCCGCCGCGCCCAGTCCCACGCCTTGAGCACCTCGATGGCCGCGGTGATCACGGCATCGGGCGCCTCGGCATCCGGTTCGTCGAGCAGCGTGCGCAGCCGGGCACCCCATCCCAGATCGGTCAGCCTGCCGATCACCCGGCCCGCCGACGGCCCGTCCCCGATCCGTCCGGACAGATCCACCCCGATCCGGCTCATGCCGGTGGGCCACTGTTTGCGTGGAGCGATCTCGACGCCGGGACGCATCAGCCGCGCGCGGGTCGCCTCCACCGACTCCGCGTCGACCTCGGACCGATACCGCGGGCCGACGCAATTGTCACACCGCCCGCACGCCTGCGGACCGAGCTCCGGATCATCGAGTTGCTTGCGCAGGAACACCATTCGACAGTCGGTGGTGCGCTGGTAGTCAAGCATGGCCTGTTGTTCTCGTTTGCGTGCCTCGTCGAGGCGCGCGTATCGGGGCTCGTCGTAGGACCAGGGTTGCCCGGTGCCGATCCAGCCACCCTTCACCCGGCGCACCGCCCCGTCGACGTCGAGGACCTTGAGCACCATCTCCAACCGCGACCTGTTGAGGTCCACCAGCGGCTCCAGCGCCGCGGTGGACAACGCCCGATCAGGTTCAAGTGCACCGATCACCTTGCGCACCAAGGGTTCCGACGGAAAGGCGACCGAGGCGAAGTAGCGCCACACGTCGACATCCTCGCGGCCCGGCAGCAGGATCACCTCGGCGCTGTCGGTCGATCTGCCGGCGCGCCCGACCTGCTGGTAGTAGGCGATCGGCGAGGACGGCGCACCGAGGTGCACCACGAACCCCAGGTCGGGTTTGTCGAAACCCATCCCCAGCGCCGAGGTGGCGATCAATGCCTTGACCCGATTGCCCAGCAGGTCGGCCTCCAACTGCTCGCGCTCGGAGGCCTCGGTACCGCCGGTATAGGCGGCCACGGTGTGGCCGTGCTCGCGCAGCAGGGCGGCGATATCGTGTGCCTGGGCCACCGTCAGCGTGTACACGATGCCCGAACCCGGCAGGGAATCCAGATGCGCGGCCAACCACGCCGCACGTTGCGCCGGTCCGCCCGCCTGTACCACCGACAGCCGCAGCGATTCTCGGTCCAACCCACCGCGCAGGACCAGGGTGCCGTCCCCGGAGCCGCCGACACCCAGCTGGGTGGCGACATCCTCCACGACGCGGTCGTTGGCGGTCGCCGTGGTGGCCAGCACCGGGATATCGGTGCCCAACTCGGCAACGAGGGTGCGGATGCGCCGGTAGTCGGGCCGGAAATCATGCCCCCAGTCGGACACACAGTGCGCCTCGTCGACGACCACCAGACCCGCGTCGGCGGCCAGCGCGGGCAGCACCGCGTCACGGAAGTCCGGGTTGTTCAACCGCTCCGGACTGACCAGCAGCACGTCGAGTTCACCGGCCCGCACCCTGGTGTGCACGTCCTCCCATTCGGTGACGTTGCTGGAGTTGATGGTGGCCGCCTGCACCCCCGCTTTGCGCGCGGCCTCGACCTGGTTGCGCATCAAGGCCAGCAGCGGGGACACGATCACCGTCGGCCCACGGCCCGCGGCACGCAGGAGTTTGGCGGCGATGAAGTACACCGCCGATTTGCCCCACCCGGTGCGCTGCACCACCAGCGCGCGTCGGCGGTGGACGACGAGTGCCTCGATGGCCGTCCACTGGTCATCGCGCAGGACGGCCTGCGGCCCGGCCAGCTGTTCGAGGATGGCCTGCGCGTCGGTGCGGGTGGTCATTGGTCCATCGTGCCAACCGGGTATGACGTGCCCGCTCAGCGCACCCTGGCGATGACGTCCAGGTCGACACCGCGCGCCACGGCCAGATGCACCGGGTGCCGGGCAGCTCCACGGTGCAGATCGACAGGACCGTGCGGGGAATCCCAGCCCCACCCGTCGAAGGCCCGGCGGGCGTCGGCGACCGTGGGCACCGATGTCGTCGCGATACCGGCCAGCAGGTGCACTCCCGAGTAGGTCGTCTCGGCCATCGTGCCGGGCGCCGGTGCCGCGGGCTCCCCGATCGGGCCGGTGCCGTTGATCAGATCGAAGGCGCGGCTGAATCCGGCACTGAACTCGGCGGCGGCGGCCGAAGCCAGGCCGGCGAACCAGCCCGCCGATATGAACAGGTTCCCGGTCGCGTCGCTGCCACTGGCCAGTACCACCGTCTCGTCGGTGAACGGGCTGAACCGGGTGACGGTGGCATCCAGGCCCGCCGCGGCGAACGCCCGGTTGAAGCGCACCGCGTCGGAGCCGACCAGCAGTGTGATGACACCGTCGGCGCCGGCGGCGACGATATCGGCGAGCACCCGGTCCCACGCGGACGGATCATCGACGCCCAGTGGCAGGAACCGCTCGCCCAGGATCGAGATGTCGGTACCGTCCAAGCCGGCCCGGGTCGCCCGCGCCGATCCTCGTGGCCATACGTAGTCGTTGCCGACGATGAACCACCGACGCAACCGCAGTTCGGTGCGCAGCCAGTGCAGCGAGGCGATGATCTGATCGCCCGGGACCTCCCCGCTGCACAGCACTCCGTCACTGCGTTCACCACCTTCATAGGCCGCGGCGTACACGTAGGGGACGCGGCCACCGACCTCGCGGGCGATCGCCTGCCTGGCGTTGGACAGATGCCAGCCGGTGACGGCATCGACGGCGCCGGAGTCCACGAGCTCCCTGATCCGACTGGCGACCCCGGCGGGATCGCCACCGGCGTCCACATGCACGAACTGCACCGGGCGGCCGGCCACCCCACCCGCGGCGTCGATCTCGGCGGCGGCGAGTTCGGCGGCGGCCCGACACTCGAGCCCGAAGATGCCGGCCGGCCCACGACGCGGCAGCGCCAGCGCCACCCGGAACTCCGAACGGGAGCGCCGATGTTGTTCCGTCCTGGCGAACGGATCTGGCATGCTGTGAAGTCCTGATCGGGAAGGCATGTCATGGACGATCTCGTCGAGGCCCTCGCGTTGCTGCGGCGCGCCGCCGTCGTCGCCGCGAGCATCGACGGCGCGCTCGCCGGGACCGATCTGACCGTCGATCGCTGGCGGGCGCTGCACGTCATCCACCACGATCCCGGCTGCTCGATGTCCGATATCGTCGACGCACTCGCCATCCCGTCCACCTCGGCGACACGCATCGTCGACGCACTTGTCGAACTCGGCGCGGTGTATCGCACCGTCTCGGCGCAGGACCGCCGCCGAACCACGCTGCGGTCGTCGTCGCATGGTGCCGAACTCCTCCGAACCGCAGAGTCGGCAATCACCCCAATGGTTTTCCTTCGGGACGGCGACCCCACGCCAATCTAGGACGTGCGTATTGCGTCATTGTAAAGCGCACGGCCCGCGGCCACCGGCTGAACTGCCGCAGCCATGACGATCGTGTGAACAATCCCGGCCGACGCTGCAGATGCGCCGGTTTGCCCTTGACGGAGCGTCCCGCCGGTGTAGGTTCGACATTATTCCCAGATGGGAACATTTGACGAACAGGGTTTCCGTGCCACGCTATCGCTATCGCTGCCCGGACGACGGGCCATTCGACATGACCTTCCCCATCGGGACCGCACCGGCCAGCGTCGAATGCGAAAAGTGTTGCGCGGCAAGCAATCGCCTCTATGGCGGTGGCGCGATGGTGCGTTCGAACCCGGCCGGCACCCGCGCGCTGGACCTGCATGCGCAGTCCCAGGCCAACCCCGGCGTCGTCCGCAGATCCTCAGGTCCGTCCGATCCGGCACGCCTACGGTACGCAGATCCCCGCCACCGGATGCTACCCAAACCGTAACGCCTTGTATCAGAACGTTTTCCGTCAATCGAGGAGGCACACATGCCCGAAGTGATCTTTCCCGTCGACCAGAGCAAGCCGTTTCGCGAGCAGCAGCTGGTCGGGCACAACCGCTGGCACCCGGACATCCCGGCCGTGGCCACGGTGAAGTCCGGCGACAGCTTCCGGGTGGAGTCCAAGGAATGGTTCGACGGGACCATCGTCAACTCCGATGACGCCAATGACATCCGTGACTGCGACCTCACCATGGTCCACCAGCTGTCCGGCCCGTTCGCCGTCGAGGGCGCCCAACCCGGCGATCTACTGGTCGTCGACATTCTCGATGTCGGTCCGGTACCCCAGCAGACCGGACCGGTTGCCGGCCAGGGGTGGGGTTACACCGGGATCTTCGCCAAGGACAACGGTGGCGGATTCCTCACCGATTGGTTCCCCGACGCCTACAAGGCGATCTGGGATTTCACCGGCCAGAAGGCCACCAGTAGGCATGTGCCGGGAGTGGAGTTCACCGGCCTGATCCATCCCGGCCTGATGGGCACCGCGCCCAGTGCGGACCTGTTGGCAAAATGGAATCACCGCGAAGCCCAGCTCATCGCCACCGATCCCGACCGCGTGCCGCCACTCGCGCTGCCGCCGCTGCCGGCCAATGCGGTGCTGGGCAGCCTCACCGGAGCCGACTATGAGCGTGCCGCGGCCGAGGCGGCCCGCACGGCCCCGCCGCGGGAGAACGGTGGCAACCAGGACATCAAGAACCTCTCCAAGGGCAGCCGGATCTTCTATCCGGTGTTCGTGGACGGCGCCAATCTGTCGCTGGGCGACCTGCACTTCTCTCAAGGCGACGGCGAGATAACCTTTTGTGGCGCAATCGAGATGGGCGGCTATATTGATCTACGCGTGGAGATCATCAAGGGCGGGATGGAGACCTACGGTGTCACCACCAATCCGATCTTCATGCCGGGGATCGTGGAACCGCGTTACTCGGAGTTCCTCACCTTCGTCGGATTCTCGGTAGACCGCAACGGCACCCAGCACTACCTCGACACCACGCTGGCGTACCAGAATGCTTGCCTCAACGCCATCGAGTACCTGTCGAAATTCGGTTGGACCAAGGAGCAGGCCTACCTGATCCTGGGTGCCGCGCCGGTGGAGGGCAGGATGTCCGGCGTCGTCGATGTCCCCAATTCATGTGCCACGCTGTATATTCCGACCGCCATCTTCGATATCGATGTGCGCCCGTCCAGCACGCCACCGCAGCAGATCGACCGCGGGCAGTGCGCGGTGAGCAACTGATGCCCGCACCTACCGACGCCGAATACTTCGATCTCGGGGACTTCACCCTGCAGAACGGTTTCACGCTGCGCGATGCCCGGCTCGCCTACAAGACCTACGGCACGCTCAACGCCGACAAGTCCAACGTGATCGTCTATCCGACGTGGTATTCGGGTTGGCACACCGACAACGAATGGCTCATCGGACCCGGCCGCGTCCTTGACCCTGCGACCGCATTCATCATCGTCCCGAACATGCTTGGCAACGGTCTGTCGTCATCACCGTCGAACACGCCGGCGCCCCATGACGGACCCCGTTTCCCGGCGGTGACGTTCCATGACCAGGTGGAAGCCCAGTATCGTTTGGTCACAGAGAAATTCGGTATCGGTTCGATCTCCCTGGTGACCGGATGGTCGATGGGTGCCGGTCAGACCTATCAGTGGGCCGTGAGCCATCCGGAGATGGTGGCGCGCGCTGCACCGTTCTGCGGGTCCAGCATCACCGCCCCGCACAACAAGGTGTTCCTGGAGTCATTGGTGGCCGCGTTGACGGCCGATGCGGCGTTCGCCGAAGGCGACTACGACCCGGCCCGGCCTCCGATCAAGGGCCTGCGGGCCTTCGCCAGGGTGTACTCCGGCTGGGGTTACTCACAGGCCTTCTATTGGCGAGAGACGTGGCGCGAACTCGGCTACACCTCATTCGACGATTTCCTCTACGGATTCTGGGAGGGCTTCTTCCGCGACGGCCGCGACCCGAACAACCTGATCGCGATGATCGGCACGTGGCACAGCGGAAATGTCGGGAACACACCGGGTTTCGATGGTGACGTGCAGAAGGCGCTGGCTTCGATCAAGTGCCCGCTGTTGGCCATGCCCGCCGAGAAGGATCTGTACTTCCCGCCCGAAGACGAGCAGTGGGCCAGTCAGTTCATACCCGACGGTGAGGTCAGGGTCATCCCAGGAATCTGGGGGCATTTCGCCGGCGGTGGCGCCAACGATGTGGACACCGACTTCATCGACGCCGGGTTGCGCGAGCTGATGAGCAAGCCGGGATACGCGCCGCCGGAGTAGTCTCCCGTCAGGAGGGGGACATATGGTGCGACTGCATGTCGAACGGGTCATCGCGGCAATGCCGGAACCGGTGTTCGACTGGATTGCCGACCCGGCCAACCTGGTGACCGCCCCGATGATCCTGCGTGCCGGTTGGGCCGCGGATTCCGTGGAACCCGGGGCCGGTGCCGTGCGGGAAGCGGTCGGCACGGGAGTGTGGCTACGGGAACAGATCACCGAATACGATCGCCCGCACCGCTACTCGTATCTCATAGTGCGCTCGTTTCCGGCATTCGGTCACGAGGGCGGGACAGTGACCCTGTCGGCGGCAACCGGGGGTACCCACGTCGACTGGGTCAGCAGCTACTCTCATCCGTTGCGCGCCGGCGGCGCGGCATTGAATGTCATTACCGCACGGTTGCTGCCGTGGAACTTCGAGGCGATCCTGGCTGCCTGCGCCCGTGCACTGGAGCGCTGATCACCTCGATCACGTCGACTTTTCTCCAGAGCGGCCGCACGCTGCCCGTGTACGCGCGGCCGGTTCCGGACGGTGATTCACATCAGGCGTTCTGGGCTTCCTGTTCGCGTTTGATTTCCAGGGCGATGTCGATGAGTTGGTCTTCTTGGCCGCCGATGAGTTTGCGTTGACCGGCGCGGTGCAGTAGTTGGTGCGCGGGTACGCCGTAACGCTCGGACTGGCGGATCGCGTGCTTGAGGAAACTGGAATACACCCCCGAGTAACCCATGATCAACGCGTTGCGATCCAGCAGGCATTCCGCGGGCATCGCCGGGGCCACGACCTCTTCAGCGGCATCGGCGATCTCGAAGAAATCAATCCCGGTCTTGACACCGATCTTGTCGAACACCCCGATCATCGCCTCCACCGGCGCGTTACCCGCACCGGCACCGAACCGCCGACACGACCCGTCGATCTGCTTGGCACCCGCGCGCACCGCCTCGATGGAGTTCGCGACACCCAACCCGAGATTCTCATGACCATGAAAACCCACCTGGGCGTCATCACCGAGCTCAGCGACCAACGCGGCCACCCGATCAGCAACCTGATCGAGCACCAACGCCCCCGCCGAATCCACCACATACACACACTGGCACCCCGCATCGGCCATGATCCGGGCCTGAGCGGCCAACTTCTCCGGGGAAATCGTATGAGACATCATCAAAAAGCCCACGGTCTCCAAACCGAGTTCACGGGCCAACCCGAAATGCTGGATCGACACATCGGCCTCGGTGCAGTGCGTGGCGATGCGGCAGATCTCCCCACCGTTGTTCTGGGCCTGGATGATGTCTTCCTTGGTGCCCACGCCCGGCAACATCAAAAACGCGATCTTCGCCTCTTTGGCGGTCTCGGCCGCGAGCTTGATCAACTCCTGCTCAGGGGTTTTGGAGAACCCGTAGTTGAAGCTCGACCCACCCAGTCCGTCGCCGTGGGTGACCTCGATGACCGGCACCCCCGCAGTATCCAGCGCCGCGACGATCGAGCGCACCTCATCGGCGGTGAACTGGTGACGCTTGTGATGAGACCCATCACGCAACGACGTGTCGGTCATCCGGACATCCCACACCGGGTTGAAGAAAATCTCGCCTGTGCCGCTCACTGGTGCACCATCCTTGTGTCGGTGATCTTGGATGGATTGCCGATGCACCCGAGGTGCCGCTGATCTATCGCCCTGCTCGCTCGACGCTGTTGATGTCCAGCATGAGTTCTGCGGAGGTCAGTGGTTACCCGGGGCGCGTTGACCGTCGACAGGGCTATGCGCCACCGAGCGCCGCTCAGTGAGCGAACCGGCAGTCGTGCCCCGGAACCTGCACATAAGGGTGCCTCCCCACTGGGCTTAGCAGCGAGGAGGCTGTCATGAAGTCTGCCCGAAATACCCTGCCAACGGAACCCGCCAATGGGCTCACGTGTGGAATCGACTGGGCCTGCGATGATCACGCGGTCTCGATCGTCGATGCCAAAGGCCGCGAGATCACCCGCAAAACGATCGGTCACAACGCCGTTGGGCTGCGAGATCTGCTCACCACACTGCAACGCGCCGGTGTCAGCGAAGTCGCCATCGAACGCCCCGACGGTCCGGTCGTACACGCCCTGCTCGACGCTGGGATCACCGTCGTGGTGATCAGCCCCAACCAACTCAAGAACCTGCGCGGGCGCTACGGATCGGCCGGCAACAAAGATGACCGCTTCGACGCGTTCGTCCTGGCCGACACCTTGCGCACCGACCGGACCCGGCTGCGGCCCCTGCAGCCCGACAGCCCGGCCACGGTGGCCCTGCGCCAGACCTGCCGAGCCCGTAAAAATCTGGTCGCTCACCGCGTGGCGATCGCCAACCAGCTGCGGGCTCATCTGATGATCGTCTTTCCCGGCGCGGTCGGGCTGTTCGCCGATATCGACTCGCCGATCAGCCTGGCCTTTTTGGCCCGCTTTGACTGCCAGGACCGCGCCGATTGGCTCTCGGTCACCCGGATGGCCAACTGGCTGGCCAGCGTCGGCTACAGCGGCCGCACCCACGCCAGTGAACTGCACCGACGACTCACCGCCGCGCCTCGCGGTGCCGCCGGTATCGACGGTGCCACCATCACCGCGACCTTCGTCGAGGTGTTGAGCACTGTGAGCGCCCAGATCAAAACCCTCGACCAGAGCATCGCCGAGCAACTCGACGCTCACGCCGATACTCATATCTTCACCAGCCTGCCACGCTCGGGCACCTTCCGTGCCGCCCGACTGCTCGCCGAAATCGGCGACTGCCGCGCACGGTTCCCCACACCCGAATCGCTGGCGTGCCTGGCCGGAGTCGCCCCCTCCACCCGCCAATCCGGGAAAGTCAAACACGTCGGATTCCGCTGGGCTGCAGACAAACAGCTCCGCGACGCCGTATGCGACTTCGCCGGCGACAGTCGTCGAGCCAACCCCTGGGCGGCCGATCTCTACAACCGCGCCCGAGCCCGCGGACACGACCACCCCCACGCCGTGCGCATCCTCGCCCGCGCCTGGCTCTACATCATCTGGCACTGCTGGCACGACGAAGTCGCCTACGATCCCACCCAACACAGGGCCCTCCAAAAGCTGATCAACCAAGATCAACCCAGGGCGGCTTGACACAGGGCAACTCATGCCTGCACTCCTGCTCCCGCTGCGCTGCGTTCCTTGGCGATCTCCTCGCCGACCTTGGTCGCCGCCGCGGTCATGATGTCCAAATTCCCGGCATAGGGCGGCAGATAATCCCCGGCCCCCTCGACCTCGACGAAGATGGTCACCACATGCTGGCCACCATTGACCACCGACGGCTCATCGAACTGCGGCTCATTGAGCAACCGGTATCCGGGCACATAGGTCTGCACCTCGGCGGCGACCTCCTTGATCGAGGCGGTGATAGCCGCGTGATCGGCATCCTCAGGGATGGCACAAAAAATGGTGTCGCGCATGATCATCGGCGGATCCGCCGGATTCAAAATGATGATCGCCTTACCGCGCGCCGCCCCACCGATGTGCTGCACACCGGCACTGGTGGTCTTGGTGAACTCATCGATATTCGCGCGCGTCCCCGGCCCCGCCGACGCGCTCGACACCGACGCCACGATCTCGGCATACGGCACATCCACCACACGCGACACCGCGTACACCATCGGAATGGTCGCCTGCCCACCACAGGTCACCATGTTCACATTCGGCGCACCCAGATGCACCCGCAGATTCGCCGGCGGAATCACCCCCGGCCCCACCGCCGCCGGAGTCAGATCGATCGCGGTGATACCGGCCGCCTCATACCGCGGTGCGGCATCACGATGCACATACGCGCTGGTCGCCTCGAACACCACATCGGGCTTCTCGGACTGGCCCAACAACCAGTCCACCCCCTCATGGGAAGTCTCCAGACCAAGCTTGCGGGCACGCGCCAACCCCTCCGACGCCGGATCGATCCCGATCATCCAGCGCGGCTCCAACCAGTCCGACCGCAACAACTTGTACAACAGGTCGGTGCTGATATTGCCCGACCCCACAATCGCAACACTCAACTTCTCAGCCATATGCGGCTCCTATTCGAAAGAAAGACGGACCGAACCCAGCCCGTCGAAATCCGCTACGAAATCGTCACCGGGACGAGCATCTATCGCCCGCATACACGCACCCGGCAACACGATGTCCCCCGCACGCAGACGCACCCCGAACTGATCGACCTTGCGCGCCAACCACGCCACCGAAGTCACCGGATTACCCAACACCGCATCACTGCGACCCTCGGCCACCACCTCACCATTGCGTGTCAAGACAGCATTGATGGCTTTGATATCGATGTCCTTGGGCGACACCCGTTCCGGTCCCAACACCCACCCCGCAGACGACGCATTATCGGCGATCGTGTCGCACAACTTGATCTTCCAGTCGGTGATCCGGGTATCGATCAACTCGATCGACGGCGCGAACGCCGCCGTCGCGGCCAGCACATCATCCTCGGTACACCCCGCGCCGGGCAGATCATCGGCCAGGATGAACCCCACCTCGACCTCCACCCGCGGATACAGAAACCGGCCCGCCGCAACCGGTTTGTCCTCGAACACCTCCATATCAGCGAGCAGATGACCGTAATCGGGCTCATCCACCCCCATCATCTTCTGCATCGCCTCCGACGACAGACCCACCTTGTGCCCGATCACCCGCGCACCCTCGGCCACCCGCTGCCGGATGTTGATCAACTGGATTTCGTAGGCATCCACCACATCGATATCGGGATACCGATCCGTCAACGGAGTGGTCGGCACCCGACTGCGCTCCGCCTCGGCCAAGTCGGCAGCAAGCTCGTCGCGGACCTCGACACTGAGCATGTTGGTGAATTCCCCTCGTAATCTCATCAGGCCCTCGACCGGCACAGTTGTGGGCCTGTTGTCGAAAGGCACTGCAATTCTATAACGTGTTCTACATGACTGAACAGGACTACAGTGTCTTTGACGTAGTGGTGGTAGGGAGCGGCGCTGCCGGCATGGTCGCCGCCCTCACCGCCGCTCACCAGGGACTCTCGACAGTAGTCGTTGAGAAGGCTCCGCACTATGGCGGTTCCACGGCGCGATCCGGCGGCGGCGTGTGGATTCCGAACAACGAGGTTCTGCAGCGTGACGGGGTCAAGGACACCCCCGCCGAGGCACGCAAATACCTGCACGCCATCATCGGCGACGTCGTGCCCGCCGAGAAGATCGACACCTACCTGGACCGCAGTCCGGAGATGTTGTCGTTCGTGCTGAAGAATTCGCCGCTGAAGCTGTGCTGGGTTCCCGGCTACTCCGACTACTACCCGGAGACGCCGGGCGGTAAGGCCACCGGCCGCTCGGTCGAGCCCAAGCCGTTCAATGCCAAGAAGCTCGGTCCCGACGAGAAGGGCCTCGAACCGCCGTACGGCAAGGTGCCGCTGAACATGGTGGTGCTGCAACAGGACTATGTCCGACTCAACCAGCTCAAGCGTCACCCGCGCGGCGTGCTGCGCAGCATCAAGGTGGGTGTGCGGTCGGTGTGGGCCAACGCCACCGGTAAGAACCTGGTCGGTATGGGCCGGGCGCTCATCGCGCCGCTGCGCATCGGCCTGCAGAAGGCCGGGGTGCCGGTGCTGTTGAACACCGCGCTGACCGACCTGTACATCGAGGACGGGGTGGTGCGCGGGATCTACGTTCGCGAGGCGGGAGCCCCCGAGTCCGCCGAGCCGAAGCTGATCCGGGCCCGCAAGGGCGTGATCCTGGGTTCGGGTGGCTTCGAGCACAACCAGGAGATGCGCACCAAGTACCAGCGCCAGCCCATCACCACCGAGTGGACCGTCGGAGCGGTGGCCAACACCGGTGACGGCATCGTGGCGGCCGAAAAGCTGGGTGCGGCACTGGAACTCATGGAGGACGCATGGTGGGGACCGACCGTCCCGCTGGTGGGGGCCCCGTGGTTCGCCCTCTCCGAGCGGAACTCCCCCGGGTCGATCATCGTCAACATGAACGGCAAGCGGTTCATGAACGAATCGATGCCCTATGTGGAGGCCTGCCACCACATGTACGGCGGTCAGTACGGCCAGGGTGCCGGGCCTGGCGAGAACGTGCCCGCCTGGATGGTCTTCGACCAGCAGTACCGTGATCGCTACATCTTCGCGGGATTGCAGCCCGGGCAACGCATCCCGAAGAAGTGGATGGAATCGGGCGTCATCGTCAAGGCCGACAGCGTGGCCGAACTCGCCGAGAAGACCGGTCTTGCCCCCGACGCGCTGACGGCCACCATCGAACGGTTCAACGGTTTCGCACGGTCCGGCGTCGACGAGGACTTCCACCGCGGCGAGAGCGCATACGACCGCTACTACGGTGATCCGACCAACAAGCCGAACCCGAACCTCGGCGAGATCAAGAACGGTCCGTTCTACGCCGCAAAGATGGTGCCCGGCGACCTTGGCACCAAGGGCGGCATCCGCACCGACGTGCACGGCCGTGCGCTGCGCGATGACAACTCGGTGATCGAAGGCCTCTATGCGGCAGGCAATGTCAGCTCGCCGGTGATGGGGCACACCTATCCCGGCCCGGGTGGCACAATCGGGCCCGCTATGACGTTCGGCTACCTCGCCGCATTGCATCTTGCTGGAAAGGCCTGATATGCCCATCGATGTGGAGAAGGCGCTCGCCGCCGACCTCGATCCGATCGAGTTCTCCTGGACAAGCAGCGATATCCAGCTGTACCACCTGGGCCTGGGCGCGGGCTCGGACCCGATGGACGAGCGCGAACTGCGCTACCTGACCGATGACACCCCGCAGGTGCTGCCGACCTTCGGCAATGTCGCGGCCAGCTTCCACATGACCCAGGCGCCGACCGTGCAGTTCCCCGGCATCGACATCGAGCTGTCCAGGGTGCTGCACGCCAGCGAGGGCGTGACCGTGCCCGGCCCCATCCCGACCAGCGGGACGGGATTCTCCAAGCAGCGGTTCACCGAGATCTGGGACAAGGGCAAGGCCGCCGTCATCGTCAGCGAATCCACCGTGACCGATGCCTCGGGCACCGTGTTGTGGACGACCAAACGCTCCATCTTCGCCCGCGGCGAGGGTGGTTTCGGCGGCGAGCGCGGCCCGTCCACCTCGGTCGAATTACCCGACCGGGCACCGGATGCCGAGATCGCGTTGCCGATCCTGCCGCAGCAGGCGCTGCTGTACCGACTGTGCGGTGACCGCAATCCCCTGCATTCCGATCCGGCGTTCGCCAAGGCGGCCGGCTTCGACCGGCCCATCCTGCACGGACTGTGCACCTACGGTATCGGCGCCAAGGCGATCGTCGACCATTTCTTGGATGCCGACGTGTCCCAGGTCGCCAGCTACGGTGCCCGGTTCGCCGGCACCGTCATCCCGGGCGAAACCTTGCAGGCCAACATCTGGCGCCACGACGGCAAGTTCATCGGAACGCTGACCGCGCCGAGCCGTGACAACACCGTGGTGCTCTCGGGTGTGGAGCTCGTCCCGGCCTAGACCTGCCGGGACAGATCCTCGCCGCCGGTGGTCGGCCGCGAGGGGCCGTGGGGCGCGATCGGCGCAGGCCCCGCCGCGGATCCGCCGGCGCTGGGTCCGGGCGCGGCCGACTCCCGCGAATCCAGCTGCGCCTCACGGCGATCCTGCTGATGATCGCGGGCGTCCTGGCCGGCCTGCCGTTCGTTCTGCTGGCTCTCGCGGGCATCCTGCTGGGCGTCGCGCTGATTCTGTTGGGCCTCGCGCTGCTCCGGGGTGGGCGCGCCCGGGACACCCGGCGGCGGGCCGCCCGCGGGACCGCCCGGCCCCTGTCCCTGATCCTGCTGCGCGGCCTGGGTGCCCTGCTGCACCGCGCCCTGGGCGGCCTGCATGGCCTGCTGCATCAGCTGGCCGAAGCCGCCGCCACCGCCTTCGCCACCGCCGCCGAGGCTGCCGGCGGCCTGCTGCGGCATCTGTGCCAACTGACCCAGCTGCCCGGTCAGCTGCTCGAGCATTCCGCCGACCTGTCCCACCGACTGGCCGCCTGTTTCATCGGAGGTGGTGTAGGCGGCCTGGGCGGCCTCGACCTTGCCGGAGAAGGTGTTCTCCTTGGCGGCCAACGCCGCCACGTTGGCGGTCAACTGGGCCTCCAATGTCGGCAGGACGGCCGCGATCGTCATGCTCATGGCGTCGGCGCCGGGCGGGATCATGGGCATCGGCGGCAGTTCGACCGCCGCCGCATTCCAGTTGATCTCATCGGGCTTGAACATTCCGGTCATCGCGGGTCACCAATCATCGTCGGCATCGTCTTCGGCAAGGTCGTGCTCCAGCGCCTCGGGCATCGCCAGACCGAGCTTGGTACCACCGCCGCCTGCGCCGCGCTGACCCATCATCGGGGCGCCACCCATCCCGCCCCCGGCACCGGCGGCCACCGGTGCGAGCCCGCCCAGGGCACCGGCACCGGCGTTCGCACCCGACGGCCCCACCGAGACCGGCGGCGTACCGACCAGACTCGCCATCAACGGGGTCTGCGCGGAACCACCGCCGCCACCGGGCAACGACGCCGCGCGCATCATGCCCGCCCCGGCACCGGCCCCGGCACCGCCCGCGAGCGGATGGTTGGAAAAAGCCGAGAACGGCGAGAAACCGCCTGCGCCCATGCCGCCGCTGCCGCCACCGAGCATGGAGGTCAGCTGTTGCAGCGGCTGACCGACGGTCTGCATGAGCTGCTGCGGCGCCTGGGTGACCTGTCCCATGGCCTGGCCGAGCATCTGCGGGAGCTGGCTGACCAGACCGGCCATCTGACCCATCATCTGCATCGCCTGGCTGGGATCGGCCTGGGACACCTGCTGGGCACCGACGGCGGGCGCACCGGTCGACGGTGTGGTGGCCGGGGCGCCGATGGTGTTGGCCATCGAGGTGGCGTTGGCCGTGACGGTCGCGGTGTTCTGCGACAGACCCATCATGATCTGGCTCTGCACCAGCGCCTGGGTCTCGGGCGACCCGGATGCCTGGATCGTCATGCAGGCGGCCTGGGTCTGCTGAGCGACCATATTGGCCATCATCTTGGTCTGGACGACGGCGGCTTCCATGGTGCGCAGCTTGGCGGCGATGGCGGCGGCCTGCGCCGCGTTGGACTCGTGCCCGCCGATGATCGAGGTGGCCTCGCCCGCGGCGGCCGTCGAGGCGGGCCCCTGCCATTCGGAGCCCATCTGCACCAGCTGACCCTGCTGCTGGGGCACCACGGTGCCACCGATCTTGGCCGCCAGCGCGTCGTACTGCGCCGCGGCCGCGGCAAGCGCGTTCTCGTCGACATTCGGCCACGCCGGCCCCGTAACCGTTTGCCCCCCGTATGGGCTCACATCAGGCTGGATCCCCATGGCCTCGAGATTACCGCGCCACCGACCGGTGGCGGTGCAGTAAAATCAGCCGAGGATCAGACCGGATGTCGGCACCCCGGTACCCGCCGTGACCAGCACATGTTCGACATTGTCGACCTGGTTGACCGACGTGCCCCGCAGCTGACGCACACCTTCGGCGATGCCGTTCATCCCGTGGATATAGGCCTCGCCGAGCTGGCCGCCATGGGTGTTGATCGGTAGCTTTCCGCCGATCTCGATGGCGCCGCCGGCGATGAAATCCTTGGCCTCGCCCTTACCGCAGAAGCCGAGCTCCTCGAGCTGGATCAGCGTGTACGGGGTGAAGTGGTCGTAGAGGATCGCAGTCTGGATATCCGTGGGCGTCAGACCGCTCTGCTCCCACAGCTGGCGGCCGACCAGGCCCATCTCGGGCAGCCCGAGCTCGTCGCGGTAGTAGGAGTACATGGTGAACTGATCGGTTCCCGCACCCTGCGCCGCCGCCTCGATGACCGCCGGGCGGTGCTTGAGGTCCTTGGCCCGCTCGGGGGTGGTGACCACGATCGCGACGCCGCCATCGGTCTCCTGGCAGCAGTCCAGCAGCCGGAGCGGTTCCGCAATCCAGCGGGAGTTCTGGTGATCCTCGATCGTGATCGGCTTGCCGTAGAAGTGCGCCTTGGGGTTGGTCGCGGCGTGTTTGCGATCGGCGACCGATACCGCACCGAAATCGGCACTGGTGGCGCCGTATTCGTGCATATACCGCTGTGCGATCATGGCCACCGACGCGGCGGGTGTACTCAGACCGTGCGGGTAGGACCAGCTGTACTCGACGCCACGGGAATCGGCATTGACGGTCAATCCCGTCATCACCTGACCGAACCGGAACTCGGAGCGCTCGTTGAAGGCCCGGTAAGCCACCACGACCTCGGCCACCCCGGTCGCGACGGCCAGCGCGGCCTGCTGCACGGTGGCCGCAGCCGCACCGCCGCCATAACCGATCTGGCTGAAGAACTTCAGATCCCCGATGCCGGTGGACCGCGCGACGGCGGTCTCCAGGTTGGAATCCATCGTGAAGGTGACCAGACCGTCGACATCGGACGGCGCGAGCCCGGCGTCATCGAGCGCGTCGAGCACCGCCTCGGCGGCCAGTCGCAGCTCGCTGCGCCCGGAATTCTTGGAGAAATCGGTGGCACCGATACCGGCGATCGCCGCTTTGCCGGACAGGCCGGCCTTTCCGGACGGTGTCACTTGTCCCCCAGGGTGAGCGTCGAGGTGGCGATGACATGGTTGCCGAGGCTGTTGGCGCCCACCACTTTCAGGGTCACCACATCGCCGTCGATCTCGGTGACCTCACCACTGAAGGTGATGGTGTCGTAGGCGTACCAGGGCACCCCGAGGCGCAGCTTGATGGACTTGACCCGCGCGTTCGGACCGGCCCAGTCGGTGACATAGCGCCCGACCAGACCGGTATCGGTGAGGATGTTGACGAAGATGTCCTTGGATCCCTTGGCCTGCGCCTTGTCCCGATCGTGGTGCACATCCTGGTAATCGCGGGTGGCGATGGCGGTGGAGACGATGAACGTCGGGTCGCCGTAGATCTGCAGGTCGGGCAGTTTGGTGCCGACCGCGACGTCGGTCAGGGTCAGACTCATGCTTGCGGCTCCCATGCGTACAACGTCCAGGCCGGGCTGACCTCACTGTCGGGGAAGTCGATATAGGTTGCGGTGACCGGCATTCCGATTTTCACCTGCTCGGTATCCACCCCACGCAGCTCGCCGAGCATCCGAACGCCCTCCTCGAGTTCGACGAGGGCGATCACGAAGGGCAGCGTGCGGCCGGGCACCTTCGGTGCATGGTGGACGACATAGCTGAACACCGTGCCCCGCCCGGAGGAGACGACATAATCGGCCGGTGCGTCTTTGTCGGCCCACATGGCGGGGACAGGCGGGTGCTGCAGCGTCCCGTCCGGGCGGCGCTGGATACGCAGTTCGTGTGCGTTGACGCCATCCCAGAAGAACTTGGTGTCACGCGACGAGGACGGCCGCATCAGTTTGTCGGGGTCGAGATCCTCGGGAATCGCGGCCGTTTCGGTCTTGGCCGCGTTGGCTGCCGGCAGGAACTTCATGATGCGCCAGTCCATCTCGGCGACCAGTTCCTCTGCGCCATCCCCGACGACATGCCAGCTGATCTTCTGGTTGATGAAATAACCCTCACCGAGCGCGGTCTGTTTGGGACCGACGATGCCGACGATCTCCGCACTCATCGCCACCTGCTCCCCCGGCTGCAGATAGCGGTGGTAGGTCTGGTCGCAGTTGGTGGCGACGACGCCGACATAACCGGCGTCATCGAAGAGCTTCATGGCCCGGGCGAGCGGGTCATCGTCGGAGCGGGACCGGCCCAGCCCCATCATGGTCCACACCTGGATCATCGCCGGCGGGGCGACGATACCCGGATGACCTGCGGCGCGGGCCGCCTCGGCATCGACGTAGATCGGGTTCTTGTCCCCGATCGCATCGACCCAGTGATGGATCATGGGTTGGTTCACCGGGTCGCGCGCGACGGTCGGGCTGCTGCTCCCCGCCGCAAGGACCGCCTCGATACCCGCCTGTAGTTCGCTCATCGGGTCACCCTCGGCACCTTCAACCCCGACGCCGCGATCATTTCGCGCATGACCTCGTTGACGCCGCCACCGAAGGTGATCACCAGATTGCGTTTGGTCATCTTGTCCAACCAGTCCAGCAGCCTGCCGGTGTGGGCATCGGCGGGGTTGCCGTAGCGGCCGACGACCTCTTCGGCCAGCCGGCCGACCTCTTGGATCCGCTCGGTGGAGAAGACCTTCGTCGCCGCCGCATCGGCCACCGCGATGGTCTCACCCGAGGCGGCCACCTGCCAGTTCAGCAACTCGTTGATCCGCCAGATCGATTTGATCTGGGCCAGCAGCCGACGCGCATCGTCCTGTTCGATCGGCACGACACCATCGGATCCGGGCGTGCACGCCCACTCGTGGACCTCGTCGTAGATCCCGGCGATGCGTCCGGCCGGACCGAGCCCGACGCGCTCGTGGTTGAGCTGGGTCGTGATGAGCTTCCAGCCGCCGTGTTCCTCGCCGACCAGCATGTCGGCGGGCACCCGGACGTCGTTGTAGTACGACGCATTGGTGTGGTGCGCCCCATCGCTGAGGATGATGGGCGTCCAGGAGTAGCCGGGATCCTTGGTATCGACGATGAGGATCGAAATACCCTTGTGCTTGGCCGCTTCCGGATCGGTACGGCAGGCCAGCCAGATGTAGTCGGCGTCATGGGCGCCGGTGGTCCACATCTTCTGGCCGTTGACGATGTACTCGTCGCCGTGTCGCACCGCGGTGGTCCGCAGCGAGGCGAGGTCGGTGCCCGCCTCCGGCTCGGAGTAACCGATCGCGAAATGCACTTCACCGGAAAGGATCCCGGGCAGGAACTTCTTCTTCTGCAATTCGGTCCCGTGCACCTGCAGGGTGGGGCCCACCGTCTGCAGCGTGACCATCGGCAGCGGGATATCGGCGCGGTTGGCCTCGTTGATGAAGATCTGCTGCTCGATCGGCCCGAAGCCGAGCCCGCCGTACTCCTTGGGCCAGCCCACACCGAGCTTGCCGTCCGAGCCCATCCGCTTGATCACCGTGCGGTAGGCCTCGTTGTGGCGATCGGACTCCATCGCCGCGGCTTCCTCCGGGGTGATGAGCGTCGAGAAGTACTCGCGGAATTCGTCTTGCAGCTTGCGCTGTTCCGGGGTCAGTTCGATGTACATGGCTATTTACGCTCCCACCAGATCCAGTCGATACGCAGGCCCGCCCAGCAAGCGGGTGAGGTCCTTGATGGAGGAGAAATACCGGTCCATCGGATAGGTGATGTCCATCCCCATGCCACCGTGCAGGTGATGACACAACCGCATCGCCGGCGGTGCCTGCGAGGTGATCCAGTAGCCCAGCAGCGCCAGATCGTCATCGGCATCGAGCCCCTCGGACAACCGGTAGGTCACCGACATGGACACGAGATCGATTGTGCGTGAGGCGATGTAGACATCCGAGAGCTGTGCGGCGACGGTCTGGAAGGTCGACAGCGGACGCCCGAACTGCTCGCGGGTGGCCACGTAATCGGCGGTCAGTCGCAGCGCACCGGCGACCAGGCCCGCGGCGAAGGCACCGGTGGCGGCCAGCACCAACTGGTTGACCCGCCGGACCGTCGCATTGGTGAGCACTCCGTCCACCTCGGCGCCGTCGAAGACCACCACATACTCGTCGGTGCCGTTGGAGGTCGGCGTCTTTGTCAGCGTCACCCCACTCGCGGTCGGAGCGATCACCGCGACACCACCGGCGGCGGTGACCAGCAGCCACCGCGCGGTGCCCGCATAGGGCACACCGATCTTGGTTCCGGTGAGCTTTCCGTCGGTCAGGGTCACCGAGGGACGCTCGGGCAACGAGACTCCGGGCTCGTTGAGCGCCGCCGACAGCACGGCCCCGCCGGCGACCCCGTCGAGATAGCGGTCCTGTTCGGCGTCGGTGGCCACCTCGAGCAGCGGCAGCAACCCCAGACCCAGCGTGGCCAGTGCCGCGCCGGTGGTGCCGCGCCTGCCGATTTCGGTGAGTGCGGTGGCGATCTCGGGCAGTCCGAGCCCGTCACCACCGAGACGCTCAGGCACCGCCAGCGCGGCCACCCCACCGGAAACCAGTGCGTCCCAGCTGTTGTCCCGTTCCAGTACCGAGGTCACCACATCGGCGACGGCCTGCTGTTCGGGCTTCGGCGTGAAGTCCACCTGGATTCCCCTAGCTCGAGGCGCCGGCGCCGGCGCCGGTGTAGTCGACCTGCCAGTGCTTGATTCCGTTGAGCCAGCCGGACTTCAACCGCTCCGGCTCGCCGATCGGTGTGATGTCGGGCATCACGTCGGCGATCGCGTTGAAGATCAGGTTGATGGTCATGCGGGCCAGGTTTGCGCCGATGCAGTAGTGCGCACCGGTGCCACCGAATCCGACGTGCGGGTTGGGATCACGCAGGATGTTGAACTGGTGCGGGTTGTCGAACGCCTCGTCATCGAAGTTGGCGGCGCGGTAGGACATCACCACACGATCGCCCTTCTTGATCTTCGCCCCGGCGAGCTCGGTGTCCTCCAGTGCCGTGCGCTGGAACGCCGACACCGGTGTCGCCCAACGGATGATCTCGTCGGCGGCGGTGCCCGGGCGTTCCTTCTTGTAGAGCTCCCACTGGTCGGGATTGTCGGCGAAGGCGATCATGCCGTGGGTGATCGAGTTGCGGGTGGTCTCGTTGCCTGCGACGGCGAGCATGACCACGAAGAAGCCGAACTCGTCGTCAGAGAGCTTCTCGCCGTCGATATCGGCCTCGATCAGCTTGGTCACGATGTCCTCGGTCGGGTTCTGCGCCCGCTCCTCGGCCATCTTCATGGCGTAGGTGATGAGTTCAAAGGAGGACATCGCCGGATCGACATCGGCGTATTCGGGATCCTCGCCTGCGGTCATCTCATTGGACCAGCGGAAGATCTTGTCCCGATCGTCCTGCGGCACACCGAGCAGTTCGGCGATGGCCTGCAGCGGCAGTTCGCAGGACACCTGCTCGACGAAGTCGCCCGAACGGGCTGCCGCCGCGGTTTCGGCGATCTTGCGGGCACGGGCCCGCAGCTCGTCTTCGAGCCGACCGATGGCGCGCGGGGTGAACCCGCGCGAGATGATCTTGCGCAACCGGGTGTGCTGCGGTGCGTCCATGTTGAGCAGCACGGCCTTCTGCAGATCGATGGCGTCGCGGGTCATCTCCTGCGGCCAGACCGGGATGGCGCCGTCGGGTGAGCTGCCGAAGATGTCGTTGCGCTTCGAGACCTCTTTGACGTCGGCATGCTTGGTGACGATCCAGTAGCCCTTGTCACCGAAGCCCCCGGTCCCTTCCGGCACGTCCACCCAGTGGACGGGCTCGGCGCGGCGAATCTCCGCCAACTCCTCCACGGGCAGGCGTTCGAGGTTCAGACTGGCGTCCAGCGGGTCGAAGCCCTTGGGCAGGTTGGGGCTGGGCATGCAGAGATCTCCTTGCTCAAATCGGGGCATGTCACCGGCTACCACGGGTGCCGAGACAATTCCTTCTAGTACCACTCGTGAACCATTGAAACATGCCTTCACCGCAGATAAAAGGCGCGGCGGCATCCTCGCTTGTCAGAGTAATGAAACGTGTTCTAGCCTGACAAGCATGGGTAATCCTGTCATCGTCGAAGCCACCCGCAGCCCTATCGGCAAGCGCAACGGTTGGCTGTCCGGGCTGCACGCCACCGAACTCTTGGGCGCCGTACAGAAGGCGGTCGTCGAGAAGGCGGGTATCGACGCCGGTGATGTCGAACAGCTCATCGGCGGCTGCGTCACCCAGTACGGCGAGCAGTCCAACAACATCACCCGGGTCGGCTGGCTGACAGCGGGATTGCCCGAGCATGTGGGTGCCACCACCATCGACTGCCAGTGCGGCAGCGCCCAGCAGGCCAACCATCTGATCGCGGGACTGATCGCCACCGGCGCGATCGACATCGGCATCGCGTGCGGTGTCGAGGCCATGAGCCGAGTGGGCCTCGGTGCCAATGCCGGCCCCGATCGCGGTCTCATCCGCGCATCGTCATGGGATATCGACATGCCCAACCAGTTCGAGGCCGCCGAGCGGATCGCCAAGCGCCGCGGGATCACCCGTGCCGACCTGGACGCGTTCGGACTGGCCTCGCAGGCCAAGGCCAAACAGGCCTGGGCCGAAGGTCGCTTCGATCGAGAGATCTCGCCGATCTCGGCGCCGGTGCTCGACGAGAACAAGCGTCCTACCGACGAATGGGCGCTCGTGACCCGCGACCAGGGCCTGCGCGACACCACGGCGGAGGGTTTGGCCGCACTGAAGCCGGTCATGGAAGGGGCCATGCACACCGCGGGAACCTCCTCACAGATCTCCGATGGTGCGGCGGCGGTGCTGTGGATGGACAGCGATGTGGCCAAGGCCCACGGCCTCACGCCGCGCGCCCGGATCGTCGCGCAGGCCAATGTCGGCGCCGAGACCTACTACCACCTCGACGGCCCGGTGCAGTCGACCGCCAAGGTGCTGGAGAAGGCCGGGATGAAGATGGGCGATATCGACCTCGTCGAGATCAACGAGGCGTTCGCCTCCGTGGTGCTGTCCTGGGCGCAGGTGCACGGGGCGGACATGGACAAGGTCAACGTCAACGGTGGCGCCATCGCGCTGGGGCACCCCGTCGGATCCACCGGAGCCCGGTTGATCACCACCGCGCTGCACGAGTTGGAGCGCACCGGTAAGAGCACCGCGCTGATCACGATGTGCGCCGGCGGCGCGCTGAGCACGGGCACCATCATCGAAAGGATCTGAGACCGCATGTCTGCCTCGGATGCCGAACGGATCGCGGCGGCGCAGGCCTATATCGACGCGCTGTCGACCCATCGCGCGGATGCCGTCCCATTCCATCCGGATTGCGTCCGCATCGAGATGGGGCTCAAGACCGGTCGGTCGGGAGATCACCTGCGGCGCAGCCTGAACAACGGTCCGCAGTTCAAGGTCATCGAAAAGACCACGCCACCGGATTTCACCATCGACGGGGACCACGTGCGCGCTCGTTTCGACGTGCTGACCAAGCCTCGGCTGTTCGGCAGGCGCGTGTGCTCCCATGTCGACGAGACGTTTCTGATCCCCGCCGACGATCCCCGGATCCACCACATCCGGGCGTCGCTCAAGCCGTTCATCAGCCGTTAGGGTTTCGCCATGCCCACACCACCCAAGCCTCTGAGCCCCAAACAGATCGAAGGCCTCAACTCCAAGGCGGTCGGCACCGGCATCAAATGGATGTCGCGCGCCAACACCTGGCTGTTCAAGAAGTCCGGCGGCAAGCTCGGCAACAAATTCCTGCGTGGCGCCGAGGTGGGCATCCTGACCACCACCGGCCGCAAGTCCGGGGAGCCACGGGACAGCCCGCTGCTGTTCCTGCAGGAGGGCCGGCGCATCGTGTTGGTGGCATCCCAAGGTGGCCGGGCCACCAACCCGATGTGGTACCTGAACATCAAGGCCGATCCGCACATCACGTTCCAGACGAAGAAGGAAAAGCTCGACCTGGTGGCCAGGGAGGCCACCGATGCCGAGCGCGACGATTACTGGCCCAAGCTCGACGCCATGTACCCCGACTTTGCGAACTACCGGTCCTACACCGATCGCAAGATCCCGATCCTGATCTGCGACCCCGCGACTGCGTGAGCCCGATCATCGGGCGGGCGGTCGCCGGGCTGCTGGGTTCGACCGCAGCACTCCTGTGGTTGATGTGCCTGTATCTGGTTGCCCGGTCCGGCTTTTCCAGCGATCCCGCGATCGATCCACACGGTTATGGCCTGATGTTCGGAACCGTCGTGGGGCTGGTCGCCGGGCTGCTGTCGGCCGTGGCGTTACCCGGCGCTCTGCCTGCGGATCGTCGGGGGCGTGCGACGCGGCGGTGTCTGCTGGCCTTCGTGACCACGACCGCGGTGCTGTATGCGGCGGTGTTCCTGAGGTGAGCCCGTGCGGTTTGTGGAGTTTCACCCGCGACGAGTGCGGGTGAAACTCCACAAACCGCGAGGAACTAAGCCCCGAAGAACTAGGCCCCGAGGAACTAGGCCCCGAAGACCGGCAGCGGGGTGCGCGACTTGGCCAGCAGATCGCCGACCACGGGCCCCAGCTCGGCGGGGTCCCAGCGCGCGCCCTTGTCGACCTCGGCACCGCGTGCCCAGCCCTCGGCAACCCGGATGATCCCGCCCTCGACCTCGAACACCCGCCCGGTCACCTCACGTGATTCGACGCTGCCCAGCCACACCACCAACGGCGAAACGTTCTCCGGAGCCATGGTGTCGAAGGCCGAATCCTGGGTGGCCATCATGTCCGCGAAGACCGTCTCGGTCATCCGGGTACGGGCAGAGGGCGCAATGGCATTGGCGGTCACACCGATCCGACCCATCTCCGCCGCGGCGACCAGGGTGAGCGCGGCGATACCGGCCTTGGACGCGCTGTAGGTCGCCTGCCCGACGCTGCCCTGCAGGCCCGCGCCGGAAGAGGTGTTGATGATGCGGGCATCCACCGTCTTGCCGGCCTTGGACTGGGCGCGCCAGTATGCCCCGGCATGTTTCATGGTGGCGAAATGCCCCTTGAGATGCACGGCCGTGACGGCGTCGAACTCCTCCTCGGTGGCGTTGACGAACATCCGGTCGCGCACGATGCCGGCGTTGTTGACCAGAACGTCCAGCGTGCCGAAGTTGTCGACGGCCGTCTGGATCAATCCCTCGGCCTGTGCCCAATCGGCGACGTTGGCGCCGCTGGTCACCGCCTCGCCCCCGGCGGCGATGATCTCGTCGACCACACCTTGGGCGGCGCTACCACCGCCGGCCGGTGAGCCGTCCAGTCCGACACCGATGTCGTTGACCACGACCCGTGCACCCTCCGCGGCGAAGGCCAACGCATGCGCCCGGCCGATGCCGCCGCCTGCGCCCGTCACGATGACTACCCGGCCGTCGAGCAAACCCATGGGAATATCTCCTCTTACTTTTTGATGTCAGCTGTGGTGGTCGACAGATAGTGCGGCGGCTCGCCGCCGCCGTGCACCGCCAGCGCGGCGCCACTGATGTAGGACGCCGCCGGCGACGCCAGAAAAGCGGTAGCCCAACCGATATCGGCCGGTTTGGCCAGGCGCCGCAGTGGCACATTGGCCGATATCGCGGCGATCGACTCGGCATCACCGTAGAACAGGTCGGCCTGTTCGGTCTCGACCATGCCCACGACGACCGAATTCACCCGGACCTTGGGTGCCCATTCGACCGCCAGCGTGGTGGTGAGGTTGTCGATGCCCGCCTTGGCGGCACCGTAGGCCGCGGTTCCCGGGGTGGGCCGGTGCCCGCTGACGCTGGAGATGTTGATGATGACGCCGCCGGTCGCCTGCTTCTGCATGACGGTATTGGCGTGGGTGGAGACCGACAGCGCGCCGATCAGATTGAGTTCGATGATCTTGGTGCTGAACTTCGCCGAGGCATCGGCGGCCGGCACGTAGGGCGATCCGCCCGCGTTGTTCACCACCACGTCCAGGCGGCCGTGGGTTGCCACGATCGCGTCGATCAGGCCCTGCACGGCCGCATCGTCGCGGATATCGCAGGAGTGGAACTCATAGGGCGAACCCTCGACCGGGCGGCGCGCGCAGGTGATGACGGTGGCACCCTGACCGGCGAAAACCTCACTGATGCCCGCGCCGACCCCGCGGACCCCGCCGGTCACCAAGACCACCCGGCCACCCAGTTGCAGATTGATTCCAGCCGCGTCAGTCACTGTGCTAGCGTACCAAGCAAGTGCTTGCTTAGGTAGCGACCCCACGAGGAAGTGACTGATGATCACCACCACGACAGTCGAACCGGGCATCGTCTCGGTGACCGTGAATTACCCACCCGTGAATGCCATCCCCTCGCAGGGCTGGTTCGAGCTCGGCGATGCCATCACCGCCGCCGGCCGTGACCGCAGCACCCACGTGGTGATCCTGCGGGCCGAGGGCCGGGGGTTCAACGCCGGTGTGGACATCAAGGAGATGCAGAACACCGACGGATTCACCGCGCTCATCGATGCCAACCGCGGCTGCTATCACGCCTTCAAGGCGGTGTACGAGTGCGAGGTACCCGTGGTGGCCGCCGTCAACGGCTTCTGCGTCGGGGGCGGTATCGGCCTGGTCGGCAATGCCGATGTCATCGTCGCCTCCGATGATGCGAAATTCGGTCTGCCCGAGGTGGAACGCGGCGCGCTCGGCGCGGCGACCCACCTGTCCCGATTGGTTCCTCAGCACCTGATGCGCCGGCTGTTCTTCACCGCCGCCACGGTTCCCGCCGAGACCCTGCACCACTTCGGCTCGGTGCACGAGGTGGTGCCACGCGCCGATCTCGACGAGGCCGCCTTGCGGGTCGCCCGCGATATCGCCGCCAAGGACACCCGGGTGATCCGTGCCGCCAAGGAAGCGCTGAACTTCATCGACGTGCAGCCCGTGAATGCGCGATACCGCATGGAGCAGGGCTTCACCTTCGAGCTCAACCTCGCAGGCGTATCCGATGAGCACCGCGACGCGTTCGCCGGCACCGACAAGGGATCTAAATAGCTATGACAGACAAGAGAACAACACTGGACGAGGCCGTCGCCTCCGTCGAGAGCGGTATGACCATCGGTATCGGCGGGTGGGGCTCGCGGCGCAAGCCGATGGCCTTCATCCGCGCGCTGCTGCGCACCGACGTCAAGGACCTGACGGTGGTGACCTACGGCGGACCCGATCTGGGGCTGCTGTGCTCGGCCGACAAGGTCAAGCGCGCCTACTACGGATTCGTGTCGCTGGATTCCCCGCCGTTCTACGATCCGTGGTTCGCCAAGGCCCGCACCAGTGGTGCCATCGAGGCGCGCGAGATGGACGAGGGCATGCTGCGCTGCGGACTGCAGGCCGCCGCCCAGCGGCTGCCGTTCCTGCCGATCCGCGCCGGCCTCGGCAGCGATGTCCGCACCTTCTGGGGTGACGAGCTCAAAACCGTCAAATCGCCCTATGACGACCAGGAACTGATCGCCATGCCCGCGCTGAACCTGGATGCCGCATTCGTGCACATGAACATCGGGGACGAGCGCGGCAACGCCGCCTACACCGGTATCGACCCCTACTTCGACGATCTGTTCCTCATGTCGGCCACCCGGCGGTTTCTTTCGGTCGAGAAGGTGGTGTCCACCGAGGAACTGGTGAAATCGACCGTCCCGCAACAGCAGCTGATCAACCGGATGATGGTCGACGCCGTGGTGGAAGCACCCAACGGCGCGCACTTCACCACCAACGAGCCCGATTACCGCCGCGACGAGAAGTTCCAGCGGCACTATGCCGAGGCCGCCGGTTCCGACGAGAGCTGGGCCGCGTTCGTGCAGACCTACCTATCCGGCAGCGAAGCCGATTACCAAGCGGCCGTGCGCAAGTTCGCCGATGAGCGCTCGCGCGAAGAGCGTGTGAAGGAGGATCAGGCGTGATGTCCGTGACCCGTGCCGAGGTGTGCGCCGTCGCGTGCGCCGAACTGTTCCGTGATGCCGGCGAGATCATGGTCTCGCCCATGACGACCCTCGTCCAGATCGGTGCGCGCCTGGCGCGGCTGACCTTCGCCCCCGATATCGTGCTGACCGACGGTGAGGCACGCATGATCGCCGACACCCCGGCCATCGGCGCGCCGGCCGCCATCGAGGGCTGGATGCCGTTCAACCGGGTCTTCGAGACCCTGGCCTGGGGCAGGCGCCACGTGGTGATGGGCGCCAACCAGATCGACCGGTACGGCAACCAGAACCTGTCCGCATTCGGGCCGATCCAGCACCCGACCCGCCAGATGTTCGGTGTGCGCGGCGCCCCCGGCAACTCCATCAACCACGCCACCAGCTACTTCGTCGGCAACCACTCCGCCAGGGTGTTCTGCGACCAGGTCGATATCGTCTCCGGAATCGGTTGGGACAAGATCGATCCGGCCAACCCAGCCTTCCGGTTCGCCGACATCCATCGGGTGGTGAGCAATCTGGGCGTGTTCGACTTCAACGGCCCCGACCGCCAGATGCGCGCCGTGTCCCTGCATCCCGGTGTCGACGCCGATCAGGTCGCCGAGAACACCTCCTTCGAGGTACACGGGCTGGCCGAGGCCGAGACCACCCGGCTGCCGAACGCCGAGGAGCAGCGCCTGCTGCGCGAGGTCATCGATCCGAAGTCGCTGCGCGACAAAGAGGTCCGGGTTTAGCGATGGCAACACTGAGCACGGCACTGACCGAACTGGTCGGCATCGAGCATCCCGTCGTCCAGACCGGTATGGGTTGGGTGGCCGGTGCGCGACTGGTCGCCGCCACCTCCAATGCGGGCGGCCTGGGCATCCTCGCCTCGGCAACCATGACACTGGCCGAACTGCAGACCGCCGTCACCAAGGTCAAGGCCGCTACCGACAAGCCGTTCGGGATCAACATCCGTGCCGACGCCGGGGATGCGAACGACCGCGTCGACCTCCTGATCCGCGAAGGGGTCAAGGTCGCCTCCTTCGCGCTGGCTCCCAAGCCCGACCTGATCGCCCGGCTCAAGGACGCCGGTGTGGTGGTCATCCCGTCGGTCGGGTTGGCCAAGCACGCCAAGAAGGTGGCCGGCTGGGGTGCGGACGCGGTGATCGTGCAGGGCGGTGAGGGCGGCGGTCACACCGGCCCGATCGCGACGACCCTGCTGCTGCCCTCGGTTCTCGACGCCGTCGCCGACACCGGGATGCCGGTCATCGCCGCAGGCGGATTCTTCGACGGGCGCGGCCTGGCCGCGGCCCTGTCCTACGGTGCGGCGGGCGTGGCGATGGGGACCCGCTTCCTGCTGACGTCCGATTCGACGGTGCCCGAGGCGGTCAAGCAGCGCTATCTGCAGGCGGCCCTGGACGGCACCGTGGTCTCCACCCGCGTCGACGGTATGCCGCACCGGGTCTTGCGCACCGGCCTGGTGGACAAGCTCGAAAACGGCTCGCCGGTGCGGGGGCTGGCCGCCGCGGTGGGCAACGCGCAGAAGTTCAAGAAGATGTCGCAGATGTCCTGGCGCTCCATGATCACCGACGGCCTGGCGATGCGTCACGGCAAGGACCTCACCTGGTCGCAGGTCATCATGGCCGCCAACACCCCGATGCTGCTCAAGGCCGGCCTGGTCGAGGGCAACACCGAGGCCGGTGTGCTGGCCTCCGGACAGGTGACCGGCATCCTCGACGATCTGCCGAGCTGCGCCGAACTCGTCCCGCGGATCGTCGACGAGGCCGTCGCACGGTTGACCGAGGCCGCCGCCTTCATCCGATCCTGAGGCGCAATTCCCCGATTCGCCGGACCCACGTCCCGACCAGCTCGTAGCGTGGGGCGATGAAGATGGACGCGGCGGTTCTCTCGGAGATCAACGGAGACTGGAGTATCGAGCAGGTCGACCTCGACCCGCCCCAGGAGGGCGAGGTGTTGGTCTCCTTCGAGGCGACCGGGCTGTGCCACTCCGACCACCATCCGCGCACCGGCGACTTCCCGGTCCCGTTCCCGGTGATCGGCGGCCACGAGGGCGCGGGCATCGTCCAGGAGGTCGGCCCCGGCGTCCGCGACCTCAAGCCCGGTGACCACGTGGTCGCCTCCTTCCTGCCCGCCTGTGGCAAGTGCCGGTGGTGCGCCAGCGGGCAGCAGAATCTCTGCGACCTCGGCGCCATGCTGCTTGCGGGAACCCAGCTCGACGGCACGTTCCGCAGACATATCGGCGATCAGGGAATCTATGTGGCCCTGCTGTTGGGAACCTTCGCCCAGTACGGCGTCGTCTCGGACGCCTCACTGGTCAAGATCGACGACGACCTGCCGCTGAACCGGGCCTGCCTGCTGGGTTGCGGTATCACCACCGGCTGGGGATCGGCGGTGAACACCGCCGAGGTCGCCCCCGGCGACACCGTCGTGGTGATCGGCGTCGGCGGCGTGGGCGCCGGAGCCATCCAGGGCGCCAGGATCGCCGGGGCCGCCCACATCATCGCCGTCGATCTGGTGCCCGAGAAGAACGCCAAGGCAACCGAACTGGGCGCCACACACTTCGTCACCTCCTTCGAGGAGGCCACCGCGCTGGCCGCCGAGCTCACCAAAGGGGTGATGGCCGACTCGGCCATCCTGACCGTCGGCCTCGTCGAGGGACAGATGATCGGCTCCGCACTGGACATGGTGCGCAAGGGTGGGGCGGTGGTGCTCACCGGCATAGCATCGATGACCGACGTCACCCCGACGCTGCCGATGGCGATGTTCACCCTGTTCCAGAAACGACTCCTGGGCAGCCTGTACGGTGAGGCCAACCCGCGTGCCGACATCCCGAAACTGCTGAGCCTCTATCGGGACGGGCAACTGCTGCTCGACGAGTCGGTGACCACCGAATACAAGCTCGGTGACATCAACGTCGCCTTCGACGACATGCTGGCGGGCCGCAACATCCGCGGCGTCATCCTGCACGACCACTGACCCGGCGCATCGGCCACATCGGCAACGTGGGCGAAACGCGCGCGACACGAAAACTGAGCACGGCTGCCGGATTCTGATCGGCATGTCGGCACCCACCAAGAGCCAGCGCAAGCGCGTGCACCCCGTCGACGAGGTGCTGCCCCTGCCCAAACTCGCCACCTACGGCTTCCAGCACGTGGTGGCGTTCTACGCGGGTGCGGTGTTGGTGCCGATCCTGATCGCCAATGCGCTCGGGCTGTCGCGCGAAGAGCTGGTCATGTTGATCACCGCCGATCTGTTCACCTGCGGTATCGCATCCATCATCCAGGCCGTCGGATTCAAGAATGTCGGCGTGCGACTGCCGCTGCTGCAAGGTGTCACCTTCGCCGGGGTCGCGCCCATCATCGCGATCGGTCTGGCACACGGCGGTGGCACCGCGAGCCTGCTCTACGTCTACGGCGCCGTCATCGTCGCCGGTGTCTTCACCTTCCTCATCGCACCGGTGTTCGTCCGGCTGCTCACCTTCTTCCCCCCGGTGGTCACCGGCACCCTGATCACCATCATCGGTCTGTGCCTGGTGCCCATCGGGGCATTGGACGCGGTGACCAATCCGGCCACCCACGAACCCGATCCCGGCAACCTGCGGTGGGTGCTCTACGCCCTGGGCACCATCGCGGTCATCGTCACCATCCAGCGGCTTTTCCGCGGATTCATGTCGACCATTGCCGTCCTGCTCGGGTTGGTGGCAGGTTGTGCGGTCGCCTATGCGCTCGGTGACATGAACTTCGACCGGGTCGGCGAAGCCGCCATGTTCGGGTTCACCCCGCCGTTCGCCTTCGGAATGCCCAAATTCGACATCACCGCGATCATCACCATGATGATCGTGATGATGATCATCGCCGTCGAATCCACCGGCAGCACGATCGCGACCGGTGAGATCGTCGGCAAGCGGGTCCGCCCGTCCGATATCGGCAACGTGTTGCGCGCCGACGGTGTCGCCACCACGATCGGCGGCATCTTCAATTCCTTTCCCTACACCGCGTTCTCCGAGAATGTCGGGCTGGTGCGACTCACCGGCGTCAAGAGCAGGTGGGTGGTCGCGGCGGCCGGCGCCATCATGATCCTGCTCGGCTTCCTGCCCAAGGTCGCGGCCATCGTCGCGTCGATACCGAACCCCGTGCTCGGCGGTGCGGCGCTGACATTGTTCGCCACCGTCGCCGTCGTCGGCATCCAGACCCTCGGCAAGGTCGATTTCACCGACCACCGCAACGTCATCATCGTCACCACGAGCCTGGCGTTGGCACTGCTGGTCACCTCCTACCCGGCGATCTCCTCGACGCTGCCCGCCGGGCTGGACATCCTGTTCGGCAGCGGTATCAGCACCGGCGCCATCACCGCGATCGCGCTGAACATCGTGTTCTTCCACCTGGGCAAGAAGGGCCCGCGGGTGGCGGGATCCGGGTCGATCACCCTCGACGAGGTGAACACGATGACCCGCGAACGGTTCACCGAGGTGTTCGGGCACGTGGTGCAGGGCGTCGGGTGGGCCGCAGACCGAGCCTTCGATCAGCGGCCGTTCGCCGACACCGCAGCGCTGCGGGAGGCCTTCCAGGATGCGGTGCTGACCGGCAATACCGAACAACAGCAGGAAATGCTCGACTCGTTTCCCGATCTGGGCGCCGAGGACGAGACCGGGCAGGTTCTCGCCGTCGACCATGTCGCCCTGAGCAATCTGGACTCCGACGACCACCAGGATGTGGTCAGCCTGGCCGCGGCCTACCGCGAGCACTTCGGCTTCCCGCTGATCATCTGCGCCAGGGAGACCGAGCGTTTCGACCGGGTGCTGCGCAACGGCTGGTCACGGATGGACAATTCGGTGTCGACCGAGCGGGCCTACGCGCTGATCGAGGTGGCCAAGATCGTCAATTATCGATTCACCGATCTGGTCGCCGATGCCAATCCCATTGCCGCGGCGCGGTTCGGCAGGCTCAACGACCTCCCGTGAAGGCAATCGGACTGGACAACTTCAACTCGCTGTCCGAGCGGGGGCAAATGCATCTGCTGTTCGAGGTGTGCTCATCGACCATCTGGGCTCGGCGGGTGCTGGCGGCCGCGCCGTTCCGGGACGCCCACGCCCTCTACGACCGGGCGGATCGCATCCTCGCCGAGCTTCCCGATGCCGAGATCGACGCCGCGCTCGACGGGCACCCGCGCATCGGGGCCAGGGCAGACAATCCGTCGTCGGCCCGCGAACAGGCTCGGGTTTCCGACGCCGACGATTCGGTGAAAGCGGCGCTCGCCCAGAAGAACCGGGATTACGAGCAGCGGTTCGGCTATGTGTATCTGGTGTGCGCCAGTGGCCGTTCGGCCGAGGAACTACTGGACATCCTCACCGACCGCCTGGCCAACGACCCCGACACCGAGCGTCGGGTGATGCGCAACGAGCTCGCCAAGATCAACCGGTTACGGCTGGAACGACTGCTGAGTGACCCGACATGATGGGTCACATGACGCTGTCGACACATGTCCTGGATGCCACCACCGGAAGGCCCGCAGCCGGGATGGCGGTCGCCCTGACCGCCGCCGGCACCGAGGTGGCCGACGGCATCACCGATTCCGACGGGCGCATCCCGGAGTTCGGTGGCGAGCTCGCCGCCGGGGTGTACCGGCTGCACTTCGACACCGCGGCCTACTTCGCCGCCGAAGGACTCGTGGGCTTCTACCCGGAGGTGGTGATCGCCTTCGAGATCACCGAACTCTCGGGGCATTATCACGTGCCGCTGCTGTTGTCCCCGTACGCCTACTCCACCTACCGCGGGAGCTGAACAATTGAAGGTCGCCATCATCGGCGCGGGCATGGGCGGATTGAGCGCGGCCATCGCACTGCGCCAGATCGGAATCGACACCGCCGTCTACGAGCGCGTCACCGAGAACAAGCCGGTGGGTGCGGCGATCTCGGTGTGGTCCAACGGGGTGAAATGCCTCAACTATCTGGGCCTGCGCGAGGAGACCGAACAGCTCGGCGGACTGGTCGAGACGATGAGTTACGTCGATGGGCACAGTGGTGCGACGATGTGCCGATTCTCGATGCAACCCTTGATCGATGAGGTCGGCCAACGCCCCTACCCCATCGCCAGGGCCGAACTCCAACTGATGTTGATGCAGGCCTACGGGATGGATGACATCACGTTCGGTATGACCATGGTCGAGGTCAGCGACGGTCCCGACGCCGCGAGTGCCACCTTCGCCGACGGTACGACAATCCACGCCGATGCGATCATCGGCGCGGACGGGGCCGGCTCGATCACCCGCGAGTATGTGTTGGGCACTGCGGTGACGCGGCGCTACGCCGGCTACGTGAACTACAACGGCTTGGTCGCCACCGATGACGCGATCGGTCCGGCCACCGAATGGACCACCTATGTCGGTGACGGCAAGCGGGTTTCGGTGATGCCCGTATCCGACGGGCGCTTCTATTTCTTCTTCGATGTCGTCGAGGAGCAGGGTCTGCCCTACCGCCGGGGCAGCGCACGCGAGGTGCTGCGCGGGCACTTCGCCGACTGGGCTCCGGGGGTGCAGACCCTGATCGACGCGCTGGATCCGCAGACCACCAACCGGGTCGAGATCCTTGATCTGGACCCCTTCGATACCTGGGTGAAGGGGCGCGTGGCGGTGCTGGGCGATGCGGCGCACAACACCACACCCGATATCGGACAGGGTGGGTGTTCGGCCATGGAGGACGCCATCGCACTGCAATGGGCATTCAAGGATCATCCCGACGATGTGCACGCGGCATTGATCGCGTATCAGGCGGCCCGTACCGAACGCGCGGGCGAGCTCGTCCTGCGGGCCCGCAAACGTTGTGATGTCACCCATGCCAAGGATCCCGAGTTGACCGCGCAATGGTACGAGGAGCTGCGAAACGAGGACGGCACCAACATCCTCCGCGGTATCGCGGGCAACATTTTCGGTGGGCCACTCACCCCGACCACCGACTAATCGGCAGTCAGCAGGCGACCGCGCACATACACCTGATCGACGGCATCCTCGCGCATACTCATCAGCAGCACGAACAGCAGCCGATCGGTGTCCTCGGAGTCGATGCGCGCCAGCACCTCCGGCAACATCACCTGCCGATCGGGGTCGATCACCACGAAGTCTGCTTCCTTGCCTGCGTCGAGGTTGCCTACCCGGTCCTGTATGTCCAGCGCCCGCGCCCCCGCCACCGTCGCCGTGTACAGCAGCTCGGCAGGCGTTATCGACAGCCCTTGTCCGGCCGGCTCGCTGATATGAACCTTGAAGCAGTCGTTGAGCACACGCGGAATCAACCACTCGTCGCCCGCGGCGATATCGGTACCCAGGGCGATGTTCACGCCGGCATCGGCGGTTCGTCGCCACGGCATGGTGCCCGACCCGAGGAACAATTGCGAAGTCGGGCAATGTGCCACCGAGCTCCCGGTCTCGGCCAACCGGGCGAGTTCGTCCTGGCTGCAGTGCACGGCGTGGGCGAAGACACTTCGTCTGCCCAGCAACGACCGAGCGCCACCCGTGAGCCGTCCGTCGTAGGTATCCAGATAGTCCCGCACACCGAAACTGGAACGGACCGAATCGATCTCGGCTGTGTTCTCGGACAGATGGGTATGGAAGTAGACGCCACCATCCCGAACCGAATCATAGAGCTCGCCCAGTCCGTGCAGGGTGGCGGCGGTGACCGACAGCGCAAAACGCGGTATCACCGCGACACCGGCCAGTCCGGATCCGGCGCCGTGCCAACGCCGGATCTCGCTGTCGGTCAGCGTGATCGCGGCATCCTCGGTGGTGATCAGCGGAGCCGCCGCATCCGGTCCCACCGTCTGGATGCCCCGCCCCGACACCGTGCGCAGACCGGTGCGGCAGGATTCCTCGAAGAGCGCGTCCTGGGCCTCGGGGAACGCCGAGCCGAACACCATTGCGGTGGTGGTGCCGACCGCGATCCGGCGCGCGCAGAAGTCGCCGGCCACCGCACGTGCATACTCGGTGTCGGCCAGCATCGCCTCGGCGGGAAAGATGCAGCGCTGCAACCAGTCCAACAGCTGCCCGCCACCGTAGGAGTCGGTGCAGCGGGTCTGCGGGAAGTGCAGGTGTGTGTCGACGAATCCCGGCAGCAGGAAGCCCGGACGGCAGTCCACAACCGTGGCCTCGGCATAGCGGGCCGGCAACCTGTCGTATCGGCCGCTGAAGCCGATGGTGCCGGTATCGTCCACCGCGAGAACCCCGTCGGAAATGCTCACCAGGTGGTCCCGTGCCTGCGTCAACTCTGGTGACCCGCCGATGTGGATCAGGTGTCCGCGGTACACACGCATCCTCTGATTGTCACAGTGTCTGCACGACTGCGCAGTTCGACGGTTTCGGGCTGCGCGGCCATCATGTTGCCCTTAGGGTCGTCAGATGGACCTCAACAGCGTCGAGGCGGTGCGCACGCCCGCCCGCCGTGACGAGGTGTGGCCACTGAGGTCGACCGACGCCATCCTGGCCGGCGGCACCTGGCTGTTCTCCGAACCTCAGCCCGCCGTATCCCGCCTTGTCGACATCACCGGACTGGGATGGGCACCGGTCACACTGAGCGAGGAGGGCGTGGAACTCGCGGCGACGTGCACGGTGGCCGAACTCGGCAAGCTCTCGACACTGCTGCCATCCGACCAACCGCACTGGATCGCGGCTCCGCTGTTTGCGCAGTGCTGTACCGCGTTGTTGGCCTCGGCCAAGATCTGGCGCACCGCCACCGTGGGCGGCAACATCTGCCTGTCCTTCCCCGCCGGGGCGATGATCTCCCTGGTCTCCGCTCTCGACGGCACCGTCACCGTATGGGGCGCCGATGGGTCCGATCGTGTCCTACCGATCACCGACTTCGTCATCGGCGACTCCCGCAATGCGCTGCAGCCGGGAGATCTCCTGCGCTCGGTTCGGATACCTGCCCGTGCGCTCACCGCGCGCACCGCCTATCGCAAGCTCGCCCCGTCGCCGCTGGGCCGGTCCAGCGCCGTGGTCATCGGACGGCGCCACGCCGACGGCGAGTTCGTGGTCTCCGTCACCGCAGCCACGGTGCGCCCGCTGGTGTTCCGCTTCGACGCCCTGCCCACCGCCGCCCATCTGCGTGACGCGCTGGGGGCAATCGCCGAGCAGGACATCACCCGCGATGTGCACGGTGATCCGGACTGGCGGCGGGCGGTGACGCTGACCCTTGCCGAACAGATTCGTACCGAGCTGACATGAAGGTCACGGTCAACGGCAACGACTGCACCGACATCGCGCGTCCCGGCCAGTGTCTGCGTACCTACCTGCGCGAGCGTGGCCACTTCGAGGTGAAGAAGGGCTGTGATGCCGGCGACTGCGGCGCCTGTTCGGTGCTGGTCGACGGTGATCCCGTGCATTCCTGTGTGTTTCCCGCCTTCCGGGCGGACGGACGCCACGTCACCACCGTCGCGGGGCTGGGCACGCCCGAGAACCTGCATCCGGTACAGCGACGTTTTCTGGAAGCCGCGGGATTCCAGTGCGGATTCTGCACCGCGGGCATGGTCACCACCGCGGCGGCACTGCCCCCCGCCGGTTCCACCGACCACACCGACGACCTACCTCAGCAGCTCAAGGGAAACCTTTGCCGATGCACCGGCTATCGCGCCATCGGGGACGCGATAGCCGGCGTCACGAATACCGAGAAACCCGGTGGCAGCGATGTCGGTCGATCGATCGGCGCGCCCGCCGGTGTCGCGGTGGTCACCGGCACCGAGCAGTACACGATGGACGAGACACCGGACGGATTGCTGCACCTTGCGGTGCTGCACAGTCCGGTGCCACACGCCCGCATCCGATCGATCGATATCGACGCGGCCCAGTCGATCCCGGGCGTACGACTGGTCCTGACCCACCATGACAGCCCACCGGTCCGATTCTCGACGGCCCGCCACGAATCACGAGATGACGATCCTGACGACACCGCGATCCTCGACGACACCGTACGTTTCGTCGGCCAGCGGGTGGCCGCGGTGATCGCCGATGATCCGGGTACCGCCGAAAAGGCCTGCCGGGCAATTGTTGTCGACTACGAGATCCTGCCCGCGGTGTTCGATCCGGAGGCCGCGCGGGCGCCGGGCGCGCCGGCGCTGCATGCCGACAAGGGACCCGAATCCCGCATCTGCGATCCGGCGCGCAACCTGGTCGCCGAACTGCACGGCGAGGTGGGTTCGGTTCAGGACGGTATCGCGGCGGCCGAATCGGCCGGGGGTGCCGTCGTGCACGGCCGCTGGCAGACCCAGCGGGTACAGCATGTGCATCTGGAGACCCATGGCTGCACCGGATGGCGGGATCCTCACGGGCGCTTGGTCATCCGGACCAGCTCACAGGTTCCCTTCCTGGTGCGCGACGAACTGTGCCATATCTTCGGCCTGGAGCCGGACGGGGTGCGGGTGTTCACCCGCCGTGTCGGTGGCGGATTCGGCGGCAAGCAGGAGATGCTGACCGAGGATCTGGTGGCGATGGCGGTGCTGCGGCTGGGCAGACCGGTGCGCTACGAGTTCAGTCGCACCGATCAGTTCACCGTGGCGCCGTGCCGGCATCCGTTCCGGGTGGACGTCACCGTCGCCGCCGATGCCGACGGCATTCTCACCGCACTGGCGGTCGATGCACTGGTCGACGCCGGCGCCTACGGTAACCACAGTCCCGGTGTGATGTTCCACGGGTGCGGGGAATCCGTTGCGATATACCGCAGTCCGAACAAACGGGTGGATGCCCACGCCGTCTACACCAACAACCTCCCATCCGGCGCGTTTCGCGGTTACGGTCTCGGACAGGTCATGTTCGCCGTCGAATCCGCGATCGACGAATTGGCGCATCGGCAAGGCATCGACCCCTTCGAGTTCCGACGGCGCAATGTCGTCGTTCCCGGTGACCGGTTCGTGGACTCCCACGTCCTCGACGACGACCTGACCTTCGGGAGTTACGGCCTCGACCAGTGCCTGGACCTCGCTGAGGCTGCGCTGCGGGCCGGCAACGGAGCGGTCGCACCCGCTGGGTGGGCGGTCGGCGAGGGCATGGCCATCGCGATGATCGCCACGATCCCGCCGCGCGGGCATTACGGCGAGGCGACGGTAACCGTCGATGCCGACGGTGTGTACACGCTCGATGTCGGGACCACCGAGTTCGGCAATGGCACCACCACTGTGCACACCCAACTCGCGGCGACCGAACTGGGCACCGTTCCCGAACGGATCGTGATACGTCAATCCGACACCGCAACAACCGGTTACGACACCGGCGCGTTCGGCTCGGCGGGAACCGTGGTCGCCGGCCGAGCCACGCTGCTGGCGTGCCGAGAACTGAGCACCCGGTTGACCGCGGCCGCCAGTGCATTGAGCGGAGCCGACCGCGCGACATGCACGTTGGGACGCAACGGTGTTCAGTGCGGTGATCGCCTGGTGGACTTTTCGGCGCTGCCCACACCGATGAGCAGCACCGCGGTCCACGACGGCACACCACGGTCGGTCGCGTTCAACGTGCAGGCCTTCCGGGTCGCGGTCAATACCGAGACCGGCGAGATCCGGATCCTGCAGTCGGTCCATTCCGCCGATGCCGGAGTGGTGATGAATCCCCAGCAGTGCCGTGGTCAGGTGGAAGGCGGAGTGGCACAGGCGATCGGCTCGGCGCTGTTCGAGGAGATCCAGATCGACCCCGACGGTGTGGTGACGACCGCGACGCTGCGCAACTACCACATTCCCCAGTTCGCGGATGTTCCGTTCACGGAGGTGTACTTCGCCGATACATACGACGAGTTGGGGCCGCTCGGCGCCAAGTCGATGAGCGAGTCCCCGTACAACCCGGTCGCCCCCGCGCTGGCAAACGCGATAGCCGATGCATGCGGTGCGCGCATGCATCGGCTACCGATGACGCCGGCCCGGGTGTGGCGGGAGTTGCGCTCCGCGCAGTCCTAGAGCCGTTCGATGATGGTGACGTTGGCGGTGCCGCCACCCTCGCACATCGTCTGCAGGCCGTAACGCCCGCCGGTGCGCTCCAGGGTGTTGAGCATCGTGGCGAACAACTTGGCACCGGTGGCACCGAGCGGGTGGCCGAGCGCGATGGCCCCGCCACTGGGATTCACCTTGGCCGGGTCCACCCCGGTCTCCTTGATCCATGCCTGGACGACGGGCGCGAACGCCTCGTTGATCTCGACCGTGTCGATATCGTCGATGGACAGTCCGGTCTTCTCCAACGCGTAATGGGTGGCCGGGATCGGGCCGGTGAGCATGTACACCGGATCGGCACCGCGGGCACTGATGTGATGGATCCGGGCGCGCGGCGTCAGGCCGTGCTGCTTCACCGCGTCCGCGGAGGCGAGCAGCACCGCGCTGGCACCGTCGGAGATCTGGCTGGCCATGGCGGCAGTCAGTCTTCCGCCATCGACGAGGGTCTTGAGCCCGGCCATCTTCTCCAGGGTCGTATCGCGAGGGCCCTCGTCGGTGACGAAGGCGGTCCCGTCGATCTGGACCGGGATGATCTCGTTCTCGAAGTAGCCCGCGCGGATGGCTTCCTGCGCCCGTTGGTGGCTGGCCAGGGCGTAGCGCTCCATGTCCTCGCGGGACAGGTTCCACTTCTCGGCGATCATTTCGGACCCGCGGAACTGCGAAATCTCCTGGTCGCCATAGCGGTGCAGCCAACCCTTGGACTCGTTGGTCGGCGAGGTGTAACCGAATTCCTTACCGACGATCATGGCCGAGCTGATCGGGATCTGGCTCATGTTCTGCATACCGCCGGCCACGATGAGATCGGCCGTGCCGGACATGATCGCCTGCGCCCCGAAGGAGATGGCCTGCTGGCTGGATCCGCACTGGCGGTCGACGGTCACGCCGGGGACTTCCTCGGGGAAGCCGGCGGCCAGCCACGACAGCCGTGCGATGTTGCCTGCCTGTCCGCCCACCGCATCGACACAACCCGCGATCACGTCGTCCACCGCACCGGGGTCGACGTCATTGCGATCGAAGAGTCCGCGCCAGGCCGTGGCACCGAGGTCGACGGGGTGCACGCCGGCCAGTGACCCGTTGCGCTTTCCGATAGCGGTGCGCACGGCGTCGATGACAAATGCTTCTGAGGCCACTGCCTTTGAGCCCAAGGCCATTACGAGACTCCTTCTGTGGTGATACCGCCAAGAACGATGGCGAGGTACTGGCGGCCGACTTCTTCGGCCGTGAGCGGTCCACCGGGTTGGTACCAACGCACGGAGACCCAGGTGGTGTCGCGGATGAAGCGATAGATCAGGTCGACGTCGAGGTCGGGCCGGAACGACCCGTCGGCAACTCCGTCGTGCAACAGGTCGACCCACATCTTGCGCTGTTCCCGGTTGCGCTCGTCGACGAAGCCGAACTGATCCAGCGCAGACAGGCGTTTGGCCTCATCCTGGTAGATCACCACCTGCGCGTGGCGGTGTTCGATCGCTTCGAAGGACGCCATGAACAGCCCCTTGAGCCGGTCAAGGGGCGTCGATTCGCTCGAGAGGACCTGTTGATAGCGCTCGAAGAGCCAATCGAGGAAATCGCGGAGGACCTCCTCGACCATCTGTTCCTTGGATTTGAAATGGTGGTAGAGGCTGCCCGAGAGAATTCCCGCGGAATCGGCGATATCGCGCACGGTGGTGGCCTTGAGGCCACGCTCGGCGAACATCGTCGCCGCGAGCTGCAGTAGCTCGTCGCGACGGCTGGCCGGCTGTGTCATTGACACAGCGTACCAACCAAGCACTTGCTAGGTCGAGCACCTGGCACATGCGGCGGCGCGAGAGCACTATCCAGCCCGCGCAGAATGTGACCTTCATCACACTTAGCTTGGCTCAGCATATTCACGAAGGAACCGTTCCGTGCACACTTGTTCACCACACCCTCGCAGTCGGTGAGATTCCGGCAATCTGCGCGTAACAACGTTTCCTGTGCAACATCTGCAGGAACGCTGACAAGACACCGCGCACAGCAATGTCCGAACAGCCATCGGGCGCCCTCGAGGACGGCCCACCCCCTGTTCGATCGACAGCGATACCGCCGGTTCAGCTAATTCGTGTGCGATCTAGCTAGAACTGACGTTCTCGCAAAATGCGACCGTATCGGCCCCCCGCTCCATAAGCTCACCGTGATCTATTCGATACAACTGACCAGTTTCAAGGGGAAACCGCATATGGAGATCTCAGCCCGTCCCTACTTCAAGGCGGGAGTCGCCCTGACAGCGGCCAGCGCCATCGCGCTCACCCCGCTGATGGTCCCGACCGAGGGCCGTACCTTTGCGATACCCAAGGTCAGCACGGCTGAGGTGCAGTTGGCTGCCGTCATCAACCCCGCCGATGTCGACCGGTTGATCGCGGCACTGCGCACCGGCCTCGCCGATATCACCAACGGCATCGGGTCGGTCGAGACCTTCACCACCGACACCCTTGCCGGTGCCCTCGCCGAGGCCCAGCGCCTCAACACCGGTTTCTGGGATCCCATCGTCGCTGCCGCCGGAACCGGTGTCCTCGGCTCACTGGTGACCGCGGTCAGCAACTACTCTCAGGCCAGCCTGGCGATGACGGCGGAGAGCATCAACGGGGTCGCCGGCTCGACTGTCACGCTGCCCGGCGATATCACCAACATCATCGGCAGCACCCTGATCGGCTCGCTGAACACCGCGCTGTACGCCATCACCGATGTGATCAACAACCCGTTCAAGTTGTCCAGCTACACCGGTCTGCTGGCCGGCGTGGTGAACATCATCGGCGACGCCCTGGTGGGGCAGGACCCCAACCATGACACCGGCCTGTTGTCCGGGCCTGCCGGGACCAACAGCATTTTGTCGACCGCGCTGATTGCCACCCTCGGCGGCGTCGTCGGCACCGTCGGACTGGGCTTCAGTGGGATCACCGGCCAGGTCAATCTCGCGGTGGACTCGCTGAACGCCGCACTGGACACACTCGCCCAGCAGAGCGGCAGTCAGCTGCTCACCGGAGTGGTCGGTCTCATCCAGGGCCTGGCCATCAACCCGATCAAGATCATCAACAACGCCGGCGTTCTCAACGGGCTGGTCGAGATCGGCTTCCCGCTGCTCGGTGCGGTGTCCCCGATCACGGACGCCACGGCGAAAGCCGTGATCGGCGTGCAGAACGGACTCAATGTCGCACTGGACGCCATCGGATCCAATCCTCTCGATCTGGCCAGTTACACCACCGCGCTGGGTGGACTGTTCAACGGCGGATTCGACGTCACGGGTGCCGGTATCACGATCGGCACCTCGCTGCTCACCACGCCAGGCAGCCTGCTGGCCGGTGTCACCAAGACGACCGCGGGCCTCGTCACCGAGCTGACCACCAATCTCGCCGCGACCGTCGCCGCGGCCCTCACCCAGATCGGCCTGGGCCAGGCCGCCGAACTGGTGGTCAACCTGGGCGCCGCGGTGAACACCGCGGTCAACTCGGTCCGCGACATCGTCGCCGACAACGTGTTCGGTGGGATCAACGGTGTCATCACCAACATCAGCACCGGCCTGAACGGTGTCAACGAGAACGCCAGGACCATCATCGATAACCTGCTCAACTACCACCCGGTGGCACCGGCCGGCGCGACTGCCGACTCGCTCGGCGCCGGTCCGGAGGGCGGCGAGGTGTCTGCGTCGTTGGTTGCCGACAACACCACCAACGAGACCGAGGCCGAGGCCACCAACGAGGCCGAGACTCAGGAAGCGGCCGCATCCGATGAGACGGCAGCGGTGACGGAGGAGTCAACCGAGGAGCTGACCTCGGTCACCGAAGCCTCGACCACTGAACAGGATTCCGAGGACTCGGAGACCGCCGAGTCCACCCGGACGGCCTTCATCTCCTCCGCATCCGAGAGTGCCGAATCCGAGAGCACCACCGACGGAACCGAGGACACCGGCAAGACCGCTGCGCGGACGAACGGGGCGGGTACCGCTGCGCCGTCCGTCACCGAGTCGGTGTCCACAGATACCGCCGCGGCCAACGAGTCGACCGACCGTGAGTCGACCGATCGTTCCGAAGGGCCCGACCGGAGTGCGTCCGCCGGAGGCGACAGCACCGACTGACCGGACCCGATATCAAGCACCACGCCGCAGCGCCCTGTCCGGGCCGCTGCGGCGTGGTGTTTTTCGGGTCAGCTGTCGGTCGGTCAGGCGCGCTGACTGGAGACCGAGATGACCTCTCCGGTCAGGTAACTGGAGTAGTCGCTGGCCAGGAAGGCGATGGTGGATGCGATCTCCCAGGGTTCGGCCGCACGGCCGAAGGCCTCGTCGCCGGCGAGGCGGTCCAGCAGCTCTGCCGACGAGGTCTTCTCCAGAAACTTGTGCCGCGCGATGCTCGGGGACACCGCATTGATCCGGACCCCGTACTCGACGGCTTCGATTGCGCTACAGCGGGTCAGCGCCATGACGCCGGCCTTGGCCGCGGCGTAGTGCGACTGCGAGTGCTGGGCACGCCAGCCCAGCACGCTGGCGTTGTTGACGATGACACCGCCGTGCGGCGCGTCCCGGAAGTAGCGCAACGCGGCCCGGGTGGCGCGCATGACCGAGGTCAGCGTCACGTTGACGACGCGGTCCCATTCCTCGTCGGTCATATCGACGACGGGAGTCTGCCCACCGAGACCGGCATTGTTGACCAGAACATCCAGGCGGCCCGCCTTCTGCACCGATTCGGTGATCAGGTTGTCGACGGCGGCGGTGGAGGTGACATCGCAAACCACCGAATCGACCTTGCCAAGTCCCAGTGCCGCGAGCTCCTCTCGGGTCTCACCGAGCCGACGCTCGTGGAAGTCGGAGACCACGACGTCGGCACCCTCCAACAGTGCCCGCCGGGCGGTGGTCGACCCGATCCCGGTACCGGCCGCCGCAGTGACCAGGACGACCTTTCCCTTCAGAAGTCCGTGTCCGGCAATCTCTTCGGGTACTTCTGACAGGCTCATCAGCCTTTGGCCTCTCGTGGTAGGCCGAGCACCCGCTCGGCGATGATGTTGCGCTGGATCTCGTTGGATCCGCCGTAGATGGTGTCGGAGCGGGAGAACAGGTACAGCCGTTGCCATTCGTCGAATTCGCCATTGTCGAGGGTGAGCCCAGCGGTCCCCTGCACGTCCATCGCGATCTCGCCGAGCTCGCGATGCCAGTTGGCCCACAACAACTTCGACACGTTGTCTTTTCCTGGGGCGGCCTGGCCGCCTCCTTCGACGTCCATCGTCGCAAGCGAATAGGAACGCATCGCCTTCAGACCGGTCCAGGATCGAGTCAACCGCTCGCGGATCAGTGGGTCATCGGCGGCACCGGTGCGCTTGGCCAGTTCTACCAAGTTGGAATGCTCACGGGCATAACGGATCTGCTGACCCAGCGTCGACACACCACGTTCGAAGGTCAGCAGGCCCATCGCGACCCGCCAGCCGTCACCGGGTTCCCCGACGACAAGGTCGGCCTCGGTACGGGCGTCGTCGAAGAACACCTCGTTGAACTCGGAGTCGCCGGTCAGCTGAATGATCGGGCGGATCTGCACGCCCGGCTGATCCAGCGGCACCAGCAGGAAGGACAGCCCGGCATGTCGCTTGGACCCCTTCTCGGATCGCGCGACCACGAAGCACCACTGCGCCCAGTGCGCCAGCGACGTCCAGACCTTCTGCCCGTTGAGCACCCAGTGGTCACCATCGAGCACAGCAGTGGTCGACACATTGGCCAGATCGCTACCGGCATTGGGCTCGGAGTAGCCCTGGCTCCACAGCTCGGTGACATCGCGGATACCCGGCAGGAAACGCTGCTGCTGTTCGGGCGTTCCATAGGCGATCAGCGTCGGGCCCAGCAGTTCCTCACCGAGGTGATTCACCTTGTCCGGCGCGTCGGCCTTGGCGTACTCCTCGTAGAAGGCCACCCGGTGCGCGACCGTCAGACCACGGCCGCCGTGCTCCTCCGGCCAGCCCAGGCAGGTCAGGCCTGCCGCGGCCAGATGCTGGTTCCACGCCCGGCGTTCCTCGAAGGCCTCATGCTCACGACCCGGGCCGCCGAGGCCCTTGAGCGCTGCATATTCACCGACGAGGTTGTCGGCGAGCCACTGCCGGACCTCGGCCCGGAACTCCTCGACCTCAATCACCCTTGTAGGCTAACCTACCAAGCACTTGCTTTGTTAGAGGAGCGTCAATGACGAGCGACCCGCAGGCCGGTGGGCAGGAGCGCAGCGACCGGGGAATCAGAACCGTTCCGGCGGTCCTGGACCGGATTGCCGTGCAGTTTTCCGACCACGATGCGGTGGTGACGGCCGACAGACGTCTCACCTACCGGCAGCTCCGCGACGAGGTTCGGCGCGCAGCCGCGGCAATGATCGATCTCGGAGTGGCCGCGGGCGACCGCGTGGCCATCTGGTCGCCGAATACCTGGCATTGGGTGGTCGCCGCGCTGGCCACCCACCATGCGGGCGCCATCGTGGTCCCGCTGAACACCCGCTACACCGCCTCCGAGGCGGCCGACATCCTTGCGCGCACAGCAGCCCCACTGCTGATCGCCGCCGGAGCGTTCCTCGGCGCCGACCGCACCGGCCAACTCGACCGTGCCGCGTTGCCCGCGCTGCGCGATATCGTGCGCATCCCGATCGACGCGCAGGACGGCACCTGGGACGACTTCATGGCCCGCGGTGACAAGGATGGCGCATTGGCCGCCGTCGATGCCCGCGCCGCCGCGGTCTCCCCCGACGACGTATCCGACATCCTGTTCACCTCCGGCACCACCGGCCGCAGCAAGGGCGTGCGGTGCGCACACCGGCAATCCCTGGATGCCTCGGCCGCCTGGGCGGCCTGCGGGCAGGTCACCGACACCGACCGCTACCTGTGCATCAACCCGTTCTTTCACAACTTCGGTTACAAGGCAGGCATTCTCGCGTGCCTGCAAACCGGAGCTACGCTGTATCCCCTGCTCACCTTCGATCCCGAGCAGGCCATGAAGGCCGTCGCCGAACACCGGATCACCGTGCTGCCCGGTCCGCCCACGATCTACCAGACCCTGCTGGACCACCCACGCCGCGCCGACTACGACCTGTCGTCGCTGCGGTTCGCGGTGACCGGGGCCGCCGTCGTGCCCGTCGTGCTGATCGAACGGATGCAATCCGAGCTCGACATCGACATCGTGCTGACCGCCTACGGATTGACCGAGGCCGCCGGCTTCGGCACCATGTGCCGCGCCGACGACGATGCCGTCACCGTGGCCACCACCTGCGGACGCCCCATCGCCGACTTCGACCTTCGCATCGACGACTCCGGTGAGGTCCTGCTGCGCGGGCCCAATGTCATGCTCGGCTACCTCGATGATCCGGAGGCCACCGCGGCCGCCATCGACGACGAGGGTTGGCTGCACACCGGCGATATCGGCAGGCTCGACGACGCAGGCAATCTCACCATCACCGACCGGCTCAAGGACATGTACATCTGCGGTGGGTTCAATGTCTATCCCGCCGAGATCGAACAGGTGCTGGCCCGTCTCGACGGGGTGGCCGAGTCCGCGGTGATCGGTGTCCCCGACGATCGCCTCGGCGAGGTCGGCAGAGCCTTCGTGGTGGCCAAGCCCGGTGCCGATCTCGACGAGGAGACCGTCATCGCCCACACCCGTACACATCTGGCGAATTTCAAGGTGCCCCGTTCAGTGGTGTTCCTCGACGTGCTGCCACGCAACCCTGGAGGCAAAGTGGTCAAACCGACACTGCGCGAACTCGACGGGAGGAGCTGAGATGGATCTGGCATTCGACGAGGACAGCGAGGCGTTCCGCCACGAGGTCCGCGAATTCCTCGACGCCAACCGGGATTCGTTCCCCACCAAGTCTTATGACACCCGTGAGGGATTCGACCAGCATCGGACCTGGGACAAGGTGCTCTTCGACGCCGGGCTGTCGGTGATCGCCTGGCCGCAGAAGTACGGCGGCCGGGACGCCAGCCTGCTGCAGTGGGTGGTCTTCGAGGAGGAGTACTTCCGCGCCGGTGCCCCCGGCAGGGCCAGCGCCAACGGCACCTCGATGCTGGCGCCGACACTGTTCGCGCACGGCACCGAAGAACAGCTGGACCGGGTGCTGCCCAAAATGGCCAGCGGTGAGGAGATCTGGGCGCAGGCCTGGTCCGAGCCCGAGTCGGGCAGTGACCTGGCATCGCTGCGTTCCACCGCCACCCGCACCGAGGGCGGCTGGCTCCTCAACGGTCAGAAGATATGGAGTTCGCGCGCCGTGTTCGGCGAGCGGGCCTTCGGCCTCTTCCGGTCCGACCCGCAGGCCCAGCGACACAAGGGCCTGACCTACTTCATGTTCGACCTGCATGCCCAGGGTGTCACGGTGCGGCCGATCGCCCAGCTCGGCGGCGACACCGGTTTCGGTGAGATCTTCCTCGACGATGTGTTCGTACCCGACGAGGACGTCATCGGCGAGCCCAATGACGGCTGGCGCGCGGCGATGAGCACGTCGAGCAACGAGCGCGGTATGTCCCTGCGCAGTCCGGCGCGATTCCTCGCGCCGGCGGAACGACTTGTGAAGCAGTGGAAGGCCAACCCGGATCCGGTGTTCACCGATCGCGTTGCCGATGCCTGGATCAAGGCCCAGGCCTATCGCCTGCACACCTTCGGCACCGTCACCCGGCTGGCGGGCGGTGGTGAACTCGGCGCGGAATCCTCGGTGACGAAGGTGTTCTGGTCGGATCTGGATGTCGCACTGCACCAGACCGCGCTGGATCTGCAGGGCGCCGAGGCCGAGATCGTCGACCAGACGACCGAGGGTCTACTGTTCGCGCTCGGCGGGCCTATCTACGCAGGCACCAACGAGATCCAGCGCAACATCATCGCCGAGCGCCTGCTGGGCCTGCCACGTGAGATTTCTGGGGGGAAGCCCAAGTCATGAACTTCGAGATAGACGACCAGCAGCGCGATTTCGCATCGAGCATCGATGCCGCACTCGGCGCGGCCGACGTCCCGGCCGCCATCCGGGCCTGGGCCGACGGTGATTCCGCCCCCGCCCGCAAGGTGTGGGCACAGCTCACCGACCTCGGCGTGACCGCCCTCTCGGTGGCCGAGAAGTTCGACGGGATCGAGGCGCAACCGATCGATCTGGTGGTGGCACTGGAACGGCTCGGTTACTGGGCCGTGCCGGGTCCGGTCACCGAATCGATTGCCGTGGCGCCCATCCTGCTCGCCGATGACGAACGGTCCGCGGCGCTGGCTGCCGGGGAACTGATCGCCACCGTGGCACTGCCGCCGCAGGTGCCCTACGCCGTCAACGCGGACTTCGCGGGGCTGACGCTGTTGGCCGGTGATGGTCTGGCGGCCGAGGCGACAACGGGTGCCGCGCACGATTCGGTCGATCCCACGCGGCGGCTCTTCGAGGTCGACGCATCCGGGGACGGACAGTCTGCCGATACCGCACGCGCCTACGAGTTCGGGGTGCTGGCCACGGCCGCCCAGCTGGTCGGTGCCGGGCAGGCGATGCTGGACCTGTCGGTGGCCTATGCCAAGCAGCGCACCCAGTTCGGCCGGGTGATCGGGTCCTACCAGGCCATCAAGCACAAGCTCGCCGATGTCCACATCGCGGTCGAGATGGCGCGCCCGCTGGTTCACGGTGCGGCGTTGGCGCTTGCCGACGGGTCACCGGACACCGCCCGCGATGTGAGCGCGGCCAAGGTGGCCGCCGCCGATGCCGCGCTGCTCGCGGCGCGTTCGTCGCTGCAGACCCACGGCGCCATCGGATTCACCCAGGAACATGACCTGTCGCTGTTGCTTCTTCGAGTCCAGGCATTGCGCTCGGCCTGGGGTGACCCGAGCCTGCACCGTCGTCGCCTGTTGGAGGTCCTCTCGTGAGTGAAGAACGCGAACTGCTGCGCTCCACCGTTGCGGCATTGGTCGACAAGCACGCCACCCCCGAAGCGGTCCGTGCCGCGATGGAGTCCGACCGCGGCTACGACGAGTCGCTGTGGAAGCTGTTGTGCGAGCAGGTCGGTGCCGCGGCACTGGTCATCCCCGAGGATCTCGGTGGGGCCGGAGGTGAGCTCGCCGACGCCGCCGTGGTCCTGGAGGAGCTCGGTAAGGCGCTGGTTCCCACACCGCTGTTGGGGACCACGCTGGCCGAGCTGGCCCTGCTGCATACCGGGGACCACGAGTCGTTGGAGGGTCTTGCCGAGGGTGCCTCGATCGGCACGGTGGTCTTCGATCCCGAGTATGTGGTCAACGGTGACATCGCCGATATCGTGATCGCCGCCGACGGAACCGAGCTGACCAGGTGGACGAATGTCACCGCGCGGCCGCACGCGACGATGGACCTGACCCGCCGGCTGTCATCGGTGACCGCCGGCGAGACCGCCGCGTTGGGAACCGATCCCGGACTCGCCGACACCGCTGCCCTGTTGCTGGCCGCCGAACAGATCGGTGCCGCCGCCCGGGCGCTGGACCTCACGGTGGCCTACACCAAGGACCGGGTGCAGTTCGGCAGGCCGATCGGCAGCTTCCAGGCGCTCAAACACCGAATGGCCGATCTCTACGTCACGGTGCAATCGGCACGGGCGGTCATCTACGACGCGATCGCCGATCCCTCCCCGGCGTCGGCCTCGCTGGCACGGGTGTTCGCCAGCGAAGCGCTGACCGACGTGGCCGCCGAGGCGGTGCAGCTCCACGGTGGCATCGCGATCACCTGGGAGCACGACATCCAGCTGTACTTCAAGCGGGCGCATGCCAGTGCCCAGCTGCTCGGGCCGCCCCGTGAGCACCTGCGTCGTCTGGAGGCTCAAGTTTTCTAGGCGGCTCGCCGCCGTTGTTTTCTAGGCGGCCTTTGTCCGCTAGGCCAGTTCCACATCATCGGCATCGACGACGGCGGCCGTGCGTCCCGGCGCGCTCTGGTGCGCCCAGTACAAGTTGGTGTGTGCGACAACCATTTCCGGCGGCGGTGCACCCCACTGCGTGAGATCGACGGTGGTGTGCGCGTCCCCGACCAGCGTGACGTCATAGCCGCGGACGAAAGCACCGTGGATGGTCGATCGGACGCACTGATCACTGCAGGCGCCCGCCACCACCAACCTGCCGACTCGCAGGCCGGCCAGCACATCCTCGAGGTCCGTCGCTTCGAACGAGTCACCGTGTTTCTTCTCGATGACCGATTCGGTGTGACCGGGCACCAATTCGTCGACGACGCGCCAGCCGGCGCTGCCGTACACCAGTTCGTCGTCGGAATGCTGCACCCAGACCACCGGCGTCCTCTCGGCCCGCGCCCGGTCGACCAGCCTGGCGATGGCGGCGACGACCTCGTCACGACGTACCGCGTCGGCAACGACCTGTTCCTGGACGTCGACGACGAGGAGTGCGCTGTGCGGCCGGTCGTGCAAGGTGGTCATGGTGACCGCAGACTAGCCTGGATTCGATGTCTACTGAAGCTCTGCGCGCCGGAATTCCGCCGTTCTACGTGATGGACGTCTGGCTGGCCGCGGCCGAACGCCAGCGCACCCACGGCGACCTGGTCAACCTGTCCGCGGGCCAGCCCAGCGCACAGGCCCCGGAACCGATCCGGGCCGCCGCCGCAGCGGCGCTGGCCGGCCACAACCTGGGATACACCGTGGCACTGGGCATCCCGGAATTGCGGACGGCCATCGCGGAGTCGTACCACACCAAGCATGGGATAGACGTCGACATGGACGCCGTGGTCATCACCACCGGGTCGACCGGCGGATTCCTGCTCGCCTTCCTGTCCTGCTTCGACGTCGGCGACCGCGTCGCGGTGACCAGCCCCGGATACCCGTGCTACCGCAACATCCTGTCGGCCCTGGGATGCGAGGTCGTCGAGGTGCCGTGCGGTCCCGACACCCGTTTCCAGCCGACGGTGGCGATGCTCGATGCGCTCGACCCGCCGGTGAAGGGGTTGATCATCGCCAGTCCGGCCAACCCGACCGGCACGATCATCCCGTCCGCAGATCTGGCCGCCATCGTGTCGTGGTGCGACGAACGCGACGTGCAGCTGGTCAGCGATGAGATCTACCACGGTCTGGAGTATCAGGGTGCGCCTGCGACCAGTTCCGCATGGGAGACCTCCCGCAATCCCATTGTGGTCAACAGCTTCTCGAAATACTTCGCCATGACGGGTTGGCGACTGGGCTGGCTCCTGGTGCCCGCGCCGCTGCGTCGTGCGGTCGACCGGCTGACCGGGAACTTCTCCATCTGTCCGCCGACGCTGCCGCAACTGGCCGCGGTCGCGGCGTTCGACCCGGCGTCGCTGGCCGAGGCGGAAGCATTGGTTCGGGACTACACCGCCAATCGTGAGGTGCTGCTGACCGGCTTGACCCAGATCGGTCTGGACCGCCTGGCCCCGGCCGATGGGGCGTTCTACGTGTATGCCGACATCTCCGAGTATTCCAACGATTCCCTCGACTTCTGCGCCCGCCTGCTGGCCGATACCGGTGTGGCCATCGCGCCGGGCGTGGATTTCGACACGGTGCATGGTGGATCGTTCGTGCGGTTGTCCTTCGCCGGTGCCGCATCGGATATCACCACCGCGCTCGAGCGGATGGGGCCGTGGTTGGCAGGCCAGAGCGGCCGGTAGTCAGAACGGCGGGTCACCGTCGAGGGCGATAGCGGTGGCGTTGCGGGTGCGTTCGGTGTGGATGCGGTAGTCGCGGTCGTGTTGTCGGGTGCGTTGGCGCCGTGGGATGTCGGGTTCGCGGTCGCCGAGATTGTTGTGGTCGCCGATGAGGGTGATGTGGCGTGTTCTCGGTATCGGGGTGTCGATGGTGTTGTGGGGGAACAGAATCGGCCCCAGTGGCATCGTTGTGTACCGGTGTCCGGTGGGTGCAGTCCATGTGGTGGTGCCGTCGGGGTGGGCTGCCGGTGTCCAGCCGGTTTTCATGGTTTTGAGTAGGTGGTGTTCGCGGCAGAGCGGTCGCAGATTGCCCGGATGGGTCGCCCCCGCCGGCCACGGGGCGAGATGGTCGAGGTCGCAGCGTTGGGCGGGTTTCCCGCACCCGGGGAAGCAGCACGTCATCGATGTCATGTGGACGTAGGCGGCCAGTTTCGCCGAGGGGCGGTAGCGGGGTTCGGAGCCCAGGTTGGTTGCGCTGCTCAGGGGCCGGACCCTCGCGCCGGTGGCGATGAGCTCGGTGAGCAGGTGGGCGGGGATGATCGCCCCGTCCAGGGTGATCCCGGCACCCACGTCTGGTGGAGCGCTGGCGGCCGGTGCCGTGGGAGTCGAGGGCGCCGACGGTGGCTGTGGCTCGGCTCCAAACTGGGTGGGCGCGGCTTCCTCGGGCGCTGCTGGTCCCTGCATACCGCTGTCATCGGGCGTCGGCCCGGCAGCCGGTTTCGCCCCGTGCCCGCTATCGGGTTCCTGTCCGGTGAGCACGTAGATGGTCACCGCACCCGCCCGAGGATCCTTGCCCGACCTCGCGCAGTCGGGGTTACCGCACAGGCAGGTGAGTTGGTCGGCGCCGGCCAGGACGGCGGCCAGGGCGTCGGCGCGGCGTTCGGCCATGGTCCGCGGATCACCGTCGCAGACACCGTTGGCGAGGGTGTTGAGGCGGGTGTCGCTGATCGCGGCGTCGGTGGTGCGCATCCGTCCCCAGAACGAGACCACCCCGTCGGGGTCGTCACGGTCACCGAAGTCGATGTAGCGGTCTTTGGCGGCGGCCTTGGATCGGATGACCGCGACCGGGTCGAAGGTGTGCACCCAGAAGTCGACCGCGGTGATCAGCGCGCTCTCTGACAATGCGCCGTATTGGTGGGCGGTGCCGGCGATCCCGGCATCGATCAACGCCAGCGCCTCCTCGTCACAGACCAGCTGGGTGCGCCAGCAGATCGCATTGATCACCTTCGCCGAGACCAAGCCGCGAGCGAACACCTCGGCGGTCCTCGGTAGCCGGTCACGCAGGGCCATCGCAATACGCATCTGGGCACTGGCGGCCCGGGGGCTGAGGGTGCAGGCGGCACTGATCTCGGCTTTGGCCAGTGCCCATCCGTCGACCAGCTTCAACGCCGACGATTCGTCTTCGTCCTCGCAGTGCCGGGCGGTGACCTCGGCGATCGCGGCCAGCCGCCGGGCCGCCGCGGCCGCCTCGGCACGGGTGGCATCGGTGACCTCGGCGATGAGCGCCTCATCGCTCAACCCCGACAAACCCGATCGTTCGAACATGTGTTCGAGTGTATCGAGACCCTACGACAAGTACCGACAATCGGACCCACCGCAGCCGGTTCAGGACTGCAGGAACGACAGCAGGTCTGCGTTGATGACATCCGCATGCGTCGTCGGCATCCCGTGCGGAAAATCCTCGTAGGTGATCAGCGTGCCGTTCTGCAACAAATCGGCCGACTTCGGACCGGCCGCAACGTAGGGCACGATCTGGTCGTCGCGGCTGTGCATCACCAGTGTGGGCACCGTGATCTTCTTGAGGTCCTCGGTGAAGTCGGTCTGGGAGAAGGCAACGATCCCGTCGTAATGGGAGAGTGCGTCACCCATCATGCCCTGCCGCCACCAGTTTTCGATGATCGCCGGATCCGACTGCGCGCCGGGACGATTGAACCCGTAGAACGGACCCGACGGCAACGCCCGATAGAACACCGAGCGGTTGGCCGCCAGCTGTGCCTGCAGGTCGTCGAACACGCTCTTGGGCAGCCCCTCGGGATTGGCCTCGGTCTGCACCATGAGCGGCGGCACCGCGCTGATCAACGCGGCCTTGGACACTCGGCTCTCGCCGTGGCGGGCCAGATAGCGCACCACCTCACCACCACCGGTGGAATGCCCGACGTGGATCGCGTCGCGCAGGTCGAGATGGTCGGTGAGCGCGGCGAGGTCATCGGCGTAGTGGTCGAGGTCATGCCCGTCCGGCGTCTGTGTCGACCGCCCGTGCCCACGGCGGTCGTGGGCGATGACCCGGTAACCGTGGGACAGGAAGAACAACATCTGGTTGTCCCAGTCGTCGGAGGACAACGGCCAGCCATGGCTGAAGACAATCGGCTGCCCGGATCCCCAGTCCTTGTAGAAGATCTGCGTACCGTCACCTGTGTTGAGAACGCTCATGACAGATCAGCCTGCACCTTCGCTCGCCGGAAGTCGTTACCGCTAGCCGCCATTGTGCCTGCAGGTCGGCATCCATGCCCGGAATCAACCCGACCCCGTCGAGCGACGGTCGTCGTTCCTGCCCACGGACTGATCTAGCCTTTTGTCTTTGCGCGAACACACAATGAGACGCGGGCTCCCCGGGAGGTTCTGACATGGCAGGTTCGCACACGACGCTGGTCGCCGGAATCGATTCGTCCACGCAATCGACCAAGGTGGTGGTCTGCGACGCGGCGACCGGTGCGGTGCTGCGCACGGGCAGTGCCCCGCATCCCCGCGGCACCGAGATAGACCCCCAGCACTGGTGGCACGCGCTGCAATCGGCCATCCAGACTGCGGGTGGTATCGACGATGTCGCGGCGGTCTCGGTCGGCGCCCAGCAACACGGCATGGTCTGTCTCGACGATGCCGGTCGAGTCGTGCGCGATGCCCTGTTGTGGAACGACACCCGGTCAGGAGAAGCCGCCGGCCAGCTCGTCGCCGAGCTCGGCGGCCCTTCGGCGTGGGCGGAGCGCGTCGGGGTGGTCCCGGTCGCGGCGGTCACCGCGGCCAAGCTGCGCTGGCTCGCCGACCACGAATCGCGCAATGCCGATGCGACGGCGGCGGTATGCCTGCCGCACGACTGGCTCACCTGGCGGCTGAGCGGGTCGCAGGACATCGCCGAGCTGCGCACGGACCGCAGCGATGCCAGCGGGACCGGGTACTTCTCGGCTGCCACCGGCAGCTACGAGTACGACCTGCTCGAATGTGCCCTTCGCGGTCGCCGGCCGGCGGTTCCCGCCGTGCTCGGACCGCGAGACCGCGCGGGGACGACGTCCGGAGGCGCCGTGTTGGGTCCCGGTGCCGGTGACAACGCCGGGGCGGCACTGGGATTGAGTGCCACGGTCGGTGACTGTGTGGTGTCGCTGGGTACATCCGGGGTGGTCAGCGCCGTCGGCACGACGCCCGCCCACGATGGCGAGGGCATCGTCGCCGGGTTCGCCGACGCCACCGGCAGGCACCTGCCGCTGGTGTGCACCCTCAACGGCGCACCCGTGCTGGCGGCGGTCGCGGCGATGCTCGACGTCGATTTCGATGAGTTCGACCGACTCGCATTGTCGGCACCCGCCGGGGCCGACGGATTGGTTCTGATTCCGTACTTCGATGGTGAGCGCTCCCCCAACCTGCCCGACGCGGCCGGTGCGATGCACGGGGTCACCACGCGAAACCTGATTCCTGCCAATATCGCTCGGGCGGCCGTCGAGGGCCTACTCGGCTCCATGGCCTACTGCATGCAGAAGATCGCCGGCCAGGGCATTCCGACCCAGCGCATGATCCTGATCGGTGGCGGGGCCCGCTCACAGGCGGTGCGGCAGATCGCCCCCGCGATATTCGGCACGACCGTCGACGTGCCCGAGACCGGCGAGTACGTCGCGCTCGGCGCCGCCCGCCAGGCGGCCTGGGTCCTGTCCGGCCGAGAAGAACAGCCGGAGTGGGACGGCGGGGCGACCCAGACCTACCGGGCGGACCCCACACCGGAAGTCCTGGACCGCTATCTGGGCCTGCAGGAACTGACGGTGCGCTAGCGACGCTGGGCGGAATACCAGTCGAGCAGATCCGGATTGTCGACGGCGCTGCGCTCGACCACCTTTGACACATCGGCACCCTGGAACAGCTTCTTGATCGGCACCTCGAGCTTCTTGCCGGTGCGCGTGTGCGGGATGCCGGGCGCGAGGATGACCTCGTCGGGTACGTGCCGCGGCGAGACCTCGGTGCGGATGGTCTGCTTGATCTTGTCGACCAGTTCGTCGGTCAACGACACCCCGTCGGCGGGCACCACGAACAGCGGCATCCAATAGCCACCGTCGGGCTGCTCGGCACCGATCACGAGGGCCTCGGCGATCTCGGGCAGCCGCTCGACGGACTGGTAGATATCCGCACTGCCCATCCGGATTCCGTGCCGGTTGAGGGTGGAATCGGACCGGCCGTGCACGATGACGCTGCCGCGTTCGGTGATGGTGATCCAGTCGCCATGCCGCCAGACACCGGGGAACATATCGAAATACGCTTCCCGGTAACGAGATCCGTCGGGATCGTTCCAGAATGACACCGGCATCGACGGAAGGGGTTTGGTGATCACCAGCTCGCCGACCTCACCACGGACCGGTGTGCCGGACTCGTCCCAGGCGTCCACCGCCGCGCCGAGGAACGGCACGGACAGCTCCCCCGGCCACACCGGCACCGTGCGCACCCCACCGATGAACGCCGACACCACATCGGTACCACCACTGATCGAGGCGACCTGCACGTGTGCCCCGAGGTTGTCCCGCATCCACAGCGCCGTCGACGCCGGCAACGACGATCCGGTGATCCCGACGGTGCGCAGGGCGCGGAGGTCATGATCGGCGCGGGGCACCGCTCCGGCCTTGGTGCAGCTCAACACATAGCCGGGGCTGGTACCGAGCACCGTGACGCCGAGCCGGGCGGTCATCTCCCACAGCGCATCCGGGGTCGGGTAGGACGGGCTGCCGTCGTAGCAGACGATGGTGGCGCCCACCAGCAGACCGGCGACCTGGAAGTTCCACATCATCCAACTCGGGCTGGTGTACCAGAAGAAGGTGTCCGCGGGCCCGATATCACTCTGCAGGGCAACGGCTTTGAGGTGTTCGACCAACACGCCACCGTGGCCGTGCACGATGCCCTTGGGCAGCCCGGTGGTTCCCGAAGAGAACAGGATCCACAGCGGGTGGTCGAATTCGACCTCGGTCGTCCTCAGCTCGGTGTCACCGGCGGTGACGGTCGCGAAGTCGAGCTGCCCCTCGGGTGTCGGCGCCAGCCGGGACACCGAGACGGTAGCGGTCAACGAGGGCAGTCCGGCTCGCAACTCGGCCACATCGGCACTCTTGTCGTGGGTCCTACCGCCGAACCGGTAGCCGTCGGCGGTCACCAGCACCACCGGCTCCAGTTGACCGAGCCGGTCCAGCGCGGCCTTCGCCGAATAGTCCTGGCCACAGGCGCTCCACACCGCACCGATCGAGGCGGTACCGAGAAAGGCGATGACCGCCTCGGCAATATTGGGCAGATATCCCACCACGCGGTCACCCGGCCGCACCCCGAGCTCGACCAGCGCATCCGCGAAGGAAGCTGTGCGACTGAGCAATTCGCCCCAGGAGAGCTCGGTGACAGCGGAATCCTCGCCGAGACTCAGGATGGCGGGCCGGTCGGTGCGGGCCTGCCGGGCGATCTGGTCGACATAGTTCAGGCGCACACCGGGGAACCAGACCGCACCCGGCATCGAGTCATCGGCCAGGACCTCGCCGGGGATCTCACCGAGGTCGAAGTAGCGCCACAGCGCGCCCCAGAAGGCCTCGGGTTCGTCGACCGACCACCGCCACAGGTCGCGGTAGTCACCCTCCTGTCCGGCGAACCGGGCAAAGGCGGTGACCTGTGCGTCGGCGATATCGGCTGCTGTCGGTTCCCACTGGGGCTCGGGGCTCACCGGGCGCTCCACCCACCATCCATCGTGTACGACGCGCCGGTGACCATGCCGGCCTGATCGGAGGCCAGCCAACCCACCAGCGAGGCCACCTCCTGCGGTTCCACGAGACGTTTGATGGCGCTCTCCTTGAGCAGGATCTGCTCGACGACCTGCTGCTCGTCGATACCGTGGGTGCGGGCCTGATCGGTGATCTGCTTGTCCACCAGCGCCGTCCGCACATATCCGGGGTTGACGCAGTTGCTGGTCACCCCGTGCGGGCCGCCCTCCAGCGCGGTCACCTTCGATAGCCCTTCCAGCGCATGCTTGGCCGTCACATACGCGACCTTATATTCGGAGGCCCGCAGTCCGTGCACCGACGACAGATTGATGACGCGGCCGAATCCGGCCTCGTACATGTGCGGTAGCGCCGCCCGGATCAGTAGGAAGGGCACCTCGGTCATCAGCGTCAGCAAGGTGCGGAAGGCTTCCGGCGGGAACTCGACTATCGGCGCCACCCGCTGCACGCCCGCGTTGTTGACCAGGATGTCGACATCGAGGCGCAGACCCTCAAGACCGGACACGTCGAGCAGATCGACCGGCCACGCGGTGCCGCCGATCTCATCGGCCAGTGCCTGCGCCCCCTCGGCATCCCGGTCGGCCACGGTCACCTTCGCGCCGCGGGTAGCCAGTTCGCGGGCGCAGGCCGCACCGATACCGGCGGCCGCCCCGGTGACCAGCGCGGTCTTTCCCGACAGGCCCGATGCCGTTGATTCGCTCAGAACCGTTGATTCGCTCGCAGGCTCGCTCATGCCCGCGCCCCGGCAATGTCACGGGCATCGGCGTCGTCGAGCGTCTTGAGGTCGATGCCCTTGGTCTCCCGGGTGACCAGTGCCGCCAGGAACGAAACACCGCATGCCAGGCCGAGATACACCGCGATCGGCACCGACGAGTCGTAGATGTCGAGCAGTTTCACCGCGATGATCGGCGCCAGCGATCCGGCGACGATCGAGGTGACCTGATAGCCAAGCGAGACACCGGAATAGCGCATCCGGGTGGGGAACATCTCGGACATGATGGCCGGTTGCGGCGCGTACATCAGCGCGTGGATCATCAGACCGATTGTCACCGAGGCCGTCACCACCGCGTAGTTTCCGCTGTTCATCATCGGGAAGGCGAAGAAGCCCCAGGAGGCCCCGAGCAGCGCACCCACGATGTACACCGGCCGGCGACCGTAATGGTCGGACAAGCGGCCGACCAGCGGGATGACCGCGAAGTGCACGGCGTGGGCGAAGAGCAAGTACCAGAGGATGGTGCTGGTGTCGGCGCCCACCTGGGTCTTGAGATAGGTGATGGAGAACGTGACCACCAGGTAGTACATGATGTTCTCGCCGAACCGCAGACCCATGGCGGTGAAAACGCCTCGGGGGTAACGCTTGAGCACCTCGACGACCGACAACGAGCTCGCCTTGATGCGCTCGGCCTCCTGCTGCGCTTCGACGAAGATCGGCGCATCGGTGACCTTGGTGCGGATGTAATAGCCGACCAGCACCACCACCGCCGACAGCCAGAACGCGACCCGCCAGCCCCAGGACAGGAATGCGGCATCGGAGAGTGTGGTGGTCAGGACCAGCAGCACGATGGTGGCGAGCAGATTGCCTGCGGGCACACCGGCTTGCGGCCAGCTGGCCCAGAATCCGCGCTGTCGGCTGGGGCTGTGCTCGGCGACCAGCAGGACCGCACCACCCCACTCGCCGCCGACGGCGAAGCCCTGGATGAACCGCAGTGTCACCAGCAGCGCCGGCGCCCAGTAGCCGATCTGGTCGAAGGTCGGCAGGCAGCCCATCGCGAAGGTGGCCGCGCCGACCAGCAGCAGGCTGAACTGCAGCAGCTTCTTGCGACCGTACTTGTCGCCGAAGTGGCCGAAGACGATGCCGCCGAGCGGGCGGGCGACGAACCCGACGGCGTACGTGACGAACGCGGCGAGGATGGCGTCGAGTTCACTACCGGTCTGGGCGAAGAAGACCTTGCTGAAGACCAGCGTCGCAGCCGTGCCGTAGAGGAAGAACTCGTACCACTCGACGACCGTTCCGGCCATCGATGCCGCGACGACGCGTTTGAGCCCGGTGGTCGACTGGGGTGAATTGTGATCGGCAGCACACATAGGCCTGAGTATTCATGCAGGTAACACCGCGCACAATGACCAGAAACGCACCACTTATCTGCAAAAATGCAGATATGTCCGTGCCGAGCGCCGATGATCTGCTGATCCTGCTGGCCGTCGGGCGGACCGGACGCTATGTCGGTGCCGCCGATCAGCTCGGCGTCAACCACACCACCATTTCGCGGCGGATCGCCGCGCTCGAGCAGGCCATCGGTGCACGCGTGCTCACCCGCGTCGGGGCCGGCTGGGAGCTGACCGACCGCGGTCGTGAAGTGCTCGCCGCCGCCGAGGCCGTCGAAGCCGCGGTGCGCTCGCTGGCCGACGCCGACGGCGGTCCGCGCGCGCTGGAGGGTGTCGTGCGGATCTCGGCCACCGATGGATTCAGCGCCTATATCGCCGCGCCGGCCGCCGCGGACGTGCAGCGCAACCACCCCGGTGTGTCGGTCGAGATCGTGGCGGCCACCCGCCGGGCCAGTCAGCAACGGGCCAGCGTCGACATCGAGATCGTGGTGGGTGAACCAACCGTGCATCGCGCACAGGCCATCCGGCTCGGTGACTACTGCCTCGGGCTGTACGGCTCACGGCGCTATCTTTCCGAGCACGGCACACCGCACGAGGTCCACGAGCTGGCCGGACATCCGTTGGTCTACTTCATCGACTCCATGCTGCAGGTCGACGAGTTGGACCTGGCCGCCAACTTCGCCCCGGCGATGCGGCAGTCGGTGTCCTCGACCAATGTCTTCGTGCACGTCGAGGCGACCCGGGCCGACGCGGGCCTCGGTCTGCTGCCGTGCTTCATGGCCGATCGACACGACGATCTGGTCCGGGTGCTGCCCGCCGAGGTGTCGGTGCGGCTGACCTACTGGCTGGTGACCCGCGCCGAGACGTTGCGCAGGCCCGAAGTCGAGGCGATCGTCGAGGCGATAGGTGACCGGGTGCGCGAGCACGCCGACGTACTGCTGGGCTCGGTATGAGCACCGACGTCGCCGTTGTATGGGATTGCGTTCCTGCCAACCACTCTGGGATGGCATTCTTACGGCGATGGCAATTGGGCTGAGCAAGGACACCAAGAGCACGCTGGTCAAACTTCTGGCCGCGGCCGCGCTGGTCGCTGTCCTGCTGGGCGGCTTCGCGGCCTGCCTGCACACCGTCCGGGACAGTGGTGGTGAGCAGGCGGCGAGCAAGACCGGTCCGGCATTGGAGGGCACCTTCAAGGTCGATGTCGGTCCGACCGCGACGCCGGACGGCAAGCCGGTCGCCGGCACGGCCCGCACCGAGACGTGGGTGGCGCGATCGGTCTGCAAGGGCACCGACTGCGTTGCCACGGTGGCCGTGGTGAATCCGCAGGACGCCGCCGGAGCGCCGTTGTACACCATGGTGTTCGACTACCTCGACGGTGATTGGCTGCAGGTGCGCGAGGCTCCCGACAAATGCAAGGTCGGTGATGTCGACACCGATGTCCAAGGGTGGACCGTCATTTCGCTGACACCGCAGCTCGACGGGTCGATGAACGGTGAGTACACCTGGGCCACCGCGCCCGCCCTGTGCGCGAACAAACGCGCCATCCATCTGACCCCGACCACCGGGTCGGGGGTCAGCGTCACCGCACCGGATCCGGCCGCGGAACCGCCGCTGCGTCCGGCACCCGGCGCGGCTCTGCGGGGTGTCTACACCTACTCACAGACCTACCGGGAGACCGGGCAGACCTTCCCGCCGCACGACTACAAGGCGACGACCTACTGCCTGCGCACGGGCGACCGGTGCGTGAGCCTGATGTCCACGATCGACACCAACAATCTCTTCGTGATGCTTTACGGTGACGGACGTTTCAGCGCCAGCTTCCCGGAGGGCGACGCCGAGTGCACCGACGGCGTCGGCAAGGTCCGGCAGACCTCGCGCGACGACCTCCCGTTGCCGCAGGGCCCGCAGAACCCCATCGTCGCGCTGACGGGTACCTCGTTCCAGGAGTACATCGGAGACTGCCCGGCGAAGGTCGAACTCGACGTGAAGCTGCAGCGGGTGGGCGACTAGAGGGTCAGAGGGCCCCAGGCGAGCGAAGCGACGGGATTACAACGTCCCGGGCGAGCGAAGCGACGGGATTACAGCCAGGTATCCGAGGTCGTGGTGGTCAGGAAGGCCTCCAGGTCGTCACGCCACTGGGCCGGGGTGTTCTTGTCCGGCTCGATCCCGGTGTACTGGCCGCGGTAGAACAACAGCGGCCGCGGTTTGAGCGAAGGCGGCTCCGACAACGAATGCACCGCGCCGAACACCACGAAGTGGTCGCCGCCGTCATGCACCGAGGCGACGGTGCAGTCGATATGAGCCAGGCTGCCGTCGATGATCGGTGAGCCCAATGGCGATGCGGTCCAGTCGATCCCGGCAAACTTGTCCGGTGCCTTGGATCCGAACTGCGCAGAGACGTGCTGCTGATTCTCGTGCAGCATGTTCACGCAGAACCTGCCGCTGGTCTCGATGGCCTGCCAGGCCCTGGACTGTTTGGTCGGACAGAACAGCACCAAAGGTGGGTCAAGGGACAACGCCGCGAACGACTGGCAGGCGAAACCGATGGGCACGTCATCGGCCGTGGTGGTGATGACGGTGACACCGGTGCAGAACTGCCCGAGCACATTCCGGAAGGCGCGCGGATCGATGGCTTCGGCGGTCATGAGGCGACTACTTGAAGCCGACGCTGAAGTCGTGCCCCCATAGGCTGACCGCGGTGCTCTCCCGCGCTACCCAGTTCTGGTCCTCGACTTCCAATCCCTCGCAGCCGAATTCGATATCGAAGCCGCCGGGGGTCTTGATGTAGAAGGACAGCATCTTGTCGTTGATATGCCTGCCGAGGGTCGCCGACATCTTCACATTGCGACGCAACGCCCGGTCCAGGCACAGTCCGACGTCATCGGACTCCTCGACCTCGACCATCAGGTGCACGATGCCGGTCGGGTTGGGCATCGGCATGAACGCCAACGCATGGTGGCGCGGGTTGCAACCGTAGAAGCGCAGCCATACCGGGTCGCCGTCGGCCGGCCGGCCGGCGAGCTGGGGCGGCAGGCTCATCGAGTCGCGCAACCGGAAGCCCAGCACGTCCTGATAGAACGCCTGCGCCGCGGCATCGTCGTCACACGTGAGCACCACATGCCCGAGACCCTGCTCACCGGTGACGAACTTGTGGCCATACGGACTGACGAACCGACGGCCCAGGTACTGCGCCCCGTGGAAGGCCTCCAGGACGTTGCCTGCCGGATCGTTGAAGCGGATCAATCCCTCGACGCGGCGCTCGGCACGCTCCTCGCGGGTGCCCTCGGCATACTCGACGCCGGCCTTGGACAGTGTTTCGCGCAGCGCCTGCAGCGCGGGGGCGTCGGCCACTTCCCATCCGGAGATCAACAACCGGTCGTGCTCGCCGGGCACGATGACCAGGCGCGCGGCGACCTCGTCCATCCGCAGATAGAGGGCACCGGGGGTGGACCCCTGCCCCTCGACCATGCCGAGCACCTTCAGGGCGAACTCGCGCCACGCGGCCACATCGGTTGCCTCGATGCGCATGTACCCCAGCGACTTGATGCTCATGAAAGGGCCCTCCTAGCCCAGGAAATCAATGGTGAGCTTGTTGAATTCGTCGAACTTCTCGACCTGCGCCCAGTGCCCGCACTGCCCGAAGACGTGCAGCTGCACGCGCGGGATCTGCTTGACCGCAACGAGTGCGCCGTCGAGCGGGTTCACCCGGTCCTCACGACCCCAGATCAGCAATACCGGCTGGCGCAGCTTGTACACCTCGCGCCACATCATGCCGAGCTCGAAATCGGGACCCGCGAACGACTTTCCCATCGCTCGGGTGGCCGCCAGTGACTCCGGGGTGCTGGCGATCTTGAAGCGTTCCTCGACCAGTTCCGGGGTGACCAGCTTCTGGTCGAAGACCATGATCCTGATGAAGGCCTCGAGGTTCTCACGGGTCGGCTCGAAGTTGAACTTCGCCAGTGCCTTCACGCCCTCGGTCGGGTCGGGGGCGAACAGGTTCACCGACAACCCGCCGGGGCCCATCAGGATGAGCTTGCCCGCGCGATCCGGGTAATCCAGCGCGAAGCGCACCGCCGTGCCGCCGCCGAGTGAATTGCCCAGCAGCGGTACACGTCCCGTGATCTCCAGCGTGTCGAGCAGGCCTAGCACCGCCTTGGCACTGTAGCGGTTGTACTGCTCGTGCTCGGTGTGCTTGTCCGACAGCCCGTAACCGGGCTGGTCGATGGCCAACACGTGGTAATGCTCGGCGAGTACGGCGATGTTGCGGCCGAAGTTCGACCAACTCGACGCACCCGGGCCGCCGCCGTGCAGCAGCACGATGGTCTGCGACGTCGGGTCGCCTGCCTCGTGGTAATGCAACCGCATGGCCAGGTCGCCGGCCTGCACGTCGGCGTACCGCGAGGTGGACTCGAAGGTTAGTTCGGAGATCGCAGTCATCAGACCATCGTGTCCGCGGGCGGCAGACCGAACTCGTTGTTACCGAAGATCAGATACGCACGCTCGGGCTCGTTGGCGGCGTGCACCCGGCCGGCGTGGGCGTCCCGCCAGAACCGCTGCAGCGGAGCGCCGGTGACCAGTGCGGTGGCACCGGCCGACTCGAACAGCAGGTCGATCGAGGCGATCGCGCGCGCGGTCGCCCGCACCTGGTCGCGGCGCGCACGGGCGCGCAGCTCGTAGGGGATCTCCTTGCCGGCCTGCAACAGGGCGTACTCGTCGCCGACGTTGCCGATCAGCTGGCGCCATGCCGCGTCGATATCGCTGGCGGCCTCGGCGATGCGCACCTTGGCGAACGGATCGTCCTTGGACTTCTCACCGGCGAAGGCGGCCCGGACACGCTTGCCCTGATGCTCGACATGCGCGGCATACGCGCCGTAGGCCATACCGACGATCGGTGCCGAGATGGTGGTGGGATGCATGGTGCCCCACGGCATCTTGTAGACCGGTGCGGTGTTGTTCTGGTAGCCGCCCGCGGTGCCGTCGTTCATGGCCTTGTAGGACAGGAAACGGTGCGAGGGCACGAACACGTCCTTGACGACGACGGTGTTGCTGCCGGTGCCCTTGAGCCCGACGACATGCCAGACATCGTCGATCGTGTACTCGGTGCGCGGAATGAGGAAGCTGCCGAAATCGACCGGCCGGCCGTCCTTGATGACCGGACCGCCGAGGAAGGCCCAGGTGGCATGTTCGCTACCGGAGGACCACTGCCATGCTCCGCTGACCAGGTAACCACCGTCGACCACGGTGCCTGCGCCCATCGGGGCATAGGAGGACGAGACGCGCACGGTCGGGTCGTCACCCCACACCTCGTCCTGGGCGCGCTGGTCGAACAGCGCCAGATGCCAGTTGTGCACGCCGATGATCGAGCTGATCCAGCCGGTCGACCCGCATGCGCTGGCCAACCGGCGGACCGCCTCGTAGAAGACCGTCGGATCGGCCTGCAGCCCGCCCCACTGCTCGGGCTGCAGCAGTTTGAAGAAGCCGACCTCGTCGAGTTCGTTGATGGTCTCGTAGGGAACCTGGCGCTGATCTTCGGCGATCTGGGCGCGTTCCCGCAGGTTCGGCAACAGATCGTCGATACCGCTCAGAACTGCCTGCACGTCACGCTGTTCAATGGACGTCACTGAATTGCCTCCTGGATCGAGATCCGTCACTAGCAAAAGATTAGAACACGTTACGATTTGTGTCGAGTAGCGCGCTCAATCAACGGCTGGACCTGCGCAACTGCAGTTTTGTAACATGTTCTAGTTATGAGGGAAATGAGGCCAGGCCTGTGACGGAGGAACCGCTCGGCAGCCATGTGCTCGAACTGGAGATCGCCGCCGTCATCGAGGAGACCGCCGATGCCCGGTCGCTCGTGTTCGACATCCCGGCCGGCAGCGATATGCCCGCCGAGAGGTTGCGGTACTCGCCCGGCCAGTTCCTGACGCTGCGCGTGCCCAGCGAGCGGACGGGGTCGGTGGCCCGCTGTTACTCGCTGTCCAGTTCGCCCGCACGGGATGAGAAGCTGACCGTGACCGTCAAGCGGACCGCCGACGGGTACGCGTCGAATTGGCTGTGCGACAACGCCCATCCCGGTATGCGCATGCATGTGCTGGCACCATCGGGCACCTTCGTGCCCAAGACGCTGGACACCGATTTCCTGCTGTTGGCCGCGGGCAGCGGGATCACCCCGATGATGGCGATCTGCAAGTCCGCCCTCGCGAAGGGCACCGGAAAGGTCGTCCTGGTCTACGCCAACCGTGACGAGAACTCGGTCATCTTCGCCGAGGCGCTGCGTGAGTTGGCGGCCGCGCACCCGGACCGGCTGACGGTGATCCACTGGCTGGAGACCGTGCAGGGGTTGCCCAACACCGACACGCTGGCGACGCTTGTGCGACCGTTCGCCGCGCATGAGGCATTCATCTGCGGGCCCGGCCCCTTCATGTCCGCCGCCGAGGCGGCGTGCAAGACCGTCGATGCCAGACATATCCACATCGAGGTGTTCAAGTCGCTGGATTCCGACCCGTTCGCCCAGGTCGTCATTGACGTAGAAGAAGACGACGACCGCGGCCCCGCGCAGGCGATCGTCGAACTCGACGGCACCACGCACGAGATCGAATGGCCGCGTAAGGCCAAGTTGCTCGATGTGTTGCTGAACAAGGGTCTGGACGCACCGTTCTCCTGCCGGGAGGGCCATTGCGGGGCGTGCGCGGTACTGATGCGCAAGGGCGATGTCGAGATGGAGATCAACGACGTCCTGGAGCCGTCCGATCTCGACGAGGGCCTCATCCTGGCCTGCCAGGCTTTGCCCACATCGGATTCGGTGGAAGTCACCTACGACGAATAGTGCTCGGGCTAACGTGCAGACGAGCGGAGGGATGGCTGTGAAGAAGATTCTTGGTGCAACCGCGGTGGCGTGTGCTGTCCTGGCCACCCTTTCCGTCCCGACGGCATCGGCCGCCTCGAACACCGGGACCTCGTCGATACCGACACCGCAAGGCATCGTCGAGATGCAGGTGACCGCCGACTGCCCGGGCACCGATGGCAAGTGTTTCTTCCGGACCCAGGCCAGCCTGCTGACCCCTACGGGGCCGATCGGGCTGCCCCAGGACACCTGGGCGCGTCAGACGATCGTCATCCGCAACATGAATCGCAGCACCTGGCAGGAGGCCTGGTACAGCGCACCGGCCGGGATGCCAAGGGAACTCAAGGGCTCCAACCACGACAACGTGCTGTCCAAGGCCTACAAGGCCAACAGCGACTACACGGTCTCGGTGACCTATTTCGGTGGTGGCCCGTTGCAACGCTTTGCCACCGACGGCGATTCGGTGCAGACCGACTGGCGCTCCGGGCGGCCCACCACCGACGGCAGTTTCGTCGTCTGCTCCGATATCCAGGTGGTGTTCGGCGGTGCCAACGTGACCACGCCGAAGGCCTGCGCCCAGACGACATTCGGCTGAGCTACCCGGCCACCCGCCGGTGGTGCCGGTGCTGCTGGGGTACCTGACTAGCGCGGCAACCCCAGCAGCCGCTCACCGGCGAGGGTGAGCAGGATCTGCTCGGTGCCCCCGGCGATACTCAGGCAGCGGGTGTTGAGGAAGTACCGCACATCGGGTGAGTCGACGATGCCGCCGCCGTCCTGGAAGTCCATCGCCGCCTCGGCCAACCCCTGCCGGTAGCGGACGCCGATCAGCTTGCGCACGCTCGACGGAGCACCGGGATCGTTGCCGCCCAACGCCATTCGCGCGATGAGTTGATCCAGCAGCGAACCGACCTGGGCCAGGGTGATCAGGGCACCGAGCCGATCGGCCTCGGCGCCGTCGAGCTCTCGGTCACCGATCACGGCGAGCAGATGCTCCATACCCTTGTCCAGCGCCCCACCGGTGGCGATGGCGACGCGCTCGTTTGCCAGCGTGGTACGGGCCAGCGGCCAGCCGCCGTCCACCTCACCGACCACGCAGTCGTCGGGAACGAACAGGTCGTCGAAGAAGACCTCGTTGAACAGGGCCTCACCGGTGATCTCGCGCAGCGGTCGGATATCGATACCCGGTGAGCTCATCTCGACCAGGAAATAGGTGATGCCCTTGTGTTTCGGAGCGTCCGGATTGGTCCGGGCCAGGCAGATACCCCAGTTGGCGCGGTGCGCGTTGGAGGTCCACACCTTCTGTCCAGTCAGAGACCAGCCAGTGCGGCCATCCTTCTCCACACGAACGGCCTTGGTGCGCAACGCCGCCAGATCCGACCCCGCGCCGGGCTCGGAGAACAGCTGGCACCAGAAGATGTCGCCGTTGAGGGTGCCGGGGATGAACCGATCGATCTGTTCGGGCGTACCCGCGGCAAGGATCGTCGGAGCGGCCCACCAGCCGATCGAGATATCGGGGCGCGCCACCTCGGCAGCCGCCAGTTCCTCGTCGATCACCAACTGTTCGGCCGGGGTCGCGTCCCGCCCGTACGGTGTCGGCCAATGCGGGGCCAGCAACCCGGATTCGGCGAGTGCCCGCCCTCGTTGGTCCTCGGGTAACGCGGCGATGCGGGCGGCGGCCGCGGCGATCTCGGGACGGATGGCATCGGCATCGGCGGTGTCGACATGCAGTTCGCGGCGCACGCCGGCACGGGTCAGTTCGACGACGCGGCGCAACCAACGCGACCGGCCACCGAGGAACTGCGCGTTCGCATATGCCCGACGCAGGTACAGGTGCGCATCGTGCTCCCAGGTGATACCGATCCCGCCGAGCACCTGGATGCAGTCGCGCGCGTTCAGCTTCGCGGCGTCGATACCGATGGCCGCCGCCACCGCCGCGGCGACGGACAGCTGGTCGGCATCGTCACCGGCGGCGGCCGCGATCGCGTCGGCGGCGGCGACGGTGACCTGCTGGCTGCGCAGCAGCATCTCCGCGCACATGTGTTTGACGGCCTGGAAGCTGCCGATCGGCTTGCCGAACTGTTCGCGCACCTTGGCGTATTCGTTGGCGGTGTTGAGCAGCCAGCGGGCCAACCCGGCCATCTCGGCGGCCAGCACGGTCGCCATCAGGTCGGTGACCCGCTGCGCCGAGGCATTCAACTGCTGCGCCGGTGCCGATGTCAGCGTCACCCGGGCCAGCGGCCGGGAGAAGTCGGTGGCCTCAAGCGGGTCGATGGTCACGCCGTCGGAACTCGCGTCCACCAGGATCCAATGCTGCCCGGCGGGCAGGATGAGCACCCCGCCGGGATCGGCACCCAGCACGTAGGGCGCGGTGCCGGTGGCGGTACCGGAATCGACCGTGATGTCGGAGGTCATGGCGATTGCGGCGCTGCGCTCCCCGGTGGCCAACGCCTCCAGGACGGCCGGATCATCGGCGACCAGGGTGGCCAGAGCGGTCCCCGCGACCGGTCCCGGGATCAGGCCGGCGGCCGCCTCGTCGATCATCGCGAGCAGATCCGCCACCGTGCTGCCGGCCCCGCCATACTCCTCGGGTACCGCGACGCCGAATACCCCTAGTTCGGCGAAGCCGGCAAACGGCGTGCGCCAGGCCTGCGGATCGCCGAGTTCGACGTTGCGGATCGCGGTGATCGATCCGGAGCTCGGAACCCAGTCTCTGACCAGTTCACGGGCCGCGGCCTCATCCGATGTATCGGTCGGGACGGACAGCACAGACACCGGCTACTCCTCGCATAGGGTGAGAAGGCCGCGCTTCCCACTAGAACGTGTTCTAATAGTGCCAGCGTCCCAGCGTCAAGTCGACTGCCGTCGCAGCAGGACACGCCGCTGTGATCTATGCCGGGGAGGTGGTGGATCCGCATGCAGCTTGCGTATCGTTTTCCCGGCACACGCATCACGAAGGAGCCCGGCAGATGTCATCGCCAGCACAACCCGGATCGGGTTCTGATTCACCTCGACAGGTGATGGCCGTGGCCGTGCTGTCCGAATCCGAACTCGGGTCCGAGGCCCAGCGGGAACGACGCAAGCGCATCCTGGATGCCACCCTGGCCATCGCCTCCAAGGGCGGTTACGAGGCGGTCCAGATGCGTGCGGTGGCCGAACGCGCCGATGTCGCGGTGGGCACCCTGTACCGCTACTTCCCGTCGAAGGTGCACCTGTTGGTGTCGGCCCTCGGCCGGGAGTTCGAGCGGATCGACGCCAAATCCGACCGTGCCACGCTCACCGGCGGAACACCCTACGAGCGCCTCAACGTGATGGTGGGCAGGCTGAACCGCTCCATGCAGCGCAACCCGCTGCTCACCGAGGCCATGACCCGCGCCTTCGTCTTCGCCGATGCCTCGGCGGCCGGTGAGGTCGACCATGTCGGGAAACTCATGGACTCGATGTTCGCCCGCGCGATGAGCGAGGGCGAGCCCACCGAGGACCAGTACCACATCGCCAGGGTGATCTCCGATGTCTGGCTGTCCAATCTGCTGGCCTGGCTGACCCGCCGCGCCTCGGCCACCGATGTCGCCAAGCGCCTGGATCTCGCGGTCCGGCTCCTGATCGGGGACGGCGAACAACCTAAGGTGTGAGGGGTGTTCGACACCGGCCTGCAGCGCACCCTCATCGAGACCGCCGGCACCGCCCGCCTGCTGGTCACCTCCGACTTCGACGGCACACTCGCGCCGATCGTCGCCGATCCCGCCGATGCCCGACCACTCCCCGAGGCGGCCGCCGCACTCGAGACGCTGGCGGCACTTCCCGATACCGATGCGGCCCTGATCTCCGGACGCGAACTGGCGGTGTTGCGCGAGCTGTCCTCCGCGTCACCCGCCGTGCACGCGGTCGGTAGTCACGGTGCCGAGTTCGACACCGGATTCGTCCACGATATCGACACCACGCTGCTGGCCGAGATCATCGCAACCCTGCGCTCCATCGCCGAGAACCGGCCGGGGATCGCGGTGGAGACCAAACCGGCCAGCGTCGCACTGCACGTCCGCAACGCATCCGCCTCAGACGGCGAGGCGGCACTCGCCGCGGCCCACGAAGCGGCCGCGTCGTGGGATGCGCATCTGACAGAAGGTAAGGCCGTCCTCGAATTCGCGGTGATCGTCACCGACAAGGGCGAGGCGCTCGACGTGTTGCGCGACCGTTGTGCCGCAACGGCTGTGGTGTTCCTCGGCGATGACGTCACCGACGAGAAGGCATTCCGGCGGATGCGCAAGGGCGATATCGGGGTCAAGGTCGGCCCCGGCGAGAGCCTGGCCGAATTCCGGGTCGAGTCCCCCACCGACGTCGCCGCGGTACTGGGCGTGCTCGCCGCGGCACGCACTCGTCGACTTGCCTGATCGGCAATACTGTTTGCACAACTGGCGTTCGGTGGCCAGCCTGGTGGAATGACCGAAACACCACATTCTGCACAGGTTTTCGATGAATGGGACGAGCGCTACACCGCCTTCCTGGACCGGCTGCCCGCGCATCGCCCCAACCCCGTAGTCGTCGCCGAGGCCGCCGGGCTCCCGACGGGCTCGGCCTTGGACATCGGCTGTGGACTCGGCGCCGATGCGGTGTGGCTGGCCGGTCAGGGCTGGCAGGTGACCGCACTGGACGTATCCCAGGTGGCGCTCGAACAGGCGGCCGCGGCTGCCGCAACCGCCGGGGTGCACGTTCGGTGGTTACGAAACCGACTGGAGGACATGCAGATCCCAGCCGGAGGTTTCGACCTGGTGAGTGCGCACTATCCGGCGTTGCTGCGCACACCGGACGGCGCGGCGGGAAGGGCGTTGCTCTCGGCAGTGGCTCCAGGAGGGACGCTGCTGGTGGTCCACCACGCCGATATCGACATCGAGTTGGCCAAATCGCACGGCTTCGATCCGGCGATGTATCTGCTCCACGACGATGTCCGCGCGCTGTTCGACGACCGTTGGGAGGTGCGAGTCGAGCGTGGCCGACGTCGTGAGATTCCGGCAGGTGCGGACGGCCAGCACACCCACGACGACATCATCGTGGCGCGACTGGTCAGCCCGGCGGCCCCGACGTCCGGCCGCGGATGAGCTCGGTCTCGAGCATCTCGACGACCGGTAGGCCGGAACGCGGCGGGTGATGCAGCAGTTCCCCGGCGCGGCGGCCCTTCTCGATACCCGGCTGCGAGACCGTCGTCAGCCCACGGGCCAGCGCCTCGGGGACTCCGTCGAAACCGGTCACGGTCAGCTGTCCTGGCACGAAGATCCCCCGCGCACGGAGGTGATCCATCGCCGAGAGGGCCAACACGTCCGCGGTGCACATCAGCGCGGTGATGCGCGGATTCGCGGCCAGCGCCACCTCGGCGGCGGCCCCGCCGGAGCCGGGCAGGTGCTCATAGCTCTCGACGACGGTGAGGGAAGCCGGATCCAGACCGGCGGCCGTCATCGCGTCGTACACCCCGTGCACGCGCTCACACTGCACGTGAAAGTGCGGTGAGTTCAGCCGTTCCGGGTCGGCGACCATCGGCGCGGTGGTTTCCAGCGGCCACTCCCGACCGAGTCGCATTGTCAGCAGGCCGATCTCCCGATGGCCCAGCCCGATCACATACTCGGCCAGTTGCCGCATCGCGGCGCGGTCGTCGATGCCGACCCGCGAAGCACCCGGTACGTCGATCGGCTGGTCGACGATGACGATGGGCAGCTGACGCTGCAGCAGTACCGGAAGATAGGGATCGTCATCGGAGGCCGAGTACACCACGAATCCGTCGACGCCGGCCGACAACACCGCCGCGGTCCCGTCTTCGACGCTGCGGTTGGGGCCGACCGCGATGAGCAGCAGGCCCTGGCCGGCGATCTCACACGATTCGGCAAGACCGGCAACGAAATCCAGCGCAGCCGGGTCGCTGAACGAGTAGTTCAACGGCTCGGTGATCATCAGGCCGACCGCGCCGGCACGCCGGGTCCGCAACGAGCGCGCCACCGGGTCGGGGCCCGGGTAGCCGAGTTCCTTTGCCGCCGCCAGGACCCGCTCGCGCAGATCGGCCGACAGTTGGTCGGGCCGGTTGTAGGCGTTGGAGACGGTGGTGCGCGAGACGTTGAGTTCGGCGGCCAACGAAGCCAGCGTCGCCCGCCTCCGCGGGCCCGGACTTCGGGACATGCCTCATGAGGCTAGCGGATGGCCGGGACCGCGACCGCCGAGAGATGCTCCGGCGCGCTGTGTGTCAACGATGCGAGGGGTCCCGGTTCGTTATCCGGCTACCGGTCCAGACCACGAGCCAGATCAGACAGGCGACGGTCACGATGACGAAACTGGGCGGCAGATTGAACACCGCCGAGACGCCGAGGCCGAGCCACACCGAGGCCAGGCTGATACCCGTCGAGATCGCCATGGCCGCCAACGGCTGCGCCGTCAGCATGATCGCGGTGGCCGCCGGTGTCACGATGAGCGCGAAGAGCAGCAGCGTGCCGACGGCCTGCACCGCCATCGTCACCGCGACCCCCAACAGCGCCATGAAGAGCACCGACAGCATCCGCACCGGCACCCCCTTCGCCTCGGCCACCTGCGGATTGACCGAGGCGAACAACAGCGGACGGTAGATGACGACCACCGCCACGGCGATCGAGGCCAGCAGGGCGGCGAAGGTGAGCAGTTGCTCGTGGGTGATGGCCAGCAGATTGCCGAACAGCACATTGGTCAACGTCGAGGAGTTCTTGGTCGCCAGCGAGTTGAAGAACAACCCGAAGGCGGTGGCCAGTGCCAGCACGGTGCCGGTGGTCACCTCGCGGTCACCCGCGCGTTTACCCATCGCGCCGATGACCAGCGCTCCGCCGACACAGAAGACACCCAGCCCGAGCCCCGCCGGAAGCCCGAGCAGGACGGCACCGGTGGCGCCCGGCAGACCGATATGAGCCAGCGCGTGTGCGGCGAAGGCCGTATTGCGCACGATGATGAAGTAACCGATCAGGCCCGCCGCCAGCGCGACGAGCGTGCCGCCGATCAACGCGTTGCGCATGAACGCCGAAGACAGGATGTCCCACCAGTTCTGCTGATAGCCCAGGGCGAGGACGCTCGTCGTCATTCCCCGCTCCTCATGTACATCCGGCCCTGCAGGGTGTTGGCCACCTGGATCCGGGTGCCGTACAGGTGCGTCAGCAGGTCGGCGTCGATGACATCGTCGATCGGGGCGTGATGTGCGTGCCCGTCGAGCAGGTAGATCGCACTGCTCAGCACCGACAGCAGCGGGTTGAGGTCGTGCGCGACAACCAGAATCGTCACCGCGAAATCGGCGTTGAGTCTGGCCAGCAGCGCCACGATCTCGTGCTGATTGCGCAGGTCGAGGGCGGCCAGCGGTTCGTCGAGGATCAGCAATCGCGGACGGGACACCAAGGCGTTGGCCAGCGCGATGCGCTGGCGCTGTCCACCCGAGAGCTGTGACACCCGGCGATCCGCGAAATCGTCGGCCTCGACCGCGCTCAGCGCCTCTTCGACCGCGGCCCGGTCGGCTCGTGTGGTGCGGTGCAGGCCCCAGCGGGTGCCGGTAAGGCCCAGCGTCACGGCATCACGGGCGCGGATCGCCTCCCCGGCGCCCGCCACGTAATCCTGTGGTACATAACCGATCACGTCGTTGTTAACACCAGGCTTGGCACCCAGCACGCGGATCGTGCCCGACGCCACGGGCAACAACCCGAGGATCGCCGACAGCATGGTCGACTTACCTGACCCGTTGGGCCCGATGAGGGCGACGATGCCGCCGGCCGGGATCGCGAAGCTGCCCTCGGACCAGATGAGCCGCCCGCCCCGGACGACACTCACATCGTCGAAGACGAGCGCGGGTTCGGACACTAGGTTGCTATGCCGAGAGCCTCGGCGAGGGCGGTGAGTTGGTTCACCTGCCAAGCCTCGAACGTCTCGGCGCCCGGCGCAATCGTTTCGGTGACATTCACCACCGGCACACCGGCGGCTTCGGCGGCGGCGCGCACCTGCTCGGGCACCGAACCCTCGGTCTGGGTGTTGTAGATCAAGACATCGACACCCCGGTCGCCGAGCAACCGCAGGAACGCGTCGAGGTCTGCCGGGGACGGATCGGCCTCGTTCGACGAGGCCACCTGGTAGCCCTGCGGGGTGCGATTCTGCAGCTCGAGAGCGGCGGCCATATCGTCGAAGAGGCTTTCGGTGGCCGCGTAACTCTTCCCCGCGGCACCGTCCTTGATCTTGTCGATGAGGGACCGGTAGGGCTGCATCGATCGGGTGAACTCGGTCTGCTTGCCTGCGAAGTACTCACCGGCGGCCGGGGCCAGTTCGGTGAGTTTGGCGGTGACCGCTTCCGCGACATCGGTCACCGCGACCGGGCTGTACCAGGTGTGCGGATTGGTTCGGTCGGCGTGGTCGTGACCCTCGTGACCTGGCTCGTCATGGCCCGGCTCGTCGTGGTCACCGTTGAGAATGTCCATCGCGTTCACGACGGGCGCATCGGGAGCCGTGCTCTGGGCGAGCTTGGTGGCCCACTCGTCGTAGTGCCCGCCGTTGACGACGACCAGTTGCGCACCCTGGAAATCCGCGGCGTCCGAGGGCGCCGGTTCGAAATCGTGCGGGTCCACCGATGAGCCGGCCAACACCGTGGTCACCTGGGCACACGCGCCGCCGAGGGCCGAAACGATCTGGCCCCATTGATCGACGCTGACGACCACCCGGACCGGGGTCGTCGGGCAATCCGCGGTGGTCGCCGGCGATGCCGCCGGGGACTGGTCACCGGAGCCGCAGGCGGCAAGGGCGAGCGGGAGTGCCACCGCGATGGCGGCAAGCAGGCGGGGTGTGTGCGTCACGGCGATAACGATAACCGTTTGCATTAATCGCCGTCGAATCGGAGGATGTCTTATTGATAATCATTTTCAATAAGGAGTGACATGTCAGCCCCATTGCCCGTCACCGTCCTGTCCGGCTTCCTCGGCGCAGGCAAGACCACCCTGCTCAATCACATCCTGGCCAACCGCGACGGACTCCGCGTGGCGGTCATCGTGAACGACATGAGCGAGGTCAACATCGATGCCGCCCTGATCGCCGGACAGGGCCACCTGGAGAGGTCCGAGGAGAAGCTCGTCGAACTGACCAACGGCTGCATCTGCTGCACCCTGCGCGAGGACCTGGTCGAGGCCGTCGGCGCGCTCGCCCGGCAGGACCGGTTCGACCACCTGGTCATCGAATCGACGGGGATCTCCGAACCGATGCCGGTCGCGGCCACCTTCGAGTGGGAGTTCGAGGACGGCTTCCAGCTCGGGCGGTTGGCCAAGCTCGACACCCTGGTCACCGTGGTGGACGCGTCGACCTTCCTGACCGAGGTGGTGCGCGGTGAGGGGCTGGCCGAGCGTGACATGGCTGCGGGCGAGGGCGATGCCCGCAGCATTGCCGACCTGCTGACCGACCAGGTCGAGTTCGCCGATGTCATCCTGCTCAACAAGACCGACCTGGTGACGCCGGCGACCCTCGACACCGTCGAGACGCTGCTGCGCAGGCTCAATCCCAGCGCCAGGTTGATCAGGACCGATCACGGTGTGGTGGACATCTCCGAGGTGCTCGGCACCGGGCTGTTCGATCCCGAGGCCGCCGCCGCGACCCCGGGCTGGGATGAGGAGATCGCCGACGGCCACACCCCGGAAACCGAGGAGTACGGCATCAGCTCGATGACCTTCCGCTCCGATCGGCCGTTCCACCCGCAGCGTCTCGGCGATGCACTGGGTCAGGTGACACGGGTGTTGCGCAGCAAGGGGTTCTGCTGGATCGCGAGCCGGCCCACCATTGCCGCCATCTGGTCGCAGGCCGGTCCGAACCTGGTGATCGAACCCGCCCAGTACTGGTCGGGCACCGAGATCGCAGCGGGCCAGGAGATCGTGCTCATCGGCATCAAACTCGACCGTGACAAGGTCACCGAGCTCCTCGGCGCGGCGCTGCTGACCGATGTCGAACTTGCCGCCGGACCGGACGCTTGGCGCGACTACCCCGATCCGCTGCCGGCCTGGGCCGTGGCACAACAGCATTCGCACTGAACGACAGCCGAACGGCCCGGCGGGAAGTAACCCGCCGGGCCGTTTGCGTGCGCTGGGATCAGTGGTCGTGGCCGAGCACCCCGCTCAGCTCGTTGGGCGTCTGCTCCAAGGTCACCGATTCGGTGACGGTGCCACCGGCCAGATCCACCAGGTGAATCTGCTTGGTCCCCGGATCGGAGACATACACGGCATCCCCTCGGGTGAACACGGCCGGACCGGGCTGCTGCCAGTCGTCGGGCTCGGTCCACGGCCCGGTCACCGCAATCGATTTCACCAGATCGCCGGTGGCGGGGTCGAAGACGTGCAGCTTGCCGTCGGTGCCCATGATCAGCGCCTCGGCCTGCGGGCCGCGCCCGAGTGACCGGAACCAGTAGCTGACTCCGGCCGGCAGCCGGACGATCTTCATCTGATCGGTGACGGTATCGATGAGGGCGAACTGCTCGGGGCGCTCGTGTTCGGCGTCGGCGTCGATCTTCATGTCTCCCAGCACCACCGGCGAGTCCTGGTGACCACGGGTGTTGCCGACCCGGCCGTAGGGTGTCGGACTGGCGATCTTGGTGAACCGGCCGTCGGCGAACGTGATCACGCCGTTCTCGCAGCCCAGGATCACCACCTCGTCGGCGGCCACCGCCTCACCGTGCACGCCTGGGCAGTCCCGGTTACCTGCGATCTCCCGATCCCCCTGCAGTGCAACGGCACCCGTCCTGGTGTCCGGATTGCCCCTGGTCTCCAGAAGTGTCCCGTCCGACAGGATCACCGCGACACCATGGTGTGGCTCGGGAGTCGTGAAGGTGCGCGTCGGCGGCAGGCCGCCCTTTCCCAGATCGTGCGGGTCGAACGCGGTGATCTCACCGGTACCGTCGTCGAACAGGACGGTGTTCTCCCCGTGCGGGGTGACGTGACCGGCATCGACGGCGGGGAAGGTGTCCTCGGTCAGCCGACCGCTCGCCGCATCCAGAATCCGAAAGCCCGCACTGGTGGTGACCAGGACATGCGCGTCGTCCCCGGCCGGGTTGACGCGCAGGAATCCGCCGAGCGGGATGTCCTTTTTGACTTCCAGTGTGCGTCCGTCGAGCACATACAGCCCGCCGTCATACGTGGTGACCAGCGGCTCGACGATCGGCGCTGCTGATTGTGAGGTGCCGGTCGACGTGGCGGGACTGCTTGCGTTGTCACTGCCGGTTGAGCACGCAGTGAGCGCAGCCGCCGCAAACGTCACGGCTCCGACGCGGTACATCCACCGCGAGTGGGACATTGTTGCTCCTTTTCTGGCCGCTAACGCAGGCCGGTGACGATGGCGTCGGTATTGGCGCGCATCATGTCCAGATAGGTGGCACCCGGAGTTCCTGGTGCAGAGAGGGATTCGCTGTAGAGCCCGATGATGCGCACTTGCACGCCGGCATCCTCGGCCAGCACACGAGCGAGTTTGTCCGGCTGCGACGAGTCGACGAAGATCGCCGGCACCCCGGCGTCCTCGATCGCGCCGACCAGCGATTGCAGATCCGACGGACTGGGGGCGGCCAGGGTGGTTCCGCTGGGCACCACGGCGCCGATGACCTCGAAATCGAATCGCTGTGCCAGATATCCGAGTACATGGTGATTGGTGACGAGCTTGCGGCGGTCGGGCGGTAGCGTCGCGAAACCGTCGGCCATCTCTCGGTCGAGTGCACGCAGCTGCCCGCGGTAGGCATCTGCGTTACGGGACAGCGAATCCCGGTCGATATGGGCGATATCACGCAACAGCGCCTGTTCGATGACGTCGACGGCGGTGATCATGCGTTGCGGATCCGTCCAGAAGTGTGGGTCCGCCGTGCCTGCGCTCGCCCCTTCGGCGTACCGGATCGGGCCGATGCGCTCACCGACCGCGATCGCCGTGACACCCTGGGCGGCCGCGTTTTCCACATTGCGAGCGAGGTTCTCTTCGAGGCCGAGACCGTTGTGGACGATCAGCGCGGCATCGTTCATGGCGGCGGCATCCTGCGCGGAGATCCCGAAGGAGTGCGGGTCGGCACCCGCCCGCATCAGCACCCGTACGGGTGCGGTGTCGCCGACGATATTGCGCACGACATCGCCGAGGATGTTCGTGGTCACCACGATGTCGCCGTCGTGGGCGGTGCGGCCGCCGCATCCTGTCAGCACTGCCACGACGAGCGTCAGCAGCAGCGCGAGGAGGTGCCTCACCGACCGGCCTCCACCATCAGGCCCGGGCTCACGGCGGTCCGCAAGGTGCGTGCGATCCGCAACCCGTCGGCATAGTCGATCTCGTACACCGCACGCGCGTCGGTGTCGTTGACATACGCGCGATCGGAGTCGATCTCGATCACCGGCTGGGGCCCCGATCGGGAGATTCCGTTGACCAAAAGGGGAATCCGAGTCGTCTCTGCGCGAGTCGTCGCGTCGTGCGCGCTGAGTGCGCCGTCGCGGTGCAACACCAGGATGGTGCCGTCACCGGCGGTGTTCGCCGCCACGGCGTCGGCGATCGGCAGCACCGTCCACGACCGTTGCCTGCTGTCGAGCATCCAGACCGTCCCGTCGGCGACACCGGCGACGACATCGGCGCGGGCTCGGTGCTGCATTCGTGTTGGTCGTTGCGCCGGCGCGTCGGCCGGGTACGGGGTGGCCGTCACGGTCAGGTTCTTCTCTCCACCGGTGATCCGGATGGCGCCGTCGGCGCACCCGAACAGCACGGCGCGCCGGGTGGCCACAGCCCACGAGGCGTGCCGGCACTGGCCGGGAACCTCGGCACTGCCTGCCCCATCGGTGACCCAGATCCGCCCGTCGGTGGTGACGGTGACCGCCCGACTGCCATACGGCACCACCGCAGCGGCATCGGCCGGCAGTACCAACGGTGATTGCTGCACCGACTTCTGGCCGAGTTGTTCACGCATGAGCAGCCGTATCGCACCGTTCTCGGGCCGAACGGCCACCGTCGAGTTGCTGGCGGCGACAGAGGCCACCGGCACGTCCAGCGTCGCGACCTGCGCAGGTGTACTGGCGAAGTAGTGGTAGTGATCGCCGTGATCGAAAGTCCATGCACCGGAATCGATCACCGCGGTACGGGGACCGGTGCGCAGATAGGCGAAGCGCCCGTCACCGGCCACCGCGTCGACAGGCCCGAAGGTGCCGATGCGCGTCTCGGTCTCGTCGACGGCATCGTAGACAGAGGCGTCCCCTGTCGACGGGTCGACGAGAACGAGCTTGGTGAGCGGTCCGTCGGCCTCGCCGGCACCGCCCTCGACGGCCACCCCATCGGACGTGGCGGACTCCGGCACCGGTGCCGGAGGCGTGGTGTCCGACGCGTTTGTGTCAGTGGCACATCCGGCGACGACGCAGCCCACCACCACCGCTGTCACCCACCGGGCGCGCAGACGCGTGAGCAATGCTGAACCGAAGAACAGCAGGACGGAAACGCCGGCGATGGTGGCCCCGCCCGCGGTACCCGCGTGCCAGGAGATGAGCAGGCCGAGATAGACCGCCGCCGTGCCGAGCGCGGCCGACACCATCATGATGCGCGGGATCGATCTCGCCCACAACAGTGCTGCGGCCGGTGGTGCCACCAGCAATCCGAGCACCAGCAGCGTGCCAACGATATGGAAGGCGGCGACCATCGCCACTGCCATCAGCACGGTCAACGCAGCGATCGCCAGGTTCGGGTGCAGCCCCAACGTCGCGGCCTTGCGCGGGTCGAAGGTGACCGCCACAAAGGCGCGATGGCCGGTGACCACCGCGATGAGCGTCAGCAACAGCGCCGTACCCAGGATCACCAGATCGGTTGCCCGCACGGCGAACACATCACCGAACAGGAAGCCGGTGAGGTCGACGGCGAAACCCTGCGATCGTGACACCACGATGACGCCGAGTGCGAGCATGCCGACCAGCAGCAGTCCGATGCCGGTATCCGAGGACAGCCTCGGCGACCGGCCGATCGCCGCCACCCCGACGGCCATGACGAGTGCGGCGACCAATCCGCCGGCCATCAGACTGACACCGAGCAATGCCGCGATGGCCACCCCCGGCAGCATGCCGTGTGTCATGGCCTCCCCCAAGAAGACGCTGCGCCGCAACAAAACCCAGCATCCAACCAATGAACACAGCCACGCGGCGATGACTCCGGCGACCAGCGCCCGCAATACCATCTCCGCCTGGAAGGGTTCTGTGAGCCAGGACGTCATGCCGTACACTACTATCAGTAATGACTATCATTTTCAATAAGGCGGCGCCGCTCACTTCTCCCATCTACGTGTCTTCGGTGAGCTTCGGCTATTCCGGCACAACGGTTTTCCGAGACCTCACGTTGTCCGTCATGCCCGCAACGGTCACCGCGATCGTCGGTTCCAACGGGTGCGGGAAATCGACGCTGCTCGCGCTGCTCGCCGGTATCCACGCCCCGGACACCGGGACGGTCGACGTCGCGGCCACCGATATCGCGTTCGCGGTCCAGCGCAGTGCGGTCACCGATTCGTTCCCCCTCACCGCGGCCGAAGCCGTCATGATGGGCCGCTGGCGCCGACTGGGGTTGTTACGCCGCCCCCGCGCAACCGATCGGGCGGTTGTCGAACACTGCCTGATCGAGCTCGGCCTCGCCGACCTGCGTGACCGCACGCTCGGCGAATTGTCCGGCGGGCAACGCCAGCGTGTCCTGCTCGCCCAGGCCTTCGCCCAGCAGGCTCCCCTGGTGTTACTCGACGAGCCGACCACCGGGCTCGACGAGGAATCGGCCACCGCAGTGATCGGGCACCTCACCCAGCTGGCCGCGGCAGGCTCGACGATCATCGCGGCCACCCACGACCCGGCGGTGATCGCCGCGGCGCATCACCGCATCGACCTCGACGAGCATCGGTGCGCACTAGGCTGAGGGCCGTGACCGTGGCACATGTGGATCTCAACGCCGACCTCGGCGAGGGATTCGGGGTATGGACGCTCGGTGACGACGAGGCCATGCTCGATATCGTCACCTCGGCCAATGTGGCGTGCGGCTTCCACGCCGGAGATCCGGCGGGCCTGCTGAGGGTCTGCCGGGCCGCCGCCGATCGCGGAGTCCGTATCGGCGCTCAGGTCGGTTACCGAGACCTGGCCGGGTTCGGGCGCCGGTTCGTCGACGTCGAACCCGCCGAACTGACCGCCGAGATCATCTACCAGATCGGCGCATTGTCCGCATTGGCCGCCGCGGCGGGCAGCACGCTGTCCTATGTCAAACCCCATGGGGCGTTGTACAACTCGATCGTCGCACACGAGGCACAGGCGGATGCCGTCGCACAGGCCGTCCACGCGGTCAACCCTGCGCTACCGGTGCTCGGGCTGGCCGGTTCGGTGTTCTTCGACGCCGCCGAACAGTTGGGTCTGCGCACCGTCGCCGAGGCCTTCGCCGACCGGGCCTATCAACCCGACGGCCGGTTGGTGTCCCGGCGCGAGCCGGGCGCGGTGCTACACGATGCCACCGCGATCGCCGATCGGGTACACACCATGGTCGTTGCCGGCACGGTGACCGCGGTCGACGGTACGGACATCCCGGTCGCTGCCGAATCGGTGTGCGTACACGGTGATTCACCCGGTGCGGTACTCATTGCCACCGCCGTGCGGGACCGCCTGATCGCCGCCGGCGTGCGGCCCGCACCGTTCAGCTAGCCGACTCGCGCTCCAATTCGTAGCGGATCAGCCGAGAGCTGTTGGCCACCACCGCAACCGACGAGGCGTTGTGCAGAACGGCAGCCAGCACCGGCGACAGGGCGCCACCGGCGCCGATCAGCAGGCCGATGGCGTTGACCGCAATCGACATCGCGTAGTTCTGCCGGATGACGTCCACGGCGCGGCCACCGAGGTTGCGCACGTCGAGCAGCCGGTTGAGATCGTCACTGGCCAGCGCCACGTCGGCGGTCTCGACCGCCACATCGGTGCCGCCGAGACCCATCGCGATGCCGATATCGGCCTCGGCAAGGGCCGGAGCATCGTTGACACCGTCGCCGACCATGGCCACCGTGTATCCCTCGTCGCGCAACCGGCGCACGACGGCGAGTTTGTCCTCGGGCAGCACCTCGGCCTGCCACTCGTCGATACCCAGTTCCGCGGCCACGACGGCGGCGGTGTCGGGATGGTCGCCGGTCAGCATGACGATGCGGCTGACACCGTTGGCGCGCAACCGTTGCAGCACCGCGGCCGACTCGGGGCGGATCTCGTCGCGCAGGCTGATCAAACCGACCAACTGTCCGTCGACGGCCAACAGCAGCGGAGTCTCGGACTGCTTACGCAGGGTGTCCACCCACTCGGCGGCCTTCGCGCTCACCTCGACCTGTTCGCGGCGCAGCAGTGACGGACTGCCGAGCAGCAGCGTGCGTCCGTCGGAAATGGTCCGCATGCCCAGCCCGACGAGCACCTCACACTCCTCGTGCGGTGGGATCTCGATATGCCGTTCCTGCGTGGACCGGATGACCGCCTCGGCCAACGGATGCCTGGAGTGGATCTCCGAGCTCGCCGCGTAGGCGAGCACCTGCTCGGGCTGCCAATCGTGATGGAAGGCAACGAGGTTGGTGACCACCGGACGACCCACCGTCAGCGTTCCGGTCTTGTCGAACACCACCGCGTCGACCCGGCCGGCCTCCTCGAGGTGCGAGCCACCCTTGATCAGGATCCCGCGCCGGGCTCCGTTGCCGATGGCCGCACTGATCGCGGTCGGGGTCGACAATCCCACCGCGCAGGGGCAGGCCACCAGCAGCATCGTCATGGCCCGGCGCACATCCCTGGTCACGACCAGGGTGAGCGCGGACAGCAGGAAGGATGCCGGCACGAAACGCCTTGAGAAGCTCTCGCCGACGGTCTGGATCGGGGCGCGGTGCTGGTGGGCCTCCTCGACCCTGGCGATGATCCGCCCGATGGTGGTCTCGTTGCCCACCGCCTCGGCGCGGACCACCAGCCGTCCGCGCACCACGACCGATCCGGCAAAGACGCGCGCCGGGGCGGCCACCGCCACCGGAAGATTCTCCCCCGTGATCGCCGACTGGTCGATGATGGCTTCCCCGTCGACCACCATGCCGTCGATCGGCAGCGCCACCTGGTCGTGGATCACGACCTCGTCGCCGATCCGCAGTTCGGCGGTGGCGATCTCGACCTCGGTACCGTCGTCCAGACGCACCCAGGCGGTGTCCTGATTGCCCTGCAGCAGGTTGGCGATCGCGCGCCGCGTCCGGCGCAGGGTCAGGTCCTGCAGGTACTCGCCGATGTTCAGCAGCCACAGCACGGTGAGCGCGACGACGTTCTCTCGCAGCACCAGGCTCGCCAACGTCGCCGCACTGACCAGTACGTCGGTGCCCGCGGTGCGTCCACCGCGCAGTGTCCGCAACGCGCCGCGCAGGAACGGGTAACCGGTGAAGATGGTGACACCGGTGGCCGCCAGCCTGCTCGTCGGGCCGAGCAGTGGCGGGCGGGCGAAGACGTAGCGCCGAATCCCGAGCAGCACCAGTGCCGCACCGCCGACCGCCATGCGCAGCACATCGGCATTGGTGACATCGGCCGAGCGCGGCATCCGGGCGGGCAACAGGTCCGTTGCGACCACGGTGGCGGCGTCGATGGCAGCGAACACGGACGCCTTGTCACATCGCTTCGGCGAGTACCAGACGACGATCGACGCGGTCCGCGGGTAGGCGTGCACGGCCCGCACACCCGGCACCTGCTCCACCGCATCCTCGATGGCCACCGCACGTCGGATATCACCGCGAAACCAGTCAGCGCGCAACCGGATTCGCCCGCCGGCGTCAGAGATGACGGTCAAGGCCGCCATATCGGTCAGCAGCTCGCGATCAGTGTTCGTGATCGTGCTGGTGATCGGAGACCGCCGGCGGCGGCACCTCCTCACCGATGCGTTCACGGGCCTCTGCCACCACATCGGAGACCGTCAGGCGGGCGGACTCGGCACCCTCCTCGGCCTTACGCACCCCACGCAACGCCCAGGTGGTGGCCGTGACGGACGCCTCCCGGAGCGGCGCCTTGGCGACCGCCTTTTTTACGCCTTCGTAAGCGGCCACGCCGACGGCTCCCGTCACCACCGTGGAGGCTGCCTTGACCAAAAACGCAGAGAAGACCATTCGACGATCTTAACCGCAATTTCGCTGTGACCGGCGGCCAAGTTGTGCTGGCAGAATGGCCGACCGTGACGGTGGGTACCCCGGCCGGGCACCGGATCGGTTCGATGCCGATCCTGGTGGTGGTCATCCTCGGCCTGGCGCTGGTCGGGACGACGGCACGCGACGCGGTGGCCGGCCACCCCGCGATCGCGACCGCGGCCACCGTGTTCTGCGGAATCTTCCTGCAGGCGTTGCCTTTTCTGGCGTTGGGGGTACTGATCAGCGGCGTGATAGCCGCCACGGTGACGCCGCAGAAGTTGGCGCGCCGGCTGCCCCGCCGCGCCGCCGCGGCGATTCTGACCGCGGGCGTGGGGGCCGCGGCGTTGCCCGGCTGTGAATGCGGATCGGTTCCCATTGCCCGACGGCTGTTCGGCGATGGGACCGTCGGGGCCGCGGCGCTGACGTTCATGCTGGCTGCACCCGCGATCAACCCGGTTGTCCTGGTGGCCACGGCCGTTGCGTTTCCCGGCGAGCCGCTGCTGGTGCTGGCGCGGTGTCTGGCGTCGCTGCTCACCGCGGTGACAATGGGTTTCCTGTGGACACGCTTCGGCAATCCTGACTGGGTCACCAGGACGTTGCCGACGTCTGCACCGGGTGACGAATCCCGGTGGACGGTGTTCACCGAGGCAGCACGGCACGACTTCTTGCAGGCGGCATCGTTTCTGGTGCTCGGCGCCGCTGCGGCGGCGGCACTGCACGTCGTGGTACCCGAATGGGTGTACGCGCACCTGGCCGGGCAGCTGATGCTGGGCATCGTGGTGATGGCCGTGCTGGCGGTGGTGCTGTCGCTGTGTTCGGAGGCCGATGCGTTCGTGGCGGCCGGCATGTCGATGCTCCCGCTGCTGCCGCGGCTGGTGTTCCTGGTGGTCGGTCCGGCAGTCGACGTCAAACTGTTCGCCATGCAGGCCGGAATGTTCGGTCGGGCCTTCGCGATACGGTTCGCCCCGCTCACCTTCGCCGTGGCCGTGCTGGCCGGCACCGGCGTCGGCCTGCTGCTGCTGGGTGATCGATGAGTCGCGAGACCGAGAACACCCTGCTGTTACTCATCGGCCTGAGCACCGCGATCATCGCGACCACCGGTTCTTTCCTGCGGTATGTCAAACCCGCACTGCTGCCGTGGTTGTGGATCACCGCCGCGGTACTGATCGCCCTGGCGCTGACGGCCATCATCGGCGATATCCGCCGCGGGCCCCGCCGATACTCAGACCACGGGCACCGCACCGGCATCGGCTGGTTGCTGATTGTCCCGATTGCGCTGCTGGCCTTCGTGGTTCCGCCGGCCCTGGGACCTCAGGCGGCGCGCCCGATCGCTGCCGATACCGCTCAGACGGCCCCGCGGCGGCCGTTCCCACCGCTACCGGCAGGCGCACCGGCCGAGCTGTCCCTGCCCGCCCTGCTGATCCGAATCGCCCAGGACTCCGCGGAGACCCTGCGTGATCGCGAGATCACCGTCACCGGATTCACCATCCGTGACGGTGAACGAACATATCTCGGTCGCATCGTGATCCTGTGCTGTGCCGCCGATGCGCAGCTGGCGCGCGCCACACTGACCGGACCCGCGGCGCGTGCCGCGGCCGACCTGCCGGACGGCTCCTGGGTTCGGGTCCGCGGCGAGGTGAAGGATCTGTTCCAGCATGCCGCGGTGCCGGAGTTCAGCATCGACGACGTGGAGTCCGTCGCGCAGCCGGAGAACACTTACGCTTTCTGATGTTCCAACGCGTCGCGGTTGGCGCCGTTGACGACGCTGCTCAGTAACCCCGGCAGCACTTCATCCACTTCGGACATACGCAGGCGCTGATAGGTGAGGCCGTCGATCACCAACCGCTCGGTGACACCGGCCTCACGCAGAATCTTGAAGTGGTGGGTGGCCGTCGACTTGTTGATGCCCTCGTAGAGCGCACCGCACTGGATCGGCACGCCTGCGTTGTACAAACGCCGGACCACTTCCAGGCGTATCGGGTCGTGGATGGCACCAAGTACCTGCTGCACGGTCCCCACCCGGGGTACTTCCGCGGTTCGCTCGGGCATAAATCCGTCCTGATGCGGGTTTGGAATCTATCGAACCGAGCGTACTCTCGACAGGGTTCGATATCCATCATACTCGCCGGACCGGAGGTGTCAGCGCGAATGGTCGCCATCGATCACACAGTTCAGACGCAGCGCTGGGCGTACCCGCTGTTGCTGATCCTCAGTGGTGTCGCGCTCGGGGTCTCGGGGATTCCGGCCCCGTTGTACGGCATCTACGAGGCGAACTGGCATCTGTCGCCGCTGGCCACCACCATCGTGTTCGCGGTCTACGCCGTCGCCGCCCTCGGTGCGGTACTGGTGTCCGGCCGGATCTCCGATGTCGTCGGCCGCAAACCGGTGCTGATCGGCGCCCTGATCGCCCTGCTCGTCGGCCTCGGTGTGTTCCTCGTCGCCGACAGCATGGCCATGCTGCTGCTCGCGCGCAGCATCCACGGCGCGGCGGTCGGTTCGATCGTGGTGGCCGGCGCGGCCGCCCTGCTCGACCTCAAACCCGATCACGGTGTGCGATCCGGACAGCTGAGCGGGGTGGCCTTCAACATCGGTATGACGATCGCCATCCTGGGTTCGGCACTGCTGGCACAGTATGCACCGCATCCGTTGCGCACCCCCTATGCCGTCGTCGCGGTGGTCTGCCTGATCGTCGGGGTCGGCCTGTTGGCGTTGCGGGAGCCGCACACCGCCCGGGCCAGCGGGCCCATCCGGATCGCCAAACCGGCGGTGCCCGAACAGATCCGATCGGATTTCTGGTTCTCCGCGCTCGGCGCCATGGCGTCCTGGTCGGTGTTGGGCGTGTTGCTCTCGCTCTACCCGTCGCTGGCCGCCCAGCAGACCCATATCGACAATCTGGTCTTCGGCGGTGCCGTCGTGGGCACCACCGCCTTCGCCGCGGCATCGGCCCAACTGGCCGCCACCCGACTGCCCGCCAAGTACTCGGCCGTCATCGGGGACATCGGCATGGCCGTCTCATTGCTGTTGACCATTCCGGTGCTGCTGACACACCGCTGGGAACTGGTGTTCGTCACCGCGGTGCTGCTGGGCGCCACCTTCGGGCTCGGGTTCGGCGGCTCGTTGCGCCATCTGTCCGACGTGGTGCCCGCCGACCGCAGGGGTGAGACCATGTCGGCGTTCTATCTGCTGGCCTACACCGCGATGGCGGTGCCGACGCTGATCGCCGGATGGGCGGCCACCCGCTGGGACCTGGCCTCGGTATTCCCCTGGTTCGCCGGCGCGGTGGCCACGGCCTGCCTGGGCGCCGCGGTGGCCGGTCTGCTCTCCAACCGCAGGCGCCGGGCCGCCATCGCCTAGGCTGCCGGTGTGACCGAGCACGCGTTCAGCGCGCAGGAACGCCAGGCCGTCTATCGCGCCATCGCCGAGCGGCGCGATATGCGCCGCTTCGTCGCCGGCGCCACCATCGAGCCCGAGGTGCTGGCCCGACTACTGCAGGCGGCGCACGCCGCCCCCAGCGTCGGGCTGATGCAGCCGTGGCGCTTCATCCGGATCACCGACGACGCACTGCGCGAGGCGATGCACGCGTTGGTCGACCAGGAGCGGTTGCGCACCGCCGATGCGCTCGGTGAGCGCGGCGACGAATTCCTCGCCCTCAAGGTCGAGGGCATCCGGGACTGCGCCGAACTGCTCGTCGTCGCCCTCGGCGAGGGCAGGCGCCGGCACATCTTCGGCCGTCGCACGATGCCGCAGATGGACCTGGCCTCGGTGTCGTGTGCCATCCAGAACCTGTGGTTGGCCGCCCGCGCCGAGGGTCTCGGCATGGGCTGGGTTTCGATATTCGAACCCGCCACGCTGGCCACCCTGCTCGGCATGCCCGAGGATGCCGAGCCGGTGGCCATCCTGTGCCTGGGACCGGTGCCCGATTTTCCGGATCGGCCGGCGCTGGAGATCGACCAGTGGACCTACGGTCGGCCGCTGTCGGATTTCGTGTCGGAGAACGGTTGGGGCACAAGCGCTTCCGCGCGATCCTAGGGACCGTAGGGCAACAGCGCCATCTCGCGTGCGTTCTTGATCGCGGTGGCGACCTTGCGCTGCTGCTGCGGGGTGAGGCCGGTGACCCGGCGCGACCGGATCTTGCCGCGGTCGGAGATGAACGTGCGCAACACCGCGACATCCTTGTAGTCGACATCGGTGATCCCGAGGGCCTTGAACTTGTTCAGCCGAGGTCGTTTGATCTCGACCGGCGCCGGTCGACGCTTCTTGGCCGGACTGCCCGCCATCACCAACTCGCTTTCCGCACACCGGGCAGCTCACCGCGATGTGCCAGTTCCCTGACCTTCACCCGCGACAGGCCGAACTTGCGCAGATGACCGCGGGGCCTGCCGTCCACCGAATCCCGATTACGCAACCGCACCGGGCTGGAATCCCGCGGCAGCCGCTGCAGCGCGGTCTGCGCCGCGGCCCGCTGCTCGGGGGTGCTGGCCGGCCTGCGGATGATCTCCTTGAGTTCGGCCCGGCGCTCGGCATATCGCGCGACGGTCTGCTTGCGCCGCTCGTTGGCGGCGATCTTGGATGCCTTGGCCATCAGCGCTCCTCCCGAAAGTCGACATGCTTGCGGATCACCGGGTCGTACTTGCGCAGCACGATCCGGTCGGGATCGTTTCGTCGGTTCTTGCGGGTCACATAGGTGTAGCCGGTGCCCGCGGTGGACTTCAGCCGAATCACCGGCCGGATATCGGTGCTCTTGGCCATCAGAGCTTCTGCCCCGCTGCCCGCAACCTGCCGACGACGGCCTCGATACCGTCACGGTCGATCACCTTGATGCCTTTGGCGCTGACCCGCAACGTGATTCGTCGGCCCTCCGACGGCAGATAGTAGGTCTTGTTCTGGATGTTCGGATTCCAGCGGCGACGGGTACGGCGGTTCGAGTGCGACACCCGGTTACCGAAACCCGGTGCGCGACCGGTGACCTGGCAGGTCTGGGACATCGGACACCTTCTCATGCACGATCGTTAATGAAAACGATTTTCGACAAGTGGACGTCGACACGGTAGCGTACGGCCCCAGTTAATGACAATCGTTACCAATAAGGGTGTGATGACATGCGGACGCCGGTGTTACTGGTTGCCGGGCAAGGCGCGCGAATCGACCTGGTGGACCTGCTGATCCGAAGGCAGGGAACGCTGGCCGTCGGCTACGCCACCGACGGCCACGTCGTGATCCGGAACGTCACCGAGATGCGTGGCGAGCGACGGATCATCTCGCAGTGGCCGATCGAGTTGGCCGGCGGCTGCGTCACCTGCACCATCCGCAACGACCTGCTGATCCTGCTGCGTCGGCTACACCGCCGAGAGGACGTCACACGGATCGTCGTCGAACTGATGGATTGGATTGACCCCGAACCGATCTGCACCGCCATCAACGAGGTTCCCGTGGTCGTCGGGCCAGGCTACATCGACGGTCCGGCCAGTCGCGATGTCGTCATCTCCGCCGTACTCACGACGGTCGACTGCGCACGCTGGCTGACCCAGGCGCTCGGCGACGACGACCTGGACGACTCACGCACCGTGGCGCAGGTCGTCGTCGGTCAGGCCGCATTCGCCGACGTGCTGGTGCTCAGCGATCCGGAGAGCACCACCTGCGCGGTACTGCGCAGGCTCGCACCGCGCAGCCGCATCACGGTGGGCACGGACCATGTCGAGACCGCACTGGCCAACCTGGACCCGCAGGCCCGCCGCGGCTTCGGCGACGACCCGCATGATTCGCTGCTGGCCGGCCAACCGCCGCTCCAGCCCGCCGGCGAGGTTGCGCTCGTGGAGTTCAACGCGCGCAGACCTTTTCACCCTGATCGACTGCACAAGGCCATCGACGATCTGCTCGACGGGGTGATACGGGTGCGCGGCCGGGCCTGGCTGGCCAGCCAACCCGATGCGGTGGTGTGGATCGAATCCGCCGGTGGCGGACTGGGTGTGGGTGATGCCGGTCGCTGGCTGGCGGCGATGTCCGAGAGCGAACGTGCCTACGTCGACCCCGAGCGGATTGCGTTGGCCGCCCCCGGCTGGGACGAGCAGTTCGGTGACCGACACATCGCGTTGACCGCGTTGGTGTGCGGCGCCCCACCCGAGGTGATCACCGGCGCGCTCAATCGCGCACTGCTCACCGACGCGGAGATGGCCGACCCCGCAGCCTGGGCCGACTACCCCGACCCGTTCGGCGAATGGCACACCGACCCATGCGCCGAGCTGACCGACGAGGTGTCGGTCACCGACGAACACCGCAGCCGAAAGGGCGATTCATGAAACCCGATATCCATCCCGCCTATCACCCCGTGGTGTTCCAGGACGCCGGCACCGGTAAGCAGTTCCTGATCCGTTCGACGATCACCAGTGACCGCACCATCGACTACCAGGGCGCCACCTACCCGCTGGTGGTGGTCGACGTGACCGCCGATTCGCACCCGTTCTGGACCGGGACCAACCGCCACCTCGACACCGCGGGCCAGGTGGAGAAGTTCCGCCGCCGCTACGGAACCCGATAATCCGGGGCGCTCTAGGCTTTGGGCCATGCGCCTCAAAGCCGGCAGGCCCGATCTGGACGCCTACCACCGGTACGTCGACCTACCCGCCGCGCCGCCCGATGCGCCGCTGACCGTCACCTGGGCCGGCGTCACCACGCTGTTGGTCGACGACGGGGCCGGCGCGGTGCTGACCGACGGCTTCTTCAGCCGTCCTTCACTCCTGCGGGTGGGGCTCGGCAGGATCGCGCCATCGCTACCCCGCATCGACGGCTGCCTCGGCAGGCTCGGGATCCGCCGACTGGACGCCGTCCTGCCCGTGCACACCCACTTCGACCACGCCATGGATTCGGCCGTCGTGGCACAACGCACCGGTGCCCGGCTGATCGGTGGCGCCTCGGCCGCCCATATCGGCCATCAACTGCCCGCAACACAGGTCACCATCGTCACTCCCGGTGAGCCGGTGGCAGCCGGACCGTTCGACATCACCCTCGTCGTCGGTGACCACTGCCCGCCTGATCGTTTCCCCGGCGCCATCAGTGCCCCGGTGACACCACCGGTGCGGGCCGCGGCGTATCGCTGCGGTGAGGCCTGGTCGACGCTCATCGCCCACCGCCGCAGCGGGCGCACCCTGTTGGTGGTGGGCAGCGCCGGTTTCGTCACGGGCGCGCTGAGCGGCCATCGCGCCGAGGTCGTCTATCTGGGGGTCGGGCAGCTGGGACTGCAACCGGAGCGCTATCTGGTGGACTACTGGAACGAGACGGTGCGCACCGTCGGCGCCCGCCGTGTGGTGCTGATCCACTGGGATGATTTCTTCCGGCCGCTGGACCGGCCGCTGCGCGCCCTGCCCTATGCCGCCGACGACCTCGATGTCTCGATGCGGGTGCTGACCCGCCTGGCCGCCGACGACGGCGTCGACCTGCACCTGCCGACCCTGTGGCAGCCGACGGACCCATGGCGCTGACCCTGGCGATCGCCGCGCTGGCCGCGGTGCTCGGCGTCGCCCTGTTCGCGCCGCGCTGGCAGGCGCCCGTCGCGCTGGCCGCCGCCGGCCTGGTGGTCGGGACCGGCGCGGTGTCCTTGGCCGCGGCCACCGACGAGGTGACCGAACTGGCACCGGTGGTCGGCTTCCTGGCCGCGGTACTGGTGCTGGCCCGGCTCTGCGACGACGTCGGGTTGTTCCACGCCGCGGGGGTGATGATGGCCCGGGCGACCGCTGGTGGCCAGAATCGGCTGCTGGCATCGGTTTTCGGGATATCGGCGGTGGTGACCGCGGTATTGAGCCTGGACGCGACCGTGGTGTTGCTGACCCCGGTGGTCCTGGCCACCGCGCGGGCGCTCACGGTGCCCGCGCGTCCGCATGCCTACGCCACCGCGCATCTGGCCAACAGTGCCTCGCTGCTGTTACCGGTCTCCAACCTGACGAATCTGTTGGCCTTCAGCGCCGCGGGCCTGACCTTCCTCCATTTCGCGGCCGCGATGACGCTGCCGTGGATTGCCGCGATCGCCGTCGAGTTCGTGCTCCTTCGTTGGCTTTTCGCCAAGGATCTGCGTGTCGCCCCGCAGCACGATGCTCCCGATGAACCACTCCAGGTGCCGATCTTCGCCATGATCGTGGTGGGACTGACCCTCGCCGGGTTCGCGGTCACCTCCCTGGTCGGATTGTCCCCCGCGTGGGCGGCGCTGGCCGGCGCCGTGGTCCTCGGTGTGCGGGCATTGCTGACCCGCCGCACCACCGTGCGCAAGATCGTGGTGGCGCTGGACATCCCGTTCCTGGCATTCGTGTTGTGCCTGGGCATCGTGGTCGCCGCGGTCATGCACAACGGGCTGGAATCGGCGATGCATCGCATCATGCCGAGCGGGCAGGGACTACCGGCGCTGCTGGCCATCGCAGCGGTGGCCGCGGTGTTGTCCAATGTGGTCAACAATCTGCCCGCCGTGCTGGTCATGTTGCCGTTGGCCACCCCGATCGGGCCGGCCGCGGTGCTGGCGGTGCTGATCGGGGTGAACGTCGGGCCCAACCTGACCTATGTCGGCTCCCTGGCGAACCTGTTGTGGCGCAGCGTGGTCCGCCGCGATATGAAAGCCGGGTTCGGCGAGTTCAGCCGTATCGGGCTGGTGACCACGCCCGCGGTCCTGGTCGCCGCGGTGCTGGGCCTGTGGGGCTGGATCCAGCTCTTCGGGCTCTAACCGCGACGCTGGCGGGCGATCTCGGCGAGCACGACACCCGCGGCCACCGATGCGTTGAGCGATTCGGTGGGTCCGGCCATCGGGATCGAGACGATGGCATCGCAGTTCTCCCGCACCAGTCGCGACAGACCCTTGCCCTCCGAACCGACCACCACGACGGTCGGGCCCGAGGCGTCCAGTTCGTCGAGCGTGGTGTCACCCTCGGCGTCCAGGCCGACGATCTGCAGGCCGGCATCGGCCCAGCTCTTGAGGGTGCGATTGAGGTTGGTCGCCCGCGACACCGGAAGCCGGGCGGCCGCACCGGCACTGGTGCGCCAGGCCACCGCCGTCACCGAGGCCGATCGACGCTGTGGGATCACCACACCATGTCCGCCGAACGCCGCCGTCGACCGCACGATGGCACCCAGGTTGCGGGGATCGGAGATGTTGTCCAGCGCCACCAGCAACGCGGACTGGCTGTCGCGCTGGGCCGACTTCAACAGGTCGTCGGGATGGGTGTAGACGTAGGGCGGCACCTGCAGGGCCAGCCCCTGGTGCAGACCATTGCTCGACATCCGGTCCAGGTCGTGCTTCTGGACCTCCAGGATGGCGATGCCGGAATCGGCGGCCCGCTGTACGGATTCGGTGATGCGCTCATCGGCGTCGACGCCGAGCATGACGTAGAGCGCGGTGGCCGGCACACCGGCGCGCAGGCACTCCACGACCGGGTTACGCCCGAGGACGTATTCGGTCTCATCGGTCTTGCGATGGCGACCCTGTTGCGCGCGCGCGGCCTTGGCCGCGCGCTTACCGGCCGGATGGTGAGGCCGGTCCTTGGCCGCGGGGGTGGCCCCCTTGCCCTCGAGCCCCCGCCTGCGGACGCCGCCGGAGCCGACGGTCGGGCCCTTCTTGGTGCCCTCCTTGCGTACCGCGCCGCGACGCTGTGAATTACCCGCCATGGGTGTTGTCCCCTTCCAGCAGCGACCACTGCGGGCCGTCTGCGGTGTCGGTGACCTCGATACCGGCTTCCTTGAGCCGGTCGCGGATGGCGTCTGCGGCCGCCCAGTCACGTTTCTCACGAGCCTCGGCGCGCCCGGCGAGCGCCCAGTGCACCAGGACGTCCACGGCGGCCAGCGCCGCCGAAGTCTCGTCGCGGGTTTCCCAACGTTCGTCGAGCGGATCGCAGCCGAGGATCGCCATCATCGCCCGGATCGACCGGGCGGCGGCCATCGCGCCGTCGTGATCACCGGCGTCCAGCGCGCGGTTCCCTTCGGCGCGGGCGCTGTGCACCTCGGCCAGCGCGATCGGCACCGCGAGGTCGTCATCGAGCGCCGCCTCGAACTTGTCGGTCCAGGTGCTCGGTTCGATCGCGCCGACGCGGTTGCGCACCCGGTGCAGGAAATCCTCGATACCGGTGTAGGCCTTGGCCGCATCCTGCAGCGCGTTCTCGGAGAACTCGAGCATCGAGCGGTAGTGCGCACTACCCAGGTAGTACCGCAGTTCGGCAGCCCGAACACGTTGCAGCACAGCAGGAATCGCAAGCACGTTACCCAGCGACTTGCTCATCTTCTCGCCGCCCATGGTGACCCAACCGTTGTGCAGCCAGAATCGCGCGAACCCGTCGCCGGCCGCCTCGGCCTGGGCGATCTCGTTCTCGTGGTGCGGGAAAACCAGATCCATACCGCCGGCGTGGATGTCGAACTGCGCCCCCAGATACTCCTGGCACATGGCCACGCATTCGGTGTGCCACCCGGGGCGCCCACGACCCCACGGCGTCGGCCACGACGGCTCCCCCGGCTTGGCGCCCTTCCACAGGGTGAAATCACGCTGATCCCGTTTCCCCGTGGCGATGCCCTCGCCCTGGTGGACGTCATCGACCCGGTGGCCGGAGAGCTTGCCGTAATCGGGCAGGCTCGCGACGTCGAAATACACGTCACCATCACCGACGTAGGCGTGGCCGCGGTCGATCAGGCGCTCGATGAGTTCGACCATCTGGGTGATGTGTCCGGTGGCGCGAGGTTCCGCCGAGGGCGGTAGCACCCCGAGTGCCTCGTAGGCCGCGGTGAAGGCGCGCTCGTAGGTTGCCGCCCACTCCCACCACGGGCGGCCGGCGTCGGCGGCCTTGTTGAGGATCTTGTCGTCGATATCGGTGACGTTGCGGATGAACGCGACATCGAGGCCCTTTGCGGTCAGCCAGCGCCGCAGAACGTCGAACGCGACACCGCTGCGCACGTGGCCGATATGGGGCAGTCCTTGAACCGTTGCGCCGCACAGGTAGATCGACACATGGCCGGGACGCAGCGGCTCGAAATCACGAACGGCACCGGCAAGGGTGTCATACAGCCGTAGACCAGTCATCCCGGCCAACCGTTCGCTCCGCTCACGACGGGCCAGCTTACCGGCCTGCCGCGGGCTATCTGACCACAAGGGCCGTGGCGACCGCCGCCAGGCCCTCGCCGCGGCCGGTGAGCCCGAGCCCGTCGGTGGTGGTCGCCGACACCGACACCGGCGCCCCGATCAGATCGGACAGCACCGCCTGCGCCTCGACGCGGCGCGGACCGACCTTGGGCCGGTTACCGATGACCTGAACGGCGGCATTGGCCACCCGGAAACCCTCGGTATCGAGGAGCCCCCGGACATGGCGCAGCATGTCGGCGCCGCTGACGCCATGCCACTGGGGTTGATCGGTACCGAAGACGGCACCGAGATCACCGAGGCCGGCGGCGCTGAGCAGCGCATCACACAATGCGTGCGCGGCGACATCGCCATCGGAATGGCCCGCGCAGCCGTCGGCTTCGGTGAACATCAGACAGAGCAACCAACATGGTCGCTCGGCCTCGATGGGATGAACGTCGGTACCCAGACCGACGCGCAGATCCATCACATTCAGGACGCGGCGGCCAACGCCTCGTCGAGAATGATGGTGGCCTTCTCGTCGTCGGTGTTCTCGGCCAGCGCCAATTCACCGACCAGAATCTGGCGAGCCTTCGCCAGCATGCGCTTCTCACCCGCGGACAGACCGCGCTCCTGGTCACGACGCCACAGGTCGCGAACCACCTCGGCGACCTTGTTCACGTCACCGGAAGCCAGCTTCTCCAGATTTGCCTTGTACCGGCGCGACCAGTTGGTCGGCTCCTCGGTGTGCGGCGCGCGCAGCACCTGGAAAACCTTGTCGAGGCCTTCCTGGCCCACGACGTCACGCACCCCGACGTACTCGGCGTTGTCCGCCGGAACGCGAACCGTCAGATCCCCCTGCGAAACCTTGAGGACGAGGTATTCCTTCTGCTCACCCTTGATGGTGCGGGTTTCGATAGCCTCGATCAACGCAGCACCGTGGTGTGGATAGACGACGGTGTCTCCGACCTTGAAAATCATCAGTTTCGAGCCCCTTTCACAAGTCGATCTTATCACGGGGCCGGCCGGGGCGCGGATCAACAATGCAGGTCAGGGGCACCGCAGCTGAAGACTAGGGGTTGACACGGCGCTGGATACATGCAGTTGGACTGCTGTCCAGGTGGGCCGCGGGCGCCGTCGGAAGCCCTCGGCTACCGCCGCGAATCACGACCTACTACAGTGCATAGTCGAATCCGTCCGGTTAGCAGGAGGCTCAAGTGGTCGCAGTGAACCGCTCCAACACGCGTGCGTCCCGCCTGGCCGCCGGCGCCCTGATCGCCGGCCTCGCGCTCACCGGCTGCAGCGCGGGCCAGATCTCGCAGAGCGCCAACCAGCAACCAGCCGTCAATGGCACGGTGCACAACGTCGGCACCATCGCGTTGCGCAACGTGTTCCTGCGCGCTCCGCAGACCACCGACTATGTCCGCCCGGGCACCCCGGTGGAGCTGCTCTTCGCCACCGCCAACAACTCCAGCGACGTGACCGACAAGCTGGTGTCCATCACCTCCGATATCGGCACCGTCACCCTCAGCGGGCCGACCACGGTGCCGGCCGGCGGAATCCTCGTGGCGGGCAAGCCCGACGATCCGATGGAACTGGCCATGGTCGAACGTGCCGACGAGACACAGGCCGAGGTCACCCTGACCGAGCCGATCTCCAACGGGCTCACCTACGACTTCACCTTCAACTTCGAGAAGGCCGGCGCCACCACCTTCGCGGTGCCCATCTCGGCCGGTGAGGTGCCGCGCCGCGACGGCGAGCCCAACGAGGGCATGGGACCGGTCGGCGGACACGGCGAAGGCCACTGAATCTGACGTTCTGTCAGGGGTGACGGCTACCGTCGTCACGTGGCTTCGAAAGTACGTTCGCAATACCGATGCTCGGAGTGTCATCACGTCACGCCCAAATGGGTGGGGCGCTGCTCTGATTGCGGCACCTGGGGAACGGTCGACGAAGTCGTCGCACTCAGTGCGCTGAGCGGCGGATCCGCCCGCCGTGCGGTCGCACCGTCCTCGCCCGCCGTCCCCATCACCTCGATCGATCCCGGTGTCACCCGGCACCTGCCCACCGGCGTCGACGAGCTGGACCGCGTCCTCGGCGGCGGCCTGGTGCCGGGGTCGGTATCCCTGCTCGCCGGCGATCCGGGGATCGGGAAGTCCACGTTGCTGCTGGAGGTCGCCCATCGCTGGGCCCGCAGCGGCAGGCGCGCGCTGTACCTGTCCGGGGAGGAATCCGCCGGACAGATCAGGCTGCGCGCCGAGCGGACCGGCTGCACCCACGAGGAGATGTATCTGGCCGCCGAGTCCGATCTGCAGACCGCGCTCGGTCATATCGAGCAGGTGCGGCCCACCCTGGTCGTGGTCGACTCGGTACAGACCATGTCGAGTGCCGAGTCCGACGGTGTCACCGGCGGTGTCACCCAGGTCCGCGCCGTGACGACCGCGCTCACCTCGTACGCCAAATCGGCCGGCCCCGACGGGGTCGCGCTGCTGCTGGTCGGTCACGTCACCAAGGAGGGTGCCATCGCGGGCCCCCGTTCGCTGGAACATCTCGTCGATGTGGTGCTGCACTTCGAAGGTGATCGGAGCTCGGCGCTACGGATGGTGCGCGGGGTGAAGAACCGGTTCGGCGCGGCCGATGAGGTCGGTTGTTTCCTGATGCACGACAACGGGATCGAATGCGTGGCCGACCCGTCCGGGTTGTTCCGCGACCAGCGGCCGGCGCCGGTGTCGGGCACCGCGGTGACGGTCACCCTGGACGGCAAGCGGCCGCTGATCGGTGAGGTGCAGGCGCTCATCGGCGCCGAGAAGACCGGCAGTCCGCGGCGCGCGGTCAGCGGTATCGACTCAGCCCGCGCCGCCATGATCACCGCCGTGCTGGAGAAACGCTCCAAGCTGCCGCTCGGCCAGCACGACATCTACGTGTCCACCGTCGGCGGCATGCGACTGACCGACCCGTCCTCGGATCTGGCGGTGGCCATGGCCATCGCATCGGCCTATACCGAGATCGCGATGCCAGCCACCGCGATAGCCATCGGCGAGGTCGGACTGGCCGGAGATCTGCGCCGGGTGAACGGGATGGACCGCAGGCTCGCCGAGGCCGCCCGGCTCGGCTTCACCCACGCCGTCGTGCCGCCCGGGGTCAAGGACGTGCCCGCCGGTCTGACGTTGACGGTCGCCGACGACATCGGGACGGCATTGCGGCGGTTGCGCTCGATCGACCACAATGGCTCCCGATCCAAGGAGGAGCGATGGCGGTGACATCCAGGGGCAACCGCAACGTGGTGCATCTGGCCCGTCCGACCATGCGCGAGACACTGGGTCGGTTGGCACCGGGTACCGCGCTGCGCGACGGTCTGGAACGCATCCTGCGTGGCCGCACGGGAGCGCTGATCGTGCTGGGTTACGACGACAGCGTCGAGGCCATCTGCGACGGTGGGTTCTCCCTCGACGTGTTGTACGCACCGACCAGGCTGCGCGAGCTGTCGAAGATGGACGGCGCCGTGGTGCTGTCCACCGACGGGAGCCGCATCCTGCGGGCCAACGTCCAGCTCGTCCCGGACGCCTCCATCCCGACCGACGAGTCGGGCACCCGACACCGTTCGGCCGAACGCACCGCGGTGCAGACCGGGTTCCCGGTCATCTCGGTCAGCCACTCGATGAGCATCGTGACGGTATACGCGGCCGGTGAGCGCCACGTCGTGCCCGACACCCCGACCATCCTTTCCCGGGCCAACCAGACCGTTGCCACCCTGGAGCGGTACAAGTCCCGTCTCGACGAGGTGAACCGGCAACTGTCCACCGCCGAGATCGAGGATTTCGTGACGCTGCGCGATGTCATGACGGTGGCCCAACGCCTGGAGATGGTGCGCCGGATCAGCCTGGAGATCGACGCCGACGTCGTCGAGCTCGGCACCGACGGCCGCCAACTCAAGCTGCAACTGGAGGAACTCGTCGGCGACAACGACACCGCCCGCGAGCTGATCGTGCGTGACTACCACGCCAATCCGGACCCACCGAGCGCGGCGCAGGTGAGCGCGACGCTCGAAGAGCTCGACGCCCTGTCGGACAACGAACTGCTCGACTTCACCGCGCTGGCAAGGGTTTTCGGGTATCCCACGACGATGGAGGCCCAGGATTCGGCGATGAGCTCACGTGGCTACCGGGCGATGGCCGGGATTCCGCGGTTGCAGTTCGCCCATGTCGACCTGCTGGTGCGCTCGTTCGGATCGCTGCAGGGCGTTCTGGCAGCCAGCGCCACCGATCTGCAGTCGGTCGACGGTATCGGTTCGATGTGGGCGCGCCACATCCGCGAGGGCCTGTCCCAGCTGGCCGAGTCGACGATCGCCGACCAGCTGAGCTGACTCAGTTGCCCGGGGGCTGACCGGTGCCGTCGTGCGGCGGGCCATCGGCGGGCGGGGCATCGGCAGGCGGCGCGGGGGCACCCGGCGGGGCCGCCTCGGCGAGGATGAACGGCACCGTCGCCGAGCGCAGATTGCCCAGCTGCACCACCAGGTTGTAGGTCCCGGGGCCGATCGGTTCGCGCGGCAGCGGGCAGTTGGGGGCGGAGCCCATTCCGGTCCAGGTGACCTCGGTGGTGACCTGCTCGCCGGGCGCGAACTCCTTCACCAGCGTCTCGTTGGACGGCGCGCAATCCAGGTTCGACCACAACCGCTTGTTGTCCAGCGAGTACACGTAGGCGGCCAGGACGGCGGCACCGACATCGCGCTTGCAGGCGACCAGACCGATATTGGTGACCACCATGGTGAACTTCGGCTGATCACCCATCACATAGTTGGGTGCGCTGGTGATGCCCTTGACCGCCAGGGTGGAGTCCGGGCAGTCCTCACCGGCCTGCAGCACCGGCGGGGGAACCACCGCGGTGGTCGGCGTCGGCGTCGGGGGTGGCGCCGCCTGGGCCGGCGGAACGACCGGGGTCTTCACGCCCGGCTCCTCCCCCGGCAACGGGGTCGGCGCGGCGGATGCGGGAGCCTGTTCGGCCGACTGCTCGGCGGCGGTCGGATCGGTGCTGGTGCTGTTGGAGGCGACGATCGCGATGATGCCGGCGACGATCGCGATGACGACGACCGCAACCCCTATTGCCAGCGCTCTGCGGCGCCGGTAGATCTCCGGTGGCAGCGGGCGGTGCGGTTCGGTGTCTAGCACGACCTCAACGGTAAGCCGGGGTCAGGTCAGGTTGGCCGAGGCGGATCGGCGTGTCTCCTGTGACCTTACAAAGATCGTTTCGTGACAACCGGGCCCGCACTCGGCGGTCCGCTCACTGCTCGCCGATGTCTCCGAGGTGGGTGCGCAGCTGGACGCGGCCGTCGGAGAGGTGATACGTCAGGCCGACGATGGCCAGAGTGCCGGAGCGCACCCGATCGGCGATCACGGTGGAGCGGGCCATCAGCTGTGCGGCGGTTTCCTCGACATGGCGTGCCTCGAACTCGTCGACCCGGCCGAGGCCGTCCCGGCGGCCCGCCAGGATGGAGGGCATCACGCGTTCGACGATGTCGCGGATGTAGCCGCCCGGGATCTCCCCGGCGTCCAAGGCGTTGAGGGTGGCCTTCACCGCACCGCAGCTGTCATGGCCGAGCACCGCGATCAGCGGCACGTTGAGCACCGCGACGGCGTACTCGATCGAGCCCAGGACGGCGGTGTCGATGACATGGCCCGCGGTGCGCACCACAAACATGTCGCCGAGGCCCTGGTCGAAGATCAGCTCGGCGGCAACCCGGCTGTCACCACACCCGAACAGCACCGCGGTGGGTGTCTGCGCCTCGGTCAGGCGTGCCCGGTCTTCGATCCCCTGGCTGGGATGCTCGGGCCGACCCGCGACGAAACGCTCGTTACCCTCCTTGAGTGCCTTCCACGCGGAGATCGGATTCGAGTTCGGCATGAGCAGAAGTATGCCCCAGCCCGAATACGGCATCGACCCCGGCGAGCTTCTGGCGTGGTTCGACTCCGCCGAGCGCGACCTGCCGTGGCGACGACCGGAGGTCACCGCCTGGCAGATTCTGGTCAGCGAGTTCATGCTCCAGCAGACCCCGGTGAACCGGGTCGAACCGATCTGGCTGGATTGGATTGCGCGGTGGCCGACACCATCGGCCACCGCTGCCGCGTCCGCCGCCGATGTGCTGCGCGCCTGGGGCAAGCTCGGGTATCCGCGCCGCGCCAAGCGGTTACACGAGTGCGCGGCGGTCGTCGCGGCCGAACACGGTGACGTGGTGCCCGCCGATGTCGAGACCCTGCTCGGACTGCCCGGCGTCGGCGCCTACACCGCGCGGGCCATCGCCTGCTTCGCCTACCGCCAACGGGTTCCCGTCGTCGATACCAATGTGCGCCGGGTGGTGGCCAGGGTGGTGCACGGCGTCGCCGAGACCCCCGCCCGTTCCGGCGACCTCGCCGAGGTGGCCGCCCTGCTCCCCGAAGGCCCTGCCGCCCCGCGCTTTTCGGCCGCGCTGATGGAACTCGGCGCAATCGTGTGCACGGCGCGCAACCCCCGCTGTGGGATCTGCCCGTTGAGCTCGTGTCGGTGGAAGTCGGCCGGCTACCCGCCGGCGAGCACCCCGGCCCGCCGCGTCCAGCGCTACGCGGGCACCGACCGTCAGGTCCGCGGCAGGCTGCTCGACGTGCTGCGGGCAGGCACCGGACCGGTCACCAGGGCCCAACTCGACGTCGCCTGGCTGACCGATACCGCCCAGCGTGACCGGGCGCTGGATTCGCTGCTGACCGACGGTCTCGTGGAGCAGACCTCGACGGGGCTGTTCGCCCTGGCCGGCGAAGGTGACGATGCGGGTGAGGGACGAGCCCGCTGAGGAACCGAGCATCCCACCACGAAGGTGACGATGCAGGTGAGGGACGATGCGGGTGAGGACTAGGCGCTCTGCTCGCTGGCGTCGTCGCAGGAGAACCGGCGCCGGTAGTCCGACGGTGTGACCCCGATGACGCGGCGGAAGTGGTGGCGCAACAGCGTCGCGGTACCGAATCCGCAGCGGTCGGCGACGCGGTCGATGTCGAGGTCGGTCTCCTCGAGCAGACGCCGGGCGTAGAGCACCCGCTGGTCGGTGATCCACTGCATCGGGGTGCGTCCGGTCTCCTCGACGAACCGGCGGGCGAAGGTGCGCGCCGACATGTTGGCCCGTGCCGCCAGCGCCGCCACCGTGTGTTGCTTGTCGAGGTTGGCCAACATCCAATCCAGCTGCGGGGCAAAGCCTTCCGAGTAGCGAACCGGGATCGGCTGGTCGATGTACTGGCGTTGCCCGCCATCGCGTTGCGGGGGGACGACCATCCGGCGGGCGATCTTGTTGGTCACCTCCGCACCCAGCTCCCGGCGCACCAGATGCAGGCAGGCATCGATACCTGCGGCGGTGCCCGCGCTGGTGATCAGGTTCCCGTCGTCGACGAACAGCACATTGCGGTCCACCCGAGCGGTGGGGTTGGCGGCGGCCAGGTCGTCGGCGTGCATCCAGTGCGTGGTGCACGGCCTGCCGTCGAGCAGACCGGCGGCACCGGCCAGAAACGCCCCCGAACACACCGTCAGGACGGTCGACCCGGATTCGACGGCCCGTCGGACCGCCGCCAGCGCCTCTGGCAGATAGTCGGATCCGGCGATCGCCGGGATGGCGACCAGGTCGGCACCGATCAGATCATCGAGCCCGTGGTCGGGGGTGAGGGTGGCACCCACCGAGGTGCGGACCGGCTCGCCGGCGCGAGGGCCGCACACCTTGAAGTCGAAGTTGGGGACGCCGTCGGCAGAGCGGTCGATGCCGAAGACCTCGCAGATCACGCCGAACTCGAAAATCGCTAGACCATCCAGCACCAGCACCGATACGCTCGATATCGCCATGGCAGCATTTTATCTGAAGGTGTCTTTTCTGCCACTGTTGGCGGAATATCGATCAACGGAGCATTACTGCCATGACCACCGCACTGACCTACCTCGCCCTCATCGCCGTCCTGCTCGCACCCTTCGCCCTCACCCTCGCGCTCGGCCGCGCCGCCCGGCGCTCGGGCATCCTGCGCCTGCACCTCGACCAGTTCCGCATCGCCGCGCCACTGGCAGGCAGCTTCCACGCCGACGACCGTGACGGACTGCGCGCCCAACACGACATCGACGCGATCCACAGCAGGTTCGCCGAGCATCCGACGTGGCCGACCTCAAGCGCCTCCGGTGAGCGCCGCTAAGAACCCCTCGACGGCCTCGCGATAGACCTCCGGCGCATCGTCGTGGATCAGATGACCGGCCCCTGGAACCGGACGATACGTTGTCCGATAACCGATTTCGTGCATCCGACGCATCTGGCCGGGCGGCGCGACGGTACCCTCGGCCTCCAGGAGCAGCACCGGCGCCCGCACCGCCTCCCACTGCTGCCAGTAGTCGCGCATGCCCCACTGGCCGGCGATCTCGATCCAGCGTTCGACATGCCCGTGCAACCGCCACCCCGTGGCCGTGCGGTCGAACGCCTCCAAGAAGTACTGCCCGGCCACCGGTCCGAACTCCCGATAGACCTGCTCGGCGGTCTCGAACTCCACCGGCAACGCCTGCACCCACGGTTCCCATGGCCCGGTGGTGCGGCCGCGGAAGTCCGGCGCCATGTCCTCGACCACCACGGCGGCCACCAGGTCCGGGCGTTCGGCGGCCAGACACCACGAGTGCAGACCGCCCATCGAATGGCCGATCAGCGTCACCGGGGTGCCCAACACGGCCACCGCGTCGGCCAGATCCTGTACGAACCGCTCGGTGCTGATCGGGTGCGGATCGTCGACGTCGCGGCCGCGGTGCCACGGGGCGTCATAGGTGTAGACCGCACCCAGTTCGGTCAGCCACGGCAGCTGCCGCGACCAGGTACTACCCCTGCCCATCAGGCCGTGCACCAGAACCAGCGGGGCCCCGGCGCCACCGCGCGCAGTCAGAAGTTCGGTCCGCATGCCGACATCCTGCCCGGGCCGGACACGGGTAACCTCATGCCATGCCCGTCGTGAAGATCAACGCCATCGAGGTCCCGGCCGACGCAGGCCCGGAACTGGAGAAGCGGTTCGCCCACCGCGCCCACGCCGTCGACAACCAGCCCGGCTTCCTCGGCTTCCAGCTGCTGCGCCCGGTCAAGGGCGAGGATCGCTACTTCGTGGTGACCCAGTGGGAGTCCGAAGAGGCCTTCCAGGCCTGGGCCAGTGGCCCGGCCGTCGAGGCGCACGCCGGACAGCAGACCAAGCCCGTCGCCACCGGCGCGTCACTGCTGGAGTTCGAGGTTGTGTTGGACGTTGCGGGGACCGGCAAGTAACGCGCCGCGGCGCGTAATCGCTCTCACCGCGCTGGCCGCCGCCGTGGCCGTGATCGGTTCCGGCTGCACGCATACCGGGCCGCCGGTGGCCGAGGCCGCCTACGGCATGCACATCGAGACCAACACTCCGCAGGGGCTGCGCGCCAAGCAACTGCTGGACATGGTCAATTCCGACTGGCCGATCGGTGTGGTGCCCGTCGCGACGCTTGCCGCCCCGCAACAGGTCGAGTTCGTCGCCGGCGCGATGGATCGACTGTGGGCGGACCGCCCCATCACCGTCACCGCGCTGTCCCTCGGTGCCGGTGAAGCCACCCTGCATGTGCGCAACTCCTACAACGTCGAGCAGAAGATCGAGATGCGCACCGGCGACGGCGGCCTGGTCGACCGGTTCGAGGTGACCGTCGAACCGCCCAAGATCACCCAGTGGTCCGATATCGACACCGAGATCCAGAAGTCCGGCGCCACCTATGCCTACCAGGTGTCCAAGGTGTCCGACGGCAGGTGCGACATGGTGGCGGGAACCGATGTCGACACCGCCATGCCGTTGGCATCGATCTTCAAGCTCTACGTCCTGCTGGCGCTGGCCGAGGCCGTCAACGCGGGCACCGTCTCGTGGGACGAGCAGCTGACCATCACCAAAGAGGACAAGGCCGTCGGCTCCGCGGGCTTCAACGATCTGGACCCGGGATCACGAGTATCGGTCAAGGCCGCTGCCCAGCAGATGATCTCGGCCAGCGACAACATGGCCACCGATATGTTGATGGCACGCCTGGGGCCCGGCGCGGTGGAACGGGCGCTGGTCGCGGCCGGACATCACGACCCGTCGTCGATGACCCCGTTTCCCACTGCGCACCAACTGTTCTCGATCGGCTGGGGCAAACCGGATGTCCGCGAGGAGTGGAAGAGCGCGTCACCGCAACGGCGTGCCGCCATGCTGGCCCGTACCGGAACGTTGCCCTATGAACCGGATCCGATGCTGACCCGCGTCCCGGCGTCGCCATACGGCATCGAGTGGTACGGCACGCCGATGGACATCTGCCGGGTGCACGCCGCGCTGCAGGCCGCGGCCACCGGGCCGGCGGCACCCGTGCGCGACATCCTCTCGGCCACCCCCGGTATCGAACTGGACAAGGCGCGATGGCGTTATGTCGGGGCCAAGGGCGGCAACCTGCCGGGCGATCTGAGCTTCAGCTGGTACGCCGAGGACCGCACCGGACAGGGCTGGGTGGTCAGCTACCAGTTGAACTGGCCGGAGTACCGCAGCCTGACCGCGGCCACCTGGCTGCTGTCGATCGCAACCCAGTCATTCGGGCTCATTCCCTGACAGACGGGCGCGCTGGGCCCGCCTTCACAGCGAGTCGATGGCGGCACGCAGCTTGGCGGCGGCCTCGTCGGCGATCTCACGCATGCCGGGTCGGTCGGAGACCTGGACCATGATCTGCGGGTCCATCGCGTCGACGATCACCGTGCCCTTTTCACCAGAGGTGTCCGCGCGGACAGCTACATTGCAGGGCAACAGCAATCCGATCTGGCGGTCGGCGTTGACCGCGCGGTGGGCCAGCGGCGGGTTGCACGCACCGAGGATCAGATAGTCCTCGATGTCCTCGCCGAGCTTGGCCTTCAGGGTCGCCTTCATGTCGATCTCGGTGAGCACACCGAAACCCTGGTCCGCCAATGCTTTGCGGGTGCGCTCCACCGCATCCTCGAACGTCGTGTGCAGCGTGGTCGACAGTGCGTAGCTCATGTTTCCTCCATTTCGTCGTCGTTCACGCACCCTCAACCTATCCAGCTCGGCCCCGGACATCGGCTGGTTCAGCGCAGCCGCAGCGTCCAGGCACCGCGGAAGTGCACGGTCACGCGGGCCGCCGGCGCGATATCGACGCGCCAGAAGGATGTCGGTGCCGCGTTCAGTGCGGTCAGGATGACGGCCCTGATGACGGCGGGATGGGTGACCGCGGTGTGCCGGCCACCGCGCGCGGCCACACCGTCGAGCCAGTGACGCACCCGGTCGCACAGTGCGGCGATCGACTCGCCGCCGTGCGGAGCCGCCGTCGGGTCCGTCAGCCAACTCGCCAGCCCGGCGGGGTCCACATCCTGCAGTGACATCCCCCGCCACCGACCGCAGTCGAGGTCGGCCAGCGCGGGTTCGATGGCCGCCGGTCCGCGCAGCGCCTGCGCGGTCTGGCCGGCCCGCTGCTCGGGGCCGCAGCACAAAATGCCGGGATCTGTGCCGGTTCGAGTCGCTGCGAGGTCGGCGACCTGGCGGGCACCGAGCGCGTTGAGAGGTTCGTCGGCGGGGAATCGTCCGGCTGCCATCGCCTCGGTCATGCCGTGAGAGACGAGGGTCAGCCGGACGACCTCACTCACGCCGCGACGAACTCGCGCTTGTTCTCCAGGAGCCGCGACACCAGTGCGGCGAACACCAGACCGATCGTCGCCCACATCACCAGCTGCGTGCCCAGCGAGTAGAGCCGGAACTGGTAGAGGTCGTCGGCGGGGAACGCGCCGAAGATGATCACGCCTGCGTCATCGCGGATCGGGCCGGGAGTCTCGGCGATGGTCGGCATGATCAGGAACACCACGGCGATCGCCACCAGGTAACCGGCACCGCCGATCAGAGCGGCATTCCAGGCACCGAACCTGTCGGCCAGCCGCCGCCCCGCCAGCACCGCGCCCACCAGCAGCGCCGCCGACAACACGGTCAACAGCAGATACAGCAGGGTGCGCTGCTGGATCGTCTCGTCCAGGCTGACCGCCGGCGGGTTCGGCGGGTACTTCAGCGACGGCACGATCCATAACGCGATCAGCATGCCGCCGGCCAGCAGGACGGCGGTGGCCCTGGCCGACAGCGTGGAAATCCGTCCGTACGCGACACAGAACAGGACGGCCAGCAGCGCGCCCATCGCCACACTGAACGCGACCAGCCCGAAGCCCAACCCGATCGTGGACTGGACGGTCCGGGTGATCTCGATGCCACCGTCGGCACCGTGTTCATGAGCGTGGCCGCCGTGCTCGATCGCCTGATGTGCGGCGCTGACGCCGTCCTCGAACTCGATGGCACGGTCGATGACCGGCTCGATGAAGATCCAGGACCAGACGAATGCGAGTACGCCGCCGAGGGCGCCGGCCAGGAGGCCGCGCCCGATGATTGCCTTTTCCATCGGTTTTTGTTCTGCTTTCGGCGTCTAGTGGCAGGGGAAGCCGAGCAGATGGCGGGCGTCATGCACGAACTCGTGGATGACGGTGTTGGCGCCGAACACGGAGGTGGCGCCCTGATCCATACCGACGAAGTAGAGCACCAGCAGGGCGAAGAATGCCGTCAGCGACAGCCAGGCCACCGCGCTCGCGGCGGACAGGTCCACCGCACGTGCACCGGCCCTGGGGGTTTCAGCAGAAGTCATATCCGATCCTTTCGGGAGTTCGCGTCCCAGATTCGTATCGTTGGGACGGACACCGGGTCTGACTTTCACAGTGGCGCGACCGTTCTGGGATTGCACCAGATTCCGTCATCCGTCGAGAGCAGTTCGGATACTACGCCGGTCCTTCGGATGCGGATAGACAAAGCCCCCCGCCGGATTGCTCCGGGCGGGGGGCTCTGTGCAGTTGTCGTTACTCGGCCGCGGTGGCCGCCAGATCGGCGTCCTCCGTGGACCCGGCCGACTTGGGCCGGCCCGCGAACGTGAACTTCGCGTTCTCGCCGGCACCCTCGCCGTCCCAGCCCTCGACGTCGACGGTGACGATCTGACCCGGTCCGACCTCTTCGAACAGGATCTTCTCCGACAGCTGGTCCTCGATCTCGCGCTGGATGGTGCGACGCAGCGGCCGCGCACCCAACACCGGATCGAAACCACGCTTGGCCAGCAGTGCCTTGGCCTGGTCGGTCAGCTCCATCTCCATGTCCTTGGCCCGCAGCTGGTTGCCGACCCTGCCGATCATCAGGTCGACCATCTGGATGATCTCGTCCTGCGTCAGCTGGTGGAACACGATGATGTCGTCGATACGGTTCAGGAACTCCGGACGGAAGTGCTTCTTCAGCTCGTCGTGCACCTTGAGCTTCATCCGCTCGTAGTTGTTCTCGCCGCCACCTTGGGTGAACCCGAGACCCACCGCCTTGGAGATGTCGCTGGTACCCAGGTTGGAGGTGAAGATCAACACGGTGTTCTTGAAGTCGACCGTGCGGCCCTGACCGTCGGTGAGACGGCCGTCCTCCAGCACCTGCAACAGGGTGTTGTAGATCTCCTGGTGCGCCTTCTCGATCTCGTCGAACAGCACAACGGAGAAAGGCTTGCGGCGCACCTTCTCGGTGAGCTGGCCGCCCTCTTCGTAGCCGACGTAGCCCGGAGGGGCACCGAACAGCCGCGACGCGGTGAAGCGGTCGTGGAACTCGCCCATGTCGATCTGGATGAGCGCATCGTCGTCGCCGAACAGGAAGTTCGCCAGCGCCTTGGACAGCTCGGTCTTACCGACACCGGACGGGCCGGCGAAGATGAACGAACCCGACGGGCGCTTGGGATCCTTGAGCCCGGCGCGGGTGCGGCGGATCGCCTTCGAGACGGCCTTGACGGCGTCCTCCTGGCCGATGATCCGCTTGTGCAGCTCGTCCTCCATGCGCAGCAGACGCGTGGTCTCGGCCTCGGTGAGCTTGAACACCGGGATACCGGTCCAGTTGCCGAGCACCTCGGCGATCTGCTCATCGTCGACCTCGGCAACCACATCCAGATCACCGGAGCGCCACTGCTTCTCACGCTCGGCACGCTGCGCGACGAGGGTCTTCTCCTTGTCGCGAAGGTTGGCGGCCTTCTCGAAGTCCTGCGCGTCGATCGCCGATTCCTTCTCCCGGCGGGCGTCGGCGATCTTCTCGTCGAACTCGCGCAGGTCCGGCGGAGCAGTCATCCGGCGGATCCGCATCCGGGCACCGGCCTCGTCGATCAGGTCGATCGCCTTGTCCGGCAGGAACCGGTCGTTGATGTAGCGGTCGGCCAGGGTGGCCGCGGCCACCAGCGCACCGTCGGTGATGGACACCCGGTGGTGCGCCTCATAGCGGTCACGCAGACCCTTGAGGATCTCGATGGTGTGCTCGACGGTCGGCTCGCCGACCTGCACCGGCTGGAAGCGGCGCTCCAGGGCGGCGTCCTTCTCGATGTACTTGCGGTACTCGTCGAGCGTGGTGGCACCGATCGTCTGCAGCTCGCCTCGCGCCAGCTTCGGCTTGAGGATCGACGCGGCGTCGATGGCGCCCTCGGCGGCTCCGGCACCGACGAGCGTGTGCAGCTCGTCGATGAACAGGATGATGTCGCCGCGGGTGTTGATCTCCTTGAGCACCTTCTTGAGGCGCTCCTCGAAATCACCGCGGTAGCGACTGCCGGCGACAAGGGACCCCAGGTCCAGGGTGTAGAGCTGCTTGTCCTTGAGCGTCTCGGGGACCTCGCCGTGCACGATCGCCTGGGCCAGGCCCTCCACCACGGCGGTCTTACCGACGCCGGGCTCACCGATGAGTACCGGGTTGTTCTTGGTGCGCCGGCTCAGCACCTGCATGACCCGCTCGATTTCCTTCTCACGGCCGATGACCGGATCGAGCTTGCCCTCCATGGCGGCGGCGGTCAGGTTGCGGCCGAACTGGTCGAGGACCAGCGAGGTCGACGGGTTGCCGGATTCGCCTCCGCGACCTCCGGTGCCCGCCTCGGCGGCTTCCTTACCCTGGTAGCCGCTCAGCAGCTGGATGACCTGCTGACGGACCCTGGTCAGTTCGGCGCCGAGCTTGACCAGCACCTGGGCAGCCACGCCCTCGCCCTCGCGAATCAGACCGAGCAGAATGTGCTCGGTGCCGATGTAGTTGTGGCCGAGTTGCAGCGCTTCGCGCAGCGACAGTTCCAGCACCTTCTTGGCCCGCGGCGTGAACGGGATATGCCCCGAGGGCGCCTGCTGGCCCTGGCCGATGATCTCCTCGACCTGGCTGCGCACCCCTTCCAGGGAGATACCCAGCGACTCCAGAGACTTGGCCGCTACGCCTTCACCTTCGTGGATGAGGCCCAGCAGGATGTGCTCAGTGCCGATGTAGTTGTGGTTGAGCATCCTGGCCTCTTCTTGGGCCAGGACGACGACCCGACGGGCACGGTCGGTGAATCTTTCGAACATCCGTGGTTACCTGCTCTTCCTCACGTGGGTCGGCAACGTGCGCTGAACTACTCGCCGCTCCTTGCGTCCACTGTAGTGGGCACGCGACACGGGTGCTTTTCTCGGTGCCGCGGTTTAAGACATAACGCGCGGCGAAGCCAGAACGTTTCCCGAAAGGGGATGCACAGAGTTCGCCGTCAGCGAAGTTGTTTACCCGGCCGACCGTGGCGCAATCGAACTTTTCGTGGCGATCAGGTCGCCGCGTGGAATGCGTCGATGACCTCTGCCGGGATACGGCCGCGGGTCGAGACATTGTGACCGTTGCGGCGGGCCCAATCGCGGATGGCCGCGCTCTGCTCGCGGTCGATGGCGGCGCGGCCCCGCCCGGTACCCGCCGAGCGGCCGCGACGCCGACCGCCGACCCGCCGTCCAGCCTCGACCCACTGCTTGAGGTCACCGCGCAGTTTGGCGGCGTTCTTGGAAGAAAGGTCGATCTCGTAACTCACACCGTCCAACGCGAATTCCACGGTTTCGTCCGCGGCAGCTTCACCGTCGAAATCGTCAACCAGCGTAACGGTAACTTTCTTCGCCATTCAGCTCACACTGACCCTTCTGTGGCCATACCTAGATTTGTCCCGAGACCCTGCGGCAATGCTTACATATGTGCCGAACTCATTCAACAACCGCACCGTTAATGGGCTCAGATTGAGTGTCTGCGCACAATCGGGAACAAAACTGTCTCCCTAATCGTCAGCCCCGTCAAAGCCATCAGCAGTCGGTCAATACCCATTCCGGTGCCGGTGGTCGGCGGCATCGCGTACTCCAGAGCGGCCAGGAAATCCTCGTCGAGGCGCATTGCCTCGTCGTCACCGGCCGCCGCCGCCCTGGCCTGCGCGGCAAAACGTTCGCGCTGGACCACGGGATCGATCAGTTCGGAGTATCCGGTCGCCAGTTCGAACTTGCGCACATAGAGATCCCACTTCTCCGTCACGCCCGGAATGCTGCGGTGGGCGCGGGTCAGTGGGCTGGTCTCGACCGGGAAATCACGCACGAAGGTCGGTTCCCACAAGTTCTCACCGACAGTGTGTTCCCACAGTTCCTCGACCAATTTCCCGTGGCCGTAACCGCGATCCGATGGAATCTCGACCCCGAGCCGGTCGGCAATTGACAACAGGTGTCGCAGTTCGGTGTCCGGGGTGATCTCTTCCCCCAAAGCGGCCGACAGTGACGGGTACATTTCCAGCGTCTGCCATTCGCCATCAAGATCATAGATAGTGCCATCGGCGAGTGGCACCTGGCGAGTTCCCAACGCCTCGTCGGCAACTTCCTGAATTAGTTCACGAGTGACGATCGCGGAATCGTCGTATGTCCCGTAAGCCTGATAAGTCTCCAACATCGCGAATTCCGGCGAATGCGTGGAATCGGCGCCTTCGTTCCGAAAGTTCCGATTCAGCTCGAAGACCTTCTCGAAACCACCGACAAGACACCTTTTCAGGAACAGCTCCGGGGCGATCCGCAGGTAGAGGTCGGTGTCGAGGGCATTCGAGTGCGTGACGAACGGCCGCGCGGCGGCACCGCCGGGCAGCGTCTGCAGCATCGGCGTCTCGACCTCGAGGAAGCCCCGGCGCTCCAACGCCGAGCGCACCGCGCGGACCACCGCAATGCGCTGTCTGGCGATGCTGCGCGCCTCGGGGCGCACGATCAGGTCGACATAGCGCTGCCGCACCCGCGATTCCTCGCTCATCTCCTTGTGCGCAACCGGCAACGGCCGCAGCGCCTTGGAGACGATCTGCCAGGAATCGGCGAGCACGGACAGCTCGCCGCGGCGCGAGCTGATGACCTGGCCGTGGGCGAAGACGATGTCGCCGAGGTCGACGTCGGCCTTCCAGGCGTCCAGCGACTCCTGGCCCACCTCGGCGAGGCTGATCATGAGCTGCAGCTGGGTGCCGTCACCGTCTTGCAGCGTGGCGAAGCACAGCTTGCCCGAGTTGCGGGCGAAGACGACCCGGGCGGCCACCCCGACCAGGTCCCCGGTCTGGGTATCGGCGGCCAACTCCGGATACGCGGCCCGCAGCTCGCTCAGGCTGTGGGTGCGCGCCACCTGCACCGGGTAGGGGTCACGGCCTTCGGCGAGCAGGCGCTCACGCTTGGCCTGACGGATCCGGTACTGCTCGGGGATGTCGTCTTCATCAGAACTCACGACATGCCAGCTTAATCAGCGTCGACCACGCTGGTTGTCGCGGTTGCGCTCGAACACCAGCCGCAGCCCCTCCAGGGTCAGGTGCTGGTCGTAGTGACCGACGGTGCGCAGGTCCGGCAGCACCAGCGGCGCCGAGTTTCCGGTGGCCACCACGGCCACATCGGAGCCGCCGAAACCGGAGACATCGGCCCTGATGCGGTCGACCAGTCCATCCACCAACGCCGCGAAACCGAACACCGCACCGGACTGCATGCATTCCACGGTGTTCTTGCCGATCACCGAACGCGGTCGGGTGAGCTCGACCCGGCGCAACGCCGCAGACCGCGCGGCGGCGGCATCGGAGGACACCTGCACGCCGGGAGCGATGGCACCGCCGAGGAACTCCCCTTTGGCCGAGACCACGTCGACGCAGATCGATGAGCCGAAGTCGACGACGATGGCCGGTGAGTTGTACTTGCTGTAGGCCGCCAGGCAATTGACGATCCGGTCGGCGCCGACCTCCTTGGGATTGTCGACCAGCAGCGGGATCCCGGTGCGCACACCGGGTTCGATGAGCACCTGGGGAATCGATGGCCAGTACTGGTCGAGCATCAGCCGGATCTCGTGGAGCACCGAGGGCACCGTCGACAGGGCGGTCGCCCCGGTGAGGCGCTCGGAGTCGTCACCGATCAGACCGTCGATGGTCAACGCCAACTCGTCGGCGGTGACTTCGGATTCAGTGCGAATACGCCAGTGCTGCACCACTTTTCCGTGCGTCCCCGGGCCGGCTATGAGGCCGACCACGGTGTGGGTGTTGCGGACGTCGATGGCGAGCAGCACGGCTAGCGGGGTGACATCAGGCCGGCGGCGTCGGCCGGCACATGGGCGGGATCGGAACCGAGATCGATCTGTTTGTTCTCGGCATCGACGAAGACGATCCGGGGCTGATACGTGCGCGCCAGGGAATCCTCGATGGTGGCGTAGGCGATCAAGATGACGAGATCACCGGGATGGATCAGATGTGCTGCCGCACCGTTGATCCCGATCACACCGGTTCCACGCTGCCCGGTGATGGCGTAGGTGACCAGTCGATTGCCGTTGTCGATGTCGACGATGGTCACCTGCTCGCCTTCGAGGATATCGGCGGCGTCCATCAGGTCGGCGTCGATGGTGACCGAACCGACGTAGTGCAGGTCGGCCTGAGTCACCGTGGCACGGTGAATCTTCGATTTGAGCATCGTGCGTAACATCAGTTCCTCCAAGGCAATTCGTGCTCGTCAAAAGGGACGTCCGGACCGGGACCGGACGGCACCCCGAGATCGATCGCGATATTGTCCAGCAGCCGGGTGCGGCCCAGCCGGACGGCCAGCAGCATGCGCGCCCGCCCGGTCTGCGGCGCGGGCCCCAACCAGGTGTCGCGGACCTCCAGGTAATCCACGCTGATGGCGGGGACCTCCTCCAGGACCGCCCGCGCGGCGTCCAGCGCGGCGTCGGCACCCTCGCCGGCGGCGTACGCCCCGGCCAGCAATGCCGACGGAATGGCCAGTGCCTGTTCGCGTTCGAGTTCGTCGAGGTAGCGGTTGCGTGAGGACATCGCCAGCCCGTCGGATTCCCGAACGGTGGGCACGGCGACGATCCGGGTGTCCAGGTTCAGGTCGTCGGCCATCTGCCGCACCAGCACCAGCTGCTGGTAGTCCTTCTCGCCGAAGAACGCCTGGTCGGGTCGCACGATCTGGAGCAGCTTCATGACGACGGTCAGCATGCCCGCGAAATGCGTGGGCCGGACCGCGCCCTCCAGCTGAGATCCCAGCTCACCGGGGTGTATCGAGGTACGCGGACCTGCCGGGTACATATCGGCCGCGGTGGGGGTGAACGCGATCTGCACGCCTTCGGCGCGCAGCGCCAGCAGGTCCTCGTCGAGGGTGCGCGGATAGGCGTCGAGATCCTCACCGGCCCCGAACTGGGTGGGATTGACGAAGATCGACACCACCACCACCGAGCCCGGTACCTGCTGTGCGCGGCGGATCAGGGTGAGATGGCCGTCGTGCAGGGCACCCATCGTCGGCACCAGCATGACGCGCCTGCCGGTGCTGCGCAGGGCCCTGGTCACCTCGGCGATCTCGCCGGGCCGTCGATAGATGTTGAGTTCCCCGGCCGTGAACGCCGGCGGTCGGCGATCGATCACGATGTCTCCTTCGCAGCGCCGTTGTCGAGTAGTACGTCGAACACGTCCGCAGGCGCGTGGGCACGCTGGGCCGTCCGCAGTGAATTGGCCCGATAGGCCTGGGCCAGCGCCGGATCCGTCTCGGTGAGCGCACCGAGATGACGTGCCACCGCGGCGGCGTCGCCGCGGGCGACCGGACCGGTCAGGGCGGCCTGGCCGCGCTGCAGCGCGTTCTCCAGTGAGGCGCGCGCCAACGGGGCGACGATCCGCTCGGCCAGCCCGCCAGGGGCGTCGCCGATGAGCTCCTGGCCGAGCAGCTCCTGTCCGCGCAATGCGTCACGCAACGCCTCGATCGCGTCGAGCACCACGGTGATCAGGTGGTTTCCGGCGTGAGCCAGCGCGGCGTGATAGAGGGTGCGGGCGTCCTCGCGGACCCGGAACGGTTCGCCGCCGATCTCAAGGACGAGCGACTGGCCGATGGCGTAGCCGATCTCATCGGCCGCGGTCACCCCGAAACAGGCGTCGGACAACCGGTCGATGTCCTCGTCGGAACCGGTGAAGGTCATGGCCGGATGGATGGCCAGCGGCAGGCATCCCTGTTCGGTCAGCGGCGTCAGGATGCCGATCCCGTTGGCGCCGGAGGTGTGTACCACGATGGTCCCCGGTCGTACCGAGCCCGTGCCGGCAAGACCGCTGACCAGCGCCGCCAGCTCGGCATCGGGCACGGCCAGCAGCAGCAGTTCGGCGCGGGCAGCGACCTCGTGCACCGGAACGATGGCGGTGTCCGGTAGACGGCGAGCTGCGCGTTCGCGCGACGGCACCGAGATGGCGCTGCAGGCGACGACGACATGTTCGGCGCGTTCGAGCGCGACCCCGAGCGCGGTGCCGACCCGGCCTGCCGAGATGATGCCGACGCTGAGCCGGGCCGGACGCAGTCCGTCGACCATGACAGACGACCTCGCAGATTCGCTGGTACTGAAACGTTGCGGTCCTGCCGTCGCAGGTACCGCACGGGCTGCGGTGAGCCTAGCTCACTCCTCGCGACGCCTGCGTCGGCCGCCTCCGCCGGGGCTGGCCTGCAACCGGGACAACAATTCGGAGACCGGCTGGCCACCGCTGTGCTGACCGCCGGGCTCGGGCTCGGGTGCCGCGGGTGCGTCGTCGGGTCCGCGATGCCGCGGCGCAGGGGCAGGCGGCATCGGGTCCACCGGCGGGGCGACCGGCGGAGTCTGATCGGCCTCGGGCGGCACCGCGTGCCGGGACCGCCGATATGCCTCGGCCATATCGGGATTGGCATGGCGGCCGCGGCGCGCTTCCCGATCGGCCACTGCATCGGGCATCGGGGTGGGCGGTGAGGTGGGCATCGGGGTGGGCGGTGAGGTGGGCACCGGGGCCGGGGCGGGTGGCGGGACGGGCGGGGTCTGTGGCTCCGGCTCCGGTGGGCTCCAATTGCTGCCCGGGGCGCCGGCCGGAATCCACTGGCCGTCGGCCGGGGCCGGGTTCCACTGTGCCACCAGCGGTTCGGCTGGTTCGACCGGCTCCACGCGCGGGGGCACCACGGTGGGCGCAGGGGTCGGAGTCGTGGTGCGCCGCTGCCACGGCGGCGCGGACTGCTCGCCCTGGGGGCTCTCCGATGCCCGCCGATGCGCACCCCCGGCGGGCTCGGCCGGCGGCGCCCATCCGAACTCGGGTGGCTGCGGTTCGACGGGCACGTCGATGATCGGGCTCTCCTCGGTGCGCGGTTCAGCCTCACTGCGCACGGGGGCGTCGATCCGGCTGGCGATGACCCGACCCGCCGGACGTTCGGTCTCAAGGGCCGGTCGCTCGTCGAGATCGGCGTCGAAGAGGATCTCCAGGTTGGCCCGCAACGCCGCGAGTTCGGCGCGCAATGCGGCCACCTCGTCGGAGGACTGGGCGCGCAGCTCAGCGGACAGCTCGCGACGCAACTGGGTCTCGACGGCCAGTTCGTACTCACGACGGGCCGAGATCTCGCGGTCCAGCTGCAGGTCGTACACGTATTTCAGGTCGCGCACCTTGGCCTGGTCCAGATCGCTCTGCCTGCGATAGATGAAGGAGGCGAAGGCCGCGGCCACCGCCGCCCACAGGGCCAGCACCACAGCCAGTTTGAGCAACTCGACACGATTGGTGAACACCAGCACGGTGCTCGAGACGATGGCCAGGACCAGCAGGACGGTCAACAGCACCCACCCCGGCCTGCGGTTGACGCGCCGAACGCGCATGCCGCGGGAGGGGTCGGTCATGGGCTCCGACTGTACCGGTCGCAGGTGGCATCGCGTGGCGACCGGTGCGGCGATTCGCCCTAGTCGGCCGCACCTGGAAGCGGATCGGCGGTGTCGTTCTGGTCGTCCGGTGATTTGCAGCAGTACTGCAGCCACAATCCCGCGGCGACCAACACGAGCGCGCACACCGCGGCAACCACCGCACCGCCGGTGTCCTCGCCGGCGACCCGCACGGTGTCCCGGCGCGGCAGCAGGTAACCGAGAACGCCGGTCCACCACCCCAACACCAGCGCCCCCACCCAAGCGGATGCCTTCGCGATGAGCACCGACCGGGCCACCGCGAGCGGATGCAACCGTCCCGCCCCCACGCCGACCTTGCCGTCGGCGATCCGACGGCGCACGAACTGCCCCCAGACCGCTATCGCGACGGCAACGGCCAGCAGCGAGATCCCGCTCCACGCCGTGATCGGCGGGAACCACCGGTACAGGCTGATGACGAGCAGGTAGCCGATAACCGCCGCCACGGCGGTGGCCGCTGCCAGATCACGGACGCGGGTCGGTCCCATCAGAGTGCCAGCATCAGATCGGTGCGGCGCACACCGGCAAGCTCCTCGGCGGCCAGCTCGGCCAGCAGGTCGGCGACCGGCCGTCCCGACAGTTCGGCCTCCGGATCGGCCGCCAGCCACGGGATCAAGACAAAGGCACGTTCGTGGCCGTGCGGATGCGGCAGCGTCAGATCGCTTTCGCTGCACAGTAATTCGACGCCGTTGTCGTCTCGGCAACAGATGACGTCGACATCGAGGGTGCGTGGGCCCCAGTGCACCTCGCGGACGCGGCGAGCCGCGGCCTCCAGGGCCTGCCCACGCCGCAACCAGCCGTAACCGTCGAGTGCGGGGTCGTCGGCGATCAGCACGGCGTTGAGGAAGGCGCCCTGTTCGACCCCGCCCCAGGCGTCGGTCTCGTAAACCGGCGAGACCGCAGCGACGCGCGTCCCCAGGTCGTCGACGACCGATTGCAGATGGGCCAGCCGGTCACCCAGGTTGGAGCCGATCGACAGCACCGTCCTCACCGGGCACCGCGCCGGGACCGCCGCGCCACCACGGCGACATCGTCGAAGGCCAGCGGAATGGGCGCCGACGGTTTGTGCACGACGACCTCGACGGCATGGATCCGTTCGTCGGTCATGACGTCCTCGGCGATCTCGGCCGACACCGTCTCGATCAGGTTGCGCGGCGGCCCACCGACGATGTCGGCGGCCCGCTGGGCCAACCCGCCGTAGTCGACGGTGTCGGCCAGGTCGTCACTGGCCGCGGCCGCGGCCAGGTCCACCCAGACGGTGATGTCGATGATGAAGTCCTGGCCGTCGCGGCGCTCGTGGTCGAACACGCCGTGGTGGCCGCGCACGTTCAAACCCCGCAGTTCGATGCGATCAGCCATTTTCCTCCTCCAGTGCGCCGGACCAGGCCGCGAGAACCTTCAGCGCGTCGACCGAGGCCTGCACATCGTGAACCCGCACACCCCAGGCACCGTGCTGGGCGGCCAGTACCGACACCACGGCGGTGGCGGTCTCGCGTCCGCCGGGTGGTCGGGCCGTGCCATCCGGCCCGGCCAGCAGCGCGCCGAGAAAACGCTTGCGTGAGGCGCCCACCAGCACCGGTATGCCGGTGCCGACGAACTCGGGCAGGGCACGCAGCAGTTGCCAATTGTGTTGTGCGGTCTTGGCGAATCCGAGGCCCGGATCGATGATGAGGTTTGCTGGGTCCACCCCCGCCGCCACGGCGGCATCCACGCTGCGCAGCAGTTCCGCACGCACCTCGGCGACGACGTCGGTATAGGCGGCAACATCGTGCGGGTCGTCGGCCCGCACCGACCGCCAGTGCATCAGCATCCAGGGCACCCCGGCCTCGGCCAGCAGGGCGGCCATGTTCGGATCGGCCCGCCCGCCGGAGACATCGTTGACGATCGCGGCGCCGTGTTCGAGCGCGGCGCGTGCCACCGCCTCGTGCATGGTGTCGATACTGACGGTGACGCCGGCGGCCGTAAGTTCACGCACGACCGGCACGACACGGGCGGTTTCCACGGCGGGGTCCACGCGGACCGCCCCCGGCCGGGTCGACTCACCGCCGACGTCGATGATGGCGGCGCCGGCGGCAACCATGGCGTGGGCGTGCTCGAGGGCGCGGTCTCGATCGAGGAACAGGCCGCCATCGGAGAACGAATCATCGGTGACGTTGAGGACACCCATCACCCGCATGCGCGTGGAGCTCACCGGCGCAGGATCAGGTCCAGTGCCTCGGCCCGGGACGCGTTGTCGGTCTTGAACTGACCGCGCACCGCTGATGTGGTCGTCACGGCACCGGGTTTGCGAATGCCACGCATCGCCATGCAGAGGTGCTCGGCCTCCATCACCACGATGACCCCGCGCGGATCGAGCTTGCGCATCAGCGCGTCGGCGACCTGCGCGGTCAGTCGTTCCTGCACCTGCGGACGCTTGGCATACAGGTCGACGAGTCGGGCGATCTTGGAGAGCCCGGTGACGCGACCGTCCCGGCCGGGGATGTAGCCGACATGGGCGACCCCGTGGAAGGACACCAGGTGGTGCTCGCAGGTCGAATACATCGGGATCTGCTTGACCAGCACCAACTCGTCGTGCTGCTCATCGAAGGTGGTGTTGAGCACCGCGTCGGGATCGGTGTAGAGCCCCGCGAAGATCTCCTTGTATGCCCTGGCCACCCGTGCGGGGGTGTCGATGAGGCCGTGCCGGTCCGGGTCCTCGCCGACTGCCAGCAGCAGTTCTCGCACCGCCGCTTCCGCGCGCGGCTGATCGAACTCGGCCTGGACGAATCCGCTCGTGCTCTCGCCGTTCTTGCCCGACGTCGTCATCGACGCTCCGTTTCTGGTCAACCTCGTGGAGGTGGCGGATTCTGCGGCGGGGGGCCGTAGTGGCCCGGCGGCGAACCGTGTCGAGGGCCACCGTACTGCCCGTGCTGGGGATCGGGTTGCCCCTGCTGCGGCGGACCGTACTGCTGCTGTGGCGGGGGGCCGTACTGCTGCTGCGGCGGCGGCCCGTACGGCGGTGGCGGGGTTCCCTCGCGCGGCGGCCAGCCCGGTGCGTGCCAGCCCGCGGGGGCGCCGTAGTCGGGTTGGGCGTGGCCACCGGGAGCGGCGTGCGCACCGTGGGAGCCATTGGACCCGTTGGCACCCGATCCGTTGGCACCCGATCCGTTGGCACCATTGTTGCCGCCGTCGGCGGGCCTGTTGGCTTCCGCCGCCCGGCTGGCCTCCAGGATCGCGGCCTTATAGGCGGGCTCCTTCACCGGCGGCGGCCACGGCTCACCACGTTCGATCGCGATCTCACCCGGCGTCTTGATCGGCGGCTTGTCCGACGGTATCCGGCCACCGAAGTCATTGAAGATGGTGATCCGGGGACGCTTCTTGACCCCGTCGAAGATTGCTTTGAGCTCCTTGCGGTGCAGGGTCTCCTTCTCCAGCAACTCGCCGGCCAGGATGTCGAGCACGTCGCGGTACTCGGTGAGGATCTCCCAGGCCTCGGTGTGCGCGGCCTCGATCAGCTTGCGCACCTCGTCGTCGATGATCTGCGCGACCTCGTGGCTGTAATCCGCCTGGGTGCCCATGGAGCGGCCCAGGAACGGATCGCCGTGTTCGGTGCCGTAGCGGACCGCGCCGAGCTTGGCGCTCATGCCGTACTCGGTGACCATGGCGCGGGCGATCTTGGTGGCCTGCTCGATATCGGAGACCGCCCCGGTGGTGGGCTCGCGGAACACCAGTTCCTCGGCGGCGCGGCCGCCCATCGCGAACACCAGCCGCGCGACCATCTCCGAGCGGGTCATCAGGCCCTTGTCATCCTCGGGTACCGCGACGGCGTGCCCGCCGGTCCGGCCGCGGGCCAGGATGGTGACCTTGTAGATCGGCTCGATATCGGGCATCGCCCACGCCGCGAGCGTGTGGCCGCCCTCGTGGTAGGCGGTGATCTTCTTTTCCTGCTCGCTGATGATGCGGCTCTTGCGGCGCGGACCGCCGACGACACGGTCGACGGCCTCTTCGAGCGCGGCGCCGGTGATGACGGTCCCGTTCTCGCGGGCGGTCAGCAGCGCCGCCTCGTTGATGACGTTGGCCAGATCGGCGCCGGACATGCCGACGGTCCGCTTGGCCAGCCCGTCCAGGTCCGCGTCGGGTGCGATCGGCTTGCCCGCCGAGTGCACCTTGAGCACGGCGCGGCGCCCGGCCAGGTCCGGGTTGGACACCGGGATCTGGCGGTCGAAGCGGCCGGGACGCAGCAGCGCGGGATCCAGGATGTCGGGGCGGTTGGTCGCGGCGATCAGGATGACGCCCTGGCGATCGCCGAAACCGTCCATCTCGACGAGCAGCTGGTTCAGCGTCTGCTCGCGTTCGTCGTGGCCACCGCCGAGGCCGGCGCCGCGCTGACGACCGACGGCGTCGATCTCATCGACGAAGATGATGCAGGGGCTGTTCTGCTTGGCCTGCTCGAACAGGTCACGCACTCGTGAGGCGCCGACACCGACGAACATCTCGACGAAGTCCGAACCCGAGATGGTGAAGAACGGCACCCCGGCCTCACCGGCGACGGCGCGCGCCAGCAGGGTCTTGCCGGTACCGGGAGGACCGAACAGCAGCACACCGCGCGGGATCTTCGCGCCGAGCGCCTGGTAGCGGCTCGGGTTCTGCAGGAAGTCCTTGATCTCGTAGAGCTCCTCGACGGCCTCGTCGGCGCCGGCCACATCGGCGAAGGTGGTCTTGGGCATGTCCTTGGAGAGCTGCTTGGCCTTGGACTTGCCGAAGCCGAAGCCCATCCGGCCGCCGGACTGCATCCGGGAGAACATGACGAACAGCCCGACCAGCAGGAGCAGCGGGAGCATGTAGATGAGCAGGGTGCCCAGCACACTGCCCTGGTTGACGACCGTGTTGATCTTGGCGTTCTTGGCGCTGAGCTTGTCGAACAGCTGCACACCCACGCCGGTGGGGTACTTCGTGAGGATCTTGTCGCTGTTCTCGGTGTCACCGTTGCCGGACTTCAGATCGAGGCGCAGCTGTTGCTCGCGATCGTCGATCTGGGCGCTGTTGACGTTGCCCGCCTCGATCTGGGCCATCGCCACCGAGGTGTCCACCGGCTTGTAGCCGCGGGTGTCGTCACTGAAGTAGAAGAAGGACCACCCAAGCAGCAGCACCACGGCGATCGCCGTGAGCGTGCGAACGACATTCTTACGGTTCATACGTCAGTTCGGTTCATCGATATTCGCGGCCGCGCGAGTGCGCCGGCCGACCCGGTCCTTCCGATATACGCAGTTGGGAAACTTAAGGCTACCGCTTGAACAACGATCGGAAGTTCCCGGCCGGGATGCTCGTCACGGCCGGGAACGTGTGCTTGGGTGAGACGATGCTCACACCAACCCAGCGGTTAGTTGATACCAACGGCGTGACGCTGCGCGTGACGGAGGCAGGTGAGCGCGGCAACCCGGTGGTGGTGCTGGCTCACGGCTTCCCCGAGCTCGCACATTCCTGGCGCCACCAGATCCCTGAGCTGGCGGCCGCCGGCTACCACGTTTTGGCCCCGGACCAGCGTGGATACGGTGGCTCCTCGCGGCCGGAGGCGATCGAGGACTACGACATCATCGAGCTGACCAACGACATCGCCGGACTGCTCGACGATGTGGGCACCGAACGCGCGGTGCTGATCGGTCACGACTGGGGCTCCCCGGTGGTGACGAACTTCCCGCTGTTCCATCCCGATCGGGTCCGCGCGGTCGCCGCGCTGAGTGTTCCGCCGATCCCACGGGCATCGGCCCCGCCCACCCAGATCTGGCGCGGGATCTTCGGCGACAACTTCTTCTACATCCTGTATTTCCAGGAACCCGGGGTCGCCGATGCCGCGCTGGGCGCCGATCCGCGGGCCTCGCTGCAGCGGATGGTCGCCTTGGAGGGCTTCGGCGGCCCGGTCGACGAAATGGCCGGCAATCCGCTGCCCCCGCTGCCCGAGTGGATGAGCGCCGAAGAGTTCGACGAGTACGCCCGGGCTTTCGAGGCGACCGGCTTCACCGGCCCGTTGAACTGGTACCGCAACTTCGACCGCAACTGGGAGCTCACAGACCCGGCTGCCGGCCGGGTGGTCACCACCACCATCACCGCACCCGTGCTGTTCCTTGCCGGCAGTGCCGACCCGGTGCTGAGCTTCACCCCGCGAGACCATGTCCGTGAGGTGGCCACCGGCGAGTACTACGAGGTTCTGCTCGAGGGTGCCGGCCACTGGCTGCAACAGGAGCGCCCGACCGAGGTCAATGCCGTGCTGCTGGAGTTCCTCGGGGGGCTGGCGTGAGCGCGCCGCTGAACTTCGGGGTGTTCCTCACCCCGTTCCATCCGCCCGGCCAGTCCCCCACCCTGGCTCTGCAGTACGACATGGACCGCGTCGAGGAGCTGGACCGGCTGGGGTATGACGAGGCCTGGTTCGGTGAACACCATTCCGGCGGTTACGAACTGATCTCCTGTCCCGAGGTGTTCATCGCGACCGCCGCCGAGCGCACCCGCCACATCAGACTGGGCACCGGGGTGGTGTCACTGCCCTATCACCATCCGCTGATGGTGGCCGACCGCTGGGTGCTGCTGGACCATCTGACCCGTGGCCGGGTGATGTTCGGGACGGGCCCCGGCGCACTGCCCTCGGACGCGTACATGATGGGCATCGATCCGGTCGACCAGCGCCGGATGATGCAGGAGTCCCTCGAGGCGATCCTGGCGTTGTTCCGGGCGGCGCCCGACGAACGCGTCGATCGCCAGACCGATTGGTTCACGCTGCGCGACGCCGCGCTCCAGGTTCGGCCATACACCTGGCCATATCCCGAGATATCGACCGCGGCAATGGTTTCCCCGTCCGGTCCGCGACTGGCCGGCCAGCTGGGAACCTCCCTGTTGTCGTTGTCGATGTCGGTGCCCGGCGGTGCGGCAGCGGTGGAGACCACCTGGGATATCGTCACCGACCAGGCCCAGCGGTCCGGCCGCGACGTCCCCGATCGCAAGGATTGGCGGGTGCTGGGCATCGTGCACGTCGCCGACACCAAGGAGCAGGCCATCGAGGACTGCACCTACGGGTTGCAGGACTTCGCGAACTATTTCGGCGCGGCCGGTTTCGTCCCGCTGTCCAACGCGACCGATGGCGGCGCCGATGATGCCCGCGCGTTCGTCGAAGACTATGCGGCCAAGGGAAATTGCTGCATCGGCACCACCGACGAGGCAATTGCCTACATCCAGGACCTGCTGGATCGCTCGGGCGGATTCGGCACCTTCCTCATGCTGGGACACGACTGGGCCTCACCGGCGGCGACCTACCACTCCTACGAACTGTTCGCCAGGGAGGTGATCCCGCATTTCAAGGGTCAGCTGACCGCTCCGCACGCCTCCCACGAGTGGGCGAAGGGTATGCGAAATCAGTTGCTCGGCCGCGCGGGACAGGCGATTGTCAACGCGATCACCGACGCCGCCGAAGACTCCGCACCCAAGGCGACGAGCTGATGCGCGCCGCCGTTCTGCGCAATGGTGCGATGGTGGTCCGCGACGATGTCCCCGAACCCGTCCCCGTCCCCGGCCCAGGTCAGGTGCTGGTGGCGGTCAAGGCCTGCGGGATCTGCGGGTCGGACCTGCATTTCGCCTCGCATGGCGAGGAGATGTTGGCGGCCGGCGCGGAGATGGAGGGCATGCCCGACACGCTGTCAGGCATCGATCTTGCCACCGATGTCTATATGGGCCACGAGTTCAGCGCCGAGATACTGGACGCGGGCCCAGGTACCGACGCGCCCGCCGCCGGCACGATCGTCACGTCGGTCCCGGTGCTGGTGTCACCGTCCGGTCTGGAGATGATCGTCTACAGCAACTCCACCGTCGGCGGTTACGCCGAGCGGATGCTCCTGTCGGCACCGCTGCTGCTGCCGGTGCCCAACGGACTGGACCCGCGGCATGCCGCGCTGACCGAACCGATGGCCGTCGGTCTGCACGCGGTGAACACCTCGCAGGTCCAGCGCGGGGAGACCGCGCTGGTGATCGGGTGTGGGCCGATCGGGATCGCGATCATCGCCGCGCTGCGCTACCGCGGTGTGGAAACCATTGTGGCGTCTGACTTCTCACCCACCCGACGTGAGTTGGCCGCGCGGATGGGTGCGCACGTGACGGTCGATCCGAGCCAGGGATCACCGTTTCACCGGAGCACGCCGGCAGTGGTGTTCGAGGCGGTGGGCGCCCCGGGCATCCTCGACGACGTCATGCGCAGGGCACCGGCAGGTACCCGGGTGGTGATCGCCGGAGTCTGCATGCAACCCGACACGGTGCACCCGTTCTTCGCCAGCGCCAAGCAGCTCAGCCTGCATTTCGTCTTCGGCTACGACCCGGCCGAGTTCGCCGAGTCGCTGCGGGCCATCGCCGAGGGGGATATCGACGTGGCCCCGATGATCACCGGCGAGGTCGGACTCGACGGTGTGGCGGAGGCCTTCGCCGATCTGTCCGATCCCGAGCGGCATTGCAAGATCCTCGTCACGCCGTGAACGGTTATGGTGCGAACATGACCTTCGCGCAACGATTGCCGGTCCGTGTCAGCCTTGCAGCCCTCGCCGGCGCCCTCGCCATCGGGATGACCGCCTGTGATTCGAACTCCGGTCCGGTCGCGACGGGTCAGCCCGCCGCGTCGACGGGTCGACAGGTCACCGTGGTGGGCTCTGGCGAGGTGCAGGGCACCCCGGACACGTTGACGGTGTCGGCGGCGATGGAGGCGATCGCGCCCGACGTCTCCGGCGCACTGAACCAGACCAGTCAGCGCCAGCGAGCCGTGATCGACGCGTTGACCGGTGCCGGCATCGAGGAACGCGATATCAGCACCAGCCAGGTGTCGCTGCAGCCGCAGTACAACAACGACGGCACCCGCATCGACTCCTACCGCGCCAGCAACGGGGTGGACGTGAAGATCCGCGACGCCGGCCGGGCCTCCGACGTCCTGGCGCTGATAGTCGACGCCGGTGGCGACGCGACACGGATCAACTCCGTGAGCTATTCGATTGCCGACGACTCCCAGCTGGTGCGTGACGCACGCGCCCGTGCCTTCGAGGACGCCAAGGCCCGCGCCCAGCAGTACGCCGAACTGTCGGGCCTGGACCTGGGTGACGTGGTGTCGATCTCGGAGGCCTCCGGGTCGACTCCCCCGCCCCCGATGCCGATGCCCCGCGGCGCAATGGCCGAGGCGGTTCCACTGTCACCAGGACAGCAGACCGTCGGGTTCACCGTCACGGCGGTGTGGGAACTGAGCTGACCCCAGACGTCTGTCGGCAGTGACGGGGCCAGCTCAATCCCAGGCGGCGCCTGATTCGCTGTGTAGTTGTCAAGGTGCGCTTCAGCTTTGGGGCCTCGGGGCTTTGGGGCGTTGGGGGTTATGCGGCGGTGGGTAGGTCGGTCATGGTGCGTCGGGTGTGGGAGCGCAGATGCTCCGGTTCGGCCCCTTCTGGTGTGTGGGGTGGGATGAACCAGGGGTGGCGGTCTGGGCCGAGATAGACCTGCCAGCCACCGTGATGGATCAAGCTTTGGTGCAACCGGCACAGCAGCACCCCGTTGTCCACACTCGTTGCACCCCCGGCGCTCCAGGGGTGGATGTGGTGGGCATCGCACCACGACACCGGCCGCCCACACCCGGGATGGGCGCACCCACCATCGCGGACGGCCAGCGCTTTACGGATCGCCGGGGTGAACAACCGCTGGGCGCGCCCGACATCCAACGGCACCCCGGCGTGGTCGACGATCACCGACGTCAGCGTGGAATCGCAGGCGATCAGCTCGGCGGTCGCGGCGGAGATCGGGCCACCGAACCCCAACCGATCCACCACCTCCCCACTGTTGCCCGCCGTCACGCCCGGGGCCACCGGTCGGATCAGGGTGACGTGCGGGAGTACGCCACCGGACATCGGACGCCTTGACTGCGACAGGTAGGTGCGCAGCACCTGCCCCAACGCCTCCGCCCGCCGGGCATCAACGGACCGGGGATCCGGGGATCCGTCCGGTAGCGGGACCGGTCGGCACAACGGATCCAACGCCGCACACAACTCTTCCCCGGTCCCGACGTCCAGATCCAGGGTGGCCTCGAACCGGCCCTCAGCGTTCTGCACCAACGTCATCTCGTTCAGCGTCGCGTTCTCGGCGACCGGCACCACCCGGTCGGCAGGGGCAAGACTCGCACCCCGGTCGATGGCGATCGCCCGGGCTTTGGCCGCCACCTCGGCCGGGGAGGTCTGCACCATCAATGCACGCACCACCGTCGCCCGTTCCTCGTCGGACAACGGCGTCCGTGACTCCACGTGCGCGACACCTTTGCCGACGGCGTCGGCGAACTCGATACCGATCCCACCCAACCGCTGCGCGGTCGTCAACGCCGGCAACGACGATGCGGCGCGCCCCACCCGTACCGCCCGGGCCGCCGCACCCGGGGCCATCCCCAACAACCTCAACACGTCGGCGCCGGTGCACAGGTGCCGCCGACCCGGCACACCCGCCCGCTCGGCCGCCACCACCGCCGAGGCGATCACAAAGTCCAACAGATTCCGGGCCGACACCGCAGCAGCCAACACACCCAGCAACGCCTCGTCATCGACCACCGGCCGCGGACAATCCACCAACCGGCCCAAGCGCGGCCCGACATCACCCTCCGGTGGTACCGGAGCGAGATCGTCGATCAGCGCGTCGACAAACGCATCAAGACAGCTGGCGTCCATAACGGATACCGACTTCCCCCCACAGCACCCACCAAGGGGCACCACCCCACACACACAGCCCGCACGATCCCCCAAACAGGACCGTCGAACCCCGCGGCGACCGGAGTCGCGGTCTGCGGCTCACCAGATCCGAGGATCGAGAACCGCGGCGCATTCGAACTTATGTTCGATCTTACTCCAGGAAACCCTCAGCCGCAAGGGGTTATGGATCGCAAAAGGCAGTCATTGGGCCGATCGGTCCGACAGCGCCACGCGGGATTCTTTCGAAGCATCCGACACATGGCGAATCTCGATCGCGCGGGGCGCACCACGCGCTCGAAGTCCAGAACCGGAACCAACGGCGGACGACATCACTCCCCGTAGGACATGCTGACACCACTACGGCGACTGGTACACCTTCGGCTCCAGCGTGCCGATATAGGGCAGGTCGCGGTAGCGCTCGGCATAGTCGAGGCCGTAGCCGACGACGAACTCGTTGGGGATGTCGAAGCCGATATAGGTGACGTCGACATCGGCGCGCACCGCATCGGGCTTGCGGAGCAGCGTGCAGACACGCAGCGACCGGGGATTGCGTGTCGCCAAGTTGCGCAACAACCAGGACAGCGTCAGCCCCGAATCGATGATGTCCTCGACGATCAGCACGTCACGGTCGTGGATATCGCGATCCAGGTCCTTGAGGATGCGCACCACACCCGAGGAGGACGTCGAGGATCCGTAGGAGCTGACCGCCATGAACTCCAGCTGGGTGGGCACCCCGATGGCACGTGCCAGGTCGGTCACGAACATGACGGCGCCCTTGAGCACCGTGATCAGGAGCAGATCCTGGTCACCGTCGCCGGCACGATAATCGGCGGCGATCTGGGCGGCGAGTTCAGCAGTCTTGGCCTTGATCTCGTCTTCGGACAGCAAGACCGACTTGATGTCGCCGGGATACAACTCCGCAGTCACGCCCACAGCGTAGCGGTGCTCACCCGACGGGTTCACAGTAGAGCGTCAGCAGCCCGTCCCGGCGGGCCACGAACAAGCGCTCGGCGGGCACCTCACCGGGCACCGCCACCCCGCCCTGACCGCGCCATTGCGTGATCAGGGCCTCCACGGCGCGTAACTGGCCGTCGTTGAGATTGCAGGCACCACTTCCCAGCAGCCAGCCGCGGATCACCCGGCGGCGGATCGCGCTGGGCAGCACCGCCAGATCGGAGACATCCAAGGTGTCGCCATGGGTGGCGTGGGTCCCGGCCAACGCGTCCAACGCCTCGGTGTCCTCCCGCAGCGCGGTGGCGGTACGGGCCAGGGCCGCGGCCACGCCACCGCCGAGCACCTCCTCCAGCAGCGGGAGCACCTCGGTACGCAACCGGACCCTGGTGAAGCGGGGATCGGTGTTGTGCGGATCGTGCCACGGTGTCAGCCCCAGCTCGGCACAGGCTGACACCGTCGTGGCGCGCCGCTGCCCCAGCAGCGGCCGACACCACGGATCATCGAGCGGACGCATCCCGGCGATCGAACGGGCACCCGAACCACGCCCTAGGCCGAGCAGCACCGTCTCGGCTTGATCATCGAGTGTGTGCCCGAGCAGCACCGGCATACCGCCACGACCGCGATCGAGAGCGCGGTAACGCGCGGTCCGCGCCGCCGCCTCCGGACCACCGGCGGTACCGACCTCGACCCGAAGAACCTGTGCGTCAACACATCCGAGCCGGATCGCATGCTCACGCGCGGCGGTGGCCACCCGCTCCGAACCGTCCTGCAGTCCGTGGTCGACGATGAGCGCGGTGGTCGGTCTCAGCATCGCGGCCACCGCCGTGAGCGCCAGCGAATCGGCACCACCGGACAGCGCGACCGCCCATGGCCCGGCAGAGCGCAGCTGCGTCGCAGCGAAATCCGCTACGGCTGACCGCAATTGCGCTACAGGACCCGATCGATCCATCGCTGCGGTTCCTCGATCTCCTCCGGCTTGGGCAGCGTCTGTGCATCGGTCCAGATGGCGTTGAAGCGATCCATGCCCACCCGGGACACCACCTCGTCGACGAAGGACTTGCCGCGGGTGTACTGACTGAGTTTGGCATCGAAACCCAGCAGGGTACGGATGAGTCGCTGCAGAGGAGGTTGTTTGCGTTGGCGCCGTTCGTCGAAGCGATGCCGGATGGTGGCCACCGTCGGCACCACGGCGGGCCCGACGGCGTCCATGACATGCTCGGCGTGTCCCTCCAACAACGTGCCGAGCACCAGCAACCTGTCCAGCGCCGCGCGCTGCGGTTCGGCCTGCACCGCCCGCAGCAACCCCAGCACACCGGTCGAATTCGGCTCGTCGGCGGAGCCGCTGCGTTGATTGCGCACGTACTCGGCGAGCCGACCCACCAGGTCACCGATCTGATCGGCACCGTCACCGTCACCGGTCAGCGTGTCCAGCGATGACGACATGTGCTCGGCCAGCCAGGGATTGGCGCGGAACTGGACCCGATGGGTGACCTCGTGCAGACATACCCACAGCCGGAAGTCGGCCGGATCGACCCGCAGCTGCCGCTCCACGGCAATGACGTTGGGATAGACCAGCAGTAACTCGCCGCCGTTGGAGAAGGGGTCGTACTGCCCAAGGATTCCGCTGGAGATGAAGGCCAGCACCGCACCCGTCTGGGCACCGGTGACCTTGGCGGCCAACGCTGCCGCGACGCCGCGGGACCGTTCGTCCGAGCCGCCGGTCATCGCCCGCATGGACTGGGTGGCCGCCTGCACCCACTGCGGACGGTCGACCACCCTGGCTTCGGGGACCTCGGCGCCCTCGTTGAGGTGCGTCACCTCGCGGACCGGCAACTCGGCGGTGCGGGCAGCCTCGGCCAGCTGAGCGATGGCCTGATCACGGGTGTAATCGGTGGTCGCCGGCGCGGGCCGGGACAGTTTGGCACCGACGGTGGCTGCCACCGCCCAGTCCACGGCGGCCCCGACCGACTGACTCATCCGCCGCACCCGCACAGTCGCAGCTTGGCGGCCAAGGCGTCGAGCGAGGTGCGACCGGTGGGCCCGGCATTGTTGGACAACAACGCGAAGGTGAGCACCCGGCCGCTGCTGTCGGTGACGATGCCGGCCAGGCTGTTGGTCCCGGTCAGCGAACCGGTCTTGGCACGCAACCAGCCCGCCGAGGCCCGCCCCTCGTCGGTGTCGAGATACCTGTTCGACAGCGTTCCGCTGCCACCGGCAATCGGCAGCAGGTCGACCAGCGGCCGCAGTTTCGGTTGGTCATCTCCGACAGCGACAGCGATCACCTGGTCCAGGGTAAGCGCGGTCAGCCGGTCGTCGACCGAAAGGCCACTGGAATCAAGCAGTTTGGCCCCCGTGGTGTCGATACCGGCGGCGCGCAACTGCCCGAGCACCGCTTGTGCCGCGCCGTCGAAGCTCTGCGGACGGTTCAGCGCGGCGGCCACCTCACGCCCGATGGATTCGGCCATCACGTTGTCGGACTCGTACATCATCTGGCGCAACCGCTCGATCAGCGGCGGAGACTGCACCGACGCGATCTCGTCGGCGTCGGCACTGGACCGGGTGCTGACCATCACCGATGCCGGGTCGACACCCAACGCCACGGCCAGCGCACGGCCGGCATCCAGCCCGGGGGTGCGCGAACGACGCGAGTCGTAGGACACCGGTTGGGTACGACCACCGTCGAGCATCACCGATTCCATCGGCGCGATATCGCCACCGTCGATGTCCAGCGGATCCCAGCCGATCGCCATCGTCGGGCCGCTGTAGGCACTCAGGTCGACCTGCACCGCCGTGACCCGCACGCCGGCCTTCTTGACCTGGTCGGCCAGGTCGCTGATCCGCGCCGCACCCTTGTACCAGGTGCGCTTGTCACCGTCGAAGGCCGACAGTGTCGGGTCTCCGCCGCCGCGCAGCACCACCACGCCGGGTCGGTCACCCTCGCGCACCGTGGTGGTCAACCTGGCATCCCGGTCCAGGGTCAGCAGTGCCGCCGCGGTGGTCAGCGTCTTGTTGGTCGACGCCGGCTGCATGGGGATGTCCTCACCCTGGGACCACAGCTCCTGCCCGGTGACCGCATCGGTGACCCGGCCGGTGAGCATTCCGAGGTTCGGGTCGGCCAGCGCGCCGGCCAACATCGCCGCCATACCCTTGGCCGTCGGCTCGGTGACCGCATCGCCCAGCGGTGCCACACCGGGAGCCGCCGTCACCGCCGCCGGCTGGGCCGGCAATGCGTTCTTCGCCGCAGTCCGCGACGACGTCACGATCGCGGCGACCCCCACCACGACGGCGACGAGAACGAGAACCACCAGACCGATCACCAGGTGGGTTGATCGGCGCCATCGACCGGGCCGCATAACGTGCAGCGTATCGCTCCTCTAAGGTGGACCCGCCAGACCAACCGAGGCGAAGGAGCTGTTCGGGTGTCGTTCGACGTCGTCATCGAGATCCCCAAGGGGTCCCGCAACAAGTACGAAGTGGATCATGAGACCGGACGGGTCAAGCTGGACCGGTACCTCTACACCTCGTTCGGCTACCCCGCTGACTACGGGTTCTTCGAGGACACCCTCGGCGAGGACGGCGATCCGCTGGACGCCCTGGTGCTGCTGCCCGAGTCGGTCTTCCCCGGCTGCACTGTCGAGGCGCGGCCGGTCGCGATGTTCAAGATGACCGACGAGGCCGGCGGCGACGACAAGCTGCTCTGCGTGCTCGCCGACGACCCGCGCTGGGAGCACATCCAGGATGTCGGTGACGTCTCCCAGTTCGAGCTGGACGCCATCAAGCATTTCTTCGTGCACTACAAGGACCTGGAGCCGGGCAAGTTCGTCAAGACGGCCGACTGGGTCGGCCGCGAAGAGGCCGAGGCCGAGCTGCAGCGCTCGATCGAACGGTTCAAGGCTCAAGGTCACTGATCGGCTCCGCCGATAGAAGGCCACTGATCGGCTCCTGATTTAGCACCGCCGTAACACGCGGTAACCCGGCCGTGTCCTGGCCCTCTGATGATTGATGCGTGTTGCTGCATCAGGGAATCGGCCTGGACGTGTTCAACGCGTTGCCCGAACGCAAGGCCGTACACGCGCTCTACGAGTGCTGCAACAGCTACGTGCTGGCCCGCGAACTCGTCCGCGGCCGCCCTTATCCCGATCACGACGCACTGTTCCGCCGCGCCGATGCCGCGCTGTTCGAGCTGCCCGAATCCGCCGTGGATCAGATCCTGGACGCGTGCCCCGATATCGGTCGGCGACCGCGCAGCGCGAAGTCGCAGGCCGAACCCTGTGCGGTCTGGGATGACGATGCCGAACTGATGGCAGCGCTGAGCGCCGCCTCGCGGCAGTACGCGCAGCGCTACGGGTTCACCTTCGTGATGTTCGTCGACGGGCACTGCGCACGCGATGTCCTGGCCGCCGTCACCGACCGGATGCACCATGACACCGAGACCGAACGCAAGATCCTGCGCAACGAACTGGCCAAGATCGGCCGCAGCAGATTGGAACGGATGCTCGGCCCCGAGGGCGGTTACCAGAACTGGTAGATACGCCCGACGGTGATCGGCCATGATGGCTGCCATGACCGTCGACGGTGTGTGCGACCCCCGGTTCGAGCAGGTGGCCGACGCGCTCGGCCGAGCCATCGACGACGGTGAGGAGTGCGGCGCCGCGATCGCGATCGATATCGGCGGCGAGCTGGTCGTCGACATCTGGGGTGGTCACGCCGACGCGGCACGCACCACGCCGTGGACCGCCGACACCATCGTCAACGTGTGGTCCTCCACCAAGAACGTCACCGCACTGGCCGGGCTGATGCTGATCGACCGCGGCCTGGTCACAGCGCAGACCCCCGTCGCCGAGGTGTGGCCCGAGTTCGGGGCCGGCGGCAAGGACCGCATCGAGTTCCGGCATCTGCTGACGCATTCCTCGGGAGTATCCGGGTGGGATCAGCCGGTGACACCCGAGGACATCCTGGACTGGGACCGCTCCACGACCATGCTCGCAGCGCAGTCCCCCTGGTGGGAACCGGGTTCGGCCACCGGCTACCACGCGCTGACCCATGGCCACCTGATCGGGGAAGTGGTTCGCCGGGTCACCGGAAAACCGTTGAAGCAGTTCGTCGCAGAGGAGATCGCCGGTCCGCTCGGCGCCGACTTCCAGATAGGCGCCCGGCCCGAGGACGCACCGCGGATCGCCGAGATCATCGCTCCGGCAGATCCTTTCGAGGGGATACCGCCCATGCCGGACTGGACCGAGCAGATGCTCAAGACGTTCACCGGGCCGGCGCCGGAGCCGCAGATCGCGAACACCCCACAGTGGCGGGCCGCAGATATCGGCGCCGCCAACGGGCACACGAACGCACGAGCCCTGGCCAAGATCCTGTCGGTGATCTCGCTGGGCGGCAGCGTCGACGGTATCCGCCTGCTGCGACCCGATACCGTCGACGACATCTTCGAGCCACAGATCGAGGGTCCCGACCTGGTACTGGCCGGGCACCACCTGCGCATGGGTCTTGGATACGGTTTACCCAGTCCCGCAATCGGTTACATTCCGGACGGCAAGATCTGCTTCTGGGGTGGCTGGGGCGGATCCTGGGAGTCGATGAACCCGGACTCGCGCACCACGATCGCCTACGTGATGAACAAGATGGGCCCCGGTATCGAGGGGTCGGCCCGCACCGACCGCTACTTCCGGCTGATCTACCAGGCGCTCGACGGCATCGGTTGACCCAACCGGTCAGCGCGTCACCACATTGTGCAGCGGCTCGCCACGCACCAGACGGCCGATATTGGCCGCGATATCGTCGACCCGGCCCCGGAAGGTATCGGTCGTGATGCCCGAGGAGTGCGGGGTCATCAGCAGGTTCGGCAGCTCGTGGAACGGAAGGTCCGCAGGTGCGCCGAGGGCACCGCGGCCGGTGGCCTCGGGATAGCGGTACCAGACGTCGATCGCGGCGGCGCCGAGGCGACCGGTACGCAGCGCGTCATAGACGGCGCGCTGGTCTACCAGCGGGCCGCGGCCCACGTTGATCAGAATCCCGTGCGGACCCAGCGCATCGAGCTGGGTGCGGCCGATCATCCCGGTGGTCGCCGGTGTCAGCGGCGCTGACACGACCAGGACATCCGACGCGCCGGCCAGCTCGTCGAGCCTGCTCACATCGTCCACCCGGTCCAGTCCGTGATCGCCGGTCACCCGGCCGGATCCGGTGACCGCCGCGCCGCCACAGCCCCACTGCCGCAGCAACTTCCACGACTGTCGGCCGATATGGCCGAACCCGACGAAACCGATCCGCGCACCAGCGAGCGTCGGTGGCTGGGCGATGGTGTCGTCGTAGACCGCGCTGGCCCAGACGTCCCTGCGCAATGCCGCATCCTGGGCCAGGAAGCCGCGACGCAACATGATGGCTGCCGCCACGACATACTCGGCGATCGACCGTTCGTGATGGAACGTGTTGGCCACCAGCACATCGGGGGCCAGCGCATCGAATGCCACCCGGTCGGTGCCTGCTCCGGCCACATGCACGAGCTCCAGTTTCTCGGCGACGGCGGCCATCTCGGCGGTGAACCGACCACCGACATGCACCGAGGCGTCACGCAGGCACTCGACCGAACCATCGGCATCCGCCCAGAACAGTTCGACACCTGCCGGTACCGCTGCCTCGAAGCGCACCCGGTGTGGGACCAGGTTACGATCTGCCACATAGACTTTCATGCGCGCTGCAGGCAGGGCCGCTTGCTGTCGAACGTCCAGCCCGGGATCAGATACTGCATGGCGATGGCGTCGTCGCGGGCGCCCAGCCCCTCGGCGAGGTACAGTTCGTGCGCGGCTGCCACCCGGTCCTCGTCGAGCTCGACCCCGAGCCCGGGTGCCGCGGGCACGTCGAGGTATCCGTCGACGATCTCGTACGGCGCCTTGGTGATGCGTTGGCCATCCTGCCAAATCCAGTGCGTGTCGATGGCGGTGATCTCTCCCGGTGCCGCCGCGGCAACCTGGGTGAACATCGCCAGTGACACGTCGAAGTGGTTGTTGGAGTGCGACCCCCAGGTCAGGCCCCAGGCCGCGCACAATTGCGCGACGCGCACCGAGCCGTTCATCGTCCAGAAGTGCGGATCGGCGAGCGGGATGTCGACGGCACCGGCCCGGATGGCGTGGCCCAGCTCGCGCCAGTCGGTGGCGATCATGTTGGTGGCCGTCGGCAGGCCGGTGGCGCGCTTGAACTCTGCCATCACTTCGCGCCCGGAGAACCCGCCCTCGGGCCCCACCGGGTCCTCTGCGTAGGCCAGCACATCGGTCAACCCCCGACAGGTCGCGATGGCATCCTTGAGCAGCCATCCGCCGTTGGGGTCCAACGTGATCCGCGCCTCGGGGAAGCGACGGGCCAGTGCGGCGACGGCGGCGGCCTCCTCGGCGGCAGGCAGCACCCCGCCCTTGAGCTTGAAGTCGGCGAAGCCGTAGCGCGCGTGCGCCGCCTCGGCGAGCCGGACAACCCCCTCGGGTGTCATGGCCTCGCGGTGTCGGACCTGCAGCCATTCGTCGGCCGGATCACCGGAGACGGCCTCGTCGGCGGCCGTGCGGTAGGGCAGATCGGTCCTGGCACTGTCCCCGACGAAGAACAGATACCCCAGGGCCTGAACGCGATCTCGCTGCTGCCCCTCCCCCAGCAGCGCGGCGACCGACACGCCGAGGTGCTGCCCGAGCAGGTCGAGCATGGCCGATTCGACCGCGGTCACGGCGTGCACCGTGACTCGCAGATCGAAGGTCTGGGCGCCGCGGCCGCCGGCGTCACGGTCGGCGAAGGTGCGGCGGATATCGCCGAGCACGTTGTTGTAGGCACCGATACCGCGGCCCTCGACCAGCGGTCTGGCCTCCAGAAGCGTGCGCTCGATCGCGGCGCCACCGGGGACCTCGCCGACACCGGTGTTGCCGTCGGAGTCCTTGAGGATCACCAGGTTCCGGGTGAAGTAGGGGGCGTGTGCCCCGCTGAGGTTCAGCAGCATGCTGTCATGCCCGGCGATGGGGACCACCCGCATCTCAGTGACGATCGGGGTGCGCTTCGACGAGCTCATATCGACCAGCCTATAAATATCGGTTGATGCACGTCCAACACTGATGTGGCATCAATTGATTCAGCGATTGAATGCTCGAGAACGTCCGCTGCCGACATCAGGCGAACCACTTGTCGCCATTGGCCATCGGACGCAGCACCCGGCTGACCTTGTCACCGACGGCGCACAGTGCCTCGATGAGGCCGCGCTCACGTTCTGCGGTCAACCGTGCGATCGGTACCGAGGCGCTGATCGCGTCCTGGGCCGGCCAGCAGTAGCGCAGCGCGACCGCGAAACAGCGCACTCCCTGAGTGTTCTCCTCGTCGTCGGTGGCGTAGCCGCGGATACGTACGGTGTCCAGCGCCTCGGCCAGCTCATCGTGGCAGGTGATGGTCCCCGGCGTGATCGCCGCCAACTCGGCGGGCAGGTGATGGTGGCGATCGACGCCGGTGCGTTCGGCCAACAGCGCCTTGCCCAGCGCGGTGGCGTGTGCCGGCAGCCTCCTGCCGACCCGATTGGTGGCGCGGCGATACTGCTGGGATTCGCGGGTGGCCAGGTAGACGATGTCGGTGCCGTCGAGGCGGCCGAGGTGGAATGTCTCGTCCCAGTCGCTGCGCAGATCGTCCAGGAACGGCGCGATCATGGGCAGATACGGATCTCCGTCGAGATAGCTGGTGCCCACCAGTAGCGCACGGATCCCGATGCCGTAGAGCGTCCCGGTCTCGTCCGCACGCACCCAGCCCTGTGCCATCAGGGTGCGCAGCAGGGCGTGTGCGCTGCTGCGCGGCATGCCGAGATCCTCACTGATCTCCCGGATTCGGGCTGGTTCGTCCTGTCGCGCGGCCAGGTACTCCAGCAGCTCGACGGTGCGGACAGCCGACTTGACTCCCGCGCGTGCAGTCGATTCGGTCATAACAGGCCTGTCTGTCGGACGACGAGAACCACCGCGCCCGCGGTGGATGCGGCGATGGCGGTCCACCGCTGCCGCAAGGGAGTGAGGATGCGGTTGGCGTAGCGCGACAACACATATCCCAGAACCGCCGCCGGTACGAGGAGTGCGAACATCTGCACTGTGTGGTGGTCCACGGCACCGGTCACGCCCAGCATGGCGATGGACATGAGCGAGCCGACCAGGAAGAAGCCTGCCATGGTCGCTCGCAGCTGGGCACCACTGCTGCGCTGCCACACCAGCGCCATCGGCGGTCCGCCGATGGATGTCGCGGTACCGAGCACACCGGAGGTGGCGCCGGCCAGCATCAGGTTGCGCCGCCGGGGTTCGGGAATCCAACCCAGGCTGGTGATCGCCACGCCGGCGAGCACCACGGCCGCGATCAGGATCGCCAGGGCGCGTTCAGGTATGACCGCCAGCAGCAGTGCGCCGGCGATGGTCCCGGGAACCCGGCCGAGCAGCGCCCACCCGGTTCCGCGCATATCGATGGCAGTGCCTTCGCGCAGCACCACCAGCAGCGTGAGCAGGGTGGCCAGCATGATCAACGTGCCGGGTACCAGCGCGGGATCGAAGATTGCGACCACCGGTGCGGCCAGCATGCCCATACCGAAGCCGATGGAGCCCTGCAGACAGGACGCCAACATCACCGCGACCATGATGACCGCGAACCCGGGCACGCTCGTATTCATGTCCCGCACGCCCCATGGTCCGAGGTCCCCGCCACCCAGCTCATGCGCTGTGCGACAACGCCGATGCCTCGTGCAGGGCAGGGTGATGACATTCCGCGGTGTGGCCTGCGACCACGGGATCGACGGCCAACGGTGGACGCTGCCGGGCACAGATGTCGGTCGCGTGGGCACAGCGGGTCCGGAAGCGGCATCCCGACGGCGGGTTCAGCGGTGAGGGCACCTCGCCCGTGAGCAGGATCCGCTCGCCGCGCGCCGCGTCGTGCAGCTTGGGCGCGGCCGACATGAGAGCGGACGTGTAGTGATGCTCGGGCCGATCGAAAACCGCTTCGGTGGGCCCGGTCTCGATGATCCGGCCCAGGTACATCACGGCAACCCGGTCGGCGACGTGGCGCACCACCGACAGATCGTGGGAGATGAAGACGTAGGAGATCTTCAGCTCCTGCTGCAGGTCGTTGAGGAGGTTGAGGATCTGCGCCTGCACCGAGAGGTCCAACGCCGACACCGGCTCGTCGCAGATGATGACCTCGGGATTCAGCGCGAGAGCCCGGGCGATGCCGATGCGCTGGCGCTGGCCACCGGAGAACTCCTGCGGGTATTTGCCGAAGGCCTTCGCGCCCAGGCCGACCAGATCGAGCAGGCCGCGCACCCGCATATCGCGGTCGGCGCGGGTCTTGTACAGGGACCGGTGTGTACGCCATGGTTCGGCGATGATCTCGGCCGCCGTCATCCGCGAGTTCAGCGAGGCGTAGGGATCCTGGAACACCATCTGCACGCGACGCCGGAACTTCAGCAGTTCCTTGCCTTTGAGCGCGAACGGATCGATTCCCTCGAAGCTCACCGAACCCGTGTCGGGGCGTTCCAGCATCATCAGGGTGCGGGCGAGGGTGGACTTGCCACAACCGGATTCGCCGACCAGACCCAGCGTCTCACCGCGGGCCATATCCAGATTGATGCCGTCGAGCGCGGTCAGTGTCTTGCCGCCGGACACCCGGAAGGACTTGGTGAGGTCGCGGACCTCGAGCACTGAATCGGGTGCCGTTGTCGGATCAGACATGGGAGACCTCCGAGGGGAAGTGGCAGGCGGACGCGCGCCGGCTACCGACGGACTGCAGGGCGGGACGGGTGCCGCGGCAGATATCGGCGACCAGCGGGCAGCGGTCCTGGTACACACACCCGGCCGGGATCGAGTGCAGGTCCGGCGGACTCCCGCCGATCGATTTGAGCTCGGCACCGCGCTCGGCGTCGACCGGCACCGAATCGAGCAGCCCTTTGGTGTACGGGTGTTTCGGATCGGCGAAAACCTCCGACACCGGACCGGTTTCGACGATGCTGCCGGCATACATGACGGCGACGCGATCGGCCTCCTCGGCGACAAGGGCGAGATCGTGGGTGATCAGCACGACCGCCATGTCGTATTCCGCACGCAGGCTCTTGAGCAGGGCCATGATCTGCGCCTGCACGGTGACGTCCAGCGCCGTCGTCGGCTCGTCGGCGATCAGCACCTTCGGGTTGAGTGCGACGGCCATCGCGATGAGCAGGCGTTGGCGCATGCCCCCGGAGAACTGGTGCGGGTAGGCCTTCATCCGTTCTTCGGGCTGCGGGATGCCCACGCGCGCCATCAGTTCCACCGCCTTGGCCTTGGCTTCTTTGGCCTTCATGCCGTGATGGATGCGGAACGGTTCGGCCAACTGGGTGCCGACGGTGTAGAGCGGGTTGAGCGCGGTCAGCGCGTCCTGGAAGACGATCGCCAACTCCGGGCCCGCCATCTCGCGTCGCTTCTTACGGCCCACCGAGAGAATGTCGACATCGCCGATGCGGGCCGTGCCGTCGGCGACCTGTGCCACCGGTTCGAGCAGACCGACGAGCGCAGTGGCGGTCATCGATTTACCGCAGCCGGACTCACCGAGCAGTGCCAGCGTCTCACCGGTGCGGGCGGCGAAGCTGACATGGTCGACGGCCCGGACGGTACCGGTGATGGTGCGGATATCGACGGTCAGGCCCTCGACGCGCAGCGCGGGATCGGCGTCCACCTGGTCCATGGGGAGATGTTCTGCGACAGCAGTCATTAGATGGCCTTTCCGGACTTGGTGAAACGGGACAACCGCTTCTGCGGGACGGTGAGTCGCCACCGCTGGGCGGGGTCGGTGGCGATGCGGGCCCAGGCGGCCAGGATGGTCGCCGAGACGGTGGTGATCACGATGGCCAGTCCTGGCAGGAAGGACAGCCACCACGCGGTGTGCAGGTAGGTGCGCCCCTGGGAGACCATCAGGCCCCAGCTGACATCGGGCGGCTGGATGCCGATACCCAGGAAGCTCAGCGAACTCTCCGCCAGCATCACGTAGCAGAAGTCCAGGGTCGCGACGGTGAGCAGGGTGGGCAGCACGATCGGCAGCACATGCCGGGTGATGATGGACCGCCCGCTTGCCCCGAACGTACGTGCAGCGTCGACGAACACGCGGCTGGACAGTTCGGCGGATTCGGCGCGGGCGGTGCGCAGGTACACCGGGATACGGGTGATGGCCAGTACCGCAACGATGTTAGCCGCGCTCGGGGAGAACACATAGAGCACCACCACCGCCAGCAACAGCGACGGAAAGCTCATGATCACATCGGCGACGCGCATCGCGACGGTCTCCCGCCAGCCGCGGTAGTAACCGGCCCACATTCCGATGACCGAGCCGATGACCGCCGAGATCACCACGGCCGGAACGGCCACCGACACGGTGGTCTGACAGGCCACGATCAACCGGGCCAGCATGCTGCGGCCCAGCGGGTCGGTGCCGAGCACATTGGCCCAGCCGTGGGCAAGGGTGAACGGCGCCTGATTGGAGTTATCGAGGTCGATGCGGGTCGCCAGATCTCCGACCAACATGGGGCCGAAGATCGCGGTGAGGAAGACCAGGCTCAGCACCACCGCCGCGGCGGCGGCGACGCGGTCGTTGATCAGCAGGCGGAACCACACGGAGCCGGCGGAGCTCTTCTTGGTGACCGGTTCGCCGACGATGGCGGTGGTCGGCTTGACCGGGACGAGATCGATCTGAGTGCTCATCTTCAGTTGGCTCCCTTAGACCTTGACGGGTTCGCGGACGCGGGCATCGAGCAGCGCGTAGCACGCGTCGATGGCGATGTTGAGGATGAAGATGCTGACGGCGGTGAGCAGGACCGCCGCCTGCAGCACCGCGAAATCGCGTTGCAGGATCGCGTCGATCATGAGCTTGCCGATGCCTGGCCAGCCGAAGATGGCCTCCACCACCACCGCGCCGTTGATCAGGCCGACGGCCAGGTCGCCGGCCACGGTCAGGGCGGGAGCGGCGGCATTGCGCAGTGCGTGATGGGTGACCACGCGCATATCGCCTGCGCCCTTGCTGCGCGCCAGCCGGACATATGGTGCCGAGAGCGCGGAAACCATTGCGCCGCGGACGACCTGGGTGAGCACGCCGAGCGGGCGGATCATCAGGGTCGCGATCGGCAGGATCCAGGACAGCACACCCGCATCAGTGCCGGAGGTGGGCAGCCAGCCCATCAGGACCGCGAACAACCAGACGCCGGTGATGGCGAACCAGAAGTCCGGGATGGAGGCGGCGGTCATGGACAGCAGGCTGGAGAACCGGTCGGCCAGCGAGTTGGGCCGGTAGGCCGCCCAGCAGCCGATCACCACGGCGCCGATGATGGCGAGCAGCATGGTGACGAACGCCAGTTGCAGGGTGGCCGGGAAGGCGCGCAACGCCATCTGGGCGGCCGATTCGCCGGTGCGCAGCGAGGTGCCGAAGTCGAGATGGATGACACCCTTGAAGTAATCGAGCAATTGGACGATCAGTGGATCGTTGAAGCCGTTCGACTCGGCGAAAGCGGCGCGCTGGTCGGCGGTGGCAGATTCGGGCAGGTACAGGTTGGTGGGGTCGCCGGTGAGCCGGGCGAGCAGGAAGACACCGAGCAGCACGATGATCAAAGGGATGGTGCTGGTGTATATCCGGCGCCGCAGGAATGCGAACATGGCGTGTCCTCTTTCGGGAGCGGTCGGGTCAGGACTGGTCGGCGCGGTCGCCGGCCGCGGGTGTCATCGCGGCCAGGCGCATCTCGTCGCCGGTCGCCGGGTCGGGGGTGTAGTCGACGCGTGGCGACTTGCCGAGGATGCCCTTCATGTGGGCCAGGTAGGCCATCTGCATGATCTCCTGTGGCTCCTCGGCGAACAGTTCGGCGAAGGCATCCTGGCGGGCCTGCCCGGTGAGCGCCTCGGCGGCGCGGATCTTGGCATCGAACTCCGGTGTGCCGTAGGCAGCCTGCGGGCCGTCGGAGAGCATGTACTGGTCGAGGGTGAAGGCGGCGTCGCCGGCCTGGTTACCGTGCATGATCATCAGCAGATAGGGCCCGGTATTCGCCGGGAACGGCCGCAACTGGTACTGCAATTGGCTTGCGGTGTCCATCATCTCGATCTTGACGTTGAGGCCGATCTCGGTGAACTCGCTCTGCAGCACCTCGATGGTCTCGGTGATCTTGGGAAACTGGGCGGTCCGCCCGATCAGCCGGATCTGGCGGTCGACGGGGACACCGTCGGCCTTGGCCTTGGCGATGAGTTCCTTGGCCTTGTCCAGATCGTGCGGCCACAACGGCAGTTCGGCGTTGTAGCCGACGACACCCGAGGGGATCAGTTGGGCGGCAGGTTCACCCAGGTCACGGAACAGCGCCTTGACGATACCGGTCCGGTTGACGGCGTAGTTGATCGCCTGACGCACCCGGATATCGTCCAATGGCGGCTCGGTGGTCTGCATCCGCAGGGCGGTGGTCTCGTTGTTCTGGAAGGGCACGCCGAGATCACCGGCGCCGTCCTCGGGCCCGAGCCCGACAGCGATATCGGCCTCGTCATTGGTGATCATGGCGGCGCGCACGCTGCCCTCACTGCGCCAACGGTATTCGGCCTTCCCGAACGCCGGAGCCGCTCCCCAGTAGGAGGGATTGCGGGTCAGGGTCAGCTTCTGGCCGTACTCCCAGCGCTCGATCGCATAGGGTCCGGTGCCTATCGGTTCGCGCACCTTCTCATCGACACTGGTGCCGCGCGGCACCATCTCGATGAACGAAATACGCAGCGGCAGGATGGGATCCGGTTCCGTGGTACCAATGACGACGGTTTCGGCATCCGGGGTGTGCAGGGCGAGGGTCTCGTCGCCGAAGACGTACCCGTCGACGTTGCACTGTAGGTCAGAATTCACGGCGCGGTCGATGGAGAAGGCGGCATCCTCGGAGGTGAAGGGCGCACCATCGGAGAAGGTGACGCCGTCACGCAACCGGAAGGTCCACTCGGTCGGGCTGGTCTGCTGCCATTCGGTGGCCAACAGCGGCTGCAGGTCTCCAGTGGTGGCATCGCGTTCCAGCAGCGGTTCGGTGATGTTGGAGCGCACCACGATCCCGGTCGACGTCAGCGAGCTCTCGCAGGGCTCCAGCGTCGGGGGCTCCTGTTGCAGCACGATGCGCAGGGTGTCGGGGTCATAACCGCCACCCCCGGAGTTGGCAACGGTGCACCCGGCTGCCAGCACAGCTGTACCGGCGATCACCAGCAGCCTGGGCGCCATGCGTGTCGCAGCCATCGGGACCTCCAGATCGGGGATTGGGGTGTACCGGCCAGCGGAGTGATGTCCATGTATGTGGACACCATCTGTGACGGTAGACACACCGTAGGAGGGCCGTTCCGACAGCGTCAACCGTCCGAAACCCACGGATCCGCTGCCATTCGGCAGCCGACCGACGCCACCACCGCGCTCCATAAATTGCCTATGAGCTGCTGTTATGCCACCGGCGCCCGATGTTTGATACCTCGAAGCGGTGGGCAAATCGCCAATCATGCATGTTCTGTATCAACCCATGCTATTTCCGTGTTGGACAGGTATCCGCAGGTCTCCCTAACGTGACATCGAGGAACGAAGGAGCCACATGGGAACATCAGCGCGATCCATCGACCGTGTCCTGCAGGTCGGTCCACTCAAACCGTCGCTGGCCGACACCCTCGCCACCCGGTACGACGCCCTGCTCCTGCCCGAGGAGAACGCCGCCCGCGAGGCGTTCCTGGCCGAGTATGCCGACGCGGTGATCGCCGTGGTGACATCGGGTCGCACCGGCGTGGACGCCGCTCTGCTGAGCGCGCTGCCGCGACTGGGCGCCGTCATCAACTTCGGTGTCGGATACGACACCACCGATGTGGAGGCCGCCGAACTTCGGGGCGTCGGGGTGAGTAACACCCCCGACGTCCTGACCGACTGTGTCGCCGACACCGCAGTCGGACTGTTGATCGACACCATGCGCCAGCTCTCGGCATCCGACCGCTATGTGCGCGCGGGCCGCTGGCCGGCCGAGGGCAACTACCCATTGACCCGGCAGGTCAGCAACACCCGCGTCGGCATCATCGGGCTCGGCCGTATCGGCGGCGCAATCGCCAAGCGTCTCAGCGCCTTCGGCTGCACCATCAGCTACCACAATCGCCGGCGGGTGGCCGATTCGCCGTACCGATACGTCGAAACCGCAGTGGACCTGGCCCGCGATGTCGACGTGCTGGTGATCGCTGCCGCCGGTGGCAGCGCCACCAACAAGCTGGTCGACGCCGCCGTGCTCGATGCGCTCGGCGCGCAGGGATACCTGATCAACATCGCCCGGGGCAGCGTGGTCGACGAGCAGGCACTGGTGAGCGCCCTGCGCGAGGGACGGTTGGCCGGTGCGGGTCTGGACGTCTTCGCGGCCGAACCGCAGGTCCCCGCCGAGTTGTTCGAGATGGACAACGTCGTACTGCTCCCCCACGTCGGCAGCGCGACCGTGCAGACCCGCGCCGCCATGGAGGCGCTCACCCTGCGCAACCTCGACGAGTTCCTGGCGACCGGTCAGCTGGTCACGCCGGTAGTGCAGCCCGCCGCCAGGGTGTAGCCGCCGATCGCAATGTGACCCTGACAGCGCCACCGTGGATATATCCATGACGACGCTCTCAGGGTCACATTGCGTTGTGCGAGTCAGCCTCCGAAGCCATCCAGCAGGTCGTCGGTGGTCCACTCCCGGGCCGGGAGCACATCACGCAACAACCGCAGCAGCGCCGGATTCGTGCTGTCCTGGCGCCAGCAGGCATCCAGCTCGACCGGCCGTTCGCGGAACGCGCCGATGGTGCGGAACACCACGCCCTCGGGATGCAGGGTGGCGGCCGACGCCGGCACCAGCGCGATGCCGATCCCGGAGCGCACCAGCACCAGCATCGTGTGCACCTGGGTGACGAACTGGACATAGCGCGGCGTGGCCCCGGCGATGGTGAACGTACTGATCAGCAGTTCGTTGAAGTAGCGCGCCTCGACCGGCGAGTACATCACGACATCCTCGCCGTCGAGGTCGTTGAGGGTGAGCTGGCGGGCCTGCCCGACCAGCGGATGGCCCGCGGGCAGCGCGGCCACCAGCTGCTCGTGCAGTAGCGGGCGAGAGACGATGCCGGGGCGTTTGAGCGGCGGCCGGGCCATCCCCAGGTCGATGTCACCACTCATCAGCGCCTCGATCTGTACCGAGGAAACCATCTCGCGCAGTTCGAGTTTGACATCGGGCAGCTTCTCGCGGGTACGTTCCAGCAGACGCGGCAGCACCGCGTGCGCGGAGGCCGCGGTGAAGCCCACCACCACGGTGCCCAGATCTCCGGCGGGTACCCGCTTCACGGTGAGCGCCGCGCTCTCGGCCAGTTGGAGGATGCGGCGGGCATCCGGCAGGAAGGCCGCCCCGGCCGGGGTCAGCGTGACGGTGCGGGTGGTGCGGTCGATGAGCTGGACCCCGAGTTCGGCCTCCAGCTGCTGGATCTGGCGACTGAGCGGGGGCTGGGTCATGTGCAACCGCTCTGCGGCCCGCCCGAAATGCAGTTCCTCGGCCACGGCGATGAAGCAGGACAATCGGGCCAGCGAGAACATCGATGCACTCCTCGTATCACCGCGCCACTGCGGGACGTCGGTGGTGCATCAGTTTAGCGTGCGGCGAAGCTCTCCAGTTCGTACCGATTGTGGAAGTCACGCAACTTCTCGTAGCGGTAGCGGTTGTAGGCCATCGGCTCCAACACCAGCCACCTGGGCAACCGCCGGGCGGCGCGGATCACCACCCGGTACAGCGCGAACTCCAGCTGCTTGGCCGGATTCCATTCACTGCCAAGCAGATCCATCATCACCGAATGTGTCGCCGATTCGGCGCAGATGCGGGCCGGGCGCGCCAGGACCGGCACCATCAGCCGCCAGCCAGGCTCGATGAGTCGGTGCAGCCATGCCGGACCGAACAACGTCGGCACCGGCGGGCCGGAGAACTGATCGGCGGCCCACAGCAGGAACGGGTTGCTCGCCAGTTCGGTGGTGGCGACCTCGTCGTAGTAGGCGCGCATCTCGGCCACGGTGGCCGGCACATCGGCAGCGTCACTGGGCAATCCGACATCGGCCATCGCACACACCGTGCGCCACACCACCTCGCGCTGCTCGTCGGAGAAGTGCTTGCCGTAGACCGCGGTGTATCCGGCGTAGAAGATGTTCAGCGAGGTGGTGCCGACCCACTTCCACAACGCAGGGTCCAGCGCACTGAACCGTTCACCGGCGAAATCCCCCTTGCCGACCCCGTGTACCGCGCCATGCTTGCTCTTCAGCCGTTCGGCGGTGGCGCGCCGGTCGGTCTCGTCGGCGAACGCGAGCGGTCCGTTCCACAGGTAGCTGTTGATCCCACGGTCGGTGAAGTTCGCCGCGAACCGACCGCTGGCGTCGACGGCGGCCGCGACCTTGCGGTAGGCCACCTGGTCCAGGGCGAGCCTGCCAAACAGACCGAAGGCCAGCGGTGTGCCCATCCACCAGCGCACGTCAGCGGCCAGTTCGTGGTGTGGTTGACCGGGATCCCAGGGTCTGGGCGAGGTGTCCGCCTCGACCCGTTGTGCCGTGCTCGTCATCGCCGGAACCCCCATCCGAGAAAACAGGAAACATCTGTGTGCAGATTGAGAAAAACAGCGTAGAGCCGCTGTGTCAAGATGGTCCGATGGCGGTCTCGCGGCGCTACGGCGGACAAACTGCCGTCGACCGGGTCGCCGAACGACGCGCCAAGTTGCTCGCCGCCGGCCTGGAGTTGATGGGAACGCGCGGTATCGCCGGCACCACGGTGCGCGGTGTCACGGAGGCCTCCGGTGTGGCCGCTCGGTACTTCTACGAGAGCTTCGCCGATATCGAGGCGCTGCACCTTGCCGTCTACACCGAGGTCATCGAGGAGGCGGCATGTCGGTCGGTCGCCGCGCTGGAGCAGGCACCCGATGATGCCCTGGCACGCACCAGGGCGGTGCTCGGCGAACTGGTCGACCTGATCCTCGGCGACCGGCGTAAGGGCCGGATCCTGGTGTTGGAGGCCACCGCCACACCGGCTTTGGGTCGGCGTAGCCTCGCCGAGTCGAGCCGGTTCGCCGGCATGCTGGCCGCCACCGCAGCCGGTGGTGACCCGGCTGCGGCGGCCGACGGGCTGCCGACCGATCTGCGGCTGGTGTCGCAGTTCCTGGTCGGCGGGGTCACCGCGTCCATCGGAGCGGTTCTGCTCGGTGATATCGACCTCGACCGCGAACACCTGGTCGACGTGCTGGTATCGCTGTTCGAGGCGATCCGCGCGGCCGCTCCCGGCTAACTGAGCTTGATGGCGGCGAGCTTCACTTCCCTTGCCGCCGTTTCCCATTGTGCGAGCGTGGGCAGTCGATCACCGGCGAACACCAGTCCCATCTGACGCTGCGCCTTCTTCGGCCCGTAGGAGGTGGCGATCCGTTCGGCCAACGCCGCCACCGCGGCGGGGTCGCTGATCAACTCGCCGCGCATCGTGGTGGTCTTGCCACTGTAGGACACCTGCGCGTCGGCACCGTCGCGGAAGTTGTACTTCCACTGCGCCTCCAGCAACACGTACAGCACACCGTCGAGGTGGTGCGCACTGACAGGCGTGGTGTACCGCCTGCCCGTCTTGCGGCCGGTGAAGGACACCAGCATGAAGTCGCCGATCAGCGCGCCCAGCGGGGTCTTGAGGGCGAATTTCAGCGTGGGATTGATGATCCGCAGCACCAGTTCGGGCGGGTGGGCGGCATCGACGGCCGGCTGGTCTGGCATCCACCCACGGTAGCCGGGAAGGGATCGGGCTGAGCTGGGATCCGGCCTACCAGCGCGGACTGGCGAGTGTGAAACTCGGATCGACGGTCTGCATGTAACCGGTGTCGTCCCGGTCGCGGATGCCGCAGGTGAGGTACTGCTCATGCAACGCGGCCAGCGCGTCCTCGTCGATCTCGACGCCCAGGCCCGGTCCGGTGGGTACCGGGACGGAGCCGTCGACGAACCGCAGCGCGCCGTCTTCGATGACGTCCTCGGTCTTCCACGGCCAGTGCGTGTCGCAGGCGTAGGTGAGGTTCGGTGTGGCACCTGCCAGGTGGACCATGGCCGCCAGGCTGATGCCCAGGTGCGAGTTGGAGTGCATGGACAAACCCAGCCCGAAGGTCTCGCAGATGCCGGCGAGCAACCGGGAGCGCTGTAGCCCACCCCAATAATGGTGATCGGAGAGAACGACTTTCACCGAATCCTTCGCAACGGCCGGTTTGAGCTGATCGAAGGCGACGACGCACATGTTGGTGGCCAGCGGCAGGGGGGACTCCCTGGCGACCTCGGCCATCCCGTCCAGTCCGGGTGTCGGATCCTCCAGGTACTCCAGAATGCCTGCCAGCCCGGCGGCGACCTTGATCGAGGTCTGCGGCGTCCACGCGGCATTGGGGTCAAGGCGCAGCGGGACACCGGGGAAGGCCTTGGCCAACGCCTCGATACCGGCCATCTCCTCTTCTGGAGCGAAAACCCCACCCTTGACCTTGATGGCCGTGAAACCGTATTCGTCGATGATGCGGCGCGCCTGGGCGACCAAGCCGTCGGGGTCCAGCGCCTCGCCGAACCGGTCTGGCTCGGCACCGGGATGGCCTGCCCACTTGTAGAACAGGTAGGCGCTGAACGGTACGGCGTCACGCACCTTGCCGCCCAACAGATCCGACACAGGTCTACCCAGTGCTCGACCCTGCACGTCCAGGCAGGCCACCTCGAACGGAGAGAGCACCTGGTCGACCGCGCTTGCGGTGGTGATCATGCCCGCGGTGCCCACCGCCGCATCATCTCCGGCCAACGCCACCGCGATCGCGGCACGGATCTGGTTGAGCGCGAACACGTCCAGACCGGTGATGGCCGCGGCTGCGGCGTTCAACCGGGCCAGATGGTGGGTGTCGGCATAGGTCTCGCCGAGACCGACCAGACCCGCATCGGTGTCCAGTTGGATGATTGCCCGCAGCGCGTAGGGCTGGTGCACCCCAACGGTGTTCAGCAGCGGGGGGTCGACGAAGGCGACCGGGGTGATCCGCGTGCCGGTGATGCGGATGGCGCTCACGAGTTACACGGCTCCGCTCAGCGCATCGGCCAGCACGGCGCGACCGGCTGCGACGATCGAGGCCAGTGTCGCGACATCCTCGGCGCTGGGCATCACCAGCGGCGGGCGCACCGATCCGGCGGGCACACCCTCCATCGTGACGCCGGCCTTGACCAGCGAGACGGCATATCCCGGGACCGTGTCGCGCAGTTGAACCAGCGGGATGAAGAACGCGTTGAGCAGCGCGCTCGTCAGCTCGATATTGCCCGACTCCAGTGAGTTGTAGAACGCCAGCGCAAGGTCCGGGGCGAACGCGAACGTCGCCGAGGAGTACAGCGGCACGCCGATGGCGCGGAACGCCAACTGGGTCGTCTCGGCGGTGGGAAGACCGTTGAAGAACAGGAAGTCCGGGTCGACCTGGGCCTTGACGGCGGCCACGATCCGCGCCACCTGGTCGAAATTACCGGTGCCGTCCTTGAATCCGACGACATTGTCGATCTTGGCGACGGCAACAGCGGATGCCTCGGTGAACTTCGCGTTGTTGCGGTTGTAGACGATGACCGGCAGTGTGGTGGCGCCGGCGACCGCGGCGACATAGTCCACCAGGCCGGGCTGGGGCACCTCGACCAGGTAGGGCGGTAGCAGCAGGATGCCGTCGGCCCCCTCTTCCTGTGCGGCCAGCGCGAAGGCCTTGGCCTGGGCCACCGACCCGCCGGCTCCGGCGTACACCGGAACACGTCCGGCGATCACCTCGACGGCGGTGCGCACCACGGTGCGGAACTCGCCGAGTTCGAGAGCGTGGAATTCACCTGTGCCACAAGCGATGAACACACCGCCCGGGCCGGCCTCGACACCCTTGGTCAGGTGCGCCGAGAGCGCGTCGACGTCGACCGCACCGGAGGGGGTGAAGGGGGTGACGGGAAAGAACAGCACGCCGTGGAACGTGGGACGCATAGTGGAAAGCTCCTCGAAATGGTGGTGGAGGGGTAGGTCAGTCCTGTGCGAGCCGGCCGTCGATGCGCCGCCACAGGTGATCGGGATTGTCGTCGGCAACAGCGCTGGGCAGCAGCGATTTCGGGACGTTCTGGTAGGCCACGGGACGCAGGAAGCGTTCGATCGCGCGGGCACCGACCGATGTGGTGCGCGAGTCCGAGGTTGCCGGGAACGGGCCGCCGTGCACCATCGCATGGCACACCTCGACACCGGTGGGCCAGCCGTTGAACAGGATTCGCCCCGCCTTGAGCTCGAGCAGCGGAAGCAGTTCACCGGCCGCGGCTTCGTCGGACGCATCGGCATGCACGGTCGCGGTGAGCTGCCCCTCGACGCCGGCGGCGACGGTGTGCATCTCGGAAGTGTCGGCGCATCGCACGATCAGGCTGGCCGAGCCGAACACCTCGGCCTGCAGCTCCTCGCTACCCAGGAAGCTCTGCGCATCGGTACTGAACAATGCCGCCTGCCCGCAGGTCTCGATGGCACCGGACTGACCGCGTGCAACCAGTTCTGCTTTCTTGCTGAGCATCTCGACACCGGATGCATAGTTTCCGGCGATGTTCGGGGTCAGCATCGGGGTGGCGGGCGCAGCGGAGATGGCCTCGCCGGCCGCGGCGACGAAGGCGTCGAGCCCTGGGCCGTCGACGGCGATGATCAGGCCCGGATTGGTGCAGAACTGCCCCGATCCCATGGTGAGCGAGCCGATGAAAGCCCTGCCCAGCTCCGCACCGCGGGTGGCCAGCGCGCCCTCGAGCACGAACACCGGATTGATGGAACTCATCTCGGCGTACACCGGGATGGGCTCGGGACGTGCGGCGGCGGCCGCCATCAACGCCGTTCCCCCGGAACGGGATCCGGTGAATCCGACGGCCTTGATATGCGGGTTGGTGACCAGCGCGACGCCGAGACCCGGTCCGCTGCCGAACAGCAACGAGAAGACGCCGGCGGGCAGGCCCGACTCGGTGACTGCCGCGGTGACCGCGCGCGCCACGATCTCCGAGGTGCCCGGATGGGCGTCGTGCCCCTTGACCACGACCGGGCATCCGGCGGCCAGCGCCGACGCGGTGTCACCACCGGCGACCGAGAACGCCAGCGGGAAGTTGGAGGCGCTGAACACCGCGACCGGGCCCAGTGGCACGAACCGCTGGCGGATGTCGGGACGTGGCAGCGGAGTGCGGTCGGGCTGGGCGGTGTCGATGCGGGCACCGTTCCAGCTGCCTTCGCGCAGCACCTCGGCGAACAGCCGCAGCTGGCCGGTGGTGCGGCCGACCTCGCCGGTGATTCGCGCGGTCGGCAGACCGCTCTCGGCGACGGCGCGGGCGATCAGCGACTCGGCGACCGCCTCGATATGGGCCGCGATCGATTCCAGGAACCGGGCGCGCTGTTCGGCGGTGGTGGCGCGGTAGGCCGGGAAGGCCTCAGCGGCGGCCGCCGCGGCGGCCTCGACATCGGTGGTGTCACCGTGGCGGTAGACCGGTTCCAGCGGCTGCCCCGCTGCCGGGTCGAAAGCCCGAACCTCCTGGCCGGTGCCCGTGACGGGTGTCCCGGCGATGATCATCTGTCCGGTCAGCTGGGTGGGAAGAGTCGCAGTCACACCAGCAACGGTATGGAGATAATCCATACATGTCCAAGACCGTTTCGGTGGGCACTAATGCAGAACTTGGATAGGTCTGCAGTCGTGGTTCAGGCGACGGCGCGGTGCCGCTGCGACAACAGATCCAACACGGTGCGGCCCAACTCGGCGAGATCGGGACCGACCCCGGACGCGTCGACCAATGTCACCCCGTCGGCGACCCCGGCGGACTCGATATCGGCGATCAGACCGGCCAGACCGTGCACCGTCCCGGCGTAGCGCACGCCGTCGACCGCGCCCAGCGACGCGTAAGCGGAGCGGATGTCGGGCGCGACCGCGACCTGGACATCGAGGATCACCGCCACGTCACCGTCGTCATGACGCAGTCGGGTCCGCGCCCGCTGCGCCTGCTGCAGGTCACGAGCCGATACCCGCACCACGGGGTCAGCCCCCGAGGTCAGCTCACTCCACGTCTCATCTGCCACGAATAACCGCACAAGGCCACGTTAGGAGCGACGCACACCGCCGGCCAATGGTTGCGATCAGCACGACCAGAACGCAACGTCCGGCAGCCGCGCGCCGCGTGTGGACGGGCCACCGGGCTTCAGTAGCTTTATAGCCGTGACAGCAGCGGAAGCCGGGCAGGCCATCCCTTCCCAGTACCTACTCGCAGAAGCCGCTGCTCCCCCGCGGACCCTGGTGGACATCCTCTACGACACGGCGCGCCGGTTCCCGGACGCGCCGGCGATCGACGACGGCGAGGTCCAGCTCACCTACGCCGAACTGATCGGCGATATCGAGGAGAGCGTGCAGTGGCTGGCCGCCCGCGGTATCGGCCGTGGCGACCGGATCGGTATCCGGATGCCGTCGGGCAGCTATGCCCTCTACACGGCCATCCTGGCCACCCTGGCCACCGGCGCCGCCTACGTTCCCGTCGATGCCGACGATCCCGAGGAGCGGGCCGCCCTGGTCTTCGGGGAGGCCCAGGTGGTCGCGATCATCACCGAGGCCGGCCTTGTGCGCGGTCCCGGTTCCTCGCGCGGTTGGCGCGCCGCTCCCCCGTTGACCCGCGATGACGCCTGGATCATCTTCACCTCCGGGTCCACCGGAACCCCGAAGGGCGTGGCGGTCACCCATCGCAATGCGGCCGCCTTCGTCGACGCCGAGGCACAGATGTTCCTGCGGTCGGCACCGATCGGCCCCGGTGACCGCGTGCTGGCCGGGCTCTCGGTGGCGTTCGACGCCTCCTGCGAGGAGATGTGGCTGGCCTGGCGCAACGGCGCCTGCCTGGTGCCCGCCCCGCGGTCGCTGGTGCGCAGCGGAATGGATCTGGGTCCGTGGCTGGTCAGCCGCGACGTGACGGTCGTCTCGACGGTCCCCACGCTGGCTGCGCTGTGGCCCGCCGAGGCGCTGGAGGCGGTCCGGCTGCTGATCTTCGGTGGCGAGGCGTGCCCGCCCGAACTGGCCGAACGTCTGGCCGTCGACGGCCGCGAGGTCTGGAACACCTACGGTCCCACCGAGGCCACCGTCGTGGCGTGCGCCGCCCCGCTGGACGGCCGCTCCGCGGTCAGCATCGGGTTGCCGCTGGCCGGGTGGGATCTGGCGGTCGTGGACAAGCAGGGCAACCCGGTCGGTCTCGGGGAAATCGGTGAACTGGTCATCGGCGGCGTCGGCCTGGCCCGCTACCTCGATCCCGAGAAGGACGCCGAGAAGTACGCCCCGATGGACACCCTGGGCTGGGCCCGGGCCTACCGCAGCGGTGACCTGGTGCGACTGGAGGCCGACGGGCTCTACTTCCAGGGCCGCGCCGACGATCAGGTCAAGGTCGGTGGGCGCCGGATCGAACTGGGCGAAGTCGACGCCGCGCTGGTCAACCTGCCCGGTGTCAGCGGCGGGGCGGCCGCGGTCCGCAGGACGACCAGCGGCACGCCGCTGCTGGTGGGTTACATCGCATCCGCGGATCCAGCCTTCGATCTCGGTGCTGCCCGCGCGGCGTTGGCCCAGGCGTTGCCCGCCGCCCTGATTCCGCGGCTGGTGCTCCTCGACGAACTGCCGACCCGCACCTCGGGGAAGGTCGACCGCAACGCGTTGCCCTGGCCGCCGCCGGGCGCCGCACCGGAGGACGAGCCCGACCTCGGCGGCACGATGGGCTGGTTGGCCGGGCTGTGGCGCGACGTGCTGGCCGCGCCCGTCGACGGGCCGGAGGCGGACTTCTTCGCCCTCGGCGGCGGCTCCCTGTCGGCGGCACAGCTGGTCACCGCAGTGCGCGGACGATATCCGCAGGTGACCGTCGCCGATCTGTACGACCATCCGAGGCTGGGGTCGCTGGCCGGTTACCTCGACGAGCTGGCTCCGCCACCGGAGGTGGTGCGCCGCGATGTGCGACCCACCCCGCTGGTGACCCAGATCGCTCAGATCGCCTTGTCGGTCCCGCTGGCCACGCTGACGGGGTTGCAGTGGGTCATCTGGCTGGCCGTCCTGAACAACATCGCCGCCGCGATCGACCTGGTGCCATGGGCGAACACACTGAACTGGTGGTGGCTGCTGGCCGGCTTCCTCATCTTCATCACCCCGCCGGGCCGGATGGGCATCGCGGTGCTCGGCGCACGGACCCTGCTGTCGAATCTGCAACCCGGCAGCTACCGCCGCGGCGGATCGGAGCACCTGCGGGTGTGGTTCGCCGAACGGCTCGCCGAGGCCAGCGGAGCGGAGAACCAGGCAGGCGCGCCATGGCTGGTGTATTACGGTCGCGCCCTTGGCAACTCGATCGGCAAGGGTGTCGACCTGCATTCGGCACCGCCGGTCACCGGCATGCTGACCATCGGGCACCGCGCTTCCGTCGAACCCGAGGTCGACCTGACCGGACATTGGATCGACGGGGACATCTTCCACGTCGGGCCCATCAGCATCGGCACCGATGCGACCATCGGCGCCCGCACCACACTGTTCCCCGGCGCGACGGTCGGCAAGAACGCCGACGTGGCTCCCGGCTCCGGTGTCGTCGGCAAGGTGAAGAACGGGCAGTACTGGAAGGGTTCGCCGGCCGCGAAATCCGGTAAGGCCCGTCACCCCTGGCCCGACGAGCGCCCCGGCCGCGCGCCGTTGTGGGTGGGCATCTACAGCGTGACATCGATGTTGCTCGGCGCTCTGCCGTTGACGGCGCTGGCAGCCGGCCTGGCGGTGCTGGCGTGGGCGGTGCGCGGCACCGCGAGCCCGACCGACGCGTTGGTGCCCGCGCTGGCATGGACTCCGGTGGCCGCGCTGGTCGCGTTCAGTGCCTACGCGGTGCTGACGGTATTGGGCGTCCGGCTGCTCTCGCTCGGCCTCACCGAGGGGTATCACCCGGTGCGCAGCCGGGTCGGCTGGCAGCTGTGGGCCACCGAACGACTGATGGATGCGGCGCGCAACTACCTGTTCCCGATGTATGCCAGCCTGCTCACGCCGTGGTGGCTGCGACTGCTGGGCGCGAAGGTCGGTAAGGGCACCGAGATCTCCACCGCATTGTTGACCCCGAAGTTCACCGAGGTGCAAGACGGGGCATTCCTGGCCGATGACACCATGGTGGCCTCCTACGAACTCGGCGGCGGCTGGATCCACGTCGCCAAGGCGACCATCGGCAAGCGCGCCTTCCTCGGCAACTCCGGTATCACCCAGCCCGGCCGGCGGGTTCCCGACGACGGCCTGGTGGCGGTGCTCTCGGCCGCCCCGCACAAGGCCAAGGCCGGGTCGTCCTGGCTGGGCAGCCCACCGGTCCGGCTGCGCCGCCAACCGACCGCGGCCGACGCGCTGCGCACGTTCAACCCGTCCACCGAGTTGAAGATCAAGCGTTCGGTGGTCGAAACCTGCAGGCTGATCCCGGTCATCGTGACGTTCCTCATCGGCGTCGCGGTGCTGGGCGCGCTACACGCCCTGGCAGGCACGATCGGCTACGGCTGGACGGCGGTGGCAGGCGGAGTGGTGCTGTTGGTCGCCGGGGCCGTCGCCGGGGCGATCGCGGTGGCGGCCAAGTGGCTCGTCATCGGCCGGATCACCGCCATCGAACATCCGCTGTGGTCGTCGTTCGTCTGGCGCAACGAGGTGGCGGACACGTTCGTCGAGACGGTCGCCGCGCCCTGGTTCGCCAGGGCCGCCACCGGCACGCCGATCATGAACATCTGGCTGCGCGGACTCGGCGCGAAGATCGGCCGCGGCGTCTGGTGCGAAACCTATTGGCTGCCCGAGGCCGACCTGATATCGCTGGGCGCGGGCAGCACCGTCAACCGCGGTTGTGTGGTGCAGACCCACCTGTTCCACGACCGGATCATGCGGATGGACACCGTGATCCTCGACGAGGGCGCCACGCTGGGTCCGCACTGTGTCGCGCTGCCCGCCTCACGCATCGGCGCGGGGGCCACCATCGGTCCCGCCTCGCTGGTGATGCGCGGTGACGAGGTCCCGCCGTGGACCCGCTGGCAGGGCAATCCCATTGCCCCCTGGACGAAGTCGAAAAAGAAGCGAGCCGAATGAGCAGTGCCAAGAAGGTCGCGAAGAAGACGGCACACAGTCCCCCGGTCATCGACCCGTACCTGCCTCGCAACGGCAACTTCGGCTACCGGGTGTCACGCTACGAACTCGACATCGAGTACAAGGTGGCGATCAACCGCCTCGGCGGCACAGTCACCGTCACCGCGGTGACCCTTGCCGCGCTGCGTGCCTTCACCCTCGACCTCTCCGATGCGCTGGGCGTGTCGAAGGTGACGGTGAACGGCCGCCGCCCCAACAACTTCCGATGTCATGGCGGAAAGCTGCACATCACCCTCGGTGAGACGTTGCCCGCCGGTGCGGCGATGACGATCGTGGTGCGCTACGGCGGCACACCCAGACCGCTGCGCACCGTCTGGGGCGAGGTCGGTTTCGAGGAACTGTCCAACGGTGCGCTGGTGGCCGGTCAGCCCAACGGTGCCGCCTCCTGGTTCCCGTGCGACGACCATCCCTCCGCGAAGGCCAGTTTCCGCATCCGGATCAGCACCGACAGCCCCTACTACGCGTTGGCCAACGGGGAACTGTTGTCCAAGCAGACCCGTGCGAGCCTCACCACGTGGACCTATGAACAGGCCGAACCGACCTCGACCTACCTGATCACGTTGCAGATCGGCGACTACACCAGGCACCGGCTGAACAAGAGCCCCGTCCCGATGCACGCGGTCCTACCGGATCGGTTGCGGCGCAACTTCGACCATGACTTCGGCCGGCAGACCCAGATGATGAAGTTGTTCATCCGCCAGTTCGGCCCCTACCCGTTGGAAACCGGTTACACCGTCGTCGTCACCGACGACGATCTGGAGATCCCGCTTGAGGCACAGGGGCTCTCCATCTTCGGTGCCAACCATTGCGACGGCCGGCGCAGTTCCGAGCGGTTGATCGCCCATGAGCTGGCCCACCAGTGGTTCGGCAATTCGGTGACCGCGCGCCGGTGGCGGGACATCTGGTTGCACGAGGGCTTCGCCTGTTACGCGGAGTGGCTGTGGTCCGAGGAGTCCGGCGGGCCCAGCGCCGACGAACGCGCCCGCAACTATCACCGCAAGCTGGCCGATTCACCGCAGGATCTGCTGCTGACCGATCCGGGACCGACCGACATGTTCGACGACCGGGTGTACAAACGCGGTGCGCTCACCCTGCACGCCGTGCGCAAGACCATCGGTGATGACAACTTCTTTGCGCTGCTGCAGGATTGGACCGCCCGCTACCGGCACAGCACGGCGGTGACCGATGATTTCACCGGCCTGGCGGCCAACCGTGCCGACATCTCGCTGCGCGGGCTGTGGGACCGCTGGCTGTACTCCACCGACCTCCCGGACCTGTGACCGACGGCGGCTCCGCACTGCCCGCACGCGGGCCGGTCACGCGGGCCAGCGTCACCACGGTCGGAATCGCCACCGCCTGCACCGCACTGTGCGGGTACGCGGTGCTGTATCTGGCCGCCCGCAGCCTGGAGCCCGCAGGCTTCTCCCTCTTCGGGGTGTTCTGGGGGGCATTCGGTCTCGTCAGTGGTGCGGCCAACGGGCTGCTGCAGGAGGCCACCCGCGAGGTGCGGGCCGCTCGCACGCCGAGCGCACCCGAAGCACCCCGGACCCGGCCGATGTGGCTGGCCGTCGGCGTGGGCATCGGCGCGGCCGCCCTGATAGGCGTGACCGCACCACTGTGGTCGGCCCGGGTCTTCACCGAGCACCAGTGGCTCAGCGTGGCGCTGCTCAGCATCGGGCTCGGCGGATTCTGCCTGCACGCAACGCTTCTGGGCATGCTGGCCGGCACCGATCGATGGACCCAGTACGGCTCGCTGATGGTGACCGACGCGGTGACCCGGGTGGCGGTCGCGGTGGCGGCGTTCGTCTTCGGCTGGGGGCTCGCCGGGTTCCTGTGGGCCACCGTCGCCGGCTGCCTGGCGTGGCTGATCATGCTGGTGTGCTCCCGAGGCGCCCGGGCGGCGGCCGCACTGACCTGTGCGGGCAGCGCGCGCACCTTCTTGGCGGGCGCCTCGCATTCGGTGGCGGCGGCCGGCGCCAGCGCCATCCTGGTGATGGGATTCCCGGTGCTGTTACAGGCCACCAGTTCCGAACTCGGCGCCGCGGGTGGAGTGGTGATCCTCGCGGTCACCCTCACCAGGGCTCCGCTGCTGGTGCCGCTGACGGCCATGCAGGGCAACCTGATAGCGCATTTCGTCGATCAGCGGGACCGCAAACTGGGTGCGCTGCTCACCCCCGCGCTGGTGGTCACCGCGATCGGCACGATCGGCGTCGCGGCGGCCGCGGTCGCCGGCCCCTGGTTGCTGCACACCGCATTCGGGCCCGAGTATCAGGCGAGCGGGGCGCTACTGGCCTGGCTGACCGCCGCGGCCACCGCCATCGCACTGCTCACCCTCACCGGCGCCGCGGCCGTCGCGGCCGCACTGCACCGCGCCTACGCCACCGGGTGGATCGGCGCCACCCTGGCCGCCGGCGCACTGCTGCTGCTGCCGGCGGCGCTGGAGACCAGGACCGTCATCGCGCTGCTGTGCGGGCCCGTGGTCGGCATCGCGGTGCACATGTACGCGCTCGCCCGATCCTGATCCATGACAGCATGAACCCGGCTTCGGGTCCCCACACGAGGAGAGATATGTCCTGGCTAGTGACCGGCGGCGCCGGGTACATCGGAGCGCATGTGGTGCGCGCACTGAAAGCCTCGGGCGCCGATGTCGTCGTGATCGACGATCTGTCCACCGGTATCGCCGGATTCGTGCCTGACGGCGTCGAGCTGGTCACCGCCAACCTGCTGGACCTCGACACCGTCACCGCGACGCTGGCCGACCACGCTGTCAGCGGGGTGATCCACGTCGCGGGTTACAAGTACGCGGGCGAATCGGTGAAGTACCCGTTGCACACCTACCGCCAGAACGTCACCGCGATGGCCACCCTGCTGGAGGCGATGGCGGCCACCGATATCGACCAGATCGTGTTCTCCAGCAGTGCCGCCACCTACGGCACCCCCGACGTCGAGATCGTCGACGAGCAGACGCCGACGGCGCCGGAGTCGCCGTACGGCGAGAGCAAGCTCATCGGCGAGTGGCTGCTGCGCGATGAGGCGCGGGCACGCCCACTGCGGCACACCAGCCTGCGCTATTTCAACGTCGTCGGTTCCGGCTCGGTCGACCTGTACGACCGCAGCCCGCACAATCTGTTCCCCAAGGTGCTCGACATGCTCTACGGCGGCCGCATCCCGCAGATCAACGGCGGCGACTACGCCACCCCGGACGGCACCTGCGTGCGCGACTACGTCCACGTCTCCGATCTGGCGGACGCCCATGTCGCGGCGGCGCGCAGGCTGGCCGCCGGTGAGCCCGTCGAGCCGGTGTACAACCTCGGCAGCGGATCGGGGACGTCGGTGCGCGAGATCATGACCGCGATCCGGGACGTCACCGGTATCGATTTCGAGCCCGCGGTCACCCCGCGCCGGCCGGGTGATCCGGCCCGCATCGTTGCCGCGGGCACCCTGGCGGCGCGCGATCTGGGCTGGCAGATGCGGCATTCGCTGACGGATATGGTCGCCTCGGCGTGGGCGGCCCGCCAGGCCGTCGGACAGGACTATCCGACCGCAGGCTGAGCGACTCGGCGGGCGTCCGTACAGTCGGCTGCGATGAAATGGGTCCCCAGGGTTGCCGCCGCGTTGATCGCGGCACAGCTGGCGATCCGGGCGGTGCTCGCCTTCGGTGGCTACTTCTACTGGGATGACCTGATCCTGATCGGCCGGGCGGGCACCCAGGGGCTGCTGTCCGTCGAGTATCTGTTCGACGATCACGACGGGCACGTGATGCCCGGGGCCTTCCTGGTGGCCGGGGCCATCACCCGATTGGCTCCGCTGGAATGGTTCTGGCCCGCGCTGAGCCTCGTGGTGCTGCAACTGCTGGCCTCGCTGGCCCTGCTGCGCGTACTGCACCTGATCCTCGGGTGGCGCCCGGTGCTGCTGGTCCCGTTGGTGTTCGCCCTGTTCACGCCGCTGACGGTGCCGGCATTCGCGTGGTGGGCCGCCGGGCTGAACTCGCTGCCGATGCTGGCCGCACTGGCCTGGGTGTGCGGGGATGCCATCCAGCTGGTGCGCACCGGCAACCGGCGTTACGCGGTGACCGGGGTGCTTGTCTACTGCGGGGGCCTGCTGTTCTTCGAGAAATCGGCGGTGATCCCGTTCGTCGCATTCACGGTGACCGCCCTGCTGGCGTGGGTGAGCCGGGAACCGCTTGCCGCCGTGTGGCATCGGGGAATCCGCCTGTGGGTCGGGTTGCTGGCGGCCACCGCCGGTTGGATCGGGGTCTACCTGCTGGTGGTCGACCAGAAACGGTGGACGCTGGATCTGGGCATGACCGCCGAACTGTGGTGGCGCTCGGTGACGCACGGGATCGTGCCGGGTCTGGCCGGTGGGCCGTGGGACTGGCAGCGCTGGGCCCCCGCCTCACCCTGGGCCACGCCGCCGGTCACGGTGATGGTGCTCGGCTGGATTGCGCTGGCGGCGGTGGTGGCGGTATCGCTGGCCCGGAAACAGCGGATCGCCGCGGTATGGGTGGCCGCGCTGGGCTACGCGCTGGCCTGCCAGGTGCCGATCTATCTGATGCGCTCCTCGCAGTTCACCGCGCTGGAACTGGCGCAGGCCCTGCGCTACCTGCCCGATCTCGTGGTGGTGGCGGCCATCCTGGCCGCCGTCGCGCTGAGCGCTCCCAACCGGCCGGGATCGGCATGGCTGGATACCTCCCGGGGGCGCACCGCGGTGGTCTGTGCCCTGGCCGTCGCGTTCGTCGGTAGCAGCCTGTACTCGACATCGACATTCCTGCGGGTGTGGCGGGACAGCCCGGTGCCGCAGTACCTGCACAACGCCGAGGCCGGCCTGGCCGACGCGCCGCGCGGGACGCCGCTGCTCGACCAGGAGGTCGATCCGCTGATCATGCAGCGGGTGGCCGCGCCGGAGAATCTGGCCAGCCTCATGTTCGCGCTGTTGCCGCAGCGCCCCGAGTTCAGCGGCACCACCACCGATCTGAGGGTGCTCGACAGCACCGGCAGGCTGCGCGAGGCGCTGGTCACCTGGGTGCGGTCCATCGTCGCAGGTCCGATCCCCAACTGCGGGTATCTGGTGCAGACCGATGCCGACGTCACGATGCCGCTGGACGGGCCGCTGCTGCCCGCCGACTGGACCGCCGAGATCAACTACCTGGCCAACAGCGAAGGCTCGCTGACGATGTCGCTGGCCGAGGGCACACCGGTGAAGGTGCCGACCCATCCCGGGTTGAACCGGGTCTTCGTGCGGTTGTCCGGCGCCGGTGACTCGATCACGGTCAGCGCGAACACCGCGGCGCTCTCGGTGTGCATCGCGTCGGGACCGGTGGGATTCGTCGCTGCCCGCTGACACCGGCGTGTGCTGCCCCCGACTTGTCGGTGCCCGCGCCTACGGTTGACTGATGATCTCCTCGGACTCGCGGCCCTCGACGGTGGCGCCGTGCAGACACTGCGGCATCGAGACCGTGTGGTTGCAGACCGTGTACGGCGGCTGGCACCTCTTCGACGCCGCCGAGTTCCCCACCGAGGACAGCGCGGCCGGTAACCGCTTCGCCATCCGGCGGCTGTCCCGGCAGGTGGTGGATCTCGACGATGTGTACGAGGGCAGGTGGCCGGCCACCTGCCTGCACCTGCACCGGTTCGAATGTCCGGCCAGCTATGACGACGCGCGCTTTCATCAGCGCAGGCCCCGGCAGGCCAATGAGATCGACCTCGATGATCTGTTCGGCCGCCTGGCCGAGCGGCGGGAGGCCCGGCGCCGGGCGGGTTAGGGACGCGGCGCGATGAGTCGGCGGGCCGCCTCGATGGCCACGCCGCGGCGACGCGCGGTCTCGACCGCGCCCTCGGCAACGGCGTCCGGGTGCGGTAGATGCGCCCAGGCCAGCCCCGCCGAGAACAGCAATACCAGCAGATCCGCGGGCCGCCAGCTCGGATCGACGTGACCGTCGGTCTGCGCCGTGCCGATGGCGGCCAGTGCCGCCTCCATGGGCGGCGCATCCTCGAACTCCGGTGCGCCCAGGTCGAATCCCTCCAGCCTCGCCCAGGTGACCATGCGCAGGTGCTCAGGCCGACGGCAGGCCAGGTCATAGACCTCGCCGACGAACTCGGCGACGTCGTCCGGACGTAGCGTGGCCGAACGGAAGAATTCGGCGCCATCGGTGAGGAACACCTCGCGGAACAGTGCCTCCTTGTTGCCGAAATGGGCATAGAGGCGCTCCTTGCTGGCATGGGCGGCCCGGGCGATTCGATCGATCCGGGCGCCTGCCAGACCGTACTGCGCGAACTCGGCGCGCGCCGCGGCGAGGATATCGTCGCGAAGCTCTGTCTTGCGTCTCACAGCCAAAGCATAACCAGACGAACCAGTTCGTTCGGTATTGTGTGGATATGTCCGTCATGACCGACACCGCCAATCTGATGAACCAGCCCGACCGCATCCGTGCAATACGGCGGGCCGTCGAGACCATTGCCGACGGTGCAGCACCACTGGTCGACTTGTGCCGCCCTTATGTCGATGGACTCGATAACCTCCCTCGCGATGGCCGATTCCTGCTGGTGGGCAACCACACTCAGTCCGGGACCGAAGGGCTGCTGATTCCGTATGCGGTGCGTCGCGAACTCGGCACGCTGGTCCGACCGCTCACCGACCGCGCCTTCGGCAGGATGCCCGGCCCGGCGGCAGATCTGCTGGCCGCCTGCGGCGCCACCGTCGGCGCACCCGAATCCGCGCGCGAACTGATGCGCCATGATCAGCCGATCCTGGTCTTCCCGGGCGGTGGCCGCGAGATCGGCAAGTTCAAGGGTGAGGAGAACACCCTCAACTGGCGGGGCCGCGCAGGGTTCGCCCGGATCGCCGCCGAGCACGACTATCCGATCGTTCCGGCCGGACTGATCGGTGGCGACGACGTATACCGGAGCTTCACCACCCGCGACGGGGCATGGGGCAGGTTCAGTGCGACCCTGTCGAGCCATCTGGCGGGCAAGCCCGATATGGCGATGCCGCTGGTGCGCGGGATCGGCCCGACAATGATCCCGCGGCCACAACGGATGTACCTGCGTTTCGCCGAGCCCATCGACTCGACCCGACCCGCCGGGGTCGCCGCTGCCGAGTGGGCCGAGACGGTCAAGACCCGTACCCAGGAATCCTTGGAAGCGGTGTTGGCCCAGCTTCTTCAGATTCGCGCAGCCGATCCGTACCGGCAACTGAACCCGCTGGCCTGGCGTGATGCCGTGCAGCCATGAAGACGTGTGGTCATCAAGACGTGTGGTCATCAAGACGTCGAGCGACCAAGACGTGGAGCCACCCAGGGGAATCGAACCCCTGACCTATTCATTACGAGTGAATTGCTCTACCGACTGAGCTAGGGTGGCGCGCCTGCCTGGGCAGGCCCGACGAGTCTACGACAGCCCCCGCCCGCGGCACGAATCAGTTGCCGTTCAGACGCGCAGCGCCTGTCCGACCGTCGCGACCATGGCATCGACGGCGAACTTGGGCTTCACGTTCACCGCGAGCGCCTCCCGGCACTCCAGGACAGCCTCTATGCAGCGCAGCAGCCGATCCGGTGGCACATGGGCGGCCATCGCGCCGACCCGCTCGGCCATGTCCGGGTGATTGGCCGTCACGGTTCCCGCACCCGCCGACACCACGAGCGCATCACGGAAATAGGTCGCCAGATCCATCAACGCCCGGTCGAGCGCGTCCCGCGAGGCGCGGGTCTGGCGTGATTTCTGCCGCTGCTCCAGCAGCTTCATCGCCCCTGCCGCACCGCGCATCGCCCCCGCGGTGCCCTTACCGGTGCCCCCGGCGCCCAGCGCGGTGCGCAGTTCCTCGGTCTCGACCTCGTTGCGGTCCACCGTCTGAGCCTTGGCCTCGGCATCGGCGGTGGTCACCAACTCCTCGGCGGCCGCGTACGCGCGGGTCGGCGTCGCCGCGTCCCGCGCCAGCCCGAGCGCTCGCTCGCGGCGCTGCCGGGACTCCGGATCGGTGGCCAGCCGGCGGGCCCGGCCCACGTGTCCACCGCTGACCGAGGCCGCCCAGGCCGCGACGTCGGCCGCGATCCCGTCGCGTTCGGTGAGCACATCGGCGATCGCATCGGTCGGTGGTGTCACCAGCGCGACGTGCCTGCACCGTGACCGCAGGGTCACCGCGATGTCCTCGGGATCCACCGACGGCGCACACAGCAGGAACACCGTGGACGCCGGCGGCTCCTCCACCACCTTCAGCAAGGCGTTGGCCGCCCCCTCGGTGAGTCGGTCGGCGTCCTCGACGACAACGATCTGCCAGCGTCCGGTTCCCGGCCTGCGCGAGGCGATCTGCACGATCTCCCGCATCTCCTTGACCGCGATCGACAGGCCCTCGGGGATGATGCGGCGGACATCGGCGTGCGTACCCGCCATCGTCGTGGTGCACGCGCGGCATTCCCCGCAGCCCGGAGCACCCTCGGAGGTGCACTGCAGGGCCGCAGCGAAGCACACCGCGGCCACCGAACGCCCCGATCCCGGCGGGCCGGTGATCAACCAGGCATGTGTCATCCCGCCGGCGGTGAGTGCACTGTGCGATCCGACGGCACGGGCCGCCGAAGCGGCCGCCACCAGCTCTTCCTCCACGTGGTGTTGGCCCACCAGAGACGAAAAAACACCGCTTCCCACACCTGCACCCTAGTGCCCCACAAGGACACGACACGGCGACAGCGGCGCCAGAGGTCGCAACCGACCGATACGGTAAACGGGTGAGTGCGGAGGCCATACCGATCGGGCGCATCAGTGCGTTCGTCCGATGGGTGGCCCGTACCCCCTGGCCGGTGTTCCTGCTGGGCATGGTCCAGGCCGACATCATCGGTGCGCTGATGGTGCTGGGGTTCCTGCGTTATGCGCTGCCCCCGGAGGATCGCGTGCAGCTCCAGGAGCTGCCCACCTTCAACCTCACCGTGTTCCTCGGCTTCCTGTTCGTATCGTTCAGCATCGCCGCCTACGTGACATTGCGGCTGCTGCTGCCGGTGATCCGCTGGCAGCGCCGGGACACCCTGATGGGCGATGTGGCTCCCATCAGCGAGGTCGCCCGCGCACGCGCGCTGAAGATGCCGTTCTATCGCTCGGTCATCAACGTCACCAACTGGCTGCTGGGCTCGGTGGTGTTCATCGTCGCGAGTTGGCCGGTGGCCAGCCGGTCGGCGCCGGTGGTCGCGGTGGCCTCCGCGCTGGGGGCCACGACGGTGGCCATCATCGGCTACCTGCAGTCCGAGCGGGTGCTGCGCCCGGTCGCGGTGGCCGCGCTGCGCACCGGTGTGCCGGAGAACTTCCGCGCGCCCGGGGTGATCCTGCGCCAGGTGCTCACCTGGGTGCTGTCCACCGGCGTGCCCATCCTGACGATCGTGCTGGCGGTGGTGGCCAGCAAGTTCGAGGTGCTCAAGGCGCCCGCGGACAAGCTGGCGACCCCGATCCTGTTGTTGGCCATCGCCGCACTGCTCATCGGGTTGGTCGGCACCGTGCTGGTGTCCATGTCGATCGCCGATCCGCTGCGCCAGCTGCGCTGGGCGCTCGGGGAAGTGCAGCGCGGAAATTACAACGCGCACATGCAGATCTACGATGCCAGCGAACTGGGCCTGCTGCAGGCCGGCTTCAACGACATGGTCCGCGACCTGGCCGAACGGCAGCGCCTGCGTGACCTGTTCGGCCGTTATGTCGGCGAAGACGTGGCCCGCCGGGCGCTGGAGCGCGGCACCGAGCTGGGCGGCCAGGAACGCGACGTGGCAGTGCTTTTCGTCGATCTGGTCGGTTCGACACAGCTGGCCTCCACGATCCCGGCCGCCGAGGTCGTCAACCTGCTCAACGAGTTCTTCCGGGTCATCGTGGACACCGTGAACAAACACGGCGGCTTCGTCAACAAGTTCCAGGGTGATGCCGCCCTGGCCATCTTCGGCGCGCCCATCGAACACCCGGACGCCTCCGGTGCCGCGCTGGCGGCGTCGCGTGAACTGCACGACGAGCTGATCAACGTGTTGGGCCAGACCGAATTCGGTATCGGGGTGTCGGCGGGCCGGGCCATTGCCGGGCACATCGGTGCGCAGGCCCGATTCGAGTACACCGTGATCGGCGACCCGGTCAACGAGGCCGCGCGCCTGACCGAGCTCGCCAAGCTCGAGGAGGGCCACGTGCTTGCCTCGGCGAATGCGGTCAGCAGCGCCGTCGATGCCGAAGCGCTGGCCTGGGACGTCGGCGAGATCGTCGAACTGCGGGGCCGGTCGGCGCCCACCCAGCTGGCCAGGCCCGCAGTGCGCGCCATCGCCCACGCGCCGCAGCCCGAGCCCAGCAGCTGAAGCCTTCCGGCTAGGCCTTCTTGGCGGCCTTCTTGGCCGGTGCTTTCTTGGCGGGAGCCTTCTTGACCGCCGCCTTCTTCGCGGTCGTCTTCTTGGCCGCAGCCTTCTTGGTGGCCTTCTTCACCGGACCGCGGGCACGCCGATCGGCCAGCAGCTCCGAGGCGCGTTCGTCGGTGATCGAGAGGACATCGTCACCCCTGCGCAGGCTGGCGTTGGTCTCCCCGTCGGTGACGTACGGTCCGAACCGGCCGTCCTTGATGACCATCGGCTTACCCGAGGCGGCATCGTTGCCCAGCTCACGCAGCGGCGGGGTGGCCGCACCCTGACGGCCGCGCCGCTTGGGTTCGGCGTAGATCGCCAGCGCCTCGTCGAGGGTGATGGTGAACATCTGCTCTTCGGTCGCCAGCGAACGAGAGTCGGTGCCGCGCTTGAGGTATGGCCCGTAACGGCCGTTCTGCGCGGTGATCTCCTCACCGTTGGCGGGGTCGACGCCGACCACGCGGGGCAGCGAGAGCAGTTTGAGCGCGTCGTCGAGGGTCACCGTCTCCAGATCCATGGAGCGCAGCAGTGAGCCGGTGCGCGGCTTGGGCCCGGTGGGCTTCTTGCCCTTCTTCGCCGGCGAGCCCGCGCTGCCGTCATCGGGATCCTCGGGTTCGGGCAGCACCTCGGTGACATAGGGCCCGAAACGTCCGTCCTTGGCCACGATCTCGTGCCCGGTTTCCGGATCGACGCCGAGCGAGCGACCCTCTTGCGGTGTCGCAAAAGCCTTTTCGGCGAGCTCGAGGGTGAGTTCGTCGGGTGTCAGCTCGTCCTTGAGATTGGCGCGCTGCGGCTTGAGTTCACCCGGGTTGTCCGGGTCTTCGATCATCCGCTCCAGGTAGGGGCCATTACGTCCGACGCGCACATTGATGGCACGACCCTGGTCATCGTCGAAGAGCTTGATGGAGTTGACCAGTCGCGCGTCGATCTCCTCGAGGTTGCCGCCGACCAGCTGCTTGAGCCCACCGGCCCGCGCGATCGAGCCGTCCACACCATGCTCGCCACCGAAGTAGAAGTTGTTGAGCCAGTTGGTGCGTCGCTCGTTACCGGAGGCGATCGCGTCGAGCTCGTCCTCCATCGCGGCGGTGAAGTCGTAATCCACCAGCCTGCCGAAATGCTGTTCCAGCAGGCCGATCACGGCGAAGGCGACCCAGGACGGCACCAGCGCACTGCCCTTCTTGTGCACGTAGCCGCGGTCCTGGATGGTCTTGATGATCGAGGAGTACGTCGACGGGCGACCGATGCCGAGTTCTTCGAGCGCCTTGATCAGCGAGGCCTCGGTATAGCGCGCGGGCGGGCTGGTGTTGTGCCCGTCGGCGGTCAGGTCCGCGGCATCCACCCGCTGCCCCTGGGTCAGATTGGGCAACCTGCTCTCGGCATCATCGGATTCACCGCCGGCCTGATCGTCGATGCTCTCGACATAGGCCTTCAGGAAGCCGGGGAAGGTCAGGGTGCGACCGGAGGCGTTGAAGACGACCTGCTCACCCGAACTGGCGGCGCCGGCGATGCGCAGGCTCAGCGTGGTACCGCGGGCATCGGCCATCTGCGAGGCCACGGTGCGCTGCCAGATCAGCTCGTAGAGCCGGAACTCGTCGGCCTCCAGTGCGCTGTGCAACTGGCCGGGGGTCTGGAACACGTCACCGGACGGGCGGATCGCCTCGTGCGCCTCCTGCGCGTTCTTGACCTTGCGGGTGTACTGACGCGGCGTCGGGTGGACGTACTCCGCGCCGTAGAGGTCCCGGGCCTGGTTACGGGCGGCATTGATCGCCGACTCCGACAGCGTCGTGGAGTCGGTACGCATATAGGTGATGTAGCCGTTCTCGTACAACCGCTGCGCGATGCTCATCGTGCGCTCGGAGGAGAACCGCAGCTTCCGGCCGGCCTCCTGCTGCAACGTCGACGTCATGAACGGTGCGTAGGGCTTACGGGTGTAGGGCTTCTGCTCCACCGAGGACACGGCAAGCTGCGCACCACGCAGGCCGTTGGCCAGGCTGGTCGCGCCCGCCTCGTCGAGGACGAGCACTTCATCGGGCTTGCGAACCGCACCGAGGGAGTCGAAATCACGTCCGGCCGCCACCCGGCGCCCGTCGACGGTATTGAGTTTCGCGGTGAACCGCGGCGGGGTGGCCTGCGGATCGGACACGCTGGCGTCCAGCTCTGCGGTGACATCCCAGTATCCGGCGCTGCGGAACGCCATGCGCTCACGCTCGCGCTGCACGATGATGCGGGTCGCCACCGACTGCACCCGACCTGCCGAGAGCTTGGGGGCGACCTTCTTCCACAGCACCGGGGACACCTCATAGCCGTAGAGGCGGTCGAGGATGCGGCGGGTCTCCTGGGCGTCGACAAGGTCGATGTCCAGGTCACGCGGGTTCTCGGCGGCGGCCCGGATGGCGGGCTCGGTGATCTCGTGGAAGACCATCCGCTTGACCGGGACACGCGGTTTCAGCGTCTCCAGCAGGTGCCAGGCGATGGCTTCACCCTCGCGGTCACCGTCGGTGGCGAGGTAGAGCTCGTCGACATCCTTGAGGAGTTCCTTGAGCTCGGTGACCGTGGCCTTCTTGTCCGGACTCACGATGTAGAGCGGTTCGAAGTCGGCGTCGACGTTCACCCCGAGCCGCGCCCACGGCTCGGACTTGTACTTGGCAGGGACATCGGCGGCCGCGCGTGGCAGGTCCCGGATGTGGCCGCGGGAGGATTCGACTATGTAGTTGGAGCCCAGATAGCCGGCGATCTTGCGCGCTTTGGTCGGCGACTCGACAATTACGAGACGCCGAACGGTACCGGTGCCTCCCCGGCTCCGGTCGTCGTCAGCCACCTTCTCCTACTCTCCACTTCTTTGTTGCCTGGCGGTATCTGTCACCGCAGGCAACTGACAATTTCGCATCCAGGACGGGCATGTGCAAACTGGCTCGCCCGTCGGACCGCCTCATATTCGCGGCCAATGTGCAAACGCGTCGGCATCACCGGGGGGTTCCCCGACGTTCTCGACCAGGCGCGACAGCCGTCGTCGACCGCTCACCCGCAACGCCGGACGCGACCCGCGGGTACCGATCAGTGTCGGTGCGATTCCAACCCGCATCAGCGCCGATGCCAGCGTGGCATGGGTGTCGGGCGCATGCGGGTCCAATCCCAGCAAGTACCGGTCGTCGGCCTCGGGAACCCCGGCGGCCAGCGTCCAGGCACGCAGCGCACGCGGGCCGGGCACCCAACTGCCCGGCACCGTCTTGACCGCGCCGCGCGTCCAGGCTCCGGCGATATCGACCACGCGGGCGTCCAGCGCGGTGCGCACCAGGGGGTTGTCCTCCTCGGTGCGGGTCAGCTCGGGGGTCAGCCCGGTTTCGGCAATCATCTCGGCAAGACCCTGGGCGCGCCACCACCGGTCGACCACCACCGACAGCCGCGCCTGCCCACCGACGGACACCACCTGTCCCTGGGCGGCCAGCAGGCCGGTCAGGTCAGCGATGGTCGGGGGCACCGACTCCGCCGAGAAGAAGGACAGTTGGCTCACATGTTCGACACTATCCGTGGTGGCCGAGACCTCGGTGCAATGGCACGGTCGGATACGAAAACACCCCCGGCCGGGCCGGGGGTGTCTTCGGTGTTGCGTTGGCTCAGACGGCGCGGACGCCGGTCGCCTGGGGGCCCTTGGGGCTCTGGCCGACCTCGAACTCAACCTTCTGGTTCTCCTCCAGGGTGCGGAAGCCCGACCCCTGGATCTCCGTGTAGTGGACAAAAACGTCAGCGGAGCCGTCCTCGGGGGCGATGAAGCCGAAGCCCTTCTCCGCGTTGAACCACTTCACAGTTCCCTGTGGCATCTTTCGTACTTTCCTTCTCTTACCGGGTGCGGTCCACCGACGTCCGGTGTACCGGGCCCGTTCCGACCGCTTACCAACGCGTGTGTCGTCGGAACTCGACCCGACCTACAACCCTCGCAGGAACCGCGATCGCAACGACGATCCTGCGGGTGCAAAAACACGAACACAGAAGCTGCGACCACGTCCAGTCAACCACGTTCAACGCGCCAGCAACAGTCTCGGCACGATCAAGTAGTCAACAATTCACCTGGGGATACATGCTGGTGAACAGCGAAGGGAGCGTCGTGTCTGGGTCAGTGCGCAATACCGGATCCGATTTCGGTCGTGAGCTGCTGTCCTGTGCGATGCGGGGCACTCCGGCCGACGAACATCCGATCCGTCATGTCGAAGACATCCCACCCCGGCGCGGCGCGACCCTGCCCTGGCCGGCGTGGGCCCAACCCGAGGTCGTGGCCGCCTTCACCGCACGCGGCGTGCACACCCCGTGGTCGCACCAGGTGGCCGCCGCCGACCTGGCCCACGACGGACGGCACGTGGTGCTGTCCACCGGTACGGCCTCGGGCAAGTCGCTGGCCTACCAGCTGCCGATCCTGACCACGCTGGCCGCCGAACCGTTGGCCCGCGCGCTCTACCTGTCCCCCACCAAGGCGCTCGGGCACGATCAGCTGCGCGCCGCGCACAGCCTGTGCGAAGAGGTGCCCGACCTGCGCGATGTCGCGCCTTGCGCCTACGACGGTGACGCGGGCACCGATCTGCGCCGCTTCGCCCGCGAACGCTCCCGGTGGATCTTCTCCAACCCGGACATGATCCACCTGTCGCTGCTGCGAAACCACGCCCGGTGGGCGGTCTTCCTGCGCCACCTCAAGTACATCGTCGTCGACGAATGCCACTACTACCGCGGCATTTTCGGCTCGAATGTGGCGTTGGTACTGCGCAGGCTGTTGCGACTGTGCGCGCGATACTCCGGGTCGCCGACGGTCATCTTCGCCAGCGCCACCACCGCGGCCCCCGCCGAGACCGCCGCCCAGCTGATCGGTGAGACCGTCACGGCGGTGACCGAGGACGGCTCCCCGCACGGCGGGCGGACGGTGGCACTGTGGGAGCCCGCGCTGCTCGAGGACCTGGTCGGGGAGAACGGCGCGCCGGTGCGGCGGTCGGCCGGGGCGGAATCGGCCCGGGTGATGGCCGACCTGATCGCCGAGGGTGCCCGCACCCTGACCTTCGTGCGGTCGCGGCGCGGGGCCGAACTGACCGCCCTGGCCGCGGCGAACCGGCTGGAGGAAATAGCCCCCGACCTCGCCGACCGGGTCGCCTCCTACCGGGCCGGCTATCTGGCCGAGGACCGCCGAGCGCTGGAACACGCGCTCAGCGAGGGCGACCTGCGCGGGGTGGCCACCACCAACGCCCTGGAACTTGGTGTCGACATCGCCGGGTTGGATGCGGTGGTGCTGGCCGGGTTCCCCGGCACCGTCACCTCGTTCTGGCAACAGGCCGGGCGGTCCGGCCGCCGCGGCCAGAGCGCACTGATCGTGCTGATCGCCCGCGACGACCCGCTGGACACCTACCTGGTGCACCATCCGCGCGCACTGCTGGCCAGACCGATCGAGAAGGTGGTGATCGACCCCGCCAACCCGTATGTGCTGGGGCCGCAGCTGCTGTGCGCGGCGACCGAACTCCCGCTGACCGACGCCGAGGTGCGGACCTGGGATGCCGAGGAGGTCGCGCGCACCCTGGTCGACGACGGATTGCTGCGCCGGCGTCCCAACGGCTGGTTCCCCGCGCCCGAGATCGATCCGCACCCTGCGGTCGACATCCGCGGCGCCTCCGGTGGACAGATCGCGATCCTGGAATCCGGTACCGGCCGCGTCCTCGGCACCACCGGAACCGGCCAGGCTCCGGCGTCGGTACATCCCGGCGCGGTGTATCTGCACCAGGGTGAGAGCTACGTCGTGGACAGCCTCGACTTCGAGGGCGGTATCGCGATCGTGCACGCCGAGGACCCCGGGTACACCACGGCTGCAAGGGAAGTCACCGATATCGCGGTGACCGGAGTCGGTGAGCGTCGCTCCGTGGGTCAGGTGACCGTCGGTGTCGTGCCGGTCTCGGTGTCGAACACCGTCACCGGATACCTGCGGCGCAGGCTCGATGGTGAGGTCATCGACTTCATCGAGTTGGACCTGCCGACCAGGACACTGGAGACCGTCGCGGTGATGTGCACGATCACTCCGGAAATGCTGTACGCCAACGGGATCGACCCATTGGCCGTGCCGGGTTCGCTGCACGCGGCCGAGCATGCCGCGATCGGGTTGTTGCCGCTGGTGGCCAGTTGCGATCGCGGCGATATCGGCGGGGTGTCCACGGCGTCCGGGCCGGAAGACGGTCTGCCGACCATCTTCGTCTACGACGGTTACCCGGGCGGCGCGGGATTCGCAGACCGTGGATACCGGCAGATGCAACTTTGGTGGGAGGCGACGGCGGCGGCCATCGAGGCCTGCGAATGCCCCGCCGGTTGCCCGTCGTGCGTGCAATCGCCGAAGTGCGGCAACGGTAACGATCCGCTGGACAAGGCCGGCGCGGTACGCGTTCTGCGCATGGTGCTCGGCGAGCTGGCGGCACACTGACACCGCGTTGCCCCCGGCAGAAGACCCACCCCGCGTCGGCCGTCTCGCCATGGTCCGCGGCGCCCCACCAGCAACGCCGATCACACTTCCCGCATGCTCAAAACGGTCGGACAACGCGATCCGTTTTCAGTCCCGGCGAACCAGGTGCAGTCGGAAATTACCTCGTCAACAGACCCCCTGCAACCCGTTTTGACGCCAGCGACATCGAGAAAGCGCGTCCGAATCAGTGCCCAGCAGCAAGTTCCGACGGATTCCGCAGCATGAGCAAACACCCGGCAGCGGTGCCGGGGCCGGTTAAACTCACGGGCATGGACCACGACTGGCTGCTCGTGGAGACACTGGGTGACGAACCCGCCATCGTCGCCCAGGGCTCGAGGACCAAGAACCTGGTCCCGATCAGTACGTTTCTCCGCCGCAACCCGCACCTGATGGCCATCCAATCAGCCATCGGCGAGACGGTGCGCGCCGGTCACGCACTGACCAGCATCACCCCCAAGAACGACCGCGTGATCCGCACCGAGGTGGTGCACATGTCCGACGGGGTGATCCACGGCGTGCACCTCTGGATCGGCGAACCCGGCGCCGATCCGCCGGACCGGCCGATACCCGGACCGCTGAAATGGGATCTGACGGCCGGAATCGCCACCGACACTGCGGAATCTCTGCACAACGCGGGTCGGGACGCCAGCGTCGAGGCGACCCAGGGCCGCGCCTTCGCCGAGGACCTACCCGCCAGGGCTCTCAATCCCAACGAGTCGAAGGTGCTGTCCATGGTGATCCGGGCCAAACCGGGCCATGTGCTGTGCAGCACGTGGAACATCACCGACTTCCGGGGTGAGCCGATCACCGTGGGTTTCGTGGCCAGGGCGATCTCCGAGGAGCAGAACGACGGCAGCCAACGGTTGATATGCCGAGCGATGAACTGGCGCAGCGTCGTCGAGGGACCGGTGGTGCGCCCCGATGATCTGGCGCAACGGATTCTCAACGGCCTTGCCGCGCCCGGTGTGCACCGGGCGATCGTCGACCTCAACCACTGGCGGCTGCTCAAATGGCTGGACAAGCCGTGCCCGTTCTTCGACTGGCGGGCCGGCGAACAGGGCGAAACCGTCCTGCACCCCGGCGACGAACGCCACGTCCTGGCCATGGCACAGGAATTCGTCGACGGGCCGACCGCCCGGGTACTGCGACTGCCCGCCCACGGCGGCGGGTTCACCCCCATCCACGTCACCGTGAACCGCATCGAACTCGACGACGACACCTACGCGGCGCTGATGTCGATGCGATTGCCCACCGACGAGGAGATCGCCGCCACCGAGCAGGAGGCGACCGCGGTGGAGGGTGCACAGTCCGGCACTCGCGCGGCACTCAAATCGCTTCTGCGCCTGCGCAAGATCACCGGCCAGACGGACTGAGAACAGAATCGGCCGGCCCCGCCCTGGCCTCCGCCCTGGCGCTGCGGCTGGGCAGCATGGTGGTGGCTGTGACGCTGACCGCCACATCCAGCCCGTCCACAATGCACTCGACCACCGCAACATGGTTCGATTCGGCGACGGCTTGTGCTGCCGCGCAGGCACTCTGGCGACCGGAAGGCACGGATGCGGCGCCCGCGAGGGCGGCCAGATCGGCCCCCGATTGCGCGCGGTGGCGCGCCACCACCGCCGAGCCGAGCACCAGCACCCCGACGGTCAACGTCAGCAGCACGACCATCAGCGCGCTCGCGATCAACGTCGCCGAGCCACCGTCCTCACCGGAACTGCTCGGCCATCGCCACTGCATCCCCGGAGATGACGATCCCTGGCAGCAGTGCCGTCGCGGTGCTGACGCGCACCACGACGAACGCACCGTCGCGCTGCGCCGAGATCGTCGACCCGCTCGGCCCGACCCGGCGCGCGGCGGCGACCCCGTCGTCGCCGCGGGCGAGCAGTCGCGCCGCCTCCCGCGCGGCGTCGACACACCGGATGTGCAGGACGGTCGCGTTGATACCGGCAAGGCACACCACCAACACCGCGACCAGGGCGGCGATCGCAAACGCCGCCTCCACCGTGACACCGCCGTGATCATCGCTCAGACACCGGTGTTCAGAGCGCGGGTGATGATGTTGGACAGCGCGGTCACGATTGAGTCGCCGGTCACCACGGTGTAGAGGATGGCACCGAAGGCGGCGGCGGCGATGGTGCCGATCGCGTACTCCACGGTGCTCATCCCGGACTCGTCGGCGGCGGCCACCATGACACGGGCCTGCATCCTTCGGATCATGTTCTGCAGCATGCTTTCTCCTTCTCATCGATTACAGGCCTGACATCAGGTCACCGGCCAGCCCGGCGACCACCGGGACGATTCCCAGGCAGACGAAGGCGGGCAGATAGCACAGCCCGAGCGGTCCCGCAATCAACACCGATGCGCGCTCGGCGGCGGCATCGGCGGCCGAACCCGCGTCGATGCGCACCTGGTCGGCCAGTTCGGCGATACCGTCGGCCAGTGCCGCACCCGATACCGCCGAGCGGCGAGCCAGCCTGGCCAGCACCGCCCCGTGCGGGTCGGCGGTACCACCGGGGTCTGCCCAGGCTCGCTCCGAACCCGCGCCAAGGACGAGTAGGTCGGCCGCGCGTATCAGCTGAGCACGCAGCAGAACCGGTGCCAGCGGTGCGGCCGCCGCAGCGGCGGTCGCGGTCGCCATACCCGCCGAAAGGCAGGCTGCCAGGACGTCCAGACACGATGCCGCGGCCAGCGGATCATCGGGCAGCTCCGGCACGCACCGCATCGGTGCCCGTATTCTGTGTGCGGGTCCGGCTCCGATCAGCACCGCCGCCGCGAGCAGCACCGCGGCCACGCTCATGACCCCACCGCCGTGATGATGCGGTCCGACCAGTAGAGCCCCAGGCAGGACAGTGCCACTCCGATCAGCAGGATGACCCCACCGGGCCCGCCGGCGACCAGGAACCGCACGGGCTCGGCTCCGATCAGCTGTCCCAGCAGGATTCCCAGCACCGGCATCCCGGCCAGCACCGCGGCGGTGGTGCGGGGTCCGGCCAGTCCGGCGTCAAGCCGCAGCCGGAACCTGTCGCGCTCGACGATGTCGTGCTGCGCGGCGCGAAGCAGCGTGGCGATCGCAAGGCCGTGATGGTGTGCCAGCTGCCAGCAGAGCGCCAGCCGTCGCCATTGCGCGGGGATGGCGGAGGTCGCGGCCACCGAACTCAACCCGATGGCGATATCGGCGCCAAGACGCCCGTGCGCCGAGACGGTCCTCAGGCGGTCCCCGACCTGACCACCGACCTCACCGGCCGCCGCGGTGAGCGCGGCCACGGGGTGCGCGCCGACCCTGAGCTCTCCGACCAGGATGTCCAGCGCATCGCGCAATTGCAGCGCCTCCGAGACGGCCGACCGGCGGCGCGCCGCGCGTCGACGACGGTGAGCCACCGTGGCCGCCACCAGCAGACAGGCCAGAACGCCCGTCGGCTCCCACCAGAGCATCGCGAGCACGGTTGCGGGCGCACCCAGCCACGCCGGCGAGATCTGCCGCCGTCGACGAGGTCTCGTCCGAGGCCCGAGTCGATGACCGGCCGGCGCCGGCAAGACGAGCAGCGCCGCCGCCAACAGCATCACCGCCACCGTCATCGGATGCCCGCATCATCGAGCCGGTGGCGCAGCGCGTCGATACCGTCGCCGAACCCGTGTCGCAGTTGCCAGGCGGTGCGCGCGCCGACCCAGCCATCGTGATCGCGTTCGACGACCGCGATCTCGCGCACCCGCCGGATCCCGTCGCGGTCGCGCCCGACGTGCACGACCACCTGGATCGCGGCGGCCAGCTGGCTGTGCAGCGCGGTGCGGTCCAGTCCACCGAGCCCGGCCAACGCCTCCAGCCGCGCGGGCACCTCGGCGGCGCTGTTGGCGTGCACGGTGCCCGCGCCTCCATCGTGACCGGTGTTCAGCGCGGTCAACAGGTCCACCACCTCGGCGCCGCGCACCTCGCCGACCACGATCCGGTCCGGCCGCATCCGCAGTGCCTGACGAACAAGGTCACGTACCGTCACCGCACCCACGCCCTCGACGTTGGGGCCGCGGGCGACCAGCTTCACCACGTGCGGGTGTTGGGGCGCGAGTTCGGCCGCGTCCTCCACGCAGACCAGACGTTCGGTGTCGGCCACCGTTCCCAGCAGCGCCGACAGCAGCGTGGTCTTCCCTGCGCCGGTCCCCCCACAGACCAGGAAGGCCAGGCGGGCCGCGATGATCCCGGCCAACAGGTCCGCGGCGGGCTCGGCGATCGCTCCGGCGGCGATCAGCGCAGCCAGATCCTGGCGGGCCGGTCGGAGCACCCGCAGCGAGATGCAGGTCCCCGCGGCCGCCACGGGCGGCAGCACCGCGTGCAACCGGACGGGATCGACCCCCATACAGCTCAAATGACCATCGACCCAGGGTTGGCTGTCGTCGAGTCTGCGTCCGGCGGCCAGGGCGAGACGCTGCGCGAGCCTGCGCACCGCGTCCTCATCGGGAAAGCGGATGCCGCTGCGCCGCAACCCGTTACCATCGTCCACCCAGACCGCGTCGGGCGCCGTGACAAGGACATCGGTGGTACCCGAGGCACGCAACAACGGATCGAGCAGGCCGGCGCCGGTCAGCTCGGTGGCCAAACTGCGCATGCTGCTGAGTACTTCGGTGTCACCGAGCAGGCCACCGGATTCCGCGCGGATGGCGTCGGCGACCACCGCCGGTCGCAACGCGGCCCCGTCATGGGCTAGGCGTTCCCGCACCCGCTCGATCAACTCGCTCATGCGGTGTCCTCGCAAGGGTCGCTCATAACCCTGCCCCCACCGGTTGTCTGCGCAGCACCTGCAACACCCGCGCGGCGGCGAGGGCCAACGGCGACCGAGCGGCGAGCCGGAGCCCACCGCGCTCCAGCGCGCCGGACAGTCCGGGCTGCGGACGCATCGCCGCAAGCAGCGGAAGACCGATACCGTCGGCCAGGTCCGCAGCCCGCAGCCCACCGGGTGCCGGCCCGCGCACCACCAGACCCAGATTCGGATTGATCTCCCTCGCCCACCGGGTGAGCGCGCCGGCGGCGGCCGCCGCGCGCACATCGGCGGGTGCGATCACGACCACCAGATCCGCCGTGCAGAGCACTGTTTCGGTCACCGGCGTAGCTCGGCGGGGGATGTCACAGACCACCGTGACCCCCGCGCGGCGACCGGCGTCGACGACCGCCGATATCGGCCCCGCCGCGATCTCCCCACCGCTGCGTCCGCCGGACAACACCGTCACCGTGCGCGACGTCGGCAACGCCCCGCGCAGCGCGTCGAAACTCAGCCTGCCCGCCCGCACCGCGAGATCCGGCCAGCGCAGACCGGGCACGCCCTCGGTGCCCATCGCAAGGTCTATGCCTCCGCCCCACGGATCCGCGTCGACGAGCAGTGCCGAATCCGCCGACTGCGCCACGGCAGTGGCGAACAGTGATGCGCCCGCTCCGCCGCACCCACCGATGACAGCGAGGACACCGCCGTCGCGACCGCCCGGGCCGGGGTCGGCGGCCGCCGCACCGAAGGCGCCGACAAGGTCCTCGTCTTGGTCGGGCAGCTTGAAGAAGTGTTGTGCGCCAACGGCTGCCGCGCCTCGCCACTCCCACACCCCGGCATCGTTCTCACCGACCAGCAGCACGCGATCCCGTCGCGGCAGATCCAACTCCGCGAGGCGATGTGCGGACCCGGCGTCGAGAACGACGGCGCGCGCGCCGAGCCAGGCCGCCCGCCCCGACGGACGTTCGGCATGCACCACCGGCAGGCCGGCGGCAGCGGCCACGCGGTCGATCTCCTCGCGCAGGGAGCCGCGCTCGACCACGGCCAGCAGGGTTGGGTTCGACGTCACCCCACCAGCCTGTGAGGACGCACCCGCACCGCACCAGTGCCACACGCACATCTGTGGATGAACCGGCGATTGTGGATAGACCAAAAGACTGAAAACGGCGTTCCGCAACCTCGCAGGAGGTTTCGGCGCCGAGGAGAGGACGGAAAAAGTCCGGAAAAAGGGACGACCCCCGCCAGGGGGGGAGGAGGCGGAGGTCGTCGTGTATCAGCCCCGGGGGGTCGGGCTGATCCACACTCGGCTAAGGCCGAGTGATTGCCACTATACACACGGATTCGCCGCGCAGTGCAAGTAGCGGACGACCGAATTCGCAGGTTGTGTCGAAAATCCTGCAGATTGCGACAGGTGTCGTGAGCTGTCACTTTCCCAGCATTGGGAAAGTACTGCCGCGCCGCGGGCGCCTATGCTGTGACCTGTGACGGTACCCGATGGTTCTGCTGATTTTGCCACCGCGCCCGATCCCCCAGTACAGGGCGGTCAGCCAGTTCGCACCGCGGCGTTCTTCGACCTCGACAAGACGGTCATCGCGAAATCCAGCACCTTGGCATTCAGCAAACCTTTTTTCGACCAGGGACTTTTGAACAGACGTGCGGTACTGAAATCCTCGTACGCCCAGTTCCTGTTCCTCATGTCCGGCGCCGACCATGACCAGATGGACCGGATGCGCACCTACCTCACCGATATGTGCAGCGGCTGGGACGTGGATCAGGTGCGATCCGTGGTCGGCGAAACCCTGCATGGGATCGTCGACCCGTTGGTCTTCGACGAGGCGGCCAACCTGATCGCCGACCACAAGCTCTGCGGGCGCGATGTCGTCGTGGTGTCGGCATCCGGCGAAGAGATCGTCGCGCCGATCGCCGCCGCCCTCGGCGCAACCCACGCCATGGCCACCCGCATGGTCGTCGAGGACGGCAAGTACACCGGAGAGGTGGCCTTCTACTGCTACGGCGAGGGCAAGGTCGAGGCCATCCGGGAACTGGCCGCGCGCGAGGGCTACGCGCTGGAGCACTGCTACGCCTACTCGGACTCGATCACCGACCTGCCGATGCTCGAGGCAGTCGGACATCCCTCGGTCGTCAATCCCGATCGCTCCCTGCGCAAGGAGGCCGGCCAGCGCGGTTGGCCGGTACTGGCCTTCACCCGGCCGGTATCGCTGCGCGACCGACTCCCGGCACCCTCCGGCGCAGCCGTGGCGACCACCCTCGCGGTGGGGCTGAGCGCGCTCGCAGGCGGTGCACTCACCTACACACTGCTCCGGAAGTTGTTGCCGGCCACCGTTACCCGTCGGTAGCTGAGAGCGTCCTCATAACGATCGAGATTCACCCCCGTTTGATACTTGATGTGACCGCGGTCACGGAGTACAAAGGAGTGCACGGAGCTCGACAAGGCCAAGGCCACACCGGAAGAGAAGGGGTGATCTCCCGAGTCGAAACTCCTAGCACGGATCACCGGAACCCACGCGGAGCTCAAGCCGCGATACAGGCAGAAGCGTTGTGGGCCTGCGGAATCACGAAAAGCGAATGACGCGACAACCCCTTGGGTGGGGTTGCGCCCATAGCGCAACGTGAGAACGCCGAGGCCACCCACACAACCCACCTCAGCACGCTTGGTAACCGGGAATCCGTGCTAGCGGGCGACGAGCCGTGACCGACGCAAGTGGGTCACGGAGCGTCGCCCGCTTCATTTGCTGGGTCGGTCGCGCGCGGATTCCGCAATCGACAGTGCCTCCCGCGCTCCGGCGTGCAGCGCCTGACTGCTCAACACCAGCCAGGCACCCAATCCGTTCGGCGTGCCCGAGGCGAATCCACGCGCGGCGGCCCGGTAGTTCCCGGACTGCTTCATCCAGAACATCTCCGGCACCCCGAGTCCGTGCGGATCCAGCCCGCTGGACATCGTGATCAGTCGCGACACCGCGCGCGCCACCACACCGTCGGCCGAACCGAAGGGCTCCAGGGTCAACAGTTCACCATGCGCGACGGCGGCCAGCACGAAGGCGGGCACCGATGTGCCGCCGGTGACCAGTTCGGCCAGCATCTCCAGCCGTGGACCCACCTCGGGCGCCGAGCGCGGCCTACCCAACCGGTCGTCGTCGACCAGGTCCGCCGCCGCCAGCGAGTGCAACCGGGCCAACGCCTGCAGCGGCGCCCGCTGCCACACCTGCGTCAACGCGGTCGCGCCGCCCTCCAACGCCTCGGACACCCGCAATGCCCCGGCCAACACCGCATCGGGTTCGCCGGACTCGGACAGATTCAGTGAGCCGCCGTCGAGCACCGAGCTCGCGCGCGCCGCGCGCAGGGCCGCCTCCGCCGCGGTCGCCGGCCAGCCCCGCAGATTGGTGCGGTGCCGATGGGCCCGGCCAAGCGCCTCGCGCGCCTCGTCACCGGCGGCGGCCACTCCTTCCAGAGCCACCAGCGGGGCGAGCGGATCGGTGTTGTTCGGCTCCTTGCGCGAGCGCTCGTCGGTCATCCGGACAACGCTAGCCGACCGCTGAGCCTGCAATCCCCGACGTTCGGCGCAGTTCGGCAGCCGTCCGCAGCGCATCTTGTGACGCTCCAACGCCGCTGCAACCTTCGGTGACTACGCTCACACCCATGAGCGAGACGACAGCGACGCAGACCGGCGTGCCCTCAGCCTATCCCCCGCCCGCCGAGTTCGCGGCCAATGCCAACGCCACGAGCGATCTCTACGATCAGGCCGAGGCCGACCGACTGGCGTTCTGGGCCACCCAGGCCGACCGACTGTCCTGGGGCACCCCGTTCACCGAGGTGCTGGACTGGTCGAACGCGCCGTTCGCAAAGTGGTTCGTCGGCGGCAAGCTCAACGTCGCCTACAACTGTGTGGACCGCCACGTCGAGGCCGGCAATGGTGACCGGGTCGCCATCCACTGGGAGGGCGAGCCCGTCGGCGACGCCCGCACCATCACCTACGCCCAGCTCCAGGACGAGGTCAACCAGGCCGCCAACACGCTCGCCGAACTCGGCCTGACCGCAGGCGACCGGGTGGCCATCTACATGCCGATGGTGCCCGAGGCGATCATCGCGATGCTGGCCTGCGCACGGCTGGGCGCGATGCATTCGGTCGTGTTCGCCGGCTTCTCCGCCTCCGCGCTCAAGGCCCGCATCGAGGATGCCCAGGCCAAGATCGTCATCACCTCCGACGGCCAGTACCGCCGGGGCAAGGCCGCACCGCTGAAGACGGGTGTCGACGAGGCATTGGAAGGCCTCGGCTCCGACAGCCCCGTCGAGCATGTTCTCGTGGTGCGCCGCACCGGGATCGACGTGCCGTGGACCCAGGGTCGCGACCTGTGGTGGGACGAGACGGTGCCCAAGGCATCGGTCGAGCACGCCCACGAGTCCTTCGACTCCGAGCACCCGCTGTTCCTGCTGTACACCTCCGGGACCACCGGCAAGCCCAAGGGCATCGTGCACACCTCGGGCGGGTACCTGACCCAGGCGTCCTACACGCACTCGGTCGTCTTCGACCTCAAGCCCGAGACCGACGTCTATTGGTGCACAGCCGATATCGGCTGGGTGACCGGCCACACCTACATCGTGTACGGACCGCTGTCCAACGGAGCCACGCAGGTGGTCTACGAGGGCACCCCGGCCTCCCCGGACGAGCACCGGCACTTCCAGGTCATCGAAAAGTACGGCGTATCCATCTATTACACCGCCCCCACGGTGGTCCGCACCTTCATGAAGTGGGGCCGCGAGCTCGCCTTCGAACACGACCTGTCCAGCATCCGTCTGCTGGGCTCGGTGGGTGAACCGATCAACCCCGAGGCGTGGCGGTGGTACCGGCTGGTGTTCGGCGCCGACAAGACCCCGATCGTGGACACCTGGTGGCAGACCGAGACCGGGGCGATCATGATCTCCCCGCTGCCCGGGGTCACCCACTGCAAGCCCGGTTCGGCCATGACACCGCTGCCCGGCATCTCGGCCAAGATCGTCGACGACGACGGCAACGATCTCGCCCGCGCCGTCGACGGGGCCGAGCAGACCACCGGATACCTGGTGCTGGACAAGCCGTGGCCGTCGATGCTGCGCGGCATCTGGGGCGACGACGAACGGTTCAAGGAAACGTACTGGTCGCGCTTCGCCGAGCAGGGCTGGTACTTCGCCGGTGACGGCGCGCGCTACGGCAGCGACGGTGAGATCTGGGTGCTGGGCCGCATCGACGACGTGATGAACGTGTCCGGACACCGCATCTCGACCGCCGAGGTGGAGTCCGCACTCGTCGGGCACGCCGGGGTGGCCGAGGCCGCCGTCGTCGGTGCCACCGACGAGCACACCGGCCAGGGCATCTGCGCGTTCGTCATCCTCAAGAGCCACGCCGCCGAACTGTCCCACGAGCAGATGGTCGACGAGCTGCGCGCCGAAGTCTCCAAGGAGATCTCCCCGATCGCCAAGCCACGGGAGATCCACGTCGTCCCGGAGCTTCCCAAGACCCGTAGCGGCAAGATCATGCGCCGACTGCTGCGCGATGTGGCCGAGGGCCGCGAACTCGGTGACACCTCGACCCTGGTGGACCCCAGCGTCTTCGAGGCGATCCGCGCCAGCAAGTAGCCGCCGGCAATCGGTCAGGCGATCGGCACGAAGCCGGCGCCTGGCCGATTCTTGGCGGTGATATCGGTGAGCACCGAGGACATCGACATGGTGACCGCCGGGGTGTGCAGCGGGATGTACTGCGTCACGCACGTCGGTAGATCCTCGGTGAACGCGCCGTGGATCATGCCGACCAGCCTGTTGTTGACCGTCACCGGCGCCCCGGAATCGCCGGGCTGGCCGCAGACCTGGTTGAGGATGGTGCCCGGATCCTGACCGGGACCCCATGTCACACCGCACGAGTAGCCGGTCGTGCGACCCAGCTTGCAGGCCACTTCACCGAACGACGGGTCCGGTCCCAGTCCGTCGATCCGGAATCCCTTGACCGTGTTCACCGGTTGCACCCGCTGCGGGTCGAATTCGATGACCGCATAGTCCAGGTTGTCGTTACCGGCGACCATGACGCCGAGCGTTCCCGCCGTCGGCACGCCTTCGGCGGCGACCACCGCGCCCGGCCCGCCGCAGTGCGCCGAGGTGAACCCGATCAACTTGCCCGCGGAGTCGTGGCCGATGGCGGTGAGTGTGCAGTAGGCGTGACCGTCGATGACGATCCCCGATCCGCCGCCGAGCGGAACCGGGCCGTCGGCGTGGGCGACCGGGCTCAGCGCGACCGCCAGGGGCGCCAGGACCGCAAGCGAAACAGTGCGCGCAATGGACTGCCAGCGGTGTCTCAACATCTCCCCGTTCCTCGGCTGGGCGCCATTCTATGTGGCGGAGCCGCCACCTCCTCGGACTGGAGCCCTCTCCCCGTCGCTTCGCTCGCCCTGAGATCTCTCCCCGTCGCTTCGCTCGCCTCAGAACATGGCAACATAGCCTCCTATGAGCACCAGCGACCGCAAGAACGGCGTACCTGCCACTGTGACGTCGATTCCGCTCGTCGACCCGCACGCCCCCAAGGCCGACCCCTCCATCGGAGATCTGGTCAAGGATGCGACCGCACAGGTGTCCACCCTGGTGCGCGCCGAGGTGGAGCTCGCCAAGGCCGAGATCACCCGCGATGTGAAGAAGGGCCTGACCGGCAGCCTGTTCTTCATCGCGGCCCTGGTCGTGCTGTTCTACTCGACCTTCTTCCTCTTTTTCTTCATCGCCGAGCTGCTGGATACCTGGCTGTGGCGCTGGGCCGCGTTCCTGATCGTGTTCGGCGTGATGGTGCTGGTCACCATCGCGCTGGCGCTGCTCGGCTATCTGAAGGTGCGGCGCATCCGCGGGCCGCGCGAAACCATCGCCTCGGTCAAGGAGACCAAGGAGGCGCTGACGCCGGGCGCGGACAAGCCCGCCGAGGCCGCCAAGCCGGCCATCACCACCGACCCCTCCGGCTGGTAGCCGCTTCGCCATGCAGGCGCGGCCGGACCCGTCGGTGGTGCGCATCGATGGGCCCTGGCGCCATTTTCAGGTCCACGCCAACGGTATTCGGTTCCACGTCGTAGAGGCCGAGGAATCCCCCGAGACCGAAGGCCGCGGGCGGGCCGATCGCCCACTTGTCATCCTGTTGCACGGTTTCGGCTCGTTCTGGTGGTCGTGGCGTCACCAGCTGCACGCTCGGACCGACCATCGGGTCGTCGCGGTCGACCTGCGTGGTTACGGCGACAGCGACAAGCCGCCGCGCGGTTACGACGGCTGGACACTGGCCGGGGACACCGCGGGTCTGATCCGCGCACTCGGCCACAACTCGGCCACCCTAGTCGGACATGCCGACGGCGGCCTGGTCTGTTGGGCGACGGCCCTGTTGCACCCGCGGATGGTCGACGCCGTCGCCCTGATCAGCTCACCGCACCCCGTCGCGCTGCGCTCGTCGGTGGTGGCCGACGCCGCCCAGCGCCGCGCGCTGCTGCCCTGGCTGCTGCGCTATCAGCTGCCGCGCTGGCCCGAACACAAGCTCACCCGGCACAACGCCGTCGAGCTGGAACGGATCATCCGCGACCGCGCCGGTCACGGCTGGGTCGCCACCGAGGACTTCGCCGTGACCATGCGCCATCTGCGGCAGGCGATCCAGATCCCGGGAGCGGTCCATTCGACCCTGGAGTATCAACGCTGGGCGATGCGCAGCCAGATCCGCGGCGAGGGCCGCAGGTTCATGCGCTCGATGGCCCAGCCGATAGATATCCCGCTGCTGCATCTGCGCGGCTCGGCCGACCCCTACGTCCTGGCAGATCCGGTGCGCCGGTCGCGGCCGTATGCACCCGATGGCCGATTCGAACACGTCGACGGCGCAGGGCATTTCGCACACGAGGAGAACCCGGGGGTGGTCAACACCGCGCTCGCCGACTTCCTGGCCGCGGTCTACCCGGCCTGACCGATGCAGACGCCGGTCGGCACCGGCGCGGTGTTACCCACCTGCATGCGCTGCGGCAGCACCTGCTCGGCGGTCAGCACGAAACCGGTGTCGGCGTCATCGACAGCCGCACCGAAGACGACGCCGAGGACCTTGCCGTCCTTGTCGACCATCGGACCACCCGAATTGCCCTGCTTCACCGTGCCGCGGATGGTGTACACCGTCCGGTTCACCGTCGTCGAGTTGTAGATGTCGGGACCGTTGAGTTCGATCGTCTCGCGCACCCGCGCCGGGGTTGCCGTGAAATCGCCGCCGCCGGGATACCCCATGACGATGGCATCGGTGCTCGGCGCGGCCTCGGAATCGTCGAAGACCAACGGCACCGACGGCAGCTCCGGCACCGCGAGGATCGAGATGTCCTGGTTCGGGTTGTAGGAGACCACGGTGGCGTCGTAGGTCTCACCGTTGACCTCGACGGTGACCGTCTCGGCGCCGGCGACCACGTGGGCATTGGACATCACCCGGTTGGGCGCGATGACGAATCCGCTGCCCTCCAACACCTTCTGGCAGCTGGGCGCGACACCGCGGATCTTGACCACACTGCCGCGGACGGACTGCACCACCGGCGAGGTCGCCAACGCCGCATCAGGTGCGTCGACCGCGACGACCGGGGTGCGGCTGAACGGCTCGAGCACCGCCGGAAGACCCGAGGTGTCCAGTAATCCGGCCAACCGGGCAGGCACCTTCTGCAGCCATTCCGGCGCCAGGTTGTTGACCTCGGTGAGCACCTTGGAACCGCGCACCGCGCCGGCCAGGGTGGGCTGGCTGGTCAGCGGCGAGGCCAGCAACCACGCCGCGATCAGCACCGTCACCAACTGCAACGCCGACCCGATGATCGAGTCGACGACGCGCAGCACCGGATTGCGCAATGCACCACGCACGGCCCTGCCGAGCACCACACCGGCGATCTCGCCGATCACGACCAGCGCCAGGATCAGGAAGAGGGTGGCGAACAGCTTGGTGCGGGGCCCGTCGATGTTGCCGACCAGATGAGGTGCCAACAACACACCGGCGACCGCGCCCAGGACGACGCCGATGAAGGACAACAGCGATCCGAGCGCGCCGGAGCGCCAGCCGGACACCGCGGCCACGAAGGCGACGGCAAGGATTGCGAGGTCAAGCCACTGTGCGGGAGTCATCGTTGGGCTTCACCGTACTGGCTTGGCGACGACACCTCGGCCATTGCCTCCTCCAGTTCGCGCACGTCGTCGGTATTCCACGGTTGTGCCCACCCCGCGACGTCCAGCAATGCCGAGATCACCTGGCCGGTGAAGCCCCACACCAGCATCTGGTTGAGCAGGAAGGCAGGTCCGGCGAAACGGCTGGTATTGGCCTGGCGGTAGACCATCAACCGGTTCTCCGGATTGATGAACGCCCGCAGCGGAACCCGCGCCACGATGGCGGCCTCGGCCGGATCGACAACGCGGACCGGACCGGGGTCAGGTGAGTACGCCAGCACCGGCACCACATGAAAGCCCGTCGGGGGAATGAACATCCGATCCAGGACGGCCAGCGGCGTCAGCCGGGTGGTGTCCACCCCGGTCTCCTCACGGGCCTCGCGCAGCGCGGTGGCCACCGGGCCGTCGTCCTCGGGGTCGGACACGCCGCCGGGGAAAGCGGCCTGCCCGGAATGGTTGCGCAGCGAGGATGCGCGGACGGTGACCAAGAGGTCGGTTTCCGGCGGCGGGCCGCCGATATCGCCACGCGGCGGGCCGCCGAGATCGCCACGCGGCGGGCCGCCGAGATCGCCACGCGGCGCATCGGCGGGTCCGGAGAACAGCACGAGCACGGCGGCGTCGCGTTTGGTCCCGGCCCGCGTCGCCGCGGCATTGGCGGTGTTGATCGCGGCCAGCACGTCGGCGGGTGTGCGGTTTCGGTAGGCGTCGGGCACGGCGGCGACGTTGTCGAGCAACGGACGTAGCCAGCCCGGCGCGGCGTCCGGGGAGAGCTCAACCAACGGGCACCCCTATCAACGGATTCACCGCCGCGGCGATCTCGTCGGCATCGGCGAACGGTCGCGGCAGAATTTCGGCCACGCTACCGTCCGTGCGCAGCACCACGGTGGCAGGCATCACGTTGGGCACCTTGAGCGCCGCGGCGACCAACCGGCGGCCGTCCTGCAGCGTCGGCAACCGCACCCCGAGCTCGGCCAACCGCAGCAGACCGGCGGATTCGTTCTCGTCCTGATGCACCGTCACCACCATCACCCGCTCACCCATCCGGCGTTGATACTCCTGCAATGCGGGCAGTTCGTCGGCGCACGGGCCGCACCAGTAGGCCCACAGATTGAGCACCACCGGACGGCCGGCCAGCGCCGCCGCGACATCGACGGATGTGCCGTCACCCGCGCATTCCAGGGTGATCCCGCGCAGCGGCTCGGGTCCGTCCCCGGTACCTGCCGGGCAGGGCGGCAGATCCGCCCGCTGCCGGGGCCCGGCCAGCGCCTCCGGGGTGTCGGCGGCCCGGTGATCACGCGCGGCGGGGGCCTGGGATGCGACGGATCCGGTGGGATCGGGTTCGGTGACGCCCAGCTCCCGCCACAGCGCGTAGCCGAGGGCGACGAAGACGATCAGGACCGCGACGGTCCACCGTGCCGAACGGCTCACAACCCGGCCAGTGCCAGCAGATGGTCGGTTTCCGGTCCCTTCACCAGGGCCGCCGCGGTCGCCTTGTCGGTCGGGCCCGCGCCATAGGAAGGACAGTCCTTGGCCAGCACGCACACCCCGCATGCGGGCCGTCTCGCGTGGCACACGCGGCGACCGTGAAAGATCACCCGGTGGCTGAGCAGGGTCCACTCGCGCCGTTCGATCAGCTCGCCGACGGCGTGCTCGACCTTCACCGGATCTTCCTCGGCGGTCCAGCGCCAGCGCCGCACCAACCGCCCGAAATGGGTGTCGACCGTGATCCCGGGGATATCGAACGCGTTGCCGAGCACCACATTGGCGGTCTTGCGCCCGATACCCGGCAGCGTGACCAGTTCCTCCAGCGTGCGCGGCACCTCACCGTCGAAACGCGCCTCCAGCTCGGTGCCCAGATTGATCAGCGAGGTGGCCTTGTTCCGGTAGAACCCGGTCGGCCGGATCAGTTCCTCGAGCTCGGCGCGGTCGGCCTGCGCGTAGTCCAGCGCGCTGCGGTACCGCGCGAACAACGCCGCGGTGGTCAGGTTGACCCGCTTGTCGGTGCACTGCGCGGAGAGGATGGTGGCGACCGTGAGTTCCAACGGGTTGGTGAAGTCCAGCTCGCAGTAGACGTGCGGGAAGGCCACCGCCAGCGTTCGGTTCATCCGGCGTGCGCGGCGCACCAGGCCGAGGTGGGTCTCTCGATCCCAGGCGGCCTGCGATTTGCTCCGGGCGGTGCTGGCGGTCACCCGGACAAGGGTACTGACGGTGCCTCTGACGAGCCCTGACGGGCCGGTGCCGACCGGTGACAAAACGTGATCCCACCGAGATGTTCAGCGTGTTTACTCTTCGATGTGTCGTGGTTGCTGGTGTGCTTCATCCCGGGGTTGCTCATGCTGGCGACCTTCGGGCTCGAGCGACTGGAGTCGGGCCTCGAGCGCGATACCGCGGCGGTTCGCCGCAGCGACGTTCGCGAGCGCACCCAACCGATCCGGCAGGTGCCGCTGGAATACGCCGGATTGCCGACTCGCCCCGCACCTGCGCGGCGGGCCAATCCGCAGTTTCCGGCGACCCGCCAGGCCAATCGTGTGTAGCGTTGGCTCGTCGCCGACATGCCAACCACTAGACTGAATGCGCTAACCAGCTAGTCGGTTGGCCTGTGCATGTCATATCACTGGATGAGCTTAAGAGGGGCAACGTGGACGAGATCCTGGCCAGGGCCGGAATCTTCCAAGGGGTAGAACCCACCGCGGTCGCTGCGCTGACCAAACAGCTGCAGCCCGTCGACTTTCCGCGCGGACATACGGTGTTCGCCGAGGGCGAGCCCGGTGACCGGCTTTACATCATCACCTCCGGCAAGGTGAAGATCGGCCGACGTTCCCCCGATGGCCGGGAGAACCTGCTGACGATCATGGGCCCGTCGGACATGTTCGGCGAGCTGTCGATCTTCGACCCGGGCCCCCGGACCTCCAGCGCCACCACCATCACCGAGGTGCGCGCGGTGTCGATGGACCGTGAGGCGCTGCGCGCCTGGATCGCCGACCGTCCCGAGATCGCCGAGCAGCTGTTGCGCGTGTTGGCCCGCCGCCTGCGGCGCACCAACAACAACCTCGCCGACCTGATCTTCACCGATGTGCCCGGCCGGGTGGCCAAGCAGCTGCTGCAGCTGGCCCAGCGCTTCGGCACCCAGGAAGGTGGCGCCCTGCGCGTCACCCACGACCTCACCCAGGAGGAGATCGCCCAGCTCGTCGGCGCCTCCCGCGAGACCGTGAACAAGGCCCTCGCCGATTTCGCCCACCGCGGGTGGATCCGGCTGGAGGGCAAGAGCGTGCTGATCAGCGACTCGGAGCGGTTGGCTCGGCGCGCGCGATAGTTCTTCACCCGATTTCGGCGCGGTTTCGTTCGCTCAGCGAGCGTTTCCGCGCCGAAATCAGTTTCTGAGGTAGTCCAGCTGCGCCTGCGTCGACTTCTCCGCGGCGGGCCACAGCTTCTCGTCCACATCGGTGTAGACATGCGCGACGATCTGCTTGGCCGTGGCGTCCTCCCCCAGCTCGCGCAAGGCCGCCCGGACCTGGTCGAGTCGGTCGTGCCGGTGCGCCAGATACTGCGCCGACACCTCGGCCAGGTCCGCCAGATCGGGGCCGTGTCCGGGCAGCACCCGCAGCTGACCCAGTCCCTGCAGCCGGCGCAGCGAATCCAGATACGCGCCAAGGCTGCCGTCCTCGTCGTCGATGACGGTGGTGCCGCGGCCCAGCACGGTGTCGGCTGTCAGCACCGCGCCCTCGACGAGGAATGACAGCGAATCGCTGGTGTGTCCCGGTGTCGCCAGCACGGTGATGCGCGTCCCCGCCGCGTCGATGACCTCGCCGTCGGTCAGCGGTCCGCCGAGTCCCCGCAGGAACCCACTGCCGATGGCGCGAACCACCGCGCCGGTGCGGTCGACCAGCTTGTCGATGCCGTCGGTGTGGTCGCCGTGCTTGTGACTGATGAGCACCAGCGAGATCGTGCCGAGCGCGGCGATCCGGTCGATGTGCTCGTCGTCATCGGGTCCCGGGTCGACGATCACCAGCTCGTCGCTGCCCGGCCCGCTCAGCACCCAGGTGTTGGTGCCCTCCAGCGTCATCATCCCGGGGTTGTTGCACAGCAGTACCGAGGCCGACACGGTGTCGGTCTGCCAGACCGGCCTCAGCTCGCCGTACGCGGGATGCTGCAACGACGCGACCTCTCACTCATGCTCGGCCGCTTACGCGACCTCTCAGTCATGCTCGGCCGCTTACGCGACCTCGACGATGATCTCGACCTCGACCGGTGAGTTGCGCGGCAGTTCCGACACCCCGACCGCCGAGCGTGCATGCGCGCCGCTGTCCCCGAACACCTCACCGAACAGTTCGGAGGCGCCGTTGATGACACCGGGCTGTCCGTCGAAATCCTTGGCCGACGCGACGAATCCGACCACCTTGACCACCCGCACCACCGCGTCGATGCCCACCAGCGCGTGCACCGCGGCCAGCGCGTTCAATCCGCAGAGCCGGGCCAGTTCCTTGGCGTCCTCGGCGCTGACCTCAGCGCCGACCTTGCCGGTGGCCTGCAGGACGCCGTCACGGATCGGCAGCTGCCCGGAGGTGTAGACCAGATTGCCGGTGCGCACCGCGGGCACGTAGGCCGCCAGCGGTGCCACGACCTCGGGCAGCTCGATACCGAGCTCGGCGAGTCGCTGCGAATGGCTCACTTCGGCCGCTTGAGGTACGCGACGTGCTGCTCACCGGTCGGACCGGGAAGCACCGACACCAGCTCCCAGCCGTCCGAGCCCCACTGGTCGAGAATCTGTTTGGTGGCGTGCGTCAGCAACGGCACGGTGGCGTACTCCCAACGGCTCACTTCAGTCATGACGCAGAGCTTATCCGCCGAGGCTCCCGTGATGGATAGCATGCAGGCGTGGAACATGCATCCGACGACCGCAGGCCGGTCGGCTGGCCGTCCCGCCTGACGAAGGCCCGTCTGCACTTCGTCACCGGTAAAGGTGGTACCGGCAAGTCGACCATCGCCGCGGCGCTGGCGCTCTCGCTGGCCGCCGGAGGCCGCAAGGTGTTGTTGGTGGAGGTCGAGGGACGCCAGGGCATCGCCCAACTCTTCGACGTGCCGCCGCTGCCCTATGAGGAGGTCAAGATCGCGACCGCCGAGGGCGGCGGCCAGGTCAACGCCCTGGCCATCGACACCGAGGCCGCGTTCCTCGAGTACCTCGACATGTTCTACAACCTGGGCATCGCCGGCCGCGCGATGCGCCGAATCGGGGCCGTCGAGTTCGCCACCACGATCGCCCCCGGCCTGCGTGATGTGCTGCTGACCGGAAAGATCAAGGAGCTCGTCGTCCGCTCCGACAATCCGGCCAAGACGGCCAAATCCGGCCAGAGCGCCTATGACGCGATCGTGGTCGACGCGCCACCGACCGGACGCATCTCCCGATTCCTCGATGTCACCAAGGCGGTGTCCGAACTGGCCAAGGGCGGACCGGTGCACTCCCAGGCGGAAGGCGTTGTCAAGATCCTGCATTCCGATCTGACCGCGATCCATCTGGTGACCCTGCTGGAGGCGCTGCCGGTCCAGGAGACCATCGAGGCGATCGCCGAACTGCGGGAGCTCGAGCTGCCGATCGGCAGCGTCATCGTCAACCGCAACATCCCGTCGTATCTGTCCCAGGACGACCTCACCAGGGCGGCCGAGGGAGATCTCGACGCCGAGACCATCCGGGCGGATCTGGATTCCGCCGGAATCACCTTGGCCGACGACGATTTCGCGGGCTTGCTGACCGAGTCCATCCAGCACGCCACCCGGATCGCCGCCCGCGCCGAGAGTGCGGAGTTGCTCGAAGAGCTCGACGTGTCCCGACTGCAGCTGCCGGCCATCGCCGACGGTGTCGATCTGGGCAGCCTCTATGAACTGGCCGAAGCACTTGCCGCCCAAGGAGTGCGATGAGCGCTCGCTCGAAGAGCCGAAGGAACAGCTGATATGAGCACTTCTCCTGCCGCCCTCGATCTGGGCGCCGTCCTCGGCGATACCAGCAACCGGGTCATCGTGTGCTGCGGCGCCGGTGGTGTCGGCAAGACGACGACGGCCGCTGCGATGGCGCTGCGCGCCGCCGAGATGGGGCGCACGGTCGTGGTGCTCACCATCGACCCGGCCAAGCGACTGGCCCAGGCACTGGGCATCGAGAGCCTCGGCAACAACCCGCAGCGGGTTCCGCTGGCCCCCGAGGTGACCGGTGAGTTGCACGCGATGATGCTCGACATGCGCCGCACCTTCGACGAGATGGTGGTGCAGTACTCGGGCCCCGGGGTCGCCGACTCGATTCTGGAGAACCAGTTCTACCAAACGGTCGCAACGTCTCTGGCCGGCACGCAGGAGTACATGGCCATGGAGAAACTCGGCCAGCTGTTGGCCGAGGACAAATGGGACCTGGTGGTGGTGGACACGCCGCCGTCACGCAACGCGCTGGACTTCCTGGACGCCCCGAAACGGCTGGGCAGCTTCATGGACAGCCGGCTCTGGCGGATGCTGCTGGCGCCGGGCCGCGGCATCGGGCGCATCGTCACCGGCGCGGTCGGCCTGGCCATGAAGGGCATGTCGACGGTGCTGGGCTCCCAGATGCTTTCCGACGCCGCAGGATTCGTACAGTCACTGGATGCGACGTTCGGCGGGTTCCGGGAGAAGGCCGACCGCACCTACGAATTGTTGAAGCGACGCGGTACCCAGTTCGTCGTCGTATCGGCCGCCGAGCCGGATGCTCTTCGCGAGGCGTCGTTCTTCGTCGACCGACTCTCCAGCGAGAACATGCCGCTGGCGGGTTTGATCCTCAACCGCACGCATCCGACGCTGTGCGATCTGGCTGCCGACAAGGCCACCGAGGCCGCCGCGGCGATCGACTCGACCAAGGGTGAGGGCAACGTCAGTTCGGCGGTGCTGCGGATTCACGCGGCGCGGGCGGCGACGGCCAAACGGGAGGTGCGACTGCTGTCGCGGTTCACCGGGGCCAACCCACACGTCGCGATCGTCGGCGTGCCGTCGCTACCGTTCGACGTGTCCGACCTGGAGGCGTTGCGCGCCATCGGTGATCAGCTGACGGGCAGCTGATCGATCCGACGGCGGTCGAACCCGCTCAGACCGCGCTGCGGTGCTTGCGCTGAGCGGCGAAGAAGTCGGCCCACGAGACGACCTCGGGGTGCTGCTTGAGCAGTGCGCGGCGCTGACGCTCGGTCATGCCACCCCAGACACCGAACTCGACGCGGTTGTCGAGCGCATCGGCGCCGCATTCCGCGATGACCGGGCAGTGCCGGCAGATGACCGCCGCTTTTCGCTGAGCGGCGCCCCGGACGAACAGTTCGTCGGGATCGGCCTGGCGGCAGCGGGCCTGCGAGACCCACGCGATGCGGGCCTCGGCCTCGGCTCCCGGAGTGGCCGTCGGGGCGTGCGTTGCTGCACTCCTATACGTGGCAGACGATGTAACCGACACCTGCATTCCCCTTTACTCCGACCCCTGTTAAGCGTGTGTAATCTGCGCCACATTGCGTCAGGAGTGTTACCTGAATCGCATTGTGTGTTCAAGCTAGGTGGTAGAGGGGCTTTTACGCAACAGTCAGATCACACTTTTTTGGGACGACCGTGCAGTCCGCCGCTCAGAACGCCTGAAATGGCAGCCCGAGGGGCCCGATTGGACCCGCTGGCTACGCTGTAACCCATGTCCGACCAGCCCCAGCGCCGACCACCGGTACCGGTGACGGTCATCAAGCTGATGTGGTGCTGCCTGCTGGCCGCCGTGATCGCCGCCGGGTTGATGTTCCCTGTCGTCGGCGGCATCGGTTTGATGTCCAACCGCGCCTCCGATGTGGTTGCCAACGGCTCGGCCCAACTGGTCGAGGGTGATATCCCCGCGGTGTCGACGATGACCGACTCGCAGGGCAACCCGATCGCCTGGCTCTACACCCAGCGCCGGTTCGAGGTGCCCAGCGAGCAGATCGCCAACACCATGAAGCTGGCCATCGTGTCCATCGAGGACAAGCGGTTCGCCGAGCACAACGGCGTGGACTGGCAGGGCACCCTGACGGGCCTGTCGGGTTACCTGTCCGGCAACCTGGACACCCGCGGTGGTTCGACCATCGAGCAGCAGTACGTGAAGAACTACCAGCTGCTGGTGGTCGCCCAGACCGATGCCGAGAAGCGCGCGGCCATCGAGACCACGCCGGCCCGCAAGCTGCGCGAGATCCGGATGGCCCTGACCCTGGACAAGACGCTGACCAAACCGGAGATCCTCACCAGGTATCTGAACCTGGTCTCCTTCGGTAACGGTGCCTTCGGCGTGCAGGACGCCGCCCAGACCTATTTCGGCGTCAACGCCAGCGAGCTGAACTGGCAGCAGGCCGCACTGCTGGCCGGCATGGTGCAGTCCACCAGCGTGCTCAACCCGTACACCAATCCCGAGGGCGCGCTGGCTCGCCGCAATATCGTGCTGGACACCATGATCGAGAATGTCCCGCAGGAGGCCGAGGCGCTGCGCGCGGCACGTGAGCAGCCCCTCGGAGTGCTCCCGCAGCCCAAGGAGCTGCCCCGTGGCTGCATCGCCGCCGGGGACCGCGCGTTCTTCTGCGACTACGCCCTGGACTACCTGGCGCGCGCCGGGTTGAGCAAGGATCAGGTCGCCAAGGGCGGATATCTGATCAAGACCACCCTCGACCCCAACGTGCAGGCCACGGTCAAGAACGCGGTCAACCAGTTCGCTCCCGCCGACACCGCCGGGGTGGCCAGCGTCATGAGCGTGATCCGGCCGGGCAAGGAAGCGCACCCGGTGCTCGCGATGGCCAGCAACCGCACCTACGGACTCAACACCGAGGCCGGCGAAACCATGCAGCCGCAACCCTTCTCGCTGGCCGGCAACGGCGCCGGGTCGGTGTTCAAGATCTTCACCGTCGCCGCCGCCATGGAGATGGGCATGGGCATCAACAGCCAGTTGCCCGTGCCCGCGGCGTTCCAGGCCAAGGGTCTGGGGAGCAGCAGCTCGCCGGGATGCCCGCCGGCCACCTGGTGCGTCCGCAACGCCGGTGGCTACCGCGACTCCATGAGCGTCACCGACGCGCTGGCCACCTCGCCGAACACCGCCTTCGCCAAGCTGATCTCCCAGATCGGCGTGCAGCGGGCCGTCGACATGGCGGTCCGGTTGGGCCTGCGCTCGTATGCGCTGCCGGGTACCGCCCGCGACTACGACCCGGAGAGCAACGAGAGCCTCGCCGATTTCGTGAAGCGGCAGAACATCGGATCGTTCACCCTCGGCCCGATCGAGGTCAACGGCCTCGAGCTGTCCAACGTCGCCGCGACGCTCGCCTCCGGCGGGGTGTGGTGCCCGCCGAACCCGATCGCCCAGGTCTTCGACCGGCACGGCAACGAGGTCGCGGTGACCACCGAGACCTGTGAGCAGGTCGTGCCCGAGGGGTTGGCCAACACCCTGGCCAATGCGATGAGCGAGGACGACAGGGGCTCGGGTACCGCGGCCGGGGCCGCCGGCTCGGCGGGGTGGAACCTGCCGATGTCGGGCAAGACCGGCACCACCGAGTCCAACCGCTCCTCGGCCTTCCTGGGGTTCACCAGCGAGTTCGCCGCCGCCAACTACATCTACGACGATTCGACCCAGCCCAGCGAGTTGTGCTCGTTCCCGTTGCGGCAGTGTGGTTCCGGAAACCTGTTCGGCGGTAACGAGCCCGCCCGCACCTGGTTCACCGCGATGAAACCGCTGACACCGGACACCGTTGCGCTGCCGCCCACGGATCCGCGTTATGTCGACGGTGGTCCGGGATCGCGGGTGCCCAGCGTCGCCGGGATGGATCTGAGCATGGCGCGGGACCGGCTGCGCGCCGCCGGTTTCCAGGTCGCCGATCAGCCGACCGAGGTGAATTCCGGTTCTCCGCGCGGTGCCGTGGTCGGCACCTCGCCGACCGGGCAGACCATTCCGGGCTCGATCATCACCATTCTCACCAGTAACGGCATCCCGCCGGCGCCCCCGCCACCACCGGCGGGCATCCCGGGACTGCCGCCGATGGTGGGGTCCACGGTGGTTCAGATTCCGGGTCTGCCACCGATCACCGTGCCGGTGCTCGGACCACCCCCGCCACCGGCACCGCCGCCGCCACCGTGATCTGGTGAGTAAACTGCTGCCATGTCGCACCTGAAGAACACCGCCGCTATCGCCGCAGGCAGCCTGGTCGCCGGCATCGGTTACGCGTCGTTGATCGAGCGCAACGCATTCGCTCTTCGGGAACTGACCATGCCGGTGCTCAGCCCCGGGTCGACCCCGCTGCGGGTACTGCACCTGTCGGATCTGCACATGCTGCCGCGTCAGCGCCGCAAGCAGGAGTGGCTGCGTGAGCTGGTGTCCCTGCAGCCGGACCTGGTGGTCAACACCGGCGACAACCTGTCCCATCAGAAGGCCGTACCGGCCGTGGTTCAGGCCCTCGGGGACCTGCTGTCGGTGCCGGGTGTCTTCGTCTTCGGCAGCAACGACTACTTCGCACCGAAGCCGAAGAATCCGACCAACTACCTGTTCAACAAGAAGCGACGCATCCACGGGGATCCGCTGCCGTGGCAGGATCTGCGCGCGGCGTTCACCGAGCGCGGCTGGCTGGACATGACCCATGTCCGCCGCGAGTTCGAGGTGGCCGGCCTGCAGATCGCTGCCGCGGGCGTCGACGATCCCCATCTCAAGCGAGATCGCTACGACACCATCGTCGGACCTGCCAGCCCGAAAGCCAACCTCACGCTCGGGGTCACGCACTCGCCCGAACCGTGGGTGTTGGACCGTTTCGCCGCCGACGGGTACCAGCTGGTGCTCGCCGGACACACCCACGGCGGGCAGCTGTGCCTGCCGTTCTACGGGGCCGTGGCCACCAACTGCGATCTGGACCGCTCACGCGCCAAGGGGGCGTCGCAGTGGGGTGCGGACATGAAGCTGCATGTCTCGGCCGGGCTCGGCACATCGCCGTACGCGCCGGTGCGGTTCTGCTGCCGCCCGGAGGCCACCCTGCTCACCTTGGTCGCCGCGCCGGCCAAGGGATCGGCCATCGGAAGCCATGCCGGACAGGCACATCCGACCGCATCGGTACGGTGAGCACCCGCGACTGGGTCGACAATGCGGTCCGGCTGATCGAGGCTGATGCCCATCGCAGCGCGGACACCCACCTGTTGCGTTATCCCCTGCCATCGGCATGGGCGGACCGCTTCGATGTGGCGTTGTATCTCAAGGACGAGACGACCCATATCACCGGCAGCCTCAAACACCGGCTCGCGCGTTCGCTGTTCCTGTACGCGCTGTGCAATGGCTGGATCGGGCCCGGCACCACGGTGATCGAGGCCTCCTCGGGATCCACGGCGGTCTCCGAGGCCTACTTCGCGGCGATGCTGGGGCTGCCCTTCATCGCGGTCATGCCGAGTTCGACGAGTGCCGCCAAGGTGGCGCTGATCGAATCCCAGGGCGGTCGTTGCCATTTCGTGGAGCGCTCGGCGCAGGTCTACGAGGAGGCCGAGCGGCTGGCCCGCGAGACCGGCGGCCACTATCTCGACCAGTTCACCAATGCCGAGCGGGCCACCGACTGGCGAGGGAACAACAACATCGCCGAATCGATCTTCGAGCAGATGGCCAGGGAGACCCATCCCGTACCCGACTGGATCGTCGTCGGCGCGGGCACCGGGGGCACCAGCGCGACCATCGGACGCTATCTGCGGTACCGGCGCCACCGCACAGCGCTATGTGTCGTCGACCCGGAGAACTCGGCCTTCTACCCGGCCTACGAGCAGGGCCGCCTCGATGTCGAGACCGGGGTGTCATCGCGGATCGAGGGAATCGGCCGTCCCCGGGTGGAGCCGTCTTTCATGCCGGGTGTGGTGGATCGGATGATGACCGTCCCGGACTGCGGGTCGGTGGCCGCGGCCCATCACGTCAGCACGGTGCTGGGCCGCCGGGTGGGACCATCGACCGGCACCAACGTCTGGGGCGCGTTCGCGCTGCTGGCCGAGATGATGGCGGCCGGGCGCAGCGGTTCGGTGGTGACACTGCTCGCCGACAGCGGCGACCGGTACCGCGATACCTACTTCGACGCGGAGTGGCTGACCAGCCAGGGGTTGGACTCCTCGACATCGGCGGCGAAGCTGGCCGAGTTCGAGTCCTCGGGGCGCTGGAACTGATCCTCGGCCACATCGGCGCCGCGGACCGGTCCACGGCCGGACAGGTACAGCCACAATGCCGCGACCCCGAAGAACGTGATGTAGACGAACGCTCCCAGGTCGGTCATATCGGCCTCGTTTCTGTGTTCGGACGCCCCCGATGGTGTCCTTCGGGTTGTACAACGCCGGCGGGGCCTCGGTTGCTTCCCGGTACCCGCTCCGGCGTGTGAGTGCCCCGTTCGGCACGCATCCGAAACCCCGCTTCGCGGCCCGGGGAGGCCGTTTGGCTTTCCGGCTGCCCGGTGCGATACGCTGTCGTGGCTTCACGCGGGGTGTGGCGCAGCTTGGTAGCGTGCTTCGTTCGGGACGAAGAGGTCGTGGGTTCGAATCCCGCCACCCCGACTCGCAGGAGTAGGCCCTGACCGGGAAATCGGTCAGGGCCTTTTTCATGTCACCCTGCTTTCATGTCACCCTGCTTTCATGCCACCCTGCGAAGGCATCCGGACGCGCATACCCTTGGCCTGTGTTGCGCACCGGTGACATCATCGCCGGCCCCGAACGCGCGGACGGGGTGTGTCGGCGCTACACCATCGACACGCTGCTCGGCCGGGGCTCCAGCGCCGATGTCTATCGCGCGCTCGGCCCGTCCGGACCTGTCGCACTGAAGGTGCTGCGCGCCGACCCTGCCGCCGCCGACCGTGCCAAGCAACGTTTTGCCAGAGAGTTCACACTGGCCGCCACGCTCACCCACCCGCATATCGTCGCCATGTACGAGATGGGCCGGCTGCCCACGGAACCCTCGACACCGTGGATGGCGATGCAGTACATCGACGGACCCGACTCCTCGGTGCTGGTCCCCACTCGCACCACCGACCCGGACACCACCGCCGTGTTGCGCGCCTGCAACCAGATCGCCGAAGCGCTGGACTACGCCCACTCGATGGACGTGTTGCACCGCGATGTAAAACCCACGAATGTCCTGCTCACCACGGACCGCCTCGACGCCTATCTCAGCGATTTCGGCATCGCGCAGATCATCGACGAGGTGTCAGCTCTGCCCCGCAACGGCCGCATCAGCGGATCGATATCGTACGCCGCGCCCGAGCTGCTCACCGGTGAACATCTCTCGCCCGCAACAGACTTGTACGCGTTCGCTGCCACGGTGCTCGAATGGCTCACCGGGTTGCCGCCGTACCCCCGATCCACCGCTTTCGCCATAACGTATGCGCACCTGAATGATTCACCCCCACGATTGAGTAGCCGGCGCCGGTGGCTGCCCCGCAGCCTCGATTCGGTTTTCGCCAAGGCATTGGCGAAAAGTCCTGCAGCCCGCTATGACTCGTGCACCGAATTCGCCGGCATCGTCGTCCACACGTTGCGCGATATCCCGACCGGTGGTGGCAGTTAGCACAATGTTTACACGCCGAAAGTTTCGGCGTCTGTTGACCGGGCATACGCTCTGGCCAGAACACCCCGCGCCCAACGGTGAGCGTCGAGACCGCTACATCCAGGGAGCGATATGTCGACCGATGCCACGTATGACAATTCGGCACTGGCACATGAGGAGCAGGGGTACCACAAATCCCTCAAGCCACGCCAGATCCAGATGATCGCCATCGGCGGGGCCATCGGCACCGGCCTCTTCATGGGGGCCGGTAGCCGATTACATGATGCCGGACCAGGACTGTTCCTGGTGTACGCGTTCTGCGGCGTTTTCGTCTTCTTCATCATGCGAGCCCTCGGTGAGCTGGTACTACATCGTCCCTCGTCGGGATCCTTCGTCTCCTACGCACGTGAGTTCTTCGGGGAGAAGACGGCATACGTGACCGGGTGGTTGTACTTCTTCAACTGGGCCGCGACCGCCATCGTCGACGTGACCGCGGTGGCGCTCTACGTGCACTTCTGGGGCATGTTCGAGGCGATACCGCAGTGGCTCATCGCCCTGATCGCGCTGGGGATCGTGCTCACCATGAACATCATCTCGGTGAAACTGTTCGGCGAGATGGAGTTCTGGGCGTCGATCATCAAGGTGGCGGCGCTGGTGACGTTCCTGGTCGTCGGGATAGTGTTCTTGGCCGGCCGTTTCGAAATCGAGGGATCGGCAACCGGTTTCAGCGTCATCAGCGATAACGGCGGATTGCTGCCCACCGGGATGTTCTCCCTGGTGATCGTCACGTCCGGCGTCATCTTCGCCTATGCCGCAGTCGAATTGGTCGGCATCGCGGCCGGCGAAACCGAGGAGCCGGCAAAGGTGATGCCGCGTGCCATCAACTCGGTGATCCTACGTATCGCCGTGTTCTACGTCGGCTCGCTGATCCTGCTGGCCTTACTGTTGCCGTACACCACCTATCGGGCCGGGGAAAGTCCGTTTGTCACCTTCTTCTCCAAGATCGGGGTGCCTGCCGCCGGCGGCATCATGAACCTCGTCGTCCTGACAGCGGCGATGTCCAGCCTCAATGCCGGCCTGTACTCCACCGGGCGCATCCTGCGCTCGATGGCCATGAATGGCTCCGCCCCCTCCTTCACCGGTCTCATGAATCGAAACGGCGTGCCCTTCGGCGGTATCGCATTGACCGGCGCGCTCACCCTGCTCGGCGTGGTGCTCAACCTGTTCGTCCCCGCGGAGGCCTTCAACATCGCCCTCGATCTGTCCGCCTTGGGCATCATCTCGACGTGGGCGATGATCATGGCCTGCCAGATTCAACTGTGGCGCTGGGAGCGCAAGGGCATCCTGACCCGACCGAAGTTCCGACTCCCGGGCACGCCGTACACCAGTTACGCGACACTGGTCTTCCTCGCCGCGGTGACCGCGCTCATGTGTTATGAGAACATCTGGAACCTGATCGCCATCCTGGTGATCGGACCGATGCTGGTGGCGGGCTGGTATGCGGTGCGCAGCAAGGTGATGACCATGGCCCAGCAGCGTCTCGGATACACCGGTGACTACCCGGTCGTCCCGCAACCCCCGATACCCGAACGCGGACATGGGGGCCACTAGTCACGTGGTGGCCTGACGCACTCCCTCCAACTCCCAACCAAGCGGTTGGTACAGTTCGATGATGACCGAACCGAGTTGGATGGCGGCCCTCCTCGATTTCGACCGTGACGATGACCGCTTCCTGGCCCCGCAGCTGGGTGTGCCCGGTATGCGACTGTTCGGTGGTCTCATCGCCGCCCAGGCGCTCGGCGCGGCCGGGGCGACCGTCGACCCGGGCAAACATCCTCAGTCGCTGCACGCGTACTTCGTCCGCGGCGGGGAGTTCGGAGTCGACGTCGAACTGGAGGTCGAACGAACCCGCGACGGCCGGTCCTTCGATACCCGCCGGGTCACCGCACGCCAGCACGGCAAGGTCATCCTGGAGATGATCGCGTCCTTCCAGATTCCCGAGGACGGCGCCGACTGGCACCCGGCCAGGCCGCCGAGCGTGCCGCTGGAATCCGCGATTGCGAAAACCCCGGACCTGGACTTCACCAACTGGCTGGAATTGCGCTGCGACCCCGCCGATACCACGCGATTCGTCCTGCCGCCCTTCTGGATTCGCAGTCGCAGCCCCATCGAGGACGATCCGCTGATCAGGGCATGCACCCTGACCTTCGTATCCGATATCGGCCCGGTCCCGGCCGCCCGGCCACCGGGAACCCCGTTCACACCGGGCGAGGGCACGGGCTTCGCGACCAGCCTTGACCACTCCGTGTGGTTCCACCGGCCGTTCGACCCCGACCGATGGCACTGCTACGAGATCGACTCACTGGGCAACAGTCACTCACGCGGATTGGTGGTCGGCGGGTTCTACGACACCACGGGTGCGCTCATCGCCAACACCAGCCAACAGGCCTTGTGGCGGTTGTGAGCAACGCCTCGGCACGTGCCGAGTCCGACACCTTGACCGTGCCGTCCACAGTCGAGAAAGATGATCGCCGTGCTGAAGTTGCCGGAGAGTGAACAAATTGCAGCGGTAGAGGATCGCCTGGTCAAACAGTTCACAGATGTCCCCGCCGACACCGTCCGCACCACGGTTGCCGCTGCACATCAGCATTTCATCCAGAGTGCCGTCCGCGACTACATCGCCCTGCTCGTCGAGCGGCGCGCCTTCGCAGCACTGAAGTCCGCCGCACCCGCTTCCTGACACCGCGCGCCCGCCCAGGCAGGATGGTTCCCATGACCGGCACCGCGGGCGGATACCAGCCGTACTACCATGCGCCACCTCAGTTCCATGCCTTCCAGCCCGGCATCATCCCGCTGCGACCGCTGAACCTCTCGGACATCTTCAACGGTGCCTTCGGCTACATCCGGGCGAACCCGAAAACCACACTCGGCCTCACCACCATCGTGGTGCTGGCATCCCAGCTGTTGTCCTTCGCACTGCAGGTGTGGCCGCTGGCGTCCGGTGGCGCTCTCGACCCCGCCGGCATCACCGGTCAGTACGACGATGCCGCGCTACTGGCCGGGTCCGTCATCGGCAGCCTCGCCGGTGCACTGGCGACCTGGATCGCCGCCATCCTGCTCAGCGGAATGCTCACCGTGATCATCGGTCGGGCGGTCTTCGGTGCAGGTATCACCGCGGGCGAGGCCTGGCAACGACTGCGCCCCCGACTGCTACCGCTCCTCGGCGTCACGGCGCTGGAGACCCTCGGTGTCGGGCTGCTGGTCGCCGCGGTCGCCGGCGTCATCGCCGTCGTCGCGATCGCCCTCAACGGCTGGATCGCATTCTTCGTCGGCATCCCGTTGGTCCTCGGCATGATCGTCGCGCTGGCCTTCGTGTTCACCAAACTCAGCTTCACGCCCACGCTGGTGGTGCTCGAGCGACTACCTGTCATCGTGGCGATCGAGCGGTCATTCGCCCTGGTACGCCACGACTTCTGGCGGGTCTTCGGCATCCGCCTGCTGGCCATGCTGGTGGCCGGGATGATCGCCGGTGCGGTGTCCGTCCCGTTCACCATCGGCGGGCAGATCCTCATCGGCATGGCCGGACCCGACGGTTCCGGGGCCATCTTCACCGGACTGGTGCTGACGACGGTCGGCGCCGCGATCGGGCAGATCCTCACCGCGCCCTTCACCGCCGGTGTGGTGGTGCTGCAGTACACCGACCGGCGCATCCGAGCCGAGGCCTTCGACCTGGTGTTGCAGACCGGGGCCGGTTACGCCCCTGCCGCCCCGGACAACTCGACCGACCACCTCTGGCTGACCCGGCACCCCTGACACCGTGACCGGCCTGAACATCGACGGCGATGCCGCGCATGACGCCGCACAGCGCGAGCTCACCAAACCGATCTATCCCAGACCATCGCTGACCGACCGCCTGACGAGCTGGATCGACGACCTGCTCTACAAGGCCTTCGCCAGCAGCGACTGGTTACCCGGCGGCTGGATCACCCTGGCACTGTTCGTGATCCTGTCCATCGTCGCCATGATCGTCATCATCCGAGTGGCCCGGCGGACCATGCGGTCGACCAGGGACGGCCACGACGCCGTGCTCTCCGACCGCACCCGCAGCGCCGCCCACCATCGCCGGGCCGCCGAGGCCGCCGCCGCGCAGGGCGACTGGACATCGGCGATCCGCGACCGACTGCGTGCGGTGGCACGTGAACTCGAAGAGAGCGGCGCTCTGGACCCTGTTCCGGGCCGCACCGCCACCGAACTGGCCGTCACCGCCGGCGCCGCGCGTCCCGAACTTCGGATCGAATTGTCCTCGGCGGCCGAGACATTCAACGGGGTCAGTTACGGTGACCGGCCGGGCAGCGCCGAACAGTACCACCAGATAGTCGAACTCGACGAGCACCTGCGCGGAGCCAGCACCCGATGACCAGGCGACGTTGGCGCACGGCGCGGATCATGGGGCTGGCAATCGTGTTGATCGTGGCGGTCTCCGCATTGGGCGCCTACCTGACCGCGCCGCGTGGGGGCGGACTGCTGGCGGCCGACTCGACCGCGCCCGACGGCGCGCACGCACTGGTGACGCTGCTGCGAGATCAGGGTATCGATGTCGTGGTGGCCGATGATGTCGACGAGGTCGCCGCGGCCGCCCGCCCCGACACGTTGATCGCCGTCGCCCAGACGTTCTTCCTGCTCGACGGCGACGTCCTGGACCGGTTGGCCGCCCTTCCCGGTGATCGGCTGCTCATCGCGCCGACCGGTGTGACCCGCGAAGACCTGGCACCGGGGATCGACGTGGACGGGACCGCCCAGTTCGGCGGCCGGCCGGACTGTGATCTCCGCGAGGCCGTCACCGCCGGTGATGTGCAACTCGGGTTCAGCGATACCTTCGCCAGGACCGACGACGGCGCGGCCACCCGCTGTTACGGCGGAGCCTTGTTGCGCTATCAGGACGGCGGGCGCACCGTGACCCTCGTCGGGAGCGGCGCCTTCATGACCAACGCCGGGCTTCTCGGACAGGGCAGCGCCGCGCTGGCGATGAATCTGTCCGGCACCCACCAACGCGTCATCTGGTATGCCCCGCAACGGATCGAAGGTGAGACGACCGGTTCGACATCGCTGGTCGATCTGATACCGGCCCAAGTCGTCTGGGCCGTACTGCAGATCGGTCTCGCCGTGCTGCTGGTCGCCTGGTGGCGCGCGCGCCGGCTCGGCCCGTTGGTCGCCGAGCGACTGCCCGTGGTGGTGCGGGCGTCGGAGACCGTCGAGGGCAGGGCCCGGTTGTATCGCTCCCGGCGGGCCCGTGACCGCGCCGCCGCGGCACTACGCAGCGCGGCACTGTCCCGATTGCGCCCGCGGCTGGGCCTGGACCTGCGCTCGTCGCCGGACGGAATCGTTCATGCGGTGGCCGGTCGCACCGGAGCAGACGCGCAGGCGCTGTCGCACACCCTGTTCGGACCCCCGCCCAGCACCGACGAGCAACTGCTCGCGCTGGCACGGCAGCTCGACGATATCGAAAGGCAGGTCGCACAGTCGTGACACAACCCGAGGCCGCACGGGAGGCGCTACTCGCCCTGCGCGCAGAAATCTCCAAGGCCGTCGTCGGACAGGACGCCGTGATCAGCGGGCTGGTGATCGCCCTGCTCTGCCGCGGGCACGTCCTGCTCGAGGGCGTACCCGGGGTGGCCAAGACGCTGCTGGTGCGCAGCCTTGCCGCGACCCTGCGGCTGGACTTCACGCGTGTTCAGTTCACCCCGGATCTGATGCCCGGCGATGTGACCGGTTCACTGGTCTACGACGCCCGCACCGCCGAGTTCGCTTTCCGCGCCGGCCCGGTGTTCACCAATCTGCTGCTGGCAGACGAGATCAACCGCACGCCGCCCAAGACCCAGGCAGCGCTGTTGGAGGCCATGGAGGAGCGGCAGGTCACCATCGACGGCGCGGCTCGCGCACTGCCCGACCCGTTCATCGTCGCGGCCACCCAGAATCCGATCGAGTACGAGGGCACCTATCAGCTGCCGGAGGCCCAACTGGACCGGTTCCTGTTGAAGCTCAACGTGCCGTTGCCACCACGTGATCAGGAGATCGCGATATTGCACCGGCATGCAACGGGTTTCGATCCCCGCAATCTCTCCGCGCTGACCGCGGTGGCCGGACCGGACGATCTGGCGGCCGGCCGTGCGGCCGTGCGCCAGGTGATGGCCGCCCCCGAGATCCTCGGATACATCGTCGACATCGCCGGCGCCACCAGGACATCACCGGCCCTTCAGCTCGGGGTGTCACCGCGCGGTGCGACCGCGCTGCTGGCCACCGCACGATCCTGGGCATGGCTGTCGGGTCGCAACTTCGTGACTCCCGACGATGTCAAGGCGATGGCACGGCCGACGTTGCGGCACCGGATCGCGCTGCGGCCGGAGGCCGAACTGGAGGGCGCCGATGCCGACGGCGTCCTGGACGGAATCCTGGCGTCGGTGCCGGTGCCGCGGTAATGGTTCTCACCGGGCGGGCCGGACTGCTGGCGCTGCTTGGCGTGCTGCCGGTGGTCGTCTCGCCATGGCCGGCAACGATGTTCGTGGTCGTGGCCGTGACGATCGGCGCACTGCTGATCGCCGATGCGCTGCTGGCCGCCGGCCTCGACCGGCTGGTGCTGCGGCGCACCGGGGACAGCACCGCCCGTCTGGGCCAACCGGTGCGCATCGAGCTCGAGGTGCACCATGGCGGAAAACGGCGGCTGCGCGGGCAGATCCGCGATGCCTGGGCACCCAGCGCGCGGGCCCGGCCCCGGGTCCAGCGGCTCGATATCCCCGCCGGCGGGCGCGCCAGGATCGCCACCGAGCTCGCGCCGGTGCGCCGTGGCGATCAGTACGCCGCGCATGTGACCGTGCGGGCGATCGGCCCGTTGGGGTTGGCCGGGCGGCAGCGCACGACGCACGCCGACTGGCAGGTACGCGTCCTACCGCCGTTCCTGTCCCGTAAGCACCTTCCGTCGCGGCTGGCCAAACTGCGCGAGCTCGACGGGATGGTCCCGGTCTTGATCCGCGGGCAGGGTACCGAGTTCGACACACTTCGCGAATACGTCGACGGCGACGACGTGCGGTCCATCGACTGGCGAGCCACCGCGCGGCGGGGTGATGTCGTGGTGCGGACCTGGCGCCCGGAGCGGGACCGGCGGGTGGTGATCGTGCTGGACACCGGCCGGACCTCGGCGGGCCGGATCGGGGTGGACCCGCTGTCGTCCGACCCGGCGGGGTGGCCTCGGCTGGATTGGTCGATGGATGCCGCGCTGTTGTTGGCCGCGCTGGCCTCGCGGGCCGGTGACCACGTCGACTTCCTGGCACACGACCGGGTCAGCCGGGCCGGTGTGTTCGGCGCCTCGCGACGGGAACTGTTGGCGCAGTTGGTCTCGGCGATGGCGCCCCTGGAGCCGGCTCTGCTCGAATCCGACGCGACGGCCATGGTGGCCGCCGTGCAGCGCCGCGTTCGCCGGCGTGCCCTGGTGGTGTTGCTGACCGATCTGAACGCCTCGGCTCTGGACGAGGGCCTGCTGCCGGTACTACCGCAGCTGTCGGCGCGCCACCAGGTGATGGTGGCCGCCGTGACCGATCCGCGGGTCGACGCGTTGGCCTCGGGGCGCTCCGATGCCGCGCAGGTCTACGACGCGGCGGCCGCCGAGCGGGCCCGCAACGATCGCCGCGATATCGCGGACCGGTTGCGGGGGTACGGTGTCGACGTCATCGACGCCGCACCGCAGGATCTGGCACCCGCACTGGCCGACCGCTATCTGGCGATGAAGGCCACCGGCCGGCTCTAGCCCGTCGGGACGACGTCCGGGGCGTCCTCGACATCGCCGCTCAGGCCCGCTCGACGGGCGGCTCTCCCGAAGTGCACGACATAGCCGAGGAACGCGATCTCGGCGGCCACCCCGATGGTGACGCGCGCCCAGGTCGGCAGCGACGACGGGGTGACCAGCGCCTCGATCAACCCGGAGATCAGCAGCACCACCACCAGCCCACCGGCCACTGCGACCACCGCGCGGCCGCGCTCGGCGAGCAGCTGTGACCGCGGCCGGTCACCGGGTGAGACGACCGACCAGCCCAGCCGCATCCCCGCGGCGGCCGCCAGGAACACCGCGGTCAGTTCGAGCAGGCCGTGCGGGGTGATCAACCCCAGGAACAGGTCTCCCTTTCCGGCGCCGAACATCAGACCGCCGGACACGCCGACGTTGGCGGCGTTCTGGAACAGCACCCACGGAATGGGCAGGCCGAGCAGGACCGCGAACGCGATGCACTGGGCGGCGACCCAGGCGTTGTTGACCCAGACCCGCAGCCCGAACGAACCGGCCGGGTTCTCGCTGTAATACGCCTCGAAGTCGTGGTTGATCAACTGCTGCAGTTCCGCGGGTGTGCCCAATGTCGCGCGCACCTCGGGATTGCCGGCCACCCAGAATCCGATGACGATCGCGACCACGAGGAAGCCCAGCGCAGACCCGAGCCACCACCGTCGACAGTCATAGGCCACCAGCGGGAAGGAGACCGTCCAGAACCGGATGAATTCGCGCCACAGCGGCGCCCGTACCCCGGTGACGGCCGATCGGGCCCGCGCCACCAGCCCGGACAGCTTCGCGACCAACACCGCATCCCCGGCGGAACTGCGCACCACCGAAAGATGGGTGGACACCCGCTGATACAGATCGACCAGCTCGTCGATCTCGGCCCCGGTCAGGTTGCGCCGCCGCTTCAGCAGCTGCTCCAGCCGGTTCCATGCCGGGGTGTGGGCGAGCACGAACGCATCGACATCCACGCTGGCGATCCTAGTAGCGTTCGGGGCATGGTCATGCAGCCAGAACCCGTGGTGACCGGCGACGCCGTGCAACTCGAGGTGTCGATCGCCCAGCTACCGGTGCGTGCGGCCGCGGCGTTGATCGACGTCATGGTGATGGGCTTCGGATACCTGATCCTGTCGATGTTGTGGGCGCTGACCCTGGCCGATTTCGATCCGGCGCTCTCGGCGGCGGTGCTGATCATCTTCCTCGTGCTGGTGCTGGTCGGCTATCCGGTGACGTTCGAGATGGCCTCCGGCGGACGCTCGCTGGGCAAGATGGCATTGGGTTTACGGGTCGTATCCGATGACGGCGGTCCGGAACGGCTGCGACAGGCGGTTTTTCGGGCGTTGTCCAGTGTGATCGAGATATGGATGCTGACCGGCGGACCCGCGGTGATCTGCAGCATGCTCTCCCCGAAGGGCAAACGTATCGGTGACGTGTTCGCAGGCACCATCGTGATCAGCGAGCGCGCGCCCAAGCTGAGCCCGCCGCCGCCGATGCCGCCGGGATTGGCGTGGTGGGCTGTGACATTGCAGCTGTCCGGGCTGGGCGCCGAGCAGGCGAACATGGCGCGGCAATTCCTCTCCCGGTCGGCGCAGCTACAGCCGCAGGTGCGCGCCGAGATGGGGCAGCGCATCGCCGGTCAGGTTGTGGCGAGAATCTCGCCCCCGCCGCCGCCCGGCGCCTCCGCCGAGGAGGTACTGGCGGCGGTCCTGGCCGAGCGGCACCGCCGCGAGCTGGTCCGCCTGCAGGTGCCGCAGTCTCCGGGGGTGCCTGGGCCGGGCCTGCCCCCGGCACCATCGTCGACGCCCCCGCCACCGCCGCAGCCACCGACCGCGGGGTTCTCGGCACCCACCTGAAAGCACATCCCCATAATGGGACACAGCTGTCTCATTATGGGAGTTTTATGCTAGCTTTAGCGTCATGAGTGTCCACGACATCGGTGAAACCGGAGCGCGCAATCGCACCCGGCGCGCCATCGTGGAGGCAGCCATCGGCGTCATGACCGACAACCCGACCGCGCCACTGTCCGAGATCGCCGATGCCGCCGGCGTCGGTCGCAGCACGCTGCACCGGTATTTCCCCGAGCGGATGGACCTGCTGCGCGCGGTCGCCCTCCAGGTGCATGCCGCCAGCAACGCGGCCATCGAGGCCGCCGACCCGGAGTGCGGTCCGATGATCCCGGCATTGCGCAGGGTCGTGGAGAGTCAGCTCGACCTCGGTCCGATCATGCAGTACGTCTACACCGAACCGCTGATCCAGTCCGACCGTGAGCTGGCGGCCTTCCTGGACACCGGCGATGAGGTCATCAGCGAAATCCTCTCGCGCATCACGGCAGAGGGCCCCGCATATCCCCCAGGGTGGTCACGGCGGGTCTTCTGGTCACTGCTTCTGACCGGCTACTCCGCCGTCCGGGACGACGGCATCCCCCGCCAACAGGTCGTCGACGCCATCATGAACAGCCTCACCCAGGGCACCATCACTTCCCCATAAGGACCCCTCATGACCACCCATTCCGATGCGACCGCATCGGTGACATCACCGGCGGCCACACCCCGGCGCGCCTGGCTGGCGCTGGCAGTTCTCACCCTTCCGGTGATGCTCATCGCCATCGACAACACCGTGCTGGCCTTCGCCTTGCCTGCCATCGCCGAGGATTTCCGGCCGCCGGCGGCCACCCAGCTGTGGATCGTCGATGTGTACTCCCTGGTGCTGGCGGCCCTACTGGTCGCCATGGGCAGCATCGGAGACCGGATCGGCCGGCGGCGTCTGCTGCTGATCGGCGGCGCCGGGTTCGCCGTCGTGTCGGCCGCGGCCGCCTTCGCACCCACTGCCGAGATGCTGGTGCTTGCCCGCGCGGTGCTCGGCTTCTTCGGCGCCATGCTGATGCCCTCGACGCTGTCGCTGATCCGCAACATCTTCACCGAGGCCTCGGCGCGCCGGCTCGCGATCGCCATCTGGGCCTCGTGCTTCACTGCCGGATCCACCCTGGGACCGATCGTCGGCGGCGCGCTGTTGGAGCATTTCCATTGGGGCGCAGTGTTCCTGATCGCGGTGCCGATCCTGTTACCGCTGCTGATCCTGGCGCCCAAGCTCGTCCCCGAGTCCAAGGACCCGAATCCGGGCCCGCTGGATCCGATCAGCGTCGCGCTGTCCTTCCTGGCGATGCTGCCCTTCGTCTGGGCCGTCAAGACCGTGGCGCATGACGGGCCCTCACCGGTCGTGGCGGCGGCGTTCGCACTCGGCATCGGTGCCGGCGTGCTGTTCGTCCGACGCCAGACCCGCAGTGCCACACCGATGCTCGACATGGCACTGTTCCGGTCCGGCCCGTTCACCTCGTCGATCCTGGCGAACTTCCTGTCCATCGTGGGGCTGATCGGATTCATCTTCTTCGTGTCCCAGCACCTGCAGCTGGTGCTCGGGCTGAGCCCGTTGATGGCCGGTCTGGTCACCTTGCCGGGTGCGGTGCTGTCGATGATCGCCGGCATCTCGGTGGTCAAGGCCGCCAAGCACTTCTCACCGCAGGCACTGATCGTGTTCGGTCTGGTGTTCGTCGCCGCGGGCTTCATCATGATCCTGCTGTTCCGCCACGACCTGTCGGTGACGGCGGTGATCGTGTCGTTCCTGGTCCTCGAGCTGGGTGTCGGTGTGTCGCAGACCATCTCCAACGACACCATCGTTGCGTCGGTGCCCGCAGCGAAAGCCGGTGCGGCATCGGCGGTCTCCGAGACCGCCTACGAGCTGGGCGCGGTGGTCGGTGCGGCCACCCTCGGCACCATCTTCACCGCGTTCTACCGCGCCAACGTCGAGGTGCCCGCGGGGCTGACAGCGGCCCAGACCGGCGATGCAGCCGAGAGCATCGGCGGGGCCACCTCGGTGGCGCGCGACCTGCCACCCGAGACCGCCCGGCAGCTGCTGGACTCGGCGCACGCGGCGTTCGACTCGGGTATCGCACCGACGGCGTCCATCGCCGCCGTACTGGCCCTGACCGCTGCGGCCGTCGTCATCGTCGCGTTCCGGCGCACACCGGAGGCGCCGCACCCGGCAGACCGGTGACCGTGCGGCCGTCGTTGCACGCGGTCAGGCCTGCCGATACGCAGAGAGTTTCCCCAGCCGAAAGCGACGGGGGAAACTTCTCTCCGGAGACGTGTCGGCTCAGGCCGCGGCCCGGGAACCCGAGTCGCTCGACCCCGAGTCCGAGATCGAGCCGGAATCACCCTTCTCGGAGTCCGTTTCGTTCCTGTCGGACTCACCATGGCCCGACTCACCCTTGGCGGACTCAGCCTTGGCGGACTCAGCCTTGTCTGAGTCGGTGTCGCCCTTCACATCATCGGTGGTGTCATTCTTCAGCTCGTCCTTGAGATCGTTCTTCAGGTCGGGCGTGGTGTCCTCGACATCGGTGTCCGTTTCTATCGACGCATCCTCGATGCCGCCGCCGGTATCGGACGCCGCCTCCTGATCGGTCTCAGCCGTCTCGGCGGGCTCTTGGGCCGCGGGCTCCGCACTCGCCGGCTCCTCGGCATTGACGACAGGTGTGACGGCCTGCGCACCGCCGTCACCGGTCGTCTCGGTACCGGGGATGGAGATCGTCACCGTGTCCGCGGTCGCCGCGGGAACACTGGCGACCTCGGCGGTACGGTTGACAGTCGTCGGTTGACCGGCCTTGAGTGCATCGACGATCACCCCGCGGATGTAGGGCACCGTCTGGACCATGAAATCGCTGATATGGGTGATCGTGTTGAGCAACACATCGGCCACACCGTTCTGGAGGGCATTGATCACGTTGATCGGATCCAGCGTGGCGATCGACTCGAGTATCGACTGGGTGACATTCACGAAGTTCTGCAGCACCGGGGTGGTACCGACCGGAAACCCGATCCCGATGAAGGTCTGAGCAAGGGCGACGGTGAGTGCGAGCCCGGACTCGAACGCCGCCCCGACCAGTTCCTGCCCGACCGCGAAGGGCCGTTCCAACGCCGCCTGCAGCGGCACGGTGACGCCGGTGATGAAGTTCAGGATCGGGTTCAGCCCGCTGGCGACCAAGCTGTCGATCGCGCCGTTGACATCGCCGGTGCGCAGGATCGCTCCGGCGGCCTGCAAGGCAGCCGGAAGTCCCTGAACCAATTCGGTGAGTGCGGCACCGCCGCCGTTGACCGCGGCCAGCAGCTGTCGGACGGTGTACTCCTGGTTGGCGAAGATCTGCCGCAGGATCGGGAACGGATCGGCGAATTCGGTCTGCAACGTCTCCCGAATCAGATCGCCGGCGGCATGGACGACCGGGGTGAAAACCGTGATCGGGTTGTCGATCGAGGCGGTGAGGTTGACGGTGGGCAGGTGCAGATCCGCGCGCGGCGCGATCGGCGCCACTGCGATCACGCTGGCCCCGACGAGTGCGACGCCGACCGTGACATACGGTTTCATCGTCAGTTGCATGGACATTCTTCTTTGCCATCCCTTCACGCAGATCCCCCGGACCGGACAGAACTTACCCGCAAGTAAGTTTCGATCAAGATGGATCTGTAAAGTTTCAGGGACGGACAAATTACGCGTGGCGTCAGCATGCGAATTCACAATGTTGCTGGTGAAGGCGCTTTTTGCCCGTCGTAGCAATATCAGCAATCAAAACCCTTTGACACGGCAATAATGCCATGTGGAATTTAATCCCTTCGCCCAGCAAGGTCACAGAGAGCCATAAACCCGTTTGCCGCACTAAGTTACTCACCGGTACTGACCTGCGTGATCTGTCACACATTCGCCGGTATCAGTGGTGTAGACCACTGATACCTCTGCAAACGGCCGCCGCCATTCCATCGGACACGAGCCGTACTCAGATGGCCGCTTTCAGCAACGGCGGCCGGCTGCGATACCGGCGTAGCCGCACCACCGCAACGGCCGGCAACTGCTACGGATCGCGTGTCTCACATGATGAGACGAACGTCAGGCCTCGATCCAGTTCCCGTGGAACCCGAAGGGCACCCGTTGCGGCAGCATGACGGTTGCGACCGGATCACCGGCGAAGTCGGAGGCGTCCAGGATCACCAGCTCACTGCCGTCTCGGGTCGGGTCGTACACGTAGCTGATGTACCAGCCGTTGCTCTCGTCGGCAGGCCCGGGACCGGGGACGAAAACGGCCTCACCGGACACCGACGATCCGAAGGAATGGGCCACGGCCGAACCGGTGCCGAGGTCATGGCGCACCAACTCGGCCTGGCCCACCGACACGGCGTAGCGGGCAGGCAGCCCGGACAATCGGTCGTCGATCCGTGGGAACTCGACGGCGCGGTCGTCGATCTGGCGCTCCGAGACCACCGACCGATCCAGGTCGATGCGCCACTCCCACAGCACCGCCTGCTCGGCGAAGCCACAGTCGGTGCGCCACAGCTCCGGATACCGGACCGCCTGCAGCACAATGCTGTTCGCGCTGTCGAAGGCGTTGGCGACATGGAACACGTAACACGGGTCGATCTCGAACCAGCGGATCTCACCGAACGGGTCGTCGCGGCGCAGCACACCGAGGCGCGCGCCGTACTCGTCACTCCAGCGGTAGGGCATCTGACCCTCACCCTTGGTGGCGATGTCGATATCGAATACCACCGGCAGATCCATGAAGATGATGTGCTCGGCGGTCATCGCGAAGTCGTGCATCATGGTGAGCGCACCGACCTCGACGGGGCGGTCGATGATCAGCTCGCCGTCCGCGGCGACCCGGTGGTAGGTGACATGCGGGGCGACGAGACTGCCGTATCCGAAGAAATGCATCTCCCCCGTCGTCGGACAGATCTTGGGATGGGCGGTCATCGAATCGGTGAGCTTTCCACCGAAATCGTAGGCGCCCAACGTCTCCAACTCCCTGCCGATCTCATAGGGGAATGACGACTCCACCAGGGCGAGGGTGCGGCCGGCGTGGTTGACCACGTGGGTGTTGGCGACGGCCGATCGGAGATTCCGCGTGCCGTCAGGGTTGTAGACCGGGATGTCGGCGTCGAAGCTGTCGGTGCGAACCCAGCGGTTGCGGTACCACTTCGCCGCGCCGTCCTCGATGCGCACGCCGTGGATCATGCCGTCACCGGTGAACCAGTGCCCCGCGGCTTCCCGCGGATTCGGCCCGTTGCGCAGGTACCAGCCGTTCAGTTCCGGCGGGATCGCCCCACGGGTCGGTAGGTCGTAGGCGGTCAGCTCGTCGGCTACGGGTGCGTAGTTGCCGCGCCGGAAGAAGTCGCCGGTCTCGGGTAGGGCGGAGCCTGAGGACATGAACACACCATCACATTCCACTAGTGACATGTCAATAGTGGAATGACGGAAGCTAAGCTCCTCCCATGAGTTTGCGAATGGCCGCCCTCGGCATGCTGGCACAACAACCTGGAAGCGGGTATGACCTGCTCAAACGGTTCGAGATGTCGATGTCCAATGTCTGGCCCGCCACCCAGAGCCAGCTCTACGCAGAGCTGAACCGACTGGCCGATCACGGTCTGATCGAGGTGGCCGAGATCGGCCCGCGGGGCCGCAAGCTCTATCGCGTCACGACGGCCGGGCAATCCGAATTACTGCGGTGGATCGCCAACCCCCAGGACGATCCGCCCTATCGCAGCCCCGAACTCCTTCGCATCTTCCTGCTCGGCGAACTGCCCCGCGCCGAGGCGGCCGAGCATGTCCGCGGCCTCGCCGAGCATGCCGAGTCCGAACTGACCAGGCTGACCGCGCTGCGAGACAGCCCGGACTGCACCGATATGCCCGCGAAGGACTTCTACGGATTCGCGGCCCTGCAGTACGGCCTGCGCTTCCAGGCGATGCAGGCCGAGTGGGCGCGCTGGCTCGAATCCGCCATCGTCGAATCAGACGTTGCATCTCGATAGTTTCCGATATATCGTCAACGTATCGAAGTACATCGAGTGCTTCCCTACCGAAACGGAAACCCACATGAACACGCCTTTCAACTCCCACCCTGGCGCCACACCCTTTGGCGCAGCACCCTTTGACGCAGCACACTTCGGGGCCGCCCCCGGTCGCTTCGGCTTCGACCGTCGACATGCCCGCCGCGAACTCCGCGAGCAGGTCCGCGGCCCGCAGGGACCGTTCGGTCCCGGCTTCGGCTTCGGCCCCTCGTTCGGTCCCGGCTTCGGCTTCGGCCCCGGTCCGCGCGGCGGACACCGCGGACGCGGTGGTCGCGGACGCGGCAGGCGCGGTGACGTCCGCGCGGCGATCCTCGCCCTGCTCACCGACCGGCCGATGCACGGTTACGAGATGACGCAGGAGATCGCCGCCCGCAGCAACGATCTGTGGAAGCCCAGCCCGGGCTCGGTCTACCCGACCCTGCAACTGCTCGTCGACGAGGGCCTGATCGTCCCCACCGAGAGTTCGGGTAGCAAGAAGACCTTCGAACTGACCGAGGAAGGCCGGGCCGCGGCCGAGAAGATCGAAACCCCGCCGTGGGAAGAGATCGCCGGCGATGCCGATCCGAACGAGATGAATCTGCGAGCGGCCCTCGGTCAGCTCTTCGGCGCCGTCGCGCAGGCGGCCCATGCCGCCAGCGACGACCAACAGCAGCGCATCCTCGATATCGTCAACAACGCCCGTCGCGAGGTCTACCAGATCCTCGGCGAGGAGTGACTCGCTAGCATCGGGTCACGATGAACACCGACACTCTCGTCAACTACTTGGTGCCCGTCGCGGCGGCGATCCTGACCGCAGCCGGTGGTGTCCTCGGCGTCAGCTTCCGCGACGCCGACGCCTACGAGCGCCGGCGCGCCATGTGGTTGTTCATGTTGGTGGTCGCCACCGGCATCGTGACCATGGCCGCCATGGACTCGGCCGCCGGTGTCGGTAAGCCGGTCGCCGCGGCAGGGCTGACAGTCTCAGCCTGCGCCGCGGCGATCGGCACCCACTTCCTCTGGCGGCGTGTCGTTCCCGACGCCGAACCCCGTACCGTGCGGCTGGCCAGGATCGCGATCGGCCTGGCCGTGGCCGTCATCGTCGCCTCGGTGGCGCTGACCTACGTGGCGGGCAAGGGGTGCCGGCAGGCCGAGCCGCTGATGACGACGGCGTGGGTGGAGTCGGGATATGCGCAGCCCGGCATCCCGGGCCGCGGTCCGACCTCTGGCGAGGTCGCCGATTGGGCCAAACGGATCCACGCCGACGCCGACAAGGTCACCGCGAACGGCATCCGCGACCGGGCCCAACGGCTGGCCGGGATCGCCGACGAGATCGCCGCCGCGGCGGCCGACGGCGATTGGGCCCGCCAGGCCTTGATCAGCACCGAGTACTTCGACGTGCTGGGGACCCTGCTGAAGGAATGCAAGCCCCAGTGACCGGGATCGACGGGATGCCGCGAGGGGGACCCGACGCATCGTGTCTGGACCGCCTGCTGTGGACCGACCGATCCGAATACCTGGACCGCAGCGATGTCGATCCCGGCGTGAGGCGCAGCGTCGTCGATGCGTTGAACTGGACCGGTCGCGTCTTCGGCAGCCATGAGCAGTTCGCGGCCATCGCGCTCGATGAGATCGCCGACATTCCCGACCCGCGCATCCTGGAACTCGGCGCGGGCCACGGTGCACTCGCGACGAAGCTGCTCGAATTCCATCCGAGCGCCCATGTCACCGTCACCGATGTCGCGGTCGACGCGGTGGCGACCATGGCCGCCGGTCCACTCGGCGAGCATCCGCGGGCGACGGTGCGGGTGGTGGACGCGACGTCGATCGACGCCCCGGATCGACAGTTCGCGCTCGCGGTCTTCGCATTGTCCTTCCACCATCTGCCCCCGGCCGCTGCCGCCGCCGTGCTGACCGAGGGCACCCGAGTTGCCGACAAACTGCTGATCATCGACCTGCCACGGCCGCCCGCCCCGGTGCATGTGTTGCGGTTGGCGACCATGCTGCCGCTGGCCCCGTTCGTCCCGTTCGTGCACGACGGTGTCATCAGTTCGCTGCGCAGCTACAGCCCGTCGGCCTTGCGCGCACTGGCCGATCACGCGGGTGTCGACATCGAGTTGCGCAACAGTCTGTTCGGACCACAGATCGCGGTGGCCACCCGGCGCTAGTCTCGACCTGTGGGCGAGGAGATCTCAGGCACGGAGTTCAGCCGCGAACAACGCCGGGAGTACCGGCGCAAGGTGCAACTGTGCCTGGACGTCTTCGAAACGATGCTGTCGCAATCCAGTTTCGAGTTCGACCGCCCGCTCACCGGCATGGAGATCGAGTGCAACCTGGTCGACGACGAGTACCAGCCCACGTTGCGCAACCGTGAGGTGCTCGCGGCCATCGCCGACCCCGCTTACCAAACCGAACTCGGCGCCTACAACATCGAATTCAATGTGCCGCCACGGCCGTTGCCCGGTCAGTCCGCGCTCGAGCTGGAGACCGAGGTGCGCGCCAGCCTCAACGCCGCCGAAGCCAAGGCAAACGCCCATGGCGCACACATCGTGATGATCGGCATCCTGCCGACGCTGCTGTCGGAGCATCTGCAATCCGGTTGGATGAGTGACTCGACGCGGTATCAGGCGCTCAACGACTCGATCTTCACCGCCCGCGGCGAGGATATCGACATCGATATCGCCGGCCCCGAGCGGCTGTGCCTGCAATCGGCCGATATCGCACCCGAATCCGCCTGCACGAGCATGCAATTGCATTTGCAGGTATCACCGGCCGATTTCGCCAAGAACTGGAATGCCGCACAGGTCCTCGCCGGGCCACAGCTTGCCCTCGGCGCCAATTCCCCGTACTTCTTCGGCCACGAGCTGTGGGCCGAGACCCGCGTCGAACTGTTCGGTCAGGCCACCGACACCCGTCCCGACGAGCTCAAGACCCAGGGCGTACGTCCCAGGGTGTGGTTCGGCGAACGCTGGATCACCTCGATCTTCGACCTCTTCGAGGAGAACGTGCGGTACTTCCCGTCGCTGCTGCCCGAGCTCTCCGATGAGGACCCGGTGGCCACCTTGGCCGCGGGCGGCACCCCGCAACTTGCGGAGCTGCGATTGCACAACGGCACCATCTACCGGTGGAACCGGCCGGTGTACGACATCGTCGGCGACGGTGCCGATGCCAAACCCCACCTGCGGGTCGAGAACCGGGTCCTGCCCGCGGGCCCGACGGTCATCGACATGCTGGCCAACTCGGCCTTCTACTACGGCACGTTGCGCGCACTCACCGATGACGAACGCCCACTGTGGACCAAGATGAGTTTCGCTGCCGCCGAACACAACTTCACCGCTGCGGCGCGCCACGGCATGGACGCCCGGCTGTACTGGCCGGGCCTGGGCGAGGTGACACCGGACGAGCTCGTCCTGCGTGAGCTGCTCCCCCTGGCCCACGAGGGATTGCGCCGGTGGGGCGTGTCGGCCGAGGTGCGCGACCGCTACCTCGGGGTCATCGAAGGTCGGGCCAAGAGCGGACGCAACGGTGCGACCTGGCAGACGAGCACCGTGCACGCGCTGCAGGAGCGCGGTCTGGCGCGCCCCGCCGCGCTGGCGGAAATGTTGCGGCTGTACTGCGAATCCATGCACTCCAACACCCCGGTCCACACCTGGGAGATACCGGCACCCTAGGTTCGAATACCAGGCACCTGGCCGATCGGGCAGGAAAGTCCGCCCACTCGGGGCGTGTGCGGGCACGCCGTTGTCAATAGCGTTGTCCACCATGACGGTTACGCTGCTCGGACCGGCGCAGGTCGAGCCACTGGCCCCCACTCCGGCCGGTTCGTGGAGCGCGAACGGAGTGCGCGTGGTCCGCGGCCGGCGGCCACACCGGGGCGGCGATCCGACGCTGCGCACGCCACGGTTCTGCGCATACCGCATCGGGGATCTGCTCACCGTCGAGCACGATCTGACCCCGGCGCAGTTGTCCGATGAGCTGGCGCTCTGGCTGACCGAAGAACTCGGCCCCAGCGGAATACTGCACTCGCAAGCCGATTTCGAGGCGGTGTTCACCGGAATCATCCGGTCGACCGTGCCCGGCGGTCTGGCGGCGTGGGTCCGCTTCTACCGAAACTCGCTGTACGCGCTGGAATCCGGCACCGCCACCTTCTCCCCGATCCATGCGCGCGCCGAGGAGCTGGTCGTCGGCCAGCGATTACTCGATCTCGGCTCGTGCTTCGGCTTCTTTCCACTGCGGATGCGCCGGTCCGGTCATCAGGTGGTGGCCACCGATCTGAGCGCACCGACCATGGGCCTGTTGGACAGCGTCGCCACCGCACTGGAACGCCCCGTGCAGACGCTGGTGTGCAATGCGGCACGAGTTCCGCTGCCCGACAGCACCGCCGATACCGTTACCGTTCTGCATCTGCTCGAACACCTCGACGCGGATGCCGGTGCGCACGTGCTCGACGAGGCGTTGCGGCTGGCCCGCCGGCGGGTCGTGATCGCCGTGCCCTTCGAGGAGGAGCCGCAGGCCTGCTACGGCCATGTCCGGCGCTTCGACGTGGCCGCGCTACACGCGCTGGCCGCCCGCCACCGGGATCTGCACGCCACGGTATCCGAGCACCACGGCGGATGGTTGGTGCTCGACCGCGCACCCGGACACCGACGCTAGATCAATCCGCGCTTGCTGGCGGCATAGACCGCCTCGGCCCGGCGGCTGACTCCGAGCTTACGCATGATGTTGCTGACGTGGAACTTGGCAGTCGTGGCCGAAATGAACAGCTGCTCACCGATCTTCGCGTTGGACAATCCCGCGGCGAGCAGCCTGAGCACCTCCACCTCGCGGTCGGTCAGGTGCTCCCGCGCCTCGGCCCGGCCGTTGAGTGAGCGCACCACCGCTGCGGCGCTGCGCGCATCGAAGGCACTCTCACCCGCGGATATCGCCCTGATGGCGCGCACCAGCTCGGTGGTGTCGACATCTTTGACGACGTATCCGCGGGCACCGGCGTGCACCGCACGCACCACCAGGTCCTCGTCGAGGAAGGTGGTGAGCACCAGCAGGCCGAGGTCGGGGTGGGCGGCGGATAACCTGGCGCACAACGACAGTCCCTCGAAATCGGAACCGGCGGACAACTTGAGGTCCAGCAGCACCACGTCGGGATGGACCGCGTCCACCATGGCGGCCGCCTCGGGTTCCGAGGACGCCTCACCCACCACCACCAGATCGTCCTCGCGTTCCAGCAGCGAACGCAGGCCCTGGCGCAGGATGGCGTGGTCGTCGACCAGCGCCAGTCTGATCACGCGCGTGAGCGTCATCGGGGATGTCCTTCCCTCGGGATGGTGGCGACCACGCGGACACCACCGATGCGGGACCGTTGCACCGCGAAGGAGCCGCCGTGTTCGCGGCAGCGGGCCAGCATGTTGGCCAGCCCGCGGTGATGTCCGTCGACATCGGCGGCATCGGCGAGTCGCAACATCAGCCGCAACTTGTCCGGGTCACCGGTGCCGTCGTCGGAGATCGACAGCTGCACCGAATCCGTCCGGTACCGCAACCGCACGATGGCCCTGGTGGCCGCACCGTGCATGGCGGTGTTGAACAGCGCCTCACCCGCCACCCGCAGCAGCGCATGCTCTATGCCACTGGGCAATTCGGCGACCGTGCCTTCGACTTTGAGGGTCACCCGAAGGTCTTCGGGCATGTGCACCGTGGCCAACTGCTCCAACATCTCCGGCAGCGTGGATCGGCCGGCATCCTCGGGGTGATTGAGCGCATAGATCGCCGATCGCAATTGCTCGGTGGCAGAGCGGGTCAGCGTCTTGGCGATATCGAGCCGCTCGACCAGATCACCGTCGCCCCCGCGCGTGCCGATCTCGCTGCGGCAGACCTCGATCTGCATACCGGCCGACAACACCGTCTGGGTCACGCTGTCGTGCAATTCGCGCGCGATGCGGTGACGTTCGTTGTCGAGCACCTGATGCCGTTGCACGGCACCGAGTTCGCGCTGGGTCGCCAGCAGTTCGGCATTGCGTGCCTCGGACTGGGCCAACAGTGCCTGGGATCGCTGGAACAACTCACAGTTGTGCAGCGCCACCGCGGTCTGGCTGGACAGGATGCGCATGACGGTTTCGTCGGTCCCGTCCAGTGTGCGGCTGGTCGGTGTCCATGCGGCGAAGGCACCGATGACACCGCCGTCGAGCTCGACCGGTACGTGGGCGTGGTGTAACTCGATGACCGGTAACCGGAACTGCGCCAACTGGCCGCGCAGAATATCGTTGAGCCGGTTGAGCACCGCGTCGGGCAGGTGCGGCACGGGATGCTTGGCCCCGGAAAGACCCTCGAACGAATAGGCGTTTCCGTCCGCATCCAGGATGAGATGCCGTGGCCGGGCCTCGGGAAGTGCGCCGTCGGCCAGGGCGAGCAGCACCCACTCCGCGCCCAGGTGCACCCGGGCGGCGTCGGCGGCGGCCCGCACGAGTTTCTCCGGCCCGTTGACGGTCTGCACCAGCGCCCGCGAGATGGTGTCGAGGGCGGCGATGACCCGCTCGGTGCGTTGGGCGGCGACCCGGAACTCCGGGTAGAAGGTGGGTTTCCCCGACCGTACCCCGGTGAGCCGTTCCAGGTCCGGGGCGCGTGCCCTCACAGTGCGGCCCGGAACAACGCCCGCAGCTGATCCTCGTCGGCCGCGCGCGGATTGGTGGTGATGCACGCGTCGGCCATGGCGTTGCGGGCGAGCACCGCCACATCCTCCTCACGCACGCCGAGGTCGGAAAGACCCCGGGGGACGCCGACCTGGCGGGCCAATTCCTGCAGGCGATCAGCAAGGGCCAGTGCCGATTCCAGGGCCGGAGCCCTGGTGTCGGCAATCCCGAGACAACCGGCGATGGTGGCGAACGGCGCGGGGTCGGCCTCGGCGTTGAACCGCACCACATGCGGGAGCAGCACACCGTTGATGACTCCGTGCGGCAGGTCCAGCAGCCCGCCGACCTGGTGGCTCATCGCATGCGCCGCACCCAGAATCGCGTTGGTGAACGCCAATCCGGCTTCCAGGGACGCCTGGGCCATCAGCACGCGGGCGCTCATATCGTCGGGTTTGTCGATGGTGGTGACCAGGTTCTCGGTCACCATCACCACCGAGCGCAGCGCGTGGTGGTCGGTCAGTTGGTTGTGCCCCAGCGAGACGAAGGCCTCGATACCGTGTGTCAGTGCGTCCAGACCCGTTGCTGCATTGAGCCATTCGGGCATCGTGGTCAGCAGCCGGGGGTCGATGATGGTGACATCGGGCACCAGCGCCCGGCCCAGGATGGTGATCTTGGTGTTGCGGGTGGTGTCGGTGACGATGCAGAACTGCGACACGTCGGCGCCGGTTCCCGAGGTCGACGGCAGCACCACCAGCGGCGGGATCGGCATCGTGGCCTTGTCGACACCTGCATAGTCCAGGATGTCCCCGCCGTTGGCCGACAGGATCGCGATGCCCTTGGCGGCATCGATGACCGAGCCGCCGCCGAGGGCGATCAGCACATCGCAGCCCTGGGAGCGGTAGAACTCGTGGCCCGCGGTGATCTCGTGGTCCTTGGGATTGGGGGTCAGCGCACTCCACACCTGGGGCTGCACACCCTGCGCGCGCAACTGCGCGACGAGTTCGTCGACCCAACCCGCCTCGATCAGACCGGGATCGGTCACCAACAGTGGCCGCACACCACCGAGGCGCAGCGCGGAGTGCGCGGCCTCGGCCATGGAGTCGATCCCGAAGACGATCTCGGGTGCGTGGAACTTGAGCAGCCGGGTGGGCACCCGGTCCGCCACCGTCGCACTGCCCTGTTGTGTGATCCACATAACACCACCAGCCTACGTCGCCGTTGCGACACAACCAATGTGCAGGTGGACAGGTACCGACCTACCCGATCGGGTAGGTACCGGGGCGAGCGAAGCGACGGGATCAAGACCCGGGGCGAGCGAAGCGACGGGATCAAGACCCGGGGCGAGCGGTCACGACAGCGCGTGGGCGAGCTCAGCGGCCTTGGCAACGAGCTGGTCGGCGTCGCTGGCCACCACGACCTGGTCGCACACCTGCGCGTAGTCGGGCATCGCGCAGGTCGCCTGGCGCCAGTATCGCTGCGGTTCCGGCGTGACCCAGGCCAGCCGGTGCACCCGTCGGCGCAGCGCCCGCAGCTGGTCCACGCCCGGGGCCAGGCCCCCGCTGCGGCCGTCGCCGACGATCAACACCGCGGTCCGGGAATCGAGGGCGTCGGCCTGGCCTGCGAGCATCTCGTCGAAGACCTGCCCGTAGTCGCTGCTGGCCTGCAGGTCCAGCCGACCGTCGGCCAACACGGCCGCCAGCGCATCGTCCCCACCGGCCCGCAACAGGATGTCGGTGACATCGACGGGTCGGTCGACGAACGCCATCACCCGGCACCGGTGCGCGCGCCGGTGCATGGCCTGGGCCAGTCGCAGGGTGAACGCGGTGACCGGGCGCACCGAGAGTGAGACGTCGGCGATCACCAGCAGCCTGATCCGATCCGGTAAGGGCGTCTTGGTCATCAGGCGGAACGGAACGCCGCCGGTACGCATGCTGGCCCGCACGGTGCGGCGCATGTCCAGGCGTCCGCGACCGCGTTCGCGCGGACGAGGCCGTGGCGCCCCGCGCATGCGGCGCAGCACCTCGTGGCAGGCGAGGTCGATATCGGCGGCAAGGCCGACCTCGGCTCCGTGATCGGGCTCGGCCGGCTCGGCGACCAGACCGGCCCGCTGCGCCAATGCGTCGACAAACCCTTCGACGGCCTTGGTCAGTTGCTGCAACTGTTCGGCGGTCAGTGGTTCGCCGGCGTCACCGCCGTAGGTGGCGGCGGGGTCGTAGGCATCCAGCCACGCCAGGATCGCATCGGGATCATCGAAGCTCAGGGTGCCCGCGACGATGGGCGCCACCGAGTCGGCCAGATCACCCGCCATCGCCGCGGCGGCGCGGTCGACCTCGACGGTGTACCGCATTCCGCGCCGGCCGCCGTCGGATTCGGCGGATACGGTCAGCTGATCGTCGGCGCCGGTCACGCTGAAGTCGTCATCGTCCTTGTGCGGGTTGAATCCCTTGGTGGCCTCGGGCGTGTCGAAGTGCTCACCGACCTCGGCGGCGCGTTCGTTGTACTCGGCGTATCTGCCGATCGAGGTGTCGTCATCGATTTCCAGCTGGTCGGGCAGGCCCGAACCGGTGTGTGCACGGCTCGGGCCCGCCACCGCATCGTGGGGTTCGACCGGGTGGGTGTCGAACATCGCGGCGAAGGCCCGCTCGAATCCGTGTTGTTCCCGATCGTATTTGGCACACGTTGACCGCAGTCCGGCACGTAGCGCGGTCCGGTCGGCGGCACCGAGCATGGCCAGCACCCTGCGTACCTCGATCACCTCGGCCGGGGAGGTCGCGACCCCGGCTCGGCGCAGCAGTTGCCCGAACACCGCGGCGACCCAGTCCAGGATCTGCGCCGGTGTCACCGTCGCCCACCCCTGCCCCGGAACGCCGAGGTGGTGGTGTTGGCGGGCCTGGCTGCCACGGTCGCCCGCTCGGCTGCCGATGCTGTCGGCGTCGAGTTCGGTGCCGGCTCACTGGCGAAGTGCCGCAACGCGATATCGCGGTCGCTGGTGAACTTGACCAGCGCCGAGAGCAGCACCTTGCGGTCGACGTCGGAGCCGAGCAGGGCCGCTGCCCTGGCACCGTCGATCACCTCGGAGATCGACGGACTCTTGCGCAACGGAAGCTCCCGAAGGGTCCTCGCCAGTTCGACGACATCGGCGACGACCTCGGATTCGACCTGCGGGGCCCGCACCGCGACGATCTCCCGTTCCCGTTGTGGCGTAGGGAAACCCAGATGGTAGTGCAGGCATCGGCGCTTCAGTGCCGCCGACAGTTCGCGGGTGTCGTTGGACGTGAGCACCACCCAGGGCACCGACCGTGCGGTGAAGGTGCCGATCTCGGGGATGGTGACCTGGCGTTCGGCGAGCACCTCGAGCAGCAGCGCCTCCATCGCCTCCTCGGTGCGGTCGACCTCGTCGATCAACAGCACCACCGGTTGTTCGGAGAGCACCGCCTCCAGCAGCGGCCGTCGCAACAGGAAGTCCTCGGTGTAGACGTCTCCACCGTTGCCCATCTGCACGTGCAGCAGCTGTTTGGCGTAATCCCATTCGTAGAGCACCCGGTTGTCATCGAGGCCCTCGTAGCACTGCAGGCGGATCAACCGCCTGCCACCGGCGGCGGCAAGCGCCTTGGCGAGCTCGGTCTTGCCGACCCCAGCAGGGCCCTCCAACAACAACGGCCGGTCCAGTGCGGTGGCCAGATGTACCACGGTGGCCAGGTCGTCGTCGATGACGTAATCCTGGTGGCGCAGCGCCTCGGCCAGTTCGGCCGCACCGGTGAATGTCATCGCGTCGTCGCACACGGGTTCTTCGGATCGGGATAGGGATGCGGTGGTCACGGCAACCTCCGGGTGAGGTGCACGGCAGGGGCGGACCCGAGGTGGACGGATCGGCCCCTGCCGTGGCACCGGGTCAGTAGGACGAGTTGATGGCGTGTCCGACAACAGGAACCATCGACTCGACGGTGACCTCGCGCGGATTGCCCGGCGTGCACCAGTCGTCCTGGATGTGCTCGGAGATGGCCAGCACGGTCTTGTCGTCGCCCTTGATGACTTCGCCGCGACCCGCGTACTTACCGGTGTTCATCCGGTTCTTGTCATAGGAGTCGGTGCGGACGGCGGCGAAGTTGTCCGGGATGCCGACATCCTGGGAGAGTCGGATCGCCGCTTCCACGGCGGCATCGGCGGCCTGCACCGTGGTCATGTTCCGGGTGTCGACGCCCATCGCCGTGGCCAACTGCGCGTAGCGCTCGTAGCGCGAGGGCAGGTTGTACTCCCACACCCGGGGCAGGGCGATGGCGTTGTTGAGGCCGTGGTGGCTGTCGAAGAACGCGCTGACGGCGTGGCTGATCGAGTGCACGATGCCGAGGCCACCGGAATTGAATGCCTGCCCGGCGATGTACTGCGCGTTCATCATGCCTTCGCGCGCCTTGAGGTTGCGCGGCTCGAAGACGGCCTCGCGCAGGTGCTTGGCGACGAGTTCCACCGAGTACAGGGCGTTTCCGAGCGACGGGGCGAAGTCCAGCCGGGACACGAAGGGCTCACTGCCGTGGGCGAGGACGTCGAACCCGCAGTAGGCGGTGAAGTGCTGGGGGCAGGTGTAGTAGAGCAGCGGGTCGTCGATGGCCAGGGTGACGATGGTGGCCTCGTCGAAGCCGACCCACTTGTGCGGGTGTTCCATATCGGAGGTATCGGTGATGACGTAGGCCCAGGAGGTCTCCGAACCCGTTCCCGCCGTGGTGGATACCGCGATATGCGGCGGGTTCTCCTTGTTGGTGGACTTGGCGAAGCCCTCGAACTCGTTGATGTTGCGGCCGTCGTGCGCGATGACGACGCGGGCGCCCTTGGCGGCGTCATGGCTGGAGCCACCGCCGATGGAGATGATGCTGTCGCACTTCTCCTGCTGGTAGAGCGCCGCGGCCTCCATGACGTTGTAGTCCTTGGGGTTGGATTCCACCTTGTCGTAGAGCACGACCTCGACGCCCTGGTACTCGATCTTGCCGGTCAGTTCCTCGATGATGCCCGAACCCCGCAGGCCGGTGGTCATCAGCAGGGTGCGCTTGAAGCCGAGGTTCTTGGCCTCCACACCGATGATGTCGTGGGCGCCCACACCGAGCAGGGCGCGGGGGAAGGGGTGGAACTCCTTGATCGGAAAATCCCAAATCTGGTTCAGCTCAATGGCCATCGGACGACTCCTCGCGGTATCGGACGGGTGGTGCACCCGGTAGATCTCACCGTGGCCCCGCGTGGTCCGCGTCACAATGGCTTCGGCTCAGGACCCGCCGTCCGGAACGCCGAAACCGTCCGATCGGGCAGGTAGGCCTGCCGTCAGAAGGGTGGGGGTTCGTAGTGGACGGCGATGCGGGCATGTTCCTGTCGTTCCTGTTCGTCGACTCGACACCGGTTCGCCGCACGTTCGGCGGTGATGCGGCGGGTGCGGTCTTCGGCGCGGGAGCGATCGCGGGTGGGCATTTTCAGGCAGCGCTTCGCGTTGACGGGCAGGCTGGGTTGCAGCGAAGGCTCGCCGGTGGGGTCGCCCAGGCCGGTGAACCAGTGTCCGCCCTCGGGTTCGGTGGTGTAGACGTGCCCGGTCGGCGAGGTCCATACGACGGTGCCGTTGGCCAGTTGTGTGTCGCGCCAGTCGTGGAACGTTTTCAACAGATGGTGCGCCCGGCACAGGCATTTCAGGTTCGAGGGGTGGGTGGGCCCGGCCGGGTACGGGACGGTGTGGTCGATATCGGTGTTCCAGGCCGGCACATCGCAGCCCGGGAAGCGGCACGTCAGGTCCCGGCAGCGGATGAACTCGCCCAGTGTCGTAGACGGGAAGCGGCCGGCCTCGACGGTGATGGCGGCCGGCTCGACCGTGCGGACCCTCGCGTTGCGTCGGGCCTCGTCGACGGCAGGCAGGCCGATGTGTCCGTAGCCGGGAACGATGCCCAGACCGCCGACCGAATCGGCGACCAGGTGCACGATCAGACTGGCGCACGGCACGCCACTGGACACCGTCAGCGGCTCTGCCGGGCAACCGGATTGACCGCACCGACACGTCAGGGGCTTACCGATGAACACCGCGAAGAAGGCGTCCGAGCGGCGTTGATCCCTGGTACGCGGATCGGTGGGACACACCGAATCGGCCATCGCATCGAGGACGGCGTTCATCGCGGCGAGCGCAGCGAGGTCGATGCGGCCCCAAATCTCAGCGGTGCCGTCGCCGTTGGGGCAACCCCCGATCTCACGGTCACGGCGGATCTGCTCGCGGATCCGTACCGCCTCGGGATCCTGGGCGGCGATGACGGCGTTGATGCGGGCCTCGATCTTCGGCTCGGACAGCCGCACCCAGGTGAGGGCCTTCTCTGCCAGTCGCTCATCGACACGAGCCACGATCTCGGGGTCCTGGATGAGTTCGGTGCGCGACACGATCGCCGCCAGCATCCGGTAATCGAGCAACCCGCTCTTGGCGGTCGCGAGCACCCGGGGCAGCCGGGTGTACAACGCGATCGCCATCCGAACCTGCGCAGCGGCCCGGCACCGGCTCAACGCCAATGCCGCAGCAACCTCGGCGACCAGGCTGCCGTGCCCGTCGATGGCCCAGCACAATTTCTCGGTGTCATCATCGGGAGCGCGCACGTCGTAGAGCTGGCCGATGGCGAACAACCGGCGTGCACCACACGCATTCTCCTCACGGGCCTCGGCACCGATGTTGTCCACCGCTTGCCAGGCCGCCCGCTCCTCGGCCTCGAAGGTCGCCATGGTGTTCTTCATGAATAGAACACTAGTTCGATGGTCTGACACGTTGCGGCTCGACAGAAGATGTCCACACCGATTAGGCGGACTAGCGAAACCCTTGCAGAGAGCCCAGTTTCAAGGACTCTCGATCCCCGGTGTCTAGCCACGCTAATCGACGGGGACCCAGTGGACCCTAGGGGCGTGCGGACCACCCGCGGACCGCGGCGACGAACTCCTCCGGTGCGTCGGACTCCACGTAGAGGCCGGCACCCTTGACGATCACGGTCTGGTGATCGGGGAACTCGCGCTCCAGCCGTTCGCGCTCCTGGGGGCGGAAGGCGATATCGCCATCACCCCAGATGATCAGCGTGGGTAGGTGCGCGATGGCCGGCAGCCCGGCCTCGACCGCTGCGAAGAACGCGCGGCCGGACAGCACCGCACCGGGGAGCACCGCGCTCGCCTGCCGGCGCGCCGGTGTGTCCAACGCTCGCCGGTAGTGCTCCATCTCGGAATCGGAGGGCTTGCGGCGCTTGTGCCCCACCGGGATGAAGGCGCTGACGAGAAGGTTGAATTGGCGGACCAGCAGACGGGTCAGCGGTCCGCCCATGATGTGCCCGAAAGCCTCGAAGTGCAGGATGCCGTTGACCGGCCACGCCCACGTGTTGGCCAGGACCAGACGCCGGAAAACCTCCGGGCGGCGCTGCGCGACGGCCAGCCCGATCATTCCACCCCAGTCCTGCCCGACCAGCGTCACATCGTCCAGAGCGAGCTCGTCGACGAAGGCGGTCACCACCTCCGCGTGGTCCTGCGGTGCGAACCGGTAACCGGACCGGGCCGTCGACAGCCCGAATCCCGGATAGTCCAGCGCTATGCAGCGGTAGTCGCGCCGCAGTTCCCGCACGACATCACGCCAGAGGAACGACCAGGTCGGATTGCCGTGCAGTAGAAGCAAGATGGGGCCGGAACCCTCGTCGATGTAGTGCACGGAGTGCCCGTCGATATCGACGAATCGACTCTCGAAGGGGAACAGTTCGTCGTCGACCCAATCCGGCCGGACGCGCTTCGCAGTATCGGTCATGCACTTGACGGTCTCATATACACTTTATTTTCTCAAGCGATTGGAGAATGTGCGATGCGCCGTTACGGCCAATACTGCGGGCTGGCCCGCTCACTGGAGATCGTGGGCGATCGATGGAATCTGCTCATCGTCCGCCAGCTGCTGATCGCGCCGGCCCGCTACCGTGATCTGGTCGCCGGGCTACCTGGGATCGCCACCAACCTGCTCGCCGACCGCCTGCGCGAACTGGAATCGGCGGGCGTCGTCGAGCGCCGGCTCGGCGACGGCAGCACAGTCGAATACGCCCTCACTGCCTGGGGCGCCGAGCTACGCGAGCCCATCGAGGGCTTGATCCGCTGGTCCACCCCGTTGATGGTGCGCGGACCCGAGGGCGACGCGTTCCGCCACGAGTGGCTGACCGTCGCGATCCCGGCCCTGCTGTCCGCCCGTGTGAAGGTCCGTGCCGCCGTGTCGATCGGTCTTGCCGGTGACGATATGGCCCTGCAGCTCAACGCTTCCCGCGCGGGTTTCACAGTGGGCACTCCCGACGGTCGCGAACTGGCCGGCACGCTGCACGGCGCCCCCGAGTACATCCTCGGTCTGGCCGCCGGGGCTCTGACCATCGACGATGCCCGCGCCCTCGGGGTGATCGAGATCGACGGTGACGAGGCGACCGTCCGATCGATCCTCGGCGCTACGAGCTGACCGCCACCAACGCCGCCGCGAATCGCTCCAGATCCGCTGCCGAGCCGTCGACATGCGGGGACACCCGCAGCACGGGCCCGTCCATCTCGTGGGGCGCCCGACCCGCCTCACAGGCGGTGGTGATGATCCCGTGCTCGGCGATCAGCCGCGACCGCACCACCGCCGGTTCGGCCCCGTCGAGCGGACGCAGCGTGGTGATCGCACTGGGCTCGGCGGCCGGCTCGACGACCTGCCAACCCGCGATATCGGCCAGCACACCGCGGGTCAGCGCACCGATCTCGGCCAGCCTGGCCTGCGTGGCCGCGGGGCCGTCGGCCAGATGCTCTCCCAGTGCCAGCGAAAAGCCCAGCCGGGAACCGATATTGGCCTCGTGCAGTTCCATCGGGGCCCACCGCGGCACCAACTGCGCATACAGTTCGGGCCGCACCGCCAGCGCTCCGACCCCTCGGGGCCCGGCCAGCCATTTACGCGACGACGTGTAGAGGACATCGGGACCCACCGCACAGTCGAGGTGTCCCAGTCCCTGCGCGGCATCCACCACCAACGGCAATCCGAGATCGCGGCAGACCTGCGCGAGCTCGGCCAGCGGCTGGACGATCCCGCGGTGGCTGCCCAGCACCGTCAGATGAACGAGCGCAGGCGGGTCCGCTCGCAGCACCGCGGCCGCAGCGTCGATGCGTAATCGGCCCGACTCGTCGACCGGCAATAGCCGGGCGTCGAATCCGTTGGCCGCCATGATCGTCAGGTTCGGGCCGTACTCACCGTGCAGGCAGGCCAGCGTCCGGGGACCCTGCCAGCTGCTCAACAGGAGGTCGAGTGCATGGTTCGATCCGGTGGTGAAAACGACCTGGGCCTCGGTCATACCGGCCAGTGCCCGGACCGCGGCCCGTCCGGCATCGAGGGCAGGAGCCGCGGCCTCGCCGGCGACGTAACCGCCGACCTCGGCCTCGTGCCGGGCATGTGCCGCGGCCACCTCGATCACGGCGTTGCTCTGCCGCGAACACGCCGCGCTGTCCAGGTGCACACCGGCCACCGGCACCCGGGCGGTGCGCCATTGCTCGGCCAGGCTCATTTGACCGCCAGTGAAACGCCGAAATCGCCGGCTGGATCAGTCCACCAATGGGTGCGGGTCAGACCGGCCGCCGCCAACTCGTCGGCGATACCGGCCGGCCGGAACTTGCACGAGACCTCGGTCAGCATTTCCTCACCGGCCTCGAAGTCCACCGTCAGATCCAGCTCGCTGACGTGAACCCGTTGCGCCAGAGTCGATCTCAACCACATCTCGATACGTTCTTCGGTGTCGTTCCACTTGGCGATGTGCGCGAACGCGGATGGGTCGAAGTCGGCGCCGAGTTCCCGGTTCACCACGGCGAGCACATTGCGGTTGAACGCCGCGGTCACCCCGGCGGCATCGTCATAGGCACGCACCAGCCGATCGACATCCTTGACCAGATCGGTGCCCAGCAGCAACGAGTCACCGGGCTGCATCGCATCGGCCACCGCGGCAAGGAAATCGGCGCGCGGCCCCGCGGTCAGATTGCCGATGGTCGAGCCGAGGAACACCACCATCCGTCTACCGATCTTCGGGATGGTCGGCAGATCCTGCTCGAAATCGCCGCACACGGTGTCGATATCGAGATCGGGATACTCGGTGTGCAGGGCGGCCGCGGCCGCGCCGAGCACCGACGGGTCGACATCGAAGGGGATGAACCGGTGCAGCGTGCCGCACGCGCGGAATGCGTCCAGCAGCAACCGCGTCTTCTCCGAGGTACCACTGCCCAGTTCGACGAGGGTGTCCGCACCGGACACCTCGGCGATGTCCGCGGCGTGCGCACCGAGGATCTTGGCCTCGGTGCGGGTCGGGTAGTACTCCGGCAGTCTGGTGATCTGATCGAACAGATCACTTCCGACACTGTCGTAGAACCACTTGGGCGGCAGCGACTTCGGGCTCCGACGCAGACCTTCGGACACATCGCGGCGCAGCGAGTTTTCCAGGCGGGTGGTCATCGAGATCCTTCCAGAGGGGTGAGCGTCAGACCCGTTGCCGCCACCTCGACGAGGTGGCGGTCGGGGATGTCGATCCAGTGCGGGTCGTCGTCATAGGGTTCGCTGGCCAACACGGTGCCGTCGGCCCGTTCCAATGCGAACAGGGTGTCGCCCCATGTCGTGGCGAGCAACCGGGAACCGTCGCCGGCAAGGATGTTCAGCCGCGCGCCGGGATCGCGGGCGCCGACCTCGGCGATGGTCTGCCCGAGGACCGCCACTCCGCGTTCGAAGATGTGCGCCGCCAGCAGCGCGCTGTCGACGGTCGATTCCGCATCCCGGGTCGCCGGAAGCACCGTGCGGTCGACGACACCGTTGTGCGACAGCAGCCAGCTGCCGTCGGTGAACGGCGCCGAAGCCGATGGTTCGATCGGCATGCCCACCGTGGCCGAACGCACCGCCGCCACGATGCATCCGCTGCGCAGCGTCGGTGCCACCGAAGCGAACGACGCGTCGCCCCACAACGGTTTGTCACTGCGCCACCGCCGCGGGCCCCCGTCGAAGAACCCGACACCCCACCCGTCGGCGTTGATGGTCCCGTGCTTCTGCCGCCGCGGCGCGTAGGACTGCACCAGCAGCCCGCTGGGCGGATCGAGTACCACCGAGGCCGCCGATATCGGTGCCCCCAGCCAGCCCAGATGTCTACACATCCCAGGCCAACCGCAGGCCGGAGAAGATCTGCCGCCGGACCGGGTGGTCCCAGTTGCGAAAGCTGGGCCGCAGGATGTCCCCGGCCACTGCCCACGCGCCGCCACGTAGCACGCGGTAGTCCCCTGTCGACGTGTCGCTCTCGAAGAAGGGGACGCTGTAGCGGTCATAGATCATCGGGCTGAATCCCGGCCACGGCCGCAATGGCGACGAGGTCCATTCCCAGACGTCACCGAGCATCTGCTCCACCCCGTAGGCGGACGCGCCGGCGGGGTAGGCCCCGGCCGGCGCCGGCCGCAATGACCGGCCGCCCAGGTTGGCCCGCTCGGCGTCGGGTTCGGCCGCGCCCCAGGGATATCGACGCCGCATCCCGGCCGTCGGATCCCAGGCGCACGCCTTCTCCCATTCGATCTCGGTCGGCAGCCGCGCACCGGCCCACGCGGCATACGCCTCGGCCTCGTAATAGGTGATGTGCTGCACCGGCTCGTCGTCGGGGATCTCCTCGCGGTGGCCGAAGCGGGTGCGGCTGCCGTCACTGTTCCAGAATCCCGGCGCCACCAGGGCGGCCCGTTTTCGGTGCGCCCAACCGGCCTCCGACCACCACTGCCGCGTCCGGTATCCGCCGTCAGCCATGAACGCACGCCATTCGGCATTGGTCACCGGAACGCGGCCGATGCGGAACGCCTCTACCTCGACGGTGTGCGCGGGGCGCTCGTTGTCCAACGAGTACGGTTCCTCGGCCGCGTCGACACCCAACGTGAACGGTCCGCCGGGGATCGGTACCGACGTGCCCACCACGCCGGCCCTGCCGACCGGTAGCGGAGATCCGGTGGGCAGGATCGGCGGCCCGGAGCGCAGATTCAGTGCCTGCAACATGGTCTCGTCGTGTTGGTTCTCGTGGGAGATGACCAGGCCGAACGGGAACAGCTCGGTGCTGTGTTCCAGGGTCTCCAGGACGCGGTTGCGCACATCGCGGCAGTAGGTCCTGGCGTCGGTGGGCGGCAGCAACGGCAGACCGACCCGGCTGGCCCGGGAATGCTCGAAGGCGTCGTAGAGCTTCTCCACGGCCGGCGTGAGCATGCCGGGGGCGGCGGAGTTCCCGCCACGCAACAACCAGAACTCCTCCTGCTGACCGATATGGGCCAGGTCCCACACCAACGGACTCATCAGCGGGTCGTACTGGCGCACCAGTTCGGCGTCATCGAAGTCGACAAGGGCCAGGGTGCGATCTCGCGCCCTGGTGAGCTCGGCGGCCAATAGGTCAGGTGTGCTCACTCATCGCCTTCCACACGTTCGGTGATCGCCGACGCAAGACCCCGGTGGTGTACCCGTTCGGTGAAGTCGTCGGCGGGGCTCCTGCCCTGGTGCACATTGGTCAGTAGCCGGTTCATCGCCGCGGCCAGTTCTGCGGGCGCATGGTCGGCCGCCGCACCCACGCAACGGCGGGCGGCGGCGTGCAACTGGGGGTCGGCGAGTCCGAACCGTGCGGCCCTGTCCCAGGCCGAGGCCACCGGTTGGGTTGCCGCCCTGGCGATCTCGGCCGCTTCGGGATTGTCCAGCAGGGTCGCCAGGGTGAAGGCCACCGCAGGCCAGACCGTGTCGGGAACGCTGTCCAGATAACGGATCTCCAGCCAGCGGCGCGGGCGCACCGGCGGGAACAGTGTGGTCAGGTGATAGGCGAGATCCTCGGCCGTCGGCGACCGCCCGCCCACCGCGACGCGCCCGTCCGCCCAGTCGGCGAAGGAGACGAACTCCGTCATCGGAACCGCCTCGGGGTTGCGCACGAGCATCACGGGCGCCCGCAGCGCATAGTTCGCCCAGTCAGCCGCCGGATCGTCACCGCGGTCGCCAAGGACCGGCCCGCAACGTGCCGCGTCGAGCTGTCCCCAGACGCGCTGCCGGGTGCTTCGCCAGCCGGTGAACTCGCCGTTCAGCAACGGCGAATTCGCCGACAGCGCGATCATGGTGGGCCCCAGGGCATGCGCCAGCCGGACCCGGTTCGCCCATCCCTCACGCGGGCCCGCCTCGACATTGAGCTGCATCGAGGCCGTCGAGGTCATCATCGCCGCGCCGGCCGCGCCGGTACCCGTCGCGGCGAAGAACTGCTCCATCGCCCGGTAGCGGGCACCGGGATTCACCCGCTGCGTCGGACGCAACGGGTCGGTGCCCAACAGCACCAATCCCAGTCCGTGCTCGGCGAAGTAGGTTCTCAACACGCCGCGGTCGGCCATCATGGCGCTGATCGCGGTGACCACGTCGGCACGCGGCGGGCCGGAGAGTTCGACGGCCCCGCCCGGCTCGACGGTGATGACGCTGCCCCCGGGTAGCGCGGGTGCCGTGGCGATGAGGGCGCTCAGTTCCTCCCATCCCGGTCTGCGCATCGGATCCGTCAGGTCGAAGCAGTGCGCCTCGACCTCCAAGCCGACCGTGCCGACCGGACCGTCGTGCAGACACGATGCGGCGATCGCGGCCGCGGTCTGTCCGGACGGACAATCCACGTCCCACGCAGTGGTGGCCGACATCGGAACCACCCCTCCCCGATCAGGACCCTGTCTCACTCAATCTTCCAGAGGGGTCTGACATATTCCCAGGGATTTGATCGACGCTATTGACCCAGGGTGTTCTGCATCGCTCCGGCCAGCACGTTCACCGCCGGTCCGCCGTTTCCGGGTTGGCAGACCTTCGCCTGCAGCAGAACGTTCTCCCGTAACCGGGTCTGGGTGAAGCACCGACGGTCAATACCCGCCTCCTGTTTGACCCAAACCGCATCGGTCGGCGTGGTCGTCCCCGCCGAGAACGTCCAGACCTGCGTCACGAAATTCTCCAGATGCATGGCCGTCGTCTGGCCCGCGCAGCCGACCGTCCGATCCGTGACGCGCCGATAGGCCCGTGTCGCGGCATCGGTGGTCGCGAAGACCCCGACGGCCTGCTTGACCAGATGGGTGGTGTCCGTCGCAGAGGTCTGGGCCAGCGCACTCTTGAACGACGCCAGGTCCGGGTCGGCGTACACATCGGGCAACCCGATATCAGCCCAGTTGTTGCAGACCGGGTTGTCGACGTAGAAGGCCTGACCCGGCGCGGTGAACTCGGCCTCCCAGGACAGCGGGGCGCCGACGATATTGCTCACCGAACCCTTCGGGAGCACGGCATAGCCGACCACCCCTGGATCGGACGGCCTGGCCCAGGCCGCGGGCGCCGCGGCGACGCTCGTCAGGATGGCTCCGGACATGACCGCCGACATGACCGATGCCATGGCCGCGACGGAGTACCTCAGGCGCATGGCACCGATCATGCCAGCGGATCAGAACAGCGTCTGCGTGCAGTACGTGCGGGCCGGCCGCGGGTAGGGCCAGGCATACGTGCCCGCGGCCGCCGGGCATGCCGACTGGTCACGGACGTCCAACCGCTGGGTGACCTGCACCAGCACACCTTGCCCACGGTCGCGGCAATCGGCCTTCTCGACCAGCCCTATCGGCATCTCCATCAGATAGCACTGATTGGCCACCAGGTTGGGCACCAGGCACAACCGCGCGGTCGACGGGTCGGCGTAACCGGTGGGCAGGTGCTGATACTCGGCGGTCGGGCACTCACCGGCGGCATCGGTGGTGGCGCCGACGGTGTAGCTGGGATCTGCCGCGCACGACGTCGCGGTGGCGCGGGCGGGATCCGGTGCGGGCGCCTGACCCGCGTCGATCTGGACGCAGTCACCCACGGCGAAGACGGTGGCGGCCGCGATATCGGGCTCGCGACCGCCACAGCCCACCAGCGTCACCGCTAGCACGAAAACTCCGATCAGCGCGGCAAGGCGCGAAGTTCGGCGTGTCATGGTTAGCGACACTCTCACGACTGAGCCGCGAGTGCCAAGAGTTACAGATGATTCTTAAGGTTTCAGCGCGGCACGGTCGTCGGCCCCGGCATCGGCCCCTGGCCCTGGCCCGCCCCTGGCGGCGGGCCGATCTCGAAGTCCGGACCGCCCTGGAAGCGCGGACCGCCGGGGAACAGCACATGCGGAGGACCCATCGGGGGCGGGCCGCCCCGGTGGAACATCTCGATATCGTCGCGCGGCGGCCCGTGGTGCCGGTCGCCGTCGGAACTCTTGCCGAGGATGAAACCGGAGAAGAAGATGACCGCGACCACGAATACCGTGCCCGCGACGATGCCCACCCAGGCAGCCACCTGGATCAGCCTGTTCGGACGCGCCCGATCCGGATGCACCGGCGGCGGAGACTGCACGGGTGGGGGCTGCACGGGTGGGGGCGGCGGTGATGCCGCCACCGCGGTCGGCGCGGTCGGGTTCTCGGCATGCTCACTTTCGGTCATGGATTCATGATGCCGAGGCCAGCCGATGCCCAGGCTTGTTGCCGCTTATGAATCCGCTGTGAGCGGCACCTCCACCAGCAGGCTCATACCGTGATGCGGCGGCATCTCGACCGGGAAGCTGTGCAGATCGTCGACGTGCGCGAGCGTCTTCCCGCTGAACATGTCCGTCACCACCGACTGCGGCGGCAGGAACTCCGACCGCACGGTGCCCGCGATCTCCTCATTGGCGAAGTTGAGCACCGTCAGCTGCAGCTGGCGCGGGTCGTCGAGCTGGTGGACCATGACCAGCATTCCGCGGTGGGACACCTCGGGAATGTCGATCTGCCGGCTGGTAGCGATGCCGAAGTGCGTCCGCACCCGCAGGATCGCCTGCAGCTGGCGCAGGAAGCTGGTCTCGTCGGCCAACTGTTCGGGAATCGACCCGTACAGACTGGTGCCGCGCGGCATCCCCTCGCTGGAGTGCGTGGCGTCCGGATTGACACCCATCAGATCGTGCGCGGCGCGGTGGATCCAGCGGGTGTCACCGCCGCGCAGCAGCTCGCTGACCTGGTCGGCCGGCAGCGTCAACATGCCACACAGATCCCACCCCGACAGCGCGAAGACACCGGGCTGCAAGGCGTTGAACATGGCCAACAGCAGATGGGCCCGCCTGATCCGGTCGATATCGACGATGTCGGCGAGATCCGAGTAGCCCAGCGTCGCGGCGATCACCGTCGCGGTCGTGCAGGCGATGCCGTTGGTGGTGAACACCAGGTTGTACGGGGCATCGGGACCGGTGAGGGTGTGGGTCAGATCATCGCGGATCGCCTGTCCCAGTTGCTCACCGGTGACGTCATGCCCCTTGTAGGTGTAATGGTCATCGCGGTGACCCGCCGACCAGTGCACCAGCTCGTAGGTCAGCTCGTCGTGGTTCTGCAACGCGTGCACCAGTGACGCCGGGTCGACATCGGTCTCCAGCGTGGTCCGCAGCGTCAGGCGCAGGAATTCGGTGTCCGCCGTCGCCAGCGCGTGGTGATATGCGGGCCGATTGATGAAGTCGTAGGACAGATCCGAGCCGGCGCGGCCGTTGTCGCGGATGTCGTCGATGGTGAGGTTGAGCTCCTGGAAGGTGAACCCGCCGAGCTTGCGCACCATGCTGCCGATGAACTGGTTGGCCGCCTGGGACAGCGGGTGCCCCTCCGACCAGCCGACATCGTCCTCGGCCGATTTCTCCGCACCCAGAAAACCGTTGGCGTCCAATCGCAGCCCGCCCGAGCCGAGATCGCTGAGCGAGTGCAACGCATCACCGATCACCAGCCGCATGCCGGCGAAACTGGGGTCCAGCCAGTTGATCGAGGGCTGCCCGTCCTTGAAGTAGTGCAGATACACCCAGCGCCGCTCGATACCGTCGACGCCGACGATGGGTCGGGTGACGCTCCAGTTGGTCTCCTTGATGCCCTCGGCGTAGAAGATGACGCGCTGCAGCTTGCCGATGATGTACCCGGCCTTGTCCAGCCAGTCCTCGGTGACGGAGTCGACGTTCACCGAGTCAGCGCCCGCGGGCACGGCGGGCAGGTGCTCCCAGTCCTGTTCGTCGATCTCCACCATGTGATAGATGCCGGGATAGTCGGCGTACTTCATCTCGGCGAGCCGGAAGTCGGCGCCCTTGCCGGTATGTCCGGGCACGATGTCGTCGATGATGGTGCCGCCGTACCAGTTGGCCGTGCCGCACATCTGCCGGAACTCGTCCTCGGTACCGAAGGCCGGGTCGATCTGCGTGCTGATCCGGTCGAAGTGCCCGTCCACGCTCGGGGTCTGCTGCCAGCCCGAAATGCCACCGGCCCGCTTGACCGGACCGGTGTGCACGGCCTGAATCCCGATCTCCGCGAAGGCCTTCCACATCTCCTCGTCGGCCATGGCATGAAGGAAGGATTCGTCCGGCCGGGTGATCAGCGACAGCGGGTAGGCGGTGAACCACACCGAGGCGGTGTCCACAGCGCCGCGCGGGTTGGGCCTGGCGAACGGGTTCTGCCACATCGAACCCTGTCCAGAGAACTGCTGACTGATCTCGTTGGCGTCCGAGAGCATCGACTGGGAGAGCAACCATGACACGTAGGCCGGGTTGTCACCGGTCGGCGAACCGTCCTGGGCCGGCGACCGGCGCACGAACGGGCTGCGGACCCGCGGCCGGGACCGCAGGGTTCGGGGGCGGGCCGGATGCAGGTGCTCGTCGAAGGTGATCTCGGCTGGCTCGTTGGCCTGTCCCTCGGCCGCAGAATCTGTCGGCTCGGCTGCCTGCGATGACATCTGTCTCCTCCCGGGCGCCCATACGCCACTGCCCCAGTATTGCCATACCTACCCGGCGCCGAAACGTTCTGCAGGTCGAAGCGGATTGACCGCGTACTGGAGCACCCGGTACGGAGTTCCGCCGCGCGGTGCGGTGTTCCACTGGCTGACGAATACCCGGAGCTCGTCGAGCGTCGATGCCGGCGAGATGTATCCACCGTACGGCTGGGCCAACCGGTTGTCGTCCCGGGCGGGCAGATCCTCGGGCCGCTGCGGCCACGGTGCCGCGAACACGACGGTGGTGACCGGCGCGGATCCCAGTTGGGTCGGATCGTTGGCGACTCGGACCTCCATGTTGCCGGTGCCGGCGTTGAAATAGGACAGCACCGTCCGCCCGTCGATCTGCCGGATGCTCATCTCACCCACGCGGTCGCCCCACAGCGGGGTGGGTTCGCCGCCCCATCCGCGCTCGGTCGACCAACCCTGCCATGCGGCGCGATCCGGGAAATGCTGCGGCGGAACGCGATACAAGGTGACCGGGGCGGTCCTGTCGAAGTTGTCGGCGACGATGTACACCCAGCCACGGTCGGATTCCGGTGTCGGCACCGGATCGTAGTAGCCGCTGATCTGTGACTGACCGCCACCGGCGTACCCGGCGGGGCGGTGCGAACCCGCGACGGTGGCCCAGGCGCCTTGTGCGGCATCGGCTTTCACCAGCCGCGACGATGCTGGCCGCAGCGCTTCAGTGGTGGTCACCAGCAGATAGTTCTCCCGGTTGATCGCCACCACGCCGGCGGGCAGCTGGGAGGCACCGGGCGGGGTCGGATCCGCCAGCAGCGGCGTGTCGACGCCGGACACGCCGGTGACACGCAGGACGCCGGTGATCGAATCGGGGTCGACATGCAACGCCACCGGCGAGTACCAGCCGCCGTAGCCGACACCCTGTCCGGCGAAACTGTCACCACACACCTGCAACAACCGGCTGGGGAACTCCATGAACTCACACAGGTCGGTGGCGCCGATACCGTAATCGGCTGTGGCGGTGCCGGTTCCGGCCACCGGGCCGAGCATGACGACCTGACCGGGCGCCAGCAGCACATCGGCGTGCGCGGGTGAGGCGAGCACCACGGCAGCCGCAAGGGCCGCCGCCGTGCCGCGGATCACAACTGAGCGGCCAGCAGTTCGGCGATCTGGATGGTGTTCAGCGCGGCACCCTTACGCAGGTTGTCGCCGGAGACGAACAAGGCCAGACCGCGTCCGTCGGGCACCCCGTGGTCCTGGCGGATCCGACCGACCAGCGAGTCGTCGGCACCGGCCGCGGCCAGCGGCGTCGGCACGTCGACCAGCGACACACCGGGGGCCCCGGCCAGCAATTCCTGAGCCCGCGCCACCGACAGCGGCTGGGCGAACTCGGCGTTGATCGACAGCGAGTGTCCGGTGAACACCGGCACCCGGACACAGGTGCCACTGACGGCCAGCTCCGGAATCCCGAGGATCTTGCGGCTCTCGTTGCGCAGCTTCTGATCCTCGTCGGTCTCACCGGAGCCGTCGTCGACCAGTGACCCGGCCAGCGGAACCACGTTGAAGGCAATGGGCGCAACGTATTTGACCGGCGCGGGGAAGTCCACGGCACGGCCGTCGTGCACCAGGCCCTCGACGCCGTCGATCACGGCGCGGGCCTGGGTGGCCAACTCCTCGACACCGGCCAATCCGGTACCCGAGACCGCCTGATAGCTCGACACGATCAGCCGGGTCAGACCCGCCTCGTCGTGCAGGGGCTTGAGCACCGGCATCGCGGCCATGGTGGTGCAGTTGGGGTTGGCGATGATCCCCTTCTTCAACCGGACGCCGCGTACGTCCCGGTCGAAGTTGACCTCGCTGACCACCAGCGGGACGTCCGCGTCCTTGCGCCAGGCCGAGGAATTGTCCACCACGACGGCGCCGGCGGCGGCGAACCGCGGCGCCTGCACCCGCGACATGGTCGCACCGGCGGAGAACAGCGCGATGTCCAGGCCGGACGGGTCGGCGGTCTCGGCGTTCTCGACCTCGATCTCCTGGCCGCGGAAGGTCAGCTTCTTACCCTCCGAGCGCGGCGAGGCGAAGAACCGCACCGAGCTCGCCGGGAAGTTGCGGTCCTCCAGCAGCTTGCGCATCACCTGGCCCACCTGGCCGGTGGCGCCGACCACACCGATGTTGACCATGATTACTAGATCCCCGATCCTGCGTAGACAACGGCTTCCTCGTCGCCACCGAGGCCGAACGCCTCGTGCAGCACGGCCACGGCCTTGTCCAGGTCGGTGTCGCGGACCAGCACCGAGATCCGGATCTCGGAGGTGGAGATCAGCTCGATGTTGATGCCGGCCTCGGCCAGGGTCTCGCAGAACGTGGCGGTGACGCCCGGGTGGGTGCGCATCCCCGCACCGACGAGGGACACCTTGCCGATGTGATCGTCGTAGAGCACCTGGGTGAAGCCGATCTCGCTCTGCAGTGACGTCAGCTTCTGCACCGCCGACGGGCCGTTCTCCCGCGAGCAGGTGAAGGTGATGTCGGTCTTGCCGTCCTCGATCTTGCTGATGTTCTGCAACACCATGTCGATGTTGACGTCGGCGTCGGCGACCGCGCGGAACACCTTGGCGGCGTATCCGGGCACATCGGGCAGGCCGACGACGGTGACCTTGGCCTCGCTGCGGTCGTGGGCGACTCCGGTCAGGATGGCGTCTTCCATGGGGATGTCCTCGATCGATCCGTTGACGATGGTTCCGGGCTTATCCGAGTACGACGAGCGGACGTGTATCGGAACGTTGTAGCGGCGCGCGTATTCCACGCAGCGAAGCATCAGCACCTTGGCCCCGCAGGCGGCCATCTCCAGCATCTCCTCGAAGGAGACGTGGTCCAGGTGGCGGGCGTTGGGCACGATACGCGGGTCGGCGGTGAAGATGCCGTCGACGTCGGTGTAGATCTCGCAGACGTCGGCATTCAGCGCGGCGGCAAGCGCGACGGCGGTGGTATCCGATCCGCCGCGGCCCATGGTGGTGACGTCCTTGCTGTCCTGGCTCACGCCCTGGAACCCGGCGACCAGCACGATGACGCCGTCGTCCAGCGCATCGCGCAGCCGGCCCGGGGTGACGTCGATGATCTTGGCGTTGCCGTGAGTGCCGGTGGTGACGATGCCGGCCTGGCTTCCGGTGAAGGACCGCGCCTGGGCGCCCATCGACTCGATGGCCATCGCGACGAGCGCATTGGAGATGCGCTCACCGGCGGTGAGCAGCATGTCCATCTCGCGGGCGGGCGGGGCCGGGGATACCTGGCGGGCCAGGTCCAGCAGGTCGTCGGTGGTGTCGCCCATCGCCGAACAGACCACCACGACGTCGTTGCCGGCCTTCTTGGTCTCGACGATGCGCTCGGCGACGCGCCGGATCCGGTCGGCATCTGCAACCGATGATCCGCCGTATTTCTGCACGACGAGCGCCACTGTGTACCTCTCGACCAGCCGGGGATGTCCTGACAAGGATAAGGGGTCGGCGCATCCCTTTTTCACCTCCACCGCCCTGGCCACACCCCCGGGGCTCGAAACCGTTTACCGGCGCGCAACGCGGCGATGCCGTTGACGTAACAGAAACGGAGGTTACTGCCAGTGGTCGGCCCGCTCGGGCCGCGCATTCCAGGAGATGTAGATGGATACAGGAACCACGGCCTTCATTCTGTGTTGCATCATCGGCCTGACGCTGATGATCCCCGGCCTCGCGCTGTTCTACGGGGGCATGGTCTCGGTCAAGAGCTCGACCAACATGATGATGATGACGTTCGGCGCCGTCGCGATCGTCGGCTTGCTCTGGGTGCTGTTCGGATTCTCGATGGTGTTCGGAACGTCCATCGGGGGCTTCGTCGGCAACATCACCGAGTTCGCAGGGATGACGAACCTGCTGGAGCCCATGACCACGCTGTCGGGGCTGCCGATCAGTTTGTTCGCGCTGTTTCAGGCGCTCTTCGCGGCCATCACGGTCGCGCTCATCTCCGGCGCGGTGGCCGACCGGATGAAGTTCGGCGCCTGGATGATCTTCGCGGCGGTCTGGGCGGTGCTGGTGTACTTCCCGGTCGCGCACTGGGTCTTCGCGTTCGACGGTGTCGTCACCGAGAACTCGGTGGGCGGCTGGATCGCCAACACCCTCGGTGCGGTCGACTTCGCCGGTGGCACCGCGGTGCACATCAACGCGGGCGCCGCGGCCCTGGCGCTGGCGATCGTGCTCGGCAAGTCCGCCATGTTCGGCCAGCTACGCAAGCCGCACAACGTCCCGCTGACCCTGCTGGGCGCCGGGATGCTGTGGGCCGGCTGGTACGCCTTCAACGGCGGTTCGGCACTGGCGGCGGGTAATTCGGCCGCCATCGTCATGGTCACGACCTTCGTGGCGACCTGTGCGGCCGTGCTGGCCTGGCTGGCGGTCGAGAAGATCAAGACCGGGCATGTCACCGGCGTCGGCGCGGCATCGGGCGCCATCACCGGTCTGGTCGCCATCACCCCGGCCTGTGGCGCGGTCACGCCCATCGGCGCCATCTTCGTCGGCGGTATCGCCGGAGCCATCTGCGTCTACGCGGTCGGATTGAAGGAGAAGTTCGGCTATGACGATTCCCTGGACGTGGTGGGCGTGCACCTGGTAGGCGGCGTCATCGGCACACTGCTGATCGGCCTGTTCGCCAGCGAGGGGATGCCCAACGGCGTCAACGGGTTGTTCTACGGCGGCGGTATCGACCTGCTCTGGAAGCAGGCCGTCGCGGCGGGCGCGGTGATGGCCTACTCGTTCGGCATCGCCTTCGTCATCGCCTTCGCCATCAAGAAGACCATGGGCATCCGCATCTCCCCCGACGAGGAGGAGAAGGGTATCGACGCCACCTTCCACCGCGATTCGGCCTACGAGTTCGAATTGGCCTGAGGTTCACGATGATTCCCCGGCGACCTCGGGTCGTCGGGGTTTCCTCGGCTTGCATGTGTTTCACGCAGTGATACTCTGTTTCTTACAAAGAGACGAGTCATAACAAGATGACGAAAGTTCTGGTAACCATGACCACCGATCTCGCCACCCTCGCCGAAGAACACGGCACCCGATTCATCCTCGCGCTGTTCGTCGATCTGCGCGGAAAGCCTTGCGCCAAACTGGTTCCCGTCCAAGCCGTTGACCAGCTGGCGACCGAGGGCGTCGGATTCGCGGGCTACGCCGTCGGCGCCATGGGCCAGGAACCCAAGGATCCCGACCTGATCGCCATCCCAGACCCGTCGTCGTTCACGCCGATCCCCTTCATCAAAGACGGGCTGGCCCTGGTGCACTGCGACCCCCATGTCAACGGTGCGCCGTGGCCGTACGCGCCACGGGTCATCCTGAAGAACCTGGTGGCCCAGGCCGCCGACGCCGGCTTCGAACCGTGGGTGGGCGCCGAGGTCGAATACTTCCTGCTGCGCCGCACCCCCGATGGCGGTCTTGTCACCGCCGACGCCGACGACACAGCGGCACAACCCTGTTACGACGCGCGCGGTGTCACCCGGATGTATGAGCACCTCACCGACATCTCGACGGCGATGAACAGCCTGGGGTGGTCCAACTACGCCAACGATCACGAGGACGGTAACGGGCAGTTCGAGCAGAACTTCGCCTTCGCCGAGGCGATGGTGACCGCTGACCGCGTCGTCACGCTGCGGTACCTGCTGTCCATGATCGCCGCCGAACGCGACATGATCGCCACCTTCATGCCCAAACCGTTCGGCGATCGCACCGGATCTGGCTTGCACTTCCACCTGTCGCTCACCAGTGGGGGCACGCCGGTGTTCCCGTGTGACACCGACGATAAGGGCTTGGGACTGTCGGCGACCGCCTACGGGTTCATCGCGGGCATCCTGGATCACGCCTGCGCCTTGCAGTCGGTCATCGCACCGACGGTCAACTCCTACAAGCGGACCGGGGCCACCAGCACCACCTCGGGCGCCTCCTGGGCACCGCGCAAACCCAGCTACGGCGGTAACGACCGCACCCACTACATCCGGGTCCCGGACAACCAGCGCATCGAGCTGCGCGGCGGAGACGGTTCGGCCAACCCCTATCTGGCGATCGCCGCCGCGCTGGGCGCCGGACTCGACGGCATCAAGCGCAGCCTCGATCCGGGCACCGTGGGCGCACAGGGGCCGGCAAACCTGCCGCCCACGCTGCTGCACGCCATCGACGAACTCGACGCCGACCCGGTGGTCGCCGGGGTGCTCGACGCCGCAGGCGAGGGCGTGTCCGGCTACTTCGCGAACATCAAGCGCGAGGAGTTCTTCACCTACCACGGCACCGTCACGCCGTGGGAGATCGACTCATATCTGACGGCATTCTGAGAAGACAAGGAAGACAACGTATGTGCGGGATAGTCGGGTTACACCTGCGCACTCCGGAGCTCTACCCACGGTTGGGGGAACTGCTCGCGGAGATGCTGGGCGAAATGGCCGATCGGGGCGCCGATTCCGCCGGAGTGGCGGTCTACGGCAATCCGGCGTGGTCACCGCCGGGGCGCGGATGCGTGTCGGTGACCGACCTGGACCAGGTGCCCGACCTCGGTCCCGATGTCGAGGTCGTCCAGGTCGATTCGACCTACCTGCTGGCGGCGGACACGCCGTCGGAGGACCTGCTGGAACGGGTGCGCACGGCATACCCGACGGCGCTGATCGCCGGCTTCGGAGCGGATCTGGCGGTCCTCAAGGGCGTCGGCCATCCGCGCGAACTCACCAAGGCGTGGGGGTTGTCCGCGGCGCACGGGTGGCAGGGAGTCGGGCATACCCGGATGGCCACGGAATCGGCGGTGACCCCCTCGGGTTGCCACCCATACACCGTCGGACCCCAACAATGCCTGGTGCACAACGGATCCTTCGCCAATCACGCCACGATCCGCCGGGAGCTGCGCCGCGCCGGCGTGGCATTCGACAGCGAGAACGACACCGAGGTGGGCGCCCGGTTCGTCGCACAACAGCTGGCCGCCGGCCGGGATGTCGAAACCGCGCTGAAGGAACTGTGCGCCACCTTCGACGGCTTCTACACGTTGCTGGTGTCCAACCACGATTCATTCGCCGTGGTGCGCGACGCCATCGCCTGTAAGCCGGCGGTGATCGCCGAGACGCCCGACTGGGTGGCCATGGCCAGCGAGTACCGCGCGCTGTCCGGGCTGCCCGGAGTCGAAGGCGCCAAGATCTGGGAACCGGAGCCGGAGGTGGTCTACGCATGGACGAGATGACAACCCAGTCAGTGCATTACGACCTGCGCACCACACCGTTGCGCGAGGTCAACAAGGCGCTGCACGACGCAGCAGCAGGCAGTGCCTACGTCATCGACAATCCCGACGGCGCACACAATGTCGCCGTGGGGCTGGATGCCCGGGCACGGGTGACCGTCAACGGACACGTCGGTTACTACGCGGCCGGGATGAACCAGCACGCCGAGATCGTCATCAACGGCAACGCGGGCACCGGTGTGGCCGAGAACATGATGAGCGGCCGCGTCCGGGTGACCGGCAACGCCTCACAGTCGGCCGGGGCCACCGCACACGGTGGTCTGCTCGTCATCGAGGGTGATGCCGCCGCCCGCTGCGGCATCTCGATGAAGGGCGTCGATATCGTGGTGGGCGGCAGCATCGGTCACATGAGCGCTTTCATGGCCCAGGCCGGCAGGCTTGTGGTGCGCGGCGATGCCGGTGAGGCACTGGGCGACTCGATCTACGAGGCGCACATCTACGTCCGAGGCGCGGTCGCTTCGCTCGGTGCGGACTGCATCAAGAAGGACATGCGTCCCGAGCACCACACCGAGCTGGCCGAATTGCTCTCCGCAGCCGGATTTTCCGATGACCCGTCCGAATACAGCCGGTACGGCTCGGCCCGAAATCTCTATCACTTCCACGTCGACAATGCGAGTGCCTACTGATGCGTGAATCCGCCACTTTCGATCGCAACACCATCGCCGATATCCAGCGTGCCGCCGAGACCGGCATCTACGACATCCGCGGCTGGGGTGCCAAACGCCCGCTACCGCATTTCGACGATCTGCTGTTCCTGGGTGCGTCGATGTCGCGGTACCCACTGGAGGGGTACCGCGAACGCTGCGGCACCGATGTGGTGCTCGGTTCCCGCCACGCCAAACACCCTCTGCACCTTGACATCCCGGTCACCATCGCCGGAATGAGCTTCGGCGCACTGTCCGGACGGGCCAAGGAGGCGCTCGGCCGCGGGGCCAGCGAGGCCGGCACCTCGACGACCACCGGTGACGGCGGGATGACACCCGAGGAACGCGGTCAGAGCAAGAACCTGGTCTACCAGTACCTGCCGTCGCGGTACGGGATGAATCCCGACGATCTACGCAAGGCCGATGCCATCGAGATCGTGCTTGGTCAGGGCGCCAAGCCCGGCGGCGGCGGAATGCTGCTGGGACAGAAGATCTCCGAGCGGGTCGCGGGTATGCGGACCCTCCCCGAAGGGATCGACCAGCGCAGTGCGTGCCGACATCCCGACTGGACCGGCCCTGATGATCTGACCATCAAGATCAACGAGCTGCGGGAGATCACCGACTGGGAGAAGCCCATCTACGTCAAGGTCGGTGCCACCCGCACCTACTACGACGTGAAGCTGGCCGTCCACGCCGGCGCCGATGTGGTCGTGGTCGACGGCATGCAGGGCGGTACCGCCGCAACCCAGGACGTGTTCATCGAGCACGTCGGCATCCCGACGTTGGCCGCTGTCCCCCAGGCCGTGCAGGCTCTGCAGGAACTCGACGTGCATCGGCACGGTGTGCAATTGATCGTCTCGGGCGGCATCCGCACCGGCGCGGACGTCGCCAAGGCGCTGGCACTCGGTGCCGACGCCGTCGCCATCGGCACCGCGGCGCTGATCGCGTTGGGCGACAACCACCCCCGCTACGAGGAGGAGTACCGCAAGCTGGGTAGCGCGGCCGGTTTCTACGACGACTTCCAGGACGGGCGCGACCCCGCGGGGATCACCACCCAGGATCCCGAGTTGGCCGCCCGGTTCGACCCGATCGAGGGCGGCCGGCGGCTGGCCAACTACCTGCGGGTGCTCACCATGGAGGCGCAGACCATCGCCCGGGCATGCGGCAAGGCCCACGTCACCCATCTGGAACCCGAGGACCTGGTGGCCATCACCATCGAGGCCGCCGCCATGGCCAGGGTGCCGTTGGCCGGAACGAACTGGATACCGGGCCAGTGAGTGACACCGCAGACGTCGTCATCGTCGGCGGCGGGTTGGAGGGTGCCGCGACGGCATGGGCGCTGAGCCAGCGTGGGGTCACCGATGTGTTCGTGGCCGAACGCAACACCGTCGGTTCGGGCATGACCGGCAAGTCCAGCGGGATCGTGCGCTGTCATTACGGGGTCAGCTCACTGGCGGCGATGGCGACCTCCAGCCTCGACGTCTTCGAGAAGCCCGAACAGTTCCTCGGTGAGCACGCGACCGACATCGGCTTCCGGCAGACCGGATACGTCGTCGGGGTCGGTGAACCCAATGTCCAGGCGCTGCGCAGCAGCCTGGCCGCGCAGCGCGCGGTCGGTGTGCAGACCGAGGAGATCGACGCCGACGAGGTAGCCGCGATGTGGCCGTCGGCGAACCTCGAACCGTTCGCCGCGTTCGGTTGGGAGGCCCGCGGCGGATACGGTGATGCCTACCAGACCGCGCAAGCCTTCGCCGTGTCCGCCCGCGCCACCGGCGTGCGAATCAGGCAGGGCGCCAACGTCACCGCGCTGCTGGTCGACGGTGACCGGGTCACCGGAATCCGGTTGGCCGACGGCACGGAGGTGTCCGCGGGCACCGTCGTGGTCGCCACCGGCGCGTGGACGCGACCGTTCCTGGCCGGTGTCGGTGTCGAGGTGCCGATCCGCGTGGTGCGCGAGCAGATCGTCACGATCTCCCCCGGGCTGGACCTGGGGCCGGTACCGGTGTTCTCGGATCTGGTATCCCTGCAGTATGTGCGGCCCGAGCTCGGCGGGGAGATCCTGTTCGGCAACAGCGATCTCGCACACTGCGAGGATGCCGATCCCGACGGTTACCTGAACCGGGCCACGGACAGCTTCGTCGAGATGACCGTGCAGAAGGTCGGTGATCGCTTCCCCGGCCTGGTCGACGCGTCGATCTCGGGGAGCTACGCCGGCTGTTATGACGTCACCCCGGACTGGAACCCGGTGATCTCCGCCGGCGGGCTGGACGGCCTGATCATTGCTGCCGGGTTCAGCGGGCACGGGTTCAAGATTGCACCCGCGGTGGGGCGGCTGGTGGCCGACCTGGTGACCGAGGGTGTCAGCTGCGACCCGCGCATTCCGGAGACCGACTTTGCACTGTCCCGGTTCGCCGGTGGCACACTGCTCAGGAGCCCGTATCCGTACGTCGGAGCCGGGGAGATGCGCTAGAGCACAGGGGGCCCACCGTGAGCGACGTTCCGCTCCTTCGCAACCAGTCCGGGACCGCCCGCGAGCGGGACCCGCAGGAGCCGGTCGAGGAGTTGGAATTCGAGGCCGCGATCGGTCGCAACGTGCGCCAACTGCGTCAGCAGCACGGTCTGACCGTCGCCGAGATGGCGGCGCGGGTGGGGATCTCCAAGGCCATGATGTCCAAGATCGAGAACGCGCAGACCTCGTGCAGCCTGTCCACGCTGGCCCTGTTGGCCCGCGGCCTGGACGTCCCGGTGACCAGCCTGTTCCGCGGGGCCGATGTGGAGCGACCGGCCGCGTTCGTCAAAGCCGGTACCGGAGCGGCGATCGTACGCAACGGCACCAAGCAGGGCCACGAGTACCAACTGCTGAGTTCGCTGCGCGGCGAACACAAACGACTGGAATGCCTGCACGTCACGCTGACCGAGAAGAGCCAGACCTACCCGTTGTTCCAGCATCCCGGCACCGAGTTCATCTACATGCTCGAGGGTGTCATGGACTACAGCCACAGCCGCTCGGTGTACACGCTGCACCCCGGCGACTCGCTGCAGATCGACGGCGAGGGTGCACACGGCCCGGTGGACCTGGTGGAGTTGCCGATCCGCTTCCTGTCGGTGATCGCGTTCCCGGACTCGCAGGTCTAGGAGCGGTTGCCGCTCGCAATGTTCCGCTGACAGCGCCGTCGTGGATATATAGGCGCGACGCCGCTGTCAGAGGAACATTGCGTGGCTAGTCAGCGTCGGCCCCGCCGTTCTGCGGTGGCTCCGGCAGGTCGTCGATGGTGCCTTGGCCCACGTACTCGCACTTGTCGAATGACAATCGCTCATCGCCGTAGAGGGTGTTGTCCACAACTACAGCCACCCTGACGGCAAAGCCGCGCATCCCCGAATGCACCTGTGTTCCGGCGAACAGGCTGCAGATGATAAGCCCGCGGACGACGAGGAAATGGCCGGCCTCGTCCACCCCGATGTATTCACGCTGCGCCCGCGTCCAATCGAATCCGGGCCGCGGATGAAACCTCAGCTCGCGCTCGGTGATACCGAAGAAGTAGTCATCGCGGTCCGACCCAGCCATCTGTCGCGTGACATTGGCGTTCAGCGGGAGTTGGCTCTGGAACTCAGGAATTGCGTAGGCCAGGCCGCCACCGGACTGGTCGTAATCGATACTGGTGAGGGTGAAGTAGGCCACGATCCTTCTCCAATCGGCCAGAATTTGCGTTCTTTCGCCGGTCTGCGCGTGCAAGCCGACACTCATTGGTCGGAAACCGCAGCGAACCTTCGCATTTCAATGACTGAAGGTAGCCGATACTCCCGTCTTCTTTCAGCTGACTAGTACGGCATCAAGGTCGGCAACCGCCGTACCTCTCCTTCATTCCCGCAAGAGCGACGTCGTAGAAGCGGTCGATGCGGTCTCCGACCCATTCGAGTGGGTTCGCAAAGCTTTCGAGCTCCAACCGTGCTTGTTCGGCGATCTCAACCAGCGGAAGGTCAGGCTTCTTGACGAATCTGGTCAAGAACTGCCACTTCTTGGACTTGCTTAGCAAGCCGAATTCGTTCGGCGCGTCAAGGAGAGCGATCATGCAATTCGTCTCAGCCTCGCGTGCCCAGTAGTAGATCTGAATCTTGCACTCGGAATTCGCGAAGTACGCGACCTTCAGCTCGCGCCCGCCACTGTCAGACCCCTCGAAGGTTTCAACAAGCACGAGTCCTCGATCGGACAGTACCCGGCCGATTGTTGCCTCGATCTCATCCACAAAGTCCGTCATCATTTTTCATCTTCCTGCGACCCCAGTGGCTTCGGAAAGATCTCGTCAGCTATTGTCAAGCACAAGCAGATTGTCGACGCCCCGCAGATTCACCAAGCGGTCAGCGCTGACCTCCAGTTCATAAACCGCTGACTCGACCAGTCCGGCCCCCACACTTTCGGCCACGTCCGGTTCGTCGGTGAGAAGCAGCACATCGGCACGGCCTCCGGTGTTTTGAAGCAACCGAACAGGCACACCGTCAAGTTCCGCTGTAATCACTCGCTCGAAAACCTCACAGTCGGCCAACGAAACAGTTGCTGACCAAACTCCGGGGTGAACAAGGTCGAAACCAGCGGGAGCTTCCTGGCCGAGACTCGTCAATAGAACCGAATCCGCGACCACGTCGGCGAAGAACTCGCCGTTCTGCCATTTGGCAAGAGTTCCCACGATGGGACTCGGCGGCCGCCATCGCTGGGCGCCTATCCACCCGCGCGCCGCACCTTCGTAGCGCGAAAGGACCTTCTGCTCCCCGTCGTGGCGAATCCTCCAGTACTCAGCGCCGTAGGAATAGCGCGTCCGACTCATCAGCCACACCGGCGCGAACGAGTCTCCGCGCAGAAATCCGGTCGGAAAGGTCGGCCATGGCCTTTCCCCCACTGGCGGAACGGTGAATTTCGTCAGGCGCGGTTGCTCGAATCGCACCACATCAACGAACTCCGGAGAGGCGTCGATACCGTGAGCCGCCAATATGTCAGCCGGGGTCCGCAAACCGGCCACCGCCGACGCTGCACTCACGTATCCGCCGACCTGGTCTGCCCCGGCCTGCACGATGGATGTGGCCTGAGTTGTGTTGAGCAGCTTTTGCAGAACCAATGATTCAGCCACGGCGCGTCTCTTCCACCTGGATGTCACTGAATTCATCCGGATCGAAAAACCCGATCCAACCCATATGTTGGTCACCCTCCAAGCCGAGCTTCTCTGCCGCCACCGGCGAGCCTACGAAACCCACTTGAATGCGCCCATCAGACAGCTGACTCTGTAGCGAGACTTTCTCGCCCCGGACGATGCCCTTGACGCGGATGTCCACGACTCCGTCAATCGCACTGATGGGGACCTTCGCCCACTGCTCGGTGCCCGCCGGCGGCAAACGTCGCTCACCACGTGCAATCGCATCCGGTATCTCGACATCGCGATCGACGCGCAGCGCAAACCACTCAGAGTTTCCGAACAGCACGCGGTACCGCGAGCCACGGTACTCAGCTACGGCACCGGTCACAGGCATACTCATCATTTGGGTTCAGCGAATCGTAACCAACTCGCGTTACCGTCTGCGTCCAGCTGCAGCACGGCTACGAGGCGCTGAGTTCCGTCATCGAGAATCTCCCACATTTCTGCACCTTCTCGCATTCTGATGTCGTTCGCACCGTACTCCGGTACTACGTCATCACCGGCTTTGGTGAACCCGTTGCCGGTGAACGGGTCACCCCATCCGTCATAATCTCCGCTGCCGCCCATGCTGGAGTGCCTCGGCACGTCGTACGAACCGGAAGAGGCGGGGTCCGTCTGGAATCGAATGACGTGGGCGTTGGCGTCATTCGGCGTGAACGCCGATTTGTCGTAATCAAGGCGCAGACCGTCGTGAATCATGCCCGGAGTGCCCAAGTGCGCGGTGTCGTCCGCAATCGTGACTGCGCCACGCATACCGTCTGGAGCGTACGCACCTCCGAGGTAGTTGTCGGCTCCCCCTGGCTTGAAGATGCCGTCGGCATCGAATTCACCTGGTGGTATTACTTTCTGCATCACAGTGTCGATTCCCGGCGCGGGCAGATCGTCGCGCACCGCGGTGATGAGATCCCGCTCCTCTGGTGACAGTGAGTCGATGGGTTGGTTGACGAGATCGATGAAGTCGTCCCGACTGACGCCGTTGCGCTCCAGAGCGTCACTCACGCGTTGGTTGTCTCCGAGTTGTTCTGGAGCGAAGGATGTTTGGTGGGAGCTCCCGTCGGACATCGTATAGGTGCGTCCGTCGTCACCCGGACCGGACGGACCATGCTCACCGTGGGTGGGCGGGTGCCCCTCCGCGCTGCCTGGACTCTGCGACATGCCCGGATCAGCACTCGACCCATCGCCGTTCGGACCCGATCCCACGCCGTTCGATGAATCGCCACCGGACTCCGACCCACCCGACGAGCCACCGCCCGGCCCGTCGCCGCTGCCCGAGTTCGACCCGTCGCCACCGGACACCGGGCCCGGCCCATCGCCACCGCCCGGCTTGCTCGGACCGTCCGAACCCGGCGAGTCGGCCGGGGAGCTGACCGGCGGCGACGGGTGCGTGCCATTCGACGGCCCATCACTGCCGCCATGGCTTGGGGACCCGCCTGTCGGTACAGGGCCACCCGATGCTGAACCGCCGGACCCCTCACCGCCACCGTGGGTCGGACTGCCACCGGTGGGTGCCGGCCCACCGGTCGACGGAGTGCCTGGGCCGGCGCCATCATGGTGTGGAGCAGCACCATCGGGCGACGGCACATTTCCCGCCCCCGGACCGGAGCCCGTCGACGACGGACCACCCGGTTCACCGGTCTGCGGTCGCACCGACGGACTGCTGTTCGGCGACCCCGGGCTTCCCCCCGGGGGATTCACCACCGACGGCGGAACTCCAGGCGGCGGGGTGAACTCCGGAACGTGAGGTGCGCCAGGATTGTCCGGCAGATCGGGAAGATCCGGAGTGCCGCGACCGCCCAATCCCGGTAGCCTGCCCAGCCGCCCGAGCTCGCCCTTCTCCAGCAGGTTGCGGGTTGCGGCCAGCCCCTTGGCCACCGCGCCTCCCTTGGCGAGCGCACCGCCGGGAATGAACAGGGTGGCAATGTTCCCCACGGCTTCGCCGAAGCCCCGGCCAGGATTCTCGCCCTTCCACTCGTCGAGTGCGATGAATTCGCTGCCCGACTGGATGAGGACGTCATCGATCTTGCTCGGATCCTTCGCGATCATGATCGCGGTGTCCGCCAGGTTCTTCCACGTGTCGAGATCGGCAAGCGCCACGGTGCCGGACACCAGACCGATGACCGCCACCGCGCCGCCGACCTGGATATCGGTGTAGAGGTCCATGACGTTGGCGATGGCATTACCCGCGCCTTCGCCGAAAGTCTCGACCAGAATCGGTCGTGCCCATCTGTTCAGTGCATCGGAAGCTTCTCCCAGCAACGTCCCCAGCTCATCGAGGAGACCGAGCACACCCTTGACCTGACTCTGGAAGTTCTCCAGCACGGTACTGACGTCGTCTGCGATTTCGCGCAGCACCTTGTCGCCGTCTCCGGACAGCAGGCCTGTGACGGTGTCCCACAAACCGTCCAGCGAGATCCGATTCAGCAGGTCACGGATCGCATCCTGGGTCTGCTGCACACTATTGGCGAAATCACTGACCGAAGTGGCGATTTCATCGGCAGCGCTCGCCAAATTGGTGGCCGAACTGCCAATCTGCGACAACGCATTCGCGATGTCCGCACCCTCGGGAATGTTCTGCGCACCGACGCTCGCCTTGGACGCATTGAGTGCCGGCTCGAAAACTCTCAACCCCCGTGCAATGTTGCGCCATTGCGCGGCAGTCACATTCATCATCCCGGAATTACCGGAGGGCCAGGTGAGTGCAACCCCCGCCGCAATGCCGATCACAGGAATCATCCGGATGAACGGCTGAATCACGTACCACTTCCCCGGTGGCGTGACCAGACTTCCGTTGGGGCCGTAGGGCGCGTCGGGCACCGCGGTCTTCTCGGGTTGTCCGCTGACATTTCCGGTCGGACCCGCGCCACCGGCGACCGAAGCCTGATCGGCATGTTGGTAGTTGAACCCCGTCGCCTCCAACATGACGCCGACATTGTTGAACGCATCGGTGATCTGCGCCAGAAGCTTGCCGAAGTCGTCCGCTTGGCGGCTGTACTTGATGCCGAAACTCAGTCCCGCCGGATCTCCGCCGGATGCAATCCCGCTGGAGAGCGCCTGACCCATCGCATCCGAGAGCGCCCCGAGTTGTGTCCCCAACGCACCGACGTTCTTGCCGGCGTCGATCAGGGTCTGTGGGTCTACCTCGATCCGCACCGAATCAGCCCGCCCACATCTTTCCGTTCTTGTCGACGGCGTCGGAGTAGTTCTTGCGCGCATTGTCGGCGACCTGGCGCAGCGACTCCAGCGATGTCTTCATCTGCTCGGCCCCGTCCTCCCACTGCTGCTGGGTCTGCGCCTGGGTGTCCGACGCCTGGCCCTCCCAGTTGGCGCGCAGCGCGGCGACCGCCTGGTCGATCTCTTCGAGCACCTCGGCGACCTCGCGGCCGAACTCCGCCATATGGTCGATGGCGCCCTGCAACTGCGGAAAGTCCACCACCAGCTTCGTCATCACAACCTCCTACCGGGCGCGGACTCGGGACCCGACGTGCCAGGATCCGCACGCTCGGGCTCCACCGGCGCTGCCGAACCCGGCTCGGCACCGGCCGACGCTCCCTCGTGCGCCTGCGCGTCGGGCTCTTTTTCCCCGCTCTGGGCTTCTTCCTGTGCCATCTCGGCAGCCTCGGCTTGCTGGGCGATCTCGATACCCGCCTGCACCGCCTGCTGGGCTGCTCCGGCTGCGAGCTGTCCGGCCTGCACCATGCCTGCGGTCAACTGGCCGGCCATCTGCGCCGGAATCGCTCCCAGCTGCGACAACGGCTGCATGACCTGGCCGAGATTCATCGAGTCGGCCAGGCTTGGGGCACTCGCACCAGCACCGCCGGCCTGTCCGCTCCCCGCGCCGGCCGCGGCAGCCGAGCCGCCGGCCGAGGACGCGGCCGCAGGCGCAGCGCCACCTGCCGGACTGCCGCTACCACCACTGCTGCCGGTACCGCCGCCGCCTCCGGTACCGCCGCCACCGCCCTGCATGGACGAGTCCAGCGCCCGACCGGCCTCTTCGTCCTGGGCCGCGTAGACCCGGCCCGCCTCATCAAGAGCATCCGACATGGTCTGCAGCGCGCGGACCACCTGTCCCGCCCCGTTGTGCCACTGATCCCAGTACTTCTCGAAAGCGGTGGCGGCCTCGCCCTTCCAACCCGATGACAGCAGGTTGCCGGTCTCCAGGTCGACCGACGACAGACCGTCCTGAAGGCGCTGAGCGGATGCGCGCAATCGATCAGCCGCGACGTGCAGTTCCGAGGTGACCACCTCGACCGACCCGCTCATCTCACCCCCAACTGGTTCGCCTCCCTTAGCACCCTAAGCCGGGTTCACAACCCTGGGTCGCACCAATTCGCGGGCGCCGTTTTGGCTGACGCGCCACCCGGAGTACAGTTGCCGACGTGCAGCGTGTGCTCCTTCTCGGACGCCGCGACGGGGTCTGATCCAGACTGGCTTCCCGTCGCGGGTTTTCGCGATGCGCCGGTCTGATAGCAACCACAAGACCCCGGAGCCACCACAATGACCAGCTTCAGCAAGTCCTCAGTAGATTCCCCCGACGCCTTCTCGTCGGTGCGCACCATCAACACCCCCGCGGGAGCCCCCAACCCCGGCCAGCCGGCGTGGAACACCCAGCGCGGCTCGTCGATGCCGGTGAACCGGTACCGATCCTTCGCCGAAGAGGTCGAACCGATCCGCCTGACCGACCGGACCTGGCCGGACAAGGTCATCGACACCGCTCCGTCCTGGTGCGCGGTGGATCTGCGTGACGGAAACCAGGCACTGATCGATCCGATGAGCCCGGCCCGCAAACGCCGCATGTTCGACCTGCTGGTGCGCATGGGTTACAAGGAGATCGAGGTCGGTTTCCCATCGGCCAGTCAGACCGATTTCGACTTCGTCCGCGAGATCATCGAGCAGGGCGCCATCCCCGAAGATGTCACCATCCAGGTGCTGACCCAATGCCGGCCGGAACTGATCACCCGCACCTTCGAAGCGTGCTCGGGCGCGCCGAAGGTGATCGTGCACTTCTACAACTCGACCTCGATCCTGCAGCGCCGCGTGGTGTTCCGCGCAGACCGTGACGCGGTCAAGGCGATCGCCACCGACGGCGCGCGGATGTGCGTCGAGGAGGCCAAGAAGTACCCGGACACCCAGTGGCGCTTCGAGTATTCGCCGGAGTCCTACACCGGCACCGAGCTGGAGTACGCCGTCGACGTCTGCAACGCCGTTGCCGAGATCGTCAAGCCCACACCCGATGTACCGCTGATCATCAACCTGCCCGCCACCGTCGAGATGGCGACCCCCAACGTGTACGCCGATTCGATCGAGTGGATGAACCGGCACCTGGCCCCTCGCGACTCCATCATCCTGAGCCTGCACCCGCACAATGACCGCGGAACCGCCGTTGCGGCAGCCGAATTGGGCTACCAGGCCGGGGCGGACCGGATCGAGGGATGCCTGTTCGGCAACGGTGAGCGCACCGGCAACGTCTGCCTGGTGACGCTGGGCCTGAACATGTTCAGCCGCGGCGTGGACCCCCAGATCGACTTCTCCAATATCGACGAGATCCGCCGCACGGTCGAGTACTGCAACCAGCTGCCGGTGCACGAGCGGCACCCCTACGGCGGCGATCTGGTGTACACCGCCTTCTCCGGCAGCCACCAGGACGCCATCAACAAGGGCCTGGACGCGATGAAAGTGTCTGCCGACGAACAGGATTCGGATGTCGACGATATCCTGTGGCAGGTTCCGTACCTGCCGATCGACCCCAAGGATGTCGGGCGTACCTACGAGGCCGTGATCCGGGTGAACTCGCAGTCCGGCAAGGGCGGCGTGGCCTACATCATGAAGGCCGATCACGGGCTGGCGCTGCCTCGTCGGCTGCAGATCGAGTTCAGCCAGGCCATCCAGCAGATCACCGACGGCGAGGGCGGTGAGGTCTCGCCCAAGGAGATCTGGGACGCGTTCTCACAGGAGTACCTGCAGCCGATCGTTCCGCTCGAACGCATCCGGCAGAAGGTGGACGCCGCCGAAGTGGACGGCGGAACCGACACCATCACTGCGACGGTGTTGGTCAACGGTGAGGAACGCGAGATCGTCGGTGCCGGCAACGGACCGCTGGCGGCGTTCGTGGACGCCGTGGGCGCCATCGGGTTCAACGTCAACGTGTTGGATTACTCCGAGCATGCGATGTCCTCCGGCGAGGAGGCCCAAGCCGCCGCCTACGTCGAGGCATCCATCGACGGCCGCACGGTATGGGGAGTCGGTATCGCCACCTCGATCACGACCGCGTCGCTGCGGGCGGTGGTCTCGGCGGTGAACCGGGCCGCGCGTCAGAACAACGCGAACTGATCGCCGTCGGCGGTGGCATCGACGAACGGCTCGATATCGGTACCGCCGGCCACACGGTCGATCATCGCCATGAACTCGGCATCGCCGACCAGCGGGATGCCGAGCTCGGTGGCTTGGAAGCCCTTACCCTGTTCCGGCTCCGTGGCGTTGCAGATGACCAGCGACGTCTGCTGATCGACGTTCTCGGCGTACGCCAGCCCCGCATCGAGGATCCGCTCGATGACCTCTTCGTGGGTGCGGGTCATCTCCGCGGACAACGCCACGCGCATGCCCTGCACCAACGGCCGGCCCGCGACATAGGGTCCCGGATTCTGGAAGGCGCAGGGCATCCTGGCGGCAAGCACCTTCAACGGGCGCAGCTCATCGTGGGTGACCCGGCCGTTGGGCCAGATGCGTCGACTCACCGGCCGGATCGGCAGCCACGAGCGACGTTCGCGTGCCTGCACCAACGCCGGTTTGAGGATCTGCGCGAGAACCAGGGCGTCATCGAGGGCGTCGTGCGGGCGCAACTGGGTGGCACCCCAATGTCTCGCCAACGTCTCCAGCCGCAGATTCTCGGTGCCCAGATTCAGCCTGCGGGCCAATTCGACGGTGCACATCACCGTATCGGTGGGCAGTTGCGCCCCGACCAATTCGGCCTCGGCAGCCAGGAAGGCGTAGTCGAAGGCCACGTTGTGCGCGACCATCGTGCGTCCGTGCAGGACCTCCATCAGCTGCGGGACGATATCGGCGAAGGTCGGTTGCCCCTCCAACATGTCGGAGGTCAGGCCGTGCACATGGGTGGGGCCGGGATCGACCCCCGGATTGAGCAGCGAGGACATGCTGTGCTCGACGCTGCCGTCGTCGCCGACCGCCAGCGCGGCGACGCTGACCACCCGAGCCTGGCCCGGCCGGAAACCCGTCGTCTCGACGTCGACGACGGCCCATCCGGCGCCCGCGTCGGCCGCCGGCCGGCCCCAGCACTGGCTCATGACCCCAGGGTTGCACGGTGGTCCGACAACACTGGATCGCACTGCCGCGTGTCGGGCACCTAAAATCCGCTTCATGGTCTCGACCGGCGAGCAGGAGCGCAGCCACCGGACAATCAGCCCCAGGGGCCGGTTGGCGCTGGGGGCGGGGGCGGCCGCCCGCTGGGCATCGCGAGTGACCGGCCGCGGCGCGGGCGCCATGATCGGCGGCCTGGTCGCCATGTCGATCGACAAGTCCATCCTCGGCCAACTCGGCGCTGGGCGCCGGAGCGTCGTCGTGACCGGCACGAACGGGAAGTCCACCACCACCAGGATGACCGCCGCGGCGCTGGCCACCATGGGTCCGGTGGCCACCAACGCCGAGGGCGCCAACATGGACGCCGGACTCGTCGCCGCGCTGGCCGGTACCCGCAAGGCGGAACTGGCCGCCCTGGAAGTCGACGAGATGCACGTCCCGCACGTGAGCGATGCGGTGCAGCCCGCGGTGATCGTCCTGCTGAATCTGTCGCGGGACCAGCTGGATCGGGTCGGTGAAATCAATCACATCGAGCGGACACTGAGATCCGGGTTGGCCCGGCATCCCGATGCGGTCGTCATCGCCAATTGCGACGATGTGCTGATGACCTCGGCCGCCTATGACTGTCCGAATGTGGTGTGGGTTGCCGCCGGCGGATCATGGGCCGGCGATTCGGTGAGTTGCCCGCGCAGCGGCGAGACCATCGTCCGCGACGGTAACCACTGGTATTCCACCGGAACGGATTTCAAGCGGCCGACGCCCCAGTGGTACTTCGACGAGACCGATATCCACGGCCCCGGTGGCTTCACGGCGCCGATGGCCCTGGCGCTTCCCGGCGCGGCCAACCGCGGCAACGCCACTCAGGCCGTCGCGGCGGCGGTCGCACTGGGCGCCGACCCGGCCGCCGCCGTCACCGCCGTCGCCGCGGTGGACGAGGTTGCCGGGCGCTACCGCACCGTGCGGATCGGTAACCACACCGCGCGGCTGCTGCTGGCCAAAAACCCCGCCGGCTGGCAGGAGGCACTGTCGATGATCGACAAAGATGCTGCAGGAGTTGTTATTTCGGTCAACGGACAGGTACCCGACGGTGAGGACCTCTCCTGGTTGTGGGATGTGCGATTCGAGCATTTCGAGCAGACGCAGGTGGTGGCGGCCGGTGAACGTGGCACGGATCTGGCGGTGCGGCTCGGGTACGCCGGCGTCGAGCACACGCTGGTGCACGACACACTTGCGGCCATCGAATCCTGTCCCCCCGGACATGTCGAGGTGATCGCGAACTACACCGCCTTCCTGCAGTTGAACCGGCGGGTCTCATGATCCGGATCGGCCTGGTACTCCCGGATGTGATGGGCACCTACGGCGACAGCGGTAATGCCGTGGTCCTACGTCGGCGCCTGGCGATGCGCGGCATCGATGCCGAGATAATCGAGATCACGCTGGCCGACCCGGTGCCCGATTCACTGGACATCTACACCCTCGGCGGCGCCGAGGACTATGCCCAGCGACTGGCCACCAAGCACCTGATCCGCTATCCGGGTCTGCAGCGCGCCGCGGTGCGTGGTGCGCCGGTGCTGGCGATCTGCGCGGCCATCCAGGTGCTCGGGCACTGGTATGAAACCTCGGCGGGTGAACGCGTCGACGGTGTCGGCCTGCTCGACGTGACGACCTCGCCGCAGGACGCCCGCACCATCGGCGAGGTGGCGTCCACACCGCTGATATCGGGACTGACGCAACCGCTGACCGGTTTCGAAAACCACCGCGGTGGAACGGTTCTCGGCACGGATGCCGAACCGCTGGCCGCGGTCACCAAGGGTGCGGGCAACCGCGCCGGCGACGGATACGACGGCGCCGTGCAGGGCAGTGTCGTCGCGACCTACCTGCACGGGCCGTGCCTGGCGCGCAATCCGGAACTGGCCGACCATCTGCTGTCGCAGGTGGTCGGCCAGCTGCCACCGCTGCAACTGCCCGAGGTCGAGCTGCTGCGCAAGGAACGGCTGGCCGCCCCGCGCCGCGTCTGAGCGTCAGACCATCGCGCGGCGACCGGCGAGCGCACGACCCAGCGTCAGCTCGTCGGCAAACTCCAGATCACCGCCCATCGGCAGGCCCGAGGCGATCCGGCTGACCGTCAGCCCGGGGATATCGCGCAACATGCGCATGAGGTAGGTGGCCGTGGCCTCCCCCTCGGTATTGGGGTCGGTGGCAATGATCACCTCGGCGACATCGACGCCGTCGACCCGCTCACCGATGCGGTTGAGCAGTTCCCGGATGCGCAGCTGGTCCGGCCCGATCCCCGACAGCGGATCCAGCGCGCCACCCAGTACGTGATAGCGGCCGCGGAATTCGCGGGTCCGCTCGACGGCCTGGATGTCCTTGGGCTCCTCGACAACGCACACCAGCGACGCATCGCGGCGCGGGTCGTTACAGATGCGGCAGCGCTCGGCATCGGAGACGTTGCCGCACACCGCGCAGAAGGTCACACCGTCGCGGATACGGCCCAGCACGGCGGTCAACCGGTCGATATCGGGTGGTTCGACCGACAGCAGATGGAACGCGATGCGCTGCGCGCTCTTGGGACCGATTCCCGGCAGCTTGCCGAGCTCGTCGATCAGGTCCTGAACAGGTCCCTCAAACATGGCGGTACAAGTTAGGTTCCGGGGATCCCGAAGCCGCCCAGCCCACCGGCGAGCGGACCGAGCCGGGTCTGGGCCAAGATGGTGACCTGCTTGGACGCATCGGCGAGCGCACCGACGATGAGGTCCTGAAGCGTCTCCGGATCGGCGGGGTCGATCACCTTCGGGTCGATCGCGACACCGATCACCTCGCCGCTGCCCTTCATCGTGACCTGCACCAGACCGCCACCGCCCTGACCGTGCACCTCGGCATTGGCCAGCGCCTCCTGGGCCTCCATCAACTGCTGCTGCACCTGCTGTGCCTGTGCGAGCAGTGCCGACATATCGGGCTGACCACCACCGGGTTGCATCGGGGATCCCTTCTCGAAGCTGGCACTGCGGGTTGGTTGCGGCTCGGTCTCGACTTCGTTGCGCTACGAGCCCAAGGCGATTTGCCCCTCAACACTAGCCGCCACCGCGACTACCGTGGCGGCGTGCACGTCCCCAAGAGCATGCGTGTCGGTGCCCTGGCAGCCACGCTCGTCTTCGTCGCCGCGTCCGGCGCTGCCCCGACCGCCGTGGCCGCCCCGAACAGCATCGCCGGCAAGATCGTCTTCCTCGACCCCGGCCACAACGGCGCCAACGACGCCTCGATCAGCCGGCAGGTCCCCAACGGACGCGGTGGGACCAAGGACTGCCAGGCCAGCGGCACTACCAGCGACTCCGGTTATCCCGAGCACACCTTCAACTGGGACGTGACCCTGCGCGTCCGGGCGATCCTGAACGCCAACGGCGTGCGCACCGCGATGTCCCGCGGCAACGACGACGCCCTCGGTCCGTGCATCGACGAACGCGCCGCGATGGCCAACTCCCTGCGCCCCGACGCGGTGGTCAGCGTGCACGCCGACGGCGGACCCGCGACCGGACGCGGATTCCACGTGCTCTACTCCTCGCCGCCGCTGAACACCGTGCAGGCGGGTCCGTCGGTCCAATTCGCAACGATCATGCGTGACCAACTGCAGGGTTCCGGCATACCGCCGTCGAACTACATCGGTTCCGGCGGGCTGAACCCGAGGTCGGATATCGCCGGGCTGAACCTGGCCCAGTTCCCGTCGATCCTTGTCGAGCTGGGCAACATGAAGAACCCCGCCGACTCGGCACTCATGGAGTCCGAGGCCGGCCGCCAGAAGCTCGCCGAGGCCGTGGCCCGCGGAATCGCGACCTGGCTGGCCAACAAGCCAGGCTAGGCGCGATACCAGTCAGGCCTCGAGCTCCTTCTTCAGGTTCTCCAGCACCTCGGCCTGGATCTTGCGCAGACCCAGCGGGGCGAAGGTCTTCTCGAAGAATCCCTTGATACCCCCGGCCCCGTTCCACGAGGTCTTGACCGTGACCGTCGACCCGGTGCCCGCCGGCGCCACCGTCCAATTGGTGATCAACGACGAGTTGGCGTCCTTTTCGATGACGGTCTTGCCTGCCACATCGATGCTGGCCTTCACATCGCGCGAACGCGACTCGGTGGCCTGCAGCTTCCAGGTCACCACCGTGCCCGCGCCCTGACCGCCCTGCAGCACCGCGTAATTGCTGTAGTGCGAGGAGAGAATCTTCGGCCGCACCGTCTGGTAATCGGCGACCGCGGCGAGCACAGCGTCCGGCTCGGCGTTGATCAACACAGTGCTGGAGGCGCTGACCTGTCCCATGAGTGCAAAACTCCCGTCATCATGTAGCTGTCCGGTCGCAAGGTCCGCGACCGAGGACTAGCGTATATGTGTGTCTGTCGGTGCGGCGGACGCACAAGCTGTGCACGAGGCGGGCGTCCAGCGACTGCTGGCGAGTTACGACGCCATCCCCGCGACAGCGACTGTGCGGCTGAGCAAACCCACGTCCAACTTGTTCCGGACGCGGGAGACCTCGGCTGCCCCGGGACTGGACGTCACCGGCCTCACCGGTGTCATCGCCGTGGACCCGCGGGCGCGCACCGCCGATGTGTCGGGCATGTGCACCTACGAGGATCTGGTCGCGGCAACGCTGCCCCACGGCTTGTCCCCGCTGGTGGTGCCCCAGCTCAAGACCATCACCCTCGGTGGCGCCGTCACGGGACTGGGTATCGAGTCGGCATCCTTCCGCAACGGGTTGCCGCATGAGTCGGTCCTCGAGCTGGACATCCTCACCGGCGCCGGGGAGATCGTGACCGCACGCCGCGACCAGCACCCCGATCTGTTCCATGCGTTCCCCAACTCCTATGGCACGCTGGGATACTCGGTGAGGCTGAAGATCGAACTGGAGCCTGTGCACCCGTTCGTCTCATTACGTCACCTGCGTTTCGACTCGCTGACCGAGCTGGTGTCGACGATGGAACGCGTCATCGACACCCACGGTTACGACGGCACTGCCGTGGACTACCTGGACGGGGTGGTGTTCAGCGCGACCGAAAGCTATCTGTGTCTGGGTACGCAGACCCCCGCGCCCGGCCCGGTCAGCGATTACACCGGTCGCGACATCTACTACCGGTCGATCCAGAACATCGATCACGACCGGCTGACCATCGCTGATTACCTGTGGCGCTGGGATACCGACTGGTTCTGGTGCTCAAGGGCATTCGGCGCCCAGCATCCGTTGCTGCGACGACTGTGGCCGCGGCGGTACCGACGCAGCAGTTTCTACTGGAAGCTGATCGGCTACGACCAGCGTTTCCACATCGCCGACCGCATCGAGAAACACCATGGCCGACCGCCGCGGGAGCGCGTGGTGCAGGACGTCGAGGTACCCGTCGAACAATGCGTGCCGTTCCTGGACTGGTTTCTCGACAATGTGCCGATCGAACCGATCTGGTTGTGCCCGCTGCGACTGCGCGCCGATGAGCACTGGCCGCTCTACCCGCTGCGCCCGCACCACACCTACGTCAACATTGGGTTCTGGTCTTCGGTCCCGGCCGGGCCCACCCCGGGATTCACCAACCGGCGCATCGAGGAGAAGGTCGCCGAACTCGACGGACACAAATCGCTGTACTCGGAATCGTTCTTCAGCCCAGAGGAATTCGACCAACTCTACGGTGGAGAGGCGTATCGGACCGTGAAGAAGAACTATGACCCGCAGTCCCGATTGCTCGACCTGTACGCGAAGGCGGTGCAAAGGCGATGACCACCTACAAGGACCATGCCCCCGATCAGAGCCGGCTCAGCCTGGCCGAGATCCTGGAGATCTTCGCGGCTGGACAGTTGCCGTTGAGATTCACCGCCTACGACGGCAGTTCCACCGGCCCCGCCGACGCCGCCGTCGGACTGGACCTGCGACGTCCACGCGGCACGACCTACCTGGCCACCGCCCCCGGTGAGCTCGGTCTGGCCCGCGCCTATGTCGCCGGCGATATCGAGCCGGTGGGCGTGCACCCCGGCGATCCGTACGAGCTGTTGCGCGCTCTGGCAGCCTCCTCGGCGTTCAAGCGCCCTCCTGCTCGGGTGCTGGCCAACATCATCGCCTCGATCGGGGTGGAACACCTTCTGCCCGTGGCACCGCCGCCCCAGGAGGCATTGCCCCGTTGGCGCCGCGTCGTCGAAGGGTTACGGCACAGCAGGTCTCGTGACGCGGGCGCGATCCATCACCACTATGACGTGTCCAATGCGTTCTACGAATGGGTTCTCGGCCCGTCGATGACCTACACCTGTGCGTGCTATCCCGACGAGTCGGCGACGCTGGAACAAGCTCAGGACAACAAATACCGGTTGGTGTTCGACAAGCTCCGGCTACGCCCCGGCGATCGCCTGCTCGACGTGGGCTGCGGTTGGGGCGGCATGGTCCGATACGCCGCGCGGCACGGTGTGCGCGCTCTCGGCGTGACACTGTCGGCCCAGCAGGCCGAATGGGCCCAGCGCGCGATCACCGCCGAGGGGCTGTCCGACCTCGCCGAGGTCCGCCACCGGGACTATCGCGATATCACCGAATCGGGTTTCGACGCGGTGTCTTCCATCGGGCTGACCGAGCACATCGGGGTGGCCAACTATCCGGCGTACTTCGCCTTCCTGCAGGCCCGGCTGCGCAGCGGCGGGTTGTTGCTCAACCACTGCATCACCCGACCCGACAATCGCGCCGGCGCATCCGCCGGTTTCTTCATCGACCGTTATGTCTTTCCCGACGGGGAGCTGACGGGTTCCGGCCGCATCATCACCGAGGCACAGAACGTCGGGCTCGAGGTCATCCACGAGGAGAACCTGCGCCACCACTACGCGATGACACTGCGGGATTGGTGCCGCAACCTGGTCGACCACTGGGATGAGGCGGTCGCGGAGGTCGGCCTGCCCACCGCGCGGGTGTGGGGCCTCTACATGGCCGGATCGCGCCTGGGCTTCGAATCCAATGTCGTTCAGCTACATCAGATTCTGGCCGTCAAGACCGACGATCACGGCGACGACGGCGGTCTGCCGCTGCGCCAGTGGTGGACGGCCTGACCCTTCTCCGGTCTAGCCCTTCTCGATCCGACGCGCCCCGAGTTCGTTCTGCAGGAGCTCGATGGCCACTTCCTCGGGGTCACGTCGAACGACCTCGGAGGTGTCGGCGCTCGCCTCGGCAAGCATCCGCTCCTCCTCGGCGGCCGGGTCCGGTCGCGCTGCGGGTTCGGTGTCGGAGGGCACCGGCTCACCGGTGTCGGGCACACACCGGATCTGCCAGTTGACTCCCAGCGCATCCTTGAGAGCCTCGCGGATGACCTCGACATTGCGCTGCTCGTTGAGCCGTTTGGCCAGCGGCGGGGCGCGATGGCTCAACACCAGGATGTCGCCGTCGACCGCGCGGACGATCGCGTCGGCGAGCATCGCGTTGACCGGCTTGCTGCGGGCATTGACCTTCTCGCGCACCGTATCCCACAACGCTCGAACAGCGGCGGCATCGGGTTCGGCGACCGCGGCGGCGGCCGGTGTCGGCACCGGGCCAGGCTGCGGAGGGGTCGGGGTCGGTTCGGGAACCGGTTGCGGCCTCGGCACCGGTGTCGGAGCGGGCTCGGGTGCCGGTTGCGGCTCGGGCTGCGGTTCCGGTTCGGGAACGGGCGCGGGCGCCGGTTCGGGAACGGGCGCCGGTTCCGGGGTGGGCGCGGGCCGCGGTGGCGGTACGGGAGCCGGTGCCGCCGCGGTCTCGGCCTGCGCCTGGGCGCGGCTGGCACGCACGAACTGGCGTGCCGGCGCGGGTGGCGTCTCGGCGGGTCCGGCATTCGGCAACGCGCCGGGAATGGCCATGTCGAGCCGTGTCTCGATGCGCTCGATGCGTTGCAGCAGCGCCGATTCGGTGTCATGGGCCGATGGAAGCAGCAACCGTGCGCAGACCACCTCCAGCAGCAACCGGGGCGCGGTGGCACCGCGCATTTCACCCAGTCCCGCGTGCACGACCTCCGCGTAGCGGGCGAGGGTCGCCGCACCCAGTCTGGTGGCCTGATCACGCATCCGCTCCAGGACACCGTCCGGTGCGTCCACCACACCACGGTCGGCGGCGTCCGGAACCGCTTGCATCACGATGAGGTCGCGGAACCGCTCCAACAGGTCGGTGGCGAAACGGCGCGGATCATGACCGGCATCGATCACCGATTCGACGGCGCCGAACAGCGCGGCGGCATCGCCTGCCGCCAACGCGTCCACCGCTTCGTCGATCAGGGCGACATCGGTTGCGCCCAGCAGGGACAACGCCCGCTGGTACACCACCCGGTTGCCCTCAGCCCCGGCGACCAACTGGTCGAGCACCGAGAGACTGTCACGCGGTGAACCACCGCCGGCGCGGATCACCAAGGGATAGACGGCGTCATCGACCGTCACGCCCTCGTCGGCGCAGATCCGTTCGAGCAGCCCGCGCATGGTCTTGGGGGCCAACAAGCGGAACGGGTAATGGTGGGTCCGCGACCGGATGGTCGGCAGAACCTTTTCCGGCTCGGTGGTGGCGAAGACGAAGATTAGGTGGTCCGGCGGCTCCTCGACGATCTTGAGCAGCGCGTTGAACCCGGCCGTGGTGACCATGTGCGCCTCGTCGACGATGAAGATGCGGTACCGCGACTGGGCGGGCGCATAGAACGCCCGGTCACGCAGTTCACGGGTGTCGTCGACACCGCCGTGGCTGGCGGCGTCCAGCTCGACCACGTCGACATTGCCCGGGCCGTTGGGGGCCAGCGCGACGCAGGAATCGCACACCCCGCACGGGGTCGGCGTCGGGCCCTGCTCACAGTTCAGTGAGCGCGCCAGGATGCGGGCCGAGGACGTCTTACCGCAGCCGCGCGGGCCGGAGAACAGGTAGGCGTGATTGATCCGGCCTGCCGAGAGCGCCGTCGACAACGGGTCGGTGACATGCTCCTGGCCGACCACCTCGGCGAAGCTTGCGGGTCGGTACTTGCGGTAGAGCGCCACGGTCGCCCAGGTTACCCAGCGCGGCCGACTAGTCGCGCGCCAGCAGCGCTTCGGTGGCCGACAGCAGCGCGCAGGTCGACAGACCGTCGATCGCCGAACGCAGGTCGGACTCCGAGGGGAAGCTCGGCGCGATACGAATGTTCTTGTCCTCGGGGTCTTTTCCGTACGGGAACGCCGCGCCGGCGGCGGTGACGGCGATACCGGCATCCTTGGCCAGCGCGATGGTCCGCTTGGCGGTCCCCGGGAGCACGTCGAGGCTGACGAAATAACCACCCTTGGGATCGGTCCAGCTCGCGATCTTCGACTCCCCGAGCCGGTCTTCGAGGATCTCGGCGACCAGCGCGAACTTCGGCGCCAGCAGCTCGCGGTGCTTCTGCATGTGCGCCCGGGCGCCGTCGGCGTCACCGAAGAAGCGCAGATGGCGCAGCTGGTTGACCTTGTCGGGACCGATCGACTTCTTCGCGGCGTGCTGCAGGTACCAGGTGATGGTGGCATCGGAGCCACCGAAGAAGCTCACCCCGGCACCGGCGAAGGTCATCTTCGACGTGGAGGCGAACACCAGCGGTCGGTTCTCGTTGCCGGCCTCGGCCGCCAGTCCGAGCACGTCGACCTGCTCGACGAACTCGTTCGTAATGGTGTGCACGGCGTAGGCGTTGTCCCAGAACAGCCGGAAGTCCGGGGCAGCCGTCGGCATCTGCACGAGCCGGCGCACCACCTCAGGTGAGTAGGTGGTGCCGGTCGGGTTCGAGTAGACCGGCACGCACCACATGCCCTTCACGGCCGGGTCGTGGGCGACGAGTTCCTCGATCAGGTCGACGTCGGGTCCGTCCTCGCGCAGCGGAACCGGGATCATCTCGACGCCGTAGCTCTCGGTGATTGCGAAGTGCCGGTCATATCCCGGGGCCGGGCAGAGGAACTTGACGCCTGGCTCCTGAGACCACGGCCGGGGCGAATCCACACCGCCGCGCAGCAGGGAGAACACGACCGCGTCGTGCATGAACTCCAGGCTCGCGTTGTTCCCCGCGATCAGGTTGGACGACGGGATACCGAGCAGCTCACCGAAGATGGCGCGCAGTTCCGGCAACCCGTGCAGCCCGCCGTAGTTGCGGGTGTCGGTGCCATCCCCGTCCCGGTAGGCGTCGCGGCCACTCCCGGGCAGCTCGAGTAGCCGGTTGGACAGGTCGAGCTGCTCCGGCGACGGTTTGCCGCGGGTGAGATCGAGCTTCAGGCCTTGGGCCTGCAGCTCCGCATAGTTGCGCTGCTGCAGCTCGTGCTGCGCAGACAGTTCGTCACGGCCGAGGGACTCGTACGACACTGAGGGCCTTTCAACAACGGGCGCTATCAACCAAGCCGTGAACATGTGCTGGTCAAACATAAGGGGACCCCGCGCACCCGCCAGAGCCCATTGACCCTTGCTGCCTTCCGGCCCTGGGGGAGTTCACAGGATGGACGCCGCGCGGGGTCCGAGTGCCGAGTGTAGTACCCCGTGCAGATCGACAAGACCGGTGGCTGGTCGGAGGTCGCCCGGCGGTCGGCTACCATGGCCGACGGAGGATTCGCCTAGTGGCCTATGGCGCTCGCCTGGAACGCGGGTTGGGTTAATAGCCCTCAGGGGTTCAAATCCCCTATCCTCCGCCGTTGGTCCGGGGCGTGATCGAGAACATCGCGGTCACGCCCCGGGACCACAAACATCGTCCAGGGGGACGTCTAGGGAGGAATATGCGGCGCGGTATCGCATCGCTGTGGCACGCGTCGTCGCTGGTGATCGCCGGCGTCCTCTACTTTCTCTTCGTCCTGCCCCGCTGGTTCGAACTGACCGGTGAGTGGCCTGCGACGCTGGGCACCGTCATGCGCATCGTGTGCGGCGTGCTGGTGATTCTCACTGCGCTGCCGGTGCTGCTGACGCTGCAGCGGACCCGTAAACCCGAACTGGGTACCCCGACCCTGGCCCTGCAATTGCGGGTGTGGTCGATCGTCGGGCATGTGGCGGCAGGTCTGTTGATCCTCGGTGCCGGCATCAGCGAGAACTGGCTGGACCTGGACAACGTCGGCCAATGGTTGTTTGGCATCTACGGTGCAGCGGCCGCCCTCGCATTGCTCGGCGCATTCGCGTTCTACCTGGCCTTCGTCGCCGAACTCCCGCCGCCGCCGCCGAAACCGCTGGCAACCAAGCCCGAGAAGCGTGGTCGAGGCCGCAAGACGGACGCCGTCGAGGAGACCGCGGCGGCCGAGCCCGAGGCGGACAGTGCCGAAGCCGCGGACAGTGCCGAAGCCGATGACGCTGCGCCCGACGAGGCCGGATCCGACGAGACCGGTGCCGACGAGACGGACGCCGACACCGCCGAACCGGAGGTGACCGAGCCGGGTGCCACCGATGAGCCGGCGGGCAAGCTGCGTAACCGTCGACCCACCGGTAAGACCCGCCGGGCCCGCACCCGAGGCGGCGTCGCGACCGAGGACTGACGGGCTCTGCGCCTACTGACGTCGACAGTTCGCGCTGGTGCAGTCAGTATTGAGCTGTAGACCTTCAGAATGGGCGGCACATGGGCATAGTCCACGTAACACGTTGGATCACCGCGTCGGCGGTCGCTTTGTCGTTTGCCCTGCTGGCCGCCCCGGGTCCTGCCGGCGCGGAACCGCTTGACGTCGCGGCGGCAGCCGACCGGGTCGAACCCTCGGTGGTCCGCATCGACACCATCGTCGACTACCAGCACATCCTGGGCACCGGTACCGGCATAGTCCTCGACCCCGGCGGCCAGGTTCTCACCAACTATCACGTCGTCCAAGGCGCCGATGTGATCAGTGCGGTGGTCGGCGGCGGCAGCTATGGTGCCGACATCCTGGGCTATGACCGCGGCCGCGATATCGCCGTCCTTCAGCTGCGCGGTGCCGGCGGCTTACCGGCGGCACCGGTGGGAGATTCCGCGCGTCTCGCCGTCGGTGAACCCGTGGTGGCGATCGGCAACGCGCAAGGCAGCGCCAATCCGCTGACGCGTGAGTTCGGCTCCATCTCCGCCCTGGGTCGCACGATCAGCGCCGAGGACGAGCTGTCCGGCACTGCGACCGAGATGACCGGCCTGTTCGAGTTCGCGGCCCCGGTGCGCGCGGGTGACTCCGGCGGACCCGTGGTGAACGGCGCCGGCGAGATCGTCGGCCTGACCACCGCGGCGTCGGTCAACTTCCGGATGGGCCCGGGCGGCGAGGGTTACGCCATCCCGATCAACGACGCCATGAGCATCGCCAATCAGATCCGGTCCGGGACACCGTCCGACACCGTGCACATCGGTCCGCCCACCCTGCTCGGGGTCGGCGTCAGCAGTGCCGAACAACACGAGGCGTTCCCCGGTGTCCTCGTCCATGATGTGATGCCCGGCGGGCCCGCCGCGGGCGCAGGATTGGCCAACGGGGACGTGATCCTGACCATCGACGGCGTGCGTATCGAATCAGCCGCCGATCTGACCAGTGTCCTCGACCGGCACTACCCGGGCGACGTCCTGGATCTCACCTGGGTCGACCGGGCCGGCCAACACCGGCTCGGCAAGGCCGCCCTGCTGGCAGGCGTCTGACCTCGTCGGGTCCGATCCGACCCACGACACGCGGCAAACGGATGTCGCATCTGGAAATCCACCAATCTTTCCGACCGCTTCGGCGGGTACCGCGTCGCCGTTGCTGGCAACGCGCCGGCGACGACAGGTGAGTTGCGCAACATCTGCCACACAAGGTGTCGGCACACACAGCAATCGGTGGGTGCGCACGACCTGTCACGTAGTACCGAGGCGAGGCCGTCTCAGGCAAACGAGGCACGGCCCTCGGCGCGCCGCCTGCGTTGATGACGCGATCCCGTCCCGCGCAGCAAACGGGCCATGCCACGCAGCACCCGAAAAGGCATTTGAACAGCAGTTATAGACGTCAACCCCGATGCCGAGGCCGGTCCGCAACGGTCGGCGGTGTTCGGGCGGTGTCCGTTCACGCGGCCGGCACTCGGATGCGCGACGACGGACGCGCGCCAACGCCGCGCGGATCGCTGTCACGGACTCGGGGGACGCTCTGATCCGGGCGGCCGGCGAGGCGCGCTCTGGCAACGGACTGAGAGGTTGCTGGAGCCCCTTTAGGCTCTTTGACCTGGCAAATGTCGGCAAACACAGGAACTGCACAGGGCTTCCGCCAAGATCAGGCGAGGGTTACATTTAGCTGAACATCGCCGGTCAGGATTGCGGTCGGCACGATCCGCTTCGCCGGTGAGAGGGGAGACACCGTGGTCGAAACGGCAGTCGTCGCGTACATGATCGGATGGGTGATCAGTACCGCCATCATCTTCATGGCCAGCCGGCGACTCAACGACCCCGCCAATCCCGTTCCGCACGGGCTGCTCCTCAGCGCCGTGGCGGGCACCATGTGGCCCCTGCTCTTGCTCGGTGCGGCCGAGTTCAGCTCGGTCGCGGTCGCCTCCAGCGCCGCCTCGCACCTGAAGCCCGAGACCCAAGAACTCGTCGGCGCCGGAGTCGTCCCGCTCCGCTAGTCGGTGATGCGGTTCCCGTCGGCATCCCAATGCTCGGCGACCTTCTTGCTCGGCTGCACACGCGGCGGTTCGCCCGGCATCTTCGGGTAGCTGGGCGGGTAGGGCAAGTCGCCGAGGCCCCGCTCCTGTTCGTCAGCGGAGGCCATCTCCAACAACCCCTCCAGCGAATGCGCGGTGTCGTCGATACCGGCCCACGGATCTTCGCGCCGGGCAACGATGTCGGGCACGGTCGCGATCGTGTAGTCGTCGGGATCGGCGTCGGCCAGATCGTCCCAACTCAGCGGCATCGACACCGTCGCGATCGGCGTTTTGCGCAACGAGTATGCCGACGCGAAGGTCCGATCCCTGGCGTTCTGGTTGTAGTCGATGAACAACCGCTCACCACGTTCCTCCTTCCACCAACTCGTGGTCACCGCGTCGGGGGCGCGGCGTTCGACCTCGCGGGCCAGCGCTATGCCTGCCCGGCGCACCGCGATGAAGTCCCAGTCCGGTCGGATGCGCACGAACACGTGCACACCGCGACCACCGGACGTTTTGGGGTATCCGACCAGTCCCAGCGAGTCCAGCACCGGTTTGAGCACGTCCACGGCGATCTCGCGGGCCTGCGCGAAACCGGTACCGGGCTGAGGGTCCAGATCGACGCGCAATTCGTCGGGGTGCTCGGTGTCGGGACACCGCACCTGCCACGGGTGCATGGTGATGGTCCCCATCTGGGCCGCCCACGCGATCGCCGACGGGTGGGTGATCTTCAACGCGTCCGCCGTTCGCCCGGAGGGAAAGGTGACCGTGCACGTCTGGAGATAGTCAGGGTGTTTCTGCGGCACCCGTTTCTGGTAGATCTCCTCACCGTCGATACCGTCGGGAAACCGTTGCAGGTGCACCGGACGGTCGCGCAGCAGAGCCACCATCGGCTCGGCGACTGCCAGGTAGTAGTCGACGACCTTGCCCTTCGCACCCTCGGCGCCCAGCGCAGGAAAGTAGATCTTGTCGGGATTGGTGAGCCGAACCGCGACTCCATCGACGTCGAGTTCTGTCGCCGGACGTGCCATCATCGGGTCTCCAATACGTCGCGCAGGTCGTAGTTCATCGGGACGTCGAGCTGGTCGAAGGTACAGCTGGACGGCTCGCGGTCAGGGCGCCAGCGCACGAACTTCACGGCATGCCGGAATCGCCGGTCGCCGGTATTGCCCTCCATCTGGTCGTAGGCCACCTCGCACACCTTTTCCGGGCGCACCGGGATCCAGCGCTTGTCGGCCGCCGAGTTCCATCTGCTCGGTTCACCATCGCGGACGTCGTCACCGATGCGCAGCGGCTCGAGGTCGGCCAACAACGACAACCGCGCCTTGGCGGTGAACGACGCGGCCCCACCGACCATTTGGAGGTCCCCGTCATCGCGATAGAGACCCAGCAGGATGGATCCGATTCCTTCACCGCTCTTGTGGATGCGGTATCCGATGGCCACGCAGTCAGCGTCGCGATGATGCTTGACCTTCACCATCTCCCGTTTCCCCGGCAGATAAGACCCCTCAAGCCTTTTGGCGATCACCCCATCCAAACCGGCACCCTCGAACTCCCGCAACCACTGTGCCCCGAGTCCGGCATCCTCGGTGGTGCGGGTGACGTGGCACCAGTCCCGCTTGTCGACCGCGTCGATCAGCGCTTCCCGACGCACCCGGAACGATTCGTTCATCAGTGATCTATCGCCGAGGGCGAGCGCATCGAAGCCGATGAAATGGGCCGGGGTCTCCTTCGACAGCTTGGTGATGCGGCTCTCGGCGGGATGGATGCGCTGGCTGAGCGACTCCCAATCCAGCCGGGTCAGTCCTGCGATGTCGCGGGGCACCACGATCTCACCGTCGAGCACGCACCGCGGGGTGATCTCCGCACGCACGGCCTCGACGACCTCCGGGAAATACCGGCCGAGGTCCTTGCCGCTGCGCGACAGCAGCACCACGGAATCACCGTCACGGAAGACCAGCGCTCGGAAACCGTCCCACTTGGGCTCATACGACCATGTACCCGGGTCGGCGGGCACCGTGGTCTGAGCCTTCGCCAGCATCGGCTCCAGCGGCGGCATGACCGGTAGATCCACAACATTCATGTTCACCTAGACCCGGGTACCCCGGCAATCTCATCGCAGCACCGATCAGAACAACACGTCGTGATCGATCCGGCTCACATGCTCAGTCCACCGCGCCTGACAAGTTGCTTTGCGATGACACCCTTCTGGATCTCGTTGGTGCCCTCCCCCACGATCATCAACGGGGCATCCCGCAGATAGCGCTCCACGTCGTATTCGGTCGAGTACCCGTAACCACCGTGTATTCGCACAGCGTCCAGAGCGATCTGCATGGCAGCCTCCGAGCAGAACAGCTTCGCCATGCCGGCCTCCATATCGACCCGTTGTCCCGAGTCGAATTTCTCTGCCGCCGACAGCAACAGCGCCCGCGCCGCGGCCAGCTTGGTCCCCATCTCGGCGAGCATGTTGCCGACGGCCTGATGCTCCCAGATCGGTTTACCGAAGCTCTCCCGGTCCTGCGCGTAGCGCAGGGCATCGTCGAAAGCCGCCCGTGCGACACCGGTCGCGCGTGCCGCCACCTGAAGTCGGCCCACCTCAAGGCCTTTCATCATCTGTGCGAAGCCCTCACCTTCATCCGAGCCCAACAGCGCGGTGCAGGGAACGCGCGCATCGGCGAAATTCAGCTCGCACGCCTCGACACCCTTGTAGCCGAGCTTGGGTAGGTCTTTGGAGATCGTGAATCCCGGCACCTTCTCCACCAGCAGGATGGACACGCCCCTGTGCGCCGGGTCGGCATCCGGATCCGTCTTGCACAGCAGCGCGATCAGATCCGAGCGCCGCGCATTCGAGATCCAGGTCTTGGATCCGTTGATCAGATAGTCCTCGCCGTCGCGTCGGGCCACCGTGCGCATGGCTTGCAGGTCCGAGCCGCCACCGGGCTCGGTGAGCGCCATCGTGGCCCGCAACTCACCGGTGGCCATTCGGGGCAGATACAGCTGCTTCTGATCCTCGGTGCCGAACAGGAGAATCAGTTTGGACACCACGGTGTGGCCGCCCATCGCACCGGCCAGGCTCATCCAGCCCCGCGCCAGTTCCTCGGCGACCCGCACATAGCAGGGCATGGACACCGCGCCGAACCCGTAGGGCTCCGGGATGGCAAGCCCGAAGATCCCGATCTCCTTCATCGTCTCGATGAGGTCCTCGGGGTAGGCGTTGGCGTGCTCTAGTTCACGAACCACCGGCCTGACCTGCTTGTCGACGAACTCTCGGACGGTTTCGACGATCGCCTCTTCTTCGGCCGCGAGCACCATGGAAGCAATGTATCGGCTACGCGGCGGGCCGGCCGCGACCGCTGGGAGGATGGACCCCGTGCCCATCACCACACTTCACGATCCCGGTCGGCGCGGTTTCGCCAGCGACAACTATGCGGGCGTGCATCCTGAGGTCGTCGCCGCGATCACCGCGGCCAACGGCGGACACGAGATCGCCTACGGCCAGGACGCCTACACCGCCCGGCTCCAGGAGGTCATCCGCGCCCACTTCGGTGCAGCAGCCGAGACCTTCCCTGTGTTCAACGGAACCGGCGCCAATGTGGTGGCGCTGACCGGCCTGCTGCCGCGCTGGGGTGCCGTGATCACCGCACATACCGCCCATATCAACACCGACGAGGGCGGCGCCCCGGAACGGGTGATGGGCCACAAGCTTCTGACGGTGCCCACCACGGACGGTAAGTTGACCCCCGACCTGATCGCCCGGGAGGCCTACGGCTGGGGCGACGAGCACCGGGCCCAGCCCCTGGCCGTCAGCATCACCCAGTCCACCGAGATGGGCACGCTGTACATCCCGGACGAGGTGCGCGCCATCGCCGATTTCGCCCACTCCCACGGGATGTCGGTGCATGCGGACGGGGCGCGGCTGTGGAATGCCGCCGCCGCCCTCGACGTCCCGTTCCGGGAGTTCACCACCGATGCCGGCGTCGACGTGGTCAGTCTGGGCGGCACCAAGAACGGGCTGTTGGCCGCCGAGGCAGTGGTGGTGCTGGACCCCGACCGCGTCTCGGGGTTGGTGTACCTGCGCAAGCTGACGATGCAGCTGTCGAGCAAGATGCGATTCGCCTCGGCACAGCTACTGAGCCTGTTCGACGACGATTTGGGCCTGCGCAGCGCCCGGCATGCCAATGCGATGGCAGCCCGACTGCGGACCGCCCTGGAGGCCGACCCGCCTCCCGGACTCACCTTCACCCAGACCACCGAGGCCAACGCAATCTTCGCCTCGATCCCGAACGACGCCGCCGACCGCATTCGCGACCGGGTGCGTTTCTACGACTGGGACCGGGCCCGCGGCGAGGTGCGCTGGATGACCGCTTGGGACACCACCACCGAAGATGTCGACAACTTTGTCGACATCATCCGTGCGGAGTTGCAGCGGGGCTAGCCAGGGTCCACCGGCCAGGACGCGGCTTTCTCTGTTCAGTTGTCAAGGTGCGCTGGTTCTTTGGGGTGCCTTGGGGTTATGCGGCGGTGGGTAGGTCGGTCATGGTGCGGCGGGCGTGAGAGCGCAGTGGCTCCGGCGCGGGTTCTTCTGGTGTGTGGGGTGGGATGAACCAGGGGTGCCGATCGCGGCCGAGGTAGACCTGCCAGCCACCGTGATGGATCAAGCTGTGGTGCAACCGGCACAGCAGCACCCCGTTGTCCACACTCGTTGCACCCCCGGCACTCCAGGGTTGGATGTGGTGGGCATCGCACCACGACACCGGCCGCCCACACCCGGGATGGGCACACCCACCATCGCGGACGGCCAGCGCTTTACGGATCGCCGGGGTGAACAGCTTTTCCGCGCGCCCGACATCCAACGGCACCTCCGAGTGGTCTACGATCACCGACGTCAACGTCGCATCACAGGCAATCAGCTCCGCGGTCACCCTGCTGACCGGTCCACCGAACCCCAACCGATCCACCACCTCCCCACTCACGCCCGGGGCCACCGGTCGGATCAGGGTGACGTGCGGGAGTACGCCACCGGACATCGGACGCCTCGACTGCGACAAATAGGTGCGCAGCACCTGCCCGATCGCGTCTGCTCGGCGGGTGTTGATCGGCCGGGGGTCTGGGGAGCCGTCGGGTAGCGGGACCGGTCGGCACAACGGATCCAACGCCGCACACAGCACTTCCCCAGTCGTCACGTCCAGATCCAGGGTGGCCTCGAACCGGCCCTCGGCGTTCTGCACCAACGTCATCTCATTGAGCGTGGTGTCTTCGGCGACCGGCACCGCCCGCTGCTCGACCGGCAGCGCGGCGACTCGGTCGATGCCGATCGTCCGGGCTTTGGCCGCCACCTCCGCCGGGGAGGTCTGCACCATCAACGAACGCACCACCGCCGCCCGATCGTCGTCCGACAACGGCGTCCGCGCGTCGATATGGGTGACACCTTTGCCGACCGCGTCGGCGAACTCGATACCGATCCCACCCAACCGCTGCGCCGAAACCAATGCAGGCAGCACAGGTGCCATCCGCCCCACCCGTACCGCCCGGGCCGCCGCACCCGGGGACATCCCCAACAACTTGAGCAGATCAGCCCCGGTGCGCAGGTGCCGCCGCCCCGGCACACCGGCCCGCTCGGCCGCCACCACCGCCGAGGCGATCACAAAGTCCAACAGATTCCGCGCCGACACCGCGGCAGCCAACACACCCCACAACGCCTCGTCATCGACCACCGGCCGCGGACAATCCACCAACCGACCCAAAACCGGCCCCACATCACCCTCCGATGACACCGGAACAAGATCATCGATCAACGCGTCGACAAACGCATCAAGACAGCTGGCGTCCATAACGGATACCGACTTCCCCCCACAGCACCCACCAAGGGGCACCACCCCACAAGCACAGCCCGCACGATCCCCCGGACAGGGACCGTCGAACCCCGCGGCGACCGGAGTCGCGGTCTGCGGCTCACCAGATCCGAGGATCGAGAGCCGCGACGCATTCGAACTTATGTTCGACATTACGCCGAATGTGGCTGTCAGGCAAGTGGTATCCACCACGAGGTCTATCGTCGACGACGATGAGACTTCCCGTCATGCCACCGGTGTCGCCGATGCTGGCCAAACCCGTGCGGGAGATACCGCCCGGTGCATCATATGAACCGAAATGGGACGGCTTCCGGTCCATCCTGTTCCGCGACGGCGACGAGGTGGAGCTGGGTAGCCGCAACGAGCGGCCGCTGACGCGCTACTTCCCCGAACTCGTCGCCGCGGCCCGCGCAGAGTTGCCGCCGCGGTGCGTGGTCGACGGTGAGATCGTCATCGCCGGCGACGCGGGGCTCGATTTCGAGGCGCTACAGTTGCGGCTGCATCCCGCGGCGTCGCGGGTGACCAAGCTGGCTACCGAGACCCCGGCAGCGTTCATCGCCTTCGACCTGCTCGCGCTCGGTGACGATGACCTGACCGGGCAGGCCTTCAGCAGGCGACGATCGGCACTGACCGCGGCGCTGACCGATCGCGGACCCACCTTCCATCTCACCCCGGCGACCACCGATGAAGGCACCGCGGCTCGCTGGTTCACCGACTTCGAGGGCGCCGGGTTGGACGGGTTGATCGCCAAGCCGCTCGACGGCGTCTACCAACCCGACAAGCGAGTCATGTTCAAGGTCAAGCACGCTCGCACGGCGGACTGCGTGGTGGCCGGATATCGATTGCACAAGTCGGGCGATGACGCCATCGGTTCGCTGATGCTCGGCCTCTACGACGAAGATGGTTCGCTGGCCTCGGTCGGAGTCATCGGGGCGTTCACCATGGCGCGCCGCCGCGAGTTGTTCCAGGAGTTGCAGCCACTGGTGACCACTTTCGAAGAGCACCCGTGGAATTGGGCGGCGCATGTCCCGGTCGAGCCGACAGTCCGCCGTACCGCGAATTCGCGCTGGAACCCGGACAAGAGCCTGTCATTCACCCCGTTGCGACCCGAGCGGGTGGTCGAGGCAAAGTACGACCACATGGAGGGGAAGCGCTTTCGCCACACTGCCCAGTTCGTTAGGTGGCGCCCGGACCGTGATCCGCGGTCGTGCACCTTCGAGCAACTCGAGGTTCCGACACGCTTCCGCCTCGCGGACATCGTGCCAGGATTGGGTTGACCTCAACCATCGTTCAGGTTGCAGGCTGGTGCCCATCCACACGATGAATCACCAGGAGAATCCATCATGCGCCAGATCCGCAGCGACCTATGGGAAACCCGGGTCGACAACCCGTTCCCCGGACTGACCACGCACGCCTATCTGTGGACCGGAGCCGCAACCGGCAACGTGCTGTTCTACAGCACCGCGACCGAAGCGGACTTCGATGAGATCTCCGCACTCGGCGGCATTGCCCACCAGTACCTGTCCCACCGGGACGAGGCGGGCCCACAGCTGGCCCGGATCAAGTCCCGCTTCGGCGCCGTCCTGCATGCCCCGACCGTGGAGCACGCCGATATCGGCAGGCACGCCACCATCGACATCGCGCTGTCCGACCGCCATGTCGACGACAACGGGATCGAGGTGATCCCGACCCCCGGCCACACCCCGGGCAGCACCTGTTATCTGGTGCCCGGCGCCAACGGGCAGAGCTATCTGTTCACCGGCGACACCATCTTCCTCGGGGCCGACGGTTCTTGGACCGCAGGCTACTTCCCCGGCTTCAGCGACGCGAAGACACTGCGGGACAGCCTGCGATTGCTTTCCAACGAGCAGCCCGATCTGGTGATCTCGAGTGCTTTTGCCGCCGACTCGGCGGTGCAGGTGCCGGGCAGGCGGTGGGCGGCGTGTGTGGAACAGGCCCGGACAGGCGTTACATTGCTGGCGTGACCCGCCCACCCGGCGCGGGCCGGTTCGCGCCGAGCCCGTCGGCTGACCTGCACATCGGCAACCTGCGCACCGCGGTGTTGGCGTGGCTGTTCGCCCGCAGTACGGGGCGAAGGTTCCTGATCAGGGTCGAGGATCTCGACGATCGGACATTCCCCGAGGTGGCAACCCGCCAGCTCGCCGATCTGGCGGCCATCGGCGTCACCGCCGACGAACCGGCTGAGTTCCAGACCGCGCACGCCGACCGCTATGACACCGTGCTCGACAATCTGCGCCGACGCGGACTCGTCTACGAATGCTATTGCAGCAGAAAAGACATTCTGGCTGCGCCACGCGCCCCGCACGCACCCGAGGGGGCCTACCCGGGAACATGCCGTGATCGCGTGAGTCCACCCGACCACGATCGCCCGCCGGCGCTGCGCCTACGCAGCGACAACGCCCCGTTCACCGTCACCGACGTGTTGCACGGTGAGTTCACCGGAGTGGTGGACGATTTCGTGCTGCGCCGCGGGGACGGCGTGACCGCCTACAACCTGGCGGTAGTCGTCGACGATGCCGCAGGCGGTATCGATCAGGTGGTGCGCGGAGACGATCTGCTGTCCTCCTCACCGCGACAGGCATATCTGGCGAACCTGCTCGGCTACCCACCGCTGCAATACGCCCATGTGCCGCTGGTGCTCAACACCGAAGGCAAACGGCTCGCCAAGCGCGACGGTGCCGTGACACTGTCCGAACTCGGCGTCGACCGAGCGCTGACCCTCATCGCCGATTCGCTGGGCTATCGCGGCCGCACCGTCTCCGAGATGCTCACCGAATTCGATCCAGCGCGGTTATCCCGCACACCGTGGGTATACCGCCCGATGTGAGCGAAACCCTGTACCCGACGGGAGAGCGTTGCTACCGTCCGGCCGTGTTCGGAAACCTCCGGCGGGTCCTGCTCGCCGTTCTCCTCGGTGCGCTCGTCCTGGCCGGTGCCGTCAGCTGCGGCTCCTCCGGTGATGCCGGCGATGACCCGATCAAGTCGGCGGGTGTGCTGCGGGTCGGCACCGAGGGCGTGTACTCACCGTTCAGCTACCACGACCCCAAGACCGGCGAACTCGTCGGCTATGACGTCGACGTCGCCAAGGCCGTTGGTGAAAAGCTGGGCGTGCCGGTCGAATTCGTCGAGACACCCTGGGACTCGATCTTCGCCGCGCTGGAGGCCAACCGCTTCGACATCGTCGCCAACCAGGTCACCATCAACCCCGAACGACAGGCCAAGTACGACCTCTCCCAGCCCTACACCGTCGGCGAGGGCGTGATCGTCACCAGGGCAGACGACAACACCATCACGACCCTGGCCGATGTCCGCGGCAAGACCGCCGCCGAGAACGCCACCAGCAACTGGTCCCAAGTGGCCCGCGACGCCGGGGCGAACGTCGAGTCCGTGGAGGGATTCACCCAGGCCATCACTCTGCTGAACCAGGGCAGAGTGGACGTCGTCATCAACGACAGCATCGCCGTCTACGCCTACCTCGCCGAGACCGGCGACAAGAGCGTCAAGATCGCCGGCACCGTCGGCGAGAAGAGCGAGCAGGGATTCGCCGCCCGCAAGGACAGTGGTTATCTGCCCGAGTTGGATCGCGCACTCAGCGAACTGCGAGCCGACGGCACGCTGACCGAGATCTCCCAGCGCTATCTCAAGGCCGATGCCACGGGAGCACCGGCGTCCACCCCCATCCGGGACGCCGGTGTGCTGCGCGTCGGCACCGAAGGAACGTACGCCCCGTTCAGCTATCACGACCCGGCGACCAACCAACTGACCGGCTACGACGTGGATGTCGCCCGAGCCGTCGGTGAGAAGCTGGGTGTACCGGTCGAATTCGTCGAGACGCCGTGGGACTCGATCTTCGCCGCGCTGGAGGCAGACCGATTCGATGTGGTGGCCAACCAGGTGACCATCAACCCCGAACGACAGGCCAAATACGATCTCTCCCAGCCCTACACGGTCGGCGAGGGGGTGATCGTCACCAGGGCCGACGACGATTCCATCAACTCGTTGGCCGACCTGCGGGGCAAGAGCACCGCCCAGTCGATCACCAGTAACTGGGCGCAAGTGGCCCGCGATGCCGGGGCCGACGTGCAGGCGGTGGAAGGTTTCACACAGGCCATCACCCTGCTCAACCAGGGCCGGGTTGATGCCACGGTCAACGACAGCGTGGCCGTCTACGCCTATCTTGCCGAAACCGGTGACACCTCGGTGAAGATCGCCGCACAGACCGGTGAAACCAGCGACCAAGGCTTCGCCGCACGTAAGAACAGCGGACTACTGCCCGAACTCAACGGAGCGCTCGACGAGTTGCGCGCCGATGGGACACTCACCGAGATCTCCCAGCGCTACCTCAAGGCAGACGCGACCGGCAGTCCGCAAGCAACACAACAGGCCACCGATCAACCTGCACCCCAGGTCCGTTCGGCATGGGAGCTGATCGGCGACAATCTGTGGCCATTGGCCAAGGCCGCACTGACCATGACGATCCCGCTGACCATCATCAGTTTCGCGATCGGCCTGGTGATCGCGCTGGGCGTCGCACTGGCGCGATTGTCGTCGAATGTGTTGCTGAGCAACATCGCCCGTTTCTACATCTCGATCATCCGTGGCACTCCGCTGCTGGTGCAGCTGTTCATCGTGTTCTACGCGCTGCCCGAATTCGGGGTGAAGATCGACCCGTTCCCGGCGGCGGTGATCGCCTTCAGCCTCAATGTCGGCGGCTATGCGGCCGAGATCATCCGCTCGGCCATCCTCAGTGTGCCGAAGGGCCAATGGGAGGCTGCCGAAACCATCGGCTACCACTACGCGGGTGCGCTGCGGCGGATCATCCTGCCCCAGGCCGCCCGGGTTGCGGTACCGCCGCTGTCGAACACGCTGATCTCGCTGGTGAAGGACACATCGCTGGCCTCGACCATCCTGGTCACCGAACTGCTGCGGCAGGCCCAGATCGTGGCGGCGCCGACGTTCGAGTTCTTCGCGCTCTACGGCACCGCGGCCATCTACTACTGGGTGATCTGCCTCGTGTTGTCCTTCGGCCAGGCCCGGGTGGAGCATCGACTGGAAAGGTATGTGGCGCGATGACCGAGTACACCATCGAGGCGACCGGTGTCGAAAAGGCATTCGGTGACAACAAGGTGCTGCGCGGGGTGTCCTTCAAGGTGGCCACCGGCACGGCCACCGCGATCATCGGGCCGTCCGGCTCGGGCAAGACCACGTTGTTGCGGACGCTGAACGCCCTCGACCGGGCCGATGCCGGGGTGATCCGCGTCGACGACGTCGAGATCGACTTCTCCACGCCGACACCGAAACCCGAGGTACGCCGTTTCCAGTCACGCAGCGGCTTCGTCTTCCAAGGACACAATCTCTTTCCGCACAAGACGGTCCTACAGAACGTGATCGAGGGGCCGGTGATCGTGCAGAAGCGGCCGAAGGATGAGGTCGTCGCCGAGGCCGTCACCCTGTTGGAGCAGGTCGGACTGGCGGCCAAGGCCGACCAATACCCGTTCCAGCTCTCCGGTGGCCAACAACAGCGCGTCGGGATCGCGCGCGCACTGGCGCTCAAACCGAAGGTCGTGCTGTTCGACGAGCCGACCTCGGCGCTCGATCCCGAGCTGGTCGGCGAGGTGCTCTCGGTGATCAAGGACCTGGCCGACCACGGCTGGACGCTGGTGATCGTGACCCACGAAATCCAGTTCGCCAAACAGGTTTCCGATCAGGTGCTGTTCACCGACCAGGGCATCATCCTCGAGCAGGGGCCGCCCGCCGCGGTGATCGGCGACCCGAAGGAGGAACGCACCCGCCAGTTCCTCAACCGGATCCTCAATCCGCTCTAGCCCACGCCGTCGGCGACCGTAGGCGAGCAACGGCCTCAGACGAACCTGATCACCGGTGAGCGTCCACCCGTCGCGCGTTCGGCGGCCCGCAGCAGATCCTCTCGGAAGTCCGGGTGCGCGATCGCCGCCAGCGCCTCGCCACGTTCCCGGACCGTCAGTCCCTCCAACTCTGCGGTGCCGTATTCGGTGACGATGACGTCGACATGGTGGCGCGGCGTGGTGATGACCGCGCCCGCCCCGAACCACGGCACTATCCGCGATTGCAGGCGACCGTCCTTCTCGTAGGTGGCGGGAAGGCAGATCAGCGAGCGGTCCGAAAGTTCCAGCCCGGCACCGGCCACGAAGTCCTCGGCGCCGCCGATCCCGCTGAACTGGGTGCCGTTGATGGTGTCGGCGACCACCTGGCCCTGGATGTCGATGGACAGGGCGCCGTTGATGGTGACCATCCGGTTGTTCTGCGCGATCACCTCCGGTGAGTTGACGACCTCGACGGGCAGGAATGCGATATCGCGGTTGTCGTCGAGCCAGGCGTAGAGTTCCGGCGATCCGAAGGCGAATGTCGTCACGCTCACCCCGTCGTACTGGCCCTTTCGGGTGTTGACGATCTTGCCGGCGCGGTGCAGTTTCATACAGCCGTCGGTGAACATCTCACTGTGCAGGCCGTACTCGCCGCCGTCACCCTCGGCAAGCAGGGTCGCGATCTGGTTGGGTATGCCGCCGATCCCGGTCTGCAGCGTCACCCCGGACGGCATGTAGGAGACCGCGTGCTCGGCGATCGCCCGGTCCACGTCGGTGGGTGCGGCGTCGCCGCCGGGCAGGGCCATGGGTTCGGCGTCGGAGATGATCAAGATGTCGATCTCGTCGATGTGCAGCGCGTGCCGATCGTCCCCGAGACCGAAGGTCCGCGGGAATTTCGACGAGACCTCGACGATCAGCAACCGATCGGGATCGGCTCCGGCGCGGTGCAATTCGCCCACGGTCCCGCCGGCGTGCAGAGACAGCGAGCACCAGCCGTCGGAGTCCGGCGGTGCGCAGACGGTCGTCATCACGCGCGGCGATTGCCGTTGCAACAGCGGGCCGAAGCGCCGGAAGTCGGCGGGCGCGAACTCCACCGAGGCGCCGCTGTCCCGCAACGCGCGCTCCAGCGGGCCGAAGAATCCGGACAGATAGTGCACCCCGTCCCGGGAGAACAGCTCGGTCAGCACCGCGAGCAGCGCGCCGTATACCCGCAGATCGGTCCAGTCCTGGCGTTCACCCAATGCCTGCAGGAAGGTCGGCGGTTGACCGGGCCCCAGCGGAATGCCGAGGGTGTCGGCGGACTTCAGCCGCGCGGCGGCCTGCTCGGCGGTGAGCTCTTCTGGCATGCCCCGACGCTACGTTCCCTTCCCGGACAGCGTGAGGCTACAGCTCCTTTTGGCCCCAGGGGGAACCGTATGCGGTCAGCAGCTCAAGGAACGGCACGGAGTCGAACGCCTCGGGCCCCAGCACCCCGGTTCCACTCCAGACGCCGTTGGCCAGCAGCTCGAGGGCGACAACGGGGTTGACCGCCGTCTGCCACACCACGCACTGATGCCCGTACTCGGCCATCGACCACTCGTTGTCGACGACGTGATAGAGGTACGTCGACCGTGGCTGTCCATCCTTGCCGGTGCCGGTGACCCACAGCCCGGCACAGGTCTTGCCCTTCATCTTCGGCCCCAGGTCTGCCGGGTTGGGCAGGCAGGCGGCGACGACATCGCGCGGAGACACCTCCACGGGGCCGTTCTTCGAACCGACGCGCACCTTCTCGGTGCGGTCCAGGCCGAGTTTGCGCAATGTCTTGAGGACCTCGATGAACTCTTCGCCGAGTCCGTACTTGAAGGTGGCGCGCTTGCAGTCGACCCAGCGTGGCATCAGCAGCACCTCCTCGTGCTCGACGTTGACGCATTCCACGGGTCCGATGCCGTCCGGAAAGTCGAAAACCTCTGGCTCGCTGAAGGGTTCGGTGACGAACCAGCCCCGGTCCGCCTCCCAGATGACCGGCGGGTTCAGGCATTCCTCGATGGTGGTCCAGATCGAGAACGACGGCGCGAAGTCGTAGCCGTCGACGGTCAGGTTGGATCCGTCGCGGGTGCCCAGCTCGTCGATATCGGAGAACAGGTGGTCGGCCGCGTAACGGGCGAAAACATCAGAAAGGCCCGGTTCGACCCCGATACCCACCAGCGCCAGCCTGCCGGCGTCGCGCCACTGCTGTTCGGCTTCGAACTGCTCGTCGCCGAGTTTGACCCCGGTCAGCTCGTAGGGCTTGTCGGGATGGCGCACCGACAGGCTCATGGCCATGTCCAGGTAGTCCGCCCCGCCGGCGTGCGCGCCGTTGAAGATCGGCATGACGAACCGGGGGTCGACGGCGTTCATGACATGGGTGATGCCGTGCGCGCGGACCAGCTCGGCGACCGCATCGGCCGAGGTCGCGTCGACCCGTGCCGCGCTGAAGCGCGGGTCACCGACCGATCCGGCGGCCCGCTCGGCGCGCACCAGGTCATAGTCGGCGACCACGATCTGCTCGAAGAAGTCCCGCCGTGCGGCGATGGCACAGAACGCCGAACCGACACCGCCGGCGCCCACCAAGAGAATTCGCATCACCCCACCCTACGGGGGCGAGACTGACGAAATAGTGAATTTCTCCCGTAGTTTTACACCGATTTGATCGTCTGGGCGCTATATGGCGACGGAAAGCGAAGTCGGATGCCCGTCACCGCGAGCCGTAATAGCGGCCCAACACCTCGGCTCGCAGCTCATCGAACTCCCCGGCCAGGATCGCCGCCCTGATCCTGTCGACCAGGCGGATGGTGAACCGCTCGTTGTGGATGGTGCACAACGTGGACGCCAGCATCTCCTTGGCCTTGAACAGGTGGTGGATGTACGCGCGGGTGTAATGCGCGCAGGTGTAGCAGTCGCACTCGGCGTCTATCGGGGTGAAGTCGCGCTTGTACCGGGCACCGGTGATGTTGTACCGCCCGTGCACCGAGTAGACCGCGGCATTGCGCGCCACCCGCGACGGCGACACGCAGTCGAAGGTGTCCGCACCGGCGGCCACCGCCGCGAACAGATCGTCGGGCTCGCTGATACCCAGCAGATGCCTCGGCTTGTCGGCGGGCAGTTCGCTGGTCACCCACTCGACGATGGTGGCCAGATTCTGCTTCTCCAACGCACCACCGATGCCGTACCCGTCGAAGCTGCGCCCCTCCGCCGGGCCGGCGCCCTCACCTATGCGGACAAGATCGCGGGTGGCCTGGCGCCGCAGATCCTCGTACTGCGCTCCTTGGACCACCCCGAACAGGGCCTGGTAGGGCTTGTCATGGCGGACCTCGGTGAGTCGATGATGTTCGGCAAGGCAGCGCTCGGCCCATCGGTGGGTGCGCCGCACCGACTGCTCCTGATAGCTGCGGGTGTTGACCAGCGTGGTCAACTCGTCGAAGGCGAAGATGATGTCGGCACCGAGCTGATGCTGGATACCGATAGAGACCTCTGGGGTGAAGCGGTGCGTCGACCCGTCGAGATGGGAGCGGAAGGTGACGCCGTCGTCGTCGACGTGGGCGAGCCGCTCCTTGCCCTCGGCGATGATGTCATCGGCCTGCACCCGGGTGGCGTCCATGGACAACACCTTCTTGAATCCCACGCCGAGCGACAGCACCTGGAAGCCGCCGCTGTCGGTGAACGTCGGTCCCGACCAGTTCATGAACGCACCCAACCCGCCGGCCTCGTCGACCACATCCGGGCCCGGTTGCAAGTAGAGGTGGTAGGCGTTGGCCAGAACCGCCTGAGCACCAATCTCTTTCATGGTTTCGGGCAGCACGGCCTTGACGGTCGCCTGGGTGCCCACCGCGATGAAGGCCGGGGTCTGGATATCGCCGTGCGGCGTGTGGATGGTGCCGACGCGTCCGGGACGCCCGGGCAACTCGGCCTGCACTTCGAAGAACATCCGGACATTCAATCAAGCGGCTGTGTCCACTCCCGCGCCGCCGCTAGATTCACTCCCATGAGGAAACCCTGGCTCGTCCTTGCCGTGGCATCCGCGGCGGCTGCCGCCTGCGCCTCCTGCTCCTCCGAAAGCCCGGCTGCCCCGGTGCCCGAGGGCGGGCTGGCGGCGGGTACCGCCCACATCACGATCGACGGACGCGACGGCGGCACCACCCACCAGGTGCGGTGCACATCGCAGGGATTCTCGACCGACATCCAGACCGGGGACCCCGACTCCGGGGTGAGCGCACTGGTCTCCAACGGTGACGAGCTGTCGGCCCAGTCGGTGGCCATCCGCAACCTGGCCGGATTCACCGGCAACTACAACGCCGGACTCGGCGAACCGGACGCCGAGGTCAGCATGATCGGCCCGACTTTCGTCATCACCGGCACCGCGACCGGCTTCCGCACCGACGCGGCCAGCTTCACCTCGGACGGAAAGTTCACGCTGCGCGTTGCATGCTGAACCGCCCCGAACTGCGGAGATTTTCGCTCAATCGGGATTTATCGGCCGCTGTGCGCCCCATACTGCACGTGGATCATCGGGCGATCTTGATCGATCGCACAACATCAAGGAGATTCGTGGTGAAGCGTGGGTTCGTAGTGGCCGTCGGGGGCGCAGCGCTCGTCATCGCCGGTCTGTCCGGCTGTTCCTCGGACAACAAGTCAGCAACTGAGTCGACCGCCTCGGAGACGAGCGCGGCGGCAAGCACATCGGCGGCGGCCACCAGCGCCCCGTCCGAATCGTCGGCGGCAGCCGAATCCGGTGCCACCAAGGTCACCATCGACGGCCAGGACCAGGCCGTACAGGGTTCGGTGGTCTGCGCGACCAGCGGTGGCAACGTGAATATCGCCATCGGGGAGGGCCTCACCGGTATCGCCGCGGTCGTCAGTGAGGACGGCACCGGCGTCAGCTCGGTCGCGCTGGGCAACGTCAATGGTGTCACCCTCGGATTCACGCAGGGTGCCGGCGGTGAGGCCACGGCAACCAAGGCCGACAAGACCTACACCATCAGCGGCACCGCCACCGGAATCGACATGGCCAACCCCATGAGCCCGGTCAGCAAGCCATTCGAGATCACGGTCACCTGCCCCTGAGCGGAACCGGCACGAACGACGGTGGCGTCCCGAAATGGGGCGCCACCGTTCTTTTCACTGCCCGTCTTTTCACTGCCCGTCTTTTCACTGCCCGGTGTAACCGGCCGCGGATTGGCGCAACTGCCAGATCTGCGCCGGGCACAATTCGTTGACGGCCTGGTTGATCAGGTAACCGGCCTGGTAGTAGTCGGTGGTGTGGAAATCGGCCTTGAGCTGGTTGACCAGTTCGGCATAGGGCATCTTGGCGGCGACCCGGTCACAGACGGTGTTGCCGTAACCGATGGCGGCCTCGGCATTGGGGAAGTTGTAGCCCGGCCGGACATGCACGTTGACCAGATAGGCCACCGTATCCGCCGAGGCCGGCGCCGCCGACAGAACACCGAGACCCATCGCTGCGGCCGCAGCGGTCGCCAGAATCGCCTTCATAACCGCTGACTCTAATCGCGCTTAAAGAAGTTCGACAGAATTCCGTCCACACGCGCCCGCCGCGAGTAACGTCCCCCGCACATCGTTTTGTGGATGATGCGTCGGGGGATGCATGGGGAGAGTTTTCCGCACGCCATTGGCGTTGCTCACCGCAATCCTGATCTCGTCGTGGCTTGTCAGCGGCGTGATCACCGCGAGCGCACCGGTGCAGTACGCCATCGCGCCGAACGCCACGGTCATCGGCATCGGCGGCCGCGACGACCCCGCCGCGGCACGCATTCCGGACAAGCTCCGCGGCAAGATCGGCCCGCCGGACCACACCTATATCCCGTCCTTCTACCCGGCGTCGTTGAACATGATCGACAGCGTGCGGGTCGGCATGCCGATCCTTCGGGAACATCTGGCCGCCACGACCGGCGCGGTGATCCTTGTCGGATATTCGGAGGGAACGCTGCTCACCGAGCAGATCAAGCGCGACCTCGACGGTGCCGCGGTCGCGCCGGACCCCGGCGACCTCAGCTTTCTGGAGATCGCCGCCCCCTTCATCCCCAACGGCGGCATCCTGGCCCGATTTCCCTTCCTCGGGATCCCCGGCATGATCCCGGCGATGGGAGTCGCGGCCCCCTCGGTGTACGGGACGACCTACGTGACCATGGAATACGACACATACGCCGACTTTCCCGCCTACTTCAACCCGCTCGCGCTGCTGAACACCCTGCTGGCCGCGGCGTATGCCCACCCCGACCCGTTCTACGACCCGATCGATCTGGATTCAGCGGTGCTCCTGATCAAGGAGATCACCAAGCCGGGTGGTGTCATGGACCGCTACGTCCTGGTACCCAACGAGCACCTACCGCTGTTCGGACCCCTTCGCGACGTGGCACGCTTCCTAGGGCAGTCTCCGCTCGCCGAACGGTTGATCGGTGCCGTCGAACCACTGCTCAGGGTGCTCGTCGATATGGCCTACACCGACCGACAAAACCTCAATCCGCAAGTTCATCAACCATTTTCGCTGATGACGCCGATACCGAAGATGGTCGAGGCACTGCGGGCGATTCCCGATGCCGTTCGCGAGGGGCTGGAGAACCTGACCGGGGCGCGGCCGGCGGCGGCCAACCGACCCGAGGTCGCGCCGGCCCCGCCGTCCTCGGAGTCCCAGCCCAAACCACCCCAAGCTCCCACGATCGATCCCGACTTCGATGACCTCGGATCTGCACCGGAGAACGGCAGGCGCACCTCGTCGCGGGACGACACCGACCAGCGTGACGACATCGAGAGCGACGTCGAGAACGGCATCGATGATCCGACCGAGATCGACGATCGGAGCACCGTCGTCACGCCGCTTCCCGAGCCCGGGCATGACGATGCGCGCGCCACCGACGACGAACCCGCCGCCGATCAGGACGAGCGAGACGCCGGCGCGGAGGCGGCCTGACGACGGTGCCGACGATTCAGTCTGGCCAGCAACACTCTTCGGTGCATCTCGAACGACAACGACAGCGGGTCACTCAACCGGAGACGCTTTCGCCTGGTGTCACGCATGGTGAGGCCACTGTGACACATCTGCGACTACTCACCGGAAATGCCCGAACAAACTGCGCGTGAACAGCTTTGGACGATCCGACTAACCGGGTTCGACCGCTGAGCTGGTGGGGTCGATGAGAATCTTGGCATGCGATTCCGGATCACCCAGTGCGCTGAAGGCAGCCTGGACCCCGTCGAGGCCGACGGTCCCGGTCACCAGCGCAGACGCATCGACCTTGCCCTCCGCCAGCAGGTTGAGGGTGTCGTGGAATTCCAGCGGTGTGTAGCCGAAGACGAAGCGCACATCGATCTCCTTGCCGATGGCCAGCGTCGGCCGAAAACGGTCCTCGCCCATGCATACACCGACGACGACCACGCGGGACTGCACCGGCGCGGCCGCCAGCACACCGTCGATCATTCCCGGCACACCCACGCACTCGAACACCACCGGCCGCTTCGGCCCGGCCGCGCCGAACGACTCCGCGAGCCGGTAGAGGTGCGACCAGCCCGGCACCTTGCGCAGCTTCTCCATAGAACCGACACCCAGTTCGTACAGCTGCGGCGCCGCCGTGATCACACCCTTCTGCCGGTCGAAACGTTCATACGGCGACTCGACGGCCGGATCCACCACCACATGGGCCCCGCATCTGGCGGCCAAGGCACGGCGACCCGGGGAGAAGTCACTGGCGATGATCGTGCCCACACCCTTGGCCTTCAGGTGACAGATCACGGCCAGGCCGACCGGGCCACAGCCGATGACGACGGCGGTATCGCGGCGGCTGATCTCACTACGCCGCACGGCATGCAGTGCGACGGCCATCGGCTCGGTGAGGGCTGCTGTGTCGACGTCCAAACCGTTGGGCACCACGAACGTCATCGATGCCTCGGCGAGCACCTGCTCGGCGTAGCCGCCGGGAGCCAGCGGGGACAGTCCGGTGAGATGCACCCCGCCCGCGGCGCGAATCAGAGGAAAAGACACGACCGTGGCGCCGGACGTGAATTCCTTGGCAACTCCGCGACCCTTTTCCACAATTGTCCCGCAGAATTCGTGCCCGAGCACGACCGGCGTGGAACTGTTCATGAAGTCCGGGTATCCGACGGCGGCCATGACCTCCGTCAGCTCATCGGCGTGATCCTTCGCATGGATGTCGGACCCGCAGATTCCGCATCGACGCACGTCGAGCAGCAACTGACCGGCGGCGGGTCGTGGTGCCGGCATCTCGATCACCGACAATTCGCCGGCCTTACAACTGACAGCCCTCATGGGGTGATTCCCTTCGTCGATCCTCGAGTATGGCCGTTGCTCGAAACTGCTCCGTTAAGCTGTCGTCAGTGTCAATATTCGAGACGATTCGATGAGCACAGGGTCAGGGGTCTTCATGGAGCGGCTTTCGGCGTGGGTCAGTGCCGGTTTGTTGTCGGCGGGGGTGTCGGCTGCGGTGCTGGCCGGCGCCGGTGCCGCAGTCGCCGACGATACGTCCGGCGGGGTGGGCCCCGGGTCGGCATCGAGTCCGGCCAACGACAGTACGCAGCGGACAAAGACCGATACGACGTCGGAGACTCCCGGCCCGTCAGGTTCTACCGGCGCAACCGGTACCAAGTCCGACGACAAGTCCGACACCGGGACCCGCGACAAGGCAGGCAGTACGACACCGGCCACCGACACCGACACCGACACCGACACCGAGCATGAGTCCGGTTCCGAGATCGGCACCGAACCGGAACTCAAACCCCAGCCCGAGCCCGAGCGTGAGGTCACCCCCGGGGACCACGAGACGACACCCCCCGACGGCACCGACGAGGCCGAGACCGTCCTCGGGAAGAAGACCCGCCCCGCCGCGGTAGTACCGACCATCAGCACTCCCGTGGTCGTGGATCCCGAGAACAGCACATCCGGCGAGAACGAGACCGGCACCACCTCGAAGACCGAGCCCTCAGCTCCATTGGTGACCGAGTCCTCAGTGACCTCCGAGCGCATCCTCGATCGCGAAGCCACGACGGCACGGGTTTCCGAAACCCCGGCCGTGTCCATGGCGGTCGTGGTCGAGCAGCCGCCCGTCGAACGCGCATTCGCCCCCGCGCTGCCCAACCTGCTGGGCTGGCTGCAGGGCCTGACCGAAAATCTCATCAGGGGCGTCGGGTCGCTGGTGTTCAACACCATCCAGGCGCTGGAGGCATTGCTGACAGGCCCACCCGCGGTTCCGGCCAACAGCCCGGTCACGGTGCGCACATCCACCATCCTGCTCGCCAATGGTCAACGGGTGCAGGCGAACTGGTACTTCCCCGATGTGCCCGAGGGCGCGCAGCAGCCGGACCGGTTGATCCTGTTGCAGCATGGCTTCTTCGCGCTGGCACCGATGTACAGCTACACCGCCGCGGAATTGGCGGTCCGCACCAACAGCATCGTCGTCACCCCCACGCTCTCGTCGAACTTCTTCGCCGACGACGACGCGTGGCTCAACGGCGCAGGTATGTGGAACAACATCGCCGAGCTGTTCGTCGGTGACCGGATCGCCCTCAACGACAGCGCACGCGACGCCGGTTACGTGGGTGTGCTGCCCCAGAAGTTCGGCCTGGCGGGGCATTCCGCCGGTGGTCAGCTGGTCGGCGCCGTCGCCGGATACCTGGTGGACAAGGGCGCCGCCGACGATCTCGTCGGGGTGATCACCCTGGACGGCGTGCCGACCGGTTCGGTCATGCCGGACGCGTTGGCCAAGTTGCAGGCCTATGAGGACGCCACCGGACGTTACATCCCGGTCCGCGAGATCGGCGCTCCGCCCAACCTGTTCAACTTCATCAGTAATATCAACGAATCGCTGAACGCGGCGCGGCCCGGCCGGTTCAACGGCGTCGTGCTGGCCGGCGGTGTCCACATGGACTCGATGCGCGGCGGTAATCCGATCGTGCAATTCCTGGCCTCGGTACTGGCCGGGTTCCCGCAGCCGCAGAACCCGCCTGCGGTCTGGCAGCTCAGCGCCGAGTGGTTCAACGACTGGTTCGACGGTGACACCGACAACGGTGACGATCTGGTGCCCGGGTCGACACTGCCGATCAGCACGCCCGATGGCACCGCGTACGGAGTGGTGCTCGGGCGGTCGGTACCCACCCCCGCCACCGTCGCCGTCACCGTCTGAGCGTGCACCCCGGCCAACTGACGGTCTCGCCGCTCACGGTCTACGGACTCATCGCCGAGCAGTTTCCGCAGTGGGCGGGTCTGCCCGTCGAGCCGGTTTCCGGGGCGGGCACGGTCAACGCCATCTTCCGAGTCGGGGACCGCGTCGTTGCCCGATTTCCGTTGGAGCCCAACGATGACGTCGAGGCGGTGCGGCACGACCTCGAGCACGAAGCCGAAGTGGCACGAGAGCTGAGCGGGCGCACCTCCGTTGCCACGCCGGTTCCGCTGGCGATCGGCGAACCCGGCGCGGGCTATCCCCTGCCGTGGTCGGTGTTCACCTGGTTACCCGGCAGCCCCGCGACCGCGGACAACTGCTGTCGATCCGATGTCTTCGCCACCGATCTCGGTGAGTTCATCCTCGCGGTCCGCGCCATCGACACCCGCGGCCGCACCTATGACGGCAACGGCCGCGGCGGCGAGCTGGGGTCCTATGACGAGTGGATCGAGCTGTGCCTGACCAACAGCGAAGACTTGCTCGATGTGTCGACCTTGCGCGCGATCTGGGACGAGGTACGCGTGCTGCCGCGCGGCGACTCCCCCGATGTGATGAACCATGGCGACCTGATCCCACCCAACGTGCTGACCGTCGACGGCCGCCTCGCGGGGGTGCTCGATGTCAGCGGGTTCGCGGCGGCCGATCCGGCACTGGACCTCGTGAGCGCCTGGCATCTGCTCGACGATCGCCGTCGCGAACTGTTGCGCACATATCTGGGCTGCGATGACGACGAATGGCAACGTGGCCGCGGGTGGGCGTTCCAACAGGCCATGGGCGCGGTCTGGTACTACGTGGACAGCAACCCGGTCATGAGCACCAACTGCCGTCGCACGCTGGAAAGGATCCAGGCCGACTTCGGGGCCTGAGCATGAAACAGCCCCTCACCTGCGTCAGCAGGATCGGGGCTATGGCGGTGGCGGAGGGATTTGAACCCTCGGACGGGGGTTACCCGTCACACGCTTTCGAGGCGTGCTCCTTAGGCCGCTCGGACACGCCACCGGCGGGAAGCTTACCGGGCGGTCGCCGTGAGCCCTAATCGCGTGCCGAGAGTGGCTCAACGATGCCGCGCGAAGAACTCCTCCAGCGGGGCGGCGCATTCGCGTTCCAGCAGCCCGCCGCGCACCTGCGGACGGTGCGTCAGTCGCCGGTCGCGCACCACATCCCACAGCGACCCCACCGCGCCGGTCTTGGGCTCCCACGCCCCGAACACCAGCCGACCGACCCGCGCCATCACCAGCGCGCCCGCGCACATCGTGCACGGCTCCACCGTGACCGCCAGGGTGCAGTCGGTCAGCCGCCAGCCGTCGCCCAACACCTGGGCCGCCGCGCGCATCGCCAGGATCTCGGCATGCGCGGTGGGATCACGCAGGACCTCCCGCGCATTGGCCGCACGGGCCAACTCCGTCCCGTCGGGCCCGAACACCACTGCACCGATCGGGATATCGTCGGGCCCGGCCAGCCGGGCCGCCTCCAGCGCCTGCCGGATCAGCTCGCTGTCGGAGCTCACCGACCCAGTTTGTCCAGCACCGCGGACAGTTCGTCGGCAAAGCCCATCCGCTCGGCGATCGCGGTGATCTGCTCCTCGATCTCGGATTCCTCGTCGGCGATGATCACCCCGAGCACCCCTTCGGGCAGGCCCATATCGACGAGCAGCCCCAGATCGCCCTCCTCGAACGGGTCGGTGTCCTCCAGGTCCTCGTCGTCGATATCGGCATCGAGTGTGTCGAGAACCTCGGCGGCGATGTCGTAGTCCAGCGCGGCGGTGGCATCGGAGAGCAGCAGCCGGGTGCCCGCCGGGGCCGGCCGCAGGATGATCAGGAACTCCTCGTCGACGTCGAGCAGCCCGAACACCGCACCGGCGCTGCGCAGCTCACGCAACTCGGTCTCGGCCGCGGACAAGCTGTTCAGCGCCGCCCGACGCAGGGCGGTACACCGCCACTTGCCGTCCTCCCGGACGACCGCGACGGCGAATCCACCGGGCAGGTCGGCAGCCTGTTGTGCGGTGGCCCGCTGTGCTCCCATGGCCGCTTACGCTAGTCGTCCGCCATGTGCTTGACCAGCGGTCACAGCCAGTCCCCATCAACCATGTGCCAACCTAGAGCGGTGACCGACACACCGGTATGCGTGCTGGGCCTTGGACTGATCGGCGGCTCGGTGGTGCGGGCCGCCACGTCAGCGGGTCGCACCGTGTTCGGCTACAACCGATCGGTCGACGGGGTGAGCGCCGCACAGGCCGATGGATTCGACGCCACCGCCGCCCTCGACCAGGCGCTGACGCGTGCCGCGGACACCGAGGCGCTGATCGTGCTTGCGGTGCCGATGCCTGCACTGGCCGGCATGCTCCAACACATCCGCACCGTCGCCCCGCGTTGCGCGCTGACCGATGTGATCAGCGTCAAGGGCGCGGTGCTGGCCGCGGTGGAGAAGGCCGGTCTGCGATCACGCTTCGTCGGTGGGCACCCGATGACCGGCACCGCACACTCGGGCTGGTCAGCCGGCGACGCGGGCCTGTTCGTCGACGCCCCGTGGGTGATCAGCGTCGACGATGACGTCGACCCGGCCGTCTTCGCTCAGGTCATGCGGCTGGCCCTGGACTGCGGTGCCGTGGTGGTGCCCGCGCGCTCCGATGAGCACGACGCCGCCGCGGCCGCCATCTCGCACCTGCCGCATCTGCTGGCCGAGACGCTGGCCGTGACCGCAGCCGATGTCCCGCTGGCGTTCGCGCTGGCCGCCGGGTCGTTCCGGGACGGCACCCGGGTCGCGGCGACCGCACCCGATCTGGTGCGCGCCATGTGCGAGGCCAACGCCGACCACCTGGCGACCGGCCTGGATCGGGCCATCGAACTGCTCACCGACGCTCGCGACCACCTACGCACCCACACCTCGGTGGCCGCGCTGGTCGAGTCCGGACACGCCGCCCGGGTTCGCTACGACAGCTTCCGCAGGCCCGACATCCTGCATGTCACCATCGGCGCCCCGCAGTGGCGGGACGAACTGGCCGCCGCCGGGCGGGCCGGCGGGGTGATCAGATCCGCGCTGCCAGTCCTGGGTAGTCCAGGATGAACCCGTCGGCGTCGACGGTGACGACAGTCTCGGCGACCGGCGACTTCAGCCCGAACCCGTCGGCCTCGCGGGTGTAGGTGATGTTCTCCAACTCGACGCTGAGCTCGGGCAACCGCACATAGACCACCGGCAGGGTCAGCGACTCGGGTCCACCGCCCTTGTGCAGTTCGTTGCGCCGGATCGGCAGCGCGTTGAAAAACGGGCTGAACACCACATCCACATCGAGCGCCCCGTCGAACGCGGCGCGGCTGGTCTGGTTCTGGTGATCGCGGACCAGCCACATGCCTTCTTCGTCGCGGGCGATGGAAAGCTGGCGCTCCCGCTCGGCCAGCGTCATCGTCAGCGACAACCGCTTGGTGGCGCCCACTTCGTCGGTGACCAGGTCATAGGAGGCGCTGAAGGCAGGATCGGTCGAGGTGGCGGCCGACACGATACGGCCGTACGCCTTGATCCGTTTACCGGAAAGCTGTATCCGCACCGACTCCATCCTCGGCACATCGTGTGCTCGCCAGGTCAGGATCGCGGGCCACGCTTCGGCTGGTTCAGTCACCCTCATACCGTATGCGACGGCCCCCGGGCTCCGTAGCCACGTTGGCCGATTCCAACGCCACCTCGTCGTCGAGCAGCGGTTGCGGCAGATCGCGCGACCTGGTGAACCGGTCGGCACCGGGCTGGGACAACCACACCGCGGCGGCCAGCAGCGCATCGAGCATCAGGGCCAGCAACGTGACCATCAACGCACCCACCAAGGCGAGATAGAACTCTCGTACCTTGATCCCGTCGATCAGGTACCGGCCGAGGCCGCCGAGGCTGGCGTAGGCGGCCACCGTGGCGGTCGCCACGATCTGCAGCGTCGCGGTGCGCAGACCGCCGACGATGAGCGGCAGCGCGTTGGGCACCTCGACCCGGAACAGAACCTGGCGTTCGGTCATCCCCATCGCCCGGGCGGCGTCGACGACCGACGGTTCGACGGCCGCGATCCCCGAGTACGTGCCCGCCAGCAGCGGCGGGATGCCCAACAGCGTCAGCGCGACGGTCGGCGGGATGAGCCCGAGCCCCCACAACAGCACCCCGAGCAGCAGCACACCGAGGGTGGGCAGGGCGCGCAACGCGTTGACTCCGGTGACCACCAGGAAGGTCCCGCGCCCGGTGTGTCCGATGATCAGGCCGATCGGTACCGCGATCAACGCCGAGAACACCACCGCGATGCCGGTGTACTGCAGGTGCTCGACGATCCGGATGCCGAGGCCGGCAGGCCCCGTCCAGTTCTGCGCCGTGAAGATGAACGCCAGCGCCTCGTGCAGGAAGTTCATACCGCACCGGCCTTCGCTCGGGTCCACGGTGTGATCGCCTTGCCTGCCAACAGGATCAGCGTGTCGACGACCACCGCCAGGACGAAGATGGCGATGATGCCCGCGATGATCTGGCCGCTCTTGTTGGCCTGGTACCCCTCGGTGAACCAGGTGCCCAATCCGCCGATGCCGATCACCGAACCCACCGACACCATCGAGATGTTGGTCACCGCGACAACCCGCAGGCTCGCCACCAGGATCGGAATGGACAGCGGCAGTTCGACTTTCACAACCCGAGTGAAGGGTCGGTAGCCGACGGCGGTGGCCGCGTCGCGCACCGCGGGCGGGACGGCATCCAACGCCTCGGGCACCGCCCGGACCAGCAGCGCGGTCGTGTAGAGGGTGAGCGCCACGATGACGTTGGCCTCATCGAGGATGCGGGTCGGGATGATCAGCGGAAGCACGACGAACAGCGCCAGCGAGGGAATGGTGAAGATGATGCTGGCGGTGATTGTGCTGACCCGCCGCAGCACCGTGGTGCGCTGCACCAGCGCACCCAGGGGCACCGCGATCAGCAGGCCGAGCGCGATCGGCACCAGTGACAGCCGCAGGTGGATGAGGGTCAGCGTCCACGCGTTGTCGAGGTGGGTCAGCAGATACTGCATCTACCCGGTCCGCCGCTTGCGCTCATCGTCGATGGCTACCAACACATCCTCGGCGCGGATGCCGCCGAGGACCTGGTCGTTCTCATCCACCGCGACACCGAGGCCCGCCGGTGACGACAGCGCCGCGTCCAGCGCCAGCCGCAGTGTGCCGTCGGGCCGGAACAGCGAGCCGCCGGCGATGGTGCTGTCGTAGAGCGAACTCCCACCGCGGTGCAGGGCCACCCCCTCGGCGTTGATCCAGCCGTACGGCTCACCACCGGGTTTGGTGACCAGCGCCCATTGGCCCGGTGTGAGCTCAAGTGCGTCGATACCCGGTTCACCGACGTGCTGGATGTCGTGCAGCGGCAGGCCGTTGTGGCGCAGGAACTGCAGACCGCGGTAGCCGCGGTCGGCGCCGACGAATCCGGCGACGAAATCGTTTGCCGGATTGGACAACAGGCGCTGCGGCGGATCGAACTGCTGCAGGACCCCACCGCGGCCGAACACCGCGACCTTCTCCCCCAGCTTGAGCGCCTCGTCGATATCGTGGGTGACGAAGACGATGGTCTTGCGCAGCTCGCTCTGCAGCCGCAGGATCTCGGTCTGCAATTCCTCACGCACGACGGGGTCCACCGCACTGAACGGTTCGTCCATCAGCAAGATCGGCGGGTCGGCGGCCAGCGCCCGCGCCACCCCCACACGCTGCTGTTGACCACCGGAAAGCTGCGCCGGGTAGCGTTGCGCCAGTTTGGGATCCAGCCCGACACGTTCCAGTACGCCCAGCGCGGCCTTGCGCGCCTCGCGTCGCGACTGTCCCTTGAGCACCGGGACGCATGCGACGTTGTCCACCACCCGCTGATGCGGCATCAGTCCGGCGCTCTGGATGACGTAGCCGATGCCCAGTCGCAACTTGACCGGATCGACCTTGGTGACGTCTTCCCCGTTGACAGTGAGCGTGCCGGAGGTGGGATCGATCATCCGGTTGATCATCCGCATGGAGGTGGTCTTGCCGCAGCCGGAGGGTCCGACGAACGCGGCGAGCGTGCCCTCGGGGACCTCCAGGGTCAGGTCGTCCACGGCGACGGTGCCATCGGCGTAGGTCTTGGTGACGGAGGTGAAGGTGATCATCGGCTCACTCACTTACCCGGCAGGGGTTTGTCGAATCCGTTGTCGGCGATCCATTTCTGGGCGGCCTCGTCGGGGTCCACACCCGAGTTCCCCTCCACCGATCCGTTCAACTCGATCAGATCCTCGGTGGTGAGCTTGGCGCTGACGGCGTCGAGCACCGTCTTGAGCTCATTCGACATCTTCTGCGAGGCCACCAGGGGCACCACATTGGCCGCCAGGAAGACGTTCTCCGGGTCTTCGAGCACCACGAGGTTGTTCTTCTCGATCGCCGGGGAGGTGCTGAAGATGTTGGCCGCGGTGACGGTGCCGTTCGTCAGCGCCTGGACCGTCGCCGGTCCGCCGCCGTCGCTGATTGCGATGAAATTGGCGGGCGCGATGTCGAGTCCGTACTTCTGCTGCAGTCCCACCAGCCCGGTCTGGCGGGTCTGAAACTCCGACGGCCCACCGACTTTCACCTCCGTCGAGCGGGCGGCCAGATCGGCGATGGTCTTGAGATTCCATTCCCTGGCGATGGTCTCGGACACCGCGAGGGTGTCCTTGTCCTCGGCCGGCGAGGGATACAGGATCGCCAGATCACCGGGAAGTGCACGCAACAGACCCAACAGCACCTCGTCGGAGGTGGTCGCGGTCGCCTCCTTGTCGAAGTACTGCAGCAGATTGCCGGTGTACTCCGGGATCAGATCGATCGAATGGTCCTGCACGGCCGGGATGTAGGTCTCCCTGCTGCCGATGCCGAACTGCCGACTGATGTTGAAGCCGTTGGCCTCCAGCGCCTGTGCGTATATCTCGGCGATGATCTTCGACTCGGTGAAGTCGGCCGAACCGACCGCGATGGTCTTCAGATCCCCCGATATCGCTCCGCCGCCGAGCGGATTGGAACTCCCGCAACCGGCACTCACCAGGGTGAGCACTGCTGCGGTGAAGACAGCGAACCGTTTCCTGCAGCGCATACCGTCCCCTCAGGTGGCTGTGTGACGCCTGGCAATTTCTTCGACATTAACCGGCGCCGCCACGACATGCCGCGCTTTGGTTCACCGTGAGGTGGTTTGCCGACGGCAGGTAGGGGGCAAGATAAGACCATGACGACCGACCCGAACGCACTGCCGTACGACTCAGAGCAGGCGCACCAACCCACTGGCACGTCGGAGCCGGTCCCCCCGCCCGAGGACAACGTCAAATTCACCAGGGCCGCGGCCCTGTGGACCTCCCTGATCATCGGTTTCCTGGTGCTGATCGTGCTGCTGATCTTCATCGCCCAGAACACCGATCAGGGCACGTTCCACTTCCTCGGCTGGAACTGGACCCTGCCGCTGGGCGTGGCGCTGCTGCTGGCCGCGGTCGGCGGCGGGTTGCTCGCTGTTCTGGTGGGCGCGGCGCGCATCGTGCAGTTGCGTATCGCGGCGCGCAAGAACCTCAAGGCCGCCCGGCGCGTGACGTAGCCGGCTTTAGATCAGTTTCAGGCCCTCGGCCAGGAGCGGAGCCACCGCTGCACCGACACCGCCGTGGGTATCGCCGCCCTCCCTGGCGCGGAAGTCGATGCCCGCGGCGATGATGGCGATCTTGAAATAGGACAGCGCCATGTAGAAATCCCAGTTCTGCAGCTCCTGGCCGCTGGCCAGCGCATAGCGCTGCGCCAGTTCATCTGCCGAGGGCAACAGCGGCGATGTCCATGCCGCGCGCATCCCGAGGACATCGTCGAAATTGGGATTGCGGTACACACACATCAGGGCCGCGTCCGAGAGCGGATCCCCGAGTGTGGACAACTCCCAGTCGAGCACCGCCCGGACCACCGTCGGGTCCGAGGCGTCGAGGATGGTGTTGTCGATGCGGTAGTCACCGTGCACGATCGATGCCCGGGGGCTGACCGGAATGCGTTCCGCCAGAGCCGAATGCAGCCGGGCGACATCACCATCCCGGGTGTCGTCGGCGAGTCGCACATGCTCCCACTGCGACCCCCAGCGCCGGACCTGCCGCTCCAGATATCCCTCGGCGCGGCCGAAATCAGCAAGCCCGACGGCCTCGGGATCGACGGCATGCAGATCGGCCAGCGCAGTGATCAACGACGTCACACACCCGTCGATCACCCCGGGTCCGCCGGCCTGCTGCAGTGCCTCCAGCTCCGCCGCGCTGCGCACCACGTTGCCCTCGACGTTCTCGACCATCTGGAACGGTGCACCCAGCACGGAGTCGTCATTGCGCATCGTGACCGCCCGGGCCACCGGCACGGCGGTCCCGGCCAGCGCGGCGACCACCTTGTACTCGCGGGCCATGTCGTGGGCGGACGGGGTCAGGCCGTGCAGCGGCGGGCGGCGCAGCACCCAGGCGGACTCGTCATCCCAGACCCGGAAGGTCAGATTCGACCGTCCACCGGAGAGCAGTTCGGCGCGCAGGTCACCGGCGCGGGCAATGCCCTCGGCACGAAGATGGCGATCGAGGGCGTCGAGGTCCAGGCCGTCAAGATTGGTCACGCGAAATGTTTACCACTGCGCATTTCGCGGCAGCAGATCCCATACGTGTTCGGTGCTGTTGATCGCCGCCACCGACAGGCGGCCGCTGCGCGAGGACAGCACCCGGGTGACACCCGCGTAGTCCACCTGAACCGACAACAACCGCTCGGTCTTCATGACCCGGTGCACCACCGCGTTGATCACGCCACCATGGCTGAACAGTGCGATCGTGTCGTCGTGACCCGAGCCGGCGACGATGTCCTCGATGCCTGCCCAGATCCGGGCCTGGAACGCGTGCGGATCGACATCGCCGGGCAGCTCGCCGTTGATCAACCGCTGCAGATCCTCCTTGGAGGCCTGCTCGATCGGCGTGTAGTGCGACAACCCGTAATCGTATTCAGCAAGTCGCTCGTCGATGTCGACTCCCAGCCCCAGCGCGTCGGCCACCGGCTGCGCGGTCTGCTGCGCGCGCCGCTGCGGGCTGCTGACCAGCCGGGTGATCGGGAAGCGGGCGAGCGCGGCGGGCAGTCGCGCCGCCTGGGCGATACCGTCACCGGACAGGTCGGGATCGGAACCCGCACCGGGCTCGCTGCGTAGCGGCAGCGCGTGCCGGACCAGAAGCAGTTGCACCGTGCCACCATAGGGCGGGCGACAGCGGCCGCCCCGACCGACCGTCGCCCGGCCGACGACTACGGGGTGACGATGTCGAAATTCGGGTTCGGCCGGTCGAGTACCCCGAGCAGGGTGCCCAGCGCCCCGGCGTCGCCGGTGAACTCCACCCCCGGTGAGTCGCGGTCGCCGGCGGCGAACGCCAGCAGCCTGGCCTTGGTCGCGAAGGTGACGGTGGCCGTCGCGGTCGCCGGATCGGCCGCGACGCGCCGGTACACCAGCACCCCGTTGCGCAATGTCAGCCGGTAATCGGCACCGAGGTCGACGAATGTCACGTCCAGGGTCAGGTCCAGCTCCCAGGCCCGCGGTCCGTCGATACTGATGGCCAGGGTGTCGAAGATCTGCTCGGGGCTCAGTTGGGCGAGCAGGGTGGGCGCCGTCGTGCTGGTCGGCGTGCCGAAGTTGCCCTCGCGCAGTTCGGTTGCCCCGGAAAGGAAGAAGTTGCGCCATACCGCGTTCTCGGCCCCGTAGGCCAACTGCTCGAGGGTGTCGGCATACAGTTGGCGCGCCGCCGGATGGTGTTGGTCGGTGAAGATGGCGTGATCCAGAAGTGTTGCCGCCCAGCGATAATCACCCGAGTCGAAGGCGGCTCGGGCGATGTCGACCACCCTGTCCAGCCCACCAATCGCCTCGACATAGCGCGGGGCGGCGGCCTCGGGCGGATGCTGCCAGAGCCGGGCGGGGTTGCCGTCGAACCAGCCCATGTAGCGCTGGTAGACCGCCTTGACGTTGTGGGAGACCGAACCGTAGTAGCCGTGCGTGTGCCAGGCCTTCTCCAGCGCAGGCGGCATCTGGAACGTCTCGGCGATCTCGATTCCGGTGAAGCCCTTGTTCAGCTGCCGCAACGTCTGGTCGTGCAGATAGGAGTACAGATCCCGTTGCAGCGAAAGGTATTCCACGATGTTCTCGCGCCCCCAGGTGGGCCAGTGATGGGAGGCGAAGACGACGTCGGTGCGGTCTGCGAAGGAGTCGATGGCCTCGGTCAGGTACCCGGCCCAGCCGTGCGGATCGCGGACCAGGGCACCGCGCAGGGTCAGCAGGTTGTGCAGGTTGTGGGTGGCGTTCTCGGCCATGCACAGCGCGCGGAACTGCGGGAAATAGAAGTGCATCTCGGCGGGAGCCTCGGTACCCGGCGCCATCTGGAACTCGATCTGTACACCGTCGACGGTGTGGGTCTCGCCGGTGCTGCGTATGTCGATGGTGGGGACTATCAGGGCCACCTCGCCGAGCGAGGGCGCCTGCCCGAGACCACAACCCACCTGGCCCTGCGGCCCCCGGGCCAGCACCGCGCCGTACATGTAGGCCGCTCGGCGGGTCATCGCCGTGCCCGCGTACACGTTCTCCTGCACGGCGTGTTCGACGAATCCCTCCGGCGCCAGCACCTGCACGCGGCCCGCGTCGACGTCGGCCTGGGTGGTCACCCCGAGAACGCCCCCGAAGTGGTCGACATGGCTGTGGGTGTAGATGACCGCTGTGACGACGCGCTCGCCACGATGCGCTCGATAGAGCGCCAGGGCTGCCGCAGCGGTTTCGGTCGACACCAACGGATCGATGACGATGACCCCGGTGTCGCCTTCGATGAAACTGATGTTGGACAGGTCGAGCCCGCGCACCTGGTAGATGCCCTCGACCACCTCATAGAGTCCCTGCTTGACGCAGAGCTGCGATTGCCGCCACAGGCTGGGATGCACGCTGTCGGGCGCATCGGCCGCCAGGAACCCGTAACTGTCGTTGTCCCACACGACCTTCCCATCGGCTCCGGTGACCACACAGGGTTCCAGCGCACCGACGAAGCCGCGGTCGGCGTCCGCGAAATCGCGGTTGTCCTCGAAGGGCAAGGTGTCCCGGTGCGCGCGGTTGGCGGCGGCGATGAGATCGCTGGGCGGCTTGGAGTTCATGCACGTGAGACTGCCACGCAGTAACGCCGTGCGAGCGCTATCGGACGAGTTTGTGCAGTTCGACCGGACCCAGCACACCGTTGGCCAGTTCGGCCGTCATATAGGTGCAATGCGGCTGCCGTCGGCGGTCGGTGGGCGAGCCGGGATTGAGTAACCGCAGTGTCCCGCCGTCCGGCCTGTCGACGGTGGCATCCCAGGGGATGTGGCTGTGCCCGAACACCAGGACGTCGGTATCGGGATAGGCCCGCGCCATCCGGTTGTCCCGCCCGGCCGCCGCACCGGTCTCGTGCGTCACGGTGAAGCGCAGCCCGTCGAGGACGACATCGGCGCGTTCCGGTAGCCGCGCGCGCAGCTCGTCGCCGTCATTGTTGCCCCAGCACGCGACCAGCCGCCGCGCCCGCTCGGCCAACCGGTCCAGCAGGCCGACCTCCATCCAATCCCCGGCGTGGAAAACGACATCGGCCACCTCGACCGCGGCCCACACCTCGGCCGGCATATCGCGCGCCCGGGTGGGCAGATGGGTGTCGGAGATCAGCAGCAGCCGCACCGGTCCGAGGGTAGCGCAACCCGCGTGAAGCAAGTTGCTGGAGGGACTGCCACGAAATGCCGCCTCAACAGCGAAAACTCGCTCTAAACTGCATGTAATGCCCACTTCCAGAACGAACTTCGGTTACGCCACAGGTGTGGCGGTTTACCTGGTGTTCGTTTGCTGGTTGATTCTCGGTTGGGGCGGACCGCAGGTGACGGCGACCGTCGGGTCGCTGGGCTTCGTTGCGTTCTGTGCAGCAACGTGCGCGTGCACGGTTGCCGCCGCCATATCCGGCCGCGGCAGCATCCGCCTGGCATGGGCTGCACTGACCGTCGGCTTCCTCGGCTGGGTCCTCGGAAGTGCCGTCGATGCGTACTACGCGGTGGTGCTCGACCAGGAGCCGCCGTTCCCGTCGGCGGCCGATCTCGGATACCTGGCGCTGCCGCTTGCCGTCGTGGTGGTATGGCTGCTGCGCACCACCACGGACCCGTTGTCGATGTTTCGTCAGTTGATGGACGGACTGGTGATCTCGTCGGCACTCTTCGTCGTGGTGTGGGTGGCGGTGCTCGACCGCCTCTTCACCCTCGATGCGCGCAACACCATGGACGCTGTCCTGACCGCCGTCTACCCCATCTCGGCGCTGACCATGGTGACGCTGTCGATGTTGGTGTTGACCGTCGTACGTCCCGGGCGGCGTCAGGTGCTCGGTCTGTTCACCACCGGGCTGGCCGCGATCGCGCTCGGCGAGGTCGCCGAGTTGTACATCCAGATACACGACGGCGTCGACTCGGCGAGCGCGTTCCCGATCATCAGCAAGGTGACCGGGCTGCTGATGGTCTCGGCCGGCGCCTACATGTCGGCCAAGGACATCAGGACACCACGGCGCGACGACCCACGTCCGTCACCGATGACCATCATCTGGCTGCCCTACGCGCCCATGCCCTTCGCGGTCATCGCGGCGGTGGCGCACCTGTGGCCCGACGCGAACATCCGACCGGTGCTGCTCGGCTCGACGATCCTGGTGATATCGGCGTTGGTTCGGCAGCTGACCGTGCTGGTGGAGAATCGCCGCCTGCTCGACGAGGTCGCCGCCCACGCGTTCCAGGACCCGCTGACCGGACTGGCCAACCGGCTGCTGTTCACCGACCGGCTCGAACAGGCCGTCGCCCGGCAACGCCGCGGCGGCCGCCCGACGGCGGTGCTGTCGCTGGATCTCGACGACTTCAAGCTCGTCAACGACAACCTGGGGCACCACTGCGGGGACGAGTTGCTACGCGATATCGCCGGACGGTTGGTGGCCTGCCTGCCCTCCGGCCAGACCGTGGCGCGTCTCGGCGGTGACGAGTTCGCGGTCATCATCGAGGACGGTTCGCTATCCGCCGAAGAGGTTGCTGCGGCGGTGGTCCGCGCCTTCGACGAGGTGTTCGTTCTCGGTGGGCACGAGGTGTACATCCGACCGAGCATCGGCCTGGCCGTGGCGAGCGCGACCGATGATGTTGCCGTCGGCACCGAGGAGCTACTGCGGCAGGCCGATATCGCGATGTACGTGTCGAAGCGCTCCGGCGTCGGCGGGGTGCAGATGTACACCGCAGGGATGGAACTCACCGACACGGGCTCCCTCTGGGAGGAGGACACCGCACCGACGCCCGTGGTGCCGGAGATCACCCTGCTCGGACAGTTGCGCCGGGTCGTCGACGGTGGGGCGCTGCGACTGGCTTATCAGCCCCAGATCTCGCTGGCCACGGGCGAGATGATCGGTGTGGAGGCGCTGGTGCGCTGGCCGCACCCCGAACTGGGGTTGTTGACCCCCAACCAGTTCCTGCCGCTGATACGCCGCAGTGGATTGATGGGATCGATGACCGACCTGGTGGTGGAGCAGGCTGCCCGCGACGCCGCGGCCTGGCGTCGGCTGGGCGGCCGGGAGATCCCGGTGGCGGTGAACCTGTTCGCACCGTCATTCGACGATGCCACGCTGCCCGAACGCATCGGCACCGTGCTGGCGCGGCACGGACTGACCCCGACGTCGATGACGATCGAGATCACCGAGCATTACCTGCTGGCCAATGTGCGCCAGGCACGCCGCGTCATCGAACAGCTGCGGGCGGCCGGCTTCCGGGTGTCGATCGACGATTTCGGCAGCGGCTACGCGACCATGAGCTACCTGCGCGACCTCCCTGTCGACGAGCTGAAACTGGACCGGCATTTCGTCTCGCCGATGCTGGAGAACACCCGCGCGGCGGCCATCGTGCATTCGATCGTCACGCTCGCCCACACCCTTGGCATCACCAGTGTCGCCGAGGGCGTCGCCGACGCCGGTACCGCCGAGCTGCTGCGCGGCTACGGATGCGCGGTGGCCCAGGGCACATACTTCGGGGAGGCGGTCCACGCCGACGAGTTGCCGGTGTCCGAGCGCGGTATCACCGGGCCTGCCCGAGAAGCGCCGCCATCCGCGGTATGACGGCCTGCAGACCCTTCAACGGCCGGATCATCACCTTGAAGGACGCGATCTTGCCCTCGTCGTTCCAGTGGATCATGTCTATACCGTCGACCGTCACACCGTCGACGGTGGCCTGGAACGCGAGGATGGCCGAACGGTCGCTCTCCCACTGCTCGACATAGCGGAAGTCGGCATCGCCGAAAAGCTCGGTCGCGGCGTTCAGATACTTGGCGGTCAGCGCCTTGCCCTCTTGCGGGGTGAACACCGCCGGGGAGTAGAAGACGGCGTCGTCGGCAAGCTGTTCGTCGAGAACCGCCGGGTCGTGATCGGTCATGAACTCGATCCAGCGTTCCAGATGCGGAGAACTCATGACTGCATACTGCCTGAGTGCGCCCGAAGGGATTCGAACCCCTAACCTTCTGCGATATGACCGAGGATGGGTCAAACGGCCGGCTCATCCAGGGAGTCTTTGGCGGAGCCGAGGGTACCGACACTTTCCTTGCCAAATGACAAGGTCGCATAACGAATTTATCGCGGTTTTGAAAAGCCTGTGAGTATGCAATACCGCCGTATAGGGGCCTCGTTAAGTTACGGACCCGTGAATAACGGCACGCGGGGGCGGCATCGGAACGCCGGCAAGGCAAAGTCAATTCCGACCGAGTGGTCCCCTCTCATCAACGGCTATCTGGGTTTCCTCAAAGCGGGCGATCGGCCCGCCACCACGATCAACACACGCCGATCCCATCTGGCGCGTATGGCCCGCGGCTTGCGCTGCACGCCCGCCGAGATCACCGAGGTCGCACTTGTCGAGTGGTTCGGCAAGCAGAAGCATTGGGCCACTGAGACACGTCGGAGCTACCGCACCACCATGCGCGGATTCTTCCGGTGGGCCCACCGTAACCGCCACCTCACCGAGAACTTCGCCGACGGCCTGCCCAGCGTCAAGGCCCGCAAACCGATGCCACGCCCAACACCAGAGGATGTCCGCGCGATCGCCGTCGCCCAGGCCGAACACGACGCCCGGCTGGCGCTGATGCTGTCGATGGCCGATCACGGGATGCGTCGCGGCGAGGTCGCCGTTTCCAGCACCGACGATCTGATTCCCGAGGGCCCCAGCCTGGTGGTCCACGGCAAGGGCAACAAGCGTCGCGTCATACCCATCACCGTCAAGCTCGCCACCATGATCGCCGCCGGCGCGGCCGGCCACACCGCCGGCGCACCGCACACCGGCTACCTATTCCCAGGAAGGGACCACGGCCACCTTTCGCCGCGGTGGGTGGGCCGGCTGTGCGCCGATGCTATGCCCGGCGTCTGGACCATGCACTCGCTGCGGCACCGCACCGCCACGCGGGCCTACCGAGCAACGAACGACATCGTCGCAGTCAAAGATCTGCTCGGCCATGACTCCATCGCCACCACCCAGATGTACGTCCTGTCCGAGGACGAGAGGGTTCGCGTGGCCATGCTGGCCGCGGTTGGCTAACCAATATCCTTCTACCGGACATCCGACGACCGAGGGAAAGATTGAACATGGCTAGCATTCGCGAAGATGCCATCGCGGCAAAGGCCGCAGCAGCGCAGGCGCGGGAAGCCGCATCCACTGAATACGACCGTCACATCGCCGAGGCGATCGGAAAGCTTGCTGACGCAACAATTCGCATTGGAAGTAAACTGAACGACCTGATTGATCGCCGCTGACCAAGCCGAGGAGCGCGGGTGATTGATCTATCTGCGGCGAGTGTTCAAAGCCGTCACGGTGCCGATACTGGCCTCGGTCTGTTGCCGGGTTGACGGTTCTTTTGATTTTCGTTCGGGGACCCATTGCTTGAGCAGATCGACGGGGACCCCGTACGCGGTGCTGGCGGGGAAGTAGGGATTGCCGCCATGGATTGCGGACAGTTGCGTCCACAACAGCATCGGGGTCTCGCATGTGACTTTTACGGGCTCTTGGGTCCGCCAGCCGCGGCTCGACACCTGAATCATGAGCGACCGTTGTCGCTGTTGCGAGATAAGCCCGGACTTCCGGCCGCGCATGATCAGCGCCTGGATCGAGATCCCAAATTGCGCCTTGAGCCGCATGAAACCGTGAAGCGTCAGCGTCTCGGAGATTGAACGTTCGGCCACTTGGGGTGGCACCAGGAACGCGCCAGCGAAGCGGTCAGCCTCGCGCTCGCGTTGCTCTTCGTCAGGTACCACGCGCCGGGTGTGCATCAAAATGTGGCCCAGTTCGTGAGCGAGGGTGAATCTCAGTCTGTCACCCGGCATTCCGGCGACGTACGTGACGATCGCGCGGGATGATTCATCGCCCCACCGCGACATTCCACAGTGGCCGTGCAGCAGAGCTTCGTTGTCGGTGCCGTGAGGCACCTCTAGTGGTGCGATGCCGATACCGGCTCGCTCCATCGTGCGCATCACGTTGCGCACAGGGGCGTCGCCGTCGACACCGCTCTCCCTGCGAACCTCGGCGGCGAAGGCTTCTATGTCGGCGTCGGAGACGATGTCGGCCTCCTCGGCCAGGGAGAGCTTCGTGCGGCGCAGGCGTAAAGGGGCCGTATCGATCTGCTCGGCGACGCGTTCAATCTCCTTGAACGCTTGTATGACAAAGTCGCGTCCGCGGGCGCTCACGCGCTTCGATTTCCGGAAGTGAATTTCGGTGCTGCCGTACGCGGGAGCGCCGAAGTCGAAAAACTCCATCGGCGTTCCGGTGGCGCGGCAGATCCGAAAGGCGATGCCTTCGGTGAGGGGCGTGCGGCCGCGCTCGATTGCGGACAGCGTTGGCTGTAGCAAGTCGGCCTTCTCCGCCAGCTGACCTTGGGTCAGGGTCAGCAGGTGTCGTAGGTGGGTTACGCGTGCGCCGCGGCCATCACTTGTCATCGTCGGTGCCGGTGTCGACATCGTCCTGGTCGATTTCGTAGTACAGGTCTTCATCCTCATCGCTGGTATCGAACTGCGTCTGCTCGAACGCCGTGAGCGTACGCGGCAACGGGATCTCTAGGTCCCGGCGGACACGCCGGCGAAGTGTGCCGGGGCTAAGTGGCCGGATGACCGAGAGTGTGAAGTCTGCCGTCGGGCTGATCTCGTCCCAGACCAGCAGCAGCCTTTGAGTTGGCATGAAATCGGGATCAGTGAGTTCGTCTAGGGCTCGCTGGGTGTACCACGCGCGCCGGGCGTGGTTGTGACCGGCAATTGGGGGTTCCCCTACAGATGGGAAGGCGTGAACGAACCGTAGGGCCATCTGGCCGGACCCGTAGGCGAGGTTGATCATCCCGTTCCGCTGGTGCCGGCCGGACAGTTCCCAGTGATCGGGCAGCACGACATCCTGCAGTCGCTGGTAGGTGAGCCCACGGAGGTTGTGGGTTCGCAACCAGCCCTGGTCCTCACGACACAGACCCGGGTAATTGTTGTCAATCCGATGGCGCGCGTGTTCGAACGCGTCGTGCAGGGTTTCGACAAGGGGCCCGATGCGGTCCGCGATGACCACCGGAATGTTGCTCATGGGTCCATAATATAGCGCACCGAGCTATATTATGTCTCGGAATGCAACAGGCCCGACGTGTCGGGAGGCCCACCTACCGTCGGCCAACGATGGTGACGACTGCGCCGATTACAAGGCAGGCTACAAACCATGCGATGTAGGCACCCCAACCGAGGCCGACCGTCGCGCCAAAGAATCCAGCAACGAACGAGAGGATGAGGGGAGCGACACCGACGAGGATCGCGTATGCGATAGGCACGTCCTGCACATTACGTAACCGTTGGATCTGCGCCTAGACGATGTCGCGTAGGACTTCCGGGGGTGGCGGGATATCCACGCCCGGTGCGTGACGTGAGTGCGAGTCGATGAGGCGTCGGATGTAGCCGATCGCCGCCCAGGCCCGTTTCTTCTCGTCGGTCAACTCTACTTCGAGTCCGTCCACACGCTCTTTGAGCTGCACGTAATCCTCACTCAGACGCCTGTAGTCCTCCCGGATGCGCAGGATCTCTTGCTGGGACACCTGGTAGGACGGCGAGCATTCACGCTGCGGGTCCGCGGTTGCCGCCTTCTCAGCAGCCTTCTGCTGGCGACGCTGCCACCATCGGGCGGTGGCCCCCAGGACGCTGGGGAGTTTGGCCGCGGTCCGGGAGATCACGGCGGGCGGTCCGAAGATCAGCACGATAGCCAGCCAGATCAGCGGATGAATCCCCGCCGGTGGGTCGTGCGGGTTCATCCAATCGGTGGCCATCAGAGGTCCGGTCATCTGGGCACCTGGCGGATCTGCTGGGCGTAGCCGACCGCCTTGATCCACAGGCAGGCCCCGACCAGCGTGTAGATCCACGGGCCTCGGAAGCTGCCGTGGGCGTCGATGGTGTTCCAGCCGATGCCGGCCGCGATGGTCAGGAACAGCGCGCCGGCCAGGTGCAGGCCGCCGATGCACAGCTTGGGCCGGCGGTCTGCGTACCCGTACACCATTGCGGTGCCCGCGCAGACCAGCAGCGCACCCCAGGCTGGTGCGGGCATCGACCTTTCGACGAGAGACAGGCTTTCGGTGTTCTCGCCCATCAGGAAGTCGACGCCGGCCACGAACGGCGTGGCGAACAGCAGCAGCACGATCCAGAACCGCTGCTTGGGCGGAACGGTCGGGACCCATGCGGTGTCGCGCCGTAGCCACCGCCTCACTTGCTGCCGCAGTCGGTGGGCGCGGTGGTATTCGCGGGGCCGGCGGCCGGGGTGGTGTCGGTGTTGGCCGCCGCGACACCACCGGACGCTGCGCCGACGAGTGCGACCACCAGGGGCATCCACGGGGTGAGTGCGCCGTCGCTGATCAACCCGTAGCCGACAGCGAGGCCCTGGACGGCGGCGAGCACGGCGTAGAAGGCGGTGCGTAGCGCCGATACCGTGCGGGCCATCCACGCGGCCACGACGGGCCCGAGGATCGAGGTGGCCAGGGCGACCCACAGTTTCGCGACGTGGTCCGGGAGTACTCCGGTGCTCACCAGGAGTGTGGAGACGATCGGCAACAGGGTGTAGAGCACGGCGCGGGCGTCTGCCCAGCTTCGAATGTTCAACAGCATCAGAGGATTCCCCTTATCGGATCAGGTCAGACCGCGAGCACGCGGGCCAAATGGTCGGTCGCCGGGCGTAGGTCGAATTCGTTGTGCGGGCGCATGTTGATAGCGAACTGAATGCCAGCGGTGATCGCGGCGAACAGATCCCACACGACCTGGCCGAATTGCGTTACCAGGACGAGGAGTTCCTCGGTGATGGAGTCCTGCCCGAACAACTGGCCGTAGGCGACGAGTCGGTAGACCGCGACCTTGAGTTCGCTTGCCTTCGCACCCTTGACCTTTTCGGCGTACAGGTCGCCGCGACGCGACACTTCGGCCATGCCCGGGATCGCCTCGGCCAGGCAATCTGGGGCGAGACCTTCGGTGCCGTTGGCGGGCCGATCGGCGATCCACGGCGCGACCACGTCGAGCGGGCGTTTCGGATTACCGAAAGCCACCCCGCCGCGGAAGTTCTTCCATACCGGGTCATTCGGGTCGCGTGACTCCCACACCTGGCAGAACGCCAGCGCGCCGCGACTGTGAGTCGAGGCGGCCCAACGGCGCTCGGCCAGTCGGAGCTGCGGTTCGTGCAGTAGTCGGTTGATCTCCTCGCGTTGGCCGGCCAGCCGGAACGGCAACGCACGGTTGTCGAAGCCGCCGACCATCTGGATCTGGATGCGCTTCTGCGCTTCCAGCGGTCGGGCGGCGAGGTAGTCGGGGCCGGTGACCATGTTGCCGAGGTGGCCCATGCAGGTGAGCACCAGCGGAACGTGGGTGACCCCTGAGCCGTCGAGTCCCATCTGGCGTTGCACGGACCAATCGAAGGACCCATCGACTGGGACCTTCGGTCCGGCGCGACCGTTGTCGATCTCGGCGTTGAACTTGGGCGCCCAGGTGCGCAGGGCGATCCCGAAAGGGATGGTGTACTCGGTGCTCTCGCCGAGGTCTTTGCCGTAGCTGTAGCGCGACAGGAACCGTTTTGCGCCAGGGATTTTCGGGTGTGCTTGGCCGGGTTGGCTGGGTGCGATGTAGCTGGTCATTCAGTGCTCCTCGTTGGTGAAGTGCTGGCGATCGCATGCCGGGTCTTCGCAGTCGTGACGGAAGCCCTGGCGGTGGTTGAAGGACACGTCCTCGCCCGCGTCGTAGCAGGAGTAGCGGTGGCCGGGATCGTCGGTGCAGTGAGCGTCACCGGGGCCGGGGTCACCGCACGTGCCGCGCCGAATTTCGCTCATCAGAGGACGAGGCCGAGACGTGCGGCGGTGGCGGGGCCGACCACGCCGTCGGCGATTAGCGGGGGTCGGTTCTTCTGGTAGTCGCGGACGCAGGCCTCGGTGTGGGCCCCGTAGTCGCCGTCGACCACGATCTTGGAGTACAGGCCCGGCTCGTTGGTGCCGGGCTTGAACTTGAGGCGGGTTTGCAGGGCACGGACCTTGGCGGGTGCGTTGATCCCCCGGTACAGAAGGACCCCGGCGTACTTGTCGATCGGCGGTGTCGGGGCGGGCACCGGCGCCGGGGTGACCGGCGGGACGGGGCGCGGACCGTCTTCGCCGGGGAACACGAAGCCGCGCATGTCCTTGTCGACTTCGCCGGCCAGCCAGCCGGTGACATCCATGTTCCACGGGTCCCATTTGCCTTGTGCGCGGCCGGCGTAGTCCTTGTGGCCGATGAGACGGTCGGAGCCGAAGCGCAGCTTGAGCAGGATTGCGGCGCACAGGTTGCGCAGCGCGATGACTTGCACGTCGGGCCAGCGTTCGATGTGCTGGTTGCCGGGTCCGATGCCGGGGGTGACGGGGCCTTCGCATTCGATGCCGATGAGGTGCCAGTTGCCCATGTTGGTCGGCAGCCAGGTGTAGCTGCCCATCCCGGCGTGCCAGGCGACACCGACGCAGATGAGGGTGATGGTGCCGTCGCGTGCGATGTGGAACTGGGACAGTGGGCCAGGCAGGTCGGGGCGTCCGTTGGCGATGGATGCTGCCGATGCCCGGCCACCGGTGTGGTGGACCATGATGCCGCGGATGTCCTTGAAGTCGCCGTGGCCACGGGTCTTCCATCCCGGGTACTCGACAAACTTGGACACGGCGGGCCGCACGACGTCGGCCAGCCAGATCGGGTCTCCGGTCCAACCCATGGGGGTCTCCTGACTTTGATCGGACTTTGGGGTAACTGACAAAGCGGGTTCGGGTTCGCGGGCACCGGTAAGCCGGGTCAGCGGGTTCTGTTTGGCGGCCGGGTGATAGCCGCGGGGCATGTCGGACAGGTGCAGATGTGGTGCGACGTCGGCGTTGGTTCGGCGGTCGGGGTTGATGCGGCCGATGCGTTGGCCGGCGGTCACGTGATCGCCGCGGGCAACCTCGCGGATGATGTGGCCGTATTCGAGGCATCCCCCGCCTTCGGCGTCGGTGCTGTCGATGACGAGCCAGCCGGCGGGGTCGGGTCCGCCGTACCCGCCGGCCGCGCCGGCGAAGATGACGGTGCCGGCTTGGACGGCGTAGACCGGCATGCCGGCCGATCCGCCCTCGCGGCCGAAGTCCGTGCCGGCGTGGAAGCCGTATTCGCGGGGACCGAATGGACTGGTGATGATGCGACCAGCGCCGAGCGGCCAGAAGCGATCGACCATGTGTGATACCGCCTTTCAGGCATGACACATCGCCCTGCCATGGGGAAGTCGGCAGGGTGACGCGAGGTGCGCGGGTTAGAGGTTGTCGAGCGGGATGGCCAGCACCGCGTGCCGGCGGTGCTGCCACTTGATTCGAGAGTCAGGCAGCTCGCCGCCGACGTGGCCGGCTACCGGGGCTCCGCAGACGGGGCAGCGGTCCTCGGGGTGGCCCTCGTTGAAGTCGGGGTCGTCGGTGCCGTAGGCGTCGAGGTGACCGAGAATTCCCATGGCTTAGTGACTTTCGCTCGGATTGTCAGGTCACGGTGTCAGGTCGAAACCGATGCCCCATGCGCCACCGCCACCGGAGATGGAGTGGGTGACGCTGGCAGCCCCGGGAATCTCTTGGACCAGTACACGGTCGGTCCAGCCTGCGATGTCGAGTGACGTTGCTGCCCAACGGGCGGTGCCGTTGGCTGTGGCCGCCGGGTTGTCATTGATGAACAGTCCGAGGGTGGTTCGGCCTGTCCCGGATGCGACGTTGAGGGACCTGGAGCTGGCTCCACCGCCAGCGGCGGTGCCGGACTGCGTGATCGCTGAGCACTTGGCGTAGAACATCGCTCCGGCACCAAGGATCTCGTAGTTCTGCCAGTGTCCGGTGCTGACAGTGAGGACGTGTGTCCCCACTGTCGGATTGACCTTGGCCCACATTTGAGCGCCGCCGTGACTCTCACTGCCGCTGCCAGCCCAGGCGTCGATGGTGCCGTTGGGAACTGCGGTGACGGTGTCACCGAGGCTGCTGGTGACCGAGCGGCTGATTCCGCTCATCGAGACCCAGCTTGAGGAGTTGATCCACATAGGGACCAGAAGAATCCCGCCCGCATAGGGCACGTCGATCGAGACGTTGACGGTGTGGTTTCCAGACCAGACCTGGTGCTGCACTGCTGCGGACTGAGAGACGAAGGTGGGTTCGGTCGGGGCCGGCGTGGACGCGACGGGCAGGTGGATGAGCGACCCGGGCATCAGCTGGTCGCCACTGTCTTCGTCCCGATAAGGGTGACCGAGAGTCCCTTGCCGGGGGTCGTGCCGACCGCAGAGATGTAGGGGCGCAGGATGTCTCCGGCGACCAGCGACTCCGAGAGACCGGTGACGATGATGTCGGTGTCATAGCCCCATTGGTTGGCTGCGGTGATGGTTTTGACCGTCGTGGCCAGCTGAGTGCCGTTCTTGCGGATCTCGACGGTGGTCGAGCCGCTGGCGTCGGCGGTCTCACCTCGGAACACGACACTGGCCAGGGTGAAGGCGCTCGGCACAAGGAAGCCGAGCGTGTTGTCCCCGTAGCCGACGGCGCGGGTGCTGTAGGTGGCGTGGACCTCGTACTCGATGGGGACGATGACGTTGTGGCTGTGGGCGGTCGGTGGGCGGGCATTGGACAGCCTGGCGTCGTTGCCTTGGGCGGCGGTGCCCGCTGTGGTGCCGTAGGCGACGGCCAGGCTCCGGTTGGCCGATAGGTCGCCACCACCGGTCAGGCCTGTGCCGGCCGCGATCGTGGTGGCCTTGTCGGCCTTGCCGGTGATACCAGCAGCGACACGGAGATCAGCACGGGCGTCAGCACGCGCGTTGGTGAAGTACAGGTTCGTCGCGCCCTCGGGGACCGCGTCAGTGGAGCCCGGTGACGGGCTGATCTCGACATACGTCGACCCGGACCACCGGTAGATCTTCGACGGATCAGCTGAAGTGCCTGCGTTGAGTGCGGTATAGATCTTGCCTGTCTCACCGACCGCAGGGAACGCGGCCAGGGTCGCGCGCTCGATAACGTCGTCGACGTAGGACGGCAGGTAGGCGGGCGCGACCGTGCCGTTCTCGTCGAGCGGCGCGACTCCGTTCGCTACACCAACCAGGGACGCGGCCATCGCGCCGAACATCGTCCGAGCCGCCGCGGCGTCGGCAAGCCCGAAGACACCCCGACCGAATCCCGTGGTGTTGACGTAGTTCCACGCCGACCCGCTGTCGCTGAACAGCGGCACCCGCAGCGTCGATCCGGCCACCGGATTGGTCATCGCAGCCAGGGCCGCAAGCGCGGCGCTGTGCGCCTGGACGTCAGTTCCGATGCGTAGGCCCGCGAGCACGCGCAGGGCGGGCGCGTCGGCCAGGGCGGCGACGGAACGGCCGAACGGGCTGAACTCGGTCAGCGACCACGCCGACGGGCCGGTGGCATACGGGAGCCGGTTGGCGACAGTGGGCAGTGCGGCCAGTGCGGTGAGATCGGCGTCTTTTGGTTGCAGTCCGCTAGCGGTGCCGGCCAGCGCGTCCATTACCTCTTGGGCGCCGACGGCGTCGATGGCGGCCCGGGCCTCGGCTTCGGTGCCGCCGGCGGCGATCACATCGGGCTTGCCGAGGATCGTGGACCATTCGGCGGATCCGAATTCGAGTTTCTTCGGGGCGCCTACCGGTGTGCCTTTGACGTAGAACTGCAGCCACCCGTCGATGACTGTGAAGTCGTCGACGGGATCACCTTTTGGGCCGCGCATCACCCCCACGGCCTCGACGGCGGTCACCGCGACGGTCTCGGACAGGTCGACGACCGCGCCGTTGCCGGGGGCGTCGAAGGTCCACGGCAGGATCTCTTGTGCGCCGGCCGGGGTGGGCGCGAGGATGGTCACGGTCCATTGGATGTTGCTGATGCTCAGGGCGTCGTCGTTGGCCAGCAACCGGACGGCGAAACCGTCCTGCAGGATGGAGCCGTCTTCGCCGACGTCGGCGTAGACCTTCGTCGCGGCGCGGTACATGTTGCCCTCGAAGGTGAACAGTCCGTCCACGGGGATGTTGCTGCTGAACACCACTCTGGTCTTGGCCAGGACGGCTGGAGCGAGGACACCCGCGCTGGCGCTGCCGAGGATGGCGTAGAGCTTGGTGGTGGTGTCGATCGTGAAATTGGGAAGCGCCACGGCTGTTTCCCGCCTTTCCTACTGGAAATCCGCTGGGACTTTGAAGACTTTGCGGCGCAGACCGCCGGTGCGCGGTGCGCGGTGCACGCGAGAGCTGATGGTCGGTTCGACGATCAGCGGTTCGCAGGTGGCCACGGTGTCGGCGGCCTGCAACGGGACGACCAGTCCAGCCCAGGGGCCGTCGTTCTGCCGGGTCACGGTCTGACCTTGCGGGGAGCCGGTGCCGGGGGCGTCGCCCATGAGCAGGCCGACGCCGTCGTTGCTCAGGAATCGTTGCGAGCCGTTGTATCCGGACATGCCGCTGCGGGTTCCGAATACCCCGACGATGCGGCCGGCGGCCGTGGCGGTGGCGGTGGCGGTTACCGCGCTGTTGCCGACGCCGGAGGCGATGATCGGTGTACCGATGGAGTGGACACCGGTGTAGGAGACGGTTTGGCAGCGCAGAGCGCGTTGGGAGTTCATTCCGCCCCATACCGCGGCGACGACTTGCGCTTCGCCGGCGGGCACGCCGGCGAGCGCGAAGACCTCGGTCCAGGCGTCGACGGCACCGGGGGCGGTACCGCCCCACTGGATCACGCCGATGGGCTGCATATCGACCCCGCCGTAGCTGACTTTGCGGGTGAGGTCGCCCAGGGTGCTGTCCCAGATGATCCATGGTCCGAGTGCGAGATCGGTGACGGAGTAGGAGATTCCGGCCAGGACGGCGATGTCGCCGCCGTTGGCGACGTGCTTGTGCTCGGTGCGCTGCGAGTCGTAGAACGGGTGCCCGTCGCTTCCGCCTTGTCCGATCGCGTCGAAGAAGACCGCCATTACAGACCGACCACCGGCAGGGCGACTTTCAGCGTGGACAGTTTGAGGTTGTCGCCGTTGAAGACGTTTTTCGGCTTGGCGAACTCGTGGATGATCACGCAGTGACCCGCGGTGCTGGCGTCCCACAGGCTGACGCCCCACAGCTGCTCCGTTGCACTGAGCACGCCCCAGGTGACCGGTGCGGCGAGTTCAAACACGCCGTTGGAGTCCGGGTCTCCGAAGGTGACGGGCTGGCGTGTGGTGTGCACCGAGGCATTCATCGTGCCGTCCCCGGCGTCGGCGGTGTGCAGTTTCCCGTACACCGCACCGGACTTGAGAAGATGAGTCAGCATCTTCGTCTCGCCGTACAGGGTGAATCCGTTTGATCCCATGAGTATTGGCCTCCCTTAATGGCTTTCGCAGCGAACGATGATCGAGTAGTCGTAGACGTCCTCGGCTTCGGTGTAGATCCGGAATGTCACTTCGTACTCGGCGTTGTCGGATCCGCCGCCGAGCTTGGCGGTGGTGTCTTGGCCGGTGAACCAGCAGTCGTGTATGTCGAGTCCGTCAGCGAAGACGTCGCAGTCGAGGATGAGGTCCTCGGTGACGGCGAGCCAGTCCGACCAGTCGACGGTGAACGGGCACACATCATCGGGGTCCTTTTCGGCCCGGTCGGTAATCGTGGCCACTACTGACCACCTTCGTCTTGCGCGGACTCGGCCAGCGCGGTCAGCACGTCGATGGGTACGTCGACCCAGTCGGAGACGTCGGCTTCAGAGGCGCTGCGCGCACCGACATTTGATGTGCCGATCAGCCACGCCATGTTGGTGAACTGCGGGGTGTCGGGGAGTTGGGTCCGGATGGCGAACGCTCCGCTGACCGGATCCCATTTCAGGGATTTCACGGGGTACATATCGGGCAGGTCCTCCCAAGTGTCGTAGTGGTGGGGCGGTTGTCTCAGGTGGACAGGTCGCCGGCGCGGAAGAGGTCGATCGCGGCGGCCCGCTGGAGCGCGAAGTTCCACGTCGCCGCGTTGGATCCGCCCATGGCCCGCCGCCAGGCGACGCCTCGCGGCGAGAGGTTGTCGATGTCGGGCCACTGCGCACCGGCGATGGGTTCGCCGTTGCGCAGGCACGTGTAGGTCGTGTAGTCGAGATCTGGGTCGTGCACTGCTTCGATCCGGAAGCGGTCGCTGGGCAACGCCTGGAATGTGGCGGTGCTGGTGGCGCGGGGCGTGCCGGCCTCGATGATGTTGGTGGCCGATTCGATGGTGACCGTGGCGGGTCCGGTGCCCTGTTGGTGGATGGCCATCACGACCGCGGCGGTGCCTTCGGCGTTGCACCGGACGCCGGCGCGTACGACGGCGCCGTTCCACTCCGCGCTCCAGCCGGCGGATCCGATGACGACCTCGGCGAACATGTTGTCGGTGGCGCATCGGGTGAGTGGTACGAACGCTTTTTTGTAGTCGGTGGCGAACAGCGCTGGTGGCCCGCCGGCCGTCAGTGCGCCGTCGACGATCTCCCACACACCGGTGCCGAAGTTCTTGAAGGCCGGGGAGACCCAGTTGCCGTTGTTGGAGTAGGCGTCGAAGTCGGCGATGAGTGTGACGGGCGTGATGGTGGTGGGGACGGTTTGGCCGACCGAGACCCAGATGCAGTGGGTGGCATCGTGATTGAGGGTGGTCTCCGTGATCGTGGCAGGGAGTGCGGTTTGTCCGGCGAGCAGCTCGGTGGCGCCTTGGGGGTAGATGATGGGGTCTGGCACCGACCGTTGGCGCAGGACCGCTGCGACGGTGAACGATGCTTCCAAGGGCAGGATGCCGACCGCGTAGAGGGCGCCGGCCTCGACGAGCATGTCTCCGGCCATCTCTAGTGCGCATTCGTAGACCAGTGGTCCGGTGTCCACTTCGCCGGAGACGTCGCCGTAGTCGTAGACGAGCGTTTGGTTTCCGGTGATCGGGTCGATGCGGTAGAGGCCGACCAGGACAGGTCCGGTGGGGGTGTCGCCGCCGGCCATGAAGCGGACCATGTTGGCGATCCGGTTCTTTTTCACGCGGATGACCGACAGGGCCAGGGTGCCGGCGGGGATGGTGAATACCGGCTTACTGAGCGTGGGGACGATGGTCACCAGGTGGGTGTGGTTGTTCAGTGGGTTGCGCCAGGCGCTTTCCGTGGCGCCGATGAGGGTTGTTCCGGATGCCGCCATTGAGGCGGTGGTCGCGGTGTAGGTGACCACCGGTTTGAGGTCTCGTCGGATGAACGACACGTCTTCGAACGGGTTGGGAGACTCCCAAAACGGGGCGTTCTCCGGTGCGTTCTGGAGGTCGGCCAGGGTGATTTGCCCGAACTGGAGTTGGCGGGTGGCCCCGAATATGACCTCCATGTCCTCGGCCGAGCCGACCGCGTTCGGCACTCCGGACCATCCGCGGATGGCGGCATTCCAGGTGGCTTGGAGGTTGGCCAGGGTGAGGGCGGCGTTGGTGATGGCGGTTTGGGCTTGGGCGGCGGCGTGGTTGAGGAAGTCGCCGACGCCCTCGATGGTGGTGGCGCCGACGTGGACGATGAAGTTGGCGATCTGGGTGATGGCGTTGACGGCGTTGGTGGCGGCCCCGCTGATCGCAGAGAGCACCATGCCCCAGCCGGCGGCGAGGATGCCGTTGGGGTTCTTCCACGGCGAGGTGTCTGGAAATTTCGAGGATTTGAGGATCTCGACGATGTTGGGTTGGGTCCGGTTGGGCAGATCGGAGATCCCGGTTTCGCTGACACCGAATTCGGCGGAGGGATTGATGCCGCCGGGCCCGTTGGGCATGCTCACTCGATCGAGTCCTCGGGCCCGATGCTGGCCGCGTGGGCGCGCAGTGCGTCACTGCGTTCGAGGATCTGCGGCGAGAGGCGCTGGCCGAGGGCGGCCATCTTGGATCCGTCGCCGGCGGCGGCCGCGGTGGCGGCGTCCTCCAGCTCGTCTGCCAGGCCGGCCAGCTCGGGGATGCGTTGGCCGATGATGCGGATGACGGCGAGCATCTTTCCGCGGTCGGCCGGGGCGGCGGTGGTGGTGGCCAGCTCGGGGTGCACGCGGGCGCCCAGGGCGTAGAACTCCGGGGCCATTGCGATGGGCATGGGCGGCGGGAGCACCATCAGCGCCATAGCCAGAGCGGAGACCTGTTCGATGTCGATCTGTTGGGCCGGGGCTTGGCCCATCGCGACGGCGGCCAGGGTGGCGGGGTCGGTGTTGATGGGCTCCAGGTGCCGAGGTGCCCAGTTGCCCTCGGACTCCGGGCCGTCGCGCACGAGGCGTTTGGTGGCCAGCTCGGGGTGTACGCGGATGCCGTTGGCGGCCAGCTTGGGTGCGAACATCTTGCGCCCGGGCGGCACCATGATCCAGAGCAGGTCCTCCAGGGCGGCGATGTCGGCGGCGGTGGGTTCGGTTGCGGCGGTGGTCATGCGGCGTCCCTTGCGGTGATGGAGGTGATCTGAATGCCTTTGGTGGTCCAGGTCGAGGACCGGTAGAAGCTCAGCGAGAGGTGTCGGTAGCCGATCCCGCGCGGGACGATGTCGGTCTCGTCGGGCCACTGCGCGATCGGTTCCAGCGAGGCGCCCTTGTACAGGGCGACCGTCTTGGTGCCGTGGATGAACCGGATCAGGTAGTAGTCGTTGTTCTCCACGGTGTTGGTGACCAGCGGGGCCCGGTCGATGATCGTCATCGGGTTGGTCAGGGTGCCGATGTGGATGCGCCGGTTGGCGGTGGCTCCGGTCTCGAATCGGACCGAGAAGCCCATCTCGGAGTTGATGTCGGCGCCGAAGTTGACCGACGTCCACGCCGCCTGGTCGGGGTTGCGGTTGAGCAGGCTGACGCCGATCTCGATGCTGGGGGTGGTGAACTCTTGGAAGTAGCGCACCGCGCCGCGCTCGCCTCGGGCGGCCATGCCGATCGGCAGGCCGGCATCGGAGTTGTCGACCATCTCCACCAGCCCGCCGGCCAGCGGCATCCATTTGCGGCCGGTGGCGCTGCGCTGCAGGTTGTCCACCAGCGACAGTGGCGGGATGTTCTGCTGGGACAGTGGTGTGGTGATGGTGACCTCTTGGCGGATCACCGTGCCGTGGCGGATCGGGAAGGTTCCCGAGCGAGTCTCCAGGGTGATGGTGAAGCTGGCGCCGGCCGGGATCTTGTCCATGTCTGCCGGCGACCCGATGAACTCGATCTGATCCGGTAGCACTTTGCCGCGCAGCGTGAACAGCTCCAGGCCCCTGGTGTCGCGGAAGACGCATCGTGCCGACGATCGCTCGGGCCAGCTGGTCAGTCCGTTGGAGTCGGGCAGCAGGTAGGGCGTCTCGCTGGTCGATGGCTTCCAGGTGCCGCCCTTGGACAGCACCACCGCCGCGTAGTGTGATTCCACCCGTTATCTCCAAACCGTTTGTTGTGTCATGTCTTTGGTCACTGCACGAGGTGGAATCCGATGTCAGCGATGCGGTCCATCGCTTTTTTGAACATCCGCGCATTGCGCTCGCCGCGGGTCATGGCGGCTTTGTTCTCCCCCACCTTGACCAGGAACTTGGACTTGCCGCCCTCCTCCAGCTGCAGCGTCATCTCTTTGATCTGCTTGCTGAACGTGACGTCGATGCCCATGCGCTCGAGCACGCCAGCGGTGGCACCGACGCGATCGCCAATGTCGCCGTGCAGGCCCGGAATGAACCATGTCGACTCGTCGATGACCATGGTGTGCGCGGTCTCGGAGTCTGTGGCGTTGACCCCACCCCGGGCGGTGGCCAGCGCCGAGATCGAGTAGGCGTTCTGCTCGGCGCCGGACTGGTAGACCTCCAGCAGGTGGCACCACCCGAGGTTGGTGGCGCGATCGCCGAGCTCGAACTGCAGCCAGGCCGCGATGGTGCCGACCAGGAACGGCATGATGACGTCGGCGGCGATGTCGCCGGCGGAGTCGAAGCCGAACAGGAAGAAGTAGCCGAGCAGGTTGCCGATCGAGGAAATGAGCACCTGGGCCAGCGCGTCGGCGGTCGGGTTGTCACCGCCCAGGACGATTGAGGTGGCGGTGGCCGGGCTGTAGGTGACTTTGGCCTGCAGGTCGTTGACGTAGGAATCGCGCAGCACGATGCCGGGTTTGGCGGCTTTGGTGCCCATCCATGAGGACTGCCAGTACTCGTCGGGGGTGAGCGATTGGTCGTCCTCGACGAATTCGAGGACGCCTTCGAGCAGGTCGGATGTCCAGGTCATCGCCGACCGCAGGAAGCCTTCGGCGGCGTTGCCGGAGAGGTAGGTTCCGGATTCGCGGGAGAATCCGGAGCGGTCCTCGAACTCGAAAACGCATGCGCCGTTGGCGATGTCGTTGTTGTAGAGGCCCTCGACGGTTTCGCCTTCGGCGGTGAAGATGCGTCGGTAGGTGGCCGAAACCTGCGCGTCGTCGAGGGGTTCGGCGATGACGGTGTCAAGGGAGTTCATTCGGGAGACGAACAGGCCCCACAGGGTCGGGTCGCCGCCGAACGATCCGGATTTGACGTGGCACTGCCAGTTGCGGGTGTCCAGGCCCTGGGTCCAGGAGGCGTAGTCGAACGGGTCGTCGGGCAGGGTCCAGATGTTCATGAAGTGCCGGATGAATTGCATCTGGGTGACGGCGGCAGCTCCCCACGCGGTGGGCGCGAAAAGGAAAAAATCCCTGGGGAATTGGAAGACCGGCAGTGGCAGCGCGGGGTTCGGGGGCACGAGGATGTGCTGCAGGATCTGCAGGTCGTCGTTGAAGTGCGGGGTGATGAAGTCCGCGCCGTCGATTGTCTCGGCGGTCCAGTGGTGCATCATGCCCGTCCAGCGCCGGGCGCCGCCGTAGCGGTCGGCGCGCACGACGACCTGTTTGCACTCTTCGGGGTTGTTGGGGATCGAGGCGATCCACTTGCCCATGGGGTGGCGTGCTGGGACGGTGAAGTAGCCCGGTGAGGACACGTTGTCGCGGGACTGGAACTCACCCTTGGTGACGTCGAGGACGTTGACGTTGCCGCGGCGGTGCAGGCCGACCTCGCCGCGGATGTTGCGGTAGAGGCTGATCTCGGTCTGGGCGCGCTGCATGGCGCGGCGTTGCCGGCGGATCTCGTCGGTGATCTCTCGGGTGTGCTCCAGTGATGCTAGGCCGGGCATGTCAGGCCACCAGCGGGGTGCTGAAAGGTGAGTCGTACCAGCGCGGCAGGGTGAGCTTGACTGCGGCGCCGGTCTCGCCGACGCCGATCGCGCGCACGACGCAGCCGAGTTCGGGATCGCTGTATCCGCTGCCTGGGCGGATGGGGTACTCCCAGTCGCGGCCTTCGGCGCGCAGTCCGACCGGGGTTTCCATCTCTGAGATGTAGGTCTCCAGGTTGGGCTGGGTGAAGATGCTGACGTTGCCGTCGCCTTCGACGATGACCGGGGTGCGCACCGTCTTGCCGAGGTCGGACAGGCCGCGGGCCTTCATCTCGTTGTAGAACGAGTAGTCGGGCAGGACGTACTGCGCGCCCCAGGTGACCTCCCACTCTGGCCAGATGTCGACGGTGCCGGGGTTGAAGTAGGGCATTGTCCCCCAGTGGTTTCCGGGGTCCTCGAATTCGAGGGTGTAGACGTCGGGCTTGCCGACGTAGAACGGCAGCTCGGCGGCGGTGATCTGCACGATGGATCCGTAGCTGAACAGGTGGGGGTCGATTCCCTCGAAGTTCTGCGTGGAGAACGATTTTGAGGTGTCGTAGGTTCGCAGTCCGAGATCGCGGACGCCGTCGACCGAGGTGTAGCGCGCGATCGCTTCTTTTTCGGGGTGGAACATGGCTTTCCACCGGGAGGCAATGAGGTGCCAGAGACGGTTGTCCATGGTGAGCCGTGAGCCGGGAACGTCGGGGTTCATCAGGTGGATGGTCCACACGACTTTGCGTAGCTTCGGTTTCCACGACTGGAAGAACTCACCGAAACCGTATGCCGCATAGTTGGTTTGGATCGGCATGTCGTAGAGTCCGGTGGATCCGGGCGCGAGCTCAGGACCCCAGGAGTATCCGGGTGGGGAGATCCGGCAGAAGTCGCCGTTGACCCCGATGATGTCGATGGTGTCGGTGTTGAGCATTAGTTGTACTTCGCCAGGATCGATTGTTCGGCAACGGATTCGCGTAGGTCGAGGCGGTCCATGAGTCTGTTGATGTCACTGATTCCGTTGAAGGTGTTGTTGGTCTGTCGCGGTTGCGATGTGATCGGTGCGTTCTGTGGTGCACGCAGGGTTTGGCCGTAGGCCGGCATTTTCGGGTCGCCGTAGCTGCCCGGGACGCTGCCGACCAGGAAGCTGGATCCGACGTTGACCAGGTCGGTGAGGACCTTGCCGCCCTGCTGGATGGCGCCGGCCGCGTACGGGCCGATCGCGCCGAGTGCACCGAGGCCGGGCACCATGCCACCGCCGGCGCCGGCGCCCAGGCCGATGGCGGTGGAGACGGCTTGACCCAGTGCCGAGGATCCCGAGCTGATCAGGGTGTCGATCGCCTTGAGGTTGTGATCGAGGCTGCCCGGCGCCGGCGCGACACTGCTGATGCCGGTGGTCGGTGCGCCGATCGGTGCGGCGGGGTCGGCCGGAGTCGGGGGCGTCGGCGCGATCGACGGCGGCGGGGTCGGCGTGGCCGGCGCTGGCATGGGCACCGGTGCTGCCGGGGTGGCTTGCCCCGGTGCCGCCGGCGGCCGAACCGCTGCCGCCGCCGGCGGCGCAGTCTTGGTCTGCGTCGGCCGGCTGGGCGCGATGTTGGGCCGCGGAGTCGGAGTCACCAGGCCGGCCGGGACCGGTCCACCGCCGGCGAAGCCCGGCAGCGTCTTCGGGTCCACCATGCCCTGGTTGAGGGCGTGCAGGAACGAGTCCGGCACGGTGGCGCGGCCGCGCGCGGAGATCATGAACTCTTTGGGGTGCACGACGGCCAAGTGGCCACCCTGGGCGTCGACCGGGCCCATGGTGCTCGGGGTGGGGCCGCCGGTGGCCATGGTGGGGACGCCTGCCGCGCCGGGCATCATGAACTCGGTGCCCTTGGTCGGGTAGCCGCCGCCGGTGGTGGCGATGTGGATGTGGTTGTAGTGGTCTTTGGTCTGCCACAGCGTGGCGTCCATGTCGACGCCGAGCGCGTCGGCGTTCGCCGCGACGTAGGAGTAGATCTGGTCGCCGTAGGCCTTGCCGGCCGGAGTGTCCCAGCCGGGGACCATGACGTCGATCGCCAAGCCGTTGGGGTGCCACTTGAGGGCGTCCTCGCGCCATCCGCCGATCTCGGTGATGGCCGGGAACATGGCCGAGACCGCGCGCTTGACCTTGATGGTGTTGACCTGCAGGCCTTTTTCGGAACCGACACCTTTGGGCAGTTTCAGACCAGCGGGCAGCCCGCCCTGGCCGAGCAGCTGCTGCTTCTGCTCGTCGGTGAGGTTCTCCAACCCGCCCATGCCCGACAGCAGCGAGTTCTGGCCGCCGGTGCTGCCGGCGCCGAACAGGGTGCCCAGCGGACCGCCGGCGTCGAGGAAGTACTGCCCGGTGGACGCGACGGCCTGGTTGTAGATGTTGCTCGGCGAGAGGATGGAGTTCTCCAGGCCGAAGAAACCGAGAGCGCCCTGCCAGAGGGTGGAGCCGACCCTGCCGAGGGTGTCCATGCCCCAATTGGCCACGTACTGAGCGGAGTTCGATCCCCACTGCATGAGGTTGCCGACCGGATCCGGGGAGGCCAGTGAGCCGAACAGGCCCCCGAAACCGGGGATGCCGGCGGCGCGAGTGGCCATGTTGCCCAGCGCGGTGCCGTCCTGGGTGGCGCCGCCGATGCCGAACAGGCTGGACACTGTCGGGCTGGCCAGGCCGGCCGTCGGGGTGGCACCGAGGGTGCCCACACCGTGCTGGGATTGCAAGCCAGCGATGCCGGCCAGCCCGCCGCCTGCTGCACCCGCGCCGCCGGTGCCGGGCATGCCCTGCACCACGCCGGGTAGTGCGCTGGCCAGGCTCATGGCGTTGCCGATCGGGCCCTGCAGTCCAGACATAAACTGGCCGAAGATTCCGCCGAGGCCGCCCATGCCGGAGGTCGGGTTCGGCGCCACGGGCGCGACCGAGCCAGGTGCCGGTCCGGGCATCGGGCCGCCCGGGGTGACCGGGTTTCCGTACTGATCGACATAACCGCCGGGCTCGAAGCTACGTCCAGATGTCAACGCCCACAGAGTTTTATCGCCCACCGCCCTGCGGGCGTGCGCGGGCAGCACCCACTCGTCGCCATGTAGCTCCGAGATCCAGCCACCGGTGGGGCCGTTGCCGCGGCCGGAGGGCGTCGGGCCACCCTTGTCGTAACCAGCCAGCAGGCCACCGAGGTCCTCGGGCTCGACGACTGCACCCGAGGGCGTGGTGATGCCTTGCACCTGGGCGCCGGGGGCGAATCCGCCGGGTGCGGGTGCGACGGTGACAGGGCCTTGGGTGGCGCGTGGGTCAGGTGCGGGAGCCGGGGCGGGTGCGCCGAGGATGCCGGCCAATCCGCTCGAATCCGGCTTGGGTGGCAGCTGACTGAGCCCGGGCAGACCGGCATCAATGATGCGCTGGTTGTAGCTCTCTGCGCTCTCGCCCGGCAGCTGCGTGGGCACCTGCGGGATGGGGTTTCGGACGTCGGGGTGGGTCAGGGCGAACGCGGCAGGAATGCCCGCAAGCATGGCGACGATCGGCCCCAGCGCGGAGCCCATCGAAGCGGCGCCAGCGGCTGCCGCAGTGGGCAATCCGACGCGGAGCAAGGTGGTGATGCCGGTCAGGCTGCTGACCAAGCTGGTGACGCCGTCGAGGGTTTTCCACGCCAGGAACGCGGTGGCCACACCCTCGATGAGGCCGGGGTGCTCGGCGAGGAACCCTGTAATTGACTTCAGCGGCGGCAATAGTGCATCCGTCCACTGCTTAGAGGCCTGGTAGACGCTGCCGAGCATGTCGCCGACGTTCCGCAGGATGGGCAGCCATTTGTCGAGCTGCTCGCGGCCTTCGGCGAAGAACCGCGTGAGCATGTCCTGGCCCTCGGTGGAGTTCAGGAATTCCTGCAGTTTCGCGGTGCTCTGTTCGAGGGTGCCGAGCAGGCCGGCGCCGCCGCCGGCGGCCTGGGTGATGGCGGTGAACGATTTGCCGAGGTTGAGCAGGGTGTTGCCGAGATCGGTGAATCCGTCGAGACCTTCGTTGATCCACTTGTCGAGGCGGCCGTCCTTATCGGCGGCGGTGATGAAGTTGTTGAATCGTTCGGTGACGGCGGTGATGCCGTCGGCCAGCCGCGGCAGTGCGTCGGTGCTGCCGGCGAACAGGGTGCCCAGGCCTTGCACGAGCGGGTCGATGGCCGCGTTGAATCGGGTCTGTGCTTCGCCGGTGTTGCCGAGGATGCGGTCCAGTAGGCCCTGGGACTGTTCGGATCCCAGGGAGGCCGTGAGCTGCTTGAGGGTGCCGTTCCAGGCCGTGGCCATACCACCGAGGCCGCGTCGGAGCGTGGGCATGCTGACGTCGGCGAGGGCGGTGATGCTGGTGGCGAGACCGTCGAACATGTTGGTCTGCACGACGCTGGCCTTGAGGTCGTCGAATTGCGGTTTGATGCCGGAGATCGCGGTGACAACTTCGCGGGCCGGGCCCGGGAGGTCTTTCATCGCGTCGGCGGCCTTTTGCAGCGACTCAGGTGTGCCGTCGGCGGCTTCCACCGCGGCGGTGATGGCCTCCCCCATGCCGGAGAAGCCGAGGGCCGCGGTGCCCAACGAGGCCCCCATGCCGGCCAACATGCCGGGCAAGGCGAATCCGGCGCCGACGAGCTGCTGCACCGCGCCGGCGACGTTGGTGATGGCGGTGGCCATCGCGGGCAGGCTGCCGATCGCCAGGGCGCCGGCGTTCCAACCGAGCGCGGGAAGTACTCCCCCGCCACCGCCGCCGGCGGCCAGCGCGGTGCGCATCGCGGCGATCTTGGCCATCGCCGGGGCGGTGTCGACGTCGACGCGGACGTTGACGTCTCGTCCGGACTGTGCGGTGATCCACCGGTCCAGTTCGACTGTGGCACCTGTGGTGTCGGCGGTGACGTCGACGGCGAAGCTGGCGGTGATCCGTCTGAGGTCGGCTTCGAGTCGACGCTTGAAATCCGACGAGTCCGGAACGACGGACAGGCGGGCTTCACCGGCGGAGTACTGGGGCATCTAACCCTCCTGTCCACGTCCGAGCAGCTCGGCGATCTTGTTGAGACCGATCTGCTTCTGGTTGTCCTTGATGCGGTCCAGCGGAGTGGCTGGCCGATCGTGAAATGGCAAGTCCGACTTCGTCACTAAGCGGATGAGCAGCCGGATATCGTCGCCGAGGTCGTGCATGGCGGCGACGAGGGTGGTGTAGCCGATGTCGGTTGGCCGCCCGGGTGGTTGGCCTTTGCGTTGCTCATGCTGGAGCTGAATCTTGGCCAGGTGCCGGGGATCGGCGAGCTGGGCCGAACGCAGCTCGGTGCCGCTGGTGTTGGCCAGCTTGTTGCAGTAGGTCAAGAACTGTGGCCACGGCCGTTCACCACGGATCCAGTCCCGGGCGTCCAGCGCGAAGGGATGGGTGGCGAAATCAACCTCGATCTGATCCCAGTAGTGCTCGATCAGGTCGAGGATGTCGGCACTTTTCCCGCCGCGTCCTCATCGACGATCTGGCCGCAGGTGCGGCACTTGCCGTCCGACGGCGCGGCTGGCAGGAACTCACTCTTGATGTCCTCGACGAACTTGTCCCACAGCAGTGGTTTGTCCTCGAAGAACTCCATGATCGCGTCGTGGGCTTCGCCGAAGAATCCGCGTTCGTAATCGACTGTGGCTTCCGCGATCTGGGCATTGATCGACTCGACGGCTTCGTCGGCGCCGGCGACGAGTACTTCCCATTCACCGCGGGCCTTCGCGTAGGCCAGGACCGTTTCTGCGGGTGCGTCGTCGGCCGGCTTCTCCGGCGCCGGAGTGGACACGCGTGACATCGCCTGTGCCAGGAGGCCGTTGCAGAGGCTGAGCTTGAGCTCGGCGTTGTACATCTGCTTGCGGCGGGTCCGGTTGGGTGGGTACACCACGATGGTGTTGGTGACCTCGTAGGGCTGGGGGTCGTTGGTCTCGGCGTGCAGCGCCATGAGGCGTTCGGACATTGCGCTGCGCGTGGCCGGTGCGGCGGGACGGGTGCGGGCGGTGGTCTGCTTGCTGGGGGCGGCCATCCTGGGCCTTTCTGTGGGGTCGGCGAGTACCCCGGTCGCCGCCTGGGCGGCCGGGGTGCTCGACGGAGGGTGAGGGGGTGGGGGCTGGGGCTAGCTGACGGTGACGGCGCAGGCGGCGGTGAAGCCGTTCCACGCCGCGGTGACGTTGGCGGTGCCGGCGGCCACGGCGGTGATCAGGCCGGAGGTCGAGACGGTGGCCTTGCCGGGGGTGTCGGTGCTGAAGGTGGCCGAGGCGGTGCGGTCGACGCCGTTGGAGTCGGTGACGATCAGCTGCTTGGTGTGGTTCGCACCGGCGGCCACGGTGAGCGCTGCGGTGGTCGGCGAGAGGGTGACGCCCTCGGCTTTCTTGTACAGGCTGCCGTCGGCGGCCGCGGCGGCCAGTGCCTTCACGCCGGCGCCGCACATGCCGAAGATGAACGGCTTGCCCGGCAGCGCCGGGTGGGTCTGGGCGGTCAACGTGACACCGTGGGTGATGACGTCGCTGTCCTTGAGGTCGACGTCGTTGCGCTTGCCCACGATCGTCTTGTTGGCGACCCAGTACTTGATCACGTCGAGGCCGGCGAACGAGGTCCAGGACAGCAGCACCAGCTGCCACTGCAGCTGGGCGGGCAGCTCGGGGATGGCGATCGTGAAACCACCGTGCTCGGAGACCTCCGAGACCGCGTCGGGCAGGAAGCCCCACGCGTTCATCAGGTTGATGAGCTTGAGTTCCTGCGGGGTGTAGGTGATCGACTTCTCGGCCTCCGACGCGATCAGGGCGGTCGGCGATCCCTTGCCGTGCGACTTGATCTCGTTGATGGTCGGGTTGTTGGTCAGCTTGAGGCCGGCCTGCTTGGTCCAGTTGCCGACCGTCTCGAATCCGGATCCGACGCCGATCTTGGCGGCGTCCAGGCCGCCGTCGAGGCTGTCCTCGAGGTTGGTGAGGATCGGTGCGCCGTTGATCGGGCGCAGCAGGACAGCGCAATCGGCGGAGGCCAGTTCGAGGTCGGACTGTCCACCCTGGTATTCGGCGATTCCTGACATGGTGTGTGCCTTTCGTTTAGAGGCCGAGGGCCTGGCGGTACTTGAAATCCCTTGGCTTCCAGGTGTGGAACTCCAAGGTGACGGGCACGAGCCTGCTGTCCTGCAACAGCTCGGGTATCAGCTGCGGGCCGATGACTTCACCGGTGCAGTGCAGTTGGTGCGGGGTGCCGGGAACGACCGCGGCCTTGTCGAACTCTTCGCCGATCTGGCGGATGATTTCGCACAGTTCCCACGAGTCGTCGCGTGAGGGGGTCAGCGCGGCGAACTGGACTTTGGGCTCGTCGCGCTTCTGTTCGCGGTTGATGCGGCCGCCGGTGCGGTAGATCCGCAGATAACCCTTGCCCGCCTGCAGGTGAGCCTGGTACTTGTCCGGTGGGGGCAGCCAGTAGGTCGGTTCGATGTCGGGGCCCAGGCGGGGGGCCAGGAACCCTTTGAGCAGGTTCTCGATGTTGGGGTAGCCGCCCTGCCACCAGTCCGGAAAGGTGATGCTCACAGGAACTCCACGAGGGTCAGCAGCTCCAGGACACGGTTGAGTTCGTGCTCGCCGGCCTGGGCTCCGTGCACCCAGTTCTCGCCGGCGGTGACGCCTTCGCTGCGGCCGCTGCCGAAGTTGTGTGGCAGCACGTACTCGATCGGTCCAACGGTGAGCACGCCGATGTAGCGGTCATTGAGGACCCCGCCGATCTCGGTGGACGGGTGGGCCATGGTGGCCAGCCGGCCGGTGTCGCGGGCGACCTCTTCGCGGTAGAGCGCCTGGCCGTGCTCGACGATCTCATAGAGAATGGACCGCATCTGGGCGGACTTCATCCGTTCTGTCAGTGCGGGATTCGGATACGGGTAGACGTAGGCGTCCATGGGTCTATCCCCCTGCCTGCACTGCGAAGATCACCCAGCCGAAGTCATCACCGGTGACCGGATGGTCGTGATTGCCTTGGGGCCGGCCGAAGACGGTCAGGTACGCACCGTCGAACGGGATCCGGTCACCGTGCTTGAGGTCGTAGCCGCGCGGCACGGCGACGGATCCGGACTGGGTGTAGCGGGAGCCTTTGCCGTCGACGAGTACCGGCTTGTCCAGCGCGATCACGATGCGGGTTTCCGGTAGGTCCTGCCATACCGGGTTGCCGTCAGACCCGTTGTCGCGCTGCGGGATCACTTCGCCTGCGCCTTGTGGATCCAGCGGGAACGGCATCAGTCGACCTGGCTGGAGTTCTGGTAGTTCCACGGGTGCCCTGGCACCCGGGCGTTGGAGGTCGGTGTCAGCGAGAACAGCTGAGTGGATCGGCCGGCCGCCATGGTGTCTTTGAGCCGGGCGATCTCGTCGCGGGTGAGGTACAGGTTGCCCACCGGATTGACGAACTTGTCGGTGCCCGACATGCCGAGCATCTCGGCGTTGTGTTCGATGACACCGTCGCCGCGGCTGAGCATGGCGCGCTTGACCATGTCCAGCGAGACGTGTTCGCAGGCTTTCACCGAGAACGCCGGCTCGCCGTTCTCATCGGCGGCGCCGGGGATCTCGTTGATCAGGGTGGCCGCGCGGCCGAGCAGGGCGGTTGCCCGTGCCTGCTCGGTCGCGCTCAGTGGCTTCCAGTACGTCACCAGCTGTGGGGCGGTGGCGTAGCTGTCGGGCAGAGGCATCAGGAGCTGCTCTGGGCTCCGGTCGCGTCCTTGCCCGCGCCGGCGGCAGCCTGGCCACCGTCGGCGGTGCCAGCGCCGGCAGTACCGGTGCCGGCGTCGGCGCCCGGGGTGGGGCTGGTGTCCTTGCCTGCGGTCTGGGCGCCGGCGCTCTGCGCGCCGCCGGTCTGGCCGCCGGCGGTGCGCTTGGGCTTCTCTTCGACCTCGGTGATGTCGGCGTAGCCCTCGACGTCGCCGTCGATGAGCTTGCGCAGCGCGGTCACCGACGATGCCTTGGTGGTCTCGTATTCGTAGACCACCGGGTCACTGCCGGGCACCTTTTCGAACTTCGCCCAGGTGGTGGCCTCGGTGCCATCCTTGGAGAAGTGGTATCCCTTGTTGGCGCGGAACTTTGCCATGGTGAAACTCCTTGTACGTCAGTCGGATCCGATTGGATTGCTCACAGGTCGACCCCCCTGCCGGGGGAGGTCAGGGGGGTCGACGTGGGGCCACCTAGCGGCGTTAACCCGCTCATGCGGTTCGGTCCCGGCCGGCGGTGTTCCGGGCCTATCAGGGGGGGCGGTGGCTTAGGTGAGGTCCTTGATCCAGCCGTGGTACTGCTCGGGGCCGTATTCGAGACCGACCTCGCCGTAGAGCTGGTACTTCTCCGAGGCGCCGGTCTTGGCCAGCGGTTCGGCGAACATCACGCCCTTGCCCGGGATCTCCAGGAACACCGGCTTGAGCACCGAGAGGTCGATGATGCCGATGCCGCCGGCGGGGAACCAGCGGTTGAGCACGATGCCGAACTCACCGAAGTCGGTGACGATGCTCTGCAGGCTGTAGCCGCCGATGTTGCGTGACTGCACCGGCGCGTTGAGCGGGGTCTGCCCGTAGAGGTCGGACAGCTTGACCTTCTGGCCCGGGCCGACCATGAGCACCGTGGTGTCGTTGGACAGCGGGGCGCCGTTGCCGAACATCGCCGCCAGGGCGTTGTCCAGGATGCTCTTGCTGATGGCGCGGCCGGTGCCGCCGTTGGCGAACACGTTGGTCGATGCGGCGGTCAGCACGCCGCGGGTCTGGCGCGCGGTGGCGTTGTTGGCCGGCTTGGCGTAGACGCCGGCCAGGAACGACTTCTCGATGTCGACGCCAATCTTGCGCAGCTTGAGGTCGATCTGGTGGGACAGCTCGTCGACGACGGGGTTGGATCCGTCGCTGGAGTTGATGCCGTTGTGGATGCCGGTGGCGGCCTGCTTGGTGTAGGAGACCTCGACGGCTTCCTGGTGGATCTCGACGACGTTGGTGACGTTCGAGCGGGACACCTCGCTGGCGGTCGGCGCGGGCGCGCCTTCCGTGCGGGAGTTGTTGGCGCTGGTGGACTCCAGGTCCTCGGTCTGCCACTCGAATTCGGTGCTGTCGGTGCGCTTGCCGTTGCCCAGGCCGCCGATGAGGGATAGCAGCGGGGTGTCCGAGGGTGCGACGGTGAACAGACGGCCGGTGTAGTTGGGCAGGTTGTAGGTGGTGCCCAGTCCGGAAACGGTACCCATGGGGATTCCTTTCGGTGAGAGCTACTTTCGCAGCTCGATGAGTTGCTGTGCTTTGGCGGTGCCGGCGGCCTTCCAGTCCTGCTGGGAATCCGCGTGTGCGGCGACCTGTGCGGTTGTCAGAGGCCCGGTACCTGACTGGCCTTGACCACGATTGGGTTTGAACCCCTGCGGGGCAGGGGCGGCGACCAGTGCCGGCTTGTCGGTGGCGAGCTGGTCGAGTCGCTGTTGGAGCTTGGCGGTGTCGACACCGTCCTCGGTGGCGTAGCCGGATAGGTCTCCGATGAGCGCCAGGGCGGCGTCGGCGTCGATGAACCGGCCGGTGACCATCTCGCGGGCCTCGGCGGCGATCGCGCGATCGCGCCAGGTGTCGCCGCGCTTGGTGGCCTTGGTGAGGTCCTCGCGTGTGGTGTCGAGTTCACCCTGTTCGGCGCGTCGCTGCTGCTCGGCGGCGTCCAGAACTGGTTGTGCGGCAGTCAGTTTGCCCTTGAGGTCGGCGTTCTCGCTGCGCACGTTCTGGATCAGGCTCCAGGCCCGCTCTGGGTCGAACGTCTCGCCGTTGGCCTCCCACGGCGGCTTGGGTGCGTCGGGCGTGGCCGGAGCGGTCGGCGCCGCGGGTGCCGCCGGCGCTGCGGGTGCGGCCGGGGTCGGTCCTGCCGCTGGCGCGGCGGGTGCGGGGCCGCTGGGCTGGGCGCCGGGCATCGAGTTGGGGGTCGGGGCAGGACTGGTCACGGGTTGCCTCCTGGGCATCAAAAAAGCCGCTCCCAACTTGGGAACGGCTCTGAAATGGGTTGCGCGACTTACCGGTTAGTCGGGTACGTCGCCGATCGGCACGAGGTCGGGCGCGGGGTCGCGTCCGAGCATGCCGAAGATCTCTTGCAGCTCGCCGGTGCGCTTGTCGACGAGTAGATCGGGCGCATCGAAGATGGGCCCGTTGGCGCCGGCTACGGCGATGACGAACACGTCGGTGTTCTCCCAGCCGTAGTCGGCGACGGTGTATCCGGGGCCGAAGAATCGGATGACCGACGACGAGGTGGCGACCACCTGGCGGGCCTGCTCGAAGGTGATCATCGGGCTGTCACCGCGACGGTCGGTTCAATCAGGATGTCGTCGGCGTCGGAGGTCATGCGGAACGTCCAGCCGGCTGTGCGCACGAGCTCGGTGAGTCGTTGCGCGGCGAGTCGGACTGGCGTCGGGTCGCCGTTGCGGGCCTGCACGGTGATCATGTAGGGCCAGGTGTCGGCGTCGACGGCGTCGTATTGGATCAGGGCGTAGACGTCGTCGTTGAACTCCAGGATGGCCAGATCGCCGCCGGGCCTGATCTGGGAGGCGCCGGACGGGTCGAGAGTGGTGAGCAGCTCGGCCAACGAGTTCGGGCCGTTGACCTCGATGTAGTCGTTATTGACGATCGCCATTGCTCCACCTCCAATCCATTCCGCCGGCGTTTCCGCGGATCACCCGCACTTGCTGCAGATTGTATCGCCGTCCGTAGTGGGCGACCAGGACCTTTATCCGATCCTCGCTCAGCGATGAGTCGGTGACGTCCAGGACTACCGCGTCGGCCTGCTTGGCCGCGGTGCGCAGGTTGCGCGCGATCGCGTCCTCGCTCGCGCCGGTGATCGCCTTGAGTTCCCAGGTCTCGCCGTCGATCGTGGCGTCGGCGCTGCGGCCGGCGCCGGTCGCGGCGATGAAGGCCACCATGTGCCCGCGGCGGGCGAGCCGGTCGGCGGTGTCGAGCTCGTGCTGGCGCAGCCCGCGTCGGACCTGGCTACGGTCGACGCCCCCACCTCCGTCACTGCCGGCCACCGCGGCGATGACGGGCGCTATCGGGATGTCACTGGCCGGGCTGGTGCGCACCGCGGTGCGGGCCAGCATGCGGGCCTTGTTGGCCGCGAGCTCGACGTCGGTGTCGGTGAGCTCGCGCACCCACTCCATGACCCGAGCGGTGGGTGTGAGGTCGTCGGTGCGCACGATGCGGCACGCTTTGTCGCCGGTGGTGATGCGGTCCCAGTGGCCGCTGGCGTCGACCTCGTTGCTCTGGCCGTCGGTGTAGACGACTTTGCCGCCGCGGTTGGCGACGTTGAAGATGTGCGCCGAGCGCCGGCCTTGCCACTCGACGGTGATGTACCCGCGTGCACCGTCGCCCCATTGCGATACGGCGTCGTCGGCGGCCTTCCTGGCGGCCTTGCGGCCGGCGGGCAGCCAGTCCCACATCCGGGTACCGGTGCCGGCACCGAGGGCCTCCCCGGCGGGGGCTGCGGCGCGTGTGGACATGGCGCCGGGTCCGGATCCGGCGGTGCTGCCATCTGGTGAGAGCCAGCGCTCCAGGATGTGGGTGTAGCCGGCATCGGCGGCGGTGCGGGGTCGCGGCCGTGCGGTCACGTCGTAGCCGCGGGCGCGCAGTTCGATCGTGGTCGCACACCGGGTGCAGTTGATCTGCCATTCTTCGCCGGCGCGGAAGTTCGGGTTGGTGGCAGCCAGGTCGGCAACCGGATCCGGGGCGAGGTCGGCCTTGCGGCGCACGCCGGGCAGCGGATCCGCCACCGCCGGCGCGTCGGGCAGCTGGTCACGGTCGGCCCCACGATCCGGAATGTCGAGGTCGACCGGCGGCGGTTCGACGATCGGCGGATCCGGCCGCGGCGCCGGCGCGGGTGTCGGCTGCTCGCTGTTGAGGATGCGGCGCATCTCGCGCAGGATCTTCTTCGTGTCGCTGTGGGTGCCGGCCGCCGCGGTCGCCTTGTTGTAGACGTCTTTGTAGTCGCCGATGTTCGGGCTGAGATCTTCCAGCGAGTCGTCCGGAAACACCGGCACCGCAACGCAATCGCAGCCCTTGTGATACGTGTTGAACATCGAGCTGCCGTCGATGCCGGCGCTCTGCGATGACCGGTAGGTCATGTCGATGTGCCGGCCGCGGATCACCGCGACGTCACGCGAAGCGAGCATGACGCAGAACGCGCAGGTGCGCTCCCCCGTCGGTACCCGGATCCAGCGTGGCTTGGCCGGGTCCTGGGCGGCGTTGTCGGCGACGGTGTCGCGTCCCGGTTGCAGCACCAGTCGCGACAGCGACTGTTCGAGGCGGGTCTGCACCCGTTGGTCGACGGGCAGTTCGCTGGTGGTCAGATCGGCCGGCAGTTCGTCATCGTCGAGGACGTCGACGCGGACGTGCCCGCGGAAGGCGGACTCGACGATGCTGGAGACCTGCTCGTCGGGTACCGGCGCGGCCGGCGCCGCACGATAGCGGCTTGGCAGGTTGTGCTCGGTGCGCAGCTGGTCGTAGAAACGGGCGGAGACGGCGGCCGCGGACTGGCCGTAGCGGGTAGTGATGGCGCGGTAGATGGTTTGCACCGCGGCGGGGGCATTCGGAGAGCTCCAGTCGACGCGTGGCCACAGTGCGGCCAGCTGGCGTTGCGCCAGGGCGACGACCGCGCTGTTGCGCGCGGACTGGCGTCTAGCCGGCGGTGGCGCCATCGGTGGATCGCTTGGCGGCCAGCGCCGCAAGCGCCTTGGGTTGGGCGCCGTCGCCGGCCTGTCCGCCGGCGGGGGCGGTCTCGCCGCCCCGGTTGTTGAGTCCGTCGAGGGCGTTGTCGAGGTTGGCCAGGCCGTCGAACTTCTCTCGCTCGGCGGCCAGTCGCTTGCGCTGCACCGGTGTCCAGCCGGCCCGGGCGAGCACGTCGTCCGAGGTCGGCGCGACCATGCGGGCCTCTGCCTGGCGGGCCATGGATTCGGTGTCGGCGTAGGGGGTCGGGATGCCGGTGTAGGCCCAGTCGGTTTCGAGCTGCTCGACGCCGGTCCCGGATTCGCCGGCGAGCACCAGGGCGATGCGCATCAGCGTTTCCCACTCGTTGCCCAGCGACACCGACAGGCGATCGGCGATCACCTTGAGGCGGAAGTCCGACATCCGGATGGCATCAGCGGAGGCGGGGTTGCCGTCGGAGAAGATGCCGAGGTACTGCGGGGCCAGGCCGGTGTGGCCGGCCATGATGGCCTGGTCGAGGTTGAGCGCGGTGACGAATCCGTCGGGTGATTGGCCCGGAACGGTCTCGACCTTGGGCAGGTTGCCGAACTTGTCGGCGGCCAGGGTGGAGATGCGGCCGATGAACGTTTCCCAGGCCGTCGCCTTGCTGCCGTCGGGCTTTTTGAACGATTCTTCGGTGACACCGAGTAGGAACGTCTTCATGGTGGCGTAGAACTCGCCGGTGACCTCCATGCGGACCAGGTTTCGGCAGGCCCGGTCCTGGGTGTTGCGCCACATCACACCCATCTCGGATCGCCCGAGACGGTTGTTCAGGGTGGCCCGTGGCGCGAATTGGACTGCGGGCACGAGGTTCTGGTTGTGGTCGTTGCGGTCCTGGACGATCCAGCCTTTTTCGGGGTCTCGGCGCATGTCGATCGTCGAGTTGCGGTGCATCAGCGTCGCGAGCTGCTGGTTGTAGGTATCCGAGGCGGGGTCGAGGTCCATGTAGGTCTGCACGGTGGCCGACAGTGATCGGGTCCGCGGATCCCAGGACCCGATCATGTTCAGCGGCGACTCGATGGTGATCAGCGGCGCACCGCCACCGGGCCGAGGGCCGGCGACACCGTAGGCACGGCCAAAGATCTGCGCACCGTCATGGGCAAGGCCGGATTCGGCGTCGAGGTTGTTCTTCTGCCAGAATTCCTGGACCGTCGAGTCAATCTCGGTCTGTCCGGGCATCCGAAAACCCATGACGTTGAGCCGTTCGGAGCGGGCGTCGACGCCGGCGGCGCACCAGCCAAGGACCGCACGAAGGGGCTCCAGCTCCGGCGGTATCGAGATCCCCAGCGAGGGAACGATATTCAGGCCCTGGTAGTAGAGCTCGGAGAGTTTCATCTCCTGCTGATACTTCGGGTCCATGAGCTGGGCCATCAGCTTGGTCATCATGTGCTTCTCGGACTCGTTGAGCTCGGCGTCCGTGAGGTTGGGTGCGAACAGCACCGGTTGCACGCCATCCGCCAAGGGAGTCGTCGCCGGGGTGAGCATCGCGGTCACGCGTTATCTCCCTTCACCATCCGAATGTTGTTACCGATCCGTCGCCAGGTTCGCGGCCGCGTTGCTCTTGGCCGTTGAAGTAGTGCCACATCATGCGGACACCGATCATGCAGACGCCGGCGTCGATCTTCTTTCGCGATTCGCGGTGTTCCTTGCCGACGCTGATCCCGAATTTGTTGGGCCGCCGGCGCATGTTCAGCACGTGCTGGCGGGCCAGGACGCCGAGCCCGGGTTTGGACGGCGGTGGGCAGTTGTGGAACATCAGCTTGTCTTTCAAGTCGCTGACCGTGCGCTCGGCAGCCTCAGTAAATGCTTTGAGGTGCTGCGCGTTTCGCATGTCCCAGATGACGTGGTGCTGAGCCATGCCGGTTTTCACCGCAGGCAGCCGGCGCAGCTGCGGGCCGTAGTCCTGGGCCCATCCGTCGCAGTACGGTTCCCAGTACCGTTCGCCGGTCTCGTCGTCACGGGCATCCGACGGGTCCCACCAGAATCCCCAGACGTCGTAGTCGTCGAGGTACTGGCGCGCTTTGCGGTCGACGGCGGCGCGGTCGATCGGGATGTTGTACTCGCGGCCGTTTTCCTTGTACGTCCTTGGTGTCCAGATGTCGATCGGGAACGCCATGCCATCAGAGATCCGCACCCCGAAGATCGCGGTGGTGTCGTCGGACTTCGACCCGTCGCCGAACATCAGGATGGCTTCGCCCTTGGCGGGGTGCTCATCTCGGTAGCAGGGATCGAACTCCTGGGCGGTGGTCCACGCGTCGGCCGCGGCGATCGTCTGGTTGTACCACTTCCGCCGGGACTCACTCGGCGAGTTCGAGCCGTTGACGATCGACTCGACCATGGCCGGGATGTCGAGCCAGTGCGAGTCACCGCGCACCGATTCGAGGACCTCGGGGGCAGCTTCGGCGGTCAGCGGTGCCTCGGGGTGCGCTTCCAGGCTGTCGAACAGCATGCCGAACGCCCGTTTGGTGGCCGCACGGTCGGCGGTGGCCTGAGTGGCCTCCCACGCGTGGCGCACCCGTTCGGCAACGCTGTCGTCGCCGGGGCGGAACGCGTTCTCGATGTCGAGAATGCGGCCCTGGCCTCCGGGGATCTTGGTGGAGTTGCCGTCGATAGTGCCGGCGAGCTCGTGGCCTTGATTCGAGCCGTTCCAGTTCTGCGGTTCGTTGCGGATGGCCTCGGTGACCCGGTTGCCCTCCAGGGCCAGATAGTTCGAGCTCGAGGCTTGGATCTGGCGGGTGTCCCCCAGTCCCCAGACGTTGTCGCGGCCAATTTGGATCCCGAAGTGCTGGCGGGCCTCGGCCGAGAGCATGACCGGGAACAGCTTCATGGTGTTGGCGGTCTGGGACTTCGACACCGCGGTGATCTGGACCCAGGCCGAATCGACTTCGCGGCCGATCGGCTGTCCGTCGTCGTCCCAGTCGTCGAACTGGATCGGGCCGAAGGCGTGGGCGCAGGCTTCGCCGCATGCCAGCGGATCTTTGCCGTGGCCTTTCATGCGCTGCAGCACCGCGGTCCGGTAGAGCAGCCGGCCGGTCTCGTCGAGCGAGTGATACCAGAGGAAGAATCGGGCCTGCTCGGCGGTCCATTGCCAGTCCTGGCCGCGGCCGTCCCGTAGCCAGTACCCGGTCCAGCCGAGTAGCTCCCAGCCCATCGAGTGCTCGGGGAACAGCCAGCCGCGCTGTGGATTCCAGTCCCATGTGGGGCCGATCCGCACAGGCTCCCAGCGCGTCGGTTTCGGAGGCGAGACCTTCGGCAGGGTCTCGCGGTACCAGCGGATGATGTGCGAGTAGTCGTGCTGCTTGATCAGCGCCGGCCCGGCCGCCGAGACAGCGCGCGCCATCTATCGCCCGGGGTAGCCGTGTGGCGCGACGGAGTTCACGTACCGGACGATCGCGCCGCCGTTCGGCATCTTCAACGCAGTCCCGAAGATCACCTGCAGGGCAGCGTCGCTGATCGGCACGGCTGCGTCGACGAGCCATCGCTCGGCGCGCAGGCCTTCCAACGTGGCCGCGTTGCGCGAGCTCAGGATGATTGCGTCCTCGATGCCAAGATCGTGGGCCAGCTGCTCGGCGCGGGCCTTGGTGTGCGCAACGATGGCCGTCGTCATCCGGTCTTGCCCCAGCGTGAGTTGGCCGCAGCTCGTGCACCGACCGACCGCGGTTGTCCCGGCGACGAATCGCCGGCCGAGACGTCGAGGTCGGGCAGCTTGAGCTTGCCGAGGTGCCCGGTGAGGGCGGAGTCCTGGGCGCGGATCTCGTCGGTGATCTTGCGTGCGGCCGCGCGCAGCGGATTCTCGATGCGCTGGCCCATCGAGCCCTTCACGAGCATGTCCTCGTACTGCGGGTTGTTCTCCAGCTCGGCCTTTTTGCGGCGCAGCTCGGCGATCGCGTCGTCGCACCGGCACGCGGCGTGCAGGATCCGCAGTTCGTCGGGCCGCAGCACGTACTGGCCGGATCCGGCGATCGACTTCCACAGCCGGCGGCCGGGGCCGTCCTTGCGGCCGTCGCGCGCGAGGTCGTCTGGCGGCGGGATCCGCTTCGGGGTGGTGTCTTCGGTCATGCGGTTGGCCCTCCTGGAACCATCCGTTTCCCGGCCGCTCGCCGGGTGAAAAACGGGATCGGGTCGCGCTCTGACGGGGTGTTTGACAGCCTGTGTTCGTCTCTGCAGGAAGCTTTTTCAGTGCCCGCCGAGATCACATTCCGTGGATTGCTGTAGTGCCCAACGAAAAACGAACTCGTGGATCTCTCGCACGCAGCTGCGCGAGTGCTATGGCATCTCGGGCTTGGAGGGGGTCGAGGGGGGTACCCCCACCCCAGTCAGTCGTCGAAGGCTTGCAGCACGCGGTGGCGGCGCAGGAAGTCGATCTTGCCGACCTCGAACATGGTCAGGCCGGTGAAGTAGTCCGGCACTGCATCGTCCTGGCCGTCGGCCGTGTAGGTCGTCGTGATGATCTGCTGGCCATGCTCATCCATGCCGTAGATGATCCGAACCTCGGCCTGAACGAACGGCACATCCGATTCTCTCACTTGCGATCAGGCTCCGTCTGCGATGTCGGCGCAGTCGATATGGTCACGGACGGCGATGTGCTCGGGGTCTGATGCGAAGTCATCCTCGCGCGATGGAGGCGTTGGCCCAGAACATCGACTCTTCGAGCTTGGTCATAGCCAAGGACTTCTCGCGTGAGGGCGGCATCATGTCGTCGAGCTGGTGGGCTACGGCCTTGTGCAGTTCGCGTACCTGCTCGTGCTTGGCCTTGGTCTCGTCAGTGGTGGCCGGGTGGAATGAGAAGCGGTTCTCGATGTCGGCGAAGGTGGCCGGGGTGCTGTGTGCCATCAGAGGTCTCCTGGGTGTGGTTCGTGGTCGCGGTATCGCTTGGACAGTGAGCCGCGTGTGGCGATGGCATTGGCGATGCCGGCCTGGCGTTGCAGCTCGGTCTTGTGGTCGTGGCACGGTTCGCAGACGCCTTGGACTTCGGAGGCGTTGCGAACGGTGGTGCGCTGCTGGCCTTGGGCAGCGAGGCCGTCGGGGTGATCGAACTCGTCGATACGGCCGGTGCAGATGCCGGGGTACTGGAGACGGCAGGTCTTGTCTCGCCGGCGAACTTGATCCTTGATCCGGCTGGGGATGTTGGATCCCTGGCCCCATGTCATCGGTCTGAGCCACCCGAGTCCGGGCATGGCTCACCGATGCGGGACAGTGTGCACGAGATTCCCCAGGTCGGCAAGTAGCGCGGTTGGAGGCGGCGTGTCATGCGATGCGCTCTCGGCCGCCGTGCTCCAACAGGAACGCGATCTGCGCCCGCTGTTCGAGCGTGAGGTCATCCCACAGGTCAAGCGCTCGGTCACACGTGATCAGGATGACGACGCGGCGGTTGGGGTAGGTGATCCACTGTGGCCGTGGAAACTGTAAGGGCGGGGGCAGTGGTTTCCCGACGGTGCTGATTTCGAGCGTCTGGCCGGCGAGCGCGGTCGCGGTCGGGTTGAGCCACTCGGCGGTCCAGTCGAATGCCAGGGCGGTTTCCGAGGTCTCCGATTCGCTGCACCGCTTCTCGATGAACCGTGCGGCGACTCGCCGCTCCAGCTCGTCGAGGATCTCCGACAACGGCCTTTCGTCATTCGCCTGCATCGGCCACGACCTCCTGCATGATCAACTCGGCAGGTTCACCCTCGACTCCTGAGCAGTACCAGTAGGACTTGACGACCGGCAGCGCCGAGGGATGCGATTTGATGGTCATCGGGTGACTCCCTGCGGCGCTGGGAGGTTGGCGTCGGTGGCGAGCTCCATGAGTTGGTTTGGTGCCCAGTGGTATCCGCAGTTCTGGCAGGTGCAGCCGTATTCGGCGGAGGCTTGCAGGGCGTAGGAGTAGACGATGTTGTTGCCGCCGTCGAGGCGTTCGACGTATTCGACTCCGCAGGCGGGGCACGGGACTGTGATCTCTTTGACGTGGTACTGGTTGATCAGTCGTTCAATGTCTTCCGCGAATCGTCCGAGTTTCCGTGTTATCCATTGGATTTGGCGTATGTCCTCGACTTCCCAGGCGCGGCTGGCGAGGGCGGCGAGTTGGTTGTAGGTGGTGCCGGCGCAGCCGCAGGGCAGGGAGTCGATGAAGATGTCGAGTCGGCGCTTGACCTCCAGGCCCTCGATCAGAACGGGTGGGCGTGATCGTGCGGTGCTGCTGGCGGCCTCGTTGCGGTAGGTGCTCATCGCTTGCCACAGCTGGGCGTAGAGGCCCGGGATTTCCAGGTAGACGTTGTTGACGTAGCTCGGGGTTGGCTCGGTGAGTTTATGGATCGCCTCCTGCAATGCATTGGTGGCCAGCAGTAGGTCGACGGCGGTCTGCCTGCGGGGCGGGCGGGCGGGCGGGTTGATGTGTGCGTGTTGGGCGTTCATCTAGTGCGTCCTCCGCCGGGATGTCCCGATTGTGTCGATGATGGTTCGGATCGTGGTTTCGAGTTGGATGACCTCGGTGAAGTCGAGGGAGACCATGGACGTCGCGACGGCGACGCCATAGTCGAGGGTGAGCTTGAATAGCAGCTCGCGGATGCTCTCGGTGAGCGCGTAGTCGCCACACGTCGCGCACGCCGGTTGGGTGGGCATGTCGGTCGCGAGTTGGTCGTAGATCGGTGTGTTCATCGGGTTCTCCGGCCGCCGCAGGGTGTGATTCGGGGTGTGCCTCCGGGCCGCCAGGTGCCGTGCTGGCAGAACGAGAACGCGGGTGCCTGGCAGTCGGGGCACTGTTCGTCGATGCGGCTGTCGGCGTAGGCCGCGTCGACTGGGCCCTTGGCCGGAGTCTTGCGGCGTCCGGGCCCGAAGTACGGCGGGATGTCGTCGCGGTCGTCGTCGAGCGGTTCAGCTGGCATGTTCGATCCTGGGAACGCCGGGGTGCGTGCACGGGGTGAGGTCGTCGAGGCGGCCGAAGTCGTCGCAGGGACCGCCGGCGGCGTGGCAGGCGTTGATGAGCTGCCGGCGGATCTGACGTTCGCGGTCCTCGGCGGCAGCGATCGCCACGTCGGCGGCGGCGCGGTCGGCTTGCCAGGCGTTGAAAGCCGTTCGGGCGTTTGCGCATTGGCCACACGGCTGGCGTGTGCCTTGCGGGTGCAGGTCGCAGAATCTCGATGGAGCTCGATCGGTGTGTGTGTCCGCGAGCAGCTCGGCTGGTGACGTACCCGACTCACTCACCAACAGTTGGTGATTGGAGGGTGCAGGGAGGGTGGGAGGAACCGCCGTTCCGGTGGTGGCGACGTGGCTGTTCCGGTGGTGGCGCGTGGCTGTTCCGGTGGTGGAGTTATCCACAGGAACCGTTGTTCCGGTGGTGGGTTCATTCACAGGAACCGTCGTTCCGGTGGTGGAGTTATCCACAGGAACCGTTGTTCCGGTGGTGGCGGGCATCGCGAGGCGGTAGACCGCGGCGCGTCCAGCCTTCGGGTTCTCCAGTGCGGTGCGCACAATGAGCCCAAGATCGCGGCCGCGCTTCATCGCGTCGCGCACTGCCCGGGCCGTGAGTCCTGTGTCCGCAGCGAGGTTTTCCTCGCCCGGGTAGGCATTGGTGCCGTCGCGGTAGTCGGCGTAGAGCTCCAGAGCGATCAGGACGGTTTTCTGGGCACCGGTGAGTACCGATCGGTCGTAGCGGAGCACGAGGCGTACCCACCGGCGGCGTTGCTCGGGGTTCATGACGTGGAGACCTCCTGGATCCCGCCGGCCACTCGCCGGCATCTGTATTCGATTTCGCCGCAGGACTTCCAGTACTCCAGCGTGTTGACCACCGCGGCGAAGTCGGCGGCCGTGAGGTCGTCGGTGGATCCGATGGTTCGCCATGTGACGAACTCGCAGACCGCTAGCCGTGCTGATCGGTCTTCCTTGCGGCCGACACCGCCCTCACCGAAGAGGGCGAATGCTTTGCGTTTCAACGCTGGTGATGGCTTCTCCACCGCGCGCTACCTCGACCCGGTCGCGGCTTGGTGGCCCATGGCGGCGTCGTCGAGTCGGGCGAGCTTGTCCCGGGTCATGGTGACGATGTCGTCGCGGGCGTCCAGGGCGAGCGCTTTGGGTCGGGTGTGCAGGTCGGGAAACTGCTTGACGCGGCCGATGAATTTTCCGTCATCGGTGCGCGTGGTGTAGTACTTACAGTCGTCGAGTCTTGGGATGCGGGACATGTTGCGCGATCTCCTATTTCGACTCAGGGGGTTGTGGGCACTTCGGGTGGTGCCCTTGTGTCGGGGGGTGCCATCCGCAGCCGGCGCAGCGGCCGAATGATTTAATCTGCGCCTCGGAGAACAGCACGCGGATCTTCGGATCCGTCATGTGGATCCATTGGTCCGATCAGGCCGGGTCCAGCGGTACCAGCCGAGTGCGTACACCGATCCGTATGCGAATGCGCTGGCGATGAATCCCCACTGCCGGGTGGCGATCGCGTAGGCGATCCAGAGGACCTGTGCGGCCAAGCCCACGACGTAGCCGGCCCACAGCTTGCGGGTCGTCAGGTATATGCCGAGCACTCCGACCACCGTGAGGCCCCAGCTCCACCAGGCGGTCACCGCCAAACCCGATTCTTCTCGATGGCGGCTACTGCGAGAGCTTCGAAGCGGGGCTGAAACCGCATCGCCGCGTCGACCATCTGAGAGAAGGCGAACGTCAATCTGGCAAAGGGGTTGGCCGGGCGGCGGCGGCACTCCTGCCCGTCAGGCCCGATGTCGTAGACCGTGATCGTCGGGTTGACGTTCAGTTCGGCGCGGGCCTCGGCCACGAGTTCGGAAAGCGGGCGCCGGTGAGCGGGTCGACGTCGTCGACGCGCGACCCTCAAGCCGGTCACGACACAACCCCCATCCACTCCAGGTACTCATCAGAGAGGAGGGATTCCTTGGCCCAGTTCGCGCGTGACGTCAAAGACACCTGACATACGCCGGTCCAGCGTGCCCACGAGATCGACCGGACGACCCACTCAACCTCTGCTGTGGACGCCACCGCGAGCATGGCCTGTTCGCGGTGCGGCTTGAGGTGGATCGCGATTGGATGGTCAGGGGGAACGGTGAACTGGGCGTAGCCGTCTCGTTGCTGCCAGTCCTCGACGTAGAAGGCTCCCTCGTAGCTGGGATGGGGCAGCACTCGGACGATGGTTCGCCGCGGTCCGTCCTTGGTCAGCGCGGAGGTGATCGCCGCGGCGCCCGTCGCTGTCGCCGCGGTCATGACGCGGCCCGGCCGAATCGTTGTTGTGCGGCTTGTCGGGTGGTGCCGAGCCGAGTGGCGATTTCAGCCCATGAGTAGCCGGCGTTGCGGAGGCCGTCCACCGACTTGGCGATCGCGGCGTCGACCTCGCCGGCGAGGGCCAGGAGCTCGGGCAGCGCTTCGACGTCGCCGTCACCGACGCGGCGTGCGTAGGCCCGCACGATCCGGCGGGTGAACGCGGCGAACTCCGATGTCTCGGTCACCCGACCTGCACGTTTAGGTGTCAAGGCGTCCTTGACGGTGTTTTCATCCATCAGATGGTCCCGAATAGTCCGAACTCGGGCAGGCATGGCGGGCCGTCAGCGCGGCCCCAGAGATGCAGGGCGTTCTGGTGGATGTTGACGTGTTGCGCGGCCGGCGCGAAGACCTGGTAGGCGTAGCCATCGCCGAACGCGGCACGGTGCAGACGGCCGAGCTCGTCGTAGGTGGGCATCGTTCGATGGTGAGTTCTTTGGCCACTTGGGATCTCCTGTATCTCTCGGCCGGATCTGTCTTTAGGAAAGTTCGACGCCGAGGTCGGCGGCGATGCGTCGGACGGTGCGTTCGGGGATGCTGAGTGCGTCGGCGACTTCGGCGACGGTGCGGCCTTCCATCTCGGCGATGGCTGCGTCGTGGTCGCCTGCGGCCCATGCAGGGGGCGGTGTGCCGGCGGGCACGGTGATGGATGCGGGGGCGGCTGGCTGGCCGACCGTTTCGAGTGCGGGTGCGGCGGGTGTCGGGTGCGGGACTGGTGGGGTCGGATCGTTGGGTAGCGCCGGGATTGATGAACGCGCCGGGGCCGGTGGCTTCCCAGGCTGGGTAGACCTGCCCCAGGTGTGCGGTTTGTCTTTCGGCGCGGCCGGCAGTGCGCCTTTCCAACTGGTCGGCCAGGTGAGGGCGGGTCGGCGGCGGTGCTGGTTGGCGATGGCGATCGCGGTCAGCTTGGCGATGGATCCGACAGTGCCGGCGTCTCGCAGGGTTTGGGCCTGGAGGCGGATCCGGGCGGGCGGTGTCTCGCTGAGTCCGCGCAGCAGGGTGTCGGCGTCGAGGCGGTCGGCGAAGGTGTAGAGCACCATGGCCATGCCGTGCACGATCGGGGCCTCGTAGGCGGTGCGCTGGTGGCCCCAGGCGGATCGGAGCATGGTGAGGGTGGAGCGCAGCAGGTCGATCCCGCCGGCGGACGCGGCGATCTTCTCCAGGGTGGAGATGCAGCACAGGGTGCCGTCTTTGGATGCGCGTTCGCCGACGTCGAAGCCGAGCTCGGTGGCGGCCTGCTCGATCGAGAGCACGAGCGGGTCACCGGAGGTGCGGCGGGCGCGCCAGTGGTCCCAGGGCGAGGTCTGTTTGCGTTGGCGGTTGAGCTTGTCGAACAGGGCTGCTTCTTCGGCCAGAGTGAGGCCGGTGTGGACGTTGGCGACCAGCGTGGGCGGTTGGGCGAGGCACTTGGCGGCGGCCCATCGGTGCTGTCCGTCGAGGACGGCGTAGCGCGGGGTGTGGTCCTCGCCGCGGTCGGAGATTTCGAGGATGCCGGCCAGGCGGCGGTCCCAGGTGCCGGCCATCTTTCGGGCGCGGGCGATATCGCAGATCCGTTGATATGTGGGGTCGGCGAAGATCTCGGTGACGCTCACCGCGGTGACGTAGACATCCACCGTGTTGGGGGCGGCCATCAGAGCAGCAGCCTGGTTACGGGAAAAACCTGATCCGCCTGCTCTTTGGTGCCGAGCCACGGCTTGTCGACCAGTTTGAATCGGTCACGATGCTCGTCATCGAACTTGGCCCACAGATGGTCGATCGGCAGGTCTAGGCGTAGTACTTCATCCTCGTCCAAGGTGTGCGTTAGCCATCGGTTGATCTCGCCGATGAACTCGGTCGCGGGAACGTGCCCGTGTGCCCAGAAGACGTCGCCTGACTCGTCCTCAACGATCGCGAAAGTGATGGCGGTGCCATCGGCATTCTGGTCGTGGGTGACGAATGCATCCGCGGCGGCGGTCGCGGCCGTCGAGCTGTCCGGGGTGGGGCTGTCCCCACTCAGCTCACCCTGGACGGCGACAACCTCGCTGGTGTGAACCAGCTCGCCGTACGGGCCGATCTTCCCGTACAGAACCTCGTCGTCCATCGGCAGCGGATCGCTGCGCATACCTGCCCGGATCGCATACTTCAGCGCGGCCGGGTTACCTTCGGCGAACATCCACGACACCCCATTGACACGGTCCCAGTAGTCCTCGATGCGGCACTCCCGCTCGCCCCTGCCGTCACAAAGGTCGATGACGACCGTTTTCCCGGCGATGGGGGAAGGCTCAGGATGAATGGCCATATCACTTGCCACCGAACAGATTTCCGCCGAACAAGCTTGCGATGTCACCGAATCCGGCCGCATCGCCACCGTTGTTGTCGATGTAGACGTCGACACCCTGGACTACGAGGAGTTCGCCGGCGCGTTCGCCGCGTCCGTCGCGCCGGCGTGCGTTGACGTAGCCGACGGCGACGAGGTCGGGCATGCCGGTAGTGAGGTGGTTCTCGTGCTCGGTGAAGACGAGTGCGCGGTTGAGGGTGCTGGTTGTCATTCAGGTGCTCCGTGGATGTTGGTGTCCCAGATCGGACGTTGGTCGGGGTGACGGGACGCCCAGGCGGGTTGCTGGCCGCCGCGGATGACGGTGCGGCCCTGGGCGGGCTTGTAGGCGAGCTCGGTGGTGATCGGTGCGGGGGTGATGACGCGTTCGATGCCGTAGGGCGGTGTGACGCGCCACATCCTGGTGACCGGCTGGTCGGCGGGTGTCTCGGTCGACTTGGCCAGTCCCCACGCGATGGAGGCCAGGGAGGCGGCTGCCAGGGCGCCGGCGGCCCAGGTGAACTGGCAGGCGGCGAGCGCGGCCATCGTGACACCGAGGGCGATCGCGGTCAGGACGGCGAAGATGCGGGCGGTCATGCGACGACTCGCAAGGCGGGGCGGCGGCGGTGCCAGGCTGGCCGTTCGCGGTGGGGCCGGCGGCGGATATGGGTCGGGACCTCGGGGACGTAGGGCTCGGCGATCGTGAACGGTTCGCGGCTGGCCGGGCACACGTCGAGGTCGACCGAGTCGAAGTGCAGGGCGATGTAGCCATACGTGGCGCGTTCGACGTCTTTCCAGCAGACCGGGCAGCGGTACGCGCACTGCGTTTCCGGTTGCGCCTCGGCCCTTTTCGGCCGGGGTCTGGTTATGGTGGGTGTGCTCACTGCGACCTCTCCTGGTGGTTGGTTGTGGTGGGTGAGGCCGCCGCCCCGGGACAGGGGGTGGCGGCCTACTAACTTCTGGGACCGTTGAGCAGATTGATCAGTCCGACGTTGCGCAGATCTGCCGCTGCGGCTTCGCGCATGGCGCCGCCGGCCCAGCGGACCAGCCGGCCATCAGCGAAGGCTTCGGCGATGAAGTTGCCGAATCGTTCGTTGGCTGTGGGGTGCCCGGCGGCGGGCGCCGTGGTGGCGAGTCCGTCGCTCACCGCCGCCGGGCAGTCTCCTGCCACATCCTCATGGGCAGGAGCGGGGTCACATTCTGGGCAGCTACCCCGCATGGGGGGCACGACCGATACGCGATTGTGCAGCAAGCAGATTCGCAACTCGTAAGAGCCGTGGTGGAGGATGTCCGCCTCGCCGATGCTGGCCGGAACGGAGTACGGGCCGAGGTAGTCGCTGCGGGACATCCCGGTCGCGATCGCGGCGGCGAGCTCGGTGTTGATCGACGCCGGCGCCAGACGCTCCAGGGCACGGTGACCGGCCCGAGCCGCCAGCAGCACGGCGCGGCGCGATATCGCGGCGGCAACGACCGATAGCCGGCCGGGAATCACGAGGATCCCCCGGCCGGCTGTTCGAGCCACCAGGCGTCAGTCGCCCAGTCATCGAGATCGAGAGGGCGGTCGTCGAGGTCGAGCGCCTCGTCGGCGGCCTCGATGACCGCAGCGTCACGCATACCGAGTAGGTGCCGCTGGGCGAAGCTGGAGGCAGCGTCCGCGGCCGTCAGGAGGGCGATGACGCCCGATCCCCCGGGGTCTGGGATGAAACCCTTCACCGGGCATCACCTGGCCAGCGAGACACCAGCAGGAGGGCGCCGGTCATGCTGACGCCGCCATGATCTCCGCGACGGGCACGCCCAGGTACTCAGCGACCTTGTTGAGCTCGTCAACCCGCCACACAACCTTGCCGGCCATTCGGCGGTGGATTGCAGGCTGCGACAGGCTCAGAACCTCTGCAAGGTCGCCCTGACTCGACTTCCGTCGGGCAAGCTCGGCACGGATGACTTCCGCAACGCCGCCCGCACTGTCGTAGCGCGTGGAGTTTTTTCTCACAGAGACATTTCTAGTCGCGCAGAGTGCCCCGGCCAAGTTTTTCGCTCATGCCCGCGTGTCGCGTAGGGAAAATTCTGCCCGTGCTGCTTGCAGCTATTCGCTCACCGGTTAAAGTATTCGGCTATGAGCACTGTCATCGAGTTGACGCCAGACGGCTCGGCCTTTCACCTACAGGTGGCCGGCCGGCTTCGCATCGGGCTTTCGGCACGTGGAATCAAGAAGGGCGACGTCGCCAAGTTCATCGGCATGACGCCGAGCTCGTTTTCGAAGCGACTCCACGGCCATCTGGTGATGGATCTGTGTGAGATCGAGCAGATCGCCAGCGCCACCGGGATGGTGCGCGACTGGCTGCTTACAGGTTCAGGACCGATGCTCGATCCTGAGTGGGTGCGCCCGAAGGGATTCGAACCCCTAACCTTCTGATCCGTAGTCAGATGCTCTATCCGTTGAGCTACGGGCGCCTGGTCGTGCTATTCAATTCGGTACTGCTGGTCAAACTCGGCGGAGGCGAGAGGATTTGAACCTCCGGTCCGCTTTAAGGCGGACAACTCATTAGCAGTGAGTCCCATTCGGCCGCTCTGGCACGCCTCCTGAACGATCTGAGGGTACCGGACCCCCGGAACCGCCGAGCGCAAAGATTACACAGGCCGAGGCTCGGAAGGCAAAGCGCGGGTAAACGCACCCCTAGAATGGCCGGGTGACCGCCCGTCTGCGACCCGAGTTGGCCGACCTCCCTGCCTACACGCCCGGTCGCACGGTGCCCGGCGCCATCAAGATCGCCAGCAACGAAACCGTCGATGGTCCGCTGCCCGGCGTGCTGGATGCCATCAGCGCCGCGGCGGCCGGCATCAACCGCTACCCCGACAACGGTTACCTCGATCTGCGCGATCGGTTGGCCAAGCACCTGGACGACGGGGCGTTCGCCCCGGAGAACATCTCGGTGGGCGCCGGGTCGGTGAGCCTGTGCCAGCAGCTCGTCCAGATCACCTCGACCGTCGGCGACGAGGTGGTGTTCGGGTGGCGCAGTTTCGAGATCTACCCGCTGCAGATCCGCACCGCGGGCGCCACGCCGGTACCGGTGCCGTTGAAGGACCAGACCCACGATCTGGACGCCATGCTGGCCGCCGTCACGGACCGCACCCGGTTGATCTTCGTGTGCAATCCGAACAACCCGACCTCGACCGTCGTCGAACCCGCCGCGCTGGAGGCCTTCGTGGCCGCCGTCCGGTCGGACATCCTGGTCGTCATCGACGAGGCCTACGTCGAGTACATCCGCGACGGCCTGCTGCCCGACAGCCTCGGCCTGGTCAGGCGTTACCCGAATGTGGTTGTGCTGCGAACCTTCTCGAAGGCCTACGGGCTGGCGGGCCTACGCATCGGCTATGCCGTCGCCGACCCGGATATCGTCACCGCACTGGGCAAGGTGTACGTGCCGTTCACCGCGACGACCATCTCCCAGGCCGCGGCCATCGCCTCGCTGGATGCCGCAGACGAGCTGTTGGCCCGCACCGACGCGGTGGTGGCCGAACGTGCGCGGGTGAGTGCGGCGCTGCGGGAGATGGGCTACGAGCTACCACCCTCGCAGGCCAACTTCGTCTGGCTGGTGATCCCGGGACGCACCGATGATTTCACCAACGCCGCCGCCGCCAACCGGCTCCTGGTCCGGCCCTACGGTCAGGACGGGGTTCGGGTGACGGTCGCCGCACCGCATGAGAACGACGCGTTCCTCGCCTTCGCACAACAGTGGATCCGCGGTGAGCAGCCGTGATGCGGGCGACCACGCAGGCGACGAGGCGGGCGACGATGGTGGCGGGCAGCGCACTGATCGCGCTGGGGTTGCTGGCCGGTTGCGGACGCACCACCGAGGGCACCGTCGCGATGACCACCGAACCCGGTCCGCCGCTGACCACCACGACCAGCGCCCGTCCCCCGGTGATCCCCGGGCTGCCGCAGATCCCCGGCCTGCCCGATATCACCATCCCGGGATTCCCCACCCGGGGCTCGAACGTCCCGGATGTCCCGGCGCCACCCGATGCGCTGACGATGACGTGCGCGGACTACAACCAGCTCGACGAGGCCGCCCAGAAGGCGGTCGTCAACGCGATCCTCAAGGGCGAGCAGTCGATCCTCGGGCCGGACAACGTCGAGATCGCCACCTCACTCGCCGACGCGGTGTGCCAGTTCCTGACCGGCAGCACCGTGCGTGAGGTGCTGCTGGGTGGGCCCGTCCCCTAGTCATCCGCGCGCCGGATTAGCCTGCACTCATGGCTTACGAATCCGTGACCGTGGACATCGCCGATCACGTCGCCCGAGTGACGCTCATCGGCCCCGGTAAGGGCAACGCGATGGGGCCCGCCTTCTGGGCCGAGATGCCGGAGGTGTTCGCCGCCCTCGACGCCGACCCAGCGGTCCGGGCCATCGTGCTCACCGGGTCCGGTAAGAACTTCAGCTACGGACTGGACCTGGCCGCGATGGGCGCCACCCTGCCCGGCCTGGACGCCGGCGCCAAGGCCCGGGCCGACTTCCACAAGACGATCCTCACGATGCAGCAGGCCATCAGCGCGGTCGCCGACTGCCGCACCCCCACCATCGCCTCGGTGCACGGCTGGTGCATCGGCGGCGGGGTCGATCTGATCAGTGCCGTCGACATCCGTTACGCCAGCGCCGATGCCAAGTTCTCGGTCCGTGAGGTCAAGCTTGCGATCGTCGCCGATGTGGGCTCGCTGGCCCGCCTTCCGCTGATCGTGTCCGACGGGCATCTGCGCGAACTCGCGTTGACCGGCAAGGACATCGATGCCGCGCGCGCCGAGAAGATCGGTCTGGTCAACGATGTGTACGCCGACGCCGATGCGTCGCTGGCCGCCGCGCACGCCACCGCCGCCGAGATCGCCGCCAACCCACCACTGACCGTGCATGGCGTCAAGGACGTCCTGGACCAACAGCGCATCGCCCGGGTCTCGGAGAGCCTGCGCTATGTGGCGGCGTGGAATTCGGCGTTCCTGCCATCCAAGGATCTCGGCGAGGCGGTCACCGCGATGTTCAGCAAGCGCGCCCCTGCGTTCACCGGGGAGTAGCCGAGCCCTTCACCTGGTCCAGCAGCTGCATGGACAAGAACGTCATCGGGCCCTTGTCCTCGAACTTGTGCGAGACGTTGCCCGCGATGCCACCCTGCACCGCGAGCTCACCGATCAGGTCGAGCTTGAGCTGCGGGCTGCCTGCACCGAAGTCGAGATCAGCCAGATCCACCCAGACGATATTGGGCCGGGTGGTCGACTCGTAGACGTAGCGCCTCCTGGTCAGATCCAGCACCACCTGCCAGATCGTCTGCGACGCATCGGGTTTGCCAGGATCCGGGATCCGGAAGGGCTGGGCGGCATTGCGGATCACCGACAGCATGGCCGCGATCGACTCGACCTGTCCGGCGGGTCGCGGAAGGCGGCTCGCGTAGTAACTGGCCCTGGCGAAGCGGGCGGCGGCCTCGGTGGAGCCGGGCAGCGGCTCGCTCCCGCCCAGTCCGGTGAACGCCTTGACCAGTTCGAGCTGCTGGTCGAAGGTCGGCGAGTTCGTCATCACGCGGTACGCGCGGTCGTGATAGACCTTCGCCTTGCCGTCGATGTACTCGATGATCGCCGAATCGCCGGTGGCGTCGTCGAGCGCCAGATGAATGGCCGGCGGTACCCCACCCGTGGGGTCGTCCATCTGCACGACCTGCACATCGGTCTCGGCGATCCAGGCCACCGCATCGGCGACCGTGGCGAAGTTGTCCAGGAAGTACTGCAACCAGATCGCCTGGCTGAGCTGCGTGCGTCCGGAATCGGGTTGTCCGTAGGTGGATTCCGCCAGCCACAGCACGTGACCGGCCAGACCGGCCTCGTTGAGACCGTCGACGGAGATGATGTCGAAGGCGGTGGCGATGACGCTGCCGTACTTCGAGGTCCAGGTGAGCTTGCCGGTGACGCCGTCGTCACGGGTGACGCCGCGCGGCTGCTTCCACAGGTTGGTCATCAGGTCCTTGTGGAAGTCCATGTTCCGTCCCACCAGGACGGCTCCGCCGGCGTCCGGCCAGATCACTCGGGTGCACATGCGCGACAGCCTAGCCAGCAGCGGGCCGCGACAGTTCAGCCTTGGGTGAGCGCGCCGCGCTCCGGGCGGCCCGGTGTCACAACGACCACCGCGCCGGACATGAGGAGCAGTCACCTCGAGTACACGGGCAGGCGCGCGGAGTCCGGGAGCCGGGCCGCCGAGGTGCAGCGCCGATCACGGCACCGACGGCTCCGATCAGCAAGGTTGCCGCCATCAACCACAGCAATCCGCTGGCTATAGCTGACTGCATCGTCAACGCTCCCGAAAAGTGACTGAACTGGCCATCTGATGATCAACCCGGCGCGTCGGACATTGCCGAGCACATATCAAGATCATTCCCGAAGACCATGACATGCGTGCTGCGCCCGCGTCAATATGGCCCGGCACACAGGAGACGCCTGCGGCAGGAGGGAGCAGGCGCTTTTCGATCCTCACGTCAAGAGACAACCACCTCTTGGACGAACCACTCAAAATGGCGTCATGGCCACAACGCCCTACCTCAAAGCCTGCATCAATGGTGCCCGCACCCCCGACGAGCATGCCGGGCTCCCGGTATCGCCGAAGCAGCTGGCCGCCGCCGCCGTCGCCGCGCAGCGTGCCGGTGCCATGGCTGTGCACCTTCATCCCAAGACTGCCGACGGCATGGATTCGCTGGAACCGGCGACTGTCGCCGCCGCTGTGAGCGCCGTGCGCCAGGCGGCACCGGGCCTGCCGCTGGGCGTGACGACCGGGTTCTGGGCGCTACCGGATGCGGATCGGCGGTTGCGCACCGTGGAGGCGTGGACGGTATTGCCCGATTTCGCCTCGGTCAACTGGGATGAACCCGGCGCCGAAGAACTGGCGCTGTTACTGCTGAGCCGGGGTATCGGGGTGGAAGCCGGGATCTTCCACGCCGCAGCAGCGGAGTCTTGGGCGGATTCTCCCCTGGCTGCCCGCTGCATACGGGTCATGGTCGAGCTGGGGCCCGACGGCGATATCGAGACCGCCGATGATTTGTTGGCTCGTGTGAGCCGGGCCGGGTCGCCCGCGCCGGTGCTGCTGCACGGCCTCGACGACAGCTGCTGGCCACTGCTCGCGCACGCCGGCGCGCGGGGAGTACAAACCCGCATCGGGCTGGAGGACACCGTGCTACTGCCCGACGGGTCGACAGCACCGGGCAACGCCGAACTCGTCGCGGCAGCGTATGAGCTTCTCAGTCGTTAGTCGGTTCCTGGCGAGAACTTGTCGAAAACAGCAGCAGTAGTAAAGATTTCGACCAGCTAGCGAAGGTCTACCGTTCGAACGCACGCGCCGCGGCGGCCCTTGCCACGATACTTCCCGCTCATTCACGCCGCGCATCTGACGATGAATGGTGTGGCATCGATCCGGTCTCACGTCGACATCGATTGCGCCAACGGTGATGTGACAGCATCCCGCCGGGGAGATCCTGGGACATCGCGATTCGACATCTACATGCCGCAGTCGAAAGGCCAGCAGGCCACTGTTGCTCTCGAATCTGGATTCATCCTGGGGAGGGAGCTTCACATGAGGGTTATCGGACGGCTACGCCAAACGGCCTCGATCGCAATGTCCGTGGCGTTCGGCATGTGCCTGATATCGCCGATATCGGCGCACGCGGAACCTGCTGGAGCGACGGTTCTCACGTTGGCACCGGCATTTTTCCCGTTGCCGAGCAACTGGCTGCGCGGCGAACTCTTCGCCGCTCCCAACACCACAGTCAAAGTGCCGTACAACAACTTTCCCGCAGCTGCCAACGTGCACAAGGGTGCCGACCTTCTCGACGACCTGCTGCACTCGACCGCCGGTCCCAAGATCGTCCTGGGCCACAGCGAGGGAGCGCAAGTCCAGGACGATTGGCTACGCCGTTACGGTCCGACAAGCGATATCGACCCCGCTACAGTGCAATTCATCCTCACCGGCGATCCAGAGCACAGGTTCAACGGATGTACGCGCGTCCCCGCGCCCACGCCAACCAACCCAAACAAAATGGTATGCGAATTCATCTACGACAGCGATGACGCCCCCGGTGGCTTCACTGGTCCAGGCTTTCCCGACGACACCCGATACAACGTGACCGTCATCTCCCGCCAATACGACTACTGGTCAGACTGCCCCAACCCGCTCGTCAACGGCTCCCCGGCTGACAAAAACCGGGACGCTGCCAACTCCGTCGGCGGAAAGGGAGAGCTCAAAGCCGTACACCTGGACTACAGCATGATCGGGCTCAACGACCCGAACAATCAGGTGTACGTCGATCGAAACGTCAAGTACGTCCTGGGCTCACCAGCCACCTACTACCTGCCGATGGTGACTCAGAAATGGATTTCGCAAGCGCAGAAGCAAGCTCAAGACCTGGAGCTGCGCCCACAAGTCGAACTGAACTACGGTCGCCGCATGGGATCACCGACGCCGCCGAGCTCATAGCCGGAGGGCACTCGTCGCCGCTAGTGGTCTCGTCGACGTTCGGGAAAGACGAACGAACCCAGGCTTCGCCGGGCTCGGACATCGACCTTGTGGCGGTGGCGGAGGGATTTGAACCCCCGGACGGTGTTAGCCGTCTCTCGCTTTCAAGGCGAGTGCATTAGGCCGCTCTGCCACGCCACCGCTCGACAGCTTAAGCGGTCTACACCCGTCCGAGCTTCGCGGCCCGCCCATCGGCCTGTAGACCGGCGCTGATCCGCCGGCAGTTCTCGCCCATCGCGGTGATCTGTGAGCGCGACAACCGGTTCAGGTAGTGGCTGCGCACCTCGGAGCCGTAGGTCTGCATGGCATCGGCCAACAGGGCGCGGCCCTCGTCGGTGATGGTCGCCAGCACACCGCGCCGGTCATCCGGGCTGGCGACCCGATTGACCAGGTTCAGCTTCTCCAACCGGTGGATCTGCCTGGTGACTCGACTCGGCAGTGACATCAGTCCTTCGGCGAGATCCCCCATCCGCGCCGAACCACTGTCGGAACTGTCCAGAATGTCGAGCAATCGCACGTCGTTGAGCGTCAGTCCATGACTGTCGGACAACGAGCGGTTCAATGTTGCGTACAGCCGCAGCGCCGAGTCCAGAAAGTTTTGCCACGATTTCTGCTCGGCGATATCCAGGCCCGGCATCGAGCTCGCCGTACGCCCCCCCATCAACGCTTCCATCGCCCGATCCTACGTTCGCGCGGCAGCGTAGCCTAGCTCCAATGAAGGCCATCATTGCTGTTTCAACCGAACGTATGACATGGCAAGAAGTTCCTGATGTCGCAGCTCAAGCGGGTGAAGTGGTGATCCGCGTGGCCGCGGCCGGTGTCAACCGGGCCGACCTGCTGCAAGCCGCGGGCAACTACCCGCCGCCGCCGGGCGCCAGCAACATCCTCGGCCTCGAGGTCTCCGGCACGATCACCGAGATCGGCGACGCGGTACGCGGGTGGACCATCGGTCAGCCGGTATGCGCTTTGCTGGCGGGCGGCGGGTACGCCGAGTACGTCGCGGTGCCCGCCGCACAGTTGCTGCCGGTGCCCGACGGCATCGGGTTGCACGAGGCGGCCGCGCTGCCCGAGGTCGCCTGCACGGTGTGGTCCAACCTGATGATGACCGCACGGCTCACGCCGGGTGCCCTGCTGCTGGTGCACGGTGGTGGCAGCGGGATCGGCACTCACGCCATCCAGGTTGCGCGCGAACTCGGGGTGCGGGTGGCCGTGACCGCCGGATCGGCCGAGAAGTTGGCGCTGTGCACCGAGTTGGGCGCCGAGATGGCCATCAACTACCGCGACGAAGACTTCGTCGAGCGAGTGTCCGCAGCCGGCGGTGCCGATGTCATCTTCGACATCATGGGTGCGAAATACCTGGACCGGAACATCGACGCCCTGGCACCCGGCGGACGGTTGGTCATCATCGGCATGCAGGGCGGCATCAAGGCCGAATTGAACATCGCCAAACTGCTCGGGAAACGCGCCGGTGTACTCGCCACCGCGCTGCGCTCCCGTCCCGTGGACGGCCCGGACGGAAAGGGTGCGATCGTCGCGCAGGTCACCGAGAACGTCTGGCCGATGATCGCCGCCGGCCGGGTCCGCCCGCTGATCGGTGCGGAGCTACCCGTCCAGGACGCCGCCGAGGCGCATGCGTTGCTGTCCTCCGGCGATGTCGCCGGGAAGGTGCTGCTGAAGGTGTCCGACGACAGTTAGCCCAGCGAGGCCAGCACCCGGACCAGCTGGTCGACCTCGGCCGCGGTGCTGTAGTGCGACAGCCCGACGCTGATCGCACCGCCGATATCGTTGACGCCGAAAGCCTCCAGCACCCGCGAGTGCTTACTCCTGCTCACCAGCACGCCGTTGTCGGCCAGCCGCTGCATCACCCGCTCGGCGGGCACCCCGTCGACCGCCAGGCTGAGCACCGGGATCCGCTCGACCGGGTTTCCGAGCACCATCACCAGCGGCAACGACCGCAGCGAGGACAGCAGGTAACCGAACAGCCGGTCCAGGTACGCGGCCGAGGATTCCATCGACACCGCGAGGCGCTCCCGGCGCGAGCCGGTGGCGCCCTCGTCCAGGTTCGCCAGGTACTCGATGCTCGCCACCACTCCGCCGAGCAGCCCGAACTGATGGATTCCGGTCTCCAACCGGGCCGGGCCGGTGGCATCCGGATCAAGCGAGACCGAGCTGAACTGATCGATGACGGCCGGGTCGCGGAAGACCAGCGCACCGATCGGCGGACCACCCCAGGCGACGGCGTTGAGCGCCACCACGTCGGCGTCGATGTCATCGATATCGATGAGCCGGTAGGGCGCGGCGGCCGAATGATCGACGATCACCAGTCCGCTGTTCTCGTGGACGAGCTTGGTGACCGGAGTCAGATCGGTGACGGTTCCCAGCGTCGCCGACGCCGAGGTGAGCGCGACCAGTTTGGTCGGCGCGGTGATCAGGCTCTCCCACTGATAGGTGGGCAGCTCACCGCTCTCGATGTCGACCTCGGCCCACTTGACCTTGGCGCCGTACCGGTTGGCCGCACGCAACCAGGGCGCGATATTGGCCTCGTCGTCGAGCCGGGAAAGAACGATCTCATAGCCCAGTCCGACCTTCACCGATGCGGCGTCGGCCAGGGTGGTCAGCAGGACGGCCCGGTCGGCACCGAGCACCACACCGTCCGGATCGGCACCGACGAAATCGGCGATGGCCTGCCGGGCGGCGGCCAGGACCGTCGCGCTGCGGCGAGCCGACGGGTGCGGTCCGGTGGTGATGGGCTTGGAACCTCGGAACGCCGTCGACACGGTGGTGGCCACCGAATCCGGTAGCAGCATCCCGTTCTGGGCGTCCAGATGTACCCAGCCGTCGCCCAACGACGGGTGCAACCCCCGCACCCGGGCAACGTCATAGACCATGTCAGCCACCTTAGAACGTCCGTGAATCGCACAGACGGACACACATCGGGTTACGGGGCCTGCCGCGTTGCAGGGACCCGGCCCGGATCACTTCGGCAGCCATACTAATGCAGGCCCGGCGCGGCCCGTGGTGCCAATCGCCCCCGTTGTTGCTGGTATGCGCGGGAGCAACGCCGGCATGGCCGGGCCGATTCGCCAGGACCGGAAAGGACTAGTGTCGAACACCATGACGATCCACTCCGACGATGACGACAACGTCGAGATCCTCACCGGCGACGATGCCCCGTCGGGCGCGGACGAGGACAAGGCCTTGACCGATCTGATCGAGCAACCGGCCAAGGTCATGCGCATCGGCACAATGGTCAAGCAGCTACTCGAAGAGGTGCGGGCGGCTCCGCTTGACGAGGCCAGCCGCAGCAAGCTCGCCCGAATCCACAGCAGCAGCATCCGCGAGCTCGAGGAGGGCCTGGCCCCGGAGCTTCGTGAAGAACTCGAGCGCCTGACACTGCCGTTCAGCGACGACTCGGTGCCCTCGGACGCCGAGCTGCGCATCGCCCAGGCTCAGTTGGTCGGCTGGCTGGAGGGACTGTTCCACGGGATCCAGACCGCACTGTTCGCCCAGCAGATGGCCGCCCGCGCGCAGCTGGAGCAGATGCGTCAGCTGCCGCCGGGAATGGCGCCACAGGGCCAACGCGGGCCGACCCACCCGGGCACCGGGCAGTACCTGTAGCCGCCCGTGTCCGACAGTCCTTTCATCTCCACTCAGAACGCGTGGGTGGAGTTCCCGATCTTCGATGCCAAATCGCGGTCCCTGAAAAAGGCCTTCCTCGGCAAGGCCGGCGGCACCATCGGCCGCAATGACGCCAATGTCGTGGTCATCGAGGCGCTGCGCGATATCACCATGTCGCTGCAGATGGGTGACCGCGTCGGCCTCGTCGGGCACAACGGTGCCGGAAAGTCCACGCTGCTGCGGTTGCTGTCGGGCATCTACGAACCCACCCGCGGGTCGGCGACGGTGCGCGGCAGGGTGGCCCCGGTATTCGATCTCGGTGTCGGCATGGACCCGGAGATCTCCGGGTTCGAGAACATCATCATCCGCGGCCTGTTCCTCGGTCAGACCCGCAAGCAGATGCTGGCCAAGGTCGACGAGATCGCCGACTTCACCGAGCTCGGCGACTACTTGTCCATGCCGCTGCGCACCTACTCCACCGGTATGCGGGTACGGCTGGCGATGGGTGTGGTCACCAGCATCGACCCGGAGATCCTGCTGCTCGACGAGGGTATCGGCGCGGTCGACGCGGAGTTCATGAAGAAGGCCCGCACCCGGTTGCAGAGCCTGGTCGCGCGGTCGGGAATCCTGGTGTTCGCCAGCCACTCCAACGAGTTCCTCGCCCAGCTGTGCAAGACGGCGATGTGGGTCGACCACGGCACCATTCGGATGACCGGCGGGATCGAGGAGGTCGTCGGCGCGTACGAGGGCCCGGATGCGGCCCGGCACGTGCGTGAGGTCCTCGAGGAGAACGAACGACATGGCTGACGCCGCGACTCAGCAGCGTGTCATCGCGGTCATCGTCACCCACCGCCGTGTCGAGGCCCTGACCGTATCGCTGGCCGCGGTGTCCGGACAGCGCCGCAGGCCCGACCATCTGATCGTCGTCGACAACGACGACGACGCTGCGGTCGCCGAGCTGGTGGCCGCCCAACCGGTACCGACGACCTATCTCGGGTCCCGCCGGAACCTGGGTGGTGCAGGTGGTTTCGCGCTCGGCATGCTGCACGCGCTGGCGCTCGGCGCCGACTGGGTCTGGCTGGCCGATGACGACGGCCGACCTGCCGACGACTCCGTGCTGGCGACGCTGCTCGCCTGCGCCGACAAGCATGCGCTGGCCGCGGTGTCACCGATGGTGTGTGATCTCGACGATCCCTCTCGGCTGGCGTTCCCGCTGCGCCGGGGCGTGGCATGGCGCAGGCATGTGGCGGAACTGAAGGTCGACGCCTCTGACGACCTGCTGCCGGGCATCGCCTCGTTGTTCAACGGCGCCCTGTTCGCCGCAACCACACTGGAATCGGTCGGGGTGCCCGATCTGCGACTGTTCATCCGCGGCGACGAGACCGATGTGCACCGCCGACTGGTGTTGTCCGGTCTGCCGTTCGGCACCTGTTTGGACGCGTCGTATCTGCATCCGGACGGCGCCGACGAATTCAAGCCGATCCTGGGCGGTCGCATGCACACGCAGTATCCCGATGACGCCGTCAAGCGGTTCTTCACCTACCGCAACCGCGGTTATCTGCAGGCGCAGCGCGGGTTACGCCGACTGATACCCCAGGAGTGGGTGCGTTTCGGGTGGTTCTTCCTGGTGACCCGGCGCGATCCGGCGGGTCTGCGGGAGTGGCTGCGGCTGCGCAAACTGGGCAGGCACGAGAAGTTTTCGAGATATCAGGCCGAGGCGGAGAGGCGGGGCGCATGACGATCGTCGACGCGGCGGCCCAGTCCAAGACGATGGCGCGCGCCTGGGGTGATCTGCGGGGCGGGTTCGGCAAGCGCGAACTGTGGCTGCATCTCGGGTGGCAGGACATCAAGCAGCGCTATCGGCGTTCGGTGCTCGGCCCGTTCTGGATCACCATCGCCACCGGGACCATGGCGCTGGCCCTCGGCGGCCTGTACTCCAAGCTGTTCAATCTCGAACTGTCCGAGCACCTGCCGTATGTCACTCTCGGCCTGATCATCTGGAACCTGATCAATGCGGCGATCATCGAGGGCGCCGACGTGTTCGTCGCCAACGAGGGTCTGATCAAACAGCTTCCGACGCCACTGAGCGTGCACGTCTACCGGTTGGTGTGGCGCCAGGTGCTGTTGTTCGCGCACAACATCATCATCTTCGTGATCATCGCGATCATCTTCCCGCAACCGTGGAAGTGGACCGACCTGACGTTCATTCCCGCGCTGTTCCTGATCGTGCTGAACTGCGTATGGGTGGCAATCGTTTTCGGCATCCTGGCCACCCGGTACCGCGATATCAGCCCGTTGCTCTTCAGCCTCGCGCAGCTGCTGTTCTACATGACCCCGATCATCTGGAACGACGAGACGCTGCGCAGGCAGGGTGCCGGCGGCTGGGCGAAGATCATCGAGTTCAATCCGTTGCTGCACTACGTGGACATCGTCCGCGCACCGCTGCTCGGCGCCGATCAGGAGCTGCGGCATTGGATCGTCGTGCTGGTGTGCACGGCGGTGGGTTGGCTCTGTGCGGCGTTCGCGATGCGGCAGTACCGTGCGCGCGTCCCATACTGGGTGTAGCCCCGTCAGCTGACTGATCCGTCGGCGTCATCCGGCGGTCACCCCGACGCCACCGTGCTGTCGGCTGTGCGGCGTTGAATGGCCTCCCATGACCGACACCGTCATCCCCGAGAACACCGAATCCACCGCAGATACCTTCATCGACGCCGAGATCGTGCCGGTGGCCGAATCCGACACCGGTCGTCACGCCGGCGATGTCCTCGAACGGCAACTCGACGCGGGCCAGGATCTGAGCACCCACCTGATCCAGGCCACCACCGACGCCGCCGTTGCGGTGGTCGAGTCGCCCGCCAAGGTGATAGCGGCGATCCGCAGCGGCGCCACGCTGCCCGCCGCGCTCGGTGAGACCAACGAGGCCGTCCAGGAGGCGGTCCTGATGGCGGGCAGCCGAATCCGCACCGCTGTCGGTGCCTATGTCAACCAGCAGGCACCGTTGCCGAACGCCGTGATCGTCGGTGCCGCGGAGGTGGCCGCAGCGACGGTGCGCGGGCAGGGCGAACTGGTGTCCTCGGCGGTGGACGGCGTGTTCGAGGTGGCCGTCACCGTCGGCCGGCGCGGTGACGTGCGCGACGTGATCGACCGGGAGTGGAGCGAGTTCAACGCCACCGCCGTGTCGGTCCGCGAAGCCGTCGAGGCCCGCATCGCGGTGGCCCGCCGGTCGATCCGGGACGCCGTTTCCTGAACAATCGGTGCCTGTGAGCACCACACTGGCAGGACCTGACGGCACCGAACTCGTCGCCGAGGTGACGGGGTCGGGGCCGCCGGTCGTCTTCGTCCACGGATCCAACGGTGATCTGAATTCGTGGGCCGATATCGCCGGCCGCCTCAGCGGCTATCAGCTGATCCGCTACGCCCGGCGTAACCATCCACCCAGCGGGGTCGGTCCGGCGCCGAACAGTTTCGGCGCGGAGGCCGGCGATCTGCAGGCGGTGCTCGAGTCCGTCGGCCGGGCTCACGTCGTCGGGGCGTCCTACGGGGCGACCGTGGCGTTGCATGCGGCGCTGGCCGACAGCAGCCGCATCGCCTCGCTGGCATTGTTCGAGCCGCCGGTGCTGCTGACGGGTCCGCATCTGACGGCCGTGATCGACAGCTATCAGCGACTTTTCACCACGGTGCGGTACGCCGATGCCCTGGAACTGTTTCTGCGCGAGGCGGCGCAGATCCCCGCCGACGTACTGGCCGACGGGCCGCCCATTCCGGATGACCCCGTCGCGGCGATGAGCGCGCTTGCCGATCTGGAGGCGATGGCCGGTGACGACGCACGGGTGGATCGCTGGGCGGCGATCGATGTTCCGGTGTTGCTGATGCAGGGCGGTCGGAGCTGGGCTCCGCTGCCCGACGGGATGGAGGCGTTGGCCGCGGCGCTACCTGCCGCTCAGCGCGTGGTGTGGGCCGAGCACTCGCATTTCGCCACGATGTCCGCGCCAGACCTGATGGCCGCGGCGGTGCAGGAGTTCTTGGACGGGCTGACGTAGGAGACGCGCCTTCGGCCGGCCGACGTGTCATCCTGTTGCCTCATGTCAAGATGCGCGCGTAGGGCTGGTCGTTGCCTCACGTAATCGTGCGCGCTTGTTGACTTGGGGTTGGGCTGTGGGGCCGGCTTTGGCGGTGGCGAGGGTGAACAGCTCGGCGGTCAGGGCGTTCACCTGACGTTGGGTGGCGGCGGGATTGATCATCGAGTACCTGCGAGTCAGGGCCACGATGCGCGCCACGGTCATGGCGGTGTGGTCGATGGCGCGGTGAAATGGGGTGCGGGCCTGGTCGTGCTTCTTGGTGATTTTCGCGCCTTTGCGAACCTTGGAGATTAGTTTCTGCTGTGGGTAGAAGTAGTTGGTCAGCTGGGACTGCAGTTTCCAGATTTCGTTGAGTAACAACACTTCTGCCGCGGTGTCATACCGGTGGTAGCCCACGGTGGTGCGTACCACTGACCAGTTCTTCTGCTCGACGTGGCAGCCGTCGTTCTTGTTGCCTGGCCGTGCCCGGGTGAAGGTGATGTGATGGCGTTGACACCAGGTGAACAGGTCGTCGTTGATGAACTCTGATCCGTTGTCGGAGTCCACGCCCAGGATCGGGAACGGCAGGGTGCGGGCGACCTCGTTGAGGGCGGCCAGCACGCATTTGGCGGTCCTGTCGGGCATCGATCGGTTCTCGGTCCAGCCGGTGGCGATATCGGTGACCGTGAGGGTGAATGCATGGCCCGCGCCTCGAAGACCGCCGTCATGAAAGACCAGATCAATCTCGACAAAGCCTGGCATGGCCTCGTCCCATTCGGCCCAGGTGCGGATGGGGATCTGGGCTTTGAGCAGCGATCCGGGTTTGGTGCCGACCCGTCCTCGCAGCCGGTTCTTGGCCCGCTCAGGGGCTAAACGGCGGTCGATGGTGGCTGGCTGACATCGATATCAGCAGCTCGGCGGTGTCCTCGTCGATCGTGAGCTCGTGGAAATGGCGCAAAACCCCGACCAGTTCACCGAGCATCGGTGCCAGCCGTTTACCGGCCGGCATGCCCAGCACCGTCCAGCACACCACCAACGCGGCGATGACCTCGTCTCCGTAGGTCACCGGCCGAGGGCTACGCGGTGTGATGACCTTGGGCGCCAGCGCCGCTTTCAGCGCTTTGCGCGCATGGTTGCGGTGCCAGCCCGTCGTCGCGCATAGCTCATCGAGAATCCGGCTCTTCTCGCCCTTGCTCGCCAGGATGTAGCGGACCGCGATCGTCTCGGTCACCGCTTTGCGCTCGGCCAATGTCAACCCCATCAATCGGGCCTACGCGCGCATTCTCAATGAGGCAACGAATCACCCATACGCGCGCATTTTTGATGAGTCAACGCGGTCATACCCCGGTGGCATGATCGAACGTATGAGCGAACGATCGGGTGTGGGGGTCCACCTCGATGCCGCGCGCGATCAGCTACTGGCCGAACGGGCCGCGGTGGCGGCCAAGGTGCTCGCGGCGGGCCGGTTCGCCCTGACCCGGATGGCCGAGTTGGGGCACGGGTTGCAGGATCTGATCGTCGATGACTGGGAACTGGTCGCCGCCGAACTGGGTGCCGAGCTCGGGATCAGCCGGGGCCGGGCCTGCACCCTGATCACCCAGGGCCGTGACCTGCTCACCCGACTCCCGGCCTTCGCCGAAGTGTTCGCCGGGGGTGGGGTGGACCTGCGGGTGCTGCGGGTCATCCTGCACCGCTGTGCGTTGATCACCGACCCCGACATCACGGCCGTCATCGACGCCCAGCTCGCCGCGGCCGCACCGTCGTGGAACGCACTGTCGGATGAACGGATCGCCGAGTTGATCGACTGGATGATCATCGAGGTCGACCCCGTCGCGGTCCGCCGCGCCCGCGAGACCCGGCGGCGCCGCCACCTGACCGTGGCACCGGTCGGGGACGGGATGGTCGACATCCACGGCCTCGTCGACGCCGCCAAAGGGGCGGTCTTCGACCAGAGCGTCGACGCCCTGGCCCGCACCGTGTGCCCGCACGATCCGCGCACCCACACCCAACGCCGCGCCGACGCCCTCGACGCACTGGCGCTGCGGGCGACCAGCATCGCGTGCCGGTGTGGACGCCAGGACTGCCCGGCAGCAGGCAACGAAGTGGCCACCGGTCAGTTCATTGTTCACGTGCTCACCGAGCAGGGCAGCATCACCGCCGCACAGACCGAACGCCGCGGCCCGGCGCAGGCATTGATCCCCGGCTACGGGCCCATCACCGCCGACCAACTCGCCGACCTGCTACCCGCAGCCCGGATCCGGCCCGTGCCCGAAGCAGAGGATTTGGGTACCGAACCCGGCTACCACCCGTCGCGGGGGCTGACTGATTTCGTCGGCTGCCGGGACCTGACGTGTCGCTGGCCGGGCTGCACTGTGGTGGTGGCGCGCTGCGATATCGACCACACCACACCCTGGCCGGCCGGGCCCACCCATCCCTCGAACACCAAGCTGTACTGCCGCATCCATCACCTGATCAAGACATTCCACTGCGAGCCCCGCGGCTGGACCGACCAACAACACCCCGACGGCACCCTCACCCTCACCGCCCCCAACGGGCGGGTCTACACCACAAAACCCGACGGCGCGTTGTTCTTCCCGCAGTTCACCGTGGCCACCGCCGACCTCGGCGCCATCGATATCCCACCGCCGACACCGGGCCGAGAACGGGCCGCCCCCAGACGATCCCGCACCCGCGCACAGAACCAGGCCTTCCGAATAGCCCACGAACGCGCACACAACCGCGCGGCCATCGACGCCGACCCACCGCCCTTCTGAAGGGCCGACGGAGCGGCGGCCGGGCGGTGCGATTCAGCGACGAGGGGCGGGCATCCGCGTCGCGACGTTGAAGCGATTCCAGGCATTGATGGTCACGGCCAACGCGATCACTTGGGCGAGTTCCTTCTCGGTGAACACCTCGGCGGCGTTGGCGTACACCGCATCCGGCACATGCCCGTCGTGCAGTGACGTGATGGCCTCGGTCAACTCCAGCGCCGCGCGTTCGCGATCGGTGAACAGATCACCTGCCTCCTCCCAGGCCGCGACCAGCGCCAGTCGTTGCTCGGTCTCCCCCTGTTTGCGCGCATCCGCGACATGCATGTCGAGGCAGAACGCACAGTGATTGATCTGCGAGGCGCGGATCTTGACCAGCTCACCGATCACCGGATCGATGTCCTTGGCCGAAGCTCCGGACAGCTTCATCATGGCGTCATAGATCTCCGGCGACACCTTGTAGATGTTGAGGCGATCGGCGGCGTGGCGATTGTTCAGTGTCTGTGTCATGCCCTCGACGCTACGACCTTAAAGGCCCATGCACATGGTTCAATTCTGCGGTGACTTCATGGGCCAATTCGGGTGCGCGCGATCTGCACCTCGATCTGCGCGCCGCCATCACCCCGCGCAGCCGCGGTGCCAGGGAGGCCCTGGTGCACGCCCTGCGGGACGCCATCCGATCCGGTCGACTGCTCCCCGGCACCATGCTCCCGCCCTCGCGCACCCTGGCCAACGACCTCGGAGTTGCCCGAAACACCGTGGGCGAGGCCTACGCCGACCTGGTCGCGGCGGGGTGGCTCGCCTCCCGCCAGGGTGCCGGCACCTGGGTGGTCAATACGCCCAGCACCGCCGCGCAGGCCCGACCGCGCGGCACCCCGGGCATCCCGACCCACAACCTGATGCCGGGTTCCGGTGACGTCTCACAGTTTCCGCGCAACGCATGGCTCACCTCCACCCGCCGCGCACTGACCAACGCGCCCACCGAGGCACTGCGGATGGGCGACGCGAGCGGGCGCATCGAACTGCGCGAGGCCCTCACCGAATACCTGGGCAGGGTCCGCGGCGTGCGCACCACCCCGGATCAGATCGTCATCTGCGCCGGTACCCGGCACGGCGTCGAGGTCCTCACCCGCGCGTTGGGCGGCCCGATCGCCGTGGAGGCCTACGGCCTGTTCCTGTTCCGCGACGCCATCGCAGCCAACGGCACGCGCAGCGTCCCGATCAACGTCGACGACGACGGCGCGGTGATCAGCGAACTGGACACGACCGCGGCGGCGGCGGTGCTGCTGACCCCGGCCCACCACTTCCCGCATGGGGTGCCGCTGCATCCCGGCAGACGCTCCGCCGTCCTGGATTGGGCGCACCGCACCGGCGGTTATGTGTGGGAGGACGACTACGACGGCGAATTCCGCTACGACCGCCAGCCCGTCGGCTCGGTGCAGGGCCTGGATCCCGACCGGGTGGTGTATCTCGGCTCGGCCAGTAAGAGCCTGTCCCCGGTATTGCGACTGGGCTGGATGGTGCTGCCCGCAGATCTGGTCGAGCCGGTCATCGCCGCGATGGGTGGTCAGCAGTTCTACGTCAATGCGCTGTCCCAACTCACGATGGCCGACTTCATCAGCTCCGGCGCCTACGACAAGCACATCCGCCGGATGCGGATGATCTACCGGCGACGGCGCGATCACCTGGCCACCGCACTGCAACCCCTTGGAATCGGTATCCGCGGACTGTCGGCGGGCCTGCACCTGCAACTCGCGCTGCCGCCGGGCACCGAAGCCGAAGTCATGCGCCGCGCCGGCGAGGCGGGGATCGGACTCTCCGGTCTACACGTCCTGCGCCATCCCGACGCGGGTCCCGACGTCCCCGCAGCCGACGGAGTCGTCGTGAGCTTCGGCACGCCGGCCGAACATGCCTTTCCCGCGGCCGTCGATGCGTTGTGTCGGGTGCTCGCCGGGCTCAGCCGGTGAGGGCGGCCAACTCCGATTCCAGATTGCGCCGCGCCGCGGTCTCCCACAGGCGACGACCCTCGGGCGTGCGATACAACGAAGGTTCGGCGAGCAACGAGGTGATGATCCGGGCCCGGCCCGCCCGGAAGTCGGCGTCGGAGACGTGGCCGTATTCGGCCCGCACCTTGGCGGTGTTGTTGCGGTACTCCTGCGGTTCCAGAGCAAGCACGGCCAGATCGGCATCGGAGAGCACCTGACCGTTGCGATCGGTCTCCGCCGGGTTGTGCTCGGCGGTCATCCGCACCAAGCGGGCCACCTCGGCCACCAACGCCGCGTCGACATCGAGGGCCGCGAGCTCGGACTCGGCCAACCGCGCACTGTTCTCCTCGTCATCGGGCGCGCCCGCGTACACCGCATCGTGGAACCAGGCCGCCAGCCGCACGGCGTCCGGATCATCGGCATACCCGGCCAGCTGGTCGGTGGCGAGCAGCACGCCCTCCAGGTGCCCCTGATCGTGATAGCGCCGGTGCGGCTCCGACCAGCGGGTCAACAGCGCGGCACCGGCCGCGCGGATCTCCGGAGCGGTCGTGTGGCGCCCGAGCAAGGCGTGCCACTGCAGGAGCAGATCGGTCACGCCCCCATTGTTGCCCGTAAGCTGCCCGCGTGACCGCCACCCCGGAAAACGAGCCGCTGAGCCTGCGCGTCCAGGCGACCAGGTTCGTCATCACCGGAGGTCTGTCGGCGATCGTCGACTTCGGTCTCTATGTGCTGATGCTGCAGCTCGGGCTGCACGTCAACGTGGCCAAGACCCTCAGCTTCATCGCCGGTACGACCACGGCCTATCTGATCAACCGCAGGTGGACCTTCCGGGCTGAACCCAGCAGGGCCCGATTCATCGCGGTGATGGTGCTCTACGCGCTCACCTACGCCGTCCAGGTCGGCATCAACTACCTGTTCTACCTGCAGTTCGAGGGCCGCCCCTGGCAGGTGCCGGTGGCATTCGTCATCGCTCAGGGTACGGCCACGGTGATCAACTTCGTCGTACAGCGCACGGTGATATTCCGGCTGCGTTGAACCTGCCCGGGTGACCCGACCGGTATCGTCTGCCACTGACATGACTACCGAACCCCACCTCGTTCCGCGCACCCTGACCGGCTTCGGCCGCACCGCGCCGAGCGTGGCTCACGTGCTCTCGACCCCCGACGTCGAGGTCATCGCCGACACCGTCAAGCGGGTGGCGGACGCCGCAGGCCACACGGGCGCCGCGTCATCCCCGTACACCCGCGGCATCGTCGCCCGCGGTCTCGGCCGTTCGTACGGCGATCACGCCTGCAACGGCGGCGGCATCGTCGTCGACATGACCCCGCTGAACCGCATCCACTCGATATCGAGCGAGACCGCGATCGCCGACGTCGACGGCGGCGTCAGCCTGGACCAGCTGATGAAGGCGGCACTTCCGTTCGGCCTGTGGGTCCCGGTGCTGCCGGGCACCCGCCAGGTCACCGTCGGCGGCGCCATCGGCTCCGACATCCACGGCAAGAACCATCACAGCGCGGGCAGCTTCGGTAACCACGTGCGGTCGTTGGATCTGCTGATGGCCGACGGCGAGGTGCGCACGCTCACCCCGGACGGCGATACGAGCGAACTCTTCTGGGCGACCATCGGCGGAAACGGATTGACCGGCATCGTGATCCGCGCCCGGATCGCCATGACCCGCACCGAGACCGCGTACTTCATCGCCGACGGCGTCGCCACCCGTGACCTCGACGAGACGATCGCGGTGCACACCGATGGCAGCGAGGACAACTACACGTACTCCAGCGCCTGGTTCGACCTGATCAGCGCCCCGCCGAAGCTCGGCCGTGCCGCCGTCAGCCGCGGCAGCCTGGCCAAGCTGGATCAGCTGCCGCCCAAGCTGGCGAAGAACCCACTGAAATTCGATGCCCCGCAACTGCTGAAGGTGCCCGACATCTTCCCGGTGAGTGCGATGAACAAGCTGTCGTTCACCGCGATCGGCGAGGTGTACTACCGTCTCGGCGGCACGTACTCCGGCAAAATCATGAACCTGTCGCAGTTCTACCACATGCTCGACCTCGTCAGCGGGTGGAACAATGCCTATGGCCCAAAGGGTTTCGCGCAACATCAGTTCCTGGTGCCGCCCGATGCGCTGGACGAGTTCAAGGCCATCATCCGTTGGATCCAGACCAGCGGGCAGTACTCGGCGCTCAACGTGTTCAAACTCTTCGGACCCGGCAACCGGGCACCGCTGAGCTTCCCGATGGCCGGCTGGAACGTCGCGATGGACTTCCCCATCAAGGCCGGGGTCAACGAGTTCCTCAACGAACTCGACGACCGCGCAATGGAATTCGGTGGCCGTGTGTACACCGCCAAGGATTCCCGGGTCAGCGCCGAGAAATTCCACAAGATGTACCCGCGCATCGATGAATGGATCGCCACCCGCCGCAAGGCGGACCCGCACGGCGTGTTTGCCTCCGACATGGCCCGCCGTCTCGAACTCCTCTGACCGCGAGCCGCTCCAGAAAGGCGTTACCCCTAGATGATTGACGCGACCGGAAACCCGCAGACGATCCTGCTGCTCGGTGGCACCTCCGAGATCGGCTTGGCGATCGTCGAGCGCTACCTGCGTGATGCCAAGGCCCGGGTGATCCTGGCCGACCTGCCCAACTCGCCACGCAAGGCGGCCGCCATCGCGCAGCTGGAAGCCGCAGGCGCGAAGTCGGTGCAGTACTTGGACTTCGACGCGCTGGATACCGCCGCCCACCCCGCGGTGATCGAGTCCGCCTGGGCCGACGGTGACGTCGACGTCGCGATCGTCGCCTTCGGTATCCTCGGCGATGCCGAGGAACTATGGCAGAACCAGGCCAAGGCCGTGCTGACCGCACAGATCAACTACACCGCCGCGGTCTCGGTCGGTGTGCTGATCGCCGACAAGATGCGCGCACAGGGCTTCGGGCAGATCATCGCGATGTCCTCGGTGGCCGGGGAACGGGTGCGCCGCTCCAACTTCGTCTACGGCTCGACCAAGGCCGGCCTGGACGGCTTCTACCTCGGCCTGGGCGAAGCCCTGCGCGAGTTCGGTGTACACGTCCTGGTGATCCGCCCCGGCCAGGTCCGCACCACCACCACCCTGGAGCACTGGAAGGCCACCGGAGCCAAGGAGGCCCCCTTCACCGTCGACAAGGAAGACGTCGCCGAACTGGCCGTCGCCTCCGCCGCCAAGGGCAAGGAGCTCGTCTGGGCACCGGGGCCGGTGAAGTATCTGATGTCCGTGATTCGGCACATCCCGCGGCCGGTCTTCCGCAAGCTTCCGCTCTGATGACCCTGGCGGCCAGGACGGCCGGCCAGATGCTGGCCGCGGCCGCCACCGCGACGGCGCTGGCCGTGATCGCGCTGTTGGCGATCGCCCGTGTCGAATGGCCCGCCTACAACTCCTCCAACCAGCTGCACGCTCTCACCACTGTCGGCCAATTCTTCTGCTTGGCAGGGGTTTTCGCCGCGGGTGGGCTGTGGCGACGCGGACGACGACTGTTGGCGCGCATCGCATCGGTGGTGTTCCTCTCGGCCTTCTCGGTGGTGACGCTGGCCATGCCGCTGGGGGCCACCCGGCTCTACCTGTTCGGCATTTCGGTCGATCAGCAGTTCCGCACCGAGTACCTCACCCGGCTGGCCGACAGCCCCGTCCTGCACGACATGACCTATATCGGCCTGCCGCCGTACTACCCGGCCGGCTGGTTCTGGCTCGGCGGGCGGCTGGCGGATCTGACCGGCATGCCGGCCTGGGAGATGTTCAAGCCCTGGGCCATCATCTCCATCACCGCCGCGATCGCGGTCGCGTTGGTGCTCTGGACGGCGATGGTGCGCTTCGAGACGGCGCTGGCCGTGACGACCGCGACCGCGGCCGTCACGCTGGCCTACACCTCCTCCGAGCCATACGCCGCCGTCATCACCGTCCTGCTGCCCCCTGTGTTCGTGCTGGCCTGGTCGGGCCTCAAGGGCACCAACCGGGGCGCGCTCGTGGGTGCCGGGCTGTTCCTCGGTGTGGCGGCCCTGTTCTACACGTTGTTGCTGGCGTATGCCGCCTTCACGATCACCCTCATGGCGCTGGTGCTCGCGGCTGCCCGGCGCAGTATCGCGCCGCTGCTGCGGTTGCTCGTGATCGCCGGAATCTCCGGCGCCCTGGCCCTGTTGACCTGGGCTCCCTACCTGCTGGCCGCGCTGCGCGGGGCGCCGGCCGACACCGGAACCGCCAGGCACTACCTGCCCATGGACGGCGCCGAGCTGACCTTCCCGATGCTGGACTTCACCCTCCTGGGGGCGTTGTGCATGCTGGGCACCATCTGGCTGGTGGTGCACGCCCGTAGGTCGTCCACGGCGGGCCCGCTGGCCGTCGGGGTACTCGCCGTCTACGCCTGGTCCTTGTTGTCGATGCTCTACACGCTGTTGGGCACCACCCTGCTGTCGTTCCGCCTGCAGCCCACGCTGTCGGTCCTGCTGGCCGCCGCGGGCACGTTCGGATTCATCTGGCTGACGCAGGCCGCCGTCGCCCGCTACCAGCACCCGGGCCGGCACGTCGTGGCCATCGCGGCCACCATCGGGCTGATCGGTGGGCTGACCTTCAGCCAGGACATCCCCGACGTCCTGCGCACCGATATCAACGTCGCCTATACCGACACCGACGGTTACGGGCAGCGCGCCGACCGCAGACCGCCGGGGGCCGAGCAGTACTACCGGGCGCTCGACGAGCGCATCCGGGAGGTCACCGGCCGCCCACCGAACGAGACCGTCGTGCTGACCGCCGACTACAGCTTCCTGTCCTTCTACCCCTACTACGGGTTCCAGGGCCTGACATCGCACTACGCAAACCCGTTGGCGCAGTTCGAGGCCCGCTCGGCCGCCATCGAGAGCTGGGCGCTGCTGACCACTCCGGACCAGTTCGCCACGGCCCTGGACCAGCTACCTTGGCCCGCCCCGACGGTGTTCCTGATGCGTCGCGGCGGACCGGACAGCTACACCCTGCGGCTGGCCGCCGACGTGTACCCCAACCAACCCAATGTCCGGCGTTACCAGGTGTCGTTGGACCCGGCGATCTTCGACGACCAGCGCTGGGACGTTTCGACCGAGGGACCGTTCGTGCTGGCCATCCGTAAACCACAGGCCAACGGTTGATGGCCGGACAACTACCATCTAGCTCCGTGAACGACACGGCGACCAACCACCGCACCGCCCGTCTGGTCGCCATCGTCGCCGGATTGCTGGGCACCATCCTGGCGATCGCCACCCCGTTCCTGCCGGTCACCCAGACCACCGCCACCCTGAACTGGCCGCAGAACAACAGTCTGGACAGTGTCGACGCACCGTTGATCGGCTACGTCGCCACCGACCTGAACATCACGATCCCGTGTAGCGCGGCAGCGGATCTCACCGGTCAGCGCAACGTGCTGCTCTCCACGGTGCCCAAGCAGGCGCCCAAGGCCGTCGACCGCGGCCTGCTCATCGAGCGGGTCAACAACGAACTTCTGGTCATCGTGCGTAACACCCCGGTCGTCAGCGCGCCGCTGATCGATGTGCTGAGCCCGAGCTGCCGGGAACTGAAGTTCACCGCGCACGCCGACAAGGTCACCGGCGAGTTCGTCGGGCTGACCCAGGCCTCGGATGATCCCGATCCGGGCGAACCCCGCCGCGGCGAACGCGGGGGCTATGACTTCCGACCGCAGATCGTCGGCGTCTTCACCGACCTGTCCGGACCCGCTCCGCCGGGGCTGCAGTTCTCGGCCACCATCGACACCCGGTACAGCAGCTCGCCGACGCTGATCAAGACCCTGGTGATGGTGCTGGGTCTGCTGTTGACGATCGCCTCGCTGATCGCGCTGCACCGCCTCGACATCGCCGACGGCATGCGCCACCGTCGGTTCCTGCCGCAACGCTGGTGGTCGATCACCAAGCTCGACGCCCTGGTCGCCACCCTGATGGTGTGGTGGCATTTCGTCGGGTCCAACACCGCCGACGACGGCTACATCCTGACCATGGCGCGGGTTTCCGAGCACGCCGGTTACATGGCCAACTACTACCGGTGGTTCGGCACCCCGGAGGCGCCGTTCGGCTGGTACTACGACCTGCTGGCGCTGTGGGCGCACGTCTCCACCGCCAGCATCTGGCTGCGACTGCCCACCCTGCTGATGGGTCTGGCGTGCTGGTGGATCATCAGCCGCGAGGTCATCCCCCGGCTCGGTGTCGCGGTCAAACACAGCAGGCCCGCGGCATGGACTGCGGCGGCGATGTTCCTGGCGTTCTGGCTGCCGCTGAACAACGGGCTGCGGCCCGAGCCGATCATCGCCCTTGGCATCCTGCTGACCTGGTGCTCGGTCGAGCGTGGCGTCGCCACCAGCCGGCTGCTCCCGGTGGCGGTGGCCCTGATCATCGGGGCGCTGACACTGTTCTCCGGCCCGACGGGCATCGCCGCGGTCGGTGCGGTCCTGGTCGCCGTCGGACCGCTCAAGACGATTGTGGCCGCGCATGTTTCCCGCTTCGGCTACTGGGCGCTGCTGGCCCCCGTCGCGGCCGCGGGCACCGTCACCCTGTTCCTGATCTTCCGCGACCAGACCCTGGTCGGCGAGATGCAGGCCAGCTCGTTCAAGTCCACCATCGGCCCCAGCCTGGCCTGGTTCGACGAGCACATCCGGTACTCGCGGCTCTTCACCACCAGCCCCGACGGATCGGTGGCGCGTCGCTTCGCAGTGCTGGCCATGCTGCTGGCCCTCGCGTTGTCGATCGCGATGACATTGCGCAAGGGCCGAATCCCCGGGACCGCGATCGGCCCCGCACAGCGGATGATCGGCATCACCGTCATCTCGTTCCTGTCGCTGATGTTCACCCCCACCAAGTGGACGCACCACTTCGGCGTGCTGGCCGGCCTGGCGGGCTCGATCGGCGCGCTGGCCGCGGTGGCCATCGCCGCCGCGGCGATGAAGTCCAAGCGCAACCGCACCGTCGTCACCGCGATGATCCTGTTCGTGACGGCGCTGTCGTTCGCCACCGTCAACGGGTGGTGGTACGTCTCGAACTTCGGTGTCCCGTGGTCGAACGACTTCCCCGCCTTCGGGTTCGGGTTCACCACCATCCTGCTCGGCTTCTCGGCACTCGCCCTGCTGGTCGCCGCCTACCTGCACTTCTCCGGACGCCCAGCTCCTGAGCGGCCGTGGGCCCGCTTCACCGGTGCCCCGCTGGCCGTGATCGCCTGGGCCGTGGTGCTGTTCCAGGTGGTCTCCCTGACGATGGCCGTGGTGACCCAGTACCCGGCGTGGACGGTCGGCAGATCCAATCTCGAGGCGCTGACCGGCAAGTCCTGCGGGCTGGCCACCGATGTCATGGTGGAACAGGATCCCAATGTCGGGATGCTCGCCCCGGTGGATGTCCCGGTCGGTGACGCATTGGGGGCGGTGACCGCCGACGGCTTCCGCCCCAACGGGATTCCGGACGATATCGAAGCCGATCCCGTGATGAACCAGCCCGGCGACAGCAATTTCGCCGATTCCGAGGCCAGCGACGAGACCGGCAGCGAACCGGGCACCGAGGGCGGCACCACCGCCGCGGCCGGCGTGAACGGTTCGCAGGCCCGACTGCCCTACAACCTCGATCCGGCCCGCACTCCGGTGCTGGGCAGCTGGCGCTCCGGACCCCAGCAACCGGCCAAACTGCGGTCGGCCTGGTACCGACTGCCCCCTCGCGATGAACGCGGTCCGCTGCTGGTGGTGGCCGCCGCCGGCCGCTTCGATGCCGGCGAGGTGTTGGTGCAGTGGGCCACCGACGAGCAAGCTTCCGCCGATAAGCCCGGTGGCACAATCGGTTTCGCCGATGTGGGTGCGGTGCCGGCCTGGCGCAACCTGCGCGCTCCGATGTCGGCCATTCCCGGTGAGGCCACCCAGGTGCGGCTGGTGGCCTCCGATGACGACCTCGCACCCCAACACTGGATCGCCGTCACTCCGCCGCGGATCCCCGAACTGCGCACCCTGCAGGATGTCGTCGGATCCACCGATCCGGTGATGCTGGACTGGCTTGTGGGCCTTGCCTTCCCATGCCAGCGGCCGTTCTTCCACAACAATGGCGTGACCGAGGTGCCCAAGTGGCGCATCCTGCCGGATCGCTTCGGGGCGGAGGCGAACTCACCGGTGATGGACTACCTCGGCGGCGGTCCACTCGGTATCACCGAACTGCTGCTGCGCGCGGTGCCGGTACCGACGTACCTGCGTGACGACTGGTTCCGCGACTGGGGTTCCCTGCAGCAGTTGCGGCAGTTCTACCCGAACGCGAAACCCGCAGAGCTGGAACTCGGCACCGCGACCCGCAGTGGGCTGTGGAGTCCGGCGCCGCTGCGGCCGAGCTAGCGAAAGTGTTTCAGCCCCTCTCTTGCACCTGAGATAATCGATCGGTGGCGGCAATCGAGGGATTTCTTTCGACATGGTCGAAGGCTCACGCCACATTCGGTTCAGGCGTGCCTGTGCCAGGAGAGCGATTCGACCAAAGTCAGCAACTGGTTCGGCTCCAGGACATGTTGAACGATGCCGCTCCCGACTCACGCTGGACTGGAAACGCGGCCAGTGCCTACGGTGCAGTCAACGCAGAACAGCAGCGCGTCCTGGGGCAGATCGCAGACCTCGACCGCCGGTTGTCCGCCCATGTCACCCGGTCTGCCGATGTTGTCACCCAAGGTCGCCGAGAACTCGATGAACTGCGCGAGTGGGTTCTAGATGCTGTAGCCGCGGCCCCGGAAGGTGCAGCGGGTGAGCATGTCAAGACCGCGATCGCGGCTCATGGACTGAGCCGCCTTACCGAAATAGTGAACGCTTCAAATTCCGATCTCAACGCCGTCGCGACCGACATCGCCAAGCTGGGACCCGAGTACAGCGCGCTCGGGGACGGTCAGAAATTTGGCACACCAATGGAAGCACCGGCTCTCGCCGACCCCGATCCCGGCGGCCCGGAGCCGCCTCCTTTACCGGTGCCCGGGCAACCCGTGGATTTCAGAAATCCGTTCATCGGAGACGAACGTTTCGGCCAATGGGAGCGAGTCGTTGCTCCGCCGTATACCGGCACCACTCCGCCACCCCTTACAAATCAGTATCGGCCGTTCCCAGAGGGCACTCCGCTGAAAGTCGGGGGCACAACCGGTATGTACGCACCCGGAAAGACCTGGCTCACAGACGATGCAGCGCCATACGCACAATTCAACGAGGCCTACCGGTTCCGAATCGCGGGCACCGAGGCCACCACGTACTCGCGGATGGTCTACGAGAATGGCCAGTGGCATCAAGAACGCTGGGTCCAGAACGTGTACGAGTATCAGCGCAACACTCAGATCGTCCTCGGCGGCGATGTATCGGTGAAAGGAAAGGTCGGAGATATTGGCGGATTAACGCCACCACCCAAGATTGACCATGACTGGAAGCCGATCGCACTCAATCAAATTGCAAGTTTATCTGCCGCGAACATGGGCGTCACCTACTACCTGCCGGATGGGTGCGGCGGTCAGATCACTTACCAAGGCGGTGTACCGGTCGGAGGCATAAGCAACGTACCGTCGGGACCTCCGATCATGACTGCACCGCGATGAAGCAACATTGGCGGGTAGCAGCGGTCGCCGCTGCTGTTTGTGTCGCGTTGATCTCGGCATGCTTCATCCTGTGGGCGAAGGACAATGCACCAAACGATTGCGCCACGGCGCACGCATTGATCGATTACAACAGGCAGTTCAACCAACAAGTGGAAGCCAGCGCCAATTGGGAAAACGACAGCCAGCTCGGCGTAGACGACTACAAGACCTGGGCCCGGAGGATCAATGAGCTTGCGCGCGAGATCCGCGACCCAGCTGTCGCAACTCACGCCGCGAAGTTGGCCCAACTGGCCGACGAGATGGTCCCGGCAGTAGCGCACTACTTGGACGAGTCGGCGACCGCGCCCTCAACGCAGAGCATCGATGAGTTCTCCCGGCTCGGCCGTAAATTCGACGACAGCCTGGCCGGTCTCGACGCAGTTTGCGCTAACCGTTGAACGCTACGTGTTCTTCGGAGGCTCGGTCGGCTCGCCGTCCTCCCAATACGCCCACTCCGGCAACGGCGTCGGCGGGACAACACCCATTTGTGACAGCGATCCCAGATTCGGGTCTGCTTCTGTGCGAAAGTTTGCCGTTTTGCTCTTTCGCACGTAGGTGGCGATGAAGACGATGACCGCTACGCCGATGAAGACGACCAAGGACACCTTCAGAACCGTGAGCAGCATCAGTGCCTACCTACGGCCCTGCAGGATCGCCTCGATATTGCGTTCGGCCAGCGCGGTGATCGACATGTACGGGTTGCAGCCGATATACCCCGGAACGAGCGACGCGTCGTTGACGTAGAGGTTCTCGTACCCGTTGATCCGCCCGAAGGCATCGGTGGCGACACCCCGCACACACCCGCCCAGCGGGTGAACAGTGTTGGGCGCGAATGCTTTCCCCTCGAACAGATCGTCTCGGTAATCCACCCCGTTGGCCTGGGTCACCTTGTCGAAGACCAGCTTGGCCCGCTCGATCAGGCGGTCGGTATTGCTCTGTGGCCAGTCGATGGAGATGGCGTCGGACGCGCGATCATAGCTGATCACCGCGCGGTCGCCGGTGCGCACCATGGCGTAGTAGCCCAGCGCATGGGTCTCCAGCGGCAACGGTAGCGAGAACATGCTGGCGTACACCGGATTGTCCGGATCGTTGCGACCGTCCAGGTTGATCATGCCCAGCAGCGACTGCAGGGTACCCACCGGATCCTGCTCGGCGGTGTTGTGGGCCACCATGATGTCCCCGTTGTTGCCGTAACCCTCACCGACCTCGTCGGACAGGTCGGCAAGATCGCCGTTTTCACGCGCACGCAGCAGCAGCTCGGCCGTCCCGACCACGCCCGCCGCCAGATACAGCTGCTCGCAGCCGATCTCGCTGCGCGACAACTCCTTGCCCCACCGATCGATCTCGCGGGTGGACACCACGTACTCCCCGGAGGGTTCGCGGCGGATACCGGTCACCTCGGTCAGTGGACGCAACGTCACCTTCCCGGTGGCCAGCGCCGCGGCGATGTAGGTCTGGTCGACGCTGCCGAAGCGTCCGTAATTGTTCCCGTACTGGCATTCCCAGTCCAGCGCCGACTTGGGCGACTGGCCGGCCGCCTCGGAGACCATGTAGTCGAACGAATAGGCGCTGCCGTTGTAGTCCACCCCGTAGCCGGCCGACTCGGCATAGCTGCGCCCCACTCGGGCGTACTGGAAGTACGGGGTCTGCTCGAACCAGCCCATATCGCGGTAGCTGATCTTCAAGGTGGACTTGGCGCGCTCGACATAGGTGCCGAGGAACTCGTTGGGGTCGATGTCCGGGAAGGCCGCCCGCACCTGATCCGGCGTCGGTATCGCGGCGATCGCGGCGTTCACCAACGAACCACCGCCGACCGCTATCCCGCGGAAGACGTCGTGGGCGCCATAGGTGATCTTGTCGCAGATGCCCGCCTGGACCGGCTGGGCACCGGGATTCTGGGCCGCGACCGCGTTGACCGATATACCGCCGAACGAGGGCACCAGGCTCGGCGGCACGTCGCGAAACCAACCCGCCCGAGTATCGGCGGGCAACATTTTGCTGAAACGCTTGCCGTCCTCGTCCGGGGTGTCCCACAGCCGACCGCGCTCAAGGATCAGCGTTTCGACGCCGGCTTCCCCCAAGCGCAACGCGCTGACGCCCCCGCCGTACCCGCTGCCGACCACGATGGCCTGGTGAAACGCGCGATCGGCCGGTCGCTCGCCGGACTCGGTCCGCTGGCACGCCACCACTGCGCCGACACCGGCCGCCGCACCGAGCGCGGCCCCCAGGAACCGCCGTCTTGTCAGCAAAACCGGTCCACCCTCACAGCAAAATCCCCCTTCGTTATCGTCCCGTGTTTGCACAGCTCTGAGAACCAGGTTAAATGGTCCAGGAAACTCGTTCACTTTCGAGCTTGCAAGGATACGAAGTGCTCGACCCGCAGACCCGCACAACGCCCAGGTGGCGCGATGCGCAACGGTACTTGTGGCTGCTCGGCGCCGTCGTCCCCGGCCTGGTGGGGTTGGCCTGGGCACTGGTCCAGCTGACCGGTTCCGAGGTCTTCTGGTGGGTGGGTCCCATGATGGCCTTCATCGTGATCCCCATCGTTGACCAGCTAATTGGCACTGACGACGGATACCTCTCCGGCAACGCACTCGAGCACCTCGAAACCGACCCGTTTTACCGGTGGGCGAACTATCTCTATCTGCCAGGGCAATACCTGTCGCTGATCTTTGCCTGCTGGCTCTGGGCGGGCGGCGGTTGGGTCACCATGACGTTGCCGGACAAGCTGGGCCTGATGTTCACCGTGGGCATCGTCGGCGGAATCGCGATCAATGCCGCCCACGAACTGGGACACCGGCGCGACGCGCTGGAGCGCAAGCTCAGCAAGATCGCCCTGGCCCAGACCGGCTACGGGCATTTCTTCGTCGAGCACAATCGCGGGCATCACGTGCGAGTGGCCACTCCGGACGACCCGGCCAGCGCGAGATTCGGCGAGAGCATCTACCGGTTCATCCCCAGGTCCGTGCTGGGTGGGTTGCGTTCCGCCTGGCAACTGGAGACCGCACGGCTGGCGAAGGCAGGCAAGTCGAGGTGGTCACCTGCCAACGACATCCTCAACGCCTGGTTGCTGACCGCGGCGTTGTTCGCCGTACTGATCGTCTGGTTCGGCGCGGTGATCACGCCGTATTTGCTGGGACAGGCCATCATCGGCATCTGCCTGTTGGAGACCGTCAATTATCTGGAGCATTACGGATTGCGGCGCCAGCGGGTAGGGAGCGGACGCTACGAGCGGGTCGGGCAGCGACACAGCTGGAACAGCAACACCCTGATGGCCAATGTGTTCCTGTACCACCTGCAGCGCCACTCCGACCACCACGCCAACCCACAGAAGCCTTACCAGACCCTGCAGCCGTCGGACATCGCCCCGCAACTGCCGACCGGTTACGGCAGCATGCTGGTGCTGGCCTGGTGCCCGCCGCTGTGGCGCCGGGTGATGAATCCGCGGGTTCTTGCCCACTACGGTGGCGACGCCAGCCTGGTCGCCGTCCGTCCAGATTGATTTTCAGCGCGGGTCACGGGCCGGGACACCAAGGCTCGTCGCTTACTGTTGAACCTCGTGCCCACTAGGACCATCCGCCTCGTAGCCATCATCGCGGGCCTCGTCGGCATGGTGCTCTGCGCTCTTGCGCCCTTGTTGCCGGTTCGGCAGAGCACGGCGACGATCCAATGGCCGCAAACAGCCGGCGCCGACGGCTTCATCAGCGATGTCACCGCCCCGCTGGTATCGGGAGCACCGCGCGAACTGGACGTGACCATCCCGTGCCAGGCCATCGCCGCACTGCCCGCCGACGGCGGGCTGGTGTTCTCCACGATCCCGCCGGGCGGTATCGACGCCGGACGCAACGGATTGTTCGTCAACGCCAACGCCGACGTCGTGTACGTGGCCTTCCGCGACACCGTCGCCGCGGTGGCCCCGCGCGATGCCGTCGCTTCCGGGGCCTGCGGCGAACTGCACATCTGGGCCGACGTCGATGCCGTCGGCGCCGATTTCGTCGGTATCCCCGGCGCGCGCGGCGAACTGGACGTGGACAAACGTCCGCAGGTCGCGGGCCTGTTCACGGAATTGCCGGTCGGTCTCGACGCGGGCGTGCGGGCGCGGGTCGACATCGACACCCGCTTCATCACCAGTCCGACCGCGCTGAAACTGGCCGTCATGGTGCTGGGCACCGCGGCGGTGCTGGCCTCGATCATCGCGCTGGCCCTGTTGGATCGCACGACGGGACGCCGCCTACGGGGTTGGGACCGCCGTCGCACCGGCTGGGCGACGTGGCTGGCCGATGCCGGCGTGCTGAGCTCGCTGCTGCTCTGGCATATCGTCGGCCCGCAATCATCCGACGACGGCTACAACCTGACGATCGCCCGGGTATCGGCCGACGCCGGTTACGTCACCAACTACTACCGCTACTTCGGCGCATCCGAGGCGCCGTTCGACTGGTACCAGAGCGTGCTGGCCCATCTGGCCTCCATCAGCACCGACGGAGTCTGGATGCGGCTGCCCGCCACGCTGGCCGCCATGGGCACCTGGTTGATCCTCAGCCATTTCGTGCTCCCCCGCGTCGGCGCCCGACTGGCACACAACCGGATCGCGCTGTGGACCGGTGGCGCGGTGTTCCTGGCCGCCTGGCTGCCCTTCAACAACGGTCTGCGACCCGAACCGCTGATCGCGTTCGGCGTGCTCGTGGTCTGGATGCTCGTCGAGATCTCGGTGGCGCGAAGGATCCTGTGGCCCACCGCGCTCGCCATCGTGATCGCCGTGTTCAGCGTGACGCTGGCACCGCAGGGACTCATCGCGCTCGCCCCGTTGCTCGTGGGTGCGCGCGCCATCACCCGGATGATCGCCGCCCGCAGGCCGGCCCAGGGGCTGTTGGCCCAGCTGGCTCCGCTGGGCGCCGCAGCCGCGGTGTTGTTCGTGGTGGTCTTCCGCGACCAGACGCTGGCCACCGTCGCCGAGTCGGCGCGCATCAAGTACACCGTCGGACCCACGATCGCCTGGTATCAGGAGTTCCTGCGGTACTACTTCCTCACCGTCGAAGACAGCGTCGACGGTTCGATGACCCGGCGGTTCGCGGTCCTCATCCTGCTGCTGTGCCTGTTCGGCCTGCTGATGGTGCTGCTGCGCCGCGGCACGGTTCCCGGCGCGATGAACGGTCCGGTGTGGCGCCTGATCGGCACCGCCGGGATCGGCCTGCTGCTGCTGCACTTCACGCCGACCAAGTGGGCCGTGCAGTTCGGCGCCTTCGCCGGGCTGGCGGGAGCGCTGGGCGCCGTGACGGCGTTCGCGCTGGCGCGGGTCGGCCTGCACAGCCGGCGCAACCTCGCGCTGTACGTGACGGCCCTGCTGTTCGTGCTCGCCTGGGCCACCTCGGGTATCAACGGCTGGTTCTACACCGGCAACTACGGGGTGCCCTGGTTCGACAAGCAGCCCGTGATCCTCGGCTTCCCGGTGACGACGATCTTCCTCGTGCTGGCGATCGTCGGTGGGCTGCTCACCGCCTGGCTGCACTTCCGCATCGACTACGCCGGGCACACCGAGGTTGCCGACACCGGCCGCAACCGGGCACTGGCATCGACGCCGCTGCTGGTGGTCGCGGTGATCATGGTGGTGCTCGAACTCGGCTCGATGGTCAAGGCGACCGTGGGCCGCTATCCCGTCTACACGACCGGGCTGGCCAATCTGTCGGCGCTGCGGTCCGGCCTGTCGGGCACCAGTTGCGCGATGGCCGACCACGTCCTGGTCGAGGCCGACACCAACGCCGGTCTGCTGGAACCGGTCCCGGGTCAGCGCTACGGCCGGTACGGACCGCTCGGTGGCGAGGACCCGGTCGGGTTCACCCCCAACGGCGTCAGCGACACTCTGGAGCCCGCCGAACCCGTCGCAGCGAATCCGGGCACCGTGAACTCCGACGGCCCGGTCGACAAACCCAATATCGGTGTCGGCTACGCCGCCGGTACCGGCGGTGGGTACGGGCCGGAGGGCGTCAACGGGTCGCGGGTGTTCCTGCCCTTCGGCCTCGATCCGGCACGCACCCCGGTGATGGGCAGTTTCGACGAGAACACCGTGGCCGCCAAGGCGACATCGTCGTGGTACCAGTTGCCGCCGCGCACACCGGACCGCCCGCTGGTGAGCGTCGCCGCCGCAGGCGCGATCTGGTACTACGAGGAGGACGGGTCGTTCAAGTACGGCCAGTCGCTGAAGCTGCAGTGGGGTGTCCACCGGCAGGACGGGTCCTACGAGGCGCTCAATGAGGTTCAACCCATCGACATCTTCCAGCAGAAGGCTTGGCGCAACCTGCGTTTCCCGCTGACGACGGCACCCCCGGAGGCCAACGTCGCCCGCATCGTGGCCGATGACCCGAACCTGTCGGAGGACCAGTGGTTCGCCTTCACGCCGCCGCGGGTGCCGGTGTTGCAGACCGCGCAGGAGTATCTGGGCAGTCAGACCCCGGTCATGATGGACATCGCGACCGCGTCGAACTTCCCGTGCCAGCGCCCGTTCGCCGAACATCTCGGCGTGGCGGAACTTCCCGAGTACCGGATCCTGCCGAACTTCAAGCAGATGGTCGTGTCCTCGAATCAGTGGCAGTCCGCCGAGGATGGCGGACCGTTCCTGTTCATCCAGGCACTGTTGCGCACCTCGACGATCCCGACCTATCTGCGTGACGACTGGTATCGCGACTGGGGATCGCTGGAACGCTACGTGCGCGTCGTGCCCGCCGACCGGGCGCCCGAGGCAGCCATCGAAGAAGGGACACAGAACGTGTACGGCTGGAGCCGCGGCGGACCGATCAGGGCACTGCCGTGAGTGAGCGCGCGAACGAACAGAAAGCCCAGCACGGCGAATCGAACCCTGCCGTGAGTACGCCTGAGTCGGAACGACAGGCGCCGGCCCGTGACGTCCAGATCGCAAGGTGGGTCGCGGTGATCGCGGGTCTGCTGGGTTTCGTGATGGCGGTGGCGGTTCCGCTGTTGCCGGTCACCCAGACCACCGCGACGCTCAATTGGCCGCAGAACAACAAGCTGGACAACGTCACCGCACCGCTGATCTCGCAGGCACCGGTCAGCCTGACCGCGACGGTGCCCTGTTCGGTGATCCAGGGCATGCCGGCCGACGGCGGCCTGATCATGGGTACCGCGCCCGCCAAGGGACGGGATGCGGCGCTGAACGCGATGCTGGTGACCGCCGGTGAGGACCGCGTCGACGTCATCGTCCGCAACGTGGTGGTGGCCAGCGTCGAACGCGACCGGATCGGCGGTTGCTCGAGAATCGAGATCGTCTCCGACCACGATGGCACGTATGCCGATTTCGTCGGCCTGACCAAGGATGACGGTTCACCGCAGCGGACCGGCTACCCGGACCCCAATCTGCGGCCGGCCATCGTGGGCGTGTTCACCGACCTCACCGGACCTGCCCCGCAAGGGTTGTCGCTGTCGGCCGATATCGACACCCGATTCACCACACACCCGACACCGGCGAAGCTCGCGGCGATCGTGCTGGCGATCCTGTCCACTTTCATTGCGCTGCTTGCACTGTGGCGGTTGGACCGCACGGACGGCCGACGGATGCGGCGCCTCATCCCGACCCGCTGGCGGACGTTCACCGCGGTGGACGTTTTCGTCGTGGGCGTGTTCTTCCTCTGGTACATCATCGGCACCAACTCCTCCGATGACGGCTACCAGATGCAGATGGCACGTACCGCCGAGCATTCCGGGTACATGGCCAACTACTTCCGGTGGTTCGGTGTCCCGGAGGATCCGTTCGGCTGGTACTACAACGTCCTGGCGTTGATGTCGCAGGTGAGCACCGCAGGCATCTGGATGCGGCTGCCGGATCTGATCTGTTCACTGGTCTGCTGGGTGTTGCTGTCGCGGGAAGTGCTGCCCCGCCTCGGCCCGGCCGTCATCGCCAGCAGGCCCGCGCTGTGGGCGGCGGGCCTGGTCCTGATCGGCGCATGGATGCCGTTCAACAACGGGCTGCGTCCGGAAGGGCAGATCGCCACCGGTGCGCTGATCACCTACGTCCTCATCGAACGCGCCGTCACCTCGGGCCGGCTCACCCCGGCCGCGCTGGCGATCTTCTCGGCCGCGTTCACCCTCGGTATCCAGCCGACCGGGCTGATCGCGGTGGCGGCATTGGTCGCCGGCGGCCGACCCATCCTGCGGATCATCATGCGCAGGCGGCATACCGTCGGCCTGTGGCCGCTGCTGGCACCACTCCTGGCCGCCGGCACCGTGATCCTGGCGGTGGTGTTCGCCGACCAGACGCTCGCGACGGTGCTGGAGGCCACCAGGATCCGGACGGCCATCGGCCCCAGCCAGGAGTGGTATACCGAGAACCTGCGCTACTACTACCTGGTGCTGCCGACCGTCGACGGTGCCATCTCGCGGCGGTTCGCCTTCCTGTTCACCGCGCTGTGCCTCTTCCCGTCGTTGTTCATGATGTTGCGCCGCAAGCGGATCGCGGGCATCGCGCGGGGTCCGGCCTGGCGACTGATGGGCATCATCTTCGCGACGATCTTCTTCCTGATGTTCACCCCGACCAAGTGGATCCACCACTTCGGCCTGTTCGCCGCGGTCGGCGGAGCGATGGCGGCGCTGGCCACCGTGATGGTCTCGCCCGCGATCCTGCGTTCGGCGCGTAACCGGATGGCCTTTCTGGCCTTGGTGTTCTTCGTGCTGGCACTGTGCTTCGCATCTGTCAACGGATGGTGGTACGTCTCCAACTTCGGCGTGCCGTTCAACAATTCGGTGCCCGCGATCGGCGGTGTCACCGTCAGCACGATGTTCTTCGCGCTGTTCGGTGTCGCGGCGCTGTGGGCCTTCTGGCTGCACGTGTCGGGCAAGACCGAATCACGGCTGGTCGATCGGCTCACGGCCGCACCGGTTCCGTTGGCCGCCGGCTTCATGGTCGTGCTCTTTGTCGCGTCGATGGCCATCGGTGTCGTCCGCCAATACCCGACATACTCCAACGGCTGGGCCAACATCCGGGCGTTCGCCGGTGGCTGCGGGATGGCCGACGATGTCCTCGTCGAACCGAATTCCAACGACGGCTTCCTGCGCGCACTCCCCGGCGACTACGGACCGCTGGGCCCGCTGGGCGGCACCGATCCGGCCGGGTTCAGCCCCGACGGGGTGCCCGATCGCATCATCGCCGAGGCGATTCGGTTGAACAACCCGCAGCCGGGCACCGATTACGACTGGAACCGTCCGGTGCGGTTGTCGCGCCCGGGGATCAACGGATCCCGGGTACCGCTGCCCTACGGGCTCGATCCCGCCCGGGTGCCGGTGGCAGGCACCTATTCCACCGGCGCGCAACAGGAAAGCCGACTGGCCTCGGCATGGTACGAACTACCCGCCGCCGACGACGCGCATCCACTCGTCGTCATCACCGCCGCGGGCACCATCACCGGCACCAGCGTGGCCAAGGGACTCACCACCGGCCAGACCGTCGAGCTGGAATATGCGACCGCCGGTCCCGACGGTGTACCCGTGCCCGCAGGCCGGGTCGCCCCCTACGACATCGGACCCACCCCGTCGTGGCGCAACCTGCGTTACCCGCGGGCCCAGATCCCCGCCGATGCCGTGGCAGTGCGGGTCATCGCCGAGGATCTGTCGCTCGGCCAAGGCGACTGGATCGCGGTGACACCGCCGCGTGTGCCGGAGGTCCGCTCGGTGCAGGAGTACGTCGGTTCCACCCAGCCGGTCCTGATGGACTGGGCGGTGGGCATGGCGTTCCCGTGCCAGCGGCCGATGCTGCACGCCAACGGGGTGACCGAGGTGCCGAAGTTCCGCATCTCCCCGGACTACTACGCCAAGCTGCAGAGCACCGACACCTGGCAGGACGGTATCAACGGCGGCCTGCTGGGAATCACCGATCTGCTGCTGCGGGCATCGGTGATGTCGACCTACCTGTCCCACGACTGGGGGCAGGACTGGGGTTCGCTGCGCCGCTTCGACACGATCGTCGATGCGGAGCCCGCCGAGATCGAACTGGGCACCAGCACACACTCGGGTCTGTACTCCCCCGGTGACATCCGGATCGGGCCGTGAGCACGCGCCTGGGCAACGCCGTTCTGAGCCGGGTGGTGGAGACGTCGTTCGCGCCGGGTTTCACGATGTTCGGCGGCACACCGGAACACGCATGGGCCGAGAATGCCGACCTGCTCGCGCCCAGCTTCGTCGACCTGGAGGCCCACACCTGGCGCGTCGCCATCCAAACCTGGGTGCTCGACGTCGACGGGTTGCGCATCCTGATCGACACCGGGGTCGGCAACGGTAAACGGCGCCCGGCGATCCCGGTGCTCGACGGGTTGGACACCGGCTTTCTGGCCGCGCTGGATTCGGCCGGTGTGTCACCCGAGAGCGTCGACGTCGTGGTGAACACCCACCTGCACAGCGATCACGTCGGGTGGAACACCCGAGCCGATGGCGCCGAATGGACGCCGACCTTCCCCAACGCGCGATACCTGATGCCGGAGGCGGACTTTCGGTACTTCGGCCCCGACGGTGCCGGGTGTGACGACGCGACGCGCATCGTCTTCGATGACAGCGTGGCTCCGGTGTACGAGGCCGGGCAGGTCGAACTGTTCGGCGGTGACCATCAGCTGAGCGAATCGGTGTGGTTGCGGCCGGCCGCCGGCCACACGCCCGGCTCGTCGGTGCTGTGGCTGGACGCCGGTGCACCCGCGGTCTTCGTCGGCGACCTGACCCACTGCGCCATCCAGATTCCGCGCCCAGGTGACGCCTGCGCCTTCGATTGCGATGCCGCACAGGCCGTCGCCACCCGCACGCGGGTGTTCACCGAGGCGGCGCGCCGCCGTGCCACCGTCATCCCTGCGCACTATCCCGGCCACGGCGGGGCCACGTTGGTGGCGCGCGGCGATGCCTTCCAGGTGGACGACTGGCTGGATATCGAACCGATCTAGGACCTGAGATAGACGACCCGGCTGCCCAGGACGATGTCCTGCAGTGATCGCCGACGCCTGTCGACGATCACCCACAACAGGCCCAGGGGAAAGAGCACGCAGGCCGCCGCGCGGATGGCCGCGAGCACCGGTGCCAGCCGATCACCGTGACGTCCGGTCACCCGCAGGCCCATGAACGCCGCACCAGCCGTGCAACCCGACACCGTCCAGCAGCCGGCCAGATAGAGCACCGCGACGGTGAACATGACGGCGGTGGAGAACACCGCGTTGACCGTGGGCAGGCTGAAAGAGGTGGGATTGAACATCAGTCGGACCAGGACGAGGCCCACGTACAGTGCGCCCAGCACCACTGCGACGACGACGATGTCCAGGACCGCGGCGGCCCCGCGGCTCACGATGCCCGCCGAGCGAGGCTTGCCGAGCGAACCAACCGACCCCGAGCGAGGCTTGCCGAGCGAACGTCTCGATGTCATCGCACGTCCCGTCCGAGCAGCCGGTCGACGAATCCGGCGACCGCATCGTCGGCACGCTCGCCCTGACTGCGCACATCGGTCATCACCTCGGCGGTGACCGAGTCCGTGGACGTGCGGATGATCGCGGGCAGGTCGATACCATCGACCACCTCATCGGCAAGACCGACCAGGTCCAGTCGGTCGCGGGCCACCGCGTTGAGGTCGATCTGGTCCAGAATCGTCTCGATGCCGGCGGCCACCACCCGTTCGCCCCGTGCGGTCAGTTCGACACGGCTGCGATGCAACCAACCCCCGACGACAGGCAGCCGTTCCGCGGCGCTGTACGCCACGGCCACTCCGTCGCACGCCACGGCGACGGCCCCGAGTGCGACGGTGACCGCCGGATGCACGGCATCGGACATCGTTGCATCGTAGTGCCTGCTAGAGGTGTTGTTTGGCGTCCTCGTAGGAACCGTTCGGTGCCCCATCGTCCTTGGTGTAGACGCAGTGCACCACACCGGTCCGGAATGCGGTCGAACTCAACAGTTTCAATGGCAGCGCGTCCGCGTCGCGGAACAGCCGGGCCCCGGTGCCCACCACGATGGGGTGCACCAACAGATGCAGTTCGTCGAGCAGGCCGGCGGCCAGCAGTTCGCGGACCACCGACACCGATCCGGCGATCCCGATGTCTCCACCCGGCTGCGCCTTCAACTCCCGCACGCCGGTGAGCAACTCACCCTGCAGCTGTTCGGAATTGCGCCAGTCATAGCTCGCCCCGGGCTTGTCCCCCGTCGCTTCGCTCGCCCCGGGCCCGAAACTCAGCCGCTGCCGCGACACCACGATCTTGCGGGTGTCGCCGAGTTTCTTCGCGAACTCGGCGTCCTCACCACCGTCGGCCTCGCGCTGCGGCCAGGCACCGACGAAGCTGTCGTAGGTGGTGCGGCCGAGCAGGATGGTCTCCGCCGAGCCCAGCTGGGCATCGACGGCGGCACCCATCTCGTCGTTGAAGTACGGGAAATGCCATTGATCGGGTGCCTCCACCACGCCGTCGAGCGAGATGAACAGGCCTGCGGTGATCCGTGTCATGCCACATACGACCACCGCCGGCCCGAAAACTCATCGCGCACCGACGGTGGCGTATCGCCGGCGATTACAGCGGGGTCAGACCGTGCTTGCGGAGCACCTTCTTCACGGGCTGCTTGTCGCGCAGCAGCCGCAGCGACTTACGGATCAGCAGTCGCGTCTCGTGCGGTTCGATGACACCGTCGATATAGCCGCGTTCGGCCGCGATCCACGGGGTCGCCAGGTTCAGGTTGTAACCCTCGATGAAGTCGGCACGGATCTTCTGCACCTCGGGCGAAGTCGGATCCGGGAAACGCTTCACCAACAGCTGGGCCGCACCTTCGGCGCCGATCACGGCGATGCGTGCGGTCGGCCAGGCGAAGTTGAGGTCCGCGGAGAGCTGCTTGGAGCCCATCACGGCGTAACCGCCGCCGTAGGCCTTGCGCACGATGATGGTCACCTTGGGCACATCGGCCTCGACGATGGCGTTGAAGAAACGGCCACCGCGTTTGATGATGCCGCCCTCCTCCTCGGCGACACCGGGCATGGCACCCGGGGTGTCGACGACGAACACCAGCGGCAGGTTGAACGAGTCACAGAACCGGATGAAACCGGCCGCCTTGTCCGACGCCTCGTTTCCGACCGCGCCCGACATGTGCATCGGCTGGTTGGCGATCACGCCGACCGGGCGACCGTCGACGCGGGCGAACGCGGTGATCATCGAGGGGCTGCGCTGATCGGAGATCTCGAAGACATCACCGTCGTCGAAGATCCGCAGCAGGATCTCGTGCATGTCGTAACCCATGTTGTCCGAGTCCGGCACGATGGTGTCGAGTTCGAGGTCGTGCGCGGTGATCTCGGGCTCCAGGCCCGGATTGACGATCGGCGCATCGTCGAAGTGGTTGGCAGGCAGGAAGCTCAGGTAATCCCGGACGTACTGGTAGGCCGCGGCTTCGGACTCGACCACCTTGTGGATGTTGCCGCGCCGGGCCTGCACATCGGCGCCGCCGAGCTCGTCGAAGGTGACGTCCTCGCCGGTGACGTCCTTGATCACGTCGGGACCGGTGATGAACATGTAGCCCTGATCACGCACGGCCACAACGAGATCGGTCTGGATCGGCGAGTACACCGCACCGCCGGCACACTTGCCGAAGATCAGCGAGATCTCGGGCACCAGGCCGCGCAGCATCTCGTGGCGGCGGCCCAGTTCGGCGTACCAGGCCAACGATGTCGCGGTGTCCTGGATGCGCGCGCCGGCCGAGTCGTTGATGCCGATGATCGGGCACCCGACCATGGCCACCCACTCCATCAGCTTGGCCACCTTGCGGCCGAACATCTCACCGACCGAGCCCTGGAACACCGTCTGGTCATGGCTGAACACACCGACCGGCCTGCCGTCGATGGTGCCGTGTCCGGTCACCACACCGTCGCCGTAGAAGGCGTTCGGATCGCCGGGTGTGCGGGCCAGCGCACCGATCTCCAGGAAGCTGCCCGGATCCAGCAGCGCGTGGATACGCGCGCGGGCACTGGGAATGCCCTTTTTGTCGCGCCGCGCCTTGGCCTTCTCGTCACCGGGATCCTTGGCCAGCTCCAGCTTTTCGCGCAGCTCGGCCAGTTTCTCCGCAGTGGTCGCGGTCTTCGGCTGTACGGGAGTTTCCGTCACGGGGTTTCCTTCTTCGCTTCGATGCGGTTGAGGGCTTCGCTCATGTGCGCGCCGACCTTGGCGATATAGGGCTCGTCGATGGCCTGGATGTGCTCACCACCGATGGGCACCACCTCGAGATCGTCGACGTAGTCGCCCCAGCCGCCGTCGGGTTTCCGGGTGGCGTAGGCGGGTTCGAAGACGATGGCGTCATCGTGATAGCGGTCGGCGAGATACAGCGTGACGTGGCCGTCGTAGGGCTGGATCTCGATGGTGGCCAGCGCGCGGTTGTCCAGGTACGAGGTGCGCTGGTGCTCGATGATGCCGCCGGGGATCTGCACCCCGCTCTGAGCGACGATGTCGAGCACGTACTTGACCTGGCCCTCGTCATCGAGCTTTTCCAGTTCCTCGTACGGGATTTCCGGGATCTCGACGTTGAAGGTGCGCTCGGCGAACAGGGCGTAACGGTCCCAACGGGCCCGCATCCCCTCCTTGGACTGGTCGATCGGCTCGCCGGGCAGGGCCAGATCGATCAGACCGACGAATCGGACATCGGCACCGGCCCGCTTGAGGCCGATGGCGCAGGCATACGCCAGCGCGCCGCCAAGGGACCACCCGGCCAGCACGAACGGGCCGTCATGCAGCTCAAGGAGTTTGGGCACGTATTCGGCGGCCCGCTCCTCGATGGAACCTTCGACCCGCTCGATGCCGTACACCGGGATGTCGGCGGGCAACCGCTTGATCAGCGGTTCGTAGACCACCGTCGACCCGCCGGCGGGGTGGAAGACGAACAGAGGTAGCGCCTTCGATCCATCGGTCGGCGGGCGCAGGGTCCGCACGAAACCGTCGACGAGTCCGTCCTCGAGCTGGTCGCGAACGTGGGTGGCCAGTTCTTCGATGGTCTTGGCCGACCGCACCTGCTCGACGCTGATCGGACCCTCGGCCCGCTCGGTCAGCCGCGCCGACATCTTGGCCGCGGTCGCCTCGTCGACATCGGGCAGCTCGTTGAAGATGCCGCCAGGGGACTTGCCGGTGACGATCGCCCACGTCGCGAACGTGACACGCTCGGCGGCATCACGTGGGGGCACGTCGGCTCCGAGTGCCTCGGTGACGGCCTCCTGGGTGAGCACCTTCGCCGCGGCTGCGGCGGCGGTCGCCTTCTTGGGCCCGCTCGGATCGGTCGGCGGAGCCGGGACGCCGGCGACATCAGAGGCCGGAGCCGGGATGCCGGCGACATCGGAGGCCGGGGGCGGGATCTCGATCCCCACCTCGGCAAGCGACTCGGTGGTCTCCTTCTCGGTGTCCCCGAGAGGATGTCCCGACTCTGCGAGTTTCGCCTCCAGCTCGGCGACCGTGGTCGCCCCGCCCATCAGCTCGGCCTGCGCGGCCGCGATCTCCTCGGCGGACTGCCCCTTCTGGGCCTCGGCCAGCGCGCTGACCTCGTCGCGGTGCTCGATCGCGTACTGGATCAACTTCTCCACCGCGTACAGGTTCGCGTCACGCACCGCGGTCAGCTGGATCGGCGGCATGTCGAAGTCGTATTCGACCCGGTTCTTGATGCGCACCGCCATCAGCGAATCCAGGCCCAGCTCGATCAGCGGCACCTCCCAGGGCAGATCCTCGGGCTCATACCCCATGGCGCTGCCGACGATGGTGCCCAACCGTTGCCCGACCGTCTCCCCCGATTCGGGGTTCCACTTCGCGAAATCCGAACCCAGATTGGCCCCGGCGGTGAGGTTGTCGGCCTCGAAGGCCGGGCTGTTCTCTTCGGGCTCCTCGACGGGTGCCGGTGCGGCAGCGGCGATCTCGGCGACCGTGCCCACCCCGACTGCCGTCGGCAGCGCGGTCTGTTGACCACCGCGGCTGACGATGGCGTCGTAGACGAGGGTGAAGGACTCCTCGATACGGGCGTGCACCTGCACCGACGCCCCACCGGGATGGCGGGTCAACGTCGTCACCAGCCGGGCGTTGTCCGCGGGCACCGCACGCTGCTCGGCGGCGGTCAACACCGCATCCGGAAGCACCTGTGTCGCAGCGGCCTTCACCAGGCCGGCCAGATCGGCCGCGCCGCTGGGCGCGTACTCCCAGACATGCCTGCCGTCCGGGGTGGCCACATGGGTCCCCGGTGCGACGACCGAGCTGTCCCCGGTGAAGCGGGCGTCGAGCCAGTGCTCCTTGCGCTTGAACCGGGTCAGCGGGATATCGGCGAAGTCCAGCGCACCGGCCAGGCCTCGACTACGACGCGGGAACAGCGACCGCGGATCCATGTTGTGGCCGTACACGTACAGGTGCGCCAGCGCCGTGGTCATCGAATCGACCTCGTCCTGCTTGCGCGCCAGCGTCGCGATCAATTGCGCGTCATGGAGCCCAGCGCTGGCCGTCGTCAGCCCGACCTGCATGAGCGCCACCGGATTCGGCGCGAGCTCCAGGAAGGTGGTGTACCCGTTGTCGACGGCGTTGCGGATGCCGTGGGTGAAGTAGACGCTGTGGCGCAGCCCCTTCTTCCAGTACTCGACATCGTGGATGGGTTCGGCTCCGGCCCGGACGAACTGGCCCTCGTGCACGGTGGAGAAGTAGCCGGTCTGCAGAGGCCGGGCCTCGATACCCTGGATCTCCGCGGACAGCTCGCCGAGCAGCGGGTCCATCTGCTGGGTGTGGCTGGCGCCCTTGGTCTGCAGCTTGCGGGCGAACTTGCCCTCCGATTCCGCGCGCTCGATGATCGCGTCGATCTGCTCGGGCGGACCACCGATCACCGTCTGGGTCGGTGCCGCGTAGACGCACACCTCCAGCCCGGGGAAATCGGAGAAGACCGTTTTGATCTCCTCGGCCGAGTACTCGACCAGCGCCATCAGCCGGATGTACTCACCGAACAGCATCGCCTCACCCTCACCCATCAGGTGAGCGCGCGAGCAGATGGTCCGGGTGGCATCGGCCAGTGACAGGCCACCGGAGAAGTAGGCCGCTGCCGCCTCGCCGAGCGACTGGCCCACCACCGCACCGGGTGTGGCGCCGTGGTGGCGCAGCAGCTCACCGAGCCCGATCTGCAGCGCGAAGATCACGGTCTGGACGACCTCGATCGGGTACTCGCAGGTCTCTGCCGTGTAGTCGATCGCATCGTCGAGGATGAGCTCGACGATCGAATAGCCGCGCTCGTCCTGGATGAGGGCGTCCACCTTGTTGATCCACTCGGCGAACACCTCGTCACGCAGGTAGAGGTCCTTGCCCATCTTGCGGTGCTGGGCACCGAATCCGGCGAACACCCACACCGGGCCGTTGGTGACCGGGCCATCGGCGGCCAGCACCAGCGGGCTCTGCTTGCCATCGGCCAGCGCCCGCAGACCCTTGACGGCCTCGTCGTGGTCGTGGGCCAGCACGACGGCCCGAGAGCGGCCGTGGTTACGCCGCGACAGCGAACGACCGATCGATTCGAGCGAGGAGGCACGCCCGGCCTCGCTGTCGATCCAATCGGCGAGCTCGGCGGCGGTGCTGCGTTTGCGGGAGGTCAAAAAGCCCGAGACGAACAGCGGCACAACAGGTCTGGCGGGCTCGGCGGCGGCGAGCGCGGCGCGGCCCTCCTCGATGAGGCGCTGGGCCTCCTCGGTCAGGCCGGGCAGTTCGTAGTTGTCATCGTCGTAGCTGGGGTACTCGGGCTCGTCCTCGACGAACTCGCCGTATTCGTCCATCCGCCGGCCGCTGAGATTCAGCTGATCGGCAGCATCGGGCGCAGCAGACGACTCGTCTTCGGCGACAGGGCTTTCCGGCTCGGGCTCGACCAGATCTGAGGCCAGCACCTCGCGCAGCACCAGGTGCGCGTTGGCGCCACCGAAGCCGAAACCGGACACCCCCGCGATGGCGTGTCCGCTGTAGCGGGGCCAGTCCGAGACGGTGTCGTTGACCTTGAGGTGTTCCTTGTCGAAGTCGATGTACGGGTTGGGACCCGCGTAGTTGATCGACGGCGGCAGCTTGTCATGCTGCAGCGACAGCGCCATCTTTGCCAGGCTGGCCGCGCCGGCCGCCGATTCCAGGTGGCCCACATTGGATTTCACCGCACCGAGCAGCGCGGGCTTGTCATCGGCTCGGCCGCGCCCGACGACCCGGCCGAGCGCGTCGGCCTCGATCGGGTCGCCCAGGATGGTGCCGGTGCCGTGCGCCTCGATGTAGTCGACATCGCGCGGGTTGATCCCGGCGTCCTTGTAGGCCTTGCGCAGCACCGCCTCCTGGGCATCCGGGTTGGGTGCCAGCATGCCGTTGGAGCGGCCGTCGTGGTTGACCGCACTGCCTGCGATGACGGCGATGATCTCGTCACCGTCGCGGCGCGCATCGGAGACCCGCTTGAGCACCAGCATGCCGCCGCCCTCGGATCGGGCGTAGCCGTTGGCATCCGAGGAGAACGACTTGCATCGGCCGTCCGGGGCCAGCACCCCGCCGACCTCGTCGAAACCGATGGTGACCAGCGGGGTCACCATGGCGTTCACGCCGCCGACGATCGCGACGTCGATCTCACCGGAGCGCAGCGCGCGTACACCCTGGTGCGCGGCGACCAGCGAGGACGAGCATGCGGTGTCGATGGACTCCGACGGGCCGCGGAAGTCGTAGAAATAGGACACCCGGTTGGCGATGATCGAGCTGGCGGTGCCGGTGATGGCATACGGGTGCGCGGTGGTCGGGTCGGCGACGGCGAGGAACATGTAGTCGTTGTTCGAGCTGCCCACGTAGACACCGACATCGCCGCCGCGCAGGCTCGAGGCCGGGATGCGCGCGTGCTCGAGCGCCTCCCAGGTGAGCTCGAGGGCCATCCGCTGCTGCGGATCGATGTTGTCGGCCTCCATCTTCGACAAGGCGAAGAACTCGGAGTCGAAACCCTTGATATCGGAGAGGTAGCCGCCGCGGGTGTGCGCCTTGGCCACCCGCTCGGCGATACGCGGCTCGCCGAGGAACTCCGACCAGCGGCCCGCTGGCAGGTCCGAGCTGGCGTCGCGGCCCTCCAACAGCGCCGCCCACATCGCCTCGGCGCTGTTCATCTCACCGGGGAACCTGGCGGCCAGCCCGACGATAGCGATGTCCTCGACACCGGGGGCGCGGGTCCAGTCCTCGTCGTTGTCGATGACGGGCTCGGGCTCACCCTCGACGATGACGGTCGCCAGCGCCTCGATGGTCGGGTTGCGGAACACCACGGTGGCGGTCAGCGTGACGCCGGTCAGATCCTCGATATCGCTGGCCATGGCCACGGCGTCACGAGAGGACAGCCCGAGTTCGACCACCGGGGCCGATTCGTTGATGGAGTCCGCGGGCTGACCCGTGGCGTTGGCGACCCAGTTGCGCAGCCATTCACGCATCTCGGCAACGGTCATGTCACCACGAGCGGGGGCAACGGCGTCCGATGCCGACCCGGACACCGCGGGCAAGTTGCCGTCGGTCTGCGAATTATCTTGCGCTTCAGTCATTTTCACTGTTCACTTTCGCCGCCGTGCGGCCTGGGTGGCGCGGTGAGGAACTGAATGTGCCTCAGTCCGTCTCGTCGGGGAAATCGTTGGCGATCTTGCCGCTGCGCAGGCTGCCATCGAGATAAGCGGCGCGGCAGGCCCGTCGGCCGATCTTGCCGCTGGAGGTACGCGGGATGGCACCGGCGGGGGTGAGCAGGACATCGCGGACGGTGACACCGTGGCGCACCGCGATGGCGGCGCGGATGTCGTCGATGACCGGTCCGAGCTCCATCTTGTGCGAGCCGGCCGCCCGCTCGGCGACGATGACCAGCTGCTCGGAGCTGTCCTCGGCATCGAACTTCAGACCTGCGTGGGTGTCGTCGAAGACCTCGGCGGGCAACTGGTTGGCCGGTACCGAGAACGCCGCGGCGAAACCGGTGCGCACCGCCTTGGACGCCTCCTGTGCGGAGTACTCCAGATCCTGCGGGTAGTGGTTGCGGCCGTCGATGATCACCAGATCCTTGACGCGACCGGTGATGTAGAGGTCGCCGTCGTAGAAGGCGCCGTAGTCGCCGGTGCGCACCCAGGTGGCGTCATCGGCCGCGCCCTCGGCGTGCGACGGGGTGGTGCGCGATTTCAGCGTGTTCTGGAATGTCTCCACCGTGGCCTCGGGCTTACCCCAGTACCCGGTGCCCATGTTCTGGCCGCTGATCCAGATCTCACCGATCTGGCCGTCGGGCAGCTCGGTCGCGGACTCGGCATCGACGATCACCGCCCACTCGGAGACACCGACCTTGCCTGCCGAGGCCTGCGCGACCGCCTTGGGCGAATCGGCGTCGACCTCGACGATGGTGCCCGTGTTGAGCGCGTCGCGGTCCACGTTGATGATCTTGGGCTCTTCGGCGGCCGGGGTGGTGGACACGAACAGCGTCGCCTCGGCCAGACCGTAGGACGGTTTGATGGCCTTGGCCGGGAAACCGTAGGGACCGAACGCCTCGTTGAAGCGACGCACGGTGGCCGCGGAGATCGGCTCACTGCCGTTGAGGACGGCCTTGACATTGGACAGGTCCAGCGGCGGCTCGCCGTCCTTGGGCAGCCCACGCGCGGCGGCATGGTCGAAGGCGAAGTTCGGGGCCACCGAGATGACGCCACCGGTGTCATCGGGCTTACGTGCCATCTCCCGGATCCAGCGGGCGGGCCGTCGCACGAACGCGGCCGGGGTCATGAAGGTGAAGTGGTGGCCGATCATCGGCGCCAGCAGCGCGGTGATCAGGCCCATGTCGTGGAAGAACGGCAGCCAGGACAGGCCCCGGTCCCCCTCCTCGCCCTCCAGCGCCTCGATGATCTGGACGATGTTGGTGGCCAGGTTGAGGTGGGTGATCTGCACACCGGTCGGGATGCGGGTGGAGCCCGAGGTGTACTGCAGGTAGGCCACGGTGTCGTTCGATACGTCGCGGCGCTCCCAGGTGGCGGCCACATCGTCGGGCACCGCATCGACGGCGATGACGCGGGGGCGCTGGTTGGCCGGACGGGTGCGGAAGAACTTGCGCACACCCTCGGCGGCATCGGTGGTGGTCAGGATCGCCGAGGGCTTGCAGTCGTCGAGCACGGCATGCAACCGGCCGACGTGACCGGGCTCGGAAGGATCGAACAGCGGCACCGCGATACGGCCGGCGTAGATGGCGCCGTACATGGCTACCAGGTAGTTGAGGTTCTGCGGGCTGAGGATGGCCACCCGGTCGCCCTCGGCGGTGACCTGCTGCAGGCGCGCGGCAACGGCCCTGTTGCGGGCGCTGAACTGCGACCAGGTCAGCTCACGCGCAACACCGTCGCGCTCGGTGGAGAAGTCCAGGAAGCGATAGGCCAGCTTGTCACCGCGTACCTTCGCCCAGCGCTCGACGTGGGCGACGACACTGGCGCTCTCAGGGAACTTGATCTGTCCGTTCTTGATGAACGGATTGTGAAACGGCATCAAATACTCCTGTCACGCACACTTCTCATGGTCGCCCCCGAACGTGGGAAAGCGTACCGGTGGAGCGTGTTCGAGCCTGCGCCCGACGACACGCCACTCTTAGTTTTCTCTTAATGTTAATTGTTCGATTCGCGCAGGCCAAATCTGGTTACCGGCGAGTCGGCTCCAAGGCGGGCGAAGCGACGGGGATGTGGCCCGACCGGTATCTCGGCTCAACCGTGCTTGGGCTCCGGCGCGTTCTGCAGCAGATCGCGCGCCCAGCCGAGCGTCCACTGGGTAGAGGTCTGACCGTCCATCTGCCAGAACTGCGGTGTGTTGTAGAGCGCGTGTACCGGGCCCGCGGTGCTGCCGAGCAGGGTGTTGATCGTCGCAGGCAGGTTCACGATCGAGAACGCCGATTCCGGTGCCGCGCAGATCAGGTCACCGTTGGCGCAGATCTGATAGGTCCGGTTGTCCAGCTCGCCGAATCCACCGTCGCGCGGTCCGGTCATCGCCAGGCCCATCGCCGCGAGCATCGGCACCTCGTGCAGGGTGATCTCGGCACCCTGGCCCGGGGCATTGGGCTGCAGGTTCTGCCCCACCCCCTCCTGCCGCCGGCCGTCGGCGATCAGGGTCACCCCGAGCACCAGATCCTGATCGACCGGCCCACGACCGTTGCCGATATCGCTGGCCAGATCGCCGGCGATCACCGCGCCCTGGGAAAAACCGACCAGGACGTAGCTGGTCAGCGGGCAGCGATTGTTCATATCGGTGATCGCCCGCACCGCGGCGTCCTTACCCTCGGTCCGGCTGTCGTTGTAGGACATCTGACCGTCCGCCGAGAACGGATTGTGGAACTGCGCGGTGTAGGGGACCGTGTAGATCTCGACGCGGTCGGCGCCGAACTCGGCGCGCAGCGGGTTGGTGACATTCAGCAGCAGCGCGATCGGGAACTGCACCGGGTTGAGCGGGTCGAGCTGACGTGACGACTCCCAAGTACCCGGAATCGACACCAACTGGACATCCGGGCAGCTCGCATCCTGGAACTCGGGCCGCGGCTTGCCGGTCGGCGGTACCGCGGTCGGCACGTCGGTCGGCTGTCCCGGGGTTGCCAGCGGCGGAGTATCCGGCTGGCGCAGCCAGACCACGACACCGGCGACCACCACCGCCACCAGGACTGCGACCGCCGCAGCGGCAATCAGTGCCAGGATGCGGTGCCGCTTGCGTCGGCTGTTATTGGCCATGCGTCATTAACTCCAGAGGTCCGTGCGCTGCCTCAGCAGAGCCGTTCGGTTGCGATGCGAATGTAGTCAGCGGTCGCGGCGTCGACGTCACCGACCTCCGGCATCATCGAGCTGGAATGGGCGTCATGCAGATCGTTGCGCACCAGTGGCAACACGAAATCCCACACCGCCTGCTCGGACTGTTTGGCCGCCCGCGCCTGGCAGACATAGGCGCCGATGCTCAGCGCCATCAGGTCATCGGACGGGTGTACACCAGAGTCGACGAGGGCATCCAGATAGGACTGCTGGCGCGGCGTCACCGTCAGGTGCTCGCTGGGCCCACCCGAGCGGGTCGCACCCATCATCCCGTCGGTGCGGGCCATCGAGGACTCCTCGGCGGGCATACCGACCGACGCCAACGTGGTGTCCCCCGCGGTACAACCGCATGAGAGGGCCCCGACCGCCGTCGTCGCCACGGCCAGCAGCAGGGGCGTCAGCCGCAGGGTCGGCCACTTTGCCAGACCCGCACTGAACCGTCCGTTGCGCTGCACCATTCCACGGTACCGGCTGTTCGGTCGGTGCCATCGAACGTGATCAAACCGTCAGCGGATGGCCGCTGCCAGGTCACCGGACAGGGCCGCGAGCTGACCGGCCCAGCTACCCCAGTCGTGCTGGCCGTCGACCGGGAAGTCGAAATGCCCGTTACGTCCGCCGATGGCGCGGTAGTGGGAGTAGAAGGTGCGGTTGCTGCCTTGGGCCTGCGCACAGTCGTTGATCATCGCGACCGGGTCGCTGCAGGTCGTGGTCTGCGGGCTGAAGATCCACAGCCGGGTGTTGTTGTCCACCAACAGCTGGGCGTGCACATCCGGGTCATGCCACTTCCACCGGCCGAACTGCACCGGACCCCACATCCGCTGGGTGTCCACCCCGCCGTACTGCGCCATCCCTGCGGTGATCGCGCCGTTCTCGAAGGTGCGCGAGGGGGTCAGGAAACCCGAGAGCGAGCCGGCATAGCGGAACCTGTCCGGGTGGAAGGTGGCCAGCATCAGCGCACCGGTACCGCCCTGCGAGGCGCCGACGACACCGTGCCCACCGGGGGCCAGTCCCTTGTTGGCGGCCAGCCAGTCCGGCAGCTCGGTGGCCAGGAAGGTCTCCCACTGCTTGGAACCGTCCTGCTCCCAGTTGGTGTAGAGGCTCCAGGCCCCACCGGCCGGAGCGGCCACCGAGATGCCCTTGCCCGCCAGGGTGTTCATCGCGTTGCCCGCGGTCACCCAGTTGCTGACATCGGGTGCGGCGTTGAAGGCATCGAGCAGGAAGACCGCATGCGGCCCGCCGCCCTGAAACGCCACCGGGATGGCCCGGCCCATGGCCGCGGAGGGAACCATCAGGTACTCGACGCCGTCGGCACGCGCGGCCGGTTCCGTCGTCGCCGACACCGTCCACAGGCCCAGCGCCATCAGCACCGCATACGCAAGAGCCTGCAGCCTCATGTCCCACCTCGTCTTCGATCGTGTGTTTGCCCCGCCGCCGCGTTGTAGTGAATCACATCACCACAGCGGCGGTCGGCGCAACGACCGGCAACGACCCGCGGTCCGGAGCTACCCGGCGGCGGGCGCCACACCCAACACGCGCTGGATGTCGGGCTTCATGGCCTGCAACTGCGAACCCCAATAGCCCCAGCTGTGGGTGCCGTTCTCCGGGAAGTTGAACACACCGTTGCTGCCGCCGTTGGCCAGGTAGGTGTCGCGGAACGTCTTGTTGGTCCGCAGCGTGAATCCCTCGAGGAACTTCGCGTTGAAGAGATTGCCCGCGCTGGCGCCGGCGTCGAGGTCCGACGGTTTGCCGTTACCGCAGAAGATCCAGATGCGGGTGTTGTTGGCGATCAGCTTGTCGATGTTGACGTACGGATCGTTGCGCTTCCAGGCCGGATCGCTGGACGGGCCCCACATGTCCTCGGACTTGAATCCGCCGGCATCACCCATCGACAGTCCCACCAACATCGGCCACCAGCCCTCGGACAGGTTCAGAAAGCCGGACAGTGACGCGGCGTAGGGGAACTGCTGGGGGTGGTAGATGGCCAGTGTCAACGCCGCCGAGCCGGCCATCGACAGCCCCACCACGGCGCTGCCCGTCGGCTTGACGGCCTTGTTGGACTGCAGCCAGGCAGGCAATTCCTGGGTGAGGAAGGTCTCCCACTTGTAGGTGTAGGTGCCGTTCTTGCCCTTGGCGGGCTTGTACCAGTCGGAGTAGAAGCTGGACTGGCCGCCGACGGGCATGACCACCGAGAGTCCGGAGTTGTCGTACCACTCGAATGCCGCGGTGTTGATATCCCAGCCGTTGAAGTCATCCTGGGCACGCAGACCGTCGAGCAGGTAGACCGCCGGCGCATTCTCGCCGCCACTCTGGAACTGGATGCGGATATCCCGGCCCATCCCGGCCGACGGCACGTCCAGATACTCGACCGCGAGACCCGGCCGCGAGAAGGCGGCGGCAGTCGCCGAGTCGCCGACGACGCTCACCAGACCCGGTAGCACCGCGGCCGCGGCGGCCGCGATGGTTACTTTGCGGGTGGCACCGCGCATCCACTCGGCGAAAGTCATATGTATTGGGATCCCGTCTGTTGTGGCCCGGACTCGAAGGCCCGTGTAGTCAACCACAATTGACTGGGACGTCCCGCTCAGCGAACGAGGGTGGCGATCAGATCCGGCTTGAGCGCTTGCAATTGGGCACCCCAGTACACCCACGAATGATTGCCCGCCGCAGGGAATTCGAAGGTCGCGTTGGTTCCGCCGGCAGCGGTGTAGCGCTCTTGGAACTTCTTGTTGCTGCCGATCGCCAGGCCCTCCAGGCTGTCGGCGTTGAACTTCTGGGCCGGGTCGCCGTTGACGTCCATTGGCGTGGAACCGCCTGGCGCACAGTAAATCCACAGCCGAGTGCCAGCGGCCACCAGTTTGCCGACCTGTTCGACGGGGTCGTTGCGCTTCCACGCCGGATCCCAGGGTGGTCCCCACATGTTGTCGACGTTGTAGCCGCCGGCATCGAGCATGGCGACCCGGATCGCCTGCTTCATGAAGGCGGTCGACGGGTTGAGGAATCCCGACAGCGATGCCGCGTAACGGAATTGGTTCGGATGGTAGGCCGCGAGGATCAATGCCGCGCCGCCGGCCATCGACAGGCCGACCACGCCGTTACCGGCGGACGAGATCTGCTTCTCGGCCGCCAGCCACTGCGGAAGCTCGCTGGTGAGGAACGTCTCCCATTTGTAGGTGTACTGCTGGCTGTTGAACGACGACGGGGAGTACCAGTCGCTGTAGAAGCTGGACTGTCCGCCCACCGGCATCACCACCGACAGGCCCGAATCGTGGAACCACTCGAAGGCCGGGGTGTTGATATCCCAACCGTTGTAATCGTCCTGGGCACGCAGCCCGTCGAGGAGGTAGACCGCATTCGGCCCGCCCGGCTGGAACTGGACCCGGATGTTGCGGTTCATGGCGGTGGAGAACACATCGAGGTACTCCACCGGCAGGCCTTCCCTGGAGAAGGCCGCAGCCGTCGGCGCGGGCACCGCGGCCACGGTGGCGAGCGCGACCATCGTGGCCAGCGCACGCGAGAGCAAAGTCAGGGTCCTACGCATGCTGTGTCTATCCGTCCATCTCAGCGGTGACGCCACCCGCCGAGTCACCAGGTGGTGGCGCGTTGCGGGCGTTACGGGCCACGCTCATCTATCGGCACAACATAACCGCGGCGTTACCGCAGCTGCAAAACCCTTGTTAGCTGGGTCACGGTCCGGTGGCGGGCAATCCGGTGTACGGGGGTGTCTTCGGCGGAGGAGCATCCAGCTTGCAGCGGTACAGCTCGTAGAGCGGAACGCGGTCGATGCGATAGCTGCCGAACTCCATCGCGTGGAAGAAGTTGGAGAGGAACCGCCGTGGTCCCATCGGTCCGCGCACCGAAGTCAGGATGGCCTCGGTGTCGGGGCACCTCAGAGCGACCTCGGCCTGGGCGATCCAATCCTCGTCGAGGTACTGCGGGATGTAGGGGCGCTGCTTGAGGAAGGGCCCCTCGGCCACCGCCCAGTCCGGGAAGAGGTTCTTGTCGTGCCCGATCCGGGCGTCCTCCAAGCGCTCCGTGTGCGCGGCCAACGGATTGGTCAGACCGATCTGGTCGATCACCCGCACATCGAGCCCGACATTCATCCCGAGCATGCCCATGTTGGTGAAAAAGACTGTGTGCGGCCCCGTTTGACCCGGCGGACGCGGCTTGTCCGGCGGTGGCGGAATGGCCGGGACGACATCCCAGACGTCGTAGTTGCCCGAGGGCAACAGCAGTGCGCCGTCGGGTGTGTTGCGCAGCGCGACGAGCACTGCGCGCATCCGGGGGTAGTCCAGGTAATCCGCGGCGGTCAGCGGGTGAGCGTGCCCGGTGGCCTGAGCGTAGAACCGGCGTTCGTCGACGATTCCGGAGTAGGTGACCCGGGTGGCGTCGGCCCCCATGCCCGGCGAATTCGCCGCCCACAGAGCCCATCCCGCGACGCCGAGCCACAGCAGGCTCGCCGAACCCGTCAGCAGATACACCGAGCGCCGCGCCACCCCGGCCCGCTCCGGCACCGTGATCGGCACCACCGCCACCGGTGCCAGCATCAGGAACAGCGCGGTCAGCAGGACCCGGCCATGCATGAAGTCGCCACCTTGGCGCACCCAGTAGACCGCCTGGATGATGCCGCTGACGACCACGAAAACGACTACGGCGGTGGGATTTTGAACCAGCCGCGCAAGCCGGGATCCGGTCGGCTCGGATGCGGGTTGCGGCGCCCGGTCACGGATCAGCACGAGAACGAGCACCACCGCGAGCGCGACCAGGAGCACCAGCGGGATCAGGAGCAGATAGGGCGCGTTGAAGTTGCCGAGGTAGAGCAGGCCCTGGCTCCACTTCGCACCCGAGGCGTCCTTGGCCACCGCGGTCTGGGGCACCAACAGTCCGTAGTAGCCCATCCGGAAGATCTGGTAGGCCACCGGAAGTGCGCCGCCCGCCCCGATGATCAGCAACCGTCGGCCGCGGCCCGGCGCGGCCAGCACCATCATCACCAGTGCGACACCGCCGACCAGTGCCAGCTCCGGGCGGACCAGCACGCTCAGGCCTGCGACGAAGGCCAATACCGCAGTCAAGCCGGCACCGGTGTGCGCCCGGGCCTGCGCCCAGCGCACCATCAACCACCACAACAGGCCGATATAGGCCAACACCAGTCCGTTTTCCAGGCCCGATGACGCGAAATCCCGTGCCGGCGGGACCGCGATGTAGACCAGTGCACCGGCGGGTAGGAGCAACGCTCGCCGGCCGACGAGCGCTGGTGCGTACAAGCGGGCGGTGCCCAGCATCACCAGCACCACGCCTGCCACGCTGAGGCCCAGCGCAAGCGCCAGTGCGACATACTCCAGCCGCACCGGACCGGCGACCCAACTCGTCGCGGTGATCAGGTAGGTCCACAACGTCGAGGTGTTGGACTCGACGCGCTCACCGACGTTGAAGACCGGGCCGTTGCCCGCCAAGAGGTTCCGCACCGTGCGCAGGACGATCAGGCCGTCGTCGGCCATCCAGCGGCGCTGCCAGGCACCCCAGCCGAACAGCACGGCGACCACCACGACCGACAGCCACAGGCTGGCCCGAGCCGGGGCGCTGTAGCGCACGACCGGTCTGTTGCTCAGCCGTGCGGCGGTCGCGGCGGCGAGCCGATCAACTGAAGTAGGCAGCCGCACCGACGGTACCGATCAAGGCCAGGGCGAGCACCTGCAGCACCCGATCGCCAAGGGCGATCTCCTCGGGTTCGCCGGCGTGCCCGCCGTCGATGTCGACCGCATAGCGCAGGATCGCGATGGTGAACGGGATGATCGATATGGCCCACCACGATGCCGAACCGCCGTCGCGCTCGAAGGCGAACAGGGCGTAGCACAGCACCACCGCGGTGGCGGCCAGCGTCCACACGAAGCGCAGGTAGCCGCTGGTGTAGCTCTCCAGCGACTTGCGGATCTTGGCACCCGTGCGCTCGGCCAGTTGCAGCTCGGCGTAGCGCTTGCCGGCCGCCATGAACAGCGAACCGAAGGCCATCACCAGCAGGAACCACTGCGAGAGTTGGATTCCCGCGGCCACACCGCCCGCGATGGCGCGGATCAGGAACCCCGAGGACACGATGCAGATATCGATGACGGGCTGGTGCTTGAGGCCGAAACAGTAGGCCAGCTGGATGACGATGTAGACGCCGATCACCACGGCGAGGTTGGCCGAGACGAACCAGGAGATGACCAGGGCGGCCACCCCGAGCACGACGGCCAGGATGTAGGCGAGGGATTCGGGAACCACACCGGCCGCGATCGGCCGGAACCGTTTGGTGGGATGCGCCCGGTCGGCTTCCACGTCACGTGCATCGTTGACCAGGTACACCGACGAGGCGGCCAGGCTGAACACCACGAAGGCCACCAGCACCTTGACCAGGACGTCGCGATAATCGTCGACGACGAACCGGTCGTCGCCGAGGGCGGCCACCGGGGCGGCGAAAACCAAGACGTTCTTCACCCACTGCCGCGGGCGCAGCGCCTTGACGATTCCCGCCGCCAGGTTCTTCGGTGGCGCGTGAGTCGGGTGCGGTTCTTCGCTCACAGTCCTGATTCCTTTCGGCCCGCCGTGCGGTCCGCGACAGCGTCCACGGTTCTGGCGACCGCCGTGCCGACCACAACGCCGGTCAACACGTCGGTCGGGTAGTGCACGCCGAGGACCAGGCGCGACAGCGCCATCGGCGGAATCAGCAGCCACGGCAACGGGAGTCCGGTGACGCGACCCAACAGGATGGCCGCGGCGGTGGTCGACGTGGCGTGTGCGGAGGGGAAACTCAGCTTGCTCGGGGTGCCGACGTTGACCGCGATGGCCGGATGGTGCGGACGTTTGCGCTTGACGACCCGCTTGATCACCACCGCGGCCGCGTGCGCGGCGAATGCGCCGATACCTGCGGTGAGCCAGGCGCGGCGGCGTTGCGGCTGCAGCACGGCGCCCAATACGGAGACGCCGACCCAGCCCGCGCTGTGCTCACCGAAGTGCGAAAGGGTTCGCGCGGTCGTCAATACCCCGGGCCGACCGGCCAACGCGGACTGAACCGCGACGAGTGCCGCCTCTTCGGGCGCCAGATCCGCAGCCACGTCAGGCCCGCTCCAGCGCCGACTGGTTCAGGACGGCCTCCCAGCGCCGAGGGCTGGTGAGCTCGGGCTGCGCGGCGCGGTACACCTTGCGCATTCTGTCGAACTTACGGGCCAACAGCAGTTGCCGTTTGAGCGACTCGCGCAGCAGCCCGAACATCTTCTCCCGGTCGCGCTGTCGGTACACCACACCGCGACCGTCGGCGGTGGTCACGGTGACCCCGTCGACCGTGCACAGCGAGAACCACCGGGCGTCCTGGGTGGCGACGTTGATCTGCGGACGCACATGGTGCGCCGGATCGTGCGGTGAGAGCTGGTGGGCCACACCGCGTGTCAACCGGGACACGATGGACACCGGGTTGGTCGGGATGGCGACCTTCTTGCGCCACCTCTTGTCCGACGGGGCAGGCAACGCGGTGGCACTCTCCAGCACCACGGCGTCCGGGAACTGCTGGCGCATTGCGCGGACTTCCGGCAGCGCGGATTCCAGGATCGAGAAGATGTGCTCGGGCCCGGCGAGGAAATCGTCCATCGCCTTGTTCTGGATGGCGACCGTCGAGTATTCAAGGCAGAGCAGGTGTTTCAGAGTCGCCTTGAGATGGCTGGCAACCAGACCACCGATCTTGCCGTCCCAGTGCAGGGCCGCCACCACCAGCCGGTTGCGCAGGTGGAAGTAGGCCTGCCAGTCGATGGCATCGTCCTTGTCGCTCCAGGCCATGTGCCAGATGGCCGCACCCGGCAGCGTGACCGTCGGATAGCCGTGTTCGCTCGCGCGCAGCCCGTACTCCGAGTCGTCCCACTTGATGAACAGCGGCAGCGGCTGGCCCAGTTCCTCGGCCACCTTGCGCGGGATCATGCACATCCACCAGCCGTTGTAGTCGACATCGATGCGGCGGTGCAGCATCCGGCTGCGCTCGTGCTCCTCGGAGTTCAGCGGGTACTTGGCGAAGTTGTGGTCGTATTCGGTGTTGACCGCGCCGGTCCACATGAAGTTCTCGGAGTCGATCATCTCGCCCATGACGTGCAAGTGGCTGGGCTCCTGCAGGTTGAGCATCTGCCCGCCGACGAGCGTCGGCACCTTGGCGAATCGGTTGAAGGCCAGTGCCCGCAGGATGGAGTCCGGCTCGACGCGGATATCGTCGTCCATGAACAGGATCTGTTCGCACTCGGTGTTCTTCAACGCCTCGTACATGACCCGGCTGTAGCCCCCGGACCCGCCGAGGTTGGGCTGGTAGCGAATCATCAAGCGGTCACCGAGTGCGTCCGCCGCGGCCGCGAATCCGGGATGGTCCTTGGCCTTGTTGTTGCCCTGATCGGAGACGATGACCGTACTGATCACCTTGTCGACCAACGGATCCGATGTCAGCGCGGCCAGCGCGCTCACGCAGTCGGCCGGCCGGTTGAAGGTCGGGATGCCGATGGCCACATCGGCCCGGCCGGGCGCCTGCACCGGGGCGTACCACCCGGCGCTGTGCACCGTCACCGTGGTGTCGGTGGTGATGTCGAACCAGATCCAGCCGCCGTCCTCGAACGGGGCGAGTTCGACCTCGAACTCGACGACCGCGGGCGCCTCACCGACACTGGACGCCTCGGTGCCGCCGACGGTGATCCGAGCGCCGGTGGCCTTGGAGCGGTAGAGGTCGATGCGGGCGGTGCCGGTCAGTTCGACACGCAACACCACCGACTGCAGAATCGACCAACGCCGCCAGTAACTGGCCGGGAAGGCGTTGAAATAGGTGGCGAACGACACCTCCGACTCGGCACCGATCTCCAGGGTGGTGCGGGTCGGCGCATGCGCACGTCGGGCGTTGGTCTCGGATTCCTCGATGTAGAGCTTGCGGACATCGAGCGGTTCGCCGGGTCGCGGCAGGATGATCCGCGACAGCAGGCTCACCGCACGCGACTCGGTCGAGTCCAGTGCTCCGGATGGGATGTCGCTCATGATGGGTTGCTGCCTTCGTCGTTGGCGTTCAGCGCAGCACCGTCGCGCAGGTGCGGCGCCAGAATGTTGTCGTACATGTTGAGCGCGCTGGCGATCGCCATGTGCATGTCGAGGTACTGATAGGTGCCCAGCCGTCCGCCGAAGAGCACGTTGGCCGTCGCGGTCTCGGCCTTTGCCCGCTCGCGATACCCGGCCAGCAGACGCCGGTCGGCGTCGGTGTTGATCGGGTAGTACGGCTCGTCATCGGCCTCGGCGAAGCGGGAGAACTCCCGCATGATCACCGTCTTGTCGCTCGGATAATCGCGCTCGGGATGGAAGTGCCGGAACTCGTGGATGCGGGTGAACGGCACGTCGGCGTCGTTGTAGTTCATGACGGGTGTGCCCTGGAAATCACCGGTGGGGAGCACCTCGGTCTCGAAATCCAGCGTGCGCCAGCCGAGGCGGCCGTCGACATAGTCGAAGTAGCGATCCACCGGGCCGGTGTAGACCACCGGGGCAGCCGGGCTCTGCGCTCTGAGCTCGTCGCGGACGTCGAACCAATCGGTGTCCAGTCGCACCTCGATACGCTCGTCGGCCGCCATGTTCTGCAGCCAGGCGGTGTAACCGTCGACCGGCAGCCCCTCATAGGTGTCGTTGAAGTACCGGTTGTCGAAGTTGTAGCGCACCGGCAGCCGATTGATGATGGCGGCGGGCAACTCGGCGGGGTCGGTCTGCCACTGCTTGGCCGTGTAGTGCTTGACGAAGGCCTCGTAGAGCGGACGACCGATCAGCGAGATGGCCTTCTCTTCCAGGTTCTGCGCATCGGCGGTGTCGATCTCGGCGGCCTGCTCCTTGATCAGCGCGCGCGCCTCGTCGGGGCTGAAGTACCGCCCGAAGAACTGCGAGACCAGACCGAGTCCCATCGGGAACTGGTAGGCCTGGCCGGCATGCAGGGCGAACACCCGGTGCTGGTAGCCGGTGAAGTCGGTGAAGTTGCGTACGTAGTCCCACACCCGCTTGTTGGACGTGTGGAACAGGTGCGCGCCGTACCGATGGATCTCGATACCCGTGTCGGGGTCCGCCTCCGAGTACGCGTTACCTCCTATATGGGAGCGTCGCTCGACGACGAGCACGCGCTTGCCGAGCTGGGTGGCCGCGCGCTCGGCGATCGTCAGGCCGAAGAATCCGGATCCCACGATGATGAGGTCAAAGCGGTCGGAGGCCAGGCCAGGAGATTGATCGGTCATCGGCAGCAAGGGTATCCGACCGGGCCCCGCCGACCCGAAACGTGTGACATGCCCGGTCGAACGGCAGGTCGCGATTCGCTCACGATTCCGCATCGTCACTCTAGACCCAGTAGTCACAGCAGTACCATCAAACGCGTTGGCAGCTCGACGGTTACCGGGGCACGAGAACCGTCGCAACGCCAACCGTGTCACCCGAGCAACACCCGAAAAACACACGTAGTCCATGTATTGAGGAGACTTCCGTGCCGAACCGACGTCGACGCAAGCTCTCGACAGCCATGAGCGCAGTCGCCGCCCTGGCCGTCGCAAGTCCAGTTGCCATTGCCGCCGTATCCGAGATGTCCGAGGCGAAGGAACCGCAGCATCGCGAGTTCGTGCACGCCGCGATGATCACCGACCTGCCGATGGAGCTGTTCTCGGCGCTATCGCAGGGCCTGTCGCAGTTCGGCGTCAACATGCCCCCGATCCCCACCGGCCTGTTGTCCGGTGCCTCGGCGGCGAGCCCGACGCTGACCTCCCCCGGCCTGGCATCGCCGGGGCTCACCTCGCCCGGTCTGACCTCTCCGGGCCTCACCTCGCCGGGCCTGACCGCGCCGGGGCTCACCACCCCGGGTCTGACGACCCCCGAACTGACCACGCCCGGTCTGACGACCCCAGGTCTGACCACGCCCGGTCTGACCACACCCGAGCTCACCACGCCCGGGTTGACGACACCGGGGCTTACGACACCGGGGTTGACCACGCCAGGCTTGACCACGCCGGAGCTCAGCACACCCGGCCTGAGCATTCCGCCGGTAGGCGCTGCCGGACCATCGCTGTCACCGGGCGCACTGTCGCCGACCTCGCTGACCGCTCCCGGCCTGACCAGCCCCGTGGGCCTGACCGATCCGGGTCTGGGCGGCGTGGGGCTGCCGGGTGAGATCCCGATCGCCGCGCCGATCGGCCTGGATCCGATGGCGGGTACCTACCCGATCCTCGGAGCCGAGCCGTCGCTGGCGGCGCCGATCGCCGCCCCCGGTAGCGGCGGACTGCTGGGCACCATCAACAGCGCCGCCGAACAGCTCGGCGCCGGGCAGGCGATCGACCTGCTCAAGGGCATGGTGATGCCGGCGATCATGTCGGCGGTCAAGAGCGCGGCCCCGGCAGCTGCTCCCGCAGCCGCGGCAGCCCCGGCCGCAGCGGCGCCGGCACTCGGTGCGGCAGAGGCCGCCACGGGCGCGGCCGCGGCCGCGGCATCGGCCGCCGGAGCGTAATCGGCCCGCAAAGCCTGTCACCTGACGGCACCGCAGAAGCCAGCGTGGCTCTGCGGTGCCGTTATGTGCAGGCGTGTCGCAACACTGGTAACACCAAGCACATACGTAACATTTGCTTGTGCCGCGTCGCCGTCCAACACCGTCGCTACTGCTGTCCGCAGTGCTCGGTACGGTCGCGATCCTGCCCTGGGCCATCACCGGCCTCCCCGGCGACGATGCATCCACGAAAACATCGGCGACCGCCATCACCCAGCAACCGTTACGCGATCTGGGTACCGGTGAGACGATTCGCGAGATCCGGCAGGACACCCCGTTTTCGCTGGTGGCGCTGACGGCAGAGGATCTTGAGGGCACCAGTGCCCGGGTCCGGGCGCAACGCGCCGACGGCAGCTGGGGCCCCTGGTACACCGCCGAGGCGCTCGACGGTATCGGCCCCGACGCACAGGCCACGCACGGCACCGAACCGGTTTTCGTCGGCCGTACCAATGCGGTGCAGATCGCGGTCACCCATACCCCCGCACCGGAGCCGAAACCGACGGCGGATCTGGGCTACATCCCGGCCAATGTCGCACACCCGCTGCCGCAGAACGTCAACGCCGTCCTCATCAGCCCGCCCGAGGCGCCGGTCGACATCCAGATCCCGCCGCCCGCGGCGGTCACCGTGCCGGGCCAGGCGCCGCAGATCATCTCGCGGGCGCAGTGGGGAGCCGACGAGTCGCTGCGCTGCGGCGCACCCATCTATGACCGCGGTATCCGCGCTGGGGTGGTGCACCACACCGCGGGCAGCAACGACTACACACCGGAGGATTCCGCCGCGATCGTGCGGTCGATCTACGAGTACCACGCCCGCACGCTGGGCTGGTGCGATATGGCCTACAACGCGCTGGTCGACCGGTACGGCCAGGTCTTCGAGGGGCGCGCCGGCGGGATGGACCGCGCCGTACAGGGCGCGCACACCGGAGGATTCAACACCGATACCTGGGGTGTGGCGATGATCGGCGACTTCAACGCCGAACCGCCGACACCGATCCAGCTGCGCACCACCGGACGGCTGCTGGGCTGGCGACTGGGCCTGGATCGGGTCGACCCGCGCGGCACCGTCGCACTGACCTCCGCGGGCGGCAGCTTCACCCTGTTCCCGCGCGGCGCCACACCGACCCTGCCCACCATCTTCACCCACCGCGACGTCGGCAACACCGAATGCCCCGGTGCCGCCGCCTACGCCCAGATGGGATTGCTGCGCGATATCGCGGCACGTTTCAATGCCCCACCCGGACAACAGGATCTGGTCGACGCACTGCGCGGCGGCGCCATCTTCGCCAAATGGCAGTCCGAGGGCAGCGAGAAGGGACCGCTGGGCATGCCGACCTCACCGGAGTCCTCCGGGTTCGGAACAGCCCGTTACGCCACGTTCGACCACGGGGCGATGTACTGGTCTCCCGAATCGGGTGCCCAACCGGTCACCGGCGCCATCTATGACGCTTGGGGCACACTGGGATTCGAACGCGGTGCACTGGGCTTGCCGACCAGCGGCGAGATCGAGGAACCGCTGTGGATCAAGCAGAACTTCCAACACGGAACGCTGAACTTCGACCGTGAGCACGGCACCGTCACCCGAGTCATCGACGGTGTCCCCCACGAGGTTCCGGCCGCCGAGCATTCACCGGTACAGCTGGAGCGATTCACCCCGATCAGCGCCGGAAAGCTATAACCACCAGCGTTCCAGGACCTGGGCCAGCCCGTCTTCGGTGTTCGGGGCTGTGACTTCGTCTGCCGCGGCCTTGGCCTCCGGATGAGCGTTACCCATCGCCACCCCGAGACCAGCCCACTGCAGCATCGGGATGTCATTGGGCATATCGCCGAAGGTGATGATGTCGCCTGCCGCGATTCCCAGCGGTCCGGCCACCTCGGCAACACCGGTGGCCTTGCTCAGACCGCTCGGAAGCACCTCGATCAGGCCGTTGTTCGTCGAGTACGTGAGGTCACCCTCGCTGCCGACATACGGTGCCAGCGCCTCGGCCATGTCCCCCGACTGCGCGCCGGCCTTGCGGATCAGCAGTTTGACCGCAGGCGCGCTGAGCAGATCCTCAAGGGACACCTCGGTGTTGTCCGGGTTCAACCAGGCGTGCTCGTAACCGGGAGAGCTGACGAACTGCGGGGTCGCCGCATCGTGGGCACTGCGCCCCACCCGCTCGACGGCAAGACCGGCGCCGGGGATCACCCGTGCCGCGATATCGGCCAGCCGCGCCAGCGCCTCGACCGACAGCGTGCGTGCCGAGAGGATGCGATCGGTGGCCGGGTCGTAGATCACCGAACCGTTGGCGCACACCGACATCGGCGCGAAACCGAGCTGCTCGACCACCGGCGGGATCCAGCGCGGCGGCCGGCCGGTGGCCAGCACGAACCGGACGCCGGCATCCACCGCCGCGCGGACCGCGGCGGCCGTCCGTGGGGTCACCCGTTCGTGCTGGTCGAGCAGCGTGCCGTCGACATCGGTGGCGATCAGGGCGGGCAGCATCACCGGCACCCCGCCCGACCCGCGACGGGGCATGGGTGAGATGGGTGGTCTCGGTGCAACACAGCGGTCATCGCCATCCTCAAAACTCGAACGTCATAGGTGGGAACGCGGGCTCGCCTACTCCGGCGACTCACCGCGCTCCCGCGCCGCGCGTCGGGCTGCCTTCTCGGCGGCTTCCTCCATGTCCATCCGGTCGGCCTCGGCCAAGGTCGGGGCGCCGCCGCCCAACCGGTGCGGCACCCAGAACTCGCCGGCCGGATACGGACCGTAGTCATCCTGAACCTGCTCGAGCAGATGCTGCATACGGTGGCGCAACAACTCCGTGAGCTCGGCCGGCGGCAACGTCGGGTAGATCGGCTCCCCCACCGCGACCGAGATCGGCACCTTGGGCCTGCGCATGTTCTTGGGATGCCCCTTGGTCCAGATGCGCTGGGCTCCCCAGACGATGTGCGGGATGATCGGCACATCGGCGTCGATGGCCATGCGGGCCGCACCGGACTTCAGCGCCTTGATCTCGAAGCTGCGGCTGATGGTGGCCTCCGGGTACACACCCACCAGTTCACCGGCCCGCAGCGCCGCACAGGCCGCCGTGAAGGAGCCGGCCCCGCTGTCCCTGTCGACTTCGATATGGCGCAGCTTGCGCATGATGGGTCCACCGATCTTGTGATCGAAGACCTCTTTCTTGGCCATGAAACGCACCTTGCGGCCGCGCCCCTGTTTGTAGGCGGGTAGACCGGCGAAGGTGAAATCGAAGTAGCTGGTGTGGTTGACCGCGATCACCGCACCACCGGTGACCGGCAGGTTCTCCACCCCGGTGACAGTGAACTTCAAGCCCTGCAACCGCCACACCAGGCGGGCGGCTTGAATGACAGTCCCGTATACCGGCTCCACGGGAGTAAGCGTAGCCACTCGCTGTGCGCCGAGGCGGAAGAGCATCCGCGCTGGCGGTAAACTCGTCATCGGGTAACGGACCACCAAAGGGGCTATACGTGCAGGTCACAAGCATCGGACACGCCGGTTTCCGGATCGAGACGGAGGCAGGCAGCATCCTGTGCGACCCCTGGGTCAACCCCGCCTACTTCGCCTCGTGGTTCCCCTTCCCGGACAACTCCGGACTGGACTGGGACGCCCTCGGCGACTGCGACTATCTCTACGTCAGCCATCTGCACAAGGACCACTTCGATCCGGCCCTGTTGCGCGCGCACGTCAACAAGGACGCCACCGTGCTGCTGCCCGACTACCCGGTGCCGGATCTGCGTCGGGAGCTCGAAGCCCTGGGCTTTCACACCTTCTTCGAGACCACCGACTCCGTCAAACACCGCGTCAGCGGTGTTAAGGGTGACCTCGACGTGATGATCATCGCGCTGCGGGCACCCGCCGACGGCCCGATCGGCGACTCCGGACTGGTGGTCTCCGACGGCACCACGACCGCCTTCAACATGAACGACGCCCGGCCCATCGACCTGGATGTCCTGGTGTCCGAATTCGGCCACATCGACGTGCACATGCTGCAGTACTCCGGTGCCATCTGGTACCCGATGGTCTACGACATGCCCGCGCGCGCCAAGGAGGCCTTCGGCGTCCAGAAACGGCAGCGGCAGATGGATCGTTGCCGCCAGTACATCGCACAGGTGGGTGCCAGCTGGGTGGTGCCCTCGGCCGGGCCGCCGTGCTTCCTGGACGCGGAACTACGCGATCTCAACGACGACCATGGCGATCCCGCCAACATCTTCCCCGACCAGATGGTCTTCCTCGACCAGATGAAGAGCCACGGACACAACGGCGGCCTGCTGATGGTTCCCGGCTCGACAGCCGATTTCACCGGCCCGGAACTGAATTCGTTGACCCACCCGATCGACGATCCCGAGTCGGTGTTCACCACCGGCAAGGCCGACTACATCGAGGCCTACGCGCAGCGCCAGGCCCCCGTCCTGGCGGCCGAGAAGGCGTCCTGGGCGCCTGCCGAGGGCGAGCCGCTGCTGGAACCGTTGCGCGCGCTGTTCGAGCCCATCATGCTGGCCTCCGATCAGATCTGCGACGGCATCGGCTATCCGGTGGAACTGCGCATCGGCCCGGAGACCGTGGTGCTCGATTTCCCCAAACGCGCTGTGCGCGAGGCGATTCCCGACGAGAAGTTCCGTTACGGATTCGCGATCGCACCAGAGCTGGTGCGCACCGTCGTCCGCGACAACGAACCGGACTGGGTGAACACCATCTTCCTGTCCACCCGGTTCCAGGCGTGGCGGGTCGGCGGATACAACGAGTATCTGTACACATTCTTCAAATGCCTCACCGATGAGCGCATCGCCTACGCCGACGGCTGGTTCGCCGAGGCGCACGATGACAGCGCCTCGACCACCCTTGCCGGCTGGGAGATCCAACGGCGCTGCCCACACCTCAAGGCCGATCTGTCCAAGTTCGGTGTGGTCGAGGGCAATACACTGACCTGCAATCTGCACGGCTGGCAATGGAACCTGGAGAACGGCCGCTGCCTGACCGCCAAGGGCCACCCCCTGCGAACCGCGCGATTATGACCGCGCCGCAGTCGGATTCCCCGGTCTACGACGACGGCATGGTGCTGCTGGATCGCCAGGCGATCACCTTGCGGCGCTACCACTTCCCGTCGGGGACCTCGAAGGTGGTCCCGCTGCGCGCCGTGCGCTCCTACCGGGCCGAATCCCTCGGCCTGATCACCGAGCGTTTCCGGATCTGGGGAAGTACCGATCCGCGTCGGTGGATGCCGCTGGACATCTGGCGGCCCATCAAGTCCACCCTGGTGATCCTGGACGTGCCGGGCACCCAGCCCGCGCCGGCGTTCACACCGTTGCGTCCCGGTGAGTTCGTCAGCGTCCTCGACGAACTGCTCGGCGGCTAGCGCACCCGCAGCACCGTCTGCTCCAGCAGCCACTGCCCGGCCCTGGTGGCCGACCGGGTGACGCTCATGGTCGCCCGCTGCAGCGCGGTCGGCGGTTCGGCGGCGTGCACGTGCACTTCGTCGCCGACGCTCAGCACACCGGGAGTCCGCACCTCGATGTACACCCCGAGGAACCGGTCGGTGCGCTCGGCCAGCGCCCGGGTGATGGTCTTGTCCAGCTCGATACCGGGTTGCGGGCGGGTCGGCACGACACATCGGATGGTCGGCATGGTCACCTTGAGCCGGGCCGAGCCGATGCTCAGTTCGCCACCCACCCAGTCAGATTCGGGGAACGAGCGTTCGTCGCCGGCGAGGTCGATCAGCACGTTCGGACGGAACCTGCGCACATCGAGCGCTTCGGCACCGCCGGTGAGGTTCCGCAGACTGGCGGTGCTCATCAGATGCAGCGGGGCGAGGTCGACGAAGGTGCCCGGCGGCGTGGAGTAGCGGGCCAGGGTGATGATGTCCCTGGCCGGGAACACCGAGGTGTCCGGTAGCGGTTCGCCGTCGGCGAGCCCGAAGTCCTTGCGCACCTGCTCGGGACGATAGTTGTCCAGCGAATCGACCATCTTCATCCGGTGGGCACTGGTGTCCCCGACCGGCGGAAGGGCGGTCAACCGAACCTGGCGGCCCGCCATCTCCGAGAGTGCCGCGTGGATCCCCGGGTCGTCGCTGGTCAGCTCACGCCCGTCGGGGAAGGTGACGGCCACCGCGGGGACACGGCCGGGGCCGGCCTGCTCATCCGGTTCGACGAGATAGCGCGCGGTGCAACCCAACAGCGCAGGGATGCGACGGGCCGACGCCGTCACACCCTTGTCGACATCGCGGACCGCCCACAATCGGTCGGCGTGCACGCCGCGCGCGTCGACGGACACCCGATCCACCCGGCAGCCGCCCATCGACTTGACCGGAAAGCGCCACAGCTCGGCCACTTTGGGCACAGCGGGCTGGACGGTCACCGCGGCCTATCCCGAAACCGTTTGGCGCAGTTCGGATATGGCGTCGGAAGCGGTGTCATAGACGCGCACCACGGCCTGATCACCCGCGGTCAGGTACGTCGACTCCCCCAGCGCGGTGTACTTGGTGGCCCCGATGCCGATCAGCACATTCTCCGGATGTCCGGAGGCCACCATGAGCGCACCGACGTCCTCCAGTGGAGTGTCCTCGGAGCCCTTCTGATTGGCCAGCCGTTCGGTGATCCAGTCCAGCAAGACCTCGCCGTAATAGGAGTAGCCCAGCAACGGGCTGTCGACCCCGTACTCCCGCTCCTGACCGTCGGCACCGCGCAGGAAACACACCAACCGCAGGGTGGCCGTCGGACCGTCGGGGGTCAGATCACTGATGTCGTAGAACCGCCGTGCCACACCCTTGGATGCCGGGCCCCAGTTCTTCTTGTCGCTGATCTTGCGGGCACCGGGGCGTCGGATCGAGCAGTCGTTGAACGCGCCGAGCGCGAACGGTTCCAGCCTGGCGACTGTGTCGCCGTTCCAGTGCACCCGGCAGGCCAGACCCACCTCGGGCTCGATCTGCAGGTTCAGCGGTTCGTCGCTGGCCGGCAGGGTGATGGAGTCGTGCGAGAGCGGGAACTCACCGAGGAAACCGTCGGCCCCCGGGGCGTACCACGGGAAGATCCCCTTGGGTGCGGCGCCGTGGCTCTGCACATTCGCGAAATCGACTGCCTCGCCGGCTTGTTCGAGATGCCCGGCGAAGTTGCCCGCCACCCCGAAGCCGAACCACGAGCGCAGCTCCTCGATATCGATGTCGATCACGGTGTCAGTACCTCCGCACCTACGTAGGGCACCAGCGCCGGGGGCACCCGGACACTGCCGTCGGCGCGCTGATGATTCTCCAGGATCGCCACCAGCCAGCGCGTGGTCGCCAGTGTGCCGTTCAGGGTCGCGGCGATCTGCGGTTTACCGTTCTCGTCGCGGTAGCGGGTCGACAACCGGCGGGCCTGGAACGTCGAACAATTCGATGTCGAGGTCAGCTCGCGGTAGGTGCTCTGGGTGGGAACCCATGCCTCACAGTCGTATTTGCGCGCCGCGGACGAGCCCAGGTCGCCGGCGGCGACGTCGATCACCCGGTAGGGCACCTCGATGGCCGCCAGCATCTCCCGCTGCCAGCCCAACAGCCGCTGATGCTCGGCCTCGGCGTCCTCGGGGCGGCAGTAGACGAACGCCTCGACCTTGTCGAACTGGTGCACCCGGATGATGCCGCGGGTGTCCTTGCCGTAGCTGCCGGCTTCCCGACGGAAACACGATGACCAGCCCGCGTAGCGCTTGGGACCGTCGGAGAGGTCCAGGATCTCGTCGCTGTGATAACCGGCCAGCGGCACCTCCGAGGTGCCGACGAGATAGAGGTCGTCATCGTCGAGGTGGTAGATCTCGTCGGCGTGCGAGCCCAGGAACCCGGTGCCCGCCATGACCTCAGGGCGCACCAGCACCGGCGGGATCATCAACGTGAAACCGTTCTCGGTGGCCAGCCGGACCGCCAGTTGCAGCAGACCCAGCTGCAGGAGGGCGCCGCGGCCGGTCAGGAAGTAGAACCGCGAGCCCGAGACCTTGGCACCGCGTTCCATGTCGATCAGCCCCAGCGCCTCACCCAGCTCGAGGTGATCGCGAGGGCTTTCGATCTCCGCCGGTGTTCCCACGGTGTCGAGGACCACGAAATCGTCCTCACCCCCGGCGGGCACCCCGTCGACGATGATGTTGGAGACCGCCATGTGTGCGGCGGTGAACGCCGCCTCCGCCTCCGCCTGGGCGGCTTCGGCGGCCTTGACCTCGTCGGCCAGCTCCTTGGCGCGGGCCAACAGCGCGGGACGTTCCTCCGGCGAGGCCTTACCCACCGACTTGCTGGCTATCTTCTGATCCGCGCGCAGCGTATCGGCGGCGGATACCGCCGCGCGCCGGGCGACGTCGGCGGCCAGCAGAGCGTCCACCAGGCCCGGGTCCTCCCCACGCGCACGCTGTGAGGCACGGACCCGCTCGGGATCGTCACGGAGCAGCTTGAGGTCGATCACGGCGGTAACCCTACTTGCGCCGTACGCAGCCAGAAATCGCGGGCCACAACCACATAACATTACAACTGCATCACTTGTCACATGTCGTGACACGCCTGTCACAATGGGAGGCGATGTCGCACCCACCCGAGGACGAGCCCGCCGCCGCGGAACCGTTTCCGACCGAGGCCCAGCCCTCGTCGAAGCCGGATTCCCGCTGGCGCCGCGCGCTGTCGCTGAGCAACCCGTTGAGCCCGACTCGACGGGCACTGCTGCTCACCGCACTCGGCGGCCTGATGATCGCCGGCGTCATCACGGTCCTTCCCGACACCGCCGCCGGTGGCCGGCTGGCCGGCTTGAACACCGGGACCGGTGCGCTGGGCCTGCGCAGTAACAGCACGTTCGAGAAGGCCAAGGGCGGCGACTGCCTGAACTGGCCCGAACGCACCCCCGACGCCGCCCAGATCGTCGACTGCACCACCGAGCATCGCTTCGAGGTGGCCGAGTCCGTCGATATGCGCACCTTCCCCGGCACCGAGTACGGCCCGGACGCCGCGCCGCCGTCACCGGCCCGCATCCAACAGATCAGCCAGGAGCAATGCCAGAGCGCGGTGCAGCGATATCTCGGTGATCGCTTCGACCCGAACGGGCGGTTCACCGTCAGCCTGCTGTGGTCGGGCGAGAAGGCCTGGCGCCAGGCCGGCGAGCGGCGCATGCTGTGCGGTCTGCAGTTGCCCGGCGCGAACAACCAGCAGCAGGCCTTCCAAGGCAAGGTCGCCGATATCGACCAGTCCAAGGTGTGGCCCGCGGGCACCTGCCTCGGCATCGACCCGGCCACCAACCAGCCCACCGACATCCCGGTCGACTGTGCGGGCCCGCACTCCCTTGAGGTCACCGGGTCGGTGAACCTGGCCGACAACTTCCCGCAGGGCCTGCCCGCCGAGGCCGATCAGGACACCTTCGTCAAGGACAACTGCGCACGGGTCACCGAGGCATACCTGGCACCGCTGGAACTGCGGACGACCACCTTGACGCTGGTCTACAGCACCATCGCGTTGCCGAGTTGGTCGGCGGGCAGCCGGCAGGTGTCCTGCAGCATCGGCGCGACGCTGGGCAACGGCGGCTGGTCCACATTGCTCAACAGCGCCAAGGGGCCCCTGATGATCAACGGCCGGCCACCGGTGCCGCCGCCGGACATCCCCGACGAACGGCTGAGCATCCCGGCCATCCCGATGCCGCCGGTGGATACCTCGTCGCAGATCACCTACGACCAGAGCGACAGCGGTAGCGGGTCCGGCAGTGGCTCCGGCGGTGGGTCGACCGCGGATCAGACGCAGTCCAACGAGCACCTGCCCGGTCAGCAGACCCAGGAGGCCACCCAGGCTCCGGCGACGGAGACACCCGCCGGCGGGAACACCTTCCTCAACGGTCCGCCGGTGCCCGCACCGGCACCGCCGCCACCGGGCGCGCCGGTCGACGGCGCCGTGCCCCCGCCTGTTGTGCCTGAGCCCGTGATCGGGCCGCCGCCCGGACCGCCGATCCCCTGACCGCGTGCCGGTAACGATGAGCGTCCGGCGCTTCGAGGAACTCGTCTCCGATGCGCTCGACCTGATTCCCGCCGATCTGGCCAGGGCAGCCAACAACGTGGTGTTCCTTGTCGAAGACCGCCACCCAGAAGAACCCGATCTGCTCGGCCTCTACGAGGGCATCGCGTTGACCGAGCGTGACTCGACCTATGCCGGCGCCCTGCCCGATGCGATCACGATCTATCGCGACGCGTTGCTGGAGATGTGCGCTTCGGAGGACGAGGTCGTCGAGGAGGTGGCCATCACCGTGGTCCACGAGTTGGCCCACCACTTCGGGATCGACGACGAACGGCTGCACGAATTGGGCTGGGGCTAGCGTGGGAACCGCCCGCTGTCGGTGGCCGGTGGGACACTGGTCAGATGAGCGGGATCTGTCGTGACTGCGAAGCAGAACATGAGCACTGCCACGGCACCGTGATCGTGCACATCGGCCTCCGCCCGGAATGCACGGAACCGGATTGCCGCAGCCCGGAAGTGGCGCACACCTTCACCATCGACTGTTTCGCCGTCGGTTGCGAATGTGTCGAGGACCGCGCCGCTCAGCCCATCGGGCCGGCGTCGGCCTCGGCTTCCTGAGCGTCCGGCTGCGCCGCCACGGTGAACGGCGGCGTCGCCGTGCCCCACTGCACGCAGCTCCAGCGGCCGTCGGTGATGGGGCTGAGCACCACGCATTCGGTGTTGCTCAGGTGATTCTCCAGGGCGAAGGTCGGGTCGACACCGGCCAGGGCCGCCGCCACCAGCCGGATCGCGGCCCCATGGCTGACCACCAGGATGTCCTCGGTCCGGCGCCGGTCGTCGAGGTGGCGCAGCCGCAGCTCCGTGAGCACCGGGACCATCCGGTCGAGCACCTGCCTGCCGGTCTCGCCGCCCGGCACCGGGACATCGAGATCGCCGTCGTGCCAGCGCCGGTACACCGCCTCGAACGCGTCGATCGCGGCATCGTCGTTGCGGTTCTCCAGGTGGCCGACCTGCACCTCGTGGATACCGTCGAACTGATGGGTCGGCACTGCCAGTCCGGCGGCGATACCGGCCGCGGTCTCGCGGGCTCTGGTCGCCACCGAATGCGCCACCATTCCCACCGGCTGTGACCAGCTCTGGCCGAATCTGCGCGCCTGCTGATGCCCGAGGTCGGTCAACGCGGCCCCCGGCGGACGGGTGTCCAGGCGGCGCTCGACGTTTCCATGGGACTGGCCGTGCCGCACCAGCACCAGGCGCCCCGTCATGCCGATCCTCCCGTCCGAAGTTGTGCCAGCCAGCGACCTGCCTCGTCCGCCTGCGGGGGCAAGGCCCCGACCGCGGCACCGGTGGGCCAGGAGCCCAGGAACCGCACCTCGGCGCAGCGCCGGTGCAATGCCATGAGGGCATCGCCGACGGCCTCGTCCTCGAGGTGTCCCACCCAGTCCAGGAAGAACTTGTAGGTGCCCAATTCGGTGCGGGTGGGCCGTGATTCGATGCGGGTCAAGTCGATGTCGCGGACCGAGAGCTCGGTCATCGCCGCGACGAGCGCACCGGGGACGTTGTCCAACCGCAACACCACCGAGGTCCGGTCGGCGCCGGTGCGCGCCGGTGGCGGGCCCGCAGGCCCGACGAGGACGAAGCGGGTCCGCGCATTGGGCTCGTCGACCACACCCGCGGCGAGTTCGGCCAACCCATAGCGGCGGGCGGCCAGAGCCGTGCTGACCCCCGCATCGGCGTGACCGCCGGCGACGTCCTTGGCTGCCGCGGCGTTGGAGTTGGCTGGCACGATCTGGGCGTCGGGCAACTCGGCGGACAACCAGCCGCGCACCTGGGCCGCCGCCACCGGGAACGCCGCGACGGTCTTGATCTGCTCGACGGAGGTGTCGGGTCGGGTGACGATGCTGAACGCGACGTCCAACGTGTGCTCGGCGAATATCTGCAACGGCGTGCCGACGGCCAGACCGTCCAGCGTCGGCAACACCGATCCCTCGATCGAGTTCTCGATCGGCACGCAGGCGTAGTCGGCGACACCTTCCCGAACGGCCTCCAGCGCGGCGGCGGGGCTGGCCTGGGGCATGGGCTCGATATCGCCGGGTATGGCGCCGGACCCGGCCAGCGCGAGCAGGGCCGCCTCGGTGAACGTCCCCTCCGGACCGAGGTAGGCGATGCGTGGCACGCCCCAACACTATCGGGCCGGGGGTTGCCGGCCACTACGCCGAGAGCAAAACCTTGCGCAGTCCGGGCGACTTGTAGTTAAGTAAGGCTTACCTCACTAAGGGAAGGTGGCAGATGACTGTGACGGCGCCGACCACAGCCGAACGGATCCGCAGCGCATGCGCACGCGCCGGCGGGGCAATGCTGGCCGTGGAGGGATTCAACGGGCCCACGTCCATCGAGCCGATCGCCACCCCGGTGCACCATCTGCTCGCCGACGGGTCGTTCGCCATCACGGTGCCGGCCGACGGACTGATCACCGGCATGGCGGTCTCGGCCGGATCGGCAGGCATCCAAGCCGTCCTGGAGATGACCGACTACGCGCCCCTGCCCCTGCGCGAACCGGTGCGCGCGCTGGTGTGGATTCGTGGACGGATGTTCCTGGTACCCGACGCCGAGGTCGCGCCCATGTTGGACGTGATCGCCACCGAGAACCCCAATCCCGCTCTGCTACAGGTGAACACCGGCATCGGCGGTCGTGACGACGAGACCCCGTACGCACTGGCGCGCCTGGAGATCGAATCGGTCGTGGTGGCCGATTCGACCGGCGCGGAGTCCGTCGGCCTCGGTGCGCTGCTCGCGGCCGATCCCGACCCCTTCTGCGGCCTGGAATCGTGCTGGCTACGCCACCTCGAATCGGCACACCGCGACGTGGTCGACCGACTGGCCGACCGGCTGCCGCACACTCTGCGCAGCGGCCGGGTCCGGCCGTTGGGCCTGGACCGCTACGGCGTACAACTGCGCGTCGAGGACGCCTCCGGTGACCACGACGTGCGCCTGCCGTTCGCCAAACCCGTCGATGACGTGACCGGACTGAGCCAGGCCATCCGGGTATTGATGGGCTGCCCGTTCCTCAACGGGCTGCGCGCGCGCCGCATCTGATCCGTCTAGCCTGGCGCGGTGACCGGTCCGTCCCTGCCGAGCGAACATCTGCCCTCGCGCACCATCCGCCTCGAGATCGGCGTCGTGCTGGCGGTCACCTTCGGGTTGAGCGCGTACACCGCATCGTTGCGCCTGATCGAGGCGGCGCTGCTGGGGCTGAGCGGTCAGACGGTCACCCTCAACGAACGCCGATCGCCGTTCGACCTGATCGACCTCGGACTCAACATCGCCTCGTTCGCGCAACTCATCGGATGGGGCGCACTGGCCCTGTACCTGTTGTGGCGCAGCGGTTACGGGCCCGCCTCGATCGGACTCGGCAGATTCCGGATACACCCCGACCTGACCGGCGGACTCGGCCTCGCCGCATTGATCGGGCTGCCCGGGCTCGCCCTGTACATCGGCGCCCGGCTACTGGGCCTCAGCGCCGCCGTCGAACCTGCCGAGATCAACGACACCTGGTGGCGGATTCCGCTGCTGCTGGCCATCGCATTCGCCAACGGGTGGGCCGAGGAGATCGTCGTCGTGGCCTTCCTCATCACCCGCCTGCGGCAGCTGCGCATCACACCCGCCGTCGCACTTCTCATCTCGGCGCTGCTGCGCGGCACCTACCACCTGTATCAGGGCTACAGCGCCGGGCTGGGCAATATCGTCATGGGCCTGGTGTTCGGCTACGTCTGGCTGCGAACCGGTCGGCTGTGGCCGTTGATCGTCGCGCACGGACTCATCGACGCGGTGGCCTTCGTCGGCTACTCATTGGCCGCCGACGAGCTGGCTTGGTTGGGCTGAGATCGTCGCGGTGAGCGCTACATTCGCAGAGTGAACTCCGACCGGTCGCCGCGCGAACCCGTGCCGGAGATCCGCCGCCGCTCGGGCCACCGGCCGCCACCGACATGGCCACCGAATCCGGCGACGCCGCCGCCCCGCATGCCTCCGCCACCCACCCCACGCGCGGCACCGCCACCCACCCCACGCGCGGCACCGCCACCCACCCCACGCGCGGCACCGCCGCCCACCCCACGCGCGGCACCGCCGCGGCGGCACCCGGGGCCACCTCCCCCAGTGCGCAGGCAGCCCGCACCGCGACCACCGGCCCCGCCGCCGCCCGCCACGAAAACCCGCCGCCCGCACCGAGCCCGCCGATGGGGAGCCGTCCTGGCCGCCATCCTGATCGTGATGACCAGTGCCGCCATCGGCGGCACACTGTGGCTGGACTCCGCGCTGCAACGCATCGCCGCGCTGCCCGACTATCCCGATCGGCCACCGGCCGGTCGTGGCACCACCTGGCTGCTGGTCGGCTCGGACAGCAGGCAGGAACTGTCGGTCGACGAGCAGAACACCCTGGCCACCGGCGGTGACCTCGGCAACGGGCGCACCGACACCGTGCTGTTGCTGCACATCGGCGGGCTGTTCGGCGGAGCCTCACCCACCATGGTGTCGCTGCCCAGGGACTCCTATGTGTCGATACCGGGGTACGGCCAGGACAAATTGAATGCCGCCTACGCGCTGGGCGGGGCACCCTTGCTGGTGCAGACCGTCGAACAGGCCACCGGCATCAGGCTCGATCACTACGCCGAGGTCGGTTTCGGGGGATTCGCCCAGCTGGTGGATGCCGTCGGCGGGGTGACGATGTGCCCGGCCGAGCCGATCATCGACCCGCTCGCCGGTATCGACCTGCCCGCCGGATGCCAGGAACTCGACGGGCGCAACGCGCTGGGTTTCGTCAGGTCCCGGGCCACCCCGCGCGCGGATCTGGACCGGATGATCAACCAGCGCGCGTTCATGTCCGCCCTGCTGAAACGGGCAACCAGTCCCTCCGTGCTGCTCAATCCACTGCGCTGGTATCCGATGGTCGACGCGGCGGCCGACGCCGTCAGCGTCGACAAGGGCGGTCATATCTGGGATCTGGCGCGGCTCGGCTGGGCCCTTCAGGGCGACCCCATCACGACGACGGTGCCGATCGCGGAGTACACGACCAGCGATGTCGGGTCCATCGTCGTGTGGGACAGTGCGGCGGCCGAGCGGCTTTTCGCGGCGCTGGCCGCCGACACCGCGGTTCCTGCCGATGTGCTCGACACCGACCACCCCTGACCATTCCAGCAAACTTTTCCGCCGCCCTGTAACCGCCGTCACAGCGTTTAGGAGTGGCTAACCTGAATAAGGTTCACCTTGGATGACACGCCGTCTGACCTGGTCTATCTTGGTGATCATGACCGACGCAACCACACTCGAAACCAAGTTCAACAGCCTCCTGCGTGAGCAAATCCGCAGTGAATTCACCGCGTCGCAGCAGTACATCGCCATCGCCGTGTACTTCGACGGATCCGACCTGCCGAGGCTCGCCGCGCACTTCTACGGACAGGCTGTCGAGGAACGCAATCACGCCATGATGCTGGTGCAGTACCTCCTCGACCGCGATGTCGACGTCGAGATCCCCGGCGTGGACTCCGTCCTCAACAGCTTCGAGACTCCGGCCCAGGCCCTGCGCCTGGCGTTGGAGCAGGAACGCTCCGTCACCGAACAGGTGTCCCGGCTGGCCAGCGTCGCCCGCGACGAGGGCGACTACCTGGGTGAGCAGTTCATGCAGTGGTTCCTCAAGGAGCAGGTCGAAGAGGTCGCCACGATGACCACTCTGGTGCGGATTGCCGAACGAGCCGGCTCGAACCTGTTCCATCTGGAGGATTTCGTGGCCCGCGAGCTGAGCACCGCCACTGCCGACCCGAGCGCACCGAAGGCCGCGGGCGGCAATCTCTGACGGTTCCCGCCCGCCCGGTGAGTCAGTCTCGGCCGGCGCCGGTCAGTCCGTTCTCCAACCAGTCCTTGGTACGGCCGGGGTGATTGGTGGCCACCCACGCCACCTCCAGATCCCGGCAGTACCGGACATCTTCGTAATGGTCGACGGTCCAGCAATACAGTGCACGTCCCTGCGCCGCGGCGCGGTCCACCAACTCGGGATGCTCCCGCAAGGTCGCAATCGACGGCCCCACCGCCGTCGCCCCGACCGTGGTGGCCGCGCTGCCGCCGAGGAAACGCGAGGTCTCGCCGAGCAACACCGTCGGTAGCATCGGCGCCGCCCGGCGAATCCGCCAGACCGCGGCCGCCGAGAACGACATCACCACTGCCCGCGCAAGGTCCGCCGAAGCCGGCGCGGCGACGCCGTACCGGTGCAGCAACGCGAGCACCTTGCTCTCGACGAGCGCTCCGTAGCGCACCGGATGCTTGGTTTCGACGAAGATCTTGACCGGCCGCTTGCTGTCGAGCACCAACGTCAGCAGCGTGTCCAGGGTCAGCAGGCCGGTGTCCCCACCCCCGCCCCCGTCGCGGCCACCGGTGTGCCAGGAACCGAAGTCCAGTTCCCGCAACTGGGCGAGCGTCATCTCCGACACCAGGCCGGTCCCGTCGGAGGTGCGGTCCACCCGGCGGTCGTGCACGCAGACAAGGTGCCCGTCGCGAGTGAGCCGGACATCGCACTCGACGCCGTCGGCGCCCTGCTGCAATGCCAGCTCGTAGGCGGCAACGGTGTGCTCGGGGCGCTCCGCGGATGCACCGCGATGGGCGACGACGAACGGGTGTCCGGTCTGCGCGCCTTCGGCTGCCTCACCCGCGGTCATATCGCTATGCTGCCGGGTTCCGGTCTTCAGCCTCAACCGTAGCGACAGATTCCATCGGCTCAACGGCGGGATCGGAGGTCTTCGGCGGCTCGGCCGCGACCATCACCCAGCGATGCGCCGGGCGGTCCACCGGCGTCCGCTCGAAGCCCTGATATACCTGCCACACCAGCAGCAACGTGGCCAGCGCCACAAGGTAGGCGATCGTCGTGATGACCGTGTTGTCGGCGATGCGCTGGGTGTCGGTGTAGAAGACCGTCAGGATCGTGGTGACGATCGAGGCGATCGACACGACGTAGCTGACGAACCACGTGATCCACCAACTGACGATCCGTAGACCGCGTCGACGTTCCAGCCTGGCCAATTCGACGACGTACACCGGGGCCAAGACCAGGTTGATCGGCGGGACCATGCAACCGATCCACAGCCGACCCGGGGTGCGCGGATCCTCGGCCCCCTGGTGGGCGAACGCCGCGGCCCGCCGCGCGATCAGCCAATTGGTCAGGATCAGCCCGCTGGCCAGCACCCCGAAGAAGGCGAACGCGCTGGCCGCCACGGGCACCCACGTCGCAAACCCGGCGACGAACGGATTGAGCAGAGCACCGCGGTTGTAGAGCATCAAGGCGTAACGCAGCATGTGCAGCACCGCGGCCGCGCCGAGCAGGATCAGCGTGGTCACCACAACCAGCCGCACCGCGCTCGGAGCCGGGCCCCGACGGCCCGTCTCGGTGGCCTCGGCGCCCGCAGCCTGATCGAACCTGTCGTAGAGCCCCCATCGCGGGATCGCGCTGTACCGCGGGGTCGGCCCCAGCGGTCGGGGACGCCGTCGCGGCGGTGGTGGGGCTCCCGGCCGTACCGCGATCCAGCGGTAACCGGACGGGGGTTTTCCGGGACCGGACGGCCGCGGCGGCTGTGCCGGGGTTGCCGGTTCGGACCCGGGCGCCATGAGAGTGCCGCGGCAGCGTGGACACCACGTCCGCTGGCGGTCGCGCACATTCCACCGCGTCCCGCACTGGGCACAGACCTGGATCACGCGACCAGCCTACGACCCCGAGCTGACCGGACGGCCCGCCTGTACCCAGGACAGCATGCCGCCGGAGACGTTGATCGGCTCGAAGCCGTTGCGGGCCAGATACTGGGCCACACGCTGGGACCGCCCACCCGCGTGGCAGATGACGTACAGCGTGGCGTCGCGGTCGATCTCATCGATCCGCGCGGGCACATCTCCCATCGGGATGTGCTGCGCGCCGGCGATGTGCCCGCTCTGCCATTCGTCGTCCTCGCGCACATCGAGCAAAACGGCATCGGCTCCGAACTCCGCCGGCAGTTTGCCGACCTCTATCTGCTGCACATCTCCGTCAGACATGCCGACCATGCTGGCATGGCCCGGGCGACCGCGCATCGATTCCCCGGCAGCAATGTCCTTGCTATCCACAGTTTCCACAGATTCATCCACAGGCTGGGGGCCGATTTGGCCCTCAGAGCCCGGCCTCAGCTGTGAATCCGCCCAGAGCCTGTGGATAAACCCCACCCGAAGGCCCCTGCCGATCAACAAGCGGCGCATCCGCTGAGCAAAAATATTGGCCATCTAACTTTCCGAGACGGCATTTTTCGACCGGTTGCAATCTGTCGGATTCGGACTCCGGGGCAACCGACCGAGCGATCTACAGACTCGATTTTTCTGCGCGGCAAACACGGTCTATGATCGGCGTCACAACAGTCCGTGTGACAGATCTCACTGGGGGGACAGGTTGATCGTGCAGGTCAGGAGCGTCTGATGGCAGTACACCCGCTTGGGCAAGGATCGGCGGTCCCGCCGTCGGACTGGCAGTCGTCGCCGCGTTACACCAACAACCAGGTCGTGGCCCTCATCCGGGCGGCCGTCATCGCGCTCGTCCTGATCGGCGTACTCGCCGTCATCGTCCTGTTCTGAGCCGCCTTCCGAGCGTGCCGGGACCCGCTCCTTGCGGTGCGCCCAGGGATGGAGCAAGGTTGAGCTCGAGCTTGTTGTCGAGATATCCGACGCCGAACTCCACCGCGATCCCCATGACTAGGAAGGAACCCAGTGGCTGAATACACCCTGCCCGACCTCGATTACGACTACGGCGCCCTGGAACCCCACATCTCCGGCCAGATCAACGAACTGCACCACAGCAAGCACCACGCCACCTACGTCAAGGGTGTCAACGACGCCGTGGCCAAGCTCGAAGAGGCCCGCGCAGGAGACGACCAGTCGGCGATCTTCCTCAACGAGAAGAACCTGGCCTTCCACCTCGGCGGCCACGTCAACCACAGCATCTGGTGGAAGAACCTCTCCCCCAACGGCGGCGACAAGCCCGAAGGTGACCTCGCGGCCGCCATCGACGACCAGTTCGGCAGCTTCGACAAGTTCCGCGCCCAGTTCACCGCGGCAGCCAACGGACTGCAGGGCTCGGGCTGGGCCGTCCTGGGCTACGACAGCCTCGGCGACCGCCTGCTGACCTTCCAGCTCTACGACCAGCAGGCCAACGTCCCGCTGGGCATCATCCCGCTGCTGCAGGTCGACATGTGGGAGCACGCCTTCTACCTGCAGTACAAGAACGTCAAGGCCGACTACGTCAAGGCCTTCTGGAACGTCGTCAACTGGGCCGACGTCCAGGACCGCTACACACGCGCCACCACCAAGACCGGCGGCCTCATCTTCGGGTAAGTCCCCCCGTTCGTCGGAAGCCCCGCGTGCCATGGCACGCGGGGCTTCCTGCATCTGGTTGGCACTCCGCTCCTCTTGCGTGCTAACCCGCCACTGCAGCATCCTGAGTCACAGCGACCCACAGCTGTGTCGGAGTAGCAGCGAGCGACTGTCGGGAGGCCAGATGGACACCGGTGCCGGTAAGGCGATCGAGATTGCCCCGTTCCATTCGCGAGGCACCCTGAAGGGGTTCGTGGTCTCGGGCCGCTGGCCGGATTCCACCAAGGAATGGGCGCAGCTGCTGATCGTCGCCGTCCGGGTGGCCTCACTGCCCGGCTTGCTGTCCACCACGACGATCTTCGGTGTGCGAGAAGAACTTCCCGATCAGCCCGAGCCGGGCACGGTCGGACTCGTCCTCGCCGAGGGGCCGGTGGTGGGGGATTCGGCGCTGCCGCCCGGGTTCTTCGCCGACCACCAGCCGCCCGCACTGTTGATGCTGCACCCGCCGTCGGAGACGACGCCGTCGCTACCCGAGTGCGCCGGCGCAGCCTCCGGATGCGTCCTGTTGCCCGGGATTCCGCACCTCGGTCTGGAGCACAGGGCGGCATGGGTGGAAGCGGAATCCGACGGCACCATCACCTCCATGGTGAGCCGGGTGGGCGTCGATCCGATCAGCCATCCGGACACCGCCATCATGGCGATGCTGCTGGCCGCCTGAGCCGCCCGCATCGGTACCGGTTCGGCCACGAACCGGCGGGAATGGCTGCGTAGTGGCCAGCAATTCTGTTGCACCCGTCGAGGTGGCGGGTGTCTACCTGCCCTGGACTTCGCCCGTTACCCCAGCAAAGCAGACCACCGTCTTTGCTGTGTGACGCCTGCGCACAGGCGATCAGCTCTGGGGTCAGAGTGACAACATGTCAAGATCAGTTGATCTCGGCAAAACAACGTCTGCGTCATTATTTTCTTCGCCAGCTTTGACAGCGTTTCGGCGATCACATCGTTGACGTGCACTACATGCCCTCGCCCGACACCCAAACTGGGGGTAGTGTTACTTTTCAGTGGTTTGCACTTGGTTGTGGCGTTAACTCTCGCTACGATGATCAGCAAATACGAAGCACGTGCATTCCGCTCGTACGCCATGTGGAGGAAAGTTAGATGAGCAAGACGTTCGCCGCCCGACTGAACCGCCTCTTCGATACGGTTTACCCTCCGGGCCGGGGACCGCATACGTCTGCTGAGGTGATCGGCGCCCTGAAGGCCGAGGGCGTCACGATGTCCGCTCCGTATCTCTCCCAGCTGCGCTCGGGCAACCGTACGAACCCGTCGGCCACCACGATGACCGCCCTGGCCAACTTCTTCCGGATCAAGCCGGCCTACTTCACCGATGACGAGTACTACGAGAAGCTCGACAAGGAACTGACCTGGCTGGCCAGCATGCGCGACGAGGGCGTGCGCCGTATCGCCGCGCGCACCGTCGGCCTGTCGCAGGAGTCGCAGCAGGATCTCGCGCAGAAGGTCGACGAGCTGCGCCGCCGGGAGAACCTCGACGGCTGAATCCCTCCACGGATCACCAACCGAACGGTGCCGAGCGCATGAGCGCGCGGCACCGTTCGTGCGTTCAGGGGTGCTCGACCAGATCCTGATACTGCTCGGCGATCGCCAGGATCCATTCCCGGTCGGACAAGGTCATCGGCTGGCGTAGCCAGTTCAAGCCGGGGAACGACGCGTGCGTATCGGCCGCGGTGTCGTCGCGGCCCTCGTATATCCACCTGGCGATGCCGCGAGCCTGTTCCTCGGCGGGCACCGGCGGTGAGTCCAGGTCGGCGATATCGGCGATGTTGAGCGCCTGTTCGGTATCGGGCTTGGCACCCACCGAGGTGGCACGGCGATGCTCACTCTCGGCGGCGATCGCCTCCAGGTAGAGCGAGTCGGATATCAGGGACATCTGCTCGGCCACCCGGAACAACAACGGTCCGCGGGGTCGCACACCGATACCGACATCCGGGTGACGCTCGTTGAGTTCGGCCAGCAGCGGTGCGATCATCCGCATCTCGCGGCGCGCGCCGAACCAGTCCTCGATGCTGGGTAACAGCGCCCCGCCGGCGACGACCGCCATGGCGCAGCCCAACAGTGTCGCGGCTGCGCCGACGCCGAGCGCGTCGGTGGTTCCGACTGCGCGAAGCAGGAAGAAAGCGCTCGCCAGCACGATGAGCACCATGCCCATGCTGAAGACGAACAGCGCCCGCCCACGTCGGGTGCGATTGGAGTGGCGGACTCCCGCCCATGCGACCAGTGTCAACGCCAGAAGCACGTAGAGCATCGGCAGCAGCCAGGCCGAGGAGCCGCCCGGCGCCAGGTGCCGACGCAGGTACTCCTCGGGCGCCATCTCGGCTTCCTTCTCCCTACGGAAGAACCCGACAAGGGTGACCACGGCGATGCCGGCGGCGAAGACGTACTGCCCGACGGCAATCCGGCGGATGGTGGCCGGCGTGCGATCGGAGGCCACCGTCGTGATCATCACGCAGCTGCCCGCCGCGCACGCGATCAACGCCACCTGACTCAGCGCCACCGAGACATTGGGCCAGCGCAACGCGGTGTCAATGAGCAGGGTCAGGGGCTGCCAGTTGAGGGCCGCCACGATGCCCAGACTCCCCAGCGCGAGGATCATCGCAGTACTCACCAGGGATTGCTTGTTCACCAACGCCCAGCCGATTCGTAGGCCGGTGGCCAGTCCGAGCAGACCGGCGATCACCCAGACCGTCAACCAAACGCCTCCCCGAGCCGAACCTGCACGATCGACGATCGATCCGAGGGCAACCGGCCCAATCGGTAGATCAACAACGCCGCGAAATCCTCGGCCTCCTGCTCGGCTTCCTCACCCGCCGGGCCCATGCAGCCGGTGCGCTGATTGAGCATGTAGCCGATCAGGTCAGAGCCGGCGAGCTCGGTGACCTCGCGGGCGGCCTCCACGACCGGCGTGCCGGCATGTCCGAGGACCAGATGGCCCAGTTCATGGGCCAGCGTCCGGTCCCAGGCCGGCAACCCCTTCTGGATCAGGAAGACGTCGTGATCGGCGTACTGACGCCATTGACCGCACACTCCGGCGGGGAGATCGGCCATCTTGATCTGGATCGGGCGGCCCTGGTCGTCGGCGACGGCCTCGACCAGACGTGGCAGCGTGACCTCACCCCGGCGCGGGGCGAGATCGAGAACGGAACTCACGGCACGGGTCACCCGACGGCTCGCAGGCATGAGATCTCCTTTCCGACCATTCCACTATGGCGCTGACGTTCGCTGAACGGGAGTGAAACGCTCAACTCGCGAGCCACCCCGGCCTGCCCGCCGAGGCGACGGCGCTGCCGGATTTGCTGGCGCGGCTCCGAATGCACGTCGTCACCATCCTTTGCACGTCGGCAGGCAGATCCGCAGGCCTTCCGGCAATTCTCGCACACCATGTCGGATGTGTTTGCTGGCGCCATTCCTCGGCCAGGTCGGCGGGGCAGCGAAATGCGGGGCATGGTAAGAGCGATAGGGTTGGCCGCGACGTAGGCATGTGCTGTGCCGACCGCATGACACATCGACGATTATGACCGGGAGGCGCCGCCGATGGCCCTGTTCAAGCGACGCAAGAGCCGGGCGACACGGCGCGCCGAAGCCAAGGCGATCAAGGCGAAGGCCAAGCTCGAGGCCAGGCTGGCGGCCAAGAACGACGCCCGGCGCATCAAGGCCGACCGCAAGGCGGCGACCCGAGCGGTCAAGGCGCAGCTCAAGGCTCAGCACGACAGCGACCGCGCGGCCCTGAAGGTGGCCGAAACCCAGTTGAAGGCGGTGCGCGAGGGCAAGCTGCTCTCGCCGATCAAGATCCGCCGTGCGCTGACGGTGTCGCGTCTGCTGGCTCCGGTGCTGGTGCCGCTGGCGTATCGGGGAGCGATCGCGGTTCGTGGTCTGCTCGACCAACGGCGCGCGGATCAGCTCGGCGTCCCGCTGAGTCAGGTGGGCCAGTTCTCCGGCCACGGCGCCGCGCTGTCGGCACGCATCACCGGCGCCGAGCAGGCGGTGCGCCGGGTCGCCGAGAAGAACCCCAAGGATGCCGAGACGCGCGCCTTCGTCTCCGCGATCAACGATCGGCTCACCGATCTCGCGGCAGCGGTGACGGCCGCGGAGAACATGCCGTCAGCGCGCCGCCGGCAGGCGCACGCGGCCATCGGCGATCAGCTCGACGGTATCGACGCTGACGTCCTGGCCCGGCTCGGGTTGCCGTGATCCGGCTTCTTGCCGCCGTGGTCGCGGCACTGTTCGCCCTCCTCGGTTCCAGCGGCGCCGGTGTCGCGTCGGCGCACGCCGCGCTGGTGTCCTCCGATCCGGCGGCCGATGCGCAGTTGGCTGAGGCGCCGAGCACGGTCCGGGCGACCTTCAGCGAGGACCTGCAGAGCGCATTCGCCGCGATGACGGTCGTCGGTCCGGACGGCAACCTCTGGTCGACCGGGGACCCCCGGATCACCGGTCCGGTGGCCGAGGTCGACCTGCGCCCGCTCGGTCCGGCGGGCACCTACACCGCCAATTACCGTGTCACCTCCGCGGACGGACACGTCATCAGCGGATCCTGGTCGTTCGAGCTGACCGTGGCCCGCACCGCGACACCGGGTCCGCCGGTCGCCGCGCCTGCGGCCGCCGACCCGGCGGTCGAGCGCGGACTGCCGGTATGGCCCTTCGTCGCGGGCGCGGTGGTGCTCGTCGGCGCCGGGGTGTGGTGGAGCCGACGCCGACGTTCGTGAGCGGGCTGCGGCGCGCCGGGCAGGGTGTCCTGGTCGCGACGGCTGGTGTGGTGCTGGCCTGGGCGCTGGCGCGTCCCCAACTGTCGGTGCCGATCGCGTCGACCCGCATGCTGGCCGACGGTGCGGCGGTGGTGGTGCTGGGCTTGGCCGTACTGCCGTATCTGGACGTCGCGCGTTATCGGACCGAGCTGGCGACCCGCAGATCGCCCGCGCTGGCCACGGCCGCGTGGCTGTGGCTGGCCGCCGAACTCGTGCGGTTGATCACCGCGGCTGCCGCCACCGCAGCGGTGGACATCGGCGATCTCGCGGTCGGGACCACACTGCAATACGCGACGGCGACCGTTGCCGGCCGCACCGACCTGATCACGGTGCTGTGTGCCGCCGCCGTCGGAGCGGCCGCGATCGCGGCTCGCGGTGCCGTGGCATCAGCGACGATCACCGGTATCGCCGCGCTGGGCCTTGCCGCACGCACGCTGTCCGGTCACCTTTCCGAAAGCCCGCTCGGCGGTGTCGCGGTGACCCTGCACGTCCTGGCCGCGGCCGTGTGGTGTGGGCTGCTGGCGGCGATGCTGCTGACGGTGCGGCACCGCGGGCAGTGGGCGCGCTTGTTGCCGCGGTTCTCGATGTTGTCGCTGTGGTGTGTGCTGGTCCTGATCGCGGGCGGCATCGTGAGTGCGGCAGCGGCGGTTCCGCTGGATTCGCCGTCGGCGCTGGTGGCGACGGGGTACGGGCGGCTGTTGTTGGCAAAGGTGGCGGTCACCGCGGCGTTGATGGTGCTGGCCTGGCGAAACCGGCGGTCATGGGTGCCTTCGGCGCGCGGGCACCGGGTGAGCGCCGAGGGCTCCAGTCGGCGCTCGGGCATAGAGCTGGCACTGATGGCGGTGGCGCTGATGTTGGCGGCCGCGCTGGCGGTCACCGGTTAGCCGAATCCGGGAGCTGGCATGATGGGAATTCCGACCACTTCCTGCAAAGGAGCAACAGACATGGCCGACGAGCAGGACCTTCCCGAGCAGAAGGACCCGGCTGAATCGGCTCTGCCCGCGGACGGGCCCGCCGAGTCGGCGCCGGCCGAGAAGGCTGAGCCGGTGACGAACGCGCCCGCGAAGAAGGCCGCCCCGGCCAAGAAGGCTGTACCCGCCAAAAAGGCCCCCGCCAAAAAGGCCGCGCCGGCGAAGAAGTCTGCCCCGGCCAAGAAGGCCGTGCCTGCAAAAAAGGCCCCCGCCAAGAAGGCGCCACCGGTCAAGGCCACCCCGGCGCCGGCGGCTCCGACAGCGATCGCCAAGGAAGCCGCCAAAGAAGTTGCCGCCCAGGCCAAGTCGACTGTCGCGACCGCGTCGCCCGGCCCTGTCGTCGCACCGGCAGTCGGGCCCGATCAGTCCCGGCTGCCGCTGGCCGTGGCCGTCGCCGTCGGGCTACTCGCCGTCATCGTGGTCCTGCTGTCCCGCCGCGGAGACAACGACTCCTGATCCGCACTTGACCCTGACGTGGCTCAGGGCTCATAGCCAAGGGCAGGGACTAACGGACCGTCGGCAGTGTCGCCGCACTCACCGGCGTCTCTGTGCGCACTCTGCATCACTACGACCACATCGGGTGGAGGCGCCCAGCGTGCGGACCGCCGCCGGGTACTGCGGTGACACCGATGCCGACGTGTGGAGCGTGCAGCGCACCGCTGGGGCATCCCATTGACCGCCCAGGAGCAGGTCGAGATCTTCGGCACCACCGCATTCGGCGCCGCTGAGCCGTCGGGGCTGGCCCAGTTCGTGCACGACATCGTCATCGATAGCATCATGGAATGACTGTCCAGCCCCGCGCCACGGCCGATCTGGTCGACGAGATCTACCCCGACGTCCGCAGTTGTGATCTCCAGTTGCGCAACTACGGTGCACGCGCCGCGTTCGCCGGTCCGATCACGACTGTGCGGTGCTTCCAGGACAACGCGCTGTTGAAGTCGATCCTGTCGACTCCCGGTGAGGGTGGCGTCCTGGTGGTCGACGGGAACGGTTCGCTGCACACCGCGCTGGTCGGCGATATCATCGCCGGGCTCGCGGCCGACAATGGCTGGGCCGGGGTGATCGTGCACGGTGCGGTGCGGGATGCGGCGGCGCTGCGCACCATCGACGTCGGCATCAAGGCGTTGGGCACCAATCCGCGCAAGGGAACGAAAACCGGTGCCGGAGAACGCGATATCGAAGTCAGCTTCGGTGGCGTGACGTTCGTTCCCGGTGAGATCGCCTACAGCGACGAGGACGGGATTGTGGTCGTCGCCGGAGGCGACGCATAAGCCCCGTCGCCGGAGGCGACGCATAAGCCCGTCGCCGGAGGCTGCGAATAGGCCTCCTCACCCCGTCTGCATTGCGCCGACTGGGGCACCTCCCACTGGCGAGCAGACGCGTATACCCCCGAAATGAACCCATTTCGGGGGTATACGCGTCTGTTGAGGGTCAGGCCGAGACGGCCGCGCGGTGCTTTGTGAACAACAGCGACTCCTCGTCGACCTTGCCGTACCGGATGGTGCGCAAGTCGATGAAGTAGTTCTGCTTGAGCCGCCACGGCGCCTCCGAACCCGACTTGGGCAGTGTGTCCATGGCCCGGCGGAAGTAGCCAGGGGTGAAGTCCATGAAGGGCTCTTCCTTGACCGCGGATCCGGGATGCTGCGCCTCGACACGGTCGAATCCGTTGTCGTCCATGTAGTTCAGCACCCGGCAGATGAACTCGGACACCAGGTCGGCCTTGAGCGTCCACGACGCGTTGGTGTAGCCGAAGGTGATCGCCATGTTGGGCACACCCGAGAGCATCAGCCCCTTGTAGGTCATCGACTTCGTCAGGTCGATCGGCTCGCCGTTGCGCAGGGCCTTGGCGCCGCCGAACAGCTGCATGTTCAAACCCGTTGCGGTGATGATGATATCGGCGTCCAGATGCTGCCCGGAGGTCAGCTGGATTCCGGTCTCGTCGAAGCGCTCGATGGTGTCGGTGACGACATCGGCCTTGCCGGAGCGGATGGTCTTGAACAGATCACCGTTGGGGGCCAGGCAGACTCGCTCGTCCCACGGGTTGTAGCGCGGGCTGAAGTGCTTGTCGTAGTCGAAATCCTTGGGCAGTCGACGGGTGGCCATCTGGCGCAACGCACGCTTGAACACCGACGGGAATCGCCGAGCGATCTGATACTGGCCGGTGGCATAGCCGATCGCCTTCCAGCGATTCACGAAGTGCGCCATGTTCTTCGGCAGATACTTGTTGGCCTGCGCTGCCACCGGATCCTCCAGCGGCAGGGCGCCGATGTAGGTCGGCGAGCGCTGCAGCATCGTGACATGACCGGCTCCCCCGTCGACCAGCGACGGGATCAGGGTCACGGCGGTCGCGCCGGACCCGATCACGACGATCCGCTTGCCCGCGTAGTCCAGATCCTCCGGCCAGTGCTGCGGGTGGATGATCTTGCCCGTGAAGTCCTCGGCGCCGGCGAAGGTCGGCGAGTAGCCCTCGTCGTAGTTGTAGTAGCCGCTGCAGACCGACAGGAACGAAGCGGTGATCTGCTTCTCCTGGCCGTCGACCTCGACGGTGACGGTCCACCTGTTGTCGGCATCGGACCAGTCCGCCGCGGTGACCTTCTGACCCGTGCGGATGTGCTTGTCGATGCCGTTCTCGACGGCGGCCTCGTTGATGTAGTTCCAGATCGAGGCGCCATCGGCGATCGACCGGGACGAGGTCCACGGCTTGAACCGGAACCCGAGGGTGAACATGTCGGAGTCCGAGCGGATACCGGGGTACTTGAAGAGATCCCAGGTGCCGCCGATGTTCTCCCGACGCTCCAGGATGACGTAGCTCTTGGATGGGCAGCGGTCCTGCAGATGCCACGCGGTGCTGATACCGGAAATGCCGGCACCGACGATCACGACGTCGAAGTGTTCGTTCATGGGACCGACGGTATCAACATGGTGTTGACTGAGTCAACGGTGTGTTGAGAAAGTCGACACGGTGTTAAGGTTGGGCCGTGACCACCGCCAGCCCGAGTCGCGGACGTCGTGCCGCGCGGCCCTCAGGGGACGAACGACAGCAGGCGATCCTGGACACCGCATCCCGACTCATCCAGGAGCGGTCCTTCTCTGACATCTCGGTCGACGACCTGGCCAAGGGGGCCGGCATCTCGCGCCCGACCTTCTACTTCTACTTCGCCTCCAAGGAGGCGGTGCTGCTTTCGCTGATGGATCCGCTGATCAAGCGCGCCGACACCGGTTTCGACAACGCCATGGACACCATGCCCGCCGAACCACACAAGGCGATTCGGCGCGGTATCGAGATCTTCTTCAGCTCCTTCGGGTCACACCCGGCCACCGCGCGCGCCGGAGTGGAGGCCGTCCACAGCGTTCCCGAATTCCGGGCCGTGTGGGCCGGTCTGATGCAGAAGTGGATCGGATTGACCGCCGCACTGATCAACGCCGAACGGCAGCGCGGCGCGGCCCCGGACACGTTGCCCGCCCTTGATCTCGCGACCTCGTTGAACCTGATGAACGAGAAGATGATGATGGCGGCCCTCGCCGAGGACCGACCGTCGGTCCAACACGATCGCGTCGTGGACACCCTCACCCACATCTGGCTGACCAGCATCTACGGCACCGCACCCTGATCTTGTCGGAGGCAGATGCGAACATATGTTCGTGTCCGGTGCGACTGCTGGATCGTCGGCGCAGAAGGCGGTCATCCTGCACGCTGATCTCGACTCGTTCTACGCCTCCGTCGAGCAGCGCGATGACCCGAGCCTGCGGGGCCGTCCGGTCATCGTCGGCGGCGGAGTCGTGCTCGCGGCGAGCTACGAGGCCAAGGCCTACGGCGTGCGCACGGCGATGGGGGGCCACCAGGCCAAGCGCCTGTGCCCGCAGGCAGTCGTCGTCCCCCCGCGGATGCGGGCGTACTTCGAGGCGAGCCGCGCCGTGTTCGAGGTCTTCCACGACACCACGCCGCTCGTCGAACCGGTGTCGGTCGACGAAGCCTTTCTCGACGTGGGCGGTCTCGGCCGGGTGTCGGGCACGCCCATACAGATCGGCGCGCAGTTGCGGGATCGGGTCCGCGTGGATGTCGGGCTGCCCATCACCGTCGGCATCGCCCGCACGAAATTCCTGGCGAAGGTCGCCAGCCAGGAGGCCAAACCCGACGGCCTGCTCCTGGTCCCGCCGGACGGCGAACTGGCATTCCTGCATCCCTTGCCGGTCCGTCGGCTCTGGGGCGTCGGCGCCAAGACCGCCGACAAGCTGCGCGCGCACGGTATTCAGTCGGTGGCCGATGTCGCCGAACTGAGCGAGACGTCCCTGGGTGCCATGGTCGGCCCAGCGATGGGCAGGCAACTGTTCGCCCTGGCGCACAACATCGACCGCCGCCGGGTCAGCTCCGGCGTCCGGCGACGCTCGGTGGGGGCGCAGCGGGCGTTGGGGTGGTCGGGCAGTGATATGTCCGCAGCCGAAATCGATGCCGTCGTCATCAATCTCGTGGACCGCATCACGCGACGGATGCGCGGATCGGGACGCACCGGGCGCACGGTTGTATTGCGCCTACGGTTTGCCGATTTCGGCCGGGTGACCAGGTCGCACACCATGCCGAGGGCGACCTCGTCCACCGATGCGGTGCTGGCGGCGGCGCGGGACCTGATGGCTGCCGCGGTCCCGTTGATCGCAGAACGCGGGCTGACGCTCATCGGCTTCGCGGTGTCCAATATCGATCGCGATGGTGCCGCACAGCTGGAGCTGCCCTTCGGCGCGTCGGCTGATCACGATGCGCTGGACGCGGCCGTCGACGAGGTCCGCCAGCGCTTCGGCAACGCCTCGGTCACCCGTGGGGTGCTACTGGGTCGCGATCCGGGACTGGAGATGCCGATGCTGCCGGATTGAGTAGTCTCACCGATTCGCCGCACAGCCGCTCTGCGGCAGCATGGCGCCATGAACGCATTCAGCGATACGGCGAAAGTCACGGCGGCATTCGCCCTGCAGGCCCACATCGCCTTTGGGGTGAGCTTCGTCAAACGCTGATCGCCGAACACAATCCGTTCACGTCAGCGAGCTAGCGTTTCCGGCCGGCCCACGCCAACAGTCGATCCGCCGACCAGCTGTTGACGATGCGATCCAGCGGGACCGCGGAGTCGAGTGCCCTTTGCGCGCCGTAGCCCAGGAAGTCGAGCTGACCGGGGGCGTGCGCGTCGGTGTCGATGGAGAAGTCACACCCGATCTGCAGTGCCAGATCGAGCAGCCGGGTGGGCGGATCGCGTCGCTCGGGCCGCGAATTGATTTCCACCGCAACACCATTGTCCCGGCAAGCAGTGAAGACCGCTTCAGCGTCGAACTGCGATTCCGGGCGCGTCCCCCGGCCACCCTCCACCAGCCGACCGGTGCAATGGCCCAGGATGTTCGCCTGGCCGCCGCTGACCGCGCGCACCATTCGGCGGGTCATCGACGGTGCGTCCATCTTGAGCTTGGAGTGCACGCTGGCGACGACGATGTCGAGTCGCTCGAGCAGCTCGGCCTCTTGATCCAGTGTGCCGTCATCGAGGATGTCCACCTCGATCCCGGTGAGGATGCGCATCGGCCAAAACTGTTCGCGCAGTTCGTCGATGACGTCGAGTTGACGGCGTAGACGTTCTGCCGACAGTCCGTTGGCCACCGTGAGCCGCGGGGAATGGTCGGTCAACGCGCAGTATTCGTGGCCCAGTTCGGCTGCGGCGGACATCATCTCCGGGATCGGCGCAGATCCGTCCGACCAGTTCGAGTGCAGGTGAAGATCTCCCTTGAGTGCGGTGCGGATCTCGCCGCCACCGAGGTCGGCCGCCGACTCGCGCAGCGCGACCAGCGTCTCGGGCTCGCGGCCGGCCCACGCCTGCGCGATCACCGTGGCGGTCTTGGGACCGATGCCCGGTAACGTCTGCCAGCTGTTCGCCTTGCCGACCTTCTCGCGCTGCTCGGGCGTCATGGCCTCCACCACGTCGGCGGCCTTGCGGTAGGCCATCACGCGCCGCGAATCCTCGCGCGCGCGATCCTTGTAGTAGGCAATCCGGCGAAGAGCCTGCACGGGATCCATGCCTCCAGTGTGCTCCCGGCCGCAAATTTGATGCACTGCGCCACCGACGACTGGCGGTAATGTCGAGAGGGACCTGCGGGGAGGTTTCATGAGTCTGTTGAGCAAGGCATTCGACCTGTTGAGAAAGTACGGAGATGTCGTCGGCTTCGACTGGTCCAAGGGTCCCGGCCCGCTCGACAAGATTCCGAACTTGGGTGAACTCGGCCTGACATCGTCACCTATTCTCGCTGCGGCGCAACTGACCATCAAAGGCATGAAGCAGACGACCGGATCCGGCGACCCCGAGGACGGTGCCGATTTGAAGAAGTCGGCTGCGAAGTACACCGAGGCCGGAGATCTGATCTTCGATGCGGCCCCGAAAGAGGACCGTTGGGACGGGACAGCCTCCGGCGTGTACAGGGAGAAGAACGCAGGGCACTACTCCCGTACATACGGCGTTGCGGATGCGGAGGCAGATATGCACCGCCTCATCCACCAGCTAGCGGCACAGGTCACCGTCGCACGACGAGACCTTGATGACCGTATCCAGTTCCTTGCAGACGTGGATACCGCGACCTCCTGGATGAACGCGGTCCCGGGTGGCGCAACGGTGAAAGCCGCCTCGGATTTGGCAACCGCCACCGTCGTCCTGGGACAAGCCACCTCGGATCTGGCCATACTGACAGCCGAATCGGTGTCTAAGAGCAGCGAGATCCGGTCCTTGGTGAAGGTGTACAACGACGCTGCGGGACAGATCATCATTGGCGCGCCCATCGGGAAAGACGACAACAACGACGGCAAAGATGACAACGCAGTCCCCTGCGACGAGCCATTCGGCGATGAGCGGACCGAAGGGACCCTTCCGTCACGGACCGATCCGAACGAGAACTTCACCTTGCCCCAACCGCAGGGGCCGACCGTCGAGTACCCGCCCGCAACCCCGTACGCCGAACATCGATAGAGGAACAACCGTGGCAACCGATTCCGAACAGAATCTCCGTGTACTAACCGAGCATATCGACCAGATCGCGGCCAGCCACGGCACGGCCGCCGGAGTGCTCAAGGTAGCCGGAGAGACGGTGAACGATATCGGCAACCGAGTTTCCGACACTCACGGTGTCGCGTGTTTCGCGAGCAACTCGGCCATAGCCGATGTTGAGAGGGCGCGCGACGAAGCACGAAAGAAACTGTGGCACATGTCCTATGACCTGAGTCAGAGGTTGACCATGGCTTCGCAGAACTACAACAACGCCGATTGGCGCGCCTCCAAAGATATCGGCGCGTGCGAGTTCTGAGTGCCCTCGGTGCCCGACTACATGGACCCTTGGGATAACGAGACCAACGAGGTGCTCGAATCCGACACGCCGATAAGTGATCTAGGCGCTTTCGACGAGTACCTCCCACCGGTGCCGAGCGGCACAGCAGTGCACAGTTGGGATTCGGAGCTGCCTGACGATGCAAATGGTTCACCTGATGTCTTCTTCACGGTCAGCAATCCCGCTGGGGATGTAGCTGTCACCGCACTCCTGGGCGGGAGAATCGATCGCATCGATCTTGAACCCAGCGTTTGCAAAATGACCGAATCGGAATTGTCCGAAGAGATTACGTTCCTTTCTGCGCTGGCCTCTCAGAAAGCGCTTGCCGCGCAACATGGTGTGATCACGCTGCTGATGCAGGACATGGGATACGAGGGCGGGCTTGTGCACGAATTCTTGGAACGCGATCTAGGCCTGCCGTCACCCGAGAGCTACGTCGAACGTGTCGCCACTGCTTTCTCCGGCCGGTACGGGCAAGGATGACGATCCGTTTGCGTCGCGGTCGAGCGCTGCTCGTACTGGTGCTCGTAATCGCAGTCCTCGCCGCATTGGCCACCTTTTGGTGGCTTCGCAACGGTCGATACGTGTACGGTCGGTGGGTCTGGCAACCCGAGCAGGTCGAACTACTTCCGGACATGCGCCAAGCACCTGTAACGGGCTGGCGGACAAGCACCTTCGATCTCGGGCTGCCATCCCCAACTGCGAACGGATCCGCACCGACCATCGCGGCGAGCAATGTCCCCGGCTCTCCGAAACCGCTGATCGGAGCATCAGGTGAACGCGCGTACTTCCTGGCCACCAGTTTGGCGAGTGCAGATCCGAAGTGGTGGTTGGCAGGTATCGATACCGGTAACGGCCACAGCATCTTCGATGCCGTATTGCTCAGCACGGGCACGCTGGCACCTACCTGTTTGCTCAACGGACCGGACCAGATCCTCTGCGTCGAACGATCCAGCGAGGGAGGGGCGACGATCATCGATGCCGATTCGGGCGACGTGATCTATCGCGGACCCACGGACATCAAAGCCAACAACGGCAGTTTGAATCTGAGACAACTCGGTCCCTACGCCGTCGCGACCTCACAGGACAAGGGCATCTACGGCATCGGCGACCGCGCTGAGACGACATGGTTCGTGCCAGGAGACGGATCACCGACTGCGGTGTCTGACGCACGCGTCGGCATGGAGGGTTCCGTGCTGAGCGCTCAGCGGAGCACCAATCCCCGGCGCGGAGATTCCATGGTTTTCTCGGTGGCGGACGGTAGGCCAGTTGAGCCCGACGTCGAAAAGGGCGCCAGCCTGCACGATCCTGTCGTCTATCGCGGCGGTTTCGCTGCAAACGTCCAGTCGGAGGACCGTAGATACCTCGGCACATACTTCTTCGACGAGTCCGGCAGAACGCTTGCCGAAGTAGACGGCAGGTTGGTCGGAAGCACGCTCATTGATCTGCCGGTGATCGCACTTGGCGACTCGGATGAAGTCACGGTATTCACTCCCGACGGCTACCGGTTGCTTGATGTCGCCGGACAGGGATTCAATCGGGTCGGGACCACCCTGTTCCTCATGGAGAACGGCACCCGGGAGTTTCCCGAATGGCGCCAGTACGACCTCAAGACCGGCGCCAAGGGTCCGGTGTGCGATTTCCCGATGCACCGTCTTCTCGGCACCGACGGTTCGGCGCTGGTGTTCGAGACCACGAATCGCCAGGCGGGACGTCTCGCCAGCGCCCGCGACATGGCGACCTGTGCGGACCTGTGGGTTCTTCCTGCCGAACCCAATTCCCTTCAACGGGTGTGGCGTATCGGCTCCAATCTGATTCAGCTGTCGGCCGATGGCACGGAACTCAGCTCGCTGGTCCCGCGAGGACAGTGACGCAAGCCGGAATTTCTCGGCAACGTGACGAGTTCCCCAAGTGTGGACTTTGCCTTCAAAACCTCGCCGCAGAACACCACCTGGTCGGACATGCTGGCCATCTGGAAGACCGCCGATGACATCGACGTCTTCCAGTCAGGGTGGACCTTCGACCACTTCTATCCCATCTTCTCCGATTCGAGCGGCCCGTGCCTCGAGGGCTGGACGACGCTGACCGCGCTCGCCCAGGCCACCGAGCGGCTGCGGGTCGGAGTTCTGGTCACCGGTATTCATTACCGACACCCCGCCGTGCTGGCCAATATGGCCTCGGCGCTGGACATCATCTCGGGCGGCCGCCTGGAGCTCGGGATCGGTGCCGGCTGGAACGAAGAGGAGTCCGGTGCCTATGGCATCGAACTCGGCACCATCAAGGAGCGTTTCGACCGCTTCGAGGAGGCCTGCGAGGTCCTCAAGGGCCTGCTGAGCCAGGAATCCACCACATTTGACGGCAAGTTCTACCAACTCAAGGACGCCCGCAACGAGCCGAAGGGCCCGCAGCAGCCGCACCCCCCGTTCTGTATCGGCGGCAGCGGCGAGAAGCGGACTCTCCGGATCACCGCGAAGTACGCCGACCACTGGAACTTCGTGGGCGGCACCCCGGAGGAATTCGCCCGCAAGCGCGCTGTGCTGGCAGCGCATTGCGCCGATATCGGTCGCGACCCGAAAGAGATCACGCTGTCGGCCCACATCCGGCTCGGCGAGGATCGCAACTATCGCAGAGTCGTCGAAGACGCCATAGCGCTGGGCGCCGAAGGCCTGGACCTCGCGATCATCTACCTGCCGCCGCCGTACGACCCTGCGGTGTTGGAACCGCTCGCCGAAACCATCAGGGATTCGGGGCTGCTGACACGTCCTTAAATATGACGGTCACGAAATTATTACGATTCGGCAAACCTCGCTCGATCCGGTCCGCCGCTCGCCGACGGGCCGGATCAGCAGCCGTATCGAAGTAACTCTGCGGACGTGATGAGCCGCTCGTGCTTAGCTGGGAAATCGCGACTGCGGCGGGGATGACGTAGCCATGACCAGGCGATTCGACTCACCCGCGACCGCGAATTGGGCGTCATGTACACGGTAGGAACTCCTACGGTCGGCGAATAGCTGCACCGTGGGGTCACTTTACCCGAAGACCCCTGTGCCGCCATTAGACACCTGTGACGCGGCTAACACCAACCGGCACGCCGATTAAAAATCGGATGTTTCTGGTGTGGCTGATGTTGCTGATGTGATTCAGCGTAGGTAGCTACCCGGCAATTGGTAGCCCGCCGGCGCACACCCTCAGCGCTGCGGCGCCGCCGTCGGCGCAATCGGTCGCGGCAACGCGGACTCACCCATCAGGTAACGGTCGACACCCGCCGCGGCAGCCCGGCCTTCGGCAATCGCCCACACGATCAGGGACTGTCCACGGCCCATGTCACCGGCGACGAACACGCCGGGGACATTGGTCTGGAAGTCCTCGTCGCGGGCGACGTTGCCGCGATCGGTCAGCTCGACGCCGAGCTCGTTGAGCAGGCCCTCGCGCTCCGGGCCCACGAAGCCCATCGCCAGGAAGACGATGTCGGCCTCGAGCTCGAAATCCGAACCCTCGACCTTCTCGAACTTTCCGGCCTTCATCTGGACCTCGTGCACCTTCAGTGAGGACACCCTGCCGTCGGTGCCGCGGAACTCTTCGGTGTTGACCGAGAAGACGCGCTCGCCACCCTCTTCATGCGCCGAGGCCACCCGGTACATCAGCGGATACGTCGGCCACGGGGTCGACTCGGCCCGGGTCTCCGGCGGGCGCGGCATGATCTCGAACTGGTGGACGCTGTGCGCTCCCTGCCGATGCGCAGTGCCCAGGCAGTCCGCACCGGTGTCGCCGCCGCCGATGATGACGACCTTCTTGCCCTTGGCGGTGATCGGCGGCTCGCCGTCGGCCCCGGCGACATCGTCACCCTGCTGCAGGCGGTTGGCCCACGGCAGGTACTCCATCGCCTGGTGGATGCCCTCGAGTTCACGGCCGGGGATCGGCAGATCGCGCCAGGCAGTGGCACCGCCGGCGAGCACGACGGCGTCGAACTCCTCGTCCAATTGCTCGACGGTGATGTCCACACCGACGTTCACGCCGGTGCGGAACTGCGTGCCTTCGGCCGCCATCTGCTCCAGGCGGCGGTCGATATGCCGCTTTTCCATCTTGAATTCGGGGATCCCGTAGCGCAGCAACCCACCGATGCGGTCGGCCCGCTCGAACACCGTGACGCTGTGGCCGGCCCGGGTCAACTGCTGCGCGGCAGCCAGCCCGGCCGGGCCGGAGCCTACGACGGCGACCTTCTTCATGGTCCGAACAGTCGGGACCATCGGCGTGACCCAACCCTGGTCGAAGGCGTTGTCGATCAGCTCGACCTCGACCTGCTTGATGGTCACCGGGTCCTGGTTGATTCCCAGCACGCAGGACGCCTCGCACGGTGCGGGGCACAGCCGCCCGGTGAACTCCGGGAAGTTGTTGGTGGCGTGCAACCGCTCGATACCGTCGCGCCAGCGGTCCCGGTACACCAGGTCGTTCCACTCGGGGATCAGGTTACCCAGGGGGCAACCGTTGTGGCAGAACGGAATACCGCAGTCCATACACCGCGATGCCTGCACCTGCAGGGTCTCGTGGTCGAAGTCTTCGTAGACCTCTTTCCAGTCCTTCAGGCGCAGGTCGACCGGCCGCCGGGCCGGGGTCTGCCGGACGGTGTGCTTGAGGAAACCGCTCGGATCAGCCACGGGCCGCCGCCATGATCGCCTCGCCCACGTCCTGGCCGGAGTTCTCGGCCTCCTCGATGGCTACCAGCACCCGCTTGTAATCACGGGGCATCACCTTGACGAACTGCTTGGCCGAACCATCCCAGTCGGCCAGGATCCGGCGGCCCACTGCCGAATCCGTCGTATCGACATGCGCCACGATCATCTCCTGCAACACCTCGAGGTCCTCGGCGCTCAGGTCGTCCAGATCGACCATCTCGCCGTTCACATTGCCGGGCAGCCGGCCGTCCGGGTCGTAGACATACGCGACACCGCCGGACATGCCTGCCGCGAAGTTGCGCCCGGTGCGGCCGAGAATCACGACCTTGCCACCGGTCATGTACTCACACCCGTGGTCACCGACGCCCTCGACGACGGCGTGGGCACCCGAGTTGCGCACCGCGAACCGCTCACCGACCTGACCGCGCAGGAACGCCTGCCCGGTGGTCGCGCCGAACAGGATCACGTTGCCCGCGATGATGTTGTCTTCGGCCACATAGTCACTGGGCGCGTTGCCCGGCGGGCGCACCACGATCCGGCCACCGGAAAGACCCTTGCCGACATAGTCGTTGGCGTCACCGTGCACCCGCAGCGTGATACCGCGCGGGACGAACGCCCCGAAGCTGTTACCGGCCGAACCCTCGAAGGTGATGTCGATGGTGCCGTCGGGAAGCCCTTCGCCGCCATAGGCTTTGGTGACCTCGTGGCCCAGCATGGTGCCGACGGTCCGGTTGACGTTGGCGATCTTTGTCGTGAACCGCACCGGCGTGCCGGCATCCAGCGCCTCGCGGCACTGGGTGATCAGCTGCTGGTCAAGCGCCTTGTCCAGACCATGATCCTGACGCGAGCTGCAGTACAGGTCCTGGTTCATGAACGCCGACTCGGGCTCGTGCAACACCGGCGCGAGGTCGAGCTTGTGCGCCTTCCAGTGCGCGGCGGCCTCCGTGGTATCCAGCGCACCTACCTGGCCGACCATCTCGTTGACGGTGCGGAAACCCAACTGCGCCATCAGTTCCCGAACCTCTTCGGCGATGAACATGAAGAAGTTCTCCACGAACTCGGGCTTGCCGTTGAAGCGCTCGCGCAGCACCGGGTTCTGGGTGGCCACACCCACCGGGCAGGTGTCCAGATGGCACACCCGCATCATGATGCAGCCCGAGACCACCAGCGGAGCCGTCGCGAATCCGAACTCCTCGCCGCCGAGCAGGGCGGCGATCACGACATCGCGACCCGTCTTGAGCTGGCCGTCCACCTGGACGACGATGCGATCGCGAAGACCGTTGAGCAGCAGGGTCTGCTGGGTCTCGGCCAACCCGAGCTCCCACGGGGCGCCGGCGTGCTTCTGCGAGGTCAGCGGGGTGGCACCGGTACCGCCGTCGTGCCCGGAGATCAACACCACGTCGGCGTGCGCCTTCGAGACACCCGCGGCCACGGTGCCGACGCCGTTCTCGCTGACCAGTTTGACGTGGATGCGCGCCGACGGGTTGGCGTTCTTCAGATCGTGGATCAGCTGTGCCAGATCCTCGATCGAGTAGATGTCGTGGTGCGGCGGCGGGGAGATCAGGCCGACACCGGGTGTGGAGTGCCGCACCTCGGCGACCCACGGGTACACCTTGTGACCCGGGAGTTGGCCGCCCTCACCGGGCTTGGCACCCTGCGCCATCTTGATCTGGATATCGGTGCAGTTGGTCAGGTAGTGGCTGGTCACACCGAATCGACCGGAGGCCACCTGCTTGATGGCGCTGCGCCGCCAGTCCCCGTTCTCGTCGGGTTCGAAGCGGTCGACGCTCTCGCCGCCCTCACCGGAGTTCGAGCGTCCGCCGAGGCGGTTCATGGCGATGGCCAGCGTCTCGTGCGCCTCTGCCGAGATGGATCCATAGCTCATGGCACCGGTCGAGAATCGTTTGACGATCTCACTGGCCGGCTCGACCTCGTCGAGCGGAACCGGTTCGCGCACACCCTCTTTGAACTTCAGCAGGCCGCGTAGCGAAGCCATCCGCTCGCTCTGGTCATCGACCAGCTTGGTGTACTCCTTGAAGACCTCGTACTGCCCGGTGCGGGTCGAATGCTGCAGCTTGAACACGGTGTCGGGGTTGAACAGGTGGTATTCGCCCTCACGGCGCCACTGGTACTCACCGCCGACCTCGAGCTCACGGTGCGCCCACTCGTCGGGCCGGTCCAGGTAGGCCAGCTCGTGGCGGGCCGCGACATCGGCGGCGATATCGTCGAGATCGATACCACCGGTGGGACAGTGCAACCCGGAGAAGTACTCGTCGAGCACCCGCTGGTTGATACCGATCGCCTGGAACAGCTGGGCACCGGTGTAAGACGCCAGGGTGGAGATGCCCATCTTCGACATCACCTTCAGCACACCCTTGCCGGCGGCCTTGACGTAGTTGGCCTTGGCCGCGTCGCTGGACAGGCCGGTGATGACGCCACGGTCGATCATGTCGTCGATCGACTCGAACGCCATGTAGGGGTTGATCGCGGCGGCACCGAAACCACACAGCATCGCCATGTGGTGCACCTCGCGGGCATCACCGGACTCGACGACCAGACCGACCTGCGTGCGGGTGCGCTCGCGGACCAGGTGGTGGTGCACGGCGGCGACCGAGAGCAACGACGGGATCGGAGCCAGCCACTCGGTGGATTCGCGGTCGGAGAGCACGATGATGCGGGCCCCGTTGCGGATCGCCTGGCTGACCTTGGTGCGGACGTCCTCCAGCGCGCGGCGCAGACCGGCACCACCATCGGCGACGGGGTACAGGCAGCTCACCACGGCTGCACGCATGCCGTGCTGGTGGCCGTTGATCTCATGATCGGGGTCGACGTCGACGAGCTTGGACAGATCGGCGTTACGCAGGATCGGCTGCGGCAGCACGATCTGGCGGCACGAGTTCTCGTCCGGGTTGAGCAGGTCGCCCTCGGGGCCGACGGTGCCCTGCAGGCTGGTCACCACCTCTTCGCGGATGGCGTCCAGTGGCGGGTTGGTCACCTGGGCGAACAGCTGCTGGAAGTAGTCGTAGAGCATCCGCGGCCGCTGCGACAGCACGGCGATCGGGGTGTCGGTGCCCATCGAGCCCAACGCCTCGGCGCCGGTGCGCGCCATCGGCGCCACCAACAGGTTGAGCTCTTCGTAGGTGTAGCCGAACGCCTGCTGACGCAGCACCACGCGGTGGTGCGGCATCTTGACGTACTTGCCGGGAGGCAGATCGTCGACGTGGAAGAGCCCGGCGTCCAGCCACTCCTGATAGGGATGCTCGGCGGCGAGCTGCGATTTGATCTCCTCGTCGGAGACGATGCGGCCCTGCGCGGTGTCGACCAGGAACATGCGACCCGGCTGCAACCGGATCTTCTGCACGACGGTGGACGGGTCGAGGTCCAGCACGCCGGCCTCCGAAGCCATCACGACGAGGCCGTCTTGGGTCACCCAGATGCGCGAGGGGCGCAGGCCGTTGCGGTCCAGCACGGCGCCGATGACGGTGCCGTCGGTGAAGCAGACCGATGCCGGGCCGTCCCACGGTTCCATCAGCGAGCCGTGGTACTGGTAGAACGCCCGCAGCGCGGGGTCCATCTCGGTATTGCGCTCCCAGGCCTCCGGGATCATCATCAGCACCGCGTGCGCGATGCTTCGCCCGCCAAGGTGCAGCAGTTCGAGGACCTCGTCGAAACGGGCGGTGTCCGATGCGCCGGGGGTACAGACCGGGAAGATCTTGTTCAGGTCGTTGTGGTAGCCGAACACGTCGGTGTGGATGAGCGCCTCACGGGCCTTCATCCAGTTCTCGTTGCCGGTGACGGTGTTGATCTCACCGTTGTGGGCGACGCGGCGGAACGGATGCGCCAGCGGCCAGGACGGGAAGGTGTTGGTCGAGAACCGCGAGTGCACGATGCCCAGTGCGCTGGTCAGCCGCTCGTCCTGCAGGTCCAGATAGAAGGCGCGCAGCTGCGGGGTGGTCAGCATGCCCTTGTAGACGAATGTCTGTCCGGAAAGGCTTGGGAAGTAGACGGTTTCGCGCCCGGGGCCGTCCTGACCGGGACCCTTGGTGCCCAGCTCGTGCTCGGCGCGCTTGCGGATCACGTAGGCCCGGCGCTCCAGATCCATGCCGGAGGCACCGGCGATGAAGACCTGTCGCAGCGTCGGCATCGCGTCGCGGGCGAGCGCGCCCAGCGAGGAATCGTCATGCGGGACGTCACGCCAGCCCAGCAGCTGCAGCCCCTCGGCCTCGACGATCTTCTGCACGGCCTCGCAGGCCAGGTTGGCATCGCGGGCGGACTGCGGGAGGAAAGCGATACCGGTGGCGTAGCTGCCCTCGGCAGGAAGCTCGAAGCTCAGGCCCTGCTCTTTGATCACCGCGCGCAGGAACTCGTCGGGAACCTGGATGAGGATGCCCGCGCCGTCACCGGTGTTGGGCTCGGCCCCGGCGGCACCGCGGTGCTCCAGGTTCAGCAGCGCGGTGATCGCCTTGTCGACGATGTCGCGGCTGCGGCGACCGTGCATATCGGCCACCATGGCCACGCCGCATGAGTCGTGCTCGTATGCGGGGTTGTAGAGGGCGCTGGGCACATTTCCCATCGGTAATCCACCTGACCCTTACTCTCATGCCTGCGTGAATCGGCGTCCACTGTCGGCAGTTACCAGTGGCCTGGCGTTCGCGGCGCCTTCGTGCAGCACTGAACGACGGCTTTTACCCACTCGCCACAAGTTGCCAAAACGATATGACAAAGACCGCAAGGCATGCCAACTTAGCCAGCCCTAACTAGACTGTATGGCCCGCTTTTCTCCGGATCTGCGCGGCCACGCCACACATCGGCCGATAACGTTGTCCGGCAATCCATTTCACAACACCTCCCGCGGCCGCGCGCCACCGCAGCCTGACAGTCACTCTTGGCACCCTCGGTCAAAATGTTTGCCGTGCAGAATACAATAGGCTTTGAACTGCACTTTTTATGCGTCATTAGTTTGCTCAAAGACTAGCCAGATTCTTAGACAATCCCGCGGATACCCCCCCAGTGGTACGGGCCGCGTCCGGCGGGGCGAAGCTGAACGGTGATGTCATACCCACTGGACACCCCGACCGGCCGTTTCGGCATCCACGATGTCGAGCAGGGACCGACCACGTATTCGGCCGCCCTGCCGGTCGCAGCATGGCGCAATCCGTTCACCGGGGCACCGAGTATGGCAGCGCTGGGCGTCTTGGTGGATCACATCGCCGGCTACCCCAACCACGCCCGGCGGCCTGACGGCCATTGGACGGTAACCAGTGAACTGACAATCGAATTCTGCCCGGGCGCACAGCACACGCTGACCGCCGAGCAGGCTGCGCCGATCATGGCAACCAGTCGGACACTCGGCGTCCCGGCCGGAACGTCGCTGTCGGTATGCGACCTCACGCACGACGGCCGCCCGATCGGCCATGCCACCATACGTTCCTTCTACATCGAAGCCGCTTCGGGCATTGCAAATCTGCCCGCCCTGGAGCCGGACTCCGACACGATTCTGCCGACCGAACTGAGCGATCTGCTTGCCGTCGAGGTGGCCGAGCCAGGTGGTGAGGCGGGCGGCGCACGGGTATTGCGCCAGCATGCGCACCCGGCAATCAACAACCACCTCGGCGCGGTGCACGGTGGAATCGTGGCCGCCGGCCTGGAGCTGGTGGCCGCAGCCGCACTGAACACCGACCCGGCGCGGCCCCCGATGCACACCGCTTCGCTGCGCATCAACTATCTGCGCCGGCTGATCGGCGGCGGGAAGGCTCACTACCGCGGAACCGCGCTGCACGCCGGGCGGAGCAGCGGAGTGGCCGAGGCCCAAGGCATCGACGCCGACGGCCGGCTGGCGCTGACGGCCCGCCTGACGGCGTACCGGGACTAGGTCACGCGGCGGTGGAGATTCGGCGGCGCCGCATCTCCATTGCGGAGCGATCGTGTCTCGACCGGTCCGAACGGCGCGCCCGCGGTGGGACTCTCGGCGAATCAGCTGTTGCCCGACCTAGGAGCGGCGCCGTGTCCACAACCGCCATGTCCACACCCACCATGACACATCGACTCGCAGCCGAGTTCATCGGCACCTTCTGGCTTGTGCTCGGCGGATGCGGTAGTGCCGTGTTCGCCGCCAAGTTCCTCGCCGGCGACGGTGTGTCGCTCGGCATCGGCTTCCTCGGTGTCGCATTGGCGTTCGGGCTCACGGTGCTCACCGGCGTGTACGCCTTCGGCACCATTTCGGGCGGCCACTTCAATCCCGCGGTGACGCTGGGTGCGGCACTGGCGAAGCGGGTGGAGTGGAGCGCGGTGCTGCCATACTGGATTGTCCAGGTGATCGGCGGGTTCGCAGGCGGTGCAATCATTTACGCGATCGCCAGCGGGGCGCCGGACTGGAGCCCCACGGGGAACATGGCCGCCAACGGCTACGGCGTGCACTCACCCGGCGGATACTCGATGTGGGCGGTGCTGATCACCGAAGTGGTCCTGACCTTCATCTTCCTGTTGGTCATCCTCGGTTCGACCGATGATCGCGCTCCGAAAGGTTTTGCCGGACTGGCAATCGGATTGACGCTCACCCTGATCCACCTGGTATCCATCCCGATCTCGAACACCTCGGTCAACCCGGCGCGCTCCACCGGCGTCGCGTTGTTCAACGCCGATGGAGCGCCGAGCCAGCTGTGGCTGTTCTGGCTTGCCCCGCTGGTGGGAGCGGCCATAGCCGGAGTCGCCTATCCGCTGTTGTTCGGTGTCGCAGAGGAATTGGCCGATCGACCGGTTCGGGACGACGCGCTCGACGGACGCTGAACGGCCTCGGCGGAGCCGACGTCAACGGGCCTTGTCGGCGGAGCCGACATCAACGGGCCTTGTCGGCGGCGCCCTTCTCGGTCGACTTGCCCTCGTGCACCAGGGTGCCACCGGCACTCTCCAGGTGCGCGCGCACGAACCACTGGAACTTCTCCAACTCGCCGGCATGTCCGATGAGCATGTCCTGTGAGACCAGGTCGATGTCATCGAGGCGCTCGATGTTCTTGCGGGTGTCCTCGATGATCCCGGTGTAGACCAGGTCCAGGGCGGCCAGATGGGCCTGGACCTTGTCACGGTTCACCGAGTAGTCATCCCAGGTGCGATCATTGATGATCGCGCCAGGTGTTCCGAGCGGTGACGCACCGAGTGCCGCAATACGTTCGGCAACTTCGTCGGCATATCCGCGGACCAGGTCGACCTGCGGGTCGATCATCTCGTGTACACCGATGAAGTTCGGCCCCACGACATTCCAGTGCACGTGCTTGAGGGTCAGGTGCAGGTCGTTGTAGCGGCTGAGTTGCTTCTGCAGCAGCTCGGCCACCTCGGCTCCCTGCTTGTCGGTCAGTCCAGGGATGGTGAACGCAGTCATGGTCGCTCCTTCGCGTGACGTCGTGTTGTCTTCGGCATCGACGTGCCCGACGCTCGTTTACCCAACCGCGCCGCGCGGTAATCACCGGCCGATCAAAGCGCCCGCAGATTGGGAATGGCTTGTCTCGGTGCCCGGCGCGGGTTGATCGCGAGCCCACTGGCGTAGAGCAGTCGGACTGCGCGCTGACGATGCGGCCGCAACGGCTCGAGCAAATCCACCATCGCGGCGTCGTCGATCGGGACGCCGAGCAGGCTCAGCCCGACCGTGGTGGCGAGATGATAGTCACCGACCGAGATTTCGTCGGCGTCGCCGAAAGCGCGCTGCACCGTTTCGGCGGCGGTCCATATCCCCACGCCCGGCAGCGATCTCAGACCGCGGACCGCCTTCTCGGCGGTCAACCGTTCCAACGCGTCGCCGCGCTGTGCACACCCGACGACGGTTCGGGCCCGCCCAGGGTCCACGTTGGCCAGATGGAACTCCCAGGACGGAATGCGCCGCCACACCTCCGCGCTCGGCGGCACGCGCATACCGGCCGGCGCCGGACCAGGGGCCGGCCCGCCGAATTTGGTGGTCAGGATGCGCCAGGCCCGGAAAGCGTCCTTGCCATAGACACGCTGTTCGATGATCGCCGGGATCAGGGCCTCCAGCACCCGGCCGGTGCGGCCCAGCCGCAGGTGCGGAACCCGTCGGCGCGCCACCGCGATGGTGGGGTCGGTGGGCATGAATCCGGCATCGTCGTCGTCGACGCCCAGCAATGCGGGCAGCCCGTCGATGAACTCGGCCGCCCCAGCTCCCCATGCTTCGCACTCCACGGTGTCGACGGCGGTCTTGGCTATGCGGGCGGTGACCGGGCCGGTGCGCATCAGCGATGTCCGCCAGATGTCGGTGCCGACGATCTGATAGCACGGGTCGCCGCCGCCACGTCGCAACGGGGCCAACGTCAGACCGGGACTGACGGGCCCGTCGAATCTGAGCGTGGCGGACGGCACGCCACCCAATCTAGGACAGTTGTACGCGTGCCTTGTCCGGGTAGAAGGCGACCCGGCCGGCGATCTCGGCGACCGCCGGGTAGGGCTGCCGATAGCTCCAGATGACATCGGGCACGTCACCGACGTTGTAGTAGTTCGCGTCGCCCTTGTACGGGCAGTAGGTCGTCGTCGCGCTGTCCGAGAGCACGGCGGGGTCGACGTCGGCCAGCGGGACGTACTGGACCGGCGGATAGCTGGCCTCCTGCAGGGTCAGCGCGTCGTCGGTACGGGCCACGACGGTATCGCCGACGGTGACGGTGACCCGCCGTCCGGTGGGCGTGATGGTGATCGGGTGCTCGGCATCGGGCTGCCGGGGTTGCCGGGCTGTCATGGCCACTTCAACACAGCGGTGGCGACCGTGATTCCCGTCACCGGCCGGTGGTTACCATCGCTGCATGAGTGCACCGGTCCAAGCATCCGTCACCATCGCTGCCGAACCCGCCGCGGTCTACTCGCTGATCACCGACCTACCGACGATGGCGTCCTTGGCCGAGGAGGTGCACGCCATGTCGTGGACGAAGGGGTCCGCGGCTGCACCCGGTGCGGTGTTCAGGGGGCGGAACCGCAACGGCGCGAAGTCGTGGAGCACCACCTGCACCGTCACCGCGGCCGATCCCGGTAGCGCGTTCGCCTTCGACGTGAAGTCGGCGATACTGCCGATCGCGCACTGGCGCTACGACATCGTCGCCACCGAGGGTGGGTGCACGGTCACCGAATCGGTCTGGGACCGGCGCGCCGGGTGGTTCAAGAAGTTCGCCGGGCTCGCCACCGGTGTGAGTGACCGTGACAATGCCAATGCCGAACACATCCGGCTCACTCTGCAGCACCTCAAGGAGCGTGCGGAAGCCTAGGGTTTGCGGGTGATCAGATCGGCCACCCGCGCGATCGGTGATGTCTTCGCCGATCCGCTGCGCGCCTCGTGCCGATCGGCCACCTTGTACGCGGTGTAGAGACCACGGACCCCGAGCCAGCGCAGCGGTTCCGGTTCCCAGTTGCGCGACTGGTGACCGACCCACGGCAGTTGGGTGCGGTCGGTGCGGTGCCCGAGGACCAGGTCGGCCAGCGTGCGCCCGGCCAGGTTGGTGGCGGTGACCCCGTGCCCGACATAGCCGCCCGCCCAGCCGAGGCCGGTCGCGCGATCCAGCGCCACCCCGGCCTCCCAGTCCCGCGGTACCGCCAGAACCCCACACCAGCCGTGGGCGATCGGAACCTGACGCGCCTGGGGCAGCAGCGAGTGCAGCACCTCGGTCAGCGATCGGATGGTCCGCGCGGGCACCCGGCCGTCATCGTCGGTGCGCGAACCGAACCGGTAGGGCACACTGCGCCCGCCGATGGCGATTCGGTCATCGACGGTACGCTGGGCATAGAAGAAGCCGTGCGCAGTATCGCCGACGAGCTCTCTTTCCCCCCAACCGATCTCATCCCACAACGCGACGGGGATGGGCTCGGTGGCGATCATCGAACTGTTCATCGGCAGCCAGCGGCGGTGCAGACCCGGCAGCGCCGAGGTGAATCCTTCGGTGGCGCGTAGCACGATGGGGGCCCGCACGGTCCCGCTCACCGTGACGGCGCGGCCCTGGACGATCTCGTGGACAGGAGACCGCTCGTAGAGTGCGACCCCGAGGCGTTCCACGGTGTCGGCCAGGCCACGAACCAGTGCCGCCGGTTGAACGCGCGCGCAGTGCGGGGTGTGGTAGGCCGAGAGCATTCCGTCGAATGCGATCCGTTGCGCCGCTTCCTCTTTGGTCAGCTCGGTGACGTCGTTGAGCCACCTGCGTTCCTCGGCGACGGCGGCGGACAGCCGGGCGGCCTGCGCGGGATTGCGGGCGATTTCCAGATTCCCGCCCTTGACGGCGCCGGCGTCGATACCCTCGGCGGCCGCGACCGCGATCACCTCGTCGACCGCGTCGTTCAGCGCCCGCTGCCAGGCCAAAACCTTTTCTCGGCCATGGCTTTTCGCCATCCTGTTCCGGTCCCCGGGAACCAGACCCGACAACCAGCCGCCATTTCGACCGGACGCACCGTAGCCGGCGAACCGTGCCTCGAGCACGGTGATCCGCAAGGACGGGTCGGCCTTCTTGAGGTAATAGGCCGTCCACAATCCGGTGTATCCGGCGCCGACGATGCACACATCGGCATCGCGATCACCCGGCAGGCCGGACCGCGGCGTCGGAAGCGTGTCGAACCAGTGCGATACCTGACCGTTGATCGTGGGCACCTGACGATTCTGCCAGTCGCGTTGTCGGTGGTCAGGCGGATGGTGGGGCCCAAGCACTCACGGAAGGGGCACATCATGTGCTGGCAATGCGATCATCCCGGAGCCACCCGGGCCGATTACCTGGAAGTCCTGCGCCGCGCAGCGAGAAAGACCGGCTGGGCCGTGCAGTACGTCGAGACCGATCCGCCATTCGCGTACACCATCGGCTTGGCCGACGCGGGACTGCCGGAACTACTCATCACCGGCCTGCCGCCGGAACGTTCCCTGGGCCTGTTGAACGCGGCGGCTCACTACATGGTGCACGAGACTGAGCCGTTGCCCGGCGACACCATGGACTTCGGGGACGATGTGGTGGCCGAATTCGTCGAGGTGAGCGCACCCGATGTGCACATGGGGTGGGCGGTGGCCTACCACGGCGGACCCGTTCGCGGCATGCAGGTTGCCTGGCGCGATCACGACGGCCACTCCCCATGGTGTCCCGATTTCAATCTCGGCGGTCCGCGACAACCTGTGCTCGGTATCCGGGGGCCGACCGCGGGCTGACGCGGAGCGCCGGTAACCCCGCCCCCGCCCGCGAGCTCGCACGAGTTGTCATACCCCGGTTTGTCATACCCCGGTGGCATGATCGAACGTATGAGCGAACGGTCGGGTGTGGGGGTCCACCTCGATGCCGCGCGCGATCAGCTACTGGCCGAACGGGCCGCGGTGGCGGCCAAGGTGCTCGCGGCGGGCCGGTTCGCCCTGGCCCGGATGGCCGAGCTCGGGCACGGATTGCAGGATCTGATTGTCGATGACTGGGAACTGGTGGCCGCCGAACTGGGTGCGGAGCTGGGAATCAGCCGGGGCCGGGCCTGCACGCTGATCACCCAGGGCCGTGACCTGCTCACCCGACTCCCGGCCTTCGCCCAGGTGTTCGCCGGGGGTGGGGTGGACCTGCGGGTGCTGCGGGTCATCCTGCACCGCTGTGCGTTGATCACCGACCCCGACATCACCGCCATCATCGACACCCAGCTCGCCGCGGCCGCCCCCTCGTGGAACGCACTGTCGGATGAACGGATCGCCGAGCTGATCGACTGGATGATCATCGAGATCGACCCCGTCGCGGTCCGCCGCGCCCGCGAGACCCGGCGGCGCCGCCACCTGACCGTGGCACCGGTCGGGGACGGGATGGTCGAAATCCACGGCCTCGTCGACGCCACCAAAGGGGCGGTCTTCGACCAGAGCGTCGACGCCCTGGCCCGCACCGTGTGCCCGCACGATCCGCGCACCCACACCCAACGCCGCGCCGACGCCCTCGACGCACTGGCGCTGCGGGCGACCAGCATCGCGTGCCGGTGTGGACGCCAGGACTGCCCGGCAGCAGGCAACGAAGTGGCCACCGGTCAGTTCATTGTTCACGTGCTCACCGAGCAGGGCAGCATCACCGCCGCACAGACCGAACGCCGCGGCCCGGCGAAGACACGGGCCCCGGCGTTGCTCCCCGGGTACGGGCCCATCACCGCCGACCAACTCGCCGACCTGCTACCCGCAGCCCGGATCCGGCCCGTGCCCGAAGCAGAGGATTTGGGTACCGAACCCGGCTATCACCCGTCCAGAGCGCTGGCTGATTTCGTCGGCTGCCGGGACCTGACGTGTCGCTGGCCGGGCTGCACTGTGGTGGTGGCGCGCTGCGATATCGACCACACCACACCCTGGCCGGCCGGGCCCACCCATCCCTCGAACACCAAGCTGTACTGCCGCATCCATCACCTGATCAAGACATTCCACTGCGAGCCCCGCGGCTGGACCGACCAACAACACCCCGACGGCACCCTCACCCTCACCGCCCCCAACGGGCGGGTCTACACCACAAAACCCGACGGCGCGTTGTTCTTTCCCGCCCTGGCCATCCCGTCAACAGCCCTGATCACGGCACCGGCGCCACCACCAATGCCGGGCCGAGAACGGGCCGCCCCCAGACGATCCCGCACCCGCGCACAGAACCAGGCCTACCGAATAGCCCACGAACGCGCACACAACCGCACCCACATCGACACCCACCCACCACCGTTCTAAGCGCCGGAGGACCGGCGAGGCACCGGCTAGGTTCTCTTGCGCGAATTGCGCAGCTCTACCCAGAACCGGGCCGCCTCGGCGATGGAGTCCTCCACCGGCGTTGGCTCCCAACCGAGTTCACTGCGGGCCTTGGTGCAGTCGACCGGCGCCTCCGCGCGCATCAACCGCAACGAGACCAGCGAGAGCTTCTCGTCCGACTTGCGCAACCGCCCCTTGACGGTGCCCAGCGCGGCCAGCACGTAGGTCAACGGCAACGGGATCGACCGCGTGGGCGGTGCGACACCGACTGCGGTGGCGGCGATCCTGGCCACCTCGGCATTGCTGATCATCTTCTCCGAGATCAGATATCGCTCGCCGACGCGTCCCTTCTCGGCGGCCAGGATCAGCGCCCGCGCAGCATCGTCGACGCCGACGGCTTCGAGCTCGATACCGCTCATCACGAAGGGCAGTTTCCCGAAGGCCGCGCCCGCGATGATCGCTCCATGCGGGGTGCGCCCCCAGTCCTTGCCGCCAAAGGTCGTCGACACGCACATCGCCACCGCCGGCAGCCCCCGCTCGCGGGCATACGACAGCACCAGGTTCTCGGCCTGCACCCGCGACTGCACATACGGGGTGAGGCCCCGGCGGCCGATGACGTCGCCCTCGGTCGCGACTCGGCCGCGACGCCGCCCGACCGTGGCATAGCTGCTGGTGAACACGAACTTCTGCAAACCGGAGGCAATCTCGGGTTCGACGGCGATGTTCAGCACATTGCGGGTGCCCTCGACATTGGTGCGGAACAGCGGCGAAGGATCACGCAACCAGCCCCGGGTGTCCACCACGCAGTAGTAGACCGTCTGCGCACCGGTCATCGCGGCGCGCAACACATCGTTGTCCCAGATGTCGCCGACGAAGCGCTGCACATCGAGGTCGTCGATGCCGATGGTGTTGGCGCCCGCACGCACCACCACCCGCACATCGTGGCCGTCGGCCACCAGTTGTCGGGTCAGATGCGAGCCGAGATAGCCGTTCGCGCCGATCACCAGGACCGGGGACGTCTCCGTCATCGCGCCATACCCTTCATCCATTCGGCGGCCTCGTCGTCGAGGGTCCCGAGTTGCTGCGCCTTCTTGCACCACTTCATGGCCGCGGAGACAAACCGGAGCGGGTTGTAGATGTCCTCCTGCCGGCGCCACAGACCGTCACCGGCGTAGGTGAGGATCGAGATGTTGGTGGCGCTGATGATGGTGCCGTCCCCGGGATCACGCATGGGATTGTCGAGTTCGCAGATGACCCGCGCGGTGGCTTCGTCGATCACCGACCACAGCGACGGAAAGGCGGTCATGTGGTTACCCGGGAAGGTCTCCATCGTCTTCCAGATCCACGGCCGCACCTGCTCCCGGCCACGCATCGTGCCTGCGGCGTGCTCCACGTACTCGACATCGGGGGTGTACTGGTCCACCCACGGGTCCCAGTCCCTGGTGGTCGCGGCACGAGCCACGGTCTTCTCGAAGGCGGTGTACGCCTCGGCCAATTCGTCACGGGTGAATGGCGTCACACCACAAACTAGAACACGTTCTAGCTGGGTTTGTCGAGATTTCTGGCAACGGCCAGCACCACCCGGTCACCCAGCGGTTCGTCGAGGCGGACCTCGACACTGCCGGGCACGGCCTGCGCGATGCACATCCGGCCGATCGACGAGGGCGGCATACCGCCGTTGAGATCCACGGTGACGGCCTCCGGGGTCTCGTCGACCAGGACGTGGACGCCGAAACAGTCTCGGGCACCGGAGACGAAGTTCAGCAGCAATCCGTCATCGCTGCGGCTCCACGACTCCACCTCCGCGGCATGTGGGTTGAGTATCTGCGGATTGTCGGCGAACACTACCCGGTCCGGGTCGACAGGAACCTCGGGCGGGACGTCCGCAGGACTGGCCGAGGCGACCGGAAAACCGGCCGTGAGCAGGCAGCCGGCGTGGATTAGACCGACGAGCGCTGTTGTTACAGCTCTACGCATGGGTTCCACCGTAACGGCGGAGCACAATGGATGGTGAACCGAAGCAAAGGAGTGATAGCGCATGAGCGACTTCCAGAAGGCCATTCTGGCCGGCGGCTGCTTCTGGGGCATGCAGGATCTGATTCGCAAGCAGCCGGGGGTCGTGTCGACGCGGGTGGGCTACACCGGCGGCGAGAACGAGCACGCCACCTACCGCAACCACCCGGGCCATGCCGAGGCGATCGAGATCACCTACGACCCCGCCGAGACCGACTACCGGGCATTGCTGGAGTTCTTCTTCCAGATCCACGACCCGTCGACGAAGAACCGTCAGGGCAACGATGTCGGCAGCAGCTACCGGTCGGCGATCTTCTATGTCGACGACGAGCAGAAGTCGATCGCGCTGGACACCATCGCCGATGTCGACGCCTCCGGCCTCTGGCCCGGAAAGGTCGTCACCGAGGTGGTACCGGAGGCCCCCTTCTGGGAGGCCGAGCCCGAGCATCAGGACTACCTGGTGCGCTACCCGACCGGGTACACCTGCCACTTCCCGCGCCCGGGCTGGAAGCTGCCCAAGCGCGCGGAGGTCTGATTCACCGGGCGTGTAGCACCACCCGCCCACCGCGCTTGGGGGTGAAGGCCACTCCACGTGAGTGCACCTTCTCCCCCGGCGCGGTGGTGGTGGCAAGAGTGAAGTGCCGCAACACCGTTCGCAGGACGATATCCATCTCCACGTTCGCGAACACCGCACCGATGCAGCGCCGGGTCCCGCCGCCGTAGGGCACCCAGGCCAGCGGCGGACGGTTGCCGACGAACCGCTGTGGATCGAATCGATCGGCGTTGTCGAACTCACGCTCGTGCAGCTGCGACAGGCTCACCACGATCGAATGTCCGCGCGGGATGACCCACTCGCCGAGTTCGAAGGTCGGTGAATAGATATGCCGTCCCGAGAAGTCGATGACGGTGCGCACCCGCTGGGTCTCGAGGATGACGGCTTGGCGGTACTCATTGGCGGTGTCATCTCCCGTCGCTTCGCTCACCAGCCTGTTCAGCACGTCCGGATGCCTGCTGATCCGCTCGAACACCCACCCCATGGTCGAGGCCGTGGTTTCGTGACCGGCCGCCAGCAGGGTCAACAGTTCGTCGGCGATGTCCTGTCGCGACATCGCGGTGCCGTCCTCGTAGGTGCTGCGCAGCAACAGGGCCAGCACGTCATCGCGCTCGTCGAGACGCGGATCGGCTGCGACCTCGTCGATGAGCCTGCCGACCACCTCGTCGTAGCGGCGGCGATACTCGGCCAACCGGGTCCAGGGATGCCAGCGGCCGTAGTCCCGCTTCGGAGTGGGCAGGGTCGCGCACCGCGAGCCCAGCGTCACCCACGGCGGGATGATCCGGCGCAGTTCGTCGAGGTGAGCTCCGTCGGCACCGAACACCGCGCGCAGGATCGCGTTGAGGGTTATCCGCATCATCGGTTCGAGAATCGGAAACTCCTGCCCGATAGGCCAATTCGCCGACTCGCGCAGCGTCTCTTCCTCGAAGATGCGTTCGTAGTTCTTGATGCTCTTGCCGTGGAACGGTGGGGTGAGCAGCTTGCGGCGACGTCGGTGCTCGGCACGGTCGAGCGCGAAGACCGAACCCGGCCCGAGGATGCGCGACAGATTGGGTTGGATGTTGCCGACATCCTCCGGGCTGGCCGTGAACAACTGCTTGGCCAACTGCGAGTCGGTGACGATCACCGTCGGGCCGAAGACCGGCAGCTGCATACTGAAGGCAGACCCGTACCGACTGGCCAGACGCGCGACCACCGGACGGCGGAACAGCGCAAAGCCGATGCCGAGCACCGCTCGGTTGAAGGTCGGGCCGGGAGGCAGGTTGATGGCGGGGGTATCGATACGTTCGACGGTCGCTTCGCTCATGACCACACTCCAGACCGGTTGGTGGTACTGCGGTGTACCACGGGGTGTGAGCTACGGTACTCCCCGGTACCGCCCCGGGCAAGACCCGTTCGACGAGGAGGGTTGATGAGCGACGACACGTCGTTTCGGGTTCGCCTGCTCGACGGGCTGGCCGCCTCGATCGCCGAGCGCGGCTATCGCACCACCACGGTCGCCGATATCGTGCGCCACGCTCGCACCTCCAAGCGCACCTTCTATGCCGAATTCACCGACAAGGAACAGTGCTTCCTCGAGCTGCTGCGCGCCGACCACGAAGCACTGATCGCCGAGATCCGCGCCGCGGTGGATCCGCAGGCACCATGGCAGGACCAAATCGAGCAGGCCGCCTCGGCCTACGTCGCCCACATCGACGCCGGGCCGGCGATCATGCTCAGCTGGATCAGGGAACTGCCCGCCCTCGGCGCGACGGTGCGCACCGTGCAGCGTTCGGCGATGAGCGGACTGACCGAAATGCTCGTCGAGCTGACCAGCAGTCCGGGCTTCCAGCGCGCGGACATCGCACCGGTGAGCCGCGAACTCGCGGTGATCCTGCTCGGCGGGCTCCGGGAGCTCACCGCCCTGACAGTCGAGGACGGCGCACCGGTGCAGCGCATCCTGGCGCCGGCCATCACCGCGGCGGCGGCGATCCTCGGGGCGGATCAACGCAGGATCAGCCGCGCCGATTTCAGTAGCCGCAGCGAGATCTCCGGATAGTCCTCATAGCCCATTCCTGCCCACACCAGCGTTCCGGTGTAGAGCAACTCGAGCGCCTCGATGACATCGGCGTCGACCGCCGCCCCCAGCGCCGCCACGAGACGGCCTCGGATATCGGCGCCGATACGCCCCCGCAGTGCGTCGACATCGGGATCCTTACCGAGCAGCGCGTTGGTCACCGCCCCCGCGAATTCCGGCTCGCCGGCCACCAGCGCGGAAATGTGTTCGAGCACCTCCAGCACCCTGGTCGCCGGATCCTCGGACTCGTGGGCGGCCAGCGGCGATTCAGCGAGCCGACGCCAGAACACCTCGGCAACAAGGTGTTCCTTCGACGAGAAGTATGTATAGGCCGTCGCGGCACCGACGCCGGCCTCCGCGGCCACCCGACGCACGGTCAACGCCGCGAAACCATCCCGGGCCAACAGATCCAAGGCCGCCCTGCCGAGGCGATCGACGGTGTCGGCCTGCTTGGCGCTCAACCGACGGCGCGTCGACTCCAGGGTCGCATCGGACACGTGTCCAGACACTACTGCAACCCCGGCCCACCAGCAACGGTAGGTTGTCTGCCATGAGCACCGCGCAGGCCGACCTGCCGTCCGAAACCGCCCGGCTCTTCGCGTTCGCCGAGCAGGTCACCGGCTTCCTGCCGGCCGACGAGGGGCGTGCGCTCTACGACGCGGCGGTGCGCTACCTGGCCGGCGGCGTCGGCGTCGAGATCGGCACGTACTGCGGTAAGTCGACGGTGCTGCTCGGGGCGGCCGCCGTGCAGACCGGCAGCATCATCTACACCGTCGACCACCACCACGGGTCCGAGGAACACCAGCCGGGGTGGGAGTATCACGACACCAGCCTGGTCGACCCGGTCACCGGCCGATTCGACACCCTGCCCACCGCACGGCACACCCTCGACCTGGCGGGCCTTGACGAGCACGTGGTGGCCATCGTCGGGAAATCGCCTGTGGTCGCCAAGGTCTGGGCCACGCCGGTGCAGTTCCTGTTCATCGACGGCGGTCATACCGAGGAGGCCGCTCAGCGCGACTACGACGGGTGGGCCAAGTGGGTGGCCTCCGGCGGCGCTCTGGTGATCCACGACGTGTTCCCCGACCCGAAGGACGGCGGACAGGCGCCCTACCACATCTACCGGCGCGCCATCGATTCCGGTGATTTCACCGAGGTGTCGGTCACCGGCTCGCTGCGGCTGCTGGAGCGTCGCTAACGCCCCGCCGGACCGGATGTAGCGCAAGCACAGTCGAATTCGCTCTCCAGTCCGCGCGGAAGGTCGGTCCGGAAGATACCCGCAGCCGGGGTGGTGCTCGACAGCGCGTCGGCGGCCAGGATCATCGCCGCACCCGTCCACGTGGTCCGCTCCTCCGGCCAACGCTTCCCGTCGGCGAACACCAGTCCGGTCCAGTAGGAACCGTCACCTTCGCGCAGGTGCTGCATCGCGGCGAACTGTTCGCGGGCCCTGGCGCGATCACCGATGGCGTCCAACGTCAGCACCAGCTCGCAGGTTTCGGCACCGGTGACCCATGGCCGATGATCCACACAGCGGATGCCGAGGTCCTCGACCACGAAATCGTTCCATCGCGCTTCGATACGGGCCCGTGCGGCATGCCCGCGCAACGCACCGCCGAGCACCGGGTAGTACCACTCCATCGCGTGAGAGTCCTTGGCGTTGAACGACTCCGGGTGCTCGGCGATGGCATGGCCCAGCTGGCCGAGCGCCACCTCCCACTCCGGTTGCGGGTCGTCCAGATAGTTGGCCAGTGCCAGCGCACACCGGATGCTGTGGAAGATGCTCGCGCAGCCGGTCAGCAGCGCCTCCTCGATCAGACCGGCATCGCTTCTGGCCCAACCGATCTCCCCACCTGGGAGCTGCATCGTCAGCACCAGGTCGATCGCGCGGGACACCGTCGGCCACATCAACTCGGCGAAGCGGCGGTCACCGGTGATCAACACGTGGTGCCACACACCGGTCGCGATATAGGCGCAGAAGTTGCTGTCGGTGTTGGCGTCCTCGATGACGCCGTTACGCAGCTGGATCGGCCAGGACCCGTCCGGCCGTTGAGCCGTCCGGCTCCACTCGAAGGCGGCCCGCGCCGGCTCCAGCAGCCCGGCCACCGTCAGCGCCATCGCGTTCTCGACGTGATCCCAGGGATCGGTGTGTCCGCCCACGGACCACGGAATGGCCCCCGAGGACTCCTGGGTCTCGGCGATCGAGACCGCGGTCTGAAGGCATTGCTCGGGTGTCAGAACACCGGCAACACCGGGGATCTCGCGGGCGGTCATCTCAGGCCGTTGGTTTGCGGAAGTAGAGGGCGACGCTCTTGCCGATCAGCGGATTCAACGCGGCCTCGGCCTGCTTGGTGACCCATGGCCGGCTCATCATGTCCCACACCAGCAGCTTGTGATACGCGGTCACCACCGGGTGATCGGGCTTGTCCACGCCGACAGCACATTTGAGCCACCAGAACGGCGAGTGCAGCGAATGCGCATGCTCACTGTGGGTGAAATGCATTCCCCGGCCGGTGATCTTGTCGCGCAACTCGTCGGCCTTGTAGATGCGGATATGGCCGCCCTCGTTGGCGTGATACTCGTCCGAGAGCATCCAGCAGACCTTTTCCGGGAGCCAGCGCGGCACCGTGATCGCCAGCGCGCCGCCGGGTTTGAGGACCCGGACCAACTCGGCGATTGCCGCGTCGTCGGCGGGTACGTGCTCCAGGATCTCCGAGGCGATCACACAGTCGAAGGTTCCGTCGGCGTAGGGCAGGTCGAGAGCATCACCCTTGACGGCCTCGGCACGTGCCGAGGCCGGAGCCTCACCCTGCTCCTTCATCGCGGTCAGGATCGCGTCGACGTCATTGAGATCCTCGACGCTCTGGTCGAAGGCGACGACGTCCGCACCCCGCCGGTAGGCCTCGAAGGAATGCCGTCCGGCCCCGCAACCGACATCGATGACCGATGTCCCCGGGCCGATACCAAGTCTGTCGAAATCGACGGTCAGCACGCAGTGCGTCCTTTCTGAATTCTCTGGGCGGCTCGCTGGTAAACCGCGACGGTCTGTGCCGCAACGGATTCCCAGCTGAACACCTCGACGGCCCGGCGACGGCCGGCCGCGCCTAGGCGCTGCCGCTCGGCAGGCGAATCGAGCAGTTCACCGAGCACGGTGGTCAATTGATCGACATCGGCGGGCGGCACCAACCTGGCGCACTCGCCCTCGGCTCCCAGCACCTCGGGCAACGCGCCCGCCCGGCTGGCGACGATCGGGGTACCACTTGCCATCGCCTCGACGGCGGGCAGCGAGAAACCCTCGTACAACGAAGGGATGCAGGCGATCTCGGCCGAGGCCAACAAGCCGGCAAGATCCTCGTCGGACAATCCGCTGGAGATGTGCACGATATCGGAGATGCCCAGTTCGGCGATGAGCTTCTCGGTCGGACCGTTGGGCTCGAGCTTGGACACCAGCTGCACATCGAGGTTGTGGTGGGCGCGCAGCCGGGCCACCGCATGCAACAGATTCCCGACGCCCTTGAGCGGCACGTCGGCGCTGGCGATGGCGATGATGCGCCCGGGAACCCGCGTCGGCGACGGTGTGAACAGATCGGTGTCCACCCCCAGCGGCACCACGTGCAGCTGGTCGGCGCTCACCCCGAAATCCTCGGCGATATCGGCCGCCGACGTCGAGGAGACCGTCAGCAGTTCGGGGATGGCGCGCGCGACCTTCTTCTGCGTCTCGGCAAAGGCATACCACCGCCGGACCAGCGGCTTGCGCCACCACGGCGCGGCGGCCACCTCCAGGACCCGGTCCCTGGTGATCGGATGGTGCACCGTGGCAACGACAGGCAATCCCATGTCCGCGATGCCCAGCAGCGCCGATCCCAGGCTCTGGTTGTCGTGCACGACATCGAACTCGTCGCCGCGCTCGGCCATGATCCGCTTGACCCGCATACAGAACGTCTTGGGCTCGGGGAATCCGGCCGTCCACATGGTCAGCAGTTCGAGCACGTCGATGTGATCGCGGATCTCACGCGGGTGCGGAACCCGGAACGGATCGGGCTCGCGGTAGAGGTCCAGGCTGGGCACCTTGGTGAGCCGGACCCGCGGGTCGAGGCCCTCCGGATAGGGCTGACCGGAGAACACCTCGACCTGGTGGCCGAGCTCGGCAAGGCCTTGGGACAGGTACCTGACGTAGACGCCCTGCCCACCGCAATGGGTCTTGCTGCGATAGGAGAGAAGAGCGATACGCACGTCAGCTCAATCCGCTGAACTGCGGCGCAGGCATGCTGGACATGTGTCCAGACTATAGTTCGACCCGCTGGGGGGCGCAACGCGGCCCGGGTCGGATCGGTAGCACGAAAGCGAACGGTCTGCCGAAGCCGAGGCCCTCCAGTTGCGCTTGCCGGACAGCCGAGACGGTGACCTCGCGCAGTTCGCCGGACGCCGGATCGAAACAGCGCAACCGTTCTCCGGTCACCGACACGATCAGGACCCAGTGCCGCGGGATGAGGTGTCCGATCAGCATCGGCACCGGAGCGCCGGCCCGCACGGTGTCCAGCACATCAGCCAGCCCATCGGCCAGCCCATCTGCCCCGGCACCCACCCGCCCGGGTAGCAGACCGCGTGCGATCCGCCAGCGACAAGGCACCCCGCAGCGGTCCGCGATGGCGGCGGCCAGACCCGGCGGGGTCATCCCCAGCCGCCGCGGCCAGACCCGGTTCACCAGCCGATGCACCATGTCCTGTTCGGTGCCGAACCAGCCGGGACCCGTCTGCAGCCGCGACCGGTAACCGTCGTCCAGCAACGCGGCGGCGACCACCGCGACGGTGGGACCGCAGCTGATGCTGTCGCGTTGCCGTAGGCGATAACCGGCGAGCTTCATCGACACCGAGGCTAATCGTGACCCGGTACCCCTGGTTTCGGATAACCGATTCTGGCAACATTACCGGCCGGTAAGAACGTCGACGGCGACTCAATCGGGGGTGCAGATGGCAGGCACGTTGTCAGTCTTGGCAGTGGAGGCCACCGAGGGTGGTGGCGCCGCGCTGGACCAGATCATCGGTATCTCGATCGCGACCGCCATCATCACCGCGGGGCTGCTGTGGATCGGCATCCTGCACCGCACCCGCCGGATCACCTGGCTGGGCAACCTCGGCGACAAGGTCGGCGCCAAGATGAACCGGCCCGCCTGGGTGGCCCTGCCGACACTGCTGTTCACCTCGACGATCATCTGCGCCATGTTCGGCTTCATCTGGGATGTCAGCCTGCACATCGGCAAGGGCCGCGACTCCGGCCCGTTGGCCAACCCGGCGCACTACTTCATCCTGGTCGGACTGTTCCTGCTGTTCATCGCCGGTTCGATGGCGATCATCCTGCCCCACGAGAAGCCCGGGCCGGCGGCCATCAAGATCACCAGGACCTGGTACGCCCCGGTCGGCGGAGTCCTGATGGCTGCCTGCGGTCTGTACGCGCTCATCGGCTTCCCGCTCGATGACGTCTGGCACCGCATCTTCGGCCAAGACGTCACCCTCTGGGGGCCGACGCATCTGATGTTGATCGGCGGTGCCGGCCTGTCCCTGGTCGCCGTGCTGCTGCTCGAACACGAGGGCCGGCTCGCCTCGGGGACCGCGGCCGACGACAGCTCGCTGCCGACGGTGCTGCGGTACTTCGCCTTCGGCGGCCTGGTCATCGGCATGTCGGTCTTCCCCGTCGAATACGACTTCGGCATCGAGCAGTTCCGGCTGGTCCTGCACCCCATGCTGGTCGCCGCGGCGGCCGCACTGGCACTCATCGCCGCGCGGATCACCATGGGACGCGGCGCGGCCATCGCGGCCGTGCTGTTCGCCCTACTGATCCGCGGCATCGTCGCCGTGGCCGTCGGCCCGGTGCTCGGGGCGCCCTACAGCTGGTTCGCGCTGTACCTCGGCCCGGCCCTGGTGGTCGAGGCGCTGGCACTCACCCCATTGATCAAGCGGCCCATCGTGTTCGGCGCGGTGGCCGGTGCCGCCATCGGGACCGTCGGGCTGTGGCTGGAGTCCTTCTGGATCGACGCCGTCTTCATGTATCCGTGGCCCACCTCGATGTGGACCGAGACCGTGATCACCGCCGCGCCCGTCGCCGTTTTGATGGGCATGTGCGGCGCGCTGCTGGGCATCGTGCTCACCGGGCGACCGCTGCCCAAACGCGCGGTGAGCATCGGCATCATCGTGGCGACCGTGCTGACCATCGGCGCTGCCGTGGGCAACGGGTTGAACATCTCGGTGCCGCAGAACGCCAGCGCGCAGATCACCCTGACCGAACTTCCCAGCCCCGCCGGCCAGCGGCTGGTCAGCGCCGATATCCGCGTCACCCCCGCCGATCTGATCAGTGAGGACCCCGAATGGGTGTCGATGCTGTCCTGGCAGGGCGGACTGGACAACGAGCGCGGACTGGTGGTCGACCACCTGGAGCGGCTCGGGCCCGGGCACTACCGCACCACCCGCCCGATGCCGGTGTGGGGCACCTGGAAAACACTGGTCCGTGTCCAGGACGGCCGGACCATGGCCGCCGTGCCCGTGTTCCTGCCCGCCGACCCGGGTATCGGTGCCACCGAACTGCCCGCCGAGCGGTCGATCGATCGGCCGTTCGTCCAGGAGATCGAGATCCTGCAGCGCGAGCGCAACCTGGAGGTGCCGAGCTGGCTGTTCACCGCGGCCTCCCTGGTGGTCCTGCTGTGCTCGCTCATCCTCATCGCGGCATTGAGCTGGGGTGCGGGCCGGATCAACGACCGGGAGATGCGGGTGGACGCCTAATCGACACCCAAACATCCGGTGCCACAACACTGAACACGTCGATGACCTATCTGGCCGACCATTCACTGCTGTTGGCGCTGCCGGCTTTTGCGCCTGCGGTCGTGGTCGCGGGCGTCGTCGCCTATGTGGCGATCCGGGACCGGCGCACCCCCGACGATGACGAAGACACCGACGAGGAGAGGACGTAGTTTGCGGTCACTGATCGTGTTGGCCACCGCGGCACTGGTATCGGTGGGTTGCAGCAGCCGGCCACCCGACCGTCCCGAGGAGACGGCCCAGCCCGCCGCGTCCGCGGTCCCGACCCTGACCGACCAGCAGGCGGCACCGGAGCAGGTGCTGCTCGAGGTCACCATCGCCGGCGGCCAGGTCACCCCGACCAATCAACAGCTGCGGGCCCGTGTCGGTGAGCCGATACTGATCCGGGTCACCAGCGACACACCCGACGAACTGCACGTCCACGCCACCCCCGAACACTCCTTCGAAGTGAAATCCGGTCCGGCACAGACGTTCCAGTTCACCGTCGAGGTGCCCGGAAAGGTCGACGTGGAACTGCACGAGGCGCATCGGGTCGTCGCGACCATCGCGGTGCAGTGACCGTACTGGCGCACGGGCTGGGCGGCTCGACCGACCTGCCCATCCCGTTCACCTACGCGCTGCTCGGCGCCGCCTGGACACTCACCTTCACCTTCGCCCTGGTCGCACTGGCTTGGCGCACACCGCGATTCGATGCCGACGCGCCGGGACGTCCGCTGCCCGACATGGTGACCCGCGTCGTGGACTCGGCCATCACCCGCTGGGGGCTGGCCGGCGCCGGTGTCGCGTTCACCGTCTGGGTCGCCGTCGCGGCCGTGACCGGTCCGCAGGATTCCCGCAATGCCCTGCCCGGGGTGTTCTACGTGCTGCTGTGGGTCGGATTGGTGGCGTTGTCGGTGCTGTTCGGCCCCGTCTGGCGGGTGCTGTCGCCGGCCCGCACCCTCGCACGCCTGCTGGGCGTGCGTGGTGCCCGCATCACCTACCCGGCCCGGCTGGGCTACTGGCCGGCAGCGGCCGGGTTGTTCGCCTTCGTCTGGCTGGAGCTGGCCAGTCCCGACCCCGGATCGCTTCCGGCGGTGAAGATCTGGCTGCTGGTGTACTTCGGGATCACCATGGTCGGTGCGCTCGGGTGCGGGCAGCGCTGGTGTGCGCGAGCCGACCCGTTCGAGGTGTACAGCATGGTGGCCTCGCGGTGCGCACCGTGGCGGCGCAACCCGGACGGCCGCATCGCTATCGGTAACCCGTTCGACCGGCTGCTATCGCTACCGGTCCGCCCGGGCATCGTTGCCGTGCTGGCGGTTCTGCTGGGCTCCACGGCCTTCGACAGCTTCTCGGCCATCCCGGGATGGCGCAACTTCGTCGACGCGCACGCCGACGGACAATGGGGAGCCAGCGCCGTCAAGACGGCCGGGCTGGCGGTCTTCGTCGTCACCGTCGGCGTGACGTTCAGTCTGGCGGCCGCGGCCACCGGTGGTGTGGACCGCGCGCGGCGCAGGCAACTGCCGGGTTTGATGGCGCACTCGCTGATACCGATCGTCATCGGATACGTGTTCGCCCACTACCTGACCTACCTGATCGAGAAGGGTCAGCAGACGGTGCACGCGCTGCTCGGGCTGCAGGACGCGCAGGTCTATTACCTGCTGTCCATGCACCCGTCACTGCTGGCATCGCTCAAGGTGGGCTTCGTGCTGCTCGGGCATGTGGCGGGGGTGGTGGCCGCGCACGACCGCGCGCTGCGGGTACTGCCCAAGGGGCATCAGATGACCGGGCAGCTGGCGATGATGCTGGTCATGGTGGGCTACACGTTCCTCGGGCTCTATCTGCTCTTCGGCGGCTGAGCAGTACGGTTGTCTGCATGCGTGCGCTGATCGTGGTGGATGTGCAGAAGGATTTCTGTGAGGGCGGATCGTTGGCCGTCGAAGGTGGTGCCGCCGTCGCCGGTGCCATCACCGGCCTGCTCACCGGTCACGACTACGACCATGTGGTCGCGACCATGGATTTCCACATCGATCCCGGTGAGCATTTCTCCGATACCCCGGACTACCGGGTGTCCTGGCCTCGGCACTGCGTGGTCGGCACCCCCGGAGTGGACTTCCACGAAAATCTCGACCCCGCCGCGGTCGAGGCGGTGTTCACCAAGGGTGAGTTCTCGGCCGCCTACAGCGGTTTCGAGGGCACCGATGCCGATGGCACTTCGCTGACCGATTGGCTGGCCCGCCGCGGTGTGGACGCCGTGGACGTGGTGGGTATCGCCACCGACTACTGCGTGCGGGCGACCGCGCTGGACGCCGCTGCCGCCGGGTTGCGCACGCGCGTGCTGCTACCGCTGTGCGCGGGAGTCGCCGCGGACACCACAGCCGAGGCGGTGACCCTGCTACGGGCGCGCGGCGTCGAGGTCACCGAGTAGGGTCCGCGGTGCCGTAGTCCGACAGCTGCCCGATCAGTTCTTCGGCATAGGCCAGGTTCCGGGCCAACTTCGCGGACGCCTGCCGGGCACGCTCATGGCAGTCGGCCAGGTGATGCCTGGCTTGGGTTTGCCGTTCTGGGTCCGACGACACGTCACCGATCACGGCGAGGGCGTCGAGCAGCTCACGCATCTCTTCGAGCGTGAAGCCCAGGGGCTTCATCCGCCGAATCGACAGCAGGCGATCGATATCTCCGGCGGTGTAGAGCCGGAAACCACCGGCTGAACGCGCCGAGGGGGTCACCAGACCGACTTCGTCATAATGTCGGATCGTCTTGATGGACAACTCGGTTCGGGCAGCGACATCGCCAATCTGTAAAAGCTCGCCCACGCTACGCCCCCTAGTGGGCGGACTCCATGCGACCACTGAGGCGGGCATGGCGCTGCGCACTGTTGTCGTTCATCCCGATGATGGTGACATTCTTACCCTTGGCCGCGTACTTGGTGGTGATCGCATCCAGGGTGGCCACCGTCGAGGCATCCCAGATGTGCGCCTGACTCATGTCTATGACGATGTTTCGCGGGTCGGCTTCGTAGTCGAACTGGTATATGAGGTCGTTGCTCGATGCGAAGAAGAGCTCGCCCCGGACAGCGTAGACGCGGGTGTCCGCATCGCTCCCGGCATCGGAGTCCGACATCTCGACAACCTCGGTCAGGTGTGCGACGCGGCGGGCGAACAACACCATGGCGGTCAATGTCCCGACCCCGACCCCATAGGCGAGATTGTCGGTGGCCACCGTGACCGCGACCGTCGCCAGCATGACGGCAGTTTCGCTCTTGGGCATGCGACGCAACGTCTTCGGGTGCACGCTGTGCCAGTCGAGAGTGGCCACCGACACCATGATCATCACGGCGACCAGGGCAGCCATCGGAATCTGCGCGACCAGGTCACCGAGGCCGACAACGAGGGCGAGCAGGAACGCGCCGGCCAGGAAGGTGGAGATCCGGGTACGGGCACCCGAGACCTTGACGTTGATCATGGTCTGGCCGATCATCGCGCAACCGCCCATGCCACCGAACAGACCGGTGACCACATTGGCCACCCCCTGACCGATTGCCTCACGCGACTTGTTCGAGGGCGTGTCGGTGATGTCGTCGACGAGTTTGGCCGTCATGAGCGACTCCAGCAGACCCACCACCGCCATGGTCAACGCGTAGGGCGCGATCACCCCCAATGTCTGCCAGGTCCACGGCACCTCCGGAATCAGCAGCGACGGCAGGCTGGAAGGAAGCTGCCCCTCGTCGCCGACGTTCGGCACCGACCAGCCCAGTCCGATCGTGGCAGCGGTCAGCACGACGATCGCCACCAGTGGGGCGGGGATCGCGGTGGTGATCCTGGGCAGCAGGATCATCAGCAATATCCCGACCGCGACCATCGGATACACCAGCCACGGAACACCGAGCAGGTGCGGAACCTGGGAGACAAAGATCAGGATGGCCAGCGCGTTGACGAATCCGACCATGACGCTGCGCGGGATGAACCGCATCAGACGGGCCACCCCCAGGCCGCCGAGGATCACCTGGATGACACCCGCCAGCAGCACCGCCGCGATGAGGTGATCCAACCCGTGGCTGCGCACCAAGGGCGCCACCACCAGCGCGACAGCTCCCGTCGCGGCGCTGATCATCGCCGGTCGGCCACCCACCAGGGCGATGGTGACCGCCATGGTGAACGAGGCGAACAGTCCGACCCGTGGGTCGACGCCGGCGATGATGGAGAACGAGATCGCCTCGGGAATCAATGCCAACGCAACCACCAGGCCGGCGAGGACCTCGGTGCGCAGCCGTCGCGGTGAGCGCAATGCGGCCAGTACAGACTGTTCCCGCGCAGGGGTGATGGGCACGAGGGACTCCTCGAGAAGCTGGTGATGTGGTGCGCCACGCTGCGCCAGAAGTGTTGGACGGAAACACTGTTCGCGTCCGCCTCGCCAACCCTACCCCGAGGGGAGAGTTGCGGGGAAATCGGCGCGTCGGATCGACCGGCCGGCCCGTCCGTCATCGCGCATGCAGATAGCTCTGTAACAGAGGTAATGTGTGGGCCATGCGCACCCGCACCGATCTGGCCGGCGAACTGTTCGGCGTGGTCGGACGATTCCGTCGCCAGCTGCGCCGATCCACAAAAGGCACGGCAGGCGGATTCGACCACGACGGTCTGACCCAGTCACAGACCGAGCTGTTGCGACTCGTCGGCCGCCGCCCGGGGGTATCGGTGCGCGACGCGGCCGCCGAGCTCTGCCTGGCCGCCAACACCGCCTCCACGTTGGTCTCCCGGCTGGCCGCCGACGACCTGTTGATCCGTTCGGTGGACAGCAGCGACCGCCGGGTGGGCCGGTTGCGGCTCGCTCCCGCCGCGCAGCAGATCGCCGACTGGTCCCGCGATGCCAGACGCACCGCACTGGCGGGGGCGCTGGACCGACTCGACGACGACCAGATCGCCGCGCTCACCGCCGGACTGGACGTCCTCACCGAGCTCACCCGGATCCTGCAGGAGGACAACACATGACCCCGCCTGCCATCGACTGTCGCGGACTCACTCATCGCTACGGCAAGTTCACCGCAGTGGACGAGCTGGATCTGCTGGTCCGACCGGGTGAGACGGTGGGCCTGCTCGGGCCCAACGGGGCCGGCAAGACCACCGCGATCCGCGTACTGACCACCCTCACCCCGATCCAGGATGGGCAGGTCCACATCTTCGGCCTGGACGCCCGCCGCGACACCATGGACATCCGTTACAACATCGGCTATGTGCCGCAACAACTCTCGATCGAGGCGGCGCTGACGGGTCGGCAAAACGTCGAATTGTTCGCCCGCCTCTACGATATCGGGCGCCGGGATCGCGCCGCCCGGGTGACCGAGGCGATCGAGGCCATGGGACTCTCCGCGGTCGCCGACAAACCCGCGGGCAGCTTCTCCGGCGGTATGGTGCGTCGTCTCGAGCTCGCGCAGGCACTGGTGAACCGTCCCTCGCTGCTGCTCCTCGACGAACCGACCGTCGGTCTGGATCCGATTGCCCGCGACAGTGTCTGGGACCAGGTCGAACGTATGCAGCAGGACTTCGGGATGGCGGTGTTGCTGACGACGCACTACATGGGCGAGGCGGACGCCCTGTGCGATCGGGTGGTCCTGATGCACCACGGCCGGCTGCAGGCCGAAGGCACCCCGTCCGAACTGAAGTCGACCGTCGGCAAGGACGCCACCCTGGAGGACGTGTTCCGCCACTATGCCGGCTCGGACCTCGACAACGCGGCGCAGGCCGGCCTGCGTGAGGTCCGCGCCGCCCGAAGGACGGCCCGCCGTGTCGGTTGATATCCCCGTACCCCTGGTCCGGGACCCGCGCGGCTGGCGCCGGATACCCGGAATCGGCTCGCGGATGGGCGCATTCGCCCTCGTCGAGGTGCAGAAGCTGCGGCACGACCGCACCGAGTTGTTCACCCGTATGGTGCAGCCCGCCCTGTGGCTGATCATCTTCGGGCAGACCTTCAACCGGCTCGGCGTCATCGACACCGGCGGCGTGCCGTATCTGGCGTTCCTGGCACCGGGGATCATCGCGCAGTCGGCACTGTTCATCTCGATCTTCTATGGCATCCAGATCATCTGGGACCGCGATGCGGGCATCCTCGCCAAACTGATGGTCACTCCGGCACCACCGTCGGCCCTGATCACCGGGAAGGCGTTCGCCGCCGGGGTGCGTTCGGTGGTGCAGGTCATCGGTGTCGTCGCGCTGGCGTATGTGATCGGTGTGCACATGACGGTGAACCCGTTGCGCATCCTCGGCGCGATGGCGGTCGTGATGCTCGGCTCGGCGTTCTTCGCCTGCCTGTCGATGTCGCTGGCCGGGCTGGTGCGCAACCGGGACCGACTGATGGGCATCGGCCAGGCCATCACCATGCCGCTGTTCTTCGCCTCCAATGCGCTGTACCCGGTGGAGGTCATGCCCCAGTGGTTACGCTGGCTGTCGGCGGTCAATCCCCTGAGCTATGAAGTGAATGCCCTGCGCGGCCTGCTGATCGGAACGCCCACCAATGCGGCGTTGGACATCGCGGTGCTGGTCGGGTCGGCGGCGCTCGGAGTGCTCACCGCATCGGCACTGCTGCGCCGGCTGGTGCGTTAGTTGCCCAGCAACCGGTCCAGTGCACCCAGCGGGATCGGCAGCCAGGTCGGGCGGTAGCGCGATTCGTAGCCCACCTCATAGACCGCCTTGTCCAGCTCATAGGCCAACAACACACCGGCCGAATCCCACGGATTGAGTCCGCCGACCGAGGCATACCCGTCGCAGAAAGCCTTGCGGTTGCGCTGAACCCACTCGCGGGCGGCCACCTCGAGGTCGGCATCCTGGACCGCCAGCAACCGTTGCGAGGCAACGTAATCGTAGGAGCGCAGCATTCCCGCCACATCTCGCAGCGGGGAGTCCGGGCGACGGCGCTCGGCCAGCGGCTGCCCGGGTTCGCCCTCGAAATCGATGATCAGCCAGCCGGCGGGCGTGTGCAACACCTGACCGAGGTGCAGGTCGCCGTGGACGCGCTGTTGCGGGGTCGGCTCGTCGGCGACCTGCCGATAGCACTGCTCGATCTGGGCGAGGCGTGCGGCGACCTCGGGCACCGACGACGCCACCGACCGGGCCCGATCGATCAGCGTCTGTGCCGGGAACGCGGTCATCCGGCTGCCGAGGGTCTCGGCCAAGGACAGGTGCACCGAGGCCACCGCCTCACCGAGCAGGAGTGACTCCTGCACGAAATCCGCTTCCGCCGAACGCAAATCCTCGGTGCGCCGCTCGGCCACCGACCAGCCGTCGGATGATCCCGCGGCGAAGACGCTCACCATGCCCAGCGTGTACTGCTCACCGTTCCAGGCGATTTCATAGGAGCCGAGCAGTGCGGTGATATGCGGATTACCGGCCAGCGCCCGGGTCAGTTCGATATCGGGGTTGATCCCGGGGGTCAACCTGCGGAATGCCTTCATGATCGAGTGGTCGCCGAACACCACGCTGGTGTTCGACTGTTCGGCGCCCATGCTGCGCACCGGTGTCGCCGGACCCCACTGGGCGTCGGGTTCGGCCGAGAAGCTGACCGGTCCGATCGTGGCGGATTCGCCGATCAGCCCCAGCAGTCGGCCGGCCACCTCGGGATCGGTGAGGGCGTCGTATCCGGTGCGGCCGGCATCGGTGCCGATCGCGGTGTGCTCGGCGCCGGAGTCCCAGCGCACCATCACCTGATAGCGATCGACGGACCCGTCGGCGTAGTCGACTTCGAGCAGGACCAGGTCGAGGTCCTCGCCGAGTGGCACCACCGTCGGGCGGACGTCGGTCAGGTCGCGGCCGCGCCCGCCGTACCACCGCTGTCGGGGTAGCCACTGGGCGAACGGCAAGGTCATCGCTTCTCCAACGTAGTCGCGGGGCGGCCCGGATGCCGTCCCCTTCCACCCTCGTACCCGACTGTGCGTCCGCGTACACCCGCCCCGGGTTTCGGTAGGGTGCCGCTATGGCTGATCTGCGCGACCACGGCGATCCGGGCGACGCCCCGTCGATCCCGCCACCGACGGCCCCGGTGAGCGACGCCACCCGCCCGTCGGCTGCGGAGGAGGCGCGCACCATCGCGGCGTCCACCAATACCGCGACGCTGGCCACCCTGACCTCCGACGGTGATCCGTGGGCATCCTTCGTCACCTACGGTCTGCACGAGGGCGCACCGGTGCTGTGCGTGTCCAACCTCGCCGAACACGGCCGCAACCTCGCCGGTGACCAGCGGGCCAGCATCGCCATCGTCGCCCCCGAGACGCCGGACGACCCGCTGGCATCGGGTCGCATCACGCTGGCCGGCGTGGCCGTCCGGCCCACCGGCGCCGCGCTGGACGCCGCCCGGCAGGCCCACCTCGACGCGGTTCCCGCCGCCAAGTACTACATCGACTACAGCGATTTCACGCTGTGGGTGCTCGACGTACAGCGGGTGCGCTGGGTCGGTGGCTACGGCCGGATGGATTCCACCACCGGGGCGCAGTACACCGCCGCCGCACCCGACCCCGTCGCGCCGCATTCCGCGGGCGCCATCGCCCACCTCAACGCCGACCACGCCGATGCGCTGACGGCCATGGCCAGAGCGCTCGGTGGATATCCCGATGCCACCGCCGCGACCTGCACCGGGGCCGACCGATACGGCCTCGACCTGCGGGTGGACACGCCCCGCGGAATCGCCTACACCCGGGCCGGTTACCTCAAGCCCATCGATGGCATCGGTGAGTTGCGCGCGGCCGCAGTGGAACTGACGCGGCGGGCCCAGCGGGGCTGAACCGTTCTCACACCGCCCCTGCGCGGTGCAATACGATCGCCGTATGCAACGTCCGGACAGCTGGCAGGCCGCCTTCGATCTGATTCGCACCCGCGCCCACGAGCGGCGCGAGGAGCCGTTCAAACTGGTCAGCGGCCAGCTGAGCCATGACTACATCGACGGCAAGCACGCCATCGACAACGGTGAGCGGCTCGCCACCGTCAGCCGCGCCGTCGCCGATCTGGCCGCCGCACACGGTATCGAGTTCGACGCGGTCGGCGGGTTGACCATGGGCGCCGATCCGTTGGCCCACGGCATCGCGATGGTCACCGGAGCGGCGTGGTTCTCGGTCCGCAAGGAACAGAAGCAACGCGGCCGCGAACAGTGGATCGAGGGCACCCGACTGTCCCCCGGTGACCGCGTTCTGCTGGTCGACGATGTGATCAGCACCGGCGGATCGACCAAGAAGGCCTACGACCGGGTGCTGGAGGTCGGTGTGACGGTCACCGGGGTGATCCCGATGGTGGACCGCGGTGATGTCGCGGCCGAATTGTTCGGCGGTCTCGGTGTACCCTTCGCGGCCCTGGTCTCCTATCGGGACCTCGGCATCGACCCGGTCAAGGCCGTCTGACCCGCGACCGCTACTCTGCGCCGCCTACTCGGCGACGACTACTCTGCGCCGCCTACTCGGCGACGACTACTCTGCGCCGCCTACTCGGCGACGACGAGCACGCCGCTCGGTTCCAGCCCCACGGTGACCCGATCGCCCGGCGCGAACGCCCGTGCCGCCGAACTGTTCATCTGGGCGTAGAGCGCCGCGCCGTCCGCCGACGTCACACTGACCCGGGATATCGCGCCGAGGAACGACACCGCGACCACCGTCGCCTGCCCCGCCGGATCGGCCTGCACGGTCACCGATTCCGGGCGCACCATCGCCACTCCGGCGCCGTCCACCGAGCCGGGCAGCGCGGGGACCGAAACGCCGAGCAGGCCGGCCGTGCCGCCGGACACCGTGGCCGCCACCTTGTTGCTGAGCCCGACGAAATCCGCGACGAATGGGGTTGCCGGGTGGGCGTAGAGCTCGGCCGGGACCGCCAGCTGCTCCAACCGGCCGGCGTTCATCACGCCCACCCGGTCGGCAACGGCCAGCGCCTCCTCCTGGTCATGGGTGACGAACAGCGTCGTCGTCCCCACCTCCAGCTGCACCCGGCGGATCTCGTCACGCAGCTGGATCCGCACCTTGGCGTCCAGCGCCGAGAGCGGCTCGTCGAGCAGCAGCACCCGCGGACGCACCGCCAGCGCACGGGCCAGCGCCACCCGCTGCTGCTGACCGCCGGACAACTCGTCGGCATAGCGCCCCGACTGGGCAGACAACCCGACCAGCTCCAGCATCTCGGCCGCCCGCGACCGCCGTTCGCCGGCACCCACCCCGCGCATCTTCAGCCCGAAGGCGACGTTGTCGAGCACCGTCAGATGCGGGAACAGGCTGTAGGCCTGGAACACCATCCCCATATCGCGCTTGTTCGCCGGCACCCCGGTGATATCGCGGCCGTCGACGAGCACCGATCCCGACGTCGCCTCCTCGAGGCCGGCCAGGATGCGCAGCGCGGTGGTCTTGCCACAGCCCGACGGCCCCAGCAGGGCCACCAGCTCCCCCGGTTCGATCCGCAGGTTCAGCCCGTCCAGGGCGTTCACCGTCCCGAAAGTGCGTGTCAGGTCCCGTAATTCAACAGCCACGCTCATGAGTGTCCGCGCCGCCTCTTCCGTCCGGTCAGCAACGACAGCCCCAACAGCAGCCCGAAGCCGAAGATCAACGTGGCCAGCGATGCCGCCACCGATGTCGGGCCGTCACTTCGGCCGAGTTCGACGATCTGCACCGGCAGCGTCTGGAATCCGGACAGTGAGGCCACGGTGTACTCGCCGAGCACCACGGCGATCGAGATGAAGGCCGCCGACAGGATGCCGGTGCCGATATTGGGCACGATCACCCGCACGATGGTCGACGTCCAGCCCGCCCCCAGCGACCGGGCCGCCTCCGACAACGTCCGCAGATCGATCGCCGACAGCGCCGAATCCAGCGCCCGGTAGGCGAACGGCAACACCAGCACGATGTAGACGAATGTCAGCGTCAGCGCCGACTCACCGAGCAGGTAGGTCACCCACAGGTACACGTTGCGCAGCCCGACGACCACCACCAACGCGGGAATCGTCAACGGCAGCAGGCACAGGAACTCCACCAACCGATTCGCCCACGGGGCACGCAGCCGAACCCAGATCATGGTGGGGACCAGCAGCGCCAGCATGGCCGCCACGGTCAGTACCGCCAGCAGCAGCGAGGTGACGATCGCGGTCAGCAGCGCCTCATCGGTGACCAGATTCGACCAGGCCGCCATGGTGCGGCCGCCGCCGAACGGGTCACGGGTCGCGAAATCGGCCATCGCATAGAGCGGGAACAGGAAGAAGGCACCGAAACCGAGCCACAGCAGGACGCGCACAGGCCGGGTCATCGCAACCACCGGGCGGTCCGGCGCACCAACAGGTTGTAGGCGATCATCACGATGGCGACCACCACGATCATCTCCAAGGCAAGGGCATAGGCCAGCCCGGCCTGACCGAGCACCACCTCACTGGTCAACGCCGCGCGGATCAGCAGCGGCACAATCGGACTGCCCTGACTGACCAATGCCGCCGCGGTGGCATACGCGGCGAATGCGTTGGCGAACAACAGCAGTGTCGAGCCGAGGAAGGCCGGCGTCAGCAAGGGCAGTGCCACCGTCCGCCAGTACTGCCAGGTGCTCGCCCCCAGGCTGACCGCGGCCTCACGCCACTGCGCACGCAGGCCCTCCAGGGCGGGCAGGAACACGATGACCATCAGCGGGATCTGGAAGTAGGTGTACACCAGGATCAATCCCGGCAGGCTGTACAACCAGCCGCCCGGCGCGATGTTCACACTCAACAGGTTCTGCAACCACAGCGTGAGCACACCGTTGATACCCACCGTCGCCAGAAATGCGAAAGCCAATGCCACACCGCCGAACTGAGCCAGCACACTGGACAGGGCCAGCACGGCACGCCGGATCAACGAGCGCGGCGGGCTGCTCAGGATCAGCCAGGCCAGCACCGCGCCGCCGACCGCACCGATCAGCGCGCTCGAAGCCGAGAGCACCAGACTGCGCACCAGCGCGGTCAGCGGCGCCTGGCCGAACAGCGCGCCGACGAGTTCGAGGGAGAACCTGCCGTCCACGACGAAGGCGTTGACGATGACCGTCACGGTCGGGATGAGCAGGAAGACCGTGACCACTGCCAGGAACGGCAGCAGCGGAAGGGCCTGCCGGAGGTAGCGCACTTCTCAGCCGATGGCCTTGGCCCAGTTGGCTTCCAGATATTTCGTCGCGGCCGCGTTCTGCTCGACGGTGACGAAGGTGGCCGCACCGTCGACCGGAGGCAGGGTGCCGTACGTCTCGCGATCGATGGTGCCGTGGGTGACCATCCAGTCCGCGCGAACCGGCCGTGCGCCACCGGCGAGGTACAGGTTCTGCCCCTCGTCGCTGTACAGGAACTCCTGCCACAGCCGCGCTGCCGCGGGATGCGGCGCGTCTTTGTTGATGGCCTGGAAGTAGTAGCCCGCCACGGCCGCATTGGGCGGGATGACGACCTTCCAGCCCGGAACCTTCTTGGACTGTTCGACATTGAGGTAGTCCCAGTCCAGCACCACCGGTGTCTGCCCGGAGGCGATGGTGGCCGGGGTGGGGTCGACCGGCAGGAAGTTGCCCGCCTCGTTGAGTTTCCGGAAGAACTCCACCCCGGGGGCGATGTCATCGGGGGAACCGCCCTGGGACACGGCGACCATCATCACGCCGGAGAACGCGGCCCCGGCCTGTGTCGGATCACCGTTGAGTGCCACCTTGCCCGCGAACTCGGGCTTGAGCAGGTCGTCGACACCGGCGATGGTGGGCACCTTGGTGGAGTCGTAGCCGATGGACATGTAGCCGCCATAGTCGTTGACCCACAGACCGTCTGGATGCTTGAACGAGTCCGATATCTCACCGAAGTGCTCGACTTTATACGGCGCGAACCTGTCGGTGTTGGCCAGTGCCACCGACTGCCCGAGATCGAAGACATCCGGTGCGGTGCTGCGGCCCTTCTGCTGTTCGGCGGCGTTGATCTCCTCCTGGCTGCTGGCACCGGGTTGAGTCGAGTTCACCTTGATGCCGTACTTGTCACCGAAGGTCTTGATGATCTGGCCGTAGTTGGCCCAGTCATCGGGCAGGGCGATGACGTTGAGTTCGCCCTCGGCCTTGGCCGCCTCGATCAGGCCCTGGATACCGCCGAAATCGGCTGCCGAGGTGGCGGTGCGGGCGTTGCTGCCGCCGCCTTCGGTGGCCTGGTCCTTCTCCGGCGGTGCACAGGCGACCAGGCCCGCCCCGACGAGCACCGCCGCGGCGACTGCCATTCCTCGTCGCTGCGTGCGACCGGTCGACGAAATCAACATGTGGGAACCTTCCGATGGGCAGACGACCGGTTGGTGGCCGTGACCTGACATCTCGGTGAACGAGGTCCGACGCTACCGGGTTCTACGATCGGAGGATGGCCGAACCGCATGCCCTGTTCGCCGACGCACCCGTCGCCGCGCTGTCCACCGCCGACGATCACGGGGTGCCGCATCTGGTGCCGGTGGTCTTCGCCGTCGACGGCAACACGGTGTACACGGCGGTCGACGCCAAGCGGAAGTCCACACAGCGGCTGCGCAGGCTGGCCAATATCGAGGTGAACCCGCGGGTGAGCCTGCTGGTCGATCACTATGAGGACGACTGGTCGGCGCTGTGGTGGGTGCGCGCCGACGGCACGGCCACCGTGCATCACGACGGTGAGCAGATGGCCATCGGATACGGGCTGCTTCGCGCGAAGTACCCGCAGTACGAACGCACCGCGCTCGACGGCCCAGTGGTGGAGATCAAAGTCCACCACTGGGCCGTCTGGCAGGCCTGATTACAGCAGGCCGAGAAATTGCAGGTCGGTGACGTACTTGACGATCACGTCCCGGCTGACATGCGGAATATCCTTGTCCGGACCGATTTTCGCTTCCTGCACCGCCGTGCGGAACACATCGGTGGGCGCCATGGCGCCGTTCACCGGCAGGCCCGGGGTGGTGTAGTTGTGCAACAGCGGCAGCAGTGAAGCCTGCCGTTGCCGGTCCGGCAGCGTCCGCAAGGTGGCACCGAACTGCTCGAACCACGCCTGGTAGTCATCGATACGCCGGATCGGGTGTCCCGCGTCGATGAGCCAGTCGACGAACTCGTCGAGACCGAGACCGTCATCGTGCGGGTTCATCACGTGGTAGGTCTCGAAACCGTCGGTGACATCGGCACCGAGGGTCGAGATGGCTTCGGCGATGAACTCGACCGGCAGGCCGTCATAGTGGCTGCGCTGCCGATTGCCCTGGGCGTCAAGCTGATTGAACGACTTCGGGGCGATACCGGTGGCCACCAGGCTGAACATCATCCTGGTGAACATGTCCGGCAGGTTGAGCTGACCGGCGTAGCTGGTGTCGGCCAGGATCATGTCGCAGCGGAACACCGAGACCGGGAGCCCGAACTGCTCGTGCGCCTCGCGGAGCAGAACTTCACCCGCCCACTTGCTGGCCCCGTACCCGTTGGCGTAGCTGTCGTCGAGCACCCGGGTGGCGCTGATCTCGCGGATATCGGCGTCCTCGACGAAGCGCCCCGGCTCGATACCCGCCCCGACACCGATGGTCGAGACGTACACGAACGGCTTGATGCGGGTGGTCAACGCGACGCGAATCAGCTCGGCGGTGCCGAGCGCATTGGGCCCGAACAATTCGTTGTAGGGCAGCACGTGGTTGACCAGGGCCGCCGGGTCGACGATCAGGTCGACCGTATCGGCCAGCCGCTGCCAGGTCTGGCGATCCAGTCCGAGATCGTGCTCACCCTTGTCACCGGCGAGCACCTCCAGGTGCTTGTCGGCCAGTTCCCGATAGTGCGCAACGAGTTTCGGGTCACCCGTGTCGAAGGTGGCATCCAGGCGCGCGCGTGCCTCGGCATCGGAGCGGGCCCGCACCAGGGCGATCACCTTGCCGTCGACCAGGTTCATCCGTTCCAGCCACTCCAGGGCCAGGTAGCGGCCAAGGAATCCGGTGGCGCCGGTCAGCAGGACGGTGCGCACATTGGTCGCCGGTCCGGCAAGATCGCGCGCGGCCGCCAGTGTCTCGGCATCGATGAACTTGTCCAGGGTCAGGTCGGCGGCCCGAGCCACCGTGGCGTCCTTGCCGTGCACCGAGGCGAAGCTCGGCCGCAGACCCGAACCGGAGCGCTGCGTCTCGATGTGCGCGGCAATCGAGGCCAGATCCGCTGTCGGACTGACGATCACGCTGACCGGCACCTCGGCGTCGAAGATGTCGGCCAGCAGGTTGCCGAATGTCAACGCCGACAACGAGTCACCACCGAGATCGGTGAAATGCACATCGGGTGCGATATCGGAGCTGGCGGCGCCGAGCAGTGCCACGGCGGCACGGCCCACGGTCTCCAACACCGGCGCATCGGCACCGGTGGCCCGCAGTGCCTGCAACTCGCCGGCCTGGCCGTCGGCCAGATCGGTGTAGAGCTGCTCCAGCTCGGCACCGTAACGCTCCTTCAGTTTCGGCCATGCCAACTTCTTGATCCCGGTCAGCAGCCCGTTCTCGGTGGTGAACTCCTTTGTCTCGACCAGGAAGTCGCGCGGGAGTTCGTAGCTCTGCAGGTCGGCCTTGCGCGCCGCCGCCTTCAGCGAATCGGCGATCTCGGCCTTGGTTGCAGCGGGGTCGGTGGGCACCACCACGGCCAGCAGGTAGGGCCGGGCGCTGTTGCCGTAGATGTAGATCTGGTGCACCAGTGGCGCGGTGTTGAACACCGCTTCCAGCTTGGAGACGGTGACGAACTCACCCTGGGACAGCTTGAGCACATTGTTGCGCCGGTCGATGTAGGCGACCTGGTCGGGACCGAGCTCGGCCACGATGTCACCGGTCCGGTAGAAACCGTCCTCGTCGAAGACCGACGCCGTGACCTCGGGGCGCTTGTAGTAGCCCGGGAACAGCTGCTCGGAACGGATCAGCAACTCGCCGCGGGGATGTGGCACATCGGTCGAGTGGTAACCCAGTTCGGGAACATCGACCAGCTTGTACTCGAGCACCGGCGGCCGGCTGATCTGACCGTCGACGAAGACCGCACCGGCCTCGGTCGAGCCGTAGCCCTCGACCAGGTGCAGATCCAGCAGCCGCTCGACCCACGCCTTGAGTTCGGGGGAGATCGGCGCCGAGCCGGTGAGCGCGCTGACATAGCGCCCGCCCAGCAGATTGGTCCGCATATCGGCGAGGATGTCGGCCTCGGAGCCGCCGTGGGTGGCGCGGCTCTGATAGTCCTGGAACAGCATGTCCCACACCCGTGGGACGAAATTGAGCTGTGTCGGGCGTGTCAGGGCCAGATCCTCCAGCAGTGTGGACAGGTCGGCTCGGGCGGCGAAATTGACGACGCCACCACTGGCCAGTGAGGCGTAGAGGATGCCGCGTCCCATGACGTGGCTCATCGGCATGAAGCTCAGCACGATCGCCGGAACGTGCCCCTGGCGGGCATCCCAGTGCGAGTTGATGGCCGGTCGCCAGATGTCGGCAACCTTGCCCTGCGGGTACATGGCGCCCTTGGGGGCGCCGGTGCTGCCGGAGGTGTAGATCAGCAGCGAGAGCGGATCACCCTCCTGCGCCGGGATCGCGACGTCCGGGCGTTCGGCTCCGGCGGCGATCACCTCGTCGAGGGTCACCAGGGCCTGCCCGTCGAGCCGGGCCGTGGCGGCGGCGACGGCCTCGCGGTCGTCGTCGACGGCGGGGTTCTGATCGAAGACCACCACGGTCGCCACACCGGACTCCAGCGCCAGCGTCACGGCGTCATCGAGGTGGTTCACATCCGAGGCGATCAGCGCCGGTTCGGTCTCGGCGACGATCGGGGCAAGGGCGGCGGCCGTCGCACTGGTCTGCAGCGGGACCGAGACCGCCCCGAGCTGGGTCAGGGCGATGTCGACGACCGTGAAGTCGACGCTGCCGAAACCGAGAATGGCCACGCGGTCACCCGGGCGCACGGTGTCGGACCAGGCATTGGTGACGGCACGGACGCGGTCCCACAGCTGTCCGTAGGTGATGGTCTCGAAGTGGCCGAGCAGCTCGGCACGGGTGCGTCCGGTGGCTTCATCGGTGACAAGTTGGACCGCACGGCTGCCGAGCGCGGACCGCTCGGCGTATCCGGTCAGGACGGTGCGGATGATCTCGGGCAGGCGCATCTCGGGAGCGGCGACGGCGTCGGCGATGGCGGGGTCTGGTGCCGCGGCGGCGAACTCGGGATCGGTGGCGTACAGGTCGGCCAGGCGCTGCTGGTCATCAAGATTTTCGGCGAACATCACACTTCCTCGGATCTACTCACGACGTATTGCAACGGCCGGGGACCTCATCGTCCTCACCGACCAACGCGTACAACGTTAGCAAAACTAAAGATATGCCCCAACGCCACAACCTGCGGATTTCCTGCCAAACGGCTGTCAGGACCGGTGTGCCTGGGCTTCCAACCGTTCCTCGTAGGCGCCCTCGTCACGCCCCAGCGCGATGGTGGCCGCGGTCATGGCCAGGACGGCGATGGTAAGCACCACCGACTCCCAGCGGTTCGCGTTTAGGGTTTCGCCGAGGAGGAACACGCCGAACAACACCGCGGCGATCGGTTCGACGACAACCATGGTCGGGACCGACGTCTGCAGCGATCCGGCGTGGAACGCCGACTGCTGCAGCAGGGTGGCGAGTACGCCCAGCGCGACCAGAGCGTAGGGCACCGGGGTCGCCAACACCGCGACGGCACTTCCGCGGTCCAGCATGAACATCAGAATCTTGGTCAGCACCGCGACCAGACCGAACATCACGCCGACCGCGACCGCCAACGGCACCGCACGTTTCCAGCCGGTATGGCGTACCGCGAACACCACGCACCCGATCACCAGCACCGAGCAGATGGTGATGACGAAAGCCACCGTCGGCGCCGGAGCCACCTGTTCGTTGACGCGCGGGTGGGCCAGCGGGACGAATACCGCCAGGGATGCGGTGAGCAGCAGTGCCCACAACCAGGCCCCGCGTGTCACCCGCCGGTGCGCCAACCGGGCGCTGAGCGGGAGGGCGAACAACAGCGCCGACACCAGCAGGGGTTGGACGACGATGAGCGATCCGTTGTCCAGCGCCAACGCCTGGAAGACGAACCCGGCCACAGCCGCGGCCGTCCCGGCCCACCACAGTGGACGTCGCAGCAGGGTCGCGAACATGACGGTGCTGACACCGTGTTCCTCGGGTACGTCGAGCGTCGCGCGCTGCCGCACCACGATGCCGATGGCGGCGAAAATCGCTGCGCACAATGCGAACACGACGACGAGCAGCTGGTCGATCACCGGCGCGGCCTCATCGTCACGCCACCACCCTAGGTGGTGACGACCGCCGACGCCCGGGCCGCCGCTAGTGCTCTTCGGTGGGCAGCTCCGGTGCCGTGTCCGCTCCCGCCGGCCCGCTCGATGTGGGCTCGGGTCCTTGCGGCGTGCGCACCTCGATACCGTGATCTTCCTCGTGATCCCCCTCGTGATCCGTCTCGTGGCCTGCAACGTCGGCAAGGCCGGTGGGGTCCGCGGGGTCTGTCGGATCGGCAATATCGGCAATATCGGCGGCATCGAGTGATTCGGTCTCGCGCCCGGCCGTGTTCACCCGCGCGCCGAACCCGGCCCGCGGTCCGCGGGTGTGCTCGACGATCGGGGCCGACGAATCCACGACGGTGGCCTCGGCCACCGGTTTCGGCTCGGGTGCTGCCGGTGCCGGCCGTGCCGGGGCCTGCGGTGCGAAGATCGCGCCGAGCGGCGGAAGGAGCGCAGCTCCGGTCGGTTTGCTGTAGTCGGAGCGGTCGTATCCCAGTTCGACCAGTGCCCGCAGCGGCCGCTCGATGGCGTCGAGCAGCAGATCCGGCAGTATCCCGCGAAGGGGCGTCAGCAGCGGCAGGCGTTCGGTCGGGATCAGGTAGTAGGTGGTGTCGCCGTGCTGCTGGTGGTAGCGCGGGTCGCCGGTGTCGATGCGCGACAGCGCCGTCGCGTCGAGATCCTGGGTTCCGCCGTGCAGATAGATGATGCCGAGGATCGCGTTGGCGGTGGCCAGCACGTTCAGCGGATAGGTCGGGAAGTCCGCCCACCCGTCGTATTGGCGGGCGATGTCCACCGTGGCCCCGGTCCCGGGTTGCGGGTCGCGCACCACCGGTGTCGGACCGCTGAAGGTGATGTCCAGCAGTGGCACGTACAGGCCGCCGAACCGCGCCATGATCCCGCCGTTGGGCCGCCCCGGATTCTCGACGAGGACGTAGTTGACACCGTTGGCCTGGTGGCCGCCCTTGTAGGCGGAGGCGACCACCGCGCCCTGCGAGTAGCCGAACACCGTGTCACCGGAGACCGGCAGCTCGCCGAGGTTGGCCACCCCACGCCCGACCGAGGTGTTCCAGGTCGGGTCCTGCAGGCCACCGGAGGAGAAGGGTCCGATGGCCGCGGGGTAGTCCACCTGCCGGAAATCACCTGGCCCGCCCAGCCCGGCGCCGGTGTACATATCGGTGACGAAATCCTGCGGTGACTGGTGCCCGGTGGTGTTCCCGATCCGGGTGCCCTCCAGGTAGTAGGTGCTGCCCGCGAGCACCGGGGCGGCCTGCGACAGTCCGACCGCCAGGGTCAGCACCGAGGCCAGCCCCACGACATGTGTTCTGGACAACCCGGCTCCGCTCGCTCGGAACAACGATTTCGCCGGATGCTACTCCGAGAAAGTTTGCTGAGCGGCGGATCGCGGGTCGTCCGAACGGCTTAATCCGTTTTCTGCTCGGAGGGCTCACCGCTCGTCTTGTCGACCTTCTTGTCGACGACCCTGGTCTTGTACAGGCTGGCGACCGTGGTGATGACGAGCGTGACGATGATGACGCCGAGGCTGGCCAGCGTCGGGATGGTCGGTACGTGCACGGGCTCGCCACCGTTGATGAACGGCAGCTCGTTCTCGTGCAGGGCGTGCAGCACCAACTTCACGCCGATGAAGCCGAGGATGAACGAAAGCCCCTGGGACAGGTAGACCAGCCGCTTGAGCAGATCACCGAGCAGGAAGTAGAGCTGGCGCAGACCCATCAGTGCGAACACGTTGGCGGTGAAGACCAGGTAGGGCTCCTGGGTCAAACCGTAGATGGCCGGGATCGAGTCCAGCGCGAACAGCAGGTCGGTGGTGCCCAGCGCGATGATCACCAGGAACATCGGGGTGATGACGCGCTTGGAGTTCTCCTTGACGGTGAGCTTGAGCCCGTGCCATTTGTCGGTGGTGTTCAGGTAGTTGCGCGCGAACCGCACCACACCGTTCTCACCGTCGTCATCGTGATCGGTGTCCTTGGCCAGTTTGATGGCGGTGTAGATGAGGAACGCGCCGAAGATGTAGAACACCCACGAGAACCGTTCGATGGCGACCGCACCCAGGGCGATGAAGATGCCGCGGAAGATCAGCGCCAGGATGATTCCGACGAGCAACGCCTGTTGCTGGTAGATCCGCGGCACCTTGAAGCTGGCCATGATGATCAAGAAGATGAACAGGTTGTCCACCGAGAGGCTGTATTCGGTGAGCCATCCGGCAAAGAATTCGACACCGTACTGGCTGCCGTGGAACGTCCAGGTCCAGATGCCGAAGGCGATCGCGAGGCCGACGTAGAACGTCAGCGCGATCGAGGTTTCCCGGGTGGACGGCTCATGTGGCCGGCGGCCGAACACGAGGATGTCCACGAGCAGGACGCCCAGTGTGACGGCGAGGGTGATGCCCCACTCGAGGGTGGACACGTTCATCTATTCAAGACCTCCGGTCGTCGACAAAACGGCCGAGGTCTCTTCCGCCTGCGCAACGTGACGCGGGCCCGCGGCACCGGTCGTCCGAATGTGAACGACGTGATGACGACACCGCAGCGCAGGAGTACTCCCCTCGCGGCCGATTCTGTCAGACGTTCCCGTCCTGAGCGAATCGAACCCTGTCCGGTTACCCCTCGCCGGCGGTCGTGGTGGTCGTTGCTGCCGTCGTCTGGAAGGGGTCGACGAAGAACGGGTTCTCCGCCGAGGTGGTCTCGTCGGTGGGGCCGGTGCTGACGCTCGTGCTCTCGTCGGTGGTGCTGGTCGTGGTACTCGTGGTCTCGTCTGTCGTGCTTGTAGTGGTCGTCGGGCTCGTGGTGGTCGCCGTGCTTGTGGTGGTGCGAGACGTCGTCCGCGACGTCGTCGTCGGTGAAGTCGTCGTCGGTGAAGTCGTCGTCGGTGAAGTCGTCGGTGAAGTGCTGCGGGAGACGCTGGTGTCCGGGTACACCTGGGGTCCGCCGGTGGGATCGACCGAGCTCTCCGCGGTGTTCAGCACCGCGTAGATCAACACGCCGATGGCCAGCACGCCGGCCACCCCGGCGCTGACGATCGCCCAGGATTCCTCGTACCAGGGAACCGGCACCTCGGCGCCGGCCCGGTCGCCCGCATCGTCTGTCACAGGCGCTGATGGTAACGACGTTTCACCCCCTGACGACCGAATCGCCCCGCACGACGACATCCACCGGGGTGAGCGGTCCGTGGGCCGGGCCCGTGATCACCGCGCCGTCGAGACCGAAGCTGCTTCCGTGACAGGGACAGATCAACTCCGCACCGGTCACCTTGGACACGGCGCAACCAGCATGCGGGCACACCGTCGAGAAACCCCTGATCCGACCGGGTTGTTCCTGGGTCAGCACGATGTCGTCGACGACGAGTGCCGATCCGACCGGCACATCGGCGGTCTTGGCCAATTCGGTGTTCTCGGCCGGCTCACCGGGCGTCTGCGGGGCAGCCGAAGGAGTGTCCGCGGATCCACATGCCGCGGCCGCGCCCAGCGCGCCGACCGCCATCGCACTCCCGGCCACCATCCGCCTACGCCCCAGGGTCATGGCGCTCATTCTGCGCCCGGAACCGCCGTCTCAGCGGCGAAACACCACCCATCGCATCGCGCCGTACATGAAGACGGCCTCGCAGCAGCCTGCCGATAATCGCGCCAGGTGGTACTGCAGTCCCGCGGTGACCAACGAGGTCGGCAGCGCGACGATGAACAACAGGTAGTTGATCGCCACCACCGCCGCATAGACCGCCAGCTGTGGACCGACGGTGGCGTGGGAGCGGAAGTTCAGCGTGCGGTTGAGGAAGTAGGCCAGCGCGAACGCGCAGACATAGCCGACCGTCAACGCCACCGGCAGCGGCGCGCCCACGCCGCTGTAGAGCAGGGTGAGCAGGGCCATGTCGATGCTGAAGGTGAATCCCGCGATCAACGCGAACCCCAGAAAGGTCGGCGCGACAACCGAACTCAACCCCCAAGGGAGCCGACCGACGACTGCCGCACAGAACCGGTGGAAACGTCCCACCCGACCGCCGGGCACCGTTTCGGCCGTCACGGCCACCACTGTGGCATCGGCAGGTGACGGCACCGTTATCGGTGCGCTAACGGATGGCGAGGGTGGTACCCGTCTCCTGTTCGGCGAACTGGACCAGCCGCGCTGCGGCGGCGTAGTCACAGGCTTGCACCGATCGGCCGATGAGCACCGGCACCCCCTTGAGCCCGAATCGACCGTCCACCCCGACATAGCTGCCCGGCGGGATCGGCTCGGTGATGCAGTACAGCGTGGTCGCCGCCCCGGCCGCGGCGTCGTTGGCCAGTGGGCCGGCCACCAGCTTCACGCCGCGGGCCACGAGCCTCATCACCGGGGTGTCCGACAGCGCAGGAAGATTGGAGTCGACCCAGCCCGGGTGGGTGAGCTGGCTGGTGATCGGCGATCCGGCCTCGCGCAGCCGGCGGTCGAGCTCCAGGCCCCACAGCATGACGGCGAGTTTGGACGCCGCGTAGGCGCCCATCACGGTCCACTTGTCGGTGCGCAGGTGCATGTCCGACAGCCGCAGGGTCGCCGACTCGTGTGCCTGGGAACCTACGTTGATGATCTGCGACCGCACACGGTCGAGCAGCAGGTTGGTCAGCGCGAACGGCCCGAGCAGGTTGGTCGCGATGGTCGCCTCGAACCCATCCGCGGTCTCGGTGCGGTGCTGGAACAGCGCGCCCGCGTTGTTGATCAGGATGTCGAGGCCGTCGATTCCTGCCTCGCCGAGGCGGGCCGGAAAGCCCCGCACCGACGACAGGTCGGCGAGATCGAGTCGGACCACCGAGGTTCGGCCCCCGATCTCCTCGGCGCGTCGAGCGCCGAGTTCGGTGTTGCGCACCGCCATCACCACATGTGCGCCGGCGCCGGCCAGAGCCGCCGCGGTCGCCAGCCCGACGCCGTTGGTGGCTCCGGTCACCATCACCGTCTGTCCGGTCATATCGCCGAGCCGAGCAGGGTTCCATGAGAAGGCCATAGACGTCAGGTTAGCCGCGCTGAATTTTGGTACCGTTCGCTATGCTTCACGGGCGTGACCAGCGCGATCATTATGACTGGCTGACCGCATATCTGGCCGCCAGAGATCTTCAGGTGCCCACCTCGCGCGTCGTCGCCGCGCTCATCGGCTCCCTGGGTGTCATCTCGGTGCTGGTGACGGCGATGAGCTCGGGGCTGCAACATTCCTTCCGGTTCGCACTGGCGGTCGTGCTCTTGGTGGTGTGCACCGCGATGGTGCTCATGTGGTCGCGGTCGGACTGGCCGCCCAGGTGGCAATCCCAGGTGTGTCTGGTCGCCGGGACCGTGCTCATCGCCGCGACGTGCGTCTCCGATCCCGACCCGGTGCTCGGGTTGCTCGGCTCGGTCGCTTTCACCGTGACCACCGGGTACGCCGTCATCTTCCATTCGCGGAGATGGCTCCTCGGGGTCTGGGTGGTCCAGTTGGCGACCCTGATCGTGCTGGCCTGGCGGCTGGTGTCCATCGACTACGGCCTTGCGGTGGCCAGCGTCGTGTTCGTGGTGCTGATCAATGCCTTCATGGTCTTCGCCTGCGAATTGGTCCTGCGGCTCATCGGGTCGGAGAAGCCGCACGGTGAGATCGAACCGCTGACCGGTCTACTCAATCGCGATGCCTTCTACGACAGCGTTGCGACGCTGATCGGATCCCGCAGTCGCCATGACGACCGGTACCTGATCCTGATCGTGGTGAATCTGGACAGCTTTTCGCTGCTGACCGCGATGTCCGGCAAGACGGGTGGTAACCGTGCCAGGGTCGCCATCGGGCAGCGTCTGCGTGAGACGGTGCGTGGCGACGCGGTGATCGGCCACCAGGGTGATGCGGAATATCTGGTCGCCGACGTGTTCACCACCCCCGACCCGACCCCGCTGGCCGAGCGCATCCTCGGCACCATCAAGTCGGCGCCGTATCAGCTGACCGCCAGTCTCGGCGTGGTCAGCACTCCGCTCAAGCCGCTGACCGAGCAGGCCTCCCATGACGTGCTCGACGAGTTGCTGACCATCGGCACCGGGGCGATGTACGAGGCGCGCAAGTCCGGCGGGAACCAGTTCCGGCTGCTGCTGTCCCCCGCGTTGGCCAGTACCGACGGCGATGATCCCGACGACCGGCCGGAGATCGAGCGCTCGGCCTGACGGTCCGCCCGGCTCAGCCGACCAGCAGCCTGCTCCGGAACAGCTCGAGCACCTGGTCCAGTGCTGCCCGTGTCGGGGTGCCCGACTTGTCGATCAGATGCTCGGTGAGAACCGAATGGGCCGACATCATCGCGTCGGGATTGGCGTCCGAGCCGCTGAGTTCCACTGCGATGAATCCGTCGCCGAGTTGTTCACGCAGGAAATCGAATCGTTGCGCGGGCACCATCGTGTCGGAGTCGAAGCGCAGCCCGAGCACCTTCAGACCCCGGGCGCACCGTCCCTTCACGATCTCCAGGTCGGCGGGCGAGATGTCGATGGAGTTCTTCTGGGCGGCGGTCAGGGCTATCGGCATCGACGGCTGGGACAGCACCGGTGCGAGCAGGATCTCGTCGGTGGCCATCGCCAGGGCGTAGCCGCCGGTGAAGCACATGCCCACCGCTCCGACCCCAGGACCGCCGCAGCGCGTGTGCTCGGCACGGGCCAGCGCGCGCAACCAGCCGACGACCGGTGACGTGCGGCCGGTGGCCCAGGTGGTGAACTCCTTGCTGATGCAGGCCGGCACCATCGAGGTGGCCAGCGCCTTCACCCCGGCCAGCTTGCTCGCGTTGGGGTCTCGGCCCGGCACCCCGAACAGATGGGGCAGCACGGCGGTGCAGCCCAGCTCGGCGACCTGCCGCGCGAAGGCCGCGACCTTGGGGGTGATGCCGGGCATCTCGGCGATCACGATGACCGCGGGACCGCTGCCCTTACGGAACACCGTGCGGGTCTTACCGTCATGGGTGAACTCGGTGTGGTCGAAATCCGCGAGATCGTCATCCGACACGGCTGTGCTCCTCTGCTGGCGCGGTGTGCGACATCATCGGCAACAGTATGTCGCCCGTGCCCATGCCGTCATCGGGTGGCCGTCCTCAGGTGTAGGGATCGACGATCTCGGCGTGGGCCGGTTCGGTGCTGATCTCGACGGGGCGGCGCAAGCGCTGAGCGTCGAGCACCATCAGCGCGACGTGCAGCGAGGTGCGTGACTCACCGTCGTCGAGGTCGACGCCGAGGGCGGCCTCGATCGCGGCGAGCTTCTTGTACAGCGCGGGCCTGCTGATGTGCAGTCGCGCGGCCACCGCCGCCTTGTTGCCTGCCAACCGCAGATACTCGCCGAGCACAACGATATTGGCCTGATCGCCGGCCAGCAGCGCCTTGAGCTCGCTCTCGGCGAACGCCTGCACGCGGTGGTCGCTGCGCAGCAGCGCGATCAGTCCGCGCAACCGGACGTCGGCGGCGCGGTAGTACGGACGGTGCGCCTCGTTCATGGCCAGCGCGACCTCGGCGATGTGGGCGGCCTCCCCCATCCCATATATCGCATCGATCACCCGGTGGACCGAATCCCCTACTGCCAGTGCGCTGTCCGGTACGCCCTCGACCCGGCGGATCTCGCGGCGCAGCTCGGTACCCAGCGCGCTCAGCGCACTGTCCGCCGGCTGGGTGACGCTCAGCGACAACACCATCCAGATCTCACCGGCGCGTCGCACGGAGAACAGTCCGGTATGTCCGGAGGCGTTCACCGCATGCATGACGGTATCCAGCAGCGAGATGTTGTGACGTTGCCCGACAACGGGATCCGCGGCCGGGTGAGGTCGGTCGATGCGCACCGCAGCGGGCACGTACCTGGCGCTGGACCGCAGGCCCAGTGCGTGCGCCCGGGCCGCGACCTCGGACTCGTCGGTGATGCGGCTGCGCAGCACGTCGTCGATCAGTCCGGTCTGGGCCTGGTGGGTGAGCCCGGAGCGGTCGCGCTCGATCATCCGATGCAGCGCCAGCGCCACCCCGGCGCGCTCCAGCACCATCCGGGCGCGTGATGCGTCGGCGGATCGGCGCGGCACGATCAGGCGTCCCCACTCCTGGGTGCGTGGACCGACCGCGGTCGTGGTCCAGTGTTCGGCCTCGGCGGTACGACGGGATCGCTGCTCCCAGTCCCGCAGCAACACGGCGGTGGGCCCGCCGCCGGGGACGCCGGCCACCGCCAGCACGCGATGCGCCAGATCTTCGAGGACGACCGGTTCCTCGAGCATGCCTGCCGCGGCCTCGACGATGCCCTCCAGCGAGGCGCGCTTCATGCTCAGGTCGGTGAACGTCTCGTGCACGCGCCGGTCGAAGTCGACCCGGTCGAACTGATCGGTGACGATCATCCGGTGCACCGCCTCGGTGATCTCGACGAACCGCACCTCGCGGTGCAGCGCGACCAGGGCCAGTCCGAACTCCTCGGCGTAGCGCCCGGCATCGGGCGGCAGCGCGGCCTCGCCGAGTTCGACGACGACGCCGAGCACACCGGCGGCGGCCATCCCCTGCAGGTAGCGCCGCGGGTCGGCACGGAGGGCGGCACCGGTGGTCAGCACCAGCTCGCCGCCCTCCACCAGGGCGGACAGGTCGGCGATATCACTGACGTGCACCCACCGGATCGGTTCGTCGAACCGGCGCGCGCTGAGCACCTCGGGTTCACCGCGCTGCAGCACCGGTAGACCGATGACGTCGGCAACGGTCAGCTTCATTTACACACTGTAACTACATAGCCGAAATTAGAGACAGTTTGTCCAGATCGGACTATGCGCTGGGTCCCACACTGGACTCACCACCCACAGAAAGTGAGCGCATCGCGATGCAGGCCACCATTCAGCACTGGCTCAACGGCACCTTCTTCGAAGGCACCTCGGGGCAGACCGCCCCCGTGACGAACCCCGCCTCGGGCGCGGTGACCGGCCAGGTCGCGTTGGCCTCGGTCGCCGACGCACAGACCGTCATCGCCGCCGCCGCCGCCGCATTCCCCGCCTGGCGCGACACCTCCCTGGCCAAACGCACCCAGGTGCTGTTCACCTTCCGCGAACTCCTCAACGCCCGCAAAGGCGAACTCGCCGAAATCATCACCAGCGAACACGGCAAGGTCGTCTCCGACGCCCTCGGCGAAGTAGCCCGCGGCCAAGAAGTCGTCGAATTCGCCTGCGGCATCCCCCACCTGCTCAAAGGCGGCTACACCGAAAACGCCTCCACCAAGGTCGACGTCCACAACATCCTGCAACCCCTTGGCCCGGTCGGGATCATCTCCCCGTTCAACTTCCCCGCCATGGTCCCCATGTGGTTCTTCCCCCTGGCCATCGCCGCCGGCAACACCATCGTGCTCAAACCCTCCGAAAAAGACCCCTCCGCCTCCCTGTGGCTGGCCAACCTCTGGAAAGAAGCCGGCCTGCCCGACGGCGTGTTCAACGTCCTACAAGGCGACAAAACCGCCGTCGACGAAATCCTGACCAACCCCGCCATCAAGGCCGTGTCCTTCGTCGGGTCCACCCCCATCGCCCAATACGTCTACGCCACCGCCACCGCCACCGGCAAACGCGTCCAAGCCCTCGGCGGAGCCAAAAACCACGCCGTCATCCTCCCCGACGCCGACCTCGACCTGGCCGCCGACGCCATGGTCAACGCCGGCTTCGGCTCCGCCGGGGAACGCTGCATGGCCATCTCCGCAGCCGTCGCCGTCGGCCCCATCGCCGACGACCTCGTCGCCAAAATCGCCGAACGCACCACCGGCCTGAAAATCGGCGACGGCACCAAAAACACCGACATGGGCCCCCTGGTCACCAAAGCCCACCGCGACAAGGTCGCCTCCTACATCGACGCCGGCGAAGCCGACGGCGCCAAAGTCGTCGTCGACGGCCGCCAGGTACAAGCCGACGGTGGAGCAGACGGCTTCTGGCTGGGCCCCACCCTGCTCGACAACGTCACCCCCGACATGAGCGTCTACACCGACGAAATCTTCGGCCCCGTCCTCTCCGTCCTACGCGTGGACACCTACGACCAAGCCCTACAACTCATCAACACCAACCCCTACGGCAACGGCACCGCCATCTTCACCAACGACGGCGGCGCCGCCCGACGCTTCCAAAACGAAGTCGAAGTCGGCATGGTCGGCATCAACGTCCCCATCCCCGTCCCCATGGCCTACTACAGCTTCGGCGGCTGGAAAGCCTCCCTCTTCGGCGACTCCCACGCCCACGGCATGGAAGGCGTCCACTTCTACACCCGCACCAAAGCCATCACCACCCGCTGGCTGGACCCCTCCCACGGCGGCATCAACCTCGGCTTCCCCGAGAACGCCTGATCCCTTCCCGGCGAGCGTGCGTGTCTGCACCCCAACACGCCCCTCGCGGACGGGAGTCCGCGCACGCTCGCCGGGTAATCCGTTACCCGCTGCCGCCGCACTGAGTGAAAGATGGACCTATGACGACCACCCCTGACATCGCGACTCTGCCGAACGGTCTGACCGTCGACGAGGCCCGCGCCGAAGCCGCCCGCACCTATGAACTCGACCGCGCCCACGTGTTCCACTCCTGGTCCGCGCAGGCACAGATCAAGCCGATGACGATCGTCGCGTCGGAGGGCTCCTATGTCTGGGACGGTGCGGGCAACAAGCTGCTCGACTTCTCCGGCCAGCTGGTCTTCACCAACATCGGGCATCAGCATCCGAAGGTCGTCGAGGCGATCCAGGCCCAGGCCGCCAAGCTGTGCACCATCGCACCCCAGCACGCCAACGACGCACGCTCGGAGGCCGCCCGCCTGATCGCCGAGCGCACGCCCGGCGATCTGAACAAGATCTTCTTCACCAACGGTGGTGCCGACGCCGTCGAGCACGCCGTGCGGATGGCCCGGCTGCACACCGGCCGGTACAAGGTGCTCTCGCGCTACCGCTCGTACCACGGCGGCACCGACACGGCCATCAATCTGACCGGTGACCCACGTCGTTACCCCAACGATTACGCCAGCGCCGGCGTCGTGCACTTCAACGGACCGTTCCTGTACCGCTCGTCGTTCCACGCCGAGAACGAGCAGCAGGAATCCGAGCGCGCGCTGGACTACCTGGAGCGCCTCATCCAGCACGAGGGGGCGACGTCGTTCGCCGCGATCATCCTCGAGTCGGTGCCGGGCACCGCGGGCATCATGGTGCCGCCCCCCGGCTACATGGCCGGTGTGCGGGAGATCTGTGACAAGTACGGCATCGTCATGATCGCCGACGAGGTGATGGCCGGATTCGGCCGTACCGGCGAGTGGTTCGCCATCCAGAACTTCGACGTGACACCGGATCTGATCACCTTCGCCAAGGGTGTCACCTCGGGGTACGTCCCGCTGGGTGGCGTCGCGATCAGCGAGAAGATCGCCGCGACATTCGCCGACCGCGCCTACCCCGGTGGGCTGACCTACTCCGGCCATCCGCTGGCCTGCGCGGCCGCGGTCGCGACCATCAACACGATGGAGGACGAGGCAATGGTGGCCAATGCCAAGCGCATCGGCGCCGACGTGCTCGGTCCCGGCCTGCACGACCTGGCGGCCAAACACCGCTGTGTCGGCGAGGTGCGCGGCCTCGGCGTGTTCTGGGCCGTCGAGCTGGTGGCCGATCAGCAGACGCGGGAACCGTTGGCGCCCTACGGCGGATCGAGCCCGGCCATGAACGCGGTCATCGCGGCATGCAAGTCCGGCGGACTGCTGCCGTTCGCGAACTTCAACCGCATCCATGCCGTTCCGGCCTGCAACATCAGCGATGACGAGGTCCGCGAGGGCCTGGCCATCCTGGATGCCGCGCTCAGCGAGGCCGACGCCGCACTCTAGGAACCCACACACATCGATGGTCGTGCACCCAACCGGGTGCACGACCATCGACGTTTCAGGCGGTGTTTCAGGCCAGCAGGTATCCGCCGAGTCGTTCGCGCGCCTCGTCGGGGATCGGGGTGGGCCCGTCGTCATCGAGCATCACCAGCACGGTGTCGCACAGGCTGACGCAGGTCTGGCCGACGAACAGGGCGGTGGACGCCACGTAGGACGTGCGGCCGAGCTTGCCGATACCCAGCCCGGTCTCGATGGTCGCCGGCCAGTGCACCTCGGCAAGAAAGTGCACGACGTTGCTGGCCGATACCAGCCGGACCGTGCGCGATGCCGGCTGGTAGATGTCGGGGAAGATCTGCTCGTTGAACTCCGCACGCGCGGTCTCGTGCAGTGACTCCAGGGCAAGGTTGTTCACGTGTCCGTTGGCGTCGACGTCACCGTATCGGGCGATGGCCAGCCCGGTCACCGGGTAGAGAGCCTTGTCCGAGCGGGTCGGGTGCGGGCGCTGGATGGGTGCGACGAGGGACTGATCATGCTGGCTCATATCGGCGCAAGTAGATCACGACGTAGGGTGACGAGCATGGTCGACCTGCATCCCGCGATGACGGTCCTGGAGCCTCTGCTGGGTATCTGGGCCGGGCCCGGCGCGGGCGAGTACCCCACGATTCCGTCTTTCGAGTATCAGGAGTCGATCACCTTCGGTCACGTCGGGAAACCGTTCCTGTCCTATAACCAGCACACCCGTTCACGCGCCGACGGACGACCGCTGCACGCCGAGACGGGTTACATCCGGATACCCGAGCCCGGCCGGGTCGAATGGGTGTTGGCGCACCCCACCGGCATCGTCGAGGTGATGGAGGGGTCATTGCAGATCGGCGACGACGGTGCACTGACCATGACGATGCTCTCCACCATCGGACGGTCGTCCTCGGCCAAGGATGTCAGCGCCATGGCCCGCACCTTCACACTTCGCGGTGAGGAGCTGAGCTACACCGTTCAGATGGCCGCCGTCGGCCAACCGCTGCAGCACCACCTGTCCGCTGTGCTGCGCAAGGACGCGCCGTGAGCGATCGCGAGGGCCGCATCCGGGTTCCCGACGACCTCGACGCGATCACCGATCGGGGCATCGAGGATACCGGCGAGGTCGATTCCGCTGCCGTGGAACGGATCTGGGATGCTGCCACGTACTGGTACCAGGCCGGTATGCACCCGGCCATCCAGGTCTGCCTGCGACGCAACTCCAAGGTCATCCTCAATCGCGCCATCGGACACGCCTGGGGGAACGGGCCGCACGATCCCGCCGACGCCGAGCGCATCCCGGTGCGCACCGATACGCCGTACTGCGTGTACTCCGCCGCCAAGGCGATCACCACCACCGTGACCCACATGCTGGTCGAACGCGGCGCCTTCTCCCTCGAGGATCGCGTGTGTGACTACCTGCCCGACTACACCAGTCATGGCAAGGACCGCACCACCATTCGGCATGCGCTTACCCACAGCGCCGGCATCCCGTTCGCCACCGGGCCGCGGCCCGATCTGAAGCGGATGGACGACAGCGAGTACGCGCGCGAGATGCTCAGCCGGATGAAGCCGGTGTACCGGCCCGGTCTGGTCCACATCTACCACGGTGTGACGTGGGGTCCGCTGATGCGTGAGATCATCTCGGCGGCCACCGGACGCGGCATCCGCGATATCCTCGCCGAGGAGATCCTCGATCCGCTCGGTTTCCGTTGGACCAATTATGGTGTTGCTCCCCAGGATGTCCCGTTGGTTGCACCGAGCCATGTGACGGGCAAGCCGTTGCCCGCGCCGATTGCCAAGGCATTCAAGATGGCCGTCGGAGGTACTCCCCAACAGATCATCCCGTTCTCCAACACGCCCGAGTTCCTCACCGGTGTCATACCGTCCTCGAACACCGTCTCGAACGCATTCGAGTTGTCGCGGTTCGCCGAGATCCTGGTCCGCGGTGGGGAACTCGATGGGCACCGGGTGCTGGCGGCAGACACGTTGCGTCGGGCGACGGCCGAAGCCCGCCGGCTGCGCCCGGATCTCGCGACGGGTTTACAGCCGATGCGCTGGGGCACCGGCTACATGCTGGGGTCCAAGCGGTTCGGCCCGTTCGGCAAGGATGCCGGCGGGGCCTTCGGGCATACGGGGCTGACCGATATCGCGGTGTGGGCCGATCCGCAGCGCGCATTGTCGGTGGCGGTGATCAGCAGCGGCAAGCCGAGCGGCCACCCGGAAGCCAAACGTTATCCGGCGCTGCTGGACCGGATCAACGCCGAGATCCCGCGGATCGCCTGAACCCCTCGGCTGCTGTGAGCAGCCTCACCCGCCGAAATGCATGCGCTTTCACCGCTTCGTCACGACCAACAGTCAGCAACGAAGCGAGAAAGGACGCCCATCATGGCAGATATCACGAACAAGGCAGAGGAATTCGCCGGCCGCGCCAAGGAGACCGCCGGCGATCTGGTCGGCAATGACGACCTGAAGGCCGACGGCGCCGCGGACAAGGCGACCGCACAGGTCAAGCAGGGGCTCGACGCGGTCGCCGACAAGGCCGAGGACGCGGCGCAGGCCGTCACCGAGAAGGCCGAGGACGCCAAGGAGGCGGTGACCGAGAAGGCCCAGGATGCCAAGCAGGCCGTCGCGGAGAAGACCGATGAGGTGAAGCAGGTCGTCACCGAGAAGACCGATTCCCGTGTCGCGATCGCCGCCGTCGCCGGCCTGGCCGTCATTGCCTTCCTGGTGGTCCGCCGCAATCGCGGGAAGTCACGTCGGCAGAAGCACCCGGTGGCCAAGAAGGTCGTGGCGGCGGGTGTGACCAGGGCCCTGACGCACTGAGTTCGCCCGTGCGACTGCTCAGACCGCTGCCATTGCCTCGAGAGCCTCGAAGCGGGCAAGCACCTCGGCCTGCAGCACCGCGACCGCCGGGTCGGACGCTTTGCGGGGTCTGGGCAGATCGACGTCGATGACCTCGTGGATGCGTCCACCCGGCGCGAGCACCACGATCCGATCGGACAGCTGCACCGCCTCGGTGACGTCATGGGTGACGAACATGACGGTGCGCCGGGACTCCAGCCAGATCCGTTCCAGATGCTCGCGCAGCGTCCGCGAGGTCATCGCGTCGAGGTGGCTGAACGGCTCGTCCATCAGCAACACATCGGGTTCGACAGCGAACGCGCGGGCGATACCGATCCGCTGCTGCTGGCCACCCGACAACTGCGCGGGAAACCTGTTGCCGCAGTGGCTCAGTCCGACCAGGTCCAGATAGTGTTCGGCCCGTTCCTGCCAGCCTGCACGCTCGTGCTGCACGAAGCCCAGATTCGCCATCACGGTGCGCCACGGCAGCAGTCGGGGATCCTGGAACACATAACCGACCCTGGCGTCGTCGGAGCCCGAGCGCAGGCGCACGCTGCCCGAGGTGAGCGTCTCGATTCCCGAGACGATATTGAGCAGTGTGGTCTTTCCGCTGCCCGACGGTCCGACGACGGACACGAATGTCTCACCCGAGATGGTGAGATCTACCCCGTCGATGACGCGGGTGACATTCCCACGGCGGTCGGTGTACTCCTTGACCAGATTCTGGATATCGATGGAAGCCATGGCTTTTCCTTAATTTCGGTACGGTCGGGTGGTCAAACTGTGCGCCAGCGGGTGGCGTAGCGCTCGATGGGTCCGAGGATCACCAGATCGGCGATGACGAGCAGCAGGATGAAGACCAGCACCCAGGCCAGGAAGCCGTCGAGTTGGTTGGCGTCATACCAGTACCGGGACCGCCAACCGACGCCGGAGGTGGCGCCGAACCACTCGGCAAGCAGCAGGCCGTTCCAGGCGCTCATGATGGCGAATCTGACTGCGGCCACCGTGGATCCGGCGACAGCGGGGACGACGATCTGACGCAGCACCGTCGTCCGGGAGACCCCGAAAGCCCGCGCCATCAGCACCAGGTCGGCCGGTACCGCTCGGGTCGCCTTGGCGATGTTGACGATCACGAACGGCAACCCGGACAGGAACACCGTGACCACGGGCGTCAACCAGCCGAAGCCGAACCACATCGTGGTCAGCAGCGCCCAGATCACCGCCGGTATCGCCAGGGCCGCGGCATTCAGATCGGAGAAGGCCAGGTCGACGACCCTGGACAGGCCCATCAGCACCCCTATCGTCGCACCGACGATCAGCGCGGCGGCCAGCCCGAGCAGGAAGCGGTTCATGCTGATGGCGAGATTGGTCCACAATTCGCCGATGGCGGCCTCGGACCGGAGCCGGCCGATGCTGTCGGCCAACGAGGGCACCCGGTTGCCGAACACCACGGCCAGCTGCCAGGCGCCGATGATGGTGGCGATGGCGGCGAATATCGCTGCGGCCGAGCCGGTGTGGGCACGCATCTGCCGGACGGTCATGGTGGTCATGCGATCTCCTTGCGCCATGCGAAGAACCGGGTTTCCAGGTGGGCCAGGCCGCGCTCGATCAGCACCATGGTGACGATGAACAGTGCGGTCCAGGCGAGCATGTCGTCGACCTGGAACTCCTGGTAGGCCTTGCGGATCATGAAGCCGACGCCGTTGCTGGCACCGAACACCTCGGTGAGCGCCTCGACCTTCCAGGCCATGGCGAATCCGTACCGCACACCCGCGAAGACGAAGGTGGTGAGGGCGGGAAGGTAGAGGTGGCGCAGGATGTCGGTGCGGCGGCGATCGAAGGCCCCACACATGGCGAGCAGCTTGCCGTCCACCGATCGCACGCCCTCGGCGACGTTGATCGCGATGAACGGGGTGGCCACCAACGCGGACACGACGATGGGGCCGCCGGCGCCGACGCCGAAGATGAGCAGGCCGAACACCGCGTAGGTCAGGCCCGGCATATTGCCGAGCACGAACAGCGGCAGCGAGAAGTAGGAGGTCATGAATCGCGAACGGCCCATGGCGAATCCGATGAGTAGGCCGGCCACCATCGCGATGGCGAAACCTGCGGCGATCTTGACGATGCTGGCGCCGAAGTTGGTGAAGGCCTCGCCGGAGGCGATGATATCGATCACGCGGACGGCCACATCGGCGGGGTTGGGCAGGATCGGATCGTTGACGATCACCGCGGCAAGCGCCCACACACCGAGCGCACATAGCAGCGCTAGACCGGAGACCAGCCAACGCCGATGCTGGGGCGGCAGGCGTACGGGACGCCGGGCGGCGGGCGATACCGCCCGGGTGACGGTCTGGGTCACTGCGGGGCTCCTTCGGTTGCCAGGAATTGCGGGTCGACGATGTCGTCACCGATGACTCCGGTGGTGCGCATCAGGTCGAAGATCGAGCTCTCGTCATCGGCCCATTGCGCATCGAAGCGGACCTCATCTACCACCCAGTCATGCTGGGCCACATAGGCCTTCATGAACTCGATGTCTTCGGGCGAGGCGACGGCGAAATGCTGCGGGTACTGCTCGATCATGTCGTCGCGGTGCGCCCGCCATTCGGCGAGTCCGCGGTCCCAGAGGTCCAGGAATGCGGCCACCTCACCGGGGTGCCCGTCCACCCAGTCCCTGCGGGCGACGAAGACGTTGCCCATCGGACCGTCGTGGCCAGGTGCCTGCAGCTCGGCGAAGAGGTCGGCCGAGGACTTGCCGTCATAAAGTGCCCGCACCGAACCATCGCGCAGTTCGCGAGCAGATAGATCGGGGTAGCAGATACAGGCATCGATCTCACCGCGTGCCAACAGATTCGACAGGTTCTGGATATCGGCGACCACGATGTCGACATCGCTGGGGCGCTCACCCGCGGCGACGAGATTCATACCGTGCATCTGCTGCACGAGTGCACTCCATACCAACGTGCCCGACACAGTGGTGAAGACACCGAGTCGTCGACCCCGCAGATCCTCCAACGACCGGGCGGGATCATCGGCACGGACCAGGATGCGGCTGCGTTCGGCGTTGTAGCGACCGATGATGACGGTCTCGCGCTGGGTCTGCTCTTCAAGGGCCGGGACCTCGAAGGAGGCCGAGGAGATGATGTCGGCGTGCCCACCGGCGAACAGCCCGAATTCGTCCCAGGTGGCGCTGGTTTCGATGGAGTAGCCGGTGTCGCGTTCCCATTCGTCGATGACCCCGGTGTCATGCATGTAGTCCCAGATCGGGTCTGGGGCGAAGGTGAACCGGATGACACCGTCCTGGGCCGAGCGGGACGAGGCCGGACCGCCGAGGCCTGCAGAGCAGGCCGTGGCAGCCACGATCGTGAGTGCCGAGGCGAGGGCGGTGGCAATCCTGGCGAGTCGAGTTGCTGTGATGGTCGTCACGAGAACACCATGCGGGTGACGTGGCCCGACCGACAATGTCGGCGGACACACTCTTGGCCCCGAGCCTATGTCGGTGCAGACACCCGGTCCGGCAGCAGCGGCGGGCGGGTGGCACAGGCGCGCGTCGCGTTCCACCCGCACCGGGGCATCGCGGTCGGTACTGTCCCGGGAACAGACAACAGACCGGAGACCCGTATCCCCATGACGCCGCCGTCCGCCGATGTGATCGTGGTCGGTCACGGACTGGCAGGTCTGGTGGCCACCCACGAGCTCGTCGAGGCGGGCAGACGCGTTCTGCTGCTGGACCAGGAGGGTCCCGTCGATTTCGGCGGTCAGGCCTACTGGTCGTTCGGAGGGTTGTTCATGGTCGACACCCCCGAACAGCGGATGTGTGGAATCCGGGATTCACGCGATCTCGCGTGGCAGGACTGGTTGGGTTCGGCGCAGTTCTCCGACGGCGACGATGACCATTGGCCGCGGCAGTGGGCCGCGCACTATGTCGACTTCGCCGCCGGCGAGAAGCGCCGCTGGCTGCGCGGACTGGGTTGGCGTGCCTTCCCGCTCCCGGGCTGGCCCGAACGGGGTGGGCACGGCGCACTCGGGTCCGGAAACAGCGTGCCGCGCTTCCATATCACCTGGGGCACCGGCCCGGGTCTGGTCGATGTCTTCGCCCGCCGGGTGCTCGACGCCCATGCGCGCGGCCTGGTGACCCGGCTGTTCCGACACCGCGTGACCGGTCTGGACGCCACCGGCGGCCGCATCACCGGTGTCCACGGAACACTGCTCGCGCCGTCTCCACATCGGCGTGGCGCGCGTTCGAGCGAGACCGCGGTGGGCGAATTCAGCGCCACCGCAAGCGCTGTGCTGTTGGCGACCGGCGGCGTCGGTGGCAGCCCGACGATGGTGCGGCAGCTGTTCACCGAGGGCTTCGGCACCTTTCCCGACGACATGCTCTGCGGCAACCCCGCCTACGTCGACGGATCCATGATCGCCGTCGCCAAACGGGCCGGGGCGAAGATCGCCAACGAGAACCGGCTCTGGTTCTATCCCGATGGCGTCACCAACATCGATCCGGTCTGGCCCAATCACGGAATCCATGTCACCGCAGGCCCGTCGGCGCTGTGGCTCGACGGCGGCGGCATCCGATTACCTCCGCCGCTGTACCCGAACTTCGACACCGTGGGAGCCGTCCGGTACGTGATGGCCTCCGGCCACACCCACTCGTGGCTGGTGATGAACGCCGAGATCTTCGCCAAGGAGTTCGCGATGTCCGGTCAGGAACTGAACCCGGCGATCACCGGAAAACACCCGTTGGCGGTGATACGCGGTCTGCTGCGTCCTCGATTGGGCGGTTTCGCCGAGAAATTCCTGGACCGTGGAGTTGATTTCGTGCAGGCCACCACCATCGGTGAACTGGCCGCCCGGATGGCCGTCGACCCTGCTGTCCTGGAACGTGAGGTCACCGCCCGCGACTCCCAGGTGGGTAACCGCTACAGCAAGGATCCCCAGTTCGCGGCGATCTACAACGCCCGCCGCTACTGGCCCGACCGTTTCCGCGTCGCCAAACCGGGGCGCATCCTGGATCCGCAGGCCGGCCCCTTGATCGCGGTCAAGCTGCACATCACGACGCGGAAGACGTTGGGCGGGGTGCAGACCGATCTTCAGGGCCGAGTGCTGACCGAGACCGGGACCGTTTTGGAGGGCCTCTACGCCGCGGGGGAGGTTTCCGGGTTCGGTGGAGGCGGGATCCACGGCCACCGTTCCCTGGAGGGCACATTCGTCGGCGGCTGCCTGTTCACCGGCCGCGCCGCGGGCCGCAGCATCGCAAGGAGTGTCGGATGAACATCGGGGAGTTCCTACTTCGTCGGCTGGCCGAGGTAGGCACCACACACGCCTTCGGTGTGCCGGGCGACTACAACATGTCGTTCCTGGAGCAGTTGGAGGCGCATCCGACGATGCGCTGGATGGGTAACTGCAACGAGCTCAATGCCGCCTATGCCGCCGACGGCCATGCGCGCTCGGGAAGGCCGGGCGTACTGATCACCACCTACGGCGTGGGCTGCCTCAGCGCGCTCAACGGGGTGGCAGGCGCGTACTGCGAACACATCCCACTGATCCATATCTCCGGCGCACCGCCCGCGCACGCGGTACGTGACCGTAAGTCGTTGCACCACAGCCTGCTCGACGGGGGTTATCGCAACGTCCACCGCGCGTTCACTGAGTTCACCGAGTACTCGGCGACGATCTCGACCGACAACGCGGTCGAGGTCATCGACCACGCCCTGCGGGTGGCGTTCCGGTCACGTCGTCCCGTCCGCCTCGAGTTGCCCTCGGATCTGACCCACGTCGACATCGCCACACCCGAGGACGCACTGACCGTCGGTGACGCCGAACCGGCGCACCGGGAAGTTCTCGCCGCAGCCGGGCAGCTGTCCGAGATGTTGTCCCGGGCGCGGCGGCCGGTGGTGGTCTTCGACGCGGCCGCCGTGCGTTGGGGTGCGTTGCCCGCGATCGAGCGATTCTGTTCCCAGCTGGACATTCCGTACTTCTGCACCTTGCCCGCCGTGCACCACGCCGACCCCACGGCCGAGCAGTACCAGGGCATGCTGCCCGGCGCCGCGGGTCAGGCCATCTTCGACGACAGTGATCTGGTGATCACCTGCGGCTTCACCAGATCCGATGTCACCACCGCGTGTTTCACACTGGACTTCTCGGGCAGGTCGGTCGTGCGGCTGGAGCCCACGTACACCCAATTATCGGACAGCACCGTGTATTACGGCACGACCATCGACGCGGTTCTGGGTTCGGTCGATACCACCGTCGGCCCGCGGTGGTGGCATACCACGGCGCGGGGCCGGGCCGACGAGCCCGGCGGTGGCGAACTCACCGAGGAATTCTTCTTCGGGCAACTGCAACGATTCCTACGCGCCGGCGATGTGCTGGTCGCCGAAACCGGCACCTCCGCCCAGAACACCGTCGGGATGTCGCTGCCCGAAGGGGTCAGCTATATCAACCAATCGAGCTGGGGCTCAATCGGGTACGCGCTTCCCGCCCTGTTCGGTTCCCTGGTCGCCCGCCCGGACCGACGGCATGTGCTGTGCACCGGCGACGGTTCGTTCCAGGTGACCGCGCAGGAACTGTCCTCGGTCATCCGGCACGGGTTCGCGCCGGTGATATTCCTGCTCAACAATCGCGGCTACACCATCGAACGATCGATCCTGGGGGCCACCTCGGCCTACAACGACGTCGCCGACTGGGCCTACCCCGATGTGCCACGGGCATTCGGCATCCACGACGACCGACTGTTGGCCGCGGTCTGCACCACGCGTTCCGAACTACGGGACGCACTCGCCGCTGCGGCGGACACCGATCGCCTGGTGTTCATCGAGGTGGCCTTACAGCCGCTGGACATGACCGCGGCCACGGCCGCGGTCGGAGAAGCCACCCGCGTCTTCGATTACGGCGTGAACGGCCCGCCGAACCGGTAGCGGCCTCGCGGTCAGGCGCGCGACGCGGCGCGCACCAGCAGGCGCAGCAGCACTTGGCCGACCACCGCGAGCGGCGCCTTGACGAGAGGGAACGAGGCGGTCGAGCCGATCGTGTAGTCGATCTGCGTCCCGGTCCCGGACGGGGTCAGCCGGACCTCGCCGGTGTAGCCGGGGAACGGCGTGCCCGACAGCGCCTTGTAGCCGAAGACATGGGGTGCCTCGAAGGTGGTGACCTCTTCGACGATATCCGGTCCGGGTCCGGGTGTGCTGATCCGGCGCACGGCCCCGAGTCCGTTGGGCTCGGGAGCGCCGGGGCGTCCCAGGGTGACGCTGATTCCGGGCCCCCAGCCGGCCATGCCCAGGTGGTCGGTCAGGGTGTCCCACACCTTCTGGATATCGGTGTCGACGGTGGCGTGCGCGGTCACATGCATGAACGCCATCCTGCCCCACCGGTTGGTAGACCCGCATACGTGACGTCGATCACTCTTGCCTAGGGTGGCTGCATGAGTGCGACAGCAGATGCCGAACGGGTCGCCGAACGTGCCAGGCGAGTCGTCGAGGAGCACGACCCGAAGGTGGTGCCGATCCCGGAGTTCCTTGCCGCCTGTTACGACGCCGGTCTGGCGTGGGTGCATTTCCCCGAGGGCCTGGGCGGCATGGGGGTGTCCCGGGGACTGCAGGCCGTCGCCGACGCCGTCCTGCAGGGTGCCGGCGGGCCGATGCCGCTGGGGTTGAACCCGATGGGCTACGGGATGGCCGCGCCGACGGTGCGCGAACACGCGCAATCCGAGGAACTCAAGCGGTTCTGGCTGCGGCCGCTGGCCAGCACCGAGGACATCTGGTGCCAGCTGTTCTCCGAGCCCGGCGCCGGATCGGACCTGGCGGGCCTGGCCACCTCGGCGGTGCCCGATGGTGACGAGTGGGTGATCAACGGCCAGAAGGTGTGGACCAGCCTGGCGCATCGCGCGCGCTGGGGCCTGCTGTTGGCCCGCACCGATCCCGGGGTCGCCAAGCACAAGGGGCTCACCTACTTCGTTCTGGACATGCACGCCCCGGGCGTCGAGACCCGTCCGCTGCGACAGCTCACCGGGCAGGCCGAGTTCAACGAGGTCTACATCACCGATGCCCGAATCCCGGATGCCCACCGGCTCGGGGCGATAGGCAACGGTTGGGGTGTCGCGATGACGACACTGATGAACGAGCGCAGCGCGCTGGGCGGTAGCGGATCGCGCCGTGGTGCGGGCACCATCTCCGAGGCCGTCGGGCTGTGGGCGGCGCGCCCGGACCTGCAGACCCCGGTGCTGCGCGACCGATTGGCCCAACTGTGGTTGCGCTCGGAAGCACAGCGCCTCACCGCGCAGCGCTCACGGGCGACCGCGAGCGTCGGCGGCCCCGGCCCGGAGGGGTCGATCGGCAAGCTCGTGGGCGCCGAGCTCAACCAGCACATCTACACGTGGTGCATGGATCTGCTTGGCGCCGAGGGCATCCTGTACCACAGCTACGCGCTCGAACGCGATGACGACGGTGACTGGCGGGGTCCGGTCCAGCAGCGTTTCCTGCGTAGCAAGGCCAACACCATCGAAGGCGGGACATCGGAAGTGATGCGCAACATCCTGGCCGAACGAATCCTGGGGTTGCCCGGGGATCTGCGCGCTGATGCGGGCATGCCGTGGAAGGAGATTCCGCGTGGCTGAGGAGTTTACGGATCAGCCCGACAAGAAGGCTGAGGAGTTTACGGATCGTGAATTCGTGTTCACCGATGAGCAGAACCAGTTACGTTCCGCGGTAAGGAAGTTCGCCGCGGACAACTTCGGTGAGGCCAGTGCCCGGGCACAGATGGAGCGCGAGCCGCGGTTCGACCGCGCGGTCTGGCGGCGGCTGGGCGCCGAGCTCGGCGTGCTCGGCCTCACGGTGCCCGAATCCGACGGCGGATTCGGCGGCACGCTGGTCGACCAGGCCATCGCGGTCGAGGAATTGGGTGCGGCATTGGCCACCGGGCCGTTGTTCGGGACGGTCTACCTGTCGATCCCGGCGCTGGTGGCGGCACCGGCAGGGGCCGCGCGTGACGAGCTGCTGGGCGCCCTGATCGAGGGGGCCCGTACCGCTGCGTTCGCGGTGCCCGACCGGGCGGGCGCATTCGATCCGGCCGCCGTCACCGTTTCGGGGACCGACCGACTCACCGGCACCGTCGCACGCGTCGTGGACGGTGCCGCCGCCGACGAGCTGCTCGTCGCGGCGCGTGGCGGCGGCGGGGTGTCGTTGTATGCAGTCGACGCCGACGCCGAGGGTGTGTCACGCACCCCGTTGGTCACTCTGGACCTGACCCGTCCGCAGGCCGATATCGCATTGCAGGACGCCCCGGCGCGACTACTCGCCGGACCCGACGAGGCCGCTCGGGTGATATCGCATGCCCTGCAGGTCGGCTCGGCCCTGCTGGCCGGCGAGCAGGTGGGCGCCGCGCAGCATCTGCTCGATCTGTCGGTGGCCTACGCGACGTCGCGGTTGCAGTTCGGTAGGCCCATCGGCTCGTTCCAGGCGGTCAAGCACCGGTTGGCCGAGGGCATGGTCGACCTGGAGCATGCCCGCTCGGCCGCCTATCACGCGGCATGGGCCATCGGGGACGGCTCCGACGACCCGGCGTTGGCGGCCAGCATCGCCCAGGCAGTCGCCTCGGCGGCCTTCAGTCGTATCGCCGCGGACACCATTCAGGTCCATGGCGGCATCGGTTTCACCTGGGAGCACCAGGCACACCTCTATCTCAAGCGGGCCACCACCGATGCCGCCCTGCTGGGAAGTGCGGAGGCGCATCGCAATCGGGTTGCCGAGCTGGTGCTCGACACCGCCGAGCCGAAGCCGCCGCGGGTCGCGACCGGGCGTTAGCAGACATTCACGACCGACACAAGGTGCTGGTGGGCCGAATTTTCGGACCGGACGGCTGAGTGCAGCGGATGCCGAATTCCGAAGACTCAGGGGGTGCTCTCACCAACCCGCCGACAATTGCTGTTCGGTCTCGCCGCGGCCCCGCTCGTCCTGAGCATGGGGTGCTCGCGCACCACCGCCGCCGCCGAGCGCTCGACCCGTCCGCTGCCGATACCGCCGCAGGCCGATTCCACCGTCGTCGACGGGACCCGCACCTTCGTGTTGCGGGCGATGTCCGGGCACACCGAGATACGGCCCGGCGTGCGGACGGCGACCTGGGGATTCAACGGGTCCATCCTCGGTCCGACACTGCGCGCGGGCCGTGGGGAACAGGTCGCGGTGCGCGTGCAGAACGAGTTGGCCGAGCCGACCACCGTGCATTGGCACGGCATGCACGTTCCCGCGCAGTGTGACGGCGGTCCGCATCAGACCGTGCCGGCCGGTGATTCTTGGGAACCCCATTGGGAGATAAAACAACCCGCGGCGACGCTCTGGTATCACCCGCACCCGCACGGTGCGACCGAGAAGCACATCTACCGAGGACTGGCCGGGCTGTTCCTGATCGATGACGACGCCGTCGACGGACTGCCGCGGGACTACGGTATCGACGATATCCCGCTGATCGTCCAGGACCGCAGGTTCACCGCTGCGGGAGCGCTGGACGAGTCCGACCCCACCGATATCGGACTTCTCGGTGACACGATCCTGACCAACGGCATTACCGGTGCCCATCTTTCGGTGACCACGCAGCGTGTGCGGTTGCGTCTGCTCAACGGGTCGGGCGGCCGGCTCTACAACTTCGGGTTCGGCGATGATCGCCGCTTCCACATCATCGCCGGTGACGGAGGTTTGTTGACGGCTCCCGTCGAGGCTTCCCGCGTCCAGCTCTCCCCAGGGGAACGCGCCGAGATCGTCGTTGCTTTCCGGCCCGGTGAATCCGTTGCGCTGCAGTCGTTCCCCATCGAGAACCGGGCCGGACTGGCCGATGACGAAGCGGCCCGCTTCGGCGTGGACGATGCGTTCACCGTCCTGGCGATCCATGCCGACGACACGCTCGGCCGCAGTCCGGTACTACCCGCGACGCTGGCCGCGTTACCGGCGCTGCCCGATGACGCGGCGGCGGTGCGGCGGCAGTTCGACCTGCAATGGTTCATGATCAACCGCAATCGGATGGACATGAACCGCATCGATTTTCACGCGACGGTGGATACCGACGAGATCTGGACCGTGCGCAATGTCGACAACTGGCCGCACAACTTCCACGTCCACGACACCCAGTTCCGGATCATCGACATCGACGGTGCCGCGCCACCGGCACACCTTGCCGGCTTCAAGGACACCGTGTACATCGCTCCGGCGCAACGGATACGGATCGCCGTTCGCTTCACCGACTACACCGATCCCACGTGGCCGTACATGTACCACTGCCATCTCGCCTGGCACGAGGACCAGGGGATGATGGGACAATTCCTCGTCCTCGGCCCCGGGCAGCAGCCGGCGGGTCCGCCGGCGACCCCGATGGCGGGTCACGCCATGCGCTGATACCCGTACACCGCTAGCTGTACCCGATTCTGGGCGCCCAGCTTGGTCATCAGGTTCGCGACATGGGTCTTGACCGTCGTCACCCCCAGATGCAGGCGTGCCGCGATCTCCTGATTGGACAAGCCCTCGATCACCAGCGGCAGCACATCCTCTTCGCGTTCGGTCAGCGGGACCGGTTCCACCGCCGCGGTGCCGCGTGCGTCGACGGCCCGAAGCACCAAGCGTTGCAGCACATGCGCCGACAACACCAGTTCCCCGGCGGCCACCCGTCGCACCGCGGTGAGCAGTTCACTCGGTTCGGTGTCCTTGACCAGAAACCCCGACGCGCCGGCGGCCAGCGCCCGGTACAGGTGTTCGTCATCATCGAACGTCGTCAACACCAGGATCTTCGAATCGGCCCGTGCCGAGCGGATCTGCTCGGTCGCGGTGATGCCGTCCACCCCTGGCATGCGGAGATCCATCAGCACGACGTCCGGCATCAGTTCAGCGGTGGCACGGACGGCCTGCGCCCCATCGGAAGCTTCCGCGACCACCTCGATGTCCTCGGTCGAATCGCAGAGCATCCGCAGACCCGCTCGTACCAGGCGCTGGTCGTCGGCGATCACGACACGGGTAACCATGCCCGCACCTCCCATCCCCGCTCACCGCGACCGGAGCGGAAATCGCCGCCCATGAGTGCCAGCCGCTCCGACATCCCGACGATCCCCAGCCCACCCGCCGATTCGTCACCACCGAGGTTGTCCACTCGGATGTCGATGCCACCATCGCGTCGTGTCACGCTCAGCGTCACCGGGCCCACGGGCTCGGCATGTTTCATCACATTGGTCAGCGATTCTTGGATCACTCGCAGCACCGTGAGCCTGGCCATCGCAGCCAGACCCGTGCCGTCACGCTCGATATCGGCGGTCACCGCGAAACCCGCGGCGCGGGTGCGTTCGATCGCGGCGTCGATCTCACTCCACAGTGCTTCGGGTTCCACCATGGCAACCTCGTGCAGATCCGGATCGCGCAGCGCGCTCTGCCATCTGCGGATATCGGCCAGTGCGTCCGCGGCCGTGCGGTGCACGTCGCCGAGTACCTCGGTGACGCGCGGGTCGGCACCATCGATCACGTGTTCGGCGACTCCGGTGCGCAGAACGATCGATGCCATGTGATGCGCGACGAGGTCATGCAGTTCGCGCGCCATCGCGGTGCGCTCCTGGGCGCGGACCTGCGATTCGGCGGCCGACCGTATCTGACGTTGGCTGCGCAGATACAGGCCGAGCAGCAGGGGGAGCCCCAAAGCCGCTGCCACCGTGGTCAGATCGGCCGCACCCCAGCGCTGGGCGTGCTCATCGAGCTCCACACCGAGCAGCAGCGCGGCCAGCCAGGCCGCACTCGCCACCGCCACGACCCGGTTGCTGTCTACCCGGGCGGTCAGGTCGGCCAGTGCGATCGCACCGAGATAGGGCACCACTCCCGACAGGCCCCAGGCCTGATCGGCGAACATCGGCACCGCAAGTACCGACAGGATCAGCGATACCGGCAACGGCCAGCGCTCACCGCAGAGGAAGACCACCGCCGATACGCAGGCCAGCATCCAAAAGGACAACGAGACGCGGAACTCCCCGGGAAAGGTGCTCACCGCCAGCAGCAACGGCGTCAACACCAGTGGCACACTCCGGAGCAGCAGGCGGTGCACGCGATCAGGCTATCGCCTCGGTCCAGGATCCGGACCCAGCCGCTCAGCGGTCGCGCACACCGCCGTAGATACCCCGCTTGACGATCCACGGCTGGAGTACCCGCTCGATCGACCAGGCCGGGAATCGGAACGCGCGCCCGGTCGGGGTGAACACCTCCAGACCGTCGGGTTGCGCGCCGAGCACCGAGCCCCACCGCCGCGCCGCCGGGCGGAACCGGCGCGGGGCACCCCGCCGGTCGAGCTGGACCCGGACATTGTGGGCGACCAGCCCGTCGGCACGATTGCGCGCCGAGGACCGCAGCGGATCGCTGGCCGCGACATCACCGATGGCGAAGATCTCTGGGTGCCCGGGAGCCTGGAGCTGATCGGTGACCGCGACAAAGCCGGCGTCGTCGAGCAGCTCACCGGGTAGCCATTCGGTGTTCGGCCGCACCCGACCGATCGCCCACAGCACGGCATCGGCATACGCCTCCGACTGGCCGGTACTGAATTGGACCGCCCCGCTGGTGATCTCGTCGCACTGGAAGCCCTCGGGCACCACGGCGCGATGCCGGGGATACAGCGCGACGCCGGTGTCGAGCAGTCGGCGCTGTACCCGGTGCCACACCCGCTCGTGATGCTGGGGCAGCGCGCGGTCGCCGGGAAAGTAGAGCGCGACGCGTGCCCGTGGGAGTGCTGCGGCCAGATTGGCCGCCGCGCTGACCGCGGCCGCGCCCCCACCGAGCACCGCGATGGTCGACGCCGCAGCGAGGCGCGCATGTGCGGCGTGCAGCTCGGTGTCGATCTGATCGTTGGACTGCCGGTGTGGGTGCCGCCAGAAGCCGTTGCGCACCCCGGTCGCGATGACCAGCGCGTCATAGGGCTCGATGGTGGTCGCCGTACCGGTATCGACCGACACGGTGCGCGCCCCCAGGTCGACCCCGGTCAGGGTGCCGTGCACCGTGTGTACCGGGTCGAGCGCTCGGTATCGGTGGAAATCGATCCAATAGTGCCGAGCCCAGTCGTCGGGGCGGGCCAGACGGATCCCCAGCTCCTGGCCACTGACCACACCGGGCTTGGACGAGACGCCGACGACGTCGAAGTGCTTCGCCAGCTTGATCGCGGTCAGCACTCCCGCGTCGCCCAGACCGGCGACCACCACACGCTGCATGCCGTCATCTTCGCCGCCGCCGCTTCGGTTGTCGGCCGAAAGCCACGGAAAGGTCGTGAGAAATCGTCTTCCCGGCGGTAGGGGCGCCATCCGTAGGATCGCGGAGGTGAAGCTGCGTCGAACCCGCACCCCGTCCGGCCTTCAGATCGAATTCCTTGCTCCCGAGGGTGACTGGCGGCCGGCGTCGAGCAGCACCGCGCTGGGCGGGCGGGTGTTCGACGCCGATTGGGAGGCCGAGCAGGCCGACCGGCACCTTCGGCACAGCCCACATCTGCTGCCGTTCCAGCCGCTGTCCTTCCGCGACTTCATGCTGTACGAACAGCACAACATCGATGCCGCCCGGGGTCTTATCCGCCGCTTTCATCCCGGTCTACACCGTGCCGCGGCGGCATACGAGAAGGTCACCGGCCGCCCCGCACCACAGCTTCGTCCCAAGCCGCTGTTCTACCGCCAGCCGATCTATTACATGGGTAATGCTCAGACCTTTGTGCCGACCAGCACACCGGTCACCACACCGAGTTACTCCGACGCGCTCGACTTCGAGCTGGAGCTCGGGTTCGTATTGTCGGCTCCGCTGCTCGACGCCACGCCCGCCGAAGCCGAGCGGGCGGTCGGCGCCTTTGTCGTCGTCAACGACTTCAGCGCGCGCGATGTCCAGCGCTCCGAGATGGACAGCGGATTCGGCCCCCAGAAGTCCAAGCACTTCCTGAGCTCGATGTCAGATACCGCCGTCACCGCCGATGAGGTACTGCCGCGCATCGACGCACTCACCGGATCGGTCGTCGTCAACGGTGCGACCGTCAGCATCGTCCGAAGCGGCGGTATGGCGCACGGGATCGGCGAAGTTCTGGCCCACGCCTCGCGCTCGGAACAGCTGCACGCAGGCGAGCTGTTCGCCACCGGGACCCTGACCGGTGGCTCCGGCATGGAAACCGGTCACTGGTTGCGTCCCGGCGACACGCTGACACTCACTCTCGACGGGGTGGGCCGGATCGAGCATCTCATCACCTAGAACACCCGGGCGGCAATCGTGCGCTCGAGGCGAGAGAAAACCTTTCTCCAATTAGTTTTCTGCTCTTCGTTATATGCAGCGGTTAGATAATCGGTACGGACCGAGAGTTCCACACCACGGCGCAGCCGGCGGGCTCGCCGACCGGTTCGAACAGCAACGTGCGTCAATCGAGCTGAACGCCAGCTGATCCCACCTGATGGCATCGAGATACGTTGTTGGCAAGGATATATCGGTGATGGCTGGAGCAAAGCGGAAGCAAAGCGCCGATATTCACCCCTCGAGGCACCGGTACATCGGTATAGTCAAAATCCGTCACGATCGAAAACAAGGGCTCGGTCCACGGGATGTCTGCTGTGCGACCGGCGTCCGCAAGAATGGAGCCAAGACCACACCGGGGGAGGTCTTTTCGTCCGATGGCAACGGAACTGACGCGGATCTCCGCGGACCTGAGGACGACCATGGAATCACTCCTTGGGACCATCGACGACTTGGCACGCGAACTGGTACGCGTGCTCGGAGTGAACCAGACGGATCGCCGGGCCCTCGAACTCATCATCTTGGCCGGTGACAAGTCCATGACCCCGGGAATACTGGCCGACAGGCTCGGCCTCACCGCCGCAGGCACCACGATCGTGCTCAACCGCCTGGAGAAGATGGGGTATGTCAGCCGGTCGCTGCATCCCACCGATCGGCGGCGCGTCATCGTGCTGGCCACCGACCTGGCAGCGCGCCGGATCTCCGAACTCCTCCACCCGCTACTCGACCGTGGGGCAAAGCTGCTGGCCAGCGATTACGACGCGCGAGAGATCGCCTTCGTCGCCGAGTTCCTCAATCGCACCATCGCACTCCAGCAAGAGCATCTCGACCATCTGCGCGAGTTGGACCCCTACCCGCACTGACCCGTCCACACCGGCACCACGACACTGACTCCGCGGGATCCACCCCGCGCTGCACGCCCTCGGGGTGGCCATGGTCGAGCGCCGCACGGCGCCCCTATTTCGGCGTGACCAAAACAACGCAAGGCGGAATTTCGTGCAAATACTTTCAGCAATTAATTAATCGCATTTAGTTGTATTTCTGTGAGTACAGGAAACCGCATAAAGGATTTGCCTGATAGGCACTCGACCCGGCACAGCCTGGCCTTTTTCCACTCGGTACTTTTGCCCGGCGCGCATAACGGTCGGGATATTGCCATTCCTTACTTGCCGCCGATTTTCTCAGGTAACTTCCAGCTACCCAGCCCGACAATTACCAGGAGAATGCATGAGCGCGACCGTACAACCACGTCTGAAGATCGGCATTGCGGTGGCCGGTGCCAGCGCGATAGCGCTCGCCCCGATCATTCAGCCGATGCCCGATATCGCGGAGCCGCTGGCGCGTTCGGTGTCCACGGCGGCGGTAGCGCTCAGCGCGACGACCAACCCGATCGAGCAGTGGCTGCAGATCATCAACACCGCGATCGCCAATGGCGGTGCGCTCGCCCAGACCTACCTGGCCAATCCCGCACCCATCCTGCGCCAGCTGATCCTCAACGGAATCGGCTATGGCGAGCAGACGTTCACCGCGCTGCAATCGACCGTGACCGCGTTGATCGACAACCTGCGCTTCGACAACCCCGGCGGCCTTCCGGTGAACGTCCAGAACGCCTGGGATCAGATCATGGCCGGTGACATCGCCAATGGTCTGCCCGCGCTCTACGGAGCGTTCACGGGATACTTTCTCTTCAGCGCCTTTCCGCTGATCAATCTGCTGGAAATTCCCTCCACGATGGCGCAGAACTTCGCGAATGTCGTCGAGGCCGGGGTGCAGGGCGCTCTTGGGCTCGTCTTCGGCACTCTCTCCATTCCCGCAGCCGTCGTCGGGGCCACCGCCGACCAACTCCAGTCCATTCTCAACGCCGTCCAAACCGGCGACTGGCTGGGTGCGATCAACGACGCATTCGGTGTACCCGGTGCGATGGTCGGCGCCTTCTTCAACGGCTTCGGCTTCAACGCCGGGTTGCTGAGCCCCGACGGATTGATCGACATGGCCATCAGAGCGCTCAACTCGGTCGCCGAGGCGCTCGGTGCGGCACCGCCGGCGGCGGCGATGGCTGCGCCGCTCGTGGCCAAGGCGGCAGACCTGGGACCCTCGGCATTGCCTGCGGATGAGTCGAACGTGACGACGGTGGTCCTGCGCACCGAGGGCGCTGCGGGCGCTGAGAACACCGAAGGCTCCGCCGCCGTTGAACCCGGCGCCGAGCAACCTGCAATCGACGGCACCACTCCCGCCGAGCCGCTGGCAGCAGAACCGGAGGCCGCCGAACCCGACCTGACCGAGCCGGAGATCACCGAACCCGACCTGACCGTGCCCGACCTCACCGCGCCCGACCTCACCGAGTCCCTCTCGGCAGAGCCCACCGACACCGAGGCCGAGTCCGAGCGCGAATCCGGATACCAGGATCTGCGGTCTCCGTCGGCTGAGAGCACTGATGGCGACCTCGGCACCGGAAATGCCCGCAGCAGCAGGCCGACCGAGTCCACCGACTCCGCTCGGCCGAGCAGCCGCGAGGATCGCGCGGAAACCAGCGACTCGGGCAGCAACAGCGGCCCTGAGGCCGGCGGCGGGTCGTCGGCAAGTGAGTCCTCCGGCGCCGCGGCATAACGACCGCGCCGTCACGACTCGTGGGCCCCGCTCCTGAACGAGCGGGGCCCACTTTGTGTGGTCCCGCGGGCACGGGAGTTTCAGCTCATCGAAATAGATCTGCGCAGAGAAAGGACGACAATGACCCTCGGCTGGAATTCCTCCGACCGAGGGTCATTGCACAACTATTCACGTCATGCAAAGCCGCAGAATTATGCGGTCAAGCGATCAGGTGACGTTGGTGGTGGTGAGCGTCGGCGACGGATTCGGGTAGCACGACGTCGCAACGTTGATACCGGGTGACACGCGGGTGGTCATGGTCATGCCGGGACTGGAGTAGCTGGTACCGGCGTACTTGCTGGTGATCGTTCCGGGAGCGTTGGCCGTGACGTTGATCGTGACCGCGGGCGGTGTGAAGCTGCTGCCACCGCTGATCGGGCCGGGAACGGTGAGCACCACATTGGACCCCACCAGGGCCGCCGATCCGGACACGGTTCCACCGGATGTGCTGGTGGAGACGAATGTCGAGTTCGCCGGGACCGGAATGATCATCTTCAGATTGCTGATATTCGTCACCGTGAAACCGGAGGCGGACGACGGCACGCTCGACGAGCCCGGCGTGAGGGTGATGGCTACCGGAGAACCCGCGGTCACCGATGCCGGCGCGGTACCGTCGACCGAGGTGTTCATGCTGGAGTTCTGGGAAACACCCAGGACCGTGCCTTGGCAACTCCAGTTGACGGTCGTGGCCGCGTTCGCGACTCCGGCGAAGCACATGGCGGCCGCGAGCGCCATCGGGGTTACCGCGCCGACGCGAAGCATCGTGGACGTATTCGATCGCATTACTTTCTCCCAAACGGTGAGGGTTACGGCGTGGCCGGAAAGCAACGCCGCGGTGGAACGCAGAAAAGATAACCCGCCGAATTTGAAATTCCGTGCACATATTCGACACGTTTTGATAGCAATATCGGTTAATTCAATTTAACTATTCGGCGCAAGAATTAACACGAATGCGAATAGCGCTATGCGCAACAATTAAAATATTCGGCGCGATACCGGGTGGCCCCGCTACCGGATCGCCGCGATGGCCTTGTAGATCCGCTGTTCACTGACCGGTCGCGGGGTCCCCAGCTGCTGAGCCCACAGACTCACGCGCAATTCCTCGATCTGCCAACCGATATCGGCGACATCCTGCCCGGCGGCGCGAGCCGGGGAGAGGCTGCGCAGCAGGTCGTCGTAGGCGTCCTCGACGGCGTGTACCCGGTCCATCCGCTCCCGGTCGGCCACCAGTCCGTGCGGCAGCCGTTCCATCCGCCTGCCGATCGCCAGCAGATAGCGGGTCAGGTCGGCCAGTTTGGTCACACCGGTCAGCGTCACGAAACCCTTCGGGAGCAGGCGACTCAGTTGTGCGCGGACATCGGCGACGGCGTCGACCTGGGCAGGGGCGGGCCTATCGGGGATGGCCACCTGCGCCTCGTGCGCGGCGGCCAACACCTTGTCCACCCGCCGGGCGACGTCCATCGTCGTGGCGGCCAACGACCTGCCGACCTGCGCCGTCAATGCCTCGAAATCTCGGCGTGTCCAGACCACCTCGCGGGCGAGTGCGTCCACTGCGGCATCGGCACAATCGTCGAGCAAGGCGGCCAGAGAGCCGTCGGGGCTGGTGTTCAGCGTCAACCGGGCGCGCATGTCCAGTCCGCGCTCGACCGCCTTGACCGGCGAGGGCACCGACAGCCGCACCAACCGGCGCAGACCCGGACGCATCACGGCGGCCTGCTCGGCCGCCAGCGCAAAGACCTTCACATCCACGGCGGCCCCGGTATCGACGAAGGCCGGGAACCCGCGCACGGTGTGCCCGCCGCTGACCTGCTCCACGCTGCGCGGCAACTCGTCCAGATCGGCGGGCCAACCGGTCAGCCCAGTGCGCTCCCACGAGCCCGCCACCGCGCGGGCGACCGCCCGCTGCACCGGTGCCGCCAATCGGTTCTGCAGCGCGGCAAGGTCTTTGCCACGGGCCACCTCCGCACCCTCGGCGGTCTCCACGGCAAACGTGACCCGCAGATGCGCGGGCACCTTGGCCACGTCGAAGGCCTCCACCGGCACCACCACCCCGCTGCGCCTGCGCAGTTCCCTGGCGATCTCGGCCAACAGAGACCCGTTCTCGGGGTGCAGGTCGTCCAGGATGGCGCGGGCGGTGTCCGGCGCCGGAACGAAGTTACGGCGCAGATCCTTGGGCAGCGACTTGATCAGCGCGGTCACCAGCTCCTCGCGCAGTGCGGGCACCTGCCAGGCGAATCCGTCACCACCGATGCGGGTCAGCACCTCGACCGGGATGTGCACCGTCACACCGTCGTCCGCCGCACCCGGCTCGAAGCGATAGGTCAGCGGAAGGGCCAGATCCTCCGTGCGCCAGGTGTCGGGATGCTCGTCGGACTGCTCGGTGCGCAGTAATTCATCTCGGGTGAAGGTCAGCAGATCCGGTGTCTTGTGCCGCTGCTTTTTCCACCAGGCGTCGAAGTGCCTGGCCGAGACCGCCTCCGGCGGTATCCGGGCGTCGTAGAGGGCGAACAGCTCGTCATCGCCGATCAGCAGGTCGCGGCGTCGGGCCCGTTCCTCGACCTCCTCGAGTTCGGCGCGCAGGCGGGCGTTGTCCCGGAAGAAGTGGTGGCGGGTCTGCCAGTCACCTTCGACGAGGGCATGGCGGATGAACAGTTCGCGCGAGACCTCCGGGTCGATCTGGCCGTATCCGACGGACCTGCGCGGCACCAACGGCAACCCGTACAGGGTGACGCGTTCGAAGGCCATCACCGCGCCACGGCGGGCGTCCCAGTGCGGTTCGCTGTAGGTGCGCGCCACCAGGTGCCCGGCAACCCGTTCGATCGCGTCGGGGTCGACGCGGGCCGCCGTCCGGCCGAACAGGCGGCTGGTCTCGACCAGGTCGGCGACCACGATCCAGCGCGGGGGCTTGCGGGTCAGTACCGAGCCCGGCGCCAGTACGAACTTGGTGTTGCGCGCCCCCTGGTAGTCACGACCGTCACCCTCGCGTAATCCGATGTGGGACAACAATCCGGCGGTCAATGCGGCGTGGATACGACTCGGGTCGGCATCCTCGGACACCTCGCGGATGCCCAGATCACCGGCGATGCTGCGCAGCTGTCCGGCCAGATCCTGCCATTCCCTGATCCGCAGGTAGTGCAGGAACTCGTCACGGCACATGCGGCGGAATGCACTGCCGGACCGTTCCTTTCGCTGTTCACGCAGGTACCGCCACAGGTTCAGGTAGGACACGAAGTCCGAGTGTTCGTCGGCGAAGCGGACATGCTTCTGCCGCGCCGCCTCTTCCCGGTCCGCCGGACGCTCACGCGGGTCGGGAATGGACAGCGCGGCGGCGATCACCAACACCTCGCGCACGCAGTTCTCGTCGTCGGCGGCCAGGATCATCCGGCCGATGCGCGGGTCCAGCGGCAACCTCGCCAACCGGCGGCCGATCTCGGTGAGCGTGCCCGAGGAGTCGAAGGCGCCGAGCTCCTGCAGCAGCTGCACACCGTCGCGGATGCTGCGCGCGTCCGGCGGGTCGAGAAACGGAAAGTCCTGCACGTCACCGAGTTTCAGCGCCGCCATCTGCAGGATCACCGCGGCCAGGTTGGTGCGCAGGATCTCCGGATCGGTATAGCGCGGCCGTGCTGCGAAGTCGGCCTCCGAATACAGCCGGATACAGACACCGGGCGCGGTACGGCCGGACCGGCCCGCCCGCTGATCCGCCGAGGCCTGCGATATCGGCTCGATCGGCAGCCGCTGCACCTTGGTGCGCCGGCTGTAGCGGGAGATACGCGCGGTACCCGGGTCGACCACGTAGCGGATACCCGGGACCGTCAACGAGGTCTCGGCGACGTTGGTGGCCAGCACGATCCGACGGCCCGAGCGACCGGGGGTGAACACCTTCTGCTGCTCGGCGGTCGGCAGCCGGGCGTACAGCGGCAACACCTCGGTGTTGGGCAGATCCTTCAGAGAATCAGCAGTATCGCGGATCTCGCGTTCTCCGGACAGGAACACCAGCACATCGCCGGGCGGTTCGGCCTCCAGCTCGCGGACCGCGTCCACGATCGCCTCGGTGGGGTCCCGCACCACGTCGGCGGTGCCGACCATGGATTCGGTACGCACGATCTCGTGGTCGGGATCGTCGGGATCCGCCGGGTCGTCGGCGTCGCCGGAAGCACCCACGGGCACCTCCAGCGGCCGGTACCTGATCTCCACCGGATACGTCCGCCCGGACACCTCGACGATGGGGGCGGCCACCCCGTCGATCGCGAAGTGCTCCGCGAAGCGTCCCGGCGCGATGGTGGCCGAGGTGACGATGACCTTCAGGTCGGGACGGCGCGGTAACAGCTCGCGCAGATAGCCGAGCAGGAAGTCGATGTTGAGGCTGCGCTCATGGGCCTCGTCGAGGATCAGGGTGTCGTACCGCAGCAACCGGCGGTCGCGCTGGATCTCGGCGAGCAGGATGCCGTCGGTCATCAACTTGATCAGCGTGGCGTCGCTGGCCTGATCGGTGAAGCGCACCGTGTAGCCCACCGTGGACCCGAGCGGGGTGCCCAGTTCGTCGGCGATGCGCTGGGCCACCGTGCGTGCGGCCAGCCGGCGGGGCTGGGTGTGCCCGATGGTGCCGCGGATGCCACGGCCCAGCTCCAGGCAGATCTTCGGCAACTGGGTCGTCTTGCCCGACCCGGTGGCCCCGGCCACCACCACCACCTGGTTCTCGCTGATCGCCTTCGCCAGTTCGTCGCGGCTGTCGGAGACGGGCAGATCTGGGTAGCTGATCTGCGGTACCGCGGACGCCCGGGTGTGCACCAGTGCCTCGGCCGCGGCGAACTGGGCGAGCAACTGCTCCGGCGGGTCACCGCGCAGGCCCTTGAGTCGGCGGCCCAACCGGGACGCGTCGCGGTAGGTCAGACCGTCCAGACGGGCGTACAGCTCACGGACGGCGGGGTCGGACACTCACACGAGGCTAGCCGGAGCGGCCCGGCGACCAGTAGTCGAGCATCGCGGCGAAGGTCTCGAAGGCCGGCCGCGACGGACCGTAGGCCGCCTCGAAGTGCACGCTGAGCGGGAAACCGAGGGCGCCGACGCCGTCGATCACCCGCTTGTACAGATCGAGCATCTCGCGTCGCTTCTCGGCCGGGTCCAGCCCGGCGATACGCGTCACGAACTCCTGCTCGGCGGCCACGGCCGCATTACCGGGGTCCTGGATCAGCCAGTTGATCAGGCCGACCTTGGACTCCAGCTGCGGCACGAACCCGAAGGACAGCAGGATCTCGGGGCGGTGGTCGGTGGACGCGGCGAACTCGGTGAGGAAGTCCACGATGGCATCCGAGTACAGCAGCTGGGTCATGCCGTAGGTCGCGCCCTGGTCCAGCTTGAACGAGAACCGGCCCTGCTCACCCTCGCGGGTCGGGATGAGGATGACACCGCGATTGGGCACCAGCGAGGCGAAGGTCGACAGCGCATCGGTGGGGGCGACGCCGCCGCCCTCGCCGTCCTTGAGGGTGCGCGGCACACCCACGAAGGCGATGCCGTCGAAGTGTGCCGCGTTCAGTTCGGTGAGCCGGCCGCGCAGGGCGCTCTCGTCGAGGAAGGACGTCACCTGGGTGCACAGTCCGCGCGCCTGCGGCAATTCGGGCTGGATCAGCGACCAATACTCCAGCACATCCATCTTGGGCTTCATCTCGACGGGACGGTCATCGTCCTCGTCGATCATCCCGGGGATCATGATGTGTCCGAGGGACACGCCCGATTCGGCGGACAGTGCCCGCACCTTGGCCGCCTCGTCGACGGCGTACTGCGCACCCCGTTCCACGTTCGGTGGGACGAGTTCGAGTGCGATGGTGTGAAGCGGCACGACCGCCACCCTAAACGGCGCGGTGCCCGCGTGATACACCTCCACCCATGGCACAACGCTGCATCTTCCCCAGCGCGACGGGTCCGGAGCTGGCCGGGATCATCGACCTGCCCGAGGGACCGGTGCGCGGGTGGGGAGTGTTCTCGCACGGGTTCACCCTTGGCAAGGACTCACCGGCGGCGGCCCGGATCTGCAAACAACTGGCCGCCGACGGCATCGGCATGCTGCGATTCGACGCACTCGGACTGGGCGGTTCGCGGGGCGACTGGGGTGACGGCTCGTTCACCGTCAAGGTGCACGATCTGATGGAAGCCTGTCGGTTCATGGCCGACCGCGGTACCCCTGCCGACCTGCTGGTGGGCCACTCCTGGGGTGGGTCCGCCGCGATCGCCGCCGCACGGGACTGCCCGGGGGTGCGTGCGGTGGTGACCGTCGGCGCACCGTTCGATCCCACCCATGTCGAGCATCAATACGACGCCTGCCTGGAGCAGGTGTTCGCCGAGGGCAGCGGGCAGTGGATGGTCGGCGGCAAGACGCTGACCCTCAAGCGGGCCTTCGTCGAGGATGTCCGCCGTGCCGATCTGCGCGACAAGATCCGGGGCCTGAAGCTGCCGCTGTTGATCCTGCACTCCCCGACCGACAACACCGTCGGCATCCAGAACGCCAGCGATATCTTCCAGACCGCCCGGCATCCCCGCAGCTTCGTCTCCCTTGAGGGTTCCGAGCATCTGTTGACCGGTCCCGGTCAGGCCAAGCGCGCCGGCCGGATCATCGGCGCCTGGGCGGACGCCTACCTGGGCGGGTGAATCAGGCGCGCCCCGCCGCGATCATGTCCTCGCGCGGCACCACCTTGACGCGTTCGCGGCCCTGCTGGGCGCCGAGGGCGATCTCGTGGGCATCCAGGCGCTCCCACTCGGCCCAGGTGGTGTAGTCCACACCGCGACCGGCCAAGACCGCCAGCACGGCGTCGGGATCGGTGACCGCCGGCGGGGTGATGGCGGGCAGGTCGGCAAGCAGGCTGGAAACCGTCTCGGCCGCATCCGATTTCGTATGCCCGATGAGCCCGATCGGTCCACGCTTGATCCATCCCGTGACATAGGTGGCGTCGACCACCATCCAGTCGGCGTCGAGCACCCGGCCGGCATCGTTGGGAATCACGCCGGCATGGTGATCGAACGGCAGATCGGCCAGATGCGAGGACATGTACCCCACCGCACGGTAGACGGCCTGCACCGGCCAATCGGTGAAGTCACCGGTGCCACGGACGGTGCCGTCACCGATCAGTTCGGTGCGTTCGGTGCGCAGTCCCTCCACCCGGTCGGTGCCCAGTACCGCGACGGGAGCCTGGCACAGATGGATGTGGATGCGGTGCGGGGCGCCGGTCGACTCCCTGTCCATGTACTTCATCATGGTGTCGACGACGAGCTTGGTCGCCTTGGTCGAGTTGATGGCCTTCTGGCTCGCCTCGTCGATCTCGAAACCCTCGGGGTGCACGATGACGTCGACGCTCGGCGAGTGCGAGAGCTCACGGAACTCCATGGGCGAGAACTTGATCTGGGCCGGGCCGCGCCGGGCGAAGACATGGACGTCGGTGGCTTGGTTGAGCGCAAGCCCGGCGTAGACATTGCCCGGGATCTCCGTGCCGAGCTGTTCGTCGGCCGGTTTGGCCAGCACCCTGGCGATATCGAGGGCCACATTGCCCGCGCCGAGGACCGCGACCTCGCGGGCCTGCAGCGGCCAGTCGCGTGGCACGTCGGGATGCCCGTCGTACCAGGACACGAAGTCCGCGGCGCCGTGACTGCCCGGTAGGTCGATACCAGGGATGTCCAGCGGACGGTCGTGGCGGGCTCCGGTGGAGAAAATGACGGCGTCGTAGTGGCTGCGCAGGTCCGCCAACGAGAGATCGGTGCCGTAGTGGACGTTGCCGATGAACCGGATCTCGTCACGAGAGAGCACCCTGCGCAGCGCCTTGATGATCTCCTTGATGCGCGGATGGTCGGGGGCGACGCCATAGCGGACCAGCCCGTACGGGGCGGGCAACCGGTCGAACAGATCGACCCGGGCCTCCGGGTATTCGCTGGTCAGAATGTCGGAGGCATAGATACCTGCCGGGCCGGCTCCGATGACCGCCACACGGATCTTCCGCATCGAGACCTCACTTCCAGATATGGGTAAGGCGACCCTAACTTGGTACTCGCGTACCGCAAGGCCTACCTCCGAGACCTCGGTCACACAGCCCGGGCGGCCGTGGGCATCCGGCGGTAGCGTCGACTCATGAACGCCATGCCCGCAGCGTTCATCGGGCACGGCAGCCCGATGAACGCCGTCGACGACAACCGATACACCGCTTCGTGGCGGGCGTTCGGGCAGTCGGTCCCCCGGCCGCGGGCCATCCTCGTCATCAGCGCGCACTGGTACATCAACGCCACCGCCGTCACCACGATGTCCTGGCCGCGCACCATCCACGATTTCTACGGCTTCCCCCGTGAGCTCTACGACATCCGTTACCCCGCACCGGGTTTACCCAATCTGGTCGACGAGATCTCCGAGATCGTGCAACCCACCTGGATCGGTGCCGACGAGGACAGCTGGGGTATCGATCACGGCGCCTGGTCGGTGCTGGTGCACGCCTTCCCCGAGGCGGACATCCCCGTGGTCCAGCTGTCGATCAACGCCGAACAGCCGCTGGAGTACCACCTCAATCTCGGGGCGCGCCTGGCGCCGCTGCGTGACGCCGGGGTTCTGGTGCTCGGTAGCGGCAACATCGTGCACAACCTGCGCCTGATGGACTCCGGATTCGCCGATACCGGATTCGACTGGGCGACACGGTTCGACACCGCGGCGCGGGAGCTGCTCACCACCGACCCGGCCGAGGTACTCCGGTTGCGTGAGCACGCCGACTACCCGATCGCGGTCCCGACGCCCGATCACTTCATCCCGATGCTGTACTTCGCGGGCATCGCGGGCGCCCGACCGGCATCGGTGCTGGTGGACGGATACAGCTACGGCTCGCTGTCGATGACGTCCTACGTCGCGGACTGACCCCTGGCCAGCCGCACCGCCGGGGCGGTCGAGGACGGCAACAACGCCGCGGGGTCCGCCGGCCGATGCACCCGGACCCCGATGCCGTCACCGAACCGGTAGGGCTGCGCCTCGATGATGCCGACGAGTTGCTTACGCAGACGTGACATCTCGGCCCGCACCGTCACCACCCGGCTCCGGTCACCGTAGAGGTCGGCCGCCAGCTCCGGCGCGGTACGTCCGGCCCGATGAACGGCGAGCACCAGCAGGATCTCCGCGTGCCGGGGCGAGATGTCCTGCCGCCACGCCCCGGACGGCCCGGCCAGTTCCAGCACCGGCTGGTGGCGCAGGTCCAGCGTCAACTCGGCGGCGGCTGCGCCTTCGTCGTGGGCCGCATCGGAGACCGGGCGCACCAACCACCCGCCCGACAGCGGCTCCAGCTCACACGCCCCCAGCGCCGGTATCCATGCCCTGCCCGGTCCGGCCTTCTGCGGCAACATGATCCGGTTGTGCGGCGGCATCGAGTCGACCGCGGCCACCCACCCTTCCGGATCGACGGCCAGCGCCGGCTCGCCCAACCGGGCCAGCATCGGGGCCGCCACCGCCCGCAGCCGGTCCAGCGTCCGGGCGTGTGCCTCCCGCAGCTGCGATTCGGCCAGCCGCGCCACCAGGTCCACCAGTGCGATCGTGGTGGGGTGCACCGTCGATGCCGGGCCGGACACGTCGACAGCGCCGATCACATGCCCGGTGCGCGGATCCCGGATCGGCGCACCCGCGCAGGTCCACGCGTGGTGACTGCGCAGGAAGTGCTCGGCGGAGAAGATCTGCACCGCACGCCGCGACACCAGGGCGGTGCCGATGGCGTTGGTGCCGACCGCCGACTCGCCCCAGTCCGCCCCCTCCACGAACCCCAGCCGGTCAGCGTTGCCGAGCACCCGCGGTGTCCCCGAGCGCCACAACACCCGGCCGCGCGCGTCGGCGACCACCAGGATGTTGCTGCCGTCGGCGATCACCGATTCCAACCCGCGGGTGATGTCCTCCAGCACCGTCATCAGCCCCGAGGACTGGCGCAGCAGATCCAATCCACTGCGGTCGATATCCGGGGGGTCGTGACGCTCGGGATCGATCCCGCTGTCCAGCAAACGGTTCCATGATTCGGCAATCACCGGACGAGGCTTGGCCGGTGATCGACCGCCGGCCATGGTCGCGTCGTAGACCTCGGATAGCAGCATGGCGTAACGACGCGGGTCGTCGCCGACGGCGACCGCGGGCTCGGGGTTCGAGGCACCTGCCACCCGTTCGATTGTGCTCCCCGTCACACGGGCTGTCACGCGCGGGTCACCGATAGACCATGCCTCCGTCGATCAACCCGGCCTGACCTGTCATATAGGCCGCACCGGGTCCGGCCAGGTAGGCGACGAATCCGGCGACGTCCTCCGGGGTTTCCGGCCGCCCGAGGGCGATGGTGGCGGAGAACTTCTCGAAGGTCTCCCCCTCCTTCGCACCGGTCAGTTCGGCGAACCGCTTGTCGATCTCGACCCACATATCGGTGCCGACCACCCCTGGGCAGTACGCGTTGACGGTGATGCCGTCGGCTGCGTGCTCCTTGGCCGCGGCCTGGGTGAGCGCGCGCACCGCGAACTTCGTGGCACTGTAGGGACCGAGCATCGCGAAACCCTCGTGCCCGGCGATGCTGGACGCATTGATGATCCGGCTGATCTTGCCGCGCTCTTTGTTTCCGAGCGCGATGAACTTGGCGACGGCTGCCTGAATACCCCACAGCACTCCGTCGACGTTGATGGCCCACAACCGCGACAGCTGCTCGGGGGTCACCTCGGCGATCGGCCCGACCAGCGCGATACCGGCGTTGTTGACCATGATGTCGAATCCGCCGAGGGCCGCGGCGGCATGCTCGACGGCGGCGAACACCGCATCACGGTCCGCGATGTCGGCGACGAATGTGGTCACCTTGGAACCGATTTCGGTGATCTCGTCGGCGACCTGGGCCAGCGCGTCCGCATGGATATCGACCAGCGCGATATCGGCGCCCTGGCCGGCCAGTTCATGGGCGATACCGCGGCCGATACCGCGGCCCGCGCCGGTCACCAGGGCCACCTCGCCCAGCAGCGGGGCGGGGATCGTACGTGTCATATCTGTCTGCGTCATGGTTGCACCAGTACTTTCATCTTGGTTCCGGCATGCAGGGCCTCGAAGCCCTCGTCGATGACATCGTCGATGCCGATGGCGGTCACCCAGCCGGTGGTGTCGTAGGCACCCTCGGCCATCAGGCCGATGACGGCCTGGAAATCGGCTGCGGTGTAACACAATGAGCCCTGGATCCGGGATTCGTTCATCACCAGGTTCAGCAGCGGGGTGGTCAACGGCTTCTCGTAGATCGCGACGCTGACCATCGCCTTGCGCGCCCCGACACATGCCAACGCGGTCTCGACCGCCGGTGCGACACCGGCGGCGTCGTACACCGCGCCCGCGCCGTGCCCGTCGGTGTGATCGGCGATGAAGCCCGGCACGTCCAGTGCCGTCGGATCCAGCGTGCGGGCACCGAGCGCCTCGATGGCCGAGCGGCGGGTCGCCGAGGGCTCGACGACGAACACATCCTCGATCCCCTTGCCGCGCAGCGCGAACCAGAGGCCGATACCGATCGGCCCGGCGCCGAACACCATCGCGGTGCGGTCGGGGGCGGGATCGCCGAGCGTGGCGGCGTGATAGGCCACCGACATCGGCTCGACAAGGGCACCGAGTTCGAGCGAGACATTGTCGGGCAGCTTGTGCAGCATGTCGGTCGGCACCACCGTGTACTCGGCCATCCCGCCGTCGGACATCAGACCGTGAAATCCGATCTGTGCGCAGATGTTGTAGGTACCGGCCCGACACGGTCCGCACCGTCCGCAGCGGTAGATCGGCTCGATGGCGACCCGGTCGCCCTCGGCCCACCCGGCGACCCCCTCGCCGAGCGCGGTGATGGTCCCGGAGAACTCGTGGCCCATCACGATGGGCAGTTGCGCACCGGTCAACGGATGCGGTTCGGTCGGCACGAAGATCGGGCCCGCGTAGTACTCGTGCAGGTCGGTACCGCAGATGCCGTTGTAGCCGACCTGCACCTTCACCGTTCCCGGCCCGGGGTCCGGTTCGGGAACGTCGGTGACATCCACTTTGTTGGGTCCGTAGTACACAGCTGCTTTCATGTTCATATTCCTATGTGAGCTGGCGCACAGCCGAAAGGGTTGCAGGGGGTTGCAGCCCTTGCGCCGCCGCAAGCCTCGGGTGTGAGCTGGCGCACATGACTCAGATGATTGATGCGCCCACCCCAGTCCGCTCACCGCAAGACCGGGTAGATGCCTGGCTCGCCGAATTCGAGACCGCGCTGGCCACCCGCGACATCGATCACGCCGTGGGGTTGTTCGCCGTCGACAGCTTCTGGCGTGACCTGGTGTCCTTCACCTGGAACCTGAAGACGCTCGAGGGGCGCGAAAGCATCGCCGCCATGCTGACCGAACGCCTCGCCGGCACCGATCCGGCGGGGTGGCGTACCCGCGAGACGCCCACCGAGGAGGACGGCGTCGTCACCGCATTCATCGAGTTCGAGACCGCCGCCGGCCGGGGCATCGGACATCTGCGGCTTCGCGACGAGGACGGCACCGACCGCGCCTGGACACTGCTGACCGCGCTGCAGGAGCTCAAGGGACACGAGGAACGCAAGGGAACGCGTCGCGTCATGGGCGCGGTGCACGGCAGCGATCCCGATCCGCGGTCATGGGCCGAGCGCAAGGCCGCCGAGGACGCCGAGCTGGGCCGCACCGTCCAGCCCTACACGCTGGTGATCGGCGGCGGCCAGGGCGGTATCGCGCTCGGCGCGCGGCTACGGCAACTCGGGGTGCCGGCGATCGTCGTCGACAAGCACGAGCGGCCGGGCGACCAATGGCGCAAGCGCTACAAGTCGCTGTGCCTGCACGATCCGGTCTGGTACGACCACCTGCCCTACCTGCCCTTCCCGCAGAACTGGCCGGTGTTCGCGCCGAAGGACAAGATCGGTGACTGGCTGGAGTTCTACACGCGCGTGATGGAGGTGCCGTACTGGGCGAAGACGAGCTGTCTTTCCGCCACCTTCGACGAAGACAGCAAGACTTGGACCGTAGAGGTCGACCGCGACGGTGAGCGGCTCACCCTGCATCCCACCCAGCTGGTGCTGGCCACCGGCATGTCCGGTAAGCCGAATGTGCCGGTGTTCCCTGGCCAGGACGAGTTCCGCGGCGATCAGCACCACTCGTCGGCGCATCCCGGTCCCGACGCCTACGTCGGCAAGAAGGCCGTGGTGATCGGCTCGAACAACTCCGCACACGACATCTGCAAGGCGCTGTTCGAGAACGGTGTCGACGTCACCATGGTGCAGCGGTCCTCCACGCATATCGTCAAATCGGACTCGCTGATGGAGATCGGTTTGGGCGCACTGTATTCCGAGCAGGCGCTGGCCGACGGGATGACCACCGAGAAGGCGGACCTGACATTCGCGTCGCTGCCGTACCGGATCATGCACCAGTTCCAGATCCCGCTGTACGACCAGATGCGCGAGCGCGACAAGGAGTTCTACGAGCGTCTGGAGGCGGCCGGGTTCGAATTGGACTGGGGCGACGATGGTTCCGGGCTGTTCATGAAGTACCTGCGGCGCGGGTCGGGCTATTACATCGACGTCGGCGCCTGCGATCTGGTCGCCGACGGCAGCATCAAACTCGCCCACGGTGACGTGGAACGGCTGACCGCGGACTCGGTGATCCTGGCCCATGGCACCGAATTGCCGGCCGATGTGGTGGTCTACGCCACCGGGTACGGCTCGATGAACGGCTGGGCGGCCGACCTGATCGGCCAGGACGTCGCCGACAAGGTGGGCAAGGTGTGGGGCCTGGGCAGCGATACCACCAAGGATCCGGGACCGTGGGAGGGCGAGCAGCGCAACATGTGGAAGCCCACCCAGCAGCCCAACCTGTGGTTCCACGGCGGCAATCTGCATCAGTCACGGCACTATTCGCTGTATCTGGCGCTCCAGCTCAAGGCCCGGTACGAGGGTCTGCCGACGCCGGTGTACGGGCTGCAGGAGGTACATCACCTGTCCTGACCGCTCCCCTTCCTCGGCGAGCAGACGCGTATACCCCCAAACAGGCAGGCTTTCAGGGGTATACGCGTCTGCTCGTGGGGAGAACCAGCAGCCGATCTATCCGCTCAGGCGCAGGTCACCAGACCCAGACAGACATATCGTCGGGCGGGTAGTTCTGGCAGACAGCGGTCGATGCCGCGACGACACCCTTGTTGTTGAAGAAGATCTTGGCCCAGTTCGGCCAATTCCAGGCCAACTGCTCGTAGAAGGCGTTGGTGGCCGTGTCCTCCGAGTACTGCCGGCGGCCCGCGTAATCCATGGCGAAGAACCAGTGGATACGGTCCTGGACGGCGCGGTGCACCTCGGGGGACTTGTTGTTGTAGTCGATCATGTAGCGCTCGTAGTAGACCGGGTTGGTGTCGCGGGTGGCGGCCAGGATCTGCTCGGCGGTGCACGGGGTCTTGAGGATCTTGCTGGGAATCGGGTACTCGTCGGTGGCATCGGCGGAGGCGACCGGTGCCAGCGTCAGTGCCGCCGCGGCGGCCAGCGCGGCCAGTGTCAACTTCTTGATCATCGTTGTCTCCCTTACTGGGTGAGCAGGACGCGCTTGTCGGGGCAGTAGTAGTTCATCGCGGCGCCGAGGAATTGGTAGGTCTGCTCGGTGCTGGTGCCACGCGCCAGTTGGTCGGAGACGAACTTCGCCGAGTCCCGTGCGGTGGCATCGACACCGCGATCGAGTCGTTTGCAGGCGATCTTGCCGATCCAGGCGTTGAAGTCCTTCTGCCCGTAGATGCCGTAGGTGTGCAGTTCCTTGGCGAAATCGCTGTCCGGGTCGGCCTGCGCGGGCGCGGCCAGCGCCAGGGAGCCCGCCGCCAGTGCCGCGGCCACCACCGCGGTGAATCTCGTCATCGCCATCACGGACTCCTTACTTCTCCGGTACGCCGGCCGACACCGGTTCCGTCGGCGGCGTGGGCCACGGGGACGGTAGCGGCCGTCGGCGGACCTGCTGGGGCCACCAGAACCACTTACCCAACAGCGCCGCGATCGAGGGTGTCATGAAGGCCCGGATCACCAGGGTGTCGAACAGCAGACCCAGACCGATCGTAGTGCCGACCTGACCCATGACGGTCAATTCGCTGACCGCCATCGAGATCATCGTGAAGGCGAACACCAGACCCGCGGCCGTCACCACCGAACCGCTGCCGCCCATGGCGCGGATGATCCCGGTGTTCAGACCGGCGCTGATCTCCTCCTTGAGCCGGGCCACCAGCAACAGGTTGTAGTCGGCGCCCACCGCGAGCAGGATGATGACCGCCATCGGCAGAACCATCCAGTGCAGCGGGATACCGATGATGTGCTGCCAGATCAGCACCGAGATCCCGAATGCCGAACCGAGTGAGATGACGACGGTGCCCACGATCACCGCGGCCGCCACCACACTGCGGGTGATGAGCAGCATGATGATGAAGATCAATGCGATCGAGGCGATACCGGCGATGATGAGATCCCAGTTCGCGCCGTCCTGCATGTCCTTGTAGGTGGCGGCGGTGCCGCCGAGGTAGATCTTGGAACCCTCCAGCGGGGTGCCCTTGATCGCCTCCTTGGCGGCGTTCTTGATCGCGTCGATACGGGCGATCCCGGCGGGACTCAGCGGGTCCCCGTCGTGGCTGATGATGAAGCGCACCGCATGCCCGTCCGGGGACAGGAAGTTCTTCATCCCGCGTTTGAAGTCTTCGTTCTCGAAGGTCTCCGGCGGGAGATAGAACGAGTCGTCATTCTGGGCGGCGTCGAAGGCCTCACCCATCGCCGACGAGTTGTCCTGCATCGCCGACATCTGATCCTGGATGCCCTTTTGGGTCTGATACATGGTCAGCATGTAGCGCTGCATGTTCTTCATCGTCGCGATCATCTGCGGCATGAGGACGACCATCTGGGGCATCAGCTCGTTGAGACGCTCCATGTCCGGGATGATCTCTTCGAAGTTGTCGGTCATGACGTCGATCCCGTCGAGGGTGTCGAAGATCGACCGGATGGCCCAGCAGCCCGGGATGTTGAAGCAGTGTGGTTCCCAGTAAAAGTAATTACGCATGGGCCGGAAGAAATCGTCGAAATTGGCGATGTTGTCCCGCAATTCGGCGATGTCGAGCGACATGTTCTTCATCTTGGCCACCATCGACGCCGTGGTCTGCGCCATCTGCACGGTGATGGAGTTCATCTTCTCCATGCTCGTGATGGTGGTCTGCATGTCATCGGCCTGCTTGAGCATGTTGGCCATCATGTCCTGCTGGTACTTCTCGTTCATTTTCTGAGTCGTACCCTGCATGCTGATCTGGAACGGGATCGAGGTGTGCTCGATCGGCGTGCCCTGCGGGCGGGTGATCGCCTGCACGCGTCCGACGCCCTCGGTGCGGAAGATGGCCTTGGCGATCTTGTCGATCACCAGGAAATCCGCCGAGTTCCGCAGATCGTGATCGCTCTCGACCAGCAGCAGTTCGGGATTCATCCGCGCTTGCGAGAAGTGCCGCTCGGCGGCTGCGTAGCCCTCTTGGGCGGGCAGGTCTGTCGGCAGGTAGTTCCGGTCGTTGTAGTTGGTCTGGTAGCCGGGCAATGCCAGCAGACCGACCATAGTGATGGCGATGGCGCTCACCAGGATCGGGCCGGGCCAGCGCACGATGGCGGCACCGATCTTGCGCCAGCCGCGGGTGCGCATGGCGCGCTTGGGTTCCAGGGTCTTGCCGAACCGCGAGGCGATGCTGACGATCGCCGGACCCAAGGTCAGCGCGGCCAGCACCACCACGATCATGCCGATCGCCAGCGGGATACCCAGGGTGACGAAGTACGGCATGTTCGTGAAGTGCAGGCAGAACGTGGCGCCCGCGATGGTCAGACCCGATCCCATCACGACGTGGGCGGTGCCGTGGAACATCGTGAAGTAGGCGGCTTCTCGGTCCTCGCCCTCGGCACGGGCCTCTTGGTACCGGCCGAGTAGGAAGATCGCGTAGTCCGTTGATGCGGCGATCGCCAGCGTCACCAACAGGCCCGTCGCGAAGACCGACAGCCCGATGATGTCGTGGTAGCCGAGGAAGGCCACGACCCCGCGCGCGGCGAGCAGACACATCACCACCATGACGAGGGTGATGATCATCGTGACGAACGAGCGGTAGATCAGCAGCAGCATCACGATGATGACCAGGAACGTCAGGCCCTCGATCATCTTGAGGCTGCGGTCGGCCGCGATCTGCTGGTCGGCGGCCAACGCCGCGGGGCCGGTGACGAAGACCTTGAGCCCCGGCGGCGGCTGCATGCCGTAGACGATGTCCTGGACCTTCTCGATGGACTCGTTGGCCAGCGCCTCACCCTGGTTGCCCGCGGTGTAGACCTGCACGTAGGTGGCTTTGCCGTCGCCGCTCTGGGCGCCTGCCGCGGTCAGCGGGTCGCCCCAGAAGTCCTGGACATGCTGGACGTGCTCGGGGTCGGCCTCGAGCTTGCTGATCATCTCCTTGTAGAAGTCGCGATCGGCCTCGTCGAGCTGACGATCGGCCTCCAGCACGATCATGATCGAACTGTCCGAGGTGAATTCGTCGAAGACGGTGCCCACACGTTTGACGGCGATCACCGACGGGGCGTTCGACGGGCTCATCGACACCGACCGCATCTGGCCGACTTCTTCGAGCTGCGGGACGGCCACGTTCAGCAGCCCGATCAGCACCGCCCAGATGATGATGATCGGCAGCGCCAGCGTCCGGATCCACCTGGCGATACCGTCGCCGCGGTGGGCCTTCGCGACCGGGATGGCGTCGGTGCGGGGTTCGGCACCGCCGTCGGTCATGGTCATGCGGACTTCACCAGGCAGTAGGTGTGCGCGCCGACGCCGTTGACCGTGCGCTCGTCCTTGACCTCGTCGTCGACGGTGATCCGGCAGGACAGGGTGCTGCCGTCACCTTGGCCGGAGATCGTCGGGAACACCGACGGCGCGGTGGTGCTCAGCGTGATCTCCCAGGGCAGCGTGACGTTGTCCGCGCGCACCGGCTTGGCGTCCAGGTCCATGTAGTTGACGTTGGCCGTCGCGCCCGGCTCGCCCCAGACCTCGTACTTGACGACCTTGGGGTCGAACGGCTCGGAGTCGTCGGCGGCGCTGTTCTCGGTGGACACATATCCCGGCCCGGTGCCGAAGAACGTCCGCACCCGCATCACCGTGAACGTACTGACGAACACCACAGCGAGGATCACCAGCGGGATCCAGATCTTCTTCAGCACGTTCACTGCCGAGATGCCATTCGCTCTGTGACCTTTCATACCGCGTGGGGCCCACGCCCGGACGCCGGTCAGAGTAGCCTTGTCCGACTGCGGTCAGGTTAGCCATGCGGCTAAGCTTCTACAAGTCGCACGGCTAGAAAATGTGACGAGCGCTACTCATCTGCCGCGGCGCTGGACGCGACATGCCAAGGTGTCCGGGAAGCAAGGTGTCCGGGAAGCAAGGTGTCCGGGAAGGAGGAGGTGCCCAGTGGCCAAGCCGGTATCGCAGCGCGGGTTCGCGCGCGAGCGGGTCATCGAGGCCGCGCTGCACCTCTTCGCCGAGCGGGGCGTCAACGGGACCTCGCTGCAGATGATCGCCGATCACCTCGGCGTCCGGAAGGCCGCGATCTATTACCAGTTCCAGACCAAGGACGACATCGTGCTCGCGGTGGTGCGCCCGGTGTTCGACGATATGGAGCGCCTGGTCCGGATCGCCGAGTCGATCTCCTCGGCGGAATCCCGGCGCGACGCCGCGATCAGCGGGTTCGTCGAACTCGCCGTCCGGCACCGCCGCATCGGATCGATGTTCTACGGCGACCCTGCCGTGTTGACGCTGGTCCAGTCGCACCGCGAGTTCGAGGAGATCACCGACAGTCTGCGCGAGTTGCTGATCGGTACCACCCATGACGCCGAAACCCGGGTGACCATCGGGATGATCACATCGGGCATCTTCGGCAGCACCGCCGAGCCGCGCCTGCAGGACATCGCCGATGCGGACCTGCACCGGATCTTGCTGGACTGTGCGCAGCGGATGCTGCAGTCGTCACGACCCGCTGAAAATCTCACCTAGCTGTCCGCCGACCTCCGCGGGTCCCGGTGGCGGCAGCGAGGTGGTCACCGTGACCGTGGTCGTGGGTCGGGTGGTCGCCGTGGTGGTGGGGGCTGACGACGTCGGTGCAGAGGACGTCGGTGTGGAGGACGTCGGGGCCGACGACGTGGATGTCGTGGACGTGGAAGACGAGCTGTCCGAGGTGCCGGGTTCGTGCACGTCGGTCAGTGGCTCTTCCCGGATGACATCGTCGCCGACGCTGTACACCAGCGATTCCGGCGTCACGGTGTAGGACTGCCCCTCGTTGAACGCCACGTATCCGGTGCCGGAGCGGGTGGCCGACAGCACCAGTCGGGCACCGTCACGCACCCGGACGCCGCGGTATTCGAAACCACCGTCGGGGTCGGCGCAGATGGCCACCCGGGAGGTCTCGGTGGCCCCGAAGATCACCGCGGTGTCGGGGGACGCGCAGCGGGCGAACGAACCGAGGTAACCCTGGTCGTCGGATTCGGGGGCGGCGCCGGCCGGACCGGAGAACACCAGCAGCGCGGCACCGGCCACCGCGGCGGCGGCGGACAGTTGAAGAGCGGGCATGGCGGTCATCGACTCAAGCTGACCATGCACAGGCGCATTTCGGCCACCCGACGCGCCGTCGGTGGACGTAATTGACGGCCAACAGCCGGCGGTCGCCCGGACCTGGCGGTCCGCTAGGGGTCGCCGTACTCGTCGAACCAGTGAGCCAGCTTGCCCCGGCGGCTGACGGCGCGCAGCCGGGCCTCGGCGGCGGCCCGCATCTTCGCGGTGGTGACGATCAGCAGTTCGTCACCGGTGGCGATGCGGGTGTCCGGAAGCGGCACAAAGGTGTTGCCGTCCCTGATGATCAGGGTGATCACGGCGGGATCGGGCAACCGCAGTTCCAGGATGCTGACATTGTGCAGACGCGATGGTGACTGCACCGTCATCGTCAGCAGCTCCGCGTTAAGGACGTCCAGGGGCGCCGCCTCGACCTGGATCTCGCGGGTGGCGCCGGAGTCGGTGAGCCCCAGCAGCCGGGCGACCAGGTGCAGGCTGGGCGCCTGGATCAGGGTGAAGATCACCACCAGGACGAACACGATGTTCAGCAGCCGCGAGCTGCCGGACACCCCTGCCACGATCGGGAACGTCGCCAGCACGATCGGGACGGCACCGCGCAGCCCCGCCCAGGACAAGAAGAGCTGCTCGCGCAGCGGGATACCGAAGCCGACCAGTGACGCCGCCACCGAGACCGGTCGGGCCACCAGCAACAGCACCAGGCCGGTGACGATGGCGGGCACCAGATCCCGGCCCAGCTCGCTGGGATCGACCAGCAGACCCAGCAGCACGAACAGCCCGATCTGGGCCAGCCAACCAAGGCCCTCGGCGAAGGACCGCGTCGTCGTCCGGTGCGGCAGGCCGGAATTGGCCAGCACGACCGCGGCCAGATAGGCGGCCAGGAAACCACTGGCGTGCACACTGCCCGCGGCGGCGAAGGCCACCACGCCCAATCCGAAGGTGGCGATCGGGTACAGCCCGGATGCCGGCAACGCCATGCGGCGCAGGGTCAGTGCACCGACGAATCCGGTGGCCAGGCCGATCGCCGCGCCGGCGACGAGTTCGAAGACGATCTCCCACAAGGTGCCCGCCGGTTCGAAGACGAACGGCACGACGCTGAACATCAGCACCAAGATCACCGCCGGGGCATCGTTGAATCCGGACTCGGCCTCCAACAACCCGGCCAGCCTGCGGGGCAGCGGCAGCACCCGCAGTACGGAGAACACCGCGGCCGCATCGGTGGAGGACACGATCGCGCCGAGCAGCAGTGCCAGCTGCCAGTCGAAGCCGAGCAGGAAATGGGCGCCGGCCGCCGTGAGCGCCGTGCTGACCACGACCCCGACCGTGGCCAGCGCCCCGGCGGGTGCCAACACCCTTCGGATATCGGCGAATCGGGTGGTCAACCCGCCCTCGACGAGGATCACCGCCAGGGCAGCGGTGCAGATGTTGCGCGCCGCCTCGACGCTGTCGAACTGCAGACCGAGCCCGTCCTCACCGAGCACGACGCCGACCAGCAGGAAGAACAGCAGAGCCGGGAAGCCGACCCGGGTGGCCACCCGGGTGCCGACGATGCTCGCCAGCAGCACCAGACCACCGATCAGCAGCGCCAGGTACAGCTCGTGCAGCGTCATTTCACCCCCGCCCCCTTACCGCGATAAGTCAAACTAGCGGGGTGGCAGTGCGCAAGATGCGTATCGGGGTGGCCGGCGCGGGCAACGTCGGCCGATCCGTGGCGGGCGAGCTCGCCGGCTATGGCCACAAGGTGTTGTTGATCGAGCGGGAGCGACGGCGCTTCGAGCCGGATTCCGTGCCTGCCGCGGACTGGTTGCTCGGGGACTCGTGCGAGCTGTCGACGCTGCAGGAGGCCGGGGTACACACCTGTGATGTGGTGATCGCCGCCACCGGGGACGACAAGGCCAACCTCGTCATCGGGCTACTGACCAAGACGGAGTTCGGTGTGCCCCGGGTGGTGGCCAGGATCAACGATGTCGACAATCAGTGGCTGTTCGGCCCCGCATGGGGTGTCGATGTCGCGGTGTCGACACCCGGCGCCCTGGTCGCCGCCGTCGAGGGCGCCATCGACGTGGGACATCTGGTTCGCCTGATGGGCTTGCGTGAGGGCCGCGCGGCGCTGACGAAAATCACTCTGCCCCAGCTTGATCCGCTGGTCGGACGCCGAGTCGATCAGTTGGATCTGCCGCCGAACACCGCCCTGGTGACACTGGTGCGCGCCGGCACCGTGCTGGTGCCGGCGCGCACCGACGTGTTCGCCGCGGGGGATGAGTTGCTGTTGATCGCCGACAGCGCGCTGACCTGGCCCGGTGACAGCCAGACGATGCGGCTGCCCACCTGACCGTGTCTCGACCGTCACAACCCCCGACCTCGCCGTCGTGGTCGCGTCGGGCAGGCTGGTGGTCGACATGACTGCCGCTCCCCTTTCACCCGACCCGGATGCCGACCCCGATGCGCTGTTCACCGCCTTCGGTGAGTGGGCGGCGGGCAACGGCACCCAGCTCTATCCCGCGCAGGAGGAGGCGCTGATCGAGTTGGTTTCCGGGAGCAACGTGGTCCTGGCGACACCGACCGGATCGGGCAAGTCACTGGTCGCCACCGGCGCCATCTACGCCGCGCTGGCCGGTGATCGGGTCAGTTTCTACACCGCACCGATCAAGGCATTGGTCAGTGAGAAGTTCTTCGCCCTCTGCGAGGTGTTCGGCGCAGACAATGTCGGCATGCTGACCGGGGACGCGTCGGTCAACGCCGACGCCCCGATCATCGCCTGCACCGCGGAGATCCTGGCCAATGTCGCCCTGCGGGAGGGCAGCGAAGCCGATATCGGTCTGGTGGTGATGGACGAGTTCCATTTCTACGGTGATCCCGACCGCGGCTGGGCCTGGCAGGTTCCGCTGCTGGAGTTGCCGAGGGCCCAGTTCCTGCTCATGTCCGCCACCCTCGGTGATGTCACATTCCTGCGCGAGGACCTCACCCGGCGCACCGGTCGACCCACCGCGCTGGTCACCGGCGCCGAGCGTCCGGTGCCGTTGTTCTACTCCTATGCCACGACGCCGATGCACGAGACGATCGGTGAACTGCTCAACACCCGGCAGGCGCCGATCTACGTGGTGCACTTCACCCAGGCCTCCGCGCTCGAGCGGGCCCAGGCCCTGATGAGCGTCAACGTGTCCACCAAGCAGGAAAAGGCCGCCATCGCCGAACACATCGGCGCCTTCCGATTCTCCACGTCATTCGGGTCGACGCTGTCGCGGCTGGTGCGCCACGGTATCGGCGTCCACCACGCCGGCATGCTGCCCAAATACCGGCGGCTGGTCGAACAACTCGCCCAGGCGGGTTTGTTGAAGGTCATCTGCGGTACCGACACCCTCGGTGTGGGGATCAACGTGCCGATCCGCACGGTGGTGTTCTCGGCGCTGTCGAAATACGACGGCACCCGCACCCGGTTGCTCAACGCCCGCGAGTTCCATCAGATCGCCGGGCGCGCGGGGCGGGCCGGATTCGACACGATCGGCAACGTCGTGGTGCAGGCGCCCGAGCACGAGGTGGAGAACCTCAAACAATTCGCCAAGGTCGCCGAGGATCCCAAGAAGCGACGGAAGCTGGTACGTCGCAAGGTTCCCGAGGGGATGGTGCCGTGGAGCGAGAAGACCATGACCCGACTCGTCGAGGCCACTCCCGAAGCGCTCACCAGCAGCATGCGAGTCTCGACTGCCATGGTGCTCGATATCGTCGACAGGCCCGGTGACCCGTTCGCCGCGATGCGCCGGTTGCTCACCGACAATCACGAACCGCGCAAGCGGCAGCTCAGACTGATCCGCGAGACGCTGGGCATCGCCCGCTCCCTGCTGCAGGCCGGGATCGTGCAGCGTCTCGACACCCCGGAGCCCGACGGGCGGCGCTACCGGTTGACCGTGGATCTACCGGCCGACTTCGCGTTGAACCAGCCGCTGTCCACCTTCGCACTCGCGGCGGTCGACGTACTGGACGCCAGCGCAGAAACCTATGCCCTGGATGTGGTTTCGGTCATCGAGGCGACGCTGGAGGATCCCCGCCAGATCCTGGCCGCACAGCTGAAGAAGGCCAGGGGCGAGGCGGTCGCGGCCATGAAGGCCGAGGGCATCGAGTACGACGAGCGTATCGAACTGCTCGACGAGATCAGCTATCCGAAGCCGCTGGCCGAATTGTTGGAGCACACCTTCGCGGTGTATCTGCAGACCAATCCATGGGCTGCCGACGGGGCGCTGTCGCCCAAGTCCGTGGTCCGCGAGATGTGGGAAAAGGCCATGACGTTCCGGGAGTACGTCAGCCAGTACGGGCTCACCCGTTCCGAGGGTGCGGTGTTGCGTTACCTGTCGGATGCGTTCAAGGCGCTGCGCTCGGGGGTGCCGACGGCGGCGCGCACCGAAGAGGTCAGCGATATCGTCGAGTGGCTCGGTGAGCTTGTCCGCCAGGTCGATTCGAGCCTCCTCGATGAGTGGGAGCAGCTGACCAGCCCCGAACTGCCCCATGACGTCCCGGTGGCGGTACCGGCGCGGCCGCGGCCGCTGACCGGCAACGATCGCGCCTTCACCGCCATGGTGCGCAATGCCCTCTTCCGCCGGGTGGAGCTTTTCGCGCGGCGACGCTGGACCGAACTGGGTGAACTCGATTCCGGCTCCGGATGGAACGCCCAGCGTTGGGCTGAGGCCGGCGCGGACTATTTCGACGAGCACGACGATATCGGCATCGGTCCGGACGCACGCGGGCCCGCCATGGTGATCATCGACCGTCAACCGGGCCGATGGGAGGTGCGCCAGATCATCGACGATCCTGCGCGCGAACATGATTGGGCGATCGTCGCCGAGATCGACCTGGCCGCCTCCGACGAGGAGGGTGCAGCGGTGGTCCGCCTGATCAGCGTGGGGGCGGACTAGCCGACGGCACCGGAGCTCACGGAGATCCGGTGAGGCTGCGCAGCGTGTCGATCTCCCGCGGTCGGTATGGCCAGCCGTCGTCGAAGATCAGATCGTGGAACCACTCCCGGGGCGGGTCGAGATAGGGCTTGTCCCAAGAGTCCCACGGCAGGTAGGTCTGCGTCTTACCCGCCACCAGGCCCCAGGTGTACGCGCCGACGTGGCGTCGTTTCGCCACCGGCAGCACACCCTCGATGGTGCTGCCCTCGGTGCGCGCCAGGTATTCGGTACACATCATCGGTCTGCCCCATGGTTGGAGCTCCTCGATGCGCCTCTCGAATCCGGCAGGGTTGTCGTAGCTGTGAAAACTCAGCACATCGGCGAGATCCAGTTGAATGGACGCCATCTCGCTGCGCCGGGCAGCGTCACGCCATTCGCCTTCCCAGACACCGGTGGTCAGCGGTTGGACCGGATCCACCGTGCGCGCCCAGCGGAACACCTGTGGCAGCAGCTCGGCCACCAGTTCGGGCTTGTCCTTGCGCTCGGTCTTCGCATAGACCGCGGCGGGATTGTCCGGCTCATTCCACAGATCCCAGCCCAGGACCCGGTTGTCGTTGCGGAACTGGCTGATCACCCGGATGACATATTCCTGCAACACCTGCCGGTAGCGCCGGTCGTCGAGGCGTTCGGCACCGGGACTCTGCACCCAGCCGGAATTGTGCACCCCGCGGGTGGGCGCGCGTTGCGGCCCACTGCGGGGCAGCGGATCCCAACACGAATCGAAAAGAACCAATAGCGGCCGAATGCCGTGCTTTGCCGCGATATCGACGAATTGGCCCAGACGACGGTGGAATCCGACCCGATCCTGCGTCCACAGCTGATCGTGCAGGAATACCCGCACCGTGTTCAATCCGATCGAGCGGGCCATCCGCAGCTCGTTGTCGATGCGCGCCGGGTCGAAGGTCTTTGCCTGGAACATCTCCAGCTGATTGATGGCATTCGAGGTGATGTAGTTGGCGCCGACCAACCAGCCCTGAGCGCGAAACCACCGGTGCGCACGATCGGTCGACCATCGGCCCGCCACTGCCGCCGAGGCGGTGGGCGTCGCCGGCAGGGCTGCAGCCACAGGTGCCGCGAGCAACGGAACCTTGAGGAGTGTTCTGCGGCGCACCGTTCGATCTGACCGAATCCCGTTGGTGTGTCTCAGATCACGTACCAAGTTGTCGTCCTTCGATTTCGCAGTGGTCATCGATCCCCCGGACAGCCGTACCGTACCCGCATCGGCACCGGCGTACACAAATCGACCCGACGCTGGGTGCGCCGGGTCGATGTGTTGTCACTGTTCAGGGCGTGAGAATCACCTTCACCGCACCGTCGGCCTTGCGCTGGAAAATGTCATAGGCGTGCGGCGCCTGATCGAGCGGCAGCAAGTGGGTGGCGAAGGTGTCGACACCGAGCGGGTCGTCATCGCCGAGCAGCGGCATGATGTCGTCCACCCATTTCTTGACATTGGCCTGGCCCATCCGTAGTTGTACCTGCTTGTCGAACAGCGTCAGCATGGGCAGCGGGTCCGCCATTCCGCCGTAGACACCGATCAGCGATATCGTGCCGCCCCGGCGGACGATGTCGATCGCCGAGTACAGCGCATCCAGCCGGTCGACACCCGCCTTCTGTAGCAGCGGTTTGGCCAGGGCATCGGGCAGTAGTCCGCTGACCTGTTGTGCCACTTTGGCTATCGGTGAGCCGTGGGCCTCCATGCCGACGGCGTCGATCACCGAATCGGTGCCGCGACCGCCGGTGAGCTCCCGGATCGCCTCGCCGAGTTCGGGGTTCTGGTCGAGGTCGAGCGTGCGCAGTCCCCGCTGTTGCGCCCGCGCAAGACGCTCGGGTACCCGATCCACCGCGATGACGTCGTATCCCAGATGGGCGGCGATGCGTGCGGCCATGTCGCCGATCGGTCCGAGGCCGAGCACCGTGACCGAACCACCCTCGGGGATGCCGGCATAGGCCACCGCCTGCCAGGCGGTCGGCAGCACGTCGGACAGATAGACGAATCGCGAGTCCGGCGGACCCTCGGGCACCTTGATGTGGGTGAATTGTGCCTGTGGCACCCGCAGCAGTTCGGCCTGCCCGCCCGGCACCTGTCCGTAGAGTTCCGAGTAGCCGAACAATGCGGCACCCATCCCGTGTTCGCGCACCTGGGTTGTCTCGCACTGCGTGTAGAGGTCGAGGTCGCACATGTAGCAGGAACCGCACGAGATCTGAAACGGCACCACCACCCGGTCACCGACCTTGAGGTTCGTGACGTCGGCGCCCACCTCCCGCACGATTCCCATCGGTTCGTGGCCGAGGATGTCGCCCGGATTCATGAAGGCCCCCAACACCTCGTACAGGTGCAGATCGGAGCCGCAGATATTGGTGGAGGTGACCTCGATTATCGCGTCGGTGGGCTGTTCGATCTCCGGGTCGGGTACCTGTTCGACCCGAACATCGCGTTTTCCTTGCCAGGTGACAGCTTTCATGCAGCAGGCGATACCCGAGCATCGCGGTCCGAAACGGGGGCAGATCTCACGAATTCTCATGCGCGGTCAGATCGCGCGTCGCCGGACCTTCCAGCAGTGTTCCGTCCGGAGCGAATCGGGACCCGTGCAGCGGGCATTCCCACGCGCAGTCGGCGTCGTTCCAGGACACGATGCCGCCCAGGTGCGGGCACACCGGCGAGACCGTTCGGCGAACCCCGTCGACGACGCTCTCGGCGTGCAGTCGCCATGGCGGACCGGTCACCACGCCGCGCCCTTCGTCGGGGTCGGCACGGCGGGTAACGGGTTCGACCCAGCCCTTGGCCAGGTGATAGCCCACCGAGAGATTGTGCTTCAGCGCGGTCGACAGCCCGGTCAATTCGTGCGGGCTCCACGCGGCGAAAGCGCTCGCCCACGGCATGTGCCCACCGAGAATCTGTCCGGACAGCGCCAGTGCCGCGGCGATCCCGTTCGTCATCCCCCATTTGTCGAATCCGGTGGCGACCCACACATGCCGGTTTCCCGGGAGAATCGGTCCCGCATAGGGTAATTCGTCGATAGGCGAATAGTCCTGCGCGGACCAGTAATGCGTTTGCACGGCTCCCGGAAAGTGCTGCTTGGCCCAGTGCACCAGCTCGCGCACACCACCTGCCGCGTCCCGTGCTCTGCCGACGGTGTGACTGCCGCCGCCGACGATGAGCAGATCACCGGTGGGGGTCGGGGCGTAGCGCACCGACCGGGACGGCGAGTCCGTGGACAGGAACATCGGCCGGGTGATGTCACCTGGCACATCGAAAGCGACACAATACGATCGGTGCGGACTGACCTTTGCGAAGAAGCCGCCTCGGTCGAGGATGGGGATGCCGGTCGCGAGGATGCAGTGCTCGGCGGTCACCGTCGAGACGTCGCCGGACCGGTCTATGCGTAGCCGCGCCGGTGTGCCCACCGACACCGCCCGCACCCGCGCGCCCTGGACCAGGGTGCCATCGTGCCGTTCGAGTTCGACGACGAGGCTGTCCAGCAGCGGAATGGGATCGATCTGTGCCTGGTCCGGCAGCCGCACCCCACCGGCGAACGGGAAGGGCACGTCGGCGTCATCCACCCATTCGGCAGGCAGCCCGGATGCTTCGCACGCCGCGAGTTCGGCTCGGGCGGAGTCGATCCCGGAGTCGAACTGCGCGTAGGTATAAGCATCCTCGCGTTGCACGCTGAGCCCATGGGCGTCCATATGGTGCAGCAGCCAGTCGCGGCCCTCGGTATTGCCCTCGACATAAGCGCGCAGCACCCGGTCATCATGATGTGACCTGATCCTCGACAGTTTTGTGCCCTGTAGCAGGCTGACCTTGCCGGTCGTGTTCCCGGTCGTCGCGGCCCCGACGTGACGAGCTTCGAGCACCACCACCTTCTTGCCCGCTCGCGCCAGCAACAGCGCGGTGGTCAGGCCGGTGATACCGGCGCCGACCACCGCGACGTCGAACGTGTGCTCTTCAAGCGGGGCGCCCGGGTCAACCCGTCCGGCGCGGCCGTCGAGCCATAGCGATGTCATCGGGCCGCGATACCCGGGTTGCGGGACGTGCAAACGACCCGGCCGAACCGGGCGTCAGTCCGACGTGCCCTCGCTGTCGTCGAAGAAGGCCCATCCGTCATCGGACTTGACCTCCATGCGCCAGCCGAGTTCGGAGTTGTCTGCCTTCGAATCGACGAACCAGGCGTGCGCGTCCTGGGCGCTCTCGATGTCTTTGGTGTCGACGATGTCGCCGTGCGGGTTCAGAACTCGGTAAGTAGCCATAGCTCAGGTACTTTCCCGTTTTCGGCCCGGCCAACCCAGATCGGCCGGTATCGATTGGCCATCGCCGTCGTGGGTACCCGTTGACGATGACAGGTCCAGATCCCGAAAAGCACGAATCCGAGCTCGGCGAGCCCGACGTCGAGGACGATCCCAAGGTAGCCGGCTCACGTGCCGACGGCGACGACGGCGGTTCATATGTGGGCCGCACCTTTTCCGATGACGATTTCGACAGCGGCCAGACCGGTGCCGAAGCGCGCAGCGAGGCCGACTAACGCAGTTCGATATCGACAACCAGCGGACGATGATCGGACAACTCGACGGCAGGTGCCTCGGCATAGCTCGCGCGTAGTCCGGAAGCGTCGGTGAGGATGTGGTCGAGCTGCCTGTTCGGGGCGTCCGCGGGAAAGGTCGGGGCACTGGCCAGCGATCGAAAGCCGGTACAGCGGGCCACGACGTCGGGGGGCAGATTCAGATCGCCGGTCAGGATGCGCGGGCCCGGTAGTCCCTGCAGATCACGCACCAATCGGCGTAGTTGCCGGCGATTCCATCCCGGCACGAACGACAGATGGGTATTGGCAACCGATATCGGCCCCAGCGGCGTGTCCAGTGCGGCGATCACGGCGGCACGGGGCTCCTCTTTGACCAGGATCACCTTCCTGGGCCCGGGTAGATACAGCGGAAATCGCACCGGAATCCGGGGCATTCTGACCACCTGCCAACTGGCGGCCGGGAATCGGGAGAGCAGCGAGATGCCGTACGCCGCGGTACCCGGCTGTTCTGCACCGTGGGCCGCCATCCAGGTAGCGCCCGGTGTTCCCGCGATCGCGGCAACGAATTGGTGCGCCACCGCACCCATCGCGTCGGCCGCCACCGCGGTGAGATCGGCGCGTCCCGATCGCTGCTGTTCGAGGTCGACCTCCTGCAGCGCGAGGATGTCCGGGTCGAGGCGTTTGATGCACTCGGCCAGACGCTCGGGGTGTACGCCCTCGCCGACAGTGCGTCCGTGCAGGATGTTGAAGGTGGCGATCCGCATGACCAATGGATACCCAGGTTTGGTCGGCGACTTCACGGACGCCTTAGCCGTGCCGGCCGCGTGCCCCGGGTCGATGCGTCAGTGATTGCGCAGCTCGTCGACGAGCTTGTCCTTGGTCAGTTTCGAGTAGCCGGTCATACCGAGCTCCTTGGCACGCTTCTTGAGGTCGGCGACGTTCCAGTCCTCGTAGGATCCGGACTCACCCCCTTTGCGCGCGACGGCGGATTTGCCCCGCGCAGCGACCGCGTTGGAGATGCGTGCCGCCTTCTCCTTCGAATTGCCCTGCTCGCGCAGGTCTTCATACATCTTCTCGTTCTTGATCGATGAATTCGGCATGTAGGTGGATTCCCGGCCGCATGCCGGTCGAAACGGGGCCGTCAGCCCTTGGCGACCTTGCGGACCAGGCTGCGGGTCGCCTTCTCCAGGATTGCCACGGCGGCCGCCCGGTCCTTCTGCCGTGCGGCGCGTTTGGCCGCGGCGGCGATCGTTGTGCCCTGCTCGTAGCCTGCGACCACCCGCGGATCGACATACGAGCTCCGCGCCACCGCCGGGGTGTTACCCAGTTCCTCGGACACCTGTTTCATCACCCCCGACACCGCGCGCTTGCGTCGGCGTTCCGTCTCACCCGGATCGGCCTCGGCGAAGGCCGCGGCCGCCAGCACCGTACCGTGCCAGGTCCGCAGATCCTTGACGCTGTACTCGTCGCCGACCAGCTCCTTGAAACGCGTGTTCAGGTCCGATGCGTGGATGTCGACCCAGCCCGAATCGTTGCGGCACAACAGCAATCGCTCGCTACGGGCATCGCGGCGCATCAGCGAGCGCACCGCACGCAGCACCTCGGGATCATCGATCTCCCATATTCTGCGCACACCGCTCTTGGCCGGAAAATCGAAGGCCACCGCGCCTTTTCGCAGGGTGACGTGCTCGCATTGCAGGGTCGCCAGTCCGTAGGACTCATGTTCCTCGGCGTACTGCTCGCCGCCGGCGCGGAAGTAGCCGAGATCGAGCAGGTGTAATGCCAGCGCCAGCACCCGGTCGCGGGACAGTCCGCGCCGGGTGAGGTCTGCGGCGATCCGCTCACGCCACGCGGGCAGCGCGGTCGACATCTCCAGCACCCTGTCGAACTTCTCCTCGGCGCGCTCCTCCTGCCAGGCCTGGTGGTAGAGGTACTGCCTGCGGCCCGCTGCATCGGTGCCCACCGCCTGGATGTGACCGTTGCCGTACGGGCTGATCCACACCTTGCGCCAGGCCGGCGGGATGACGAGATCCTTGATGCGGGCCAAGTGGTCGGCGTCCGCCAGCGGCTCACCGTCGGGACCCCGATAGGTGAAGCCCTTTCCCTTACGCAGCCGGGTGATACCCGGTCCGTCGAGAACACTCCGCCGCAACCGCATGCGTCCTATTACCCTGGTGGCGAGTGCTTTACACCTGTTCGGCGTCGCGCAGGATGTCACCGAGGCGATCCAGCGGATCGCCCTGCTCGGGATTCAGTCGGCGTTCCTGGACACCGGGTGTCGATGCGTTCCCCGGGACTGTCGCTGCCGGTGGCGGCGGCGCGCCGGCGGGCGGGGGTGGTGGAGCGGCCGGAAGCGGCTGCGACAGCGCCGCGATCTTGGCGTCCAGCCTGGCCGCCGCCTGCGCGCGAATTTCCCGGCGGTCGGGATCGGCATCGGTGTTGCCTGCGAAGCAACCCGGCGGTGCCTGCTCGACAACCTCACGGGCACGGCGATAGTGCTCGCGTGCGTCATCGGCCTCGACGTCCGCGACCGCCCGGTCACCCAGGGTCTCGCGCACCAGGACCAGATCGACCCGCAGCGGACAGGATCGACCGCCATCGACGCGACCGAGCACCGCTGCGAAGTCCTCGTCCGCCTCGACGAGTCGGCCATCACGCGCCGCGCTGACACCATCGGAGAACCGCTGCGCCGCATCACCATCCGCCAGCCCGGTCCACGTCAACCGGCCGGCGATGAGCAGCAGGACCAGGACCGCGGGGGCGGAGAACACCAGCATTCTCCTGCGCAGGGAGGTCACCGGCTCACCTCAACCCGGTCCAGCCGCGTGCGGCGCAGTTCCCGCAGCGCCTGGTAGAGCGCGAACAGCAGCAGAACCGCTGCTGCGCCGCTGAGCACCCAGTACAGCTCGAATCCTGACGCCGCCTGCCTGGTCGCCACCGGCTCACCTGCGGTGACATCGTCCGCGTCGAGCTGATCTTCGAGGGCACTGTCGGGGTCGCGCGGGAGGTAAGGCACCCCGAGTTGATCGGCGACGGTTTGTAGGGTCGATACACCGGCGTTTCCGTAGCCGAGCACCGCACCACCGTCCACCGAATTATCGGGTAGCGCGAATTCTCGTGGCGGAAGCTCAGATTCGGGTGCACCGGCGCCCAGGTAGAACACCATGTTCCGGGCCCTCGGGAATTGCTGGGTGGCCCCGATGAGCTGATAGCGCAACACGGTCGCCGCGGCACCGGCATTGGCGCTGTCGACGGCTGCGGTCTCATCGGGGCCGATCGCGGCGGCCAGCGGGCGCAGGCTCCACGTATCGGCGGACAACGGCCAGTCCAACGATGGCCTGGCCGCGAAGCCGATGACGGCGAAGCGGGCGCCGGGATAGCGGTCGATCAGGGCCGCGATATCACTGCGCGCCTGCATGATCGATGCCCCGGCCATATCGGGCGATCGGTCGACGACCACGAAGATGTTCGGGTCGCGGTCGCCGGCGACCCGGGTCACCGCCTGTTCGGAACCGATGACCGGGCGCACCAATGCGCCCAGCAGCAGCACCGCCGCCATGACGAGCAGGGCAATCGCGGCGCGCCTGCGGAGCAGGCCAATCGCGGTCGCGGTGATCACCAGTACGCCTGCGGCGATGAGCAGCCATATCGGCAGCGCGGGTTGCAGCGTCATCGACGGATCACCACCGGCAGCAGCAGCACGGCGGCGATCGAGAGAATTGCCGCCAGCACAGCGGGATCCGGGGTCTCCGACGCGTACGCGGCCGCCCCGTCGGCATCGGGCACCGCTGGCGGTGGGTTGCGGCGGATCTCGGCCAGCCGGGCACCCACATCGGTGGTGGCCGGGTATGCGCGTCCGCCGGTGGCCTCGGCCAGCTCGGCAGGCAGTCCGGCATCGGTGCTGACGGCATTGACCTGCACGGCGCCGTCGCGAACCAGCGCGCGCACGGCGGCGTCGCTGAACAACGCCGGCGCGGGATCGTCCGGCATATCGGCCGGTCCGATATAGATCAGCGACCGGCGTTGCGGTGCCGCGGATTCGAAGTCCGGGAATCCGGTCAGACAGAGCGCCAGGATGTCCGGGACCGTCGGGGCATAGTCGACATAGGAGACTGTCGAGGTCAACTGCCCCGGATCGGCGAACCGCGCCGCCGCGTATTGATAGTCACGGGTCAGCGGGATGACGCGTCGGTCGACCGACGTCAGGCCGATGCGCTCGCTGCCGAACCCCCGGACCGCCTCGGCGAAGTACCGCATGGTGGTCTGCACCGCCGCGTCGTCGTTCGCGGCACCGACGCACACCATGATGTCTTCGGGTTGAGCTGCCGCGGCCTGGCGTTGTGGGATGGGCAAACCGGTGGGTCGCGCGGCGGCCAGCGTTGCGGCCGAGAATGCCGCCAGCAGCAGGATGATGCTCAGTGCGGCCGCGACGGCCTGTCGCCGTGCGGCGCGCGCGTACTCCGGAAGGGCCGTCAGTCGCCGGGTGTTGGCCAGCGCGCGCGGCGGCCGCCCGGAAACCCGGGACGGCCAGAGCAGGGCGGCGGCGATGCAGCCCGCCAGACCCAGGCAGGCGAACACCACGACGGCCCACCACGTCAGATCCATTCGCGCACCAGCCGTTCCGCGGCGTCGGCGGCGACCTCGACATCGGTGATCGTGACGCGGTTGAACTGCACGTCATCGAGGGCGGTGAGCACGGGTGCCGCGGGGGCCAGGGCGCCCTCGGCGATCTCGGGAAGCTGCAGATACTCGGCGCGCTGTCCGGTGGTCTCCCGCAGGAAGCGGCGCACGTGTCCGCTGAGGTCCGATGCGGCGGCCGGCGCACTCAGATCGGCGCTCCGGTAACGCTTCCTGGTATCGGCGATGGCTCGCAACGCCCGCCGGCGCGTCATCGCCGTACGCGCCGCTCCCACCACGGCGGGTTCGGCCCGCCCCGGAGCGGTCCACCACAGCACACCCAGGTACCAACCGGTGACCGCGGTGACGATGATCCCGACGCCCCACAGCCATCCCACCGACGCCGGCGGCGCATCCATCAGGTACCTCAACAGATCATCCGGCACGGGCGTACACCCCTGTCATCGCCACCAGTGCCGGGGCAATACCCGCGCTCGAGGCGATCCGCGCGTGCGGCACCCGCAGCTCGGTCATGAACTCCGAAAGATCCTGTCTCCGTTGTTCTTCTGCTCGCCGGTAGGCACGCACGACCCTCTCGCCGAGGATATCGATGCCGAGCACGCGGCGACCGTCGGCGACGTCGTACCCGGCGCCGGGATCGCCGGGATCCACCGCGGGCCGGTCCTCGACCATCGCCCACAACACATCGTGGCGCGCGCCGAGTGACCGCAGCGCATCCCGCAACCGGTCGCTGATATCCGGCTCGTCGGAGACGACGATGACCAGCAAGGGATGGCGCTGATGGCGGGCCACCCATTGCAACTGGGCCACGATATCGCTGACATCAGGTTGGCCGCTCATATGCTGGTGATAGCGGTGCAGCATGCGTTCGATGTGGGTTTCGCCGCGCCGCAGGCCGATATCCACGCACCCCCGGCGATCGCCGGTGACCAGCCCGATCTCGTCCGAGCGCGGCAGGGTGATGAGTCCGATTGCGCCGATGATATGGGCCGTAAGTTGCCATTTCGGCTCGCCGGTCGGAGTCTCGGCACGGGCGTTACGGCCGCCGTCGGCGACGACCAGGATCTTGTGGTGCTTCTCGGTGACGAACTGTTTGACCAGGGGGTGGCCGGAACGCGCGGTGGCCTTCCAGTCGATGTCGCGGACGTCGTCGCCGGGGACGTAGGGCCGCAGCTCGTCGAATTCCATGCTCCTGGTGTGCACGAGGGCATACCGACCGCCGGCGAGCATGCCCGCCGCATCCCGGCCGATGTAGGCCTTGGCCGCATCGAGGTGCTTACCCATCGCCGCCTCAGGGGACCGGGACGGCCCGCAACACCGCGTCCACCACGGCATCGGGGGTGACTCTGGCGCTGGCGGCCTCGAACCCCAGGACCATCCGATGCCGCAGGACTCGGTGTGCCAGCCGCGCGATATCGTCGGGCAGGACATGATTGCGTCCACGCAGGACGGCCAAAGCCCTTGCGGTGCGGCAGAATGCGATGGTGGCACGCGGGCTCGCCCCGTACTCGATCAGCCGGGCGATATTCGCGGGAAGCCGGCCGTCCGGATCGCGGGTCACGCCGACCAACCGGCCCGCGTACTCCACGAGCACACGGTCCATGTGTACGGCACGCACGGCGGCCTGGGCGCGGCGGACGTCGTCGACGGTGACGACGGCGCGCGCGGGGTGATCGCGATCGTAGAGTCCGGCATCCATCCGCTCGATGATCTCGACCTCGTCCTCGACCGAGGGGTACTGCACCAGCTCCTTGAGCATGAAGCGGTCGGTTTGGGCCTCCGACAGCGGATAGGTGCCCTCCTGGTCCACCGGGTTCTGGGTGGCGATCACCACGAACGGGGACGGGATCGGATACTCCACGCCGGCGATAGTCGTCTGGCGTTCCTGCATCGCCTCCAACATGGCGCTCTGGGTCTTGGCGCTGGAACGGTTGATCTCGTCGAGCAGCACGATATTGGCGTGCACCGGCCCCAGTCGGGTGGTGAACGAGTTGCTGGCGGCCTCATAGATCTGGGTGCCGATGATGTCGCTGGGCAGCAGATCGGGGGTGCATTGGATGCGCCGGAAGCTGCCGTCGATGGATTCGGCGACCACTCGCGCGGCGGTGGTCTTCGCCAGCCCTGGGACGCTCTCGACCAGTAGGTGCCCACCGGCGAGCAAGGCGAGCAACATGGACTCGCGCAGCTGATGCTGCCCGACGACCTTGGTGGAGAATTCGGCTGCCACCGCGGCGGCGACATCTCGGGCATCACCTATTGCCGCCTCGGAGGGCTGCAGATGCGAAGCGGTCATGGATCCTTCCGGAGGTTGCCTGGCCGGCCACGAATACCCACCATGGGCGATCGCCAAGCGATGCCGGGCAATCCCGACCCGGTGCCGGATGGCTGTGCGCCCCGGTCCACCAGGGCCGTCACACCGACTGTGTGAATTTAGCTACGTTTGCTAAACATGGTTGGTGCCACAGCTCACCGACCCCGACGCGCTGGCGCGTCCGCGCGGGCCGCTGCGGTTGCTGTTGGACCCGGTGTTCGGCACCTTGTTCTGGGGCCGGATGTTCTCCATCGTGGCGGTCTGGACGCACAGCATCATCGCCGCCGTCGTGGTGTACGAGGCCACCGGGTCGGCTCTGATGGTGGGCCTGGTCGGGGTCTTCCAGTTCGGGCCGCAGCTGCTGCTCAGCCCGGTCAGCGGCCGCTGGGCTGATTCCGGTGATCCCGGTAGGCAGATCCTGCTCGGCCGGGTGCTGTGCATGGCCGGATCGGGTTCGATTGCGGGCTGGATGTTCCTGCAACCCGAGCAGCAGGGCACACCCGCCGCGGTGGCGGTCCTGCTCGGTTCGCTCATCGTCGGCATCGGCTTCGTGGTGGGCGGCCCTGCGATGCAGTCGATCGTTCCGGACCTGATCCGGCCGGGTGAGTTGTCGACCGCGATGGCGCTCAACAGCATTCCCATGACCATCGGTCGCATCGCCGGTCCCGCGGCCGGGGCATACCTGGCCGCCCACTTCGGCGCGGCCACCGGATTCGCGGTGAGCGCCTGCCTGCATCTGGTCTTCGCGTTGTTCATCGTCGCGGTGCGGTTGCCCGCGCCTCCGGAACGGGCCGCCGACGCCGACCGTCGGGTGCGGGCCGCGCTGCGGCACGTCTGGCGTGACCGCCCACTGCTGATGGCCTTGCTCGCCGTCACGACCGTCGGCGTGGCTGCCGACCCGTCGATCACGCTGGCACCCGCGCTGGCCGACGCGCTCGGCGGCGGCACCCAACTCGTCGGGATGCTGTCCGCCATCTTCGGGGTCGGCGCAGCGGTGGGGATGGGCGTACTCGCCATCATCGGCGGACGGCTCGCGTCCGCTCGGGTGTCCTTCCTCGGCTTGGTCGGGCTGGGGCTGGGATGTGCGGTACTGGCCGGCAGCGTCGCGCCCGCCGTCGCGATGGGCGGCTTCGCGCTGGCCGGGCTGGGTTTCGGCTGGGCGTTGACCGGTTTGACCACGGTGGTGCAGGAGCGCGCACCGCAGGACCTGCGCGGCCGGATCATGGCGCTGTGGATGGTCGGCTTCCTGGGTTCGCGCCCGATCGCGGCCGCGGTGCTGGGCGGTACGGCGGATGCGGTCAGCGTGCAGGCGGCCTTCGCGGTGGCCGCGGCGCTCACCCTGACGGTGGCGGCAGTGTGCCGACCCGCCGCCCTCGCCGGGCCGCTGCCCTGATACCGGCCTGACCCGCCGTCCCGACAGCGGAATTTTTCGGCAACCGGATTGTTATCAAGGTTTGGCCCGTTTGTCACACGGGTAACTTTGGTAACAGGCGCAGCAAAGCGTCACACCGGTAACTACGAAAGAGCCGAATGGATCACCGCCATGAACACAGTCCTCTTCCTCAGCGCCAGCGGCGCCACTTATGAGACCCGCGCCTACACCACCGCCGATATCACCGATCTCGTCAACGCCCAGGGATTACAGGCTCTGACCAGCGCCGATCATCAATTCGACTTCTGGTTCAGCCCCTCGGCCGGCGGCTGCCAACGGCGCGTCAACCGCACCGCCACCGAACTTCTGCTGGCCACGACCTCGCTCGGCGCCGGCAACGTACCCCTGCTCCGCGGCGCCGTGGTGATCGCCAGCCACGATGCCGACGGCGATCTGGACGGCCTGAGCTGGGAGCAGCTCGACCAACTGGTGGACCGCCACCGGTCACTGTCGGCGGGCAAGCTTCGCGCGCTCTGCAGGCGGATGAACCGCGACGAACGCCAGCGGCGCCGCCTGCTCGCCGCTCGCACCGCGACGCGCTCGGCCAAGACCGCGCAGGCGGCACCGAGAACACCCGTCGCGCACTGAACAGCACCCGCCAGACGCCATCAGGCCCGGTGTTTCGGATACCCATGAGCCGGCCGGCCGGATCCGCGCTATTTTGTGGCTCATGCTCAATGCCGAACGTGATGCGGTCGCGCTCCGCTTCGCGGAGTTGCTCCGCGATCTGGAGCGCACCCAGCCCAACGACACCGAAACCGCGCTGCGGGAGCTGACCGTAAACGCGGCGGCCGCGCTGCCGGGCGCCGTATCGGCCAGCATCACGGTCGCGACCCGCGAGGGTGAGGTCAAGTCGGTGGCCGCCACCGATTCGGTGGCCGACAAGATCGACGACATCCAGCGGCGCACCAAGCAGGGGCCGTGCCTGGAGGCCGCCTGGGAACAGCACACGATGCGGATCCGGGACGTCGAGACCGAACACCGTTGGCCGCTGTTCTGCCTGGAGACGCAGCAGAACACCAGCATCCGTTCCTCGCTGGCATTCCAGTTGTTCCGGAACCGCGAGGCCATGGGAGCCCTGAACTTCTACGGGGAACGCGTCGATGCCTTCGACGACGATGCCGTCGAGCTCGGATTGATCCTTGCCACGCATACCGCGGTGGCATGGAATCTGCTGGTGCGCGACGAGCAGTTCCGCAGCGCGCTCGCCTCGCGTGATCTGATCGGGCAGGCCAAGGGCATCCTGATGGAACGGTTCGGGGTGGACGCGGCAGGGGCGTTCGGGCTCCTGCGCAGGCTCTCCCAGGAGAGCAACACCCCCCTGGTCGATCTCGCCGAGCAGGTCATCGATTCCCGCACCGGGGAGGACCGACCCGCTTGAATTTCCTGACGTGGGTAAACTGAGCCCACAGACCGTGGGTTCAGGTACGACGCCCATCCGGAGCCATTTTTGTGGAGCCCAGATGACGTCCGACCCCGTTGCTACCGCCCTGCCCGAGCGCGCAGGCATCGATTCCAGCGATCTCGAACTGATCCAGAAGTACCTGGACCAGTGCTATTCGACCAGATTCGCCATCACCGGACCCGACGGTGCCGACCGCGGGCCGTGCTCGTGCACGCACGCCAGGGTGGATGTCGACGCCTTCGCAATCGAGGAGATCCGGCATACCGGTGCGGCCCAACTGCGGGCCGATCACGTACCGGCGGTCGTGGCATTGAACGTCCTGGCCGGCCGGGTCGAGGTACAGCACGGCGGATTCACCGCCGTCGCCGAGCGCGGGTCGTGGATTCTGGCTTCGAGCGGTCTCGGCGCCGTCCGGATCACCCTCGAAGACGTCCAGCTGCGTGCGGTGGTGGTGTCCAAGACACTGCTCGCCGAGGTCGCGGCGATCGACACCGAGTCCCCGTCGGTACCGCGCTTCACCGCGCTGATGCCCGACGATGCGCACACCACACATGCACTCGAGGCCACCGAACGGTTCCTGGACAGCTTGCTGGCGCCCGATAACACCACCGACGACCCGATCGTGCTGCGATCCGCGGGCCGGATGCTGGCCAGTGCGGTGCTCAGCACCTTCCCCAACGACCTGCCCACGGGCTCCACGGACACCGAAACCGGCGCCGACCAGCCCGCGCTGCTGCGCCAAGCGGTCAACTTCATCCAGGACAACGCCGCGCGCGATATCAGCGTCCGAGACATCGCGGCGGCCCTGTACCTGTCGCCCCGCACCGTCCAGTACCTGTTCCGGAGGCACCTCAACACCACGCCGACGGCGTATCTGCGCACCATCCGGCTGGCGCAGGCGCGCAAGGAACTCATCGCCGGCGACCGGTCGGTGACCACCGTCGCGGCGACGGCGGCGCGGTGGGGATTCGCCCACACCGGCCGGTTCGCCGTGCTGTATCGGCGAACCTACGGCGAGAGCCCGCACGAGACGCTGCGGCGGTGAGCCGTGCGGCACTTCGCCACGCGGCCGATGATCGTCGCAAACTGGATCCACCATCCCGGTAGCCTGGAAGCCGGTTGAGCAGCAGCCGCGCAGGTCGCCTCAGCGACACCCCGCTTCCAGTGAGGGCGTCATGACAGACACACTCCCCAGCGACACCCCGGTGCCCGTCGGCATGTCCCGGCGCGCCCTTCGGATGACCACGCAGTGGCAGGATTTCGACCTCGCCGTGGTGACCGTGACCGGCGAACTCGACGCGACCAACACCGACGAACTGCTCGACTATACGCTGAACAAGGTCGTGCTGTGCCAACGGATGGTGCTGGACCTCACCGATATCGACTTCTTCGGCTGTGCCGGCTACTCGATGCTGAAGACGCTGGAATACCGGTGCATCCTGGCCGATGTGGTGCTGACGCTGCTGCCCGGCCCGCCGGTGCAGCGCGTCCTCAAGGTGTGCGAGTACGCGGCCCGGCACGGTCTCTGACGCAGCGGCCACCGAGCCGCTGCCGTGTCGACCCGCCGGGGGCGACCATGCAAAGATCGGCTTCGATGTCCGCGTTGGTCGGCAGGAATGCCGAATGCCAGGTGCTCGACGCATTGGTGCGCACCGTGCGGGACGGCGGCAGCGATGTCCGGGTGCTGCTCGGACAGGCCGGTGTCGGCAAGACGACCCTGCTCGGTCATCTGCGCGCGTCCGCGGCCGACCTGCACATCCTCGATGCCACCGGCATCGAGTCCGAGATGGAACTGCCGTACGCGGGCCTGCATCAGGTGTGCGCACCCATCTTGAACCTGCGCACCGCGCTGCCTGCCCCGCAGCGCGCGGCATTGGAGAGCGCCTTCGGTCTGAGCGATACCGCACCGGCCCCGGATCGCTTTCTGGTCGGCCTCGCCGTCATCGGGTTGCTGGTCGCCGCCGCGGCGCAGCGTCCGGTGCTGCTGATCGTCGATGATCTGCAGTGGTTGGACACGGTGTCGGCCCAGACGCTGTTCTTCGTGGCACGCCGACTGCCCGACGTCCGGGTCGGCCTGATCCTCGCGTTGCGCACGCCGATCGACGGTATCGCCGGGTTGCCCGCGATGGCCGTGGCGGGGCTGACCGACGACAGCGCACGCGAGCTGTTGGAGTCGGCATTTCCCGGCCGACTCGACCCGGCGGTCCGTGATCGTATCGTCGCCGAGGCACGCGGTAATCCCCTTGCCCTGCTCGCTATTTCACAGGGGCTCAATGCCGTCGACCTGGCAGGTGGCTTCCAGCGGCCCGATCGGCGCCCGGTCGTCGCCGAGATCGAGGATCACTATCTGTCGACGCTGCGGTCACTACCTCCGGACGCCCGCCGCGTGGTGCTGCTGGCCGCCTCCGAACCCGTCGGTGATCCGTCGCTGCTGCGTCGTGCGATGGAGGTGCAGCGGCTACCTGCGTCGGCCGAGACGGCCGCCCGCGACGCCGGCCTGATCACCGTCGACACCCGCGTGCAGTTCCCGCACCCGTTGGCGCGCAGCGTCGCCTACCGCTCGGCAGGCACCGACGAACGACGGGCCGCCCATCGCGCGTTGGCCGCAGGCACCGACGCGAACGTCGACCCCGACCGTCGCGCCTGGCACCGGGCGCTGGCGGCCGACGGCGTCGACCCCGACGTGGCCGACGAACTGGAGGCCTCGGCCCGGCGGGCCCGTCAACGCGGTGGAACGGCCGCCGCGGCAGCGTTTCTCACCAGGGCCGTGGAGCTGACCCCCGATCCGGCGATCCGCGGCGCCCGCGCGCTGGCGGCCGCCGAGGCCCATCGCGAGGTCGCCTCGTTCGATGCCGCTCGGCAGCTGCTGGCGACGGCGCAGCTGTGCCCGCTGTCGGACCTGCAGCGGACACAGTGGGCACAGTTACGGACCCGCCTGATATTCGTCTCGGCGCGGACCAGCGGTGACGCCCAGGCGCTGCTGTCCGCGGTCGACCAGTTCCGCACGGTCGCAGAACAATTGCAGGTGCTGGACCCCCCGATGGCCGGTGCGGCCTATTTGGAGGCGATGACGGCGGCGATGTACGTCGGCCGCCACGGCGGGGCCAAGGCCACCGAGATAGGTGCGGCCGCGCGCACCGCTTTCGCCGGCACCGGGGGCGCCAGCCCGCTCGATCAGGTCGCCAGGGCGCTGGCCGACCGGCTGGCGTTGGGCGCCGCGGCCGCCATGCCCGCGGTGCGCGCGGCGCTGGAGGCGCTCAAGGCATCCGGCCGAGACCAGGTCGCCGGCGTCGGCAACGACTGGTTCTGGCTCGGCTTCCCGGCCGTGCACGAATCCCTGATCCACGAGGCGTGGGATGACGAGGGCTGGCGGGAGATCTCCGCATATGCCATCGCGCTGGCCACCGACCGAGGCGCACTCACCCTGCTGCCCGCATCCCTGTTGGCGCGCGCCGGATCCGAGATGGAAGCCGGTGAACTCGATTCGGCCCGCGATCTGGTCGGCAAGGCACACGAGATCTCGGTCGCGACCGGATACACACCGCCGCGCTACCACCGCCTCGTTCTCGCAGCCTGGACCGGCGATGACGCCGTGGCCTCTCGGCTGATCGACGACGCGCTCAAGGACAGCACCGCACGGGGCGAGGGCCGCATCACCGGGTTGGCCTACTACGGCGCCGCCGTGCTGAACAACGGCAGGGGCCGATACCCGGAGGCGTTGGAGGCAGGCTTGCGCGCATTCGCCTACGAGGACCTCGGTTTCCACAACGAGATGTTGTTGGAGCTCATCGAGGCGGCAGTCCGTTGCGATCAGCCCGAGCGGGCCGCCGAGGCGATGGAGCAGCTGCAGGCACGCACATTGGCCGCCTCGACCCCGCGCGCATTGGCGTCGCTTGCTCGGTCGCGGGCTCTGCTCTCCGACGGGCCGGCCGCCGGGGAGCTCTACCTGCAGGCTCTCGACCAATTCGGCAGGACCAGGCAGGCCGCCCAGCTGGCCAGGACGCACCTGTTGTACGGAGAATGGTTGCGTCGCAATCGTTCCACAAAGCAGGCCCGTGAACATCTACGCGTCGCGCACGAGTCCCTGCACCGCTTCGGTGCGACCGGATTCGCCGAACGCGCGCGGCGCGAACTCCAGGCCACCGGCGCCAAGACCCGCAAGCAGCCGACCGCCGCCGGTGACGCACTCACCTCCCAGGAGCAACAGATCGCCCAGCTGGCCGGCCGCGGGCTGACGAACCAGGAGATCGCCGGCGAGCTGTTCATCAGCGCCCACACGGTGGAGTATCACCTGCGAAAGGTCTTCGCCAAGTTGAACATCCGCTCGCGCCGTGAGCTCAGGGCACACATCTGAGGCGGCTCATGCGCCGTGTCGGTCACCCAGCATCACGATGTTGTCGGCGAGGTCGTTTCGGGGGATGGTCAGGTTGTTGGCCGGGAAGGCCGGGTCCGCGTAGCCGATACTCAGCCCGCACAGGATCGTCAATTCGTCGGGGATACCGAGCTGTTGCCTGACGAGGTCGGGATACAACGCGGTGGACACCTGGACGCAGCTGTCGATACCTCGGTCGGTCAGCGCCAGCAGCAGGGTCTGGACGAACATGCCCACACCGAGCGCATCGGGCAGCCCGAGATCGCGGTGCATACACACCATGCCCGCCACCGGCGCGCCGAAAAAGTCGAAATTTCGCAGCTGCGCCGCCCAGCGGGCCTCGGCATCATCGCGCGCCACCCCCATCGAGCCGTAGACCAGCGCTCCGAGCTCGCGTCGGAGCGCTGCGAACGAGTCGGGTAGACCGAGGTTCGCCGGCGGGTTCGTCCGCGCCTCGGCCGAGAGGGCGGCGCCGAGGGTGTCCCTGGCCGAACCGGTGGTGAGGTACAGCCGCCAGGGTTGCACGTTGGAGTTGGACGGGGCCCGCATGGCCAGCGCCAGCGACTCGGTCAGCAGCTCCATCGGAACGGGTTTGTCGCGCAAGAACATCCGGGTGGAGCGGCGACGCTGTACGACGTCGGTCAGGGTGCTCATCGGGCACCCAGCCAATCGACGAGCCGGGTCGTTGCCAGCTCGGCGCCGGGCCCGGTCACCAGGCTCGTCTCGGTGACCGGGGTTCCGAAGTAGGTGGCATCCGGATCGGTCACGATGCGCAGCCGGTCGGTACCCGTTAGCACCAGCGCGGCGAGTTCGGCGAACGACATGGTGTCCGGTCCGCCCAGGTCGTGCACCCCGTCGACCGGAGCCTCACCGGCCACCCGCGCCAGCACCGCACTCACCTCGGCCGCAGCGATGGGCTGGATCAGTGCATCCGGCGCGCGGACCACGCCGTCGGCGATCAGCGAGCCGGCGATCATCTCGGTGAACTCGTGGAACTGGGTGGCCCGCACGATGGTGTAGGGGACACCCGACTGTGCGACGGTGCTCTCCTGTACCACTTTGCCCCGCAGGTATCCGCCGCCGCGCAGGCCGTCGACACCGACGATCGACAGCAGGACGTGATGCCGCACACCGGCTTTCTTCGCGGCATCGCTGATGTTGGCAGAGGCGGCGGTGAAGAATGCCAGCGCGGCGTCATCGTCCATGGTCGGCGAGTTCAGCACGTCGACGACGATGTCGGCACCCGACAGCGCCTCGGCAAGGCCCGTGCCGAGGGCCGCGTCCACTCCGGATCGCCGGGATGCCGCCCTCACCCGGTGTCCCGCAGCGGTGAGCATGTCGACCAGCGGCGCCCCGATCTGCCCGGTGGCACCGATGACGGTGATGTTCTCGGTGGTCATGGTCGTTCTCTCCTCACGGTGCGTGAAACTGCTCCAGAAGAGATTCGCACCGGGAAGGGGGCACCCGGATCACGGAAAGCCCGTAGTCCCGCAGTGAGCGGTGGTCGATCAACCAGCCGTCAGCAGGATGTACTGGGCCGCCGTGCGCTGGTGCACATCGGGCAGGGCGTCCCCGTTCACCTCGACCGCGTACTCACCGGCCAGGGCAACACAGTAGAAGGATTTGCCGCGGGTGGCACAGTGGCTCTCCGGCAATTGCGGCACGGCATCCACGGCGGTGCCCTGGTTCAGGATTTCCTTGCTGAAGGCGTTGACGATCATCAACGCCGAACCCGGATTACGCGCCTGATACACACTTGCCGCAGCCATCGCGACCGTGGTGACGCCGGTGTCGGAGAACAGCGTCTTCGATTCCAGCGGGTTGGTCTGGAAGTGCATGGCGCCGCGCTCGTCGTACACGGCATTCTTCGTCGAACTCGGATTCGATTCTGCAGGAAGGGTTTTGGCAAGGAGTCCGGTCGGATCCAGCTCCACCTCCCCGAGCGCGTTCGGATCGGCGGGAGAAAACTTGTCGACCCGGGGCGCCTGCAGATCGACGACCTTCTGCACCAGCGCCGCCGCCGCGTCCGACCCGTCCACGGACTGGGCGAGTTGCATGAACACATAGGGGCCGTGCGGGGTGAAGGAACGGATGACCGCCCACGGCTTGTCCGATCCGGTCGGGGTGAACGGGTAGGTGAATGCCAGGGTTTCGGGGTGCCCGGGAATCATCACCGGTACGGGAGTGGCGCCGCGAACCGACTGCTCGGCGGTCGCGCTGTTCATATCTGTCGCGGCCGCCTGGGCGGCGGCCGGGTCCGGGAACCGCATGACCGCATTGATCAGGATGTGCTTGTCGGGAGCCTCCCGCGCGGAGGCGAAACCGTTGACGAAGCCATGGCCCTGTGCCCGCTGCGCCACACTGTCGGGTGAGAACTGCGACAGCGAGGTGGGAGTGTCCAACAGGTAGAAGGTGCTCAGGTACGGGGAGATGAGCTCGCGGTTGGCCTCCCACGGGCCGACGACGTGATCGGCCAGCCGCTGGGCGTCGACCACCGCCCCGGTCTTCGGGTCACCTGCCCGGCCCAGCGGAGGACGAGGCACCGTCGGATAGCTGCCCGCGTCCAGTTGCGCCGGACTCACGATCGGGGGCAGCGAGGTCTGCGGAGCAGACGCGGCGGGGCCGACCGGACCGCCTGGGGCCGGTGACTCCGGAGACGTACAACCTGCCAGCATGGCCACGACGGCAGCGGTGCCGACGACCGCGGGGAACACACCCATCCTCTTCACGCCCCGACCCTAACCCCGGCCACCGGCTCGCGTGCCGGGCTACCGGTGAATCATTGCGCCGCACCGTACTCCACCGCGCTTTCCGAGGAATCCACCCGCCCGTTGCTGGAGATGGTCAGCAGGTCGGGCATGACCGCGTAGCGTGCGCCGTCGGCGGGATTGACGGCGACGAATCCGGGGCCGGATCGCTGCGCGTTGCGGATCTCGAGGTTGGCACCGTCGCGCAATCGCTCACCGCGGTAATAGAAGTCGCCGGATGCGCTCTGACAGATGATCGCCAGCGACTGGGCGGTCCGGATCAGCGCGACCGGGGAGCCGGAGCTGTCGCAGCGGGCCGAATGCCCGACGAAACCTTGTGAGTCCGTGCCGGATACCCCGTCGACGGCGGCCCTCGACGGTCCCGCCTGCGACGGCCCGGCCGGCTCCGAGGACTGTGCCGGAGCGGCCAGTGGCGATCTCGATGACGGCGCGTCACCCCCGCCGAGTACCAGTGCCGACGCCAAAGCGGCTGCGATGGCGAACAATCCGATGGTTGCCAGCGCCACCGTCCACCGGGCGGATAGCCGACGCCTGGCGTGCGGCGGCAGCGGGGTCACCACCGAGGGATGCGGTGTCGGGTGCACGGCGGAGTACCGCTGGGTTCCCGCCGGCGGGCCGGCAAGATTCGGCACAGCCGGCGGGCCGGCAAGATTGGGTACAGCCGGCGGGCCGGCCAATCCGGGCACAGCCGGCGGGCCGAGCGGCCGCGCGTTGTCGACGGCCTGCACGGCCGCCCTGGCCAACTCACCCGCGGTCGGATACCGCAGGCCCGGGTCCTTGGCCATCCCTCGGGCGATCACGTCGTCGAACGCTCGGCTGACCCCGCGGCGCATGATGCTCGGCCGCGGTGGCGCGGAAAACATGTGTGCTGCCCAGACCTGGCGGACGTCCTCGCCGGCATACGGTTCCAGACCCGTCAGCGTCTCGTACAGCACGCAGGCGAGCGAGTAGACATCGGCAGCCGGGGCGCCGCGGTCACCGCTGAAACGCTCCGGCGCCAGGTAGGCACTGGAACCGACCACTAGCCCCGTCGAGGTCACGGCGGGTTCTCCCCCGCCGTGCGCGATGCCGAAGTCGACCAGATATGCGAAATCCTCGGCGGTCAACAGGATATTCTCGGGTTTGACGTCGCGGTGCACCAGGTTGGTGGCGTGTGCGGCATCCAGTGCCGTGGCCACCTGGGCGATGATCGACACGGCGCGGCGCGGCGCGAGTGCACCCCGGTCGCGCAGGACGTCCTTGAGGCTTGGCCCCTCCACCAGGCGCATGTCGATGTACAGCACACCGTCGATCTCGCCGAAGTCGTGCACGGGGATTATGTGCGGTGCGTGCAACCGTGCGGCCAGCCGGGATTCGCGACGGAACCGGTCCCGGAAGCTGGGGTCGGTCGCCAGGTCGGACCGCAGCAGCTTGATCGCCACCACGCGGTCGCGGACGGTGTCGTACGCGCGATACACCTCGCCCATGCCGCCCACGCCGAGCACGGATTGCAGCTCGTAGGGGCCGAACCGGGCGCCCAGCCTTGAGCCGCCCTTCACGGAGCCCACATCTCGTCCTTTTCGTTTCGGAGGTCGCCGACGGGTTTCCCGCCGCGCAGCGATCCCTAACTACAGCGACGGTGCGGAGGCGCTCACAGAGTTCATCACCAGCTGATACAGCGGCAGACCCCACGCGTGCGGACCGCTGGTCGACGGTTCGTACGCCGTGTGGATGGCGATCGACGAGGCGGGGATCTCCTCGAGCTCAGGGTTGTAATCGCAGACCGGGTCGCCGACATCACAGACGCTCACGGTGCGGGCGCCCATCCGCGGATCCAGCGGCGAGGTATCGGTGGAGGCCAGGAAGGAATGCTCCTGCGCGACGCCCTTGCCAGGGCCGGGCAGCGCGGCCGCCGACCCGAGGTTGATGGTGGTGTCGGCGGGCAGCCTGTCACCGTCGGCGACCAGCAGCGCCGCGACCACCTGCGGGTTGTCGGCAAGATCGTGCAGGTTGCGGTGGACCACCATGGCGCCCTGGGAGTAGCCCGCCAGCACGACCTTCGACTGCGGGCACCGGGCGGTGTAGGCCTCGAGCTGATCTGCGGTCGCGTCGGTGCCGTCCTCGACACTGTCCATGAAGTTCATCCAGCCACCGAGCCCGCCTGCCAGCGGTACGGGCGCGGCCGGGTACTGCACCGCCTCGGCGGTCATGGTGCGCCCGCCGGCGGCCAGCGCATTGCTGAGCTGCTGGTAGGAGGCGTAGACCACGTCGCCCATACCGGCGTTGGACACCAGCTGTGCGCCGTCGCGCTGACCCGAACCGGCGGCGCCGATCCAGTGCACATCGGCGCAGGCCGGCTCGGCATCGGCGGTGGGCGCTGCGGCCAGCGCCGTCGCGGCCATCAGCGCGGCCGCCCCAAGTCGGAGGATCACATGGGTTCTATCGCCGCCGGCGCCCGCCGGCGTTACCGATAACGCACGAGACCCTGCTCACGCCGGTTGGTGCACCATCGCCCGGCGGAACTCGGTGGGGCTGACACCCCGGACCCTCTTGAATGCCGAACTGAACCCGAACGGATCGGAGTAGCCGACCGTGCGTGCGATCTCTGCCACGGTGGCCCGGTTCTCGATCAGCAGGTCGGCGGCCAAGGTCATCCGCCATGTCGTGAGATAGCTCGACGGTGGTTCGCCGACCAGGTCGGTGAAACGCTTGGCCAGCGTCGAACGGGCCACCCCGCAGCGTTCGGCCAGGGCGGCCACCGTCCACGGTGCTGCCGGGTCGTCGTGGATCAGCCGCAGGGCATCACCGACCACCGGGTCACGCTGCGCCGCCCACCAGGCCGGCGGCTGCCCGCCGGGACGGTCGAACCAGGTCCGCAGGGTGCACACCAGCATCCAGTCCAGCAGCCGGTCCAGCACCACCTGCTGGCCGGGGGCGTCGATGGCGACTTCGGCGGCCAGGTGCTCGAGCACCGCGTCGCCCTCACCTCCGCCCGGCACCCGCAGGACGTCGGGCAGTTCGTCGAGAAGCCGTCGGCTGATCTCACCGCGTACCGGGTAGGCACCGACGATCGCGGTGGTGGCATCGGCGCCACGGTCTCCGAAATCACTCCAGCCCAACCGATATCGGGTTCCGCCGCATTCGGGCACGGCGCATTCGGTGCCACATTCGACGGGGTCCGCGGTGCTGTCGAGATCATCGACGAAGGTGAAGGTCTGCGGGCCACGGACGATGACGGTGTCGCCGGCCCGCAGGGGTTCTGCCGCTCCGCCCGGGGTGACGATCCAGCCGCCTCCGGTCAGCACCGTGCACAGGGTCAGCGGTGCACCGTCGACGAAATGCAGATTCCATGGTGGCTGCAGGGTGGACCCGCCGAAGAGTGAGCCGTTGGCGCGCACCCCGCGGAACAGGTCTCCGAAGGCGTCCATGCCGACCAGCATAGGCCGCGTAGAGGATTGGACATGAAATCCAGCTCTTCAACCATGGAATCGTCCACGTATGCGCGGTTGACTGTCGTTCATGAGCAACGACACCATCCTCGTACTCGGCGCCACCGGCAAGACCGGGCGCCGCCTGCTGCCGCGGTTGCGACTGCTGGGTGTGCCGGTTCGCGCCGCCTCGCGATCCAGCGGCACCCGCTTCGACTGGTCGGCCCCGGATACCTGGGACGACATATTGGCCGGCGTGGCTGCGGTCTATCTCGTCGCGCCGCCATGGCCCGGACCGGCGGTCGACTTCCTGGCCCGCGCGGAGGCAGCCGGGGTGCGCCGGGTGACGGTACTGTCCGGTCGCGGCGCCGACCAGTGGGGCGAGTCCCCCTTCGGACTGGATATGCGGTCCGCCGAGGCCGCCGCACAGAACTCGACGCTGGAATGGACCATCTTGCGGCCCAACAATTTCGCGCAGAATTTCGACGAGGACCTGTTCCGGGCACCACTGCAGGCGGGAGAGCTGCTGCTGCCCGCCGGCGATGTACCCGAACCGTTCATCGACGTCGATGATGTCGCCGACGTCGCGGCGCGGGTATTGACCGAACCGGGGCATGCCGGCAAGGTCTACGAGCTGAGCGGACCGGAACCGGTGACCTTCGCCGCGGCCACCGAATTGATCTCGCGGGCAACGGGTCTGCCGATCGCGTACAAGCAGGTGACCGCCGAGGAGTACGTCGCCGCCCTCGTCGAGTCCGGCGCCGACGAACAGGACGCTGAGCACGTGGCGGCCATGTTCACCCTGATGGCCGACGGCGGGATCGCGGGCACCACCGGCGAGGTCGCCGCGGTCCTCGGGCGAGAACCACGCAGTTTCACCGAGTACGTGGCCCGCGCGGCCGCGGCGGGAGCGTGGGACCGGTGAGCGCCCTCACCACAGCAGACATCGCTCTGCTGCGTCGGCCACTGTACGGATTCCTCACTGTCGCAGGCGGTCCCGATCCCGCACAGCCACGACCGGTCTGGTACGAGTACGCCGACGACGGCACGATCGGGCTGTTCACCGAGGCCCGCTCGGTCAAGGTGCGCCGGTTGCGGCGGGACGCCCGCGCCTCGCTCGTGGTCACCGCGCCGGTCGGCGAACGGGAGCACTGGGTGTCGGTGGCAGGCAGCGTGGACATCCATACCGCCGGAGCCGCCGAGCTGGCGGCGAGGCTGGCGGCCCGCTACTGGGATCTGCAGGATCCGATCCGCACCCAGGAACTGGCGGCGATGCAGTCGGTCGAGCTGTTGCGGCTGGTCATCCACCCGGACACGATCGCCCGGTACGCGATGGGCTAGCGGGCGACCGTCACGACGCTACTTTCCGGCGTTGCGGGCCAGGTCGATGGCGTACTGGTTGACGAAGGTTCCCGCGCTGGGCTCACCGCGATCACACGAACCGTCGGATTCCCCGACCCGTTTGACCCACAGGTAGGCGTCGATCTTCGGGTTGGCCGTAGCGGTGGTCGGCGGCACGCCCAGGGCGCGCCCCGGCGGGTTGCACCAGCTCAACGGGCTGTCCGGCGCCGGTCCGTTCCCGTTGCGGGAGGTGTCGATGACGTAGTGGGCGCCGTTGGTCATCCCGGAGATGGCCTCGCCGTACCCGATCTGTTCCTCGGTGGTGAAGTAGTTCGTGGTGTTGAGGCTGAACCCACGCGCACGCTCGATGCCGACCTGGTTGAGCCTGTTGGCCATCTCGCCGGCGTCGACCCACCGGGAGTGTCCGGCATCGACGTAGACCGCGGCCGCGGGATCGCGGGTCAGGGTGTCCACCGCGTACCGGATGAGGTCGAAACGCTCCTGGCGCTGGTCGCCGGACAGGCAGTCCGCCATCGCCAGCGCGTCCGGCTCCAGGATGATGGCGGCCGGCGCCCCGCCGAGTCCGGCCGAGATGGCGTCGATCCACTGGCGGTAGCTGTCCCCGGAGCCGAAGCCGCCGGCGGCGAAGCTGTAGCAGTCGCGGTGCGGCAGCGCGTAGATCGCGAGCACCGGCGTCGCCCCGGCGCCTTGCGCGGCACCCACGAGCTTGCTGACCGTCCCCGACACCGTCGATGCGGGGAAGGCCTGGTCCAGCCAGTAGGCCTGCGGGGTGTTGGCCACATAGTCGAGCTGCGGGTTGCCCGGCGACGACTGTGCGGCCCGCATTGCCTTGGAGATGGGATCGACATAGAAGGGTCTGCCGGCCAACGGGTTCGCCTCGCTGGCCAACCGCACCTGCGGCGTGGGGACAACCGGGAGGCCGACGCCGGCGACGGCGGCTATGGCGGCGATGGCGAAGAAGGGGGCAAGCCACCGCGCGACGGTGCCAGCAGCAGAGGACATCACATCCACAAAAGTTAGTGCGGCTCGGTGTTGAAGGCCAATCGCTCACGCCCTGGTCACGGGCCATTTCGCGCCATGGCAAACTTGCGGTTGCCGGTCCCGCGCGACACCACGTGCCACTCCCGGTCCGCACCGCACCGCCCAGCAACACAGCGATGGCATTTTGCGGGTCGTCACAGCAGCACCACGGGTTGCAGCGAGCCCGTCGCACGGTGCGGTCACGGTCCGCGGAGCCCGGTGCTGCCGTGCTCGTGGTCGGTGGTGACCCAGTGCCAGAAGTCGGCGTCCTCGGTGATTCTGCGGAACTGCTCGAAAACCTGCTCATCGGACAGCTCGTCACCGTCCGGGTAGGCATCGTCGGGGTAGGCATCGATGAAGGCCAGGTCGTCGCGGTCGACGCTGTCGGACTCCCCTGCGTCATCGGTCTGGAAGTCGCGTGAGTTGCAGCGTGCGGGTTGCGCGCCCCGGATGAGCAGTTCGGGTCGATGGAAGTAGTTGATGCGAGATTGGCCGTGATCCAACGCCGCCGGGGGATGCCATTCGCATTCATTGCGGGCGTTGAACATGGTGGTGTAGCCACCCGGGCGGACCATACGGTTGTCACACCCGCATGCCAGGGTCAGATCATCGACGTTCGTATAACCACCCTCGGCGAAATCACGGTCCCCGTGGTGGACCTGGCAGCGGTACGCCCCGGCCGTGCAGCACGGTTTGGTGCAGCCGCCGTCGCGAGCGATCAGCATGATCCGCTGGGCCGGACTGGCGGTGCGCCGGGCTCGGAAATAGTTCAACGCGGCACCGGTGGCCCCATCGAAGATCGCCAGGTAATGGTTCGCGTGCCCGCCCATGCGAATGACGTCGCGGATCGGGAGTCTCGTCCCACCCCCGGATACACCGACCCCGGCGCGGGACTCCAAGTCCTGCAACGTGGTGCGGATGATGACCGACACGGGCAGTCCGTTGAGTTGGCCCAGATCGGTCATCAACGCGATCCGTCCGATCGCGATCATCGCGTCATGGGTGCGTTGGGCGACGGTGCGGTGATCATTGTCGACCTGAGCCTGGGTGGGCGTGCCGCTGGTACACGGCCGTTCATCGTCAGGGTTACACATGCCCGGTGCGGCGAAGCGCGCCAGCAGCGGTTCCCACACCGCGGCCGCTTCCGGGGTCAGTGATCCGGTGATCACGGCCATGCCGTCGCGACGTTGCGCCCCGATCGCGACACCTCGGCCGCGTTGGCGTTCGGCGTCATCGGGAAGGGGCCCGTCCTGATCGAGCAGGAACAGTTTCAGGGCGGCGGCGTCCTTGAGTTCCTTGGGACCCACCCCGACCGCCAATGTCACCAAGTCGGCTTCGAACGTCTCTCGTTCCGCGAGACCGACGAACCCGGGCAGGTCGGCCATGGCGTCGCGCAGCACCCTGACATGCTCGGCCGTGATCAACCCGCCGGCTTGCGCAGCCGCCACCACGGGTAGGAGCGGGGGCAAGGGCTCACCGGTCAACGCGCGGCGCGGCCCCAACACCGCAGCCTCCTGCAGACGCCGGCCCGCTTCTCCGGGCGACAGACGCCACCGGATCCGCAGTACGGCATTCCAGGATTTGGCGCCCATCTCCCTGGCGCTCGTCTCTTGCTGCAGTTGGTTCAGCAGCCGATGCCCTTGAGCGGGCAGTCGGCAGGTCAGCGTTTCGAACTCGTCGATCAGCGCGACCAACTCACCACGTGACAACGCACCGAGCTCGCAATCGGCGAACGCATCGAGGGCAGCCCGCAGTCCCGCCATCGCTGCCATCACCTTCGCCACCGCCGTCGTCATGATTCGAACATACATTCGACCACCGACAAGTGGCGCGGGCGACGGTCAGGCGGCCACCGCCGGCGGCAGGGCCAGTGCAGCGCGCAGCAGGGTACGCCCGCGATGCAGCCGGGAGAGCACCGTTCCCATCGGGGTGCACATCATCTCGGCGATCTCGCGACAGGAGTAGCCGTCGATGGCCGCGTAGCAGAGCACCTCGCGAAACTGCTCGGGCAACCCGGCCAGCGCCGAGGCCACCGCGTCGTCAGGCATGACCTCCAGCACCTCGGCCTCCGCCGATTTCGCCCCGCGCGCCGCGCTCACCGCGGTGACGTCATCGCAGAGAAACTCCGGGCGCCGCACACTCTTGCGGTAGTTGCCGATATGGGTGTTGGTCATGATCCGAAACAACCAAGCCCGCAGATTCGTGCCACGCTCGAACGCCTCGAAACCGGCGAACGCCTTCAACAACGTCTCCTGCAGCAGCTCCTCGGCATCGGCGCGGTTGCGCGTCAGACGGAACGCGCCGCGGCGCAACACATCCAGATGTTCGCGCACATCGTGGTCGAAAGTGTCAGCGAGGGCGGCATCCATGGTGGGCTCCTTGATGGTCGAAACTGATGGTCAGAGCTGATGGTCGAAGCTGGTGACGCCTGCAATCCTGTCGCGCAGCCGCATTCCACGTCTGCACCGCTGACGCCAAAGGCCGACCACGGCCACCGGTAGCCCTCGATACCCGCTAGCGGTACCGCTCGACCCCACCGACCGGCCCGGCCTGGCCTCGAACGGCCTCGGGCGGTCTCGGTAGACCAACAGCGCGGTCACGGTTACATGACGTTATCCGCAACGTCGACAACGTAATTCGCCACATCCGAGGTGCCATTTGGGCACGCCGGGGACCCGGCCCGGGTTTACCCCCGAACCCGCGGGCACATTTTGACATATCGGACAATTCGATACCCGCCAAGGTCGTTGCGATCGAAACTAGCTGGAAACGGGCCTCGGCACCGCACCCGAGCGCGTCATCTCCCGCCGACGGTCGTCCGCCCGAGTGATCACGGGCGGTTTTGCTGACTCCTCTCGGGGCGCGGGCCACGGTGGCGAACGGTGGCCGAACATCCGGTCCACGACCCGTACTGCGGGAATACTGTTGCGCCGCTTACATTGATCGCCGTCACAGCTTGTTCCGCTCCGGACTGCCAGAGAGGCCGTCATGCTGTCTCCATCATTCCGCCGCGCCGCACGACGAGCACGAATCGTCACACTCATCGCGGCCATGCTGTGTGCAACCTCGGTTCAGATACCCCTCTCACGTGCCGCGGCACCGCCGCGGGTCGACGTCTCGGCACGCGCGCTCGGTATCGCGGAATCGAATCTCTACTTCATGTCTCCGGACGAATTATCCACCGCAATACAGGCTTTCGAGGTCATGGGAGTCACCCAGATCCGGATCTTCCTGCCATGGCGAGCCATAGAGCCGTCGCGGGGTACCTATAACTGGACGATATCCGACCGGATACTCGACGCCGCGGCCGACAAGGGAATCGCAGTGGTCGGCGCGGTGACGAGTACTCCTATCTGGGCCGCCGACAACGGATTCTGGCTGCCGAATGCCGCCCCGCGGGATCCCAGCGATTACGCGTCCTTCATGACGCAGGTGGCCATGCGTTACGGCGCGGGCAGCAGCCGGCCGCGCATCGCGGCCTACGAGATCTGGAACGAACCCAACGCGAACATAGGATGGTCGCCCGAACCCGATGTCGCCGGTTACACGACCCTGCTCAAAACGGCGTATTCCGCGATCAAGACCGTCGAGCCAGGCGCACTGATCATCGGCGGTGTCCTCGGCGCGGGGCTCAGCTTCGGGACGTGGACCATCAATCCGGTCGACTACCTCGCCCAGATGTATGCCAATGGCGCACGCGGCCATTTCGACGCGTTGTCCTTCCACCCGTACAACTTCTCCAGCAGCTTCTCCGCCGGAATGCCGTACGCGAACACCCCGTACCGGCAATATCTGTCGATGCGGCAGTTGATGGACCAAGCCGGCGACACCGACAAGCTGATCTGGACCACCGAATACGGTGTGCCGACCTCAGCGGTGGACGCGACGACGCAGGCGGCCTGGATCATCGACTTCGCCGACACCTGGTCGAAACTGCCCGGCGTCGGACCGATGTTCATCTATTCACTGTCCGACCGCCCGAACGAGACGCCGTGGGGAATCTACGACACCAACTGGGTGGCCAAGCCCGCAGTGTCGGCGATCCATGACTGGATCGCCGAGCACACCGGCGCATCGGTGCTCCGACAGCTCAGTGGAGGCTGATTCGAGTCGACATCCACCGCATGGCTGTCACGGTGTCGACTCACTGACCTGCCCGTCTCGGACCGTCCAATGCCGGTCGAGGCGGACATTCTGCAGCATGCGCCTGTCGTGGGTGACCAGCAGCAACGTCCCGTCATACCCGTCGAGCGCCTGCTCCAGCTGCTCGATGGCGGGCAGGTCCAGATGGTTCGTCGGTTCGTCGAGCACCAGCACGTTGGTACCGCAGGCCTGCAGCAGCGCCATCCCGGCGCGCGTCCGCTCACCCGGCGAGAGGTCATCCACCTCCCGCTCGACATGGTCGGCCCGCAGGCCGAACTTGGCCAACAGCGTGCGCACATCGGCGGTGGGCCAATCCGGCACGTGCTGCTCGAAACGGTCGACCAGTCGCCCGGGACCGGTGAATTCGGTTCGGGCTTGGTCGATCTCGCCGATCGCCACGCTGGCACCCATGCTCGCCCGTCCGCTGTCGGGTGCTCGGCGACCGAGCAGCAGTCGCAGCAGCGTCGACTTTCCCGCACCGTTGGGACCGGTGATCCCGATTCGATCGCCGGCACTGACCTGAAGCGATACCGGACCGAACAGGAAATCGCCCTGCCGCACAGCGGCATCATCCAGCGTCGCCACCACCGAGCTGGAACGCGGTGCCGCACCGATGCTGAACTGCAGTGACCACTCCTTGCGCGGCTCCTCGACCTCTTCCAGACGAGCGATCCGGCTCTCCATCTGCCGGACCTTCTGTGCCTGCTTCTCACTGGATTCCGACTGCGCCCGGCGGCGATTCTTGTCGTTGTCCGGAGCTTTGCGCATCGCGTTACGCACACCCTGGCTCGACCACTCTCGCTGAGTCCGCGCCCGCGCCACCAGATCCGCCTTCCGGTCGGCGAATTCCTCGTACTCCTCGCGGCGATGCCTGCGCGCGACCGCGCGCTCTTCGAGATAACTCTGGTAACCACCGCCGTAGACCGTGGTCTGGTTCTGCGCGATATCGAGTTCCAGCACGCGAGTAACCGTGCGCGTCAAGAACTCCCGGTCATGGCTGACCAGCACGGCCCCGCCACGCAGATCCCGCACGAACTGTTCGAGTCGTTCCAGACCGTCGAGGTCGAGATCGTTGGTGGGCTCATCGAGCAGGACGATGTCGAACCGGGACAGCATCAGGGCCGCCAATCCGACCCGGGCCGCCTGGCCACCCGAAAGAGCCGTCATGAGGGTGGAATCCGGCTCGACGTCCAGTGCCAGATCCGCCAAGACCACCGGCAGCCGCTCCTCCAGGTCGGCCGCACCGGTGGCCAGCCAGTGATCCAGCGCCGTGCCGTAGGCATCGGCGGCGGCATCGGATTCCGACAGTTTCTCCGCCGCGGCCTCCATGGCGGCGGTGGCGGCCGCGCATCCGGTCCGCCGCGCGATATAGGCGGCGACGCTCTCTCCGGCGATACGTTCGTGCTCCTGCGGTAACCAGCCGATGAACGCGTCGGCGGGGGCACGGCTGATCGTGCCGTCCAATGGCGACAGATCTCCCGCGAGGATCCGCATCAGGGTGCTCTTGCCCGCACCGTTGGCCCCGACGACACCGAGCACATCGCCCGGGCTCACCGTCACGTTCACGTTCTCGAACAACGTCCGGTGCGCGTACCCGCCGGCCACGTCCTTGACCACGAGCGTGGCGGTCATGCGGGCACGCTCGCGCCGCAGATACCGCAGATCTCGAACTGCGCGCGCCCCCAGCGCGCGATCGGGACGAAGAACAGGGTGAATTGCCGGTACCGCCGCACCAGCGACCACACAGTGGTGTTGTGACAGCGCGGGCAGGTCCGGACGCCGGCCTCGCCGAGCAACTTCTGTTTGGTGCCGAAGCCGAAGATGAAGAGCACGGCTCCAGCCTAGAGAGACACACCGCCCACCACTGGATCGCCGCTGCACGAGCAGCTCGGCGAGACCATGGTGGCCGGTACCCCTCGATCCCGGATTCCGGCGCCCCGGCCGTTGCGCGTTAGGGTGCTGGAGACAACTTCGGCAAATTTGCAGATAGAAGATGTGAGCCCCACATGATCCCAGCAGCAGAAGCGTCGGCACTCCAAGAACGGGTCGGCCACTACTACCAGATGGACGGTACGTATCTGGTGGGTCGGGAGAAGATCCGCGAGTTCGCGCGCGCGGTGCAGGACAAACACCCGGCGCACTGGGATCTGGACGCGGCCCGCGCACTCGGCTACCCGGGGCTGGTCGCGCCGATGACCTTCACATCTACTCCCGCCATGGCCTGCAACCAGCGCATGTTCGAGCAGATCGTGGTCGGCTACGACATGTACCTGCAGACCGAGGAGGTCTTCGAGCAGCACCGCCCGATCGTGGAAGGTGACGAGCTGACCATCGATGTCGAGCTGACCTCGGTGCGCCACGTCGCCGGCCGCGACCTCATCACCGTCACCAACACCTTCACCGACACCGCGGGCGAGGTGGTGCACACCCTGCACACCACGGTCATGGGCATCGGCGCCGAGGAGGTCGATCCGGCGATCCGGCCCGCGGTGCAGGGCGTGATGATGCACGGCATCAACATGCTCGGCGCCGAGGACTCCGATGCGCCGTACGAGAAGGAGGTCCGGCCGGGGGGCACCGTGACCGTCGCCGACGGCAGCAAGCGCAGGCCCACATCGCGATCATTCGCCGATGTGGCTGTCGGCGACGCGTTGCCGACACAGCAGGCGCGACTGTCACGAGGTGACCTGGTCAACTACGCCGGTGTGTCCGGTGACGCCAACCCACTGCACTGGGACCAGAACATCGCCAAGCTCGCCGGGCAGGACGACGTGCTGGCCCACGGGATGCTCACGATGGGCCTGGGCAACAGCTTCGGTTCGGCATGGTCCGGCGACCCGGGCGCGGCGACCCGCTACGCGGTCCGGCTCTCCCAGCCCGCGATCGTGCCCGCCGTCGGCACCGAGATCGAGTTCACCGGGAAGATCAAATCGCTGGACCCCGAGACACGCAGCGGCGTGGTCGTGGTCGGGGCCAAGTCCGGGGGACGCAAGATCTTCGGTTTGGCGACGCTCAGCGTCCGGTTCAGCTGAGTTCAGTGCTCGTCGACGCCGGCCCGCACGCCGGCCTCGGCGAGCGCGGCAAGCACGGCTTCACGATGCGCGCTGCCCCGAGTTTCCACGGTCAGCATCACCTCCACCTCGTCGAGCCCCAACGTCGGCGCCGTCCGGCGATGGACGACATCGAGCACGCTGGCCCCACTGGCGCTGACGACACTCAGCAATCCGCTGAGCCCGCCCGGCCGGTCGGGGATCACCGCTTTGACGACCAGATACCGGCCGGCCGCTCGCAGCCCGTGGTTCATCACATGGGTCAGGACCAGTGGATCGATATTGCCGCCGGAGAGCACGGCGCACACCGGACCGTCGACCGCCGATGTGCCGGTCATCAGCGCGGCTACCGCGGCGGCTCCGGCGGGCTCGACCAGCAGCTTGGCACGCTCCAGGCATAGCAGCAGTGCACCCGAAAGCGCCTCCTCGGACACCGTCACCACCGAGTCGACGAGTTCGCGCACATGGGTGAAGGGCACCTGCCCCGGTAAGGGGACCGCGATCCCGTCGGCCATCGTCGCCATCGACTGCACCCGAACCGGCGCACCGTGCCCCAGCGATATCGGCCAGGCCGCCGCACCGGCGGCCTGTACGCCGATGACACGGACCCGCGGTGCCAGATGGTGCATCGCCGCGGCGATGCCCGCCACCAGACCGCCGCCGCCGGTCGGCACCAGAATGGTTGCCACGTCCGGTATCTGGCGCAGTATCTCGAGTCCGACGCTGGCCTGTCCCGCGACGATGTCGAGGTGGTCGAAGGGGTGGATCAGCACCGCCCCGGTCTCGGTGGCGAACTCGGCCGCGGCGTCGAGGGCATCGGCCAGCGTTGCCCCCACCAGGTGGACCCGACCACCATAGGCCTTGGTGGCGACCACCTTCGGCAACGCCGCGTTCTCGGGCATGAACACCGTCGACTCGATGCCCAACTCCGTTGCTGCCCAGGCGACCCCTTGCGCGTGGTTGCCCGCGCTGGCCGCCACCACACCGCGTGCGCGTTGCTCACCATCGAGATTCGCGATGCGGTTGTAGGCCCCACGGGGCTTGAACGAGCCGGTCCTCTGCAGGTTCTCGCATTTCAACCACACCTGCCGACCGGTACGTTCGGACAGCACCCGCGATGCGATGACCGGGGTCTCCCGGATCACCGGGGCCAACAGCTCGGCGGCCGCGGTGATCTGCTCGAGAGTTACCAGCGCCGGATCCACCACCCCATCGTTGGCTACCAGACCGACAAGGTCAACGATCCGGCCGCGCTGTTCACCCCGTCGGTATCGGTCGCGACGATCAAGATGGTGCGGGTTGTCCACGCTCCCTGGGTGGCGGAGAAGGTGACCGCCTTGAGGGCATCTTCGTACTGCTGCTTGGTCGCGATACCGGAGAGGGTAAGTGTCCTGGTGCCGGCGTCATAGCTGGCGGTCACCGGGTTGTTCGGCAGTCCCGCGAACACCAAGGTGTCGCCATCCTTGCCGAACGCCGTGACCCGAACCGTCACTTGCTGCAGGTGGCTGGAGTCCGCATCGACGATGGAGACGGCGGCGACAGGGTTCATCGGTGAACTGCCGATGGTGTACGACCGGCCGCCTATCGGGGTGACAAGCGGAACCAACCGCGTCGGTGAGGACACACCGACGGTGACGAATCCCGGTGCGATGTTCTGGATACCGTGCTCGTCGGTCGCCGAGATCGTCAGACCACGAACCAGCGCCGCACCCTGGGTGGCACTGAACGTCACCGCCTTGAGCGCCTCCTCGTACTGAGCCAGCGTCCCCGCACCGACCAACGTCAACGTCCGGGTGTTCTCGTCCCACGTCGCCGTGACCGGATTGCCCGACGGCGCAACATAACCCAACACATCACCGCTCTGGCCCAACGTCGCGATCTTCACCACGACCTTGGACAACTTGCCCGAATCACCATCGACGATATCCACCGCGGACACGATCTTCGACGGATTACCACCGATGGTGAAACCACCACCGGCAATCGGGGTCACCAGCGGCGGAAGGGTCGGAGCGGCAGCGACGTTGACGGTGACGAATCCCGGTGCGATGTTCTCGACACCGTCGGAGTCGATCGCCGAGATCGTCAGACCACGAACCAGCGCCGCACCCTGGGTGGCACTGAACGTCACCGCCTTGAGCGCCTCCTCGTACTGAGCCAGCGTCCCCTCACCGACCAACGTCAACGTCCGGGTGTTCTCGTCCCACGTCGCCGTGACCGGATTACCCGACGGCGCAACATAACCCAACACATCACCGCTCTGGCCCAACGTCGCGATCTTCACCACGACCTTGGACAACTTGCCCGAATCACCATCGACGATATCCACCGCGGACACGATCTTCGACGGATTACCACCGATGGTGAAGCCACCACCGGCAATCGGGGTCACCAACGGGGGAAGGGCGGTGGCCGGCCACACCGCCACGGTCACGAAACCCGGGGCGATATTGGGAACATCATCGGAGTCGGTTGCCGAGAGCGTGATTCCGCGTACCAGCAGCGCGCCCTCGGTTGCCGAGAACGTCACCGCCTTGATCGCCGCCTCATACTCGGCGAGCGTCCCCGTCCCCTCCAGCGTGAGGGTCAAGGTGTCGGGATCCCAGGTCCCGAGGATGGGGCTGTCGGTGGGGGCGGTGTAGGACAGGGTGTCACCGGTTTGCGCCAAGGTGGCGATCTTGATGACGACTCGTTTGAGTGTCGTCGAATCACCGTCGACGATATCGACCGTCGACACGATATGGGCCGGCTGTTCACCGAGTTTGTAGCCACCGCCCACGATCGGGGTCACCAACGGTGGCGCCTGATAGACCGGGTCGACGGTGACCGGAACCGTGATCGTGAGGTTGTCCGCCTCGGCGATGCCGAGGAACCGCGTGACCGTCTCGACCAGCGTCTGGATCTGGCCGAGGACCCCCGGCAGATGCTCGGAGTCGTCGCGCACGACGATCTGGAAGCTGTCCACCAACGGCTGCCCCGTTACCAGTGCGTACGGGGTGTAGACGAACTTGCCGGTGATGAGGTCGCGGTACACCCAGCCCTTTTCGGGCTGGATGATGTCGTAGGTCAGGACATCACCGTTGGGGTCGGTGGCGTTGAGGTCGATGTAGACCTGACCGAGGACGTTCTGTTCGTAGACAATGGGCCCGGCCACCGGTGTCCGATTGACGAAGGTGTGGCTGATCTGCCGAGCGACCCACGCCATCATCGTGTTCACCAGGACATCCAGCGGTGACAGCGCGGGAGCCGACTCGTTGGCCGTGGCGCTTGCCGCGTACATCTTGGGTGTGTCGGTGCCACCGGACACGGCGGAGTCCCGCACCGACGGCGCCGGAGCCACCTCGGTGCCCGGGGCCTGCTCGGCCGGCTCCTGCTCGAGCGGGGCCGGTTCGGACTCCGCGGACTCCGGAATCGACTCCTCGGTCTCGGCAGCTGTGTCGGTGTGCTCCACGGGTGTCGTGACGACCGAGGCCGGTTCGACCGACGCGAGCGGCGGCCGGGACTTGCGGCCGGGATCGGTATCGGTGTCGGTGTCGGTGTCGGTGTCGGTGTCGGTGTCGCCTACCGGCTCGGCGGGGTCGACGATGACATCGGTGGGTTCGTCGGTGTCGATCCCGGTGTCTGTCTCGGTGTCTGTCTCGGTGTCGACGCGTCCGGGATCGATCGCGCCGTCGCCCTCGTCGTCATCAGCCCCGTCATCAGCCTCGTCATCAGCCCAGTCACCGGACCCGCTACCGGCCTGCCCTGCCGATGCACCGCCGGTCGGCGTGTGCCCCGAGTCGGTGTCGCGGTCGGAATCGACGCCGGACCCGGCCTCCGGACCCGTGGCCGGTGAGTTCTTCGTGTCGCTCGCAGATGAGTCGTTCCCGCTGTCGGATCGCGACGGGGACTCGGTGCCGGTATCGGCGTAGGCGGGCTGGGCGGCCCCGGCGATGGCGAAGCCGACGCCCAGCGACACCGCGAGCGCGCCGACGCGGCCGATGTGCAGCGCATACGCCGACGTCCCCTTGCGGGCGTGACGTGGCTGACCTGCGATGTCACCGGACTCCAGGAGTCCCCTGGCCTGCCAGGTCGACTGGTCGCTTCGCGTGACGCGGTGACGGGCCGGGGCTGCGCACATAAGAGTTGTTCTCCAAAGCTCGTTCCGTGCCCCCGTGTCAGTCGGGATTCGCGCGCGCCTCCCCTGCGCCCACGATCCCGTGATGCCGTCGGCCGAACTCCGATGTACCAGGCGTTGTTCGGCCTCCCAGACTGTAGGGGTGATTCCGATACCGAAGTAGCGTTATGAGAAACAAATTTTGCATTCGCAACTATTGAGCAATGCCATCCCTGTGAATATCCTGAGCAAACCAAGGCGATGTCATCTGCCAGCAAATAGTCACATACGTCAAATTGGTCGAGCCCCGTACCGCAGGTCCGCACCCCCAACGGCGGGCCTGCCGCTGACGACCCTTCCGACGCAGCCCACCGGTGTGACCCAAGTCGAGAAACTGCACCGAAAATCTGATTAGCTGTGAAGGCCAGCATCACACTGGCGCGTCGTCACGTCCTGACCACGGATCTATAAAGGAGCCGATCAATGTTGCTCAATGCCCGTCGTGCGGTAGTCGGAATCTTGGGAGCCGGCGCGGTCACCGGCGCGGCACTGCTCGGTGCCGCCCCCTCGGCATTCGCCGAGCCCGTCCCGCCGCCGAACTGCACGGCAGCCGACCTGGCGGGCGTGCAATCCGGTGTGTCGGCGGCGACGTCGGCCTACCTGTTCACCCGCCCCCAGGTGAACGAATTCTTCACCAGCCTGCACGGTCTGCCGCACGACCAGATCGAGCAGAAGGTCAACGATTACTTCAACGCCAACCCGCAGATCGGCGCGGAGCTCAAGAACATTCGCAAGCCGTTGCAGGATGTCCGCCTTCGTTGCGGCGATGTCGACAGCGACGGGGACGTCGATATTCTCTGACCCCCAGCGGATCTCCGTCACAGGGCACCGCCCGACGGGGCACCGAACGCCGAAACCCGGATGAGCGCCGCACGCGCCATCCGGGTTTCGGCGTTTCGGTGGGCGCATGCCGACGAAAAAACAAGCGCCGGCAGCCGCATGACGCGGATGCCGGCGCTCGCCGAAAACTGGGGTCAGAGAATCCCGATGCCCCCGTAGCCACCGTAGCCCCAGGGCCACATGCCCCACTGGGTCTCGCCGAGCTCGCCGGGCGAGCTGGTGATCTGAGCGTTGCCCGGGGTCTGGCACACGGTGCTGGATCCGGAGACGATGCTGCCGGCCTGCGTGCAGCTGGGTTCGGCAGATGCCATCGGGGCGGCCATGATTGCGCCGACAGCACCTGCGCCGGCGAGCAGGGCAGCAACGGTCAAACGTGACGTGATCACAAGGGTCCTTTCATCGGATAGATGAAAGCGTACAGCGAATCGTCAGGAATCGGGGCTGTGTACAACAAGGTTCATTCATCGGTGACCGGCCGGGAGCGCGGGATGAAAACCGCGATCACCGTGCACAGCGCGGCGGCACCGAGGCCGAAGAGGAAGGCCGCGTGGAATCCCGTGGCGCTCGGAACCGGCACGCCCTGCACCACTTCCGCCGATCGGGTGAGCACCGCGGCGATCACGGCGGCGGCGGTGGCCGTACCGAGCGAACGCATCAGGGTGTTGAGCCCGTTGGCAGCACCGGTTTCCGATGCCGGGACCGCCCGCATGATCAGCGTCGGCATGGCGGCATAGCCGAGCCCTATTCCGATGCCGATGAGGATGTTGATGACGAGGATGTGCCCGGCATGCAGATCGGAGAGCACCGCCACCACATAACCGGAACCCATGATCGCCGCGCCGGCGATCAACAGCGGTTTGGGTCCCCACAGCGCGATCAGTCGACCCGAGATGGGGGACATCGCCAGCATCGCGAGACCGGCCGGCATCAGATACAGGCTCGCCTGCAGCAGCGGCATGCCCAGCCCGCCCGCTTCGACCGGCAACTCAAGGAGTTGGGGAAAGGCGATCTGCGAAGAGAACAGCGCGAAGCCCATGGCGATCGAGGCCAGGTTGGTCAGCAGGACCGGGGCGCGGGCGCTGACCCGCAGATCCACCAGCGGTTCCCGGACGCGCAGCTCCAGCCATCCCCAGATCAGCAGGACGATCATGCCGCCGACCAGGGACCCCAGTGTCGATGGCGATGTCCATCCCCACTGGTTGCCCTGCGAAATGGCAAGCAGCACACCGGACAGCCCGATCGCCAACCCAAGGATGCCGATCCCGTCGACGCGGCCACCTGCTCGTATCCCGCTCGCGGGCACCAGGGTCCACATCAGGGTGAAAGCGATCGCGCCGAGGCCGGCGGCGAGCCAGAACAGCACATGCCAGTCGAAGTGCTCGGTGACGAAGGCGCTGATCGGCAGCCCGAGTGCGCCACCGACGCCGAGTGTGGCGCTGACCAGGGCGATACCCGAGCCGAGCCGCTCGGCCGGGAGGGTATCGCGCAGGATGGCGATACCGAGCGGGATGACGCCCATGCCGACACCCTGCAATCCCCTACCGACGATCAGCGGAACCACCGTCGAGGACAGTGCAGCGACGACCGAACCGAACATCAGGACACCGAGCAGGCTCAGCGCGATTCGGCGCTTGCCGTACATATCGCCGAGCTTCCCGGAGATCGGCGTGCAGATGGCGGCGACCAGCAGGGTGATGGTGATGACCCACGCGGTCTGGCCGCTGGACGCGTCGAGCAGCTGCGGCAACTCACCCTGGATCGGGATGAGGATGGTCTGGGTGAAGGCCGCCGTCATCCCGGCAAAGGCCAGCGCCCCGACGACCGGCCCGCTGCGCGCACCGGGCACCGGCGGACCGGGCGGAGTGTCGACCGCTGCCCGGGTATCGACTGTCATCAACGTCCTCCCTCACCTGGCCCGAGTCACGCTACCGTCGCGTGAGACTGAGTATCAAGTTGAAGCCGCAGTTTCTCTTCTGATATTCCGCATCAGTTGCGTTAGTCTTGCCCCATGGCCGCCGGAGTACGGGAGCGCGCACGGCTAGCCCTGCGCACCGAGATCGCGCAGGCGATGAGCGAGCTGTTCGCCCGTCGGGGCTTCGATGCGGTGACGGTCGAAGAGGCCGCCGGCGAGGTCGGCATCTCCAGGGCCACCTTCTTCCGGTACTTCGGGTCCAAGGAGGACGCCGTCCTGGCGGCCATCGAGGCGTCCTCGATCGACTACGTCGCCGCTTTGCGGGATCTCCCCGCCAGGGCCGATGAAACCCCGTGGCAGCTGATACAGCGGGCCTTCACCGACGCGCTGACCCATATCGACGAGCACTCCGAGCTGGAGCGCTCGCGGGTGCAGATGATCAACGCCACCGTGTCACTGCGCACCAGGATGGCGCAGCGTCGTTTCGCCTACGAGGACGCGCTCACCCCGGTGCTGGCCGCCCGCATCGACACGCCCGAGGCGGCCCGGCCGGTCATCGCCGCCGCCCTGGCCTGCCTCGATCTCGCGTGGCGCCGATGGGCGGCGGGTACGGCGCGCACCATGGCCGAATCCGTCGACACGGTGTTCGCCCACCTCGGCTCGGCACCATAACCGGTGAGAGATCTGAGCCCGTTGCCGCGATACTGAGCACTCGCCCGCCACGACGAGCTTTCCGGAGGATCCGAGCCGCCCATGACGACTGTCGCCATCTACCTCGTCGTGACGTTCGGGCTGGGCGGACTCGCCATGGCCTTCCGGCTTCCCCCGCTGGTCGGATTCCTGGCAGCCGGTTTTGTCATCAATGCCCTCGACGTGGAGCACATTCCGCAGTTGGAGATCCTGGCCGATCTGGGCGTCACCCTGCTGCTGTTCGCCATCGGGCTGAAGCTCGACGTGCGGATCCTGCTCCGCCGCGAGGTGTGGCTGACCACATCGGTGCACATGCTGATCAGCGTCGTGTTCGGCGGTGCCGCACTCTGGCTGGCGGCCGTGGCCGGGATGTCCATGCTGACCGGGCAGAGCCTGCAGACCATCGCGCTGCTGGCCTTCGCACTGTCCTTCTCCAGCACCGTTTTCGTGGTCAAGGTGCTGGAGGAGCGCGGTGAATCCCACGCGCTGTACGGCCGCGTCGCGATCGGCATCCTGGTCATGCAGGACATCGTCGCGGTGGTGTTCCTGACCGCGACCAGTGGTCACCTGCCCAGCCCGTGGGCATTGGCGCTGGTCGGCCTGTGGCCGCTGACGCGGGTGCTGCGCAAGATCTGGACCCGGCTCGGGCACGGCGAGATGCAGTCGCTGTTCGGCATCGTGATGGCCTTCGTCCCCGGCTACGCCCTGTTCTCGGCCGTCGGCCTCAAGGGTGACCTGGGTGCGTTGATCATCGGCGTCCTGTTGGCATCGCATTCGGCATCCTCGGAACTGGCCCGTTCGCTGTTCCACATCAAGGAGCTGCTGCTGGTCGGATTCTTCGTGTCGATCGGGCTGACCGGACTTCCCGATCTCCCGACCATCGGCGTGGCGATGCTCATGGTGCTGCTGCTGCCGTTCAAGGCAGGCTGGTACGTCGCCCTGCTGTCGCTGATGCGGCTGCGGCACCGCACCTCGCTGCTGGCCGGCCTCAGCCTGATGAACTACTCCGAGTTCGGGCTCATCGTGGTGTCGGTCGGCGTCTCGGCAGGCATGCTGGCGCCCGCCTGGCTCGTGGAGATGTCCATCGCGGTGGCGCTGAGCTTCGTGGTCTCAGCCTTGGTGAACGGTCGCGGGCACCTGATGGTGGAGAAGATCGCCGCCCGGCTGCCCGCCCAGGACGAACAGAAACTGCAGCCCGAGGAGCGCCCGGTCGATGCCGGCGACGCCGAGGTCGTGGTGATCGGCATGGGTCGCGTCGGGTTCGCCGCCTATCAACGCCTTACCGATCACTACGGCTTGCGGGTGGTCGGTGTCGACTACGACGGGCGTCGCATCCAGCGGCTCGCCGAGGATGGGCTGCGGGTCGTCGAGGGTGATGCCACCGACCTGGACTTCTGGCACCGGCTGCGGCATTCGGAATCGGCGCGCATCGCCATCCTGGCCATGCCTCGGCACGGCGCCAACGTCACCGCACTCGACTGCCTGCGCGAGTCCGGTTTCAGCGGCACCGTTGCCGCGGTGGCCCGCTACGACGACGAGGTGGCGTGGGCCAAGGAGCAGGGCGTCGAGATCGCCTTCAACGTCTATGCCGGCGCCGGACTGGAGCTGGCCGATCAGGTGGGTGGTGGCCCCGCCCCGGCGACGGTCGATCCAGATCTCGACCCAGAACCCGAAGCCGTCGAGGACCAGAAACCGCGCTGAAGCCATACCGAAGGCCGACAGTGCACATCATCCGGCCGAATCATCGGCTAGAGAATGTCCACGACACCGTCGCCGTTGGTATCTCCGCATCGAATCTTGGCTTCCTGCAGTGGTTTACGTATTCCTTTGAGCTCAGCAGCCATCTGCGGGTTCGCGGCGAAGAAGGCATCGACCTTTGCCTGCTTCTGCTCATCGGGCAACGGATGCAGACTGGTGAAGAAGTCGTTGGCCTGTTGGTGGGTGAACAGGTAGGCCGACGTCGAAGCAGACACCCCGGACGCAATGCCGGCGAGGTCCGCCGCGGTGCAGTGGTCGGGCGCGTGCGGAGGCTCGGCCATGGCAGGCGGGGCTGCCGCCACACCAGCAATGGCGGCAGCACCCAAGGCTCCGATCGCAAGACGGCGCGTGGCATTCAACACTGTTGTCTCCTATCACAATTGACGACCTCTCAGCGCTACTGTAGGCCACCGTGGCAGAACAGGAACCTGGCAGAAGACTGCAGGATTCCTTCACACACGCTGGCTGATTTCGCCAGGCGCCGTGCCGGTTCGCTATCGCGACCTATGATCGCTGCACCGAGGAAAGGTATGAGATATGAAGGCTCGCTTGGCCATCGCCGCCCTGCTCACCGCAACCGGTATCTGCGGACCCGTCTTGGTCGCGCCATTGGCGGCAGCCGATGAGCCCGACATACCGTCCTGCACCAACGCGGGCAACATCGTCTCCGGATCGTCGACGGTATGCCAGAGTCCCGGTGATGCTCAGCTCACCAGTTCCCCGGGCGAGCTGGGTCAGACCCAGTTCGGAATGTGGCCCTGGAGTGGAGGTATCGGAATACTCTGAACCGCCCGGACAGCACGCTTCTGTGCAGATCGGGCCTCTCCGCCGCGCTGTCCGATGGCTCGAATTTCATTGGCGGAAGGGAAGATGCCGCGCCGGTCGCCACATACAGCGAGGGCGCCCGCATTGCGGGCGCCCTCGCTGTATGTGCTGTGCTGAAGTCAGTGCCGAACGGAGGTGTCGACCTGGGGCACCTTGACCGTCGGGTAGAGCTGGTTGAACCACGGGTAGTAGTCGTTGTTGTCCGGGTAGTAGATACCGTCGGTCTGCGGCACCATGTCCAGGGGTGCCTGCGCCTGTGCGGGACCCGCCAGTCCGACGACCGCTGCGGTGAATGCTCCGGCGATCATGCCCGCCAATCCGATCTTCTTCATCGGTCTCGCCTCTTTCTTGTGACTGCTGTTCCGATATCCGCTTCAACAGCACCCGCGGGCGATTTGATTCCCGCCGTCAGCCATAGAGATGTAGAGCACGCGCCGCCTCGGTGGCGATCCGGCCGGCGAGCGATCCGATGGGCGGACCGCCCGGCTGATGGATGACGTTGGCCAGCACGACGATGTAGGTGTCCGAGCCGGGATCGATCCACAACGAGGTACCCGTGAAGCCGGTGTGACCGAAACTGCCGACGGGCAGCAGCGACCCGCGCGGTGCGGAATACGCGGTGTCGACATCCCAGCCGAGGGCGCGCACATTTCCGTCGGGCAGCTCCTGGCCACGCGTCATGAATTCCGCCGACGCCCGTGTCAACGGGAACGGACTTCCACGGCCGGCCAGCCGGTCGAGCAGGGCTTGGGCGAACCGGCCGACATCGGTAGCGGTGGTGAAGACACCGGCATTGCCCGTCGCGCCGCCCATCCGGCGGGCGGTCGGGTCATGGACGGTGCCGCGCAGCAGGTACCCGAAGTCGGGGTTGCGTCCCGGGGTGTCCCCATCGTGCGAGGTCGGTGCGATACGCGCCAGCAGGTCGGTCGACCAGGTCCCTGGCGCACACCGCTGCGCTCGGGGGCCGTCCGGTTCTGCCACCACAGCGCCGCCGCGCACACCGTGCGGCCCACAGGCCTTCGCGATGGGTAGGTAGCGGGTGTCGGCCATGGCCAGCGGCGCGAAAACCGCAGAGTCGGCCTGCTCGTCGATATCGCGACCGGTCAACTTCTCGACGATCGCCCCGAGCAGGATGAAGCCGATATCCGAGTAATGGAAGCCTTGGCCGGGTTCGGTCACCACCCACGCGCCCTGAGCCCTGCGGAGACCCTCGGGCTTGTCCGGTTTCTCCAGCCCCCAGGGACCGTCCAGGCTCAGGTCCCCCGCGATACCCGAGGAGTGGGTGAGCAGCATCCGCACGGTCACCAGCGCGCGGCGCGGATCACCGGTCGGGTTGAACCCTGGCAGATAGGTCTGCACCGGTTCGTCGAGGTCCACCCTGCCCTGCTCGCGTAGTTGCATGACGGCCGTGGCCGTGGCCAGGCTCTTTGTCAGCGAGGCCAGATCGAAGAGGGTGTCGGTGGTCATCGGCTCCGCGGGCGCCGGGATCCCGTCCAGACCCGGTTCGCCGGCCAGCCTCCGGTCACCGAAGGCACGGCGGAAGACCACGGTGCCGCCGTGCCCCACCTGAACCACCGCGCCCGGTAGCCGGTGCGCGGCGATCGCCTCCTCGACCGCCCCGCTCAGTGCGGAGAAGGCGGCGGGCGCAATGGGAGCGGGTGGTGGGCTCGGATTTTCGGTCTCGCCGGGCGCAGGCGAGTCGACGGAAGACGAGGCAGACGAGGACGTGGCCGACGAGGACGTGTCGGCCGACCGCGGGCGATCCTGGTGGCCACAGGCGGAGACTGCCACGATGGCGCACACGATGCCGATGGTGGCCACGACGCGGCAGAGCGGGACAAGGTTCGCCATCGATGGACCACGACCTGTCGGGAAACGGTTGACGCAGAGTCGGCGACCCCTCGACGCCGACTGCTGCACGTAGCATCATAAACGATTACGTACACAATTGAGGCATGTGGAGTGCCGGGGGGTGCACAGTGGCTGCCAAGTTGCCGCCGGGACGGCACCGTCTGACGCGCGAAGAGGTCGCCGCCGACCAGCGCCGCCGGATGATCGCCGCGCTTGGCGAAGTGTTGCAGGACAAGGGTTTTGCGGGCACCACGGTCACCGACATATCCGAGCGGGCCCGGGTGTCCAAGCAGACCTTCTACGAGCACTACGACAGCAAGCAGGCCTGCTTCCTCGATGCCTACGCACGCATCCACGACCGGGTCAGCCTCGCCGCCGGCACACTGCCGGAGAAGTCGACCCCCTTGGATGTGTTCAGCGCGGTCCTGACGAACTATCTGGACACCCTGTCTCGCGACCCGGCGATGGCGCGCGTCTACCTCGTCGAGGTATATGCCGCGGGGCCCGAAGCCCTGCACGCCCGGATGCGCTTGCAGCAGCGCACGGTCGACAGCGTGCAGGAGGTATTCGGGATCGACGACGACGAAGGCCGGTTCGCGTGCCGCGCCCTGGTCGCGGCGATCGCCTCGTTGGCGACCCACGAGTTGGCCGACAGCGACTCCGGCGACGTCCGGTCACTGCATGCACCCCTGGTGGCGTTGGCGCAGCGACTGTTCGGCGCCTAACATCCCTGCACGGTTGCGGCGGCCGCGTCATCCAACACATCGGCGATCTCTCCGCGGCGCCGCCACGCGGCCTGTTGGCGCATCGCGCCGTTGCCTACGCCGTAGACCCGTTCCAATTCGTCTGCCACGAATTCGAGATCGCCGACGGTACGCAGTGCGGGCGCGAGGTGATCGACCATCGACCTGAGTAGATCGATCGCCGGTGCGCAGCCGTGTCCCCCGAGGTCGACCGCCTCACCGGCCAAACCGTCGTGCGCCGACCGCCAGTACGCCGCGTTCAGCTCATGCCCCGAAAACTGCACCACCGGGGTGCCGCGGCCGTCGTCGTCGAGGGCGGTCATCACCGCCGCCCTGATCAGCGCGGCGTGTAACACCGTCTCGGCGACGGTCGCCGGCACATCGGCCACCCGCACCTCGACGGTGGGGAAGTTCGCCGACGGTCTGACATCCCAATAGACCATCCCGTCGTCGAGCATCGCTCCGGATTCCACCATCATCTGCACCGCACCGTCGTAGTCATCGGCCGATGCGAAATACGGCGTCGGGCCTGCGCTGGGCCAGCGCGACCACAGGATGTGACGCCAACTCGCGTGCCCGCTGTCGGCGTTGCGGTAGATCGCCGAATTGGCGGTGAGCGCCAACAGCAACGGCAGCCAGCGACGCAATCGGTTGCTCACCCGGATCGCGGCATCACGATCCGGAACCGCCACGTGCACATGGCAACCGCTGATCCCCTGCTCTCGGGCGATCATCCCGAACCGGGATGCGATCTGCCGGTACCGCGGCGTATCGGTGACCGGGAAGTGCTCGGGCAGGGTCGGCGGCAGCCCGACGGCCAACAACCGGGCGCCGGCGGCGTCGGCCGCATCGGCGGCCCCGCGCCGCAGCCTGCGCAACTGCGACCGCAAGTCCGCGGGATCGTCACAGACCTTCGTGGCGGTCTCGACCTGGCAGCTGGTCAGTTCGAGTTGTAGGTCGACACCGCGACGCTCGGCGTGCTCGGCGACCTCACGGTTGACCGGCAGCGGCGCCCCCGAGTGCGGATCTATCAGGAGGAATTCCTCCTCGACGCCAAATGTTGGGTGACTGGTCATGGTGAGACCTCAGGTGCCCTCGAACCGGGAACCGGAAACACCGACTACGGGTTTTCCGTGGTCCGCGCGGCCCGATCCGGATGTCACTGTCGAGGTATCTCATCGAGGAAAGGGATGCGCGATGCCTACCACCCAGATCGTTGTCATCGGCGGCGGATACGCCGGTGTGCTGGCCGCCAACAGAGTGCTCCGACGGGCCGATGTCGACGTCGCGCTGGTCAATCCGCGTCCGGAGTTCGTCGAACGCATCCGGCTGCACCAGCTGGTGGCCGGTAACGACGACGCCGTCGCGGACTACGCCACGGTGTTGTCACCGCGGGTGCGGCTGATCGTGGACTCGGCCGACGAGATCGACGCCGATGCCCGCAAGATCCGGCTCGCATCCGGATCGTCGTTGGCATACGACCACCTCATCTACGCCGTCGGCAGTACCGCCGCGGTGCCAGCCTCGGTACCGGGGGCGGCCGAATTCGCCTATCCGCTGGGCGAATTGGAGGCCGCTCGCGCATTGGCCACCAGGATGGCCGACCTGGCGCCGTCGGCACCGATCGTGGTCGTCGGCGGCGGCCTCACCGGTATCGAGGCGGCCGCCGAGTTCGCCGAGAGCGGCCGCGCGGTCACCGTCGTCACCGATGCGTTCGGGCCGTCGCTGGCCGCGGGTGGCCGTCGTTCGGTGGCCGCGCGGCTGCACAAGCTCGGTGTCGGCGTCGTGGAGAACGCCAGGGTGGCCGCCGTCACCACCGATCACGTGTCACTCGCCGACGGCCGCGAGGTGCCCGCCGCGGTGACGGTGTGGACCGCCGGGTTCGGCCTCCCGAGCCTGGCCGCCACCAGCGGATTGGCCACCGACCCCCTCGGCCGTCTGGTCACCGACGAGACACTGACCAGCGTCAGCCATTCGTCCATCGTCGCGGCCGGAGACGCGGCCGCACCCTCGGCGCTGCCGTTGCGGATGAGCTGCCAGCTCGCCATGCCGCTGGCGGCGCAGGCCGCCGACACCGTGCTGGCCCACATCGAGGGCAGGCAACCCCGCGTGCTCAACCCGGCGTCGGTGGGTCAATGCATCAGCCTGGGCAGGCACGCGGGCACCATCCAGCTGTCCCGCTTCGACGACACCGCCATCGGATTGCACATCGGGGGCCGCCTGGCCGCCACCATCAAGGAATCCGTGTGCGCCGGGACGCTGAACTTCCTGGCCAAGGAGGCACGCAAACCGGGCAGTTACTTCTGGCCGCGCGGCGGCAAGCGGGCCGAACAACTCTCCGCCCGCCCGGTTCACCCGTAGGTGGCGTCGACGAACCGACTGCGCACCGCGGGCGACGGGATGGGGCAGGTGTCGTACTGCCCGCCCACGTGATAGCGCACCTTGGCGAACGCGGCGTACAACCGGTCCCGCAGGAACGCCGGGATCACCCGCGCGGCCGATGCCAGCTTCCAGTACCCGCCGAGGTAATCCGCGACCGCCAGCATCGCCGCCGATTCGGTGCTGACCGTCTCGGCGCGCCCGCCCGGGTCACCGACGAAGACGACCGAGTCCCGGCCGGCGAGGTGGGGGTGGCGCGCGATGACGCCCCTGGCGAAATCGCTGTCCAGTGCGGCGAAGCGCAGAGTTCCGCGACTGTCGAAACGCAGGATGGTGCGCACGGCGCCGTTGCAGACCCCGCACACACCGTCGTAGAGCAACACAGGTGCGTTCGATTTGGTCGAAGTGCTCATCGGGTCCTCCGGTGGATACCTGACATGTTCACCGGGTTCCCACACCCGCGGCCGAGAAACCGGATGTGGATCACCATGCCGGCGCGCGAGGGGTGCCTGATCGGCTGTGCGCGGTCTCACACTGGCTGACCACGCATGACCTTTGCCGGCCGGGCCCGGCGTCCATCCCGCTCGGATGCGTTCAGATGTCGGGTCGGCGGACTACGATTTCCCCGGCAACCCGGCCCCGATGGAGAGAACGAGCAGTGAGTTACAACGCCGCAGACATCACCGAACTCGATGATGTCCAGCACACCCGTCTGCGGCCGGCGGTCAACCTGGGCCTCGACGTGCTCAACACCGCATTGCGGGAATTGGTCGACAACGCGATCGAAGAGGTCGCCGATCCCAGCCACGGCGGATCGACGGTCACCATCACCCTGCACGCCGACGGTTCGGTCAGCGTCGCCGATGACGGCCGCGGACTTCCCGTCGACTCCGATCCGGTGACCGGTAAGAACGGCATCGTCAAGACGCTCGGCACCGCGCGCGCCGGCGGCAAGTTCTCCGCCCACACCGACGCCACCAGCACCGGTGCCGGGCTCAACGGGATCGGCGCCGCGGCAGCGGTGTTCATCTCCGCCCGCACCGACGTCACGGTGCGCCGCGCCGGCAAGACTTATCTGCAGAGCTTCGGCGCCGGATATCCCGGCACCTTCGAGGGCAAGGATTTCGACCCCACCGCACCCTTCACCCGGGCCGACACCCAGAAGCTGCGCGGTGTCGGCAACCGCAGACCCGATGCGCACGGCACCGAGGTGCGCATCCTGTTCGACAAGGCCGTCGTCCCGGACTCCAGCATCGATATCGGCGAGGTGCTGCTGCGCGCCCACGCCGCGGCGCGGATGTCCCCCGGCGTGCACCTGGCCGTGGTCGACGAGGGATGGCCCGGTGAGGAGATCCCCGCCTCGCTGCTCGAGCCGTTCGACGGCCCGTGGGGCAGCGACACCCTGCTGGACCTCATGTGTACCGCCGCGGGCACCCCGTCGCCGGCGGTGCGCGCCGTGGTGGAGGGCCGCGGCGAATACACCACGGGGCGGGGGCCGACACCGTTCCGGTGGTCGCTGACCGCGGGCCCGGCCGAACCGGCCACCGTTGCCGCGTTCTGCAACACCGTGCGCACCCCCGGCGGTGGTTCCCATCTGACGGCCGCCATGAAGGGGCTGTCCGAGGCACTGGCCGACCGCGCATCCCGGATCCGTGACCTGGGCCTGGCCAAGGGCGAGGACGGCCCGGAACCACAGGATTTCGTCGCGGTGACCGCCTTGGCCGTCGATACCCGCGCACCCGACGTGGCCTGGGATTCCCAGGCCAAGACCGCGGTGTCCTCGCGTTCACTCAACGTGGCGATGGCCCCCGACGTGGCCCGCAGCGTCACCATCTGGGCGGCCAATCCGGCCAACGGCGACACCGTCTCGCTGTGGACCAAGCTGGCCCTGGAATCGGCGCGGGCCCGGCGCAGCGCCGAGGGCGCCAAGGCGCGTTCGCGCGCGGCATCCAAGGCCAAGGGACTGGGCACAAATCTGTCCCTTCCGCCCAAGCTGCTGCCGAGCCGCGAGACCGGACGCGGATCCGGTGCCGAGCTGTTCCTGTGCGAGGGCGACTCGGCGCTGGGCACCATCAAGGCCGCCCGCGATGCCACCTTCCAGGCGGCCTTCCCGCTGAAAGGCAAGCCGCCCAACGTGTATGGGTTCGCCATCAGCAAGGCACGGGTCAAGGACGAGTTCGACTCGATCGAGCGGATCCTGGGTTGTGGACTGCGCGACAACTGCGATCCCGAGCTGTGCCGCTATGACCGCATCCTGTTCGCCTCCGACGCCGACCCCGACGGCGGCAACATCAACTCCAGTCTCATCTCGATGTTCCTGGACTTCTACCGCCCGCTGGTCGCGGCCGGGATGGTCTACGTGACGCTGCCGCCGCTGTTCGTGGTCAAGGACGGCACCGAGCGGATCTACTGCCAGGACGAGTCCGAACGCGACGCCGCGGTGGCCGAGTTGAAGGCCAGGTCCAAGCGCAAGGTCGAGGTGCAGCGCAACAAGGGTCTCGGTGAGATGGATGCCGACGACTTCTGGAACACGGTGCTGGACCCGCAGCGGCGCACCGTCATTCGGTTGCATCCCGACGATGCCGACAAGAAGTTGCACCACATCTTGTTCGGCGGGCCACCGGAAGGCCGGCGCACGTGGATGGCCGATGTCGCCGCCCGTGTCGACACCGCCGCTCTGGATCTGACCTAGGAAGAAACTCACCGTGACCGCCACCCTGGACATACCAGAGCAGAATCCCGATCTGGTGCTCGATCAGAGCGCCGACGATTACTGGAACCACTACCAGCTCACCTTCGCGCTCTACAGCGTCAGCGACCGCGCCATCCCCTCGGCGTTCGACGGGCTCAAGCCCGGTCAGCGCCGCCTGCTCTACCAAATGCACGATTCCCGGCTGCTGCCGGGGAACAAGCCGCAGAAATCCTCGAAGATCTGTTCGGCGGTGACCGGCAATCTGCATCCGCACGGCGGGGCCTCGATGTACGGTGCCGCCGCGCTGATGGCCGCCGAATTCCAGCGCGTGAAGGTGATCGACGGACAGGGCGCCTTCCCCCGCATCCAGGGCGATATTCCCGCCGCCGACCGCTACACCGAGATGCGGTTGTCGGCACCGGGGGCCGCGCTGACCGCCGAACTCGACGATCACGCGGTGCCGATGGTGTCGACCTTCGACGGTGAGTGGGTCGAGCCCACCATGCTGCCCGCGCAATGGCCGGTGCTGCTGTGCAACGGCGCGATGGGAATCGCGGAGGGCTGGGCCACCAAGGTGCCCGCGCACAACCCGCGCGAGGTGATGGCCGCGTGCCGAGCGCTGCTCGCCAGGCCCAACACCACCGACGACACCCTGATGAAGTTGATCCCCGGCCCCGACTGGGGTTGCGGGGCAACCGTTGTCGGCACCGCTGGGCTGCGGGAGTACATCACCACCGGGCGTGGACAGCTCACCGTGCGCGGCACCGTCAGCGTCGACGGGAAGAACTGCGTCATCACCGAGCTACCGCCCGGTGTCGCGAGCAACACTGTGCAGGAACGCATTCGGGCACTGGTCGAATCCGGCGAGATGTCCGGCGTGGCCGATATGTCGGACCTCACCGACCGCCGCAACGGCCTGCGCATCGTCGTCACCGCCAAACGCGGGTACAGCGCCGAACAGATCCGCGATCAGCTGCTGGCCCTGACCCCGCTGGAGTCCACCTTCGCCGCCAGCCTGGTGGCCCTCGACGAGGACCGGGTGCCGCGCTGGTGGAATGTCCGCGAACTGATCGGGGCCTTCCTGCACCTGCGCGACTCGGTGGTGCTGCATCGCAGCGAGTACCGGCTGGAGAAGGTCACCGCCCGCCGCCACCTGGTGGCCGGCCTGATGAAGATCCACCTCGACATCGACGCCGCCGTCGCGGTGATCCGTAATTCCGAGACGGTCGACGAGGCTCGCCAGGGCCTGCAGAAGCGCTTCGAGATCGACGAAGAACAAGCCAATTACGTTCTGGCACTGCAGCTTCGCCGACTGACCAAGCTCGATGTCATCGAACTGCAGGCCGAGGCCGACAAGCTTGACGCCGAGTTCGCCGAACTCACCGAACTGGTCACCGATCCCGATGCCCGCCGCAAGGTCATCGACAGGGAACTTGTCGAGACCGCCAAGCTGTTCAAGGGTCCCGAGTTCGACCGCCGCACCGTGCTCGACGCCGAGGCCACGCCGGTGACCGCCGGCTCCGACGAGGACGGCCCCCGCGAGCGCAAGGTCAACACCGCCTGGCGTCTCGATGACCGCGGCGTGTTCTCGGACAGCCACGGTGATCTGCTGACCTCCGGTCTCGGCTGGGCGGTGTGGACCGACGGGCGCGTGAAGTTCACCAATGGCAACGGCCTGCCCTTCAAGATCCGGGATATCCCCGTCGCACCGGATATCACCGGCCTGCTGCGGTCCGGTGTGCTCGGCGAGGGCTACCACCTGGCGCTGGTGACGCGGCGCGGAAAGGTGCTGCGCATCGATCCCGCCGCGGTGAACCCCCAGGGGGCGGCGGGTAACGGCGTGGCCGGGGTGAAGCTCGGCGGTGACGGTGAACCGCAGGACGAGGTGATCGCCGCGCTGCCGCTGTCCTGCCAGAACGGCGAGGCCATCCTGTCGATCTCGGAAAAGGGCTGGAAGGTCACCGAAGTCGCCGATATCCCGGTCAAGGGACGTGGCGGTGCCGGTGTCGGTTTCCACCCGTTCGTCGCGGGTGAGCATGCGCTGCTGTCGGCACAGGTGTCGGCCACGGGCTACGTGCGAGGCAAGCGCGCGGTGCGGGCCGAGAAGCGCGCCAAGGCGTCCAACAAGGGTTCCGGCACCGACGTGCTGCCCGCCGAATCACCGGCCTGAGCGAGGTGCCGACCCGCTAGGTGATCTGGTCGGGTGCGCGTTCGGAGATGGTCAGGGTGGCGCGCAGGCCGCCCAGCGGGCTGTCGCCGAGTTCGAGGCGCCCACCGTGCAGCGCGGCCTGCTGGGTGACCAGCGCGAGCCCGAGCCCCGAACCGCCGGGCGCGGCGGTACTGCCGCGCGAGAACCGCCCGAGCACCGCCGTGCGCTCCTCGGCGGGCAGACCGCAGCCGTCGTCATCGACGACGATCTGTAACCGATCGGGTAACCGGTTACAGGTCAGTGTGATCCGGCTGGCACCACCGTGCGTCGCCGCGTTGCGCACCAGATTGTCGACCGCCAGCCGCAGCCCGCCAGACCAGCCCCACACCGTGACGTGGTCGTCATCGGCGACCGTGATGTCGACGGTGGGGTGCACTCGCGCGTTCTCCCGCACCACCCGGTCGAGCATGTCGGTCACGTCGATCAGCTCACGGTCCTCGGCTTGAGCGAGCTGCCCCGAGGCCAGCTGTCCGAGTGCGGTGATGGTGGCCTCCACCCGGCGCTGGGCGCGCAGCAGGTCGGCGACCACCTCGTCACGCTCCTCGGCGGGCAGGTCGTGGATGCGCAGCGTATCCAGATCCGCACGCATGGCCGTCAACGGTGTGCGCAGTTCATGGGCGGCATTGGCCGCGAAATCCTGTGCAGCCTGCAGGGATCGGGTGGTGGCCTGCTGCGCGGCGGCCAGCCTGCTCAGCATGCCTGCCATCGCGTCGGAGAGTTCCTCGGCCTCGCGGGCACCCTTCACATTCGGCACGCCGCCGCTGCCCAACGATTTCGTCTGCTCGGTCAGCCTGCGCAGCGGGCGCACCGCGGGGCCCGCCAACAGCCAGCCGAACCCGCCGGCCACCAGCACGGTGAGCACGCCGACCGCGAGATACACCGGAATTCTCGTGGGGCTCAACAGAATACTGTCGGCACGAATGCCCAGCGACAGCAGGATGCCGCCACCCTGCTGGTCCATCGGGATGGTCCGCACCCGATACTCGACACCGTTGACCTCCACGGTCTCGGTGCCCGGTGCCAGGGCGGGCAGCTGAAAGCCGCGCTGAAAGACCACCTGACCGGTGGAGCGCGACCGGCCTGTGGTCAGCACCCCGCGTCTGGGGTCGGACAGCTGTTCGGGGAACATGCTGGCCTCGACGATCGAATCGAGACGGCGATCCAGTTGTGCGGCATCGTTGTTGGCCAGTACCAGTGATGTCAGCACCGTGAAACCGGCGACGACGGCGGCCGCCGCGACGGCGGAGGCGATGGCGACCCGAGTGCGCAGTGACAGCCGAGCCACGGACTACGCCTCCTCCCGCAGCACGTAACCGATCCCGCGGACCGTGTGGATGACCCGGGGGCGATCCTCGCGCTCCAGCTTGCGTCGCAGATAGGAGATGAACACATCGGCGACGTTGGTGTCGACGTCGAAGTCGTATCCCCACACCAGCTCGAGCAGCCGCTGCCGGGACAGCACCACACCCGCGTTCTCGGCCAGCACCGCGAGCAGATCGAATTCACGCTTGGTCAGATCGGCACGCTCGCCGTCGACGTAGACCAGCCTGCGGGCGGTGTCGATGGTCAGCGGGCCCACGATCATCACATCGGATTCGCGTTCGGCGTGACTGGCGCGGCGCAGCAGGGCGTGCAACCGGGCCACCAGCTCACCGAGATCGAACGGCTTGGTCAGGTAGTCATCGGCACCGGCCTCCAGACCGGCGATCCGGTCGTTGACGGTATCGCGGGCCGAGAGCACACAGATCGGGATCTCGTTGCCGAGCGCCCGCAGCGCCGTCACCACCGCCACGCCGTCGAGTTCGGGCATCTGCACGTCGAGCACCAGCGCGTCATGGGCCTCGCTGGCGAGCATGCGCAACGCCTCGCGGCCGTTGGAGGCCACCCGCACATCGAATCCGGAATGCCGCAGCCCGCGCGCTACCGAGGTCCGGACATCCGGGTCGTCATCGACCATCAGCACCGTGCGGCCGGTGCTGTCGGACGGGGAGTGTTCCAGCGTGGTGCGCACCCCTGGATTATGGCGTGCGCTACGGGATTGCGCGGAGGACCGGGCCAGGCAGGGCACCGGTGCCCTGGGCGACGGGACTTACCGCGTCCCCGGCGGCGGGTAACCCGGCGACCGGCGATCCTGCTGAGGACGATCCGGCCGTCGGCGACCCGGCACCGGTCAGGCCGGTGGCCGGCTGCTGTACGGCTTGCATCAGGCCGAGCACCTGAGGCAGCGAGATCGGCAGCTGGCACTGTGTCGACAACCGCACCAGGGGTGCCTGCAGGCGCTGCATGTCCTTGGCGGCACCGGGCTTGGCGTCGAAGTAGGCCTTGGCGGCGGCGAGGGACTGCGGCCCGGCGGGTTGCGCGGCGATCGTGGTCAACGCCTGATTGGTGTCGGGGTGGGTGTCGAGGTAGTTGCCCATCGAGGTGGCCACCGAACCGATGGTCTTGGCGATCTCGCTCGCCTCACACGGATCGGTCTCCGCCCCGGCGCCCGGCGCCGAGATGACAGCCACCACACCACCGGCGGCCAGGCAGCCAGCGAATGTCGCCAACAGGCCGCGACGCAGCGCGGCGGAGCCACTGGGAATCAGATTCATCGGAAATCTCCTTCGGGTGGGACACCACTGGCATGGCTTGCGAACTCCCACTTTCGACAAGGCACGTATCCCCGACCCGGAACGACCAGCCGCCATCATGCCATCTGCCCGATCACCGGGCCAACCGGCACAGCAAACTCGCAGGTGGCGCCGAGGGGCGGACGTTGCGAGGTGGTCACAACCCTGATCGGGCACCGTTCACCGCACAGCAAGCTGCGGTACGCTCTCGCTTACCAGCATCCGGGGAGAAAGGCCAGGGGCGCCATCCAGCAGTTCATGATGCGCTTGAGCAGCAGCCTGCGCAGATATCGCTGGGCGGTGTTTGTCGTATGGGTGCTGCTTCTCGTGCCCTCCGTATACCTGGCCATCAACCATTCCGACCGGCTCACCGGCGGCGGGTTCGAGGTCGCGGGATCGCAATCGCTGGACCTTCAGCACCAGCTCGAAGAAGATTTCCCGGACCAGGGCGCCTCACCGCTGGCGCTGGTGGCGGTGCCGCGCGCGGACGCGTCCTTCGAGGATATGAACGAGGCCGTCGCGCAGCTGCGAAGCATCGCCGGGGAAGTGCCCTCGGTCACCGAGGCACCCAACCCGCGGCAACCGCCGCCCGCCCCCGACCGGCCCTATGTCGTGCAGTTGAAGGTGGACTTCAACAACAGCGGCGCGGTCGACATCGCCAACCAATTGCGTGACAAGGTCGGCATCGAAGGTGAGCAGGCGGGACTGTCCGACAACGGCAAGGTCCGCCTCTACGTCATCGGCCAGGGCGCGCTCGGCGCCGCCGCGCAACAAGCCACCAAACATGACATCGCGCAGGCCGAGAAGTGGAACGCACCGGTCGTCCTGATCATCCTGCTGGCGGTCTTCGGGTCGCTGGCCGCGGCCGCGATGCCGCTACTACTCGGCATCTGCACCGTGGTGGTCACCATGGGCGTGGTGTTCCTGCTGTCCCATGTGATGGCCATGTCGGTGTTCGCCACCTCGACGGTGTCCATGTTCGGCATCGCGGTGGCGGTGGACTATTCGCTGTTCATCCTGATGCGTTATCGGGAGGAGCTGCGGGCCGGACGCGATTCCGCGCAGGCCATCGACGGGGCGATGGCTACTTCGGGGCTGGCGGTCGTGCTGTCGGGCCTGACGGTGATCGCCTCGGTCAGTGGCATCTATCTGATCAACACCCCGATCTTGGAATCGATGGCCACCGGAGCCATCCTCGCGGTGGCGGTCGCGGTGCTGACCTCGACCACCCTGATCCCTGCCGTGCTGGCGACCTTCGGCCGCTCGGCGGCCAAACGGTCCAGGCTGTTGAACTGGTCCCGGCGCCCGGACACCACCCAGTCACGCTTCTGGACGCGCTGGATCGGTGCGGTCATGCGCCGACCGTGGGTGTCGGCAACGTTCGCCGCGGTGATGCTGCTGGTGATGGCGGCCCCCGCCTTCGGGATGACCCTCGGTAACAGCATGCTGCGCCAGTTCGACCCGAGTCACGAGATCCGCGGCGGGGTGAACGCCGCCGCCGAGGCGCTCGGTCCCGGCGCCCTGGGCCCGGTGCGGGTGATGGTCACCTTCCCCGACGGGCAGGCCGACGGCCCCGCCGCGCAGGCCGCGCTGGCCACCGTGGGACGCACCATGGCCGAGGGACCCGATGTGGCGGCCGTGACACCGCCGGTGATCGGCAAGGACAACGACAGTGCGCTGCTGTCGGCAGTGCTCACGGTCGACCCCGAGGACTTCCGGGCCCGCGATGCGGTCGACTGGATGCGCACCGAGCTGCCCAAACTCGACATCGGCAACGCGCAGATCGACGTCGGGGGACCGACCGCGCTGATCAAGGATTTCGACGACCAGGTGTCCATGGCCCAGCCGTGGGTGTTCGTCTTCGTCGCCGTCATCGCCTTCGTGATGCTGCTGATCGCGATCAGGTCGGTGTTCCTGGCGCTCAAGGGCGTGCTGATGACCGTGCTGTCGGTCGCGGCCGCCTACGGCAGCCTGGTGGTCGTCTTCCAGTGGGGCTGGTTGGAGGACCTCGGGTTCGCCCCGTTGGAGTCGCTGGACAGCACGGTGCCCCCGCTGGTGCTGGCGATGACGTTCGGTCTCTCGATGGACTACGAGATCTTCCTGCTCACCCGCATCCGGGAACGCTTCCTGATCACCAACAACACCCGCGACGCGGTCGCCTACGGCATCTCCACCAGCGCGCGCACCATCACCAGCGCGGCGCTGATCATGATCGCGGTGTTCATCGGATTCGCCTTCGCCGGTATGCCGCTGGTGGCCCAGATCGGTGTCGCCTGCGCGACGGCCATCGCGGTCGACGCCACGATCGTGCGGCTGGTCCTCGTGCCCGCGTTGATGGCGATGTTCGACGAATGGAACTGGTGGCTGCCGCGCTGGCTGGACCGCATCCTGCCGTCGGTGGACTTCGAGAAGCCGCTGCCCAAGGTCGACATCAGCGACCTGGTGCTGGTGCCCGAGACGGCCCTGGCCGCCCCCGGTGCCGATCTGCGCATGGTGGTCAAGTCCGCCGCCAAGCTCAAGCGCCTGGCCCCACAGACCGTGGTGGTCCCCGATCCGCTGGCCTTCACCGGCTGCGGACCCGCCCCGGGGGAACGCCGGCTGTCCGGACGGCTGCCCACGATCACCTCCACCGGTTCGATCCCCCGGCCCGTGCACCCGGTGACGATGTGGCGCGGCCGGATCAACGTCGCGCTCGACGCGCTGGAGACCGCATCGGACTCCGAGAGGCTGCCCGTCCAGCGCCGCAGCCCGATCGAGGCGACCACCGTGCAGCTGCCCACCGGCGACCGGTTGCTCATCCCGACCGGCGCCGAGACACTGCGGATGAAGAGCTATCTGTTGATGTGCCGCAACACCAGCCGCGACTTCGCGGAGTTCGCCCGACTGGTCGACTCGATGGAGACCGACACCGCGGCCCGCGTCCTGACCGGCATGGACCGGTATTACTGTGGACAGCGCCCTCGGGCGCACTGGGTCGCCACCCAGCTCGTCCGCAGGCTTGCCGACCCACGGCCTTCGGACGACCCGGACGCTCCGGCACCGGCCGAGACCGATTGGGACCAGGTTCGGCAACGATGCCTGTCGGTGGCGGTGGCGATGCTCGACAGAACAGAGCTGGAGGAGGCGAGGTGACGGTGGCAGCGCAGCCCACTGACATGTCCCCGGCGGCCGACGGACGGCCCGTCGAATTCTGGCCCACCTCGGCCATTCGCGCCGCCCTGGACAATGACGATCTTGCGGTATGGCAGCGCATCGCCGCGGCCATCAAGCGGGATCCGTTCGGCCGCACCGCGCGCCAGGTCGAAGAGGTCCTCGACACCGCGCACCCGTACGGGGTGTCCAAGGCACTCGCCGAGGTGCTGGACAAGGCCCGGGCACATCTGGAGGCCAATGAGCGCTCCGAGGTATCCCGGCACATCCGCGAACTACTGGAACGGTCCGGTCTCGGCGTTCCGGAATTCGCCTCGCGGATCGGGGTGCCCAGCGAGGACCTCACCGGATGGCTCGAAGAGAACGGCTCGCCACCGGCGACCCTGATGATCCGGATGCGCAGGCTCTCCGACCGGTTCGCCAGGATCCGCGCCCAGCGCGCTCAGGCCTCCGCCGAACGCTGAGCTCAGACGTTCACCGGGGCTGACCTCAGCGGGCGTTGATCGGCGTCACGTCGGTCACCAGCCACGTGCCGTCGGTCTTGGCGAGCGTGACCCGCAGTGCCAGCACCGCGATATCGGCCGGTTTGCCCGGGGTGTTCTGGGTGCCGCGCATGACGACGGCCACGCTGGCCGCTGCCGGACCGATCGCCTCCACCCCTGCCGATACCGTCTGCGCCTGACCGGATACGTTGCGGCTGGTCAGATCCTTTGCCACGGCCTGGAATTCGTTGCGGTAGCTCTCGGCCCGCTCCGGCGACATCAACGCGGTGGCACGGTCGATGCCGGTGTTCGGGCTGCTCGGGCTGAACGTTGCCGAGGCCTCCGCGACGCTGCTGGCGATGCCGACGACCTCGGCACTGTCACGGCCGAGGTCGCGGTCGGGGACAGTCCACCGGATGTAGCCGACGAAGACGGCCGCGACCGCGAGGACGGTGGCGGTCGCCACGACCCCCAGCCGCAACAGCGGCCCGTCGTCATCGGTGCCCACGGTGACCCCGTCGCGGCGGAACAGCACCGCGTTGACCACCACGCCCTGCACGATCAGTAGGCACAGCGCCGTGCACACCGCCACCCACCAGCGCGGCCAGTCCAGCGCACTGCCGATGAACACCAGCGCCAGGATCGCCAACGCCGGCGCCAGGATGTCGACGCCCGCGACCCGTACCCGGTTGATCATCGGATGGTCTCCAGTCGCGAGATCAGCAGCGAGCCGTCGACATCGGAGACACCCAGGCGCAGATTCCAGCGCACCGTGGTCGGCTGGGCGCCGGCGTTCTGGCTGACCGAGGTGGCGACCACCAGCACCGTGTCGGTGCGTGATGCCACCGTGGCGAGCTCGGCAGGGGGCGCGTCGGTGTCCTTGGCGCCGTCGGGGACCCGGTGCATGGACTCGATCGAGACGGACTCGACCTGGCCGACGGTCTGTGACTTCAGCTTGCCGACCAGATCGGCGAACGGTGTCATGGTGGCGTCGAAATCGACGTTGAGCTGGCCGACGGTGCCGTCCCGCAGTTGCTGCAGATTCTGCGGTGCGTTCTCGGAGTTCATGTTGATCAGCAGCGCGGTCCAGTCCACCGCCGCCTGCAGGACCTCGCTCTGGTGGGTACGTTCGGCCACGTCGGCGCGGTGTCCGGTCCACACCATGACGCCGAGCGCCGTGGCCGCCAGGGCGATCACACCGAACACGATGCCGGCGATGCCGTAACGGGACAGCACCCTGGTTTGCTCTTCGGGCATGGCCGTGAGGCTACCGGTGAGCTCTGGCACCATGAGAGTGTGACGTCTACAGAACTCCGCTCCGGCATCGATCTGCGATACGTCGACGCCGATGTGCGTCCCCAGGACGACCTGTTCGGCCACGTCAACGGGCGCTGGCTGGCCGACTACGAGATCCCCGCCGACCGCGCCACCGACGGTGCCTTCCGCACCCTGGCCGACCGCGCCGAGGAACAGGTACGCGACATCATCACCTCCGCTTCGGCGGCCGACGGACCCGATGCCCAGCGCATCGGCGATCTCTACGCGTCGTTCATGGACGAGGCCGCCGTCGCACAGGTCGGCGTGGCCCCGCTGCGCGCCGAGCTGGACACCATCGCCGCCGCGGCCGACCGGGACGCACTGGCAGCGGTGGTGGGCGCCCTGCAGCGCACCGGCGTCGGTGGCGGTGCCGGGGTGTATGTGGACACCGACTCCAAGGACTCCACCCGCTATCTGCTGCACATCTCCCAGTCCGGGCTCGGCCTGCCCGACGAGTCGTACTACCGCGACCCCGCCCATGCCGCCATCCTGTCCGCCTACCCCGAGCACATCGCCCGCATGCTCACCCTCGTCCACGGAGAGGGTGACCATGCCGCGACGGCGCGCCGCATCGTGGACCTGGAGACCAAGCTGGCCGCGGCGCACTGGGATGTCGTCAAGCGCCGTGATGCCGACCTGACCTACAACCTGCGCACCTTCGCCGAGTTGCCCTCCGAAGCGCCCGGATTCGACTGGGCGGGCTGGGTCGGCGCGTTGGGCGCGAGCCCCGAAGAGGTGGTGGTCCGCCAGCCGGATTACCTGACGGCGTTCGCCGCGCTGTGGGCGGGCGAAGACCTCCAGGTGTGGAAGCAGTGGTTGAGCTGGCGGCTGATCAGCGCGCGTGCCTCGTTGCTGACCGACGACCTGGTGGCCGAGAACTTCGCGTTCTACGGGCGCACGCTGTCGGGGACCGAGGCCATCAGGGACCGCTGGAAGCGCGGCGTCGGCCTGGTCGAGAGCCTGATGGGCGACGCCGTCGGCAAGCTGTACGTGGCACGGCACTTCCCGCCGGAGGCCAAGTCCCGGATGGACGAGCTGGTGGCCAACCTGCGCGAGGCGTACCGGGTCAGCATCACCAGCCTGCCGTGGATGACCCCGCAGACCCGCACCCGCGCGCTGGAGAAGCTGGACAAGTTCACCCCGAAGATCGGTTACCCGGCGAAGTGGCGGGACTATTCGGCGCTGGTGATCGACGCGGGTGACCTGTACGGCAACTACCGGCGCGGGTACGCCCTGGAATACGACCGCGACCTGGCCAAGCTCGGCGGCCCGGTGGACCGTGACGAGTGGTTCATGACCCCGCAGACGGTGAACGCGTACTACAACCCCGGTATGAACGAGATCGTGTTCCCTGCCGCGATCCTGCAGCCACCGTTCTTCGACGCCGAGGCCGATGACGCCGCCAACTACGGCGGTATCGGCGCGGTGATCGGTCACGAGATCGGGCACGGCTTCGACGATCAGGGCGCCAAATACGACGGTGACGGTAATCTGGTCGACTGGTGGACCGATGCCGATCGCACCGAATTCGGGCAGCGCACAACGGCATTGATCGACCAGTACGAGCAGTTCACCCCGCGGGCACTGGATTCCTCCCATCACGTCAACGGTGCGTTCACCGTCGGGGAGAACATCGGTGACCTCGGCGGGCTGTCCATCGCGCTGCTGGCCTACGAGCTGTCCCTCGGCGGCAAGGAAGCCCCGGTGATCGACGGCCTGACCGGCGTGCAGCGGGTGCTGTTCGGCTGGGCCCAGGTGTGGCGCACCAAATCCCGTGAGGCCGAGGCGATCCGGCGCCTGGCCACCGATCCGCATTCGCCGCCGGAGTTCCGCTGCAACGGTGTCATCCGCAACATCGACGCGTTCTACGACGCGTTCGAGGTCGGCACCGATGACGAGCTGTACCTCGAACCCGAACGGCGCGTACGCATCTGGTAGCGGGCCGGTCGGGGATCTACCGGGCTTCAGGCCGCGAAGGATCAGCCCGGCGAGGACTGCACTCAGGTAGGAGATAGTGCCAGCAGAGCTACCTGGATTCAGCTTCGCGGCCGTCTGCCCGACGAGACCGAAACCTGGTAGATCTCGCCCCGGCCCATCTACGCAGAACGGCCCACTTTCCCTGGGAAAGTGGGCCGTTCTGCGTGAACTCCGGCGTCAGAACATCTGCCAGTCCGAGGCCCCGTCGGGCTGGTTGTACAGACCACCGTCGGTGTTCTTGATGACGACGGCATCACCGGAACCGAAGTTGTCGTAGAACCACTTGGCGTCGGCGGGGGCGAGGTTGATGCAGCCGTGGCTGACATTCGTATTGCCCTGGTCGGCCACCGACCACGGCGCGCCGTGCACGAAGATTCCGCTGTTGTCGATGCGCACGGCATCCTTGACGTGGGTCTTGTAACCCTCCGCGGAGTCCACCGGGACTCCGTAGGTGGAGGAGTCCATCACGATATCGGCGAACTTCTCCAGCACGTAGTAGGTGCCGTTCTTGGTCTCGTGGCCGGATTTGCCCAGCGAGACCGGGAACTCCTTCTCCACTTCGCCGTTGCGCACCACCGTCATCGTCTTGGTGGCGTCGTCGACCGTGGCCACCAGCTGCTCGGGCACGGTGAAGCTGGACTTGGTGCCCGCGGCGTCGATGTTGACCACCGTGCCGATGGGCCAGAAGTCCTGCGGGCGCCACCGCAGCTGCGTATCGGTGACCCAGTAGAACTGGCCGGGCACCGGCGGGTTCGAGGTGATGTGCACCGCGTCCTGGGCCATCTGCCGGTTGGCGATGGGCCGCTGGAAGTTGATGTAGATCGGCTTGGCCGCACCCGCGATCGACCCGTTGACGGGGTTGAACGACGGCGGCACGAAAGGCGGCAGACCGCGGAACGGATTCGGGTTCTGTCCGGGCGGGGTGCCCGGCGGGATCGGCAACGGCTGCGCGCCGGGTCCACCGACCGGGGCGAACGGATCGGCTGCCGTCGGCGTCGCGGGCGGAGCCGGTGGCGCGAACGGGTTGGGGAATGCGGGCGGGGCCGGCGCGGGTGCCGGCGCGGGCGGAACGGGCTCCGCAAGGGCCGACGGGCTACCGATACCTGCTGCGACGACCGTTGCGGCCGCCAAGATCGCGCTGGCGAGTTTCCTTCTCGTCCGCTGCGACATATGTCACCTCCACTGGCATATCTGCAGACCAGTCTGGCACAGCGCGTCCACCGGCTAACCCTGGCGAGGCCGGACGGACCCCTCATCACCGTCCGACCTGCACCACTGACCTGGGATGTTCATCGCCGGTGTGAGTCCTGCCGTTACAGGGGCGAGCAACCACGGCAGGGCGGCAACGGCGATCATCACCATGGCGGTCAAGGCCGCCGACGCGCTGAGCACGGCGAACGGCCCGCCCGCGGCGAACAGGGCGCCACCGGCCAGGGCGCCGGCGACGATGCCGGCCTGGAACGTCGCCACGTAGAGCCCGGACGCACCGTCGGGGTCCTCGGGTGCGCTGTTGATCGCCGCGGACTGCAGCATCGGCGGCAGCGCCGTCGACATGGCGCCCCACGCCAGCATCCCTACGACGCCGAGCACCGGCCGCGGGTCGCCACCGGCCACGGCCGCCAGCCCCGCGAACGCGGCGACCAGCCCTGCCAGCGCGGTCATCAGGACCGCTCGCGGCCACCGGTCCAGCGGGCGGGCGAACACGGCCATGGCGACCAGTCCGGCCACCCCGAACCCGGCGAGCACCGGCGCGGTGGCGGTGCCCGTGACCTCACCGATGACGACGGCGATGTAGGTGTAGGACATGAAGTGCGCGCTGACGCCGACCAGCGTGAGTCCGCACAGGGTGGCCAGCGCGCGGTTGTGGCACCACCGGCGGCCGCCCAACCGCGTCTGGGCCGCCTCGGTGGCCGGCAGCATCGGTAGCAGCAGCCGCGCGGCGAGCGTCACCGCCGCGGCCGCCACGGTGACCGCCGCGACCGCGGCGCGCCAACCCCACGCCTGCGATATCAGCGCCGTCATCGGGTTGCCCGCCACCAGGGCAAGGGCGGTGCCGGCGTACACCGCCGTGGTCGCCCGTCCGCCGTGCCCGGGAGGAACCAGCCGGACGGCGATCGGGGCCAGCACCGACCACATCAGACCGTGGGTGAGCGCGCACAGCACCCGCGCCACCGAGAGCACCGCGAAGTTCGGTGCGAGCATCGAAAGGGCTTGCGCGACAGTCAGACACACCAGGGTCAACAACAATGCCCGGCGCCGCGGCCAGCGCGCCGTCCAGCGCACCAGCGGCAGGGTGGCCACGGCGGCGATCAACGCATAGCCGGCCAGCAGGGTGCCCACCGTCGCCGGCGCGATGTCGAGGTCGGCCGCGATGGCAGGCAGCGCCCCGACGGGCAGGATCTCGGCGGTGACGTAGACGAACGCGGCGGCCGCGAGCACCGTCAGTTGCGCGTACGGTTTCACGGTCATGCTGGAACGCCACGGTAATGCCGTGGCCGCCCCGAACCCGAGAGGACGCGCGATGATCGTCGCCTTCAGCATCAGCCCGTCGGGCACCGGCCGCTCCGACGGCTCGGTCAGCGAGGCCGTCGCCGCCGCGGTGCGCGTGGTGCGCGCGTCGGGGCTGCCCAACCGGACCTCCAGCATGTTCACCGAGATCGAGGGCTCCTGGGACGAGGTCTTCGACGTCGTCAAACGTGCCACCGAGGCGGTGGCACCGTTCGGTACCCGGATCTCACTGGTGCTCAAGGCCGATATCCGACCTGGCCACGATGGCGAACTCGACGGCAAGCTCGCGCGCCTGGAGTCCGCGATCGAGAACGCCGAACGGGTCTGACGGCGGTTAGGAGCGGACCAACCGGGCGATGGCCGCCGACGCCTCGGCAAGCTTGACCTCGGCCTCCTCACCACCCGCGGCGACCGCGTGGGTGACGCAGTGGCCGAGGTGCTCGTCGAGTAATCCCAGGGCGACCGACTGCAGCGCGCTGTTGACCGCGCTGATCTGGGTGAGGATGTCGATGCAGTACTTGTCGTCATCGATCATCTTGGCGATACCGCGCACCTGACCCTCGATGCGCCGCAACCGCTTGGCGTAGTTCTCCTTCTGCGGCGAATAGCCGTGTTCTGCATCGGCCATCGATTACCCGCCTCCCAACAGTTGCTGCATGTGACCGGCCTCCTCTTGGCGCGTGCTGATGATGCCTTGCGCCAGCGTCTTGGCGTTGGCGTCCTGACCCTCCTGGATCTCGGTGGCGGCCATGGTCAGGACGGCCTGGTGGTGGTTGAGCATGGCCTGCAACCACAACCTGTCGAACTCGGGACCGCGCAGCGCCGCAAGCCGTTGCATGGCGCCCTCGTCGAACAGGTTGGGCCCCTGCGGTACCGGACCCTGACCGCCCTGCCGGCCGTCGGTCCACTGCACCAGCAGGGCGTTGACGGTGTCGGTCTGCTGTTTCTCGCTGACGGCAAGCACATCGGCGAGCGCCTGCATGCGTGGGTCATCGGAATTGGTGCGCACCAGCGCGATCATCTGATCGATACGCGGACGCTGGGCGAGCAGGGCATCGGCGAAGGCGTGATCGATGGCGTTGACCCCCGGAGTGCCCGGTGCGGGCGATGTCGCCGAAGCGGCGGAGGCGCTCGACGCCTCGGGTGCACCGGCCTGTCTGCCACAGCCCGGCACAAGGATGGCCAGCATCGCCGCCACCAGCACCAGCACCCGTCTCATGCAGCAAGGCTACCGGTACCCCAGAGGGGTATCAGCGGGGGTTTGGGCTGGCCGTGGGCCGAATGCATACTTACCTGCATGCCCTCAGCACCGCAGGCCCGTCCCGGGGTCGATATCAAACCCCGCAGCCGCGACGTCACCGACGGATTGGAGAAGACCGCCGCCCGCGGGATGCTGCGCGCCGTCGGAATGGGTGACGACGACTGGGTCAAGCCGCAGATCGGCGTCGGCTCATCCTGGAACGAGATCACCCCGTGCAACATGTCGCTGCAGCGGCTGGCGCAGGCGGTCAAGGGTGGCGTGCACGCCGGCGGCGGCTACCCGCTGGAGTTCGGCACCATCTCGGTCTCCGACGGCATCTCCATGGGCCATGAGGGCATGCACTTCAGCCTGGTGTCCCGCGAGGTGATCGCCGACAGCGTCGAGACCGTCATGCAGGCCGAACGCCTCGACGGGTCGGTGCTGCTCGCCGGCTGCGACAAGTCGATCCCCGGCATGCTGATGGCGGCGGCCCGCCTCGATCTGGCATCGGTGTTCCTCTACAACGGCTCGATCATGCCCGGAACGGCGAAGCTGACCGACGGCACCGAGAAAGAGGTCACCATCATCGACGCCTTCGAGGCCGTCGGTGCGTGTGCCCGTGGCCTGATGTCCCGCGAGGACGTCGACATCATCGAGCGCGCGATCTGTCCCGGCGAGGGCGCCTGCGGTGGCATGTACACCGCCAACACGATGGCCTCGGCCGCCGAGGCACTGGGATTGTCCTTGCCCGGCAGCGCATCCCCGGTGGCCATCGACTCACGTCGCGACGAATACGCGGCCCGGTCCGGCGAGGCCGTCGTCGAGCTGCTGCGCCGCGGTATCACCGCCCGCGACATCCTGACCAAGGAGGCGTTCGAGAACGCGATCGCGGTGGTCATGGCCTTCGGCGGTTCCACCAACGCGGTGCTGCACCTGCTGGCCATCGCCCGCGAGGCCGAGGTCGAACTGACGCTGGCGGACTTCACCCGCGTCGGTAACCGGGTACCCCACCTGGCCGATGTGAAGCCGTTCGGCAGGCACGTGATGAAACATGTGGACGAGATCGGCGGTGTGCCGGTGGTCATGAAGGCGTTGCTGGATGCCGGACTGCTGCACGGTGATTGCCTGACCGTGACGGGTCAGACGATGGCCGAGAACCTGGCCCATATCGAGCCGCCGGACCCCGACGGCAAGGTGCTGCGCGCCATGAACAACCCGATTCATCCCACCGGTGGGATCACCATCCTGCACGGCTCGCTGGCCCCCGAGGGCGCGGTCGTCAAGTCCGCCGGCTTCGACTCGGACGTATTCGAGGGCACGGCACGGGTTTTCGAGCGCGAGCGGGCCGCACTGGATGCCCTCGAAGACGGCACCATCACCCACGGTGACGTGGTTGTCATCCGTTACGAGGGCCCCAAGGGTGGGCCGGGTATGCGTGAGATGCTGGCCATCACCGGCGCGATCAAGGGTGCGGGCCTCGGCAAGGACGTCCTGTTGATGACCGACGGCCGATTCTCCGGTGGCACTACCGGATTGTGCGTCGGGCACATCGCACCCGAGGCCGTCGACGGCGGCCCGATCGCCTTCGTGCGCGACGGTGACCGGATCCGCCTCGATGTCGCCAACGGCACCCTCGACCTGCTGGTCGACGAGGCCGAATTGGAGTCCCGCAAGGCAGGTTTCGAGCCGCTGCCGCCTCGGTACACCACCGGCGTGCTGGCCAAGTACACCAAGCTGGTGCAGTCCGCGGCCGTGGGCGCGGTCTGCAACTGACGGCAGGCCGGGGATCACCTGGCCGCGGTGCCGCCGCGGCGTAGGTGGGCTTCCACGATGTCCGCACCTAGGGGCACTCCCCCGGTATCGGCGAAACCGCGGGCGACGGCGGCCGCACCGCCGGTCATCGACATCGCGTCGAGGATGGCGGTGCGCAACCGGTCCGGGGTCAGCCGGCGGGCGGGCAACCGGGTTCCGCAGCCGGCGACCTCCACGCGGCGGGCCACCTCGAACTGATCTCGCCCGAACGGCACGACGCATACCGGTATGCCGCGACTGAGTGCCTTCTGCGTGATGCCCATGCCGCCGTGGGTCACCACGCAGACGGCGCGGGTGAGCAGCAGCGAATGCGGGACGAACCTGGCCAGGGTGACACCGGTCCGGTCCTGGGTGGGCACCGGACCGGCCGGCGACGTCGCCACCAGATGCAGGTTCAGTCCGTCGAGCGCCTCGATCGCCGCACCCACCAGCCGGGTGTCGGCCTGCGGGACCGAGGATGTGGTCACCAGGACGATGGGCCGGTCGATATCGGCGAGCCAGTCCGGCTCCTGATCGCCCACCGGATCGAACGCCGCGGGGCCGATCAGGTGGACTTTCGGCCCCCATTCGGTCTGCCGGTACTCGAAGGGTTTGCCGGTGGCCACCAGGACCGCCGGTGCGCGACGCAGCAGCTCATCGGCGGTCTGCACGGCGGGCAGCCCGAGGTCGGCGCGGACCGGGGCGAGTCCGGTGGCGAAGGGCCGGTCGAAGACCCGGCGGGTGACCGTCGCGATGCCGTGGTCGCGGATGCGGCCCCACGGACCTCGCCACGGCCGGGCGCCCGCACCGAACGGCGGCAGGCCGGGCGCCCGCAGGTAGGGGGTGAAGGGAGACAGGACGAGCCAGGGAACATCGCCGGTCTCCAGGTAGGAGATCGCGCCCCACGAGTTGGAATCCACGATGACCACATCTGGGCGCACCGTCTCGACCGCGCGCCGGATATCGGCGACTTCCAGGGCGGCGCGGCGGGTGAGCACCCGCACGGTGTCGGTGGCGGCCCGCAGCACTGAGACATCGGCCTCGTCGTGGTCGTGTTCGACCGCCTCGATCGCCGGGTCCACGGCTTGTACGGCGAACCCGAGCCGCCGGCACAGCCGGGTGCCGTCGGCGAGAGTGCGCACGTGGATGCGGTGACCCCGGCCGGCGAGTTCGGTGAGCAGCGCGCAGAACGGATACAGGTGCCCCAGCGCCGGCGCGGTGTACGCCAGGATCACCGCCATGCCAGGACTCCCTCCACTGTGTCGGCCACGTCAATTGTCATTCGCGGCACCGCCCACAGTGGATCGGGTCAGTTCGTGAACGGCTTCCTGGCGGCCATGGACTCGATGCGGCGTACCGCCACCTCCAACACCGGCAGGTAGGCCGGCGCCCACCACGGCGCCGTCATCCACACCGTGCAGCCGCCGCCGGGTCGCGGTTCGACACCGTGCTGGGTGGCCGGTACGCCGGCGACATCCCACCCCCAGCTGTGGCCGGGATCGAATTCGCTGATCACGAACGGCAGCGGAACCCCGACCGGTGTCCAGACCCGTCCCGTCGCGCCCAACAGGAAGGCGGTGCCGTCGAGCTCGGCGCGCGCGACCGTGGGACCCCACCGCGGCCACGCGTCCAGATCGGTGAGCAGCTCCCACACCGCGTCGGCGGGGGCATCGACCGTTCGTTTCGCCGTCCACACGGTTCTGCTGGTACCCACCGCCGAGGTGGCCGAACCGCGCGCAGTCGGCCGGTCGGGCGACGCCGGGGCTCAGCTGACCAGCGCGACGGCGAACCCGTCCCAGCCCTTGGCCCCGACGGTCTGGATGGCCGCGGCGTCCAGCCGCGGGTGGCTGCCCATCAGCGCGATGGTCTCGCGCACCGCGATCGCCTGCCGATCCTGCGGGTCGGGATCCAGCACCCGGCCGCCGCGGGCGATGTTGTCGCAGATGATCAGCGCACCGGGTTCGGACAAGGCGATCGCCGCCTCGAGGTAGGCCGGATTGTTCTCCTTGTCGGCATCGATGAAGAACAGATCGAACGGCCCCTTCAGCGTGGGCAAGGTGTCCAGCGCGGCGCCGACGATCACCTCGACCCGGTCGGCCACGCCGGCGCGCTCCAGGTTCTGCCTGGCGATCTCGGCGTGCCGGGGCTCGTATTCGAGGGTGACCACGCTGCCCTGCGGGCCGACCCCGCGCGCCAGCCAGATGGTGGAGTACCCGGCCAGTGTGCCGATCTCCAAGGCGCGACGGGCCCCGGTCAGCCGGGCGTACAGCGACAGCAGCTTGCCGTGCTGCGCGGAGACCTCGATGGCGGGCATCCCGGCCGGGCCCGTCGAGAGCCGCGCGGCGCGCAACGCCTCGTCCTCGGTGTTCAGCAACTCGTCGTACAGCGCGTCCAACGCGGCGTAATCGCTCATCCGGACACCCCTTCCTTCGCGTAGATCACCCGCAGCACGTGCTGGGCTTCCGGTCCCATCACGCACCCTGCCAAATCGGTCATCGTGCCGACGAATCCGGGACCATGCGGCTCGCCGTCATCGCTCAGATGGCCGGTCAGATGGTGTGCCAGCTCGTGCAGGACGACCAGCTCGCGCAACGCCCATCGGCTCTGGCCGTCCGGCACGGCGATCACGCCGGGTTCGTAATGTGCCGCGGTGACCCCGCGCCGCGCCCGCACCGCGCACATCCCCGCCGCGGGCCAGCGCAGCCGCACCGCGGGCAGCGCGAGGACATCCTCGACATAGCGGCGCACCGCGTCCACCGACCCGAACCGCGCCTCCGGCGGCAGCGTCAGCGCGGTGCCGAAGAAGTCCAGCGATCCGCGACCGTCGGCGCGGTCGAACAGCGTGCGCACGAATTCCTCTGCGGCATAGACCTTTGCCCGTTGCGCATCGCGCATCAGCGCTCCAGGCGGGCCCGCGCCCCGGACAACTCCTGCGGCGGACCGAGTCGCGCCCTTCGCCCGGCGCGGTCCCCGGCCCGGCGGGCCTCCGACGAGTACCCGGCGGTGGCACTGCTGGCCCGCCATGTCCCCCGCGCCGCCGAGGCCTTCCGGTAGAACGAGGTCAGCTCCAGGTCCTTGTTGCGCAACGCCACCGCGGTGCCCGGCACACCGTCGGCGCCCTCGGTCGCCGACCGGCGCGCATCCTCTCGGGCCTCGGACAACCGCTGCCCCACCCGCGCGCCGAAGGCCAACTGGAAGTTGATCCGGGCGGTGATCGTCGGCGTCGGCCGGTGCGCGCCGGTGGCCAGGTACTCCTTGGACGCCCGCACCATCTGCATGACCAGGCTCGAATACAGCGCATGGCTGGCATCGATGTCCTCGGCGAAACCGTATGCGTAGACGAACGTCGAGTTCGATGCCACATCGCATTTCACATCATTGGCCAGTGCGATCACGACGAACAGCTGGACGTAGGTGCGCAGTCCGCGGGTGCCCGGATCACCGATGGTGATGGTGCGTTGCACCGGGGCCTGCGCGGCGGTGCGGGTGGCCGAGTGCGCGCGGGCCACCGCAAGGTCGATCGAGGTGGCGGTGGCCAGCCGCTGCGCGGCAGCCAGGAACGCGTCCGCCTCATGCTGGTTGTCGGTGCCCTCGGCCTGCCGCAGCAGGGCCGCGATGCGGGCGAGCATCTTGTCGCTACTCATGTGGCCAGGCTAGGTAGTCGCGCCGACAACGCGGCCCGCTCGACCGTAGTTATCCACAGGCCGCCGGTCATGGCTCGACGAAGGTGTCCAATGCCGTGACCAGCTGCGGTGACAGCGGATCCGCCTTGGCGTAGTTCGCGACATTGTCGGTCGGGTCATCGCGCAGGACATGGTTGACGCCCTTGAGCTCGACCACGGTCAGGACGGTCCGCCGAAGCGCGTCGACCAACGGACGAACTCCTGTGCACGGGGCCTGCCCGTCGGTATCCGAACAGGTCAGCAGGACCCGCGTCGCGGTCGGCACCTTCGCTGCCAGCGCAAGCGGGTCGATCGAGTCCGCCTCCACCACGGCCTTCACGTTGCCCGCGTTGAGGATCGCGCCGAGCCCGTCGGGCAGCTGCGCGGGTGCGGTGCCGCGGGTGCGGGCCTGCTCGACGGCCGCGGCCCAGGCATCGAGCACCTGCTGCGCCTGTTCGGCTGTCTTGGCGCCCGAGCTCCGGGCGGCCTCGACATCGGCGCGCACCCGGTCGGTGACGATGTCCAGATAGCGTCCCGGCAGCGGCTGGAGCAGCCCGAGGGCGTGGATCTTCGGGGAGTCCGGGTCGATATCGTCGGCCAGCGTCATGGCGTGGATGGTGCCCTCACCAAGGGCGTACACCGAGATCTGGTCGGCATCGGTACCGGGCCGCGCCGCCAGATAGCGCACCGCGGCCCGAGCTCCCGCCGTGTAGGCCGCACTGCCGACGTCCGCGGGATTGGTGGCGTACGGACCGAGACCTGTCTTACCGGTGCCGACCTTGTCGTAGCGCAGCGAGGCGATGCCCTTGCCGGACAGGTATTCGGCCAGCTGACGCATGTTGCCCACGGGACCGGCCACGGCATTGTCCCCGTTGCGGTCGGTGGCACCGCTCTCCGAGATCAGCAGTGCCGCAGGCCCGGTGTCGTCACCATGGTGGCGGTAGGTTCCGTGGATGGTGAGACCGGCCGCATCGGTGAAGGACACGTCATCCTCCACCCAGCCCTGCTGGGCGTCGCCGTCCCCGGATTCTCCCGACGAGCACCCGACCACCAAAAGCAGCGCGGCGAGCAGCGAGACGATCAGGCGGACAGTACTTTTCACAGTCTGGTCGCAATCCACGAAGTGACGTCGTCGAGGACCACGGCGCGTTCGGGTTCGTTGAACACCTCGTGGTAGAGCTCGGGGTAGACCTTGAGGTTCACATCCGCCGAGCCCACCCGGTCGACCAGCAGCTCGGAGCCGGCGACCGGGATCAGCGAGTCCTGACCGCCGTGCACCACCAGCAGCGGCGCGGTCAGTACCGCGGCGCGGCGCGGCATCGTCTCGCCGACTCCGATGAGCGCCTTGGCGATACCGGCGGGCAGCTTGCCGTGGTGCACCATCGGATCGGCCTCGTAGGCCGCCACCACCTCGGGATCGCGCGACACCGCGTCGGCGGGCAGGTTCTCCACCGGCAGGCCGGGCAGCAGGCTGCCGAGCACCTTGGCGACACCGATCATCAGCGGGGACACGCCATCCTGGGCGTACACCGCCGGCCCGGACAGCACCATGGCTGCGTAATCGTCGGGATGCTCCACCCCGTAGGTGAAGACGACGCCGCCACCCATGCTGTGACCGAGCACCACCCTTTTCAGTTCGGGATGCGCAGCGGTCGCCAGCCCCACCAGATGGTGGAAATCATCGGTGTACTCGGAGATGTTCTTCAGGTAGACGCGCTTGCCGCCCGAGCGTCCATGCCCGCGTAGGTCCAGGGCATAGGTGATCAGCCCGGCCTCGCCGAAGCGCTGGGCGACATGGTCATAGCGGCGGGCGTGTTCGGCGTAGCCGTGACAGATCAGGACCACGCCGGTCGGGTCGGTTCCCGGCGTCCACACGTCGTAGACGATGGGCACTCCGGAGACACCGTCGAAGGTGCGTTCACTGCGCGTGGTGGCCACGCGGTGAGCCTATCGGCACACCGCCGCAGGCCCCGCTTGTCGGTCCCGGTCGGTAAGCTCTCGTGGGTGACCGTCCTCACAGCGGTAGACGACAGATTCGATTCCAAGGACGCGTTCCTCGCCGACGCGCAGCGGTATCGGCGGGAACTGTTGGCGCATTGCTACCGGATGACCGGTTCGGTGCACGATGCCGAGGACCTGGTCCAGGAGACCTATCTGCGAGCCTGGAAGTCCTACGACCGGTTCGAGGGCAAGTCCTCGGTGCGCACCTGGCTGTACAAGATCGCCACCAACACCTGCCTGACGGCGCTGGAGGGCAAACAGCGCCGGCCGTTGCCGTCGGGGCTGGGCACCCAGAGCGCCGATCCGCACGCCGATATCCACGAGCGGCGCGAGGTGCCCTGGCTGGAGCCGCTGCCCGATGCCGAGGATCCGGCGGATCCGCAGACGGTGGTCGGCACCCGCGAATCGGTACGGCTGGCCTTCGTGGCGGCGTTGCAGCACCTGTCGGCCAGGCAGCGGGCGGTCCTGGTCCTCCGCGATGTGCTGCAGTGGCGGGCCGCCGAGGTGGCCGATGCCGTGGGCGCGACGACCGCCGCCGTCAACAGTCTGCTGCAACGCGCCCGCGCTCAGCTCGAGGCCGTCGGTCCGAGCGCAGACGAGGTGCTGCGGGCGCCGGAGTCCCCGGAAGCCCGGGAGCTGCTCGCCCGCTACATCGCCGCGTTCGAGGACTACGACATCGACTCGTTGGAGAAGCTCTTCACCGACGAGGCCATCTGGGAGATGCCCCCGTTCGACAGTTGGTACGTCGGCCCGGCGGCCATCGGCGCGCTGTCCCGGGACAAATGCCCGGCCGAACGCGCCGGCGATATGCGCTTCGTGGCCACCACCGCCAACGGCCAGACCGCGGCGGGGATGTATCTGCGCAACCCGGAAACCGGTGTGCACGAGCCGTTTCAGCTGCACGTCATCGATATGACGGCGGCCGGTATCACCCACGTGGTGGCATTCCTGGACACCGCGCTGTTCCCGACGTTCGGCCTACCCGCCCGCCTCTGATCGGTAGGCCCGCGTGAGGGCCGCGATATCGAACTTGCCGAAGGTCGCCAGCACCGCGGCATCGAGTCGCCGGTTGGCCTCGACATCGCCGCGGCCGAGCATGTCGAAGTACTCGGTGGGGGTGACCTGCCAGGACAGGCCGTACTTGTCCTTGAGCCAGCCGCACGGCTGCTCCTGACCACCGGCGACCAACCCGGCCCACACCCTGTCCAGCTCCTGCTGGCCGGTGACCCGCACCTCCAACGACACCGCCTCGGTGAACGTGAAATGGGGTCCGCCGTTGATGCCGACGAAGTGCTGGCCGCCGAGTTCGAACTCGACGAGCACGGGCACGTCCTGCGGTGAGGGCGCGTCGGGATGCGGGGCGTGGGTGGCGACGATCCGCCCGTTGCCGCCGAAGGCGGCGATGTAATGCGCCGCCGCCTCTTCGGCTTCTCGGTCGAACCACAGATTGGGGACGATGCGCGCGGTGATCTCAGTCATGCCGATATCGACCGGTATCCGCCGCAGAATTCATCGCAGCGTCCGCAATACGACATGTCAAAGCGCTCAAATTGCCAGTTCAGAGCCATGGAAGACATCTATTTGGAACGTGTTCTACTATTGCTGTCCATGAAGACCAAAGGTGCCCTGCTCTGGGAGCTCAATTCGCCGTTCACGGTCGACGAGATCGATCTCGGAGATCCGGTCGCCGACGAGGTTCAGATCCGTATGCACGCGGCGGGTATGTGCCACTCCGACTACCACATCACCACCGGGGCGACCCCGATCGGACTGCCGGCACTCGGCGGGCACGAGGGCGCGGGCGTCGTCACCAAGGTGGGCAAGAATGTCACCGGCATCGCCGAGGGCGACCACGTCATCCTGGCGTTCATCCCGGCCTGCGGTCAGTGCCCGCCGTGTCTGAAGGGTTTCCGCTCACTGTGTGACCGCGGGGCCGTGCTGCTGGGCGGCAAGGCGATCGCCGACGGCACCAGCCGCATCCACGCCGGCGGCCGTGAGGTCTCGCCGATGAACCTGCTGGGCACCTTCTCCCCCTATATGACGGTGCACAAGGACTCGGTCGTCAAGATCGACGACGATATCCCGTTCGAGACGGCGGCCATCATGGGCTGCGCGGTGCCGACCGGCTTCGGATCGGCCACCAATGTCGCCGAGGTGAAGCCCGGCGAGACCGTCATCATCGTCGGCGTCGGCGGCATCGGCATGAGCGCGCTGCAGGGCGCGGTGATATCCGGGGCCAAGCAGGTCATCGCGATCGATCCGAACGAGTGGAAACGCGATCAGGCGATCAAATTCGGCGCCACCCACGTCTATCCGTCGATGGCCGAGGCCATCGGACCGGTGATCGACACGACCTACGGCCTGATGGCCGACAAGGTGATCATCGCCGTCGGTGAGATGAAGGGCGAGTACATCGAAGAGGCGATGATCCTCACCGCAAAGACCGGTACCTGCGTGGTGACCGGAATGGGTTCGATGATGGACGCCGACGTCAAGCTCAACCTGTTCCTGTTCACGATGTTGCAGAAGACGTTGAAGGGCAACATCTTCGGTGGCGGCAGCTCACATGTGGAGACCCCGCGCCTGGCCGCACTGTACAAGTCTGGCCTGCTCAACATCGACGATATGATCACTCGCACCTACAAGCTGGAAGACATCAACACCGGCTATCAGGACATGTTGGACGGCAACAATATCCGTGGCGTCATCCGCTTCGACGAGTCCGACTGGTAAGCACCACACACACAAACCGCCCACTCCCGGTTCGGGAGTGGGCGGTTCTCGTCGTGTCGCTCAGGCCGCGTTCTGCCCGCCGCCACCGGAATCGTCGGCCGATCCGCCGGATGCCGAATCGTCATCGCCCGCTGCGCCGTCATTGCCCTTCGGACGCACGCTCAGCTGCTCTCTGGCCTGCGCCGCAGACTCCGCTTCGGCCTCTGCCTTGGCTTCTGCCTTGGCCTCCTTGGCAGCCTCGCGCTCGGCAGCACGCCGCTGTGCCGTGGTCAACCCGATGACGACATCATCGTCGACGGTCTCGGCGATCTGCTCCGCGGGCTGCTCGGGCGCCGACGCGGCCGGTTGCTCCTCGACGACCTGCGCGTCGGCGCCGCGACTGCGCTGGAGTGCGGCACCCTGCTGCCCGCCTTCGGCCCCGACGACGGTGTCATTGGCGGACTCGCCGCCGGTGGACTCGTCGCCGGTGGACTCGTCGCCGGCGAGGCTGCTGCCGGCGTCGGATCCCGGCGAATCGAGCAGCCCGCCGAGCACCTTGTCGACGTTGCCGGTGAGCAGATCGCCGATGCCCGACAGCGCATTCGGCGCGGTGTTGTTGTCGGTCGTCATCGCGGTCTGGAACCCACCGGCGAACTGGCGCAGCACATTGGGCAGCACCTGGTTCCAGTCGACGTCGGGCATGGTGCCGAACCGCACCGGGGTCGCCGCGGTATCCAGCGTGCGCTCGTAGGCACCGGTCTCCTCGTTGAAGAACGCATCGGAATAGCCGAGATTGACCAGACTCGTCAATGCCGGGGACAGTGCGTTCGCCAGCCCGTTGACGATATTGGCCACCGGCGCCAGCCCGATCAGCCGCAGCACATCGCCGGCCAGGTAAAGCGGCTCCAGCATCGGCAGGGTGTTGGCGCGCACCGTCAGATAGATATTCGTGTTCGGCGAGTTCTGCTCCGCCAGCTCGCCGACCAGCCCCTCCAGGGCATCGGTCAACTGGCCGACGGCCGCACCCGCGTCGATCCCCCGCAGCATGTACGTCGGCAACGCACCCGCTGCCAGGTTGTTCAGCAATGTCAGCGGATTCGCCCATGCCGCGAAGTCGGACATCAACTGGTACTGCACGGTGGCGTCGACCTTGACCGGGACCAGGTTCGCGCCGCCCAGGGACAGCCCGGTGTCACCGATCGGCGTGCCGCCGCTGCTGCCGATCGCGACATCCGGTGTGATCCCGTCGATTCCGAGCAGCTGGAATAAGTCGGCGAATCGGGCCATGATGCCGCCGTTGGCACGGCCTGCATTGTTGAGCAGGATCGCCGGCAGGATGGTGAGGCTACCGAGCAGTGGGTTGGTGCCGACGTAGTCGATCCCACCGGGCTGTGCGGACAGCTGCGCCAGCACGTCTCGGTAGGCTGCGCCCGCGGAGAAGGCTCCCATCCCGGTGCCGATGATGATCGGGATTCGGACCGATGCGATGTCCTGGTCCGGAATGGCGCCGATGGCACCGTCGACGGCCTGGTTGAGGGCGTCACCGATGCTGCCCGTGCCACTTTCGACCAGACCGCCCACCAGATCGGACACGTTGCCCTGCAATTGGCCGCTCAGGTTGTCGGCGAGATTGCCGATCAGCGGCTGCAACGCGCCGAAGAGCAGATTGCCGACCGGGATGTTGACCCCCGACACCCGGAAGTTCAGGCCGCTCAGCGCGCTCCGGATGCTGTCGGTCAGGTCGGCCTCCACCGTCTCGGTCGCATTGCTGACGATCTGCGCGACGATACCGTTCAGCGCCGGCGTCAGGACCGTCCCCAGGTCGGCGGCCAGCGATCCGTCGGCTAATGCATCGGCCAGCGCCGCAGCGAGATTGGTCTTCAGCGTCGAGGTGCCCAGATCGAGATAGCCCGTGCTGTTGACCGAATCGGCGATCGCGGACTGGGTGCCGGGAACCCAGCCCAGGTCGACGCCGGCGAGCAGTCGCGCCATGGTGAACAGCGGACCGGCGGTGGTCATGGTCAACGCGCCGCTGTCGGCGAGGCTGCTCAGGTTCAGGCCCACCAGGTCCAGCAGATTGCCGAGCTGAAAGTTGCCCTGGGCATCGGCCAGGTCGGCGGCGTTGAACAACGTGGTCAACAGGTCCGGCAGCAGCGGGGTCAGCTCGGCGGTCAGTTCGTCGGCCGTCGGCAGGATGGTGGTCAGGTTGTTCATGATGCTGCCGGCGACGGATCCCGCCACACCGTTGGCGATGTTGGTGACCCCGTCCGAGCCCACGACGTCGACCAGACGGATGGTGACGGCGGGCAGGAAGCTCACCGGTCGCACCGACACACTGACCGCGCGCAGTTGGGCGTCGACCGCCGCGGCGATCGCGGTCTGCAATTGCGCCTGCAAGGCCGCGGCATTCTCGCCGGTCGTCGCCGAGCTGAGGAAGTCGGTCAACGCCGAGCTGATGGCCGCGGTGACGGCGGCGTTCAGACCCGAACCGGGATCGTTGAGCCCGAGGGTTGTCAGCAGGGTGTTCACGTTGACGGTGCCACCGTTGGCGTTGATCAGGTCGGTGAGCAGGCTGTCCGGCACCTGTGCCAACAGCGTGTCGAGCGTGACGCGGGGCTGCGCGCCGAAGGTGTTCACCAGCGCCGGGAGCAGGGTGTTCACCACGTGCTGCAGTTGCTGGTACGGCGTGCTTGCCGCAGCGAGACTGACATTGCGCTGCTCGATCAGCTGTTGTTCCTGCGCCAGTAGCGCGGGCGGGGTCGGTACCACCGCCGCGGTCGCCGTCGCCGTCGCAACCGTCGCCGTCGTGACCATCACGGTCGTGGCCGTGGCCATCGTCAGCAACGACTTCTTGATCTTGTGGCTACTTTTTGTCCGTCCTGATGTCGCCACTGACAGCACCCCCGCGATTTGATGAAATGACCATTCCGCGGTGACTGTACACATGTCCGATGATGTGTTTCCGGCAAATGAACTGGCCTCTTGGGCCATTTTTGTCTTCTCGCACGTGCCGGACCTTCACGGTGCGGAAATTAGCTGAGAGGCTTCTCAAGTTACTGTCCAGGCAAATTTGACTGTTACCGCCATTTAGGCAAGCTATCGTCGGCGCCCGGAAATTCGGACTGCAGTCCTCGATCAGAGGTCGAGGCGGTCGATCGTCCAGTCGATATCGTCGAAATGCGGCATCTCTCGACCGTCATCGACACCGATCTCCTGCTTGATCAACGCCTCGAGTTTGGCGCTCGACGCCAGCACCATCTCGGCGTTCTCGCCCTTGGCCGCGGCCAGGTTCGTCATCTCACGAGGGTCTTCCCGGAGATCGAACAGTTCGACGTCGTTGAACTCGTACAACTCGTCGAGGTTCTGCGGCCGGTTGCGCTCGGTGGGCGCGAAGTAGCGGGTGAACTTGTAACGCCCGTCGAACATCGTCCGCAGGCTGCCCCGCTTACCCAGGTCCGGCCGGTAGCCTGCCGCGGCCATCGCCTGCTTGGGGTTCTTTCCGGCGGCCTTGGCATCGGCGACGATCCGGATGGCCTCGCTGTCGTTGGTGGCCAGCCCGCTGTAGGTGAACAGCACGGCCTCGCGCACCGTGTGTTCGTCGGCGGCCTGCGGATTACCCAGTGCCGCACTGAAATCCCGCCCCGGCAGGTCCCGGCCTGCCACCTCGCCCTCGTTGCCCGCCGTCACTCCGGCGAAGGACAGCAGACTCGGCGCCAGGTCGATATGACCGGTCAGCGATGAAACGCTCTGTCCCCCGGCCACATCCGGGTGCACGATATGCAAAGGCAGATGGATGGCCTCCTGGTAGGCGAACGGCCCTTTGCCACGCAGGCCGTGGGCGCCGCCCATCTCACCGTGGTCACTGGTGAACACGACGATGGTGTTGTCGGTCAGCTTCAGGTTGTCCAGCTCACCGAGGAGCAGCTGCAACTGCTGATCCACACTCCGGATGCTGTTGAGGTAGAAGTCGGAGAACCGGCGCCAGCGCTCCTCCTCCGGCGGGATGGTGCCCAGCGCGTAGCCCCACGCCTTGAGGTACTCACCATGTGCGGCGGGGCGCCCCGGTTCGTTCATCGGTTGGGTCAGGCTGGTGGGCAGCGCGGTATCCCAGCTCTTGGCATAGAGCTCGTTCTCCGGCGCCCGGGCGGCCTCCATCAGCAACCGGCCATTGTCCTGGACATTTTGCCCGGGGGCATCGGTGTTGAAGTACATGATGTCGTGCGGGTTGACCAGGCTGACGAACAACGCCCACGGCTTGTTCTCGTCGGCCAGCGTGCGGCCCTGATCGCGCAGCCACGACACCGCGCTACCGCCGATCATGTTGTCGTAGTGGTACCCGCCCAGGGTGTGGGTCAGCACGTCGCCCGGCCAGACGTAGTCGGAGAACCCGTAGGCCTCCATCTCCTTGGTGAACAGACGGTCGGGCTGCTCGGTCTCGAAGGCACTGTTGAGATGCCACTTGCCCTTGTAGGCGGTGTAATAGCCGGCCTTGCGCAGCATGTCGCCCACGGTCGGGATGTCGGTGCTCATCGAGTCGACGTAGGGCATGTCGACGTTTTCGAACATCCTGTTGTCCGGTGTCTGCAGCCCGGTCAGGATGACCGCACGGGAGCTCGTGCACATGACGGCCGGGCAATAGTGCTGTGTGAACGTGACACCGTCCGCGCGCAGGCGTTCCCGGCCCGGAAGTGACATCCCGGACGGCCACTCGTCGAAGTAGCGCTCCTGATCGGTGAACACGAAGACGATGTTGTGTTTGGCCGCGGACGGCAGGCCGGTCTTCGGGGTAGCCGGCGTGACAGCCGGTTTCGCGGCGCACCCGGCGGCGGCCGCGGCGACGGACACACCCGCCATGGCGAGAAATGTCCTGCGATTGGGCCCCTGATATGCGGTGGTCACGGCTGCCCGCCCTTCGTTTAATGTAGTGATCTATACATTAACTGTGGCAGGAGGATTTGCCTACGTGAGATCGTTGACGACGTGACCGACCACGGGGCGACCGATCACGGGGCGACGTATCACGGGGCGACCGACCACGAGCAGGCACCGGCATCCCGGCAGCGGGCGCGTCGCACCCGCGCCAACGGCGACCGTTCCCGGGAGCGCATCCTGGGCGCCGCCACCGCGGTCGCCACCGAACGCGGTTATGACGGGACCACGATCTCGGCGGTCAGCAGGGCCAGCGGACTACCGCCGACATCGATCTATTGGCATTTCACCGACAAGGACGACCTGATCGCCGCGGTGATCGACCGTAGCTACCAGCGGTGGGCCGGTGCGCTGCGCCTGCCCACCGATGGCGATGCCGACAGTTGGGCAGGCCACATCGGGCTCCAGGTCGCCAAGGCGCTCCAAGAGGAGCCGGACTTCCTGCGCCTCGGACTCAAGCTCGCGCTCGACCGCCGTCCGGCCGAGCGGCACGCCAAGACGAAGTTCCTGCAGAGTCGCGCCGACGCATTCGACCAGTTCGCCAACATCATCCGCGCGGTCGCACCGGGGCTGGCCGACGACAGGGTCGAGGCACTGACCACCTATCTGATCGCCGGCGCCGACGGCCTGTTCATCGCCAACGAGATCGACGGAAACGCTCAGCGCTTCGTCGAGTTGTTCGAACTGCATGCGCGGCTGGTGTTCCAGCACGCGATCGGATTGCTCGACTGAGCGACGCCGCACTGCCCCGTCTCGGACACAAGAAGCCCCCGCACCGTGTGGTGCGGGGGCTCCCGTTCGGTACCGGGACTACTACCGGGACTACTTCGGTGGCATCCGGATGCCGCCGTCGACGCGGACGACCTCGGCATTCATGTAGGAGTTGGTGATCAACTCGATGACCATGGAGGCCAGTTCCTCGGGCTTACCGAGACGATGCGGGAAGAGCACCGACTGACCCAGCTTGGCCTTGAACGCCTCCGACGCTTCGCCCTCACCGTAGATCGGAGTGTCGATCAGGCCGGGTGCGACCGTGTTGACACGGATGCCCGCGGCGGACAGATCCCGGGCGACCGGCAGGGTCAGGCCGACGACGCCGCCCTTGGACGACGAGTAGGCCGCCTGGCCGATCTGGCCATCGAAGGCCGCCACGCTGGTCAGGTTCACGATGGCGCCGCGCTCACCGGTCTCGGTGAACTCATTGCGGCTCATCGCGGTCGCGGCCAACCGGATGCAGTCGAAGGTGCCGACCAGGTTGATCTCCAGCACCTTCTTGTAGGCGTCCAGGTTGTGCGCCGAGTCGAACTCGCCGTCCTTTCCGATGGTCCGCTGTGCCCAGCCGATACCGGCCGAGTTGACCAAGGCACGCAGCGGGCCCAGGTCGATGGCGGTGTTGACCGCGTCCAGGATCTGATCGGTCTTGGTCACGTCGACGGTGACGAACACACCACCGATCTCCTTGGCGAGGGCCTCACCGCGTTCGGCGTTGAGGTCCGCGACGACGACCCGGGCACCCCGGTCCGCCAGCTGACGTGCGGAGGCGGCGCCGATACCCGACGCGCCACCGGTGACGATTGCGCTAGCTCCATTGATATCCACGTCGACAGACTAAGGCCTCCCGACCGGTGGGTTGAGGCCGACCGAGAATCTCAGAACTCAGAAGGTCCGCACCACCCGGATCATGGCCCAGATGAACAACGCGACGAAGGCGAGCATCGCCACACAGGCCATCTCGTAGAACGGGCTGTGCAATTCACCGAGGAGATAGACGAAGAACGGCAGGCACAGCCACCCGAGCAGGAAGATCACCACCGGTCCGCGCTTGCTCGGGCGTGGCGGGATCTCCTCGACATCGTCGAAGATGTCGTCGAAGTCCGGCGCGCCGGGGTAGTCCTCGTCGGCCGGGCTCATGGGCCGATGGTAACCAGGACCACCGCCGGGTCGCCCGCTGTCGTTCAGCGCAGCCGCGTCAGGACCGTGGACAGCCACTGTTGCACCGCGCGGGCTTGCGACTCGGTCATCCCGTCGAAGACCGTCGCACGCACCAGGGCGGCATGTGCCGGTGCGGCGGCCTGCAGCGCCGCCCTACCGTCGGCCGTCAGATCGACCACGGCGGCGCGTCGGTCATCGTCGGCGCCGCGTCGCCCGACCAGTCCACGCGCCCGCATCCTGGCGAGTTGATGGGACACCCGACTCTGCTCCCAGCCAAGCCGGGCGCCCAGATCGGCGACCCGGCACCCCGGCGCCTCGTCGAGGGCCACCAGCACGTCATAGTCGGCCAACGACAGGCCACAGTCCCGTTGCAGTTGCCGGTTCATCGCGGTCTGGAGCAGGCCGGTCATCTCCAGGTAGTTGCGCCACATCGTCTGCTCCCGCGCGTTCAACCACATGGAATACATGACACATCATTTAAGTTGTGCTGTCCATAGCCGCCACCTAGGCTGGCATGTGAAATCGAGGAGCATCGATGACCCGCACCGCATCCGTGGACATCCGGCCCGCCGCCGACCGCGCCGCGACGAAGATCTCGTGGCTGGACTCCAAGCACTCGTTCTCGTTCGGTGACCACTACGACCCGGCCAACACCCATTTCGGATTGTTGTTGGTGAACAACGACGACCGTGTCGCCCCTGCGAAGGGATTCGACACCCACCCGCACCGGGACATGGAGATCGTCACCTGGGTCATGCAGGGTTCGTTGGTCCACCAGGACTCGACCGGTAACTCCGGTGTCATCTATCCAGGCCTGGCACAACGGATGTCGGCCGGGCGTGGCATCCTGCACTCGGAGAAGAACGACTCGTGGCGGCTGACCGGTAGCGAAACCCACAGCGAGCCGGTGCACTTCGTGCAGATGTGGGTGGTCCCCGACGAGTCCGGCCGTGACCCGGGTTACCAGCAGCTGGAGATCGACGACGAACTCCTGCGCGGTGGGCTGGTCACCATCGCCTCCGGGATGCCCGAGCACCGCGACCAGTCCGCCATCACGATCGGCAACAAATACGCCGCACTGCACGGCGCCCGATTGCAGGCCGGTGAAACGGTACAGCTGCCGCAGGCGCCCTACCTACACCTGTTCGTGCCGCGCGGTGCCATCACCCTCGAGGGCGCCGGCGAACTGGGGCAGGGCGATGCCGCCCGGCTCACCGCAACCGGCGGTCAGCGGGTCACCGCGTCCGAACCGTCTGAGATACTGCTCTGGGAGATGCATGCCGGTCTGGCAGGTTAGCCAACGGATCACCTGCGCCCTGATGGGGGCCGCGCTGGTCGCCGGGTGCTCGACCGATACCGGACCCACCACCGCGCAGTCGGGCACCGCCGATGCCACCGCCTCGGGCGCACCGCCGACGGCACCGCGCTCCGCGGAACTGACCGAGGTGGCGGTCGAGGTGCCCGACGGGATGCGTACCGCACCGTTCGACGAGCCCCGCCGGGCGATGGTCCCGGCGGGGTGGACACTGTCGGTCTGGGCTCGCACGGACAAGCCCCGGTTGATGGCCTGGGCACCCGACGGCGCTCTGCTTGTCTCCATTCCCAGTACCGGACAGGTGCTTTCGATGCGGGACGGCAAGGCGACCGTGCTGCTCGACGGGCTCACCCAGCCGCACGGGATCACCTTCGCCGCGGACCGGCTGTACATCGCGGAGAGCCACCGGGTCAGCTCGTACTCCTACCGCGAGGGTGCGGCCGTCGAGTCGCGCGTGGTTGTCGAGGACCTGCCCGATGCGCGCAGCCCGGACCTTCGCGGCGCCTACTCTCATGCCCTCAAGAGCGTCGCGGTGGGACCCGACGGTGCGGTGTACTTCTCCATCGGGTCCACCGGCAACATCTCCGAGCAGGACCGCACCGCGACACCCCCACGAGCGACGATCATGCGCGTGGGACCCGAGGGCGGTGTGGCCCAGCCCTTTTCGACGGGTGTCCGCAACGGGACCGGGCTGGCCATCGCACCCGACGGCGCCGTGTGGACCGCGGTGAACAATCGCGACAACATCGCCGATCCATCGACCGGGCGGGTCGATCCCGCCTACGTCGACGACAACCCGCCGGAGTCCGTTGCCAAACTGACGACCGGACGCGAACTGGGTTGGCCCTACTGCAATCCCGATGGGGGTCCGGCGAACCTGCCGCTGATCCGCGATGTGCAGACCAACCCCGACGGCGTCCGGCTGGACTGCGCCGCGCTACCGCCCATCGAGCAGAGCCTCGCCGCGCATTCGGCCCCGCTGGGCCTGAGCTTCACCACCGGGCAACTGCCGGCACCGTACGACAGCGGAGCGCTGATCGGCGTGCACGGTTCGTGGAACCGGCAGAATCCACAGCCCCCCGAGGTGTCCTACTTCGCCTGGCGCGACGGGGAACTCGGCGACCAGCAGACCTTGGTCGGCGGGTTCCAGGAAGCCGACGGGTCGCGCTGGGGCAGACCGGTCGCCGCAGTCACCGGCCCCGATGGCTCGGTGTACATCACCGATGACTACGCCGACGCGGTCTACCGCCTGACCCCGCCTACCTGACCGGTGTGCCGCGCCGCCCGGTGGCGCCGACGTAGATGGCGATCAACACGATTGCCACCGCGATGCCGACCAGGAACGGGATGATGGCAAAGCCGCCATTGGAGTTGGCGTAGCCGATTTGGTAGGTCGCCCAGCTACCGATGAGCGAACCTGCCGCGCCGAGCAGGATGGTCATCAGGATTCCGATGTTCTGCTTTCCCGGCATGATGAGGCGCGCCAGCGCTCCGACGATCAGTCCGACGATGAGGGCGCCGAGGATTGTTCCGATCATTGCTGCTCCTAGCTCGCGTGGCACAGCCTGTTGACTGATGCGCAGAGGAGTACCCAAAGCCACTGACGCTCAAGCGGATAACCCGATGCGCAACCGTGATGCGGTTGTGACGAAAGTTGACAGCGTTGCTGCTGTGATTGAAAGTGATCGTCTGCACCCCGCTTCAGAAGGAATGACCGTGCCCACCGTTGTCCCCCGCCTCCGGCGTTTCCTCGCTGGTACCGCCGCACTCGCGGTCGGTGCGGCGGTGGCAACGTGCACCGGGGCGCCGACCGCGTCGGCGGCGGATGGCCGCAGTTTGCTGGCCGCCGCGATCGCCAACACCAAGGGCTCCTATCTGGTGTACAACTTCGGCGGCGGGTATCCCGCGCCGTTGCTCGACGCCGGCGGTCGTTGGTATGAAGCGGGCAATGGCGGACGCGTGATGGTCATCAAGGGCGCCTCACAGCGGTTGGCGCCTCGGCTCTTGGTGGACACCCACAACGGCTATCAGGCGCGCTGCGAACGCACTCCGGGCGCCCGGACCGGTGAGGGTCTGGTCCAGGCCTCCGAGATCTACACCCCGATCGCCGCGTGGCAGGCGCTCGGGCAGCCCACGATTGCGGTGAACGCCAACTTCTTCGATATCCGCGGGCAGCAGGGCGGGTCATGGAAGACGACCGGATGCAGTTCACCGCTGGGCGCCTACGTCGACAACACCCGCGGACTCGGCAAGCTCAACCTGCCCCTGACCGGCACCCTGGCCTACGCAGGCAAACAGGGCCTGTCCGGGGGCAACGAGATCTGGACGCCCCTTGCCACCATGATCCTGCCGACCTCGGGCACCCCGTTCATGGTGATGCCACGTTCGGCCGACGATTTCGATGCGGCCACCCCGGTCATCACTGATCTGATCAGCAAGGGCACCCGCTTCGTCGCCGTCGCGGGCCTCGGGCTGCTGGCACCCGGCGACACCGGTCAGATGAACGATCCCGGGCCGTCGGCGGCCCGCACGGCGCTGGGTTACGTCCGCGACCGCGACGAGTTCTACGTTTTCCAGGGCGGCAGCTACACCCCCGATCAGATCCAGGATCTGTTCCGCGGCCTGGGATCTGATACCGCCATCCTGCTCGACGGCGGCGGCTCGTCGGCGATCGTGCTGCGCCGCGACACCGGTGGCATGTGGGCCGGCGCCGGCGTGCCAAAGGGATCGTGTGACACCCAACAGGTGCTCTGCGACTCCAAGGAACGCGCCCTGCCGAGCTGGTTGGCCTTCAACTGAGGGCGCACCCGCGCGGCCCAGCCCTCCCGGGACGGGTGCACTGACAGCTAGGCCGCCGCGGCGCTGTCCGACGAACCCGTACCCGCGCGGTCGGAATCACGGTCGGCGGTGCCGCCCTTCGCATCCGCATCGGGCGCAGTGGCCGTGCGATCGGTGGCGGTGCGATCAGTGGCCGTGCGATCGGTGGTCACGCCGGACGAGGCGCCCCGGCGGCCACCGAACGGGCTGACCGATCCCTCGTCGGAATCCGCCTCGGCGGCCGACTTCCGCTCGTCCTGCGCACCGATCTCCCGATCGTCGGTGTCATCTTCGGTGTCTTGGGTGGCCTGGGCGGCGACATCCTTGCTCGCCTCGTCGTCGGTCACCTCGTCCTCGGTCAGCTCGTCCTCGGTCACCTCCTCGTCGGTGACGTCCTCGATCACCTCGTCGTCGGCGGCTTCCTCTTCGGTCACCTCTTCGGTCACCTCGCCGGTGCCATCGGTGACCTCGTCGTCGGTCAACACGCCGGTGTCGACCGATTCACCCTCTGTCGCGGCATGTTTGGGCTCGGCTCCCGAATCCTCGGGAATCGGCGCGCCGGGATCGGCGGCATGTTTGCCGGCGGACTCCGCCGCGCCGGTATCCACCGACAACGTCACCATCGACGGATCGGTGTCGGGAAGGGCGCCGGGCCCGGCGGCTGTCTCACGCTGCGCATCGGCGGACTGGCCGGCCGGTTGCGCGGAGGCGAGCAGGGCATCGATGCCGGCCTGCAGTCCGCCGAGATTGAGCCCACCGGTGAGGGTTTGGATCAGCTTGCCCAGGTTCTCCAGGACGTTGGGCGGTGCTGCGGTGGGGTTGGCGCTGAAGAACTCCTTCTGGAAACCGTTGACCAACGACGTGAACACATCGTTCATGGCCTGTCCCCAGTCCACCGTGGGGAAGGACATGAACGGCGTCGCACTGCCCGCCTCGTCCAGGGTCCTGGTCCAGGTGCCGTCGGCATTGCGCACGACATCGGTGTATCCGAGGTTGACCAGGCTGGTCAGGGCCGGTGACAGCGCATTGGCCAGGCGGTAGGCCACCGTGCCCAGGGTGCCGAAACTGACGGTGTTGAGCACATCGCCGATCAGGTACAGCGGTTCCAGCAGCGGCAACGTCCTGGTCGCCAGGGTCAGATAGATGTTGATGTCCAGCGGGCTGCCCAGATCGAGCGCTCCGGCGACGGTATCGCCGACCTCACTGAGGATCTGGTCCAGCGCGCTGTCGAGATCCACCCCGCGCAGGATGTAGGACGCACCGATGGTGCCCGCCAGCAGATTGTTGAACAGCGACACCGGATTCGGCCAGGCCGCGAAGTCGGAGAAGGGCTGGTACTGCACGGTGGCATCGATCTTGATCGGCACCAGGTTGGCCGCGCCGAGTTCGATCCCGGTTCCCAGGACCGGGATTCCCACGCCCTCGTTGGTCGCTGCCACATCGGGTGTGCGGACGTCGATGCCCAGCAGATCGAACAACGGGTAGAACCTGGCGAGCATGCCGCCGTTTGCGCGACCGACATTGTTGGCCAGGATCATCGGCAACAGCGTGAGGCTGCCCAGCGGCCCGCCACCGCCACCCACCCGGGGTTGGTTGGCCAGGTCAGCCAGTACCTGCTGGTAGGCCGAACCCGCGGCCATCGCCCCGAAGCCGTAGCCGATGACGATCGGGATCCGCACGTCCATCAGACTCAGGTCCGGTAGGTCGATGCCGATGAGGATGCCCGTCACTCCCTCGAGCAACGGCCCCAGCAGCGGTATCTGTCCGACGGCGGCACCGGCCAGGCCCAGGACGGAGTCCAGCAGGGTCTCCACGCCGACCTGTAGGTAGGAGGTCGAATTGATGGCATCGGCAACGGCATTCGCCGTCCCGGGGGTCCACCCGATATCGAGCCCGACCAGCGCCTTGAGCAGGGTGAACGGCTCACCCGGGGTGATGATGTTGACCCCGGGGATGTTCAGAGCGGCCAGATTCAACGGCGCCGACAGGTCCAGTCCGACCAGACCCAGCAGCGCCGAGAGCGTGATGTTGCCCTGCGCATCGGTGATGTTCAGCAGGTCCAGGATGCCGATCAACAGCGGCGTGGCCGCGCCGAGGATCGGTGCCAGCACCGGTTCGAGCCCGATCGGCACCGCACCGAGGATGTCGTCGAGGAACGCGAGCGGGATCTTGCTCAGTACATCCTCGATGTTCAGCCCGAACCCGCCGCCGATGTTGATACCGGCGATGGCCCGTTCGTAGGCCTCGATGAACGCCTGCAGCGAGTCATAACCGATCCGGCCCGCGCCGCCGGTGAGATCCGCCAGGCTGCCCGGCGGGCCGAACGGACTCACTCCGGCGGTCAGATCGACCGGTTGCTCCACCACCCGCAGGTAGTGCTCCTCGGGGCGGGGCAGCGGGGCCGGCGCGGCCGCCCCCACCGTCATCGCCGTTGCCGTCGCCGTTGCCGCCGTGACCATTGCCACCCGCTTGGCGCGCTGTGCGGTCCTGCGGTGCTTGCCAGCCATTTATCCCATGCCTCCCCGACGAGTTCTGGGCAGGAACTTAGCATCGCCTCACGTGCGGTCTGAAGCTTTTGCTCAGGAAACCATCAGGGTTGGCGCATCACGCTGCGCAGCAGGCGGTCTCGGACGGTTGCCGGCAACCGTGTCAGCAAAGCCAGTTGGAGCTTCGGGCCGGCCCCTACGGCATAGCGTGCGCGAGGCCGCTTTTCGGTGAGCGCCTTGATCACGACGTCGGCCACGCGCTTCGGATTCACCGCCATCCGCTGGGACACCGGTACCGACTTACGCATACCGGAGATGTGCCGGGCATAGAGCGCCCGATACTCCGGCGACAACGCCGCTTCCGCATCGTCGACCATCGCCGGCGCGCCGCGCCACATATCGGTGTCGGTCTGGGCCGGTTCGATCAGCACCACCGGAATACTCCACGGCCGCAACTCCATTCGCAGCGCATCAGCGGCCGCCTCGAGCGCGAACTTGGAGGCGGCGTAGGCGCCGACCATCGGTGTGGACAGCCGGCCGTTCACGCTGGAGATGAACAGCACCCTGCCCTGGCTGCGGCGTAGCCTCGGCAGCACGGCCTGCGTCACCGCGAGCTGACCGATGACGTTGACCTCCAGCTGTTTACGCCACTGGTCGGCGGTCACGGTCTCCACCGGTCCGGCGACGACGATGCCGGCATTGTTGACGACCGCGTCCAGCCGCGCGGGCAGGGCGGCGTCCAGGGCGGCGATGTGCTCGGCGTCGGTGATATCGAGGATCACCGATGAAATGCGCTGTGGATGGGTGGCCGTCAGCATCGCGCCGTCGACGGTATTGCGCACGCCGGCAATGACGTCCCATCCCGCGACGGCCAACTGCTCGGCAATCACCCGGCCGATTCCTCGGCCGGCTCCGGTGACCAGAACTGTGGGCATGGGCTCAGACTAGCCGGGCTGGCCCACATCCGGTCCGAGCGCGAAGACCAGACCGGCCGTCGCGACCATGACCGCTGCCAGACCGATGACGGGTGCGACGACGTAGAGCGTCAAGGTGGCGCCCAACGCCGCGCCGGCACACATCGTCAGGACCACCGTGTAGCGCAATTTCTCGCGTTGGCCGGTGCCGCCGGCGAGCCTGCTGTCGAAGCCGATGCCCACGATCGTCTGGGTGAGCACCGTGGTGGACAGTTCGGCGATGCCGAACTGTCGGGCCGCGGCGTTCTGGATCCCGAAGGTGACGGCCAGCCCGGCGATGAGGATCAACTTGGTGTCGTCGTGGTAGCGCAGCACACCGGTACCGGCCAGGGCGGCGAGCGTCGTCAACGCCAGCACCTCGACGGTCAACGCCGTCGACATCCATCTGCGCACCGTGCCGAGGTGACGGACCATCCGACCGCCCACCATCGTGCCCGCTACGAAGCTCAGGAAGGCGACCAATGCCGCCGCCACGTCGACACCGGAATGCGGGACGAACCAGAATCCCAGGAAGATGACGTTGCCGGTCATGTTGGCGACGAACACATGTCCCAGTACCAACACACTGACCGCATCGACCAGCCCGGTCGAGAACGTCAGCAACAACAGCACGATGACCGTGCGGCGCTGCGATACCGGCGATTCCATGTGCGGACGCTACAGCCCGGACGTCACAGCCGGGGGGTGAGGTCCAGCGACGTGATGGCGTCCATCTGCGTGATGAGCCAGCGGGTGCCGTGCTTCTCCATGATCAGTCGGTAGGACAGATAGCGCAGGGACGGGATGTTCTTGGTCACCGGGCTGGTGGCCACCGAATTGGTGTAGACGATCGCCGAGGCGTTGTTCGCGTCCATCGATTCGACCGCGGCACCGAGCACCTGCGTGTTGTTCGACACCTGTGCCTGCTTGTTCGGCGCGGCGATCGCGTCGATGTACTTGCGGTATTCGACCTGGAAATCCCCGCCCAGATACTTCGCGGCGCGGTCCGGTAACGCCTCCATATCGTCGGGGGTATAGGTCCACAGGGTGCTGATGGCATCGGCGGCGGTGCCCGCGATATCCAGTTTGATTTGCACCTGCGCGCGGTCGACCAGATAGGGCGCGGCGGTGGCACCGGCGAATGCGGCGGCCGCGACGACGGCGATGGCGCCGACGGCCGCCAGGATCTTGACGCGTCGACCCGGTGGCCGGTGCGCCACCTTCACCGGTTCGGCCTGCGCGTCGGTCTCGGCCTCGTTCTCGGTGTCGGCCTCGTTCTCGGTGTCGGCCTCGTTCTCGGCGTCGTTCTCGGTGTCGGCCTCGTTCTCGGTGTCGGACGGCTCATCGGCCGTCTTGTCCGGCCCGATTTCCGGCCCGATGTCCGACTCGGTGTCCGGCCCGGCCTTCGGCTTGCGCTCCGACTTGGTCTTCGGCTGCGTGTCCGGTTCGGTCCCGCTCTCGGACCCGGTGGTCAGATCACCTGAATCAGTCGGCTGATCTTCCACTGCTGTCCTTCCTTGATCGCCGTTGCCAACCAACGACTTCCGGTCTCGATGGTCTGTTTGCCGTCGGGCGTGGTGCTGGTCATCTTGGTGGCCACCAGAACATCGGCGCTTCCGTCATCGTTCCACCGTTGGACACCCGCCTCCAACACCGTGCCGGTGGTCGGCTCCAGGCGGGCCACCTGCAGCACGATCTGGTTCTGTTTTTCGGTGAAGGTGGTCTCGAACTCACCGGTGCCTTCGGCCTTGATCCGGTCGGCATAATCGTTGGCGTTGAACGGATCGAGCGTCGTGTACGAGGTCATGAACGCGCGGACGTAGCCGAGGGCGTCGGCATCGCGGATGGCGGTCTGGCGGTCCGATTCGTGACCGACCACCAGGTAGGAGGCGAAGCCCAGCGCGGCGGCCATCAGCACCGAGACCAGCCCGGCCACGAAAGGCAGACCCCAGCGCAGCGGCCTGCGCTCCGGTGCCACGAAGTACTCGGTCCGGTCCGGATCGACCATGCGGCGCGGGCTCATCCGCCGCTCGCCTGCATCTGGGGCCGGGTCAGCACCGACAGGTTCTGCACCTGCCACTGCTCACCGGACTTGACGAAATCGACCCGCACGGTCGCGGTGATGAACCGCATCGCACCGGGATTGCTGCCGCGCTGGCCCTGCATGGCCAGCAACATCGATGCGGTGGTCGTCGTCGGCGGAGGCGACTCCAGGACCGCGCTGTTGACCGACCAGTACTCGTTGGACACCAGCGGGGCCTTGCGCAATGCGTCCTGCTGAGCGATCAACTGCGGGCGGTAGCTGTCGGCGGCCAACGAGCGGGCGCGCTCGAAATCCTGATCCGCGGTATCGGGGTTGTAGCTCAGCATCTTCTCCACGATGCCTGCGCCCTGAGCGGCGATCTGACCGCGGGCATCCTCCAGCGCCCGGTCACCGCGGTACACCACGAAGTAGCCTGCGGTGGCCGCCCCGACGCAGACCAACGCCACGCCGATCAGGCCGATCGCCACCGGTCTGCGCACATCGCGGTCCGGCTCGCCCACGCGGCGCACCTCGGTGCGCAGCAACAGGTCGGCGAAGGTGCGGCGACGACGGTCGACCAACGGCCACAGCCACCCCGCCAACAGCAGGGCGGTGTCGAGCAGATGGGCGAGATCGCGGATCATCAGCCTGCCGGTGTCGGGCGGGCTCTGATCGCCGGACGTACGGAACACCCGGATCCCGGTGACGGCGCGGCCCGCGGTCCAGCCGGTGCGCACCGGCAGCACCCAGCGGTTGCCCATCAGGATCAGTCCGGTCAGCACCGCCAGCCCGGTGTAAACCCACCACAGCGCGCCGAGGAACGGTGCGGTCCAGGCCAGCATCGCCAGGATCACGATCAGCACCACACCGAACAGGACGTCGATACCGAACGCGGCCGCCCGAGCCCCCCAGGATGCCGGGGGCTCCTGTGGTGCCGGGTCCAACTCGACCGCGTCGTCGAGGACTGCCGTCACGTGGTGACCTGCACGAGATTGGCGATCTTGTACGTGCCGTCGGCGCGCTGCATGGTGACCCGCAGCCGATACCCCTGCTCCTGGCCGGCGGTTTCGCTGTTGGTCACCTTGGTCCGCACGGCGACCAGCACATCGACCGATCCGTCATCGTGGTGGCGTTCCACCGCCGCCCGCAGATCGGCGACCTCGACCTGCACATTGGCGGCCTGATAGGCCTCCATCATCATCGAGCTGTAGAAGACGGCCTGCGCGCCGAAGTCGCCGGTCGAGCAGTCGACGATCCTGCCCTGCGCCGCGCCCATCGATGCCAGATCCGGTGCCTGGGTGGCGATGACGCAATCCTTGGCCGCCTGCAGGGCGACCGCGTCGTCACGGGCGATCTGGTCACTGCGCGCATTCCACTGGAGCAACAGATAACCGACACCGGTCAGGGCGGCGGCGGCGACGATCAGGACCACCGCGATGGCGGCAACCCAGCCGCTGCCGAGTCGTCCGGCAACGGTGCCCGAACCGGCATCGGCACCGGCGCTGCCGGCCGTGTCGATATCGCTGTCGGTGACCGTGTCCTCATCGGTGTCGGCCGCGGACTCGGCGGCCTTGGTTTCTTCGTCGGTGGGGTTCAGCCGGCTGGTGCCAGCATCTCCTTCCATCCGTTATCTCCTGGATTGCTCGAGTTGTTGACGGAGTACTTGACGCCGTCGGGTCCGACCACTTCACCGCTGGACGGGTTGTACACCGCGGCAGGACCTGCTGCCGGAGTGTAGATGCACGGATTGGGTTGCTGTCCACTGCAGGTGACGGTGCCCTGGCCAGGCGGGGTGAGCGGGTCACTGGTCGGCAGCGTGGTCTGCGGCGGAGGCAACTGGCTGGCCGGAAGCGGGTTCATCCCGTTGTTGATCGACGGCGCCGGGATGACCTGGCCGGGATTCACCGGACGGGTGCAACGTGCGCCGGCAGCGGGGCAGTCCACGATCTGGTTCGGATCGCCGTACCAGGGGTTGGTGCCCAGCGGCACATAGGGCTCCTCGCCACGGCACTCCCGCGGGGTCGCCGCGCGCTTGCCGGGGACGTCGACGCACGGGTAGTTACGCGCGCCGCGCACCGCGTTGGGTGCGTCCTTCGGGATCTTGCAGTACAGCCCCGACGGCAGCGGCTCGGTCTTGGTGTCCGCCGGTGACCGCCACTGCGATGCGGGCAGGAAGCCGGTCAGGCACGGCGGCGGTGAATTGATTCCCAGACCGAAGTGCAGCAGACCTTCCGGGGCGAAGATCGTCGCCGTCTGGGCGATCGCGGCACCCTGCGGGAGCACCACCAGCACCTGCTCGACGTTCTTGTTGTACCGCTTGAGCATGTCGAGGACGATCTCGAGATTGGCCAGCGTCTGCGGCAGCGACTCACGCACGTCACCGAAGACCGCGTTGAGCTGATCGGCCGTCGGGGCCGCCTGCTGCAGCCCGCTGCGCAGCGCGGCATCCTTCTCCGCGGTCTGCGCGCTGATGGTGTTCAGGTTGGCCGCCCACCGCGAGATGGCGTCACCCGAATTCACCTGGGACTCGATGATCGGTGCCGAGTTGTCGACGACATCGGTCAGCGCGGGCAGGTTCTCCCGGAAATCACCGGCGAGGTTCTGCGTCGCGTCGACAAGGCGCTGCAGGGACGGGCCGAGCCCGCCGACGGCCTTGGCGGTCTCGTCGAGCAGGACACCGATCTTCTCCTCCGGCAGGGCGGCCAGGCCGCGCTGCGCGGAATCCAGGGCGGGTCCCACCTCGGCGGGCACGGTGCCCTTGGTGATGGTGTCCCCGTCCTTGAAGTGCTGCGGCACATTATCGGGGGAGACGAGGTCGAGGAACTGCTCACCGACAGCGGATACCGAGTGCACATCGGCGCTGGCGTCGATGGGCACCTGGGTGTCGTTGTTGATGTCCATCGTGACCCTGGCACCGGTCTCGGTCGGCTCGACCTCGATCACCTTGCCGACCGTGGTGCCCCGGAAGGTGACGTTGGCGGTCTTGTACAGGCCGGCCGAGTTCGGCAGGTCCGCGTAGAGCCGGTACATGCCGATGCCGGCATAGGTCGGCAGCCGCAGATAGCCCAGCGAGAGCACCACCAGCGCCACCAACGTCAGCACGACGAAGATGAGCAACTGCGTCTTGATCATTCGGGTCAGCAGCATGGCTCACTCCGACCTTTCGATCAGCGGACCGTTGGGCGCACTGTTCGGGTTGGGGGTGAACCGCACATCCGGCATCATCGTCGCCGGATCGCGGCCCCAGGCCTGTTCCAGTGCCCGCAGCATGCCCGAGATACCGGTACCCGACAGGAAGCCGTTGTCGATGGCACTGAGCGTCAGGTCGATGGTCAGCGAGACGTTGATGTAGTCACCGCGGATCGCCTTCGGGATGTTCTCGATGTTGAACGGCACCGTGAGCAGCAGCTTGAGCGCACCGACCAGATACGGCGAGGCCTTGGCCAGCTCGCGCAGCGGACGCTGCAGATTCTTCAGGTTGGTGTTCAGATTCGCGTTGGTGTTGCTCAGCGTCTCGTCGGCCGTCGCACTGAGTCGGCCGAGCGAGGTCACCGCATCGGCGAACAGATCCCGGGTATCGGCGAAATGCTTGATCAGCGGCGGGAATTCGGTGAGCACGCGGTCCAGGGTCTCGGTCCGCTTGCTGACGATACCCAGCAGTCGGTTGGTCGAGTCGATGGCGCGGGTCAGATCCTCACGCTGCTGGTTCATCTCGTAGGTGAAGGTGTCCAGCCGGTTCAACAGCTCCCGGATCTCGCCGGAACGCCCGGTCAGGATGGCGTTCACCTCGTTCTGGATCACCTCGATGTTCGGGATACCGCCGCCGGTCAGGATGCCCGAGATGCTGGCGAGCGTCCGCTCGATGGTGGGAAACGCCGAGGACCGCTCCAGCGGAATGGTGTCCCCGTTGCGCAGCTTCTCCGGCGACGGGTCGTCGGGCTCGTCGAGTTCGACGTGCTGGGAACCCAGCAGCGACGTCTGCCCGATGCGCGCGAGCGCATTCTTGGGCAACTCGACACCGGGCTCCAGGTCCACCGTCAGCAGCGGCGTCCAGTTCTTCAGCTCGATCTTGCGCACCCGGCCGACGAACACATCGGCCACCCGGACCCGGCTGTTGGCGTTGAGCGCCAACGTCTCCGGCATCTGGATATAGATCGTCGTGCTGCCGTTCTGGGTGCCTGGGCCGCCGGGCAGCGGGACGTTGGCGATACCCCGCCACTGTCCACACCCGGTGAGCATCAACCCGGCGACGGCCAGCGCCACCGTACGGGTGGCGATCTTCTTCAGCTTCATCGTGCACCTGCCTCTGCCGGCAGCGCCGGTCCCGCCGGGGCCGCCGGTGCAGCCGGCGCCCCCACGGGCACGGCCGGCGGCGGATCACCCGGGATGACACCCGGCGCCGGTACCGGCGGCGGTCCGGGCTGCGGATACCACGGCGGGGGTAGCGGATTGTTCTGGTTGTAGGCATTCGGCGGGCCGGGCAGGTTGCCGCCCGGGGGCACACCGAAGGCGGGCGGTGCCGGCGGCGGCACGATATCGGGGCCACCGAGCAACGCGGCCAACGAATCCGGGGTCAGCATGTTCGCCGTGAACGGCTGCACCTCGACGCCCTGCATACCGGGCGCCACGATCCAGCCTGGCTCGTGGTTACCGTGCGAGAACAGGGTGTCGCGGGAGAAGATGCCCGGCACCGTGGTGTCCTTGTACCCCGGGGGCGGACGCAGCCGCGGCTCGGAGTAGGCGATCTGCTTGGGCAGCGTCATCGCACCGGCCGCCAGGTTCGTACCGAACGGCAGGTAGTTGAACTTGATCGCGTCCATGATCGGCGCCAGGTACTGCGCGCAGAGCTCCGCGGAATCCTGGTAACCCATCCGGCTACCGGCCTGGATGGAACTGCAGATGAAGTTCAGCGGATTGGAGAAGTTGGTGACGCCGGGCAGCACCGGAAGACCGACGATGCCACCCTGGTTGGGCGCGACCACGTTGACGACGTTGGCCACCAGGTTCGGGTAGGCGTGCAGACCGGTCTCCAGACCGTCACGCGGCTCGGGCTGCAGGATCGCGGTGGTGACATCCGACAGGTTGTTGATGTCGTTGGTCAGCGGGGTCGCGTTCTCGTCGAGGAATTTCCTCGTCGTGGACAGCAACGTGTTCAGATCGTCCAGCGCGTTGGCGACCTCACGGTCGGTGTTGGTGAACGAGTTGGTGAACTGCGCCAGGTCGTTGTTCAGCGCCACGAACTGCTGATCGCTCTTGTGCAGCGCGTTGACGAACACTGCGAGGCTCTTGACGATGCCGACGAAGTCACCGCGGCCCTCGTTCAGGGCGGTCAGTGCGTCCGAGAGGCCGGTGAGCGTCTTGTTGAACTGCTCGCCCTTGCCCTCGAAACCGTCGGCGAACGATTCGACGATATCGCCGAACGGGCCCTTGGGCTGCTCGGGTGTGGGGCCCAGATCGGCCAGCAACCGGGTGATCTGGTCGCGCAGCTGGTCGTACTCGACCGGGACCTGCGTGCGGTCCTCGTCGATGACCGCGCCGTCCTGCATCGCCTCACCGCCGGTGTAGGGCGGGGAGAGCTGGATGACGCGGGAGGCCACCAGCGACGGGTTCAGGATGGAGGCACTGGCGTCCGCGGGCACCTTGTACTTGCTGTCCCAGTGCAGCACGACCTTCATCCGGTCGCCCTGGGGCTCGATGGAATCGATGGCCCCGACCTTGACGCCCATGATGAGCACCTTGTCGCCGGGGTAGAGCGCCAGCGTCTGCGGGAAGTAGGCGGTGACCGTGGTGGTGGTCAGCTTCTTGTACACATTCCACCCGACGGCGGCGGCACCGACGGCGACCACGAGCACGATCACGCCGAGGATGACGCTCGCCTTGGAAAGCTGCGGCAGCTTGACGTTGCGGATGTTGAAGATCGTCGACATGCGGCGCCCTACCCTTCCTGCGAATTGGGCGGGAGGAACGGCGGATTGCCGGGCAGCGGCGCGGTGCCCGCCGGCGAGAGCTGCTCACCGGGTCCCGGTGGCGGCGGCGGTCCCGGCAGCGGCGGCGGCAGCGGCGCGCGGCTCGGGATCGGCCCCGGCGGGGCCGGAGCCCCCGGCGGACCGACCGGCACGGTGCGCGCTCCGGGCGGGCCCGGCACCAACGGCACCGGTGTGCCCGGCACGTTCGGCGGCAACTGGCCGGGGATGCCGGCACTCGGGACCCCCGGTGTCGGTCCGAGTCCGTGCACGTTCGGATCCGAGGTCTGCACGCCCACCGGCGGGGCGAACCCGCCGGGCACCGGACCGTAGGGTCCCTGGCTGAGCTGTGCGCACGGCAGCGGATTGCCCGGGCGGGGCAGGCCGTCGGCGGGCGGGGTGTACGAGCACGGCGATCCGGGCGGGACGGCGGGGCCCGGGAACTCCGGGGTGCCCTCGGTCACCTGCGGTGCGGGCGGCGGGGCGCCGTTCTCGAACCGCTGCCCGTTGGGATCGGGGAACTGGAAGGCCGGCAGTCCCGCATTGCGCCAGAACTCTTCCGGGTTGATGCCGCGCTTCTTGAAGGCGGCGTCGACGAAGGGCTGCAACAGGGTCGGCGGCAGCAGGTTGGCCAGCATCACCTTGAAGTACGGGCCCGACGCCAACGCCTCGGCAAGGGAGGTGATGAACTTGCCCGCGATGGACAGCGTGTCGGCGAGGTCCTGCTTACGTTCGTTGAGCGTGTCGCTGATGGTGTTGAGCTGGGTCAGCACCTTGTTCAGATTCGGGTTGTCCTGGATCAATCCGGAAACCTGTTGGGACACACCCGAAATCCGCTCAAGGAGCATGTTCACCGCATAGCTGCGCTCGTTGACCGCGGCCAACAGGGTCTGCGCGTTGACCAGCAGGGCGTTGACCTGGCCGCTGCGGTCACCGAGCACGGTGGCGATCTTGTTGGCGTTGGCGAGCAACTGCTTGAGCTGCTCGTCGCGCTGGCCGAGGGTGTCGGAGAACCGCTGCACCCCTTCCAGGGCCGCACTCAGGTGCGGGTAGGTCTGGTCGACCGTCTCGGACAGCACGTTCAGGGACTGCTTGACCGCCTGGGTATCCCAGCCCGCCGTGCCCTGCGTGACGTCGAGGAACGCGTCGTAGATCTGATACGGCGTCTGGGTCTGTTCGACGGGCAGGAAACCACGCGGTTCGAGGATCTCGTCACCGCGGGGCTCGATCTCGATGTTCTTGCGGCCCAACACCGTATCGGTACGGATCGCGGCCCGGCTCTCGGTGCCGATCTGCATCCCGCCGAGGGTGTAGCCGATCTCGACGCGGTCGCCCTCGATCTCCATGCTCTGCACGGTCCCGACGTCGACGCCGGCGATGCGCACCTTGTCACCGACGTTGAGACCGCCGGTGTCGTTGAACTGGGCGTAGTACTCCGGCACCGCGAACAGCATCGGCACGGTGGTGATGGAGGAGCCGACGCCGATGACCAGTGCCACGGTCACCACGCCCATCAGACCCTTGCGGATCCGGTCGTTGCCCTGGATGGTCCTCATTGGGGGGTGCACCTTCCCGTCGGCTGGGTGGTGACCCGCACCGTGCGGACCGGCCCACCCGGCTGAAGACCGTTGAGCCGCAGGGAGAGATCGCAGGCGTAGAAGTTGAAGAAGTCACCGTAGATGCCACCGGCGCGGCCGATGATCTTCAGCGAGGCCGGGATCTTCTGCACGATGTCGTCGACCTGGTCCAGCTGGTCGACCAGCGGCTGCTGGATGGTCTCCAGGTAGCCCAACGAATCACGCAGCAACGGTCGGTTGTCGGCCAGCAGGTCCGACAACGACCCTGCCGCATCGCTGATATCGGCCACCGACGCACCGATCGGATCGGCCCGGTTCTTCAGTCCGGTGATCAGCGCCTCGAAGTTCACCAGGGTGTCGTCGAGCTGCTTCTGGTGTTTGACCGTGGTGTCCAGCACGGTGTTGAGGTTGGTGATCACCTCGCCGATCGCCTGGTCACGGTCGGCCAGTGCCGAGGTCAACTCGGCCGTCTGGTCCAGGATGTTGTTGATGGTGCCGCCCTGGCCCTGGAAGATCGTGATGATCGAGTTCGCGATGTTGTTGACCTTGTTGGAGTCAAGGGATTTGAACAACGGACGGAAGCCACCGACGAGCGCGTCGAGGTCCAGCGCCGGCTCGGTGCGCTCCAGCGGGATGGTGCTGCCGGCGGGTAGCACGGTATTGCTGTCACCGCGTCGCAGTTCCACGTAGCGGTTGCCGATCAGGTCCAGATACCGGATGGCAGCGGTGGTTTCGGAGAACAGTTGCAGGTTGCGCTCGACCTCGAAGTCGACCCGTACCCGCTGCCCACCGTCGATGAGGGTGACGCCCTCGACCTTGCCGACCTCGACGCCGTAGGCGCGCACGAACTGGCCGGTGCGCAGGCCGCTGGCGTTCTCGAAGATCGCCGAATATCCCGTCGTGCGGTCGAACCGCAGTTGGGCGAACACCACGAAGATGACCGCGGTGAAGGTCAGCAGCACCGCGGAGATGGCGCCCAGCTTGAAGAGGGTTCCCTTGATGCTCATGGGATACGCACCTGTCGAATAATCGCGTCGCTCATGGGTTGATCGTGTTCTCCCCCACCTGGCGTCCCCAGACGTATTCCTGCATGATCGGCTGTCCGAGTTCGAAATGGTTGTACGGCGCGAGGCTGGCACCGGTGTCCATCACCAGGTACGGCATCGGCCACAGGTCACGGGTGATCGGCTGCCAACACCCCGGGCGTCCGCCCGGTCCGCCGGTGGCATTGACGCGAGGAAGGTTGTCGGGGAACACATACGGGTTGCCCACACCGACCACCGACGACTTGGTACGCAACGAGTAGCCGTTACCGCCGAGGGCATCGGCCAGCTTCGGGGCGCTGTCGTGGTAGTTGCGGATGGTGCAGAACAGCGCCGGGCTGTGGTAATCCAGCAGCTTGGAGGTGGGCAGCAGGTCCTGGGCGCCGCGGACCAGGTACGGGCCGCCACGCTCGAAGATGTCGGCGCCGGTGTTGCCGAATCCGACCGCGGCCATCAGCGCCTGGTCGATATTGCCCTGCTCGGCGTTGAGTGTCTGCGCGGTGGTCACCGCGTTGGTCAGACCGTCGAACAGGTCCGGTGCGGCGTCGGAGTACACATCGGCCAGATTGGCCAGCCCCGTCACGTCCCGACGGATCTGCGGCATCCGCGCATTCAGCTCGCCAAGGATGTCGTTGCCGTCGACCAGCGACTGTCCGAACTTGTCGCCGAGCCCGTCGAGCGCCTGGGCCGCCGCAGTCAACGTCTGGTTCAGCTTCACCGGGTCGATCTGCTGGGCGATCTTCATGATCGTCTCGAACAGCGTGTTGAACTCGGTGGTGGTAGCGGTGGCCTGCACGGTGTCCCCACCGGACAGTCGCTGCGCCGACGGATCGGGCGGCGAGAGGAAGGAGATGTACTTGTTGCCGAAGACCGTGGTGGCACGCAGCTCTGCCTGCACGTTGGCCGGGATCAGCGACAGGTACTTCGGGTCGACGTCGAGGGTCAGCTTGGCCTGCGGGACGTCACCGACGGTGACGACGCCGGACTCGGCCAGCCGCCCGATCGGCACACCGTTGAAGGTGACCTTCGATCCCGGATCCATCGCCAGGCCCGCCCGCTCGGCCATGACCGTCAGCTGCACGCGCTTCTCGAAGTAGCCGCGGAACTGCAACCAGGTCAGGGTAAGGACGAGTGCGCACACGAGAAGCAGAACGACACCGGCGACCTTGTAGGGCGGCGTCTTCGGCTTGACCAGTGGTGCGGAGGGCTGGGTCATGGCTACACCGTCAGGTTGAAGTTCGGGTCGGTGCCGTAGAGCGCCAACGAGGCGAGCAGGACGACCAGCACGATCGCGATCAGTGAGGTGCGCATCGAGCGACCGACCGCCTCACCGACACCCACCGCGCCGCCACTGGCGAAGAAACCGAAGTAGCAGTGGTTCAACATGATGATGATCGACATGATGATCACCTCGAGGAACGACCACATGACGTCATCGACCCGCAGGAACGTGTGGAAGTAGTGCTCGTAGGTGCCGACCGACTGCGAGTAGAACACCGTGGTGACCAACTGGGCGGACAGGAACGACAGCAGGATGGCCATCGCGTAGAGCGGGACGATGACGATGGCCCCGGCCATCAGGCGGGTGGACACCAGATACGAGATGGACTTGATGCCCATCACCTCCAGCGCGTCGATCTCCTCGCTGATGCGCATGGCGCCGAGCTCGGCGGTGGCTCCCGCGCCGACGGTGGCGGCCATCGCCTGGCCGGTGACCACCGGGGCGACGACGCGGATGTTGGCCAGGGCGGCGAAGAAGCCGGTGAAGGCCTCGACGCCGATATTTCCCAGTGACGCGAAACCCTGGATGGCGATCAGCGAGCCCGCCGAGAGGGTGACGAATCCGATGATCGCGACGGTGCCGCCGATGACGGCCATGGCACCGGTGCCCATGCCGATCTCGGCGACCAGGCGCAGCGACTCGCGGCGGTAGTGCTTGAACGCATGCGGCAGGTGCCCGACCGCCTGCACCACGAACCAGGCGACGTGGCCGATGCTGTCGAGGAATCGGCCGGGCGCGCCGGCGTATCCGCGGGTGCGGTCGAACGCCCGGGGGAACCGGGACCGTAGAACTGCGGCTGTACTCATGCGCGGCCTAGCCTCCCGTCCCGAACCGGACACCGATCGTCGTCAGCACGACGTTCACCGCGAACAACGCGACGACGCACAGCACCAGCGTCTCGTTGACCGCGGTGCCGACACCCTTGGAACCGCCCGCCACGGTGAGCCCGCGGTAGCAGCCCACCAGCCCGGCGATCAGACCGAACAGGGTGGCCTTGATGACCGAGATCATGACCTCGGGGAAGCCGGTGAGCAGCGTCAGCGTCGCGACGTAGGCGCCGGCGTTGACGTTCTGGATGTAGACACCGAAGAAGTACCCGCCGACGAGGCCGATGGTGATCACCGCGCCGTTGAGCAGGAAGGCGACGAACGTGGCGGCAACCACGCGGGGGGCCACCAGTCGCTCGATGGGGTCGATCCCCAGCACCTCCATGGCGTCGATCTCTTCGCGGACGGTGCGCGCACCGAGGTCGGCGCAGATGGCGGTGGACCCGGCGCCGGCGACGACGAGCACCGTCACCAGCGGTCCCAGCTGGGTGACAGCGCCGAGGGCGGCGCCGGCACCGGAGACGTCGGCCGCGCCGAATTCGGCGAGCAGGATGTTCAGCGTGAAGATGATGAGCACGGTGAGCGGGATGGAGACCGCCAGCGTGGGCAGGAAGGCGACCCGGATCAGAAACCAGCTCTGAAGGATGAATTCCTTCCACTGGAAGGGCCTCGTGAGGAGCGCTTTGCCGGTCAGGACGCACATCTTGAAGAAGCCGCCGACCATGGTCAGCGGTTTGTCCAACTGGTCCTTGACGTAGTCGACCAGGCCGTTGCCCGCCGTCACAGCGTGACCACCGAGGCGAGTTCCAAGTGCGGCGGAACTAGCTGCACGCCCCCTCCTCTACTCTCGCGGAGCCCCGTCTCCATGACCTGTGACATCGCCCTACCTACCGGTCGGTAGTAACTCGGACCACAGGACTGTACCCGATCGGTGACCAGGCAGGTGACGCATCGGCTCTATTCATATCGCAACTGTTAGCAAATTCGATCTCGGCGGCGAGACACCGGGTTCTGTGGTAAACCCGTTGGCTCGACACGCCTTTCGCCCGCGTCAATCTTCGCTCAGCTGCCGAACATGGTTCGTAGTTCGGTCTTGAGCACTTTGCCCGACGGATTGCGGGGCAACGCCTCGACGATCTCCAGGGCCTTGGGGTGCTTGTATCGAGCCAACCTCTCGGTGAGGAAATCGTCGAGTTCGGCAAGCGTCAGAGCGCTCTCGGGCGGCTCGCCGGACCGCGCCGCCAGAGCAACCACGGCGACCGGAACCTCGCCCCACTTCTCGTGCGGCCGGCCGATCACGGCGACCTCGGCAATGGCCGGATGAGCAGCCAAGACGTTCTCGACCTCGGCGCAGTAGATGTTCTCGCCGCCGGAGATGATCATGTCCTTCTTACGGTCGACCACCCAGATGTAACCCTCGTCGTCCTGGCGCACAAGGTCCCCCGAGTGGAACCAGCCCCCGGCAAACGATTCTGCGGTGGCCTTCGGGTTGTTCCAGTAACCGGCCATCAGGGTGGGTGCCCGGTAGACGATCTCGCCGACCTCGCCGACCGGCACGTCGTTCATATCCTCGTCGACGATGCGCGCCGAGACCGTCGGGATGACCTTGCCCACCGAGCCGAGTTTGCGAATTGCGTCCTCGCCCAACAACATACACGTCACCGGCGACATCTCTGTCTGGCCGAAGGCGGCCAGGATGTTGGCGCCGGGGAAGGTCTGCGCCATATCCTTCAGCAACGTATCGGAGGCCGGCGCCGCGCCCCAGGACAACACCCGCAGCTTGAGGTTCCTCGGCTGCGCGCGTTGGGCGGCGCAGACCGCCTGCCACTGCGCGGGGACCAGGAAGATACCGGTGACCTCTTCGGCCTCCAGCACGTCCAGAAGCGCACCCGGATCGAACGCGCCGAGCGGATAGACCACCGTCGGCCTGCCCAGCAGCAGGCCCGGGATCATGTTCCCGATACCGGCGATATGGAACAGCGGCACACCGATGAAGCCGACATCGTGGTTGAGGTCGGCACCGTTGGTGAACAGGTGGGTCAGTGACTGCCCGCTGATGTTGGTGTGGGTCAGCACCGCACCCTTGGGTCGCCCGGTGGTGCCCGAGGTGTACATGATCAGCGCGGGCGAATCGTTCGGGACATCTACCGGCCCGGGCGGCGGGTTCTGCTCGGCCAGCAGATCGTCGTATCCGAGGACACCGTCCTCGGTGCCCGCCCCGGCGACGATGACGGTGCTCAGGGTCGAGTCCAGGTCGCGAACCGCGGTGGCCACCGGCGCGAGCACCGATTCGGTGACCACCACCCGTGCCGCGCAATCGCTGACCAGGAAGGCGATCTCGGGTGGGGTCATCCGGAAGTTCACCGGCACCGCGATCGCTCCGAGCCGGTTGGCCGCGAGGAAGGACTCGATGAACTCGGGTCGGTTGAGCATCAGGATGAGCACGCGGTCACCGGCGGTGATACCGCGCTCGTGCAATGCGGCGGCCAGCGCATCGACCCGCCGGTCCAGGTCGGCCCAGGTGGTGGTCTGACCGAGGAAACGCAGCGCGGTCTTGTCCGGCTGCATCAGCGCATGGCGGGAGAGCTGATTGGACCAGTTCTGCTGCCTGGCCAGATAGGGCTGTTCGGTAGGCATCACGGACTGAGTGGCGGGCTGAGTTGCGGACTGGACTGTCACTGCAGAGGCTCTTTCGGTCGGCGGCCGCGCAACACGCTTGCGCAATGTTGATATTTGATCAAACATTATGTCGTCGAGATCACACTATGACGCCGACCCGCTTCTGGACAAGCTTTTCACCGCCGCGATGAACCGGCGCCCGAGACCGTCGGAAAGGACCCAGCGCACCCGCATGAACGCACCCGCCAAACTGGGTCCCGCCCGCCGCCGCGAACAGCTCTCCGACGAGGTGGCCGGTTATCTGCGGGTCGCGATCATGTCGGGAACGCTGCGGCCGGGCACCTTCGTGCGGCTCGACGAGACCGCCGCCCAGCTCGGTGTCAGCATCACCCCGGTCCGCGAGGCACTGCGGACCCTGCGCGGCGAGGGCATGGTGCAGCTGGAACCGCACCGGGGGCACATGGTGTCACCGTTCACCCGCGATGACATCGCCGACATCTTCTGGCTGCAGGGCGCCATCGCCGCGGAGTTGGCCGCGACGGCCGCCCGGCGGGCCACCGATGCCGATATCGATGAGCTGGAGCGGCTCACCGAGGACTTGGACGCGGCCGTCCGCGGCGGAGAGGTGGAACCGATAGCCCGCGCGGAGTTCCACTTCCATCGCGCGTTCAACCGGACGACCAATCGGATGAAGCTGGCCTGGTTCCTGCTGCACGCCGCGCGCTACCTGCCACCGCACATCTACGCCTCCGACCCGACGTGGGGGCAGGACGCGGTGGTCAACCACCGACAACTGACCGCGGCCATGCGTCGCCGCGAGGTCGACGAGGTGGTGCGACTGACCCGCAGCCAATTCGACGACGGGGCGCGGCGGCTGACCACCCTGCTCGACAGCCTCGGGCTGTGGACCTGACCCGCGCCTTTCGAGCCGGAGTGAGCGTCAGGCCAGCTGCTCGGCGCGCTTTTTCAGGTTGTTCGCCAGGTGCTCCAGCGCATCGTTGACGACCTTCTTGATCATCATCGCCGGAACGCCCGGCATATCGACCTCGACGTCCATATCGACGGTCAACAGGCTGGCCGGGCCCATGTCGACGACGGCGAAGAGCTGCTCCTGCTTGGAGAACAGATTGCCCTGCTGCATCACGGTCTGGATCTGTCCGTCGGCGGGGTAGTAGACGGCCTGGATGTAGCTGCCCTCCATGCCCTGGATCTTGGTGTCCAGCCGCAGCTGGCTCGGCCGGCCGTCGTCATAGCGGGCCAGGATCCACGCGCCGGTGACCTCTTCGTTCCACTGCGGGTAAGCCTCGAAGTCGGCCACGATCGCCATGATGGTGGCGGCGGGTGCGGCGACCTCGACGGTCTTGCTGACGATCGGCATCGGGCGAGCATAGCGAGTCGGCGAATGGCTCAGCCGTATCAGCCGCCGAATCAGCCGCCCAATCAGCCGCCCTGTCAGTCGGGCGTCGCGTCATGAACAGCCGACTGCAGCAGGGCGCGTACGGCTTCCGGGATGGGTACCGGGCGTCGGGTCAGACGGTCGACGTAGACGTGTACCCAGGAGCCGACCGCGGCGGGCCGCGCATCCAGCACCGCGGCGGGCCGTGCATCCCCTGGCGCCCACAGTCCGGTGCGATAGGTGACGCTGCTGTTGCCCAACCGGGTTACCGCAAGACCGACCACCAGGTCGGCAGGGAACTGCAGTTCGGCGTAGTAGCGACAACTCGATTCGGCGACCACCGCCAGCCACGGTGCGGCCATCGCGTCGACACCGGCGCTGCGTCCGATCCAGGCGTTGATGGCGGTGTCGAAGAGTTGGTAGTACACGGCATTGTTGAGGTGTCCGAACATGTCGTTGTCGGTCCACCTGGTCTGCACCGGCCAGTGAACTCCGAAGTCCGCGCTCGTGTACTCCATGCGGCAAGCATGTCAGGCTGGCACCATGCACATTCGCGGCGCAGTCCTGGAGTCCATCGGCGCGGCCCGACCGTATTCCGCATCCCGCCCGATCGCCGTGACCGAGCTCGAACTCGCCGATCCTGGCGACGGTGAACTGCTGGTACGCATCGAGGCCGCGGGACTGTGCCACTCGGACCTGTCGGTGGTCGACGGCAACCGGATCCGCCCGATCCCCATGCTGCTCGGCCACGAGGCCGCCGGCATCGTCGAGAAGATCGGCGGCACATCGGATCTGGCGCCGGGCCAACGCGTGGTGATGACCTTCCTTCCGCGCTGTGGGCAGTGCCAGGCATGCGCGACCGACGGTCTGGCCCCGTGTATCCCCGGTAGCGCGGCCAACGGCGCGGGCACACTGCTCAGCGGCGCGGTCCGGCTGGCCCGCCCGGATACCGAGCAGGTGCTGCACCATCTCGGCGTATCCGGATTCGCCACCCATGCGGTGGTGGACCGGCGCTCGGTGGTCCCGGTGGACGATGATGTGCCCGCCGTGGTCGCATCACTGCTGGGCTGCGCGGTGCTCACCGGCGGCGGGGCGGTCCTCAACGCCGGGAAGCCCAAGCCTGGCCAGACCGTCGCGATCGTCGGTATGGGTGGTGTCGGGATGGCGGCCATGCTCACCGCGCTGGCGCATGATGACGTGCGGGTCGTCGCGGTGGACCGGCTGGCGGACAAGCTGGCGCTGGCCCGCGAGCTGGGCGCCCATGCGGTGTCCACACCCGAGGAGGCCGATTTCACCGCCGAGGTCGTCATCGAGGCCGTCGGCCATGCGGCCGCGCTGGAGACCGCCATCGGGCTGACCGCCCCCGGCGGGCGGACCATCACCGTCGGGCTGCCCGCGCCGGACGCCCGAATTTCGTTGTCTCCGTTGAGTTTGGTGGCCCAAGGGCGGACGTTGATCGGCAGCTACCTCGGTTCGGCGGTACCGGCCCGCGATATCCCGCGCTTCGTCGAATTGTGGCGGGCCGGAAGGCTTCCGGTGGAGAAACTGGTGTCGGCGACGCTGACCCTCGACGAGATCAACGCCGGAATGGACGCCCTCGCCGACGGCCTTGCGGTGCGCCAGATCATCGAGTTCTAGCCTCAGATCGGCAGGCCGACCCGCTTGCCGACAGAGCGCACCACCGACCACGCGCCCGGGGCGCCCTTGACCAGCGGCCAGGTGACCAGTGCGATGGCCACCGAGGCGACGCTGACTGCCAACGAGGTGGGCACCCGGACGGGATCCATCAGGTCGTTCTCGGCGAACGGGCCGGCATCGGCGGACACCATGTGCGGGGTGAACTTGCGCAGCGAACGTCCGCGCAACGTGTCGACGGCCTTCAGGATCGAACCGCGTGCGCGGATCTCGGCGCGGACGCTGTCCAACGGCAGCCGCAGATGCTCGGCGAGCAAACCGTCGCGCATATCGGCGATATGCGCGCGGATATCGTCGCGGTCCGGCGAATCCTCCAGCGCCAGATCGCATTCGCTGTCGAAGCCCAGCGATCTGTTGTTCAGGTTCGACGATCCGATGCGCAGGAACCGATCATCGATGACCACGACCTTGGAGTGCACGTAGAGCGACTGCCCGCCGGGCACGGCAGGCCAGTAGACCCCGAGCCGGTCGTGTTCGTCGGCCTCCCACAACAATCGGAGCATGCGTTCGCGCGCGCTGTCCATCGATTCGCGTTCCAGCGGGCTCTCCGAGGTACGCGGCAGCACGACGATCACCTCGGGTCCGTTGCGCTCGCGCAGGCGGTCGGCGAGGGCCTCGCAGATGCCGCGGGAGGCCAGGTACTGGTTCTCCAGGTAGATGATGTCGCGCGCCGCCGCGATGGCGGCCAGGTTCAGGGCCTCCACCTCGCGGACCTCCTCGCGCTCGGGCAACGAGGGCAACGTGCGGGCGATGCCCACTTCGACGTGTCGCAACGCCGGTTCGCAGTGCTTGGGCCAGACACTCGCGCCGGGTCCCAGCGGCGGCAGTTCCTCCCCGGTGGCCTGTCGCCAGCGGTCGCGGGCCAGTTCGCCGAACGCCTGGGCCGCTGGTCCGTCGACGACGGCGGCGACCTCGTGCCGCGGACCGTACGATTCACCGGCGCCGCGGCGCCCGGGGTTGTCCGCGTCGTGGTCGCGGGTGTCCCACCGGCCCAGCGTCAGATCGATGCCCCCGCAGAAGGCCACCGCGTCGTCGATCACCACGACCTTCTGATGATGCACCGCGCCGGTGGGGTGCGCGCCGTCCACGGCCAGGTGCATCCGTTCGGAGGTGATCCGGTTGAGCCACTCGACCGGGACGATGCTGTACCAGTAGCGCTCGAAAACCGACAGCAGCCTCAGGTTCGTCTTGAGCACGTACACCTTGAGGTGCGGGCGACGCCACAGCAGCCAGAACAGGAACGGTCCGAGCTGGTTGGGGCCCGGCAGTGTGCCGCGCCCCGGTTCGAATGTCGTCCGGGCATCGAAGTCCCAGCCCACCAGCAGGATCCGGTTCTCCGCACCCAGCATCGCCGACTTCACGTGGGCCAGATAATCCGCGCCGTCGATGATCGGCGCGAAGCGTTCCGCCTCCACCGTGCGCCAGCACGTGTCCCCTTCGACCAGCAGTCGCTGCTCGGCCATAGTCATCTCCTCCGCCTGCACTCACATACTGAGTCGGCGTACGGGCGGCCCTAGGCGCGCGAAAGAGATGCGAAACACATCAGCGGTTTACCCAATATCGTGCAAATCGATACCGTCCGTGACCAGCATCTCGGCGTAGCGGCGGGCATCGTCGGTGAGTCGGGTGAGGACCTGGTCACCGGGTATCTCCATCGGCGTCAGGCTGTTCTGCTCGTTGAAACGCTGGTAGGCCGCACTGGCGAAGGTCGACTTGAGACCGGCGACCAGCGGAGCGGTCACCTCGGCGGGGGTGCCCTTGGGCACGGTCATGAAGCGGTACTGCGAGACCACCACGTCATAGCCCAGCTCACGGGCGGTCGGGACATCGGGCAGCAAATCGATCCGCTCGGGGCTGAAGACGTTGAGCGCGACCAGCTTGCCCGAATCGATGTTCTCGATCGCCTCCCCCACGTGGATGACGGCGATATCGACGTCGTTGGCCAGCAGAGCCGCCAGGTTCGGGGCCCCGCTGTCGAACGGCACCGCCTGGGAGAGCACCCCGGCACCCTTCATCAGCAGCGCCCCCGACAGTTGCGCTCCGGTACCCACCCCGGTGGTGCCGTATCGCAGCGGCCGCTGGGCCGTCTGCAGATCGGTGATGGTGCGCAGGCCCGTCTGCGGGGTGGTCACCAGAACGTAGTTCTCGCTGGAAATGCCGTGTACCACGTCGACGTCATCGATATGGCGGACCTTGTCCGGGGCCACCGCCAGCGGTGTGATGGTGTACAGCGATGCGTTCTGGATGGACAGCATCGTGCCGTCGGCGGGCGCACCGGCGAGATCGGCCGCCGCGGCGGCGCCGTTATCGCCCTGGCGATTGGTGACGCGGAACGGCTGGTCGAGATCGGCGGCGAGTCCCTTGGCGACGGCACGGCTGATCAGATCGCTGGACCCGCCCGCGGCATAGCCGACCAGCATGTCCACCGCACCGGCGGGCCAGATGCCCTCGGCCGCACTCGAGGCATCGGCGGGCGCACCGTCACATGCGGTGACCACCAACGCGGCGGCCGCCGCCAGCGCGGCCAGTGAACGAGTGGCAGACATCCCCATGAGGGCCCTTCCGGAAGATCGTCGATCGCAGGTTTTGACGGTTACGTCAGGAAGCGTACGCGCCGAGTAGCTACCGTCCGACCATTCCGTGTCGAATCAGAACCAACTGCTCTGCATATCCAGCGTCGTACGGTCCATGCTGGCCAGCAAATCCAGTTGCGGATACACCTTGGGCAACTCATAGCGGTAGAAGAACCGTGCGGCCTGCCGCTTGCCTTCGTAGAAATCACCATCTTTGGCAAACGCGACCAGGTTTTGCTCCAGCCAGATCCACGCAATCACGATATGACCGAAGGCCTCGAGATAGACCGCACTGTTTGCCATCGTCACCGCGGGGTCGTCACCGGCGAACATCGCGGCGGTCACCTCGACCAGACGCTGCCACGACGCGGCCAGCTGCGCGGCCATCGGGTCATCGCCGGCCCGGGCCACCGTGTCGGCGATGCGGTCCGCCAGAGCCGTCATGGCCGCCCCGCCGTTCTGGGTGACCTTGCGACCCAACAGGTCCAGGCTCTGGATTCCGTGGGTGCCCTCGTGGATCGGGTTGAGCCGGTTGTCCCGATAGTGCTGCTCGACGTCGTACTCGCGGGTGTAGCCATAGCCGCCCAGCACCTGGATGGCCAGGCTGTTGGCCTCCAGGCACCACTGCGAGGGCCAGCTCTTGGCGATCGGGGTCAGGATGTCGAGCAGCTCGCGTTCACCGAGGTCGGTGAGCTTCGCGCAGTACAGGGCCAGCCCCAAGGCACCCTCGACATAGGACTTCTGCGCGAGCAGCATCCGTTTGACATCGGCATGGGCGATGATCGGGACCTGCGGGGTGGCCGGGTCCTTCACCAGGCGTCCCTGGGGCCGTTCGCGGGCGTAGTCCAGCGACTTGAGGTAGCCGGTGTAACCCAGTGCCACCGCGCCCATCCCGACCCCGAGCCGCGCCTCGTTCATCATGTGGAACATGTAGGCCAGCCCGCGATGCGGTTCACCGACCAGATACCCGACCGCGCCGTCGAAGTTCAGCACGGTGTTGGTGATGCCACGTTGCCCCATCTTGTGGTTGAGCCCGGAGATAGCCACCGCATTGCGCGCACCCACCGTGCCGTCGGCGTCGACGATGTACTTGGGCACGATCAGCAGCGAAATACCCTTGGTTCCCGCGGGGCCGCCGGGGATCTTCGCCAGCACCAGGTTGACGATGTTCTCGCTCATCTCGTGCTCGGCGCCCGAGATCCACATCTTGGTGCCGTACACCCGGTAGGTGCCGTCGTCCTGCGGCTCGGCACGCGTGGTGATATCGGCCAGCGAGGAACCGGCCTGGGTTTCCGAGAGCGCCATGGTGCCGGTGAATCGGCCTGCCAGCATCGGTTTGACGAATCTGTCGACCTGCTCGGGGGTGCCGAATTCCGCGAGCAGGTTGGCGTTGGCGATGGTCAGCATCAGGTAACCCGAGGTGCTGATGTTGGCCGCCGAGATCCAGGCGAACCCGGCCTGGGCGACGGCGGTCGGCAGCTGCGCGCCACCGAGTTCGGCGTCGAAGGACATCCCGACCAGATCGGCCTTGGCGAACGCCTCCAGCGCCACCTTCACCTCGGGGATGACGGTGACGGTGGTGCCGTCGAACGTGGGCTCGTTGGCGTCGCTGAGCTTGTTGTGCGGCGCGAAGTACCGTTCGGCCAGCTGTTCACACAGTTCCAGCACACCGTCGAACGTCTCCCGGGAATGGTCGGCGAAACGCGGCAGCGCGGTCAACTCCTCGACCCGCAGCCATTCGTAGAGCAGAAAATCCAGGTCGCGCCGGGACAGGATGGTGGACTTCATATCGCCAGGCTAACCCCCGCTCAGGCGGCCGCTATCTGCTCCGACCTGAGCTCGCGCAATGCGGTGCGCAGTCCCCGGCGCCGGCCGGTGGCCGGATCGATCCCGAAGGATTCCCGGACGCCGTCGCGGATCCGGAATTTCAGCTCGGAGTTGGTCTCCGGGGCGTCATCCGGGGTGGCCTTGAGGAATCTGTTCGGCAGGGCCAGTTTGGCGATCGTCCACCACGACTGGCTGTACTGACGCGCCAGCGAGCCCGTCGTGTAGGGCAGGTCGTACTTGTCGCACAGCGCCTGCACCTTCACCGCGATCTCGGAGTACCGGTTGCTCGGCAGATCCGGGAAGAGGTGGTGCTCGATCTGGTAGCAGAGGTTGCCACTCATGAAGGCCATCACCGGCCCGGCATGGAAGTTGGCCGATCCCAGCATCTGGCGCAGGTACCACTCACCACGTGTTTCCCGCTCGAACTCCTCGCGGGTGAATTTCTCTGCGCCGTCCGGGAAGTGGCCGCAGAAGATCACCACGTACGCCCAGTAGTTGCGGATCAGGTTGGCGACCGCGTTGGCGCCCAGGGTGTGCTTCCAGTTGGGTCCCGACAGCGCCGGGAAGATCACGTAGTCCTTGCCGACCTGCTTGGCGACCTTCTTGCCGATGATGCGCAGATCCTTGCGGATCTCCGCCATGGTCTTCTCGCCCTTGCGCCACTTCGTGGTTTCCACGCCGTGCAGTGCGACGCCCCATTCGAACAACGTGCCAAGCAGGAAGTTGTAGAGCGAGTTGCCGATCATCCAGCGCTCCCACGGCTCGTCGCGGGTGAGCCGCATGATGCCGTAGCCGATATCGTCGTCGAGGCCGATGACATTGGTGTACTTGTGGTGGATGTAGTTGTGCGACTTCTTCCAATGCACGGCCGGCGAGGTGGTGTCCCACTCCCATTCGGTCGAGTGGATCTCCGGGTCGTTCATCCAATCCCACTGGCCGTGGATGATGTTGTGTCCGAGCTCCATGTTCTCGATGATCTTGGCCGCGCCCAACATCGCGGTGCCCGCCGCCCAGCAGATCTTGTTGCGACTGTTGAACAATGCGATGCGTCCGCCGACGGCAAGCGCGCGTTGCAGCTGAATGGACCTGCGGATGTAGCGGGCGTCGCGCTCGCCGCGGGATTCCTCCACCTCGGCGCGGATCGCGTCGAGCTCACGTTCGAGTTGGTCGACATCGTCGGATGTGAGGTGGGCGTATGCCTTGATATCGGTGATGGCCATGCGATTCCTCCTAGACGTTGATGGTGCAGTCGCCGGACGCGGCCGAGACGCAGGTCTGGATCCGGTCACCCTCGCCGTGCTCGGCACCTGACCGGAAGTCGCGCACATGCCCGGATTCCAGTGGCAGCACGCAGGTTTGGCAGATTCCCATCCGGCACCCGAAGGGCATCTGAATGCCGAGGCGCTCGCCGGCCTCCAGCAGGGACGTGGCGCCGTCGACCTCGATCGTCTTGTCCGAGATCGCGAAGGTCACCGTCCCGCCCTCACCGCCCTTGTCGGTTCGGTCGATGACGAATCGCTCCATGTGCAACTGGTTTTCGGGTAAGCCGGCCGACGTCCAGACCCGCTCGATATCGTCCAGCATGGCCGGTGGCCCGCATGCCCAGGTGGGCCGCTCAGTCCAGTCCGGGACGATATCGGCCAGCCGGTCCAGATCGAGGTGCCCCATCCGGTCGGTCATCTGCAGGTGCAGCCGGTAGTCGGGCCTGCCGTCCTGCATCTCGATCAGCTCATCGTGAAAGATGACATCCTGCGGCGACGGCGCCGAGTGGATGTGAACGATATTGCTGGTCTGACCGCGCTGGGCGATGGACCTCAGCATGGCGATCACCGGGGTGATCCCGCTGCCCGCGGTGACCAGGAGCATCTTCACCGGCGGCGGATCGGGCAGGGCGAACTGCCCCTTGGGTGCCGCCAAGCGAACAATTGTTCCCGGTTTCACACCGTTGACGAGGTGGGTGGACAGGAAGCCCTCCGGGGTGGCCTTGACGGTGATCGAGATCAGCTTGCCGTCGCGTTCGGGCACCGAGGTCAGCGAGTAGGACCGCCAGTGCCACCGGCCACCGACCCGCAGGCCGATCCCGACGTACTGACCGGGCTGATAGTCGGCGGCGAAACCCCACCCCGGTTTGATGACGACCGTGGCCGAATCCTCGGTCTCCCTGCGGACATCGACGATCGCACCGCGCAGTTCGCGGGCGGTCCACAGGGGGTTGAGCATCTTCAGGTAGTCGTCGGGCAGCAGCGGAGTGGTGGCCCTGGCCGCCAGCCCGCGGATCATGTTGATCGTGGAGCCGCCCTCCGGCGACGCCGTCGCGATATCACGCGCGGGCTTCTGACTCCATTTCGTCAGTCCGCGAAGATCAAGTGAACACATGTACACCCAACTACCCAGGTGCGACGCAGTTCACACATCGACTTTCGCGCCGTCAGCGGATGGTGCTGACCCCACCGTCGACCGGGATCACGGTGCCGGTGACATAGCTGCTGGCACGGCTCGCCAGGAAGACCGCGATACCGGCCATATCGTCGGGCTGCCCGACGCGTCCCAGCGGCAGGGCCGCACCGACGGCCTCCTCGCCCGCCGACAACAGCACCTTGGTCATCCGCGACGGGAAGAGCCCCGGCGCGATGGCGTTCACCAGGATCTTGGGCGCCAGTTCGCCGGCCAGGTGCTGGGTGAGCGTGTGGACCGCGGCCTTGCTGGCGGCATACGAGAAGTTGTTGCGACCGCGTTCGGGCACGTGGAAACCGTCGACGCTGCCGGTGTTGATCACCCGGGCCGGGTCGTCGTCGGTGGCGGCGGCGGTCAGCAGCGGCACCAGCGCGCGGGTCAGCAGGAAGACACCCTTGACGTTGACGTCGAAGACCCGGTCGAACCCCGACTCGGGGAATGTCTCGAAGGGCTCGCCCCAGTTGGCGCCCGCGTTGTTGAACAGCGCGTGGACCGCGTCCTCCTTCGCGGCGACGGCATCGGCGAGGGCCTGGATGCCCGCCGCCGTACCGAGGTCGGCGGAGATGCCCTCGACCTCGCCGAGGGCCGACAGTTCGGCCACCGACGCGTCGAGTTCGGCCTGTTTGCGCGCGGCCAGGTACACCTTGGCCGCACCGGCCTGCAACAGACCGCGGGCCATCATCACGCCGATACCGCGGCCACCGCCGGTGACCACGGCGACCTTGCCGTCGAGGCGGAACAAATCGGTCATTGCAGGTCCCCTCATCTACTGGGCCCCGCCGAGCGGCTCGGCCGTGCGCACTGCCTCGTCGCGGATCAGTCCCCGCAACAGTGCGGTGCTGAACTCCACCGCGATCTCCTGGGCGGTGCGGCGGCCATGCGGGCGCAGCCACCGGTAGGCGCCCAGGGTCATGCCGATATAGCCCAGCGCCAAGACATGCGAGTCGGAGTCGAAGAACTCACCGCTGGCGATCCCCCGGTCGATGACATCACGCACGTGTTCGTACACGGTGGCCTCGGCGGTCCGGATGTAGGCGACCTGCTCTTCGGTGAACCACTCCGAGATGTACGGGCCCTCCTGGAAGTAGACGGCGGCCGCCTCCAGGTCGTTGGCGATGCCGGTGAGCAGCCGCCGGGTGAAGTGGTAGATGGTCTCACGCGCGGTGGCCGTCGGATCGTCGTGCAGGGCCCCGACGGTGAAGTCGGCGGTCCGCTTGTAGATGTCCCAGAGGATCAGCGATTTGCTTGCGTAGTAGTGGTACACCGTGGCCTTGTTCAGGCCCACGGCGTCGGCGACATCGTCCATCCGGGTGCCGTGGTAGCCGCGGGCGGCGAAGAGCTTGGCGGCGACCGCCAGCAGTTCGTCGCGCCGTGACGAACCGTTGGATGCGGCTTCGGTGGACATGGCAACTCGCTATCTGCAGACCCGGACGACCCGGGGTTGACCAATCAACTGGTTGGCCAGTGTAGGCAATGGGGCGGTTTGACTGTCCGGGGATCGCCCAGTGGGTTTAGACTTCTGCCAAACAGGGCTTGCTGCGGCGGAGGCGACTATGGATCCTAATCCCGATTACGACATCAGCGACGAGGGCGAGTTCTTCTTCAGCTGGCTGGCCTGGGGCCTGCGCGGGGTGTACCCCCCGCCGGCGTATCCCCCGGTCTAACGAGACGTCAAAAAGCACCCGCACGTGACAGCGTGCGGGTGCTTTTTTGGCTCGACGCTCAGGCCGCGGCCGCCTTCACGGCCTCGCCGACGGCATTCCTGAGCTCGAGGAACTCCGGGGACCGTCGCAGCTCGTCGGCGTCGACGCCGGTGCGGGGCAGCTCCGAGGGCAGGTCCAGGGCGATCTTGCCGGGCCGGCGGGTCAGCACCACGATGCGCGAGCCGAGGAACGCCGCCTCGTCGGCGCTGTGCGTGACGAACACCGTGGTGCGGCGCGACTCGGCACTGACCTGACGCACATCGTCCTGCAGCCGCTCGCGGGTCAGTGCATCGAGCGCGGCGAACGGCTCGTCGAGTAGGAACAGCGGTGTCTCGGCGGCCAGCGCGCGGGCGATCGCGACGCGCTGCTGTTGCCCGCCGCTGATCTCCCAGATCTTTCGGTCGGCGGTACCGTCCAGCCCCACGCGCTCGAGCAACTGCTCGCGGCGCTCGGCGCGCCGTTCGCGCGGCACCTTGGCGTACTTGAGTGCGAGGTCGACGTTCCCGCCGACGGTGCGCCACGGGAATAACCGGGGTTGCTGGAACACCACACCGGAGGTGACCCCGGGTGTCGGCGCCGAGCCGCCGACCTGCACCTCGCCCTCGCTGGGGGATTCGAACCCGGCGATCAGCCGCAACAGGGTGCTCTTCCCGCATCCGGAGGCACCGACAAGGACCAGGAACGCCCCCGGTTCCACGTCAAGGTCCACCGGACCCAGCGCTGTCACCTGGTTGGCACCGCTGCCGTAGCGGTGGGCCACGTTGGCGATGCGTAGCCCGCCCGCCGGCTCAGCCTCCCGTGATGACACCGGGAAGCCCCTTCACATAGATGGCGTCCTGGAAGGTCTTAAGGTCCGCGGCCGACGGAATCTGCTTCTGATCGGCAAGGAACTGCGAGGCGCTCTGCAGGTTGGTCGCGATATTGCCCGGCGCCCCTTCCGATCCCAGCCACTCGGGCGAGGCGACGGCGGCGGGGGTCAGGTACACACCCTGCTTGAGCTGGCCGGTCACCTCGGTGTCGGGCAGACCGATCTCGGCCGCGATCGCCTTGGCCGCCGCGGCCGGATCGCCGGATATGGTGTCCAGCGCGCGGGCCTGCTGCTGACGCCAGGTGTCGACCACTTCGGGATGTTCTCGGGCGAACGCATCGGCGACCACACCGAGATCGAGGGTCGGCTTACCGTCGGCGGCCAGCTGGCGGCTGGTGATCAGGTCCTTGCCGGTCTTGCGCAGCTGGTCCAGGGTCGGCAGCCAGGTGTATGCGGCGTCGATATCCCCGCGCTCCCAAGCCGCCAGGATGGCCTGCGGCTGCAGGTCGATGAGCTGTACATCGTTGGGCGACAGGCCATTCTGCGCCAGCGCTGCCAACAGGCTGTAATGCGCAGTCGAGGCGAACGGCGTGGCGATCCGCTTCCCGCGCAGATCGGGGATGCTGTTGACCCCCGCATCGTTACGCGCGATCAGCGCCTCGTTGTCACCGGCGACATCCAACACGAAGGCCACCTTGTAGGGGATGTTCAGCGGTGCCGACAGTCCCCTTGCCACCGGGCTGGAGCCCAGCGCCCCGAAATCGAGTTCCTTGGCGATGAACGCGGTGTTGACATCGGCACCCGAATCGAACTTGATCCACTTGATGTTGAAGTCGGGCAGCGCCTCTTCCAACCATTTGTTGTTCTTGACGATCAGGTCGCCGCTGGGGAAGGTCTGATAGCCGATGCGCAGCGTGGGCTTGGCCGGGTCGCTTCCGCCGCCGCCGGATCCGGAGTTGTCCACCGCGCAGCCGGCCAGCGCGATCACGCTCGCGGCGGCCACTGCCATCAGGGATGTGAACTTCATAGCTTTCAGACCTTTCCAATCCAGGGGACGGCACGCCGTTCCAGCGCCCGCAGCAATCCGTCGATGACCAGACCCGAGAACCCGATGGCGAAGATCCCGACCAGCACGACAGGGGTGTTGTTGTAATTACTTGCGTCCTTGACCAATCCGCCGATACCGGGGATTCCGTTGAACAGTTCCGCGGCGACCACCGACGAATAGGCCATGCCGACCGCCAGCCGGATACCGGTGAAGGTCTCCGGCAGCGCCGCGGGCACCACGACATCGCGGATCACCTGGGCCCTGGTCGCCCCCAGTGCACGGGCCGCCTCCTGTAACCCGACCGGCGCCGCGGCGACGGCGGCGGTGGTGGCCACCGCGGCAGGTGGCAGGGCCGCCAGGGCAAGCAGCGTGATCTTGGGCGCTTCGTCGATACCCAGCCAGATGACGAGCAGGAAGAAGTAGGCCAACGGCGGAAGCGCCCGCAGGAACGTCAGCCACGGCTCGAGCACACTGCGCAGCCAGCCCACCGATCCCATCGACAGACCCAGCAGCACGCCGATCACCACACCGATGACCACGCCGGCCAGCACCCGGCGCAGCGTCATGTAGAGGTGCTCGTAGAGCAGGTAACCGGCGTAGCCGCGCACGCCGTCATGCGTGGTGGAGACGTCGACGAACGCGCGCCATACCGTGCTCGGGTAGGGCACGAACGTCTGGTTCCAGATGCCGGCGCTCGCGACCACCTGCCAGACGGCGAAGAACACCAGCACCGACAGCAGCGGCAGCCCGGCCTTGGTGAGGACGGCGCGCAGTCGGTGACGGGGCACCGCGGGACGCGGCGAGTCGATGGCCGACGGGTCGGGCACGATATCGACGAAAACGGACACTGGCGGCCGACTTTCTGTTGCTGGAAACGGACTGAACGGACGAGTTCAGCAGCAACAGCAGGGGTCGGCGGACCGCGTCGTGTTCACCCGCGTATTGCTACCCGGGTGGGGACGGTGGAAGAAGGTCTGGAATCGAGCTGAGTTTTATCCGCGCTGGGCACGCGCCAGCGCGCCGGCCAGCCACGGCGGTACATCTCGGCGTCGCCAGGCCGCAGCGGTGGATGCCGCCGCGGCCGCGGACACCGCCGCCGAGCGTGCACGGGTACCCGCGGCGACAGCCCGCAGCCGCTCGCGCAACGGCACCGCCGGCAGCTGGGCGGGTTCGGGCAGCCACGGTTGCACGGCCGGGGCGTTCGACACGGCGGCCAGGCCCAGCTTTTCCCGATAGCGCTCACCGCAGGACTGGCAGTGCACCTCGTAACGCACCAGGCTGCGGTCGTTCTCGATGAATCGGTAATCGGCCACGGACACACAGAAGGGACAGCGGGCCTGCCCGCGTTCGATCACCATTTCCATGCCCAACATGGTGGGACGCGCGCCGGGCCCGCCGACATGGTTCGCCCCATGTCGATACGCGTTCGCCGCCCATCCGAGACCGAAACCGCTCAGCGCAGATTGTCGACCCGCCGCGGACCGTCACCGGCGGTCGTGTCGCCGACATCGGCGCCCTCGTCCCGCTTGCCGGTCTTGACGTCCGGATCCAGCTTGTCGATGCGCTTGCTGCGCTCCTCGAGCTCCTCCTGCTGCTCGGCCACCGTCTGCTGATGCGATGACGCCCGGTCGGCCAGCCTGCGCGCCTCGGCCGCCTTGGCCTCCGCCTCGGCGGCGGCCGCTCGCGCCCGCGCGTCGGTCTCGTCGGCCAGCGCCTGCCGCTTGGCCACCTGTTCGCGCTCGGCCTCGAGTTCGGTGCGCATCTTCTCGGCAGCGACCCGACGGCGCTTCTGCCGGGCGACCAGGGCCAATCCCACCACGATCGCGATGACCACCACCGCGGCAATGACGATCCACAACGTGTTCGTGTCAGACATCTTCGCTCCTTGCTGGGCTACGGGCGCCGCGCTTATCGACGCGTGCGCTAATTCCGGGTGCCCAGCCGACCGCGCGGCGAAACGCCGCGCGCCGAGCTAGCGACGGCCGTTACGGCCCCTGGACGTGCTGACGAGCAGCGTCACGACAACCGTCACGGCGACCAGCGCGGCGATGATGACGATCACTGTTTCGATATCGGACATATGAGTTCCTTCGTCAGGTGATGCCCCGGATTATCTTCCGTAAGCCTGTCCATTACCTGGATGCCCAGGAATCCGGTGAATGATGGCCGGGTGACGACAGTGACCGGTCGGTTGTGGCGGGGCGGGCAATCCCACGACGACGAATTCACCTTCGAGGCGATATCGGACTACCTGGCATCCGAGGACCGCCTGGTGTGGGCCGATATCTACAACCCCGACCACGATGCGCTCGCGGCGCTGGCCGCCGAACTGCACCTGGACATGTGGGCCGTCGAGGATGCCGTGGCGCCCAAGGAGCGGACCAAGGCCAGCGTGTACCGCACGCATACGTTCTTCACCGTCTACGCCGTGGACATCCTCGGCACCGGTGAAGACGAATCCATCACCTCCACGCTCGTCAAACACCGCATCTCGGCGTTCGTGCTGCCCCGTGGACTGATCACGGTGCGCCTGCCCGCGGTCAATCACCCCGAGGTGCCCTTCGACATCCGCGAAGTGTCCGAACGCTTCGACGAACTCGGCGGCCAGCAGTACGGGGTGGGCGCCCTGGTACACGCCCTGCTCGACGTCGTCGTCGACGGGCACTTCGACGCCGTGCAGTCCCTCGACGACGCCATCGAGGGACTGGAGGACGAGCTTTTCGACGAGAGCGGTCCACGGCGCGGATTGCAGCGCCGGACCTTCCGGCTGCGCAAGGAACTCGTCGAGCTGCGTCGTGCGGTGTTGCCGATGCGCGAAGTGGTCGGTGCGATCCAGCACCGGCGCCTCGACGGGGAATCACCGACGAGCGCACCGTCGCTGGACTCGCTCTACGCCGACCTGTACGACCACGTGCTGCGCGCATCGGAATGGACCGAGTCGCTGCGCGACATGGTGACCACCGTGTTCGAGACCAACCTCTCCCTGCAGGACGCCCGGCTCAACACGGTGATGAAGAAGCTGACCAGCTGGGCCGCGATCATCGCGGTGCCGACAGCCATCACCGGTTTCTACGGGCAGAACGTGCTCTACCCGGGCATCGAGACGGCGGCGGGGTTCATCACCAGCTCGGCGCTGATCGTGGTGCTGGTCGCCATTCTGTACGTGATGTTCCGCCGACGGGACTGGTTGTAGCCGACCGCTGTGAGCTGGCGCACGTCCGCGCGCCGTGTTTCGCGTGTTTGCCCACGCTGGGCGACGACAGCTGACCGTTCACCGCATGAGGGGCATACGCGCAATTCGCGGGCAAATGCGAGACTCTTCCGATGATCATCGGCATTCCGCGCGAAACTCACGCGGGCGAGACACGGGTCGCGGCGACGCCTGCGACCGTTGGGCAAATCATCAAACTGGGTTATGACGTCGTCGTAGAGTCCGGCGCGGGCGCGGCCTCGAGCTTCTCCGACGCCGCCTATGTAGAGGCGGGCGCCGACATCGGCACCACCCAGGAAGCACTGTGGGCCGACGTCGTACTGAAGGTCAATGCCCCCGACGACACCGAGATCGCGGCACTGAAGGACGGCGCGACGCTGGTCAGTCTGATCTCCCCGGCGCTGAAGCCCGAACTCGTCGAGAAGTTGTCGACGCGCCCCATCACGGTGCTGGCGATGGACGCGGTGCCCCGCATCTCCCGCGCGCAGTCGCTGGACGTGCTGTCCTCGATGGCCAATATCGCCGGCTACCGGGCCGTCGTCGAGGCCGCGCACAGCTTCGGACGGTTCTTCACCGGCCAGGTCACCGCCGCGGGCAAGGTGCCGCCGGCCAAGGTCCTGGTCGTCGGCGCCGGGGTGGCCGGTCTGGCCGCCATCGGCGCCGCGGGCAGCCTCGGCGCGATCGTGAAGGCCACCGACCCGCGGCCCGAGGTCGCCGACCAGGTGAAGTCCCTCGGCGGCGAGTACGTCTCCGTCGATCCGGCGGCCGCCGAGGTGTCGGCCACCGGTTACGCCAAGGAGATGGGCGAGGATTACAAGGCCCGCGAGGCGCAGCTGTATGCCGAGCTGGCCAGCGAGGTCGACATCATCATCACCACCGCCCTGATCCCGGGTCGGCCTGCGCCGCGGATCATCACCGCCGAGATGGTCGCCTCCATGCGCCCGGGCAGCGTGATCGTGGACATGGCCGCATCCAACGGCGGCAACGTCGAGGGCACCGTCAAGGATCAGGCGATCGTCACCGACAACGGCGTGACGATCATCGGCTACACCGACCTGGCCGGCCGCCTGCCCGCCACCGCGTCGCAGCTATACGGCACCAACCTGGTGAACCTGCTCAAGCTGGTGACCCCCGAGAAGGACGGCCGGCTCACCCTCGACTTCGAGGACGTCGTCCAGCGCTCGGTCACCGTGGTGCGTGACGGCGAGGTCACCTGGCCGCCCCCGCCGGTTCAGGTGTCCGCGGCACCGGCCGCCGCGGCTGCTGCCGCCCCGGTCGAGAAGCCCGCGCCCAAGGCACCGATGTCGGCCCAGCGCAGGCTCGGGCTGACGTTCGCCGGGGCGGCCGCGTTGTTCGCGTTGATCGCCATCTCGCCGGCCGCACTGCAGGTGCACCTGGTGGTGTTCGCGCTGGCGATCGTCATCGGTTACTACGTGATCAGCGGTGTGCACCACGCGCTGCACACCCCGCTGATGTCGGTGACCAATGCGATCTCGGGAATCATCGTCGTCGGCGCGCTGCTGCAGATCGGCACCGGTGATCTGGCGATCACCGTGTTGGCCACCATCGCGATCTTGCTGGCCAGCATCAACGTCTTCGGTGGTTTCGCGGTGACCCGCCGCATGCTCGCGATGTTCTCCCGCAGCTAGGGCTGCCCTCCCACTTCTCACCAGACTCTCTGTGAACGGATTCCCCATGCTCTCTCTGGAAACCGCGGCCACCGCGGCCTATGTGGTCGCGGCGCTGCTGTTCATCCTGGCCCTCGCGGGCCTGTCGAAACACGAAACGTCCAAGGCCGGCAACACCTTCGGCATCGCGGGCATGGCGGTGGCGCTGGTCGCCACGGTCGTGTTGGCCATCGGCCGCGATATCCAACCGCTGGGTCTCGGGCTGCTGGTGGGCGCCATGGCCATCGGCGCGGCGATCGGTCTGTGGCGGGCCAAGATCGTCGAGATGACCGGTATGCCCGAACTCATCGCGCTGCTGCACTCATTCGTCGGCCTGGCCGCCGTGCTGGTCGGCTGGAACGGTTACCTGCACGTGGAGGCCCATCCGGACGGTGCCGAGGCCGCGCATCTTGCCGGCCAGGGCATGCTGGGCATCCATTCTGCCGAGGTGTTCATCGGCGTGTTCATCGGCGCGGTGACGTTCACCGGGTCGATCGTGGCGAACCTCAAGCTGTCGGCCCGGATCAAATCCGCGCCATTGATGTTGCCGGGCAAGAACTTTCTGAACGTCGGCGCGCTGGTGGTGTTCATCGCACTGACGGTCTGGTTCGTCATCGAGCCCCAGCTGTGGCTGCTGGTCGTGGTGACCGTGCTGGCGCTGCTGCTGGGCTGGCATCTGGTCGCCTCCATCGGCGGTGGCGATATGCCGGTCGTCGTCTCGATGCTCAACAGCTACTCCGGCTGGGCCGCCGCGGCATCGGGCTTCCTGCTGGGCAACGACCTGTTGATCATCACCGGCGCGTTGGTCGGCTCCTCGGGTGCGTTCCTGTCCTACATCATGTGCAAGGCGATGAACCGCTCCTTCATCTCGGTCATCGCAGGCGGTTTCGGTATCGAGGCCGGCCCCGCCGAGGACAAGGATTACGGCGAACACCGCGAGATCACCGCCGAGGGCGCGGCCGAACTGCTGTCGAACGCATCCTCGGTGATCATCACACCGGGCTACGGCATGGCCGTCGCCCAAGCCCAGTACGGGGTCGCCGATCTGACCCGCAAGCTGCGCGAGCGCGGGATCGACGTGCGCTTCGGCATCCACCCGGTCGCGGGCCGGCTGCCCGGACACATGAACGTGCTGCTGGCCGAGGCCAAGGTGCCCTACGACATCGTGCTCGAAATGGACGAGATCAACGATGATTTCGACGGCACCTCGGTGGTGCTGGTGATCGGGGCCAATGACACCGTCAACCCGGCCGCCTCCGAGGATCCGGGGTCACCGATTGCCGGTATGCCGGTGCTCACCGTGTGGAATGCCGACAACGTCATCGTGTTCAAGCGCTCCATGGCGTCCGGTTACGCGGGTGTGCAGAATCCGCTGTTCTTCCGGGAGAACACCCAAATGCTCTTCGGTGACGCCAAGGACCGCGTCGACGCGATCAACGCCGCGCTGTAACCACTCGGCCCGGGGCACAGTTCACCGAAAGCCACGACATGGTCGCCAACCTCCGGGGATGGCGACCATGTCGCTCCTGCACCCGGGTCAGGCCCGCAGACCGTCGGTGAGGAGTGTCGCCAACTCGGTGTAGGCCTCAGCATCGCTGAGCCCGGTGGCCGCACCCACCTCGCGCTGCTGGATGCGCACCATCATGGTGGCGATGAGATCTCCGGCGAAGGCGGCGTTGACCGAGCGGAACGCTCCCGCGGCCACCCCCTCCTCGATGAGCCGGCGCACCCGTTCCGCGGCGGCCGCGGTGTTGGCTTCGTAGACCTCGCGCGCCGGAGCGAACGCGTTCATGTCCGCCATGAACGCCTCGGACGCCACGGCCAGCTCGGCGCCGACCGCAGTCAGATACGCCGCCACGCGATCGCGTGGGTTGCCCGTCCGCGCCAGGTTGGTTTCCACCGTGATCGTCGCCCGCTTGAAGAAGTGCACGGTGACCCGGCGCACCAACTCATCCTTGCTCGATGCCAAGGCGTAGAGCGTGGTCTTCGAGCAGCGCAACCGGGCGGCGATCTCGTCGAGCGTCAGGTGGCCGAATCCCTCGGCAAGCATCAACTCCAGCAATTCGTCGAACAGCCGGATCTGTCTGCGGGTGGCGAAACCACTCTCGACCAGCTCGGACATCCTGCGATAGTACTTCAGGAGTTCTTCCAGTACTCTTTTGACGATACTGCGAACCGCGCCACAGTACTGTTTCGAGAGGTGACCCCGTGCCCGTCGACCGCCTGCTCCCCTCCGAGGATGCCGCCGAACTGATCGCCCTCACCCGCGACATCGCGGACAAGGTGCTCGACCCGATCGTGGACGAGCACGAGCGCACCGAGACCTACCCCGACGGGGTCTTCCCACAACTCGGGGCTGCCGGGCTACTCAGCCTTCCTCAGCCCGAGCAATGGGGCGGCGGCGGACAGCCCTACGAGGTGTACCTCCAGGTGCTCGAGGAGATTGCGGCCCGTTGGGCCACGGTGGCGGTGGCCGTCAGCGTGCACAGCCTGTCCACCCATGCGCTGTTGTCCTTCGGCACCGAGGAGCAGAAGGGCCGCTGGTTGCCCGGCATGCTCTCGGGCGACCAGATCGGCGCCTACAGCCTGTCCGAACCGCAGGCCGGTTCCGATGCGGCCGCGCTGCGCTGCGCCGCGGCCAGGGACGGTAACCACTACGTGCTCAACGGATCCAAGGCGTGGATCACCCACGGCGGCAAGGCCGACTTCTACACCCTGTTCGCCAGGACCGGCGACGGTTCCAAGGGCATCTCCTGCTTCCTGGTGCCCGGCGATCTGGAGGGCCTGAGCTTCGGTAAGCCCGAGGAGAAGATGGGCCTCCACGCCGTGCCGACCACTGCGGCGTTCTACGACAACGCCCGACTCGATGCCGACCGGTTGATCGGCGCCGAGGGACAGGGCCTCTCGATCGCCTTCTCCGCACTCGACGCAGGCCGACTCGGCATCGCCGCGGTCGCCGTCGGAATCGCCCAGGCCGCACTCGATGAGGCCACCCGGTACGCCAACGAGCGAACCACGTTCGGCCGCAAGATCATCGACCATCAGGGACTCGGATTCGTACTCGCCGATATGGCCGCTGCGGTGGTGAGCGCGCGCGCCACCTATCTGGACGCCGCGCGGCGACGCGACCTCGGCCTGCCGTACTCGACCCAGGCGTCGGTGGCCAAACTGATCGCGACCGACGCCGCCATGAAGGTGACCACCGATGCCGTACAGGTTCTCGGCGGCGTCGGCTACACCCGCGACTTCCGGCCCGAACGGTACATGCGGGAAGCCAAGATCACCCAGATCTTCGAGGGCACCAACCAGATCCAGCGTCTGGTGATCGCCCGCGGGCTGACGGCCTAGCACTCGACCGCGCCCCGGTCGGACCCGTCTCACTGTGTAGTTGTCAAGGTGCGCTTGTTCTTTGGGGTGTCTTGGGGGTTATGCAGCTGCGGGTAGGTCGGCCATGGTGCGGCGGGTGTGGGAGCGCAGATGCTCCGGCTCGGGCCCGCCGGGTGTGCGGGGTGGGATGAACCAGGGGTGGCGGTCGCGGCCGAGATAGACCTGCCAGCCACCGTGATGGATCAGGCTGTGGTGCAACCGGCACAGCAGCACCCCGTTGCCTAAACTCGTTGCACCCCCGGCGCTCCAGGGTTGGATGTGGTGGGCATCGCACCACGACACCGGCCGCCCACACCCGGGATGGGCACACCCACCATCGCGGACGGCCAGCGCTTTACGGATCGCCGGAGTGAACAGCCTTTCCGCGCGCCCGACATCCAACGGCACCCCCGAGTGGTCGACGATCACCGACGTCAACGTCGCATCACAGCCGATCAACTCGGCGGTCACCCTGCTGACCGGCCCGCCGAACCCCAACCGATCCACCGATTCGTCATCGCTCACACCAGTGGCAACGGGCCGGATCAGGGTGACGTGCGGGAGCACCCCACCGGACATCGGACGCCTCGACTGCGACAAATAGGTGCGCAGCACCTGCCCCAACGCCTCGGCCCGCCGGGCATCAATGGACCGGGGGTCCGGGGACCCGTCGGGTAGCGGGACCGGTCGGCACAACGGATCCAACGCCGCACACAGCTCGTCCCCGGTCCCGACGTCCAGATCCAGGGTGGCCTCGAACCGGCCCTCAGCGTTCTGCACCAACGTCATCCCATTGAGCGCGGTGTCCTCGGCCACCGGCACCACCCGGTCGGCAGGGGCAAGACTCGCGACACGGTCGATGGCGATCGCCCGGGCCTTGGCCGCCACCTCGGCCGGGGAGGTCTGCACCATCAACGCACGCACCACCGCCGCCCGATCGTCCTCGGACAACGGTGCTCGCGACTCCACGTGCGCGACACCTTTGCCGACGGCGTCGGCGAACTCGATACCGATCCCACCCAACCGCTGCGCGATCGTCAGTGCAGGCAGCACAGCTGCCATCCGCCCCACCCGTACCGCCCGGGACGCCGCACCCGGCGACATCCCCAACAACCTCAACAGATCAGCCCCGGTGCGCAGGTGCCGCCGCCCCGGCACACCGGCCCGTTCGACCGCCGCCACCGCCGCGGCGATCACCAAGTCCAACAGATTCCGCGCCGACACCGCCGCAGCCAACACACCCAACAACGCCTCGTCATCGACCACCGGCCGCGGACAACCCACCAACCGCCCCAAAACCGGCCCCACATCACCCTCCGGCGGCACCGGAACAAGCTCATCGATCAGAGCGTCGACAAACGCATCAAGACAGCTGGCGTCCATAACGGATACCGACTTCCCCCACAGCACCCACCAAGGGGCACCACCCCACAAGCACAGCCCGCACGATCCCCCGGACAGGGACCGTCGAACCTCGCGGCGACCGGAGTCGCGGTCTGCGGCTCACCAGATGCGAGGGTCGGGAACCGCGGCGCATTCGAACTTATGTTCGAGTCTATGCCCAATGCCGAAGCTCCGCAAGGGGTCCGCACCACGGCATCGGCCACGGCGCAACCGCCTCTACACTCCAGCCATGGATCTCGACGAACTGCACTGGTTCGTGACGCTCGCCGAGACCGAGCATGTCACCGATGCCGCCGCCGAATTGGGCATCAGCCAACCGACCCTGTCCCGGGCGCTCGCTCGCCTGGAGGCGCGCATCGGAGCACCATTGTTCGACCGTGTGAACCGTCGCCTCCGGCTCAACGCCTACGGCGCCATCCTGCTCGATCACGCGCGCCGCAGCATTGCCGAAATCACCAGCGCCACAGAACGTATTGCCGCCCTGCGGGATCCCGACACCGGTACCGTCCGACTCGCCTTCCTACACTCACAAGCCGGCGGATTCGTCCCGGACCTCCTGCGCCGGTTCCGCGCCGAAGCCCCCAACGTGCAGTTCGAACTGTTCCAGGGTGCCACGCTCGACATCCTCGATCGGCTCGACAAGGGGCACGTCGACCTTGCCATCACCTCACCGCGGCCAGCGGGCTTTCCGTGGCGGGTGCTCTACGGCGAGCGCCTGTGCCTGGCCGTCCCCCGGGATCACCGGTTCGCCGGGCGCAGCCGTCTACGACTTGCCGACGCCGGCGGCGAACCCTTCGTTGCGCTACAGCCGGGATTCGGCCTGCGCCAGTTGACCGATGAGCTCTGCGTCGCAGCCGGGATCGCACCGACGATCGTCTTCGAAGCCATGGAGATCCCCACGGTCGAGGGCCTGGTGGCCGCGGGATTCGGCGTCGCGGTCGTCCCGCTTCCACACCCCGATCGCATGGACAGTGCAGCGGCCTACATCCCGCTGTCCGAACCCACCGCCAAACGTCAGCTGGGTCTGACCTGGCGACCCGATGGCGAACTACCGCCTGCGGCTACCAGGCTGGTCGAGTTCATCATGCACAATCTGCATGATCTGACAGCAGTTCATACATTAGACACATTGAGAAGACCCTCCTAGTCTCGCCTGGGTGACCACGACGCTGAGCCCCACCGACTGGCCGGGTCATCAGCGTGGTTCCAAGGAGTACCGACGACTGTTGGCCGCGTTGTTCTTCGGCGGTGTCGCGACATTCGCGCAGCTGTATTCACCACAGGCCGTGCTGCCCATGATCGCTGCCGACCTGGGCACCGGCGCCGCGCACGCTGCACTGCTCGTCTCGGCGGCCACGGTCGGACTCGCCGTCGGCGTCATCCCGTGGGCGGCGGTCGCCGACCGGTTCGGTCGGGTTCAGGCGATGACCGTTTCGATCACGGCGGCAACGCTTCTCGGTCTGCTCGTCCCGCTCGCTCCCACCTCGGACCTCCTGCTCACCGGCCGCTTCCTTGAGGGCCTCATGCTCGGCGGGGTACCGGCGATCGCCATCGCCTACCTGTCCGAGGAGATCGATCCCGGCCATGCCGCGCGGGCAGCGGGAAGTTACGTGGCCGGCAGCACCATCGGGGGCCTCAGCGGCCGGTTGGTCACCGGTCCCGTCGCCGAGTTCGCCGGCTGGCGCATCGGGGTCGTCACCGTTGCGGTGCTGTGCGCGCTGTCGGCAATGGCGTTCGTCAGGCTCGCCCCGCGGGCGCGCGGTTTCCGGCCGGCCCGCATCAAGGGGCTGGGTCGGCGGCTGGCCGAAAACCTGCGCTCACCGCAGCAACTCGTCCTCTACGGCCAGGGCTTCCTGCTGATGGGTGGATTCGTCGCGCTCTACAACTTCTTGGGCTTCCGGCTGGCAACCGCACCGTTCGACCTGCCCCAGACCGTCGTCAGCCTGGTCTTCCTGGCCTATCTGGCCGGCACCTGGGCGTCGGCGCGCGCGGGTGCCGAGGCAAGCCGGTTCGGGCGCAAACCGGTCCTGCTCGCCTCGATCGCCACCATGATCATCGGCACCGCGCTGACCATCAGCACCGAACTCGTCGTGGTGCTGGCCGGACTACTGATCGCCACGGCGGGCTTCTTCGGCGCGCACGCCATCGCCTCGGGGTGGGTGGGCGCCCGTGCCGGAACGGCCAAGGCGCAGGCATCGGCTCTCTACAACCTGTTCTACTACGCGGGATCCAGTGCGCTGGGCTGGTTGGGCGGTGTGGCATTCGACGCGGCCGGTTGGACCGCCGTGGCCGGATCGGTCATCGGCCTGGCACTGCTTGCCGGGGCACTCGCCCTCACCACGCTGGAAAATCCATGCCGCACTCGACGTCCGGGCGGGGACCGACAAGGCGCCGCTGCGCCGCTGTGATGGCGACGTCGTCGATGGTCGCCTCGCACCGTGACATCTGCCCGTCGATGGGGACCCGCACGTTCACTTATCTAACCAAGTGGCATATCGTAGCGGCATGGACTTCGCGATGTCGGCCAAAGCAGCTGATTACCACAAGCGCCTCTCCGACTTCATGGTCGAGAATGTCTTCCCCGCCGAGGAGTCCTACCACGCCTACCGCGAGGAGAAGGGTCCCAAGGACCACACCGTGCCCCCGGTGGTCGAAGAGCTCAAGACCAAGGCCAAGGCCGCGGGGCTGTGGAACCTGTTCCTGCCCTCGGAGTCCGGGCTGACCAATCTTGAGTACTCGCCGCTCGCCGAGCTCTCCGGCTGGAGCATGGAGATCGCCCCCGAGGTACTCAACTGCGCCGCACCGGACACCGGGAACATGGAGACCCTGCACCTGTTCGCCAACGAGGCGCAGCGCACGCAGTGGCTCGAGCCCCTGCTCAATGGCGAGATCCGGTCCGCGTTCGCGATGACCGAGCCTGCCGTCGCCTCCAGCGACGCCCGCAACATCGAGACCACCATCCTGCGCGACGGCGGCGATTACGTCATCAACGGCCGGAAGTGGTGGATCACCGGGGCGTCGGACCCGCGCTGCAAGCTGCTCATCACCATGGGTCGCACCAATCCCGATGCGGCCGCACACCAGCAGCAGTCGATGATCCTGGTGCCCATCGACACCCCCGGAATCACCATCCTGCGCTCGTTGCCGGTCTTCGGCTGGCAGGACCAGCACGGGCACTGCGAGATCGTGTTCGACAACGTCCGGGTTCCCGCCGAGAACCTGCTGCACGAGGAAGGCAGCGGGTTCGCCATCGCCCAGGCGCGGCTGGGCCCGGGCCGCATCCACCACTGCATGCGCGCCCTCGGCGCGGCCGAACGGGCACTGGCTCTGATGATCGACCGCGTGCAGACGCGGATCGCGTTCGGCAAGCCGCTCGCCGAGCAGGGTGTGGTGCGTGAGTCCATCGCCAAGTCCCGCAACGAGATCGACCAGGCCAGGCTGCTGTGCGAGAAGGCCGCCTGGACGATCGACAAGGAGGGGAACAAGGCCGCCCACGTCCTGGTGTCGCAGATCAAGTCGGTGGCACCGCAGGTCGCCTGCGATGTGCTCGACCGCGCCATCCAGGTGCACGGCGGCGCCGGGGTATCCGATGATTTCCCGCTGGCCCGCCTCTACGGCTGGCACCGCGCGATGCGACTTTTCGACGGCCCCGACGAGGTGCACATGCGCACGATCGCGCGCGCCGAACTCGGCAAGGAGAAGTCGGCGTTCGCGGCGGCGGCCTGCCGCCCCTCGAACTCGCTGTGACACAGTAGAGATCGTGGAACTGACTGGAGCCTGGAACTTTCGCGACGTAGCCGAGTCCGCCGGCATTCGGCCAGGACTGCTGTTCCGGTCCAGTGAGTTGAGCAGACTCACCGACGAGGGCCGATCCACCCTGCTGGCGCTCGGCATCAACGATGTCGCCGATCTGCGGTCACGCCGCGAGCTCGAGCGGCGCGGCGCCGGCCAGGTGCCCGCCGGCGTGGCGCTGCATCACCTGCCGTTCCACTTCGAGGATGACGCCGCCCAGGATGCCCCGCATGAGGCGACCTTCCAGCGGGTGATGTCCGAATCCCCCGAGGGGGAGGACGTCGCCGATGCGGCCAAGCGCTATATGACCGAGGTGTACGAGGAGTTTCCCGCCCTGACCGGTGCGCAGGTGGCGGTCCGGCAGGTCATCTCGATGCTGGCCGACGGTCGCCCCGTCATCGCGCACTGTTTCGCCGGTAAAGACCGCACCGGCTTCACGGTGGCCACGGTGCTGGAGGCAGTCGGGGTGCCGCGCGAGGCGATCATGACCGACTTCCTGCGCAGCAACGACGCGATCGATCCGTTGCGGGACAGCATCATGGAATCGGTGAAGGCCCGCGCCGGCGAGGACCCGGCGGCGCTGACCTTCATCGAGGCGCGGCTCACCGACGCGGTGCTCGGGGTGCGCGAGGAGTACCTCGAGGCCGCGCATCGAGCCCGCGACGAGCGCTACGGATCGGTATCGGGCTTCCTGCAGTCCGCCGGAATCACCGATGACGAGCTGACCCGGTTGCGGTCTCGGCTGACTAACTGACCAGCACTCCGACCACCCAGGCGACCGTCGCGAGCAGTGCTCCGGTGAGCTCCACACCCACCGAGAGCGCGACACCCTTTAGCGCGTGCACCGTCGAAGCCCAGGCACGGGTCGGGTCGCGGCGGGTCGCCAGCTCGGCGAGATACACCCCCAGCACGAATCCGATCAGCAGTCCGATCACCGGGATGACGAAGAAACCCACGATACCGGCGAGCCCTCCGACGACCAGCACCGAGGTACGCACCTGGGCCCGTCGCATGCGCTGCACCGGCCAGGTGTACTTGACGATCTCGGACACCACGAACAGTGTCGCGGCGACGCCGAAGGTCGCCCACGAGGTCGTCGTGCCCTCGACATAGGCCCATACGCCGATCGCACCGATGACCAGCAGCCCTCCCGGCAGGATCGGCACGATGATGCCGACCAGGCCGACGGCGATCACCAACGCGACGGCCACGATGCCGAGCGTGCCCATGTTCAGGCACCCAGCCGGTGGGCGAGGTCGATGAAATCGTGTGCGATGACGTCGAATTCGCCGTCGTCGACCTCGGGCAACGGGCGGCCGGGCCCCTGTTCGAGCGGTCGCCTGACGTAACCGGTGCGCAGGCCACTGTCGCGTGCCGCGCGCAGGTCACTGGGATGACAGGCCACCAGCATCAGCTCGTGCGGCGCCACATCGAGCAGCCGTGCACAGCCGAGATACGCCTCGGGATCGGGCTTGTAGTGGCCGAACAGCTCGGCGGAAATGACGCAATCCCATGGCAACCCGGCGCTCTTGGCCATGTTCGTCAGTAGCGATACGTTGCCATTCGACAGCGTGGTGATCACGAACCGCTGTTTGAGGCGCTGCAATCCCGCCACCGAGTCCGGCCACGGGACCAGCCGATGCCAGGCCCTGTTCAGCTCGTCGACATCGGCCTCGGCCACCGCGGCGTCACCGAGCAGATCGACAAGGATCGTGCGGTGCAGATCGTCGATGCGGGTCCACGGCAACTCGCCGCGACGCACTCGATCCATCGCCGGGGCATAGCCGGCCCGCCACGCATCGGCGAACGACGCCCAATCCCGTTGCAGCCCATTTCGGGCTCCGAAGGATTGCAGCTCGGCGATGATGCTGGAACGCCAGTCCACCACCGTGCCGAAGACGTCGAACGCCAGTGCGCGCAGGCCGTGCACTACGGTTCCAGGACCAGCTTGCCGTGAATCTTGCCGTCCGCCAACGCCTGTAGTGCCGCGGCCCCCTCCGACAGCGGGTACCGCACCGGCGCCGGCGGGCGCAACCCATTCTCGACCAGCTTGGAAAGGCCGGCCGCCATCTCCGCACCCGCCCCGGGTGTCACCCTGGCGAACTCGCCCCAGCCGACTCCGACGACGCTGATATTGCGCAGCAACAACCGGTTGACCTTGACGGTGGGGATGCCGCCCGCGGCGAATCCGATGACCAGCAGCCGGCCTTCGGGCGCCAGCACCCGCACCGCATCATCGAACGCGTCGCCGCCCACCGGGTCGACGACCATGTCGACACCGCGGCCGCCGGTGGCATCGAGCACGGCCTGGCGCCATCCGTCGGCCAGCGGGAGCACGACATCGGCGCCGAGTCCGGCAACGAAATCCATTGCGTCGGGACGGTGCACCATCGCAACAACCTTGGCCCCGAGTGCCTTGGCCAACTGGATGCTGGCCACGCCGATGCCGCCACCGGACCCGAGCACCAGCACCGTCTCCCCGGCCTGCAACGCGCCGCGACGGGTCAATGCGAAGAACATCGTGGTGTAGTTGCCGAGCAGGCAGACCGCGGTGGCATCGTCGATGCCATCGGGTACCGGCTGCAGCGAGTCCGGCGCCACCGCGACCTGTTCGGCGTACCCGCCGATCATGGTGAACCCCGAAACCCGCTGTCCCACGGTGAATCCGGAATCGGCCGGCGCGGACCGCACGGTGCCTGCCACCTCGAGGCCGGGGGTGAACGGCGCCTCCAACCGGAGCTGGTACTCACCGCGGGTCAACAACAGGTCCGGAAAGCACACGCCGGATGCCCCGACATCGACGATGACCACGTCACCGCCCGGCACCGGATCATCGACATCGGTGTAGACCAGCCCGGCCGGCCCTGTGAGCTCCTGTGCTACAAGCGCTTTCATCCGAGCTTGAAACTGGCCTGCTGGGCAGCCGACAGATCGGTGATCTCGCCCCACTTGGCGGCCACATCGTCGACCGAAGGAACCTCACCGAAAGTGATGCCCTCGTTCTGGAACAGTGCGGTGCGCTGCACCTTGCCGCCGCCGACGATGAAGATCGAATCGGTGTCGGGCAGTTCCTCGGTCATCAGGTAGGCCACCACGGGAGCGACGTACTCCGGCGTGAGTTTCTCGAAGACCTCCGGGGGCAGGATGTCTTGCGTCATCCGGGTTGCCGCGATCGGTGCGACGGCGTTGGTCTTGATGTTGTACTTGGCGCCTTCCTGAGCCAGCGTGTTGATCAGGCCGACCAGGCCGAGCTTGGCCGCGCCGTAGTTGGCCTGGCCGAAGTTGCCGAACAGGCCGCTGGTCGAGGTCGCCACCACGACCCGGCCGAAGCTCTGCTCACGGAAGTGCGGCCACGCGGCGCGGATGACGTTGTAGCCACCGTAGAGATGCACCTTGAGCACGGCGTCCCAGGCCTCGAACGTCATCTTGTGGAAGGTGCCGTCACGCAGGATGCCGGCATTGCTGACCACACCGTCGACCTTGCCGAACTCGTCGATGGCGGTCTTGATGATGTTCTCGGCACCCTCGGGCTCGGCGACGCTGTCGTAGTTGGCCACCGCACGGCCGCCGGCCGCCTTGATCTCCTCGACCACCTGGTCGGCCATGTTGTGGCCGGCCCCGGTTCCGTCGCGGGATCCGCCGAGGTCGTTGACCACCACGCTGGCACCCTCGCGGGCCAGCGTCAGGGCGTACTCACGACCGAGACCACCACCGGCTCCGGTGACGACGACAACACGATCCTGCACTCCGGGCATGGGATTCCTCTCTCAACACGCTTGACTGGCTCAGCTGTCCAGACGATCCATCTCTGTATACGGCGCGAGACCGGGCCGTCGGGACCCGGGGTCGCCGGTTCAGAAGAGCTTGCGGGCCAGCTTCCACGCCTTGTCGGTGTACGGCGGGTAGATGAGCTTGCCCAGATCCGGCCGAGTGGGCTTGGTGAGCACCGACTTTCGGTGGCTGAACTCCTCGAAGCCGTAGCGGCCGTGGTAGGCGCCGGTGCCGGACGGACCGACACCGCCGAAAGGCAGCTTGGTGGTGGCGAAGTGGAAGATCAGGTGGTTGACCACCATGCCACCGGAGGACACCTCGCGGATCACCCGCTCACGGACGGCCTTGGCCTTGGTGAACAGATAAGCGGCCAGCGGCTTCGGTCGCGCGTTGACGAATTGGATTGCCTCGTCCAGGTTCTGGACGGTGACGATAGGCAGCACCGGCCCGAAGATCTCGTCGGTCATCAACGGTTCGGTCAGCGACGGGTCGACGACGACGGTCGCATCGAGGGTGAGGGCGTCCGGATTCGAGCCACCGCCGATGACGACCTCGCCCTCGGTTGCGGCCACCGCGGCGGCCAGCCGGTCGAAGTGTCGTCGGTTGACGATGCGCTTCCCACCGGTCGCCTGCGCTTCGAAGGTCTGCACGGCGGCCTTGATCTTGGTAACCAGTTCGTCGCGGATGGAGGCATCGGCGAGCACATAGTCCGGTGCGATGCAGATCTGGCCGGAGTTGATCAGCTTGGTCCATGCGATGCGCTGGGCCGCGACGTCGATATCGGCGTCCGCGGCGACGATCACCGGGCTCTTACCGCCGAGTTCGAGGGTCACCGGGGTGAGGTGGGCCGCGGCCGCCTGGTAGACCTTGCGACCGATCTCGGTGCCCCCGGTGAAGCAGATCTTGTCGAAACCCTGGTCGATCAGCTCCTGACTGACCATGCCGTCACCCTCGATGACCGCCACCGCATCCGGATCGAGGTAGCGCGGCACCAGCTCGGCCATCAACGCCGAGGACGCCGGGGCCAACTCCGAGGGCTTGAGCACGACGGTGTTGCCGGCGGCCAGCGCACCGACGGCCGGGCCCAGGGTGAGCGCGAACGGGAAGTTCCACGCGCCGATGACCAGCACTACGCCGTAGGGCTCGTACTCGACCCATCCCATACCGGGCAGCTGGGACAGTTCCAGCAACCGGTAGCGGCGCTTGGCCCACTTCCCGACGTTCTTGGCCGCATCGGCGGCCTCGGCGGCGGTGCTGGCGACATCGGCCAACCATGCCTCGAAGGGCTGCCTCCCGAGGTCTGTCTTCAGCGCCGCGGCGATGGCCGGTTCGTTGTCGACGACCAGGCGCTCCAGCGCGCGCAGCTGCGTGCGCCGCCACTCCAGGTCGCGGGTGCGGCCGGTGGCATAGGTGGCACGCAGTCGTGCGACGACCGCCGGGATGTCGGTGGCGAGGCCTGTCGTGGGCGCATCGGCATGGGTGGTCATGGGACCGTCCTTCCTGACCGGGAAACTCGATCCTAACCAGTTGGTTGGGCCCTCCGTAAGGGTCGATTCGGTCCCATACCGATCCGCGTCAGCGCCTCGTCGCGGTGACGAACTGCGAAAACGCGTCGTCTTCGGGGATGTCGGGGCCTTGCGGGAGTGCCCACCGATTCAGCCTGCGCATCTCGTCGGCGGACTTCACCGCGGCGCTGTCCCAGCCGTGTCCGGCCAGCCACGGCGCCAGATCGGCCCGATCGGGGTCGTTGTACATCAGCTCGCCCACGTCGACGCTGTCGGAGAGTCCGAACTTCTCCTTGATGCGGTCGAATCGTTCCTTCATCTGGGCCCGACGTTCCTCGGCCTGCATCGGCGCCGTCTCGGCGGCGATCCTGCTGCCGGGCGCGCTGAGCGCGGTGATCTGCTCGAAGAGCCGGTCCTGCGCGTCACCGGGCAGATACATCAGCAGCCCCTCGGCCAGCCACGCCGTCGGCACGGTGTCGTCGAAACCGGCGGAACGCAGTGCGGCCGGCCAGTCCTGGCGCAGATCTATCGCGACCTCGACGCGGGTCGCCGTCGGCTGGACACCATGCTCGGCGAGCACCTGTCGCTTGTACTCGAGAACCTTGGGCTGGTCGATCTCGAAGACCGTGGTGCCCGCGGGCCAAGAGAGCCGGAACGCGCGAGAGTCGAGCCCGGAGGCCAGGATGACCACCTGCCGCAGACCGGCCTCGGCGAAATAATCATCGAAGAACCGGGTGCGCACGGCCTGGTAGTTGCCCATATGCGCGAAGAGGACCGCCGCCTCGGGATCGATCTCCTCGGCGCGGGCGGCGAAATCCTCGTCGAGCATCATGCTCCACGGTCCGCCGCCGGCACCGTCGACGAGGATGCGCGCGTACGGGTCGGAAATCAGCGGGTCGGCTGCCGCCGTCTCGGCGGCCCGGGCAGCCGCCACCATGACGGCCGTGGTGCCGACGCTGGTGTCGATATCCCAGGTGTCGTCATGGGAGCGCAGTGAACTCATCACCCCATGCTAGGCGAAGGTTAGGTTGCCTATTCGACGATGTGTTGCGGGCAAACCCAGTTACCCGACCGGACGGAACAACTTGTTTGCCAGCAGCAGTTCCAACTGGGCGATCACCGCCTCGGACCTGTCATGGGTACCGACATATCCGGAGTAGAAACCCATGCCCCACATCACCGCGACGAGCATCTCGACGACCGTGTCGATATCGACATCGGCGGTTAGCTCACCGCTGTCGACCGCCGCACCGACCGCCCATTTCACGAATTCCCGCGAGCTGGCCAATGGGTCGTGGCCGTCCTGGCTGAGCTCCGGGTGCCGCTGCGCCTCCAGCACCGAGGTCACCAGGAACGCCGCGGCCGAGCGATCCTTGCTGTCGGCCTGCACCGCGATCGCGAAGAACTTCGACAATCGGCCCAGCAGCGTGGTCTCAGAACGGGCCCGTTCGATTCCGGTCTGCACCACGACGGCGTTGGTGTGCTCGACCACCTCGCGGTAGAGCACACGCTTGCTCGGGAAGTAGTGATTGATGGCGGGCCGCGTCAGATCAGACCGGACCGCGATCGCCTGGAATGTCGCTGCGTCGTAACCGAGTTCGCTGAAGACTTCGCGCGCGGCCTGCAGGATTCGCTCGCGGGTCTCGGCGGCTTTGGCCGCCGGCGGACGACCCGGACCCCTGCTGGCTGTATGCGGCACAGTCAAATTCTGCCACAGCCCGCAGGCCCCGCCATGCGGCGTTCGTTGCGCGATGACGCGGTCGTCGACGCACAGCAAACACTCAGCCGACCCGGTGTGGCATCAGCGCATCGGGCGGCAGGGAGCCGAATCGACCTGCGTTGAAATCGTCGAGCGCCTGCAGGACCTCGGCGCGGGTGTTCATCACGAACGGTCCGTACTGGACCACCGGTTCACGGATCGGTTGCCCGCCGAGCACCAGCGCCTCCAGCGCCGGGCGGTGGGCGTCCTGCCCTTCGTCCGCGGCGATGACGACGCGGTCACCGGGACCGAGGACTGCGAGCTGTCCCTGCTGGATGGGGTGACCGACCGGACCGACGGTGCCGCGCCCGGACAGCACGTAGACCAGTGCGTTGTAACCGCGGTTCCAGGGCAGGCTCAGGCGCGCGCCGGGTTCGATGGTGCTGTGCGTCAGCGTGATCGGCGTGTGGGTGCTGCCCGGCCCCTGGTGTCCGTCGACCTCACCGGCGATCACCCGGACCAGTGCGCCGCCGTCCTCGGAGGACAGCAACCCGACCGTGCCACCCTCGATCGACTGATAGCGCGGGGCGGCGAACTTGTCCTTGCGCGGCAGGTTCACCCACAACTGCACACCATGGAACAGCCCACCACTTTCAACCAGCTCGGCGGGCGGTGTCTCGATGTGCAGTATCCCCGAGCCTGCCGTCATCCACTGGGTGGCGCCATCGGTGATGAGACCGCCTCCGCCGTGGGAATCCTGGTGGGCGAAACGGCCGTCCAGCATGTAGGTGACCGTTTCGAAACCACGGTGGGGATGCCAATCGGTACCCCGCGGCTCGCCGGGTTGGTACTCGACCTCACCCATCTGATCCATATGCACGAACGGATCCAGATCGGCGGCGCTGACGCCGGCGAACGCACGGACCACGGGGAGGCCTTCGCCCTCGAAGCCGCGCGGGCCGGTCGTCAGCGACCGGACCGGCCGGTCGGTCTCGACGGGAGTGGGCCCCGCAATGCGGGCAAGGCTCATGGTGTCGGCGCTGATGGCAGGCATGTATCAGATAACCGGACCGCAGTCCGATACATTCCCGGCGGCGCGCTCAAGAACGATCATGGTTTGAGTTTTTACGGATGGGGCAATTCACCGGTCCGACAACACTTCTACGGATGGGAATCATCATGATCATCCTCGGCGTAATTCTGCTGATCATCGGCTATTTCACGAGTCTGTCGATTTTGTACACGATCGGAGCGATCCTCGTGGTCGTCGGCGTCGTGCTGTGGATCCTCGGCGCTGTCGGACGCCCGGTCGGTGGCCGAAAAGCCTGGTTCTAGCGGTACTTTTCACCAGCTCGCCGCGAGCCGCGCACATCGTGCGCGCTCGCGGCGAGCTGCTTCTCAGCCGAGGATCTCGAATGCCGCGGCCCGCGCATCGGCCGCACTCGCCGTGGACAGGACCGCTTCAGCAGCGGCCCGGCACTGCTCCAAGGTGACCCCGGACAGCGCGGCACCGACGCCCGGGACCGCGGTCGCCGCCGCCGACAACGACGTTATTCCCATGCCCACCAACACACAGGCCAGGATCGGGTCGGCCGCCGCCTCCCCGCACACGCCGACCGGCTTACCCGCCGCCGCACCGGCCCTGGCCGTCATGTCCACCAGCGCCAGCACCCCCGGCTGCCACGGGTCGGTCAGCGTGGCCAGTTCAGCCGACATCCGATCCGCGGCCATCGTGTACTGGGCCAGATCGTTGGTACCGATGGACAGGAAATCGACATGCTCGAGGATTCGGCCGGCCAACAGCGCGGCTGCCGGGATCTCGATCATGACACCGGGTATCAATCCCAACGAACGCGCCTGATCGGCAAAGGTTTTCGCCTCATCGGCGGTGGCGATCATGGGGGCCATCACCCAGGGATCGGCACCCGTGGCGGCGGCCGCAGCCGCGATCGATTCGAGCTGACGCGTCATCAAGCCCGGGTTACCGAAGGAGATTCGCACACCGCGCACCCCGAGCGCCGGGTTGGCCTCGTCGGGATGACCGGCGAACTTCAGTGGCTTGTCCGAACCGGCGTCGAGAGTGCGGATGACGACCTTGCGACCCTCGAACGCGCTCAGCACCTCCCCGTATATCCGGGCCTGCTCGTCCACCGAGGGCTCGGTATCGCGGTTGAGAAAGCACAATTCGGTGCGGAACAGCCCGACACCTTCGGCCGGGGTCTGCCGCGCGGCCTGCGCCGCGGCACCGTCCTGGACATTGGCCAGTACCGCGACGGGATGCCCGTCGGCCGTCGCGCCGGGGCCCTTCCACTGGGCAACCCGATCCGCCTCGGCGCGGGAGGTCTCGACGGCCCGCGCGGCCTCGGCGGCGTCCGGCGCCACCGTCACGGTGCCAAGGGCGCCGTCGACCATGACCGGCGCACCGACCGGCACGTCGTCGAGTCCGTCCACGGCAACCACACACGGAATCCCCAACTGCCGCGCGATGATCGCGGTGTGGCTGGTCGGCCCGCCGAGGGTGGTCGCCAACGCCACGACCAGCCGTGGGTCCAACCCGGCGGTGTCGGCGGGGGCGAGATCCTCGGCGCAGAGCACCGACGGGTGGTCCGGGATCGGGACGCCGGGTTCGGGAAGACCGGCGAGCTGGGCCAGCACCCGGTCCCGGATATCGCGCAGGTCGGTGACGCGTTCGGCCATCAGATCGCCCGCCTTTGACAGCGCTTCGGCGATCTTGGCGATGGCCGCACCGACCGCTTGCGGGGCCGGACTGCCCGCGTTGATCCGCTTCTCGGCATCGCCGAGCCAGGCACGGTCCTGGGCCAGCGCGGCGGTGGTCGCCAGCACTTCCGATGCCACACCGGTGGCGTGACCGGCCCGATCACGCAGCCTGGTGGCGACGGTCGCGGCGGCCTCCTTGAGGCGGCCGACCTCCGCGGGCCGATCCGCCTCGGCCAGCTCGGCCGCCGGCTGTTCGGTGACCTGCGGCCGGGCGCCGGGACGGATCACCGGCGCATAGGCGACACCCGCAACCACCGGGACACCGCGAAGGACCTTCGTGTCGGTCACTGTAGGGGAACTCATGTGATTCAGATTACAAGAAAGCATTGACAAGTCAACAGAAGCAAGCGTAAAACCACACATATCAACATTTCAACAGATCGAGCAACCCACGGACGGAGCCCGATGTACGCCGAGGAACGCCAGCAGGCCATCGCCGCCCTGGTGCTCCAGCGCGGCCGCGCCTCGGTCACCGAACTCGCCACCACCTACGACGTCACCACCGAAACCGTGCGTCGCGACCTCGCCGTCCTGCACAAGGCAGGCCTGCTGCGACGTGTGCACGGCGGCGCCGTCCCGGCCCGGGCACTGCACCTCGTCGAGCAGGACGTCGACGAACGCGAGACCACCCGAGCGCCGTACAAGGACGCCATCGCCGCAGCGGCCACCGAGTTCTTCCCCGTCGGCGGCGGCAGCGTGCTGCTGGATGCCGGCACGACCACCAGCCGCATCGCCGCGGCCATCCCGACCGATCGTGACCTGGTGGTGGTGACCAACTCGATTCCGGTCGCCGACCGATTGTCCACCGTGCCATCGGTGTCCCTGCAGGTGCTCGGCGGGCGGGTCCGCGGCCTCACCCAGGCCTGCGTCGGCGAGCAGGCCCTGCAGACGCTTGAACAAATGCGGGTCGACATCGCGTTCATCGGCACCAACGGCATCACCGCGCGGCACGGTCTGTCCACCCCGGACGCCGAGGAGGCCGCCATCAAGCGGGCCATGGTCAATTGCGCGAATTACGTTGTGGTCGCCTCTGATTCGTCCAAGATGGGCCGCGAGGCGCTGCACAGCTTCGCAGAATTGTCCAGCGTCGACGTCATCATCACCGATACCGAGATCAGCCCCGACACCCACGCCGAACTCAGCGGCTGCGGTATCGACATCATCTGCGCAGGAGCCACCGCATGATCGTCACCGTCACCCCGAACCCCAGTATCGACCGCACGGTCACGCTGCCGGGCACCCTCACCCGCGGCGCGGTACACCGCATCAGCTCGGTCACCGACGAGCCCGGCGGCAAGGGTGTCAACGTCGCCCGTGCGCTCGGTCTCGCCGGCCTGGACGCGGTGGCCGTGTTGCCTGCCGCGACAGACGATCCGATCCTGACCGCGCTACGGGCGGCGGCCGTCCCGTTCCGCGCCGTGGCCGTCCCCGCGCCGGTACGCACGAACATCGCCGTCACCGAGAATGACGGCACCACAACCAAACTCAATGCTCCCGGCGCAGCGTTGGATTCCGCGGCGCTCGAGGCGCTCACCCGGACGGTCATCGACGCCGCCCGCTCCGCCAGCTGGGTGGTGCTCTCGGGCTCGCTGCCGCCGGGGGTGCCCACGAGCTGGTACGCCGACGTGGTCGCCGAACTGGCCGGATCGGACTGTCGGGTGGCCGTCGACACCTCCGACGCCCCGCTCACCGCACTTGCCGATGCATTCGGAGTCGCCGCGCCCGACCTGATCAAACCCAACGCCGATGAGCTGGGCGGGCTGACCGGTACCTCCGGCCAGGAGCTCGAAGAGGCTGCGGCGCAGGGTGATCCGGGTCCGGTGGTGGCCGCGGCCCGGCAATTGGTCGACCGTGGCGCCCGCAGCGTGCTGGTGACCCTCGGTGCCGCCGGTGCGGTACTGGTGGATCCGTCGGGCAGCTGGCTGGCCGGCTCGCCGCCGATCACCCCACGCAGCACCGTCGGGGCCGGGGATTCGTCACTGGCCGGTTATGTGCGCGCCGAACAGGCCGGCGCCGACCCCGCCGAGCGGCTGCGGATGGCGGTCGCCTACGGAAGCGCCGCGGCCGCGCTGCCCGGTTCCGCCCTGCCCTCGCCCGACCAGCTCCATCTCGATGCCGTCCCCGTGCGGGCCATCTCCCCCGCACACACCGAATCCTGACTCCCACAGAAAGTTTGGTCATGTCCACTTCCGCTCCGGTCATCACGACCGACCTGGTGCTCCTCGACACCGACGCCGGGACCGACAAGGAGGCCGTCATCGGCCGACTCGCCGGCCTGCTCGCCGGTGCCGGCCGCACGTCCGACACCGACGGCCTGATCGGGGCGGCGCTGGCCCGTGAGGCCCAGTCGGCCACCGGCCTGCCCGGCGGCATCGCCATCCCACACTGCCGGTCCCCGTATGTCGACACCCCCACCATCGGTTTCGCCAGACTGTCACCCGCCGTGGACTTCGGCGCTCCGGACGGTCCCGCCGACCTGGTATTCCTCATCGCCGCACCGGAATCCGGCGGCTCCGATCACCTCAAGCTGCTTTCCAGCCTCGCCCGAGCACTCGTGCGCAAGGACTTCGTCGAACAACTGCGTGCCGCCTCCACCGCCGGTGAGCTCGTCGCACTGGTCGACGGCGTGGTGAACCCGGCGCCGGCCGCGACCGCACCTGCGGCCGCCTCCGCACCACCCGCGGCTCCGGCCGGGAAGAAGAGCATCGTCGCGATCACCGCGTGTCCCACCGGGATCGCGCACACCTACATGGCCGCGGACGCGCTCAAACTGGCCGCCGAACGCGCCGATGTGGACCTGGTCGTGGAGACCCAGGGCTCGTCGGGGAGCACGCCACTGCCGGCGGCGACGATCGCCGCGGCCGATGCGGTCATCTTCGCCACCGATGTCGGCGTGAAGGACCGCGGCCGGTTCGCCGGTAAGCCCGTCATCGCCTCCGGCGTCAAACGCGCCATCAACGAACCCGACGCCATGATCTCCGAAGCCGTTGCCGCATCGGGCAACCCGAAGGCCGCCCGCGTGGAGGGCAGCGGTCCGGCCGACGAGGCCACCGAGGGTTCGTCAAATGTCGGCTGGGGCACCCGGACCCGGCAGATCCTGCTCACCGGCGTCAGCTACATGATCCCGTTCGTGGCTGCCGGCGGTCTGCTGATCGCGCTGGGATTCCTGTTCGGTGGTTACGAGATCGCCGATGTCGCCAATGACATCGCACTGAACAACTCCTTGACCAACCTCCCCGACGGCGGATTGGCGCAGTACTTCGGGGCCATCCTGTTCAGCCTCGGCGGTCTGGCATTCGGCTTCCTGGTGCCCGCCCTGGCCGGCTACATATCGTTCGCCATCGCCGACCGGCCGGGTATCGCTCCCGGCTTCACCGCGGGTGCGCTCGCCGTGTTCGTCGGCGGCGGATTCATCGGCGGCATCGTCGGCGGCGTGATCGCCGGCTTCACCGCGCTGTGGATCAGCCGCATCGACGTCCCGCGCTGGCTGCGCGGCCTGATGCCGGTCGTCATCATCCCGCTGGTCGCCTCGCTGGTCGTCGGTCTGATCATGTTCCTGCTCATCGGCCGCCCGCTGGCGTTGATCAACACCGGGCTTACCGACTGGCTCAACGGATTGACCGGTACCTCGGCCATCCTGCTGGGCGTGATCCTCGGCCTTATGATGTGCTTCGACCTGGGTGGGCCGGTCAACAAGGCCGCCTACGCGTTCGCCACCGCCGGTCTGGCCGCCGCCACCACCGCTTCCTTCGAGGTGATGGCGACCGTGATGGCCGCAGGCATGGTGCCCCCGCTTGCCATGGCGCTGGCCACCACGGTCCGCCCGAGCCTGTTCAGCGAGCCGGAGAAGGAGAACGGTCGGGCCGCCTGGCTGCTGGGCGCCGCCTTCATCTCCGAGGGCGCCATCCCATTCGCCGCCGCCGACCCACTGCGCGTCATCCCCTCGATGATGTTCGGCGGTGCCATCACCGGGGCGCTGTGCATGGCCTTCGACGTCACGCTGCGTGCACCGCACGGCGGCATCTTCGTGTTCTTCGCGATCGGCAACCTGATCTGGTTCCTCGTGTCGCTGGCCGTGGGAACCATCGCGGCCGCCGCCGCGGTCGTCGCCGCCAAACAGTTCGTCAAGCCGCGGCAAGCCGTCGCCGCCTGAGACCGCAACACCCAACATCGGAATACAAGGAGAGAAACACATGCCCGAGAAGACCGTCACCGTCGGATCCGCCATCGGTCTGCACGCCCGGCCGGCCGCCATCATCGCCGAGGCCGTCACCAACTCCGGTGCCGAGGTCACCCTGTCGCTGGACGGCGGGGAGCCGGTCGACGCGGGTTCGGCGCTGATGATCATGACCCTTGGCGCAGGTAACGGAGCCCAGGTGACCGTCAGCTCCGAGGATTCGGCCGCCCTGGCCGCGATCGCCGAGCTGGTGGCCAAAGATCTGGACGCCTGAGCAGCACGCGAGAAAGCGGAACGTACCCCGTCTACACCCCCGTAAACTTGCTCTGGCGAAGGCCGACCTAGGCTGACGTGACACGATGCGTCGCCGAACGGCGGCCTTCGCTTTGCTGCGGGATGTGCCAGCACATCCGGCATCCGGGGACTGCAAAGGGGAGTGAACAGACCGTGCGACGCATCGGTGTGCTGCTGGCCACCCTGGCACTGGTGTTGCTGACAGCGCCGCCGGCTCTGCTCATCGTGACGGCACCGCCCGCCGGTGCCGTCGAGCCGCCGGTGATCGACGCCGGCGCCGTGCCCCCTGACGAGACCGGGCCGGACCAGCCGACCGAACAACGGCGGCAATGCTCGGCGCCGATCGTCTTCCCGAATTCGAACTTCACCGACAAGCCGTGGGCCAGCGACTACCTGCGGCTCGCCGATGCCCAGAAGTTCGCCACCGGGGCCGGGGTGACCGTCGCGGTGATCGACACCGGCGTCAACGGGTCTCCGCGGGTGCCCGCCGAACCCGGCGGCGATTTCGTCGACAAGGCCGGCAACGGGATGTCGGACTGCGATTCCCACGGCACCCTGACCGCGGCCATCATCGCCGGCCGCGGGGCCCCGACGGATGCGTTCATCGGCGTGGCACCCGATGCCCGCATCCTGTCGCTGCGCCAGACCTCGGACAACTTCCAGCCGGTGGGCGCGCGCCAGGATCCGAACAACCCCAACACCACTCAGACCGCCGGTTCGCTGCGCAGCCTCGCCCGCTCGATCGTGCATGCCGCCAACCTGGGCGCACAGGTGATCAACATCAGTGAGGCCGCCTGTTACAAGGCGACCCGACCGATCGACGAGGCCACCGTCGGGGCGGCGATCAATTTCGCGGTGAACATCAAGGGTGCCGTCGTGGTCGTCGCCGCCGGAAACACCGGACAGGACTGCACGCAGAATCCGCCGCCGGAAGCCGACGAACCCGACGACCCGCGCGGGTGGCGCCAGGTTCAGACCATCGTCTCGCCGGCCTGGTACTCGCCGCTGGTGCTGACCGTGGGTGGGATCGGGCAGACCGGCCAGCCGAGCACCTTCTCGATGTCGGGACCATGGGTGGACGCCGCCGCACCCGCCGAGAACATCACCGCCCTGGGCTACGACGGCAATCCCGTCAACGCCCTCGCCGGGGCCGACGGCCCCATCCCGATCGCCGGCACATCGTTCGCCGCGGCCTACGTGTCGGGCTTGGCCGCGTTGCTCAAGCAGCGCTTCCCCGAACTCACCGCAGCGCAGATCATGCACCGGATCACCGCGACCGCGCGCCACCCCGGCGGTGGTGTGGACAACTATGTCGGCGCCGGGGTCATCGACCCGGTCGCCGCGCTGACCTGGGACGTGCCGGAGGGACCGAAGGTCGCCCCATACCGCGTCAAGCAGTTGCCGCCGCCGGTGGTCATCGAGCCGCCGGACCGCGGCCCCATCACGATGGTGGTGCTGACCGGGGTCGGGCTGGCGCTGGTGCTCGGCATCGGTGCCCTGGCGCGGCGGGCGATGAGGCGTCGATGAAAGAGTTCCTCGGCCAGTTCGGGTTTCGGTTCACGACCGGGCATCTGCTGTGGGCTGCCACCCTGATCCCCGCTCTGATCGCGGTGTTCACGACGCTGGACCTGTTGTGGCTGGGGATCACGCTGAGCGTCCTGCTCGCCATCGCGACCACCCTGACCGTGCGAGGTCGGCGATTCACCGGGTGGATCGCCGCGCTGTTCGCCTGGCGGCGCAGGCTTTCCGTCCCGCCCCCGCCGCCATCAGCACCCGCCGTCGGGGCCACCGTGATGCCCGGTGACCACGTCGCCGTGCGTTGGCAGGACGGCTATCTGGTGGCCCTCATCGAGCTGGTGCCCCGCCCGTTCACCCCGACCGTGCTCGTCGACGGTGAGGCCTTCACCGACGATGTGGTGGACACCCGCCTGGTGCAGGACCTGCTGGCCGCGCACTGCCCCGAACTGGAGGCCGATGTGGTGGCGGCCGGCTACCGGGTCGGCAAGACCGCGCCGGCCAATCTGGTCGCGCTCTACGACCAGGTGGTGGGTCCTTACCCGGCGCCGGCCAACAGGCGTACCTGGATCGTGCTGCGCGCGGATCCGGAGACGACCCGGCGCCCCGCTCTGCGCCGCGACACCGGTGTCTCCGGACTGGCCCGCTACCTCGTCTCCTCCGCGACCCGGATCGCAGATCAGCTGGCCGGCAACGGAATCGATGCTCGATGCGCCCGCAGTTTCGATGATTTCGACCGCGCCACCGAGATCAGTTTCGAGCGTGAATCGTGGTCGTCGATCAAGGGCCGCAGCAGTTTCACGGTCGCCTACATGGCTCCCGGCGGGCCCGATGTCTGGTGGTCGGCTCGCGCCGACCACACCATCACCCGCGTCCGCCTGCGACCGGGCCAGGCCCCGACCACGACGGTGCTGCTGACGACGCTCGCCAATCCCACGACGCCCCGCGGTTTTTCCTGTCTGTTCGGCGGTCAGCGCGCCGCGCTGCTCGGTGAGAGCCCGGTGACCGACCGGCATTACGAACTGCCCATCGGCTCGGCCGGAGTGCTCATCGGGGAGACCGCGGACCGCTATCCGGTGTACATGCCGTTCGATGACGTCGACTCCAGCATCAACCTCGGCGATGCCCGGTTGTTCACCCAGTTCGTCATTCGCTCCGCGGCGGCCGGCGGCGTGGTGACCCTGGGACCCCAGTTCGGCGAGTTCGCCGGCTTCGTCAACGGCCGAGTCGGGCAGGTGGCCAAGGTGGCGTGGCCGAACGCGACGACCTATCTGGGCACACACCCCGGGGTTGGCCGGGTTGTGCTGCGCAGCAACTACATCGACACTCCGCGCCACAGTCAGCTGCCGATCCGGCTGATCAACCCGCGCGAGGAGAGTCGCTACCAGATGGCTTTGGAGACCGTGTGATGATCGGGGGGCGATAGTCATGGGTGACGGCGTTCGGGTCATACCCGATTCGTTGGACATGTTGGCCAAACTGCGCGATGAGGCCGAGTGGTCCCCGGTCGAGGCCAATATCGCCCCACCCGACGGCCTGCCGAACTCGGCGACCGCCGTCGAGAACCTCAACAAGAACGCCGCCGCGTTGATCGAGTGCCAGAAGATCGCCGAAGAGCAGAACACCGTCCTCAACCAGATGCTGCGCGACACGGCAACGGCGTACCGGGAGGTGGACCGTGCATACGCCGATGCCATGGACAGTGACGCCCGCGCAGGCGCCGTCGACCGGATCACCGTCAAACAACCCTCGGGCTCCAATCCTCAGCTGCCCGAGCTGGGCGCCTTCGCCTTGGCCTCCCCGGGAGGTTACAAGGACGTCGAGGCTGCCGAGATGGCGCTGCAGCAGGGCGATCACGGCGTCTCGCTCAAAGCCGCCGCTGCGGAGTTCACCGCGGCCGCCAATGCCGCGCGGCGCAATGACACCGGTGGATTCGCGGGCGGGTGGGAAGGTGACGCGGCCGATGCCGCAATAGCCAAGATCAACGAGTATGCGCAATGGGTCACCGATCTCGCCGAGGCGTGGGACAAGTTGGCCAATGAGGCGCAGGTACTTCTTTCCGCTCATTCCGCGACGCGCGCGAACCACACCCCGATCTACACGCAGTACAAAGCGCTCGAGGCACAGCTCGCAAGCCTCGTGGGACAACCAGGCCAAGGCTCGGCCATGACGCAGATCCAGCAGGAGATGGCCGCTCTGCAGGAACGCTCGGACGATCTGCGCCAGGACTACGCCGCCGTCTCCAATCTGCCTCCCGTGCAAACTTCGCCGCCGCCCCGCATCCCCATCGCCGACCCGGGAGCAACCGGACCGCACGTACCCGGGAGCAACGGGACCGGGGGCACCGGTGGCGGTGGAGGAGCGCCCGGAGGCGGCCAGCCCGCGGTATCACCGGCCTCGATGTCGCCGCAGAACGGTCAACCCTCCGGCTCGCCGCAGGCGGGATCACCGTCCTCGGGCCAGGGTTCAGGCTCCGGCGGTGGCGCACCGTCCGGTGGCGGCGCCCCGTCCGGCGGTGGGAAGCCCGGCGGTGGTGGTGCACCGTCCGGCGGTCTTCCCGGTGGAGGTCTTCCCGATGGCGGCCTGCCCGATACGGGCATGCCCGATCTCGACGACCCCGGCGTATCGCCGGCCGGCCTCGGCGGCGGCGGTTCCGGAGGGGGATCCGGCGGTGGCGGTGGCGGTGTCCCGTCGATGCCGTTGCAGCCCAGCGTCGGCGCCGAGACGGTGGCCCCCGGGCCCGCCGCCGGCGGTGCCCGAGCAGGCGGCAGCGGTGGTGCGATACCGGCGTCGGCCATGGGCGGCGGCATGGGTATGGGCGGCGGTATGGGCGGTATGGGCCACGGCGGTGGCGGTCAGCAGGGGCAGCAGAAGCGTCGCGACTCGCGTTTCGCACCCGATGAGGAGCTCTACACCGAGGACCGGCCCTACACCGAACCGGTGATCGGTCAGCGGCGGCGTAAAGACGTGCAGGACAAGGAGTCCAAGTGAGCGAGCAGATGCATCCGGAGGTGGCGGCCGTACTGCGACAGGCCGGCCGGTTGCAGGAGCTGATGGACGCTCAATTGCACAAGATGGACAGCGAATCCTTCACCGCCACGGACGAATCCGAGACCGTGGAGGTCACGCTGAACGGCCACCACCGACTGGTCGACGTGTACCTGGCCGATGGACTGCTGCGGCTGGGTTCACACACGATCGAGGAACGTCTCAACGAGGCGCTACGCAACGCGACCGAGGTGGCCTCCGAGTCGGTCGCCGCCGATCGCGACCGGCTCAACGACGCCGTCGCAGAGATCACCGGGACCTAGAAGCGCAGGTTCCGCAGCAGGTCGTACACCCCGGCGATCCACAGCAGCAGCGGGATCACCGCCGCGATCGAGGCACCGTCGAGCAGTTCCAGGATCCGCTTGGTGACCGGCGAGAGCCGGTTGACGTTGTCGGTGGCGCCCACCATGATCAGCGCGACCATGGCCAGCAGCAGATAGATTCCCAGCACCAGCCAGGACTGGTCGGGGAACCACAGGCAGAGCCGGACCGTGACGCCGGTGGGCACGGCCACGGTGACGGCCATCAGCGCCCACGCGCACCAGCGCTCGGCATAGAGCCGTGACCGGAAGCCGCAGATGACCGTCACCAAGACGGCGACGATCAGACTGTGCAGGAAGAAATGTCCCTGCACGACAACGGCGATGGCGCCGGTGGCCAGCACCGTCGCGCCGGCGGTCAAGAACCCGATGAGCAACTGCTTGGACAGCTCGCTGCGCTCGGTCAGGCGGGCAGCCGAGTCGGGCACCGAGGCGATGATCGCCTGCCAGGTCGGCGTCTCCTCGTCCGCCCCATCGGGTCGCATCACCGGATCGAGCAGCTCGTCATTGGCCACCGCCTCGCCAGGAGCGGGAATGGGCGGCAGTGCGATCCGGGCAACGGCCACCGTCAGTTTGGCGGCATTGGTGACCACGATCAGGCCGAATGCGATGGCACCGGCGGGAACCCATTCCTGCCCGCCGTACCCGAATGCGATGGCGCCCGCGGTGATCGCCACCGAGAGCACCGCGACGAAGGCGGCGACGCTGGCGCGTCTGCGTGGACCGCCACGGGTGGCCAGTGTGTAGAGCAGGGCCACCGCGGCGGCACCGGCGACCTGGGGTGCGCCCAGCCCATCTGCCTCCCGAGGCAGCGGCACCGCCAGCGCCGCCGCTCCGGCGAGCACCGGAAGCGCGGCCACCACCAGGCTTTCGGACAGGTTCACGTTCTCGTATCGCGAGCGGGCGATCATGGCGCCGCCCACCAGCGCGAGGCCCAGCAGCGCCAGCGCGATGGACCACCACCAGTCCATGCCCGATTGCGTCCACGCCACCAGTGCGACCACTGTCGCGATCGTGGACACGACCGGAATGGCCAGTCCGACGAACCGGTTGAGTGCGGTGCGGTCGAACTCAGGGGACTCGTCGAGCACCGCGATGGCGTCGATCACGTCCTCGACCAGCGGGCGGTACCGTTCGGTGCGGCTCACCGACACCAGCGTCAGCAGTGCGCCGTCGACGACACCGGCCTCGTCGAGTGATTCCGAGGCCTTGATCGGCGGCGCACCGGGACGGGCGAACGCCCAGACGCCCTGGGCCTTGAAATCGAAGCCCGCCAGCACATCCGGCGGCGAATCGTCGAGCAGGTCGGCGAGCACCGACACCGTCTCGTCGATGTAGGTCTCGATGGGCGCCGAGGCGGGCAGGACCAGGTCGGTCATCCGCCGGCCGGTGAGGATGGTGACCCGGGTGGTGGCGGGTCTGCCCGGCGTGACCGATGCCGTCCCTGTCGCCCCCGACGGCGCCGCTGTCGCGGTCAACGCCGTTCGAGCCGGTCGAAGTCGTCGGACAGCCCCGCGGCCAACTCCAGGATTCGGCGCTGGAACGTCTTACCGAGCAAGTCCAGCTGGATCTCCGTGCCCGCGGCGATGTGCTTGTCCCACGGCAACACGACCACCCGGCCCGGCGCAACGTGCCGCTCGAACTGCTGAACCAGATCCTCGACGTCGATATTCGTCTTGCCCGGTGTCACGTGGTTGATCACGACGCAGGACCGACCGAGGAGATCCTGGTACCCGTTCTGGCGCAACCAGTCCATGGTCACCGCAGCCTGCCGTGCACCGTCGATCGAGGCACTGGCCACGATGACCATGCCCGAGACGGTGGCCAACACGCCACGCGAGGCCGGTTGGAACAACCCCGCGCCGCAGTCGGCCAACACCAGGTTGTAGTAGCGGGATACGACGCTGACGGCGCCCTTCCAGTCGTCTTCGTTGAACTCGCGCCGGGCCGCGCTGTACTCCTCGGAGGACAGCACCTCCAGATTGGCGCTGTTCATGCTGGTGTATGCCCGGATGTCGTTGTAGCGGGACAATTCCTTGTCCGACAACAGGTCTGCGATGGTTGCCGCGGACTGTCGACCGGCGCGATCGGCCAGGTTGCCGCAATCCGGGTCCGCGTCGATGGCCAGGATCCGGTCGCCGCGAACTCGGCTCAACGCCGAGCCGAGTGCCACGGTGACGGCCGTCTTGCCGACGCCGCCCTTGAGCCCGAACACCCCGATCTGATAGGAGTCCCTGGCATTTCGGCGCACCCGTGCCTGCAGCTCCATCTCGTAGAGCTCGTCAGGAGACGGGCCCATATTGATCCGCGTCAGCAAGTAGAGCCAGTGTCGCCAGCCGCGCTGCGACGGCATCTTGACCGCGGTGCGAACCCCGACGTGTGACAGCGCGTCGATGGCCCGATGATTGCCCATGCTGGCCGCCGATGTCGGGGCGGGCTGCCCGGTGGGCGCCGGTGCGCTGGACGGAGTCCAACCCGTCTCCATCGTGTCGTTGTAGTGCGTGCTCGGCGCGGGCGCCGGCGCTGGCGCCGAGCGCGGCGGTGGCGGCGCGAAGGTCTGCTGTTCGAATCGGGCGCCGGCGGGCTGGGCGGTCTGCGGGGTCCGCATCATGCCGTTCTGGACGTGCTGCGGCCCGGTGACCGGAATCTGACTGGTCACCTCTGAGGCACTGGGCGGCGGGGCCACCGAGGCCGGCGGCGCCGCGGCCGCCTGGGTGGGCGCGATCGGCATCGGCGGTGGAGTGTGCTCGCCGGCGTAACCCGCGCTGCCCGCCGCTGAGGCGTTCACCGGCATCGGGGACGCACCCTCACGGCGTGCCGCGGCATCCTCGTCGGCAGCGTCGGACGCGCCGGAAGAATGGAACAGCCGGTCATAGTCTGCCGACATAAGCACCTCTCAAAGTCGTGCCTCTGAAAACACGTTGGAAAACACGTTGAAAAAAACACACGGAGTGGGCGGATGCCCAAAGGCTAATCCGCCCACCCCTTGGTGCGCTTGGACTAGGCGAACATCCCGGTGACGCCATGCTCGATCTGCTGCATGTGCTGTCCCGACTCGCTGATCGTCTGCGCGAGATTCTGCAGCGCGGCGTTCAGTTCCGCGGAGGTGCTGTCCCACCGCATCTGCACGGCCTGGTAAGCCTCCGAACCCGAGCCACCCCACACCGAGGCGAGCGAGGCGAGCGAGGCCTTGCCCTCGTCGAGCAGACCCTGGGTGACGCCGACGGCGCCGTTGATCTCGCCGGCGGAACCTTCGATACCGCCGAACTGCCAAACCTGTTGCGACATGTGTTATCTCCTTTGGAAGTTGGTAGAGGTCAGAGGTTCATGGCCGACGACAGCGTGCCGGCCTGATCCTCGTCCGCGGTGGTGTACTGCATGCCCGAAGTCTGGATGTTCTGGGAGATGTCGTTCAGCTCCTGAACCTGTCGCGCGGCGGCCTCGTGGAAGCGCAGCAGCGCGGCCTGTGCCGCGGTGCCTGCCTGACCGACCATCTGGGCCGCGAGCGCACCACCGGTGGCCTCGACCTGCGAGATAACACCCTTGAGCTCGCCGGAGATGCTCTCGAAGTGGGCCGCCTCCTTGGCGAGGACAGCGGCATCTGTATTCATCTGTGCCATGCTCGGTACTCTTTCTGTTTTCCAGTGTCCTCACCACTGATGGCGAGTCTTCCAGCCCCCTCGGCCGGGAAGTCTTGTGTCGGTAGACGGTTCACCAGTCGTCGTCCTCGTCCTCGTCCTCACCCAGGTCATGAGCGAGGGCGGACGGCGCCGCCAGGCCTTGCCGATTCGTACCGCGTTTCGCTCCCTGCCCCATGCCCCCCATGGGTCCACCACCGGCGCCGTTGCCGACCGGGGCCAACCCCGAACCGGCGCCACCGGCTGCCGCACCGACCGGGGCCGCCGCCCCTGCCGGCTGTCCGAGCAGCCCGCTCATCAGCGGTGTACTGGCCAGCGTGCCGCCGGCGCCAGGCAACGACGCCGCGCGCACCAGTCCGGCGCCCGCTCCGGCCCCGGTCCCGCCTGCCAACGGATGATTGGAGAACGGGCTGGCACCCATCAGCCCGAACTGCGCACCCTTGTTCAGACCGCCACCGAGCTGGCCGAACATCGAACTGACCTGCTGCATCGGTGCGAGGATCTGCTGCATCGGCTGGGTGACCGTCTGCATCATCTGCTGCGGAGCCTGCGCAAGCATCGAGCCCACCTGCGAGGCGACCTGCATCCCCATCTGCGCACCCTGCTGTGCACCCTGCATCAACTGCTCGGGCTCGCCCTGGGCCTGCTGCGCGGTGTTCTCGCCCTTGCGCGCCTGGGTCTGCGCCGACACCATCGCCGCGTTGCTGTTCGCCGCGGCACGGCCGACATGCAGCGCCGCGGATTCGATACTGGCCTGCGCCGCCACCTGAGCGAACGCCAGCTCGCGCATCGCCGACCCCGGCAGGGTGGCGGCGATCTTTCCCGAGGCGAACCCCAGGGCTGCCTCACCGACACCGGGCATCACGATCGGCTTCAGCGGTGGGATCGGCTCGAACATGATGTTCGCGGCCGTCTCCGCCTGGTAACCATGCATCGCGACGGCCGCCTGCGTCCACATCCGCACGAAGTAGTCGAACTCGTTGACCCCGATCGGCACGGTGTTCACACCGAGGAAGTTGGTGGACTCCAGCACCGCATGCGTCACGTGGTTCGCCTCGATCTCGACCAACGGCGGAGTCACCGCCATGGCCAACAGATACGAGTTCGCCTGGGCGATCGCCTGCATGGCCCGTTTCTGGGCCTGCAGGGCAGCGGTGTGCAACCAGACGATCATGGGCGTGGTCGCCTGGATCGCCTGCTCACTGGCCCCGCCCTGCCAGGAACCCGCCAGCGAGGCGAGGCTGGCCGAGAGCTCCTCGGCCTGCGTCTCCAACGCAATCGCCAAGGCCTCCCAGGCGGCAGCAGCCTGATACATGGGCATCGCACCGGCACCGGCCATCAACCGGCCGGTGTTCACCTCCGGTGGCAGTGCCCCGTACACAAACGGCACAGGCGGAATTGAGGCAACCATTTGCTGGACTCAGTCTCGATAGCGGGTTATTCGCTCGTCCCGGTCAGGACAGCGTCGCGGCGGCCTCGGCGTCGGCGGTCGTATAGATACCGGTGGCCTCGAGGTACGCGGCTCCGGCACGCGCCAGCTCCTGCTGGGCGTACGCATTCAGCGCCGCCATCTGTGCGCCTTCACTGGCGAACGCCAGGACTGCCTGCACAGATACCTCTTCCGCACCGGCCGGCAACAGCGCCGACGCCTCCGCGGTGGCTGCGGTTCCCGTGGCCAAACCCCGGGATCCGTTCGCAATCACCTGGTTCCCGACACCGAGAACAGCGGGATTGTGTGCCATCGGTTGCATTTGCGTGCCTCCTCACATCGTCGGAAAAGCCTGGATGCAAAAACTGAGAAGGGAGACAGAAATAGTGCTCTGTTTCATAAGAATCGTTCCCCCGACCCCGTTTGCTGCCTAGCCACCGTCAATTTCGCTGAGTGGCTACCAATCCATATTAACCACCGTTCGGGGGTGCTCCGAACACTTCTTCTGCGGGGGGATCGATATAGGCGGCCTGAACGACCTCTTTGCCATCGGGAGAGATGAGAAGTGCCTGGCCAGGGGGCCTGCGCTTGAGTTTGAACTCGCTCGAGGGGAACTCGGTCTTCTCGCCGGAAAGAAACAGGGTCGGGGATCCGGCACCGAACGCCGCGCCGACGAACTTGTCCATCGTGGCCCGGTGCGCCTGGCTCATCTGGCAGGTCACCACGATGTGCAGTCCGATATCCGCCGCGGCGGGCAGCAACGGCGCGAGCGGTGTCATCGGCGGCACCATCCCGGACGCCGCCACGATCATGTGCCAGTCGTCGACCAGCAGCACCACGTCCGGGCCGGTCCACCACGACCGGGCCCGCAGCTGGGCGGTGGTCAGGTCCGGCGGCGGCAGCCGCTTCTTGAGGTTGACGGCCAGCGCCTTGATGGATTCCTCCAACGAGGCGCTGTTGCGGTTCACCGCCCCGGCATCGAGCAGATGGCTCTGCGGCACCGCATCCAGCAGGCCCGACCGGTAGTCGGCCAGCATGAACCGGACCTGCTCGGGACTGTTGCGGGAACAGATCGCCTGGGCGACCGCATGCGCGATCGTCGTCTTCCCCGATTTCGGCGCCCCGAAGATCAGCAGATGCGGCGTGATCTGCATGTTGTTGTAGGCCACCGACAGGTCGGACTCCCGGATGCCAACCGGGATGGTCCACCGCGTGCGGTAGTCGGCATCGGGGCCGGGCGGCGTGGGATCGAGTTCGCGCAGATGGATGCGTTCGGGCAGCACCCTGACCCGGGGTGCCTCGTCGGTGTGCAGGGAGGCGATGTGATCCACCGCCGCGGTGATGGCCGGGACGATATCGGCGGCGCTGTGCACGCCGTCCAGACGCGGCACACCGATCATCAGGTGGTGCTTCTCCCCCGAGATGGCCCGGCCCGGACGGTTGGCCGGGATATCGCGGGTCATCCGGTCGACCTGGGTCTCGTTGACATCACCGAGCCGGAACTCGACCTTCGTGCCCAGATAGTCGCGGACCCGCGATTTCAGTTCGGTCCAGCGCGGGGTGGAGATGATGGTGTGTACACCGAATGCCAGTCCCTGCCCGGCCAGGTCCTGCACCACCGGCTCCAGGTCCGGGAACTCGGCGACGAATGCCGGCCAGCCGTCGATCACCAGGAACACGTCACCGAACGGATCGTGGAACGCCGGGTGATTGGGATCCTCGCGCATCTGCCGGTACGACGCGATGGAGCCGACGCGGTACTGCTTGAACATCGCCTCGCGTTGTCGCAGAACGGCTTTCATCTCTGCGACGGCCCGGTTGACCCGGTCGGGCTCCGAGCGGGTGGCGACCCCGCCGACGTGCGGCAGGTCTTCGAGGTACATCAACCCGCCGCCACCGAGGTCGATGCAATAGAACTGCACCTGGCGCGGGGTGTGGGTGGCCGCCGCCGAGAGCACCAACGTCTGCAGAAACGTCGACTTGCCGGTCTGCGGTGCCCCACCGATGGCGATGTTGCCCGCCGCGGCCGACACGTCGATCCCCCACACCTCCTGGCGGTGCCGACGCGGCTCGTCCATGATGCCCAGCCCGAACCGCAACGGCCGGGACTGATCACGCTCGACGAGTTCGTTCACCGGTGTGGGATCGGTCAACGGGGGCAGCCACATCTTGTAGGCCCGCACCTCACCGGTGGTCAACTGTTCGAGCACCACTTCGCGCAAGACGCGCGGCTCGGATTCTGTGGACGTCATCGTTGTGTCACTCCCGAGGCATCCATCATGGGCGCGGCCGTGAAGGGCTGGATCCGTATCTGACTGGGCACCTGGATCCGGGGCGCGGAATCCCCGTTGGTGGTGATCGCCGCGGCCGGAACATAGTTGGTCCCGGTGTAGACGCTGCGGAACTTCACCGGGTCCTCCATACCGACCCGCAGGAAGCCGACGCCGCTTTCCTTGTTGGTGATGTATTGCGCCTCCGGGGTTCCGATCACCGCCTTGGACTCCGCGGAACTGGTGGTGCGCAACGCGATTCGATAGGTGAGGTTGGGTTCCAGCTTGTCGATGCGCACGCCGCCGGTATTGAGCGACTGGGTGGCCAGCAGCAGGTGCACACGCAGCGAGCGGCCGACGCGGCAGATCCGGTCGAACAGCGCGATGAAGTCCGGGTGGTTCTGCAGCAGTTCGGCGAACTCGTCGACGACGACGAACAGCGTCGGCAGCGGGGCCAGGTCGGCACCGCGCTCGCGGTGCTTCTCGTATTCGGCCACGCCGGAGAGCGCGCCGGCCGCGCCCACCTGGATACCGGCCTGGCGCAGGATGGACTGGCGGCGGTCGAGTTCACCGGAGAGCACCTCGCCCATGCGGCTGACCAGCTCCGCCTCTTCCTCCATGTTGGTGACCACCGCCGCGGTGTGCGGAAGCTTCTCCATGCCCAGGAATGTCGAGCCGCCCTTGAAGTCGGTGAGCAGCAGGTTCACCTGATCGGGGTGGTGGGTGGCGGCCAGCGAGAGGATCAGGGTCCGGAGGAACTCCGACTTGCCGGAACCCGTCGTACCGATCAGCATCCCGTGCGGGCCGGCACCGAACTCGGCGCCCTCCTTGATATCCAGGTGCATGATGTCGCCGGTCTTGAGCTCGTGGCCGAACGGGATCCGGAGCCGGTCGCGGTCGGTGTCGGCGAACATCCGCCACCGGGCGGGGGTCACCTCCTCGACCGACTGCGCGCCGACCAGCTGATGCCACTCGGTGGCGACCTTCTTGTGCACCCGGGTGTTCTTGTCGATGATCGTGCCGGTGATCGACCAGCCTGCCAGCTTGCGCGCCACCCGACCCGCCGCGGTGGGCGTCATCTGGTCGGCGGTGTTGGCGACCAGCCGGAAGGTCTGGTTGGGCAACCGGTCGTCGGCGGTGCCGTCGTCGGCCAGCCGGATCCGGTAGGCCGATCCGCGGTGATTGCCGAGCGTGATGACCGTGACGCCGGCCCGGCCGTCCACGGGGAACCCGGCCTTGCCCCCGGTCAGGTCGATCACGACCACGTAGGGCCCACTCGGCGCGGCATCGGCGGTGTGCGGGCCGCGGGCGGTCAGGTCGGCCAGCCCGTCGGGCCGGGTGAACACCAGCCGCGTCGCACCCGCGGAATCGGTGTCGGTCTGATGCTGCACATGCGGCAGCCATTTGAGCCACGCCCAATCCGGATCCTCCGGATTGTCGGTCAGCACCCTGATCTGCAGCAGGTCCGGCGGATGGAACACCGCGAGATGGCAGATCATGGCGCGCAGCAGTGCCGCCGCCCGGGCACCGTCGCCGCCGACGGCGATGGTCGGGAATGTTCTCAGCTGCACCAACTTCGGGCAGTCGTGGATGAGGCCGTGGGTACGCAGGAACTTGATCAGCCACATGTGGCTGACGGGCTCCAGATGCGGTTGCGGCGCGCCGGCCGGACCCGAGAGCTCACCGCCCACAGATGGTTTGAGCAAACGATCGACGGCGGGCTCGGATCCGACACCGATGCGGACAGCGGCATAGAAGTCGGCGTTGGTCTGTCGAGACCACTGCCGGTTGGTACCGATGATCGAGAGCAGATCCTCGGGATGCGGTGCGTGGTAGTTGAAGAAGGTGACCTGCGCGGCAGCCGAGGTGGTGACGCGGGTCCGCAGGCCCGCCAGGTAACGCAGATACTCCTTGCGGTCGGCGTTGATCTCGGGGACGCGCTTGCCACCCGGCCCGCCACCGGCCATGAAGCCGACCGTGGCCATGATCATCATCAGCGGCATCATCAGCATGTAGGGCGAAAGCTGCCGGATGCCGGTGAAGATCATGATCCCGATCATGCCCAGCATGCCGCCGCCCATGACCCACGGCAGCGCCTTCTGGATACCCGAGGGCGGAATGTCGATCCCGAGGTCATCCGGTGGGGTGATGGTGATTTCACCGGGTGTCAGCCGAGGGCCGCGCTTGATGATCGGGGTGAACTTCTTGGTGGTCATCCACCTGCTCCTTCCGGCGGCAGCGGCGATCCGGGAGCCTGGGCGGGTAGGTTGCCGCCCGGCGCGGGCGCGGGCACACCCGCGGCCGGAGCCGCAGCACCGGCCGGCGCGGCGAGTTCGCCGGTGACCTTTCGGGGGTTCGGGCTCGGCGGCAGGGTGTCATGCTCCAGCAGGGCGGCCTGCTTGGACAGCACCGGACCGTCGATGAGCCAGCTGACCACCTGCCACGGCGCCGTGAGCGGTCCGTGGAGCCCCAGCGACGCGGCGGTGTCCTCGTTGGGCAGCCCGTAGCGCACACCCTGCGGGTCGATGTAATACAGGCTTTCACCGTATCGCGGGTCCGGCGACTGCAACCTGATGTACTGGCCGCCGTCGATGTACACGGTGGCATTGCCCGAGATCTGGTCGATCCCACTGTTCATCCGGCTGGGGGGCACGGGCAGGTGTCGGCCGCTGATGACGGTTTGGCGCGGTCCCTGGTCGCCCGGATCGCGCTGCCACGACCAGCACAGCGTCGGCGCATCCGCGCGCAGCCGGATGTCCATCGGCTCGTCGGGCAGCGGGGAGACGAACACCTGCTCGGGGATGCTGGCGACATCGCTGGCCTCCACCGACGGCGGCGTGATCAGCCCGAAGGAGTTCGTCGCGCGCAACGCCGCCGACGTGGTCCCGTTGACCTTGGCGACACCGTCGGCCAGCACGACGTACCGCTGTTCGACATCGTTGTTCAGGGTCCGGAAGACCGACCCGATCACCAGATTGGGCGCCAGCCCGAGAGTGTTCGGCGCGCCCGCACCCGGCACGGCAGGCAGCTTCAACGGCCCGACATTGGGCAGGGCGTTGAACAGTGCCTCCGAGATCGGGGTGGCGCGCGCGGTGACCGGTATGCCGACGGCGGAGGTCACCGCCCGGTCGGCCATGTCGATGGCGTGCCTGCCATCGGCGGTCACCAACCAGGTCAGATTCTGATAGGTGACCAACACACCCTGGTTCGGGCGTAACGGCCCCACCGAGGCGTCGATGGCCAACGGCATCACCAACGCCGACGTCTGCACCTGGGGCGCGACGCTCTCGGGCTTGATCACGTTGTCGCACAACGACCATGTCGAGGTCGGCGCGCCCACCGGGGTGGCGTACGGGGCACCGGGAATGCCGATCGGCTGCCCCTTGGTCATCCGGTTGAGCTCCTCGGACTTGACCGCCGACGGTGTGGCGGCGTTACCGAGGACCAACCGCGCCGAGGTCAGGTTGTAGACCGGCCGGATGCTGTCGGATCCGGGCACCATGACGTAGAGCTGGTTGGTGGTGCGATCGACCAACAAGGTGTCCGAACCGCGTTTGCCCAGCGGTTTGAAGTACGCCAGCAGCGCGGCGCCGATGCAGATGACGACGGCGATGACGACACCGCACATGACCGCGCGGCTGTAGAACTGCAGCGGATCGTCGAACATCCGGGTGTCGCGGCGCACGATGGCGTGCTCGACACGACGCAAGAGAAAGCGCCAGCCGCTGACCTGGACCTTTGTGGTGAGCCGGAATCCTGCCATGGGTTATCCGATGTTCAGCCTGGCGTGCACGGCGTCGATCGCGGCGGCCATGTCCTCACCGCTGATCTCACTGAGCTGTTCCACACCGAGGGTCTCGAAGTCCAGCGACCGGGCCAGCCGCATGTCCCGGCTCTGCTCACCCGCCTCCACCAATTGTCGTGCGTACCGGCCGTTTCCGGCGATGTCGAGTGCGGGTTTTCCGCCCAGCGAACGGTCACCCAGCAGCGTCGCAGCATCCAGCACCCGCTTGGCCGCCTCCTCGCTGAGTCGCGAGTCGTTGGCTTCGGCGATCACCTTGGCGATGTCGACGATCTCGTCGGGTGCGTAGGAGTCGAACTCGATGCGGGTGGAGAACCGGGACCGCAGGCCGTCATTGGTCTCGAGCAACCGATCGATGTCATTGCTGTACCCGGCGATGATCACCACCAGCCGGTCGCGATCGTTCTCCATCCGCGCCAGCAGGGTGTCCAGCGCCTCGGTACCGAACGGGTCGGTGCGGCCGTCGCGTTCCTGGACCAGGGTGTATGCCTCGTCGATGAACAGCACGCCGCCGAGGGCGCGGTCGATGGTGCGCGAGGTCTTCACCGAGGACTGTCCCTCGTACTCGGCCACGAAATCCTTACGCGAGGTCTCCACCAGCTTGGGCTCGGGGATCACGCCGAGGCCGGCGAGGATGTTGGCGACCACCCTGGCGATGGTGGTCTTGCCGGTGCCCGGCGGTCCGGTGAAGATCATGTGCTTGGACTGCTGGGCCACCTTCATCCCGCGGGCCGCGCGGATCTTGGCCATCTGCGTTGCCGCACGGTACTTCTCGATCTGCTCCTTGACCCGGCTCAGCCCGATCTGGCGGTCCAGTTCGGCCTGCGCGTCGGCCAGCAGCTTCTCCCGCCCGGAGGTGTCGGCCACGACGCTGCCCGGATCCCACGGATCGGTGCGCTGGGCGATCTTCTCGGCGGTGGTGGTGACCAGGCGGTAGGACGGATCACGCAGTGCCGCGGTCACCTTCGGCGAGGGATGAGTGGCCTGCAGCCATTCCAGCAGCGCCATGGCGGCATCCTCGTTGCCCTGACTGCGGCGCGCCATCGCCAGGTACCAGGCGATGGCCTGGGCGCAGGCCTCACCCGCCGGGGACGAGTTGGACTCGGTGAGACGCCGTTCGGCCTCGGTGAACAGACCGAGATTGGTGGCCGCCACGCCGTGCGCCACACCGGCCGCGGCGGCCAGGAACTTGTCCGGCCAGCTCCCGGCGGAGCGCACCTCGTCGATGACATCCGTCCAGCGCTCGGCCGCTCCGTAGATGACCGCGCGGATCCATGACACCAGATACTCGCCGCCCATCGCCGGGGCGTCGTCGAGCGCCTCCATGGCGTCGGCGTGGTTGCCCTCGGCCGCCTCCCGCACGGCGAACGCCATCGTGATCGCCAGCGGTGAGTTGACCGGGTAGGTGATGTCGCCGAACATGCCGCCGATGGGGATGCGCGCCCCCACACTGTTCATCGATATCTCGGCAGCACCGGCCAGCTGCCCGAAGTTGTTCCGCGAGAACCAGGCTCGGAACAGCGTCGCCCGGTCGGAGTCACCGCACCGGATCCGGCCCACCCACGCGTCGCACGCCGTCTCGTCCGCCGCGGTGATCTCGGTGAACAGTTCCAGGGAGCGAGCAGGAGCGCTGGGCAGCATGCCGACCGCCGATCCGAACAGGGCTACCAGGTGATCACTCATGGTCACCTGCATACCTGGTCGCAAAGATCTGCGCCCGGGCGGCATCGGCCTGCTCCGGGGAGGGCAGACCGACGCTGCGGGTCAAAAACTCGCGCGTGTCCGCCGCGTCGTGGCCATGGTCCTGCATTCCTTCGAGCACGTAGGAGAACTGCGCGGAGCGGGCCTGCTGGTTGGCAAGGTCGGCGATGACGACGATCTCGGCGGCCAGTTGGGCCTCCGAATCGGCCTCGGTGGTCGCCTCCGGCGACAGTTCGATGCGGTGGATACGACCGTCGAGCAATGCCGAGACGGTGACGGTGCCAGGCGGGTTGGTCACCGTGAACAACGGCTCACCCACCGATTCCTCGGGTGCACCGAAGTCCACTCCGAAGGCGTCGAGTTCGGGGGCCGGGTGCGGTGCGGGGACCTCGAAGATGTCGTCGAACGCGGCGAGGCCGCCACCGATGTCCTCGCCGTCCTCGGTATCGACCTCGTCGTCATCGTCAAAGGGCTGGTTGCCCATCATGAAGCTGCTCAGTCTCCGTCGTCGTAGTAGGTCGGCTCGGCCTTCGCCTCGAACCAGGCCCCGGCGGGCAGAAAGGACATCAGGCCGTCCAGCGCGCGCTGGAGGTTGTCCTGGGTACCGGCCAGGAAGCTCCCGTAGAGCTCGCCGTTGACCTTGCGTGGGATCGACACGATGCGGCCCAGCGGCGAATCCAGCACGCCGGCAGCGACATCGGCCTGGGTGTACGTGCCCCCGGAGTGCCGCTCGGCGGCGGTGATCTCCACCCAGCTGTTCGGGTTGGCCGTCGCGTCGGCGTAGGTGCGCGCCGACGCCGGCGAGATCCCGAACTGGGACAGCTGATTGGGCGTGCGCGATTCGGCCAACCGGGCGGTGACCCCGGTCATCGGCTCGACATCCGCCGGCTCGGCGGGGCCGAGCACCGCGGTGACCATCCCGGCCAGCCCGACCTGCGGGGCCACCCGCTGCAGAACCAGCAAGTCACCGTCGCGCGCGGCGATGACATGACGATCACCCTTGCGGCACACCACGAACCGGACCATCTTGCCGCCGACATCGCGTCGCCACCATCGGCATTCCAGGGTCCGGTCGGGTCGCGACAGGGTGTCGGACATCGCCGCGACCTCGGGATGCGGTGCGCCGAACGCGTCGAGCACGCCCTGCTCGGTGAGATCGCGGGCGACCTGGTCCCACACCTTCTCCCGCAGATCGGGCTGGGGGATGTTGGGCCGGATACCCAATGCAGGCGGGAACTCCTCGAGCTGGAGCCGATCGGCGATGACGAGCATGCCGTCGATCGTGACCTCGACGGCGACCACGTCGTCATAGTGCGTGGGTTCACCGTGTCCGGCGAAAGAACTGGTCATCGGCTACATCCCCCTCCCCCTCGGAGAACCATCGTCGCGTCGTGACGGCCCGCGCGCACCGAATCCGGCGGATTTCGCGTGAAAACCGGCCCGGCGCGTGTTTGCCCACCCGACCCTAGCAGCGCCCGGAGTACCCCAGATGCACGAATTTGGGCAGGCCACACGCGGTGCCACGGGCGGCCGCCGCGGGTCGGATCACCTCGGCGATGCCGGGCAGTGGTCGATACTGGAGGAGACATCGAACGAGGAGATCGCCTTGACCGACCGCGATGACACACCGCGCGGACAGGCCGGTGACAGTGCGGAGACCGGCCCCATCCCCACGCAGCGTCAGGTTCCGCCGCCGTGGCCGCCGCAGGCACGCCCGGCTCCGCCGGCGGGCAATTCCCACCGGCCGCCCTACCCGCCGCAATCGTGGCCCGCGCAGCACGCTCCGCCGCCCGCCCCACCGAGTTCCTACGCCGAACGGATTACGGTGGCGGAACTGGTGCCGACCAGCAAGCCGGCGCCGGGGCGCGGCTGGCGGCGCCTGGTCTTGCGCGCGTCGTTCGGACTGATCAACCTCGGGCCGTCACCGGCGGAGGTCCGCGAGGCCGAACTGGAGGCGAGGATCCGCGGTGTGTTGCGCGGGCACTACAAGATCGGCGTGCTGGGCAAGGGCGGCGTCGGTAAGACGACGGTGTCGGCCAGCGTGGGCTCGGTGTTGGCCGAACTGCGCCAGGACGACCGGGTGGTGGCCATCGACGCGGACACGGCGTTCGGCAAGCTCGGCAGCCGGGTGGATCCCCGGGCCGTCGGGTCCTACTGGGAGCTTGCCGCCGACGAACATCTGGAGACCTTCGCCGATATCCGCGGCCGTGTGGGCCACAATGCCGCCGGTCTCTTCGTCCTGGCCGGCGAGGCGACACCGGCACGGCGACGGGTTCTCGATCCGGCGATCTATCGGGAGGCCACGTCCCGGCTGGACCGGCACTTCTCCATCTCGATCATCGACTGCAGTTCCACCATGGACAGTCCGGTGACCCAGGAGGCGCTGCGCGACCTGGACGCCCTGATCGTGGTGTCCTCACCGTGGGTCGACGGCGCCGCGGCGGCGGGCCAGACGATGGATTGGCTGGCCGCGCGGGGGCTGACCGGACTGTTGCAGCGCACGGTGGTGGTGCTCAACGATTCCGACGGTCATGCCGACAAACGCACGCGCACCATCTTGGCCCAACAGTTCGCCGGGCAGGGCCAGGCGGTGGTGGAGGTCCCCTTCGACCATCAGCTACGTCCCGGGGGCGTCATCGCGGGCACCGCCACGATGTCCGCGCCGACCCGGCGCAAGTTCGTCGAGATCGCCGCCGCACTGGCGGCACACTTTCCCACCAGCGACGATCGCCACCGCGAGCGTTTCTGAAAGCGGGCTCGGCTCAGTCGATCTGGGCCATCAGCGCTTCGATGGCCGCGACCTCGGCCTCGGTCGGCGGCCGTTCCGCCTCGGTCCCCACGATGGCGTCGTCGGAAACACCGGCGGCCATCGCGGTCTCACCGACGGTCAGGTTGGCCCGGCGCCGTGCGGCGTACAGCCGCTGGCCCAGCGTCGCCGACGGGGCCTCGGCGGCCCGCAAGGTCAGTTCGTCGATCCGGCTGCGCACCCCGCTCAACGCCCTGATGAGCTCGGGCGTCAACTGGATGCGCGCCGCCCGCGCCGCGACCGCTTCGAGCTGACGCAGGTCGGCCAGGATCGCGGTGGCCCGTCCGGTGAACCCGGGGTCGGTGACCGGCGGTAGCGCCTCGATGCTGCCGGCGAAGGTGTTCGCGGCCGCGACGACGGCCTGTGCGATCAACGGCAGCTCGTCGGCGGCGGGGGGCTGTGGGCGCGCGGGCGCAGCGGGGCCGGTGGGCTCGCCCCGGCGAATCCGTTCGATGGTGCCCGGCGGCCATTGCAGGACGGACTCCAACTTGGCACGGGTGGCCAGCCGTGGCCAGCTGCGTCCCTTCTCGAACGCGATCAGTGCACCGGCGTTGATCACACCATCGGCCGCGAGACGGCGTTGGCTGACGTTCAGTTCGCGACGACGGGCGGCCGCGGCAGCCCCCGCCCGGGCCATGCCGGGGTCATCGGCAGGCTCGCCGTTCCCGGTCTCGACCACGCCATGTCCCTTCTGGTCCCCGAACTGGGTAGGCAGATCGTAGCCAAAGCCGTAGCACTGCTATGGCTCGGGGTGCATGTATCGGCCCTGCGGCGCCTGCCGTACCGAATCAATGCGACGGTTTGACCATTGCACGGCGTTCTTGGCGATTTTCGCAAATAACTCGTTCAGCTGCCGATTTGCGTGGCTGATGCGGTGCGGCAGCCACGAACCGCTGCACCCTGCATTCGCCTAACTGTTGCATCGCTACGGTTAGTGCTCTACATTCGTCGACATCGCGGCACTCCTGCCGCCGCCGCACGAGGAGACACCATGAACGCACTGGGCCTGGACGGACTGCCGGTGGGCGAATGCACCCGCGATCCGGAACGCTGGACCATCACCGCCGACGAGGACGCCAAGACGGTCTGCCGGATGTGCCCACGCCGGTGGGCGTGTGCACGGGAGGCCTGTGAGCTTCCGCGCGCCGAGGGGTTGTGGGCCGGAATCGTCATCCCCGAAGCAGGCCGCGGCCGCACGTTCGCACTCAAGCAACTGCGCTCACTGGCCGAGCGCAACGGCTACCCGGTGCGGGCGCGTCGACTCTTCCTCGAGTCGGCCTGAGACGGGCCGTTCCCGCTGCCGTCGACGAGGGGCGCAGGCAGCGGGAGCGGCACCCGACCGACGGCCGGTGGAATACCGCGCCGCACCGATCGGTTGATCTGTTCCGACGGTGCCGGACATGCCCCGGGTACCACTGAAATATCGTCGCTTCGAGCGACCACTTGCCGAGAGGCGACATGCCGGCACCGTCCCCCAACCATCGCTAGGCTTGGCCCGATGAGCAATGCCGATCCCGCTCCCGACGAAGTGGCCTGCCGCCCTTCCTCATTCACGGGCATCCTGCAGGCTCGCCAGGTGCCACTCGGCGGGCCGCGGGCCATGACGGTACGCCGCACCCTTCCCGCGCGCGAACGCTCGATGATCGGCGCCTGGTGCTTCGCCGATCACTACGGACCCCAGGACATCCGGACGTCCGCCGGAATGGACGTACCTCCGCATCCGCATACCGGATTGCAGACCGTCAGTTGGCTTTTCGACGGTGAGATCGAGCATCGTGACAGCAATGGTGTGCACGCGGCGGTGCGGCCAGGAGAGCTCAATCTGATGACGGCCGGTGCCGGCATCTGCCACTCCGAGGTGGCCACACCCGAGACCACGACCCTGCACGGCGTCCAGCTGTGGGTCGCCCTGCCCGACAGCGACCGGCACACCGCACGGGACTTCGCCCACCACGTACCCGAACCACGCGCAATCGATGGCGCGACGGTGCGGGTCTTTCTCGGTGAGCTCGCCGGCGACCGCTCGCCGGTGCACACCTTCACCCCGCTCCTGGGTGCGCAGGTGGACATCGCGCCTCGGGCGTCGGTCCTCCTGGCCGTCGATCCGTCCTTCGAACACGGCGTGCTGCTCGACGAGGGTGCCGTCGACATCGATCAGGTCACCCTGCGCCGGGCCGACCTGGCCTATCGGTCCCCCGGGAGCGATCGGCTGCAGATCGTCAATCGCGGCGAGCAGCCGGCCCGGGTGATCCTGCTGGGCGGGCCACCGTTCGGCGAGGCACTGCTGATGTGGTGGAACTTCGTCGGCCGCAGCCACGACGAGATCGTGGCCTACCGGCAGGCGTGGCAGGACCGATCCGATCAGTTCGGGGAGGTCATCGGCTACCGCGGCGCCATCGACCGATTGCCTGCGCCCGGTATGCCCGGCACTAGGCTCAAACCCCGTGAGCGCTGAACAGCAGGCGGCCGTGGTGATCCCCGGTGAGAACCGCTTCACCATCGCACTGGACGGGCGGCAGGTCGGTCTCATCGACTTCCACGATCGCAACGGGGTCCGGGTGTTCACCCACACCGAGATCGATCCCGCGTTCGGCGGCCGAGGCCTGGGCACCCAACTGGTCGGCGAGACCGTCGCGGCCACCCGCGCGGCGGGTTTGCAGATCGAGTCCTACTGCTCGATGGTCACCGCGTATCTGGCCAAGAATCCCTAGCGTCCGTGCCGAACTCCCGGCCCGCCGCCTATTTCATCGCCGAGGGTGACCGCTACACACCCACCAGCATCGCCCGCGGCCCGTGGGGCCAGACCATCGGCGGGAACATCCTGGGCGGCTTGCTCGGTTTCGTCGTCGACCGCGACCACGGTCACCCCGATTTTCAACCCGCCCGGCTGACCGTCGACCTCTTCCGGCCGGCGGCGCTGGCCCCGCTCACCGTCAGCACGACCACCGTGCGGGCGGGGCGGCGGATCATCGTGATCGACGCGACGGCGACCCAGGACGGCCGGCCGGTGGCTCGCGCCAGCGTGCTCTACCTGTGCCGCGGGCCGGCCCCGCGCACCGACATCTGGACCCATCCGGTCGACATCCCGGAGCCACCCGAGCCCGACCACCCGCACACCGGCGCGCCCATGCAGGTGATCGCGTACGGCGCGGGCACCAGTTCCGATCTGAGCGCCTGGGCGCACCGCGGCCCGAAACACGTCTGGTTACGTACCAACACCGCACTGGTCGACGGTCAGCCCATGACACCGTTCGCCCACGCGGCGATCGCCGGCGATGTGGTCAGCTCACTGACGCACTTCGGTCCCGACGGCTTGCTCTACATCAATGCCGACTACACGCTGACACTCAGCCGGTTGCCGGAAGGCCCCGATATCGGGCTGAGCGCGCTGACCCACTACGCCGATGCCGGGGTGGCCACCGGGACGGCAACGCTGTCCGACCGGGCGGGCCCGATCGGCAGCGGGATCGCCACCGCGCTGGTCAGTCCGGGGTTCGCCCCGCCGCCGGCCTAACCCAGGTATTGAGCGGTGCTGCCGCCCAACGGAACTGCGGGCATGCCGAGCTTGCGGTGATCCCAGCTGCGGGTGCGCCCGGGCACCACGCGCACGCAGACCCGGTTGTTCATCATCTGCTCGACGAACGGTTTGACGTCCTCGGAGTACGGCCCCGTGTAGCGCTCCCACACGCTGATCCCCACGCGCATGTTGGTCTCCGGGTCGTCGATGATCTCCGCGGTCCCGTCGATCGACACACCGCGCAGGGTGTCGTAGGTGTGGCCGTCCTCGATCATCACGGTGATGGTGGGGTCGCGCCGCAGGTTGACCGCCTTCTGCGATTTGGCCTTGGTCTCGAACCAGATCTCCCCGTCCAGGACGGCGTACCACATGGCCACCAGGTGCGGACGGCCGTTGGGCAACACCGTGGCCATGGTGGCGGTGCGACTGTGATCGATGAACTCGGCGATCTCCTCATCGGACATCACGATCTTGGAGCGCTGATTGATTCCCATCACCAATCCTTATCAGGTGCTCACGGCGCTGTTCGGCACCGGATCCCCAGTGTTCGCGGTGACGTCGCCACCGACCGTCGTACCCGCTAGCCTTCGGAGGCATGAGCGCAGGCCTTTTCGGACTCCTCGACGACGTCGCCGCCCTGGCCCGCCTTGCCGCCGCGTCGGTCGACGATATCGGTGCCGCCGCCGGGCGGGCCACGGCGAAGGCGGCTGGCGTCGTCATCGACGACACCGCGGTGACACCGCAGTACGTGCAGGGAATCACCGCCGACCGCGAGCTGCCGATGATCAAGCGCATCGCCATCGGGTCGCTGCGCAACAAGCTGGTGTTCATCCTGCCCGCCGCGCTGCTGCTCAGCATCTTCGCGCCGTGGGCACTTCCCTACCTGCTGATGGCCGGGGCGACGTTCCTGTGCTTCGAAGGCGCCGAGAAGGTGTGGGGCGCGATCTCCGGTGGTGACGGGCACGCCGCACCGGCGGCGGTGGCCGGTGAGGACGTCGAGAAGACGATGACGTCCGGGGCCATCCGCACCGACTTCATCCTGTCCGCCGAGATCATGGTCATCGCACTCAACGAGGTGGCCGAGCAGACGTTCTGGCTGCGCCTGGCCAGCCTGGTGATCGTGGCTATCGTGATCACCGCGGCGGTGTACGGCGTCGTCGCGCTCATCGTGAAGATGGACGACGCGGGATTGGCGCTGGCACAACGCAGCTCGGCTTTCGCGCAGAAGATGGGGCGCGGACTGGTCGCCGCGATGCCCAAGGTGCTCTCGACGTTGTCCACCGTCGGGACGGTGGCCATGCTGTGGGTGGGCGGCCACATCCTGCTGGCGCAGAGCTACGAGGCCGGCTTGCGACCGCCGTACGAGTTGGTCCACGACGCCGAACACTGGACCGCGCATGCCATCGGCGTGTTCGAGGGCGGGGTGGCCTGGTTGGTCAACACCGGGATCTCGGCGGTGCTCGGACTGCTCATCGGCGCCGTGGTGGCGCTGATCGTGCACGTGCTGCCGTTGGGCAAGAAGAAGGCCGCCGCGCACTAGCCGGCCTTTCGCGCCGAATCTGCACAAGATTGTGAGAATTCGGGCATTCTTCGGCATCTTCTTCAGGTTCGGCGACACTGAATGCCCGATGCCCGCAAAACCACGACCAGGCCGGTTCCCGAAGGAACCGGCCTGGATCGAGGGCTGCAGATTGGTTCAGGTCCGCCTAGAACAGATCGGAATTGGCCACCTTGGTCCATGCGGCGACGAAGTCCTCGACGAACTTCTGCTTGGCCTCGTCCTCGGCGTACACCTCGGCGAAGGCCCGCAGCTGGGAGTTCGACCCGAACAGCAGATCGACCCGGCTGGCGGTGAACTTCTCGGCCCCGCTGGCACGATCGGTACCGACATAGGTGCCGTCATCGGCAGGCGAGGGCGCCCACTTGGTGCCCATGTCGAGCAGGTTGACGAAGAAGTCGTTCGTCAGCGCGCCCGGGTTCTCGGTGAACACACCGAGCTTGGTGCCACCGAAGTTGGTGTCCAGCACCCGCAGTCCGCCGATCAGGACGGTCATCTCCGGAGCCGACAGACCCAGCAGATTGGCCTTGTCGATCAGCTGGTACTCCGCGGGCAGCGACAGGCCCTTGCCCACATAGTTGCGGAAACCGTCAGCCTTGGGCTCCAGGTAGGCGAACGACTCGACGTCGGTCTGCTCCTGGGTGGCGTCGCCACGACCGGAGGTGAAGGGCACCGCGACATCGAAGCCGGCCGCCTTGATGGCCTTCTCCAACCCCACGACGCCACCGAGGACCACCAGGTCGGCGAAGGAGACGTCGACTCCGGCCGAGCCCTGGATCTCCTCGAGCTTGGCGATCACCGGCGTCAGTTCGTCGGTTTCATTGGATTCCCAGCCGATCTGCGGCTGCAACCGGATGCGGCCACCGTTGGCGCCACCGCGCATATCACTGTTGCGGTAGGACGCCGCAGCCTTCCAGGCCGTCGAGATCAGTTGCGAGACAGTCAGGCCCGAGTCCGCGATCGCCGACTTGAGCGTCGCCACGTCGGCATCCGAGAGCGGGGTGCCTGCCGGGACGACGTCCTGCCACAACCACGTCTGCCGAGGAACCAGCGGGCCCAGGTAACGGCTCACCGGTCCCATATCGCGGTGCAGCAGCTTGAACCAGGCCTTGGCGAATTCCTCGGCCAGCTCCTCGGGGTGATCCAGCCAGCGCCGGGTGATCTTCTCGAAGCCCGGATCCATCCGCATCGTGAGGTCGGTGGTCAGCATGCCCGGGTGGGTGCGGCCGTTGCCCTGGGCCATCGGCACCGAGTTGGCCCAACCGCCGTCCTTGGGCTGCCACTGGAAGGCACCGGCCGGGCTCTTGACGAGCTCCCATTCGTTGCCGTACAGGATCTCCAGGAAGCTGTTGTCCCACTTGGTCGGGGTGTGCGTCCAGGTCACCTCGAGGCCACTGCTGACGGTCTCGTTGCCGACACCGGAGTTGGCCCAGCCGAGGCCCTGACTCTCCAGCGGGGCGGCCTCGGGCTCGGGGCCGTTCTCGACCTCGGTGGCGCCGTGGGTCTTGCCGAAGGTGTGGCCGCCGACGATCAGCGCCGCGGTCTCGACATCGTTCATGGCCATCCGGCCGAACGTCTCGCGGATATCGGTGGCGGCAGCGAGCGGGTCCGGATTGCCTTCCGGCCCTTCAGGGTTGACGTAGATCAGGCCCATATGGCTGGCGCCAAGCGGGTTCTCCAGCTTGGTGCGGTCACCGTTGGCGCCGGCGTAACGCTCCTGGCTGCCCAGCCACTCGTGCTCGGCGCCCCAGTAGACGTCCTCCTCGGGCTCCCAGTAGTCCGGCCGGCCGAACGCGAAGCCCGCGGTGGTGAAGCCCATCTTCTCCAGCGCCCGGTTACCGGCGAACACCAGCAGATCCGACCAGGAAAGCTGCTTGCCATACTTCTTCTTGACCGGCCAGAGCAACCGGCGCGCCTTGTCCAGGCTGACGTTGTCGGGCCAGCTGTTGAGCGGGGCGAAGCGCTGCATACCCTTACCGCCACCGCCGCGGCCGTCGGCGACGCGGTAGGTGCCTGCGGCGTGCCAGGTCATCCGGACGAAGAACGGGCCGTAGTGGCCGAAGTCGGCGGGCCACCAGTCCTGCGAGTCGGTCATCACGGCGTCGACATCGGCGGTGAGCGCTGCGATGTCCAGGTTCTGCACGGCCTCGCGGTAATCGAATCCGGGGTGCGGGTTGATGACCTCGGGATCCTTCTGCAGGATCTTCAGGTTGACCGCGTTGGGCCACCAGTCACGGTTGCTGCCACCCTCGACCGGCGGCTTGATGACCATCGGGCATTTCGCCTCTGTGGGTTCGGTCTGTGCTTCACCGATCGGGGGACTTGTCTCGGGCACGTGGTAGATCCTTTCCGGGGCTGTCGGACTGGTTTCTTACTTCTAGCCGACGTGCGGCTGAAGTTCTTGTGCGGTAATGCAATCGGGGCACAGGCCCCAGTAGATGACCTCGGCCTCGTCAATCGTGAAACCGTGGTCGTCTGCCGCGGTGAGACAGGGAGCCTCCCCCACCGCGCACTCGACGTCGGCGATGACGCCGCATGAGCGGCACACGACGTGGTGGTGGTTGTCGCCGACCCTGGACTCGTAACGAGCCACCGAACCCGTCGGCTGGATGCGGCGCAACAGGCCGGCGGCGGTCAACGCGTTGAGCGAGTCGTAGACGGTCTGATGCGAGACATCGGCGAGTTCGGCGCGCACGGCCCGGATCACCGTATCGGTATCGGCGTGCGGATGCCGATGAACGGCACCGAGCACCGCGATGCGCGGGCGCGTCACTCGAAGCGATGCGCCCCGCAGCATCTGCTGGAAGTCCTGCGCGGTCGCCACACGACGAGTCTGGTCCCTTTTCTGGAATTAGTCAAGATAAGGTTTCGGGGGGCGACCTCAGTTGGGATCGGCCGCGGTGGTCGCGATGTCGTCGCCGAACCACTTCTTCTTGATGAGGTTGTAGGTGCCGTCCTCACGCATCTGGAACAGGATCTGGTTGACCGGCTTGCGTAACGGGCTGTCCAATCCCATCACGAAACCCTGATCCTCGTCGTGGAATACGGGACCTGCCATCACCGCGACACCCTCGCCGCGGTGGGCCACGTAATAGCGCAGTGTCGGCGCGTCGAAGACGACCGCGTCGTAACCCTCCTCGCGCAACAGGTGATACGACTCCTCGATGGTGTCGGTGAGGGTGGCCTCGATACCCAGGTCGCGCAGGTATTCCGCGGCGGTGGTGCCGCCGACGGTGGCAACGGACTTGTCGTACAGATCGGCGGGTCCGGCGATCTTGGCGTCCAGTTTGGCGACGGTGAGGCTGGCACTGAGGTTCGCCGAGTAGAACGAGACGAAGACGATCCCGGCGAAACCCCACAGGATCGCCAGCGCCTGCGTGACGGTGCGCGTCGCCGTGGTCGCGTTCTTGCCGACCAGCGATCCGATACCCCAGCCGAACGCCTGGAAGATGCCCGGCAGGTAGGCGCGCGCGATCACCGGTTCGGGACTGCGACGCTCGATCAGCCAATAGATGTGCGCCGGTACGACGCTGACGACGATGGCGGCACTGAGCCAGATCAGCATGGTCCGCGACAGCAGCAGGTCCAGGTATCCCCCGAGGCCCGGTATCGACGGCCGGGTGTCGTGTACCGGAACGATGATCTGCAGGCCCGCATCCAGCGTGGGATGGGAGAAGTCGAACGAGCGCTCGCGATCGGCGGTCAGCGAGATGCCGCCGACCGCGACATCGGCCTGCCCGGACGCGACCGCCGACAGCTGACCACCGACGCTGCCGACATCCATGTACTCGGTGGACCAGCCGAGACGTTTGGCGATGTCGTTCCACAACTCGATGCTGAATCCGGTCAGGTCCCCGTTGCCGGTGCGCATCACGAACGGCTCGAGCGTGTGCACCGCGACGGTGGTCGATCGCGGCTCGGGTTCCTGATCCGGGATCGGCTCGGCGGCGGTGGGCGCGGCAGCAAACAGCGCCGCGCCGGCCAGCACCAACAGCCATGCGGCCAGACGTGGGATCCGGCTCCGCGCGGGTGGCGATGTCGGTTGGTCTGGTGCGCTCGGCATCGGTGGTCTCGCAGTCCGGGCCGACGGGCCCCTCGTCATCATCTCGTCACGGGCGCCAGCGCAGAATCTGGCAACGGGCTGAACCGGAGCCCAGCGCCGTTCGACCATACCCCGGCCGCCACGGGGTGCCCGTGCGCCGACCAGGGTCCCACTAGGGTGTGCGGCATGGCTCTTCGACATGTCGCGCGGATTCTCGTATTGCTTTTCTCGACAATCGCATTGGCCATACCCGCGGCGGCACAGGCGGTCGCACCGAACTGGTCGGGATTGGATGCCCGCTTCTATGCAGGACCGATCCCCGCCGCAGGCAACCTCATCGAGACCGTCGAGCTGGCCCCCGAGCTGTCGCTGACCGGTGCGGGGGCCGCGTACCGGATTCTGTACTCCACCACCGATCAGCACGGCGCTCCCGCCGTGAGCACCGCTGCGGTATTCGTCCCGCACGCACCCGCACCGGCCGGCGGCTACCCGGTGATCGCGTGGGCGCACGGCACCGTCGGGCTCGGCGACGACTGCACCCCCTCGGCGCTGCCGCGCACCCCGCGCGACAACGAGTACCTGTCGCACTGGCTGGACCAGGGTTATGTCGTGGTGGCCAGCGACTACGCCGGACTCGGGACACCCGGGCTGATGAGCTACCTCAACAGCGTGACCACCGCGCACGGCGTCATCGACTCGGTCATCGCCGCCCACAAGATGCCGCTGTCGCTTTCGCCCAAATGGGCGATCGTCGGACAGTCCCAGGGTGGCGGCGCGGCGGTGGCGAGCGCCCGATGGGCCACCGAGTTCAGTGCCGGCAGCGGGCTGGACTACCGCGGCGTCGTCGCCACCGGGACGCCGGCCAACATCCAGAAGTTCGTGGCCCAGGCCGGCCCGGAACTGCAGCTGCCCGAACTCGGCCCGGTCGCCAACGCGTACACGGCCTACATCCTCGCCGCCCTGCGGGAGGCACGCCCCGACCTGGACGTCAACAGCGTGCTGTCACCGGCCGGTCTCCAGGCGGCCGACCGGGCGGAGACGGTGTGCGTGCACCCGCTGACCGATGAACTGGCCCACCTGAGCCCGGCGGCCATGTTCACCAAGCCGCTGCTGAGCATCCCGGGCATCGAGGACGCGCTCAACGCGTTCATGGGCACCCCGGTCACCGGTTATGACCGGCCGATCTTCCTCGGCGTGGGCCTGCTGGATCGTGATGTGCCGCCTGCCTCGACGCTGGCGTTCTATGACCAGCTGGTGGCCAACAACCAGAACGTCGAGTTGAAGGTGTATCCCGAGGAGGACCACAGCGGAACGGTGCTGGCCTCGCTGGCGGACTCGACGCCCTTCCTGCGCAACGCCTTCGGGCTCTGAGTCCGATCAGGTACCGCGACGCTCGATGAGTACGGCGAATCCGTCCAGAATTCGGGCGAGCCCGAAGTCGTAGGCGTGTGTGGCGTCATAGGCGCTGTGGTGGGTCTGCCCGGCCACCGCGCCGACCCGGACGGCAAGCGGGTAGCGCTCGGCGTCGAGGACGCTCTCCAGCAGCGGGCCGACCCGCTGCCACCACTGATCATCGGATTCACCACTGTCCTCGGCCGCGGCGCGCGACTCGCTCGCGATCCGGGATACCGAGTCGACGAAACCGAGCACGTGGGTCAGGGCCGCGTCCATCTCCAGATCCGTCAGCCCGAGGCCGTCGAAGGCGCTCAATTCGTGTTCGTACTTGGCCATCATCCCCGGGCCGAGCGGCGGCCGGGTGGTGGGCAGACCGACGACCCATCCGTGGCGGGCCAGCATCGCCCGGTTCTCGTCGGCGATGGCTGAAACCTTGTCTCGCCAGGACATTCCCGTGAGCTCGGTGCGCGGCATCTGTCGGTAGACGGCGTCGAGCATCAGGTCCAGCAACTCGGCCTTGCCCGGCACATAGGTATAGATGGCCATCGGCGCCGCGCCCAGCGCGGCGGCCACCGCGCGGATCGTCAACTGGGCCAGACCCTGCTCGTCGGCGATGCCGATGGCGGCCTCCACCACCTGATCGACGGTCATGCGCTGGCGGGGACCACGCATCGGCTTACCGGAGGGCCTGCGCCACAGCAGCTCGAGGGTGCGCACCGGATCTCCCGCGCTGGAGCGCTCCTTGTTGCTGGGCAATTGCCGATCCACCTTTCGCTGCTCGGTCGATCGTAGACGGCGTCGGGAAAACTCCGTACTCTGTACGGCGTACATTGTACGGAGTTAGCAAATCGAGGAGAGCCCATGACCACACCCAGCACCGACCCCGCACCCACCGGATACACCCCGAGCCCCGCCGACGTCGCCGGCGTCCTTGCCTGGTTCGAGCATTTCGATGAGCTTGCGGTCGCCAAAGATGTCGAGGCAATGGCCGACCAGGCGATGTTCCCCCTCAATGAGGTCAGCGACGGGAGGGCCGAATCCTATGACCGCGCCCGCTACATCGCGCAGATGACGTCCGAGCTCGGTGGTTCAGAACAGGTCGACATGGTGTCGGTACGCACGCCGACCTTCCTGAACGAGAATCTGGTCTTCGTCGTCACCGATGCCACCATCACGATGGGTGATAGCAGCCAGCAGGTGCGCTACGGCGACCTGCTGGTGAAATGCGCGGGTACCTGGAAGTTCCAGACGATGGTGCAGGGCGGCTGGTCCGACTTCTGAACTCACGGGCGCCGCGCAACCGCTTGCGTGGCCCCCGGCGGCAATCCGTCCGTTGCCCGGCATTTCCCAACGCGTGCGTCATCCGGTAGGAACGTGCACAATCGGGATGCCGGAATGGGGACTTGGCGGGGGCGAGGTGGTGGTGCCGGTATTGAATACGGTGCTGCGCCGCCGCATCCTGCTCATCTATCTGACGGTCTGCCTGATCTTCTACGCGCTGGCGATCCTGAGCTCGCTCGGGCGTACCGACGCGTGGGGCGAATGGATCGCGACATCGCTGGTTGCCGTCGGACTACTGGCCGCGGCGCCCCGGCCGGCCACCGGGTGGCGCTATCGGGTGGCGTTGTTCTGTGCGTGCGCCGCGCCGCCGATCGCCCTCATCAGTCACAGCGAGTTGGCCGCCCAGGTCTGGGCACTGATCCCGCTGATCCTCATCGCCGTGTTCGTCAGGAGCTGGCACCGCACTCGGACGGCCCGGCTGGTCACGGCCGCGCTCGGTCTCGGCGCGGATGTGGGGCTGCTGATCGCCCCCGCCCCGGTCCCGCCGCTGTGGTTGCTGATGTTCCCCGTCTGCATCATGGGCATCGCCGAGGTGATCGGGCTGCTGCACTCGGCCCTGCTCGATTTCGGACACCGTGATCCGCTGACCACCGTCTGGAACCGGGCAGGCCTGAATCGCGCACTCGACGACCTGCTACCCCGCGCTCGGCGACGCAAGGACACGCTGGCTGTCATCGTGTTGGACATCGACGACTTCAAGTCGGTGAACGACCGCGACGGCCACGCCGCCGGTGACGCAGTACTGACCGAACTCACCGGGCGCTGGACCACCCAGGTGCCCGACGGTGCGCTCGTGACCAGACTCGGCGGCGACGAATTCGTCGTCGTGCTCACCGGTTACGACGAATCCCGGGCGCGGGTGCTCGCCGACACGCTCAGCGGCGACGGGCCGATTCGAGTGAGCAACGGGGTCGCCGTGGGAGCCACCTACGACACCGTCGCGTTCGCCGAACTGCTGGCCGCCGCGGACCGCGACCTGTACTTGGCCAAGGACAACAAACCCCGGCCGCCGGCCGATGAGGCTCCCGCGCTGTGATGACCTTCAGCTGAACACGCAGTGTTCAAGGGGATTTCAACTGTCATCTCTCGCCGGTGACGCTCACCCGACCTATCGTCGGTGGCGTGCCGTCGACGGATGAGCGTTCCGAATCACCGCCCGAGGCCGAACAATCCGCCGAGCGACCACGGCTGCGCACCGGTGACGTGCGGCGCGCCGCTCAGCGGTGCCCGTGCGGGCTGGAGCTGTCCCTGACCGGGGTCTGCGTCAACTGCGACTGAGCGGCTAGGCCAGGGCTCTGCGGTGGATCAGGGCATCGGCAACGAGCGCCACCCCCGCGACGACGAACAGGATGCGCACCCCGATGGGGCCGTACCGGGTCAGTGTTCGTACCAGTGCACGTTGCATGCGGTCGGACCGCCGACTCCTGCTGGTGGACAGCGCCAGAACCAGGATGCACGGCAACAGCGCCAGCGCGCAGTAGGCCAACACCAACACCGGCCAGGCCGGTGGCAACGGTTGGCGAGTGGCGATCATCGCCAGCCCGGCCAGATACGGCACGGCCGTGGGTGCCTGGCCGAGACCCACTGCCACACCGACGAATCCGAGTATCCACGGCCGCTGCTTGAGCGCCGCGAATGCCCAGCCAGGGGCGGTGGACTGGGCCACCAGCGGGAAGAACGCCAGCACTATCAGGCCCAGCCCGATGAGCAACTCACCCCAGTACCGGACGCCGGGTGTGATCTCGAACTCGGTCAGCTCGGTGAGCAGGTCCACGCCCAGCACGAAGAAGATCCCGAAGGTGGAGGTGACCGCGAAGACTCCGGCGATGAAGCTCAAACCGCCGGGCAGGGCGGATTGGCGATTCAACCGGCTGCCGTACACCACCGCAGAGACCACGCCGACGTTCAAGACGCTGAGGGAGTCCAGAAACGCCAGCCCGAGCAGCGCCAGCACGAGACCCGTCACGGAGTCGACCCTACTTGCGCGCGGCGGTACTCAATCGGTGCCGGGTTGGCTCACGGCGTGAGCGCCTGGGCCGCGGCCGCATCCTGGTCGGTGTAGCGGGTGGCGGCCACGGAGAGGTTGTCGCCGTAGGACTGCACGGACTCGGCAAGGGCGGCGGTGTCCGTGGCGACGGCGGTCCCGGCCGCGTGGCAGGCGGCACCCGTCTGCAACTGCGGGACCGCGGATGCGGCGCCGGTGAGCGGTGCATCGGCACCAAGAGCGCCCAGTTGCACACCGCTCTGGCGGAAGACCGTGCCGGCGGTTGTCAGTGACGCGGGGTCGACGACCAGATTCTCTGTCATATCGAAACCCCTTCGGCGGTGTGCATCGTTCTTCATGTTACGGCGGGTGCGCGCACCGTTCCGACGGCAATTTCGGCTACCAGAGATGCCCCGGTCGCCAATCACAGACCAGCGATGCGCGCGGATCCGGTAGCGGGCGATCTCCGATGCCGAAGAGGTAGATCAGGTCGGCGCTGTCGAAGGTGTCGACCACACTTGCCGATCCGATGGCTTGGGTGTGGCCGGTCCAGAGCTGCCAACCGCGGGACGCGTAGAACGGCGCGGCTGTGGCGACCGCGTTGAGCGCGCCGAGCCGGTGATGGACGCGGATGATGTCCTCGACGCGGTCCATGATGATCCGACCCAGCCCGCGGCCCTGCTGATCGCCGCGCACGGCGACGCCCTCGACGTAACCGGTGTCGAACGCCACACCGTCGTGATGCAAGGTCCGCGGCACGACGGCGGCGAAGCCCACCATGGACTGATCGTCGTCGGTGAGGACAACGTGCCGGCCGGGGACGGCGTGCATCCAATCATGTGATCGAAACGACGAGCCGAATGCGCTGCGCACCAACGCTTCGGCCTTGTTGAGCTGAGCACCGCTGAGTTCCCCGGGCTCGGCGATCACGACCTCGACCATGCCGCCAGCCTGGCACACCTGGCGTTGGCTAGCATCGATAGCGTGTCCGGCACCGCAGACGCCCGTCGCGTTTCTGTGCAGTGGATTCCGTCGGCTGTCATTGCCGTCGGTCTGGGTATCTACCTGGCCGCTGCCGTCGCCGTATACCTCGGCGCCGCGGGCCAGATCCGGTTTACGGCAGACAGTTCGGCGACCATCCCGATGTGGCACCCGTGGCTTGCTGCTGCGGTCGGTATCGTACTGACGCTTGTCGCACTACCGCGCCGGACCGCATTTGTGACGCCCACGACCCGTGACCGTGTCGACGCGGTGGTGCTCACACTGCTCGCCGTCATTTTCCCCGCGCTGCTTGTCCTTTCGGGTCCGACCGAGCCGAACTACACCGTGCTCAAGGTGGGTCTGCTGGTGATCTGTCCGCTGTTGCTGTTCGCGGTCGGGCGCCGCCGGGAACCTGCTTCGACTTTCATCGACGAGCCACCCGGCCACCGTTGGCGCCCCTTGGTCCCCGTGCTCGGTTGGGCGGCAACCCATCTGGTGATATCGACGCACGGGCCATCCCAACGCATCGACGTCGACTGGGTGACACTGGTCGTCGGACTGGTGCTCGGCTTTCTCATCAACGCGGTGGTGGAGGAGTTCTTCTACCGCAGGTGGTTGCAGACCCGCTGGGCCCGGTTGCTCGGCGGTACCTGGCCGGCGATCATCGTGTCCTCGTTGCTGTGGGCGTCCTGGCATATCGCGATTCAGGGCAGCGGTGACCTCGGCATGGATCTGGCGAACACGATCGTCAATCAGGGGGTCACCGGGCTGTTCCTCGGCCTGCTGTGGGCGCGCGGGCGGGCGATGTGGCCGCTACTCGTCACGCACGGGTTGATGAACGCCAACCCGGTGGTGCTGTTCGGGTGATCGGAGCGTCGGGCATACCCAGTGCCTCCCTCTCTCACCTCGCGGTTCTGGCACCTAATGTGGTCTCCGGAGCACATCTTCAGTGCGGGTCCTGCTCGTGTACTGACCTTTGCGTCGTGGAGAGGGTGCACCCGAAGCTGCGATGATTCTGGCCGTCCGCTTCGGATGCGCCTCGGTGATCCTCGTGCAGTAGCTCAGCCACAGTTGAACCGTCCTGTGAGACCAGGACGCCGAATGCTGGAGGCATTCTGGATGCGGCGGCACTGTGCTGAATCCCGGAGGTTTACATGACCAGCGAACTCAAGGCGTGCGGCAGCGGTGTTTCGACTCAGATTCTGTCTTGGGGGTTTCGTCCGAGCTGGTCGGTTGCTACCGGCCGTCGTAGGCGGGCGGTCAACCGGTACACATACCAGGAGACCGCACCGATTATCGGCAAGCACCACACGACGGCCCACCACGCGGCATTGCGGCCTGAGCCCACTCGGGCGATACCGGCAGTGGCGCACGCGGCTAAAACAAACCACAACACCACTGCGGGAATGCCAACTAGCCAAAGCGTCAGCCCGTCATTGAAACCTTGGCAAGCCGGCGATGAGGGCAGACCCGCGCATTCACTGACTCCCGACTCAAGCGGAACTGGTGCCCACTGCATGCATCCATCCTGACACTAGGTAGCGGCTGACGACCTGACCCATTCCATCCCCGCCGGGCGGTACCGATGGGAGGGTAGTCCACCGGCGGATACGGGCAGGCAGCCCTTAACAGCCGAAGGACCGTCCAAATCGCGGCTGTCAGGGCAGGGCTCTCCCCTGAATGGTTTGCGAGGTACCAGAGCCGGTGATCAAGAAGTCGCGGGCGTAGCCAGCAGCTTGGCGTATGCCGCGGGAAATGCCGTTACTGCTCCGGCACTACGTCGTCGCTGCACCACCCGACTTCACCACATAGACAACAGGATTCATTTCAGTTCCAATTGGCTCGCTACGATCGGTTCCGCGCTGGCTCAGCGCCAGCTTCAGGAGTTCCCCGCCGGCCTGCGACAACGTGATGTCGGCGGAGTCCGCATACGTGTAGACGGCTTCGGCGAGTGCCGGCGGCAGGCTGAACTCGACTCGCACCCGTGACAGGCGCCCGTTCCGCGGCTTGCCCATCGCAACTCCCATCGAGGGTCCCGGAGATTTGTCGAGAGATTCCCGGACGTAGATTAACCGACCCATCACGCTAAACATGTTGCTGTTGGGTCCTTCTCGCAGTAGTTGGCGTGAAAGTTCACCGTATGTGGTGAACTTCGAAAGCCAGGCGCCGTGGCGACGAAGATGGTCCCTGATCAGGCTATGATTCCATCATATGTACGCGCTCTGTGCGCATACCCGTTGTTGGACAACATATTTCGACCTTCTGAAAGCAAGCAATGCCTCAGGGTTGATCGAACTCGCGACCGCCGCTAGTTCCTGCCTACGGCCTCGACAGTGCAAATCAAAACATCCAGCTACATCTAGGAGAACCCCTCGCAAACAACATTTTACGCGCGTGTCGCCGACGCTGACGCATCGACAGCGGCGAGAGCCAGGACGGGACACACAGGTGCGTTCGTCGCCAGATCTGACGATTCCATTCAATCATCAACCAAGGCAACGAAATCTGGTTCACCGGCGATACGCCTGACGGTAGCCCGCTGCATGTCGGTCAGCATGTCCTCGGTGTAGCCATCGATCGCCAGAGCCCACCACACCGTTCTCACGTTCGGACATCGAGGACAACATCGGGGCCCGACGACACCGAACTGGCCCATACGCGGCGGAAGTCCCACCCGAGATCGAACGCTTCGGCCGGGGTCAGGATCTCCTCCACCCCGCACACTTCGCAGATATGCCGCCACTGTCGTTCGGTGTCCGTCATACGCGCCAGTCTCGCCTGCAGGAGTGACAAGTGTGCGAGACGGACGAGGACCACCTCGGCACCGCACCCCAAGGGGTCGACCAGGCGGCGCCCACCGCCAGACGGCTATCCGCCGTGCTGGTCTCAAGCCGGCCGCGGCGCGCGCCGGGATTAGTGAGAATGCCGCCGCCCGGGGCCACGGTGATTGGCGACCTCGTCCACTACCAACGAGCGCGGCCAGATCACCCCGGTTACGACCGCGAGCTCACCGGAATGGCTGCACCTGTCCGGCGCGCCCGGCGCGACCTACTCACCGATCAAATCAGCGCGCACCTGCCGTCGGACTGGAGTAACCGCCCCTGGGCCAACTAGGGCCCATGGTGGCCGGGTGGTGTATCGGACCTGTAATGAGCGCTCCGATCAGGTCGACCGCACCGCACCGATGGCCCCACCACATCGGTGCGGCCGCTCCGACGGCGCCCACCGCTCAACGCAGGCTATAGAGACGCCCGTGCACCTCACGCTCAGCATATGAAACGTTTCGCAATAAACTCTTGATTAGCGCGAAAGCTTGCTGCATCATTGTTGCAAGCTATCAACTAGATGGGGCGTATTGGTGAGTACTGCAGACGTTGGCGCAAACGCCCTCGGGCGTCGAATTGCTCAGTTGCGTGAGAAGTCAGGCCTGAAGCAGTCCGAGTTGGCACGACGGGTTACTTGGAGTCCGGCCGTGTTGTCGAGAGTCGAGGCGGGGGAACGCGAACTCGCGGATGGCGAACTTGCCGACGTCCTGTCCGCAATCGGGACACCGGAGTCCGCGGCACTGGCTGGAATCGTCACGAGGCAGTGGAAGCACCTCCCGGCCCCGCCGCTTGACCACGCGGACCACCAACTTCTGTGGGATGCCGAACAGGTGATGGAGGAACTCGACGCGCAGGCTTCCGACGAAGAAATCCGGCCGGCCTTCCTAAAGCGGATAAATGAATACCAGGCCGACATCCGACGGACCGCTCAACGAATTCGCCGACGACAGCACAACGTTGCATTTCTCGGTGCGATCGGCATCGGCAAGTCCACCGCCATCTGCAAGGCGACGGGGCTCGAAGTTGACACGGGAGACGGGCAGTCGGCTCCGGTGCTCGAAACGGGCGGCGGCGGCGTCACCGTCTGCGAGGTGAGTCTCAAAGCCGGCCCCGAGTACGGGGTTATCGTCACGCCGCGGACGACAGAGGAAATCCGCGCTGATGTCGCCGACTTTGCCGACCAGTTGCGGCGCGGCATGGATGAGTCAGAGGCCGGTGCTGGCGATGGTGACACTCTGCACTCTGTTCCTCGGGAGATCGAGCGGGCTATCAGGAACATGAGCGGACTAAGGGTTCGCCGACGAAAAGACGATAACGGCAAGCCTATTCGTACGGACCCTGCGAAGGATCTCGCGGCACAGCTGCCTTCGTCGCGTGATTTAGTCGTCGAGATTCTGTCTTTGATGGAGTTGCCGCGTCGTGACCGCCGGGAGATTTGGTTCGAACCCACGTCATCCAAGCGACCGCTGGAGTGGCTGAGAGAAACTTTCGAGCAGATCAACAACGGGCGTCACGCTGAGTTCTCGCTTCCTCGGCGTGTCGACCTCATCGTTCCGGAGCTGATGGATGCCGGCGAGCTCACCATCGATATCGTCGACACCCGGGGAATAGATCAGCTGATTGCACGGGCCGATCTGGAGGAGCACCTGCTCGACAGCCACACGGTGTCAGTTTTGTGCTCAGGCTTCAACGACGCCCCCGAGCAGTCGGTCCAACATCTCCTCGAGCGAGCGCGCGCGATCGGAAATCCGCAAGTCGACTCACATGCGGGAGTTCTCATTCTGGCGCGCCCTAGCGAAGCGCTTGCAGTAAAAGACGAAGCCGGCATTCGCGCCGAATCTGACGAGGAGGGATACGAACTCAAGGGGGAACAGGTGCGAACCGCCCTATCGCCATACGACATGGAAGAACTTCCCATCGAGTTCTTTAACTCCTTTTCGGATGATCCACAGCGGCTGAAGTCGTTCGTCTTTGAGCGGGTGGAGAGCACGCGTGACGGCTTCCGCCGCGACCTTCGGGCCGTCATAGCCAGCGCGAACGAACTACTGGCGAACGTTGATATGCAGCAGGTCATCGAGGTTCAACGTGAGGCAAGCCGACAGGTCGAGACTTGGCTCCGGAACCACGTCGATCCTCCTCCGGTTACCGGTCACGTACATGACTTGCTGATGGCAGAAATTCGCCAGGCGCACGCAAGCACGCTCAACGCAGCTATCAAGCGCGAAGGCGAATGGTACTCGCTGAGCTACTCGCATCAACTCGGCTTCGGCGCTCGGCGTGTGGCAGTTGCCTCGCTCCGCGATTGGAGGACGGAGTTCAAAGGGATCTGCAGCAACTTGCTCAGCACTCATCCCGAGGCATCCGAACTTCTCACCCAAGCGCTTCGCCTTATGGATCAATCCTATGACGAACTCCTCAAGAAGATGCAGGTGGCGGGGGGCGCCCTATACACCGTGGAACTTCAGCGAGCACAGGTGCTTTGGGCGCAACTGAGCGGCGAGTGGGGTCTGGGGGCCGGCTACCGCGACCGAGTCGCACGGCGGCAGAATTCATGGTTCGGCGAGGACAATCAGGCAAAAGTCGAACAAGACATCCTTGGTGTGCTCGATCGCGAATGGCAGACCGTATGCGAACGTGTGTCAGCGATCTTCGATGCCGAGTAGACGCAGCGGCGCAGGGCAGCCATTGCTTGAACCACCATGCGTCGCGGCGCACGCGGGACCCAATCAGACTGTCAATCAGATCGGCGGTGTCGTATCCGTTGTCAGCCTGCGTCTGGTGCTGCGATGACTTGGAAGTGGAGACATTGGGAGGCCTTGCTGTCCAGGAAGCGCCATTGATCCGGACCCACTTCTCGCAGCGCGTTCTCACGCCGTCGAAGGTGACGGCGTGGCTGGACTGCCCGCACTATCTGACCTTGCGCGGCCGGGTGGACGACGGGATCATGGTGCGGCCGGAGTCGGTGTTCGGATCCTTCGCAGACTTGTTGTGTACCAAGGATTTACCAGCCCGAGCGGCAGTGCCTGGACGACTACGCCCTGCAGGGCAAGAAGATCGTGCAGATGCCTGACAAGGCGACCGGCGAGTCCTTCGAGGCATATGTCCGGCGGTCCGGCAACCCGTTCGACGGGGACTGCGACGTCGCTGTCTACCAGATGCCATACCTGCACCACAGTATTCGGGGTGTCGCCGACTTCGTGGTCCAGGTTCCGAAACCCGTCACCGGCGCGACGTCGGCATTGCCGTCACCTACGCCGCTACTCTGGGTATCGGTTGAGGCGGTCACGGGCTAAGTCAGAAGGAGGCGGGGACGTGGCGTCCGAAACGCCTCCGACATCACGCGAGTGGCGGACATGGCCCGACATAGCCGAATTGTTCGATGGGCCCGAGGATTCCTGCTGGAGCGTGGACCAAGACCGAGTCGGGCACGACGTCCGCGATCCATGTAGCGACCATCGAAGCGGCACTTAGCTAATTGTGGTGAGTGACGCGAAGATGGTGTCACGGCCGTTGGTCAGTCCGTTGCGTTGACGTCGGCCATTCCAGCGCACGTGGGCCCAAGACCCCGGGGGAAGCACCGTGAAATGCCCACCGGATCGCGTCGGCCAAACTGTGGACGAACTCCCTGTGCGAGTGCGCTGTCGTGCTGGCGCTTGATCCAGGCGGGATGCTTGGCGAAAAGCAAGTAAGGCGAGCGCGACTGCCGACCGCGCGGCGCACGGAATGGCCACGGAGAGACCCGCGCCGAGGGGTAGAAGAATGACAGAACACGTTTGGCGCCGACACCGAGCGCGATGCGGCTTGCAGGGCTGGAGGCCCGGGTCCGCGATGTGCGCTACCCGAACCGACCTCATGGCATACCCGCTTGCCGCAGTGGGCGAGGCGTGTCACAGCCGGGGAATACCCTCGCTGGCTGTGACGACCGACCCGAGGGAGCGCCTTCTGCGGATGGCGGTCTTGATGTGGAGTAACGCCGACCGAGCCGCTCGGGCGTGGCGGATCGGCGAGTGGGCGCTGCTCCACCAGGTCCGTGCCGATGGCAGCAGCAAGCCCCTGGATTCGTCCCGTTTTGTTCCGGACAGGGGAAGCAGCCTCGACCTCGATGACAGACCCTGCTTACCCGAGCTTGGCGCGAACTTCGTCAGCTCGACGGCGCGGTTTCCTGTGATGAACGCGGCCGAGTGTCTTGTTGGGGCATCGTTGGAGCAGAAGCGCACGAGCACACTGTCGACCGGGATCCTGTGCCGCAGCGCCATCGAGAGCGCCGCCAAGACTATCTGGCTTCTCGCCGACCCCAACCGCGCCGTCCGGCGCGCTCGCTCACTGGGCTACACCGAGCGCGAGATCGGCTACCAGAAGAAGTACATCGCCGTCGAGACGCGCTTTCTCGAGGTGCGCACTGACGAGCGCCGCGACGCCGCGCGCCAGAGTTTCGCCGAGACAGAGCAGCAATTTCGTGAGCGGTTGAACTTCCTGACGTCGCTACCGAAGGCAGCCCGACAGCGGCCGCCCTCAGACTATGAGTTCTTTGTCCGTTGGGCCGGGGAGTGGATCGACCAGAATCCTCCCCCGCACATCACTGATGCCGACGGATTGCCGCACGGGATGTCGATCGGGGCCGAGCGCTTCTACACCGTCGGTTCGAGCTTCGTACACGGATACAAATGGATGACCGCCTATCTTGGCACCGAAGAGAACGTCCTCACCCAACTCGCTGAGAGTCTTGCCGCGGCGGTCATCATGACCGAGTGCGCGGTGGCGCTATACGAGGCCCAGGCGACGCACCCCGCCCGAGCCCGAGTGCGCCGCAAGAACTACCCCGACCATCTGGACCCGACGGTGTCGCTGTGGGCAGACCGATACGGCCTACCTGCACCAGCAATGGGGGAACCCATTCCGATGATCACTCTACAGCAGGCGGAGGCCGGTCATGAGACAGTCTGAGCCGCAACGGATCACGGGTTGGTTCTACCTCCCCGAGGATCCCAGCAACCGTGTGCCGGGAGTGCTGACCTGGGAACCGGACGACGGTGCAACCCTGGAGCTGATCGGCGGTTTCTCTCCGGGACCCAAGATCCGCCGGAATCCGACCGGCGGACGGGTCGCTACTAACTTCGTGGGCGACGTGCGGCCGGGGACCGTCTACGGTGAAACAGTTGCTGGAAAACACATTTCTGTCTGGGACGCTCAGCGGGGCAGTCACACCGCAGGCTTTGACGGCGCAGTGCGTGAAGAGTTCTGGCATTCCTCGTGGATGTGCGTCGGGGCGCACATCATCAGCCCGCAGGAACCGGCATTGGTCAAAGCCACCATCACCATCGATGAGCTTTACTACCTCACCGACGACGGTAGGTTCTGCGCACCGCAGTGGGCCACAATCGAAGGACTGGAACTTGAAAATCCGGGTGAAAAGCAGCCCGACGGCACACTGTTGACCCCGTACATTCTCCCTGTCGTCGGCGGTTACCGAGCTGAGTACGCGCGAGCTGACACCTCAGACGCGTCGTATGCGATCGCAACCACCGCGACGCGACCATGGATAAGTCCAGCGACAGAGGCCATGCCGGGCCTGAAGCTCGACATGATGACGACCAACCTCCGCAGCGGCCCACAGGTTCTTCTACAGGTCAGTGCTCACGCCTGTATTGAGCTGCCGGACAAAGTACCTGGGTCGGTGGCCGACTTCGCGGATCGGAAGCCAGCCGTCGACGACCTCGTTCAACTGGCCACATTCGAGTCCTGCGGTACCTCAAAGATCTCTCTTCAGACCGCCAGCGATGACAGTATCTCCCTGCTGATGCATACCGGCCGAACTGCTCGTCCCGATGATCCGCACAAGCCGACGGCCATCGTGTTCACCCTCGCCGATGTCACACTCGAGGCATACCTTCAGACGCGGCAACGCTTCACCGACAGTCTCCAGTCAAGCTATGCATGGAGCGTCGTCGTGGGCCTCTGCGGACATTCATCACGCATCGTCGAGGAATACGTGAGCCAGGCGTTGGCCGCAGCCGAGGGCTTCCACCGCTGGTGCCTCGGCGGCGGAAGCAACGTCACGTTGAACACCCGACTGCAGGCACTGCACGACAGGCTCGCCCCTGAGGTTCAGGCGGCACTCGGCCTCGACGTCGCTCATTGGGCAAGTTGGGCGGTGTGGGCACGCAACCACGTTGCACATGGCGGAACCCATGCGTGGCGCCCGCACAGTGACAGCTTTCAACTTCATCCGGTCGCCGAGTCGGTTCACCTCGTAACCTATCTGGTTGCCCTGGAGGAACTCGGTGTTCCCGAGGCCAAGGTGCTCGACGCTCTGCTCAACCACCCACGACTGAGCGCACTCGTGGAGCGATGCTCGCAGATCAACGATCTCGGCGACGCCACTTGATCGGCACAAAGGTCGTCGTGATCGACTTCGTCACGACTTATCGATGCTGCAACCGCTGGCACGAGTAGTTCATGACCCGGAACCCCAGCGGTCGGGCCTTCCTCGGGTTCCAAGCTTAACTCTCCGCGTCTTGTTGGCTTCGGCTTACATTGAGCCCTTCTAGTTCACTGACGGACAGGTCCAAGGCTCGCAGAATCGCGAGCACGGTGAAGATCCCTGGTTCCGCCGTTGTCCCGCGTTCTATCTTGCGGAGCGCTGGCAAGGACAAGCTGCTACGCCTGGCTAGTTCCTCCTGCGACAGCCGCCGTTCACTTCGGACGCGCTTTATCAGTTGGCGAAGCGTCTCACTCGCCATAGCCCACTCGTCCGAGCTCAGCTTTTGGCGCGACACGGACCTTATAGTAACGCTCTATTAAGAGCGCTACTATAAGGTCACACCGTAGATTGCTAATGCACAGCTGCTGGCTATCGAGGAGGATGGACTAATGCTCGGCAGAGTGTCACCGGCGAGTTGTACAACTATCGTCATGGAACGACGAACCATGACTTCAGCTGCGTTCTACCCTGAATTCAGGAGTACCAGGCGCATCATCAGTAACATGGGTCACGTGATCAGCACGCCTGTCCGACTGGTTGAGATGTGACAAGCAACGTCCTGTCTGAGCCTTTTGCCACACCCATCGACTCGTCGCGCTATCCAGAGCTAGCTCGACGACGCAAGGTTACGAACGACAAATGGATTGCCCTGGGCGTTGCGGCCGAACTCGTCTGGCCGAAGCTTCAGCACGCGGACCGCGACACACTTCATATCTCGGACCGAGCCTGTATATATGTAACCGGATCTGTGGCCAGAGGCGAAGCCGCTTCGGTCAGTGATCTCGATCTGTTCATAATCGATCACTTGCCTACCTCCGTCGATGGCGACCAAATACACGACGCGCTAAACGCAATTGAAAAGGCTCGTCTCATTTCGGCTCTTGATGAACTGAGAATTAGCTGTAACTTTAGGCCCTTCTCCCGCGGTGGCGAATTTATCCGCGTCCACTCATTTCAACAGATGCTCGAAGAGATCGGCGCACCGAGTGATGACTTCTCTAATTCATTCACAGCTCGCTTACTTCTGTTAATGAATAGCCGCCCCCTGCTAAACGTCGAAGCTTACAATCTCGCGCGTAATGAGGTTCTCACATCGTACTGGGATCGCGCCAACCCAGAAGACCATTTCCTACCCATAATGCTTACTAATGACATCCGACGATGGTGGGGTGTTTTGTGCTTGAATTTCGAACACCTTAATAGGCGGCTTAAGGAGCAAGGATATGCTTCCACTCCGAAGCGACGTCTGGACAACCTGAAGCTCCGATATTCAAAGCTCTTGGGCGTGTACTCAACCCTCCTCGATCTGGTCGATCGCTCTGGAGCCGACGGGCTAAACCGAGCAGATGCGCTGGAAGTGTTCACCTCTTTGCCGATCGACCGCATCTTTAGTGTTTCTAGCCGTCATGCCGACGATCCAGACATTCCAAACTTGGCGCACCAAGTGCTCGAAGGCTACGACCAGTACTTGGCATTCGTCGCTAAACCGGAAGACGAACTTTTGACCTCCTTATCGAACGAAGAGTCTTGGACCGCTCAACAAAATGCGGCCTTCAAGTTTCATGAAACATTCGTACAGCTTTTCGCGGCGACGGGGAGAACCAGTTCACCTCTCTACGAATATTGCATCGTCTAGCGCTTTTACACCACTAGTAAGGAGATTCATATGACCGAAGCAGAAATGGATGCCAACATCCAAGCTCTTAAAGAATTGGCTGGCCGCCTCGCCAAGATGGCGGCGGAAGTGCAGGAGCGTCGAGATACAGTCCAAGCATATGGTGACACCTACTCAGCGGCATATAACATGGTTATCCGCTCCATCAAAGATGCCGAAGTGACCGCCGAAGCGATGGCCGATGTATCTCGTACACGCCGGACTCACTCAGCTGATGGCAGACTAGCCAGCGCATAGCGATGTGAAAGTTACCTTCTTAGGCTCGAAACGCCTTGTGCTGCAGTGCGACGTCATCAGCAAGGAGGTCATTGCCGATGAACTGCGTGATGCCTCGCTATCATTTGAGGATCTCCACCTAACAGTTTTCCATATAGGTAAATCACGCGAGCTATACGCCGAGGTAGCCGCCATTTCAGGGGTTTCCCTTGATGCCTATGAAGCGCGAATGGTCACTTATTTGCGGCAATGCACGCAACGTAGTCGACTGACGTACCAGGGCGAAATAATCTCTGCTGATCTATTGGAGAGCGATGGCCACACATTCTCCGTATTACGGATAGCTCCGGAAGCAACCCTGTTAGAGTTGCGAGATTGGTGTCGTCACTCATTTCTGCATTTATTGAAGCGCAATGGAATACCCGATCCTGAACACTTCATGCAATCTTCCTCAGTAGTGCAACAGCACTCGCCAGCATGGCTGCCGCACGTGACGCTCGCGGCGAAGAGCACAGACCGCACATTGGGGGCGGCGCTTGTTCGGCGACAACTCGTCTTCGGCCCACTGCACGTACGCCGGTCAGGCTGACGGTGGGCCATTCACGCGGCACCGCCCCATGGCGCCGCGTTGTCCCGCACGGCATTTAGAATGGCCACGATGTTGGCGACATCGGCCTCTTCGAACATATCGTCCGGCCCGGTCGGCGCGTGGTCGATGTACGGCGACTCGTAGAGCCGCACGGGTTCCATGAACCCGTTGGCTGTCAGCTCGGTGACAATGAGGTTTACAAAGCGGATCTGGTCCGCATTGAATCGAGCGCCATCTAGGTATGCCCCGAAGGCTTCGGCGGCGGCTTCGCGGTCCAGCCCGACCAGCGACCGTACGAACAATCCCAGGCCGTGCGACTGCTCCTTGGCCAGATCGATGTCGGCTCGCTCGCCGGTGCCGCTCTCGATAAGCATCTGCTCCAGCGAAGCGAGGTCATCGGCGGTCAAGGGCTTGTTGCGTCGTAGCCGTTGCAGCGCAACGTGATCCTGGTGCTGCCTGAGATACGCGCGGGCCTTGGCCTGGAAACGCTCCCAGTTGGTGCCGGGCGTGATCCCTGGGAGATCAACGAGGGTGGCTTCGCTGAGTTCGTCGGCGAAGTCGGTATAGACCTGATTCCGTTTCACCTTCTCCAGGAATCGGAGCAGCCCGCGTAACTTGCGCCGTACGGATTCGAGCATCGGCAGGCTGACGTCGACCCACCACTCATCCCCACCGACCTCTTCGAGAAGCACCTGCTGTGCCTTTACCGACGGGATTGCTGTCTGGCTGAGCAGGCCAGTCGCGATGTTCTGGATCTGCTCGCGTAGCCGTTCGGCCGCGACAGCATCGCCTTCGAGTTGGGCCAATTGCCGGCGCAAGACGAGCATGTCGAAGCGCTTGGCGTCCTCGTCGTCGTCCTTATGGGCTGATGGCAGCCCGGCGAGGTGTTCGGCAACGTCGCCGGCAACCTCGGGCGTCAGCGATATCCAGGCCGGCCATTGCGAGTACTGCTCAACCAGCCTGCGGTGGGGTCGCACCAGGAAGTTGTCCAGGTTCATTCCCGCGACCGCCCGATGGAGCGACCACGCGACATCGACCCGCAATCCTCGTTCGGTCTCGGTGCCCTGCCCCTCTTCGGGTTCCGGCTGCGAGGGCGGCCAGGCGTGGTCGATGGCGGTGATCAGCCCGAGGCGCGTCTCGAACAACCGCTGATTCAATGACTTCTGAAATGAGCCTTCGGATCCGGGCAGGTCCTGGCTGAAGAACTCGAGGTTGCCGCAGAAGTCGAAAACGTAGAAGTTTTGCTTGTCCTTGCCGGGGCCGAAGAGATCGGGGCGTAGGCGGGTACCGCGGCCGATCATCTGCCAGAACTTGGTCTTGGACCGAACGAGCTTGAAGAAGACAAGGTTGACGACTTCGGGAACGTCGATGCCGGTGTCGAGCATGTCGACCGAGATGGCGATGTGTGGCGCCTTGTCGGTGACGGAAAAGTCGTCGATCAGCGACTGCGCATAGGCCGTGCTGTGGGTGATGACGCGGGCAAATGTTCCGGCGTATTGCGGATATTGGATGTCGAAGCGTCGTGCGATGAACTCGGCGTGGGCCTGGTTCTTGGCGAAGATGATGGTCTTGCCGAGCCGGTCACCCTCGGCGACGCGGTGGCCCTTGCTCATCAGTTCGGCGAGCACCTTGTCGACGGTGTCCTCGTTGAACAGGAACCGGTTGATCTCCTCGGAGCTCACCTCGTCGGGTGGATCCTCGTCGCCCCAGTCCAGGGCGTCCCAGTCGTCCTTCTCCTCTTCGGAGAGGTCTGCATAGCGGATACCTTGGCGCAGAAACTTGGTGCCGACGGAGATCCCGACCGCGGGTACCAGGAAGCCTTCTTTGACCGCGTCGTCGAGGCTGTACGCGTCAGTGGGCACACCGTCTTCCAGGTGGAACAGCCGGTAGGTGTTGTGGTCGACTTCGTCCTTGGGCGTGGCGGTCAGGCCGACGAGGAGTGAGTCGAACCAGTCGAAGATGGCCCGGTACTTCTGGTAAACGGAGCGGTGGGCTTCGTCGATGACGACGAGGTCGAAGTAACCGGGTCCGAATCTCCTGATGCCAGAGTCGGTGTCGTTGATGAGATTCATCATCGTCGGGTAGGTGCACACGTACACCCGGCCGTCGGTGATCTTCTCGGTCACCAGATTCACGGTGGTCGCGTCGGGGAGATGCGCCTTGAACGCGTTGGCAGCTTGCGTGACCAGGGCTGTGCGGTCGGCGAGGAACAGGACCCGTTTGACCCAGTTGGCCTCCATCAACTGCTTCACCAGCGCGATGACGGTGCGGGTCTTCCCCGATCCGGTGGCCATCACCAATAGCGCTTCGCGTTCCTTGGCGGTGAACGCGTCGTCGATCGCGCGGATCGCGCGGTGTTGATAGTGCCGCTCTACGATGACCGAGTCGATCGGCATGTCGGACAACGGTTTACAGGTGTCGCGGCGCTGGATTAGAAGCTCCAGCTCGTCCCTGGCGTAGAAACCCTGGATCTCCCGCGGCGGGTAGCCGCCGGCATCGTCCCAGATCCAGTGCTCGAATCCGTTGGTGTAGAAGATGACCGGCCGACGCCCGGTCATCTTCTCCAGGCAGTCCGCGTACAGCTTGGCTTGCTGCTGGCCGACCTGCGGGCTCTTGGTGGTGCGCTTGGCCTCCACGATCGCCAGCGGAAGACCATCGCTGCCCCACAGCACATAGTCGACGAAGCCCTTACCGTCGCCGCTGGGCATACCGACGACGGGGTACTCGCGGTCCTTGGTTTCTGTCAGGGGCCAGCCTGCCTCGGCGAGCATGACGTCGATGAACCGATCGCGGGTGTCGGCTTCGTTGTAGTTGCGGTCGTCGGTCTGGTGGTTGGTGGCCTGCGCCAGTTTGACCGCTTCGCGCAACGCTGCAATCTCGGCATCCTTCTTCGCGGCCAGTTCGTCCTTCTCCGCCAACGCCTTGGCATGGGCCGCATCCTGAGCGGCGAACTTCGCGGCGAGCTGAGCGACTTCCTGCCGCGTCAGCGGCGCGGCTCTGGCCGCAATCTTCGGGTTGAAGGCGGCGTTCATTGGGACTGCCTGCGGCTGAGTCGAGTACCGGAAGGCCGCCCACAGCATCACGTGGTGTAGTTCGTGAAGCGCATCCAATGCAGCCCGCTGCGGAATGGGCTGCGCATCGTGGACAGCGGTGTTGCCGAGCTTGCGGATCAGGTTCAGCTTCGTTGCGATCCCGATGCCGACCTTCGACTTGAACTTCGGGTCGTTGATCTTGGCGGCCAGGTCATTCTTGTACGGAAGCGGTAGCGCAAGAACGTCATACAGGTAGTCGACAAGGTGCTCGACAGTCCGGCGGCTGTAGAAGCATGCCGAGCGCGGGTCACCGGTGGCATAACTCTCCGCCCGTGAGCAGTCGGCGTGCATCTCCGGCCAACCGATGGCCTGCAGGAAGACGAAGTTAGACATTGCTACCTCACAGCTGACCGGAAAACGCACGGGATCGGAGCGAGGCGAAGAGTTCGTCCAGCTTTACGGATGTGGCTCGAATCGACTGAGCCACCTTGGCGACGCTTCGAACGAAATCCGAGTATTGAATTTGAACTTCGATAGGCGGTGACGGAATGAGGAAATTTTGACATGCTGGTAGCGGCAAATGCTTGACTGTCGAACCAGAGCCAAGCCGGTCGAACTGCGCCCTCAAGAGTGGGCTGTCGAAACAAGCGCGCAGAAATTCGGGTGTCAGATGCTTAGGGTCCACTCGATATAGGAAGAGACGCTGGCCGAGAAAAACTCTGTCGTCAGAATTCAGGATGCCCGCTTCACCCACCGGTGCTTCACGCGTCAAAATCACGTCACCCCGCTGGGGAGTTGCGCGCCGATTCCAGCGCTCGAATGTTTCAGCGCTGACGAATTTCACGTCGGTAGTGTTGACGCGGCCGTGGCGCACGTTGGTCGTGCGAAGCATCTTGTACGGAGTCTCCTCGTCTACCGTCGGCGCGGTCCTATTTACGCAGTCCACCAACAGTTCACACAGGTCAGAGATCGGCTTCTGCTCGTACTCGCCGTCAAACATCTCTACGAACTGCGCTTGTATGAGTGCGTCTAATGACGCGAGCATCGTCCTTGGCTTCTGGCACAGTACGGATGCGCGGTCGAGAATCTCAGCGATACGGCGCTGCTCGTCGAGCGGCGGCAGGGGGACCTCGATACGGGCCACCGTCACCTTTGAAACCTCTTTGAATGTGGCGCCGTTCCCCAAAGATTGGAGGTAACCGGTATTAGCTTTCAACCAGTGATATAGGTAGCCAGGCACCGCCACTTCTGCACGTGGAACTAGGCTTTTGAATCCCTGATTGGTCGCCATTGGAACGGTATTTATGGCCACATGTCCGATAGGTGCCCGCGAGCTAAGCAAGACGCTCCGCTCTGGCAGAACCGACGCTGCACAGCTCGCCAGCCCAGCGGTAGTAATCATCCGAGGTGTTGACCCGATGAATGCGCCCTCCAAACTGCTCAGATCGGCGGGAGTCACCCAAGGGATATCGCCGTCCCAGTACTCCGCGACTCCGGTCTTGGGAGTTGCTCCAGAAACGATGTCTGCAACCTCGTGGAGCGGCACCTTTGGCCAGGTCATGACAGCATCGCCTTCAAATCCGCTAGACCCGAAGTGATTTCGTCTTCGATCTTCTCTATCTCGGCGATGATCTCCAGAGGTGCCCTGTGCTCGACGGCGTCGTGAAGAATCTCCTTGAAGCGGTTCAGTGACAGGTCGTATTGTTGCGCAACGATGTCATCCCTCGACACACAGAACGACTGGTCGGTGCGTGCTCGCTCACGTTCAGAGCTCGTTCGTTCGCCCCACCGTTTCAACACATCGGGAAGATCGTTGGCCTCAACAGGATTCCGCTTGTCATCAAGTGAGAATCCGTCTGCGGTAACGTCGTAAAACCACACATTGTCGGTTCCGCCGGAGTTCGTCTTCGTGAACAGCAGAATCGCCGTCGATACACCGGCATAGGGACGAAATACCCCGGACGGCAGTTTCACGATCCCGTCGAGCTTCTGTTCCTCCACCAGTATTCGCCGAAGATCCCTGTGCGCCTTAGACGAACCGAACAACACCCCATCGGGCACGATGACAGCCGCACGCCCGCCAGGCTTCAATAGCTTCAGGAACAGCGCCACGAATAGCAGTTCGGTCTTCCTGGTCTTTACCACCCGCTGCAGGTCTTTAGATGTCGACTCGTAGTCGAGCGATCCAGCGAAGGGCGGGTTGGCGAGGATCAGCGTGTACTTCTCCGAATCCTCGCTTGCGCCCTCGGACAATGAGTCCCGGTAGCGGATGTCCGGCGATTCGATCCCGTGCATCAGCATGTTCATACTGGCGATCCGCAGCATGGTGTTGTCGAAGTCGTAGCCATGAAACATACTGGCGTGGAAGTGGTTACGTTGCGCAGCATCGGTGAGCACGGATGGGTAGTGCTCACGGACGTACTCCGACGCCGCCACGAGAAAGCCCGCAGTGCCGGAAGCGGGGTCGCAGATCTCGTCTGTTGGTTGCGGCGCCATCATGTCGACCATCAGCTTGATGATGTGGCGGGGCGTGCGGAACTGACCGTTAACGCCAGCACTCGCGATCTTCGACAGCAGGTACTCGTAAAGGTCGCCGTTGGTATCGCGGTCGTTCATCGGAATCTCGTCGAGCAGATCAACCACCCTTGAGAGCAGTTGCGGCGTCGGGATGGTGAACCTGGCGTCTTTCATATGCTCGCCGTAGGTTGAACCGTCTCCACCGAGGGTCCTGAGGAACGGGAAGACCTTCTCCCCGACCGTCGCAAACATGACGGCCGCTTCCTCGTTCTTAAAGCGCGACCACCGGAGCTCTTGTTGGTCTGAACCGAAACGGAGCTCACCGGCTGCGCCGAGGCGAGCTTTGCGCTCCTCCAGCGTCTCCAGGTCATCCAGCCGCCTGACGAACAGGAGATACGTGATCTGCTCGATGACCTCCAGCGGGTTGGAGATGCCGCCGGACCAGAAGGCGTCCCAGACTCGGTCGACCTTGCTCTTCAACTCACCGGTGATCACGGCGGCAGCCCCCTCGACTCCTCGTTCTGAACTGAACGGAACTGTATATAGGACCTCGCCGACAAGTCGCGAACAACGCTGAGGATCCACTTTGCAGTTCGAGACGAGTCTCTTCACGCGACGATCCGAGGGGGACTTCGCGCCAGAAATCCCGCGGCCCCATCGCAGGGCAATTCAATCGCGTCCTGGCCACCAAACATAAAGGTCACGACCCATATCTGGTTCGTGACCTTTGTGCCTGGAGTTCGTAGAACTCCGCACTGTGGGCGAAGGGGGACTTGAACCCCCACGTCCCGAAGGACACTGGCACCTGAAGCCAGCGCGTCTGCCATTCCGCCACTCGCCCTGAATGACCGCGCAACAGTATCACCACGGACCCACCAGACCCAAAACAGGCCGTGAGAGTGACGTTCTTGCGCTTTTTTCGGGCTGCAGACCACCAAAACGTCGCTCTCGCGGGCTGGACAGCGGCCCGACCGAAACACCCTGACCTGGCGCTATTGGATTCTCAGAGATCCGTTGGTCACGTATTGCGCACATAGGCCGATAACATGCGTGGGAGCAGTGTGGCCAGAGCGACACGCAACGACGGCATCGGACGACGGACAGGGCGGTGATATGGGGTTGGCAGACCGTATCGAACGACGCCTGGAGTCGACGGTCGGTGATGCCTTCGCCCGGGTCTTCGGCGGTTCGATCGTGCCGCAGGAGGTCGAAGCTCTGCTGCGGCGGGAAGCCGAGGCCCACGCCCGCGATGTCGGCGGTGGCCGCGTCTTGGCTCCGAATGACTACGTCATTACTCTCAGTGAGACTGACTATCAGAAGGTGAGCGCAGACCCGGTCCGCACATCGACCACGTTTGCCCGCCACCTGGCAGGTTTCATTCAGGACCAGGGGTGGCAAACTTATGGCGATGTTGTCGTCAGGTTTGCGCCATCGCCGAGCCTGCACACCGGCCAGTTCCGCACCCGTGGAGCGGTCAACCCCGACTCGACCACCGGCGACCCCGTCGCCCCAGCAGAACGCAAAAGCGCGGCAGGCGCAGAACCAGGAGTACCAGCGATGACCGACAACCCGAGCTACCGCGGCCAGGGACAGGGTCGGCCCGGCGACGAGCAGTACGACGACCGGTACCGCCAGCAGGACGACCAGCGCGGCCCCTACCCGCCAGAGCAGGGCGGCCACCCAGACCAGGGCTACCCGCAGCGCCAAGGCGGCTACTCCCAGGAGCAGGGCGGTTACCCGGACCAGGGTTACCCGCCGCCGTCCTACGAACAGCGCCCGCCTGCCGGCTACGGCCAGCCGCCCGCCGGGTACGGCGAGCAGGGCTACCGCCAGCAGCAGCCGCCGGCCGGATACGGTCAGCCCGCCGGTGCGCCCCCGAGCGCACCGCCGCCCGGATATGGCGACTACGACTACGGCCGCCCCCGCCAGGATGAGGGCTACGGCTCTCACGGCCGCCCGCCGGCCGCGCCGGCCTACCCGGATCAGGGTGGCTACGGCGGTCAGCAGTACGACCGTGCCGACTACTCGGCTCCGCCGGCCGCGCCGGCCGCGCCCGATTACGGCCGCTACGGTCAGCCGCCCGCCCAGGGCGGATACCCCGACCAGGGCGGCTACGGCGAGCCCGCCGGGTACGGACAGCAGGACTACGGCCAGCAGGAGTACGGGCAGCAGGACTATGGCCAGCCCGACTATGGCCAGCAGGGTTACGGCCAGCAGCCCGCCGGCCCCGCGGGATACGCCGGTTCCTACGGCGCTGCCGCGCAGGTGACCCTTCAGCTCGACGACGGCAGCGGTCGCACCTACCAGCTGCGTGAGGGTGCCAACGTCATCGGTCGCGGCCAGGACGCCCAGTTCCGGCTGCCCGACACCGGCGTCTCGCGCCGGCATCTGGAGATCCGCTGGGATGGCCAGGTCGCGCTGCTGTCCGACCTGAACTCCACCAACGGCACCACCGTCAACAATGCCCCGGTGCAGGAGTGGCAGCTCGCCGACGGTGACGTCATCCGGCTGGGTCATTCCGAGATCATCGTCCGGGTCCACTGATCCACCGGGTGCCGAAGACGGGGTCGCGCCGGCGGACGCCATGGCGTAACGGTCCGGCCTCGGGCGGCACGCTTCGTCGACGCATCGTCAGCGGTCCCAGTATCGTGTCCGCGACAGCGCACCGCGATGGAGAGGACGTCAGATGCAGGGGCTAGTTCTGCAGCTGACCCGCGTCGGATTCCTGCTGCTGCTGTGGCTGTTCATCTGGTCGGTGCTGCGCATCCTGCGCACCGATATCTACGCGCCGACCGGCGCGGTGATGGTGCGTCGCGGCCTTGCCCTGCGCGGGCCGTTGCTGCCCCGCGGCGAACGGCGACACATCGCCAAACACATGGTCGTCACCGAGGGCGCCCTTGCCGGCACCCGCATCACGCTGGGCAGCCAGCCGGTGCTGATCGGTCGCGCCGACGATTCCACGCTGGTACTCACCGATGATTACGCCTCGACACGGCACGCCAGGCTGTCGCCTCGGGGCTCGGAATGGTACGTCGAGGACCTAGGATCGACCAACGGTACATACCTTGACAGGGCGAAGGTGACTACGGCGGTAAGGGTTCCGATGGGAACGCCGGTACGGATCGGCAAGACGGTAATCGAGCTGCGCCCGTGACACTCGTATTGCGTTATGCAGCGCGTAGTGATCGCGGGTTGGTGCGCGCCAACAACGAGGACTCGGTATATGCCGGTGCCCGCCTGTTGGCCCTCGCCGACGGGATGGGTGGCCACGCCGCCGGTGAGGTCGCCTCACAGCTGGTGATCGCCGCGCTGGCCCACCTCGATGATGACGAACCCGGTGGCGACCTGCTGAACAAGCTCAATGTCGCCGTCCACGAGGGCAACTCGGCCATCGCCGCGCATGTGGAAGCCGACCCAGAGCTCGAGGGCATGGGCACCACGCTGACGGCCATCCTGTTCGCCGGCGGCCGCCTCGGCCTGGTGCACATCGGCGACTCACGCGGCTACCTCATGCGCGACGGCGAGCTGACCCAGATCACCAAGGACGACACCTTCGTCCAGACCCTGGTCGACGAGGGACGCATCACCGCCGAGGAGGCGCACAGCCATCCCCAGCGCTCGCTGATCATGCGGGCACTCACCGGTCACGAGGTCGAACCGACCCTGATCATGCGGGAAGCCCGCGTCGGTGATCGTTACCTGCTGTGTTCGGACGGCCTGTCCGACCCGGTCAGCCAGGAGACCATCGCCGAGGCGCTGCAGATCCCCGATGTCACCGATGCCGCCGACCGGCTCATCGAACTCGCGCTGCGCGGCGGCGGGCCGGACAACGTGACCGTGGTGGTCGCCGACGTCGTCGACTACGACTACGGCCAGACCCAGCCCATCCTGGCCGGCGCGGTCTCGGGCGAGGACAACGACACCGCACCGCCGAACACCTCGGCGGGCCGGGCGTCGGCATTCAACCCCAAACGCAACCAGCCCAAAAGGGTTGTCACCCAACCCGAAGAGCAACGCCCGCCCCGCTCCAAGCGCCGGATGCTGATCGCCGCCGTGGTGGTCCTCCTGGTAGTGGTGGCGGGGCTGGCCATCGCCCGCGAGATCATTCGCAACAACTATTACGTCAGCGAAGAGGACGGCACCGTCGCGATCATGCGCGGTGTGCAGGGCTCCTTTCTGGGCCTTCCCCTGCAGGAACCGTTCCTGGTCGGGTGTCTGAACTCCCGAAACGAACTGTCCTTGATCAGCTTCGGCCAATCCAAGGACGCCCTCGATTGCCAGTTGCTCGGCGTCGACGACATCCGGGAATCCGAACGCGCCCAGGTGGCCGCGGGACTGCCGTCGGGCACCCTGGATGACGCGATCCGCCAGATCAACGAACTGTCGCGCACCTCGTTGCTGCCCATCTGCACGGTGCCGACCAAGACGGCCACCCCGTCACCGACTCCCACCCCGCGGCCCACCCCGGCGCCCGCCTCCAGGCCGGCTGCCCCGACGGGCACCGCGGCGGCACCCACCTCCGGCGCGCCTCGACCGGCCACCTCGGCCCCCTCGACCACGACCCGCACCGGTCAGCCCGCCCCCGCCGACCAGGACGACGCGGACGCGCCGGATCCGGCGGTGTCACCTCGCGCCGGCGGATCCACCCCGCCCGCGGCGCCCGCGACCACTCCCCCGCCGGCCCCCTCCCCGACCGTCACGGCTCTGCCGCCCTCACCGCCGGAGCCGGGCACCAATTGCCGGACCGCGTCATGAGCACTGAGCCTCAGTCACCGGTCTCGCTCACCCCTCCCCTGCCGAATCGGCGCAACGCCGAACTGGGCCTGCTGATCTTCGCCGCGGTCATCACCACCGTGGCGCTGCTGATCGTGGAGGCCAACCAGGAGCAGGGCGTCAACTGGGATCTGGCCCAGTACACGCTGGCCTATCTGGCCCTGTTCAGCGGAGCCCATCTGGCCATCCGCCGCTATGCCCCCTACGCCGATCCGCTGCTGCTACCCGTCGTCGCGCTGCTCAACGGGCTGGGCCTGGTGATGATCCATCGGCTCGACCTGGCCCAACGCGAACTCGACCAGGACAGCATCGGTGGCAACGCCGCCCAGCAGATGCTGTGGACGCTGGTCGGGGTGGCGGCCTTCGCCGCGGTGCTCGCGGTATTGCGCGATCACCGCATGCTGGCCCGCTACGGATACACCTGCGGCCTGGTCGGCCTTGTGCTGCTGGTGATTCCGGCGCTGCTGCCGGCCCGTTTCTCCGAGCAGAACGGCGCCAAGATCTGGATCCGGTTCGAAGGCTTCTCCATCCAGCCCGCCGAGTTCTCCAAGATCCTCTTGCTGACCTTCTTTGCCGCCGTCCTGGTCTCCAAGCGTGAATTGTTCACCAACGCGGGCAAACACGTCCTGGGTGTCGATCTGCCCCGGCCGCGCGACCTGGCCCCGCTGCTGGTGGCCTGGATTGCCTCGGTCGGTGTCATGGTCTTCGAAAAGGACCTTGGCACTTCGCTTTTGCTCTACGCCTCGTTCTTGGTACTGCTCTACATCGCCACCGACCGACTGGCCTGGGTGATCATCGGTCTCGGCTTGTTCGCCGTCGGCAGCGTGCTGGCCTACCACCTCTTCGGCCACGTCCGGGTGCGGGTGCAGAACTGGCTGGATCCGTTCGCCGACCCGGACGGTGCCGGCTACCAGATGGTGCAGTCGCTGTTCAGCTTCGCCACCGGTGGCATCTTCGGCACCGGGCTCGGCAACGGCCAACCCGGCACCGTCCCTGCCGCCTCCACCGACTTCATCATCGCCGCGGTGGGGGAAGAGCTCGGATTGGTCGGTCTGGCAGGCGTTCTCATGCTCTACACCATCTTGATCACCCGCGGCCTGCGCACCGCGATCGCCGTGCGGGACAGCTTCGGCAAACTGCTGGCCGCGGGGCTGGCCTCGACGCTGGCGATCCAACTGTTCATCGTCGTCGGCGGCGTCACCAAGCTGATCCCGCTGACCGGACTGACCACCCCGTGGATGTCCTACGGCGGTTCGTCATTGCTGGCCAACTATGTGCTGCTGGCCATCCTGGTCCGCATCTCGCACGCCGCGCGCCGACCGATCGGACCCACCACCGGGCCCAACCCGGCCCCCATCGCCGCGGCGTCCACCGAGGTGATCGGGAAAGCATGAACACCTCGCTGCGCCGACTCTCCGTCGTCTTCATGGCACTGGTCGTGCTGTTGCTCGCCAACGCCACCCTGACCCAGGTGTTCACCGCCGACGGTTACCGCGCCGATCCGCGCAACCAGCGGGTGCTGCTCGACGAATACTCCCGCCAGCGCGGCCAGATCACCGCAGGCGGCGAACTGCTGGCGTACTCGGTGTCCACCGACGGCCGGTTCCGCTTCCTGCGGACCTACCCGAAACCGCAGACCTACGCCCCGGTCACCGGCTTCTACTCGCTGGGCTACTCCAGCAGCGGTCTGGAACGCGCCGAGGATCCCATCCTCAACGGCTCCGACGAGCGGCTGTTCGGCAAGCGCCTCGCCGACTTCTTCACCGGGCGGGACCCGCGCGGCGGCAACGTCGACACCACGGTCAAACCCGATGTGCAGGAAGCGGCCTGGGAGGCCATGGAGAACGGCTGCGACGGCCCGTGCAAGGGCGCCGTCGTCGCGCTGGAACCGTCGACGGGCAAGATCCTGGCCATGGTGTCGGCACCGTCCTACGACCCCAACCAGCTGGCCAGCCACGACGGTGCGGTGCAGACCAAGGCCTGGGAACAGCTGCGTGACGACGCCGACGCCCCGCTGCTCAATCGGGCGATCTCGGAGACCTATCCCCCGGGCTCGACGTTCAAGGTGCTCACCACCGCCGCCGCGCTGCAGGCCGGCGCCACACCGGACACCCAGCTCACCGCGGCCCCACGCATCGCGCTGCCCGACACCACCGCCACCCTGGAGAACTACGGCGGCAGCCCGTGCGGCGGCGGCCCCACCGCGCCGCTGCGCGAGGCCTTCGCCCGGTCCTGCAACACCGCCTTCGTCGAGCTGGGCATCGACACCGGTGCCGACAAACTCAAGGCCACCGCCCGGGCGTTCGGTCTGGACAGCGCCCCGGCGGCCATCCCGCTGCAGGTCGCCGAGTCGACCGTCGGCCCGATCAACGATGCCGCCGCGCTGGGGATGTCCAGCATCGGGCAGCGCGATGTCGCGGTCACCCCCCTGCAGAATGCGATGGTGGCCGCGACCATCGCCAACGGCGGCGTCACCATGACTCCGTATCTGGTCGATACCCTCAAGGGACCGGACCTGTCCAACATCGCCACCACCGCTCCGAGTGAACAGCGACGAGCGGTGTCACCGCAGGTCGCAGCTACACTTACCGATTTGATGGTGGGCGCCGAGCAGGTGACGCAGCAGAAGGGAGCCATCGCCGGCGTGCAGATCGCATCCAAGACGGGCACTGCCGAGCATGGCACCGATCCCCGCAACACCCCGCCCCACGCCTGGTACATCGCTTTCGCGCCGGCCCAAGCCCCGAAGGTGGCCGTCGCCGTCCTCGTGGAGAATGGCGGAGACCGATTGTCCGCGACCGGCGGCGCCGTAGCCGCCCCGATCGGGCGCGCCACCATAGCCGCCGCACTCCGGGAGGGATCATGACGGCCCGGGTCGGAGTGACGCTGTCGGGGCGCTACCGGCTGCAGCGCCTGATCGCCACCGGCGGTATGGGCCAGGTGTGGGAGGGACTGGACACCCGCCTCGGCCGCCAGGTCGCGATCAAGGTGCTCAAGGCCGAGTTCTCCGAGGACTCGGAGTTCGTGGAACGCTTCCGCGGCGAGGCCCGCACCGTCGCGATGCTCAACCATCCCGGTATCGCCAGCGTGTACGACTACGGCGAGACCGAGATGGACGCCGGCGAGGGCCGCACCGCCTATCTGGTGATGGAGCTTGTCAACGGTGAACCGCTGAATTCGGTCATCAAGCGCACCGGCCGTCTTTCGCTGCGGCACGCGTTGGACATGCTGGAACAGACCGGCCGCGCCCTGCAGGTCGCGCACACCGCGGGCCTGGTGCACCGCGACGTCAAACCCGGCAACATCCTGATCACCCCCACCGGGCAGGTGAAGCTGACCGACTTCGGCATCGCCAAGGCCGTCGACGCCGCCCCGGTCACCCAGACCGGCATGGTGATGGGCACCGCCCAGTACATCGCCCCCGAACAGGCCCTCGGCCGCGACGCGACCGCCGCATCCGATGTGTACTCCCTCGGTGTCGTCGGCTACGAGTCGTTGTCGGGCAAGCGCCCCTTCACCGGCGACGGCGCGCTGACGGTCGCGATGAAGCACATCAAGGAGGCCCCGCCGCCGCTTCCCGCCGATCTGCCGCCCAACGTGCGCGAGCTCATCGAGATCACGCTGGCCAAGGAGCCCAACCACCGGTACCGCTCGGGTGGGCCGTTCGCCGACGCCGTCGCCGCGGTGCGCGCCGGTCGCCGCCCACCGCGCCCCAACTCGGCGCCGACCATCGGACGTGCCGCACCCGCGGCGATCCCGTCGGGCACCCAGGCCCGCGCCGCCGCGGCCGCCGAGTACCGGCCGCCGGTGACCACATCGCGACCGCGTGCGGGTACCGGCAGTCACCGTCCGCCACCACCGCGACGCACCTTCTCCCCTGGCCAGCGTGCGCTGCTGTGGGCCGCCGGTGTGCTCGGTGCGCTGGCCATCATCATCGCGGTGCTGATCGTGGTGAATGCCCAGGACAAGCGCGACAATCCGGTGCAGCAGGAGACCTCCACCAGCACCACCGTCATCGGGGTTCCGCCGGCATCACCACCTGGTGAGACCCCGTGACCACGCCCCAGCACCTCTCGGACCGCTACGAGCTCGGTGAGATCCTCGGGTTCGGCGGCATGTCCGAGGTTCACATCGCCCGCGACACCCGGTTGCACCGTGACGTGGCGGTGAAGGTGTTACGCGCCGACCTGGCCCGCGACCCGAGTTTCTATCTGCGCTTCCGCCGCGAAGCCCAGAATGCCGCCGCGCTCAACCATCCGGCGATCGTGGCGGTGTACGACACCGGCGAGGCCGAGACCCCCAACGGTCCCCTGCCCTACATCGTCATGGAGTACGTCGACGGGGTGACGCTGCGCGATATCGTGCACACCGAGGGCCCCATGGAGCCCAAGCGCGCCATCGAGATCATTGCCGACGCGTGCCAGGCGCTGAATTTCAGCCACCAGCACGGCATCATCCACCGCGACGTCAAGCCTGCCAACATCATGATCTCCAAGTCCGGCGCCGTGAAGGTGATGGACTTCGGTATCGCCCGCGCGCTCGCCGACGCCAACAACGTCACCCAGACCGCCGCGGTCATCGGCACCGCCCAGTACCTTTCCCCCGAACAGGCGCGCGGTGAGAAGGTCGACGCCCGCTCCGATGTCTACTCACTCGGCTGCGTGCTCTACGAAATCCTCACCGGCGAGCCACCTTTCGTCGGGGATTCACCGGTGGCGGTGGCCTACCAGCATGTCCGCGAGGATCCCGCCGCACCGTCGACGCGGCACGCCGGGGTCACCCCGGAACTCGACGCCGTGGTGCTCAAGGCGTTGTCGAAAAACCCCGAGAACCGCTACCAGAGCGCGGCCGAGATGCGCACCGACCTGATCCGCGTGCACAGCGGCGAGGCGCCCGAGGCCCCGAAGATCTTCACCGACGCCGAGCGCACCAACCTGTTGAGCAATGTCTCGGCCCCGCATGCGCGGGCGCTGCCCACCGAGCACATCCCGACCGCGGGGGGTTATCCCAACCGGCCCAACAACAACTCGGTGGGACGCTGGCTGATCGTCGTCGCGGTCCTGGCGGTGCTGACCGTGGTGGTCACCATCGCCATCAACGCGTTCGGGAGCAGCCCGCGCGATGTGCAGGTCCCCGATGTCACGGGCCAGGTCTCCGCGGATGCCATTGCCGCCCTTCAGAATCGCGGTTTCAAGACCCGTACCCAGCAGCGCCCGGACTCCACGGTGCGCGTCGAGCATGTCATCACCACCGAGCCGTCGCCGGGCACCGAGGTCAGCGCGGGTGAGGACATCACCATCGTGGTGTCGACCGGACCCGAGCAGCGCGCCGTGCCCGAGGTGAAGGGCATGACGCTGGCCCAGGCCACCACCGAACTGCTGGATGCGGGCTTCGGCCGGGTACAGCCCTCCGAATCGGAGTCCACCCCCGAGCTCAAGGGCAAGGTGCTCGGCACCAATCCGCCCGCGAACTCGACCTCGGCCATCACCAACGTCATCACCGTCATCGTCGGGTCCGGTCCGGGCAGCGTCGCGGTGCCAGATTGCGTCGGCCAGAGCGTCGAGGTGTGCCAGCAGATCCTGACCGCATCCGGTTTCACCAACGTCCTTCCGGTCGAGGTGGACAACACCGCACCGGCCGGGCAGGTCGTCGGTACCAACCCCGCCGCCGGGCAGCCCGTCGCCAAGGACTCGGTCATCCAGATGCGGGTGTCGCGCGGCAACCAGTTCGTGATGCCGAATCTGACCGGTCAGTTCTGGGTCGATGCCGAACCGAACCTGCGGGCCCTGGGCTGGCGTGGCGTGCTGATCAAGGGCGCCAACGTCGACAACAGCGGTCAGCGCACCAACGCCGTGGTCAACCAGAATCCGGCGCCCGGTGCCGGGGTGGGCTACGGGGATTCGATCACGCTGAGCTTCGCGTCCTAGCTGCTGCCGACCCGGCCCGACGCCGTCGCGATCAGGCCCGGGCGGTCGCCGCGCGGACGGCGTCGGCGACCTCGTTCTCCAGCGTGCGCACCAAACCCTCGTCCGGGGCGGCCCCGCAGTAACCGAGCCAGTTGGCCAGCATCCGATGGCCACCCTCGGTGAGGATCGATTCGGGGTGGAACTGCACACCGTGGATCGGTAGCTCCCGGTGGCGCACGGCCATGATGACACCGCTGTCGGTCTCGCCGGTGGATTCCAACTCGGCGGGCAGTGTCTCGGGCAGGATCGTTAGCGAGTGATACCGGGTGGCGGTGAACGGATCGGGAAGCCCCTGCAGCACACCGGCATCGCGGTGGTGCACCGTGCTGGTCTTACCGTGCAGCAGCTCGGGAGCGCGGTCCACGGTACCGCCGAAGGCCACCCCGATGGCCTGGTGGCCCAGGCACACGCCCAGCAGCGGGGTCCTGGTCTGCGCGCTGGCGTGGACCAGCGGGATCGAGGCGCCGGCACGCTCGGGGGTACCGGGGCCGGGGGAGAGCAGGATGCCGTCGAAATGCCGGGCCACCTCACCCGGATCTGCCAGCCGCTCGTCGTCGTTGCGCCAGACCTGTGCCGTCACGCCGAGCTGGCCCAGGTACTGGACCAGGTTGAACACGAAGCTGTCGTAATTGTCGACGACCAGAACCTGCATGACGATCAGGCTACTGCGCCGGGCCGCGCCGTCAGTAGCCGAGCGGACCTGCCGGTTTGGCGTACCGCATCCGCACCGGCGCCGTGTAGCCCGCCAACTCGACGTCGTCACGGACCTCCTCGGAGTAGCCGAGCTGGAACCGCAGGACGTACTGCTTGTACAGGGTCACCAGGGGAGCGGCCGACAGCGCTGCCTTCATGGCCGCCGGATCCCCGACCGCGGTGACGACATACGGCGGGCTGTAGGTCCGATCATTGAGCAGCAGGGTGTTGCCCACGCACAGCGGTGCCGAGGTGGCGATGATGCGCTGGTCCTGCATCTGGACACCCTCGGCGCCGGCGCTCCACAGCGCGTTCAGCACCGCCTGGATGTCCTGCTGGTGGACCACCAAGTCATCCGGTGAGGCGTCGATGGGATAGCGGCCGTCGGCATCGCGCTGGGCGTCGTCGAGGGTGATGACCAGCCCGGGCCCGCGCAGGGGGTCCAGGCCGACCTGTTCGGCCAGAACATCGGAGCGGTGGGTGATGGCGGCCAGGGCGGCCTCGGCGCCGGGCGAGCCCCCGTGGTGGCTTTCCATGCCGGCCACCAGGGCGTCACGCTGTGCGGTCAGGCGGTCGACACCCGCGCTGGTCTCGCGGACCAGGTCGACAAGCCGGGGCGCGTCGCTGCGCCGGATCTCTGCGCCGTCGGCGACACCGTGGGTGGTGGACAGCAGCAGACCGGCGAACAGGCACACAATCGGCACCCCGAAGCGCCACAGCGACCGTTTGGGGGTCGGCGCTGCGTTAGGCTCGGAGTCCACTGCCTCGACCATCGTCTCCAAAGGTTAACCATGCCCAAGTCCAAAGTCCGTAAGAAGAACGACTTCACCATCAACCCGGTGAGTCGGACACCGGTCAAGGTCAAAGCCGGACCGTCGAGTGTGTGGTTCGTCGTTCTTTTCGTCGGTTTGATGCTCTTCGGGCTGTTCTGGTTGCTCGTCTTCCAGTTGGGTGCCACCGGATTGAACGCGCCCACGTGGCTGGGGTGGATGGCCGACCTGGGTCCGTGGAACTACGCGATCGCGTTTGCCTTCATGATCTCCGGGCTTTTGCTGACGATGCGGTGGCGCTGACGCCGAAGTCGTCCGGAATGAGCCGATTTGTGCATCACCGTGGTTATCCCGCCGGCAACCTGCTCGTAACCCAATCACACCGTTGTGATTCATCCCCATTGGGGATAGCGCCTGTGGATAACTTCAAAGCTCCCGGTAAGAGGGGGTTTTGAGCGAATGCAGCAAACTTTTTGGGCCCCGAAGAGTGCGGCCATCGCCTGGACCGGAATCGCTGGTCTCGCGATGGCAATTGTGGCTGTGACCGTGGTCACAGACGTGCCGGGACGTGTTCTCGGCATCGTTACCGCGATCGGTTTGCTGTTGTTTGCAACATTTTCGTGGCGCGCACGTCCAAAACTGGCAATCACCGAGACCGGCCTCCAGGTACGCGGCTGGCTGAGCACACGGGTCATCACGCGCGATGAGATCACCCAGATCCGGCTCACCGAGTTCCGTCGGTTGGCCCGCAAACAGCGGCTGTTGGAAATCGACACCACCGACGACCGGCTCCACATCTTCACCCGATGGGATCTGGGAACCAGTCCCGTCGAGGTGCTCGAGGCGCTGCGTTCCGCCGGTTACGCCCGCTGACCGACGCCCGCCTTCCCGGCGAGCGTGCGTGTCTGCGGCCCGACACACCGGCACACACCAAAAGAAAACGCACGCTCACCGAACATCGGCAAGCGTGCGCTTCGGGGACTCCGGGTCAGGAAATGGTGATGCTCTCGATCACGACGGGCTCGGTGGGCCGGTCACTGCGATCGGTCGCGGTCGTGGCGATCGCGTCGACGACCTTCTGCGACTCCGGATCGACGACCTCACCGAAGATGGTGTGCCGGCGGTTCAGGTGCGGGGTCTTGCCGACGGTGATGAAGAACTGCGAGCCGTTGGTGCCCGGTCCGGCGTTGGCCATGGCCAGCAGGTAGGGCTTGTCGAACTGCAGTTCGGGGTGGAACTCGTCGGCGAACTGATAGCCGGGGCCGCCACGACCGGTGCCGGTCGGGTCGCCGCCCTGGATCATGAAGCCGTCGATGACGCGGTGGAACACCGCGCCGTCGTAGAACGGTCCCGACGATCCGCCGGTGGCGTTCTCGGTGCTGTAATCCTTGGTGCCCTGCGCCAGACCGGTGAAGTTGGCGACGGTCTTGGGGGCGTGGTTGCCGAACAGGGCGATCTTGATGTCACCACGGTTGGTGTGCAGCGTCGCGGTCGCTGTCTGAATGGGGCTCGTCACGGATTTCAGTCTGCCACTCGGTCCCGTACCGCTGTCCACGGCCCCGCAGTTAGTGGCACGCTGTGGGGGACTTCCGGACAGCCCAGAGAGGTGGCCCATGAGCACCAACACCGACACACCGTTGACCCCGGCGCAACGCCTCGGCCGTGGTTTGAGGTACACCGTGGTGGGTCCCGTCGACATCACCCGCGGCACGGTCGGGCTCGGCGCGTCCTCGGCCGCCTCCGGCGTGTCCTGGCTCAACGCCCGGCTTCATCCTGCCCCACCCGCACCGCCGAAACGCCGGCCGCTGCTGTATCTGGTGATCGGCGCCGGTGTACTCGCCGTCGGTGCGGTGACGTTCTCGATCGTGCGCCGCTCGATGCGTCCGGAACCGTCGACGCTGCCGCCCAGCGTGGAGATCACCCCCAAACCCTGAGCCGCTCCGGAAAAGTCGGTGTATCACTTGTCGGATACACCGTGCGCGGAGAGGACCAGCATGAACACCGACATCGTGGCCCCGAAGATCCCCGATGGCGGGTCTCTGCCGTTCCCCCCGGTTCCGTCGGCCAGCGTGGCCGGCCGCACACTCGGCGAGTCCAGCTACGCGGCTCGCCCGGTGCCGCGCCGACTGCCTGCCGACGCGCCGAACATCGTCATCGTGCTGATCGACGACGCCGGGCCGGGGTTGCCCACCGCCTTCGGTGGTGAGGTGAACACCGCAACGCTCGACCGGATGTGCGCAGAAGGTGTGTCCTACAATCGTTTTCACACCACTGCGATGTGTTCGCCGACGCGCGCCTCGCTGCTGACCGGGCGCAACCACCACGAGATCGGCAACGGCCAGATCGCCGAGCTGGCCAATGACTGGGACGGCTACTCGGGCAAGATCCCCCGCTCGGCGGCGACGGTGGCCGAGGTACTCAAACAATACGGATACGCCACCTCCGCGTTCGGCAAGTGGCACAACACTCCGGCCGAGGAGACCACCGCGGCCGGACCATTCGAGAATTGGCCCACCGGTTTGGGTTTCGAGTATTTCTACGGCTTCCTGGCCGGTGAGGCATCGCAGTACGAACCGCACCTGGTGCGCAACACCACCGTCGTCGCACCGACCAAGACCGCCGAAGAGGGCTACCACCTGTCCGAGGATCTGGCCGATGATGCGATCGGCTGGCTACGGCGGCACAGGGCTTTCAATGCCGACAAGCCGTTCTTCATGTACTGGGCCAGCGGGTGCCTGCACGGTCCGCATCACATCATGAAGGAGTGGGCCGACAAGTATGCGGGCAAGTTCGACGACGGGTGGGATGCCTACCGCGAGCGGGTGTTCGAGCGGGCCAAGACCAAGGGCTGGATCCCGCAGGACTGCACGCTCACCGAGCGCGACGAGACACTGTCGGCCTGGGATGACATTCCCGAGGACGAGAAGCCCTTCCAGCGCCGCCTGATGGAGGTCGCGGCCGGGTATGCCGAGCATGTCGATGTCCAGGTCGGCCGGATCAGTGATGAGCTGGACGCCCTCGGCTACGGCGAGAACACGCTGTTTCTCTACATCTGGGGTGATAACGGGTCATCGGGGGAGGGCCAGAACGGGACCATCGCCGAACTCCTTGCCCAGAACGGCATTCCGACGACGGTGCGCCAACATATCGACGCTCTGGACGCCCTCGGTGGCCTCGATGTGCTGGGATCACCGTTGGTGGACAACCAGTATCACGCCGGGTGGGCGTGGGCGGGCAGCACACCGTACAAGGGGATGAAGTTGTTGGCCTCCCACCTCGGGGGCACGCGCAATCCGCTTGTCGCGCGGTGGCCCGCCCGGGTCACGGCCGATCCGGCGCCGCGCGATGTGTTCCTGCACTGCAACGACATCGTGCCGACAATCTACGAGCTGGTCGGTATCGAGCCGCCACGCACCGTGGCCGGCGAGCCCCAGATGCCCCTGGCCGGAGCGAGTTTCGCCCGGACGCTGGTCGACCGCGCCGCCGGGGGTGGGAAGCGAACCCAGTACTTCGAGATCATGGGCAGCCGCGCGATCTACGACGACGGCTGGTTGGCGTGTGCCAGGGGCCCGCGGCTGCCGTGGGTGCCCGGCGCGCCGCCGGGGATCGCGACGTGGACACCCGACCAGGACCGCTGGGAGCTCTACAACCTCGACGAGGACTGGTCCCAAGCCCACGATCTGGCCGACGCCGAGCCGCAGAAGCTGGCGCAGCTGCGCGAACTGTTCGCCATCGAGGCCGCGCGCAACGCGGTGCTGCCGATCGGCGGCGGGTTGTGGGTTCCGGTGTACCACCCGGAGCTGCGGATCACCCCGCCATATCGGGAGTGGACGTTCGCCGGGGACATGGTCCGGATGCCCGAGTTCTGCGCCCCCGCGCTGGGCAACAAGAACAACGTCGTGACCATCGATGTCGAGGTGCCGGCCGGCGGTAACGGAGTGCTCTACGCGTTGGGTGCCGCAGCGGGCGGGTTGACCTGTTACCTGGACGCCGGCCATCTCTGCTACGAGTACAACCTGTTCATCCTGATGCGGACCAAGGTGCGCTCGGCGCAGCCGATCTCAGCAGGCAGGCACACCATCGTCGTCACGACGAGCTACGCCGAGGAGCGTCCTGGCGGCCCACTGGACGTCACGTTGTCGGTCGACAGTGATGTGGTGGCCGCGGGCCGGGTTCCGGTGTCTGCGCCGCTGCTGTTCACCGCCAACGACTGTCTCGACATCGGGACCTGCCTGGGTTCACCGGTATCGCTGGATTACCGTGAGCGTGCCCCGTTCCCGTTCGAAGGGCATATTCGCCAGGTGCACGTGGCCTACTCGACCTAGTAGTAGGCGAAGCTGCATGTCGGCCGTGGTTCGGTGACGAACGAGACCAGGTTGTCGTCCATGATGATGGTGCAGATGAGTTCGGTGTCACCGCCGTCGGCGCGCACCGAGGACTGCACCTTGTCATAGACCGGGTACTGCTTCTCCCACGGCAGGGCCACGTTGGTCTCGGTCTGCTCGGGCTCGCCGTTGATCTGATAGGTGATCGTCACCGGTGCCGTGCCGCCGCGCACCTGCATGGTCGCGGTGCCGATAGGCGAACCCTCGGGCGTGGGGGAGGGGCGGGCCGTGGTCGTCTCGACGGTCGAGGTGGTCTGCGCCGACGTGCTGGACTCGGCAGCCGGGGCCGCCGTGGGGCGCCCGTCGGTGGAACCACAGCCCGCGAGGGCGGCGGTGACGAGCAATGCCCCGAACACACCGGTGATTCTCATGGACATGAGCGTAAGGCCGCGGGATGGGATGACGACTCACCAAAAGCGGAGCCCGTGGGCAGAAGAGAATTGTGGAGCCTAGGAGATTCGAACTCCTGACATCTGCCTTGCAAAGGCAGCGCTCTACCAACTGAGCTAAGGCCCCTTACGGGGTTATGCGGGCCGATCCTCGATGGTGTGCCAGACCTCGACACCGTGGCGGGACCGGTAGACGATCACCGCGACGGCTGTGACAACTGCCACCAACACCAACTTCATGGTGCATACCCTTCCGTGGGCCTAGGAGGACTCGAACCTCCGACCTCTTCGTTATCAGCGAAGCGCTCTAACCGCCTGAGCTATAGGCCCGTACAACCACCCGAAACGCACTGGCTGGCCGAGCGACGAGATTACCGTAAGCACTGCCCATCGCCCAAACCGCGAGGATCTGACGCCCGCGGCGGGCGTGCGATCAGTCCCTGTCGGCGAGGGTGACCTCGACGCCGCCGACCAGATCGGTGATCAGGTTGTAGATGAATGCACCGGCGGTCGCCATGGCAGTCAGCAGCACGATGTTGACCAGACCGATCAGCGTCGCACCACCGAAAATCGTTCCGCTGGAGATCAGTTCACCGCCACCTCCGCTGTCACTGGTGAGCAGGTCGCCGACATTGCTGTTCAGCTTGGTCCAGACACCCATCCCGCCGAGCACCAGGTACAGGAACGCCACGGCGATCATCCAGACGAAGAACATCACACCGGAGAGCACCAGCGAGACCTTCAGCGTGCTCCACGGGTCGATGCGGCGAATCTGCATGCTCGCGCGCACCGGACCCTGGTGCTTGCGCGCGCCGACCTGAACTCGTCCCGCCGGGGCCGCCGGACGGGAGTCACCGGAAGCCGGCGCCGGCGGGCGACCCTGACGGGCCGGTTGCCCGGACAGATCGGGTAACTCGCTGGCGTACTTCTCCGGCCGCTGTGCCTCGGTGCGCTGGCCTTCCTGACGGCTTTCCGGACGTTCCGGTGCCCTGGTCGCCACCACCTCGGTGTCCCGTGTGTCGCGGTTCTCCCGGGGTGGGTTCACCGCGGTGCCGGACAGGAACTGTCCGACCCGGGCGTCCGTGCCGGGGGAGCGCGTCGGCGGTCGCTGCGGCTCACCGGTGCGGTTGGACTCGGCGGGCCGGGCCTGCTCCGCGGGCCGTACCGGCTCGGTGGGGCGGGCGGGCTCGCCGGGTCGTTGCGGGTTGGCGGCCCGGGCGGCCGGACCGCGCTGCCAGGGCGGGACCTCGTTGGAGTCGGCGGCCTGTGACCGTCGGGCGGGGGTGGCGCCCTCGGGTTGTGACGCACCCGGGGTCCCGGACGGTGCCGGGTGTCCGGGCTCGTTCGGTGAGGTCACCTAGTGGCTCCTTGTCTCACGCCCGTGGCGGGCTGGCGGCGTCACGTTGCGTCGGTCTGGTCACCGTCGGAGGCCGACTCGACCGTCTCATCGGCGTCCACTTCGGACTCCGACTCCTCGCCCGCTTCGGCGTTCCGCGCAATCGCAATCAGTGTGTCGCCCTCACCGAGGTTCATCAAGCGGACCCCCTTGGTCTGCCGGCCCGCCTTGCGCACCTGTTGTGCGGCGGTCCGGATGACACCTCCGCCCGAGGTGATGGCATACAGCTCCGTCTCGTCGTCGACGATCAGCGCTCCCACCAGACTGCCACGCTTGGGGTCGTACTGGATCGTGAGGATGCCCTTGCCGCCGCGGCCCTGCGCGGTGTATTCGTCGATCGCCGTGCGCTTGGCATATCCGCCCGCGGTGGCCACCAACAGGTACTTGTCGGTCTCGACCACGTTGAGCGACAGCAGTCGGTCGTCCTCCTTGAACCGCATGCCCTGCACACCCGAGGTCGCCCGGCCCATGGGTCGCAGCGCCTCGTCGGTGGCCGAGAAGCGGATGGACTGACCCTTCGCGCTGACCAGCAGCAGGTCGTCCTCGGCCGAGCAGAGCACGGCACCGACCAGTTCGTCACCGTCGCGCAGGTTCACCGCGACGATGCCGCCGGAGCGGTTGGAGTCGAAGTCGCTCAGCTTGGACTTCTTGACCAGCCCGTTGCGGGTGGCCAGCACCAGGTACGGCGCATCCTCGTAGGTCTGCAGCTGGATGACCTGGGCGATGCGTTCCTCGGGCTGGAAGGCCAGCAGGTTGGCCACATGCTGACCGCGTGCGGTGCGCGAGGCCTCCGGCAGCTCGTAGGCCTTGGCCCGGTACACCCGACCCTGGGTGGTGAAGAACAGGATCCAGTCGTGGGTCGAGCAGACGAAGAAGTGGTTGACGATGTCGTCCTGCTTGAGCCCGGCGCCCTGCACACCCTTACCGCCGCGCTTCTGGCTGCGGTACAGATCGGTCTTGGTGCGCTTGGCATAGCCGGTCTCGGTGATGGTGACCACCACGTCCTCGCGGGCGATCAGGTCCTCGTCGCTGACCTCGCCGTCGGCGGGCACGATGCGCGAGCGCCGGTCGTCGCCGTACTTGTCGGCGATCTCCTTGAGCTCGTCGCGGACGATGGCACGCTGCCGTTCCGGCTTGGCCAGGATGTCCTCGAGGTCGGCGATCTCGGCCTCGATCTTGGCCAGATCGTCGACGATGCGTTGCCGCTCGAGCGCGGCCAGGCGGCGCAGCTGCATGTCGAGGATGGCCTGGGCCTGGATCTCGTCGACATCCAGCAGCTCGATGAGGCCCTGGCGAGCGATATCGGCGTTGGCCGAGGCCCGGATCAAGGCGATGACCTCGTCGAGGGCATCGAGGGCCTTGACCAGACCGCGCAGGATGTGGGCCCGCTCGTTGGCCTTGCGCAACCGGTAGCGGGTGCGCCGGTTGATGACGTCGAGTTGGTGTTCGACGTAGTAGCGGATCATCTGGTCCAGGCGCAGGGTGCGCGGCACCCCGTCGACGATGGACAGCATGTTCGCACCGAAGCTGGTCTGCAGCTGGGTGTGCTTGTAGAGGTTGTTCAGCACGACCTTGGCGACGGCATCGCGCTTGAGCTCCACCACGATTCGCAGGCCGACGCGGTCGCTGGACTGGTCCTCGATATTGGAGATGCCGGTCAGCTTGGCGTCACGCACCTGCTCGGCGATAGAGGTGATGAAGTTGTCGTGGTTGACCTGATACGGCAACTCGGTGATGACGATCGAGGTGCGCCCGCGCGAATCCTCTTCGATCTCGACGACACCGCGCATCCGGATCGATCCGCGTCCGGTGGTGTAGGTGTCGTTGATCCCTTGGGATCCCACGATCAGGCCGGAGGTCGGGAAGTCCGGACCCTTGACCCGTTCACAGCACGCGGCCAGCGTCGCCTCTTCGTCGGCCTCGTGATTTTCCAGGCACCAGTAGACGGCCTCGGCGAGCTCGCGCAGGTTGTGCGGCGGGATGTTGGTGGCCATACCGACGGCGATACCGCCCGAACCGTTGGCCAGCAGGTTGGGAAACCGGCTGGGCAGCACGGTCGGCTCTTGCACGCGACCGTCGTAGTTCGGGATGAAATCGACTGTCTCCTCGTCGATTTCACGCAGCATCTCCATGGCCAGCGGGGTCAGCCGCGCCTCGGTGTACCGCATGGCGGCCGGCGGATCATTACCGGGCGAGCCGAAGTTGCCCTGACCGTCGACCAATGGGTAACGCAGCGACCACGGCTGGGCCATCCGGACCAGGGTGTCGTAGATCGACGAGTCACCGTGCGGGTGATAGTTACCCATCGTCTCGGCAACCGAACGCGCGGACTTCGCGTGCCCGCGGTCGGGCCGGAACCCGGAGTCGAACATGGCGTAGAGCACGCGGCGGTGCACCGGCTTGAGGCCGTCGCGGACCTCCGGCAGCGCGCGGCCCACGATGACGCTCATCGCATAGTCGATATAGCTGCGCTGCATCTCCTGCTGGATATCGACAGGTTCGATGCGGTCGGTGGTTGCGCCGTCGTCACCAGGCGGCAGGGTGGTATCAGTCATCTATGGTTCCTAAACCTGGTATTCCTGGTTAAACGTCAAGGAAGCGAACGTCTTTGGCATTACGGGTGATGAAGCTGCGGCGTGCCTCGACGTCCTCGCCCATCAGAATGGAGAACAGCTCATCGGCCGCGGCTGCGTCATCGAGGGTCACCTGCCGCAGCACCCGCACGCTGGGATCCATGGTGGTTTCCCACAGTTCCTTGGCGTCCATCTCACCCAGACCCTTGTACCGCTGGATACCGTCTTCGGGGTTGATGCGCTTACCGGCCGCGCGACCGGCCTCGAGCAGACCGTCGCGCTCCCGGTCGGAGTAGGCGAACTCCGGCTCGCTGCGCTGCCACTTCAGCTTGTACAGCGGCGGCTGAGCCAAGAAGATATGACCGTTCTCGACAAGCGGTTTCATGAATCGGAACAACAGGGTCAGCAGCAGCGTCGAGATGTGCTGGCCGTCGACATCGGCGTCGGCCATCAGCACGATCTTGTGATAGCGCAGCTTGGCCAGGTCGAACTCGTCGTGGATGCCGGTGCCCAGCGCGGTGATGATGGCCTGCACTTCGGTGTTCTTCAACACCCGGTCGATACGCGCCTTCTCGACGTTGATGATCTTGCCGCGCAGCGGGAGGATCGCCTGGAACATCGAATCGCGACCACTCTTGGCCGAGCCACCGGCCGAATCACCCTCCACCACATACAGTTCGGACTTGCTGGGATCGGTGGAGCGGCAGTCGGCGAGCTTGCCGGGCAGTCCGCCGATATCGGTCGCACTCTTGCGCCGGACCAGTTCACGTGCCTTGCGTGCGGCGATACGCGCCTGAGCCGACGAGACCGCCTTGTTCACAACGGTTTTGGCCTCGGCAGGGTTGGCGTCGAACCAGTGCTGGAGCTCTTCGTTGCAGATCTTCTGGACGAAGGACTTCACCTCGGTATTGCCGAGCTTGGTCTTGGTCTGACCTTCGAACTGCGGCTGGGAGACCTTCACCGAGATGACCGCGGCCAGACCCTCACGGATATCGTCGCCGGTGAGGTTCGGGTCTTTCTCCTTGAGCAGCTTCTTGTCCTTGGCGTACTTGTTGACCACCGTGGTCAGTGCCGCCCGGAAACCCTCTTCGTGGGTGCCGCCCTCGTGGGTGTTGATGGTGTTGGCGAAGGTGTGCACCGATTCGGAGTATCCGGCGTTCCACTGCATCGCGATCTCGACCTCGTGCCCGGGACCCTTGCCCTCGAAGTCGATGACGCTGGGTTGGATCGCGGTCTTGGTGCGGTTGATGTGCTTGACGAAATCGACGAGGCCGCCGGGGTAGTGGAACACCCGGTGCTTCACCTTCTGCGGCGCGGCGTGTTCGGCGGCCTTCTCCTCGGCGGATTTCGGCGCTTCGGCGTGGTCGCTGACCACCTCGTCGACGACCTCTTCGGGTGCGACGCGCTCGTCGGTGAGTTCGATGGTCAGGCCCTTGTTGAGGAAGGCCATTTCCTGGAGCCGTCGCGCAATGGTCTCGAAGTCATAGGTGGTGGTCTCGAAGATGTCCGGGTCGGCCCAGAATCGGATCGTCGTACCGGTCTTCTTGGAGGGCCCGCCCTGGCGCAGGGTGCCCGGCACCGAGCGGTCATAGCTCTGGTGCCATTCGAAGCCGTCCTTGTGGATATCGGCCTCGAGCCTGGTCGACAGCGCATTCACCACGGACACGCCGACGCCGTGCAGACCGCCGGATACCTGGTAGGCGCCCTCCTCGAACTTGCCACCGGCGTGCAGCACGGTCATCACGACGTCGACGGTGGGGATGCCGGTGGAGTGCATCGCGACGGGAATGCCGCGGCCGTCATCGGTGACCTGAACGCCGCCGTCCTCGAGGATGCGGACGTCGACCTTGGTCGCGAATCCCGCCATCGCCTCATCGACGGCGTTGTCGACGACCTCCCAGATCAAGTGGTGCAGACCGCGCTCTCCGGTGGAGCCGATGTACATACCCGGCCGCTTGCGGACTGCTTCCAGGCCTTCGAGTACCTTGATCGAGTCGGCGCCGTATTCGGCCGGGGCATTCTTGTCTTGGGCAGCCACGTTGGACGCGTCTCCTTGGGGTTGCGCGCAGGTGGTTCTGTCACCGCCTGCAAAAGCTCCCCACAGTCTACCGCGACATACCGTCAGGACTGACTCTGCGCCGGTGTTTCCAGCCAGCTATCTGCGCCGTGCACGGAATTTCCGGCCCATCGGAAAGTCAGGACGCTCCAGACCCTTGATTTCTGGCGTCTCGACGTTCTCAGTCGACGGTGCCGAGCGTGCGCGAACTCGGCCGGAAGCCCGCGCGTCGGGCCGCAGACACGCACACTCGCCGGAATGGGGACTAGCCGTAGGTGTCGCGGGGGCCGCGGCCGGGCACGTTGAGCTTGCCTTTTCGCCAGGACGGCGCCGTCGGGCCCTGGATCTTCAGTGATGTCACGATCCCGTCGCCGACCGCCGCGGCGATCTTGGCCAACAACTGCGCCTGCACCATGCGCAGCTGCGTCGCCCAGGCCGTCGACTCGGCCGACACCGTCAACACACCGTCGCGCAGACCGGTCGGGATCGCGTGGTCGGCGATCTGATCGCCGACCACCGTCGTCCACTGGCCGAGCACCGCGCCCTCGGCGACCTGTCTGGTCCAGCCCCTCGAGCGGGCCAGATCACGAGTGGCGGCGCTGAAGGTCTGGGGGTCGCGGGCGTCGGGGCCCGGTCCCGACCAGCGGCGCCGGCCCGCCCCCGCCGGTTTTCGGGCGGCCGGCGCGGTGCGCCCGCGGCCGACATCCTTGCCCTGACTGCGTGCCGCGCCGCGGGCCTCCTCGAGTGCCCGGCGCACCATGTCCATGCCCGGCAGGCCCTCGAGGTGCTCTGGCGGTCCGTCCGACCGATCGTCTTGGTCGTTCACGTGATCACCTCCGACACCCTGCCTCCGTCGGCATCTCGCATCGTCACTTCCATCCGGCGGACATCCCAATCTGGCGGTAGATCCTCCGGGACAGCGGCGGTGACCAACACCTGCTCGGCCGAGCCGGCCACCTTGGCCAGGGCCCGACGGCGCGCACTGTCCAATTCGGCGAAGACATCGTCGAGCAACAGCACCGGGTCGGTGCCCTCGGATCGCAACAACTCATATGAAGCCAGCCGCAAACCCAATGCCATGGACCACGATTCACCGTGGCTGGCGAATCCTTTGGCCGGCTGATCGCCGAGTCGCAGCTCGAGGTCGTCACGGTGCGGTCCCACCAGGCAGACACCGCGTTCGAGCTCCGCGCTGCGCTTACGCCCGCATTCCTCGAGCAGTGCCGCCTCGTAGACCGTCGGGTCGACCGTGCCGTTTCCGGCCTCGGTTTCCACGACCTGCACGCCGCTGCGGTAGCCGATGGCCGCCGGTCGCGAGGCGGGCGCCAGCAACTGATAGGCCTTCTCCACCTCGGGGCCGAGCTGGTTGACAAGGTCCACGCGAGCCGAGATCAGCTGCGCGCCATGGGAAGCCAGGTGACCGTCCCAGATCTCGAGGGTGTCCAGGACGCTGGTGTCGCCGCGGTGGCGAGCAGGCCCTGCGGTCTTGAGCAACGCGGTGCGTTGGCGCAACACCTTGTCGTAATCGGCGCGCACCCCCGCGATCCGCGGTCGCAGCGAGGTCGCCACCTCGTCGAGAAAGCGACGCCGCTCCGATGGGTCGCCCCGCACCAACGCCAGATCCTCCGGTGCGAACAACACCGCGCGCAACACCCCGAGGATCTCCCTGGGGCTGCGCACCGGCGATCTGTTCAGCCGAGCCTTGTTGGCACGGCCGGTGGTGACCTCGAGATCGACGGCCAGCTCGCGACCATCGTTGACCACGACCGTCGACACCACGGCGCGATCGGCGCCCGCACGAATCAGCGGCGCATCGGTCGATACGCGATGTGAGCCCAGCGTCGCCGAATACCAGAGGGCTTCAAGGAGATTCGTCTTACCGAAGCCATTGGGTGCGACGAACACCGTGTGGCCGGGCTGCAGGTCGATCTCGGCCCGTGGCCACGACCTGAAGTCCGTCAATCCCAGATGCCGTACGTACAAAGCTATCCGGATTCCGAGATGCGCTTGACCGCATGTCCACCGAACTGGTTGCGCAGTGCGGCAACCGCTTTCATGGTGGGGGAGTCCTCCTGGCGGGAGAGGAACCGAGCGAACAGCGACGCCGCGATACTGGGTACCGGCACCCGGAGGCGGATCGCCTCTTCCACCGTCCAGCGGCCCTCACCCGAATCATCGGTGTAGCCGCTGATATTGGCCAGCTCGGGATCCTCTTTGAGCGCCTTGGCCAGCAGTTGCTGCAGCCACGACCGGACGACGGTGCCGTTGGTCCAGGCCTGATACACGGCTTGGGGATCACGCACCAGATCCTCGGCGGCCAGCATTTCGTAACCTTCTGCATAGGCCGTCATCAACGCGTACTCGACACCGTTGTGCACCATCTTGGTGAAATGGCCTGCTCCGACGGGACCGGCATGGACGAATCCGTCGGCGATATCGCCGGCCGGGCGCAGGGTGTCGAAGATCGGCATGGCCCGCGCGATGTCCTCGTCACTGCCACCGACCATCAGCCCGTAGCCTTCGGTCAAACCCCAGATGCCACCCGAGACACCGGCATCGATGAAGGAAATTCCCTTCTGGCCCAACAGATCTGCGTGCGGTCGATCCTCGGTGTACCGGGAGTTTCCGCCGTCGATCACCAGGTCACCGGGGGAGAGCACATCGGCGAGCTCGGCGATCGTCTGCCGGGTGACCTCACCGGAGGGCACCATCACCCACACCGTGCGCGGCGCTGCCAACGACTCGGCCAATGCCGCCAACGTCGGGACATCGGTGACCTCGGGGCGCGGATCGAAACCGATGACCTCGTGGCCTCCGGCACGCAGGCGCTCCCGCATGTTGAAGCCCATCTTGCCAAGACCGATCAAGCCCAGCTGCATCGCACGTACCTCCTTGGGCCGGTCAGCCAGGGAGCCGCACCGGCATCAACAAATAGACGTAGTCGGTCTGTGCCGCCGGGAACGGCCCGGTGGCATCTACATCGTTTCCAGTGTCCCCCGCCGGACGCAGAACCGCGGGACGGCTCGGTGTCGTGAAACCGAACGTCACCCGCTCCGAGTGCAGCGATCCCAGACCATCGGTGAGGTAGGTCGGGTTGAAGGCGATGGTCAGCGGCTCACCGACGAACTCGACCTGCAGGTCCTCTTCGGCACGGCCGACATCGTCGGCACCGGCGGACAATCGCAACCCGTCGACGCTGAATTCCATCCGGACCTGGGCACCGCGGTCGGCGACCAGGGCCACACGCTTGATCGCTTCGGTCAGTTCGGCCACCCCGACGGTCGCGATGGCGGTGTGCTCGGAGGGCAGCAACTGACGGAATTTCGGGAACTCGGCGTCCAGAAGTCGCGTCGTGGTGCGCTTGCCGTTGCTGCGGATACCGAGCAGCCCCTCCTTGCCGACGGCCGCGCCGGCACCCAGCGCAAGATGCACCTCGGTGCCGTCGGTGCCGGTCTTGGCTGCTTCGGACAACGTCTTCGCCGGCACCAGGACCGCAGCTTCGACTCCCGCCGAATCGGTCGACCAGGTCAGCTCGCGGACGGCCAGCCGGAACCGGTCGGTGGCCGCCAAAACGACCTTGTCGCCGGAAATCTCGACGCGGATGCCGGTCAGCATCGGCAGCGTGTCGTCACGGCCGGCAGCGACCGCGACCTGGCTGATCGCCTGGCCGAACAGGTCGGCCGAAACCACACCGGTTTCGTCGGGCAGCGCCGGCAGCGACGGGTAGTCCTCGACGGCCATGGTGGGCAGTGAGAACCGCGCGCTCCCGCAGGTCAGCGCGACTCGAGTGCCCTCCACGGTGACGTCGACGGGTTTGGCCGGCAGTGACCGGGTGATGTCGGAAAGCAACCGCCCGGACACCAAAACGCTTCCCGGAGAAGCGATTTCAGCGGCCACGCGCACCTCTGCGGAGGTCTCGTAGTCATAACCGGAGATGGTAAGGCCGTCATCGGAGCCGGTCAGCAGTACTCCCGCCAGTACCGGCACGGTCGGCCGGCTGGGCAGACTGCGGGCGACCCATGCCACGGCGTCGGCGAAATCCTCGCGTACCAGACGGAACTTTAAATCGGTGAGACCAACATTCGTCGTCACCACGTCCATAACGTCCCTTCGATCTACCGCGTCAAACGAGCATCAACCAGCGGATTCCCCGTGTACCCACCGAGCGTAGTCGCGATCTGACCCGCGACCGCAGGAGGGCGTATCGAATCACCACCGTAGAGCGTCGGCGGCGAACTTGAAAGCGATTCGCTCGGCGCCGACGGGACGGTGCCGAACCGCACGGAGGTGGGTGTTGATGCTCTGTCCCCACCGGCCTGTTTTCAGAAGATGAATCTCTAGAGATAAAAGCAACAGTATTAGGGGCTGTGCATTCTGTGGATGAACCCTGACAGTCGCTGGTCACCGGGCTCGAGGGCATGTGGGCAGATTGTGGAGGACCGGGCGGGTCGGCAGTGGACGAATGTGGAGAACATCCCGGGTGTGTAGTGGACGGGGGGTTGCCACGAGGTTTCTCCCAAGTTGTCCACAGGTGCGTCCACATCGTTCGGCTGTGATTCGGCGGACAGATGTGACAAAAGTTTTTCGGATCTGGGCGACCCATTACGGCGTTTCGTGCGCGTGTCGCGGGTACGACAAAGCTCGCCGGTGACACGGCGAAGGGTCTGCAAGGGCGGAATCAGCGCTTGGAGCGCTGCCGGATCCGGGTGGTGAGTTCCTTGACGTGATCGAAGATTTCGCGTCGTTCGGCCATGCCGTCGCGAATCTTGCGCTCGGCGTACATCACAGTGGTGTGGTCACGACCGAATGCTTCGCCGATGCGCGGTAGGGAGAGGTCGGTGAGCTCACGGCACAGATACATGGCGATCTGGCGGGCCTGTGCCAATGCACGGGTCTTACCCGGCCCCCGCAGCTCCTCGACCGATGTCTCGAAGTATTCGGCGGTGGCCGCCATGATCGTGGCTGTGCTGATCTGCATGGTGCCGGCATCGGCGATCAGATCACGCAGGACGATCTCGGCAAGCGATTTGTCGATCGTGGTCTTGCTCAGCGAGGCGAATGCCGTCACCCGGATCAGGGCGCCCTCGAGCTCGCGGATATTGCGCTCGATGCGGCTGGCGATGAGTTCCAGGACGTCATCGGGCACATCGAGGCGGTCCATCTGCGCCTTCTTGCGCAGGATCGCGATCCGGGTCTCCAGCTCGGGGGGCTGGACGTCGGTGATCAGACCCCATTCGAAACGTGTCCGGAGGCGGTCCTCGAGCGTCGCGAGCTGCTTGGGTGATCGATCCGAAGAGATGACGATCTGCTTGTTCGCGTTGTGCAGCGTGTTGAAGGTATGGAAGAACTCTTCCTGGATGCCGTCTTTACCCTCGATGAACTGGATGTCGTCGACCAGGAGGATGTCGACATCGCGATAGCTGCGCTTGAACGAGGCCTTGCGGTCGTCGCGCAGCGAGTTGATGAAGTCGTTGGTGAATTCCTCGGTGGAGACGTACTTCACCCGCATGCCGGGGAAGAGACGTTGGGCATAGTTGCCTGCGGCGTGCAGGAGATGTGTCTTGCCCAACCCGGATTCACCCCAGATGAACAGCGGGTTGTAGGCACGCGCCGGTGCCTCGGAAATGGCGAGCGTCGCGGCGTGGGCGAACCGGTTGGACGAGCCGATGACGAACGTCTCGAAGGTGTAGCGCCGGTTCAGCGTGACGGAGTTCGCGGCCTCCGGGGCCGGGGTCTGCGATCGTTTGAAGAACGTCGGCCAGCTGGCCTCGGCGCTTTCGATCGCGGCCAGATCGTCGTCGACCTCTTCGGTGTCCGCGGAATCCTGCGGAGTCTCGGGCTCGGTGTCGGTGTCGTCGTCGGGCGGGGGAGTGGCGATGCGGACACCGAGTTCGACTCGCTGTCCGAGCTGCCGACTGAGCGCCGCGATGATCGGCTCGCGAAGTCCGCGTTCGATCTCGTTCTGCACGAACGCCGTCGGCACCGAGAGCAGCGCGAACCCCTCGGTGATGACCAGCGGGCGGACCAGTTTCAGCCAGGCACGTTGCTGTGCGGTGAGGGTGGATTCGCGGGGTCCGCCGTTGACGGTCTCACCGAACGGGGTTTCACCGTTGAGCTCGGCGACGACGTTGTTCCATACCGTGACGAAGGAGGAGTCTGGGTCCGCGGTCAACGACGCCTCCCCCTTTTTTCGGATTCCTCGGGACTTCCCGGGGGCGACAGTAACAAACCATCCACATAGTTATCCACAGCCTGTGGAAAGCGCGCATGAGCTGCTGTCGCATTAAGTTGCGGCGTGGATGCCTGGTGTCGGAGCTCGGCACATCCCGTTCGATCGGTCTGTGGGCTCGCGGCCGGTGGTCGTCCCCGCTCTATGTCCGGCGCCGCCTCAGGTACGAAACGGCTCTGGCAGAAGCTAACAGTTTTCTCTCGGAGTGCCAACCGTTCGGCAACATTGCCGGCGTGATCTCTTGCGGCCGTGGATCGTCAGGGGCAGATGTGACTTCTGGGTTCGATGATGCGCAGTTCGGGGGCGGTGGTGACGGGTCCGACCAGGTTTGACCCAGACAATTCTCGTCAGTACCCTCGAACAGTCGCCCACACGTGGCGATACGGCCGGGCTCATACCCTCGAAGCAATTCGGGGCGGTGCCTCGGCTAAGTACGCAAGATCGATGAGCTTACCAACGGTGCTCGCATCTTCGGCTGTCATGACATGCATGGCGGTCGCGGGTGTCGACACCAGACCGAACGAGGAGAGACAGCCGTGGCCAAGGGCAAGCGGACTTTTCAGCCGAACAACCGCCGCCGGGCCCGTGTGCACGGATTCCGGTTGCGGATGCGGACGCGCGCGGGTCGCGCGATCGTTTCGGCACGCCGCGGCAAGGGTCGTCGCTCTCTCACTGCGTGATTCGACGCAGGGTCTGCGGCGGTGCTTCCGGCCCAGTACCGAATGACACGGTCCACGGATTTCAGTGTCACGGTGCGGCAAGGCGTCCGGGCGGCGCAGCCTGATCTGGTTGTGCACGCCTGGCGCGACGCGGCCGGCGACGAGAATGTCGTCGGCCCGAAGATAGGTCTGGTCGTGTCCAAATCGGTGGGGACAGCGGTGCAACGGCACCGCGTCGCGCGCCGGTTGCGGCACGCGGCCTATCGCATTCTCTGTGACGGTCAGTCCGGTCTCGACGCTGACGACCGCGTGGTCATCCGTGCGCTTCCCGGTAGCCGCGATGCGCTTTCGGCGCGATTGGAGACCGAGCTGCGCTCGGCCTTGACACGCACCCACATGTTGCAGCAGGCCCGATCGTGACGGGACTGCCGGCCAGGTGCGTGATTTTCGTTATTCAGCTGTACCGAACGATGATTTCGCCGCTGCGGCTGCCATCGTGCCGGTTCACTCCCACCTGTAGCGAGTACGCGGTGGATGCCTTGACCGAGTTCGGTCTGATCCGCGGAAGCTGGCTTGCTCTCGTCCGGCTTGCGAAGTGTGGTCCATGGCATCGCGGAGGATGGGACCCGATACCCGAGCGCGGCGAGAAGGCCGGCGATAAGACTTCGGGAGAAGTCGTCAGGAGCGATTCTGTTGTTTAACTGGTTCAGCCTCGACATCATCTATTACCCGGTGTCGGGGATCATGTGGGTCTGGTACAAGGCATTCGCTTTCCTGCTGGGACCGTCGAACTTCTTCGCCTGGGCCTTGTCGGTGATGTTCCTGGTCTTCACCCTGCGCGCGATCTTGTACAAGCCGTTCGTCAAGCAGATCCGCACCACGCGGCAGATGCAGGAACTACAGCCCCAGATCAAGGCTCTGCAGAAGAAGTACGGCAAGGACCGGCAGCGCATGGCGCTGGAGATGCAGAAGCTACAGAAGGAACACGGCTTCAATCCGATCCTGGGCTGTCTGCCGATGCTGGCTCAGGTTCCGGTCTTCATCGGACTGTTCCACGTGCTTCGTTCGTTCAACCGGACCCAGGGTGGCTTCGGTCAGATCAAGCTGTCGGTGGAACAGAACCGGGCGACCGGCAACTATGTGTTCAGCCCGACCGACGTCGCGCACTTCCTCGATGCGAATCTGTTCGGCGCTCCGCTGGGCGCGACCATGATCCAGAAGACGGGTCTGGACGCGTTCACCGAATTCAGCCGACTGGCTGTCATCGGCGTGGGTGTGCCCATCATGATCCTCGCCGGTATCGCGACCTACTTCAACAGTCGCGCATCCATTGCACGGCAGAGCCCGGAGGCGGCAGCCAATCCGCAGACCGCGCTGATGAACAAGCTCGCGCTCTATGTGTTCCCACTCGGCGTCGTCGTCGGCGGTCCGTTCTTGCCCCTGGCGGTGATCCTGTACTGGTTCGCCAACAACATCTGGACCTTCGGTCAGCAGCATGTGGTGTTCGGCAAGATCGAGAAGGAAGAGGAAGCCAAGAAGGCCCTCGAGCTCGAACGCCGGGCTGCCAACGCCCCCGCCCCAGGCGCGAAGCCGAGTAAGGGTCGTAAGCAACCGAAGGATGCCGCCGGCGGCGAGGACTCCGCGGCGACCAAGGCGCCAGGGGAGGCGGACTCGGATGACGAGGCCGACTCCGGTGCGGCTGAATCCAAGAGCCCCAAGAATCAGAACGCTGCGAAAAATGCCGCGCCCCGGACGGCTGGGAACACCCCGCGGCCGGGAAGCCGACCTAACAAGCGCAAGCGCTAGAAGCCAAGCCGAGAGAGCCGATGTACCCGGAAACAGACTCCGGGGGCGGCCACGGCGAAGTAAGGAGAACCGATATGACTGACGCAGAAACTGCCGATCGCACCGACGAGGTGTCCGACGAGTCCGTGACCGAGGAGAACGCGCCCGAGCCCGCCGAGGACGATCTGGAAGATCGACTCGTCGCCGAGGGCGAGATCGCCGGCGACTATCTGGAAGAGCTCTTGGATCTGTTGGACTTCGACGGCGATATCGATCTGGACGTCGAGGGCGACCGCGCCGTCGTGAGCATCGACGGTGGCAGTGATCTGAACAAGTTGGTGGGTCGCAAGGGAGAGGTCCTCGACGCCCTCCAGGAGCTGACCCGGCTTGCCGTGCACCAGAAGACCGGTGAGCGAAGCCGGTTGATGCTGGACATCGCGCGGTGGCGTCGTCGTCGTCGTGACGAGCTGGCAGCGCTGGGGGACAAGATCGCCCGCCGGGTCGTGGAGTCCGGTCAGCGCGAAGAGCTGTCGCCGATGACGCCATTCGAGCGCAAGATCGTTCACGACGCGGTGGCGGCCGTCGACGGTGTGCGCAGCGAGAGCGAGGGCGCCGAGCCGTCGCGCCGCGTTGTCGTGCTCCCGGCCTAGGCCGAGTTACACGGATGTAGTTCTAGCGAGAAGTTCAGGGCCGTCGGCCTGGGGCACTACCGGAGGATGTTTCACGTGAAACATGGTGAATTGAGTCCGGCGCCCCAGGCGGCGGCTCTTTGCTTTGGCGAGCGGGTTGCTGTCGCCGAACATTACGGACGGATCCTGGCCGGCGCCGGGATCGAGCGAGGTCTCATCGGACCGGCCGAGGTGGACCGGCTGTGGGAACGGCACATCCTCAACAGTGCCGCGATGGCGGAGCTCCTCGATCAAGGGGAGCGAGTGGCCGATATCGGAAGCGGAGCGGGACTGCCCGGTATCCCGTTGGCGATCGCTCGGCCGGACCTTCGGGTGACGTTGGTCGAGCCGCTGCTGCGTCGCAGTGAATTCCTGCGGGAGGCGATCGAGGAGCTCGGGCTTGACGTCGACGTCGTCCGCGGTCGGGCCGAGGACAAGGCGATTCGTGTGGAGGCAGGCGAGATGGACGCGGTGGTGTCCCGTGCGGTGGCTCCGCTGGACAAGCTGTCCCGGTGGAGCATCCCGCTGCTGCGCGTCGGTGGCCGGATGCTGGCCCTGAAGGGGGAGCGGGCCGTCGACGAGGTGGAGCAGCACCGGCGGACGTTGAGTTCGCTTGGTGCTTCGGAGGTAAGGGTGGTGAGATGTGGCGTGGACTTTTTGAATCCACCCGCCACCGTGGTCGAAGCACGACGCGGAGCGGTGGACACTCGGACGGGGCGACCCGGCAGGAGGAAACGATGACGGGCCAGCGTGATGTTTCACGTGAAACATGGACGGCTGAACCCGAGGCGTGGCCGACCATCGACACTCCTATAGCGGCCGAGGCGGAGCGGGCCAGCCGGCTGCTGCACAACCGCGAGCGAGGGCTGCCACGTCCCGCGCGTCAGCGCATCTTCACCATCGCCAACCAGAAGGGCGGCGTCGGCAAGACTACGACGGCGGTGAATGTGGCCGCGGCGCTCGCACGCCAGGGATTGCAGGTGTTGGTGATCGATCTCGATCCCCAGGGCAATGCCAGTACGGCCCTGGGCATCGAGCACCGTCAGGGCACGCCGTCGTCCTATGAGGTGCTGATCGGTGAGATCCCGCTTGCCGAGGCGCTCCAGCGCAGCCCCCACAACGACAAGCTGTACTGTGTGCCGGCCACCATCGACCTGGCCGGTGCCGAGATCGAGTTGGTCAGCATGGTGGCGCGGGAGGGCCGGCTGCGCGCGGCGCTGGCGGCCTTGCGTGATCACAGCTTCGACTACGTCTTCATCGACTGCCCGCCGTCGTTGGGTCTGCTCACCATCAATGCGCTCGTGGCCGCGCCCGAGGTGCTGATCCCGATCCAGTGCGAGTACTACGCACTGGAAGGTGTGGGGCAGCTGCTCCGCAATATCGAGATGGTCAAGTCCCATCTCAATCCCGAACTGAACGTCACGACCGTCGTCCTGACCATGTACGACGGCCGTACCCGATTGGCCGACCAGGTGGCCGAGGATGTGCGTGCACACTTCGGCGACAAGGTGCTGCGAACAGTTATCCCACGCAGCGTGAAGGTGTCGGAAGCGCCCGGGTACGGGATGACGATCCTCGATTATGACCCTGGCTCACGAGGAGCGATGAGCTATCTCGATGCCAGCCGCGAGATCGCCGAGCGCGGGCGATCGGCCAAGTGATCCAGGTAGTTCCCGAGCAGAAGATCAGCAGGAGAGGTCGATGAACCAGGCGAAGAAGCGCAGCGGACTGGGACGCGGACTGGCGTCGTTGATCCCGACCGGACCGGGCGAGGGGGAGGCGCTGGGCGCTCCGCGGATCGGCGACAGTGCTGCCGATGTCTTGATGGGGGGCGCGCCGAAAGCCGCCGCACCGGCACCGACGGCTGCCGAGGCAGCGTCCGTCGCGGAGTTCGGTGCGGTGTACCGAGAGATCGATCCGAAGTCCATCGATCCGAACCCGCGCCAGCCGCGGCAGGTTTTCGATGAAGAGGCGCTCTCCGAGTTGATCCACTCCATCAAGGAATTCGGCGTCATGCAGCCGATCGTGGTGCGCGCGATGCCGGCCGTCGACGGCGCCACGCGCTATCAACTGGTGATGGGGGAGCGACGCTGGCGGGCGTCGCAGGAAGCCGGACTGAGCGCGATCCCGGCGATCGTCCGAGAGACCGCAGACGACAGCATGCTGCGCGACGCACTGCTGGAGAACATCCACCGCGCTCAGCTGAATCCGTTGGAAGAGGCCGCGGCCTACCAACAGCTTCTCGAAGAGTTCGGGGTCACCCACGACGAGTTGGCGTCCCGCATCGGTCGATCGCGTCCGTTGATCTCGAACATGATCCGACTTCTGCGCCTGCCCATCGCCGTCCAGCGGCGGGTGGCGGCAGGTGTGCTGTCTGCCGGACATGCCAGGGCGCTGCTGGCCCTGGAGGGCGGTCCCGAGCGACAGGAAGAACTCGCGGCGCGGATCGTGGCAGAGGGTCTGTCGGTACGGGCGACCGAAGAGGCCGTCACCCTGGCGAACCGAAACGGTCCGGCGGACCCCCCGGCACCGCGACGTAAGCCGATCCAGATGCCGGGTCTGCAGGATGTCGCCGAACAGCTGTCGACGGCGTTCGATACGCGGGTCACCGTGAGTCTGGGTAAGCGTAAGGGCAAGATCGTGGTCGAGTTCGGCTCCGTCGATGATCTGCAGCGCATCGTCGAGCTGATGAACTCCGCCAAGTAATGATGGGGCAGTTTTCGCGCTGTTTTTCCACGACCGGGGACAAGGGCGAATTACGTCACTGTGACACTGACCGCTCCGGAACCCGACGCACATCGACCCAATTGCGGAGATCACATGTGTGACAACGTATTTGGTGCAGAGCATCGAATCGGCCGCATTTCTCCTATCCTGGAGGTCCGTGCGCTCTCCAGAATCGAAGGGTGAGGACTCGAAGTGTCAGCGCGAATCAGCTCGCTTCGGCTCGAGGCGTTCGATCAGTTGCCCAAGCACGCGCGACGCTGTGTGTTCTGGGAAGTCGACCCTTCGACGGTGCAGGGTGAGGACCACCTGGCCGACCCGGAGTTCGAGAAGGAAGCATGGCTGTCCATGGTCATGTTGGAATGGGGTTCGTGCGCGCAGGTGGCACTGGTGGGACCGGATGCTCCCGGCGAACAGGACTCCTCGGCGCTGACCATCGATGCCCCGTGCTCGGCATACGCCTTCTACGCACCGCCGGGTGCGGTACCGCGCGCCACCCGTTTCCCGACCGGGCCGGTGAGTGCCGACGCGGTCTTGCTGACCTCGCTGGGTGTCGACTCCGCCGAAGACGGCGACGACCTTTCTCGGGCATTGGTCGCGGCCGTTGCCGCCGATCTGATTCGGCGCGGGGTGCGCGCCCTCGAGGCATTCGGGCGGACGGCACTGGTCGATGACCTGCGCGCGGACGGTGCGACTGCGGAGCTGGCATCGGTGATCGAGGCGCTCGGCGATTGTTCGGCCGGGCAGTGCATCGTGTCGGCGGAGTTCCTCAGCGCGGTAGGTTTCGAGGTTGTCGCGCCCCATCCGTACTTCCCCCGGCTACGACTGGAGCTCGAGCAGGGACTGGGCTGGAAGGCCGATGTCGAGGCGGCCCTGGAACGGCTGTTGGAAAGCGCTCGCCTGCAGGTACCCGTCGGTGCCGCAGCCGCCGTCTGTTGAGCGGCGTCGCTCGAGGCGGCTGAAGCCGCAGAGGTCAGCTGGGGGCGACGCGGCCGGCCTCGACCGACAGCTCGTGGGCCAGTAGCTCGGCAAAGGTGAACGTACCGGTCGGGCGATCGTCCTTGCCCAGCAGGTACAGTCGCTTCACCGCGGCCAGCATGCCCTCGGCGATGGCATCGCGAGATGCAGCTGACGCCAATAGCGTTCGATCATGTGTGTTGGTCACATAGCCGAGATCGACCTGGACCGTGGGCATCCGGGTCAACCGCAGCAGGTCCCAGGTTCGGCCATGGACACGACAATCACGGGATCCGGTGCGCGCCACGAGTTCTCGTTGAATGAAATCGGCAAGATTGCGGCCGATGGTGGACACCGAGCCGTGCGAGTTGCCGAAATGGAACGAGGCGACGCCGCTGGCGGTGGCACTGCTGTGCGTGGTGGCACGCAGGCTGATCATCAGATCGGCGCCCACGGTGTTGGCGGTGGCGGCCCGTTCGGCATCGGAGGGACTGGTGGCGGCCGAGCGGGACAGGAAGGTGTCCATTCCGATGGCAGTCATCCTGCCTTCGAGTCGGCTCGCCAGATCCCACAGGATGTCGGCCTCGCTGATCGGGCCCTCGGGACCCTGGATGATCGCGCCCAGATCGCTGCCGCCACGGCCCGGATCGATGATGACCCGTTTACCGGACAGCCGCGGCCCCGAGCGGCGGACCAACTCCTCCTCGCGGATGGCGTGGGGCGAACCGCCGGTGACCCGGGAGCCGAGAAAGTAGAGCGACCGCAGTGTCTCCGGGCCACAGATACCGTCCGGGAACAGGCCGTACTCGCGCTGGAAGAACATCAGTGCGTTGTGCGTCTGCAACCCGAAATGTCCGTCGACCAGGCCGGTGTAGAACCCGAGATCCTGCAGTCTGGCCTGCAGGGTGGCCACATCGTCGCCGTACATCGGTGCGCCGAACTGGTGCGACAACGTACGCGCACCCAATTGATAGGAGGCTTCGCGCAAGGCGCGGGCGGTGGCCTCACCGACCAGTCCGTCGACGAGCAGGCCGCGGTGCTGCTGGAACGCACGCACGGCATGGTCGAGTTCGGCATCGAACAGATCGGCGACGATGTGCTTGCCGGTCGTCGGTTCGGCATCGGGGTGCTCGAGCATGCCCAAGCCGGCCAGTGCCGCTCTGATCTCGACGACCGCACTTCCGCGGTCGCCGCGACGCAGTATCGACATTCTTGGCCTTTCCGACATTGAGCACCCCACCCGAATAGACGGCAATGGCACTCCGGACAGACAATATTGTCTCAGATACCGCTTAAAATCCGGAAAACCTCGGCGTGTGATGCGCCGAACTGGCCTCAGGCGAGATCGTCGGCGATCTCGCGCAGCAGCGCCGCCTTACCCTTCGCGCCGACGATCCGCTTGACCGGCTGACCGTCCTTAAACAAGATCATCGTCGGGATCGAGACGACCTGGAAGTCACGCGCGGTCTCGGGGTTCGCATCGACGTCGAGCTTGGCGACGGTGAGCTCACCGGACTTCTCCGCGGCGATCTCCTCGAGCACGGGGGCGACCATCTTGCACGGGCCGCACCAGGTTGCCCAGAAGTCGACCAGCACCGGGGTGGAGCTGGACAGCACATCCTGGGTGAACGAATCGTCGGTGACCGTGACGGTCGCAGAGTTCTCAGCCATGAATATCTCCTAATCTTCGGTGGGAGCCGGGAATTCGGTGAGCCAGCGCTCGGTGTCGATGGCTGCCGAACAGCCGGAGCCGGCGGCGGTGATGGCCTGACGGTAGGTGTGGTCCACCAGATCGCCTGCAGCGAATACACCTTCGACCGACGTCGCGGTGCTACGCCCGATCACCTTGACGTAACCGTCGTCATCGAGGTCGACCTGGCCCTTGACCAGATCCGAGCGCGGGATGTGCCCGATCGCGACGAACACACCGGACACGGCGAGCTCGGATTCTTCACCGGTTACCGTGTTGCGCAACCGAATCCCGGTGACCTTCGGGTCACCCTCGATCTCTTCGACAGCGGTGTTGGTCAGGATGGTGATCTTCTCGTTGGCCTGTGCGCGCTCGAGCATGATCTTGGACGCCCGGAACTCGTCACGACGGTGGATCAGCGTGACGCTGCGGGCGAACTTGGTCAGGAAGATGGCCTCTTCCATCGCCGAGTCGCCGCCGCCGATCACGGCGATGTCCTGCTCGCGGAAGAAGAACCCGTCACAGGTGGCGCATGTGCTCACACCCAGACCGATGCGCTCCTGCTCGCCGGGAATCCCGAGCTGGCGTGCGGCGGCACCCATGGCCAAGATCACCGACTTCGCGCGGAAGGTCTCGTCGCCGACGGTCACCGTCTTGACCGGACCGCTCAGGTCCACCGAATCGACATCTTCCATGCGCAGGTCGGCGTCGAAACGCAGCGCCTGCTCGCGCATCTCCTCCATCAGATTCGGTCCGGTGATGCCTTCCCGGAAGCCTGGATAGTTCTCGACCTCGGTGGTGGTCATCAGCGCACCGCCGAAGGAAATGCCCTCGAACACCAACGGCTTCAGCTGCGCGCGGGCGGTGTAGACCGCCGCGGTGTACCCGGCCGGGCCGGATCCGATGATGATCACGTCGTGGATGGGGGACGTGTCCTCAGAAGTGGTGGACATCGTGGATATCCCAGCCTTTCTGCCGCATAAGCGGCGTGAGTTCAAACATCAGCGTAGGCCGCGGTGTTCCCGAGCGGCATGTGAGGGGCGCGGCAGCACCGAACTCGTCAGCAACCGCGGGTTCGTTGCGGGGCAGCGGTCCGCCACCACGACCGCGACCAGCTCATCCGGCGTGGTTCCGGGCAGCACCAGCAGCACGCCATCGGGCACCGGTTGGGCGCCGAGGATGGGCGTGTCGGCGGGGCGGCCGATCCCGGTCAGGCAGGCCGCAGTGTCCATCAGCGGTCCCAGCACCGGGGGACGGATGAGCAGGGCAGCGATGGCCTGGGACGGCAACGGCAGTCCCGACGGCGTGGACTGTTCGGTGAGTTGCCTGGCCGTCGTGTAATCCGCCCGCGTTCCGGTGGCCGGGCGGGGCTCGGTGTCGGGGAGCGCCAAACTCCCCAGAACGATCGCCACGCCGACCGCGAGCAGACCGCCGAACTGCCAGGTGCGCCGGTGGACCGACGGTCGGTCGGCGTGCCGCAACGGTTCCTCACCACCGGGTACCACCCGGTGGTTCCCGCGCAGTGCCGCGACGACGGCGGCGGTCACCTCCGGGGGCGGAGCGGGTGCCGGTGCCTCGGTGAGGTCGGCGAGCTCACGGCGGACCCAGGCGGTGGTCGCATCGTCGGGCTCGGTGGGCACTGCTCCATCATCGCGCCACCGATGCGCTCAGGTGGGCCAGGGTCGCCGCGAGTTTGGACCGGCCGCGCGCGCACCGACTCTTCACGGTGCCCTCGGGCACACCGAGCAGGGCGGCCGTCTCGGCCACCGAGAACCCCTGCATATCGACCGCAACGATCGCCGCGCGCTGGTCGATGGGAAGCCGCATCAACGCCTTCTCCACCACGATCGCGGTGTCCAATGCCGGGGTGGGGTCCGGGGCGTGACCGGCGAGTTCCGGATCCAACGGCGCGGTGGGGCGCGCCCTGTGCCGTCGCAGCCGGTCCAGGCAGGCGTTCACCACGATGCGGCGCAGCCAGCTCTTCACCGTGCAGTCATGACGGAACTGACCGGCCGCGCAGTGTGCCGAGAGCATCGCCTCCTGCAACGCATCGCGGGCGTCGTCGGGACAGCGGGTGGTGATGCGTGCCAGCCGGTACAGCTGGGGCTCGTAGCGGTGGAACAGCTCCTCGAAAGCGAACCGATCCCCGGCGAGATGCGCGGTCAGCAGTTGTTCGTCAGTGCGGTCGTCCGCCGTGATATCCCCCACAGCCGAACACTAGATTCCGCTGCGGCCACCGCCGGGCACCTCTTTGCCGCAACTCGCTGAACAGCACGATTGCCGAGAACAGCCTGGGGATAACTCCGCTCAGGAGCGGGCGGTGATCGTCACCTCGGAGATATCGGTGCGGCTCTTGCCGTCGACGGTGCCCAGCGTCGAGATCCACACCAGGACGTATGAGGTCGGTGCGGCCTCGGGAACGTCGATGGTGTTGGAACCCTTCTTCAGTGGTGTCGGCGGGGTCAGCTCGGTGGTATCGGCCAGGGTGGCCGGGTTGGCCGTGTCGGCGGAGCGGATCTGCACCGAGGTACCCACGCTGGAGACGTTGACGGTGACCGACCCGATATCGGTGGGTTTGGGCAACTGCAACATCAGGCCGACGCCGTTCTTGAAGCCGGGGAAGGGTGCCGGGTCGGAGTAGGTGTCGGTGGGCCACGCGGTCGCGGGGTTCCCGTCGATCGCCAGACCGGCCTCGTTGGGAGCGTCGGCACCACCCTCGGGGGAGAAGACGGTGGCCCGGATCGGTTTGACCGTTCCCCCGTCGGACTCGGCCGTGGTGGTGCTGCTGGGGTTGTTCAGGCCGAGCTCGTCGCGGTTGATCCCGCCGCCCACGTCACCGAAGATCCGGCTCAGCACGGTGACCAGCAGGACGAAGACAAGCACGACGACGACGCCGCCGACGGCGAGTCCGATGATCAGGCCCTTGCGGCGCCGCGCCACGGCGTCCGGGTCGGCCTCGGCGGCACCCGAACGCGCAGGCTGGTCGGCCGAGGACGCATCCAGCGGGGCGATGTATTCGGTACGGTCGGCCACCGCGGTGGCCTGCTGAAGCAGGTTCAGCAGCGTCGGCGCGCTGCGGATACCACCGTTTTCCTGCACCGCGCGGGCGGCTGCGGCGGAGATCTGGAAGGGAATGTCCGCATTGACCGTCTGCGGCTCGACCGGCTGGCCGACCGCGTCGAGGTCGGCGGGCTCCAGACCACTGGTGGTACCGGTCTGCGGTAGCGGCCAACGGTTGATCAGCAGGGCGTACAACGCGGCGCCGACGCCGCGGATATCGCTCTCGGGGTTGGCCTCGGGCAGCGTCGCCGGGAAAGCGAGCGCGACATCGCCCTCGATGCTGACCCGGATGCGACCCGGATCGTCCACCGACAACGAGACGCCCGCGCGGTGTGCGATATCGGCAGCGGCGGCCAGTGACTGGATGGCGCGCGCCCCGCCGATCGGGGAGGGCGAGGTCTCGGCGACCTCGGTCAGCGAACCACCGCGGATCCACTCCGAGATCACCAGGCCGCCGGATCCGGACCGGGTGACGTCCAGGATCCGGGCCAGCCCGGGGCTGTCGATCGCGGACAGCCGTTGCGTCCTGGCCAGGATGTCCTGCAGTTCGGACTCGGGCAGGGTGCCGTCGGGGTCGACGAAGGTCAGCGCGACCTGCCTGTCGAGTGCGGTGTCCAGGGCATGCCAGAACCGCAGCGTGTCGGTCCCGCCGTGGGAGACGAGCAACCGGTAGCGCCCGCCGATGATGGTCGCGCCCGGGATCAGGTGCAGTTCCTCACCGAGCGCGGCCTCGGCGGGACCTTCGCGCGGCGGGTCGAAGGCCAGCGGCTCGCGACTGGGATCGCCACCGTAGTCGGCCGGTGGCCGTGCGGTGAAACCACCGGTATCGGGTGCAAACGCATCAGCTTTGCCCTGCAACGGAATCCGGGTGGTGGCGCCGGTTTCGGAATCGGCTCCGGCGTCTGGCGCAGACCCGCTGCCGGGCGTATCGCTCACCGATGGTCCTTTCCGAGTGTGGCTCGTGGCAATCTGCGCCTGCGGTGCATACCGGCGGGCTGCCGGGGGGCGGCCGGGCCGCATCGGATGCGAATTGCTCCGATCAGGATACGGGACCGCCCCGCGGCCATGACCAGCATCGGTCCCGGTCGTGCGCCCGGGGGCCGACGGCGTGCGGCCCCGGAGTCGGGCCTGCACCGCGGCGACGGCCGACACCGCGTCGGGCACCTTGGCCCACCACAGCACCGCGCTCACGATCGGACCCATGATCAGCCCGATCACCATCAGACGCAGCAGCGACCCCGCACCGCCTCCGCGCTCGGTCAGGGCCTGCAGGCCGACGAGCTTATCGACGACATGGGCGACCAGACCGGCGAGCATGGACGCCGCGATCGTGACCAGAATGGTGCGCACCACCTCGATGCTGATCATCCGCCCGCCGCTGCCTGCCGGTATCAGGTTGGCACGCAACACCACGTATCCCACGGTGGCCCCGGCCAAGAACCCGAGGCCGTTGGCCAGCCCCAGATATCCGGCGACCATGCCCGGGTCGGCGACCAGATGCGGTACCGCCACCGAGGCCACGATCTTCACGGCAGTGATCACCAGGATCAGCACGATGGGCGTCCAGGGTTGTTGACGCGCGTAGAAGACCCGAAGCTGCAGCAACACCAGCGAATACGGGATCAGGGTGAAGGCAGACAGCGTGATCGCCATACCGAGGTAGCCGGCGTCGGTATCGCCGAAGTTGCCGTAGGCGAACAGCGCGCTGCCGATGGCCGGCCCACCGACGGTCATCACCGCGACCACCGGGATCAGGGTCAGCATGGTCAGTCGGGTGGCCAGGTTCAGATCGGCCAGCACGGCAGGCCCGTCCTCGGATGCGGCGTTGCGCGACAACCGCGGCATCACCACGGTGAGCACCGTCACGCCGATGATGCCGAACGGCAGCTGCAGCACCAGCCAGGTGTAGTTGTAGATCGCCGGACCGGATGCCGATGCGGCGCTGGCGATCTGGTTGCCGACGATCAGGCCGACCTGACTGATCAGGACGTAGAGCACCATCGCCAACGCCATCATCCCGAAGGTCTTGATCCGGTCGTCGATACCCCAGAGCGGTTTCATGCTGATCCGCTCGGCCCGCAGCGCGACGAACACGACGGCGGCCTGCGCCACCACGCCCAGGGTGGTCCCGATACCCAGCACCAGCAGCTTGGCGTTGCCCATCTCCACCGGGTTCACCGAGAGCTCGCCGGGGACCAGGAGATAGACGCCGATGGTGGCGATGGCCACCACGTTGTTGACCACCGGCGCCCAGGCCGGCGGACCGAAGATGTTGCGGGTGTTCAGGATTGCCATGAACACCGAAGAGAGCCCGTAGAAGATGATCTGGGGCAGGAGCAGGTAGGCGAACGCGGTGGTCAGTGGACGGTTCACCAGCGGTTCGGAACCGAGCATCAGGTCGGTCAGCAGCGGGGCGGCCAACGTGGAGGAGATGGTCGCCAACAGCAGCACCAGCGTGGCCAACGTGAGCAGCCTGCGGATGAATGCCGTTCCGCCGTCGGGATCCTCGCGTTCGGCGCGGGCCAGCACCGGCACGAAGATCGCGGTGAAGGTCGCCTCGAGGACCAGCGCGGCGATCAGGTTCGGCAGCTGGTTGGCCACCGAGAAGGCGCTCAGCAACGGCCCGCCGAGGATGATCGCCAGCAGCACCATCCTGGCGAACCCGGTGATCCTGCTGATCAACGTCGCCAGCGCCATCGCCCACGATCTGGAGACGACAGCCGAGTCCGACAACTCCTTGCGGGTGCCCGCCGCGGCGCTCATCGGGTTCGCTCCGGGCGCGCGGTGTCCTCGGCGGTGTGGGCCAGCGCGGTGTCCAACGGGTCGGGCCTGCGTGGCTCCCGGGTCGGCGGCACCAGATCCGCCCGGTCGGGCTCGCCGCGGAACCGGTGCCACAGCCGCCGACCGACCAGCAGCGCCAGGATCAGCCCGCCGGTCAGGGTGATGAAGAACAGCACCTTGCCGTAGGCGTTGGAATGCACCGACAACCGCACCGGGTCACCGAGGGCCATGCCATCGGCGGTGGTCAGGGCGACATCGACGGCGAAGCGCTGGGTGAAGTGCACCTCGATGGGCACCCGCACCGGCAGGAAACCCGGCGGCAGCTCGATCTCCCCGGGGTCGGTCACCGTCATCCCCGGCGGTGCGTCGATGCGCAGCCGGACCCGGATCGGCACCGGCAGGTCGTTGCGCAGTGCCAGCGGTAGCGGACTGCGCTCGGTGGCCAGCGTGTACGAGCCGCCGGGGTTCACCACGGTGACCGCGCCGAACAGATCGGCGACGGTACGGCTGACCGTCGAAAGGCGTTGCTGGGCGGCACCATTGCGCGACTGCGCCGGTATCGACTGGCTCACGGCGCGCAACATGTCCTCACGTAGTGGGGCGGTGTACTGGTTACCGGTCAGGCCGGTGCGTTCGTCGACGGTCAACGCCGCGGTCAGCCCCCACAGCCGGCCGGTGACCGCGCCGATCCCGGAGGTCACGCCGTTGTCGAAGGTGCCCGCGGCATCACCGGACCACGGCGGGACAGCGCTGGAATCGAAGGGTGCCAGCGCGGGTGTCTGCTGCAGCACCACCGGCAGTGGCCGCGGCACGGCCAGCCCCGCCCTGATCGCGGTCGCCACCGCGGTCAGCACGCTTTGGGCTTCCTCGGGATTGAGATCCCAGGTCAGCGGCGGCACGACGAGCTGCGAGCGTCCCTGCTCCTCGGGCCGCAGACCACGCCACTGCAGTGCGCCGAGCGCATCCTGCAGGCGGGCCACCCGTGAATCGTGTTCCAGCGGGATGTCCAGTCCGGTGTCCAGATACGTCGGCGTGCGCGGGTTGGCCCCGACTCCGGCCAGCGCGGCGCCGAGGGCCGGATCGAACGGTGCGACCACCACCTGCTGGGCGTATCGCTGCGGAGAGACGTCGGCCGGGCCGCTGTCGGTCGGGGTCAGTGCGGCGGCCGAGACCGCGACGGTCGGGTTCTGCCCGGCCAGCAGCGCCACCGCACCGTCGGTCAACGGGCCGTCGCCGATCAGGGTCGCCCCGCGCACCGACCGCACCCCGAGGATCTGGTCGACGATATCGGCGGCCGCGCCGGTCGCGACGGTGCTCAGCCCGCGGTCGCCGACGCGGTGCAGCGCATCCAGGTCGGCCTGCGCGTACACCGTCGGTGTGACGCACAGTCGCTGGGCCAGTGCCTTGAGCCGGTTGAGCCATCCGACGGCCGCATCCTGGCCGGTGCCCGGATGCGTCGGGGCGTTGAGGCCACCGGCCGGATCGTCACTGACTACGTAGCCTGCCGTCATCGCGTTGACGGTGATCAGCAGGTCGGGATCGACGGCAAGGCACACGGCAGCGCGGACCGCGCCGTCGGCGTCGACCGGGGCGCTGGTGGCGAAATCGGCCGCCGACAGCAGAGTGTCCAGTCGACCACCCGGTGCCAGGGAAGTCGCCAGATCGTCGTCGAGCAGCCGCACCGGGGTGGTGCCGCCGGGGATGCCTGCCGCCAGCCGGGGGCGGTCGGCCAGCGGCCACAGCACCGTCGTGGCCACCGGACGCGAGGTATCCGGTGGGACCACCGCCGACAATCCCTGGTTTCCCGCGTCGTCACCGCTGACGGGGTCGGGCGGTACGCCGAGCACCGGGAGCAGCATCCGCGCGTCGTCGAGGCGGGCCGGTGCACCATAGTCCGGGGTGCCGTTGACGTTGACCAGCAGTGGATAGACGCCGGGCTGCTCGATCTGCAGGGTCGGTTGCCCGTCCCCGCGGACCGGATAGGACAGTGTGAACGGAACCTGTTGTCCGCGTTGCAGTTCACCGGAGACGGTGATGAACGGGCCTACCGGGGTGTATTGATCGAGATTGCCGGTCAGGTTCGTCCGCAGCCCCGCCGATCCGGTGACCGCGGGGGCGTGCTCGAGGCGGACGACGACATCGCGGACGGGCCGGTCCCCGGTGTTGCGGACCGTCCCGGCGACGGTGACCACCGAGCCGCTGGTGGTGGTGACGGTGTCGGGGCTGACCCGGTCGATGTGCAACTGCAGGAACGTCGTCTCGCCGGGTTGGGCGGCCGCCGGCACCGGGCCGGCGAACAGCAGGACGAGCAGTGTGGCGATGAGGACGCGAAGGAGCACCCTCGCCTGTCTCATTGGCCGGGTCCGCAGCCGTTCGCCCGCCGCGGGGGCGACTCCTCCGGGCGACGGTTGCGGGTGTGCGAATGGGTCTGTGGGCGGCGCCGAGGAGCGCTGGGCGGCAGCGGTGGAAGGGCGTCCTCACCGTCGGTGTGCAACTTGTCGATGAGCTCACCGGCGACCACCGCGAGACGTCGTTCGTCGGCGTAGGCCAGCCTGGCGGGCAGATCACGCAGCGGGACCCAGGCCACCTCGGTGACCTCCATGTCCTCGTCGGAGAGGTCGCCGCCGAGGAAACGCATCAGGTAATGGTGCACGGTCTTGTGGACGCGGCGGCCCTCGGTCACGAACCAGTAGTCGATGCTGCCCAGTGCGGCCAGCACGCTGCCCTGGATCCCGGTCTCCTCGGCGACCTCGCGGATCGCGGTCTGCTCGGCGGTCTCACCGACCTCGATATGACCCTTGGGCAGTGACCACAACATCCGGCCGCGCCGGTCGACCCGGCCGATCAGCGCCGCGACCTGAGTCTCCTTGGGGCCGTCGATACCGTCGATGACCAGACCGCCCGCCGAGGTCTCGTGCACGGTGCGCAGCCGGTCGGGGGCTCTGCGGTCGGGCCGCGGCCTGCGATTCTGGCCGGGTTTGGCCTGCTTGGACTCCCCATTGGCGACGGGTGCCGCCGCGCCGTTGCTCGACGTCGAGCCGGCTTGGGCATCGGCTGCGGGCGGACCGGCAGCCCGGCGGCCGCGGCGACGCCCTCGGCGCCGTCGCGGTTTGGCCTGCTCGCCGTCCGACACCCAAGCGATGATAGTTGCCGTCGGTTCACCTGCTCGCCACACGCGCCCGTCGTGGCCGGGCTGTCGCCGGGTCGTTACCACCCCGGTGGCGTCACTAGACTCCCCGAACGTGCCCGACCACCAGACCCCAGACGCCGCCGATGCCGAACTGCTGGCGGGTGCGTTTGTGGCGTTGAGCGAGTACGGACCGGTGCTCACCGAACTGGGCGCGCGCTTCGCCGAGGCAGGCCACCAGCTCTACCTGGTCGGCGGGAGCGTGCGCGATGCGCTGCTGGGCCGGCTGGGCAACGATCTGGATTTCACCACCGACGCGCGACCGAAGCAGATGCAGAAGCTGCTGCGCGGGTGGGCCGACGCGCTCTGGGAAACGGGGATCGAATTCGGGACGCTCGGCGTGGGCAAGGCCGGATACCGGATGGAGATCACCACATTCCGGGCCGACAGCTACGACCAGGTCTCCCGGAATCCCGAGGTGCGCTTTGGTGATCGCCTGGAGGACGACCTGGTCCGTCGCGATTTCACGGTCAACGCGATGGCGGTGCGGATCCACCCCGATGCCCCTGGCGGGCTCGCCGAGTTCTGCGATCCGCTCGGCGGGATCAAGGCGCTGCGCGAGCGGATACTCGACACACCCGCCGAACCGCAGGTGTCCTTCGGTGATGATCCGCTGCGGATGCTGCGCGCCGCGCGTTTCGTCTCCCAGCTTCGCTTCGCGGTGGCGCCGCGGGTGCTGGAGGCGCTCATCGAGATGGCGCCGCAGTTGGGCCGGATCACCGCCGAAAGGGTCGCCGCCGAACTGGACAAGCTGATCACCGGTGCCGATCCGGTGGCCGGGATCGACCTGATGGTCCAGACGGGACTGGGCGATGTGGTGCTGCCCGAGGTCGGCGAGATGCGGATGGCCATCGACGAACATCACCAGCACAAGGACGTCTACTGGCACTCGCTGACGGTGCTGCAGCAGGCCATCGATCTGGAAGCCGACGGTCCCGATCTGGTGTTGCGGTGGGCTGCGCTGCTGCACGACATCGGTAAGCCGGCGACCCGTCGGCACGAGTCCGATGGTGGGGTGAGCTTCCATCACCACGAGGTGGTCGGGGCCAAGATGGTGCGTAAGCGGATGCGGGCGCTCAAGTACTCCAAGCAGATGGTCGACGACGTCTCGCAGCTGGTGTACCTGCATCTGCGTTTCCACGGCTACGGCGACGGCAAGTGGACCGACTCCGCGGTGCGTCGCTATGTCACCGATGCCGGGCCGCTGCTGGACCGGTTGCACAAACTGGTCCGCGCGGACTGCACCACCCGCAACAAGCGGCGTGCGGCGCGATTGCGCGCCAACTACGACGATCTCGAGGCCCGGATCGCGGAGATCGCGGCCAAGGAGGATCTTGGTCGGGTGCGGCCCGACCTGGACGGCAACGAGATCATGGCCATCCTGGACATCCCGGCCGGACCGCTCGTCGGCAAGGCCTGGAAGTACCTGAAGGACCTGCGTCTGGAACGTGGTCCGCTGGAGCATGACGAGGCGATCGCCGAGCTCAGAAAATGGTGGAACGCCCAGCAGTCCTGATGCGTCTGAGGAGGTATGGACTACTGCCTCTCCGACGGCGCCGGTGGCGCCGATATCTGGTCGGCCGATCCCACCGTCGACCTCGACGGTGACGGGGTGCTCGACGCCTTCGGCCTGGATCTCGACGGGGACGGCCACGCCGATGACGCACTGGCCGATCTGGACGGTTCGCCGGGCGATGGGCTGGCCGATCACGCCGTGCACAACCGCGACGGGCCGGCGCCGGCCTACTTCACCGATGACGGCTCGGGCACCTGGGCGGTCGCGGTGGACCGGGCGGGACAGTTGCGCTGGTTGGGTCTCGACGGCGCGGAGGCCTTCGGCGGGCCCGTCGTGGATTTCGACGGGGACGGTTCGCCGGGGGAGCGGTTGGTCGATGTCGACGATGACGGGCTCGCCGATCGGGTGCTCGGTCCCGGGTTCGCCTTCGCCGACCGCGACGGTGACGGTCGCTGGGATCTGCGGCTCACCGATGCCGACGGGGACGGGACGGCCGATGCGGTCAGCGACCTGCCGTGAGCCGTAGTAGTTCGGCGGCCTCGGACTCATAGGCGTGTTCGGCCCATTCACCGGGCGTGGCGTCGAATCGGGTGTCGCGCAGTGCGGGATCCGCGCCGGCGTCCAGGAGGCGCCGGATCAACGTCAGGTCACCGGACCACGCGGCGTGGTGCAGGGCGGTCGCCCCGTCGGCGTCACGTTGATTCGGGTCGTCGGGCAGTTCGCGGGTCGCCGGCTGAGCTCCGCCGGTGTCGATACCGTGCCGGGCCAGCAGTGCCAGGGGGTCGGCGAAACCGTTGTCGGCGGCCCAGGAGATCTGCCGTTGCCACATCTGCTCGCGCGTCTCCATGGCCTCACCGAGGCGGCGCTCCCACGGACTCGGACCGGCGTCGGCGAGCCCGTGCTCGAACAGCAGGTACAGGTGTGCATCGTCGGGCCGGAACATCCGGTTGTAGAGCGTCTGTTGGTCCACCGGGTGCGCGCCGCGACGCAGCAGCAGGGCGGCCAGGTCGTCGGCGGCCGGGTGTCGTGGCTGGCGCCGCGGCCCCTGCTCGCCCTCGCCGAATACACCGGTCAACACCGTGAAGGGCGTCGACATCCCACGCCACAGATACCCGGCATCGGGGTCGGCACCGGCATCGAGCAGCAGTTGGGCGGCGGCGATGCTGTCCCCACCGGGCACCCGGGCATAGGCCAAGTACATCAGCGGCGGCCACCCGAAGGGTCCGCCCGGGGTCGATGCCACGCCGGGGTCGTCGCGCAGCTGGGCGGACAGCGCGCGGACATCGGTTGCGGCGGCGGCCGCCCAGGGGTGGCCGCCGACCAGGCCGGGGTGGGTGCGCAGCAGCTCGGCGGCCGCCTCGCGACGCGGGGGCGCATCGGTTGCGTCGTAGCGCAGGCAGGCCAGCGCACAGAACCGGTCGCCGAGGCTGGCGGTGGACTCGTCGAAGCGGGCCGGGTCGGTGCCCAGCTCGGTGACGGCTTCGAGATAGCGCACCAGGGCGGGCCACCCACTGAACCCGTACCGCCGGGCGGTGGTCAGCTGGGCGTCGTGCAGTGCGACAGGGCGGTCGACGACGACGCGGTCGGGTCGGGGGTGGTGAGCGCGGATCAGCGCGAGCGCGCTGGAATCTCCCGCCGTCGCCCGTCGCTGGAGATCACGCGCGGCGACGCGCAGACGGGACAGCGAAGGATTGTCGGGCAGCGAACTGGCCATGACGGCCTCCTCTCAGATGCCCGCCGTCCGCGAAGCCGGGCTGAGAAGAGGTCGTTGAAGGACGACTACGGCAGGAGGGCTGAGCCCCTTCGAGCGGACGTCGGGCGATCCTGCGCGCCCGGATCCATGCTACTCGGGCCGGTTATCCACGGCCCTTGCCCGGTGGCCCGGCGAAGGCCTGGGCGATGGTCAGCCACTTCTGGGCGTCGGGGCCGGTCGCCACGATATCGAGATCGCCCGGGGCTCGGCGTTGGGTGACCAGCATGCAGAAGTCCTCGGCGCTGCCGGTCACGGTCTGGGCGGCGTCTTCGGGTCCCCAGGCCCACAACTGCCCGTCCGGAGCGCGTAGTTCCACGTGAAACATTTCCGCCGGCGGGGTGAGTCCGTGCACAGAGAACGCGAAATCCCTTGTGCGATAACCGATATGGGCAATCGATCGGAGACGGCCGGTGCCGGGCCTGCGGATCCCCAGCGCATCGGCGACATCGAGACCGTGGGCCCAGGTCTCCATCAGGCGCGCGGTGGCCATCGATGTCGGGCTCATCGGGGGGCCGAACCAGGGCAGCTTTCGGCCGTCGGGGACCCCCAGCAGCGCATCGTGCAACCGCGCACGGTCGGCCCGCCAATTGGCCAGCAACTCGGCCGGGGGAGTGGCCGCCAGTTGCTCGGCGCCGGCGTCGACGAACCCCAGCGGGTTCTTACCGGCCTCGGCGAGCACGGCGCCGAAGGCGGACTCGTCGGTTGCCGACGCCCAAGCCACCCGGTCGGTCCACCACAGGTGGGCGATCTGGTGGGCGATGGTCCACCCCGGGGCGGGGGTGGCGGTGCGCCATTGCTGGTCGGACAACTCGGCAACCATGCCGTCGAGCTCGGCGCTCTCGGCGCGCAGATCGGCCACCACCGGCCCGGCATCAGCCATGTCTGAACTCTAGACTGGCCGGGTCCGCCTGCCGAGGCGGGCGTGCGCGGCCAATCCCACCAGGTAGAGCGCGGACCCGAGGAGCACCAGCGGAACCGACCGGCCGTCGGTCGGGATGAGCGCCGCCGCCAGCGCGATCGCCGCGACGAAGGTCACCCAGAACAACGCGTCCTGCACCGTGAACACATGCCCGCGCAACGCGTCGTCGACATCGATCTGCATCGCGCTGTCCGCGCACAACTTCACCACCTGCCCGGCCGCGCCGAGGACGAAGCCGCAGGCGATCATCACCGGCATGTACAGTCCCGCGGCCAGCAGCTGGATCAGCGCCGCCAGGACCAGGGCACCGTTGGCCGTGCGGTAACGACCCCACCGCAGGACAGCGGCAGGAGTGAGCACGGTGGACAGAAACGACCCGGTACCGGTCGCGGCGACGAACAACACCGCGGTGCCCAGGCCCAGCCCGGCGACCTCCTGATCGCCGGTGTGGCGCACCATCACCAACACCAACAGGGTGTTGATCCCGAACACCATCCGGTGGGCGGCCAACCCGCTGAGGGTCGCCGCGACGGTGGGCACGGCGGCGACCGTCCTGGCGCCGTGCACCCACCCGGTGGACACCGCATAGGCCACCGAACCGTGCACGGCGCGGGCGCTGTCGTCGGGACCGAGGGCGCGGGGGGCGAACCGCACCGACAGCACCAGGGCCAACGCCACCGGGATCGCGGCCAAGAAGATCACCACCGAGGCGCCACCGTCATCGGCACCGAGCAACCACCGCGGCAGCAGCATGAAGTTCGCACCGAGGAAGGTCGCCAGCGCGCCCGTCGCGGTGGCCACCGAGTTCATCGTCAGCACGTGATCGCGGGGAACCACGTGCGGTAGCGCCGCCGAGAGCCCGGACGAGACGAAGCGGGTGAACCCGTTGACGATCAGCGCGCCTGCCAGCAGCGTCAGATCCCCCGAGCTGACCGCCAGGGCCGCGCCGACGGCGAGCATCAGCACCAGGCGCCCGGCGTTGGCGCCGATCAGCACCGTCCTGCGGTCCCAGCGGTCCAACAGGGCGCCGGCGAACGGCCCGAGTGCGGAGTAGGGCAGGAACAGCACAGCGAACGCCCCGGCGATGGCCCACGGATGTGCGGCGCGCTCCGGATTGAACAGCAGTGCACCGGCCAATCCGGCCTGGAACAGCCCATCCCCGAATTGGCTGACCGCCCGCAACTCGAGCAGCCGCCGGAATTCGGGCAACCCGCGCACCGTGTGCCACGTGCCCCCGGGAGTGCCGGTGTCAGTCATCAGATCGGGTCCTGTCCGGGCCGGCGAGTTATGACCCCGATCCACCCTACAAATATCTCGGCGAGCCGGTGAGCATGGCGCCGTGCTGGTGACATGATTGACCGATGGCGCATCCCGACGAACCGGAGGATTACCCGACGCCGACGGCACCGCGGGTGCGGGCCGGGACGCTGCTGCTGGCCGAAACCGACCTGCTGGAACCGACATTCCGGCGCACCGTCATCTACATCGTCGAACACAACGAGGGCGGCACGCTGGGCGTGGTGCTCAACCGGCCGAGCGAGACCGCGGTCTACAACGTCCTGCCGCAGTGGGCAGGGCTGGCGATCAAGCCCAAGACGATGTTCGTCGGTGGTCCGGTGAAGCGTGATTCGGCGTTGTGCCTGGCCACCGTCCGGGTCGGCGTCGACATCACCGGCGTGCCCGGCTTGCGTCACGTCCAGGGTCGGGTCTGCATGGTCGATCTGGACTCCGATCCGGAGAACATCGCGCCGGTGGTCGAGGGTGTACGGATCTTCGCGGGATATTCGGGCTGGACCGTCGGGCAGCTCGAGGGTGAGATCGAGCGCGACGACTGGATCGTGCTCTCGGCATTGCCCTCGGATGTCCTTGCCGAACCGCGGGTCGACCTGTGGTCCCGAGTGCTGCGGCGTCAACCGCTACCGCTGGCGATGCTCGCGACGCACCCCATCGACCTGAGCCGAAACTGACCTGACGCCACTCAGCACGAGAGCGTGCACGAGGCGCACGAGCCGGCACAACCCCCACCGGCGTCGCGGGCAGCGGCCTGGGCGGCTTCCTTGCGGGCCACCACCTTGGCGCTCTGCCAGCATCCCGCGGCGACCGTCCCGATCGCGCCGATGACGCACACCGGCAGCAACAGCGTGGCCATCGTCGGCGCGGCGATGGCCACCGCACTGCCGGCACCCAGCATCGCTGCGGCGGCGAACTGCGTCGGCGCCACGGCGCGCAACACCTGACGCACGGGATCGTCGGCGAAGGGTTGCTTCAAGGACCACACAGCCGCGCCGGCGGTGGCGACGGCCACGACCAGGCACAAAACCGCGGCAACAAGCATGGCTTCAGGATACGAGGCGGACGGGCTTCGGTGTTAGTTGGGGACGACCGGCCCGGTACCGAGGCTGACCGGGATGGCGGACGGTGCTGCCGCGGCGGGCGCAGGGACGACCGGTGCCGCGGCGGCGGGTGCGGCGGCAGCACCTGGAGCCGGAGCGGCGGGTGCGGGTGCGGCGGGTGCGGAGACCCGGAAGCCGTTGATGATCGCGTCGGTGGCGTCCGCGGCGGCCACGGATTGCGATTCGGAGGTGGTCACCGACAGCGACACCAGGAAGCGGTCGGCGCCGGAGGTCGCGATGATGTGGCGCCGCGAGGTGTTCAGGGTCATGTTGTTCTCGCGGTAGGTGCCCTCGATGATCGACGTCGGTACGCCGGCCACCTCGGCGATCGACCCTCCGGTCGCCCGCCATGCCGTCAGCTGCTGGCTGTCGACGAATCCGTGCCGGATCGCTTCGCGCTGGTCGAAGTTCCCGACCAGCTTGTAGACGACCACCTGGGCGTTGTTGCTGTACAGCCCGTCGCCGCCGACGCGGTCGGCGATGACGGCGAAGGCATCGGGGACATTGGGATCGGGCACCTGGGTCCAGCCGGTGGGCCGGGGCAGCACGATGTTCAGTGCGGTGAACCCGGCCGGGGTCTGAGGCTCCAACGTCACGTTCTGACTGGTCAGGTAGTCACGGATGGTGCCGGACGGATTCGGTGACAGCGGCACCGTCACCGGTCGCGGGGTGGCAGCGGTGGAGGTCGCCGAGCCGAGCAGCGGGGCAGCCCCCGGGACGGCCGGCACAGCGGGCACAGCGGGGACGGCGGCCGGGGCCACCGGGCCACCTGCCGCTATCGGCTGGGCGGGCGCGGCAGCGGCCGGGATCAGCGGCGCTGCCTGCGGCGCGACGGTGACGGTCTGGGTCACGGTGACCGGTGCGGGCGGCACGGGATGAGGGGGCAGCGGCTCGGCGTTCGCGGGGGTGGCGGCCAGGCTGACGACACCGGCCAGTCCGGCGGCGGTCCCGGCGATGACAATCCGCCAGCGGCGCGCGTGCTCGTTCATCCTGACGTCGGTCCTTCCGGTTCGTTCGGTGCGTGGCGGGATTCGATGTGGCGGGAATTCGATTCCGGCGGGTCAGGGGCCGACTGTAACCATGTCGACGGGGCATCCGACAGCGTCGGGACCGAGCTGCAACCGGGTTCTGACCACCCTGCAACGCAACCTTTATCAACCCGTGGCCGAAGGGCGCGCGAGCGGCGCTTATACCCTGTTCGACGTGACAGATCCCTCGGTCGACCCCGCCGACGCACCGCAGCACCGCTACTCCGCCGCGCTGGCCGGTGATATCGAGCTGGCCTGGCAACAGCGCTGGCAGCGTCTGGGCACCTTCCACGTGCCCAACCCGGTGGGATCGCTGGCACCCACCGATTCCTCGGCCGTCCCGGCGGACAAGATGTTCGTCCAGGACATGTTTCCCTACCCATCCGGGGACGGCCTGCACGTCGGGCACCCTCTCGGCTATATCGCCACCGACGTCTACGCCCGCTACTTCCGGATGACCGGCCGGAATGTCCTGCACGCCTTGGGTTTCGATGCCTTCGGGCTTCCTGCCGAACAGTATGCCGTGCAGACGGGCACCCACCCGCGCACCCGCACCGAGGCCAATATCGTCAACTTCCGCAGGCAGTTGGGGCGCTTGGGCCTGGGCCACGACTCGCGGCGCAGCTTCTCCACCACCGATGTCGACTTCTACAAGTGGACGCAGTGGATCTTCCTGCAGATCTACAACGCCTGGTTCGACCCCGAGCTCAAGCGTGCCCGCCGCATCGAGGAACTGATCGAGGAGTTCGCCGACGGCACCCGGGCCCTGCCCGACGGCCGGACCTGGGCGGAACTGACCAAGGCCGAGCGCGCCGATGTCATCGACGGCCACCGGCTGGTGTACCGCGCCGACTCGGTGGTCAACTGGTGCCCGGGGCTGGGCACGGTCCTGGCCAACGAGGAGGTCACCTCCGATGGCCGCAGCGACCGCGGCAACTTCCCGGTGTTCCGGAAGCGGTTGCGGCAGTGGATGATGCGCATCACCGCGTATTCCGATCGACTGCTCGACGACCTGGACGTGCTGGACTGGCCCGACAAGGTCAAGGCCATGCAGCGCAACTGGATCGGCCGCTCCGTCGGCGCACAGGTCCGGTTCGGCACGGCCGCCGGTGCCATCGAGGTGTTCACCACCCGGCCCGACACCCTCTACGGCGCGACCTACCTGGTGCTGGCCCCCGAGCACGAGCTGGTCGACGCGCTGACCGCGGCCGCCTGGCCCGATGGCACCGACGACCGGTGGACCTACGGCGGCGCAACCCCGGCCGAGGCCATCGCGGCCTACCGGTCCGATATCGCGGCCAAGTCCGACCTGGAGCGCCAGGAGAACAAATCCAAGACCGGCGTGTTCACCGGTGCCCATGCCACCAATCCGGTGAACGGGGCCGATGTGCCCATCTTCATCGCCGATTACGTGCTGGCCGGCTACGGCACCGGTGCGATCATGGCGGTGCCCGCCGGGGATCAGCGCGACTGGGAGTTCGCGAGCGCGTTCGGGCTGCCCATCGTCGAGGTTGTCTCGGGTGGGGATGTCACCGTAGCGGCCTACAGCGGCGACGGTGTGATGGTGAACTCCGGCGAGCTGGACGGCTTGACGGTCGCCGCGGCCAAGGAGGCGATCATCGCCCGGCTGGAGGCAGACGGTACCGGCCGGGCCCGGGTCGAGTACAAGTTGCGGGACTGGCTGTTCGCGCGGCAGCGGTATTGGGGTGAGCCGTTCCCCATCGTCTACGACGCCGACGGCAGAGCCCACCCGCTGCCGGAATCGGCTCTGCCGGTGGAGCTCCCGGACATCCAGGACTACGCGCCGGTGATGTTCGACCCCGATGATGCCGACAGTGAACCCTCGCCGCCGCTGGGCAAGGCAACCGAATGGGTGCAGGTCGACCTCGACCTCGGAGACGGGTTGCAGGCCTACACCCGGGACACCAACGTGATGCCGCAGTGGGCGGGCAGCTCGTGGTACGAGCTGCGCTATGCCGACCCACACAACTCGGAAGCGTTCTGCGCCAAGGAGAACGAGGCCTACTGGATGGGTCCGCGGCCGGAGATCCACGGCCCGCAGGATCCCGGCGGGGTCGATCTGTACGTCGGCGGTGTCGAGCATGCGGTGCTGCACCTGCTGTACTCCCGGTTCTGGCACAAGGTGCTGTTCGATCTCGGTCACGTTAGTTCGTCCGAGCCGTACCGCCGCCTGGTCAACCAGGGCTACATCCAGGCGTTCGCCTACACCGATGCCCGCGGTTCCTACGTTCCCGCCGCCGAGGTAGTCGAACGCGACGGCAAGTTCTTCTACCCGGCACCGGAGGGGGAGATCGAGGTCAACCAGGAGTTCGGCAAGATCGGCAAATCGCTGAAGAACTCGGTCTCCCCGGACGAGATCTGCGACGAGTACGGCGCCGACACCCTGCGCGTCTACGAGATGTCGATGGGACCGCTGGAGGCCTCGCGGCCGTGGGCGACCAAGGACGTCGTCGGCGCGCACCGGTTCCTGCAGCGGGTGTGGCGGGCCGTCATCGACGAGACCACCGGCGCGGTGCGGGTCACCGACGAGCAGGTCGGCGACGAGACCCTGCGCGCGCTGAACAAGACCATCGCCGGGGTGGCCGAAGATTATGCGGCGCTGCGCAACAACACGGCGGCGGCCAAGCTGATCGAGTACACCAACCACATCACCAAGGCGGCGGTGACGGCGCGGGCGGCCATCGAGCCGCTGGTGCTGATGGTGGCCCCGCTGGCCCCGCACCTGGCCGAGGAACTGTGGCGCCGGCTGGGCCACGAGGCATCGCTGGCCCACGGACCCTTCCCCGAAGCCGACGAGCGCTATCTGGTCGACGACACCGTCGAGTTGCCGGTTCAGGTCAACGGCAAGGTGCGCGGCAAGATCACGGTCGCCGCCGATGCGGACCGGGCGGCCCTGGAGGCGGCCGCGCGTGCCGACGAGAAGGTGCTGGCCTTCCTCGACGGGGCCACGCCCAAGAAGGTCATCGTGGTTCCCGGCAAGCTGGTCAACCTCGTCGTCTGAGGGCCCCCGACCAACGGTGGGGCTCGATCCCCACCGTTGGTCTAGTTTCCTGATGGGGTCCCGACGTATGCCGCTTCGTGCATACCGGCGTGCGGATACTGGATGCCAGGGCCGCAGCGTGGCGGCGGAGATCCCGTCTGTGAGAACGCTTCACCAAAAATTGCGGCCCGGTTTGGAGCGCGCAATGTCGGATAACCGGATCGTCGTCTACAAAGGCCCCGGCCAGGTGGCCGTGGAGACCCTGCCCTATCCCAAACTCGAGGTGCCCGCCGAGGTCGCGAGCGCGATGGGGATGAGCCGCAAGGCCGACCACGGGGTCATCCTCAAGTGTGTGTCGACCAACATCTGCGGTTCTGATCAGCACATGGTCCGCGGCCGGACCACCGCGCCCGTCGGCCAGACACTCGGCCACGAGATCACCGGCGAGATCGTCGAAAAGGGTTCCGACGTACAGTTTCTCGAAGTCGGGGACATCTGCTCGGTGCCGTTCAACATCGCCTGCGGCCGCTGCCGGAACTGCCGCGAGGGGCAGACCGGCATCTGTCTGAACGTCAACCCGGCCAGGGCCGGCTCGGCCTACGGTTATGTCGACATGGGCGGCTGGCTCGGCGGCCAGGCCGATTACGTGATGGTCCCCTTCGCCGACTTCAACCTGCTGAAGTTCCCGGACCGCGATGCCGCACTTGCCAAGATCCGTGACCTGACCATGCTCTCGGACATCTTCCCGACCGGCTATCACGGGGCCAAGACCGCCGGTGTCACCACCGGGTCGGCGGTCTACGTCGCCGGCGCGGGCCCGGTCGGGCTGGCCGCCGCGTACTCGGCGCACCTGCTGGGGGCGGCGGTGGTGATCGTCGGTGACCTCAATGCGGACCGGCTGGCCCAGGCCCGGTCGTTCGGTTGCGAGACCGTCGACATCAGTGCCGACGCGACCCTCGAGGAGCAGATCGCCGAGATCCTGCACACCGACGAGGTCGACTGCGCGGTGGATGCGGTGGGCTTCGAGGCGAGCGGTCACGGCCATGATGCCGGTGAGCAGCCCGCTGCGGTGCTGAACTCGATCATGAACGTGACCAGGGCCGGCGGATCGCTGGGCATTCCCGGTCTGTATGTCACCGGCGATCCCGGCGGCACCGATGACGATGCCAAGCACGGCACGCTGAAGGTCCGGCTGGGCCTCGGCTGGGCCAAGAGCCACAGTTTCTACACCGGACAGTGCCCGGTGCTCAAGTACAACCGCGGCCTGATGATGAGCATCCTGCACGACAAGGCGCATATCGCCGATGCGGTGAACGCGACGGTGATCGGCCTGGAGGACGCGCCCGACGGGTATGCCGCGTTCGACTCGGGGGTGGCGCAGAAGTTCGTGCTCGATCCGCACGGGATGGTGCCTGCCTAGCGGGTGTTGATTTCGGCGCGCTCACGCTCGCTCACCGAGCGCGAGCGCGCCGAAATCACGGGTTCGGGCGGACCGTGAGCTCGTGGATGTGACCGTCCCTCGGCGCGTTGATCGCCTGGGCGACCAGCAGTCCCACCGTGGCGGGACGCAGGAAGCGGTCCGGGTCGTAGGTCTTGCCCTCGTAGGCCACCAGGTCGCGCTGCATCTCCGAATCGGTGCGCCCGGGGAAGACCGAGGTGACCCGCAGGGTCGGTTCGTCGGTCCGCAGCGAGTCGGCGAACGCGCGGAGCGCGAACTTGCTCGCCGAATACGAAGCCATGTTGGCCGAGACCTTCTGTCCGGCGCCCGAGTTGATGAACACCACGTGCCCGTCCGCGGCGCGCAACGCCGGCAGCAGGGCCAGCGTCAACGCGACCGCACCGGTGACATTGACCTCGAAGCTCGCCCGCCACTGCTCGGCGGTGGACTCGGCGACGGGTCCCGGGTAGAGCACGCCGGCGTTGTGCACCAGCACATCGAGTTCGGCGAGCACCTCGGCGGCGGCTTCGATGGACTCGGGATCGGTCAGGTCCAACGGCCAGGTGGGGGCACCCAGCCGTTCGGCGACGGCGTCGAGCCGCGCCGACGGTCGCCCCGCGAGCAGCAGGGTGTGCGTCGGGGCGAGGGCATCGGCGATGGCCGATCCGATCCCGCCGCCGGCGCCGGTGATCAGAGCTGTGGGCACAGGAAAAACAGTACCGACACTGCACGCTCGCCCGCGGCGTCGCATTATTGATGCGATGCCACCGGACCCAAGCTTCGCCCCCACCCAGCTCGCGGCGCGAGCGGCCTATCTGCTGCGCGGAAACGACCTGGGTGTGATGACCACTGCTGCCCCGCTGCTCTACCCGCACATGTGGAGCTGGGATGCGGCATTCGTGGCCATCGGACTGGCCCCGCTGAGCGTCGAGCGCGCCGTCGTCGAGCTCGACACCCTGCTCTCGGCTCAATGGGGTAACGGGATGATCCCGCACATCGTGTTCGCCAACGGTGTCGACGGGTACTTTCCCGGTCCGGCGCGCTGGGCGACCTCGGCGTTGGCCGTCCATGCCCCGCGCACCCGGCACACCTCGGGGATCACCCAGCCGCCGGTACACGCCATCGCGGTGCAGCGCATCCTGGACCGTGCCAAGGCGCGCGGCCGCTCGACCCGGGCGGTGGCCGAGTCGTTCCTGGACCGGCGATGGAGTGATCTGGTGCGGTGGCACCGGTGGCTGGCCGAGGCGCGCGACCCGGACCAGCGCGGCCGGATCACGCTGTACCACGGGTGGGAGTCCGGCATGGACAACTCACCGCGCTGGGACAGCTCCTATGCCAACGTGATTCCCGGGACCGTGCCGGAGTATCAGCGCGAGGACAACAAGATCAACACCGATGCGACCCAGCGCCCGTCCGACAGCGAGTACGACCGCTACCTGTGGCTGCTGGAGGAGATGAAGTCCGTCCGCTACGACGACGAGCTGTTGGCCAAGACGATGAGCTTCGCCGTCGAGGACGTGTTCGTCTCGGCGATCTTCTCGGTGGCCTGCCGGGTGCTGGCCGAGATCGGTGAGGACCATCGGCGGTCCCCGGCAGATATCCGTGACCTCTATTCCTGGGCCGACCGTTTCCGCGCCGGTGTCGTCGAAACCACCGATGTACGAACCGGTGCGGCAAGGGATTTCGATGTGCGCGCCGGTTCATGGGTTGCGACCGAGACCATCGCCCAGTTCGCCCCGCTGCTGTGCGGCGGACTTCCACACGACAAGGAACGTGCGCTGCTGCGCCTGTTGGACGGCCCGCGCTTCAGCAGCCACCCGGACCTGCGCTATTCGCTGATCCCGTCCACCTCACCGGTTTCCCGCGACTTCCGGGCCCGCGAGTACTGGCGCGGCCCGGTCTGGCCGGTGACGACGTGGTTGTTCTCCTGGTGTTTCGCCCGCCGTGGCTGGGCCGAGCGTGCGCTGACCCTGCGCCAAGAGGGACTGCGTCAGGCCAGCGACGGCACCTTCGCCGAGTACTACGAGCCGTTCACCGGTGAGCCGCTGGGCAGCATGCAACAGTCCTGGACCGCGGCCGCGGTGCTGGACTGGTTGGGCTGAGTCAGGTCGAGGACTGGTCGGCCAGGCGGTCGAGTGAGCCCAACGCCGCTGTCAGCGTTGCCTTGTCTTCGGCACTGAGCCCTTCGAGCAGGCCGCCCAGGAACGCGCGTCGCGCCTCGAGCGCCTCGCGGTGCTGCACCAGCCCGCGCGGGGTCACCTCGACGAGCACGGCCCGCAGATCCGACGGGTCACGCGAACGCTTGACCAGACCGAGCTTCTCCAGTCGCCGGATGGCCACGGTGGTGGTGGGCGTACGAACCCGTTCGTGGGCGGCCAGTTCCGTCATCCGGATCGGACCACAATCCAGCAGCGTCAACAGGATCGAGAGCTGGGCGAGGGTAAGGTCGGCACCGGGGGAGTTCCCCGCACCGCGATTGTCGCCACGGCGCAGCACGGAGAACAGCTTGGAGAGCACACGTTGGAGCTCCCCGGCCAGTTCCTCGGTCTGCGGTTCGGTCTCGACCATAATTTCGCAAGTCTAACCTGTCTGTCTCGGACGGGCGGTAATGCGCGAGATTCGGTCGCGGGTCACAACACCTGATCCAGGAACCGGCGCAACCGCTCGGTTTCGGCGCTTTCGAAGATCTGCTCGGGCGGGCCGGACTCGACGACCTTGCCTTCGTCCATGAACACCACGGCGTCGGCCGCCGAACGGGCAAAACCCATCTCGTGGGTGACCACGACCATGGTCATGCCGGTGGACCCCAGATCGGCGATCAGCTCCAGGATCCCTTTCACCAGTTCGGGATCCAGCGCCGAGGTCGCCTCGTCGAAGAACATCACCTGGGGGGCCATCGCCAGCGCGCGGGCGATGGCGACCCGCTGCTGCTGGCCACCGGACAGCGTGGACGGACGGACATCGGCCTTGTGCCGCAACCCGACCCGATCCAACTGGGTCAGTGCGAGCTCACGGGCCTCCTCGGCGGAGATCCCCTTGAGCCGGCGCGGTGCCATCGCGACGTTCTCGACCACGGTGCGGTGCGGGAACAGATTGAACTGTTGGAAGACCATGCCGATGCGCTGGCGGAGCTTGTCGGGATTGTCACCGAGCACCGATCTACCGTCGAGCAGGATGTCGCCGCGGTCCGGCTCGTAGAGCCGGTTCAGGGTGCGCAGCAATGTCGACTTTCCCGATCCGGAGGGGCCGATGACCGCGGTGGTGGTCCCGGCCGGTACCGCGAGATCGATACCGCGTAGCACCTGGTTCGGACCGAAGGACAGGTGAATATCGTTGGCGGCCAGTGATACTGCCTGCAGCTGCGGGCTTGCCATCAGATCATCTCCTGCTGGACGGGGGCGGGCTGCTTACCGGTGCGCAACCGGGCGTCGATCACGTTGACCAGGTGGGTCAACGGGATCGTCAGCGCGAGATAGAACAGCCCGGCGGCCACCAGCGGTGAGAGATTTCCGGTCTGCGCGTTGAGGTCTCGGCCCACCTGGAACAGTTCGCGCTGGTTGGCGACCAGACCAAGGAAATACACCAGCGATGAGGCCTTCAGCAGGGAGATGAACTGGTTGACCAGCGCAGGCAGGACCCGTCGGATGCCCTGCGGGATGATGACCAGTTTCATGGACTCCGAATAGCTGAAACCCAGTGCGCGCGAGGCCTCCATCTGTCCGGTCTCGACGCTCTGGATTCCGGACCGGAAGATCTCTCCGACGTAGGCCGCCGACATCAGCCCCAGCGCGGCGATACCGAGCGGATAGGGGTTGTTGCCCGTCAGTTCGCCGACGATGGGCCCGATACCGAGACCGATGATGAGGATGATCACCACCTCGGGAAGCCCGCGGAAGATATCGGTGTACACCCGGGCGGGCCAGCGCAGCAAGCGGGACCGGGAGATACCGGCGACGGCAAGCAACAGCCCGAGTACGACCCCGATCACGGCCGCACCGGCGGTGAGCAGCAGGGTGTTCGGCAGGCCGGTCTTGAACAGGTCGGGGATGGCCTGGCGGTAGAGATCCCAGTCGAGGAAGGTGTCGGCCAGCTGCGCCAGCACGGATTTGCGGGCCGCCGGCGCGGCCGGTTCGGTCGGTGCCCGCTCGGCGGCGACCTGTGCGAAGTCGGGAAGTTGCGGCTCCGGTGCGGCCTTGGATCCCGGTTTCCACCCCGGCGGCAGGGCGCGGGGCACCCAGTCGGTGTACAACCGCGCCCACGTACCGTCGGCGATGACGGCGTCGAGTCCGGCGTTGAGCGCGTCGATCAGCGGCCGGTTCTCCTTGGCCACCGCATAGGCGACGAAATTGTCCAGACTGAAGGTGTTTTCGATGATCGTCGCCGGATCGCCGGGCTGCACGGTGCCGACCGCCTGCTGCGACGGCGCCACCCAAGCATCGATCTGGCGGGTCTTGAGGCTGCCGTAGACGGTGTTGTAGTCGGGGAACTTCACCGGGTCCAGGCCGAGGGTGTCGACGACGTAGGCCTCCTGCACGGTGCCCTGGACAACGCCGATGCGTTGTCCAGGTCCGAGTTGGGAGAAGCTGGTGATCGAAGAGCCGGCCGGCACGACGAGGGAGAAGTAGCCGAAGTCGTAGCCGTTGGTGAATCCGACGGTCTTGCGCCGGGCGTCGGTGGTGGTGATCGACGACGAGCCGACGTCGAAACGCCCCGAGGCGACCTGGGCCAGCAGCCCGGAGAAGTCGGTGCCGACGAAGTTGACCCGCAGACCCAACTTCTCGGCGACCGCGCGCAGCACCTCGTTGTCGAAGCCGGTGAACTGCCCGCCCGCGTTGATGCAGATGCTGGGCGGGGCATCCGAGAGCGTGCCGACCGTCAGCACCCCCGGTGTGCCTAGCCCCAGCGCGTTGACGTCGATCCGATCAAGCGGTTCGACATCGGCGGTGGTGTATTTGTCGGCGCCGGGCCCCTGCGCTGCGGCGGCCAGGTTGGTCGGCAGTGCGCTGGCACTGTCGACACCCGGTGGCGCACATTGGTCGGCGCCCGCCGGAGCGGCCAGGCCTACCGCGCACACCAGAAACGTCAGCACCAGAGCGAGCACCAGGTGCCCGGTTCGGCGGAGCATCGAGGTCATGGGTGCCCAAGGTAGCCGCTGCGCCCGCGTGGGCGAAGTCTTCAACTCATTCCGACAGCAACGGGCGACCGGGCCCGATCAGCCCTGCGCCCGCTCATCTCGCCACCGCACCAGCGCTTCGGCGAGGCTCAGGTCGTAATCGGGTCCGTTGACGCCGACGGTCAACAGGGTGACCCCCAGCCCGACGAGGGCTTCGGCGCCCTCTAGCGCCGCCTCGATGCTCTTTTCCGGAACCCCGGACGAGCGCTCGATGGCACTTGGATCGCGACCCACGTCGCCGCAATGGGAGTCCAGGACCTCGGCCAGACCGGGGTAGGTGCCGGCATCGGTGAAGCCGTGCCAGATATGGGCGTGCTCAGCAACCAGGCGCAGCGTCTTGCGCTTGCCCTGGCCACCGATCAAGATCGGGATCTCGCGCAGCGGTGCGGGGTTCAGCTTGGCCAGCCGAGAACGGATCCGGGGTAGGTCCGCGGCAAGGTCATCCAGCCGGCTGCCCGCGGTGCCGAACTCGTAGCCGTACTCGTCGTAATCCTTCTGTTTCCAGCCCGATCCGATGCCCAGGATCAGCCTGCCGTCGGAGATGTTGTCGACGGTGCGCGCCATATCGGCCAGCAGCTCGGGATTGCGGTAGGAGTTGCAGGTGACCAGTGCGCCGATCTCGATGCGGGAAGTCTGTTCGGCCCAGGCGGCGAGCATCGTCCAGCACTCGTAATGCGCACCGTCGGGATCGCCGTACAGCGGGAAGAAGTGGTCCCAGTTGAAGGCGATGTCGACGCCCAGGTCCTCGGCCCGCCGCACGGCGTCACGGATATGGCCGTAACCGGGCGAGTGCTGGGGCTGTAGCTGCACGGCGATGCGCACGGGGCGCTCGGCGGAAGTCGGCTCGGTAGACGTCATGGTCCATCAGTACCCCGTGTGCGGTGATTACACGCCGATATTGCCGCCGTCGCGCCAGACCGCCACCACCGAGGGCTTGGCGGTGCCGTTGCCGCCCTCGGGCCACCGCGACAGCGGATCGTCGATGCTGTTGTCGTCGTTCTCGCCCGGGTGCTGCACGCACACGGTGACCAGGTCGTCGGTGATGACCGGCCCGCAGGTCTCGGCTCCCAGCGGCACCGTCAGGAACTGCTTGGTCAGTCCGCGGCTGGGCCCATCCAGGGAGACCGCGAACAGTCCGTCGTTGGAGTCCAGTGCGTTGCCGTCGGTGGATATCCAGAGGTTGCCGTGGCTGTCGAAGGCCAGGTTGTCCGGGCACGAGATCGGGCTGACCTTGGTCTTGTCGAAACCGCCGAAGTAGCTGTCGGCCGCCTCCGGATCACCGCAGACCAACAACAGCTCCCAGGTGAAATCGGTCCCGGTGTGGTTGTCGGTGATCTCCAGAACCTGGCCGTTCTTGTTGTCGTTGCGCGGGTTGGCCGCGTCCGGCCCCGCCTTGCCGTCGGCACCCCGGTTGCTGTTGTTGGTCAGTGCGACATAGACCTTGCCGCTCTTGGGGTTGGCCTCGAAGTCTTCGGGTCGATCCATCTTGGTGGCCCCGGCCTTGTCCCCGGCGAAGCGGGTGAAGACGGCTACCTCCTCGGCGGACATGCCGTCGACCAGGGACTGGGCCGTCCCGCCGGGGCCGGAGCGCAACAGCGGAATCCAGGAACCGGTGCCCGCGAACCTCCCGGCGGCCGGCAGGGCGCCGGAGCCGTCGATCTGGTCGGCCGGGATCTCGCTGGACAGCTTCGCGACGTACAGCGTGCCCTCGTCCAGGATGGTCATGTTGTGCGCCATGTTGCCGGGCTGAATCTTCTTGGCGGAGACGAACTTGTACATGTAATCGAAGCGCTCGTCGTCGCCGGTGTACGCGACGACGGTGCCGTCGTCGGCGACGTGGATGGTGGCGGCTTCGTGTTTGAAGCGACCCAGCGCGGTGTGCTTGATCGGTGCCGATGCCGGGTCCCACGGGTTGAGTTCGACGACGTAGCCGAACCGGTGCAATTCGTTGGGAGTCTTGCTGATGTCGAAGCGCGGGTCGAAGTTTTCCCACTTGCGTTCGGTCGGTTCGGATTCGACGCCGTAGCGCTTCAGCCGGTCGGCGGCCGTGCCGGTCGGCGCCGGCGCCCCGGCGGGCGCGCCGAAGTAGGAATTGAAGTTCTCCTCACCGGAAAGCACGGTGCCCCAGGGCGTCACGCCGCCCGAGCAGTTGTTGATGGTGCCCAGCACCTCGCGGCCGCTGGTGTCGGCGGCGGTCTTGAGCAGGTCGGTGCCCGCGGCAGGCCCGACAATGGTGAACGGGGTGTCGGCCGTGATCCGGCGGTTGTATCGACCGAGTACCGGACGCAGGCCGTCGGCGGTGCGCTGCACCTCGACAACCGAAAGGCCATGTGCGGCAACGCCGATCTCGAACTGTTCACGGGTCGGGTTGTCGGCGTCATAGCCCGGGTGCATGAACTGCTCGGTGGTGTACTCGTGGTTGGTCACCAACAGGAATCGGTCGTTGCTGCCCTCGATGGGCAACAGGCCGGCGAAGTCGTTGTTGAATCCGAACTGTTGACGCTGCGCCGCCGCACTCTGCCGGTTCACGTCGAAGACGGGCGCGCCGGGCAGTACGGGATCACCCCAGCTGATCACGACCGACTGTCGGTAGCCGTCGGGGATCACGACGGCGTCCTCGCTGTTGGGGGCCACCGCGGTGAAGTTCATCCCGGTCGGTGTCGGCGGCTCCGCGGGTGTGGCCGATGACGATGTCGCCGCGGTGTCGGATCCGTTGCTCGAGCAGGCGGCCAGCGCCGAGCCGGCGCCGACCGCCAGGACGGCCATACCGGCGGTTTTGAGCGCCGACCGGCGCGACACCGCGGCCAGCACCTCGCCGAAGTACTCGTTGTCGCTGGTGTTAGGCACCGGCTTGGAGCAGGCATCGCCGCAGCGGTAGCGGCAGGTGACATGTTGGCGCGACGACCGACCGTCGTGTGCGACAAAGAGGTTCAGCGGGATGAGCGCCATGGCGTGCGAGGATCCTTCCACCCGAAGAGACCGCTCGTGGGCTGGACGAACGGTTCGCGGCAGAAAGCTACGGCAGCCGGGCTAGCAACGGGCAAGCAGCAGGTTAACGGGAGTCAACAACTCTCACCGCGCCAGCACCCCGCGCAGGATCTCGATCAGCTTGACCGGCTGGTCGCCCTGTACGGAGTGTCCGGCGTCGGCGACGATGTGGGTCTGCCGGAAGCCGGGGGCGTTGGCGGCGAACGCCTCGGCGTCCTCGTCATTGACGAAATGGGAGTTGGCTCCGCGCACCAGAGTGGTCGGCATGGTGATCGATTCGACATCGTCCCAGAGACCCTGGAAGGAGGCGGGCATTCCGGAACCGTCGTCCCCGGCGGGCCTGCGCATCGTGTCGTAACGCCACGTCCAGGTGCCGTCCTGGAGACGCTTGGCGTTGTGAAAGACGCCGCGGCGCAACGATGTACGGTCGCGATGTGGGGCCGCGGCGATGGTGACATCGAGCATCGCCTGAAACGACGGGAAGGTGCGCTCACCCTGTACCAGGGCCACTGCGCCGAGCTGCGCCTTGGACATCTGCTCGTGGCGCTCGGGGGCCGAGGGCGTGACATCGACGAGGACCAGTTCCTTGACCAACCCCGGCTCGGTGGCCGCGATGCGCAGCGCGGTCAGACCGCCGAGTGACATACCGACCACCAATCGTGCGTCGGGCGCGTGTTCGCGCAGCACCGGCGCGATGATGTCGGCGTTGATCTTGGGTCCGTAGTCACCGTCGGTGCGCCAGGCCGAGCGCCCGTGCCCGGGCAGGTCGATCGCCAGGGCGGACAGCCCGAGTCCGAGAATCACGGTGTCCCAGGTGTGGGCGTTCTGGCCGCCCCCGTGCAGGAAGACCACCTGGGGGCTCTCGTGCCCCCACTTGATGGCGCTGATCTCGCCGAGGTCCAGCCGGCCTGCGCTGGGCAGCGGCCCGGACACCCCGGCCTGTTCGGCGTTCTCGGGCAGCAGGGCGAACTCGTCGAGTTCGAGCAGGTCGTCGTCGGTGAAGGCCATGAGGTGGACCCTACAACGCACATGACTCTGCGTTCAGGGTGCGAATGTGCGAGAAGCACACACCCTGAACGCAGAGTCAGCGTAGGTCCAACCCGTTTAGCCCTCGATGAAGGCTTCCAGCTGGGTGCGGGCGACATCGTCGGCCAGCTGCTTGGGCGGGCTCTTCATCAGGTAGGCCGAGGCGGGCAAGATCGGGCCACCGAGGCCGCGATCCTTGGCGATCTTGGCCGCGCGCACGGCGTCGATGATGATGCCTGCGGAGTTGGGGGAGTCCCAGACCTCGAGCTTGTACTCCAGGTTCAGCGGCACGTCACCGAAGGCGCGGCCCTCGAGGCGGACGTAGGCCCACTTGCGGTCGTCGAGCCAGGCGACGTAGTCCGACGGTCCGATGTGGACGTTCTTGTCGTAGACCTTGTCGGCCAGCGAGCCGCTGAGATTGCTGGTGACGGCCTGGGTCTTGGACACCTTCTTGGACTCCAGGCGCTCACGCTCGAGCATGTTCTTGAAGTCCATGTTGCCGCCGACGTTGAGCTGGTAGGTGCGGTCCAGGGTGACGCCGCGATCCTCGAACAGCTTGGCCATCACGCGGTGGGTGATGGTGGCACCGACCTGGCTCTTGATGTCGTCGCCGACGATCGGCACGCCGGCGTCTTCGAACTTCTTGGCCCACACCGGGTCCGAGGCGATGAACACCGGAAGGGCGTTGACGAAGGCGACCTTGGCGTCGATGGCGCACTGGGCGTAGAACTTGTCGGCCTCTTCGGAACCGACGGGCAGGTAGGAAACCAGGACGTCGACTCGTGCGTCCTTGAGCACCTTGACGACGTCGACGGGATCGGCATCGGAGACCTCGATGGTCTCGGAGTAGTACTTGCCGATGCCGTCGAGGGTCGGGCCGCGCTGGACGATGATGTCGGTCGGCGGGACGTCGGCGATCTTGATGGTGTTGTTCTCCGAGGCCGAGATCGCCTCGGACAGATCGAAGCCCACCTTCTTGGCGTCGACGTCGAATGCCGCGACGAACTTCACGTCGCGGACGTGGTACGGGCCGAACTTGACGTGCATCAGGCCCGGTACGGAGGCGTTCTCGTCGGCGTCGCGGTAGTACTGCACACCCTGGACCAGAGAGGATGCGCAGTTGCCGACTCCGACAATCGCGACCCTGACCTCGGTGGGCGCGGTGGTCTCGGACATGGGTGTTCTCCTTCTCCTGCTGAAATTCCGGTGCTGGTTAGGGCTGCGGTTCGGGCGGGCTCTGTGCGACGCGTTCGGCCGCGATCAACTCGTTGAGCCATTTCACTTCGCGTTCACTGGACTCCAGGCCCAGCTGGTGAAGCTGCTTGGTGTAGCGGTCCAGTGATGTGCTGGCCCGTGCGATCGCCTCGCGGAGGCCTTCGCGGCGTTCTTCGACCTGCCGCCGGCGGCCTTCCAGGATGCGCATGCGTGCTTCGGCCGGGGTCCGGTTGAAGAACGCCAGGTGGACGCCGAACCCGTCGTCGGTGTAGTTCTGCGGCCCGGTGTCGGCGACCAATTCGGTGAAGCGCTTCTTTCCCGCATCGGTCAGCTGATAAACGCGGCGTGCCCGACGCATCTTCGGGGTGCCGTCCGGTGCCGCGTCCTCGACGATGAGGCCATCGGCCTGCATGCGCCGAAGGGCCGGATACAGCGAGCCGTAGGAGAACGCCCGGAACGCGCCCAACAGACCTGTCAGGCGCTTGCGAAGTTCGTACCCGTGCATCGGCGACTCCAGCAGGAGGCCCAGAACGGCGAGCTCCAGCATCGAATCACCTCCCCAGACGGCCGACCGCTACGACGGATCGACACCTCGGCAAAGTGTATCGCGCCGATATAACCGACGCCACTGGGACATGACGATGAGGCGATCGCAGGGGATCGCCTGGGTGCCTTTCGGGGGAACTACCCGGCGGAATCGCCCGCCGTCGCGCGGTCTAGGAGCTCGGGTAGTTGATGCGCTTGACGGTGGCATCGCCGTTGAACTCGATGTACCCGCTGTTACCGAAATTCGGTGTCACGTAAATGCTGATCTCGATGCTCTCCGGCGGCGCGGTCATATCGGTGTTGGGACCGATGCTGACATGCAGCGATTTCACCTCGGCCGGATCGATGCCGAGGGTCTGCGGGGCGCCGCGGATGAGGCCGACGAACTTCGGGACGTCGAACGCCGCAAGGTCCACCACCCGGGCGTCGCTGCCGGTGCTGGTCTCGGACGGGTCATCCCACCCGCCGCGGTAGCTGTAGCTGAGCACCCTGCGTGGTTCGTTGGGATCGGGGCGTTCCAGCGACGCATAGTCGGCGAAGATCGTCAGGTCGTAGCCGTTGGTGTCGCCGAACTTCTGACGCATCTGTTCGAAGAGCCCGTTCAGCCCACCCAGGGACTGCAGCTGGCGCGGCGCGGTCAGCACCGTCGCGGGGATGCCGTCGGCCTTCGCGCCGGGGTCGGTCTGGAAACTGAACGGCGACGAGGTGTTCCCGTACAGCCCCCAGCCCACCGCGATGCCGAAGATCACCAGTACCGCCGCGGCCGCGGCGCGGATACTCCAGCCCGCTCCTGCACCCATCGCCCGAGCGGTCCGTTCGGGTTTCAGGTCGGGCAGTTTGACCGGTGAGCTGCCTGTTTGCAGATCGCTCACCAACGATTGCAGCTCGCCGAGGGTCGCGGCGGTGGTGGCGGCGGCCACCCGCTGGCGGTGTTCCTCCATGGACAGCTGTCCCTCGGCCATCGCAGTGTCGAGCACCTTGCAGGTGTCGTCACGGTCGGAGTCCCTGGCCCGGGTTCCCGCAGTCTGTCGTGTTGGCACGAGAGGATCGTAGAACTCAGCTGGGCTTTTCCACACGGAGCACGGTGCCGGCCGGGTCGAGGTAGACATAGCCGTTGGTGCCGCTGTCGGTCGACACCCGGATCAGCAGCTCCAGGGCGCCGGGGCCACCGTCGGGGTTGTTGACGTGGTCGACGTCGAGGTAGGTGTCCAGCACATCGGCGGGGGCGATGCCCAGCGTCGCCGGGGCGGCGTTCCACGCGGCGATCGCCGCGGGGACGTCGAAGGCCGCCAGATCGGTCAGGTCGTCGCCATCGGAACGCGCTCTGCTCGACGGTTCGCCCCAGCCGCCCTGAAATGTGTAGAGCAGCCGTTTCTCACCGGTGGGGTCGGGAACCGCCAGGTACGCCCGGCCCGGATTGAAGGCCAGCTCGTAGCCAATGGTGCTACCGAACCTTGCGCGGATCTCCTCCAGGAGTCCGGTCATGCCCTCGACGGTGTTCATGTACCGCGGCAGGTTCAGCACCAGCGGGGGCGGCTCGTCGACGGCCGGTACGGCACCGGTGGTCACCGGCGGCGGGATCAGCACCTCGGGGGCGGCGGCCAGGGGGTGGTCCTCGGGCGCGGCGTCGTCGCGGGAACCGGAGAACAACAGCGCGCCGAGCACGCCCAGCCCGACGACGGCGGCAGCGCCGGCGATGACGAGATTCCTGGTCCGGTGCGGTCGCTCGGGTTCCTGCTCGGCGCGGGGCCCGGCATTGTGTTGCAGGTCAGCGGTCAGCTCATCGAGCTCTCCGAGGGTGGTGGCAGCCATGGCGTCCGTGATGCGTTGCTGGTGCTCGACCATGGAGAGCTGGCCTTCGCTGTGTGCCGCGTCGAGCAGCGCACAGGTGGCATCACGGTCGCTGTCCTTCGCGCGTGTTCGCCCTGTGATTCGTGCCGCCACGACAAGAGATCGTAGGAGTTCGGGCGCGGTTGCGCTGCCGTCGCGCCTCGGTAGCCAGGGGGCCGACGTACTCTGGTGATCGTGCGATTGCAGCGACAGGTGGTGGATTACGCCCTCCGGCGTCGATCCCTGCTGGCCGAGGTGTATTCCGGGCGTACCGGTGTCACCGAGGTGTGCGACGCCAACCCCTATCTTCTGCGGGCCGCCAAGTACCACGGCAAGCAAAGCTCGGTGACGTGCCCGATATGCCGGAAGGAACAGCTGACGCTGGTGTCATGGGTGTTCGGTGAGCACCTTGGTGCGGTATCGGGTTCGGCACGCAACGCCGAGGAATTGGTCCTGCTCGCGACACGCTTCGACGAGTTCGCGGTTCACGTGGTGGAGGTTTGCCGCACTTGCAGTTGGAATCATCTGGTGAAGTCATACGTGCTCGGTTCGCCGCGGCCCAAGGACGGGACGCAGCGGCCGAAGGGCACTCGGACGGCGCGCTCCGGCGCGCGTACGGCCAGTGAATAGCGAAGGGCGCCACAGCAATCCGACGGGCGGTGCCGATTCTGGGCGGCCCGTCGGTGCCGGCCGCCCCCCGAATCCGACTCCGCCCGATGCGCGCCGTCAGCCGCCCGAACCCCCGCCCGCCCGTCCGCGCACAGGCAGCGGGATTCCCGATGACCGTAAAACTGCGCTGATCCCCCCGGTGCGCGCGGACGTGGCGCCGCACCTGCGGGATCCGATCGATGTCGTGAAGGCGGCACTCGACGGTGCCCCGCCGCGCAAGCCGCCACCTCCGGTCGGTCCCGGCGGCCCGGGAGGCCCCGGCGGGCCGTCTGGTCCGTCCGGACACCGACGCCCCGGTGCGCGCCGCTTCCAGTGGAAATGGGTTCGCCGGGCGGTCTATGCCGCGCTGGTGGTCTTCCTCGTGCTGCCCGCGGTGACCTTCGGGATGGCCTACATGATCGTCGAGGTTCCCAAGCCCGGCGACATCCGGACGGCGCAGGTGTCGACCATCCTGGCCAGCGACGGAAGCGAGATCGCCAAGATCGTTCCGCCGGAGGGCAACCGGGTGGACGTGAAGATCGACCAGATCCCGGTCCACGTCCGCGACGCGGTGATGGCAGCCGAGGATCGCGACTTCTACTCCAACCCCGGTTTCTCGTTCACCGGTTTCGCGCGCGCGTTCCTGAACAACCTGTTCGGCGGTGGCGGCGGTCTGCAGGGTGGTTCGACGATCACTCAGCAGTACGTCAAGAACGCGCTCGTCGGCGACGAACGTTCGGGTGTCGGCGGCCTTGTGCGCAAGGCCAAGGAGCTGGTCATCTCGACGAAGATGGCGGGCGAGTGGTCCAAGGACCAGGTGCTCGAGTCCTACCTCAACATCATCTATTTCGGACGTGGCGCCTACGGCGTCTCGGCGGCCGCCCAGGCCTATTTCGGCAAGCCCGTCGAACAGCTCAACGTGGCCGAGGGTGCGCTGCTCGCGGCGCTCATCCAACGGCCTTCGACCCTGGATCCGGCCGTGGATCCCGAGGGTGCCGCCTCCCGGTGGAATTGGGTGCTCGACGGCATGGTCGAAATCGGCGCGCTGTCGCAGACAGATCGCGATGCCCAGGTCTTCCCGCCGACGGTGCCACCGGATTTCGCCAGCCAGGCCAACCAGACCACCGGGCCCAACGGGCTGATCGAGCGCCAGGTCACCAAGGAATTGCTCGACCTGTTCGATATCAACGAGCAGACCCTGAACACCGAGGGTCTGAAGATCACCACCACGATCGACCCGGAGGCGCAGAAGGCCGCCGAGGAGGCGGTCACCAAAACGCTGGACGGTCAGGACCCGGACATGCGGTCGGCGGTCGTGTCCATCGATCCGAAGACCGGCGGGGTGAAGGCCTATTACGGCGGTTCGGATGCCAACGGCTTCGACTTCGCGCAGGCCGGACTGCCCACCGGGTCGTCGTTCAAGGTGTTCGCGTTGGTGGCCGCGCTGGAACAGGGCATCGGGCTGGGCTACAACATCGACAGCTCGCCGCTGGAACTCAACGGCATCAAGATCACCAACGTCGAGGGCGGCAGTTGCGGTAACTGCAATATCGCCGAGGCGCTCAAGCGCTCACTCAACACCAGCTACTACCGCCTGATGCTCAAGCTGCAGAACGGTCCGCAGGATGTGGCCGATGCCGCGCACCAGGCCGGTATCGCCGAGAGCTTCCCCGGCGTCGACCACACCCTCAGCGAGGACGGCCAGGGCGGACCGCCCAACAACGGCGTCGTCCTGGGTCAGTACCAGAGCCGTGTCATCGACATGGCCTCGGCGTACGCCACGCTGGCCGCCTCCGGGGTCTACCACCGGCCGCACTTCGTGCAGAAGGTCGAGGACTCCTCGGGCAACGTGCTCTTCGACGCGTCCCAGCAAGGCGACGACGGTGAGCAGCGCATCCCGGCCGACGTCGCCGACAACGTGACCGCCGCCATGCAGCCGATCGCCGCCTACTCCAACGGTCACAACCTGGCCGGTGGCCGCGCGTCGGCGGCCAAGACCGGGACCAACCAGCTCGGCGACACCGGTGCCAACCGGGACGCCTGGATGGTCGGTTACACCCCGTCGCTGTCCACCGCCGTCTGGGTCGGCACCACCGGCGGGGACAAACCGCTGGTGAATCAGTGGGGTGGGCCGGTCTACGGATCGGGTCTGCCGTCCGACATCTGGAAGGCGACCATGGACGGTGCGCTCGAGGGCACCGACAACGAGACCTTCCCGAAGCCCACCGAGATCGGCGGGTATGCCGGACCGCCCGTGGCCGCGCCGGCCCCGCCGCCGCCCCCGGACACCCCGGTCCCGCCGCTGCCGTCGGAGACGGTGATTCAGCCGACGCTGGAGATCGCACCCGGCCTGACGATCCCCTGGGGACCGCCGACCACCGTGCCGATCGGCCCGCCGCCACCCGGTGATCCCAACGCTCCCGCGCCGCCGCCCGGTCAGCCACTGCCCCCGGGACCGCCGGGCGCCCCGCCCCCGTGACGGCTGGGGACATGACGCCAGAGCCAGCCGGGACCGTATCGCCGGCGCCGCTGGCCGGGACTGTATCGCCAGCACCGCTGGCCGGGACTGTATCGCCAGCACCGCTGGCAGAAGACCTGCGCAGCGCCGACAATCGTGACCTGCCCAGCCGCAACGACGTCCTCGGCGGAGCGCTGTCGGGGACCGTCGGCGGCCCCGTCGGCAGGCACGCGCTGATCGGGCGGACGCGGTTTCTCACCCCGCTGCGCGTGATGCTGCTGATCGCGCTGGTGTTCCTGGCGCTCGGCTATTCCACGAAGGCCGCCTGCCTGCAGTCCACCGACACCGGGACCGCCGCGCAGCGGGTCGCGAACTGGGAGAACCAGCGCGCCTACTACGAGCTGTGCTATTCCGACACCGTCCCGCTATACACGGCAGAGCTGTTGAACCAGGGCAAGTTTCCCTACAAGTCGAGCTGGATAGAGAAGGACGGCGACGGTAAGCCGCACGTCGTCTACGACGGCAGCGAGCCCGTCCGGTACATGGAGTATCCGGTGCTCACCGGGATCTATCAGTACCTCTCGATGACGTTGGCCAAGACCTATTCGGCGTTGACGACGGTGGTCTCGGTGCCCCTGGTCGCCGAGGTGGTGATGTTCTTCAACATCTCGGCCTTCGGGCTGGCACTGGCCTGGCTGGTGACGGTGTGGGCGACGGCGATGTTGGCCGGTCGCCGTATCTGGGATGCCGCGTTGGTGGCCGGCTCCCCGTTGTTGATCTTCCAGATCTTCACCAACTTCGACGCGCTCGCGGTGGCGTGCGCGACGGCCGCGATGCTGGCGTGGGCGCGGCGAAAACCGGTGTTGGCCGGTGTCCTGATCGGTGTGGGTGTGGCGCTCAAGCTGTACCCGGCGTTCCTGCTCGGTCCGCTGCTGGTGCTGTGCCTGCGGACCGGGCGGATGCGCGAGTTCGCCAAGACCGCGGGTTCCGCGGTGCTGACCTGGGCACTGGTCAACCTGCCTGTGCTGCTGCTCTTTCCGCGAGGATGGTCGGAATTCTACCGGCTCAACTCGCGTCGCGGTGACGATATGGACTCCATCTACAACGTGGTGAAGTCCTTCACCGGCTGGCAGGGGTTCGACCCGGGCCTCGGGTTCTGGGAGCCGCCGACGGTCACCAACACCGTCTCGGCCGTGCTGTTCCTGGTGTGCTGCGCCGCCATTGCCTACCTGGCGCTGACCGCCGCGCGCCGCCCACGATTCGCCCAGCTGGCCTTCCTGGTGGTGGCGGCCTTCCTGTTGACCAACAAGGTCTGGAGTCCGCAGTTCTCGCTGTGGCTGGTGCCGCTGGCGGTCCTGGCATTGCCGCATCGACGAATCCTGCTGGCGTGGATGACCATCGACGCGCTGGTGTGGGTGCCGCGCATGCTCTATCTCTACGGCGAGCAGAATCGGGGCCTGCCCGAACAGTGGTTCACCACAACGGTGTTGCTGCGCGATATCGCGGTGGTGGCGCTGATGGTCCTGGTGGTGCGTCAGATCCGCCGCCCACAGTCCGATCTCGTGCGCGGCCACGGTGTCGACGATCCGTCCGGTGGCGTGTTCGACCGGGCGCCCGATGACCCGCCGCGCTGGCTGCCGTCATGGCTGCGGCCCGCGGCTCCGGTCGTGGCGCCCGTCGATCCAGCGCCCACGGCCCCCGTTGACTCTGCGCCCACGGCGACAAAGGTCGAGTAGCCACCGCCGGCACCGCAGAGTCAGTCTCGGCAGGCCCGTCGCAGGGTGGCCGGCCGCGATTTCGCAGATCACAGCCCATTCAGGTAACCTTGCCCGGTTGCCGACGCAGGCGACCCTCCTGCCACGGACACGCCGTGGCCGCAACGACCATAGGAGGTGATGGGTTCCTTATGCGTCCATACGAAATCATGGTCATCCTCGACCCCACTCTCGACGAGCGCACCGTAGCTCCCTCGCTGGAGACGTTCCTGAACGTCATCCGCAAGGACGGCGGTAGCGTCGAGAAGGTTGATATCTGGGGCCGCCGCCGGCTGGCCTACGAGATCGCCAAGCATGCCGAGGGCATTTATGCGGTGGTCGATGTCAAGGCCGAGCCCGCGACCGTTTCTGAGCTGGACCGCCAGCTCAACCTGAACGAGTCCGTGCTGCGCACCAAGGTGATGCGGACCGACAAGCACTAGTCCGTGCGACACCGTGTGCACGTCGGTGCAGTTCCGTAGGCTCGCCTCCGACTGCTCTCGTACACATACTCCGCTTTGACTAGACGCCCAGGAGGACCTCGTGGCTGGTGACACTGTCATCACTGTTATCGGAAACCTGACTGCCGATCCGGAACTGCGTTTCACGCCGTCCGGTGCCGCCGTCGCGAACTTCACCGTGGCTTCCACGCCGCGGACGTTCGACCGCCAGACCAATGAGTGGAAGGACGGCGAAGCGCTGTTCCTCCGCTGCAACATCTGGCGTGAGGCTGCCGAGAACGTTGCCGAGAGCCTCACTCGCGGATCGCGGGTCATCGTGTCGGGTCGGCTCAAGCAGCGGTCCTTCGAAACCCGTGAGGGTGAGAAGCGCACCGTCGTCGAGCTCGAGGTCGACGAGATCGGTCCCTCGCTGCGCTACGCCACGGCCAAGGTCAACAAGGCCAGCCGCGGTGGTGGCGGCGGCGGTGGATTCGGCGGCGGAAACAGCGGTGGTGCGCCTCGCGGCGGCGGCGGCGGTTCCGATCAGCAGCCCAAGGACGACCCGTGGGGCAGTGCTCCCGCGGCCGGCTCCTACAGCGGCGCTGACGACGAACCGCCCTTCTGACAACGATTTACATCATTTGAGAAAGAGATAGATCCATGGCCAAGTCCAGCAACAAGCGGCGGCCGGCACCCGAGAAGCCGGTCAAGACCCGCAAGTGCGTGTTCTGCTCCAAGAAGGGCAAGAACCAGAACATCGATTACAAGGACACCGCGCTGCTGCGCACCTACATCAGCGAGCGCGGCAAGATCCGTGCCCGCCGGGTGACCGGCAACTGCGTACAGCACCAGCGCGATGTCGCTGTTGCGGTCAAGAATGCCCGCGAGGTGGCTCTGCTGCCGTTCGGTTCGTCGACGCGGTAGGGGAGAGACACACCATGAAGCTCATTCTCACCGCTGAGGTCGAGCACCTCGGAATCGCCGGCGACGCCGTCGAGGTCAAGGACGGCTACGGCCGCAACTACCTGCTGCCGCGCGGCCTGGCCATCGTTGCCAGCCGTGGTGCCGAGCGCCAGGCGGAGGAAATCCGTCGCGCCCGCGAGATCAAGGAAGTTCGCGGCGTCGAGCACGCCAACGAACTGAAGATTGCCCTCGAGGGTCTGGGTGCCGTCACCCTGCCCGTGAAGGCCTCTGCCGACACCGGCAAGCTGTTCGGTTCGGTCACCCCGGCTTCGGTCGTCGCCGCGATCAAGAAGGCCGGCGGCCCGAACCTGGACAAGCGCACCGTCGAGCTGCCCAAGGCCCACATCAAGGCCACCGGCACCCACCAGATCGGTGTCAAGCTGCACCCCGGCGTCACCGCCGCGGTCCAGCTCGATGTCACCGCTGGATAGCTCACACAGTCCGCCGACGCCCGGGTGGGAAGCACACGCTTCCCACCCGGGCGTCGTCGTGCATGTCAGCGAACAGATTTCCGAGATTCTGATCACAGCAACATCATTTGCTGTTAACCTGCCCGGCTCCGGGACGTTATCCAACACGCCCGAACGGGCAACCCGGCGAGACACGCCGAGCCAATTGATCTCCACAGCTGTGAACACCTCGAAACCAGGCTTAACCAGTGGCTTCAGCAGTTTTCAATCGGTTCATCCACAGGTTCTCCCCAGCCCGTCAACATCGACGACCTGAGCTGTGCACACGCCATCCACAGGGCTATCAACAGGACCGGATTGCACCGGACCGAGCAAAGCCATAAGTTGACCGTCGCAGGCTCGCCGGCGGATTGTCGGTGAGCCGCTGTAGCGTGTTGATCGAACACATTTGCGATAGATCTGCTAGTAGAGGTGGGGGCGCTTCGTGGCGGTCGTAGACGACTTCAGTCACTCCGGTCGACAGTCTGATCTCGACGAGCCGCCCCGTGAGGACTTCGGCCGTCAGCCGCCGCAGGACATGGCCGCCGAGCAGGCCGTACTCGGCGGCATGCTGCTGTCCAAGGACGCCATCGCCGACGTCCTGGAGAAGATGAAGTCTGCGGACTTCTACCGTCCCGCGCACCAGGACATCGCCGATGTCATCCTCGATCTGTACGACCGCGGAGAGCCGGCCGACGCGGTGACCGTCGCCGCAGAGCTGGACCGGCGCGGACAGCTGCGCCGCATCGGCGGAGCCCCGTATCTGCACACCCTGATCTCGACGGTGCCGACCGCCGCCAACGCCGGCTTCTACGCCACCATCGTGGCCGAGAAGGCGCTCCTGCGGCGTCTGGTGGAGGCCGGCACCCGGGTGGTGCAGTACGGCTATGCGGGCGCCGACGGCGCCGATGTGGCCGATGTGGTGGACCGGGCCCAGGCCGAGATCTACGACGTCACCGAGAACCGGAACCAGTCCGAGGATTTCGTGGCGCTGGAGGATCTGCTCCAGCCGACGATGGACGAGATCGATGCCATCGCGTCCTCGGGCGGTATGTCGCGCGGTGTGCCCACCGGCTTCATCGATCTGGACGAGATCACCAACGGCCTGCACGGCGGGCAGATGATCATCATCGCGGCCAGACCTGGCGTAGGGAAATCAACGCTAGGACTAGATTTTATGCGGTCCTGCTCGATCAAGAACCAGCTCGCCAGCGTGATCTTCTCGCTGGAAATGAGCAAGTCCGAGATCGTCATGCGCCTGCTGTCGGCCGAAGCCAACATCAAGCTCGGCGATATGCGATCAGGCCGAATGAATGATGACGACTGGACGCGGTTGGCGCGGCGCATGAGTGAGATCAGCGAGGCACCGCTCTACATCGACGATTCGCCGAACCTGACCATGATGGAGATCCGCGCCAAGGCTCGTCGGCTGAAGAAGAAGGCCGATCTTCAGCTGATCGTCGTGGACTACCTACAGCTGATGAGCTCGGGCAAGAAGTACGACTCACGCCAACAAGAGGTGTCGGACTTCTCCCGAAGTCTCAAGCTGATGGCCAAGGAACTGCACGTGCCGGTGGTCGCGATCAGTCAGCTCAACCGTGGTCCCGAGCAGCGCACCGATAAGCGCCCGCAGGTCTCCGATCTTCGTGAGTCCGGCTCGCTGGAGCAGGACGCCGACATGGTGATGCTGTTGCACCGCCCCGACGCCTTCGACCGTGAAGACCCGCGTGGTGGCGAGGCCGACATCATCCTCGGTAAGCACCGTAACGGCCCGACCGCGAATATCACTGTGGCGCACCAGCTTCACCTGTCGCGCTTCACGAACATGGCGAGGTAGGCAGGTCGACGTTGTAGGTTCTCTAATTCGACTGCACTTTCTCACGACTGACTGCACCACGGCTGCACTTGTGCAAAAGACTGAGACACGCCGCCTGGAATCCGCATAGCGGCATGCCGGAAGCGGGGGCGCCGCCACTCCCGGATATCTCTGTGCGCCGAGGGACTCCTTGACGGAGGCCTGCATCGAAAGTGATCGCGACCCTCTTGAATGAATCAGCAATGCCTCGCCTTAGCGGACGTTCCGCTGGCGCCACGGTCAGAAGCACTACTCGGGTACCTACTGGTCGGCGACCGAACGGGCGCATGTCATCTACGAATCTCGCTTAGAGCTCGTGCGGCTGCTGTTCGTGGACTTCGAACCTGCGGTCACTCGATCATTGCGCAGCCGTTCCTGATTCTCACCTTCATCGAGAAGCGTGCGCGCAAGCACGTGCCGGACTACCTGCTGTTGACTGAAGATGGACCGGTAGTCGTTGATGTGAAGCCGTGTCTCAGCGCGATGAGCCATAGTGAAGCTCACTCTCGACTGGACGAGGACGCTCGTCGAACGGCGTGGGTGGCAATATGAGGTGTGGAGCGAACAAAGAGTTTGGCATGACTGGATAGTCAGAAAGGTCCACGGCGCATCTGGTCCACGGTGGCGGTCCAAACAGCATCGAGCGCTCGCTCTAGCCGTTCCTGTGATCCCCCGAACAGGCCTGCCTGTACGGGGGGCCAGTGATCGCCCGCGTTTCGTGCACCTGCCAGCATCCGCGCGACCTCGGTGTCCTCAAATGGGTGACTCTCGGCCGCGTGTGTGACAAACAGCCCCAGCCATGGTTGATCCATCGGCCCCGAGTTGCGTTGTGCCGCAAGATCAGTAACCAAGAGGGAGAAAAGGATCTCGGCGGCATCGAACAGCCAAGCGAACTGGGAGTCGGTATGGTTGGGAAAGCAAGTTCGCAGCGCGTCGAAAAGGAAGGCGGAGACCGGGTAAGCCGGTTTGCGCGGAGGGCGACCTGCCGCGAGGGCGTCCAACAGATCTCCTGTGAGTACGCCTTTCTGGGCGGCTCGCAAAGCAAGTCCAAGATGCCGCTCGTGGCCGACAATCTCCCAGGGCCCGACCTTGTCGAGCACCGCCACCTTGCGGTTCGAAAAAAGGGACCATTCCACGGTTGCATCAACTGTCAGGGCGCGGATGGCGCCGTAGTTGTCGTGTTCAACGGCCGCAAGCGTGCCAGCGTACATTGTGAGCGTCGCTGGCAGCAGGGCCAACGCCTCCAGCTGCTGATTTCGGACATTCGTGATGAGTGAACCAGGCTCTTGCACAAGCGGTCTCGGTTCGGCGAGTGCGGTGATGACCTGTCGATGCTCGATTTCAAGCGTAGTGCTTTCGACCCGGGACCCCTCGACGACTAGAGGAAGCAAGGGTGCGGCTGCCTTGAGGTAGCGCTCTGCAGTCTCGACGTATTGGACGAGCTGCTCGGTCGCCGCTCGACTGGCGTAGGTGGGTGGAAACTGTCCAGGCTCGATACACACGTCGATCACACCCCGTGCTCTGCTGCGCATCAGGCGGCCGGCCAACCGGTAGTTACCGGTACCGATCGCCTCGTCGAAGGTGTCGCTTTCAGAGACTGGTGGGTCCTGCAGAAGTCGGTTCTGCAGCTCGTTGAGCTCTCGGTGGGTCGCTGGCTCGGAGCTGGAGATTCCGCGGCGGAAAACTGTCCCTGACTTATAGCTGTCGTATTCCTTGACCAGGGAATGGATGCGGTGACCGGGCTGAGGTGGCGCGACCGTAATGATCAGCACGTGTTGCCCTTTGAACTCGACGTAGTCGACGTCCCAATGCGGTCCGTCGACATAAGTTCGAAGCATTCCGGAGAGATTGGCCGCGTCGTGCACTGCGACGCCGCCGAGCACACCGTCGGGCGAAACGCCCACAACCAGATACCCCTCGCCCTCGCACTCGCGGGCCGCGTTCGCGGGGTCACGATTAGCGAAAGCAATGATCGCTTTGGCCGCAGCGACCTTGTCCCTCGCCATGGAGAAGTCCAGGGTACTTTTCCACTCCACCCAATTGGTTTCAGGCGTGGTGGCCGATGAGGCGTGATAAATCGCTTCGACCAGTTCGCCAAGGCGGTGGCTGCGTCGAAATGACACGCTCATGTTGAGGTTGAGACCCATAGCGGTCGAGCATATTCCCGACGCCGCAAGAGCACCGATGCGCGCCTAATACCATCAGTAGTGCAGTTTCGGTAGGTCGCTGTCGTAGAGCACCACCCGAAGTTCTGCCACGAGGTCCCCCGTCAAAAGCCACCGGTCAGCGTCAACATCCATCCAGTAGCCGGCGTGCAGGTCTTCATCGGAATCGTCGTGCTCGGCACCTGTCGGTGCTCGCGCTCACTGAATGTCCGGACGACGACAGCGGCCGCGGAGTCGCGTAGCCGGTCAGTCTCGTCGAGCAGCGCCGGGGAGGCGATCGCCGTAGTCGGATGACTGGAGCATTTCTGGAACACGTTTGGCGTGGTTGTCAGGGGTCGCCGATAGCCTCCGACTGAGTTCTTCGGCGATCGACGGCGGTCGCGGCTCAGCAAGATTAGGGGGATCATGACCGACAAGAAGACCGTTTTCATCGCGTTCGCGATCGAGGATGAGCGTCAGCGCGACCTGCTGAAAGGGCAGTCGTTGCACCCGCGCTCCCCATACGAATTCATCGACATGTCGGTGAAGGAGCCTTACGACACCGGGTGGAAGGAGAAGGTTCGCACACGCATCCGTCGCTCCCACGGTGTCATCGCGCTCGTGAGCAAGAACTCGCTGACGTCCTCCGGGCAGAAGTGGGAGATCCAATGCGCCAAGGACGAGGGCAAGCCACTGCTCGGCGTCTGGGCTTACGCCTCCGACCGTACGAATCTCGCCGGCGTCCGGACGGTGCCCTGGACCGACGCGAACATCGCCGGCTTCATCGACTCGCTCTGATGCCGAGGGACACGCGCAAGGCGCTCATCATCGGGATCGACCACTATGACCAGATCCAGTCGCTCAGCGGCGCGGTGAACGACGCTCACAGCGTCAAGGCCGCGTTGGAACGGCATGCCGACGGCACGCTCAACTTCGCCCAACCGCGGCTGATGACGGCTACCGGTCCGGGAGCAGCGGTGTCCCGCACGGAGTTGCGTGAGGCGGTCCAGGAGCTGTTCAAGGACGATGCCGAGATCTCGCTGTTGTACTTCTCCGGGCACGGCTACATCGACGGGGCCGGCGGGTACCTATGTGCGAGTGACTGCGCCTCCGGGCACGACGGTCTCTCGCTCAACGAGGTGCTGACCTTCGCCAACAGCTCGCCGGCGAAAAACAAGGTGATCATCCTGGACAGCTGCCACAGCGGGGTGGCCGGCACCAACCCGATTGCTGAGCAGGTTGCCGAGATCAAGGAGGGGGTCACGATCCTGACCGCGTCGACCGCGGAGCAGTACGCGATGGAGTCCGGTGGCTCGGGCGTATTTACGAGCCTGCTTGTCGACGCACTGAACGGAGCTGCGGCCAATCTCGTCGGCGACGTGACCCCCGGCAGTGTCTACGCGCACATCGACCAGTCGCTCGGCCCGTGGGCGCAGAGACCGGTATTCAAGACGAACATCAAGAAGTTTGTTTCGCTTCGGGAGGCGGACGCACCGATCGAGCTCGTCAAGCTGCAGCAACTCACTGTCCTGTTCAACCAACCGACCCTGGAGCTCCAACTCGATCCGAGTTACGAGCCCGAGCGCACAGGCAACGAGGACGATTTGGTCCCGCCGCCGGACCCGGCCAAGAACGCCGATTTCGCTGTGCTGCAGGCTTTGGTCAAGGTGAACCTGGTCCGCCCGGTTGGTGCGCCGCACATGTGGCACGCAGCGATGCAGAACAAGGCGTGCGAGCTCACCGTCCTTGGCCAGCACTACTGGAAGCTCGTGAAGCAGGACCTGATCTGATGCTGACGACCGACGCAATTCGGAAGGTTTTGGAGAGTGAGCAGCTCGTCGACGAGCTCGCCGCCGTCGAGCACGAGCGTTGGGCGCACTGGCAGCGGTACGTCCATGACAACTGCGAGCGCCAGCAAGATGGATCCTTGGTGATCCCGGCCGGGCTGGCTGCGCGATGGGAAGCCCAGATCGAGACGCCGTACGTCGAGCTGACTGAACGCGAGAGAGACAGCGACCGAGAGCAGGTCCTTCGGTACCTCCCCGTCATCCTTGATGCACTCACGCGATGAAGGCAACCAGGGCGTTTGAGGAATCGTGGGGGCTTCTGCCGCTTCTGTTTGCGTGCGTCACATCTGAAATGTGCTGAAAGCGCGGTGATACTCGGGACACGACGTGTGGATGGGGCTGGCATGGGGTCGACATGCGTGTCGCTGAAGCTGAGGAGTCGACGATCCTGGCCGCCTGGCACGAAGCAGTCACCCAGTTGTGTTGACCTTCGGCGCGGCCTGCCTGGGAAGCCCGTGGCCCGCTGAAAGAATGTCACGCGGCTCCGAATTGACGGAGCTCACCTGACAAAGGAAGCACGCACCCGGTGACATTCACCCAGCAAGAACCCGCGATCTTTAGCTGGAGGGACGCTTCAACCAGTTCGCACGCGGTCACGCGTTCGGTGACTTCGACCGACAGCCGTTCAATCGCCAACCCATACGCCGCCTGGAGGTCGCTCGCCAACTCCGTTAAGTCGGGGATCGAGGTAATTCACGTCGTGAGCGCTTTCTTCTCCTGCGTGACGGATTCCTTGAGCTGCTTGGCCCGGCCTCTTATGTCGAGCCAGCTCTCATCGAAGTGGCGTGCCAACTGCCCACGGCGTTCCGGGGTAATCGCCCCGGCGCAGAACAGGCACGCATCGCTCTCGGCATGCAGCTGTAGTCCCTGCTCGACCCATGCTTGTGCTCGCGGGCTGTTCTCGAGTGCCTCGATCGCTACCCGTGCCGGGGTTTCGGACAAAAGATCGGCCAGAACCGCCAGGTCTGATGCGACCGCCGCGGGCGGTGCGGGCAACTCGGCGACCACGGACGGCGCGCCTTTTCCGAGACGCTGCAGGGCCTCGGTGTGGCTGCTCGCGTCAGGAAAGCCTCCCTTGTAGGTGCGGAGGTTTTCCTCGATCTTCGGGATCGAGTAGCGGTTTCGGGTGAAGTGCTGGCAGTCGAAGGTCTGGAGTTCGGAGATGATCCGCTCCTGCACCTCCTTCGTGAGCGCTTTGAGCTTCTTCTCGGCGGTATCCTGACTCTTCTTCGCCTCGCGGGCCTCGGACTGGAGGCGCTCGACCTCCCCGACAAGCCTCTCCTCCTCGCCCTTGGCGTCGATTGCCTCCTTTCCCAGGGTGACGATCGCGGCGGCGCTGGCCCCGTCGAGGAACGCTGACAAATTCTCATCGACCCATCTGCGGGTGTAGACGGCCATATGAGGCGACGGGCTGGTGCCGCCGGCAAGCACAGTTGTCTTATGCCCGTTCTCGTCCTCCCAGACCACATCGGTGGCCGAGTTCGAATAAGCCAGGCTCAGAAGGAGTTCGGCGACCGTCGACTTGCCGCTTCCGTTGTGTCCGTACGCGATCGTTCGCTTACCGAGGGGGAAATCACTTGCCCAAAACCCGGTGTTGAGTGAGCGCCACGGGGCCTTGACGTCGAGTCGACGGAGCATTGTCGGATTCTAGGTCGGGGTTTGCGACAGCCGACAGCCGCGTCGCCGCTGCCCACCGAGTTGAACCCCGCCGAGATATCGTCCATGCGGAATCCCCTTCCCACCCCAGACGCCGTCTCTCTAGCAGCCGCCGGCCCGCCTGCGGTTAACGCCATAGCTTCATACCGTGATGATCTGTAAACCCGGTGGGCACTGCCTGCCTGAGGAGATCATCGCGCCTCGTACCGGTGCCCACCCCGCGGACCGCGGAGCTTTGCATTGATCACCTGTCGCTATGGGACCTTTCTGCCTTGCGTCGACGCAGATGTCTAGCGCTTACGCATGATGCGGATTACGGGTGTCCCCGGCGGCCCGGAGATCACCCACGGTTTACCGCCGTCGACAGGCTCAGACTCAAGGGTGAATACGGTGCCAGCGTCGGGCGAATGCGAAAACGCCTTCTTCTCCACCTGGAACAGGTAGGCATGGGCACCGCGCTTGACCATTAGCGACATGCCCGTCTCAGCCTCTTCGATTGGAATCCGGGCAACCGAGACATCGTCTTCGACGCCGGGCGCCTCCCCGCGCAAACGCCGCGCCTTGCACTCGCTGCAGTCGGCGCACTGCCTCGGCTGTTCGTCGATCCTGATTCGGCCGTGATCCTCGACACCGAACCTTTCGTGGTCGCACCATGAGCAAATATCGGCCACCATTCGGGCTCCTCTGTGACTCCGCACCTGGCGAAGACCGCCAGAGTACAGCCAGCCTCCGACAAGCCACGGGACACCGAGCGGTGAAGCCCGAAGCGTTGCTGCCCGTGTTTGTCGGCGGTCCGATCTATCCTCAGCGACATGTATCTGCAGAGCCGAACGCGTCGTTGGCTTCAGGCGTTGCGATATGCCAATACAGTTCACGGCCAGGGCCTTCAGATGATGGAGTACTTCGCTGCTCACGCACACGTACCCGGTGCCAGGCAAATCAGTGGGCGCGACAAGCGCGTCACGGTGCTACTGCCGATGGACCAGATTCGAATGACCCTTGAGAGCCAGCCACTCGTACCGGGCAGTTGGCTCTCGAAAGCCCTAAGCGAAGTGACGACAGCACTGGACAGCATCGATTACGGAGACGGCTTCATTCCGAGTATCGCAGCGCTGTCCGCCGCTATCGAGAAGGCAATACCCGTACTCGAAAAGCGGGCCATCGAACCCGACGAGTCTATCGATGAGATCGTCGCTGATCTCGAACGCTCGCTATTCATTTCGATCGTGGCCCCACTCACTGCGCATAATCCGATACTGCCTTTGGTGGATAAATGGACGAACGAGCATCAGCGATTTCTGCAGGGACATGTCCGCTCCGACGTAGGGCACTACTTCGATGTCAGGACGCTCACCTCGGTCGATGAGCCTGGGCCGGGGCGTATCCATATGCAGCACCTGGTGTCAGCTTGCGACGCCGGCATGACGTCATTTGTGGCCGGCGCCAGTCAACAAAGCTTTGAGCATCACCCCGAGATACAGGCCGTCGTATACGCGCAGTGGTTTGCCTACGCTTTCGCGATCTGGGAAGAACAGTTCCGCGGCAGGCTGGCCAAGTACTGGGACTCGAAGACGGCCGAGAAGATCCGGCGTAGCGACGTCCTAGTCGATTACTTCGGCGATATTCGGCTGATCCGAAACGACGTGGTCCACAACAAGGGCATCTGTGACGAATCGGCCAATACCGCTGTTCTGCGATGGGGATTTACGGAGGGACAGCCGATCGAAATCACTGCTGAGCAGATGATCTCACTGATGGACCTCTTTCCATATGTCGAACTGCGAACGGCACCAAACCCGCAGCCATCGGCAGGGCTCAAGAGCGCCCCGGGCAGGCTCGACGCGCGCCTGCTGGAGGACGTAAAAGACCGGGCGCGCGAACTCGGTCTTTCGGACAACGAGCTCAATGCCGCGGCGTACTCACTGTGGCTGAAAACGACTGCAGCGCAGTCACCGTCGTAGCAGTTCGCCAAACTGAAGCGCGGAGCCGTGGCACCTCAGCCGGGTCCGTAGGATACGCGGTTTCTTGAGCTGAAAAGCCACCCGCTCATTCGCGGAGCAAAACCGCGGTTAAGGTCCGGCTAAGTTGCGCCAGCTCACTGCCTGGCTGATCGATAGAGTGCTATGCATGCCGGCGAGGTCCAATGCGTTTCAGGAGATGGTGGCACTCCTGACACAAGTCATGCGCGAAGACGAATCCATCAAAGTGACGCCTTCGGCATTGCTTCCTGACGTCATCACGGGGGAACTCCGAGAGGTCGACATCTATGTGCAGACCATAGTCGCCGGCCACGAGGTGAATGTCGGTATTGAGTGCCGCGCACACAGGCGTCCTCAAGGGGTGGACTGGGTTGAGTCCGTCCGTAACAAGCACGCCGACTTACCCGTGCACGTGTCCGTGTTGGTCTCAGAAAGCGGGTTTTACAAACCGGCGTTGGCGAAGGCCAGCCATTACCGCATCAAGACCATCACTCCTGGGGAGGCCACACCGGCGTTCGTTGGCGAGGTGGTCAACAAGTTGAACAAGGTTGTGACCAAAAGGGCGCACTTCAAGGTTAAGACTGTTTTATTGCAAGTCAGGCTAGAAGGCGACCATCTCAAATGGGTTGAAACCTTTGCTGACTCGCCCGTGTACGCGCACGACGGGACGGAAATAGCGAATGTTGGATTCGTCATCCGCGGGATCATCGACGGCAATCCCGCACAGCGAGCGCACCTACAAAGTGCCACCGGCAAAGATAAATTCATGAACATCCGCACCGACGGGCCGAGCTACAACGGGCAGCCGGTGTACATCATCCCAATGAGGGACGGTGTGGAACTTGCACCTGCCCCAGTAGTGGGGCTCCGTATCGAGGGGCCGGTTAATCTAGACCTCGTTGAAGTACCCCTCAAGCATGGGGACTATGACGGGACACCGTACTCATCGGGCTCGGCTCCGTTTGAAGGTATGCGCATCTCGGTGGTGGCGACGGAGGACGGCGAGGGGGCTGCCAAATGGGCCGGTAGCGTAACCACGCCTGGCGGGAACCAAGAAATGTTCTGAACCGGAGGCGCCCGTAAACGATCTGTAGGAATTGCAGTGATTCGTGAGACGAAGCACGATGCAGCGGGCGTGAGACAAAACTAGTAGTCGCTGGTCGGGCTATCGGCTGAATGCAGTCAGGTTTGAGAACCTACACTTGTCTGAGCCGACGACAGTGCGGGCACTGCCTTAAGGCTTTCGCTGTAATGCGGTCGAGGGCCGCATCCCGAGTAACCTCGTTACATGCCGCGCAAACTCACTGACGACGAAATCGATGCGCTTCTCGACAGCCGTCCGGGTTGGGCGGTCCTGACGACCATCGACAAGGACGGATTCCCACATACCTTGCCGCTGGGATACTTCCGAATGGACGGCGATATCGTCATGGGTGTGCGAGATGGCACGCGCAAAGTGGCCAATATAGAGCGCAACCCGGCCGTGAGCGTCATGCTCGAAGACGGTTCCACCATGGCCGATATCCGTGGGGTGATGTTCCAAGGCCGCGCCCGCATCGTCCGGGAACCCGCTGAAACGCTGGAGCTAGCACGGCACGGTGCCCGGTCACGCGGCGTGCCGGAGTCCGAGTGGCCCACCGCGCCGAGACCGGGTGCCACCTACATCTACGTAACCCCCGTGCGAACCCTGTCGTGGCACTACGGCGACTCGGGGTCGGACGACCAATAGCCTCGGCGGACCTCCACGTCCGCCGCTGGTGTACAGAGTTGGTGATCGCCGTGACAGTGCTGGCGAACTGATTGGGCCGTTCCACTGCGAACACTGTCCAACCCAGCCCATCAAGGAACTCGTGAGCACCCGGGTATCGGTCACCCGACAAGGTTGATGACGAGATTGATTGTGCACGCGATGATCACGGTCCCGTAGATATAGCTGAAAAGGCAATGCCTGAGGACTTCGGCCCGGATGGCGGATGCGGTGACGGCTGTGTCGGACACCTGGTAGGTCATCCCGAGGTTGAACGAGAAGTAGTAGAAATCCACATAGCGCGGTAGCACCTGCGCATTGAAGTCGATGCCGCCTGGCTCACCCTGGTAGTAGATACGGGCGTAGCGCGCCGTGTACATGGTGTGAAGCAGCGCCCACGTCGCGAATATCGCCACCAGGGACAAACCCGCATAGGAGACCTTGTCCCGGTCGTTGGCGGACGCCAGCAAGATTCCGATTGCCGCAAGGCTTGCGGCCAGTACGAGCAGCATCACGAGGTCGCCGATCTCGTCGTCGACATCCGCTTCGCTCGCATGCACGCGGGTGCGTTCCGGATCCATCGGCCACAGCACGCTGACTGCCCATACGACGTAGATCGTCGCGGTGGCGATGACCACCACGAGCAGGCCGACCGGCCAGCGGTCTGACAGCAACCATGTGACGGCGCCGGTGGCAATGCCTGCCGCCACACTGATCCAGAATCTGCTCGCTCCCGAAAGCCCGGTCCTCACGACCTTGATGTTCCCGCAGAATCGGCGATTTCGCGGGAGGCCCGCAGCAGCGCGGTCCGGTGATTACTCGGGAGGCGGACAGCGCAGAGTCTGGCCACGCTCGATGAGACAAGCCATGGCGCCGCCCGGGCGTGACGGCAGGCTGCTGTCCTATCAGCGGTCGGGAGACGTCAGTTTGCAGCCGCACCGGCTTGCTATCAAACGAACTCAATTATCCTCCTTAGAGCGGCTTTACAGGCACCTGTCAGCTGCCGGGGCACTCAACGAAAAAATCACAGTCCCAGTTCAGACAAGCTCGGATGATCTGCCGGCCGTGGTGCGTTCATGTCCCAGAAGAACTTGCGTTCTCCTTCGGTGATCGGCACGTCGTTGATGCTGGCGTGCCGATGTGTCATCAGGCCGTGCTCGTCGTACAACCAGTTCTCGTTACCGTAGGCGCGGAACCATTGACCTGAGTTGTCGTGGTACTCATAAGCGAAACGGACCGCAATGCGGTCGTCGCTGTGCGCCCACAGTTCCTTGACGAGTCGGTACTCGTGCTCGCGGTACCACTTGTCGCTCAAGAATTCGATGATCTGCGCACGACCTGTCAAGAACGCCGATCGATTGCGCCAGACGCTGTCAGCCGAGTAGCCCTGCACTACCCGCTGGGGGTCGCGGCTGTTCCAGGCGTCTTCGGCCAGCCTGGCCTTCAGCGCGGCTGTTTGATCAGTGAACGGCGGAACTGGGGGTTTGATATCGATCTCGGAAGGCATGTTCATCGTCGTAGTCCTTTGTCGGGGGAGCGGAGTCTATGTAGACAGCTCTGTCTACATGATCAGTACGCTAGCGCGTGTAGACAGATCTGTCTACAATGACGGGGTGAGCGTCGCCCAGAATCTGGATCCGCATGTCGACGTGCCGAGCCTCCCGGCCCGGGAACGGATACTGGCCACGGCGTACCGACTCTTCTATCGCGAGGGAATTCGAGCGACGGGCATCGACAAGGTGATAGCCCAAGCTGGTGTCACCAAGGTGACCTTCTACCGTCACTTTCCCAGTAAGGACGCACTGATCCTGGCGTTCCTGGACGTGCGACACCGACGCTGGATGGACTGGTTTGTCGACGCACTCGATCGCCACGCTGCCGGCAGTCGTCGTCGCCCGGCAGTGGTATCGGCGATCGAAGAGTGGCTGACCGCGGACTCGTTTCGTGGCTGTGCGTTCATCAACAGCGTCAACGAGATCGGTGCCGAGCTGCCAGAGATCTACGCCGTCACCGCTCGGCACAAAGCCGATATGGTCGCGGCCATCAAGGCGACACTTCCGCCCGGTGCGAGCCGCACACGCACGGCACAAGCACTCGGCCTGGCGATCGACGGCGCTATCGTGCAAGCGCAGTATCAGCGCGACGCCACATCCGCGGTGAAAGCACTCGCCACGATCGCGTCAACGCTGCTGACGACAAGCGGATGACGCACCGGTTGACCGGACCGCGCCGATGCGCCTATGCCTCACCCAAACTCGGTCGGTACTCCGCCGCCTCTGTCTCAGCAGCCAGCAACGCACCCAATTCGCCCTGTTGCTGGGCGACAAACACGCCGATGACCTGCCGGCATACCTCCGGCACGCTGACCCCGCGCATACCAGCAATACGCGTCAACCCGACCAGCATGGACGTCGACACGTGAAACTGCACGGCGTACTGACCGCACGAACCGTCCTCGGGCGGTAACCCCGGACCGACGACCACCGGATCATCTGACCCGAAGAGGTCAACATCGGCACTGCGGGCCCTCTCAACGGCCCCGCCGCCAACGATGCCCTCGCCCGGGTCCGGGAACTCCTCATGGCTGAACAACCCCATCGCGTCCACGCTAGACGTTGAAGGGCGCCGAGGCCGGCAAGCGGGTGTTCGCAGCTGTCATGAGATCGAAGGGGCGGCGCCGCGCTCACGGGGCGGCGGGTTGTGGTCGCGGGCGATGAAACACGGTAGTCCCATCTGCGCCCGTCCTGGTCGGGAGCAACTTCCGGCGCTGCGGGTGGCGTGGGTATGTCGCTCAGGCGTTGATCTCCTCGTAGAACTTGATCGTGAGCGGCCCGTCAAGAAGCTCGCCGAATCGCGCCATGACATCGGCACCGGTCTCGGTTCTCCAAGCCGCATAGGCCTCTTGATCCGCCCTGTCGTCCCACTGCTCGATGAGCGCGAACTCGGTGTCGTCGTCGGCGCTGCGGACGACCCGTACTCCGATGCAGCCGGGCCGAGAGCGGGTGGCGGCGAGCGTCTCGCGGTAGAAGTCGACCACATCTTGACTGCGTCCTGACCGGGCTTTGGCATGCAGAAGGACAGTGAAGGCCATTTGACACTCCGGTATCTCGGTGGGCTTGAGGTGACCGCTCACGCCCAACGGTGGCGATCCCCGCCGCAGGTTGGGTCGGCGGGGCGTGGTGCCTGATTAGCCTGACGGCACATTGTGGGATTGTGAATCATTCAGACGCCGCATTTCCTTCGCCAGAGTCCTAAGTTGGCAGGTATGGACTTGATCTCCGATCTTCTCCAGATTTCCCGCGCGAGATGTGTGCTGTCCGGTGGTGTTTCCGCATCAGGCGCATGGGTCGTCCGGTCCCCGGCCCCGGGCCGGATCAAAATCATGGGAGTCGTCAAAGGGTGCCTCTGGTTTCGATCCGCGACCGAAACTGCGGGCGTGCACGTCGCCGCAGGCGAAATACTGGTTGTCGATGGACGCGTGCCTTTTGACCTAGGAAGCGATCTCGACAAACCGCCGAGGCACCTACGAGAGACCGATCCGATCCGTCCGATTCATCGGGACGACGAACACATATGCCTCACCGCGCACATCGAGTTGTTCGAGGCCGGCGATGACTTCCTGCGAGACGCCATTCCACCCGTCCTGCACCTGCGTGGTGAAGCGCGAGAGGCCACCACCGCCCGCTGGCTCCTAGAGGAGCTCTTCGAGGAGTTCACCGGTGGACGTGCTGGCCATGCAGCCGCCACAGCTCAGTTGACGCAGCTGCTGTTCGTTCAGGTTCTCCGGGCCTGGGCAGCGTTAGCAGATGAGCTGCCCTCAGGGTGGGTCCGTGCCGCCGCCGACGACCGGATAGGCCCCGCGTTGCAGCTCATGCATGCCGACGTGGGCAGAGACTGGGGCATCTCTGAACTTGCTGCGGCGTGCGCGATGTCGCGGAGTAGCTTCGCCGACCGGTTCACCACGATCGCCGGCGTTCCCCCCATCACCTACCTGTTCAGATGGCGAATGCGCCAAGCTGAACGCGCACTGGCCAGTGGGTCGCCGTCGATCACCGAACTCGCGACGTCGCTCGGCTACCGGTCCGAGAGCGCATTCAGCGTTGCGTTCAAACGCTGGTCGGGGATTGCGCCGAGTCGGTTCCGTCAGCAAAACCCCGAAACCTATTGAGCGAGCGTCGAGTCCCGCGCGGTCGCAGGCGTGGCACGCTTCGCTCGCACAGTGCGCTCGACCACCTCGGGTTGAAGGTCCCGGGCGCGCAGCGGTTCACCGCAGCAGTTGCAGGTCACCACGGGTGTGGTGAGTTCTCCGCAGACGGTGTGGCGCAGTGCGCGAATGGTCGATTGGTCGTCGCGATGCGTTTCGGCCCATTGGGCCACGGCCAGCAATGCGGGAACAACCTCATGAGCGTGTTCGGCGAGGTGGTACTCGTACCAGTCCGGCTCGGTACGGTAGCGATGCTTGACGATCATGCCTGCGTCGACAAGTGCGTTCAGTCGTCCGCTGAGGATGTTCGGCGCGATTCCGAGCGCGCGCTGTAGCTGTCCAAAACGCCTGGTGCCAAAGAATATTTCCCGTGCGATCAGGTAATTCCAGCGTTCGCCGAGTAACCCGATTGCGGCGGCTCCGGGATTCTCCGTGGAGGGCGGACGGTGCTCGGCCATGGTGGCCAAGGTTAATCCACACCGTCGGCCGCGTCGGAGTCTCTACTGATGATGCCGATGGGTTGACAGCGTCGGCCGTGGTGCCTTCGGGCGGTCAGCATCTGGACTCCGTTGTTGCGGCGGGGCATTGGTGACTCCTTCGGACTTGCGCAGTCTACCGGGTAACCACTAGCTTAATGAAAGTACTTGCATTCTGCAATTGGGGAATGATGGTAGAGACTGTGGCATTCACAACCGGCAAGCTGGATCCGAACACCGCGAAAGGGCGGATTCCGTGAGTCTGGATGCATGGTGGGAACAAGGGCGGCAGCTTCGGGTGAGGGTGGACGCCGACCGTGACCATCAAATCTTCGTCCGTGACGGTGGCGACGGCCCTCCGCTGCTGCTCCTGCACGGGTTTCCGGCATCGTCCTACGAATGGGCGTCAATGTGGACGAGTCTGACCGGCCAGCACCGCGTCATAGCCCCCGACTTTCTCGGCTTCGGCGCTTCGGATAAGCCTCGCGGACACCGGTACAAGGTCACCGAACAAGCCGATCTGATCCAGGAGTTGCTGGCCCGGTTGAACGTGTCGAAACCCGCCGTCTTCTGTTACGACTACGGGGCCATCGTCACGCAGGAATTGCAGGCCCGCGGTTATCCGCTCGGTCATGTCACATTCAGCAACGCCGGTGTGTTCCCCGAGCTGTACCGCCCACGTCCAGTTCAGCGACTGGCGGTCGCGCCGGTCGTCGGGCCGCTGCTCGGTATCGCGGCGGCCAACCTCCCGACCTTCACGCGCACCTGGGGCGAGGTGTTCAGCAGTGAACACCCCCTGCAGCCGGACGTCGCCGCCGAGCATTTTCGTGCAGCTCGCTCTGGTGCACCAGGCCGCACCCTGCAGAGCCGGCTCCTGGCCTACATCCCGGAACGAGCGGCGATGGCGAGGCGACTCGAAGATGCCCTCGCTGCCAACATTCACCGGTCCTCTTTTCTGTGGGGGCTACAAGATCCGGTGTCGGGTCAGGCAATCGCAGGGGAACTGCGCAGGCGATTTCCGGAGGCGGACCTGGTCACGTACCCCGATGTCGGGCACTGCCCCCATCTTGAGGTTCCGAATCGGGTCGCCGGCGACCTTCTCGCTCGGACGACTTCCTCCGGAATGACCTAGCGCGGGGATCGGGACCGTTCGCTGAAACGATGTTCCTTCTCGAAACCCTTTGCAGTGGAACGGTCGATCTGAAAAGCCGGTATGCGATCACGCCCACCAGTAGCGCCCAGAACGCGGAACCAACTCCTGCCACCGTCGTTCCCGAGGCCGCGACGACGAGCGTCACCGCGGCCGGGAGGCGGGCAGATTCGTCAGCCATGGCGCCCGCGCACGCGCCGGCGAACGCACTGAGCAGCGCGACACCGGCGACCGCTTGCACAAGGCCGGCCGGGGCCGCGAGCACGGCCAATGTCAGTCCCGTCGACGCCACGCCGAGTACGCAATACACCGCCCCGGTGGTGATTGCAGCAATCCAGCGACGCCGAGGGTTGGGATCAGCATCCGGCCCCGCCGCCAGTGCGGCACTGATGGCCGCGAGGTTGACCGCGTGACCGCCGAACGGAGCCGCCACCAGCGACGCGATCCCGGTGACCGTGAGCGTCGGGCGCCAGGGGACCTGGTAGCCGAACCCCTTCATGACCGCGACACCGGGGATGTTCTGCGCGGCCATGGTGACGATGTACAGCGGTAGCGCGATGCCGGTGACGGCGGCGACGGTAAGGCTGGGTGCGGTCACCTGCAGGTGCGGTATCCACGCTGATGCTGGGGGCACCGATTGTTCTCTCATGAGCGTCGCGGTGAGCACGAGGAGGGCTACGCCGAATGCCGCCGGTACCGCCCAGCGGGGCCGGATCGCCGACGCGATCAACCACACCACCAGCACAGGTGCGATCACGACCGGATCCTTGGCCAGGGCGGTCACCGGAGCAATACACAGCGGCAGCAGCACCCCCGCCAGCATCGCCTGCGCCACCGAGTGTGGGATGCGGGCGACCACGCGAGCAAGCATTGGCCAGAGCCCGGTCGCGAGCAGAAGCACTGCGGTGACGAGGAACGCGCCGACGGCGGCGGGCCATCCGCCGGCCGCCGCGCCGGCGCTGATGAGCAGTGCGGCGCCCGGTGTGGACCACGCGCTGGTGATGGGCATCCTGAATTTCCATGCCAAGAGAACGGAGGACAGCCCCATCGCCAGGCTCAACGCCGTCAGGCCCGACGCTGCCTGGTCTGAGTTCGCTCCTGCCGCACGAAGTCCCGCAAGGACGACGGCAAACGACGACGTGAACCCGACGAGTGCGCACACCACCCCGGCGGACACCGGCACTGTTTTCGAAACGTTCTGGTCCACCCACCCAACCTCGTTCTGTTCACGGAACGTTCTGTGTGTAGAACGTACCGTAGTGGAATGACTGCGGGAGACATCGGCCGCCAACTGCGCGAGCTACGGGCTGAGCGCGGCCTCAGTCTCTCTGAACTGGCGCGACGTGCCGGAGTGGGGAAGGGTTCGCTGTCCGAGATCGAAGCCGGCAAGCGCAATCCCACGATCGAGACCCTCTACGCCCTGTGTGCCCCCCTCGATGTACCCCTGACCGCACTGGTCGGCGAGGTTCCCGGCGTCCATTCGGCCACCGTCGGCGGAATGCGGGCGATACTGCTGTCCGTGCGGAACCTGGACAGGGTCACCGTCGAGGTCTTTCGCCTGGAGTTTCCCGCGGGTGCCGAGCACATCTCGCCGCCACACGGTGTGGGGTCCCGGGAGCACCTCACCGTGGTCGCCGGACGCGTGCTCGCCGGCCCGATTGGTCAGGAAACTCTGATCGAGGAGGGGCAAGCCCTCAGTTGGTCGAGTGATCGCCGCCACCGGTATGCCTCCGTCGACGGGGCGGCCGAGGCGGTGGTCGTCATCACCACACCGGTGAACGGTCGGTCGCGGGAGTAATCGGCCTTACCCGGTAGCGGTGGCGGAGGGTCGACGAGGCGCATCAATCAGTGGAACCAGCGGGCGCGTCGGGGTTCATGAGTGCAGGCCACTCGGCCGGCGAATCGCGTAGGGCCGAGATGTCCGGAAGCTCTTTCTGGCAGAGCGTTCGGGCCTGCTTGGGCGTCATGCCGAGCGTCCGCAGCAGACGTTCGGTCACGGCGTCGACGGTCTCTGCCGTATCCCGTTCGGGTCGCTCCCGCAGCAGCGTGGCCAACCCGACGAACATGCCTCCGGCGATGGCGAGGCCCAATTCCGGGTCGTCGATTGCGAACCGACCCTGGTCGACGGCTGCGGTGATGTCCCGTAGCGCGCGGGGTGACAATCCACGATTCGACAGGATCAATGAGCCGCCGTTGGTGAGTAGTAATGCTGCTTCTTGAGGGCGGTAGCGAAACAGTCGGCCGCTCAACCGGTAGTTGGCCGCGAAGGCCTCGGCGGGGTCGGAGATGGAACCGGTGAAAACGTCGAGCAGGGCGCCGAGATCGTCAAGAGCATCGGCCAATGCCGCGTCGAAGAGCTCTTCCTTGGTGGCGAAGTGGTTGTAGAACGACCCCATGCCCACATCGGCCGCCTGGGTGATCTCCAGGATCGGCACGCTCGTCTTTCCCTGAGCGATGAAGCCCTGCGCCGCGCGTATCAAGGCGCGACGGGTGCGCAGCTTGCGCCGCTCCAAGCGGCTGATCGACGTACCTCCGGGTGCGTCGATACCGCGCTCGGGCAGATCCATGGCGCGAGGATAGCAGCCGCGGCAGTTGTGAGGATTTCGTCAACTCTCCTTGACTGAGGTTCTGGGCGTATGTGACGATTTCATCAGAACCCCAACGGAGGAGGTGCGCAGTGGCACGTGCAGTAGCGCAGCGTCACGACGGTCACAAAGACCTGCACAGCGAACAGGGCGCGCTGCGAGGTGAGCATCCAGGGCGGGTGAAGGATCCGATCATTCGTGTTGCAGACATCGCCTGGTTGGAGTTCGACAAACCTGACCTGGTCCGAGCCGAGGCGTTTGCGCGCGCCTTCGGTTTCGGTGTTGCGCTGCGTGAGCCGCACCAGTTGCACCTACGCGGCACGCGGGCAGGGTCTCCATGCGTGATCCTGCGGCGCGGCAACCGATCCCGGTTCACGGGATTGGCTCTGCGTGCCGACGACGAGGTCGACGTGCTGCGGTTGGCCGACAAGACCGGGGCCCCGTTGCGCGCGCTTCCGGAGTCCATCGGTGGGACGGCGGTGCAGCTGACCGATCCGAGTGGGATGGCGGTCAAGGTCGTCGCCGGCGTGCACGAGTTGCCGGGCCAGCCCGTTCAGTCACCGCAGGTCCTCAATACCGGCCAGGCCGTGGTACGAGTCAACGACACCGTACGTCCACCACGGGTGCCGACTCGCGTCCAGCGGTTGGGCCACGTGGTGTTGCAATCCAACACCTATCTGAAGACACTCAACTGGTATCTGGACACGTTCGGGATGATCGTCAGCGACTTCCTGTTTTTTCCAGGGCAGCGGGCGCGCGGGCCGGCGATGAGCTTCATCCGGTGCGATCGCGGCACCACTCCGGCAGACCACCACACGCTGGCGCTGGCGTTGGGGCCGGCCAACCAGTATGTGCACTCGGCTTACGAGGTCAGTGATCTCGACGCGTTGGCCGCAGGCGGTGAATACCTGCGAGAGCGCGGCTACTTCCGGTCTTGGGGCATCGGCCGCCACATCCAGGGCAGCCAGTTGTTCGACTACTGGCGTGACCCGGATGGGTTCCTGGTGGAGCACTTCGCCGATGGTGACATGTTCGACAACACGCTCGAGCCCGGCTGGGCCCCATTCACCGCATCCGGACTGGCTCAGTGGGGTCCACCGGCGACAAAGGACTTCCTCGACGCCAACCCGCGTGCGGTGCCACATCAGCTGACCTCGATGGTCAACGCATTGCGCGGGGACAACGAATTCGATCTCAACCGCCTCGTCGGCCTACTGAAAGTAGCAATCTCATGACCATGACTGTGCTGCGCACTCCCGAGGGATGGTGGGTGCAGACCGCCGAAGGTGCCTCCCGAATCTCCTCATCTGCCATCACGACCGCCGAACTGCTGGCCGACCGCCCAGCCATCGAGGCGGCTGCCGCCGGCGGTGACACTGTGCCCGTCGACGATCTCACGTTGCTCTCCCCGGTGACCGTGCCGTGCCGCGTGATTGCGCAGATGACGAACTTCGAGTCTCACGTCAAGGATTCCGGGATGGACCCGAAGACGGTGCCCCTGACGTTCTTTCGGAAATCGTCGGCGTCGATCACAGGCCCGTTCGGAGAGATCGTGCGCCCGGCGCACGTCGGGCTACTGGACTACGAAGTCGAGATCGGTCTGGTCATCGGTCGTGACGTCCCGGCCGGTTCGACTGTGACGGAGAACAACCTCGCGGATGTCATCGCCGGACTGACGATCACCAACGACGTGTCCGCCCGTGACATCCAACTTCCCCAAACCCAGTTCTACGAGGCGAAGTCGTACCCGACCTTCACCCCGGTCGGGCCGGCGTTGGTGCTCCTGGATGCTGACGAACTGGCGCGTTTCGGTGATCTACGACTCAGGCTGTCGGTCAACGGTGAAGTACGCCAGAACTCGTTAGTCGAAGGAGACATGCTGTATCGCCCGTTGCAGGCGCTGCAGTCGCTCACCCGTTTCCAAGATCTGGCCGCCGGTGACCTGGTGCTGACGGGCACCCCGGCCGGCACCGCGCTGACGGCCCCGCCCAAGCCCATCGAGATCATCGGAAACCTGCTGCCGCCCGCGGTGAAATGGAAGGCCTTCTTCTCTCGCCAGGCGAACAACCCGAAGTACCTGCAGCACGGCGACATCGTCGAAGCATCGGTCGGCACCGACGACGGGGTCATCGACCTCGGTATACAGCGGCTGACGGTGCGCCACACATGAACACCGATCTGCTGTGGCCCGCCGCCCAATCGCCCCAGGACCTGCCTGCCATCGAACAGGTGCCCTTGGAAAGTCGAGGGCTCCCGACATCCACCTACGGCGTGGTCCTGCGGGCCGCACGCCTGTGGCCTGACCGCACCGCGATCACGGTCTTGGCTGAGGGGGCCGACTATCAGAGAGGTGCACGTCGCACCTTCGGGCAGCTGGCCGACGATGTCACGCGGACGGCGAAAGCCCTTCGTCGCTGCGGGATCAATCGCGACAATGCGGCACTGCTGATCAGCCCGAACTGCGACGAACTGATCACCGCCACACTGGCGGCGCAGGCCGCCGGCATCGCGGTACCCGTCAACGGGTCTCTGTCGGACGAGCACGTTGTCGAGTTGGACAGGCTCTCGGGCGCTCGCCTGTTGATCACTGCGGCACCTGACCTGGACCCCAGAGGCATCGAACGCGCCGCCATTCTGGCCGATGCCGGTCTGCTCGACACCGTGCTGCTCGTGCGCCCGACGCTGGCAGACGATGCGCCGCAGCCGCTCCCTGAGCTGCCGGGCATCAGCGTCGGCTATCTGTCGACGCTGGCTGCCGAACAAGACCCGCAACCAATAGAAGACGGTACTGCCGATCCCGCGCGGCTGGTCGCGTTGTTCCATACCGGCGGAACCACCGGAATGCCGAAGCTGGCCGCGCACACCCATGGCAACGAGGTGGCAGACGCCTGGATGGTAGCCCTCAGTGCCGAACTCGCCGAGGATGCCGCGGTGTTCGCGGCCTTGCCGTTGTTCCACGTCAACGCGCTGATCGTCACCCTGCTGGCGCCCTTGCTGCGCGGCCGGTCGGTGGTGTGGGCAGGACCACTCGGCTACCGCGATATGGGCCTATATCAACACTTTTGGAAAATCGTTGAGCACCACAGACTGGCGGCGATGAGCGCCGTACCGACCGTGTATGCGGTGCTCGCACAGATTCCGGTCGACGCCGATATCTCGACGCTGACCTCGGCGGTGTCTGGCGCCTCCGCGTTGCCCGATACGGTGCGCCAGGACTTTCTCAATGCCACGGGCGTGAATCTGGTCGAGGGTTACGGGCTCACCGAGGCGACGTGCGCCAGTGCGCGCAGCTTCGCCGACCATCCTCGGCCGGGATCGGTCGGACAGCGAATGCCCTACCAGCAACTCCGCGTCGTCGAGATCGGCGACGACGGTTCCTGGCAGGACGTATCACCCAGGCAGGTCGGCACATTGGCCATCAGTGGACCGGCGGTGTTTCCCGGCTACGTCACCGGACGTACCGAGGGCCGGTACGTGCTCGACGGTCGTGGAGCGCTGCGTGACGGCTGGCTCGACACCGGCGACCTGGCAAGTGTCGACGAGGAGGGCTTCATCTACCTCGCTGGCCGGGCCAAAGACCTCATCATCCGTGGCGGCCACAACATCGATCCCGCGCTCATCGAGGATGCGCTGCTGGCTCATCCCGACGTCACCGCGGCCGCAGCCGTGGCGCGACCCGACGCCCACTCCGGCGAAGTACCGGTCGGATTCGTCACTGTGCGGCCCGGTGCCACCGTCACCGGCGACGAACTGGCGGCCTTCGCCGGTGAGCACGTCACCGAACGCGCTGCGGCGCCGAAGAGCGTCACCATCATCGATGCGATACCGGTCACCGACGTCGGCAAGCCCTACAAGGTGCCGCTTCGCGCCATCGCGGCCGAACATGCTGTGGCCGAGGCGTTGAGCGGTCACGCGGGGGTACTCAGTGTCCACGGCACGATCGACGCAGGAGTGCCAGTGGTCGTGATCGACCTTGCAGCGACCGCCGACCGCGCCGCTGTGGAGCGGACGGTGAAAGCGTTCGCAGTGAACCACGAGATCACCGAACCGTGACCAACTCCACGCAGCAGGAGAGCGTCGAGCATGTGCCGGTGGCGATAGTCGGTGGTGGTCCCACCGGAATCACCGCGGCCACACTGCTGGCCCAATACGGCGTCGAGACGTTGGTGCTGGACCGGTGGTCGCAGGTCTACCCGCAACCCAGGGCGGTCCATCTCGACGATGAGGTCTACCGCATCCTGGGCCGCCTCGGAGTCGCGGACGCGTTCGCCGCCATCACGTGGCCTGCCCGTGGTCTGCAGCTGATCGACCGTGAGATGACCGTCCTGGCACGATTCCGGCGCGACACCATGGTCACCCGGAACGGCTTTCCCGCGGCAAACATGTTCGACCAGCCGCAACTCGAAGAGGTGTTGCGCACCAACCTGACCCGGCACCGGCATGCGCAGTTTCGGGGTGACACCGAGGTTGTCGACGTGCTGACCACCGGCAGCCCGCTCCGTCTGCGAGTGCGTAACCGCACGACCGGACAGGACTCGGTGATCACCGCAGACTTCGTGCTGGGCTGCGACGGTGCGAACAGTTTGGTGCGCAGGGCGATCGGCGCCGAGATGCGCAGCATGGGGTTCGACCAGCGCTGGCTGGTGATCGACATTGCGACCGATGCAGAACTGCAGCAGTGGGAGGGTGTGCATCAGCTCTGCGACGCCCATCGGGCCGGCACGTACATGCGGATCGGTCCCGATCGCTACCGCTGGGAGTTCCGCTTGTTGGACCACGAGTCCGCCGACGATTACGCCACCTTGACCGAACTTCGTCCGTTGATCGCACCCTGGATGCGAGGTGTCGAGGATGCTTCGCTGCGCTTGATTCGAACTGCTGAGTACACATTCCGAGCGCAGCTCGCAGACCGTTGGCGTAACGGAAACGCCTTTCTGCTCGGCGATGCCGCGCACCTGACACCGCCGTTCATCGGCCAGGGTATGGGAGCCGGTTTGCGTGACGCGATGAATCTGGCCTGGAAGATCGCCGGCGTGCACCACCGCGATCTTGCGCCGAGCGTGCTCGACAGTTACGAGACCGAGCGTCGCCCGCATGCACGTCACATGATCTCGCTGGCGCTCAACATCGGTCGTGCCATGACCTCCGGCGGCCGGATCGGCGCCGCGGCACGAGCGCTGCTGTTGCCGTATCTGCATGTGGTACCGGGACTGAGGGCGAAGGTGATCGACTCCGGTACTCCGCCACTTCACTCTTCGACGATGGTACGGCGCGCGCTGCGTCCGGGCGCTATCGCTGGGCAGCTGTGCCCGAATGTACTGCTCGACAACAATATTCGCCTCGACGAGCATCTCGGGCCGCGCTTCGGTGTCATCGCCAACACTGCCCTGAGCGCTGCGCAACAGGAAGCCATCATTTTCCGGGGTGCATGCGCTGTTCACGCCGCGCTGGGGTCTGAACTGGATCGATGGTTGCGCCGCCACCGCATCGCAGGCGCAGTGGTGCGACCCGATGGCACGGTCATGATGGCCGGGCGCGACCTCGACACCCTCTGTCGCGCAGTCCCGCTGTTTCGACGCGAACACCACCACGCCCACCCATAGGCATGCGCAGAGGTCTGGCCGCCTGCCAGCTTCTCCCTGTGCTGCAACCGTTTCACGAACAGGAATCGCCGACGTGTTTCGCCCACCCCCGGCCGTGCCGGTGTACCGTCCCGACATCTACACCAGCTCGGCGATTCTCGACCCGTACCCGCACTACCGAGCAATGCGCCAGTTGGGGCCGGTGGTGTGGCTTCCTCGCCATCGTCTCTATGCCCTGCCGCGCTTCAGCGAATGCAAGGCGACGCTGCGCGACGATGATCTCTTCCTTTCCGGGCATGGTGTGGCTGCGAATCCGCTGACCAATCGTCTGTCGCGGGGGACCACGCTCAACAGCGACGGCACCGATCACGAGAGGCGCCGCAAGCTCGTCGCGCACCGGCTGATGCCGCGGGCACTGCGCGCCCTCGGTGAGGACGTCGACGCCCTGGCACGTGCCATCGTCGATGCTGCCCTCGCCCGGCAGACTGTGGATGGGGTCGCCGACCTGGCCTCTGCCCTGCCCCTGGCCGTCGTGCCCGACCTGGTGGGGTGGCCACGTGGGGAACGGCAGCACCTACTCGACTGGGGTGCAGCCACGTTCGACATCCTCGGGCCGGGCAATGTGCAGGCGTTGAAAGCCGTTCCGCGTAGCCTGCAGATGCTACGCTTCGCCCAGCGGGTGGTGCGTGAGCGCAACGTACTGCCCGACAGCATGGCTCACGAACTGCTGACTGCCGTCGACGAGGGCACGCTGGCCGCAGAAGAGGTGCCACCGTTGCTCATCGACTACATAGCGCCGTCGCTGGACACGACGATCAGCGCCATCTCCAGTGCCTTGTATCTGTTCGCCACCCACCCCGAGCAGTGGGAACTGCTGAAAGACGATCCCGCCCGGATCCCCAACGCCATCAACGAAGTGGTCCGCTTCGAGTCGCCGTTGCGGGCCTTCACCCGCAAGACGGCCCGGGAAAGCGTCATCTCCGGCACGCCCCTGCCGGCAGGTGCCCGGGTGCTGGTGATGTACGCCTCGGCCAACCGTGACGAACGGGAATGGGACGCCCCAGAGGTATTCGACATCCGCAACGATGCCGGGCGGCACGTCGGGTTCGGTAGCGGTGCACATGCCTGCGCCGGACAAGGTCTTGCCCGGTTGGAGACCACAGCGATGCTCAAGGCGCTGATCGAGCGTGTGGACCGCATCGAGTTGACCGGCCAACCGATCTGGGGAGTCAACAACATCATTCGCAGTTACGCCCGACTTCCCATCCGGCTCATCGCGGCCTGACTGCGACGCCTGAGGTCGGCGGTATCAAATGCTGCGTGACGGCAAGGCCCGACGCGCATGATGTGCGGCGACGCGAGCAAGAATCCTGGGATCGAAGAGCCGTCGTGGCGAGTCGATCATGTTGACGATGCGGACGAGTTGTTCGGTGATCACGATGTCATCGCCGGCGGCTGCGAGTATCTGGTGCTGGGTCCAGCGTAGTGCCCGACGCTGCGCTCGCTCGGTGATGCTGGTGTGGCGGCGAGGGGCCGGCGGCTTGTTGGTGGCCCAGACGGGCGCAATAATCTCGGTGAGCGATCGATAGAAGGCCTGGGGGTTGCCGAGGCCGTGGGCGCCGAGGTGTTGGCGGAGCGCGTGAACGTGCCGGGCAGCCATGGTGATTCCCTGGCCGTGGATGGGATCCAGGCAACACAGGGCATCCCCGACGACCAGGAGTCCGTCGGGCAGGTGCGCGGCACGGTCATAGCGGTGCCAGGTACCGCCGGGGTAGCGATACACCGCGATATCGGACAACGCCCGGGCATCACGTATCGCGGCCGCGACGTGTGCGGGCATGAAGGACTCAGCACGGGTCAACATGTCTGTCAACGATTCTGGTGCGCGTTTAGCATCGTCATCGCGGGTCGCGATGGTCAGTGTCCAGGTGCCACGCTCACAGGCGATGAGTCCGCCGCGCCCCGTCCCACCGGACGGGATGACCAGGACGAGTCGCTCCGGGAAGGCATTCTGGTCACCGATGGCCAGGTGTTGGCTGTAGTACACGCCGCGCGCCCTGAATGTGCGTTGGGGCGGACGCGGGTAGCCCAGCTGTTCGAGAAGCAGGGGTGTGCGTGTAGCACGTCCGCTGGCATCGACAATCAGTTCGGCATCCAGTACGCGAGTGGTGCCGGTCTGTCGGTCGGTAACGGTGACGCCGGAGATGCGCCCGGGCCGACAGACGACGAACTCGCCGACGTCCTGGCCGTCGGCGACCGTGACGGCGGACCTGTCGGTGACACGTCGGCGCAACACGTACTCCAACTGCGGTCGCGTCACCAGATAGTGGGCCAACGCCGCGGGGTCGGTGAGGTCGTCGGTGCGGTTGAATCCGTACGGACCGTTCTGAAGGTGCATCCGCGCACCCAGTTTCGCGTCGTCGAGGACCTGCGCGCCCACGGCGACCAGATCGTCGAGTACGCCGGGCACCAGCTCCTCGATCGTCTGCCACCCCTTGGACAGCACGCTGTGCAGGTGCGGGCCCTGGGGAATGCCGCGCCGCGGAGACGGGCTGTCGGGTAGTTGGTCTCGTTCGACGATGGTGACGTGGTGGGCTGAATCGGCGAGTGCCGCGGCAGCGAGCAGGCCGGCGATGCCGGCGCCCAGGACTACAGCATGTGCGGTCATGTCGTGCACGCCTCCCCTTGCGTATCGAGTGATACCGAAACGCTAACCGCACAATAAGAAAAATAAGGCTATAATAAGCAAAGTCTAAGAGTAAAGTTCGCTCGGAGGTGACGGCGATGACTCAACGCAGGAAACAAGAAGCTTCTCGCGGTGCCGAGCCGCGACGACGTGTTGCATTGGTGACCGGTGCGTCCCGCGGCATCGGGGCTCAGGTCGCACGAGAGCTCGGCGTCCGTGGTCTGCACGTGATGATCAACTACCGCGAGAAGGCGAAACGGGCCCGGGCGGTGGCCGACGAGATTCGAGCTGCGGGCGGTCATGCCACCGCAATAGGGGCCGACGTCTGCGAGAACACACAGGTTCAGGCGCTACTCGATACGATCAACCACCGATTCGGAGCTCTCGATGTATTGGTGCTCAACGCATCCGGCGGGCTTGAGCGCGGTGCGGACCCGGGCTACGCAATGCGATTGAATCGCGATGCGCAATGCGCGTTGGTCACCAGTGCGCTGCCGCGGATGCCAGCGGGAGCGCGGATCGTGTTTGTCACCAGCCACCAGGCACATTTCTCTCCCGGGCGACCGGTACCTGAGGGTTACGAACCGATCGCGGCGAGCAAACGTGCGGGTGAAGATGCGCTACTTGCCGTCAAACCCGCACTCGTAGAACGCGGAATTGCCCTGAAGGTGGTGTCGGGGGACATGATCGATGGAACCATCATCGTCCGGCTCTTGCACCGCAAGGACCCCGCCGCGGTGGAAGCGCGCCGTGATCACGGGCCATTGCCCACCGTCGAAGAGTTCGCCACTGCCATTGCCGACGCAGCACTGCAACCCGAAGTTGCCGACACTACTTACGTCGGTGGCCCCGACTACCGATGGTGAGGTCTTCGCGTATTGCAAACAATTCGGTTGCTTCCGCGGACTTCAAGCGTCACGGTTGAGGGGCGCGTTGCGGGGGAGGCGGTGTGTGGTGGGGGCCGGTTTGGGGTTGCGGCGCACGGTGTCGCTGTTGGTCTGCCTTCGCTCGCGCGATTGGTTGGTCCTGTTCGCGGTGTCGGCGCTGGCTGCGGCCTCACCTCTGGTCACTCTGCTCATCGTCAAGTATCTCGTCGATCACGTGGCGGAGTTGACCGCTACGCGCCCAGAGACCGTGGTGTGGATCGCCGCGATCTGGGTACCGATTGCGGCCTACTTTCTGGTCAATGTGATCGCCGATTCCGCTGAAACACTGCAGCTGTTGCAGATCTCGACACTGCGCGACCAGATCGGGCTCGAGGTCGAGGACCGCACGGTGACCAAGGCATTGGCCCACCATGACCTCGCACTCTTCGACCGCCCCGAGATCAAGAAGCTGCTGACCCTGGCCGCGAACGCCACCGAACACGCCCAGTACCTGGTGCAACTGCTGTCGAACCTGATGACCGGCTTGCTGCTTGCCGTCCCCACCCTGATCCTCGCCGGATCATTAGGGCTGTGGATTCCGCTGCTGGTCGTCGCAACAACGATTCCGGCGACCCTGATGCAACTGCGTTACGAGCGCAAGGCGTGGGATGTCGAGGCTTCGCACGTCGACCTCAACAATCGCGCCCAACAACTGCGCTCGGCGATGCTCAATCCACGTGGCGCCGGTGACATCCGCGCATACCTTCTGCACGCCAGTCTCCTGCCGCGCTGGCGGTCCCACGCTCGGACACTCATCACCGCTCGGCGTATGGTCAAGAACCGCGGCGCGGTCATGATTCTGCTGCTGGCGACGCTGAGTGGGGCCGGGCTGCTGGTGCCCTACGGCTTTATCATCGGCGAGGCCATTTCCGGTGACATCTCGCTGGGAACCCTGGCGTTGTTCATCGGGCTGATTCCGGAGTTGCGGAGAAGCTTGTTCATTGTGTGCGCCAACGCCGGTGAACTCAGCGGGGCCGCCCGACAACTCAATGCGCTCTGGCAGTTCGAAGACACTGAGCCCGCTATTGCGCTCGACCCGCACCGTGACGTCGGCTATCTGCTGGCCGATGCCACATCGACAGCGAACGTGGCGGCACCGACCATTGCATTCGAAGACGTGGCCTTTGGTTACGGCCGAGCCGGAGCCGTGGTGTTAAGCGATATCGACCTGATCCTTCCGGCAGGAAGTACGACGCTGGTGGTGGGTGAAAACGGCGCTGGAAAGACCACTCTCGCAAAGTTGTTATGCCGTTTCTATGACCCCACGCATGGCTCGGTGACCGCCGATGGGACTGATCTGCGTGATATCGACATCGTGGATTATCGCCGCCGTACCGCGATCCTCGTGCAAGATCCTGCTCGGCTCCCGCTCTCGGTGCGAGATTGTCTCCAGCCCATCGCGGCGCACGCCTCCGATGCCGAGATCGTCGATGCTCTGCGCGATGTGGGCTTACTCGACAAGATCGAACGCACGCCAGATGGACTGGACACCGAGCTGTCCTCCAGCCTCAACTCCGGAACCGATCTGTCGGGAGGTCAGTGGCAACGTCTGGCCATTGCACGATTCCTCTTGGCCTTGCCCGACGCTACCGTGGCCGTCATCGATGAACCCACCACAGCTCTGGACCCCATAGCCGACCACGAACTCAGCGAACTGATCTTCGACCGCTGCGCAGGCAAGACCACTCTCATAGTCAGCCACCGGCTGCATCTCGCGCCCCACGTCGCCCAGGTTGCCTTCATCTCTCGGGGACGCCCACTCGAGGTCGCCCCGCATCACCAACTGACCGCATCCAATGCCACCTATCGTCGGATGGTCGCCGCCCGCTAGCAATAGCCGGCTCACGTTGGACAACAAGGCATTCAATGCTTGGCTATGGTGATCAGCCATTGACCATTCGGCTCGTCCGGCAGCCGCCGATGACCAGTAATCGGTTGTGCACCAGCACGAGCCGCTCTACCGTCGTTGAATGCCCGCCGATGAGCCGACAATCCTCGCCACCAGCGGGGGAATCGGTGCTGGGCTGCGCACTCGCTTCGAGTTCACAGCGTTGACCGACTTCGCGGTGGATCTGTCCGGGGTCGAAGGTCGCGCGCCGCGGGTGTGCTTCCTGGAGACAGCTCTGGATGTGCGGCGCCTGCGGTGACCATGATTACGTTGCGCGCCGCGACAGCGGACGATTTCGAGTTCTTCTTCGCGTTGCACAAGGCCACGTTGGGCCCCTATGTGGATCAGGTGTGGGGCTGGGATGACGACGTTCAACGCGCGTACCTGCGCCGCCACATCGACCTTGCGGCCACGCAGGTGATTGTTGTCGACGGAGCCGATGCGGGCCGGCTTGACCTCGCAGACCTGGACGGTGCCATCTATGTCGGCCTGATCGAGGTAGCGGCAGGATTTCAGCGCCGGGGAATCGGCACACGCGTTCTTCAGGCGGTGCTCGAGGAGGGGTTCGCTGCGGGGCGAGGGGTGTGCCTGAACGTGCTGAAGGTCAACGAGGACGCCTATCGGCTCTACCGTCGCCTGGGATTCGTCGTGGCCGCCGAGACGGATATCCGTCGGCAGATGAGAGCCCATCCGCCGAGAAGTCTGGAGAGTAGCTCTGCAACAACCGATGTGGCGACGAACGAATCGACCAAGGGGTTCCGTCTGCGTTCTGCGACTCCGGGTGATCTGGCGTTCGTCGTGGACATGGCACGGCATGCGTGTGTCATCGAGAACCGGCCGCTGCCGGACCCCGATGACGACGAGGTTCTCGAGATGCTGCCCGCACCGGGCGCCGTCGTCGTGATCGCCGAGGACTGGCATGGATCGCCGATGGGAGCCGTGTGGACGTACTACAGCAGTCCGCCGCTGCGCATGAATGCTGATGGCGCTCCGCTACCCGAACTGTGTATAGCGGTCGCCCCGGGACATCGCGGCGCCGGTATCGGCTCAGCTCTACTGGACGCTCTGTTCGACCAGCTCGCACAGCGGTTCGATGTGATGTGCACGAATGTCCACGCGCGCAATCCAGCACGACGACTCTATGAGCGGAAAGGTTTCCGCGATGTGGGCCGAGGGCACGGGTTGCTGGGTATGGCAATGATCAAGACCTCCGCGGCGGGGGGCTGACAAGCCTGCGAAGGTCCATTGCGTGTCGTCGATCCGACCGGACGGCCGGGGCAATCAGACCGAAGCATCGCGCGTGCTAACGCAATTCCTTTCCTGAGCCGGCATCCGGGTCGATCGGGGGATAGTTCCCAGTCGTCCGCAGGGACTCGACGATGACCTTGACCCGTCGGTTCGCCGCGCGCAGTCCTCTCACGCGTTCGGTGGCCACCGTCTCGTCGCCGCGCTCGATCACGATGACCCACGGCACCCCGAGCAGCTTGGCCAGGAACCAGAACGGCCAGCCAAGCCAGAACGGCAGCAGTACGACGAACAACACGACGTCGAGGACGTCGTTGAGCCCGAAGACGTTCGACGGAAACCACCACGTCTTTCGCCGGACTTTCCACATCCTGCGCGTTGGATCCTGGACCTCCGTCACCCGATTCCCGCCTTCCCAGCGTGCGACACCCGGAGATTCTCGCACTGGTTGAGACGAACATCGGGCAGGTCGGGGTGGGGTGGGGTGGATCAAGCCCAGGTGGATAGCTCATCGGCACGCCCAACGGGTTCGTACCAGGCGCGTTTAACTTTGCTGTGAGGTCGGGTCCGACGAATTGAGGCCGGTTTACCGCGTAGGTTGGATGCTGTCGGGATAGCCATGAACGCGCTGGGGTGTGGGCGCGGGTGCGTGTACTCGTCACTGTCGAGCGCGGACCGAGCCGGTGTGAGGTCAACCTCCGCAGGCCTTTTGGTCAGTACAACGGCGCGGGGGAGATCCTCGTCGTGATCTCGAGCGATCTCCGGTACGTCAGTTGTCATAGGCGACGAGCCCCATTGGTGGAGCGGATCAGTCGTTGGCTTCGAATGTCTAGGAGATCTCGATATTTGCTGTGCGAATGAGATGTATCCCCTACATTCCAGTACAGCCAGCGAGTGTCGCCGGCGTCAATATTCGTGGATGGCGGGGATTCGATGGCGACGACGTATGAGCTGGGCAAGGCAGCGCGCAGGCGCGAGGGCAAGCACCGCCGTGCGGAAAGCTTCGCCGTGCGGCGCTGGCTGATGCTCGGCGCCGCGTCGGCAGGGGTGGGTGCGGCGCTGGTGCTGGGTCCGCAGGCCGGGCTGGCGGTCGCCGACGATGGCGGCTCGTCGCCGAGCTCGGACACCAGCTCGTCGCCGAGCTCGGACAGTGGCTCGTCAACTGTGTCGGAACACTTGGGGTCGGCTGATTCCGGCTCCACATCCGCAGGACCCAAGAAGGCCGACACCGCGACCGGCAGTGACGCGGGTGGCGCCGAGAACGCTGTGAGGAACGACAGGACGAGCGGCGCTGCGTCCGCGACGAACAAGGACTCGGATCCCAAGAACTCCGATGCCATAGACCCCTCAAAGAGCGACGATACTGCCACCCACCCCGGCGACACCACGAGTGTGGGTGGCGCACATACCGACACCGCGACTGAGAACTCAGAGTCGAACACCCCCGAAACATCAACGGACACCGCGGTAATCCCCCAACCGTCCAGTGGGCGCGAGACGACCCCCGGCGCCGCGGAAACATACGCTTGGGAAAGCGGCACCTCGACAATCAAGGTCCCCGAGCGGACCGCGGCAGTGACGACCATGTCCGCGCCGCAGGCGGCCCTGCAGGCCGAAGACATGTCACCGACGACCCAGGCTGCTGAGCTCCTGCAGCCCAATATCGTTGTTGCAGATACAGTTATCTCACCGAATGCTGCGCTGGCAGTGATTCCGAACCTGCCCCCGTTCTACCCGCCGACGCTCGAAGACCTCATCGCATTCTTCATCGGTAATGGGACCGAAGCCCGCCCGAACGGCGGCATCTTCTGGGGCTTCGGCTACTCCTGGACGGCCGAGACCTGCGCCACCACGTGCACAGGTGGCAATGGTGGCCTGTTCGGCGGCGGAGGCGGCGACGGCTGGGGTGGCGGCAACGGCGGCAACGCCGGACTCTTCGGCAATGGCGGTGACGGCGGAGCCGGCCTGGCGCTGTACAACGGCGGTGCCGGTGGCAACGGCGGTAACGGCGGCATGCTCTTCGGCAACGGCGGACTCGGCGGCGCAGCGGCCCAGACCGTCACGGGTGCCCGCGGCGGTAGCGGCGGAGTGGCCGGCCTGCTCGGTCACGGCGGCGCCGGTGGCAACGGCGGCACCTCAACCGGTGACTACCGCGGTGGTAGCGGCGGCTCCGGCGGCGGCGGCGGCTGGCTGTGGGGCAGCGCAGGTACAGGTGGTGTGGGCGGAGCAGCGATTTTCAACGGCCAGACCGGCGGTGTCGGTGGCAACGGCGGTGATACCGGCCTGCTGTCGCTGTGGGGAAGTGCAGGAAACGGCGGCGTCGGTGGCGCAGGCAGTTTCGGTGGGCGGGGCGGCGACGGCGGCAACGGTGGGCTCCTGGCGGTGTTCGCCTTTGGTGGCGACGGCGGTGTGGGCGGTGCGTCCCCGTCGCAGGGAGTAAGTGATCACGGCGGCGACGGCGGAACCGGTGGGCGCGGCGGTCTGTGGATGGGCAACGGCGGTGATGGCGGCGCGGGCGGCAGTGGCGGCGGTGACGGTGGTGCGGGCGGCAGTGTCGGAATGCTTGCGGTGTTCGGCGCCGGTGGTCGCGGCGGCGATGGCGGTCGGGGACAAGCAGGGGTTCGCGGTGCGAACGGCTCGACGCCGGGCGCCGACGGCGGCGACGGCGCTGCAGGCGGACCGGGTGGCGCCGGTGGTCGCGGTGGCAACGGCAGCATGATCTTGGGCCTGGGTGGTGACGGCGGCAGCGGTGGAACGGGCGGCTACGGCGGACTCGGCGGCAACGGCGTCAACGCAACCAGTACCACCGTCGGCGCCGGCCGCGACGGCGGTAATGGCGGCAACGGCGGCGATGCCGGGGTCGGGGGCGTGGGAGGCGACCCGGGCCGCGGTGCGTTCTTCGGCATCATCGCGGCCAATGGCGTCCTCGGCAACAGCGGCTGGGGTGGAACCGGCGGCAATGGGGGATCTGGCGGCAACGGCTCCTGGACCGACGAAACCGGAGCGCCGGCGGGCAACGGTGGCAATGGTGGCAACGGTGGCAACGGCGCAGACAGCGGCCCCGGCCGGCCGGGCGGCAGCGGTGGCAACGGTGGTGCCGGCGGCAATGGCGCGACCGGTGGTTACCAGACCGACACCGGGTTGGGTGGAACCGGCGGGACGGGCGGATCCGGTGGCAATGCCGGAAACGGCGGCGCCGCTACCAGCACCATGTCCGCAGGTCAGGGCGGAACCGGTGGTCAGGGCGGGGCTGGCGGACAAGGCGGCAACGCCGACGTGAACCCCGGTATCGGTGGCAACGGCGGAGCCGGTGGCAACGGTGGCGATGGCGGCGCCGGTGGCGGGCGGGCCGGCTTCGGCGGATGGTCCGGTGGCGGCGGCTACGGCGGTGCCAGTCAGGATGGCCGGACGGTCGCCACACCCGGTCAAGGCGGAAGCGGCGGCATCAATGGCGTTCCCGGCTCCGGAGTCGTGCCGACACCACCGGTGCCCAGTGCGGCCGACGACCTCAGCCGGCAGCTGGCCTACATCTTCTTCAATCGCCCCCTGACGGTCTACAGCACCACCAGCCTCCCGGAGGGCTCCGGTAAGCAGGTCAGCGGTTGGATCGTCGCCAACAACGCCAACGGTTTCCCGGTCACCTATACCGTGACCAGCCAACCTCGTTACGGCACGGTCGAACTCGACTCGGCCACGGGCTATTACACCTACACCCCGGATGCCACTCTTGTGCAACCCGGTGTGCGGGACTCCTTCACCGTCGAAGCCGACAATGGTTCTGCCGCACAAGAATTCGGGTTGCTCAGCGGCCTCGTCGGGTTTGTACATGACTGGGCTCTGAATACCGGAGTGGCCAACGCCGGCACCGCCGAGACCAAGGTGGACGTCAATGTCACCGGCACCGGACAGTTCGGCGATGCCGAGTACAACAAGCGTTACTGGGTCAAGCAGAGCTTCTACAACTGCCAACTGATCGCCACCGCCATGGCGATCGGGCAGGCGACCGGCCTCGACTCGCCCTCCGAGCGGCAGATGTCCTACCTCGCGGCTACCTCCAACAGCGTCTTCATACCTGGACAGAAGATGTACCTGGGGGACTATTCCGAAAGCGGCGTGTACCTCGTTGATGCCATTGCGCTCGCCAACGACAACTTCAACGTCACCGCTACGTTGACCACGTACGGCGGTGGCAACACCCAAACCGGCGCACCCAAGACTGCCACTCAGGCAGACGGCCAACGGGCTCTGGGCGATCTGCAGGCCGCCCTTGCCAGAGGCGAGGCCGCGATGGTCTCCTACCCGGTCTCCGTCGTATGGAGCACCTTTGGTTACGTACCCGGACCAGGAGCCAGCTATACGGATACGACGCATGCAGCGGTGGTGACGCAGGTCGACCTCGCCAACGGCCGGATCTACGTCAACGACAGCTCGGCCTCGAACCCCTCCAACAACGACTACAACGGTCAAGGCCTGGCAATACCGATCGGTGCCTTCCTCAACGGCTGGCAGGCGGGCAACTACGCCCTGGTTACCTTCGCGGCGAAGTAGCCAGCCACGGCCAGCGCAAGCCAGTAACTGTCACTCCGCACGACCGCGTGCACCGATCTCGTCCGGGTTCACGCACGGCGATGAATGAGCCGGGCAGCGGTGCCTTCGGTGCCGGTCACCGCGCGGCGAGAACGGATTTCACTGCGAGCAGGTCGACCTGTCGGATCGTGGGCGGTTCTGCGAGGAGCTCCTGCTGGTGCTCGCGCAGCGATTTCACGATCTTGCCGTGAATGTGGCTTTGGCGGCCGTCCTCATCGGCGAAGGTGTCGTAGATGGCGAATTGGGTGTCGCTGAGCCTGATGGCATACCAGGTGGTGGTGCCGGTCTCGTCGAGGGCGTGGGCGTGCATCTCCGACAGCCATGATTCCAATTCCGGCGCGGTGTCGTCGTTGGCGGTGAGGGTGACCAGGAGCCCGACATTGCGCGGTGCGATACGGATGGTGGTCGGTGGAACCTTGCGTGGGGCGGCAGCGGCGGTTGTGGGTCGGTGCGCTGCGCCGGGGTGATCATCGCGCAGGCGTGCCTGCCCGAGTATCAGTTCACGCAGCGACGTCGGCTCGCAACGATTCTCGGCGCGAATGAGCCCGCGGCGGCGTAGTTCTGGCGTGATCAGTTCGCCGAAGTCGCGGAAGGTATCGAAGTTCGTGACGCGAGCGATGTTGAACCCGTCGACGTCGGCGACCTCGACCCATTCCTCGAAGTGGTCGACGATGGTGGAGGGTGAACCGGTGATGCTGGCGCTCATGCCGCCCACACACAGCCATTCGGCGAGTTTGCGTGGTGTCCACACCAGTTCGCTGTCGACACGGGTCAGCATGTCGCTGAACGCGCGGATACCGTCGCCCTGAAACTGGTCCAACGGTTTGTCCGGGTCGGCGCCGGAGAGGTCGACGCCCGTCCAGCCGCCCCATAACGCCAGCGCGGCGTCGACCTGGGCATGTGTCTGGACCTGCCGCAGCTTCGCGTGGGCAGCCTCGTCGGTTTCGGCGACGATCGGCGTGAGCATCATGATGAGCTTCAGGCTGCGTGGATCGCGACCCTGCTCCGCGGCGAGCATGCGGTAGTGATCGACGACCGGCCGCACGTCGTGGGGGTTGACGCCGACGAGGAACACCGCCTCGGCGTGCTTGGCGGCGAACTTGCGTCCGCGCGCTGACGCGCCGGCCTGGAACAGAAACGGGGTTCGTTGCGGAGACGGCTCGCCCAGATGGGCTCCGGGGACGGTGAAGTAATTACCCTGGTGGTTGATGTCGTGGACCTTCGACGGCTCGGTGAACACGCCCCGAGCGCGATCGCGCACGACCGCGTCCTCCTCCCACGACGATTCCCACAGCTTGTAGCAGACCTCCATGAACTCTTCGGCGATCTCATATCGCTCGTCGTGGGAAATCTGCTGTGTAAGACCGAGATTGACCGCAGCGCTCTGCTGATAGGAGGTCACGATGTTCCACGCCACTCGCCCCTTGGTGAGGTGATCGAGTGTCGTCATCGTTTTGGCGAATTTGTACGGCAGCTCGTAGGTCGAGGACACCGTCGCGCCGAAGCTGAGGGTCCTCGTCGCCGCCGACATCGCCGAGATCATCATCAGGGGATCGGCAACCGGTGCCTGAGCGGCGGTCCGCAAGGCCGCCTCGCGGCTCCCGCCGTAAACGTCATAGAACCCGAGGACGTCGGCGAGGAACAGAATGTCGAACCCCGATGCCTCCAGAGTTTGTGCAAGTTCGATCCAGTACTCGACATCGGTGTAACGGTGGGTCTGATCGCCTGCGTCAGTCCACATTCCGGGGTTCTGGTGCACAACGCAGGCCATGTCGAAGGCACTGAGGATCAGTTCACGCTTGGGCGGCGTAGAGCCGAACTCGGAGGTCATCACAGTCTTTCGTCGAATGGGCACTCACCGGGGATCGCTGACCCCGGTATCGCAGTGGGTGGGTCAGACCTTCGCCGCGACGACGCCGAAGCGTTCGACGCGCGGGGATGAGGCCAGATGCGCATCGGTCAGGCGGCCGAGCACGGGATGATCCTGGCTGTCACGGTCTGCGAGATCGACGGCAGAGGTTTCCAAGACACCGAACTCGGTGTCGGTGATGCGGTAGGCGTACCAGGTCGTAGTGAGCGCGTCTCGCGCGACACCGGCGATGGCCTCGCCGAGGATCGCGGCGACTTCATCCTGCTTACCGTCACGCGCAACGAGATGGATCAACGTGCCTGTGCTCGGTGCCATGTGGAACTCACCATCCTTTGTCACTCGCCGGAGAGGGAAACTGCGTCTTTGCCTACCTGCAGTCGGCCGCTCGTGCATTGGTGTGAACCCACGCCGACGCCTTGAACGCAGTCCGGGTCCACACAGGAACTCGACGCAATTAGACGCGAGCGCGCAGACGCAACCAAGGTTTTGCCCCACCGTGAGCGCAATTGTGGGGCGGGCCCGCCTCCCGCCTCGCCCACAGCGATCGAACAGACTCCTCAACCTTGGACAAATGTCCTAAGTTTGGTTACCGTGGGGGAAGTCCAGACATTCATCGACCGCAGGAGCGCTCCGCATGCCACACCGACAACGACCCGTGGTCGACGTCATCGCGCACCGAGCTGCCCGATTCCTGGGTGCATTGCCTCCGTTTGCCCAGCGGCTCATCGCGGGCAGCCCGATCGTCATCGACGGACAACAGCTCGACCGTGAGGCACAGCTGGGCCTAAGGCTGCTGCGGTTTGCGGCAGGCACGACCTTCGAAGAGCTCCCGCTGCACCAGGGGCGAGATCAAATCGACACCGAGGCATACATTTTCGGTGCAGAGATTCCGGTCCATCAGGTCGACTCCCTGATGATCCCCGGCCCGGCGGGTGACATTGCCGCCCGCGTCTACCGTGGGCGGCCCACCGAACACCCGACGGCGGCGCTGGTTTATCTGCATGGCGGCGGCTGGGCGCTGGGCAACCTGGAGTCGGCCGATGCGGTCTCACGATTCCTGGCCGAACGCGCCGGCATCACCGTCATCTCGGTCGACTATCGGCTGGCGCCGGAAAATCCCTTTCCGGCCGGCTTGGAGGATGCCCTGGTGGCGTTCGAGTACGTCGTGGCGTATGCCGACCAACTCGGCATCGATCCGGATGCGGTGGGAGTCGGAGGGGAGAGCGCCGGCGGCAACCTGGCGGCGGTCGTGTCGCTGCACAGTGCCCCCGGCTGGCGCAGTCCGGCCTTTCAGCTGCTGCTCAATCCGGTGACCGACCTGTCCGTCAAACGCGCGTCCTACCAGATCTTCGGAACCGGATACTTCCTCACCGAGGCTCAGATGGATTGGTATGCAGACCATTACCTCGTGAACCCAGAACAGTTTCTCGATCCCCGCGTGTCCCCCATGCTGACACCCGACGTCTCGCACGCACCCCCGGCCTACGTCATGGTGGCCGGCTTCGACGTGCTGCGCGACGAGGGACAGGCCTACGCCCACAAGCTGGCCCAGGCCGGTGTCGAAGTGACGCTGCGCACCCAGGAGGGCTTGATCCACGGCATGGTCAACGCCACCGGGGTCGGCCACCACACTCGCGAGGTGCTCTCCGAGGTGGCCGGTTTCCTGCAAACCCGGCACGCCGTCGCCATCGCGCGACGAGTCCGTAGCCGGCAAGTCAACGAATCGAAGGAAAACGCATGACGATACGTAATGAGACTGTCGACGTGGTGGTCGTCGGCGCCGGGTTGTCGGGCCTGGTCGCCGCCCGCAACCTGACGCAGGCTGGACGCACCGTCCGGGTCGTCGAGGCCCGCGACCGCGTCGGTGGCCGGGTGCTCAACCACGTCTTCGACGACGGACAGACCGTCGAGAGTGGCGGACAGTTCGTCGGCCCCACCCAGAACCACATTCTTCGACTCGCCGCCACGGTGGGAGTCCAGACGTTCCCGTCCTATGCCGACGGTCAAACCGTGTACGTGCACGGCGGGCGCTCCAAGCGTTTCGATGGTGAGATCCCACCGGATCTCACCGCGCTACCGGACCTCGCTATGCAGATGGCGCGGATTGCGCAAGGTACCAAACGAATTGCACTCGGCGCTCCGTGGACGGGCCCGCGCGCTGCCGCACTGGATGCGGTGTCGTTCGACAGCTGGCTGCGTCGCACCGCGGTAGGAGACGGGGGCGTCGATCTGGTCAACACGCTGCTGGGCTCGGTGTATGGCGCCACCGCCGGCGAGGCTTCGGCATTGTTCAGCCTCGCCTACATCGCCGGCGCCGGTGACGAGAACAATCCCGGCACCTTGGACCGGCTGATGGCCGTGGGCGGCGGAGCCCAGGAGTCCCGATTCGTCGGCGGATCGCACCTGATCGCCACCCGGCTGGCCGACCAACTGGGCGAGGAACTCGTTCTCAGCAGTCCGGTTCGCCGGATCGAACAGACCGAGGGAAAGGTGACCGTCGTCTCCGACGGTGGCAGCTTCACCGCCGGCCACGTCGTCGTGACCGCCCCGCCACACCTGGCTGTCGGTATCGAGTGGGATCCACTGCTGCCTCCGCAGCAGGAAGCATTGTTCCGGCGCATGGCGTTCGGCACACTGATGAAGTGCGAAGCCGTTTACGACCGGCCGTTCTGGCGCGACGAGGGCCTGTCGGGAATGGCGGTGTTCCGCGGCACCGACTCCGCGGTCTGCAGCATGTTCGACAACACGCCGCCCTCCGGTGCGCCCGGCGTCCTGATGGGATTCGTGGGAAGTGCCGGCTGGCGGCAGTGGGGGCCGCGTTCGATGCGCGAGCGCGGTGGTGCGGTGCTGCAGAGCTTCGCCAGGGCACTGGGCCCTCGGGCCCTGGCACCGATCGACTACTTCGAACACGACTGGACCTCCGAAGCCTGGACCCGGGGCGGCCCGACGTCGGTCCTCGCACCGGGCGTGCTCAGCTCGCTCGGCCGTTGGCGCGACACCCCTTTCGGCCGGGTGCACTGGGCCGGGGCCGAACATGTCGATTACTGGACCGGATTCATGGACGGGGCTGTGCGTTCGGGCGAGAACGCTGCCACCGCAGTGATGACAATCGAGGAGGCCGCAGCATGACCGAGTACACCGTTCGCGAGACCCATGTCCTCCGGGCCCCCATCGATACCGTGTGGAACGTGGTCGACGACACCGCCCGCTATGCCGAGTGGGTCGACGGCGTGCTGGCGGTGACGGGCGATCACGGTCGAGCCCGGGTGGGCGCCACCTATAGCGAACACAACCGCACTCTCGGTCCGCTGACCACGCAATCGGTCTGGACCGTCGAAGAAGTCATCGCGCCGGCGCGGCGCAGGGACAGCGGTAGAGGGTTCGCGCCGCTGCAGAACCTGGTCAACACCTTCGAGTTCGCCCCCTTCGGGGCAGACTGCACCAGCATGACCTACGAGGTGACCTTCACCCTGCGACTGGGGCCGCTGACCGCACCGGTCGGCCTCATCCTGCGACAGGCGCTGGCGGGGGAGTTCCGGCGATCGATGCGCCGACTGGAGACGGTGGCCCGCGCCGAAGCTGCCATGGACCGGGTTGTCGGAGCGCGCTGATGTACCTGCGGGAGGGACCATCTGTCGCGATGCGGGGCACGGTCGCGCTGTGGAAACTGACGACCACCAAGTCGGAGCTGTCCGATCCGGTGCGCACCGCCGCTGCGGCTGCGCGCAGGCAGCAGGCCGGGGCTGCGCCGTTCCCTCGGCGGCTGGTACGGCGCTTCGAGACCCGGTACGGCGCGTATGGGTCGTTGCCGGTCATCGAGGTCCGCCGTCGGGACCGTCCGGCCGGCGCCGTCATCGTCTACCTGCATGGCGGGGCGTATCTGAACCCGTTGATCGGCCATCAATGGAACCTGGTGTGCGCCTTGGCAGACGACAACGACGCGCGAGTGATCGTGGTCTTCTACCCGCTGTCTCCGAAAGGTTGCGCCGCCGTCGTGCTCACGGCGCTGACCGCCATGCATCGTCAGCTGGTCCGGCAGGAGGGGCAGCCGCCGATCTACGCAGGCGACTCCGCCGGCGGCGGGTTGACGTTGGCGCTGGCGTTGTGGTTGCGCGCAGACGACACACCACCGCCACGGCATCTCGCCCTGTTCGCGCCCTGGTTGGACATCACGCTGCGCAACCCCGAGATTCCCGCGGTGGAGACGCAGGACCCGACGCTGGCGCTACCCGGCCTGCGTTATGCCGGGGCGCGCTGGGCCCCCGAGACCGATGTCGATGATCCCGATGTCTGTCCCATCAACGGGAATCCCGAGGGGCTGCCGCCGATGACCGTCATCGTCGGCACACGGGACGTGTTCCGGCCGGACTGCCGCGCGCTCGTCACCAGGGCCGCCGCTGCCGGCGTCGACGCAGCGCTGTACGAGGCGCGGGGTGCATTCCACGTGTTCATCGCCGCGACCATGCTCCCCGAGTCCCGCCAGGCTCGCGCCGCGCTGACACGGCGACTGGCGTGGCCGACACGAGAGGCAGCAGCATGAGCGATCATCTGAACGCCGAGAACGTGGCCCGGACGGCGCGTCGGCTGGCGGCCGAGGGCATGCTCATCGGCACTGCCGGCAACGTCTCGGTCAGGGACGATGACCATGTCTTCGTCACAGCGACGGGTGTCACCCTGGCGGACTGCTCGGCCGACGATATCGTCAAGGTGACACTCGACGGCGAAATCCGTTCCGGCAGAATGGTACCGACGTCGGAGTTGTCGCTGCATCTCGGTGTGTATGCCCGGGTGCACGACGTACGTGCCGTCGTGCATACGCACGCACCGTTCGCCACGGCGCTGGCGTGCGTTGCCGGGCTGGACACCTTGCCGGTTCTTCACTACCAACAACTCTCGCTCGGCGGGGAGGTGCGCGTCGCGCCGTTCGCACCGTTCGGCTCACCACAGCTCGCAGAGTTCGTCGACGTGGCGCTGGCCGATCGTCGGGCGGCCCTGATGGCCAACCACGGTTCGGTCACCGTCGGCACCGATCTCGAGGACGCCTTCGACAAGGCCGTACTGCTGGAATGGCTTGCGGGGCTGTACCTACACGCACGATCGGTTGGCCCGGTGCGCCCGCTCACCCCGCAGCAGCAGCAAGACACCATCATCCAGGCCATAAACCTCCAGTACGGGCAGACCAGGGAGAATCACTCATGAGTGTGATGACAGTCGCCACCGTCGGCATCCATGTGCTCGACACCCATGTCGTCGGGGTTGAAGAGATCCCCCAGGGCTCCGACGGTGCGCTGGTGCCGAGCATCACCGTGTCACCCGCGGGTACGGCCGCGGGTGCAGCGGTCGTCTTCAGCCGGCTGGGCGCACAGGTGCGGACCGTCGGGGCCATCGGTGCCGACGCGATCGGCATGAACCTGCGTGCCCTACTGGACGCCGAACGGATCGACACCGGCGGTTTGGTGGTGAAGTCGGGTGTGCAGACGTCGGCCTCGGTGATCCCGGTCAGGCCCAACGGAGATCGGCCGGCCTGGCATTGTGTCGGTGCCAACGCGGTGTTCACCCCCGCCGATATCCCGCCCGCGGCGTGGGACGGGCTAACCCATCTACACCTGGGCGGACCCGAGTTTCTCGGTGGTCCGGCCGCCGGTGATCTTCTCGAGCGGGCACGTGCGCGCGGCATCGTCACCTCCATGGACTTTCTTGCCGCCGGTGACCCCGGCACGTTGGAGTGGGTATCGGAGGCTTTGCCGCACACCGACTATCTGTTACCCAACGACGAACAGGTCCGCGGTTTCACCGGCCGCGATGATCTCGTCGACGGAGCGCGGGCGCTCCTCGACAAGGGCGTCGGGTGTGTCGCGTTCACCCGTGGTGGGGCCGGTGCGGTGGCCGTCACCGCGGATGAGGTCAGCGCCGTTCCCGCCTATGCGGTCGACGTCGTGGACACGACGGGTTGCGGGGACTCGTTCAGTGCCGGATTTCTGACCGGCCGATTCCTCGGTGAGGATCTGGCGGGATCGTTGCGGCTCGGGTGTGCGGTTGCCGCGCACGTGGCAAGCGGCGTCGGGACGACGGCAGGCAACTACGACTTGGCGCGAGTGCGGCAGTTCGCTGCGTCCGCTGCCACCGTGGCCTGACTGTGCGTGCTCGCAGAGCCGCGCGTCGAGTAGATTCGGCGTCGTGGTGAGCCGGCCCCAGTCCCATTACCGGCGGGGGCACGCGCGGCGCGCGGTGCTGCTGCGGGCCGCGGTCGACGAGATCGCCGAATCGGGGCTGGAGGGAGTAACTCACCGGTCCATCGCCGCACGGGCCGAATTGCCGGTATCCACGACGAGTTACTTCTTCGGGTCACTCGATGAGCTGATCGGCGCCGCGGTGCAGCACATCGCCGAGGACGTCGTCTCGTCGATCGAGGGACTCACCGATGATCTCGCGTCGACCGATCTCGATCTCGCCGACTTCGCCGATCGACTGCTCGACATTCTGAGCAATGTCCGTGCTCGCCAGGTCGTGGTTCAGTTCGAGTCTTATCTGGCCACCAGTCGTCGTCCCGAACTGATCGAACCGGTCCGCGCGATCATGGTCGCGCTGGAAACGGCTGCGGCGGACGCGCTGGCCGCGATCGGAATCTCCGAGAGCCCGGCCGCCGCCCGCCAATTCGTGGCACTCGTCGACGGTTTCGCCTTGCACCGGGTGGCATGGCCCCGCGCGGGCGAGGACGAAGAGTTCCTGCGAGATGCGCTGTGGCGTCTGCTCAATTCCTACCTCGCCGAGGCGCGGTCGGATCTGACCGACTGACCCATCATGGGAGCGCGGTCGTGCGGTGCGACAACGATGTGCGCCACTTGTCGTCCTCAGTCGGTGAATGCCCTCGAGTAGCGGCATCCGTCTCGGTCGGCCCAGGCCGAGACACCGTTGACCAGCGGACCGAAGGTGATGCGTTCGGGCAGAGTCTCATCGAGCCCGATGCGAAACGTGGCGGGCCCAACCTGAACGAGTTCGATGTCCTCGGCGGGGGCCTCGACCCCGCCGGGGGCTATCAACACCAGCGCACCGCGACGTTGCACCACCCGGAAATTGGTGAACCACGGCGAGTATGAGCGATAGTGCCCACAGAATTCGCTCCCGGTCGTCGGGGCTCCGGCCGGCGAATCCCGGGGCTCGTCGATCGGATTCAGTTCCTCTGGTCCCCAGATCCAGCGGTTCGCGTCGAAGACCAGTGCGTAGCGCCGCAGTGCCGGCATCCGTGTCACGGCGCGTCGCCCCCACGTTCTGAGCAGAGGCGCCTGCTGACCGGCCGCGGATACACTGAGGCGAACGACGCCACTGCTCTGTTCGGTGGCTGCGACACGTACGGACTCGTCTGGTGAACTCGCTGTCGTCGAGACGAATTCGCCCGAAAAACCGAGCTTTTGCACTTCGTCGGCATCCCACGCACCCGGGTCCAGATGATCGATCGGCACAGCACCCGGCGCGCTCAACTCAGCTGCTACGCAGCGCGCGATCGCCTCGGCCACGGGGGTGTCGCCGTTGGCGTTGGTCACCACGCACACCGCTGTACCGCCATCGAGATCGACGAGCAGGAATGATGCATAGCCGACCATCCCGCCACCGTGGGTGAGCAGGGTGACGTTGTCCACCCGTTCGACATTGATGCCCAGTCCGTACCGGCTGGACTGGCCGGGAGTCACCCCCGGCAGGTCGAGGACGTCCTCCCCGGTGGGAGCGAGTGCGGACACCATCGCCTCGAAGGTGGATTCGTGCAGGACGCGGGTGCCGTCCAGCACGCCGCGGCCCAATAGCATCCGGGCGAGCCGGCCGAGATCCGAAGCCGTGCAGGCGAGGTTCCCGTCAGCCCCGGCCACCTCCATCCACGGTGCGGGGATCAGCGGATCACCGGGTACCCAGGGCAGATCGTCGTGCAGAGGCTGATATCCGCGGGCCAGCACCGGATAGTCCTCATGCCTCACGCAGGCAATCGTGTCCTGCATGCCGAGAGGATGCAGAATGCGTTGCGCGACGAGCTCGGGCAGCGGTGTCCCCGACACATGGGCGGCCACCAGCCCGAGCAGGATGTAGCCGAAGTTGGAGTAGTGGAAGACCTTTCCGACCGCCGCGAGTGAGGGAGGTCCGCTGTGCAGGGTGGCCTGACCGATCTCATCCGGCACGGCATCCACGCTGGCGACCAACCCGCCGGTGTGATTGAGCAAGTGCCTGATGGTGATGTCCGGAGCGCGCATCGCGGCCGGAAGCCAGTCCAGAATGTCCCCCAGCGGTGTATCCAGGGTGAGCATGTCCTGTTCGACGAGCTGCAGCACCGCCATCGAGGTGAGAACCTTGCTGATCGAGCCGATCTGGAATAGGTGTTGTGGCCCAACGGGTTCACCGCGCTCCAGATCGGCGAAACCGAACCGATGGAGGAAGGTCTCGCCCCGGAGGTCGACGGCCACCACGACTCCGCCCGGCACCGACCACTTCTCGGCGATGGCGTTGATGACGGCGCGAGCTGAGTCGGTCATCCGCCGGCCTGCACCGTGGCGTCGATAAGCTGTTCGCGACGAAGCAGGTCACCGAATGTCTCCCGGCGCACAGCCAGCCGAGCGGAACCTTGGTCGCAGAACACGACCGGTGGCCGCAGCGCGGTGTTGTAGTTGTTCGACATCGTGTAGCAGTAGGCGCCGGTCACCGGCACCGTCACCAGATCGCCGACCTTAGGTGCCACGACGCGCACCTGTTCGGCGATCCGGTCTCCGGACTCACAATGCCGCCCGACGATGTCCACCGTCTCCGCGGGACCGCTGCGATCGATGACTGATGGCTGGAAAGGCTGCCCGTACAGCGAGACCTCCAGGTTGTCGCCCATGCCGCCGTCGACTGCGGCGTGGGATCGCACGCCGCGCTTGACCGTCACCACGCGATAGGCGGTGATGCCGTTGCGGGCCACCATGGATCGGCCCGGTTCCACCAGAAGCTCCACGTCCGTACCGAGCTTGCGGTGCACCGCGGCGACCAGCGCACCGGCGTAGTCCTCGACCGAGGGTGCCTCGTCGGCGCTGACGTAGCGCACCCCGAGGCCACCACCGAAGTCGTAGACACCGAAGCGCTCGAACTCCGCCAGCGCCGTCACCGCCGCCTCGAACTGGGACAGGTCGAGAAGCTGCGACCCCACGTGCGCGTGCAGACCGCGCAGGTCCACCATCGGCTGCCGCCGGATCTCGGTGATGACATCCTCGACATGATCGGCCGGTATGCCGAACTTGGAACTGTCATGGCCCGTCATCATCGCCGTGTGTGTCTTGGCATCCAGCGAGGGACTGACTCGCAACAGCGTCGGGACGGGTGATTTTGCCAGCCGCGCAATCCGTTCCACATCATCGAGGTTGTCGATCACGATGTAGCGGACTCCGGCTTGCACCGCGGAACTGATGTCCTGGTCGGTCTTTGCGTTGCCGTGAAAGACCGCCCGGCCGGCCGCGGCACCCCCGGCCAGTGCCAGTCCCAATTCGCCGGCCGACGCCACGTCGGTACCGCAACCTTCCTGCGCGAGCACCCCGATCACGGACGCCGAGGGAAAGCTCTTCGATGCGAACAGGACCAGCGACCGCGGGTGGCGGCTGGTGAATGCACGGATGTATTCGCGCGCGGTGCGGCGAAGCGCGCCCTCGTCGATCAGATATGCAGGGGTGCCGTACTCGGCCACCAGCTGCGCTACCGGGCAACCACCGATCAGCAGCCGGTGATCCGAATCCAGTTCGGTGCCTTCCGGGTACAGCGAGAGGTCGATATCGGCGGGTGTCAGCGTGTCGGCCATCGGGTCACCTTCGAGTAGTGCGACGTGTTCACCGGGCGTTCCGCGCCTGTTGGGCACGGCATGCCGCGTCATGCCTTGCGAAGCGTTCGGCCCACAGGCCGGCCCGCTGCGGGTCCGGTTCGATGACTTCGCCGGTAGATCTGTCCGGTGCGATATCGGGCCAGTTCAGTACCGTCCGGCCCGCCAAAAGCGCCGCGCCCACGGCGGAATGGTCTGGCTCATGGATATCGGCGTGGACTGCGCGACCCGTCGCATCGGCGAGGTCCCGTCGGAACACGGGGGACAAGGCCCCGGAGCCGCTCATCATGATGGGGCCGGGTGATTCACCTGTCGCGGTGTCGACGAGGACTTCCAGGCAACGGCGAGACTCCAGCACGATGCCCGCCGTCAAACCGCGAGCGAGATCGGCCGCCGTGGTCCGCAATGTCACGCCCTCGATACCGCCGACCAGACCGGGGTCCCACAGGGCGCCCTGCTCGCCGGGCGAGAGGTACGGCAGTACCAGGGGCGCATCTGCCAGATCGGTGCCGGCCGCGAGGTCGGCCACCGCAGACGGGCCTCCGGCGATACCGAGCAGCCCGGCCAGCCACTCCAGTGCGGACCCGGTGGCCAGGAGATCCATCTCCCGCCCGTACCCACCGTCAGCCATCGGGGTGACCAGATAGCGTCCGTGTTCATCGACGTCCGCGGTGGCAGCACAACCCAAGATGACGTTGCTGGTACCCGCGATGTATGCCACTGTTCCCGGATCGCGGACCCCGAGTCCGTAGGCGCCCAGGACCGAGTCGGCGGCGCCTACGAGCACCGGGATTCCGGGCGGGCACCCCCACCGATCCGAAAGCTCGGAGCGCAGCGGCCGATGGTCGTGGGACTCGACGACCGCGGGTACCACGCGCGCGCCGGCTGTCGCCAGTATGGCGGTGTCCCATGCCCGGCGGTGCAGGTCATAGGCTCCGAAACCCGATGCGGTACTGGGATCGGTCAGCAGATGTCCGGTCAATACCTGGAACAGGTAGTCCTTGGCGCCGGCCACGGTGGCGTCGGCGGCCAGCCCCAGCCGGCACCGTCGGGCATGCATCGCCAGCAGGTAGCGGCCGTCGAACTGTTGCCCGGTGCGCCGATAGAGTTGTCCGGGCCCGACGGCCGAGGCAATGCTCTCGCCGTCGGCCTCGGCCCGCCCGTCCCTCCAGGTGATCGCGGGCCCGATCGGCCGTCCACCGACATCCAGGCTGACCAACGTGGGCAGCATCGCCGAAAGACCGAGTACTCCCCATTTCGCAGGGTCGGTCTGTTGGGCCAGTTCGTCCAGCGCCGCATGGCATGCCGCCGTCCAGTCCGATGGATCCTGCTCGGCGGCATACGGTTCCGGCTGTCCGGTCGGGTAGCCGACTCGGGCGCGTGCGACGCACCGGCCGTCGGCGTCGACCGCGACGGCCTTCAGGCTGCTGGTTCCGAGGTCGACGCCGATGGCCAGTACACCGTTACCGGTCAACGGCGTCGCTCTTCTCACCGGAGCCCTCCTTGCCAGACTCTCATGACCGGTCCGCAGATCGGTCAGAACTCACGAGCCACCACGCTCAGCGCGGCATCGGCGGCATTGAGCGTCTCATCGATATCGGCGTCGGTGTGGACGAGCGAGACGAAGAGGTTCTCGAATTGCAGCGGGTGAAACAGTACGCCGCGCACCACCATTTCCTGATACCAACGGGTGAAGACATCCTCGTGGGCGTGGGCGGCCGCATCGCGCCAGTTCTTGATCGGCCGGTCGGTGAACCACAACTGGAATACCGTACCGATGCCCTCTACATAGGCGTCGATACCCTTGTCTTGTGCCAGGGTCTTCAGGCCCTGGCCGAGCCGATCACCCAGCGCGCGCTGGCGTTCATAGAGCCCTGGCGTTCCCAGAATATCCATGGTCGCCGAAACCGCAGCGCACGCTACGACATTGGCGTTGTATGTTCCCGAATGCGAATAGGTGCCATCGGCGATCAGGCGCATCGCCTCGGTGGTCCCGCCGACCGCCGCCACCGGGAAGCCGCCGCCGATGCCCTTGGCATAGGTCGTCAGATCGGGCCGGATGCCGAACCACTCCTGGGCACCGCCTCGAGCAAACCGGAAACCCGTGATGACCTCGTCGAAGATGAGCATGGCACCGTACTTGGTGGTCTGTTCACGCAACAGTTCGAGGTAGCCCGGCTCGGGAAGGATGCAGCCCGTGTTGAAAACGGCGGGCTCGGTGAGCACGGCGGCCACTTCCTCGCCGCGTTCCTCCATCAAGCGGATGAAGCTCTCGGGATCATTCCAGGTGAGCACCACCAGCGTGCTTTCCAGTTCGGCGGGAACGCCGCCGCCCATGGCGACCGGGCGGGGCCGATCAGCGGGTCCGGCGAGGGTCGGGTCGACGTGGTTGGACCAGTACACGGTGTCCTGCCAGCCGTGGTAGTGACCTTCGAAGCGCACGATCAGCCGTCGTCCGGTGGTCGCCCGAGCAAGTCGGACGGCCGTACCCACGGCTTCGGAGCCGGAATTGGTGAAGCGCACCTGCTCCACGCCGGGAACCGCCGCGACAACCTTCTCGGCCGCCTCGATCTCCAGTTCATAGGGCAGCCCGAAGCAGGTGCCGTACTCGGCGACGGCATCGGTGACGGCCTTGGTCACCCCGGGATGGCGGTGCCCCAGGATCATCGGTCCCAGCCCGAGCAGGTAATCGATGTACTCGTTGCCGTCGACGTCCCTCAGCCGTGAACCCTGCCCTTCGGATATGAAGAGCGGGTAGGGCTTCCAGCCGTTACGGGGGAGCCGGGCGGTACTGCCGGCGCCACCGGGGATGGTCTTGCGGGCGCGGTCATAGAGGTTCTTGGTGATCGCGGTCCGCTCGGCGTACGCGGTGTCAAACGTCGTCATGGACATGCTCTTCCTGTGAACGGACTGGCCAACCCAGTCATACTTCTTATACTAAGTATGTTGTCAAGCGAGTGTAGTCGTCGGTGCCAACAGCTCGATGAGCGCGCGCACCGGAGTGCCGGTCGGCCCTGCCGGCCAGGGGTGGGCGGGATCGACCAACCACGCCGCGGAGCCGTTGTCGATGTGAACCCAGGGCACCGAGCCGACGAAGGAGCGCAGATAGGTGGCTGCCAGTTGACCCGAATCAGGAACCGAGACAGGAGCATTGGCAATATCGGCGACTCTGGACGGTAGCTGGGCGGCATAGGTGTGATGCAGCGGTAGGGCCCAGCCGCGGTCGAATGCACGCCTGCCCGCCTCGATCACCTCGGTCGTCAGATCAGCCGAGGATCCCCAGCATCCCCAGAACGCCGTCCCCACGCCACCGGAGTCCGTCAGCGTTCCGACATCGACGATCCGTGCCGGATTCTGAGCGGCGAGCCATTCCAGCGCATCGGCAAGCACCAGGCGCCCTTCGCAGTCGGTGTCGACCACCTCGGTGGTCCGCCCACGTGGGTGGGTGAGCACATCACCGGGGCGCAGCGCCCGACTACCGGGCATGTTCTCCGCCACGGGTAACACCGCGGTGATGGGGCCTGCGGCTCCGAGCGCCGCGGCCGCGATCACCGCGGCCGCAACCGAAGCGGCCCCGGCCATATCGGATTTCATCCAGCTGAGCTCGTGCGCATCACGCTTGAGGTTGACACCGCCCGAATCGAACGTGATCCCCTTGCCGGCCAGCGCCGTCAGCGGACCATCCCCGGGGACCTGCAGGGCCAGAACCAGCGACGGTTCGGCACTACCCGCTCCGACGCCGAGGGTTCCTCCGAAACCGTGTTGGGCGAGCACGTCCTCGTCCCAGGTATCCACAAGGACCGTGCCGGGGGCAATTTCGGTGGCGAAGTTCGCGACGGCCCGCGCAAAATCGAGTGGGCGCAGGGCATTCGGCGGGGTTTCGACCAGTTGACGCACCCAGGACGTCGCACGTGCCACGGTGCTCGCGCGGACAAGCACCTCGTCGGCAGTGTGCGGGTCGTCGCAGGCCACCGTGATCGACAGCGCGGGGGCACCCGGCCCGCCGTCGCGCTGATACCGCCACGACCCGATCGCATGCCCCTGCGCGACGGCGCCAAGGGCCTCGGGCATCCCCGGTGATTCCAGCGCCAGCAGCGAGACGATGTTGCCTCGCGCTCCCGCGCCGAGCGCGGCATCGAAGAGCTCCGCGGTACCGATCTCACCGGCGCCGAGGCCGACCAGTGTCACCCGCACCGCCGCACCGGATACCGGGAGCGACACCGTCATCTGTGAACCCGCGTGCGCGTCGAAATCCTGATCGGCGGAGGCCACGTCGGCGCAGTCGAATCCGGTGATGTCACTCAGCAACTGCATACCGCGACCGCGGCGGCTCGCGGGGATCCCGACCACCACCTCGGTGTGCTGCCGTGCCGTCAGCGCGTCGACGAGATCGCGGGAGTAGACGCGCCTCAGTGCGGCATCGCTCATTCCGCGCGCTTCACCTGGAGCAGTGTCTGGGTCGACAGGTTGTTGACCGAACCCACCAGCGGGGACATCTGGAATCCCGTCCACTTCGGTGAGTGTGCCTCGATCACGTTCTGGTACAGCAACACGATGTACGGCCGGTCATCGAAGGCGATCTGCTGCATCTGATCGATGATGTCCTGACGTTCGGCCCGATCGCGGGCGATGCCCTGCGCCTCGTAGAGCTTGTCGTAGGCCGGGTTGCAGTATCCGCTGTCGTTGTTGTTTCCCCATTGCTCACAGGTCAGCACGCTGAGCTGGAAGTCCGGATCAACCGGGGGAATCCATGTCCACATGGCGAGGTCGAACTCGTCGTATCCGTTGTCAGGACCCAGGATTGCGGTGGTCGCGGCATCGGTGTCCATCTTGCGCATCTCCAGATTGACGCCTGATTCACGAAAGCCGTTCTGGATGATCTGGAACATCCGGTCGCCGGCACCATTGATGTCAGTGGGGAAGATGACCTCGTAAGACATCCGGCTACCGTCGGCGATCCGGATACCGTCCGGTCCCTTGGCATAGCCGAGGCCGTCGAGAATGGCGTTCGCCTGTGCCACGTCGAACGGTAGACCCTTGATCGCGTCGTCATGCCACCCCGTCGCAGGAGCGACGATTGTCGATCCTGTGGTCGCTATTCCCAGCCACGCGGTGCCGATCATCTCCTCCCGGTTCATGGCGAGTTCGAAGGCCTTACGGACATCCGGGTTCAGGAGTTCGGGATGGTTCTTCTTCTTCGGATTGGTGTTGATGATGAAGTTGTAGAAGCCCGAGCCCGGTGCCGTGCCGACCTCCATCCCGGCCTCCTTGATGGACGGGACTGCGGTGGCAGGGGTGCTGGCGCCGATCATGTCGACCTGATCGGTCCGCAACGCCGTGACCATGGCATCGGAGTTGGCGAAGAACTGCAGACCGAAGCCGGAGATATGCGGCTTTGTTTCGCCCCACCACTTCGGGTTTTGCGAGAACATCGCGACCTGGTCCTTCTTGTATTCATCCAGGACGAACGGCCCGCCGGACACCGCGGGCGCTTCATTCTGAAACGTCGTGATGGCCTTGCCGTCCCCGGTCGCGTATTGCGACCAGACGTGCTCGGGAAGAACGGGCAGCTGCTGCATCTGTGCCAACACATTGGACACCGGCTGCGAATAGGTGAGCGTCAGGGTGTCTCCCTCGGCCGATGCCGATGTCAGACTGCGGATGAAGCCGGCCAGCTTGCCCGTCGGCCCGTCCTCGAACTGGCGAATCATGTTGAGTGTGAACGCCGCATCCTTGGCCGTCAGCGGTTCTCCGTCCGACCACTGGGCGTCCTTGACGATCTCGAAGGTCCAGACCAGGCCGTCCGGTGAGGTCTTCCAGCTGGTCGCGAAGGACGGCTTCAACGACATGTCCGCCGTGTCGTACTCGGTGAGGTGTGGATAGACGTACTGGTAGACGACATTGCTGTAATCCGATGTCGAGACGAACGGGTTGAGCGAGTCGATCGCCACACTGACCCCGATCCGCAGGACGCTGCGTGACGTGGCGGAACTGCAGCCGGCAATCATCGAAACGGCCACCAGCACGCCGCTGATGAGTGCCAGGATTCGCAGAGCGGGTTTCATGGAGAACCTTCCCTAGAGCATCGAGGTGGCGACATTCACGTGCTGGCGATCTGGGCGGAACTTCAATCGAAATTGCAACGTGGTATTACATTCCCGTCACTTTGTGTGCTTAGTATGAGGACCATCACCTAGGCCGTCAAGACGAAAGGGGCCCGAGTGCGCGGGTACCTCTGGAAGCGAACCCTGTTCGCCGCTGTGACGATCTTCGTCGCGCTCACGGTCAACTTCGTCCTCTTCCGGGTGCTCCCGGGGGATGCGGTCAGCCAGATATCGCGGATACCCAACGCCTCGCCGGCCATGAAGGAGGCGCTGCGCGCCGAGTTCGGACTCGACAAGCCCGTGTTCGAGCAGTATCTCCGCTATCTGCAACAGCTGTGCCAAGGCAACCTCGGCGTCTCGTACACCAACCGCCAGCCGGTCCTGGACAATCTGATCGAGGCGTTCGGCAATACCGTGCCGATGGTCGCCACCGGCACGCTGATCGCCATAGTCCTCGGGATCGCGGTGGGCATGTTCGCTGCGCTGCACCGGGGATCGGTCGGTGACCACGCAGCCACCGGCATCGCTGTGCTCTTCTATGCGTTACCCACACAGTTCCTCGGCATGATGCTGCTGATCATGTTCGCCGGCACGTTGCCGTCGGTCGGGATGTCCGATCCCTTCGCAGTGGGACTGTCGCCGGGGGAGCAACTGCTCGACCTCGCTCGGCACATGATCCTGCCGGTCGCGACGCTGGTGCTCACCCTGTACGCCGAGAGCGCCTTGATCGTGCGGTCTGCGATGCTGGAAACCCTTGGTGAGAACTACATCCTGACTGCACGGGCCAAGGGCCTGACCCGCCGGCGCATCGTGTGGTCCTATGCACTGCGTAACGCCGCTCTGCCGACGATCACCCAAATTGCCCTCTCGTTGGGCACCATTGTGGGCGGATCGATCCTCGTCGAGGTGATCTTCTCCTGGCCGGGAGTCGGCCGCGCGCTCTATGACGCAGTCCTGCAACGTGATTACCCGATGTTGCAAGGCGGGTTTCTGGCCATCACCGTCACCGTCGTGGTGTTGAACTATCTCGCCGACATCCTGTACTTCAGGCTCGACCCGAGGATTTCACAGTGAACCACGAGGATCATCCCGCCGACATCAGTGATCCGACCGCAGGGGAGCCGATACACAGGCGTGGGGCCTGGGGGGCGCTGCGCACCGCCATGGCCACCGCGCCGGCCATCATCGGGCTGAGCATCATCGGTCTGTTCCTCGTGGTCTCGGCACTGTCGCATTACCTGAAGCCCTACAGCACATCTGTGCCCAGTTGCGCGGTGTTCGAGCCGCCCTCACCACAACACTGGCTGGGTTGCGACGACGGCGGTATCGACATGGTGAGCCTGGTGTTGCAGGGCGGGCAGATATCGATGTTCGTGGGATTCACCGCAGCGGTCATCGCGATCACCATCGGCGCGACCGTGGGTGTGCTGTCCGGATACTTCGGCGGCTGGGTCGATTCGATACTGATGCGGGTGACCGACTACTTCATGGTCATACCGCAGATCGTGTTGATGATCGTGGTGGCGGCGGTGTGGGGCCCAAAGCTGAGCCACGTCATCGTGGTCATCGGCTTCCTGATGTGGACCAGCACCGCCCGCGTGGTGCGAGCCCAGGTGAAGACCCTGCGTGAACGTGTCTATGTTCAGCGGGCGGTGTCGATAGGCGCTGGACATCCGCGAATAATCGCCCACCACATACTTCCTCAGTTGGGACCCTTGCTCATCGCCAACGCGGTGCTGGCCATCACGCTGGCGATCTTCAACGAGACCGCCCTGGCCTTCCTCGGTCTGTCCGATCCGACGGCGGTCACCTGGGGAACGATCATGGAACACGCGTTCGTCCGCGGCGCCATCAGCACCGGGGCATGGTGGGCCATCGTTCCCCCCGGACTGTGTGTGGCAATCCTGATCATGGGGTGCTATCTGCTGGGCAATTCGATCGAGGACACCCTCAATCCCCGGCTGCGCTCATCTCATCTTTCCCGGAAATCGTGGACGATGCGCCCGCTGGTGGGCCGCGGAAAGGACGCACTGTGAGTGCGCAGAACGCCTTGGAGATCGTCGATCTCAATGTGTGGTTCGAACCGCGGGAGACCCGTGCGGCCGGTCCCGTCCACACCGTGAAGAACCTTTCGTTGAGCGTGGCGCCCGGGGAGCGGGTGGGCCTGGTCGGCGAGTCGGGTTGCGGCAAGACCACCACCATTCTGGCCGCCATGGGGTTGTTGCCGTCCACTGCCACCGTCGGTGGTGAAGTACGCGTCAACGGTACGAACATCATCGGTGCCGGTGAGGCCGGTATCAACGGCCACCGGTGGACCGATATCGCCATGGTCTTCCAGGGTGCGATGAGCGCTTTCAACCCCGTGAAGACCATCGGATGGCAGGTCCGGGAAGCCCTGAGATTTCATGACATCGCCCACGGGAAGAAGGCGGTGGCCCGGTGTCGCGAGCTGCTCGACCTCGTCGGTCTGCCGCCGGACAGTGATGAGCGCTTCCCGCACCAGCTTTCCGGCGGGATGAAGCAACGTGCCGTCATCGCGATGGCGCTCGCCTGCGACCCGAAGGTGCTGCTGGCCGACGAGCCCACCACTGCTCTGGATGTCGTCGTCCAGGATCAGGTGCTTCGGCTGCTCGTTCGGCTGTGCAGTGAGCTCGGCTTGGCGCTGGTACTGGTCACCCACGACCTGGGCGTGGTGGCCCAGGCCTGCACACGCGCAGCGGTGATGTACAGCGGTGAGATCGTGGAAGAGGGGACCGTCGATGATCTCTACCATCGCCCGGCACATCCCTACACACGCACCCTTTTCGAGGCGACTCCGAACCTCGACGACGTGGCCGCCGGAGCGGTGCCTGTCGGCTCGCAAACGCCGACACTCGTCGTGCAAGACCTGCACGTCACCTACAGTGAAGGCGCCAAAAAGCCGTCACGACAATGGCTTACCCGTGCCGTGCGGCGACAGACGCTATCGGCAACTGCGCCGGCGGATGCTGTCGACGGTGTCAGCCTCCAGGTTGCCGAGGGCGAACTCGTCGCCTTGGTCGGACAGTCGGGATGCGGTAAGACGACGACACTGCAGGCAGTCCTGGGCATGCAGCCTGTGCGGTCCGGGTCCATCCAGATCGACGGGGTGGAGGTCGCCGGCCTGAGCGCACGCGCGTGGCGACCGCTACGCCGCCATGTCCAGATGATCTATCAAGATCCCTACGAGGCGCTCGACGGTCGGTTGCGAATCGAGGACACGATGGCCGAACCGCTGTTGGTCCACGGTATCGGCGACAACCGGGAGCAACGTCGAACCCTGGTTGCCCAGGCGCTGCGTGACGTTGGTCTGGATCCCTCGCGACTGGCCCAACGTTATCCGCACGAACTGTCCGGCGGCCAGCGTCAACGCGTCGCGATCGCTGCCAGTCTCGTGCTGCGGCCCCGTTTGTTGCTGGCCGACGAACCGGTGTCGATGCTGGACGTGTCGGTGCGTACCGGCGTGCTGGAACTGCTCGACCGGCTGCGGCGTGAGCACCGGATGGGCATCCTGATGATCACCCACGACCTGTCGACGGCGACGGCTTACGCCGACCGGGTCATCGTCATGCGTGAGGGGCGCATCGTAGAAACGGGCACGCCCTGGCAGATCGTCAACGAGCCCGCCGATTCCTACACCCGAAAGCTGTTGGACAGTGTGCCCAGTCCGGACCCGACACGCCACCGCGCCTCCTGAGCCGCGGCGCCGGTCATTCCCCGGTGGTGGGCGCAGATCCGAAGGGGCGCACCGACCACGGCCCGGTACGTGCCGGCTCCACCAGGCGGCGTCCAGACGTTCCCGAGACATAGAACAGAAACTCGCGCGCCGGGTAGGTCTGTTGGAAGCTGTCGAAAGCGGTCCCCTCGGCATTGACGCTCACACCGCGGATCCGCACCACGTTGTCCTTCGCCGTCAGCTTCAAATGCTCGCGCTCCAGCGAGTTGGGATGGTCGACCTCGAAGACCTGTTCCACGAAGTCATCGGTGAATCCGTAACGTTCGGCGAGAAATCCGTACAGGGATCCGCCGGTGGCGAGTCGTTCCTCGTCCAGGGACGGCACCAGGCTCAGCGGCAGCACCGCCTTCTCCAACAGTTTGGGCACGTTGCCCAGCCGACGCAGCCTGCAGATCTCCCACACCGGCTGTCCGGCCTCGATCCGCAAGGCGGCGGCGTGGTTGTCACTGGGCTGCCCGACCATCAGGCTGACGAGCTCGGTGGCGAGTTCGACGCCGTCGTCGTGGCCCTTGAGGGTCTCCAACAAGGCGCCGGGACGCGAGGGTTCACTGACGATCCGCTGCGGGGCCACGAACGTTCCGACACCCTGATGCCGCACGATCTTTCCGCTGTGGGTGAGTTCGTCAAGCGCACGACGCACAGTGATCACGCTGACATCGGCCATCTCGGCGAGTTCGGCGGTGCTCGGCAGCTGATCACCCTCATGCAGATTCTGCTCCTCGATGAGCGATACAACGAGGTCGTACACCTGCTGATATCGCAGCGGGCGCGCGGTCTTGCCGGTGCCGTCGTCGTTCACAAACCCTCCCCGGTGAGCTGCCGGCCGGTCCTGCAGGGGCACCGATGCGTGCCCTACGTGGCCATCTAACTACCTACATTGTCATACAAGGAATGAGGTTTGATATGAGAGTCGTCATCTGCCCCGACCTGGCTGTGGTCGCCACCACCGCCGCCGATATCGTGACCGATTTGGCCGTCCGTAAACCACAAGGGACGCTGGGGCTTGCCACCGGTTCCAGCCCGCTGGGGCTCTACGCCGAATTGGCCGAGCGGGTCGCCGCAGGTCTGGACATGAGTGGGTTATCCGGTTTCGCTCTCGACGAGTACGTCGGGCTCGCCCCGGACGATCCGCGTAGTTACGCCTACGTGATCCGGACGCGGGTCACCGAGCCACTCCGACTGAAACCCGAAAATGTTTACGTACCAACGGGACTCGGTGATGACCTGGGCGCTGAATGCCTGGCCTACGAAGACGCCATCCGCGCGGCCGGCGGTATCGACATCCAGATACTCGGGATCGGGCGAAACGGGCATCTGGGTTTCAACGAGCCCACCTCGTCATTCGCCTCCCGCACGCGGGTGGCGTCGCTGGCCAGTTGGACCCGACAGGACAACGCGCGCTACTTCGGCTCACCGGATGACGTTCCGCGAGAATGCGTCACCCAGGGGTTGGGCACCATCATGGCTGCTCGGATGACCCTGTTGATCGCCACCGGCGCGGCGAAGGCCGGCGCTGTTGCCCGCGCGGTGGAGGGCCCGGTCTCGGCGCTGTGCCCGGCTTCCATCCTCCAGCATCACGAGAACGCCGTCGTTATCATCGACGAGCAGGCCGCCGGCGAACTCGCATTGGTGGACTACTACCGCGACACTCACCGCCGGAGCACCCGCGATACAGTCGCCGGCTGACTCGCCAGTTGTGTATCCCCAGATTCAGGTAGTGATTCGAGGCGGGGTGCGCGGCTCACATGACCACCTGCCGCACGTGCGCCCCTCGGATCGGCAAAAGGAACTTGCCCAGTACAGGAGCACGGTGAACAACAGGACAAATTTCGTCAGCGCGGCGCGTCGAGCGGACACCACTTGTGCCTCTGGATCCCAGCCCCGCAACACGTTCAGTAATGCCACGCCCTCGCGTGCGTCCGCGGCCACCGCGACCGCACATGCGGTCTGCGCCCACGAAAACACGGGCACCCCCGACCGTCGCTTACCGAATCGACGGTCAGCGTGCTCGGCGAGCAGCGCCGAAAACACTCCGTACGTGGCCATGTAACCGAAGTCGAGCCACAACGACGCGCGGGCAGCCGCAATACCCTTCGGGCCCCAGCTTTTCATGATCGACGCCGCACGGTGCTCGCTGCCCGCCAACTCGAATGCGATGATTCCCGGTCCACCCGTAGCGTGGAGTGTGCGCTCCAACCGAAGCATCACCACGGTCGCGGCAACGAACAGGCCGCCCGCACGTCGCGTCGCCGTTCGCAACTGAGCGTCAGTCGTCGAGTGCACCGATGCCGCCAATAACATGGTCGACCTTATGATCTCAGCTCGTCGGTGATCGACACCGGTTGCATGCCACCGGCTTTCACCTGATCGGTGGTACTCCGGCATTCGCCGAGCACCTGGACTCGTCCACCGCCCTGATGTTCGGTCAGGATCGCCATAATCTTGCCCTGGTGGACCACCCTGCCGTGCGGCATCGCCCCCGGCGGGGGCCCGGGGGTCCAGCCCTGGTCGACCATCGTCGCCTCGACCTGCGCCAGATAGGTATCCGGTGGCGTGCCGGCGGGAACGGCGAAGCGGAAACCGGCGATACCGCGGAACGGCGGCTCGTTCTGGTCGTTGCACGCGCCGAACTTGAAGGATCCGCTGACGCCCTGCAGACGCGCGGAACGCACGATCTGACGGGCGGGCTCGACCACCTGCGCGCGTATCTGGTCATCGCTCAGCGCGGGGCCGTCCAGCTCACCGGAGGCATCCGAAGGTGAACTCATGTCAGTACATCCTCCCAACAGCAATACAGACAAGGCAACGATGCCGGCGGCCGCGATCCGTCGAACGGGACCGGCGACAGCCGTGTCGTCGGTGATCTCAGTAGCCATGGTCATTGGTGATCGATCCTCGTGGACGGTCCCCTTCGGGATCATTGAGTGCGGGTAGGCCAGGTATTCGAGTGTCCCAGTCGGGCAGGTCGATCGGGGGCAGTCCCGGGAGATCGATCTTGTCGGGCAGTCCGATATGCGGTTGCCGTCGCCCCTCGGCCAGCAGTCCATTGTCGCCGAGGGTATCCGCATCACCGGTGGCGATATCCGTCATCGCTCGCAGGGATTCGCTGCCCACCTGGTAGTACTTCGAGTGATCGCCGAAGGACAAACCGTCGCGTCCCACCGCCTCGGCATCGAAGCGCACCGAACCGAAGCCGTCGCCGGCAGGGTCTCGGCCCAGGCCGGCCTCCAAACCCAACGGGTAGTTCAGCTCGCGGTTGATGATGTCGGGGATCGGGCCGGCCTGGCCGATCCAGCTGACCGGATCGGTGGAGGCGGCCCCGACGTACACCTTGCCGCCCTCGGGCAGATGGAAATCCGACGCGCTGTTGGCCAAGTCTGTTCCCGGGCTGCCGATCAACACCGCATTGTCGGCCTTCATGCCGCTGCCGGCGAACGCATCGGCCACCGTGGTGGACCCGTAGGAGTGGCCGATGACGGTGAGGTTTGCGGGCACGCCCTCATGGGTGGCGGCCAGGCCGTTGACATCGGCGGCCAGCAGGTCACCCCCGGCGCGGGCCAGCGTCGGTGTGGCGATGGCCGGGTCGGTGGGGCTGTCGGGGGTGTCATAGCCCATCCAGGCGATGACCGACGTGGGCTCGTCGGGATCGGCGGCGATCATCTGGTCGTACAGGTTGGTGGCGTTGTCGCCCTCCAACCAACCTGCTTTCACACTGCTGCCGGTGCCGGGGACGACCACCGCGGTGTTCTGAGCCTTGTCCGGATTGCCGATGGCGATGGCGGCCTTGCCCTCGCCGTTGAACGCCAGTGGGTCATAAGCCCAGAGCAGCGTCGGCCGGTTGGCGTCCTCGGGGTCGGCGGTCTTGTTCAGCCCCTTCTGGGTCTGCACGGCATTGCTGTAGCGGGTGGCGTCCGCCGGGGTCAGCCCATAGTTGCCGGGGTTGGCCAGCACATCGCCGGTGGAGACGCCATGCTGGTCGGCCGCGTCGGTCACCCGAGCCACATCGTCTGCGAGCACGGCCCGGTTCACCTGATCGCGGACCTCGGCCGGGATTCCGTTGAGATTGCCGAGCTCGGGAGGGTGGTCGGCGATCAGCTGGCTCTTTTCGAACTGGCTCAGCGAATCCCACCACTTCTTGACGTCTTCGGGGCTGGTCCCGGACGCCGGTAGCCGGCGCGGATCACCGAGGGTTCCCGGCGGAGTCTGGGGCACCGGGCCACCGATGGAGGACTGGATGGCGGCGGCGGTCTGCGCGTCGATCTGCCCGAACACCGCGAGCAGCTTCTGCAAGATGGCGGTCCATGCCGGGGCCATCAGTCGCAGGATCGCGGGTAGCGGAGGCGCGGTGGCGGTCCCGTCATCGGCGACCCGCCAGCCGGCCGCCCGCAGCATCGTGACGGTGGCGAGCAGCCCGGTGCGGGTGAAGCCCAGCTGTGTGCCGCCGGTGTGGAGTGCCTGCTGCAGCGCGCAGAGCCGGGCGCGCAGTTCTTCTTGGCGATTGAGGTTCTGCTCGGCTTTGATGATCGCCGCCGACGCCGCCTGACCCTGCCACGAGGACCTCAGTTGCGCCAGCGCCTGGCGTTGTGCCGCCATCGTCGTATCGAGAGCGGCGACCTTGGTGCCGAGGTCGGCGGCGGAAGCGACCAACTGCTCAGGTCGCGACGCCTGCACCGTCGACACCGTCACCGACAACTTATGCCCCCTCGTCTCCGCATCCCATCGTCGCACGGGCAAAAGAGTCAGTCGGGCACCAGTTTCGCGGCGCAGGACTGATGCCGTGCGGCGAGAGCGCGGCCGGGTGGGGTGGGCTAGCTGCCGAATCGCTCGTGTACTTGGTCGGCGGTCAGCCCGTAGTTCTCCAGCGTGTACCGGTGCTTGGGTGCACGATGGTCTGCCTTACCCTCCAGATGGGCGAGTTTCATCGCCGATATCGCGTCATCGCTCAGTGGCACACCGAAGTGGCGATACACCCCGACGGCCGCAACGACGGGATCGGCAATGAAGTCGAAGTAGTCGACATCGCAGAACTGCTCGGGGTTGTACTTTGCGCGTGAGGTGTTGAAGCGCTCGATCCCGCGTGCCCAGGTATCGAGTACGTCGTGGCCGATCTGAGTGCCGACGAAGGTGTTCGACCAACCCTTGGTGCTGTGCTCGGCCAACGAGCACATCGATGCCAACAGAGTTTCGGGCGGGCGGTGACATTGGACGATCAACGCATCGGGGTAGACCGCCATGATGGCGTCGAGAGAAAACAGATGGCTGGGATTCTTGAGCACCCAACGCTTGTGCGGTTCGTTCGATCCGATCAGCTGGAGGTTCTTGCGATGCCGCCGGAATGACGGCGTCCAGTCTTGGCTGGCCAACCAGCGTGTGTAGCTGGGAATGTGGGCCAGTGATTCGTAGGACACCGAATGCAAGGACTGGCGGAGAAGCTGCCAGCATTCCTCGAGGACGTCTTCGGCGATGTAATGCAGGCCCAGGAAATCGGGATTCTCCTGATGTGCCTTCGCATAGTAGGCCTTGAGTTCTCGATACTCCGCGATGGATTCCCATTGATCACGTGGGGGACGGGGCTGGGGGTACTCCGCCAGCCAGAGCTCCAGGCCCTGGTGGTCGGGGTCGGCCCCGAGTAGGCGGTGCAGCGCGGTGGTGCCGGTTCGAGGTAGACCGGTGACGAAGATGGGTTGCGTGATCTCCACGTCCGTGTAGTCAGGGTGGCGCTTCCAGGCAGCCTCGCTCAGGAGGCGCGCCACCAAACCCGAGCGGAGGTAATGGCGTGTCATCGTGGCCCCGTGCGGCGTCAGATCGGCTTCATGCGCGTAGCTTTCGAGTAGCACATCCAATGCCTCGGCGAAGTTGTCGGATGGGTCGCCGAAGTCGCTGTGACCGGCAATCTCGATCGCCTGCCTGCAGAGTGCTTCCGCGGTACCCACCTCTGTCGAGGAGGTCATGCCTTGTACTCCCCACAGTTGACGTCAAGAGTCTGGCCGGTGACACCGCTGGCCAAATCGCTTATCAGAAAGAGGATCGCCGAGGCGACATCGTCTTCTGTCACCAAACGTTTGAGATCCGATGATCCGGCCGCTGCGGCATAGACCGTATCGAGCGAAACTCCGGAGTCTTCCGCCTGTTGCCGAAAATAGTCCTTGAGGACCTGACCCCAAATATAGCCAGGGGCAACAGAATTGACGCGTATCCCGCGCTCGCCCAGTTCACTCGCCAGGGATTGAGACATGGCCAACAGCGCCGATTTCGCCAGCTTGTAGGGGCCGTACAATGGGTCGGAGTGTCGAATGACCATCGAACTGAGATTGACAATCGATCCGTGCGATTCGGCGAGCGCCGGGGTGAAGGCCTGGATGGTGCGGAGAGCGCCGAGGACCGTGAGCTCCAGGGAGTCTCGGATGTGAGTGAATGTGGTTCCGGCGAACGGCTGCATGGATGGATACATGAAGGCGTTGCTGACCAAGCCGTCGACCTTTCCGTAGGCGGATAGTGCTCGCTCGGCAAGCGCCTTCACGTCGCTGTCCACGGTGATATCGGTGGGCACTGCCAGCGCACGCCTACCGAGACTTGCCACGCTGTCCGCGACCGCGTCGAGCCGTGACGCCGATCGCGCCGCCAGCACCAGATCGGCTCCCTCCTGGGCGCACCGCCGCGCCAAAGTGGTGCCCAAGCCCGGCCCGACACCGGTGATCACAATGACCTTGTCGCTCAGCAATCCCGCCATATCAGCCGAGCATCCTCTGGCCGATCTGAGCTTGGCGCAGAGCTATTCGAGATCGCCAATCGTCGGCGGAGATGGCGTTCTCGGCATGGAAGGGCAGTGCGTCGGCAATCTCGGAGAAGCTCACGAGTTGAACCGTCGGACCGTCGGCCTCGGTAAGCCGGCGCGTCAATCGTTGCCACCGGAACTGCAGGTAGCCACGGCGGTGACCAAGGGTTTCGACCCAGTTGGTCACGCCAGGGTTCTGTTCGCTGACAACGATACGGACCAAACCGTCGGGGTCGACCTGCATCTGCGCGCCGTTGAGCGAGGTTTGATGGTTGATGTAATCCAGCGACGTGTACCACATGTTCCCCAACTGAAATCCCAGGTAGGGGGCATCAGACATGGGGACTGTGATGACAAGTGCCTGGTCCGGCTCGAGCGCGAAATGTCCCGCCGACGAATATTGGGTGGTGAGACCGCCGGGGGTGGAACGCGGAGCTACCGCCGTGTTGACTGGGAGATTCAGATAGAACCACTGCGGAAACTGCAACCAGGTCTTCACTCTGTTGACCAATTGCGATGCAACAAGCCTGAATTGCTGCTCGACAAGTTCGGTGGTCAACGTCGGCGGAGCTGTGCCCACCGTATCGGTACGGTGGATCGTCAGACTCCCTCGACGTTGCGACCAGTCGCCATAGACTTCACGAATGACCAGCTGACCCGGGCGCTGTGGGACGAATCGCCATTCGAAGAAGCCATCTTCAGCGATGTTGAGATCACGGTCGTCAAAGGCCACTTCGCTTTCAGGCACGGTGTCGTCGGTGTACTCGCCGGCGAGGTACTGAAAGCTCAGGTCGGTGGTGGTTCCGCGAATCCCCCTGACGACGTACTCGAAGCCGGCCTGCATCTTTGTGCCGAAATACAACGTATCCGGATTGTCGAGACCCATCTTGGTGAACGGACCGGTACCGGTCAGGAGAATGGGATGGTCCGGGGACTGATAGAGGGCTTGGTGGGTGCACGCCGCAATGCCTCCGGCCAGATACTGCAAACCCTCGGCGAGGTCGTTGTCATTGTCGATGTGTGGCGCGGCTCTGACCAGTTCTTCTGCTTCACGGATCGCGTCGGCCAGCGGCTCTGAGGTCATGGTCTGGGACGCTAGTGATAGCCAATGTGGCTGTCACTTGGGCAATTCCGCTCAGCGGAACACTTTTTGGGCAATGTTGGTATTTTTACCCAGGTTTACAGGTGCACTGGGCGACGAGTGGGACCCGGCAGGTTCAGCGTTCGGCGTACAGCAGTTCGCACCGCTGCTTCAACGCCAGCGCGGTGTCGTCGAAGGCCCGTTTCACCCAGTCCCCGGTCTCGCGCATGATGTCGTGGGAATGGTCGCCGAGAAAGGCATCCGTCGAGTAGTACTGGCATCGCTCGGCATCGATCCGCTCGATCACTTGGTCTCTGCGCGCTGCGTACGGGGACTCGTCGGTGGCGACCAGTTCCCATGACAGCAACCGCTCGGGGACAACGGCGCAGATGAACTCGGTATTGTTGAATGTGCCCTCCCCGCCGGCGTAATCGGTCAGCACCATGTGAACGGGGTCGCCGAGTTCGAGTGTCGATACTGCCGAGACGCAAAATGGATTCCATGCCGGATAGCTGTCCAGGTCCACCAGTACAGCCCAAACGACATCCGTTGGAGCGTCGATCTCCACGGTGACAGAACGCACCAACGTCTTCGGGTCGTAATGAGGGATCTCGAGCTCTTGCATCAGCACTCCTATGAGAAACGCTGCAGGAAAAGGGAATCCGCGGCGCGATCGGTTGTGGGCCACATCGTGGCACGGTTTCGGTGCCCAGTCGTCGCTCGGTGTCGGTCAGTGGGATGGCGTCGCTGGAACTGCGCCGGTACTCCGCACTCGAACACGATGATTGCGCATACCGATCGATCGGGAGGGCTCGTTGCGTGTCTCGCGCTTTGACTGCAGCAGCGAGGAGAGGAGCTCGTTCAGATCGTGGCGGTGATGGCGTCGATGGTGATCCGGAAGGGGCCCTGCTGCTTGTCCAGGATGTAGACCGCGACCTGGTCGATCGTCGAAGGATCGAGGGTCTGGGGTGCATCGGGCTCGGGATCTAGGCGCATGCCGACGGGTTCGAAGCGCTCGACAGGCAGGTCGTAGGTTCGCGCGGCGCCCGCTTCGGTGGCGAAGCGCTGAACATATGACCAGGGCTGGGTGCTGTCACGCACCTTCAACAGATATGTCTTTCCGTCCCCCTCGGCGCGCACTCCGAAAGACCGCGCGCCCGTGGCTTTGCGGCCGATATCGGGGTCCAGTGGTCCGCGCGTCGAGGCGAACCCACCGTTGTTGTCCAACGAGATGTTTCCCGAAAACCGCAGGCCGCCATCGTCGAACGCGACCTCGGACGTCGATCTGCCACCCATGACGGGATCATTCATGGTCGTCCACTCAGCGGCCTCGTCGGCGACACCGAGATCGACGACAACGACATCCGAGGCGGGAGGCGACGAGGACACCGGCTCCTCTGCCTGAACGGCGCCATTACATGCGACGAGCGAGAACGCCGTACATGCGCCGATGAACAGGACGCAAGTGCGACCGATCTTCTCGCGCAGTGATGGGTATCCGGTGTCAGCACGCACTGTTGTCCTCACCCATCTCCTGGCCGCGCATCGGCATTCCGTCGATCACGGCGTACACCGTCTGCAGGTTCGGGACCGTGTCGACGCGCCACTTCTGGCCGCCGTCCTTGCCGATCAACAGCACGGCGAAGCTGGTGTCGCGGACTCCGTATCGGTCCGCCAACTGACGGGCAGCGTCGGCCTCGAGCACTCGGCCGTCGAGCTTGCTGGTCCCGGCGGCAAGCACCTGAGCGAGCACCATGTCGCGACTGGTGAACTCACAACGGCTGGACTCGACGCGAGCCAGTGTCTCGATGAGTCGAGGGTCGTCGGCACTGGGCGCGAACACCAGCAGCGGCCGGTGGTTCCACAGATAGCCGTCCAGCTCACCGGCCCTGGCCATGCCCGACCCGAGTAGGACGGCGAAACCCATCATGGTGAGAACGAGTAGGGAACGCACGGCGGCTCCCATGACAACCTCCTCCGCACGTCGGCGTCGCCATGGACAAGTACCCCGCATCGGGTGCTCGCTAACCAACACGAACGGCGCGCATGTCGTTCTTACCTCCCCAGGGGCTTTGAGTGTGACGACAAATTCGACAATGCAATCTGTGACGAACGCTCAGGCGGTGGACTCGATTGAGTACGAATCACCCCAACCTGAGCCCGCCACCAGCTCCGCAAAACCGACGGAAGCTGCCTTGTTGACCACTTCGTGCACATGCGCAGGGAATGAGAAGGGCGGGGCCTTGCCCGGATTGGCCTGCGTGTCGCGACCGATCGCTTCTGCGATGGCGAATCCCAGATTGTGGCGTGGCCACGCCGCATGTACGCGGTCAGCGAAGCCGGCTGGGAGCAACTCCCGCTGCGCACCAAGAACATCCATGTCGATCCCGCCGTGGCAGACCGCTTGTTCGGTGCCGAACCTATGGCCCAGGCCGACACTTGTGTGCAGTGCAATCGATTGCCAGACCACTGCCGTGCGGTCCTCGTCGAAACCCCGCTCACGCAGGAAATGTGCGGCTGCGTCTGCGCCATCGACCTCGAATCGCTGATCGCCCCGTCCGTAGGCGGTAACACCCAGGTCGTGCAGGATCGTGGCCAGGAACACCGTCTCCTCGTCATAGTCGACCCCGCCGCGTAAGCCCTGGGCGGCCGCGAGTTCGCGTCCGAACAGATAGCCGCGAACGCAGTGGTTGTGCAGGAACTCGGGGGATACATCGTCGGCGAGCGCGAAAGCCGCTGTGCAGATGGCGGAGTCGGGAAAGTTCCACACAGTGGCCTGGCGGGAAGCGGCTGTCTCGGCCGAATCTTGGGTGACCATGACGTCACTGTGCCTATCCCGCCGGCGCGCCGCCAGAGGCTGGACAGCCAACTGCCGCCGGAATCTGGACAGCAAGCGACGGGGCGGGCACGGCTGGCCAGATTCCGGCTATACGTGTCCATCTGGCTACTGGGGCAAACGCCGTGAATCGATGAACATGGCCCACATGCATGCACAGATTGTGTTGTTCGACGGCTTCGACCCCCTCGACGTGATCGCCCCTTTCGAAGTCCTCGCCTTCGGGGGCCAGCTTCTCGGTGGCGAACTGGTCGTCGAACTGGTTTCCGCCGAGGGTGCCCGCGTGGTCGTCAGCGGCAGCCTCGGCCTGTCACTCACGGCAACGGCCCAGCTCGACCCGACGAAGCCGGGTTACATCGTGGTCCCGGGCGCTGTCGGGCCGGTGGAAGGAGATCCGGACGAGGTCGACACCATCCCGGTCCTCCTCGCCAGGTTCGGGGAGACTGCCGCGATCCCGCTGATCCAGCAGGCGCTGACGAATCCCGATGTCACGGTGGCGACAGTCTGCGGTGGTGCCTTGGCCTTGGCGATGGCGGGCTTGATCGAGGGCAGGCACGCCAACACCCACCATCTGGGAGTTGATGTGCTCGAGGCTGCCGGGGCGATCCCGATCGCGGCCCGAGTGGTCGACGACGGCAATCTGATCTCGGCCGGCGGGGTGACATCGGGCCTGGATCTTGCGCTCTACCTCCTACGGCGCAGCTTCGGCCCGCGGATCTCTTTGGCCGTGGAGGCGATGTTCGCCTACGAGAGCCGTGGCACGGTGTGGACCAATACCGGCCGCGCGCCCCAGGCGGTGTGAGGTGAGCATCGTCGGTAACTGGGATGTCCGAATCAAGACGCCGGTTGGATCTCTGCACGTCGTCTACCGCTTCGACCGCGACGAAAGTGGCGTGACCGGCATCGCCACCGGAAAGGGCGAAACGGTGCCCTGCACCGACATTGCGGTGGCTCGGGAGGGAGGCGGTCAGCGAGTGCGATGGCGGCAGAGCGTCACCAAACCGATGAGACTCACCCTCGATTTCGACGTTCTCGTCCAAGGTGATCAGCTCAGCGGGCATTCGCGGGCGGGTCGTCTACCGAGGTCGACCGTGGTCGGTACACGCTGTTGAGCGATTGCGTCGGTCAAGCTAAGCGGTCGCCAGCGACGAGCGTGGTGGTTGGTCGGCGTCGGAGGAGCGCTCTTTGAACGTATTTCGGTAGCTCTGCGGGGCGACGCCGCTGACCCTGCGGAACTGCTCACGGAAGTTCGCCGCCGAGGTGAAACCTACTTCGCGCCCGATTCGCTCGATGCTGTGCGACGTCTGCTCGAGCAGTTCCTGGGCATGCCGGATGCGCACCCCGGTGACCCACTGCATGGGCGTCTGGCCGGTTTCGGTCTGGAAACGTCGGTTGAGTGTCCGAATACTCGTTGCGGCGTACCCGGCGATATCGGCCAATGTCAGTTCGCGGTGGGCGTTCTGTTCGATCCAGGTGAGCACTCCGTTCAGGTGGGCCTGTTCGCCGATCATGCCGACAGGAAGCTGGTTTCGGACGATGAACTGTGCCTGACCACCGCTGCGGTGAAGCGGTGCCACAGCAAGCTTCGCGGCGGTGGCGGCCGTGGCGGCGCCATGGTCGCGCCGCACCATGTACAGGCAGAGGTCCACCCCCGCCGAAGCGCCCGCCGATGTCAGGATTCGCTCTTCGTCGACATAGAGGACGTCGGGGTCCAGATTCACGTCAGGATGCATCGCGCGGAACAGGTCCGCCGCGGCCCAGTGAGTGGTCGCGCGCTTACCGTCGAGCAGGCCCGCGTCGGCCAGAATGAATGCGCCCGTGCAGATCGAGGCGATGGTGGCGCCGGCAGCGTAGGCGGCGCGTAGTGCTGTGACCACCGCGGCCGGGGTCTGCGTCTCGACGGTCTGTCGGCCAGGCACGATGACGATGTCCGCGTCGGCGAGTGCCTCCAGGCCATGGTCGGTGGCAATGCGCAGCGGGCCGGCGGACACCAGCGGCTCGGTGCCACACACCTGCACGCGGTATCCGTTTGCGCCGTCGGGCAGCCGAACCCGTCCGAAGACCTCGACGGGAATGCCCACGTCGAACGCGATGACGTCGTCGACAACCAAGATCGCAACTTTGCGCATGCTGGCAGCGTAGTCACGAGCCTGGCAAAATTCGCTCCTGCCGCCGGAATCATGCCATAGCGGCCCTGTCGTTACCCGACCTCGGCAATGACGTCGATGGCGGCGGCGACGATCTGTGCGCGTTGCGCGGAACGAATGAACGACTGCGTATGCACCGGGGTGGTCGGCATGCTCCGAACGTAGGACGAACTCTCTTTTCTGAAGAGGTGATCTGAAAACAGATCATCTGATCTATGCGCCCGAAGAATCCCGACCTGCTGATCGGGCGTCTTGACGTCAACCATCGTTGAGGTTCTACCGTCGGACCATGCCAAGAGACATGCAGCCCGCTGCGCTACAACCCCTCGGTTTCTGGTCAGTTCGCGCAGGAGAAGCCATCCAGGCGCGTACCCGCGGCCGACTGTCAGATCTGGATGTCAGCCAGCCGGAGTGGTGGGTGCTGCACCAGTTGTCGATGCACTCGCGCGGCATGAGGGAGGCAGAACTCGTGTCGATCGTCGGCCCAAATGAGTCCGACGAGAGCATCGTGCGTGCGATCGCGGCCGGCGTCGAAAAAGGGTGGCTCGGTCGCGCAGGTGATCACGTCCGCCTGACGGAGCTGGGCGTGCAGAAGTTTGACGCCGCCGCCGAGGTGCAGAAGGAACTCAATGACGAGCGACGCCAGGGGATATCCGACGAGGACTACGCCACCACCATCGAGGTATTGCAGCGCACCATCACCAACGTTGGTGGCACCGCCTGGCATTGGTGACGGCTGTGGGGCGGCACGCGACCCTGCCGTAGAAAATGCTTTGGCTCAACCCTGTTCGCCTGAGACGATGTCACCGTTCACTATCGGGGGAGGCGGCGGTGGTCGATATCAGGCCCGCAACGGCACACGATGCGATGGGTGTGGCCGAGGCGCACGTGCGCGCATGGCAGGTGGGCTACCGAGGCTTGATCTCCCAGCACTACCTCGACGGGCTTCGCCCCGAGGACAGGGCGCGACGCTACGGCTTCGAGCGGATGGACCCCGGCGGTCCCTTCACTCAGGTCGCCGTCGATGGGGAGACCATCTGCGGCCACGTCACCACCGGGCTGAGCAGGGACGCCGATCTCGCGGGCGCCGGCGAAATCTGGGCGATCTATGTCGACCCGCTCCGATGGGGGCAAGGACTCGGCCGCCGGTTACTGGCCGCCGGTTGTGCTCAACTATCGCGGCAGGGGTGCGAAAAGGCCGGTCTGTGGGTCCTTTCGGGCAACGTGCGGGCTCGCCGCTTCTACGAGTGTGCGGGATGGCGCTTCAACGGTACGGAGCGAACCGATGACATCGGCGCCGATCTGGTCCACGAAGTGCGCTACGAGCGGATGGTGGGCGGGAGTGTGCCTGCGCAACGCTGAGTGCGAGGTCGCAAATCCGCCAGCGCCTGATGAGCGGCGGATCTAGCGTCGTCGGCGGTTGCACTCAGAAAGGGCATCATGACCGACATCGTTCTGATCACCGGCGGCTCCCGAGGAATCGGGTTCGAAACCGCCTCCGCGCTCGGCCTTCTCGGCGCCACCGTCATCATCACCGGTCGCACGACAGCGACGCTGGCGGCCGCCACCGAGGAACTGGCGGGACGCGGTGTCCTGGTGGAGGCGGAACTCCTCGACGTGACATCACCGGAGAGTGTGAGCCGCCTGCTGGAGCGGGTGCGGCATCGACACGACCGTCTCGACGTCTTGGTGAACAATGCCGGCGTCGCGGGGGAGTGGTCACACCCCTCGACGACGGGCTTCGTGCACCCGGACGCCGTGCGCGTCACCTTCGACACCAATGTCCTGGGTGTCCTCTACATGATCGAGACGTTCCTGCCGCTGTTGCGCGCGAGCTCGGATGCCCGCATCGTCAACGTTTCGTCCTTCATGGGGTCACTCACGCTGCAGTCGGCAGCCGCGTCCGACACTCTCGTCGTCCCGGCCTACCAGGCGTCGAAGGCGGCCCTCAACAGCATCACCATCACGTTGGACAAGGCACTGAGCGCCTCCGGAATCCGTGCGGTATCGGTCGACCCCGGTTTTGTCCAGACCGACTTCTCACCCATCAACCGTGATCAGGCACCGCTGACCGCTGCCCAGGGGGCCGAACCGATCGTGCGCGCTGCCTGCGGGGAGTACACCGCGGGCACTTTCATCGGGCGAGAGGGCGCGCTGCCCTGGTAGCCGTCTCGCCGGTAACAAATGTGCCACTGACAAAAGGCGACATTGACAAATGGCACATTTGGTGATGGTCTTTGGAGTGTGACGGACCTCGCTATGGCGACCAGTCGATTGGTCGGGGGCCGATTCGACGAGCAACTCCAGGAGACCTCTTGATAGGCAACCTCTTCGGTCGGCCGAGGCGCACTGCCGATGCCAAGGCCGTGGTCACCGGCGCGGGCAGCGGTATCGGACGCGCCTTCGCTCTGGAGCTCGCGCGGCGTGGCGGCGAGGTCATCTGCGCCGATATCGACCTCGATCGGGCCGCGGAGACGGTCACCCTCATCGACAGCCTGGGAAGCGGCACCGGACATGCCGTGCAGTGCGACGTATCCGATCGCAGTGCCATCGAACAGTTGGCCAAACAGGCCGAGGACATCTTCGGCGGTGCTCCCACCTGCGTCATCAACAACGCGGGCGTGGGAATCGGCGGAAAGCCGGTCGGCGATATCGGTTTCGACGACTGGGACTGGGCCCTGGGGATCAACCTGTGGGGCGTGATCTACGGCTGTGAGGTGTTCACCCCGGTCCTGCGTCGCGCCGGCAGAGGCGGCATCATCAACGTGGCCTCGGCCGCGGGGTTCGCCGCAGCGCCCTCGATGGCGGCCTACAACGTCTCCAAGGCCGGCGTGATGTCGCTGTCGGAGACGTTGGCAGCCGAACTCAGCGGCACCGACATCGCGGTGACGGTGCTCTGCCCCACCTTCGTCAAGACCAATGTGTTCACCGACGGGCGGATCACCCCCGGGTCGATGAACCTGAGTCAGCAGCTGGCGCGCTGGACCGGCGTCTCCGCCGAGGGCGTGGCCACCCGCACCCTCGACGCACACGATCGCGGCAATCTCTATGTGGTGCCTCAACTGGACGCCAAGGTCGTATGGCACCTGAAGCGTCACGTGCCCGCCCTCTACGCGCACGGCGCCGGATTGCTCGGCCGGCTCCTCCCGTCCAACTGAAAGGAACGACCATGGCAATGGATCTGGACAAGATGCTGCAGATGATCAAGGACAAGCAATGGTCCTTGGTCGATATCGACTGGGATGCACCGGGAGCCGAGCTCATAGACGAAGAGCTCTGGGCCAAGCTCAAACCCTTCATGACCGATCTCATGTGGATCGAGAACGTCGGTGCACGAGGCTTCGCGGCGCTGGCCAAGAAGGCTCCGACCCCGACCTTGAAGAGCATCTACGAGCATTTCCACGCCGAGGAGCAGAAGCACGCCAACGCCGAGCTCGCACTGATGCGACGTTGGGGCATGCTCGACAACGACGAGATCCCGCCTCCGAGTGTGAACGTGCAGCTGGTCATCACCTGGCTGGACAAGTTCTCCGACGGGATGTCGCTGTCCATCCTGGGCACCGTCATCCCGATGCTCGAAGTCGCCCTGGACGGGGCGCTGATCAAATTCATCACCGACGAGGTCAAGGACCCGGTGGCCCAAGAGGTGTTCAAGCGCATCAACTCCGACGAGTCACGCCACCTGGCAGTCGATTTCGAGGTGATGGACATCCTGGGTCACGCGGACCTACGCAAGCTGGCGGTGGAGTTCGTGGGAAGTTGGATGAACCCGGCCCTGGTCATCGGCACGTTGAGCTACTTCCCGCTGCTGAACAAGATGCGCGACAACATCGTCGCGATGGGAGTCAACGAGGAGCGGTTGTACCAGGCGATGCGACGGTTCCGCAGCGTCGGTGAGCGTAGCGAGTACGTGAATCGGGTTCCGATGTACCGCTTCATCAGCTGGCACAGCAAGAAGGTTATCGACCGAAGCTCGAAGTATCACTGGCTGGCGGACTCGTTGGTGAAGGTGACCGGCGCCATCCCGATGCCGCTGGTGCGCTACACCCCGACCTGGTCGGACGAGCTGACCTACGAGCCCGTCGCATGAGCGCGGACGTCCGCAGCGTCGCGATCATCGGAGCAGGGTTCGCCGGGGTCGGAGCGGCCATCCGCCTCCGCGACGAGGGCATCACCGATTTCGTCATCTACGAACGCGGCGCCGATATCGGCGGAACCTGGCGGGACAACACCTATCCCGGCGCGGCCTGCGACATCCCCTCGCGGTTGTACTCCTACAGCTTCGCCCCCAACCCCGACTGGTCGCACACCTACTCGGGCAGCGCCGAGATCTTGCAGTACATCAACCGCATGGTCGACACCTGCGATCTGAGGCCCCGCATCCAGTTCGGTCACGAGGTGACGGCCCTCGAGTATGACGACGCGGACGGCACCTGGACGATCCGATTCCGCGATCGGGAGCAAGTCAGGGCGCGCTCAGTGGTGATGGCATCCGGCCCGCTGGCCAATGCGAGCCTGCCCGACATACCGGGTATCGAGACCTATGAGGGCAACAAGATCCACAGTGCGCGTTGGGATCACGAGTACGATTTCACGGGCAAGAAGGTGGCCGTCGTCGGCACCGGGGCCAGTGCGGTGCAGATCATCCCCGAACTGGTCAAGGTGGCGGACTCGGTCAAGGTTTTCCAGCGCACACCCGGCTGGGTGCTGCCGCGGGTCAACACCGAGACCGGTGACTGGGCCAGGCGCCTCTACCGCTCGGTGCCGCTGACCGAGAAACTGGCACGGTCGGCGTGGTTCTGGGGACACGAGTCGGTGGCCCTCGGTGTCGTGTGGGACACCCCGTTGACCCGCATCGTGGAAGCGCTCAGCTTGGCCAATCTACGGATGCAGGTGAAGGATTCGTGGCTGCGCCGGCAGCTCAAACCCGATTTCTCGGCGGGGTGCAAACGGTTGCTGATGTCCAGCGACTATTACCCGGCGTTGCAGGCCGACAACTGCAAACTGGTGACCTGGCCGATCGCGCGGCTGTCGCCGCGTGGGATTCGCACCGTGGAAGGTATCGAGCATCAGTTCGACGCCATCGTCTTCGCCACCGGTTTCGACGTCTCCAAGGCCGGGACTCCGTTCCCGGTCATCGGATCGGGCGGGCGTGAACTGGCTGCGGAATGGAGTTCTGGGGCGTACGCCTACCGCAGCGTGGCTGTGTCCGGTTACCCCAACCTGTACTTCACCTTCGGGCCGAATTCCGGCCCGGGGCACAGCTCGGCGCTGGTCTACATGGAGGCGCAGATCGACTACATCACCAAGGCCATCGGAACCCTGTTGCGCTTCGGCTGGAAGGCGCTGGACGTGCGTGCCGACGCTCAGGAGCGCTACAACGCAGACATCCAGCGTCGGTTGCAGTCGACCACCTGGAATTCCGGATGCCAGAGTTGGTATCTGACCGAGGACGGCTTCAACGCGACGATGTATCCCGGGTTCGCGACGCAGTACGTCAATCAACTCAAGAACCTCGACCTGCACGACTATCGCATCACGGTGGACGAGCTGGTCGGCGCTTAAGATTCGCCGGTGACCGAATACCGGATAGACGACCTGGCTCGCCGCGCCGGGACGACCGCTCGCAACGTCCGGGTGTACCAGGAAAGCGGTCTGCTCCCGCGCCCGCACCGTCGCGGCCGGGTGGCCATCTACACCGACAGGCATCTGCGCCAGCTGGAGGCGATCATCCGTTTGCTCGGTGAGGGTTTCACGGTCAAACACATCCTGAGATTCCTCACCGGCCTGCAACGGGGCCAGGACCTGGCACAGGTGCTCGACCTGACAGATCTCGGCGAGCTGGTCACCGAGCCGTGGTCGCGTCCGGTTACCGTCACCGTGACCCGCGCCGAGCTGGAGAGCCGACTCGGCACCCTCGACGAGAGCACGCTCGACCGGTTGTTGTCCGACCGGATCATCGAGGAGACCGAGGAAACGGATCGGTTTCTCGTCCCGGATCAGCGCGTCATCGAGGATTTCGCGACGTTGATCGCACGGGGTATGCCGCTGGTGACGATCCTGCAGACCACCGCCACCGTCGATGCCCGCCTCGACGAGGCTGCCCGCGAGCTCGCGGGAGCGGGTCACAGCGAGGTGGTCCGGCAGCGCGGGGCCGGTTGGTACCCCTCCAACGACACTGAATTAGCCTGGGCGGCAGACCTTGTCGACGCCATGCGGCGGGTGGCCCGGCGATCGGCACATGCCAGTCTGGACCGGGCGCTCGACGAGGCGGTGCGCACCGAGCTGCGCCGGTACCAGCAATACGAGGCCGCCGACACCGACGGGAAGTGACCTGCTCGCCGGCCACCGGAAATCCCTGCCCGCGTTCTGCGGTGTAGCGGTTACGCTACGCAGAACAGAGCACTGTGGGGGGATCTGTGTCGATGGATGTGCTGGCGGACGGGCTGTGGTCCTACCGCCTCGGGCAGGCGGCTTTCGCGCTGATACTGCCGACGGTCGGGGTGTTGTTACTGCTCGTCGGGTTGGTTCGACGGCGTGCCTTCAACCGTTGGAACAGCCGCGACGACGATCGACTGCTGGCCCCGAATGCGTCTTCAGGCGATGATGACACGGTCACCGACCCCTATGACGAGTTCGACGGACTACCAGAAGACCTACCGCCGCGTCCGTCACGACCTGCGGGCAAGGGAACCGTCCCCATCGTCGTCGGTGTGGTGCTGCTGGTGCTCGGTGCGGCACATGTCTTCTCGGCGCTGGTGTCCTCCGGCCGTGTGCAGTCGACGGGCAATGTCGCTGTAGGTCAATGCATCACGGCGCAGGCCTACGACCAGGGCCGGATGAACTCCGAACCCGTCGACTGCCGGCGGTCGGATGCGACGATGGAGCTGGTGTCCAAGGGTGACGGCACGGCCACCTGTCCGGATGGTCTGCGGCGCAGCCCCCGCTATCCGGCGCTCACCAATGAGGTACGCACCCATTGCTTCATGTTGAACCTGCGTGAAAACCACTGCTACGCCGTCAGTGGAACCGTCACCCCCATCAGTTGCGCAGAACCGGGAGCCAGCATTCGGGTGGTGCGCCGTGTCGACGGTGCCAGCGAAGCGGTCGGGTGTCCGGCCGGTGCTCGGGTGGTTTCCTATACCGACCCGGCGCGGGTCTACTGTTTCGTCGCACCGTGAGAGTTGGTCTCGTGATCCTCATCTCAGCGGGGCCGGATAGCGATTGACTTTTTCTACGACCGGGGTCCTAATGGTCCGGGCACGATCAGGTGCCTGTCGAGACCGAAAGCGAGGTGTGTGGCCTGATGCCCAGTGGCAGTATTCGTCCCGGCGCGGACGCCGCCCTCGCGGTTTCCCTCCGGTTCACCCACCGCTGATCTGATTTCCCCGGCCCCGGTGGCCGGAACATCCCGCGGCGCTCCACAACAAACACCAAGGATCGCCGCGTTCAATCGCGCGTGAAACGCGCATCTGATCCCGTCACCCGCCATGCCGGTGCCATGGCGGGTGACACCATGCGAAAGGAGTCCGGCGATGACGACCGTGGAGATGCTGCTGCGGCTGGGTGCCGGTGTGGGACTGGGCACGTTGATCGGCCTGGAACGTCAATATCGAGCCCGGATGGCGGGCCTGCGGACCAACGCCCTGGTGGCGGTGGGATCGACGCTGTTCGTGCTGCTGTCCGCACACGGCTTCGTCGGCGATTCGGGGACGCCCGACCCGACCCGGGTAGCGGCCCAGATCGTTTCGGGCATCGGGTTTCTGGGCGCCGGTGTCATCCTCCGAGATGGGTTGACCGTGCGCGGTCTCAACACGGCGGCCACGCTGTGGTGTTCGGCGGCTGTGGGAGCGCTGTGTGGCGCCGGTCTGTTCACGGTCGCCGCGGCGGGCACCGGCGTCGTCGTCACCGTGAACGTCGCGCTGCGCTACCTGGGCCGCGCCGTGGACCGGCGTCCCGACACCGGTGACGAGCATCCGACCAACTATCTGTTCGTGGCGACCACACGCGACGAGCACGAGGCCCATATCCGGGCACTGATCGTGCAGGCACTGACGCGCACAGATTTCCGCCTGCAGTCGATCGCCAGCACCAACATCGACGGCGGTGGCGTCGAGGTCCGTGCGGAGTTGGCCAGCGATCAGCGCGACGATCGGCAGATGGAATCGGCCGTCAGCAGGCTGAGCATGGAGCCGTCGGTGACCAGCGTGCGCTGGCAGGCCGACAGCGAAGAGCACCGGGACGCGGTCGACCGCTGAGCACCCTGGCGGTCGGCGAACCGACTTTTGCGAAAGCGCATGCGCAAGCGCTTGCGTGACTCTACGCTGCCAGTCACGCCTGACGCGACCTGCGTCACACAGGACAAAGGAGTCCACATGATCGGTAAGCGCAGCACACACGCCGTCGGGATGATCCTGATGGCCGGATCGCTGGTCCTCGGCATGACGGCCTGCGGGGGATCGGACTCGGACAGCATCAAGGTCGGCCTGATCACCAAGACCGACTCCAACCCGTTCTTCGTGAAGCTTCGCGAGGCGGCGCAGGCACAGGCCGAGAAGGACGGAGCCCAGTTGGTCGCGCTCGCCGGTGCCTTCGACGGCGATAACGAAGGCCAGGTCGCAGCCATCGAGAACATGGTCGGCCAGGGCGTCAAGGGCATCCTGATCACCCCCAACTCGTCCACCGGCGTCCTCGACGCCATCAAGAAGGCGCGTGACGCCGGTGTCGTCGTCATCGCCCTGGACACGGCAACCGACCCCGCGGACGCGGTGGACGCCACCTTCGCCACCGACAACCTCGCGGCCGGGGTCAGCCAGGGTAAATGGGTGCGGGCCGCCCTCGGTGACGCACCGCCCCAGGTCGTGATGCTCGACGGCACACCCGGTGGCACGGTCGACACTTTCCGGCACGACGGATTCCTGGAGGGTTTCGGCATCACCGAGGGATCCCCGGAGATCGTCGGCCAGGAGAACACCAACGGTGATCAGACCAAGGCACAGACCGCGATGGAGAACATCCTGCAGCGCGCTCCCGGTATCAACGCGCTCTACACCATCAACGAGCCTGCAGCCGCCGGCGCCTACCAGGCCATCCAGTCGGCCGGTCGGGCCGATCAGATCACCATCGGCTCGATCGACGGCAGCTGCACGGGTGTCGCCGACGTGAAATCCGGCAAGATCGGCGCGACGGTCATGCAGTTCCCGGCCAAGATGGCAGAACAAGGCGTGCAGGCCGTGGTGAAGTTCGCCAAGGACGGCACCAAGCCGAGCGGATTCAACGACACCGGATCCGAGCTGATCACCGACAAGCCGGTTCCCGGGCTCGACTCCAAGGACACCGCCTGGGGCGAACAGAACTGCTGGGGCTGACGTAGCCCATGAGCACCGACGCTCCGGCAACCAACGCGTCATCGCCTGTGAGACGGTTGAGCTCCGATCAGATTCTGCGTGAACCCCTGCTCGGCCCCCTGGTGGCGCTCGTACTGGCCATCGTCATCTTCAGCTCGATCACCGACTCGTTCCTCAATCCGCAGAACGTGTCCCTGATCCTGCAGCAGTCGGTTGTCGTGGGCATCCTGGCGGTCGGGCAGACGCTGATCATCCTCACCTCGGGAATCGACCTGTCCATCGGGGCGATCGCCGTCTTCGGCAGCATCGTGCTGGCCCAGAGTGCCGGCGCCAACGGGCCTTTCGTGGCACTGGGATCGACGCTGCTGGTCTGCGTCCTGTTCGGCGCGATCAACGGCGGACTGGTCACGATGCTGCGGCTGCCTCCGTTCATCGTGACGCTGGGGACCTTCACCGCGATCCAGGCGGCGACGCGGCTGCTGGCGGGGTCGGAAACCTACCGCGTCGAACAGGGACCGCTGACCTTTCTGGGTACCTCGTTCCGGCTGGGATCGTTCTCGACCACCTACGGCGTGGTGGCCATGCTGCTGGTGTACCTGGTGGTCTGGTATGCCCTGAGTCAAACCGCCTGGGGCAAACACGTTTACGCCGTCGGGGGAAACCGTCAGGCCGCCGATATGTCCGGGATCAAGTCCGGGCGCGTGCTGGTCTCGGTCTACATCACCACCGGTGTGATCGCGGCCATCGCCGCCTGGGCCGCACTCGGCCGGATCCCCAATGCCGATCCCAACGCGTATCAGAACGCCAATCTGGAATCGATCACCGCGGTGGTGATCGGGGGAACCAGCCTGTTCGGCGGGCGCGGCGGTGTGGGCGGGACGTTGGTAGGCACGCTGATCGTCGGCGTGCTGCGCAATGGCTTGACCCAGGCCGGCGTCGACAACCTCTATCAGAACATCGCCACCGGCATCCTGGTGATCGTCGCGGTGGCGGTGGATCAGTTCGCGCGCAGGAGATCACAATGAGTGACACACCCGTGCTCGAGGCACGCGGCCTCGTCAAGAAGTACGGCAGCGTGACCGCGATCAACGGTGCCGACTTCGCGTTGCACGCCGGCGAGGTCCTGGCCGTCATCGGTGACAACGGGGCGGGCAAGTCCAGCTTGATCAAAGCCCTTGCCGGCGCAGTCATCCCGGATTCGGGCCAGATCCTGATGAACGGCGCACCCGTGTCGTTCAAGAACACCAGGGACGCCAGGGCGGCGGGCATCGAAACCGTCTACCAGGACCTAGCGGTGGTCTCGGCCCTCGACATCGCCTCCAACCTGTACCTGGGTCGCGAGGTGCGTCGAAAAGGCCTTGCCGGCCGGGTGTTCCGCCGACTCGACATGCCCGTGATGCGACGCGACGCCGCACAACATCTGGCGGACCTGAAGATCGGGATCAAGTCGGTGAACCAGGCGGTCGAAACGCTCTCCGGTGGACAGCGCCAAGGCGTCGCGGTGGCGCGCGCGGCGGCGTTCGGTCGCGGCGTGATCATCATGGACGAGCCGACCGCCGCGCTCGGTGTCCGGGAATCCGGACAGGTGATCGATCTGATCCGGTCGATCCGCGACCGCGGTATCCCGGTCGTGCTCATCAGCCACGACATGCCCCACGTGTTCGAGGTGGCCGACCGGATCCACATCCACCGCCTCGGGAAGCGTGCCGGAGTGGTCGATCCGAAGAAGCGCTCCATGTCCGAGGTGGTCGCGCTGATGACCGGTGCGGAGGAGCCGACCGATGAGGAACGCGCCGCTCGCTGAGAGGGCCCCGATCGGGGTCTTCGTCGGTCTGGCCACATTGGATGTGATCCATCGCATCGTCGCACCACCCGCGGTCAACGAAAAGGTAACCGCGCGTGACCAGTTCGTCGCCGCGGGTGGACCGGCCGCCAATGCCGCCGTCACGTTCGCCGCGCTCGGCGGGCGTGCCGTCCTGGTGACCGCGTTGGGCGCCGATCCCGTCGCCGACCTGGTGCGCGCCGATCTGACGGCCCACGATGTCCGGATCGTCGACAGCGCCGAAGGCGAGCGCCGGCCGGTACCCATATCGGCGGTTTCGGTGCTGGAGTCCACCGGCGAGCGGTCGGTCGTCTCCCTCGATGCCGTGCGTTCCGATGTTCGGGCACCCGACGGTCTCGGCGATCTGATCGCCGACGCCGACGTCGTCCTGGTCGACGGGCATCACCCACGCCTTGCGGTGGCCGCCGCCGCGCGCGCAACGGCACACGGGAGAGCGCTCGTCGCCGACGCCGGCAGGTGGAAGCCGGTGATGGCCGATCTCATCCCGCACGTCACCGACATGGTGTGCTCCAACGACTTCCGCGTGCCAGACACCGAGACTTCGGAATCCACCGCGACGGCGCTGCGCGACCACGGGGTGCACACCGTGGTGACCACACACGGCGGTGACCCGATCCGGTGGTGGTCGGCGGGGCGGTCCGGCTCGGTGGCGGTTCCCGCGGTCACCGCCGTCGACACCCTCGGCGCCGGCGACGCCTTCCACGGTGCGTACTCCTACTACCGTGCCGGGTCCGGTGACCTCGAACAACGCCTCGGCAACGCGGCGCGCGTGGCGGCACTACGGTGTTCGATAGTCGGGCCACGGACGTGGTTGGACCGATTGCCAGAAGATCTCATCCGGAAGCAGGAGCGGTGAACCCCGAGCAGGACGTCCAGGACGCGACGCTGGATCAGTTGGTCGATGCGGCCGCGGCGCTCGTCGTCGCCGGCGAACGACGCATCCTCGGCGTGACCGGCGCTCCCGGTGCCGGAAAGTCCACGCTCGCCGAACAGCTCGTCACCGCGCTCGGTCCCGAGGTTGCGGTGCTGGTGCCCATGGACGGTTTCCATCTGGCCAACGAGGTCCTCATCGAGCTGGGGCGACTGGATCGCAAGGGCGCCCACGACACCTTCGACGATGGTGGTTACTCGCGGCTCATGGCCGCACTGCGAACCCAACGTGTCGATGACCCCGTGGTCTACGCGCCACGGTTCCGGCGGGAGATCGAGGAGTCGATAGGTTCGTCCATCCCGGTGGCGCCGACCGTCCCCCTGGTCGTGACCGAGGGCAATTACCTACTGCTGGAATGCGATACCTGGCCGGTCGCGCGATCTCACATCGACCAGGTGTGGTTCCTGGCCCCCGACAACGATATCCGCCACGAACGGCTGGTACGACGACACCAGGTGTATGGGAAATCGCTGCAGGAAGCCGAGTTCTGGGCGCTGGGCTCCGACGAGCGCAATGCCCGGCTCATCGAATCGACCGCCGGTAGGGCCGACCGTATCGTGCGGGTCCGATGACCACGATGGGCGATGTCGCCCGGCTGGCCGGTGTATCGGCCTCCACGGTGTCGCACGTGCTCAACGGCACGCGCAATGTCAACGCCGCCACCCGACTGCGGGTGGAGGCCGCCATCGAGGAGGTCGGCTACCGCCGCAACGGCGTGGCGCGATCGTTGGCAGCCGGCCGCACGCACACCGTCGGGCTGTCGATCTCGGCACTGACCAACCCGTATTTCGGCAGCCTCGTCCATGCCGTGGAGCGCGCCCTCTCCGACGCCGGCTATGTGTTGATCGTCGGTGATTCCCACGATGACGTGTCCTCCGAGCAGCGCGTCACGGGTTCGCTGCTGGACCGCCAGGTCGACGGGATGATCGTCGCTCCCGCGGCGGGTTCGGAGCGGACCACTCTGCCCGAGATCACTCGCTCCCGGACCCCGATGGTGCTCATCGACCGCGGCGAAGATGTCGGGTTCGACCGCATCGTCCCGGAGAACTTCGGCTCGGCGAAGGGATTGACCGACCATCTGCTCGATCTCGGCCATCGCCGGATCGCGGTCGTGCGCGGGCTGGCCGGAATCTCGTCGACCATCGAACGATTCGACGGGCACCGTGCGGCACTGGCGGGCCGCGGTATCGCCGTCGACCCCACGCTGGTGGTCGACGGGGAATCCAGTACCGACGTCGCCGAACGGGAAGTCCGGGCGCTGATGTCGCGCGCAGACCGGCCGACTGCGCTGGTATCGCTCAACAATGCGATGACCATCGGCACCTTGAAGGCGATCCGCGGGCTCGGATTGTCCATACCGCAGGACGTGGCCTTCGTCTGTTACGACGATTTCGAGTGGTCAGACCTGTTCGAACCGCGGCTGACCGCCGCCGCCCAGGACGTCGAGACGATCGGTGTGACGGCGGTCGAACTACTGCTGGCCCGTATCCGCGGCTCGGAGGAACCCCCACGACACATCCGGGTGCCGACGACGTTTCACCACCGCAATTCGTGCGGTTGCACCTCCGCTCCGGTGAGTGGATAACGGTTTGCCACCGTCGAGGTTGCAGTGTGGTTCTGCGCTGGCCGCGCTCGGCCGCGGCGCCCTAGATTCTTCAGGTGCACCGCCGAACCCTGCTGCAATTGTCCGCGGTGGCGGCCGCGGGCGCGCTGATCGGTCGGGCACCCGTCGTGGCGGCCGAGAACACCCGGTGGACCGCCGAGCGCGCGAATGCCTGGTACCGCCAGCAGGGGTGGCTGGTGGGCGCGAACTACGTCCCCGCCACGGCGACCAACCAGATCGAGATGTGGCAGGCCGGCACCTACGACCCGCGCCGCATCAGCGGTGAACTGCAGGTTGCCCGCACCATCGGGTTCAACACCGTCCGGGTGTTCCTGCACGACCAGCTGTGGGCCCAGGACCGCGCCGGATTTCTGCGCCGGATCTCCCAGTTCGTCGACATCGCCGCCGGGCAGGGCATCAAGCCCCTGTTCGTGTTGTTCGACTCCTGCTGGGATCCGCACCCCAAGCTCGGCCCGCAGCCCGCACCGAGGCCCGGTGTGCACAACTCCCGGTGGGTGCAGGGCCCCGGCGCCGACTTGATCGACAACCCGCGGTACCGGCCTGTGCTGCGCGACTACGTCACCGGTGTCATCGGCGCGTTCGGTGCCGACAACCGGGTGCTGGGCTGGGATCTGTGGAACGAACCGGACAGCCCGGCAAGCCAGTACAAGGCGGTCGAACGCAGCGACAAGCTGAAAGTGGTCGGCGAGTTGCTCCCGCAGGTGTTCGGATGGGCGCGGGCGGTGAACCCGAGCCAACCTCTGACCAGCGGGGTGTGGCGCGGGTCGTGGCGCACGCCGTCCGGCATCGTGGCCACCCAGCTGGACAACTCCGACATCATCTCCTTCCACAGCTACGCAGAGCCGTCGACCTTCGAGGAAAAGATCGATGAGCTCGAACCGCTGGGCCGGCCGATCCTGTGCACCGAGTACCTGGCCCGCGAGGACGGCAGCACCGTCGAAGGCATCCTGCCGATCGCCAAGCGGCGTGGCGTCGGCGCCTACAACTGGGGGCTGGTCGCCGGCCGCACGCAGACCTACTACCCGTGGGATTCGTGGGACAAGCCCTACGACAAGGTGCCCGAGAAATGGATGCATGACCTGGTCCACCCCGACGGTCGCGCCTTCCGTACCAGCGAGATCGAGACCATCCAGCAGCTGGCCGCCAAGACCTGAGCCCGGCGGTCGGGTGGACATCGGCAACGGCAGTTCGTAGCCTGTCGGAGGACGTGCAAGCTGGGCCAGGATTCGGTCCGCGCAATCGAAGGACCGTGACAATCCGTATCACCCTGGTGCGTAGAAAACTGTGGCGAACCGTGTCCATGTCGGTGGCCGCGGCACTGGTCACGGGCGTCTCGGCCCTTTCGGTGAGCTCGGTCGGTGTGGTGAACGCCGATCCCGCCGCCGACGCGCTGGCCAAGCTCGAAGAACTCTCCAGCCAGGCCCTCAAGACCCGCGAAGCCGTGACCGTCGCCCAGCGCGATGCCGACACCAAGCTTGCCGAGCAGGTTGCCGCGGACGCCCGGCAGCGCGCCGACGCCGAGATTCTCGCCGCCGCCCAGGCCCGGCTGGCACCCGTGCAGGCTGCCGCCGACCGGGTGGCGGTGATGACCTACACCAGTGGGCGCACCGGCCAGCTCCAGTGGCTGATGACCGCATCATCGCCCCAGCAGCTGATCGACAACATGTCCCTGCAGCAGGCTGTCGCCACCCATTCGGCGGACCGGATGGCGGATCTGCGGGCGGTCCGGGAACAGGCCGCCGTTGCGGCTCGGACTTCGGAAACGTCCGCCGCCGCGGCCCGGGTGGCCGCCGAGCAGTCCGCCGCGGTTCGGGCCGACCTGCAGACCGCACTGAGCGATCTGCTGCGTCAGCTCGCCGCCGCCGAAGCCCAGTACGCGGCGTTGACGCCACAGCAGCAGGCGATCGTCGACAGCGCGCCACCGGCCGCACCGCCGGCCGCTCCGGCGCCTGACGACCCGGCGATCGTGGCGATGCCCGGCCAGCCCTCGCTGGCCGCCGCGCGCGTCGACATCCCGGAGGCCGCCGCACTACCGGTCGGCGTGGCCAACGAGGCGGGTCTGCAGCCGAATGCGATCCTGGCCGCGCGGTCCGTCAGCCAGCAGTTCCCGCAGATATCCGAGATCGGTGGGGTGCGCCCGGACTCCAAGCCCTGGCATCCCAGCGGGCTTGCCATCGACATCATGATCCCCAACGCCGGCAGCCCCGAGGGCATCGCGCTCGGGGACCAGATCATGGCCTATGCCCTGGCCAACGCCGGGCGGTTCGGGCTCCAGGATGTGATCTGGCGAGGTACGTACTACACGCCCGCGGGTCCGCAGGCATCCGGATACGGCCACTTCGACCACGTGCACCTCACGGTGACACGGCGCTGACCGGTCGCCGGACCGCCGAACCGACCAGGTGACCGCGTAATCGCGGATTCGCGATCCGGAACAGGTGGCCCATCGCCACGGCGGTACCCATTACGTCATCGCGAGACGTCAGATATGTCCAGCGGTGTGCCGGGGGCAGCGAGAAGAAGGTGTCGAAGAAATCGGGCACCTCGTCGGCGGGCATGCGTAGGAGCGCCTCCAGACCGATCCGCCGGAAACGGTGGATGGCCCGCGCCGACCGCGGCCAGACGATCCCACGGGCCGCCGCCAACGCGGCCGCCTGACCCAGCGGGAGGTTCGTCGCCAACGCATCCGCCACGCGTGGGGCGAGCCGCAACGCGGATGCCACGCTGAAACCCGTCGCCGGGTGGACCAACGGCGCCGCCGCCCCGAACCCGAGAACACCCGCGGTGCGGTGCCGCGGTTGATCGAGCGGGAAGGACACCTTCTCCGTCGGCGCATCGTCGGGCACCACGATGCCGTGCCGGGCCAGCCGGGCATGCAACCGGCGGCGCAGCGTTGTCATGGGCAGACCGGGCCGCCGCGCCAGGGAGGTCTCCTCCAGCAGGATCCGCCCGGCACCCAGTGGCACCGCGTAGAGAAACGTGGGCCAGCCGCTCTCACCGTGGTCGGCGCGCCAGTCCATGAACAACGCCTCACCGGGGGCCGCCAGCGTCGTCGCCGCATCCATGTCGACGACCACCCCGTACGCGGTCTGGGCGGCGGCCACCGCCGCCGGTGGCGTGGCCGGGTCGAGTGGACGCCGCCGGCCGCCGGCATCGATGACCACCGCGGCATGCAACTGGGAGCCATCGGCCAGGTCGACCACTCCGGGGGTGGGGCTGCCGGTCGCTCGCCCCCGGTACAACCGCACCGCACCGAGCCGATCGGTCAGATGTGCCTGCAGCGCAGGCACATCCAGTACCGCATACTCCCAGCCCAACCGGTGTTCGGCACGGCCGACCGCCCGGCCTGCGGCCCGAGCCGCGACCACGGATGCGGGCAGGTCGACGGGTAGTTCCCGGCTCCACATCCCGTAGGTGGCGCTCCATGGCCGGTCCGGCGCCGGGTCCAGCAGGCCGGTGTCGAGGCCAAGGCGGGCACACGCACCCGCGAGAGCGACCCCCGCGGGACCGGCGCCCACGATCAGAACGTCCATCCGCATCAGTTCGCTGGGATCGATTCGGGTGCGCGGCCGCTGGTCATAGTCGAACACTACGCATCGCGGCTCGGCTGTCAGATGGCGATCGGGGTGATGGTCGTCGGGTCCACGGTCGGCAGGCTCAGCCGCATGCCGGTCACCTGCAGTGAACCGAAGGAGGTGAGGGTGGCGTAGGTCGTCGACGACGCGACCAGCTGCAGTGTCACCGTCTGGCCCGGCCGAAGGGTGTGGGCGACCGGTTCCAGCGCGATGGTGATCTCGCGCGGCTGTCCGTCCAGGGTCACCGGAATCGGCGTGATCTGGTTGCCCAGCACCTGGCCGGTGGAGTCGTCGACGAGTTGGGCGTAGACGTGCCGGGCGCCACCGGTCCCGCTGTAGTTCACCGTCAGCTGTGGTGCGCCCACCACATGGGTGGTCGTCTCGGCCGGCGCGGTGGTGAGATTCAGCGCGTTGTAGGCCTTCGACGCGGCGAAGGGCAGCACCCCCAACAGTGGTCCCGAGCCGCCGAAGAAGGGGACCAGCGGCAACTGGCCGCCCGAGCCGCTGGCCACGACCGGGCTGTCGGCGGTGATCGGGTAGCGGTCCGATGCGTAGAACTGCCAACGCTGGTCGACGAATTCGAACTGCGGGCCGGTCGCCGTTGCGGTGTTGCCGTTGACATAGCGGTCCAGCCACGCGAGCGTGGCCCGCTGGATGAGGACACCGTCGGTGGGGTCGAACAGGTTGCCGCAGAGTCCGTGGCCCCCGCAGAACCAGATCACCTTGGTGGGAACACCATTGGCGATGAGGGTCGCCGCCGTGGTGTCGGCTTCCTGCAATGAGAACAGCGTGTCGACGGTGCCCTGGATCAGCAGTGTCGGCGCGGTGATCTTGCCGACGAGATCTCGAGGGCCGCCCGGGCCGAGTTGCGCCAGGCGTTCCTGCTCGGCGGCGGTCTGGCGGCCGGTCAGGACCCCGTAGATCGTGGCGGGCAGGATCGCCGGATTCGGCCGGGTGAAGAGGGTGATCCCGGCGGTCAGGATGGTCGCCCAGCTGCTCTTGAACGCGTCGTTCTTGTACTGCGCGGTGTTCAGGGTGTTCCAGGCGATCGCCGGCACGATGGCGTCGATTCGGGGATCGGTTGCGGCGCTGACCAATTGGATGCCGCCGCCATAGGATGCGCCGGTCATCCCGACGCGCGGATCGAGCACGCCCGGATCGAGCCGGGCCTCCGGCTGGGTGGCAATCCAGCTGATGATCGCCGAGACGTCCTTGGCGTCGAAGTCCGGTGAATCCTGTTCGAGCCGCCCGCCGGAGTTGTGCTCACCGCGTGGATCCCAGGTGACGACGTTGTAGCCGGCGGTGCGCAGTGTGCCGGTGTACACCAGGCCAGAAGTGTCGGCGATGATGCCGTCGAGCAGGGTCGGCGTGAGATTGGTGGCCCCCGGCAGCAGTAGACCGGGACCCTGCAGGATCGTCGCGGCCCGCTCACCACTCTGCAGACCGGCCGCGGGCATGAAGTGGACATAGATCTGCGTGCCGTCGAACGAGGTGATCATGACATCGCGCGGCCGCGGCGTACCCGGTGGCGAGCCCCACTGCAGGGGATAGCCGAGGATCGGGTGCAACAGGTCGCTGATCACCGGTATCTGGTTGACGAACGCGACGATCGGGGTGACGAACAGCGGGCCGATGATCGGTAGATACTGCAGCGGTTCGAGTAACGGGGTTCGCGGCGTCGCGATCACCGGTGCGTGCGTGACCGGGTCGATCAGCGGTGCGGCCAGTGTCGCTGTCGTGGGCGGGGGTGTGGGCGCGAGGGTGTTTCTGCTGGCCGCGGCCGCCACCGTCCACGACAACGGGGTGTCCACGGGCGTCGTCGGCTCGTCCTCGTCCGCGGCATCGTTCTCGGGTGCGGTGCGCTCACCGGTCACCGCCGGGGTGATGTCGATGGCCGGTGTCGGTGTCGAGATCACGGGGTCGGGTTCGCGTTCGTCCCGGTCCTCGGGTTCCGGCGTGACCAGTTCGGTCGGGTCGGCACGCTCTTTTGGTTCTCGTGCTGCTGCTGTTTCTTCCTCGCTGGGCGTGTTCGACCTCGCCGAACGCATCTTTCTCGGCGCAAACGGCTCCGTGCTCGTCACGGTGGGGTTCGCCTGCTCGTCGGGGGAGGAGGCGTCCTTTGCTGACGTGGGGGCCGGATCGCTGGGCGTTGCGGCGTCGGCGGAACTGTTGGGCGATTCGGTCGGTGCGGCCGCGGCAGCTCCGGCGCCGCAGATTATCGCCGCTCCGATTCCGAGTGCCGCGGCCAAGCCGCCGATTCTTCCGATATGCGCTGCCGCGCCGACATTGGTCATGACACGGCGCTCCAGTCATTCGGGGGAGTTTGCTGACGGCGTCGTGTCCATCAGACCATGCGGTCAGCGGCCGGACAAGGCCAGCAAACGCAATGCGCGCATCCCCGCGAGCAACCGGCTACGTCGTGCGGGCGCTCCATTCGGCGGTCCGCTCCGGTGTGGCCTCCGCGAGCGCCGTGCGGGTGGCGGCGACGTCGAAGTCCTTGCCGTATACCGGTGTGCCTGGCTGCTGACGCCACGAGTCCGATATCGGGCCCGCGTCGACCGGGTCGAATCCGAGTTCGTCGACGATCCTGTGCACCAGCTCGCGGCCAGCGCCATCATCGCCGGCGACCGGCAGGGCGATGCGGTTGGCCGTTCCGCTCGGGGTTCCCCGTTCCAGCAGGTGCTTCCAGAAGATGCCGTTGAACACCTTGTACACAGGTGCCCCGATCTGCTCGGCGACCCAGGCGCTCTCGACCTGGCCATCCTCGATTTCGGCTATCTCCCCGTCGCGCTGCTGCGGGTAATAGTTGTTGGTCTCGATCACCGGGGCGCCGGGTTTACGGGCGTCGACGATGCCGTCGGCCAGATCGGGAACGTTCTTCTGCGGAATGCTCAGGATGACCAGATCCGCATCGGTGGCGGCGTCGCGTGCCCATACCGCGGTGGCACCGGTCTCGGCGGCCAGCTCGGCGAGTGTCTCTGGCGCACGCGAGTTGGAAACGTGCACCTCGTGCCCGAGTTCTCGCAGCCGGCGGGTCAGTGTGCCGCCGATGTGTCCTGCTCCGATGATGCCGATGTGCATGTGACCTCCAAGTGTCGGTGGATCTCTTGGCGGTCAACAGCCCGCGCCTCGGGCTTGTTCCTGCTGCTCATCGGAGGATGGCAGCCCGGGCAATCGGGAGTGAACATTATGTGCTTAATGTGGGCGATACGGTTTGGGGGCGAGACGATGGAAGTACACCCCGAGCGGAAGGTCAATGCGTGACCGCTTCAGCGCAGACAACCGAACGACACCGGAAGCCGCATTGGTCGCTGGCCCGGACCTGGCTGCTGCAGCCAGGACTGCCCGACGGCGGCGCGGCCTTCGACGCTGCGGTCGCCGGGCGGTCCGATGTCGTGGTGCTCGACATCGAAGACGGACTACCGGATCAGCAGAAGGCGGCCGGACGGGCCGCGGTCGCCGAATGGCTGAACGTCGGGAAGGCATGGGTCCGGATCAACAGCGTGTCGACATCCGCGTGGGAGACCGATCTGGACGCGGTGGCCAACGCTCCGGGGCTTCGCGGTGTGATGCTGGCCAAGGTGGAATCCGGAGACGATATCGCCGCCACCGCTGCGCGGCTTCCCGCCGGTACCCCGGTGGTGGCTCTGGTCGAATCGGCGCTCGGCATCGAGGCGTCATCCGAGATCGCGCGGACACCGGGGTGCTATCGAATGGCGTTCGGGCTCGGCGACTTCCGTCGGGACACCGGTATGAGTGCTGATCCGTCGGTGTTGGCCTACCCGCGGGCCCGGTTGGTGATCGCCAGTCGCGCCGCGCGGTTGCCCGCACCGATCGACGGCCCGACCCTGCGCAACGAGTCCCGTCACCTGGCCCGCGAGACCGAGGTGGCCAAGGCTGCGGGCATGACCGCACGGTTGTGCCTGGATCCCGGGCACGCCGAGACGATCAATGGTCTGCTCAGCCCGTCGACGCTGGACATCGATGAGGCGCGGCGGACACTGGCACGGTTGGATTCACCTACCGGGCCGTATGACGGCAGCGTCGGCCCCACTCGTGCGCGAGCCGAAGCGGTGTTGGATCTTGCCGGCAAGCTCGGCTTGGTCTGAGTCCTTCAGGGGTGCAGATTCCACTGCCCGACGTCTGATGCCAGCACATCGTTGACGTCGACGCGGATGCCGCCGACCACCGGTCCGGGATTGGATGCCGTGTCGATGATCCGCTGGTACAGGACGGCGGCGGGGTGGATCTGACCGCCCGACCATGACCGGGTCTGCCATACCCAGGCCTTGCCGGGTGTGCTCGAGCGTCCGACCACACCGCTGGTGATGGCCCACTCGCACGGCCGGATACCGGCGTAGATGCCGGTGCGCATGGGCCCGATGACGGAGTTGATTCCCCGGAACCATTGCAGTGCCACCGTGTCCCAGGTTTCGCGATCGATGTCGTCGTCGACGCTGAAGTACACCGGTGCGGTCTGACCCCCGCCGGCGGCGGTATGAAGCTGCCACGCGGTCCGCGCGTCGGCGACCCCGCCGGCAAACCCACGCGTGAAATCCGATGGAGCGGTGCCGCCGGGCTTCCCGTACTGGAAGTTGCTGACGATGACCAGGCCGGCCGCGGTGAGCGACTGGGCATAGGGCAGCGTGATCGGCTTGGCCCCGAACGAGGAACCGGGCCGCGAGGTCGACACGTAGTTGATGACGCCGGCATGACCCGCCGCGCGGATGTCAGCAGCCGGGATCTGACGCATGGCGAAGTCGATGAGGGTGGGCGCTGCGGCGGCTGCCGTGGGTGTCCCAGTGGTTGCGGCACCGAGCCCGGCCAGGGCCGTTGTCGCCGCGGCGTAGCGCAGCGCGTCCCGCCGCGAGAATTGCACGGCGCGATGTTAACAAAGTGACTGCTGATGATCGGGCAGCCTCGCCGACGATTCACGCTGTCACATACCGCCTGGTCATTTCGTCTACTGGGGGACGATCACGGACGACCGGAAAGAGGACACAATGCTCCCGCACGTGAACATCAGCAAGCAGTTCGCCGAACCGTACAAGACCTTCGCGGCGTTGGACACTCAGGTCAAGGACGCCATCGAGCAGGCAGGACTTCCCGTTCAGCTGGCCGAGCTCGTCAAGATACGGGTATCGCAAATCAACGGCTGTGCCTTCTGTCTGCGGATGCATACGCGCGACGCGCTGGCTGCCGGCGAGAGTACCGATCGGCTCGCCGTCTTGCCCGCGTGGTGGGAGTCGCAGTACTTCACCGAACAGGAGCAGGCGGCCTTGACGCTTGCAGAGCGTGTCACGCGGATCGGTGACGAGCACACCGGAGCGCCCGATTCGGTCGACATCGAGGCGGCCCTGACCGCGCAGCAGATCGCCGCGGTCACCTGGCTGGTGGTGGTCATGAACGGGTGGAACCGCATCGCGATCACCAGCCATTGTCCGGTTGGTCCCTGAGCGCCGAGGCTCAGGTGCGGCGTGCCGTGCCGTGCCGTGCCGTGCCGTGTGATCGGCGTACGACGTAGGCGCGGAGGGCTCAAAGCGGTTTGGGAAGGGCCTGTTGCAGCTGGACCGCTCGTTCCTCGGACCTGGTTTCTCTGTTCAGTTGTCAAGGTGCGCTGGTTCTTTGGGGTGCCTTGGGGTTATGCGGCGGTGGGTAGGTCGGTCATGGTGCGGCGGGTGTGGGAGCGCAGAGGTGCCGGCTCGCGTTCACCGGGTGTGTGGGGTGGGATGAACCAGGGGTGGCGGTCCCTACCGAGGTAGACCTGCCAGCCACCGTGATGGATCAAGCTGTGGTGCAACCGGCACAGCAGCACCCCGTTGCCTAAACTCGTTTCACCCCCGGCACTCCAGGGTTGGATGTGGTGGGCATCGCACCACGACACCGGGCGCCCACACCCGGGATGGGCGCACCCACCGTCGCGGACGGCCAGCGCTTTACGGATCGCCGGGGTGAACAGCCTTTCCGCGCGCCCGACATCCAACGGCACCCCCGAGTGGTCGACGATCACCGACGTCAACGTCGCATCACAGCCGATCAACTCCGCGGTCGCCGCGGAGACCGGCCCGCCGAACCCCAACCGATCCACCACCTCCCCACTGTTGCCCGCCGTCACGCCCGGGGCTACCGGTCGGATCAGGGTGACGTGCGGGAGCACCCCACCGGACATCGGACGCCTCGACTGCGACAGGTAGGTGCGCAGCACCTGCCCCAACGCCTCCGCCCGCCGAGTGTTGATCGGGCGCGGATCCGGGGATCCGTCGGGTAGCGGGACCGGTCGGCACAACGGATCCAACGCCGCACACAGCTCTTCCCCAGTACCGACGTCCAGATCCAGGGTGGCCTCGAACCGGCCCTCAGCGTTCTGCACCAACGTCATCTGGTTCAGGGTGGTGTCCTCGGCCACCGGCACCACCCGGTCGCCAGGTGCAAGACGCGCAGCGCGGTCGATGGCGGTCGCCCGGGCCTTGGCGGCTACCTCGGCCGGGCTGGTCTGCACCATCAGTCTGGTCACCACCGCCGCCCGATCGTCCTCGGACAACGGCGTCCGCGACTCCACGTGCGCGACACCTTTGCCGACGGCGTCGGCGAACTCGATACCGATCCCACCCAACCGCTGCGCCGTCGTCAGTGCGGGCAGCACAGGTGCCATCCGCCCCACCCGCACCGCCCGGGCCGCCGCACCCGGGGACATCCCCAACAACCTCAACAGATCAGCCCCGGTGCGCAGGTGCCGCCGACCCGGCACACCCGCCCGCTCGGCCGCCACCACCGCCGAAGCGATCACAAAGTCCAACAGATTCCGCGCCGACACCGCCGCAGCCAACACACCCAACAACGCCTCGTCATCGACCACCGGCCGCGGACAACCCACCAACCGACCCAAAACCGGCCCGACATCACCCTCCGGTGACACCGGAACAAGCTCATCGATCAGCGCGTCGACAAACGCATCAAGACAGCTGGCGTCCATAACGGATACCGACTTCCCCCACAGCACCCACCAAGGGGCACCACCCCACAAGCACAGCTCGCACGATCCCCCGGACAGGAACCGTCGAACCCCGCGGCGACCGGAGTCGCGGTCTGCGGCTCACCAAATCCGAAGATCGGGAACCGCGGCGCATTCGAACTTGTGTTCGAGCGTACGCCGAACGAAGAACTTGCGCAAGAGGTTTGCGAAGGCTTGCGCGAGTCGAATATCGGGCGTACGGTCGAACGCAAGTTCGACTACTGATGGCTCACGATGTTGATCCGGTGGGCCCGTCTCGATGGTTCTCGTGCCGTCGGGAGTGACTCTGCTCGCCCTGGAGGCGGTGTGTGGGTCTTGTTGCCCTTTGGGCTACGTGTGCTGGCCTTGTTCGAGAGGTTGGGTAACAGGATGGATGTCATCAATTTCAGGTGTTCGGCAGATGTGCAGAGCGGCGTTTTGGCGCGGTTGACCGCGGGCACGCATGGCGCTGAAAAGCTGGTGGAGACAACGGGTTCTGGTCCGCGGTTCTACGCTCGCGGTATCGATCGGATTACTCGGGTCGGTGCTCTTGCATCGGTGATCGTCGATTGGCGCAGGATGCGGTTCGATGTCGTCGGCGGTGACCGGCTGTTCAGTGCGCGCGATCCGTAAGTGGCTGGGCCGACAGCGGTCGGTCCAGCGCCGAGGCGGCCAGGGTGAGTGCGGCTCAGCGCCATTCGTATGCCGCGCAATGAGATCGACCTGGGTGGTGCCACAGTTTCGAACATGTGGGGCGAGTCAGCTCAGACGTACCTTGACAACTACACAGTGAAGCACGCGCCGCGGATGATGGTGGTGTGCAGCAGGATAGCGCGATCATCGCTGTGCGTTCTAGCGGCGTGCAATAGCGGTGGCGATGGCGCGCCAGCCGATGATCAGCGCCGCAGTTGTCAGTGTGGCGACCACGATGAAGCTCGGCGCGGTGCCCGCCGACGTTGCCTTGCGTAACAGCATCCCGATGATCACGGTGCAGGCCCAGACAATGAGACCGGTGGGGTATATCGCCGAGGGCCTGAAGGCGCCGGGGTAGGCGCGGGCCGCGAGCCAGCCGGCCACCGTTCCCGTGATGAAGGGCCATGCGGTCTCGGCGATACCGATGAGGGTCAGGCCCTCGGCGTGACTGCGCCGCCCGATGGTGCAGAACACCAGCACGCATACCACATCGGCGAGTAACGCGATGGCTGGTCTGGTCGGCCGGGCTCCGGTTCGCTCACTCACCGGGATAGTCCATCACATCGGAAACCAGTGGCGTGACTTGGGTTTCGTCTCGGGCCGTGAAGTCTGGGACCATGGGTGCCGGCTTACCCGCCTGTGCAGTGTCGATGGCATCGCCATCGGGACCGAGACGGTCGTCGGTGCGTCCGGTGAGTCGGAAGCTGTCGAAGACGAACGGCAGGCCGTCGGCTTTCAACGGATCCGGGGAGTCCATGACGTGGAAATGTAGGTGCGGAGCATCGGTGTTGCCACTGTTTCCGAGTGAGCCCAGCACCTGGCCGGCACTCAGTCGGTCACCGGGTTTCACTGCCACCGATCCGGTCTTCAAGTGAGCGTAGAACGCATAGTTCCCGCCGCCGATGTCCTGCACCACGTGGTTTCCGCCGTACTGGTCCAGGCGCAGCCCGGTCGGACTCTTCCCTGGTACCTGCTCGGGTAGTCCGTCCAGCACCGCAACCACCGGGCCATCGGCCACTGCGTGCACGTCGGCACCGAAGTAGGCGTAGGACGCGGTCTCCGCGACGTCACCGGCGAACAAACGACCATCGGGCAGCAGTTGCACATAATCGATGGCATACCGCTCGGCACCCCAGAGTGCACCGTCGATCGGATTGATCGCCATTCGGTGCGGCGTCATCCCGCAGCACCCGTTGGCATCCCACCACTGCGGGCCGCGCAGTGGTGGCGCGATGACCACCGGTGTACGGGACTGGACGGTGGCCGGGGCGACGGTCTCGGTCAGCTGCGGCGGCAACAGCGGCGGCATCGGTTTGGTGAGAGTGACCTGGACCTTATGGTCGAGTTCGGTTGGTGCAGCGTCCTTGTCGGTACTGACATCGAGCCACACCAACGCCGACTGTGCCGGTCCGAGGCGGCCTGTCGGTGCAGTGGTGCCCAGAATCCGGGTGCGTTCGGCCAGATCGGTGCCGCTGAGGGTCAGCAGCGGCTCACCGGCGTCGCCGGCGCGGACCTGCAGGGAATCGACGGTGATGCCTTGATCCATCGCGTTGGTCAACAGCAACTCGTAGGCGAGATGCGTCCGACCATCGGTGGCCCGCACCGGGACGGGTGCGGCGACGACCCGGGCCAGCACAGGGGTGGCCACGGGGGCATCGGCGTCGGCCGCGGGAGTGGGGATGGACGATGTCGTCGGGGTGCCGTTGCCCGGAGCGGTGGGGGAGACGGTCGGCGAACCCTCCGTACTCGTGGCGGGTTGCTCGGTGGTCGGCGAACATGCCGACACCGCCAATGCCGCGGCGAAAAGTACGGCGGTGCAGGCGCTTCTAGGTATCACGGCGCTCCTTGTCTTCGGGCTCTGCCGGTGCGTCCGGGTCGACGTCCATCTCGGTGCGGAACAAGAACAAGAACACCACCCAGCCGATGGCGGAGATGAAGATCCAACTGACCAACCGATAGATCAGCATCGCTGAGATCGCCGAGGCCAAGGACATGCCGCTGGACACCAGCCCCGGCACCAGTACGGCCTCGACCACCAGTAGCCCACCGGGCATCAGCGGGATGGATCCCACCGCGCGGGCGGCCGCGTAGGCCACCGTCAGCGCCGCCAGCGAGGGATGCCCGCCGGCGGCGTACGCGGCGAAAGCGAGGCAGGCGACATCGGCGATCCAGTTGAACAGCGACCAACTGAACGCATTGCCCAGCGCCCGTCGGCTCAACCGCACCGATTCCAGCTGGCACAGCAGTTCGCGCCACTTGTCCAGCCACGTGTCGGCAGGCTTGTTGCGCAGCGCATTGAGCCAGGTCAGCAGCCGCACGCCGATGCCGTCGATCTGCTGCGGATTGGCCGCCACCGACTGGGCCAGTACCAGCAGTAGGAAGAACCCGCCCAAGGTGAAGATCAACGACAGCGGATTTCGGCTGGCGCCCAACAGGAATGCTCCACCAAGACCGAGCAACGCGAGACCGACGGCCTGCAGAACTCCCGACATGACCAGCTGCCAGGACGCCACCACCGGGGACGCACCCCACAACCGCTGCTGGCGGTAGACGAATGTCGCCGAGAGCACCGGGCCGCCGGGCAGCGTCGTGGACAGCGCGTTACCCGCATAGAACGCCGCTTCCGAGCGCCACTGGCGGACCTGCACGCCGGCCGAGCGCAGCAGGGTCCGCTGAATCTGGGCGAAGCTGTGCATCGACGCCATCGCCGCGACGACGGCCGCGAGCACCCACCACCAATTCGCCGAGAGCAGGCTCCGCCAGGCCTTGGCCAGCTGGTCCCAGACCAGCGTCAACTCGACCGTCAGCACCGCCACCGCGACCACGATGACCACCCAGCGGACCCACCAGTATTTGCCGCGGGTACTGGCGTCGCGGCCATGGGCGTCGCTCATCGGCGCTTCGTGCGACACGTGATCAAGGGTAACCGGGCCATGTGGCGCATGACCTGCGATAACCCGGCGAGTCGCGCGTACGGTAAGCCCATGGCAATAGATCCGGTCGCCGATCAGTCGGTACATCCGTTGGTCCGCAAGGCCGCGGCCTGGTCGTGGCGCCTGCTGGTGATCGGATCGGCCGTGGTGGCGCTGCTGTGGGTGATCGGCCACATGATGCTGATCGTCGTGCCGGTGGCCTTGGCGACGATGTTCGCGGCATTGCTGACGCCGTTCGTCGACTTCATGCATCGTCGTCGCGCTCCGCGGGGCTGGGCGGTGGCGGTGGTGCTGCTGAGCTCCATCTCGATCGTCGGCGGGTTGCTCAGCTTCGTCGTCAGCCAATTCATCAGCGGCGCACCGGCATTGGTGGATCAAGTATCTGCCAGCGTGGACGGTGTGCGGGGTTGGCTGATCGACGGGCCGTTGCACCTGAGCCGAGATCAGATCGACCATGCGGGCGACGCGGTGATAAGCACCCTGCAGGAGAATCAGGCCCGGGTCACCAGCGGTGCGTTGTCGACGGCGGCCACCGTCACAGAGATCCTGACCGGCGCTCTACTGGTGCTGTTCACCCTGATCTTCCTGCTGCTGGGTGGTCGGGAGATCTTCACCTACGTCACAAAGATCTTCCCGACGACGGTGCGGGAGCGGGTCCGCGAGGCGGGCCGCGCAGGATTTGGATCGCTCACCGGTTACGTGCGGGCGACCTGCCTGGTGGCACTCGTCGACGCCGTCGGTATCGGTACCGGACTGGCCATCATGGGCATCCCGCTCGCCCTGCCGCTGGCATCCCTGGTCTTCCTCGGCGCATTCGTCCCGCTGATCGGCGCGGTGCTCACCGGCGGCGTCGCGGTGATCGTCGCGCTGATCGCCAAGGGCTGGGTGTACGCGCTGATCACCTTCGGGCTGATCCTCGCGGTGCAACAGCTCGAATCACATGTGCTCCAGCCGTTGGTGATGGGCCGCGCGGTGTCGGTCCACCCCCTCGCCGTGGTACTCGCCATCGCCACCGGCGGCGTACTGGCCGGCATCCTCGGGGCGCTGTTGGCGGTCCCGATCCTGGCGGTGCTCAACAGCGCCATCCGGGTCCTGCTGGCCGACGATCCCGAGGCCGAGCAGGAGCAGGTGGTGGCCGAGCTGGAGCCCGAAGCCCCTACAGGCGGCCCTCCCGGCGAAGCAGATCGGCCGCACTGACGCCGCCACCACGCCGGGTGGGGGCATCGTCGGTCGTCTCCCGCGCGGCGCGGGTGTCGAGCTTCTCCGTCGGCTCCGGATCGCCCGAATCCCGTTGGGCGGGAATGGCAGTCGTCTGATCGCTGTCGCCACCGGCGGGTGCGGCCGGCTGCTGGGCGCCCGGGCCTGCGCTCGGGATCGCCGTGGTGGGTGCGGCGCTCCCGCGCAACTCGCCCAGCCACGACTCGATCTCGCGCTTTTCCCGTGCGGGATTCTGGTCGGTGCGCGGCCGGCGTTCGGTCGGTGTGTTGACCGCGTTGATCGCCGACGTGGCGGCCGAGTCCGGTTGCGCGGCGAAACGCGTCGTCGGAGGCTCAGGTGCCGCCGGGGGAGTGGGAATCCGGCTCGTCCCGACCGCGGACGGACCCGTGGGACGCACGGGCGGAAGCCCGCGGGGCGGCGGAGCGATGGGATGCCCCGGGTCGTGCTGCGGGCGCGCGGGTGCACCGGCACCCACCAGCGCTGCCTCGTCGGCCGGCTCCTCATCGGGTTCGCGGAACCCGGGACGCTTGCGCTCATCGGGCAATTCGGTCTCGCCCAGACCGATCTTCTCCTGAACGCGCTTCATCCACTGTGGCGCCCACCAGCAATCATCGCCGAGCAGTTTCATGATCGCCGGGACCAGGAACATGCGGATCACGGTGGCGTCGAGCAGCAGCGCGATCAGCAGACCGAAGGCCAGGTACTTCATCACGACGAGATCGGAGAAGGCGAACGCCGCGACCACGACGGCCAGCACCAGAGCGGCACCGGTGATCAGTCGACCCGTGGTGGCCGTTCCGATGCGGATGGCCTCGGCCGTCGACAGACCGCGTTCACGCGCCTCGACCATGCGGGAGACCAGGAACACCTCGTAGTCGGTCGACAGGCCCCAGATCACGGCGATGATCAGGCCGATCATCGGTGCGAACAACGGCTGCGGGGTGTAGTTGAACAACCCGGAACCGTGTCCGCCCTCGACGAACATCCAGGTCAAGATGCCCATCGTGGAGCCCAATGTGAGGGCGGACATCAACGCCGCCTTGATCGGCAGCACCAGCGATCCGAACGCCAGGAACATCAGGATCGTGGTGGTGATGACAAGGATCACGACCATCAGGGGCAACTTGTCGAACAGCGTCAGGATGCTGTCCTGAGCCAGCGCCTGGGTGCCACCGACCAGGATCGTCGTTCCACGGGGCGGCGTGAGCGCGCGCAGCTCCTCGATCTTCTTGGGCGCGGTGCTGTTGTCGACCAGCCCGTTCTGGATCACTCGCACAGATGGATCCTTGGACCCGCTCTCCTGTGCCGGCCGCTCCTGCCACATCTCCGACGGTTTGTCGGCGCCGGCAAAACCGGGGATCGTCTGGGCGTCGGCGCGAACGGCCGCCACCTGCTGATCGGTCAACGGTTCGCCGTTGTCGCTGCGGATGACCAGGGTCAACGGTTCGGTGCGGAACCCGGAGAACTCGCGGTCGAACTGCTGCTGCGCCATGCGCACGGGATTGTCCGGCGGCAGATACTTCTCACTCAGGCCGCCGAGCGCCATCTGCCCGATCGGGATGACCAGCAGCGTCATCACGACGAGGATCGGGGCAGCGAACGCGATCGGCCGCTTCATCACGACGTTGACCAGCTTGCCCCAGAAGCCCTTCTCGACCTCCTCGCGCGTCATCGTCTTCTGGGTCTTCTCGATGAACCAGTCGATGATCTTGCGGGAGAACGGCCAGTTGGCCAGGAAGGGCACGCGCAGCAGGGTGCGGACGCCGAGTGCATCGACGTTCGCGCCGAGGATGCCCAGCACCGCGGGCAATACCGTGATCGACAGGAACGCCGCCAGCAGCACCGACGTGATGATCGCGTACGTGATCGATTTGAGGAACCCGAGCGGTATCAGCAGCAGCGGAAGTGACGATGCCACGATGATCACCGCGGAGAACGCGACAGTGCGGCCCGAGGTCATCACCGAGCGGCGTACCGCTGCCGGTACGTCATACCCCTCGGCGAGTTCCTCGCGGAACCGGCTCACGATGAACAGGCCGTAGTCGATGGCGATACCGAAGCCCATCATCGTCACCACGGGCTGGGCGAAGAAGTGCACCGGACCGAACTCGGCCATGAAACGCAGGATGCCGAGTGCTCCGGCAATGGTCAGACCGCCGACGATGGCGGGCAGGGCGGCGGCAACGGCGCCGCCGAACACGAAGAACAGCACGACCGCGACCAGCGGCACGATCGCGATCTCGGCGCGTTTCTGGTCGGTGCCGATGGTGCCGGTGAGTTCGCTGGCCAGCGGGTTGAGCCCGGCGAGCTTGATGTCCCCACCGTTGACCTGCTTCAGATCGGATTCGACGGCCTGATAGTTCTTCAGGATGGTGTCGTCGTCGTCGCCCTTGAGCGGCACGCTGATGAAGGTCTGCCGCAGATCGTCGGTCTTCATCTGGCTGACCGTCGGGTTATCGGTATCGGGTGCCTTCAACCAGCCAACCCAGCCGACGATCTGGTCCGGGTGGTCCTCGACCACCTTGTCCAGTTCGCCGGTGACCTCGCGCTGCCACGCCTTGTCGGTGACCTTCTTGTCATCCGGGGGCGTGAGGATTGCGACGACGTGGCTGGTGCGGTCACGGCCGTACACCTCGTCGCCGATCAGCGAAGCCTGCACCGACTCGCTGGTATCAGCGTAGAAACCGCTCTGGGTGACGTGCTGTCCGAGACTTGCTCCGAACAGCCCGCCACCAAGGCACAGTGCGACCATGACACCGATGACTATGTATCGGTACTGGTACACCGTTCGACCCCACCAGGCGAACACGTCAGCTCCTTAAAATCTTCTTCAGGTCTGTTTCTCGTTGCGCGCGAATTGTCGCTTCAATTGTTCAAACGCGCGAGGTCAGCAGCGCTGACAACGGCCGGAACGGCTGCAACCACGCGCCCTGCTCGGGCAGCGAATCAAGGCCGATTCGCGGTAGCGGTTCCCGGAAGACACCAGGGATGTCCTCCAGGTCGACGAACTCCAAGGTATCCGACGCTAACGCCCAACTGGCATGTTCGCGAAATCCGAGCACCTGCACGGGAACGCCGTCGTGAGCAATGTCCTCCAGCGGTGCGCGGAACGCCTGACCGTCGGCCGAAGCGACCACCACGCCGGCCAGTCCCTCGCCGCGACGCAGCGCAATGTGCTCCAGCATGTCGCTGTCGACATCACTGTCCTCGTCCACCTTCGGCTTGGCGAACACCGCGAAGCCGACATTGCGCAGGGCCTCCACCCAGGGCCGCACGACATCGGCGCTGCCCGGGGCGATGTTGGTGAAGACGGTCGCCTCGGGCTCCAGGGTCGGCACCGCGCCACCATCTGCCTGCCTGCGTCCGGACAGCTCCGCGGTCCGGCTCAGCAGCCACCTGCCCAGCGCGTCGAAGCGGGGCCGGTGCGCGGCGGTGGGACGGCCGCCGAGGATGGAGCCCAGTCCCATGTCGAGGTTGGGCGCATCCCACACCAGCAGTACGCGCTGGACGGTGGACGCCGGCTCGGCCGGGGCGTCGGGGGTCTCGGGAAGATCTGGCTCGGTGTCGATACTCACCTTGGCCTCCTGGTCTTCGTGCAAGCGCTCATCGCCGTTCCCACAGCAGCTCCGTCACGATCGGTCCGGCCAGCGCCTTGCGCTCGTATTTGGTCTCCGGCCGCGCCACCGATATCGGCAGCTCGTCGTCCATGCCGACGCGACGCAGCGCGGGTTCGGCATCTCCCACCTCGGCGATGTGCTCGGCATAACCCTGGTGGTCGGTCGCCACATGGAGCAGCCCGCCGGGGCGAAGGCGGTCGGCGATCAGGGCCACCGAGGCGGGCTGGATGAGCCGTCGCTTGTGGTGGCGGGCCTTGGGCCACGGATCGGGGAAGAACACCCGGACACCGGTCAGCGATCCGGCGCCCACGAGGTGTTCCAGCACATCCACCCCGTCACCGCGGATCAACCGGATGTTGGTGATGCCCTCGCGATCGATGGCCGACAGCAGTTGCGCCAGTCCACGCTTGTAGACCTCGACGGCGATGACATCGCGCTCGGGTTCGGCCTGGGCCATCGCGGCGGTCGAGGTACCGGTGCCGCAGCCGATCTCCACGATCAGCGGTGCCCGCCTGCCGAACCATTGCTCGAGGTCGAGGGATACCGGCCGTCCGTCGGCATCCAGCGCCTCGGAGCCCAACTCGGGCCAGCGGCGCTCCCAGGTCTGCTGCTGACCCCCGGTCAGCTGGGATCGACGGGTGCGGAAGCTCGTCACCCGGCGTTGATGATGGGCGGGAGCACCCGGCGCGGGATCGGCTCCCCCGGGCTCCTCCCCCTGGGCATACATCGGTCCATCGTCGCTCATCGGAGCCGGGGTACCCGCATCGCGGCACATATTGATACCCAACAGTTGCCTGGGCAGCGTTGTGACCCACATCAAGGCCCAAATCAGCGCGTCCCGGGGTGCGCCACCGGTGCCACGATGAACGGGTGGGTTTGATCGCCGAGTTGACCGCGCTCGCCGAGGGCGGCTCCCGGCCTCGACTGGGTCCGATCATCGCCGCGCTGGGGCGCCCGGTACGGGTTCGGGTGACGGGTCGCCCGGGTGTCGGGTGTCGGTCGGTCACGGCTGTGTTGCGGGATCAGGGACTGGACTGTGTGCCCGACGATGCTGTCGCCGACGTGGTGGCGCTGGTGATCGCCGAGACCGTCAAACCCGAGGACCGTTGCGACCATCTCGGCACCGACCGGCCGCGCCTGATCGTGCTCAACAAGGCCGACGCACTCGCCGACCCCGCGGCGCGGGCCGCGGCGATCACCGCGCAGACCGGTGTGCGCACCGTCCCGATGTGTGCGTTGGCCGGCGGCGAACCGACACCGATCCTGGATGCGATGGCCGAACTCTCGGCACCGCTGCGCTATCGAAGGCTGCGCACCGCGTTGACCAGGTTGCATGCGCTCGCCGCCACCGATCCCGCGCTTGCCGAACTGCTCGCAGCGGACACGACGGTGCTCGCCGCCGCGGCGGCGGCCGAGGAGGTGGTCCGCGCGGCCGGTCTGCGGCCGTCCCCGGCGGCACCGCTGCGCTCGGCGGTGCGCTGGCTGCACTACAGCCGAGGCCCGGTCAGTCCGCTGCATCGAGATTGCGGCGCCGACCTTTCCCGCGGGCAGCTGCGGCTGGTGGCCGGACGCGATACGCCACCGTGAACGCACCCGTCGTGATGGTGACCGGGCCGCCGTTCGCCGGGGTGTCCACTCTCGTGTCGGCACTGCGCACCGCACTGCCCGGGCACCGCTTCGTCGAGCACGCCGACGAGCCGGACGCCGTCGTGTTCGCGGTCTCCGCCGCCGCCCCGGTGGTCGATTCCGATCTGAGGGTCCTCGACGATGCGGCCCACCGCACCGACCTGGTGGTCGGTGTCGTCACCAAGATCGACGCCCACGCGGATTGGCAGACGGTCGTCACCGGTGCCCGGACGGCCGTGCAGGGTCATGCCACGCGATACCGGTCGATGCCGTGGGTCGGTGTGGCCGCCGCGCCGCGCGCGGGCGATCCGGTGCTCGCGGAGCTGATGGACCTGCTGACGAGCGGACTCGACAGCCCCACGCTGGCGCAGCGGAACCGGATGCGCGCCGATGAAAGCGCGCTGTGCGACCAGATCGATGCGCTCTGCGCCCCCGACGGTGTGGCCATCGCATTGCACCGCCGGCGTGCGGACGCCCTGCGCACAGCCCGGAACCTGAGCGCGACACAGGCCCGTGACCTGCGCACCCGACTGCAGCGAGCCCGTATCGACCTCAACCAGCAGGTCCACCGCCGGTGCGTGGACCTGCGGGCCGCACTCGCCGAGGAGGCTGCCCGGTGGCGCCGCGGTGTCGACCTCGGGGCGGTCGCCGTCGAGCACGCCGACCGGGTGGCCGCCGAGGTCGATGCGGCCGTCACCGCCCGGGTGCGAGAGATCGCGGGCGATCTGGGGTTGTCGGCTCCACCTGCCGAGACGTCACGGGTGGCGACCGATCCCGGCGCACCCGAGCCGTCCGGGCAGGACCTGGAGGCGCGTCTGATGATCGTGCTCGGGGCGGGGTTCGGGCTGGGGGTTGCCCTCGCGGCGGCCCGACTGCTGGCCGGGCTCGCTCCCGAGGCGGCCGCCGTCGCGGCGGGTGGCGGTGCCGCGGTCGGTCTGCTGTTGGCGGCCTGGGTGGTCCGCGTGCGCGGGCTGCTGCACAGCCGCGCCCGATGGGACCGCTGGACAGCCACCGTTACCAGCACCCTGCGTGCCGACCTCCAGGCGGCGGTCGCGTCCCGATTGTTGTCCGCCGAGTCGGCGTTGGCTGCGGAATCCGCAGCCGAGCGCGAAAGGGTGGCCGCGCGGACCCACACCACGCTTGCCGTCATCGACGCACGGCTGCGGGAGCGGGCGATCGCCATTGCAACCGCGGCCGGACCCGCTGAACGGCGGTTATCCGCCCTGCGCGGGTCCCTGCGCGCGGTCCGCGCCCAACTGGATTCGGTTACCGCCGAGTAGCAGCAACATCTGAATCGTTCCTGTGAGTGATCGGACATCGTCCCGATTCCACGGACCAAAGTCACCCGCGTTAACCTCTATTTCAGGGACGATCGTGACCTGCCGGTTAACGGCACATGCACGGAAACAACGCAGGAGACTTTGATGACCTCAGCGACCATTCCCGGTCTCGACAATGCACCGACGACGCATCAGGGGCTGTTGGCCTGGGTTCGTGAGGTCGCCGAACTGACCCAACCCGACCGGGTGGCCTGGGCCGACGGCTCGCAGGAAGAGTACGAGCGGCTCGCCGAGCAGCTCGTCGCGGCCGGCACCTTCCAGAAGCTCAACCAGGAGAAGCAGCCGAACTCCTACCTGGCGCTGTCGGACCCCTCAGACGTCGCCCGCGTCGAATCCCGCACCTTCATCTGCTCCGAGCGTGAAATCGACGCAGGCCCGACCAACAACTGGATGGAACCGGCCGAGATGCGCGGCCTCATGACCGAGCTGTACCGCGGCTCGATGCGGGGACGCACGCTCTGGGTGGTCCCGTTCTGCATGGGTCCGCTGGACGCCGAGGACCCCAAGTTGGGTGTCGAGATCACCGATTCGGAGTACGTCGTCGTCTCGATGCGGACCATGACGCGGATGGGTAAGGCCGCGCTGGACAAGATCGGCGAGGACGGTTTCTTCGTCAAGGCGCTGCATTCGATCGGCGCACCGCTGGAAGAGGGCCAGAAAGATGTGCCCTGGCCGTGCAACGACACCAAGTACATCACCCACTTCCCCGAGACCCGCGAGATCTGGAGCTACGGCTCCGGCTACGGCGGTAACGCCCTGCTCGGCAAGAAGTGCTACTCGTTGCGCATCGCCTCGGCGATGGCGCATGACGAGGGCTGGCTCGCCGAGCACATGCTGATCGTCAAGCTGATCTCCCCGGAGAACAAGTCGTACTTCATCGCCGCCGCCTTCCCGTCGGCGTGTGGGAAGACCAACCTCGCGATGCTGCAGCCGACCATTCCGGGCTGGCGAGCCGAGACCGTCGGCGACGATATCGCCTGGATGCGGTTCGGTAAGGACGGCCAGCTCTACGCCGTGAACCCGGAATTCGGCTTCTTCGGTGTCGCACCCGGAACCAACTGGGATTCCAACCCCAACGCCATGAAGACCATCGCCGCAGGCAACACCGTGTTCACCAACGTCGCCAAGACCGATGACGGTGACGTCTGGTGGGAGGGTCTGGAAGGCGAGCCCGATCACCTGATCGACTGGAAGGGCCAGGACTGGGTCCTGCGCGAGACCGAAACCAAGGCCGCACACCCGAACTCGCGGTACTGCACCCCGATTTCGCAGTGCCCCACGCTGGCTCCGGAGTGGGACGACCCGCAGGGCGTGCCGATCTCGGCGATCCTGTTCGGTGGACGCCGCAAGACCACCGTCCCACTGATCACCGAGGCCCGCGACTGGCAGCACGGCGTGTTCATCGGCGCCACGCTGGGCTCCGAGCAGACCGCCGCCGCCGAGGGCAAGGTCGGCACCGTGCGCCGCGACCCGATGGCCATGCTGCCGTTCCTGGGCTACAACGTCGGCGACTACTTCCAGCACTGGATCAACATCGGCAAGCAGGCCGACGAGTCCAAGCTGCCGAAGGTGTTCTTCGTCAACTGGTTCCGCCGTGGCGAGGACGGCCGCTTCCTGTGGCCCGGATTCGGTGAGAACAGCCGCGTGCTGAAGTGGGCCATCGAGCGCATCGAGCACAAGGCCGACGGCAAGAGCACCCCGATCGGGATCGTGCCGACCGCCGCCGATCTGGACCTGTCGGGTCTGGACGTGGATCCGGCCGATGTGGACGAGGCGCTGGCCGTCAACGCCGAGGAATGGCGTGCCGAGCTGCCTCTGATCGAGGAGTGGTTCTCCTTCGTCGGTGAGAAACTGCCCACCGGCATCAAGGACGAATTCGACGCTCTCAAGACCAGACTGGCCGAGTCCGACTGACCTCGGGCACGGCGTTCAGGCCTGCAGCCGGGCCAGTTCCCGGCGCAGGCCTGCTGCGCTGTGGTCGGCACGGTTGGACATCGTGCGACGCAGGAGCGGTTCGGCGTAACGCAGCCAGCCGCGAAAGGTGAACTCGACGCGGTAGGTCACCGCGGACCCGCTCGGATGCGGTTCCACCGTGATGATGTCGTGCGCCATCAGCGCGGAGGTGTTGCCGCGCAACTCGATCGACGAGCCCGGCGTCAGCGCGATGACCTCGTAGTCGACGTCCCTGGTGCGTCCGGCGAGTTTTGCGCTGTTGGCATAGTGCGTTCCGATATCGCCGTTGCCCCGGACCCGCACCGTGCGGACGGAACCGGCATCCCACTGCTCTGTGGTGGTGAAGTCCGCGAGGTAGTCGAACGCAGATTGTGGATCGGCCGAGGTGATCACCTCACGCTGCACCTCGATCATCGTCGGCTCTCGGATCGCCGAACGACGGTCTGCATCGCCCGCCGCAGACCGATTCGGTGCACGGGCTTCAATCCGAGCCAATAGAGTTGTCCGGGAAGGCCTTTGGGGATATAGCTGACGTGCTGATGGAGACGGGTTCGTCCCGGTGCCGCCGGCTCGATGCGCCACTGCAGCCGTGCTCGGCCGGGACCGTGCAGCTCCAGCAGTGCGGGTTCCTGCTTGTTCTCGACGGTCCAGTGCCCGTGCTTGGATGCCCAGTGCGCCAAGGCTTCCCACACTCGTTCCGGATCGGCCCGGACATCAGCGTCGTGACTCTCGGTGTAGACGATCTCGCCCGTCCACGCCGGATCGGTGGGTAGTGGGTCGGCGGCGGTGCCATCCCAGCCGGCCTCGGTGCTCTCGGCATTGCGCAGCGCCAGCGCCACGGCATCGCGATAGGGCGTGAGCCCACCGCTGGGCGCAGCGATGATGGCGTCGATATCGTGCTCGTAGGCGACGGCGTCGGTGCTGAGCGACTCGATGAGAGCCCGGCCGATGCTCAGCGGTACCGGAGTCACCAACCCGATCCACAGTCCGGCGAGTTTCGGTGTGAGAACCGGCAATACGAGGATGCGACGCCGCGTCAACCCGGCCACCTCGGCATAGATCTGCATCATCTCGCCGTAGCGCAGCACATCGGGCCCGCCGATATCGTAGGTGCGGCTCTCTGGGGTCGCCGCGGTGGCCGCGGCCGTCAGGTAGTGCAGGACATCGCCCACGGCGATGGGCTGGATATGGTTGTTGACCCAGCGCGGCGTGGTCATGACCGGTAGTCGGTTGGTCAGGTGCCGGATCATCTCGAACGACGCCGACCCCGCCCCGATGACCACCCCTGCCTGCAGCACCATCGTGGGTACACCGGATTCGATCAGGATCTGACCCACCTGGGTTCGTGAGCGCAGGTGCGTCGACAGTCGATCGGAGTGTTCGTGCAGACCGCCGAGGTACACGATGCGCCCGACGGCGGCCTCGCGCGCGGCGGCGGCAACATTCTCGGCGCTGCGCCGTTCGGCCTCCTCGAAATCGCCGTCACTGTTCATCGAGTGCACGAGGTAGTAGACGACGTCGACATCCCGGAACGGCTCCCGCAGGCTCGCGGCATCGGTGAGGTCTCCGCGAGCGATCTCGACGTCATCGGCCCAGGGCACCGTACGGATCTTGGCGGGGTCACGCACCAGCACCCGCACGTGATGGCCTGCATCGAGAAGTCTGGGCACCAGACGTCCGCCGATGTAGCCGGTGGCTCCCGTGACGAGAACCCGAAGTGCACCCACATTGCTCATTCGGAGAAGATGCCCCCTCAGATGGGTCTTCAAGCCTTCCGGCCCGGTAGGCCCGCTACCACGGAAAACTTGACGGATGTCAAGTTTTTGCCGACTACATGGTCGGAGGGCCGGGGCGGCATCGTAAAGTCGCCTCATGCAGATCCGTGACACGGCCACAGCCAGCCCCGATAAGCCCGCCGTCATCATCCACCCGTCCGGCACGGTGGTGACGTTCGGAGAGATGGAAGCGCGGGCCAACCAGCTGGCGCATTACTTCCGCGAGCACGGTCTTGTCGAGGGCGACGCGGTGGCCATCCTGATCGAGAACAACGAGCACATGCATGTGGTCATGTGGGCGGCCCGGCGTTCCGGCCTGTACTACGTGCCCATCAACACCCACCTGACCTCGGCCGAAGCGGCCTATATCGTCGACAACAGCGCGGCCAAGGCGATCGTCGGGTCGGCCGCCCTGACCCCGGTGCTGGAGGAACTCGCCGAGCACCTGCCCGGCGGCCTGCCTCCCGTGCTGCTGACCACCGGTGAGCTGGAGGGTTGGGCGAAGTACCCGGAGGCGGTTGCCGATCTACCTACCACCCCCATCGCCGACGAGTGGGATGGTGACCTGCTGCAGTACTCCTCGGGTACCACCGGCCGGCCCAAGGGCATCAAGCGGGCGCTACCGCATCTGCCGCCCTCGGAGACCCCCGGCATGATGGCCGCCCTGGTCTCCTTCTGGATGAACCCCGATGCGGTGTACCTCAGCCCGGCGCCGCTTTATCACACGGCGCCGTCGGTGTGGTCCATGCAGGCTCTTGCCGGCGGTATCACCACCGTGGTGCTCGAGAAGTTCGATGCCGAGGGCGCGCTCGCGGCGATCGAGAAGTACGGCGTGACGCACGGTCAGTTCGTCCCGGTGATGTTCACCCGGTTCCTCAAGCTGCCCGAGCAGGTGCGCAACTCCTATGACGTGTCGAGTCTGCAGCGGGTGATGCACGCTGCCGCCCCGTGCCCGGTCGAGATCAAGAAGCAGATGATCGACTGGTGGGGCCCGATCGTCGACGAGTACTACGCCTCGTCCGAGGCGATCGGTGCCACGCTGATCAGCGCCGAGGAGTGGCTGGCGCACCCGGGTTCGGTGGGCAAGGCGATGACCGGCATCGTCCACATCCTCGACGAGAACGGCAACGAGCTGCCCCCCGGCGAGCCCGGTGAGATCTTTTTCGAGGGCGGGCAGGACTTCGAGTATCTCAACGATGCCGAGAAGACCGCGTCGTCGCGGGATTCGCACGGCTGGAAGACGGTGGGCGACATCGGCTATGTCGACTCCGACGGCTATCTCTACCTCACCGACCGGCGCCATCACATGATCATCTCCGGCGGGGTGAACATCTATCCGCAGGAAGCCGAGAATATACTCGTCACCCACCCGAAGGTGATGGACGCTGCAGTGTTCGGCATCCCCGATGACGAGATGGGCCAGTCCGTCAAGGGCGTGGTGCAGACAGTCGACCCGGCCGATGCCACTCCCGAATTCGCCGACGAGCTGTTGGCCTGGTTGCGAGATCAGCTGTCGCACTACAAGTGTCCGCGCTCGATCTCCTTCGAGGCGCAGCTGCCCCGCACCGACACCGGCAAGCTGTACAAGCAAGAGCTCATCGAGAGGTACTCGTGACCCTCAGCGCTGCCGGGCGGGCCTGACCACCATCTCGTTGACGTCGACCTCGGCGGGTTCATCGATGGCGTAGCCCACCGCCCGGGCGATCGCGTCCGGCGCGATCGCCGCTGCACGGTAGCTGCGCATTGCATCGGCCGCGGTCGGATCCGTGATGGTGTCGGCGAGTTCGGATTCGACGACACCGGGGGAGATGGTGGTGACGCGGATCGACGGATCCATCTCCAGCCGCAGGCCCTCGGTGATCGCCCATGCCGCATGCTTGGTGGCGCAGTACACCGCCGCCGTCGGGACGACCTCGTGCGCGCCGACGGAGGCAACCGTGACGAAATGCCCGCTGCCCGAGCGCTGGAAGTGCGGGAGGGCGGCCGCGATGCCGTGGAGAACACCGCGGATGTTGACGTCGATCATCGTGTCCCACTGGTCGACCAGCAACGCGTCCATCCGGGACAGTGGCATCACACCGGCGTTGTTGACCAGCACGTCCACTCGCCCGTACTCGGCGACCACCGAGTCGACGAATCCGGTGAAGTCCGCGCGGTCGGTGACATCGAGCCTGCGGACAGCCAGGTTGTCGGTGGCCAGCGCCGCCAGCCGGTCGGTGCGGCGGGCGCCCGCCACCACCTGGTGGCCCCGGGTGGCGAGCCGACGGGCGATGGCTTCGCCGATCCCGCTGGTGGCTCCGGTGACGAGGACGATCTTCTTATCGGTCATGCGTCCAGCATCGGTGTCTCCCAGTGACCGGTGCCAGGGTGCGTGACACCCAGGCACCCGCGATCGGACACGCTTACGCTGGCCGTATGTCGGAGCTCGGGGATTATCTGCGCAGCCGACGGGCGCTGCTCGGGCCCGCCGATGTCGGACTTGTCAGCGTGGGGCAACGGCGGGTGCCGGGGCTGCGGCGCGAAGAGGTTGCCCAGCTGGCCGGGGTGAGCGTCGACTACTACATCCGCCTCGAACAGGGCCGGGAACGATCACCGTCGGCGCAGGTGCTGGAGGCGCTGGCTACCGTGCTGCACCTCGAGGCGGACGGGCGCGTACACCTGTTCCGATTGGTGGGCCACGCGGCACCGGTGCCGGCCCCCGCGACGCCCGATCGGGTGGATCCCGCGCTGCTGCAACTGATGGCCGCCTGGCCGGACAATCCGGCGCTGGTCTACAACCGGGCCTACGACGTGTTGGCTGCCAATCCGATCGCCGAGGCGTTGTTCGGCGACTTCGGAGCGCACGGCAACCTGATGACGCTGGTGTTCACCGAGGTACGGGCCAGGCAGTTCTATGCGGACTGGCCGCGGATCGCGGCGAATTCGGTGGCCGGTTTCCGTCGCAACCACGGCGAGCAGCCCAACGATCCGCGCGTCGTCGCGGTGCTCACCGAGCTGCTGGCGACCAGCGTGGAATTCGCCGCCCTGTGGGACCGTCATGATGTGCGGGGAAAAACTCAGGACAGCAAGACTTTTCGGCATCCGGAGGTGGGGACCGTGACGCTCGGACTGCAGACGTTCGCGGTGCGTTCGGCGCCCGGTCAGGAGTTGGTCGTGTACCAGGCCGAGCCCGGTTCGCCGAGTGCGGATGCGGTCAAGATGCTCGGCAGTCTCGCGGCGAGCCGCACAATCTGAACTATATGTGCGCACGTGCGCACATGTAATGCATACTGTGTGGGTGTCCGTCTTCATCCGGCTGTACACCGCCCAGGTCATCGCACTGATCGGGACCGGGCTGCTGACCGTCGCGCTCGGCCTGCTCGCCTACGACCTCGCCGGTGGCGCCGCCGGAGCCGTGCTCGGGACCGCACTCGCCATCAAGATGGTGGCCTATGTCGTTGTGGCCCCGGTGATGTCGGCACTCACCGTCCGCCTGCATCCGCGGACCGTGCTGGTCGGCGCCGATGCGGTGCGCGCCGCGATCGCGCTGTCGCTACCGTTGGTCGCCCACACTTGGCAGATATTCCTGCTGGTGTTCGTCCTGCAGGCCGCGTCGGCGACCTTCACCCCCGCATTCCAGGCGGTCATCCCGGCGGTCCTCGTCGATGAACGCGAATACACCCGCGGGCTGTCGCTGTCCCGGCTCGCCTATGACCTGGAGGCGATGCTCAGTCCGTTGCTGGCGGCCGCGTTGGTGACGGTGCTGTCCTACTCCGGACTGTTCGTCGCCACCGCCGGGGGATTCCTGGCGTCCGCGCTGCTGGTCGGACGCACGGCGGTGCCGGCTGTGGCGCATCGCGCCGAGCATGGACGCCTGCGTGACCGGATCTTTGCCGGTGCTCGGATCATGTTTTCCCGCAACGAACTACGCGCGTTGCTCGCGATGAACCTCGCGGTCGCCGCGGCCACCGCACTGGTCCTGGTGAACACCGTCGTCTACGTTCGCGGGCTGCAGGGCGGCGGTGACGCCGACGTCGCGGTGACCCTGGCCGTCTACGGCGCGGGGTCCATGGCAGTCGCCCTTTCGACGCCCCGCCTGCTGACCGTCATGGCGGACCGCACCCTGATGGTGATGGGCGCGGTGGGCGCTGCCGCCGGTCTGGTCGTGACCGCCGTGGTGCTGAGCGTGACGATTCCCGGGCCGCCGGTGCTCATGGTGCTGTGGGCGACGTTGGGAGCGTGCACCGCCATGGTCACCACCCCGGCCGGTCGTCTGCTGGCGCGTACCGGGCCGGACCGCCCCGCGGTCTTCACCGCGCAGTTCTCACTCTCGCACGGGGGGTTCCTGCTGACGTATCCGATCGCCGGCTGGGTGGGTGCCGGCGTGGGTCACGGACTGGCCGCCACCATGCTGGCTATTCTCGCAACAGGCGCGGCCGCATCGGCGGTCCGCATCATCGTCTGTGGGAGGGGGCAGCTCGGCGATGGACACGATCCCCAGAATTCCGATCGACGCACCCAGTCTGGTTCACGAGGGCGCCCCGGACCGTGATCGTCTCGACGCCGCCAGCGACACCTTCCGAATGCTGGCCGACCCGACCCGGCTGCACCTGCTCTGGATGTTGACCCAGGGCGAGGCCGATGTCAGCGCGCTGGCCGAGGCCACCGGTGGGTCGCGCACCTCGATCAGCCAACACCTGGCCAAGCTGCGGTTCGCCCGACTGGTCGACACCCGCAAGGATGGCCGCCGCGTCTATTACCGATTACGCGACGGCCACCTGGGCCGGCTGGTGCGCGAGGGTCTCAACCATGCCGATCACCAGGTGACCGGAGAGCCGCCGCACGCCTGAGCCACCATCGGCGCTCTTCGATCAGTCCGGCGGTTCGACCGGTTGGTCGGGAACATCGGGGGTCGGGTCCCCCCGCTCGGCCCGCTCGGCCGCCTGGTTCTTGGAGGACTCGTCCTCCGGCCCGTTCTCATCATCGACGTATACGCCCTTGCCAGTCGGCATCATGTCCCTCCTCTCGGGCCCGGCTACCCGATGCGCGATCGCGTGAAACGGGCCGCGGGTACCCGGACGGCGGGTAACAATTCGGTCACAGTGCAGATCACGATCAGTTAAGGGTTTGCCGCGCTGGTTAAGAAACAGACCGCGATCCTGAATGGATCGAGCCGGACTGCGAGGCACATCACGTGCGGTGGGTGTAACGCCGGCGCTCACGGGGTAGTTCGGTGTGAGCACCGGCCTGGGTGACCAACAGGGCACGCGTACCGTGGTTTTCGGGTCTGGGAAGACATCCGGCGCGTCTAGGGTCATGCGCGCGAAAGTCCGATTCTCGAAGGACACAACACATCATGAAGAACACCATCACGATCATTCGGCGGACATCCACGGGTGCGTTGCTGGGTGCCGCCGCCGCGGCACTCATCGCGGCACCGACGGCATCGGCGGCACCGAACTGCAATCCCGACGCGGTGGCCGGCACCGTCAGTTCGGTCACGGGTGCGGCAAGTGCCTATCTGAACAGCCATCCCGGTGCCAACCAGGTGGTCCAGGCTGCGCGCACCCAACCGCGCGATGTCGCCGCGGCGAACATCCGCGCCTATTTCACCGCCAACTCGCAGGAGTACTACGAGCTCCGCGGCATCTTGGCGCCGATCGGCGATACCCAGCGCCAGTGCAACGTCTCGGTGCTCCCGGCCGACCTGGCGTCGGCCTACTCGGAGTTCATGGCCGGCTGATCGACAGCACCGAAATCGCCGCCCGTACGGTCCGTCCGTGCGGGCGGCGAGTTCGTGAAGACACTCTGTAACCAGTCCCGCTGGCGTCGATAGAAATCTTGGGCGACAGCGGTTTTGGGTGCGACACCGTCGAATCCGTGGAAGGCTCCGTCGACGGTGCGGACCTCGCACGCGACGTCCGCGGCGCGCAGGCGTCTCGCATAGGCGAGATCCTCGTCGTGGAACAGGTCGAGCGTGCCCACCCCGATCCAGGCCGGCGGCAGGCCGCTGAGGTCTTCTCGTCGTGCCGGCACGGCCACCTCGGGATCGGCGGTGCCGAGATAGGCCGACCACCCGAACCGATTGCTCTCGTGGGTCCACAACCGATGGCCGGGAGCATCGAGGTGCGCACCGACCGATCGGTCGTCCAGCATCGGGTACACCAGCAGTTGTCCGGCAGGGTGCACCTCACCGCGGTCCCTGGCCAGCAGGGCCAGCGCGGCAGCCATCCCGCCACCGGCGCTTGCGCCCCCAATCGCGATGCGCCCGGCATCGACGCCGGGCAGACCGGCCAGCCAGGTCAGCGCGGTGTAGCAGTCCTCGAGCCCGGCCGGGTAGGGGTGCTGTGGCGCCAGCCGATAGTCCACCGACGCGACCGTGGCGCCGAGGGCGTCGGCGAATCTGCGGCAGGAGGCGTCGTCCTGGGCGGCACTGCCGATCACGTAGCCGCCGCCGTGGATCCACAACAGCGCAGGGCTGGGCGCGGTCGACTGTCGCGGTCGATACAGCCGCACCCGAACCCCTGAGCTCAGCGTCAGTGGCAGCACACCGTCCGGCACCCGGCGTTCCATCAGCATGCTCATTCGCTGCAGCAGAACAAGATTCGCCTTGGTGACGAGTTTGCGCGGAATGAACCGGGCGATACGGGCGAGTTCGGGGTGGAAGGTGGTCCCGGGGGTGGTCACCTCAGCAGTATGGTCGACCCGCCGGATCGGCAAGGGTCACTTGAGCAATGGATCTCGCGGCAGGCCCAGAATCCGCTCGGCAATGGTATTGCGGGTGATCTCGGAGGTGCCGCCGGCGATGGTCATTGCGCGATTTCCCAGGTAGGCGTTGGTCAACCGTTCGTTGCCGCCGGTCACGGCCGACACCCCGGCCAGTGCCATGCCCAGTTCGGTGAGCCGCTGGGACTGCTCGGCCACCAACAGTTTGGTGACATTGCCTTCCGGCCCAGGCTCGGCGCCGGCGATGGCGCGGCTGACCCGCCGCATGTTGAGCATCGGCAGGGTCAAGGTTTCGGCGATGATCTTCCCGGCGTCGTGCAGGTGGCACACGGCGGTCTCGGTGGGAACGCTGTCGAGAAGGGCGACAAGGTCGGAGATGGTGAATCCGGTCGGAGCGCCCGAGCCCCCGCCGATCGAGACCCGCTCGTTGCCCAAGGTGGCGCGGGCGACCAGCCAGCCCTTGTTGACCTCGCCCACCACATCGGTGTCCGGTACGAACACATCATCGAGGAACACCTCGTTGAAGTGAGAGTCGCCGGTGAGACCGCGCAGCGGGTTGACCTGCACGCCCGGGGATCCCATATCGATCGCCATCATGGTCACCCCGGCGTGTTTGGCTGCGTCAGGGTCGGTCCGCACCGTCGCAAGTCCCCACTGGCAGTGCTGGGCAAGGCTTGTCCACACCTTCTGCCCGGTGACCCGCCACCCTCCGTCGACCTTCTTGGCCGAGGTGCGCACCGCAGCGGCATCCGAACCCGCGCCGGGTTCGGAGAAGAGTTGACACCACAGCACGTCCCCGCGGAGCACCGGCCCGACCCAGCGGGTGCGTTGGTCATCGGTACCGGCCTGGGCGATGGTCAGCGTCACCCAGCCGGTGATCCCCAGGTCCGGCAGATCGATATCGCGGAATTCCTGCTCGATCACCAGCTGTTCGAGCACATCGGCGGCTCGGCCCCAGGGCCGTGGCCAGTGCGGCACTAGGTATCCCGAATCGACGAGGAACGGGCGCCGCTGGTCCTCGGGTAGCGAGCGAACATGCGCGGCAGCCTGGGCTGCCGCGGCGCGATGCTGTTCGGCGGCCGCGGGAACGGGCACCGACACCGCGTCGGTCAGGCCGGTACGTGTCGCGTCGACGAGTTCGGCCAGCGGATCGTTGCCGTCGGCAAGCAGTGCCGACATCGTCCTGGCGCGCCGCAGGTACAGGTGCGCATCGTGTTCCCAGGTGAACCCGATGCCGCCGTGGATCTGAATATTGTTGTGCGCATTGAAAACCTGGGTGTGGATGGCATGGACCGCCGCGACGGCGGCGGGCAGCGCGGCCTCGTCGAGATCATCGCACCGGGCGGCGGTCCAGGTGGCGGCGGTGGTCTGCTCGGCGGCGACGAGCATGTCGGCGGCGTGATGTTTGACGGCCTGGAACGTGCCGATGGTCCGCCCGAACTGCTCGCGCACCTTCGCGTATTCCACCGCCATGCGCAGGGTCGCCCAGCTGACTCCGACGGCCTCGGCGGCGGCCAGGATCCGCAGCACCGTGCGGGCGCGCCGGGACGCCCCGCGTAACACATGGTCGGCGGGGATGCTCGCGCCACGCATGGCCACCGCGCCGATGGAGCGGGTCGGGTCCAGGGTCGGCAGCGGCGTGACCGTGACTCCGTCGGCACGTGCGTCCACCACCAGCAGGTCCTCACCGGCGGAGAGCACCAGCACATCGGCATCCGGGGCGCCCAGGACCGCGGGCCACTCGGCGGTGGCGGTCATGTCGGTCTGCATGTTGACCCGGATGTTCAAGCCGAGTGCCGCGACGGTGCTCCCATCGGCCAGCCCGGGAAGCAGGCGCGCGCGGACCGAGTCCGGCGCGCAGCGGTCGATCACGGTCGCCGCGGCGACGGTGGGCAGGAACGGGCCCGGCATGAGCTCCCCGCCGGCGACCTCGACGACCACCGCCAACTCGGCGAGCCCGTAGCCGGAACCGCCGAACTCCTCGGCGACGGCCAAACCGTTCCAGCCGAGTTCGGCGCCGGCCCGCCACAGTTCTGCGGGAAAGCTCCCGGGATCGGCGAGCGCGACGCGTGCACTTGCACGGCTGTCGACCCTGCGCAGCTGACCGATGGCCGCGGCCGCCAGATCGTGGTGTTCTTCGGTGATGGCCAGCGCCGACGTGCTCATGACTCTGTGAAGTTACCGGTGCAGCTGAGGCACACGAGAGTGATACAGGTCACATTAATGGCACAGGTAGACAGATCCCCCGAAATGTCTGCTTAAGACCGACCCTTCGCGGGTACGCTCGCGCCATGACGGCTCAACCGGCGGAAAAAAGCCCCGGACCTTCTCTTATGCGCCGCGCCCGGTGGTTGATGAACGCCAACCACGCCGACCGCATGCTCGCGCTCTCGGTCGCATCGGCCTCGTTGCCCATCGTCGGCAAGCAGCTCGAACCCCTCGGGGGCCTGGCCGCAATGGGTGTGTGGGGCTTTCGGCAGTTCCCCGAGCTGTTGGCGGCCTCGGCCAAGTCGTGGTTCAGTCCCGGCAACGCCCCCGTCCGCAGGGCCGAGCGCGAACAGACGGTCGACGTGGCCAAGGAAGGGCTTCGCGGTGTCGTCAACCCGGCGGACCTCGCCGGCCAGTGGCCCGCTCCGGAATCCGCGCCGCCCTTGTGGAACACCATGGCCTATCGGCGCGATGTCTTCCGCACCTCGGTGCGCTACGGCGACCACCCGCTGCAGCTACTCGACGTGTGGCGTCCCGCAGAACTCCCACGCGAGCCCGCCCCGGTGCTGCTGTTCATTCCCGGCGGTGCCTGGGTGCACGGCAGCCGAGTCCTGCAGGGCTACGCGATGATGTCCCATCTGGCCCAACAGGGCTGGGTGTGCCTGTCCATCGACTACCGGGTGGCGCCGCATCACCGTTGGCCGCGCCACCTGACCGATGTCAAGGCCGCGATCGCGTGGGCGCGGGCCAATGTCGACAAGTTCGGTGGGGACCGCAATTTCGTCGCGCTGGCCGGTTGTTCGGCAGGCGGCCATCTGGCTGCACTGGCCGGGCTCACTCCCAACGACCCGGCCATGCAGTCCGAACTGGACGACGAGGCCGACACCTCGGTCGACGCTGTCGTCGGAATCTACGGGCGCTACGACTGGGAGGACCGTTCCACCGAGGAGCGTGACCGCTTCGTGGACTTCCTCGAGCGCGTCGTCGTCGGTCGGAAGATCTCGCGGCACCCTGATCTCTTCCGCGCCGCCTCGCCGATCGCCCGGGTGCACCGCGACGCGCCGCCGTTCTTGGTGATCCATGGTTCCGCGGACACCGTGATCCCGGTGGAGCAGGCACGCAGCTTCGTCGACCGGTTGAAGGCGACCTCCGATGCGCCGGTCAGTTACGTCGAGTTCCCCGGAGCCGGACACGGTTTCGACATGACCGACGGGGCCCGTACCGGCGCGATGGCCAAGGCCATCGGACTGTTCCTCGATCAGATCCACCGAAACTCGACGGCACGTCAGGCCAAGGCGGTTATATAGACTCCTCCACCCAGGGAGGGATTTAGCCGTGAAGAGGCTCAGCGGTTGGGATGCGTTCCTGCTGTATTCGGAAGCGCCCAACGTGCACATGCACACCTTGAAAGTCGCCGTCATCGACCTGCACGGACTCGGCGACCGCACATTCGGCGTCGAAGATTTCCGGAATGTGTTGCACGGCAGGCTCTACAAGCTGGAACCGTTCCGATACCAGCTGGTGGACATCCCGTTCAAGTTCCATCACCCCATGTGGCGGGAGAACTGCGATGTCGACCTGGAGTACCACATCCGACCGTGGCGGGTCGCCGCGCCGGGCGGGCGCCGCGAACTCGACGAGGCGATCGGCGAGATCGCCAGCACCCCGCTCGACCGCTCCCGCCCACTCTGGGAGATGTACTTCGTCGAGGGTCTTGCCGACGACCGGATAGCGGTGGTCGGCAAGATCCATCACGCGCTGGCCGACGGCGTGGCATCGGCCAACCTGTTGGCCCGTGGAATGGATCTGCAGGACGGACCGCAGCGCGACCGCGACTCCTACGCCACCGATCCGGCGCCGTCGACGGGCGAACTCGTCAGAACGGCGTTCCTGGACCATATGCGCCATATCGCCCGGGTGCCGGGTCTGGTGAAGTACACCGCCGAGGGCATCGGTCGCGTTCGGCGCAGCAGCCGCAAACTCGGCCCGGAACTCACCCGCCCGTTCACCCCGCCGCCGAGCTTCATGAACCATGTGCTGACCCCCGAGCGCCGGTTCGCCACTGCCAGCCTGTCCCTTGCCGACGTCAAGTCGACCGGAAAACATCTGGGCGCCACCATCAATGACATGGTCCTGGCGTTGGCATCGGGAGCATTGCGCAAACTGCAACTGCAGTACGACGGTAAGGCCGACCACCCCTTGCTCGCGTCGGTGCCGATGAGCTTCGACTTCTCCCCGGACCGCATCTCCGGTAACCGGTTCACCGGGGTGCTGATGGCGCTCCCCGTGGACCTCGATAACCCGCTGGACCGGGTGCGTCGCGCCAGCGAGACGGCCTCGCTGGCCAAGGAGAGCAATCAGTTGATCGGCCCGGAGTTGGTGGCCCGCTGGGCTTCCTACATGCCCCCGGCCGGGGTGGAGGCACTGTTTCGCCGGTTGTCCAACGTCGACGGCCAGAACAAGATCCTGAATCTGAACATCTCGAACGTCCCGGGCCCCCGCCAGCTCGGGCGAGTCGGTGGCGCGACGGTCTCGGAGATCTATTCGGTGGGTCCGCTCACCGCGGCCAGCGGCCTGAACATCACGGTGTGGAGCTATGTGGACCAGCTCAACATCTCGGTGCTGTCCGATACCGCGACCGTCCGGGACCCACACGAGGTCACCGATGCGATGGTGCAGGAGCTGCGGGACATCCGGATCGCGGCCGGTCTCTCCGGAGAGATCACCGTCGACTCGTGAGGTCGGTTCTTCGCGATACTGCTGACACCCCGGTGATGGGTCACAATGACCACATGCGATGGCTGAGGGGACCGGCGCGGATGGCCCTTGCTCGGATTGCCCTGGCGCTGCTGGGCGTGTCGGTGGTCCTGGCAGGTTGCTCGTACGGGCCCTCGACGAGGCCGGCGAAGCCGTCGGATGGTGCGGTGGGCCTGCCGAGCGCAACGGAAGGCTCCGGCGCGGTGTCGATCCTGCCCGGCACGGCCGCGCTCGGTCAGCCACTGATCGCCAAGGGTGCCACGATCACACCGCGCGCGGACAATCTGACGGTGGTCCGGACCGCAGGGGAAGAGGTCGAGCTCGGTATCGATGTGTCGTTCACCGGCGTCACGACCCCGATCGACGCGACCGGCGCCGACGGCGGATTCCGCCTGCACCTCAGTGGCGGGGAGCAGGTCGCGACATCGCGCCCGCTGGAGAGCAAGACCGTGCCGTTGGCGTCTCGGGTGCGCGCCGACGCCAACGGCTGGGTGTTCTTCCTCCTCAAACCCGGAATGCGACCGACACAGCTGCAATTGACCGCCGCCGCGGCGGGCTTCGGGATGCCGCCGGCCCCGATCGCGGTGTGGGCCATGCCTGCCACCTTGCCTGCGCCGTCGTCCGCGATGTCCCCACCTGCCGAGCCACCACCGGACCCCGGCGCGCCGCCGGCGCCGATACCGCCCGGTGATGACGGGGTGCCGCCGCTCCCGCCCGCGCCGCGCGGGCCTGCGCTTCCCCCGCCACCGCAGCTGCCGCCGCCGCCCAGGCTGCCGCCGCCACCGGCGCTGCCCGCCCCGCGGCTGCCGCCGCCTCCGGCATTGCCAGCCCCGCAGCTACCGCCGCTGCCCGCCGGTGTCTGCGGTAACACACCGTTGTGCTGAGCGGTTGATCGCCGAGAATCTCAGCCGCGCAACCAGTTCAGGAAGCGCTCAACCGCCGCGGCGGTGTTGTGGCCGTGTGCCGATCCGAAGAAGTCGAAAGCGTGCTGGGCGTGCGGGATCTCGGCGTAGATGACCGGGGACTTCGACACTGCCCGCAGCGCGGCGACGAAATCGCGGCCCTCCTGCACCGGGATGACCGAATCGTCTGCGCCGTGCAGCACGAAGAACGGCGGCGCGTCCGCGTGCACCAGACTGATCGGGGAGGCGTCGAGGTACACCTGCCGGTTCGTGGTGAACGGTAGTTTGACGATGAACTTCTGCAGGATCGCCACGAATTCGGCTCGGCCGGAACCCGTGTCGGTGAACCAATCGTAACGTCCGTAGATCGGAACCGCGGCCGCCACCGACGTGTCGACATGCTCGAACCCGGGCTGCCATTTCGGATCGTTGGGTGTCAGCGCCGCCAGTGCGGTCAGGTGTCCGCCTGCCGAGCCGCCGGTGATGTACACCGATTCGGGATCACCGCCGTACTCGGCGATGTTCTCCCTGACCCAGGCGATGGCACGCTTGACGTCGACGATGTGATCCGGCCAGGTGTGCTTCGGGCTGATCCGGTAGCCGATGGACACACAGATCCAGCCGTGTTCGGCGAGCCTGCTGAGCATCGGGTAGGCCTGCGGCCTGCGCATCCCGATCATCCATGCCCCACCCGGAACCTGCAGCAGCACCGGCGCTTTGCCGTCGCGTGGCAGGTCCGGACGCATCCAGACATCGGCGAGGTTGGGACCGTGGGGGCCGTACCGCGCTGTCTCGTGCACGTAGCGGCGGCGCGTCCATCCGGTGCCGAAGACCCCGCGGGGTTTGCGTTCGGGTTCCTCGGCCTCCGGATAGTCCGGACCCAGCGCCGCGCGAAGCGGGTCTTCGAAGTACTTCTTGGAGGTGTCCTCGCGGCGTTGCACCACGACGAGCAGACCCCAGGTGAGTGCCTTGAGCACCAGCGAGACACGGCCGTTGCGGGTTCGATAGTGGCCGAGCAATGTTCGTCGCAGCACATCGAGCAGTGAGCCGGTCAGGAACAGCGGCGCGTTCTCCGACGTCGGCCAGCCGAAGGCGAATGTCGGCAAGGTGCTGTAGCCCTTACGCCCGAGTGGGCGTACCGCATTGGCGGCATTGACCAACTCGGCCAGCGCGGCCAACGCAGGACGGGGTTTACGCACGGTCATGCGGTTCTATTACCCACCGAGGCGGTCTTGCAAAGCGCGACGGTCGATCTTTCCGGTGCTGTTGCGCGGCAGCTCGTCGAGGATCGTGATGTCGCGAGGGACCTTGTAATTGGCCAGGTTCTCCCGCACATGCGCCTTGAGCGCGTCGACGGTGACCGTGCCCTGTAGCACCACGAATGCCGACAGGCGCTGACCGAACTGTTCGTCATCGACCCCCAACACAGCGGCCTCGGCGACATCGTCGTGGGTGACCAGCGTCTTCTCCACCTCGATGGGATAGACATTCTCCCCGCCGGAAACGATCATCTCGTCATCTCGGCCGACGACGAACAGCCGGCCGGCCGCATCCAGATAACCGACGTCCCCGGAGTTCATGAAACCATCGTGGAAGTCTTTGTTCTTACCGTTGGTGTAACCGTCGAACTGAGTGGAGTTTCGGACGTAGATCGTTCCCACTTCGCCGGCCGGCAGCGGGTGCAGATCGGGATCCAGAATGCGAATCTCGGTGCCCTCGGCCGGTTTTCCGGCGGTGTCCGGTGCCGCGCGCAGATCGGCCGGGGTCGCCGTGGCGATCATGCCTGCTTCGGTGGCGTTGTAGTTGTTGTAGATCACGTCACCGAACTGGTCCATGAATTTGATGACCACATCGGGCCGCATCCGGGATCCGGACGCGGCCGCGAACCGCAGGGTGCGTCCGCTGTAGCGGTTGCGGACCTCGTCGGGCAGTTCCACGATCCGGTCGAACATCACCGGTACCACGCACAGGCCGGTGGCGCGGTGGGTGTCGACGAGCGCCAGGGTTGCCTCCGGATCGAACTTTCGCCTGGTGATGATCGTGCACGCCATCGATGCGGCGAAGGCCAGCTGGGAGAAACCCCAGGCGTGGAACATCGGAGCGACCACGACCACGGGCTCCTCGGCCCGCCACGGCGTGCGGTCCAGGATCGCCTTGAGCACCTCCGGGCCACCGCCGGAATGCCTTGCCCCCTTAGGGGTTCCGGTGGTTCCCGAGGTCAACAGGATGACCTTGGACTTCTCCTTGGCGCGCTGCGGCTCCCGACCTGCGTACTCGGTGATCAACTTCTCGACGGTGAACAAAGCCGTCGCACTGTCGGTCCAGGCGACCACCCGCGTGGTCTGCGGGGAATCTTCCAGCGCCCGTTCGACCGTCGAGCTGAACTCCTCGTCGTAGATGACCGCACTGGGCCGGCCCGCGGTCTCGCGTTGCCAGACCTCGGCCAGAGCGGGGCCGGCGAATGCGGTGTTGAGCAACAGCACGTCGGCGCCGAGTCGGTTGGCCGCGATCAAGGATTCGACGAAGCCCCGGTGATTGCGCGCCATGATGCCGATCACCTGTGGCTCGCCCGACGGCAGGTCCTGCAGCCCCGCCGCCAGCGCATCGGCACGCTGGTCGATCTCGCGCCAGGTCAGCGCGCCGAGCTCGTCGATCAATCCGACCCGGTCGCCGCAGCGTTGCGCCGCGCTCGCGAAACCCGATGTGATTCCCATGTTCTCGCGTGCCATGGCCGCCGCGATACGCAGGTACTTGTCGGGGCGCAGGGGAGCGATGACACCGGCCCGGACCATGGTGTCGACCAGACCGACCGTCGCGGTGACCCGGTCGACGACAGGGCGGGCGAGGCGCCCGGGGACGTCCTGCAGGCCCATCAGCCGATCACCGGAAGCCGTCGCTCGGCGGCCAACTCGTCCAGAGCGCCCTGCATGACATGGCGCACGTGGGCGTCGACCTCGTCGATATCGGGGTTCTCCCCGAACTGTTCCTCGATGCGGACCGGCGGCAACACCTGCATCGTGATCTTGGCGGGCAACGGGACGTTCAACGGAACCACCGCGGACAGGCCGAACGGGAACCCGAAGGACACCGGGACGATCTTGGTACGCGCCAGTCGGGCGATCGGTCCGAGCCGTTTGGCCAGCCAGGTGCCCCGCGAGAGGTAGAGCTGGGTCTCCTGCCCACCGATGCCGACCATCGGCACGATCGGCACCCCGGCGTTGATGGCGGCGCGGACGTAGCCCTGGCGGCCGTCGAAGTCGATCTTGTTGGCCTCCAGGGTGGGGCGGTAGACATCGAAGTCACCGCCGGGGAAGACCACCACCACACCACCCGAGCGCAGCGCCTCGTCGGCGTTCTCGTGGCTGGCCAGGATGAAACCGGTCTTCTTGAAGAAGTCGCCGGTGGGGCCGATCATCAGCATGGCGTGGCTCAGCGTGTAGACCGGCCTGCCGTACCCGTGGCGCTCGTAGAAGTCGGCCGCGAAGATCGGTACGTCCATCGGGAACAGCCCGCCGGAGTGGTTACACACCACCAGCGCACCCCCCTCGGGGAAGTGCTCCAGTCCGCGGACCTCGGAGCGGTGATAGGCCTTCAGGAACGGCCGCAACAGCCCCATCACCCGCTCGGTGAGTCCGGGGTCGAACTTGGTGATCTCGGTCGGTTCGATATCGGTCGAGCCCATGGCCATGCCTCCGGCGGTCGAAATAGAACGTGTTCTAATTTTGCACGGAATTCCGTCCGGGGTCAAAGGCATCATGGAGCCATGACCGTCGATGTGGCCGCCTACTTCGCCCGGGTCGGGTACTCCGGCGATGGCGCGCCCACCCTGGATACGCTGCAGATTCTGCACGCCGCGCACAACCGGAGCATCCCGTTCGAGAATCTCGATCCGGTGCTGGGCACACCCGTGGTGGACCTCGGTGCCGACGCGCTGTTCGCCAAATTGGTCCACCGCCGCCGCGGCGGATACTGCTACGAGCAGAACGGACTGTTCGGCTACGTCCTCGAGGCGCTCGGATTCGGGGTGGCGCGGCTGACCGGCCGCGTGGTGTGGATGCAGGAACCGGGCGCTGCGCTGCCGGCCGAAACGCACAACGTGCTCGCCGTGAGCGTCCCCGGGCGCGATGGTCGCTACCTGTGTGACGTGGGGTTCGGCGGCCAGACGTTGTCGTCGCCTATCCGGTTGGAGGCCGGACCCGTGCAGCAGACCCGGCATGAGCCCTACCGCCTGGTCGCCATCGGTCCTGATGCCATGCGGCTGGAGGCCCTGGTGCGCGAGAAGTGGCAGGCACTGTACGTCTTCACCACCGAGCCGCGACCGCGCATCGATCTGGAGGTCGGCAGCTGGTACGTCTCGACCTACCCGAAGTCGGTGTTCGTGGCCGGGTTGTCGGCAGCTCTGGTGACCGACGACGCGCGCTGGAACCTACGCGGCAGACAGCTCGCCGTGCACGGCAAGGGCGGCACCGAACGCATCGAACTCGCCGGGGCTGCCGAGGTCGTCGATCAGCTGGTGCACCGGTTCGGGCTGGATCTCACCGGCCTCGGCGATGTGGCGGCCGGCATCAGTCGCGTGCTGGGGAACTGACGAACACATCCCATGGGTCGGCGGCATCCAGCGCCCAGCGGCCCAGCCGGCGCGCATGGGACGCGGTGCTGCCGAACTCATCGGCCCAGCTACGCGCCCGCATGGTGACCGACCACAGCGGATGCTCGATGGTGACCCCGATGGCGCCGTGCAGTTGGTGAGCGATCGTCGTCACCGGAGTGGTGGCACGGCCGACGGCTACCTTCGCCACCGTCACCGCGTAGTCGGCACGGGGATCGGCGAAACCGTACTCGGTGACCGCGGCGGTCGCCAGATCTGTTGCCGCCCTGGCCTGTTCGATTTCACCGGCCATCGATGCCAGCGAGTGCTGGACGGCCTGGAACTTGCTCAACGCCCGACCGAACTGCACCCGGTCGGAGGTGTGTGTCACCGTAAGCGCCAACGCCGCGTCCAGCGCTCCGACGATCTGCACACAGCGGGCCCAGGCGCCGCGGCGCATCAACTCCTCAAGCGCCGAGTCATCGAGGCGGGCCTGCCCGGGCGCCGCGTAGCGCAGCGTGCCGCGTGGTTCGCCGCCCAGGTTGTGCCCGGTGGTGAGTTCGGGATCGTCGATCCACCCGATGTGCAGCCCGTCGTCGGTGCGCGCGACGAGCAGGATCGCCGCATCCTCGGGCCACGGCACATCGCGTGCGACGCCGTCGGTGCCGATGGCGATCGTCAGGGGCCCATCCGGCGCATCGAGTCCCGCCTGCCCGGCCAGCCAACCCGCCAGCAGATCGGTCTCGGCGACGGGCACGGCCGCGGCATGGCGGGCCAGTCCGGCCAGCACCACGGCGGCCTCGGCGGGTCCGGCGTCCTGTTCGGTGGTCAGCCGGGCCAGCCCGGTCTCCTCCACATCGCGCCACAGGTCGGCGTCGAACGTCTCCGGTAACCGACGGTTGCCGAGCCGGGCCTGTGCCGCCTTGGCGCCGATATCGTCGACCAGTTGCTTGAGCTCATCCACTATCGAACCCCCAGTCCCCGGGCGATGACTCCGCGCAGCACCTCGTTGGTGCCGCCGCGCAGGGTGAACATGGGCGAATGCTGCCGGGCCGTGGCCAGCACCGTGCGCAGCCGCTCGGCCGCCGCGTCGTCGCTGACGTAGTCGATCAACTCGGCGCACAGCTCCACCGACTGCTGCTCGAACCGGGTACCCAGATCCTTGACCAGTGCCGCCCGCGTCGCCGCATCCTTACCGGCGGACAGCGCTCGGGCCACCGAGACCGACAATTGGCGCAGCGCCATCGCGCGGCCGAGCAGGTCGCCGACCTCGGCGGCGGTGCGATCGTCGACGGTCTGTTTGCCGAGCGACCGGATGACGTCGATGACGAGCGTCGCGGTGGACAGGATGCGTTCCGGCCCGCTGCGCTCGAAGCCCAGTTCGGCGGTCACCTGGTGCCATCCGTCGCCGATCTCGCCGAGCACGTCGGCATCGGCGACGCGCACCTCGTCGAAGGTGACCTCGTTGAAGTGATGGTGCCCGTCGAGGGTGACGATCGGGCTGATGGTCACGCCGGGGGAGTCCAGCGCGACGATGAACTGGCTGAACCCGGCGTGCCGGTGGTCGGGATCCAGCGCGCTGGTGCGGGCCAGCACGATCGCGAAATGTGCGCGGTGTCCGCCGCTGGTCCACACCTTGGTGCCGCTGATGGCCCAACCGCCGTCGACCCGGGTCGCCTTGGTGGCGGTCGCGGCCAGATCGGACCCCGCACCGTGTTCGCTCATCCCGATCGCCGAGTACAACGTGCCCGCGGCGATTCCGGGTAGCAGGCGGCGGCGCTGCTCCTCGGTGCCGTAGGTCAGCAGTGACGGTGCCACCTGCCGGTCGGCGAACCAGTGCGCGGCCACCGGGGCGCCGGCGCCGAGCAGTTCCTCGGTCACCACGTACCGGTGCAGGAAGCCCAGACCGTGCCCGCCGTACTCGGTCGGGATCGTCAACCCGACGAAGCCCGCGTCGGCCAGCCGCTCACTGAACGCGGCATCCCAACTCGTCAGCCAGGAGTCGATCTCGGGCTGCCAGCCGAACGTGTCTCTGTCGGCCACCAGGAACTGCCGGACCGTGGACCGCAACTCGGCCAGGTCCCCGTCGTTGGCGCACAGCGCATCGAATTCACTCACCGATCGCCAAGTCTAGAACCAGCAGGAAATGTCATGGTCGCCGCGGCTGCCGTGGCAATACGCTCCGTGTCGTGAATGCCCCTCGGCGTGACCGGTTACGCGAGCTGCTCGACGCGGTCATCGATGCGCAGAACACCGATGTTGCCGGCATGGCGCGCAGTAGTTTCGCCTCGGAGTTCCATTTCTCCCGCGAGGTCAGCCGGCTCACGGGTGAGCCACCTGCAGCGTTGCGCCGCCGGGTGATGCTCGAACGTGCGGCCTGGCGATTGCAGCGCGGTGCCGGTGTGGCGGCGGTCGCGGTGGCGGAGGGCTGGTCCTCACCGGAAGTGTTCTCCCGCGCCTTCCGGCGTGCGTTCGGGGTGCCGCCCTCGCAGGCCGAAGCCGTCGGGTTCCGGTTACCGGCGCCCAACGGGGTGCACTTCCACCCGCCGGAGTCGCTGTGGCTGGACTCGCCCGGCGATTCCGCCGCGCCCGACGTCTCGTTGCTGATGATCGCCCACGATATCGCCGATACGACCGAACTCCTCGGTATCGCTGCCGGTCTCGCCGAAGACCAATGGAGACAGCAGATTTCCCCTGGACAGGTGGTGTTGGACTGGGACGGACCGGAACCGAGCGTGGGAGCGGTGCTGGACGCGCTGGTGTGGAGCAAGGAGGTCTGGCTGGCCAGCATCGAGGGGCGCGATCTGCCGACGCGCGCTGGTCAGCGCAGCGCGCGGGCGCTGGCCGCCGATCACGACGATATCGCCGCCCGCTGGACGGCGATGGTGCGCGAGTACGGGGAACAGGGCAGGCTGGGCGATACCGTCATCGATGCGTTGTGCGATCCGCCAGAGTCGTTCCAGCTGTACGGCATCATCGCCCACGTCCTGACCTACTCCGCGCATCGCCGGGAGCTGGTGCGCGCCATGCTTTCCCGCCTCGGTGTCCAGGTGCACCGCGGTGACCCACTGGAATGGATGAGAGGTAACTGAGATGGCATGCGTGTACTTCACGGCGTCCAGCCTCGACGGGTTCGTCGTCGACGAGCGCGACAGCCTGGACTGGCTGCTGACCCGCGATTTCGATGCCACGGGCCCGTTCGGTTATGAGGCGTTCGCCGAGGGTGTCGGCGCGCTCGCGATGGGCTCGAGCACCTATGAGTGGATCGTCGAGAATCAGCCGGGCGACTGGCCCTATCGGCAGCCCAGCTGGGTGCTCACCAGCCGGGAAGGTGTCGTTGCGCCAGGACACCCGGTGCGTACGTTCGACGGCGATGTGGCTCAGCTGTATTCGGCGCTGACCGAGGCGGCCGCCGACAAGGATGTCTGGGTGATGGGCGGTGGCAGGACCGCCGCGCAGTTCGTGGCGGCGGGCCTGGTCGACGAATTGGTGGTCACCTACGCGCCGTGCAGCCTCGGTACCGGTGCGCACCTGTTACCGGTGCGCTCGGAGTGGGAGCTGGCCGAGGTCGACCGCAACGGTGAGTTCGTCTGCGCCCGCTGGCTCAGGCGGCCCGATCCGTCCGCGGTGGCCGGCTGAGCGGGTTGCGGCGGCGCATCGTGGGCCGCCGAACGCCGAGCTTCCCGGTGAATCGACGGCCGGCCACGTTGAGCTCGATCAGCAACATCGGTGCGCCTCCTTTCTGTCTGGTTCAGCTTAGGCAAAGTAACGCCGGTGCACGTCGTGGCTATTTCGCGTATCGGCAGGTGATCGGTGAACAACTGATGAACATCCGGTCACCGTCGAACCTGACGGTTGGGCGGGACTGCGCGCCGTCGCCGGTTTATCCTCACCCGATGGGGCACTACCTTTCCAACGTTCGCGACGTCGAGTTCAACCTCTTCGAGGCGCTCAATCTCGACAAGGTGCTGGCGACCGGCGAGTTCGGCGACCTCGACGGTGCATCCGTGCGGGAGATGCTGGCCGAGGCCGCACGGCTGTGCGAGGGCCCGATGGCCGAGGCGTTCGCCGAAACCGACCGTCAGCCACCGACTTTCGATCCAAAGACGCACACCGTGAGTTACCCGGAACCGTTCAAGGCTGCTCTGCGGGCCTGGCAGGACGGTGAGTGGTTCCGGGTCGGGTTGCATGAGGCCGTCGGCGGGATGCCCGCCCCGGCGGCCCTGACCTGGGCCATCGCCGAGTTCGCCCTGGGCGCCCAGCCCGCCGCCTACATCTGCCATTCCGGGCCGGTGCTGTCGGACATCGTCTACAGCCTGGGTAACGAGCAGCAGAAGCACTGGGCGACGCTGATGGCCGAGCGCAACTGGGGTGGCACCATGGTGTTGACCGAACCGGATGCCGGTTCCGATGTCGGCGCCGGCCGTACCAAGGCGACCCAGCAGCCCGATGGCAGTTGGCATCTGGACGGCGTCAAGCGGTTCATCACCAACGGCGACACCGGCGACATCTACGAGAACATCGTGCACGCGGTGCTGGCGCGGCCCGCGGGTGCAGGTCCTGGCACCAAGGGCCTTTCGCTGTTCTTCGTCCCGAAGTTCCTCTTCGATCCGCAGACCGGTGAGATCGGGGAGCGCAACGGGGTTTACGTGACCGGACTGGAACACAAGATGGGTCTCAAGGCCTCGGCGACCTGTGAGCTGACCTTCGGCCAGCACGGCCGTCCGGCCGTCGGATGGTTGGTCGGCGACGAGCACAGCGGAATCGCGCAGATGTTCAAGATCATCGAGTACGCGCGGATGATGGTCGGCACCAAGGCGATCGCGACCCTGTCGACCGGTTATCTCAATGCCCTGGAGTACGCCAAGACTCGTGTGCAGGGTGCCGATCTGACGCAGATGACCGACAAGACCGCACCGCGGGTGACGATCCTGCACCACCCCGACGTACGGCGATCTCTGTTGACGCAGAAGGCCTATGCCGAAGGTCTGCGGGCGCTGTATCTCTACACCGCGGCGCACCACGACCCCGTGGTCGCCGAGATCGTCTCCGGCGCCGATCCCGACATGGCGGCCCGGATCAACGACCTGCTGCTACCGATCGTCAAGGGTTTCGGTTCGGAGACGGCCTACCGCTACCTGACCGATTCGTTGCAGACCTTCGGCGGATCGGGCTATCTGCAGGACTATCCGATCGAGCAGTACATCAGGGACGCGAAGATCGACTCGCTGTACGAAGGCACCACGGCCATCCAGGCGCAGGACTTCTTCTTCCGCAAGATCGCCCGCGATCAGGGTGCGGCGCTGACCCATCTGCTGGGGCAGGTGCAGTCCTTCCTGGACCGCGAGGATGCCCGCCCGGAACTGGCCGAGGGACGGGCGGCGTTGGCGGCGGCGGTCGGCCACGCGCAGGCCATGGTGGGCGCGCTCATCGGGTATCTTGTTGCCTCCCAACAGGAGCCCCGCGAGCTTTACCGCGTGGGCTTGGGTTCGGTGCCGTTCCTGATGGCCATCGGTGACCTGCTGATCGGCTGGCTGCTGCTGGAGCACGCCGAAATCGCCGTCACCGCACTGGAGTCGGCGTCGGATAAGGACCGGGCGTTCTACCAGGGCAAGATCGGGGCCGCCGAGTTCTTCGCCAGGCACATCCTGCCGCGACTGAGTTCGGATCGCGCCGTCATCGAGGCGGTGCGGCTGGACACCATGGAGTTGCCCGAAGAGGCGTTCTAAAACCTGTGTTACCGAGGGTTGTCTGGGCCCGGATGACCTGACGCAGCGGGAGTGACGAATTGGCTGCTTACGCGACCGGATTGGCAGCCACTTCGTCACTCTCGAAGGGACTCGGGGGACGACGGGCCCGGGTGAGTGGATTCTCAATCCGGTGAACAGACGCAAACTCCCCTAAAACTGGGTGTTTTAGGGGAGTTTGCGTCTGTTCGCCGGAAGGGAGGTGCCCCTCAGCTCGCGAGGAGGCCGGTGACTACTCCGGGGTGTAGCCGAACGGCAGCAGCACGCTCTTGGATTCGCAGTAGCCCGCGATGCCCTCCGGTCCACATTCGCGACCGACACCGGAGTTCTTGTAGCCACCGAACGGGGCGCCCGCGTCGAAGGCGTACATGTTGATCCCGTAGGTGCCGGTGCGGATCTGCTTGGCGATCTCGATGGCCTTGGCGTAGTCGGTGGTGTACACCGATCCGGCCAGCCCGTACACCGAGTCGTTCGCGATGCGCACCGCGTCGGCCTCGTCGTCGAAGGGGATGACCACCAGGACGGGGCCGAAGATCTCCTCCTGGGCGATGGTCATCGAGTTGTCCACGTCGGCGAACACCGTCGGCTGGACGAACCAGCCGGTATCCAGACCCTCGGGGCGGCCTCCGCCGGTGACGATGCGAGCGCCCTCGTCGACACCCTTCTTGATGTAGCCCTCGACGCGCTCGCGCTGGCGCTCCGAGATGAGCGGGCCGATCATGGCGGCCGGGTCATCGGGGGTGCCGGCCGCCATCCCGGCGGCCGCGGCGGCGATCTTCTCGACGACCTCGTCGTAACGCGACCGCGGGGCGAGGATGCGGGTTTGGCCCACACAGGCCTGCCCGGAGTTCATCAGGCCGGAGAAGATCAGCATCGGCAGCGTCGAATCCAGGTCGGCGTCCTCCAGGATGATCGCCGCGGACTTGCCACCCAGCTCCAGCGTGCACGGCTTGAGCTTCTCGGCGGCGATCTTGCCGATCTCCTTGCCGACCGCGCTCGAGCCGGTGAAGGTGAACTTGTCCAGGGCCGGGTTGTCGGTGAGCGCGCGGCCGGTCTCGACACCGCCGGGCACCACCGACAGCACGCCCTCGGGCAGACCGGCCTCGGCGAACACCTCGGCCATCAGGTTGGTGGTCAGCGGGGTCTCGGCGGCGGGCTTGAGCACGATGGTGCAGCCGGCCAGCAGGGCGGGGCCCAGCTTGTTGGCGGCCAGGAAGAACGGCACATTCCAGGCGACGACGGCGCCGACGACACCGATGGGTTCCTTGAGCACCAGGGTCTGGCCGTAGAGCCCGTCGCGGATGTCCTGCCAGGCGAACTTGTCCGCTGCCGAGGCGTAGAACTGCAGGGTCGACATGGCGGCGCCGAACTGCATCATGTCGACGATGGTCTGCGGCTGGCCGGTCTCCAGCTTGAGCAGGTGCTTGAACTCCTCGGCGCGGGCCTCGATGAGCTCGACGGCCTTGGCGAGCACCGCCTCGCGCTCCTTGGGCGACATCCGCGGCCACGGGCCCTCGTCGAACGCCTTACGGGCTGCGGCGCACGCGGCGTCCACATCCGCCTTCGCGGCCAACGGAACCTGGCCGACCTTCTGTTCGGTGGCGGGGGAGAAGACCTCGATGACCTCGGCGGTCGACGGTTCGACCCACTGGCCACCGATGAACAGCTTGTCCCACGTTGTCTTGAACGCCGTCTGTGTCATACGCGTCACATTACCCAGAAAACACCGAAACGAGAACCTGTTGCAGTCAGGGCTGTAGCACCAGTACCAGATTGCTCACCGTGAACTCCCGAAACCCTGGTACCTCGGTCATCCACCACGCCCATCGTGGGTGGTAGCGGGGAAATGCGGCCACCAGGGCGCCGGTCGAGCGGCCCCAGCGCAACCCGTCGGCCGCCGAGACCGCGAACAACGACGAGCCGTAGTCGTTCTTCGGCCGGTGTCCGTGCCTGCGGGCGTACCGGTCGGCGGCGCGCGCTCCACCCAGATAGTGCGTCAGACCCATCTCGTGTCCGCCGAACGGCCCGAGCCACACCGTGTAGGACAGCACTGCCAACCCACCGGGCCTGGTGACACGCAGCATCTCGTTGCCCAACTGCCAGGGATGGCGCACGTGCTCGGCGACATTGGAGGACAGGCAGATGTCGACGCTGTCATCGGCGAAGGGCAAGGCGGTGCCCGACGCGCGGACGAAGGTGCCGGAACCACCCGGCGCTGCCGCTGGGCCCGCGTGCATCTCGCGGGGATCGGGTTCGACGCCGATGTAGGTCATCCCGGCGGCGCCGAACGCCGCGGCGAAATAGCCGGGTCCGCCGCCGACATCGAGCACGGTCCGGCCCGCGGCGGGTGCCCCGGTCGCAGCGGTCCACAGGTCGTCGACCATCTCGACGGTGTCGGTGGCGAGGGCGCCGTAGAACCGGGCCGGGTCGGACTGCTCGAACCGAAAAGCGCTCAGCAGACGGATCGATCGCCGCAGGGTCGCTCGGTGGGCGAAGTCACGGGTGGGCCGCACCCCGCCACCCTACGGTTTCATCCGCGGCTGATCAGCGCCCCGACCGTCGCTGTGGCTGCCGGGCCTCGGCCGCGCTCAGGAAGCGTTCACCCGGGTCAATTGCTCTCGTGCTTTCGAGAGGACCTCGGCGTCGTCGGCGCCGAGGTATGCGGTGACGACGGCCCGCTTCACCGCTTCGATCCGTAGCAGTGCAAACAACGGCAGGGTCGCCAGGTGGACGCCGTCCAGCAGTGGGTCGGTCAACGGCGGCCACCCGTGCAGCCGCCGGAACGGCTTGGGCAGCGCGACGTGGGCGATGGCGGCCGAGCCGACCAGTACCGTGTCGGCGATGGTCGCTCGGATGTCGTCCAGACCGTCCGGGCGCAGTAATGCCAGCGCGGTCCGCAGTTGCACCCGGCCGAACCCAGGACGCCAGGTGAACTTCTCCGACACCGACGCGTAGTACGCCGCAACCTCTTCGGCGGACCGCGGGATCGTCTCGGCGGGCACTCCCATCGCCACCGCCAGTTGCGCCATCTCGGCGAAGTAGCGATCCCGGTCGACGTCGGGCAATCGGGTCGGCAGCACACCGTCGACGAGGTCGAATCGCTCGTAGGCGATCAGCGCGGCATGACTGATGGTCACCGCGGCGAACAGCATGGTGTCGGCATCCGCCGCGGCGTATGGGGTGACGCCGTCGGCTCCCGTGCCCGACAACGGGCGGTGATAGTTGAACAGCCGCCGCGCACAGGAGTCGGCAGCGGCCTTGCTGCCGAACACGATCGGCAGCGGCACCGCCAGGGTGCGGCGCAGCCGGTCGTGGAAGGACCCGCCCTTGCGGGATCGGGAGTCACGCCCGCGTTGACGTTTCCGGTTCGTAGGGAACAGCGGATCGTGATCGAAGAGCACGTTCTGGAAATCGATGTGCGGTGCCTCGAGGAGGTTGGTGATCTGCGCGATCATCAGCGCCGCGGCCGGTGAGGTCAGTACCCGCCAGGTCACGGTCTCTGGTCCGTAATAGCCGGTTCCGTCCGGTTCCAGGGTGGCCACGGTGTGCCGCAATGCCTGCTGAATCATGGGTAGCACCCGCTTCCTATGAAGGGTCTATTTGCTGTTCAAGCGCCTCAATTAACTGGAAGCATATGATTCAAGTTAGGTATGGGCAAGCGTTTGCGCCGGTGTCCCGTGAGAAGATCGGCGCCGTGGCATCGGCGAAGGTCTGGCGGGGGCAGACGCTGCGGGATCGCTCCGCGGAGCGCCGCGCGGTCCTGCTCGACGTCGGCGGCAAGCTCCTCGGATCGGGTGGATCGGCCGCGGTCACCATGCGTGCGGTGTGCCGCGACGCACAGCTGAGTCCCCGGTATTTCTACGAGAGCTTCGCCAGCCGCGAGGACCTTGTGGTCGCGGTGTACAACCAGGTCGAAGAGCGACTGCTGGAGCACATCATGACCGGACGTACCGATCGCCCCAGCACGCTGCGCGAGCTGCTGCTGAGATGCGCCGACTTCTTCGAGGCGGATCCGCGGCGCGCCCGCATCCTGCTACGCGAACCTCTCGGTGACGACACTTTGCGCAAGCACAGCTTCAGCCGAACCCCGGCCTTCGTCACTGCGCTGATCCCCGTGCTGGGCCCCCAGCTCGACGAACTGCTGGCGGACGCGCCCGAGCGGATCCAGATCCTGTCGACGGCGCTGGGTGGCGCGCTGGTGGCGCTCTACCTGGACTGGGCCGACGGGCGACTGAACGTCAGTCGCGAGACCATCGCCGATGCCGCGGCCGACATCGTGACGGGGATGACCGGCCTCGGTGCGCGTTAGGCTGGCCGGGTTATGACTTCAGGCTCGGCAAACGCCCCCGTGCAGCGCGTCCTGCTGCTGTGCTGGCGCGATACCGGCCACCCGCAGGGCGGTGGTAGCGAGGCCTACCTGCAGCGCATCGGCAGCCAGCTTGCCGCCGCCGGTATCGAGGTCACCCTGCGCACCGCGCGCTACCCGGGGGCGGCGCGACGCGACGTGATCGACGGCGTCACCGTCAGTCGCGGCGGCGGCCCCTATTCGGTGTACGTATGGGCCGGGCTGTCGATGGTGGCGGCACGGATCGGCCTCGGACCGTTGCGCCGGACCCGTCCCGATGTGGTCGTCGACACTCAGAACGGTATTCCGTTCCTGGCCAGACTGGCCTATGGGAAACGCTCGGTGCTGTTGGTGCACCATTGCCACCGCGAGCAGTGGCCGGTGGCCGGTGAGCGGACCGGTCGATTCGGTTGGTTCGTCGAATCCCGGTTGTCGCCGCGGCTGCACCGACGCAATCAGTACGTGACGGTGTCGTTGCCCTCGGCGCGCGAACTCACCGAGCTCGGTGTCACACCGGATCGAATCGCGGTGGTGCGCAACGGGCTCGACGAGGCGCCCGCTGCCACCCTCAGCGCGCCCCGCTCGGTGACACCGCGGGTCGCGGTGCTGTCGCGGCTGGTGCCGCACAAGCAGATCGAGGATGCGCTCGACGCCGTCGCCGCGCTGCGCACCGACATCCCGGATCTGCACCTGGACATCGTCGGCGGTGGTTGGTGGAAGCAACGGTTGGTCGACCACGCCGCCGCGCTCGGCATCACCGACCACGTCACCTTCCACGGGCATATCGATGACGCGGCCAAACATGCTGTGGTGCAGCAGTGTTGGGTGCATCTGATGCCCTCGCGCAAAGAGGGCTGGGGGCTGGCGGTCATCGAGGCCGCTCAGCACGGGGTGCCGACCATCGGCTACCGCGCCTCGGGTGGGCTCACCGACTCGATCGTCGACGGGGTGACCGGTTTGTTGGTCGACGGGCCCGACGAATTGGCTGACGGCCTGCGCAGGCTGCTCTCCGACCGGGTGCTGCGCGAGGAACTCGGGGCCAAGGCGCGCATCCGCAGCGCGGAGTTCTCCTGGGCGCTCAGCGCCGATTCCATGCGCACGGTGCTCCAGGAGGTCGCCGGCGGCCGCCGCGTCAGCGGCGTCGTCTGAGCGCCGCGGTCACCCCGGCACCGAACAACGACGCCAACCACACCAGGTGCGCACCGATCAGCAGACCGCGCCCGTCGGCGGGTGACGTCGAGCCGCCCACGTCGTAGAGGGCCAGATCCGCATCGCGGTAGACCACCGGCAGGTCCAGCGGGGCGCCGCCCCCTTCGACGACCACCCACCCCACGCCCGCGGCGGCGAGCTCACGCTGCGGTGCCCCGTCGAGCACCAATTGGGTGACTGCCCGTCCGCGGGCCCCCTCGCCGGGGATGATCTGGCCGCCGATCAGCAGATCGCCACTGACCAGGACGTCGGCGGACACCCAGCGCGGCAGGGGATCCAACACCGGCGCGGAGCCCGCCCAGTCGAACTGCCGCATGCTGTCCGGGGGTAACACCGCCACCGGCCGGGGATCGGCATTGATCAGTGCGGCCACCGCGGGCCACGCCTGCGGATAGTGCACCGCGCGCAGCTGACCGCCGACGCCCCAGGCGAGATCCGGCAGCACCGCGATCAGGGCCACCCCGCACACCACGGCAATCGACCGGCCGAGCCGCGCCACACCCGCGGCCGCCAGCGCGTAGCCGGGTAACGCCAATGCCACCCACTTCTGGCCGTCGCGCAGCACGCCGAGGCCGGGCAGCTGACCGGACGCCCAGGCGAGCACCGCCTGTCCGGGGCCGGTGGCCAACGCCGCGGGCACCAGCACGGCCACCGCCGCCAGGACCAGCAGTGGGCGTGCGCGCGGCGCGGCGACCGCCGTCGGTGCGCCGACCGCGACCACAGCCACCAGGACCAATGTGGCGACGACCGCGAAAACCGTTGTCCGCGAATCGGGTACCGCCTGGGCGTTCCAGATGCCGGCCAGCCCGGCCAGGCTGCCGAGGGTGCCGAGCCCCGGCTCGGCGCGGGCGGCGAACGCGTCCACCCCGGCCCCCGCCGTCGAGCTCAACGACGCCGAGACCACCGTGGCCACCAGCCACGGCAGGGCGGTCACCACGGTCGCGGCCAGCGCCGCGGCGGCCGTGCCCCAGCGGCGGGCACACACCAGGGCCGTCACCGCGGCCAGCAGCACCCCGGTGGGGGTCAGCCCGGCGAGCGCGATCCAGAACACTAGTGCCCAGCGTCGGTGTGCCAGCGCGGCGGAAGCCACCCAGGGCAGGCAGCCATATCCGACCAGCAGGCTCCAGTGGCCCTGCAGGAGACGCTCGGCGACATAGGGGTTCCAGATCGCCAGGGTGGCCGCCACGAGCCTGCCGCCGAACGCGATATCGGGCAGAAGCTGGGCAACCAGGCGCGCCGATCCCCAACCGGCCAGCGTCAACCCGAGGACAAGCAGCGCCTTGACCACGATTCCGCCGTCCAGGACATGCGAGGCCAACGCGATCGCGAAATCCTGCGGCAGGGCGCGCGGCGCGGCATCGGTGAGGCCGAGGGCGGCATCGGTCAGATATGACCGCGGTGTCGAGACGGCATCACGCAGCAGCAGGTACCCGGGACCCAACAGCGGGCCGGTGACAACCAGACTCAGCGCCAGCGAGTAGACCGGCGGAACCCACCGGTGGTGACGGGCCGAGCGGGATGCGGTGTCCGAAATGTCCTCAGTTTCCGCGTCAGACAGGTCGGTCCGGCGGCAGGTCGGTAGGCCGTCGGGTCGGGATCTTCTCGGTCTGCGCTTCGGCCGCGGGCATGGGTCCGGACTCGTCATCGCGGCGGCCGAAGAACCCGCGATCCGAGCCGTCCAGGCCCGGGTCGATCAGGGCCGACTCGGCGCGCAGCGCGAACGATCCCAACAACGCCCCGCCCACCAGAGTCACCAAGCCGAGGGCGGTGAAGGTGATCGGCAGGATCCTGGTCCACAACGCCAGGTGATCGGCCTCGTCGCGGGCGGCCGCGACCTGTGACTCGACGGTCTTCTCGGTGGAGGTCACGTCGAATTCGGCGAAGGTCACCTCGGGCCGCAGCGCATCGCGCGAGTAGTAGTGGAAGCCGTGATCTTCGGCGCGGACGATCGTGCCGGTGATCGGGTCGACCCAGAAGGTCCGCTTGGCCGCGTAGTAGCGGTTCATCGTGATCGGGTCTTCGGGATTCTCGGCCTCGACACCCCACAGGGACGCCCGCGCGGTCACCTCGGAGTCCTCGTCGTTGTCGTAGAGCGAGGAGTACTTGAGCGGGTCGGCGAGCTTGCCGTCGGCGTCATAACCGATGTTCTGGGTGAACCGGTAGGTGGTCAGCCCGTTGACATCTTCTTCGCCGTCGTAGTTCGCGTCGAAAGCCTTCTGTGCGATCGGATCGAAGTAGGGATAGGTCTTCTTCTCGGTGCCGAACGGGAAGCGATAGGACAATCCCTCGTGCGGCAGCGCGATGTTGGTGGGCGGCGCATCATCTTCGATGGTGCGCGGCTTCTGCACCGCACCGCCCGGGTTGGTGTCGCTGGACACCGCTTCAGCGGTGACGCGATCCAGCGTCACGGTGTCGACCATCGCCAGCAGCAGTCCCTTGTCCTGCTGCTGATCGGTGCGGCGCAGCGAGCTACCGACCTGCAGGGTCACGACATCGGCGTTGGCAGGCGCCTCGACCGACAGCTGCTGCTGCAGCGCGACCGGCACGTCCTGGTTGATCACGAAACGTTCCGGTGAGGACAGCGACGCCGGATCCAGCGCCGTGGCTGTGCCCTCGCTGACGAGGTCGGCGTCCAGATTCAGCGGAATCTTGGCGATCTTGCCGTGGGTGTAGGTGGACAGCAGCAATGCCGCTATGAGCAGGGCAGCGCCCAGCCCAAGAAGTCCACATGCGGCAAAGCGCAGGGCCACTGCTCGGTTCAACCCAAGCTCCCTTCGGTCACGGACGACCCTAACAGCACAGGGTAAGTGCGATGTTCATGACGACCTTCACGGATGCCGATCGCCGGTGCCGATCGCCGGTGCCGATCACCGGTGCCATTGTGAGGTCGGCGCCCGGTGGCGGCACACTGACATCATGACTGCCCAGCGATCGACGGCGATCGACGGCGATCGCGCACCGGCGGGCCGGCCGTCGACCTCCGGTGGCACCCGCAGCTTCCTGCCCGCCGTCGAGGGCATGCGGGCCTGCGCGGCCATCGGCGTCGTCATCACCCATGTCGCGTTCCAGACCGGGCACAGCGGCGGGGTGTCGGGCCGACTGCTCGGCCGCTTCGATCTGGCCGTCGCCGTGTTCTTCGCGCTATCGGGTTTCCTGCTGTGGCGCGGGCACGCCGCCGCGGCCCGGGGGCTGCGCCACCGTCCCCCGACGGGGCACTACCTGCGCTCTCGGTTGGTGCGCATCATGCCGGGCTATCTGGTGGCCGTCATCGTCATCCTCACCCTGATGCCGGACACCAACGCCAACCTGACGGTCTGGCTGGCGAATCTGACGCTCACCCAGATCTACGTTCCGCTGACACTGACGTCGGGGTTGACCCAGATGTGGAGCCTGGCGGTGGAGGTGAGCTTCTACCTGGCCCTGCCGTTCCTGGCGATGCTGGCCCGACGGCTCCCGGTGTCGGCGCGCATCCCGACGGTGCTCGGCGTCGCCGCCGCGAGCCTCGCGTGGGGGCTGATCCCGTTCGATCCGCCCTACGGTGTCAATCCCCTGAACTGGCCGCCGGCGTTCTTCTCCTGGTTCGCGGCGGGGATCGTGCTGGCCGAACTCTCGGTGAGCCCGGTGGGGTGGCTGCATCGATTGGCCCGCAGGCCGTTGGTGATGGCGGGTATCGCCGCGGTGGCATTCGTCGTGGCCGCCTCCCCGCTGGCCGGTCCCGAGGGCCTCACGCCGGGCACCGTTGGCCAGTTCGTCGTCAAGATCAGCATGGGTGCGATCGTGGCCGGCGCGCTGCTGGCCCCGTTGGTACTCGATACGCCCGACACCGAGCACCGGATTCTGGGCAGCGCGGTGATGGTGACGCTGGGCCGGTGGTCCTACGGCCTGTTCGTCTGGCATCTGGCCGCATTGGCGATGGTCTTCCCGATCATGGGTTATTTCCCGTTCAACGGGCACATGCCGGTGGTGCTGGTGCTGACGTTGATCTTCGGATTCGCCATCGCGGCGGTCAGCTATGCGCTGGTGGAGTCACCGTGCCGGGAGGCGCTGTGGCGGTGGGAGAACCGCCATCATCGCGCTGCCCCCTTGGACAGCGCGGTGTCCGACGCAGGCGGTCAGTAGCCGCCGCCGTGGTCGAAGATCCGGCGCGGATTGTCCACCAGCATGGTCTGCAGCTGATCGTCGGTGACACCGCGCTGCTTGAGCGCCGGGATCACGTCATTGTGGATGTGCAGGTAGTGCCAGTTCGGTAGCAGCGCGGACACGGTGTCCTCGGGCAGTGCGTCGAAGTAGCACGACGCGTCGTGCGACAGCACCATCTTCTCGGCGTGCCCGCGTTCGCACATCTGCGCCACGGTGTCGACGCGCTGTTCGAACGGCAGGATCGAGTCCACCCCGAACCGGTCCATGCCCAGGTAGGAGCCGTCGGCGATGAGCTCCTCGAGATAGGCCAGGTCGGTGGTGTCCCCGGAGTGCCCGATGATCACCCGGCTCAGGTCCACGCCCTCCTCGGCGAAGATGCGCTGCTGTTCCAGGCCGCGCCGGGTACCGGCATGAGTATGTGTCGAGATCGGGACACCGGTCTCGCGGTGAGCCGCGGCAACGGCCCGTAACACCCGTTCCACGCCGGGAGTCACGCCCGGCTCGTCGGTGGCGCATTTGAGGATTGCCGCCTTCACCCCGGTATCGGCGATTCCGGTGGTGATATCGCCGACGAACATCTCGGTCATGATCTCGGGGCCGTCGAGCATGGTGCCCGGTCCCTGGAAGTGGAAACGGAACGGCACGTCGTTGTAGGTGTAGAGACCGGTCGCGACGACGATGTTGATCTCGGTGGCGGCGGCGATGCGGGCGATCCTGGGGATATAGCGTCCCAGCCCGATAACGGTCAGGTCGACGACGGTGTCCACACCGCGCGCCTTGAGTTCGTTGAGTCTGGCGATCGCATCCTGCTCGCGTCGCGCCTCGTCGCCCCAGGCCTGCGGGTAGTTCTCGGCGATCTCGGTGGTCATGATGAACACGTGCTCGTGCATGAGCGTCACGCCGAGCCGGGAGGTTTCGACGGGCCCGCGTGCGGTATTCAGCTTGGACACCTCGCCGATGCTAGGAGGCCGGCGCGATGCCCGGGCCCGATCACGCGTATCGACATCTACCCGGTACCAGGGGTACCGTTTTGCCGATGGAGCTGTTGGACACCGATACCCCGGACAGTGCTCAGATCGCTCTGCACGCGCGCGCGGTGCAGTTCGATCTCAGCGATGTGCCCGCGCAGTGCGTCTATGGCGATCCCTACGCCAGTCACCTCTACAACGGGCTGAGCCTGCTGCTACCCGCCGGCGAGGAATGGTTCATCGAGCTGCTCAAGGAGGCGCTGCCGCGGATCCACGACGAGAAGCTGCGCGAGGATGTCATCGGATTCATGGGCCAGGAGGCGATGCACGCCACCGCCCACTCCGGCATCTATGAATACCTGGAGCGCCACGGTATCGACCCGACTCCGGTGATCGATCGTGCCAACTGGGTGTTCGGCAGCCTGCTGGGGCCGCGTTCGGTCAAGGGTGCCAAGGCGCACAACTACATGGTCGAGCGGCTGGCCGTGATGGCCGCCCTCGAGCACATCTTCTCCTTCCTCGGCGATTGGGTGCTCAACGCCAAGCGCCTCAATGCCGACACCGCCGACCCGACGATCGTCGACCTGTTGCGCTGGCACGGCGCCGAGGAAGTGGAGCACCGCATGGTGTCCCATGACGTGCTGCGCTACTTCGATCACAACTACGCCCGCCGGGCGTGGGCGCAGGTGGTGGCCGGGCCGATGCTGCTGTACTTGTTGTGGCAGGCCACCCGCTACCTGATGCGTGTCGACCCGAACCTGAAGATGTCGGCGCGTAAGCGCAGGGCGATCTGGCGCGGATTGATCCGATCCGGACGCCGCGGTGTCGCACCGTCGGTCATGCACACCACCTGGCGTGGGCTGCAGTACTTCTCGCCGCGGTACCACCCCGGCGATGTCGGCGACACCGCGCAGGCGGTTGCCTATCTGGCTTCCTCGCCCGCCGCGCGCGCCGCAGTCAAGTGAAGCGGGCCGCTCCGCCGCTTGGTTCACCGATCGATGACAGGGCGACCAATTTCGTGGTCACCCTGCTCGACCGTTTCTGGCTGAACCGAGTCGTCAAGGCTGATTATGCCGATGAGCGGGCAGATCGGACCCCGCACGATCCGATGACGCTGCAACTGCGCGGGCGGGAGATCGTCGCCCATGACAAAGACGTTGTGGCGCTGACTTTTTCCGCGCCGGACGGTGGCGATCTGCCGGGCTGGCAGCCAGGCAGTCACCTCGACCTCCATCTGCCGTCGGGACGCCGCAGGCAATACTCGCTGTGCGGGGACCCGCAGGATCGGGACCGTTACCGTATCGCCGTGCGCAAGATCCCCCACGGTGGTGGGGGATCTCTGGAGATGCACGATCTGCGCGTCGGCGACACGGTCACGGTCCGCGGACCACGCAACGGTTTCCCGTTCATTCCCTATGAGCGGGCGCTCTATATCGCGGGTGGTATCGGCATCACGCCGATCCTGCCGATGGTGCGTGCGGCCCAACGACTGGGCACCGACTGGCATTTCGTCTACTGCGGGCGTAGCGCCGACACCATCCCGTTCCTCGACGAGATATGGCAGTGGGATCCGGAGCGGGTGACGGTCCGCCTGGACGAGGAACACGGGATACCTACGCCTGCGGACCTGCTCGGGCGCGCCGCGCCCGGCGGGGCGGTCTACGTCTGCGGCCCGCCGCCCATGATCGAGACGGTCCGCGGCGATTTCGATCGATCCCCGGCCTCGGCACTGCATTTCGAACGTTTCAGCGCGCCACCGGTCACCGATGGCACCGCGTTCGAGATAGAGATTTCCAGCACCGGTGAGGTCGCCACCGTTGCCGCCGACGAGTCGCTGCTCGACGCGCTCGTGCGGGTACGGCCCGATGTCGCGTACTCCTGCAAGCAGGGGTTCTGCGGGACCTGCCGGGTAGGCGTGCTGTCGGGAACACCTGAGCACCGCGATGTCCGGCTCACCGCCGCCGAGCGGGCGAATTCGATGTTGGCCTGCGTATCTCGTTCGGCGAGCGGGCGTCTGGTCCTCGATCTCTGAGAAGGTCTGCTCACATGGCGCTGGTGAAGGTCTTGACCACCGTCTCCAGCTCGGCCCGCAGCTCCTCGTCGGTGAGCTCGGCGATCCTGGGATCGGTTGTGCAGCAGTAGATGCCGGCCGTCAGTAGTGTCATCGCGACCAGCTGGGTACGGTTGGTGGAGGCACCCGTCAGTAGCTTGGTGAAGCCGTCGACACACTGCCTCATCGATTCATGGGTCACCATCAGCTCGCGCATCGCGGGATCGCCGTAGAGAACATTGGCCACCTGTCGGTGTCGGATGGCCAGGTCGATCAGACCGCTCATCGCGACATCGCGACGCGCCTCGTCGGTGGGCAGGGCGTCGGCGATACGCCGCACGTGCTCGATATCGTCGAGGATCGGCTGGGCAACCGCCAGCACGATGTCGTCCTTGGATTGGAACTGGTAGTACACCGAGGCCTTGGTGACCCCCAGTCGCGAGGCGATCATCTGGATCGACGTGCCGCGAACACCGTGCTGGACGAACAGCTCCAAGGCCGCATCCACCACGCGTTCCCGCGCGAAGCCCCGGGCGGCGACGGGCTTTGCCATGGGTGAGCACCTCCTTGTCTGCAGGTTACCGGCCACCCATGGTGCGACGGCGATCACAGCGAATCCACCGCATCATGTGGGTCACACATAAGCTTCCACTGGTTGATTGAACTCATACGAATGGTTAAGTTCAGTCAGTCAATCGTGTGGCTCAGATCTGCCAAATCGAAGGGTTGGGGCATGAAGGTGCTGGCGCGCAACTGGTTGCCGATGGTGATTGTCGCGGTCCTCTGTGTCGGTGCAGTGGCCGTCTGGCAGATCAGGGGGATCTTCGGTGCCGACCCGGTGATCGTGGTCCCGCAGAACTTCGCCGGCGATGCCGAACGTTTCAACAAGAAGGTCGTGCGTATGGAGGTCTTCGGTAGTCCCGGCGCCGTGGTGGACATCAGTTACCTGGACCTTGATGCGGTACCGCAACAGGCCAAGGGCGTTCCTTTGCCGTGGACGATGATCCTGTCCACGACCGACCCGTCGACGGCGACCACCCTGGTTGCCCAGGGCGATGCGAACTCGCTGGGCTGCCGCGTTTTCGTGGACGACGAGTTGATGGCCGAGCGGGTCGTCGACGGCTACAACGCCCAGACCTACTGCATCGTGAAATCCGCATGAGCGGCAAGCACGCGGACCCCATAACCGAAGAGATTCCGGTTGCCGTGCCCGTCTACCGCTCCGAACATTTCGGCAGGATCGCGAACATCCTGCGCAAGCTGTCGGTGCCGATCATGATCGCCTGGCTGGGACTGGCGATCTTCCTCAATGTCTCCACTCCCCAGCTGGAGAAGGTCGGTGAGCTGCGGTCGGTCTCGATGAGCCCGAAGGGTGCGCCGGCGGCCATCGCCACCCAGCGAGTCGGCGAGGTGTTCGAGGAGTACAAGTCAGACAGTTCGGTCATGGTGGTCCTGGAGGGGCAGGAAAAGCTGGAGGCGCCGGCGCGGGACTACTACGCCGAGCTGGTGAAGCGGTTGCGGGCCGATACCGAGCACGTGGAACACATCCAGGACCTGTGGAGTGATCCGCTGACCGCCACCGGCGCCCAGAGCGGTGACGGCAAGGCCGCCTATGTGCAGGTCTATCTGTCCGGGAACCAGGGCGAGGCCAAATCGAACGAGTCGGTGGCCGCGGTGCGGCAGATCATCGCCGACACCCCGGCCCCCGACGGTGTCACGGCATATGTGACGGGTGGATCGGCGCTGGCGTCCGATCAGCAGGAGGCCGGACACAACAGCATGCGGACCATCGAGGCACTCACGATGGCCGTCATCTTCACCTTCCTGATCATCTACTTCCGGTCGATCATCACCACGGCACTGATTATGACGATGCTGCTGCTCGGTCTGGCCACGGTGCGCGGTGTCATCGCATTCCTGGGTTATCACCACATCATCGGACTCTCCACCTTCGCGACATCTCTGGTGGTCACCCTCGCCATCGCCATCGCGGTGGACTACGCCATCTTCCTGATCGGCCGATATCAGGAGGAACGTGGTAAAGGCGCCGATCGAGAAGTCGCCTACTACAAGATGTTCGGTGGCACCGCCCATGTGGTGGTCGGGTCGGGGCTGACGATCGCGGGTGCGACATTCTGCCTGAGTTTCACGCGGCTGCCGTACTTCCAGACCCTCGGTATCCCGCTGGCCATCGGCATGCTGGTGCTGATCGGCTATGCCATGACGTTCGGTCCGGCCTTGGTGACCATCGGTAGCCGCTTCGGATTGCTCGATCCGAAACGCGTTGTGCGGGCCTCGCGTTGGCGCAAGGTCGGCACGGCGGTGGTGCGCTGGCCCGGACCGATCCTGGTGGCAAGTCTCGCGGTGTCCCTGATCGGCTTGGTCGCCATCCCCAGCTATCAGACCAGCTACAACGATCGCCTCTACATGCCGGCGGACCTTCCCTCCAATCAGGGCTACGCCGCCGCCGAACGGCATTTCTCCCCCACCCGACTCAATCCCGAGGTGCTGATGATCGAGACCGACAAGGACCTGCGTAATCCCGCGGACTTTCTGGTCATCGACAAGGTGGCCAAGAACATCTTCCGGGTGCCGGGTATCGGTCGGGTGCAAACGATCACCCGTCCGGACGGGCTACCCATCGAGCACACCACCATTCCCTATGCCATGTCGCAGCAGAGCGCGCTGAACAAGCTCAACGAGCAGTTCCAGGGCGACCGCACGGCCGACATGCTCAAGCAGGCCGACGATATGCAGAAGAACATCGACAACTTGGAGAAGATGCAGTCGATCACCGTCGAGATGGCAAGTACGACCAACGACATGGTCGCCAAGATGAAGGTTATGGCGATCTCGATCAGCGAAGTACGCGACAAGATGGCCGAATTCGACGATTTCTTCCGGCCGATGCGCAATTACTTCTACTGGGAACCGCACTGCTACAACATCCCGATCTGCTCGGCGATGCGGTCGATCTTCGACGCGCTCGACGGTATCGACACGATGACCGACGGCATCCAGGGAATGATCCCGGATATGGAGCGCTTGAACGCGCTCATGCCGCAGATGACGGCGCTCATGCCCGCGATGATCGACACCATGAAGTCGGTCAAGCAGATGATGCTGACCACGTACCAAACGCAGAACGGCATGCAGCAGCAGATGATCGAGATGCAGAAGGACTCCAGGGCAATGGGGGAAGCCTTCGACACCGCCAAGAACGACGACTCGTTCTACCTACCGCCCGAGGCCTTCGAGAACGCAGACTTCAAGCGGGGCATCGAGCAGTTCATCTCACCGAATGGCAACGCCGTGCGGTTCATCATCGCCCATGAGGGCGACCCCATGTCGGCCGACGGCATCAAGAAGATTGATGCGATCAAGGAAGCCGCCAAGGAAGCGCTGAAGGGCACGCCGCTGGAGGGTGCGCGCATTTACCTCGGTGGTACGGCGTCGACCTTCAAGGACATGGCCGACGGCACGAGATACGACCTGATGATCGCCGGCATCGCCGCACTGGGGTTGATCTTCCTGATCATGCTGATCATCACCAGGGCGATCGTGGCCGCGGCGGTGATCGTGTTCGCGGTCGGTATGTCGCTGTGCGCCTCGTTCGGTATATCGGTGCTGATCTGGCAGCACCTGATCGGGCTTGAGCTGCACTGGATGGTGCTGCCGATGGCCATGATCATCCTGTTGGCCGTGGGCGCCGACTACAACCTGCTGGTCATCTCGCGGCTCAAAGAAGAGGTCGGGGCCGGGGTCAAGACCGGGATCATCCGCACCTTGGGAGGTAGCGGATCGACGGTCACCGCGGCCGCGGCGCTGTTCGCCCTCACCATGATGGCGATGGCAGTCAGTGACCTGAGGGTGATCGGTCAGGTGGGCACCACCATCGGGCTCGGTCTGTTCTTCGACACCGTGGTGGTCCGATCGTTCATGACGCCGTCGATCGCCAACCTGCTCGGCCGATGGTTCTGGTGGCCACAACGCATCCGGGTGCGACCGGTGCCGGCCCCGTGGCCCAATCCGCCACGGCTGCAAACCGATCCAGCGACAGGGGTGACGTCGTGAAGTGGCCGTCGTTGATCGTCGGTGTCCTCGCGGCAGCGGTGGCACTCGCCCCGCCGGCATCGGCGGATCGCGATATCGATTTCGCGCGAGAGCTGCACACCTATGGCATCTACGGTCAGCGCGACCACAACGCCTGGCTGGCCAAGATCGCCTGTAAACGATTGGATCGAGGAGTCGATGACAATGCTCATGAAGCAGCCGCATTCGTCCACACCAATCTCGACGGCGACTCCTCGACGGAGCAATCCTGGCAGTTCCTGGCCGCGGGACTACGAACGTACTGCCCACACCAGCTCGGCCAGCTCGATGCTGCCTCGCGACCCTGAGCGCTCATGGCCGGCGCGAGCGTTGCGTGCAATCGGGATGGTCCTGGCCATCGTCGTTCTGCTCGCGGCCTTCGCCGTCGCGGTCGCGGCACTCACCCGCGCCGACGCCACCGAGGACTACCCGATACCGCGACGCATGCTGCACACGACGTGCACCGCTGAGCAGATCCTGGCCGCCGCAAGGGATGTCGAACCGGTCTACTACGAGCGGTACATGATCGACTACAACAACAAATCGCCAGAGGTGCAGCGGGCGGTGCGTGACCGCATCCACTGGTTCTACTCCATGGATTACGCGGGGCGGCGGGCCTATTCGGAGGACACCGCGACCAACGCGTTCTACGAACAGCTGTCCTGGAACTGGCCCAACTGGGCGAAGATCTTCTTCAACAACAAGGGTGTAGCGGCGCATACCACCGACATCTGCGCGAACTACGCACCCGACGACCCCTCGGTATGGGTGTGGTGATCATCCCGGCCCAGATCGCCGTGAACCCGGTGATTCGGCAAGGCAGTGGGGCCCCCGGAAACGGCCCCGCCAACCTCTTCCGAAGCCCAGCGCCCGGAAATGCGACTTCGCGGCCATGACCTCGCAGTTCTCGCAACGATTCCGCACTGTGCGGCCTCAGCTGGGTGCGAGACAACGGGCCCGGCTCATTGCCTGGATATCGACCGTCACCACAGGAGCGGGATACGCGACCTTCGAACGATTCGCCCGTGGCTTGTTCGATACCGGCAGCGGAGATCTCGGTGATTTCCGAGGTGACCAGATTCCCGGTGAGGTGTATGCGCGACATACCTACTCCAGGGTCCGGGACGAAATCAACGTCGCCCTGCGTCGCTGCGGCCATGGTGACCTCACTGCGGTTGTCGAGGACTGCGCGCGCAGGCACCTCGATGATGCCGTCGCTCCTGCTGTCTGGGGATTCGCGTTCGAAAGAAGCTCACGCGCAGAGGTTTGCGCAGATATCTGCGACGGCCTGGATCGCGAAGGGCTAGCCCTCGCTGCGCGATTGAGCGCCCTGCTCGACGCTCAGCACTAGAAGGACCCCTGGCAGAGGACACGACGTCGGCCAGGTGGGCAGATCCGTCAAGGCGATCAGGCGATTCAGATCGCTGCACCGGTGCAGTCGATAATGCACGTACGGGTGCGGACCGAGCCGAGCATCCTCGGTGGTGCGCTCATTCTCGCAGGGGCCCCCGGTTGAACGTCACGGTGGATGCGGCCAACGCCGCCACCGAGATCAGCGCCAGTAGCTGTACACCGGCGGAGTGGCCGACGTACCCGTCCACCGAGCGCCACGGATTGCGCGACAACACCGCCCCCGCCGCGATCAGCCCACCGGCGGTGAATCCGATGGTCACCTTCTCGGCCAGTCCGGGCCGCCGGGCAAGAAGGTAGCGAAGCCCGATGGCGGCGCCGACCACGACCGCGCCGGCGACACCACTGATCAGCGTGCCCGCCGCGACCGCGGCGGCCACCAGGATCGCCGGTCGGGGCTGCCAGGTCGAAACGGGCTGGGCGCCAACCGATCGCCGGCTCGGCAAGAGGGCCAGCATCGCCAATATCGGTAGCAGGGCCAACCCGCCGAACAGCCCGATCCGGTAGGTGAGGTTCGACGGGAAGGTCAGGTTAACCGTGCCCTGCGCGCCCGCTGGGACGATAAAGCCCTGCTGCCATCCGTTGACGGTGATCGCACGCAGCGAAGTTCCGTCCTCGGTGTGGGCGACCCAGCCGGCATTTCGACTCTCGGGGATCACGATGACCCGGTCGCGGTCCGCGGGCCGCACACGCACCTCGCGATGATCTGCGGTCCAGATGCCGACATCGGCCGGAACCACCTGCGCGGGACGTACTTCGGCGGCACGTGGGGTGCTCAGTGCGATGCCGTCCACCACGAACGTCTCACCGGCGCTGATCACCACTTCCTGCTGCCCCTTGGGCAATGCGATGCCGCCGGTTCGGCACGGCGTGGCGGCTATCGGTTCGTTGTCCAGCAGCGCGCCGACGGTGGTGCGCACCGAGGTCTGCACGAACTGCCCTGCCGCACCGATGATCGGTCCGCGCCCACACGGAACTTCGATGGTTCGCTCACGATCGACCGGGCCGGCCGCGCCGATCGGTCGGCCCGCCGCATCGCGCACCTGTACCTCGGCCAGGCCTGGCGGCTTGAGCTGATCGAACCCCAGCGCGGTGCGGTCGATGACATCGCGCCAGCCCAGAATCGACAGCGTCACGGTGTCGGTCACCGTGGGTGTGAGGTCGATGGTTTGGGGTCCGTCGCCGGTCAGCCGGCGCAGCTGGGGTCCGGCACCGAGGTCGACCGCCACCAGGGTGGGGTGGGCAGGCACATCGGTGATACTCGGAGTGAGCGTCAAAGCCGCGACCTCGGTGCGACGGGGCAGCGACAGGGTCAGGGTCGCCGGTTTGCGTTGTGCGACACCGTTCTGCGGCGCGGTCCAGGACGTGCGCGGATCACCGTCGGTGGCGGCGTAGGCGGATCCCAGAACGTCGATCAGATCGGATTCCCCGGATGCCCGGACCGTTCCGGGGGAATGGATGAGATCTGCCAACCGCGGCCCCTGCCGGGCCCGGACCCACACCGTGGGGGTGGCTTCGGTGTCGGTCGGGATGGTCAGGGTGCGGCTGATGTTGACCGGCTCCTCGGGCGACAGACCCATGGTCGCGGCGCAGTGCACCGCCTCCGGGCCGTCCGCGCAGCCGGGCCTGCCCAGCAGTTCCGAGCCCAGATCCCATTGGGCCACCGCGGCCCCCGGGGGTGGACCGGGGACATCGAGGGTTCGCCGGAGCGGTATCTGGTGCGCGAAACCCGATGCGTCGTACTGGGTGACGCTCAGATCGGTGATGCCGAATTGGACACCCGGCGAGCCGTCGTCGGTGCCGACGGCGGTGATCCGTACCCAAGGTGTCTCACCGAACGGCAAGGCGGCGGCAAGCGGTTTACCCGGCTGATCGAAGCGCAGGGTGGTGCTGCCGTTGACGGTGGACACCTCGATGCGGCGGACCTGTGCGCCGACGGCCGTCGCACTGGGGGTGATGGTGATCGCGGCGTTGGTGACCGGATTGTCGAAATCGATCTGCATCCACTGGCCCACCGCACTCTGCAGAGAACTGGACACCCAGCTGGTCGAGGAGTCCGCATCGATCGCGGCGGCAGGGCCGGCGGCGGGCGAGACATCGGGCAGCGCAGTGGAATCCGCGGCGGAACTGGAGACGCTGAGCCGGCCACCCTCCCAGCGTGCATACAGCGGGTCGGTGCCGGCGGGGTAATCCATCACCCGGTTGAAGGTGTGCCGCAGGTCGCCGGCCGCACGCATCTCCGAGGAGTGGTGGTCCACCCGCCCGTAGTCGGTCTCGCGTGCCACCGGGGTATCGGTGACGGTGACCAGCGGGGTGGGCAAGCCCGCGCGTTGGGCATCGGCGGTCAGCAGCATCGGCCCGAGCGGCTGCTGGCCGGCCAATCGGCGACGTTCTGCGATGCGCAGCAGTGCTTCCGGGCCACCGTCGACGCGTGCGAGCGTGTCGGCGTCGGTCACGTACGGACCGGGGTGGGCGTCGTCGACGCGGTAGATCTCGACCGCCGGATAACGCGGGCGCAATCCGCTGTCGCTGACGAACCCGTCCAGGGTGCCGGGGCCGACGGGGTCACCGAATTCGGCGACCCTGGTCAGTCCGGGGGAGTTGTCCATCACCCGGTGTACGAGCAGCGGACGCGCCGAGCGCGAGGCCTCGGGGTCCAGGTCGTTGCGGACGACCACGAACGAGATGTTCTGCTGGGCAAGGATGTCGGCCAGGCCCGCGGACGGTCGGCCGGCCGCGAACAGGCGCTGTACCGAATCGAGGGCACGGATGGTCTCCGGTGGCGTGAGCGGGATGGAGTCGCGCACTCCCCACGGACTGTGGCCGAGCACCTGCAGCGGTTCGTCGTGGCTGTTGCCCCAGACCTGGGTGGCGAACGGAGCGCCCGGTGCGACCAGGACCCGGCCCCCGTCGGTGTTGTGCTCATCCAGCCATGCCGCGGTGTCGTGCCAGTGCGCCGGGATGGCCTCGAAGCTGCCCGGCGGTGTGAGCCTGCCGGTCCAGGCCAGCGAGGTCCCGGCCGCCAGCGCGGTCAGGATCACGATGCCCACCGCGACCCGTCGGTCACGCTCCGGATGGGCGAAGGCGTCGACCCAGGTGCGGCGGGACACGCTGCCCGGCAGCGGGATCCGGCCCAGCAGGTGCGCAAGGCCGAGGGCGATCGGCAACCGCAGCAGTGGTTCCAGCTTGTGCACATTGCGCAGCGGGGTGCCGTCGGCATCGAGGAACAGTTGCACTCCAGCGGCGATCGGTGACCCGAGCCCACCGGAATAGCCGACCGCCAGTGCGGTGACACCGACGAAGAGGATGAGGATCAACCGGCCGCGGGACGGCATACCGGCCATCGCCAGCCCGGCCAGCCCCGCCGCCGCGACCAACGTGGTGGCGAGCACCGCGACCGATCCGGTCACCAGCGGCGAACCGGCCGTCGCGGTGGGCGCGACGAACGGCGTCCAGCTGTCGGTGCCGCGCAGCATCTCGGTCAGCGACAGCCATCGCGTCGTCACCCCGGAGGATTCGATGTAGTCCAGGAAGGGTGGGCTGATCCGGCCAAGCAGCACCAGCGCGACCGCCCACCAGGTGACGGCGAGCGCGGTGCAGCCCAGCCACCACCCGGTGAACCGCCACCACTGGCGGTTGGGTTTGTGCGCGGCCCACCAGATGATGGCGGCCAGGCACCCGGTGAGCGTCGCCACGGCGTTGACAGCGCCCATCAGGGCGACGGCAGCCGCGGAGCGGGCCGCGAGCAATCGGATCCGCGGATCGCCGCGCAGCACGTAGATCACCGGTAGCAGCACCCAGGGAGCCAGCATCATCGGCAGCGTCTCGGAGGAGATCGCGCCCAGGGTCGTCAACACCCGGGGGGAGAGGGCGAAGGCGCCGGCGGCGACGACGCGTGCGGCGGTCGTGCCGATACCGAGCGCCTCCGCGACGCGCAGTAGGCCCCAGAAGCCGACCGTCAGCAGCAGTGCCCACCACAGGCGCTGGGTCACCCAGCCGGGGACGCCGAGGAGATCACCGGCCAGGAAGAACGCGCCGTGCGGGAACAGGTAGCCGTACGCCTGGTTCTGCGCCTGCCCGAACGGCAGTTCGCTGTTCCACAGATCGCCTGCCCGCGCCAGGAAGCGCAGCGGATTGGCGGTGAGATCGAGTTTGGTGTCGGGCGCGATCCGCCCGGGGGCCTGCAGGAAGGTCAGTACCAGGAAGAACGTGCCGACCAGCCATAGCCACCGCCGCGATAGTGCTGTGTCGGCGAGGGGCGCGCCCGGGCTAGGCCCGGTCGCCGTATTCAACGCGGTTGAGCACCGACGACGCCGGATCCCCGGACTGCACGGGGGGCTTGGTGTCCTGCTGGACCATCAGGGTCACACCGAAGATGGCGGCCGCGCCGAGGAGAAGGCCGACCACCAGGCTGGCAGCGGCGGGCACGACGAACCGATCCATGCGGCCAACCTAGCACGCCGGAACGAACGGGCGAGTGCTGCCCGAAGGGCGTTCCGGCCGCCCGGCCCCCGGGATCGGACCGCCCCGTTACTGTGGGGACCCATGTCGACGTCACGCACCCTGGGTGCCCTGACCGCACTGTCCGCGCTGCTGGTGGCCTGCGCGCCGGCCCCCACCGAGGACACCGCCACGGCTTCGGTCTCGCAGAGCACCGCTGCGACACCGACCAACGCCTCACTGGATCGGCCGCTGCCTGCCGCACCGGGCCCGCAGGTGTGTGGCGATATCGCCTCGCTGTCCACCCGCGACAAGCTGGCCCAGTTGTTGATGGTGGGCGTCAGCAACGCCGCCGATGCGCAGGCCGCCGTGACCGATCACAAGGTCGGCGGCATCATGATCGGCAGCTGGACCGACAAGTCCATGCTCGGTGCGCCGCTCGCCCAGATCGCGGCGTCGGCGAGGGCCCTGCCGCTGGGGGTCAGCGTCGACGAGGAGGGCGGCCGGGTCTCGCGGTTGTCCGCCCTGATCGGCAGCCAGCCCCCGGCCCGGGTGCTCGCCGAGACCAAGTCTCCCGACGAGGTGTACGGCATCGCGCTCGAACGCGGCCGGGCCATGCGCGGACTGGGTATCACCGTCGATTTCGCTCCCGTGGTCGATCTGACGCAGGAGAGCGCCGCCATCGGTGATCGGTCGTTCGGCGACGATCCCGAGACGGTGACCGCCTACGCCGGCGCCTACGCCCGCGGTCTGCGCGACGCCGGCGTCCTGCCGGTGCTCAAGCATTTCCCCGGGCACGGTCGCGCGGCCGGGGATTCCCACACCGGCGCGGTATCGACCCCGCCGCTGGCCGAACTGCAGACCAGCGATCTGGTTCCCTACCGCACCCTGGTCAACCAGCCGCCGGTGGCGGTGATGGTGGGCCACATGCAGGTGCCCGGACTGACCGGCAATGAGCAGGCCAGCCTGAGCCCGGCCGCCTATGGTCTGTTGCGCAACGAATTCGGTTTCGGTGGTGTGGTGTTCACCGACGATCTGTCGAGCATGGCGGCGATCAATCAGCAGTACGGAGTTGCCGAGGCGGTGCTGAAATCGCTGCAGGCGGGTGCGGATATCGCCCTGTGGATCACCACCGCCGAGGTTCCCGCGGTGCTGGACCGCCTCGAGCAGGCCGTCGCCTCGGGTGAGCTGCCGCAGGCGAAGGTCGACGATTCGTTGCGACGGGTGGCGGCGTCCAAGGGCCCCAATCCCAACTGCTAGGCCCATCCGGCCGTAATCTGTTCCGATGGCCGGAGGAACGAAGCGATTGCCTCGCGCGGTACGCGAGCAGCAGATGCTCGATGCCGCGGTGCAGATGTTCTCCATCAACGGCTATCACGAGACGTCGATGGATGCCATCGCGGCCGAGGCGCAGATTTCCAAGCCGATGCTCTACCTCTACTACGGGTCCAAGGAGGACCTGTTCGGGGCCTGCCTCGACCGCGAGCTGAACCGTTTCGTCGACGAGGTGCGCGGCAAGATCGACTTCACGCTGAGCCCAAAAGATATGTTGAATAACGCCGTTCGTGCGTTCCTCGGCTATATAGACGCCCACCGCGCGTCCTGGATCGTGCTGTACAGCCAGGCCACCAGCTCTCAGGCGTTCGCCCACACCGTTCGTGAGGGCCGCGAGCGCATCATCGATCTGGTCGGTCGGCTGCTGCAATCGGGCACGCGCAACCCGGAACCGGATGCCGATTTCAACATGATGGCGGTGGCACTGGTGGGCGCGGGCGAGGCGATCGCCGACCGGGTCAGCTCCGGGGATGCCGATGTGGCCGAGGCGACCGAGCTGATGATCAATCTGTTCTGGCGCGGCCTGAAGGGCAGACCGACCCCCGGCTGACGCCGAATCCGAAGACGATGGCGCGAATTCGATCCTGTCGCGTGATCGCCCTCAGATTCGGCGCCGTCCGTTCAGAGCGCGGCGACCGTCGCGGTCAGGTGCGGGTAGCCCTTCAAGAGGTGTCGCAAGGCCAGTTCCCAGCCGCTGTCGGTGCTCTCCACATACAACCCGGCTTTCGCGGGCAGCAGCACCGGCTTGCCGAACCGCACCGAGTACGTCACCGCATCGGGTAGCTGACCCTCGATGTTCGCCAGTACCGCAGCAGCACTGAACATCCCGTGCGCGATCGCGGTCGGGAAGCCGAACAGCTTGGCGCCCACGGTGCTGGTGTGGATCGGATTGTGGTCGCCGCCGATTGCCGCGTAGGAGCGGATCTGGGAGGCCGAGATGCTCAGCACCGCGTTGGGCGGCGGCAGCTTGGGCTGCTTGGGCGGTTCGGGGCGCGGCTCATCGGACAGACTGGTGCGCTGCTGGTGCAGGAATGTCGTGGTCTGCCGCCACGCCAGGTCGTAGCCCACCTTGATCTCGGTGATGATGTCGACCAGCAGACCCTTGCGGTGTTCGCGCAGATTTTCCGCGTGTACCCGGACGTCCAGGGTGTCGCTGACCGAGATCGGCCGGTACTGGGTGATGTGGTTCTCGGTGTGCACCGAACCCATTGCCGCGAACGGGAAATCGAAACCCGTGGCCAGCGACATCACGCTGGGGAAGGTGAGCGCGAACGGGTAGGTCAACGGCACCGTATCGCCGAAGCGCAACCCCGTCACCCCGGCGTAGGCAGCCACATTGGCCGGATCGATGCGCAACTCCGGTACGTGCACGGTGCGCTCGGGCAGACCGCCGGCGCGCGGGACGAACGGCAGGGCCCCGGCGACCGCGCGGGCCATGTTCAACAGACCGTTGGGCTGGGACATCGTCAGTACCTCCGGTTCTTCGCGCAAGCGCTCATCGGTGCTCCCCGGTTCTTCGCGCAAGCGCTCATCGGTGCTGCCCGGTTCTTCGCGCAAGCGCTCATCGGTGCTGCCCGGTTCTTCGCGCAAGCGCTCATCACGCTCCCAGCAGGGCCTGGCCGCAGACCCGGATCGTGTTGCCGGTCACGGCATTCGAGGCCGGGCTGGCGAAGTAGGCGATCGCTTCGGCGACATCCACCGGTTGGCCGCCCTGGAACAGCGAGTTCAGCCGCCGGCCGACCTCGCGGGTGGCCAGCGGGATCGCCTCGGTCATCTTGGTCTCGATGAACCCCGGGGCGACGGCGTTGATGGTGATGCCCTTGTCGGCCAGGCTGGGCGCCAGTGCGTCGACGATGCCGATCATGCCGGCCTTGGTTGCCGCGTAGTTGGTCTGGCCACGGTTGCCCGCGATACCGGCCATGGAGGACAGCCCGATGACCCGGCCGCCGTCGGCGAGCGCACCGGCGGCCACCAGGCCTTCGGTGAGGGTAAGCGGGGCAACGAGATTCACCGCGATCACCGAATCCCAGCGGGAATCGTCCATATTGGCCAGCAGCTTGTCGCGGGTGATGCCGGCGTTGTTCACCAGCACATCGAGCGTGCCCTCGTGATGTTCCTTGAGGTGGGCGACGATCTGGTCGACCGCGTCGGCGGCGGTGACATCGAGTGCCAGCGCTGTGCCGCCCACCTTCTCGGCAGTCTGCTTGAGTGCATCCTCGGCCGAGGGCACGTCGACGGCCACCACGGCGGCACCGTCACGGGCGAACACCTCCGCGATGGTCGCACCGATGCCGCGGGCGGCGCCGGTCACCACGGCGACCTTGCCGGCCAGGGGCTTGTCCCAGTCGGCGGGAGCGGTCGAGTCGGCGGCGCCCACCCGGAACACCTGGCCGTCCACATAGGCGGACTTGCCGGAGAGGATGAAGCGCAGGGTGGATTCCAGACCGCCGACACCGGGGGCGGCGTCGGCGGCCAGGTAGACCAGCGACACGGTGGCGCCGCGCTGCAGCTCCTTGCCAAGCGAGCGGGTGAACCCTTCCAGCGCGCGCTGCACGATGTGTTCGTGCGCACCGGCCGTCTCGGTCGGGGTGGTGCCGATCACGACGACTCGGCCGGAGGCGCCTAGGTTACGCAGCACCGGGGTGAAGAACTCGTAGAGCTCTTTGAGGTCTGAGGGCTCGCTGATGCCGGTCGCATCGAACACCAGGCCGCCGAACTTGTCGGCCCAGCGACCACCGATGTTGTTGGAGACCACGTCGTAGTCGTCGGCCAGCGCCGTGCGCAGGGGCTCGACGACGCGTCCCGACCCACCGATGAGCAGGGAGCCGTTCAGCGGCGGCTGCCCCGGACGGTAGCGACGCAGCTCTTCGGGCTGCGGGACGCCGAGTTGTTTGGCCAGGAACGATCCGGGCCCGGAATTGACCACTTGGGAGAACAGGTCGGATGCCATGAGGACTAACTTACTCCAGAGTAAGAACTGTGGGTAACATTGGGATATGGCTAACACGAATTCTCGCCGCGCCGCCGTCCTCGGCGGAAACCGGATCCCGTTCGTTCGTTCCGACGGCGCCTACGCAAACGCCTCCAACCAGGACATGTTCACCGCCGTCCTGGACGGGCTCGCCGACCGCTTCAACCTCAAGGGGGAGAAACTCGACGCCGTCATCGGTGGCGCCGTGCTCAAGCACAGCCGCGATTTCAACCTGATGCGCGAAAGCGTGCTCGGCAGCTCGCTGTCGCCCTACACACCGGCTTTCGACCTGCAGCAGGCGTGTGGCACGGGCCTGCAGTCCGCGATCGCGGCCGCCGACGGCATCGCCATGGGCCGCTACGAGGTCGCCGCGGCCGGTGGTGTGGACACCACCTCCGACGCGCCCATCGCCTTCGGTGACGACCTGCGCGGGGTGCTGCTGAGCCTGCGCCGCGCCAAGTCGACCGCCGATCGACTGAAGCTCGTCGGCAAACTGCCTGCCGCACTGGGCGTGGAGATCCCCACCAACGGCGAGCCGCGCACCGGGCTGTCGATGGGCGAGCACGCGGCCATCACGGCCAAGCAGATGGGCGTCAAGCGCGTCGACCAGGACGAGTTGGCGGCCGCCAGTCACCGGAACATGGCCGCGGCCTACGACCGCGGGTTCTTCGATGATCTGGTCACGCCGTTCCTCGGCGTCTACCGTGACAACAACCTGCGCCCCGATTCCTCGGCCGAGAAGCTGGCCAGGCTCAAGCCCGTCTTCGGGGTCCGCAACGGCGACGCCACCATGACGGCCGGAAACTCCACCCCGCTGACCGACGGTGCGTCGGTGGCGCTGCTGTCCTCCGATGAGTGGGCCGCTGCGCACGACATCCCGGTGCTGGCGTACTTCGTCGACGGGGAGACCGCCGCCGTGGATTACGTCAACGGCTCCGATGGGCTGCTGATGGCGCCGACCTACGCGGTGCCGCGACTGCTCGCCCGCAACGGGCTGACCCTGCAGGATTTCGACTTCTACGAGATCCACGAGGCGTTCGCGTCGGTGGTGCTGGCGACCCTTGCCGCCTGGGAGTCCGACGACTACTGCAAGAACCGGCTGGGCCTGGACAAGGCGTTGGGCAGCATCGACCGCGCCAAGCTCAACGTCAACGGTTCCTCGCTCGCGGCGGGGCACCCGTTTGCGGCGACCGGTGGGCGCATCGTCGCCCAGCTGGCCAAGCAGCTCAAGCAGAGGAAAGAAGAAAACGGGGGAGCGACCGGACAACCGGTCCGCGGCCTGATCTCGATCTGTGCCGCCGGCGGCCAGGGCGTGACGGCCATCCTGGAGGCCTGATCCCGCGCCCGACAAATCGGCGCGGAACCCGGATGACCTGGCCTCTTCCATCGTTTCGGTATCAGGGAAAAGTTTTTCGAAAAAAACTTTCCGATCGCTGTAACGCCCGCCGGAGCACTGTCGATACATGGGATAGCTCCGTGTTGCCGTCTGACCCCCCGACCCGACGGCAACACGGGGCTCTTTCATTTTTCCGGCGGTCAGGGATCCTTGGACGCCGTGATCGGGCCCGCCGCGGCCGGCGCGAACAGGCTCCCGGCCAGACTTCCGCGGGTGGTGCGCACCGCGACCAGCGCCCACGTGCACAGCAATCCCCCGTAGGCGAGCACCGCCGCCACCTCGAAGGCGGGCAGTCCGGTGTGGATGGCCAACTGGGTGGTGCCGGTGACGAAGGTGCCGACCGGGAAGGTCAGGCTCCACCAGGTCAGGGCGAACGGCATCCCGCGGCGCAGGGTGCGGAACGTCAGCGCGGTGGCCAGGGCGATCCACAGCACGCAGAAGCCCCATACCGGCACGCCGAACAGGATCGAGAAGATCCCGACCCCGGCCGCCAGGTCGGGCGCGACCGCCAGATGGGCATGGGTCGCCAGCAACCCGGCCACCGTGACCGATTGCCCCAGCGGACCCAGGACGATCCACAGCGTCGGGACCCGCGCAGTCCCCGATGTCCCGTAGAGCGCCAGCCTGCTCCAGATCATCGTGATGATGATCAGCGCCGCGATCAGGGACAGTCCGAACATGGCAAGACAGCCGAAGAACATGGTGGTCCGACCGGTGCCCGGCACCATGTGTGGCAACAGCATCGCGCCGCCCGCGGCCGAGACCATCGGCGGGACGACCGGCATCAGCCACCCCCCGAACGCGGCGTCCGGACCGACGTTGAGCTGGGTGAACATCAGATAGGGAATCGAGACCGCGGTGTAGAGCCCGCCGATCGTGCCGGCCGACCACAGCACCCAGTTGATGTCGACGGCCAGCCGTTCTCCGATGAGATCGGTGCCGACGAGCATGGTGGCGCTGCCGACCGTCATCAACGCCATCGGGGCCGCGCCGTAGAAATGCGCCATCTGTGGGTTGCGGACGTGTCCGCGGGCCACCGTGGGATGGCGGAACCACTGCACACTGACCGCGATGATCAGGGTTACCAGCAGCGTCGCGGCGACCACCCAGACGATCTCGGTGAACACCCGCAGACCCGGCACGTGTACCGGCAGCGTGGCGCCCGCGACCACCAGGATCCCGGTGCCCATCACCGAGGAGAACCAATTGGGGCCGAAGTTCCCCAACCGAGTCCCAGGTTCTGCGGTCGACCGACCGGGCATGATTGGCGTCATGGAGATCAGCATCCTCGGGTCGTTGTCCGGATCGAGCGGCACGTCCCTCATCGACGGTGTCGTGTCGGAATTCGCCCAACTGCGTGACGAAGGGTTTCGTCGCATCTGGATGACGCAGATGCCCTACGAGCCCGATCTGCTGACGGTGCTCGCAGTGGCGTTACGCGAGGTCGACACCATCGAAGTGGGCACCGGCGTGGTGCCGATCCAGAATCAGCACCCGATGCAGTTGGCGCAGCGGGCGCTGACGCTGAGCCTGATCTCCGGGGGACGGTTCATCCTGGGGCTGGGCATGACCCATGCCGCGGTCACCGAGGGCATGTGGGGGATTCCGTGGGATCGTCCGGTGCGCAGGCTCAACGAGTACCTCGACGGGCTGCTGCCGCTGCTCGCCGGTGAGCCGGCGGACGCCGCCGGCGAGATCTACACCACCCGGGGCGCGGTGCAGGTGCCCGCAGCACCGGCTCCGCCGGTGTACATCGCGGCCCTCGGCCCGCAGCTGCTGAAGATCGCCGGCCGCCGGACCGCGGGCACCGTCACCTGGATGACGGGCCCCAAGACACTGTCCGAACACGTCGGACCCGGATTGCGGGCAGCCGCAGCCGGGCGACCGGTTCGGGTGGTGGCCGCCCTTCCGGTCGCCGTCACCGACGATGTCGACGGCACCCGGGCCCAGGCGGCCGAGCAGTTCGCCATGTACGGCCACCTCCCGTCCTACCGCGCCATGCTCGATCGCGAGGGTTATGCCGGGCCCGCCGACGCCGCGCTCATCGGTGACGAGGCCACGGTCACCGCCAGGATCAACGAGCTCTCCGCCGCCGGCGTCGACGAGTACGTGGGTGTCGTCTTCGACCGATCACCGGAGGTCCGGGCCCGTACCCGGGCTCTGTTGCGCACCCTCGACAACACCTGAAATTCACTATGGTGTGATCTTGGTCACGGGGTACAGTCGGTCTCACGACGGGTTCGGGAGTGACTGATCCGAAAGAGCCGGGCAAGAGGTGGAACACCGGCCGCGCGAGATACCGCCAGGTATCAGTGGACGCCCTCAGGTTGATAAACCGAATGTCCTCCCGAACCCGCCCTCATGCGTTCAGCCGGTGGTGAACACGCGCACACGTCGACGTGCCGGTGGCCAGGATGCTGTTCATGGGCCAGGTCATCCCGTTCGATGCGAACCGCGCTGAGCCGGACCGCACGCCGGAGCCGTTGTGGCGCGAGGTGTTGGGCCGTCGCCTGCGAGATACCCGCCGCGCCAAGGGGGAGCGACTGGTGGAGGTCGCCGCGCGCGCCGGGGTGTCCCCGCAGTACCTCTCCGAGATGGAACGTGGCCGCAAGGAACCGTCGAGCGAGATGATCGCCGCGGTATGCGGGGCGCTCGGAGTCGGGTTGGGTCGACTGCTCGGTGGGATCTCGGCCGATCTCACCCGTGCCCAGGGGCGTCCCAGCGACGGCACCGTCCGGATGGCGGCTTAGGCGCGTTCCTGCAGAACCCGGTCGGCAAGCCCGTAGGCCACCGCCTCGTCGGCGTCGAACACCCGGTCGCGGTCGGTGTCGTGGCGTAGCTGCCCGGTGCTGCGGCCGGTGTGCCGGGCCAGGATCGACTCCAGCTGATTGCGGGTGCGCACCACCTCGTCGGCCTGCAGGATCAGGTCGGGGATGGTGCCCCGCCCCTGGGCGGCCGGTTGGTGCAGCACCACCCGGGAGTGCGGCAGCACCGAACGCCGTCCCGGGGCGCCGGCGGCCAGCAGCACCGCGCCGGTGGCGACGGCCTGGCCGATGCATGTCGTCGCCACCGGGGCCTTGATGAACCGCATGGTGTCGTAGACGGCGAGCATCGCCGACAGGTCCCCGCCCTCGGAGTTGATGTAGAGCGCGACCTCCTGCTCGGGGTTGTCGGCCTCCAGATGCAGCAGCTGCGCTATCAACGCGTTCGCGACGCCGGAATCGATGGCGGTGCCCAGATAGACGATGCGTTCGGTGAGCAGATGGCTGTAGACGTCCATGATGCGCTCACCACCGGCCGTGCGGGCGATGACGTTGGGGATGGTATAGGTGCTCATGGTCTACACCCCGATTCCGATGCGCTGCTTGCGGTTCGGTGCGATCTGAGCGAACTCGCCGACGATGTGGTCGACGAAACCGTATTCGCGGGCCTGCTCGGCGGTGAACCACCGGTCATGCAGCGAGTCGGTGAAGATGCGGTCGACAGGCTGACCGGTATCGGCGGCGATGAGCCCCAGCACGGTATCGCGGGTGTGCCGCAGATCGTCGGCCTGCACCTCGACCTCGACGGCCGACCCGGCGATCCCCGCCGAGCCCTGGTGCATCAGGATGCGGGCGTGCGGCAGTGCGAAGCGCTTACCGGCAGCGCCGGCCGAGAGCAGGAATTGCCCTGCGCTGCAGGCCAGTCCGAGGGCGAGGGTGGCGACGTCGGCGGGGATCAGCCGCATCACGTCGCGGATGGCCAGCATGGCGGGCACCGACCCGCCGGGGGAGTGGATCCACAGGGCGATGTCGTCGGCGGAGTCGGCGGCCAGCGTCAGCAGCTGTGCCACCAGCACGGCACCGTTGTCATCGTCGAGGCCGCCGTCGAGGACGAGCACCCGTTTGCGGTACAGGTCGTCGCGCAGTTGCCTGCCGAACAGGGGCGGATTCTGGTTCATGGTGGTGACTCTGCCTGCTGCGGAGTCCTTTTCGCAGCCCACGCTGCTGTGAGCAGAACGGCCGGCATGACTGCCCCGACAACGCAAAAGCCCCCGGCGAATCCGCCGGGGGCTCTTGGTCAGGTGAATCAGAAGGACGCTTCGTCCAGCTCCATGACTTCGTTGTCGAGTGCGTCGAGCACCGTGCGGGTGCTGGTCAGCAGCGGCAGGAAGTTCTTGGCGAAGAACGACGCGGCAGCGATCTTGCCCTCGTAGAAGGCCTTGTCCGCGCCGGTGGCGCCTTCGTCGAGCTTCTCGATCGCGACGGCGGCCTCACGCTGCAGCAGCCAGCCGATGATCAGATCGCCGACGCTCATCAGGAAGCGCACCGAGCCCAGGCCCACCTTGTAGATGGCGCTCTGGTCCTCCTGCGAGGCCATCAGGTAGCCGGTCAGGGTGGCGGCCATGCCCTGCACGTCCTCCAGCGCGGTGGCCAGCAGTGCACGCTCGGCCTTGAGGCGGCCGTTGCCGGTCTCGTTCTTGACGAAGGTGTCGATCTGGCCGGCGACGTAGGCCAGGGCCTGTCCCTTGTCGCGGACGATCTTGCGGAAGAAGAAGTCCTGCGCCTGGATGGCGGTGGTGCCTTCGTAGAGCGAGTCGATCTTGGCGTCGCGGATGTACTGCTCGATGGGGTAGTCCTGCAGGAAGCCCGAACCGCCCAGGGTCTGCAGTGACTCGGTCAGGTACCGGTAGGCGGTCTCCGAACCGAAGCCCTTGACCACCGGGAGCAGCAGGTCGTTGACGCGTACCGCCAGGTCGGGGTCGACATCGTGCAGTGCCTTGGCGACCTCGGCGTCCTGGAAGGTGGCGGTGTACATGTACAGCGCGCGCATGCCCTCGGCGTAGGCCTTCTGGGTCATCAGCGAACGACGCACGTCCGGGTGATGGGTGATGGTGACGCGCGGGGCGGTCTTGTCGGTCATCTGGGTCAGATCGGCACCCTGCACACGCTCCTTGGCGTACTCCAGAGCGTTCAGGTAGCCGGTCGACAGCGTGGCGATGGCCTTGGTGCCCACCATCATCCGAGCCTGCTCGATGACGTCGAACATCTGCGCGATGCCGTTGTGCACCTCACCGACGAGCCAGCCGACGGCCGGGACGCCGTGCTGGCCGAAGGTCAGCTCACAGGTGGCCGAGACCTTCAGGCCCATCTTGTGCTCGACGTTGGTGACGAAGACACCGTTGCGCTCGCCGAGCTCACCGGTCTCCTTGTCGAAGTGGAACTTGGGTACGAAGAACAGCGACAGACCCTTGGTGCCCGGTCCCGCGCCCTCGGGGCGGGCGAGCACCAGGTGCGCGATGTTGGGGAACAGGTCGTCGGCGTCGGCGGAGGTGATGAAGCGCTTCACGCCGTCGATGTGCCAGGAGCCGTCGGGCTGCTGGACGGCCTTGGTGCGGCCGGCGCCGACGTCCGAACCCGCGTCGGGCTCGGTCAGCACCATGGTGGCGCCCCAGTTGTTCTCCGCGGCGATGGCCGCCCACTTCTTCTGCTCTTCGGTGCCGTTGTGCGCGAAGATCTGCGCGAAGCCGGCGCCGCCGCCGTACATCCACACGGCCGGGTTGGCGCCGAGGATGTGCTCGTTGAGGGCCCACAGCAGAGCCTTGGGGGCGGGCATGCCGCCGAGCTCCTCATCGAGGGCGACCTTGTTCCAGCCGCCTTCGATGGTCGCGTTGACCGACTTCTTGAAGGACTCGGGGAGTTTCACCGTGTGGGTGGCGGGATCGAAGACCGGCGGGTTGCGGTCACCGTCGGCGAACGACTCGGCGATGGGACCCTCGGCCAGTCGGGCCATCTCGTTGATCATCTCGCGGGCGGTGTCGGCATCGAGCTCGGCGAACGAGCCCTCGCCGAGCGCCTTGTCGAGACCGAGCACATCGAACAAGGTAAAGACCTGGTCACGGACGTTGCTCTTGTAATGGCTCACGGTTTCTCCTCGGTGAGATCGAAGCTTGTCGGTTGGGTTCTCGTGCGGACTGCGCTAAGTTACCCACCAGTAACTGCCTGAAACTATACCGCTCGGTAACCGCATCTCAAAGGGGTGTCGAGCAAATTGTCGCCAGCGAACCAACCCGGTGGTTGATTGGGCGGGCTCCCGGCCGCCGAAACCGTTTCTGAGCTGCGATTTCAGGTCAAATGTGATGCTCGCCACGAAGGCGTCCAACAAACCTCTAAGGTGAGGCTCATGAGGCGTGTGGTGGTGTGGGGAACAGGGAACATGGGCTCGACGGCGATCCGCTCGGCGGTCGCCTTCCCTGGCCTCGAACTGGCCGGCGTAATCACCTCCAGCGCCGAGAAGGTCGGCCGTGATGCCGCCGAATTCGCCGGCCTGGCCGAGCCGACCGGTATCCGGGCCTGCACCGATGTCGCCGCCGCGCTCACCGACGCCGACGCGGTCGCCTACATGGCTTCCGGCGATATCCGGCCAGAGGAGGCGGTCGCCGATATCGAACGTTGCCTGCGCGCCGGGAAACACGTCGTCACACCATCGCTGTACTCGCTCTACGACCCGGCCTCGGCGCCGCAGGAATGGGTGCAGCGGCTGACCTGCGCCGCGGAGGAGGGTGGCGCCACCCTCCTGGTCAGCGGTGTCGATCCGGGATGGGGCAATGACGCGCTGGCGGTCACCGCGGCCAGCCTGTGTACGCGCATCGACACCATCACCTGCCAGGAGATCTTCGATTACTCGACATACAACCAGCCGGAGGCGGTGCGGCTGCGCTGTGGTTTCGGGGGCGCCATGGACGACACCCCGATGATGCTTCTGCCGAGCATCCCCACGATGGTGTGGGGCGGCAACGTCCGGCTGATCGGCCGCGGCCTGGGTATCGAGATCGACGAGATCACCGAGGAGGTCGAGCGGCTGCCGCTGGAGCAGACCGTCGAGACCGTCATGGGCCCGTTCGAGAAGGGCACCCAGGGGGCCTTCTTCCTCAAGGTGATCGGCTGGTCGCAGGGCAGGCAGCGCGTCATCATCGAGCACATCACCCGGATCCACCCCAGTTGCGCGCCGCAATGGCCACAGCCCGACGAGGGGGTGGGTGATCACCGTGTCATCGTGGATGGCGACCCGCAGCTCACCATCACCACCCGGGCCGACGTTCCCGGCGGAACCCGCGCAGACGGCGGCAACACCACCGCGGCCAACCGGCTGCTCGGCGCGTTGAACTGGCTGGCCGAACAGAAGCCGGGGATCTACGACGGACTCCAGGTGCCGCTGCGTTCGGCGCTGGCACCAGAGGCAGAGGCCGTGCGCTGGACCTGACCATGTGCTGTACGTCGGTTCAGCCAGAACGGGACAACCGATGCCGTGGCTGCACCGAGGTAGGTGAATCGGTCTCACCACCTACCTGGTTGCAGCCGGGACGGAGTGCCCGGTGCGCCGGCTGAAATCAGGTACGTCACGACGCGCAGCGAGGTCCAGGTCGGTTCACCCGAGCTGAACCCCGCTGCACGCGCACCTCAGCCGGCTTTGGCCTCGGATTCGGCAGGAGCCTCGGCATCGGGAAGCTGCGAGACCAGATGCTCGCCGAGCTCACCGATCGTCGGATAGTCGAACACCGCCGTCGGGCTGATGTCGAACTTGCCGCCGAACTGCCCGAACAACCGGTTGCGCAGCTCGACCGCCATGAGCGAGTCGGTGCCCAGATCCAGGAACCGGCTGGTCGCCGCCGGCGGCTGTGCCAGGCGCAGGAAGCCCTGCACCTCACGCTGTAGGAACTCGGTGACGAATCCCGCACGCGCGGCCACCGGTAGCTCCTGGAGCTGCCGGAGCAACTCGCTGTCGCCACCACCGGCCGAATCACCGCTGGGCAGAACCTGATCCAGCAACGGCGGACGGATACCGCCGAGCATCTTTGCGGTCCGCTGCCAGTTCGCCTTGAGCACCGTGGACTGCCCGACGCCGTGCCGGATCGCCTCACCGAGGGCGGCCAACGCGGCCGAGGGCTCCAGCGGCATCATGCCCTGCGCGCTCAAGTTGGCCACCGCGGCCTGTGAACTGGCCATCCCGCCATGGCCCCACGGGCCGAAGTTCACCGCGGTGGCCGGCAACCCGGCTGCCCGGCGCTGCGCGACGAGCCCGTCGAGCAGCGCATTGGCGGTCGCATAGTTCGACTGTGACGGTGAGCCGAGCACCGCCGAGGCCGAGGAGTACAGGATGAAGAAGTCCAGATCCTCGCCCGCGGTCAACCGGTGCAGGTGATGGGCGCCATACGCCTTGGGGCCCAGGGTCTTCCGGAACCGGTCCAGGTTCTGGTCCGGCAGCACAGCGTCATCGAGCACGCCGGCCAGATGAGCGACGCCGGCCAGCGGCGGCAGCTCCCGCCGGATGCGCTCCAGGACCCCCGCCACCTCGGCTTCGTCGCCGATATCGGCCGAGAAGACGTGCACCCGGCAGTGGTAGCGCTCGGTGATGGCATCGATCGCCTGCTGGGTCTCCGCGTCGGGGCTGCGGCGACTGGTCAGCACGATATCGCCTGCGCCGAGCTGTGCGAGATAGCCGGCCGTGTGCAGACCGAGCGCACCGAGGCCGCCGGTCACCAGGTAGGTCCGGTCACCCTGCGGCTGCAGCGGTTTGGGCATCTGGATGACGATCTTGCCGATATGACGCGCCTGCTGCATGCGGCGGAAGGCGGTCCTGGCCTCGGTCAGCGGGTAGACCTCGGCGGGCACCGGCGCCCACACGCCATCGGCCAGACCATCGGACACCTCGGACATCAGACGCTGGATGTGGTCGGGATCGCTCATCATCGTCACGTCCAACGCGATGATCTCGTAGTCGATATCCGGACGCACCGCGGCCATCTGGGCGGGGGTCCAGATATCGCGCTTGGCGATCTCGGCGAAACGCCCGCCCAATGCCGTCGCCCGGACCGTCGCCTCGATGAAGCCGTCGTTGGTCAGGCTGTTGAGCACCACATCCACACCGGCGCCATCGGTGTCGGCCAGGATCTGGTCGGCGAAATCGACGGTGCGCGAGTCGTACACGTACTCGACGCCCATGGCCCGCAGCTTCGCCCGCTTGTAGGTGCTCGCGGTGGCGAACACCGTCGCACCGTGCTGGCGAGCCATCTGTACCGCCGCCAGGCCCACACCACCGCTGGCGGCGTGGATGAGCACCTTGTCGCCCGGTTTGATCTGAGCCCAGTCGAAGGCCAGTCGCACCGTCAGCGCCGCCGCGGGAATGGTTGCGGCGTCGACCGAGCTGATGCCGTCGGGCACGGTCGCCAGTAGCTGCGCAGGCACGTTGAGCCGGCTGGCGAAGGCTCCCTGCATCGAGCCGAACACCCGTTGCCCGACCTCGAACTCGGTGACGTCCTCGCCCACCTCGGTGATCACGCCGCACAGGTCGCCGCCGATCGGCCCCGGATCTCCCGGGTACAGGCCGAGCACGTTGAGCACGTCACGGAAGTTCAGCCCGGCCGCCTCGATCCGGACCTGCACCTCGTGGGGCTCGGGTGCCGTCACGTCCTTCTCGGTCAGGCGCAGGTTGTCGATCGCGCCGCGTTCGGTCGGTGCCAGGACGAAGTCCTCCGACCGCGGCATCGGCAGGTAGCCGTTGCGCGCCCAGTGCAACAGCCGTGGCACCAGGAAGCGGCCCTGACGCACGGCCATCTCCGGCTCGGTGACCGGCGTGCCGAGCGCCGCGGGCAACCAGCTGTCCGCCGAGACGTCCCCGTCGATCATCCGGACCCGCAACATCGGCTGTTCGGCGATCAACGTGCGCCCGAATCCCCACAGCGCGGATTGCACCGGATCGACCGGCTCACCGGGTTCGGTGGCCACTGCGCCGTCGGTGAGGATCCACACACCGCCCGCCAGGGTGCTGTTCTGCTCGGCCAGCGCCGTCTGGGTGGCCGCGAGCAGCGCGCTCACCTCGGCCTCGAGCCGAACGGCCAGCTCTGCGGTCGTCTCGTCGGATTGCGCCGAAGTCCGGCTGCGCCAGACGATCCCGGCGACCGCGGAACCACGCTCGGCGGCCGCACCGAAGGCCTGCTGCCAGGCCTGCGGGTCCGTGGGTGTATCGATGGTGACCGCACCGGGCCGGTGGGCAGCGAGCTCGTCGAATCCGGCGATCAGCCAGGTCCCCGCGGTGTCTTCGGTGGCCGATTCCGGTGCCGCGCCCTCATGCCAGCCGAGGGTGTAGAGCAACCTGGTCGAGTCACCACCGAGGCCACGCAACAAGGCTTCACGCGGTGCCCGCTTGACGGTGAACTCGCGGATACCACCCAGGACGCGACCGTCGCGATCGACGAAATCCAGGTCGAAGACCAATGTTTCGCTGTTGAGCGGACCTTCATGCCAACGAGCCCGGCAGTAGAACCGGTTCGGCATCTTGGCCGCCAGCTGGACCTGCCCGTATCGCAGCGGCAGGAACAGATCGTGAATGCCCTGTTCGGCGGCCAGTACGGCCGGGAACGACGGGAACGCGACACCGGTGCACAGATCGAGCAACACGGGGTGGATCGGTTCGCTGCCGAGATGCTCGGCGAGCTCATCGCCGACGGACACATCGCCGATGGCTTCGCCATCACCCACCCACAGCGAGCGCAGCGAGCTGGACCACGTCGGGCCCCATGCCAGTTCGAGATCGTTGAAGATGTCGAACAATTCCTGCGGACGTGTCCTGTTCATGTGCTCGATGGCCTCGTCGGGCGCGGCCGTCGACTCGTCCGGCTGGTCGATGTCGACACCGGAGGTCAACGTGCCGTCGGCGTTGAGCGACCATTCGGCCTCGCGTACCCCGTACGGCCGGGAGTGCACCTGGAACTTCCAGCCGTCCTCGACCGTGCGCAGGGTCAGCTGCACCTCACGGGCCGCCTTGTCCGGCAGGATGATCGGCTCGTAGAAGTAGACATCGCTCACCCGCGCCGGCGCGCCGGCGGCCGCCAGGGCCATCGACGCGTAGGTGGCGCCGGGAACCACGACGGTCCCGTAGATGACGTGATGGGCCAACCACGGCTGGGTCTTCACCGAGAACACATTGCTGTAGACGGTGTCCCCGGACGCCAGATCCTTGGGGCTGCCGAGGATCCCCGAGGCGGCGGTGCCGCCGGAACTCAGGATCGCCGACGCCTTGGGCCAGTAGCGGCGCCGCTGGAACGGGTAGGTCGGCAGCTCGAGTCGGTGTGCCGGGCTGTGGAATCGGGCCGAGAAGTCCGGACGGTGGCCGCTGATGTAGGCGGTGGCCAGCGCGTCGGCGACCTGACGCTGCGCGTTGGCCCCCTTGCGCAGCGACACGATGGTCCGCGGCGTGGCCGCCGACTCGGGCCAGGACTGCAGGGCGGCCGCGGTCAGGATCGGCTGCGGCCCGATCTCCATGAGCACCGTGCAGCCCAACGCGGCCACCGTGCGCACACTCTCGGTGAACTGCACCGGCTGGCGGGAATGCCGGCGCCAGTACAGCGCGTCGATCGGGGTCTCGGCGCTGAGCACCGCGCCGGTGCGGTTGCACACCAACGGTCGAGACGGCACCGCATACTCGAATTGCGCTGCGAACGACTCGAACTCGTCGAGAACCGGGTCCAGCAACTCGGAGTGGAACGCGTGGCTGGTCTCCAGCCAGGTGCAGCGCGCGCCCTCCTGACTGCAATTGGTGACGATCTGCTCCAGATCCTCGCCCGGACCCGACAGCACCGTGTTGCGGCCGTTGTAGGCCCCGACCGACACCCGCGGGAAAGCTTCGGCGGCGCGTTCGACGTACTGCGGATCGGCGAACACCGCCACCATCCGGCCGCCTGCGGGCAGGCTGCCGAAAAGGCGCCCGCGCTCGGCGATCAGCCGGGCACCGTCTTCGAGGCTGAACACCCCTGCGACACAGGCCGCCGCGTACTGACCGACGCTGTGCCCGAGCACCACGTCCGGTTCGATACCCCAGGACTGCCACAGCCGGGCCAGCCCCATTTCGACGGCGAAGATCGCCGGCTGTGCGAACGAGGTGTGCTTGAGCGTCTCGGCCGCCTCGCGGCCCGATCCGAACAGCACCTCGAGAAGCGGCTGCGGCAGGATCCCGTCGACGGCCTGCGCGCAACTTCGCACGGTATCGGCAAAAACCGGTTCGGTGTCGAAGAGTTCGCGCGCCATGCCGGGGTACTGGCTGCCCTGGCCCGGGAAGAACCAGGCGGTCGTCGGGGGATCGGCGCACTCGCCGCGCACCACTCCCGGTCGCAGCCGGTTGGCCACCAGATCTTCCAGCAGCATCTTGGCCTCGGCAGTGGAGCTGGCCACCACCGCCGCGCGGTGCTCGAAGTGCGACCGTCCCGCGCCCGCGGTGAAGGCCACATCGGTGAGTTCGGCATCGGGGTTGGCGGCAAGCCAGCCCCCGTACCGCTGTGCCAACGCGGTCAATCCCGCCGCCGACCTGGCCGACAGCGGCAGAACGCACAGCGCCTCCCTGGCCGTGGCCTCGGGCTCGACAGCCTGTTCGGCGGGCAGCGCGGCAGGCGCCTCTTCGAGCAGGACGTGGGCGTTGGTGCCGGTGAAGCCGAACGAGCTGACCCCGGCGCGCCGCGGACGACCGTCGGTGTGCCACGGGGTCGCCTCGTCGACAACCTTGACAGGCAGGACGTCCCACGGGATGTGCGGAGACGGATTGCTGAAGTGCAAGGTCTTCGGCAGCATCTCGTGCTGCATCGAGAGCACGACCTTGATGAGTCCCGCGACGCCCGCCGCGGACTCCAGGTGCCCGATATTGGTCTTGGCGGTACCCATCAACAACGGCCGGTGCGCGTCACGGCCACGTCCGTACGCGGCCGCGGCCGCCTGCACCTCGATCGGGTCACCCAGCGGAGTGCCGGTGCCGTGCGCTTCAAGGTAGTCCACGTCACCGCCGCCGAGACCGGCGCGGTCCAGGGCGGACGCGATGAGACGTTGCTGGGCACCACCATTGGGGACCGTCAGACCGCTGGAGGCGCCGTCCTGGTTGACCGCGCTGCTGCGGATCACCGCGCAGATCCGGTCCCCGTCGCGCTGGGCATCGGAGAGCCGCTTGAGCACCAGCACACCGCAACCCTCACTGCGGACGTACCCGTCGGCGGCGGCGTCGAATGTCTTGCAGCGACCGTCCGGCGACAACATCCGGGCCTGCGATGCCGCCACGATGGAGGCCGGGCTGAGCAGGACATTCACCCCGCCGGCCAGGGCCAGATCACAGTCACCGGAATGCAGGGCCTGGGCGGCCTGGTGGACGGCGACCAGCGATGAACTGCAGGCGGTATCCACCGCCATGGCCGGGCCCTCCAGGCCCAGGGTGAAGGCGACGCGGCCGGCGATGGCGTTCAGCGCATTACCGGTGATGAAGTGGGCCTCAAGGTTTTCCACCGAATCGCCCGAGAGCAGGTGCGAGTACTCGTTGGCGCCGACGCCGACGAACACACCGCTTCGGCTGCCGCGCAGGGACGACGGGGCGTACCCGGCGCGTTCGAGTCCCTCCCAGGCGATTTCGAGCATCAGCCGCTGTTGTGGGTCGATCCACATCGCCTCGCGGGGGGAGATACCGAAGAACTCGGGGTCGAATGTGTCGACGCTGTCGAGGTATCCGCCGTTGCGGGTGTAGATCTTGCCGGGCGTCTGCTGATCGGGGTCGTAGAACTCGTCGACGTCGAACCGGTCCTCGGGGATTTCCCTGATCGCATCGACTCCGCCGGAGAGCAGTTCCCAGTATGCGTCGGGATCCGGTGCGCCCGGGAACCGGCAGGCGACCGCGATGACCGCGATCGGTTCGTCGGTGGCCGCCGACGCCAGCGAGACCGGCTGCGCCTCGGTGCGGGCATCCGACCGGTCTTTGAGCTTGAGCACGTCGCCGAGCAGGTAGTCGGCGACATCGGACAGGCGCGGGTAATCCATCGCCAGTGTCGCCGGAAGTTCCTGGCCCACTGCGCCTTCCAGTCGGCGCCGCAGTTCGACCGCCATGAGTGAGTCCATACCGAGGTCGAAGAACCCGGCCTCCTCACGGATATCGGCGGCATCGACCTGGGTCACCTCTGCGACCGCGTTGCGCAGGTACTCCAGCACGATCTTCTTGCGCTGTTGTACCGGTGCGGTGCTGAGCTGACCGACCAGCGGGGTGGCACCCGAGGAACGGGCCGGTGCGCTCACCGAGTCGGGCACCTCGCGGGCCACCTCGGCCAGCAGCGCACGCGAGCCGGTCTGCAGGTACACCGGAAGGAACTTCGACCAATCGACGCGGGCGAGCACGGATTGCACGCTCGCACCGACCAATACGTCGGCCAGGCCGGCCAGCGCATCGGCCGGAGGCAGAGTGCGTACCCCTCGGCGTTCCAGCTGTGCGCGCGCCTGCGGGTCGGCCATGCCGGCCGCCCACGGTCCGAAATTCACGCTGTAACCGGCGATACCCTGCTCGCGGAGCCGCCACGTCAGACCGTCGAGGAAGGCATTGGCCGCGCCGTACGCGCTCTGGCCATAGCTGCCCCACACCGAGGAGATCGAGGATGTGGAGACGAAGAAGTCCAGCGGCAGACCCTCGACGGCTTCGCTGAGATACCAGGCGCCCCAGACCTTGCCGCCGAACACCCGATCCAACTCGGCGGCCTCCAGGGTGGCCAGCGGTGTCGTGCTGTTCTCGCCGGCGGCGTGCACGATGCCCGCAAGTGCCGGCAACTCGGCTCGCACCGTCGCGATCAGGTGGGCGATGTCGTGCGGGTTGGCGACATCGGCGGTCATCACTCGCACGGCACACCCGTGCGTGGCGGTGATATCGGCGATGCGCTTCTGCGCGGCCTCGTTCGGGGCGCGCCGGCTGGTCAGTACCAGCTGCTTGGCGCCGTGCGCGGCAAGGTGCGCGGCGATCTCCAGACCGAGTGAGCCCAACCCGCCGGTGATCAGATAGGTTGCCTCGGAACGCAATTCCAGCGGCTTCGGGTTGGGCTGACCGGTGCGCCGGACCAGGCGCGGAACCCAGACCTGGCGACCGCGGAGAACGATCTGGTCCTCACCGCGGGGCAGGCCGGGAATCTGGCGGATCAGTTCCGCCCACTCCTGGGCATCTCCGCTCACATCGGCGAGCCCACCCCACACCTGGGGATACTCGAGGGCGACCGCGCGGCCGAAACCCCACAGCAGGGTCTGTTCGGGGGCCACCGCATCGCCTTCGGCGACCCGTTGTGCCTGCCGCGTCACGGTCCAGATGGGTGTGCGCACCCCGGCGGTGGCGGCCGCACGGAACAACCGCTGGGTTCCGTCGAGGACCCGGTGCTGCATCCGCAGCAGGGTCTGCATCGACGGGACGGTGTGGGAGTCCAAGGCGGCGACATGCAGGATGCGCACCTCGGGTTCGTCCTGTACCGCCGCGGCCAGATCGGTCACCAGGCGTTGCTCGTCGGCGTCGGAGACCGGGAGTGCCACCAGTCGGTGCCGGTGGCCCATGGCCGCCACGGCATCGACAAGCCCGGCGATGGCCGCCGTGTCGTCACCGATGAGCACCCAGGCGGCGTCCGGTGCCGCCGCGGAGCTTGCGCCACCCTGCTGCCAACGGATCTCGTAACGGGCATCGCTGATCGACTGCGCGTCACGCTGCCGATTGTGCTGTGCGGCAAGCTTGCTCAGGGCATCCATGGTTGCCTGACTGGCATCGGATCCATCGAGCAGCGCGGCCAGTTCGGCGATTCGACCGTCTTCGAGCAGGCGAACGGCCTCGGTGCGCGGGGCGTCGTCGGTCCAACCCGTCCGACCCTTGTCGGCCTGCTTGTCCTTGAACCAGTACTGGCGGTGCTGGAACGGATAGGTGGGCAGGTCGAGCTTGTGCGCCGGTCGGTGCACCACGGCATCGAAATTCGGTAGGTGCCCGGCGACGTAGGCCTGGGCCAATGCGTCGATGACCTGGCGATGATCGGCGCCGTTCTGGCGCATGGAGGCGATCGCCCGCGGCGTGTGGGTCGGATCCGGCCAGGCGCGCATGGCGGCGGCGGTCAGCACCGGCTGCGGGCCGACCTCCAGCAACACCGCGCATCCGAGTTCGGCCAATGTGGCCACGCTCTTGGCGAATTCGACCGGCTGCCGGGCGTGCCTACGCCAGTAGGCGCCGTCGAGCTTTGCGGTCCTGCCGAGCGCGGACCCTGTGCGATTGCACACCAGAATCCGCTGCGGCGCCTTGTATTCGAACTGATTGGCAAATGACTCGAAGGCGTCCAGCGCCGGGTCGAGCAGTGCGGAGTGGAACGCGTGGCTGGTGTCGAGCCAGTCGCAACGCACGCCGGCGTCGGCCAGCCCGGCGATCGCCTTCTCCAGATCTGTTGCGGGACCGGATAGTACGGTGTTCGCGCCGTTGTAGGCGGCAACCGACAGGCTCGGATACTGATCGACCAGGCGCTCGACCCTGTCGGGATCGGCGAAGATGGCTGCCATCCGACCACCGGCGGGCAGCTCACCGAACAGTCGGCCACGCTCGGCGAGCAGTCGGATGCCGTCCTCCATGCTGAAGACGCCGGCGACGCAGGCCGCCGAATACTGGCCGACACTGTGGCCGAGCACGATATCGGGTTGCAGGCCCCAGGATTCCCACAGCCGGGCCAGGCCCATCTCGACCGCGAAGATCGCGGGCTGGGCGTACTGGGTCAGCCGGATCGTCGCGTCACCCTCGGGGGCGTCGAAGATCAGGTCGAGCAACGGGATGTCGAGTGCATCCGCGCAGCGGGTCATGGTGTCGGCGAAGACCGGCTCGGTCTCGAAGAGCTGCCGTGCCATCCCGGCGTACTGACTGCCCTGTCCGGGGAACAACCACGCGGTCTTGGGCGCGTCGACGCAGTCACCGCGCACCAGACCCGGCGCGGGGCGGTCGTCGGCCAATGCACCGAGCAGTTCGCGGGCCGATTCCAATGAGTTGACCACCAGCGCGGCCCGGTGCTCGAGGTGGGCCCGGCCGGCGCCGGCGGTCAGGCAGACATCGGCCAGCGTGGCCTCGGGGTGCTCACCGAGCCAGTTGCGGTACTCCTCGGCGGCCTGGACCAACGCGGCAGGTGTGCGCGCGGACAGCGGCAGCACCATGAACCGCCGGTCGTCGCCGGCGGCGGTCCCGGCAGGCACGGTTGCGGGCGCTTCCTCGAGGATGACGTGGGCATTGGTGCCGGAGAAGCCGAACGAGCTGACCCCGGCCAGTCGCGGCCGGTCCGAGCGCTGCCAGGCGGTCGCCTCCTCGACGACGCGGACCGGGATGCGGTCCCACGGGATGTGCGGGGACGGGTGCTGGAAGTTCAGGTGCTTGGGCAACTCCTGGTTCTCCAGCGCCAAGACCACCTTGAGCACCCCGGCGATTCCGGCGGCGGCCTCCAGGTGGCCGATGTTGGTCTTGGCCGAGCCGATGAGCAGCGGCTGATCGCGGTCCTTGCCGAGGGCGGCCGCGGCGGCCTGGACCTCGATGGGATCGCCGAGGGACGTGCCGGTGCCGTGCGCCTCCAGGTAATCGATATCCCCGGGTGCCACGCCGGCGCGGTGCAGCGCCTCGGAGATGACGCGTTGCTGGGCGACGCCGTTGGGAACGGTCAGGCCACCCGAGGCGCCGTCCTGGTTGACCGCGCTGCCGCGGATCACGGCGCGGATCCGGTCGCCGTCGCGCACCGCGTCCTCAAGGCGCTTGATCACGATGACACCGCACCCCTCGCCGCGGACGTATCCGTCGGCAGCGGCGTCGAACGTCTTGCACTTGCCGTCGGGAGCGAGCATCCGGGACTGCGAGAACGTGATCATGGTGGCCGGGCTCAGCAGCACGTTCGCGCCACCGGCCAACGCCATGTCGCATTCGCCCAACTGCAGGGCCTGGCAGGCCTGGTGGATGGCCACCAGGGAAGAACTGCAGGCGGTGTCGACGGTGACGGCCGGGCCGTGCAGACCGAGCCGATAGCTGATCCGCCCGGCTCCGGCGGCGCCCGAGGTGCCGATGGCCAGGTACGCCTCGACCTCGGGATAGTTCAGCTCCGAGGAGGCCATGGCCAGGTAGTCGTGCGTGGACAGCCCGACGAACACGCCGGTCTTGGTGTTGGCCAATGCCGTTGGCGCGGTACCCGAATGCTCGACCGCGCGCCACGAGGTCTCCAGCAGCAGCCGGTGCTGCGGGTCCATCAGGCGTGCCTCACGGGCCGACACGCCGAAGAACGGTGCGTCGAACCCGGTCACGTCGTCGACGAACCCCGCGCGCCGGGTGACGACCTTGCCCGGCGCTCCTGGATCGGCGTCGAAGAACTCATCGATGTCCCAGCGGTCCGCCGGGATCGGGGAAACCGCGTCGCGGCCGCTGCGCAGGACGTCCCAATACGCGGATGCATCGGTCGCTCCGGGTAGGCGGGCGGCATAGCCGATGATCGCGAATCGGGTCGGCTCGGCGTGCTCGGTCTCGGCCATCAGGTGTACTCCCCGCTTCGGTCTGATGAACTGTGGATGATGAGATACGGGTGCCAGGATCCAGACCCCGTGCAGTGGCCTCGGTTGCCTGTGCAACGATCACTGCCGCTCATCTGCCGGCATTCACCGCCGGTACCTTACTCGGCGGTCAGTATTGCATGTACCGTGCTATCGCACGCGGTTTCATGACCGTCGTCGAGGGCCCCTGCCGGGCGGCCCCGCGTGCCGACAGCCGCTATCGTGAAGTCGCCTTCGGTTTTGCCCATCCGCTCACCGTCGACGCAAAGACATCCGGAGGGACCAGGTTGCACATCGGGAAGATCACGATCGGAACGATCGATGATTGGACGCCGGCCCCAGGTGTCGTGACGTCCTGGCATCCGACCAGCGCGGCGATGGCAAAGGCCCGCCAGGCTCCGGTCAGCTCGGTCCCTGTCAGCTATATGCAGGGACAGCACATCCGCGGCGTCTACGAGCAGGCCGCCAAGGGGTTGGACTACTCGCGGCAGATCATCGCCACCTGCGAGGTCCCCGGAGTCTGCGATATCGATGCGATGAACCACGCGCTGAACTCCTATCTGCGCAGGCATGACACCTATCGCAGCTGGTTCGCCTATGACGGGTCCGGCGATATCGTGCGGCATACCATCGTCGAACCGGCCGATATCGAGTTCGAGCCCATCGTCCACGGTGAGATCACCACCGAGGATGCCCGCAAACACATCGTGGACATCCCGTCGCCGCTGGAGTGGGGGTGCTTCTCGTTCGGGATCGTGCAGAGCGAGGACCATTTCGATTTCTACGCCAGCATCGACCACGTCCATGGTGACGCCGCCCTGATCGGTATCACCATGCTCGAGGCGCACGGCATGTACACCTCGCTGACCACCACCGGTCAGCCCATGCCGTTGCCGGAAGCCGGCCACTTCGACGACTTCTGCGTACAGGAACGCGAACGTACCGCCGCGCTTACCGTCGATTCGCCCGAAGTCCGGGCCTGGATCGAGTTCGCCGAGAACAACAACAACAGCATGCCGGAGTTCCCGCTGCCGCTGGGCGATCCCTCGGTGCCGACGGTGGCCGATATGGTCGGGGAGATGCTGCTCGATGCCGAGCAGACCGAGCGTTTCGACGCCGCCTGCGTCGCCGCCGGTGTCCGGTTCGTCGGCGGCCTGTACGCCTGTACCGCCATGGTCGAGCATGAGCTGACCGGCGCGGCAACGTATTACGGTCTGACACCGCGCGACACCCGACGGACCTCGGACAATTTCATGACGCAGGGCTGGTTCACCGGTCTCGTGCCGCTGACCGTGCCGATCGCCGCGACGACGTTCGCCGAGGCCGCCTGGTCGGCGCAGACGTCCTTCGACACCGGCCTCGAGCTGGCCCGCGTTCCGTATTACCGGGTGCTGGAACTGGCACCCTGGCTGGACAACCCGCGCCCGAACTTCCCGGTGTCGAACTTCCTGCACGGGGGTGCCGCGCCCTTGAACGCCGTTCTCGCGGCGGCCGAGATGGGTTACTCGAACAACATCGGCATCTATTCCGACGGCCGATTCTCCTATCAGTTGACGGTGTATGTGTTCCGCTACGGCGCGGGCACCGCGATGGCGGTCATGTTCCCGGACAACGAGGTCGCCCAGAAATCGGTCACCCGCTACATCGCGACGATGAAATCGGTGATCGAGCAGGTGGCCGAGACCGGGGACTGGGGTCGTTTTGGTTAAGCCGGTGTGCCGGTTCGGTGAGGGGCAGTAGTGGGGGACGTGTGCGTCGGTTAGCCGGTTTTGTGGTGCGGTGGCCGCTGGCCGTCATCGGTATCTGGGTGGCGCTCGCGGTGGCACTGCCACTTGCCGTCCCCAGTCTCAACGAGATGGCGCAGCGCAATCCGCTGTCCATGCTTCCGGGTGACGCGCCGTCGAATATCGCCGCCCGCCAGATGCAGGACGCATTCCAGGAGCCGGGCACCGACGATCTTCTGCTGGTCGTGCTGACCGACGAGGACGGTCTCGGTCCCGAGCACGAGGCGACGTATCGCAAGTTGGTCGACGCGCTGCGAGACGACCAGCAGAACGTCGTCATGCTGCAGGAATTCATCGGAACCCCCGCTCTGCGTTCGACTTTGACCAGCAAGGACGACAAGTCCTGGGTACTGCCGGTCGGTCTGGCCGGAGCGCTGGGTACCCCGCAGTCCTACCAGTCGTTCAAGCAGGTCTCCGACCTGATCGAGCAGACCACCGCGGGCGGCCCGCTGGAGGTTCACCTGGCGGGCCCGGCCGCGACCGTTGCGGACCTGACCGTCGCGGGCGAGAACGATCGCCTGCCCATCGAGATCGCCATTGCCGTGCTGGTGCTGCTGGTGCTGTTGATCGTCTACCGCAACCCGGTCACGATGCTGCTCCCGCTGGCGGGGATCGGCATGTCCCTGGTGATCGCCCAGGCCTCGGTGGCCGGGCTGTCCGAACTGACCGGGCTCGGGGTGTCCAACCAGGCGATGATCCTGCTCAGCGCCATCATCTTCGGCGCGGGAACCGACTACGCGGTCTTCCTGATAAGTCGATATCACGACTTCGTGCGCAAGGGCGAGGACTCCACCGACGCGGTCCGCGCCGCGCTCGGTTCGGTCGGCAAGGTCATCACGGCGTCGGCGGCCACCGTCGGCCTCACCTTCCTGGCGATCAGCTTCGCCGAGATGGGAATCTTCTCCACCGTCGGCGTGTCCTCGGCTGTCGGTGTCTTCGTGGCCTACCTGGCCGCGATGACGCTGCTTCCCGCGTTGCTGACACTCGTGGGCCCCCGGGGCTGGATCGCACCCCGCAAGGAGTTGACCGCGCGGCTGTGGCGTCGTTCGGGAACGCGCATCGTGCGGCGACCGTGGACTCATCTGGTGGGCAGCCTGCTGGTGTTGCTCCTGCTGGCCGGGCTGTCCGGTTTCGCCACCTTCAACTATGACGACCGCAAATCCGTGGCCGATTCGGAGCCGAGTTCGCTGGGCTACGCGGCGCTGGAGAAGCACTTCGACATCAACCAGTCGATCCCGTCCTATGTGCTGATCCACTCGGACAAGGACCTGCGCAGCCCGGCCGCGCTGGCCGATCTGGAGCAGCTCGCCGAGCGCATCACCCAACTGCCCGATATCCAGATGGTCACCGGTATCACCCGGCCGCTGGGATCGGTACCGCCGGAGTTCCGGGCCACCTATCAGGCCGGCATCGTCGGTACCCGGCTCGCCGATGGCGCCAAGATGATCAGCGACGGCTCCAAGGACCTCAACCGGCTCTCCAGTGGCGCGAACACCCTGGCGGGCAGCCTCGGCGATGTCCGCGGGCAGATCACCGATATCGCAGGCAGTCTCAAACAGATGGTCGACGCGTTCGCCGCGCTGCGCGGTCAGTACGGCGGCGACAAACTGGTCAAGAACGTCGATGTGGCGGCCAAGCTGGTGGCCAGCATCAACCGACTTGGCAACTCCATGGGCGTGAACCTGATGGCGACCAGGGACATGTTCGCCTGGGTGCCTCCGGTGTTGGCGGCCCTGCACGGCAACGTGGTCTGCGATCTGGATGTCTCGTGCAGCCAGACCCGCATCCACCTCTCCCGGCTGGCCGCGGCACGCAACGACGGCACGCTGGACGAGATCGAGGATCTGGCCGGCCAGTTGGAGTCGTTGCAGGACCGCCAGTCCCTCAACGCCGCACTGCAACAAGTCGGCACCGCGTTCACCCGGTTGACCAAGGCCATGCAGGCGATGGGCCTGGACAGCCCGGCCGGGGCCGAGGCGACGCTGGCGCAGCTGCAGCAGGGTGCCGAGCGTTCGGCCAGCGGCAGCCGGCAGGTTGCCGACGGCGTGGACCAGATCGTCGACCAGATCCAGCTGATGCGCTCCGGGCTGGACCAGGCCGCGGCCTTCCTGCTGACCATGGCCGAGAACGCCAACTCGCCGGCCATGTCGGGGTTCAACATCCCGCCCGAGGTCCTGCAGCTGGAGGATTTCAAGGCGGCCACCAAGGCCTATGTGTCGCCGGACGGTCATTCGGCGCGCTATCTGGTGTTCACCAAGCTCGACCCGTTCAGCCCGGCCGCGATGGATCAGGTCAAGGTCATCGAGGACGCCGCGCGCAGCGCGTTGCCGAACACCGAGCTGTCGGACGCCTCGGTGTCGATGGGCGGATACCCGGTGGCACTGGCCGACACCCGTGACTACTACCAGAACGACATCCGCTACATCGTGGTCGTCACCGTGATCGTCGTCCTGATCATCCTCATGCTGCTCCTGCGCGCGCTGATCGCACCGCTGTATCTGGTTGGTTCCGTGGTGATCTCGTACTTCGCCGCGCTGGGACTCGGCGTCCTGCTGTTCCAGGTGATCCTCGATTCTCAGCTGCACTGGTCGGTGCCGCCACTGGCGTTCGTGGTGTTGGTGGCCGTCGGAGCCGACTACAACCTGCTGCTGGTGTCCCGGATGCGGGACGAGGCCCCGGCGGGCAGATTCGGCATCATCCGCACCCTCAGCTCGACCGGTGGTGTCATCACCGCGGCCGGTCTGATCTTCGCCGCGTCGATGTGGGGCCTGCTGTTCTCCAGCATCGGTACTGTGGTGCAGGGCGGGTTCGTCATCGGCATCGGCATTCTGCTGGACACCTTCCTGGTCCGGACGGTCACCGTGCCTGCCATGGCCACGTTGGTCGGCCGGGCGAACTGGTGGCCATCTCGACTCACGGCACGAGGGAGCGGTAGCGCATGAGGAAACTTCTCGCGGCGGCCACCGCCCTCCTGACGATCGGGGCGACGGGTCCATCGGGCGCCGCGATCGCGACCGCCGAGCCACCCCCGCCGCCACCGGCCCCGAGCCCGGCGGTCCCCGGCCCGGCAGGCCCGGGCAACGCCCGCACCATCGAGGGTCGCGGCTACGCACTCGGCGGTGCCCACGTGCTCGGCATCCCCTACGACGAATACATCATGCGCACCGGCGCCGAGTGGTTCCCCGGTCTGAAACGTCAGATCGTCGACTACCCGGCCGGTCAGGTTCAGGGCCACACCCTGGAGCGCTTGTTTCCCGGCATCGGGCGTCTGGACGATCAGTTCCCCGGGCTGGGCATCGACGGTCCGAGTTACGGCGAGTCCATCGATGTCGGCGGACCCAACCTGGTCAACGCCATCCGCCAGGGCGGCCCGGGCATGGCGATCGGTCTGTCCGAGGGCGCCTCAGTCCTCGAGGACGTCAAGATCAGGCTGGCCAATGACCCGACCGCCCCGCCCCCGGACCAGCTGGCGTTCGCGACCTACGGCAACCCGGTCGGCAAGCACGCCTTCGGTGAGAGCTTCCTGAGCCAGAACTTCCCGGTGGGCAGCGTCGTGCCGTCGCTGGATTACCGGATGCCGCCCGAGGTGGAGAGCCAGTACGACACCCACCTGTTCGTCTCGGCCTACGACAGCATCGCCGACTGGCCGCAGCGCTCGGACAACTGGATCTCGGTGGCCAATGCCATCGTCGGTCTGGCCACCGGGCACACCGCCGTCGCCTTTACCAACCCGAAAATGGTTCCGCCGCAAAACATCCGTACCACGGTGAACTCGCGCGGAGCACGCACGACGACCTACATGATCCCCGAGGAGCACCTGCCGCTGGTGCTGCCGTTCAAGTATCTCGGCGTGGACCAGAAGACCCTGATCGAGTTGGACAAGGTTCTGCAGCCCTATGTCGATGCCGGTTACACCCGCAACGACAATCCGGCGACGGCGCCGATCACCGTCGACCCGGTGAACGGGTACGACCCGGCCGAGGTCACCGCGCCGGCCACCCAGGCCGCGTTCGGTGGCGGGGCCGATCCGGTATCGCAGTTGATGGCCGGGCTGCAGTACGTCCTGAACAACCAGCCGCCGCCCAAGCCCTAGTTCGTCAGCTACAGACCGGCCAGTCCGACCGCCAGCAGCACCAGGCCCACCACCGCGACCAGTGCCGCCACCGCGCGCCTGCCCTGCCAGCGCAACCAGTCGTTGAACCCGGCGAGCGTGGCCCGGGTGCGCTCGGGTGCCAGAATGTAAGCGATCAGCGGGATTTCGACCAGCGCGAAGGCCACGGTGTTGAACACCAGCAGGGCGGCCAGTTGGGTCCCGACGCTCACGTCGGCGGCACCGATGACGGCAAGGGCAGCCAGATAGTCCACCGAGGGCAGCGCGATGCCAAGCCCCGCCGCTCCGGCCACCCACAGCGAGCGCCCGTCCAGGGCCCGACGCACCCAGTCCGGCGGGGTGCGTGGCTTGCCCTTGGTGACGGCGATGATCGCGGCGACCAGCAGCGCGCCCACCCCGATGACGATCTGCACCTTGGGCAGCGTGAACCGGGCGGAGTCCGGCAGGTGGGCATCCAACACCAGCAGTACCACCGCGCCGACGACGAGGCCCATGGAGAAGCCGCCTGCCAAGAAGGCGGCCAACTGGAGTTGTGGGCGTGGCCGATTCAGCATCACCACCGACATGCCGACACGGAAGGGCTCCAGGCTGACCGCGACAGCCATGACCAGGAGGGTGATCCACATCGGGTGGCGCTACGCGTCCAACCGGACGAACTGCCCCTGTCGGTACAACTGGATACACGCCGAGCGGCGGATCTTGCCGCTGGTGGTGGTCGGGATCGAGCCCGGCTCGACCAACACGATATCGGCAACCTGGAGGCCGTGCGCGCGGGAAATCGCGGCGGTCACAGTGCTTTTCAGGTCATCGAGGCCGTGATCGCGATTCTTCAGCTCGACCACGGTGACCAGTTTCTCGGACTGTTCGTCGGCCACCGCGATCGCCGCCACCCGACCGCGGGTCAGGTCCGACACGGTGGCCTCGATATCGTCGGAGTAGTGGTTGCGGCCGCGCACGATGAGCATGTCCTTGATGCGACCGACGATGAACAGTTCTCCCTCGGAGATGAATCCGCGGTCCCCGGTGCGTAGCCAGTCCGACGCCGGCGCATCGGCCGGACCGTCGACAAGCGTTGCGCCGAAACCCGTTCCGGTCTGGTCGGGCTTGCGCCAATACCCGGCGGAGACGTTCGCGCCGTGCGTCCAGATCTCGCCGACGCTGCCGTCCGGGCACGGCGTGCCGGTCTCGGCGTCGACGATCAGTACCAGCGGGGAGGACTCCGGCAGGCCGTAGCGCAGCAGCGGTGTGCCGCCCGGTGCGCGGACCGCGTGACCCTGCGCCAGCTGATCGGTGTCGAATTCCACGGCCTCCGGCACCCGCCCACGGCTACCGCTGGCGACGAACACCGTCGCCTCGGCCAGACCGTAGGACGGCATCAGTGCTTCCGGCGGGAAACCCAACGGACCGAACCGATCGGTGAACCGCGCCACCGTCGGCGGGTGCACCCGCTCGGCACCGCAGATGATGCTGATGACACCGCCGAGGTTCAGGCCCTCGGTCTCGGCTTCGGTGCTGCGCCGGGCGGTGAGGTCCAGCGCGAAGTTGGGGCCGCCGGTCACCACGTGGGAATGCCGCGCCATGGCCTGCAGCCAACGGACCGGGCGGGTCAGGAAGGCGATAGGGCTCATCAGGTCGGCCTGGCAGCCGCCAAGGATGGGGGCCGCCACGCCCAGCATGAGGCCCATATCGTGATAGAAGGGCAGCCAGGACACCAGTGCGCAGCCCGGCGGGAACACGCCGTCGAACCGGGCCAGGTAATCGGGCATCAGCTGGTCGAAGTTCGCGACCAAATTGGCGTGGCTGATCATCACCCCGGCTGGGGCGCGAGTGGACCCCGAGGTGTACTGCAGATAGGCGATGTCCGGGCGATCGGGGATGTCCGCGGTCTCGATGGGTTCACGACCGTCGAGGTCCAGGGTGTCCACCGATACCACCGCGGTCATCGCGGCCCCGTCGTCGACGTACTGGGTCGCGATATCCGACAGCGCGGCCGTCGTCAGTACCACCGCCGGTTGGGTGTCGGTCACCACGGCACTGGTGCGCTCATCGTGAGAGCCGGGCACCGGCGCCGAGAGCGGGACGGCGATGAAGCCCGCCTGCATGGCGCCCAGGAACGCCACGATGTAGGGCAGGCCCTGCGGGGCGATGATCAGTGCGCGTTCGCCGGGGGCGCCGTGCTGGCTGATCTCCTCGGCCAGGTTGCGGGTGCGGCGGTAGAGCTGACCCCAGGTCAGCGTTTCGGGCACACCGTCGGGATCACGGTCGTAATCGGTGAAGGTGAAGGCAAGGCCGTCAGGTGTGTCACCAGCGCGGTCCCGCAGCACGGTCAGGATGGACGCGTTGGGCATGGGGGTCAGGCTACTCAAAGGTTGTGGTCAGCCTGAGCGTGACCATGGCACCGGGCGAGGATCGAGGCCAAGATGAGGGGGTGTCCTGTCTGCAGGCGGCGTATCCGGTCGCGTTCGGCCAGGCCGATCGAGGTCGTCGGTCACCCCGGCGGCACCGCGCGCGGTCACCCCGATCACGCCGCGACGCACCGTTACATGTGAAGATGGAAGTGTTATGAGTGACACTGAACTGAGCCCGGCCTCGCTGCGTGAGGCATTCGGGCATTTCCCGACCGGCGTCATCGCCATCGCCGCTGAGGTCGACGGCGTGCGGATCGGCCTGGCGGCCAGCACGTTCGTGCCGGTGTCGCTGGACCCGCCGCTGGTGTCGTTCTGCGTGCAGAACTCGTCGGAGACGTGGCCCAAGCTCAAGAATCTGCCGTCGCTGGGCATCAGCGTGCTCGGCGAGTCGCATGACGCGGCAGCGCGCACGTTGGCAGCCAAGACCGGCGACCGCTTTGCCGGCCTGGAGACCCAGTCGCGGGATACCGGCGCAGTGTTCGTGCACGGCACGAGCGTGTGGCTGGAGAGCACGATCACCCAGGAAGTGCCCGCCGGTGATCACACCATCGTCGTGCTACAGGTCAGCGATATCGTCGTCCACGATGTGCCGCCGATCGTGTTCCATCGCAGCACTTTCCGCAAGCTAGGCAATTAGGGCCTGGCGGCCAGCTGCTCGCGGTATCCGCTGACCCGCCGGTCCAGTTCGGCGGCATCACCGGAGCGGCCCTCCTTGCGGGCGAGCTGCGCGCGGACCGTGAGCTCGCGGATGGCGGTACGAATATCGTTGACGCTGATCGTTTCTCGATGTGACATGAGGCTGCCTTCTCATCGCTGATCGGACGGATGTGGTCTGCGTCACCAACCGTACGCCTCATGTCGAGCGCCGCCCAGGTCTCGCGCCGCGGTGATTCATCCACGGTGACTCTGCGCCCAGGGCGCGGGCTACTCGCACTTCTGCGCCATGAGCGCAGAGTCGGCGGCAGGCTAGCGTCTGAAGAGCTTGTTGCCCAGCCAGACGATCGGGTCGTACTTGCGGTCGGCCACACGCTCTTTCATCGGGATCAGCGCATTGTCGGTGATCTTGATGTGCTCGGGGCATACCTCGGTGCAGCACTTGGTGATGTTGCAGTAGCCCAGCCCGAACTCGTCCTGGGCCATCTCCTGACGGTCGACGGTATCCAGCGGATGCATGTCGAGTTCGGCGATGCGCATGTGGAACCGCGGACCGGCGAAGTTCTCCTTGTTCTCCTCGTGATCACGCACCACGTGGCAGACGTTCTGGCACAGGAAGCACTCGATGCACTTGCGGAACTCCTGGCTGCGGTTCACGTCCTCCTGCTGCATCCGGTACTCGCCGGGCTGCAGATCCTTCGGCGGGGTGAACGACGGGATCTGGCGCGCCTTCTCGTAGTTGAAGGACACGTCGGTGACCAGGTCGCGCATCACCGGGAAGGTTCGCAGCGGCGTGATGGTGACGGTCTCGTTCTCGTCGAAGGTCGACATGCGCGTCATGCACATCAGCCGCGGCCGGCCGTTGATCTCCGCCGAACACGACCCGCACTTGCCCGCCTTGCAGTTCCACCGCACCGCCAGGTCGCCGGCCTGGGTGGCCTGCAACCGGTGCACGATGTCGAGCACCACCTCGCCGTCGTTGACCTCGACGGTGTAGTCCTGCAGGTCACCGCCGGACTCGTCGCCCCGCCATACCCGTAGGTTCGCGTTGTAAGCAGCCATGATCAGCCCTTCCGGTCCGGATGTGCGGCCAGTTGGTCATCGGTGTAGTACTTCTCGAGTTCGGACAGTTCGAAGGTCGCCAGCAGGTCGGGCCGCATCACCGGTTGTTCCTCGGGGGTGACGACGACGTCAGGCACCACCGGGTCGCCGGGCTTGTCGCCCGCCCCGCCGACGGTCTTGCAGACCAGCAGCTTGTTGCGCCAGGTGCGGTCCATCTGCGGATGGTCGTCGCGGGTGTGTCCGCCGCGGCTCTCGGTGCGCTGTAGTGCGGCCTTGGCGACGCACTCGCTGACCAGCAGCATGTTGCGCAGGTCGATGGCCAGGTGCCAGCCCGGGTTGAAGACGCGCCCGCCCTCGACGACGACGTTGGCGTAGCGCTTCTTCAGCTCGTCGATCTTGCCCAGCGCCTCCTGGAGCTCACCCTCCTTGCGGATGATGCCGGCCAGGTCGTTCATCGACTCCTGCAGCTCGGCGTGCAGCGTGTAGGGGTTCTCCGGGTTCGCCTTGGGTTCGAAGGGTTCCAGCGCCAGCTCGGTGGCCCGGTTGAGTGCATCCTCGGACACCGTCGGACGGGTCTGCGCGGACAGTGCCCGCACATAGTCGGCAGCGCCGAGACCGGCGCGCCGCCCGAATACCAGGAGATCCGAGAGCGAGTTGCCGCCGAGCCGGTTGGAGCCATGCATACCGCCCGAGCACTCGCCGGCGGCGAACAGACCCGGCGTGGCGGCACCGCCGCTGTCCGGATCGACCTCGATACCGCCCATCACGTAGTGACAGGTCGGACCGACCTCCATCTCGTCCTTGGTGATGTCGACCTCGGCGAGCTCGATGAACTGGTGATACATCGACGGGAGTCGGCGCTTGATCTCCTCGGCCGGCATACGCGATGCGATGTCGAGGTACACCCCGCCGTGCGGGGTTCCGCGGCCCGCCTTGACCTCTTCGTTGATGGCGCGGGCCACCTCGTCGCGGGGGAGCAGATCAGGGGTGCGGCGCGCGGAGTCGTTGTCCTTGAGCCACTGGTCGGCTTCCTCTTCGGTCTCGGCGTACTGGCCCTTGAACACGTCGGGGATGTAGTCGAACATGAAGCGCTTGCCCTCGGAGTTCTTCAGCACTCCGCCGTCACCACGCACACCCTCGGTGACCAGGATGCCCTTCACCGACAGCGGCCAGACCATCCCGGTGGGGTGGAACTGGATGAACTCCATGTTGATCAGGCCGGATCCCGCTCGCAGCGCCAAAGCGTGACCGTCGCCGGTGTACTCCCAGGAGTTCGACGACACCTTGAAGCTCTTACCGATCCCGCCGGTGGCCAGCACGATCGCGGGCGCCTCGAACAGCACGAACTTGCCGGTCTCGCGGTAATAGCCGAAGGCCCCTGCCACGCGATCGCCGTCTTTGACGATCTCGGTGATCGAACACTCGTGGAACACCCGGATGCGCGCGTCGTAGTCGCCGAGTTCGCGCTTGTCCTCCTGCTGCAGGCTGACGATCTTCTGCTGCAGGGTACGGATGATCTCCAGGCCGGTGCGGTCGCCGACGTGCGCCAACCGCGGGTAGGTGTGGCCGCCGAAGTTACGCTGGCTGATCTTGCCGTCCTTGGTGCGGTCGAACAGTGCCCCATAGGTTTCCAGCTCCCAGACCCGGTCCGGGGCCTCCTGGGCGTGCAGTTCGGCCATCCGCCAGTTGTTCAGGAACTTGCCGCCGCGCATGGTGTCACCGAAGTGCACCTGCCAGGAATCCTTGGTGTTGACATTGCGCATGGCCGCGGCGCAACCGCCCTCGGCCATCACGGTGTGCGCCTTGCCGAACAGCGATTTCGTCACCACGGCTACGCGCAGGCCGCGCTCGCGGGCCTCGATCACCGCGCGTAGTCCAGCCCCGCCGGCACCGATCACGACGACGTCGTAGGTGTGCCGTTCCAGGTCACCCATTGAAAATCCTCACTAATCCGTAATTGAGTTGTCAGCCAACGAATCTCAGGTCGGGGAACCAGCCCGCGGCCAGAGACATGACATAGAAGTCGGTGAACATCAGGGTGCCAAGGGTGATCCACGCGTACAGCTTGTGCCGGGTGTTCAGCTTGCTGATCTGCGTCCACATCCAATACCTGACGGGGTGCTTGGAGAAATGCTTGAGCCGCCCGCCCGCGACATGCCGGCACGAGTGGCAGGACACCGTGTAGGTCCACAGCAGCAGCACGTTGACGACGAGTATCAGATTGCCCAGCCCGAAGCCGAATCCGCCGTCGGGCTTGTGGAAGGCGATGATCGCGTCGTAGGTGTTGATCACCGAGATCAGCACGGCCAGATAGAAGAAGTACCGGTGGGTGTTCTGGATGATCAGCGGGAATCGCGTCTCACCGGTGTACTTGGCGTGCGGTTCGGCGACGGCGCACGCGGTGGGGGACTGCCATACCGAACGGTAGTAGGCGCCACGGTAGTAGTAGCACGTCAGCCGGAACAACAGCAGGAACGGCAGGGACACCGCCGCGTAGGGCAACCACCAGACATCCGGAAGGAACTGGCCGAAGTGGCTGGCCTCGGGCACGCAGCCGGTACTGACGCACGGTGAGTAGAACGGGGTCAGGTACCCGTACTCGGCGACGTAGTAGTTGTTCTGCATGAACGCCCGCACCGTCGCGTAGATGACGAACGCGGCGAAACCGAGATCGGTGATCAGCGGAGACTTCCACCACGCATCGGTGCGTAGCGTGCGCTCCTTGATCCGCGCTCTGGTTGGTGAGAAGACGCCGGTACCTTGAGGATTCGAGGTCGGTGCGCTCACTGATTCCCTCTTCTTCTGTTGTGTCGGGGCTCTTCACCCCTGCGGTCTAGCGGCTGCCGCCGAGACCCTCGTCATCGACACCGCTCCAGAAGTCCCTGGAGTAGTCGTGATCGGGGATGGTGATCTTCTCGGCGGCGCGGGGGTGCGCTGGTGCTCCACGCATCTCCAGTTCCGCGGCATCGATGTCCAACCGGTCGATATCGTTGAGCATGCGTTCGGCGTCGTTGACGATGCGGCGCATCGCGGGGGCGTCGCCATATCGGGCGCGCAGCGATGTGACGCAGCGGCGAAGGTTGCCGATGAGTTCGTGCAGTTCGGCAAGCTCGGTCGTGGTGGACAAGGGTGACCTCCTTGGGCTGAAGGGTGTCAAGGATCACAGTACGCATTCGATGTTAGCCACAACACGCACTTGAGAGTGAGACAGATCACGTCTACATCGCAGAAAGGCTCGGAAATGTCGAACGACGACCTCAAGCAGAAGGCGGCTGCACTGCTGGCGCTGCACCGCCCCGGCGACCCCGCGATCTTGCCGACGGTATGGGACGCCTGGTCGGCAAAGACCGTGGTAGACGCGGGTTTCGCGGCGTTGACCGTGGGCAGCCACCCGGTCGCCAACTCCGTCGGCAAGCCCGACGGGGAGGGGATGAGTTACGACGATCTGGTCACCCGGGTCGCCCAGATCACCGGCGCGGTCGATGTCCCGATCTCGGTGGACATCGAATCCGGCTACGGCGAGTCGGCGGCACGGCTGATCGAGGGGCTGCTGTCGGCGGGCGCGGTCGGACTCAACATCGAGGACACCGTGCATTCCGAGGGTGGCCGCATCCGGTCCGATGACGACCATGCCGCGTTGGTCGGGGACCTGCGCAAGGCCGCCGACGCCGCCGGCGTACACGTCGTCATCAATGCGCGCACCGATCTGTTCCTGCGGCAGGTCGGTGACGAGGCCGACCGGTTCGACCGCGCGGTGCACAAGCTCAGGCTGGCCGCCGACGCGGGGGCGGACAGTCTGTATCCGGTGGGGCGTCACGATGACGACACCTATCGTCGCCTCGTCGAGGCGTTACCGCTGCCGGTCAACGCGATCGCGCTGCCGGGCCAGGACGACCCGGCGCGGTTCGGGCCACTGGGTGTGGGCAGGATCAGCTTCGGGCCGTTCCTGCAGGGCGCGCTGACGAGCCGCATCACCGAGCTCGTCAACCCCTGGAAGTAGGTCCTGCCCGACAGAGATGGAACACGGCGAGGCCCCGCGACATCTCGCGGGGCCTCGTTTCGTGCCGCCTACTTGGCGGTGATGGTGATGCGCTGGGGCTCGGTACCGGCGTACACGCCGGCCACCCGGACGGTCAGCACCCCCGCCTCGTAGGAGGCGGCGACGGCCTCGCCGGTGACCTGCGCGGGCACCTTGAACGACCTGCGGAACGCGCCGTAGCGGACCTCGGAAAGGGTGCGGCCCTCGGAATGCTCGTCGCGACGCTCTCCGTGGATCACCAGTTGTCCGCGGTCGAGTTCGACGTGCACGTCCTCGCTGACGGCCTCGGTGCTGAAGCCGGGCAGTTCGAGGCGGACGACGGCGTCGTCACCGTCGCGGACCACCTCGGCGGCGGGATGGAAGTCCGCCGAGACCGGTGCGGGGTTGCCGAAGAAATCACGCAGCCAGACGTCGACCGGCGACGCGGGGCGGGTGCGTACGGGGGTGCTGCTCATCGGGATCGTCTCCTGTTCCTTGTGCTGATGGTGTCGGTGACCAGCCCTGCGCCGGCCCTCTTACAAGAGAACTTGAGTCGGTGGCGCTTAAGTTCCAACTGGGCGTTCGCCGTCAGCGAAGCACTCACACGTTCCGCGCCGGACATGTGAGGAAGCCGTGACGGTCACTTCACACGAGGGCACATTGCGGCAATATCGGCTTTCTACCGTCTCCGGTATGAAGGCAGCCAAGCATGTGATCGTGGTCGGACACGGCATGGTCGGACACCGCTTCGTCGAGGCCCTGCGGGCCCGCGACACCGAGGGCGTCTGGCGGATCACGGTGCTCGCCGAGGAGGCCGACGCGGCCTATGACCGCGTCGGTCTGACCGGTTACACCGAGCACTGGGACCGCGCGCAGCTGGCGCTGCCCGGCAATGACTATGCCGGCGACAGCGCCGTGGCGCTGCGGCTTGGCTTGCCCGCCAAGGCCATCGACCGGGAAGCCAAGACGGTGACCACCGTCGACGGGCAGTGCCTGAGCTATGACGCGCTGGTGCTGGCCACCGGCTCGTACGCCTTCGTGCCGCCGGTGCCCGGGCATGACCTGCCACACTGTCACGTCTACCGAACCCTGGACGACCTGGATGCCATCCGCGCGGGTTCGCTCGCCGCGGCGAAGTCGAAGACACCTGTCGGGGTGGTCATCGGCGGCGGGCTGCTCGGGCTGGAGGCGGCCAATGCGTTGCGCGCCTTCGGTTTGCAGACCCACGTGCTGGAGATGTCGCCGCATCTGATGGCCGCGCAGCTCGATCCGGCCGGGGGCGCCCTGCTGAATCGGATGATCCGCAGCCTCGGTATCGAGGTGCACACCGGTGTCGGCACCGAGACCATCGCGCCGGCGCAGCGCAACAAGCCACTGCGCAAGTCCCAGGACGACGATGCCGTGCGCCTCACCCTCAACGACGGCACCAGCATCGACGCCGGCGTCGTCGTCTTCGCCGCCGGCGTGCGCCCCCGCGACGAACTGGCGCGCGCCGCCGGCCTGGACATCGCCCAGCGTGGCGGTGTGATGACCGACCGTGCTTGTGTGACAAGTGATCCCGATATCTACGCTATCGGCGAGGTCGCCGCCATCGATGGCCGCTGCTACGGTCTGGTCGGCCCGGGTTACACCAGCGCCGAGGTGGTCGCAGATCGGTTGTTGGGCGGCGCCGCCGAATTCGGCGAGGCCGACATGTCGACCAAGCTCAAGCTGCTCGGCGTGGACGTCGCCAGCTTCGGTGACGCGCAGGGCCGCACACCCAACAGCCTCGATGTCGTCGTCAACGATCCGGTGAAGCAGACCTACGCCAAGCTGGTGCTCTCCGATGACGCCAAAACCCTGCTGGGCGGGATCCTGGTCGGCGATGCCTCCTCCTATGGGGTGCTGCGCCCGATGGTGGCCAGTGAACTGCCCGGCGACCCGCTGTCGTTGATCGCACCTGCAGGCGACGGCGGTGCGGGTGCACTGGGAATCGGCGCGCTGCCGGATATCGCGCAGATCTGCTCCTGCAACAACGTCACCAAGGGCGATCTGAAGGAGGCCATCTGCGGTGGTTGCACCGATGTCGCCGGTCTGAAGAAGTGCACGTTGGCCGGCACGTCCTGTGGCTCCTGCGTGCCGCTGCTCAAACAGCTGTTGGAGGCCGAGGGCGTCGAGCAGTCCAAGGCTCTCTGTGAGCACTTCAGCCATTCCCGCGCCGAGATGTTCGAACTCATCCGGGCGACCGAGATCCGCACGTTCTCCGGATTGATCGAGAAGTACGGCACCGGAAAGGGCTGCGATATATGCAAGCCCACCGTCGCCTCGATTCTCGCGTCCACCAGCTCCGACCATGTGCTCGACGGCGAGCAGGCGTCACTACAGGACTCCAACGACCATTTCCTGGCGAACATCCAGAAGAACGGCAGCTACTCGGTGGTGCCGAGATCACCCGGTGGTGAGATCACCCCCGAGCAGCTGATCCTGATCGGCGAGATCGCCAGGGACTTCGACCTGTACACGAAGATCACCGGCGGCCAGCGCATCGACATGTTCGGTGCCCGGGTGGACCAGCTGCCCGAGATCTGGCGGCGTCTGGTCGAGGGTGGCATGGAGTCCGGGCACGCGTACGGTAAGTCGCTGCGCACCGTCAAGAGTTGTGTCGGCAGCACCTGGTGCCGCTACGGGCAACAGGATTCGGTCGATATGGCCGTCGAGATCGAGAAGCGCTACCGTGGTCTGCGCGCACCGCACAAGATCAAGATGGCGGTCTCCGGATGTGCCCGAGAATGCGCCGAGGCGCAGAGCAAGGACGTCGGCATCATCGCCACCGAGCAGGGCTGGAATCTGTATGTGTGTGGTAATGGCGGGATGTCGCCCCGGCACGCCCAGCTGCTCGCCGGCGATCTCGACGACGAGACGCTGATCCGCTACATCGACCGGTTCCTGATGTACTACATCCGCACCGCCGATCGGCTGCAGCGGACCGCACCGTGGCTGGAGGCGCTCGACGGCGGACTGGATCACGTCCGCGACGTCGTCTGCAACGACTCCCTCGGCCTGGCCGCCGAGTTCGAGGAGGCGATGGCCCGGCACGTGGCCGGCTACGCCTGCGAATGGAAGGGCGTCCTGGACGATCCGGAAAAGCTCTCGCGCTTCGTGTCCTTCGTCAACGCCCCCGAGGTGGCCGACCCGACCATCGAGTTCACCGAGTCCTCGGGACGCAAGGTGCCCGTCGCCATCGGTATGCCGAAGTTCACGCCGCAGGAGGACGCGAAATGACCATCACCGATGATCTCAAAGAAATTGCCGCCGAGAAGAATACGGACTGGACGACGGCATGCCCACTGAACCGGTTGCTGCCCAACAGGGGCGCGGGGGTCTTGCTGCCCGGCGGTGTGCAGGTAGCCCTGTTCCGCCTCGACGACGGATCGCTGCACGCAGTGGGCAACATCGACCCGTTCTCCGGCGCGGCGGTGATGTCGCGTGGCATCGTGGGGGACCGGGCCGGTCGGGCCTGCGTACAGACGCCGATCAAGAAGCAGGCCTTCGCCCTGGATGACGGCGTCTGCCTTGATGATCCGGCGGTATCGCTGCCGGTCTACCGGACCAGGGTCACGCCGGACGGTCTTGTGCAGATCGCTGCGTGACGGCGGCCGCCCACTGGGCGTCGCGGCCGGGGCCAGGATGGCGTACCACGTCACCGCGGCGCTGCAGCACGGTCAGGTTGCGATATACCGACTCGATGACGGCGGTTGAATTTCCCTGCCGCAGAACGTAATCGCGCAACTCCGCCGTCGTCATGGGTCGGTCTTCCTGCTGCAATGCGCTCACCAACTGCGCGCGCAAACGCTCACTCTGCCCCACCGAAGCCATTTGCACGATCTTAGCCGAGCAGGTGGGCCGGACCCGAATCGGCTGGTCAGGCCGCGGCCGACAACCGGACGGCGGCGGCGCGGCGGAAGCGGCTGGCGATCAGCCGGACCATCCCCGGGTGGATGCCCAGCGGGTCGGCAACCAGGTCGGCGCCCGAGTTGCGCAACCGGTCCTGGAACAGCCCGTCGGCCAGCAGATAGGATGCCACCGCGATCCGTCCCCCGCGGCCATGTGCGCGTGCCACCTGCACCGCTTCGGCCACCGTGGGCGCGCCGGTGGCGGCATAACCGAGTTCTACCCGGTCGCCGATCAGGGCGGACAGCATGGCCGCGGTCTGCCGCAGGTCGGACTGTGCGCTGCGATCCGATGTGCCCGCGGCGGCCATGACCACCGAATCACCGGGGCGCCAGCCGGATTCCTGCAGCCGGTCGGCAAGCACGCGTACCGTGCCATGGGACGGGCCCAGTGGCGGGGTCACCGTGACGGCCGGGTGCGTGCTGGCCGCGACGTGGGCAGGCACGTCGGCGCGGACATGGTAGCCACCGGCCAGGAAGGCCGGTACCACGACGGCGGGCCGGTCGGCGGGCAGCCGATCGAGTACCTCTGACGGTGTCGGCCCGAGCACATCGACGAACGCCACATGGACCTGGCGATCCAGCAGTTCCGAGACACCTTCGGCCAGTTGGCCGATCATGTCGACACCGCCGGGTTTACGGGTGCCGTGGGCCACCAGCACTGCGGAGACATCGCGATTCATGACACTCCCATCGGGTACTCGTCGACGGCCAGCCGGTATCCCCGCTTGACCACGGTCGACACGATGTTTTTGTCACCCAGCGCATTTCGTAGCCGCAGCACCGCGGTCTCGACGGCGTGGGTGTCGGTGCCGCTGCCCGGCAGGGCGTTGAGAAGGTCTTGCCGCGACACCACCGAGCCCGGCCGGTGAGCAAGAGCGCGGATGGTGGCCATCCCGGCCGGCGGCAGTTCCTTGACCACGTCGTCGACCAGCACGCAGGTGCCGCGGATCTCCAGCAGATGCCCGGCTACCCGCATCCGCCGCGACTGCAGTAGCGGCAACTCATCGGTGATGTGGCGGGCCAGGGCGCCCAGCCGCATGCGTTCCGGGGCAGAGGTGGGCACGCCGAGGCGGACCAGCGGGCGAGCGGTGATCGGGCCGACACACATCGCATGCACGTTGGTGCGCAACGCATCCAGTACAGCCGGCTCCACACCGAGGTCGGCCGCGCGCAACAGCAGGGCAGCCACCGCCGGGGCAGAAGTGAAGCTGACGGCATCGAAACGCTGCTCGGCGATGCCCAGCACCAGCTGATCGAAGGGACCGTTGCGCGGGGCGGGGTTCCATCGATAGACCCGGATCGGCACGACGTCCGCGCCGGCGGCGCGCAACTCGTCGAGGAACTCGGGGAACGGATCCCAATCGTCGTTGGTGCCGTGCAACTGCACGGCGACCCGCATGCCGACGATGCCGCCCTCCAACAGGTAGTGCAGCAGCTCGCGGGAGGACTCGGACTCCGGCGACCATTCCTCGGGCAGACCGGCGGCGCGCAGTGCCCCGGTGGCCTTCGGTCCCCGCGAGACGATACGAGCGTTGCCGAGCGCGGCGGTCAGGTCATGGGCCAGGCCCCAGCCGTCAGCTGCCGCGATCCAGCCGCGAAACCCGATCCCGGTGGTCGCGATCACGATATCGGGTGGGCTCGCGATCAGGGCCTGGGTGTTGGTCCGCAGCTCGTCGTCGTCGGGCAGCGGCACCATCGTGATGGCCGCGGCACTGGTCACGTCGGCACCGCGCCGAGTGAGCAGGGCGGCCAGCTCTTCGCTGCGTCGAGCCGAGGTCACCGCCACCCGGAACCCGGTGAGCGGCGCCCAGTCAGGTCCAGTCATGTCACCTGTGTATTCAGTCGGTGTTTCGGGGCTGTTACCCCGCGATTGCGCGCGGGTGTCGCCGCTGGCCGGGCTGTCGTGGCTGCGGGCGACATCGATGTGAGGTTATGAGCGCTTTGTTGCGTGGGCGCTGCTGGCGATAACCCGGCCGTGAACTTCCGCTCACCGCGGCAACCTCCCGGCGGTGAGGTCCTGACCAGGCATTACCAGACGTCGCCTGCGCGCCAATCACAGCTCAGCTCCGCGCTGGTGTCCAGTTCGACACCGACGGGAAGAACGTACACGCCGCCGTCGTCGTCCGGGGTGCGGGCGATACCGTTCGGTGTCAGCACCGAGGTGGGCCCCTGCCACTGCTGCCAGCCGCGCGGCAGATACAACTGCATCCCGGCCTCCGAGGCACCGAGCGCACCCAGCTGGTAGGCCCCGCGCAACACCTGTTCCAGCGCGTCCATGATCGCGGTGCCCAGGCCCTGCCTGCGCCAGTCCTCGCGGACCGCGACGGCCTCGACGTAGCCGCACCGCAGCGGCATATCGCGATAGAGCAGCCGGCGTTGGATGACGGCGCCGTGAGCGATGAGCGCGCCGCGGTGAAAGATCAGGGCGTGCATGCCGCCGAGCGCGTGCTCCCAGTCCGAATCGTCGAAGGTGCCCGCCGTGTCATCGGCGAAGGCGTCGACGACCATGCGGTGGGCGTCCGCGCGGGTTTCGGCGTCCAGGTCCGCGGTGTGGATCAGCCGCGCGGTGTGGACGTCGCGGACCGCGGTCGGTCCCGGTGTGTGACTGCGCACACAGCCGTTTCTACCATCAATTCTCGTGCGGGTGGCGCGGCCGCGACCAGTGCAGCCGGACCGTCTGGCCGGGGCGCACCTGGCCGAGCTTGTCGATGTCCTCATCGGTGACCACGCCGATCACCGGGTAGCCACCGGTCACCGGATGGTCGGGACCGAGGATCACCGGAAAACCGTTGGGCGGTATCTGGATCGCCCCGCGGGTAGCGCCCTCACTGGGCAGCTGCCGTTCGGGCCGGCGGTGCGCCAGCGGCATTCCCACCAGCCGCATGCCGACCCGGTCGCTGCGGTTGGTCACCAGCCAATTGGTGCGCACCAGGATGTCGGGGTCGACGAACCAGTCGTCTCGCGGTCCCGGGACGACCTGGAGCTCCACGATCTCGGGCGCGATGGCGCCGACGGGAGCCTGGTCGAGCTCGGGAAAGTCGGGGCTGTGTTCCCCGACCGGCAGCACGTCACCGGCGCGCAGCGGTGCCGGGCCGATCGCCGACATCACGTCATAACTGCGTGAGCCGAGCACCGGGGCCACATCGATCCCACCGCGTACCGCCAGGTAGCTGCGCAGTCCGGAATGCGGTGCGCCCAGTGAGATCACCTCACCGTCGCGCGCGTAGTGGATGCTGTTGGTGCCGAAAGGCACTCCGTTGACGGCGGGGTCGGTGTCGGCGCCGGTGACGGCGATGGTGACATCCCCGCCGTGCACGCGGGCCGAGAATCCACCGAAGGTGACCTCGACGGTGGCGTGCTCGCCGGGGTTGGCGACCAGTCGGTTGGCCAGCGTGTGCGCCCGCCGGTCGGCGGCACCCGAGGTGGTCACCCCCATATGCGCCATCCCGGGCCTGCCCAGATCCTCGACGAGGGCCAGCGGGCCGGTGCGCAGTACTTCCAGCGTGACGCTCATGATTGTCGACTCCCTCCGCAAGCGTCGCTCATGCGATCTCCTCGCAGGCTCGGGGTTCGCATCGTGTTTGTCGATTCGCTCCGCAAGCGTCGCTCATGCGATCTCCCGGAACGCGACGGTCATCCCCGGCGTGAGCAGGGCGGGCCGGTCGCGGGTGACATCGAACAGAACTGCCGACGTGCGTCCGATCAGCTGCCACCCACCGGGGGACTCGCGGGGATAGACCCCGCTGAATTCGCCTGCCAGACCGACTGATCCGGCCGGAACGCGGGTCCGTGGCTCGGCGCGACGGGGCACCTGCAGCCGCGGGTCACCACCGATCAGGTAGGCGAATCCCGGTGCGAAGCCGCCGAATCCGACCTGCCACAGCGTGCCGGTGTGGGCGGTGACCACCTCCGCGGTGCTCAGGCCTGTCAGCTCGGCGACCTCGGCCAGGTCGGCGCCGTCATAGGTCACCTCGAGCACGACGTCGGGCTGGGCCGCCTTGCCGTATTCGTCGACGGATTGCTGCAGACGCAGGGACTTGAGCCGTTGCCGGGTGGGTGCCAGGTAGCGTGGGCCCGCCAGCTTCACCAGGATCGTCCGCGAGGCGGGCACGATATCGAGGACGCCGGGCAGGCCGGCGCTCGTCAGTGTGTCGGTCCAGGCCAATACCGCCGCGGTGCCATCGAACTCGAGCAGCAGCGCCTGATCCCCGTAATCGCGAACGGTGCCCAGCTCACCGGGCACGTGGACTTCCGTCGTCACTGTCATCTGCCGAAGCTACCGCCGGGTAACGTCGTTCTCGACGTGTCTGAGCGGTTTGCCAGAGGAGCCTTAGCAAAGGTTCATACGCCCGTTCACGCGGCCGGCTGATAGGTCGGCTCGCGGCGCTTGACCATCGCGATCACGCGGTAGGTGATGGGCAGCAGCACCACCTCCACGATGGTCTTGTAGAACCAGCCCTGGGCGGTGTAGATCAGGAAATCGCTGAACGTGTTGATACCGATGACGCTGGCCGCGATGGCGCAGAACACGACGGTGTCGCCGAGTTGCCCGACGAAGGTTGACCCGACCAGGCGTGCCCAGAGGTGCTTTTCCTTGGTCCGTTCCTTGATCAGTACCAGCGACCAGGCGTTCAGTGTCTGTCCGACGAGGAACCCCGCCATGCCGGCGATGATCAGCCCGGTGTAGGCGCTGACGATGTTCTCCAGGTGTTCCTGGTTCGGATAGAAATCGGCGGCGGGAAGGTAGACGGTCGCCCAGAAGGCGGCGGCGGCAAGGGCATTCATCGCGAAACCGGTGAGGATCGCGCGCCGTGCCGCCCTGAACCCATAGACCTCGGAGAGCACGTCGCCGATCACATAGGTCAGCGGGAAGACGATGAACCCGCCGTCGGTGATGATCGGGCCGAACTCCACGCCTTTGGTGGCGGTGACGTTGGAGATGATGACCAGGGCGGTGAAGACCGCGACGAAAATCGGATAGTAGGCCGAACCGACCTGCGCGTAGGACGGGCCGTGCTGGGTGTCGTTCGGACTGCTCACCCGGATATCTTGTCAGGCCAGCGCGGGTCTGAGCATGGCCGGCAGCTGGTCGGCGACCGCGGGCAGCGACAACGGCGAGCTGAAGGCGATGGCGGCGGCCAGGTCGCGGCCGGTGAAGACGTTGCGTACGCCCCGTTCGGCGATGATGGGGTCGGCCGTCAGCGCGGCGATCTCGGGGTCGTCGGCGCACCAGATGAGCACATCGGCCGCGCCGAGCACCTGTGCCATCCGATCGCGCGGCACGGTGGCGTCGGTGTCGGGCAGCGTGAATCCGAGCTGGGTCAGGAACTCGGTGCGCCAGCCCGGTGGTGTCGTCACCAGATCCCCGCCGTCGAGGCTGCCCTGCAGCAGTAGTGCGCGTTTGTCCTTGAACTGGGGATTCTCGGTACCCGCGGTCGTGAACCGGGTGTCGACATCGGTGATCAGCCGGGTCATCTCGTCGTGTTTGAACACCGCGGCGCCGATGGTTGTCGCCTGGTCCTTCCACGGTTCGAAGAAGGCCTGAGTCCCGGACTGGGCGATCGTCGGCGCGACGTCGGACAGCCGGTCATAGGTGTCGCGGTCCAGGCCGGCATTGGTGGCGATGATCAGATCGGGGTTCAGCGTCGCGATGGCGTCCACGTCGATACCGTTGTCGAGGTTGAGCACCGCCGGTTGGGCGGCGCCGAGCGCCGGGAGCGCCCATGGCCAGGTGGCGAACGGCTGCCCGCCGAACCATTCGGTCACCCCGACAGGGGTGACGCCGACGGCCATCAGGCAATCCTGACCGGTCAGCCCGGCGCTGACCACGCGGGTCGGTGGCGCGGGTACTCGGGTTTCGCCGAATGCGTGCCGGACGGTGACCGACCCGTCGTCGGCGACGGCGCCGGGCCGTTGCTCGGAGCTGCAGGCGGCGGCTGCGGCCGCCGATCCGGCGGCAAGCGCCAGCAGGAAACCTCGCCGGGACCAGGGTGTCGGCACGCCGTGAGCGTACTTCCCGGCGAGCGTGCGTGTCTGCACGATGACACGCCGACGCGGTGGAGAGTTCGCGCACTCTCGCGGCGATGACACCGCGAAGCTTCCCCGGCCGACCGACTACGGGGCGAGCCCGCGCAGCAGCACCGCCAGACCGAACTCGAAGGCATCCTCCGCGCGGTCCGGGCTCGATCCGGCTGCCAGCGCGGCCGCGAGTTGCGGGCCGACGTCGGGGCTGGACCCCCACGGCGCATCGGGCGCGGCGGCGTCCAGCGCAGAGCCGAGGACGAAAGAGTCGATGAGCGTGATGGCGCGCAGGGTGTCGGGAGCGCTGAACCCGGCAGCGGTGAGCGTCTGCGCCAGCGCGTTGTACATCGCGACGGCGTGCGTGCTGGCGACCGGGTAGGCGGTCAGTAGGGGGATCAGCCTCGGGTAGCGGGCGTAGCTGCGACGGTAGGAGCGCATGATGTCGGCGACGACGTCGATCCATGGCCCGTCGGTATCGGGAAGGGTCACTGCGCTCATGGCCTTTTCGCGGAGCAGTTCGATGATCTGCTCGCGTCCGGTGACGTGGTTGTACAACGAGGACGGGCTCACCTTGAGTGAGCGGGCCAGTTCGGGGATGGTGAAACCGCCGGTCCTCTCGACCAGGTCCATTGCGGCATCGGCGATCCGGCCGGTCGACAGAATCGCCACCCTGGGTCGTCCCACTGGTCGATTTCCCTCCGGCTCTTTACAACGGCTTCCCCGCATCCCACAATAAACGAAACTCATTCGTTTTAGGAGCGTCGACATGCTCGTTCTCACCGCCGAGCCCGCTGAACCGCTGTCCCGCACCGCCGAGTCGCGACGGCCGCCGGTGCGCGTCGCACTGGTGCAGCACCGGTGGCGCGCCGATGCCGCCGAGCTGATCGGGGTGCTCAACGACGGCATCGCCCGTGCCGCTGACGCCGGCGCGACCGCGGTGTTCCTGCCCGAGATCACCCTGTTGCGCTATCCCGCCGATACCCGGGCCGGTGCGAATCCCGGTGACTCTGCCGAGAACTTGCTGGACGGCCCGACCTTCTCGATGGCCGCCGAGGCGGCCCGGCGGCACGGGATCTTCGTGCACGCCTCGCTGTACGAAAAGGCGCCAGACGCCGACGGTCTCGGTTTCAACACCGCGATCCTGGTCTCGCCGGCGGGAGACTTGGTCGGGCGTACCCGCAAGATGCACATTCCGATCTCGGCGGGCTACTACGAGGACACCTACTTCCGTCAGGGACCGGCCGAGGACGCGTACCCGGTGTATGCGCCGGAGGGTCTCGGCGCGCGGGTGGGCCTGCCGACCTGCTGGGACGAATGGTTCCCCGAGGTGGCGCGGAGTTACGCGCTCGGCGGCGCCGAGATCGTCGTCTATCCGACCGCCATCGGATCCGAACCCGTGTTCCCCGCGTTCGACACCCAGCCGCTGTGGCGGCATGTGATCGTCGGGCACGGCATCAGCAACGGACTGTTCATGTTGGTGCCCAACCGGACCGGGAACGAGGGTGCCCTGTCGTTCTACGGGTCCTCGTTCATCTCCGACCCATATGGCCGGGTGCTGGTTTCGGCGCCCCGTGACGAGGAGGCGGTACTGATCGCCGATCTGGACCTCGACCAACGGCGTGACTGGCTGGAGCTCTTCCCGTTCCTGCTGACGCGCCGACCGGACAGCTATGGCGCGCTGACCGCGCCGGTGGATGTCGCGCACCCCTATGGCACGGGGCACGCAGCCACGGCGGTGGTCAAGTGAGCGATCGGCCGACCTACCTGATGCCTGCCGAGGGTGCGACGCAGGACCGGGTGTGGATGGCCTTCCCATCCGCCGGATACTCCCTGGGCGACACCGTCGAAGAACAGCACGAGGCACGGTCGACGTGGTCGGCCGTCGCACACGCCATCGCAGAGTTCGAACCGGTCACCATGTTGGTCGACCCCGACGAGGTCGATGTCGCGAAACGCTATCTGTCGCAGGACATCCAGACGGTGGAGGTACCACTCGACGATGCCTGGATGCGCGATATCGGGCCCACTTTCGTGCATACCGATGACGGTTCGGTCGCCGCGGTGGATTGGGTGTTCAACGGCTGGGGCGGCCAGGACTGGGCGCGCTGGGACCGCGACTGCAAGGTCGGTGCGGTGGTGGCCGAGCTGGCCGGGGTGCCATTGGTCTCCTCCCCGCTGGTGAACGAGGGCGGTGGCATCCATGTCGATGGATGCGGGACCGTACTGGTCACCGAGACCGTGCAACTCGACCCCGGCCGCAATCCTGATCTGACGAAGGCTGATGTCGAGAGCGAATTGTTGCGCACCATCGGGGCCACCGACGTGGTCTGGCTGCCGATGGGCCTCACCAGGGATTCGCAGCGCTTCGGTACGCGCGGGCATGTCGATATCGTCGCGACGTTCACCGAGCCCGGTCGCTTGCTCTTGCATACCCAGGGCGATGACGGCCACCCGGATTCCTTGGTATGTACCAAGATTCGGCATTCACTCGGCGAGCGCTTCGAGATCATCGAGATGCCTGCCCCGACGGTCCTCACCGATGACGAAGGTTTCGTCGACTACAGCTACATCAACCACCTCGTGGTCAACGGCGGTGTGATCGCCTGTGCGTTCGGTGATCCCCGCGACCGCGATGCCGCGGCCATTCTCGCCGAGCAGTACCCGGGCCGCCGGGTGGTGTCGGTGGACGCCCGGCCGCTGTTCGCCCGCGGCGGCGGAATCCATTGCATCACCCAGCAGCAGCCCTCCCCGCGCTGAGAACCCGGACGGCCTGGGGCACGTCGGGTGCCCCAGGCCGTTGGGCTGCGATTCAGACCAGGTTGATGGTCACCGGGATGTTGCCGCGGGTGGCCTTCGAGTAGGGGCATACCTCATGCGCGCCGTCGACGATCTGGCGTGCGGTCTCCGGGTCCACGCCCGGGATGCTGACGTTGAGACGCGCCTGCAGCGAGAATCCGCCGTCAACGCTCACCAGGTCCACCTCTGCGTCCACAGCGGTCTGTGCGGGCAGCTTCACCTTGTGTTGTCCGGCAACCAGTCCCATGGCGCTCAGATAGCAGGCCGACCAGCCGGCGGCGAACAGTTGCTCGGGGTTGGTGCCGGTGCCCTCGGTGCCCGGCGCGGTGAGTTGGATGTCCAGGTTGCCGTCAGAGCTGTAGGACTCGCCCTGGCGGCCGCCGGTGGTGTGGGTTGCGGCGGTGTAGACGACGGACATGGTCTTCTCCTTCGAGGGTTCGGCGGCCTGCGCTTTCGCTTCGGCTGATCGGTGCAACCCGACGGCGATTTAGTTCATTCCCGATTCAATCGTGCGCGCTAGAATTGGTCTATGAAGCCGCAGTTTCCCCAGCTCTCCGATTTCCTGTGTTTCGCCGTGTATTCGGCGAATCTCGCGTACGGAAAAGCGTACAAACCGCTCCTGGACAAAGCCGGTATCACCTACACCCAATACCTGGTGATAGTTGCCTTGTGGGAAGAGGATCACCAGACCGTCAGCGGTCTGGGTGAGAAGCTCTTCCTGGAGTCCAACACCCTGACCCCGATATTGAAGCGACTCGAGGGCGCCGGTTACCTCAGTCGGGAACGTTCGGCAGATGACGAGCGCCAAGTTCTGGTCAGTCTGACCGATGCCGGCCGCGCGCTGCGGGAGCAAGGTGTGGAGACGGATCTGATAGCCGCCACCGGGTTGGAGCCCGAGGAACTGCGCGCCATCCAGAAGGGCATGGTGAAGTTGCGAGACAATCTACGATCGCACGTCCGCGAAAACTGACGCTCGGGCATAATCTCGGGCGTGACCGACGTACTGATTGCGGGCGCCGGCCCGATCGGATTGACCGCCGCCATCGAGCTGGCCCGCCGCGGTGTGGCCGTGCGGATCATCGATCCGCTACTCGAACCGCCCCGGTACGCCAAAGCTGTTGGTGTGCAACCTCGGACCCTCGAAGTGTTCGAGCGAATGGGGATAGTGCGCCAGATCCTCGATGCGGGCGTACATTTTCGAGGGCAGATCGCCTACCTCAACGGTGAACGGGTCGGTGACATCGAGCTGACGCTTCCCGACGATGTGCCGTTCCGCTTCATCGGCATACCCCAGTACAACACGGAGCGGGTGTTGCGCCGGGAGCTCACGGCCCGCGGCGTGCGCATCGAACGCGGCGTCCGGTTGACCGGTTTCGAACAGGACTCCGACGGTGTGACCGCCATGCTCGACAACGCGACACCCGTTCGGGCGCAATATCTGATCGGTGCCGACGGAGCACACTCGATCGTCCGCAAGACGCTCGGCCTGAATTTCGAAGGCGCTGCCTTCGAAGAGCAATACATGCTCGCCGATGTCGAGGTGGACTGGACGCTACCGCCCGGCTACGCCGTGCGATCCATGCACAACTCCGAGGGCAAGGTCGACGACCTTCTGGTGTGCATTCCGCTGCCCGGGCGGGGGCGCTACCGGATGTCGATGCTGGTGCCGCCCGAGCTGTCCACCCAGGGTGGGGTGCAGCACGGCTTCGGTGAGGGCACGCCCGAGCTGCACCACATCCAGGCGGTGTTGGATCGGTTGTCGCCGGAGCCGACCACGGCTCGGAATATGCGGTGGTCCTCCGTATTTCGGATCAGTCACCGCATCGTGGACGCCTACGGCCGCGGCCGGGTCTTCGTCGCCGGCGACGCCGCGCACATTCACCCGCCCACCGGTGCGCAAGGAATGAACACCGGAATTCAGGACGCCTACAACCTGGCATGGAAGCTGGCGTTGGCCGTGACCCGCGATGCGGCGGACGGGCTTCTCGACAGCTACGACGCGGAGCGTCGTCCCATCGGTGAGGAGGTGGTCGGACGCACCGTGCGCAGCGCGCGGGAGGGGATCGGCGCCGACTCGACCGATCCCGACTTCGTCATCCGCCGGGAGGCGCAACTGCTGGTGAGCTACGCGGACAGTCCCATCGTGGCCGCCGGTGCCGGCGGCCGGGCACCCGATGCGCGTGGGCTGACCCGCGCGGCCGAAGCCGAGCCGGTGCGACTGTTCACCCTGTTGGCGGGCACCCGACACACTCTGCTGTTGTATGCCGACCCTGCAACGGGTTTCGAGGAGCTGGAGGCCGCAGCCGAGGCCGCCGACCGTGCTGCGCACGGGCTTCTCGATGTATACGTCGTCGCGCACCCCGATGCGGCTGTCGAGGCCACCGTGCTGCCGTTGGTGCGCGACGAAACCGGCGAGTTCGCCGCGGCTTACGGTGTCGACGGACCTGCAGCCGTCGTGGTGCGTCCCGACGGGCATCTGGGCTATACCGGCGCGGTGGAGGCCGACGCGCTCGTGGGCTACCTGAAGCGGACGTTCGTCTAGCGTCCGCGGCCGTCGATCGGAATCCGGACGGCCCGCCAACACGGGCTAGCCCGGGGTGTTCGACCTTGCGGACCCGGCGACGCCGCTTCGCCGGGTCCCGTCACACGCCCGTTTCACTGTGTAGTTGTCAAGGTACGCAGCAGTTTTGGTCGGATATGGCCTCAAGGCGGAGGTGTGTTCGGAGTGGAATCGCAGATGATGGGTGGCTACATACCGGACCCAACCTTTCGCAAAAGGCCAGCACAATGCCCTTCGGGCACGATGGTTCGGCCCTTCGGGCACGATGGTTCGCACAGACCTCGTCGGGGCTGTAGAACCTCTCGGTGACTGGGCCACCGACACGGGCTCACCGGATATCTCGTGGGAGCCACGTACGCTTCGAACTGATGTTCGACGGTACTCCTTGATGTCGAGGTGCGCAAGAAGAATCTGTCGGCGGTGGACGGCCGCGGATGACTCAGGGGATCAACTGCACCTTCAGATGGTCCTCCGACCGTGCCATCGCCACCGCATATCCGGCGGCGGCATCGTCCAACGCCAAAGTGGTGGTGAAGATGCCGTCGACGTCGAGCCGGCCGGCCTGCAACAGCGGGATGAGTGCGGGCCAGGTCTGTTGCACCGGGGCGGTGGTCAGCCGGATCGTGAGGCTGCGGATCAGGCAGGCCAGCGCGGGCAGCGGGTAGGGCTGCAGATCGTGTACGCCCACGATCGACACCGTACCCCCGGTGCGGACGCTGTCGATGGCATCGCTGATGGTGGCGTCCGTGCCGACGGCGTCGATCACGGCATCGGCGCCCAGTCCGCCGGTGGCCTCCCGAATAGATTGCACAGCAGGAGAATCCACGGGAACCGCACCCCATGCGGCCGCGCGGTCGCGACGCGTCTGCACCGGATCGACCGCGTACACGGTGGCTGCGCCGAGGGTCAGTGCGCTGCGCAGCGCGCACATGCCGACCGCGCCGAGGCCGATCACTGCGACGGTGCCGCCGACCGGGATATCGGCGCGTAAGGCTGCCGCCCATCCGGTGGCCAGGTTGTCCGTCAGCAGCAAGGCCTGCTCGGTGCTGAGCCCCTCGGGCATCTTGAGTAACTGGAAGTCGGCCGCGGGCACCGCGAGCAAATCCGACTGTGCGCCGCCGAGCCCGCCGGATCCGAAGATCTGGGGACCGAGCACGCAGCGGATGGGGTCGCGGGTGGCGCAACCCGAGCATTGGCCGCACCCCGCCACCGAGGAGACCAACACCCGGTCGCCCACGTTGAAACCGGCTACCTGCGAGCCGGTTTCGACGATCGTCCCGATCGCCTCGTGGCCGAGCGCCACGGGGTCGGCGAGCGGGTAGTGGCCTTCCAGGAAGTGCAGGTCTGACCCACAGATCGCGGCCGCCTCGACGGCGATGATGGCACCGTCGGCGCCGGGCAGGAGTGGGTCGGGACGGTTCTGGACGCTGACGGTGCCTCCGGCGTCGACCACCACTGAACGCATGCTCATTCCTCCCGGAAGTCCGACCAGACGGGTTCACGCACGGCAGCGTGATAGGTGCTCAGCCGCCAGGGGCTGACGGTGTGGATCTCACCGTCGTCGTTCTTGAAGTACGAGTGTGTGATCGACGGATGTGCCCAGACGGTCTTGCGGATCTCGTCCTGGGATCGCCGGTGCCATTCGGCGGTCGGCTCCGGAAGCGGTTCGATGGACCGGAGCTTCGCGGTGATCAGGTGCTCCAGGCAGTGGTTGATATAGCGCATCTGCAACTCGGAGTTCAGGATCAGACTGCCGCCGTGCGCCAGGTGGGCGCCAGGTCCGTAGGTCATGAAGAAGTTGGGGAAGCCCGGCACGGTGATACTGCGGTAGGCATGCGGCCTGGTGCCCCACACCTCGTGCAGGTCGAGGCCGTCGCGTCCGGTGACGGTGACCGGGAACAGGACATCGGTCGCGCGGAATCCGGTGGCGTAGACGATGATATCGGCGTCATGAGCGATGCCGTCGGCGGTGATCACGCCCGTCTCGGTGATGCGCTCGATGGGGGTGCGGATGAGCTCGACGTTGTCGCGTTTGAGGGTGCTCAGCCAGCTGCCGTTGTCCTGCAGTGTGCGCTTGCCGGTGGCGGGGTAGTCGGGCAGCACCTTGGCCAGCAGGTCGGGATCGTCGCCGACCTGTGTGGTGATCCAGTCGGTGAACATGATTCGCGCAATGGCATTGATCTCGCTGACCGCATTGGCCTGGTCGTCGTAGTCGGGGTCGACCAGCGCGGCGTCCAACCCCTTGTCCGCACCTGGCCACAGCAGCAGGAAGCGATACCAGCGGCCGTAAAACGGCAGGTGCTCCATGGCCCAGCGGACGCCATCGGCCACGGGCTCGTGGTACATGGGATTGGGGAACATCCACTGTGCGGTCCGCTGAAAGACGGTGAGATGTGTGACCTTGTCGGCGATCGCGGGGGCTATCTGAAACCCGCTGGCCCCGGCACCGATCAGGGCAACACGCTTTCCGGTGACATCGACGCTGTGGTCCCAGGCGGCGGAATGGAAGGACGGGCCGGCAAAGGTGTCGGCGCCAGGGAAGTCAGGGATCTTGGGGCGGTTGAGTTGTCCGACGGCGGTGATGACGGCGTTGCCGCTGAATCGCCGGCCGTCGCCGGTGGTGACGTTCCAGCGATCACCATCCCAACTCATCCCTGCGACCTCGGAGTCGAAACGGATGTGCGCGCCGAGTTCGTGGCGGTCCACCACATCGGCGAAGTACTGCCGCAGTTCCGGCTGCTCGGCGAAGAAGTGCTCCCAGTGATTGCTGGGTTCGAAGCTGTAACAGTAGAAGTGGTTGGCGACGTCGACGCGGGCGCCGGGATAGCTGTTCTCCCACCAGGTTCCACCCGGCCCGCTGTTCTTCTCCAGGATGGTGAACCCGATGCCGGCCTGCTTGAGCCGGATGCCGGCCAGGATGCCGGACTCACCGCAGCCGATGACGATGACGTGGAAGTCGTCGGTGTCCACGAGTGGGCGCGGTCGCCGCGGGTCGATCGCGTCGAGATCGAGCTCCTCGAGTACCAGTGGCAGGTTGTCCTCGCCGACGTGCTCGCAGGCGGCCCAATCGAGCATCTCTCGGATCAATTCCGGTGAAAGCGGTTCGGGGACCGGGCAACCGGCGTCGCGATAGGCGGTGATGACGGGGAGGGCCTCGGTGCGGGCACGGGCCTTGTCCTCCTCGGACATGAAACCCTGGACCTCGTTGAGGAAGAGTCCGGCCTGTTTGTAGTCGCGGATGAAACGCGGGTCGCCGGTGATGTGAACCAGTGACAGCAGCAGGGTCGGAATGCTGACCTGCTCCAATGCCGCGGCGATATCGGCGTCGGAGGTATCGAACGGTCGGCCGGCGTGGAAGCTACGCGTCACAGGTGGTTACGCTACGGCGGGTTGCGGAATGAGGCAAGGGTGTGGGTGCACGCCCGGTTGCTATACCTCCGCTACATCCAACGGGCAATCCACGATGGCCCGTTCGACGACTTCTCGTAGCGTCCCGGCGGCGGGGACGTCCAGCCAGTACTGAACGGCAGTGTGGATGGCGGCGATGACGGTCGCGGCAGCCAGCCGTGGAGCCAGATCGACGTGCGGGTCGGTCCCGGTCCGGTCACCGATCTCGGCGGCGATGACCCGCTCGACCTCGATATCGGACTTGCGTTCCTCGGCGAACAACGACGGCTCGGATCGGATGAGGCGAGACCGGGCCATCCAGGTGCGATCCGGCTCATCGGTGAACAGCGCGGCCGCGGCGGCGCGCAGTGCCTCGGAAAGTGGCTCGTCGGCAGGGCGAGCATGCAGTGTCGCGCGGAAGACATCAGCGCGGATCGCGGCGACGCCGACGATCGCGGCCTCCTTGCTGGGGAAGTAGTTGTTGAATGTCCGCGGTGAGACTCCGGCCGCGGACGCGATCTGGTCGATGCGAACCCCTGCGACACCGTGCTCGACCGCAAGGTCGAGAGCTATCGCGCTGAGACGGGCTCGCATCTCCCGTTTCTTGCGCTCGCGCAGTCCCTCGTGACGTGCACGGGATGCCGCATCGGTACCCACCACCTGCGTCCCCCTCTTCACCTGATCGGTCGAGAATAATAGTCGGCCAAGGTGCTCGCACCGTGCGACGATCGTCGCCCGAGCATTCGGGGGATCGGACTGGCCAGCAGGATGTTTCGAGCCGCGATGCCGAGCCTGCTCCGCGGGACCGTGATGTAGGTGAACAAGTGGGCCTGCTTGGCGGCCACCAGCGGCCGCTGGGCGTTCTCGTATCGGTGGAAGGCGTCCTGCGGTGAATCGTGGCGGCTCAGCTCACCGGCGAGGCGATAGGCGCCGGTGAGCGCGAGAAGTGCGCCGGCCCCCGACGCCGGTGATGCGCAGTACGCGGCATCGCCGACCAGTGCGGTACGTCCGGCCGACCACGACGGCATCGAAATCTGGTCCAGCGCATCGAAGTAGAAGTCTCCGGCGGCGTCGGCCGCATCGAGAAGCGCCGGAACGTGCCATCCCGAATCGGCGAAGGCAGCGCGGACGAGGCGGCGCTGAGCGTCGATATCACGATAGTCGTAGCTCAACGGTGCGCGGCTGTGGAAGGTGAAGGTCATCAGCCCTGGACCGGTATTGTCGCGGTACAGAGCCACCGATCTTCCGGGTTCGTTGTAGAAGGTCGTCCAAAAGGGCTCGCCCACAGTGGAATCGATGCTCGCCACGGCATAGTAATGCTGCTTGAACACGCGGAAGTCTTCCTCGGGACCGAAGGTGGCCCGTCGAATCTTCGAGTGGATTCCGTCGGCACCGACCACCGCGTCGAATCGCCGCCCAGGTGTGCGGGCGAAAGTGACGTCCACTCCGGCGTCGTCCTGGTTCAGCTCGGTGGCGGTATCGCCGAAGATGTATTCGACGTCGGATTCGGTGGCGGCGTAGAGCAGCTGCGCGAGGTCGCCGCGGGTGATCTCGATATCTTCGGAGCCGACCATGTTCTCGACCTCGGCGGTCGGGAAGCGGACGCGTTGCCGGTCGGATCGATCGACGAACCGCATTCCGCGGTTCACCATGGCGCGATCCCGCACGTCGGCGGTGAGGCCCATGCGATCGATCACGGTCAGCGCCTCGGAGCGAATGTCGACTCCGTTACCGCCACGTCGGAGTTCGGGTGACTGCTCGACGATGGTGACCTCGAAACCGGCACGGGTCAGCCAGAAGGCGGTGGCGGGACCGGCAATGCTGGCGCCGGCGATCAGGACGCGCGGTGTTGTCATGCCTCCATCCTGCCCAAATATTGCGGATCACGCAAAATTGCGCAAAACGCAAAACGCTACCGCCTCGTCAGGTGAGCGCCTCGACCAGGATGAACACGCCGACGGCGGCGATCGCCGCTCCGGATCCCACCCGGAGACTGCGTTGCGCGCGTGGATTGGTGATCCGCGTGAAAATGCGTGCCGCGACAAGGGCCAACGCGGTGAGGTAGAGAAATGCCACTGCCGCGTCGATGACGCCCAACGCCAGGATCGAGCCGACCGTGAGGTCGGGCGCGTACTGCGGGGCCAGCAGCAGAAAGAACAGTCCCACCTTGGGATTCAGTAGACACGAAACAAGTCCCTTGGTGAAGCTGGCCACTCCGATGCGCACCCGAGTGTCGGAGTCATCGACCAGCTCGCCGGTGTCGAACACCTCGCGAATGCCGAGATAGACCAGGTAGGCCCCGCCGACGAAGTGCAGCACATCGACCAGCCCCGGGTGGGCGCCCAGCAGGCGCGCCAACCCCACCGCGACGGCGCCGGCCCACAGCAGTGAACCCACCGCCGATCCCGCCGCGACGAACACGCCCTCGCGTGGCCGATTCAAGGCGAGTCGCAGTACCAGCAGGGAATCCGGGCCCGGTGAGATGGACAGCAAGAGACACAGCCCCGCGAAACTCAGCGCGGTCTCGATCGTCACGGGCTAGCTGCCCGGTACCGCACCCGGTGCTTCCGTGCGGGCGCGGACAACTCGTCGGATCACCGCGGAACCGCACTCGGTGTGCCGGGGCGCGAGGTCGACGATGCCACTCATGGTTGCCTCTCCATAGGAGTTCTCGGTGGCCACATGAGTATCACGCCGGTGCGCCGGGCCGCACCTGATTTCCGTTCGCCGGATCACTGGCGCGACGCCTCGGCTTCCGGCCGGCGGTGCGCACCGTTCACCAGGCCGTCGCCGACGGACTGCTGTGACACCTACCGGCCGGTCGCCGCGACAACGTCAGTCTCTGATCTCGTTGTCCTCATAAACGATTCGTCCGATCAGCTCGTATCGACGAGGATCGCGCAGCTTGAAGTAGGTGGCCAGCGCAGCACCGAACACGAACAGGCCGATGACGATCCACGGTGTCAACGTGAACAACAGCGTGCCGGAAGCGGTGCCTGCGGCGGTGTCCTTGTGCTGCCACAGCAGATACACCACATAGAGCATGCCGATGCCGCCGAGCCCCGGAGCGACCAACGTCTTGAACCAGTGCTTGGACACCGGATGGTTCTTGCGGATGTGGAAGTAACTGATCACCGAGAACGCACACAGCGATTGGACGATCAGGATGGCCATCGTGCCGAGGATCGCCAACAGGGTGTACATGTGCACGTACGGGTCCATGCCGGCGAACAGGAAGGACAGGATGATCACCAGGGTGATACCGCTCTGCACGAAGGACGCGATGTGGGGTGACCCGTGAGTGGGGTGGGTCGAACCGATGGTCTTCTGCAGACGAGACGACAGGCCCTCGCGTCCCAACGCGTACAGGTACCGCGATGCGCAGTTGTGGAAGGCCATACCGCAGGCAAATGACCCCGACACCAGGAGAACGTTGAAGACCATGATCGCCCATTCACCGTAGGTGCTGCGGACGGGCCCGAAGAAGATCTCCGAGGCGGTGTCGGCGTTCTGGGCGAGTTCGATCGCTCGGTCGGGCCCGGTTCCTGCGATTGCCATCCACGACACGAAGACGTAGAACGCGCCAACACCGAGCACGCTGATCATCGTGGCACGCGGGATGATCCGCTTGGGGTCGCGCGATTCCTCGCCGTACATGGCGGTCGATTCGAATCCGACCCACGACCAGAATGCGAAGAACAGGCCGAGTCCGGCACTCGCGCCGGCGATTCCGGCGGCAGGGCTGAACGCGCCGAGTGGATTGAGGGTCTCTGCCACCGCGAAGCCCTGTGGTCCACCACCACGGAAGAGCACCGCGACCGCACCCAGCGCCAGCATGACGATCTCGGTGACGAGGAAGACCCCGAGCACCTTCGCGGTGAGGTTCACGTCGAAGTAGGTCAGTATCGCGTTCGCCGTGAGCATGAGCAGTGCCGGAATGATCCAGTGCACGTGCACACCGAGCTGGGATAGCAGCATGTTCTGCGCGAAGAAAGAGAAGATGCCGATCAGCGATGCCTCGAACACCACGTAGGCCATCGTGATGAGCCCGCCGCTGGCCATCCCGACCACGCGGCCCAGGCCGTGGGAGATGTACCCATAGAACGCGCCGGTCGTGGTGATGTGTTTGGCCATCGTCGCGTAGCCGATGGCGAACAGGCCGAGGACGACGGTCGCGACGATGTAGCCGGCGGGCGCGTGTGAACCATTTCCGGAGCCCACTGCGATGGGCACGTTACCCACCATTGCGGTGATGGGCGCCGCCGTGGCGACGGCCATGAAGATCACGCCCACCGTGCCCACGGCATTGCGTTTGAGCCGCTGGACGTCGTGAACTGGTGTTTCTCCAGCAGGTAAAGAGTCTGTGGACATCTATAGCGCACCTTCCACGCTGAGGGTTAGGAGCTGGTGTGGCGCAGGCCACATGCAAGCCAGTCGATATTGGCACTACCAATTGAGCTTGGCAATACCCAGAACGAAACCATTGACTTAATTGGTCTACTCGTTTTAGGGTGGGCGGCGTCACAGCTATCCCGTGGCAGTAGAGGAGTCGCATGTACGACTACGGCACGTTCTCGTTCGAATCCAAGGAACAGGTCCTGGAGCAGGCGACGGCCTTCTGGAACCCCGACAAGACGCAGTTCTGGACGGATTCCGGCGTTGATCTGGTGATCGACCGCCGGGAGGGCTACTTCCTGTGGGACATGGGCGGTCGCCGTTTGATCGATATGCACCTCAACGGCGGAACCTATAATCTCGGCCATCGTAATCCCGAAGTGATGCAGGCCATTTCGGACGGTATGGCGCATTTCGACGTGGGAAACCACCACTTCCCGTCGGTCGCCAGGACTGCACTCGCCCAGCGCCTCGTGCAGACGGCACCGGCGTCGATCAAGAAGGTGGCCTTCGGGTCGGGCGGTGGTGAAGCGATCGATATCGCGCTCAAGAGCGCACGGCATGGCACCCAGCGGCGCAAGATCGTCTCGGTTATCAAGGCCTATCACGGGCATACCGGGCTGGCGGTGGCCACCGGCGACGATCGCTTCGCCAAACTGTTCCTCGCCGACCGGCCCGACGAGTTCCTCCAAGTGCCGTTCGGTGACATCGACGCGATCGAACGAGCCCTTGCCCCAGGTGATGTGGCGGCGGTGATCATGGAGACCATTCCCGCGACCTACGGCTTCCCGCTCCCCCCAGTGGGCTACCTCGAAGCGGTGAAGGCCGCCACCGAACGGTACGGAACGCTCTATATCGCCGACGAGGTGCAGACGGGGCTGATGCGTACCGGTGAACTGTGGGCGATCACCAAGCACGGTATCGAGCCAGACATCATCGTGACCGGGAAGGGGTTGTCCGGCGGAATGTATCCGATCACCGCGGCCCTGCTCGGGGAACGTGCCGCGCAATGGCTGGATCAGGATGGCTTCGGGCATATTTCGACCTTCGGCGGCGCCGAACTGGGCTGTGTGGCCGCCATCAAGACCCTGGAGATCTGTACCCGGCCCGAGGTGCGGTCGATGGTCCACTACATCTCGGATCTGTTCGATCACGGCCTGCGACGCATCCAGGCCGACCATCCCGACTGGCTCATCGGGATCCGCCAGAACGGCGTGGTCATCGGCTTGGAGTTCGACCATCCCGAGGGCGCCAAGTACGTCATGCGCGAGCTCTATGACAACGGCGTGTGGGCGATCTTCTCGACACTGGATCCCCGTGTGCTGCAGTTCAAACCGGGTCTACTGCTGTCCCGCGAACTGTGTGAGGACGTCCTGGACCGCCTCGATGTCGCGGTGGGCCGGGCCAAGACAGCTGCCACCGGAAGAAGGGCATCATGAATACCGCACAGTCCGGCCACCTGCTCGAACGTGCCCGCTGGGCAGCCGCGGCCTACGCCGGCTACGATGCGGCCACGGTTTCGGCGATCGTCAACGCGGTGGCCGAGGCCGGATACCGGGAAGCCGAACGACTCGCTGCGGATGCCGTCTCCGAGACCGGTATGGGCGTGGTCGCCGACAAGGTGATCAAGAACCGAGCCTGTTCGCGGGGCATCGTCGATCACTACCGCGGCCGGGACTTCGTCTCACCGCGCGTCGACAACGACCGCAAGATCGTCGAGTTGCCACGCCCGGCCGGTGTGGTGCTGGCACTGACGCCCACGACGAATCCGGTTGCCACCGTGTACTTCAAGACCATTCTGGCGTTGATGACCCGCAACGCCATCGTCATCGCCCCGCATCCGCGGGCCAAACGATGCTCGGCGGATGCCGCACTGATGCTGGCCGCGGCGGCGGAGGCCGCCGGAGCCCCCGACGGCATCATCCAGGTCATCGACGAACCGACCATCCCGTTGGCCGAGGCATTGATGGCCGACGAACGTGCCGATGTCATCGTGGCCACCGGTGGTTCGGCGGTGGTCCGCGCCGCGTACTCCTCCGGCAATCCTGCGCTCGGGGTAGGGCCCGGTAACGTCCCGGTGCTCGTCGATGCGAGCGCCGATATCGCCGCGGCGGCTCGACGGATCGTGGACAGCAAGGCCTTCGACAACTCGGTGCTGTGTACCAATGAGTCCGTCCTCATCGCCGAGGCGGGCATCGCGGACAAGCTCCAATCGGCATTGTCTAGGGCGGGTGCCTACGTCCTCGACGAGGATGGCGCACGTCGCCTGCGTGCCTACATGTTTCCCGGTGGACACCTCAACACCGACGTGGTCGGGCGCGACGCCGCATGGATCGCCGGCCAGGCCGGACTGCGGGTCACGCCGAAGACGCGGGTACTGGTTGCTCCGTTCGGCCAGGTGATCTCGGAGGAGGTGTTGGCCCACGAGAAGTTGTCCCCGGTACTCGGAATGACCACCGTCGCCGATGCGAATCGCGGTATCCGGGCGGCGCGTGCGGTGGTGCGGATCGCCGGTGCCGGCCATTCGGCTGCCATCCACAGCGAGAACCCCTCCGTGATAACCGAATTCGCCACGCAGGTACCGGTCCTGCGGGTGTCGGTCAACGTGGGCAACTCCACCGGGAGCTCGGGCTTGGAGACCAACCTGGCACCGTCGATGACCATCGGTACCGGTTTCGTGGGTCGCAGCTCCATCGGGGAGAACCTGCAACCGGACAATCTGGTCAACTGGACACGGATCGCCTACAACTCCGACGCGGCCGTCCGAATGGCCGAGTTCGGCGGTATCCAGCCGTGGCGTGCGCCGAGCGGCAGTGTTCCTGCCTACCCGCGAGCCTCCAACGATCGCGGTGATGGCGCCCCACCGGTGCAGGCAAGGCGCATGCCGCAGGCCCGTTCGTCCGATCCGAATCTCGATGTCCTGCGCGCCGAGCTGCGCGCACTGGTCGTCGAGGAACTCGCTCAACTGATCAAGAGGTGACCTTGTGGCCGAACTACGTTCCTTCATCTTCATCGACCGGCTCCAACCCCAGACGATGTCCTATCTCGGGACCTGGATCAAGGGTGCACTGCCCCGGGCTGATCAGGCTGCCCAGATCATCGAGGTCGCTCCCGGCCTCGACATCGAAGGTGTCACCGATGTCGCGCTCAAGCACGCCGAGGTCAAGGCCGGAATCCTGGTGGTGGAACGGCAGTTCGGCTACCTGGAGTTCCACGGTGAGACCGGTGCGGTGAAGGCCGCGGCAGATGCCGCGCTGGACTCCCTCGGCGGTGACGGTGGGGCGGCCGTGCGCCCGACGATCCTGGCATCCCGCATCATCTCCAGCATCGATCACCAGCACGCATTCCTGATCAATCGCAACAAGATCGGCTCCATGATGTTGGCCGGAGAGTCGCTGTTCGTCCTGGAGGTGCAACCGGCCTCCTATGCGATCCTGGCCACCAACGAGGCAGAGAAGGCTGCCGACATCAAGGTCGTCGATTTCCGGATGATCGGTGCCACCGGCCGGGTGTATCTGGCAGGCGCCGAAGCCGATGTCCGCCAGGCCGCCGACGCGGCCCGACAGGCCCTGGCGCAGCCATGAGTGTCGACCGTGATGAATTGCGCGCCATGGTCCGGGAGGTGGTGCGCGACGCCGTCGCAAGCCTGAAGACACCGGAACCGGGTCCGCCCGCACCGACCGCGGTGGCCCCCGCGCCACCGGCTTCGGTGGCCGAAGCGATGGGTGTGCAACCCACCGGCCCGCGTGCGTCCGACGGTAAGAACCGCACCGAGACGGTGCGGCTGTCCGACGATGCGGAACTCGACGGATTCGTGCGAAAGCTGCTGCGGTTGTTCGAGAATCCGAAGAACCGCGCGGACCTCAAGGCCGGCCGGCTCCGCTTCCGGCTCGCGTCGAAGACAACCGGTTCGGCATCGGCCGGCCCGGTGCACCGCGTGGACAGCGGAGCGGTCACCGAACGCTATCTGGCGGATCTGGCAGGCGGGACGCTGATCCTCGGCCGCCGCGCGGTGCTGACACCGCTGGCCAGGGAGAAGGCGCGCAGCCTGGGCATCACCATCACCAAGGAGCGGACATGATCACAGCAACTGTCACCGGCAATGTCTGGTCGACACGGCACGTGGCGGGCATTCCGCCGGGCGCCTTCCTGGAGGTGCAGATCGACGGCACGGAATCCCGGTTGGTCGCCTTCGACGTCCTGGGTACCGGCGTCGGAGAGCGTGTGCTCATCGCGCAGGGATCGGTGGCCTCTGGGTGGTTCACCGGCTCGCCACCACCGGTCGATGCGCTCATCATCGGTTCCATAGACGCAACACCCAACAAATAAGGAGAAGTCATGTCCAGCAATGCAATCGGCCTCATCGAAACCAAGGGATACGTCGCCGCACTGGCAGCTGCCGATGCGATGGTCAAGGCGGCCAACGTCACCATCACCGACCGCAAGGAGGTCGGTGACGGGCTGGTGGCGGTGATCGTGACCGGTGAGGTCGGAGCCGTCAAGGCAGCCACCGAGGCCGGTGCCGAAACCGCATCGCAGGTCGGTGAACTGGTGAGCGTCCACGTCATCCCGCGTCCGCACAATGAACTGGGCGCCCACTTCGCGGTGTCCAGCAAGTAGCCATGTCGGGCTCCATCCACACCCAGATACGGGTCTACCTCCTGGTCGAGGATCTGCAACGGCAGTTCGCGGCGTATCTCGGGACTCCGACCCGGGCGCGCGGTTATCCGCCGTACGCGGGTGAACACGCCCTCATCGTGGAGGTGTCGCCGGCGCTGGCGATCGAGCGGGTCATCGACCTGGCACTGCGGGAGGTGCCCGGTATTTCTCCGGGAATCCTCTACGTGGAGCGCCAATTCGGTGTCCTCGAGATCCACTCGGCCGACCTGGAAGAGGTACGCCGGGCAGGTGCGGCGATCCTGGCGGGTACCGGGAACAAGGCCGAGGATCAGTTGCGGCCACGGGTGCTCTATCACGACATCATCGCCGATATCACCGATCAGCACGCTGTCATCCTGAACCGCAATCGGCAGGCGTCGATGATCCTGCCGGGTGAGTCGTTGCTGGTGTATGAGATGACGCCGGCGTTGTTCGCCGCTGTCGCTGCGAACGAGGCCGAGCGAGCGGCACCGGGATTGACGATCGTCGATGTCCAGATGATCGGTGCGGCCGGGCGGCTGTATATCGGCGGCAGCGACGAAGACGTCACCGTCGCCAGGGACCGGATCACCGAGGTGTTGGCGGGTATCGAAGGTCGGGAGCACTGATGACGACGAACATGGAAAGGAGGCGATATTCGTGGCAGCGGTGATCACCGACGATGTTGATCTCGCCAGACGTGCGCTCGGCCATTACGAGGTCTCGGCGGATGCCGACCTGCGGCTGCTCAATCTCTCGGAGAACGCCACGTATCTGGTGACCGATCGTGGCGAACAGTCCATCCTGCGGGTACACCGACAGAATTATCATCGGGCCCACGAGATCGAATCGGAGCTCGACTGGCTCTCGGCGTTGAGCGCCGACAGCGATGTGACGGTTCCTCGCGTCCTGCCCGCCCTCGACGGTCGGCGGGTGGTCACGGTCGACGCGGCCGGCGCGGATCGGCACGTCGTCCGATTCGAGATGGTCGCCGGTGCCGAACCCGATGAAACAGCGTTGACCAGCAACGATTTTCAGTCGCTGGGCCGGATCACCGCCGCGCTGCACGATCATGCCCAACGTTGGCAACGGCCCGCAGGCTTCCAGCGCTTCTCCTGGGACTGGGAGCACAGTCTGGGCGACCGCGGCCGCTGGGGACGTTGGCAGGATGTCGCAGGCGTGGGGGAGGGCGAACTGCACCTCCTCGGCCGCGCGGAGAAGCTGCTGAAGGACAGGCTGCATGCCTACGGCACCGACCCGAATCGCTTCGGGCTGGTGCATGCCGACCTGCGGCTGGCGAACCTGTTGGTCGACCCGGCAACCGAACGGACCACGGTCATCGACTTCGACGACTGCGGATTCGGTTGGTATCTCTACGATTTTGGTACAGCGGTGTCCTTCATCGAGGACGACCCGGCCTTGCCCGAGTGGCAGGAATCCTGGGTAGCGGGCTACCGGAGCCGCCGTGAACTGGGGGCCGCAGACGAGAACATGCTGGCCTCGTTCGTGTTCTTGCGACGGCTGCTGCTCGTCGCGTGGATGGGCTCGCACAGCCATTCCAAGGAATCGGCGACCAAGGCCATCAGCTATGTCGAGGGTAGCTGCGGATTGGCCGAACGTTATCTCTCGTCCAGCGGGCACAATCTCTGACACACAGTGAGGACAACGATGTTTCATTCACTAGCAGGTCGCACCGCGATCGTGACCGGTGGTAGCAGAGGAATCGGCCGCGGGATCGCCGAGGTCTTCGCCATCGCCGGTGTCAACGTCATCATCACCGGGCGCAATCAGGAGGATCTGGATCGCGCGGTGGCGGCATCAGCCGGTGCTACCGGCGCGATCAGCGCGGTACGCGCCGATGTCGCGGATCCAGAGCAGGCGCAGCGGGTGGTCGATGCAGCCATCGAACGCCATGGTGGTCTCGACATCGTCTGTGCAAATGCCGGCATCTTCCCGTCCGGCCGGCTCGAAGAACTGACCCCCGACGATATCGACCAGGTGCTCGCGGTCAACTTCAAGGGCACGGTGTTCATGGTCCAGGCCGCGCTGGGCGCACTGACCGCCAGCGGGCATGGACGGGTCATCGTGACCTCGTCCATCACCGGTCCTGTCACGGGCTACCCGGGATGGTCGCACTACGGCGCCAGCAAGGCTGCCCAACTGGGATTTCTGCGCACTGCGGCAATCGAATTGGCGCCCCGGAAGATCACCATCAATGCGGTCCTTCCCGGGAACATCACCACCGAGGGGCTGGCGGACATGGGCGAAGATTACATCGACCAGATGACCTCGGCCGTGCCCATCGGCAGGTTGGGTTCGGTTGCCGATATCGGGAATGCGGCACTGTTCTTCGCCACCGATGAGGCGGGGTTCGTCACCGGGCAGTCGCTGGTCGTGGATGGCGGTCAGATCCTGCCGGAGTCGCACATGGCCATCGCGGAAATGACCGCGCCCGCCTCCGGTTAGAATTGGATGTACCAATCACACGGATGCAGGGGGAGCGGTGGCGAGTCACAGCGAGCAGTTGCGCCGCCGCATCGTCGCGGATGTGAACGCCGGGGACCCCGGAACCAAGCTGGGCAGCGAACGCGAGCTGGCTGAGCGGTATGGCACCAGCCGGACCAGTCTGCGGCAGGTGCTGGCCGCACTGGAGGAGGCCGGACTGGTGCACCGAGTCATCGGACGCGCCGGTGGGATATTCATCAGCCACGGCCAGGTCGAGCGCAACCTCTCCGACGTGGTGGGCGTGCCCGCCTTCCTGGCCAGCCAGGGCTATGTTGCCGGCTCGCGGGTGCTGTCGACCAAGATCGGCGTCGCCGACCAGACGACCCGGCAAGCGCTGCAGATCGGTCCCGGCGATTACGTCGTCGATATCACCAGGGTGCGGCTGGCGGACGGTTCGCCGATCTCGCTGGAACACGCCCAGTTGCCCGCGGACAGATTCCCGGGCCTGCTCGAACAGCAGCTCGGCGGCTCGCTCTACGAGCTCTTGGAGTCGCAATACGGTCTGGTCAACGGCCGGGCGGCCGAACGCATCGAGGCTGTCAACGCCACCGATGAGGAGGCGAGCCTGCTGGGCATCGAACCGCAGAGCGCGCTCCTGCTCATCACCCGCGTGACACATGACCAGCACGGCACCCCGTACGAGTTCTCGCGAGATCTGTTCCGTGGGGATCGGACCGCGCTGGCCGTGACCGCGCAGGGCAGGGGCCTGACGGGAGCCAAGTCAGGACCAGCCACCATCACGCTACAGAGCCAGACAGGCTGATCTCTCGATCTCACAAGCATTGCACGTCAACGGTTCTGTCCGAATGGTTGCTCGCTCTGGGGCGGAGGCGCAGCGCCGTCGCCTTCGGCTTGTCGGCTGCGCACCAGCTTCAACAGCATTCGGCGTAGTTCGGGGCCGTCATCCCCGATCACGGCAACCAGTCCCGGGTCCTTCTTCTCCCGCTCCACCAGCGTGGTGTACACCCGCCGGCCCGCCGCGGTGCTCGTGACCGTCTTGCGTCGCTCGTCTCGCGGATCGACCTGTCGGCTGACATAGCCGAGACGTTCCAGCCGTTCGACGGTGCGACTGGCCGTCTGGTCGGTGACCCGGCAGGCGTGTGCGATCTCGCGTTGGGTCGCGGGTCCGGTCGCGACCACGTGCAGCACGACCAATCCGGCACTGGACAGGTCATACTCGCCGAGGATGTGCTCCCAGGACTGTTCGACGAGCCGTGCCGCCATCGACAAGAGTCGACCGGTCGGCCAGCCGTCCAAGTCGTCCATCGAGATCTTCCTTCGTCGGCACTTGATATTATTCAGCAGGCTGAACAATATGGTGGGTGTCCGAGACATTGTGTCAGCACCGCAATGGCGCCGAGAAGCGAGCAGAAATGGACGCAGATGACTTCTGATATCTCTACCGAAGGTCGGTCCCGACACCTACGGGCACTGATCGTCTCGCTGGTTTCGGTGGCTCTTGTCGCGGCGTTGGGAGGACTGGCGTCGGCAGACGCGGCAAGCGATTACGGCAATCTCGCCCAGCCGGACTGGGCTCCGCCGCCGAACCTCTTCGGCCCGGTGTGGACCGTGCTGTACGTGTTGATGGGAGTCGCGGCCTGGCTGGTCTGGCGGGAGACTCCGCGGTGGACCAGCCCTGCAATCATCATCTATGCCGTCCAGCTCGTCCTGAATCTGCTGTGGTCACCGCTGTTCTTCGGCCTCGGTTGGCGCGGCGTGGCGCTCGTCGACATCCTGCTTCTCGACGTGGCCGTCGCAGCAACCATCGCCTTGTTCTGGAAGGTCAACCGGATTGCTGCGGTGATGCTGGTCCCCTACCTCGGATGGGTGCTGTTCGCGACGGCGCTGAACTACTCGATATGGTCGCTCAACAGCTGAGACCTCAGCGCAGTCGGCGCATCTCGATCGGCAATCCGTCCGCGGGCGTCGGGCCGGTACCCCACGTCATCCGGGGCTGGTATCCCTTGGGTACCGTCCATACGAATCGCCGAAGCATCTGGTGCATAACCGCTTTGACGTTCATATCGGCGAACTGCTGACCCAGACACTTGTGGACGCCGCCGCCGAACGGTGCGAACGCGTATCGGCTGACGGCAGCGAAATCGGCACCACCGGTGAAGCGATCGGGATCGAAATGGTCCGGGTCCGGCCACCAGTCGGCCAACCGCATCGACGCGTAGACATTGATCGCCACCTGGGCCTTGCGCGGGATGAAATGACCGGCCACCTCGGTGTCCTTCACGGCTTGGCGGAAGAGTGTGCCCGCCGGAGCGTACATGCGCAGGATCTCCTTGAACGCGGCATCCAACAGTGGATGGTCGCCATCCAGACGGTCCAGACCGAGTTCGTCGTCGCGGGTGTGCCAGGCCTCCTCTCGGAGCCGGTGCTGCCAGTCGGGGTTGCGTGCCAACTCGTAGACCAGCATCGAAATCGCGATCGCACTGGTGTCATGGGCGGCCATCAGCAGGAAGATCATGTGGTTGACGATGTCCTGGTCGCTGAAGCGATCACCTTCGGCACTGCGACTGTGGCACAGCATCGAGAACAGATCGGCGCCGTCGCCGGCCCGTCGTGCCGACACCTGGGCGGCGAAGTAGCGCTCCAGGCGTGCACGGGCGCGTAGCCCCCGCGCCCACGTCCCGCCGGGGACGTCTGCACGGATCAACGCCTGTCCGCCACACACCGTGTCATGGAAGTCCTGGGAAAGCCGCTCGGATTCCGCGCCGAGTCGGGCGCCGACGAATACCTCGGCGGCCTGGTCCAGCAGCAGTTTCTTGACTCCCTGGTAGAACGGGAAGCGCTCGGTGGCCGGCCAGCCGTCGACGGTGCGGGCGATCCCCGGCCACATCAAGCTCAGATAGCCGTCGAGCGCGGACCTGGTGAACGCCTGCTGCATGATCCTGCGGTGGTCTCGGTGCTCCTCGAAATCGAGCAGCATGATCCCGCGGTGGAAAAATGGTCCGATCACCGGTGCCCACCCACGGGTACTGGAGAATGCCTTGTCCCCGTTGACCCACACCGTTTCCAACGCGTCGGGGCCCATCAGCTGCACGATCCGAAAACCGACGCCGCCGGCCCAGGACACCGGGCCGTAGTGATCGTAGCGTCGCCGGGCGAACTCCAGCGGTTCGACGATCGAGCTGAGGACATGCCCGATGACGGGAAATCCGTAGTTGCCCATCACGGGTTTCAGATGGGAGTCACCGGGTGGTCGGGCCAGCGCGTGATCGTGGCTCGGGTATCGAGATGTCACCGTGGCGGCCGCAACCTGCAGATGGAGCTTGGCGGCCGCGACGGTATCGCCGGGAAGGATGGCTCTCACTGGCCGATCCTGTCCAGATAGCGGCGCCGGGCATCGGGGTCGTACTCCCCGGGCGGCCGCCGGAAGGTGGCCAGTCGCTTCATCATCTGCAGCACCGGCTCCGGCGCGGCCTCTTCGATGGTGCCCATGGGGGCCAGCCAGCGCGGTACGGTGATCTCGCGGCGGGGACGTTGTGCGCTGTCGGCGATGGCGACGGCGATGTCCTCGGGTTCGCGCGTGGGCAGCAAGTCCAGGGACACGCCCGCGGTCAGCTCGGTGTGCACGGCTGTGGGCATCACTGTGCTCAGTGTGACTGCAGTCGAGGCGATTTCGGCGCGGATCGCTCGCGAGAACGCCGCCACGCCGTATTTGGTGGCGCAGTAGACCGACATGCCCGGGGTCGTCACCTTGGCAGCCATCGATGCCACATTGACGATATGCCCGTGGTTGCGCGCCAGCATGCCCGGCAGGAAGGTGTGCACACCGTTGATCGGTCCGAGCAGATTCACGGCCACCTCACGGTGGTAGAGGCCCAGGCGGGTGTCGGTGAAGGCGCCCATGTACTGGATGCCTGCATTGTTCACCAGCATCACCGGCGGACCGTCGGCTGCGACAACGGTGTCGTGGAATGCGATCACGCTGGCAGGATCGGTCACGTCCAGATGAACTGCGGTGGAGCCGATTTCGGCGGACGTCTTATGCGCCTCATCGATGTCGAGATCACCGATCCAGACCTTGGCTCCCCGGCTGATGAGCTCGACCGCGGTGGCTCTGCCGATGCCGCGGGCGCCGCCGGTGATACAACAGACTGCACCATCGAGTGTGATCATGCCCGGACTGCCTTCTCATCGCTGAACTCGCGCAGGCCGAAGTATGCGATCAGCCGGATCTCGCCGCTGGGCAGGGTCAGTAGGGCGCGGCCGAGGTACAGCCCCGGCGTCAACTCGACCACCTCGTCACGGGTGCGCTTGATGGGGAACGTGCGCACGCTGGGGTTGCGGTACTCGGGCACGCCGTAGTCGAGGGCCCGCACCTTGATGAACGGTGCGATAGCGGCCGTGTCTATCTGGTGATCGAACTCGAATCCGATGGTCTCGTCGCCGCGTCGGCGCAGTCCGGTGTACAGCGGCGCGACGGCGCGCAGCGAGAACCGGCCCAGTGGGGACAACCGATTGAAGCCAGTGCCCGTTGCCATATCGAAGGTCTTTCCGCGCCAGGTCGGGTCGATCTTCATCAGCGGATTGGCCAAATAGGTTTCCGGGATGCCGAACAGTTTGCCGATGATCAGGCCCTCCATCGGGCCATCCGGCCCCTCTGGAGCGTGCCCGTTGGAGAACAGTTCCGCCAGCTGATCGAACCGCCCGTCGTTGCCGAGGTCACGAAGGTAATCCCAGCCCAGTCGGCGGGCCAGGACGGGCGTGGTCTGCGCGGTCAGACGCAGGTCATCGAGGACCGACGAGCTCGTCGGTACGGCTTGGTTCGGCTGCCTCGGGGTGATGGGGGACGCGGTCACGTGCTCTCCTCAAATCCGGCACGAATTCGTGCCACTTATATTCTGGCACCAGACCGTGCCAGAATGTGGAGGTGGTGTCAACGGTCGGCTCGCGGCAGAGCGCTGCCGGGTGCGACGATCTCCTCGTGCCCGATATCCCGCAGCGCAGTTATGCCGGGCAGACCGCCGATGCCAGGCGTAAGCACCGCCGCTCACGGCTGATCGAGGCCGCCGTCGATGCCATGGCCGAGAACGGCTGGCGTGCCATCACGGTGGACAAACTCTGCGCCGGCGCCGGACTCAACAAGCGCTACTTCTACGAAAACTTCTCCGATCTGGACGACGTGGCCACGGCAGCAGTCGACGACATCGCCGCCCAGGTGCGTGATGCCACCCTGGCGGCCGTGGCGATCGTTCTGACCGAATCGCTGGAGACGCAGGCCCACGCTGCCGTGAATGCGGTCGTGCGGACTCTGACGGCGGACCCGCGGCGTGCGCGCGTACTGCTGGGATCGGTGGCGAGTTCCCCTGCGGTGCAACAGCACCGAGGCAGCGTTCTGGCCGGTCTAACCGCGGTCCTGGTCGGCCATGCCCGCACTGTGCACAGCGTCGAATTGGAGTCCGACCCGTTGGCCCGTGTCGCTCCGGCCTTCATCATCGGTGGCACGGCGGACGCGATCCTGGCCTTTGTCGAGGGGAGCGCCGAAGTGAGCATCGACGACCTGATCGACAGCTTGGCCACCCTCTGGCTGATCACCGGTAATGGCGCTGCGGAGGTCGCCCGTGCCCGTCTCGATCAGCTCTGAGCCTGCCAGGCTCGGGCCGCGACGAGCTCGGGTACCAATGTCTCGGTGAGCAGGCGGACATCGTCGACCCCATCGCCCGGGTAGCGCACGCAGGTGGTCGCGGTGGGTACCTCACCGCCCACCGCAACCACGGTGGTCTGGCGCGGACCCGTCCACTCGGCCAGCTGGGCCTCCCATGCCGACCCGGCGAAGACCAGCATCCGCATATCGGTGTTCTTGGTGCGGTACACGTCGACATGGCTCCAATCGCCGGTCTCACAGCCGATGGCCGACCGCCGCGGACCCTCGCGGAACATCAGTGCACCCTGCTGGGCGGACGAGAGTCGGTGCGCCGGTGCGCAGAGATGTGTCTCGACCGGACCCAACAGGCACTCGGAAACTGTGGGAAGCCAGTCTGATTCACTGGTCAGCAGGTGGTCGCTGGCCTGGGCTGCCATCTCCACCGTGGCCGTCAGCTCATCGATGGGTGTTCCCGTCAGCTGGCACTCGAGCGCCAGCAGCAACACCACCGTGTGCTGGAAGCTTCGGCAGGCCACCCCGCCGAGCTCGGGCTCGGCCAGGAGTTCGACAGTGGCCGAGCAGCGTTCGGTGATGGCCGATCCGGCGGTGTTGGTCAGCGCCACCGTCGTGGCGGTGGAATCCAGGCGGTCGAGTGCGTCCAGTGTCTCCACCGACCCGCCCGACGCGGAGGTCGCAACGACCAGGGTGCCCGGCCCCCAGTTCGGCAGCAGCTGGGATGATGCGATGTCGGAGACTGCGCATACGCCACGCGCACGCAATCGTGCCGCGGCGACACCGGCTGCGTACGCGGAGGACCCCATGCCGAGGAAGACGACACGCGATATGTCCTCCGTGATCACCGACGCCCACGGATTCCGCTGTGCCAGAGCCATGGCCAGTTTGGACAACACCTCCGGCTTGCGGGTGAGGTCGGCGGCGAAGGCATCAGGATTCATCGGCTCATCTCGTGCAGTAGGGCGGGTAGGGCGGCATCGGGAACATACATCCAGCGGGGCAGATGGCGACCGGCGTAGACGATCTCACGCAGCACCTGCTGTAACCGCAGGGCGATGAGTGCACCGTCGACATGCAGTTCGGCGTGCCCGTTGTCGGCGAGCCTGCTCAGGTAGGCGTCGTAGAGCGCAGTGCGTGCCGTCAGGTCCACTGGTCGCAACTGCTCGGGTGTGAATTCACCGCGGCGGGCCGCGACGATGCCGACATGTGCCAAAGACTGGATGATCCCGGCCAGGTCGACCGCCGCCGGTGCGGGTAGCACACGCTCGGCCGGGGGGAGAACGGGATTGCCGTCGAAGTCGTTGATCAGCAACGTGTTCGACGAACTGAGGATCTGGCCCACATGTAGATCCCCGTGGGCGTCCAATATCGGTACACCGGCGAGAGCGGCCAGGTCCTGCAGAGTTGTCGCGATGGCGTCGGCGTGTCGGGTGAGAAGGTCGGCCAGCTGGGGATCGGCCAGACGGCGCGCGGCATCGAAGGTCGTGAACGCATTGTCACGCCAACGGCGGGCATCGGTGTCGGTCGCGATGGTGACTGTCGCGGCCAACGCGCAGTGCAGGTCGGCGATCACTTCCCCCAGTGCCGCACAGGTGCGCATCACGGCGGCGTGATCACCGGTTCGCACCGCGTCCAGAAACAGGTCGACGGCCCACGTCCAGCCATCGACCGCACCGGGCAGGTATCCGGTGACCGTTGCCACAAGGGTTTCCGGGCCGTCATCGGGCGCCCAGGTGAGGACCGCCCACGGCGTGGGCATCGCGGTGAAACCCGAAGCGATCAGTTGGGTCAGCCGTCCGGCCGCCGGGTGTGGCCCGCGCTCCAGGTGCGTGGCCCACTTCACCACCGCGGTATCGCCCACGATCACGGACTCGTTGGTCTGGTCGACCCCGACCGCTCGCTCGCCATTCGGCACCCGGCCGTTGGCCCACGACACCACTTCGAAACGGCCGGCCGAGATGCGACCGGCGGTGCCCACGATCAGCTCGAGCAGGGCTTCTGCCGCACCGTCACCGGGGCCGGCGCGACGGATCCCGTTGTCGCGGAACACCGGAACAGCTGAGAGCTCACCGTCGGCGCTGATGATCGCGAGCGCATGCCGATCCCCCAGGGGCAGCACATCGAGCGGGGTGGCGAGCGGATCGTCCGTATCCGGGAACACGGTCAGCTGCGGTGTTCGAGGCCGACACGTTCGATGACATCGGCCGCCACTCGCAGTCCGTCACGCTCGCGGATCTTCTCTCCGATCTGTGAGACCCGTTCGCGTAGATCGTGATCGGCCAGGATGCGGTCCAGGGCGTCGATCAGGTCGCCGTCGGCGAAGTGATAGGTGTCCAGTCGTACCCCGAGGTTCAGCTCGTCGATACGCTGCGCGTTCTCGTACTGATCCCAGAACAAGGGCAGGACGATCAGCGGCTTGCCGAAATGCAGTGACTCGGTGGTGGTGTTGTTCCCGCCGTGCGATATCACCGCATCGACCAGCGGGATGATCCTGGTCTGCGGCAACATCTGCTCACCGACCATGTTGTCGGCCAGCCGGATCTGGTCGGCTTGGGGGCCCTTGCTGACGATGAAGCGATGCGGCGTACGGCCCAACACATCGACCAGTCGTTGCATCAAGGCGACGTCGGCGGCACCCAGCGAGCCGAGCGACAGGTAGACCAGCGCGCTGCCCTCCGGGCGTTGCGCCATGCTCGGCGGAAGTTCGTAGGCGTCGTCGGTCTCTCGAATGCTGGAGTCGACGCGCGTCCAGGAGTCGTCGAGCGCGCGACGATCCACATAATCGGCCTCGGCGGGATAGATGTAGATGGTGGCGGCATTGTCGCGAGGCATGAACTCCAGCTCGGGGAGCTTCGCGGCACCCTGGTCGCGCACCCAGGCATCGAAATCCGCCCACATCGGGCGCAGGACACGGTCGAATTCTGCGCGATAGCTCTCCCATTCCGACGGGTCGTCACTGGGGAGTCCGGAAAACGGCGGCGGCACATCGGGTCCTGGCACCTCCAATGGACTACAGGAGATGAATCGGACGAAGGGCTTGCCGGCGGTGGCCAGCGCGGGGAACAGGATGACATTGTCTTCGACGATCACGTCGGGCTGATGGGTCGCGACGATCTCGCGCAGCCGCGCCTCGCTGTATTTCGCGCCGTCGATCAGCGCCTGGAACGTCGGTGCGATGAAGGACTCGATCTGTTCGATGGTCGGCTTGGCGAACTCGGGTGCGGTGCCGGCGATGAAATCGGTCCAGAACTGTCCGGCGTCGGCGTCGGCGTCCTGGGCACTCGGCTCGGCGAGGTCGACCAATTCTTCGACGAAACCGTACTTTTCGATCTTTCCTGCCCAGGACGACTCGGCGGCGAAGATGATGCGGTGGCCACGCTCCTGCAGCTTCGCTGCGACACCGATGCACTGGTTGGTGGGCCCGTAGGCGGACTCCGGCCAGAACATGATGGTCAGGGCTGTGCTCATCGTTTCTTCCTTTCGCCATGTTCTGTGCGGGGGAGGGGATGGCCGGTCGTCACCCGTGCGTAGTCGAGGATGAGCTCGGTTGAAGCGTCGGCATCCAGGCTGGGATGGCGTGCCACCATTCGATAGCCGTAGGCGTCCTCGAGTGCGACGATGTTGCGGGCGATGGTCAGCGACGGGGAGGTCAGGGTGAAGGTGCCCTGTGCCGCACCGGATTCGAGGATGACCTGGTACATGGCGACCTGGCGATCGAACAACGCCGTGAGCAGCACCCCGTAGGTGGGGTAACGGCCGGCCGCGCCACCGAGTTCGCACAAGAGTTTGACCGCCGGGTCGTCTGAATCCACCGGGAGACCGGATTCGATGGTGACGACCAATCGACGGTCTGGTTCGGCAATACCTTCGATGGCCCGCAGCCGGTCGTCGTAGAAGCGCTCCATCCCGGCGCGGTTGGCCTCGACGAGCAGGGTCTGTACGTCGGGAAAGTGATAGAGGACCGCGCCCGAGGTCAATCCGGCCTCGGCGGCCACCTGGTTGAGCTGCACATCGGCGCCATGTTTCATCACGGCGCGCTGCGCCGCGTTGAGCAACTTCGCGCGTCGTTCTGTACGGCTGACCGGCACGCCCCATTCCCCTCAGTCGGTGTGGACATCACTGTGCCAGATAACCGCCAGCGGTGGGATATAAATTTGAACAGTTACTCAGTTTTTACATCCCAAGACCCGCCTACGTGCGATGTTATGAATAGATGGCATTGAAGTTCAGTGCAAGTATGTTCCCGATGGTTCACCAGAGATACCGGAGCGCATCATGAGACCCGCCGACGAGTTGCGCGATGCCGTGCCGCGGCCCGTCTGGTGGGACGGAATGCAAACGGGACCGCGCAGTGAACCGCTGACCGGTCGGCAGCGTGCCGACCTGGTGATCGTCGGTGGGGGATACACCGGACTCTGGTCGGCCATCGAGGCGTTGACCGAGCACCCCGATCGTCGTGTCGTCCTGCTCGAACAGGACTGGATCGGTGCGGGGGCCTCCGGCCGTAACGGCGGCTTCGTCTCCGAATCCCTGACCCACGGCATCGCCCACGGTGAGGCGATGTGGCCCGATGAACTCGACGAGCTGCAGCGCCTCGGCCGCCAGAACGTCGAGCAGATCGCGGAGTTGCTCCAGCGGCATGATGTCGACGCCGATCTGCGCAGGGTCGGTAAGACCACGCTGGCCAGGACGGCTCACGACGCCGGTGCACTTCGGGCTGCGGTCGCGACGTACACCCGGCGCGGTGAGGACGTGCGCTTCCTCGACCGCGACGAGGTGCGCGCCGATATCCACTCGCCGGCCTTCGTCGGGGGCTTGAGGATCTCGGGCGGCGGGCTCGTCGACCCGATGGCCTTGACCCATGGACTGCGCTCGATCGCGGAGAAGCTCGGTGTCGCCGTCTTCGAGCGATCCGCGGCGACCGGCATCGAACGTTCGGGCGCCGGGCTGACCGTGCATTGCACCCACGGACGTGTCGACACCGCGCAGGTCTTGCTTGCCTCCAACGCCTATCCGCCGCTGCTGCGGCGGTTGCGCGCCTGGGTTCTTCCTGTCTACGACTATGTGCTGGCCACGGCACCACTGACCACAGAGCAGTTGGAATCGATCGGCTGGGCGCAGAACCAGGGGCTCACCGATGCGGGGAATCAGTTCCATTACTTCCGCCGGACCCGCGACGACCGCATCGTGTGGGGCGGCTACGACGCGATCTATCACTTCGGAAATGCCGTGCACAGCCGGCTCGAACAGCGAGATGCCTCACATCGTCTTCTGGCGCAGCACTTCCGACAGACATTCCCGCAACTGGGTTCGCTCCCGTTCACCCACAGGTGGGGCGGGGTGATCGACACCACGAGCCGGTTCACCCCGATCTTCGGGACCGCATACGACGGCAGGCTGGCCTACGCGGTCGGCTTCACCGGCCTGGGCGTGGCCTCGACGCGATTCGGTGCCCGGGTCGCTCTCGATCTGTTGGCGGGCCGCTTGACCGAACGGACCAGGCTGAAGGCGGTTACCGGCACCGCGGTGCCTTTTCCGCCCGAGCCACTGCGCTGGACTGCCGTGCAGCTCACCCGCGCCGCGCTGGCACGCGAGGACGAAACCGGCACGCGTGGAGTGCTTCTGCGCACCCTCGACCGGTTCGGTGTCGGCTTCAACAGCTGAGGAGAGAGAGCCATGACCACAGGACTTTTTCATCGAGGACGCCGGGCGGCCGGATCTGGGCACCAGCGCATGCTCATCGATCCCGCCAGCGGTAAGCCCACCTCGACCGTCACCGAAGCCACGGTGGCCGAAGCGGTCGCCGCGGTGACGGCGGCGACTGAGGCGTTCGGCGACTGGTCGCAACGTACCGCCGCCGAACGTGCGCGCGTGCTGTTGAAATGGGCCGATCTGATCGATGCGCACTCCGACGAGTTGACCGCGATCGAGGTGGCCGAAACGGGGAAGCCGGAAGCGGTCTTTCGCGATGGCGAACTGCCTTTTGCGACGGACAATCTGCGTTTCTTCGCCGGGGCGGGTCGGTCACTTGACGAGACGGGCGCCGGTGTTCTCAGCGCCGGTTACACGTCGATGATCGTGCGCCGACCCGTGGGGCCGGTGGTGGGCATAGCCCCGTGGAACTTCCCGATGATCATGGGGCTGTGGAAGATCGGCCCCGCGCTTGCCGCCGGGAACACCATCGTGATCAAACCGGCGCCGACGACACCGACGAGCACGCTCTACATTGCCGAACTCGCCGTCACGGCCGGTATTCCGCCCGGCGTGCTGGAGGTGGTGACCGGTGGTGACGATATCGGGCAGGCATTGGTGGCCGATGAACGGGTTCAACTGATCTCGATCACCGGATCCACTCGCGCCGGTCGACAGGTGATGTCGTCTGCCGCAGTCCGCGGTGCGCGCGTCCACCTTGAGCTCGGCGGAAAGGCTCCCTGCTTGGTGTTCGAGGACGCGGATCTGGATGCGGCGGCGCACGGTATCGCCATGGGGGCGACCTACAACTCCGGCCAGGATTGCACGGCCGCCACGCGTGTGTACGCCCACACATCGGTCTTCGATGACCTCATGGATCGCCTCGTGCGTGTCTTCGGTGAGATCCGGGTCGGCGACCCACGTGATCCACGCACCGATATCGGACCCTTGGTCAGTGTCGAACATCGTTCCGGTGTACACAATTTCGTGGAACGTGCCGTCACCTCCGGCGCCACGGTCCGGGTGGGCGGTGTCATTCCGGAGGGGAACGGCGCCTACTATCCGCCGACGTTGATCACCGGGGTGCAGCAGTCTGCGGAGATCGTGCAGAACGAGGTGTTCGGTCCGGTGCTGGTCGGGCTGCCGTTCGTCAACGAGGCGGACGCGATTCGGTTGGCCAACGACTGTCGGTACGGTCTGGCCTCGTCGGTGTGGACGACCGATGTGGCGCGGGCGTTGCGGGTCGCACATGCCATCGAGGCCGGTGTCACCTGGGTCAACGATCACCTCCCGATCGCTTCGGAGGCGCCGCACGGCGGCGTAAAGGCCAGCGGTTTCGGCAAGGATATGAGCCAGGCGGCGGTCGCCGAGTACACGGTGGCCAGGCACATCATGGTCAAGCACGCGCCGCGTGCTGCGCACGACTCGTTCCGACCGTCATGAAAAGCACTGTGCTGCAGGAGTGAGAGCGGTAGATGACAGCTCCGGAGTGGTCCTCACGGACGGTCCGGAGCATAGTCGTGTGCGTTGAAGTATCCGAAAAATGTTGATGTGTAAGAATTTTGTTCTATCTGATGCGCTGACGAGCGTGTGGGTCTAGCGTGTGAACCGCACCGGACACCCGTGAGAATTACTCCGGAACAGCGTGATACGCGAAGAAGGCCCTCATTCGGGGCCGCACCTGATCGACACGGCCGACATGGATGTCGGGTACTCGTTTCTGAAAACAATGGAGGATCGCATGGCGACCAGGAATGATCCCGTTGCGCTGCATTCGGTAGACGAAGTGCTGCCTCGGAAGATGCGCTGGTTCGATGGCTTCGCGATGGCCATGACGATGCCTGCGGCGCTCGTGGCGACTTTGGGCGCGTCGATAGCCGGCCTGGGCGGCTGGGGTGCGGCGGTGTTGTGGGCGATCTCGATGGTGATTTCGATGGCAGTGAACTGGATCTACATCGAACTGGCGGCGATGTTCCCCGATGCGTCCGGCGGTATCTCGGGATATGCCGCGGAGGCATGGAAAAGGCGGGTGCCGTGGTTCGCCCCGCTGGCGGGTGTCGGCTATTGGCTGCCGTGGGGGTCGAATCTGGCCACCTACGGCTCCTTCACCGGCCTGCTCGTGCAATCGCAGTGGTTCCCGGATCAACTGTGGTCGATGGACTTCGGGCCGCTGCATCTGAATTTCCCGATCGCCGTCGGGCTGATCGTCATTTTCGTCCTGTACGGGATCAATATCATCGGAGTTCGGGTCACGATGGCCTTCGTCTATGTGACCGCCGCCATCCTGATGGTGCCGCTGGCGGTGTTCGTCATACTGCCGCTCTTCAGCGCCGACTGGGCCCCCATGGACCTGACCTGGAACCTGCACGGATGGGCGGGCCTACACACGGCGATCGTCTGGTTGTACGTGATGGCTTGGACGACATTGGGCATCGAGGTCTGTGCAACGTTCGCCTCGGAATACCGCGACCCGGTCCGCGACACCGCGCGCGCGATTCGCGCCTCCGCGTTGTTCTGCCTCGGGGTGTTCTTTCTCGTCCCGCTCACGCTCGGTGGATTCGCCGGAGAGCAGGCGATCAGCGAGAACCCCTCGACATTCTTCGTCGCCAGCTTCTCGCAACTGACCGGCGCCGGTGCGGACGTGATGGTGTTGTGCCTCATCGCATCCCTGGTGTTGGTGATGTTGACCTCGGTCGCCGACGCCTCCCGGGTGCTGTTCAACATGGGCAAGGAGGGCATCACCGTCCGGGCGGTGGGCAAGCTCAACAGCCGGGGTGTACCGGTGCGGGCTCTGAATGTGATGCTGGTGCTCAACATCGTTCTGTTGGTGGTGCTTCAGCAACCCTTGGCCATCATCGTGACCGGCAACCTGGGCTATATCCTGGCCCACGTGCTGGCGTTGGCCGGCTTCGCGCTGCTGCGTAAGGACCGCCCCGACGCCGTCCGTCCCATCCGGTTACCGCGCGTGTTCGTGCCGCTGTCGGTAGGTCTTTCCGCTCTGCTCGCGGTGCTGCTGGTCGTGGGTGCCACGGGGTTCTCCATCACCGGTTACGGGGGCGTGTTGGAGTTGGGTATCGCATTGTCGATCCTGGCCGCCGGCGTGGTGCTGTGGTGGTTCGTCCAGCGTCAGGATTCCGCGGACGCGCGCGCCGATCAGGGCAGTGCGTAATCCATCGGCGGACCGTTGAGGTTCATCGCCTCGCGATGGACCACTGTGGTGGCGATCTTTTGCTCGCCGCGTGCAACACCCACGATGGACACCTCGTCGTCGACCGCGAAGGCCGCGGAGGTGCCTCCCAGCTGACTGCCACGTGCGGTGACCCCATGGGTCTGATCGTCGACGAGGAAGGTGCGTGCCACGCCGTCTGGCCCCATCGCGGTCAAGGATGTCGGCGACACCGCGATCAACCGACCCTCTTGGATGATCGGCTGGACGGCGTGGGCGACGGGACTGGGAGCGGATTCGGGCGCGGTCGGCGGCTGCGCGCCCACCGCGTGCATGATCAGCGCGGTGGCCACCGCGGCGAACGCAACGGCGAACGAGATCGTCATGCTGATGGTCGTGCTGCGGGGCGTCCGCCGCGCGTGCTTTCCCTGTCGCATGTCTGTTGACCTCCTCCGGCTGAACGCGGGTTACCCGGAGCGGGGTGGCGCGTAAACGCGTCGCTGCGCTGACGGCGCAACGGTGGTCATCGGCCGGGCTGCGCCTGGTCGCCGATGCCGATGGTGATCCGCGGCGAGGCCGCCGGGTCGAGCCACTGCAGCAGCGCCCGCATATCGTCACGGTCGACGGCGATACAGCCCCAGGTGGGCTCACCGTCGGTCACGTGCAGAAAAATGCCGGCCGAGCGGCCGGGAATGCGGGCGGGATTGTGGTCGATCAGTACGGCGTAGTCGTATATCGAGCCCGAGGAGCCCAGGTTCTCCGCATCCTCGGATGGCATGGCCGATGAGCGCACGAGGGTGTTGTAGGTGGGGGAGTCGACGTCCTCGTCCCACCAGTCCTGGTCATCGACCCGGGTGTAGGGCAACGCCGTCCCCGGATCGGGTTCGCGCCCGAACGCCATCCCGAGCGGGAAGGTACCCAGCGGGGTGCGGAACACATCGTCCTGCGGCTCGCCCACGCCCAGTTCGCCGAGATCGGCCGGAATCGGTCCGATCACCTGCTGCCAGTCGTGGCCGACCATCTCGTAGGCGGTGAGCGTCCCGACCGAGGAGTCGGCGCTGGGCGCCTGCACCGTGATCAGCTGCGATTGGGTCGGTTGCGCCGATGCCGGTGGGGTGGCCATCATGCCGAGCAGCATGACCGCGCTGCAGGATGCCATTCGCCGGAGTCCCTTGCCCATACCGTGATGTCCTCTCATGGATGCTTCGACCCCATTGTGCGTGTCCGGCCGGATAGCTTGACCCTCATGCCGACTCAGCGAGATCGATTCGCCACCTCGGGGACCGAATAATCGATTTCCCGACCGATGCCTGCGCGCCTACCCTGGAAGGCCGCACCACGTCGCGCGTGCGGAAATCCAGGGAGTTTGAATTGAGTACCGGGCCGATCGTGCGTACCGAGGCGCTGCCGAAAGCCCCACCGAGTGCGGCGGTGATCATCGCGTTGCTGGTGTTCTCCGCATTCGTCATGATCCTCAACGAGACGATCATGAGCGTCGCGTTGCCGGTGTTGATCGTCGACCTGGACATCGCGGCACGCACCGCGCAATGGCTGACCAGTGGCTTCCTGCTGACCATGGCGGTGGTCATCCCCATGTCCGGGTCGCTGCTGCAACGCTTCTCGGTGCGCACGATCTTCACCTGCGCGATGTCACTGTTCAGCGGGGGCACGTTGATCGCGGCCCTGGCGCCGGGTTTTCCGGCCCTGCTTGCCGGTCGTATCGTCCAGGCCTGCGGCACCGCCGTGATGGTGCCGCTGTTGATGACGACGGTCATGAAACTGATCCCTGCCGAGCGCCGCGGGCAGACGATGGGCACCATCTCGATCGTGATCGCGGTCGCCCCGGCGGTCGGGCCGACACTGTCCGGCATCATCCTCGGATCGCTGAACTGGCGGTGGACGTTCTGGATCGTGCTCCCCATCGCCCTGCTGGCGTTCGCGGCGGGTCTGACCTGGTTACGCGTCGCCGATGATCGTGAACAGCACACCCCGATCGACGCCATATCGGTACCGCTGTCGGCTATCGCGTTCGCAGGCTTGGTCTTCGGACTCTCCGAACTCGGCGGCCACGGCGGCCACGGTGGCCAGGGCGTGCCCGCGTGGATTCCGTTGGTGGTGGGAACGGTCGCCATGCTCGCCTTCGGCGCGCGCCAGCTGCAGTTGCAACGCGTGCAGCGTGCATTCCTGGACCTGACACCTTTCACGTACCGGCGGTTCGCGGTATCGGTGGGTCTGGTGGTCATCGGCTTCATGGGCCTGTTCGGCGCCATCATCATGATCCCGCTGTACGTCCAGGATGTGTTGGGCCGCAGTGCCCTGATCGCAGGGCTGACCAGCCTGCCCGGCGGTTTGTTGATGGGGATGGCGGGTCCGCTGGTCGGGCGGGTGTACGACCGCCATGGGGCGCGCAGGCTGGTGGTACCGGGCTCGATCATGTTGTTCCTGGCACTGTGTGGCTTCGCCCTGATGTCGGCCGCCACTCCGATCTGGGTACTCGTTGTGTTGCAGACGATCATGATGGTCGGTCTCGCCATGATGTTCACACCGTTGATGACGGATGCGCTCGGCGTGCTACCGGACCGGCTCTACTCGCATGGCAGCGCCATCATGACCACCCTGCAGCAGGTCGCGGGCGCTGCCGGTACCGCCCTGTTCGTGACGGTCATGGCCAAGGCGTCCACCGCGGGTGGCGCCCCGGACATGGCGGGGGTACATGCGGCGTTCGTGGCGGCGGCCATCATCGGTGCGGTCGCGGTGGTGGGAGCCTTCTTCACCGCTGCGCAACCGAGCCCGGCCGGCGGTACACCGGTGCACTGACGTACCGGCGGCCGCTTACGCAGTGACCCGGCTCATGATGATCTCGGCGACCGTTCCGACGACGGCGCGGGTCTGGGGGCCGTCGTCGGCCTCGTATCGGTCGTCGTCGGCAAGGTAGCGCGCGCCGGCGATCGACCCGTGATCGGCAGTCACCTCGATCACCTCGGCGGGCCAGCCGATTACCCGCAGTTCCGCCGCGAATTCGATGGAGGCAGACGCCGGCACCACGTCATCGGCATCTCCGGTCAGCAGGGTGAACGGCGTCGGTGTCGCGCCCGCCGGTGCGCCGGACTGCACCACGCCGCCCGAGATCGGGTCATCGGCCCAGAACGCGCCACCGAGGCATACGGTGTGCGCCACAGCGATATCGAGTTCCGGGGCCCGCAACGTGAGGCCGGCGGCGGCGACACCGCCCAGCGACCAGCCGATCGCTGTCAGGGCGCTTCCCGCTGCCTGTTGCGCAGCGAACCGCGCCGATGCGAGCAGATCGGACCGTCCCGCATCGGGGGCGTGGGAATCCCAGTCGGGGGCGATGACGGTCAGACCGCGCTGGGCGAGAACCTCGGCCAGCGGTCGGACGGCCCTACGAGAATCGGTCTGGGTGCCATGCCAGAACAACGCGGTGGTCCCGCCCGCGGGCCCGTACATGTCAGCCGACCTGCCCGGGGCATATTCCACGGTGCGCATCGGCCGGCTCACGAGTGTGCGGTCGGGCTCTGGGCGGACTCCCATTTGGATTCCAGCTCACGACGAACGGGTGTGCCGGCGGCCACTTCGAGCTGGAAGGTCTCGCCGTCGTCGGCCTCGAACGTCACCAGGTAGCCGTCTTCACGATCTTCCTTGTGGACCACCTTGTACTCGCCGGCGCGATCCTGCAGGGCGACGATGTCGCCGGGTGCCGCGTCGTCGATGATGCCGTCGGTGGGTGTGTTGGTCATTGTGCAGCGGTAGCCGGAAATGCGTGTCGCCAAACGCGCGCAGCTCAGCTGGCGTCTTGCTGATGCGACACCTCCACATTAAGGTTTCGGCCAACCGAAATTTTTGAGTGGGGTGAGCGAAATGGTGCTGGTTCGGTCGTGGGCCACCCGCTGCGTGGCGGGCGCGATCGTCGTGCTCGTTGCTGCGGGCTGCGAGGTCGGCACGGACTCCCGGTCAGGGGATCGGCCGACCGTGCTCACCACCTTCACGGTGCTGGCCGATATCGCTGCCAATGTGGCCGGCGAGCACCTCACGGTCGAGTCGATCACCAAACCCGGCGCGGAGATCCACGGCTATGAACCGACGCCCGGTGACATCAAGAAGGCGGCGAGGGCCGATCTGATCCTGGACAACGGCCTGAATCTGGAGGCGTGGTTCGCCAAGTTCGTCGACGGTCTCGACGTCCCGCATGTGGTGGTCAGCGACGGGGTGGCGCCGGTCGACATCGCCGATGACGCGTATGCGGGAATGCCGAATCCGCATGCGTGGATGTCGCCGCTGAACGTCCAGACGTACGCCGACAACATGGCGGAAGCCTTCGCCGCACTCGATCCCGCGCACGCCGAGGACTACCGGGCCAACGCTGCCGCCTACCGCGGGCAACTCCAGCAGGTGCATGACGAACTGGTCACCGAACTCGAGTCACTGCCCGCCGGGGAGCGCGCGCTGGTGACATGCGAGGGTGCCTTCTCCTATCTGGCCCGCGACGCCGGCCTCACGGAGAAGTACATCTGGGCGGTCAACGCCGAACAGCAGGCCACTCCGCAACAGATCGCCTCGGCCATCGACTTCGTCAGGACCAACAATGTGCCCGCGGTGTTCTGCGAGTCGACGGTGTCCGACGCCGCCATGCAGCGGGTCGTGGAGGCCACCGGTACGGCCTTCGGCGGCGTGCTCTACGTCGACTCACTCTCGGCGGCCGACGGACCGGTCCCCACCTATCTCGATCTGATCCGGCACGATGCCGACACCATCGCGAATGCGCTTACCGCCAAACGGGTCTCGTGATGGCCGCTGCGCTTGAGGTGGATTCGATCACGGTGCGTTACGGCACCGTCCTGGCCCTCAGGGATGCGACGGTGACCATCGAACCGGGGCGCGTATGCGGTCTGGTCGGGATGAACGGATCGGGTAAGTCCACGCTGTTCAAGGCGATCATGGGCTTGGCGCGTCCGGACAGCGGCGCGGTCCGGATCTTCGGGCGGGATCCGGCGCGCGCCCGCAAGACGGGCACGGTCGGTTACATGCCGCAGAGCGAGGCCATCGACTGGGCCTTCCCGCTATCGGTTCACGATGTCGTCATGACCGGTCGGTACGGGCGGATGGGGCCGACAAGGCGAGCGCGCGCCGCCGACAAACGGGCGGTCGAACAGGCATTGGAACGCGTCGAACTCGGCGAGTATCGCCATCGCCAGATCGGGCAGCTCTCCGGCGGCCAACGCAAACGGGCCTTCCTGGCGCGGTGTATTGCGCAGGAGGCCGAATTGCTCTTGCTCGACGAACCTTTCGCGGGCGTGGATACCCGCAGCGAAGCGACCATCAGCGCCCTGCTGCGCGGCCTGGCCGACGGCGGCGTGACCATCCTGGTGTCCACCCACGATCTGCGGGCACTGCCCGATCTCGCCGACGAGGCCGTGCTGCTGATGAACACCGTGCTCCTGCATGATCGTCCCGACGTGGTGCTGCAGCCACAGAATCTGGCACGTGCCTTCGGGCTCGGCGCGAACGATGCGGATGACCGATGAGCATCCTGGACTTTCTCGCCGAGCCGCTGCAGCTGGAGTTCATGGTGCGTGCCATCGCGACGACGCTGATCGCCTCGGTCGTCTGCGCCACCCTCTCGTGCTGGCTGGTGTTGATCGGCTGGTCGCTGATGGGGGACGCCGTCTCACACGCGGTATTGCCAGGGGTGGTGCTCGCCTACATCGTCGGAGCCCCATTCGCCCTCGGCGCCATAGTCTTCGGGTTCGCCGCGGTGGCACTCATCGGTGTGGTCCGAGATACCAGTCGCACCAAGGAAGATGCCGCCATCGGGGTGGTGTTCACGACGCTGTTCGCGTTGGGATTGGTCCTCATCTCGATCACCCCGAGCCAGATCGACTTGAACCACATCATCTTCGGCAACCTGCTGGGGGTTTCCCGTTCCGATCTCCTGCAGGTCGCGGTACTGGGCGCGATCGTGCTCGCAGTGCTGGTGATCAAGCGCCGCGACTTCACGCTGTACGCCTTCGACCCGAGTCACGCCCACGCGGTCGGGATCAGCCCGAGGGTGCTCAGCGCGGCGCTATTGGGGTTGCTGGCGTTGACGTCGGTCGTTGCACTGCAGGCGGTCGGTGTCGTGTTGGTGGTGGCCCTGCTCATCACTCCGGGTGCGACCGCGTACTTGTTGACCGATCGTTTCGGTCGGATGTTGGTCATCGCGCCGGCCGTCGCCTCCGTCAGTGCGCTGGTCGGGCTGTACGCCAGTTATTACCTCGACACGGCCTCTGGGCCCATGGTGGTGCTCGTCAACGGCGTCGCCTTCGCCATGGCCTACCTGTTCGGACCTCGGCACGGTCTGCTGGCGACCCGGTTACGTACCGCCGCCAGCTGATTCGGGTCGCGCCGGCGGGCCGGGCACACCCAGCGCCAACACCGCGACATCGTCATCGACCCCGGACCCCAGTTCGGCCAGCAGAGCGCGGATGGCGTCGACGATCCCGGTGGGACGGGTGGGTGAGTGCGTGGCGGCGAAACGGAGCAGGGCCTTACCGTCGTCGTCGAAGCGTTCGGGCCCGGGTCCGACGCGTGCGTCCGGCAGCCCGTCGGTGTAGAGGACCAGGGTGTCCCCCGGCCCGAGATGCATTCTCACGCCGAGAAAGTGCGGATTCTCGATCAATCCGACAGCCTGGCCACCGACGGTGTCGACGTAGTACGCCTGTCCGTCCGCGCCCAGTAGCAGCGGAGGCGGGTGGCCGGCACTGGCGAGCTCGACATCGAAGCCGGACCCACGCCGAGTCAGGTTTCCGTAGACCACCGTGCACATCCGGTGCGCGGCCACCTCGAGCCGCTGCCGGAGCACGCTGTTGAGGTTCTGCAGAACGTGCAGGGGATCCGCGTCGAACACCGCAGCCGAACGCAGCACATACCGGGTCAATCCGGTGATGACGGCGGCGTCGACGCCCTTGCCGGACACGTCGCCGAGGAAGAACCCCCAGGTGTCGGTGGACAGCGGAAACAGGTCGTAGAAATCGCCACCGACGTCTTCGTCGGCCGCGGCATGGAAGTGGTCGGCGGCGTCGAGCCCCGGAGGTGGCGACAACAGCGGTGGGCGTAACGAGCGGCGAAGGGTGTCGGCGAACGAACGCGCCCGTTCACGTTCCGCTTCGGCGCGGCGCCGTTGCTCCAGCAGCTCGCGCTCGTAGGCGCGTCGGTCGCCGGCGTCGACGGCGGTGACGCGCCACAGCTCGGGATTGGCGCCGGAGGCGGGTTTGACGTTCGCGGTCAGGAACATCGGCAGCCGGGAGTCGTCGGCCGCGCGCAGATCGACCGTCACCCCGTCCAGGGCTCCCGTCATCCGCAGCATCGGAACGAAGTGCGTTTCGTAGTGGATCCGGCCACCCACCGTGAGCAGTTCGGCGAAGAACCGATCGCGGAGCGATTCCCGCGGATAACCCAACCAGGCGGCGAAGGTGGCATTGGCCGCGACGATGCGGCCCTCCGACGTCAGCAGCACATGTCCGGATGGCGAATCGTCCCAGAAGTCCGCGCGGTCCGGCTCGGTCATGTCCGGATGGCGAAGTCCGCTATGGCGGCCGCGGTGGCCTCGGGAGCGCTCACATGCGGGCAGTGACCGATCGCGTCGAGGGTGACCAGCGTGCTGTCCGGCACGTGCCGATGCACGTACTCACCCACCTCGCGCGGCGCGATGACATCCTGCGAGCACTCGATCACCAGCGTCGGCACCGGGATCTTCGCCAGGTCGGAGCGATTGTCGGAGAGGAAGGTCGCCCGCGCGAACACCCGGGCCCGGTCCGGGTCCGTTCGGCAGAAGGCCGCCTCCAGTTGGTGGTGCAGATCCGGGCGGTCGGGGTTGCCCATGATGACCGGTGCCATCGAATGGGACCAGCCCAGGTAGTTCGCGTCCATCGATTCCAGCAGTTCGTCGATGTCATCGGGGGAGAAGCCGCCCCGATAGTCGCCGTCGTCGATATAGCGCGGAGACGGTGTCACCATGACGAGCCTGGCGAAGCGATCGGGCCGATCGATGATCGCCAGCGCCCCGATCATGGCCGCCACCGAATGTCCGACGAAGATCACCTCGGTCAGGTCGAGTTCCTCGACGATGTCGAGCACATCGTCGGCGTAGCCGGACAACTGCGCGTACCGGTCGGCATCCCAGGCCGCGGGGTCAGAGGCTCCGGCACCGACGTGATCGAACAGGACTATCCGAAACCGCGAACGCAAACTGTCCACGACCGGTCGCCACAGGTTCTGGTCACATCCGAACCCGTGCGAGAGCAGCAGTACCGGTGCATCGGCACGGCCGAGCTCGGTGATGTTGTTCCGCACGCGCGCCCCCATGATCGCTCAGCATAGGACGCGCCCGGAATCAGCCGGTCACCTGTTGGAATACCGTCACCGACCGCGCGCCGACCTTGCGCGCCGCACCGGCGGATACCGCCTCCTCGGCAACGTCGGTCATGACCGTGGTGTCCACCACCGGCACCCAGGCCTGCCCGAACTCGGACGGCGGAAGCGTGAACTCGATCGGCTCGTGATGTCCGTTGAAGCACACCACGAACGAATCATCGGTCACCCGCTGGCCACGAACATCCAGGTCGGGTATGCCGTTCCCGTTGAGGAAGATCGCGATGGACTTGCCGAAGCCGGTGTCCCAGTCCTCGTCGCTCATCTCCGACCCGTCGGGACGGAACCAGGAGATGTCCGGAACCGACTCGGATCCGCGCCGACGGACCGGACGCCCGTTGAAGAACCTCCGGCGGCGGAACACCGGGTGTTCCGCGCGTAGCTGCGCCAGTTTCGCGGTGAAGTCCAGGAGGCCCTGATCGGCATCGGACCAGTTCACCCACGTGATCTCGTTGTCCTGGCAATACCCGTTGTTGTTGCCACCCTGGGTGCGGCCGAGTTCGTCGCCGTGGCAGATCATCGGCACCCCCTGTGACAGCAGCAGGGTGGTCAGGAAGTTGCGTTCCTGCTGTGCGCGCAGCGCCAGGATCTCGGGGTCATCGGTGGGGCCTTCGACTCCGCAGTTCCAGGACCTGTTGTGGCTCTCGCCATCGTTGTTGTCCTCGCCGTTGGCCTCGTTGTGCTTGTCGTTGTAGGACACCAGGTCGCGCAGCGTGAATCCGTCGTGGGCGATCACGAAGTTGATCGACGCGACCGGTCGGCGCGCGGTGTGCTCGTACAGATCCGCCGAGCCGGTGAGTCGGGACGCGAACTCGCCGAGACTGCCCGCCTCACCGCGCCAGAAGTCGCGCACCGTGTCGCGGTACTTGCCGTTCCATTCCGTCCACTGCGGGGGGAAGTTGCCCACCTGGTAACCGCCCGGTCCCACATCCCAGGGCTCGGCGATCAGTTTGACCTGGCTGACCGTGGGATCCTGCTGAACCAACTCGAAGAAGGTCGACAGCTTGTCCACGTCGTAGAACTCACGGGCCAGCGTCGAGGCCAGGTCGAACCGGAACCCGTCGATGTGCATCTCGGTCACCCAGTAACGCAGCGAGTCCATGATCAACTGCAGGGAGTGCGGATGGCCGACATTGAGGCTGTTTCCGGTGCCGGTGTAGTCCATGTAGTAGCGCTTGTCATCGTCGACGAGCCGGTAATAGGCGCAGTTGTCGATACCGCGCATCGACAGGGTCGGGCCCATGTGGTTGCCCTCGGCGGTGTGGTTGTAGACCACGTCGAGGATCACCTCGATACCGGCCTCGTGCAGAGTGCGCACCATCGCCTTGAACTCCTGCACCTGACCACCGGGGGTCGAGCTTGAGGAGTACTTGGCGTCGGGGGCGAAGAAGCCGATCGTGTTGTAACCCCAGTAGTTGGACAGGCCCTTGTCGATCAGCGTGGAGTCATTGGCGAAATGGTGCACTGGCATCAGCTCGATCGCGGTCACACCGAGCGACTGCAGGTGGGCGATGATCGCCGGATGCCCGATCGCGGCGTAGGTGCCACGAATGGCGTCGGGGATGTCCGGATGTGTCTGGGTCAATCCTTTGACGTGGGCTTCGTAGATGAAGCTGTCGGCGTACTCGCGCTGCGGTGGGCGGTCCACGCCCCAGTCGAAGTACGGGTTGATGACCACCGACTTGGGCATGCTGGCGGCCGAGTCCTCGTCGTTGCGGCTGTCGGGTTCACCGAAGTTGTACCCGAACAGCGACTGGTCCCACTGGAAGGTGCCGTCGATGGCCTTGGCGTAGGGGTCGAGCAGCAGCTTGTTCGGGTTGCAGCGGTGTCCGTTGTCCGGGTCGTGCGGTCCGTGTACCCGATAGCCGTAGCGCTGACCAGGCTCGATGGTCGGTAGAAAACCGTGCCAGATGAACCCGTCGACCTCGGGCAGCCGGTAGCGGGTCTCGTTCCCGTCGGCGTCGAACAGGCAGAGCTCGACCTTCTCGGCCACCTCGCTGAACAGGGCGAAGTTGGTCCCGGAGCCGTCGTATGACGCCCCGAGCGGATAGGCCTTCCCGGGCCACACCTCCTGTGTCGGCGTGGACGGTGTCGGATCGAGCGTTTCCGGCATGTGGTTCCTTCTCTGTCGAACTCTGTCGGACACATCTCGCTGCTCGGCTTCGCTGACGAGCGTGCGCATGGCTCCGGAGCAGGGAGTACCCGTTGACGGCCGTGTCTATTCTGCGAGTTCCGTCACGACCGGTGCCGAGCCATTCGCGCGTGGCCGCGTCGTGACACAACCCTGCACCATCTCCACCGGTCTCGCCACCCGCCGTCATACCGGGCGGGGCTCCTGACGGCGCCACGTGGTACCGAAGGTGCTGTGCAGAAACAGGATTGATGGCGCCCGCGGCACGTCGCTGATTACCCTGACACAATGCTGACCGAATTGGTCTCCCTTCCGGGTGGCACCTACCGAATGGGGTCGACGGCTTTCTACCCCGAGGAGGCCCCGGTCCACACCGTGACCGTCGAGCCGTTCCAGATCGAACGCCATCCGGTGACCAATGCGCAGTTCGCCGAATTCGTCTCCGACACCGGGTATCTCACGGTTGCCGAACGGCCATTGGATCCGGCCGACTTCCCGGGCGTCCCGGCGGCCGACCTGGTGCCCGGTGCCCTCGTCTTCCGGTCGACGCCCGGACCGGTGAACCTCGCGGATTGGCGGCAGTGGTGGGTCTGGGAACCCGGGGCGTGCTGGCGGCGGCCGTTCGGCGGTGACTCGTCCCACGATGACCGCCCGGACCACCCCGTGGTGCAGGTTGCCTACCCCGATGCTTTCGCCTACGCCACCTGGGCGGGCCGACGGCTACCCAGCGAAGCTCAGTGGGAGTATGCGGCGCGGGCCGGGTCCACCACCGCCTATGCCTGGGGTGAGCAGGTACGCCCGGAGGGTCGGCTGATGGCCAACACCTGGCAGGGGCAATTCCCGTATCGCAACGACGGTGCGCTGGGCTGGTCGGGAACCTCTCCGGTGGGCACATTCCCGCCCAATGATTTCGGCCTCGTCGACATGATCGGCAACGTTTGGGAGTGGACCACGACGCGTTTCGGCCGCCATCACCGCATCGACGGTGGCATCGACAACGGTTGCTGCCCGCCGCCACCGTCCGGTGACCCGGCTGTCAGTCATGCGCTCAAGGGTGGTTCGCACCTGTGCGCGCCGGAGTATTGCCACCGTTACCGCCCGGCCGCGCGTTCCGCTCAGTCCCAGGACAGTGCGACCACCCATATCGGTTTCCGCTGTATCGCCTGACAGGTCATCGGCGACGAATAGTTGTTCAGGACAGCGCCATCCATGTCCCGAGGCCGATCATGACCACCGCGATCACGATATCGAGTGCGCGCCAGGTCACCGGATTGGCGAAGAGTCCGGCCAGCTTACGGGCGCCAAGTCCCAGACTCGTGAACCACAGCGCGCTCGCGGCGACGGCACCCGCGCCGAAAAGCCAGCGCTGCTCGTGGTGCTCATTGGCCAGCGATCCGAGCAGCACGACGGTGTCGAGATAGACATGCGGGTTGAGCCACGTCAGTGCCGCCGCGGTGAGCAGCACCTCGACGAGCCGCGTCGGGGTCTGTTCGGTCGGCGCCAGCCCGGCAGGCCGCAGCGCCCGACGCGCGGCCAGCAGGCCGTAGCCGATGAGGAAGGCGGCACCGCTGAGTTTGACGACGGTGACGGCGGTGGGGTGTGCGGTGATGACCGCGCCGATGCCGGCGATCCCCGCGGCGATCAGGATCAGGTCCGAGACGGTGCACAGCGCGATGACCGGCACGACGTGCTCGCCGCGGATGCCCTGACGCAGTACGAACGCATTCTGCGCGCCGATGGCAGCGATGAGCGCCATGGTGGTCAGGAAGCCGATGAACAGCGGTGATGCCATGGTCTCGACGCTAAGCCTCGGCGGCTATCCAGTACAACTAATGATTCTTACTTCAGTTAAGAATTACTTATGCCGCGACGCCGTCGGCCCATCGTGCGTAGCGCGTTTACCCAACTCATAGAACGACTTTCGAGAGATGCCGCGCTCGGCGCAAAACGTCGACGCCCACCCGCGAGGCCGAAGTGTCACCACCAAGACCGCCCGAACCGTCACCGACGTCCCGAGGGATAACACTTGCGCAGAAACCATATCGGGCGTACTATCGAACATAAGTTCGAATGTAAAAGCATCCAGGGTCCGATCAGCACGGGGGACCTGCACCGCGACTGTTGTCGCCGAGGGGTTCGACGGTCCCGAGATGGACCGCCAGAGCCAATTGCCAAAGTCTTCGATGAACTTGCCTGCCCCATCAGAATCCTCGAAAGCCTGGGTATCGGCATGGACGCCACCTACCTCGATTCGTTTGTCGACGCTCTGATCGACGATCTTGTTCCGGTGCCACCGGAGGGTGATGTCGGGCCGGGCTTGGGTCGGTTGGTGGATTGTCCGCGCCCGGTGGTCGATGACGAGGCGTTGTGGGGTGTGTTGGCTGCGGCGGTGTCGGCCCGGAATCTGTTGGACTTTGTGATCGCCGCGGCGGTGGCGGCGGCCGAGCGGGCCGGTGTGCCGGAGAGGCGGCACCTACGCACCGGGGCTGATCTGCTCAAGTTGTTGGGCATGGCCCCGGGTGCGGCGGCCCGGGCGGTACGGGTGGGGCGCGCCGCATCGTCGTTGCCAGCGTTGACGATCGCGCAGCGGTTGGGTGGGATCGGTATCGAGTTCGCCGACGCCGTGGGCAAAGGTGTCGCGCACGTGGAGTCGCGAGCACCGTTGTCCGACGAGGATCGGGCGACGGTGGTGCGTGCGTTGATGGTGCAGACCTCCCCGGCGGAGGTGGCCGCCAAGGCCCGGGCGATCGCCATCGACCGTGTCGCGAGTCTTGCACCGGTCGAGCAGCGGGGGGTGCCGGTCGCCGAGGACACCGCGCTCAATGAGATGACGTTGGTGCAGAACGCTGAGGGCCGGTACGAGGCCACCCTGGATCTGGACGTGACGACCGGGGAAGAGCTGTGTGCGGCGTTGGATCCGTTGTGCCGACCGGTCCCGCTACCCGACGGATCCCCAGACCCCCGGTCCATTGATGCCCGGCGGGCGGAGGCGTTGGGGCAGGTGCTGCGCACCTACCTGTCGCAGGCGAGGCGTCCGATGTCCGGTGGGGTGCTCCCGCACGTCACCCTGATCCGACCGGTGGCCCCGGGGGCGAGTGGGGAGGTGGTGGATCGGTTGGGGTTCGGTGGACCGGTCTCCGCGGCGACCGCGGAGCTGATCGGCTGTGATGCGACGTTGACGTCGGTGATCGTCGACCACGCCGGGGTGCCGTTGGATGTCGGGCGCGCCCAGCGGTTGTTCACCCCCGCGATCCGTAAAGCGCTGGCCGTCCGTGACGGTGGGTGCGCCCATCCCGGGTGTGGGCGGCCGGTGTCGTGGTGCGATGCCCACCACATCCAACCCTGGAGTGCCGGGGGCACAACCAGTGTGGACAACGGGGTGCTGCTGTGCCGGCTGCACCACAGTCTCATCCATCACGGTGGCTGGCAGGTCTACCTCGGCCGCGACCGGCACCCCTGGTTCATCCCACCCCACACACCCGGTGAACGCGAGCCGGCACACCTGCGCTCCCACACCCGCCGCACCATGACCGACCTACCCACCGCCGCATAACCCCAACGCCCCAAAGCCCCGAGGCCCCAAAGCTGAAGCGCACCTTGACAACTACACAGCGAAACCCGGTCCGAGGTATCAGGATGTCTGCGCCGCCTCGTCGGCGGTGATGTTCAACACCGCCTCGTGGATGAGGGCGAGGACTGCATCGAGCACCGCGCTCGCGTGCTTGCCGCGTGCGTAGCTGCGCAGCACCACGCGGCGGGTCCCCAGGCCGGGCACGTCGACCGTCTCCACGCCGTCTTGCGGCATTCCGCGCAGCGCGAGCATCGGGATCAACGTCATGCCCTCGCCGGCGGCCACCAGCGCCAAAGCGGTCTGGGTGCCGAAGTAGCGATGCACGATGGGCTGATCCAGTCCGATGGAGCGGCTCAGCCGCGCGGCCGCCCTGGCCGTCGCCGACGATGGTTCGACGCCGACCCATGGCAGCGGAAGGCGGCCCAGCTCGGTGACATCGGTGGCCAGGGTGCCTGCCGGCACCGCCAGCTTCCACGGTTCGTCGAGCAGGGGTACCTCGACGATGCCGGCCGGCGGCCGCCGCGGGATATCCGCGGAATCCAGTTCGACTATGGCAGCGTCCAATTCGCCATCCTTGAGCGCGCGCATCAGCGGCTCCTGGTCTGCCTCGACGACCTCGAAACGGATGCCGGGCAATTGATGGCGCCACTCCGGCAGCATCGGCGCGATCACGACCGACAGGAAGCTCTGAAATCCGCCGAGGCGCATGGTGCCGTGGATCTCGGCTTCGCCACGCTCCAGTTGCAGCTGTGCCTCGGCCAGCGCGCGTTCGATCTGCTGGGCGGCCTCGGCCAGGATCTGGCCCTCGTGGGTGAGCGCCGAACCGTTGGTGGTGCGGGTGATCAGCACGCGGTCTGTCTCGCGTTCCAATCGGGTGATCTGCTGCGACACCGCCGACGGCGTCATCTGCAAGTCATCGGCCGCGGCGAGGACGCCGCCCTCGCGGGCCACCGCCAGTAGATAGCGCAGTCGGCGCGGATCGATATCCATTCACGAAAACTACACTGACAATACACATCTATTCAATTGTGTTTAATGCATCCGACGTTGATACTTCTGCTGGTTTTGGTTGGCACGAAGGCGGTTTTCGATGATTGCGGCAACCCTTGGTTGGGCCGGGGCGGCAGGTACGTTGTTCGCGTACCTGGCGGTCAGTCGTGGTTGGCTGGGCGGGAAGTCACGCCGCTACGCCGCGCTCAACATCACGGGTGGACTCATGGCGGGCGCCGCCGCGGGGATGTATGGCGCCTGGCCGAGTGCCGCGTCGAACCTCGTCTGGGCGTTGATCGGGGTCGCGTCCTTGTCGACCCATCTGCGGGAGGCGCGCCGACATCGGCTGGTGCTGGTCTCGACCATGCCGGCACCGCGCTACTCGCTTCGGCGGGTCATCGCCGCGCCGTCCGCGCCGGTCGCTCCGGTCGTTGCCGAGGTCCAACCCTGCGCCTGAGCGCACGGGATTACCGCGCGCTTTCCGATGCGCGAATCTCCCCGGGTCGCACAGTGACCTGCGCCATGATGGCGTGAGCGCGTTCGCCGGCTCCGGCTCCGGTGCCGTGCCCGTCACCTCGATGATTCGTTCCGGCGCGACGTTCGACATTGCCGGGGCCATCTCGATCATCGCGCTGTTGCCGTTGATGGTCGCGGCTCCTGGGGTTGGATGCATGAGCCGGCGGCAGCCATGCCGGGACTGAACCGCAGCGGCTAGTCTCGTCGGCGTGTCTGATGACCTCTGGGCCGCCGCGACCCGTCACGCGTTCCTCGACGCGGTGCGTGACGGAACCGTCGCCGCATCATCCTTCGACCGTTGGCTGTCCCAGGACGCGCTGTTCGTCGCCGACCTGCTGACCTTTCAGGCACGCCTGCTCGCCCGTGCTCCGCGTTCGGCACAGGGAGTGCTGGCCGGTGGGTGCGCGGCGTTGGTCGCCGAACTGGACTGGTTCGACGGTCATGCCGCCGACCGCGGGTTGGCCTCGGATCCCGAACCGTTACCGACCACGCTGGCCTACCGGGAGTTGTTACGGCGGCTGGACAACGAGCCGTTCGAGGCCGCCGCCACCGGCCTGTGGGTCATCGAGCGCGTCTACCTGCTGGGATGGACCTCCGCGAAATCCGCCGACTCGCCGTACTCCGAGTTCATCGATCACTGGACGGTTCCGGAATTCGCCGACTATGTCGACGGTCTGGCAGTGCTGGCGCAGCCACAGCACCACGCCGATCTGGTCGACGAGGTGCTCCGGCTGGAGGTCGACTTCTGGAACATGGCCTGGGCGGACCCGTCATGAATCTGTCGGCACAACTCTGGGCGGCCAATGCCGATATCGTCGCCGAGGTCCTGGACAATCCGTTCGTGCGGGGGATCGGTGACGGGTCGCTGGACAAGACCTGCTTCGCCGGTTATGTCGCCCAGGACGCGTTCTTCCTCGAATCCTTTGCGCGCGCCTACGCATTGGCATTGGTGCGCAGTCCCGACACGGAATCGCTGCTGACCTTCGCCGATCTCCTCGCCGGTGTCCGCGAGGAACTGCGCCTGCACGCCTCCTATGCCGCCCGGTGGGATATCGATATGGCGGCCGTACAACCGGCAGCGGCCACACTGGCCTACACAGAATTCCTGCTGGCGACCGCGGCCACCGGCGAAATCGGCGTCATCTGCGCGGCCATGACTCCTTGTATGCGGCTTTATGCCCACATCGGCTCGGCGCTGGATGCCGACTGTGCCGGGCCCTACGCGGAGTGGGTGCGTACCTACGCGGATCCCGAGTTCGATTCGGTGGCAGCGCTTTTGGAGCGGCTGCTCGATCAGCATGGAGAGGACGCCCCGGCGGTCCGGGAAGCCTATCGACGTGCGATGCGCTTGGAACTCCAGTTCTTCAGTGCCGCGTACGACGCCTGAATCCGCCGGGACCGGCGGCTACGCCTGCGAACCGTGGGCGATCGCGTCGACCACCGCTGCGCAGAACGCGGGCAGATCATCGGGTGACCGGCTGGTGATCAGGTTGCCGTCCACCACAACCTCCTCGTCGACGACGGTCGCACCCGCATTTCGCAGGTCGGTGCGCAGGCTGGGGTACGAGGTCAGGGTGCGGCCCTTGGCCACACCGGCCTCGACCAGAGTCCACGGACCGTGGCAGATGACCCCGACCGGTTTGCCCGATTCGACGAACGCCCGGACGAATGCGACGGCATCGTCGTCGGCGCGCAGCTTGTCGGCGTTGACCGTGCCACCAGGTATCACCAGTCCATCGAATTCCTCGGCGCGGGCGTCTTTGACCAGGCGGTCGACCTGGTGACTACCGGACGGTTCCAGATCGTGATCACGAGCGGAGATGTCGCCGTCCTGCAGCGAAAGCAGGGTCACGGTGGCGCCGGCCTTGTTCAGCGCGTCGCGGGGTTCGGTCAGCTCAACGCGCTCGACACCGTCGGTGGCGAGGATGGCAACGCTCTTCTCGGCGAGTACGGCATGTGGATCTGTCATCCGTCCCGGATTCCACGACCGCGACGCAGCCAAACACGCCGAGCTCTCAGAACTGCACGCCGCGGGTCAGCGCACCGTCGACCAGCAGATTGGTCCCGGTGATGAAGCCGGCGGCCCGACTGGACAGGAACACCACCGCGTTGGCCACCTCCGCAGGGGTGGCCATTCGCCCAGTCGGGTTCAGCGCAAGTGCGGTCGCGAACAGTTCCGGGTCGTTCTGCTCGATCGACGACCAGACCCCGTCGGGGAAGTAGGTGTTGCCAGGACTGACGGTGTTGGCCCGCACCCCTTTGCCTGCCAGCTGGTAGGCCAGGCCCTGTGTGTAGTGGATGATCGCGGCCTTCATGGTGCCGTAAGGCCCTGCCGCAAAATCGATCTCGCGCCCCGAGACGCTCGAGATGGTCACGATCGAGCCGTCGCCGCTTGCTTGCAGATGCGGCAGTGCGGCATCGACCAAACCAACCGTGCCCATCAGATCGACCTCGAAGCTGGTGCGCCAGTTCTCCGCCGACTCCGGGATGGCCAGGGCGCTGACATTGGCGACCACACCGTCCAAGCCGCCGAAGGCGTCGGCGGTCGCGTCCACCCAGGCTGCCAGGGCCGCGGTGGCGCCCACATCGACAGCGGTTCCGATGGCGCCACTGCCGAGTTCCTGCTGGGTCGCGGCGACAGCCTCGGAGGTGCGGGCACAGAAGGCCACCGTTGCCCCTTCGGCGAGGAGGCCCTCGACCACCGCCCGGCCGATACCGCGGGTACCGCCGGTGACCGCGAAACGCTTGCCCTTGAGTCCGAGATCCATCGGTCATGCTCCTCAGTAGGTGATGCTGCCCAGAGTCTTTGCCGCAGCACGAAGCTCGGAATGCACACCGCCGTATGCCGCGGCGGTGGGCAACAGCTTCTTCTCGATCTTGGTCACCGAACTGTAGTTCGTGTCGACGACGTTCGCGATCGGTGCCAGCGAGATCTGGGTCAGCAGCTGGTATGCGTCGAAGCGATCCAGCCCGTAGAGTTCGCCCAGCCAGGTGATCATCTCCACCTGCCCGGCCCGCCAGGCCTCCTCCAAGGGTCGGCCCGAGCCGATACACATCAGGTGGGTGTCGGTCTCCAGTCGCGGCCACGCGGGGCCGCCACCCTTGATCAGCTCGACGATGGCTGTGACGTTCATGGCACCCTCCACGGCGGTGCCGCAGGACTCGCCCTCGCCCTGGCGGTAGTGACCGTCTCCGAGGGAGAACAATGCGCCGGGCACATTGACCCGCAGGTAACAGGTTGCGCCCGCGGTCATCTCCGGGGTGTCCATGTTGCCGCCGAACACGTCGGGAACCAGCGAGGTGCGCACCTCACGGCGGGCAGGGGCCACCCCCACCGTCCCGAGCATCGGATTGGCCGGCAGCGCGACCTCGAAGTTGCTGCCGTGGGCCGAGAAGCCGACGGTTCCGGTTGCCGCGTCGTATTCATAGATCCAGGTGCGTTCGGGCAGCGGTTCCTGAAGTGTCGGATTGACCGGGACACCGGTCAATCCTCCGAAGAACGGGATCAGGGTGGATGCACCCCAGCCGCGGGCCGGAGTCAGATCCACCAGATGCACGGCCAGCGTGTCGCCCGGTTCGGCACCCTCGATCCAGAACGGTCCGGTCTGGGGGTTGAGGTCCTCGGTGTCCAGTGCGCTGCTGGCGATATCGTCGGCGCTGGTGATCCGGCCACCGTAAGCATCCTCGGTCCACAGCCGCAGTGCCGTCCCCGGCTTGATCCGCATGACCGGTTCGGCGCCACCGAAGGTGAAGGCGAACTGCTCGGGTGTCGGCACGAAAGTGATGTGGTCCATCCGGCCATCTTTGTCGCACTGCACCCGTGTGCGCCACCGATGCCCGAAAGACACTGCGGTGCAGCGCTAGTGAGCTGACCGACTTTTGGGCTGCTGCCTGCTTCCGATGCTGGTCCGCACCGCCGGGCCGTGAACGTCGAGCCAGCTGCGTTCGGCGGCTTCGATTGCGGGACGCAGTTCGTCGTGCAATGCGGTACCGCGCGCGCTGAGATACACCCGCACCTTGCGGCGGTCGAACTCGTCGACCTCGCGGTACACCAGCGAGCGGGACACCAGCTTGTCGACCACCCGGGTCTGGGTCGGTCCGGCGATCAGCGTGGCGGACTGCAGCTCGGCCATCGTCAATCCGTCACCGGTTGCCAGGGCGTCGACGACGAGCCAGTGATCCAGTCCGAGATCGGCGCCCTGCAGCTCGGCTTCCAGGTCGCTGCCCAGGCGCCGTGCCGCGCGGAGTACGACGAGGGCTGTCGAATGACCCGCACCCGGTGCCGCCGACGCGCTCGACATGACGAACATCCCCTCAAACCCTTGCCGATCGCGTGTGGAGAGCGCGATACTTTCAGTTGGAAACGATAGCAGTTGAACGCGCATAAGCACAGGTGAGGACGAGAAGATGACGGGTCCGCCCTCGACAGGTGGCGACCCCGAGCGTTGGCGGATAGCCATGGTCGTGCCGCTCCAGGGCCCGGGCGGGGTGTTCGGACCCGCCTGCGAGGCGGTGAGCCACCTCGTCGCACAGGACCTCAATGCCGCGGGCGGTGTCCTTGGCCGCGAGGTGCAGATCGAGGTGGTCGACGGGGGAGCGGCCCCCGGCGTGGTTGCCGACCGGATCGACGCGCTCATCGGGTCCGGCCGCATCGACGCGGTCAGCGGGTGGCACATCTCTTCGGTACGCAACGCGCTGGCGCCGGTGGTCGCCGGGCGGGTGCCCTATGCGTATCCGGCATTGTACGAAGGTGGTGAGCGGCGCCGCGACATCTACTGCTGCGGGGAGACTCCGGACGCGCAGATCGCTCCGGCGTTGCGATGGCTGCGCGACAACGTCGGTGCTCGCCGGTGGTTCATCGTCGGCGACGATTATGTCTGGCCGCGCTCGTCGATGGATTCGGTACGTCGCTACGCGCGAGAGCTCGGTCTGGATATCGTCGGCGGTCGGTTTGTCGATCTCGGCAGCGCCGATATGACCGAGGTCGTCCGCGCGGCGGTGGCATCCGGTTGTGATGCCGTTCTGATGCTGTTGGTCGGACACGATGCCATCGAATTCAACCGCACATGTGCCGAACTGGGCGCCGATGCATCGTTTTTGAGGTTCAGTCCGCTGATGGACGAGAGCATGCTGTTGGCCAGTGGTGAGGAAGGTACGCGGCGACTCTTCTCGGCAGCGTCCTACTTTCGCTCGATGGTCGGTGCAGGCCCGATGGAACTGCTGGGCCGCTATCTCGAATTGCATGGTGCTACTGCGCCTCCGCTGAGCGGAATCGCCGAAGCATGTTACGAGGGACCGCAGTTGTTGGCACGCCTGATTCATCGGGCCGGTAGGCTCACCGATATCGCCACCGCCGACGGCCTGTCTTATGAGAGCCCAAGGGGCACTGTGCAATTCCGACACGATGGAACCCTGCAGCCGGTCCATCTCGCCGCGGCCGACGGTTTCGACTTCGAGGTGCTCACCACGCTGTCGCGTCATTGAGCCGATCGCGGCCGCCCGGCCACCCTTGACACTGTGGCCGGGCTCACATACTTTCATTTGGAGATAATCCAGATGAAACCAATGGCGAGGTGTCGAGTGAACAATGTCGGATTGCTCTATGTCGGCGCGGTCCTCTTCGTCAACGGCCTGATGCTGCTCGGGCGGATACCGGCCCGCTCAGCGGCGGTGCTCAACCTGTTCGTGGGAGCGCTGCAGTGCGTCGTCCCCACCGTCATGCTCATCCAGAATGCCGGTGACCCGGCTGCTGTGCTGGCCGCGTCCGGCTTGTACCTGTTCGGCTTCACCTATCTCTACGTCGGCGTGGTCAACTTGGCCGGGCTCGAACCCGAAGGGCTGGGCTGGTTCTCGCTGTTCGTCTGCGGCGCGGCTGTCGTCTATTCGATCCTGTCGTTCACAGTGTCCGGTGACCCCGTATTCGGCGTGATCTGGCTGTCCTGGGCGGTGTTGTGGTTCCTGTTCTTCCTGGTGCTGGGCCTGCGTCGTGAGGAACTGACCCGCTTCACCGGCTGGGCGGTGACCCTGCTCAGCCTTCCCACCTGTGCCGTGCCCGCCTTCCTGGCGCTCACCGGCACCTACCAAACCTCGGGAGCGCTTGCCCTCGGATGGGCGATCGGGCTCGCAGCACTGCTCCTGATCGCCAAACTGCTCAGCCCCGGACCGCGTCAGATTCCCGTGGCCGCTGGTGCGGCATATCGCTGACAGCTACCTCGTGCCGAGCCTATCGATTCGTCAATCCAGTTGTTCGCACACCATTTTCACCAACCAGAAGGAGAAACAGCATGCGTCACGGTGACATCTCGTCCAGTCCGGATACCGTCGGTGTCGCGGTCGTCAACTACAAGATGCCCAGACTGCACACCAAGGAGCAGGTTCTGGACAACGCGCGCAAGATCGCCGACATGATCGTCGGGATGAAGTCCGGACTTCCCGGCATGGATCTCGTTGTCTTTCCCGAGTACTCGACTCAGGGCATCATGTATGACCCCGATGAGATGTACGCCACCGCCGCCACCGTTCCGGGTGACGAGACCGATATCTTTGCCGCCGCCTGCCGGAAGGCGAAGACCTGGGGCGTCTTCTCCATCACCGGTGAGCGGCACGAGGATCACCCGAACAAGCCTCCGTACAACACGCTGGTCCTGATCGACGACACCGGCGAGATCGTGCAGAAGTACCGAAAGATCCTTCCGTGGTGCCCGATCGAGGGCTGGTACCCGGGTGACACCACCTATGTGAGCCAGGGTCCGAAGGGTATGAAGATCTCGCTGATCATCTGTGATGATGGCAATTACCCCGAGATCTGGCGCGATTGCGCGATGAAGGGTGCCGAGCTCATCGTGCGTTGCCAGGGCTACATGTACCCGGCCAAGGACCAGCAGGTGATGATGGCCAAGGCGATGGCATGGGCGAACAACTGCTATGTGGCGGTCGCCAACGCCGCCGGATTCGACGGTGTCTACTCGTATTTCGGTCACTCGGCAGTGATCGGCTTCGACGGCCGCACCCTGGGCGAGACGGGTGAGGAGGAGTACGGCATCCAGTTCGCCCAGCTGTCCCTCTCGGCCATCCGCGATGCCCGACAGAACGATCAGTCGCAGAACCATCTGTTCAAACTGCTGCACCGCGGCTATTCGGGTGTGCATGCCGCCGGCGACGGTGACAAAGGTGTGGCCGATTGTCCGTTCGAGTTCTACAAGCTGTGGGTCACCGACGCGCAGAAGGCGCAGGAAGTTGTCGAGTCGATCACCCGTGACACTGTCGGCGTCGCGGATTGCCGGGTCGGCTCGCTGCCCGTCGAACAGACCGCCGAAGCCTAGGAGTTTTCACGTGCCGTTCCTCACGGACATGTACCACGAGCAGAATGCCGCGCAGGAGGACCGCGCCGATGAGGCCACATCGTCGCCGGATCCGTCGGTGGCGTTCGACCAGAGGCGTTTTCGTGAGCGGCTGGGTAGCAGAATTCTCGGTCAACCCGATGCGATCGACGCCGTCGCTCGTGCGGTGGCGATCGCCCACGCGGGTATCGCCGATCCCGGTCGGCCGCTGGCCAGCGTACTGCTGGTCGGCCCGACCGGGGTCGGCAAGACCGAGCTGGTCCGACAGGTCGCGGCGGAATTGCGTTCGGGACCCGACGACCTGTGTCGCATCGATATGGCGGCGCTGGCCCAAGAGCATTACGCCGCATCGTTCTCCGGCGCCCCGCCCGGCTACGCCGGCAGCAAGGAATCGTTCACCTTGTTCGACCGGAGCAAGATCGAAGGTGACCCGTACACACCGGGCATCGTGCTGCTCGACGAGATCGAGAAGGCCGATCCCACGGTGATCCGCGCCCTGTTGCACGTGCTCGACAGTGGTCATCTGCGGCTTGCGAACGGGCGGGAGACCATTTCCTTCCGTAACAGCTACATCTTCATCACGTCGAATCTCGGCTCCAGAGATGTCGCCGACGGCGTACGACGGCGCGCCCGACGATGGCTGGGTCGGAAGACCGTTGCACACGAGGAGTACTCGCGGAGCCTGGTCGTTTCCGCCGTCGAGGACTTCTTCGATCCGGAGTTCTTCAATCGCATCGACGAAACTGTCGTGCTCGACCCCTTCCGGCCGTCGACAGCGCGACAGGTGACGATGCGTGAGGTCGACCTGGTGTGCCGCCGGCTCGCGGCGGAGTCGGTACGTCTGGATGTGGACGGATCGGTGCTGGATGTGTTGCGCGGCAGTGGTTTCGACCCGGTGTACGGCGCGCGCGGGTTGCGCAGGACCATCCGCGAACAATTGGTCGCTCCGGTGGCCGAGGCCCTCATCGTCGCACGCCCGGCGGGCCGAGAACCCTTGTCGCTGAGGGCGTCAGTGGTCGACGGCCGTGTCGTGGTGGCGGTGTCGCGCCCGGCCTAACCTTCGCGCGGTATCAGCCGCCGGAACTGGGTGACGTGTTCGGGGGTCAACTCGTCGAGAGCGGTCACGCCGAGCAGTCGCATGGTCCGGGTGATCTGTTCGGACAGGATCTCGATCATCCGGTCGACACCGGCCTCTCCGCCCGCCATGAGCCCATACAGGTAGGCCCGGCCGACCAGCGTGAACCGGGCGCCGAGCGCGATCGCGGCGACGATGTCTGCGCCCGACATGATCCCGGTGTCCAGGATGATCTCGGTGTCAGCGCCGACGGCGGCGGCCACCTCGGGCAGGAGGTGAAAGGGGATCGGTGCTCGATCGAGTTGGCGTCCACCGTGATTGGACAGCACCATGCCGTCCACTCCGAGTTCGGTCACCGCCCGGGCGTCGGCAACGGTCTGGATTCCCTTGACGACGAGTTTTCCCGGCCATTGGGACTTGATCCACGCCAGGTCCTCGAACGTGACGGTGGGGTCGAACATGGTGTCCAACAGTTCGGCAACCGTGCCCGACCACCGGTCCAACGTGGCGAAAGCCAGCGGTTCGGTGGTGAGGAAATCGATCCACCATTGGGGTCGTGGGATCGCGTTCAGTACGGTCTTGGCCGTCAATGCCGGGGGAATGGACATTCCGTTGCGCTTGTCGCGCAACCGCGCTCCGGCGACCGGCACGTCGACTGTGACCAGCAGTGTGTCGTAACCGGCCGCGGCGGCCCGATCGACCAGCGCCATGGAACGGTCTCGGTCTTTCCACATGTACAGCTGGAACCAATTGCGCCCGTGCGGATTAGCTGCCTTGACGTCTTCGATGGACGCGGTGCCCATGGTGGACAGTGAGAAGGGGATGCCCGCGCGGCTCGCGGCCCGGGCTCCGGCGTACTCGCCTTCGGTCTGCATCATCCGGGTGAATCCGGTCGGCGCGATACCGAACGGCAGCTCGGAGCGACCGCCCAGGATGGTGCAGCTGGTGTCGACCTTGGATACATCGCGCAGGATAGCCGGGTGAAATTCGATGTCCTGAAAGGCCTGTCGGGCCCGGGCCAACGACAGCTCGGCCTCGGCGGAGCCGTCGGTGTAATCGAAGGCGGCCTTCGGCGTACGTCGTTTGGCGATGGCGCGCAGATCCTCGATGGTCAGCGCACCGGCGAGGCGGCGCGTGCGCGCATTGAACTCCGGCTTCTTGAACTGCATCAACGGAGCCAGGTCGGCGATCCTCGGGACGCGGCGTTGCATGTATCGACCTTTCTACCCGGCGCGGCCGGAGCGCTCTGGCGTAGCCTGCGCCAACACAACCTACCGCAACGGTCCGGGGTCGAGTTCGTCGTCATGTCCCAGGGACACACGCTGCAGGAAAACCCAATTGGGCCGGCAGCGTCACCGCGCCGATCAGCGGGACCCGGCGATCCCGGGTCCCGCCGATCGTGATGTCGCTATTCCAGCACGAAGACCGGAATCTGGCGGTCGGTCTTGGTCTGGTACTCAGCATAGGGCGGATATGCCTGCACGGCCAGTTCCCACCAGTGGGCCCGCTCGTCGCCTTCGACCTCGCGCGCGGTCAACTCGACCACCTTGTCACCGTCCTGCGCGGTGACCTGAGGGTGTGCCTTGACGTTGTGATACCAGGCGGGGTGTGCCGGGTCGCCACCCTTGGAGGCGATCATGGCGTACTTGCCGTTCTCCTCTACCCGCATCAGCGGCACGTAGCGCTTCTTGCCGGACTTCGCGCCGGTGGTGGTGAACAGCACGACCGGTCGGTCGAGTACCTCGACCCCTTCGGTGGTGCCCTGCTCGAGGATGCGTTTGGTCTGTTCGCGGACCCAGTCGGTGGGGCTCAGTTCGGGATTGTCGGCCATGGGCTCTAGAACACCACATCGCGGCGTATTGTTTCCGGTTTCGACGACCGGCTCACCATCTGGGACGCTGGATATATGACCGATGTGTTCATCACCGCCGCCGAACTCGCGGACATGCTCGCTGCCGGCGAGCCGGTGACCGTGCTGGACGTGCGCTGGCAGCTCACGCAGCCCGACGGGCGTGCCGACCATCAGCGCGGGCACATCCCCGCAGCGGTGTATGTGTCCCTCGACGACGAGCTCAGCGATCATGCGGTGACCGGACGCGGTCGTCACCCGTTGCCGTCGGGGGCACAGCTGCAGGACGCCGCACGGCGCTGGGGCGTACGCCGCGGGGTGCCGGTCGTGGTGTACGACGACTGGAACCGAGCCGGATCGGCTCGCGCCTGGTGGGTCCTGCGGGCCGCCGGTGTCGAGGACGTGCGGATTCTCGATGGTGGACTGGGTGCGTGGACTGCCGCCGGGCACTCCCTGGAGACCGGGACTGTCGACCCCGAGCCTGGCGATGTCGTGGTCATCCACGAGGATCTGTACGCCGGCGCGATGCCGACCGTGACCGCCGACGAGGCCGCCGTCCATCCGAATCTGCTCGACGCCCGGGCGCCGGAGCGCTTCCGCGGCGAGGTCGAACCGGTCGACGCCGTGGCCGGCCATATTCCCGGCGCCCGCAACCTGCCCAGCACCGCTGTCCTCACCGAGGATGGCACCGTGCTCTCCGAGGACGAGCTCTCCGCACTGGGCTGGACGTTCGGTGGGAGCGAGCAGGTCGGTGTGTACTGCGGCTCGGGTGTCACCGCTGCGGTGCTGGTGGCGGCGCTGGCCGCCGCGGGAGTGGACGCCGCCCTGTTCCCGGGTTCGTGGTCGCAGTGGTCGGCCGACGATCGTCCCGTCGAGACCGGCTGAGCCGAGCGGCTAGTGGTGCGCGATCATCTTGACCGCGACCACGGCCGCGCCCGCCGTGGTCAGCAGCAGCACCGCCAGCAGTTGCTGCCACCAGAGCAGACCGGCCCGCCGTACCGCGAGGTAGGCGATCAAGGCCATTTCGGCGACCAGGAACCACATCGCGATCCACACCGCGGTGGCGGTATCCATCACCCCGAAGCCCGCAAGCGCCAGGATGAAGGCCGGCGCGGCGGCGGCCTGCATGATCTGACCCGAGGCCGCCAACATCGACCAGGCCGCGCGGCCGCGCGGTGCGGCTCCCTCGACGCTGAGCCGAGCCACGAACTCGGCCAGCAACGCCGCCGCCCACAAACCGCCCGCGGCCACCGCGACATCGAGCACCCGGTACCAGGCATTGGTATCGGCGTCGGTATAGCGGGCCAGGGCGGCCAACGTCGCCAGGCATGAGATCGCGCCGTACAACCGCTCCCGTAGTGCGGCGACGACGTGTTCGACGGGAGGCTCGGCCGTACTCATGACAGCCGCTCCGACAAGAACGCTGCGATCTCCCGTATCGACGCGTCCATGATCGAGCGGTCCCCCTGGGTGTTGAATGCGTGGTCGGTCGGGTAGCCGGTATGGACGACGTCGACGCCGGCCGCGCGTAACCGGTCGGCCACCTCGATCATCTCCGGGCCCAAGGTATCCAGGTCGCCGGTCTGGATGAGCGTCGGAGGCATCTTCGCCGGCAGCTCGTCGTCATAGTACGGCGAGGCGATCGGGTCGGCGTGACTCGCCGGATCCACGAAATACATTCTGGCGGAGAACTTCTGAAGTGTCGGAGAGATGATCGGGTTGGCCTTGGGAGACGTGCGGCCGGTGCGCGTGCAGTCGGCCACCGCGTAGGACAGCACCGCGGCCCGCAAGGCGATGCCCGCCTCGTGGGCGTACTGGGCAAGGTTCATGCTCAATTTGCCGCCGGCACTTGCGCCGCCGACGCTGATGCGGTCACCGTCCCAGCCCTGCTGGTCGGCATGGTCGACCACCCACTGCAGGACGTCGATGCATTCCTGCTCCGCCACCGGGAAGAGCACTTGTGGGGCCGTGTGGTAGTCGATTGCCAACACCGCGCAGCCGACATCGGAAGCCAGGAAACGGCAGATGTGGGCATCTTCAGCGGTGTTGCGCAGCACGAAACCACCGCCGTGGATGTCGATGTGCAGGGGCGGGGCGCCGGGCCCGGCCAGGGGCGCGGACGGATGCGGCCGATAGACGAAACAACGGACCGGCCCGTGCCGGGTCGGCACCGCGACGATATCGGGCGGGCCCACCGGCTGGGCGGGCTTGGGAATGCCCGGCGGACGAAAGACCAGCGGCGCGGTCTGTTGGGCCAGGTAGGCCAGGGCGTACTCCAGCGGCGCGATGCGTGGGTTCGCCATGGCTGTCACCGTAGCGGGTTTCGTGACGGCACGTTACGGACTCCGAATCGCATCGATCGGATGGCTCGACCCGGTGCACACCGTGATCCATGGTGGCGAGATCGGCAAGCAGATCATCCTCAACGCCTTCGACACGAACTGTGTCGCTCATATCACGGCAGGCACATGGCGGCTCCCGGAATCGCAGGCCACCCGGTACAAGGGATCTGGAGTACGGACCCGGCCTTTCGGCATTCCTGGCCTGTGATTTGTGGAGTCTCAGCCGTGACGATGGCGGCTGAGACTCCACAAATCGCAGACGTTGGAACCGGTCGGCTCGCCGCTGCGTCCAAGTCAGCATGCTCGCGGACATCTTGCGTCGCCACGACGGCGTCGTCACCCTCGCTCATGCGCTATCAGCAGGCTTGGGTCAGGACGCTGTCGACTACCGGGTGCGTACCGGTCAGTGGCGCCGGTGCGCGAAGGGGGTGTACTTCGCCGACGATCGTGAGTTCACCGACCGGGCTCGGATCCGCGTCGGCGTATGGGCCTACGGTGACCAGGCTGTCGGTAGCGGACTGACGGCGGCGTGGTGGCAGCGACTCACACAGTTCGCGCCGGACGTTGTCGAGGTCACCGTGCCGAGAGAACGCCGACTTCGCTTCCAGCCCGGCACCACACTGCGTCGCCGCGATCTCGATCCGCGGGAGATCGTCGAGGCCGACCACCTTCGGGTCACCGCTCTGCCGCTGACGGTTGTCGAAGCGGCCGTTCGACGGCGCGGTGGCGCCGCGTTGATGGACGCAGCCCTGCAACGCCACGTCGACCTGCGGGCGCTGTGGAGGGCGCACCTCCACAACAAGGGTCGCCACGGTGAACCGGCCGCGCGAATACTGTTGCGTGCCGCCGAGGACGGAACGCGTTCTGCTGCAGAGCGATTGCTCGGCAAGCTCCTGCGCTCGGCGGGTATCACCGGGTGGAAGGCCAACTATCCGGTCGCCGGCTACAAGGGTGATTATGTGTTCGTCGACCGCAAGCTGATCCTCGAAACCGATGGCTGGGCATTCCACAGTGCTGCTGACGATTTCAACAACGACCGGGTGCGCCAGAATGCGCTGATCCTCGCCGGCTATCTGGTTCTGCGATTCACCTGGCTGGACCTCACCGAATACCCCGATCGGGTCATCGCCCAGGTTCAACGTGCCCTCACGCGGTGATTTGTGGAGTCTCGGCCGCCATGGTCACGGCTGGGACTCCACAAATCGCCGCGCCGCCATGGTCATCGGCGCGGCGGTCTCACGTTGGCCGCCCACCGCAAACTGATCGTCAAGTAGTCCGGCGCACTAGAATCGGTGCATGGCCCGTAACTATGCGACCGCTGACACGGTCACCCGTGACGAGTTGCTCGCCTTCGTCCGGCCGCGCCACCAGATGGTGCTGACCACGTTCCGTTCTGACGGCTCGTTACAGACCTCGCCGGTCAGCGGTGGTGTCGACGAGCAGGGGCGGATCGTGATCGCGAGCTATCCGCAGCGGGCCAAATCGCGCAACATCAGCCGCGATCCGCGGGCCAGTGTGACGGTGTTGTCCGAGGAGTTCCACGGACCGTACGTCCAGATCGACGGCGATGCCGAGTGCATCGATCTGCCGGACGCTGTCGAGCCGTTGGTCGACTACTTCCGCGCCGTCGCCGGTGAGCATCCGGATTGGGACGAATACCGGCAGGCGATGGTGGACCAGGGCAAGTGCCTGCTGCGTATCACTCCTCGACGGTGGGGCCCGGTTGCCACCGGGGGCTTCCCGCCGCCGAGCTGATCGTTCACCTCCGGCCGGCCGGGTCGAAGCCGGAACTGGCGATCGCGGTCGACAATCCGATGCCGATCGGTCCGAGATGGTCGAACAGTGCCGTCGATCCGGTGGCGATACCGTCGGCGGCGCTGTGGGTCTGCACGGCCAGGCCGATGGACGGGCCGTCGGGTAACCGACTCAGCGTCAGGGTGTAGTCGGCGTTGATGAATGCCAGCCCGGCGGTGCTGAAGTTCGCCATCGAAGCGGTGATGTCGACCGCCATCGCCGCACGCACGAACGCCGTCATCGACTCGCCCTGCACCAGCTCCCGGAACTCGCGAACCCAGGCATAGCGCGGTCCGTCGTGCTGCCACGGGAAGTCGGCATCATCGGATGCCCCGTAGGCCCGGATGAACATCGGCATGTTCTCGGCGATGGCATCGGGTTCGTCCGGTATCGGCGGCAGTTCCACCGGTGCGGTCCAGAACCGGCCGGGCGGTTGAACGCTGCGCCGAAGGAACAGCGCGGATGCCCGGGCGACCACGTCGCCGCCCTGGGTCATGGTGGCGTCCATCGAACACATCCGCCGACCGGTCCGCAGCACCGAAGCGTTCGTACGCACCGGCTCGGTGGCCACCCGCCGCAGGATGTCGACCGTCAGCCGGGCCGGATGCAGATCGGGGTCGGCGACCTGCTGCTCGATGGCCCTGGCCAGCAGGCCGCCGATGACCTGTCCGCCCAGGGTGGGGCCCCAGCCACCGTGGGCGACCGGGTTGGGCGCGAACTCGTCCCCGTGGCGCGTCGTGAACGGTGTCGCCGCGGTGTCTGCCATCTCGGCATATTACAAAGATAGGCTGTGTTGTAATGACAAAAGCGGCATCTGGTCGATCCCGGCGCCGGACTCATCCATCGGCTTTCCGGCTGTGAACGCCCCCAACGAATGGTGTTGTGCGTCAAAGAAAGCTGGCCCAGTCCTCTAATCTTGACGGGTGAAACTGGACGGTCAGCAGTTGGCGGCCTTCGCCGCCGTACTCGACCTCGGCAGTTTCGATGCTGCCGCCGAGCGCCTGCACATCACCCCGTCGGCGGTGAGTCAACGGGTCAAAGCCCTTGAGCAGCGGGTGGGTCAGGTTCTGGTGGTCCGGGAGAAGCCCTGCCGCGCGACCCCCGCCGGAGTGCCGATCCTGCGCCTGGCTGCCCAGATCGCCACCCTGGAATCGGAGGCGCTGGCCGAAACCTCCATCGGATCCGCCGAACGCACTCGCATCGCGGTCGCTGTGAACGCCGACTCGATGGCCACCTGGTTCACCGCGGTGTTCGGGCTGCTGCCCGAGGTGCTCTTCGATGTGCGCATCGAAGACCAGGATCACTCGGCCCGGTTGCTTCGGGAGGGTGCGGTGATGGGCGCTGTCACCACCGAACGGGCCGCGGTGCCGGGCTGTCGGGTCCAGTCGCTGGGCGTCATGCGCTATGTCCCCGTCGCATCGGAGGATTATGTGGCGCGGTACCTACCGGAGGGATTCACGGCCGCCGCTGCCGCACAGATGCCCTCGTTGGCGTGGAATCGCGATGACGCTCTGCAGGACAAGCTGATTCGGAAGGCTTTCCGGCGCGATATCCACCGTGCCGTGCACTATGTGCCGACGGCCGAGGGGTTCGGCGCTGCCGTGCGCGCCGGCCTGGGCTGGGGGATGTATCCGGAGCAATCGGTGACCGAGGATTTCGTGCAGATATCGCCGGTCCATCTCGACGTGCCGCTGTTCTGGCAGTCTTGGAAGCTGGATAGCGCATTGGTCGCCTCGATCGGTCGCGCCGTGTCGACGGCGGCTCGCACCCTTCGCTGATCCGGCGCGGAAAAAGGTGACCTACGGCCCGGCGGGCCGTAGGTCACCTTATGGCTTCTCTACGGGTGTCAGCTGATGCCGACGATCTCCTGGGCGATGGCGCTGAGCCGCGTCTGGGCGGCCGAGACGACGCGCTGCCGATTCTTGTGGAACTCCTCGTAGGCGATGATCACTCGGATGTCGGCGGCATCGGAGAGCTCCTTCACCGCGGCCACGGCGTCGTTGACGTTGAGGTCGTCGTAGCCAGCGATCGGCAACTCGTCGGCCTCCAGTACACCGGCCTCGCCACGGATCGTATGCAGCGCATCGGCGACGTCCGCGGCGCCCTCTCGGCGGCTGACCTTCTCGGCGGCCGAGAGCGCGGCATCCCGCGAAGCCGAGAGGGTCTTGACGGCGATCTCTCCGGCCTGGCTGCCGCGACTGAGTGCCTCATCGATGGTGGGCCGAGTCGCCCGGGCGGTGGCGTACACGCGCTCGAAAGCCCGGGTGGCCACGATGCCCGGCAGGTTGGCCAACTTCACCGCAGCGCCGGCCACAGCCTGAATCGGTGTGCGCCGCAAAGCCGCTGGGCCGCCCAGGGCTTCCTCGGCCAAGACCGTGGTCAACCACAGCACGGTTGCACTGTGGGCCTCGATCAGCGAGTCGGCAAGATCCTGCACCTCGCGGTTGCCCGCAGCGACGGACAGCGACTTCACGTAGCGAGCGCGGTCCACGAGCTGATGTTCCAGTGCGAGATCGCCAAGCAGCGCCTCGGCGAAGGGCTCGGCCTGTTCGGTGAGCGCTTTCACAGCGGCAGCCGCGCGGCCCAGCAGTGGGCCGAGAACATCGGGTGACCCGCCCAGTTCGCGGATGGTCGCCTCGATCAGCGCGGCACGGGTCCGTGCGTTCTCGGCGTTGGCGGACAGTTCTTCGCGCACGGCTTCGGTGCGTGCCTGAGCCGTCCGGACCTCGGCGATCTGGATTTCGGTGCTGGTCAATTCAAGGATGGTGCGCAAATTGGTGATGAGCGCGGTCTTGTCAGTCATGCGTATCCCCCTGCACGTGATTCGAATGGATGTATCCGATCGGTCGATCGGACGGTGCGGGTGAGCACCCTCGGCTATCGGCTACCCGGCTACGCCGAAGTTGACACGGTGACACGCCGGGATGTGGTCCACGTCTCGATGGAGGTCTATTACGCTTGTCATAACAGCATGTGACAGCCATTTTATGACAAACGTTATAGGAGCGAATAGTGCGAAACGATGCGCCGACCTCGCGCGACCGGTTGGTCGCCGGAGCGGCCGATCTGCTTGCGCGTCACGGTTTGGGGACGATGACCGTGCGCGAACTGGCCCGTCATGCCGACGCCCCGCTCGGGTCGACGTATCACTACTTTCCTGGCGGAAAGCCCGAACTTGCCGCGGAAGCGGTGCGCTGGGCCGACCGCGAGGCCGGCGCTGTTCTGCGGCAAGGACTTGTCGACGGTCCGATCGCCGGGTTGCGGGAGTTCGTGCAGATGTGGCGTCGCACGCTGGTCGACAGCGACTTCGGCCGGGGTTGTGCAGTGGTGGCGGTTGCGGTGCACGAGAATCCCGGAGACGCGGCGCGGGATGCCGCGGTCTTCGCGTTCAGCAATTGGACGGCCGAACTCTCTGCCGCGTTGCGTCGGTGCGGTGTCAACCGCGGCGCCGCCGCCGATCTGGCGACATTGGTGGTTGCGGCGATCGAAGGCGCCGTGGCGATGTGCCGCGCCGAGCGCAGCGTGCAACCTCTCGAGGCGGTGGCCGCCCAGTTGGAGGGTCTGCTCAGATCCTGACGTGCAGGACCTCACCGAGCGGGCGCCGCGGTGTCGGCGGCGGCACGTCGTCGAGTTCTGAGGCCAACCCGATCCTGACGACGATCTGCGGATGAGCGCGGTTCACCAGCCCACCGACGATGTCGCGGGTGGCCGGGACCTCGGTGAGGTGGCTGAGCGTGCAGGAGGACAGACCGGCCATGGTGGCGTCGAGCAGTAACGACGAGAGCCTCTCACCGCATCGCAGCATGTCCAGCCGGGTGTCCTCCGGGGCGGAGATGACCACCAGCCCAGCCTGGTCTTCGGGGATGTGCCTGCGCCGCTCCGCGTGCTGCGTCACCGGAAAGTTGCGGCCGACGTCGACCCGGTCCGCCTCGGCGGCCGACACGAGTGAGCTGTGCGGAATGCCGTCGGTAACTTCAAAAGGAGATGTCCACCAGCCGATTTCGTGGTGATATGCGCTGTCGTAGAGGCGCAGTGCCTCGGTGAGTTGGGCGGCATCGGCTACGGTGGGCCGGTCCGCGGGATCGATCACATCCACGGCTGTCGCATCGGGGTCGTACGCGGTGTCGAGTAGCAGATCGTAGGTTGCCGGGTCGGCGGGCGCTGCCATGGGCAGACGATCGGTTCGGCGGGCCAGGATCGCATCCGCCTGACGGCGCTGGAATGCGGTGACGGTATCCGCCGGTGCCAGCGTGATGGTCGCCACGTGCAGGTGGTCGCCGGGATCGGGATAGCGATGAACGGTGGTCCGGAAGCCGGCGGCCGCAGCCGCGACGCGGAAATGATCAAGGGCAGCACCGCAACTGATCACCGCCTGACGGCCACCCGTATCGGTGGCGACCAACCGGTCGGTGTCGACGAACAGCTGTACCCCGTCGGGGGTGATGACCCAGCGCCACGGCTGGCTGTTGTGATAGGAGGGTGCCCGGCACGCCAGCTGCACGGCATCTTCCACGACTCGAGCGTTGGCCGCTGTCTGTGATGTTACTGCCATGGTGATCAGTGTGCGGCGGGGGCGCCGGAGTCGGTAGGGCCGGAAGTCCCTTGCCGGATGCGGTGACTGCTCAAGATGTGAATCGGCCCCCGCCACAGACGTGGCGGGGGCCGATTCGTTGTCGGGATGGGGCCCTAGTGGGCCGGCTTGCGATGCCGACCGATCAGGGCGGTCAACCAGCGAACGTCGAGCAACATGTCGTTCCGCCTTTCTATGCGGTCTTGCGAAGGAGGGGGAGCAGGCGCCGCCGGGCGAGGGTGCCTTCGGCGAAGTGATGCAGCGCCTCCGGAACGGAGACCGTGATGGGGAATGCGTCGTCGATCATGTGCAGGACGTCGAGCACAGGTGCGCCGGCAATCAACGCCCATTCGACACCGGCCATATCGCATTCGTCATCGAGTGCGTAGAGCAGTGCAACACCGCGTGCGGACAGGAAGGTCACGTCGGTCAGGTCGAGAACGAACGGCTTCTCGGTCAGGACCAGTCGGCGCACCTGCTCGGTGAGGCTTTCGACGTTGTTGTCGTCGATCACGCCGGATACCGTCACCACCAGGGCTAGATGGCGGCACTGCGCCCGCAGTTCCGCACCGCCGCACTGGACGGCGGGGTTGCCATACCGGAATGCGATTGTCATGGACTGCCTCCCTTCGTGGATCTCTACTGACACCGAAGTTATCCGGCGACTTTAAGGTACTTGGGAGTAGTGATTGAGACTTTGCTAAGAAGATAGTCTGAGAGCAGGGTAAGGTTTCGCTGAGCAAATTGAAACCCATTGTGCTGCAACCAATTACCATGCAACGTTTCAAAAGTGCGAACCACGGGTAATGCGTACCGACCAGTAGCCGACCCGCGCGTTCAGTGCCGCCACTGCGATCCGCCGTAACCATCCCACGGCGAATAGTCGGCAATGAGTTCCTCTTGGACCGGTCGCTGCGCCTCCGGGATGTGCTGCAGATTGACCCGGACCCGGTACCAGATCGAGCTCGGTCCGCGCATTCCGTCTATCAGCACGTCGACGGGCTCGAGGAGATCCGCCGCCTCGGGATGACGCTGCCTCCACACATCCAAGGCCGCCATCGCCTCGTCGCGGGTCTTGGTTCTGGCCACCTCGATGAGCGGCATCGTCGAGGTCCGCCGGCCCGTGCCCTTGGGCGGCTTCTCGGCCGGGCCCAGCCGCTGAGCCAACTCCAGCAATCCGTCCAGGCCTCCGGGATGGTCGTTCATCGCCTCCCATGGATCACCGATCTCGGCGAAGCGCGCCGGCACCGTGGCCACCGTGAACGCCTCCGGGCGACAATCGGGCACCTCGTCCCAGTGCAACGGTGTCGAGACCCGCGCATCCGGGGTGGCTCGCACCGAGTAGGCCGAGGCCACGGTGCGGTCCTTGGCGTTCTGGTTGAAGTCGACGAACACGCGAGCGCCCCGTTCCTCCTTCCACCATCGCGCGGTGGCCAGGTCGGGCCTGCGGTTCTCGACTTCGCGGGCCAGTGCCTCGGCGGCCAGCCGCACCTGTTTGAACGGCCACTGCGGGTGAATGCGCGCATATATGTGGAAGCCACGCGATCCAGACGTCTTCGGCCAGGCTGTCAGGCCGTGGTCTTCGAGCACGGATCGGGCCACGGCGGCGACCTCGATGATCTGCGGCCACTGCACACCGGGCATCGGGTCGAGATCCACCCGCAGCTCGTCGGGATGCTCCAGGTCACCGGCACGCACCGGATGGGGATTGAGGTCGACACAGCCCAGGTTCACCGCCCAGATGAGACCGGCCGGTTCGGTGAACACCGCCTCCTTGGCCGACGTCCCGGATGCGTACTTCAGTTCGGCGACATCGATGAAGTCGGGCCGCTTCTCCGGGGCCCGCTTCTGGAAGATCGCCTCCACTGCGATGCCCTTGACGAATCGTTTGAGGATCATCGGTCGGTCGCGCACCCCGCGAAGGGCGCCGTCGGCAACGGCGATGTAGTAGTCGAACAGATCTGACTTGGTGAGTCCGAGATCGTCGAATACCACCTTGTCCGGATTGGTGACGGGCACCTGCCTGCCCGCGATCTCCACCTGCGCGCGAGCGGCCATCTCCTCATCGTAGGTTCGACCCCGCACAGCGACCGGCGTCACATAAGGTTGACAGATGTCGAACCTGAGCCCGCTGTCAAAGATCCAGGAATCGGTAGGCAAGTACATCGATCGGGGCGCCGCGGAGCTGCACTATGCCCGCAAGATGTTCCAGGCGGGTGCGCTCAAGCTGGAGCCGCCGCGCGATATCGCCGCCTTCGTCAACGATATGAAGCAGTGGGGCGAGATCGGGATGATCCCCGCCCTCAACGCCCGTCGTTACCCGAACCGCAATGCCGTGATCGACGACTTCGGGACCATGACGTTCAAGGAACTCGACGACGCGGTCAACGCCGTCGCCAACGCCTTGTTGGCCCGCGGTATCGGTGGTGGCGACGGTGTCGGCATTCTGGCCCGCAACCATCGGTGGTTCCTGGTATCGGTGTACGCCACGGCCAAGATCGGTGCCCGCATCATCCTGCTCAACAGCGAGTTCTCCGGCCCGCAGATCAAAGAGGTGTCCGAGCGCGAGGGCAGCCGAATCATCATCTACGACGATGAATACACCGCCGCGGTCGCGCAGGCCACGCCCGAACTCGGCAAGCTGCGCGCGCTCGGCGTCAACCCGGACAAGGATGAGCCCTCCGGCAGCACCGACGAGACGCTCGAAGAGCTCGTCACCAAGAACGGCGCCGCGCCGCCGCCCGCGGCCACCAAGAAGTCGTCGATCATCATTCTGACCAGCGGCACGACCGGTACCCCGAAGGGTGCGAACCGCAGCGCCCCGCCGTCGTTGGCGCCGATCGGAGGCGTGCTGTCTTCGGTGCCGTTCAAGTCGAACGAGGTCACCTCGTTGCCGGCGCCGATGTTCCACGCGCTGGGTTTCCTGCACTCGACGATCGCCATGATGCTGGGTACGACGCTGGTTCTGCGCCGTCGGTTCAAGCCGGCGACCGTGCTCGCCGATATCGAAAAGCACAAGGTCACCGCCATCGTCGTCGTCCCGGTGATGTTGTCCCGCATGCTCGATGAGCTCGAGAAGACCTCGCCCAAGCCGAATCTGTCGTCGTTGCGCATCGTGTTCGTATCCGGTTCGCAGCTCGGCGCCGAGCTGGCCACCAGGGCGATGAAGGATCTCGGGCCGGTCATCTACAACCTGTACGGTTCCACGGAGGTGGCGTTTGCGACCATCGCTGGGCCGCAGCACCTTTCGAAGAATCCGTCAACCGTCGGCCCGGTGGTGAAGGGTATGAAGGTCCGGATTCTCGACGACAACGGCAACGACGTGCCCAAGGGTGAGGTGGGGCGTATCTTCGTCGGCAACTTCTTCCCGTTCCAGGGCTACACCGGCGGCGGTGGCAAGCAGATCATCGACGGTCTGCTGTCCTCCGGCGATGTCGGATACTTCGACGACGATGATCTGCTCTACGTCAGCGGGCGCGATGACGAGATGATCGTCTCGGGCGGTGAGAACGTATTCCCGGCCGAGATCGAGGATCTGGTCAGTGGGCATCCCGAGGTGGTCGAGGCGACCGCACTCGGAGTGGAGGACAAGGAGTGGGGCCACCGGCTGCGCTGCTTCGTCGTGCGGGTCGAGGGTTCCACCGTCGACGAGGACACCATCAAGGCCTATGTGCGCGACAACCTCGCGCGCTACAAGGTCCCGCGGGAGGTGGTCTTCATCGAGGAGTTGCCGCGTAACCCCACCGGCAAGATCCTCAAGCGTGAACTGCGCGAGCTGGATATCGACTGACCTCACCTTCCCGGCGAGCGTGCGTGTCTGCTGCCCGACACGCCGCATACCGTCGCGAGTCGACGCACGCTCGCGGGGAGAGGAATACCTCGGGGCGCACGGTGGTCATACCTTCTCGTGAACATCGACCTCTCCGGTAAGACCGCACTCGTCACCGGCTCCACCCAGGGCATCGGCCTGGCCATCGCGCACGGGCTGGCAGACGCCGGAGCGCGCGTGATCATCAACGGCCGCACCCGGGCCCGCGTCGACGAGGCGGTCGCCGAAGTCGGCGGTGAGGCGGTCGGCTTCGCCGGTGATGTGGCCGACGCCGACGGGACCGCCGCGTTGGTGGCGGAATTCCCCGATGTGGACGTGCTGGTCAACAATCTCGGGATCTTCGAGGCCGTCCCGGCCCGGGAGGTGACCGACGAGCAGTGGCGCACCTACTTCGACGTCAACGTGCTCTCGGCCGTCCGACTGATACGCGCATACCTGCCGAACATGATCGAAAAGGGTTGGGGCCGCGCGCTTCAGATCGCCAGTGACTCGGCGATCGTGACACCGGCGGAGATGATCCACTACGGGGTGTCCAAGACCGCCCTGCTCGCGGTGACCCGCGGTTTCGCCAAGGACGCGGCGGGTACCGGTGTCACGGTGAACTCGGTGATCGCCGGGCCGACGCACACCGCTGGGGTGGAGGACTTCGTCTATCAGCTGGTGGACAAGGAGCTGCCCTGGGAGCAGGCGCAGCGTGAGTTCATGCGGCTGCACCGGCCGCAATCGCTGATCCAGCGGCTCATCGAGCCCGCGGAGATCGCCAACATGGTGGTGTATCTGTCCTCGCCGCTGGCCTCGGCGACCACCGGTGGTGCGCTCCGCGTCGACGGCGGCTACGTCGACGCGATCCTGCCCTAGCCGCCACCTGGTGAGCAGACGCATGTACCCCCAAAACCGGCTGGTTCCAGGGGTACACGCGTCTGCTCGCGGAGAAAAGGTGAAGATTACGGGTCGCGGGGCAGGCCCAGTAGACGCTCGGCGATGATGTTGAGCTGCACCTCGGTGGTACCGCCGTAGATCGTGGTGGCCCGGCTGAACAGCAGCCGCTCCGACCATTTACCCGGCTCCTGCTCCTTGTCGCCGATAGCGCCGTCGGTGCCGAACGAGGAGACACCGAACTCGGCATAACCCTGACCGGTCTTCATCGACAGCAGCTTGGAGATCGCGGCCGCGGGCATCGGATCGCCACCGGCGAGTGTCAACAGCGTCGAGCGCAGGTTGAGCACCTTGGCGGCGTACCCCTCGGCGATCAACTTGCCAGCATGGTTCTGCTCGATCTGGTCGAACTGGCCGTCGCGGACGAACTCGACGAACTGGTCCAGGCTGGCCAGGAACGGCGGCTCGGCACTGCCGATCGAGACACGCTCGTTGGTCAACGTGTTGCGGCTGACCTCCCAGCCGCGGTCGACCTCGCCGAGCACCATCGAATCCGGCACGAAGACATCGTCGATGAAGACGGTGTTGAACATCGCGTCACCGGTCAGCTCGCGCAGGGGCTTCACCTCGACCCCCGGCGACTTCATGTCGATCAGGAAGTAGGTGATGCCGTTATGTTTGGGCGCATCCGGGTTGGTCCGCGCCAGCAGCGCGCCCCACTGTGAGAACTGCGCGCCGGTGGTCCAGATCTTCTGACCGGTGATGCGCCAGCCGCCGTCGACCTTGGTGGCCTTGGTGGTCAGGCTGGCCAGATCCGATCCGGCGCCGGGCTCGGAGAACAGCTGGCACCAGATCATCTCGCCGCGGAAGGTCGGCGGCAGGAACTGCTGCTGTTGTTCGTCGGTCCCGTAGGCGACGATCGACGGGATGATCCAGGCCGCGATTCCCATCTGCGGACGAGCCACCCGACCGGTCGAGAACTCCTGGGCGATGATGATCTGCTCGATCGGCTGGGCGTTGCGGCCCCACGGCGCGGGCAGATGCGGTTGCACCCAGCCACCCTCGGCGATGGCGGTATTGCGCTCCTCGCGCGGAATCTCTTTGAGTGCGGCGACCTCTGCGCGGATCTCCTCGCGCAGCTTCTCGGTGTCGGGATCCAGATCGATGTCCAGCTTGCGCAGACCGCCGCCGGTTGCGGTGTCCACGACCTGCTGCGGGTAGTCGGCGGCGCGGCCGAAGCCGGCGGCCAGCACCAGTGCGCGGCGATAGTAGACGTTGGTGTCGTGCTCCCAGGTGAAACCGATACCGCCGTGGACCTGGATGCATTCCTGCGTGGTGTGCTGCACGGCCACCGGAGCGACCGTTCCGGCGACGGCGGCGGCGAACTCGTACTTGGAATCCTCGTTACCGCTGTGGAATTCGTCGATGGCGCGCGCGGCATCCCACACCGCGGCGGTGGCCCGCTCGGTCTCGGCGATCATGCCCGCGCACTTGTGCTTGATGGCCTGGAACTGCCCGATCGGGCGGCCGAACTGCTCGCGGATCTTGGCGTACTCGGTGGCGGTGTCGGTCGCCCAACGCGCCACGCCGACGCATTCGGCGGACAGCAGGGTCGAGATCAACGCCCTGGCGTGTGCGCGGGTCAGGTTCGACAGGACCCGGTCGCCGGCGACCTCGACGGCGTTGACCCGGACATGGGCCACTGGGCGCAGGGGGTCGAGGCTCTTGACCTCTTCGATCTCCAGCGCGTCGGCGTCCAGGACGACCCATTCCTCGCTGCTGTCGATCGAAACGGGCAGCACCAGAATCGCGGCCTGGGCGGCGGCGGGGACGGCCCGCACCTCGCCGCGGATGACCAGCTGCTCGCCTTGGCGGGTGGCGGTCAGGCCGGAGTCGATGGCGTAGGCGGCGATGGTGTCACCGGTAGCCAGACCGTTCAGCAGCGGGGACTCGGCGTCGTGGGCGGCGATGAGCGCACTGGCGATCGCGGACGGGACGAAGGGGCCGGGGACCGCCCCGTATCCGAACTCGGCGAGCGTGATGGCCAGTTCGAGGATGCCGAAGCCCTGGCCGTCGACCTTCTCGGACAGGTGAACTCCCTGCAGACCCTGTTCGGCGGCGGCCTTCCAGTACGGCGGCGGGTTGGAGATCGGCGTCTCCAGTGCCTCGTGCAGGACGTCGGACGGGGCCACCTTGGCCACCAGTGACCGGACCGAATCGGCCAGGTCGTTGTGTTCAGAGTTGATCGCGATGGGCACGCTTAACCTCCATGGGGGCAACTTCCCTATTAACCGGTCGGTTGGTAACCGAGGGTACCCGCGGGGTGACGGTTGTCACCGCCCGCCCCTAGTTCACCTGGTTCACCACGTTAGCGAGGGGGCGGCCGTCCCGGATCCGCCGGCAGTTGCTGAGCGCAAACTCCAGGTAGCGACGCATCGTGTCCGCGGTGTACCAGGTGACATGCGGGGTCAGCACCACGTTGTCGAGGTCGAGCAGGGGATTGTCGGCGTCGACGGGTTCGACCGAGAACACGTCGAGTCCGGCGGCAGCCAACCGTCCGTCGCGCAGTGCCTCGGCGAGCGCCTGTTCGTCGACGATCGGCCCGCGCGCTGTGTTGATCAGCACCGCATCGGGCTTCATCAGCGCCAGGGCCCGCCGGTCCAAGAGATGGTGGGTGGCCTCGGTGAGCGGCAGGTGCAACGAGACGATGTCGCTCTCGGCCAGCAGTTCCGTCAGCGGGCGCCAGCCGGGGTTCCCGTCGTCGCGGGTGCTGGTGTGCAGAACGCGGTCCGCGGGGGCGCCCATCGCGATGACGACGCGCTCGACCTGCTTGGCGATGTTGCCGTAGCCGACCAGCCCGACGGTGCAGCCGCCGACGTCGCGGACCGTCTCGCCGAGGCTGGGATCCGATGGCCAGCCCGTGCCGGCCCGGGTGGCACGGTCGAGGGCTGGTAGGCGGCGCAGTGCGGCGAGCATCAGTAGCACCGTGCCCTCGGCCACGGACGGCGCATTCGCGCCGGGCATGTTGGCGACCGCGATACCGCGGGCGGTCGCGGTCGTCACGTCGATGGTGTTCACCCCGGCGCCCAGCTTGTGCACCAGCCTGCAACGGCGTGCCAGCTCCAGGTCGGCGCCCGACAGTGGGCGCAGCACGTGCCAGATGACTTCGGCGTGCGGGAGCTCGCGATAGAAGGTCGTGTCGTCGTCCTCGGCGCACCACCGGATGTCCAGCCAATCTTGTTCCGGCGCAACCATATCGAGAACTCGCTGGCCGGGCGTGAAATGTGCGAGGACTCTCAACGCCACCGTGTCGCTATCCACTTGGAAATGGTATCGGCCTGCTCGCTGCGCGCGCCGGGGGTGGTGAAGTAGTGATCGGTGTCGATGGACACCAATCCCTTGTCGGTCGAGCCGAGGGCGTCATGGATTCTGCGCGCGTCGGACGGGAAGACGCCGGTGTCCTGGTGGGCGTTGATCACCAGTGCCGGGCAGTCGATCAGCGCCAGATGGGGTTCGGCGCGGGTCTGCGCATGCCGCAGGCTCCACATGCCGATCCAGTTGCGCAGCGTGCATGCCGCGGCGATCCCGCGTGCGGATCGGTTGGCCTTGACCGGTGGCCCGGCGTAACAGAGATTCGGCCGCCGGTTGGTCGGTTCCAGCGTCGGGTCGACCATGCGCGGATCGGCCCAGGTGCGCATGACGGTGAACGGCCGGTCCGAGAACCCGGCGTTCTGCACACGGTTCAGTTCGGCTTCCACCCAGTCCGTGATGGCCTCGTTACGGGCCACTTGGGCGGCGCGGTACCGGGTCACGAAGTCCGGCGAGTAGGGCGGGCCGTTGCGTTCATCGAACATGTCGAGCTCGGGATCGCTGGTGACGGCGTCGTTTTCGTCGATCACCGAGGCGTCCATCCAGGAAGTCAGCACCTCCGGACGGCCAGGATGCGCCGCACTTGCGACGTATCCGTCGGCCGCGGGCAGATCAGCCAGACCCGCGGCCGGACGCATGCCGTCCAGCGGAGTGACATGCTGGTGCCGCGCCTGGGCCTGGTATGCCGCCATCAAGGACCCACCACCGGAATTGCCGAGCAGCACCACGGTTTCGATGTTCTGGACCTCACGCAACCAGCGCACGCCGACCCCGATGTCGACCAGCGCATGATCGAGTAGGAAGCTGCTCTCGAAACCGCGGAAGCGGGTGTTCCAGCCCAGGAACCCGATACCGCGCGTGGCCAGATAATCCGCGAGATAGTGCTCGGAGAAGTCGATTTGATAGTGCGTGGCGATGACTGCGATCTGCGGCTTGCGGCCGACCCCACGGTGATACAGACCCTGACACGGGTGCCCGCCTGCGCCGGCCCGCCGAGCGGTGGGGGAGTCCATCGCGACGAACTCGCGGATCACCCCGGGTGTCGCGCCCTTGGTTGTCATGGCCGGGGTGTCCCCTCGTGATAGATGGTCCGGTGGAAGATGGCGGCGAGGGTGGTGATGCATTTGTCGTCATCGGCTGTCTGGGCGCCCGTGCCCGACAGTTGGGCGTAGCAGAACTGGTGGAGCATGGAGACCAGTGCCACTGCGATCAGTTGGGGGTCGTCACCGGCGCAGAACCCGCGCTGCTGTGCCTTCTCGACCATGTTCGTGATCAACGTGATGGGTAGTTCACAGATCTCGGACCAGTACTGCGCGAAATCATCGCTGACCATCGCCAGCTGGGACACGGCGATGATCTCGGCGAGGCGGTGCCGGTAGGTGTGCCAGTGCGCTGCCGCCGCGGCGTGGGCGCGGGCAGCATCGTCCAGGCCGGGTTCGGCCGCCGCGCGGGCACGCTCGCGCGCTTCGTCGCGGAAGCGGACGGCCCACTCTCGGACCATCGCCTCCTTGGAGTCGTAGTAGTTGTAGAACGACGCGGTCGACCGGCCGGCCTCTGCGGTGATATCGGCGATGGTGGTCGCCAGAATTCCCTTGCGTGCCACGACTGTTCGTGCGGCGGCGTCGATGGCTGCCTGTGTCTGGCGGCCACGCACGGTGGGCAGCTCGACCCGAGCGGTCACATCCCTACCTTCCCGATTCGTTGATCAGATCTGAATCTGATGTTAGATTCAGATCTGGATCTGCGCCAGACCTGGAGGTCGTGATGATCAAGCCCGACAATCCGAATTCCGAGTTCGCCCTCGGTGGCATCAACCATGTCGCCCTTGTCTGTTCGGACATGCAGCGCACCGTGGACTTCTACTCCGGTGTCCTCGGGATGCCGCTGATCAAATCGCTGGATCTGCCCGGCAGGATGGGGCAGCACTTCTTCTTCGATGCAGGCAATGGCGACTGCGTGGCGTTCTTCTGGTTCACCGATGCTCCCGACGGCGTCCCCGGTGTGTCCGCCCCCATCGCGCTCCCGGGGCTCGGTGAGATCACCAGCGCGGTGTCCACCATGAATCACCTGGCGTTCCATGTGCCCGCGGAAAAGTTCGACGACTACCGGGAGAAGCTCAAGGCCAAGGGTGTCCGGGTCGGACCGGTGCTCAATCATGACGACAGTGAGTGGCAGGCCTCCAAAACCCTGCACCCGGGTGTCTACGTCCGGTCGTTCTATTTTCAGGATCCCGATGGCATCACCCTGGAGTTTGCCTGTTGGATCAAGGAATTCACCGATACCGATGCGACGACGGTGCCGAAGACCGCGGCGGACCGCCGACCGCGAGCGGTCGTTTAGATACCGCCGCGAGCGGTCGTATAGATACCGCCGCGAGCGGTCGTTTAGATACCGCCGCGAGCGGTCGTGTGAGCCGTTCTAACTCTGGCGCGGGTCGGGGAAGCTGTTCAGCATCCCGGTGAGCAGATCGATCAGTTCGGCGCTCGTGAGGTCGATGGCCCCGCTGAGCCAGCCGCTGATCGTCTGGCTGACGCCGCCGACGACGAAATGGGCTATCGCGTCGACCTGCGCGGTCCCGGCTTTCGGGAGTACTTCCCCGGCGTGCTGGGCGGCCAGCACGGCGAAGAATCCGCCCAGTTCGGTGCGTTTGCGGATGAGTACCGCGTTCGATGAAGAGGTATCGAAGAGCAGTCTGCCGACGCGGGCATCCGCCCCGATGGTCTCGACAAGGTTGGTGATACCTGCCCGGTTCTGCTCGCTGGGTGGCGCGGCCGCCACCGCGGCCTGTGTGGTCGCCGCGATGGCGCCGATCACCGAGTCGAACACCGCGGCGACGAACTGATCCTTGTCGGTGAAGGCCTCGTAGAAGTGCCGGGTGGTGACTCCGGCCCGGCTGCAGATGGCACGCACCGTGAGTTCGTCGTCTCCGCTGCCGAGCAGGTCGAGACCGGCGTCGAGGAACCGTCGCCGACGCTCGGCCAACCGCTGCGGTGCCGCGACACCGCGGTACGGCCGAACCTGGGGCATGAACCCATATTGACACCTGTCGAAACTGCGCGGCAAGATGGGCGGCAATATCGGGAAACACTCGTTCTCACCTTTGGGGGCAATCAATGGCGATCGTCGAACGAGGCATCAGTGACACCTCGCGCCAGCCGTCTGCGCCGCGTCGGCGAGGCCGGGGGGCTTCGGTCGGCGACGGATTGATGGGCGTGGCACTGCTGGCGGGTCCGGCCAACGTGATCATGCAACTCGGGCGCCCGGGCGTTGCGTACGGCGTGATGGAGAGCAAGGTGGAGAGCGGGCGCATCGATCGCCATCCGATCAAGCGGGCGCGCACCACCTTCACCTACCTGGCGGTGGCAGGCCGCGGCACCGACGACCAGAAAGCGGCGTTCCGCCGGGCCGTCAACAAGGCGCATGCCCAGGTGCACTCGACCGAGGACAGTCCCGTCCGGTACAACGCCTTCGACAAGGATCTGCAGCTGTGGGTGGCCGCGTGTCTGTACAAGGGATCGGTCGACGTACGGCGGATCTTCATCGGTGAGGTCGACGACGAGACGGCCGACCAGCACTACCGCGATGGCATGGCCCTCGGCACGACCCTGCAGGTGACACCGGAGATGTGGCCCGCCGACAGAGCGGCGTTCGACGCGTACTGGGAGCAGCAGCTCGACCAGATCCACATCGACGACACCGCCCGCGAGTTCCTGTATCCGATTGCGGTCGCCCGGTTGCGCGGTCTGCGTTTGCCCGGCCCGCTGCAACGGCATGCCGAGAACCTGGCGGGCCTGATCACCACAGGATTCCTGCCGCAGCGGTTTCGTGACGAGATGCGATTGCCGTGGGACCCGCAGCGTCAGCGCCGGTTCGATCAACTGATGAGCGCGTTGCGCTTCTTCAACAACATCGCGCCGGGCCCCGTCCGGCAATTTCCCTTCAACGTCTTGCTCATGGACCTCGACCGGCGCATCCGCACGGGCCGACCGCTCGTCTGAGTAGACGCCGCCATAGTTTGCTGATCTCGTGATCGGGCCAGTGCGCGCGCTGAGGGCCTTCGCTGTCGTGCCACCCGGCGGTGACGTTCCACACCCGTGCCGCTCATGTCAGACGTCTCGACAGTTAGTTTATGCAATGCTAACTTCTGCGGAGTTAGCGTAGGCATACTTAAGGAGACGGCAGGGGGTGTGAGCCCCCCTGCGACCACCACATGGATACCGTCAGTACATCGATTGCGCCCATCGCCGGGGGAGCGCGCGTCGACCGCGACGTGGTGAGCAGGTTCGCGACCTGCTGCCGGTCGCTCGGGCTGTCGGTCAATGACCGTCGACGACCGGCAGATCTCACCGCGGCGCTTTCGGGTTTCACGGAGCTGACGCGCATCGCGGGCGACCAGTGCGACGCGTGGATCGGGCTGGCCGCCACCGGAGCAGGCGTCGGCGCCGACGCCTGCCGCATCATCGGCGAAATCTGGCGCACCATGGGCACCTTCGGTGTGCTTAGTCGCGAGATCGAGTTGGGCGCGGGCGACCTCGGTTTCGGCTATGACACCGGCCTGTACCTCCGGTTCCGGGCCGCCGACCGTGACGACATCACCCTCGCCTATGCCGCCGCACTGGCGGAGACGGGCGATCTCCCCGCCGCCGATCTGCTCGTCGAGGAACTGATCGGCCGGCGGCCTGCGTGGTTACAGGCGCGTTGGGTACGGGTCGCCCTCTATCACCGCAGCCGGCGCTGGTCGGATGTGGTGCGCGTGCTGACCCCCGTGGTGAACAACCCCCACCTCGACGAGCACTATGCCCACGCCGCCCGGGTGACCCTCGGCATCGCGCTGGCCCACCTGGGCATGTACGCGCCTGCCCTGTCGCATCTGGAGAATCCCGCCGGCCCTGTCTCGGTGGCCGCGGTCGACGGTGGCCTGGTCAAAGGGTTGTGCCTGCGCGCCGAAGGTGAGGACGACGAATCCGAGGATGTGCTCGCCGAGTTGTACGCGGCCAACCCCGAGCACAGCGGTGTCGAAGAAGCGTTGCTGGACAAATCTTTCGGGTTGACCACCACCACCGCAGCCCGAATCGAGGCCCGCGCCAATCCATGGGACCCGGACACCGAACCGGGCGAGGCCGACTTCGTCGATCCGGGGGCCAAGGAACGCAAGGCCCATCTGCTCGTCGAGGCAGAGGCCGAACTCGCCGACTTCATCGGGCTGGAAGAGGTCAAGTATCAGGTGGCCCGGCTGAAAAGCTCGGTGGCCATGTCGATCCGCCGCCAGGAACGCGGCCTGGCCGTCGCCCAGCGCGCCAACCACCTGGTGTTCGCCGGCCCACCGGGAACCGGCAAGACCACCATCGCTCGGGTGGTCGCGAAGATCTATTGCGGGCTGGGCCTTTTGAAGAAGGAAACTGTGCGCGAGGTGCACCGAGCCGACCTCATCGGTCAGCACATCGGCGAGACCGAGGCGAAGACCAACGCCATCATCGACAGCGCGCTCGACGGTGTGCTGTTCCTCGACGAGGCCTACGCACTGGTTTCCACCGGCGCCAAGAACGATTTCGGCCTGGTCGCCATCGACACCCTGCTGGCCCGGATGGAGAACGACCGCGATCGACTGGTCGTGATCGTCGCCGGCTACCGTGCCGACCTGGACCGCTTCCTGGACACCAACGAGGGTCTGCGGTCGCGCTTCACCCGCAGCATCGACTTCCCGTCCTACAACGCAGCCGAACTCGTCGAGATGGCAACCCGGATGGCCGAGAAGCGCGACAGCGTCTTCGAGCCGGCGGCCCACGACGAGATGGAGGCGCTGTTCACCCACCTCGCCGCCAGTTCCTCCCCGGACGCCACCGGTACCGCCCGGCGCAGCCTGGACATCGCCGGTAACGGCCGATTCGTCCGAAACCTTGTCGAGCGCTCCGAAGAGGAACGCGAGTACCGATTGGATCACTCCGATTCCGACGACTTCACCGATGAAGAACTGATGGCCATCACCGCCGAAGACGTCAGCCGCTCCGCCGGACCGCTACTGCGTGGCCTGGGCCTGGCATTGCCGCAGGCCGCCGGATGAGCGAGCAGGAGCGCCGCGAATTCGCCTCTCGCACACCGGTCAACGAAAACCCCGACCGCGTCGCCTACCGCCGCGGTTTCGTCACCCGCCACCAGGTGTCCGGATGGCGATTCATGATGCGCCGGATCGCCTCTGGTGTGGCACTGCACGACACCCGGATGCTGGTGGACCCGCTGCGCACCCAGAACCGTGCGGTGCTCGTGGGTGCGCTGGTCTCGGTCACCGTGGTCGCCGGCTGCTTCGTCTTCTCCCTCATCCGACCCGGTGGCGACGCCGGTAGCGCGACGATCCTGGCCGACCGGGACACCTCCGCGCTCTACGTACGCATCGGTGATGTCGTGCATCCCGCATTGAATCTGACTTCCGCCCGGCTGATCGCAGGGCAGGCCGACAACCCCACGACCGTCAAGAGCAGCGAGATCGACCGGTTTGCCCGCGGTAATCTCATCGGCATCCCCGGCGCCCCGGAGCGCATGGTGCAGAACCCCTCTCGCGACGCGAACTGGACCGTCTGCGACTCGGTCTCCGACAATGGGGCCGGTGTCACCCTGATCGCCGGTGTTCCAGACGAACAGGGCGAAAACGCCGCGGCGATGCCGGCCGGCCGCGCGGTGCTGGTGCGCAATGTCGGCGCCGTGAACGCGGGAACCTGGCTGCTGTGGGGCGGCAAGCGCAGCCCCATCGACCTCGGTAACCGCGCCGTGACCGCCGCCCTCGGGCTAGGCGCGACCATCCCGGAGCCACGTGTCATCGCCCCCGGCCTGTTCAACGCGATCCCTGAATCAGCACCACTGGTCGCGCCCGTACTGCCCGGCGCCGGGGCGCCGCCGCAGTTCGATCTGCCCGTCCCCGCGCCCGTCGGTGCGGTGGTCGCCGCATTCGACTCCGACAACACCCTGCGTCACTACGTCGTGCAGATCGACGGGCTGCAGCCCGTATCGCCGGTGCTGGCCTCCATCATGCGCAACACCGACTCCTTTGGCCTGCAGCAGCCACCGCGACTCGGCGCCGACGAGATCGCCCGATTGCCGGTGGCCGGTGGGATCGACACGGCCGCCTATCCGGGCGACGAACTGACCCTCGTCGACGCCGGACAGGCACCGGTCACCTGTGCGTATTGGTCCAAGCCCGCCGATGCCACCGCGGGCAGGCTGAGCCTGCTCTCCGGAGCCGCACTGCCGTTGCCACCGGGATTACACACCGTGGACCTGGTCGGTTCGGGGAGCGCGGCCACTGCCGAGCGCGTCGCGCTGACACCGGGCACCGGATACTTCGTCCAGTCCGTTGGATCCGATCCCGGTTCTCCGCCTGCCGGTTCGGCCTTCTGGGTCAGCGATACCGGTGTGCGTTACGGGGTGGACACCACCACCGACGCCAAGACCGTCGAGGCACTCGGCCTGAACCCACCCCCGCTGGCCATCCCGTGGTCGGTGCTCACCCAGTTCGCCCCGGGCCCGACACTGTCGCGGGCCGACGCGCTGGTCGCACACGACGCCGTGGGAGCCATGGCCGCCGATGGAGAAAACTGATGAGTCGCTTGATCTTCGAGGCGCGCCGCCGACTGCCCATCCCTGAGGTCCGCAAGGGCACCATCACCATCGAGGCGCCGCCGTCGTTGCCTCGTCTGGTGCCGCCATCGCTGTTGCGTCGGGTGCTGCCCTATCTCATCGTCATCCTGATCGTCGGCATGATCGTGGCGCTGTTCGCGACCGGGATGCGGATGATCTCACCGACCATGCTGTTCTTCCCGTTCGTCCTGCTACTGGCGGCGAGCGCGCTGTACCGCGGTTCGGACAACAAGCTGCGCACCGAGGAGGTCGACGCCGAGCGCGCCGACTATCTGCGCTATCTGTCGGTGGTGCGCGACAACGTCCGTGCCCAGGCCGCCGAGCAGCGCGCCGCGCTGGAGTGGTCGCATCCCGAACCGGGTTCGCTGTCCGCGATGCCCGGATCCCGACGCCAATGGGAGCGCGACCCGCACGACCCCGACTTCCTGGTGGTGCGTGCCGGTGTGGCCGATGTGCCGCTGAGTACTCCGCTGCGGGTCAAGGACACCGCCGACGAGATCGACCTGGAACCGGTGGCACATACCACCCTGCGCGGTTTGCTCGACGTGCACCGGACGGTGCGCAACGCCCCGGTCGGTATCGACCTGGCCAAGGTCTCGCGCATCACGGTCCTGGGAACACCCGAGGAGGTGCGCGATGCGATGCGCGCCTGGGTGGCGCAGGCGGTCACCTGGCACGACCCGGCGGTGCTGAGTGTCGCGTTGGCAACACCCGACCTTGAGGCCGCCGACTGGTCCTGGCTGAAATGGCTGCCCCACAACGATGTTCCCGGTCGTGTCGACGGTGTCGGACCCGCCCGCTACCTTGCGCCCAACGTCGATGCGCTGCGGGCGCTGCTGGCGCCCGCACTCGACGAGCGCGATGCCTTCGGTGGCGACCCGCTTGAGGCGGGAAAGCACCTCCTGGTGCTCATCGACGATGACGACGCCGACGCCGACGCAGTGGTGGGCCGGGCCGGTGTCGCGGGTGTGACCGTGATCGTGCGGTCGAACACCGAGCCGCATCGTGAGCAGTATTCGGATCCGGAACGCCCCATCCTGAAGGTGGCCAATGGGCGCATCGAGCGGTGGCAGACCGGCGGCTGGCAGCCGTATATCGATATCGCGGACGGCTTTTCGGCTGCACAGGCTTCCAACCTCGCCCGCCGGCTGGCCCGCTGGGACACCAACCCGGACCAGTCGCGCACCGCGGCCACCGGGGCATCGACGTTCACCACGCTCTTCGGGATCGACGATGCCTCGGCGCTCGATGTCGCGAGTCTGTGGGCGCCCCGGGACCGTGACGAGGAACTACGCGTACCCATCGGCGTGACCGCCACCGGCGAACCCCTGATCTTCGATCTCAAGGACGAGGCCGAGGGCGGTATGGGGCCGCACGGCCTGATGATCGGTATGACCGGCTCGGGCAAGTCGCAGACCCTGATGTCGATCTTGTTGTCGCTGCTGACCACCCATCCGGCAGACCGGCTGATCGTCATCTACGCCGACTTCAAGGGTGAGGCGGGAGCCGACATCTTCCGCAACTTCCCCCAGGTCGTTGCCGTCATCTCGAATATGGCCGAAAAGCGCTCACTGGCCGACCGTTTCGCGGACACCCTTCGTGGCGAAGTGGCTCGTCGGGAGCAGCTGCTCAAGGATGCCGGCCGCCGGGTCCAGAACAGTGCATTCAACTCTGTCACCGAATACGAGGGTGCGATCGCGGCCGGACACGATCTTCCGCCCATCCCGACGTTGTTCGTGGTGGCCGACGAGTTCACCCTGATGCTCGCCGACCATCCCGAGTACGCCGAATTGTTCGATTATGTGGCGCGCAAGGGGCGTTCCTTCCGCATCCATATCCTCTTCGCTTCGCAGACGCTGGACGTCGGCCGGATCAAGGACATCGACAAGAACACCTCCTACCGGATCGGTCTGAAGGTCGCGAGTCCGTCGATCAGCCGTCAGATCATCGGCTCCGAGGATGCCTACCGCATCGAATCCGGCCGCGAGCACAAAGGCGAAGGGTTCCTCGTGCCGGCGCCAGGGGCCAACCCCATCAAGTTCCGCAGCACCTATGTCGACGGCATCTACGATCCGCCGCGCAGCAGCCGCGCCGTGGTGGTGCACTCGGTGCCCGAACCGCAGCTGTTCACGGCGGGCTGGGTGGAACCTGCGCCCGATACCGTCATCGTCGACGCCGAGGCCGACGAAGTGCCCGCCCCGCGCAAGCTGATCGCCACGATCGGTGACCAGTTGGCCAACTACGGACCGAAGGCGCCGCAGCTGTGGCTGCCGCCCTTGGAGGAAACGATTCCGCTGGCGGGTCTGCTGGCCCGTACCGAGATCGCCGACGGGCAGTGGCGCTGGCCGCTCGGCGAGATCGACAAGCCGTTCGAGATGCGCCGCGATCCGCTGGTCTTCGACGCGGCGGGCGCCGCGGGTAACCTGCTGATCCACGGTGGCCCGCGGTCGGGCAAATCCACGGCCCTGCAGACATTCATGCTGTCGGCCGCCGCACTGCACGCACCCGGCGACGTCAGCTTCTACTGCCTGGATTACGGCGGCGGCCAGCTCGCCCCGATGGCCGAACTGGCGCATGTCGGCGCCGTTGCGACAGCGTTGCAGCCCGAACTGATCCGGCGAACCTTTGCCGAGCTCGAGCAGCTGCTGCGAGCGCGGCAGGAACGCGGCGCATCGACGCGAGCCGCAGGCCGGTACGGCGACGGCTACGGCGAAGTGTTCCTGGTGATCGACAATCTGTACGCCTTCAGCAGGGACAACACCGACACGTTCAATACCCGTAATCCGTTGCTGGCCAAGGTGACCGAACTGGCCAACGCGGGCCTTGCCTACGGCATCCACGTCGTGATCACCACGCCGAACTGGCTGGAGGTGCCGCTGGCCATGCGCGACGGCCTGGGGATGCGGCTTGAGCTCAAGCTCAGCGATGCGCACGACAGCAATGTCCGGGTCGCCGGTGCCTTGCGTCGGCCCGCCGAGAGTGTGCCCGCCGACCAGCCCGGTCGCGGCCTCACGATGGCCGCCGAACACTTCCTGTTCGCCGCACCGGAACTGGGCTGTATCACGGCACTCAACTCGCGCCACGACGGGCTTCATGCCCCGGCAGTCCGGCTGCTGCCGACACAGCTGCCCCCGTCGGCGCTCGGCGCGGCCTATCTGGGGTCCGAACAGGTGGTGATCGGCCAGCGCGAGGAGGATTTGCGTCCCGTCGCCATCGACTTCGCCAGGCACCCACTGATGATGGTGTTCGGCGACTCCCGCTCGGGCAAGACGACGCTGTTGCGCCACGTGATCCGCACCATCCGCGACAATTCCACCGAACAGGACATCGCGTTCACGGTCATCGACCGCCGGCTGCACCTGGTGGATGAGCCGTTGTTCCCGGACAACGAATACACCCCGAACATCGACCGGATAACCCCGGCCATGCTTGGCCTGTCGGCGTTGATCGAAAAGCGCCGTCCGCCGGCCGGGTTGAGTGCTCAGGAATTGCGCAACTGGACCTACCGCGCCAACGGCGGAGGACAGATCCACTACCTGATCATCGACGATGTCGACCAGGTGCCGGACGGTCCGGCGGTCAGCGGCCCATATGCCGGGCAGCGGCCCTGGAGCCCGCTGCTGGGCCTGCTTGCCGAGGCGGGCGATCTGGGGTTGCGCGTCATCGTCACCGCCAGGGCGAGCGGATCCGCGCACGCGGTGATGACGGCACCGCTGTTGCGCAGGCTCAACGATCTCCAAGCGACCACCGTCATGCTGTCCGGCAGCCCCTCCGACGGCGGCAAACTGCGCGGTGTGCGCTTCAGCAAGCTACCGGCCGGACGCGCCGTGCTGCTCGGTGACAGCGAAGTCGCGACGTATGTGCAACTGGTGAATCCGCTTGTACCCGAGCCGATCGCACCTGCCGGATCGAACGGAAAGGAATACAGCTGATGACGCTGCGTGTGGTTCCCGAAGGACTGACCGCCGCCGGCTCGGCGGTGGAATCGCTGACCGCGAGACTGGCTGCCGCCCACGCCGCGGCGGCGCCGCTGGTCAACGCGGTGCTCCCGCCTGCCGCCGACCCCGTGTCATTGCAGACCGCCGCGGGCCTGAGCGCACACGGTAACGCGCACAGCGCTGTCGCGGCGCTGGCCGTCGAAGAGCTGGGTCGCGCCGGCCTGGGCGTCGCTCAGTCGGGTGCGAGCTATGCCGGCGGTGACGCGCAGGCGGCGGCAAGCTATCTGATCGCCCGCGGCGGCTGACATGACAGCTCCCATCTGGATGGCCCTGCCCCCGGAGGTGCATTCGGCGCTGCTCAGCAGTGGCCCGGGCCCCGGGTCGCTGCTTGCCGCCGCGGGAGCCTGGCAGTCGCTGAGCGCCGAATATGCCGCAGCGGCAGCAGAACTGACCACAACCCTCGGGGCGGTGGCGGCCGGGTCCTGGGAAGGGCCGAGTTCGGAACAGTACATCGTCGCCCACCAGCCCTACCTGGCGTGGCTGGCACGGGCCAGCGTCACCAGCGCCGTTGCCGGCGCTCAGCATCAGACCGCCGCGGCGGCCTACACCACGGCGTTGGCCACCATGCCGACACTGGCCGAACTGGCCGCCAACCATGCCATGCGCGGCGTGTTGATCGCCACGAACTTCTTCGGCATCAACACGATCCCCATCGCGGTCAACGAGGCCGACTATGCACGGATGTGGATCCAGGCTGCCACCGTGATGGGCACCTATCAGGCGGTCTCCGCGGCGACGGTTGCCGCCACACCGAACCTGGAACCCGCACCGCCCCTGCTGGCCCCGGGTGTCGGCGAGGCCGGTGCGTTCACCGCGAGCGGCACCCAGCTGGCGGCGCAGGCCGACGCACTCAATTCCGCTTCGGCGCTCAATAATTCGAACATCATCGTGCAGTTCCTCGAGCAGTACATCAGGTCCCTGCCCGGCGGCGATCTGATCCTGGAGTTTTTTTCCGACCCGGTCGGCATCCTGCGCCAGATGTTCGTCGACTTCCTCACCAATCCGTCAGCGGCACTGGTCACCTGGGGGCCGATGTTGTTCGCGTTGGTCTACCAGGCCATCCTCCAGCCGGTCGGCTGGGGCACCTGGATCGGGGCGGCGCTGGCACCGTTCCTGCTACCGCTGCTGTCTCTCGGACTGGTAGCGCTGGCATTCCTGGCGCTGATCCCCAAGTTCACCGATCTACCGCCCCTGGTGCTCGACGACCCGGTCTCCCCTGGCGCACAACGGGAACCCGCTCTGCCACTGGCCAGCATCGCGCCGGCCGGCGCACCGGCCGGCGCGGCGCCCGCACCGGCCACCCCGACGAGCGCACCGGCCACCGCGCCGGCGGCGGCCCCCGCGGCAGCCGTTCCGGCGATGGCCTACGCCGTCTACGGCGGCCATCCAGGCGGCGGCTTCAGTCCGACCGTCCGCGACGGCACCCAGGCGAAGGCGCCCGCGTCTGGATCATCTGCCGCCGTGGCCTCGGCTGCTGCGTTGTCGGCCGCCGAGCGGCGAAAGCGGCGGCGCAAGAGGGGCGGGGAGATCAAGGACCGCGCATACGCCGACGAGTTCATGGACTACGAGGCCACCGAAGAGGATCCGCGACCACCGCGGCCGCGGCCCGAGCCGACAATCCGCGCGTCCGAGCGCGGGGCCGGCCCGATGGGCTTCACCGGAGCGGTCGGTGTCGAGCAGCCCAGGGCCGCCGGTCTGGCCGAACTGACCGAGGATTCCTTCGGCGGTGCGCCGACCAACCCGATGCTGCCGGGGTCCTGGAGCCCCGATGACTCGCCCACATCGGAAGGGGGACGGCCGCACTGAGAACCCGGTGGGTGACCCCCGAACACCACTTCTACTGATCCCGAATACCTGCGTCCGAAAGGAATATTCATGAGCATGCTCGATGCGCATATCCCGCAGCTGGTCGCCTCCGAGTCGGCGTTCGCCGCCAAGGCGGCCCTGATGCGAAGCACCATCACCCAGGCCGAGGGGGCCGCCCAGGCCTCGCAGGCCTTCCACATGGGTGAGTCGGCGGCGGCGTTCCAGGCCGCCCATGCCCGTTTCATCGAGGTGTCGGCGCGGGTGAACGCGCTGCTCGACATCGCCCAGGCCAACCTCGCGGACGCCGCAGGCACCTATGTCGCCCAGGATGCGGCCGCCGCGAGCACCTACACCGGCATCTGACACCGGCTGCCAAAGGAGAAATCACATGTCCCAGATCATGTACAACTACCCGGCCATGCTGGGTCTGTCGGCCGAGATGAACGGCTACGCAGGAGCGCTCAACACCGTCGGCGCAGACATCGCCGCCGAGCAGGCTGCCCTTTCCGGCGCTTGGCAGGGTGACACCGGGATGACCTACCAGGCGTGGCAGGCGCAGTGGAATGCGAGTCTGGCCGAACTGGTGCGCGCCTACCAGGCGATGGCCAGCACGCACGAGACGAACACCATCGCGATGAATGCCCGGGACCGGGCAGAAGGTGCCAAATGGGGATAGATGGCTGCTAATGCGGTCGAGCTGACCGTCGAGCAGGCCTGGTACATCGCGGAAACGACGGGCTGCGGGTCGTTTCCGTGGGTACTGGCGATCACGCCGCCCTACAGTGAGCCGTCGGCCGCAGAGCCGTTCGCGGTCGAACGGATCGACGAGCTGACCGAGCTCGGCGTGATGTCCGCCGGCCGGGTCGTCAACCCTGCTGTCGCACGGTGGATAAGGCAGACCTGCCAGGCCAGGCAGTGGTTGGAGATGCGCGTCGTGGCCCCGCACGGCGACATGCTGCGCGGCCTCGTCGGCAGGTCCGACAATGCCACCGTGGTGGCATTGCGCAGCGGTGGCCTGGTGACCTTCACCGCCATGGACATCCACGCCGCGCGCGACCTGGTGCCGGTCCTGGTGGCCGGACTCGCGGGCCAACGGCCGGCCGAGTTCGAGGACTTCACCGTGCCGGTCCGGGCCGGCGCTCGTGCCGACGAGAAACTGAGAGCCGGGGCAGATTTGACCGAGATCCTTGATTACCTGGGTATCTCGTCCTCAGCGCGGCAGGTGGTCGAGTCGGTGTTCACCGAGCGGCGCAGCTACGTCGAGATCGTCGCCGGCGAGCACCGCGACGGTCATCGGGTGAGCACCGAGGTCGGCGTCAGTGTGCTCGACTGCCCGGCCGGTCGCATCCTGGCCAGCCCGCAGCAGGCCTTCGACGGCGAGTGGGTGTCCACCTTCGCCCCGGGTAGCGACCGCGCCATCGCCGCGGCGATCGAGAACCTCATCGCCACCCTGCCCGGTGGCCCGTGGTTCACGCCGGCCACGCCCAACCGAGATTTCGACCAGAGAACGGAAAACCGATGCCCGACAACACTGTGATGCCGATCGTGCGGGTGGCTGTGCTGGCCGCCACGGGTGGTGGCTCCGATTCGGCGGGGCGACTGACCGAGCTGGCGCTGCCGGCGGGGTTGCCGCTGCGCGAGATCATCCCGGCGGTCCAGCGCACAGTGCTGCCCACCGACGACGCGGCCGACACTCCGCCGGCCCAACTGAGCCTGGCCCCCATCGGGGGTGCGCCGTTCAGCTTGGATGCCACACTGGACACCGTCGGTGTCGTCGACGGCGATCTGCTCGCGCTGCAGGAGATCCCGGCCGGACCGGCCGCACCGCGCATCGTCGAGGACATCGCCGATGCGGCCGTGATCTTCTCCGCCGCGCGGGAACTGCCCTGGGGCCACGGGCATATCCAGCGCGCCGCGGCGTTCGCCGCCATCGCATTGATCGTGTTCGGCGCCGCGCTGGCGACCTCCGTACGGCTGATCACCGGTCACTCCGCCGGATTGTTCGCCGTCGCCGGCCTGGCCGCCGCGACGGTGGTGGCCTCGTTCGCCGCGCGGGTGCGCCACCCGCACCTCGGCACCGCGCTGGCGTTGACGGCGCTGCTTCCGATCGCCGCGGCCTTCGGCCTTGCCGTACCGGGTGAACTCGGTGCGTCTCAGGTTCTGTTGGCCGCGGCAGGAGTCGCCGCCTGGTCGGTCATCAGCATCGTGGTGTTCGAACGCGGGATCGCCGCCTTCACCGCTGCAACCGTCCTGGGCGTCGGCGTAATGATCTTCGCGGCGCTCGCGACCATCTGGGATATGACCGATGTGCGGATCGGTACCGGGCTGATCGTCTTCGCGCTGCTGGTCACGGTGCAGGCGGCGCGGCTGTCGGCGCTGTGGGCCCGGCTGCCGGTGCCGGTCATCCCCGCCCCGGGTGACCCGACTCCGTCGGCTCAGCCCCTGCGCGTGCTGGAGGACCTCCCGCGCCGTGTCCGGGTGACCGATGCGCATCAGACGGGCTTTCTGGCCGCCGGCGTACTGCTCTCGGTGGCGGGCTCGTTGATCCTGGTCGGCGCGCAGTCCGTATCACCGTGGGCCTGGGTGCTGGTGATCGTCGCGGCGTTGGGTACCACGGTGCGCGCGCGGGTGTGGGACTCCGCGCCCTGCAAGGCATGGTTGTTGAGCCAGTCGTTCCTGCTGCCCGCCGGTCTGCTGGTGGTGTTCGCCTCGACCGACCGCTACACCGCGGCGTGGTGGGCATTGGGAGCACTGGTCGCGGTGGTGGGCTGCTGGATCATCGCCGCGCTGAACCCGCGGCTGGCGGCACCGGAGACCTATTCGCTGCCCGCACGCCGGCTGTTCGGTTTCGCCGCAGCGGCATTGGATGCCTCGGTGATCCCGGTGGCCGCATACCTACTGGGGTTGTTCGAATGGGTGCTGAACCGATGACTTGCGATTTCGGCGCGTTGACGTTCGGTGAGCGAACGTCAGCGCGCCGAAATCGCCGGGGGAGGGGTGTGACTTTCGCCGCTGCGGTCATGGTCGCCCTGGTGGCCAGCCCGGCGGCCGGCGCTGTGACGCCCCCGGAAGTGGACGCCGCCGTGGCACCCCCGCCGGGCACCGCGGGACCATTGCGCACCATGACCCAGCGCAGCGCGTGCTCGGTGACCGGGACGATCCCCGGCACCGATCCCGCCGCGGTGAGCCCCAACCAGCTGTCGCTGGACCTCGACGACGCGTGGCGGCACAGTCGCGGTGACGGCCAGACCGTGGCCGTGATCGACACCGGTGTGCAGCCAGGACCCCGGCTGCCCAATGTCGCTGCCGGCGGCGATTTCGTCGGCGCCACAGACGGACTGACCGACTGCGACGGACACGGAACCATGGCTGCCGGACTGATCGCCGGCCAGCCTGGTGACGACGGCTTCTCGGGGGTCGCCCCGGGTGCCCGGTTGCTGTCCATCCGGCAGACCTCCGGCAAGTACGCGCCGAACCAGCCCGGTGAGGATCCGGCAATCGCCGAGGCCAACAACGACATCGCGACGCTGGCGCGTGCGGTGGTGCGCGCCGCCGACCTGGGCGCCCAGGTCATCAACATCTCGTCGGTGGCCTGCGTGCCCGCGACCACCACCATCGACCAAAGCGAGCTCGGTGCAGCATTGCGTTACGCCGCAGTCGAAAAGGATGTCGTCATCATCGCCGCCGCCGGTAACACCGGCGGCGGTATCGCCGGCGGAACGGCCTGTACAGCCAACCCGCTGACCGACCCGAACCGTCCCGATGACCCGCGCAACTGGGCCGGCGTCACCTCGGTCTCGACGCCGTCGTGGTGGCAGCCCTATGTGCTGTCGGTCGGTGCGCTCGGCTCGGCGGGCGCACCCGCGGCGTTCAGCATGTCCGGTCCGTGGGTGGGCCTGGCCGCCCCGGGGGAGAACATCACCTCGATCAGCAACGGCCCCGACGGGGCTCTGGCCAACGGCCAGCCCGACGAGAAGGGCGAATTGACCCCGGTTTCTGGTACCAGTTATGCGGCTGCCTACGTCTCCGGCGTGGCCGCCCTGGTGCGCAGCAGGTTTCCCGAGCTCTCGGCCACCCAGGTGGTGCGCCGGTTGACCCTGACCGCCCGCGGAGCCGACCGCTCGCCATCATCGCTGGTGGGCGCGGGAACCGTCGACCCGGTTGCCGCCCTCACCTGGGATGTGCCGGGTCCCGGCAGTCCACCACGAACGACCAGAGATGTTGCGGCTCCGCCCGATCCGGTGACGCCCGATCACACCGGGCGCAATATCGCCTTCATCGGTGCGGGTCTGCTGGCATTGATCGCCACCGTGACGGCCGTGACCGCAACTCAACGACGGAAGGACACCGCCGCATGACGGTCCGACTCGCACTCGCGCTGCTGTTCATCGTGGCCGCAGTGCTGGCCTACCCCTACCGCGATGCCACCCAGCAGTGGGTTCTGGGTGTCTCTGTTGTCGTGGTGATTGCTCTCTTCGCCTGGTGGCGTGGGGAATTCGCGACGACCAAACTCGCCCGACGGTGGACGATCTGGCGAGGAAACCGCGGCGTTGCGCGCCGGCCCGCCCGTGCGACCGCCGCGACGGTGGTGCTGGGCATCGAGGATCCGCTGGATGACGAACTGCCGGTCGGGCTGATCGCCGGTTATGCCGATCGTTACGGACTGCGGCTGGACAAGGTGCGCATCACCAGCCGGGAGGCCGGCGGGCGTGTGCAGCATTGGATCAGCATGACCCTGGACGCCGAGGAGAACCTACCCGCACTGCAGGCACGTTCGGCGCAGATCCCCGTCACACAGACCACCGAGACCGTGGCCCGCCGCCTGGCAGACCATCTGCGGGAGGGCGGCTGGACGGTCACACCGGTGCAGCGCGCGCCGCGACCGGTGTCGGATTCGGCCAAGGAGACCTGGCGGGCCGTCACCGACGAGTCCGGTTTCCTGACCGCCTACCGGATTCCGGTCGATGCGTTGGCCGCCACGTTGGACCAGGTGCGGGCGTATCCTTGCGAGGAACGCTGGACGGCAGTCGAATTCGGCCCCGATTCGGTGACCGCGGTGGCTGCGCTGCGCTCGGCGGAACGGCCGACCGGAGTGCCCCCGATCGCGGCGCTCGCTGCGATCGGCGGACTCCAGCGGTCGACCCTGGATGCACTCGACCCCTTCTCTGCAGATCGGTTGCCCGGGCACCGTCGCGCCGGGACGATCGCCGATCAGGTGCGCTGGCCCTCGACGGTGTGACGCGGGAGGGTCAGAACATGTACGGCCGCAGGAATCGGGTCATCCGACGCAAGTAATCTGGCTGGCTGACGTGCAGCACGTGGTTGCCGGGGAACCAGTGGAATTTGCACCGGTCCCAGTGTCGCCAGAGCAGTTCGGCCTGCTGCGGCGGCGCCAGCTTGTCACCGAGTCCGGCGATGATAAGCCTGCGCTCCTTGGGGACCAGTGGCGCGTAGTTCAGCGGTGAATGGAACATCGTCGCGGCATCCGATCGCGACTTGTCCACGTTGCTCAGTCGATTTCCCAGGCGTACAAGCATATTCGCCGGGAACCAGTCGTCGAATGCGGCTTCGGGGGTGACGACCGGGACATTCGGGATGACCGCCTGGATGCGGTCGTCGACCGAGGCGATCAGTGCCGAGGTGTATCCGCCCAGCGACATGCCGGTCAGCGCGATTCGGTCGACACCGGTGTGCTCCAGATAGTCGATGACCGAACGGAAGTCGTGCACCGCCTGGGCCATCGCCTCGGCGAAACCGGGCATGCCATCGGCGAAATAGCCGTATCCGCTGTATGGCGAATCGGCTTCGGCGCGCATCCCGTGGAAGGGCAGCGTGTAGAGCAGTACGTCGTAGCCGGAGCGGAAGAACCACGGCAACGAGAAGAACAGGCCGTTGAACAGGTACGCCGACCCCATGAAGCCGTGAATCAGGCACAGGGTGGGCCGGGGACCGTCGCCGTGCACCCAGTGTTGCGCGTGCACGACATTGTTGCGTGAGTATCCCGCGCGCTGATCGCGAAGTGCCGGGTTGATCGCGCGGAAGCTGCTGTTGAAGCGGATGTTGTAGACCGAGCCGTGGGCGATCGACGATGCCAACAGGTTCGCCGGCCGTGAAGACACCCGAGGTGGTTCGGTCGGCGCGGGGAACGACAGCGTCGGATCATGCTCGGCCGCCAGGTCGATGTAGAACTGCAGCGCGGCATCCTCGTCGCGCACCGAGCCGGGACGCAGCGCCGCGCACGCCAGCTTGGGTAGCATCGCCGCCCCGACGATCGAGGCCACCGTGGTGCGCAACGCCAGGTCGGCAACCGCCGAGGCGTCCACCACCAGCCGCTGCCGGCTGGTCAGATCGACCCGCCTGGGCAGTCCACGGGCGGTCGCATCGGCGCCCGGGATATCGGGGACGGGGATCGGCGGATCGACCGGTTGCGCTTGGTTCACGGCTGCCTCTCTCGGGCTTTCGCGGGCCGACTGATGGTAGCCCGGTCGAACCGACGGTATCGGTCAGTCCGGATCGGGGGCGCCGAAGACCGCCGCGGCGTTGTGGTGGAACACCCCGCGGAGCCAGTCGTCGTCGATGCCGGGCAGATCACCGACGGCGCGCATCGCCGCGGCATAGGTGTAGGGGATGTTCGGGAAATCGCTTCCCCAGAGTATGCGGTGGCCCAGATCGCGTAACCGGGCATACTCGGTCGCCGGGAACGGCATGGTGCGCTCCATGAACGGCGTGAACGCCATGGTGGTGTCCAGGTACACGCCAGCATGTGCGGCCGCCATGTCCAGGAAATCGCTGTACTCGGGCCCACCCATGTGCGCCACGATGAGGCGTAGCCGCGGATGCCGGGCCAGTACCGCGCGGATCGGGTCCGGCCCGGTGTGGGTGCCGGGAGTGGGTCCCGAGCCACAGTGGGTGACCACCGGCGTACCGCTGTCTGCCAGCACCCCCCAGACATCGTCGAGCAGGGCATCGGTGGGGTCGTACCCGCCGACCTGGACGTGGGCCTTGAACACCCGCGCACCGCGTTCGATGGCCGCTGCCACGTACCGAGCGGCACCGGGCTCGGGAAAGAAGGTTGCGGTGGACAGACAGTCCGGGGTGTCGGCGGCAAAACGCGCTGCCCACTGGTTCAACCACTCGGCCATGTCCGGCTTGTGCGGATACACCAGCGAGGTGAAGGCGAGCACGCCGAAGGATCGCAGCGTGGCCAGACGCTCCCGCTCGTCGGCGCGGTAGGTGATGGGCCAGGGCCGTCCGGTCAACGGGCCGGCACTGTCGAAGTACTGCCAGACCTTGTCCATGACGTTCTTCGGCATGAAGTGGGTGTGTACGTCGATGATGCCGGGCAGGCCCAGTCCCTCGACGATCCGGCGCACCTCGGCTGTGTCGTCCATCGCCAGCCATCCTGTCAAAGGCGCCGACCGGGCAGACTCGGGGTATGTGGAATCCCGATACCTATCTGGCGTTCGCCGATCACCGCGGCCGCCCGTTCTTCGACCTGGTGAGCCGCGTGACCGCCGACGCGCCCCGTCGGGTGGTCGACCTCGGGTGCGGGCCGGGAAACCTGACCGAGACGCTGAGTCGGCGCTGGCCGGCGGCATCGGTGTCGGGTGTGGACTCGTCACCGGAGATGGTGGCCGCCGCCGGTGAACGGGGACTCGATGTCCGATTGGGCAGCATCGCGGACTGGTCACCCGAACCCGACACCGATGTCGTCGTCTCCAACGCCGCCTTGCAGTGGGTGCCCGAGCATCGGGAACTGCTGGTGAGCTGGGTGCAGCAGTTGGCGCCCGGGTCCTGGATCGCCTTCCAGGTTCCCGGTAACTTCTCCGCGCGGTCGCATGAGGCGGTGCGCGAGGTGGCACGCGATGCGGCATTCGCCGAGGCCTTGGGCGACATGCCGTTCCGCGAGGAAGACGTGGTGGGTACCCCGGCCGAGTACGCCGGCCTGCTGACCGACGCCGGGTGCACGGTGGATGCCTGGGAGACCACCTACCTGCACGAGTTACGTGGGCAGACACCGGTGTTGGACTGGATCACCGGTACCGCGCTGACGCAGGTGCGCGAACGGCTGTCCGCGCAGGATTGGCAGCGCTACCGGGAGGCCATCATCCCGCTGCTGGCGAAGGCATACCCGGCCCGCGCGGACGGTGTCACGTACTTCCCGTTCCGCCGGATCTTCGTGGTGGCCCAGTTGCGGTGATTTGTGGAGTCTCAGCCGTGATGGCCGCGGGTGAAACTCCACAAATCGCGATCAGTCGAGCAGTGCGATGACCCTGGCGACCAGGTCGTCGATATCGGCACCGGTGGTGTCGACCACCAGATCCGGGTTCTCCGGGGGCTCGTAGGGCGCGTCGATCCCGGTGAGCCCCTTCAGTTCGCCCGCCCGGGCCCTGGCATAGAGGCCCTTGGGATCGCGGCGCTCGCACTCGGCAACCGGGGTCGCGACGTGCACCTCCAGGAACGGCAGCTTGGCCGCATCGTTGAGGGTGCGGGCCAGTTCGCGGTCGGACCGCAGCGGTGAGACCAGGGAGGCCAGCGCCACCACACCGGCGTCGGCGAGCAACCGCGTCAGGTGCCCGACCCGGCGGATGTTCTCGGCCCGGTCACCGGCCGAGAAGCCCAGATCATCGGACAGGCCGTGGCGCAGATTGTCACCGTCGAGCAGGTAGGCCACCCGCCCCGATTCGACCAGTGCGCGCTCCACGGCGACGGCCAGCGTCGACTTGCCGGACGCGGGCAGGCCGGTGAACCAGATGGTGGCACCGCGCTGACCGGTTCTGCCCCAGCGGTATTCGCGATCCAGTGAGGACGGATGCCACTTGATGTCGGAGCGGTTGTGTCCGCTGGGCTTGACCTCGCGGGGCTCTGTGATGATGCCCGCACCGACGGTGTCATTGGACACCTCGTCGATGAGGATGAAGGCACCACTGTCCCGGTTGTCGGCATAGGCATCGGCCACCACCACCGAGCTGGTGCGCAACGTGATCGAGCCGATGTCGTTGAGGGCCAGCTCCACCGGGCCGTCCACCTCGTCGAGTGTCTCGGGATCGAGCTTGGTGTGCAGTTCCTGCACGGTCGCCCGCACGGTGCGGGTGCCCTGCTTGAGCGCCAGCCGGTCGCCGGCGCGCAGCGGCTCGTCGAGGAACCAGCACACCGTGGCATCCAGCTCACGCGCCAGTATCGGCAGCGACGCATTCTCGGCGGCGCTGACGAACACGTCACCGCGGCCGACGTCGATATCGTCGGCCAGCTCGATCGAGACCGACAGCGGCGCAACGGCTGTCGTCCTGTCATCATCGAGGGTGTCCAGCACCGTGACCGTGGAGCGGGTGCCTGCCGGCAGGCTGACCACCGGATCGCCGACCTTGAGGGTGCCGGCCGACAACCGTCCGGTGTACCGGCGGCGCTGTTGAGCGGTGGGTCGCGACACCCACTGCACCGGTAACCGCAGACTGGCCGGATCGGGCTGCGGCGCGGCCAACTCCACCGTCTCCAGATACTCCAACAGGGTGGGCCCGGTGAACCACGGCGTGTTGGCCGAACGGTGCACGACGTTGTCGCCGAGCTTGGCCGCGATGGGGATGACGGACAGGTCGGCACCACCGAGCCGGTCGGCGACCTGCTGTAGTTCGCGCTCCACCGCGCCGAATCGGCCCTCGTCGAAGTCGACCAGGTCGATTTTGTTCACTGCGGCGACAAAATTCTTGATGCCCAACAGCTTTGCGATACGGGCGTGCCTGCGGGTTTGCCGCAGCACGCCGGCGCGGGCGTCGACCAGCAGGATGGCCACGTGTGCGTTCGAGGCGCCGGTGAACATGTTGCGGGTGTAGCGCTCGTGGCCGGGAGTATCGGCCAGGATGTAGCTGCGGGTGTCGGTCGAGAAGAACCGGTAGGCGACATCGATGGTGATGCCCTGCTCGCGCTCGGCGCGCAGACCGTCGGACAGCGCGGCCAGATCGGCCACCCCGTCGGCGTCGGTCACGGCTTCGAGGTGGTCGAGCGGCAGGCTGTCGGTGTCATGCAGCAGCCTGCCGATCAGGGTGCTCTTACCGTCATCGACCGATCCGGCGGTGGTGATGCGCAGTAGCTGACGGGTCGTCATGTCAGAAGTACCCTTCCCGCTTACGGTCTTCCATCGCCGCGACCGAGGTCCGGTCGTCGGCGCGGGTCTCGCCCCGCTCGGACACGGTGGCCGCCGAGATCTCGGCGATGACCCGGTCGATGGTGGTGGCCTGCGACCGGACCGCACCGGTGATGGTCAGGTCACCGACGGTGCGGTAGCGCACCCGCTCCACCGCCGCGGACTCCCCGTCGACGGGTTTGGCGTACTCCGAGACCGCGAGCAGGATGCCGTCGCGCTCGAACACCTCGCGTTCGTGGGCGAAGTAGATCGACGGCAGCTCAAGGTTTTCCAGCTCGATATAACGCCAGATGTCGATCTCGGTCCAGTTCGACAGTGGGAACACCCGCACCTGCTCGCCCTTGCGAATGCGCCCGTTGTACAGCGACCACGGCTCGGGCCGTTGGGCTCGTGGATCCCACTGCCCGAACTCGTCGCGGAAGCTCAGGATGCGCTCCTTGGCGCGGGCCCGCTCCTCATCGCGGCGTGCGCCGCCGAATGCGGCATCGAACCCGCCGGCCTCCAGGGCATCGAGCAGCGTGCGGGTCTGCTGCCGATTGCGTGAGGCGCCGGGCCCCGGATCGGCGACGCGGCCGCTGTCGATGGTCTCCTGCACCGACGCCACGATCAGCTTGTGCCCGGCTCCGGTCGTACGCCGGTCGCGGAACTCGATGACCTCCTCGAAGTTGTGCCCGGTATCCACATGCAGCACCGGGAACGGCAAGGGCAGCGGGCGAAAAGCCTTTTCCGCCAACCGCAAGAGCACGATCGAGTCCTTACCCGCGGAGAACAACAGCACCGGGCGCTGCAACTCGGCGGCCACCTCGCGGATGATGTGCACGGCCTCGGCCTCCAACAACCGCAGCTCGTCGACGCGCTCGATGGCGCCCTCGGCAGAAGTCATGTCGGCAACCCTTCCCGGTGTGCGTCGGCGCGATATCGGTCCACCCACTCGTCCGAACGTTGGTCGGCCTGACGTTCCAGCACCGGCTCGGGTGCCAGCCGCGGATCGAGTCCCAGCCGTTGCAGGACATCGCCGACGACGGTGGTGAGGTTGCGCCAGAGGTAGGGATAGGACACATCGAGGGGTTCGATGCCCTCCTCGGCGAACCAGTTCCGCCAGCCCTCCTCTTGCGCGCGCAGCATGGTGATCACGTGCGCGATCGCCCCGGCGTGATACTCGGCACGGGCGTCGCGCACCGGATCGGGGCGTCCGCGCCAGACCCGGGTCTGCACCGCGCGCCAGAACGAGACGGCCTGGGACACCACATCCGGGCGGTAGACGTGTACCAGGACCGGATCACTGCCGACCACATCGCGGATGGCCGATAGCAGGCCGGTACCGGATCTATCGGGCAGTCCGGCCGCACGGTCGAGCAGCAACGGCGTCTGATTCCACATCAGCTTGCCACCCCAGATCCCGTTGGGGGTCCGGCCGACGGTCTGGATGTAGTCACGCCAGATCGCCGGCGGCGCAAGATCGGGCTTGCCCTCGTCGAGGGGATCGAGCAGGCGCAGGATCGACTCGTCCTCGACTCCGGCGAACCACTGCCGCGGCTGCGGTGATTGGCTGGTGGTCGGCAGGTATTGGAAGAACTCCTGCGGTTCACCGGCGACGCCCGTCGCGCGCAGCGATTCGACGAGCAGAGTGCTTCCGCTGCGCTGCGACGCGAGGACGAGATACGCCTTCGAGTGGGCCATGGGCGAGACTCTAATGGCAATTGTTCCGCCTCGTAGACCTGGTATTCAGGTCACCGCGAGTATAACTATTGCGTTGATTTGGACGTGTCTTCGATGCCCCGTTCGGTCGCTTTTGCCGACCTGCTCAGAGCAGGCCATTCCAGAATGGTCTTGTAGGTCTGGGTGTAGCGCTCCGAGATCCGCGTTCCGGCGAATTCGGACGGGATGACGTCGTTGGTCTGCTGTCGCCAATCGTTGAGCCGCAGCGCCAAGTCGCGTGCCACGGCCTCCATTTCCGCTGGAAGAGGGCCATCGAAGAGGTTACGTGACTCGCCGGGGTCGACCCGCAGGTCGTACAGCTCGCGCGCCGGCCGGGGACCGCTCACCTGCGGTCCGACGGCGGCGCCGGGTGCGCTGTCGGCGATATCCCACGGCAGGTCCAGAAGTGGTCGGGAGGCGTAATTCTCGATATAGGAGAATTCCTTCGTCCGAATTGCGCGAATCGGATCGAAAGAATCGTGATAAGTCTTTGTCGAATACACTTCATCACGCGGTGATTCCCCGGTCCCGACGAAAGCCTCCGCATGCGAGATGCCGTCCACCTCGTCGGGCACCTCGACGCCAAGCAGGTCCAGCAGCGTGGGCACCAGATCGACACCGCTGAACAGTTCGTCGTACGCCCGGGCAGGCACCGCGGACCCGGTCGGCGGCCGCACGATCATGGCGATGCCGGTACCTGCCTCGTACAGCGTCGACTTGGCCCGGGGCAGAGCAGGGCCGTGATCGGTCATGAACACCACCCAGGTGCTGCAGTCCAGACCGGTCTCGGCCAGCGTGTCCAGCAGTTCGCCGACGGCGGCGTCGGCGACGGTGATGGACCCGTAGAAGTCCGCGAGATCCTCTCGGACGGCCGGGGTGTCGGGCAGATAGTCGGGCAGGTCGACGGCAGCAGGGTCGGCCGGTGTGTAGCGGTCGTGTGGGTAGGGCCGGTGCGTCTCGAAGAAGCCTGCAGTCAGCAGGAAGGGTTCGGTCGGCCTGCGCCGCAGCCATCCGGTGGCCTGCTCGACGACGTATTCGCAGTAGGAATTGGAGACGTCGAACTCGTCGAAACCCAGCCGCGAGGGATATGACGTCTCGTGCTGCATACCGAACAACGCGGTGCGCCAACCGGATCGGGACAGGATGGCGGGCAGCGTCTGGACCCCGGCGCGGTACTCCCAGCCGTGGTGGGCCAGGCCGACCAATCCGTTGGTCTGCGGGTAGCGGCCGGTGAACAGGGAGCCACGCGAGGGCGAGCACAGTGGCGCGGTGGCGTGGGCGCGGGTGAGCAGGATGGACTCGGCGGCAAACCTGTCCAGTCGCGGGCTGTGTACGTCGGGGTGGCCGTACACCCCGAGATAACGGCCGAGATCATGCCAGTGCACGATCAACACGTTCTCGCGTCGCGCCTCGGTCACGCGCCACCTCCTGTTCGTCCCTTCGCAATATTCCACAGTGGCGGTCCCGCGCGCACAGCGGTTTTCGCGCAGGCCGATCGTCGCACTGTCGAAGGAGGGGCGAATGCGCTAGTGGCTACGCTATTTCCAGGCGAAGACCGGTTGCTCGAGCTGGTCTACCGCATCGGCGCGGCCTTCCATGCCCAACCACCGCAACTGCAGCAGGACCGCGCCGGTCGGGGCGTGGATCAGGTCGTGGCCCAACGGAATCTGCACCACCGGCCGAGGGCTCTCGGGGATGGTGACGAATCGCGGGGAGTCGGGACGCTGGAGTTGGTGCAGGCCCACCCGGTAGACGGCGACGACCTCGTCGGGGGAGGGAGCGAGGTCCAGTCTGCCGCCGCCCCACAGAACCACCGGGGTGATGACATATCCCGACCTGGTCGGGTAGTCGTCGAGCAGTCCGAGAACCGCATCGCCGCCGAGCTCGACGCCGACTTCCTCGTGCAGTTCGCGCAGTGCCGCATCGATCACCGACTCGCCCGGATCGAGCCGACCACCGGGCAGTGCCCATTGGGCGGCATGCGAATTGAGCCGCGACGCCCGCCGGCACAGCAGGAACGATGCCCCGCCGGACACATCGATCATGCGGCCGTCCAGGCTGTCCGGCATCGGCCGGCCGGCGATCCAGTCCTCGACGGGTGCCGGGTCGACGCGGTCCTCGCCGACGCGTGAGTCGACCAGGGTCACGGCAACGGCGGCGTGCCGCTTGGTCGGGTCGGTGACGGTACGACGGGTGTGGGCTGCGAGGTTGGCGCGGATCCGGTCGCGCAGCGCGGTGTCGTAGGGAACGGTCATGGCGTGACCCTACGGGTGGTAGGGCACCCCGACGGCACGGAAGACGAACTCCGGCGGCACGTCGTAGGCCAGCGACCGGCGCGGCAGCCGCGCCAGCAGGTCCTCTGGCAGCGGTTCCTTGTAGTGCAGCGACAGCGTCCCCGAACAGCGCGGGTCGACCGCGGCGATGTCGACATCGAGCACCAGTCCGGCCACCGAGAGATCGGCGGTGACGGTGCCGGATTGCACGGCGTCCCAGCGCTGGTCGATGGTGCGGCCGGCCAGCTTCGGCATGGTCGACAGGGTGGCCAGCACCCGCTGTTCGGTGATCACCAGGGAACCGGTGAAACTGGAGACGCTGCCTGCGGATCGTTTGCCGGGAACCTGGCCCGAGAACCGGCGGGTCACCGCGACGTACTCGGCGAGGTGGAGAATTCCTTCTGCCTCGACCTCGGCGCGCAGCTCACCGGGAAGTTTGCCGATCCTCAGCCACTTACGCAGAAGTACCGCCATGCAGCGAACCCTACGCCAACCGCCGAGATCGGGTCGTCGGTCACTTACCCTCGATGAGGTGACCAGTTCTCAGCACCGCCTGGCGGCCACTTCTCGACACCGCATAGCGGTCACGGCCGCGGCGATCGTGTTCCTGGTGTCGCTCGGCGGTGTCCTGGGCCACTGGGCCTGGATGACGGATGCGGACTGGACGGTGCTTGACCCGCTGTACCGGTACGGATCGGCTCATCCGGTGTGGGTGGACGGCTGGAATCTGCTCTGCAATGTGCTGCATCCAGCCGTGTTCCGGGTGCTCGCGCTGGTCTGGATCGGGTATGCGCTGCTGCGCGGCCAGTACCACGTCGCCCTCTTCCTCACCCTCACCGTCGAGGCGTCCGCTCTGCTGGTGCTGGTGCTGAAATTGGTGATCGACAGGCCGCGCCCGAACACCGCGCTCGTCGGCGAGATGTCCTCGTCGTTCCCGTCGGGGCACGCACTGGGTGTCGCTGCCGCGGTGACCGCGCTGCTCATGGCCGGCTGGCATCAGCTGCGGCGTTGGCGGACAACGGTTGTGGTGATCGGCGTGCTGAGCGTGGTCGCGGTCGGCGTCGGCAGGGTGGTGCTCAACGTGCACCACCCCTCCGATGTGTTGGCGGGCTGGGCGCTGGGATACCTGTGGACGTTGGCGTGGCTGCCGGTGCTCAGACGTTCCGAGGCAGCGGACGAAACACTGGCAGCGAGCGATAGCGATTCTTGAAGGTCGCCTCCTGGCAGACGATCTCGACCTCGCCGTCGTGGGCGATCCGGGTGGGCCCGTCGACTGCGGTGAAGCTGAACTCGGGCACCCGCAGTTCGTGATAGAGCGGGCTGTGTACCAGGCGGCCGGTCGCCAGCGCGGCAAGGATGCGCGGGGTGGCGAACCTGGGGCCGGTCTCCAGGATGCGGACATCGATCAGTCCGTCGTCCATCCGGACCCGGCGCGACGGGGCGAAGCCGGACGGTGAGTACAGCGAATTGCCAAGGAAGAACAATGATGTCTGCACGGTCTTGTCGTCGTAGCGGATGCGCACGCTGGCATCGCTGCGCAAGGTGCGGAACAGGGCGTACACGCCGGCCACGGGCTTTCCGATCCGCTTCTCCAGTTTTTCGCGGATTCGGACGAATTTCGGGTAGGCGCCGATGCTGGCGGTGTTGACGACGGTGTCGGTGTCGTTGAAGGCGATGGTGTCGACGTAGGCGGCCGACCCGGCGCGTAGCGCCTCGACGGTGGCGGCGACGGTATCGCACCCGATGTCCTTGGCGAAGTGATTGAACGTGCCGCCAGGGAAGACCGCCAGGGGCACCCCGGCCTGCAGTGCGATCCCGGCCGCGCAGGACACGGTGCCGTCACCGCCACCGACGGCAAGCACCTCCGCCCGCCCGGCGGCCTCGCGGAGCTTCTCGGTGATGTCCTCGTCGTCTCCGACCTCGACGATCTCGGCCTTGGGCAGCGACTGTCGGACCTCGTCGAGAATGCGCGCCCCGGTGCCGCTTCCAGAGTTCGGGTTCACGACAAGGATGACGCCATCGCCGTCGGGCCGCGCCTCGGTCTGGTAGCGGCGGGGATTGCCCGCCGTGATGGGCGGTTCCACGATCGTCGGCACGACGGCGGCACCGGCCAGCGCCACGGCGGTGCCGATACCGAAACCGGCAAGCACGTCACCGGGGTAGTGCGCACCGGTGGCGACCCGGGACAGTCCGACCAGGCCGGCCAGCACTCCAAGACCGACACCGAGCGACCGGTTCTCCAGTCCGACCCCGACGGCGAAGGCCGCCGCGCTGGCGGAATGGCCGGAGGGCAACGAGTTGGAGGTCGGCATCCGGCGCGAGCGGCGAAGCAGCGGCACCATCGAATGGTCGGGCCTGGGCCGTTTCCAGATGCGCTTGGCGCCCTGATTGGTGAGCAGGCTGGTGAACGCGAGCGTGAGCACCCCACGCGCGGCCCCGCGCCGCATCGACGGTGATCCCGTAGCCGTGAGCGCCGCGGCGATGGCGAACCAGAGCTTGGAATGATCGGCCGCCGAGGTCAGCCGCGGCATGACCTTGTCCAGGAACGGACTGTCGGACTCGGCGACGGCGTCGAAGATGCGGCGGTCGAGCGTTCCGAGTCCCATGGCCTTCAACCTATCCAACCGGATCGTGTCTGAAACTTGACTTGACCCGCGTGCGCGAGGCGCCGACGATTGACCGATGCGCCGACTGCTCGCCATGGCGTGTGCGCTCTGGTTGGCGTGCGCCGTCGCACCCGTTGCCCGTGCCGCCGACACGCCCTGGTTCGTCGACTCGGTCGGCTCGGCCACCCAGGTGATTTCTGTGGTGGGAGTGGGTCCCACCACCGCCAAGATGGATGTCTGGGAGCGGACCGCGGCGGGCTGGGAACCGATCGGCGTCGGCATCCCCGCCGATATCGGGTCCGCCGGAATGGCCGAGGACATCAGCGAGGGCTCGATGAAGACGCCGATGGGCATCTTCTCGCTGGACTTCACCTTCGGAACCGAGCCCAACCCCGGCGGTGGGCTGCCGCATGTGCAGGTCGGCCCCGATCACTGGTGGGATGGCGATGAGGACAGCCCCACCTACAACACCATGCAGGTGTGCAAGCGCGACGAGTGCCCGTTCGGCATCGAGGGCACCGCGACCGAGAATCTGCAGATACCTCAGTACGCCCATGCCGTGGTGATGGGCGTCAACAAGGCCAGGGTGCCCGGGGCGGGCAGTGCCTTCTTCCTGCACACCACCGGGGGTGGGCCGACCGCGGGCTGTATCGCCATCGACGACGACATGATGGTGAAGATCATGCGCTGGCTGCGGCCCGGCGCGCTGATCGCGGTGTCCAAGTAACTGGTGTCCAGTAACTCCGGTCTCAGATGTTGAGTGCGCGACCGGGTTTCAAGTTGAAGTTCAACCCCTCCAGCGACATCGTGGCGTCATAGGTGCGGTCGTAGGAGGTCGCACTGATCTTCCAGCCTTCGTCGGTGCGCCGGTAGCGGTCGTGGTAGAACGCGGCGCCGATGAGCATGAAGTTGAACTCCGGTGCGATGACGCGATCCTGCAGGTACCAGGTGGCCGACGCCTCGTCGGGACCGTCGAAGGTGATCTCGGGGTGGTCGACGCGGTGTTCGGTGTAGATCGTCGGCCCCAGTGAGGTGCGCATGAAGTCCACGAGGGCGTCGCGGTCGGTGAAGTGCAGTTCGTTGCCCAGCGACGGCCCGTAGTCACCTCTGACGTCCTCGACCAGTGTCTGGGCGAAATCGTCCCAGTGCTTGGAGTCCAGGGCGCGCAGGTAGCGGTACTTGACCTGCTTGATGTCGTGCATATCGCGTGCAATGTCTGCCATGCCCGACATCACAACACAGCCTTCGGTCGATGTCTGGAACTCCGGCCAGACCGGCGGTGTCCGGCCTGCCGCCGACCGGGCCGCCGGTTAGGGTGGGCCCAATGAGCGACCCGTTGGGGTTGTCGATCGGCACGACCAATCTGGTTGCTGCTCGGGTCGGCGACCAACCAGTGACACGGCGCGCGGTGCTGACCCTTCCCACCGACGGCGCGCCGGAGATCGGCGTGCCGTCCGGGCGTCCCGGCCAGGTGCTCTCCGGTTTCGTTGAACGGGTGGGCGATCCGGTGCCACTGGTGGCCGCCGACGGATCGTCCTACCTGGCCGACGATCTTCTGGTGGAGGCCCTGGAAGCGCTGGTCGGCCCGACCGGGTCCGGGCAGACGGTGATTGCGGTACCCGCGCACTGGACTCCGGCCACCATGCGGGTCCTGCGCGCGGCATTGCGCGCGAACCCGGTCCTTTCCCCTGGGGGAGCACCGCCACGGCTGGTATCCGATGCCGTCACCTCGTTGACCGCGCTGAACGCCAACCCGGGCCTGAACGCACGCGGGGCGGTGGTCCTCATCGACCTCGGCGGTGGTGGCACCAGCATCACGCTGGCCGACGCCGACGCCGGATTCGAGCCGATCGACGAGACGGTGCGGGTGGCCGACTTCTCCGGTGACCTCATCGACCAGGCGTTGTTGGGTCGTGTGCTCGCCGATGTCAACGACGCGGACCCGGCCGCGACGGCCGCGGTCGGGCAGCTCGGGGTGCTGCGTGAGCAGTGCCGGCAGGCCAAGGAACGGTTGTCGGGGGCGACCGCCACCGAGGTGCCCGTGGACCTTCCTGGTGTCCGCTCGGTGGTCCGGGTGACCAGGGCCGAATTGGAATCGCTGCTGGTCGAGCCCTTCGCCTTGGTGCTCTCCGAACTGGACAACCTGTTGCAGCGCAACAGAATCGGATGGTCGGATATCTCGGTGATCGCCACCGTCGGTGGCGGAGCCAGTATCCCGCTGGTCACCCAGAAACTGTCCGAGCACACCAGGACACCGGTGGTGAACACGCCGCAACCTGCACTCGATGCCGCCTCGGGGCGGTGCTGCGGGCGGCCTATGGCACCGATACCGGCGCGCAGACCGGGATGGCTCCGGCGGTCGGCGCAGATGCGCCGACCAGTCTGGCGCCGGCGGCGGCGATCACCCATGACCCGTCCGGATCGTCGACATTCCGTGCGCTGGCCTGGTCCGAGGACGGCGATGGCGGTAACGAGCCGGTGCCCTACACCGGCCCCGAGGACTATCCGAGTGTCAATCCCTATCTGGCCGACCCTTACCTCGTCGACGAGGCCACCCACGTGGTGTCGGAGCAGGAACCGTCGATGTACGCCGACGAGCCGCGGGGGTTGCCGCGGGTGCCCATGGCGGTCTTCGCCGCGGTGGGCCTCATCTCCCTCGTCGCGCTCGGAGGGGTGGCGATCGCCTTGACCGGAACCTCGGAGAGCCCGGCGCCCACCCCGTCGACCGCCCCGGTGACCGGTGTGTTGACACCGCCACCGGCCGAACCCGCCGCACCGGTGGAGCCGCCGCCCGTCACCGTGACCCAGGCGCCCGCGCCGCCGCCGGAGCCGGTGGCGCCGCGTCCCGAACCGGTCGCGCCGGTGGTCCCCACGACGACCGTCACCACGACGCCGCCGACCACGACGACCACCACGCCGACGACGACCACCACCACCACCACGACGACCACGACGACGACCACCACGACCACCACGACGACGCCGCCGACCACCACGACGACGGTCACCACCACGACTCCTCCGGTGACGACGACGACTGTTCCGCCGGTCACCACCACGCCCGCGGTGACCACCACCCAACCGGCGATGACCACCACATATCTGGAGATCCCTTTGCTGCCGCCGATACCGATCCAGGTGCCCAACCAGGGAGTTCCGGCGGGACCGTGACCCCCGGGTGGGCCCTCACCTGCACCGATAGTTTTTGCGAAGAGTTGAGCCGCCGCGACACGCCGGGTTATAGTCCCGGGGTCAAAGTCACGAATGTGTAACGGGAAGCAATCGCCACGGTCTCGGTGATTGCTGAACCAGTTCGTTAGGTGCGGTGAATGGCGCGACATGGAACGGCGAGCGGCCGCTATCGGTCGTCAGCGGCTCTTGCCGCGATCTTGGCCCCGGCGGCCATCGTGTTCTCGGTCGGCGCCGAGGCCCGCCCCCAGGTGCCCCAGGAGCCCGTGACGGTCGTCAGCGCCGCCGCACCGGTCGTGCCCGGTGTGGAGATCGTCACCGCGCCCGCCGACTTCGCCTGGAACTCGTCGACGGTCTCGGCCGCGGCGCCCGCGACGCCGACCGCACAGCTGGTCGCCGCATCCCGCTGGCGTCCCGACAACCGCCCGCTGCTGCTGCCTCCCGGGGTAGCCCCCGAACACGGACTGCAGGTCAAGACCATCCTGGCTGCTCGCGCAATCAGCGTTGTCTTCCCCGAGATCCGCAGCATCGGCGGCGTCCGCCCCGACGCACTGCGCTGGCACCCCAACGGACTGGCCCTGGACGTGATGATCCCGAATCCGGGCAGCGCGCAGGGAATCGCACTCGGCAACCAGATCGTGGCCTACGTGATGAAGAACGCCGCCCGCTTCGGCATGCAGGACGCCATCTGGCGCGGCACCTACTACACCCCGACCGGGGCATCCGGGTCGGGCGGTTACGGCCACTACGACCACGTGCACGTCACCACGACCGGCGGCGGTTACCCGACCGGCGACGAGGTCTACTACCGCTAGTTCGGTCCGCGGGCCGGTCAGCCGGCAGGCGGATAGGGCAGATTGCTGCTGGTCTGCGGATCCACCTGGACCGGTCGCCCCACGTAGGGAAATGCCCGCTGCGGGCACGCCGCCCGGTCGCAGATGCGGCAGCCGGCGCCGATCGGCACGGTGGCCTCGGCGTCGGCGAGATCGATACCCACCGAATAGACCAGCTTGTCGGCATGGGCCAGATCGCATCCCAACCCGATCGCGAAACTCCTCGGAGTTCCCAGATACCGGCTGGGTGGGGACACCGATGTCTTCGCCAGCCAGAAGTAGCTGCGGCCGTCGGGCATCTGCGCCACCTGGGTGAGGAATTCCCCGGGCCTGGAGAAGGCATGGTGAACCACCCACAGAGGGCAGTTGCCGCCGACCCGGGAGAAGTGGAAGGCGGTGGCGGACTGCCGTTTGGAGATGTTGCCCGCACTGTCGGTGCGGACGAAGATGAACGGGACCCCGCGGGCGTCGGGACGCTGCAGAGTCGACAACCGGTGACAGATGGTCTCGAAACCGACATCGAAATTGCGTGCGAGCTGGTCGATGTCATAGCGCAACGACTCGGCAGCCGACAAGAAGATCCGGTAGGGCAATAGCAGGGCGCCTGCGAAATAGTTCGCCAACCCGATGCGCGCGACATCGCGCGCCTCGGCACTGAGCTGGTCGTCGGTGGTCACGATCGAGGAGATCAGATCCGAGTGCAGTTGCAGCGCCAGCTGGGTGGCCAACTGGAAGGCGCGCTGTCCTGGGAGCAGCCAACGTGCCAGTAGAAGTGTCCGGGTGTCCGGTTCGTAGCGTCGTTTGACGTTGGGCCCGAGGCGATCTCCGCTATCGACGACGACCGATATGGCGAACTCGTCGAACAGTAGCTCGGCCAGTTGCCCGTCCATGCCTCCGATGCGCAGACCGCGCCGGACGAAGAGATCCTCGGCGGCACGGTCGAGCGCGTCGATGTAATTGCGTCGGTCGTAGAAGAAGTCGCGAACCTCCTCGAAGGGCATCGGCTGTTGGGTACCGCCGTGAAGCTCGGAATTGGCGCGAGCGTGCACGGTTTCGAGTTCGGCCACCGCATCGTGCAGTCGCCGGTGCAGGTTGACCACGGTCTGCCCGACCTCGGGCATGCGTGCGACCAACTCCTCGATCTGGGTCGTCGTCGAGGACCCCTCGGCCAGGATCTCGCGGAGGTCGGATACCAGCCGAGCATCGGAATCGGGCGCGAAGTAGTGCGTCGGGAGATCGAAGCGATCCGAGAGCGCGAGCAGTACGGGGACGGTGATGGGGCGCTGGTCGTTTTCCAGCTGGTTCACATAACTCGTGGACAGCCCCAGGGCGCGCGCCAGCGCGACCTGAGTCAGGCCCTTCTCGTCCCTGAGCCGCCGTAGCCGGGCTCCCGCGAATGTCCTCGCCACCACGGCAAACCCTAGCGCACCGGCCTTACACAACATTCGCAAAGTGCGTCGACAATGGACGCAAAATTACGCATTTACAGGTTCTTTCGCATGTCATCGCCGTTTGCGTAGCGTGCGGATCATGCAGAGACATGACGTCCGTACCCGACGCAGCGCCGAGAATTTCCCTCGCACCGAGCACCTCGCGTGGAAGATCGCCGAGGTCGCCGCCGACCCGGTCGCGGTCGAGCCGGCCACCGAGGAAATGGTGATCAACCGCATCATCGACAACGCGTCGGTCTCGGCGGCGTCGGTGACCCGCCGCCCGGTGACGGTCGCCCGCGCACAGGCGCTGGCGCATCCCACGCGCCAGGGTGCCGCCGTTTTCGGCGTCGAGGGCAGCTACTCGGCGGAGTGGGCCGCCTATGCCAACGGCGTCGCGGTGCGCGAACTCGACTTCCACGACACGTTCCTGGCCGCCGAATACTCCCATCCCGGGGACAACATCCCAGCGTTGGTCTCCGTCGGCCAACAGCTCGGGGTGCGCGGTGCCGACCTGATCCGCGGATTGGCCACCGCCTACGAGATCCAGGTCGATCTGGTCAAGGGTATCTGTCTGCACGAGAACAAGATCGACCATGTCGCGCACCTCGGTCCGTCGGCCGCCGCCGGTCTGGGCACCATGCTGCGCCTGGACACCGAGACCATCTACAACGCCGTCGGGCAGGCGCTGCATCTGACCACCGCGACCCGCCAGTCACGCAAGGGCCTCATCTCCAGCTGGAAGGCGTACGCCCCGGCCTGGGCCGGCAAGGTGGCCATCGAGGCGGTGGACCGAGCGATGCGCGGCGAGGGATCCCCGGCCCCGATCTGGGAGGGTGAGGACGGCGTCATCGCCTGGATGCTGGGTGGACCCGAGCGCACCTACACCGTGCCGCTGCCGGACCGGGGTGAGCCGAAGCGGGCCATCCTGGACACCTACACCAAGGAGCACTCGGCCGAATACCAGAGCCAAGCGCCCATCGACCTTGCCCGCCGAATGCGCGAACGGGTGGGGGATCTCGAGCAGATCGCGTCGATCGTGCTGCGTACCAGCAACCACACGCACGTAGTGATCGGCACCGGCTCCAACGATCCGCAGAAGTTCGATCCAGACGCGTCCCGGGAGACGCTGGACCACTCGGTCATGTACATCTTCGCCGTCGCGCTGCAGGACGGTACCTGGCACCATGAGCACTCCTACGCGCCGGAGCGCGCGCACCGTCCCGACACCATCGAGCTGTGGCGCAAGATCTCCACGGTCGAAGATCCGGAATGGACGCGTCGCTACCACAGCACCGACCCGGCCGAGAAGGCATTCGGCGCCAAGGCCGTGATCACCCTCAAGAGTGGTGAGACCATCGTCGACGAGCTCGCCGTCGCCGATGCACATCCGCTGGGCGCCCGCCCCTTCGCTCGGGAACAGTACGTTCACAAGTTCGGCGTGCTGGCCGAGCGAGTGGTGGAACCGGAAGAGCAGCAACGCTTTCTGCAGGTCGTCGACGGCGTTGCCGGTATCAAGTCGGGTGGTCTGGGTGCGCTGAACATCCGGGTCGACCAACGGGTGCTGGACAAGGCGCCGACGATTCCCTCGGGCATCTTCCGATGAGCCTGATGGGTGCGTCGATCTCGGCCGCGGAGAAGCGATCGCGCTTTCGCACCGCACTGAACTCAGGCCGGCTACAACGGTTTCCGGGCGCATTCTCTCCGCTGGTCGCGAAGCTGGTCGCCGAGATCGGGTTCGACGGTGTCTACGTGTCCGGTGCGGTGCTCTCGGCCGACCTCGGACTGCCCGATATCGGCCTCACGACGCTGACCGAGGTGACCGGTCGGGGTGCGCAGATCGCCGCGGCGACGGACCTGCCCACGCTGATCGACGCCGATACCGGGTTCGGTGAGCCCATGAGCGCTGCGCGCACGGTCACCCTGCTCGAGGACGCCGGCCTGGCCGGCCTGCACCTCGAAGACCAGGTCAATCCCAAGCGTTGCGGCCACCTCGACGGCAAGGCCGTGGTCGAGACGTCCGAGATGGTCAAGCGGTTGCGGGCGGCGGTCGCTGCGCGGCGCGATCCCAACTTTGTGATCTGTGCCCGCACCGATGCCGCCGGCATCGAAGGAATCGGTGCCGCGATCGACCGGGCCAAGGCCTACGCCGATGCCGGGGCCGACCTGATCTTCACCGAGGCGCTGCACAATCCGGCCGACTTCGAGCACTTCCGGGACGCCGTCGACACGCCGCTACTGGCGAACATGACCGAGTTCGGCAAGTCCGAACTGTTGACCGCCAGCCAGCTCGCCGACATCGGCTACAACGTTGTCATATATCCGGTCACAACACTGCGGTTGGCCATGCATGCCGTAGAAACCGGACTGCGTGAGATCAATTCGGCGGGAACACAATCCGGCCTGCTGGCTCAGATGCAACACCGAAGCCGGCTCTACGAGCTGTTGCATTACGCCGAATACAACGAATTCGACTCCGACATCTACAACTTCGCACTTCAGGGGGTGGCACCGTGAGCGCTGTCGAAGACAGTCCGCGCATCTTCAAGGGGCTGGCCGGCGTCGTCGTGGACACGACGGCGATCTCCAAGGTTGTCCCGGAGACCAATTCGCTGACCTATCGCGGTTACGCGGTGCAGGATCTGGCTGCCATGTGTTCCTTCGAAGAGGTCGCCTACCTGCTGTGGCACGGCGAGCTGCCAGGAGACCAGGAGCTGGCTCTGTTCACTCAGCGTGAGCGTGCTGCCCGACGGATGGACCGCAGTATGCAGTCCTTGCTCTCCAAGCTGCCCGACACCTGCCACCCGATGGACGTCGTGCGCACGTTGATCAGTTACATGGGCGCCCAGGACCCCGATGAGGATGACAGCAGTCCGAGGGCCAACTACGACAAGTCGCTGCGCATGCTGGCCGTGCTGCCGACGATCGTGGCCGCGGACATGCGTCGGCGTCGCGGTCTCGACCCGATCGCCCCGCACAGTCACATGAGCTACTCACAGAATTTCTTGCACATGTGCTTCGGGGACGTCCCGGAAATGGCCATCGTGGACGCCTTCGAAGCATCGATGGTGCTCTACGCCGAACACAGCTTCAACGCCTCCACGTTCGCGAGCAGGGTCGTCACCTCCACGCAGTCTGATATCTACAGCGCGGTGACCGCGGCCATCGGTGCGCTGAAGGGTCCGCTGCACGGCGGCGCCAATGAGGCCGTGATGCACGACATGCTGGAGATCGGCTCTGCCGACAACGCATCGGCATGGTTGCACGGCAAGCTGTCCCGCAAGGACAAGGTGATGGGTTTCGGCCACCGGGTCTACAAGAACGGTGACTCACGCGTGCCGACCATGAAGGAGTCGCTGATCCGGGTCGCCGCCGTCCGGGACGGGCAGAAATGGTTGGACATCTACAACGTGCTGGAGGCCGATATGGCCGCCGCCACCGGTATCAAGCCGAACCTGGACTTCCCGACCGGGCCGGCGTACCACCTGATGGGTTTCGACATCGGTTGTTTCACACCGATTTTCGTGATGAGTCGGATCACCGGATGGACGGCCCATATCATGGAGCAAACCGCGTCAAACGCTCTCATTCGGCCGTTGAGTGAGTACGTCGGGACCGCCCAGCGACCGTTGGAACGTCGCCGGTGATATCGAAGGTACTGGTCGCGAATCGCGGCGAGATCGCCATCCGCGCGTTCCGTGCAGCAACCGAGATGAACATCGCCACCGTTGCGGTGTACCCGTTCGAGGATCGCAATTCGTTGCATCGGCTGAAGGCTGATGAGTCGTATCAGATCGGGGATGAGGGGCATCCGGTCCGGGCGTATCTGTCGGTGCCGGAGATCATCCGGGTGGCCCAGCATGCCGGTGCGGATGCGGTGTATCCGGGGTATGGGTTCATGTCGGAGAACCCGGAGTTGGCGCGGGCGTGTGTGGAGGCCGGGATCACGTTCGTGGGCCCGTCGGCCGAGGTGTTGGAGTTGACGGGCAATAAGGCGCGGGCGATCGCGGCGGCGCGGGAGGCCGGTCTGCCCGTGTTGGCGTCCTCGGAGCCTTCGGATTCGGTGGAGGATCTGTTGGCTGCAGCGGCCTCGATGACGTTTCCGCTGTTCGTCAAGGCGGTCTCCGGTGGTGGTGGTCGCGGGATGCGCCGCGTCGAGGAGTCGTCGGGGTTGCGTGAGGCGATCGAGGCGGCGTCGCGGGAGGCGGAGTCGGCGTTCGGGGACGGTCGGGTCTATCTGGAGCAGGCGGTGATCAACCCGCGCCATATCGAGGTGCAGATCCTCGCCGATGGTGATGGCAATGTGATCCATCTGTTCGAGCGGGACTGCAGTTTGCAGCGTCGCCATCAGAAGGTCATCGAGTTGGCCCCGGCCCCGAATCTGGATCCGGCGGTGCGGGAGAAGATCTGTGCCGATGCGGTGGCATTGGCACGGCACATCGATTACTTCTGTGCGGGGACCATCGAGTTTCTGCTCGACGAGCGCGGTCATCATGTGTTCATCGAGTGCAATCCGCGGATTCAGGTGGAGCACACGGTGACCGAGGAGATCACCGATGTGGATTTGGTGTCCTCGCAGTTGCGGATCGCTGCGGGGGAGACCCTGGCCGATCTGGGGTTGAGTCAGGACAAGATTCTGGATGCGGGTGCGCGCGGCTTCTCGTTGCAGTGCCGCATCACCACTGAGGATCCGGCCAACGGGTTTCGTCCCGATACCGGGCGTATCACGGCCTACCGCTCTCCGGGTGGTGCGGGTATCCGGTTGGATGGTGGCACGCACACCGGTGCGGAGATCAGCGCGCATTTCGATTCGATGTTGGTGAAGTTGACCTGTCGCGGTCGGGATTTCGGTATGGCCGCCGCGCGGGCGCGTCGTGCGTTGGCGGAGTTCCGGATCCGCGGTGTGACCACCAACATCCCGTTCCTGCTCGCGGTGATCGATGATCCGGATTTCCGGGCGGGCCGGGTGACGACATCGTTCATCGATGAGCGCCCGCAGCTGTTGACCTCGCACACCCCGGCCGATCGTGGCACCAAGATCCTGAACTATCTGGCCGATGTGACGGTGAACAAGCCCAACGGGGCGCGCCCGTCACCGGTGTATGCCGCCGACAAGCTGCCCCCGTGCGACCTGTCGGTGGCCCCGCCTGCGGGGTCCAAGCAGAAGTTGGTGGAGCTCGGGCCGCAGGGATTTGCGCAGTGGCTCAAGGATTCCCCGGCCCTCGGGGTGACCGATACGACGTTCCGCGATGCGCATCAGTCGTTGTTGGCGACCCGGGTGCGCTCCAACGGGTTGTTGTTGGTGGCGCCGTATGTGGCCCGGTTGACCCCGCAGTTGTTGTCGGTGGAGTGTTGGGGTGGCGCGACTTATGATGTGGCGCTGCGCTTTCTGAAGGAAGACCCGTGGGAGCGCCTTGCCGCGTTGCGGGAGGCGATGCCCAACATCTGTTTGCAGATGCTGCTGCGCGGGCGTAACACCGTGGGCTACACCCCGTATCCGGAGCTGGTCACCGAGGCCTTTGTCGATGAGGCGACCGCGACCGGTGTCGATATTTTCCGGATTTTCGATGCGTTGAACAATGTGGACTCGATGCGCCCGGCCATCGATGCGGTGCGCGCGACCGGGTCGGCGGTGGCCGAGGTGGCGATGTCCTACACCGGGGACCTCAGCAACCCTGCCGAGGACCTCTACACCCTGGATTACTACTTGCGCTTGGCCGAGCAGATCGTGGCGGCCGGGGCGCATGTGTTGGCGATCAAGGACATGGCCGGGTTGTTGCGCCCGCAGGCCGCCACGAAGCTCGTGGGTGCGCTGACCGAGCGGTTCGATCTGCCGGTGCATGTGCACACCCATGACACTCCCGGTGGGCAGTTGGCGACCTATCTGGCGGCCTGGACCGCGGGCGCTTCGGCGGTGGATGGGGCCTCGGCGCCGTTGGCGGGCACCACGAGCCAGCCCGCACTGTCGGCGATCGTGGCCGCCACCGCGCATACCGACCGCGATACCGGTCTGGACCTCACGGCGGTGTGTGATCTGGAGCCGTACTGGGAGGCGTTGCGCAAGGTCTACAGCCCGTTTGAGGCCGGTCTGCCGGCGCCGACGGGGCGGGTGTACACCCATGAGATCCCCGGTGGGCAGCTGAGCAATCTGCGGACCCAGGCCGTGGCGTTGGGGTTGGGGGATCGGTTCGAGGAGATCGAGGACGCCTACGCCGGGGCGGATCGGGTGTTGGGCCGGTTGGTCAAGGTGACTCCGTCGAGCAAGGTGGTGGGGGATCTGGCGTTGGCGTTGGTGGGTGCCGGTGCTGATGCCGATGAGTTCGCCGCCGATCCGGATCGCTATGACATTCCCGACAGTGTGATCGGGTTCCTGCGTGGTGAGTTGGGTGATCCGGCCGGTGGTTGGCCGGAACCGTGGCGCAGCAAGGCATTACAGGGCCGCGCCGACGCCAAACCCGAAACCCCGCTCTCTGCAGAGGATGAGGCGGCGCTGTCGGTCGGTGGGCGTTCCCGTCAGGAGACGTTGAATCGGTTGCTGTTCCCCGGTCCCACCAAGGAGTTTCAGGCCCACCGCGACCAGTACGGCGACACCTCGATGCTCTCGGCCAACCAGTTCTTCTACGGGTTGCGCCAGGGCGAGGAACACCGTGTGCAACTCGAACCGGGGGTGGAACTGCTGATCGGCCTGGAGGCTGTCTCCGAGGCCGACGAGCGTGGGATGCGTACCGTGCTGGCCATCCTCAACGGGCAGCTGCGCCCCACCCTGGTCCGGGACCGCAGCATCGCCAGCGAGGTCGCCGCGGCCGAAAAGGCCGACAAGACCAACCCCGACCACATCGCCGCCCCGTTCGCCGGGGTCGTCACCATCGGCGTGGACGCCGGTGACACCGTGCAGGCCGGACAGACCATCGCCACCATCGAAGCCATGAAGATGGAAGCTGCCATCACCGCACCCAAGGCCGGCACCGTGACCCGCATCGCCGTCACCGGCACCGCCCAAGTCGAGGGCGGCGACCTCCTGGTCGTGATCTCGTGACCGGCCCAGTGGCCGGAACGCCGAGCCCTGGCGATGTAGGCTGACCGATGCAACTGGTTTGCTGTGAATCTCTATCACGGCATCGAGCCCCGCATGCTGACTCAGGTGCGGTGCGAGAGGGAACCCGGTGAGAATCCGGGACTGTCCCGCAGCGGTATGTAGGAACGAACGCCGTAACAGGCACTGGTGTCACACACCGGGAAGCCACGGCCACTAGGTGCATCGAGCGGATGCGAGCCTGCGAGTCCGAAGACCTGCCAGCTGCGCCGGGCGCGCCGCGCCCGGCGGCGCATCGCCTCGCGGAATGGGCGGATGTCCGAACAGCGACTGCTGCTGCGTCGGTCGTCTTCCTCAGGCGATGAGCTTCCCGTCGCATCGAAGGACGACCGTCGTGCCGTTGAACACCATCGCTCTGGAGTTGGTGCCACCGAATCTGGATCGTGGGCCCGACCACGTCCGAGATGAAGCTCACAAGATTGTGGCCCTGGCCGCAAATTCGGGGATTTCCGGGCGAATCGGTCACATCATGATCCCCGGGATGATCGAAGAGGACGGTGATCGCCCCGTCGAGATGCAGCCGAAGATGGACGTGCTCGACTACTGGACGGATCTGCGCACCGGTCTCGACGGCGTTCGGGCACTCTGTACCCAGGTGACTGCTTTCCATGACGAGGCAACGGCGTGGCTCCGGCCGATGCGCTGGCGAAGTTCGACGAGCTCGTCACACACCGCGGGGCCATACTGATCCCGACCCGCGAGGCGGAGCAGGACAGATTCGACGTCAAATGCGCCAAGGGCGCAACATTCGGCATGACGCAGCTGCTGTACTCCGACGCGATCACCGGATTCCTGCGTGATTTCGCCCGAACCAGCCCGCATCGACCGGAGATCCTGTTGTCGTTCGGATTCGTGCCGAAGATAGAGGATCGGGTCGGCCTGATCGACTGGTTGATCCGCGATGCAGGTAACGAGACCGTCGCGCGGGAGCAGGCTTTCGTCCGAGAACTGGCCACCAGTGACCCGGATACGAAACGACGGCTCCTCGTGGATCTGTACGAGAAGGTCATCGACGGTGTTGCCGACCTGGGATTTCCGCTGAGCGTGCACTTTGAGGCCCCCTACGGTATCAGCGGTCCGGCGTTCGACACGTTCGCCGAGATGCTGGCGTACTGGTCGCCGTGACGAGCGCACGTGACCGCGACACGCCGATGCGGGTCATGGGCATCCTCAACGCGACACCCGACTCCTTCTGGGCGCAAAGCAGATTCGATACGGCCGATCCGGCGGTGGAGGCCGGTCTGATGATGTTCGACGACGGAGCCTGGGCGGTGGACGTCGGCGGAGAATCCACTCGGCCCGGAGCCGTTCCGGTATCGGTGGACGAAGAGATCGACCGGGTGGTGCCGATCGTCGCCGAACTCGCACATTGCGGTGTGGTGTCTGTCGATACCCGTAATCGTGAGGTCGCGGAGGAAGCGGTCCGGGCCGGAGCCCGCATCATCAACGACGTGTCCGGCAAGCTGTACGACCTCGCCGGGAGACTGAGTGTCGGATATGTGAGCATGCACGCGCATACGGTTCCGGTTCTGGCAGAAGGCTACCCGGAGTATGGCGACGTGAATGCCGAGGCGCGAGCCTTTGTCCAGGGAACGGCTGAATCGGCGTTCACAGCCGGTGCCCGGCCGGTGTGGGTGGATCCGGGAATCGGGTTCGGCAAGTCTGTTGCCGACAACCTCGAATTGCTGCGCCGACTACCTGATCTGTGCGGCGGGCCATTTCCCGTCGTACTGGGGGTGAGCCGCAAGTCTTTTCTCGGTGCGCTGACCGGCCGCGGTGCGGATGGTCGGTTGGCGGCCTCGCTTGCTGTGTTGGGCGCCGCGTGGACAGCCGGAGTTGACACCGTGCGGGTCCACGACGTCCCAGAGACGCTCGACACCATCGCGGTGCTCGAGGCACTTGCTGGAACAGCCCGAGCGCCTACAGTGCCCCTGAGTGCTCAATGAGACCGTGCCCCGGAGCCCGTAAGGACTCCGGGGCACGACTGTCGTCACCGTTCTGCGCGCACCACCTTGGCGGCCTCGACCATGTTGCGGAGCGACTCGCTGATCTCGTCGGTCCTGCGGGTCTTCAAACCGCAGTCCGGGTTTACCCAAAGGCGTTCCACAGGAACCGCTTCCAGCGCCTCACGTAGCGCCACGATTATCTCCTGCTTGGTCGGCACCCGCGGGGAATGAATATCGTAGACACCCGGTCCCACTCCATTGCTGAAGCCCACCGCGTTGAGATCGGTGAGCACCTCCATATGCGATCGTGCGGCCTCGATGGACGTGACGTCGGCGTCGAGGTCGGCGATGGCGCCGATCACTTCCCCGAACTCCGAGTAGCACAGATGGGTGTGCACCTGGGTGTCGTCGCGCACACCCGCAGTGGCCAACCTGAAGGCCTCCACCGACCACGCCAGGTAATCCTGTTTCTCCTTGGAGCGCAATGGGAGCAGTTCCCGCAGCGCAGGCTCGTCGACCTGGATGATGGCGATACCGGCTTTCTCCAGGTCCACCGTCTCGTCCCGGATGGCGAGTGCGACCTGTGCAGCCGTGTCGGCCAGCGGTTGGTCATCACGGACGAATGACCACGCCAGGATGGTCACCGGACCGGTCAGCATTCCCTTGACCGGTTTGGCGGTGAGCGACTGTGCGTAGGCCGCCCACGCGACGGTCATCGGCCACGGACGCGCCACGTCACCGTAGAGAATCGGGGGACGGACACACCGGGACCCGTAGGACTGCACCCAGCCGTTCTGGGTGGCGAAGAACCCGTCCAACTGCTCGGCGAAGTACTGCACCATGTCGTTGCGCTCGGGCTCACCGTGCACCAGCACGTCGATTCCGAGTTCTTCCTGCAACGCGATGACGGCTGCGACCTCGTCTTTCATCTTCTGCTCATACTGAGTCTCGTCGATCCTGCCGGCGCGGAGATCGGCGCGTGCCACCCGAATCTCGGTGGTTTGCGGATATGAACCGATTGTCGTGGTCGGCAGCGTGGGGAGGTTAAGCCGTTTCTGCTGCGCGGTGCGCCGATCGGCGGCGATGCCCCGTCCGGACGCTCCTGCCGCCCGGATGGCGTCGAGCCTGGAGCGGATATCGGTGTTGTTCAACCGAAGGTCGACCTTGCGGGAAGCCGCTGCGGCGTTCGATGTTTCGATCTCCGAGGCGATGGCTTCCCGGCCCTGCGCGAGCCCCTTGGCCAAGGTCACCACTTCGGCGACCTTCTCGGCGCCGAATGCCAACCAACTACGCAATGCCTCATCGAGGTCGGTCTCGGGCTCCAACGCGTACGGGACGTGCAGGGTCGAGCAGGATGTCGACACGACGACGTGGCCGGCCGGACCCACGAGGGTGGCGAGCGTGGTCAGCGCGCTCTCCAGGTCGGTGCGCCAGATGTTGCGTCCGTCGACAATGCCGGCGACGACGGTCTTTCCGGCCAGTTCCGGCACGGCAGAAACGGCGTCCACCGAGCCGTACACCGCGTCGATTCCGATGGCCTCGACAGAGGTGCGGGCCAGGGCAGGCAGCGTGTCGGTCAACTGGCCGAAGTATGTCGCGACGAAGATGGCCGGGCGGTGGGTGAGCGCACCGAGCCGGGTGTACGTGGTCTCTGCCAGTGCACCGACGTCGTCGATGTTGTCGGTGACCAGGATCGGCTCGTCGATCTGAACCCAACCGACCCCGCGTTCGGCAAGGAGCTCCAGCAGTTGGGCGTAGACGCCGACCAATTCGTCGAGCCGCTCGATCGGCGCGCCGGCACCGTCGACGGCCTTGCTCAGCGCCAGATAGGTGATGGGACCCACGACCACCGGTCGCAGCGGGACATCGACCGCCGCCGCCTCATCGAGTTCGGCCAGCAGTTTGCCGGGATTCAGCGAGAAAGTGGTATCCGGGCCGATTTCGGGGACGATGTAGTGATAGTTGGTGTCGAACCACTTGGTCATCTCCAAGGGGGCTACGTCGACGCCGTCATAGGTCCCGCCGCGGGCAGCGGCGAAGTAGCGGTCCAGGTCGTCGTGGACGCCCGCAACACGCGGGGGCAGGGTGCCCAGTAACACCGACTGGTCCAGCATGTGGTCGTAGTACGAGAACGTGTTGACCGGTATCGAGTCGACGCCGGCGTCGGCGAGCTGGCGCACCGTGTCACCCCGCAGGGTGGCTGCCACAGCTTCGAGTTCGGCGCGGTCGATCTTCTTGGACCAGTACTTCTCAACCGCGCGCTTCAGCTCGCGGTTAGGGCCGACACGCGGCGACCCCAGTATGGTGGCGGTGAACGTGGGGGCAGATTGTGTTGTCACACAGAGTCCTTCAACAACGATGGGGAGCCCACCGCCCACAGGAACGTGCAACCGAAGAGGCCGCCGCAGGTATGCCGAGGCCGCTATCGGCCATACGCCCAGTCCACGAGGCGATGCGCCGTCGGGCGCGGCGCGCCCGACACAACTGGCAGGTCTTCGGACTCACAGGCACATACCCAAAGGTATTCCTACTGGCCGTCGCTTCCCGGTGCTGCGCACCAGTGCCGTTGACGGCGGTCGTTCCTGCATACCGCTGCGGGACAGTCCCGGATTCTCACCGGGTTCCCTCTCACCACGGGTAGATACCGATCCCGTGGCTCGATGCCGGCAGTGCTGAGTTCACACCGCAGGCAGACCAGTTGTAGATGGGACTCTACCCGGATCCGCGGGTTGGTAGCCGCTCAGCTGGTAAGACGCTGCAACTGCGGCCTGCGGCATCCGCATGTCGCGGCCCCGGTCGTCGCTGAGATCGCAGTCAGCGAGCCATGAGGTTGGCGCGGCTTTGCGCGAAATCCGCCACGGCTGGTTATGGTCGGCTGTGGCTGAATTCGATCGACGCAGTGCGATGTTGATGCTCGGACTCGGTGCGGCGGCCGCCGCACTCCCCACCGCGACCGCTCACGGCGAGCCGTTGCCCGGTGATCTAGGGCCCGGGCCGGGGGCTCCGACGCCCGAAGCGGCGGCGCCGCCCATCCTGTGGCAGGACGAATTCAATGGTCCTGCCGGGTCACCGCCGAATCCGGCGTCGTGGTTCATCGTGCCGCAGCGTGAGACCATCCGGAACCCGGTCGAATGGGACAAGCCGTTCAACATGGGCCGCTATGTCACCGACCAGGAACACGTCTTTCAGGACGGTAACGGCAACCTGGTCATCCGCGCCACCGAGGGCCCGGGCGCCAATATCCAGGAGAAGTTCGCCAGCGCCAAGATCATCGGTAACTGGCGCGGCGGAGTGGGGACGACGTGGGAGGCGCGCGTCAAACTGAACTGCCTGACCAACGGCGCGTGGCCGGCCTTCTGGCTGCTCAACGACAATCCGGTGCGCGGCGGCGAGGTCGACCTGTTCGAGTGGTACGGCAATCAGGATTGGCCCTCGGGAACCACCGTTCACGCGAGTCTGGACGGCACCCAGTTCCAGACGTTCAAACACCCCATCGACAGCAACTGGCATACCTGGCGGATGACCTGGAAGCCCGAGGGGATGTACTTCTGGCGCGACTACGAGCCGGGCATGGAACCGTTCTGGACGGTGCGCGCGGACTCGCTCAGAGAATGGCCGTTCAATGATCCGGGCTTCACGATGGCTCCGGTGTTCAACATCGCCATCGGCGGCTCCGGCGGCCGCGAGCCCGCCGGCGGCAACTATCCGGCCGAGATGCTGGTCGATTGGATCCGCGTCTTCTAGAACCGCTTCACGCGGACGAGGGGGTCCGGGTGTCCGTGTTGTCTGCCGATTCCGCAGGTCGTTCGCTGTTCACCGTCGGATTTGACGCCTCGTCCGGAGTTGCCTCGCGCTCGCTGGTCTCGACATCACTCGCTGCCTCCTCGGCTGCTTCCTCTTCGGCCTCCGGGTCGACCCCGAACGGGCTGTCGGCACCGGTTTCGGGCTCGAACGTCTGAGGCGACGCCACACCGGGTTCGTCGGGCTCGACCGTCTCGAGGACGACGTTCCCCGATTCGGACGCCGGCTCCTCGATGTCGAGCTCGTCGGACCTCGGTGCGTCACTGTGATCAGCGACGGGTTCGACCTGTTCGGCGATGGCGGTGACCGACACCATCCGGGTTTCGCTGCGCGGGGATGCTGCGGGGGACGAACCGACCTCGGGTACCGGCGGCGCCGGTTCGTCGATACCCAAACAGCTCTCGACCCGGTCTACGACCCACGTGACGGCGTTACCGATGGCCTCGGCAATACCGCGCACGACCCTGGACGTCAGGTCGACCACTCCACCGATGACGTCGACCGCCACCCGGGCAACGGTTTTCACCACCCAGACGGTGGCGTCGATGATGGCGTCTGCCACCGCCAGACCGATATCGACCAGGCCGCTGATCGCCCGGCCCGAGGTCTCCACGATCCAGTTGACCGTGTTCCTGATGGCCTCGATGATCGGGTAGCCGGGGTCCAGACTGTCCAGGAAGTCGCGGATGACCTGCACAGCGGGCTTCTCGCTCCAGTCGGTGTACCAGATGCCGAAATTGTCTTGGTCGCTGGAACTTCCGCTGTTCAGGTCACGCGTGGAGTAGATGAAGATCGGTCCGGTACCGTTCTCGCGCTGCCAGCTTCGGAGGAAGTCTTCAAGGAACTCCGCCTGCTTGTCGGGCGAGTTGTACAGCCAAGGAGCGGAGGGATTGAGCGGGGTTGTCGGTAGGCCGTACTCACTGGCCCAGACCTTCAGGGCGCCGTCTCCGTATTGCTCCATGAGCGCGCGGATATCGCGCAGTTGCAGAATGGGTGAATCCGATTGGGTTGCACCCTCGGAGAAGGGGATGTCGTAGTGGTACGGGTGGAATGAGAACGCATCGAAGAAGCCGTGCGCGCCGTTGTCGTACATCCCCTGGAGAAAGTCGATGGGATTCATGGTGAAGTTGTTGCCGAGCGTGCGTCCGGATCCCAAAACCCCTGCAACCACGGTGATGTCATCATCGGGATCCAGTGGGTCATCATGTGCCTTGATGGCGGTGTAGGCGGCCTTGACCAGTTCGGTGTAACCCGCGGGGTCAACCGGATTGAGGAAGAAACGGCCGTTGGGTTCGTTCCACACCTCCAGCGCCGAGATCTTGCCGGCGTACCTCTCGGCGACGGCCCCGGCGAACGCGGCGAAAGCGCTGGACCGCGGCATACCGGACAGGGGGAGTGTGTCGGGATCGGCCTTGGCCCAGTTCGGGGTTTCGTGAAGCACCCCGAGCACCCCCATTCCGCGGCGGTGAGCCTCATTGATGACGTAGTCGGTATCGCCCCAGTAGAAGTTGCCATCTTCGGTCAGTTGGGTGCTGATCCAGGAGATCCCGATGCGGACGTTCTGAACCCCGAGGGACTGCATCATGTCGAGTTGTTTGTCGATGAGGGCGTGGTCGCCGAGCCGCACCAGGTTGGAGTCGGCTAGCCCGATGGTGGTGGGCATCTGGTCGATGGCGGCAACGAGATCGACAGACGCACCCGCCACACGCGACGCTGGGGCTCTGGGGTCAGCGCCGGTGCAGATGGTGGCCAGCACCACAGCCGAGGCAATGGTGACTGTGGTGCGTTGGCGAAGGGTCCGCAGACATGCCCTGTTCATGACGACTCCCCGCAAGCCGAAATCTGGTTGGCAGTTGCTCAGCCAGTTCTGACATTAGCTCCATACAGGTGCGAAAAATCGGCTTTGACATGGGAAGTTTAGGAATTTTGATGGTGCAGATAAGCCGGCCGGGGTGACGAGTGCGCCACCCCGGCCGGTATTGCCGTGCTTACTCGGTCGACCCGGCGTCCGAGCCCGTGGACCCGTTGACACTGGATCCGGACGAACCGGTGGTGGAACCGTCTGTTGTGGAGCTTGAGTCGGTAGCGGTCGAATCCGTTCCCGAACCCGACGAACGGGTGGTCGAGTCGTTCGTCGCCGTCTCTTGCCCGCCGGGGGTGTCGGTCGTGTCGGCGGTGTCCGGTTCAGACGTGGTCGTCCGTGAGGTGGTCGTCCGCGACGAGGTGCCCTCGGGTTCGGGCTGAGTCGCCTCGAGGACCGCCGCCCGCGACGAATCGGCGCTCTCCAGGGCGGGATCGGTTGCGCTGGTGGGCGCGTCGACCTCGTCATCGTCCGGTGCGGTGGCGGTGCGCAAGGCCGTGGTGGGTGCGGTTGTACCGGCGATGGACTGTGTCGTCGTGCCGGTGCTGTTCGGCTGGCCCCAGGTTGCTGCCCAGTTGGCCGCCGCTTCGGCCAGTGCTGCCTGCCAATTCGACATCGCCTCGGCCACCGGATCCGCCGGCGCCGGCTCCTCGACCACCGGAGCCTCCGGGGCCACCGGAGCGTCCGGCAATTCCTCCGGCGTCGGCAATTCATCCACCGGGATGCCATCTTCTGGAACAGGGCCGTTCTCGGCGATCCAGGCCTGGACCACGGTGGCGGCCTGCTTGGGTGTGTAGTCGTCGCGGAACAGGCCCCAGGTGTCCTCGACTTCGGTCGATCCGGAGTCCCTGTCGACCAGGGAATAGATGAATTGTGGTCCTACGCCGTCGAGTTCGGACCAGGTTGACATGAAATCGTCGATGAACTCGGCCTGCTGGGCCTCGGAGACATAGGAGGTCGGCAGACCGTATTCACTTGTCCACACCGTCTTGTCGCCGTCACCGTATTTCGCCATGAGGTCCTGCATGGCCTGCAACTGTCCGACCGCAGATATCTCGTTGCCGAAGCCGTCGCCGAACTTCCAATCGTAGTTGTACGGGTGATATGACAGCGCGTCGAAGTAGCCCGCCGCACCGGATTCGTACATCGTCGCTACGAAGTCCACGGGGTTGATGTTGATCCCACCCCAGCTGAGTCCGGCGGTGACCACTCCGCCGACGACGGTGCCGCTGGGGTCGACCTCCTTGACCGCGGTGTAACCGGCCTTCAACAGTTCGGTGTAGGCGGCCGGATCGGGGCGGGGACTCCAGAACACGAAACTCTGTGGCTCGTTCCAGATTTCGTATGCGGAAATGCGCGCGGTTTCGGGATCACCTGCGCCGGCGCCGTATCGTTCGGCCAGCGCGCCCATGAAGTCACCGAAGTCCTCCGGATCGCGCGGAGCCCCGTAGGCCGAGTCCTGGACATCCGATGCCCAGGTCGGGGTGCTCGTGACGGCACCCATCACCGCGATACCACGTTCGTATGCGGCGTCGACGACCTTGTCCACCTCGCTCCAGTTGTAGACCCCTGGTGCGGGCTCAACGGCCCGCCACGGCACGAAGATCCGAATTTGGGTGACGCCGAGGGACTCCATGGTGTCCAGTGCGACCTCCACCTCGGCCGGCGTCATGAAGTAGAGCTCGGATTCGGCGATGCCGACGGCGTTGGGAGAGGTATCGATGGCCGCGGCGAGCGCCACCTGGGCTGACACCTGCCGGACGTCCTGCGTCGGTGGGGGCGGCGCTGCGGTCTGGACCGACGCCCCGACCAGGATTACCGTAAACAATGGCGCTGCTACTGAGCAAAGTGGATTTGCTGCTCGCTGCCAGGGCCCCCACATGATGCCTTCTCCTTGCTCCAGATACCTGGTCTCATATGTTTGTGATGCGGATCACTCCGCCTGATATTGGAGAAGTACCCGTGCCATTTTGCGTCTAATCAAGGAAACCCGGAAAAGATGAAGAAGAAGTCCGCCTTCGGGACAGTTTCATGGACTTCAAGTGCACTTATATGCCCGTGAAGGCTTGCTCCGTGAATGGCGTGTAGCCAAAGTGGTGGCGGAGAGCGGCGGTCGAATTCCGCAGAAAAGTACCGATAGTGAAATTATCAAGATTGCAAATTGCGATGGGTGAACAATTGTTCCGAGAGTGCGATACCGCACGGAACCATATTTGCCAGAATTGCCGCCGCGGGCCGAAATGCCCAGTTGACCGGACGTGGGAGTGCTGCGGAGCTTCGCGGCCTGGCGATTCGGACAGTTGGCGAGTGGGGCTACCTATAAACCCAGCTGAGCGCGCACCGCGGTGACGCCCTCGAGCCGGATGTCGTCGCGCCGCTGGGCGCTCCACTGCGCGCTGTCCATGGCGAAGGACAGCATGGTGTCGGGGCTGTCGCGGCGCAGCGCCAGCTCGGCGCCGGTATAGGTGTAGGGCAGCGAGCGGGTCACGCCGAGCGATGCGGGGTTGTCATGCCATGCGCGGGTCGTCGCCCGTGCGCCGCCGAGGCCGGCGAACAGCAGGTGCAGCGCAGCGTGTCGCATCTCCAGGCCGAGTCCGCGACCTTGGAATTCGATGCCGAGCCAGGATCCCGTGCTGGCGGCCCGCAGGGTGGGGAAATGGGTGGCGGACAACGAGCACATCCCCACCAATCGACCGTCTCGATCCGACGCGGCCAGCACGATGTCCCAGTTGTCGGCGCAGGTGTCCGCTCGGCAACGCCAGTAGTACCGCATCGCGTTGCGCTGCAACAGGTTTCTCGGCGCGTCCGTCCATGGTTCGGAAAATGGCATGGTGCTCGGATCGTGGATGCCGCCGGCGGCCAGTTCGGCGAGCTCGAATCCGAGATCGTCGGTGACGTAGGCCAACGTGAGCTGCGGTGTCCGCACACGAAGGTCGAACAGTGGCCAGATCGCACTCATGAGTACATGTCATCGCGCGGTGGGGGCGCAGCGCAAGCTGATATCGAGGTGGGGGCAAGGGCACCGATGTTGGTCCTTGCGACGAAATGGGTATCCGCCGGGCGAGGCGCTGAAGAATGCGGCGTTTGACCTGGGACGGCAGAGGGCATCTCAGCCCGGCAGTGTTGACCCGTTGACCCGCGAGAGGCAAAGATGACTACCGCTTACCCGTTTGACGGCGACTCCCGACTGGTGACCATGGTGACCGACGGCGTCTACGCGCCGCAGGAGGATTCACGGTTACTGGTGGAAACCATGGACAAGAGCGGGCTCGCCCTGGGAAGCAGAGTGGCCGACCTATGTACCGGTAGCGGCGTCGCGGCTATCAATGCCGCGGCGCAGGGCGCCTCGAGCGTCTCGGCATTCGATATCTGCCCACGGGCGGTGCGCTGCGCTCGCGCAAATGCCGAGATCGTCGGTACGTCGGTCGACGTTCACCTGGGATCCTGGGCGCGCGCAGCAGAGTTCGGCCCGTACGACTTGGTGGTCTGCAATCCCCCCTATGTTCCCCACGACCCGTCGCTGAACGCGCTGCCCGCATCGGTCGGCCCCGCACGTGCCTGGGATGCCGGCGGCGACGGTCGGATGGTGCTGGATCCGCTGTGCGCTGCCGTACCCGACCTGTTGGCCGACGGTGGCAGCGTCCTGATCGTGCAGTCCGAGTTCGCGGAACCGCGACGTACATTGGAGGCCCTCTCGGCCGCGGGACTCGACGCCGATGTCGTGGCATGGGAATGGATTCCGTTCGGCCCGGTCCTGAGCGCCCGTGCCCAGTGGCTGGAAGATACGGGACGGTTGCAACCGGGTCGGCGTGAAGAGGAACTACTGGTGATCAGGGCCGACAAGCCATGAGTGACAAAGAGTTTCGCACCGTGCGGGCGGTGCGCGGCGGTCCGGTCCTGGTTCAAGGGCCGGTGTCGGTGGAACTCGCCGATGGCACGACCATCGAATCGGACCGATTCATGGTCGCGATATGTGCCTGTGGGCGAAGCAAGGACTATCCGCTGTGTGACACCAGCCACCGGCGACGCTGCCGCACGTCAGGGGCGAAAAAGGTGAAGGCAACGGAATCGCCTGCCGACAACAACTGACTGATAGATGAAGCGGGCCGGATTCATATCCGGCCCGCTTCTTTGGTAGTGCAGACCCTACTCAGTCGAGCGGGCGTCGCAGCGAGCTCTGGTTCTGGTCCCAGGATCGCAACATGTGATCGGCCAGTTTGTCCTCGACGAGGGCGTGGGCGCGGATTCCAAAAACGACATCGCGATCGAGATGGGGCTCGCGGGCCAGCAGGTCGCCCACCACATCGGTGCGCACGACCTGCTCGTGCACGGCATCGGCTTCGACGTGCTCGGCGTAGAACTCGACGCATTCCTGTGGGGCTGCCAATCTCTGCAGCGCATCGACCAGGCGGCGGGACCCGGGAGGCGAGGTGATCTCGGTGGAGGCGAAGTGCCCGACCGCCGCTCCCCGGTGCCGACGGTGCAAACCGAACAGTGACATGAGGTTCACGGCAGCGAGCGCCTCGGCCGGAACGATATCGATGTAGCCAAGGTACTCGGAATCCAGCTCCGCAGCGTCCATGAGATCTGCAAACAGCTGCTGATGAAGTCGAGTGCCGTTCCCCGCGCCGAACTCGTCGAATTCGACGGCGACGAACGCCGCCTTGGCCTGCCCGATGAGCCGCGGGATGGCCCAGGCGTGCGGATCGCCCTCCTTCAAGTGGTAGATCGAGCGGTGCACGAAGTACTCGCGCATCTGATCCCAGGTGCCCTTGTCTCGCAAATGGTACGAAAGCCCCTCGCCATCAACGGGTTCGACAGAGAGCGCATTCATTTCCGCAAGCGCGGTATCGTCTGGCCCGATGGGGCCGACCTCGCGCTGCACCTCGGCCAGAAACATGCTCTCCAATCGACCGCGCAAATGCAGCAGGCCGGCATCCCACTCCCAGCCGGGATCGACGCCGTCGAACCCCCGGTAGTGCAACTCGTAGCAGACGTACAACGCCAGGTGGAGATCGAGACCATAAGGGTCGGCATCTGCCAGCGAGGCCTCGACCCGTGACAGGTGGTTGACCGGCGCGCGCTCGTTGAGCAGTTCGATGACCGCCAGCGACAGCGGCCCCCGGGGCAGAGGAAGGAGAGGTTCGATACGGGGAGTTGCGAGGGTCACGCGAGGTGAATACCCCTTGTGACGTCGCATTCAATCGTCCAGTTGACGAATATCGACCTCGACCAGGAAGCTTTCCAGCACGCCGGCGGCGTCTCCGATGGCACCGTTCGCCATCACCTCATAGCCGTGCGTGCTGAGCGTCGGTAGACATAGCAGTGCTGCCCGCGGGCACAACCCGGAGGCCTTGCTGTGCGACGCGTCTGATTCGAACGCTCCGAGAACCGCGGGTTGCGGTGCGACTCCCGATCGCGCTGCGGCATCCATCAAACGATCCGCGGTGGGTCGGTCGTACACCGTCAAGGCGTCGCTGTAAGCGACGATCGGTCCGCCGTGCACTGAGGTCCCATATTCCTGCTCGGTGGGACCCACCTCGACGGCGATGGTCACCCCCTCGGGCAGCGTGCGAGCCGCGTACATCCCCCCGTTCGCGCCGACCTCTTCACCTGTGGTGAACACCAGGTAGACATCGGCGGGTAGCTCGATTTCACGAGCGCGCAGTCGCTGCGCCGTCTCCAACAGAACGGCGATCGCAGCACGATCGTCCAGGAAGTAGCTGCCGACGTAGCCGCCGAAGTACACCAGTTCGCGCTTGCTGCGGTGTACGCAGACACGGGTGCCGGCAGTGACTCCTGCCTCGGCGAGTTCGTCGGTGCTGCGGCCGGTGAACGCATACACGTGCGACCAGTCGAGCGCTTTGTCACCCTGATCGGGCTTGGTCTCCCAGATACGGTGACTCTCCTTCGTGGTGTGCTCGGAACCGAGCGTCAGTACCGCTGTCAGGGCCTCGTGTCGGCCCAGCACGGCGACCGGACCCAGTCCGAAGTTCCCGGGATACATGGTGCCCAGCGGCGACAGCCGCAGGGTTCCGTCCGGCTCCACCCGTTTGACGATCATCGACAACTCGTCCATGTGCGCCATCAGACGGACAGCCGGAGCATCGTGATCACCACTTCGGAGCAAGGCAATCACGTTTCCCGCGCCATCTACCCACACATCATCGGCAAAAGGAGCTACCTCGCGCCGACAGATCTCGCGCACCGCATCTTCCTGGCCCACCGGTCCGTAGGCTTCGACCAGTTCCTGCAACAGATCAGTCATGGCCCACACATCGGTGACGCATCGGGGACATCATCAGCCTCCAGGCCACTCGCCGGTCCACCGCTCGAACGCCCGGGCTCCCTGGCGGTCGATGATGGTCTTGACCACGGAGAAGATCGCGCCCTGCAGTGCGGCCGCCGCGATGATCTCCCGAAGCGGGTAGCTGCGTTCCAGCGGTGCCGGTGGGTCGTCGTGTGCTCCAGGTGAGGCGTGTTTCCAGACCTGTTTGAAGATGGCACCGGCGACCAGGCCGCCGATGAGTGAACTGGCCATTCCGACCGGGCGGTACATCATGCGCGCGGTCACGGACGGCTTGTTGTCCGGCATGGGATCTCCTCGGCTCGGCGGCGGCGACGCCAGATGACGACGCCCAGCAGCACAATGGTGGTAGCGAAGATGGTGGCGGCGATCGGGATGACGGCCTTGACCGAGCCGTCGGGTTCAGTGACGGCATCGGTGACGCGTTCCTTGACATCGAACTTCGCCCCTAGGGCCGCCACGGTGTCCGCAACCTGCTCTCTGGTCCGCTCGATGTCGTGTTCGATGGCCTCGATATCGGACTCCGCGCGGGGTTCGGGGCTGTGGTCGGGTCGGCTCATGTCAGCGCCCCCGTACCGCATCGACGTCAGCGCTGACGCTGCTGACCACCTCGTCAGCCGCCACCGGTGCCTGGGCCAGTTGCTTCTTGCCGATCATCGCGGCGATCGCGGCAGCCACGAACAACACCGCGGCCACGATCACCGCCGCCGCCCATACCGGTAGTACCAGCGCCAACGCCGAGACAGCCCCGGCGGTGAGGGCAAGCCAACCGCTGACAGCCAGCAGGCCGGCCGTACTGAACAGGCCCGCGCCGATGCCGGCCTTGGTGGCTCCGCGACGGAATTCCCATTGCGCCAACCGAAGCTCGTCGCGCACCAGACGAGATAGCTGCTCGGACAATTGGGTGATCAATTCCGGAACGGATGCCTGGTGGGTCGGCGGGGTGTCGACGTTCGTCATCACTGGTCCGATCTCTCAAGGGAAATGTGGACGAAGCAGGCATTACCTGGTGTGCGGGACCCTAAACAACGCGTCTGGTTTCACCGGGCTGCGGCCGGGTATCCGCACCCGCCCTCCTCAAGAAAATCGGGACGGTGGCCGTAGAGGCCTGCCCGGTAGCCGTGTCAATGTGTCAGGAGCGTGATGATCAAAGTCGCGTCCGTGCCCGCGTCGCACGTGTACGTGCGCCATCTTTCTCAGCCGGGGGGCTTGGATACCGTTGCGCGCCTGAAGGATCCGGTACCCGATGACCGGCGCAAGGTCCCCGGTGGGTGGTGGCCGCCGGTGATCCTACAACCTGGCTGGATCGAAGCCAATCATGACCGCTTCGACGTGTTTCACGTGCACTTCGGCTTCGATACGATCCCTGCACGCGAACTCGTCGAGGTCGTCGAACAGCTGCGTAGACACCGTAAGCCGCTCGTATACACGGTGCACGACCTGCGCAACCCGCATCACAGCGACCTCTCGCCGCATCGCGAGCAACAGGACGTTCTGGCGACGGCGGCAGATTGGCTGCTCACCTTGACCCCCGGCGCCGCCGATACGGTGGAGCGCAGGTGGGGTCGGTCCGCGCAGGTGCTCCCGCACCCACATGTGTTGTCCAGCAACCGTATCCAGCGACCGCGGTCACAGCGCCCGGAGTTCAGGGTCGGCATGCACGTGAAGAGCCTGCGCGCCAACATGGATCCGCTCGCGATTCTGGATACGCTGGTGGAGACGGTCGCCGAGTTGCCCGGCGGGGTCGTCCAGATCAACGCGCACGACGAGATCTTCGATCCCGACAGTTACTGGTACGCACCCGAGGTGGGGCAGTCGCTGCTGGATTACCGCCGATATGGCCACGTGCGGGTGGTAGTGCATCCCTATTACAGCGACGCCGAGTTGTGGGACTATCTGGAGTCTCTCGATGTATCGGTCCTGCCATACCGATTCGGTACCCACTCGGGTTGGTTGGAAGCGTGTCATGACCTGGGAACGCAGGTGGTGGCGCCCAGCTGTGGTTTCTACGGACAACAGCGTGCCTGCCAGGTCTTCGAGTTCTCTGAGGATCGATTCGATGCCGACTCACTGCACCAGGCGGTGACGCATGCGTATCGGGACTGGGTGAGCGATCCCGGCCACCGTCGGGTGACGTGGGCCGAGCGCCGCCGTGAACGCGTCGACATCGCCGATGCACACGCACGGGTGTATCAGGAGGTGCTTACGTGACGGTATCGCGACGTATCGCACTGATCGCCTCGAATCGCCACCCCATTCGGCAGCCGTTCGCCGGCGGTCTGGAAACCCACGTATGGCATCTGGCGCGTGCGCTGGTGCAGCGCGGCCATCACGTGTCGCTTTTCGCGGGTACCGGTTCCGACACCGGTCTGGCCTGTGAATCGTTGCGGGTGCACGAAATGACCCTCTCCTCCGCTGCGCAGGCCGATGTGTCCATGCCGGCCGCATCTTTCATGGCAGATCACCATGCCTACCTGTCACTCATGCTCGATCTCGCCCGCGGCGACTCCGAGCAGTACGACATCGTGCACAACCACAGCCTGCATCACCTTCCGGTGGCGATGGCACCGATGCTGTCCATCCCGATGTTGACCACCGTCCACACCCCACCCACCCCGTGGCTGGAATCTGCATTGGCCGCAAGCAAGGGCGAAGGAAGCCGCATCGCCGCGGTGAGTCGGCACACCGCCGCCGCATGGCGACACGTGTCCGAGGACATCCGTGTCGTCCCGAACGGGGTGGACACCACGGCGTGGCGGTTGGGAACCGGGGGGCACGAGCTTGTCTGGTTCGGCAGGATCACTCCTGAAAAGGGAACCCACCTCGCCATCGCGGCAGCACGGAAGGCCGCCCGGCCATTGCTGATCGCCGGCCCCATCTCGGATCCCCGCTACTACGAACGTGCCGTGGAGCCCGAGCTCGACGGCCGGATCCGGCACGTCGGGCATCTGGCCAACGCCGAGCTCGTGGCACTGGTCGGGGCGGCTGCGGCGGTGCTGGTGACCCCGATGTGGGCCGAACCCTACGGACTGGTGGTGGCCGAGTCGATGTCCTGTGGCACACCGGTCGTCGCGTTCGACCGTGGTGGTATCGGTGAAATGCTCGATCCGCGAGCAGGCCGGCTGGTGCCTCCCGGTGACGTCGCCGCGATGGCAGCTGCCATCCCGGATGCAGTCGACCTGCCACGTGAACAGGTGCGGTCCCACGCCGTGCGGTGCTGTTCGGAAGATGCGATGGTGCGGACCTACCTGTCGCTGTACACAGACATGCTCACCACGACGGGGGATGCGGACGATGATCGGCTATTACGTGCACCATCAGGGCTACGGACACCTGGCGCGGGCGATGAGTATCACCGAGCGGATGACTCGACCGGTCACGGTACTCACCAGCCGAGAGGTGCCGCGGGACAACCCGTTCACGAATGTGATCGCGCTTCCGCGTGATGACAGCGATGCCACGGTGCACGAGCCCACCGCGCACGGTGCGCTGCATTGGGCCCCCCACCTCGACACCGGCTACAACGCCAGGATGAACGCCATCGCCGAGTGGGTACGCGATGCCCGACCGGAAGCCCTGGTGGTCGACGTCTCGGTGGAGGTGGCGACCTTCGCGCGCCTGCTGGGGATACCGGTGGTGGTGATCGCGCTACCCGGTAACCGCACCGACGCCCCACACGTCCTGGTGCACACCCTCGCCGACCGGATCATCGCGGCGTGGCCTCGTGAGCTCCGAATTCCCGAATGGCTTCGGCCCCACGACCACAAGACCGTCTATGTCGGCGGTATCAGCCGATTCGACGGTCGCCGGGCTCCCGCCCGTACCGCTCCGGGAAACGTCGTGGTGCTTTCCGGCACCGGCGGCGCTGACTCAGCGCAGATCACGGGAGCCGAATCCGCCGACTGGACGTGGCTGGGCGGGCAGCACGGGGAGTGGATATCCGACCCGTGGCCGCACCTGGCCGGGGCAGATCTCATCATCACCCATGCCGGGCAGAACAGCATCGCCGATACGGCCGCGGCGGGTCGTCCGGCGATCGTGATTCCCCAGCGGCGCCCATTCGATGAACAACACTCCACCGCAACGGTATTGGATAGGCATGGTCTGGCGACCATCGCGTTCCAGTGGCCGACTCCCGAGGGTTGGGGCGAGCTGATCCGGCGCGCGCACGGGATCGGCGGCGAGCAGTGGCAACGCTGGCGTGTACACGGGGCAGCTGGTCGCGCGGCCGCCGCGATCGAGGAGACGGCGCGGGCATGCCGGGGCGTGGTGTCGGCATGAGAACCGCGGTCATCACCACCGTCCACGGGCGGGGCGCGCATCTGCAACGCCAACGAGACGGGTTGGCGGCCGGTTCGGTACGGCCCGATCTGCACGTCGTGGTCGCGATGGATGATCCCGACATGCACTCCTGGCTCGAAGGCGAGACGCTGGCCACCGCCGTGGTCGAGTGCGCCGTCGGAGCTGGCGGCCTTCCGCTGGCACGAGCCAGGAACCTCGGCGCAGCAGCAGCTTTGGCCGACGGGGCGCAGCTGCTCATCTTCCTGGACGTCGACTGCATACCCGCCACCACGATGGTGCAGCGCTACCGTGACGTGGGCAAAACACCGTCACACCGCGACGCGTTGCTGTGCGGTCCGGTCGCCTACCTTCCGTCCCCGGGGCCGGCCGGCTACCCGGAGACCGGTCTGGACCGATTGGCCAACCCGCATCCAGCGCGGCCCGCGCCGCAGGCGGATACCGTGCTATCCGGCAGCGATCACCGGCTGTTCTGGTCACTGTCCTTTGCCGTCACCGCACCCACCTGGGGCGTCATCGGCGGATTCTGTGAGGACTACTGCGGCTATGGCGGTGAAGACACCGATTTCGCCCAGACCGCTGCCGCACTCGATGTGCCGTTACGGTGGATCGGGGGCGCCGAGGCGTTCCATCAGTATCACCCCGTCAGCGATCCACCCGTCGAGCATGTGCGCGATATCGTCCGCAACGCCCGAATCTTCCAGCGGCGGTGGGGCTGGCTACCGATGGGCGGCTGGTTGGACCAGTTCGAGTCGCGAGGTCTGATCACACGGGACGCTGCCGGCCGTCCGTCGCTCACCGGCGACGAGTCCTGTTTGGTGCGGTCGACGGCGGGCACCCCGGCGACATGAAGGCTTCAGAGCTGACGACCGCGCCGTTCCGCGCGGGTGCCGCGCTGCGGGACGCCCGGCTGTTTCATCCGAGCGGTGCGCTGGTGCAGGGACGGGTCACGAGGACCGCCGAACCCGGGAAAGGCCTGCCCATTGGCGACGGCCAGGTGATCGGGCGGATGTCCAAGGGCATCGGGACACCGGCCGGATTGCCGGATTTCGCGGGTCTGGCTTTCCGGTCGCACTCGGACGGGAAGCCATGGGATGTGCTGATGGTGTCATCGGCGACCAGGGTGGTGCTGATACCGGCGACATCGTGGTCGACAGCGACCTTCTCCACGCTGATGCCCTTCGGATATCGGGACAAGATCTATTGGCTGCGTGCAGAGCTGGTGTCGCCCAACGACTTTGCCGGACTGGATGTCGCAGAGATCCGCCGCCGACTGCCCGAGCAGTCGCTGGTGATCAGCATCGAACAGGCCGAGGGCTCGGGAAAATTCGGTCCGCTGGCGATACTGGAGTTCGATCGCGACCTCGACGATGCCTGGCCGGAGGGCGTCGCTTTCGATCCCACACTCGATCACGCCGACGGAGTGACATTGCTTCCCGAATGGCTCACGGCGTTACGCCGCCGCGCCTATCGTGGCAGTCGTCAGGGCCGAGACGCTGAGTAGCGGGCCGGACTCTCGGCGGGTTGCCGGACCGGCTCCAAGCGCACCGCCACACCGTTGAGCACCGACATACCCGCCAAAGCCTCCAGATCTTCGGGCCGGTTGGAGGTCAGTTCGTTGACGTTCACGCCGGGATGGGCGTTCGCCAGCCGCCAGCCGCCGCCATGATGTCCCCATCCCTGCGGGATGGCGATGGTGCCCGGCCCGAGATCATCGGTGACCAGGACCTCCAGTTCGACGGCACCGGTTGCCGAAACGACGCGTACCCGACCGCCGTCGACAAGACCGGCCGCCGCCGCATCGGAGGGATTGACCCTCGCGCGCTGGGTGCGGTTACCTTTCATCAGGATCGGGCTGTTGTGCATCCAGCTGTTCTGGGATCGCAGTTCCCGTATCCCGATGGCCAGCAGCGGGAAGTCCACGGTGGTGCCGGGCGCCGTCCCGAGCCGAGCCACCTCGTTGACGATCTGGGGCGGTGCCAGATCGACCTTGCCGCCGGGGTGGGTGACCGCCTCGGCGAGCACACCGTGCGGTGCGTGCTCGGCCAACACGACACCATGCGGGTGTGCGCGCAACCGAGCCGGATTGAGGCCGCCGCGGCGCAGCCCGAACCTGTCACCGTAGGGGCCGACGCGCAGCAGCGTATGCATCATGCGTTGCGGGGTGATGCGCACACCGCGGCCTCGCAGCCACCGCAACACCGGGTTCAGTGGAGCGAGGGCGCCGGTGGCGAAGAGCGACAGCCCCATTCGTTCGGCCAGATCCTCGAAGACCTCCCATTCGGGGCGTGCCTGCCCGTATGCGGGCACCACCGGTTCGGCGGCCTGCAGGAATACTGTGGGACAGCAGGCCGCGTACGCCATCGGGAGGTCGTCGCGCTCCAGAAACGTGGTGGCGGGCAGGATGTAGTCGGCGTGCCGGTTGGTCTCGTTGACATACAGGTCGAGGGACACCAGCAGATCCAATTCCCCCAGCGCGGACTCCAGGGCGGCGCTGTTGGGCACCGACAGCACGGGATTACCCGCGAGCACGAAAAGGGCTCGCAGTTGTCCTTTTCCGCCGGTGGTGATCTCATCGGCCATCAGCGCAGCCGGGAACGAGCCGAAGACATCCGGGAACCCGCCGATGCGCGACGTCTTGGTGTTGTAGCTGAACGCGCCGGACTTTTCCCCGAACTGCTCGACCGGGATCACCTGATGTGACATCAGGGCACCGCCGGGGCGATCCAGATTGCCTGTCGCGGTGTTCAGCGCGTCGATCAGAAAACTGACGAGGGTTCCGTGATGGCCGAGGCATGCACCGGTTCGCCCGTACGCCACCGCGGTGCGGGCGGTGGCGAAGTCGCGGGCCAGTGCGCGGACGGTCGCCGCCGGGATACCCGTGCGGACGGCGGTGTCCTCGGGCGGGAAGTCCGCACAGAGGGTGCGCAAGGTCTCTGCACCGATGGTGTGTGCCTTCAGCGCCGCGCTGTCTTGAAGATTCTCGGCGAACACCACGTGCAGCAGCGAGAGCATCAACCAGGCATCCGAATCGGGGCGGACCGCGACATGTTCGTAGACCGCCGCCGTCTCGGTGCGGCGCGGATCGACGACGATGACGCGCCCGCCGCGCTTGACGATGCCGGCGAGGTCATCCTTGACACGCGGCGCACGTAACGCGCTGCCATGGGAGACAAGCGGATTGGCACCCAGCATGAACAGGAAGTCGGTGCGCGGAAGGTCGGGGAACGGGATCTGGGTGGCGGCACCGTAGAGCAGCTTGCTGGCGACGTAGCGGCTGTTGATGTCCTGCGATCCCGCCGAGTACAGATGGCCGGCCCCGATCCGCTTCATGAACAGTCCCGACCACAGGCTGGCCGCGTACCCGAATGCGGAGGGGTTCCCGAGGTACTCGCCGACAGCGTCGCCACCGTGCTCGGCGAGCACCATGGACAACCGGGTGGCGATGTCATCGAGTGCCTCGTCCCAGCCGACGGTCGCGAAGCTGCCGTCGGGCCGGCGCCGAAGGGGGTGCAACACCCGGTCGGGATCGTTCTGGACGTCGCTGAACGCGATCCCCTTGGGGCAGGCGCGCCCCTGCGAGAGCGGGTGGTCCTTGTCGGGCCTGAGTGAGAGCAGACGGCCGTCCTCGACGGTGGCGATCAGACCGCACAGCGGTTCGCAGATGCGGCAATAGGTGATCTTCTTCTCGGCGGTCACGCTGTCCTCCTCGGTCGCGGACTTCCGCGAGGTGTGCTGGCCGTCACAGTAGGCGGCCGGTGAGGAGGCGAGCAAGCTTCAACGTGGATGTCAGAGATGTCAGAGCACTGTGCCGCTGATTCGCCAAACTCCGTCGTCCTTTTTGAAGACAATCTCGCTACTGATGTTGGTGGTGTGGTTGCGCTCAGATGAATGTCGCGGGTCGGCGAATGATGTGACCAGATAGCCGATGGCTGTCGTCTCGCCGACCGCTTCGACGGTGAACCTCTCGACAGCTGCGGGGCCGTGCGCTTCGGCAGCGACCCGTATCGGGGAGATGATGTCGTATGGCAGATCGGCTTTCATCGGGCCGACTGTCAAGCTCTCAAGGATTTTTCGGTCGTGGCCGTTGACTGCGGTTACGTAGTCCTCGACCACCTGTAGCAACGAACTATGCGCTCTGCGTTCAGCGCGCTCGGTCACAATGTCCGCGTACAGCCAGTATGTGCAAGCGCCGACAAGCGTAGCGATCAATGCTATGGCGACCAGATGCAAGACGTCCTCCCGTTCTTCGAGTCGTATTCGCCGGCAAACGGCGAGCCGACAGAGCAATTCATCTCAACAGGGAGGTCTGCGTATGGCGGTGAGGAGTTCGGGCGGTCGCCAGAACCGCGGACGGCCAAACGCCGTGTCGCCGACTGCGTGACTGAAGCTGGTTCACCGACTAAAAGCTGTCGATCCGGTCTGCGCGCGTCACCGATCGTCAGCACTCCACTTCCTATGGCGAGCGGTCCACGGAACACGCGCCTGCCGAGCCCCTCTGTGGCAGAACCGGCCAGCACTCGGACGTGAACCCGTCTTCCGAGGAGTTCCGTCTCGTGAACGCTCATTGTGCGCACCCACAGGGCATGCACCGGCCCGGACCTGTCGACGGTGGATGCGGCGCCGCCCATGTAGACGCCCCGAGTCCGTGAGCTCCGACGTCTTCGATCGCCAAGACCGATCCGTCCGGTGTCACCCGTGCGTCGCAGAGCAGTGTGTTCATGGTCGTGGCCCCCCGACCTCGTCGCCCCCATGCCTGGTTGGCACATGAATTGCCGTAGTCGACTGACCCACATTTACCTGATTAACACGTCACTCGCAATACGACGTGTGCCTCGCCACGGGCGCTTGACACGCCAGTCAGTTATATGTGAGCGTGACGCTGCGCACGTGTTGAGCTGGGCTGCGGGGGTACCGGGCCGTGTGTAGCAAACGGGGGGTTTGTTGCGTGGTGGCGATGGTTGGTGCCGGTGGTCGGTGCCGTCGCGGGGTGTGGGCGGGTGCGGTGTGCGCGGGTGTGGCGCTGTGGGGTGCGCCGCAGGTGGGTGCGGCGCCGCAGGTGATGCCGGATCGGTGGACGCAGTTTGTCACCGATGACGGGTGGGTGGTGGATGTGAACTCCACCCATGAGGTGATCGACCATATCGACAACTTGGCGGGGGCCTCGAATTCGTGGCAGGCGCGGGTGAGTTTGCGTGCCGAGGCCCGTATCAGCGGGACCGGTGGCACTCCGATTCAGGATGCGCAGTTGGAGGCCGGGTACTTCGTGGGGTGCCGTACTGATTCCTCGGCGGGGGTGGAGGTCGGTGGGGATCTGGGCGTGGACCTCAATCAGCAGGTCGGGGCCGGGGTGTATGGCGGTGGTTTCGGTGAGGGCCAGGGCGGTGCTGGTGGCGGCGGTGGTGGCGGTGGCGGTTTTGCCGGTGCGCAGGCCAACGCGTCGGTCGGGGCGACCGAACATATCGGCGGCTATATCCGGGTGTTGCTCAAACCCGGTGGGCATGTGCAGGTTCCGTTGGATCGGATCAGTCTGCGCAACATGGGCGCGGTGTCGAATCTTCGTGAGCAGAACATTGTCGCCGATGGGTGCGGTGGCCAGGTCAAGATCCAGTCCTACACCACCATTCGGGTGCGCACCGATAACGGCAATGACACCCAAACCCTCTACGGCGAGCCGAAGGACCTGTGATGAACGGGTGTGCACGCTCACTGTTGGTCGCGGTGAGCAACGTTTCGGTCGCAGTGGTCGTGATGGCCGGTGTGTGTGCCGCGCTGGCCGTGCCGGTGTCGGCGGCTGACCCGCCGCCGCCGGTGCAACCCGCAACGCCACGCCCGATGCCTGCCGATCCTGGGCGTATCAATCCGATTGGCGGGGCGCGGGTTTCCTCTACGACACCGCAGGGGGAGACCGCGGGGTTGGAGCCGGCGCTGGCCGCCCAAGCCGAGCGTGGTGAGGCGACCGTGCCGATGTGGGCCAAGGATGGCATCTTCGTCCCGACGCTGCACCCCAACCGGCACCTGGTGCTGCATCTACCCGGTGAGCTGGGGTTGGGGCCGGCGGCCTGGACCGGTGACGGTGGTGGGATCTATGGCAGCAATGACCTTGAGTTCCTCGTGCGCCCGGTCACCGGCGGCGGTGTTGATGTCACCATCACCCGCAAGACGGTGTTCGCGTCCTCGACGATTGCATTCGGGGTGAAACTGCCGGCGGGAACGCATCTGCGCCAAGGTGACAATGTCGTCTTGGTCGAAACCGATGCCAGCCCGGGACGGCCAGCCGCGGTGATCGGGACGTTCAGCGTGCCGGCGGCCCACGACCGTGATCAGAGACCGCTTCCCGTGACGCCGGCTCTGGGTCCGGGATTTGCGCTCGGACAGTCCGACCTGACCATCGATGTGGGACAGGCCAATATCTTTGCCTTCCCGGTACAGATCATGCTGTCCTACCGGGCCTCCGATATCGCCACCACCGGAGCGCCGAGACCGAACTGGGCCGGCATACCCCCGGCCGCCACAGATGCTGTGACGACGGGCGTGCCAGACACCGCCCCCGATGTGCTGCCACCGGCCGCATCGGGGGTGGCCTGCCCGGCCGGCATCAACGACTACCGCAGCCCAGACGGCAGGGTCGCCGACTTCGCCGCCGCGTGCGCGGCGTTGCAGCAATGCGCGGCCACCGCACCGGAGCAGACCTCGCTGACCGCCTGCCAAAACCGGCTACTGGGGCACATGTCGATCGCGTGCGTCAGTACCTTCGGCCAAACCGGACCCGACTACCAAGCCTGCACCCACACCGCCGAAACCGCCGTCACCGCAGCCAAAACCACCATGACCACCCCCACCCGAGACGGTGCCGGCTCGTGACAGGCACACCACACACACCGCCGCCCCACACGGCTGCGCGGCGAGCGTTGGCATACATCGCGATCGTGGCCGTGCTGGTTGCCGGGGCCTTGACGCACACGACAGACACCGGCGTGTCACACCCACGCGTTCTCGGCCTACCCGGTGCCACCGCTGAGCCCACCGGTCCTGGCGGGCCCACCGGCCCAGGCCCTGGCAACGGAACCGGCGGCGGAAGCCAGTTCCAACCCCCCGGCCTACCCCAAGGCGGACCCGGCTACAGCGGCGGCAACTACCCAGCCCCACCGCAAGGCAACGGCATCGACATCAACAACCCCTCCGCCGCACCCGAATACAGCCAAGCCCCCCAATACCCACAACAACAGAACGACCCGTCACGACAACCACCCGTGCACGGCACCCAACCGCCTGATTACGACGCACCACGGCAACAGGCGCCGTCGGCCACCGAGCAGGCGCCGCGGTCAGAGCAAACGGCACCGGAACAGGCTGACCAGCGACGAGGGCCACAGCAGCAGGCTGATCAGCGGTCGGCCGACCGGAACGCCGACAACGATTGCATACTGAACACCTCAGCGGTGACCAACGGGCAAGTGGTGTATTCAGCCAGTCCGGAACTGACTACGGCGGCAAGCCAAGCCGCCCAGTCCTGGGTTGACGCGGGCTCAGTTCCGATCGATGAGGCAGGCGCTTCGATACCGACGCCGACGGTGGTGATCGAGGTCTCCCGCGATCCCACGGTGGGCATCGCCGAATACACCTCTGGCAGCGATACCGCTCCTGCACGGATACGGGTCAACCCGGACAACCTGTCCGCGACCGAGTTGATGTCGGTGTTGGCCCACGAACTCGGCCACGCACTCGGTCTGGCGCACTCTGAGGATCCTGCGGCATTGATGAACCCCGGCGGGCAACCCCAAGGCGGCCCGCAAGCCTCCGATGTCGCGGCGCTGCAACAGGCCTGTACAAGTGGACCGAAGACCCCTGACGTGTCCGAACAACAGACTTGGGGAGCCTGTGGGCGCACCTCACCGGAAGACAAGACTGTGCGCATCTTCGCCCGCGCCCCCATCAATACCCCCGGCCACGCCATGGTCGAAGGCACCTCCACCCTGTACTGCGGCAATCTCAAAAGCGGATACCGCCACATCGCCGACGGCCACGACTTCGACTGGGGTCAGATTGACGGCCGATACAATTGGCGTGACAACGCTGATCACAGCATCGAGGTGGCCTTGCAGCACCCGATGACCGTCTGCTATGCAGAGTCCAACGGAACGTTCGTCATCGGCTACCTGCTCTTCGAGAAGAACATCCTCAAAGGCGGACAATTGACCGGGAAGACGCTGTGGGCGACCGTCGTCATTGACGGCGGCGGCGGCAAGATCATCACCGCTTACCCCTCGTCGACCCCGAGGGGGTGCGCATAGACGTGCTCACCAACCAAGTTAAGGCGCTACGCACCATCATTCTCACCCTGATCATGATCGGAGTGGCCCTCGTGGCAACCAACTGCTCAGGCAACAACAGGTCCGGCCATGCTGACCATCCCGCCGCTGACGTAGTCCGTCTGCCGACCTGCGCCCAGATCGGCGAAGCACTTCACGATATGGTCGCCCATTTAGATCCGGTCGACCTCGTCCTGACACCGGAGGATATCGAAAACGGCACCTCGTGTAGGTGGGATGACAAGCCCTCTGGCACGCATATTTCGATCGGTGTGAAGCACCTTGAGACCGACCTTCAGGAGATCTACGACCAGAAGGGAATCTGGGATCCGTCCACCGCCATGATGCCGGCGTACTCGCTGGCCAAGCCGGACGGCCCGGAACGTCCGAATGCTGTCTTCGTCATCTATGACGGAAGTGCTCAGCGGTACGAACCAGGTTGTGAGGTGAACTTGACCTATTTCACTCCAACGTTCAAGGTTCAATTCGTCGGCGTGGGATACGTGGTGGATCAGGCCAAGGAGTCAACGCTGCGGGTGGCCGGTTTGATGCAGTGAAGGGGCGGACCTGATCGGTGAGCTCTGGCAATCGACCGGCTTGGTGGCGATCGAGCCCACATCTGACTGGCGAAGGAAACGATCCCTTGCCTGGGTCAACGAACCGTGCTGTCGTGTCCTTCGAGACGTTTGATGATCCTTCGATCCCGTGGGGCGCGTTGTTCGTGCGCGCGTTCGATGCTCGATCCGCCGCGATCCATATCAATGTCGCCTTGCTCACCGGTGACCGCCGCGGCGATGCCGCACTGATCGCCCATGAAATGGGACACGCACTCGGACTGCCGGATACCGCGGCCGGCGGCAGTCCTCACCATCGTCACCCCGGTTGTTGGCGCGGCGGTAGTGCTCACCGAGTTGAACTACGGCACCTACGGAAGCGGTGTGCAACTCAGCGCCACCTTGGTATTCATGCTGGTGCTGCTCGGAGGGGACTGCCCCGGGTTCAGTTGACTCGCGGGGTGTGAATTTCAGGCCGCGGTTGCGACTGATGTGTCGAGCAGTTCAAACTCTATCGGGGTGAGTCTGCCGAGTGCGCGTTGGCGCCGGCGGCGGTGGTAGGTCCGCTCGATCCACGTGACGATGAACAGGCGTAGCTCGGCCCGGGTGGGCCATCGTTTTCGGTCCAGCACATTGCGTTGCAGCAGGGCGAAGCACGACTCTACGGCTGCGTTGTCTCGGCAGGTGCCGACGTGGCACATCGATCCGTGCAATCCGTTGTGAGACAGTGCGTGTACGAACTCTCGCGATCGAAATTGTATGGATTCAACTGGTCGTCGCAACACCGCGATGATGGAGGTGGGTTGATGGGCAGACCAGCTGGGTGGATGAAGGAGTTGACAGGGCGATCGCCGATGAAGTCACCGGGGGCGCCGTCGCACCCTAGCCAGGAGGGTGTGGCGGCGTTGCGACGGCTCGGTTCTCGGCAGAAATGATCAGCGGGAACGCAGTGCCACCCGCGTCTGTGTCTGCTCCGCCCCGCACTCCTTCTTGAGCCGACGCAGCAGCAGGTCCAGCGCGCCGGTGTCCGGGACGTATGCCCGCAGCAGATAGTCGTAGGGGCCGGTCATGTGGATGGCGTCGACGACCTGGCGAACCTGGGCGATCCGTGTGGTGAACGTGTCGTTGTCGGTCTCGGCGTCGAGGCGGACATCGATGAAAACTTCCAGGCCACCGCGAGGACCGGGCACGTTCTGGCCGGCGAGGATGGTGTAACCGAGAATGATCCCCTCGGTTTCCAGCCGTCGCACTCGGGCCGCCGCAGCGTTCGTGCTGAGTCCGATCAGGCGGCCGAGCTCACTGAACGAGCAACGAGCATTCTCCCGCAAGATCCCGAGAATTTGCTCGTCCAGATGGTCCACGCCTGCAATATTAGCCGTCCAGCCGCGACTTTATCGGTATGCGCATGGGGGAACGCGCACACTCGGCGGGTGCTGAATGACATTGTGACCATGGCCGTTGCCGGGGTGGTGGCTGGGCTCGGCGTGGCGATGCCGCTGGGCGCGGTCGCGGCGCTTTTGTTGCGTGAGGGACTGGTCAACGGGTTCCGCACCGCCGCCGCCGGGGCCGCGGGTGTGGCGACGGTGGATCTGGTCTACTGCATCGTCGCGGTGCTGACCTGCGCGACCTTCGCTCGGTCGGTCGATGATCACCGCGGCGTCTTCCTGCTCGCATCGGGGGTATTGATCGTCGCGATCGGCGTGCGGCAGCTGTGGCAGGGCATGAGACAGCCGCCGCGAGTCGCACCTGAGGTCGAACGGGCCTCGGCGCCGGCGGCGTTCGCCCGGTTCGTCGGGCTCACCGCGATCAACCCGATCACTTTGGTGTACTTCATCGCACTCTCCGGTGCTGTGACCCACTCCGATGGCTCGTGGATCGGGCCGGTGATCTTCGTGGCCGCGGTCGGCGGTGCCTCGCTTACCTGGCAGCTCCTTCTGGCCTGGGTGGGCTCGGCGTTCGGTGGGGCGTTGAGCCTGCGCGCTACTCGCGCCATCGGCATCATCGCTTCGTTGCTCATCGTCGCCCTGGGCACCGGTGTGGCGATCAATGGCGCTGCCGCACTCGGATAGTCGCCGGCCGGCCCGTCAGCCCACACGGGCGAGCAGCGCCCGGTGATCGGCGCCAGGGATCTCGTGTGCCGTAACGTCCGCGGCGCCGAGGCCGCGCAGCAGGATGTGGTCGATACCGACCACCGGCGGATAAGTCTTGTCCGTCGGGTACGTGGGTAGCCAACCGACGCCCGCGAGCTGCCCAGCGTCGCGGTAACCGCCGGTGAGCAGGTTGCGGAAGCGCACATGGTCGTAGGTGGCGTTGTAATCACCGAGCGCGACGACGGGCCGTCCCTCGGGCACGCCCTGCAAAACAGCTCCGATGCGGCTCAACTCGGAGTCCCAGGTGCCGGCGTCCAACGGGGGCATGGGGTGCAGTGCGAAGAGCTGCACGTCGCCCCGGCCGGGGACGGTGGCGACGGCGGTCAGCGCGGTCATGACGAAACCGGGGACGACGCCCGTGTTCTTGAGCGGGTGGCGGCTGTAGAGCGCGGTGCCGTTGGCCAATGCCGCCGGTCGCGCCAGTGCGTGTGGAAGGTCGGTGGCGATCGTCGACGCGGAAATCCGTTGTGCCGCCTCGTCGGTGACCTCGAAAACGGCGAGGACGTCGACATGGTTGTCGCGCACCAGCTTCGCGAGTGCATCGACGTCGCCCGCCCCGATCTGGATGTTCGCGGTGAGCACCGCGAGGTCTGGCACCGAGGGTGCGGGCTCGCCGCGCCACAGCGGCGCCTGCACCCAGATTCCCGCCACTGTCAGCGCTGCCGCGAGCGCCAGGCGCGGCAGGGCGCGAACGTACAGAAGGCACAGCACCGCGATCGCGATGCAGGCCACCCACAGTACCGGCGACACCGCGGCGGCGGCCACGGTCATCCGGTCGGCGCCGGGCCAGAAGTGCAGCATCAGCGCGAGGAACGCGCCCAGCAGCGCCGCGGTGCCGACGATGCTTGCCGCCTTCCGGAACAACCTCATGTGGACATCCTGCGCGCTACGCCGCTACTCATCCCAGCAGAACCGGTGGATTCCGGTCACACCGTGTCGGGCAGCTCGGTGCCGGTGGCCAACCGGGCGTAGTCACGCATGAGCCGCAGTGCCGACGGTCGGTCCAAGTGGGGATCGCGCGCCACGATCCGGTAACCGAAGTAGTCCTCCATCGCCATCAGCGTCATGCCGATATCGCGGGCAGGGGAGCTCAACACGAATGCCCCGGCCCGCGCGCCGGCGGTCAGCAGGTCGGCGTAGAGCCCGACCTGTCGGTGATAGATCGCCTGGACATCGCTGCGTTGATCCAGCTCGAAGCCTGCGGCAAGGACCGCCCGCCAGATGGCTCGCCACTCGGCGTCTTCGGGGCCGGTGGGCAATCCGGCGGCGATGGTGAGTGCCAGTCGGGTGCGCGGATCGTCGGTGCGGGTTCCGATCTCCAACCGTTGCTCGTAGAAGCGGACGTCGGAGCGCAGGGCGAGTTCGGACAGCAGTTCCGGCATGTCCTTGAAGTAGTAGCGCAGGGCGTTGGTGGTCAGGCCCAGTTCAGCGGCCACATCGGCCAGTCGCAGGGAGGCCAGATCGTGGCGCTCGATGACGGCGATCGCCGCGTCGAGGATCTCGGTGCGCCGCTCCTGCTGGCGGTTGGGTCGTGCCATCGACGCGCTGCTCCCCTCGAAAGTAGTTCGGACCCTATTTTGCCGTTCCTGTTGCGCAGCGCACACGACGGGCGCATAGTTCTTTTCCAATATGGAAAAGAACTCGTGAACGAGGCGGGAAGAATGCGTGCCAGAGATCTCGGCGTGATCATCGGGGGACACCCCACCGGAGCGCACAACGCGATCACCGACGTCCCCGGGGTGCGGGTCGGCCAGACCACCCTGCGGGGCGATGGGATCAACACCGGTGTCACCGTCGTCGTTCCACACGACGACATCTGGACAGAGCCGGTTTTCGCCGGTTCGCACGTCCTCAACGGCAGCGGTGAGCTGACCGGTCTGGAGTGGATCCGCGAATCCGGGGAACTGACCACCGCGATCGGCCTGACCAACACCCATAGCGTCGGGGTGGTCCGCGATGCGCTCGTGGCCGAGCAGGTCCGCGTCCGTGGTGACGGTGCGTACTGGTCTCTTCCGGTTGTCGGTGAGACCTACGACGGATTCCTCAACGACATCAACGGATTCCACGTCCGGCCCGAGCATGTGCGGGCCGCCCTGGAATCCGCTTCCGATGGGCCGGTCGCCGAGGGCAACTCCGGCGGCGGCACGGGCATGATCTGCCACCAGTTCAAGGGCGGAACCGGCACCGCATCACGGGTCCAGGGCTATACCGTCGGGGTGCTGGTGCAGGCCAATCACGGTCGGCGAGAGCGCCTTCGGATCAATGGCGTACCGATCACCCAACCCGATGTGCCGCTGCCGGCCATACCCCCCGGCTACGCACCCGGATCGGGATCGATCATCGTCATCGTGGCCACCGATGCACCGCTGTTGCCGCATCAGTGCCAGCGCCTCGCGCAGCGCGCGGCACTCGCGGTCGGCCGGCTCGGCGGCACCGGCGAACAGTACAGCGGCGACCTGATGCTCGCGTTCTCGACGGGCAATCGTGGCATCCCGCCCTACGGTGCCGTCGAGGGCGCACCGGAGGCGGCCCGCGAGATTCCTCTGCGGATGGTCGGCCCCCAGCTGATGGACCTGCTGTTCGACCTCACCATCGAGGCCACCGAGGAGGCCATCGTCAACGCCATGGTGGCCGCCGAGACAGTGACCGGCTACCGCGGTTACACCGTGCATGCCATCGACCACGATCAGCTCACCTCAGCCCTGCGGGAGAACTCATGACCACTGCCCAGAACGCGCGAACCCAGCGGCTGCCCGGACGTCTCGGACCCGTCGGCATCGTTTTCATGGTCGTCGCGGCAGCAGCACCGTTGACGGTGATCGGCGGCAACATGCCACTGGCGATGGGACTGGGCAACGGCGCCGGTGCGCCCGTCGGCTTTCTGATCGCGTCCCTGGTGCTGTTGGTCTTCAGCGTCGGCTTCGTGACCATGACCCCCCACGTACCCGAAGCCGGTGCGTTCTTCTCGTATGTGACAGTCGGTCTCGGTGAACGGATGGGTAAGGGCATCGCCGTGGTCGCGCTGATCGCCTACACCGCGATCCAGGTGGGCATCTATGGGTACATCGGTTGGGCCATCGGCGATACCGTCGCGTTCTACAACGGCCCGACCATTCCCTGGCCGGTGTATTCCTTCGCGATCCTGGCGATCGTGGCCGTGCTGGGCTACCGGCACATCGAGCTGAGCGCCAAGGTGCTCGGCGTGGCACTGGCACTGGAGATCGGCATCGTCGTCATCCTGGACCTCGCCATCGTCGCCGACCCAGGTCCGGCCGGCATCACGTTCGCCTCGTTCACGCCCGAGGTGTTCACCCAGGGTGTCATCGGCATCGCAATCTTGTTCGCGCTCACCGGTTTCATCGGATTCGAGGCCACGGCCGTGTTCCGTGACGAGGCACGTGATCCCGAGCGCACCATTCCACGGGCCACCTACGCCGCGGTGATCCTGATCGGCGCCTTCTACACCCTGACGGTATGGGCCTTCGTCGTCGCGATCGGGCCGGATCAGGTGGCCGCCACCGCGCAACAGACATTGGACGGCGAAGCCAACATGCTGCTGGACACCACCGATGGCGCGCTCGGCCGCATCGGCCGCGATATCGTCAACATCCTCCTGCTGACCAGCCTCTTCGCCTGCGTGCTGTCCTTCCACAATGTGATCGCCCGCTATCAGTTCGTCCTGTCGCGCAAGGGCCTGATGCCGGCCCGACTGGGCACGGTGCACGGCAGCCATGAGTCGCCCGCCTTCTCCTCGGTGGTCCAGACCGTGACCGCGGCAGTGATCGTTGCAGTGCTCGCCGTACTCGGAATCGACCCGCTGGTCGGTGTTTTCGGGTCCATGGCCGGCGTGGCCACGGTCGGAATGGTCCTGCTGATGCTGACCACCTCCGTGGCGGTGCTGGTGTTCTTCCTGCGGCACCGCGAGCTCGGCGGTGGCAAGTTATGGCAGACGCGACTCGCGCCGGTGCTGGCCGTACTCGGCCTGCTGGGCAGTCTGTGGCTGGTGTTGTCCAACTTCACCCTCGTCACCGGAGGCAGTGTCACCCTCAGCACGATCCTGGCCGCGGTGCCGTTCGCCGGGCTGATCCTGGGCGCCCTGTTCTGGAGGCCGGTACGCAACGGTGTTTAGCGGGCACCCTTCGGTGGGCAATAAACGAGGGTGCCCCGCCGAGACCTGAGCCCACACGTCTTCGTGGTGTTCGGCGCCACCGGAGACTTGGCCGCCAGGATGCTGTTTCCCGGGTTCTACCGATTGGCCGCAGCCGGCCGATTGCCCGACGACTATGTGGTTATCGGCTCGGGTCGCCACGCCCCCGAGGACTTCCGCGATACGGTCGCCGCCGCCCTGCGTGAGGCGATCGATGATCTCGACGACAACGTCGTCGCGGACCTCCTTGCGCGGTCGCGCTTCGTGGTCTCCGAGGCCGACGACGGAGCTGATTTGGCGGACGCGGTACGCCGGAGCCGGGAAGACGTTGGCCCCGACGCCCGGGTGCTGATCTATCTTTCCGTGCCGCCGGAGGCGATGGAACCGATGATCGACATGCTCGGTCTCGAAGGACTGGCCGAGGACGCCCGGGTGGTGGTGGAAAAGCCGTTCGGGACCGACCTTGAATCGTCACGCCAGCTCGACTCTGCCCTCAAGGAAATCTTCGCCGAGACGCAGATTTATCGGGTCGATCACTTCCTGGGTAAGGAGGCGGTGCAGAACATCCTGGCGCTGCGCTTCGGCAACGGATGCTTCGAACCGGCCTGGCGCGCAGGGACTCTGGAGTCCGTCCAGATCGATGTGCCCGAGACGCTCACCATCGAGGGGCGCGGCGGCTTCTACGAGTCGACGGGATGCTTCCGCGATATGGTCACCACGCATCTGTGCCAACTGCTCGGAGTCGTCGCGATGGAACCGCCCGCGCGTCTCGACGAAACCGGTCTGCGCGACGCGAAGGCCGCCGTCTTCGAAGCCATGCGACCGATGGACCCGCAGCGGGTGGTCTTCGGCCAGTACGATGGCTACCTTGACGAGGACGGCGTGGCTGACGACTCGCAGGTCGAAACATTCGTCGCCGCCGAGGTATTCGTCGACACCGAACGCTGGCGTGACGTCCCGTTCTATCTGCGCACCGGAAAAGCTCTTGGCGACAACCGGCGTACCGTCACCCTCACCTTCGCCGCATCGACCGATCTGTTCGGACCCCGACGCAACCGCCTCGTGCTCGAACTGACCGACGAACCGGCCATCGGCCTGCACCTGGCCGCCAAAAGGCCGGGGCCCGGGCTGGACGTGATGGCTGTCGACGCAGGCTTCGGTATGGGCCGCTCCGAGGGCGCAGAGGTGCCGATGGAGGCCTACGAGCGGTTGCTGTTCGACGTGATGCGCGGGGATCAGCTGTTGTTCACCCGCGCCGACGAGGTGGACCGACTCTGGCAGATATGCCAGCCGGTGTTGGACAGTCCGCCGGAAGTACGGCCCTATCCCACCGGATCGTGGGGACCCGACGCGGCCACGGCACTGACCGATTGGCACCTGTCGGATGACTGAGGCGCTCGCGATCTCTCAGCACGGATTGATCGGCGACCTGCGGACCTGTGCGCTGGTCGGCGCCGACGGCACCATCGATTGGTTCTGCGCACCGCGTTTCGACTCCGCCAGTGTGTTCGCCGCCATCCTCGATCAGGACAAGGGCGGCAGCTGGCAGCTCACCCCGTGCACCGACGTCACCCGCACCCAGCAGTTCTACTATCCGGACACCGCCGTGCTCATCACGCGTTTCCTCACCGATGGCGGTGTGGTCGAAGTCCACGACTTCATGCCGGTGCTCGCTCCCGACGAGGAGGCTCATCGCCAACGTCTGGTTCGCCGAATCAGCGGCGTCCGCGGCACCATGCGCCTGCAGATGCGACTGGACGCCCGCCCCGACTACGCCCGTCAGTCCTGCACGGCCGAATACACCGGGGACGGTGTGTTGATCACCGGCGACGGGGTGCGGCTCGGCCTGATCGCCTCCACCGATCTCGATGTCGATGATGGTCCCGAAAACAGCGTCGTGACAGCGGACTTCGAACTTGCATCGGGCGAGACCGCATTGTTCGTCCTGGAGATGCTGCAGGACGGAGACGATGTCACCGCCGACACGATGAGCCGGACCGACGCCCTCTTCGACGCCACCATCGCGTTCTGGCGCGACTGGATCTCCACCTCCAGCTACACCGGCCGCTGGCGGGAGATGGTGCACCGGTCGGCCATCACACTGAAGTTGCTGACCCACGAACCCACCGGTGCGATCGTGGCCGCCCCCACCATGAGCCTGCCTGCACCTGTTGGGGGAAGCCGCAATTGGGACTACCGGTACGTGTGGATCCGCGATGCCGGGTTCAGTCTGTACGCGTTGCTCCGGCTCGGATATGTCAACGAGGCAAGCGATTTCATCCGCTGGCTGTCCGAGCGGATGGGCCAGCGTGACGGTGATGACGACCGCCGGTTGGGCCCGCTGCGAGTCCTCTACGATATCGACGGCAAGCCGCCCGAGGAGCATGAGCTCGACCATTTGAGCGGCCACCGTCATTCCAAGCCGGTACGGGTCGGTAATGCCGCCGCACGCCAACTCCAGCTCGACATCTACGGCGAGATCATCGACTCGGTGTATCTGTTCAACAAGCACGGTCCGGGTATCAGCCATGATGCGTGGCACGACGTGATCGCGATCGTCGACTGGGTTGCCGAGAACTGGGATCGCACCGATGCGGGCATGTGGGAGATCCGCGACGAACCCCAGGCCTACACGACCTCACGGCTGATGTGCTGGGTGGCGATCGAAAGAGCGATCCGGATCGCCCGGGCACGGGGACTTCCCGGTGATCTGGTGGCCTGGTCCAAGGCTCGCGACGACATCTACGACCGCGTCATGACGAAATCGTGGAATCCCGATCTGCAGTCGTTCACCCGGGTAGAGGGCGGTGAGGATCTGGATGCCGGTCTGTTGCTGATGCCGATGGTGAAGTTCCTGTCGCCCGCGGATCCGCGGTTCCTGTCCACGCTCGCCGCGATAGAGAAACATCTGGTGACGGACAGTTTGGTCTTTCGCTACGAGCCTGGCACCGATGGGTTGGACGGCGAGGAAGGCACCTTCTCGATCTGCTCGTTCTGGTACGTCGAAGCGCTCACCCGGGCCGGACGACTGGCCGATGCCCAGTTGGCGCTGGAGAAGATGTTCACCTACGCCAATCACGTGGGGCTGTACGCCGAGCAGGTGAGCGCGACCGGTGACCAGGTCGGCAACTTCCCGCAGGCGTTCACCCATCTGGCGCTCATCAGCGCGGCGATCAATCTGGATCGCGCCCTGCCCTGACCGTCCGAGACGCTCCTCGGCGGACCCGGCGGGTTTGCCAAAACGGCGTCCCGCGTGCGCTTTGTGGCTACTGTCCCATGACATCGCATGTTGTCAGCGTCGGGCTGGAGCGCAGGGGGGTCGTCGATGGAGGCTGTCGAGCGGATGGATGTGGCCAGGACGCGGCGGTCGTGGCGGTATGGCGTAGCCGCGGTCACTCTGAGCGCGGGCCTTGTCGTTGCGCCGATACACGGTGTGGCCTGGGCGGAGGGATCCGAATCGACCGGCGGGACCGGATCGAACTCGGCTCCCGCCGACCCGACGTCCACCCGGCCCGACACCAGAAGCGAGGAGACCAAAAGCCCCGCCGATCGTGGGGGCGAGAAGGGGCTCGAGCCGGTCCGGTCGGGTCTGACCGATCATCGCGAAAGCGATGATGACGATTCGGGCGACCTCACGGACCACCAACCGGAGGCAATCGAGCCCGACGATGACAGCGCCGGTACCCCCGCACCGACCCCCGACGTCGACGTCCCGGCACCGGACGCCGGGGAAGTCATCACGCCCGGCATCACCCCCGATGATGAATCCGGGGAGCCGACCCAGCCCGAACCCGGCTCGGGCCAGCAGCCCGAGCCCACCCGCGATCCGCAACCACCCCTGACCGACTCGACGCCGCAAACCCTGGGGTCGCCCGGCTCACAGACCGAGCACTCCAGAGACGACCGGTTCGACGCCCGGCCCGCCCCGACATCAACTCGTGCCGAGGCCACCGGATCCGTCGGCCTCCTCACCGCTCCGGTGTCGCAACCCGAACTCGGGACCGTCACGTCGGCGGCGGCTCTGGTCGAGGTCCCCACACCCGCCCCGCCACAACCGCTGTCGCCGATCGCGGCGCTGATCGAACTGCCCGGCCGCATCGTCAATGCGGTCCTGCAGTTCCTCGATTTCACCGTGGCCGCGACCGGGCCGCGCAGTCCGTTCCACATCGCGCCGATCAACGATCTGTTGTTTGCCGCATTCCGGGAGCTGGAGCGGTGGGCGGGTCTGCACCAGACCCCGGCGGTACAGCCGGCGCTTCCCACCATGGTCTACACCGGCCCCACCGACCGCCCGACGCCGACGGTCGCGCAGTTCCTCAATGCCTCGACGGCCGCGTACGGCCTGGGCACCACACCCGGTGGCCTGGTCCCGTTGACCGTCAACGGTTTTCAACTGCAGTCGACCAACATCTTCTCCGGGATGTCCGGCAAGGCGTGGGTGACACCGCAGGGCCAGGTCATCATCGCCTATCAGGGCACCACCGGTGGCACCAACCTGCTGTTCAACCCGCTCATCACGATCGCCCAGATTGTCGCCGATCTCCAGGTCGTCCTCACCGATACGACGCCGTGGGCGTTCTACGATGCGTTGGACTTCGCACGCCGGGTCCAAGAGGAAGCTGCCCTGCAGGGCTATGCCCCCGACGACGTGTTCGTCACCGGGCACTCACTGGGCGGGTGGGAGGCGCAGTTCGTGGCGCAGCAGACCGGCCTGTCCGGTATCGGTTTCGAGGCTCCCGGAATGAACACGAGGGTCGACGGCAACGGTGCCACGTCGAACTTCGTCAATATCGCTCAGTACGGCAGTCCGGTGGCCTTCATGTCGACCGATCTGCCTGGGCTGCAACCGTTCCTCCCGCCGTTTGTGGCCGGCGGCGGCCTCAAACCGCACTACGGCCCGATCGTGATGATCGGTGACCGGGCGGCGATGAACCCGATCGTGAACTCCGCGGCCATGTGGGGCACCGGCCTGGTCGGCAGCGTCATCTTCGCGATCGACTTCTTCGCCAACTTCTTTCAGTACCACCTGATGGGTGTGCAGGCCTATCACCTTGATGTCGATCCCGACCCCGGCGTGGTCCCGTGGTTGGGCACGCGTCAGGGAACCGTGCACACCGGCTACGGCGAGCTGACCATTCAGGAGCTGCTGAAGGCCGCTTCCGATGACGGCATCCTGATCGCCCCCTGACTCCGGATCGACTCAGTCGGCGGTGCCGTCACCCGAATCGGCGGCCTCGTCACTCGGTGTCCGGTCGACCGGATCTTCCTTCTTGCCATCCGAATTGCCGGTGACGGCCCCGGTGTTGACCGCTGCGGGCTCATCGGCGATCGAGGGCACCTCCGGATCGGGAGTCGTGAGCTCCTGGCGGATGTCCACCTCGTCGGTCGAGTCGACGACCTCTCCGTCCTCACCCTCGCCCGCGGTGAGGTCGACCTCGACCTCGGGAGCGGAAGTCTGTGCGGGTGGGGCGGGTTCGGTGGTCTCCGCGATGTCGTCCGGTGTGGCCTGCGTCGTGATCGAGTCACCGTCAGCGCCGTCGCTGCTCACCTGCCGGCCCAGCATGCGTGCCGACTCCGTGTGCGGAGCCGCGGTGCCGAGGTCCGGCGGTGCGTCGGTGGTGCCCGTCGTGCTGGCGGCTGCGGGGCGATTGACGCCCAGGATCGACCCCACGAAGCCGACGACAGCCTGGACGACCTGGGTGATCAGGTTCGGGATGAAGGCCAGCGCCTGACTGACCGCCCGCACGATCTGCTCGATGAAGGCCTGCAGGGGGTTGACCACCGGACCGGTCGGCGGGTTGAACTCGGCGATGAGGTTCTTGAGCACGTCGGCGGCCAGCTTGGGGTCCCACGCGTAGGTCCACAGCCCGAGGTTGTCTTCCGGGACGGTGCTGTTGGGTTGGGTGTCGCGGGTCTGATAGATGAACACCGGGCCGGCGCCCTGGACGTTCTGCCAGGTGCGCAGCAGATCCTCGATGAACGCGGCCTGCTGTTGTTCGGTCAGCTGCGAGTTCTGGTAGCTCACGTTCGTCGGCTGGCCGTACTCGGTGATCCACACCTTCAGATTGCCGTCGCCGTTCTGGACCATCAGCGCGCGCATCTCACCGAGTTGTTCGATGGGGTAATCGAACTGGTCGATCTGGGTGGCGCCGTTGGAGAACGGCAGTGAGTACAGGTAGGGGTGATAGGAGATGGCGTCGAAGTAGCCATGCGCCCCGGCGTCGTACATGCCCTGAAGGAACTCGACGGGACTCATGGCCGCCCCGTCCGGGTAGGTCGGTCCGGGTACCACCGAACCGGCCACCACGATCGCCGACGGGTCGGCCGCCTTGATGGATTGGTAGCCCGCCTTGAGGAGCTCGGTGTAGGCGGCGGGATCGACCGGATCGAAGAAGATCCTCGCGGTCGGCTCGTTCCAGATCTCGTAGGTGGAGATGCGTCCCGCGTACTTCTCGGCGAGGACGCCTGCGAAGTCGCCGAACTTCTCCGGATCGGGGTGATTGACCAATTCGGACGATTCGGGCTCGGCCGAGGCCCAGGCCGGTGTGTACAGGATGGTGCCCAGAATGCCCATATCGCGCTCGGTGGCCTTGGCGACCAACAGGTCGAGTTTGTCCCAGTCGTAGACACCCTCTTGGGGTTCGATGGCAGCCCAGAAGACACCGAGCCTGATGCTCTTGACGCCAAGGCTCTCCATCGCGTCGAGTGTCCGATCGATCTGCGCCTCGTCCATGGCGTAGAAGTCGTAGCCTTCGGCGATCCCGATGGAACTCGGTGACTCCGCGATGGCGGCGATCGGCTGCACGGCCAAGCTTGCTGCCCGCGCCGTGAATGCGGTCGCCGGACCGCCGATGCCGCTGACCAGCGACAGGGTCACGCCGGTGCTCGCCGCCACGATGGCCAGGCGTTTCAGTGGATTACGGCGGGGTCGGCCCATGGCTGGTGTCCTCACAAGCGCTGTTGCACAGGAAACTCACAGTAGTGCACTGGGAGGAGGTCAGGCCGGGATTTCGGAGCACTCCAACGGGTTCTCGCAAATATTGACGCCCGTGCACTAACGGTGAGATGGTGCCGCCGCAAGAACATCTGTGCCGAGGTGCCGGTCACCCGTCGAAGTCGACTCCCACCGTGGAACTGGTGGGACGGGACTGGCAGGCGAGGATGCGACCGGCCCGTATCTGCTCGGTGTTGAGCGCGAAGTTCTGGTCCATGGTGACCGTGCCGGAGGTGAGCGATGCCGCGCAGGTCCCGCACGCACCGCCCATACAGGCATACGGGGCGGGGATCCGATTGCGCAGGGCGGCCTCCAGGAGCGTCTCACCGGCATTGAGCGAGACCGTCCGGGTGATGCCGCGCAGTCCGATCGTCAGTTCTGAGGCGACCGAGTCCGACGGTGTGCTCGGTACGGCGAGAGCGTGGAACAGTTCGAGATGAATCCGATCATCCGGCACTCCGGCGCCTGTCAGGTTGTCGCGTAGGTGTGTCACCAACTCCTGTGGCCCGCAGAGCAACCAGCGGTCCACCTTGTCCGCGTCCCTGCCGATGATGCGGCGCACCATCGGATAGTCGATGCGACCGGGAAGTGCCTCGGACGCCGGTTCGGCGGATCGAACGTGTTGCACGCGAAGCCGATCGCCGAAGCGGCACTGCAGATCCTCGAGTTCGGCGCGGAACATCGTCGATTCGGCGGTCCGGTTTCCGTAGATGAGCGTGCAGCGACTGTCGCGTTCGGTCTCCAGAATGCTCGTCAGGGCCGACAGCACCGGGGTGATCCCACTCCCCGCCGCGATCGCCACATAGTCGCTGTGGTTGTTCGGGTCCGGCGGAGGGCAGAAATCCCCTGTGGGAGGTCCCAGTTCGAGTGTGTCGCCGGCGCGCAGGTGTTCGGTGGCGAACGTCGAGAACACACCGTCGGGGATTCGCCGGACCGCGATGGCGAGTTCGCCGGAACCGGTGGAGGTGCATATCGAGTACGTGCGCCGAATGGCCCGCCCGTCCAGTCGGTGATGGACGGTGAGATGTTGGCCTGCGCGGAAACGGAATTGTTCGCGTAGGCCAACGGGAACATCGAAGCTGATCCGGACGCTGTCGGGCGTCAGCGGTTCGACGCTGCGCACGACGACGGTGTGCGTCTCTTCCGTGGAGCGTGGGCCGTACAGGGGAAGCAGACGAGACAGGCTGCCGTTCAATTCTTTCCAGGTCAGATACTGCTCGGCATCGAGCTCCTGCCCGAAGGCCGTGAGCAGGGCCGGGTTATGTTCCAGATAGGCCGCCTCGTTGCGTCGCCACGCCGCGACGTACCGGTGGAACGGGATCGACGGATACAGGTGATGGACCAGGTGGTAGTTCTGCGACAGCAGCAACGGAGTCAGGATCCACTCGGCACCGACGCGATTGCGGGTGGCCCGATAGCGATTCTGCCGGTGGGTGTCGGTCAGATCGTGGTGGGGAAGCCAGTCGAACCACCAGGCCAGCACGAACACCGCGATCCGTTCTGGGATGAGATAGACCAGTGCCAGCTGCCACAGGTGTCCGGAGAATCCGGCGACCGCGACCGCGGCGACCGAGAATGTCACCAAGGCGGCGGTTTCGATGATCTCCGAGCGCGGGCGGGTGTCGATGTTGCGCACCAGAAAGCGCAGATACGGCACGTCCATCAACGGGAAGCGCAGCGGGAGTTGCCAGCGTGGGCCCGCGGTGACGAAGTGGTCTGGATCGTTGTCACCGTCGTTGGTGTTGAGGTGGTGTTGGATGTGGATGAAGGCAAAAGATCTGAACGAGATCAGTGGTGAGACGAACAGCATGGCCGCGCGGCCGAAGGCCGCATTGACCCAGCGGTGGCGGCTGATCGAGTAGTGCGATGCGTCGTGCAGCACGGTGAACAAGACGAAGATCGCTGCGGCGCTGAGCATGATGGTCACGACGGCGGGCAGCCGCGATGTCAGGGCCGCCCAGGACGAGATGCCGAACACGCCGACCGCGGCCACGAAGATGGCGGCTATCGGCCAGGACAGCGTCGGGATCTGCTCGCTGGTGTCGGGCAACGGTTCCGGCGTGGTGGCGGGCGCACCGGAGTGTGGGGCGGGCCGCTGGATGATCGGCTGGTGGTTGGTGATGGACACGGCGTACGTCCTCTTCCGCGACGAGTGAATGTCTCGAAAGTAGGTCTGCCGGAGACCGCGGGACAATGACCCCGCCGCACCTATCCATGTGCTGTGCGCACATCGACGAACCGGTGTTCGGCGGTCAACCGGTCATTTTGCCCGCAGGATAGATGCGCCGAGCATGTCGCAGAGGTGCAGGGCGGCATGCACCTGGGTGCGCCGGGCGGCCACCGGCCCGCCGAGTCGATCCTCTGCACGGCGCACCCGTTGCAGCACCGTGTTGCGATGTACGCCGAGCGCCTCCGCGGCGGTCTTGAGGCTGCCCTGGGCGGTCAGGAAGGCCAGTAGCGCGCTGCGCTCGGCCTCGGTCTTGGCGTCGTCGTGGGCCAGCTCGCCGAGCTCGTCGTGCACGAAGTCGCGAGCTCCGTCGAGATCCTGGGTCATCAGGTCGACCAGGGCGATATCGCCGAAGTAGGTGACCGGTGCCGTCCGCTCGCCGAGCTCGGCGACCCGACGTGCGCGCAGGGCCTCTCGATGGGAGGTCCGGAAACCGGCGGGACCCGGATGAACGGCACCCACGGCGATATGGACGTCCGGGTCGACCGATGACGCCGGCACCCGCAGGCCCGTGGACGTATCGAGCGATCCGGCGGCCCAACCCCACAGACAGCGTGGACCGGCCGGGATGGCCAACGGGCGATCGGTACCCAACGACTTGGCCAAGCGTTGGGCCACCGCGGGCAGGTCGACACCGTTGTCCGCTGTCCAGCAGACGAATCCGAGCTGGCCGCCGGTAAGTCGATGCCCCAGTACGTTTTCGGCGTTTCGCAGGTCGACTCGTTCATCGGCGAGCAGGGCGCGCACCACGTCGCTGCGTTCGGCCCGGTCCCGGTTCTGTCGGCGGTCGAGTTCGGCGACATACTCCGTGGAGACCGAGGCCGAGATGCGATCGATGTACTGGAAGCCGAACCGTTCGACCTCGAGGAACAACCGCAACGATTCGGCGGGATCGGGCACATGGGCCGTGACCGCTTCGGCGAACCTGCCGGTGAAGAATTGGTGGCCCAGGCGATAGAAGCGCAGCATCACATCGAGGCTGTGCCCCCGCGATGCCATCGCTCGGGCGTGCTCGAGCGCGGTGACCGGAGCCTCGGCCGCGGTCGCATCGATACCGTGCCGGACCATCGAGAGCACGGCCTCGAGGTTCGACGAGCATGACCCGAGGGTCAGGCCGCGCAGTTCCGGATCGGCCGCTATCTCGGGAATGTGGCCCGCGAGGTAATCGAGCATGTCATCGGCCAGCACGGACACGTCGCCGAGCAGGCCGGCCGCCACGGCCTGGACCGTCGGCGAACCGTCGGCGGCAGATCGCGGGTCCACGTACCGGACCTTAGTGGTTGCGTGACGCGTCGTTCAGCGCACGCGCACCAAGGTGCGTCCTCGGTTGCCGCCGCCACGGATCCGCTCCAATGCCGCCGGTACCTCGTCGAGACCGACCTCGCCGGCAACCAGCTCCTCGAGCAGCGGCGGGCGCAGGTCGCGCCCGAGCCTGGCCCATACGTCACGCCGGCGAACTATCGGGCACTGCACCGAATCGACTCCCAGGAGCGCGATTCCGCGCAAGATGAAGGGGAAAACCGTGGTGGGCAACGCCATTCCGCCGGTATTGCCCGACGCGGCCACGGCAGCGCCGTATCGCAACGAGGCCAGCACTGCGGCCAGCGTCTCCCCGCCGACGCAGTCGACCGCGGCGGTCCACTTTTCCTTCTGCAATGGCCGTGCCGGGTCGCCGAGAGCCGAGCGGTCCACCACCTCGGCCGCGCCCAGCGTGCGCAGCCAGTCACCGGCATCGGTTTTGCCGGTCACCGCGGTGACCGAGAATCCGAGCGCGGCAAGGATGGACACGGCGACGCTGCCGACACCGCCAGTGGCTCCGGTGACCAGCACCGGTCCGTCGTCGGTGCTGGTCAAACCGCGTTCTTCCAAAGCGATCACGCTGAGGGCGGCGGTGAATCCGGCGGTGCCCACGATCATCGCCTCCCGCATGCTCACACCGTCGGGCAGTGGCACCACCCACTCGGCGGGAACCCGTGCGTACTCACTGAATCCACCGTGATGGGCGACGCCGAGGTCATAGCCGTGCACCAGCACCTCGGTGCCCGCGCCCAGTCCGGAGCTTCCCGGGTCGACGACCGTGCCCGCCAGATCGATGCCTGGCACCAGTGGGTCGATGCGGGCGACCTTGCCGTCCTTGCTGGCGGCCAACGCATCCTTGAAGTTGACACTCGACCACGACACCTCGATCAGGACATCGCCCGCGCCGAGATCCGATATCGGGATCGAGCGGACCTGCAGCACGGTCTCGGGTCCGGTCGAGTCGGCAACGAGGGCGTTCGCCTGGTCGGTCATCTGCTGCTCCTTCTGCACTGGGTGCGTTGCGTTCTTCACCGTCGTACACGCCAGTCACGAGGTGCTGGTCAGAGGGCCACGTTTCAGGAATGTTTCCTGCCAATGGTGCTCGCAACGAGAATATTTACGCCGTTCGCCGTGCGCGTTGTCAGATTTGGGTCCAAGATGGCTACCCGGGTCGCTCGAGAAGCGTAAACGTGGACGGATTCACCCGTGCCGCCGAACCTAGGGAGCCAGATGAGCAAGCTGCGCGATGCGCTGCGCAAGATGACGGTGCTGTCCTGTACGTCGGTGGTGGCCGTGTTCGGCGTCGCCGCGTGCGGGAGCGAGGGGTCCGACGCGTCGGGCGGGGGCGAGATCAACATCTCGATGACGTCGTTCCCGGACTACATCGACCCGCAACTGTCCTACACCTTGGAGGGGTGGGAGGTGCTCTACAACACCTACACCCCGCTGCTGACCTACAAGCACGCAAAAGGGGAGGAGGGCACCCAGGTCGTCCCGGGCCTGGCCACCGACATGCCCGAGATCTCCGATGACGGCAAGACCTACAAGCTGAAGCTGCGGTCGGGGATGAAGTACTCCGACGGCACCGATATCAAAGCATCGGACTTCACCTACGCCATCCAGCGGTTGTTCAAGGCCGACAGCGGCGGTTCGGTGTTCTACAGCGGGATCGTCGGCGCCCCGCAATACGCCGACGGCACGGCCGACGCCATCAGCGGCATCGTCACCGACGACGCGACCGGCGACATCACCATCACCCTCGATGCCGCCAACGGCACCTTCGAGAACGTGCTCGGTCTGCCTTTCGCCGCACCGGTGCCGCCGAGCACTCCACTCTCCGATGACGCCACGAACAGCCCGCCGCCGTCCAGCGGCCCATTCATGATCACCAAGGTCGAGGCGCCCCAGACGCTGACCATGGAACGTAACCCGAACTTCTCGACCGTCCGCGACGCCGGTGCCACCGAGGTTGCCGATGCCCAGGTCGACAAGATCATCGTGACCCAGAACAAGAGCAACACCGCGCAGGTCACCGGTGTCGAGCAGAACACCATCGACTTCATGGTCGACCCGCCCGATGCCGACCGCCTGCAGGAGGTGAAAACCCGTTTCGGCGAACGGTTCCGGCTGGAGGAGTCGATCAACACCTACTACTTCTGGATGAACAACCAGACCGCGCCGTTCAACGATGTGCGCGTGCGCCAGGCGGTCAACTACGCCATCGACCCCGAGGCGCTCAACCGCGTCTTCGGTGGGCGCCTGCACCCGACGCAGCAGATCCTGCCGCCGGGTATGCCGGGCTATGAGGAGTACAAGCTCTATCCCGGACCCGATATGGACAAGGCCAGAGCGCTTCTGGCCGAGGCGAACCCGGCCGACCGCGATATCACGGTGTGGACCAATGACGAGCCCGACCGTAAACGGATCGGCGAGTATTACCACGATGTGCTCAACCAGCTCGGCTTCAACGCGACGCTGAAGGTGCTCGCCGGTGATGTCTACTTCACCACGATCGGTAATCAGTCCACCCCCGATCTGGACACCGGTTTCGGCAACTGGTTCCAGGATTTCCCGCACCCGGACGACTTCTTCCGGCCGCTGCTCAACAGCGCGGCGATCCTGCCGACCAACGGCAACAACTTCTCCCGGGCGTCCTATCCCGAACTGGACGCGAAGATGGACGAACTGCTGACCAAGCAACTCACCGAGGGGGACACCGAGGCGCAGTACGCAGCGCTGGACAAGGCCTATATGGAACAGGCGGCCTGGGCGCCCTACGGTAACGAGCAGTTCACCACGTTCGTCTCCGACCGCATCGACTTCGACAAGACCTACCACCATCTCCTGTTCAATCAGGACTGGTCGGCCCTGGCGCTGAAGTAGGTATGACCACCCCGTCCGACTCGGTGGAGGCGCCGGGGGAACCCGTTGTTCCCCCCGGTGTTCCCGCGGAGCAGATCCGTGGGCGTAGTCCGTGGTATCTGGCCTGGCTCCGCCTGCGGCGCAACAGGATCAGTCTTGCCTTCGGAGCGTTGTTCGTGCTGATCGTGCTGTTCTGCCTGGCCGCCCCGCTGTGGGCCGATCACGTCGCCCAGACCGGGCCGAACGAGAACCACATCACCGACACCGTGCAGATCGACGGCCGCGATGTCGATGTGGTGTCCCCGGACGGCACGCCGGTCGGTCCCGGGTTGCACGGTAGATACCTGCTCGGCGCCGACCAGAACGGCCGCGATGTGATGGTGCGCCTCATGTACGGCGGGCGGACGTCGATCTTCATCGGTGTCGCCGCGGCGGCCATCACCACCGTCCTGGCCGTGCTGGTCGGGTTGCTGTGCGGCTACTACCGCGGATGGATCGACGCGACGCTGTCGCGGGTGATGGATGTGGTGTGGGCCTTTCCTGTGCTGCTGCTGGGCATCGCCCTGGGCACCGCACTGGCTCTGGGTGGATTGAAGATCGGCGCATTCCAGATCGCCGGGGACTCGTTGTGGATCCCGATCATGATCATCGGGCTGGTGTACGTGCCCTATATGGCACGTCCGATCCGCGGTGAGATCCTGGCACTGCGGGAGAAGGAGTTCGTCGAGGCGGCGGTGGCACAGGGTAAGGGCCCGGTGCGCATCATGGTCAGTGAACTGCTGCCCAATGTCGTGTCGACCATCATCGTGTTCTTCACCCTCAACATCGCCAACAACATGCTGCTGGAGTCGGCATTGTCGTTCCTGGGCGCGGGTGTGCGAGCGCCCAACGCCTCATGGGGCACGATGATCGCCGACGGGTACCAGACGATCTACACCGCCCCGCACCTGACCATCGTGCCGGGCTTGATGATCGTGTTGACGGTGTTGTCGCTCAACGTGTTCGGCGACGGGTTACGCGACGCCCTGGATCCACGGGCCATGATCCGGTTGGAGCACTGAGATGCTGCGATTTGTGGTGCGGCGGCTCGTCGGCATGGTCGGGGTGCTGTTCGCGATATCGGTGCTGGTGTTCCTGATCTTCAACGTGATTCCCAATTCCGACCCGGCGGCCCGCATTGCCGGGAAGAACGCCGATCCGGAACTGATCGCCAGGGTCAGTGCCGATCTGGGACTCGACCAGCCGCTCTACGTGCAGTACCTGACGATGATGAAGCAGATCTTCACCGGTCAGCTGACCTCCTACGCCAGCTCGCAGAATGTCGTCGAGCAGATATGGAAGGGTCTGCCTGCGACGCTGTCGCTGTGCATCGGCGCCGCGGTGCTGTGGATGGCGCTGGCGATCTGGTTCGGCTACCTCAGCGCCGTGCACGCCGGCAAGTTCACCGACCGTGCGCTGACCGTGCTCTCACTGGTCGGCATATCGATGCCGGTGTTCTGGCTGGCCGCAATCCTGTTGTACTACTTGAGCTTCAAGGCCGAGCTGTTCCCCACCAGTAGTTACGTTCCGCTGACCAAGGACCCACTGGACTGGGCGTATCACCTGATCTTGCCGTGGCTCACCCTTGCCGTGCTCTACGTCGGTTTCTACAGTCGGGTGCTGCGGTCCAACATGCTCGACGTGATGAACGAAGACCACGTGCGCACGGCGCGGGCGAAGGGCATCAGCGAACGGCAGATCCGCATCAAACATGTGCTGCGCAATTCGATGATCCCCATCGTCACGTTGTTCGGGCTGGATTTCGGTGTCGTCGTCGGCGGCGGGGCAATCCTGACCGAGACGGTGTTCAACCTCAACGGTGTCGGACTGTATGCCGGACAGGCGATCGGCACGCTGGACCTGCCGCCGCTGATCGGGGTCACGATGTTCGGCGCGTTCTTCATCGTGCTGTTCAACACCCTGGTCGACGTGGCCTACGCATTCCTTGATCCACGGATCCGGCTCGGAGAGGCGGCACCGGTATGAGTCCGATACTCGAAGTCGAGGACCTGCGGGTCAGCTTCGCCACTCAGGACGGTGTGGTGGGCGCGGTCGACGGGGTGTCCTTCGCCCTGGAGGCCGGTGAGGTGCTGGCCATCGTCGGGGAGTCCGGCTCCGGTAAGAGTGTCACCGCACAGACCCTGATCGGACTGACCCGTGCGCCGAACGCCACCATCGGTGGAGCGGTCCGGTTCGACGGGCGCGACCTGACCCAACTGGACGACCGTGAATTACAGGGCGTGCGAGGCGAACACATCGCCATGGTGTTCCAGGACCCGATGACATCGTTGAATCCGGTGTATCGGGTGGGGGACCAGATCACCGAGATGATCCGCGCGCACCGCGCGGTCTCCCGTGCCGAGGCGCGCGACCGGGCGGTCGAGCTGCTGCGCACCGTCGGCATCCCCAATCCCGAACGCCGCGTGAAGGATTACCCGCACGAGTTCTCCGGGGGGATGCGGCAGCGCGTCATGATCGCCATGGCGCTGTCGCTGGAGCCGGAGGTGTTGATCGCCGACGAACCGACGACGGCGTTGGACGTCACGATCCAGGCCCAGATCCTGCGCCTGCTAGCCCAATTGAACGCCGAACGTGGGCTGGCGGTGGTGCTGATCACCCATGATCTCGGCGTGGTGGCCGAGGTCGCGGACCGCGTGCTGGTGATGTACGCCGGACAGGTGGTCGAGGATGCCGGCGTCGACGACATCTTCTACGACCCCAGACATCCTTACACGTGGGGGCTCTTCGGTTCACTCACACCGCTTGACGCGCCGCAGCATTCGCGGTTACCGCATATCGGCGGCGCCCCGCCGTCATTGTTGGCACCGCCGTCGGGCTGCCGATTCGCCCCGCGCTGCCCGCACGTCTTCGATGCCTGCGTACAGCTGCCCGCACTCACCCTCGATGACGGCGCTGCCGGGCACCGGGACCGGTGCTGGCTGGACCCGGAACAGAAGACCGCCCTGCGGCTTGTCGACGGGCGCATCGGATTACGTAAGCCGGTGGCACTGTGAGTCCGGGCGAGCCGCTGCTGGAGGTCACCGATCTGGTCAAGCATTTCCCGATCAAGGCCGGCGCGATCATCGAGCGGGAGGTGGCGCGGGTGCGGGCCGTCGACGGGGTGAGCTTGACCCTGCGCGAAGGCGAGACCCTGGGCCTGGTCGGCGAATCCGGTTGTGGCAAGTCGACGCTGTGCCGGCTGATCCTGCAGCTGATGGCGCCCACCTCGGGATCGGTGCGCTTCCAAGGTCAGGAACTGGTCGGCCGGTCCCGCCGGGACCTGCGGCCGATCCGACGGGATATCCAGATGGTGTTCCAGGACCCGTATGCCTCACTCAACCCGCGCAAGCGGATCGGTCAGATCATCGGGGACCCCATCGAGTTGCACGGGTTGGCCAGCGGCGGCGAGGTGAAACGCCAGGTGCAGGACCTGCTGGACCGCGTGGGTTTGGCGCCCGAGCATTACAACCGGTTCCCGCACGAGTTCTCCGGCGGTCAGCGGCAACGCATCGGGATCGCCCGCGCGCTGGCCCTGCGGCCCAAGCTGATCATCGCCGACGAGCCGGTCTCCGCGCTCGATGTGTCGGTGCAGGCCCAGATCATCAACCTTTTCGAGGATCTGCAGGACGAGTTCGGTTTGTCGTATCTGTTCGTGGCGCATGATCTCGGCGTGGTGCGGCACGTATCGGACCGGGTTGCAGTGATGTACCTGGGCAAGATCGTCGAAACGGGCCCGGCGAACGAGCTTTACGACCATCCGTTCCATCCGTACTCGGGGGCGCTGCTGTCTGCGGTCCCGATCCCGGACCCTCGCCGCAACGCGGCGCGCGAGCGCCTGATCCTCGACGGTGATGTGCCCAGCCCGATCGATCCGCCGTCGGGATGCCGCTTCCGTACCCGGTGCAGGTGGGCGACCGACATCTGTGCCGACGAGGAACCTGCGTTGCTCGAGCGGGAGCCGGCGCACGCGGCGGCCTGTCACCATCCGCGCAATACCGAGGCTGCCGTCGGGTCCGCGCCGGCTCAATAGACTGAACGACATGTTCGATCGGCGGATCTTCAGCGACCCTCCGGTGCCACTGAGCGCGGCCCAGGAGCGGACGGCCAAGCATGCGGCGATGCGGGCGGCGCGGGAGGCCCGGCGCTCGTTGCGGACCGCGCGGGGGCAGTACCGGCGCTATCGGACGGTTGCCGGGGAGTGTTATCTGGACTGGCCGCGCTGGCATGCGGAGTACCTGCGGGAGTACCGCGGCGGGCCGATGGTGGACGAGGGTGGGACCAGCGTCAGCACACCGATGTACGGGGGAGGGCTGGGCGCACCCTGACGTACCAGGCACCCACTAAAGCAACAAAAAGTGGCTATAGTGGGTTGACTGCGGTTCGAAGGGTTTGGCAATGCGTATTTTGGTGAGCGGGGCCGGCGTGGCCGGTCTGAGCGCGGGGATAGATCTGGCGCGGGCCGGGCACGATGTCGAGGTGATCGAGCGGGCCGGTCATCTGCGCGTCAACGGCTCGCCGATCGACGTGCGCGGCGCTGCTCTCGACACTGCGCGCAGCATGGGCATTCTCGACGCCGTACATGCACACCGCATCACGATGACCGAGCAGACGGCGTTCCTCGACCGGTCCGGTGCGGTCGTCGCCCACCTGGTGCGCGACGAGATCGACGAGTCGCCCGAGGACGTCGAGATCCCTCGCGAGGATCTGATGAACATCCTGCGCGCGGCCCTGCCCACGACGGCGGACCTGCGATTCCGAGAATCGGTCACACGCGTGGACGACGATGGTGACCGGGTGTCGGTCGGCTTCGCCTCCGGTCGCAACGGCGTCTATGACCTCGTCGTCGGCGCCGACGGGGCGCACTCGGCGGTGCGCCGACTGGTATTCGGGCCGGAGCAAGATTTCACCGAGCATCTCGGCATGTACGTCGCGATTGCCGAGGCGCCCGAACAATCGACGCCGGGCAACCGCACCTCCGAGGTGCTCAACCTGCCCGGGCTGATGGCCGGCGTGGCCCGCTATCGAGACAAGGCCTTGGCACTGTTCGAGTTTCGCTCCGAGCCGCTCGACTACGACTATCACGACCTAGACGCACAGAAACGCATCCTGGCCGACGCCTTCGCCGGCGTCGACGACTGGAAGGTGCCGGAGCTGATCGATGCGGCGCAACGCGATCCCGAACTCTACTTCGACGCGCTCGCCCAGATAAAGATGCCGTCCTGGCACCGCGACCGGGTCGTGCTCATCGGTGACGCCGCGCATTGCGCGACGCCGATGGCCGGACGGGGCACCTCGCTGGCCCTGCTCGGGGCATGGACGCTGACCGAAGAGCTGCGCCGCGGCACCGATCTCGACGAGGTGTTCAGTAGCTACGAGCAGCGGATGCGTCCGGAAGTGTCGGCGGCACAGGAATTCGCCTCCGTCGGAGCCGATATCATTCTGCCCGCCACGTGGGAGGCCATCGAGGCGCGCAACACCCGGCTGCGCGCGGCCCAGCCGCTCTAGGGGGTCGAAGGTGGAAGACAATGCCGAACCGAGCCGGCGCCCGGGTGGCCGTTCGGCCCGGGTTCGCCGGCAGATCATCGAGGTTGTCGTCGAACTCATCGCCCGAGAGGGTGTCGGGGGCTTGAGCTACGAACAGATCGCCGAGCGCGCCGGGGTCAACAAGACGACCGTGTACCGCAACTGGCCGAATCGAGCGACGCTGATAGCCGATGCACTTGTCAGCTTCGGCGACGACGTGGCGCCCCTGCATGATTCGGGCGACCTGGACGCGGACCTGGTCGACTTCCTCGATGCCCTCGCCGTCGCCACCGAAAGCCCGCGCGGGCGCGCGATGCTGAGCATTGTGACCGTAGCCCGGGACAACCCCGAGCTGCGGGCCGTCGTGGACGAGGTTTTCGACCGTCGCGTGGTGATGGTGAAGGACCGGTTGCAGGCGTCGGTGGATCGCGGTGAACTACCCGCGACGGACCTCGCGCTGATCGCCGCGATACTTTCAGGGCCCGTGCAACTGTTCGCCAGCCGTGGCGCCCGCACATTCACCAGGGACGACGCCCGCCGGGTGACGGCAATCGTCCTTGCCGGCGTGCGTGCGACAGCTGGGTCACTCGACGATGCCGGCTAGGACCAGGACTCGTCCAGCTCGCCCAGCGAGGCGATCAGGGCGCTGTTGGCGCGGTAGTCGACGGGGCACGCGATGACGCTGACGGTGTCGGCTGCCAGCGCTTCGCGCAGTGTGGGCAGCAGCTGCTCTGCGGTGGAGATGCGATAGCCGCGAGCACCGAAACTTTCGGCGTACGAGACGAAGTCGGGATTGCCGAAGCGGGTGTCGACATTGTGGCCGATCTCAAGGTCCATCTTCCAACTGATCAGCCCGTAGGCATCGTCGACCCAGACGAGGATCACCATCGGAGTGCCGACGCGCAACGCGGTCTCGATCTCCTGGGAGTTCATCAGGAACGATCCGTCACCGGTCGCCACGAGGACCTTTGCCCCGGGGCGCGCGATCTTCGCGGCGATGGCGCCGGGCACGGACCACCCCATGGTCGACAGTCCGTTGGAGATCAGGCACGTGTTGGGTTCATAGGTCGGGTACAGCCGGGCCATCCACATCTTGAGGGCGCCGGTGTCGACCAACACGATGTCGTCCCGGTCGAGCGCTGCGCGCGTGTCGGCGACGATTCGTGCCGGGGTCAGCGGAAAGCTGTCGTCGGCGCGCCCGCGGTCGAGTTCGGCGGCGAGCAAGCCCCGGATGCGTTCGTCACCGGACGAGTCCGGGCGGTCAGTCCCCATGGCCGCAGCCAGCGCGTCGAGGCTGCGGGCGGTATCGGCATGCAAGCCGACGGCGACGTCGTAGTGGGCGTCGACCTCGGCCGGAAACCGGTGCACGTGAATGATCTTGGCGTCCCCGCGCGGATTGATCCGGACCGGGTCGAACTCCTGCAACTCGTAGCCCACGGCGACGATCACATCGGCCTGGTCGAATCCGAAGTTCACATAGTCGTGGCGCATGAATCCGACGGCCCCCAGCGCGAGGGGGTGGTCGTCGGGTACGACACCCTTGCCGTGGAACGTCGTGGCGACCGGTATGCCGAGCGACTCGGCGAACCGACGGACCGCGGCCGACGCGTCACTGCGCACCGCGCCGTGTCCGGCGAGCAGGACAGGATTGCGCGCAGCCCGCAGAATCTCGGCAGCGCGTGCGATCTGCGCGGCCGACGGATCATCCGGGCGCGGCACGTTGACACGCAGCGGAGAGGAATCGGCGGGGGCGTCCGCCTCCTCGACGTTCTCCGGAACGGCGAGGTACACCGCGCCGGGCCGCTCGGTCTGGGCCAGCTTGAACGCCTTGCGGACCATCTCGGGAACCGACTCGGGCGTCGCCACCAGCGCCGACCACTTGGTGACGGGCGCAAACATCGACACCAGGTCGACGCTCTGATGCGACTCCTTGTAGCTGCGCTGCATCCCCACCTGCGCCGAGAGAGCCAGCACCGGAGCCGAATTGGTGGTCGCGTCGGCCACGCCGAGCAGCAGATTGATCGCGCCGGGACCCAACGTCGCGGAGCACACCCCGGCCCTCCCCGTGAGCCGGCCGTACACCTCCGCCATGAAGGAGGCGCCCTGCTCATGACGGGTGAGCACGTACTCGATCGACGACCGGGACAACGCGTCGATCAGTCGGATGTTCTCCTCCCCGGGGATTCCGAACACGTGGGTGACGCCCTCGTTCTCCAAACACTCCACGATCAATTCCGCGGTACTGCGTCTGCTCTCCGGCATTCCTCCAGCCTGTCACAGAAGCGAGTCGAGTCGAGTTTCACAGCACCGGAAAGGCTTCCAGGGTGCTCCGAGCATGCGCGGTCGCGCGCCCCTGCCGATTCAACAGGCGGCCGAGTTGTTTGGCGGTGTGCAGGCAGATGGCACGGTCGACGACGGTCAATTCGTGCGCGCGTTCCTGCAGGGTGCGCTCGAGCGCGGGCAGGGCGTCCAGGGAACGCAACCAGACCATCAGCAGCAGATTGCGCGGGCCGGTCAGGCTGCAGCACAACCGGACCTGCGGTAGCGCCGAGAGGGATTGCACGGTGCTCTCCAGGTGCTTTGGCGGGGTGGCCGCCCACAGGACAGCCGATACCGGCCACCCGGAGACCGATTGCACAACCTCACACCGCAACCGCAGGATCCCACTGCTCAGCAGGCGATCGGTGCGTCGCCGCGCGGTCGGTTCGCTGATCTCCGTGCGTTCGGCGATCGCGGTGTACGACATCCGGCCGTCCTCGTGAAGCAGTTGGTAGATCCGCTGGTCCACCGGTTCCAGCCGGATGTTGTGGGCGCGGTCCTCCGAATCGGTTCCGGTGTCGAGCGCGCGTTGCTGGTCCGGGTCCAGGCTGCGCAGGCGCCAGCGGCCCGGCTCGACGTGGCCGGCGGTGCGGATTTCGGCGCGGAAGCTGCGAATCCCCGGCATCGGCTCGATCGTGTCGCGGATGTAGGCGGAGATCTCGACCGGCGAGCGTCGCGCCACGACGATGAGCAGTCCGCGGTACCCGGTCACGTGATGGATGTAGACCACCTCGGGCTGGCCCGCGAACGTGTCCTGCACCACGTCGAGTTGTCCGTGCGCGCATTCGATCTCGATATAGGCCAGGCAGAACGTGTTGTGTCGCGGCGGTCCGACCCCGCAGGTCACCCAGGCGTATCCCTCGGTCTGGAGACGTCGCCACCGGCGCGCCACCGTGGCGGCATCCAGATCCAGGGCGCGACCCAAGACCGTCCAGGATGCGCGCGGAGCCACCTGGAGTGCATTGAGCAGGGCCAGATCGGTTTCGTCGACGAAATCCTGCATGGCAACACCGTAGATGGAGTGATTCTGACGGATTCCTGCATGGGCGCGATCACCTCGCCGATCGGCCTTTTGCTGGGACCTATCACCACAGAGGGCCGCGACGCAGGGAGAGCCATGAACGGCAGTGAGAAAGACCGCAACGGGGGTGCCCATGTCGGGGCGGCGCCGTACAGCACCGATCCGCACCACGCTGAGCAGCCGACCACCGGGAGCCGACGTGACCGGATTCTCAACGTCGCCGCGGTGGCGGCGCTGCTCGTATCGATCGTCATCGGCGTCACCGTCGACGGTCCCACCATGTGGGGCCTGTTTCCGCTGGCCACCTACGCCGTTCTCGCACTCTGCGGAATGGACATCGTCATCTCGACGGTGGTGTCGGTGGCATCGGCGCTGCTGATCCTGCTCCCGACGCCGGCCGCGGCGGGGGAGATCCTCGGCGAGTCCCTCGGCGACCAGGTCACCATGATCGGACTGATCATCCTGCTCGGGGCCGGACTGGCAGAGGTGTTGCGCACCACTGGTGTGGCGAGCCGCATCGTGCAGTCGGTCATGCGCGTCGCCGGTGACAAGAGCCGTACCGCGGTGACTCTGGGCATGATGCTCTCGTGCCTGATCCTGGTGTCGGCACTGGGCACGCTGGCCGGCGCACTCGCCATCGCGGTACCGCTGCTGCTGCCGATCGCGGCGAAGCTGGGCTTCACCCGCTCGGCGCTGACGTCGACGATCTTCATCGGCGGCTGCGCGGGACTGGCACTGGCCCCGTTCGCCGGCTCGAACATCGCGGTGATGGACGCCGCCGGTGTCGGATACCTGCAATACGTGGCCTACGGCGCCGGGCCGCTGGCTGTGCTGTCCCTGATCGTCGGGTTGATCGTGGTGCCGTGGATGCAGCGCCGCACCGAAATCGAGGACGACTTCTACCGCGATGACGAGATCGGCACCGACGATCAGATCCAGCACCCGCACGCATCACGGGCCACGATCGTGTTCTCCGTCGGGCTGATCATCAGCGTGCTGTACGCGACCATCACCTCGGCGGGGACCAGCTTTCCGCTGCTCGCACTGCCGGTGCTGGCGATCATCACCGGGCTGGCCGGTGGCCTCTCGCCGGTCGAGGTCGCCGGTCGCGTCTACGCCGGTGCGGCGGCGCTGATGAACATCTTCCTGCTGTTCTGGTTACTCGCCGTGCTGTTCAACGCGATGAACCGCATCGACCCGTTCGGCGTGGTCCTGGCGACCTACGGCGGCGGACTCGAGCACCTCGGCGCATTTCCCTTCGCGCTGCTCATCGCTCTGCTGGGGTGGGTAGGCGTGCCCGGCGCGACCGCGCCGCAGGTCGTCCTGCTGGACAAGCTGTTCGGTGAACTCGCCGGTGCGCTCGGCGTCAGCGCCGGAACCTGGGTGGTGGTCCTGCTGTTCGCGTCAAAGGCCGACACCTACGGACCGTTCCCGAACGCCAACATGGTCGGCGTCATGGGTCTGGCCCGATCGCTGAGCCTGCGCAACATCCTGCTCACCGGCTGGGCGCTGCTCATCCCCGCGGTGTTCATGTACATCGCCATCATGTTCGTCGAAACCCGATAGGTGCCAACATGAATCACGACATCACATATGACATCGTCATCACCGGCGGACGAGTGATCGACGGCACCGGCCGCCCGGCCGAACGAGCGGATGTCGCCGTGACCGGTGACACCATCGCTGCCATCGGGCCGGGCCCGTATGCGGCGACCACCCGGATCGACGCCACCGATCGTGTCGTCGTGCCCGGTTTCATCGACCTGCACTCGCACGCCGATTTCACCGTCGCCGGCCACCCGGCCGCCGAAACCGCGATCGCCCAAGGCGTGACCACGCTGGTCACCGGCAACTGCGGCCAGTCGCCGTTTCCGGTCCGCGACCCGGAAGAGGCACGGCTGTCCACGGCGTTTCGCGACTTCCCGCTGAGTTGGGACTGGACCGATGCGGCCGGCTTCGGTGCGGCCGTCATGGCGGCCGGTCCCGCGGTGAACGTGGGCCTGCAGGTCGGGCACAACGCCCTACGTGTCGCCGTCATGGGCCAGCAGGATCGTGCCCCCGACGCCGCCGAACTCCGCGAAATGTGCTCGCTGATAGAGGAATCGGCGCAACACCCCGGCGTGGTCGGTTTCTCCACCGGGTTGATATACATCCCGGGTCTGTTCGCCGACTCCGAGGAACTCATCACCCTGGTCTCCGCGGCCGCCTCGTGCGATCTGCTGTACTCGACGCATATGCGCAGTGAGACATCCGAACTCGTCGAGGCGGTGCGAGAGGCGATCGACACCGCCGAGCGTGCGGGTGCGCGGCTGGAGATCTCCCACCTCAAGGCCATGGGCCCGGAGAACTGGGGGACGGTCGACGGCGCCCTCGAACTGATCGACGCCGCCCGCGCGCGCGGCGTGGATGTCACCGCCGACGTCTACCCCTACACCGCCTCCAGCACCGACCTGTTCTCCCGCGTGCCCAAGTGGGCCGTCGACGGTGGCCGCCCGGGCTTGCTGGCCCGGCTGGCCGACCCGGTGCAGCGCGCCCGGATCGCCGAGGAGCTGCGATCCCGGTTCGGACGCGATATCGACCCCGACGGCGTCGTCATCGCCGACCTGGCGCCCGGCGAGTTCGACCGCTACGTGGGATGGTCGATCGCGCAGATCGGGCGCGATCGCGGCGTGGACGCCGCCGAGGCGGCTCTGGATGCGCTTGCCGCGCATGGGGGTTCGGTGACCATCATCAACCACGCGATGAGTGAGGACGACGTCCGCGCCGTGCTGGCCCACCCGTGGGTGTCGGTGGCCAGCGACGGCTGGATGCTCGCCCCCGTCGGTCCGGGCAAGCCGCACCCGCGCAGCTTCGGCACCTTCCCGCGCGTGCTCGGCCGCTACGTGCGCGACCAGCCGGCCATGCCGCTGGAAGAGGCGATCCGCAAGATGACCACGCTGCCCGCCTCCCGCATCGGCATCACCGACCGCGGCTCGCTGACCTTCGGCGCGGCCGCCGACATCGTGGTGCTCGACCCCGATTCGGTCACGGACACTTCGACCTACGATGACCCGTGGCAGCTCGCCCGGGGTGTCTGCACGGTACTGGTCAACGGCACGCCCGCATTGCTCGACGGGGAGTTCACCAAGAATCACGCCGGCAGGCTGTTGGAGAAGCGAGGTCCGGAATGACGGGCACGGCAGCCGAGATCGTCGGCGAACTGGTCGACATCGTCGGTCGCGGACATGTTCTCACCGATCCTGAGACGATCGCCAGTTATCGAACCGACTGGACCGGGCGATTCCAGGGGCACACCGACGTCGTGGTGCGGCCGGCCAACACCGCGGAAGTGGCTGCCGTCCTTGGCGTCTGCCATGACCACGGCGTGCCGGTGGTGCCCCAGGGCGGTAACACCGGTCTGGTCGGTGGGTCGGTGCCGATGCGCGGTGAGCTGGTGTTGAGCACGCGGCGCCTCGACGAGATCGAGCATGTCGATCCTGTCGGCCGCACGCTGGCGGCGGGTGCCGGGGTGACCGTGGCGCGGGCACAGCAGGCGGCCCGCGAGCTCGGCCTCGATCTCGGTGTGGACCTCGCCTCGCGCGACTCGGCCACCCTCGGCGGCATCGTGGGCACCAACGCCGGCGGGGTGCGCGTCATCAAGAACGGCGCCACCCGCGCTCAGCTGCTCGGTATCGAGGCGGTCCGGTCAGACGGGTGCGTCGTGACCCGGTGGAAAGAGCTGACCAAGGACAACGTCGGCTATGACCTGCCCGGCCTGCTGGCCGGATCGGAGGGGACGCTCGCCGTCATCACCCGGGTCCTGATGCGTCTGGTGGTCCCCGTGCCGCAGACGGTGGTGGCGCTGGTGGCCCTGTCATCGGTGGACGCGGCGCTGGTGTTGTTGGACCGGGTGCAGCGCCACGGCCTGCGGCTGGAGGCCGCGGAGTTCATGACCGCAGCGGGAGTCGATCTGGTGTGCAGGCACACCGGACTCCGCGCGCCGTTCGGTGACGACGCGCCGATCTATCTGCTGCTGGAAGTTCCGGGTGCGGGCGAGGCGGAGAACGCGTTATCGGCGCTGTTCACCGAGGACGCCGACGCCGTCTTGGACGCCACGTTGGAGGCGGGACCCGCACGCAAGTTGTGGCAGTACCGGGAGCGGCACACCGAGTCGATCTCGGCGGAATCACGCACGCCGGCAGTCAAATTGGATGTATCCGTGCCGCTGCGATTCCTCGCGGACTTCTTCACCACGCTGGATTCCCGGCTGCGGGCCGAGCACCCCGACGTCCGCGCGATCTGCTTCGGGCATATCGCCGACGGCAATGTCCACGTCAACGTGCTCGACGTACCGGTCGAAAAGCAGCACGCCATCACCGATCTCGTGCTGCGGAAGGTGGCCGACTACCGGGGCAGTATCAGCGCCGAACACGGTATCGGGCATGCGAAGGCAGCGTGGATAGAGCTGGGGCGCAGCGCGAACGATATCGACACCATGAAGCGGATCCGAGCCGCCTTCGATCCGGCGGGAATATTGAACCCGCACGTCCTGCCGCGGTGACCGCCCACCCGGCCGCCGGACTGCGCGCCCCGAGCGTTGAGCATGGAGTAGCCGCGCGACGTGTTATGCATGGAATCGCAGGCATACGGAGTGCGGCAAGGCGTGGTCCCCAGGACGGGCGACGCCGTTATCGACGCCACGGAGCACTGCCGGGGGTGATGTGAGTAGATCGGCTTCGGTGACCGGGAAACCGAGCGGCTTGCCGAGATGCTGCGGACGAGAATCGACAGCCTGAAGTAGTTGCTCGCGCTTCTGTTGAACATCTGTGGAGCCGATGACGGGAATCGAACCCGCGTATTCAGCTTGGGAAGCTGATGTTCTACCATTGAACTACATCGGCAGTAGGTCTCTGACCTGCGCATACGCACTCGCTGACCTTGGGCGTGGCATGTCGATGTCACACTCAGTGTTGCAATGAGTTCGCAGCGGCGCTCAGGGCGTCGTCCTGCTGTGAGCATACAACCTCATGGTCAGGGCAGGATCATTGTGTCCGATGTAAGCGGCGATCACCGCGGTGGGAACCCCATCTAGGTGCATCAACGTCGCGGCGGTGTGTCGGGCACCGTGCAGTTTGAGGTGCCTCATCCCACACCGGGCCAGCGCATCGCGCCAGTAGCGAGACAACACGGCGGGGGAGTACGGGTCACCGATCTCGTTGGATACGACATAGGCGCCTGAGCGGTACGCAAGGCCCGCCTCGGTGCGTTCGTCGCGTTGACGATCACGCGCAGCTTGCAAGGCGACCACCAGGCGATCTGGGACCGGCAGCGTGCGCCGTGACATCGCTGATTTCGGGTCGTTCTCGACCGAGCGGCCACCGGCATCAGTCACGAGATGCGGCGGTCGCTCATCTTCAAGGCCGACACCGCGTTTCTGTCGCAGCCTGCGCCGGTATCGCCTGCGGAGTTCCCGCCTGCGGGACTGTTGGCCTATGCCACCGACGCCGGCCCACTGTCGGGGTGACCTCGACGCACTGATCGACGCGGTATCGCAGATGGAAGCACTGCCCGGTGGTGTGGCCACACACATCCTGGCGCATCCCGCCGCGTACGCGACTCTGCGTCAGATCAAGAAGGCGACCGGATCGAACGAAAGCCTCTTGGGCGCAGGCACGCAGCCGGGAGAGAAGTCGCTGTTGGGCATTCCGGTTTTGACCACGAACGCATTGCCGTCTGATGGTGTTCTGGTACTGGACAAGAATTACGTCGTGTCTGCGTATACGAACGTGGAACTCGCTCGGTCCGATGACTTCTACTTCAACTCGATCTCGGTGGCACTGCGGGCTTCGTTCCGCTTCGGTGCCGGGTTGCTCGAAGCTCAGGCTGCGCAGTATCTCGAAGTCGCATAACTCGCGCTGCATCATTCGCCGTGGTGCGCCGACCTCGAAGGCAACGTGTCCAACTCCTCGATGCGTTGCCTTCTTGGTGGACGCGATGACCTTGCAGGCATCACCGGCATCTCACAGTCGCACTGTGCGCCAACAGGTTTGATTGCCTACACGATGCGCGGTCTTGTAACATCGAGCATGAGTGATTCGATGATCGCGCGCGTGAACGACGCATTGAACTTCGACATGACCCGTGTCGATGAACTTGCGTACGTTGCGTGTGTGTCGCAACAACTTGAACAATTGTTTGATGAACTTTGCGAACTTGTTGATGGCAACGACGACGAAGTTCTTCGGCTCGCGCAACGTGCTGTGTCGCTGGCCTTTACGTTCATCGAAACCACCGACGCGTTGCCCGGGAACATCGAACAGTTCTCCGACTGACCACACCGACGTCGCTCGTGAGCGCGTGTGCGCGTGTGCCGTCGCTACCTGGGGGGATGAGGGGGGTGGGTGCCACAGCGCCTCGTAGAGGCTTTGACGCTCACACTGCGTACGGCTTCGCCAAAGTTGAAAAGGAAAGTTTCATCGACCGTCAAAACCGACCCTGTAATGGCGGTACTTCCTTTGGTTTCGCTGTGCCACAATCACGCCCGCTCGTGTGGCCATCTGCGCTGCGTGGGCGTCTGTACGTCCCCGTGAGCGTCTGCGCGTTACGTCGCATGTGGTGCGTCGTGCGTGTACGCGTTGGGCGTCAGAGTTCGAGCGCTGTTTGAATCGCCGAGAGATGGTTCACTAGGCAGCATGTCATACCCATTCCCTGGTAGCTTTAATGCCACACCTGATTTGCTGTATCACTACACAACGGTGTCCGGGCTAGAAGGCATTCTCGCCAGCTCCACGCTTTTCGCGACCCACATCGGCTATCTAAACGATGCTGAGGAAATGAAGCATGGTGTCAAGCAGATTGAACAACTTTTGGCACCGTCGTCGGATCTTGTTGCTGCAGTTGCGATGGAGAACCCTGGCAGCAGCCGCCAAGTCGTCGCGGGCATAAATCGTTTGCGCTCGGAGTTCACGTCGTCTCACCATCAATCATTGGTGAAACAACCCTATGTCACCTGCCTATCGGAGGTCGGTGACCAGCTGAGTCAATGGCGGGGGTACGGGGGCCGTGGTGGATACGCGATCCACTTCGACACGAAGCTTCTGCGGAAAACGGTGCGGCTCAAAGGGCTTGACGGTGCTCATCTTTTCGGTGAGTTCAATCTACTTCAGCAGATCGCTTACCATCCAGACGAGGCATCGGTTTACCTTGCGGGCATTCTCGACCGTTTCGCCGACGCAATAGGTGAGCAACTCGAAGAACCCGAGGGTTCTACGCGGGATGTGATTTCCTTGTCGTACGAGTTCTCGCTGATTGAGCTTCAGAATGCCATCGCGGTCATGAAGAACCCAGCCTTCGATGAGGAGCGGGAGTTTCGGATTGTCTCCCATCCTCCGGATGACACCTGGGACCCAGACAGCTGCTTCCATTCTGCCTCCGACATCGGGCTGATACCTCGTATCAGGCTGTCCTTCCACCCGGGGTGCATCACTGGCGTCACGGTCGGACCTGGGGAAAATATGGAACTGCGAAAGAAGTCGCTCGAGCATTACTTCGAGGTTCACTACGACAAGTATCCGAATGTTCAGGTCATGACGTCCGAAGTTCCATTCAGGCCGATCTAGACTTGTCTAGCAATGGCCACACCAGCCCTTGAGCTAGGTCGGCGACTTCTGATTGATGCTCGGTATGCGATTGAGAAGCTCAGAGACGTAGCCAAGCGCCTCATTGAGAGTCGGTACGTACCCGCTTGGGTGAGCGCACTCGTTGCGTTTGGACAGAAGCCCGTGTAGGGCCTTCAATTCGGACTTCTTTAGAAGCTTGACTTTGTTTGCGACCGCGACCAACTGATGTTCTGTGACGTTTTCTTTCAGATCGTCAACAGTTGTCCACTGCGACCAGTTGGGATACGCCGTGTGAACAGCGACCAGATTATCGGACGCCAACTTCTCGATGAGGAAATCCATAAACGCAGCCCAGGCCATTACTATCGCCGCCCTGTACAGCTTGGCCTCCATAGCGCGGATCGACTCGTTCAACAGCTCCGTCTGGTTCAGATTGAGAATCGTGATCTGCTTGCGCGTCTCCGTAAGAGTCACGATGCGAGATGGCGATGCCTCTTTTGTCGCAAGGAGGACGTGAGCTGCCTGCTCGAAGTTCGAGGCGCGACGCCGAAAATCCTCTACACCCAACGTCACTCGGGGTCCGGAAGCAGATGGGTCTTCATTGCTTTGAAGAATGCCTCAAAGGTCTGCTCGTCCGCGCCTTCGGGGAGCGTCAACTGGACATTGATGTTGACGGTCAGCCCATTCGACGTGGATGGGGTCCGACTGACCACCGCTCCGTTTGGAGGTGTTTCGACCTGCGGTACAGCGGGTGTTTCTCCTCCCTGAGCCGAGGGCGTGGATGCGCCGGATCCGCCATCCGCGGTGAAGTCCGCCTCGGCGACAAGAGCCTTGAAAGTCGCCAGCATCTTGTCTACGACAACCTTGCCAGACGACGTGGAGGTCTTGAATACGTGCTCGAGATCTTCGTTGGAGCGGGTGTGCGCATCCGGGTATACCGCGTAAAGAGATTGATAGCCTGTCTTTATCGCGCGGGCGAGCACTGCTTTGTGCTTGTTCCCTCGATACTCTTGCCAAGCTGGAGTGGGGACGCTGCTGGCATCTATCAACCCGATATAGCGCAGAACCCTCAACATCGACGTGTCATTGCCGCCGGCAAAACCCATGGTCTTCAACCAAGACGAGGTGGCTTTTGCTGGAATCCCGGTTTCTCGAATCTTCTTCAACAGAGGTGACAACCTACCCGGAACGGTGGTGTATGTAGGTTCGTCGTTTGCCACAGTGCCCCCAGTTTGCGCTAAATGAACTGTGAATGATAGCCCACGGGACAGTCAACCTAGCTATTAACACGCGCCGAATAGTCGCCAGAAAGCCCACGCACGGGGCTGACGGGTTGCGTCTGTTCGGGCGGATTAAGATTCGTCGTGCTTCGACTTCTTGGAAGCCTCGCGCTCATCGACCCATTTGGCGAACTTCGCCTTCATCGGCGCGACGTCCTTGGCGGCGAACGCGTAGCGCGATCCTGAGCCAACAGCCTCATGGTCCTTGGACGCGCGCAAGAACACGCGCAGCGTCTTCGGGTCGGTGCCGACCTTCTCGGCGACCTCGCGAGTGGTGAGCGTGACGGGGGTGGGTGTGGTCATGGTGTGCTCCTTGGTTAGTTGGGCTTACTAATGAACGCTAAGAGACCATGAGCGCGAGTCCAAAATAGGACCTTTCGTCGCGCGAGATTGTCACACTCGATATTGCAACCGACGTACGTAGACGTGTCTAAACGACTATGATCGACACTGAACGCAAGAGTGGTGAAAGATGCAGATAGGCAACATCTTTGAGTGTCCCTAGGTGAACGTCACCGGACGTGACCAGGCAACTTGGGAAGCTGATGTTCTGCCATTGAACTACATCGGCCTGTTTGATCAGGAAGGCTAGCACCCAGGCCACACCGATTCACGAGCTGGGGGATCCATGAAACGCCTCGCCGCCGCTTCGGCCGCCGCGCTAAGCCTGAGCATCGCCGTCGCACCGCTCGCCGCGGCCACTCCGCCCGACGGTGACATCGAGCGGACCGAGCTGGCCACCGGCACCGGCGACCAGCCGGTGCAGATCCAGATGACGGGCCCCACCACCCTCTACGTCCAGGAACTCCTGCTGCACCCACCGGCGAGCAGCGGCTGGCACACCCACCCGGGCGTCGAGCACACCGTCATCACCGGCGGGACCGTCACGCTGCAGACCGCCGACCAGTGCGCCCCCACCCCGTACCTCGCCGGCCAGGCCATCGTCATCCCGGCCGGCGTCCCACACGTCGTGCGCAACGACAGCCCGCACGATGCCAATGCGGTGGTCACCTACACGCTGCCGGCCGACCAACCCGTCCGCGAGGACGCGCCAGCCGTCTGCCCCTGACCCGCGGCGGTTAGGCTCACCGCGTGCTGCTCTCCGATCGCGATATCCGCGCCGAGATCGCCGCGGGCCGGCTGGCGCTGGACCCGCATGACGACGATCTGATCCAGCCCTCCAGCATCGACGTCCGCCTGGACAGTCTGTTCCGGGTGTTCAACAACACCCGCTACACCCACATCGACCCGGCGCTGCGCCAGGACGACCTGACCACGCTGGTGGAACCCAAGGAGGGCGAACCCTTCGTCCTGCACCCGGGCGAGTTCGTGCTCGGGGCCACTCTGGAGCGCTGCACCCTGCCCGATGACCTGGCCGGACGCCTGGAAGGAAAGTCCTCGCTGGGTCGCCTGGGCTTGCTGACGCATTCCACCGCCGGGTTCATCGATCCGGGCTTCACCGGGCACATCACCCTGGAGCTGTCCAATGTGGCGAACCTGCCCATCACGCTGTGGCCGGGTATGAAGATCGGCCAGCTGTGCCTGCTGCGGCTGACCAGCCCCGCCGAGCATCCGTACGGCAGCAGCAAGGCCGGATCCAAGTACCAGGGACAGCGCGGACCGACGCCGTCGCGCTCGTATCTGAACTTCCCTCAGCGCTGAACCCGCGTAGGGTTTGTTTCATGCGCTAGCTAATGCCGCCGGATGTAACGACGGTGCTGCTCGTGGCGATGAATAACTAGTTGCCGGTTTGTGTCGACGTTTCGGTTGCGACAAAACGAGCGATGTAGCAAACACTTTGGAGGGGTAAGTGGACATCGTACTTGGTGTGTCCCTGACACCAACGACAGTGCGGATGGTGCTGGTCGAAGGGGAGAAGGGCGACGGCGCGACCGTCGATCACGACGTTTTCGACGTCAGCGCCGCGGCGGGTTCAGCAACGCCCAGCGCGGCCGAGCAGGTCGTCGAGGCCGTGCTCGGCACGCAGGAGAGCGCCGAAGCCGGCGGGCATCACCTGAAATCAATCGGCGTCACCTGGACCGACCACACCGAGGCGGCCGTCCTGCGCGACGCATTGGCCGCGCGCGGACTCACCGACGTGATGCTGGTGTCCGAACTGCACGCCGCGGGTGCGCTGGCCCAGGCCGCCGGCCGCGCGGTCGGCTACGCCTCCACCGCGCTGCTGTTCCTCGACCGCGACACCGCCACGCTGTCGGTGGTCCGCGGTGACGACGGCTCGGTGGTCAAGGTGCTCAGCCGCAGCCTGCACAGCACCGACGCGATGGCCGTCCTCGGGGATATGGCCGCCGCGGTGGCCCGCCAGGACACCCCGCCCGAGGGCATGTTCGTGGTGGGCTCGGGCATCGATGTCGCCGCGGTCAAGGAACATCTGGCCGATCTGGTCGACATCCCGGTCAGCGCACCAGAGGAATCCGGATTCGCCCTGGCCCGCGGTGCCGCCCTGGCCTCCGCCGCCGCACCGATGTACGAGGCCTCGACGGTCGGGTTGGCCTACTCACTGGACCCCGACGGCCCGACCGCGGGTTCGGCGCTGCACACCGCCGACACTCAGCTGGCGGCCAGCGCGGTCCCCAGCTACGCCGAGATCCCCGATGACCTGTCCGGACTGGACGTCGAGCCGCCCGCCGACGAGGAACGCAAACCGTTCCTGCTGATCGGCAGCGCCATGGCGTCGATCTTCGTCGTCGGCGTGGTGGCCCTGGCCATCTCGCTGGCCGTGAGCATCCGCCCGACCGCCGACGAGCGTCCCGCACCCGCGCGGGCCGCGGTGGCGCCCAGCATGCAGGCCCCGGCGCCGGCACCAGAGGCGCTGCCGGTCCAGCCCGCCCCGCCGCCTGCGCCCGAGGTCGCCCAGACGATCAAGGCTCCGATCCCCGTGGTGCAGCAGGCGCCTGCGCCGCGCCAGGTCTATGTCGAAGCGCCCGCCCCGCAGGCTCCGGCCCCGGCACCCGCGCCGGCCGCCCCGCCGCCGGCCCCCGCTCCGGCCGCCCCGGCCCCGGCGCCCGCACCTGCGTTCATCCCGCCGGTGGTGCTGCCGCCGCCGGTGATCGTGCTGCCGCGCCCGCAGTGGCCGGTGTGGACACCGCCGTGGGAACAGCAGCCGCACCGTCCCGACTACTACGACGATGACGACTCCGGCTGGCCGGATTGGACACCGCCGCAGCAGACCCAACCGCAGCCCCAACCGACGCGTCCCCAGCCGCAACCGCAGCAGCCGCAGCCACCACAGTGGCCGCAGCTGCCGCAGTGGCCCGGCGGCGGAAACGGTGGCGCCCCCAGTGCCGGCCCGAGCGGCGCAGGCCCCGGCGCAGGCGGACCGCGTGGTGAATCCGGCTACGGCCGAGGTGATTCGGGTCGCGGTAGTTCAGGTCCCGGCGGCCAGTCCGGTCCGGGTGGTCCCGGCGGCCCGGCCGCACCGGGGAGCAACTGCTTCCTGATCTTCTGCAGCTGAGCCCGGTCAGTCGGTCACGGGCTGGACCTGGATCGGCGGAATGGCGTCCAGGCAATCCAGTGGTCCGGTCGACCCGGAGCGCACGAAGCGATCGATGATGTCGGCGACGCACCCGCTGGGCTCGCTGTCTGGGGTGTGTCCGACATTGGGCACGGTCACGAACGTCGAATGCGGGAACTGGCGGGCGGTCAGTAGACCGTTGGCATCAGGCGTGACGGCGTCCAGGTCACCGGACAACACCAGCACCGGCACGTCGGGCAGCGGGGTGTGGACCTGGTCGGGCCGCTTGTGCTGCGCCGCCGCCGGCCATTTGATGCAGATGTCGCCGCCGTCGTGCTGCGCCTCGGCGAAGCCCTGAGCACTGAACGAGCCGAGATCACCGGCCCCCCGGACCGCGCTCTCGAACTGCTTCTCCCGTTGCGTCTCATCGGATTTTGTGGACCACAGCGGTAGATAGTCGTTGCACGAGATGGCGATGTACAGATCGTCGCCCACCGGTGTGTAGCCAGGCACGCCGAGCTCGGCTATCAGGTCGCGCAGCGCCTCGTCGTCACCGTTGACGTAACTGTGCAGTGCCGCGGGCAATTCGCCGAGCGCCGTCGTCCCGTCCGGATCGGCACCCACCCCGCTGGTGGCCCCCTCGAAGACGAGGTTGCCGAACTCGCCCTCGGTCACCAGGGCGTCGTCGACGGTGATCGGTGACTCACGCAGCGCGGCGGTCACCATCCGCAGATCGGCCACCGCGACGTTGCCGTCGCAGGCCCCGCTGCGATCGCAGATCCGGTGCAACGCCAGGTCGACCGCTTCGGCATTGGGCCGCTGCAGCGGGTCGAAGTGCAGCGGATAGGCACCCGCCAGGACGATCGACTGCACGTGATCGGGATGGCGCTGGGCGTACACCGTCATCAGATAGGTGCCATAGGAGGCGCCGTAGGCGATCACCTTGTCGATGCCGAGATGATCGCGGACCGCATCGAAATCATCGGCGGTGGCCGCGGAGGTGTAGGCGCCGGCGCGGGGGCCGAGATGGTCGGCGCACTGGGCGACGGCGTCGCGCTGGTCGGACCGGGTGCCGATGGCGAAGGCGAAACCGTCGACCGCACAGTCCATCGGCGAGGATTCGCCGATCCCGCGCGGATCGATCAACAGCACGTCGTAGTCCTCGAGGACGCCCGGGGTCAGGGCGGCGACATCGGGACCCCACGCGATCACCGGGACGCCGGGGCCGCCGGGGTTGGGCATGATGGTGCCCGCCGGTTCGGGATTGTCACCGCTGTGGCGCACCAGGGCATAGCCGACGTCGATGGTGCCCAGTTCGGGCGCGTCGTCGAGCAGGGGGCGCTGGATGACCCCGCAGTCGGTGACATGGTGCAGGATGCTCGGGCACCAGTCCGGACTGCTCGACACCGCGGCGGTCGAGACCGGCGGGGAAGCTACCGGGATGGCCTGCCCACACCCCGCCACCATGACCGCAGCCCCCAGCGCGGCGATCCAGTGAATGGTGCGCCGCGACCGTTGTGGTGTCCTGGGCCGGGGTCCGTGGGATATGAGCGTTCCGCCTCCTGCGCGAGTGGTCGAACCGCCACGATAGCCGTCAGAGCTGTTGTTGGCCGGTGACGCCGTTGCGCAACATCCCGTCGAAGCCCTGCCAGAGCAACATGGACACCAACTCGACGACGCGCTCACGCGGTACGTCGCGGTTCTCATACCACCAGGTGGCGACCCCATCGCAGGCAGATTGGGTGGCCCGAGCCAGGATCCACGCCGAATCGTCGACTGTGATGCCGCGCACGGATGTGGTCTCCCCGGCGCCGAGTCGGATCAGATCGGCGATGGCGGCGGTCCCGCGGCCGATGATCTCCTCGACCACCTTGGCGGTCTCGGAGTCGGCGGGCGGGTCGCGGTGCAGGAATCGCCACATGAACGGATCGGCCTCGACGAACTCGAAATAGTTGGAGATGCTGGCGCGCACCATCTCCTCCGGGGTGGCGCCCTCGACGCGGCGCAGTGAGTGCTCCCGCAGCTGGGTGGCGTGCTCCTCGATGACGGCGAGATGTAGTTCGCGCTTGGACCCGAAGTGGTCATAGAGCACCGAGGGCACCACTCCGGCCAGGCTGGCGATGTCCTGCATCTTGGCCTCGGCGAAGCCGTGCTCGGCGAAGGTCTCGACGGCCGCGTCGAGGATGCGCGCACGTCGCTGTGCTGCTGGTATTCGGATCCTTGCCACACCGAATTGTAATTCGGTAGGCTGCGAACGAGGTACCGAACCGCGATTCGGTTAGGGGTGATGATGGCGACAATGCGTGAACGTATCCACTGGATGGCCATGCACGGATTCGTCCGTGGGATCTCGACTCGGTTTGCCCGCCGGGGCGACCCGCAGGGCCGGTTGATCGCCGATCCCGCGATCCGTGCCGACCCGGTCCCGTTCACCGAGGAACTGCGCGCGCAGGGACCGCTGGTCAAAGGGCGAGTGGTCTACCTGTCCGTCGACCACAAGGTCTGCAGCGACGTCCTGCGCTCGGAGGACTTCCGCGTCCTGGCGCTCGGGTCGAATCTGCCCGGGCCACTGCAATGGGTCATCGACCGCACCAAACCCGATGTGCTGCACCCACTCCAGCCGCCGTCGATGCTCTCGGTCGAGGCGCCGCAGCACACCCGCTACCGCAAGCTGGTGTCCTCGGTGTTCACCACCCGCGCCGTGGCGGCGCTGCGAGATCGGGTGCAGGACACCGCCAACCGGCTGCTTGACGACCTCGAGGCCGAGACCGGCACCGTCGACATCGTGGCGCGGTACTGCGGGCAACTGCCGGTCACCGTCATCGGTGACATCCTCGGCGTCCCCGAACACGACCGGTCCCGCGTCCTGGAGTTCGGCGAACACGGCGCCGCCAGCCTGGACATCGGCCTGACCTGGCCGCAGTACCAAGAGGTGAGCGCGGCCGTCCAGGGGTTCAACGATTGGCTGGTCGGGCATCTGCGGCAGTTGCGCCGCAACCCCGGTGACGATCTGATGAGCCAGATCATCACCGCCTCCGAGGCATCCGAGGACGGTCCGCTGACCGAACAGGAACTGGTGGCCACCGCCGGTCTGGTGCTCGCCGCCGGATTCGAGACCACCGTCAATCTGCTGGGCAACGGCATCAGACTGCTACTGCAACACCCGGAACACCTGCAGGCGCTCACCGAACGGCCCGAGCTGTGGCCGATTGCCGTCGAGGAGATCCTGCGCCTGGAATCCCCGGTGCAGCTCTCGGCGCGCATCGCCACCAAGGACCTGGACCTGGCGGGCACCCGCGTGCGCGCCGGGGAAGGGGTGCTGGTCTATATCGCCGGCGCCAACCGCGACCCGAACGTCTTCGACGACCCGCAACGATTCGATATCGAGCGGTCGAATGCCGGGAAGCACCTGTCGTTCTCCGGCGGCAGGCACTTCTGCCTGGGTGCCGCGCTGGCCAGGGCCGAGGGTGAGGTCGGGCTCCGGACGTTCTTCGAGCGCTTCCCCCACGCCGCGCTCGCCGGGGACGGAACGCGTCGCGAAACCCGGGTGCTGCGTGGCTGGGCCACCCTGCCAATCGCCCTCGGCGACACCCGCGCCGCGCTACCGTCGTAAGCATGGACTTCCGAGCCGCCCTGCTCGAACAAACCAGAGACTTCGGCGAACTGATCCGCGCTGCAGACCCGGCGACGCCGGTTGACACCTGTCCGGGGTGGACTGTCAACCAGCTGTTCCGCCATGTCGGTCGCGGAAACCGTTGGTGCACACAGATCATCACCGACCGCCGCACCGAGCCGCTGAATCCGCGCGAGGTTCGCGACGGTAAACCGCCCGAGGACATGGATGCGGCCATCGACTGGCTCAACCAGGGGGCGGTGGCACTGATCGACGCGGTGGAGCAGGCGGGTTCGAACATCAAGGTGTGGACCTTCGTCGGCCCGCACATCCCGGGTTGGTGGATCCGGCGTCGGGTGCACGAGCAGACCGTCCACCTCGCCGATGCCCATCTGGCGCTGGGCACCGAGTTCGACCTGCCCGCCGGGTTGGCCGCCGATGGCGTCAGCGAATGGCTCGACTTGGCGACCGCGGTGCACAAGCCGATTCCGCGCGGACAGTCGCTGCACCTGCACGCCACCGATGACGGCCTTGGCCCGACCGGGGAGTGGACCGTCGTGCACGACGAGGAGGGGCTGTCGTGGACGTACGCGCACGGCAAGAGCGACGTCGCCGTCCGCGGGCGGGCGGTCGACCTGCTGATGGCCATCACCCGCAGACGCACCGCGGCCGATGCCGGGCTGGAGATCCTGGGGGACGCGGGGGTATGGGACGCGTGGTTGGCCGGCTCGCCGCTCTAGAGTGCTCAGCATGAGCACCTCCGAGATCGCCACCGTCCTGGCATGGCATGACGCCCTCAACGCGCGTGACTACGACACGCTGGTGAAGCTCTCCAGCGACGATATCGAGATCGCGACCGCCGACCGCGCCGCCCAAGGGCACCAGGCGCTGCTGGACTGGGCCCAGGAGGGCGTCACCGCCGAGGTGGGCAAGCTCTACGTGCACGACGGGGTTGTCGTCGCCGAGCAGACCGTCAATGGAGCCCCTGCCGCCTCGGCGTTCCGGGTGGTGCACGATCACGTCACCTCGTTGTTCCTACACGAGAGTCTCGACGCGGCGCTGGCGGCTACCGGCCTCACCGAAAAAGACCTCGACGCCTAGATGCGGGGCATCATCCTGGCCGGGGGGACCGGGACGCGTCTACACCCGATCACCCGGGGCACCAGCAAGCAGCTGCTGCCCGTGTACGACAAACCGATGATCTACTACCCGCTGAGCACCCTGATGATGGCGGGAATTCGGGACATCCTGGTCATCACCACCGGCCACGACGCACCGGGCTTTCACCGGTTGCTCGGCGACGGCTCGCAGTGGGGTATCAACCTGACCTACGCCGTACAGGACACACCGGAGGGCCTCGCGCAGGCCTTCGTGATCGGCGCCGACCATATCGGCAGCGATTCGGTGGCATTGGTGTTGGGCGACAACATCTTCTACGGACCCGGGCTGGGAACGGGATTGCGCCGATTCCAGAATGTCAGCGGCGGAGCCATTTTTGCGTACTGGGTGGCCAACCCGTCGGCCTACGGGGTGGTCGAATTCGACGCCGACGGGCGGGCGGTATCGCTACAGGAGAAACCGGACAAGCCGAAATCGCATCACGCGGTTCCCGGTTTGTACTTCTACGACAACGATGTCGTCGAGATCGCCCGTGGACTGCGCAAGTCCGCGCGCGGCGAGTACGAGATCACCGATATCAACCAGACCTATCTGCGCCAGGGCCGGCTCTCGGTCGAGGTACTGGCCCGCGGCACCGCGTGGCTGGATACCGGGACCTTCGATTCCCTGCTGGACGCAAGCGATTTCGTGCGGACCATCGAACAACGCCAGGGGCTGAAGATCAGTGCTCCCGAAGAGGTGGCCTGGCGGGTGGGCTTCATCGACGACGAGCAGCTCGCCGCCCACGCCCAGACCCTGCTCAAGTCGGGTTACGGGAACTATCTTCTGGAGCTGCTGCAGCGTTAGGCGTCGCCAGCACCGCCGCGATGGCCGTCGTCAACGGAACCGAAAGGGCAAGGGCGATACCGCCGACGGCCGAGCGGGCGATCTCGATGGCCACGCTCTCCCCGGTCAGGACATCGCCGAGTGAGCGGTTGGCCACGCTGAACAACAGCAGCAGCGGGAGCGCGCTGCCCGCGTAGGCGAGCACCAGCGTGTAGACCGTGCTGGCGATGTGGTCGCGGCCGACCCGCATGGCGCCGAAGAACACCGCCCGCCGCGAATCGCTGTGCTGCGCCAGCTCGAAGGCCGTCGAGGCCTGCGTGACGGTGACGTCGTTGAGGACGCCGAGGGAACCGATGATGAAACCGGCCAGCAGCAGGCCGGTGATCGACACCCCACCGAGGAACGTCGCGACCGCGTTGTTCTCCTCCTCCGACAGCCCGGTGAGGTGAGTGAGTTCGATGGCGCCCCAGGACAGCGCCGTCGCCAACAGCAACGATGTCAACGTGCCCAGCAGCGCCGCGCTGGTGCGCAGACTCACCCCGTGTGCAAGGTAGAGAACGGCATAGAGGATCAGTGACGACGCCACCAGCGCCACCGGAATGGCATTCGCCCCGTCGCGCAGGGCGGGCAGCATGAACAGCACCAGCACCGCGAAGGCGACGGCGATACCGATCAGGGCGCGCAGACCGCGCCAGCCGGCGACGGCCACGACGACGATGGCGAAGGCCGCCGCCAGCGCGGTGAGCGTCCAGCTGCGCTCGTAGTCGTAGAACGAGTAGATGGTGGTGCCGCTCGGGTCGACGGCGCGGGTGACGCGGATATCGTCGCCGACGACGAGCTGCGGTTGTCCCGGCCCACCGCTGAACTCCAGCAGGGTGTAGGCGCCCTCGTTGGGGCCGGAACCGATCCGGATGAACGACTGGGTGCAATAGGTGTCACCGGTGCTGGGTGGCGGTGCGGAGGTGATGACCGCACCGACCGTGGGCCCACCGCAGGCTGCCTCCGAGACCGACACCACCCGGCCCGCCTCGGTGCTGACACCGCCGCCCGCGGAATTCTGGAACGGCAGCGGGATGTCCAGTTTCTCCTGACTGGGCCATAGCCAGCCCACCCCGATCAGGGTGGCGACGCCGATCGCGATCAGCAGACCGACCACGACCCGGGCGGCCAGCGGCCCCAACGGCGAGGGGCCGCTCAGCGAATGCGAGTGTGAATGGGAGTGGGCCACCCGCAACAGCGTAGGCGGTGTGCCTGCTACTGCCGGTAGCTGACCAGGAAGTTGCCGAGCCGGTCGATGGCGTTGGCCAGGTCGCGCGCCCATGGCAGCGTCACGATGCGCAGATGATCCGGTGTGGGCCAGTTGAATCCGGTGCCCTGGGTGACCAGGATCTTCTCCTGTAACAGCAGGTCGAGTACCAGTTGCTCGTCATCGTGGATGTCGTAGACCTCGGGATCCAGCCGCGGGAACGCGTACAGCGCACCCTGGGGCTTCACACAGGACACTCCGGGAATCGAATTCAGCTTCTCGACCGCGACATCGCGCTGCTCGAGCAGCCGGCCGCCGGGCAGCACCAGATCGTCGATGCTCTGATGGCCGCCCAGGGCAACCTGAATGGCGTGCTGGGCAGGCACATTGGGGCACAGCCGCATATTGGCCAACAGGTTGATGCCCTCGATGAAGCTGCTCGCGTGTTCCTTGGGGCCGGTGATCACCAGCCAGCCCGACCGGTAGCCGGCCACCCGGTAGGCCTTTGAGAGCCCATTGAAGGTGAGGCACAACAGATCCGGAGCCAGGGTGGCCAGGCTGATGTGCTCGGCGTCGTCGTAGAGGATCTTGTCGTAGATCTCGTCGGCCAGCAGCAGCAGCTGATGCTTGCGCGCGAGTTCGACCATCTGCTCGAGGATTTCGCGGCTGTACACCGCGCCGGTGGGATTGTTCGGGTTGATCACCACCAGCGCCTTGGTGCGCTCGGTGATCTTGGATTCCAGGTCGGCGATATCGGGATTCCAGCCCTGGGTCTCGTCACACAGGTAGTGCACCGGGGTGCCGCCGGCCAGCGCGGTCGAGGCGGTCCACAGCGGGTAATCCGGCGCCGGGATGAGCACCTGGTCACCGTTGTCGAGCAACGCCTGCAACGTCATCGTGATGAGTTCGGAGACACCGTTGCCCAGGAAGACGTCGTCGACGTCGAACTTGGGAAAACCGTCGACCAGTTCGTAGCGGGTGAACACCGCACGGCGGGCCGGGATGATGCCCTTGGAATCTGAATAGCCCTGCGCGGTGGGCAGGGCGGCGATGATGTCGCGCATGATCACATCGGGGGCCTCGAACCCGAACGGGGCGGGGTTGCCGATGTTGAGCTTGAGGATGCGGTGGCCCTCGGACTCCAACCGGGAGGCCTGCTCGTGTACCGGCCCGCGGATCTCGTACAGGACGTCCTGCAGCTTGGTCGACTGGGCGAACGTCCGCGGACGCGGCTGCGGGCTCTGATGCCACGTTCGGTCGGGAAGCTGATGGGTACTCACGAGAAATAGTGTCCCACGTGCTGACAACCGGATTTTCGTGCCGCATAACGGTTTGACTGTCACGACGGTAAATTCATGGCCGCTCGACGCCGTTTTTCGCCATTACGGTGCTATTTTCCGATCCATTATGACGTCGATGACACGTTCGCTGACCGCGGCAGCGGGAATTGCTGCCGCAGCTGCCCTGGCCCTGGCTGCGCCCGCCCAGGCCGCACCGCCATTGCTCAATGGCTCCTATTCGGGGGCGGAGGGCGACCCGGACAACGTCTGGGTGATGGCCAGCGCGTGCGATCCTTCCGGGTGCACCGGGACGGTATCGAGTAACCAGGGCTGGTCGACACCCATGACATTGGTCGGCGGCATCTGGAATTTCTCGGTCACCAAACCGGATGGATTCATCTGCCCGGACGGAAGTTATGCCCCGGCAATAGTCCGTATGACTGTCGATCCGGTGACGCTCGGGGGTGTGCTGTCGGCCGATTCGAACGGCGAATGCCCCGGCGGCATCATCAGCGCCACGCCATTCCAATTGAAGGCGCTCTAGCCAACGCCGAACGGCCAGTTATGACACGGCTTTGCGGTGAAAGCGTGTCACAACTGGCCGCTCGGCAGTAGGTGCGGGTTTCTAGCGCTTACCGGGCCGCCGGGCTCCCTTGGCGATGCCCAGACCCTTCACCGGGGGCTCGTCACCCACGACGCGGGCGTCCGCACCGGATCCGTTGGAGCTCGGCGCCGCCGGGGCGGCCTCGGCCTCGGCCGGTTCAGGGGCCACAGCGGTTTCAGGAACCTCAGCGGCTTCCGGAGCCTCGGCCGGCGCGGGTGCCGCGGGTGCGGCGGCGGGCTTGGGCGCGGCGGCCTTCTTCGCCCCGGGACGACGAGCGCCTGCGGCGATACCCAATCCGACGACGGGCGGCTCGGGCTTGGACTCCTCGATCGCGGTATCCGCATCGGCGGTGTCCTGCGTGGTGGCCGTCTCCACCGGGGCCGCCGGTGCCGCTGCCGGTGCGGCCTTCTTGGCCCCCGGGCGGCGGGCGCCGGTGGCGATCCCCAATCCCTTGACCTCGGGTTCGGGCTTGGCGGGCTCGGCCGGTGCCGTCTCCGCCGGGGCCGCGGCGGGTGCCGCTGCCGCGGCCTTCTTCGCGCCCGGACGCTTGGCGCCACCGGCGATGCCCAGTCCCTTGACCGGAGCGGCCGTCTCGGCGGCCGGTGCGGCGTCGGCCGCGGGTGCCGGTGCGGCCTTCTTGGCGCCGGGACGCTTGGCGGCACCGGCGATTCCGAGACCCTTGACCGGAGCGGCGGCGGCCGGAGCCGCGGCCTTCGCGGGAGCGGCCGTCTCCTCGACGGCCGCTTCCTCTTCGGCGGTCTCTTCGACCGCAGGCGCGGCGGCGGCCTCGGCTTCGGCCCGCTTCTCGGCGAGCTCGGCCGACCACTTGGCCGCAGTGCCCTTCTCGGGCAGCGTGTAGAGGCTGGTCTCCAGCGAGGCCAGCAGCAGCTGTGCCACGTCGAGCACCTCTGCCTTCTGGCGGTCGGTCGCGGTGGCCACCTCGTCGACGCCGTCGGTGATCATGACGCGGCAGAACGGGCAGCCGGTCGCGATGGCCGAGGCTCCGGTGTCCAGGGCCTCCTCGGTGCGCTCCTGGTTCACGCGCTTGCCGATGTGCTCTTCCATCCACATCCGGGCGCCGCCGGCACCACAGCACAGGCCGCGATCGGCGTGCCGGGGCATCTCGGTGAGCTTCGCGCCGGCCGCACCGACCAGCTCACGCGGCGCCTCGTACTCCTTGTTGTGGCGCCCGAGGAAGCAGGGGTCGTGGTAGGTGACGTCCTGGCCGACGGGGTTGATCGGGATGAGCCGCTTCTCGCGGACCAGGCGGTTGAGCAGCTGGGTGTGGTGCACGACCTGGTAGTCGGACCCGAGCTGCGGGTATTCGCGGTTGATCGTGTTGTAGCAGTGCGGGCAGGTCACCACGACCTTCCGCTTGGCGGTCTCGACCCCCTCGAACAGCTCGTTGATGGTCTCGACGTTCTGCGCGGCCAGCTGCTGGAACAGGAACTCGTTACCCGCGCGGCGGGCCGAGTCGCCGGTGCAGGTCTCACCGGTGCCCAGCACCAGGAACTTCACACCCGCGGTGGCCAGCAGTTCGGCGACGGCCTTGGTGGTCTTCTTGGCGCGGTCCTCGTAGGCACCGGCGCAGCCGACCCAGAACAGGTACTCGAAACCGTCGAAGGACTCCACGTCCTGGCCGTAGACCGGGACGTCGAAGTCGACCTCGTCGATCCAGTTGGTGCGGTCCTTGGCGTTCTGGCCCCAGGGGTTGCCCTTGTTCTCCAGGTTCTTGAACAGCACACCGAGTTCACCGGGGAACTCGGATTCGACCATCACCTGGTAGCGGCGCATGTCGACGATGTGGTCGATGTGCTCGATGTCCACCGGGCACTGCTCCACGCAGGCGCCGCAGTTGGTGCAGGACCACAGCACGTCGGGATCGATGACGCCGCCCTGTTCGGCGGTGCCGACCAGCGGGCGCAACGCCTGCTCGGGGCCGGAGCCCTCGATGCGCGCGAAGCCGTCCTCGGGCACACCGTGTCCGTGCAGGCTGTCGCCGAGCTCGGCGAAGTCGACCGAGCCCTCCTCGGGCATGGGCTTGCCCTCGATCAGGTAGGGCGCCTTGGCGAACATGTGGTCGCGCAGGTTCATGATGACGAGCTTGGGTGACAACGGCTTACCGGTGTTCCAGGCCGGGCACTGCGACTGGCAACGTCCGCACTCGGTACAGGTGGTGAAGTCGAGGTAGCCCTTCCAGGTGAAGTCCTCGATCTTGCCGCGGCCGAACACCGCGTCGTCGGCGGGATCGTCGAAGTCGATCTTCTCGCCCTTGTGCTCCATCGGCAGCAGCGGGCCGAGGCCGTCGGGCAGGCGCTTGAAGGTGACGTTGATGGGCGCCAGGCCGATGTGCAGGTGCTTGGAATGCAGCACGATCAGCAGGAACACCAGCATCACGCCGATGTGACCCATCAGCGCGATCGTCTCGATCCACATGTTCGCGGTCGGTCCGAGCGGGGCCAGCAGCCAGGCGACACCGTCGGAGAGGAACGCGCCGTTCTGGTAGGGGAAGCGTTCGTCGAGCACGTTCACGGCGGCGCCGCGGAACAGCGCGTAGGTCGCGATGACCAGGAAGATCATGAACAAGATCTCCCAGGCGCCACCGGTGTGCGAGCCGTAGAACCGAGATTCGCGACCGATCTTCTTGGGTTCGCGGGCGATGCGGATGATCGCGAACGTGACGATGCCCAGGAACACCATGAGGGCGAAGAAGTCCTGCAGGAAGCCCAGCACGGCCCAGCGGCCGACGAAGGGAATGTGGAACTCGGGGTCGAACAGGACGCCGTAGGCCTCCAGGTACACCGTGGCCAGGACGAAGAAGCCCCACATGGTGAAGAAGTGCGCGATGCCGGGGATGGACCACTTCAGGAGCTTCGACTGGGCGAAGACTTCCTTGTTCTGGTTCAGGAAGCGGCGGACGAGATCGTCCTTGCGGCCGCGTTCGTCGCCGAGCTTCTGGCCCGAGCTGATCAGCTTGGTGAGCCACAGGACGCGCTTTGCAGCAAACACCAACACGACGGCGGTCATCAGCAGTCCGAGGATCAATCTGCTGATTTCGAGAGTGTGCTGCACGGCGTGCCTCCCAGTGGTTTTCAGTTACTAGCCGGTAACTTGAGCGCGGTTACTCACGGGTAACTTAGGCTAGTTGCCTGCTCATAGTTACATCACCAAAGTTGGCGCCGCTAGCAAGGCTGTCCTAACTAGTCGGTTGGCTACCCTGAGCGACGCCTCGGGCGACCGCTCAGGCGGTTGTTCCGAGCAGCGCGCGCAGCATCGACAGCATCTCCGAACGCGACTCCGCGCCCAGCCGGCGACGGATGCGGGCGACGTGATGCTCGACGGTCTTGGCGGAGATGAACAACTGGCTGCCGATATCGCGGTAGGGCATTCCCAGCAGGAGGAGTTCGGCCACCTCGCGCTCGCGGTCGGACAGTGTCGACGGCGCTGTCGGCCGGGCCGGCGCGGGAGAGGGGGGCGTGGCCGGATCGGCGCCCGGCACCGGGCCGTCGGGTCTGTGGGCAAGATCACCGTCGGATCCGTCCGGGTCCGCCATGGTGATCTTGAGATCGCGGGCCAGTTGCAGCATCACGCCCGAGATGCGCGGATCCGGTGTCTGCAGTGCCGCCTGGCTGGCCAGTCGGGTCGCATCCCAGGTGAGTCCGAACTGCGCCAGGCCGTTGGCGGCCGCGGTGACCTCGTCGACATCGACCTGATTGGCCAACACCCGCAGCCAGGTACGGCCCGCCGCCGCGAGCGCGCGGGCGAAGGTGCTGTGCGGCGCCGCCGCCGTCAGCGCATGCCCGTGTGGTGCAACGGCGTCGGGGGAGTTGGACAGGATGCCGGCGTGCACGCCAGCCCAGTGCAACGGCACCGACCAGAGCACCGGATTGCCGAGCCGGTCGAGCAGGTCGAAGGCGGTGTCGATGTGGTGCTGCACCTGGTCGACCAGGCGCAACCGGGCCGCCGCCACCCACAGCTCCCCGAGCGGCAGCAGAGAGTAGAGGTCCAGCGAGTACTCCGAGAGCACCTCCATGGCGGCATACCAATGCTTCTGCACCCCGCCGCTGTCACCGCTGCGACGCGCGATGGCGGTGCGCAATGCCGCCGCCCACAGCGCATCGCGGCGATGCAACGTCACGCCGTCGGTCGCGGCAACCTCGGCGGTGGCCCCGGCCAGTCGGCCGTCGAGCATCCGCGACCATCCCCACAGCAGCCGGTGTCGGTGGGCGGTGAAGGGTTCGGGGTGTCCTCGGGTCGCCCTGCCGATGATGCTGCGGGCGCGGACCGCGTCGCCACCGTGCAGCGCGGCGAGGGTGACCAGAGCGGACGGGCTGTCGGGGATGACGACCGATATCGGATGGTCAGCGGTGACCGCCTGGCTCAACGTCGCGATCGCGGTCGGGAACGGCGCCGTCAGCGACACGAGCAGGCCCTCGGCCAGTCGGCGCGATGCCCGCGCGGTCGACGTGGGCGGCCCGGAGTCCGGCATCGCCAGGGCGGCGCGGGCCGCCGCCGCGTCGCCGGTACCGATCGCGACCACCGCGGCGGCGGATGCGATGACGGCGTCGGGGTAGGGGCCCAGCCAGGCGAACACGTCGCCGGCCCGTGCGGCACCACCGTCGTGGACGGCGACGCTGGCCGCGATCCGGACCGCGGCGGCGCGCTGGACCGGATCGGTCGCGGAGAGTAGCTCATCGGCCAGCCGTGCCGCGGCCGCGCAGTCCCCGGTGAGCGCGAGCGCGTCGGCCAGTTCGGCACTGAGCTCGGTCGAACCGGCATCGGCGGCCGCACGGTACAACCGGGCCGCCTGCGCCGGTTGGTCGCGGTGGCCGACGGCCAGGTCCGCCAACGCCGCGGCCAGTTGCGGATCGCGCAGCCCGTGCTCGGCCATGGCGAGAGCCAGATCGACTGTCAGCGTGGACATCTGGATCTGGGTGCGCAACAGTGACAGTTCGAGATCGTGATGGCGGGCGGCCCCGACGACCTCGGCGGCCGCCCGGTGCACGGTCCTGACGAAACCGCGATGCCTGCCTGCGGCCAGCAGCCCGCCGGCATGCGCCTCGTCCACGAGCTGTCGGGCCGGGTCGATATCCAGGCCCAGTGCCGCGGCGATGTCATCGGCCCCCAGGCCGGACGCCACCGAGCACAGCAACACGGTGTCCAGGACCGGTTGGGACATCTGGCGTAGCCGCTCCACCAGGGCGAAGCGGGCCGAATCGGCCGGCGGGCGCTGCGGTGCGGACACCGCGGCGTGCACCAGGAAGGGCAGGCCTGCCGTCGCGGTCTGCACCGCCGCGACGAACTCCGGGTCGGGGGAGCCACCGTTCTTCTCGGCCGCGGCGCGGTGGATCTCGGCCCCCGTCCACGGGCCGAGCTGGACTCCGGGTCCCTCTCTGGTGAGGGCAATGGTCAAGGCGCGCAGGGCATCCCGGTGCGCCGAGGGTTCGCAGGCCACCACGACGGTGCGGTCTGTGTCGGCCGCGAGCTCGGTCAACACGGCCAACTGGCCGTCGTCGAGAAGGTGCGCATCGTCGATGACCAGGGCCGCGAAAACGGCTTCCCCGGCCTGCGGGACCCGGCTCAGCACGGGAACCCCGGCGCTGCGCAGCGCGGTGCGCACCGTGCCGAGCAACGTCGTCTTGCCGGTACCGATCCCGCCGGTGACCAGCACCCGGACCGGATCGGCCGGTGCCTGCAGCAGCGCCGGGATCACGGTCGGGCTAGGCGGCGCCGTCTATGACGGGATCCACCGGCTCGGGCGCCGGTTCTGGCGCCGGTTCGGGGGCAGGGGCCGCCGTGGTGGTGACTGTGGCCTGGGTGGTGGTCACCGTGGGCTGGGTGGTCGTCGTCGTGGGCGGCGTCGTCGTGGTCGTGGTGGTGGTGGTGGTCGTCGTCGTTGTGGTGGTCGTGGTGGTTGTGGTGGTCGTGGACGACGTGGTGGACGGCGTGGTCGTCGTGGTGCTGCTGGGCGGGGGCGGCGGTGGCGGCGGGATCTCCGAGGTGGTGACGACGCCGTTCTCACCGGTGACGGTGACCGTCTGGGTGGTCTGCACCGGCTCGGTCGAGAAGCTTGTCGCGGTTTCGGTGACCGGGCCGCTGGGTCCACTGTTGCCGGTCAGGGTGACCGCCAGCCCGCCGACGGCCAGCAGCGCCGCGGCGGCCGCGGCGCCGAACAGCAGCGGCGGCCGCTTGTACCAGGGCAATGGCGCCGGTTCGGCGGGATAGTCGTCCTCACCGGTGGCGAATTCGAGCTGCGGGCGGGCATCGGTGGGGCTTGGGGTGTAACCGGTTTGGTAGTCCGGCCCCTGGTACGGCACGGGCTCGCCGGTGGGGGCGTCCTCGTCCTGCGACCAGGCCAACCCGCCCGACGGTCCCTCCTCGGCGGGGGGTGTCGCACCGGCCCAGCCCATCGTCGGCGCCATGCCGGTCGGTGCCGCATCCGGGGAGGCCACCGGAGCCAACCCGGTTGCGGCGCCGGCCTCCGACGCCAGGTCGGCCACCAGTGCCGCACCCGCGGCCACACCGGCGGCGGCCAGCGGCGCGGTGCTCACCGGCGCCTGCAAGCGTTCGGAAAGTCGCTGCGTGACAAGCGGAATGGCCGCACCGCCACCGACGGTCGCGACCGCCGAGATGTCGCCCGGTCCAATGTTGTTGTGCTGCAACAGCTCGTCGATGGCGCCCAGCAGGCCGTTCAACGGCTCTTCGATCAGTTGCTCGAGCTCGGACCGGGTGACCCGGACCTCGGAGCTGAATCCGGGGAGTTCGGCCGGGACCGCGGTCGCCGTTTCGGCGGACAGCCGTTCCTTGGCGCGGCGGCATTCGTCGCGCAGCCGGCCCAATGATCCGACGGCCGCCGTTCCGGCCGGGTCGGCCGCACCGGCATCGGCGATTCCGGTGATGACGTGGTTGAGCAGCGCCTGGTCGATCTGATCACCGGAGAATTCCGGGTAGCGCAGCGTCGCGCCTATCGGGGCGAGCTGGGCGCCCGCATCGGCGAGCGTCACGCTGGTGCCGCTGCCACCGAGATCGACGAGCGCGACCACACCGGAGGACGGTAGGTTACCTGCGGTGCGCAGACCGGCAAGTGCGGCAATGGAATCCGGCACCAGCGCGGCATTGGCCAGACCCGGTTTGCTGCGCAGCGCACCCTGCAGGGCGGCCACCACGTTGCCCGACCAGTGGGCCGGGACCGCGATGGTGATCGGATTGCCCCCGCCGACGGTGTGGGCCATCGCGTCGAGTGCCTCGGCGAGTACCTGCTCGCCACGGTGTGAGGAGCCGTCGGAAGCGACCAGCGGAACCGGGTCGCCGACCCGGTCGACGAACCCGCCGAGCACCAGGCCCTGGCCGCTCAGGTTCGGGTTCTCGCTCGGGACGCCCACCTCGGGGGCCCGGTCGGTGAACACGGTCAGCACGGACCGTCGGGTGACCGGCGCACGACCTGCGCGGGCCGCCACCAAATTGGTCGCCCCGACGGACAACCCCAGCGAGTCGCTCATGGAGCGGCCCCTCCCTCGTCTTTGCTCATCAGTCCTGCCACACCTTATCGGCTGGGATAGCGCCGACGCGGTAATCCCCCTAACGTGTCGAAACCCCTAACGGACGATCCCCTAACGGCCCGCGTCGGCGAGTGGGTTCAGCACCGATCTCGTGGCCTGCCGTCGTGGATAACATCGGTGCACGAGCGCCAGATGTAACGGACTTCAGGGACGGGGATTGATGAGTAACTCGCTGCTCGACTTCGTGATGGCGGTGGTACGCGACCCCGACGCCGCGGCCAGCTACGCCGCCGACCCGCACCAGGCGATCGCCGATGCCGGCCTGACCGACGTCACCATCGCCGATGTGAACCAGTTGATCCCGGTGGTCAGCGAGACCGTGGCTCCCGCCGCCGATGCCAATGTCTGGGCCACGGGTGCGGCCACCGCGGCGTTCGACGCCTTCGGTATCGACGACGCGGTCCCGGCAATGGTCGATGACCTGCACCATCTCGATATTCCCGCGGTGGTGGACACCGCCCCGGAGCTCCACGGTGTCGGTGGCGCCCTCGACGACGTGTTCACCAGTCAGGACATCCCGGTCGGTCCGGTGATCGTCGACGAGCCGGTCGCCGATCCGGCCTTCGAGCCCGTCGTGGCCGACTGGTCGCTGCCCGAGCAGCCCATCGACCCCGAGCACCACGACTTCCACACCTTCGACTGATCGATCTCCGGACGAGCCCGCCCACAGCCACTGTGGGCGGGCTTTTTCGTGTGCCGATATCCGCCCCGGGGGCATCCCCTAATCCCCTAATGGGGGTGGCCCCTAAACCCCTGTACGGGGTTCGGGCGGGAGGGGAATCAACCCCGTTTCAGCGGGGTCGGCGGATCCATAACGTTGTCTTCAGTTCGCCGGACCATCCAGCGACAGGAACCAAGCCTCCTGAGCCAAGATCGAGAAAGGCACCGAAATGACCACCATCATCGACTACATCCTCGACCTGTTCCGCAGCCCCGACGTGGCCGGCGCCTTCATCGCCGACCCGGAGCAGGCGCTGCGCGACGCCGGTCTGCCCAACGTCACCGCGGCCCAGCTGCACGCCGTCGCCGCCACGGCCGCCCCGGCCGGTGTCGCCCTCGGCGGCGGGGATCCCATCCTGGGCCTGCAGCGCGCGGTTGCCGACCACCACAGCCTGGCCAACTCGTTCGCCCCGATGTACGCCCCGCAGCGCACCTTCGCACCGGAGACCGACATCGCCAGCCACAACCGGACCAACGCCGAGTTCCTCAGCCCGGACCAGAGCTCCGGGGCCAACTCTCAGGTCGGTGGCTTCAACCTGGGCTTCGGTGACATCACCTTCGGCAACAAGACCGCCAACACCGCCACCGACGGCGGCGTCGTGGTCGACGGCAACAACGCGGGCACCGTCACCACCGGCAACGGCAACGTGGTCGGCGACGAGAATGTCACCGGCAAGGACATCGTGGTCGGCGACGACAACGTCACCGGTCACCACAACGTCGTCGGCGACGAGAACGTCACCGACAACTCCGAGGTCGACGTCAAGACCGGCAACCACTCGCCGGTCATCGTGGGCAGCGAGAACGAGGTGCACGACAACTCGCAGATCGCCGGTGACGACATCATCTCCGGCAACAAGAGCCCGGTGCTCAACGATGTCGACACCAGCGGCGGCCACGGCGGCGGCGCGGTGGCCGGCGGCGGACTCCTCGGTGGTGGCAGCGCCGGCGGTGGCGACGGTGGTCACGGCGGTGGCATCACCATCGTCGACAACTCCGGTGAGATCGACAACAGCGCCGACCACACCCTGGTCGACCACTCCGAGCACAACGCCGTCGACAACTCGGTCGACAACTCGGTCGGCATCCACACCAACATGGACACCCACGTCGAGACCAATATCGACGCCGGACTGTTCTAAGAAGATCCCTCCACCGAGAACTGGCGGGGACCGCTCCTGGTCCCCGCCAGTTCGCACGTTTACCGTGGACGCCCAGGAGAGGAACCCCGATGACGACGAACGCGCCGACGAGCTCAGATCCTCGCAAGACGAAGGTCATCATCGAGCTCATCGACCACACCACCAGAATCGCCGAGCTCTACGAGCGCACCGATCTGGTGGCGCGGTTACGGGTCGCCAAGGACAAGATCGCCGACCCGCACATCCGGGTGGTCATCGCCGGACAGCTCAAGCAGGGCAAGAGTCAGCTGCTGAACTCCCTGCTCAACCTGCCGGTCGCCCGCGTCGGCGACGATGAGAGCACGGTCGTGGCGACCGTCGTCTCCTACGCCGAGGAACCGTCGGCTCGACTGGTCCTGGCCGGGCCGGGCGGGCTGGAGTACGCGCCCATCGAGATGGCAGACCTCAAGAAGGACCTGCGCCGGTTGCCCGTCGCACTGGGCCGGGAGGTGCTGCGCGCGGAGGTGGGCGCACCCGCACCGATGCTCAAGAACGGCCTCACCTTCATCGATACCCCCGGCGTGGGCGGGCATGGGCAACCGCACCTTTCGGCGACGCTGGGTCTGTTGCCCGATGCCGACGCGGTGTTGATGGTCAGCGATACCAGCCAGGAGTTCACCGAACCGGAACTGACGTTCATCCGGCAGGCCGTCGAGATCTGTCCGGTGGCCGCCGTCATCGCCACCAAGACCGATCTGTACCCGTACTGGCGCGATATCGTCGGCGTCGACACCGCCCACCTTGGCCGTGCCGGAGTTCAGATCCCGGTGATCCCGGCCAGTTCGGTGCTGCGCGGGCATGCCATCAGCCTCAACGACAAGGAGCTCAACGCCGAGTCGAACTTCCCGGCCATCATCTCGTTCCTCTCCGAGAAGGTGATGTCGCGCGAGACCGACCGGATCCGAGACCATGTCGTCACCGAAATACGCGCCGCCGCAGAACATCTGCGACTCTCCATCGACACCGAGCTGGCCGCGTTGGATGACCCGGCCACCCGAGAGAAGCTCACCGCCGAGCTGGAACGTCGCAAGCAGGAAGCCCAGAACGCGCTCCAGCAGACCGCGTTGTGGCAGCAGCGGCTCAACGACGGTATCGCCGACCTGACCGCAGATATCGACCACGACCTACGAAACCGATTCCGCCACATCACCGCTCACACCGAGAAGGTGATCGACGGTTGTGACCCGACCCTGCACTGGGCCGAGGTCGGTGCCGAGTTGGAGGATGCCGTTGCCACGGCCGTCGGTGACAACTTCGTCTGGGCCTACCAGCGCGCCGACGCCCTGGCCGCCGAGGTGGCCAGGCTCTTCATGGAGGCCGGCCTGGACGCCGTCGAACTACCCCAGGTCAGTGCCCGCGATATGGGCGCCGGGTTCGGTGAGTTCAAATCGCTTGCCCGGCTGGAGGCCAAACCGATCAAGGCGGGCCACAAGGTGGTCACCGGTATGCGCGGCTCCTACGGCGGCATCCTCATGTTCGGCATGCTGACCTCGTTCGCCGGGCTCGGCATGTTCAACCCGTTGTCGCTTGGGGCGGGATTCCTGTTGGGGCGCAAGGCCTACAAGGAGGACATGGAGAACCGGATGCTGCGGGTGCGCAACGAAGCCAAGACCAATGTGCGCCGCTTCGTCGATGATGTCTCCTTCGTGGTGAACAAGGAGTCCCGGGACCGCTTGCGCGCCATCCAGCGTCAGCTGCGCGATCACTACCGCAGCATCGCCGACCAGACCAGTCGGTCACTCAACGAGTCGCTGCAGGCCGCGCTGTCCTCGGCCAAACTCGAGGAGGCCGAGCGCGAGACCAGGATCAAGGAACTGCGCCGTCAGCTCGACATCCTGCGTCAGGTGATCGAGAACACCGACAAGCTGGTGGGCGGGTAGTCACTAAGCTTGTCCAGGTCATGAGCACCAGCGATCACGTCCGCGCCATCCTGGCCGGCACCGTCAACGCCTATCGGGCCGATCCCGCCTACCGGAATCGGCCCGATGTGCATGCCGAACTGGATCGCATCGGCCGCCGGCTCAACCAGCCGATGCGGATCGCGCTGGCAGGCACCCTCAAGGCCGGTAAGTCGACACTGGTGAACGCACTGGTCGGGGAGGACATCGCCCCGACCGACGCCACCGAGGCCACCCGCATCGTGACCTCGTTCCGGCACGGACCCACTCCGAAGGTGACCGCCAACCATCGGGACGGCCGGACCTCGAACGTGCCGATCGCGCGGGCCACCGAGGACGGGCAGCGCGGTCTGACGTTCAGCTTCGCCGGGCTGGACCCGGCCGATATCGAGGATCTCGACGTCGCCTGGCCGGCCGCCGAACTGATCGACGCCACCATCATCGACACTCCCGGCACGTCCTCGCTGTCACGCGATGTCTCCGAGCGCACCCTGCGCCTGCTGGTGCCCCAGGACGGTGTGCCGCGTGTCGATGCGGTCGTGTTCCTGTTGCGCACCCTGAACGCCGCCGATATCGCGCTGCTCAAACAGATCGGTGAGCTCACCGGCGGTGAGACCGGCGCGCTGGGCGTCATCGGGGTCGCCTCGCGCGCCGACGAGATCGGCGCCGGACGTCTCGACGCCATGTTGTCCGCACGCGAGGTCGCGACGCGGTTCACCGCCGAGATGGACAAGACCGGCATCTGTCAGGCAGTGGTTCCGGTCTCCGGGCTGCTCGCGCTGACCGCGCGGACACTGCGCCAGAGCGAGTTCGTCGCACTGGAGAAGTTGGCGGCCGTGGAACCCGCCGATCTGACCAAGGCGATGCTCAGTGCCGACCGGTTCGTCCGCGAGGACGAGTCGTTGCCGGTGGACGCCGCGACCCGCGCGGCGCTGCTGGAACGGTTCGGCATGTTCGGCCTGCGCATCTCGATCGCGGTGCTGCGGGCCGGTATCAGCGATTCGGTGGCACTGGCCGACGAACTGCTGGAGCGTAGCGGTCTGATCGCGCTGCGCGATGTCATCGACCAGCAGTTCGCCCAGCGTTCGGATCTGCTCAAGGCGCACACCGCGCTGTTGTCGCTGCGGCGGTTCGTGCAGGTGAATCCGGTCTACGCGGCCCGACAGATCCTTGCCGACATCGACCCGCTGCTTGCCGACACACATGCCTTCGAGGAACTTCGACTGCTGAGCCAATTACGTTCGCGCCCAACGACCTTGACCGACGATGAGATGGCCTCGCTACGCAGGCTGATCGGGGCGGCGGGTACCGACGCGGCCAGCAGGCTCGGATTGGGGCCGTTGGCACCCGGCCTGGGATCCGACGACGGCCCGCGCGCGGCGTTCGCCGCCACCCAGCGCTGGCGCCGCCGCGCGGAGCACCCGCTCAATGACCCGTTCACCGCTCGGGCCTGCCGGGCCGCCGTCCGCAGCGCCGAGGCGCTGGTCGCGGAATTCCACGCGCTGGGCCGCTAGGGAGCGGGGACCGGGTACAGCGTCCTGGTCTCGTTCTGCCGGTTACGCCGGGTGGTGGTGGTTTCCTCGTCGTCGTCCTCGTCGTCGTTCTGCCGGGTGCGCTCGGTGCGGGTCCGCTCACGGGTGGTGGTCGTGGTCGTGGTCGTCTCGCTGGTTTCGGGTCCCAGGATGTCGCTGGTCTGCGGCGGCACGTAGCTGCTGGTAGTCGAGGCCGACCCGGTGGTGGTGGCCGACGAGGTAGCGCTGCCATCGGTGAAGGTCGGCGTCACATACTCCGGCGGGGGTGTCGGCGTGTTCACCTGGCGGACCAGCGTCAACGTCAGCCACACGACCAGGCCGATGGCGACCAGCGCCGCCACACTCGCGGCGAGCAGGGTGGGCGTTCGCTCATGCCATTTGGGATCGCCCGTCACGGCCACCGATCGTAGCCGTGTGTCAGTCCAGCTGCCCGATGACCTCGGCGGCGAAGAACTCCAGGTGATCCAGATCCGACATGTCCAGTACCTGCAGGTAGACCCGCTGAACGCCGGCCTTGGTGAAGGCGCCGAGCTTGTCGACGATCTCGGCCGGGGTGCCGACCACCGGCGAATTGCCCCGCATCTCGTCCAGCTCACGCCCGATCGCCCCGGCCCGCCGCGTCAGCACGGTCTCGTCGGCGCCGGCACACAGCACGAACGCCGCCGAATACACCAGTGACTCCGGGGCGCGTCCGGCGGCGGCCACCGCGGCCGCGACCCGGTCGAACTGGGCCGTCAGATCCTCCAGCGAGGCGAACGGGATATTGAACTCGTCGGCGAAGCGCGCAGTCAGCGCCGGGGTCCGCTTGGGGCCCGCGCCGCCGATGATGATCGGTACCCGCTGTTGTGCGGGTTTGGGCAGGGCGGGGGAGTCCTTGACCGTGTAGTGGGTGCCGGCGAAATCGTAGGTCTCACCGACCGGGGTGCCCCATAGTCCGGTCAGGATCTGCAACTGCTCGGCCAGCCTGTCGAAGCGCTCGCCCAGCGGCGGGAACGGGATGGCGTAGGCCTGGTGCTCGGCCTCGAACCACCCGGCGCCGATACCGAGTTCGACCCGACCGCCGCTCATCTCGTCGACCTGGGCCACCGCGATGGCCAGCGGACCCGGATGCCGGAAGGTGGCCGAGGTGACCATGGTGCCGAGCCGGATGGTGGAGGTTTCCCGCGCGATACCGGCCAGGGTGACCCAGGAGTCGGTGGGGCCGGGCAGCCCGTCACCTGCCATCGCCAGGTAGTGGTCGGACCGGAAGAACGCCGAATACCCCAGCTGTTCGGCGGCGCGGGCCACCGCGAGTTGGTCGGCGTAGCTCGCACCCTGCTGTGGTTCGACGAAGACCCGGAAATCGATGCTGGACATGGTTTCCACCCTAGCCCGCGGACATCGGTACGACGGCGATCGTGAAGTCGGCCCGCTCGAACAATCCGGGGGTGCAGGCCACCCCGGTGATCCGCTCGGCGAGTGCGAATGCGGCCGCACTGAGATTCAGTGCCGAGACATCCTGGTCGGGATCCAGTGTGAGCCCGATGGCCTTCAGGTGATGCAACGCCGCGTCGGGCTCGTCGCCGGCACGCTCGGCCGGGAACAGCAGATCCAGATCGGTCAGCAGCCGCCCGTCGTGCCACCACGCGAACTGATAGACCGCGTTGATGTTCTTGAAGTGCGCGACGACGGTCCGGCCCACGGTGAGTGGCCGGATGAGTTCGTGTGTGACGCCCAGATATCCGTTCACCTCGGCGATCACCGTCCAGCCGGTTTCGGTGGTGGTGACCCCGATGAGCGCCTCGGTGGGGTTGTAGAACTCGCCCGCGTGTTCGGCGGCGTGCGCCAGCAGCGCATCGATACCGGTTGCCCGATCGATGACGTGACCACCCAGATCGCCGATCACCTGCTCCGGGGTGGCGGCATCGAGCAGTGTCACGCAGTGCGCATCGGCCCAGTCCGGCCGAAACTCCTGCCACCACAGGTAATCCGCGATCGTGGCGCTCATGCCTAGAGCCCGCGGCGGCCGGCTTTCACGGCGGTGATGGTGTCGGCATCCCCGGTGAACTCCACCCGCACGGGTTCGCGACCGGCGGCGAACAGCAGCAATTCGCCGGGCTCGCCGGATACCGTCACCGGGGCGCCCTTGCCCGCGGTGGTCAGCACGACCCCGTCGGGGGTGGCCAGGGACACCTTCGCCGGGGACTTGGCCAGCGTCATCTTGGCGAACGAGCGGACCTGCTTTCGCAGTGCCGTCGTCGTGGACTCATCGAGAACCCTTGGCTCCCAGTTATTTCCCGCGCGCCGCACATCCTCGTGGTGGATGAACATCTCGGCGACGTTGACCAGCGGGTCGAGAAGTTTGAACGGCGAGTACAGCGGCGGTCCGTCGGCAACCTGACCGAGCAGGTCGTGCCAATCGGTGGAGGCGGTCAGCTGGTCCTGTACCCGGGCGGTGTAATCGGCCAACTGTGGGATCAGGATTCCCGGCGCGGCGTCGAGGCGGCGTTCCCGCACGACCAGATGGGCGGCGAGATCGCGGGTGGTCCAGCCCTCGCACAGGGTCGGCGCATCGGGGCCTGCGGCACGCATGGTGGTCACCAGCGCGGCGCGCTCGTTGCGGGCAATGCTCATAGCGGTAGGCCGTTCATCAGTACGTCTCCACACCCTCGATCCGGACGAACATCCCATGCCCGGTTCCGTCGTTGGTGAAACGGGTGCCGTCCTCGGTGGCGACGATCGTCCAGCCCAGCGCGGTGTAGGTGCGGTAGTCCAGTTGCACCGTCGGGATGTCGCCGAGATTTCCTGTCAACCACGTGACTTCACCGGCGGCGGTGATGTTGACCCCGTTGGCGGGGAAACCGTCGACCTCCGGGGAGTTCTCGAACTCGGCCTCGCAGCCGACCGCCCGATCGGAGATCTGGCAGCGCGTCTGGCCTGATTTCGTCTCGATGAAGACGTAGCCGTTCTGCGGGGCCAGGTTCTCGCCGCCCGGCGGCACGGTGACCGGCGGCGGGGCCGGGGCCGGGGTGATGGGCGACTGGGTGGGCGTGGTGGTGGTGCGGTCCGGGCGCGAGGTGGGGAAGTCCGGTTCGGTGCCGGTGGGTCCGGCACCTACCGGGCGGCCCTCGGTGGAGTCCGAACACCCGCCGATCAGCAGCGCCAGAGCGATGCCGCCGCTGCCGAACCACAGCGCTGTCCGTTTCGCCCCACCCGTCACACCTGCGAGGCTACCGTCGCGACGCGGTTACAGGTGCAGGGCGTGCCGGACGAGCTGGGGTAGCGCGCTCACCGCGGCCGGCTCGTTGCCGAAGTTCTCGATCAGGACCACCTGGAGTTCGCCGACGACGCCGCCGAGGATGGCGCCGACGGCGATCATCGTCGGCTCGTCGTCCTTGAACACCGGTCGCAGGATGGACTCGTACTCCTCGTTGGTGAGCTGGCCCATCTTCTCGATGATGGTGTTCTCCAGATCGAGGGTCTTCATGGCGTAGTCCTGCGCCTCCACCAGCGTGGTGGGCAGCCGCTCCAGCACCACCTGAACCAGGCTGTCCTTCAAGGCGTTGTAGCGCTGGGTGCCGACGGCGAGCTTGACCAGTGGAGTGGCCACTCCGGTCTGGGCGTCGATCGCCGCGCTGACCTCCTTGCCGACCAGGCTGAACAACTTGTCCGCGCCCGGTCCGCGCAAGACCCCGTCGAACAGGATCTCCGGGGAGAACAGATCATCGGCCAGGATCCTCGCGTAATCGCGGGTGACCTTGTCACGCTGGGCGTGCAGCAGTCCCTGGAAGGGGATGAAGCCCAGGTACTTCTTCGGCTCGATCGGCCGGAACAGCATGTTCAACGCGATGTAGTCGCTGATGAAGCCGACACCGAAACCGAACGCCGGCATGATCCACGGGTTCTGGAACAGTGCCCACGCGATCATCTGCACGACACCGATGACCAGACCGAAATAGATGCCGCTGCGCCGGACGAACGCCATCGCGTCATCGCCCATCCCGCGCATCAACTTGTTGAGCTTGTCCTTGTTGCGCACCAGTGTGGTGACGGCGAGGAACTGGATGTCGACGAAACGCGGTAGGTCGGCCCGCATCTCGTTGAGCAGTGACTCGACCACGCGGGGGGTCTCGTCCTGGATGCGCTTCTGGATGGCACGTCGGGCCGGATCGGGCAGGGCGTCCCACAGGCCCGGCCGGATCTGCTCGGCGACCTCGCGGGACACTTCGTCGATGGCCTCGGTGAGTGGTTCACGCAGTGCGTCGACCGCCTCCCTGGCGTCGACGCGTTCGAGCAGTTCCTCGGGTTTGAGCAGATTCTGGGTGAGTAGTTCGATGGTCTTCGAGCCGACCTTGCCTGCCCGGCGCGGGACGATGCCCTGCCATCCGAATGGGCCGAAGCCGCGGAACTCCATTGGCCGGTACAGCATTTCGACCGCGACGATCTTGGTGCTCCAGCCGACGAAGGCGGCCACGAACGGCATCGACAGATAGATGAACCAGTTGACCTCGAAGTCGGCGGTGATCTCCCGCCAGGACTGGATGGCGAGCAGGGTCTCGTTAGCCATCGGCGACGGCAGCCGCCCACAGGCCCATGCCGAGCGTGGAAAGGCTCAGGGAGAGCTTCTCCGTCCTCGCGATCAACGGACCCTTCGACGCACCCTTGACCGCCTTGAGCACCATCGGTTCGGCCATCAGCACCTCGTAGTCGGATTTCTTGGACGGGTCCTCCGGACCGGTCTCGACAAGACCAAGGGATAGCAGATGATCGACGTACTGCGGGACCATATGGGGAAGTGCGACATTCGCGGTACGTCCGATGAGGCACGCATTCTGCAGGACGACCTGGTTGCGGGACCGACTGTAGATGTTGACCAGCGGGGAGGAGGTCCCGTCCGACAGCGCACCGACGATGCGGGCCTCGTCGGCCACCAGCTGGTCCAGCAGGCGGTGGTAGAGCTCCTGCTGACTGCCCGCGGTGCTCTGGTCCAGGGCCCTGTCCAGCAGGCGACCCAGTTTGGTGTGCAGCGAGTCGTGGGATGAGGCCTCGGGTTGCGGCAGCGGCCGCGGGGTGGGCTCGACGGCGTCGAGGCGGTTCTTGACGTAGGTGACGACCTGCTCCTCACCCCACGCGGCCAGCTTGAGCCCCGTCTTGGCCGCGTCGACCGCACGATCGGTGAGCCCCAGCGGATCGAACCACTTCGGCACCACCGGCTGCTGTTTCGGGGTACGCACCGCGATCGCGATATCGCCGAGAGGCGTGGAGAAGCGGAACCCGCGCCGGTTGAAACCATTGCGTTTGACCGGCGTCTTGTCGGTGACCACGCCCTCGGAAGGCTGGGCCGGCTCGTCAGGCTCGGGAAGTTCGGGGATCTCCGGCGGCTCGGGTTCGCTGTCGATCACGTGTGCAGGCGGCACGTCGACCGGTACCCGGACCGGGTCGTGATGCGGAATCTGCTCTCTCACCTGTGATCGAACCCCCAATTGCGCGCAACGGATACCGCAGGTTACCGGCTGCGAAGATATCCGTGGGCAGGTGCCATCGCGAAACGGGATCGGTAGCCGCGGTGATGCGATGGGATGGCGGCCCGAACGTCAATCGGAGGCGATCTGGATGAGGCATGTCGACATCACGGTCGACGGCGGACCGGTGCGGGTGTACCTGGCCGGTGACGCGGGCCCGGCGCTGGTGCTGCTGCACGGAGCAATGCTCGACACCGGGCTGGGTGTCTGGCACGACGTCATCGCCGACCTGGCCCGCGACCATCGCGTGTACGTCGTCGACCTGCCGCGACATGGCGGCAGCCGACCGTGGCGCGGCACCCTCGACGACCGGTTCTACCGCCGGTTCATGGGTGAGCTGCTCGATGAGCTCGGGCTGGATCGGGTGGGGTTGATCGGTCTGTCGCTGGGCGGCGGGGTGGCCACCGGGTTCGCGCTCGAGCATCCCGACCGCCTCGATGCCCTGGTTGCGATCGGTCCGGGCGGGCTCGACGCCGTCCGCCCCTACCAATTCCTCACCTGGGTGGGCATCCGGACGCCGGGATTGCTGCGGGCGACCAGCTGGCTGCTGGCCAGGTTTCCCGGACTGGTCCGGTCGTCGCTGGCGGCCACCCTGACCGCGGGTGCGGATACCCCGGGCTTCGACCGCATCGTCGATTCCGCCGTCGAGGAGGCCCGGGCCAAGAACCGTCATGGCGAGCGTGCACTCGACGACTGGCAGGTCCAGGCCTACGGGCCGCGGACGATGCGGGTGTATCTGACTCCCGAGCTGCACCGCCTGGCCGTCCCGACGCTGTGGATTCGCGGCGCGAACGATCCATTGGTCGGCGCCGACGTGCTGGACGCGGCGCATGCCCGGACGCCGGATTCTCGACTGGTGACCATCGCCGCGGCGGGGCACATCGTCACCTACGACCAACCCGCCGAGTTCCTCCGCGTGTTGCGTGAGTTCCTCTCCGACTGTCGAGAGTGACGTTTCGGCTGGTCGGGACGCGTCCGCAACGACCTCTGCGTCACTTTCGGCGAGGTGGGCGGGTCCGGGAACAAATCGCGGCGACGGTGACGTTGACCAGTTCGACAACAACTTGAGTGAATCAGGCTCAACTTCTACTTGACAGGGCGAACCGGTCGGGTGCAGGCTTGAGTGAGGTTCACTCAGATCCTATTCAAGCCAAACAGGAGGCAATGAATTATGGCTCGTGCGGTCGGTATCGACCTCGGGACCACCAACTCCGTCGTCGCAGTGCTGGAGGGTGGCGACCCGGTCGTCGTCGCCAACTCAGAGGGCTCCCGGACCACCCCGTCGGTCGTCGCGTTCGCGCGCAACGGCGAGGTGCTGGTCGGTCAGCCCGCCAAGAACCAAGCGGTCACCAACGTCGACCGCACCATCCGCTCGGTGAAGCGGCACATGGGTAAGGACTGGACCGTCGAAATCGACGGCAAGGACTACACCCCGCAGGAGATCAGCGCGCGCACGCTGCAGAAGCTCAAGCGCGACGCCGAGGCCTACCTCGGTGAGGACATCACCGATGCCGTCATCACGGTGCCCGCGTACTTCAACGACGCCGAGCGGCAGGCCACCAAGGAAGCCGGCCAGATCGCCGGCCTCAACGTCCTGCGCATCGTCAACGAGCCCACCGCGGCCGCCCTGGCCTACGGTCTGGACAAGGGTCAGAAGGAACAGACCATCCTGGTCTTCGACCTCGGCGGCGGCACGTTCGACGTGTCCCTGCTGGAGATCGGTGACGGTGTCGTCGAGGTGCGCGCCACCTCCGGTGACAACCACCTCGGTGGCGACGACTGGGATGACCGGATCGTCGAATGGCTGGTCGACAAGTTCAAGAGCACCAGTGGCATCGACCTGACCAAGGACAAGATGGCCATGCAGCGGCTGCGGGAAGCCGCCGAGAAGGCCAAGATCGAGCTGAGCTCCGGACAGAGCACGTCGATCAACCTGCCCTACATCACCGTCGACGCCGACAAGAACCCGCTGTTCCTCGACGAGCAGCTCACCCGCGCCGAGTTCCAGCGCATCACCCAGGATCTGCTGGACCGCACCCGTGCGCCGTTCCAGCAGGTGATCAAGGATGCCGGCATCTCGGTCGGCGAGATCGACCATGTCGTGCTGGTGGGTGGTTCCACCCGGATGCCCGCGGTCACCGACCTGGTCAAGGAACTCACCGGCGGCAAGGAGCCCAACAAGGGTGTCAACCCCGACGAGGTTGTCGCCGCGGGTGCAGCCCTGCAGGCCGGCGTGCTCAAGGGTGAGGTGAAAGACGTTCTGCTGCTTGACGTCACCCCGCTGTCCCTCGGTATCGAAACCAAGGGTGGCGTGATGACCAAGCTGATCGAGCGCAACACCACCATCCCGACCAAGCGCAGCGAGACCTTCACCACGGCCGATGACAATCAGCCCTCGGTGCAGATCCAGGTGTTCCAGGGTGAGCGCGAGATCGCCTCGCACAACAAGCTGCTCGGCTCCTTCGAGCTGACCGGTATCCCGCCGGCCCCGCGCGGCGTGCCGCAGATCGAGGTCACCTTCGACATCGACGCCAACGGCATCGTGCACGTCACGGCCAAGGACAAGGGCACCGGCAAGGAGAACACGATCAAGATCCAGGAGGGCTCCGGCCTTTCCAAGGAGGAGATCGACCGGATGATCAAGGATGCCGAGGCGCACGCCGACGAGGACCGTCAGCGTCGCGAGGAGGCCGACGTCCGCAACCAGGCCGAGTCGCTGGTCTACCAGACGGAGAAGTTCGTCGCCGAGCAGCGCAGCGCCGAGGGCGGATCCAAGGTTCCCGAGGACACCCTGGCCAAGGTCGACTCCGCCATCGCGGAGGCCAAGACCGCACTCGCCGGTACCGATATCGCGGCCATCAAGGCCGCGATGGAGAAGCTGGGCACCGAAAGCCAGGCATTGGGTCAGGCCATCTACGAGGCCACCCAGGCCGAGCAGGGTGCCGGCGGCGATGCGGGTTCCCAGCAAGCCGATGACAACGTCGTGGACGCCGAGGTTGTCGAGGATGACCAGGAGCGCAAGTGAGCGGCGATGACGCCCGCGGAAGAGCATCGGGCGTAGCCGATTCGCACGAAGGGCCGGTGACCATCACCGACAAGCGGCGTATCGATCCGGACACCGGCGAAGTTCGCGAGCAGGAGCCGAACCCTCAGGGCAATCCTGAGGGCTCGGCGCCCGCCGAGCCCGGCGGTGCTCCCGGAGCCGCCGACGAGAAGGTCGCCGAACTGACCGCCGATCTGCAACGGGTGCAGGCCGAGTTCGCCAACTACCGCAAGCGGGCGTTGCGCGATCAGCAGGTCACCGCCGATCGGGCCAAGGCCGGCGTGATCACCCAGCTGCTGGGCATTCTCGACGATCTGGAACGCGCCCGCAGCCACGGTGACCTGGAATCCGGTCCGCTCAAGGCGGTTTCGGAGAAGCTGGTCACCACCTTGGAAGGACTCGGATTGAGCAGCTTCGGTGCCGAGGGTGATGCCTTCGACCCGTCGCTGCACGAAGCGGTCCAGCACGAGGGTGACGGGTCGGCCCCGGTGGTCGGCACCGTCATGCGTCGTGGGTACAAGGTCGGTGACGTGGTGGTACGCCACGCAATGGTCGGAGTGGTCGACACGGTCGAGAATGCTGACTCCGGCAATGCACAACCTGCACAATCAGAAGACTAGCCAGCGAAGGAGGTGACGGATGGCCCAACGTGAATGGGTCGAGAAGGACTTCTACAAGGAGCTCGGTGTCACCTCTGACGCCGGCAAGGACGAGATCAAGCGGGCCGCCCGCAAGATCCTGGCCGAGAACCACCCGGACCGTAATCCCGGTGACTCCGCCGCCGAGGAGCGCTACAAGGCCGCCTCCGAAGCCAAGGAAGTCCTGACCGACGACGCCAAGCGCAAAGAGTACGACGAGACCCGTCGGCTGTTCGCCAGCGGCGGTTTCGGCCGCCGACCCGGCAGTGCCGGTGGTGGCTTCGGCGGGTTCTCCGGGGACGGAGTGGAATTCAACCTGGGTGACCTGTTCGACCAGGCCGGTCAGGCCGGCGGTGCCAACATCGGTGATCTGTTCGGCGGGTTGTTCGGCCGGGGTGCTCAACAGCCCCGGCCGAGCCGCCCCCGGCGCGGTAACGATCTGGAGACCGAGACCGAGCTCTCGTTCCTGGAGGCCACCAAGGGCGTGGCGATGCCGCTGCGGCTCACCAGCCCGGCTCCGTGCACCAATTGCCATGGCAGCGGCGCGCGTCCGGGCACCAGCCCGAAGGTGTGCCCCGGCTGTAACGGTGCAGGGGTGGTCAACCGCAACCAGGGTGCGTTCGGCTTTTCCGAGCCGTGCACCGAGTGCCGTGGCAGCGGGTCGATCATCGAGCACCCGTGTGACGAGTGCAAGGGCACCGGGGTGACCACCAGGACCCGCACCATCAACGTCCGGATCCCACCGGGCGTCGAGGACGGGCAGCGAATCAGGCTGGCCGGTCAGGGTGAAGCGGGTCTGCGTGGCGCCCCGTCGGGTGATCTCTACGTCACCGTGCACGTCCGCGCCGACAAGGTGTTCGGTCGCGATGGTGACGACCTGACCGTCACCGTCCCGGTTGCCTTTCATGAATTGGCGTTGGGGACAACACTTTCGGTGCCCACCTTGGAGGGAAAGGTCGGGGTTCGGGTGCCAAAGGGCACCTCCGACGGCCGGATCCTGCGGGTGCGTGGACGCGGGGTGCCCAAACGCTCCGGCGGTCACGGCGACCTGCTGGTCACCGTGAAGGTCGCCGTGCCGCCCAATCTGGAGGGTGAGGCGGCCGAGGCGCTGGAGAACTACGCAAAGGCCGAGCGGGCCACCGGATTCGACCCAAGGGCGGGTTGGGCAGGAAACCTGTCATGAGCCGCCAAGAGGACGCCCGGACCTTCCTGATCTCGGTGGCCGCCGAACTGGCCGGTATGCACGCGCAGACCTTGCGCACCTATGACCGGCTCGGGCTGGTCAAACCGCAGCGCAGCTCCGGAGGAGGTCGCCGTTATTCACAGCACGACGTCGACCTGCTCCGTGAGGTGCAACGGCTCTCCCAGGACGAGGGCGTCAACCTGGCCGGTATCAAACGGATCATCGAACTGACCAATCAGGTCGAGGCGCTGCAGAGCCGGGTTGCCGAGCTGACCGCTGAGGTCGACCGGTTGCGCAAACCCAGCACCGCGTTGGTGCTGTGGCAGCCCCGCGGGAAGCGTCAGTCGAGCTGACCGGCAGCGGCACGCATGCGGGCATGCGTGCCGCTGTACGGATCAGATTGCGGCAGCAGCGATTTGTGAATCTTCGTGACCGCGCTGTAGTTCACGTCGACGACGTTGGCCAGCGGTGAAAGGCACAGCTGAGAACACAGCTGGTAGGCATCCATGGTGGAGAGGTCATACAGTTCGGTGAGCCAACGGACCATCTCCACCTGCGAGCAGCGCCAGGCATCTTCCAGTGGGCGGGCCGATCCGACGGTCAGCAGGGCGTCGTCGTGTTCCAGGCGCGGCCACGCGGGTGCGCCGCCCTTGATCAGTTCCACGAGCACCGTGACGTTCATCGCGCCCTCCAGCGCGGTGCCGCAGGTTTCCCCTTCGCCCTGCCGGTAGTGGCCGTCGCCCACCGAGAACAGCGCACCTTCCACATTCACCCCGAGGTATACCGTCGTGCCGGCGCGCAGCTCGGGTGTGTCCATGTTGCCGCCGAAGTAGTCCGGTACCAACGTGGTTCGTACCTCCCGCAGCGCGGGGGCCACCCCGACGGTGCCGAGCATCGGAGCCAGCGGGACGGTCAGGGTGAAATCGGTTTCGTGCGCGGCGAACACGGCGGTCGATCGCGCTCGATCGATCTGGTAGATCCAGGTCTTCTCGGGTAGCGCAGGCTGCAGGCCCGCGGTCCGGTCGGTGCCGGTGAGTGCCCCGAACAGCGGAATGGTGGTCGATGCCGCCCAATCACGCGCCGGCTCCAGTGTCACGATGTGCAACGCCAATGTGTCACCGGGTTCGGCTCCGGTGACGTAGAACGGCCCGGTCTGTGGATTGAGCTCTTTGGGGTTGAGCACCTCACTCGGTTTGTCCGAGCTCGACGTCACTCGGCCCGCGAAGGCATCCTCGGTCCACAGTTTCAGCACCGTCCCCGGCGCCACCTCCATGATCGGATCGGCGCCCCCGAACGTCCATACGTACTGATCGGGGGTCGGGGTGAACTCAACGATGGGCACGCAGGTACTCCTCTGGGGTGACGGTGCGCAGCGCGCGTGGCAACAGGCAGGCGAATGTGGATCCGATGACCAACCACAGCAGTGCCTGGTTGGTCAGCGACGCGAGCCGGAAGTCGGCGAGGACGTCGGCGGGGAAGCCGTGCGGTGTCTCGTCGAACGACGGCAGGACCGACGCGACAAGTGGCACCGCCACCAGATATCCGGCCGTGGCCGCCACTGCCGACGGCCAGCCCCCGATGCGTGTGCGCAGCGCGAGCCCCACCGTCAGCGCCGCACAGGCGATGGCGACAGATCCGGCGATCATGACAAGGTAGGCGGTGGTCCTGGCGCCCACGGTGGCGTCGTCGCCGACGCCGGGTGGGCTCGCCGGATAGGTGAGCAGCGGCACCGCCGAGACGACGCAGAACGCCCCCGCGGCACCAAGTGCCGCCACGGTGCGCGGATCGGCAGGCATGCGCCGGTTGCGCAGCATGTTCAGCAGCACAGCGAGTGCGACGGCGAACAGCGCGCCCATGATGACCGCGAACATCACCGAGCCGACGGCGGCACCGATATTCTCCTGGACTGCCCTGCTGAACACCTCGGGCTCGTGTTCGTGCGCCTCCGCGGCAGGCCCGTGCGTGTGCGTGTGAACGCCCTCCATACCGATCGCCACATCGATGAGCGGGGCGATCTTCACCCGGGTGAAGCCGAAGGTCGCGATGCCGGCGAGGGCGCCGGCGCCGAGTCCCAGCCCGATGAGTCTCTTTTCCATTGTCGGAACCCTCTCAGTGGCAGGGGAAGCCGAGCAGATGGCGGGCGTCGTGCAGGAACTCGTGCACATGGGTGTCCGACCCGAAGACCGAGACCGCGCCCTGGTCGTAGCCGAGGAAGTAGTACGCGATCAGCGCGAGGGCGACAGTGCCGGTCAACCACATTGCCGAGCCGACGGCGGCATCGTCGGTGGGGGTGACTGCAGCCGCCCGTGCGGTGTGTGAAGTGCTCATGAGGGTTTCTCTCCTGACTATTATTTCCACGGAACAAATATTCCGCTGGTGTGTGATGGTCGCCGTCGACCCGGCCTGGCGCAACCGCTGCGAGCGGGAAAACCAGCTCTTGAAACGCATATTTAACAACGGATCGGCCGTGGGTAAATGTCGTGTTACGGATGCCCGGACGGATTGCGACCAGCGATTCGGCCGCGAATACTTCCACATCGAAGTGTTGTGCAGAATAATCAATCGACAGGAGCACCTCGCAAAATGCATGGTCCACACGACGTCGGCGGACGGGACGGGCTCGGTCCCATCGATCCCGCATTCCTGGAGCCGGACATACCCGATTGGCGCTACCCCTTCGAAGGCCGGATGCACGCCGTCACCGCGATGGCGATCGCCAAGGGTGCCTTCAATCTCGACGAGCAGCGGCACGGCATCGAACTCATGGGATGGAGCGATTACACCGATTCGACCTACTACGCACACTGGTTGTTCTCGGTGGAAAAACTGCTCAACGACAAGGGATACATCTCCCACGAGGAGATCGACGCTCGGATGCAGCAACTCGGTGCCCCGTCGATGAACCCACATCCGGAGAAGCCGGAAATGTTGTCCCCGTTCGCCGAAAAGATGGTCGACGTGCTGTGGAAGGGCACGCCCCATGATCTGCCTGCGGATGCACCACCGGCCTACGAGGTCGGTGCGACGGTGACGGTGCGCAACATCCACGAGGTCACCCACAACCGGCTGCCGGGGTATCTCAATCGCGCCACCGGTGTCGTCGCCAAGCAGTACGGGGCCTACCACGACCCCGCGGCCAGCGCCCACCAACAGACCGACGTCCCCCACCAGCTCTACATGGTCCGGTTCACCTCGACCGAACTGTGGGGCGAGGCCGCCGCCGAGAAGTTCGACCTGTACGCCGACCTGTTCGAGGACTACCTCGAACCCGCCAACTGACGAAACATCCAGGAAGAGAACACACATGGACTGGCTTTCACTATCCGATGTCGAGGCGCGGGTGAACGCGCTGGAATAGCTCATGGTCGAGAAGGGACTTGCCGAGCACGAGGCCGTCGACGCCGTCGTGTCGTCCTTCGAGAACGATATGGGCCCGGTCAACGGTGCCAAGGTCGTCGCGCGCGCCTGGACCGACCCGGAGTACAAGGAGTGGCTGCTGCGTGATGCCACCGCCGCGATCGCCGATATGGGATTCACCGGTCTGCAGACCGAACACATGGTGGCGGTCGAGAACACCGCGGAAAAGCACAACATCGTGGTGTGCACGCTGTGCTCGTGCTACCCGTGGACGCTGCTGGGCATCCCGCCGGCGTGGTTCAAGTACCCCCAGTACCGCGCCCGCGTGGTCAAGGAGCCGCGCAGCGTACTGGCCGAGTTCGGGGTGACACTGTCCGACGATGTCGCCATCGACGTCTGGGACAGTAGCGCCGAGATCCGCTATCTCGTTGTCCCGCAGCGTCCGTCGGGTACCGAAGGGCTCTCGGTCGACGAACTGGTCGATCTGATCAGCCGTGACTCGATGGTGGGAACCGCACTGGTCTCCGCGGGGCAGGAGAGCTAGATGACCATCACCCAGGATGTCACCGATATCGTCGGATTCGACGACCAGGACGGCGCGACGGCGCTGCCTCGATCCAACGGCGAGCTGATCTTCGACGCACCATGGCAGGGCCGGCTGTTCGGGCTCGTCGTGCACCTCTGCAAGGCAGGGACCTTCGAGTGGGACGAGTTCAAGTCACATCTCATCGCGGTGATCGACGAATCCGGGCTCAGCGATGTCTGCGACCCGGCGGTCTACTACCGCCAGTTCGGGGAGGCGTTCTGCCGACTGGCCGCGCAGAAGGGCTTCTTCGACGCCCCGACCCTGGAGCGCCGCACCCTCGTCGAGGGGCAGCGGCTGGCGCACGCAGGCCATGAACACGATCACGACCACGACCATGAGCACGACCATGACCATGGGCACGCTCACTGATGGAGAACATGCGATGAGCAAGGCCACTGCGCTGTCCATCAGTGTCGGAATCTTCGGCGCCCTGTCGACCTGGCTGACCGCCGCCGTCTGGCCGCTACCCGTCTGGGTGTTGTTCCTGGCGTGGGCGTCGTTCTTCTTCGTCGGGTCCGGGATCGGTGGGCTGTTGAAGTCGGTGGCGTGCAACTGGACGGGCATCGCCATCGCGACGTGCACCCTGCTGGCGGTCAACGGAACCGAGAGTGCGGTACTGCTTGCCGTCGCCGTCGGGATCGGCAGTCTGGCAATGGTTCAGGTGTCGCGGCTGCCGTGGCTGTCGGCGACGCCGGCGATCGTCTTCGGTTTCGCGATGACCGTCGGCACCATTGCGGCGACCACGCATCCGATCACCACCTCCGGTGTCTCCAATCCGGCGCTGATCGCCGCGACGACGGCCCTGGTGGGCGCGGCCTTCGGCGTGGCGTCGGAATGGTTGGCCCAGATCGTGCTGCGGGCGTGGCCCGTGCCCGGCGAAGCCCCCGATATGGCGCAGCCGGCGTGAGTGTGCGGGTCGTGATGAGGCCGGATATCCTGCACGAACCCAATTATTCGAGATGGAAGAGATGAGCGGGGGAGCGGTGCCGACGACGACCGGTCCGGACAGCGTGTCGGAGGTCCTGTTCCGGGCCGGCCGGTGGTGGTCGGATGCGTTGGCGAGTGGACTGCTGGACGCCGATATCACCAGCATCGACGGGTGGCGTGTGCTCGGATCGCTGCGCGGCGGCGACGGATTCACGATGAGCGATATCGCACTTGCCCTGACGATTCCGCCCCCGTCCCTGACCAGGATCGTCGACAAGCTCGTCGACGGCGGGTTCGTGGTGCGTCGGGTCGATGCGATGGATCGCAGGCGGGTGCTGATCTACCTTTCGGCGCGGGGAAAGACCAAGGTGCGCAAGTTGGTTCGACAGGAGGGCCTGGTCAAATCCGCCCTGATCGACGAATTCGGCGAGGACACCGCGGTCCATCTGATCCGCACACTGGCGCGGGTCAGCGACCTGTCGATGCCCACCCCCCGCTGAACCGGATCGGGTCTGAGCTGTGCGGGCCGCAGGACAACTTTTCCTCGAGCCAACAGTTGCGCAACGCGGCGGTAACGACAGCGGTCGATGATCGAACCCGGATGGTGGCGGGACGGAGATGCGGTGATGTTCGACGAATCGGCACGGATCCGGCGCGACACCATCGACGTCGCGCTCGTGGTGCCGTTCAGCGGATCGGCCGGTATCTACGGTCCGTCGTGTGAAGCCTGTGCCGAACTCGCCATCGCCGATATCAACGCCGGACCGGGACTACTCGGCAGACAGGTGCGATTGATTCCCGTCGACGGAAGTCGCGCGCCGACAGTCGTCGCGGCCGAGATCGCCGCTTTGATCGATCTGGGCGCCGTCGATGCGGTGACCGGCTGGCACATCTCACCGGTGCGCAAGGCGATCGCCGAGATCACCGCCGGCCGGGTGCCGTATGTCTACGGGCCGCTGTATGAGGGTGGCGAGCGCACTCCCGGTCTCTTCCTGACCGGCGAAACCCCGTCCAGGCAGCTGCTGCCGGCGATGAACTGGATGAAATCGGAGTACGGCATCGATCGCTGGGTGGTGATCGGTAACGACTACGTCTGGCCACGGGAGACCGGGTCGACGGCGCGGGTTCACGCCAGGGCGTCCGGGCAACCGCTCCTGGCAGAGATGTATTTCCCGCTGGGTACCGACGATTTCGGGGCGGCAATCCGCCAGATCGAACAGACCGAGGCCACCGGGGTCCTGCTGCTGTTGGTCGGTGGCGACGGTGTCGCGTTCAACCGCCAGTTCGCGGCCGCGGGCCTGGGGCGGGCGGTACCCAGACTGAGCCCGCACGTCGAAGAGAACATGCTGCTGGCCAGCGGGCCCGAGAGCAACGAGGGCCTGTTCGCCGCGGCCGGATACTTCGAGGCGCTGAACACCACTGCCAGCATGGATTTCGCCCGCCACTATTACGGTCATTTCGGGGCCGCGGCGCCGGCCCTGAACAGCATCGGTGAATCCTGTTACGAGGCACTGACATTGTTCGTGACGCTGGTCTCGCGCGCCGGCTCACTGGGCATCGAGTCGATGACCATGGCGGCGACCGACCTGCGTTACTCCAGCCCGCGCGGCGAGGTGCGGATGCACGGCAACCAGATGTCCCAGGACATCTACATCGCCGAGGCGTTGGGGCTGGATTTCGAGGTGCGGGAGAGGATCTCGGCCGCTTGAACGGTGATGCTGAACTCGAACTCCGCGGGGTCGCCCTCGGCCACCCGGTAGTCGCCGCGGCGTAACGCGTCGGTCGGCGCCGCCATGGGCTCGATGGCGACCAGATCAGCACCCGGCGGCGCGAACAGCTGGGCCGCCGGATAGCCGCGACCGAAACGCACCTCGATGCACCGCCCTCCGCCGGCGATGGCGAACACCGCGCCCTCGGGCACCTCGTCGAAACCGTCGTCGAGCGCGCGGTCGGCCAGCGGCTCCGCAGACGCCGGCCATACCTGGTGCTCTCCGGTCGGCAGACCGGCATCGTCGACCGGCAGCCATCGCATGCCAGGAGTGCTCAACACCCAGTCGGCACGTGGCACGTCGGGGATCGTGAGATACGGGTGATAACCGAAGCACAGCGGTACCGCGACGCCGGGCTCCGGCGCCACCGTCGTCGCAATGGTCAGCGTCCGGTCTGCCAGCCGTACCCGCTGGGTCAGCACATGCGGAAACGGGAACGCCGCCAACAGCTCCGGGGTCGTGTACTCCAGGACCGCGAGCAGTTCGTCGGCCGAATGCTGTACCTGCCAGCCGGGGTGCGCGGCCAGGACCCCGTGCATCGGCGCGCCCTGCGGATCGGTCCGCACACCGGGCGCGCCGTCCAACCGCACCGTCGTGGTGCCGACCGCATAGTCCTTGCCGCTCAACCTGTTCGCCCACGGATACAGGATCGGGATGCCCATGGTCTTGCCGTCGGCGATGTAGGCATCCAGGCCGCGGCGCTGACCGAGGAACTCGGTGCCATCCTCGGCAAGCGAGGTGCCGATCATGCCCGCACCGGGGACGAAGGTCGCGCTCAGCGAGGACGACCGATCATGGAGCACCAGGGATTCGGGCATGGCCCGTCCTTTCACGAGAGCGGATCGTGCTGGATGCGCTCCGGTGGCGCACCCTTGGCGATCAGCGCGGCCTTCGTCGCGCTCACCATCTGTGGCCCGCCGCAGATCAGGATCTGCCGGTCGCCCCAGCCGCCGTAGCGTGTCACGACCTCGGGGAGCAATCCGGTCTGGCGCACGTGCAGGCCGCGCGGTGGTGTGTGATCCGGGTAGTCGGCGGCCCACGGCGGATCGGTGGAGAATTCGGACACCGGCGTCACCGACAACCACGGGTTTATCGACGCGATCTGCCACAGTGTCGGCAGATCGTAGAGGTCGCTGGGGTACCGGCCGCCGAAGAAGAGGTGCACGCGCGGGTTCTCCGCCTCCCGGCACAGATCCATGATCAGCGAACGCAACGGGGCCAACCCGGTGCTACCTGCCACCATCAACACGTCACCGGCGTCGCGGTCGACATGCAGGCCGCCGAGCGGGTGCGACAGGCGCCAGCGGTCGCCGACCGTCGTCTCACCGATGATCGCCGGGCTGACCATGCCGCCGATCACGGAGCGGATGTGGAACTCGACGGCCCCGCTGCCGTCATCGGGGATCGCCGGGCTCAGATAACGCCACCGCCGCGGCCACTGCGGAACCTGGACCGTGACGTACTGCCCGGGGTGATACGGCAGCCGCCGGTCCAGTTGCAGCCGGATCACCGAGACATCCCGGGTGGCGCGGATGTGCTCGACGACCGTCCCGTCGCAGAACGGTGGCCCCTGCTCGGCGTCGGCGGCGCCGCGCATCACCCCGATGACCAGATCCACGAAGTCGACGGTCGCCTCGGCGATCCGGCCGTCCCACACATAGGTCAGATGGCCGTGCAGGGTCGCCAACAGCGCTTCCCGCATGGTGTCGTAATGGGCGTGCGTCACACCGTATTTGCGATGATCGCGACCCAGTTGGGCCAGGAAGGCCACCGGTTCCTCGGCGCGCTGGGCGATCATCTCACCGAGTAGCCAACCCAGCGCCTGGCTGAACGCGCGGCGCTGGGGAGCCATGTCCGGCGGGAACAGGTCGCGCACGTTTGTGTCGATGGCGAACCAGCGGGTGTAGAAGCGGCCGATCAACGCGTCCGAATGGGGGCCGTTGGGGTCGACGGCGGCGCGCAGGGTCTGCAGCGCGTCACGGTCATCGAGTCCCACGTCCGCCGAGTTTAGGTGAGTCGCCACCAATACCGACGTACGGCAGGTTGCCGCGATACCGTGTGCACCATCGAGGAGACGACGGCGATTCTGGTGTTCCACCCCGGCGGTGACGGCCCGTTCGAGCGGTGGGCCGACACGGTGCTGGCATCCGCGTCGGACGCGCCCGGTCATATCGCGGCGTGGGTGTCGGTGGCCGAGGAGCCCTTCGAGCCGGCGGTCGCGATGAGCTTCAGCACCTGCGCCGCGGTCGACGACTGGTTGGACAGTGCGCAGTGTGCAGAGGTGATGCGTGCCGGTGCCGCGCTCGGCTGGCGGTCCGCCGCGCCGGCACTGCTGCTTGACGGGACGGGTGCACCGCCACCCGGAGTCAGTGCATTCCGTCATCAGCTCAGGGCGGGCCGGGTCGGCGAATTCCTGGAATCGCAAACCCTTCTCACCGCGGCGGCGAGCGGATTCAGCGGTTACGAGGGCACCTCATTGTTCGTGCAGGGAGGGTTCGTGCAGGGTGAGTTCGTGCAGGGTGCGGAGGAAGCGCTGTCCGTGCTGCGATTCCGGACCGACCGACAGCTGGCCGCGTGGACGTCATCGCGCCAACGGGAGAATGCCCTGCCCGTCCTGCGGTCGAGCCTGCGGGGTGAGTTCTCATCGGTGTCGGGTACCACCGCGTTCGGCACCACGGTGCGCACCGAGGGCGGCCGGGTGCTGATGACGCCGAACTGGAAGTCGGCCATGCTGGTGATGCTGGTTCTCTACCCGACGGTGATGCTGTTGTCGAGATTCCTCGGGCCGCAGCTGGATCGCTCGGGGGCGGACCCGTGGCTGGCGTTGTGGCTGAGTCAGGTGGCCAGCGTCGTCCTGATGCAGTGGTGGCTGATGCCCTGGGCGTCAAAACCGTTCCGGCGCTGGCTCGATCCGGTCGAGGGCTCGGGCTGGCGCAGCAACGTGGCCGGCGCCACGGCGATCGCGCTGGCCTACGTGGTGACGCTGTGGCTGTTCGGGACGGTCCGGTGGCTGCAGTACTGGGACTACACCAACTGACCAAGCCAATCGATTACGCCAACCGGCTATCCCAACCCGTGAATACCCTTGTACAGCACCATGATGCCGATCACGACCAGAATGGCGGCGACCAGCGTGGCGTGCTGGTGCTCCATCCACATCCGCAGCCGACGCAGTGGTCCGGCCAGTCGCTCACCGCTGATCGTGTAGGCCACGATCGGCACGATGACGGTGCTCGCGGCGACCACCACGAAGTAGGGAACCGCAAGCCAGGCGTGCTCGATACCGACGCCGGCGCTGCCGATGGCCAGCCCGGCGGCGATGCAGATGAACAGCACCTTCGGGTTCACCACCGCCAATACCGCCGCGGTCGCTGCCGCGCGGGCCGGGGTCAGGCCGCTGAGCTTGCGCATCCAGGCCGGCGAGTGCTCTGACTTGTGCCGGGTGGCGAACCGGTAACCGCCGAACACGATCAGCGCGGCGCCCACCACCAGCCGCAACCAGGACGCCCAGCCCGGGGGTTCGTCGAACGATCCGACCAGGCCCGAGGCAGCCACGAAAACCGAGGTGAGCACCCCGAGGCCGACCAGCCAGCCGGCCAGGTACGCCAGCCCGGTGGGGCGCGGCCGGGCGCTGTCCAGGGCGAGCACCGCCGGGATGATGGACAACGGGGACAGCGCGATCACCATTGCCAGCGGGGCGAGCTCGGCAAGTAGCGATCCCCAACCTGTGGTCATGCAGCAGAAGGTAGCAAGGTGCCGGTCAGTATTCGCACCACTTCCACCGGCCGCCCTCCCTGGCGAAGGCGATCTCGTCGGCATTCACACCGTGATTTTCGATCACCGCTCGCGCAGTCGAACCGTCGATCTCCAGCTCCAGGATCGTCAGATCCAGTGTGCCCTCGGAACGCGCGTCCTCGAGGTGCTGGTCGGTGAACACGTCCTGGGCCAGCAGATCCGAGCACATCAACTGCCGCAGACCATCGTGATCCCTGGTGTTCCAGGCTGATTCGAACTTCTCGACGAGTTCGGCGACCTGGTCCTGCGGCGACCAGGCTCAGGGCCACGCAGATGAGGACCACCGGCCGTGTCATGGTCGTTGCGAGGACCCTTCGACATCGTTGTGCCCGAGGGTGTCGACGAAGCGGGGGCCGACGCGGGCGAGCTCGTCGCGATAGCCGGTGACCCACGCCCCGAAGGGCCGGTGAGCCAGGTATTCGTTGCGGAACCGGTCGTCCTCGGAGACCTCGGTGGCACAGAAGGCCGGAATGGTCAGGTCGACCACCGGTGCGTTCCGCTCGACCTCGGCCAGCAGCAGCGGGGCGTTGAGGCCGAGGAACCGGTCGATCACCCAGCCGTCCTCGCCGAGCCAGGCCGAGTAGCGGACCTTGGCGATGACATGCTCGGCGCGCGCGACGATCTGCCCGGCGACCATCGGGTCCAGATTGCGTTCGGCCTCGTATCGGGTGCCACCGGCGGCGGGGCCCTTGGCGGTCATGGTGCCGATGGCGTCGTCGCCGAGCGCGTCGATCAGCTCGGCCGGGGTGGCGTCGAGGTTTTCCGGTGCGGAACCCTGCAGACGGATGCGCACCGCGTACCCGTCGGCGGCGAACAGGTAGGCCTGCACGATCAGGGCGGGTCGGGGATCGAGGGCGGCGACGGCGGGCAGCTCTTCGACATAGAACTTGCGCTCGAACTCGAAGTCCCCGAATTCCTGGGATTCGGACATGAACCGACGTTAGTCCCTAGCGGCCACTCCGGCCGGGCGCGGAGACTGTGTGTCACCGACGTCAAAAAAAGATAGACTTGAGCGGAACAGACTCAACCTTGACTGCGTTGCACTACACGACAAGCATTTTTACCAAGCTGCACAACCTAGAAAGGTAGGTGTCGTGGACTCGTTCAATCCGACCACGAAGACCCAGGCGGCACTGACCTCGGCCTTGCAGGCGGCGACCACCGCAGGCAACCCGCAGATCACTCCCGCCCATCTGTTGATGGCGTTGCTCACCCAGAACGACGGCATCGCTGCACCACTGCTGGAGGCGGTCGGAGTAGAGCCCGCGACCATCCGGGCCGAGGCCGAGCGCATGCTCGGGCGGCTTCCCAGCGTCTCGGGCTCCACCTCGCAACCCCAGCTGAGCCCGGATGCGATCGCGGCGATCACCACCGCCCAGCACCTGGCCACCGAGATGGATGACGAGTACGTCTCCACCGAGCACCTGCTGTACGGGCTTGCCAGCGGCGACTCCGATACCGCCAAGCTGCTCACCGGTGCGGGCGCGTCCCCGCAGGCATTGCGTGACGCCTTCGTGAAGGTGCGCGGCAGCGCCCGGGTCACCAACCCGGATCCCGAGGGCACCTATCAGGCGCTGGAGAAGTACTCCACCGACCTGACCGCGCGGGCGCGCGAAGGCAAACTCGACCCGGTCATCGGGCGCGACAACGAGATTCGTCGTGTCGTGCAGGTGCTGAGCCGCCGGACCAAGAACAACCCGGTACTCATCGGTGAGCCCGGTGTCGGCAAGACCGCCATCGTCGAGGGCCTGGCCCAGCGCATCATCGCAGGCGATGTGCCGGAGTCCTTGCGGGACAAGACCGTCGTCTCACTGGACATGGGGTCCATGGTGGCCGGCGCCAAGTATCGCGGTGAGTTCGAGGAGCGGCTCAAGGCCGTCCTGGATGACATCAAGAACTCCGCCGGACAGGTCATCACCTTCATCGACGAGTTGCACACCATCGTCGGCGCCGGTGCCACCGGCGAATCCGCGATGGACGCGGGCAACATGATCAAGCCGATGCTGGCGCGCGGTGAACTGCGTCTGGTCGGCGCGACCACGCTCGACGAGTACCGCAAGTACATCGAGAAGGACGCCGCCCTGGAGCGCCGTTTCCAGCAGGTGCTGGTCGGGGAACCCTCGGTGGAGGACACCGTCGGCATCCTGCGCGGCCTCAAGGATCGCTACGAGGTGCACCACGGTGTGCGCATCACCGACTCGGCGCTGGTCGCCGCCGCCACCCTCTCCGACCGGTACATCACCAGCCGCTTCCTGCCGGACAAGGCCATCGACCTGGTCGACGAGGCCGGGTCCCGGTTGCGGATGGAGATCGATTCCCGGCCCGTCGAGATCGACGAGGTCGAGCGATTGGTCCGGCGCCTGGAGATCGAAGAGATGGCGCTGGCCAAGGAGGAGGACGACGCATCCAAGGACCGGCTGGAGAAGTTGCGGGCCGAGCTCGCCGACAAGAAGGAACAGCTTTCCGAACTGACCACGAGGTGGCAGAACGAGAAGGGCGCCATCGACGTCGTGCGCGAACTCAAGGAGCAGCTCGAATCGCTGCGTGGCGAGGCCGACCGGGCCGAGCGTGACGGTGATCTGGCCAAGGCCTCCGAGCTGCGCTACGGCCGTATCCCCGAGGTGGAGAAGAAGCTCGACGCCGCACTGCCGGTCGCCGAGGCCCGCGAGAACGTGATGCTCAAGGAGGAGGTCGGGCCCGACGATATCGCCGAGGTGGTGGAGGCCTGGACCGGTATCCCCGCCGGGCGCATGCTCGAAGGCGAGACCGCCAAGCTGCTGCGCATGGAGGAGGAGCTGGGCAAGCGCGTCATCGGGCAACGTTCGGCGGTCCAGGCCGTCAGCGATGCGGTGCGCCGCAGTCGTGCCGGAGTGGCCGACCCGAACCGGCCGACCGGCTCGTTCATGTTCCTCGGCCCGACCGGTGTCGGTAAGACCGAGCTGGCCAAGGCGCTGGCGGAGTTCCTCTTCGACGATGAGCGCGCCATGGTCCGCATCGACATGAGCGAGTACGGCGAAAAGCACTCCGTCGCGCGACTGGTCGGTGCGCCTCCGGGCTACATCGGCTACGACCAGGGCGGCCAGCTCACCGAGGCGGTGCGCAGGCGTCCGTACACGGTGGTGCTGTTCGACGAGATCGAGAAGGCTCACCCGGACGTGTTCGACGTGCTGCTGCAGGTGCTCGACGAGGGTCGGCTGACCGATGGTCAGGGCCGCACGGTCGACTTCCGCAACACCATCCTCATCCTGACGTCCAACCTGGGCGCTGGTGGCAGCGAGGAGCAGGTGATGGCGGCGGTGCGCTCGGCCTTCAAGCCCGAGTTCATCAACAGGCTCGACGATGTGCTCATCTTCGATGCGCTGAACCCGGCGGAGCTGGTCTCCATCGTCGACATCCAGCTGGCCCAGTTGCAGAAGCGGCTGGCTCAGCGGCGTCTGGTGCTGGAGGTCTCACTGCCTGCCAAGCAATGGCTGGCCGAGCGCGGTTTCGATGCGCTCTACGGCGCCCGCCCGCTGCGCAGGCTGGTGCAGCAGGCCATCGGCGACCAGCTGGCCAGGATGTTGCTGGCCGGCGACGTGCACGACGGCGACGTCGTCCCCGTCAACGTCAACGCGGCAGGTGACGGTCTGGTCCTGGGCTGACGCCCGACGAACCACTCCGTTGCTGCGCTCGCCCGGGACCGATCGGCCGGCCGACTGGCCACTTATCGCACGGTTTCGCAAAGATTCCGTGCGATAAGTGGCCGCTCGGCGCTGTGGAGACAGTGCGGAGACAGGGTGGAGACAGATTGTGACCACTTCGAGTTCTGGCGAATCCGGGTCCAGCAAGTACGCTGAAGGCGATGGTTCCTCTCTGGTTCACGCTGTCCGCACTCTGCTTCGTGAGTGCGGCAGTCCTGTTGTACGTGGATTTCGGCCGTCGGCGAGGTCTAGGCCGACGCCGTAAGTCGTGGGCGAAGTCGCACGGGTTCGACTACGAACACGAATCCGCCGACATCCTCGACCGCTGGAAGCGCGGCGTGATGTCCACCGTCGGTGACAGCGCCCACGCCCGCAATGTGGTGCTCGGCCAGATCCGCGGCGAGGCGGTCTTCATCTTCGATATCGACGATGTGGCCACCGTGATCGCCCTGCACCGCAAGGTGGGCACCAATGTGGTGGTCGACCTGCGGCTCAAGGACATCAAGGAGCCCCGCGAGAGCGATATCTGGCTGCTCGGCGCGATCGGCCCGCGGATGGTGTACTCGACCAACCTGGATGCGGCCCGGCGGGCCTGCGACCGCCGGATGGTGACCTTCGCGCACACCGCACCGGACTGCGCCGAGATCATGTGGAACGAGCAGAACTGGACGTTGGTGGCCATGCCGGTCACCAGCACCCGCGCCCAGTGGGACGAGGGCCTGCGCACGGTGCGCCAGTTCAACGACCTGCTGCGGGTGCTCCCGCCCGTGCAGCAGTCCGGCACCAACGGCGCCCGCGCCGGACAGCCCGCGCTGGCCCGCCGGAGCGGCTCCCCGAGCCGGCCGCTGGCGGCCCGGCCCGCTGCGCTGCAGAGCCCGGCCGAATTGCCAGCCGGTCGCGGCGATCAGCCGCCGAGCCGCAGCGATGTGAGCCGCTACACCCAGCAACGCCCGCCGGTGCACCAGCCCCGCCAGGCGCCGCACTTCCAGCGGTAGATGCAGGTTCTCATCACCGGCCCGACCTCGGGCATCGGTGCCGGATTCGCCCGCCGCTATGCCGCGGACGGCCATGACCTGATCCTGGTCGCCCGCAATGCCGACAGACTGAGGGCGCTGGCCACCGAACTGGGTGATCGGCACGGTGTCTCCGTCGAGGTGCTCCGCGCCGACCTCGCCGACCGGGCCGGCCGCGATGCCGTCTGCGCACGGCTGCGCGACGGCGTGCAGGTGCTGATCAACAACGCCGGGTTCGGCACCTCCGGTGAGTTCTGGACCGCGGACTACGCGCAGCTCCAGTCCCAGCTCGACGTCAACGTCACCGCTGTCATGGCGCTCACCCACGCCGCGCTGCCCGCCATGCTGGCCGCCGGCACCGGCACCGTCATCAACGTCGCCAGCGTCGCCGGCCTGATGCCGGGTCGTGGATCGACCTACTCGGCCTCCAAGGCATGGGTGATCGCCTTCTCCGAGGGGTTGGCCAACGGCCTCGGCGGCACCGGGGTCGGCGTCCACGCCCTGTGCCCCGGATTCGTGCGCACCGAATTCCACGAGCGGGCCGGTATCGACATGGCCGGAACCCCGTCCTGGTTCTGGCTGGAGGTCGACGATGTCGTCGAGGACACCCTCGCCGGCGTTGCCGACCACGAGGTCGTCATCGTGCCGGGCCTGCAGTACAAGGCGCTGACCACCGGCAGCCGACTGCTCCCGCGAACCCTGTTGCGCGCCTTGACGAAACGAGTCGGCAAGGGCCGTGATCGCACGTGATCCGCACCGCCATCGCGCTGCTGGCGGCCGTCATGCTGGTGGCCGGATGTGCAGCCGGTGATGACCACCAGGGGCCCTTCGGTGCCCAGCAGGCCATCCTCGGCGAGGCCCAGTCGCTGCTCGGCTGGAACATCTCGGTGGCCAATCTGCGCTTCGAGGGCAACCAGGTGCTCGTGGACGTCGACGCAGCCGTCGCCGACGAGAACGCCGACCATGTGGCCGCGGACAGTCTGCGCTTCGGTCTCTACGGCGCGCTGTCGCATCCGCTGGAGGCCACCGCCGTCGGCAGCTGCGACTCGGTCACCGACCTGAACCTGCAACCGGTCACCGCCGCCGATCCCGCCAGGCTCAGCGGCACCGTCTGTCTCGGGCCGCTGCGCGATCAGAGTCAGGTCCGCGGCATCTACGTCTATTCGCCCAAGGACCGGATGCCGAAGACCACCGTCGCCTACCCGGCCGCCTTCCCGCTGGGCCTGGCACCCACACCGGACAACGACACCGGCTTGGTCATCACCTCCACCAGCGTCGACGGATTCGCCGCCGACGGGTCGCAGCTGCGGCCCGAGGCGATCGGTGATCCCGACGCGTTCACCGGTAACGGCTACATGTTGCTCGGTCTGTCGATCGACGGTCTGGCGCAGCGGTATCGGGAGGATTCGCAGAACCGCGGCGGGCCGCTGATGGTGCTCACCGGTCCGACACTGCCGGGCAAGGGCCTCTCGTATGCCTGCTCGGCGTACGGGTCCTCGCTGCTGGTGTTGCCCGACGAGACCCGCGATGCCGTCGCGATCCGGGCCTCACTGTGCACCCAGGGCGAGATCAACGCCGCGCTGCTGTACCCGACCGTCTCGGTGGTCGGTACCCACGCCGCGTTGTGGACCACCCCCGATGACTGAGTCGCCAGGACCCACTGAGTGGGGCGAGAGTCCGGGCGTCGGACCGTGGCAAGGGCCCCTGCCCACCGGAGCGGACGCCGCCCGATACGACCCTGAGCTGCTACGCGCCGGTGACACCCGCAATGTCGTCGACGCATACCGGTACTGGACCCGTGAGGCGATCATCGCCGATATCGACCGGCGCAGGCACCCGTTGCACATCGCGATCGAGAACTTCGGCAGCGACGCCAATATCGGCACCGTGGTGCGCACCGCCAATGCGTTCGCCGTGGACACCGTGCACATCGTCGGGCGGCGCCGTTGGAACCGTCGCGGCGCCATGGTCACCGACCGCTATCAGCGGCTGCGCCACCACGAGGACACCCCCGCCCTGTTGGCCTTCGCCGCCGAAGCCGGGCTGACCGTCGTCGCCGTCGACAACGTGCCCGGCTCGCGCCCGCTGGAGACTGCGGTCCTGCCACGCGACTGCCTGCTGGTGTTCGGTCAGGAAGGCCCGGGGATCACCCCGGAGGCGTCCGCCGGCGCGGCGTTCACGGTGTCCATCGCGCAGTTCGGCTCGACCCGCAGCATCAATGCCGGCGTGGCGGCCGGTATCGCGATGCACGCCTGGGTCCGCACACATGCCGACATAACCGCGGCCTGGTAGGGCAAAATCGTGCCCATGGTCGAGGTATGGGCAAATCGCGCCGCCAGTTCAGAGGCCGCCATCACCGCGCGGCACCTGCGGCGGCTGTGGGGGTTGCCCGGAACCCAACTCGGGGTCACCGCGTGGCCGGCGGCGCGCAAACAGTCGCTCTTCGGCACCTGGCACTACTGGTGGCAGGCGCATCTGCTCGACTGCCTGGTCGACGCCCAGCTGCGTGATCCCCAGCCGCAGCGCCTGACCAGGATCAAGCGTCAGATCCGCGGTCACCACCTTCGTAACAACCTGCGCTGGACCAACAGCTATTACGACGATATGGCCTGGCTCGCCCTGGCCCTGGAACGCTCCGGGAGACTGCTGGGTGTCGGCCGCCCCAAGGCGCTGCGCACCTTCACCGAGCAGTTCCTCAACGCCTGGGTTCCCGAGGACGGCGGCGGAATTCCCTGGCGCAAACAGGATCAGTTCTTCAACGCCCCGGCCAACGGTCCGGCCGGCATCTTCCTGGCCCGGTCCGAGGAGCGGCTGCGTCGCGCGCAGCAGATGGCCGATTGGATCGAGGACACCCTGATCGATCCCGAGACCAAGCTGGTCTTCGACGGCATCAAGGCCGGGTCACTGGTGCGCGCCCAGTACACCTACTGCCAGGGCGTCGTGCTCGGCCTCGAGGTCGAATTGGCCAACCGCACCGGCGACCCCGAGCACGCCGAACGGGTGCACCGGTTGGTCGCCGCCGTCGAACAGCACATGACGAGCGACGGCGTCATCCGCGGTGCCGGCGGTGGTGACGGGGGATTGTTCAACGCCATCACCGCCCGCTATCTGGCCTTGGTGGCCACGGACCTGCCCGGCAGCACTCCCGCCGACGAGCAGGCCCGCGCCACCGCGCGCACGATCGTCCTGACCTCCGCGCAGTCGGCGTGGGACTACCGCCAGACCGTCGACGGGATGCCGCTGTTCGGCCCGTTCTGGGATCGTAACGCCGAGGTGCCGCAGGCGGCGACCAAGACCGCACAGTCGGTGGACGGTGCGGTCAACGCCTCCGAGACGCCCGAACGCGATCTTTCGGTGCAGTTGTCGGGCTGGATGCTGATGGAGGTCGCCCACACCCTGGATGCCGGTATCGCGTGATCCGGCGCAACCCGACCGCCGCGCGCAGCGGCGAGAACACTGCTGCCGGTCTGCTGTTGTTGTTCACCCTGTTGGCCATCCTGTGGTCGAATTCGCCTTGGGCGCACAGCTATACGGATTTCTGGGACACCCACGTCGGGTTGACCTTCGGCAGCATGCACGCCGAGATGAGCGTCAAACACCTCGTCAACGACGCGTTGATGACGTTCTTCTTCTTCCTGGTCGGCCTCGAGGTCAAGAGTCAGTTCGTCATCGGTGAACTGACCGACCGGTCCCGGGCGGCGGTACCGGTGCTGGCCGCGCTGGCCGGCCTGATCGTGCCGGCGCTGGTGTTCCTGTTGTTCAATCCCAGCGGCGACGAGGCGCGGGCCTGGGGTGTTGTCATCTCGACCGACACCGCCTTCCTGGTCGGCGCGCTGGCCATCATCGGGCCCAAGCATCCGTCCCGGCTGCGGACGTTCCTGCTGACCCTGGCCGTCGTCGACGATGTCGGTGCGCTGCTGGCGATCGCGTTGTTCTACTCCGATCAGATCCGGATCTGGCCGTTGCTGCTGTCGGTGGTGCTGATCGCGCTGCTGGCCATGGTGCGGTTGCTGCCTGCCGCACGCGGCCCGGCCTATTTCGTGCTGGGTCTGGGATTGTGGCTAGCCCTGTTGCAGGGCGGCGTGCACCCGACGCTGGCCGGTGTCGCGGTGGCCCTGTTGATCCCGGTCTTCACCCCCGAACGCGACCGGGTGGAGGAGGCCGTCGAGATGATCGGCGTCTTCCGGCAGTCCCCGAACTCCGAGTACGCACGGGAGGCGGCACGACGGCTGCGTGATTCGATCTCCATCAACGAGCGACTGCAGACCGCGTTCACGCCGTACGTGTCCTACCTGATCCTGCCGGTGTTCGCGCTGGCCAACGCCGGCGTGCAGTTCAACATGCAGACCATCGAACTGGCCGTCCGCTCACCGCTGACATGGGGCATCATCGCCGGCCTTGTGGTCGGCAAGTTCGTCGGTATCACCGCGGCGACGGCCATCGTGCGGGCCAGCGGTCTCGGTCAACTGGCGCCGGGGCTGACCCTGCGCCGGGTGGCCGGCGGCGCGGCGCTGTCCGGGATCGGCTTCACCATCTCCCTGTTCATCGTCGACATCGCGATCAGCGATCCGGTCAGCCAGGATCTGGCCCGCGTCGGTGTGCTGGTGGCCTCGGTGGTGGCGTTCGCCCTCGGCTGGTTGCTGTTCGCCATCACCGACCGGCTCAGCCCTCCGGTTGCCGTCGGCGCCACCTTGCTGCGCCCCGTCGACATCGAGCGCGACCACATCGCCGGAAACCCGCACGCGTCGCTCACCCTGGTCGAGTACGCCGACTTCGAATGCCCGTTCTGCAGCCGGGCGACCGGCTCGATCGACGAGGTGCGGGCTCATTTCGGGGACCGGTTGCGCTATGTGTGGCGGCATCTGCCGCTGGAACGGGTGCACCCGCATTCGGTGGATGCCGCCCGAGCCAGTGAGGCCGCGGCGTTGCAGGGGCGGTTCTTCGAGATGGGTGCCCGCATGTTCGAGATGCAGGACCACCTGGAATGGCAGCACATCTACCGCTACGCCGACGGGGTCGGCTGCGATATCGCGAAGTTCGACGAGGATGTGCAGTCGGCCAGGGTGATGCACCGGGTGACCGATGACATCGAGGATGCCGAACTGATGGATCTGGGCGGGACGCCGACGTTCTTCGTCAATGGCGTTCGGCACACCGGGCCGTACGACGCCGCCAGCCTGATCCGCGCGCTGGAGGGTTAACGGCTGCGCCCGCGCGCCGAACCGAAGGCCACCAGCGCCGCTGCCAGGGCGGTGAGCACCAGCCCGGCCACCGTGACGGCCTGCCGGAACTGGCCGGTCTGCACCGTGGTCCAGTTCCCGGTGGCCAGCGAGCCGGTGAACAGCGCCGCCAGGATGGTGCCGGTGACGACGATCCCGATCGCCGAGGTCACCTGTGCGGCGGTATCGGTCAGCGCGGTGCCGAGGGAGGTCCGGTCCTCCGGCAGCCCGCGCAGCACGTTGAGCGCGGCGACCACCCCGACCACCCGCATGCCCGCGGCCACCAGGGCCAGCGACAGGGCAACCCACGGATAGCCGGACCGGCCGAGCAATCCGAACACGGCCAGGCCGACCACCACGGTGCAGGCGCTGAGCCAGGCGGCACGTTCGGGTCCGACGCGGCGGACGAACGGATCGACGAAGGCGCTGCCCGCGATCAACACGAGGACCTGCGGCAGCATGGCGAGCGCGGCCAGCGCCGGTGCCCATCCCCAGTCGAGCTGCAACTGCAGCGTCACCAGATAACCGAGGCCCGCAACCGCCAGCCCGGCGGCTGCCTTGAAGGCCAACCCGCTCGAAACCAACGGGCGTGCAATGATTTCCAGAGATATCAGCGGGAAGCGTGTGTGCCGCTCGCGCATGACGAACAAGGCGAGGCCGGTGACGGCCGCCGCGGTGGTCGCCCACGGCAGCCATGATCCGAGACCGCCGTCGACGAAGAGCGTGGGCGTCAGCAGCGCCAGCACGATCGTCGTGGTCCCCAACGCCGCACCGGGGAGGTCCAGCGGGTCGCGGTGCAGATCGGCCGCGCGGTCGGCCGCCACGCCGCGACCCACCCCGATGATCGCCAGCACGGCGATCGGGACGTTCACCAGCAGGAGCAGCTGCCACGGAGCGACATGGATGACCAGTCCGCCGACGGTCGGTCCGATGGCCAGACCGACCAGGCCGACGGTGGAGATGAGGGTGATGGCGCGCAGTCGCAGGGTGTCCTCGTCGAAGAGTCGGAACGCCAGCGCCATCGAACCGGGCGTGGTCATCGCCGCGGCGACGCCGGTGAGCACTCGGACCGCGATGAGTTGTTCGGCGGTGGTGACGAAGGCGGTGGCCAGGCTGGCCGCGGCGAGCAGGGTGAGGCCGATGAGCATCAGCCGCCGTCGACCGAACCGGTCGGCGAGCGCGCCGAAGACCAGCATCAGCCCGCCGAAAACGACGGCGTAGGCGCCGACGACCCACTGCAGGGCGGTTGTCGAGGCGTGCAGATCGCGGCCGATGGTGGGTAGGGCGATGGTGAGCACCGAGTTGTCGAGCATCTCGAAGAGGAACACCGCGCTGAGCCCCGTCAGGGCCATCCATGCCTGGGTCAGTGACCGGGGAGGGAGAATGCGGGGGGCAACGGACATACGCACTAAGTTAAGTCACTAAACTTAGTGAGTCAACAGATGGGATGGTCATGCCGAGAACTGCGGAGCGCGGGGGGCCGTTGACCCGCCGCAAGATCTCCGACGTCGCCACGATGCTGTTCCTGGAGCGCGGGTTCGACACCGTCACCGTCGCCGATGTGGCGCGTCAGGCCGGTGTGTCCAGCGTGACGGTGTTCAAGCACTTCCCCCGCAAGGAGGACCTGCTCTTCGACCGCGTGGAGGATGCGGTCGCGATCCTGCGCGCGGCGGTGCGCGACCGGGGTGCCGGCGTCGACCCGCTGACATCGCTGCGCGACGCGTCCTTCCGATTGGTCGACGAGCGCCACGCGCTGTCCGGGGTGAAAGCGGGATCGATCCCGTTCTATCGGACGGTGGCCGCCTCACCCGCGCTGATCGCGCGGGCCAGGGAGATCGCCGCGGAACTGGAGCAGACCCTGGCCGCCGATCTGGAGGTGGACGCGGAGTTCGACGGGGACCCGACGCTGTTCGCCGCCCTGTTCATCGCCGGCTACACGACGGTGCTGACCGGGACCGCGCGCCGTGTCATCGCCGCGGACGCACCGGATCCGGTGGTCGAGGATCACCGGGCGCGATTGACGGCGCTCTTCGACGCCCTGCGTAGCGGGCTCTAGCCCTGCTCGGCCAGCGGTCCCTCGCCGGCGTCCTTGACTGCCTTGCGCCGCTTGTACCACTCGATGGCGATGGGCAGCACCGAGAGGATGACGATGCCGATGACGATCGGCTCCAGCAGCTTCTGGATGATCTCGAAGCGGCCGAGCCAGAAGCCCAGCAGCGTCAGGCCGCAGCCCCAGACGATGGCGCCGATGGCGTTGTACAGCGTGAACACCGCGTAGTTCATCTTGGCCGCGCCGGCGGTGATGGGCGCCAGGGTGCGCACGATCGGCACGAACCGGGCGATCACGATGGCGAAGGGCCCGCGCTGCTCGAAGAACACATGCGCCTCGTCGAGGTACTTCTGCTTGAGGAATCGCGCGTTCGGCTTGAACATCGCCGTGCCGACATTGCGGCCGATCCAGTAACCGAGCTGCGCGCCGAGGATCGCCGCGACCGGGATGAAGACCAGTAGCTGCCACAGCTGGAAGTTGACGTCGGCGACGTTGCCCTCGGCCGAGGCGGTCTGGATGCCCGCGGCCAGCATGCCCGCCACGAACAGCAACGAGTCACCCGGCAGGATCGGGAACAGCACCCCGGATTCGACGAAGACGACCACCAGCAGCCCGATCAAGGCCCAGGTGCCGAAGTAGCTCAGCAGGTTGATCGGGTCCATGAAATCCGGCATGAGCGCCAGGGTGGTGGTCATGGGGTTCGAAGATACCGGCTCGACCTTAGGGACAGGCCACGGCGATCCGGTAGCTGGAATCGACGATGCGCGCCGGATCGGCGGAATCGGTACCGCTGCCCGACCCGGTGACGATCCAGGTGGCGTCGTTGCGCAGCACGGTCGGAGCCCGTCCGGCCGTTGCGGGTACCGCGACGCCGAAGGCGTAGGCCAGGGCGACACCGCCGACGTCGCCGATGGTCACCGACCGCACTGTTGGAGCATCCCGACCGGCCTCGTCGTCGGGCTCGTCGTCGGGCTCGTCGATGATGACGGTGACCCCCAGCGATGATTCCCCGATGCTGATGGTGAGCGGGCCGGCATCGTCATCGCACTGCACCGGGCCGGTGGGGCCCGGGGCGCCGTTGACGACGACCTGCGCGGTGCCGGCAGGCACCGAGTCGATCTGAACCGGTGGTGGGGGAGGGGCCGATGCCGCGGTGGGGACGGTCTCGGGCCGGGCCGGCTGCCCGCACCCGGAGAGGGTGCCCGCGATCGCGGTGGCCAGAATGACGAACAGGGTCGGTACCGGCATCGCGCGCATTTCTACCCGAGAGTAACCGGTGTACCCGGCATCCGCCCTGCCGCCGTCGGGGGCCTCTTGAGATACTGCCTGGGACAGCGCACGCGACCCAGGAGGAAGTCCATGCCCATCGCCACGCCCGAGGTCTACGCCGAGATGCTCGGCCGTGCCAAGGAGCACTCGTTCGCCTTCCCGGCGATCAACTGCACCTCCTCGGAGACCATCAATGCCGCTATCAAGGGATTCGCCGACGCGGGTAGCGACGGCATCATCCAGTTCTCGACCGGCGGTGCCGAATTCGGTTCCGGCCTCGGGGTCAAGGACATGGTTGTCGGCGCCACCGCGCTGGCCGAGTTCGCCCACGTCGTCGCCGCCAAGTACGACATCACCGTCGCACTGCACACCGACCACTGCCCCAAGGACAAGCTGGACAGCTTCGTCCGGCCGCTGCTGGCCATCTCCGCCGAGCGCGTCAAGAACGGCCAGAACCCGCTGTTCCAGTCGCACATGTGGGACGGCTCTGCGGTGCCGATCGACGAGAACCTGCAGATCGCGCAGGAACTGCTGAAGCTGTCGACCGAGGCCAAGATCATCCTCGAGATCGAAATCGGTGTCGTCGGCGGTGAAGAGGACGGCGTCGAGGCCGAGATCAACGAGAAGCTCTACACCTCTTCCGAGGATTTCGAGAAGACCATCGACGCCCTCGGCGCCGGCGAGAACGGCAAGTACCTGCTGGCGGCCACCTTCGGCAACGTGCACGGGGTGTACAAGCCGGGCAACGTGAAGCTCAAGCCGGAGATCCTGGCGCAGGGCCAGCAGGTCGCCGCGGCCAAGCTCGGCCTCGCCGACAGCGCCCAGCCGTTCGACTTCGTCTTCCACGGCGGCTCGGGCTCGCTGAAGTCCGAGATCGAGGACTCATTGCGCTACGGCGTGGTGAAGATGAACGTCGACACCGACACCCAGTACGCGTTCAGCCGTCCCATCGCCGGGCACTTCTTCACCAACTACGACGGTGTGCTCAAGATCGACGGCGAGGTCGGCAACAAGAAGGTCTACGACCCGCGCAGCTACCTGAAGAAGGGCGAGGCCGGGATGACCGAGCGCGTCATCGAGGCCTGCAACGACCTGCACAGCGCAGGCCGGTCGGTCTCCGCCGGTTAGGTCACGACAGCCAGGACCGGAAAACAAGAATCGGCGCGTTCCCCAGCCGGGGGGACGCGCCGATTTTTCTTCTGCTCAGCCGTTCTGGCAGATCTTCCACTGGTCGTCGCGGAACTGGAGATCGAAGCTGCGGGTGGACCGGGTCTGCGGGGCATTGGCCATGAAGGTGGTCACGTTGGCCTCGGCATGATCGTCGACCACGACCACCTCGTCGATGCTGGCCACCACGGGGTACTGCTTGGCCGCCGCGACCCGGCGATGGGTGTCGGTCCAGGCCTTGTCGTCATAACGGACATAACTGTCGCGGGTGGCCCCGCAGGTCAACCCCCGCAGCGCGGCCAGATCGCCCTTCTGGATCGCGACATCGAAGTTCTCGATCGTCGAGCGAACCCGATCCTCCTGGGAGGCTGCGCCGTCACTGCCCCTGGTGAGCAGCACGGTGCCGAGGATCGCGACCGCGGCCACGGCGGCGATCACCAGCACCACCGCGATGACCCAGCCCCAGCTGCGCCTGCGCGTGGACGCCTTGGGTGCATCCTCGCGAGGCGGAATCACCTGAGGGGCAGCCACTTTGGAGGTGTCGATCATCTCCGTCGGCGCACCCGCGGCGAAGATCTCGGTCGGCGGCTCGGGCACCGACTGGATGATCTGGGTGGAGCCGTCGAATCCCGACGGCGCGGTGAACCGGCGTTCCGAGGAATCCTCGGCCTCCGATGCGTCCGCGGTGGGCTCGGTGTTCGGGTCCCCGGGTTCTGTTGGGTTCGACATCCCTGCTGCGGTCCTCCCTCGCGAACGCTCTCCGCAAGCCTAGTCACTGGCGGCATATCCCCGCACGGCACAATAGGCCCATGACGCGTATGGGTGACCTGCTGGGGCCGGATCCGGTGCTGCTGCCGGGTGATACGGAGGCCGAAGAGGAACTGGCGGCGGGCGAGGAGCCCGCCATCGTGGCTGCGGCGCACCCGAGTGCGTCGGTGGCCTGGGCCGCGCTGGCCGAGGCGGCGCTGGCCGACGAACAGCCCGTGACCGCGTACGCCTACGCACGGACCGGTTATCACCGCGGGCTCGATCAGCTGCGCCGCAACGGCTGGAAGGGTTTCGGCCCGGTGCCCTACGCGCACGAGCCCAACCGCGGTTTCCTGCGCTGTGTGGCATCGCTGGCGAAGGCGGCCCAGACCATCGGGGAGACCCCGGAGTACGCCCGGTGCCTGGACCTGCTCGACGACTGTGACCCGGGCGCCCGCGCGGCGCTGGGCCTGGCCTGACGGCCCCTTCTCAACAGCCGTGGGCCCTGCAATCGTCATCACCGGTGGGCTCCACCTGGACGGTGGCGTGCTCCAGGCCGTGGGCGGCCAGGACCGCCCGGGCATCGACCAGTACCCGCGAGGAGTCCGCGCTGCTGGTCAGGTGCGCGGTGGCCATGTCCTTGCCCGGAACGAGCGTCCAGACGTGCAGATCGTGCACGCCGGTGACGCCGTCGACCGACTCGAGATCGCTGCGCAGTTCCTCGACGTCGATGTGCGCCGGTGACGATTCGCTGAGGATTCGCAGCGCGGCCCTGGCCAGTGCGACGGCGCGCGGCAGCACCCACAGCGCGACAAGGACGGCGACGACGACGTCGGCGTAGGGCCAGGAGGTGGTGACGGTGACGATGCCCGCGATCAGCACGCCGATGCTGCCGACGGTATCGGCGACGACCTCCATGTAGGCGCCCTTGACGGCGAGGCTGTGCTCGGCGTCCGAGCGCAGCAGCAGCACCACCGCGATATTGGCCAGCAGTCCCGCCAGGGCGACCACGATCATCGGCACGCCGGGGACATCGGGCGCATCGCCGAGGCGCTCGAAGGCCTCGTAGAGGATGAATGCGGCGACACCGAACAGCAGTGCTGCGTTGGCCACGGCGGTGAACACCTCGGCGCGATGCCAGCCGTAGGTGCGCGCCGCCGAGGTCGATCCGCGGCGGGCCAGGAGCACCGCGGTCAGTCCCATGAACATGGCGACCAGGTCGGTGAGCATATGGCCGGCGTCGGCCAGCAGGGCGATGGAGTTGATGCTCAGCGCGGTGACGAGTTCGACGACGAAGAACGTGGCCAGGACGGCCGCGCCGATCATCATGCGGCCTACCCGCGTATCGCTTCCACCATGGCTGTGGTCATGTCCGGCACCCATGCCGCCGAATATATGCGGAAGTATGCATATGTTGCAAGAGTGTCTAGAGCCAGGCGGACCAGAATCGGGTGAGGCCCCCGCCCAGGGAGACCAGCGGGCCGGGGACGCCGGAGAGCTCGACGAACCAGAACACCGCACCGAAGAAGAGCTGGTTGAGCTGCGGCACCAGCAGCACGATCAGCAGGATGACGAAACCCCATTGCTTGACCGGATCCAGGGCGCGCTGGGTGTCGGTGCTCAGATGGGGTTCCAGGGCGTTGTAACCGTCCAGGCCGGGGATCGGCAGCAGGTTCAGCAGCACGGCGGTGACCTGAAGGAAGCCCAGGAATGCGAGGCCGGCCCAGAACACCGCGTGGGCCGGGTCGTAGAACAGGCGCGTCGCGCCGAGCAGCAGGATGGCCAGCACCAGGTTGGCCAGCGGGCCGGCCAGGCTGACCTGCGTGCGTTGGCGCGCCGTCATCCAGGAGGTGTGCAGATAGACCGCACCACCCGGTAGCCCGATCCCGCCGATGGCGATGAACAACATCGGAAGGCCCAGCGAAAGAAGCGGATTGGCGTACTTGAGTGGGTTGAGCGTCAGGTAACCACGGACCTCGACGTTGTGGTCGCCGAACCGCCATGCGGTGTAGGCGTGACCGAACTCGTGCAGACACAGCGACACCAACCAGCCGGCGATCACCAGCACGAAGACCGAGACGTAGGAGAGCGTCTGTACGCGGTCGGCGCACAACCACGCGCCCACCCCGCCCGCCGCGGTCAGCCCGACGATGGCCAGGAAGATCGGGCTGGGGCGCACCGACTGACGCAGAGGTCTGATGTTCACGTCCCGACGCTACCTAGTGCACGGCCAGCCAGCCCTGTGTGTGCCGGTAGAAGGTCGACCGCTTGACCGCGCGGGTGCTCGACTCGCCGTCGCGGACCACCAACGCACCCGGCGTTCCCAGCTGCGCGGCGCGTCCGGTCACCCAGCGGCCCGGCCGCATGCGCCGCGACAGCACGGTGGCGCGCAGACCGGGTTGGTCGGGGATCGGCTCCACCCGGACCCCGGTGACCTCGCCGTCGAACAGCACCGTGTCGTCGACCACCGCCTCACCGACCAATGCCGAATTCGCACCTAACCAGACGGCCGAACCCACGATCACCGACCCCGTTTCGTCCCTGATCAGCGGCACCCGCGTGGCCCGACCGGACAACGCCCGACCCGCGCTCCACGGCCTGCGTACGTGCGCGACCTCGATATCGAGGCGGTCCGCCCGCAGCAGACGCTTGAGCACCGAGGCCAGATCGGCATCAGCGCCGACCACGATGACGCGCCGGAAATCGGTCACCTCCTCGGGTGAAATGCCCGGTAGTCCGCGCAGCGAACGGGGTGTCCGGCGACCGCCGAACAACAAAACGCCCACGTCATTTGTGGCCAACGCAACTCCTACGGCTCCGCTCGGATAGGGTGGGTCACCGGCTGCATCACTTTAAGCGGGAGAAATGCCATGCCGGCAATCGTGCTCATCGGCGCCCAGTGGGGCGATGAGGGCAAAGGTAAAGCCACCGACCTGCTCGGTGGACGTGTGCAATGGGTAGTTCGCTACCAGGGGGGTAACAACGCGGGTCACACCGTGGTGTTGCCGACCGGTGAGAACTTCGCGCTGCACCTCATCCCCTCGGGAATCCTCACCCCGGGTGTCACCAACGTCATCGGTAACGGTGTCGTGGTGGACCCGGGTGTGCTGCTCACCGAGCTCTCGGGTCTGGAGGAGCGCGGGGTCGACACGTCCCGGCTGCTGATCTCCGCCGACGCGCACCTGCTCATGCCGTATCACGTCGCCATCGACAAGGTGACCGAGCGGTACATGGGCAGCAAGAAGATCGGCACCACCGGTCGCGGCATCGGGCCCTGTTACCAGGACAAGGTCGCGCGCCTGGGCATCCGGGCAGCCGATGTGCTCGATGCTGCGCTGCTCGAGCAGAAGATCGAGGCGGCGCTGGACTTCAAGAACCAGGTGCTGGTGAAGATCTACAACCGCAAGGCACTCGAGCCTGCCGAGGTTCTGGAGAACCTGCTGTCCCAGGCCGAGGGTTTCAAGCACCGCATCGCCGATGCCCGGTTGCTGCTGAACCAGGCGCTCGAGGACGGTCAGACGGTGCTGCTGGAGGGCTCGCAGGGCACCCTGCTCGACGTCGACCACGGCACGTATCCGTTCGTCACCTCGTCGAACCCGACCGCAGGCGGTGCGTCGGTGGGCTCGGGTATCGGGCCGACGCGCATCACCACGGTGCTGGGCATCCTGAAGGCCTACACCACCCGGGTGGGCTCGGGCCCGTTCCCGACCGAGCTGTTCGACGAGCACGGGGCGTACCTGGCCAAGACCGGCGGCGAGGTGGGCGTGACGACCGGCCGGGCCCGGCGCTGCGGCTGGTTCGACGCCGTGATCGCCCGGTACGCCACCCGCGTCAACGGCATCACCGATTACTTCCTGACCAAGCTCGACGTGTTGTCCAGCCTGGAAACGGTGCCGGTATGCGTCGGTTACACCGTCGACGGCAAGCGCACCGACGAGATGCCGATGACCCAGGCCGATATCCACAAGGCCGTGCCGATCTACGAAGAGCTGCCCGGTTGGTGGGAGGACATCTCCGGTGCGCGGGAATTCGACGATCTGCCGAAGAACGCCCGCGATTACGTGCTGCGGCTCGAAGAGCTTGCCGGAGCGCAGGTCTCATGCATCGGCGTGGGCCCTGGGCGGGACCAGACGATTGTGCGCAGGGACATCCTGGCGTGACCGACTTCGGGCTGGATCCGCGCCGCGCCGACCCCGAGTACGACCGGCACGGCGGGTTTCCGGTCTTCGAACTCGCAGATCCCGGACCGGGGTTCGCCCGGTTCCTGACGGCGATGCGTCACGCGCAGGACCTCGCGGTATCGGCGAACCCCGATAGTGCGACCTGGGATGCCGCAGCTGATCAGGCCGAACAACTGGTGGCTCTGCTGGAACCGTATCGGGCCGCCGAGGGGGTCGGGCCCGCGAGTCGGGTGCCGTCCTTGCCCGGGGCAGGCAGCTTGTTGATGCCGCCTTGGCAGATCACCAAGTTCGATGCCGACGGGGTGGAACTGACGGTGCAGTTCAGCCGATATCACGTCGGCGGAAACGGCGCCGTGCACGGTGGGGTGCTGCCGCTGCTGTTCGACTCGGTGTTCGGCATGGTGATCCACGCGGCGGGTCGACCCGTCAGCCGGACCGCTTTTCTGCATGTCGACTACCGAGCGGTGACACCCATCGACACGCCGCTCACGGCGCGGGGGTGGGTGCGTGAATCCGAGGGGCGCAAGGCGTTTGTGAATGCCGAGCTGGTCGACGGTGGCGGGAAGCTGTTGGCCGAGAGCAACGGTTTGATGATCAGATTGCTGCCCGGTCAGCCCTGATCGTGTGACCATGTCCGTGTGACGAACAGGCTGACGACCCCGCGGGCTGCCGCGGCGGCCGGGGTGGTTTTCGCGGTGTTGTTCGGGACCGCATTGGTCCTGATCAGACTGGCGCTGCCCGAGGGCGCCGAGTCGGGTACGCAGTGGTTGGTCGAGGGCAGTACGAACCTGGGCGTCGCCGCGAAGATCATGCCGTTCGCGGGGATCGCGTTCCTGTGGTTCATGGCGGTGGTCCGCGACGGACTGGGCGGTTACGAGGACAGGTTCTTCTCGACGGTGTTCATCGGCAGTGGCCTGTTGTTCTTGGCGATGATGTTCGTTGCCGCTGGGGTCGGTGCCGGGCTGGAACGCAGTGGTGCGGCTTTGGATCCAGATGTTGCGGAATTCGGGCAGATGGTGCTGCTGACGGTGTCCAAGACCTACGGACTCCGGATGGCAGCGGTGTTCATGATGTCGCTGGCGATGATCTGGCGGAAGACCGGCCTGATGCCACGATGGCTGGTGACCCTGACCTACGTTGCCGCACTGGGACTTCTGATCGCAAGTGATCTCAGCATGTGGTTGACGATCGCCTTTCCGGCATGGGTTCTGGTGGTCAGCGTTCTGCTGCTGGTGCGGGCCGGGGTGATCGACCTGCACCGCGAATCCCGGGCGGGCTCACGCGCTTAGAAGTCCGGTTGTCCGCGGGCGTGTGCGAGGGCGAGTTCTTCTGCGTTGCGGGTGCGTTCGGCGTTGATGCGGTAGTCGCGGTCGTGTTGTCGGGTGCGTTGGCGTCGTGGGATGTCGGGTTCGCCGTCGCCGAGACTGGGCTCGCCGATGAGGGTGATGTGCCGCGCTCGTGGGATGTCGACGTCAGATGTTCTGTGCGGGAACAGAATCGGCCCCAGTGGCATCGTTGTGTACCGGTGTCCGGTGGGTGAGGTCCATGTGGTGGTGCCGTCGGGGTGGGCTTTGGGGGTCCAGCCGGTTTTCATGGTTTTGAGTAGGTGGTGTTCGCGGCAGAGCGGTCGCAGGTTGCCCGGGTGGGTGGCCCCGGCGGGCCAGGGGGTGAGGTGGTCGAGGTCGCAGCGTTGGGCGGGTTTCCCGCACCCGGGGAAGCAGCAGGTCATCGATGTCATGCGGACGTAGGCGGCCAGTTTCGCCGAGGGGCGGTAGCGGGGTTCGGAGCCCAGGTTGGTTGTGCTGCTCAGGGGTCGGACCCTCGCGCCGGTGGCGATGAGCTCGGCGAGCAGGTGGGCGGGGATGATCGCCCCGTCCAGGGTGATCCCGGCACCCGGGCCTGGTCGAGCGCTGGCGGCCGGGGCCGTGGGTGTCGACGGTGGCTGTGGTTCAGCCCCAAACTGGGTGGGTGCGGGTTCCTCTGGCGCTGCTGGTCCCTGCGTGCCGCTGTCATCAGGCGTGGGCCCGGTATCCGGCTTCGCCCCGTGCCCGGTGTCGGGTTGCTGTCCGGTGAGTACGTAGATGCTGACCGCACCCGCCCGGGGGTCTTTTCCCGATCCGGTGCAGTCTTGGTTCCCGCAGAGGCAGGTGAGTTGGTCGGCGCCGGCCAGGACCGCCGCGAGGGCGTCGGCGCGGCGTTCGGCGACGGTGCGCGGATCGCCCTCGCAGACACTGTGGGCGAGGGTGGTGAGGCGGGTGTCGCTGATCGCGGCGTCGGTGGTGCGCATGCGTCCCCAGAACGACACGACCCCGTCGGGGTCGTCACGGTCACCGAAGTCGATATGGCGGTCTTTGGCGGCGGCCTTGGATCGGATGACCGCGATCGGGTCGAAGGTGTGCACCCAGAAGTCGACCGCGGTGATCAGCGCGCTCTCTGACAATGCGCCGTATTGGTGGGCGGTGCCGGCGATCCCGGCGTCGATCAACGCCAGCGCCTCCTCATCACAGACCAGCTGGGTGCGCCAAGTGATCGCGTTGATCACCTTGGCCGAGATCAACCCTCGCGTGAACACCTCCGCGGTGCGGGGTAGCCGGTCACGTAGGGCCATCGCGATGCGCATCTGGGCGCTGGCGGCGCGCGGGCAGAGGGTGCAGGCGGCGCTGATCTCGGCTTTGGCCAGTGCCCATCCGTCGATCAACTTCAACGCCGACGATGGGTCTTCGTCCTCGCAGTGCCGTGCGGTGACCTCGGCGATCGCGGCCAGCCGCCGGGCCGCCGCGGCCGCCTCGGCGTGGGTGGCATCGGTGACCTCGGCGATGAGCGCCTCTTCGCTCATCCCCGACAAACCCGACTGTTCGAACATATGTGCTATTTTACTCGCGACCCCGACAAGTCGTTTCGAGCATCAAAACCCCAGTTCAGGGGTCTTACAAGGTCGCTGCGACCTCGGCCGTCAGCAGGAAGAGCCCGGCGACCGTCTGGTCGTCGCGGAAGGTGATGCGCGCGACATAGTCGCCGGCCTCGAACTCAAGCGGCGTGTTCGTCGTGGTGAAGTCACCAGCGCGCATCGTGTCGACATCGCCGTGGCCCTCGTAGGCCCCGGCCAACCCGACGATGTGAACCCACGCTTCGGCGAGCCCGGCGTCGGTGAGCCGATCGCGCATGGTCTCGTCGAAGCGTGCGCTGACCTCGGCCCACCGGGCGTTCGCGAGATCATCGATGACGGCCAGTGCCAGCTCCGCGGCCTGTGAAAGTGGGGTCGTGGACATCGCTTCTCCTGTGCGTGGATCGATCGGTTTGCCGAACCTTTGGAACGCGGCCTGGCGGGTGATGCCGAGTACATCGCCGACCTGCTGCCAGGTGTGGCCGGCGGCGCGGGCCTGATGCACGGCCGCGGCCAGCAGGCTCTCGGCGTCCTCCTTGACCTCGCGCGCGACACCGACCGTCGCAAGAGGATCTTGGTCGGCGCTGAGAATCGGAGCAGCGACCAGCTGTCCGAGTCTGCGATGCAGCAATTGGGCGGCGGCGAACGGCGAATCGGTCACTTGTCAATGATTTATTGACAAGTGCTCACCTGTCAAGAGAATCTTTACGCCTCACTCGATGGCGGTGATCGCGCCCGCCGGGCACAACTGCGCGGCCCGGCGGGCGCGCGTTTCCTCATCGGCGGGGACATCGGCGGCGAGCACCACGACGATGCCGTCGTCGTCCTGATCGAACAGGGCGTCGGCGGTCATCACGCAATTGCCCGCACCTATGCAGCACTCCCGGTCGGCCTCGATGCGCATCGTCGTCACCACCGCACCGACAGCGACCGCAGGCCGTAGATGAAATGGAACGACCGGTAGTCGATATCGTCGGCGGATTCGGCCACGGCCAGTCCGGGGAAGCGGCGGAACAGCGCGGGGAAGGCGATGCGCATCTCCATCCGCGCCAGCGGGGCGCCCAGGCAGTGGTGGATCCCGTGTCCGAAGGCCAGATGCCCCGCGGCGCCGCGGTGGATGTCCATTTCGTCGGGGGAATCGACGAAGGCGGGATCGCGATTGCCCGCGGGCAGCGAGGCGAACACCAGCATGCCCGCCGGTATCGTCGCCCCCGCGACCTCCACCTCGGCGGTGGTGAATCGCGGAATCGCGTGGTGCACCACCGAAAGCCAGCGCAGCAACTCTTCGATCGCCGGGCCGATCGCATCCGGGTCGTCCCGCACCATGGCCAACTGCTCCGGCGCGCGCAGCAGCGCCAATGTGCCCAACCCCAACATGTTCGATGTCGTCTCGTGCCCGGCCAGCAGCAAAAGCCCCGCGATGCCTACCAATTCGTCGTCGGTGAGTTCGGCACCGTGCTCGCGGATCAGCATCCCGAGGATGTCCTCACCCGGCGTGCGACGCGCCCGGCTCACCAAGCTGTGCATGTACTCGCGGCTTTGGCGCTGAAGTTCCATCCGCTCGGCTATCGGCAACGCCAGGTCGAGCTGACGCGCCGAGCGTTGCTCGAAGTCGGGCCGGTCCTCGACGGGGACGCCGAGCAGCTCGCAGATCACCAAAGATGGCACCGGCAAGGCGAATTGGGATATCAGATCGGTAGGAGGGCCGGCAGCCGCCATGGCGTCCAGGCGATCGTCGACGATTTCGGCGATCCTGGGCTCAAGCCGTTTCATCCGCCGGATGGTGAACTCGGGAGTCAGCATGCGGCGCAACCGCTGATGCTCGGGCGGATCGAGCCCGAGCAGATTCCCGGCGCGGGCGCGGGCCAGCTCCTCGTCGGACATCGGCGGCGCGCCGGGAAGGGCGAACCCTGGCGGTCGGGAATTGGAGAAGTGTTCGTGATCTGCAAGGACCGCCTTGACGTCCTCGTAGCGGGTGACCAGATAGACCGGATTACCCAACGCGCTGACCACCGACTGAACACCCGCACCATCACGGATCTCGCCGAGTTCGGGCACCGGATCGAAACCGTTGCGCCGCATGTGGACCGGTGGCAGCATTTGGCTGGCTGTCATGTCCACACGCTACGCGCCGAGAACAAAATCCGAGATCAGGGCGTTGACGAGCGTCGGATTCTCCAATGCCGCCAGATGGGCGACACCGTCGAGGACCACGCTCGACGCCGCTGGGATCGCTGCGGCCATCGCCAGCGTCTCGGCCACCGGGAACGTCGCGTCCTCCGCTCCGGCGACCACCAGCACAGGTGTGCGCACGCGACCCAGCAACTCCCGCTGGTCCGGTCGATCCGGCACCACGCTGGCCACCGCCCACGAATTCCCGACGAAATGTGCCTGATTGGCGCCCACCGCGTCCAGGACGTCGACCACACACTGTGCGCAGTCCTCGAATGTGAACGGTGCGGCGAGTTTTTCGCTCGCACCGTGACCCGGTGGGTCGATCAGGACGACCTTGAAATGGTCGCGGAACGCCGCCGCCTGCCCCGACCACATGTCGCCGGTCATCAGCAGACTCGGCCAGAACACCATGGTGTCGCCGGCCCCGTCGACCTGGATCCGCAGCCGCCCCAACCGCGTCGCGACGGTTCGTGATTCCACGGCTCACACGTTAGCGTTGCGGACGCAGCGCCGGCCACCAGATGCGCGGACCGATCAGGGTGAACAGTGCCGGGATGATCACGGTGCGCACCACGAAGGTGTCGAGCACGATGCCCAACCCGACGATGATGCCGATCTGGGTGAGCACGATCAGCGGTAACACGCCGAGCACGCAGAACACCGCGGCCAACACGATTCCGGCACTGGTGATCACCGCACCCGTCGCCGAGACGGCACGCACGATGCCCTGCCGGTTGCCGTACTGCGGGGTCTCTTCCTTGGCGCGCGTCACCAGGAAGATCGTGTAATCCACGCCGAGGGCGACCAGGAAGAGGAAGGCGAACAGCGGAGTTCCGTTGTCCAGCGCGGGGAAACCGAACAGGTGCACACTTGCCCACCCGCCGAGGCCAAGGGCGGCCAGCGCGCTCAGCACGGTGACCGAGACCAGGATCAGCGGTGCCAGCAATGAGCGCAACAGCACGAACAGCACCGCCAGCACCACTGCGAGGATTGCGGGGATGACCACCATCCGGTCGTGGCGGGCCGCGGCGGCCGCGTCCCTGGCCTTGGCGTCGGAACCGCCGACGAGGGCGTCCGGACTGACCGCGTGCACCGAATTGCGCAGGGCGTCAACAGTATCGAAGGCGGCATCGGAGGCGGGCTCGGCCTGCAGGACCGCCGACCACTGGGTCAGGCCGGTATCCGATCCGCCGGTCGGTCGAGCCGACACCACCCCGGGTGTCTGCCCGATCGCCTGGCTGACCGCGGCGGCATCCGAACTCGGGGCGATCACCACCGTCGGGTCGGTCAGACCGCTCGGGAAGTGCTGCGACAGTGTCTCGAAGCCGGCCACCGACTCGGCCTGCACGCGGAACTGTTCGGTCTGGGTCAGCCCGACGGGGGTGCCGACCAGGCCCAGGCACAGCGCCGCCAGCGCGGCCAGGGCGCCGCCGGAGACCCAACCGGGTCGCTGCGCAACCCAGGAGGCGATCCGGTGCCAGGCGCCGTTGTCGGTGAGCGCCTTGGCGCCCACCTGTGGGATGAACGGCCAGAACAGCTTTCGGCCGAACAGGCCCAGGAAGGGCGGTAGTACCAGTAGGACGAAGATGGCGGCGACCACCAGGCCGGCGGCGGCCTGCACGCCGAGGCTGCGGTTGCTCGGGGCGGTCGCGAAGGCCAGCGTCAGCAGTGCCAGCACGACCGTGGCGTTGCTGGCCAGGATGGCCGGGGCGGCAGCCCGCACCGCTACCCGCAGTGCCTCGCGATGGTCCGCGCGTGCGCCCAGTTCCTCGCGGTAGCGCGAGATGAGCAGCAGCGCATAGTTCGTGCCCGCGCCGAAGACCAGCACGCTGGTGATACCGCCGGTCGAACCGTCCGGACTCAGGCCCAGGCCTGCGGCCACCGCGGTCCCGACCACCGAGCCGACCCGGTCGGCGAAGGCGATCACCAGAAGTGGTACCAGCCACAGGATGGGGGAGCGATAGGTGATGATCAGCAGCACGGCCACCACGGCGGCCGTCGCCGCGAGCAGGGTGAAATTGGCCCCGGCAAAGGAATTCGCGATATCGGCGCCGAAGGCGGGGCCGCCGGTCACCTCGGCCTGCAGGCCGTCGGGCAGGCGTTGTGACGTCGAGGTGCGCAGCTCCTGCACGGCATCGTCGAGGGCGAACCCGGAAAGGTCGGCGGGCAGCGGCGCCACCGACAATGCCGCCTTGCCGTCCTCGGAAACCCGTGCGCCCGGCCCGGCCGCGGCGATATCGGCCGCGCCGAGCGGTGTGCCGTCGGTGCGGCTGAACACGATGATCGCCGGAGCCTGATCGCCCCCGGGGAACTGGGCGCGCAGGGCGTCGACGCGCGCCGACTCCGCACTGGCCGGCACGGCCACCGGAGACTGCGATGCGGAATCTCCGCCGCTGAGCAGCGCCATTCCGGCACCCGAGGCCAGGATCACGAGCAGGGCAACAAGCCAGGAAAGTCGACCGGACATGACATCAAATATTTCAGATACTTAACTAATAATCAACCCTTGCCGATATGATCGCGGGGTGACACGTGAGGACCTGGAGCGGTTGATCGCCGGTGACGTCCGTGCCCTTACTGCCGAATCCGACCAGATCGGTCATGAGTTCGCGCGCCGGCATGACGTGAGCGCCAACGACTTCCGGGCGCTGCTGCACGTGATGGTGGCCGACGCCGCGGGGGAGCCGCTGACGGCCGGCGAGCTGCGCAAGCTGACCGGAACCTCGGCAGCCGCGGTCACCTACCTGGTGGAGCGGATGATCGCCTCCGGTCATCTTCGTCGGGAAGCTCACCCCAAGGACAGGCGCAAGGTCATCCTGCGCTACGACGATCACGGGATGGCCGTCGCGACCGACTTCTTTACCCCGCTGGCGAAGATCAACTCCGCGGCGCTGGCGGATCTGCCCGACAGCGATCTGGAGGCGGCGCACCGGGTGTTCACGGCGCTGGTCGGTGCCATGCACAGGTTCCGGACGGTCAACGACGGTTGAGGGTGGCCTCCTCGAGGTCGAGGCCGCGCAGCACGTCGCGCAGGACCTCGTCGTCGATGTTGCCCGCGTCGCGTTCGGCGATGAACACCGCTCGTTCGGCGGCCAGCATCTCCAACCGCAGGCCGCGGAACGCCGAGGCCGGGCTCTGCCCGATCTCCTCCTCGCTGCGCCCCAACCGCTCCCACGCCGCGTTGCGCCGCGCGGTGTTCCACCGGCGCAGCACATCGGCCGCGCTGTCCTGGATCGAGTTGCCCTCGGCGCGCTGCTGCTCGAGCAGCTCGTCGAGGCGGTCGGCCGCCGCGCGGGCCGCCTTGTCCTGGGCTGCGGCCTGCGCCAAGGCATCCGAACGCGCATCGTCACCCTCGACACCGAACCGTCGGATCACCCACGGCAGCGTGAGACCGTGCAGCAACAAGGTGCCGACCACCACCGCGAAGGTCAGGAACACCAGCTGATCGCGGCCGGGGAAGGCGTCCCCCGACAACGTCGTCATCGGCACACCGAAGGCGGCGGCCAACGACACGACCCCGCGCATCCCGGCCCACGCCACCACGAACGTCTCGCCGACCGATGGCCGAGGCGAGCGCAGGTAGGCGAAGACATACACCCACACCAGACGGACCGCGATGGTCGTGCCGAGCACGGCGAGCGCCGACATGGCGATCCTGGCCGGTGAGAATCCCGCCAGCTGGTCCACCACGCTGGGCAGCTGCAGCCCGATCAGCAGGAAGGCAAACGACTCCAGGATGAACTGCAGCGCTCGCCACACCGCGTCGTCCTGCAGCCGGGTGGCGTACCCGGCGTGGGTGGTGGTGCGCCCGCCGAGCAGCACGGCGGCGGTGACGACGGCCAGCACGCCGGAGGTGTGCGCCTCCTCGGCCACCAGATAGACGACGAACGGCGCCAGCAGGCCGATGGCGCTTTCGACGACGGGATCGTCCAGGCGCGCGCGCACGAACGTGATGGCCGAACCGGCGAGGGCTCCGACCACCACACCGCCGGCCGCGGCCAGCACGAAGGTGCCCAGTCCCGACGCCCACCCCGTCGATGCACCGACCGCCGCCGCCAACGCGACCTTGTACGCCGTCAGTGCCGTCGCGTCGTTGAGCAGGCTCTCGCCGCCGATCAGCGTCATCACCCGCCGTGGCAGTCCCAGCCGACGGCCCACCGCGCTCGCCGACACCGCATCCGGCGGGGCCACGATCGCCCCCAGCGTCAATGCCGCGGCCATGGTCAGCTCCGGGACCACCCGGAACGCCACCAGCCCCACCACCAGCGTGGTGACCAGCGGGAGGCCGACCGCCAGCGAGCCGATCGCGCCCGCGTTCCTGCGCATGTTGAGATAGCTGCTCTCCAGGCCTGCCGACCACAGCAGCGGCGGCAGGATCACGAACAGCACCAGATCGGGATCGAGCTCCACACCGTCGAAGCCCGGGATGTACGAGGCGGCCAGACCCGCCACGACCAGCGCCAACGGCGCCGACACGTCGAGGCGGCGGCTCACGGCGGCCAGCAACACGGCGGCCACCGATACCGCCAGCACCGTCACTCCCACCGCATCCACCTATCCTCGGTCACCATGCTCAAGCGTTCACGACGGCAGTCGCCGACTCCGCTGTGTGAGCATCTCCAGGCGATACCCCACAGCGCTGAACCGGCCCCAGTTACTCCCGGCAGGTGCCAGGAATGCGCCGAGCACGGCGAGAACACGTGGGCCCACCTGCGGATGTGCCTGTCCTGCGGTCACATCGGTTGCTGTGATTCCAGCCCGCACCAACATGCCACCGCGCATTTCCGCGAGACCGGCCACCCGGTGATGCGCAGTATCGAACCGGGGGAGTCGTGGCGATGGTGCTATGTCGACATCCGGCTCGGCTGAAAAATCTGGCAGGCTGGTCTGGCGATGACAAGGCACGCCGAAGACGCTGACCCCCACGCCGACCCGAGGGCGCCCGTGGTACTGCTGCGCGAACCCGGTGCGACCGGCCGCGAGCAGGCACTGTCCTTCGAGCGGCTGGGCGCCGTGGTCACCACGAATCCGGCCGACGACGCCGATTTCGTGGTCACACCCGAGCTGGAGCTGGACCGCGAGGGGTTGCGCAGGCTGGCCGCCGACGAGCTGGGGCTGCCGACCGCGCCGTTCTGGTTCGCCGGAACGGCCGCGGAGCTGACCGCGATCGCCGAGCACGCGGGCTTCCCACTGGCGGTCACCCCGGTCGCAGACGAGGCGGACACGGGGCGATCGGTGTTGTTGCGGCCCGAGGATGTCGGTCCGGCCTGGGACCGTGCCGTCGCCGCCGGACACCAGCGGGTGATGGCCGAAACGGTCGTCGAGATCGACGACCAGGTCACCCTGCTGACCGTGCGCACCGCCAGCGCCGCCGGTCCGGTGGTGCATTTCTGCGAACCGATCGGACACCGGGTCGCCGACGACGGCACCGTGTCGGCCTGGCAGCCGCACCGGCTGGCCCCGGCCGCGCTGGACGCCGCCAAATCGATCGGTGCGCGCATCGTGAACTCGCTGGACGGTCGCGGTGCCTACGCGGTGGAACTGCTGGTGCGCGGTGACGAGGTGTACTTCGCCGATGTGCGGCCGCGCCCCGTCGACGCCACCCTGCTGACCTTGCGCACGCACCGATTGTCGGTCTTCGACCTGCATGCGCGCGCGGTGCTCGGACTTCCGGTCGACACCATCATGGTCTCCCCGGGTGCCGCTGTGGTGGGCCGGGCAGGCGACGCTGTGCTCGACGTGGCCGCCGACAAGGCCACGGCGCTGGCGGTGCTGGCGCAGGCCCACGAGGTGGCCGAAAGCGATGTCTGGCTTTTCGGTGACGGGCTCGGCGCGGCATTCGCCACCGCCCAGGACGTCACCATCGCGCGTGACCGTGCGCAACGCACCGCGGTGTCGCTGCGTAGACTCTGGCAGTCGTGAGCGGCGACGAAGCAGACCGGGACAGGCCGACGGCGACGCCCTTCCTGCTGGCCCTCGTCATCATCGTGGTTGTGATCACCGCGATTCTTGTCATCAACCGCGGCGAGGGCGACGGTGATCCCCAACAGATCGGGCGCGTGGTGGTCGCCCAGAACGACGCCCTGCAGCGGCAGGACTATCAGGCGTTCAAGGCACACACGTGTGCGGCCAAGCAGGGCACCGAAAAAGAGGTTCTCGACCGGCAGCGGGATTCGGTGGCCAAGCACGGTGATCGCTATGTCGACGGGGCGGGAAACATCGCCGTCGTCGGCGATACCGCCACCGCCACCGTCAAGTACCACTTCGGCACCGCCGACGAAACGGACACCCAGGTCAGCGCGGACATGATGTTCACGCGCGAGGACGGTCAGTGGAAGGTCTGTTCGCAGGGTCCGGCCTAGCCGTTACGGTAGTGCTGTGTCCACATCCGAGAGCCCGGGTTACGCCGGTGACATCACGCCCGAGCAGGCATGGGAGCTGCTGTCCGACAATCCCGAAGCCGTCCTGGTCGACTGTCGCACCGAGGCGGAGTGGCGGTTCGTCGGCGTTCCCGACCTCGCCCCGTTGCGGCGCGAGGTGGTGTTCGTGGAGTGGAACAGGACCGACGGCTCGCGCAACGACGCCTTCATCGACGATCTCGGTAGGTCAGGTATCGCCCCGGGGGCCCGGCCGGTGGTGTTCCTGTGCCGCTCGGGTAACCGATCCATCGGCTCCGCTCAGGCCGCGACGGCCGCGGGTATCGGGCCGTCCTACAACGTGCTCGACGGTTTCGAGGGCAACCTCGACGAGAACGGTCATCGCGGCGGTACCGGATGGAAAGCCGTCGGCCTTCCCTGGAAGCAGAGCTGAGAGCAGCCATGAGTGACGTTCCCTCCGTGCGTATCCCCGCACCACTGCCCGACGGAGTCAGCCAGGCCACCATCGGCGTGCGCGGCGGCCTGCTGCGCTCGGGCTTCGAGGAGACCTCCGAGGCCCTGTACCTGACCTCGGGCTACGTCTACGAATCCGCCGCCGACGCCGAGCGCGCGTTCACCGGTGAGATCGACCGGTATGTGTACTCGCGCTACGGCAACCCGACCATCTCGATGTTCGAGGAACGGTTGCGCCTCATCGAGGGCGCCCCGGCGGCGTTCGCCACCGCCACCGGCATGGCGGCGGTGTTCACCGCGCTGGGTGCACTGCTGGGTGCCGGTGACCGGCTGGTCGCCGCGCGCAGCCTGTTCGGCTCGTGTTTCGTGGTGTGCAACGAGATCCTGCCGCGCTGGGGGGTGGAGACCGTCTTCGTCGACGGTGACGACCTGTCCCAATGGGAGGAAGCGCTCAGCGTGCCGACCCAGGCCGTGTTCTTCGAAACCCCGTCGAATCCGATGCAGTCGCTGGTCGACATCGCCGCGGTCGCCGAGCTGGCGCACGCTGCGGGTGCAAAGGTGGTGCTGGACAACGTGTTCGCCACCCCGTTGCTGCAACAAGGGATCCCGCTGGGGGCCGATGTGGTGGTGTATTCCGGTACCAAACACATCGACGGCCAGGGTCGCGTCCTCGGTGGTGCCATCCTTGGCGACAAGGAGTACATCGACGGCCCGGTGCAGAAGCTGATGCGCCACACCGGCCCGGCGATCAGCGCCTTCAACGCCTGGACGCTGCTCAAGGGTCTTGAGACGTTGGCGGTCCGGGTCGACTACGCGAACCGCTCCGCACAGCGGGTTGCCGAGTTCCTGGAACAGCAGTCCGGCGTGAACTGGGTGAAATACCCTTTCCTACCGTCACATCCGCAGTACGAGCTGGCGCAGCGCCAGATGCGTGGCGGCGGAACGGTGGTCACCTTCGAGGTGGACGGCGGCAAGGATGCGGCCTTCACGCTGTTGGACAGGCTGCGCGTCATCGACATCTCCAACAACCTCGGCGACGCGAAATCGTTGATCACCCACCCGGCCACCACAACCCACCGGGCGATGGGGCCGGAGGGGCGGGCGGCCATCGGTCTCGGTGACGGCGTGGTGCGCGTCTCGGTGGGCCTGGAGGGCACCGAGGACCTGATCGCCGATCTGGACCAGGCGCTGAGCTGATCGGGATAGGCGATGTCCAAGGGATCGGATGCGAAGAAGGCGCGTCGCAAGAAGCGCAAGACGACCGCTGACACACGGTGGGTTCCCGACGCGGTGATCGAGCAGCTCTCGGCCATCCAGGATGCGGTGGTTGCCGACCTGGCGGAGTTCGACGAGCGAATCACCGAGCGCGGCTGGATCTTCGACGAGGAAGAATCCGATGACGACTACGCCATCTGGTTCTTCGAGCCGTCCGGCGCGGTGGTCGAGGACGGCATCCCGGTCACCTCGTTGTGGCTGGATGCCGCCGAGGACGGTGCACTTGTCCACGTGACCTTCGTCGGAACCACCGACAAGCACAGCTTCACCCACGAGGAGCTGTTCGACCGACTCGAGGCCATCGAGTCCTACCGGAACGGTGACCCGATCCCGGAGTGAGTGACGTGACGTTGCGGCAGCTCCGCTACTTCGCCGTGCTGGGTGAAGAGCTGAACTACCGCCGTGCCGCCGAACGCCTGTTCATCACCCAGCCCGCGCTGTCCACCGCGATCAAACAACTCGAGCACCAGTTCGGCGTGGTGCTCTTCCACCGCAACACCCGCGAGGTCACGCTGACCGACCTGGGCGCGGCATGGCTGCCCCAGGTGCACCAGGCCCTGTCGGGGGTGGAAGCCGTCGTCGACAACCTGCTACTGCTCTCGGGCACCCGGCGCGGTGTGCTGCGCGTCGGCTACCTGATCGGCACCGGAGCCGACCTGTTGTTCCGATTGGTCCGCCACTTCGAGTCCGCCTATCCCGAAGTGACCGTCGAACCGATCGAGTTCGATTTCGCCGATCCCACGGCGGGTCTTGCCGACGGGAGCACCGAGGTCGCGATCATCCGCCCGCCGGTCGACCTGCCCGACCATCGCGTGCTCATCCTGGATTCCGAGTCGTGGGTCGCGTGTCTGCCGCGCGACCACCGGCTCGCCGACCGCACCGAGGTCGGGATCGCCGAGCTGCTCGACGATCCCATCGTGTGCGCCCCGCTCACGGCCGGAACGTGGCGGGACTACTGGCTGGCGATGGACGTCCGGGGCAATCGGCCACCGACCATCGCCGCGGTGGCGGCGACCTACGAGGCGGAGACGACGGCGATCGCGCGCGGGCTGGGGATCAGCTTCACCACCTCGTCGGTGGCGCGCTTCTATGAACGCCCGGGGATCGTCTATGTGCCGATCTCCGACCGCCCGCTCAGTCATACCGCCCTGGCGTGGAATCCCGCGACCCTCACACCGCAGGCAGATGCACTGGTCAGGCTGGTCGAAGCGCGCTGGGGAGTCGGCGGCGCCGATACCTCTGCCCAGCACTGATAAACCCTGCTTATAAGCAGATCAAAACATCAAACTTCCGATGTCCACAGGATGACGGTTGTCTGACCTGGAGGAGTTCGTCCCCACGTCTTGACCTGGAGTGACCATGACCGACGCAATAGCTCCACCCACTCATTCAGATACCCCCGCCGCGCCCGGCTCCGGCAACACGGTCGCCGCGCCCGGCTCCGAAGACGCCAAGCTGGCCGAGCTCGGCTACACGCAGAAGCTCGACCGCTCGGTCGGCACCCTGGCCTCGTTCGCCATCGGCTTCGCCACCATCAGCGCCACCACCGCGGTGTTCACCGGATTCGGTGCGGGCTACTTCACCGCAGGCGCGCCGTTCGTGTGGACGCTGCTACTGGCCGGTGCGGTGTTCGCGCTGTGGACCTTCATCGCCGCCGACCTGACCGCCAAGCTGCCGCTGGCCGGCTACTCCTACCAGTGGATCAGCCGGATCAACGGGCCGAATCTCGCCTGGTTCACCGGCTTCATCGCGCTGATGGGCTGGGTCTGCGGCATGACCGGCGTCGGGTTCATCCTGTCCGGCTACCTCGGCGGGCTGCTCGGCTGGAGCATGACGCAGACCACCCAGATCCTGCTGGCCATCGCCGTGGTGTTCCTCTGCGTGCTCATCAACATCTACGGTGTCCGCTTCGCCACCATGGTCAACAACATCGGGGTCAGTCTCGAACTCGTCATCACCGTGGGCGCCACCGCCCTGATCGCCGTCATCGCCTTCTCCACACCGGAGAACCACCAGCCCATCTCCACCCTGTTCACCGGTGGCGAAGCCGGAGACAAGGACTCCTACATGCTGGCCTGGCTGGCCGCCGCGCTCGGACCGTTCTTCGGTCTGATCGGCGTCGAGTCCGGTGCCGACGTCGCCGAGGAGACCAAGAACGCGCGGCGGGTGGTCCCCAAGACGATGTTCTATGCCTTGATCACCTCGATCGTCATCGAGTTCCTGATGTACGTCGTGTACGTGCTGGCCATCAAGGATCCCGCTGCGGTGGAGGCGAATTCGGCCGCACCGATCGAGGAGATCATCACCCAGCAAGCCGGGCCCCTCGTCACCAAGATCGTCGTCGCCATCGCGCTGACCAACATCCTGGCCTGCCTGCTGGCCAACATCCTGGTGGCCACCCGGCTGACCTATTCGATGGCCCGGGACAACATGCTGCCGTTCTCGCACATCTGGCGCCACGTCTCGCCGAAGAGCAAGGCCCCCACCTATGCCGTCATCGGGTTGGGTTGTCTGTCAACGGTTCTGCTGCTCTCGGCGCTGGTCAACGAGAAGGCCTTCAACTACATCATCGGCATCGCCTCGCTGCTCTTCTTCTTCGTCTACATCCTGCAGACCATCGGCCTGCTCGTCGGCTACAAGCGCGGCACGATTCCCGCGGCCGAGCCCGGCACCTTCGATCTGGGCCGGTTTCGGTTGCCGCTGTACGTCACCGCTCTGGTGGTGTTCCTCGGTGTCGCCGTCACCCTGCTCTTCCTGCCCCAGTTCACCACCAACAAGTGGGTCTTCATGGGCATCGTCGTGATCGCCGCCATCTGGTGGGCCACCGGATTGAAGTCACGGCTGCGCCGTGGCGACGCCGGTGCCGATTACGCCAAGACCCACAACCTCTAGAAAGGACCGCATCATCATGAGCACAGGAACCTCCAACCTCGTGGCCGTCGAACCGGGAGCCATCCGGGAGGACACCCCGCCGGGATCGGTGATCCAGTACAGCGATTACGAGCTGGACCACAGCAGCCCGTTCGCCGGCGGCGTCGCCTGGATCGAAGGAGAGTTCCTGCCCGCGGAGGATGCCAAGATCTCGATCTTCGACACCGGCTTCGGGCATTCCGATCTGACCTACACCGTCGCGCATGTGTGGCACGGCAACATCTTCCGGCTGGGGGACCACCTGGACCGGTTGCTCGACGGGGCCCGAAAGCTGCGCCTGGATGCCGGTTACACCAAGGACGAGCTGGCCGACATCACCAAACAGTGCGTCGCGATGTCGCAGCTGCGGGAGTCCTTCGTCAACCTCACCGTCACCCGGGGCTACGGAAAGCGAAGGGGCGAGAAGGATCTGTCGAAGCTGACCCACCAGGTGTACATCTACGCCATCCCGTATCTGTGGGCGTTCCCACCAGCCGAGCAGATCTTCGGCACCACCGCCATCGTGCCGCGCCATGTCCGCCGGGCCGGTCGCAACACGGTGGATCCGACCATCAAGAACTATCAGTGGGGCGATCTGACCGCGGCCAGCTTCGAGGCCAAGGACCGCGGGGCACGCACCGCCATCCTGCTCGACTCGGACAACTGTGTGGCCGAGGGACCGGGCTTCAACGTCTGCATCGTCAAGGATGGCAAGCTGGCCTCCCCGTCGCGAAATGCGTTGCCGGGCATCACCCGCAAGACGGTCTTCGAACTCGCCGACCAGATGGGCATCGAGGCCACCCTGCGGGACGTCACCAGCCACGAACTCTACGACGCCGACGAACTGATGGCCGTCACCACCGCCGGTGGTGTCACCCCGATCAATTCCCTCGACGGCGAAGCGATCGGTAACGGTGAGCCCGGTGAGATGACGGTCGCGATCCGGGACCGCTTCTGGGCGCTGATGGACGAGCCCGGCCCGCTGATCGAGGCGATCGAGTACTGAAGATCGGGCCGGGGGCCGTCCGCGCTGCTACTTGCCGTCGGATTCGATGACGCCCTGGGCGGCCCTGGCCCGATCCTCATAAGCCTGCCGCTTGGCCCGGTCGAACTCCAGGAACACGTTGTCCAGACCGAGTGCCTTGTTCATCGCGCGCCGGCCCTTGGGTGGCAGCATCTGCGCGGCCTGCGCGGTGAAGCGCAGCGGCGGCGGCACCGAGACGTGGGTCTTGGGCTTGTCGAGCGTCTTGACGATCGCGGCCGCGATCTCCTCGGGCTCGACGGGCTTGATCGCGCCGCCGGACTTGGTGCCCGAGATCAGGTCGGTGTTGGTGAACGGCGGCATGATCACCGAGACGTTGACACCGTGCGGCGCCATCTCATCGGCCAGCGCGGTGGTCAGGCCCACGACCGCGTACTTGGCGCCCACGTAGACCACCTGGCCGGGCAGCGGAATGAGACCCGACAGCGACGCGATGTTGATGATGTGCCCGCTGCGTCGGCGCACCATGTCCGGCAGCGCCAGCTGGCAGCCGGTCAGCACCCCGTAGACGTTGACCTCCAGTGAGGACCGCACCGACTGCTCGGTCTCCTCGAGGAACGGGCCGACGGGCATGACGCCGGCGTTGTTGATCAGCACGTCGATATGGCCGCCACCGTCGGTGCGGGCCTTGTCCAGGAAGGTCTCGAACGATTCGCGGTCGGTGACGTCGAGCGGGTAGCCGGACACCTGGCCGAGCTTGGTGAGCTCCACGACGGCCGATTCCTGCAGTGCGACGTCCCGGTCTCCGATGACGACGCGTGCACCGCGCGCCAGCAAAGCCTTGGCGGTGGCATAACCGATACCGCGAGCGGCACCGGTGATCGCGATGGTCTTGCCCCTGATGTTGTCCATGGCGGCGAACTTTACACGTGTCAAGTTTTTGGCGGAAGAGGGGTTCGCCAGCCGATATTTACGATCAGGACGAGCCGATGGCCGCTCCGGAATGCGCGGAGTCGCGACGCGTTGGACATTCGAGTGATGGCAGGAGCAATGGTGAAGACTCTGCGTTTCGTCCCGGTGCATCAGACAGACCCCCTTGCCGAACCGCTACTGGCCGAACTCGCCGTCGAATACTCCCGGCGCTACGGCGGCACCGAGGCCGGTGTGGCCCGCTGGTTGCGGGCGCACCCGGCCGAGGAGTTCGCCGCGCCGCACGGTGCGCTGCTGATCGGGCTGGACGACGGTGTCCCGGTCACCGGCGGGGCGTTCCAGCGCTTCGATGCCGACACCGCCGAACTCAAACGGATCTGGACCGCTCGTGAACACCGCAAGCGCGGCTACGCCAAGGCCCTGCTGGTCGAACTGGAGACGTTGATCGCCCAGCGCGGGTATCGGCGGATCTATCTGACCACCGGCGACCGCCAACCGGAGGCCGAAGCGCTCTACGAATCCAGTGGCTACACCCGTCTGAGCGAGCCGCTACCGAAACAGGGCGAGAGCTATCCGATCGCGTTCGAGAAGGTCCTGGGGTGACCGCCGCGCTGTCGGTGCTCGACCTGGCCCCTATCTCGGCGGGGGACACCGCCGCGGGTGCGCTGCGCAAGACGGTCGATCTGGCCCAGCACGCCGAGCGGTGGGGATATCGCCGGTACTGGGTGGCCGAGCATCACTATGCGGCGGTGGCCAGCGCCTCGCCCGCGGTGCTGATCGGGCAGCTCGCCGCCGCCACCACGACCATCCGGGTCGGCGCGGCCGCGGTGCAGGTGGGGCACACCACCGCGATCGCGGTGGTGGAGAGCTTCGCGACGTTGGACGCCTTCCATCCGGGCCGCATCGACCTGGGTGTCGGACGGTCCGGCCAGCGCCGCGCCGAGGCCATCCGGCAGACGCCGCGAGCTCAACGGCCGCCCCGGGAGCGCCATGAGGTGGACGGCGTCGTCGTACCGGCACCGTTCGACCTGTCGATCCAGCTACGCAATCCGCGGCTCAAGGGATTGATGGGGACGCTGCAGCAACCCGAGGCCGTCACCCCGGATTTCGGCGATCAGGTGGCCGATATCCTGGCGCTGCTGAACGGCACGTATCAGGTCGACGGCTTCGCCGCGCACGCCAGCCCGGGTGAGGGCACCGCGCTGCGGCCGTGGATCTTCGGCACCAGCAGGGGGCAGAGTGCGCGGGTGGCTGGCAGTCTCGGGCTGCCGTTCGTGGCCGCCTATCACATCGTCCCGGCCACCGCGCTGGAGGCAGTCGAGGCCTACCGCAACGCTTTTCGGCCATCGCAGGTACTCGCCGAACCCTATGTGGTGGTCTCGGCCGACGTGCTGGCCGCCGACGACAGTGCCCGCGCCCACCGCCTGGCCAGAGGCTTCGACCACTGGGTGTACTCGATCCGGGCCGGCGGCGGCGCGATCCCGTACCCCGACCCGGACACCGTGGGCCCGTTGACCGATGACCAGCTGGCCGTGGTGGCGGACCGTCTGGACACCCGCTTCGTCGGATCCGCCGACGAGGTCGCCGAGCGGCTTACCGCGCTGGCGCGGGTCACCGGTGCCGACGAGCTCGTCATCACCTCGGTGGCGTTCGACCACGCCGACCGATTGCGTTCCCATGAGTTGATCGCGACGGCCTGGGGGGAGCTGATTTCGTAAGCTGATGCGGTGTCACTGCTCATCGTCGCACTGCTGATGGTGGTGGGCGCTGTCCTGGTGCTGCTGCTGGGGCTGGGCGTGCGCACCCTTGTCGGTCGCCGGGCCGACGTGGCCGACAGCGCCGAACTCGACGAGAAGATCCTGATGCCGACCATCGTGGTGGCCTGCGGTCTGGTCGTCACCGCGGCCTTCGTGGTCGGCTATGACCTGATCGTATGACCTGATCGTGTGAGACCTGATCGTGTGAGACCTCACGGTTCGGGTGACGGTGTGCACAGCACAGCCAGCGCGTCATTGGTCGCCTGGACGCCGTCGGTGCCGATCAGCGCGGTCAGCCGGGTCCGCAGACGCTCCTGATCGGCTGCGGGCAGCCGCAACACACTGGAGTAGGTGGTGACCATCTCCACCCACTCGGCGCAGGAGTAGTGCGGATGTTCCAGGTACCGGCGACGCTCGTGGCTCAGCCCGGCCGCCGCCAGCAAGGGGTCGAGACCGGCGCCCTCGATATCCGCCGACGGTCTGTTCGGTTGGTCCACCAGACCGGCGTAGGCGCCGGCGAGGGTCTCGGGGGACGGTGCGACGGCCACGATCCGATTCCACACCAGCGCCAGCCTGCCGCCGGGGGCGAGCAGCCCGCGCACCTTGGCCAAGGCGTCGACGGGCTCCACCCAGTGAAAGGACTGGGCGAACACCACCAGGTCGAAAGCCCGGTCCCGCGGATCCCAGTCGGCAAAGGTCGCCTGCTCCACGGACAGACCCTTGGCGGCGGCCACCTCGGCCATCTGCGGATCGGGTTCGACCGCCAGCACGTCGGCGCCTGCCGCGCGTAACTGCGCGCCGGCGATACCGGTTCCGGCGCCCACATCGAGCACGCGGATCCCCTGGTGCACAACGAGATCGGCGATCAGTTCGGCGGGGTAGCGGGGCCGGTGGCGGTCGTAACGGGCGGCCGCCGAACCGAAGGATTCGGCTCGCTGTCGATCGGCGTGCAGCGGGGTGTCGCTCATCGGGCCGCCATCTCGGCCGCCTTGCGGATCGAGCCGCGCCACAGCGGGCCGTGCCCCGGCACCAGCACCTCGGTGTCCAGCAGGCCGAGCGCGGCCAGGCTGCGCAGGCAACCGTCCTGGTCGTGGTTGAAGATCGTCGGCAGCAGCTGCGGGCCGTGCCTGCTACTCAACGGGTGCCCGGTGATCAACGCATCGCCCGCGACCAACACACCGTCCACGACATAGGAACAGTGCCCGCCGGTGTGCCCCGGCGACGGGACCGCCATCGGGGTGCCCGGTAGCGACGCCGCGATGTCCTCGTCGAGGGCCAGCGCGGACGGGATGCCCTCATGGGTCAGCCCGCCCTTGCGGGCCAGCGCCAGCGTCCATGCCAGATAACGCGGCTGCCATGCCCGGGTCAGCACATCGACCGGGGATACCTGCTCCAGGTACTGCCGCTGTGCGTGACCCACCTCGGCAGCATGCGTATACACCGGTGTGCCATGGGTTTTCGCGAACCAGATGGCCGAACCCAGATGATCGACGTGGGCATGGGTGAGCAGGATGGCCCGGACATCCTCTGGGCCGAAGCCGAGCCCGCGCAGCGAATCCAGGACCTCGTCACGATGCCCCGGGTAGCCCGCGTCGATCAGCAACACCCCGGATTCGTCGGTCACCACCGTCCAATTGACGAGGTCGGTCTGGGCGAGGTGAACGCGTTCGGTGACGGCCGTCAGAACCGGTGCCATGGTGTGAGTGTAGAAACTTATATATGGCTGAACTGAAACTGGGCTACAAGGCGTCGGCGGAGCAGTTCGCGCCTCGTGAACTCGTCGAACTCGCCGTCGCGGCCGAAGAGCACGGTATGGACAGTGCCACCGTCAGCGACCACTTCCAGCCGTGGCGGCACGAGGGCGGCCACGCGCCGTTCTCGCTGGCCTGGATGACCGCCGTCGGCGAACGCACCCAGCGCCTGCAGCTGGGTACCTCGGTGCTGACCCCGACGTTCCGCTACAACCCCGCCGTCATCGCCCAGGCTTTCGCCACCATGGGCTGTCTTTACCCGGGACGCATCTTCCTCGGTGTCGGCACCGGTGAGGCACTCAACGAGATCGCCACCGGCTACGAGGGCGAATGGCCCGAGTTCAAGGAGCGCTACGCGCGGCTGCGCGAATCGGTGCGCCTCATGCGCGAGCTGTGGCTCGGCGATCGCGTCGACTTCGAGGGTGAGTACTACAAGACCAAGGGCGCCTCGATCTACGACGTGCCCGAAGGCGGTATCCCGATCTACATCGCCGCGGGCGGACCCCAGGTCGCCAAGTACGCCGGCCGCGCCGGGGACGGTTTCATCTGCACCTCCGGCAAGGGTGAGGAGCTCTACAAGGAGAAGCTGATCCCGGCCATGCGCGAGGGCGCGGAGGCCGCGGGCAAGAACGCGCAAGACGTCGACCGGATGATCGAGATCAAGATCTCCTACGACACCGATCCGGAACTCGCGCTGGAGAACACCCGGTTCTGGGCCCCGCTGTCGCTGACCGCCGAGCAGAAGCACTCCATCGACGACCCGATCGAGATGGAGAAGGCCGCCGATGCGCTGCCCATCGAGCAGGTGGCCAAGCGCTGGATCGTGGCGTCGGACCCCGACGAGGCCGTCGAGAAGGTGGCCGACTACGTCAAGTGGGGGCTGAACCACCTGGTGTTCCACGCCCCGGGCCACGACCAGCGCCGCTTCCTGGAGCTGTTCAAGCGGGATCTGGAACCGCGGCTGCGCAAGCTAGCGTGAGCCCGGTGCTGCTGGTCGCGGTCAGTCGCACCCGGTCGGCGCGGAACAGGTCGTAGGCGTACTCGAAGGGCACGCCCGAGGTGGCCCTGGTCACCCGGGTGATGGCCAACAGTGGTTTGCGACTGCCGATGTCGAGGCACTGCGCCTCGCGGGGGCTGGCGCTGACGACCTCGATGGTCTCGGTGGTGCTGGCCGGTGCCAAGCCATAACGGTTCCGGAACAGCTCGTAGAGCGAGCCGCCCAAGGGTTGCTCCAGCAGATCCACGGCGTGCGCGGCGACGAAACAGGACTGGTCCACCGACAGCGGCACCCCGTCGGCGTAGCGCAGTCTGCGGATGACGACGACCGGCTCGCCGTCCGGGATCTCCAGCGCGACGGACTCGGCCGCGGTCGCCGGTCTGGTGTCGGTCGCCAGCACCTTGGTATGGCTGCTGTGCCCGCCGCTGTGCAGCAGCGCGGGCAGACCGGCCTGTTCGGCCGCGTGGCGTTGGACGATATCGGCACGCACGAAGGTCCCGCCGGCGCGGCCGGTGCGCCGTTCCAGGACACCGGCCTGGCTCAGCGGCAGCAGTGCGCTGCGCAGCGTCGCGCGGGACACGTCGAAACGCGCGGCCATCTCACGCTCGGTGCCCAGCCGCGAACCGGGGCGCAGCGCGCCACTGGACAGCATGGACAGAATCCGGCGGCGCACATCCTCGGCGACCGCTCCCCCCACGGTTTCCTCCACGATCAGGTGACGATCGCGTCCAGCGATTCGGGTAGCACCTGCCCCCCGTCGACGGCGATGGCCTGCCCGGTGATGTAGGCCGCCTCCCTGGTGGCCAGGAACGCGGCGAGATGTCCGATGTCCTCCGGGGTACCGAGCGCGCCGGCCGGGATGGATCGCGCCATGCTCGCCAGATACTCCTCGCCGTTGTCGAGCAGCCCCTCGGTGAGGATGTTGCCGGGCAGTATCGCGTTGACGGTGATCCCCTTGGGCGCCAATTCGATTGCGGCGGTGCGCATGAAGCCCAGCTGGGCGGCCTTGGTGGCGCCGTAGTGTGACCAGCCCGGGTAACCGGTGATGGGTCCGGTGATCGAGGAGGTGAGGATGATCCGGCCCGCTCCCGAGGCGGTCAGCGCATCCAGACAGGCCTGCACGGCGTAGAACGTGCCGTGGACGTTGACCGCCATGATCTCGGTGAGCTGGTCTTCGGTCATGGTGGCCAGTGGGGCGTCCGGGAAGATTCCGGCGTTGGCGCACAACACATCCAGGCCACCGAACGCATCGGTCGCGGCTGCGGCCATCTCGGTACACGATTGCCGGTCGCTGACATCGACACGCACGCCGAGCACCTTGCCCGCGCCAAGTCCGTCCAACGCGGCGACGGCCTCGTCCAAGCCGGCCGCCGTGCGCGCTCCGATCGCCACATTGGCTCCGGCCTTGGCGAACACCGACGCGATTCCGCGGCCTATGCCCTTACTGCCGCCGGTGACCAACACCGAGCGGGACTGCAGGTCGAACATTTCTCTCCTCACCGTAACCAGCTGTGGTCGTTGAGATAGCGCTCGGCGAGCCGGGCGGTACCGAGTGCATAGCCGGGGCCGATCGCGATCGCGGCGTCGGCATCGGCGTGCGAGGCGATCCAGGCGGTGAGCTGGATGCGTCGCAGCATCACGAATGTCGGGATGAGTGCCAGGTGTTCGTCGGCGAGCGTCCGCACCTTCGTGTAACCGCCCAGCCATTCGGTGATGATGCGTTCGGCTTCCGGGGTGTCCTCGATCCAGGAGACCACCGCGCCGAGGTCGGCAAGGTTCCAACCCCAGCCGGCATCGTCGAAATCGATGACGGTGATACCCGCCGATGGCGCGGCCGGGTCGACCATCAGGTTGGACAACCGCAGGTCGGCGTGGATCAGTCCGAATCTGTCTGCGCCGGTGCCATATCCGGCAAGTCTTTCGGTGATCTGGTGGGCCGCTCGCTGAATGCCTGCCCGGTCCGGCTCGGACAGGCCCGGCGCCGCGCGCCAGTCGCCCCAGCGTGCACCGGGGCCGAGGATATCGTCGAGGTCCCAGCGGAAACGGGTGAAATCGGGCGGGGGAGCCCAGTTCAGCACATGCTCGTGCATGATCGCGGTCAGCTCGCCGAGCTGGGCGAAGCCGACCGCATGGGGGACCTCCTCGGCGGTGCATCCCGAGATCAGCGATACGGCGTCGACATGCAGCTCCCGCCCGCCGACCGAGGCGGTGACGACATCCTCGCCGGCGGTCGAGCACACCAGCTCCGGGGTCTGCACCGCGGTGTCGCGGCGCAGCGCGGCCATCCAGGCCAGCTCGGAGCGGATGCCCTGCACGGAGTGATAGCCGGGCCGGTGCACGCGCAGCACGATCGGGTCGTCGTCGCACACCAGGTAGGTCGCGTTCTCGGACAGGCTCAGCAGGCGCAGCACGGTGTCGGGGGCGCGGCCATAGGCGGGTAGCGCCGCCCGGGCGAAGTGCTCATGGTCGGCAGGCAATCCCGGCATGGCGACCAGTGTGGCCCAATGGTCGGGTCCAAGCAGACCAAATCGGTGTTTTTAACGCAGTCGTTGCACCATTCCCAGTTTCGAAACCTTGTCGAAACACAGCTGGTTGACAGCTGAATCTCTCAGTTGACCAAGCGATCTGGGGAGGGTAACAATTGCCCGCGTCGTTCTTGTCGAAGGCATCGGTGCCGACGACCCTTCAAAGACCAGACCAAATATCGGTCTGGGAAATGCCCTCAGATTGGGATCCAATGAGTGAGACTATCCAGCGACTCAAACCGAATGCGGTCGGCTTGGTCGGTGTGCTGTTCATGGCGGTCGCCACGGCGGCCCCCATCACCGCCATGGTCGGCAACGTGCCGATTGCCGTCGGCTTCGGCAACGGCGCCTACGCGCCCGCCGGCTATTTCGTCGCCACCATCGTCTTGACCCTGTTCGCGATCGGCTATGCCGCGATGAGTAAACACATCACCGCCACCGGCGCGTTCTACGGCTACATCTCCCACGGCCTCGGGCGCATCGTCGGGCTCGGCGCGGGCTTCTTGACCGCGCTGGCCTACATGGTCTTCGAGGCGTCGCTGATCGGTATCTTCAGCTTCTTCGGCACCGACCTGTTCTCGTCCCTGTTCGGGGTGGACGTGCCCTGGCTGGTGTTCGCGCTGGTGATGCTCGCGATCAACGCGTTGCTCACCTACTTCGACATCAACCTGGCGGCCAAGGTGCTCGGCGTCTTTCTGGTGACCGAGATCGTGATGCTGGCCGCGATGGCGCTGTCGGTGCTGTTCACCGGCGGCGGACCGCAGGGATGGTCATGGGGATCACTGAACCCGCTCAACGGGTTTCAGAGTCTGTCCGGTGTCGTCGAGGGTGCTGACGGATCCACCATGGCCGTCGTCGGATCCGCCGGTGTGGGGCTGTTCTTCGCGTTCTGGTCCTGGGTCGGTTTCGAGTCCAGCGCCATGTACGGCGAGGAGTCGCGCAACCCCAAGAAGATCATCCCGATTGCGGTCGTGAGCTCGGTGATCGGCATCGGCGCCTTCTATGTCATCGTGTCCTGGCTGGCGATCGTCGGCACCGGGCCGGAGAATGCCATTGCGCTGGCGCAAGATTCGGCCACCGCGGGCGATATCTTCTTCAACCCGGTGCATGACAACCTGGGCCAGTGGGCGGTCGACCTGTTCAAGATCCTGCTGATGACCGGGTCGTTCGCCTGCGGCATGGCATTCCACAACTGTGCCGCCCGCTACCTGTACGCCCTCGGCCGTGAGGACGTCATCCCCGGGATGCGCAAGACGCTCGGCGCCACCCACCGCGTCCACGGCTCACCGCATATCGCCGGCTTCGTGCAGACCGGTTTCGCGTTCCTGGTCGTTCTCTTCTTCGAGTTCACCCATCGCGATCCCTACACCGGTCTGTACGGTCTGATGGCCCTGCTGGGTACCACGGCCATCATGATCGTCCAGGCGTTGGCGGCCTTCTCGGTGATCTCGTACTTCCATGTGCACAAGCGGCATCCGGAGACGGCCAACTGGTTCACCACCTTCCTGGCGCCACTGCTCGGCGGCCTCGGGATGGTGTACGTGGTCTACCTGCTGGCCAAGAACGCGTCGTTCGCGGCGGGAGCCGCGGCCACCGACTGGATCTTCGCCGCCATCCCCTGGGTGGTCGGTATCGTGGGCATCGGTGGGGTGTTGCTGGCGCTCTTCCTCAAGTACAAGGATCCACAACGCTATGCCGAACTGGGCCGTACGGTGCTGGAAGAAGCCCACGAACGCTGACGGGAATCATGTCTTTCTCCAACATCATGGACTCGAACAGCTATCGGGGCGGTCACCTCGGTGACCCCCTGATAGCTGCCCGCGACCGCGTGCTCGGGCCCGCCTACCGGTTGTTCTACGACAACCCGGTGCACCTGGTCCGGGGTCAGGGCACCCGACTCTATGACGCCGACGGCAACTGCTATCTGGATGCCTACAACAACGTGGCCAGTGTCGGGCATTGCCATCCGCACGTGATCGATTCGGTGACAAGGCAATTGGGCACGCTGAACACCCACACACGCTACCTTCACGAAGGTATCGTCGACTATTCGCAGCGGCTGTTGGCGACATTTCCCGACGCGGGATCGGCGGATTCCTATCAGGTCATGTACGCCTGCACCGGATCCGAGGTCAACGATCTGGCCCTGCGGGTCGCCGCCGCCCACACCGGCGCCCGCGGGGTCATCGTCACCACCGAGGCCTATCACGGCAACACCGAGGCGGTGACCGCCATCTCGCCGTCGCTCGGTGGTATCGCTTCGCTGGGCGCCCATGTGCGTGCCGTCGATCCGGATCTCACCGGCGTGGCCGAGGCCATCGCCGACCTGCAGGCATCCGGGTACGGGCTGAGTGCGCTGATCGTCGACACCATCTTCTCCTCCGACGGGATCTACCCGGATCGCAGCGTCCTGCGACCCGCGGTCGAGGCGGTGCACGCCGCCGGGGGCGTCCTGATCGCCGACGAGGTGCAGCCCGGATTCGGCCGCACAGGTGACGGTATGTGGGGATTCGATCGGCACGATGTCGTGCCGGATCTGGTCACCATGGGCAAACCGATGGCCAACGGCATGCCGGTGGCCGCGATGGTGGCCCGCAGCGCGGTGCTCGCACCCTTCGCCGAGAGCGTGCCGTACTTCAACACATTCGGCGGCAACCCGGTGTCCATGGCGGCCGCGGCGGCGGTGCTCGACATCATCGAGGACGAGAAGCTGATCGCCAACGCCGCCACGGTCGGCGAGGCCATGTGCTCGGCTGCCGCGGGGCTGGCTGACCCGCGGATCACCGCGGTGCGCGGTGCCGGGCTGTATGTGGGAGTGGAGCTGGTGGACCGCGAGACCGCACGCCGGGTGGTCAACGGTATGCGCGAGCGGCGCGTACTGATCTCGGTCTGTGGGGCGGGTGGGAACGTCCTCAAGATCAGGCCGCCGATGGTGTTCTCGCTTGCCGACGTGGACTGGCTCATTGCCGAACTCGAGCAGGTACTGGCAAGCTTGGCGGAGTGACCGCGCCCGCTGCTTCGGCCATCTATATCGCCTCTCCCGAGGGCGACACCGGAAAATCGACGATCGCGCTGGGAATCCTGCACCGACTGGCGGCCACGGTCGCGCGTGTCGCGGTGTTCCGCCCCATCACCCGCCAGGGTGACCGCGACTACATCCTCGAGTTGCTGCTGGCGCACACCACGGCCGGGCTGAGCTATGAAGAGTGTGTCGGCGTCGGTTATCAGCAGGTGCACGAGGACCCGGATGCGGCGATCGCCGATATCGTCGAGCGCTTCCACGCCGTCGCCGAGCGGGCCGATGCGGTGGTGATCGTCGGAAGCGACTACACCGATGTGGCGACGCCGAGCGAACTGAGCATGAATGCGCGTATCGCGGTGAATCTCGGTGCGTCGGTGGTGCTCGCGGTCAAGGCGCAGGATCGGACGCCCGCCGAGGTTGCCCAGGCGGTCGAGTTGTGTCTCGGTGAGCTGGCGGCCCAACACGCCCATACCGCGGCCGTGGTGGCCAACCGGTGCGATCCGGCGCAACTGGTCGCCGTCGCCGAGGCGCTCAACGCGCTGGAACCCAAGAGCTACGTGCTGCCGGAGGAACCGCTGTTGGTCGCACCGTCGGTGGCCGAACTGTGTGCGGCCGTGCACGGCAGCCTCACCGGAGGCGACGAGGAGCTGTTGGGGCGCGAGGCGATGGGCGTCCTGGTCGCGGGGATGACGGCCGAGCACGTATTGGAGCGGTTACGCGAGGGGATGGCGGTGATCACCCCCGGCGACCGCTCGGACGTGGTGATGGCTGTGATGGGAGCGCATGCGGCGGCGGGCTTTCCGTCGCTGGCATGTGTGGTGCTCAACGGCGGTCTTGCGCTGCATCCCGAGGTGGCCCGACTGGTGGACGGTCTCGGCTCACGACTGCCCATCATCAGCACCGATCTGGGCACCTACGACACCGCGCGTGCGGTGGCCTACACCCGCGGTCGTGTCACGGTCACAACCCAGCGAAAGATCGATACCGCGCTGACGCTGATGGAAGAACACGTCGACACCGCCGATCTGATTGCGCGGCTGTCGATCCCGATTCCCAGCGTGGTGACACCGCAGATGTTCACCTACCAGCTGATCGACCGGGCCCGGGCCGACACCAGGCGCATCGTGCTGCCCGAAGGGGACGACGACCGGATCCTGCGCGCCGCGGGCCGGCTACTTGCCCACCGGGTGGCCGAGCTGACCATCCTCGGTGACGAGGCGGCGGTGCGGGCCCGGGCGGCCGAGCTGGGAGTGGACATCGCGGCGGCCACCGTGCTCGACCCCAAGACCAGCGAGCTGTGCGACCAATTCGCCGAGCAGTATGCCCAGATGCGCAAGCACAAGGGCGTTACGGTGGATCAGGCCCGCGAAACCATCCATGACGTCTCGTATTTCGGCACCATGCTGGTGCACAACGATATTGTCGACGGGATGGTCTCCGGTGCGCGGCACACCACCGCGCACACCGTGCGACCGGCATTCGAGATCATCAAGACCTTGCCAGGGGTGTCGACGGTGTCCAGCATCTTCCTGATGTGTCTTGAGGATCGGGTGCTCGCCTACGGTGACTGTGCCATCGTGCCGGATCCGACTGCCGAAGAGCTGGCCGATATCGCCGTCTCATCGGCCCGCACGGCGGCACAGTTCGGCATCGACCCGCGGGTGGCCATGTTGTCATACTCGACCGGGACCTCGGGTACCGGCGCCGACGTCGACAAGGTCCGTGCGGCAACCGAACTGGTGCGCGGGCGGGAGCCCGAGCTGCTGGTCGAGGGACCGATCCAGTACGACGCCGCGGTGGACCCGGCCACCGCGGCAACCAAGATGCCCGATTCGGCGGTGGCCGGCCGGGCCACCGTGCTGATCTTCCCGGATCTCAACACCGGTAACAACACCTACAAGGCCGTGCAACGCAGCGCCGGTGCCATCGCGATAGGTCCGGTCCTGCAAGGGCTCAACAAGCCGGTCAACGACCTGTCCCGTGGTGCGCTGGTCGAAGATATCGTCAACACCGTGGCGATCACCGCGATCCAGGCGGCGAACCGATGACCGCGCGTTCGGTACTCGTCCTCAACAGCGGGTCATCATCGGTGAAATATGAACTGGTGGAGCCCGACTCAGGTTTCTCGCTGGCACACGGAATAGTCGAGCGGGTGGTCGATTACGGCGAGGCGCTCAAGCAGGTGTTCGCCGAACTGCCGGACCTGGACGGGCTGGTCGCCGTCGGACATCGAGTGGTGCACGGCGGGAACAGGCTGTACCGGCCGACCCTGCTCGACGATGACACCATCGCCATCATCGAAGAGCTGGCACCGCTTGCGCCGCTGCACAATCCGCCGGCGTTACTCGGTATCGCCGAGGCACGCAAGGCGTTACCCGATCTTCCTCATATCGCCGTGTTCGACACCGCGTTCTTCCACGATCTGCCCGCCGCCGCGGCCGAGTACGCCATCGATCGTGATATCGCCGAGCGCTGGCACATCCGTCGCTACGGATTTCACGGGACATCGCATCGCTATGTCAGCGAGCAGGCGGCCGTATTCCTGGATCGGCCGGTCGGTGACCTGAATCAGATTGTCCTGCATCTAGGTAACGGAGCCTCGGCATCGGCTGTCCGGGGTGGCCGAGCCGTGGACACCTCCATGGGCCTCACTCCGATGGAGGGTCTGGTGATGGGAACCCGCTCGGGCGATATCGACCCGGGCATCATGTTCTATCTGTGGCGGACGGCGCAGATGAGCGTCGAGGACATCGAGACGATGCTCAACCGTCGCGCGGGCGTGTACGGGCTCGGCGGTGAGACCGACTTCCGGGAACTGCACAAGCGCATCGACGGCGGGGACAAGCAGGCGCGGTTGGCCTATGAGGTCTACATCCACCGGTTGCGCAAGTACATCGGCGGTTATCTCGCGGTGCTCGGTAGCACCGATGTCATCACCTTCACCGCCGGGGTGGGGGAGAACGACGCCGCGGTGCGCCGTGACGCGCTGGCCGGGTTGAACGGGCTGGGGATCGAACTGGACGAGGATCTCAACACCGCGAAAAGCCATGATGCGCGCCGTATCTCGGCCGAGGGTTCACCGGTCCAGGTGCTGGTCATCCCGACAAACGAGGAGCTTGCGATCGCGCGATCGTGTCTGTCGGTTCTGTGAACGGCAGGGCCGACATCATCAGAAGGTACTCAGTCAGAAGGTACTCATCGGACGCACGCTGTTGGCCAGGTCGACCAGGGCGTAGCGATGCTCCTGGGTGGGGGCGACGCGGGCGAGCTGCCGCAGTGCTGCCTCCACCCCGAGCTGCAGACCGTGCTGGGTGAACGGGAACCCCAGGATGTGGTTGGTGCTCGCGGAGTTGTCGGCCAGCCAGTCCATGGCAGTGCCGAGCACCAGCGCGCGGATTTGCAACACCCTGGGTTCGCTGTCCGGTAGGGCCTCCACCCGCCGTGCGGCACTGCGGATCTGCTGCTCGGTGACCTCGCTGGTGGAGCGGCCGGAAAGCAACGTCACCGAACTGGTCAACCGGGCGGTGGTGAAATGCCGGGAGGTCGGTGGCACCTGGTCGAGCGTGCGCACCGCGTCATCGCGCTCCCCGGCGGCGGACTGGGCGCGGGCCAACCCGAATCCGGCGGAGATCACGCCGTTGTCGGTGCGCCAGACGGTCTGGTAGAACCGGCGTTCGTCGGAGCTACCTGCCAGCTCAGCGGTGGCCGCCAGCGCCAGCTTCGGTGCCAGCTCGCCGGGCAGGGTGTCCAGGACCTCGGTGAAATGTTTTGTGGCGGTGTCGTAGTCGGCTGTCAGCATGGCCGCGACGCCACGGAACCAGGACAGCCGCCACCGCCAGCCGACGCGCTCGGTCAGGTCGTCGAGTTTGCGGGTGGCCTTGGCGACATCGCCGAGATCGAGCAGGGCGCGGGCCTCCATCAGCGGTAGCTCCACCGAATCCGAGAGGTCCACCCCTTCGGAGTCCAGCGCGCCGTGGCGGGCCGCGCGCAGTGAATCAAGGGTCTGCACGGGCTCACTGAGCACGGTCGCGGACAGGATGGGGGCGCCGACATCGGCGGGATCGACGAGCGGGACCTGCAGCGCCTTGACGATCTCGGCGGCGGTCAGCTTCTCCGAGTGCACCTGCCCGTCGAGGTAGACGTCGGTGTGGGCGACCAGCAGATCCACCCCGAATGTCGAGCGTGGCGGGCTGAACACCGTGGACAGGCCGGGGCGGGGCGCCCCGGTGTCCTGGGCCACCACCTCGCGCAGCACGCCCATGAGCTGACCGGACATCTCCTCGGCGCTGGCGAACCGGCGCCGCGGATCCGGATCGATGGCGCGGCGCAGCAGCCGGCCGAACGAGTCGTACTTGGCCAGGACCGGATCGTCCTCGGGAAGGCCGTCGACATAACGGCCCCTGCGGGTGCGCAGGTTCAGGGTGAGCGCGGCCAGCGTGCGACCGACCGTGTAGATGTCGGTCTGCACTGTCGGTCCGGTGCGGACGATCTCGGGGGCCTGGTAACCGGGTGTGCCGTAGAGGTATCCGAACGAGTTGATCCGCGATACCGCGCCGAGGTCGATCAGCTTGAGCTGCTCCTCGGTGACCATGATGTTCTCCGGCTTGAGGTCGTTGTAGACCAATCCCAGGGAATGCAGGTATCCCAGTGCGGGCAGGATCTCCAGCATGTAGGCGATGGCCTGGGCCACCGGCAATTTGACGCCCTTGGCCTGTTTGAGCGAGGTGCCCCCGACATACTCCATCACGATGTAGCCGACCGGCTCACCGTGCTTGTCGTCGTGCTCGACGAAGTTGAAGATCTTGACGATGGCCGGGTGCGTCACCTCGGCAAGGAACTGACGCTCGGCCATCGCGGTGGCCTGTGCCTCGGCGTCCCCGGAATGCACGAGACCCTTGAGCACCACCGGGCGTTCGTTGACGTTGGTGTCGAAGGCGAGGTACACCCAGCCCAGGCCGCCGTGGGCGATACAGCCCTTGATCTGGTACTGCCCGACCACCATGTCGCCGGGACTCAGCTGTGGCAGAAACGAATACGGGCTTCCGCAATGCGGGCAGGTGCCCTCGGAGCGGCCGGGGCCCTCACGGGTGGCCCGGCCGACGCGTTTACCGCAGTTCCAGCAGAACCGTTTGGATTCGGCGACCACCGGATTGCTCATCAGGGCCGTCAACGGGTCGCGTTCGTAGACCCGCGGCACCTCCACCAGTCCGCCGCCCAGCTTGCGGATCGGTGAGCGCGGTCTGGTGAGCACACCCAGCGTGGTCGCCGACGGCTCGGTGGCGGCAGTGGTGGCGCGGTCGGTGTCGTCGAAATCCGGCCGGTAGACGGCCTGGGTGGCCATCGGCCGCACGGTGGCCACCGACTCGTCGTCCAGATCGTCGAGGTCGGCCAGGCTGGCCGGCTGGGTTCCCGGGTCTTCGCTCATCAGCCGATGTCGTCCATCAGTTGTAGTACCTCGCCACCGGCGGGGCGGGCGTGGGGCCGAGCACCGTCAACCACTTGCGGTAGAGCGTGTTCCAGGTGCCGTCGCGGCGGATGCGCTCCAGGGTGCCGTTGACGAACCGGACCAACCCCTCGTTGTTCTTGTTGATCCCGATGCCGTAGGGCTCGGAGTTCATGCTCGGCCCGACGATGTGCAGATACGGGTCCTGGCTGACCAGGCCCGCCAGGATGGAGTCGTCGGTGCTGACCGCGTCGACCTGACGCTGCTGCAGCGCGACCAGGCAATCGGCCCAGGTGATCACGTCGACCAGGTCGACCGGTGGCTGGATCTGCTGGACCCGTATGCGCGAGGTGGTGCCCTTCACGGCGCACACCCGCTTACCGGACAGATCGGCGGCCTGCCGGATGCGCGAATCGCGGGTGGCCAGGATGCGCTGGTTCGCCGAGAGGTATTCGGTGGAGAACGCCACCCGCTCCCTGCGCTCGCAGGTCATGCTCATCGTCTTCACCACGATGTCGACCTGGTTGTTCTCCAGCGCCTCGATGCGGTCGGCCGAGGACAGGATGCGGTATTCCATCTGCGAAGGCGTGCCGAAGATGTCGCGGGCCACCTCGCCGGCGATGTCGACGTCGAACCCGGTGATCTCGCCGGTGATCGGGTCACGGAACGAGAAGAGATTGCTGCCGATGTCCAGCCCGACGATCAGCCTGCCGCGGTTGCGGATGTTCTCGACGGCCTCGTCGGCCTCGGCGCGGTCGGCGAAAGGCCGCAGGCTCGCGGTGCGGTCGCAGTCGTCGTTGTCGGGCAGCTCGGGCACCGGCTCCGGTGGGGCTGTCTCCATCCCGGCCGGCGTCGGCGGAGCCAGCGTCAGCTCGGGGATGGGATCGATCTGGGGGTTCTGCTGGCACCCCGCCAACAGTGCCGCGGTGACGAGGACACCGGCCAGCCGGGCGATCACCGGTACTCACTCAGCCTCGGCCACAACCCGAGGGTCACCGCGAACGCGGCGATGACCGACAGGGCGGCCGCGCCGACGGTGGTGCCCGAGAGCACCCGGCGGGCATTGACGATATCGGTGCGCAGTTGGCTGCGGCTCTGCTCGATGGAGCGCGACAGCGCTTCGTCGAGGGTGCTGAAGGCCGGGCTGGAATCATCCTCACCGGTCCCGAGCGCCACCTGCGTGGCGGCCTGGTAGTTACCCACCGAGATGTAGGCGTTGATCCGGTCGTTGGAGGCCCGCCACTTGCGAAGTAGGTCGTCGGCGTCGGCGAGGTCGGCCTTGTCGATGTCGTTGTCCGCGGCCAGGTAGGCCTTGAGCTGTTCCTGGATGGTCTCGATGCGCTGGTAGTACGACTGCTTGCGGACGTCCTCGTCACCGCGGCGGACCAGGGCAAGGGTTTCGTCGGCACGGGCCTGCTGGGCGGTGATGGCCATCGTGGTGACGGTCTTCAGCGACTGCGCCGCAGTGTTTTTGGCGCTGCGGCTGTCCGCCGTCGAGATGACCAGAGCGGTACCCACCCAGACCACCATAATCAAGACCGCCAAACCGCCGGCCACGAAACCCATGTTGATCCGGCGCCGGGTCCGCTTGCTGAGCCAACGGTTGGCGAACAACCCGAACAGGATGGTGGCGAGCACCACCAGGATGACCGGGGCGGGAATGCGCGTCGACGCGGTCGTCTCGGTGTCCACCCGGGCCGAGGTCGCCTCGTAGAGTCGCTGGGCTTGCGGCAGGATCTCCGACTGCATAAGTGCCGAGGCCTCGGACAGGTATGACGAGCCGACCGGATTGCCTGCCCGGTTGTTGGTCCGGGCCGTCTCGACCAGACCGGTGTAGACCGCCAGTTCGGCGTTGACCCTGCCGAGCAGTTCGACCATCGGCTCGGTGGTCAGACCCGCCGACGCGCGGGTCACCGCGACGGAGGCGTCGGTGATCGCCTGTTCGTAGCGCTCCCGCACATCCTGCGGTTCGGCACCGGCGATGAAGGCGGTCGCCGCGGCGGCGTCGGCGACCGAGAGCTTGGTGTAGAGCTGTCCGGCGGCGAAGGCCAGCGGCTCGCTGTGGTCGAGCACCGTGGTCAGGGCTTCCTGGCGGTCGGTGATCGTCGTCGAGGTGGCGAAGGCGCACGCCATCACCAACGCCGACAGCACGATGCCGATGGTCAGGATGCGCCCCGGCGTGGTCCACAGGAACCACCAGCGGGGGTGTACGGGGCGCGTCGGCGAACGTGATGCCAGCGGCTCGGTCGACGGGTGTGCCAACTCCACGGTCACGTGTCCGCCAACCTCCTCGGTATTTCTAAGAAGTCTAAGAGACATTGGTGTGACGTGTGGGAATTCGCGTACCCCTATTCTGAACACGTGCGCGGTGACGGTGACGGTTGGGTGTTGTCGGACGGCGGTGCGCACTTCTGGGGCCGACACGGCGCCGCGGGCCTGCTGCTGCGCGCACCGGATGTCGACGGCGGATTCGCGGTCCTGCTCCAGCATCGTGCGCCGTGGAGCCATCAGGGCGGGACCTGGGGGTTACCCGGCGGCGCGCGCGACAGCCACGAGACGGTCGAGGAGGCCGCGGTGCGCGAGGCTGCCGAGGAGGCCGGTCTGCATGCGGGGCAATTGACCGTTCGGGTCACCGTGGTCACCCACGAGGTTCCCGGTTGGAGCTACACCACCGTGATCGCCGACGCGGCGGAGCAGCTGCCGACGATCGCCAATCGTGAGAGTGCCGAGCTGCGCTGGGTGGCCGAGGCGCAGGTCGCCGCGCTCCCGCTGCATCCCGGCTTCGCGGCCAGTTGGGAGCGGTTGCGCGAGGTCACCGCCGAACTGCCGCTCAAGCCCTGAGCGCGGCCTTGAGTGCCGTCTTGAGTGTCAAGGCCGCGGCCTGGGGATCCTCGGCCTCGGTGATCGCCCGCACCACCACGATCCGTGTGGCACCGGCGTCGAGCACCTGCGGCAGCCGTTCGATGTCGATGCCGCCGATGGCGAACCACGGTATGGCCGGCTCGATATCACCGGCCAGCGCGGCAGTGTGGCGCACCAGTTCGAGACCGGGCGCGGGACGGCCGGGTTTGGTCGGGGTCGGCCAGCACGGACCGACACAGAAGTAGTCGATGAGTTCGGCGTCCGCATCGACGAGAGCGCGCGCCACCTGGTCGGTGTCGTGGGTGGACCGGCCGATCAGCGCGCCCGGCGCGATCTCACGGGCCACCGCCAGCGGCAGGTCGTCCTGGCCGAGGTGCAGGACGTCGCTGCCCGCCGCGCGGGCGATATCGGCGCGATCGTTGACCGCCAGCAGCGCGCCGTGGCGGCGGGCCGCGTCGGCGAGCACCGCCAGGGCGTCGAGCTCCTGGCGAGCCTCCAACCCCTTGTCCCGCAGCTGGATGATGTCCACCCCGCCGGCCAGCGCCGCGTCGGCGAACTCGGCGAGATCACCGCGTTCGGTGCGGGCGTCGGTGCACAGGTACAGCGAGGCGGAATCGAGTCGGGACACCCGAGTATCCTTTCAGCAGACACGGGAGTCCCGGGAGCGGGGACTGAGAGTGGGCGCGCACCGGCCTTGACCGTCGAACCTGATCCGGGTCATGCCGGCGAAGGGAGAGGGAGAATGGGCAGTACGTCGAGGGTCGACTCGGTCGGCTCGTTGGGCATCGTGGGCGGTGGCGTCATCGGGCTTGCGGTCGCGCGCCGGGCCGCAGCCGACGGCTGGGATGTGCGGGTGCACCGCACCGAGCAGCGCGGCGCCTCCTGGGTGGCCGGCGGCATGCTCGCCCCGCACAGCGAGGGCTGGCCCGGTGAGGAGGCTCAGCTCGCGATAGGTCTGGAATCGCTGAAGCTGTGGCACAGCGGGTTCCTGGCCGGTCTGCCCGGCGATATCGTCACCGCGCGCCGGTCTTTGGTGGTGGCCGTGGACCGCGCCGATGTCGCCGATCTGCGGACGGTGGCGGACTGGCTGTCCGCCCAAGGGCATCCGGTGACGCCGACGACCACCGCCCGCGATGTCGAACCCCTGCTGGCGCAAGGTATCCGGCACGGGTTCATCGCCGAGACCGAACTGGCGGTGGACAATCGGGCCCTGGTGGCCGCGCTGGAGACGGCCTGCGTCGAGGCCGGTGTGCGCTGGGCCCCGCCGGTCGCCGATCTCGCCGAGGTCGACGCCGATGTCCGGGTGATCGCCAACGGTATCGACGCGCCGACTCTGTGGCCGGGCCTTGCGGTCCGCCCGGTCAAGGGGGAGGTGCTGCGACTGCGTTGGCGTAAGGGTTGTATGCCGTTGCCGCAGAATGTGATTCGCGCCCGAGTGCACGGCAGGCAGGTGTATCTGGTGCCGCGCGGTGACGGTGTGGTGGTGGGTGCGACCCAGTACGAACACGGTCGCGACACCACCGTGGTGGTGACCGGAGTGCGTGATCTGCTCGACGACGCGTGCGCGGTGCTGCCTGCCCTCGGCGAGTACGAGCTCGCCGAATGCGCGGCAGGTTTGCGTCCCATGACCCCGGACGGCCTGCCGTTGGTGGGTAGGCTCGACGAGCGGACGCTGGTGGCCACCGGCCACGGGCGCAACGGATTTCTGCTGGCACCGTGGACTGCCGAGCAGATCGCCAGGGAACTCGCGGTATTCGGAGGGGCACAATGATTCTGCTGGTCAACGGGGAGGATGCCGACGTTCCCGACGGCACTACCGTCGAGGGGCTGATGAGCCGTCTGGGTTTCCCGGACAAGGGCATCGCCGTGGCGGTCGACTGGGAGGTGCTGCCGCGCTCGTCATGGCACACCGTGCTGGCCGACGGCGCCAGGGTGGAGGTCGTGACGGCGGTGCAGGGTGGCTGACGCGGCACCGGTGGGCAGGAGCGCAGCGACCGGGGGATCGGCGTTGTGTATTGCCGGCCGCGAGTTCGGCTCGCGGCTGATCATGGGCACCGGCGGCGCGGCGAACCTGGCGGTGCTGGAGGAGGCGTTGATCGCCTCGGGAACCGAATTGACCACGGTGGCGATGCGCCGGGTGGACGCCGAGACCGGTACCGGAGTGCTGGACCTGCTCAACCGGCTCGGCATCGCGACGCTGCCCAACACCGCGGGCTGTCGCGGCGCCGCGGAGGCGGTGTTGACCGCGCAGCTCGCCCGCGAGGCCCTCGGCACCGACTGGGTCAAGTTGGAGGTCATCGCCGACGAACGCACGCTGCTGCCCGATGCCATCGAATTGGTCAGGGCCGCCGAGCAACTGGTCGACGACGGTTTCATCGTGCTGCCCTACACCAACGACGACCCGGTGCTGGCCCGCAGGCTGGAGGACACCGGCTGCGCGGCGGTCATGCCGTTGGGCTCGCCGATCGGCACCGGACTCGGCATCTCCAACCCGCACCACATCGAGATGATCGTCGACGCGGCGAAGGTGCCGGTGATCCTGGACGCCGGAATCGGCACGGCCAGCGATGCCGCGCTGGCGATGGAACTGGGCTGTGACGCCGTGCTGCTGGCGACCGCGGTGACCAGGGCGGCCGACCCCGCCACCATGGCGTCGGCGATGGCCTCGGCCGTCACCGCCGGGTATCTGGCCAGGCAGGCCGGCCGGATCCCGAAGCGGTTCTGGGCCCAGGCATCCAGTCCGGCGCTGTGATCGAACTGGTCGGACTGACCAAGACCTACGGTCGCAGCCGGGCGGTCGACGGGCTGAGCTGCACCATCAAACCGGGTGTGGTGACCGGCTTCCTCGGCCCGAACGGCGCAGGCAAGTCCACCACCATGCGGATGATCGTCGGGCTGGACCGGCCGACGGCGGGCACCGTCACCATCGGCGGACGCCGTTACCGGGACCTGAAACATCCGCTGCGCACCGTCGGTGCCCTGCTGGATGCGCGTCAGGTCTACCCGAACCGCTCGGCGCGCGCCCACCTGAGCTGGCTGGCGGCGACCAACCGGATCCAGCAGGCGCGGGTCGACGAGGTGCTCGAGCAGGTCGGTCTGACCGCGGCCGCCGGCAAGCCCGCCGGGTCGTTCTCCCTCGGCATGCTGCAACGGCTCGGGATCGCTGCGGCCCTGCTCGGCGACCCGCAGGTGCTGTTGTTCGACGAGCCGGTCAACGGCCTGGACCCGGAGGGAATCCGGTGGATCAGGACGTTGATGCGTGACTTGGCCGCCGAGGGGCGCACGGTGCTGGTGTCGAGCCACCTGCTGGCCGAGATGGCCAACACCGCCGACGAGCTGGTGGTGATCGGCCGCGGCCGGTTGATCACCGCCACCACGATGGCCGATTTCCTGCGCAGGGACGCAGCGGTGCGGGTGCGCAGCCCGCAGCTGGACCGGCTGGCCGCGCTGCTGCCCGAGGCCCGCCGCGAGGGCGATGCGCTGCTGGTGCCGGGCAGCACCGAGCAGATCGGTGAGCTGGCCGCCGAACACGGGATCGTGCTGCACGAACTGAGCGCCCGGCAAACCTCACTCGAGGAGGCCTATCTCGGCCTGACCGATGATGCGGTGCAGTATCGCGGTGGGGGCGACTCGTGATCGGCGCGCTCGAGGCGGAGGCCCGCAAACTGGCCACCACCCGGTCGGCGCTGTGGTTGACGCTCGCCGTGGCGGTACTGGCCCTCGGTCTGGCCGTGATGACAGAGGATCCGTTGCTCGGGGTCGCCAACTTCGGGGTGCCGGTGTTGATGATCCTGGCTGCGCTGACCGTCACCGGCGAGTACCGCACGGCCATGATCCGAACCACCTTCCTGGCCACCCCGCGCCGCACCCGCGTGCTCGCCGCCAAAGCCCTTGTCACCGGTGGATTCTCCGCCGCGGTGGCCGCCGCCATGACGACCGGGTCGATCCTGATCGCGGGGTCGGGCGCGTGGCGCTCGGTGGGCGCGCTCGCGGTGTATGCCGCCGCCGGCGCCGTCCTGGCGGTCGGGGTGGGGGCACTGTTGCGACACACCGCCGCCGCGGTCGCGGTGTTGCTGTTGGTGCCCTTCGTGGTCGAGCCCATGCTCAGCGTCAGCACCGACATCGGGGACACCGTGGGGCCGCTGCTGCCCTTCGTCAACGCCGCCGCGTTCACCGGCGCATCGATATTCGGCTTTCTGCACAGTTTTTCGATGTGGTGGGGTCCGCAGGGTTCGGCGCTGTACTTCGGCGGTGTCGCCCTGGGGATCTTCGCTGCGGCCGTCGTCGTGGTCGAGCGCCGGGACCCCTGAGCTACCGTGGGGTCCATGCAGCGCAGATCACGGTCCCTGGGGGCCCTGTTGGCCCTGACCGCCCTCGTCGCCGGTTGCGGATCGCCGGGTGCGCCCGAGCCGTCGCCGACCGCCGATGCCGACGCCGCCGGCTACGCCGACGAGATCAGCAAGCGTGTGCAGACCGATGCCATGATGGCGCATCTGACCCGGCTGCAGGAGATCGCCGATCAGCACGAGGGTAACCGCGCGCTGGGAACCCCCGGCTACCAGGCCAGCCTCGATTATGTGGTCAACGCGCTGCGCGACAAGGGTTTCGAGGTGCAAACCCCGGAGTTCGAGGTGCGCATCCCGTTCGCCGAGGACCCCACCGTCGAGGTGGCCGGCACCCCGGTCGCGGCCCTGCCGATGAGCTTCACCATCGGCACGCCTGCCGACGGGGTGCGCGGGCCCGTGGTCGCCGCACCCGTCGACGACACCCCCGGTTGCGCCGACGCCGACTACGAGGGGCTGCCCGTGCAGGGCGCGGTGGTGCTCGTCGACCGCGGCTCGTGCCCGTTCAGCGACAAGCAGGCCGTCGCCGCGAAACGGGGAGCGCTGGCCCTGCTGGTGGCCGATAACGAGGACCGTCCCGTCGAGGACTTCGGCGGCACGCTGGGCAGTGGAACCGACGTCAAGATCCCGGTGCTCGGCATCACCAAGAGCGAGGGCGCGCGACTGCGGGCGAATCCGGGCCAGGCGTCGATCCGGCTGACGGCCGGGGTGAACGTCAAGCGCAGCAACAACATCATCGCCCAGACCAGCACCGGCGCAACGGACAACGTCGTGATGCTCGGAGCACATCTGGACAGCGTGCCCGAGGGGCCCGGTATCAACGACAACGGATCCGGGGTGGCCGCGGTGCTGGAGACCGCCCTGCAGATGGGCAGTGCCCCCGAGATCCGCAACGCGGTGCGCTTCGGCTTCTGGGGCGCCGAGGAGGTCGGGCTGGTCGGCTCCGACCGCTATGTCTCCTCCCTGGATGCAGAGGGGCTCAAAGATATTGCGCTGTACCTGAATTTCGACATGCTCGGCTCCCCGAATCCGGGATACTTCACCTATGACGGTAACCAGTCGGCGCCACCGGCCGCCGACGGCAGCGTGCCCCGGGTCCCGGAGGGATCGGCGGGTATCGAACGGATGCTGGTCGGCTATCTCGACGGTGCGGGCAAACCGGCTCAGGACACCAGCTTCGACGGCCGTTCCGACTACGATGCGTTCACCCGGGCCGGAATCCCCTCGGGGGGGCTGTTTTCCGGAGCGGAAGAGAACATGACGGCCGAGCAGGCCGAGCTCTGGGGTGGCCGGGCCGCCGAGCCGTTCGACCCGAACTACCACAAGGACACCGACACCCTGGACAAGATCGACACCACGTCCCTGGAGATCCAGGGTCGCGGCGTCGCATACGCCGCCGCGTTGTACGCCCAGGACATCGGCGGACGCAATGGCGTTCCGGTGCGCGAGGATCGGACCCGTCACGTGCTCGCCGAATCATGAGGCGCCTGTGTGCCGCGGCGGCCACCGCGCTGCTACTGACATCGTGTGGCAGCGCACCCGAGCCCGCCCCGCTGCGGGCCGACGAGCTCGCCGCCGAGGTCAGCGCCGATGCCATCTTCGCGCACCTGGAGCGGCTCGCCGCCATCGCCGATGACAATGCCAACAGCCGGGCCGTCGGCACCGCGGGCTACGACGCCACCGTCGAGTACATCTCGGAGGTGCTGCGGGATAGCGGGTTCGAGATCAGCACGCCGGAGTTCGAGTGGCTGAAGATGGGTGATCCCGGCAACCCGACCCTGGAGGTGGCCGGTCGCAGCTACCCCGTGACACAGGCCTCGCCGCTGGCGTCCACCCCGCGCGAAGGGCTGAGCGGGCTGTCGCTGCGTCCGCGCACCGGCGACGGATGCGAGCGCGCCGACTACGGCAACGTCCGCGGCGCGCTGGCGATAGTCGACGACACCGGATGTTCGGTGGTCGCCAAACAGAACGCCGCGGCGGCCAATGGGGCGGTCGGTCTGCTGGTGGTCAGCGCCGGCGGTACCAAGGGACTGTTCGAACCGGGCTATTACCAGAAGCTGACCATGCCCGTCGCCGTCATCGATCGCACCACCGACGCGGCCCTGCGCCGGACCAACGACCCGGTGCGCCTGATGCTCGACGGCCAGGCCAGCGTGGCCAGATCCAAGAGCGTCATCGCCCAGACCTCCACCGGTGACACCGGCAATGTCGTGCTGGCCGGTGCGCATCTGGACAGTGCGCCGCGCAGCCCGGGCATCAACGACAACGGCAGCGGGGTGGCGGCGTTGCTCGCCATCGCCGATGCGATGGGATCGGCGCCGCGGATCGACAATGCGGTGCGGTTCACCTTCTGGGGGTCCCAGCGGCTGGGCGCCGCGGGCAAGTACCTGGCGGGTCTGGATGACGGCGGCCGCGACGATATCGCCGCGTACCTGGATGCCACCATGATCGGCTCCCCGAACCCGGGGTACTTCACGCTCGACGGTGATCAGTCGGGGCAGGCAAATCCGGCGATCCCCGCCGAGACCGTCCCGGAGGGCTCGGCCGGTATCGAACGCACCCTGGCCGGTTACCTCAACCAGGCCGGTGTGCGCCCGGCCGATATGCCGTTGGACACCGCCGGTGATTACGCGGCGTTCCTCACCGCCGGAGTGCCCATCGGCGGCCTGACCACCGGTGCCAACCAACAGAAGACACCGGTGCAGGCCCGGCTGTGGGGCGGTCGCGCCGGGGCGCCGTTCGACCCGAACGCCGGCGGACCGCGGGACGGGATGGACAACGTCGACCACCGGGCGCTGTCGATCACCGGCCCGGCGATGGCCTTCACCATCGCCACCTACGCCCGCTCCATCGAGGGTGTCAACGGCGTACCGCCCCGAGACCGCCGAAATCGGTAGCCATCGGGCACCATGATCGGGTGGACAACCCCGGCGTGCTCGAACGCCTCGCCCGCCACGCCATGGCGGCACCCAGGCGCGTCCTGGCGATCGCCGCGCTGTGTGCGGTGGCCGCGGCGATCCTCGGGGTGCCGGTCACCCAGGAGCTGAGCGCAGGCGGATTCACCGATCCTGACGCCGAGTCCTCGCACGCGGCCGAGCTGCTGACCGACAAGTTCGGTCAGGGCGACATGCAGTTGCTGATCATCGTCTCCGATCCCGCAGGTGCGATGAGCCCGGCCGCCCGCCGGGTGGGCACCGAGATAGCCACGGCGCTGGGCGAATCCGAGCATGTGGCTCAGGTGAGTTCGGCATGGAGTGCCCCGGCGGCAGCCTCGGCGGCATTGCTCAGCAGGGACGGCACCGCCGGGCTCATCGTCGCCGGTATCACCGGCGGTGAACAGCACGCCCAGGACCACGCCAAGGACCTCACCGACCGTCTGGTCCACGATCGCGACGGCGTGCGGGTGCAGGCGGGCGGTGTGGCCATGGTCAACACCCAGATCACCGAACAGTCCCAGCACGACCTGCTGGTCATGGAATCCATCGCCATCCCGTTCAGCTTCCTGGTGCTGGTGTGGGTGTTCGGCGGACTTTTGGTCGCGGCGGTGCCCGTGATGGTCGGCGTGCTGGCCATCCTCGGTTCGCTTGCGGTGCTGCGGCTGATCACGTTTGCCACCGATGTGTCGGTGTTCGCACTGAACCTGTGTATGGCGATGGGGCTGGCCCTGGCCATCGACTACACGCTGCTGATGGTCAGTCGCTACCGCGACGAACTGGCCGAGGGCGCCACCGCCGAGGCCGCCCTGGTGCGCACGATGGTGACGGCCGGTCGCACGGTCGTGTTCTCGGCGACGACGGTGGCACTGCCGATGTCGACGCTGGTGTTGTTCCCGATGTACTTCCTGAAATCGTTCGCCTATGCCGGGGTGGCGACCGTGGTGTTCGCGGCCATCGCCGCACTGGTGCTCACCCCGGCCGCGCTGGTGCTGCTCGGCGATCGTGTCAAGGGTCGCCGGTCGGGCCCACCGAAGCCGGTTGAGCAGCAATTCTGGTACAGATCAACGAAATTCGTGTTGCGTCGGGCGCTGCCGATCGGCCTGGCCGTGGTGGCGCTGCTGGTCCTGCTCGGACTGCCCTTCACCGGCGTGAAATGGGGTTTTCCCGATGATCGCGTGTTGCCGCCGTCGGCATCGGCGCATCAGGTCGGGGACCGGTTGCGGGCGGACTTCGCCGACAACTCCGCCACCGAGATCAGCATCGTCGTCCCCGAGTCCGACGGGCTGACACCCGAGCAGTGGGACCGTTACCTCACCGAGGTGGCCGGCGCACCGGACGTCCTGGCCGTGGCCGCGCCGGTGCACCGTGCGGGCAGTGCGTTCATCCGGGTGTCCAGTTCGGCCGACCTGTTCTCCGACGGTTCGGCGGCACAGCTGGACCGGCTGCACGCGATCGCCGGACCCGGCGACCGGCCGGTGCTATTGGGCGGGGTGGCCCAGACCGACCGCGACAGCGTGGCCGCCATCGGAGCGACACTGCCGCTGGTACTCGGGCTGATCGCCGTGATCACGTTCTGTCTGCTGTTCCTGCTGACCGGCAGCGTGGTCTTGCCCGCCAAGGCCCTGGTGCTCAACATCCTGTCGCTGACAGCCGCGTTCGGCGCCATGGTGTGGATCTTCCAGGACGGGCATCTCGGCGCCTTCGGCACCACGGCCACCGGCACATTGGTCGCCAACATCCCGGTATTGCTCTTCTGTATCGCGTTCGGCCTGTCGATGGATTACGAGGTCTTCCTGCTCGCGCGGATCCGCGAGTACTGGTTGGCCTCCGGCCGCACCTCCGCCGATGTCGGTGAGAGCGTGGCGCTCGGCCTGGCGCGCACGGGTCGGGTGGTCACCGCCGCGGCGCTGGTGATGTCGATATCGTTCGCAGCGCTCATCGCGGCGAACGTGTCGTTCATGCGGATGTTCGGTCTCGGTCTGACGTTGGCGGTGCTGATGGACGCCACCCTGGTCCGGATGGTCCTGGTGCCCGCCTTCATGCAGTTGATGGGCCGATGGAACTGGTGGGCACCCGCACCGCTGGCACGACTGCACGATCGGATCGGGCTGCACCACTGAGAAAGGGCGGCCCACCTGGGAGTCCCCCGCATGAGTGATATGTCAACTATTCTCGCGGAAATGGTAAGTCTCAGCACCATTGCCGGCGTTCACGGGGTCCTGCCGCCGCATCGCTATACCCAGGACGAGATCACCGAGGCCATCCTGGGACTGCCCGGCTACGAGGGCGCCCACGATGCCGTGCGCAAGCTACACAAGAGCGCGCGGGTGCACAGCAGGTATCTGGTCCGCCCACTGGAGGAGTACGTCCGGCTCACCGATTTCGGTGAGACCAACGATCTGTTCATCGAGCACGCCACCGAACTCGGTACCGCCGCGCTGCGCGGCGCGCTCGACGAGGCGGGACTGCGGCCCGAAGACGTCGACATGATCATCACCACCACGGTCACCGGTGCGGCGGTGCCCTCGCTGGACGCCCGCATCGCGGGCCGGCTCGGACTGCGTCCCGATGTGCGCAGGGTGCCGATCTTCGGGCTCGGCTGCGTGGCCGGCGCGGCGGGTATCGCCCGGCTGCACGATTACCTGCGCGGTGCGCCGGACCAGGTGGCGGTGCTGGTGTCGGTGGAATTGTGTTCGCTGACCCGCAAACACCATCCGACGATGCCGACCGTCGTGGCCGGGGCGCTGTTCGGCGACGGCGCGTCGGCCGTGGTCGCGGTCGGAGCCCGACGCGCCGAGACCATGGACCCGGCCGGCCCGGATGTGCTGGACTCGCGCAGCCACCTGTATCCCGACTCGCTGGATACGATGGGCTGGAGAATCGGCAGCGGCGGTTTCGAGATCGTCCTCAGTGCCGAGGTGCCCGCGTTCGTGGGCCGCTATCTCGGTGCCGATATGACCGATTTCCTTGGCGCACATGGTCTCACCGTGTCCGATATCGACACCTGGGTGAGCCACCCGGGCGGCCCGAAGGTCATCGAGGCCATCATCGACACCCTGGCGTTGCCATCGGATGCCCTGGATCTGACCTGGCAGTCACTGGCCGAGGTGGGCAACATGTCCTCATCCTCGGTCCTGCACGTGCTGCGCGATACCATCCGCACCCGCCCGACGCCGGGCAGCCCCGGAGTGCTGATGGCGATGGGGCCCGGGTTCTGCTCCGAGCTCGTGCTGCTGAGGTGGCGCTGACATGCGCGGGTTCATCGTCCTGATCGTGCTCGTCGCGGTGGAGCGGGTCGCCGAGCTGGTGGTGTCCAACCGGAATCTGACATGGTCCAAGGCCAATGGCGGCAAGGAGTTCGGTGCCGAGCACTACCCGGTGATGGTGGCGCTGCACACCGGACTGCTGGCCGGCGCGCTGGCCGAGGCACGGGTGCGCAAGCGGTGGGTGTGGCCGGCCTTCTGGGTCGTCGTCGGTGCCCAGCTGCTGCGCTGGTGGTGCATCACGACCCTCGGCAAGCAGTGGAACACCCGGGTGGTCGTGGTGTCGGGCGCCCCTCGGGTGACCGGTGGGCCCTACCGCCTCATGCCGCATCCGAATTACGTGGCGGTCGTCCTGGAAGGCGCCGCACTGCCGTTGGCGGGCGGGGCCTGGATCACCGCCGCGATGTTCTCGATCGCCAACGCACTGCTGCTGCGCACCCGGATCAGGGTCGAAGATGAAGCGCTGCAGAGCCTGACATGATCGATCTGCTGGTCGCCGGCGGCGGGCCGGCGGGGCTGGCCACCGCGCTGTACGCCGCGCGGGCCGGGTTGGAGGCCGTCGTCGTCGAGCAGCGAACCGGTCCGATCGACAAGGCGTGCGGCGAGGGGCTGATGCCACACTCCCTGGCCCGCCTGCGCCAACTCGGTATCGACCCCGACGGATACGATTTTCATGGGATCCGCTACCTCGATGGCAGGTATACCGCGGCGGCCCGGTTCGCCAACGGAGCGGGCCGCGGGGTACGCCGCACCGTGCTGCACACCGCGCTGGCCGAGGCCGCCACCGCCGCCGGTGTGCGGATCGTGCAGTCCGAGGTCGGTGAGCTCACCCAGGGGCCGGACTCGGTGTGTGCGGCCGGATTTCGGGCGCGCTACCTGGCGGCCGCCGACGGTCTGCACTCACCGATCCGGCGGGCGCTGGGCCTCTCGGCGGGGGAGTCCGGCCGGCGCCGATGGGGAATCCGCCGACACATCGCGGTGGCCCCGTGGTCGGATTGCGTCGAGGTGTACTGGGGTCGGGGGCCCGAGGCCGGGGAAGCGTACGTCACCCCGGTGTCCGATGACTGTGTCGGCGTGGCGATCCTGAAGTCCACCAGGGGCGGGTTCGATGCGCACCTGGACCGGTTTCCGGCGCTGATGGAACGCCTGGACGGTCTGCCGCACGGGCCGGACCGCGCCGCAGGCCCACTGCGCCAACGGGTACGGGGGCGCACCGCCGGCCGCGTCCTGCTGGTCGGTGACGCGGCCGGATATGTCGACGCGCTGACCGGCGAGGGGATGGGCCTGGCCTTCGGTGCGGCCGAACTGCTGGTCGACTGCGTCGTCGGTGACCGCGCGGGTGAGTACGACCGCCGGTGGCGGCACCTGACCCGGCGCTACCGGATGCTGACAGCGGCGCTGTTGTACGGCACCGGAATCCGGCCCGTGCGGGCAGCCATCACCCCGGCGTCGGCCGCACTGCCCTCGGTGTTCGCCGCCGCGGTCAACGCGCTCGGCGACTAGCACCCAGCAGCGTCATGCCGTGGTAGACCACGAGTGCGGCGATGGACCCCAGTGCGATACCGGTGAACGTCAACGAGCCTGCCTGCCAGGTGAAGTCGGCGATGCCGATGATCAGCGGGATGGCGGCCGTCATCTGGTTGACCGGTTTGGCGAAGTCGACGTGGTTGGTCAGCCAGATCCGGATTCCCAGCACCCCGACCAGGCCGTAGAGCACGATCGTCGCGCCACCGAGCACACCGGGCGGGATGGCCGAGATCGTCGCACCCACCTTCGGGCACAGGGCCAGCACGATGGCCACCACGGCGGCCACCCAGTAGGCGGCGGTCGAGTAGATGCGCGTCGCGGCCATCACGCCGATGTTCTCGGCGTACGTCGTGGTCGCCGAGCCGCCGCCGGCGCCGGCCAGCACGGTGGCCACACCGTCGGCGGCCAGCGCCCGGCCCATCAGCGGATCGAGATCCCTGCCGGTCATCTGGCTCACCGATTTCACATGCCCGATGTTCTCGGCGACCAGGGCGATCACGGCAGGCAGGAACATCGGCAGGACCTCGAGGCGCAAGGTCGGCGTCTGGAACTCCGGCAGGCCGAACCACGCCGCCTGCGCGATCCCGGAGGTGTCCACCTGACCCAGTACCAGCGCCAGCACGTACCCAAGGACGACGGCAAGGAAGATGGCCAACCGGCCGATCAGGCCCTTGAAGAAGGCCAGCGCACCGACCAGCAACACCAGCGTGACCATCCCGACCACGGGACCCTGCTCGAAGTTGTTCTTGGCCGCCGGCGCGAGGTTGAACCCGATGAGCGCCACCACCGCCCCGGTGACCACCGGCGGCAGAACGAGGTCCAGCCAGTGCGTGCCGACCAGGTGGACCACCGCGCCGATGATGATCAGCAGCACACCCACCGCGATCAGCCCACCGAGTGCGCTGCCGGTGCCCTGCGCGGTGACGGCGGCGGTGACCGGGGCGATCACCGCGAAGCTGGACCCCAGGTAGCTCGGCAGCCGGTTGCCCGTGATGAGCAGGAAGGCGATGGTGCCGATACCGGAGAACAGCAGCGTGGTCGCCGGCGGGAAACCGGTCAGCACCGGCACCAGGAACGTCGCACCGAACATCGCCACCACGTGCTGTGCGCCGATCCCGAGGGTGCGCGGCCAGCTCAATCGTTCGTCGGGGGCGACGATATCGGCATCGGGGCCCACGGGCTTCCAACGCGGCGTCACAGACAGCTTTGCCATCAGGACAAGGTAGCCGGGCCCGGTTGCTATTGCAGCAGACGGATGAGCTTCCTGGACAGTGCGGTGTAGGGCGGATAGACCAGCCGGGGATCGGGACGAGTGGACTTGGCCAGCACCGCGCGCCGGTGCGACAGCGCCTCGAAACCCCACCACCCGTGATAGGCGCCCATGCCGCTGGGTCCGATCCCGCCGAACGGCAACTGCGGCACCAGACAATGCATGATCGCGTGATTGACCACCGCGCCGCCGGATTCGGTTTGATCGATCACGTCCTCGGCCAGCTCCGGCGTCTCGGTGAACACATAGAGGGCCAGCGGCCGTGGCCGATGCCGGACGAAGCCGATGGCCTCGGAGATCGAGTCGACCGTGATGATCGGCAGGATGGGCCCGAAGATCTCGTCGGACATCACCGCATCACTGGGCCCCGGATCGAGGATCACGGTCGGTTCGATGCGCAGGGACGCCTCATCGGAGCCGCCGCCGGTGACGACCTGACCACTGGTGTCCGCGATCAGTGCCGTCAACCGATCGAACTGGCGTCGGTTGACGATGGGCAGGTCGGGTGTGGTGCTGAATTCGGCGATCGTGGCGCACAGCATGGTGACCAGCTCCGCGGCGACGGACCGCTCGACGAGGATGTAGTCCGGCGCGATGCAGGTCTGCCCCGAGTTCACCAGTTTGGTGTGCGCCAACCGACGGGCCGTCACCGCGAGGTCGGCGTCGGCGGCCACGATGGCAGGGCTCTTGCCGCCCAGCTCCAGGGTGACCGGTGTCAGGGTGGGTGCGGCACCGGCCATGATCTTCCGCCCGACCTCGGTGCCGCCGGTGAACAGGACATGATCGAAGCCCTGTGCCAGCAGGTCCTGGGTCACCTGGGCGTCGCCCTCGACGACGGTGATCGCCTCGGTGTCCAGATAGCGCGGCACCAGCCGCGCGATCAGCGCGGAGGTGGCCGGGGCGAGTTCCGATGGCTTGATCACCACGGTGTTGCCCGCCGCCACCGCCGATACCACCGGAGCCATCGCCAGGTAGAACGGGTAGTTCCAGGGACCGATCACCAGGACCGCACCCTTGGGGTCGTACTGCACCCAGGCGCGAGCCGGTTGCTGGCTGACCGGAACCGATACCCGACGCCGGCGCATCCACCTGCGAATTCTCTTGCGCGCGAAAGCCGCTTCGGCCTTGGTGGGTTGCACATCACCCATCCAGGCCTCCATGGCCGGGCGGCCGAGGTCGGCGAGCAGGGCGGCCGCGATGGCCTGCTCCTGCTCGTCGCACATGCGCTCGATGGCGCGCAATTGCTCGATGCGCCATTCGGCGGGGCGGGTGCGCCCGGTGTCGAAGACGGTGCGCGCGTGCGGGGTTCGAATCTGTGCGCCCATGGTCATGCCCTAGCGCATTTCCGGTGCGGGGATGACGCCGGCGGCCACGGCCGCCATGCCCCCACCGTCGACGGCCAGTGTCTGACCGTTGACCCAGCCGGCATCGGCCGAGATCAGATAGCCGACCGCACCGGCGATGTCCTCGGGGGTGGCATGCCTGCCGAGCAGCGCCTTGGCGCCGTCGAGGGTGTCCTTGCCCATCGTCTCCTCGAAATCGGCGAGGATCGGGGTCTGCACCGGGCCCGGCAGGACGGCATTGATGCGCAGCCCGCGTTGTGCGAATTCCAGGGCCTTGGCCATCGTGTAGACGGTGGCGACCTCCTTGGAGAAGTTGTAGGCGTTGCCTGCCTGCGGGTTCTCGGCGAACCAGCGCGCGCCCTCGGTGTATCCGTCGGTGGCCAGCAACGCCTGGATGGCGGGCATCCTTGCCGGCCAGCCGAATCCGGCGATCGAGGACACCACGACCAAGGACCCACCATCGCGCAGCCGGTCGATCAGGGACTCGGTGAGGTGGCGCACCGCCAGCACGTTCACCGCGATCACCGTGGCCGCGGGAGCGGTGCCGGGGACGCCGGCGACGTTGATCAGCGCGTCGAACTCGCCGTCGAGCTGGGCCACCGCGGTGTCGATGCTCTGCAGGTCCGCCAGATCGACCGCGATATGGTGCTTGACCGCCGCCGACGGGGTGTTGCGGTCCAGGCTGATCACCTCCGCGCCCGCGGCGACAAGACGTTCGGCGACGGCGTGCCCGATGCCGGATGCGGCGCCGGTGACGATGTAGCGCTTGTGGGATGTGGCGGTCATGCCTGGCTCCTCGTGGTGTCGGTGTAGCGGGCTTTGAGCTTGCCCTTGACCAGTTTTCCGGTGGGTGTGCGTGGTAGCGCATCGACGAAGTCGACGGTGCGGGGTGCCTTGTAGTGGGCGACGCGGTCACGCACGTAGTCGATGAGATCGGCGGCGAGGTCATCGCTCGCGGTGAACCCTGGCCGGAGCGCGACGACGGCCTTGACCTGTTCGCCCATCTCCGGATCGGGAACACCGATCACCGCGACGTCGAACACGGCGGGGTGCATGGTCAACACGTTCTCGGTCTCCTGGGGATAGATGTTCACCCCGCCGGAGATGATCATGAACGATTTGCGATCGGTCAGGAACAGATAGCCGTCCTCGTCGACGTAGCCGAGATCGCCTACGGTGGTCCAGTTTTCGTGCTGGGGATGCTGGGCCTCGCGGGTCTTGGCCGCATCGTTGTGGTAGACGAAGGGCATGGCATCGCGTTCGAAGTAGACGGTGCCGACCTCGCCCGCCGACAGTTCGGCCCCCTGCTCGTCGCAGATGTGGATGGTGCCGAGCACCGCGCGTCCCACCGATCCGCGCTTGGTGCGCCACTGCGCGGAGTTCATCATCGTCATCCCGTGCGCCTCGGTGGCGCTGTAGTACTCCACCAGGATCGGGCCCCACCAGTCGAGCATGGCGTCCTTGACCTCCGGCGGGCAGGGGGCACCGGCGTGGACGACGGTGCGCAGCGAGGACAGGTCATACCGCGACCGGATCTCGTTCGGCAGCTGGAGCAATCTGACGAACATCGTCGGGACCATCTGCGTCATGGTCACCCGATGGGTTTCGATGGCCGCCAGGATCTTCTCCGCGTCGAACTTCTCCATCAGGATCACGGTCGCGCCGAGCGCCTGCATGCCTGCGCAGTACTTCAGTGGTGCGGCGTGATAGATCGGTGCGGGGGAAAGATAGACGGCGTCCGGTCCGATGTCGAAGACGTTCTGCAGCACCGCCAGGACCGGGTCGCCCGGCTCGTCGACCTGGATGGGCAGCAGGTGCGGTTTGATGCCCTTCGGGCGGCCGGTGGTTCCCGACGAATACAGCATGTCCGCACCGCGCGGTTGATCGGTCAGCGGTGGGACTTTCGCGTCCAGCAGTTCGCGGTAGGGCCGGTAGCCGTCGATTTCGGCGCCGAAGCCGTAGCGCGCCACGTCGCCCGGTATCTCGGCGAGCACCTGGCGACCGAGTTCGGCCAGTGCGCCCGAGACGAAGAATGCCTTCGCTCCGCTGTCGGTGACGATGTATCCGGCCTCGGGCGCGGTCAGGTGGTGGTTGACCGCCGTCGCATACAGACCCGAACGCAGCGCGGCCCAGTAGATGACGAACACCTCGGCGGTGTTGTCGGCCAGGATGGCGATGACATCGCCGCGGCGCAGGCCGGCGGCATGCAGCGCGGCGGCGATCTGGGCCGAGCGGGAGTCCAGTTCGCCGTAGGTCAGGGTATCGCCGCCGCCGGCCATGATGACCGCCGGGCGGTGCGGATCAGTGGCGGCGTGAGTTCCGGGAAACACATATCTCCTTGAGGTACAACGTGTCGAGAGTCGATGTGCGGGTGGGTCACCAACGCCTGGCGATCTCCTGCTGGCGGGTCAGGAAGGAGGTGTCGATGATGTGACCACCGATGATCCTGTTGTGTGCGTGGCAAAGCTGATGCGCGGCAAAGGATGTCTGCATGGCATTGACGCGCCCCTGGTTGTCCTGGGCGGTGTTCACCGACTCCTTGGCCAACTTCAGCGCGAACATCGGTTGGTCGGCGATCCGTCGGGCCAGGGTGAGGGTGAATTCACTCAGCTCATCGTTGGGGACGACATGGTTGACCATGCCGAGTCGGTGGGCGTCGGCGGCGGTGACGGCATCGGAGGTGAACAGCATCTCCTTGGCCTTACGTACTCCGAGTTCCCATGGGTGGTTGAAGAATTCCGCTCCCGCGATGCCCATGGCGACCGTGTTGTCGGCGAAGATGGCGTCCTCGGCGGCGATGACGATATCGCACGGCCACACCAGCATCAGGCCGCCGGCGATCACCTTGCCCTGGACCTCGGCGATGGTCGGCTTCGGGATGTTGCGCCACCGTTCGGAAAAGCCGAGATAGATCTCTTTCTCCCGTGCCATGTAGCCCTCGGCGCCATCACATCCGAATCCGCACCAGGTGCCCACCGTGGTGCGTCCGTCCATCGCGCCGTCGAGATCCTCGCGCATATCGTGGCCGGACGAGAAGTGCGGGCCGTCGGCCGCCAGGATGATCACCTTGACCGCATCATCGCGAGCGGCCTGGTCGAATGCATCGTTGAGCGCGTAGAGCAGGTCGGTGTCTTTGGCGTTACGGGTGTCCGGGCGGGCCAGGACGATCCGGGCGATCCGTGGGTCGGGGTTCTCGTAGCGAATACCGACTGTAGACAAGCTGTTTCCCATCAGAAGTGACACGGCATGCTGGCCACGCCGTGGATGAAGTTGCCGCCGAGGAATAGCGGTTCGCCGGCCTGGATGTCGGGCAGGGTGCTCAGCAGTTGCCGGAACAGAGCTCGCAGCTGTGCTCTGGCCAGATTGGCGCCGAGGCAATAGTGTGCGCCGCCGCCGCCGAATGCGATGTGGTGGTTGGGCCGGCGGTTCAGGTCGAAGACATGCGGGTCATCGAAGACCGTCTCGTCGCGATTGCCCGAGGAGTACATCATCACGACCTTGTCGCCGGCGGTGATGAGTTGGCCCGCCAGTTCGTAGTCACGCGAGGCCGTTCGGCTGAATGTCATCACCGGTGTCGACCAGCGAACGAACTCTTCGATCGCGGTGTCGATCCGACCGTCGAAATCTTCGGTGAGCCAGGCGCGCTGGGCGGGAAACTCGGTGAGAGCGCGCATGGTCAGGCTCGTGGTCTGTCGGGTCGTGTCGTTGCCGGCGACGGACATCAGGATCATGAAGGCGCCGATCTCGGCATCGGTCAGCCGCTCACCGTTGACCTCGGCCTCGACGAGGTTGGTCATGATGTCGTCTTGGGGAGACCGCCGCCGATCCTGAGCCATTTCCACGGCGATGGCATGCAGGAACATCTGATTGCCCACCATGACCTCGAGCGGATTCCGATCGCCGAGGAACGTCGGATCCGTGACCGAGACCATCGCATCGGCCGCGTCGCGGACGGCATCGCGCTGTGAGTCCGGCACGCCCATCATGTCCGAGATCGTCACCAGCGGTAGCTTGACCGCGCAGTTGCGCACGAAATCGCAACCACTGCCCGCCTCGGCGAGTTCACCCACGATGCGCACCGAGTTGGCCTCGATGCTGTCGATGAGTCTGTTCACCGCGCGCGGGGTGAACGCGGCCCGCACGAGACCACGGATCTTGGCATGCTTCTCGCCGTCCATGCCAAGGAAAGACAAACTGGCTTCGATGATGTCCTCGGGCACCGGTTCCATGTGGACACCCCTGCTGGAGATGAAGACCTCGCTGTTGCGGCTCACCTCGACGATGTCGGCGTGGCGGACGACCGCCCAGTAACCCGGCTCCGGCGGCAGCGGCATGAGGCTCGCCTCGATCGGGCGCTGCCAGGACACGGGACGCCGGCGGCGTAGTTCGGCGAAGGTGGTCTCGCGCTCCGGGGCGGTCTGCGACCAGAACTCGCGTGCCGAGACGTCGAGATCGTCGAAGGCCGGTTTACCCGGCGCGGTGGGGATGGGGGTCGGCATGGCATTCCTCGCTGTGGACGCTGTCGCGGCGGCCGTCGTGGTGACCGACGCCACATTCGCTGATGCCCAGGACGGTAGGCGTGCACGCAACAATCTGTCAAGACGCCTTGTCTAAGACATACTGTCTCGCAGTTGAATTATGGTGCTACGCTGCGATGATGGGGGCCGCAGAGCGTGTTCGGCAGGAACGGCGAGACGAGTTCCGTCGACGACTCCTCGAGGCGACCGAGGAGTTGCTGCGCGGCGGCGCGTCGTTCACCGAACTCGGCGTCGAACGTCTCGCGGTGGCCGCGGGGAGCTCGCGGCCGACGTTCTACGTGTACTTCAAGGGCAAGACCGAGTTGCTCGCGGAGTTCGCCGAGGACGTGCTCGCCGACGTGGCCGGTGCTCTCGGTCGACTGTGGTCAGGCGATGTCGAACAGATCGGCCCGATGCACATGTTGGATGCGGTGCGCGGGGTCATCGATGCCTTCCGCAGGCACCAACTGGTGCTCGCGGCGGTCGCGGAGGTGGCCGGCTACACCGCGGAACTCGATGCGGCGTTTCGTGAACAGATCGAGCGCAATGCCGAGTACTCGCGCGAATTCCTCGAACGTGAACAGGCTGCGGGTCGCGTGCGCGATATCGACGCGAATGTGACCGCGCGGACGGTCACCTGGATGGTCGAGAGGTGTTGTGCGCAGATGCTGCGCGAGCCCGGCGGGGTCGGAGACGATGACCTCGCGGTGACGTTGACCGAGATGATTTGGGCGGCAATCTATTTGGAGGACGCCGGAGTTCGGCATAGTTGATGCTCGCCGATCACACTGTGCGGCGGCGGACCAGGTACAGGGCGGCGCCGAGCGCGATCACCGCGGACCCGGTGAGCACCGAACCGGTGGGCAGGGTGCACGCGAGCACCGCACAGCCGGCCAGCCCGATCGCCGGGATCAGTCGCCGCGCCGGCCGCAACGTCCAGGCACTGGCATTGGCGATGGCGTAGTACACCAGCACCGCGAACGACGAGAATCCGATCGCCCCGCGGAGATCGACAAACGCCGCCAGGATCGCGACGACGATCCCGACCGCGACCTCGGCGCGGTGCGGTCCGCCGAACCGCGGATGCACCGCGGACAGCCCGCTCGGCAGATGCCGGTCCCGCGCCATCGCCAGTGTGGTCCGGGAAACGCCGAGGATCAGCGCCAGCAGCGATCCGAGCGCGGCCACCGCGGCTCCGACGCGGACCACCGTAGCCAGCTCGGGATGCCCGGCCACCGATACGGCATGGGCCAATGGTGCTGTCGCAGTGGCCAGTCCGGTGCTGCCGAGCACCGAGAGCACGGCGACGGCGACCACCGCGTACACCAGCAGCGCGATGCCCAACGCGATGGGTATGGCGCGGGGAATGGTGCGGGCCGGGTCTCGGACCTCCTCACCGAGGGTGGCGATGCGGGCATAACCGGCGAACGCGAAGAACAGCAACCCGGCGGCCTGCAGAACACCCCATGGGCCGGTATCGGTGCCGATCGACAGATTGGCGGGCGTTCCGGCGCCGCTCAGTACGACCACCACGACGGCCAGCACCGCGAGCACCACCGCGACGATCACCCGGGTGAGCAACGCCGACTTCTGCACGCCCGCATAGTTGACCGCAGTGAGGGCGACCACGGCGGCGACCGCCACCGCGTGCGCGTGTGGCGGCCACGCGTACACGCCGACCGTCAGGGCCATGGCGGCACACGAGGCGGTCTTCCCGACGATGAAACACCAGCCCGCGGTGTGACCCCAGAACGCGCCGAGGCGTTCTCGGCCGTAGACATAGCTGCCGCCGGACTGGGGATAGATCGCCGCCAGACGTGCCGTGGACGTCGCGTTGCAGTAGGCCACCACCGCGGCGATGGCCAGCCCGATCAGCAGCCCGGAGCCGGCGGCTGCCGCGGCGGGCCCGAGCGCGACGAAGATGCCGGCCCCGACCATCGAGCCAAGGCCGATGACGACGGCGTCGAACGTCCCGAGCCGGCGCTGTAACACCTACTTGTTGCGGACGGCGTTGACGCCCAGGTAGCCGACGTAGCCCAGCGCGCCGAGCAGCGCCAGCTTGCGTGTCTTGGGCACCAGCAGTCCCACACCGAGGGCGGTCTCGATGGTGCCGTTGGTCTTGATGTGGCGCGCGGTGTCGTTCGGGAAGGCAGGCTTGGTGATCGACTCGAACAGCTGCGGGGCGACGAAGTGGGCCAGACCGGCGCCGACCAGTGACACCCCTGCGAGCGTGACGCCCGGCGAACTCTTCTTCTCGGTCAACGGATTTCCTCTCGGCGGTTGGTTGATTGCGGTGTCAGTCGATCGCATAGTCGCTCAGGGGGAACTCGGAGGCTTCCCTGATGGCGGTGTCGGTGGTGGTGGGCCGCAACAGCGTGGGCTCACCGGCGGGGTTGTAGTAGTAGGACCGGGCGCCGGCGCAGTTGCCGAGGGTGAACAGCGAATTGCCCAGCAGATCGGTCATCCGGTCCAGGTAGCGGCTGTTCGCCTCCTCGGTGACCTCGAAGGTGCGTGCGCCGCGGCGCTGCACCTCGGAGAACAACCGGTCCATCAACCGCATCTGGTACTCCATGGTGTTGAAGAAGTTCAGCCCGAGGAAGGCGTACGGGCTGGCCAGACTCAGGTAGTTCGGGAAGTACGGCATGGACACGCCCTGGTAGGCCTGGAAACGCGTTTCGCGCCACCACTTCCCGAGATTGCGGCCCTCGCGACCGATGACCTCGATGGCCGGGAAGTTGGCCTCCCACAGGTCGAACCCGGTGGCCAGTACCAGGGTGTCGACCTCGTTCTTGGTGCCATCCTTGGCGACGATGCCGTCGGTCTGGATGTGATCGATCCCGACATCCTGCAGGTGGACGTTGTCCCTGGTGAACGCGCGGTAGTAGCCGTTGCTGAATGTCGGTCGCTTGCAGCCGAAGTCGTAGTCCGGAGTGAGCCGCCTGCGCAGATCCTTGTCCCTGATGGTCAGGAAGCGGTGCAGCTTGGACAGGTCGGCGGCCGAGATGTTGCCGCGTCCGCGGAAGGTCTTGTAGTAGACGACGCCGATGGTCACCATCCACTCGTAGATCGAGTCGGTGAGCCAGCGCAGCGCCCGCTGGGTGGCCGGGATACGGGCGAACAGCTTCTTGGTCCGCGGGCCGAAACGCATATCGATCTTGGGCACCACCCAGATGGGGGTGCGTTGATACACCGTGAGGTCGGTCGCGGTTTTCGCCAGCTCCGGGATCAGCTGCACTGCCGTGGCACCGGTGCCGATGATCGCGATGCGCCGTCCGGCGGGGTCGAAATCGTCATCCCATTCCGCGGTGTGGATGACCTTGCCCGCGAAGCTGTCGATGCCCGGGATGTCGGGCAGCTTGGGCTGGGACAGGAAGCCGGTCGCGGTGATGAGATACCGGGTCGTCAGCGTCTCGGTCGTGTTGTCCTGGGAAGTGATGCTCACCTGCCACGCCTTGGCCTCGTCATCCCAGCGGGCACCGTGGACCACGGTGTTGAACCGGATGTGGCGTCGGATGTCGTACTTGTCGGCCACATCGTCGGCGTACTTCTTGATCTCCGGACCGGTCGAGAACAACCGCGACCAGTTCGGGTTCGGCTCGAAGTAGTAGGAGTAGGTGGTGGTCGGGACATCGACGGCCAACCCGGGGTAGTGGTTCACATACCAGGTACCACCGAGATCGTCCTCCCGGTCGAGCAGGACGATGTTGTCGATCCCCAACCGTTTGAGCTGGATGGCGGCACCTATGCCGGCAAAACCGGCGCCCACGATGACGGCGTCAAACATGGTTGAAACGGTACCTCGCTACTGCTGCAGCGATCCGGTGCGTGGGACGTCGGTGGTGGCGATGCAGGTCACGGCGCGATCGCCGCGCTTCCAGGAGTCCTCGGTGGGGTAGAGCACGAACATGCCCACCTCGGGGTCCTCCATCGCGTCGGGGGAGAACTCCTGCAGGGCGGGTGCACAGCGATCCTGGTAGTCGATGATCGCGGACTGGCCGGGGAAGCTGCCGCCGGGCACGTCGATGACGAAGTACACCTCGCCCTTGTGCGGTTCGGTGCAGCTGACCGTCTTGACCGAGGCCACCAGGCTGGCGTCCGACGGGATCTCCGAGAGGCAGTCGCCCAGCCCGATATCGGCGGCGTTGACGGAGTTCGGGTCGAAGAGATCGGCGAACTCACTGTCGGCGATCTTGTCCTTGTTGGCCGCCACCAGCGCGAACACGGCGATCAGTCCGACAATCCACAGTGCCGAGAGGATGAGGCCCGCAATCGCCATCCCGCGGCCGCCTTGGCCCTTCTTGGCCTTGTTCAAGCCGACGATGCCGGCGACGACGCTGATCAGCACGCCACCGATCACGCCGAAGATCAGCGAGACGACGGCCCACCAGTTGGTGCCCGGCGCCTGCTGCGGCGGGTAGGGCTGGCCGTACTGGTCGGTATAGGGCAGCGGTGGAGGGGGCGGTGGGTACTGGCCGCCCGGTGGAGGCGGGGGATACTGGCCGCCGGGCGCAGGCGGCGGATACTGGCCACCGGGCGGGGGTGGGGGGTATCCCTGGGGCTGCTCCGGCGGCTGCGTCATGAGAGAAAGATAGCCGCGGCGGCGACCGCGAGCGCGGGCACGTCCAAAGTCTTGGAACGAAGATCATGGCGGGTGCCGGTGACCTCGACGATTCGGGTCGGCCCGGCCACCAGATCCGCGGCCGCGCGCAGCTCCTCGATGGTGCCGAACGGGTCCGCGGTGCCGTGGGTGAACACCGTCGGCACGGTGATACCGGGCAGGTGCTCGGTCCGGGACCGTTCGGGCTTGCCCGGTGGATGCAGCGGGTAGGAGGTCAGCGCCAGCACATCGGGCCGCTCGCTGCGGTTCGCGGTGACCATGGATGTCATCCGGCCGCCGTAGGAGTGCCCGCCGGCGATGACCGGCCCGTCGGTCTGGGTGCGCGCCCAGGCGATGGCCTCGGCGATACCGTCCTGATCGCTCGCCGCGGAGTTCGACGGTGGGCCCTTCGGTCTGCGGCGCCGGTAGGGCAGGTTGTAGCGGATGGCCAGATAGCCCCGTCGTGCCCATTCGTCGCACAGGCCGACCAGCAGCGCAGCGTCCCTGTTTCCGCCGGCTCCGTGGGTCAGCAGCACGATGCCCGCGGCGGCTGTCGCCGGTTCGTGGGCGATCCCTTCGATACCGGCGAGGCTCACAATTGCTGCAGCCGGAACAGCGGATTCACCGGGCCGTGGCCGTAACCCAAGGGGTACGCCGCGCGGATGCATTCGGTGATCCACGACTTGCCGAAGGCGACCGCGTCGGGGACCGAGAAGCCATGTGCCAGAGCGGATGCGGTGGCCGCGGCCAGCGTGTCGCCGGCGCCGTGGTCGTGTCCGGTGTCGACGCGAGGTTCGCTGAACTCGTGGAACTCGGTGCCGTCGAACAGCAGGTCGGGGCTGAGTTCGGAGGATCGCAGGTGCCCACCCTTGACCAGGGCCCACTGCGGGCCGAGATCGTGCAGGGCGCGGGCGGCGTCACGCTGGCTGGCCTCGTCGACGACATCGATACCGGTGATCAGGCGGACCTCGTCGAGGTTCGGGGTGACCAGGGTGGCCAGCGGGAACAGTTCGGTACGCACCGAGTTCAGTGCCGACGGATGCAGCAGCGGGTCGCCGTGCATGGAGGCGCACACCGGGTCGACGACCAGGGGCACGGCGCCGGCCAGTCCCTCGGCCCGCCAGGTCTCGGCGACCACACCGATGATCTCGGCGGAGGCCAGCATGCCGGTCTTGGCGGCCTGGATGCCGATATCGGAGGCCACCGCGCTGATCTGACCGGCGATGATGTCCAGTGGGATCTCGTGAAAGCCCTTGACACCCACCGAGTTCTGCACGGTCACCGCGGTCATGGCCACCGTGCCGTGGATGCCGAGCATCGCGAAGGTGCGCATATCGGCCTGGATGCCCGCCCCGCCGCCGGAATCGGACCCGGCGATCGTCATCACCCGCAGCGGGGTTGCCCCTGGACGGGGCAGCGGTAGGAAGTTCATGGCACCAAGGGTAGATAGACCTGATTTCCACGTTCGGCGAACTCCACCGATTTATCCGCCATGGCGTCGCGAATGTCCTGCGTGATCCGCATGGAACAGAACTTCGGACCACACATCGAGCAGAAATGCGCGGTCTTGGCCGGTTCGGCGGGCAATGTCTCGTCGTGGAACTCGCGCGCGGTGTCGGGATCCAGTGACAGCGCGAACTGATCGGCCCAGCGGAACTCGAACCGGGCGGCGCTCAGGGCGTCGTCGCGCTGCTGGGCGCGGGGATGGCCCTTGGCGAGGTCGGCGGCGTGCGCGGCGATCCGGTAGGCGATCACCCCGTCCTTGACGTCCTTGCGGTTGGGCAGCCCCAGGTGTTCCTTGGGGGTGACATAACAGAGCATGGCGGTGCCGGCCTGGGCGATGATGGCCGCGCCGATGGCGCTGGTGATGTGGTCGTAGGCCGGGGCGATATCGGTGGCCAGCGGGCCGAGGGTGTAGAACGGCGCCTCGTCGCAGAGTTCCTCTTCCAGGCGCACGTTCTCCACGATCTTGTGCATGGGCACGTGTCCGGGACCTTCGATCATCACCTGCACCCCAAGGGATTTTGCGATCTTGGTGAGCTCGCCAAGCGTTTCCAGTTCGGCGAACTGGGCGGCGTCGTTGGCATCGGCGATCGAACCGGGGCGCAGGCCGTCACCGAGGGAGAAGGTGACGTCATAGCGCTGCAGGATCTCGCAGAGCTCCTCGAAGTGGGTGTACAGGAACGATTCCTGGTGATGGGCGAGCATCCAGGCGGCCATGATGGAGCCCCCGCGGCTGACGATCCCGGTGACCCGTTCGGCGGTCAGCGGAATGTAGCGCAGCAGCACCCCGGCGTGCACCGTCATATAGTCGACTCCTTGCTCGCACTGTTCGATCACGGTGTCGCGGTAGCACTCCCAGGTCATCTTGGTGGGATCACCGTTGACCTTCTCCAGTGCCTGGTACATCGGGACCGTCCCGACCGGGACGGGGGAGTTGCGCAGGATCCACTCCCGGGTCAGGTGGATGTCCTTGCCGGTAGAGAGGTCCATGATGGTGTCCGCGCCCCAGCGGGTGGCCCAGACCATCTTGTCGACCTCTTCGGCGATGGAGCTGGTGACCGCCGAATTGCCGATATTGGCATTGACTTTCACCCCGAATGCCTTGCCGATGATCATCGGTTCGCTCTCGGGATGGTTGTGGTTGGCCGGGATGACCGCGCGGCCGCGGGCGACCTCGTCGCGCACCAGCTCCGGTGACACCGCCTCGCGTTCGGCGATGAACGCCATCTCCGCGGTGATCTCACCGTTGCGGGCGCGCTGCAATTGAGTGCCACGGTCGCGGATGACGTTGGCGCGCTTGGGCAGTCCGCGCTGCAGGTCGATGACGGCGTTGTGATCGGTGTACGGCCCCGAGGTGTCGTACAGGTCGAAGTGCTCGCCGGTGCTCAGATGCACCCGGCGCGACGGCACCCCATTGGGTGAGTAGACCTTGGAGCTGCCGGCGATGGGGCCGGTGGTGACATCGGAGGTACGGGGGTCGACAACAGCGCTCATTACACATCTCCCTACGCCGGCATTATCCGGTCAGGTTCGTACGGTCGACGGCCCTAGCCGTCCTCTCAGCGCGCTGGTGCGTGCTCCCGTGTGGACCCGTTCACGGTAGCGCATGCTCGTCCGATTGCCGAGCGATCATTTGTATAGCTAATATATGTTTTTGCCGATCGTAGGGATTTGAGTGCCGATGACCCTTGAGCTGGACAAGATCCATGAGCACCCCCGCTACAAGTGGGTCGTGCTGTCGAACACGACGTTGGGCATCCTGCTGGCGTCGATCAACGCCTCCATCGTGTTGATCTCGTTGCCGGCGATCTTCCGCGGTATCGGGCTGAACCCGCTGGACCCGGGCAACATCAGCTACCTGCTGTGGATGCTGATGGGTTATCTGGTGGTCACCGCCGTGCTGGTGGTGCCGTTCGGCCGCCTCGGCGACATGTTCGGCAGGGTGCGGATCTACAACCTTGGCTTCGTCGTCTTCACCGTGGCGGCGGTGGCACTGTCTTTCGACCCGTTCCAGCTCGATGGCGGGGCGATCTGGCTGATCGGGTGGCGGGTGATCCAGGGCATCGGCGGCGCGATGCTGATGGCCTCGTCCTCGGCGATCCTCACCGACGCGTTCCCGGCCAATCAGCGCGGCATGGCGCTCGGGGTGAACATGGTGGCCGCCGTCGCGGGCTCGTTCCTGGGACTGCTGATCGGCGGGGTGCTGTCGGAATGGCATTGGCAGGCCATCTTCTGGGTGGGCGTGCCGATCGGTGTGCTCGGGACCGTGTGGAGCCTGCGCTCCCTGGTCGAGCTGGGGGTGCGCACACCGGGCCGGCTGGATTGGGCGGGGACGCTGACGTTCGGTGTCGGCCTGACCGTGTTGCTGATCGGCATCACCTACGGCATTCAGCCGCATGGTGATTCGAGCACAGGCTGGACCAATCCGTGGGTGCTCGGATCGATCATCAGCGGACTGGCGGTACTGGTGGTGTTCTGTCTGATCGAGTTGCGGGTGGACCAGCCGATGGTCGATATCCGGTTGTTCCGGTCGGCCGCCTTCGGGATGGGGAACCTGGCCGGGCTGATGTCCTCGGTGGGGCGCGGCGGTCTGCAGTTCATGCTGATCATCTGGTTGCAGGGCATCTGGCTTCCGTTGCACGGCTACAGTTTCGAGTCGACACCGCTGTGGGCCGGTATCTATCTGCTGCCGGTCACCATCGGCTTCCTGATCGCGGCCCCGCTGGCCGGGTCGCTGGCCGACCGGTTCGGCGCGCGGCCACTGACGGTGGGCGGCATGCTGCTGATGGCGGTGTCCTTCGTTGCGCTGTTGCTGATTCCGGTGAACTTCGACTACTGGGTGTTCGCGGTGCTGGTGTTCCTCAACGGACTGGGCGGTGGCATCTTCACCGCTCCCAACACCGCGGCCATCATGTCCAGCGTGCCCGCGTCGCAGCGTGGTGCCGCCTCGGGTGTGCGCGCCACCTTCTTCAACGCAGGGTCGTCACTGTCGATCGGAATCTTCTTCTCGCTGATGATCGTCGGGCTGGCCAATGCGCTGCCCTCGGCGATGAGCAGCGGGCTGCAGGCCCAAGGGGTGTCGGCTTCGGTGGCCCAGCAGGTGGCCAACATGCCGCCGGTCGGCAGCCTCTTCGCCGCCTTCCTGGGCTACAACCCGATCGACGAATTGCTCGGGCCCTCCGGTGCGCTGTCGGATCCCGGCGTCAACGCCGAGGTGCTGACGGGTAAGACCTTCTTCCCCGAACTGATCACCGGCCCCTTCCATGCCGGGCTGACGGTGGTGTTCCTGGCCGCCGCGGCGATGATGCTGATCGGGGCGGTGGCCTCGATGTTCAGCGCGGGCCGCTACAGCGCGGATGTCCGCGGTGACGCTGATTCATCGGCTCGGTGACCAGTCACCCACCGCGATACGGGCAGACAGTTCGAAGAGGCCGATGGCGCACCGGTGCAGATGCTCGCCGATCTCGCGCGGTGCTCGGCCGGACAGCGCGCGTACCCAGGTTCCCTCCAGTACCACGGCCATCTTGAAGCCGGCCAGCGCTGTGTACCAATCGATCTCGTCGATGCTTCTGCTGCTGGTGGCCGCGTAGGCCTCGATGACCTGGCGCCGTGACGGTAGCCCACCCGCCGCCGCCAGCCGTTCCCCGGTGGCGACCGGCGCCGGGTCCTCTGGCCAGCAGGCAAGCAGCCAGCCCAGGTCCAGCAGCGGGTCGCCCACGGTGCACATCTCCCAGTCCACGATCGCGGCGACCTCGGGGCGGTGGGCGTCGAGCAGCACGTTGTTGAGGTGGAAATCGCCGTGCATGATGCCCGGTCGAGGGTCGGCGGGCTGGTTGGTCCGCAGCCACTGCACGGTCCGCCCGACATCGGGCAGGTCGCCGGCGTCGGTATCGCCGTGGTCGTATCCGGCCAGCACGCCGACCCACTGGTCCACCTGGCGGTCGAGGAAGCTGCCGGGTTTGGCGAATGCAGCCATCGGGGTGCCGGTCGGATCGAGCTCGCCCAGTGTGGCCAGCGCGCGTGCCACCGCCAGGCCGGATTCATGCCGGGTCGCCGCGTCCGCGCTGTAGTGCTCGCTGATGCCGTCGCCGGGGTTGAAGCCGTCGACCTCTTCCATCAGGTAGAAGACCATGTCCATGACGGTGAGGTCGTCGCAGCATGCGACCAGCCGGGGATGCGGAACTCGCGAGCCCGCCAGCGATGTCAGCGCCGAGACCTCGCGCAGCATCGTGCGGTTGCTCGACGGTCGGGGGTGCACCGGCGGGCAGCGCAGGACCAGCCTGCGGCCGTCCACCTCGAGCGCGATCACCCTGTTCTGGGTCCCGCCGGTCAGCGTGCGGGCAGCGGTGATCGAGTCGCCGATGCCGCGCTCGCTTAGCCAGGTTTGCACCGGGGCGAGGTCGATTTCCAGATTCACTGTGGTGGTGTGCCTTTCGTGCTGTCGACCCGAAGGGTTCGCAGTCGGCGCGTCTCCGCGGATACCGGGGCCAGCAGCTGCCCGGCCGCGACGTCGATCAGGTGGCTCAGGAACAACGCGTGTTCGGTGCGATCGGTACGGGCCCGCAGGGCGAGTTCGACGACGACGAACCGGGTGGTGAGGAAGCGGCGGTGCAGCAGTACGGCTTCGGGTTCCAACAGCGGTTCGAGCAGCGTGCGCCAACGCTGCATGCTGCTGGTGGGGGAACCCACACCGAGTGGTTCGACCGAGGGGTCCGGTCTGGTCAGCAGATCCGACATGGTTCGCAGAAAGCCGGCACCGGCGATGCCCTGATCCAGCTTGGCGCCCAGCGGCCGGACGAGTGCGGCGGCCAGCAGGGCGACGTCGCCGGTTCCGCCGGCCTCATACGCGTCCAGCAGTGCGTGTCGACGGCTCTCGATCTCGGGATTGTGCTTGTCCAGCAACGCCTTGACCAGACCGTCGCGATCCCCGAACCAGTACTGGCCGGCGACGACGTTCTTCGATCCCGCTTCGCGGCTGATCTCCCGCATCGGCACGGCGTCGACACCGCGTTCGGCGAACAGCCGTTCCGCGGCCTCCAGCAACCGCTCGCGGGTCTCCTTGTTCGGGGCGCTCATCCCAGTCCGCTGGCCATGCCGCCATCGACCTTGAGGATGGCGCCGGTGGTGAACGAGGCGTCCGAACCGGCCAGGTAGGCGACGGCGCCGACGATCTCCTCGGGTCGGCCGATGCGTCCGAGTGGTACCGACTGCTCGATCCGGTGCACGGTGTCATCGTTCCAGGCGGCGGTGACGTCGGTGTCGAACGGACCGGCCATCACGGCGTTGACCCGCACGGTGGGGCCGAATGCGCGGGCCAACCCGCCGGTGACGGTGTTCAGCGCTGCCTTGGCGGCCGCATACGGCAGGTCATACGGCTCGGGGTGCACCGCCGCGATGCTGGTGATGTTGATGATGGACCCGCCATCACCCCGGCGCATCAGGTCGCCGGCGCGCACCGCCAGCCGGAACGGGCCGCCGAAGTTGACCCCGACCACCTTGGTGAACAGTTCCTCACTGAGCTCGGGCAGTGACGGATAGTGCGGGGACATCCCGGCATTGTTGACCAGGACGTCGATTCGGCCGAATCGCTGCTCGACGAAATCGATCAGCGCGTCGCACTGGGCCCAGGACGCGACGTGGCAGCCGAAGCCGACGGCGTCCACCCCGTGCGCATCGCGTAGTTCGCGGGCGAGCGCGTCGCAGGCATCGGCCTTGCGGCTGGAGACCACCACGTGATCGCCCGCGGCGGCGAAATGGCGACACATCGCCTTGCCAAGGCCGCGGCTTCCTCCGGTCACCACGACAACTCGTCCGGCCATCTGGCGGGCACCTCCCTCGAAGCGATACAGTCGCATCGAAGTTTAATGCAACTGTATTGGAGTGTAGCTGATGTGGGACTTCTCGACGGAGCCGGAGTTTCAGGCGAAACTCGACTGGGCGGATGCCTTTGTGCGGTCGGAGGTGGAGCCGCTCGACCATGTGCTCGGCGACCCGTATGACAAGAGCGACGCGCGGGCGATGCGGCTGATCGCACCGTTGAAGGAACAGGTTCGCGCCCAACGGCTCTGGGCTTGCCACCTGACCCCCGAACACGGCGGACAGGGCTACGGCCAGGTCAAGCTGGCGTTGCTCAACGAGATCCTGGGGCGCTCGCGCTGGGCGCCATCGGTCTTCGGTTGCCAGGCGCCGGATTCGGGCAACGCCGAGATCCTGGCCAAGTACGGCACCGCCGAGCAGAAGGCCCGCTATCTGCAGCCCCTGCTCGACGGGGAGATCTCGTCCTGCTACTCGATGACCGAACCGCTGGCCGGCGCCGATCCGACCCTGTTCACCACCCGCGCGGTTCTCGACGGCGACCACTGGGTGATCAACGGTGAGAAGTGGTTCTCCTCCAACGCGCGGTACGCCAGCTTCCTGTTGGTGATGGCGGTGACCGATGACGGCCCCGACCGGCACCGGACGATGTCGATGTTCATCGTGCCCGCCGACACCCCCGGGGTGGAGATCATCCGTGACGCCGGGGTCGGTACCGAGGGCGCGGACCATTCCAGCCACGCCTACCTGCGGTATCGCGATGTACGGGTGCCCGCCGATCACCTGCTCGGCGCGCGGGGTGCCGCCTTCGAGATCGCCCAGACACGGTTGGGCGGCGGGCGCATCCACCACGGCATGCGGACGATCGCGCAGGTCCGCAAGGCGTTCGATCTGATGCTGGAGCGTGCCGCGTCGCGCACCACTCGACATGGTCGGCTGGCCGACCTGCAGGCCACCCAGGAGAAGATCGCCGACAGCTGGATCGACATCGAACAGTTCAGGCTGTTGCTGCTGCGGACCGCGTGGTTGATCGACAAGCACGACGACTACCGGGCCGTCCGCAAGGACATCGCCGCGGTGAAGGTCGCCATGCCGCGGGTTTTCCACGATGTGGTGCAACGGGCCATGCAGTTGCACGGCGCACTCGGGATCTCCAACGAGATGCCGTTCTCGGCCATGATGGTCGAAGCGCAGGTGATGGCGGTGGCCGACGGGCCGACCGAGGTGCACAAGTGGACCCTGGCCAAGAGCCTGTTGCGCGATGTGGTCCCGGGGGAGCCGAAATTCGGCTCGGGTCATCTGCCGACCCTGCGCGATGCCGCACGCGAGCACCTCGCCGCGCGGCTCGAGTCGGCGGCGGCCGACCTCTGATGCGCGCGGCGGTGATGTCCGGGGTGGGAGCCCCGCGCCTTGTCGATATCGCGGTTCCCGAACCGTGGCCCGGTGAGGTGCGGGTGGCGGTGCGTGCCTGCGGGGTCTGCGGTTCGGACCTGCACCTGATCGACGGCGATATTCCGGTGCCCGAGATCCCGCTGATCCTCGGCCACGAGGCGTCCGGCGTCATCGACAAGCTGGGGCCAGAGGTGTCCGCCCCGGTGGCACCCGGGGACCGTGTACTGGTCAACCCCATCGTGGTCTGCGGGACATGCCGGGCCTGCCGCGCGGGCCGGACCAACCAGTGCCCCGACAACATCGTGCTCGGGGTGGCGCGCGCGGGCGCCGCGGCCGACTACGTGGTGGTACCGGCGGGCAACGTCCACCGGATACCGGAATCGATCGACTTCGCCACCGCGGCGATCATGGCCGATGCGGTGGCCGGTCCGTTCCATGCCATCCGCACCGCCGGGGTGCGCGCGGGTGACACGGTGGCGGTGTTCGGACTCGGCGGACTCGGCATCCACGCGGTCATGATCCTCAAGCAGGTGGTGGGTGCAAGGGTGGTCGGCGTCGATACCTACGACGCTGCCCTGCAGCGGGCTGCCGGGTTCGGGGTGGATATCGTCATCGATGCCCGGGCGGGCCTGCCGAGCCGGCAGATTCACGCCGAAACCGGCGGGGTCGACGCCAGTTTCGAGTTCGTCGGCCGGGCCGATACGGTCGAACAGGCGGTCCGCAGCCTACGGCCGGGCGGGCTGTGTTCGGTGATGGGAATCGGAACCGACAAGCTCGGCGGCAGCATGTCGGTCTCGACGTTCGTCGCCAACGAATGGACGCTGCGCGGATCCTACGGTTATGTACCCGCCGACCTCGATGACCTGATCGAGCTGGTGGGCAGCGGAACGCTGCGCATCGGCGGGACCATCAGTCATCGCATGCCCCTGCACGAGTACCAGGAGGGGCTGGCCACCCTGCGCGATCGCAGCCGTAACCCGATCCGGGTGGTGATCGACATCGACGACAGGCCGTGAAGCGGGGCCACCACCCCCGCGGTCGAACCTGGTGCGGCGCAATCCGCGCCTACACTCGGGCCGATGACCACCATCCAGCGCCGCGCCTTCAACGATGCGATCACCAAGTTCTGGAGCTTCGCCGCGCCGGCCTATGACACGGCCTGTCTGCAGCGGTTCGTCTACAAGCCCGCCCAGGACGAGGTCATCGAGCAGCTGCGGCAGCGGGGAGCGACCCAGATCGCCGATATCGCGTGCGGCACCGGCATCCTGGCCGACCGCATCCAGCGCGAACTGCGCCCCGACGAGGTCTATGGACTGGACGTGTCCGAGGGCATGCTGGCCCAGGCCCGCAAACGCTCCGACCGCATCCGCTGGAAGACCGCACCCGCCGAGCAACTGCCCTTCGAGGACGGATTCCTCGACGCCGTCGTCACCACCTCGGCCTTCCACTTCTTCGACCAGCCCGCCGCCCTGCGCGAATTCCACCGAGTGCTACGCGCCGGCGGCATGGTGGCCGTCACCACCATGAGCCCGCGGCAGTCCTTCCCGGGGCTGCATGCACTGTCGGCCGGTCTCGGTGCACCGGCGCACGCGCCGACCCCGGAGGCGATGCGCACCCTGTTCACCGACGCCGGATTACAGGTCGCCGATCAGCACCGCGTACGGCGGCCGACATGGACGCCGATCTCGGATCTGATCACCGTGGGCCTGAAGCCTTCGTGAGCCACTTCTGGCCGGCCTTCGCCGCCCGGTGCAGGGCGCCGTACTCACCGAGATAGGCGGCCACGGCACCCACCACCGGCAGCATCCCTACATATCGGAACACCGCCCGCGGGTGCGGACGCTTACCCAGTTCGCCGCCGATGGCGTTGAGAATGCCCGCCAGATGCCACACCTTGGCCAACACATTGTCCGGCCATGGCTCGTCGGTATCGGGGATGGGTGGGTGCGGGATCTCGCGGCCGCACAACACCGAGGCCAGCATGCGCACCGTGTCCCGCCGGTCGGTCACCCCGTACTCGCGAGCCACCGCACACAGGATCAGCGTCTGCGAGGCAAACCCGAGCAGATCCTGGATCGGCAGCCGGCTGGCCAACGCCCCCAGCGCTCCCGGCCACGCGACGGCGACGGTGTCCAGCGCGCCGACCCGCCAGATCCACCAGCCGATGCGCTCATCACGACTCTTCTGCTGCCAGGACTCCGTACCTGGCAGGCCCAGAAACTCCAGGTGTCGACGCACTCCGAGTGGGTCGAACCCGGCGAGCACATCGAGGATCAGGTCCGACAGCGTCGCCGCCCGCGCAAGGACATCGGCGACATCGTTGTCGGAAAGCTCGACCTTGGGTAGTAGATCCATCACGTCAACTCCACGAGTACGGGCGCATGATCACTGGGTGCCTTGCCTTTTCGTTCCTCACGAACGATCTCGGCGTGTGTCACCCGCTGCGCGACGTCGGGTGAACCGAGAATGAAGTCGATCCGCATGCCCTGACGCTTCGGGAAGCGTAGCTGCGTGTAATCCCAGTATGTGTACACGCCCGGACCGGGAGTGAAGGGCCGCACCACGTCGGAGTAGCCGGCATCCAGGATCGCCTGGAACGCCGCGCGTTCGGGTGCCGAGACATGGGTGGAACCCTCGAACACCGCCGGATCCCAGACATCCTCGTCGGTGGGTGCGATATTCCAGTCGCCGACCAGCGCCACCGGGCCGGTCCAGGACGTCGCGGCATCACGAAGCGCGGCAAGCCATTCCAACTTGTACGGATAGTGCGGGTCGGCCAGCGTGCGGCCATTGGGAACATACAGACTCCACACCCGCACCCCGCCGCAGGTGGCCCCGATGGCGCGTGCCTCGGCGACGTCCTGCCAGGAGGGTGCACCGTCGAACCCGATCTGCACGTCCTCCAGGCCGACGCGGGAGGCGATCGCCACCCCGTTCCACTGGCTGAGTCCCACATGCGCGATCTCGTATCCCAGCGCGGCGAACGGCATCGTCGGGAACTGGGAGTCCTTGCACTTGGTCTCCTGCATGGCGAGCACGTCGACATCGGCACGCGCCAGCCAATCGGTGACCCGGTCTACCCGCGTGCGGATCGAGTTGACGTTCCAGGTGGCGATGCGCATCAGACGGGCTCCGGGACCTTGAGTTCGCGCTTGAGCGCGGTGAAATCGGAAATTGTCTTGGTGGTGACATGCGCGACCGGCCGGGCATTGCGGCCGCTGGCCTCGGTCTTGGACACCATCACCACACCGTCGATATAGGGCTGGATGGTGGTGGCGTTCTGCACGGTGGCCACGATGACGAGCTGGAAACCGAACTTGCGGAACGCCTGCAGCGCCTGCTGGGCGAACTGGGGATCGGACTTGGAGAACGCCTCGTCGAGCATCAACTGGGCGAACACCGGCTTGTTGTCACCGCTGTCGGGATTGGCGAGGTTGAAGCTCAGCGCTCCGGCGAGGCAGAACGCCATCAACTTCTCCTGCTCACCACCGGAGTTGTCGCCCGCGTTGCTGTGCGTGCGGATCAACTCCTGGGTGCGCACATCCCACTCGGCGCAGTCGAAGGTGAATCGGTTACGCACGTCGAGCGCATCGCGGGTCCACACCCGGTCCTCGGGGGTGTTGCCCGCCAACCGATTGCGCAACCGCAGGATATCGGCGTACTGCTCGAGGATCGCCTTCTTGTCGCCGAGGCCGACCTCGGCGATGCGCCGCGAGATGGCCTTGACGATCTCGGTCAGCTCGGTCACCGCGGTCAGACTGCGGGGTGTGGCCCGCAGCGTCAGCCGGGTACCGCGGTTGAACTCCACCGCACCCAGACCGGTGTTCACCCGCTCGATCTGCTCGGCGATGCGGCGGGTCTCCTGCTCGGCGATCCGGTGCAACGTCAGGATCGCATCGGGGGCCTGCTCGGTGATCAGCCGCATCATCCGCTCGTAGGCATCGGGGAGTTCGCGCTCGTCGATGTGGCGGCACACCGCGACATAGTCGTGCACCCGCTCGTCGAGATCATCGGAATCGTTGGGTATCGCATCGGGGAACGACGAGTCGTAGGTGGCTATGATGCGGGCCAGCTCATCGTGAGAACGCCTGCGGCTCTCGGTGAGCCGATCCCTCTCCCGCCGGATCGCGTTGAACAGGGCCTCCCGGTAGGGCTCGGGGTTGAGCAGCTCCAGGCTCACCGGGATCTGCGCCGCGTAGCGGTTGAGCAGCTCGGTGGCCTGCTCGGACACCGTCGCCGGATCGAGGCGGTCCTGCAGGTCCAGTAGCCGGGTGCGACGCGAATCGAGATCGTCGCGGCGGGTCTGGATGGCACCTCGCCGGGTCATCAGAACCTGGATATCGTTCCAGCACTCCTCGGCTCGCGTGCTCAGCGCCTCGACATCGGGATTGTCGGCAAGCAGCAACTCGTACTGTTCGCGCAACCGGTCGGCGTGCCCGTCGGCGGTCTCGGTGTCGATATGGCTCCACTGGGGGAACTGTTCACAGATGGCCTTGCAGGCCGCGGCCTGATCACGCCAGTGTTGCCGGCCCGCGGCGATCTCGTCGGCGGCCGTGCGCGCCGCGGCGAACACCTCTTCGGCCTCGGCCAGTTCGGCGGTCAGAGCGTCCAGCTTGGCGGTGATGTCACCCTGGTAGATGTACTCCGAAGGTTTCAGCGGGCGGCGGTCGTCCTTGATGGCCAACCGGTCGGAGTCCTTGTACAGACCGGTGTCGGTGACCGCGCGGCGGAACCTGGCGAACAGATCCGGGCTGTCCACGCAGATGTGATCACCGGCGGCGGCCAACACATCCAGCGCCTCGGCGGCACACGGGTGGGTGGGGTTCACCACGAACAGCTTGCCCGCCAGCGTTCGCGAGGAGCCGGAGGCGGATCGCGCAGACTCCGTATTCGGCTCGGGACGCCGATCGGGGGCATTGACCCGAACCTGGTGCAGCGCCAGCCTGCCCCGCATGTTGTTCTCGTTGACGAAGCGCAACACCTTGGCATAGTGCTGATCGGGAACCAGCAGGCGCAGTCCGACCGAGCGCAGCACCTTCTCGACAGCGGCGCGCCAGCGGTTCTCCTCGGGCCGCAGGTCCATCAGTTCGGCGACATAGGGCAGCGCCGACGGGTCGATACCCAGTGTGGTGCAGATGTGTTCGCGCATCGCGACGGCGAACTCGGGAAGCGCCGACCCGACGTGTTCGACGCGTTTGAGTTCCTTGGCCGCGTGATCGCGGGCCATCCGGGCGGCCTTCTGGGCGTACTCGGCATCGGTGGAGGACTCCCGTCCGCGGTCGAGCTGGACAGCCAGACCGGCGGCCTGCTTGGACAGCTCCTCACGCAGATTCCAGAACTCGTCGGCGGTCTCGGGCACCTCGACACCGTGCGCGCGGACCATCTCCGCGTAGGCGGCGTACCGGCGGGTGACCTCCTCGGCCTGCGCCTCGGCGGCCGCGACCTGGGACTGCAGCGGACCGATGCTGGCGCTGGCCCCGCTGATCTGCGCGTTGAGGGCGTCGCCCTCGGCCTTGGCGAGATTGAGCTGGCGGGTGATATCGCCGTACTCGTTCTCCAGCTGGTCGATGGTGCCGTCCAGCGATTCGATCTGGGCCGGGCACTGCTGTAGGCGCTGGTGATCGGTGTGCGCGCGCACCATCGGCATGTCGACCAGATCGATGATGCCCAGGTCCGAGGATTCGGAGGCATAGCGCAGTTGGATCGCCTCGATATCACCGAGCACCTTGCGCTTGCGCTGGGCAACCGCCAGCAGCTCGCGCGCCTCGACCAGCGGGTCGATCTGCTTGAGTGCCTCGGGAAGTCGGCTCAGGCTGTCCGGTTCGTCGAGCATGAAATCGCGGACGAACTGTTCCAAGCCGCCAACGCTCTTGAGTGACTTGGCCTTGCCAAGCAGCTGCTGGGCCGCCTCGGAGGCCCGGATGCCGATGGCGGCGTAGAGCTGGGCCAAGTACTGCGATTCGACCTTGGTGGAGAACCGCCAACCGTACGATGCCCCGTCGCTTCGCTCGCCCCGGGAGTCGGTGAACACCTTGCTGTCGAAACGTCCCGCCGCCCACCGGTTGCAGACACCCTCGATGTCCAGATCGCCGTCGCCGAGCACGAACCGGCTCGACGAATCCGAACGAGACTCCCCGGTAAGCCATTTGAGTACCAGGCCGGTGATGGTGCGCCCGGTGTTGGAGGTGTAGGTGACCGCGACGGCCGACCAGGTGGTGCCGTCACCGCGCAGATACATCACCTGGCTGGTGCCACCGTCGCTGCGCTGCCCCCACGCGCCGCGGACGTACTTGTCCACGGTGCGTCGCCCGGCGCTGGAGCCCGCGGCGGTGTTATCGCCCGAGGCGTTGAAGTTGCGCCGGTTGAACGGCAGGAATCCGAGTGAGATCGCATCCAGCAGAGAGGATTTACCGCTGCCCGAGGATCCGGCGATCAACGAGCCGCCGGCGTTGATGGGGATGGAGTGGTAGCCGTCGAAGACGCCCCAGTTGATCACCTGCAGGCGGGACAGATGGAACTGCTCGCTCATTCGGCACCGCCTTTCAACAACTGCTCGAACTGCTGCTGCAGTTCGGTGATCACCGAGGCCGTCATGATCGCGGTGATGACGGGGCTGACGGTGTAGGAATCCTCGTCATCGCGGGTGCGGCGCAGGATGTCCAGTCCCGCCAGCCGGGCGATCGCGGCGTCGATGCGCGCGGTGAACGTGACGGTGTCGCGGTCGGTGTCGTTGAGTACCCCGGCGAACAGGCCGTGAACCTCGTCACGGGTGATCAGAAAGCTGACATCGCCGCCGGCGCGCATCATCTGCGCCAGATGCAGCGCCAGGATGGAGTCGTAGGTGCCCAGCGGTTCCCGGCGCAGAAGCTTTGCGCCCCTGGTCGGTTCGTAGCGGGCCTGTTCGATGTAGGCGATGTCGACCTGCGCCGAGATCTGCAGTTGCAGATCCAGTTCAGAGAGCCGCACGGCCAGATCGTTGCGGTACTCCAGGATCCAGCTGTAGATGTCCGGATCGGCCTCGCCGCTGACGTAGCGCCGGGTCAGCAGATGCTGCAGCGCCCAGCAGGCGCGGTCGGGCAACGCGCTGACATCACCGTCGAACCGTGGCTTGCGTGTGCCGGTACTGCGGCCGGAGCGGTCGACCTCGGGCAGGGAGGCGAAATCGACTTCCGGGGTGGAGGTCGTGGCGTCGGTCATGAAGCAACCTCGGTGACGGGTTCGGTGAACATCAGGTGCGGGACCTCCATCTCGCGGTCATGCCCGTCCAGCGAGTGGAAGCGCACGGTCACCGACTCGGTGACCGCGGGGGCCGGTTGTTTGAGCGCCCAGGACCACAGCACGATGACATGACCCAGGTAGGGCGCGTCGAGCATCGCGCACGCGTCCGGAAGGGATACCGGCAGAGCGGAATTGAGCATTTCGGTCAGTGCGGGTGCGTCCACCTGGGTGGTGAGCGAGGAGAACGTGGTCAGATCGACCTCACCCTGGGCGATCTCGGCCGGTTTGGGCGAGGACAGGTCGTTGATGCGGAAGCTCAGTGCGCCGACCGAACTGATGGCGTGCCGGGCCAGCGGCACCTCGATGTCCAGGCGGGAGTCGGTCAGCGACTCCTTGAGCAGCGTGCGCGCGGCGCCGATGGCCTCGTTGAGCTGGCGGGCCACGCCGCGGCTCTGCTCAAGGGTGCCGAAGGCGGTGAACCGCTTGACCCGCTGGGCGCAGCGCTGCTGGATGCGTTCCACCTCGTCGATCTGGTGGCCGACGAGTTCGAAGAAGTTGGCCATCACCTTGCGCAGGGCCGGGTCGAGCTCGGGCAGTTGCGATGCCACGGTGGCGATATCGGCCTCGAACTCGGCGCGCTGCTGCGGATCGTTGATCATGTGCAGGAACGCCCGGTGCGAGTCGCGGCCCGCGGAGTCCCAGGCGGCCTGATAGTCGGCGTACATCTGACGCTGCCGGTCGCGGTATTCCAGGTTGGTGTCGATCGGGTCGTCGAGTGCGGCGGTGGCCTGCTCGATCATGTTGCCGTACAGGCCGATATCGGTGATCAATCGTTCCATCTGCATGGCGATGGCGCGAGCCTCGTCGTACATGGCGACGGTATCGGGCTCCGGGCGGGTTCCCGCATCGAGTTCGTCGAGCTCGGCGTGCAAGGCGGCGATCTCGGCCTCGATACCGGCCCGGATCCGATCGGGATCATCCCCGGCGCGGGTGGCGACCTGCTTGAGCCGGGCGGCGATCCCGTGGATGGACCCACCGGTGGCGATGGTGTCGTTGCGGCGCACGCCGCGCACGAAGTCCAGCGCCCGGCGGGCGTCCTGGGTCAAATAGCAGACGTTGCGCTCGACACCCGCGTGTTGGCTGGCGACCCGGTGCAGCCAGCCCTGGCTGGCCCACGATTTGATCAGGGCGAGGCCGGACTGTTCGCCCGCCTCGTGCAGGGTCTCCAGATCGCGCTCGAGGCGGACGACGAGGTCGGTTTCGCCGACCAGCCCGTCGAAGAGGTGGCGTTCCATCAGCGTGGCGTAGACCGCGAGATTCGACGTGGCCAGCAGGCGCAGCGCGCGGGACGCCTGCACCTCGCGATTGGCATCGAGTAACTCACGCATGGAGCACGAGGCTATCTGCGCGCACGTAGCGATGCCGGTGGTGGAGTGCGAACCCCAGGGACTCATACAGCGCCTGCGCGGGCGCGTTGTCCTCGAGCACCTGCACATATGCCCGGGTCGCGCCCTGTTCGGCGCCCCAGGCCGACAGGGCGGCGAAGACCCCGCGGGCCAAGCCCTGCCTGCGGGCGGATTCCGCGACACGCACGCACGACACGCCGAGCCAGCGGCTGCCGTCCGGTGCGGTGGTCACCGCACCCCGCCCGACGGCGTCACCGACGCTCGCGAAGGTCACCGTTCCGTCGATCACTGCGGTGAGGATTTCCGGCGGCACGTCGCGTTCGTAGATCCGCAGCCACTGTTCGTCGGGAGCCGCTGCCAACGCGACGCCGGGCAGGGGCGGCGCGGGGGACAGATCGTGGACGAGCACGCGGGTCGGCTTCACACCCGGGGTCTTGATCGGCAGCAGCCGTTCGGGCAGCGCCAGCCACGGTGGCAGGGCTCGCCCGGCATACCAGGAGACGATCTGCGACAGCGTTTCTGTCGATGACGAGAACAGCAGTGGGACAGCCGAGTTGGCCCGGCTGGTGTGACCGGATCCGGCCCGCAACAACCAGCCGTCCTGCCAGTGCTGCTCGGTGCCGGGCCAGGCCAGCGCCGCGGCGTGCTCCAGCGCGCGGATCTCGGAGTTGCGCACCGGACGGTGGGACAGCTCACGCACCGAGACCACGTCGGCGGGATCGATCTCGACGTCGTCACCGGATTTCGGACGGACGATCACGGTGGGGGTGAGTGCCTGCAGATGACCGACCACATCGGTCAGGCCCTCGGAGGTTCGGTAACGCAGGGAGACCCTGCTGCCGCGGGATGCCGCGAAAGGCACGGTTAGTGGCCGAAGGGGTCGGGATCCTCGCCGGGCAACCAGCTCAATCCCGGAACCCCCCACTTGTTGGACTTCACCATCCGCTTCGCCGCCCGGGCATGCCTGCCGATCAGACGGTCGAGATAGGTGAATCCGTCCAGGTGTCCCGTCTCGTGCTGGAGCATCCTGGCGAACAGCCCGGTTCCCTCCAGGGTGATCTCGGTGCCGTCGGCGTCCAGACCGGTGACCCGCGACCAGGACGCCCGCCCGGTGGGGAAGGACTCGCCGGGCACCGAAAGGCAACCCTCGTCGTCATCGTCGGGATCGGGCATGGTCTCGGGGACCTCGGAGGTCTCCAGCACCGGATTGATCACGACGCCGCGCCGGCGGGTGGTCTTACCGCGATCATCGGCACAGTCATAGACGAACACGCGTTCGGTGCGCCCGATCTGGTTGGCCGCCAGGCCAACCCCGTTGGCGGCGTCCATCGTGTCGAACATGTCGGCGATGAGCGCCGCCAGCTCGGCAGGTAGGGTCCCGTCGGCGCCAACGGGCACCGGCGTGGTCGGAGTGTGCAGGACGGGATCTCCCACGATGCGGATCGGTACGACAGCCACGATTGGCAAGCTTAAGTCAGCCGACTCGCGGGTAACGATCACGCCTCAAACTCCGGCGCCGTGATTGAATGAGCGCCGAACAACACCAATGTCATTTGCGAGTGAATCGGAAGGGTCCAAACAGCGATATGGATGGCGCCATCGCGCGGACCGGCCAATCCGGAGACGACTCCGAACCTGCGGACGGGCTGACCCGCCGCGAACACGACATTCTGGCGTTCGAACGCCAGTGGTGGAAGTACGCAGGGTCCAAAGAAGACGCCATCAAGGAGCTCTTCTCGATGTCGGCGACCCGGTACTACCAGGTACTCAACGCGCTCGTCGACCGGCCCGAGGCCTTGGCCGCAGACCCGATGCTGGTCAAGCGGCTGCGCCGGGTCCGCGCGAGCCGGCAGAAGGCCAAGGCCGCCCGGCGGCTCGGTTTCGACATCACGTGAGCCGTTAGGCTGGCCCCGATGAACCAGCGAGACTCTTCCGGGCTGCCCCTGCGCGCCATGGTGATGGTGCTGCTCTTCCTGGGTGTCGCGTTCCTGCTGATCGCATTTCAGTACATGGGATCCGATGACGACGACGCCTCGGACGAATCGGTCGCCATCAGCGCCACGACGACCAGCAGCCCCACCTCCAGTGCCGAACCGACGCCTGCGGCCCGCGATGCCGAGGTGCGCGTCTTCAACACCTCCGAGGTCGCCGGCGCGGCCGAGGGAGCGGCCGACCGGCTGCGCAAGGATGGCTGGAACGTCACCGAGACGGGCAACCTCGTGTTGGAGGGTCTGCCTGCGACGACGGTGTTCTTCGGCGGCGAGCCGGGGGAGCGCGAAGCCGCCGAGGAGGTCGGCCGTCTGCTGCAGGCGCCGGTCGAACCGCGGCGCCCCGAACTCACCGAACAACCGCCGGGCGTCATCGTGGCGGTCACCGGCTAGGCTCTCGGACATGCCGATCTCAGCTCCGATCCGTCTTCTTGCCGCCGCCGCTCTGACCGTGCCGATCGCCGCCGCCTGCGCACCGTACGAGCCGGAGGCCACCTCGCCGGGAACCACACCGCCGGTGTGGACCGGATCGCCGTCGCCGAGCGCGCCCGCCGCGGGCGGACACGGCGAGGGTGAGGCACACGGATCGGCGGCCGGTGCCGAGACGCTGACCGCGGAGCTGAAGACCGCCGATGGCACCGACGTGGCAAAGGCCACGATCGACTTCACCGGTGGATTCGCCACCGTGACCGTCGAGACCACCGCCGCCGGCGAGCTGACCCCCGGCTTCCACGGCCTGCACATCCATCAGGTCGGATCCTGTGAGGGTGACTTCACCAGCGCCGGTGGGCACTTCCAGGCCGACGGCCACTCCGGGCATCCCTCCAGCGGCGATCTGAGCTCGCTGCAGGTACGCAGCGACGGTTCGGCCAAGCTGGTCACCACCACCGATGCATTCACCGCAGAGGAACTGCTGGCCGGCACCAAGACCGCCATCGTGATCCACGAGAAGGCCGACAACTTCGGCAACATCCCGCCCGAGAAGTACCAGCAGATCAATGGAACTCCCGGCCCCGACCAGCAGACGCTGGCCACCGGTGACGCGGGCGGTCGAGTGGCCTGCGGTGTCTTCGCCGCGGAGTAAGAACCGCATCGACTTCGCCGGGTCACCCCGGCCGACCGTCGGTGTCGAGTGGGAGTTCGCGCTCGTCGATCCCGTGACCCGCGACCTGTCCAACGAGGCAGCCGCGGTGATCGCCGAGATCGGCGAGACCCCGCACGTGCACAAGGAATTGCTGCGCAACACCGTCGAGGTCGTCACCGGCATCTGTGAGACCGTGCCGGAGGCGATGACCGATCTGCACGACACCCTGGTCCCGGTGCGGCGTATCGCCCGCCAACGCGGGATGGAGTTGTTCTGCGCCGGAACGCACCCGTTCGCCGAATGGGAAATGCAGCAGCTCACCGAGGGGCCGCGGTACGCCGAGCTGATCAAGCGCACCCAGTGGTGGGGTCGACAGATGCTCATCTGGGGCGTGCATGTGCACGTCGGGATCTCCTCCGGGCACAAGGTCATGCCCATCATCACCTCACTGCTCAACCACTACCCGCACCTGCTGGCCCTGTCGGCCTCCTCGCCGTACTGGGACGGTGAGGACACCGGTTATGCCAGCAACCGGGCGATGATGTTCCAGCAGTTGCCGACCGCGGGTCTGCCGTTCCACTTCCAGAAGTGGTCGCACTTCGAACGGTTCGTCCACGACCAGAAGAAGACCGGCATCATCGATCACATGAACGAGATCCGTTGGGACATCCGGCCGTCCCCGCATCTCGGCACCATCGAGGTGCGCATCTTCGACGGGGTGTCCAACCTGGCCGAACTCGGCGCACTCGTGGCACTGACCCACTGCCTGATCGTGGACCTGGACCGCCGGCTGGATGCCGGTGACCAGTTGCCCACCATGCCGCCCTGGCATGTTCAGGAGAACAAGTGGCGCGCAGCGCGTTACGGGCTGGATGCGGTGATCATCCTGGACGCCGACAGCAACGAGCGACTGGTCACCGAGGACCTCGACGACCTGCTGAACCGACTGGAGCCGGTGGCCGACTCGCTGGGCTGCGCCGATGATCTGCGGCGCGTCGAACGGATCTACCGCGACGGCGCCTCATATCAGCGCCAGCGCCGGGTGGCCGAGGAACACGACGGTGACCTGCGCGCTGTGGTCGATTCGTTGATTGGTGAGTTGGAACTGTGAACACCGCGCCGCCGACAGCCATGTTCCCGCTGGAGGCGGCGATGCTGCCGGGTGAGGAACTTCCCTTGCGGATCTTCGAACCGCGCTATTCGGCAATGATCTCGGATTGCTTGGCCGGCTCCGGCGAGTTCGGGGTGGTGCTCATCCAGGCCGGCCGCGAAGTCGGCGGCGGCGACGTGCGCAGTGACGTGGGAGCACTGGCGCGCATCGCCGAGCACACCGATCTGGGCGCCGGGAAGTACCGCCTGCGCGCCGTTCTCGGGGAGCGTATCCGGGTGGCGCAGTGGCTCGATGATGACCCGTATCCCCGCGCGCGCACCGAGGCATGGCCCGACGAGGACGGCCCGATGGTCACCGGCGGGGACATCTCCGATGTCGAAGACACCGTGATGGCCCTGTTCGAGCGGATCGCCGCCGCCCGCGATGCGGTGCTGCCGCCGCGTGAGGTGCTGCTCGGTGGGCCGGAGCCCGGGCAGAGCCCAGGAGATCGGTTGTACGCGTTGGCCGCCCGGATACCGATCGGTCAGGCCGACCGGTACGCCGTGCTGGCCGCCCCACACGCGTCCGCGCGGCTGGCGGCGCTTCGCGAAGCCGTCGAGACGGTGGCGGCACTGGTGGCGTTCCAGCTGTCGGAGTGACTACTCGGGACTGAAGTCCTGGAGACGCAGTCGCTCCAGGGCGGTTCCGTCTTCGAGTTCGTGACGGTCTTCTGGGTGCAGCCAGTAGTGGCGGATCATCCAGTAGAGCGTGGCACCGTGTGGGACGTATCCGTCGAGATGGTGGATCACCAATCGGTCGTCGGATCCCTTGCTGCGCAACACCGCGGGATGGTGGGCTCTGACTCTCGGTGCGATATCGACAATGTCCTCGATGCGGTCCCACGGCACTGCTCGGGTGCGACGTACATCGGCGTACTCCACCCGATCGGCCGAGAGCCGGAGAAATGTCTTATGTCCCCGCGATGCCACCGCGACCGTGCCGTAGAGCGAGAGCAGCAGCACATTGGACATCGCGAAGAATGCCTTGAACTCCTTGCCCTCCGGGACGATCGAGATCGTCTTGCCCGCCAGATACCCGGTCACCGATACGGCGGAGCAGATCGCCAACGCCAGAAAAGCCACAAAGAGCAACGCCATCGCCACCGGGTGTGAACGAAAGGTCGTCCCGGCGGCGGATGCCTCGGCACGAAGGGTTTCCGATCCGAGTTTGCCCACCGCGATAGAGGCGAGAAAAGCGGTGATCCCCGCTGCGAACATGCCCGCCACCGTGGCGGACGTCCAATCGGAAGCGGCTATCGCATCGACGGTTTCGAAGACGCAGTACACCGAGATCACCGCAGCGAACAACACCGCGAACGGGATCAATACCGGCCGGGATTTCCAATTGGTCGGATCGGGCAGTTGCTGATGCGCCAATTCGGGTGACTACTCCGGGTCGGGCAACGGGTTGTGCTTCAACTCGTCGGCAACCAGGCTCTCCTGCACATTCTGTTCCCGGTAGGCGAGCTGGCCGACCCGATTGGCGACCACGGGCGCGGTGAAGAGTGTGAACAGCCCCGCCAGGATGATCATGCCGACATCGGGATGTCCCCGCAGCTGCACCGCCGCACCGGCCAGCACCAGCAGCAGACCGAGCACCTGTGGCTTGCTCGCGGCATGCATGCGGGTCAACGTGTCCGGGAAGCGCACCACCCCGATTGCGGCGGTCAACGCCAGCCCAGACCCGCTGAGGATGAGAACCGCGGTGATGACATCGGCGATGGTCATGAAGCTCTCCGCTCATCCGGATCGCGGTCGGGCACGCGGAATCGGGCCACACTCACCGAACCGACAAAACTGATCAGTGCCAACGCCGTCAGACTGTAGGTGACGGTACTGTCCAGACTGAACGCCGCCCAGGTGCCGATGCCGCACATCGACACCGCCACAAAGGCATCCAATGCCACCAGCCGGTCCAGCGTGGTGGGTCCGGCGAGCAACCGGTAGACGGTGATGGCGGCGGCCGCCGAGAGCATGACCGCCGCAGCGATCCATACGATGTGCATCAACCGTCCTCCTTCGACGCGGAAGGTTGCCAGTCCGTGTCCCGCTCGAACGCCGCCACCATGAGTCGCTGCAGGGTCTCGGCCTGCCGGTAGAAGGCCGCGACAGCCTTCTCCGACCCGACATCCAGGACATGCAGGTAGACCATCCGGCGCTTCTGATCGATCTCCAGGACCACCGAACCGGGGATCAGGGTGAGGATGCCTGCGGCGAGGGCGAGCACCAGATCGGACTTGACGGCAAGGTGGACGCGCAATACCGCGGTCGCCGGTGGTGGTCCCGGTCGGATGGCCAGCCAGGCCACCTGGAACGAGGACACCACCAATTTGACGATGACATAAAGGATCAGGCGTACCAAGGACAGTGGCCGGACCCGCCCCTCGACGGGCACCCGCGGCAGCGGCAGCAGCAGGGTGATCACCAGGGCGACCGCCAAGCCACCCAGGATGTTCGCGGCGGAGAACGTGCCCCACAGCAGCACCCACACCAGCGTCAGCCAGCACAGCGTCCAGATACGTAAGGTGACCTTTCTCATTGCAACACCGCCGAGATGTATTGCTCGCGATCGAGTATCTGTTCGCCGGCTCGCTCGCTGTAGGCATAGATCGGTCCGGCGAACACCGTGAGCGCCAACCCCACCGCGATCAGTGCTCCGGTGGGCAACAGCATTCCCAGCGGCATCCTGCCGACATCGTTGCGATCGGCGAAGGCAATATCGTCGTCATCGTCGATCAAGGCCGCGGGCACCGTGTTGGACAGCTCACCGTCCGGCGCGTCGGCGCGGGCCCGCCAGAACGCCTTGGTCCACACCCGTGTCACCGCGTAGAGCGTCAGCAGGCTGGTGGCCACACTGCCGCCGACCAGGACCCAGGCCAGCGTCGTGCCGGACTGGGCGCCGGCCTCCAGTAGCGCCACTTTCCCGATGAACCCGGAAAACGGCGGAATACCACCTAGATTCAGGGCCGGGACCACGAAGATGAACGCCAGCAGGGGGCTGGCCGCCGCCAATCCGCCGAGGCGCTGCAGCGTCGACGCGCCGGCCTGGCGTTCGATCAGACCGACGACCAGGAACAGGGTGGTCTGCACGACGATGTGGTGCGCGACGTAGTAGACGGCGCCCGACATGCCGAGGGCGTTGCCGAGGGCGACCCCGAAGATCATGTACCCGATATGGCTGACCAGGGTGAACGACAACAACCGCTTGATGTCGTTCTGTGCGATCGCGCCGAGGATGCCGACCACCATGGTCAACAGCGCCGCGACGAGCAGGACATCGTCGAGACCGCCGTCGGGGAACAGCAGGGAATGCGCCCGGATGATGGCGTAGACACCGACTTTGGTCAGCAAGCCGGCGAACACCGCCGTGACCGGCGCGGGCGCGGTCGGGTACGAGTCGGGCAACCAGGCCGACAGCGGGAACACCGCCGCCTTGATGCCGAACGCGACCAGCAGCACCGCGAACAACGCCGTGCGGGTACCGGCGGGCACATCGGTCAGCCGGACCGCGACCTCGGCCATGTTCAGGGTGCCGGTCGCCGCGTACACCAGCGCGATGCCGGTCAGGAAGATCAGCGAGGACACCATCGACACCATCACGTAGGCGATACCGGCACGCACGCGTTCGGCGCTGCCGCCGATGGTCAGCAGCACGAAGCTGGCTGCCAGCAGCACCTCGAAACCGACGAACAGGTTGAAAAGGTCACCGGCCAGGAAGGCCGTGCACACACCCGCGGACAGGATCAGGTAGGTGGGCTGGAAGATCGAAACCGGTTGGCGTTCATCACCGTCGCTGATGCCCTGCCCGATGGCGTAGAACACGACCGCCAGCAGGACGATCGAGGACACCACGAGCATCAGCACCGAGAGACGGTCGGCCACCAGCGTGATGCCCAACGGGCCCATGCCCGGTTCGCTCTGGCCCCACCCGCCGACCTGGACGGCGACGGTGCCGTCACGGTCGACCAGATAGAGCAGCAGGGCGCACACCGCCACGACGGTCGACAGCGCGGTCAGCGAAATCAGTTGCTGAATACGGGGGCTGCGGCCGGCGACCATGGCGATGGCCGCGGCGATGGTGGGAATCAGCACCGGCAGGGGGGTGAGGATCTGCGCGAGGGCCATCAGCGGGATCCCTCCGCGCCCGGCAGGGCGTCGAGTTCGTCGGGTGCGTCGGTATCGCGCGAGGGCACCACATCCGGGATGTCACGGTCCACGACATCCTCGTCGGCGCGTTCGGCGACCCTGGTGTCCTCGGGATCGTTGCTGACCTCTTCGACGGTGGTCAGCTGATACGAGCGGTAGGCGAGGGCCAACACGAAGGCCGCGACACCCATGGCGATCACGATGGCCGTCAGGATCATGCCCTGGGCCAGCGGATCGGCATCGGTCTGCGCGCCGTTGCTGGTGCGCCCGTACACCGGCGGATTGCCCGACGGGCCACCGACATTGAGGATCAGCAGGTTGACGGCATTGCCGATCAGCAGCAGCCCCAACAGCATCCGGGTCAGGGTGCGTTCCAGGAGCAGGTAGACACCGGTGCTGGTGAGCCCGCCGATCAGGATCAGAGGAACGAGGTAGGTGGTCATTTCTGCACCCTTTCCGCATCGACCCGGGCGCCGAGGCTGCGCAGGATGTCCAGAACCAGACCCACCACGATCAGATAGACACCGATGTCGAAGAACAACGCGGTGACGAGCTTGATGTCCCCGAGCACCGGTATGTCCAGATAGAGCACCGCCGAGGAGAGCACCGGGGCGCCGAGCGCCAGTGAGGTGATCGCCGTGCCCGCCGACATCAGCAGCCCGGCGCCGAGGATCTTGCCGGCATCCAGCGGCAGCGTCTCGCCGAGTTCGTAACGGCCACCGGCCAGATAGCGCAGCACCAGGGCCAGCCCGGCGGTCAGGCCGCCGGCGAAGCCACCGCCGGGAGTGTTGTGTCCGGCGAAGAACAGATACACCGAGAGCACCATGATGAGCGGGAAGATGATCCGGGTGGCGACCTCCAGGACCAGCGACCGATGCCGCGGGTCGCGCAGCTCGCTGCCCCGCAGCCAGGTGACATCACCGGCCGCCGGACTGTAGGCGGTCACCAACCCGATGTCGGGCTGGCCCGCGACGCTGGGTTTGGCCTGCGAAACGCGGGGGGCCGCACCGAAGCGCCTGTTGCGGAACACCATCGAGGCCACCCCGGTCGCCGCGACGACCAGTACGGAGATCTCGCCCATGGTGTCCCAGGCGCGGATGTCGACGAGCAACACGTTGACCGTGTTGGCGCCGTGCCCGCGGTAGTAGGCGGCGTCGGGCAGTAGCGCCGCGATGGGTCGCGTATCGCGCGCGGCCATGGCGAACACCGCCAGCGTCGTCACCGCCGCGCCGACCGCCGCCGACAACACCGCTCGTGGCGCGCGGCTGCGGGTGACGTTGGACCGATCGGCCTCGGCGGGCAGCGTGCGCAGCACCAGCACGAAGATCACCAGCAGCAGCGTCTCGACCAGGAACTGCGTCAGCGCCAGATCGGGCGCGCCGTGCAGGGCGAAGATGGCACCGCAGCCGTAACCGGTGACGCCGACCAGCAGCACCGCGGCCAACCGGTTGCGCATCACCGTCGCGCCCAGCGCGGCCGCCAGGATGACCGCGCCGATCACCACCTGCAGAGGGGAATCCCACAGCGCCATCTCGGGCCGGTTGCGGGCACCCAGGGCCAACATGACCAGCGGCAACACCACCAGGGTGCACAGGATGACGGACTGGGTGGCCGGCAACGAACCGCGCTGGGTCTGCGCGGTCACCCGCACCGCGAGCAGGTCGAGCCCGCGCATCACGTCGTCATAGATGCGGTCGGCGTTGCCCAGCGGGGTGAAACCGGTGCGCGCGCGAGGCAGTCGCCGGCGGCCGAAGAACACCGCCGCGCCGGTCACCAAGATGAACACCGACAACAACAGGGGAACACCGAACCCGTGCCACAGCGCCAGGTAGTAGTCCGAACCGCCGGGGATGGTCTTGGCGTAATCGTCGAGCACCGCGTCGATACCCGAGGGCCACAAGCCGAACACCAGGCCTGCGGCGGCAAGGACCGCCGGCGGCAACAGGAACGTCACCGGCGGCCGGTGCATCTCGGTGACCCGGACGCTGGGTTCGGCGGTGCCCTTGTCGGCGAACGCGCCCCACAGGAAGCGCAGCGTGTACATGGTGGTGAACACCGAACCGAACACGATGCCGGCGAGCACGAACGGTGCGGCGCCGCCGAGAACCTCGCTGTGCAGCACCGTCTCCAGATCCGCCTCTTTGGCGATGAAGCCGAAGAACGGCGGTAACGCGGCCATGCTCGCGCTGGCTCCGGTCGCGATGATCAGCAAGGGGCGATGTGCCCGCCCCAGCCCGGCGAGTTTGCGGATATCGCGGGTACCGGTGGCATGGTCGATGATGCCGACCACCATGAACAGCGCCGCCTTGAACATCGCGTGCGCGCAGAGCATGGCCAGCCCGGCCAGCATCATGTCCGGACCGCCGGTGCCGACCATGACGGTGATCAGACCGAGCTGGCTGACGGTGCCGAAGGCCAGGATGAGCTTGAGGTCGTATTCGCGGATGGCGCGCCAGCCGGCCAACAGCATGGTCAGCAGTCCGAGCCCGACCACCATCGGCCGCCAGAAGGCGGTGTCGGCGAAACCGGGGGTGAGCCGGGCAACCAGGTAGACACCGGCCTTGACCATGGCCGCGGCGTGCAGATAAGCGCTCACCGGTGTCGGCGCCGCCATGGCGCCGGGCAACCAGAAGTGCAACGGCAAGATCGCCGACTTCGACAGCGCGCCGACGAGGATAAGCGCGATGCCGACGCTGGCGGCAAGGCCGGTCGGCGGGGCGGCGATCAGTTCGGAGAGCAGATAGGTCCCCGACATCTCACCGAGGACGACGATGCCGACCAGCATGGCCAGGCCACCGAATGTCGTCACCAACAGCGCCTGGGTGGCGGCGCGCCGGCTGGTGGCGCGTTCGGCATAGTGCCCGACCAGCAGGAAGGACAACACCGTCGTGGTTTCCCAGAAGATGTAGAGCAGCAGCATGTTGTCGCTGACCACCAGGCCGAACATCGCGCCGGAGAAGGCGACGAGCTCGGCGGCGAAACTGGGCAGCCGTTTCTCGATGCGGCCCTCGTGATGGTGGAAGTACTCCGCGCAGTAGAAGAGGACGAGCGCACCGATGGACAGCACCAGCACGCTCATGATCGCGGCCAGCGAGTCGAACCGCAGCGTGATGTCCATCGACAGCAGCGGCAGCCACGGGATGTGCACGGTCGGCACGTGCTCGGCGGTGGGCCAGTTCAGGCCGACCCAGATGAGCGACAGCAGTGGAACCAACGCCAGCGGGTAGAACGCGAGGCGCCCCCAGCGGGCCACCAGAAGGGGCGCCACCGCGGTGGCGATGACGTGGGCGAGCAAAACGACGAGCATGGCACTCCGATCGGGTTGGGTCGGGGTGTCAGTGACCGATGAGCACCCGAAGAGGGCGCAGCGGCGAGTATGACCGTTGGTACGAACTCATTCTACGTGCACGGTTTTGAGTTCATCGAACCCAGCCTGAACGGTCAGTGGCCGTCTGCGAAAGCCCGTAGAGAATCGACCTGTTCCGGATCGAGCGACGGCCGCACGTTCTCGCGGGCGGCAGCCACGTCGGCTGCGGTGACGTCGGCGGCGTCGATCGATCGCCGCATCGCGGTCAGTGCGGCCTCGCGCAACAGGGCGACGCAATCGGCCGCGCTGTAGCCGTCGAGATCGTCGGCCAGGGTGTCCAGGTCGACCTCGGGGGACAGCGGTATGGACTTGCCCGCGGTCTTGAGGATATCGCGGCGCGCGTCGGCGTCGGGCGGCTCGACGAACACCAGGCGCTCGAGCCGGCCCGGTCGCAACAGCGCCGGGTCGATCAGGTCCGGTCGGTTTGTGGCACCGAGCACGACGACATCACGTAACGGCTCGATACCGTCCAGCTCGGTCAACAGCGCGGCCACCACCCGGTCGGTCACCCCGGAATCGTGGCTCTGCCCGCGCCGCGGCGCCAGCGCGTCGATCTCGTCGAGGAACACCAGCGACGGTGCCGAATCGCGGGCCCGGCGGAACAGTTCGCGCACCGCCTTCTCCGATGATCCGACCCACTTGTCCATCAGCTCGGCACCCTTGACCGCATGCACGGACAACCGGCCCGAGCTGGCCAGCGCGCGCACCACGAAGGTCTTACCGCACCCGGGCGGGCCGAAGAGCAGGACACCGCGCGGGGGCTCGACGCCGAGCCGGGCGAAGGTGTCCGGATGCTGCAGTGGCCACAGCACCGCCTCGGTGAGCGCCTGCTTGGTGGCGACCATATCGCCGACGTCCTCGAGGGTGACCGACCCGACCACCACCTCCTCGGTGGCCGACCGCGACAGTGGGCGGATCACCGAGAGTGCCCCGGAGATATCGTCCTGGGCCAGTGCGGGCGGCGAGTTGTCGGTGCTGGCCCGCGCGGCGGCTCGCAGCGCCGCCTCCCGGATCAACGCGGCAAGATCGGCCACCACGAAGCCCGGGGTGCGCTCGGCGATGGTGTCCAGATCGAGATCGGCGGCGGGTACCCCGCGCAGCAACACCTCCAACAGGGCCTTGCGGGTCGCGGTGTCGGGCAGGCTCAGCCCGAGTTCGCGATCGCAGAGATCCGGGGCGCGCAGCCGTGCGTCGACGTTGTCCGGGACCGCGGAAGTGGCGATGAAGGCAACACCCTTGGTGGCCACCGCCTTCCGCAATTCGGTGAGGATCAGCGTCGCGACCGGTTCCGGTGCGGTCGGTAACAGGGCGTCGATATCGGTGATCAGCAGCACGCCGCCGGACTGCACGGAGGCCACGGCCGCGGTGACGCTGGCAAGCCGGTCGTCGGCGGCCAGGGCGCCGACCTCCGGACCGTCGAGTTCGACGAGTGCGCGTTCGGCGCACACCGAGCGCACCAGGGTGGCCTTGCCGACTCCGGCCGGTCCGGATACCAGAACACCGAGATGGGCTGTGGCACCGAGCTTTTCGAGCAGTTCGGGTTGGTCGAGGGCGAGCTTGAGCCACTCGGCGAGCTTGCCGGCCTGGGTGTGGGCACCCTTGAGGTCATCGCGCGGGACGGCGGGTTCGGCGGGTGTCTGGCTGGGCTGCGGTGCGACCGACAGGGTGCCATCGCCCCAGCTGACGTTCGAATTGGGTTGCACGCTCACCGTTCCCGCGGGGTCGACACCGGTGACGGTCAGCAGTTCGGAGGTCCAGGTGATACCGACCGAGGTGGTCAACGCGGTCGTCGCGGCCGAGGTCGAGGTGCCCGGACCAAGGTCGCGGGGCAGCAGCGACACCGTATCGCCGACGGTCAGCACTTTGCCGAGCAGCGCCATCCGCAACGTCGCGGAGCTCACCGACTGGGTGGCCAGCCGGGAACCGGTCAGGGTCACCGCGCGGGCACCGTGCACCGTCACCGGGGCCACCACGACGCCGGTGTCCTCGCGCAACCCCGCATTGGACAACGTCACATCGTCGAGCAATGCGACCCCGGCCGGGGTGCCCGCCGGGGCGATCCCCACGACGGCGGCGGTGCTGCGCGACCCCAACAGCGAGACCGCGTCCCATTCGCGGATCCCGAGCGCGGCAATGGCCTCCGGGTGCAGGCGCACCACACCGCGGCGGCTGTCGGAGGCCGACGTGTTCAGCCGGGCGGTGAGCGTCAAGCTCATGGGCGGCCCGGCGGCTTGCGCAGGCCCAGCCGCGACATCGACCGCCGGTGCGGTTGTGCCCGCCGGATCTCGCGGCGCTGGGCCCGGCGCTCCCTGGGCATCGCGTCCCAGGCCTCCGGACGGGCGGCCACCCAGCGCTGGCTGCGCACGGTGAACGGAATGATCAGCACGTAGCCGATGATGATCAGCAGCACCAGCACGTAGGGGAAGAGCAGCAGGGCGGCGGCGGCCGCGGCGATCGCGATGAGCAGGATCGGGGCGGCGTTCGGAGGCATCGACATCGACTTGAGCGCCAGCGTCGGCACCCGGCTGACCAACAGCGCGGCGTTCGCGGCGAACCACAGACAGACGAACCACGGTGCGGTCCACCATCCGTCGCCGAACTGCAGCATGGCCGCCAACGGCCCGATCACACCGACCGCGCCACACGGCGCGGGCATCCCGGTGAAGTACTGCCGGGTGTAGGCGGGCTTGGAGGTGTCGTCGAGCAGCGCGTTGAAGCGCGCCAGCCGCAGCACGATGCAGACCGCGTAGAGCAGCGCGAAGATCCAGCCCACGGGCGAGGTCGGCAACAACGTCACATAGACGACCAGCGCGGGCGCGACACCGAAGTTCACCGCATCGGCCAGCGAGTCGATCTCGGCACCCATCCGCGACTGGGCATCCAGCGCGCGGGCGATACCGCCGTCGATACCGTCGAGGACCGCGGCCGCGCCGATGAGCGCCAGCGCGATATGCGGTTGGCCGTCGAGCGCGAATTTGATGGACGTCAGGCCGCAGCAGATCGCCAGCACGGTCGTCGCGCTTGGCAGGATCTTCATCGCCGCCGGCCGCTGCTTGGTGGGCATCAGGGCAGCTCGGCCAGGATCGTCTCGCCGCCGATGGCGCGCTGTCCGGCCTCGACCAGGATCCGTGAGCCCCGCGGGAAGTACGTGTCCAGCCGGGAGCCGAACCGGATCAGTCCGTAGGTCTCACCCAGTTCCAGGGTGTCGCCGGTCTTGGCGGTGCACACGATCCGGCGGGCCACGAGGCCGGCGATCTGCACGGCGACGATGTCGACATCCTCGGGGGTGCGGATCCACAGGCTGTTGCGTTCGTTGTCCGCGCTCGCTTCGTCCTTGTCGGCCGACAGGAACTTGCCGGGCCGATGGACAACGCCCATCACCCGCCCGGCGATCGGCGCCCGCTGCACATGGGCGTCGAAGATGGACAGGAAGATGCTGATCCGGGCCATCGGGGTGTCCCCGAGACCGAGTTCGGCAGGCGGGACGGCGGTGTCCAGCAACGTCACCAGACCGTCGGCGGGTGCCACGACGGCACCCGGCCTGCTCGGCGGCACCCGCGGCGGGTGCCGGAAGAACAGTGCACAGAAGCCGGCCAGTCCGAGCCCGGTGTTGCGCAGCCAGCGGCGGTTCTTGCCGGCGGCCGCCACGCCGAGACCCCCGGCGATGAACGGGAGGCCGGCCGGATGCAGCGGCGGGACGGTGGAACGGACCAATTCGACGAAGCGTTGGGCTTCTGAGCTGTGGTCATCGGGTGAACGCGCAGGTCTGGCCATGTTGGCTCCCGATTCTACGTTGATTTTCGGGTGGGTCAGCAGCCGGACAGGTCCCACACGTCCAACTGCGTGCCCGCGGCCAGCTGATCGACATCGGCCGGGATATCGAGCAGACAGTTGGCCGAGGCCAGCCATCGCAGGTGATGTGAGGCCGGCGGTCCGTAGCTGGTGACGGTGGTCCCGGCCAGGACGCCGCGACGGAACTGCCGCTTGCCGCGCGGTGAAGTCAACCCCTCGGTGAGGGTGGCGCGTACGCGTGGCCGGTCGGGGAACAGCCCCATGGCCGCACGCAGCGGTGGACGCACGAACACCTCGAAGGACACCAGGGCGCTGACCGGGTTACCGGGCAGCGTGACGATCGGGACATCTCCGACCCGCCCGCAGCCCTGGGGCATCCCGGGTTGCATCGCCACCTTGGTGAACTCGACCTGCCCGCCGAGGGCGTCCTTGACCACCTCGTACGCGCCGGCGCTCACGCCACCGGTGGTGATGATCAGATCGGCATCGGCATCGGCGGCGTGCTCGTCGAGGGCGGCGCGGAAGGCAGCCGGGTCGTCGCGCACCATCGGCGCGGTGATCGCCTCGGCGCCCGCCTCGCGGACCGCGGCCGAGAGCATGACGGCATTTGACTCGTAGATCTGCCCGGGTTCCAGCGCGGCGCCGGGGGCAACCAGTTCCGAACCGGTCGACATCACCAGCACGCGCAGCCGCGGCAGGGTGCTCACCCGGTCCAGCCCAAGTGCGGCCACCAACCCCAGCGCCGCCGGGGTCAGCAGCTGGCCGGTGCGCAACACCGCGGTCCCCGCCGCGACATCCTCCCCGGCGCGGCGGATGTGCTGTCCCGCGACGGTGGCCCGCCGGATCGCGACCTGCGTCGCGGTGGTGGTGAAATCGGCGTCGGTGCCCTCCACCGGCACCACGGTGGTCGCACCGGCCGGCAGCGGGGCGCCGGTCATGATCCGCTGGGCGGTGCCGGGTAGCAACGGGCGGGTATCGGTGCGGCCGGCCGGGATGTCGTCGACGACGGGAAGGGTCACCGGTGTCGCGTCCCCGGCGGTGGCGATGTCGGTGTCGAGCACCGCGAAACCGTCCATCGCCGAGTTGTCGAATCCGGGCAGCGAGATCGCGGCCACCACGTCCTCGGCCAACACCAGACCCAACGCCGCCGCGGTGGGGACCGCGACCGCCGCCCGGGGCCGGATCAGCTCACCGACGATGTGCTGATGCTCCTCGACCGACCGCATCAGAGGTCGATGCGCACGTCGGTCAGCTCCTCGGATACCTGCCACAGTCGTCGGGCCACCGCCGCGTCGTGGGACTGCTCGCTGGAGGTCACCAGCTGCGGGTGCCCCACCAGCCCGAACGAGGCGATCGGGAAGGCGGGACCGTAGTACTGGCCACCGCGCACCGCGGGGTCGGTGGCCGCGCGCAGCGTCGCCAGCGCACCCACCAGCGGCGAGTTGGTGACCAGGCCGGTGAGCGCGCCGACGCCGGGCAACGAGCTGCCCGGGGTGTGCCGCATCAGTTCGGTGTTGGAGATGCCGGGGTGCGCGGCGACCGAGAGGGTCGTCTTGCCGGCCAGCCGCCGGTTGAGTTCGTAGCTGAACATCAGGTTGGCCAGTTTGGACTGGCCGTAGGCCGCCACCCTGTTGTAGGGGCGGTGCTCCCACTGCAGGTCGTCGAAGTCGATCTCGGCCTGGATCCGGTGGGCGATGCTGGCTACCGCGACGATGCGTGAGTTGTCCGTGGCCAGAACGTTTTCCAGCAGCAGTCCGGTGAGGGCGAAGTGCCCGAGGTGGTTGGTGCCGAACTGCAACTCGAACCCGTCGGCGGTGGTCTGCTTGGGCGGGTACATCACCCCGGCGTTGTTGATCAGCAGATCGATGCGCGGATGGTCGGTCTTGATGCGCTCGGCGGCAGTGCGGACCGACTGCAGCGAGCCCAGATCCAACTCGAGCACCTGCAGATCGGCCTTCGGGGCGGCCGCCCGGATCTTCGCGGCGGCCTGGTCGCCCTTGGCGGTGTCGCGCACGGCGATGACGACGCGCGCGCCGCGGCCGGCCAGCACCCTGGCGGTCTCGTAGCCGAGCCCGGTGTTGGCGCCCGTCACGATCGCCGTGCGGCCGGACTGGTCGGGAACGTTCGATTCGGTCCATTTCTGGCTCATGACCTAGAACATACGTTTCCGAGCGTCCGGCCTCGAGCGCGGCGACTTACTTGCGCAGGTTGCGGTAGGCCTGGCCGATGCGGTCGACGACCTCGGGGTGCCAGATGACCTCGCGGTAGGCCAAGGTCTCGTAGGTCAGCGCGGCGATGGGGTCCATCGCCGGTGCGCGCAATGCCATTTCCTTGTTGTTCATCGCCGACGCGGTGGTGGTGGCGGCGATGGAGCGGGCCAATGCGGTCGCCGCCTCGACCGCCTGTCCGGCGGGCACCATGCGGTCCAGTAGTCCGATGCGCAGCGCCTCGGCGGCATCGATGCGGTCGCCGGAGAACGTCAGCAGCTTGGCCTGGCTGAGGCCGACGATCTTCCACAGCGGTGAGAAGTACGGGGTCAGCCCCATCTTGATCTGGGGGTAGCCCATGATCACGTCGTCGGAGCCGATCCGGATATCGGCGAAGACGGCGATATCGCAGCCGCCGCCAAGGGCGGGACCCGCGACGGCGGCGATCGTCGGCTTGGCGTAGTCGAGCAGGGTGCCATAGGCGCGCATACAGGCGTCGGAGTACTTGACCCGCGTTTCCCCGGTGAAGCCGGACTGCAGTTGCAGGTCCAGTCCCGCGCAGAAGACCTTGTCGCCGCCGGTGATGACCACGCAGGCCACCTCGTCATCGGTGCGCCAGTCGTCGAGGCAGTCGCTCATGTCGGCCATCAGCTCGAGGCTGAGCGCGTTGCGCCGGTCGACGCGGTCGAAGGTGATGGTGCCGACACCGTCGGTGATATCGGTCTTGATCTGGGTGTAGTCGCTCATCGGGATTGGTCCTTTCAGGGGTTCAGAGGCCGAGATCGCGGCCGATGATCTCTTTCATGATTTCGGTGGTGCCGCCGTAGATGGTCTGGATGCGTGCGTCGGCAAAGGCCCTGCTGACCGGGTACTCGCGCATGTAGCCGTAACCGCCGTGCAGTTGTAGGCAACGGTCGGCGACGCGAACCTGCAGCTCGGTGGTCCACCATTTCGCCTTGGCGGCCCGCGCGGCGCTGAGTTGGTTCTCGGCGTGCAGGCTGACGCAATGGTCGACATAGACGCGGGCGATGTCGATCTCGGTGGCCAGTTCGGCCAGCAGGAACCTGCTGTTCTGAAAGGCGCCGATCGTGCGGCCGAATGCCGTTCGCTCGCTGACATATTCGAGAGTACGTGCCAGTACTCCTTCCGCCGAGGCGACGGCGGTGATCGCCAGGGACAGGCGTTCCTGCGGCAGGTTGTGCATCAATTGGTAGAACCCGGAGCCCTCGTCACCGAGCAGGTTGGCCGCGGGCACCCGCACATCGCTGAAGCTGAGTTCACTGGTGTCCTGACCGTGCAGGCCCAGCTTGGCCAGATTGCGCCCCTTGGTGAATCCGGGTGTGCCGTCTTCGACGACGAACAGGGACAGTCCCTTGTGCCTGTCGTCGCTGGTGCGTGCGGCGACGATCACGAGATCGCAGTTCTGGCCGTTGGAGATGAAGGTCTTGGCGCCGTTGATGACGTAGTGCGCACCGTCGCGCACCGCACGGGTGCGGATGCCGGACAGGTCACTGCCCGCGCCGGGTTCGGTCATCGCGATGGCGCCGATCAGTGATCCGTCGGTGAGCCCGGGCAGCCAGCGCTGTTTCTGTTCCTCGTTGGTCAGCTCGGTGAAATAGGGCCCCAGAACGTCGTTTTGCAGGGCGATGCCCAGGCCCGCCGAGGCGTAGCCGGACCGGCCGAACTCCTCGTCGAGGACCGCGTTGAACCGGAAGTCCGGCACCCCCGCACCCCCGAACCTCTCGGGGGTGGCGAACATCAGCAGGCCCTGTGCGCCGGCGGCGGTGAACAGCGACCGGTCGACCTTCTTCTCCTCTTCCCAGCGTTCGAAGTTCGGGGCGACGACGGTGTCGATGAAACCGCGCACGGTGGCACGGAACTGCTCGTGGTCCGCGGCGAACACGGTGCGCGGGGCGGTATCGGAAACGGTCTTCACGAAGGATTCCTCAACAGAGTCGGGCCTGGCTGGCGGTGGCGAGATCCGGGATCTGGTGCAGGGCGTACTTCTGCACCTTTCCCGATGCGGTGGTCGGAATCTGCTGCACGACATGCCATTCGACAGGGAACTTGGCCTTGGCCAGGTGTGCGGAGTCGAGGTGGCGCAGATAGCTCGACGGGCCCGGCCACGGGACGCCGTCGGCGAGCACGATCCACGCCCCGACCGCCTCGCCGAGGCGTGGATCGGGCACGGCGGTGACCGCGGCGGCCACTATGTCGGGGTGGGTGAGCAGCGCCTGCTCGATATCCTGGGTGGAGAACTTCTCCCCGCCGCGATTGACGATGTCCTTGCTGCGCCCGGTCATTCGCAACCAACCGTCGTCGAGAACGCCGACGTCGCCGGGATAGAACCAGCCGTCCGCGTCGAACTGGGCGGCGTTGAGGCCGGGGTCGGTGTATCCGGAGAACAACTGGGGCCCTCGGATCCGGAGCTCGCCGGCGCGGCCGTCGGCGAGTGGCCGGCGGTCGTCGTCGACGGCCTGGATCTGCATGCCGGGCAGAACCCGCCCGTCCCATTCGCGGCGTCGTTGCGCAGGATCGAAACGTTCACTGCCGGTGCATATTCCTGCGGTCTCGGTCATCCCGTAGTGCCGGGTGGCGAAGATGCCGACACGCTCGGCGTCGTCGATGAGGCCGGGCGGGATGGCGCTGCCCGCGCACATGTAATGCCCCAGTCGGTGTCCCGGGGCGGTGCCGCCGGCGTACTGCGACACCAGATCCTGCAGGAAGACGGTGGCGCCCATCATCGTGGTGACGCGTTCGGCATCGATGACCCGGACGGCCTCCTCGGGTTGCCAACTGGGCAGGATGACCGCCCGCGCACCGAGGTAGGCGGGCAGGAGCAGACCCGCGACGAATCCGCTCAGGTGTGACAGGGGGGTGCCGACGGCCAGCACGGTGGTCTCGTCGAGGGCGGCGCTGGAGACCATGTTGCGTATCTGGGCCAACAGCGCACGGGAATCCAGGACGGCACCCTTGGGTGCCGATGTGGTCCCCGAGGTGTAGAGGATGACGGCGGCGTCGTCCGGGTCGGCGGGTTCGGGCAGGTCCGGCCCGGCAGTACCGTGCGGATCGGCGTCGGGTAACGGGCGCCACACGCCACTCGGCGGGCCCACCGAGTAGCGAATGGCGGGATGGTGGCCCAGATCGCTTAGTATGCCGTCGATCTCGTGTTGTGGTCTGCGCGAGCCGAGGCTGCCCGCAGCGGCGATCACCGCGGGCCGGGTGTCGGCGATGATCTGTCGGGTTTCGTGTGTGCGGTAGATCGGTATGACGGGAACGTCGATGGCGCCGATCCGGAATGCCGCGACCTGGAGGACGAGCGCCTCCAGGCAGTTGGGCAACTGCACCAGGATCCGGTCGCCACGGGTCACACCGTGGCGGTGCATGTCGGCGGCCACCGCTGTGACCCGGGACTCGAATTCGGCGTAGCTGACTCGGCGTTCGTCGAAACGGAACAGCTCTCGATCGGGGAACCGGGCGGCCCGGGCGGGGATCAGATCGCCCACCCGGCTGTCGGTCCACGCGGTCATGAGTTGACCATACATGTTGTTCGACTTTTTCCTAAAAAACTCGAACAATGTGTACGATATTTCCATGACTGCATACCGATACCTGTTGACCAGCATCGAAGATGGGGTCGGCATCATCCAGCTGAATCACCCCGAGAAACGCAATGCTCTCGGTTGGGAACTGCACGAGGAACTGATCGACGTGCTGGCCGCTTGGGCCTATGACGACCGGGTTGCCACGGTGCTGTTGATCGGCAACGAGGACTACTTCTGCGCGGGCTGGGCGCTGGACGTGCTGCAGGGCACCGAGGGCGAGGAGCGTAATCGGTTCACCGACCTGGCATTACGCTTCATGACCGACCTCTACGACTTCCGCAAGCCGACCGTGGCGGCCGTTGCCGGTGTCGCACCCGGCTACGGCATGGACGTGGCCAACATGTGTGACATCACCATCGCCTCGGAGAACGCAGCCTTCGGCTCAACCCAGGTGAAATACGCGATGAACGGCTTCTATCACGGCATGCTGCGCAAGATGAACTCGCAACGGGCCCGGCGGATGTTCTTCACCGGAGATCCGATCGACGCGCAGGAGGCGCTGCGGGTGGGCCTTGTCGACGAGGTGGTGCCCGTCGGGGCCCTCCGGGAGGCCGCGCTCACCCTGGCCAAGCAGATCGCCGAGTCCGGCGCCGAGCTGACCACCGTGCTCAAGGAGGTCGCGCTGCGGGCGCAGAACATGGACCACATCGGTGCCACGGCCTATGAGCTGCGCGTCACCCAGGACCTGCTGCAACGCGGCCTGTTCGAACGGCGTATCGACGAGGGGCTCAAACGGCTGAAGGCCGGTCGCAGCCGTGCCACCGAGCGGTTCGAGCGGAGCGCCCGATGAGCGCGCCCGCGCAGACCCCGGAATTCCTACGCGATTTCGGGACTCGGTGGGATCATGCCTGGAACTCCCATGACACCGCGCAGGTGATGGCGCTGCTGCACCCCGAGATCGTCTGGGATGACACGGTGTTCTGGCACGAGGTCCTGCACGGTACCGAGGCCGTCACCACCTATGTCGACACCATCTGGAAGATCATGCCGGATGTGCAGTTCCGGGAGGTGCAGTTCTTCACCGCTCCCGACGACGGCCGCGCACTGTTCCTGTTCGAGCAGAGTGGTTCGGCGCCAGCACGATTCGGCGACGGACAGTTCCGTACCCATGGCTGCGACATCTTCCTGGAGTTCCGTGACGGACTGCTCTCGAGCTACCTCGCCCAATACGAGATCACCGAGATGATGCGGCAGTACGGCGCCCTACCGCCGCGCGGTAGGGCGATCGGCGGCAGCTACCTGCTCTCACTGCTGGCCGCCGATCCCGGCGCGCGCTGACCCGACAGCGCGTCCCGGGTGCGCGCCCCCACCTCGTCGGGATGCAGGGGTGCCGGATGTGCGGCGAGGTCCCGCAGCGCCGAATCCAGCTCTGTGCGACTCCACGGGCTGCGGTGGTAACGCCGGTGGATACGGTCGGGGTGGCTCCACACCGAGAGTTCGGAACCGTCGAAGCCCAGGATCTGGCCGGTGATGGTGGATGCCGACGGACCGGCGAGCGCGACGACGATGCGCGCCACATCCGCCGGTGCGCCGAAGACGTCCTGTAGTGGTCCGCCCGGCCCGCCGGCCAGATCCAGCACCGGCCGCGTCATGTCGGTCAGTGCCACCGGGTAGAGCGCATTGACCCGAATATCGTAGCGGCGCAACTCCACCGACAGTGCCCGGGTGAGCGCGTTCACCCCGCCCTTGGCCGCGGCGTAATTGCTCTGTCCGACAAGTCCGAACAGCGCGCTGCCCGAGGTGATGTTGAGGATCGCGCCGCCGGTCCCGCGCATCTGCTGTGCCGCGGCTCGGCACATCAGCCAGGTACCGCGCAGGTGGACGGCGATCACCTCGTCGAACTCGGCCACCGTCATCTTCAGCAGGCTGCGATCACGGGTGATCCCGGCGTTGTTCACCACCAGGTTCACCGGCCCGAAACGGCTGTGGCACCGCTCGACGAGTTCGGCGGCCGTGTGCTCGTCGGCAACCGAGCCCACGACATGATCGAGACCGCCCGTGACCTCGGGAGCCAACGCGTCGATCGCCGTGCGGCAGGCGTCCTCGGAGCGGCCGTTGATCACCACGTTGGCGCCGGCCGCGCCGAGTGCGGCGGCGATGGCCAGCCCCATTCCGCGGGTCGACCCGGTGACGATCGCGTTCATCCCGTCGGTCACTGCGGGTCCGGAGCGTAGAGGGCGTGCCAGATGATGGCGGCCAGGGCCGCCACATGGCGACGGGTCTGGGCGGGTCCTGCGGGCCTGATCTGTTGGTAGAGACCGCGTTCGACCATCCACACCAACCAGGCGGCGGTGCTCTCGGGGTCGATGTCGGCGCGGGCGCCACCCGCGTCCTGGGCGCGGCGGATGTGTTTGGCCAGCTCCACATGCCCGACGGTGAGCAGCCCGTGGAATTCCTCCCGGACGCCGGGATCGTAGACCGATGCTTCGGCCAGCGCGGCAAGGAGTTTGGCGCGCCGCCGGTATGTCTTCACCAGGTCGGTGAAAATTTCTACCAGGGCTGCCTCGGTCACCGCGCCGTCGAGGTCCATCCACCGGCGGGCGGACTGAACCACCTCACCGACGACACCCTGGCCGACGACGCGCAGCAGATGACCCAGATCGTCGAAGTAGCTGTAGAAGGTCGACCGCGATATCTGTGCCCTGGCGATGACCTGCTCGACGGATATCTCGGAGAAGCGGTCCGACTCGGAGAGCAGATCCTCGGCGGCGGTGACGATGCGGCGCACCGACGCGGCGCGCTGCAGTTCTCGCTTGGACGGGCCGCCGGTGCTGGCCTCGGCTGCTGGCATCAGATCACTGTATCCAGGATCGTCGGGTGGTCAGGACAGGTCCCGGTGCAGATCACCGTGCAGTCGGACCAACGCAATGAACTGTCCCAGAGACCAATCCATGGTCTGCACGTCGAGGTGTTGGTGGCCGACCACGATCGACAAGCCCATCGCGGCCAGCCGCGATGCCGTATCCGGATCGGCGACCATGGCATTCACGGTGTCGAAGATCATCTGCCTGCGCATCGAATCGACCTCGTCGCGCACCCGGGCGGCACGCTGTTCGGTGTTGCTCCAGGCCCGCAGCGCCACCTCGGCCTGATGGGGCACCGACAGTGCCAGGCCCCGTAGCTGGTCCAGGCGCGCCGCCGGATCCTCGGTGGCGGTGACCTTGCCGAGCAGCCGTTCGGTCAGCTCGATCTCCCAGTAGGTCAGGAACTGGTCGACGAAGTCGTTCCAGTCGCGAAACCAGTTGTAGAAGGAGCCGGTGGTCATGCCCAGTGACCGGCACAGCGTCGTGACCCGTAGCGCCCCGAAGCCGTCGGCGGCCATCAGATCGAGCGCGCCGCGAAAGTAGTCGTCCCGATTGACGCTGGCCATCGATCTGTTTCCCGTCTGCCGCAGCTGCGATCGGCGCCCATGGCCTCAGCCGGTGATCATGGTAGCGGCGTCGGGTGCCTCGCCACGCCGGTCTGTGCTCCGTCGGCGGCTCACCGTGCCGATTCCGGGGTGAAGCGCACCTGCTGGCGCTTGATGCCGTTGATGAAATTGCTTGTCAGGTAATCGGGTTCGCCGATGGCCTCGATATCGGGCAGACGGCGAAACAACTCGCTGAAGATGGCCTTGAGTTGCAGTTTGGCCACGTGACTACCCAGGCAGTAGTGCGGTCCGCGACCGCCGAAACCGATGTGCGGATTGGGTTTGCGACTCAGATCGAAGCGCTCGGGATCGGCGAAGGCCCGTTCGTCCCGGTTGCCGGAGTTGTAGAACAGCACCACCTTGTCCCCGGCGTCGATGGTGACACCGTTGAGGTCGAAGGACTGCAGCGCGGTGCGCCGGAATGTCATGACCGGACTGGCCCAGCGGATGAGTTCTTCAACCGCGAGGTCGATGCGCCCGTCGAAGTCGGCCAGCAGATACTCGCGCTGATCCCGGAATTCGGTCAGGGCGCGGATGGTGTGTGTGGTGGTCTGCTTGGTCGTGTCGTTGCCGGCGACGCAGAGCAGGACGAAGAAGGACCGGATCTCCTCGTCGGTGAGTTGGACACCGTCCACCTCGGCCTGGACCAGTGCGGAGACGAGGTCGTCGCGCGGCTGTGACCGGCGGGCGTCGATGAGCTCCTGGCAACGGGCGTGCAGCGTGCTGATACCGGTGAACATGGTGGTGAGCGGATCGGTGGCTGAGGTGCTTTCGTCATCCCATGCGGTCAGCGGGGTGGCCGCATCGGTGACTTCCTGGCGCTGCTCCTCGGGGATGCCGATCATCTCCGAGACGGTCCACATGGGCAGGCGCGCCGATACCGTCTCGACGAACTCCACCTCGCCCCGCTCGGCGATGTCATCGACGATCTGGCGGGCCTGATGGAAGATCTGGTCGGCGATCAGGTTGATCCGCCGCGGGGTGAACACCGAGCTGACGATGCGCCGTACCTTCCCGTGCCGCGGCTCATCCATGGACAGGATCGACGATGCCGCCTCCAGGACCTCGGTGGGCATGTCTTCGAAGGTGACCCCGCCGGTGGCCGAGGAGAACACCTGCGCGGTGCGACTGACGGTGACGATGTCCTCGTGGCGGGTGATCGCCCAGTAGCCCGGCGGGGAGGCCTGGCCAAGCAGATCCATCATCGGGCTGCGGATGGGGCGCTGCCAGCTCACCGGTCGGTCCCGGCGCAGCCGGGCGAACAGTGCGTCGCGTTCGGCGCTGGGGCCGTCCCACACCCAGGGCTGCGACAGATCGATGGCGTCGTGCTCGCGCTCGGTGGATGTCAGGGTCATCGCCGGCTCCTCGGTCGCTGGTCGGAACGTCCTGTGCATGACGTGGCTCACATTAACATAAATTAAATTATGTTCAATGGATGCAAGCGGGGGACTGGCCCCGCAGTTACCGACTGGCGCATAAACAGCATTACGATCTGGTGTGGGATCCCGGTGGCCGCCGCGGACCGCGCGCCTTAGTCTCGCTGCATGGCTACCGGCGGAGTGCTGTTCGACATCGATGGTGTGCTCGTCACCTCGTGGCAGCCGATAGCCGGCGCCCGGGAAACCCTGCACGCGTTGGCGGCCAATCAGATCGCCCGTGCGTACCTGACCAACACCACCACCCGGACCCGGGTGCAGATCGCCGATCTGCTGACCGAGGCCGGAATGGACGTCACCCCCGACGAGGTGATCACCGCGGCGGTGCTGACCGCCGACTTCGTCAGGGACCGTTATCCCGGTGCCCGCTGCTTCCTGGTCAACAGCGGAGACATCGCCGACGATATGCCCGGTATCGACCTGCAGGCCTCGGTGGACACCCACGGCGGACCGATGCCCGACACCCCCGACGTGGTGCTGCTCGGTGGCGCGGGTCCGGAATACGACCACGTCACCCTGTCGTGGGTCTACGACTGGATGGCGCAGGGGGTTCCCGTCGTGGCCATGCACCGCAGCATGTCGTGGACCACGGCCGAGGGCCTGCGCATCGACACCGGCATGTACCTGGCAGGCATGGAGGAGGGCTCGGGCCGCAAGGCCACCGCCGTCGGAAAGCCCGCGCCGGAGGGCTTTTTGGCATCCGCCGCACGCCTGGGTGTCGAGCCCGACGAGATGTACATCGTCGGTGACGACCTCAACAACGATGTGCTTGCCGGCCAGGTCGTCGGGATGACCGGTGTGCTGGTGCGCACCGGAAAGTTCCGGCAGCAGACACTGGACCGTTGGGCCGCAGACGAATTCGCCATGCAACCCAATCACGTCATCGACTCGGTCGCCGATCTGCCGGAGCTGCTCGGTCTCTAGCGCTGCGAGGACGAGCGCAGGCTGCGCACCGCATCGATGCGCGCCTTGATCTGCTCACCGGTGGCCGCCGCCAGCACCGGACCGCCGCAGAGCTGACGCAACTCGTTGTGGATCTGCCCGTGGGTCTTGCCCGTGCGGTGATGGGCGATGGACACCAGGGCGTTGAGTTCGCGGCGCAGTTCCTGCAACTGGCCGTGCGTGGTGCGCGGAGGAGGGGGACTGCCGGCAGCGGCGGCCGCCGCGCTGCGCTTCTGGAGTTGCTCATCCTGCCGCTTGCTGAGCAGATCGCGCATCTGACTGGCGTCGAGCAGGCCGGGGATGCCGAGATAATCGGCCTCCTCCTCGCTGCCCGCGGCCGCGGCGGTGCCGAAGGTGGAACCGTCGAAGATCACCTGATCGAGTTCGGCGTCGGCGCCGAGTGACTCGAAACCACGGTCCTGATCGGACTTCTCGTCCTTGGTCTTGTTGGCGTCGGCGATCAGCTCGTCGTCGAGACCGTCGGATTCGCGGTGCGGCTTGCCAAGCACGTGGTTGCGCTGCGCTTCCATCTCGCTGGCCAGCTGCAGCAGGTTGGGCACCGAGGGCAGGAAGATGCTCGCCGTCTCACCGGGGCGCCTGCTGCGCACGAAGCGGCCGATCGCCTGGGCGAAGAACAGCGGCGTCGAGGCACTGGTGGCGTACACGCCGACGGCCAGCCTCGGCACGTCGACACCCTCGGACACCATCCGCACCGCCACCATCCAGGGTGTGGACGCCTCGGAGAACTGCGAGATCCTGCTCGACGCCGTCGGGTCGTCGGAGAGCACCACCGTCGGCTCCTGCCCGGTGATGGTGGTCAGCAGTTTGGCGTAGGCGCGGGCGGTGGTCTGATCGGAGGCGATGATCATGCCGCCGGCGTCGGGCACGTGCTCGCGCTTCTGCATCAGCCGCTTGTGGGCGGCCGCGATCACCGCGGGCATCCACTGGCCCTCCGGGTTGAGCGCGGTGCGCCACGCACGGGCGGTCTGCTCGGCGGTCAGCGGTTCCCCGAGCCGGGCGGCGTGCTCCTCACCGGCGCTGTCCCGCCAGCGGGCCTCCCCGGAGTAGGCCATGAACACCACCGGTCGCACGACATTGTCGGCCAGCGCGTCGGCGTAGCCGTAGACGTGGTCGGCCTTGGAGCGCTGGAAGCCCGCGGCGTCGGTCTCGTAGGTGACGAAAGGGATGGGGCTGTCATCGGAGCGGAACGGGGTTCCGGTCAGGGCCAGCCGGCGCGTCGCGTCGTCATAGGCCTCCCGGATGGCGTCGCCCCAAGACTTGGCATCGCCGCCGTGGTGGATCTCGTCGAAGATGACCAGCGTCTTGTAGTTCTCGGTGCGCACCCGGTGCCGGGTCGGGTGACTGGCCACCTGGGCGTAGGTGACCACGATGCCGTGATAGTCGCTGGAGGTGTGCGAGGCGGAGTTGCTGAACTTGGGATCGAGCGCCAACCCGAACCGGGATGCGGACTGCGCCCACTGGGTCTTGAGATGCTCGGTGGGGACGACCACCACGACCTGGGTCACGGTGCCGTCGGCCAGCAACTCCGAGGCGATCCGCAGAGCGAACGTGGTCTTACCGGCGCCAGGGGTTGCGACAGCAAGGAAGTCCCGCGGCTTGGCCGCCAGGTACTTCACCAATGCCCGACGCTGCCAGCTCCGCAAATCCTGGGTGCTGGGCGCTCCACTAGCCGACACCCGAGACTCCTATCTGGTCGAAGGGCAGTCTAGGGCAAGGGGTTCCGGGTGCGCATATCCGCTGCGCGAGTCCCGCTTCCGGCGGCGTGTCAGACGAAGAAGTTGTCGTTGTCGATGAACCACTGGGTGCGTTCGTCGTCGGTCAACTCGCCGAGGCGGGTCAGGTTCTCGAAGTAGTGCTCGCGTGGCGCGCCCGGAGCAAACAGCATCAACATCGCCGCCGGTGCGTCGGCGGTGTTGCGGAAGCCATGGACCCCGCCCGGCGGGACGTACAGGAAGTCGTTGGGCCCGGCCGTCGACCAGTCGGCACCGTCGTAGATCTCCACGTCACCGGAGAGCACATAGAACGCCTCGCTCATGGCGCGGTGGAAGTGCGGTCCCGGTCCGCCGGCCCGCGGGCTGAGCTCGATGCGGTAGAGCCCGTAGTCGCCGCCGGTCTGCTGTTGGTTCGCCAGGTAGTGGTAGCGCACCAGGCCGAGCGAATCGTGGTCGGCCGGAGCGTCAGCGCGGCGCACCCAGGCGCTGACCTCCGGCTCGTCCGCGGTGTGGCGCGGCGGGGGATAGGGCGGTACGACCAGGGACACGCCCCTCACGCTAGACCGCGAAGCCGACCCCGGTGAGTTCTTCGGACACCGTCCACAGGCGCTGCTGCAGGGCGACGTCATAGGACCGGTCGCTGGAGGCGACGACGACCGGCGCGCCGCGCCATTGCGCCAGGTTCGCCGGCCCGTAGTACTGACCGCCCAGCACGCCGGGGTCGGTGGCGGCGCGCAATGTCGGCAGGGCTCCGTCGGCGGCCGGTTGCGCGGCGACCTTGGTGAGCAGTTCGGTGGCCGGTCGGGCCAGCGAGGGCAGGTGGCGGGCCAGCTCGGTGCTCGACGTGCCCGGATGGGCGGCGACGGCGATGGTGGCGCCGCGCGGTGCGAGCCGACGCTGGAGTTCGTAGGTGAACATCAGGTTGGCGAGCTTGGACTGGGCGTAGGCGCCGATCCGGCTGTAGGAACGTTCCCACTGCAGATCGTCGAAGTGGATGGCGCCGCCCATCTTGTGGCCGTTGCTGCTGACGGTGACGATGCGCGAGCCCGGCGTGTCGAGCAGCGTGTCCAGCAACAGGCCGGTCAGCGCGAAGTGACCGAGATGGTTGGTGCCGAATTGCAGTTCGAAGCCGTCGGCGGTCGTGCTCTTCGGCGGGGTCATCACGCCCGCGTTGTTGATCAGCAGGTCGATGCGCTCATGGGCCGCGCGCAGTTCGGCGGCGGCCGCGCGCACCGACTCCAGTGAGCCCAGATCGAGCTCCTGGACGCTGACGTCACCGGTGAGCTGCGCGGCGGCGCGCTTGCCCTTGTCGGTATCGCGAACCGCGAGGACGACGTGCGCGCCGTGCGCGGCCAGTGCCCTGGCGGTCTCGAACCCGAGTCCGGTGTTGGCGCCGGTGATGACGGCCGTGCGGCCGCTCTGGTCGGGAATATGGTGGGTGGTCCAGCGGGTCATGGGAAGCTCCTGGGGGCGGGCGGGTTTCGGTCATATACGGAACGTGCGCCCCGCTTATCTGGTTCCCGGGAGGTGGTGACGATTCATGCGAGCCGATGCCGCCCGTAACCGCGCCCGAATCCTGCAGGTCGCCTATGAAACCTTCGCCGCCGACGGACTCGGGGTCCCCATCGACGAGATCGCCCGTCGCGCCGGCGTCGGGGCGGGCACCGTATACCGACATTTTCCCGCCAAGGAGGATCTGTTCCGTGCGGTGATCGCCGACCGGATCCGGACGCTGGTCGACCAGGGCCGGGAGTTGGCCGCGGCCGACCCCGGTGGCGGGCTGTACACGTTCCTGAAGTCGATGGTGCTGCACTGGGGCGCGGCCGACCGCGGCCTCGTGGATGCGCTCGCCGGGATGGGCATCGACGCGAATGCGGCGATGCCCGAGGCCGAAGGCGACTTCCTGGCGATGCTGGCCGATCTGGTCGACGCCGGCCAGCGGGCCGGCACCGTCCGTCCCGACGTCACGGTGCCCGAGGTCAAGGCGCTGATGGTCGGCTGCCAGGCCGCCCAGGCCTACAACCCCGAGGCGGCCGGGCATGTCACCGACATCGTGTTCGACGGGCTCCGCCCGCATTTGCCGTCACGCCGATCGCAACCGTAGGAACCGCGGGCCGGCCGCGGCAACATGGCCAGTCATGGTCACCCAGATCGCGGCAATCCCGCATGCCCGGCACGCGTTGCCGTGGTGGCGACGCCCTGGGGTCCTGCGCTCGATAGCGCCGGTCGCACTGCTGGTGCTCTGGCAGCTGGCCAGCCAGAGTGGGTTGCTCTCGGCCAAGATCCTGCCCGCGCCGTCGGCGGTGTTCGAGGCCGGCGTCTCGGTCATCGAGTCCGGAGCGCTCGTCGACGCCCTGCTGGTGTCCGGCCAACGGGCGCTGTTCGGCTTCGTCCTCGGGGCGACGGCCGGAATCGGGTTCGGAATCCTGGCAGGCCTGTCGAAGATCGGTGAGTACGCCGTCGACCCGCCGCTGCAGATGCTGCGCACCATCCCGCTGTTCGGTCTGATCCCGCTGTTCATCATCTGGTTCGGGATCGGCGAGGAACCCAAGGTCTATCTGATCGCGCTCGGTGTCGCGTTCCCGCTGTATCTGAACACCTTCGCCGCCATCCGCCAGCTCGATCCCAAGCTCGTCGAATTGGGCGAGGTGCTCGGGCTGAGCCGCGGGGAACGGTTGCGCCACCTGGTGATCCCCGGTGCCCTGCCGCAGATCCTGGTCGGCATGCGGCAGAGCCTCGGCATCGCCTGGCTGTCGTTGATCGTGGCCGAACAGGTCAATGCCAGTGCCGGACTGGGCTACATCATCAACAACGCCCGAGAATTCCTGCGCACCGACATCGTGATCTTCGGCCTGCTCGTCTACGGGCTGCTGGGTCTGGTGACCGACGCGATCGTGCGCCGGTTGGAGAGCTGGGCGCTGCGCTGGCGGCCGGGTGGGTCGCGATGAGCGCTTGCGCGAAGAGAAGAGAGCACCGATGAGCGCCGTCGTACGTGGGCTGACCAAGCGGTTCGACGGGCGCGCGGTACTCGACGGTATCGACCTGAGCGTGGGACGCGGGGAGATCGTCGCCCTGGTGGGACGCAGCGGATCCGGTAAATCGACCCTGCTGCGGGTGCTGGCCGGGCTGTCTGACGACCACGACGGGCAGGTCGACGTCCACGGCACCCCGACGGTGGTGTTCCAGGAACCGCGGCTGGTGCCGTGGCTGTCGGTGACCCGCAATGTCGCGCTCGGTGACCCGCAGCGCCGCCGCAAACGCGCGGCCGAGGAGAACGCGCGTCGGGTGCTCGGTGAGGTCGGCCTGGCCCATCGCGTCGATGCCTGGCCGTTGACGCTGTCCGGTGGTGAGGCCCAGCGGGCCGCGCTGGCCAGGGCCCTGGTCGCCGAGCCCACCCTGCTGCTGCTCGACGAACCGTTCGGTGCGCTGGATGCGCTGACCCGGCTGGCGATGCACGACCTGTTGCTCGGGTTGTTCGCCGAGCACGGTTTCGGGGTGCTGCTGGTCACCCACGATGTGGCCGAGGCCGTGACGTTGGCCGACCGCGTCCTGATCCTGGACGAGGGCCGTATCGCCCACACGGTCGACATCGACCTGCCGCGGCCGCGCAGCCATGCCTCCCCGGAGGGCGCCGTCCGCACGGCCCGACTGCTGGAACTGCTGGGCGTCGACGTCCTGCAACGACAACACTGAGGAATATCTGGTGAAGATCGCATCGCTGCTGGTGGCTCTGATGATGGCGCTGACGGCCTGCTCGGGCGGCTCGGAGAAGGCCGCGCCGGCGGGGCCCGTCGACCTGTCGACGGTGACGCTGAAGGTCGGTGACCAGCGCGCGATCTCGATCGAGGTGCTGATGAAGGCCTCCGGCCAGCTCGCCGAGCTCCCCTACAAGGTCGAGTTCTCCACCTTCACCGCGGGCCCGCCGTTGGTGGAGGCGGCCAGCGCGGGTGGTATCCATCTGGCCCAGGTGGGCAACACCCCCGGCGTGTTCGGCGCGGCGGCAGGCGCGGACATCAAGTTCGTCGGTGCGCTGCAGGCCACCGGTAAGGGAGACGCCATCCTGGTGGCCGAACGGTCGCCGGTGGCCGGGGTGGCCGACCTCAAGGGCAAGAAGGTCGCGGTCACCAAGGGCAGTTCGGCCAACGCCAACCTGCTGCTGCACCTGAAGAAGGCCGGCCTGGGACTCTCCGATATCGAGCCGGTGTACGTGGCACCCGCCGACGGTTATGCCGCGCTGACCCGCGGTGAGGTCGACGCGTGGGCGGTCTGGGATCCCTACACCGCGATCGCCGAGCAGGAGATCGGAGCGCGGATCATCGCGGCAGCCGACACCGCGGGCAACGGTTACAACTTCTGGGTCGCCTCGACGAGTGCGCTGGACGACGCCGGAGTTAGTGCGGCGATCACCGACTTCCTGGATCGCTATGCGGTGGCCACGAAGTGGTCCGAGGACAATCTCGACAGGTGGTCGGCCGACTACGCGAAGCTGACCGACATCAGCCCGCAGGCCTCCGCGATCACCTGGACCCGGTCTCTCAAGCGGCCGGTCCCGCTCTCCGCCGACGTCGTGGCCTCCGAGCAGCAGATCGCCGACGCGTTCACCGAGGCCAAGGAGTTCCCCGGCGCGGTCGACATCGCTGATTTCGTCGACGACCGGTTCCAGGGTGACGGTGGGCAGTGACCTTGCACTCGCCATGCCCGAGTGCTAAAAATGATGTTGGCACTCTCGATCTGTGAGTGCCAGGTCGGGATGGTGAGGCGGGGAGCACACCCACGCCGTCCGTCGCGGGCACTGAGCCCGACCACAGCTTTGGATGGAGCGACCCGACAAGCGATCGCTCTGACTGTGCATCGAACACACTCGGAGGAATCACTTCGCAATGGCCAAGACAATTGCGTATGACGAAGAGGCCCGCCGTGGCCTCGAGCGTGGGCTGAACGCCCTCGCCGACGCCGTAAAGGTGACGCTGGGCCCCAAGGGCCGCAACGTCGTCCTGGAGAAGAAGTGGGGCGCCCCCACGATCACCAACGATGGTGTGTCCATCGCCAAGGAGATCGAGCTGGAGGACCCGTACGAGAAGATCGGCGCCGAGCTGGTCAAAGAGGTCGCCAAGAAGACCGATGACGTCGCGGGTGACGGCACCACCACCGCCACCGTTCTCGCCCAGGCCCTGGTTCGCGAAGGTCTGCGCAACGTCGCGGCCGGCGCCAACCCCCTCGGCCTGAAGCGCGGAATCGAGAAGGCCGTCGCGGCGGTCACCGAGCGCCTGCTCTCGACCGCCAAAGAGGTCGAGACCAAGGAGCAGATCGCTGCCACCGCGGGTATCTCCGCCGGTGACCAGTCGATCGGTGACCTGATCGCCGAGGCGCTGGACAAGGTCGGCAACGAGGGTGTCATCACCGTCGAGGAGTCGAACACCTTCGGCCTGCAGCTGGAGCTCACCGAGGGTATGCGCTTCGACAAGGGCTACATCTCGGGTTACTTCGTGACCGACGCCGAGCGTCAGGAAGCCGTCCTGGAGGATCCCTACATCCTGCTGGTCAGCTCGAAGGTCTCGACCGTCAAGGACCTGCTGCCGCTGCTGGAGAAGGTCATCCAGTCCGGCAAGCCGTTGCTGATCATCGCCGAGGACGTCGAGGGCGAAGCCCTCTCGACCCTGGTGGTCAACAAGATCCGTGGCACCTTCAAGTCCGTCGCCGTCAAGGCCCCGGGCTTCGGTGACCGCCGCAAGGCGATCCTGCAGGACATCGCGATCCTGACCGGTGGCCAGGTCATCAGCGAAGAGGTCGGCCTCTCGCTGGAGACCGCTGACCTCGCCCTGCTGGGCCAGGCCCGCAAGATCGTCGTCACCAAGGACGAGACCACCGTCGTCGAGGGTGCCGGTGATTCCGACGCCATCGCCGGTCGGGTGGCCCAGATCCGTGCCGAGATCGAGAACAGCGACTCCGATTACGACCGCGAGAAGCTGCAGGAGCGCCTGGCCAAGCTGGCCGGTGGCGTTGCCGTCATCAAGGCCGGCGCTGCCACCGAGGTGGAGCTCAAGGAGCGCAAGCACCGCATCGAGGACGCCGTCCGCAACGCGAAGGCTGCCGTCGAAGAGGGCATCGTCGCCGGTGGTGGCGTGGCCCTGCTGCAGTCGTCCCCGGCGCTGGATGAGCTCAAGCTCGAGGGTGACGAGGCGACCGGTGCCAACATCGTGCGTGTCGCGCTGTCGGCTCCGCTCAAGCAGATCGCCTTCAACGGTGGTCTGGAGCCCGGTGTCGTCGCCGAGAAGGTGTCGAACCTGCCCGACGGTCACGGCCTGAACGCCGCGACCAACGTGTACGAGGACCTGCTGGCCGCCGGCGTTGCCGACCCGGTCAAGGTCACCCGCTCGGCGCTGCAGAACGCGGCGTCCATCGCGGCGCTGTTCCTCACCACCGAGGCCGTCGTCGCCGACAAGCCGGAAAAGGCGTCCGCACCCGCGGGCGACCCGACCGGTGGCATGGGCGGTATGGACTTCTAAGTCCTGTTTTTCGGAAAGCCCGGTCCCGTTCGCGGGGCCGGGCTTTTCCAATGTTCGCCTGACAGTGCCGTCGTGCCTATATATCCACGACGGCGTTGTCAGCCGAACATTGCGTCGGGCCGCGATGCACTCGGCGGCGGATGACGGCCAGAATGTCTTCGACCACCACGTCCCAGCGATACACAACATCCTCATAGGTCAGTCGAATCACCAAGAACCCCAGGCTCGTTGCGACCCTGTCCCTGGTTCGGTCGTTCTGATACTTCGGGAGATGGTGCTCGCGGCTGTCCGCCTCGATGATGAGCCGACGTCCCAGCAGAAAGTCGACCCGCCCGACGCCGGGAATGTCCACCTGGGTCCGGAGCCGGATGCCGAGGGCACGCAGTCGCAATCGGATGATCGTCTCGGTGCCCGACTCACTGCTGGCATCACATCGTTCGGCGAGGTTCAGGCGCGCATAGGGGGAAGCCGCCACGATCGACCGCGCGTCGGCCATCTCGATCATCCGCTTGTTCAGCATCGAGTCCAACACGATGACGAGCTGCTCGGCGTCGAGGCAATTGGCCGCCGAGGCCACTGCGATGTCGACCGGGTCGACGGCCGCGACGATCGGTGGGTCGAGGCGGTATGGGTGGCAGGACCGCACGCCGGGGCGGCGCGCACGTTTGGAATAGCGCACGTGTAGCGCCGGATCGAGAATCCAGACTCGACCCAGGCGCAACGCCGAGGTGCAGCCGAGGACGCCGCCGGCCGATACGGCGCGAACCACCTGCGGATCCGCGGACGGGCTGGCGTACCAACCGCGTCGCAGCCGCATCCAGGTCGGCGGTTGCGCTACCCCCGCCGCACGCAATTGTGCCGCCGACAGCACCCCGCCGTTCGCCGCGAGGGCACGTTCGATTCCGGCCACACTCCGATCTCAGCTCACACGCAAGCCGCACGACAGCCCTCGCCGTCGCCCTGTGGATAACTCAGTGCTTGAGCGGGACGCAGTCGTGCAGGCCGCCGGGGTCGGTGCCGGCGCCCGGCTCGATCGCACTTCGGTGCAGCACAGCGCGAGTGGGGGTCAGACGCACACCGTCCTCGATGACCTGGGCGGTGCCGTCGACGATCAGCGAGTACCCGGTCGGCTCCCGGGGCGGCCACACCACGGTGACGGCCTCGTGCGATTGCGCATTGCGGCGGGTGGTGTTGCCCAGCGGCCCGATCGTGAAGACGCCGTCGGCGAGTACCGGGGTGACAGCAACCGTGTGTGCGCGGAAATCGTCGCCGACGGTGATCAGATAGCCGAACGGGAAATCGGCGAGGGTCTCGGCGAGCTTGTCCAGATCGACCTTCACGCTCATGCGGTCGGCGCCTTCTGCCGGCCGCGGACCAGTCGCCCTGGCCGCGCCGCCGTCGGCACACCGTGCTCGGCGATGACCTCCCCGGACACGATCGTGGCGACATAACCCTCGGCGGCCTGGTCGAGTCGGCGACCGCCGGCGGGCAGATCCGCCTTGACCGTCGGGCGGTGCAATCGCATGGCGGCGGTGTCGAGGATGTTCACATCGGCCTTGTAGCCGACCGCCAGCCTGCCCCGGTCGGCCATCCCGGCGATCCGCGCCGGTACCGCGGTCAACTCGCGGATGACCTGCGGCAACGGCAGCCGACCGGAGGGCCTGTCGCGCACCCAATGGGTCAGCATGTAGGTGGGAAAGCTTGCGTCGCAGATCATCCCGTAATGGGCGCCACCGTCGCCGAGGCCGAGCACGATGTCATCGCGCTGGATCAGTTCGGCCACCGTGTCCAGTGAATGGTCGCGGAAGTTGGCCAGCGTCACCAGCAGCATGGCGTGCCCGTCGTCGTCGAGCAGCCGGTCATAGGCTTCTTCGAGGGGATCGACACCGCGGGCCTTGGCCCGCGCGCCGATCGAATCCTGGGGTGAGGGTTCGTAATTGGGCGGATCGCCCAGTGGATACATGTAGTCCCAGGCCTGGGCGGCGAACATCAAGGGGTGTCCGTCCGAGGCCGGCGTGTCGGTGAGGATGCGTGCGCGCACGTCGGGTGTGCGCATCAGCGCGACCCGCTCGGCCAGCGGCAGGTCGGCGATCTCCCGGTAGGACGGGTACATCACGAACGGGTTGCCCGAGAGCTCGAGGCCGAGCACCAGGCCGATCGGCCGCGGGAAGATCTGCCCGGTCACCAAAGGTCCATCTGGGCCTGCCTGCGCATTGGCCTTCTCGACCATCCGCAGGGCATCGAGATGCAGCGGCGGGCCGGCGTTGCCGATCGCCAGGGTGAAGGTCACCGGCAGCCCGACCTCGGCGGCGACATCGAAGACGGCCTTCAACGCACCCTCGTAGTCCCCGGCCATCAGGTCGGGCACGAACTGCAGCAGCCCGCCACCGGCATCGTCGACGCCGCGGGCGATGGCCTCGATCTCGGCGTGCTGCGCCTCGTAACTCGGAATGGGTTGTCCGCCCGCGGTTTTGTGCAGCGTCAGCCGCGATGAGGCGAATCCGACGGCGCCGGCACGGACGGCTTCCTCGGCCAGCTTGCGCATCATGGCCAGATCCTCGGGGGTGGGAAGTTCACGGTCCACCCCGCGCTTGCCCATCACATAGACCCGCAACGGGGAGTGCGGCAGGAAGGCGGCCACATCGATATCCCGCTGTCGCGAATCCAGCGCGTCGAGGAACTCCGGGAAGGTCTCCCACGTCCAGGGCAGGCCGTCGACCATGACCACGCCGGGGATGTCCTCGACACCGGCCATGACGTCGACCAGCGTGTCGTGGTCCTCGGGTCGACACGGCGCGAACCCGACACCGCAGTTGCCCATCAGCGCGGTGGTGACACCGTGCGCCGAGGACGGTGTCATGCGGTCGCTCCAGATGGCCTGCCCGTCGTAATGGGTGTGCAGGTCGACGAATCCGGGCGTGACGTGCAATCCGGTGGCATCGATCTCGCGGTCACCGGGGGCGTCGACGGCACCGATCGCGCGGATGACGCCGTCGGCGATGGCGATGTCGCCGACATAGGGCTCACCGCCCAGCCCGTCGACGACGGTGCCGCCGCGGATGACCAGATCGAATGTCTTCGCGTCGCCCTCATATGTCATACCTCGAATGTACGGTCGCCTCGTGATAGATCACTTTGGAATCAACTGCGCGGATTGGGAGCGGTCGAAGGCCTTCTACGACAAGGTGCTCGGCGTGCTGGGGTTCACCCGGCAGATGGATTTCGATGTCGCGATCGGCTACGGCGTCGCGGGCAAGCCCGACTTCTGGATCTCGGATATGAACTCGGGGGAGGCGACGGGCCCGAACCGGGAGACACATATCGCGTTCCAGGCCGCCGGCACCGACGCGGTGCGCGCGTTCCACGACGCGGCACTGGAGGCCGGCGCGGAATCGCTGCACGCACCCCGGCTGTGGCCCGAGTATCACCCCGGTTACTTCGGGGCGTTCGTCCGTGATCCGGACGGCAACAATGTCGAGGCGGTGTTCCATGGTGCCGCTTAGGGCCGTGCTGCCCCGGGTACCTTCCCGCCATGTCTGATGCTGCGAGGGAACTGCTGCGCGATGCCTTCAACCGGCTCATCGAGCATGCCGACGAGGTGACCGACGGGCTGTCCGACGAGGTCTCGTCCTGGCAGCCGGTGCCCGGGGCCAACAGCATCGCGTGGCTGGTGTGGCACAGCGCCCGGGGCCAGGATCTTCAGGTGTGCGATATCGCAGGCACCGAGCAGATCTGGACCCGCGACGGGTGGCGGGAACGGTTCGCGCTGGACCTGCCCGGCAACGACATGGGGTACGGGCATACGCCGGATGAGGTGGCCAAGGTGCGCGCCCCGGCTGATCTGCTCGCCGGCTACTACCACGCCGTGCACAAGATGAGTCTGGAGTACATCGCGACCGTCGATGACACCGAACTGGCCCGCATCGTCGACGACGGGTGGGACCCGCCGGTGACGACGTCCGCGCGACTGGTCAGCATCGTCGACGACTGTGCTCAGCACCTCGGTCAGGCCAAGTACATCCGCGGCACGCTCCGGTCGGACTGACCCGAACTTGACAGGTGTCAACCCCGGTGCGAGATTCGTCACAGCCCGGGGCTAGCATGTGCCTATGACTGCAACAGCAGACCGTTCCGACGTGTCGACCATCCTGAATCCAGCAACCGGTGCGGTCGCAGGCCAGGTGCGCTGGACCAATCCTGCCGACGTACCCCAGATCGCCGCCGGCCTGCGCGAAGCCCAGCAGGGCTGGGAGGCGCGCGGCGCCAAGGGGCGGGCCAAGGTGCTGGCCCGCTACGCCGTATGGCTCGACGAGCACCGTGACGAAATCGAGCGACTGCTGATCGCCGAGACCGGTAAATCGACCACCGATGCCGTCCAGGAAGTGCTGTTGATCAGCATCATCCTGTCCTACTACATCAAGACGGTGGAGAAGGCGATGGCGCCCGATCCCCGTCCCGCGCCGCTGCCCTTCCTGTCGGTCAAGAAGATCGCCGTCCACTACCGGCCCCGGGCGGTCGTGGGCATCATCGCGCCGTGGAACTACCCGGTCGCCAATGCCCTGATGGACGCCGTTGGCGCGCTGGCCGCCGGGTGCGCGGTGCTGCTCAAGCCCTCCGAGCGCACGCCGCTGACCGCCGAGGTGCTGCTGCGCGGCTGGATCGACTGCGGCGCCCCCGAGGTATTGGCACTGGCCCAGGGCGCACGTGAGGTTGCCGAGGCGGTCATCGACTCCTCCGATTACATCCAGTTCACCGGATCGAGCGCCACCGGCGTCAAGGTGATGGAGCGGGCCGCCCGCCGGCTCACCCCGGTCAGCCTTGAACTCGGCGGCAAGGACCCGATGATCGTCCTCGATGACGCCGATATCCCGCTGGCGGCCAACGCCGCGGTGTGGGGGGCGATGTTCAATGCCGGGCAGACCTGCGTCTCGGTGGAGCGGGTGTATGTCATGGACTCGGTCTACGACCAGTTCGTCGCGGCCGTCGTCAAGGCGGTGGAGAACCTGAAGATGGGCGCGGGTGCGGGATTCGACTTCGGTGCCCTGATCGACGAGTCGCAGGTCGCCGTCACCGCGCGCCATGTCGACGACGCGCTGGCCAAGGGCGCCAAGGCGCTCACCGGCGGCAAACGCCCCGAGGGCAAGGGCAGCTTCTACCCGCCGACGGTGCTCGTCGACGTCGACCATTCGATGCTGTGTATGTCCGAGGAGACCTTCGGGCCGACGCTGCCGATCATGAAGGTGTCCTCGGTCGGCGAGGCGGTCCGGCTGGCCAACGACAGCCCCTACGGCCTGAGTGCCTCGGTGTTCTCCAAGGATGTCGAGCGGGCCAAGGATGTGGCCGTCCAGCTGGAGTGCGGTGCCGTCAACGTCAACGACGTGATCTCCAACCTGATGTTGCCGACCGCCCCGATGGGTGGCTGGAAGACCTCGGGTATCGGCGCGCGGTTCGGCGGTCTCGACGGGGTGCGCAAGTTCTGCCGTCAGGAGACGGTCGTCGTGCCGCGCACCGCGGCGGGGGCAGGTAGCAACTACTACAACCACACCGTCAAGGCGCTGGCTCGCGGCAACAAGCTGATGACCAAGTTCGCCCAGATCCGTCCGCGCCGCGAAGCCAAGTAATACCCCTGCTGTTCACCCGGGCGTCACCGTCACGTACGTCCGGGTGGATAGCTTCGGCCGGTGACTCTGGATGCCGCCGGCTACGCCGTCCGTGACGATGACGACGACGACCCCGAATTGGTGCTGCTGCCCAGCGGCGACGTGGTCGACACCTGGCGGGAGAACTATCCCTACGACGAGCGGATGAACCGCGCCGAGTACGAGGAGCAGAAGCGGCTGCTGCAGATCGAACTGCTCAAGCTGCAGAAGTGGAGCCAGGCCAACGGTCTGCGGCACGTCATCGTCTTCGAGGGCCGCGACGCCGCAGGCAAGGGCGGGACCATCAAGCGGTTCATGGAGCATCTCAATCCGCGCGGTGCCCGGGTGGTCGCCCTGGAGAAGCCCACCGAGAAGGAACGCACCCAGTGGTACTTCCAGCGCTACGTGCAGCATCTGCCCGCCGCCGGTGAGATCGTGCTCTTCGACCGGTCTTGGTACAACCGGGCCGGCGTCGAACGGGTGATGGGCTACTGCTCATCCAAGCAGCACGCAGAGTTCATCCGGCAGACCCCGCTGTTCGAGCAGATGCTGGTCAACGACGGCATCAGCCTGACCAAGCTGTGGTTCTCGGTGACCCAGAACGAGCAGCGGACCCGGTTCACCATCCGCCAGGTGGACCCGGTGCGGCAGTGGAAGCTCTCGCCGACCGATCTGGCATCGCTGGACAAATGGGGTGACTACACCGCGGCCAAGGAAGACATGTTCTCCTGGACGGACACCGAGACCGCACCGTGGACCGTGGTGAAAAGTAACGACAAGAAACGCGCGCGGATCAACGCGATGCGCCATGTCCTGAGTAAGTTCGACTACGACAACAAGGACTACGAGGTGGTCGGCAGGCCCGATCCGCTGATCGTGGGACGCGCGCTATCGGATTGATCATGAAAGGGGCGGCATGCGTTCTCTGCTGGCCGCTCTGCTCTGGCTGGTCACCACGGCCGGGCTTGCCGTCACGCTGCCGGCGCTGTGGGTCCAGCAGCACGTCGTCAGCGAGGACGGCTACGCCGACCTCGCGGCCTCGGCGGCCAAGGACAGCGCACTGCAGCAGCCGATGGCCGCGGAGCTGACCGACCGGATCACGGCAGCCACCGGAACCTCGGGCACCCAGGCGACCCTGATCGGCGCCGCCGCCAACGGCTACACCTCCAGCGACGTGTTCGGCGGACAGTTCGCCGCGATCAACCGGGTCGCACACCGCTGGCTGTTCACCAACGACGCGCAGGGCCGATGGGTGGTGGACCTGTCCCCGATGCTCGACGACGGTTCGATCCGCCAGACGCTGGCCGATTTCGGTGTACAGCCACCGCAGGATCTGCAGGTCGCGATCACCCAGGACGCCTCCGGCGGACTGCGTCCCGGACAGCTGCGCCCCGCCGCGGTGTGGGGGCCGTGGGCGAGCATCGCGGTGGCGGTGCTGACCGGGGTGTTCGCGTTACTCACGCTGGCCGCGTCACGTCGGCGCGGCAAGATGCTTGGGGCGCTGGGGGTTTCGGGCCTGCTGGTCGGTGCGGCCGGCTGGGCGGGTATCGAGATCGGCCGCCGTTACGTCGACGGCGCGCTGGACCGCACCACGGGCAACATCCGTGAGATCGCCGAGGTCATGGTCGAGCACGCCATCTCCAGCATGCACGTCTGGCTCAATCTCACGCTGACCATCAGCGGCGGCGTCGTGATCATCGGCGTCATCGTGTCCCTGCTCAGCGGGCTCGGGGGAGCCCGTCGGGAAGAAGTGCCGGTCAACCGGAAACGGTGACGCTCACCTGCGCCCGCGGGGCGGCACCCGCTTGCCCGGTCGTGGTTCGGCCAGACCGGCACCCACCTCCAGGTCGTAGAGCGCCGGTTCGATCAGATCGGCCATCTTGTGGATGTCCGCCGCCACCTCCGGGGTCGTGATGAACCCGAAATCGACCGAGTCGCAGTAACTGAAGCACGTGACGTTGAGCGCGACGTCGAACAGCAGCGGCCCCAGCGGCATCAGGCTCTCCACCTTCGCTCCCGCCAGATACAGCGGAAACGGCGGTCCCGGCACGTTGCTGATCACCACGTTCATCGGTGCGATCGAACTGCCGATCCCGCTGGCCGCATATGCCCGTGATGCCAGTGCCAGCAGACCGGGTGGCGTCGTCTCGGTGTAGCCCATGATCTGGTTGGCGGTCAGCGCCTTGGCCATCTCCTTGGCGCCCTGGGTGTAGGCGTAGATCTTCTTGATGCGTTCGGCCGGGTCGGCGATATCGCTGGCCAGGACGACGGTCATCGCCGACACCTGGTTGCCCACGGCGTTGTCGGCATCGGTGCGGGTGGACACCGGCACCTGGGATACCAGCGACTTGTCCGGTAGTTCGTCGCGCTCCTTGAGATAGTCGCGCATCGCCCCGGAAACCAGGGCGAGGACGACATCGTTGAGCTTGACCCCGTAGGCCTCCTTGACCTTCTTCACCCGCTCGAGGGGTACCCGGGCCCCGGCCACCCGTCGGTGCGGCGAGATCGGGGCGTTGAATCGGACTGTCGGAGAATCGAAATAGCGTGGCGGCTTGTTGTCGATGTTGCGCACCGCGATCTGTTGGCGCACCGTCTGTTCGACCAGACGGGCGATCCGGTATGGCGTCTTCACGCCGATGTTGATCAGATCGTTGATCAGCTGCAGTTCGGGTCGCGGCAGCCGCTTGCCGACCAGGGAACGGTCCACGTCGACGGCCGGCGGGCGGGGCTCGGGCGTGACGTCGAAGAGGATCTCGGTCAGACCGGCACCGGAGACGCCGTCGACGACGGAGTGGTGCATCTTGGTGATGATCGCGACACGTCCGTCGCGAAGACCCTCGATCCACCACAGTTCCCACAGCGGCTTGGACCGGTCGAGTTTGTAGGACATCAGTCGCCCGGCGAGCTCGTCGAATTCCTTACGGCCGCCGGGGGCGGGCACCGCGATCCGCCGGATGTGGAAATCGATATCCAGGTCGTCGTCCTCGACGAACCACGGCCGGTCCAATCCCATCGGGGATCCGGTGACGCGCCACCGAAGCTGCGGCAATTCTGGCAACCGGCTAGCGACCAGATCGCGGACCCTCTCGAAGGTGAAATCCGGTGCGTCCGTTGGATCGCACACCGCACAGGCGCCGATGTGCATGTGCCAACCGTTGGTTTCAGCGAACCAGAAGGCTGCATCGACGCTGGATAGTCGGCTCATGGGCATCAGCGTACGGAAGCGCTGCGCTCCGCGGATACGTTATGCGTCAGAGCGACGGGTGAGCGCCTCGGTGATCCCGAGCGCGATGAGGATGTCGGCGACGGTGACGACAAGCCCGGCCCAGTACATCCACTTGATCGTGGCATCGGGTTGGGCGGCGAAGTAGACGAACAGGAAGATCGGCCCGACGATGCCGCACACCAGCGTCATCGCCTGGATGACGAGGTAGCGCTTGAACACCGTGAGCCCGGACATCGGCGCCAGCCTAGCGTCGACGCCTTCGTAGCCTTTTGCGGGCTGCGTCGTGTTTGCCGTAGCCGGGGTTGCGCGATCCTCGCCGGTAGCCCCAGAGATAGCACCACAGCGGGATACCCGCACCCGCCAGCGAGGCGACCGCGGCGATGCGGAAGGGCAACCGGTGGCCGCGAGCGTACGGGAAACCGCGGGAGCCGTCATCGAGGCCGAGGAATACCGCGAAGCCCGCTCCGATCGCCACGAGCACGAATGACGCGGGCCGCCAACCGGTTGCGATCAATGCGAGGGCCGTCAAGCATGATCCCGTGGCCATCAACCACCAGGTGTAGGCCGCCGAGTGGCGACCGTCGTAGGTCTCGGATTCTTTGGGAGAGGAAAGATCTGGTTCCTCACCGTCGGTCGGGTCGGGGCGTGCGTGCCGTACCTCGGCGGAGTAGACGCGGCCACCGACCTTGATGAACGGCGTCTCGACGTAGGCGTAACCGATGGCGACCACGATGCCGAACATGGTGAAGCCGATGACGTGGTACCAGCCCATCGGGACCATCGAGAGGGCCACGCAGCTGACGCCGATGTAGGCACATGTCCAGTACACGGCGCGAGCCACGGATCGGCGTTTGACGCAGTCGGCGAAGATCGCAGCTGCTGCGGCGACAAACGCGCCGATCAGAGCGATCTCCGCCCAGTCGTCAACCGTCATAGTCGGTCAACGACCGATGGTCTGCCACAGATAGCGGTAGATCAGCGCCGAGCGGAACGCCGCCTGCGAGTTGTCCGCCGCGCCGCCATGGCCGCCCTCGATGTTCTCGTAGTAGCTCACCGGGTGCCCGGCTTCCTCCAGCGCCGCGGTCATCTTGCGGGCATGCCCCGGGTGCACGCGATCATCGCGGGTCGACGTGGTGATCAGGATCGGCGGGTACGTCCGATCGGCCGAGATGTTCTGGTAGGGCGAGTATTTGGAGATGAACTCCCAGTCTTCGGGATCATCGGGGTTGCCGTACTCGGCCATCCAGGAGGCGCCTGCCAACAACAGGTGGAAGCGTTTCATGTCCAGCAGCGGGACACTGCAGACCAGGGCGCCGAAACGATCCGGGTAACGGGTCAGCATGATGCCCATCAGCAATCCGCCGTTGCTGCCGCCCTGGGCGCCGAGGCGATCCACCGTGGTGATCCCGCGCGCGACCAGATCGCCGGCCACCGCCGCGAAGTCCTCGTCGACCAGGTGCCGGCCCTCGCGCATGGCCTGGGTATGCCAGCCCGGTCCGTACTCACCGCCGCCGCGGATGTTGGCCAGCACGTAGGTGCCGCCGCGGGCCAGCCACAACCGACCGAGCACGCCGTCGTATCCGGGCGTGCGCGACACCTCGAATCCGCCGTACCCGCCCAGCAGCGTCGGCCCCGTCACGCCGGGGCGGTCGACCACGAAATAGGGAATGGAGGTGCCATCGGCCGAGGTCGCGAAGTGTTGGCTGACCTGCAGTCCGGTGGTGTCGAAGAACCCGGGCGCCGCCTTGATCGGGCTGACCGGTCCGTCGGCGGTACCGTGCAGCAACTGCGATGGTGTCAGGAAACCGCTTGAGTCCAGGAAGATCTCGTCACCATCGGAGTCCGCGCCCGCGATGACGGTGTTGGTGTTGGGCGGCACACCGGCCAGGTCGACCGCGGTCCATGTCCCCGGTGTGACGATCTGCACGTGGCTGGCGACATCGGCCAGCGTGACCAGCACCAGCTTGTCGCGGGTCCACGAGTACTGGTGCAGGCTGGTCCGTTCGTCGGGCTCGAAGACGACCGTGAGATTCTTTGCGCCGGAGAGGAACTCGTCGTAGTCGGCGGCCAGTAGTGAGCCGGCCCGGTAGTTGTCCCAGTCGGTGCGCAGCTCGATGAGCAGCCAGTCGCGATGCACCGACAGCGAGGCGTCGGTCGGTGCGTCGATGCGCACCAGTTGCTCGCCGCGCAACTCGTAGATCTCATCGTTGAAAAAGTCGACCGCGCGGCTGATCAAGGTCCGCTGGTAGCCGGGTGTGCGGTCCACCGATGCCGCGACGATGACGTCGGTCCGCTCGCCCGCGAACACCTGGACCGCATCGGCCAGCGGGGTGCCGCGGAGCCACCGCTTGACCAGCCGGGCGTAGCCCGAGTCGGTCAACGAGTCTTCGCCGAAATCGGTGCCGACCAGCAGGGTGTCTTCGTCCTCCCAGCTGATCTGGGTCTTGGCCTCCGGCAGCTCGAAACCGCCGGGGACGAATGCACGTGTGCGCATGTCGAATTCGCGTACGACGACGGCGTCGGCCCCACCCCGGGAGAGGCTGATCAGGGCCAGGCTGTGGTCGGGTTCGATGACATCGGCGCCGGCCCACACCCAGTTGGTGTCGTCGGCGCGGGCCAGTTCATCCACGTCGATGACGACGTCCCAGTCCGGCTGCTCGGTGCGATAACTCTCCAGCGTCGTACGCCGCCACAACCCGCGCGGATTGGTCTCGTCGCGCCAGAAGTTGTAGAGATACTCGCCGCGCCGGCGGACATAGGGGATGCGGGCATCGGTGTCGAGGACCTCAAGGGCCTCGGCGCGCATCGCCTCGAACTCGTCACCACTCAGCTGTGCCAGCGTGGGTTCGTTGTGGCTGCGAACCCAGTCCAGGGCGGCGTCGCCGGTGACGTCTTCGAGCCAGAGGTACGGGTCGGCGGGGGAGTCGGCAGAAGTCACACAGACATTCATACCCTGCGCGTAGCCTTGGAATATGACCAGCCGAGCCCTCATCACCGCGCCGGCCGCCGATCTGCTGGCCACCCTGCAGAACCAGCACGGGGCATTGATGTTTCACCAGTCCGGCGGCTGCTGTGACGGTTCGTCGCCGATGTGTTACCCCGAGGGCGATTTCATCGTCGGCGATCGCGACATCCTGCTGGCCGTGCTCGATGTCGGGGCCGGGGTGCCGGTCTGGATCTCGGGTCCACAGTTCGACGTCTGGAAGCACACCCAGTTGATCATCGACGTGGTCCCAGGGCGCGGCAGCGGGTTCAGTCTGGAGTCCCCGGAAGGTAAGCGCTTTCTGAGCCGTGGGCGGGTGTTCACCGACTCCGAACTCGACGAGCTCGCCGCGCACCCGCCGATCACCGGTGCCCGCTACGAAGCGGGCGCACGCCCGGACGACCGGGAGACCCGGATCGTGGCCGAAGCGGCCGAGGCCTGCCCGGTGCCCGCGGCTCCGCGCTGAACCGTCAGGGCGACCCGATCAGAGCGTGTTGACGCCCGTCAGCTGGCGAGCTTGCGCAAGGTGAACTGAACGACATCGGTCTGCCGTTTGCGGAATGTCTCGGCGCAGCCGGTGAGGTACTTCATGTAGCGGTCGTAGACCTCTTCGGACTGGATCTCGATGGCCTGCTCGCGGTGGGCGGCGAGGGCCTGCGCCCAACGGTCCAGCGTCAGCGCATAGTGCGGCTGCAGCGACTGCCGCCGGGTGAGCGCGAAGCCACCGGCCGCCGAGACCTCCTCGACCATCTCGACCGACGGCAGACGACCTCCGGGAAATATCTCGGTGATGATGAATTTCACGAACCGCGCGAGTTCGAAGGTGACGGGGATGCCCTCTTCTTTCGCTTTCGCCGGGTTGAACGCGCAGATGGTGTGCAGCAGCATGATGCCGTCGTCGGGCAGGGCGTCATGGGTCATCCGGAAGAAATCCTGGTAGCGGTCGAAACCGAAGTGCTCGAACGCGCCGATCGAGACGATGCGGTCGACCGGCTCGCTGAACTGCTCCCAGCCCTGCAGCAAGACGCGCCGCTCGCGGGTGGAGTCCATGGCATCGAAGCTGCGTTGGACGTGTTCGGCCTGGTTTTTGGACAGCGTCAGGCCGATGACGCTGACGTCGTATTTCTCGACGGCGCGGCGCATGGTGGCGCCCCAGCCGCAGCCGATATCGAGCAGTGTCATCCCCGGCTGGAGGCCCAATTTGCCGAGCGCGAGGTCGATCTTGGCGAGCTGGGCCTCTTCCAGGGTCATGTCATCGCGCTCGAAGTACGCGCAGCTGTAGGTCTGCGTGGGGTCGAGGAACAACCGGAAAAACTCGTCGGACAGGTCGTAATGGGCCTGGACGTCGGCGAAGTGCGGGGTCAGATCCTTGGGCATGAGCTGCTGCCTTCCTGGCCGCGCGAACGGCGGTGGCGTATGGGGTGGGCGGGCCGTCGGCTCAGCCCTTCGCACCCTTTTCGAGGGTGAACTGGACGACGTCGATCTGGCCGTTGCGGAACAGATCGGCGCAGCCGGTCAGGTATTTCATGTACCGGTCGTAGACCTCTTGGGACTGGATCGCGATGGCCTCCTCGCGGCGCGGCTCCAGCGCTTCGGCCCAGTGATCCAGGGTGATGGCGTAGTGCTGCTGCAGGGAATGCTCGCGGGTCAGGGTGAAGCCGGTGTCGGTGGCGTACTGCTGCACCATCTCGCTGGTGGGCAGCCGACCACCCGGGAAAATCTCCTCGGAGATGAACTTCGCGAAACGGACCCCATCCATCGTCAACGGGATGCCCTTCTCCTGCACGGCCTCGCGGCTGAAGTTGCAGATGCTGTGCAGCATCATCACACCATCGGCCGGCAGTGCGTCGTAGGTCATCCGGAAAAAGTCCTGGTAGCGGTCGAAACCGAAGTGCTCGAACGCGCCGATCGAGACGATGCGGTCGACCGGCTCGCTGAACTGCTCCCAGCCCTGCAACATCACGCGCCGCTCACGGGTGGAGTCCATGGCATCGAAGCTGCGTTGCACGTGTTCGGCCTGGTTTTTGGACAGCGTCAGGCCGATGACGTTGACGTCGTATTTCTCGACTGCGCGGCGCAGCGTGGCGCCCCAACCACAACCGATATCGAGCAGAGTCATGCCCGGCCGGAGGCCGAGTTTGCCGAGGGAGAGGTCGATCTTCGCGTACTGGGCCTCTTCCAGAGTCATGTCATCGCGCTCGAAGTACGCGCAGCTGTAGGTCTGCGTGGGGTCGAGGAACAACCGGAAAAAGTCGTCTGACAGGTCGTAATGTGCCTGGACGTCCTCAAAATGGGGGGTCATGTTCTTGGCCATGGGATCCAACTTCCTGGTCGAAGAGCGGCACATCTCAAGGTATTCGGTACAGCCCGAGACCCGGATGGGTTTTTGCTCGACTGAACGTACCCATCTTGCCTGGCAACCAATCGCGGTCGCCATTCGACCCGATGGGCAACGGCGATAAGCTGGTCCTCGTGACCCATTATGACGTCGTCGTACTCGGAGCCGGCCCGGGCGGATACGTGGCTGCCATCCGCGCCGCCCAGCTCGGTCTCAACACCGCGATCATCGAACCCAAGTACTGGGGTGGTGTCTGTCTGAACGTCGGGTGCATCCCGTCGAAGGCGCTGCTGCGCAACGCCGAGCTGGCTCACATCTTCACCAAGGAGGCCAAGACCTTCGGCATCAGCGGGGAGGCGAGCTTCGATTTCGGAGCCGCCTTCGATCGCAGCCGTAAGGTCGCCGACGGCCGCGTGGCCGGTGTGCACTTCCTGATGAAGAAGAACAAGATCACCGAGATCCACGGCTACGGCAAGTTCACCGATGCCAACAGCATCACCGTCGACCTCAACGAAGGCGGTACCGAACAGGTCACCTTCGACAACGCCATCATCGCCACCGGCTCGTCGGTGCGCCTGGTGCCGGGCACCTCGTTGTCCGAGAACGTCGTCACCTATGAGAAGCAGATCATGACCCGTGAGCTGCCCTCCTCGATCATCATCGCCGGCGCCGGTGCCATCGGCATGGAGTTCGCCTACGTGATGAAGAACTATGGCGTCGACGTCACCATCGTCGAGTTCCTGCCGCGCGCGCTGCCCAACGAGGACGCCGAGGTCTCCAAGGAGATCGAGAAGCAGTACAAGAAGCTGGGCGTGAAGATCCTGACCGGCACCAAGGTCGAGTCCATCACCGATTCTGGCGACGAGGTCACCGTCACCGTCAGCAAGGACGGCAAGACCGAGGACCTCAAGGCCGACAAGGTGCTCCAGGCCATCGGGTTCGCCCCCAACATCGAGGGCTACGGACTGGAGAACACCGGGGTCGCGCTCACCGAGCGCAAGGCCATCGACATCGACGACCACATGCGCACCAGCGTCCCGCACATCTATGCGATCGGCGATGTCACCAGCAAGCTGCAGCTCGCCCACGTCGCCGAGGCCCAGGGCGTGGTGGCCGCCGAGACCATCGGCGGCGCCGAGACGCTGACCCTGGGTGACTACCGGATGATGCCGCGTGCCACCTTCTGCCAGCCGCAGGTGGCCAGCTTCGGGCTGACCGAAGAGCAGGCAAAGGCCGAGGGATATGACATCAAGGTGGCGAAGTTCCCCTTCACCGCCAACGGCAAGGCGCACGGCCTCGCCGATCCGACCGGCTTCGTCAAGCTGATCGCCGATACCAAGTACGGCGAGCTGATCGGTGGGCACCTCATCGGACCCGATGTGTCCGAACTGCTGCCCGAGCTGACGCTGGCCCAGAAGTGGGACCTGACCGTCAACGAGCTGACCCGCAACGTGCACACCCACCCGACGCTGTCGGAGGCACTGCAGGAAGCCATCCACGGCCTGGCCGGCCACATGATCAACTTCTGACGGGGAGCGCGTGCCGACCAGGGCAGTGATCGTCTCCGCCATCGGCGGCTTGGTGCTCGGCCACATCCTGTGGCTGGTGGCCATCTCGCTGGCGATCAACACCAGCGATGTCCCGTTCTGGGTGCTCGTCGTGTCCGGTGTGATCACCGTGCTGTCGGGTGTCATCGCCGCCCTGGGCTGGCGGGCCCACCAACGCAAGGACCGGGTCGCCACGGCGTTCCTGTGGTCGGTTCCCGTCGCGCCGATGTTGCTGACGCTGACAGTTCTGGCCGTCACGTACTTGTAGACGTTTGCTTTCGGTAAGAATGACCCCGTGGGGGATGGCGCACGGGGTGACCTACTTCTTCAATGGTGGCGTCAGCGTGACGACTACGAGTGGCGCACCGAGTTCCTGCGTAGCCGTGGGATGCTTCCCGTTCTGCGCTACCTGATCGCAGGCATCGGCGCGGTCCTGGGCGTGCTCGGTGCGATCAACGTGTTCTTACCTCCGGTCAACGACACGACACTGATCCGGGCCGGTTGGGCGGTGGTGTCTATCGGCTCGCTGGCATGGTCGGCGCGCTGGGCGCTGCGGCCCTGGCCCAGCGAACGCGTCTCGGCGCTGCTGGTCGCCTATGTGGACGTCATCATGACGCTGTCGGCATTGTTGTTCGGCGATCCCAACCTGGCGATGTCGGGTATCCCGATCCTGCTGTGTGCGGGTGGCTACGTCGTCTTCTTCCACGGACCGAAGCTGCATGTCGCCCACATTCTCTGGTGCGTGGTGTCGGTGCTGGGCATCGCGGTGTGGATGGTGCTGAGCTCCGACGGTTACGGCCTGCAGGTCGCCGTGTCACGTTCGGTGATCGCGCTGGCGGTCACGGTGTGCATCCTGCCCGCGCTGCAGTTCGGGTTCTGGCTGTTGCAGAGCAGCTCCATCCAGTCCGTGACCGACCCCTTGACCGAACTGACCAACCGGCGCGGCCTCGATGCCGCGGTGCGCCGCCTCAACGACTCGGCGCCACCCGATACCGATCTGTGCGCCCTGCTGATCGACGTCGACGGTTTCAAGGCGGTCAACGACGACCTCGGGCATGGCGTCGGCGACCAGGTGTTGATCCGCACGGCCCGCCGGATTCGGGCCAGCGTCTGCCCGCACGCGGTGGTGGTGCGCTGGGGTGGGGAAGAGTTCTTGGTGGTGGACCGCATCATGGCCGACCAGGCGCCCTGGGTCGCCGAACGGATCCGGGCCTCGGTGGCCGTCCCCGACGAGCCGCGGGTGACCGTCAGCATCGGGGTGGCCGTGTGCACCGAGCCGGTCTCCGGGCTCGACGGTGTCATCCCGGCCGCGGACCGGGCGATGTACGAGGCCAAGGCGCTCGGCGGTGACTGTGTGGTGATGGCCGAGAAAGCCCACTAGTCGGGGAAGTCCAGGGGGATGCGCAGCGTCTCCATGGTCGCGGCCAGCGCGTCGTACTGGCCGGCCAGCGTGCAGAACTCGATGATCTGCGCGCGGTCGTAGATCTTCGACAGCGCGCTCCAGGTCTCGGGGGACATCGACCGGGTGACGACGAACTCGTCGGTGGCGGCGATGAGCACCCGCTGGTGCGGGGTCAGGCCGTCGGCGTCGGGGCCCTCGAAGATCGCGGCCTGCACGTCGGCCTTGAGGCCGCGGCTGCGCGCCAGCCGCCGGTGTTGCTGCAGTTCGTACTCGCAATTGCGCAGGTGCCCGACCCGCAGGATCACCAGCTCGGCATCCTTGCGATCCAGCTTGCCCGCATAGAGCAGATACCCGGAGAACGGCAGCCAGGCCAGGAACAACAACCGATGCTGGCCGAGCACGTTGAACAGGTGGAATTTGGGGGCCCTGATGCCGCGTGCGCCGATCTTGGCGATCGCCCAGTTCAACGGGCCGAGCTCACGGAATCCGCCGGGCGGGATACGGGCAGGTGCGGTATCGGCGCTCACGCACCCGAGTCTAGGTAGTGCGCACCAGATACGGGGACACCGTGCTGCGGTGCTCGTCGAGGTCGAGCGCCTTACCGAGGGCGGGGAAGGCGCGCTGGGTGCAGTTGTCGCGTTCGCAGACCCGGCAGCCGGCGCCGATCGGGGTGGCCGTGACCCGATCGCCCGCCAGGTCCAGACCCTCGGAGTAGACCAGCCGGTGGGCGTGGCGCAGCTCGCAACCCAGGCCTATCGCGAACGTCTTCCCGGGCTGGCCGTAACGGGCTGCACGGCGTTCGACGGTGCGCGCCACCCACATGTAGTTGCGGCCGTCGGGCATCTGGGCGATCTGGACCAGGATCTTGCCCGGGTTGGCGAAGGTCTCGTAGACGTTCCACAGCGGACAGGTGCCGCCGCTGGACGAGAAGTGGAAACCGGTGGCCGACTGTCGCTTGGACATGTTGCCCGCCCGGTCGACGCGCACGAATGACAGTGGGACGCCGCGCATATCGGGCCGCTGCAAGGTCGAGAGCCGGTGCGCGACGGTCTCATAGGACACCGCGTAGTGCGCCGAGAGGCGCTCGACGTCGTAGCGGAAGTTGCCGGCGATCTCGTGAAACTGTCTGTACGGCAGCACGATTGCCGCGGAGAAATAGTTCGCCAGGCCCAGCCTTGCCAGGGTGCGCGACTCGTCGCTGGTGAAATGTCCGTCTTCGACCAGCTTGTCGATCAGATCGCCGAATTCCAGGTAACCCAGCTCGGCGGCCAGCTTGAAGACGAACTGTCCGCTGGAGAGGTGGTCGCCGACCTGCAGGGTGCGGGTCTGCGGGTCGTAGCGGTGCAACACGTTGTCGCCGAGATCGGTGCGCCGCACGATGCGTACCCCGTGCACGCGGGTCAGCCGGTCGGAGAGTTCGCGGGTCAGCTCGGCCCGGTGCATGCGCATCCGGATGGTCAGATCTTCTGCGGCGGTGTCGAGTTCGTGCAGGTAATTCTGCCGTTGGTAGAAGTAGTCGCGGACTTCCTCGTGTGGCATGGTGATCGCGCCGGAGCCGGATTCCGACGTACTGAACCGGCCCTCGGTGGCGGCGGCCAGCTGGGTGGTGGTGAGCCGGTACCGCTGGTGCAGGTTGACCATCGCCCGCGCGATGGCCGGGTGGGCGCTGACCACATCGGCGAGTTCACCGGCGTCGATGTCGATGTCCACATCGCGGTCCAGGGTGACCTCGCGAAGCTCGGCGACCAGCCGGGTGTCGTCCTGGGAGGCGAAGAACCCGGCATCCACGCCGAACACCTCGGTGATGCGTAGGAGCACCGACACCGTCAGCGGCCGGACGTCGTGCTCGATCTGGTTGAGGTAGCTGGGGGAGATGTCGAGCATCTGGGCCAACGCGGCCTGGCTGAAGCCCCGTTCCCGGCGCAGCTGACGGATCCGCGATCCGACGAAGGTCTTTGCCACCCGTCCAGGGTAATGAGACGTGCAAAGGTTGGCTTTGCATTCTTCGCAGGCCATATTGGAGGAATGACCGGCTTGGCCAAGACCATGATGCCCGTGCCCGATCCGCACCCCGATGTGTTCGACACCCAGTGGCCGCTGCGGGTCGCCGACGTGGACCGGACCGGTCGCCTGAAGTTCGATGCCGCCACCCGGCACATCCAGGACATCGGTTCCGATCAGCTGCGGGAGATGGGCTACGAGGAGACCCACCCGCTGTGGATCGTGCGGCGCACCATGATCGACCTGATCAGGCCGATCGAGTTCAAGGACATGCTGCGGTTACGGCGCTGGTGTTCGGGCACGTCGAATCGGTGGTGCGAGATGCGGGTCCGCATAGACGGAAAGCGCGGCCGCGGACTCATGGAATCGGAGGCGTTCTGGATCAACATCAACGCCGAGACGCAGGGACCGGCGCGGATCTCCGATGACTTCCTGTCCGGTCTGCGCCGGACCACCGATGTCGACCGGCTCCGGTGGAAGGCTTACCTGCAGGCCGGTGCCCGTGCGGACGCCGAGGAGATCCGGCCGTATCCGGTTCGCGTCAGCGATATCGACATCTTCGACCACATGAACAACTCGGTGTACTGGAGCGTCGTCGAAGACTTCCTCGGCACCCGGCCGGAGCTGCTGGAAAGGCCGCTGCGGGTGACCATCGAGCACGATCTGCCGGTGGCGCTCGGCGACGACCTGGAGATCATCCGGCACACCTACCCCGCGGGTTCGACGGATCGATTTGGTCCGGATCTTGCCGACCGGACTGTTACAACGCTCACATATGCCGTCGGCGACGAGACCAAAGCGGTCGCGGCGATCTTCAATCGGTGACTCCCACCTTTTAACAGTACGGGCGTACTGACCAGCGCAAACCTCCTACCCGTCGGTAGGTTCTGAACCGGTAAAGCGGGACCACCGATTCGCAAAATTAGCAAAATGGCCGAGCGCATTGGACGAAGTTGGCAAGCGAAACGGGTGGACCTGGGCATATGGCGTGAGGCATGCTCGAAGCATCAGCTCAGTGGAAATCGCTGCAGCGTTAACAAATCGAGTTGCCGAAATCGATAGGAGCAACCATGTCCACCGTTGGCACGCCGAAGAGCCCGGAACAGATCCAGCACGATTGGGACCACAACCCCCGCTGGAAGGGCATCACCCGCACCTACACCCCCAAGGACGTCGTCGCGCTGCAGGGCACGGTCGTCGAAGAGGCGACGCTGGCCCGCCGTGGCGCCGAGGTGCTGTGGGAGCAGCTCCACGACATGGACTTCGTCAACTCGCTCGGTGCACTGACCGGCAACATGGCCGTGCAGCAGGTGCGTGCCGGCCTGAAGGCCATCTACCTGTCCGGGTGGCAGGTCGCCGGTGACGCGAACCTCTCCGGTCACACCTACCCCGACCAGAGCCTCTACCCGGCGAACTCGGTGCCGCAGGTCATCCGCCGCATCAACAACGCGCTGCTGCGTGCCGACGAGATCGCCAAGGTCGAGGGTGACACCTCGGTCGAGAACTGGCTGGCCCCGATCGTCGCCGACGGCGAAGCCGGCTTCGGCGGTGCGCTGAACGTCTACGAGCTGCAGAAGGCCATGATCGCCGCCGGTGTCGCCGGTTCGCACTGGGAGGACCAGCTGGCCTCGGAGAAGAAGTGCGGCCACCTCGGTGGCAAGGTGCTCATCCCGACCCAGCAGCACATCCGCACCCTGACCTCGGCCCGCCTCGCGGCGGACGTGGCCGACGTGCCGACCGTGGTCATCGCCCGTACCGATGCCGAGGCCGCCACCCTGATCACCTCCGATGTGGACGAGCGCGACCAGCCGTTCATCACCGGCGAGCGCACCGCCGAGGGCTTCTACCGCGTGAAGAACGGCCTGGAGCCCTGCATCGCCCGCGCCAAGGCCTACGCGCCGTACTCCGATCTGATCTGGATGGAGACCGGCACCCCGGACCTGGAGCTGGCCAAGAAGTTCGCCGAGGGTGTCAAGAGCGAGTTCCCGGACCAGATGCTGGCCTACAACTGCTCGCCGTCGTTCAACTGGAAGCAGCACCTCGACGACGACACGATCGCCAAGTTCCAGCGCGAGCTGGGCGCGATGGGCTTCAAGTTCCAGTTCATCACCCTCGCCGGCTTCCACGCCCTGAACTACTCGATGTTCGATCTGGCCTACGGCTACGCCCGCAACCAGATGAGCGCCTACGTCGAGCTGCAGGAGCGCGAGTTCGCCGCCGAAGAGCGCGGCTACACCGCGACGAAGCACCAGCGCGAGGTCGGCGCCGGCTACTTCGACCGGATCGCCACCACCGTGGACCCGACCAGCTCGACCACCGCGCTGGCGGGTTCGACCGAAGAGGGCCAGTTCCACTGAGCTTGCGAAGTGGAACCGACAACCTGAGCCACTAAGGCTTCGTCATCACGGGTTGATAGCGTCAGGCCCCGTCCGTGCATCGCGGGCGGGGCCTGACGGCTGTCCGGAGTCAAGGAGAATCAGTTGAGCATCGAACGCGTGGGTGTCATCGGCGCCGGACAGATGGGCGCCGGGATCGCCGAGGTGTGTGCGAAGGCCGGAGCCCAGGTCCTGGTCTTCGAGCCCAACGACGATCTGATCACCGCCGGGCGCGCGCGGCTCACCGCGTCGCTGGACCGGGCCGCGGCCAAGGGCAAGCTCAGCGAGGCCGATCGCGACGCGGCCATCGCGAGGTTGGCGTTCACCACCAGCCTGGCCGATATGGCCGACCGCCAGCTGACCATCGAGGCGATCGTCGAGGACGAGAACGTCAAGGCGAAGGTCTTCGCCGAGCTCGATCGGGTCATCACCGACCCCGAGGCCGTGCTGGCGTCGAACACCTCCAGCATTCCGATCATGAAGATCGCTGCGGCGACCCAGAATCCGCAGCGGGTGCTGGGCCTGCACTTCTTCAACCCGGTGCCGGTGCTGCCGCTGGTCGAGTTGATCTCGACGCTGGTCACCGACGAGGCCGCCGCGGCGCGGGTCGAGGGCTTCGCCGCCAACGTGCTGGGCAAGCAGGTGGTGCGGTGTTCGGATCGATCCGGATTCGTCGTCAATGCGCTGCTGGTGCCCTTCCTGCTGTCGGCGGTCCGCATGGTCGAGGCCGGCTTCGCCACCATCGAGGATGTCGATACCGCTGTCGTCGGCGGGCTGTCGCACCCGATGGGCCCGCTGCGGTTGTCCGACCTGGTCGGACTCGACACCCTGAAGCTGATCGCGGACAAGATGTTCGAGGAGTTCAAGGAGCCGCTGTACGCCCCGCCGCCGTTGCTGCTGCGCATGGTCGAGGCCGGTCACCTGGGCAAGAAGTCGGGTAAGGGTTTCTACAGTTACTGAGCTTGGCTAATTATCCGGCCGGGCCGTATGGGGTAAAGTCGTCCAATGCGATGCGGGGGCTGCTGAACCGTGAGCGCCTGCCAACGTCATTTCTGATCAACACCAGGGGTTGTTTTCGTATGTCGAAGGTTGAGTCCGGTCTGGAGCCGTATTACGAGGAGTCGCAGTCCATCTACGACATCTCCAACGACTTCTTCGCGCTGTTCCTCGGACCCACGATGGGCTATACCTGCGGCTATTACGAGCGCGAGGATATGACCCTCGACGAGTCGCAGAACGCCAAGTTCGACCTGGCGCTGGGCAAATTGGCGCTGGAGCCGGGGATGACCCTGCTCGACATCGGCTGCGGCTGGGGCGGCGCGCTGGAACGAGCGCTCATCAACTATGACGTCAACGTCATCGGCATCACGCTGAGCAAGGCGCAGTCCGAGTACGCCCGTGCGCGGCTGGCCAAGGTCGAGACCACGCGCAATGTCGAGATCCGGCTGCAGGGCTGGGAAGAGTTCAACGAGCCCGTCGATCGCATCGTCTCCATCGGCGCGTTCGAAGCCTTCAAGGCCGAGCGCTATCCGCTGTTCTTCCAACGTGCCTACGACATCCTGCCCGCTGATGGCCGGATGCTGCTGCACACGATCCTGGCCCACACCCAGGAGTTCTTCCGCACCAACGGCATCAAGGTCACGCTCAGCGATCTGAAGTTCATGAAGTTCATCGGCGAGGAGATCTTCCCAGGCGGCCAGCTGCCCGCCGTCGAGGACATCGAGAAGCTGGCCGCCGATACCGGCTTCGATCTGCAGCGCATCCACCTGCTGCAGCCGCACTACGCCCGCACGCTGGACATGTGGGCGGCCAACCTGGAGGCGGCCAAGGACGAGGCGATCGCCATGCAGGGCCAGGAGGTCTACGACCGGTACATGAAGTACCTGGTTGGGTGCGCCGACTTCTTCCGCCGCGGTATCACCAACATCGGGCAGTTCACCCTCGTCAAGTAGGCGCCTTCGGCGTCGAGACTACGGTTTCTGGCGCCGAACCGGCTCCTAGGCGCCACAAATCGTAGTGTCGGCGCGATATCCGGCGAGTTCGAGTGCTCGACGGGCCCGGCCGACGATTGCCGCCTGCCGGTATCGGAGTTGAACCGCGCTCACCCGAACGATCGCCCAGCCCTGGGCGGCCAGGAAATCTAGCCTCTCGATGTCTGCGGCGTAGGCCTGCGGGTCAGACCAGTGATGTTCACCGTCGTACTCGACCCCGACCCGCCACTGCGGCCAGCCCATGTCGACGCGGCGGCGGCCGACCGGAATCTGGGTCGTGGGCCGGGGTAGGCCCGACCGGATGAGAAGCAGTCGCAGGCGGGTTTCCTGTGGTGACTCGGCTCCCGCGTCCACCAGATCCAGAACCTTGCGTAGGCCGCGGATACCGCGTGCTCCCGGGTAGCGCTCCGCGATGGACGCGACGTGATGAGTGGGTACGCCGGTGGCGTTCAGTAGTGCGTCGATACGGATGACGCCGGTATCCAACGGAAGGGCGCGACCGATGTCGTAGCAGGTTCTGGCCACCGTGGTGCAGTCCATCGCGCCGATCACGGTCACCTCGTCGTGGGCGAGGGCTCCGCTGTGCACTCGGATTCCGGCTGGGGACGCATAGCGGACGCGCGCCAACTCGGCCGGCGCGTCGTCGGGCAGCCACCTACTGCCCAGCATCGCGGCCGCGGAGTATCCCGCCAGCGTGGCAGATCGACCGGACCAGAGCCAGGCCGCCTGGGCTCGGATGCGCGCCGTCATGGCGAGATCCTTTGACGCATAGACGTTCTGGTGCACCTTGCGGTACTTGGTCTGCAGTGAATGCCGAGTCACCAGGCCTGCGGTCAAGGCCTCGCTGGCCAAGAAGATGTCCCCCACACAAGTCTTGGACGCAGTGCGGGGTAGTTCGGTTCCCTTTCGCCGAAACTACGGGAATTGGCGTCCAGTCGGCCGGTCGGCGCCACAACCCGTAGTCTCGGCGAGAAGGTCAGGCCTCGGCCAGCCGCTTCTTCTCGGCCTCGACGTCGAACTCGGCGGGCGGCCAGCTCAGGTCCAGGCTCTTGAGCGCCTCGATCAGCAGCTCCAGGACCGCCAGCCGGCTGTACCACTTCCGGTTGCACGGCACGATGTGCCACGGGGCGTAGTCGGTGGACGTCTTGTCCAGCATCGCCTGGTATGCCTCTTGATACAGCGGCCATTTGAGCCGCTCGTCGACATCGGCAGGGTTGTACTTCCAGTATTTGTCCGGTCGCTCGAGCCGGTCGGTCAGCCGCTGCTTCTGCTCGTCGAGCGAGACGAACATCGCCACCTTGACGATGGTGGTGCCGGTGTCGACGAGTTCGCGCTCGAAGGCGTTGATCTCGTCGTAGCGCGCACCCCAGACGTCCGGCGGCACCAGATTGTGCACCCGCACGATCAGGACGTCCTCGTAATGTGACCGGTCGAAGACGCCGATGTGCCCGGCCGACGGCAACGCCTTGTTGATCCGCCACAGGTAATGGTGCGAGAGCTCCTCCGGTGTCGGCTTGCCGAAGCTGGTGTACTGGATGCCTTGTGGATTGCCCGCTCCCACAACGTGTTTGACGATGCCGCCCTTGCCTGCGGTGTCCATTCCCTGCAATACCAGCAGCACCGACCGATGGTCACCGCTGCGGCTGTTGGCGTAGAGCATCTCCTGCAGGCCGGCGAATCGCTCACCGCGCTCGGCGGCCAGGGCCGGGGCGTCGGACTTGGACCCGGTGAACCCCGGGGTGGCCTCGGCATTGATCTCGGAGACCTTGTCCCCGGGGCGGAATTTCAGATGGGTGTGGGGTTCGTGGCTCCACAGCTTCGACAGTTCGGAGGCGTTGTCCTGGCTCACAACGTCTCAGTCAAGCAGGTGTGGCGGCAGCGCGGGGGAGGGATGGGTCTGGGCGTTGAACTTCTCCAGCGAACCCCCGACCTCGACGATGCCGCGCAGCGCGCTCCAGGACAGCATCGTGAGGTAGTCGATCAGCTGGTCGGCGGTCATCCGCTGGTTGGACATCCAGGAGTGGGTGGCCAGCTGCACCCCACCGACGATGTGGAACGCCCACGGCTCGACCCCGCCGGTATCCATTCCGGCCGCCTGCATCCTGCGGCGCAGCATCACCGCCAGCATCCTGGCGATGATCTGCTCGGAATCGTTGATCGCCTTGGTGCGCGCCGACGAGTTGTTGGACATGACGAATCGGTAGGGCTCGGGCTCGGAGGCCACCGTGTCGACATAGACCCGGGTGATCTCCCGGACCAGTTCGTAACCGTCCAGATCGGTCGACAGTGCCGCGGTCATGTTGGGAATCAGGGTGGTCTGGGCGAAGCGCATCATCACCGCGGTCGTCAGATCGTTCTTATCGACGAAGTAGCGGTAGAGAACTGTCTTGGAGACACCGATCTCGGCGGCGATCTCGTCCATGCTCACATTGGCGCCACGGCGGCGGATGGCCTCCAGCGTGCCGTCGACGAGCTCATTGCGCCGTTCGACTTTGTGCTGATGCCAGCGTCGTTTGCGGCCATCTGTCTTCATCGCCGCGGAGCCCTGCTGTGCCACCGTCGAGAGTTCCATTCCGTTCACTAGGTCGCCTTGATACTACGGTGGAGGAGCCGGCTGCGCGTTGGCGGATGATGGGGGAGTGGTGCAGAGAAGTTTTGCTGAGTCGCTGGCCGGTGCCGATTCGGTGGCCGACGAACAGCGCAGGCTGGCGTTGCGCCGGATGAAGGTCGTGGCGACGGGTTTTCTCGTCGGTGCCACCGTGGTGTTCCTGGCGTGCACGTGGCTGCAGTCGCGCGGTGACGCGGCGCCGTGGGTGGGTTACGTGCGGGCCGCGGCAGAGGCGGGCATGGTCGGCGCGTTGGCCGACTGGTTCGCGGTGACCGCGCTGTTCAAGCACCCCCTGGGCATCCCGATTCCGCACACCGCGATCATCAAACGCAAGAAGGACCAACTCGGCGAGGGGCTCGGCGCCTTCGTCCGGGAGAACTTCATGTCCCCCGACGTGATCGCCACCAAGTTGCGGGACGCCGATGTCGCCTCCCGCACCGGCAAGTGGCTGGCCGACGAGCGCAATGCCGAGCGGGTTGCCGCCGAGGTCGCGACGGTGCTGCGGGTGCTGGTGGAGATGCTGCGTGACGAGGATGTCCAGCAGGTCCTGGACCGGATGATCGTCAAGCGCATCGCCGAGCCCCAGTGGGGGCCGCCGATCGGGCGAGTGCTGACCAGCCTGCTCGACGAGGGGCGGCAGGAGGCGCTGCTGCAGCTGCTGGCCGACCGTGCCTTCCAGTGGTCGCTGAACTCCGGTGAGGTGATCGAGCGGGTGATCGAGCGGGACTCCCCGACCTGGTCGCCGCGCTGGGTGGACAATCTGGTCGGCGATCGCATCCATCGCGAGTTGATGGATTTCACCGACAAGGTGCGCCGTGACCCCAATCATGAGTTGCGCCGCTCGGCCACCAAGTTCCTCTTCGAGTTCGCCGGCGACCTGCAGAACGACGCCGCCACCATCCAGCGGGCCGAGAACGTCAAGGAACAGATCATGGCCCGCGACGAGGTCGCGCGCGCCGCCGAGACGGCGTGGACGACGGCCAAGCGCATCCTGCTCGAGTCGGTGGAGGATCCGTCCTCGGCGTTGCGCGGCCGGGTGGCCGACACGGTGGTGCGGATCGGGGAGTCGCTGCGCGATGACGCCGACCTGCGGACCAAGGTCGATGCCTGGATCGTGCGGGGTGCCCAGCACCTGGTTTCGCAATATGGGACGGAGATCACAGCGATCATCACCGAGACCATCGAGCGCTGGGATGCCGACGAGGCGAGTCGCCGAATCGAGCTCCATGTGGGCCGTGACCTGCAGTTCATCCGTATCAACGGCACCGTCGTCGGGTCGTTGGCCGGGCTGGCCATCTACACCGCCGCCCAGTTGCTCTTCTGAGACTGCTAGCAGACTGCTTGCAATAGTTAGCACCTCGTGCCACCGTGGAATCTGTCAGCCAAAAGCTACGGATGAAGGAGGCACCATGACGCAGGACGACAACCTCGCCGGCGTTGTGGCACACGCTGCGCAGGACATCGGCAGCTACATCAGGACTCAACGCGAGGCGGCGCAGGTATCGGTGCGCCAGCTCGCCGAGAAGGCCGGGGTCAGCAATCCCTACCTCAGTCAGATCGAGCGGGGACTGCGTAAACCGTCGGCTGATGTGCTCAACCAGATCGCCAAGGCACTCCGTGTCTCCGCCGAGGTGCTCTACATCCAGGCCGGGATGCTCGAACCCAGCGAGGGCAACAAAGTGCGCGATGCCATCGTGACCGATACCGCCATCACCGAGCGGCAGAAGCAGGTGCTGCTCGACATCTACACATCGTTCTGTCAGCAGAACGAAGCGGAAGCCGAGGCCGTGCAGAGGGCCGACGCCGAGGCCGAGATCGACCATCCCGACACCGAAGACGCCGCACCGGCGCAACCGTCCACTGTCTGAAAGGAATCGTCATGACCGAGAAGAATCAGCCCACCATCGAAGATCTCAAGGCCCCGCTGCTGGCCGCGGTCGGCGCCGCCGACCTGGCACTGGCCAAGGTCAACGAGATCGTCGAGACCCTGCGCGACCGCGCCGGTGACGCCCGCTCCGACGCCGAGACCCGCGTCGAGGAAGGCCGCGCCCGGCTCAACAAGCTCCAGGAAGAGCTGCCTTCGCAGTTCGACGAGCTGCGCGACAAGCTGACCTCCGAGGAGCTGCGTAAGCTCGCCGACAAGTACGCCGACGAGGCGCAGAGCCAGTACAACAAGCTGGTCGAGCGCGGTGAGGCCGCCCTGGAGCGCCTGCGCAACCAGCCGGCGCTGGAAGAGGCCGCCTCGCGCGTCGAAGAGGTCACCGACCAGGCCGTCGAGCTGACCCAGGATGCGCTGGGCACCGTCGCCAGCCAGACCCGCGCGGTCGGTGAGCGCGCCGCCAAGCTGGTCGGCGTCGAGCTGCCCAAGCGTGCCGAGGCCGCCGAGACCCCCGAGCCCGCCAAGGCCGCCCCGGCCAAGAAGGCTCCGGCGAAGAAGGCCACCCCCGCCGCCGCCAAGAAGGCCGCCGCTCCGGCCGCCAAGAAGGCTCCGGCCAAGAAGGTCACCCAGAAGTAGGTTCGCCAACAAGGTGGCACCCGCATAGGCTGCAAGTGTGATGCTTGCAAACCTGGCGGGTGCCATTCTTTTTGCCCTGGGCATTGTCGTGGCCCTGGTGGGCCTCTACGCGTTCATCCACGCCGCGATGCAGCGCCCGGACGCCTATACCGCCGCGGGCAAGCTCACCAAGCCGGTGTGGCTGCTGATCCTCGGGGCCGGAGTGCTGTTGAGCCTGCTGATCAGCGGTGGGTTCGGTGCCGCGATCGGTGCCTGCGCCGCAGGCGTGTATCTGGTCGACGTGCGGCCCAGACTGCTGGAGATCCAGGGAAAGTCGCGCTGAACCGATGCGTCACCGCGAAATCGCAGCCGTCGTCCTCTGCTCGGCGGGGCTGCTGCTGTCCGGCCCGGCGGCCATCTCGACCGCCGAGACCGAACCGGCCTATATCGACCACACCGAATGGGTGCAGTGGGGCGACCTGAAGAGCCTGCGTGTGTATCCCACGGCCCTCGGCCGCTCGCAGGCCGCGATTCCCGGCACCCAGCCCCAGCAGAACCAGGCCTGGTCGCAGGTGCTGACGCTGGCCCCGGAGGCGGACATCCCGGGTATGCAGTCCCAGTTCAACTGCCACTGGCAGTTCGCCGAGTTCGTCGAGCCCGGTAAGACGAGCTGGAATCTGGAGCCATGGCGGCCCGTCGTCACCGACGCCGAACTCGTTGCCGCCGGCTGTAATCCCGGCGGCACCGAGGAACCGTTCTAGCTACGGCAACCCGGCGAAACACGGGTCGCCGCCCGCGCCGCTGCGCCCCGGGGGCATGACACCGTTGCGGGTGGAGAACTTCGCGATCACGCCGGTATCGGTGACCTCGACGCTGTCGGCGTGGATGCCCATCGGGTAGTTCTCGGTCATCTGCTTGAGGAAGGCGTCCAGCGCAGGCTGCACGCTCTCGCGCGGGAGCACGAAGCCCAGGCCGGTCAACCGCTCCACGGTCAGCGTCAGCTCCTGGTTACGCACCACGGGCTTGGCGACGATGCTGCCCAGCGTGCCCTGCAGTTCCACGGTCCCGTCGGCGGGGTTGGTGGTCACGCCGTTGACGAAGCTGCCGACCAGCGGCACGGCGTTCTGGATGGTGCGCTTGATGCCATCGGCCGACCAGGTGATGGTGGCGTCCAGCGCGCCCACGGTGCCCGGTGACTCGGGGTTTCCGGTGACCCGGACGTCGTTGATGACGATCTCGGCCTTCATCCCCTCGGCCTCACGGATGCGGTTGCCCGCCGTGGTCGCGGTGATGTTGTTGTAGTTCTTGGCGAAGTGCTGCAGCAGGAACGGCCGGGGGCCGAACGACACGTCGACGTTGTCCTGCACGACGCAGGAGGTGACCCGCGAGACGGTGTCATCGGCGATCTTGCGCGCGATCAGCTCGGCGCCGACGACACCGGCCAGCGCCAGGGCGGCCACGATCACCACCACCAGCACGATCGACAGCGGGTCCCGGAAAAGCTTCGTGAACTTGTTCGAGCTCGACGGCGCGGACGGTGGCGGGCTCGAGGGGGGAGTCGGTGTCGGCGTCGATGTCGGGGTCGGGGTCGGGGTCGATGTGGACGTCGACGCCGCCGGTTCGGCGGGCGCTGCTGCCGGCGCTTCGTACGGCGGCGGGTTCACCCCGTCGGTGGGGCGGGCCCAGGGATCGGTCACGCAGTCGATTGTGCCTTAGCGAATCGGACGCGGTTAACCAGCACCGCGATGGTGTCCCGGGCCTTCGCGGCGGCGGTGAGGTCGATATCGGTCACCACCAGCTGCGGATCGGCCTCGGCGGCGGCGAGGATCTCGCCGGTCGCCGAGGCGACCAGGCTGCCCCCGACACCGGTCGGGCCGAGCGCGGCGATCTCGTCACCGGGGTAGGCCTGCCCGACGGCCGCCACGATGCCGGTGGTGTCGATGGCCCTGGCCCGGGCCAGCAAGGTCCACTGGTCGAGCTTGCCCGGACCGGTGCCCCACGACGCGTGCACCGTGATGAGCTGCGCGCCGCGATCGGTGAGCTCGAGGTAGAGCTCGGGAAAGCGGATGTCGTAGCAGAGCGTCAGCCCGACACCCACGCCGTCGACGTCGATGACGGTGGGTTGTGAGCCGGGGGCGACGGTCGCGGATTCGAGGAAGCCGAACGCGTCGTAGAGGTGGATCTTGTCGTAGTGCGCGTCGACTCCCGCACCGACGGCCAGCAGGGTGTTGGCGACCCGGCCGGCGGGCACCTCGTCGGCCGGGCGGAACATGCCGGCCACGACGGTGATGCCGGTGCGCGCGGCGATCCGGCGCACCCCGTCGGCCCAGCGGCCGTCCAGCGGTTCGGCCACCGGCCCCAGCGGCACCCCGAACCGGCACATGGTCGCCTCCGGGAACAACACCAACCGGGCACCGGCATCGGCGGCCTCGGTGGCGTACCGGTCGACCAGCTCGAGGTTGGCCGCCGGATCGGTGCCGGACCGGATCTGAGCCAGGGCAATCCGCATGGACTCGAGGCTAGCCGTGCCCGGCGACGGTCGCCCACGGCACCGAGAGCACCCCGTCGCGCAGTCGCCGCCGCGGCGGGTCCACGGCGAAACCCTCGGCGCGCAGCTGTGCGAGCATCGCCCGCCAGCGCACCCGCGGGCCGAACACCCCGTGCCCGGCCGCGCCGGCCCAGGCCCGGTCGGCGGCCGCCAGCAGGGTGTGGACGGGTTGCCCGTCGATATTGCGGTGGATGAGGATCTTGGGCAGTCGCTCGGCCAGATCCGACGGCCTGTCGATATCGAAGGGATCGCACGCCAGGGTCAGGCTGATCGGCCCGTCGGCGTCCAAGAGCACCCAGCAGCAACGCCTCCCGAGCTCGTCGCACGTGCCGTCGACCAGCAGACCGCCAGGAGCCAGCCGCCGGCACAGCTGCGCCCAGGCCGGCTCGACCTCCTCGACCGGATATTGGCGCAACACGTTGAACGCGCGCACCAGGATCGGACGCAACCCGGCGAGTTCGAACCCTCCGAGACCGAATTGCACTGCGGCCGTGGCTGATTGCTGGGCGATGCGCACCCGCTCCGGGTGGATCTCCAGGCCCGTCACCCGTACGTCGGCGCGCACCGTCTGCAATCGCCCGGCCAATTCCAGCGTCGTGACGGGCAGCGCACCGTAGCCGAGGTCCACCACCAGCGGATCGGCGGCGGCGTGCAGGGCGGCCCGCACCCGCGGCGAATGCACGAGCCAGCGGTCGCTGCGGCGCAGCCGGTTGTACCCCGTGGTGCCACGGGTCGGTTTGCCCTGTGGCGAGCCGACGGGCTTGTTCAGCTGCGGTCCCTGACCCACGTCTCGGTGAACTCCTGCTCCAGACGGACCATCTCGGCCAGTTGGCCACCGATGAAGCCCTCGATCTTGCCGCCCACCAACGGGATGCGCACCTCGGTCACGACATGCACGTCCAGCTGGGCACCGTCGGCGCTGTCACGCAACGCGGCCTTCCCGGTGACCCGCACCGGTGCACCCGGCACCGTACCGGTGATGATGCCCGAGGTCCGTCCGTCGACGATCGGTTCCCATGATTCGGTGCGCACCAGTGTCAGGTCGCCGGAATGGAGTTGGCTGACGAAGCCGGGCAACCGGTGAAACCGCACGGTCTGGGTGGTGCCGATGTTCACGCCGCCGTCCGGGCGGGTGGCCAGCTCGTCGAGGTTGACCGCGTCGCAGCCGGACTTCTCCAGCCGCTCGAGCCAGTACGTCCGGTCGGTGAAGGCCACGAACAACTGCGCGACGCTGCATCCGTACGCGGCCGCCATGTCATGGTTACGCGGCATAGCCGGCACGCTACCGTTAGCGTCCGTGGTCAGTCCGACTTTCGCCGGTGCGGCGGTTGCCGAGAACGTCGCGGTCGCCCCGTGGACGACATTGCGCGTCGGTCCGGTGGCACGGCGTCTGATCACCTGCGATACCACCGAACAGCTGATCGCCACCCTTTCGGCGCTACCGGTTTCCGAGGACGTGCTGGTGCTGGGCGGCGGATCCAATGTGGTCCTGGCCGACGATCGCACCGGACTGACGGTGGTCCGGATCGCCACCACCGGCATCTCGGTGGACGGTGCGGTGCTGCGGGCCGAGGCCGGCGCGTTGTGGGATGACGTCGTGGTGGCCGCCCTCGCACACGGTCTCGGCGGCCTGGAGTGCCTGTCGGGTATCCCCGGATCCGCCGGCGCAACCCCCGTCCAGAACGTGGGCGCCTATGGCGCCGAGGTGGCCGACACCATCTCCCGGGTGCGGATCCTGGACCGCCGGACGGGGCTGACCGAATGGGTGGGTCCGCACCGGCTGGAGTTCGGTTACCGGCACAGCGTGCTGAAGCACCAGTCGGCCGTCATCGTCGCCGAAGTCGAGTTCACCCTCAACGCCGACGGTCTGTCCGCGCCGATGCGCTACGGCGAGCTGGCCGCCCGCCTCGGCGCCGAGCCGGGGCAGCGGGTCGAGCCGGACCGGGTGCGCGCGGCGGTGCTGCAGCTGCGGGCAGCCAAGGGCATGGTGCTCGATGAGGACGACCATGACACCTGGAGCGTCGGATCGTTCTTCACCAATCCGGTCGTCACCGAGCAGGCCTACGAGCGGCTGCGGGACGCCGTCGACCGGCCTGTTCCGCACTATCCGGCCCCAGACGGGGTCAAACTGGCCGCCGGCTGGCTCGTCGAGCAGGCCGGTTTCGGCAAGGGATATCCCGGCGACGACGGGCTCGCGCGGTTGTCCACCAAGCATGCGCTGGCCCTGACCAACCGCGGCGGCGCCGGCACCGCCGACGTCCTGGCCCTGGCCAGGGCCGTTCGGGATGGTGTCCGCGCACGTTTCGGGATCGAGCTCACACCCGAGCCCGTACTGGTCGGCTGCGTGCTCTAGGTACTCTTGGTCCACGTGAGACCACCCGCCGAGTCCGAGAACGCGCCGCTGAGCCGGCGTCGTGCGCTCGCATTGATGGGCCTGGGCGGTGCCGGACTGCTGGCGGCCTGTGCCGGTAAGCCCGCCGGAACTCCCCAGGCCGAGGAATCCGCCGCCGCCAAGGCGCCGACCTTCACGCTGACCCCGGACGACGCGGCCACCGACATCACCCCGACCTCGCCCGCCGGGGTGGTCGTCAGCGATGGCTGGTTCCAGAAGATCGCCCTGACCAATGCCAACGGCAAGGTGGTCGCCGGCAAACTCAACCGCGACCGCACCGAGTTCACCGTCTCCGAACCACTGGGCTACGGGGCCGAATACACCTGGTCCGGGTCGGTGGTCGGCCAGGACGGCCGGGCGGTTCCCGTCACCGGCGGCTTCCGCACGGTGAACCCACAGACCACCGTCAACGGCCAGTTCCAGTTGTCCGACGGTCAGACCGTCGGCGTCGCGGCGCCCATCATCCTGCAGTTCGACGCGGCGATCGCCGACGAGCACCGCGCGGACGTGGAGAAGGCGCTCAAGGTCACCACCACCCCGGCGGTGGAGGGCAGTTGGGCCTGGCTACCGGATGAGGCAGGCGGTTCGCGGGTGCACTGGCGGACCAAGGACTACTACCCGACCGGCACCACCGTGCATGTGGACGCCGACCTCTACGGGGTGAAGTTCGGGCCGCAGGCCTACGGTGCGGCCGACTCGACGCTGGACTTCACGATCGGGCGTCGCCAGGTGGTCAAGGCCGAGGCCTCCAGCCACCGCATCCAGGTGCTCGACGGTGCGGGCGCGGTCATCATGGACTTCCCGTGCAGCTACGGCGAAGGCGACCTGGACCGCAACGTCACGCGCAGCGGTATCCATGTGGTCACCGAGAAGTACGAGGACTTCTACATGACCAACCCGGCCGCGGGTTACGCCAACGTGCGGGAGCGCTTCGCGGTGCGCATCTCCAACAACGGCGAGTTCATCCACGCCAACCCGGCCAGCTCGGGCGCCCAGGGCAACAGCAACGTCACCAACGGGTGCATCAACCTCTCGCTGACCGATGCCGAGCAGTACTTCCAGACCGCGCTGTACGGCGACCCGGTCGAGGTGACCGGCACCCGCATCGACCTGTCCTACGCCGATGGCGACATCTGGGATTGGGCGGTGCCGTGGAGCGAGTGGCAGGCCATGTCCGCGCTGAGCAACGACAGCCCGCCCGCGGGCATCCCGGTGACCGCTCCGGTCACCCCGAGCGGTGCGCCGACACCGTCGGGAACCCCGACCTCGTCCCCGACCTCGACATCGACTTCGACATCGACGGTGGCGCCGACGACGGCGGGCCGTTAGGTCCGGCGGTTGATCCGGGATCCGGTCGCGCCGGTCACCTGATCGCGCGGGCGCACCACGATCAGGTCCAGGTCGACGTGCGACGGTCGGCTGGCGACGAACCCGATGACCTCGGCGATGTCCTCGGCGACCAACGGGGTCACCCCGGCGTAGACCTTCTCGGCGCGGCCCTCGTCACCGTCGAAGCGGTTCAGTGAGAAGTCGGTCTTGACCATTCCCGGCGCAACTTCGGTGAGCCGCACCGGTTTTCCGAACAGCTCGCTGCGCAGCGTGCGGTGCAGCACGCCCTGGGCGTGCTTGGCCGAGGTGTAGCCCGAACCGTTGTCGTAGGTCTCCAGGGCGGCGATCGAGGTGACCGTGATGATGAGCCCGTCACCGGAGTCGATCAGCTTTCCCAGCAGGGCCTTGGTGACCTGGAGGGTGCCCAGCACGTTGGACTCCCACATCCAGCGCCAGTGCTCGATATTGGCCTCGGCCACCGACTCCAGGCCGCGGGCGCCACCGGCGTTGTTGACGAGCACGTCGACGCGGTCCAGTCGCTCGGCCAGCGACGCGACCGCGGCCGGGTCGGTGACGTCCGCCACAATGGCGGTGCCGTCGATCTCGGCGGCCAGCGCCTGGATGGGGGCCTCGCGGCGGGCCACGCAGACCACGTGAAAGCCAAGGGAGGCAAGGGTTTTGGCGGTCGCTTCACCGATGCCGGCACTGGCACCGGTGACCACTGCGACGCGACGCGTGTCGGTTGAGGTCGTCATGGTGACAACACTAGGCGGCGGTATCCACCCGTCGCGCGGGAGGCGATCCCCGTGTTACCTTGACGCCGTGATCTCGATCAGCCAGGCGAGCCGTCTCGCCGTGCGGAGTGCGTGTTGTTGTTGCGCACCCGCCGCGCCTTGCTGACCTGAGGACCTCGTTCGTCCCGCTGAGTCGCCGGTGTGGCAGAAGCCCACCCCTTCCACGACCCAGCCCAGAGGACACCCATCGTGAGCACCGCCACCGTTGTTCGTCAGACCCCCGCCGCACACGCCAAGCGCGCCCTGTTGGCCCGCCATCACATCGTCGCGCCGTCACTCAAGGTCGCCGAGGTGGCCGCGGCATCGGTCTTCGGCGCCGCCCGGCAGCGCGGACCGATCGCCCGTGACGCGATCGCCCGGGTCACCGGCCTGAGCATCGCCACGGTGAACCGCCAGGTCACCGCCCTGCTCGACGCCGGTGTGCTGCGTGAGCGGGCCGACCTCGCGGTGTCCGGGGCGATCGGCCGTCCCCGGATCCCGGTCGAGGTGAACCACGAGCCGTTCCTGACCCTCGGCCTGCACATCGGCGCCAAGACCACCAGCATCGTCGCCACCGATCTGCTCGGCCGCACCCTCGATGTCGTCGAGACGCCGACCCCGCGCGGCAGCCAGAGCGCGGCGCTGGCCGCACTGGCCGGCAGCGCGAGCCGCTACCTGAGCCGCTGGCATCGGCGCCGCCCGCTGTGGGTCGGTGTGGCCAGTGGCGGCGTGGTGGACAGCACCTCGGGGTATCTCGACCACCCGCGGTTGGGCTGGGCCGAGGCGCCGGTCGGGCCGGTGCTTGCCGAGACGCTCGGGCTACCGGTATCGGTCGCCTCGCACGTGGACGCCATGGCCGGTGCTGAACTGCTGCTCGCCGTGCGCCGCCCGAACACGCAGTCCGGAACCAGTCTCTACGTGTATGCCAGGGAGACCGTGGGTTACGCGCTGTCCATCGGCGGGCGGGTGCACTCGCCGGCCAGTGGGCCGGGCACCATCGCGGCGTTGCCGGTCAGCTCCGAATTGCTCGGCGGCTCAGGGAAACTGGAGTCGACCGTCAGCGACGAGGCGGTCCTCAACGCGGCCAGGGCCCAGCGCATCATCCCGGCCGAGGGCCCCGCCTCGACGATGGTGACGGTGCTGCGGGCTGCGCGCGGCGGCCACGAGGGAGCCCGCGCCCTGCTGGCCGAACGGGCCCGCGTGCTCGGCGAGGCGGTGGCCCTGCTGCGCGACATGCTCAACCCCGACGACCTCGTCGTCGGCGGCCAGGCCTTCACCGAATATCCCGAGGGGATGGAACTGGTGGAGCGGGCATTCGCGGATCGCTCGGTGCTGGGTGCGCGCGATATCCGCGTGACGGCGTTCGGCAACCGGGTGCAGGAGGCCGGTGCCGGTGTGGTCTCCCTCGGCGGCCTCTACGCCGACCCGATCGCCGCGATGCGCCGGGCGCAGCAGCGCCGCAGTGCGGCCGCGGTGCTCGGCGCGTCCTGATCCCGCAGGTTCCGCCGGTTCGCCGCAGGTGTAGACATGAGCTTGTGCGTGTCGTACCCGAGCCGTCCGGACTGACGGAGGCCCGCCGCGTCGCGGTCCTGTCGGTACACACCTCACCGCTGTCGCAACCCGGTACCGGCGATGCCGGCGGAATGAACGTCTACGTCTTGCAGACGGCGCTCGAACTGGCCCGCCGGGGCGTCGAGGTGGAGATCTTCACCCGCGCCACGTCCTCATCGGATGAGCCGGTGGTGCAGGTGGCGCCCGGGGTTCTGGTGCGCAACGTGGTGGCCGGCCCGTTCGAGGGACTGGACAAGAACGATCTGCCCACCCAGCTGTGCGCCTTCACCGCGGGGGTGCTGCGCGCCGAGGCCACCCACGAGCCCGGCTATTACGACATCGTCCATTCGCACTACTGGCTGTCCGGTCAGGTGGGCTGGCTGGCATCCGACCGCTGGGCGGTGCCGCTGGTGCACACCGCCCACACGCTGGCCGCGGTCAAGAACGCCGCTCTCGCCGACGGCGACACCCCCGAACCGGTATTGCGTTCGGTCGGCGAACAACAGGTGGTCGACGAGGCAGATCGGCTGATCGTCAATACCGAAATCGAGGCGCGCCAACTGGTTTCGCTGCACCATGCCGACCCGACCAGTATCGACGTGGTGCATCCCGGCGTCGACCTGGCGGTGTTCACGCCCGGCTCGCGGCGCCAGGCCCGCGCGGCACTCGGGCTGGCCGAGGGCGACAAGGTGGTCGCGTTCGTCGGTCGCATCCAGCCGTTGAAGGCGCCGGACGTGTTGCTGCGGGCGGCGGCCAGGGTCGCCGACCTGCGGGTGCTGATCGCCGGCGGTCCGTCCGGGTCCGGAATGGACACCCCGAACGGGCTTGTTCGACTGGCCGCCGAGTTGGGTATCACCGATCGCGTGACATTCCTCCCACCCCAATCACGTGACGAATTGGTCGGTATCTATCGCGCTGCCGACATGGTCGCGGTGCCGAGCTACAACGAATCCTTCGGACTGGTCGCCGTCGAGGCCCAGGCCTGCGGCACCCCGGTGGTGGCCGCCGCCGTCGGCGGTCTGCCGGTGGCGGTGCGCGACGGTGTGACCGGTGCACTGGTCGACGGCCACGACGCCGGGGACTGGGCGGCGGCGTTGCGGTCGGTGCTGGCCGGCGATCCTGATCGCCTCAGCGCGGCCGCCGTCGCGCACGCGGCGACCTTCTCCTGGGCACACACCGTCGACGGGCTGATGGACAGCTACGGCCGCGCCATCACCGACTACCGGTCCCGGCATCCCCGATCGGCGCCGACCCGGCGGACCGGCCGTCGTTTCGCGCTGCGCCGGGGGGTGCGGGCATGAGCATGAGCATGAGTGTCACCGCGAAGTCGCGCGTGAGTGAGGATCGCAGCGAGGTACGAGCGAGGACCGGAGCGAGGGCGGGACGAGCATGAGTGTCACCGACATCATCGAACAGACGCTGGCCGCCAACGATCTGGAATACACCCAGCACAAAGGCGTCAAGGGCGGTCTGCCCGGCCTCGTGGTGGCCCTGCCGGGGGAGCGCAGGCTCAAGACCAACACCATCCTGAGCGTCGGCGAGCACTCGGTACGGGTTGAGGCCTTCGTCTGCCGCCGTCCCGACGAGAACTTCGAGTCCGTCTACAAGTTCCTGCTCAAGCGCAACCGCAGGCTCTACGGGGTGGCCTACACGCTGGACAATCTCGGCGACATCTACCTGGTGGGCTGGATGGCCAACAGTTCGGTGACCGCCGACGAGATCGACCGCGTCCTCGGACAGGTGCTCGAAGCCGTCGACAGTGATTTCAACACCCTGCTGGAGTTGGGCTTCCGCTCGTCCATCCAGAAGGAATGGGAGTGGCGGGTGGCCCGCGGCGAATCCCTGAAGAACCTCGAAGCTTTCGAGCACCTCATCGAGGACTGAACGGTCATGGCAAGATTCCAGTCATGCCGACCTTGATCCTGCTGCGCCACGGCGAGAGCGACTGGAACCAGAAGAACCTGTTCACCGGCTGGGTCGATGTCGACCTCACCGACAAGGGCCGGGCCGAGGCGGTGCGCGCCGGCTTGCTGCTCGCCGAACAGGGCGTGCTGCCCGATGTGCTCTACACCTCGCTGCTGCGCCGCGCCATCACCACCGCCAACCTGGCGTTGGACGCGGCCGACCGGCACTGGATCCCGGTGCACCGGGACTGGCGGCTCAACGAGCGGCACTACGGCGCGCTGCAGGGCCTGGACAAGGCCGCCACCAAGGAGAAGTACGGCGAAGAGCAGTTCATGGCGTGGCGGCGCAGCTATGACACCCCGCCGCCGCCGATCGAGAAGGGCAGCGAGTTCAGCCAGGACGCCGACCCGCGGTACGCCGACATCCCGGGCGGGGCCCCGCTGACCGAATGCCTCGCCGATGTCGTCGAGCGTTTCGTCCCGTACTTCGAGCAGGCGATCGTGCCCGACCTCAAGGCAGGCAAGACGGTGCTGATCGCGGCACACGGCAACTCGCTGCGTGCCCTCGTGAAGTATCTGGACGGAATGTCCGACGCCGATGTCGTGGGCCTGAACATCCCGACCGGTATCCCGCTGCTCTACGAGCTGGACGAAAACCTCAAGCCCACCGTGGCCGGCGGGAAGTACCTGGATCCCGAGGCCGCCGCCGCCGGGGCCGCGGCCGTCGCGGCGCAGGGCGCCAAGTAGCGCGCACCAGGTGAGCGTCAGGTAAACGGCCGCCGAATACTGGTCTTTCTGCGTGTGACTTGTCCCGGTTCGGCCGCTTGCTGCTGGGATGTCGTTCACCTGATGCGTACGATTTTCGCGTGAGTGTCGGTTCCGCGCTGCTGTTGGCGGCAGCGCTGGCTGTGCTCGCGCTCGGAATCGGCGTCGCCGCCGGCATGGTGGCGATGCGCAGGATCACCGCCCGCCGGACCGAGCGCGACATCGAAGAAGGCGGCGGGATCACCGTCTCCCAAATGCTCAGCCATATCGCCGCGATGTCCCCGATGGGGATCGTCGTCGTCGACACCTTCCGCGATGTCGTCTACATGAACGACCAGGCCATCGAACTCGGCCTGGTGCGCGATCGGTTGCTCGACGACCGCGCCTGGCAGGCGGTGCAGCGCTGTCTGGCCACCGGTGCCGATGTCGATATCGACCTGTCCCCGCGCAAACGCCAGAAGTCCGGCCGTTCGGGGCTTGCCGTCCGCGGACACGTGCGGTTGCTGGTGGAGGGCGCACACCAGTTCGCGGTGGTGTTCGTCGGGGATCAGTCCGAACAGGCCCGCATGGAGGCCACCCGCCGAGATTTCGTCGCCAATGTCAGCCACGAGCTCAAGACCCCCGTCGGGGCCATGGGTGTGCTCGCCGAGGCCATGCTGGCCTCCACCGAGGATCCCGACACCGTGCGCCGGTTCGCCGAGAAGATGATCATCGAATCGGTGCGGCTGGCCGACATGATCGGTGAGCTGATCGAACTGTCCCGGTTGCAGGGGGCCGAACCGCTGCCGGATCTGGAGAGCGTCGACGTCGACGGTGTGGTCGCCGAGGCGGTCTCGCGCTACAAGGTGGCCGCCGACAGCGCGCACATCGCCATCACCACCGATGCGCCGACGGGTTTCCGGGTGCTCGGCGACGAGCGGCTGCTGGTCACCGCGATCGCCAACCTGGTGTCCAACGCCATCGCGTACTCCCCGGACGGATCGGACGTGTCGATCAGTCGGCGTCGCCGCGGCGACGAGATCGAGATCGCGGTGACCGACCGCGGAATCGGTATCGCCCGCGCCGACCAGGAGCGGGTTTTCGAGCGGTTCTTCCGGGTCGACAAGGCGCGCTCACGCGCCACCGGCGGCACCGGTCTGGGATTGGCGATCGTCAAGCATGTGGCGGCCAATCACAACGGATCGATTCGGTTGTGGAGTCAGCCGGGCACCGGTTCGACGTTCACCCTGTCGATTCCGGCGATACCTGAGGGCCATTCGGCCGATGATGAAGAAGAATGAGGAAGGCTGCACTCTGATGACCAGTGTCCTGATCGTGGAAGACTCCCAGGGAGCCCTCGTGGCGAAAGGCACGGCACTCTGATGACCAGTGTCCTGATCGTGGAAGATGAAGAGTCCCTTGCTGATCCGCTGGCATTCTTGTTGCGCAAGGAGGGTTTCGAGACCACCGTCGTTTCCGACGGCCCCTCGGCGCTGGCCGAGTTCGAGCGCGCGGGCGCCGATATCGTCCTGCTGGACCTCATGCTGCCAGGAATGAGCGGCACCGATGTCTGTAAGCAGCTGCGGTCGCGGTCCAGCGTGCCGGTCATCATGGTGACCGCGCGGGACAGCGAGATCGACAAGGTCGTCGGCCTGGAACTCGGCGCCGACGACTATGTCACCAAGCCCTACTCGGCCCGTGAATTGATCGCCCGCATCCGCGCGGTGCTGCGTCGTGGCGCGGACAACGACGACGCCGGCATCGCCGACGGCGTGCTGGAGGCCGGCCCGGTGCGGATGGACGTCGAGCGCCATGTCGTCAGCGTCAACGGCGAGCAGATCACGTTGCCGCTCAAGGAGTTCGACCTGCTCGAGTACCTGATGCGCAACAGCGGACGGGTGCTCACCCGCGGCCAGCTCATCGACCGGGTCTGGGGCGCCGATTATGTCGGCGACACCAAGACCTTGGACGTGCATGTCAAGCGGCTTCGCTCGAAGATCGAGTCCGACCCCGCCAGCCCGGTGCACCTGGTGACCGTCCGCGGCCTCGGCTACAAGCTGGAGGGCTGAGACCCGCTGCGACCCGCTGCGACCCGTCCTACTCGGCGGCGCGGGTCGCCGGGTGCACCGCGATCAGCCCGAGCTGTCCTCGGCGCCGGCACATCGCGGCCAGCTCGGCGTAGGCCTTCTCGCCGAGCAGTTCGGTCAGTTCGGGTGCGTAGGACTGCCAGACCGGCTTGGCACCGACATGCGCCGCCGGATCCCCTGTGCAGTACCAGTGCAGGTCGGCACCGCCCTCGCCCCAACCCCGCCGGTCGTATTCGGTGATGACGGTCTTGAGGATTTCCGAACCGTCCGGCCGAGTCACCCAGTCCTGGGTGCGACGGATCGGTAACTGCCAGCAGACCTCGGGTTTCATCGTCAGCGGCTCGACACCCAGTTTGAGCGCCTTGGAGTGCAGGGCGCAGCCGATCCCACCGGCGAAGCCTGGCCGGTTGAGGAATATGCAGGCCCCCTTGTACTTTCGCGTCCGCTGGTTGGGTTTGCCGTCGTACTCGTCGTCTTCCAGATAACCCTTGCGGCCCAGCCCCTTGCTGCGGAACTGCCAGTCCTCGTCGGTCAACTTCGTGACGGCATCGTCGAGCATGGCGCGGTCGTCGTCATCGGAGAGGAAGGCGCCGTGCGAGCAGCAGCCGTCGTCGGGGCGGCCTGCCACCGTGCCCTGGCAGGCGGGCGTGCCGAAAACGCATGTCCAGCGCGACAACAACCACGTCATGTCCGCGCTGATCACATGGTTGGAGTCCTCGGGGTCGTAGAACTCGACCCACTCGCGCGCGAAGTCGAGGTCGACTTCGCCACCCACTCCTCCGAGTTGCCTACCGCCGACGGGTGACGTCTTCACAGTTGTCAACGGTAAACCCACTAACCTTGGTCGCGTGCGATTGGGCGTGCTGGATGTGGGCAGCAATACGGTTCATCTGTTGGTCGTCGACGCCCGCCGTGGTGGACACCCGACACCGATGAGTTCCACCAAGGCCGCGCTGCGGTTGGCCGAGGCGATCGATTCGACCGGCAAGCTGACCCGCAAGGGTGCGGACAAGCTCGTCAGCACGGTCGACGAGTTCGCCAAGATCGCCACCAGTTCGGGATGTTCGGAGTTGATGGCCTTCGCCACCTCGGCGGTGCGTGACGCCACCAACTCCGAGGCGGTGCTCGCCAGGGTGCAGTCCGAGGCCGGGGTGTCGCTGCGCGTGCTCAGCGGTGTCGACGAGTCGCGACTGACGTTCCTGGCGGTGCGCAGGTGGTACGGCTGGAGTGCCGGGCGCATCATCAACATCGATATCGGCGGGGGCTCGCTGGAGCTGTCCAGCGGGGTCGACGAGGAGCCCGATGTGGCGCTGTCGCTGCCGCTGGGCGCGGGGCGGATGACCAGGGAGTGGCTGGCCGAGGATCCACCGGGCCGCCGGCGGGTGGCGATGCTGCGCGACTGGCTGTCCACCGAGCTCTCCGAGGCGGGTTCGGTGATCCAGTCGGCGGGCACACCGGACCTGGCGGTCGCCACATCCAAGACGTTCCGGTCGTTGGCGCGGCTCACCGGCGCGGCGCCGTCGGGGGCGGGGCCACGGGTCAAGCGGACGCTGACGGCGAGCGGTCTGCGCCAGCTGATCGCTTTCATCTCTAGGATGACAACGGCCGACCGAGCCGAGTTGGAGGGGGTGAGTGCCGAACGGGCGCCACAGATCGTGGCGGGGGCGCTGGTAGCCGAGGCGAGTATGAAGGCCTTGGGTGTCGAAACGGTGGAGATCTGTCCCTGGGCGTTGCGGGAGGGACTGATCCTGCGCAAACTCGACAGTGAAGCCGACGGAACCGCCCTGGTCGAGACCATCCCAGCCACTCCCGAGGGCAAAAGACGATGACTGATACCAACAGCAACGCAGACAACACGGCGACGCGACCCATTTCCGTCGCCGAGCTGCTCGCCAAGAACGGGTCGATCGGCGCACCCGCGCCCGGTGGGCGTCGCCGTCGCCGTCGTGGCAACGCCGACGCGGTGACCGTCGCCGAGCTGACCGGGGAGATCCCGATCGTCTCGATGACCGACGAGCCCCCGGCCCCGGCCCCCGAACCGCCTGTCGACGAGCCTGTCCTCGACGAGCCGGAAGCCGAGGCGCCCACGGCCGAGGAGACCGCCGTCGACGCGCCCGTCCTCGACGAGCCGGAAGCCGAACCCCTCGCAGAATCCGACGCCGAAGCCGAAGCCGACCCCGAAGCCGAACCAGAACCGGATGCCGACGAGACCGCCGCGGTCGACGTGGCGGCCACCGATTACGACGCGCACCTGCAGCAGCGCGAGGCCGAACCGGAGCCGGTGGCCTTCCAGCCCCGCCGCCGTGCGCACGGCTTCTCCCGGCGTACCGCCGAAGCCGAGTCCACCGACACGGCGGCCGCGGAGGCGATGAGCCCGGACCCGCTGCTCGACGAGGACGTCGACGGCACCGACCATGCCGACGGCGCGGCCGACCGGCCGTCCTATCTGAAGTCACCCTCGGACACCCTGTTCGGCGGCGATTCCGTGGCCGACGAGGCGACCCGGCGTGCCCGGACTCCCGGCCCGGAGGACATCAACCTGAAAAGCGGCGACCTGGATCGCAGCGATCTCGACGACACCGAGCTGCTGTTGATCGGCGACGCCGGCGAACAACACGAGGGCTCCGCCTTCATGCGCGGTCTGTGGGTCGTCGTGCAGAGCGTGCTGGCCGTCGCGCTCGGTGCCGGGTTGTTCATCGCCTTCGACCAGCTGTGGAAGTGGAACAACATCGTCGCGCTGGCCCTGTCGGTGCTCGTGATCCTCGGCCTGGTCGTGGGGGTTCGGGTGGTCCGCAAGACCGAGGACATCGCCAGCACGTTGATCGCCGTCGCGGTGGGTGCCATGGTCACCCTCGGCCCGCTGGCTTTGCTGCAATCCACCTGATGACGAGCTAGTGCGTCCCGCGATCAAGGTCGGGTTGTCGACGGCCTCGGTGTACCCGCTGCGCACGGAGGCGGCGTTCGAGCACGCCGCCCGGCTTGGTTACGACGGCGTAGAGCTGATGGTGTGGGCCGAGGCGGTCAGCCAGGACATCGACGCCATCGAGGCCATGTCGCAGCGCTATGGCATCCCGGTGCTCTCGGTGCACGCGCCGTGCCTGCTGATCTCCCAGCGGGTCTGGGGCGCCAACCCGATCGCCAAGCTGGAGCGCAGCGTGCGCGCCGCCGAACAGCTCGGTGCCCAGACCGTCGTGGTGCACCCGCCGTTTCGCTGGCAGCGCCGGTACGCCGAGGGTTTCAGCGCGCAGGTCGCGGCCTTGGAGGCCGGCAGCGACGTGCTGGTCGCCGTGGAGAACATGTTCCCGTTCCGCGCCGACCGGTTCTGGGGCACCGGCAAACCGTCGATCGAGCGGATGCGCCGGCGCGGCGGCGACCCCGGACCGGCGATCTCGGCGTTCGCACCGTCCTATGACCCGCTCGACGGTGGTCACGCGCACTACACGCTGGATCTCTCGCACAGCGCCACCGCGGGCACCGATGCGCTGGAGTTGGCGCGCCGGATGGGGGACGGCCTGGTGCACCTGCACCTCTGCGACGGCAGTGGGGCATCCACCGACGAACACCTCGTCCCGGGCCGCGGTAATCAGCCCGCCGCGCAGATCTGCAGGCAGCTGGCGACGTCGGATTTCACCGGGCACGTCATCCTGGAGGTCACCACCTCCGGGGCGCGCAACGCCGCCGAACGGGATGCACTGTTGACCGAGTCCCTCCGATTCGCAAGGGAGCACCTGCTGCGATGAGTGTGTTGTTCAGCGATGCCATGCGGCTGGAAACCGCGGGCGACGGCGTCTACACCGGGGCGCTCAACGAGCACTGGACGATCGGGCCGAAGGTGCACGGCGGGGCGATGCTGGCGCTGTGCGCCAATGCCGCGCGCACCGAGATCGGTGTCCCGGGGGTCGAGCCGATCGTGGTGTCGGGAAACTTCCTGTGGGCACCGGACCCGGGACCCCTGCAGGTGTTCACCGACGTGCGCAAGCGTGGTCGCCGGATCAGCCTGGTCGACGTCGAACTGCGCCAGGGGGAGCGCGTCGCCGTGCGCGCGGCCATCACGCTCGGCGTGCCGGAGGACGACACGGACCCGCTGCTGTCGACGAACCCGGTGGTGCCGCTGATGACTCCGGAGCCGCCGCCCGGGCTGGAGCCGATCGGGCCCGGACATCCGATGGCCGATGTGGTGCACCTGGCCCACGGCTGCGATATCCGGCCGTCGCTGACCACCATGGCGCCGCGTTCCGACGGTGGCCCACCGGTGATCGAGTACTGGGTGCGGCCGCGCGGTGCCGCCCCGGACGTCCTGTTCGCCCTGCTGTGCGGTGATGTGTCGGCTCCGGTGACCTTCGGCGTCAACCGGCTGGGTTGGGCGCCCACCGTCCAGCTGACGGCCTTCCTGCGGGCCGTCCCGGTCGACGGCTGGTTGCGGGTGCTGTGTACGACGACCCAGATCGGGCAGGAGTGGTTCGACGAGGACCATGTCGTGGTCGACGCGAGCGGCCGGATCATCGTGCAGAGCCGTCAGCTCGCGTTGGTGCCCGCGTCCTGAGCGAACTCATGTCACGGTCCGTGACATGCTTTCCCGGTGGCGAGAATTGCGATCATCGGCGGAGGAAGTATCGGCGAGGCCCTGCTCTCGGGGTTGTTGAGGGCGGGCCGTCAGGTCAAGGATCTGGTGGTTGCCGAGAAGCATCCCGATCGGGCCCGGCAGTTGTCGGAAACGCATCAGGTGTTGGTGACCTCGGTGGCCGACGCCGTCGAGAATGCGTCCTACGTGATCGTGGCGGTCAAGCCCGGTGATGTCTCCGCGGTGACCGCGGAGATCGCCGAGGCGGTCGCCAAGGCCGACAACGACAGCGACGAGACGGTCTTCGTCAGCGTCGCCGCGGGCGTCAGCACGATCTTCTTCGAGAACAAGCTGCCCGCGGGCTCTCCGGTGGTGCGGGTGATGCCGAATGCGCCGATGGTGGTCGGCGGTGGGGTCAGCGCGGTGGCGGCAGGCAGGTTCGCCACCCCGGAGCAGCTCAAGGAGGTCGCCGCGATCTTCGACACCGTCGGCGATGTCCTGACCGTGACCGAGACGCAGATGGACGCCGTCACCGCGGTGTCGGGTTCGGGCCCGGCGTACTTCTTCCTGATGGTGGAGGCGCTCGTCGACGCGGGTGTGGCGGCCGGGTTGTCACGCGAGGTGTCCACCGATCTCGTGGTGCACACGATGGCGGGGTCGGCGGCCATGCTGCTGGATCGCCGGGATTCGGCACCGAATGGCGTAATGGACACCTCTGCGACCGCGCTGCGGGCTATCGTGACCTCACCGGGTGGTACCACCGCGGCTGGTCTGCGAGAACTCGAGCGCGGTGGCCTGCGCAGTGCCGTGGCAGATGCCGTGCAAGCGGCCAAAACACGCTCTGAGCAGCTAGGAATTACATCAGAGTAGTTCACCAATTTCGGACTGATTAGCCCACACCCGTCGCAATAACCCCAGTGGCCACGCTATTCTCCTCGTGTATGCACGCGTGCGTGCCAGCGGTGGGGAAGCCGCTGGCCCGGCCGTGCCTTATGGATTGGGTTGCGATGACGTCAATGAACGGGCCATCGGCGCGGGATTCCGCTGGCGACGGCCAGCCGAAGGCTCAATTTCTCACCGTCGCAGAGGTCGCCAGCTTGATGCGGGTCAGCAAGATGACCGTGTACCGCCTGGTGCACAACGGTGAATTGCCTGCGGTACGGGTGGGTCGCTCGTTCCGCGTACACGCCAAGGCGGTGCACGACCTCTTGGAGACCTCGTACTTCGACGCCGGCTGATTAGTTCCGGGCCGGGGCGCCCGGGTAAGGTGACCCGGTCAGTTCACACATCGGTAGGTAGCGGAGTTCATGGGTTCAGTAATCAAGAAGCGGCGTAAGCGCATGTCGAAGAAGAAGCACCGTAAGCTGCTTCGTCGAACCCGGGTCCAGCGCAGAAAACTCGGTAAGTAGCTTTCGGCTTCGGCCGCTAGGCTGGCCCGATGGATGAGCTTGGTTCCGAACCGAAAGTCGTCCTGGTCACCGGGGCCTGTCGTTTTCTCGGCGGGTACCTGACTGCACGCCTGGCGCAGAACCCCGCGATCGACCATGTCATCGCGGTGGATGCGATAGCACCGAGCAAGGATCTGTTGCGGCGGATGGGGCGCGCCGAATTCGTGCGCGCCGACATCCGCAACCCCTTCATCGCCAAGGTCATCCGCAACGGCAACGTCGACACCGTCGTCCATGCCGCGGCTGCCTCCTACGCGCCGCGCGCAGGTGGACGTGCCACCCTCAAAGAGCTCAACGTGATGGGTGCCATCCAGTTGTTCGCGGCTGCGCAGAAGGCGCCGTCGGTGCGCCGTGTCGTGCTCAAGTCCACCTCCGAGGTGTACGGGTCCAGTTCGCGCGATCCGGTCCGGTTCACCGAGGACGGCAGTGCGCGCCGTCCGCCGACCGACGGTTTCGCACGCGACAGCATCGACATCGAGGGCTATGCCCGTGGGCTGGCCCGTCGGCGCCCGGATATCGCGGTGACGATCCTGCGGTTGGCCAACATGATCGGCCCGGCGATGGACACCGCGCTCTCGCGCTTCCTGGCAGGCCCGGTCGTGCCCACGGTGCTCGGCCGTGATGCCCGGCTGCAGCTGCTGCACGAACAGGATGCGCTCGGGGCGCTGGAGCGGGCCACCGTCGCGGGCAGGCCCGGCACCTTCAACATCGGCGCCGACGGCATCATCATGATGAGTCAGGCGATCCGCCGTTCCGGCCGGGTCGCGCTGCCGGTACCGCGTTCGGCGCTGGCCGTCGTCGACTCGCTGCGCCGCGCCACCCGCTACACCGAGCTCGACCGTGAGCAGTTGAACTATGTGAGCTTCGGCCGGGTGATGGATACCGCCAGGATGCGAAACGACTTAGGCTATATCCCGAAGTGGACCACCGCGGAGGCATTCGACGATTACGTGCGGGGACGTGGTCTGACACCGATCATCGACCCGAACTGGGTACGCTCTGTGGAAGGCCGTGCGGTGGCGCTGGCGCAACGCTGCGGCGGCTTGGGGACGACGTGACGTCGGGTTGGGGAGAGGTTGTCCGGTGGCGGGTGAATCAAAAGCGAAAGTGATTCCGCTGCGCGCGAATTCGGGTCGTTCGACCGCTGCGCGCCGCGCCGCTCAGCGTGCCGACGGTGCACGCAGGCATCCCTCCCTGCTGACCGACTCCGACGAACGCGCCTCCGCCGAGGAGATCGCCGCCGTCGTCCGCGAGATCGACGAGCATCGCAACAACGGCGCTGCCGCCGCCCCCGAGGACGTCCCCAACGAGCTGTCGAAGGCCATCTCCGCGATCGCCGATTTCGCCACCCGCCGGATGACCGGCGACTACACCGTCGATGAGTTCGGGTTCGATCCGCACCTCAACGACAACATCGTATTACCGCTGCTGCGTGGACTTTTCAGGAATTGGTTCCGCGTCGAGGTCAGCGGTATCGAGAATCTGCCGCTGGACGGGGCGGCGCTGGTGGTGGCCAATCACGCCGGCGTGCTGCCCTTCGACGGACTGATGGCGTCGGTGGCCGTGCACGATCACCATCCGCGCCAGCGGGCGTTGCGGTTGCTGGCGGCCGATCTGGTCTTCGACATGCCCATGGTGGGTCAGGCGGCCCGCAAGGCCGGCCACACGGTGGCATGCAGTTCCGATGCGCACCGGTTGCTCGCGGCCGGTGAACTCACCGCGGTGTTCCCCGAGGGGTTCAAGGGACTGGGTAAACCCTTCAAGGACCGCTACAAGCTGCAGCGGTTCGGCCGCGGCGGTTTCGTCTCGGCCGCGCTGCGCGCGCAGGTGCCCATCGTCCCGTGCTCGATCGTCGGGTCCGAGGAGATCTACCCCAAGATCGGTGACATCACGTTGCTGGCGCGGCTGCTTGGGCTGCCCTACTTCCCGGTCACGCCGCTGTTCCCGCTGGCCGGTCCGCTGGGATTGGTGCCATTGCCGTCGAAGTGGCACATCAAGTTCGGCGAGCCGATCTCCACCGACGGTTACGACGAGGGTGCGGCGGATGACCCGATGATCACCTTCGAGCTGACCGACCACGTCCGCGAGACCATCCAGCACACGCTGTATCAGCTGCTGGCGAATCGCCGGAACACCTTCCTGGGCTGAGTGGTTTTCTCTAGATAGGCGCGAGATCGACGTTTCTGCGGGCGCGGACGTCGTCAGAGCGCAAAAACGTCGATCTCACGAAATCGATGGAGCCGTTTAGGCAGCCGCTGCGTCTGATCCAGCATGCGCATCCCATTCGTCGGCGCCGACGCCGTCGCTTCCGGTGAGTTGACGCCGTTCGCGTTGCGACGCCGGTATCGGCCGATTTACCGGGGGATCTATGTCCCCGCTGAGCATGAGGTGTCGCTGCGTGATCGCATCGTCGGAATCGGATTGGCAGCACCCCACGCAGTCATCGCCGGCGTAGCCGCATCGGCACTCTACGGCGCGAAGTGGGTCGACGCCGATGAGCCCATCGAGGTGGTCATGGGTGGGCGCCGTAGCCAGCAGGGGTTGATCGTGCGCAACGACACCCTGCAGCCGGATGAGATCGCAACGATCTCGGGAGTCCGGGTCACCACACCGGCACGGACCGCCTTCGACTTGGCGAGGTATCACCCGCGCGATCGGGCAGTGGCTCGCCTGGATGCGCTTGCCCGGGCGCGACGGTTTTCGGTCGAGCAGGTCGCGACGATCGCAGAGCGGCATCCGCGGGCGCGGGGGGTGACGCGGCTGCGGACGACTCTGCCGTTCGTCGACGGCGGAGCGGAGTCCCCGAAGGAGTCATGGTTGCGATTGCTCTTCATCGATGCCGGACTGCCCAGACCCACAACCCAGTTTGTGGTGTACGACGAGGAAGGCCGCTATGTCCGGCGAATCGACATGTGCTGGACGGAGTTCAAGGTCGGCGCCGAGTACGACGGACAGCAGCATCTGACGAGCCGGTACGACTATGTGAACGATGTGAAGATCGGGCGGGTGCTGCGCCGGTTGGACTGGCGTATCCAGCACGTCATCAAGGAGGACCGGCCGGCCGAGATCATCTCCGAGGCCCGGACAGTTCTCCTGTCGCGGGGATGGCGCCCGTGAGATCGACGTAGTTGTGGTCGCAGGTCTCCTGAGACCACAAAAATGTCGATCTCAACTCACGACTAGCTGTTCTGGTTGGCGACCATTCGCGCGATCGAGGCATCGCGCGCGGCGGCGATCTGCGCGGTGACCTCGTCGGCCTCGCCCTCGTGCTCGGCCTCACCGAGGATCGTGATGACGCTGGTGAGCACCGGGTTGCCGTCGTCATCGGTGACCTCGGCGCGGACCTCGGTGAGGATGGCGCCGTGCGATTCGATGACCGAATCGAGGTACGAGTCGAACCACAGCTTGTCGCCGACCTTGATCGGGCGGTGGAACACCAGCTTCTGATCGCGGTGCAGCACCCGCTCCAGGTTCACCGGCACATCGAACTGGTTGAAGATCTCCAGCTGCACCCGGCGCCCGGCCACCGCGATGAACGTCAACGACGCCACGAGGCTGTCATGACCGTTCTCGGCGGCACCTTCCTCGCTGTGGTGGGCGGGGTGCTCATCCTTGACCGCGGTGGCGAACTCGCGGATCTTCTCGCGGCCGACCTCGAAATAGTCGGGGTACCGGTAGTGGGTTCCCACGATCTCTTCGGCAATGCCCATGGCAGGTCAGCCTACCGTGCGGCGGCTCAGCGACCGGCGTCGCGGCGAGAGGCCACCGCCGCCAGGGCCCCGCCGACCGCACCGAGGGCCAGCGCCGAGGGCACCCCGATGCGAGCCGCCTTGCGTGCGGTGCGGAAGTCCCGGATCTCCCAGCCACGTTCGCGGGCCACATCGCGCAGCGCCGCGTCGGGATTGATCGCGACGGCGGTGCCGACCAGCGACAGCATCGGCACGTCGTTGAAACTGTCCGAATAGGCGGTGCATCGACGCAGGTTGAGGCCCTCGCGGATGGCCAGCGACCGGACCGCATGGGCCTTGCCCGCGCCATGCAGGATGTCCCCGACGAGCCGGCCGGTGAACACACCGTCGACCGATTCGGCGATAGTGCCCAGCGCTCCGGTCAGGCCGAGGCGGCGGGCGATCGTGTCGGCGAGCTCATAGGGCGTCGCGGTCACCAACCACACCTGCTGACCGGCATCGAGGTGCATCTGGGCCAGCGCACGGGTGCCCGGCCAGATCCGGTCGGCGATGATCTCGTCGTAGATCTGTTCACCGAGCTCGACCAGTTCGGCGGTGGAGCGGCCCTCGATGAACGCCAGTGCCTTCTGCTTGCCCTCGGCGACGTCGTCGCTGTTCTCCTTGCCGGTGAACTGGAACTTGGCCTGCGCGTAGATGATCCCGGCGATATCGCGGTAGGTGAAGTACTTGCGCGTGGCCAGCCCGCGGGCGAAGTGCACCAGTGATGATCCGTGCACCAGGGTGTTGTCGACGTCGAAGAACGCCGCCGCGGTCAGGTCCGGCGGTGGCGGCGGAGGCGTGTCGGACACCGTTCAACACTAAGTCACCGGGGGCCGATACTGGTTGCGTGGACCATCAGGTGTTGTTGCTCACACGTGCCGGATGCAGCCTGTGCGCGACGGCGGCCGCGACGCTGGACGCGCTGGCCGCCGAACTGGGCATGCGCTGGGAGTCGGTGGATGTCGACATCGCCGCCGAGGGGGGTCAGCCCGCGTTGCGCGCCGAGTACGGCGATCGGCTGCCGGTCGTGCTCCTCGACGGTGTCGAACACAGCTACTGGGAGGTCGACGAAGCGCAGTTACGAAAAGATCTCAGCTAATTTGGTCGCTGCGCTGGTAAAGGCTACTTTGGACCGTGGCCTAGGGCGAGCGACGGGAAGAATCTGGGTGATGATGCCGTGAGCGTACTGCTATTCGGAGTGTCGCACCGCAGTGCGCCGGTTTCCGTTCTGGAGCAGCTCAGTACCGACGAGGCCGACCAGGCCAAGATCGTCGACCAGCTCCTGCAGTCGTCGTTGGTGACCGAGGCCATGGTGCTCTCCACCTGCAACCGGGTGGAGATCTATGCGGTCGTCGACGCCTTCCACGGTGGCCTGTCCGTCATCGGCCAGGTGCTCTCCGAATGCTCCGGTATGGGCCTGAACGACCTCACCAAATATGCCTACGTGCGCTATGCCGAGGCCGCCGTCGAGCATCTCTTCTCGGTGACCAGCGGGATGGATTCCCTGGTGATCGGTGAGCAGCAGGTGCTCGGCCAGGTGCGCCGCGCCTACGCCGCCGCCGAGGCCAACCACAGCGTCGGCCGCACCCTGCACGAACTTGCCCAGCGCGCCCTGTCGGTCGGTAAGCGGGTGCACAGCGAGACCGGCATCGACTCGGCGGGCGCCTCGGTGGTGTCGGTGTCACTGGAGATGGCCGAACGGCGCATCGGTGGCCTTGCCGGGCGCCGGGCCGTGGTCGTCGGCGCGGGCGCGATGGGTGCGCTGGCCGCCAAACACCTGGTCCGCGCCGGTGTCGAACGTGTCGACGTCGTCAACCGTTCGCTGCCACGTGCCCGCAGGCTGTCCCAGAACATCACCGATCTCGGTGTGGCGTCGCACCCGTATCTGCTCGACGATGTCGCCGCGGTGCTGGCCACCGCCGATGTCGTGGTCAGCAGCACCGGTGCGGTCCGCCCGGTCATGACGCTCGCCGACGTGCACCATGCGCTGGCCGCCCGTGACGACGATGACCGCCCGCTGGTGATGTGCGATCTCGGCATGCCGCGCGATATCGATATCGCGGTCAACGGGCTGCCCGGCGTCCACGTCATCGACATGGAGCGCATCCAGCGCGAACCACGGGCCCGCGCGGCGACCTCGGATGCCGAGGCCGCACGCACCATCGTCGCCAACGAGGTCGCCAATTATCTGGCCGGCCAGCGGATGGCCGAGGTCACCCCGACGGTCACCGCGCTGCGCCAGCGCGCCGCCGACGTCGTCGAGGCCGAACTGCTGCGCCTGGACAACCGACTGCCGGGGCTGGATTCCACGCATCGTGACGAGGTCGCCCGCACTGTCCGCAGGGTCGTCGACAAGCTTCTGCACGCGCCGACCGTGCGGGTCAAGCAGCTCGCCGGGGCGCCCGGTGGGGACAGCTACGCCGAGGCGCTGCGCGAGTTGTTCGAACTCGACCCGCAGGCCGTCGACGCCGTAGCCGGCGGCGAATTGCCGTTGCTCGCATCAGATACCGATACTCAGTGATCCGAATCGGCACCAGGGGCAGCCTGCTGGCCACCACCCAGGCCGGCTTCGTCCGCGACGCGTTGATCGCCAACGGGCACGAGGCCGAACTGGTCATCATCTCCACCGAGGGCGACCGCAATCAGGGCCCGATCGCCGATATCGGCGTCGGGGTGTTCACTGCGGCGCTGCGCGAGGCGCTGGCCGACGGCGAGGTGGACGCCTGCGTGCACTCCTACAAGGATCTCCCGACCGCCCGCGACGAACGGTTCACCATCGCCGCCGTCCCGCCCCGTGAGGACTCCCGGGACGCGCTGGTGGCGCGTGACGGACTGGTGCTCGGCGAGCTCCCGGCGGGCTCGGTGATCGGTACCTCGAGCCCGCGGCGGGCCGCGCAGCTTAAAGCACTGGGTCTCGGTTTGGAAATCCGCCCCCTACGAGGCAACCTAGACACCAGGTTGAACAGGGTAAGCAGCGGTGATCTCGACGGCGTCGTCGTCGCCCGAGCGGGCCTCGCCCGCATCGGACGGCTGGACGTTGTCACCGAGGCTCTGGAACCGGTGCAGATGTTGCCGGCACCGGCTCAGGGGGCGCTCGCGGTCGAATGCCGTGCGGCAGATTCCGACCTCGTCGCGACATTGGCGGAGTTGGAAGACGCCGACACGCGCGCCGCGGTCATCGCTGAACGTGTCCTGCTCGCCGAACTGGAGGCGGGTTGCTCCGCACCGGTGGGTGCCATCGCTGAGGTGGTCGAGTCCATCGATGAGGACGGCCGCGTCTTCGAAGAGCTGTCGCTGCGCGCATGCGTGGCGGCGCTGGACGGATCCGACGTGATCCGTGCGTCCGGTATCGGGACTCCCGAGCGGGCACGAGAGCTTGGGCTCTCGGTGGCCGCGGAGCTGTTCGAACTGGGCGCACGCGAAGTGTTGGCAGACGCTGGGAGTGACAGATGACTGGGCACGCAGGTAATCGGGGCCGCAAGATTCGGCCCGGCCGCATCACATTCGTGGGCTCCGGCCCAGGTGATCCGGGCCTGCTGACGACGCGTGCGCGGATCGTGCTCGCCAATGCCGCGACCGTGTTCACCGATCCCGATGTGCCCGAGTCGGTGCTGGCGCTGGTCGGTTCCGAATTGCCGCCGACCTCAGGCCCCGAGCCCGCCGCCACCGAGACACCCGACGGTGAGACCGTCGCGGCCGTGGTGCCCGGTGGTCCCGATGTGCGACCGGCCCTCGGCGATCCGGCCGAGGTGGCCAAGACCCTGGCCGCCGAGGCGCGTAACGGTCTCGACGTCGTGCGGCTGGTCGCCGGGGACCCGTTGTCGGTGGACGCCGTGATCGCCGAGGTCAATGCGCTGGCACGGACCCAGCTGAACTTCGAGATCGTGCCGGGCCTGCCGGATACCACCGCGGTGCCGACCTACGCCGGTCTGCCGCTCGGCTCGTCGCACACCGTCGCCGACGTGCGTGACCCGAACGTCGACTGGGCCGCGCTGGCCGCCGCCCCCGGACCGCTGATCCTGCACGCGACCGCCGGTCACCTGGCCGATGCCGCCCGCACGCTGGTCGAGTACGGCCTCGCCGAGAACACCCCGGCCGTCATCACCGCGCACGGCACCACCTGCCAGCAGCATTCGGTGGAGACCACGCTGGTCGGCCTCGGCGACAAGGCCATCCTGAACGCGGCCGAGCCGTCCGGTGGCACGCCGGGTCCGCTGTCGGGTCCGCTGGTCGTCACGATCGGCAAGACGGTCGCCAACCGCGCGAAGCTGAACTGGTGGGAGAGCCGGGCGCTCTACGGCTGGACCGTGCTGGTGCCGCGCACCAAGGACCAGGCCGGTGAGATGAGCGACCGGCTGGTCACCCACGGCGCACTGCCGGTCGAGGTGCCCACCATCGCCGTCGAGCCGCCGCGTAGCCCGGCCCAGATGGAAAGGGCCGTCAAGGGTTTGGTGGACGGTCGGTTCCAGTGGGTGGTGTTCACCTCCACCAACGCCGTGCGTGCCGTGTGGGAGAAGTTCAACGAGTTCGGCCTGGACGCCCGCGCGTTCTCGGGTGTGAAGATCGCCTGTGTCGGCCAGGCCACCGCCGATCGGGTGCGTGCCTTCGGTATCAACCCCGAGCTGGTGCCCGCCGGTGAGCAGTCCTCGCTGGGCCTGCTCGACGAGTTCCCGCCGTATGACGAGATCTTCGACCCGGTGAACCGGGTGCTGCTGCCGCGCGCCGACATCGCCACCGAGACGTTGGCCGAGGGTCTGCGCGAACGCGGTTGGGAGATCGAGGATGTCACGGCCTACCGGACCGTGCGTGCGGCCCCGCCGCCGGCGCACACCCGCGAGATGATCAAGACCGGCGGGTTCGACGCGGTCTGCTTCACCTCAAGCTCGACGGTCCGCAACCTGGTGGGTATCGCCGGTAAGCCGCACGCGCGCACCATCGTTGCCTGTATCGGTCCCAAGACCGCCGAGACGGCAATCGAATTCGGCCTGCGCGTCGATGTGCAGCCGGAGACGGCCGCGGTCGGTCCGCTGGTCGAGGCACTCGCCGAGCACGCCGCCCGGCTGCGCGCCGAGGGGGCGCTGCCTCCGCCGCGCAAGAAGAGCCGCCGCCGGTAAATGGGTTTCCCCAGACATCGTCCCCGTCGGCTGCGTTCCACGCCGGCCATGCGCAGGCTGGTCGCACAGACGACGCTGGAACCCCGGCACCTGGTGTTGCCGATGTTCGTCGCGGACGGGTTGACCGAGCCGCGGCCGATCACCTCGATGCCGGGAGTCGTTCAGCACAGCCGGGATTCATTGCGCCGAGCGGCTGCCGATGCGGTGGCCGCCGGAGTTGGCGGACTGATGCTCTTCGGTGTTCCGCAGGCGCAGGACAAGGATGCCTGCGGCAGCGTCGGGCTCGATCCCGACGGTGTGCTCAACGCCGCGTTGCGTGACCTGACCGCCGACCTCGGTGATGCCACCGTGCTGATGGCCGATACGTGTCTCGACGAGTTCACCGATCACGGTCATTGCGGTGTGCTCGACGCGCACGGGCGCGTCGACAACGATGCAACCAACGAGCAGTATGTGAAACTCGCTGTCGCCCAGGCGCATTCCGGCGCACATGTGGTCGGCCCCAGCGGCATGATGGACGGCCAGGTCGCCGCGATCCGTGACGGCTTGGACGAGGCGGGGCATGAGGATGTCGCGATCCTCGCGTATGCGGCGAAGTTCGCCTCGGCGTTCTACGGCCCCTTCCGGGAGGCGGTGGATTCCAGCCTGTCGGGCGATCGGCGCACCTACCAACAGGATCCGGGTAATGCGCGCGAGGCCGTGCACGAGATCACGTTGGACATCGACGAGGGTGCCGACATGGTGATGGTCAAGCCCGCCATGAGCTACCTCGATGTGGTGGCCGCGGCCGCGGAGATCTCGCCGGTGCCCGTCGCGGCCTATCAGATCTCGGGGGAGTACTCGATGATCAGTGCCGCCGCGGCCAACGGCTGGATCGATCTGCGGGCGTCGGCATTGGAATCGCTGACCAGCATCCGCCGGGCGGGCGCCGATATCGTGCTCACCTACTGGGCGGCTGAGGCTGCCGGCTGGTTGAAGTGACCGAGCCTGCCCCTACCGATAACGTCCGCCCGGAAGACGTGGACACCGGCGTCTGGCTGTGGGCGGCCGCGCTGATCCTGATGGTGCTGGGCTATCTGATCGATCTGTTCACCGCGCCGATAGAAGTGGCCTGGTACATCTACGCGGCCTCGGTGCTGTTCGTCGTCGTGGTCGCCGCGGTGGTCGCCGCCTTCACCTGGCTGCTGCGCTTCGGCTACCGATGGCCCCGCACGCTGTTGACCGCGGGCGGGCTGACCGCGGTGGTCTACACGGTGACCAGTCTGTTCACCGTCGACCGCAGTGCCGCCATCGCCGCCTTCGGGTACGCAGCCTGCACCATCCTGGGGTCGGTGCTGATTCTGGGTGGGGTGGTGTTGCTGCACCGCAAGGACGCTCACGAATACCTCACCCGCTAGGCTGCCGGGATCATGACCGCACCCTCGTCACCCGCACGTCCCGGCATCGTCAACATCGCGTTCTGGTCGGTTCTGGTGGGCTCGGTGTTGTTGCTGTCGGGTGGGTTGCTGGGCCTGAGCGTGGCGGTCAGTGCCGATGACGCGGTGTTCGGCAAGGACGTGTCTCCGGAGACGGTGCAGAATCTGCGGATCCTGCTGGGCGGGCTCAGCGTGTTGTGGGCCGTGGTCGGGATGGCGCTGAGCTTTCTGGCCGGGCGCGCTCGCAACGGCGATCTGCGGTTCCGCCGGTCGGTGGTGGTGATGGCCGTGGCGGTCGTGGTGATGGTGTTCCTGTTGACGCTGCTGGCTCCGTTCACCATCACGCTGCCCACGTTGTTCGGGGTGGTCCCGGTGGCCATCGGCGCCACCCTGTTCATGCGGCCGGCGGCCACGGACTGGTTTCTGGACATGCGATGACCGAGGACGAACCGATCGACCAGGATCTGACCGAGGCTCGTGCCGAGCAGGTGCTCTTCCACGAGCCCGGCGGCACCTGGTGGTGGCTGTTGGCCGGCCCGATCGCGGGGCTGGCGATGGCCTTGATCCAGGTGTCCGGTGGTGCCGGATGGGGGCTGGGTGTTCCCGCGGTCTTCTGCATCCTGATCAGTGGTTTCCTGGCGATCCAGATCAAGGCAGCCCGTATCCACACCTCGGTGGAGCTGACCCCGACGACGTTGCGCCAGGGCACCGAGCGGATACCGATCGCCGATATCGTTCAGATCTATCCGGAGCTCAAGCGTGGTGAGAGCGAGAAGTGGCAGACCTACCGCGCGTTCGGTGAGCTCAGTGGGATTCCGCGCGGTCGAACCGGTATCGGTATCAAGTTGACCGATAAGCGGACGGGGCAGGCGTGGGCGCGTAAACACCGCACCCTGCGCACCGCCCTGGTCGGACTGGTCGAGGAGCAGATGCCGTGAGGCGCACCGCGATGATCCAGCTGGGTGCTGCGGTGTGTGCCCTGGTCGGTTGTGTACTGAGCTGGTTGGCATCGCGCTCGGACGCGGAGTTGCCGCCGGTTCTGGAGGGTGAGCCGACGGTGGCCACGGTCATCTACTACCCGCCGCTGATCCTGCTGGCGTTGCTGCTCGCCACGGTCGCCGGTGTGCTGACGGTGCTGGGCATCGTCAGATTGCGGGCGTCGCGCACCTAGAAGTCCGGTTGTCCGCGGGCGTGTGCGAGGGCGAGTTCTTCTGCGTTGCGGGTGCGTTCGGTGTTGATGCGGTAGTCGCGGTCGTGTTGTCGGGTGCGTTGGCGCCGCGGGATGTCGGGGGAGTGATTGCTCTCTTCGATGAGGGTGATGTGGCGTGTTCGTGGGATCTCGACGTCAGTTGTGGTGTGCCCGAACAGAACCGGCCCGAGCGGCATCGTCGTGTAGGTCTGTCCGGACGGTGAGGTCCATTCGGTGGTGCCGTCGGGGTGGGCTTCCGGTGCCCAGCCGGTTTTCATGGTTTTGAGTAGGTGGTGTTCGCGGCAGAGCGGGCGCAGGTTGCCCGGGTGGGTCGCCCCCGCCGGCCACGCGACGACATGGTCGAGGTCGCAGCGCTGGGCGGGTTTCCCGCACCCCGGGAAGCAGCACGTCATCGATGTCATGCGGACGTAGGCGGCCAGTTTCGCCGACGGGCGGTAGCGGGGTTCGGAGCCCAGGTTGGTTGCGCTGCTCAGGGGCCGGACCCTCGCGCCGCCGGCGATGAGGTCCGCGAGCAGGTGGGCGGGGATGATCGCCCCGTCAAGGGTGATCCCGGCACCCACGCCGGGCCGAGTGCTGGCGGCCGGTGCGGTAGGTGCGGCGGGCGTCGAGGGAGGCTTTGGTTCGGCCTCTGGCGGCGTGGCCGTATCGGATTCCTGGCGTTCCTTCACCTCATCGGCATCGGGCGTGGCCGGTGCCGGACCCGGCTCGGGCGTGGGCCCGGCATCGGGCTTCGCCCCGTGCCAGGTGTCGGGTTGCTGTCCGGTGAGTACGTAGATGGTGACCGCCCCCGCCCGGGGATCCTTGCCCGATCCGGTGCAGTCTTGGTTCCCGCACAGGCAGGTGAGTTGGTCGGCGCCGGCCAGGACGGCGGCTAGGGCGTCGGCGCGGCGTTCGGCCTTGGTCCGCGGATCACCGTCGCAGACACTGTGGGCGAGGGTGTTGAGGCGGGTGTCGCTGATCGCGGCGTCGGTGGTGCGCATGCGTCCCCAGAACGAGACCACCCCGTCGGGGTCGTCACGGTCACCGAAGTCGATGTAGCGGTCTTTGGCCGCGGCCTTGGACCGGATGACCGCGACCGGGTCGAAGGTGTGCACCCAGAAGTCGACAGCCCGAATCAACGCGTTCTCCGACAGCGCGCCGTATTGGTGGGCGGTGCCGGCGATCCCGGCGTCGATCAACGCCAGCGCCTCCTCATCACAGACCAGCTGGGTGCGCCAGCAGATCGCAGCGATGACCTTCGCCGAGATCAACCCGCGAGCGAACACCTCGGCGGTGCGGGGTAGCCGATCACGCAGGGCCATCGCAATACGCATCTGGGCGCTGGCCGCCCGGGGGCTGAGGGTGCAGGCGGCACTGATCTCGGCTTTGGCCAGTGCCCATCCGTCGATCAGCTTCAACGCCGACGAGTCGTCTTCGTCCTCGCAGTGTCGTGCGGTGACCTCGGCGATCGCGGCCAACCGCCGGGCCGCCGCGGCCGCCTCGGCACGGGTGGCATCGGTGACCTCGGCGATGAGCGCCTCATCGCTCAACCCCGACAACCCCGACCGTTCGAACATATGAGCGATTCTACCCGCGGACACCGACACGACAAGGCCGATCGATGCGCCTGTGGATAACTCTGCAAGGCCTGCTCAAGACGCGGAAGCAGCGGTGGTTGGCATTGCATCTGCGGTCTTGCTGATGAGTCGTTGCCTCACGGCGGATGCGCGCGACTGCCGTGGGTCGATCGCGAGCTTGCCTGCCGAAACCAGTCGAAATATGACCCATGCCACATCGCATTGGAACAAAGTGCAAAATCTGTAACACTGTTTCGCATGACGGAACTGGCCGAGAACACGCCCGAGGCTCTGGACGACGCGCTGCCCCTTGGCCCCGACTCCCTGGTGTGGAAATACTTCGGGGACAACCGGATGTATCTCATCGGCCCCCGGCCCGCTGTCCTGCAGAACATGCTCGCCGAACTCGGTCAGGGCGTGCTGGATCACTCCACCTTCTTCTCCGATACCGCCGAACGGCTCAAGCGGACCATCCCGCCGATCTTCAAAACCGTCTACGGCTCCGAGGACAACAATGCGGGCACCCAGGTGCGCGACTTCCACACCGATATCAAGGGCGCGATGCCCGGCCCCGACGGTCAGCCGGTCGGCCGCTACCACGCCCTGGACCCCGAGACCTATTACTGGGCGCACGCCACCTTCGTCGAGCAGATCTACTATTTCGCGGACACCTTCGTGAAGCGCCTCACCGATGCCGAGCGCGAACAGATCTGGCTGGAATCCAAGACCTGGTACCGCCGCTACGGTGTCAGCGACCGCCCGATGCCGGCCACCTACGCCGAGTTCGTGCAGTACTGGGACCGGATGATGAATGAGGTTGCGGTACCGCACAAATCGGCCAAGTACGGCGTCGGCTACGTCACCAAGGGGTTCCCGTGCCCGAAGGGTGTCAACCCCACGGCGTGGAAGATCATCGCCAAGATCTTCGATCCCGTCGCGGCGTTCCTGACCACCGGCGGCCTCCCGCCGCGGGCACGCGATCTGCTGGGGCTGCCGTGGACGGAACGTCAGGAGCGCAATTACCAGCGGTTCGCCGCCTTCTGGCGCTCGCGGCCGGTCAACTGGATCTGGGACCGGCTGCCGATGTCGGTGCGCTACAGCAAGTTCGCCCAAGCCGGCTATGCCCGCGGCTGACGCCGGGACGGCGATCCTCGACGCGGCGCTGGTCGAGTTGGAACGCCACGGCTTCCGCAAGGTCGCCCTGGACGACGTCGCGCGCCGGGCCGGGGTCAGCCGCACCACCATCTATCGCCGCTTCGCCAACCGTGACGAGCTCGTCGGCGCGGTCATCGAGCGCGAGAACGTGGCACTGTTCGCCGATATCGCCGCCGAGCTGAAAAGTACCAAGCCGCAGGCAAATTACTATGTCGAGGCGTTCACGCTGTCCATCATGCGGTTTCGCCGCCACCGGGTGCTCAATCAGATGATCGTCGACGACCCCGCGCTCGCCCAGGAACTGCTGCATCGGCACTACGGTGCGGCGGTGGAGCGGATGGCCGCCGCGCTGAGGGTCATCTTCCCCGAGGGTTTCGAGGAACGGATCGGCGCACCCGCGGTCAACGATCTGGCCGACACCATCCTGCGCTACGCGGCGATGGTGCTGTTGCTGCCGAGCGTGCAACCGCTGCAGACCGCCGACGAGGTGCGTGCCTTCGCCACCAGGCATTTCCTGCCCAGCCTGCCCGCCGCGCTGCGAGCAGTGTCGGCGTGAGTGTTTCGTAGCTCACAGAAGCGGGCAGCCGGGGGTGATGACACAAGCACCGGATCCCCAGAAGACGGATCACCCGGAAGCCGACCCGGAAAACAAGGACATCTTCGGCGATTACGACGAACCCCGCCCCACTGCGGTCCTGCCCGGCAGCAAGGGCACCGTCACCGGAACCGCCGTCAACGACTGGCTGGACGACGACGGAAATCCGATCTACGGCAAGGATGAGGCACCTACAGTGACGGAGTGACTCTCTCCGAGACTGCGCCCTCGTTCGTGAGCATGGCCCACTCGATCGTGTGGGCCTCGGTGGCCACCGTCGACGCCGACGGCAAACCGCGCAGCCGGGTGCTGCATCCGTTGTGGGAGTGGGACGGTACCGACCTGTTGGGGTGGGTCGCCACGGTTCCGTCGCCAGTGAAGAAAAGCCATCTCGCGGTGCATCCCTATGTCTCGGTGAACTATTGGTCGCCCAACCAGGACACCTGCAGCGCCGATTGCCTGGTCGAGTGGTATCTCGACGACGAGACACGCACCGCGGTCTGGGACAAGTTCGTGCACGCCCCGCAACCGCTCGGCTACAACCCGACGATCATCCCCGGTTGGGATTCGCCGACGTCACCGAGCTTCGCGGTGCTGCGCCTCACGCCGTACCGGTTGCGCGTTCAGCCCGGCAGCATGATGACGCGCGGAGAGGGGTCGGTGCTCAGCTGGAGCGCGTGAGCAGCACTGCCGACTTGACCGGCAGAGTCCGCAGCAGCCGCTGCCATGGCCGACGGGTGACGGCGGCGGCCTCGTCCGTCGACACCACACGCGGATCGCGGACCTCAAGGTTGCGGCCGCCGATGATCACGGTGCCCGTTCCGGCAGCCTGCAGGTTGCGGATCCAATCGGTGTCGACGCCGTAGGGCAGCAGGATCGCCACCCCGTCGGTGGTGGGGAAGGCCGTCACCGGGGTGCGGTACCGCCGCCCCGACCGCCGGCCGACATGGTCGACCGCGGACCAGAGCGGCAGGTGCCCGGCCAACGGCCGCACGACGGGGTTGACGAAACGTCGGTTGAACTCGGCACGTCGGCGCGCGAATCGCATGCGTGGATCATATGGCCCGCCCACCTGGGAAAAGGGCCGAAAGATAATGTGCCGGCCGCAGCCCACTACACCCTGTAGTTGACGGGTTTGCTCGGACTGGGAGACTGGAAGCCATGAGCAGCACCGTGTCGTCCGTATCGGCGTCGGCTGCGTTGTTCGCCGATGCCTCCTCGGTGATCCCCGGCGGGGTGAATTCACCGGTGCGCGCATTCAGTGCCGTCGGCGGCACGCCCCGCTTCATCACCAGCGCCGGCGGCTACTGGCTGACCGACGCCGACGGCAATCGATATGTCGACCTCGTGTGTTCGTGGGGGCCGATGATCCTCGGCCACGCTCGGCCCGAGGTCGTCGAGGCCGTTCAGCGGGTTGCCGCCGACGGATTGTCCTTCGGCGCGCCCACCCCCGCCGAGACCGAACTGGCCCGCGAGATCATCGACCGGGTCGGCCCGGTCGAGCGGATCCGCTTCGTCAACTCCGGCACCGAGGCGACGATGAGTGCCATCCGGCTGGCCCGCGGTTTCACCGGCAGGCCCAAGATCGTCAAGTTCTCCGGTTGCTACCACGGCCACAGCGATGCGCTGCTCGCCGATGCCGGGTCCGGGGTCGCCACGTTGGGATTGCCGTCCTCACCGGGGGTCACCGGTGCGGCCGCCGCCGACACCATCGTGCTGCCCTACAACGATGTCGCCGCCGTCGAAGAGGTCTTCGTCGCCCACGGCGAACAGATCGCCTGCGTCATCACCGAAGCCAGCCCGGGCAACATGGGCACCGTCGCACCGCTGCCCGGCTACAACGCGGCACTGCGCAGGATCACCGCCGAGCACGAGGCCCTGCTGATCTCCGACGAGGTGATGACCGGCTTCCGGGTCAGCCGCGCCGGCTGGTACGGCCTGGATCCGGTGGACGCCGACCTCTTCACCTTCGGCAAGGTCATGAGCGGCGGGCTGCCCGCGGCCGCGTTCGGTGGCCGCGCCGAGGTCATGGAGCGCCTCGCGCCGCTCGGTCCGGTCTATCAGGCAGGCACGCTTTCGGGAAACCCGGTCGCCATGGCCGCCGGACTGGCCACGCTGCGCGCCGCCGACGACACCGTCTACCAGACCCTTGACGCCCACGCCGACCGGCTACACGCGCTGCTCGCCACCGCGCTGACCGAAGCCTCGGTGGCACATCATGTTTCGCGGGCGGGCAACTTCCTCACCGTATTCTTCGGTGCGGAGCAGCCGACGAACTTCGCCACCGCCAAGGCCACCGAGACCTGGCGCTACCCGGCCTTCTTCCACGCCCTGCTCGATGCCGGCATCTACCCGCCGTGCAGCGCCTTCGAAACCTGGTTCGTCTCGACGGCTTTGGACGACACCGCCTTCGAGAAGATCGCCGAGGCGCTGCCGCACGCCGCCCGCGCCGCCGCCGAGGCCAAGCAATGACCGCAGTCCGGACCACCGTGCACGTGATGCGCCACGGTGAGGTGCACAACCCGGAAAAGGTGCTCTACGGCCGGCTGCCCGGGTACAACCTGTCCGAGCGCGGCAGGCAGCAGGCCCAGGCGGCCGCGGATTGGCTTGCCGCACATGACGTCACCTATGTGGTGGCCTCGCCGCTGGAGCGTGCGCAGCAGACCGCGGCGCCGATCGCGGCCTCGCACGGGCTGGACATCGACACCGACCACGATCTGATCGAATCCTGGAACGATTTCGAGGGAAAGCGGGTGGCTCCTGGCGACGGCGCGCTGCGCGACCCGCGTAATTGGCCGCGGCTACGCAATCCCCGCAAGCCGTCCTGGGGTGAGCCGTACGACCAGATCGCCCCGCGGATGACCGCGGCGCTGCACCGGGCACGCGCGAAAGCCGAAGGCCACGAGGCGGTGTGCGTCAGCCACCAACTGCCGGTGGAGACGCTGCGCCGAGCCATGACCGGACGTTCGCTGGCGCATCTGCCGTTACCGCACAGCCGGCTGTGCAATCTGTCGTCCATCACCTCGTTCACCTTTGACGACGACCGTCTCATCAGGTGGAGTTACACGGAGCCCTGGGGAATCTAGTGAAGTGGTTGGCGGCGCTGGCGGTGTTGATGGTGGTGCTCACCGGTTGCGCGACCGGTGACGACGCCGTCGCCCAGGGTGGCACCTTCGAATTCGTCGCCCCGGGCGGCAAGACCGACATCTTCTACGATCCGCCCGAATCACGGGGCACCCCAGGCAAACTGGCCGGACCGGATCTGATGGATCCGGACAAGACGCTCTCGCTGGCGGATTTCGCGGGCAAGGTCGTCGTGATCAACATCTGGGGACAGTGGTGCGGCCCGTGCCGCTCGGAGATGCCGCACCTGCAGCAGGTGTACGACGCCACCCGGGACCGGGGTGTGCAATTCCTCGGGATCGATGTGCGTGACAACAACCGCACCGCCGCAGTCGATTTCGTCACCGACCGCAATATCACCTTCCCGTCGATATATGACCCGTCGATGCGCACCATGATCGCCTTCGGCGGTAAGTATCCGACCACCGTCATACCCTCGACGCTGGTATTGGACCGTCAGCATCGGGTCGCCGCGGTGTTCCTGCGCGAGCTGCTGGATACCGATCTGCAGCCGGTCGTCGAGCGGTTGGCTGCAGAGAATTGACCGATCTGATCACCGGCGGCCCGCTGCTGCTGGCAGTCGGGCTGAGCCTGCTGGCCGGTCTGGTCTCCTTCGCCTCGCCGTGCGTGGTGCCCCTGGTGCCCGGCTATCTGTCCTATCTCGCCGCCATCTCCGGTGGCCCGGGCCGGTGGCGGGTGGCCGGTGCGGCCGGACTGTTCGTCGCGGGTTTCACGGCGGTCTTCCTGCTCGGCAGCGTCGCGGTGCTGGGAATGACGACTGCGCTGATCACCAATCAGGAACTGCTGCAACGCATCGGCGGCGTCGTCACGATAGCGATGGGTCTGGTGTTCATCGGGTTCGTCCCGGCACTGCAGCGCGATACCCGATTCGCGCCCCGTCAGCTCTCGACCCTGGGTGGGGCACCGCTGTTGGGCGCCGTGTTCGCCCTCGGCTGGACGCCGTGCCTGGGGCCGACGCTGACCGCGGTGATCGCGGTGTCCTCGGCCACCGAGGGATCCGCGGTGGCCCGCGGTATAACCCTGGTGATCGCGTACTGCCTCGGACTCGGACTTCCGTTCGTCCTGCTGGCTTTCGGGTCGGCGCGGGCGGTGCGCGGGATGGGCTGGCTGCGCGAGCACACCCGCGGTATCCAGATCTTCGGTGGTGTGCTCATGATCGGCGTCGGGATCGCGCTGGTCACCGGACTGTGGGGTGATTTCGTGGCCTGGGTGCGCGACGCGTTCGTCAGCGATGTGAGGTTGCCGATATGAGAGTCCTCCAGCCCCTCTGGGCGCTGTTCCGCAACACCTGGCGGACCCTGACCTCGATGGGCACCGCGCTGGTGCTGCTGTTCCTGTTGGCACTGGGCGCCATCCCCGGCGCGCTGTTGCCGCAGCGCAGCCTCAATGCGGGCAAGGTCGACGAGTATCTGGCCGATCATCCGACGCTGGGGCCGTGGCTGGACCGGGTGCAGGCCTTCGACGTCTTCTCCAGCTTCTGGTTCACCTCGATCTACGTCCTGCTGTTCGTCTCGCTGGTCGGCTGTCTGACCCCGCGGATGCTGGAGCACGTGCGCAGTCTGCGGGCGGTGCCGGTGCCGGCCCCGCGCAACCTGAGCCGGCTGCCCAAACACCACGAAGCCGATATCGACGGGGACGCTGGCCAGGTGGCCGCGCAAATCGACGAGCGGTTGAAGGGATGGCGACGCACCACCCGCCGGGACGGCGAGGTCACAGAGATTTCGGCGGAGAAGGGTTATCTGCGCGAGTTCGGAAACATCGTCTTCCACTTCTCGCTGCTGGGCCTGCTGGTCGCCATCGCCGCGGGCAAGCTGTTCGGCTACGAGGGCAACGTCATCGTCATCGCCAACGGTGGGCCCGGGTTCTGCTCGGCATCGCCCGCGGCGTTCGACTCGTTCCGGGCGGGAAACACCGTCGACGGCACCTCGCTGTACCCGATCTGCGTCAAGGTCAACGACTTCGACGCCGACTACCTGCCCAGCGGGCAAGCGGTCAGCTTCGCCGCCAACATCGAGTACCAGGCCGGCGAGGACCTGCAGAACGATGTGTGGAACGACTACCGCCTCGAGGTCAACCATCCGCTGCGCATCGCCGGGGACCGCATCTATCTGCAGGGTCACGGGTACGCACCGACCTTCACCGTCACGTTCCCGGACGGGCAGACCCGCACCAACACCGTGCAGTTCCGGCCCGACGATCCGCTGACACTGTTGTCCTCCGGTGTGGTGCGCGTCGACCCGCCGGCGGGCACCTACCCCGACCCCGACGAGCGTCGTAAACACCAGATCGCCATCCAGGGCCTGTTCGCGCCCACGGAGTTCCTGCACGGCACCCTGTTGTCCTCTAGCTTCCCGGCGCTGAACAAGCCCGCGGTGGCCGTCGACATCTACCGCGGTGATGCCGGGTTGGACACCGGACGGCCCCAGTCCATCTTCGATCTGGACCCCCGCCTGATCGGCCAGGGGCGACTGAACAAGGAAGCCCGGGTCAACCTCACCGTCGGGCAGGAGACCCGGTTGGACGACGGCACCACCGTCCGCTTCGACGGCGCGGTGCCGTTCATCAACATGCAGGTGTCCCACGATCCCGCCCAGGTGTGGGTGTTGGTGTTCGCGCTGACCATGATGGGCGGGCTGCTGGTGTCGCTGGTGGTGCGGCGACGCCGCGTCTGGGTTCGAATTACCCCCGCTGCGGCGGGTACCGTGAGCGTCGAGCTGGGTGGACTTGCCCGCACCGACAACTCCGGGTGGGGCGACGAATTCGAGAAGCTGACCGACCGGCTGCTCGCAGTAAAGGAATGAACACGTGAACAGCACCGACATCGACCTCGGCCTGGCCCGCTATTCGGACTGGGCGTTCACCTCGTCGGTGGTGGTGCTGACGCTCGCACTGGTGCTGCTTGCCGTCGAACTCGCCTACTCCCGCAGCCGCAAGGTCGAGGCGCGGGAGCTGGTGGGTGCCGCCGGCGGGCCCGCCATCCACGTCGACGCGACCAGTGACACCCCGGGCCGCGTCGTCGAGGCGCCGGTCCGTTCGGCCGACGAACGCATCGGCCGTGCCGGGGTGGCTCTCAGCTACGCGGGCATCGCCCTGCTGGCAACCTGCATCGTGCTGCGAGGCCTGTCCACGGCGCGCGTGCCGTGGGGCAACATGTACGAGTTCATCAACCTGACCTGCTTCTCCGGCCTGGTTGCCGCCGCGGTGGTGCTGCGCAAGCCGCAATACCGGGTGCTGTGGGTTTTCGTGCTGCCGCCCACCCTGATCCTGCTGACGGTGTCGGGAAAGTGGCTCTACACCCACGCCGCGCCGGTGATGCCCGCACTGCAGTCCTACTGGCTGCCCATCCACGTCTCGGTGGTGAGCCTCGGATCCGGGGTGTTCCTGGTGGCCGGCGTCGCGAGCCTGTTGTTCCTGCTCAAGATGTCGCCGCTGGCCGAGAAGGACAACGGGCTCGGCCGGGTCATCGAGAAGCTGCCCGATGCCCAGCTGCTCGACCGCATCGCCTACCGCACCACCATCTTCGCGTTCCCGGTCTTCGGGTTCGGCGTCATCTTCGGCGCCATCTGGGCCGAGGAGGCGTGGGGCAGGTACTGGGGCTGGGACCCCAAGGAGACGGTGTCGTTCATCGCCTGGGTGGTCTACGCCGCGTATCTGCACGCCCGCTCGACCGCGGGCTGGCGGGACAAGAAGGCGGCCTGGATCAACGTCGTCGGCTTCGTGGCGATGGTGTTCAACCTGTTCTTCATCAATCTGGTGACGGTCGGCCTGCACTCGTATGCGGGGGTGGGCTGACCGGTGTCCTTCGGCGGCGAACAGCAGCACGCGAGCTTCCGTGAGCAGCAGCGCTTTGTCGATCCGGCGCGCGAGGTACCGCCGGAGTGGACGGCGCCGACGCCCCCTCGCGGCTTCCCCGCGCTGACGCAGGACCTACCCCCGCAGACGAGCCCGGTGCCGTTGCCCGCGCCGTATCTGGACCTATCCACCGTCGCGCTGCTCGGCCAACCACAGCAGGCGCCGACCAGCGGCTGGCGGCGCTGGGTGTATCTGGCCTCGTTCAAGCTCATCAATCCCGGCGAGAGCCCCAAGGTCACCAATCAGCTGGCGCTACGTGAGCAGGCCGCCCGACCCCTGCGCGGCTGCTACCGCATCGCGGTGCTCTCGCAGAAGGGCGGAGTCGGCAAGACCACCGTGACGGCCACGCTCGGCGCCACCTTCGCCTCGACCCGCGGTGACCGTGTCATCGCAGTGGACGCCAATCCCGATCGCGGCACGCTCAGCCAGAAGGTGCCGCTGGAAACCCCGGCGACCGTGCGGCACCTGCTGCGCGACGCCGAGGGGATCGCCAGCTACAGCGATATCCGGCGATACACCTCGCAGGGCGCCAGTCGGCTGGAAGTGCTTGCCTCCGAATCGGATCCGGCTGTCTCGGAGGCCTTCAGTCAGCAGGATTACACCCGGACCGTCGATCTGCTCGAGCGGTACTACAGCCTGGTGCTCACCGACTGCGGCACCGGCATGCTGCATTCGGCGATGGCCGCGGTGCTGTCGAAAGCCGATGTGCTGATCGTGGTCAGCTCCGGGTCGGTGGACGGTGCGCGGTCGGCGTCGGCAACCCTGGACTGGTTGGACGCGCACGGCCATCAGGATCTGGTGCGCGGTGCCGTGGCGGTGGTCAACGGCGTGCGTCCGCGGTCGGGCAAGGTGGATCTGGAGAAGGTCGTCGATCATTTCGCCCGGCGTTGCCGTGCGGTGCAGCAGCTGCCCTTCGACCCGCATCTCGAGGAGGGCGCGGAGATCTCGTTGGAGAGGCTGAAGCCGCAGACGCGTGAGGCGTTGTTGCGGCTGGCCGCGGTGGTGGCCGCCGGGTTCCCCGGCAGTTAGGCCCCGCCGGGTTCCCCGGCAATTGAGTCCCGCCGGGTTCCCCGGCAATTAGGCCCCGCCGGGTTCCCCTAGCTGCGTGGGTTGTCGCCGGGATTGATCCGGCGCAGGAAGTCGGGGTCGTCATCGGGCCCGATCACACGGGGGCGCGGGCGGTTTGCCGACGCGCGCAACAGACGCCATGTCACAAGGGCTAGCCCGGTCACTACCAGGACCAGGAGTAAGTACTGCAACGAAAACCTCCTTACTCCGAATATACGCGCCCGCTGGGTAGGCTCGGGCCGTGTCTGATTCTCGGCCGGGTACCCGGATGCTGCGTGACGTCGGAGCCTATCTTGCGGCGCGGTTGGCCTTGGCGGCCGTGCTGACCGCGGTGATCCTGGGCGCGGGACATCTGATCGGGTTGCGTGAGTTCCCCGTTGTCGTGGCGGTGCTGTTCGCCATCGTGCTGGCGCTGCCGTTGGGTATCTGGGTGTTCGCGCCGCTGCGCCGCCGGGCCACGCTGAGCATCGCCGTATTCGACGAACAGCGGCGCCGCGACAAGGAGACCCTGCAGGCCCGGTTGCGCGGTGAGGACGCCTGACTTGACCGTGCCGTAGCGGCCGGGTGTTGCATGGCCGTCGTGACGACGATCCTTGGCGACTCCGATTACGCGCGTGCCGAACAGATGCTGGCTCCGTACCGGGCGCGGCGGGTGCCTGGAAGCAAGCTCGTGCCGCAGTGGCTGCCTGCGGGAGCGCGCTTCTGGTATCAGGTGGGCTACCGCTACGTGGTGGTCGACCCGAGTCGCCGAACCCGTACCGAGGCCTTCGATCACGATGGGTTGGCAGCAGCCCTGTCGGTGGCCGCCGGGCAGCCCGTCACCGCAGCCGACCTGCCCCTCGCTGGGGTGGAGATCGGCGCCGATGACGCGGTGGTGTTCGGTGCCTTCGGCACGCGCTGGCGGTGGGCCGACGGTCGGCTGGCACCATCCACCACGGCGGCACCGGTGCCAGGCGAGGTGCCGTCACCGGATGGCCGCTGGATCGCGTTTCGCCGCGACGGCAACATCTGGGTTCGGGACGCCGACGGTGCGGAGCTCGCGCTGACCGACGACGCCGAGCCCGATTTCGACTACGGCGGGTTGCCGGGGACGACCGGGATGGGCTCGTTGTTCCGGTTGCTCGGTCTGCCCACCCCGGCGGTGCTGCACTGGTCCCCGGACTCGACACGGATTCTGGTGCACCGCATCGATCAACGTGAGGTGCCGGAGTTGGTGCTCGTCGAGTCGAGCCCACCCGACGGCGGCCGGCCGGTCGAGCACCGCACCAAATACAGCATGCCCGGCGAGGAAACCGTGGCGACGATGATGTGGAATGTGCTCGACGTGCGTGACCGCAGCATCGTGCGGCAGCAGGGTGAGGCCGAGCCGATCATGCACAACACCGCGCTGGTCTACGCGTGGTGGAGCGGTGAACGTGGCGTCTACTACCTGCACCACTCCCGTGATGCCCGCACCCTCGAACTGCGTCGGCTGGACCCGGCGACCGGCGCGATCACCACGCTGATCAGCGAGACGGGCCGGACCCGGGTCGATCCGACCGTCCTGCTGGGCGACCCGCACATGGTGCGCATCCTGAGCACCGGCGAGGTGTTGTGGTGGTCCCAACGCGACGGCTGGGGTCACCTGTACCGGTATTCGGCGGACGGCACCGAATGCTCCCGGATCACGCAGGGACAGTGGCTCGTTCGTTCGGTGCTCTGGGTCGACGAGGACACCCGGCAGGTGTGGTTCGTCGCGGGCGGGCTGGTTGACGACGATCCATACGTTCGGCAGATCTGTCGGATCGATGTGGACGGTGAGGGTTTCACCCGGCTGACCGACGATTCCCTCGACCACGACGCGGTGGCACCGGCCGAGGGTGGTTATCTGGTGGACCGGGCGTCCGGACCGAGCAAGCCGCCGCGATCGGTGGTGCTCGACGGTGACGGTCGCGAACTGGTCGTCCTGGAAGAACCCGGCACCGCGGCGCTGGCGGCGCTCGGCTGGCACCCGCCGGAGCGGTTCCGCGCCATCGCCGCCGACGGTGAAACGCCGATCTATGGTCTGTTGTGGCGGCCGCATGACTTCGACCCGCAACGGCGGTACCCCATCATCGAACACACGTATCCGGGGCCGCAGAACTATCGCGCCGAACCGGTTTTCGATGCCATGCACCACGGTGAACCGGAGGCCTATGCCGCACTCGGATTCGCGGTAGTCGCCATCGACGGCCGGGGAACTGCGGCCCGCAGCAAGGCCTTTCACGACCACTCCTACGGTGATCTCGGCAATGCCGGCGCCCTTGACGATCACGTGGCCGCCATCCGGCAGCTCGGTCACCGGTATCGCTGGCTGGACACCGGCCGGGTCGGCATCACCGGCCAGTCCGCAGGTGCCTTCGCCGCGGCTCGCGCGCTGCTGATGTACCCCGACTTCTATCGGGTGGCCGTGGCGACCTCGGGGAACCACGACAACGGTGTCAACCTGGCGATGTGGGCCGAGCACTATCACGGTGACGTCAGCACCGAAGGCAAGCGGGCGATCTCGAATGCGAGCCTGGCCGAGAACCTGCAGGGCAAGTTGCTGCTGATCCACGGTGAACTGGACGATAACGCGCATCCGTACATGACCATGCGACTGGCCGACGCATTGATCAAGGCGGACAAGGATTTCGACCTGATCATGATCCCGGGTGCCGAGCATGCGCTGATCGGCAGGCAGCACTACTTCCTGCGGCGCACCTGGGATTACTTCGTGCGGCACCTGCACGGTAGTGAGCCGCCCACTTACCGGCTCGCGCCGCTACCGCTGCCCACGCTCGGACTCTAAAACCCGCACGATCTGCTCGGCGCGGCGCAGCACATCGAGCTGGGCGGGGTTGTACAGGTCAGCCATCGCGTCACCGATGGTCTTCTCGACGAAGCGCGCACCCCGCGGTGCGTCGGCCTGGGCCTGCCGCAACGCGGGATGGTCCTGGCGGACCTGCCAGATATGGGGAGCCAACCGCTGCGCGAGATCGGCGCGGGTGGTCTCGTCGGCGTTGGCGGGCAGCGAGTCGAATGCGGTGGCGGCCGGATCCTCGCGGGTGTCACCGATCAGGTCGGCATAGGCCTGGCGTCCGCGCGGACCGAGCACCCGGCTCAGCACGACCACCAGTTTGCGATCGGCATCGGTCATGGCGGCCGCCGCCGTCGGCGCGGCGAACTCGGTCGGCAGGTCGGTCGGCGCGGAGTGCGCCAGGATCTCGGCCAGCTCCTCGCGAGCCCGTTGCAGACGCGCGATGGTGGCGGCCAACTCGTCGTCGAGTTCCCGTAAGGCCTGTTCGGGATGTTCGTCGGTATCGCCGAGCGCCGCGATCTGGGGCAGCGAGAAACCCAGGTCCACCAGCCGCTTGATGCGTACCAGCCGCACCAGGTGCGCGACGCCGTACTGCTTGTAGCCGTTGGGGCGGCGCTCCGGCTCGGGCAGCAGGCCGACCTGGTGGTAATGGCGCACCGCCCGCAGGCTGGTGCCGGCCAGGTCGGCGATTTCCCGGGTGCTCCACGCCACGGCTCCATCTTGGCCCATCCGGCCGACTTGACTGTGCCGTTACGTCCGAGTGTGCGATATGCCCATGACCGAACCATGCGCGTCCGAACAACCATGCGCGTCCGAACAACCATGCGCGTCCGAAGAGCGGGAACCGACCATCCTCGAGCGGGTCGGCGGTGTCTCCGGGCTGGTCCTTGCCGCCGTGCCCACGTTCGCCTACGTCATCGTCGACGCCGTCGCGGGCCTGACCGCCGCGGTCGTGATCGCGCTGGTGGTGTCGCTCGGGCTGGTCGCGATGCGACGGTTGCGCAACGAGCCGATCCAGCCCGCGGTGTCCGGGCTGATCGGAGTCGGACTCGCGGCCGGGATCGCCTATGTCACCGGTTCGGCGGACAACTATTTCCTGCCAGGTATCTGGATCAGCCTGCTCTGCGCTATCGCGTGCACCGTCTCGGTGCTGGTGCGGCGGCCGGTGGTCGGGGTGATCTGGAATCTGTTGCGCAGCAGCGGGCCCGATCCGAACTGGCGAACCGACACGACAGCGGTGCGGGCATTCGATATCGCCACCCTGGCTCTCGTGGCGTTGTTCGGTGCGAGATTCGTTGTGCAGCAATGGCTGTACGACGGCGGCCAGACGGGGTGGCTGGCGGTGGCGCGGATAGGGATGGGCTATCCGTTGCTCGGCATCGCGCTACTGGTGGTGTTCTGGGCAGTGCGGCGGGCCAATGCGAAGGAAGCGCGAGAGTGACGTTTCTGTCGTCTGCAGCGTCGTGAGAGCGCAGAAACGTCTCTCTCGCCGCCGTTACGCGAGCGCCAGCGCAGCCGACACGGCCACCGACCACACCAGCATCGTCAACCCGGTGAACTGCAGCACCGGGATCAGCGCCGCGCCGCCGAGCTTGTTGCGCACCGGGGCCGCCGCCCGGAGGGCCAGCGGCACCCCTAGGAATCCGACCGCCGCCCACGGGGTGGCCAACATCAGCACCAGGGTCAGCGCGAACGTGAGCGCGACGAGGCCGCAGAACAGCAGGCGGGTGCGGGCATCGCCGAGGCGCACCGCCAGGGTGATCTTCCCGGACCCCGTGTCGGTGGGGATGTCTCGTAGGTTGTTGGCCACCAACACCGCCGAGGACAGCGACCCGACGCCGACGGCCAGCACGATGCCCACCCAGTCGATCCGCAGCGCCTGGGTGTACTGGGTGCCCAGCACCGCGACCAGACCGAAGAAGACGAAGACGGCGACCTCACCGAGTCCGCGGTAGCCGTACGGCGTGGAACCGCCGGTGTAAAGCCAGGCGCCCGCGATACAGGCGGCACCGACGGCGATCAGCCAGGGCTGGCTGACGATGGCCAGCGCCAGTCCCGCCAGCGCGCCGATCGCCAAACTGATGATCGCGGCGGTCAGCACCGCGCGCGGGGTGGCGACGCGGGAGCCGACCAGCCGCATCGGCCCACTGCGCACGTCATCGGTGCCGCGGATGCCGTCGGAGTAATCATTGGCGTAGTTCACCCCGATGATGAGGGCCACGGAAACCACCAGTGCCAACAGCGCCTTCCACCACACCGCGGAGCCCAGCCAGGCCGCCGCACCGGTCCCGGCGATCACGGGCGCGATCGCATTGGGGAGCGTGCGGGGGCGGGCGCCGGACACCCATTGCGCGAAGCTAGCCACGCGGGTCATCGTTGCACGGCCGGCGACCAGGGGCCTGAACAGGGGTGACGCGGCGCACCTTGTCACATCGTGTGGTGCGCATGAAACTGATCACATGACCGACCGTCTCAGCAAGACCGAAATCACCAAGGATGCGTTGCAGGAAGGCGTGGAGTCAGTGGCCTCCACGGTGGGTGAGGTCGCGTCGATCATCACCACCGCCGTCAAGGACGTGGCGGGCGCCATCGGTGGCCTGGCCACCGACGCCTTCGCGATCCGCGATGCCGCCCGCCGGGCCGCCGAGCGCGCCGAGCTGGACGGTGAGCCGCACGAGTGATCGGCGTCATCGGCGGTAGCGGCTTCTACACCTTCTTCGGCGCCGACGCGCGCACCATCGATCTGGACACCCCGTTCGGTCAACCCAGTTCGCCCATCACGGTGGGGGAGGTGGCCGGCCACGAGGTGGCGTTCCTGCCCCGGCACGGTCGCAAGCACGAATTCTCGCCGCATACCGTGCCGTATCAGGCCAACATGTGGGCGTTGCGTGCGCTCGGCGTTCGCCGCATCTTCGCCCCGTGTGCGGTCGGCAGCCTGACACCCGCGCTCGGCCCGGGCGCCATGGTGGTCCCCGACCAGCTGGTCGACCGCACCAACGGCCGCGGCGACACCTACTTCGACTCCGGCGGTATCCACGTCGGGTTCGCCGACCCGTACTGCCCGACATTGCGGGCGGTGGCCGCGGATCTCCCGAACGTGGTCGACGGCGGCACCATGGTCGTGGTGCAGGGGCCGCGCTTTTCCACCCGCGCCGAGAGCCGGTGGTACGCAGGACAGGGCTTCACCCTGATCAACATGACCGGCTATCCCGAGGCCGTGCTCGCTCGGGAACTCGAAATGTGTTATGCGTCAATAGCATTGGTCACAGATTTGGATGCCGGTGTCGAAACCGGCGGCGGAGTGCGCGCGGTCGATGTGTTCGCCGAGTTCGAGCGCAACATCGGCGGGTTCAAACAGCTCGTGCACGAGGCGATCGCCGGTGTGGCACCCGAACGCACCTGCACGCACTGTCTGGCGCACGAAGGTGTGACGTTGCCGTTCGACCTGCCATGAGGGTGTTGCTCACCGGCGCGGCCGGTTTCATCGGCAGCCGGGTCCGGGCGCGGCTGACCGAGGCGGGCCATGATGTCGTCGCCGTCGACACCATGTTGGGTGCCGCCCACCGCGACGGTGCCACACCGCCGCCGGGCTGCCGCCGGCTCGACATCCGGGATGCCGACGCGGTGGCCTCCGTCCTGTCCGGCATCGATGTGGTGTGCCATCAGGCCGCCGTGGTGGGTGCCGGTGTCGACGCCGCCGATGCGCCGTCCTACGGGAGCCACAACGACTACGGCACCACCGTGCTGTTGGCGCAGATGTACGCCGCGGGATGCTCGCGGCTGGTACTGGCATCCTCGATGGTGGTCTACGGCCAGGGCGGGTACGACTGCCCCGAACACGGCCCGGTCGAGCCGCTGGCGCGCACGCACGAGGATCTGGACCGCGGCATCTTCGACCATCGCTGCCCGATCGGCGGTGAACCGCTGCGCTGGCGGTTGGTCGAGGAGGATGCACCGCTGAAACCGCGGAGCCTGTACGCGGCGAGCAAGACCGCCCAGGAGCACTATGCGCTGGCGTTCAACGATTCCGTCGGGGGATCGGTGGTCGCGCTGCGCTATCACAACGTGTACGGCCCAGGGATGCCGCGGGACACCCCGTACTCCGGCGTGGCAGCGATCTTCAGGTCGCAGCTGGAGGCGGGTGGTGTGCCACAGGTGTTCGAGGACGGCGGGCAGATGCGCGACTTCGTTCACGTCGACGATGTGGCCGCGGCCAATCTCGCCGCGGTGGAGGCCGAGTTGGATGGATTTCACCCCGTCAACGTGTGTTCGGGCAGGCCCGTGTCGATCCTGGACGTCGCGGCCCGGCTCAGCGCTGCGCGCGACGCCGCGGCACCGCAGGTCACCGGGCAATACCGGCACGGCGACGTGCGGCATATCGTCGCCGATCCGGCGCGCGCGCGAGCGCTGCTCGGTTTCCACGCGGCAGTGGATCCCGATGCCGGGCTCGCCGAATTTGCCTTTGCGCCACTTCGGGATTAACGCGAGCCCGCGACCGGCGACCCTGGTGCGACGGCGACCGCGCGCCTAACGTCGGGGTATGACCGATGCCGGCGACTCTCTGGTGACCGTGGTGCTGCCCTGCTTGAACGAAGCGCAGTCGTTGCCGGGAGTGTTGGCGGCCACACCTAATGGGTATACGGCGTTGGTGGTCGACAACAACAGCACCGATGGCACTGCGGAGGTCGCCCGGGCACACGGCGCGATGGTGGTGACCGAGCAGCGCCCGGGATATGGGTCGGCCGTGCATGCCGGCGTGCTGGCGGCCACCACCCCGATCGTCGCGGTCCTCGACGGTGACGGTTCGCTCGATCCGCGGGAATTGCCCGCGCTGGTCGCCGAACTCGACCGTGGCGCGGATCTGGCGATCGGCCGTCGCCGCGCAGCACCCGGTCTCCGGTGGCCCTGGCACGCGCGGCTCGGTACCGCCGCGGTGTGCTGGCGGCTGCGGCACCGCTACGGGCTGCCGGTGCACGATATCGCGCCGATGCGGGTCGCCCGCCGCGATGCCCTGCTCGGCCTCGGGGTCACCGATCGGCGCTCGGGCTATCCCCTTGAGCTGCTGGTCCGCGCCGCGCAGGCGGATTGGCAGGTGGTCGAACGTGATGTCGGCTACGGCCCGCGCACCGGCGGAAAGTCCAAGGTAAGTGGGTCGGTTCGAGGCAGTGCCGTTGCCGCACTTGACTTCTGGCGGGCGATGTGAGTCCGCCCGCCACCGTTCTGGTGGTGGCCAAGGCTCCTGTTCCCGGTTTGGCCAAGACGCGATTGGCCGCGGACGTGGGCGCGCAGGCGGCCGCCGACATCGCCGCGGCCGCCTTGCTGGACACCCTCGACGCGGTGGCTGCGTTACCGGGACGACGCCGTGTGGTCGCGATGACCGGCGACCTCGCGCGGGCCAGTCGCCGCGACGAGATCAGGCGCAGGTTGCTCGATTTCACCGTGATCGACCAGCGCGGAGGCGATTTCGCCGAGCGGCTGGTGCACGCCCATCACGATGCGGCGGCGCCCGGTTCGCCGATCGTGCAGATCGGGATGGACACCCCGCAGGTCAGTGCCGACCTGCTCGCCGAGTGCGTCACCGCCCTGCAATCCTCCGATGCCGTGCTCGGGATGGCCGAGGACGGCGGCTGGTGGGCGCTGGGCGTGCGCGACGCAGGCATGGCGCGTTGCCTGCGCGATGTTCCGATGTCGCAACCGGATACGGGCGCGTTGACGCTGGCTGCGCTGCACGCCGAGGGGCTCGAGGTGACGCTGGCCACCCAGCTGTCCGATGTCGACACGATCGCCGATATCGACCGGGTGCGGGCCGTGTGCGCCGCGGGCGGACGATTCGCCGAGGCGACCCGGATGGCGGGAGTCTGAAGATGCACGGACAGCTCTACGACGAGGCGTTGGACGGCCGGCGATGTTGGATCCGCGACGAAGACGGTGAACTCACCCAACTGCCGGTGCAGCATTGGATGGTGGGTGGGCAGACCGATCAGGTCTTCGATCAGGCCATCGTGGGATTGTGTTCCGGCCCCACCATCGATCTCGGCTGCGGGCCGGGCCGTCTGCTCGTCGGACTCATGCAGCGCGGCCTGCCCGCCCTCGGTGTCGACAAGTCCTCTACAGCGGTCGAATTGGCGCGCAGCAGTGGAGTCACCGCGTTGTGCCGGGACATGTTCGGCCCGTTACCGGGCGTGGGCCGTTGGCACACCGCCCTGCTCGCCGACGGCAACATCGGCCTCGGCGGTGATCCGTGGCGAGTGTTGCGCCGTGCCGGGGAGATGCTGCGGGCCCGCGGCGAGTGTCTCGTCGAATTCGATCCGACGACCTCCGGGGTCACCTCCCGCTGGGTGCGACTGGAATCGGCATTCGATATCGGTCCGTGGTTCAAATGGGCATCGGTGGGTCTGGATTGTGCGGCGCGCATCGGTGCCGATGTCGGGTTCACCTTGCGCACCGTGCATCCCATCGGTGATCGGGTGATCGCGAGGCTGGTGACGAGGTGACCGGCGGGCGCGATGTCGCCGTGACCGCACGGGTCGGCATCGCGTTGGGGATCGTGGTGGCGGTGTGTTTCGTGACGGGCCTGCTCAGCCACGCCATCGCACATCCGCAACCGTGGTTCGGCTGGCCTGCGGCCCCGGTGTGGCTGTACCGGTTCACCCAGGGACTGCATGTCGCCTGCGGTATCGCGGCGATCCCGCTGGTGGTGGTCAAGCTGTGGTCGGTGTGGCCCAAGCTGTTCGAGCGCAGTAGGAGCCGCGGGAGACTGGGCGTACCGGTCCGGCTGCTGGAGCGTGGATCCATCCTGGTGCTCGTGGCGGCCATCCTGTTCGAGCTGAGCACAGGGCTGCTGAACATCGCACAGTGGTACATCTTCGGGTTCTACTTCCCGCCGGCACATTATGCGATGGCCTATGTGGCTGCCGGTGCGGTGCTGGTGCACCTGGCGGTGAAGCTGCCCGTCATCCGCCGGGTACTCGGGGAATCCGTCGACCAGTACGGGCAGACCGGGCACGCACGCACCGGACCGAGCCGGCGGACCGTACTGCGCGGCACCTGGTTGGCCGTGGCGGTCGCCACTGTCGCGACGGTCGGTCAGACCGTCCCGCTGCTGCGGCGGGTTTCGGTGCTCGCGCCGCGTTCCGGTGAAGGGCCACAAGGAGTTCCGGTCAATCGAACCGCGCTGGCAGCCGGTGTGGTCACGACCGCCCGGGCCTCGGACTACCGATTGACCGTGGTCGACGGCTCCCGGGCCAGGGACTTCACCCTCGACGAGTTGCGGGCCATGCCCCAGACGACCCAGCACCTGCCCATCGCCTGTGTGGAGGGATGGAGCGCCGGCGCGCAGTGGAGCGGTGTGGTGTTGGCCGAACTGTTGGCCGCCGTTGGTGCGGACGCCGATTCCGATGTTCGGATGGTGTCGCTGGAGCCTCCGGGACCGTACTCGCGGACCGTGCTGCCGGCACGGCACGTGCGAGACGCCCGGACGCTCGTTGCGCTCCAGATCAACGGTGAGACGCTGAACCTCGACCACGGTTACCCGTGCCGGCTGATCGCGGCGAGCAGGCCGGGAGTGCTGCAGACCAAATGGTTGTCACGCATCGAGGTCCTGCGATGACGCTCATCCGCGTCACCCTCGTCCTGACCGGTGTCGTCGTGGCGGGATACGGGGTCGTGCTGTTGTCCGACAACCCGCCCGCAGTCATCTCCCGCATCCTCATCTGGGCGGTGGTGGGTGTGGCCATCCATGACCTGGTGTTCGCACCGCTGTGTGTGGCGGCGGGCTGGGTCGGGCGCCGGGTGATCCCGAAGGCATGGCAGTCACCGGTCGCGGTGGCGGGGCTGTGCAGTGTGGTGCTGATGGTTTTGGCGATCCCGGTGTACGACCGCCCTGGTCTACGGCCGGACAATCCGAGCGTGCTCGATCGCAACTATCCGCTGGGGCTGTGGGCGGCCCTTGCGGTGGTGTGGTTGTGCGTTCCGGCATCTCACCTGTTGCGGCGGCTACCAGTTCGTGAAGATCAGGTGATTGATCGCCAGCGCGCCGATGATGTTGAGCCCCAACCACCACCGGTGTGAGCGGACCGGGAGCAGTGCGGCGGCCGCGGTCAACCACACCGTGAACGGCAGCCAGATGCGTTCGGTCTCGGCCTTGCTCAGCATGCTCAGATCGGCCAGCACGATGGACAGCAACGCGCCGGTCAGCAGCACGTGCACCCCAGATCGGCTGCGCAGTGCCTTGATGTCGAGGACCCGACCGAGGCCCGCCACGCTGCCGAGTCCGATGGCGCAGATCGTCGACGCGAAGTTCGCCCAGCCCCAGTACTGGAACGGGCGGTCGTTGGCGATGCCCTGCCAGTACCGCTCCTGGACCAGGAGATAACCGTCGAACCACCAGAAACCGGTGGCATAGAACGCCGCGACCACCACCAGCGCGGTGAACACGGCCACCCCAAGGGTGCGCAGCGCCGCCCGCGCGCTGCGCGCGGTGATCAGCACCGCGACCGCAGGCACTGCCATCAGCCCCAGTCCGTAGTTCAGGAAGATGCCCCAGCCCAGCAGCAGTCCCGCCGCGGCCGCCGTCGGCACCGGCCGCCGCGTCGTGCCGTGCACCGCCAGCGCCAGCAGCGCGATACCCCAGGCCGCGACCCCGGCGAAGTACCCGTCGGCCGATACCGCGATCCAGATCGCCGTCGGCGCCACCGCCACGAACGGTGCGGCCCGGCGGGCCACCGATTCGTCGGCGACGGCGCGCAGGGCGATCAGGATGGCCGCCGCGGTGCTCGATCCGGCCAGCAGACAGAGCATTCCGGCCCAGGCCCCGCCACCCAGCCCGATGCGGTCCAACCAGACGAAGGTCAGTAGTGCGCCGGGCGGGTGGCCGGAGACATGGGTTATCCACGAATCCGGTTGATAATCAAGGATTCTGGCGGAGAAGGTGCGCAGCGCCTCGGGAATGTCGGTGATGCTCGGCACCTGGCGCAGATATTCGTGGCGTGCGGTCAGCCGGCCTGCGAAGCCGCGCTCCCAGCCGTCGATCATGGCCAGCGAGAACGCCCACAGCGCCGAGGTGCCCCACGCCGCGGCCACCAGCGCCCGCCAGGGCAGGCGCGCGGCCACCGTCGGGCCCCACAGCACCGCGGCCGCACCGATCAGCACGGCGCCGATGGATCCCCACCCGACGTGCGGATCCCACCATCCGAAGATCGGGGCGGTCTGCGCGAAATCGCGGATCCGCTCGGGTGTGCTGTTGATCAGCGGTGTGATGGTGTCGAGATCCAGGTGCGGGACCACGAAGGCCGCGACCAGCACGATCACTCCGATGGTCAACGCCACGAGTTCGCGTCGGCCGATGCGCATGGCTCCACACTATGGGCGCTCGCGGTGGTACCCGGTGCCGAACAAACTTGACACGTGTCCATAATGGGCGGATGGCACCCACATCCACGTCGGACTTCTGCGCCGCCTATGGCATCGACTTTCCGCTGTTCGCCTTCAGCCACTGCCGCGATGTCGTCGCGGCGGTCAGCAATGCCGGCGGGTTCGGCGTCCTGGGCGGTGCCGCGTACTCACCGGAGCGGCTGGACCAGGAACTCACCTGGATCGACGAGCACGTCAACGGCAAGCCCTACGGCATCGACATCATCGTGCCCGCCAAGTTCGAGGGCAAAGGCGAGACGTTGTCCAGCGACGATCTGGCCTCGCGCATCCCGCAGAGCTACCGCGAGTTCGTCAACAAGCTGCTCGCCGACCACGGCATCGAACCCGACCCTCGGGTGCGCACCGGCAAGCCCGTGCTGTCCGGCGGTAACGGTGCCGAGCTCCTCGAGGTGGCGATGAGCCATCCGATCAAGATGATGGCCAACGCGCTCGGGGTGCCGCCGGATTACATGATCGAGGCCGGCCGTGAGCGCGGGATTCCGGTCGCCGCGCTCGTCGGCGCCAAAGAGCATGCCGTCAAGCAGGCCGCCGCCGGTGTGGACCTGATCGTGGCGCAGGGCACCGAGGCGGGTGGGCACTGCGGTGAGGTGAGCACGCTGGTGGTCGTGCCCGAGGTGCTCGACGCGTTGGCCGAGATCGGCAGTTCGACCCCGGTCCTGGCCGCGGGCGGCATCGTCACCGGCAGGCAGATGGCCGCGGCCGTCGCGCTGGGGGCCGTCGGCGCGTGGACCGGCTCGGTATGGCTGACCACCGAGGAAGCCGAGACCGAACCCCACACCGTCACCAAGATGCTGGCCGCCAGCTCGCGCGACACCGTGCGCTCGGCCGGTCGCACCGGTAAGCCCTCGCGGCAGCTGCGCTCGGACTGGACCGATGCCTGGGCGCCCAACCCGGGTGGGCAGCAGCCGCTGCCGCTGCCGTTGCAGAACATGCTCTCCGAGCCGGTGCTGCGGCGCATCGATGCCATGGCCGATCAGGGGCACGAGGGTGCGCGGGCGCTGTCGACGTATTTCGTCGGCCAGGGAGTGGGCCTGATGACCAAGGTCAAGCCCGCCCGCGATGTGGTGTTGGAGTTCATCGAGGATTATCTGGCCGCCACCGAACGGCTCAGCGGCTCGCTACCCGACTGACGGCGACGACGGGCGATAATCGAGGCGTGCCGCCAACCGAGATCGTCCTGCTGGTGGTCGTCGCACTGCTCGGCGCGGCGCTGATCACCTTCCTGGTGCTGTTCCTGGTGACCCGCCGTCAACTCGGCAGGGCACGCGCACAGCTGGCCGAACTGCTGGCCGAGCAGGAGGGGCGGCGCCGTCGCAGGCGGCGCGGGGTGGCGCCGATGGCCATCAAGACGGTGTTCCAGACGGCGGACATGATCATCACCAAGGGGTTGGGCGCCACCGTGCGCAACTCGATCGAGGATCTGGCCGGATGGGCGAGGGTGGAGCGGCCGGATCTGGCCCGCCTCACCGCGGATGGCCGGGTCGTCATCGTCTTCTCCGATATCGAGGGCTCCACCGAGGCCAACGCGGCGATGGGGGACAGGGCGTGGGTCCGGCTGCTCGGTAAGCACAACAAGCTGGTCGAATCGCGGGTCGCCAAGCACGGCGGGCACGTCGTGAAGAATCAGGGCGACGGTTTCATGATCGCCTTCGCCGACCCGGAGAACGCCGTGCGGTGTGCCGCCGACATCCAGGAGGCGCTGGCCGACGCGTCGCGCTGGGAGTCCATCCGAGTGCGCATCGGTGTGCACATGGGCACCTCGGTACGGCGCGGCGACGATCTGTTCGGACTCGATGTGGCGATGGCGGCCCGGGTCGCCGGTCAGGCCGACGGCGGCGAGATCCTGGTCAGCGAACCGGTGGCCGCCGCGGTCGGCGATCTGGACGATATCGCGCTCGGGTCACCGCGGGAGACCGAACTCAAGGGGCTGCGCGGGACGCACTCGCTGTATCCGCTGCTTCCGCTTGCCGAGTTGCCGGCTTCGCCGCTTTGACGAGCTTGGCGGTCCATTCGGCACCCAGTTTGACCAGGCCCGACTCCGGATACTGGACGTGAGCGTCCCAGTCCCTGCCCAGTGAGCAGACCGGATCCGCCGGGGCGCACAGATCGGCCGTGCGGGCGCCGAAGATCGTGCTCATGCGGGTCAGCGGATTGCCGATCCGCGCCGACGGGTTGCCGAACACCACGATCGAGGTGATGTGCGGGACTGCGGCCGCGGGCAGCGGCGCGGTGTAGCCGAGTCCGGCGATCGGGGCGGTCGCGACAACGTCGACCACGGCGGCGCCCTGGGAGTAGCCGCCCAGCACGATCTTGGTGTCCGGGCATTGCGCGACGATGGTCTGGACCCGCTTGCTCATATCGTTGGCGCCCACTGCCGCCTTCATGAAGTCCCAGCTGGCGGGGTATTTCACGGCGTATGTGGTGATGGTTTTGCCCTTGAGCATGGGGCGCAGCGAGTCGACGAACGCCTTGCCGACCTTGCCGATACCGGCCGGTTCGTCGGTACCGCGGGCGAACACCACCTCGACGTCGGAACACTCGGGGGCGGCCGCTGCGGTGGCGGCGGTGGCCGGACTGAGGAGCAACGTGAGCGCCAGTCCGGCGGTGGCGAGCATGGTCGGGAGTCGCGCGGCCATTTCTCTCCTCGGGGTGGCGCCGGCCCTCTACCGGCACATCATGAGTTCCCATTATTCACAAAAATCACTCTATTAACATCCGTGACAGTTTTTTGTGGGCACCGACACGCGCGGCGGCGGTGGTTCGGGACACACCTCTGAAGCGCAGATCTGGCGCAGATCAGTGCAGTGCGGGATCTCAGTGCAGTGCGGGATCGGCCAGCGGTGCCTCGCCGCTGGCCTGGAAGATCACCTTGCGCGCGATCTCGACGGCGTTGTCGGCGAACCGCTCGTAGAACCGACCGAGTAATGCGACATCGGAGGCGGACTGCACACCGTGTGGCCAGCTATCTGTCAAGACGGTGGTGAGCAGTTCACGGTGCAGGTCGTTCATCACGGCGTCGTCGCGCAGCAGGCGCTCGGCCTCGGCGGCGTCATCGCCGAGCACGGCCCGGCGGGCGGTTTCGGCCAGCGTGACGGCCTGCCCGCCCATCTCGGCGAACAGGTCGCGCGCCGTTTCCGGGGCGGGACCGGTCTTGGCGATGTTCGCCGCCAGCGCACCCATCCGGTCGGCGTTCGCGGCGATGGAGAATGCCGACATCACCACCCGCAGGTCGTGCGCCACCGGCGCGTGCAGGGCGAGCAGGGCGAACGCACTCCTGTCGATACGCCTGTTCAGCTGATCGAGCCGGTGCAAGGTGGCACGTACCCGGGGTGCGGCGTCGACATCTGCGTGCACAACGGCGGCTGTGGCATCGACCGCGGTGACGGCGGCCAGCGCACACATCTCACCCAGATCGGCTGTCAGCCGATCGATCTGTGCGATGAATGCGGTCCGCATGATCGTCCGGGGTACCCACGATGATGAGCTGCCAAACTGATCCGATGTCGGTCTTGCGTGTGGCGGCCCCGATCGGGCTGGCATTCCTGCCGTTGGGAGCGGCGCTTGGATTCCTGGTGGTACACGCCGGCCTGGCGTGGTGGTGGGCCCCGGTCTTCGCTGCGGTGATCTATGCCGGATCGTTGGAGTTCCTGATGGTGGGACTGGCCGCCACCGCGGCCCCGGTGGCCGTGGTGGCGTTGACGACGCTGATCGTCAACTCGAGGCACGTGTTCTATGCGCTGTCCTTCCCGCTGCACCGGGTGCGCGGTCTCCCTGGCAAGGCGTACAGCACCTACGTGCTCTCCGATGAGGCGTTCGCCGTCGCGGTCAGCCCGGCGGCCGCCACCTGGACCTCCCGGCAGATCCTGGGCATGCAGTGCGGTCTGCACCTCACCTGGACCCTGTCGGCGGGCCTCGGTGGCCTGCTCGGGTCGGCGCTGCCGATCGATCGGCTCAGCGGGCTCGAGTTCGCGCTGACCGCGCTGTTCATCGTCCTGGCCATCGAGGCGTACCGGCAACACCCGGACCGCGGCACCGCGCTGGCCGCGATTGTCTGTGCGGTCGGCGCCTGGCTGGTGGCGCCGCAACAGATGCTGCTGTGGGCGTTCGCCGCATTCACCGTGCTGCTGGTGGCGCGAATGAGGATGACCCGTGCCTGACGCCGCGTATATCGCGCTGCTGGTCGGGGTGGCCGCCGCGCTCACCTGGGCGCTGCGGGCGCTGCCGTTCGCCGCCCTGGCACCCATGCGCCACAGCGCCGTCGTGCGGTATCTGAGCCTGCACATGCCGCTGGGTGTGATGATGATGCTGGCCATCTACACCGTGCGCGACGCCCCGGAAGCCGCTGGGCGTCAACAACTCTGGCTGCTGATCGCGATCCTTGTGACGGTGGGTCTGCAGCTGTGGCGGCGGCACGCGCTGCTGTCCATCTTCGCAGGCACCGTTATTTATGTGGCGCTGATGTCGCTGTCCTGACAGAGTGTGGCGCCGTGAGCGTCCTGTTCTGTGGCATCGATTTGGCCCGGCGCATCGAACATGCCGAGGCCGCACTGATCAGCGCCGCGGTGGCCGAGGCCATGCGGCGCGGCACCGACGGTTTCGTGATACCGGTGGCAGGCGGGGTCGCCGCCTACGGTGAACCGGACGCACCCTTCAACAAGGTGGCCGGCCTGGGTTTCGCGGGGGTGCCCGCAGGCGCCGAGCTGGGCGCGGTCGAACAGGCCAACAGCGAGCGCGGCGCGCCCACGGTGGTCGAACTGAGCAACCTGGCCGATCCGGAGATCCTGGCGTTGCTCGCCGGTCGCGGTTACCGCGTGCTGGCATTCGAGGATGTGCTGGGCCGGGCCCCCCGATGGTGTCACACAGGCGATTCCGCACGGGATGGAGATCCGGCCGGCGCTCGCGGAGGAGATCGACGCCTGGGTGGACGTGATGGCCGACGGGTTCGCTCATCCCGATGGTGCGGGGGTGCCCGGCCCGGAGGAGTTCGGCCGTGACGTGATCGAGCGTGCGCAAAGGGATTTCACCACCGCGGGTGTCGCCGCCTATGTCGCGGTGCGCGACGGGCGGGTCGTTGGGGGTGGCAGCCTGCGCATCACCGCTGGGGTGGCGCAACTGACCGGAGCCGCGACCGCACCGGCGTACCGGCGCCGTGGAATCCAGACCGCGTTGCTGGCGGTCCGGCTGCGCGATGCCGCCGCCGCGGGTGCCGATATCGCGGTGGTCACCACCTCGCCGGGCTCGACATCTCAGCAGAACGTGCAGCGCAGCGGTTTTCACCTGCTCTACACCAGGGCCATCCTGGTGCGCGCGCCCGATCAGTAGAGCTGCTTGCGGTAGTTCTCCTCGCTGTAATAGGCCTCCAGCTCGGCAAGTGACTGTTCGGCCTTGAAGGACTTGGCCAGTTGCGCGGTGCTGGGCACCGACTCCGGGTTCCAGGTCTCGGGCTTCCAGGCATCCGAACGCAGAAACGCCTTCGCGCAGTGGAAGAACACCTCCTCGACCGCGATCTCCAGGGCCAGGATCGGTCGCTTTCCCTGCACCGCAAGCGCATCGAAATAGTCGGCGTCGGAGATGATTCGGCCCGTGCCGTTGACCCGGACGGTGTCACCGCGGCCGGGGATCACGAACAGCGTGCCCACGTGCGGGTTCTGCAGGACGTTGAGATAGCCGTCGACCCGTTTGTTGCCGGGGCGCTCGGGAATGGCGATCGTCGAGTCGTCGATGATGTGCACGAATCCGGGCGGATCACCCTTGGGCGAGACATCGACGCGGCCGTCGGCATCGGTGGTCGCCACGAAGCACAGCGGCGAGTTCTGCAGCCAGACCCGGTGCACATCGGCCAGCGCGCCCGACACCTTGTCGGCCACCGCCTGGTGTGGATGTCCGACGATCGCTCGGAGTTGCTCGACGGTGGTCACCTCAGTTGCGCTCACCCGCTCCATCATGCCCGCCGAAACGTTCGATCAGGGCGCGCCGATCGAGCTTGCCGATACCGCGCCGGGGCAGGGCGTCGACGATGTGCAGCTCGCGCGGCGCGGCCGTCGGGGGCAGCGTCCTCCCGACGTGGGTGCGTACCGCATCGATGCCCGGTGTGCCCTGGCCCGGTGCCAGCACGATCGCAGCGACGACGCGCTGGCCGAGCCGCTCGTCGGGCACCCCGAAGACCGCGCACTCGGCGACGGCGGGGTGGGTGGCCAGCGCATTCTCCACCAGCTGCGGCAGCACGGTGAGGCCGCCGGTGCTCACCGCATCGTCTATGCGGCCCAGGATGCTCAGCGTCCCGGCTTCGTCGAGGGCACCGATATCGTCGGTGCGGAACCAGCCCGGCTCGGCGAACGGATCGGGTGTCACCGGATTGCGGTATCCCGAGGCCACCACCGGTCCGCCGAGTACGACCCGGCCGTCGTCGAGCCGGATCCGCACACCGTCCAGCGGCAGCCCGTCGTAGACGCAGCCGCCGGCGGTCTCGCTCATGCCGTAGGTGCGCACGACCGGTATCCCGGCGACGGCGGCACGTTCGCGTATCCCGGCAGGCAGCGGGCCGCCGCCGATCAGCACGGCATCGAGTTCGGCCAGTGCCGCGGTGGCAGCCGGATCGGCCAGTGCCTTGTCCAGCTGGTTGGCCACCAGCGAGGTGTATCGGCGTCCCTGACCCATCCGGGGCACCGCGGCGACCAGGTCGGCCGGGGTGAAGCTCGCGGGCAGGGCCACGACACCGCCGCCCGCGACGATGCTGCGGACCAGCACCTGCAGCCCCGCCACGTGATAGGCGGGCAGGGCGAGCAACCAATTTCCGGCGCCGCCGAGCCGGTCATGGGTGGCGGTCGCCCCGGCGATCAGCGCGGCTGCCGAGAGCTGGGCACCCTTGGGCGTGCCGGTGGTACCCGATGTCGACACCACGACCGAAATATCGTCGGCGATGGGCTCTCCCGCGCGCAGCGCGGAGGTCAGCAGGTCACGTTGGCGGGCATCGTCTGCCGGCACCGGCAGTCGCGCCGCGGCCCCGTGCAGCGCGGCCTCCAGCTCCGGCAGGATCGTCGTCGCCGCGGCACCGGTGCCGACGGGCAGCGGGGTCAGGACGGCGATGGCGGGTCCTCGGGCTCGGGCGGGCGCGGATCGTCGAGCGGCCAGCCCTGCCTGGCCAACCGGCGTCGCACCCGTTCGATGTCCTCGGCGCGGGGCAGTTCGTCGGTGATCTCGGTGATCATCACCTTGAGGTCGATGTGATCGACGGGCGCACCGTCGAGGTCGGCGCGGTTCATCAGATCCCGGGCGACGGCCTCGGCTTCCTCGTTGGTCAGCCGGCGGGTCAGCAGCGCCATCAACGGGACACGGTCGGGCCCCGGTACCCCTTCCGGGTAGCCGGCGGTCAGCCAGGCGGCGATGCGCGCCAGGAAACCGTTCACGCATCCGAAGCCTGCCAGATGGCAGCGGAATCCGCTGCGTCGGCCCGTGAGTCGGAACGGGACGCGGCGTCCAGATGAACGTTTGGTGAACAGGGTCACCGAAACAGCTGAAATCCCAGCTCAGCGGTGATGGGCAAGTTGCCCGTAATTACGCGAAATGCTGAGGGATGTCTCAGGATTAAGGCCATGAGCGCAGAGCTGATCATCCTGGTGCTATTGATTGCCACGGCACTGGCATTCGACTTCACCAACGGCTTTCACGACACCGGTAATGCCATGGCCACCTCCATCGCCACCGGCGCGCTCAAGCCCAAGACCGCGGTCCTGCTGGCCGGTGTGCTGAACCTGGTCGGCGCGTTCCTGTCGGTGGAGGTCGCGGTCACCGTCACCACCTCGGTGCTCAAGGTCCAGGACAGCAAGTCCGGCCAGCTGCTCCCCGGTATCGATGCCTCGACCGGTCTGACGATCATCTTCGCCGGCTTGATCGGCGGCATCCTGTGGAACTTGCTGACCTGGCTGTTCGGCATCCCCTCCAGCTCGTCGCACGCGCTCTTCGGCGGACTGATCGGTGCCGGCCTTGCCGCGCTCGGGCTGGCCGGGGTCAACTGGTCGGGCGTCACCCAGAAGGTGCTCATCCCGGCCGTCGCCGCCCCCGCGATCGCCTGCCTGGTCGCCGGCTGCGGCACCTGGCTGGTCTACCGACTCACCCGCAACGTCGCCGAGAAGCGGCGCAAGGACGGCTTCCGCTGGGGGCAGATCGCCACGGCCTCACTGGTCGCGCTCTCGCATGGCACCAACGACGCGCAGAAGACGATGGGCGTCATCGCGCTGGCGCTCATCACCACCGGCCATCTGACCGGGGACGTGAAGGAACAGGGTCTGCCGTTCTGGATCATCTTCAGCTGCGCGGTGGCCATCGGCCTGGGTACCTACCTCGGCGGCTGGCGGGTCATCCGCACGCTCGGCAAGGGCCTCGTCGAGATCGAGTCCCCGCAGGGTTTTGCCGCCGAGGCCTCCTCGGCCGCCATCATCTTGAGCTCGAGCGCGGCGGGGATGGCGCTGTCGACCACCCACGTCGCCACCGGTTCGATCCTGGGCAGCGGTGTCGGCAAGCCCGGCGCGGAGGTGCGGTGGGCGGTGGCCGGCCGGATGGCGGTGGCCTGGCTGATCACGCTGCCCGCTGCCGGCCTGGTCGGCGCGTTGTCCTACTGGTTGTCCCACGGGGTCAAGACGCTGACCGGTTCGGCACTGATGGGCGACGGGCTCATCTTCGCGATCCTGGTCGCGCTCTCGAGCTACATGTGGTGGCGCGCCCAGCAGCAGAAGGTCGACCACAGCAACGTCAACGCCGACTGGGACGACTCGACCAACTCGGTCATCCCGGCGGATGTGCGGGACGCCGCCGTCGCCAAGCCCACCGCATCGGTCTGAGCCGGTCCCGATAGTTCACTGACTCAAAGGATTTCACATGTCTTACCTGGAGAGCATCCTCAAGGTGCTCGGTGTCGGACTGGTGCTCGGTGCGGGTCTGCCCGCGGTCTTCGCGCTAGGTCTGGTGGCCTACTCGCGCGGTGCCGACGGTGCTGCCGGTGGCGATACGACAGCCGCGGCGCCGAACCCGGCGTTCAAGTTCCTCGGTATCGGACTGTTCGTCTTCGTCGGTTGGGTGATCCTCACCGCGGTGCTGTGGATCACCAGGGCGACGATCATCCATCACACCGGAATCGACCTGTTCCCGTTCCTGCCGAAGAAGTGAGACTGCGATGACGGAAAACAAGAACGTCCTCGACAACGTGCTGAACTGGCTGCACCAGGGTTATCCCGAGGGTGTCCCACCGACCGACTACTTCGCGCTGCTGGCGCTGCTCAAGCGCTCGCTGAGCGAAGACGAGGTCGTGGCGGCGGCCAAGTCGGTGCTGCGCTCCAGCGACGGGATCAGCCCGGTGACCGAGGCCGAGATCAGTGGAGCCATTCAGCTCGTCACCGACAAGGAACCGAATCCCGAAGAGATGCATCAGGTTGCCTCGCGGCTGGCCTCGGTGGGCTGGCCGCTGGCGCCGGCTCCGGCCCGCTGACAGACGCACGGAAGCCCCGCAGCAGTATCTCGCGGAGATGGGGCGCCGGGATGTCCCGCAATCTCGGGTCGGTCGTACAGAAGTAGAGTCCGGCGCAGGCCACTGACAGCGCGACTCGTTGTATGTCGGTGGGTTCGGTACCAGACAGCAGGGCCCGCATCCTGTCCGCGAGTATCTGTAGCTCGCCATGCCGGGTGACCAGTTCGTCGACGACCGGGTCACCCCGGAACAGGCATGTGGCGCGCCGTTGGTCGACGGCCACGTCGACCAGGCCGCGGATCGCGGTATCGCGACGGCTCTGCGGTGACGGTTGCGCCTCGGCGTCTTCGACGACCCCGGCGATGGCATCGAACAGCGGTGTCAGCAGGGCCAAGACGATATCGTCCTTCGACCGGAACTGGTAGTACACCGCGCCTTTGGCGACGCCGAGGCGATCGGCGATCATGCGCAGGGACGTGCCCTGAACGCCGTGCTCGGCGAACAATTCGACGGCGGCATCGATGACGCGCTCACGCGCGGTCCGAGTGACGTGTCCGCGCGCGGTGGTGCGTCCGCCGAGCATCTGGCCCCCTTCGAGGTATGCCGTTCGACTTGTTCTCATTCAAGCATGAGTCATTCCTCAATTAGCCGCTCGGCTTGCTTCAAGTTGGCCAACTGTATAACTTGTGTGAGTCCGATGGCCGAGGTGCGTCATCGGCCCATGTGTTGGTCGGCACTGCGGAAGGACGTCGGGAGAATGCAGCTGCTCAAACGGGTGTGGTTACCGCTGGTGGTCGTCGTGGTCGTCGGAATCGGTGGCTTTTCGGTGGACCGGATACGCGGAGTGTTCGCCTCCGACCCTCCACTAGTGACACCGGTGAACTTCGCCAACGACCCCGAGCCGTTCGATCCGAAAGTGGTGACCTATGAAATCTTCGGTCCGGAAGGTGCAGCGGTGGACGTGAACTACGTCGACCTCGCCGGTGAACCGCAACGGGTGGACGGCGCGGTCCTGCCGTGGTCGGTCACCCTGCAGACCACCGAGCCCTCAGCGGCGGCCAACATCGTGGCGCAGGGCAAGACGAGCTTCCTGGGTTGCCGCGTGCTCGTCGACGGTGAGCTCAAGGACGAGCGCACCGTCTCCGGTACCAATGTCCAGACCTTCTGCATCGTGAAGTCCGCATGAGCGGGGGATACGGCGGCGAGCCGCCTATAAGATACGGCGGCGACGCGCCCACCGGGCCCATCGTGGTGCAATCACCGCATCAGACAGCACATTTCGGCCGCGTCGCCCGGGTGTTCCGCAAGCTGGCGGTACCGTTCATCCTCGGCTGGATCGCCGTTGCCGTCTTCCTGAACGTCGCGGTACCGCAGCTGGAAGCGGTCGGCGAGATGCGTTCGGTGTCGATGAGCCCCAAGGAAGCGCCCGCGGTCATCGCCACCGAGCACATCGGAAAGGTGTTCCAGGAGTACGAATCCAACAGCTCGGTGATGATCGTGCTGGAGGGGCAGCAGCCGCTCGGTGCGGACACCCGGCGGTACTACTCGGAGCTGATCGCCAAGCTGGAGGCCGACACGTCCCATGTCGAGCATGTCCAGGATCTCTGGAGCGACCCGCTGACCGCGACCGGCGTGCAGAGCGGTGACGGTAAGGCCGTCTACGTCTCGGCGAACCTGGCCGGAAACCAGGGCGAGGCAAAGTCGTTGGAGTCCATCGAGGCCGTCAAGAACATCGTCGAGGGCATGCCGCCGCCCGACGGTGTGCAGGTGTTCGTCACCGGATCGGCGGCCATGACGGCCGAGCAGACCGAGGCCAGCCACGGCAGCATGCGCCTCATCGAGGCGCTGACCTTCTTGGTCATCATTGTCATGCTGCTCATCATCTTCCGCTCCGTCATGACGATGGTGCTGATGATCGTGATGGTCGCCGTGAGCCTGCTGACGGTGCGGGGCGCGGTCGCCGCGCTCGGGTACTACGAGATCATCGGGCTCTCGACGTTCGCCACCGGCCTGCTGGTCACATTGGCCATCGCGATCTCGGTCGACTACGCGATCTTCCTCATCGGCCGGTATCAGGAGGCGCGCAGCGCCGGTGAGGATCGCGAGCAGGCGTACTACACCATGTTCGGCGGCACCGCCCATGTGATCGTCGGCTCCGGTCTGACCATCGCCGGTGCCACGTTCTGTCTGAGCTTCACCCGACTGCCGTACTTCCAGACCCTCGGAGTGCCGCTGGCCGTCGGCATGCTGGTGTTGATCGTCACGGCCATGACCTTCGGTCCCGCGATGATCACCGTCGGCGGACGTTTCCTGGATCCCAAGCGCGCCACCCGTGTGCGGGGTTGGCGCAAGGTCGGTGCCGCCGTGGTCCGTTGGCCCGGACCGATCCTGATCACCACCATCGCGGTTTCGCTGATCGGCCTGCTGGCACTGCCCGGCTACAAGACCAGTTACAACGACCGTCTCTATCTGCCGGATGACATCAGCTCCAACGAGGGTTACGCCGCCGCCGAACGGCACTTCTCACCGGCCCGGTTGAACCCGGAGATCCTGATGATCGAAAGTGACCGGGATCTACGGAATCCCGCGGACTTCCTGGTGATCGAAAAGATCGCGAAGGCCATCTTCCAGGTCGACGGAATCGGGCGCGTGCAGACCATCACCCGGCCCGACGGCACGCCGATCGAGAACACCTCGATCCCGTACATGATCAGTCAGAACAGCACCCTGCAGCGGTTGAACGAGAAGTACAACCAAGATCGCACCGCCGATATGACCAATCAGGTTGCCGACATGGACCGGACCATCGCCAGCATGGACAAGATGCAGGCCATCACCGAGCAGATGGCCGACACCACATCCAAGATGGTGTCCTCGATGGACGTCATGGTCGGTGATCTCGAAGACATGCGGGACAGCATCGCCAACTTCGACGACTTCTTCCGGCCGATGCGCAACTATTTCTATTGGGAACCACACTGTTTCAACATCCCGATGTGCTGGTCCATCCGGTCGGTCTTCGACGTGCTCGACGGCATCGACGTGATGACCGCGAACATGAACGACATGATGCCGCAGATGCATCGGCTCAACGAACTGATGCCGCAGATGATCGCGATCATGCCCGAGATGAAGCAGACGATGGTCAACATGAAGGAAATGATGCTGACCATGCAGCAGACCCAGGCGGGTATGCAGGAGCAGCAGCGCATCATGAGCGAGACCTCGACCGAGATGGGCAAGGCATTCAACGACGCCATGAACGACGATTCGTTCTATCTGCCCGCCGAGGCGTTCGACAACCCGGATTTCGCAAAGGGTTTGGAGCAGTTCCTGTCCCCGGACGGGCACGCGGTGCGGTTCATGATCAATCATGAGGGCGACCCGATGTCGGCCGAGGGGATCGAGAAGATCGAACCGATCAAGACCGCGGCCAAGAATGCGATCAAGGGCACCCCGCTGGAAGGGTCGACGATCTATCTGGGTGGCACCGCGTCGACGTTCAAGGACATGGCCGACGGCACCCGCTATGACCTGCTGATCGCCGGTATCGCGGCCATCTGCCTGATCTTCCTGATCATGCTGCTGCTCACCAGGGCCATCGTGGCCGCGGCCGTCATCGTGGGGACCGTGGTGCTTTCCCTCGGTGCGTCTTTCGGCGTGTCGGTGCTGCTGTGGCAACACCTGCTCGGTATCGAGCTGCACTGGATGGTGTTGCCGATGGCGGTGATCATCCTGTTGGCCGTCGGCGCGGACTACAACCTGCTGGTGGTGTCGCGGCTCAAGGAGGAGATCCATGCCGGGTTGCACACCGGCATGATCCGGGCGATGGGAGGCAGCGGCTCGACGGTCACCGCGGCCGGAATGGTGTTCGCGTTCACGATGATGGTGATGGCGGTCAGCGATCTGACCATCATGGGCCAGGTGGGCACCACGATCGGTCTGGGCCTGTTGTTCGACACCCTGGTGATCCGGTCGTTCATGACACCCTCGATCGCCGCGCTGATGGGCAGGTGGTTCTGGTGGCCGCAGCAGGTGCGTCAGCGTCCCAAGCCGCAGGCGTGGCCACCCATTCAACGACGACCCCAGGATGTGTTGGTGTGATGAGGAATTCACGGATCGCCTCGATGTTGGCCGCCGGTGCCGTGGTGGCGGCGTTCGCCGCCGCGCCGGTCGCCCAGGCCGACCGCGACGAGGCCTTCGCCGATCAGTTGCACAGCTACGGCATCTACGGGCAGAAGGATTTCAACGCCTGGATCGCCAAGATCATGTGCAAGCGCCTGCATCGTGGCGTGGATGCCGACGTGTTCGCCTCGGCCGAGTTCGTGCATGACCAACTACAGACCGGGTCCAGCACCGAGCAGGCCTGGCAGTTCGTCGGTGCCGGTATCCCGGCCTACTGCCCCGAGCTGACGCACCTGTTGACGCAGGCCGGCCAGGCGGGGGTGTGAACAGCATGTCCCGCAACAGATGTGCGCTGGCCGGGCTCGCCGCAGCCGCCGTGGTGACGTTGGCTGCCGGGGTGGCTCCCGGGGTGGCGGCCGCCGACGCCACCGACGAATATCCGATCCCGAGCAGCATGCTCAAGACCACCTGCACGGTGGATCAGTACATGGCCGCGGTACGCGATACCGATCCGGTGTACTACGAGCGCTATATGACCGACTACAACAACAAATCCCCGGAAGTGCAACGGGCCGCCCGTGATCGGATCACCTGGTTCTTCTCGATGGACTATGCGGGACGGCGGCAATACTCCGAGGACACCGCCACCAACGCCTTCTACGAGCAGCTGGCCTGGAACTGGCCGAACTGGGCCAAGCTGTTCTTCAACAACAAGGGCGTCGTCGCGCACGGGACCGCGGTGTGTGCCGGCTACCCGCCGGCCGATCCCGGCGTCTGGATCTGGTGAGGGCGACTCGTCAGTCGAAATACGCAGGGTCCCGCAGCAACTGCTGGGTGGCGGCCAGCAGCGTGCGGTGCAGATCCTCATCGCTGACATCCTCGAGCGCCTTGTCGGTGACCGCGGCGTAGACCCCGTTGGTGACCATCGAGATGACCACCCGCCCCGCGGGTCCGTGCCCACCGCCCAACAACAGATTGGTGAAGCGCTCCACGAGATCACTGAGGTCCTCGCGGGCCTCGACCATGCTCTCCAGCACCGGATCACCCGCCAGCACCGCGGCCAGCCGACGGTTGCGCACGCTGAACTCGATGAAACCGCTGATCGCGATCTCGCGGCGGGTACGCGGATCGGCAACGGCCTCGGCGATGGTCACCACCCGGGCCATATCGTCGAACATCGGTTGCGCCGCGGCGGCGACGATCTCTTCCTTGGAGTGGAACTGGTAGTACACCGAGGCCTTACCGACTCCGATGCTGTCGGCGATCATCTGCAGGGTGGTGCCGCTGACACCGTGTTCGCCGAACAACGTCAGCGCGGCCTCCAGCACCCGGGTGCGTGCCGTGCCGCGTCCCAACACCGATTTGGCCACCGTCAGCTCCGGGTATCCCTGCGCAGCGGGTGGTCGTCGGGGACCTGGACGAAGATCAGCGTCACACCGTCGGGGTCGGTGACGTGCATCTCGTGTAGTCCCCACGGCTCCCTGACCGCGGCCCGGGTGATCTCTACGCCGCGGCCGGCCAATTCGTCCTGGGTGGCGTACACATCGCGCACCTGCAGCCACAGGCTTCCGCCCGCCGACGGCCCACCGTGGCCGGCCAGTTCGATCAACGATTGGCCGGCATAGAACACGGTGCCGCCGGTGTACTCGCGCGCGACGGCCAGACCGATGCGATCACGGTAGAACTGCACCGATCGCCGGTAGTCGGCCGGCCGCATCAGCATCCGGCTGGCCAGGATCTCCATACCCATGTGTCTATCACGCGATCCTCCGTTCCGGCGGCAGCGACGGCCCTCCTCAGGCACCCCGGTCGGCGGCCCGCAACCCGATGGTGAACGCGGCCTGGTCCTCGAAGTCCAGCGGGTTGCGCCCGGTGATCTGACGGATCCGGGACAACCGGTGCCGCACGGTGTTGGTGTGCAGGAACAGCTCGCGCGCGGTGTCGATCAGCGAGCCGTTCGCGGCCAGGAACACCCGTAGAGTGCGGATGTGTTGGGTGCCACGATCGCGATCGAGTGCCAACAGCGGGTCGATCAACTGTGTCTTGAACGGGGTGAGCCGACTGGGCGGCAGTCCCTCCAGCAGGCTGGTGAAGGTGCTCAGCTGGTCGGGACCGATGCTGCCGCCGCGCTGCCTGGCCAGATCCAGCGCGACCCGGGCCTGGCTGATCGACGTGCCCAGTTCGCTCAGGGGTGCCGCCGTCGCGTGTCCGGAGGGCATGGCCAGCTCGGAGGCAGTCTCGATCGGCTTGTGGGTCCCCGTGCTGAGCACCAGACACACCTCGGGGGCGTCGGCGACCAGGGCGTCGGGGAAGGCCATCGACAGCAACGCTCCCGCACCGGCGGGCCAGGCCGAGCAGTCGATGTCCTGGGCCGCCAGTCCCGGCCAGTCCAACAGTTGGTGGAGTGCGTCGGGGAGCAGCATGCGTCGTTCGACCAGTGAGAGCAGCTGGCCGATGCGTTCACGGGAGAGCGCAGCCTCGATATCGCGCTCGCCCTGTGAGGCGGCCAGGAACCGGGCGATGACCTCCAGTACCGCCGCCTCGGGAGGATCGCCGCGGCCGACCCACACCAGCGTGCCCATCCCGTCGACCGCCGCGGCCACCGCGCCGGATTCGATCGGGGCTCCCGGGGGCTCCAGCAGGAAGTAGCAGCCCAGCACGTGCCCGGCCCGGTCCAGCAGCTCGCGACTGGACTCACGGCGGCGCTGTGAGGAAAGCAGTTCGGGCACAAGCGCGTTGGTGGCCCGGGCGGTGGCGACCGCACCGCCGAACCGGAAATCGGCGATGTAGCGGCTGACCGTCGCGAACGGTACCTCCGGCGGTGCGACCAACAGTGGCAACCCGTGGTCGCGGCACGCGTCCATCAGGGCCTGTGGCGCCCCATCATGCACATCGCCGATCCCGAAACAGATGCCCGCCGCCCCCGCGGCGTGCACCGACGCGACGAAGGCCGCACTGTCGGCGGGGGCCTGCAGGCTGATGCCGACCGTGCAGACCAACTCGCCACCACGCAGATACCGCGACGGGTCGCGCAGTTCGGTGGTGTGCGACCAGGTGATCGGGCGGTCTTTCGCGGCCGGCCCGGTGTCGATGCGGTGCAGCCCGAGTCCCGAGCGTTCCAGCAGGTCGGCGAACGTCGGCGCACGCGACTCGTCGTCGGGACCGGACCCTGCCATCGGTCGATCGTAACGTCGTCGTCATCTGCGCACCCGGTTTTGTTGTGCGATCCTCCAATGGCCGGCCGCGCCGGTGGTGGGTTTGCAGCGTCTTCACCGCCAACGATGGCGGCGGTGTGCCCGGGCGCGTGATAGTTCGTTGATGACCGAGCCACAGGTTCTGCGCCGCGAGTTCTCCCTCTGGTCGGCGTTCGCGTTCGCCTTCGCATTCATCTCGCCGATCGTCGCGCTGTACGGGATCTTCGGGTTGGCGTTGTCGGCGGCCGGTCCGAGCTTCTGGTGGGGCTTCGGACTGGTGTTCACAGGCCAGTTCCTGGTCGCGCTGGTATTCGCGATGCTGGTGTCGCGCTGGCCCTTGGAGGGGTCGATCTACCAGTGGTCGCGCCGACTGCTGGGCACCACCTACGGCTGGTTCGCGGGCTGGGCCTATATGTGGACGCTGGTCATCGCGATGGCCACCGTGGCCCTTGGTGCGGCCGGCTTCACCGCCAACATCTTCGGTGTCGAGGAGCCCTCGGGAACGACGCTGGCGCTCATCGCGCTGGCCATCCTGCTGGCCGGCACCGCGGTCAATCTGGCCGGTCGGCAGGCGCTGAAGATCTTCATGGTCGGCAGCATCATTGCCGAGGTCATCGGCTCGGTGGTGCTGGGAACCTGGCTGCTGCTGTTCCATCGGCAGAACTCGCTGTCGGTGCTGTTCTCCGGTGGTGGCCCCGAGGTGGACACCCGGACCTGGCTCAGCGGGCCGTTCCTGCTGGCGGTGGCCTTCATCGGGTGGTCGTTCGTCGGTTTCGAGAGTGCCGGGTCGATCGCCGAGGAGGTGCATGAACCGCGCCGCTACCTGCCCAAGGCCGTGTTGTTCTCGCTGGTCTTCATCGCGCTGGTCGTCGGCTATTCCAGCCTCGCGATCATCCTGGCCATCCCCGACCTCGACGCCGTCGCCGCGGGTGCGGTCGGCGATCCGGTATACGAAACCCTCACCGTCGCACTCGGTCACGGCATCGCGCGTCCGGTCGAGGTGATGTTCGTCATCGGCTTCCTGGCCAGCTTCCTTGCGCTGCAGACCTCGGCATCGCGGGTCATCTGGGCCTATGCGCGCGACGGCGCGCTGCCGGCCTCTGCCGTGCTGTCCCAGCTGCGCGGTCCGGCCCGCATACCGGTGGTGGCGATCGGGGTCACCACCGTGGTCGGCGCCGCACTGTTCGGCCTCAGCATCGTCGCCGGGGATATCTACTCGCTGATGGTCAACTTCACCGCAGGCGGCTTCTATCTGGCATTCCTGTTCCCGCTCATCGGGTTCCTGGTCGTGCTGGTTCGTCGGGCGTGGACGCCGGCCAACTTCTCGCTGGGCCGGGCCACCCTGCCCGTCGCCGCGGTGGCCGTCGTGTGGACCGTGCTGCAGTTCGTCAACATCGCCTGGCCGCGAGCGGCTTTCGAGCAGCGCTACCTGGACTGGTCGGTGTGGATCGGTATCGCGGTGTTGCTGGTGCTCGGCACCGCGATCCTGGCAGGAGTGCGCTCGCGTATCGTCGAAGCCTCGGTGATCGACGAAGTGGAATCCCGTGACGAATTGGCAGACGTCCGTGAGTGACGCGAGCCCGGTGGCCGTCGTCACCGGCGCCGCCAGCGGTATCGGTGCGGCCGCGGCCGAGGCGCTGCGCCTGCGCGGGTACCGGATCGGTGCGCTGGACCTGTCGGCCGGTGCGGACGCCGATCATGCCGTGGCCGTGGATGTTTCCGATCACGGTGCAGTGTCAGCGGCCGTTGCCGAGATCCGCTCCGCCCTTGGCCCGGTCACCGCGCTGGTGACCTCGGCCGGCTACTACGAGATGGCGCTCATCGACCAGATCGACGCCGCGTCCTGGCGGCGCATGCTGCGGGTGCACCTCGGCGGCTTGTTCAACGCGACGCGTGCGTGCCTGCCCGACATGCTGGCGGCCGGATCGGGCGCGGTGGTCGCGGTGGCCAGTGAACTCGCCGTCGGCGGTGGTGACCAGGAGAGCCATTACGTCGCGGCCAAGGGGGCGATCATCGGTCTGGTCCGCAGCCTGGCCGCCGAGGTCGCCGGAGCCGGGGTGCGGGTCAACGCCGTCGCGCCGGGGCCCACCGACACCCCGCTGCTGGATGCCGATTCCCCATGGCGGGCAACGGATTATCTGGACACTCTGCCGCTGCGCCGGCTTGCCACCCCTGCCGAGGTGGCCCGCTGTGTCGAATACCTGGTCTGCGACGCGACGTTCAGCGTCGGCGATGTGGTCAACGTCAACTCCGGAGCGGTGATATGAGCAGGGTCGCGCTGGTCACCGGTGCGGCGCAGGGGATGGGTGCGGCGCACGCCCGTCGGCTGGCCGGAGCCGGAATGACGATCGCCGTCAACGATATTCGCCCCAGCGTTGAGCTGGAAGCGCTGGCCGAGGAGATCGGCGGATTCGCTGTTGCCGGTGACGTTTCCGATCCGGGGGAGTGCCTGCGCATCGCCGACGCGGTGGCCGAGCGCACCGGCCGCCTCGATGTGTTGGTCGCCAACCACGCCTACATGACGATGGCCCCGCTGCTCGTGCACGACGAGCAGGACTGGTGGCGCATCGTCGACACCAATCTCGGTGGCACCTACCACCTGATACAGGCCGTGCTGCCGCACATGCGGGCCAGGGCGCAGGGGCGCATCGTGGTGATCGCCAGCGAATGGGGTGTCACCGGATGGCCGGAGGCCACCGCCTACGCGGCCGCGAAATCCGGACTGATCGCGTTGGTCAAGGGACTCGGCCGCGAACTGGCGCCGGAGGGGATCATCGTCAACGCCGTTGCGCCGGGTGTCACCGATACCCCGCAACTTCAGGTCGATGCCGATGCCGCGGGAATCGACCTGGCGGACATGCACGCCCGGTATGCGACGGGAATTCCGTTGGGCCGTATCGGTCGACCCGATGAGATCTCGGCGGCGGTGGAACTGCTCGCCGACTTCGAGGTGGCGGCCGTCGTCGGGCAGGTCATCTCGTGCAACGGCGGATCGACCAGGAGCAGAGCATGACGGAAAGGGAGCTGGTGGACGGCCAGGACAGATACGTGCGGTCGGCGTCGGGCAATGTCGGGCAGGTGAACGCGCAGCAGGTCCCGCGGTACGCCGGGCTGGCGACCTTCGCCCGCCTGCCGCAGCGCCATGAGGTGTCGCGCTACGACATCGCCGTCGTCGGGGTGCCGTTCGACAGTGGGGTGACCTACCGGCCCGGAGCGCGGTTCGGTCCCGCCGCCATCCGCGAGGCATCCAGGTTGCTCAAGCCCTACAACCCGGCATTGGATATCAGCCCGTTCGCCCAGGCACAGGTCGTCGACGCCGGGGATATCGCGGCCAATCCGTTCGATATCGATGCCGCGGTCGACGAGGTGCGCGAGGGTATCGCCGCCTTGCTGACCAACCCGCGGCAGCGCGTGCTGACCTTCGGCGGCGACCACACCATCGCGCTGCCCGCGCTGCAGGCCGTCAACCGTGTGCACGGTCCGGTTGCCCTGGTGCACTTCGACGCCCACCTGGACACCTGGGATACCTACTTCGGCGCGCCGTGCACGCACGGCACGCCGTTTCGCCGGGCTGCCGAGCAGGGACTGCTGGTCAAGGGGCACTCCGCGCACGTCGGGATCCGCGGATCGCTCTATGACAGAGCCGATCTGCTCGATGACGAGTCGCTGGGCTTCACCATCGTGCACTGCCGCGATATCGATCGGATCGGAATCGACGGTGTCATCGAACGGATCCGGGAGCGGGTGGGTGAGCATCCGGTCTACGTGTCGATCGATATCGATGTTCTCGACCCGGCGTTCGCGCCGGGGACCGGTACCCCGGAGATCGGCGGGATGACCAGCCGGGAATTGGTGGCCATCCTGCGGGCGATGCGCGGTCTGCAGATCGTCGGCGCCGATGTCGTCGAGGTGGCACCGGCCTATGACAGCGCCGATGTGACGGCGGTGGCCGCGGCCAATATCGGGTATGAGCTGATCACCCTGATGGCCGAAGATGTCTGAGTTCGGTCCGGGCGAGCGTAGCGACGGGAAATTGCCCTGGGGCGAGCGCAGCGACGGGAAAATGCCCTGGGGCGAGCGCAGCGACGGGAAATTGCCCTGGCCTGCAGGGAAAGTGGCGGCCGCCGCGTTCACCTTCGATGTGGATGCCGAATCTGCGGTGCTGTGGGGCGACGAAACGGTTGCCGCCCGGATGAGTGTGATGAGCCATCAGGCCTACGGACCGCTGGTCGGCATCCCGCGCATCCTGGATCTGCTGGACCACCATCAGATCCGGTCGACGTTCTTCGTGCCGGGCCATACCGCGCATCGTTATCCCGAGGCGGTGCGGTCGATCGTGGCGGCGGGGCACGAGATCGCCCACCACGGGTATCTGCACGAGCAGCCGACGGCGCTGACGTTGGAGGAGGAGATCGAGGCGCTCGACCGCGGATTGGAGGCGCTGGCCGAGGTGGCCGGGGTGCGTCCGAGCGGGTACCGAGCACCGATGTGGGATTTGTCCTGGCGGACACCGGAACTGCTCGTTGAGCGCGGCTTCCTGTACGACTCGTCGTTGATGGATGCCGACCATCCCTACGAGCTTGCGGTGGGGCCGCGGTCGCTGGTCGAGATCCCGATCCAGTGGGCGCTCGACGATTGGGAGCAGTACTGCTATCTGCCGGACATCTATAGCGGAACCATCGAGAGTCCGCGCAAGGCCCGCGAACTGTGGCAGCTGGAGTTCGATGCGCTGCGGAGCGCCGGCGCGTGCTGGGTGTTGACCAATCACCCGTTCCTGAGCGGGAGGGCTTCCCGCGCAGCCGAACTCGGTGACCTGATGCGCTATGTCGTTGGGCGCACCGACGTGTGGACGGCGAGTCTGGGTGAGATCGCCGAGCACGTACGCACGCTCGGGTTGACGCCGCGCACCATCACCCGCCCCTGAGCTCAGCCGCGCGATCTGCCGCTGGCAATCAGGAAGCTGACCGTCGGGCCCGATCCAGGGTCGCTGGTGTTCCGAGTTCTGCGCGATTGTCCGGTGTGTCGACGTAGGCGGACAGGAAAGAAAGCAAGGCGCTCGGTTCGACGCTGAACTTGCGACAGTCGATCTCGATCATCGGAACAGGAGGTAGGCGGTCGATCTTCCACAGGCGGCTGGTGTAGCGGCGCTGCCATGAAGTGTTCGTGTACCCGATCAGCATGATGATCGGGTGGCCGTTGTTCGCGGGCTTCATACCTGCGATATCTGGCCAGCTCAATTGATTCTCGAAGCTCCAACCGCGCTGCGTGACGCCATGCTCACTCAGCAGCAGACCGCCGCGGGTGATGCGTCCGAAACCGGCTGCCAGTGGGAACGACACGAGATACAAACCGATCGCGCCGAACAGTGTCCCGGTGATCGCGCTCGCGGGCTGGTCGCCGTTGATCACCGTATCGATCATGGCCGACAGGAAAAGCGCCGCGCTGCAAGTCATCAAGGCCACAAGCAGGCGGAACTGTGCTCCCGAGTGACGAATCTCGGTGCAACAGCGATCGCCGTCGATGTCCACCATGTGAGTGTCTTTCGACAGATCGCCGTTCTTCGTGCGCATTGTCGCTCCGAGTGCCGCGACGAGGATCATGATCAGTCCGAAGAGCAGGCCGTAGCGCATCGCTGTGGTGTTCCCGGCCGATCCCGACAGCACACCGAATCCGATCGCCACTACCGCGATCACGACAACGACGGTGCGGGAGAGAATTTCTAGCGGTCGATTCCGGGCATTCGCCCATCCGTCGGTTACCTCTGAGGAACTAGAAGATGGCATGACTCTGCTTTCTTGTCCGGCAACGCCCCTGAGCTCAGCCGCGCGGATACAGCAGCTCCAGCTCGCCCAGATGGGCCGCGACGGTCAGCAGTGGCAGCGCCGCCGATACGGCGAGTTCGTCGCGGGAGTTCTCGGCGCGCAGCGCCAACACGAAATCATCGCTGATCGGCGGCCCCGACAGGCCCTGCTCACACACCGCAGCGGCGTGCTCTTCCAGCAGTTCCCGCGCTCGCGGGTACACCCCGAGCGGCGGTGGCACGACATCGGCGATCAACTCCGCGGCCGCACGCAGCCGGACCACCCGGTTGGCCGCACGGACCGTGGGAGCGCGCCGGTCGGCATGCCCGCCGTTCTCCGAAAGATACTGTCGCAGCGTGTCATCGAGTATCCGACTGGCCTCAAGAGCGCGGCGGCTGAGCGTGAAGACACGGTTGTCGGCCGTCTCGGAGGCGCCGCGGATGACCCGCAGGACACCGGCTTTGAGCAACTCGGCACCGGCGGCGTGGGCCCGACTGACGGCCTTGCTGACCTGGGTGGACGCGCCGCGGGGCCACAGCAGCACCGATACGGCGACACCCACGAGCGCCCCGACCACGACATCCTCGACCCGGATCAGTCCGACGGCCCACCCCGACGGCTGGATCAGGTTGAAGATGATCAGCACCATCATGGTGAACGCGGCCTGCCCGGCGACGAACGAGGCGATCTCGGGGACGAAGGCCGAACCGAAGGCCACCACCGGCAACAACATCCACATGACGACGGGATCGACGCCGACCAGTTCGATGACCGCCACGCCGATGGCGAAACCCAGTGCGGTCCCCGCCACGGCGCGCAGCACGCGGGTACCTGTGGTCAACGCGCTGCTGCGCAGCACCGACAACGCGCCGAGCACCACCCAGAACCCGTGCTCGACCGGGAACACGTGGGTGACCGCGACGGCCAAGGCCAGACCCAGGCCGGTGCGCACGCTGTTGCGCACGACGAGCGCGCGTCCGGCGAGGAATCCCTTGGTGATCTGCGCGACGGCGGTGGTCTCGGGCATCACCCAGTCCGCCGCGCCGGTGCGGGGCAGGCCACGGCCCAGCACGCGCGCCCAGACCGGCCGGGCGTCGGCCAGCGCGGCGTTGCGGATGATGCGTCCGGTGACCCCGACCGTCGCCGAGAACGTTCGGCGGCCCAACAGGCTGCGCCCGACCTCGACGGCGGTCTCGTCATCGGGTATCGCCAGGATCTGCTCGATGTCCTCGCGGTAGCGGCCCTGCGCGACCTCGCGCAGCCCATCGAGGGCGGTGCTGAGTTCGACGCCCCGGGTCGCGCGCAGTCGAGGGTCCGAGATCTGCAGGACCGCCGCGCAGTCGCGCAGCACCGCGACGATGGCCGGCCGCATATCGCCGAGTGCCGCGCCGGTGCGATCGGTGATCTGATCGGCCAGCCACCCGAGGTCGTCGACGACGCGGACCAGGGCCCGGCTGCCCGCCGTCAACGCAACCGGCCGGAAGTCGGCGTTGACGAAGTTCGCCCACAGGGCGTTCATAGCGCGGGTGACATCCCTGGTCGACCCCGCCCCCTCCAGACAGTCGGTGAGTGCGCGGCACACTCCCGCCGCGTGCCGGCGCAGGTCGTCGTGATGCCGCGGCGGGAACAGGAACAACGCGGCGGGCACACACACGGCCAGCGCGACCAGCCAGCCGGTCAGGCGTTCATCGATGGGTCCCGGCGGGGTGCAGGCGGGAAGCACGAAGGTCAGCAGGGTGGCGCGCTGCCCAGCGGCGACGGTCTCGCTGAGTACCCCGCTGAACATCACGGTGACACCGAGCACGAACATCAGCCCGACGCTGAGCCACGGGTAGGGCGCGACGAGCGTGCCCACGGTGATCAGCACCGCGCCGTTGAATCCGAGGCCTGCATAGGCCAGTGCGCGGGCCTCCCGGTTGCCCGGGAAGTCGGAGACGATCAGCAGAGCCACGGACCCGAAGATGGCGAACATCGGGGCCTGGCTGTCGCCGGCGACCAGGAAACTGGCGGCCGCGGCGATGGGCACGACGATCGCGGCCCTGGCGGCTCGGCGCAGCGCGTCATACTCGGGGTCGCGCTGCTGTAGCCAGTCCAGGATCCGCATCGGTGACGAGTGTCTACGACGAATCGGTGACGCCGCGCTTCATGAAGACGCCGAGCAGACCCGGCGCCACGCTGTCGATCGCCTTGGCGGTCACCGCCATGCGCGGGGCGATGCGCACCGGCCGGGTCTTCGCCGCGGTGACCATCCAATCGGCGGCCTCCTCGGCTGACAGTCCGGGCATGGCCACGAACTCCTTGGTCGGCTCGATCATCGGCGTCTTCACCAGCGGGTAGTACAGCGTCGTCGAGTGCACGCCCTTGCCCGACCATTCGGTTTCGGCCACCCGGCTGATCGCCGTCAGCGCCGCCTTGGAGGCCTGGTACGCCCCGAACAGCGGGGAGGATTCGTTCATCACACCCCAGGTCGAGACGTTGATGACGTGGCCGTCGCCGCGGGCGATCATGCCGGGCACCAGGGCACGCATCAGCCGCAGCGGGGCGTAGTAGTTGAGCGTCATGGTGCGCTCGAGATCGTGCCAGCGGTCCAGTGACTCGATCAGCGGGCGGCGGATGGACCGGCCGGCGTTGTTGATCAGGATGTCGATGCCGCCGTGGCTTTCGAGGGCTTTGGCGGCGAGCGCGTCGACGGCGTCCAGATCCGACAGGTCGGCGGTGATCGCCTCGGCGATGCCACCGTTGTCACGGATCTTCGCGGTGACGGTCTCGAGCAGTTCGGCGCGGCGGGCCACCACGATGACGCTGGCACCCAGCTTGGCCAGCTTGAGCGCCGACGCCTCGCCGATCCCTGACGACGCTCCGGTGATCAGGATGCGCTTGCCGCGCAGTTCGACCTCGGGGCCGCGGCCCAGGTACTCGGTCAGTGGGGGCCGCATGCTGGTCAACAGCACCGCGTCCGAGATCCGGCGCAGGGGGTTCTTGCTCACCGCGACAGTCTAGATTTCGGCGCGCAAACGCTCGCTCACCGAGCGTCAGCGCGCCGAAATCGCAGAGAGAATGGTCGCGATGACACGGTCGGGGAACTCCGAGAGGTCGAGCCAGGTGAAGCGCAGCACCTGCCAGCCGTGCACGATCAGGTAGTTCTGCCGACGCCGATCGTTGGTGAACGCGTCCGGGTCACTGTGAAAGGCCCAACCGTCGACCTCGATCGCGATCATCCGTTCGGCAAAGGCGACATCGACGAAGTACGGCCCTACCGGGAAATTGGCCCGCCAGCCGGTGATGTCCGCCTGCCGCAGCAGCTTGATCAGCAATCGTTCCGCGGCGGATCGAGAACCGTCCGCCGCGGCCAGGAGCAGGCGCCGCGCTGCCGGTGCACCGTAGCGACCCTTGTTGCGCGACTGCGCACGCCACAGATCGCGCAGCTCGGAGTCGCCCTGCAAGGCACGGTCCATGATGCGGGCACCACCGCCCCGGCGCACCGCCGCCTCCACGATCGTGAGCGGGCGCGCCGTCAGGGGAAGGCCACGGTGCTCCGCGACATCGGCCGGGTCGAGGTCGCGGCGACGAACGCGGCTGCCTGGGTGGGTGCGCCCATGGCTGCTACGCGGCACGGTGACCTCGGCGACCGCCGGCGGGTACTGGGTGAATCCGTACCACCATGCGGCGGCCAAGCCACTGGCGACCGCGTCATCGCCGTAACCCCAGACCGCGGCACGAATGCGGGCGGCATCGGTGAACGGACGGTCGTCGACGAAGTACACCCCCTGTGAACACCGCCGCCAGATCCCGGAACCGATGCGCCTGCGCACGGCCTGCGGGCTGAGCCCGCACCGGCCGGCCTGGGCGAGGGTGATGACACCGTCGTGGTCGCGCAGATAGTCCTCGAGCACACGACTTCGGACGCACGCGCGCTGCGTCCGGTTCCATCCCCGACGATTTCGGCGCGCAAACGCTCGCTCACCGAGCGTCAGCGCGCCGAAATCGTCAGAGGTATCAGAAGTAGCGGGGGAAGCCGCTCCAGTCGGGATCGCGCTTTTCCAGGAAGGCATCCCGGCCCTCCACGGCCTCATCGGTCATATAGGCCAACCGGGTTGCCTCACCGGCGAATACCTGCTGGCCGACCAGCCCGTCGTCGATGAGGTTGAAACCGAACTTCAACATCCGGACCGCCTGCGGGGACTTGCCGTTGATCTCGGCCGCCCACTGCAGGCCGGTGCTCTCCAACTCGTCGTGGTCGACGACCTCGTTCACCGCACCCATCTGATACATCGTTTCGGCGTCGTAGGCGCGGCCGAGGAAGAAGATCTCGCGGGCGAACTTCTGCCCGGTCTGGCGCGCCAGGTAGGCGCTGCCGAACCCGCCGTCGAAGCTGCCCACGTCGGCGTCGGTCTGCTTGAAGCGGGCATGCTGGCGGCTGGCCAGCGTCAGATCGCAGGTGACGTGCAGGCTGTGCCCGCCGCCGGCGGCCCAGCCGTTGACCAGGCAGATGACGACCTTGGGCATGAACCGGATGAGGCGCTGCACCTCCAGGATGTGCAACCGGCCTGCCCGTGCCGGATCGACCGTCTCGGCAGTCTCGCCGTCGGCGTACTGGTATCCGCTGCGGCCGCGGATGCGCTGGTCACCTCCGGAGCAGAACGCCCAGCCGCCGTCCTTGGGTGACGGGCCGTTGCCGGTCAGCAGGATCACCCCGACATCGGGAGACATCCGGGCGTGGTCGAGCACGCGGTAGAGCTCGTCGACGGTGTGCGGACGGAACGCGTTTCGCACCTCCGGACGGTCGAAGGCCACCCGCACCGTCGGTTGCGGTTTTCCGTCGACAACGTGCCGGTGATAGGTGATATCGGTCAGCTCGAAGCCGGCGACCGGCTGCCACAGCGCAGGGTCGAAAGTCATTCCCCGACTGTATTCACGGTGTTTCGCCGAAGACAGTGCGGGGTACAAAGCGCGGCGACGAAGTGAATCGGGGCGTGATTCGGCGCCAGGACAAGGAGGACACGATGAGGCGTACAGCAGCGGCATTGATGGCGGCTGGTGCGGCGACCGCGATGTTGGTCGGCTGTTCACCATCGGTCACCGGTGGGGACACCGCGTGCAAGGACTTCACCGGTGCCGATGAGAAGACCCAGAACGAGGCCGTCACCAAGATGCTCAAGGACGAGAAGGGATCCGACCCGCAGCAGGTCGAGATCAGCGGCACCCGGCTGGCCGTGCAGACCTGGTGCCAGACGCTGGGCACCCCGGATTCCAAGATCAAGGAGGCTCCGCACCTGTAGCGGAGCCGGGTGGGCTGATCACCCCCCAGTCGGAATCGGCGGCCCCGTTTGCGGGGCCGCCGTTCTGCTGTTCGGCGCCTCAAGGTACGGGAACGCCACGCCGGCGGTAGCGTGCCGACCATGAAGTCGACCGGTGACCGCCTGGGTCGTGGCGCCCGCATTCTGGTGGTCCTGGTCGTCATCGCGATCGTGATGGTGTGCAGCGTCGGTGGATTCCTGGCCAGCCGATCCCACACCCAGCAGGCCTCGATCCCCTTCGGCACCGAGGACGCCGACAGCCCCGACGTCGTGCTGATGTCGATGTACATCACCCGCGTCGACGTTCACGACCAGTCGATGACGGTGGAACTCGATGTCAACGACGATCCCGTCGGCGGCGTCAGCGCCGGGCTCACCGAGGACATCACCGTCGAGACCAACTCACGCCGCTCCAGCGTCGTGAAGTTCAACGAGGGCGACCGGTTCCACACCGTGATCCAGGAGTTCGCCCTCGGTGGCAGCAGCACCGACTTCCCGTTCGACACCTACCAGTCCTTCCCGGCCATCCAGGTTCTTGGCGCCGACGGCGCACCGCTGCCGCTCGAGGTGACGGTGTCCAACGGTGATGCGTTCTTCGCGGTGACGCCGACCCTGTCGCCCGACCAGGGCTGGCTGTCGCTGACCCTGAAGGCCGAACGCAGCGTGCCCACCATGGTTTTCGGCGTGTTCATCATGGTGCTGATGCTGGGATTGGCGGCCTCTGCCGCGGTACTGGCGTCCTACGTGGTGCGCACCCGCCGGGGCGTGGAGTACGGCGCGTATTCGGTGATGGCGGCCTTGCTGTTCGCGATGGTGCCGCTGCGCAACGCCATACCCGGCGATCCGCCGATCGGTTCGTTGATCGACTTCTCCGCATTCTTCATCGCCGAGGCGGTGATCGCGGTCTCGCTCATCACCAGCGTCGTCGTGGGGTACCGCAACCAGTTGTCCGTCGACGCGCGCTAGCCCCTAGAGCGGGAGGCCGTGCGATCGCAGCGCGATGCGCAACCCGTCGGGACGCTGAGCAGTGGGCAGCGGGTCCACCAGGGCGAAGGCGCAACCCACGGCGCGTGCGCCGCCGTCGGCTTCCTCGCTGTCGCCGACCATCAGGGTCTCCTCGGCATCCACGCCGAGGCGCGCCAGCGCGGTCGAAAAGATCGCCGGATCGGGTTTGACGGCACCGACCTCGAATGACAGCACATACTCGTCGGCCCCGGTGCCTGCGGCGGCCAGCGCGGGCCGCAGGTCGAAGGCGATATTCGACACGACGGCCGTCTTGATCCCGTTGCCGCGCAGACCGTTCAGCACCGCCGCGGTGTCGGGGTAGGGCGTCCAGGAGGCCGGGTCGACGAGCTTCGGATACAGGGCCGCCGCATCCTCGCCGGCGAGACCGGACTCGCGCAGGACGTGCAGGTACGCCTCGCGGTGCAGATGCGGCTCCAGGTCCCGGTTGGCCCAATTGTGTTGCTGCTGCGCGTTCATGGGCACCGTACTTCCGGTCGGTGCGGTCACGCGACGCATCAACTCGGCCTGCACGTGACCCTGCACCGCCTGTTCGTCGACGGTGATGCCGTCGAACCAGTCGTCCTGTTCCTCGAGGCGGAACAGGGTGCCGGAGAAATCGAAGAGTACAGCGCGGATCATGGGCCGTCCTTTTCTCAGAAGTGGTCGGGGATGGCGGGCGCCACCGGCCAGCCGAAACCGACGGCCGCGCGGTGCACCGCCCCGGCGGTCAGTTCCTCGACCAGACCCGCCGCGGCGAGTCGGGCGAGGCTGATCCCACCGAGGTACACCGCGCCGAGGTCGCGCACGCTGAGAGCGATATCTGCAGGCGCATCGGTCTTTTCGCACTGGGCGCCGTCGACGTCGCCGCGCAGTCGGTACCGACCGCTGTTCCACGGGCAGAACTCGTCGCGCACGTCCAGAACTGTATCCACCGGTGCGGCGTACCGGCGCAGTGCGAGTGCCCGCCCGACGTCGACGAGCCGCACGAAGATGCCGTCGGCGACCTCGCAGCGCAGCGCTCGGCTGTCGGCCACCAGCGCGCGCAGCGGTTCGTCGACCGCGGCGTCCTTGACGATGACGCGTCGAACCAGGTCGATCTCCAGTAGGAATCGCCAGACCCTGGCATAGGCGCGCGGATTGGTGGCGCGGACCTCCTCGACGTGCACCTCTCCGGTGGGGCCGGTGGCATCCCACGACGACTTCGTCCGGTACCGGGCGAATCCGCTCGGTATGCCGTCGGATTCACGGTGCAGAGCGAATCTGATGCTGCCGCTGTTCTTGCGGCGCTCGTCATTGTCGAAGACCTGGTAGTCCCACCACGGACGCGGCCGGTCCATCCGCCCCGGTAAATCGGCCACCGCCCGGTCGTAGATCGCGGGTCCGACGTCGAGCAGTGTGTCGACGTCGATCTGCGACACGGTGCCTGCTCCGAGATCGACGTCGGGGCGGAAACCGAGATCACGCACCGGGCCGGACAGCGTGGCGTTCTGGCACGCCAACCCGTACCCGAATCGGCCATAGATCGTCGTCTCGGAGGCGAACAGCATCGCCACCGCCTCGGTGCCGCGGTCGCGGATGGTGTCCAGCTGGTGACGCATCATCCGGGTCAGCAGCCCGCGGCGGCGATGGTCGGAGGCGACGCTGACACCGGTCACCGCGGCCACATCGGTGCGTTCACCGCCGGGCAGCACGACGTTCTTGCGGTAGTCCCCGGCGGTGGACACCCATCGGGTTCCGTCGGTGAACCCGAACATCCGATCCAGATCGGTGAAGGGACGCGCCAACCTGATGTCGTCGGGCTGGGGGTCCTCCAGGAAGGCCCAGGCCATCGCGGTGTTGAAGTCCTGGTAGTCGGTCTCGTCGCGCAGGGCGCGCAGGGTCAGCTCGGGCACATACCCATGTCTACCGTGACAGGGCGATCGGGCGCGCGTCATTTTCTCGCCCGCACGGCCGGCTAGATCGGCACGACCACCTCGTTGCGGCGTCGGAAGGGCAGCGTCCAGGGCGGATCGTAGAACCACGCGACGGGCTCACCGGCCGGCTCGATGCCGTTCGAGGCGAGCGTGTCGAGCAGGTCGGCGGTCTGCTGGGCGACCGCCGCCGGGCTGCGGTCCCCGGTGAAGCGGATGACCGCGACAGTTTCCGGTGCCACGGACACCAGGTCGACATCGGCGTCATCGGGCTCGGGCAGGGTTTCCAGCGTCCACTCCGACGGCATGAAGAACCGGATGGTCCAACCCTGCTCCGCGTTGCCCTGCTGGCTCACCGGAGCCGTCATGGCGATCTCCTGGGATCCGCCCTGCTGGCTCACCGGGGCGGTCATCGCGATCTCGGTGCGGCGTTGATTTCCGCCGAAGATGTAGGACGCCAGCTTGCGGAACCCGGCGTTCAGAGCGCGTTCGCGGTCGCCGGTGACGGTGGTCTGTGCCGCGATACGCCGGCCGTACCGCCTGATCTCGACGTTGCCGGTGAGCGCGCGGCTGATGTAGTGCGGTTCCTCCACGGTCCGCACACCGACCACCGACGGCACCGACTCAACGATCTGACCTGCGAGTTTGACGAGATTCACGGCCACGCTCCTTCCTGATGAAGGTATTCGCGGCCGATCGAGGCACGGATGGGTTTTCCGCGATCAGCTTTCGCCGAACTCGTCGGACTCGGCCCGGAAGAAGAACATGCTCACCACGAAGCTGGTCAGCGAGAGCAGGCCGACACCGAAGGTCAGCCCGATGCGTTCCAGGCCGAAGGCGCCGATGGTCAGGGCGAAACCGATGATCCCGATCATCGACAGGAAGAGCGCCCCGGTGCTCAGTGCTTCGGAGGTGGCGGGGCGGGAGGCGACTGCGATGCGGTCGTCCATCGTCGGGGTTCCTATCTCGGGATGCCTACGTTGTCAGCGCATCTGTACCCCGCAGCGCCCCGCCCCAACCCTCGACGGGAGAACTCAGCCGACCGAGCGGCCTGCACCCTCCCAGAACTGCGCGCGCACCGCCTTCTTGTCCGGCTTGCCCAGCGCGGTCACCGGCACCGAATCCACCACGACCACCTGCTTGGGCACATGCACCGAACCCTTGCGCTCCTTCACCGACGCCTGGATCTCGGCGATCATGACGTCCACCGCGGGCTCGTCGGACGCGGCGTCGGGACGCAGCACCACCACCGCGGTCACCGCCTCACCCCACTTCTCGTCCGGCGTGCCGATCACGCACACCTGGGCCACCGAAGGATGTTCGGCCACAACGTCTTCGACCTCGCGGGGGAACACGTTGAAGCCGCCGGTGACGATCATGTCCTTGGTGCGGTCGACGATGAAGTAGAAGCCGTCTTCGTCCTCGCGGGCCAGGTCGCCGGTGTGCATCCAGCCGTTCTTGAAGGTGTCGGCGGTGGCCTCCGGGAGATTCCAGTAGCCACCCGACAGCAGCGGGCCCGCCACGCAGATCTCGCCGACCTCACCCTGGGGCACCGGTGTGCCGTCCTCGCCGAGCAAGGCCACCTTGGCGAACAGTGTGGGCCGCCCGCACGAGGTCAGGCGCTTCTCGTCGTGATCCTTCTTGGCCAGGTAGGTGATCACCATCGGCGCCTCGGACTGGCCGTAGTACTGGGCGAAGATCGGTCCGAACCGCCGGATCGCCTCGGCCAGGCGCACCGGGTTCATCGCCGAGGCGCCGTAGTAGACGGTCTCCAGCGACGACAGGTCGCGGGTGTGGCTGTCGGGGTGGTCCATCAGGGCGTAGATCATCGACGGCACCAGCATCGTCGCGGTGATCTTCTGTTCCTCGATCACCCGAAGCACCTCGGCCGGATCGAATTTGGTCAGCACGATCAGCTCGCCGCCCTTGACGATCACGGGGGTGAAGAACGCGGCGCCGGCATGCGAGAGCGGAGTGCACATCAGGAACCGCGGATTCTCCGGCCACTCCCATTCGGCCAGCTGCACGGTGGTCATAGTGGTGATCGACTGCGTCGTACCCATCACGCCCTTGGGCTTGCCGGTGGTGCCGCCGGTGTAGGTGAGACCGCCGATGTGATCGGCAGGCAGGTCGGCGGCGACCAGCGGTGTGGGGTCGTACTTGGCGGCCTCGGCGCTCAGGTCGACGGCCTGCACGCCGGCTTCGGTCAGCTCGGCGGGGACGGGCCCGATGGTCAGGACCTGCTGCAGCGACGGGACCTTCTGCATCAGACCGATCGCTCGTTCGACGAACATCGGCTGCGGGTCGATGATCAGCGAGGTGACCTCGGCATCGGAGAGCACGTAGGCGTGGTCGTCCAGCGAACCGAGAGGGTGTAGTGCCGTGCGGCGGTAGCCCTGGGTCTGGCCCGCGCCGATGATCATCAGCACCTCGGGACGGTTGAGGGAGAGCAGGCCGACCGCCGCTCCTGTCCCGGCCCCGAGCGCCTCGAAGGCCTGAATGTACTGGCTGATGCGGTCGGCGAGCTCGCCGCCGGTCAGCGTCGTGTCACCGAGGAACAGCACCGGCCGGTCCTTGTGGCGCTTCAGCGCGCCGACGGTGAGGTGGCCGGAGTGCAGGAAATGGCGCAGCTGGGAGTCGCTCATGACATCAGATTAGAACGTGTTACAGATTTAGTTTCAAGGTCCGGTGTTCACTGGAGGGGTGAGCCAGAACCCCGAGCTGCGGCGCGCGATCCTGTCGTTGGCCCGGGAGCGGGGGCCGGACAAGACCATCTGCCCGTCGGATGCCGCGCGTGCCGTCGGCGGTGAGCGGTGGCGCGACCTGATGGAGCCGGCCAGGGATATCGCCCGCGACCTGGCGCGCGACGGTGTGGTCGAGATCAGCCAGCGCGGCACGGTCCTCGACCCGGACGCCGGCTGGCGCGGACCGATCCGGATCAGGGCCATCGGCCGACCAGGGGCGGCCGAGTCGCTCGTTTCACCCGGAGACGGCCCGGTCGGGCTCTAACCTTGGCCCATGTCAGGCCTCGATACGCCGGCCGATCTGGTCATCACCGGCACCATCCTCACCGTCGACGATGCCCGCCCGCAGGCGCGCAACCTGGCCGTCGTCGGGGGTCGGATCGCCGCCATCGACCTCGCCGAGGACGAATTGCAGACCTGGATCGGGCCCGATACCGCCGTGCTGTCGGTCGGCGACGGGTGCGTGCTGCCCGGTTTCATCGAGGCGCACGGCCATCCGTTGATGGAGGCGGTGGCGTTGTCCGAGCGGATGGTCGACATCCGGCCGGTGACGCTGCCCACCGCCGAGGAGGTGGTGGCCGCCGTACATGCCGAGGTCGCCCGCCGCGGCGCCGATGGCGCATACCTGAACGGTTGGGATGCCTTGTTGCAGAAGGGTTTGCCGGATCCGACGCTGCAGTGGCTGGACAGTGTTGCCGGCACCCCGCTGGTGATCATGCACAACTCGGGCCACAAGGCGTTCTTCAACAGCGCGGCGGCCCGCATGGTCGGGATCACCAGGGACACACCCGATCCCAAGGGGGCCCGGTACGGCCGCGACGCCGACGGCGAGCTCGACGGCACCGCCGAGGAGTCCGCCGCGGTGTTCCCGCTGATCGGCGGGGCCATCGCGGTGGCCGACTACCCGGCGATGCTGCTGGCCGAGTGCGACCGGTTGAACCGAGCGGGCCTGACCACGTGTTCGGAGATGGCCTTCGACCCGATGTTCCGGCCCGTGCTGGCGGCGATGCACGACCAGCTGACGGTCCGGTTGCGCACCTATGAGATGTCGACGGCCGATCTGCACACCGATGCCCAGCCGTTCGACGGTGACGATCTGGTACGTCAGGTCGGTATCAAGATCTGGGTGGACGGCTCACCGTGGATCGGCAACATCGATCTGAGCTTTCCGTATCTGGACACCGAGGCCACCCGCACCATCGGTGTCGTCCCCGGCTCGTGCGGGCACGCGAACTACACCCGCGAGCAGCTGGCCGAGATCGTCGGGACGTTCTATCCGCAGGGCTGGCAGATGGCTTGTCATGTGCAGGGTGACAACGGGGTCGACACCATCCTGGATGTCTACGAAGAGGCCCTGCGCGCGCATCCGCGCGACGATCACCGCCTGCGCTTGGAACATGTCGGCGCCATCACCGACGCGCAACTGGCGCGCGCGCATGCCCTGGGGGTGACCTGCAGCCTGTTCGTCGACCAGCTGCACTACTGGGGTGATGTCATCGTCGACGGGCTCTTCGGTCCCGAGCACGGCGAGCGGTGGATGCCATGCGGTTCAGCGGTGGCCACCGGTATGCGCATCTCCCTGCACAACGACCCGCCCGTCACCCCCGAGGAGCCGCTGCGCAATATCAGCGTTGCCGTGACACGCACGGCCCCGAGCGGACGGGTGCTCGGCCCGCAGGAGCGCCTGACCGTCGAACAGGCCATCCGCGCCCAGACCCTCGATGCGGCCTATCAGCTGTTCGACGATGAGCGGATCGGCTCCATCGAGGTCGGCAAGTACGCCGATCTCGTTGTGCTGTCGGCAGATCCACGCACGGTCGACCCGGAGGCGGTGGCCGGTCTGGAGGTCAGGGCCACCTATCTGGCGGGTAGGCAGGTTCACCCCAAGCCCGCGTGAGCACGCACCCGCCCGGTCCGAGAGTCCGGCGCTAGCATGAGTGCCCTGCTTTCACCTGGGAGGATCGCGATCACGCCATCGTTTGAGTGCCCGCCGCTGGATGACCTGCTCTACGGCCTGCACGTCGTCTCGCTACCGATGCGGGTCCGGTTCCGCGGCATCACCGTCCGTGAGGTAGCCCTGATCGAAGGGCCGGCCGGCTGGGGTGAGTTCGGCGCCTTCACCGAGTACGAGCCGTCCGAGGCCGTGCATTGGCTGTCCTCGGCCGTCGAGGCCGCCTACCGACCCGCACCCGTCCCGCATCGTGACCGCATTCCCGTCAATGCCACCGTGCCCGCGGTGCCCCCGGAGCAGGTGCCCGAGGTGCTGGCGCGATTCCCCGGTGCCCGGACGGCCAAGGTGAAGGTCGCCGAACCCGGACAGTGCCTGGCCGATGATGTCGCCAGGGTCGAGGCGGTGCGGGCGCTGGTGCCCACCGTGCGCGTCGACGCCAACGGCGGATGGAGTGTGGCCGAGGCGGTGGCCGCGGCAGCCGCACTCGGCGAGCTCGAGTACCTCGAGCAACCGTGCGCCACGGTCGAGGAGCTGGCCGAGGTGCGCCGCCAGATCGACACCCCGGTCGCGGCCGATGAGTCGATCCGTAAGGTCGTCGACCCGTTCCGGGTCGTGGCGCTGGGGGCGGCCGATATCGCAGTGGTCAAGGTGGCGCCGCTGGGTGGTGTGCAGCGGCTGCTGGTGATCGCCGCGCGCATCGGCATCCCGGTGGTGGTGTCCAGTGCTCTGGACAGCGCGGTGGGCATGTCCCGCGGGCTGCTGGCCGCCGGGTGCCTTCCGGAGCTGCCGTATGCGTGCGGGCTGGGAACCGGGGGGTTGTTCGTCGAGGACATCGTGGATCCGGTGGCACCGGTCGACGGCTGTCTCGCGGTCGGTCCCGTGGTCCCGGACCGCGCGAGGTTGGCCGCGCTGGCGGCACCGCCGGAGCGACGGCAGTGGTGGATCGAGCGGGTGCGGCGCTGTCACGCGCTGCTGTGACCGGCCGCCGCTGTGACCAACCGAGATACTCCTGAGGAAGTGGTACCACCGGCAGTACTGCACGCGACGGTAGTACCGCCGGCAGTACCACTTCTGCAGACCCGTCATCGGGTCAGAACCCTCGGGAATCGTTGCGGCCGAACAGCTTCCGCACCACCCACTGGTTCAGCGACATTCGTTGTTCGGTCGCCTCGACGGCGAGCAGGGCGTGCAGCTCCGGTGAGATGCGCAGCACGAACCGCCCGCTGTCTCCCGGTGTTGTCGCAGCCCGGGGAACTCCAGACAGGTCCCGACATAGGACCCCGCGGCGGGCGACCACATCGCCCGGTAGGTGAATTCGGTCATGCCGGCAGCATGGTCCCGGCATCCGACATGTCCTGATCTGTGGGATGCGCGGCGTAGACGACACGGGGTCGAGCCGGTGACGATGAGGGCGTGACGCGATCGGTGGTGATCCTCGGGTTCGACGGTGTGCAGGCATTGGACATCGCCGGCCCGTTCGACGTGTTCACCGGAGCCAACCTGCAGCTGGTCGCGATGGGTCGGCCGGACCGCTACGACGTGCGGTTGGTATCAGTGGACGGGTCGCCCGTCCGCACCATGACGGGCCTGGAATTCGGCGCGGCGGCCCTGCCCGCGACCACCGCCATCGATACGTTGATCGTGCCTGGCGGATTCGGCACCGAGACGGTACGCAAGGACGCCGCGACGGTGCAGTGGATCCGCGCCGTGGCCGAGACCGCACGCCGGGTCGTCACGGTGTGCTCGGGTGCCTTCCTCGCGGCCGAGGCGGGCCTGCTCGACGGATGCCGGGCCACCACCCACTGGGCGGCCGCCGGCCACCTGGCCGACCAGTACCCCGGCGTGACCGTCGACCCCGAACCCATCTTCGTCAGGAGCTCGGAGCAGGTGTGGACCGCCGCCGGTGTCACCGCGGGCATCGACCTGGCCCTGCATCTGGTCGAGGACGATCTCGGCACCGATATCGCGCAGACGGTGGCCCGCTGGCTGGTGCTCTATCTGCGCCGCCCCGGCGGGCAGACCCAGTTCGCGGCACCGGTGTGGGCGCCCCGGGCCAAGCGCCAACCGATCCGCGAGGTGCAGGAGTTCATCGAGGCCGAACCCGGCGCCGTGCTGAGCATCGGCGAGCTCGCGCGGCGCGCCGCCATGAGCCCGCGGCACTTCACCAGGGTGTTCACCGAGGAGGTGGGGGAGGCGCCGGGCAGCTATGTCGAACGGATCCGCACCGAGGCCGCCCGCCGGCAACTCGAGGAGACCGATGACACCGTCACGGTCATCGCCGGCCGGTGCGGCTTCGGCAGCGCCGAAACCCTGCGCCGCAATTTCGTTCGACGCCTTGGCATTTCACCCGACCAATACCGCAAGTCATTCGCCTAGGAGGCAAACATGCAGATCGCCATCGTGCTGTACCCCGGTTTCACCGCCCTGGACTTCATCGGTCCGTACGAGATCCTGCGCTGGCTGCCCGATGCCGAGGTGCGCTTCGTCTGGCACGAACCGGGACCCGTCGTCGCCGATTCCGGGGTCCTCGTCATCGGTGCGACCCATTCGTTCGACGAGACACCCAGCCCGGACATCGTGCTCGTCCCCGGCGGATTCACCACGATGGAGCACGCCCGCGACGAGCGGGTCCTGGACTGGTTGCGCCGCACCCACCAGAGCACCACCTGGACCTCCTCGGTGTGCTCGGGCTCGGTGCTGCTGGCCGCCGCCGGCCTGCTGGACGGCAAACGGGCCACCTCGCACTGGGCCGCCGTGCAGTCGTTGCGCGCATTCGGCGTGACACCGGTGGGCGATGAGCGCATCGTCCGGTCCGATGAGCGCATCGTGACGTGTGCCGGAGTGTCGGCCGGCATCGACCTCGGATTGTGGCTGGCCGGGCAGATCGGCGGAGAAGCCAAGGCCAAGGCCATCCAGCTGTCCATGGAGTACGACCCGCAGCCGCCGTTCGACTCCGGGCACATGTCCAAGGCCTCTGCTGCCACCAAGGCCGCGGCCACCGCACTGATGACTCGCGAACTTGCCAGCCCACCTGCGCTGAAGGCGACCGTGGGCCTGCTCTGGGATCACGCCATCAGGAGAGCTCGCAGCCGCAAGTAGGCTCGAGCAAATGAATCTGGCATATGTCGACAAGGGCGGCACCGGCGAACCGGTGCTCTTCATCGCTGGCCGGGGCGGGGCCGGACGCACCTGGCACCTACATCAGGTCCCGGCGTTCCAGCGGGCCGGCTATCGCGTCATCACCTTCGATAATCGCGGCGTCGGCGCCACCGAGAACGCCAGCGGCTTCACCACCGAACAGGTGGTCGCCGACACCGCCAACCTCATCACCAAGGTCGTCGGCGGCCCCGTGCGGGTCGTCGGCGTCTCGATGGGTTCGTTCATCGCCCAGGAGCTGATGGTCGCGCGCCCCGAACTGGTCAGCCAGGCGGTGCTGATGGCCACCCGCGGCCGCCACGACAAGGCGCGCGAGTTCTTCAACAAGGCCGAGCGCGACTTCCACGGGGCCGGGATCACCCTGCCGCCCAGCTACGACGCGAAGATCCGGCTGATGGAGAACTTCTCGCCCAAGACCCTCAACGACGACCGGGCGGTCCTGGACTGGGCCGAGATGTTCACCATGTGGCCCACCAAGTACACCCCGGGGCTGAAGAGCCAGCTGGCCATCGCGCCCGAGGGCAACCGGCTGCCTGCCTACCAGCACATCAAGGTGCCGGTGCTGGTGATCGGTTTCGGCGATGACGTGCTGATGGCCCCCCACCTGAGCCGCGAGGTCGCCGACGCCATCCCCGGCGGGCGGTACCTGGAGATCCCCGATGCCGGGCACCTCGGGTTCATCGAGCGTCCGGAGACCGTCAACGAGGCGATCCTGGAATTCTTCGCCGAAGCCAAGACTTAGGCTGTTCGAGTGAATGCCTCGACGATCCAGGCCCGCATCGTCGTCGACGAATTGATCCGCGGCGGCGTCCGCGATGTGGTGCTGTGCCCCGGATCACGCAATGCCCCGCTGGCGTTCGCGCTGCACGATGCCGACCGGGCCGGCCGGATCCGGCTGCATGTGCGCATCGACGAACGCACCGCGGGGTTCCTGGCGATCGGGCTGGCGATCTCGGGACAGGCACCGGTGCCCATCGCGATGACCTCGGGCACCGCGGTGGCCAATCTCGGTCCGGCGGTGGTCGAGGCCAACTATGCCCGCGTGCCGCTGATCGTGCTGAGCGCCAACCGGCCCTATGAACTGCTCGGGACCGGTGCCAACCAGACGATGGAGCAACTCGGTTACTTCGGGTCCCAGGTGCGCTCCAGCATCAGCCTCGGGCTCGCCGAGGGACCGGGCGGAGATTCCGGCGACATGGCCGCGCTGAACGCCCAGTGGCGCTCGGCGACCTGTCGAGTGCTGGTGGCGGCCAAGGGTTCTCGTAGCGCCAACGCCGGACCGGTGCACTTCGACATCCCGCTGCGTGAACCGCTGGTGCCCGACCTCGACGATGCCACGCCGACGCCCGAGGGCAGGCCCGACGGCCGCTCCTGGACGCACACCCCGCCGGTCACCTTCGACCAGCCGCTGGACATCGATCTGAGTGCGGACACCGTGGTGATCGCCGGACACGGCGCCGGGGTGCACCCGAACCTGGCGGGGCTGCCCACCGTGGCCGAACCGACGGCACCCGCGGCGGCCAACCCGCTGCACCCGTTGGCGCTGCCACTGCTGCGGCCCGCCCAGGTCATCATGCTGGGCAGGCCCACCCTGCACCGCACCGTGTCGACGCTGTTGGCCGATCCGGCGGTGCCGGTGTTCGCGCTGACCACCGGCCCGCGCTGGCCCGATGTCTCGGGTAATTCGCAGGCCACCGGTACCCGCGCGGTCACCACCGGCACACCGGACCCACAGTGGTTGCAGCGCGCCGGCGACCTGCACCGTCGCACACTGGAAGCGGTGCGCGCCCAACTGGCACAGCATCCGCACACCACCGGGCTGCACGTCGCGGCCGCGGTGACCGCAGGCCTGCACGACGGTGACCAGCTGGTGCTCGGCGCTTCCAACCCGGTCCGCGATATCGCGCTCGCCGGGTTCAACCAGCCCGGGGTCAAGGTGCGCTCCAACCGGGGTGTTGCCGGGATCGACGGCACCATCTCCACGGCCATCGGCGCGGCGCTGGCGCACGAGCGCAGCGGTGGCGGAACCACCCCGTTGAAGACCGTGGCGCTGGTGGGCGACCTGACGTTCGTCCACGACAGCTCCGGGCTGCTGATCGGCCCGACCGAACCGGTCCCGCGCAACCTGACCATCGTGGTCTCCAACGACAACGGCGGCGGCATCTTCGAACTGCTCGAGCAGGGTGATCCGCGGTTCTCCGATGTCTCCTCCCGCGTGTTCGGGACCCCGCACGATGTCGACATCGCGGCGCTGTGCCAGGCCTATCACGTGCCCAACCGGCAGGTCGACGTCGATTCGCTGACCGAGGTGCTGGCCGAACCGGTCGAGGGCATGCGGGTGTTGGAGGTCAAGGCGGACCGGACCTCGCTGCGCGCGCTGCATGCCTCCATCCGGGCGGCCCTGCAGTGAGGTTCCGGGCGGCGCTCGCCGAGTTGTGGCGCCGGATGCCGCGAATGTTCGGCGACGGCACCGAAACTCGCCGGCAGCGCGTCATCCGCCGGGTCCGGGTCGGCATCGTCATCGCGGCCTGTGTGGTGACGTTCCAGTCGGTGCTGCTGGTCCTGGGGGCCTGGGAGAACGACCGGCGCATCGAGAGCGATATAGGGGTGGCCGCCGCCGAGGTGCTCGACGCGGGGCCGCGCCGCTCGACCATCGAATTCGTCACCCCGGACCGCGTCACCTATCGGCCCGAACTGGGCGTGCTGTATCCCTCCGAGCTGGAACCCGGGATGCGGATCTACGTCGAATACGACCGCAGCGACCCCGATCTGGTGCGCGTGCAGGACCGTAACGCCGCGCTGGCCATCATCCCGGCCGCCTCGATCGCGGTACTGGGCTGGTTGATCGCCGGGGCCGCGTTGTTGGTCGTCGCCGTCGTCGCGCGCCGGGTGGAGGACGACGAGCCCGTCGGCGAACAGGCCGGGGGTCAGGCTGAGGACATCAGTTTGTCGAGCCAGTCCGCGTCGTAGATGTCGACCGTCTCGTCGGTGTTCAGGTTGTACACCGTCGGGGTGCCGGTATACATCGGGTCGACCAGATACAGCAGGTCGTAGTTCGCGGCATCCATCTCGACGGCATCCACGGCGGTCTCGCCGCGGGCGATGCGCCCCACCACATCTTCGGGTAGTCCCGCGGCATCGGCCTTTTGGGCGATCTCGTCATCGTCGGGGCCGCGACCGGAGGGGTCCTGGTCTGCCCACAACGCCTCGACGAATGCCTGGAATGCCACCGCGGGGGAGTTCCGCTGCGAAGCCGCCACGAACAGCGCATTGCTGACCCGGGCCGAGTAGCCGAAATCGGCTGTGTCCAGAAAGGTCATCGGACGGTAGGTGACGGCGAGCTGGCCGAGGCCGATGTAGTGGGCCAACCCGTCACCGACATCGCGCTGCAGGTCCGCGCAGTGCGAGCATTGCGGCTCGGCGAAGATCTCGATCTGAACCGGGGCGTCGGCGAATCCGGCGGTCAATCCGTACCCGTCCTCGCTCACCTGGGTCAGTGGCGCATCGGGGTCGGCCTCGGCGCTGCCCTGGATCTGCTTGGTGCAGCCCACACCGGCGAGCAGCGTCAATCCGGTGAGCACGGCCATCATTCGACGCACGCCGACCACCGTACCGCTGTCGCGGTGTTCGCACGCCGGACGCCCGGACGCAACCGTGTGGTCAACCGATGCTGCGACAGTCAGGTCGTGCGCGTTGCGATCGTTGCCGAATCCTTCCTCCCGAATGTCAACGGCGTCACCAACTCGGTGCTTCGGGTGATCGAGCATCTGCGCCGCACCGGACACGAGGTGCTGGTCATCGCGCCGGACTCGCCGCGCGGACAGCCGCCGGCGGACCGGGTTCACGATGGTGTGCGGGTACATCGGGTGCCCTCGCACATGTTCCCCAAGGTCACCTCGCTCCCGCTGGGTGTTCCGCGGCCGCGGATGGTCGGTGTGCTGCGCGGCTTCGATCCCGATGTCGTCCACCTGGCCTCTCCTGCGTTGCTCGGCTGGGGTGGCGTGCACGCGGCCCGCCATCTCGGTGTGCCCACGGTCGCGGTGTTCCAGACCGATGTCGCCGGTTTCGCCGAGAGCTATGGGGTCGGCGTGTTGTCGAGGGCATCCTGGGCGTGGACCCGCCGGCTGCACAGCAAGGCCGACCGGACCCTGGCCCCGTCCACCTCGGCGATGGAAAACCTTGCCGCCCATGGTGTCCCGCGGTTGCACAAGTGGGGACGCGGGGTGGACATCGGCGGTTTCGTGCCGTCGGCGCGTGATGACGCACTGCGTCGGCGTTGGTCGCCCGCTGGTAAGCCGGTGGTCGGTTTCGTCGGCAGATTGGCCCCGGAGAAACATGTCGAGCGGCTGGCGGTGCTGGCCGCCCGCGACAACCTGCAGGTGGTGGTCGTCGGCGACGGCGTGGACCGGGCGAAGCTCGAATCGCTGATGCCGACGGCGGTGTTCACCGGTGAGTTGCGGGGAGCCGCCTTGGGCGCCGCCTACGCCAGCATGGACGTGTTCGTCCACCCGGGCGAGCACGAGACGTTCTGCCAGGCGGTCCAGGAGGCCATGGCATCCGGGTTGCCGGTGGTGGCGCCGAACGCCGGTGGCCCGCGTGATCTGGTCGTGCCGATGCACACCGGGCTGCTGCTCGACGTCGACGATTTCGCGACGCGGCTCACCGATGCGGTCGACCATCTGATCGCCGAGCGGCCCCGCTACTCGGCCGCGGCCCGACGCAGCGTGCTGGCCCGCACCTGGCCCGCGGTCTGCGATGAGCTGCTCGGACATTACGAAGAGGTCATCGGGACCCGGCGCAGCCGCGCGGCCTGAGCCTGGCGAATCAGCCCTGCGCTTCGACCGAGACCGGTTGCCACTTTCGCCAGGTGGCCAAGCGCTGGGCGTAGTCGGCCTCGGCCAGTTGCAACGGCAACTCACCGAGGAACACCCGCAGCGGCGGCTGCTCGGCGTCGACGATCTTGAGCACGGCGGTGGCCGAGGCCTGCGGGTCGCCCGACTTCGCGGTGCGCTTGGCGCGGGCGTCGGCAGCCTGCTGGTGGGCCTCGGCGTAGTCCGGCAGCGGGGTGGCCCGTTTGGCCGAGGAGCCGGCCCAATCGGTGTCGAACCCGCCCGGTTCGATCAGCGTGACGTGGATGCCGAAGCCGGCCACCTCCTGGGCCAGCGACTGCGAGAAGCCCTCCAGCGCCCACTTGGACGCGTGATAGATGCCGACGTTCTGGAATGCCGTGATCCCGCCGATCGAGGACACCTGCAGGATGTGCCCGCTGCGCTGGGCCCGCAGGAACGGCAGCGCGGCCTGGGTGACCCACAGCGCACCGAACAGGTTCGTCTCGATCTGGTCGCGCACCTCGGCTTCGGACAGCTCCTCGATGAAGCCGAACTGCCCGTACCCGGCGTTGTTGACGATGATGTCTAACCGGCCGAAATGCTCGTGGGCACGCTGGACCGCGGCGAAATCGGCGGCCCGGTCGGTCACGTCGAGTTGCAGCGGCAGCAGCGCGTCGCCGTAACGGGATACCAGGTCGTCGAGGGTGGCGGTATCGCGCGCCGTTGCGGCGACCCTGTCCCCGCGTTCGAGGGCGGCGATCGTCCACTCCCGGCCGAAGCCGCGGGATGCGCCGGTGATGAACCAGATCTTCTCAGCCAATGTGCTGCCTTTCTCGGGGAGTGTTCTTCCCGCCAGCAGACGCGTGTACCCCCAGTACGGGCCGAAAACGGGGGAACAGCTGTCTGCTCACGCAAGGTTCAACGTCATCAGACGCGGCCCATTCCGGGAACCCCGAGACTCACAGGTAGTTTTGATCTGGTGAGCAGGGCGTCGTTGGAGAAGAATCCGCATGAGGTGGCGTCGATGTTCGACGCCGTGGCCCGCCGCTACGACATCACCAACACGGTGATGTCGCTGGGTCAGGACCGGTTCTGGCGGCGTCAGACCCGCGCGGCGCTGGGGATCGGGCCGGGGGACAAGGTGCTCGACCTGGCCGCCGGGACGGCGGTGTCGACGGTCGAGCTGGCGAGCTCGGGTGCGTGGTGTGTGGCCGCGGACTTCTCGGTCGGCATGCTGTCGGCCGGGGCATCGCGTCCGGTGCCCAAGGTGGGTGCCGACGCCACCCGACTGCCGTTCGCCGATGATTCCTTCGACGCGGTGACCATCAGCTTCGGTCTGCGCAACGTCGTCGACCATGTGGCCGGACTGCGCGAGATGGCGCGGGTGACCCGCCCGGGCGGCCGGCTGGTGGTGTGCGAGTTCTCCACGCCCACCAACGCGCTGTTCTCCACGGTGTACAAGGAATATCTGATGCGGGCGCTGCCGGGGATGGCCACGGCGGTGTCGAGCAATCCCGAGGCCTACGTCTACTTGGCCGAGTCGATCCGCGCCTGGCCGACGCAGGCCGAACTGGCTGCCCGCATCCGCGAGGCCGGCTGGGATTCGGTGCGCTGGCGCAACCTCACCGGAGGGATCGTCGCGCTGCACGCCGCCGTCAAGCCGTGAGCCGCACGCCGTGAGCACCCCCGTCCTTGCGATCGCCGGTTTCCTCGGTGCCGGAAAGACCACCCTGCTCAACCATCTGCTGCGTAACAGCCGTGGGGTGCGAATCGGCGCGCTGGTCAACGACTTCGGCGCGGTCAACATCGACGCGATGCTGGTCGCCGGTCAGGTCGACGCGATGGCCTCGCTGTCCAACGGCTGCATCTGTTGTGCGGTGGACGCGTCGGAGGCCGCCGAGATGCTCGGCAAGCTGGCGGCCGTGCGGCCCGCGCTGGACCTGATCGTGGTCGAGGCCAGCGGTGTCGCGGAGCCGCAGGTGCTGGCGCGCACCATCGCCACCGCCGAGGACGAACGCTTCCACTACGCCGGGTTGGTGCTGGTGGTCGACGCCGTCCAGCCCGCCGATCTGGGCCATGGTGTCGCGGTGGCGGATCTGGTGGTGCTCAACAAGATCAGCGAGGCTCCCGGCGATGACGTCGCCGCCAGGATCCGCGAGCTCAACCCGCGGGTTCCGGTGTTGCCCACCGACTTCGCGCGCATCGATCCCGAGCTGTTGATCGATCCGCCGACGACGCGGAAACCGCAGGCGCAGTTGTCCTTCGACGAACTCCTGCACGATCACGACGACCACCACGATCACCACCACCCCGAGTACCAGAGCCTGCAGTTCAGCACCGGTGACACGGTCAACCCGCGACACTTCCTGCAGTTTCTCCAAGGCCGCCCGCAGGGGCTGTACCGGGCAAAGGGTTTCGTCGATTTCGGGTCGAACGGCCGGTTCCTGGTGCAGCTGGTAGGCAGCTCGCTGCGGTTGCACAGGTCGCGCGGCCGGGGCACCGAGTTGGTGTTGATCGGCACCGGGATGGACGTCACTGCACTCCACGCGGGCCTGGCCGACTGCACGCGTGAGCCTGCCGATGAGAACGCGATGCTGGGGCTGGGCAAGTACATGGTGTGAACACCGCGGGACTACGGGTTTTCCGGGACGCCCACGACCTGCGGCGGTGCCAGCCTGGGTGCGTGAACACGTCGAATATGAGAATCACCGTCGTCGGTGCCACCGGTCTGATCGGACGCCGGCTCGTGCCGATGCTGCGTGGCCGCGGCCACGATGTCGTCGCCGCGTCCAGGACGACGGGTGTGGACCTGCTCACCGGTGACGGTATCGCCGAGGCCCTGGCAGGCGCCGATGTGGTGGTCGACGTCATCAACGCACCGACGCCCGAGGACTCGGCGCAGCAGTTCTTCGAGCAGACCTCGTCGAACCTGGCCGCCGCCGTCGGCACGTCCTCGGCCCGGCACTATGTCGTCCTGTCGATCGTCGGCGCCGATGTCATGGCCCGCGACGCCGGGTATCTGCGCGGCAAGCTTGCCCAGGAACATGCCGCCGAGGGCTCGGGGGTGCCGTGGACGGTGCTGCGGGCGACGCAGTTCCACGAATTGGCCGAGCCCATAACCGAATCGATGATCCGCGATGGTGAGGTGCGCGCGCCGATCGCCGCGATCCAGACAGTCGATTCCGCCGAGGTGACCGCTGCCCTTGCCGGGATCGCCACCGGCACACCGGCCAACGGGGTGCGTGAGGTCGGCGGGCCGCAGAAGATGTCGTTCGGGGAAATGGCCCGCGTGGTGCTGCGTCGGCAGGGACGCGAGCTGCCGGTCGTCGATGACCCGGCGGCCACCTATCACGGCATTCCCGTCGACCAGACCACGTTGGTCACCGGTGCCGGGGCCGACCTGTGTGCCACGCGGTTGGCCGACTGGCTCGCGCGGCACTGACACCTCAGCCCAGCAGCGGGGTGCGGCCCTCGGTCATCTCGGTGAGCGCGCTCTGCATGGCCGACTCGACCCGGGCCGCATACTCCGCAGGCTCCTCACCGGATTCTGCCGGCATGACGGGCAAGACGCGGGTCTGCAGCTTGGTGGGCAACGGCAGATAGGGCAGCAGCCCGACGACACCGATGTTGAGTCCCCACGGCAACGAGACGCTGATCGGCGCGGACTTCAGACGCAACAGCTTGTCGAGGCGGGTGGCCCGGGCCAGGCGCTCGCCGCTGGAGATGACGAACAGTGACTCGCCCGCGCCTGCGGTCACGATCGGGACGATGGGCACCCCGTTGTCGATGGCAAGGCGGGCGAAACCGGTGCGCCCGCCGAACATGATCCGATTGCGGTCCTCCCAGGATTTGGCGGAGTCGATATCGCCGCCGGGGTACACCGCGACATGCTCGCCGCGGGCGAAGGCTTCCTGCGCGGATTCGACGCTGGCGGGCCGGGCACCGATGGGTTCGATGAAACGGCCGACGCCGAGGGTCCAGGCGAGCTGATGGGTCAGGATGGTCACATCGCGATCGAGGTGCAGCTGCTCCAGTGCGGCACTGGTCGCGAAGACGTTGAGGTCGAAGATCCCGCCGAAGCCGTGGTTGGCGACGAACAGCACCGGTTCGTCGAAACTGTGCTCGGCGGTGTCGATTTCCAGCCGGTTGTACTTGCGGACGAACTCGATGCCCAGCTTGCGGAACGCCGCCATGGTGGTGCGCAACAGCTCCGGTGCGGCGTCGGAGACGCTGCCCTCGATGGCGTCGAGCAAGGCGTCGGTGAGGTCGTCGGAATCGGTCCGGTTCGGTGTGTCCGACGTGGACATGGCGGTCTGCTCCCTCGGATGGCTGATCGGGTCTGTCGATGCTGCCGTATCGAATTGGTGATGTCCGTCGATTCGGTCGTTCCTGTGCTATCCCCGTCGGCCCGGTGCGCTGTAGGCCACCACCACGACCTCGGCGCCGACGTCGCCGATCTGGCGCAGCTTGTGCGAGACCGAGGCGTCGAAGTACGCGCAGTCCCCGGTCTGCAGCGCTACCACCGTCCCGTCGAGATTCAGCTCGACGGCGCCGGCGTGCACGAAGACGAACTCCTGGCCGGGGTGGCAGGGATGGGGATGCGCGCTGAACTGGCGGCCGGGGCGGACGACGAAAGGTGACATGGCCTTGCCCAGCATCCCGGCGGCCACCGCGTGGTGGCGTTCTGCGCCGCGGTCGGCCGCCCGTTCGACGGTCAGTGACGACACCTCGGGATCATCGGAGAACAGTTGTGCCACATCGACGTCGAGTGCGCGGGAGATCTTCAGGGCGGCGGCGATGGACGGCACGCTCTGGCCGCGTTCGACCTTGGACAGATAGCTCTTGGTCAAACCGGTCGCCGCGGACACCTCGTCCAGCGTCATGCCCCGCTGCTGGCGCACGGCACGTAACAAGCCACTCACGAAACTGAGATTACCGCATTGACGATATGACACAAAGTGTCCTATAGTCCTCAATGTGTCATCACGAGAGGAGATCACCCCATGACGAGCACCCTGCAGGACTCAAAGTCAGATCTGATGCGCCGTGCGCTCGACGGCCTCGGTCGAAACATCGCCGATACCGGACTGAGCGCCCGCGAGAAGGTCGCTCTGACCTGCCGCGCATTGTTCGACGCCGGTCACGACTCCGGGCTGGCCGGTCAGATCACCGCCCGCGCCGACGCGCCCGGCACCTACTACACCCAACGGCTGGGCCTGGGCTTCGACGAGATCACCGCGGGTAACCTGCTACTGGTCGACGAGGACCTCAACGTTCTCGACGGTGACGGAATGGCCAACCCGGCCAACCGTTTCCACTCCTGGATCTATCGGGCCCGCCCCGACGTCGGGTGCATCGTGCACACCCACCCGTTCCATGTCGCGGCGCTGTCGATGCTCGAAGTGCCGCTGGTGGTGTCGCAGATGGACATCGCGCCGCTCTACGACGACTGCGCATTCCTGCCGGACTGGCCGGGCGTGCCGGTCGGCAACGAGGAGGGCGAGATCATCTCTGCCGCACTGGGGGACAAGAAGGCCATCCTGCTGGCCCACCACGGGCACGTCGTCGCGGCTGCCAGCATCGAAGAGGCCTGCTCGCTGGCCATGCTCATCGAACGCGGCGCCAAGCTGCAACTGGCCGCCATGGCCGCGGGAACCATTGCCGCACTGCCCGATCGGCTGGCGCGCGAAGCCCACGACTGGACCCTGACCCCCAAGCGCAGCCTGGCCAACTTCGCCTACTACGCGCGCCGCGCGCTGGCCAACCACCCCGATACCCTCACCGCCTGAAAGGTCGCACCATGACGAACATCCACGGAATCATCGCCTACCCCGTCACCCCGTTCACCGCCGACGGATCCGGTGTCGACGCCGCCGCGCTCACCGCGCTCGTCGATCAACTGGTCGGCACCGGCGCTCATGCCATCGCGCCGACCGGCAGCACCGGGGAATCCGCCTACCTGACCGAGGACGAGTTCGACACCGTCATCGACGTCACCGTGGGTGCTGTCGCCGGTCGTGTCCCGGTCGTCGTCGGCGCCTCGGACCTGACCACGGCCAACACCGTCCGTCGCGCGCGCCACGCGCAAGCTGCCGGCGCCGATGCGCTGATGATCCTGCCGGTGTCCTACTGGAAGCTCACCGAACGCGAGATCATCGCCCACTACGCCGCCGTCGCGGCCGCCGTCGACCTGCCGATCATGGTCTACAACAACCCTGCGACCAGCGGCATCGACATGAGCCCCGAGCTGCTGGTGCGAATGTTCGACGAGATCGACAACGTCACGATGGTCAAGGAGTCCACCGGTGACCTGATGCGGATGCGACGCATCAAGGAGCTCTCCGGTGGCGAACTGCCCTTCTACAACGGCAGCAACCCGCTGGTGCTCGACGCCCTCACCGAGGGGGCCGCGGGGTGGTGCACCGCGGCGCCCAACCTCCGGCCGCAGCCCTGCCTGGACCTCTACGAGGCGGTGCGCGCCGGTGATGTCGATCGCGCCCGACGGATCTATGACGATCTCGCGCCGCTGCTGCGGTTCATCGTCGCCGGGGGTCTGCCCACCACGGTGAAGGCCGGCCTCGAGCTGCTCGGCAGCAATGTCGGCGATCCACGGGCGCCGCTGCTGCCGCTGGACGCGTCCGGACGCGCTGAGCTGCGGGCGATGCTCGCCGGGGTGTGATCCACCGACGGTGACGCGGGTCGCTAGTCTGCGCGCATGTTCAAAGTCAACGAGTACTTCGACGGAGCCGTCGCCTCGATCGCCTTCAGCCCCGCCGATGGGCCGGCAACCGTCGGCGTGATGGCGGTCGGGGAGTACGAGTTCGGGACCTCCCAGTTGGAGATCATGCATGTGATCAGCGGGGCCCTGACGGTCCGGTTGCCCGACGCAGACAAGTGGGAAACCTTCTCGGCGGGAACACAATTCACCGTGCCCGCGGACAGCAAGTTCGGGGTGCGGGTCGAGGTCGAGACCGCCTACCTCTGCCAGTACCGCTGAGGCGTACCCCTCCCGATGTGAATCGCGCTTCTGCCGGCCGTTCGGCCCGACTGGTGGATTTACGCTGATGACATATCGAAAATGCTCCGATGATGTGAACCCTCATTAGTCACAACCTCGCATTTTCGATATATGCGTTACCGTGGGTACATGTCAACAGTCGGCCGCCCGGTGCCGGCTGGTAGGCGTGCTCCCGACCGCAGGGCGCAGATCGTCAAGGCCTCCGCGGACGCGTTCAGCGCGCTCGGATACCACGCGGTCAGCATGGAGGACATCGCATCGCGGGTCGGCATCTCCGCGGCCGCGTTGTACCGGCACTCGCCGGGCAAGTACGAGCTGTTCCGCGAGGCGGTGGTCGCGTTGGGCCAGCAGCTGGTGGACGGTACCGAGATCATCGATCCGGATGCCGATCCTGCGATCCAACTCGACGACCTGGTGGGCGCCCTGGTCGACATCGTCATCGCCAACCGTAGCTCCGGAGGCCTGTACCGCTGGGAGGGCCGGTATCTCAACGATGACGACCAGGCCGTCCTGAACGGGCAGATCGAGCTGGTCAACCGCCGCCTGCAACAACCGTTGAGGCAGCTGCGCCCGCAGCTCACCTCGCGGGAACGCTGGACGCTGTCCTCGGCGGCCATCAGCGTGATCGGCAGCATCACCGACCACCGTGCCGCGCTGCCGATCGGCGAGTTGCGCACCCTGATGGCGGGCCTGGCATCGGCGGTGCTGTGGGCAGAGCTGCCCGCCCCAGCCGAATCCGGCGAGCCGGTCCGGCCGTTGCGCAGCGGTGCCGCCGTCGGCGGCAAGTACGAGATCCTGTTGCACGAATCGCTGCTGCTGTTCCACCGCAAGGGTTTTCGGGAAACCAGTGTGGAGGACATCGCCGCGGCCGCGGGCATGCAACCCTCGGGCATCTATCGGTTCTTCCCGAGTAAGGGGGACATCCTGGCCGCGTCCTATCGGCGCAGCGCAGACAGGGTGTCCGGGGATATCTCCAGTGTCCTTGCCGTGCAACCGGATCCGGAACGAGCGCTGGCCGAACTGGTGTACCGCTACGTCGACCGTTCCTTCGGTGATCCCGAATTGGCCTATGTGTATTACACCGAGCGCACCAACGTTCCCGAGGCCGACCGCATGGTGCTGCGCAACATCCAACGCGCCACCGTCGACGAGTGGGCGCGCCTGCTGTCCGAGGTCCGAACCGAGTTCAGCCACGCCCAAGCGCGTTTCGCCGTGCACGCCGCGTTCGGCCTGGTGGTCGACCTGGGCCGGCTGGTACACCATGAGGACACCGCGCATTCGCGGGCCGGTGTCCGGCTGCTGATGGAACTGACGCTGCTGGGCCGACCGTCGCGGTCGCTCAGCTGAACGGTGCGCGCTGGTCGAACCGCCGCGACGCCAGCCCCGCCGAGCGCCACGCCCGCGCGATCCAGTCCGTGTCCTCCTCGGTCACCAGATTGCCCATCATCCGCACCGCGACCTTCATCAGGAAATGCGAACGCATGGCCACCGGTCCGGCGGCGGGCAGGAATTTCGGCAACGTCAACAGCAGCGCCAGCCGGCGCGCGGCGGAGAACCCGCGGGCGTAGTGCTCGGTGAGTACCGCCGGCCAGGCCGCGCCGAGGTCGCCGGAACCCAGCAGTTCGGCGGCCAGCCGTCCGGTCTCCAGGCCGTAGTCGATGCCTTCGCCGTTGAGCGGGTTCACGCATGCCGCGGCGTCACCGATCAACATCCAGTTCGGCCCGGCCACCCCGCTGACCGCACCCCCCATCGGCAGCAGGGCCGACAGGCCGGCCCGGGGTTCGCCCTCGAAACCCCACTCGTCGCGGCGCAGACCGGCGTAATAGGCCAGCAGCGGCCGCAGTGCGGCATCGGCGGGACGCTTGGCCGTCGCCAGGGCGCCGACGCCGATGTTCACCTCGCCGTTGCCCAGCGGGAAGATCCAGCCGTACCCGGGCAGCACCTCACCCTGCGGGGACCGCAGCTCCAGATGCGAGGTGATCCAGGGCTCATCCGAGCGCGGGGTGGCGAGGTACGCGCGAATGGCGGTGCCGTACACCGTCTCGCGATGCCATTCCCGGCCCAGCGCGCGGCCCAGTGTGGACCGGGCGCCGTCGGCGACGATCAATTCGCCCACCCGGATCTCCGAGCCGTCGTCGAGCAACAGCTCCGATACCCGCCCGGACGGATCGTGACGGACGTCAACGGCTTTGACGCCGAGCATCATCTTGGCGCCCTCGTCGGCGGCCACCATCCTGATCCGGTCGTCCAATTCGGTGCGCGGCACCGCGCTACTGGTCGCCGGGAACGACGGCCCGGGCCAGCGCACCTCGACGTCGGCACCGAAGCCCGACATCCGCAGGCCGTGGTGGGCGATCCGGCCGCTCAACCATTCGCCGAGGCCCAGTTGACGCAGCTCGGCGATGGCGCGCGGGGTCAGTCCGTCCCCGCAGGCCTTGTCGCGGGGGAACTGCGCCGAGTCGATCACCAGGACGTCGCGACCGGCCCGGGCCGCCCAGGCGGCGGCCGCCGAGCCCGCGGGCCCGGCGCCTACAACAACCACATCTGCTGGACTCGGCACCCTCCCAGTATGTTGGAACAATGAGGACACCGGCGAGCGTGGTGGCGGGCGTGGATTTCGGGGACCCCGATTTCGCGACGCGGGTGCGTGACGGCGTGGAACGCGTCGAGGATCTGATGTCTACAGAGCTGGGCAAGGCCGACGTGCTGATGGCCGAGGCGGTCCAGCATCTCTTCCGGGCCGGCGGCAAGCGCTTCCGCCCGCTGTTCACCGTGCTCGCGGGCTCGCTGGGGCCGCGGCCGGAGGATCCCGAGGTCACCATCGCCGGGGCCGTCATCGAGCTGGTGCACCTGGCGACGCTCTATCACGACGACGTGATGGACGAGGCCCAGGTGCGCCGCGGCGCCGACAGTGCCAACGCCCGCTGGGGCAACAACATCGCCATCCTGGCCGGTGACTACCTGTTCGCCACCGCCTCCCGGCTGGTATCCCGACTCGGCCCGGACGCCGTGCGGGTGATCGCCGATACCTTCGCCCAGCTGGTCACCGGCCAGATGCGGGAGACCCGCGGCGCCGCCGAGGGCACCGACGAGATCGAGCACTACCTCAAGGTGGTCTACGAGAAGACCGCCTGCCTGATCGAGGCGTCGGGCCGGTTCGGGGCGACGTTCTCCGGCGCCGACACCGAGCAGATCGAGCGGCTGTCGCGACTCGGCGGCATCGTCGGCACGGTTTTCCAGATCTCCGACGACATCATCGACATCGACAGTGACCCGGATGAATCCGGCAAGCTGCCCGGCACAGACCTGCGTGAGGGTGTGCACACCCTGCCGGTGCTCTACGCCCTTCGTGAAGACGGCGCCGACGCCGACCGGCTGCGGGTGCTGCTGGCCGCGCCGCTGACCGACGATGCCGAGGTCGCCGAGGCCCTGACCCTGCTGCGGCGCTCCCCGGGCATGGGCAAGGCCAAGGAGAAGGTGCGCGAGTTCGCCGGGCGGGCCCGCGACGAGCTGACCAACCTGCCCGCCGGACCCGGCCGCGACGCCCTGGCCACGCTGGTCGACTACACCGTCAACCGGCACGGCTGAGTCACCGGAACCTGAAGCGGTCGTCGGCCGTTGAATCAGCGAAGACTCTCGGAGGAGAAAAGCTGATGACCTGGCATCCCCATGCCAATCGATTGAAGACGTTCGTGCTGCTGGTCGGCATGTCCGCGCTGATCGTCTTCATCGGTGCCCTGTTCCAGAACCAGTCGATCCTCATGCTGGCGGTGCTCTTCGCCGTCGGCATGAACGCCTACGTCTACTTCAACAGCGACAAGATGGCGCTGCGGGCCATGCACGCCCAGCCCGTCAACGAGATGCAGGCCCCGGCGATGTACCGGATCGTGCGGGAGCTCGCGACCGTTGCGCGCCAGCCGATGCCGCGGCTCTACATCAGCGATACCGCAGCGCCCAACGCATTCGCCACCGGTCGCAACCCGCGCAATGCCGCGGTGTGCTGCACCACCGGCATCCTCGGCATCCTCGATGAGCGGGAACTGCGCGCGGTGCTCGGCCATGAGCTGTCCCACGTCTACAACCGCGACATCCTGATCTCGTGTGTGGCGGGAGCGATGGCATCGGTCATCACCGCGCTGGCCAATATCGCGGTGTTCGCCTCGATGTTCGGCGGTAACCGCGAGGGCGGCGCGAATCCCTTTGCGATGCTGCTGGTTTCGATGCTCGGCCCGATCGCCGCGACGGTCGTCAAGCTCGCGGTATCGCGGTCGCGGGAGTATCAGGCCGACCAGTCCGGCGCCGAGTTGACCGGTGATCCGCTGGCCTTGGCCAGCGCCCTGCGCAAGATCGCCTACGGCGTGCAGGCCGCACCGCTGCCGCCCGAGCCGCAACTGGCCGATCAGGCGCACCTGATGATCGCCAACCCGTTCCGGGCGGGGGAGAAGATCGGCAAGCTGTTCTCCACCCACCCGCCGATCGAGGACCGCATCCGTCGGCTGGAGCAGATGGCCGGCCGCTGAGGCCTTGCGATTTCGGTGAGGATACGTGCGGTCTGCGCACGCTATCTCACCGAAATCGCAGCGCGGGTGACCGAGATGACCCGATCCGGATACTCGACCAGGTCCAGCCAGGTGAACCTGATCACTGTCCATCCGTTCAGGACGAGGTAGTTCTGCCGACGACGGTCTTTGACGAACTTGTCCGGGTCGCTGTGAAAAGCCCAGCCGTCCACCTCGACGGCCACCATGAGACCTGGAAAAGCGACGTCAACCTTGTACGGGCCGACCGGATGGTTGGCCACCCATCCGGTGATGCGGTGCTCCACGAGCAGAGTGATCATCAGCCGTTCGGCCTCGGATTGAGCGCCGCTTTCCGCCGCGCGCAGTAGTCGTCGTGCGGCGGGTGACCCATATCGACCCTTGTTCCGCATGTGTGTCTGCCAAAGCTCGGGCAGGTTGGCGCTCGCCTGCAACGCCGAGTCCATGATCTTCGGCCCGCCGGAGCGGCGGGTGGCTGCTTCGACGGCCGTCAACGCCAGCGTGGTGACGCGAAGACCGCGCAGGCCGACGACGTCGCGAGAATCGAGATCACGACGTCGGGGGCGGCAACCTGGTCTGGCGCGGCCGTATCCGTTGCGCGCCAACGTCACTTCCACGATCTTGGGCGGGAAGCGGGTGAGCCCGTGCCACCATGCGGCGGCCAGTCCGCTGGCGCATGCGGCGGGCCCATAGGACCAGACCGCGGCCCGGATACGTGCTGCATCGTCGAATGGACGGTCGTCTGCGAAGTACACCCCCGGCGCACATCGGCGCCACGATCCCGCGCGCACCCGCCGCCGCACCGCGTCCGGGCTCAGGCCCAACGAGCGCGCCTGTGCCAGCGTGATGACGCCGTCATTGCAGCGCAGGTGGTCGTTCAGCATGCTTGATTCGACGCAGCGTCGCCGTGTCCGGTTCCACTCTTTGCGATTTCGGTGAGGATCCGTGCGGTGAGCGCCTGAGTCCTCACCGAAATCGCACGAGGGGATAGGGTGTGGCGCATGCGTACCCGAGGTGTGCTGTGTGCCGTGGCAGCCATGGCTGCGCTGGGTGCCCCCGCCATCGCGGGAGCCGAACCCCCTCCGCCGCCGCCCCCGCCGCCGGCGCCCGATATCGGCGGCTACGCGTTCGTGAAGCCCTCGGAGTACTCGGTCAACGACGGCAGCATGTATGCCTTCACCGCCGGCGAAGGCATCACCTGCGTCATGAGCCGCGCCAATGGCAGCTACGGCTGCAGCGGAACACCCTTCCCTGGTGCCCCGGGCGGCGCCAACGTCGTCACCGGCGCACAGATCGGCGCCCCGGGATTCGCGGTCGCGGCCAACCCGGTCTATGTCGGCGACAAGCCGGCGCTGCCGCTGCCCGCGAACTCGCGCATCAGCTTCCAGCACGTCACCTGTGGCACCGATGGGGCGATGGTCACCTGCCAGAACTCGTTCGACCAGTCCGGGTTCGTGATCAGCCCGGGCGGCAGCTGGATCGTCAACCCGACCAACCCGTTGCTGGACCGGCCCGAGGGGCGCAACCCCTACTTCAACTGAGCCGGCTCCTACCTGGTTTCAGCCATCTCGGTGCGAGACGTGGGCCGGTTTCGTCTCAGAACCCGGCGCCGTGCACCTCGTGGCCCGGGTTCTCCACCATCAGCCCGCGGTAGGCGTCCTCGACCGTGTGCCCGTGATTGATGACACCGTCGACCTCGCGGGCGATCGGCATGCTCAGGCCGTACTTCTCGGCGAACTCCATGATGACCGAGGCGGCCTTGACGCCCTCGGCGACCTGATTCATCGACGCGATGATCTCCTCGACGGTCTTCCCCGACCCCAGCTGCTCACCCACATGCCGATTGCGGCTGCGGAGCGAGGTGCACGTGACGATCAGATCGCCCATGCCGGCCAACCCGCCGAAGGTGTCCCGGTGCCCGCCCATCGCGACGCCCAGCTTGGACATCTCGGAGACCGCGCGGGCCATCACCATGGCGCGGGTGTTCTCGCCGATGCCCAGCGAGTAGCCCATGCCGACGGCGATGGCGTAGACGTTCTTGAGCGCGCCCGCCATCTCGACGCCGACGACATCGTCGGTCGTGTAGGTGCGGAAGCGCCGGGTCCGGAACAACCCGGCCAGGTTCGCGGCCAGGTGCTGATCGGGCATGGCCAGCACGGCCGCAGCGGCATAACCCTCGGCGACCTCGCGGGCGATATTGGGCCCGGCCAGGATTCCCGCCGGATGCCCGGGCAGCACCTCATCGACGATCTGGCTCATCCGCATGTTGGTGCCCTGCTCAAGGCCTTTCACCAGTGACACCACCGGCACCCACGGGCGCAGCTCGCGCGCCAGCTCGATGAGCACCCCGCGGAAGCCGTGCGAGGGCACGCCCATCACGATGACGTCGGCGCGCTGGGCGGCCTCGGAGAAGTCGGTGGTCGCCTGCAGTCCGTCCGGGAGCACGCACTCGTCGCCCAGGTACCGCGAGTTGCGGTGGTTCTCGTTGATGTCCTTGGCTGTCTCCTCGGAGCGCACCCATTGCAGGGTGGGTCCGCGCCGAGCGCAGATGGAGGCGACGGTGGTTCCCCAGGAGCCGCCGCCGAGGACGACGACGTTCGGTTCGCGTTGTGCAGGTGCCATCCGGTCAGGGTATTGCCGCGACGGTGCCGGTGAGCCCGACTTGCCCAACTCCCGGGGGCCGAAGCGCTACCGGTAGTTGACGAACTGCAGCGCCACCGGAAGGTCGGCCCCGCGCAACAGCGCCTGCACGGCCTGCAGATCGTCCCGCTTCTTCGAGCTGACCCGGATCTCTTCGCCCTGGATCTGGGCCTTGACGCCCTTGGGGCCCTCGTCGCGGATCAGCTTGGTGATCTTCTTGGCGTTCTCGCTGTCGATGCCCTGCTTGATGCTGCCGATGACCTTGTAGGTCTTTCCCGAGGGCTGCGGGTCGCCCGCATCGAAGGCCTTCATCGAGATGTCGCGGCGGACCAGCTTCTCCTTGAACACGTCGACCGCGGCTTTCACGCGCTCCTCGGTGGAGGAGGTCAAGATGATGCCCTCCTCGCCCTGCCACTCGATGGTGGTGTCCGTGCCGCGGAAGTCGAACCGGGTGGCCAACTCCTTGGCCGCTTGGTTGAGCGCGTTGTCGACCTCCTGGCGATCAGCCTTGCTGACGACGTCGAAGCTTGAATCCGCCATTGGACCCTCCTCATGGTGCCGTTTTCGTCTTCGGTACATCCTCGTTGTAGTCTGCTACTCGCACCAAATCCGGCAGGTTGCCCGAGCGGCCAATGGGAGCGGACTGTAAATCCGTCGGCTAACGCCTACACAGGTTCGAATCCTGTACCTGCCACACTGATCAGGCCCCCTCTCCAAGGGGGCCTGACGTGTTTGTGGGGGACGCCGTCCGTCGATCGGCTGAATCTCTGGACTGCTGTCAAAACGGACTGCCTGCCTCAGCAACTGCACAGCTGTCGCACCGCCGGCGGTGACGCAGTTCGGCGGGTAACGCATAGGGAGACCCGGTGGCGTGGCGCGCCGAGTCGCTGGCGGCGTCGCGACCGCGCGTGATCCTGGGCCGACGGGGCCGACGGGGCCGACGGCGTGTTGCCGACAACTGCCCGCCGCCCGCGGTCGAGCTACCACTCGTTGCGCCGACGTCCGCGAAGCCCGAAGCCCCGGTGGCGAACGCGAACACGCGATTTCAGCAAATTCTGTGCCGCGAGCACCGGCTGCGTGGATGTGCGCTGTGGCCCTAATATCCGCCGTAGGGGATCGGTGTCACCGCGAAAGGCGCACCTGAAGGTGCGGTTTCAGCAACGGGTGATGTGCCGACGGGGGATCTGCTGTGAAGGAGCCTGGGGTGAACAAGCGCCACCGAGTCAGTCGTGTCGCCGTCGCGGTACCCGCGGTGGCCGTCCTGCTTGCCGGAGGAGTCGTCGACCACGCCGTGCCGGCCGACCCCGCGCCACTCGTGGTCCAGCAGCACCGCACCCTCTCCGCCGATGCCGTCGAGCTGGCCGCGCTTGCGCTGTTCGCGGTGCCCGGCGCCGGTGTGCAGTTCCCGGCCGGCGCCCTGGACACCCAGGACGGCGGCGTCTGGCGCCGCATCCCGGACGTCACCGTCCTCAACGACCCGGTCCGCTATCCCGGCAGCGTCACCGCGGCATCCGTCGACGCCGGGGCAACCTGGCTCACCGAGCTGCTGGCTGCCCGTGACCCCGCCACCACCGTCAGCGCCATCAACACCGGATCGTTCGGTGGCCGCGTCGCCGCCGAGGCGCTGAACCGGCTGGCCGCCACCGGTTACGACATGTCGAGCGTGTTCGGTGTCTTCTACGGCGACTCCAACACCCCGGGCACCGGCATCTTCGCCCGCTACGGCCCCGAGGAGCCCACCTTCGGGTCCGATGTGTTGGGTGGCGCCATCGCCTTGCCCGACGGAACCTATCTGCGCGTCAACCGCGAATACGACCCCATCGCGTACTTCCCCCGGTACCTGTTCAACCCGATGAGCTGGATCCAGCTGGCCGCCGGGTTCCTCTTCGAGCACTCCCGGCTGCAGGATTTCGATTTCGAGGATCCCGAGAACGTGGTCACCGTCGACGGAAACGTCGTCACGGTGCGGGTACACAGCCCGGTAATGCCGCTGCTGATGCCGCTCAAGCTGCTCGGTGTGCCGACCCAGTTCATCGATGCGCTGCAGGCGATCCTGCAGCCGATGGTGGAGAGCACCGGCATGTACGAGACCGGCCGAATCCAGTTCCTGCCCACACCGCAGCAGGCGTTCACCCACCTGCAGAACATCGCCGCCGGATTCGCGCGGGCGGGCCAGATCCTTGCCGGCACGGCGCCGGCGCCGGAACCACCGAGTGTGCCGCCGGTGGTCACCGCGCCGGACACGACCACGGAGATCATCGACGCGATGGAGGAGCGGGACGCCGAACTCAACGGCACCACTGAGAAACCCGAACAGCGGTCGCTGAGCGTGGAGTCCGAGGACGACGAATCCGATTCCGGGGAAAACACATTCGAGCAGGCAGAGTTCACCGATTCCCTCGATGACCCGGATACCTCGCCGACTCCCGATCCCGGGCCCGAGGTCGCCGAACCCGATCCGGGTCCCGAGCCGTCCGATACGTCCGATACGGCTGCGCCGACCTCCCGGGACGACGACGGCGCCGATCCCGATTAGCCACCAACACGATTGAGGCCCCCTCGCCGGAGGGGGCCTCAATGGTCTCGGGATCAGCCGACCTGCGCGGCCGTCTGCACCATGGTTGCCGAGGGGGCTGCGGCGCCGAGGCGTCCGACCACGAAATCGGCTGCCTGGTTTGCCATTCCGTTGCTCTTGTAGGAGCTGTGTGCGGCGCGGTCCCATCCGCCGGGGAAGCAGACCGGATCGCCGGCGGCGCACAGCTGAAGGCTCTTGCCGGCGTACAGGTCGCCGATGGCGATCGGGGGAGCGCTGTGATCGGCCAGGCTCAGGAACCAGTTGTCGGGGGTGCCGAACAGCACGACCGCGGACACATGCGAGGCGACACCGGCGGGCATCGGCCCGGCCAGTCCGGCGGGCAGGGCGTATCCGGCGGGGACGCTGGTGCTGGTGCTGTAGCCCGCGACCGCGGCGCCCTGCGAGTACCCGCCCAGCACGATCTTGGTGTCGGGGCAGTCGGCGGCGATCTGCTGAATGTGGTTGGTGGCGTCGGCGATACCGTCGACGGCCCGACCGAAGTCCAGCGATGCCGGGTAGTTGACGCCGTACACGCTGACCGACTGGCCGGGCAGCCGCGCGTTCAACGCGTCGACGAACGCCTGACCGGTCGCGCCGACACCGGGGGCCTCGAAGGTGCCTCGTGCGAACACCACCGCGACATCCGCGCAAGAGTCGGCGGCGGCCTTCGCGGTGGCGGCGGGACCGGCGAACAGCGCCGCCACGACGGCGAAGACGGCCAGGGCCGCGAACAGCGCCGAGCGTGCGGCCCGCGCCGCCCAGGTGTGTGGCGATGTGCTCATGAGTTTCCCCGTTCTGGAATCCGCTGTGCCATCGCTGCGAGTAGTGGTGGCAGTTACCTGCTACAAGCCCCGAACGGCGGGCAGGATTCCACGGCTGTCAAGTGATCCATCTCACCTGAGCGCGCGGAATCAGCGCGCCGGCCGCCGGGGTTGCATGCTGGGCGAAATGGCGACTTCGCCGCCCCGGCCTCTGCGCCGGAGTACGGTCGAGGTGGACCTCCGTTCACACGGGCATGAAGGCGAGCAAGCGCCAAGGGGCGTTGCGGTTCACTCCGAAGTTTCACCACGAGATTCACCACGCCTCGCGAAGAGAGTCCGCCGTGCACCCCACATTTTCCGCACCCCTCCGACGCGTCAGCGGTGTCTGACGATGGCGAACCATCGGTTGAAGGGCAGCCGGCTCGGGACCATCAGCTACGAGACCGACCGCAACATCCCGCCACAGCCGCGACAGATCGCCCGCTACCGCACCGCGGACGGCGCCGAATTCGACGTACCCTTCGCCGACGGCGCTGAGGCGCCCGGCCGCTGGCAGTGCCGCAACGGCATGGAGGGCAGCCTGCTCAACGGGGTAGCCGAGGAACCGAAGAAGGGCAAGCATGTTCGCACGCCGTGGGACATGCTGCGCGAGCGTCGAACCATCGAGGAACTCGACGAGCTGTTGACCGAGCGGTTGGCGATCATCGGTGCGCGCCGGCGCGGCGGTGACGGCGCGCGGACGCGCACGCGTCCCGCCGACCGTGACTGATCCGCACGCTCACCACCAGCCGGTCGCCGCGGCCAACTGCCGGCCGAGTTCGTCGGCCATGGTGCGGACGTAGGTCGCCGCGAGGTGATGCGCGTCGTGGTAGATCAGCACATTGCCCTCCGCGGCCCGGCAGATGTCCGGTCGGCACACCACATCGGAGAGGTCCAGCACCTGCAGCAGTGGGTAGTCCTGGGCATGATCCAGCGTCGGATTGCGGTCGGCCAGCGCCTCGGTGCGCGGCACCCCGCAGGTGTCGGCGTCCTCACCGGAGGCCAGGCAGTCGACGGGGGAGAAGAACCGACCGTCGCGCAGCATCCACGGGGTGTCCCGGATACCCAGCATGCCGATACCGTTGTCGGACAGCTCATCCCACACACCCAGGTAGTAGTCCGGCACGTAGTCGCCGTCCCCGTCGAGGATCGGCCGGGTGGTGGTGAAGAACACGTAATCGGGCCGCTCCGCCACGATCTGGGCAAGCGCATTGTCCGACCAGGTGCGGCATGACGGGTACGGCGTGAACGGCCCGGCGATGATCGGGACCTCGGCCGTGGTCAGCGGGCACCCCATCTTCAGATAGGTGGTCACCTTGAAACCGTGCTGGCGGCCCAGTGTGTGCAGCGCGGTCAGCCAATGCTCGGAATGCGAGCCGCCGGCCAGCGCGATGGTGCGGGTGGCTTTCGGGTCACCGTAGACACAACTGACCACCTGTTCGCCGCCGAAGTCGGCAAGGCACTGGTCGAGAGTCGATGGCGGAACGTCATCGGGAGCTTCCAGCCCGGTCGGGCGCATCGGCAGCTTGGCCACCGGCCGACCGTCGCCGAGGGCCAGCGCGCCCGGGTAGTCGCGCAGCGGGAGCGTTGCGAGCTCGGTGCCGCTGTCCCGGATCTGTTCGACGTGCTCACGCCAGCCCACCGCGGCGGCGGCGAGGGCAACCACCAGGACCGCGGTGGTGGCACCGGCGAGCACTGTCCGCCAGGCGCTCGTCCCGGCCCGCACCGACAGCCAGGTCAGCCAGGAGGCCAGCGCCGCAGCACCCAGGATCGCGGCCGCCTCACCGATGCCGACGGTGTCGTCGTTGGTGTGGGCCAACCAGAAGATCAGCATCGGCCAGTGCCACAGGTACATGGCGTAGGCGCAGGTGATGACGCCGACCGATGACGGGCCCGACGGTCCGCTGATGACCACGAGCACCGTCGCCGACACCGGCACCAGCGCCCACGGTCCGGGGTAGTCGACGACGCCGTCGACCAGCACCCCGGAGACGATGATCGCGACGACACCGATCGCCACAGCCGCCCGTCGCAGCCACGACGGCCAGGTCCACCGCCCGGCGACTGCCGCGGCGAGTACCCCGGCGAGCGGCTCCCAGGCGCGGGTCAGCGTGCTGTAGTAGGCGACGGTCTGGTCACTGGAGGTCTGCACCACCGCCCACGTCAGGGACGCGGCGGCGGCCAACGCGATGACACCGAGCAGCGCTCCGCGCCTGCGGACCAACCAGGCCGCCGCGACCAGCGCCAGCATCACCTGGCCCGCCACCGACAATGCCCACAGGTGCTGCAGCGGGGTGACGGTCTGGCCGGCCTGGAAGTAGTCGCCCGCGGTCGTGGCCAGCAGCCAGTTCTGATAGAAGCCCAGGCTGGGCAGCGTCTGCTCGGCGAAGGACTCCCAGCGGGTCTGCGGCTGCACCAGCACCGTCAGCACGGCCGAGACGGAAAGCATCAGCACCAGCGCGGGGACCAGCCGGCGGGTCCAGCGCCACGCCTCGGCCCACACCGATCCCTGGCATCCGAGGATGCGTGAGCCGAAGAAGTAGCCGACCAGCACCAGCAGGACGTCCACGCCGCCGGACACCCGCCCCAGCCACAGGTGGCCGATGACGACCAGGGTCACCGCGATGACCGTCAACGCGTCGAGGTCGTGGCGGACATGCCGGCCGACGGGCGCAACGGGAACGGGGGTGGGCTGTGTGGTCTGCAAGGCGCCCCGAGCATAACGGGGCCGCGGCGGGGCGTTGGCTACGCAGGGTCGGCGATGGACACCCGGTCGCCGCCGTCGTGTTTGGCGCGGTACATGGCGGTATCGGCGTTCTCCAGCAGCCGCTCGAAGCACTCCATGCTCTGCACCGGCCCGCATGCCGCACCGATGCTGACCGTCACCCCGGGCGGGCCCACCTCGCCGATCGCCGCCCGCAGCAGCGATCCCACCTCGGCTGCCCGATCGGCCGCCATGGTGTCGACGGCGACGAATTCCTCGCCACCGGTGCGGGCGGCCAGCGCCGGCTCGCCGAGCACCCGACGCAGCTGCGCTGCGGTCTGGACCAGGATGTCGTCGCCGACGGCGTGGCCGTGCCGGTCGTTGACGTTCTTGAACTTGTCGATGTCGATGACGAACACACACAGGTTGGTCAGCGGTTCGCCGGTGCTGATCAGTCGGGACATGTGGGCGCGCAGTCCGCGCCGATTGGCCAGCGTGGTCAGCGGGTCGAACAGTGATTCCACCGAGCTGTTCCGGATCAGCCAGAACGCGAACTGCGCGAACGGCAGGATGAACACCGTGACCAGCAGGGCCACCGCGGTCTTGCCCACGGTCAGGGGCACCGCCTCGGGATAGTCCGAGACCGCCAGCCGGGTGGCCAGCGCGGCGATCGCCACGACCACGATCACCAGATGCGCGACCATGGCGCGGGCGCCGTGGAAGAACAGGATGTAGATGCCGGTCACCGCGAACACCGGCGTCGCGGTCAAACCGGCGAGCGGGTCGCGGTGGGCGAAACCGGCCACCGCGATCGCGGTATCGATGAGCAGGAACAGTGCGATCGACATCCGCGGGGTCGGCCACGGGCCGAACAGCCAGTAGAACGGCCAGGCCACCGCGAAGACGGTGATCCCGGTGACCAGAACCCGAATCGGTCCGGCCGGCTCGGCGAGATCGGTGGCCAGCAGCGCGAACATCGCCACCGCCATGAGCGCCCCGACCGAGGCGATGACCATTCGCAGCGATGTCAGGAAGCCGCGTGCCCGCAGAAAGTTCAGCAGGAAGTGGTGGTCGACGTCGTCGTTCCACCACAGCCGGAACTGATCGGTGTAGTGCGGCGCACCGGCGAGGCGCCAGACCGTGGAACGACGCCGCAAGTCAGCGACGGTTGAGCACCCAGATATGGGTGGATAAGGCGGTGGCGAAGGTGCACCACAGCGGATAGAGGCCCAGCGGTGCGGCCTTGGCGCCCCGCACGGCCACGGCGCGGCGGGTCAGGTCGGCGCTGCTGACGGCCAGCGCCCCGGCGGCGATGGCCGATGCGCCGAGCTTGCGCCGGTTGAAGAACAGCCAGGACCAGCCGCCGTTGAGGATCAGGTTCAGCACCAGGGCCCGGATGTAACCGCGGCGCACCTCCGGCGGTGCTTCGTCGAGCGTCTGGGACGAGACGACGGCGATATCGGTGTAGAGCGAGGTCCACGCGACCGGGAACGCCGCTCCGGGCGGCTGGTAGGGCGGCTTCTTGAGCTTGGCGTACCAGTCGGATTCGACGGCCGGTTTGCTGGCCAGGCTGCCGACCACCGCCGTGGCGGCGACGGCGAGTGCGGTCGGTGCGAGGGTGCGAATCTGCAAGGGATGCTCCAGGCTCATGGGGGACGTGGGTGTCCCTGTCCAGTATCCACCCGCCGAGAGGGTGAAACTCTCAGATCATGTCCCTGCGGGTCAGCCAGCGCATCACCGGCCAGCCCACGAACACCGGCAGCCAGCAGGTCAGCACCCGGTAGAGCAGGACCGCGGGCACCGCGACGGCGGCCGGGACACCGAAGGCGGCCAGCCCACCGATCAGGGCGGCTTCCACCGCGCCGACACCGCCGGGGGTGGGGGCGGCGGAGGCGAGCGTGCCGCCGATCATCGTCACGACGGTGACCGTGACGAACGAGGTGTCACCCCCGAAGGCCTCGATGCTGGCCCACAGCGCCAGCGCCGACCCCAGCGTGGTGCCCGCGGCGCCCAGCACGATCAGGGCGAGGCGTTTGGGTTCCTTGGACAGCTCCCAGAGATCGGTCTTGACCTCCTGCACCTTGGGCGCCAGCGACGAGGCCAGCCACCCCCGCAGCTTGGGCACCGACAGGAAGACCCCCACCAGCCCGAGAGCGACACCGGCGACCAGATAGAGAACGGTCGCGCTCGGCACGAAATGCGACAGGTTCGCCGACGCCCCGGCGATGGTGGTGAACAGGACCAGCAGCACCACGTGCACCAGCACCTGCACGCTCTGCTGCAGCGCGACCGCCGCGGTGGCGCGCATGGTGGACAGTCCGCCCTTCTGCAGCACCCGGGTGCTCAGTGCCAGACCGCCGACACCGGCGGGCGTCGTGGTGGCGGCGAAGGTGTTGGCCACCTGCATGATCGCCAGGTGGCGGTAGGACACCAGCCCGTCGGCGCATGCCCACAACGCGCCGGCCGCGCCCAGATAGCGCAGCGCCGACACTCCGAGCCCGACCAACGCCCACGACCAGTTCGCGTTGCCGAGCTCGTCGAAGAACGCCGGCACGGTGCTGATGAAGGGGTAGGCCACGTAGACCAGAGCGACCAGCAGCACCAGCTGGATGAGCTGGATGCGGGTGAACCGGGTGATGGTCTCGGTGCGGATCTTGTCGGCCCCGGTCTGGTGCTGGACCTGCGCGCGCGCGGCCTCGATGATGGCCTTGGGGTCGTCCACGGAATCCCGGATGCGGGCGGGCACGGCGGTCTTGGTGAGCCGTCGCGATGCGGTCAGCACGGTGTCGCGGCCGAGGGTGTCGATGGCCGCGGCGACCGCGGATTCCGGTCCGTACATCGCCGAGGTGGTCACCAGCAGCTGGGCGATATCGGATTGCAGCTGCGCGTCGGTGGCGCCGTACTCGGCGTTGACGAACCCGCCGAACTGCACCTGTCCGTCGTGCACGGTGATCTCGCCGCAGCACAGGTCGCCGTGCGAGATCTGGTTGTCGTGGAGCACCCGCAGCGCTTCCCATACGGCGGTCACGGGCGCGGCGTCGGCGCTCAGCGGGACACCGCGCGCGGGTTTGCGGGCATACAGCGTCCAGCCGCGGTCGAGCGCGCTGACCGATACCGAGGAGATGTTGGACCGACCCAGGGTGTCGATCGCGATGGCCATCAGCGCGCGGTGTTCGATGGTGCGCCGCATCGAGGCGTGCAGCGGGGCGGTTTCGTCGCTGCGCAGCCGGAACTTTCGCCACAGCTGGCTCAACGCGCCGCCGCTGCGCTGGTTGGGTCCGTACAGCTCGACCACGGCGGTGCTGTCGGGACCGGTGGCCGCCAGCACCAGCGCGCCCTCGCTGGGCGCCCGGATGACGGCCAGGGCGGAGACGACGAAACCGCGGCGGGCCAGCGCGCGCACCGCGCCGTCGAGCGGGACCTCCAACGCGGGAGTACCCACCACCCAGACCACCAGGGCGCCGACGAACCAGCCGACGGCCAGCCCGAGCAGGGTGCGGGCGGGCACGACGGCGCTGACGAACAGGTGGATCGGCACGAAGGCCAGCAGCAAGGCCCACCAGTATCGGCGCAGCCGGCGGGACAGCCATGGCCCCGACACCGTCAGCACCGCGGCCAGCAATGCGACCCAGCGCGGATCGTCGAGGAACTGCGAGAGCTGGGTGTCGAGCCGGTCCCCGAGGTCGAAATGCCACTGCGGCGCCGCGATTCCGCGGCCGGTGATCGACAGTGCCAGCACCGCGATCAGGCCGGCGGCACCGTAGGCGGCCAACAGCCGCCAGTGCCTGCCGATGATCAGCTGAACCAGGATGACGAACGGCAGCGCCAGGATGGCCACCCCGTACGCCAGATAGACCAGGTTGGATTGGGTGGGGGTCAGCACGCCGATGATCTCGGAGATCGACCGTTCCAGGGCCACCCAGTCGTTACGGGTGATCAGTGAGCTGGTGATGACGACGGCAAGGAACACCGCCGACAGCACCACCCGCAGGATCTCGTTGGTGCGCCGGGTCAGCGGTTGCAGCAAGCTGCCGGTGACGCTGATGTCCCGACCGTCGACTCGCACGGGGACAAACGTAACCGGGGCGGGCGGATCGGTGCGCGAGGCGGGACACACCGCGTTGTGAGAGAATTCCGGTCATTCGCGGCCGGCGTGGTTTTTCCGCCTGGCGCACAGCACCGGGAAAGAGACTGTGGGGGCCTCTATGCGTGGCGAGAAAATCTGCGAGCCGCTGATCGGCGCGGTGGCCGCGCTGGTGAGCGGGCTGGCGCTGGCCGGTTCGACGACCTGGCCGCCGACCGCGGTGATCGCGGCGGCGCTGATGTTCGGCGCCGTGTTCTGGGCCGTGGTGTGGGCTGTGACACAGGGCGCGGCCACGGCTTTCGGGGCCCGGATGGCCGTCGCTGTCGCGGCGGGTCTGCTGCTCGGTGAGCTCGCTGCGGTGGCGGTGTTCGGCGGGCAGATCGACCAGGTGCTGACCGCGCGGGATTCCCCGGCGGCCGCCACGGCAACGGCGGCACTGCAGCAGGCGCGTGCCGAGCGGACCGGTCTGGACGAGGCCGTCGCGCAGGCCAACCGCAATCGCGACGAGGCGCTCATCGTGGCGCGCTGCGAGGTCAATCCGTCCGCGGCCTGCCCGCAGATCCGCATCACCGGGGTGCCGGGTAGCGGTCCGGAAGCACGCACCGCCGATGCGTTCCTCGACGACGCCCAGCGCCGCCTCGACGCCGCGGTCGCCGACCGGGACGGCCGCGCGCCGGTGTTGGACGATGAGGTGCGCATCAGGGAGCAGGCGCTGGCGCAGGCGCGTCAGGACACCCTGACCGGTGGGCTCGGCGTGCGCTGGCAGGCGATGAACACCTATGTCCTCGACCATCCGGGTTCGGTGATCCTGCGGCTGCTGGTGGTCGCCTTCTTCGTGCTGCTGACGGTGTTGCCGCTGTGGCTGAAGCGGTGGCGTGGCACGACGGCGGTCGAGGCCGATACGGCGGCCGACACGGCGATCGCGGTCAATCGGGCGCAGGTGCGCGCCCAGGTCGATCAGATGTGGGCCGAGCAGGAGCTCAACAGCGCGCGGATGGCGATCGCGGCGCAGAACGAGATCGACGCCGAGCGGCAGCGCCGCCGGGTGGCTCAGGCGTGCGCGGCAGGGCCCGAGGTGCCCGAGGTGCCCGAGGTGCCCGAAGTGGTGGTGGCCGAGCGGGTGGCCCGAGCCGAGCTGCCCGCGGTGCAGAAGACCAGCGAGCTCGAGCCGCAGCGCGGGATGCCCGTCATCGGTGAGGTCACCAACGCCGCGGCGCGGCTGATCATGCCGTTCGTCCCGCCGATCGTGGCCGGGGCCGTCGACAACGTTTCCAGGAACGTCGCGCGGACGGTGGGCAAGCCCCTGCGCCAGGTGTTCACCGAGACCGAGGAGTTCCACTTCACGCTGCGGCGCACGCATCGGGTGACCGTCGAGTCGGACGCCGATCCCGAGGGTGCCGAGCAGCTCGGGCAGGTCACCTCGAACCGGGAGTGGGTGGATGCGACCGGGCCGCACATCGAGTCGCGGCGCACCGTGCTGCTCGACGAATCCGATGCGCCCGCGGAGCTGACCTCGGATGCGGGTCCGCGGCAACTGCCGCCCGGATAACGTCTCGTCATGACATTCTCGTCATGACATTTTTGCCACCTGTGATGTAACTTCGATCGACATCACGAGGCCCGCAGGCCTGCGCCGGGAGGAAAACAGGTGGACTCGACGCCGTTCGGCCACTATCAGCTGCGGGGGCTGATCGGCCGGGGCGGCATGGGCGAGGTGTACCGGGCCTACGACACCAAGACCGATCGCGTGGTGGCGTTGAAGGTGCTGCCGCCGCAGATGGCCCAGGACAAGGTGTTCCAGCAACGCTTCCGCCGCGAATCGCAGGCCGCCGCCGGGGTCAACGATCCGCATGTGGTGCCGATCCACGGTTTCGGTGAGATCGACGGCCGGCTGTACCTGGACATGCGCCTCATCGAGGGACGCACGCTCGGAGAACTGTTGTCCGAGACCGGCAAGCCGTTGGATCCGACGTTCGCGGTGAAGGTGGTCGAACAGATCGCCTCGGCGCTGGATGCCGCCCACCAGCAGGGCCTGATCCACCGCGATATCAAGCCGTCGAACATCCTGTTGACCAAGTCGAATTTCGCCTATCTCATCGACTTCGGTCTGGCCCGCACCGCGGGGGAGACCGGTATGACGACGGCGGGCAGCACGTTGGGCACGCTGGCCTATATGGCGCCCGAACGGTTCGACGGCGGGTATGCCGACGCCCGCGCGGACACCTACGCGCTGACCTGTGTGCTCTACGAATGTCTCACCGGTGCCAGGCCCTACCCGGCCGACAGCCTGGAGCAGCAGATCGCCGGGCACATGGTGTCACCGACGCCGAAACCCTCGGAAACGAATCCGCGGCTGGCCCCGTTCGACGAGGTGATCGCCACGGGCATGGCCAAGAAACCGGAGAAGCGGTATCAGACCGGTGCGGAGCTGGCGGCCGCGGCGACGCGTGCGCTGCGGGCTCCGGTGCGTATCACCGGATCCGGTCGGCACACGGCCCGGCGGCGGGCACCGCAGTCGCGCCGGACTCCGCGCCGGGCGCTGGTGCTGGCCGGGGTGTTGGTGCTCGTCGGTGCCGGTGTGGTCGGGGTGTGGAAGTGGCAGGAAACCCGTGACGCCGGGCAGTGGCCCGAGGGCGCGGTGCCCGCGATCGCCGCCGCGGTGCCCGCCGACGTGCGGGCCGCGGGCACACTCGTCATCGGTGTGAATGTGCCATACGCGCCAAACGAATTCACCAATTCCGACGGTGAGATCGTCGGGTTCGACGTGGATCTGATGGATGCGGTGGCGCGGACGATGGGCCTGGGCACCGAGTACCGCGAGAGCGAGTTCGACGACATCATCCCCGCGGTGCAGGCCGGCACGGTCGACGTCGGGATGTCATCGGTGACCGACACGGTGGCCCGGCAGAAGCTGGTCGATTTCGTCACCTATTTCCAGGCGGGCACGTTGTGGGCGCAGCGGGCGGGATCGTCGGTGGATCCGACCGCGGCATGCGGTTTACGGGTGGGTGTGGCCCACAGCGTGATTCAGGAGACGGCCGAGATCCCGGCCAAGAGCGACGAATGTGTGGCCGCTGGGCTGGCCCCGATCGAGAAGGTGGTCTTCGGCAGGCAGGACGATGTGACCGCGGCGTTGATCGCCGGCGATATCGATGCGATGAGCGCGGATTCGCCGGTCGCGGGTTTCGCCATCAAACTCAGCGGCGGCGCCCTGGTGCCTGCCGGGGAGGTGTTCGACTCCGCGCCCTACGGATGGCCGGTGGCCAAGGGATCGGAGCTGGCCCGGCCGTTGCTGCAGGCCGTCAACCATCTGATCGGCACCGGTGAGTACCGGACCATCGCCACCATGTGGGGTGTGGAGCGCGGCATGATCACCGAGCCGGTGATCAACGGCGCCGCGCGGTAGCGCTCAGTCGGTGGACCGCAGCCGCACCATCCGGGTGGTCGAGCTCTCGTCGAGCTCCACGACATCGGTGCGCGACCGCAGGAAATCGCTGAACGACCGAAAACCCAGCGACTTTTCGCTGAACGACGGGTCCATTCGCTTCATCTGCGCCTTGACCGCCGAGTTGTGCAGCCAGTCGACATCGTCTTTTTCGGTGCCGATGTGCAGGGCCCGGACCAACAGCGCCGTCGCCACCGTCTGGGGGTCGGGCTCGCCGGACTTCTTGGTGCGCCGGGCGGCGCTCTTGGGCTGGTCGGATGGCTCGAACACGGGCACCCCGGGCAGCGCGTCGTAGACGACGAACTCGTCGCAGGCCGAGGCCAGCGCCTTGCTCGACGACCCGGCCACACCGATGCCGACGACGTAGCGGCCCAGGCGCTTACAGCGCTGGGCCAGTGCGATGTAGTCCGAGTCGCCGGCGACGATGACGACATGGGTCAGGTCGGGCAGCCGGAACATGTCCTCCACGGCGTCGACGGCCAGCCGGATATCGGCGCCGTTCTTGCCGTAGGCCGCTGCCGGGAACAACTGGACGAGGTCGACTGCGCGGCCGACGAGTTGCTCTCGGTAGCCGGCATTGACCTCGGCCGACCAGTCGGCGTACGCACGGGTGAGGACCAGCGTGCCGAACGATGACGCGAAGTCCAGGACGGCCCCGACGTCGACGGTGGCGCGCTCCAGTGCCTCGGGCTGTAATCCCTTGGACTTGTCGCGCTGGAACGAGTTCCGCCCGTTCACCTGGTCGTAGCGGGAGATGACGATGTTGTCGAAGTCGAGATAGACCGCGACGCGGGTCGGTGCTGTTTCGGTCATGCAGACCAGTGTGGCCCACGGGGCTTCCGCGTGGCGCGGATGGTCCCCGGGAAGGGATAGGCTGGCAAGCGCACCACAGTGGTCCGGGGGCTTCCCGCCGCATAAGGACGGACCAGGGATTTCGGTGGCCATACGCGATATCGCGGACTACGCAAACCTCACTGATGCAGACGTCGACGCCATCGGTGCTGAGCTCGACGGCATTCGGCGCGAGGTGGAACAAAGCCTCGGTGCCGATGACGCCGCCTATATCCGCCATGTCATCGCCTTCCAGCGGACACTCGACCTCGGGGCGCGGTTGCTGCTTGCGGCGACGACGTCCAGAGCGGGCTGGTTGGTCGGCACCGCGGCATTGGCGTACGCGAAGTCCGTGGAGAACATGGAGATCGGGCACAACGTGTCCCATGGCCAGTGGGACTGGATGAACGACCCGGAGATCCACTCCAACACCTGGGAGTGGGACATGGTCGCATCATCTGCGCAGTGGCGGTACTCGCACAACTATCGCCACCACGTGTTCAGCAATGTGCTCGGTGTCGACGACGATCTCGGTTTCGGGGTCCTGCGGGTGTCGAGCGACCAGCCATGGAAGCCCGAGCATGTTCTGCAGCCGTTGCGAAACGTGTTGTTGGCGTTGATTTTCGAGTGGGGTATCGCGCGTCATGGTTACCACTCCGAGCGTGAGCGCAGCGACAGCAAGGAGGCGCAGCGGTCCGTCGGGCAGGTCATGTTCGCCAAGATCCGGCGTCAGGTTGCCAAGGATTACCTGCTCTGGCCCGTGCTGAGCGGTCGGCGTTGGCGCCGCATCCTGGCCGCCAACGCGAGTGCGAACCTGCTGCGCAATCTGTGGACCTATGTGGTCATCTTCTGTGGGCACTTCCCCGACGGGGTTCAGCAATTCGAACCTGCGGTGCTGGAAAACGAAACGCGGGCGCACTGGTATTTGCGCCAGATGCTTGGCGCCGCGAACTTCAGGGCGGGGCGGGTATTGGCGTTCTCCAGCGGGAACCTGTGCTATCAGATCGAACATCATCTGTTCCCTGACCTCCCCAGCAATCGGTATGCCGAGATCTCGGGGATGGTGCGGGGGCTGTGCGCGCGGTACGGGATCGCCTACACCACCGGCTCGCTGCCGCGGCAGTACCTGCAGACGCTGCGGACCAACTTCCGGCTGGCCCTTCCCGGCGGGCTGGCACTTCCCCACGAGTAGGTGTGTCCGCCGATCGGGGGAACCGTGCGGTCATCGGGTCGTGAAGAACCCGCATACGCGAATCGGCTAAACCCTTAGCCCGTCTTACTAGGCCAGCTGAGCGATGGTGCTACGACGAGCTAACGATTTTTCGCTCCCGCATCGTGTCCGCACCTGCCAGTTTCGGTGTGCGCGTACGGATCAGCTACCCCCGAATCGATACCCGAATGACTGTGATTCAACACACCGGGTGGGCTACATTGTGATCGCAGTCATAAGAAAGAGGTCGACATGAGTGGTGTTCTCCTGGCAGTCATCATGGTTCTGCTCGGTGCCGGCGCTGTCGGCGCTGTCGTGGTCGCCGCCCTCCTTGGCTACGGCACCGCGGCACTGGCCATCGGCATCATCTCCAGCGCAGCCTTCGCCGCGCGGACCGTCTGAGACCGCCTACCGGCGCAACCGCAGCCCCAGGCCCGTCGCCCGGATGGCCTGGCGGGAGATCGCTGCGCGCACCTCGGCTTCCGAGCCCACCACCCGCACCCGGTGCCGGGCCCGGGTGATCGCGGTGTAGAACAACTCCCTGGTCAACAGTCGGGAGTCCTCGGCGGGCAGCAGTACCGTCACCTCGTCGGCCTGGCTGCCCTGGGCCTTGTGAATCGTCATGGCGTACATGGTCTCCGCCTCGGACAGCCGGCCCGGCGCGAACGTCTGGCCACCGACGGCCACCCGCAGCCCGTCGGGCGAGGCCACCGTCACCCCGGTGTCGCCGTTGTAGAGCTTGAGCCCATAGTCGTTGGCGGTCACCAGGATCGGTCGCCCGGCGTACCACGTCGACCACAATGGATCACCGGTCGCCTCGGTCAACCAGCGTTGCACCTGGCGGTTCCAATGGGTCACCCCCACCGGCCCGTGCCGGTGCGCGCACAGCAGCCGATGCTCTTCCAGAGTGGCCTGGGCGGTGTCGATATCTCCCAGGACACACGCCTCGCGGAGCCGAAGCGCCTGCGCCGACAGCACATCCCGCAGCCCATCGGCCGATACCGACCACTCGATATGGTCTCCGCCGGCGGTCAGCACGTCCAGCGCGGCATCGGCGTCCCCGGTGCGCACCGCGTCGGCAAGCGTCCCGATCTGCGCCCCGAACCGGTGTGAGGTGCGCAGCGCCGCCACTCGGTCGGTGCCCAACCCGTCGACCAGATCGGCCAACACCGCGCCGGCCTCCACCGAGGCCAGCTGATCGGGATCGCCGACGAGCAGCAGCCGGGTCTGGGGCCGCACCGCCTCCAGCAGCCGGGCCATCATGGTCAGCGACACCATCGACGTCTCGTCGACCACGATCACGTCGTGCGGCAACCGGTTTCCGCGGTGATGGCGAAACCGGGACGAGGTGTCGGGCCGGGCGCCCAGCAGCCGGTGCAGAGTGGTCGCCGTCAGTCCCTGCAGGCGGGCGCGATCCTGCGGGGCGAGGTGCCCGATCTGTTCGGCGACCGCCTCCTGCAACCGGGCTGCCGCCTTGCCGGTCGGCGCGGCCAACGCGATCCGCGGGGCAGGCCGACCGGCCAACGCTGCCTGTTCGGCCAGCAGCGCCAGCAGCCGGGCCACCGTGGTGGTCTTGCCGGTGCCCGGACCACCGGTCAGGACCGTCAGCCCCTGGGTCAGCGCCCGCTGGGCCGCGGCGCGCTGTTCGGCCCACTCGTCGGGAAACAGCCGCAACACATCCGGGAGCTCACCGGTCGGTCGGGTGGACACCAGCGCCAACACGTCGGCGCAGACCTGTTCCTCCTCCAGCCAGTACCTATCGAGGTAGAGCAGGTCACCGAGCAACCGCAGCACGGGCGGGTCGGCGGACAGGGGGCTGGCCGCGACGGCGGACAACCACTCCTCGGCCACCAGGCCGGCTTCCGGGGCGGCGGCTCGCAGGTCCACGCACACCGAGCCGCCGCGCAGCGCACGCACCGCCAGTCGCACCGCCAGCAGCACCTCGGCCGAGGTCTCCCCGGCCAGGGCGGTCAGCCGTTGCGCCACATGGATATCCGCGGCGTCGAAGTCGATGGTCACGGTCCTCTCAACACCTCGGCGATGGCGACGACGAGCGCCGCGGGCGGTTTCCAGCTGAACACACCGGCCGGGTTGCCGTCGGTCACCGGGGTGTGCGGTCCGCACATGCCGCGCACGAACAGATACAGCACGCCGCCCAGGTGGGTATCGGGGTCGTAACCCGGTAGCCGCCAGGACAGGTAGCGGTGCAGCACAACGCTGTACAGCAGGGCCTGCAGCGGATAGTCCGAATGCAGCATCGCCTCGGCAAGCCGCTCGGGCCCGTAGTCGGCCGCGGTCAACGGCTCGTCGCCCACGCCGAGCCAGTTCGTCTTGTAATCCACCACCAGATACCGCCCGTCGACACGCAGCACCGCGTCGATGGAGCCGGAGAGATACCCGTGCAACGGCTGGGCACCCAGCGATCCCGAGGACAGCCGGTCGACGTAGCGGCGCATCGGATCCTCCGCGGGCAGATGCGTGGCCAGCAGCGCGGCCAGGTCGGTCAACCGCGCGAACCCGCCGACGGTGCCGTCGCCGCCGGCCAGCGGAATCTCGAAGTCCAACTCGCGCAGCCGATCCGCCAAACCGATCTGGCGCAGCGTGACACCGGGGGCCAGCGGACCCAGGTCGGTGTCGTGCAGCGGGACCAGCGCCGCCGCCAGTTCGGCAGCGGGCACCGTCACCGGCCACTGCGGGCTGTGGTGTTCGATATGGCCGAGCAGCTCGGCCGTCAGATCGCCCGCGTGCGGGTCGGCGGTCTCCAGGACGGCGTGCACCAGCGATCCGAATGCCGCGCCGACGGGCAGCTGCGCCATCGGGGACGCGACGTCCTCGCCGGTGGCCGGCGCCACCAGAGCGATATCGGCCACCTCGTCGTCGAGTTCGGCGATCTCGGGCTCGCTGGATACCGGCGCCTCCTCGGCCGCGCGCAGCAGACCCGAATACGACGTACGTCGCCACGACAGGTCGATGGGGCGGTGGAAACGTCGGATGCCCAGATCGCCCGGTGCGTCAGCGAGGTCGGGAGCCGGGACGGATTCGATCACCGAATCCTCCAACACGGGCCCACCCGCATCGGCCCATTCCTGCAACCTGTCCCTGGCATCGGCATCGGAGAGCCGGTCCGGCGAGCACACGGCAGGCACCTGCGCCTGCCCGGGCCGGCGTCCGCGCAGCAGCCGGGACAGGCCGCCGTTGCGTTCATCCCATGACGGTGCCCACCAGGCCACCACCTGGGAGCAGGCGCGCGTCATCGCCACATAGGTCAGCCGGCTGTCGTTGGCTGCGGCCTCTGCCTTGCCAGCGCGCAGGACGTCGGGACCGGCCTCGCCGACATGCAGGCACCGGACGTCCCCGTCGTGGTAGAGCACCGGGTTCGGTTCGGGTGCATAGCGATTGAAGGCGAACGGCAGATAGACCACCGGGTATTGCAACCCCTTGGACACCCATACCGTCATGATCTGCACCGCCGCGGCATCACTGTCCAGGCGCCGGTTGCGTTCGGTGGCCCCGCCGTCCTCACCGGTCTGGGTGCGCAACCAATCCCGCAGCGCGGGCAGGCCGTAACCCTGCCGGTGCGCGGTCTCCTGCAGCAGCTGCGTCACATGCGCCAGGTCGGTCATCAACCGCTCGCCACCCTGCCAGGACAACACCTGCGTGCCCATCCCGGCCAGCTGGGCCGCCTCGAACACCGCGGCGACCCCGCGCTCACGGGCATGCCCGGCCCAGCTGCGCAACTCCTCGGCCACCCGGTCGGTCAGCGCATCGCCGCCGGCGGCAAGGGTTTCGGCGGTCTCGCGGAAGAACAGCGTCGCCGCCGCGGCCCGCACCAACCCGGAGCGGTGCGGTTGGTCGAACGCCTCGAGCAGGCACAGCCAATCGTGTGCGGCGCGGGAGGCGAACACGTTCGAGTCCCCGGTGTAGACCGCCGGGATCCCGGCCTTGGCCAGCGCCGCGTCACAGGCCCTGGCGTCCCGATGGGTTTCGACGATCACCGCGATATCGCGCGCCTGCAGCCGCCGCCCGTCGAAGGTGGCTCCGCTGTTCAACAACGCACCGATATCGGCGGCCAGATCGTCACCGATATGGGTGCGTAACCGGTCCATCGAGATGGTGCGGGTACCGCTCCCGGTGCGTGAGACCACCCGCAACCGGAACGGGTCGTTGCGCGGGGCGCCGGCCAACCGGGTGCCCCGGTGGTGGGCCTCGACATCGTGCACGACGATCTCGGGACCGCCGAGCTGGGCGCCGCCGAGCACCACCTGCAGCCGCTCGACCAGATCGGCATCGCTGCGCCAGTTGGTGCCGAGGGTCTGCTTGTCGCCCGCGGTCTGCGCGGCACGCAGGTAGGTGTCGATATCGCCGCCGCGGAAACCGTAGATGGCCTGCTTCGGGTCGCCGATGAGCACCAGGGTGGACTGCCCCGCGAAGGCCCGCTCCAGGACCTGCCACTGCACCGGGTCGGTGTCCTGGAACTCGTCGACCATCACCACCGGCCAGCGCTGCGGCATCTGCACCCTGGCCGCGGAATCCGGGTCGTCCAGTGCATCGGCCAACCGGGTCAGCAGATCGTCATAACCCAGAATTCCGTTGCGGCGCTTACGGATCTCCAACTCGGCCAGCACGTCCCTGGCGAACGCCAGCGCGACGGCGGTGCCGGAATCGGGGTCGGGATCGGACGGCCGCAGTTCCGCGGCGGGGTTGCGGACCACCTGTTTGGCCAGTTGCCGGGCGTCGCGATAGGTCAGCGCGGGGTGGTCACCGTCCTGGCCGAACCGGGCCAGGTAGTGATCGTCGACGATCTCGGATACCAGCTCGTCGAGGTTCTCCACCAGCGTCAGACCGCTGTCGCTGTCACCGGCCACGCCGAGCGATTTCAGCACGATGCTGCAGAACTGGTGGGTGGTCGCGATGGTCGCCGCGTCGAAACCGGCGAGGGCGTCACGCAGTCGCTGATGCCTGCCGTGGTGATCGTCGGCGATCAGATGGCGCAGCAGATCATTGGTGGCCAGCCCCGGATCCTCGAACGCCGCGATGGCCTCGACGATCTGGCCGCGCACCCGTTCGCGCAGTTCCTGGCTGGCGGCGCGGCCGAAGGTGATCAGCAGCATCTGGTCCAACCCGGCCCGATCCTCGGCGACCATCCTGGTGACCAGACCGGCGAGGGCGAACGTCTTGCCGGTACCCGCACTGGCCTCCAGCACCGTGGTGCTGCCCGGCGCAGGCAGCGGCCCGGTCAGGTCGAAGGTCTTCACCGGGCCGCCTCCTCGGCGTCCAGCAGTGGTAGCCACAGCCGGGATGCGTACTCGGGCAACCCGTCGAGATCCTCGAGCGCCGCGTCGCGGCCCCAGACCCGTTCGATGGCCGGGTCGTCGCGCTCGTTGCGCCACCGGTAGGAGGCGGGCTGGTGCGGATCATCGCCGACGTGGCGGGCCGCGGCCCAGGCATGGCTGGTCTTGATGGGCAGTGGGAGCGGACGACGCCGGCCCTCGTCGTACATGGACACCAGATCGCGCAGCAGATTCGTGGCGTCCTGCGGTGCGCCCAAACCGGTGACCCGGGGCTGCACGCCGCGCGGTGGGCGGCCGATACAGACCGCCGACCAGTGCGCCCCGCGCGCAGCGGTCAAGGCCAGCAAAGGAATCCAGGCCGCCAGCAGGTGTTGCCCGCCGAGCTTGGAATAGGTGACGCTGACCAGGCGCTCGCCGAAGACCAGCGGTACCGTGCCGGTGAGGCGTCGGCCCGCGCCCAGGTCGATGTCGACGTCGAAGGCCTGACCGTCGGCGCCGCGGTAGCGCAGCGCCTCGGCGGCCAGCAACGCGGCCTGATCGCGTAGTGCGATGGCGCGCCGCCACCCGAGCTTGCCCGGCGGCAGTGTGCCGCGGCGCCATTCGGCCTGCTGGGCATCCTGGGGTGTCATACCGCGCATGATGTCGCCGAGCATGCGGTCACCGACCGTCCACTCCGCAAGGGCGTCGATCTCGACGGGCATGACATCGGAGACGCCGTCGACATCCCAGGGCAGGGTGTAGTCCAGCGCGCGGAAGAAGCCCTTCACCGGATTCTTGAAGAAGCCGATCAGATCGGCCAGCGGCACGTCGCCGGCGAGCTTGTCGGGCAGTGGACCGGACACGAAACTCGGCTGTGCGCTGCGCCGGCCCGCCATCGCCTCGGCGGTGTCGAGCACCGTCCGATCGAAGCTGAACGGCCGGTCCGGGATCAGGCGGCCCGGGCGGACGTTCTCGATATCGAAGGGTTGCAAGGGGTGACGGGTCACTGCGGTGTCGGGGTGCTCGGCCGATTCGGCTGTGCTGCGCACGGCATCGAGCAGTTCGGCGATCGGAACGGCGGGCGGGCGGGGCTGCCCGGTGTATTCGTTGGCGCCGGTGTAGGTGATCACCAGCGTCTCGGTGGCCGCGCCTATCGCGTCCAGCAGGAGCTGTCGATCTTCGGAGCGGGTGTCGCGTTCACCGGTGTGCGGGTCGCGGGCCAGGATGTCGTCACCGTCGACGACGCCCCGGCGGGGGAACACGCCGTCGTCGAGTCCGACCAGGCACACCACCCGGTGCGGAACCGAACGCATCGGCACCATGGTGCACACCGTGAGCGTGCCGGTCCGGAAATTTGCGCGGGTGGGGCGGCCGGCCAGGTTGCGGTCCAGGAGGGCGCGAATATCGCTGAGCCGCAACGCAACCGTTGAACCTGCCGCGTTCCCCGCGATACCGGCGAACTCGCGGTGTACCTGGGCCGCCGGCCAGTCCTCCTCGGTGAGGGCCAGGGATTCGATCGCCTCGGTGAGGGTCTGCAGCCAGTCGCCCAACGGCCGGCTGCCCGTCATGGCGCGTACCGCATCGGTGAGCCGTTCGACGAAGTCGGCGAATCGCCCGGCGAGCTCGACCCGGTTGCTGCTGACATCGTCCAACGGCAGTGTGGTGCCCAGCCAGGCGTGCGAGTCATCCGACATCGCGACACCGGCCAGAATGCGATCCAGCCCGAATCGCCATGTGTTGTGCAGGTATTCGACCCCGTAGGGGCGACGGTGGTCCTGGTCGAAACCCCATCGGATGTTCGCCTCCCGCACCCAGGCGGTGATGGTGTCCAGATCGTCATCGGTGAAACCGAAGCGCATCCGCACCGGTGCCGCACCGGCGAGGTTCAGCACCTCGCTGGCCTGGGCGCGTCCACCGGCGAGCGTGAGAAGTTGACCGGCCACGCTCAGTAGCGGGTTGGTCTGCACCAGCGCGCGGTCGGCCAGGCGGACGCGCAACCGGTGGGCCGGATGCGCGTCGTGCACCACGTCACCGAGGCCGAATCCGGCGGTGATCAGCGGGGCGTAGGTCTCGATGTCCGGGCACATCACCAGGATGTCGCGTGGTTCCAGGGTGGGGTCGTCGGCGAGCAGACCCAGCAGGACCTCGCGCAGGACGTCGACCTGGCGGGCCGCGCCGTGGCAGGCGTGGAGCTGCACGGAGCGGTCGGTGCGCAGGTGACGCCGGCCCGCCGGGCGCACCGCGTCGGCGGCGATATCGGACTGCAGCCAGCCCAGCATGGTGTCGGGATAGCTTGTCGCGGGCAGGTATTCGTCAGTATCAGGGACGGGCAGGCCGCGTTGCAGCTCGCGCAGGTCACGGCCGAGGGTTGCCAGCAGCGGATGTCCGACGGTGCGATGGTCGGTGTCTTCGCGGCGCGGGATGCTGCCGCGCCGGCCGGCCAATGCCCGCCACAGCGGGTCGCTGGGATGGGGCAGCCACAGATGCAGGTCGTGCTGTGCCGAGACGGCCTGCAGCAACTCGATCTCGGTGGCCGGGATGCGGGTGTGGCCGAACAGTGACAGCCGGGGCGGCAGCGCGCTCGGCGCGGTGCGCAACTTCTCGACCGCGTCGCGGTGTGCGATATGCGGCGGGGCGGCGTCGACGCGCGCGATCAGCCGTTCCCACAGCGGGCGCTGCCAGGCCAGATCGGCGGGCATGTCATCCCAGTCGATCAGCAGGCCGGGGCGTTGGCGTGCGTAGGAGGAGAACAACCCCGCCAGTCGACGCGCGACCGCGTAGCGGCGGCCCTGTCGCAACTCGCGTTCCTCGCCGTCGGCGAAATGGCCGAGGTGGTTGGCCAGCGTCGTGCACCAGGGCTCGTCCAGGCTGTCGTCGATCACCGCCAGCAGCGGCCACACCATGGCGTCGGGGGCCCATGGATCGCCTGTGTCGATACCGGTCAGCTCGGCCAGCAGGGAGCGCGGGTTGCGGAACTCGATGCCCGCGCACACCCCGAGCCGATTGGCCAGCCGCTGACCGAGCCAGCGTTCGACACCTTTGGCGGGTACGAGCACCAGTTCGGTGGCGAATGGGTCGGCCATCGGCTCGGCGAGCATCGATGCCAGGCCATCGGCGAGCACATCGGTGCGCTCGGCACGGTGCAGGTGCAAGGCCATCGCCGCTCAGCGTAACGGGCTGGGCACAAAGCAAGACATGACAGGTGAAGGTCGGGAAAACACCCGCGCGGTCGGTCTAGGCTGCCGGGGACGACGACGCGTGCCACGGCACGACGACAGAGGGAGTTGGCGTTGATCAGGACACTTGCAGTCAGCGGAGCTGCGGTCCTTGCGCTGTCGGTGGCGGGCGCCCCGACCGCGTCGGCTGCGACGGCATGGACGATGCCCAATTTGCGGGGGCTGAGCCTGGCCGATGCACAGGCGCTGTACGACACGACGGTCAAGGATGCCGGCGGTCCGGAGCTGGAGGTCATCAACGCCTACGTGGAGAGCTGGACCATCCGGGCTCCGAGCATGTGGGATGTCTGCAAGCAGCAGCCGGCGGCGGGCAAGAGCCTCAGCGCCAAGACATGGACCGCGATCGCGGTCAACAAGCGCGGCGACTGCTAGCTCGTCGACTTCTTGTACTCCTCGGCCAGCCCGTCGATACCAGCCTGAATCGCATCGATCGCGATCTGGCGGGCCTTGAGCTTGCTGGCCAGGTGGGCCTTCAGGTTCAGGGTGGCGGCGTATTCGGCGCCGATCTCCTGGGCGCGCGTCAGCACGGTGTCATGCTCGACGATCTCGTCCGCCCAACCGGCGTCGATCGCCGCGTCGCCGGCGAACACGGCGGCCACCGATACCGCGCGCGAATAGGCCGGCGGGGTCAGCCGCATCCGCATGATCTCCAGGGCGGCCTGGGGGATGACCATGCCGATGGCCACCTCGTTGGCCTGGAAGCGCGACTTCACCGATCCGACCCGGTGGTCACCGGTCAGCATCAAAAACGATCCCATGGCGATCGCGGGCCCGGTCGAGGCCATCACCACCGGGGCCGGGAAGGTCAGCACCCGCAGCGCCAGTTCGAATCCGCCGCGCAGCATGCCGTACCCGGCGTCGGCATCGCCGGAGGCGAAGACGCTGAGTTCGAAACCGGCGCTGAACACCCGCCCGTTACCCGCCAGCACCACGGCCTTGACGGTTCCGGCGGCGACATCGGCGGCCGCCTGATCGAACGCGGTGTTGATGGCGGCCTGCATCGCCGGTGAGAGCGCATTGACCTTGCCGTCGTCCAGGGTGATGGTGGCGACGGCTTCGTGCACGGCATAGGTGGCGGTCATAGGTCCGGATGTTACGGAGCGTGCTCGCGAATTCCGATGGCGGGGCTGGAGTGATGCCGTCCGGTGGGCTGCTGCTGTGCGGTCTGGCCCCCGTTGTTCGATGAGCCGCCGTTGTGGGGTGAAGCGTTGTTCCATGGGAAGTCGAGTTGGGTGGTGTCGTCGCTCTGCCGGGTGCGCCAGCGGTCTTGGGTTTCGCGCACCGCCTGGTTCATCCGCTCGATCTCCGCCCGGTACACCTCGGGCCGGGTCTCCTTGGACGCGTAGTGGAAGTAGGTGAGCACGCTGCGCAGCAGCTCCAGCTTCTGCTTCTCCCGCTTGGCCAGGTCGTGGGTGGTCAGCAGTTCGAGGCGCTGCACCGGTTGCAGTGTCGCCCAGTCCAGGACGACGGCGGATTCGAAGTTGCGGGTGTCGGCCCGGTATCGGACGGTGCCTTCGAACCGGGAGCCGATCTGCTCGCCGAACTCCGCGCGGCTGATCGCCGAGTCCCACACCGTTCGCCACTCTTGCCCGGGCGCCAACACGGGGAGTTCGCTGGGCAGCGTCAATTCGGCGATCTCGGGCAACCGGTCGGGATAGCCGTCCTCGTAACGCCCGACGGTCAGCGGGGTGGCGAACTCGAGTCGGATGTCCTGCGCCGCGGTCTGCCCGAAGTTACGCACCACCAGCTCGATGACATGCCAGTCGGTCGGGTGGGGTTCGATGAATACGGACACGTGCGGCCGTATTTCATCGCTTCTGAGCTGGCGGTTTCGCTTCAATGTGCGGGCGGTGAAGATCAGCGCCGCGAGCGCGAGGGTCAACCCTGCCCACGCCGCGATCGCCAACCATCCCGTCGAGCCGAGGCCGGACAGGTCGGCCCACCGATCTTCGAACCAGTCCACCGTGACCTCGTGTCATCGAAAGCGAATAGAGAACTTCGCTGATGATCGCACACGATGTGGTGCACGGCGTTGCTAGGACGTGTTCTAGGAGGCAGTTGCCAGCGCCATCGCCGGTGTCGGTGCTGTGCGTTCGGCGGCCAGCAGGCGCTCGCCACGGTCGAGCCAGTCGAGGTCGTGCCATTGGACCCGAGCGGGCAGGCGCCGCCAGTACCGCGGGTGGTTGTGCAGGTGCATCTGCACGCTGGCATGCACCGCCGCGGCCTCGGGAAGCGTGCGCAGCGCCAGCGTCAGCGCCGAACTCTCGGCCTCGGCGTGCACCGACGGGGCGGTGTCCAGTCGCAGACCGGCCCGTGCGGCGCCGTCGAGCATCCACTCCAGGGTCAGGGCGCCGCCGACGATGTCCCGGTGGGTTCCGCGAAACCACACCTCGTCCACGCCGTCGACGCGTTGCAGTGACGTGCCACCGTCGATGGCAAGGGCGTGGCGGCCCTCGACGACGGCCACGGGCCCGCCCGCCCCACGGATGGGTGCGCTGTCCCACAACCCGAGGAAGCGCACCGGCACCGCGATATCGTCGTGCTCGGCCAGCCCGGCGACCACCTCGGTGACTCGGCGCCATTCCTGTGCCGACCGTTCGGTGCGGGGCAGGGCGTAGGTCGACAGCATGTAATCGCGCAGCTCGCCGTCGAGCACGCCGATGGCGCCCAGCAGCCGGGCCAGGGCCTGTGCGCATGCCGCGCCGCTGCCGGCCCCGAAGACGTACACCGGGTCGCCCGGATGCCAGTGCTCGGTGAGGAAGTCGTAGGCCGCCGCCACCGCCTGGCGGGCCTGCTCGGCGCGTCGGCTGGTGTGCCGGTGCCAGCTGATCTGGTCGGCGGGGTCGACGCGGCGGAACAGCGCCGCGGCGTTGGTTTCCCCCGCTTGGTCGAAGCACAGCACGATATTCGTCACGGCAACCCCCCGGTATGCACTTGAATCGAATCCTGGCGAATCATTCTGCCAAGCTCGCTCGTCGCAACCTAGGCGGAATCTCGCCCATGACGATAGCTTTGTCGACGAATTTCGGTGTCTAAACCGCCATGTGCGACGGAATTCGTCGGAAGTCGGCCGGAAAACGCACGGCCGGCAGTCGGCCGAGCTATTTCGGTCAGTTCAGCGCAATCCGTCCGCCGGCGCTGCCGAGGTCACCGGAGACCTGGATGAACTCCGGGTTGCTGTCGGCGGGGATGTCGTAGGCGACGGTCACCTGCACCGGCTCGCCCGGATACAGCACCGCCGAAATCCCGTTGAGGTAGAAGGTCGCCTCGGTATCGGGCGAGTACGGCTGCCCGCCCGCGGTCAATACCTGCTGGTCGGACAGGAACGTGGCGGGGGACTGGCCGTTGTTGAGGAACGTCAGCTTGACCAGGACGAACTTTCCGGTTGCCGTCTTGGTGAGGAATTCGTTGTCGACCGCAGACACCGTCGGGACGGTATCGACGCCGTTCTGGGTGATCGTCACGTCACCGTCGACGACCGATCCTTCGGCCGGGGCGGCCGCGTCACCGGCGTCGGCGGAATCCGTCGTGGGAACGGCGGGCGCAGTGGCCCCATCGGTCTCCACGGTCCCATCCGTACCAGTGGCGGCGGGGGATCCGGAGCCCGGATCGGCGAACGCGAAGGCCCAGACGAGCACGCCGACCAACACGATCAGCAACGCCGCAACGCCCAGCAGGTAGCCCTTGAGCGGGCTCTTCGGCGCGGGTTTGGCCTCGATGGCCCCGACATCCCCGAACGCGACGGGTTCGGCAGGCGGTGGAAGGGTCGGCACCACCGCGGTGGTCTGGTCGAAGGCGGGGGTCGTGGGCGTCACGGTCGGAATGGTGAGGTCCGGCTGTGGCCAGTCGTCGGCGGGCTGCTCGCTCGGCTCGGGTGCCTCGGCCGGCGCGTCGACGGCCGGTTCGGGTTCGGGTTCTGTTTCGTATTCCGAGGCTACCGGCTGGTCCTGCTCATCCTGGTCGTGCGCATATCCGTCCGCAGACTCGGCCTCGGGAGCGATCTCGGGCTCTGGCTCCGGTTGCGGGTCGGCGGCGATGACGGGTGGCTCACCCTTGCCGGCGTCCTCCCAGGACGGCATCGCCATCACGTCTTCGGGCCACGGCGGCAACTCTGCGGGCCAGGCCGACGTCTCTTCGGTGAACTCGGGTCCCTCGGGGCGCTGGGCGGTCCACTCCGTGCCGTCCCAATAACGTTGACCTCCGGAACCGTCGGGATCCGGGTACCAGCCGGCCGCGGTCGGCGGTGTCGTCATGCGGGGTTTCCTCCCTAACGCGCGCCCGAGAGCGCTGTGACCTCGCACAATAGTCCAGCCAGCAAACGGTCGCGAAATTATCGCCGGTCAGCGGATGAGGTCAGCCGCCCATCAGCATGCGCCACTGGTCCAGATTGCTGGCGCGGTAGACGTAGTTGGAGCGCTTCACGTCCGACAGCGGGGCGCTCGGCTCGGCGGAATACCAGTGGCCGGGGAACACGGTCGGATCGCCGGACAGCTTCGACAGTTTCTGCAGGCTTGCGAACATATCGTCGACGTTGCCGCCTGGGAAGTCGGTGCGCCCGCAGCCCTCCAGGAACAGGGTGTCGCCGGCGACCAGTCGGCCGTCGAGCAGGAAACACTGGCTGCCCGGGGTGTGTCCGGGGGTGTGCAGCAATTCGATGTCGATACTGCCCACGCTGACCTTGTCGCCGTGCTGGTGGCCGGTCAGCTCGCTCACCGCGATGCCGGTGACATTGGAAACCCATTCGGCCTCAAGGGCGTTGACGTGTACCGGGACGCTGACCCGCTCAAGCAGCTCGGCGACGCCGGCCAGTGTGAAGCCCATCATGGTGCCGCCGACGTGGTCGGGGTGGTGATGGCTGACCAGCACGCCGGACAGCCGCATGCCGTCGGCCTCCAGGGCGTCGACCAGCTCGCCCGCCGAGTACGCCGGGTCTACCAGGACGGCGTCGCCGGTCTCGCGGTCACCGATCAGGTAGGCGAAGTTGCGCATCTGTTGGGCGATCGGGTCGCCGGCCGCGAAGTCGCGACCCGACAGCAGCTGGCGGAAGTACAGGCGATCAGCGTCGGAAGCCATGCGCAACACCTTATGGGTAGGCGCGTGGACGCCCGAAACTGCAGGTCTAAAAACCGCACGTCAGCGCGTGTTTAAAGCCACTGCCCCGTTATCTGGTATTTCAGATGCAGGATTTGTAGCGTCAGCGCCATGCAACTCACCCGGTTCACCGACCTGGGTCTGCGCACGATGATGCTGCTGGCCGCGGGGGACGCCGCCGAACGCCGCATCACCACCCGCTCGATCGCCACCGGCGCCGACGCCTCCGAACATCACGTCGCCAAGGCCGTCGCCCGGCTTGTCGACCTCGGCATGGTCAACGCCAAACGCGGTCGCGTGGGCGGGCTTTCGCTCACCGAGGACGGGCGCACGGTGTCACTGGGCTGGCTGGTGCGCCGCCTGGAAGGCGACGCCGAGGTGATCGACTGCGCCGGGGACCGGCCGTGCCCGCTGATCGCCGGCTGCCGACTGCGCCGGGTGCTGGCCGAGGCCAAAGAGGCCTTCTACCGAGAGCTGGACAACCACACCCTCGGCGACCTGACCGGCAGCGGCTTGCTGCCGGTAGTGACACTCCCGTTGGAAATCGCAGGAAGGAACACCCCATGACCGTCGTCGTTGCCCCCGAGGAACTGCAGCCCGCGCACGCCGAGATGATCAAGGCCACGCTGCCACTGGTGGGCGCCCATATCGACGCCATCACCAGCTCCTTCTACAAGAGGCTCTTCGCCGCACACCCGGCGCTGCTGCGCAATCTGTTCAACCGGGGTAATCAGGCCCAGGGTGCACAGCAGCGGGCGCTGGCCGCGTCGATCGCGACGTTTGCGACACACCTGGTCGATCCGAACCTGCCGCATCCCGCCGAGCTGCTCTCGCGGATCGGGCACAAGCACGCGTCGCTGGGCGTGACGGCCGACCAGTACCCGATCGTGCACGAGCACCTGTTCGCCGCGATCGTGGAGGTGCTGGGCGCCGAGACCGTCACCGCCGAGGTGGCCGAGGCCTGGGACCGCGTCTACTGGATCATGGCGAACACCCTGATCGACATGGAGCGCGGCCTGTACGAGCAGGCCGGGGTGCCCGCCGGTGACGTCTACCGGCGCGCCCAGGTGACCGCCCGGGTCGACGACCCCTCGGGTGCGGTGCTGGTCAGCGTCGCCTCCGATCTGGATTTCGGCGCCGGACAATATGTTTCGGTCGGTGTGACACTGCCCGACGGGGCTCGCCAGCTGCGTCAGTACAGCCTGGTGAACAAGCCGGGCGACGGGCAGTTGACCTTCGCGGTCAAGCCCGCAGGTGAGGTGTCGGAGTGGATCCGCGACAACCTGCGCGTCGGCGATCTGCTGGATGTGACGGTGCCCTTCGGCGACCTGCCCGCGCCCACACCCGGTGTGCCGCTTGTGCTCATCTCCGCCGGGATCGGCATCACCCCGATGATCGGCATCCTGGAGGCGCTGCCCGCCGATACCCACGTGCAGGTGTTGCACGCCGATCGCAGTGAGCAGACCCACCCGCTGCGGGAACGCCAGCGCGAGCTGGTCGACGCACTGCCCAACGCCACCCTGCAGCTCTGGTACGAGGACCTGATGTCGCTGGACGGCGTGCAGCTGCCCGAGGACGCCGAGGTCTACCTGTGCGGTAACGACGGGTTCGTCCGCGCGGTGCGTGATCAGCTGCTGGCCCGCGGGGTCACCCGGGTGCACAGCGAGCTGTTCAGCCCGAACGACTGGCTGCTGTCGTAGTTCGTCTGGATTGGGCCGAGATTCACATCATGGTCGTTCTGACATGCGACCGCGTCCCTGATGTGAATCTCGGCCACGGTGTCGGTGTCGAGTGTGAGCATCGGGCCATGAAGGTGTTCATCGGCAGCGAGGCATTGGCTGCGGGCCGCGTGACTCGCAACGACCTGCGGCGTCACTTCACCCGGCTGGCTCCGGACGTCTACGGTCCGAGTGACCCGACGCTGACGGATCGGTCGATCGCCGCACATCTGTGGTCGCGCCGCAAGGGGATTGTTACCGGAGTCGCAGCCTCGGCATTGCATCGCGCATTCTGGGTCGGTGACGACGTTCCGATCGAGTTGCTCGGGCGCAGCACCCGGCCTCCCGCGGGCGTGATCGTCTACCGGGACGCCTACGCCCCGGAGGAGGTGACGACGATCAGCGGTATTGCGGTTGCCACGGCTGCTCGGACAATCTTCGATCTCGGCAGGCATCTGCCGCGGGACGAGGCCGTGCAACGGATCGATGCGCTGCTCTGGGGCACACGTTTCGACGTAAAGGATGTCCTGCCGTTGATCGAGCGCTATCCGGCAGCGCGCAACATCCGACGGTTGCAGGTTGCCCTGTCGCTGGCCGACACCGGTGCGGAGTCACCACGCGAAACGTGGCTCCGATTGGCGTTGACCGATGCCGGCATGGCCCCTACCGGGACGCAGATCCCGGTGTTCGATGAGGCAGGCGCTCTGGTGACCAAGGTCGATATGGGGTGGGAGGACATGAAGGTCGGTATTCAATACGACGGTCGCCACCATCAGACCGACCGGTTGACCTACGTCAGGGATCAGATGGTGAATCGCGCGCTTGCCCGGTTGGAGTGGAACGTCCTTCGGGTCATCGCCGAGGATCCGCTGCCGGTCACCCTGGCGCGAGTGGAGGCAATGCTGTCACGCCGTGGCGGGCGGGCAGCGTGAGATTCACATGAGGGACGGCAGATCACCCAGGTCTGTCCCTGGTGTGAATCTTGGCCCGGACGGCCCGGGCGGACCCTCGTGAACAGCAGAAAACCGGCCTCAGACCAGCCGTTTTGGTAGCGGGAACGGCGAGAATGTACCCTCTTTAAGGCCCTACGGCCAGAGGTAGTGCAAGGCCCCCTTAGCTCAGTCGGCAGAGCGTTTCCATGGTAAGGAAAAGGTCAACGGTTCGATTCCGTTAGGGGGCTCGGTGGACGCGCCTGGCGGAGCTCCGCCTGCGTCGATCGGGGCGGTGTAGCTCAGCTGGTTAGAGCGCACGACTCATAATCGTGAGGTCGGGAGATCGAGCCTCCCCACCGCTACAGGCAGAACAACGAGAGGCAAGAGACGTGGCGTCGAGTACCGACGTACGGCCGAAGATCACTTTGGCCTGCGAGGTGTGCAAGCACCGTAACTACATCACCAAGAAGAACCGTCGGAACGACCCCGATCGGCTGGAGATCAAGAAGTTCTGCCCGAACTGCGGTCACCACCAGCCGCACAAAGAGTCCCGCTGACCGTTCGTCGTGGCTCTGTCGACCGATCTCGTCGGGATGCATTATCGCTATCCCGATGCATATGAGGTCGGGCGCGAAAAGGTGCGCGAGTACGCCGTAGCGGTCAAGAACGACGCCGCGTACTTCCAGGACGAAGCTGTCGCCGCCGAGCTGGGCCACTCGGCCCTGCCGGCGCCGCTGACCTTCATCAGCACCTTCGGGTACACCGCCCAGATCGCGTTCTTCGAGCACGCCAACATCGGTATCCACGACGCCCAGATCGTTCAGGTGGACCAGGCGTTCACATTTGTCCGGCCGATCCGCGTAGGAGACCGGCTGCACTGCGATGTGTACGTCGATTCGGTGCGTCAGGCGCACGGCACCGACATCATCGTCACCAAGAACATCATCACCAACGACAAGGGTGAGGTTGTCCAGGAGGCCTTGACGACCCTTGCCGGGCGTTCGGGCGACGGAGAAGAGGGCTTTTCAGATGGCACTGCGTGAATTCAGTTCGGTCAGCGTGGGAGACACCCTTCCGGAGAAGGTGATTCCGCTGACCCGTCAGGACCTGGTCAACTACGCCGGCGTATCCGGCGACCTGAACCCGATCCACTGGGACGACGAGATCGCCAAGCAGGTCGGTCTGGACACCGCCATCGCCCACGGCATGCTGACCATGGGCCTCGGCGGCGGCTACGTCACCGAATGGGTGGGCGACCCGGCCGCGGTCACCGAGTACAACGTCCGGTTCACCGCGGTGGTCCCCGTCCCCAATGACGGTGTCGGCGCCGAGCTGGTGTTCAACGGCCGGGTGAAGTCGGTGGATGCCGACACCAAGTCCGTGACGATCGCGCTGTCCGCGACGACCGGCGGCAAGAAGATCTTCGGCCGCGCCATCGCCATCGCGAAGCTGGCCTGACCATGGCTCTCAAAGCGGACATCCGGGGGATCGTCTACAAATACCCCGAGGTCTTCATCGTCGGTCGCGAGCAGGTCAAGATGTTCGCCAAGGCCGTTAAGTCGGAGCATCCGGCATCGCTGCACGAAGAGGCGGCCGCCGAGCTGGGCCACGACCGGCTGGTCGCGGGTCCGACGTTCGTCTCGATCCTGGCCAACCTGGTGCAGCAGGACTTCTTCCGCAATGTCGACGTCGGCATGGAGACCATGCAGATCATCCAGGTCGACCAGCGGTTCGTGTACCACCAGCCGATCCGGGTGGGTGATCACCTGAACGCCGAGCTGGAGATCATGTCCGTGGAGAATCGGTTCAATGCCGATATCGTCGTGACACGAAATATCCTTCGCGACGAGAACGGCGTCGTGGTCATGGAGGCGTACACCACGCTGATGGGGCACGAGGGCGACAACTCGGTGTCGGTGCGCTACGACCGCGAGTCCGGCCAGGTGCTGCGGACCGCGGCCGGGTAGGGCACGGCTGAGATGGGATTGGTAGAGGGGATTAGTAAGTAGTACTTGGACCGATGTACACTCGGTCCTCGGGGTTTTCCCACTACAGCGCGCTGTCCGTCGGTTCGTCAATCGGCCGATCGGAGAGCGCGCAACTGTGTGAGGCCCTGAACAGAGGGGCGTAGCTCAATTGGCAGAGCAGCGGTCTCCAAAACCGCAGGTTGCAGGTTCAAGTCCTGTCGCCCCTGCTCAACTGAATACTCGACAAGTGTGGACACTTAGAAGGTGACCACACGTAACCAGACGAAAGGCATGCGGTGAGCGACGACAAGCCGGCACTGGGGCCTTCGGCAGACGAGGCGCCCGAGGGCGGCGAGACGGCCGGCCAGCCCGCCGCAGCAGCCCGACCGCTGCGCCCGACCGGAAAGCGGACCCGTCGTGCGGCCGTCGACGTCATCGATGACGATGCCGATACCACTGCCGACACGGAGACCGTCGACGCGAGTGACGCAGGCACCGACTCGGACGAGAAGGCAGCCAAGCGCACCAAGGCGCCCAAGGCTGTGAAGAAAGAAGGCTCGCGGGTCAACCCGTTCGTCTTCGTCTGGAACTACCTGAAGCAGGTCATCACCGAACTGCGGAAGGTCATCTGGCCGAACCGTAAACAGATGGTCACCTACACGACAGTGGTCCTGGTGTTCCTGGCGTTCATGGTGACGCTGATCGGATTGGCTGATCTCGGGCTCGTGCGGCTCGTGGGAATCATCTTCGGCTGACCCGGAAGTTTGAGAGAGGACTGACAAGCGTGACTAGCTTCGACGGCGACGAAAATTTCGACGCCGACACCCCCGAGGGTGAAGCCATCGTCGACGTGATCGATGAAGCGGCAGCTGCCGAGGAGATCACCGAGACCGAGGCTCCCGCGGCCGAGGCTGCTGCCGAGGACGAGGATCCGGCGACCGCCCTGAAGAAGGATCTGCGGACGCGTCCCGGCAACTGGTACGTCATCCACTCGTACGCCGGTTACGAGAACAAGGTGAAGGCCAACCTCGAGACCCGCGTGCAGAACCTCGACGTCGGTGACTACATCTTCCAGGTCGAGGTGCCCACCGAAGAGGTCACCGAGATCAAGAACGGCCAGCGCAAGCAGGTCAACCGCAAGGTGCTGCCCGGCTACATCCTGGTCCGGATGGACCTGACCGACGAGTCGTGGAGCGCGGTGCGTAACACCCCCGGTGTCACCGGCTTCGTGGGTGCGACGTCCAAGCCGTCGCCGCTGACGCTCGATGACGTGGTGAAGTTCCTGCTGCCGCCTGCCGCGGCCAAGAAGCCGGCCTCCACCAAGGCCGCTGCCGCCGCATCGAGCGAGGCGACGCTGGAGCGTCCGGAGATTCTGGTCGACTTCGAGGTCGGCGAGTCGGTGACCGTGATGGACGGCCCGTTTGCGACGCTGCCGGCCTCGATCAGCGAGGTCAACGCCGAGCAGCAGAAGCTCAAGGTGCTGGTGTCGATCTTCGGCCGCGAGACGCCGGTCGAGCTGACGTTCACCCAGGTCGCCAAGATTTAGTTTTCGGGCCCGGATATCGGCTGGGCCCAAGAGAGAAGGAAAAACCAGAGCATGGCCCCGAAGAAGAAGGTTTCCGGGCTGATCAAGCTCCAGATCCAGGCCGGGCAGGCCAACCCTGCTCCGCCGGTGGGTCCGGCGCTCGGTCAGCACGGCGTCAACATCATGGAGTTCTGCAAGGCGTACAACGCCGCGACCGAGTCGCAGCGCGGGAACGTCATCCCCGTGGAGATCACCGTCTACGAGGACCGCACCTTCACGTTCGCCCTGAAGACCCCGCCCGCCGCCAAGCTGCTGCTCAAGGCTGCAGGCGTGCAGAAGGGCTCCGGCACCCCGCACACCACCAAGGTCGCCAAGGTGACCTGGGATCAGGTGCGCGAGATCGCCGAGACCAAGAAGGAAGACCTCAACGCCAACGACATCGACGCCGCGGCGAAGATCATCGCAGGCACCGCCCGCTCCATGGGCATCACCGTCGAGTAATTAGCACCAAGCATTTCGTGGGAGGGCCCGCTTCGGCCCGGCAACCACACCCTCTGAACTGGAGACACCAATGAGCAAGAGCAGTAAGGCCTATCGCGAGGCCGCCGAAAAGGTGGACCGCGACAATCTCTACACCCCGTTGCAGGCGGCCCGCCTGGCCAAGGACACGTCGTCGAAGAAGCAGGACGCGACCGTCGAGGTGGCCATCCGGCTGGGCGTCGATCCGCGTAAGGCAGACCAGATGGTGCGCGGCACCGTCAACCTGCCGCACGGGACCGGTAAGACCGCGCGCGTCGCGGTGTTCGCCGTGGGTGAGAAGGCCGAGCAGGCTACCGCTGCCGGCGCCGATATCGTCGGCAGCGATGACCTGATCGAGAAGATCCAGGGCGGTTTCCTGGACTTCGATGCGGCCATCGCGACCCCTGACCAGATGGCCAAGGTCGGGCGTATCGCCCGCGTGCTGGGCCCCCGTGGCCTGATGCCGAACCCGAAGACGGGCACCGTGACCGCGGATGTGGCCAAGGCTGTCACCGATATCAAGGGTGGCAAGATCAACTTCCGCGTCGACAAGCAGGCCAACCTGCACTTCGTGATCGGCAAGGCGTCGTTCGACGCCGAGAAGCTGGCCGAGAACTACGGCGCAGCCCTCGACGAGGTGCTGCGTGCCAAGCCGTCGTCGTCGAAGGGTCGCTACCTGAAGAAGGTCACCGTCTCGACCACGACCGGCCCCGGCATCCCGGTGGATCCCGCGGTCACCCGCAACTTCACCGCGGACGAGCAGGCCTGAGCCCGCTTCCCACAGTTGAGCCTGATGCCCCCGCACTTCGGTGCGGGGGCATCTTGCTGCGCGTCGACGACGGTGTGACCAAGCATCGGTGCTGCAGCGCATAGGATCGGCCCGGTGACTGGCGGAATCTGTCGGTGCGGGCATGAGCGGGCCGCGCACGAGCACTATCGTTCGGGCGCCGAGTGCGCGTTGTGCGCGCCGGGGGAGTGCACCGGCTTCCGGCGTCCCGGGGTGCTGGGGGCGTTGCGGGGGCTGTTCGGCAGGTAGCCCGCTCAGGGTGTGGGCGGATCAAGCGGGACGGCCACGGTGGCCAGTAGCGCTCGGTGATCGGACCCGGGTACGTCGACGGTGTGGATGGACGTCGGCGTCGAATTGCGGGTCAGCACATGGTCGATCGTGATCAGGGGTGGGATGCGCGGGTGCGGTGAGTACGTCGGGCCGAAGCCGGCGCCTGTCTGGCGCACCGCTTCCTGGTATCCGACGTCGAGCAGATCGCGGAACTGCCGCATGTCCACAGTGCTGTTGAAGTCGCCGGCGATGATGACCGCGGCCGGACCCGCAGCCTCGGCGTAAGCGGCGAATTCGGACTTGGCTGCGGTGATCTTGCGGTCCCAGTCGGCGAAGGTGTTCTCGTCGCCGGCGATGGGGGACATCAGGTGGACGCTGGAAAGGATGGGGTCGTGCTGAACTCCCGGGATGGCCAAGCGGACTGTGGTGGAGTTGCTTCCGTGCTCGGAAGTGGGCACAACGGTGATCGGATACCGACTCCACAGCCCGATGCCGTCTGCTCGCGGACGCGGCAAGAGTGACGAGTATGGAAAGGCTCGGCGGAGGCCTGCTCGGTCGAATCTCTCGACGGCTTCCACCGTCAACTCGGACACCGTGATGACATCGGCACTTGTTTCGGCCAGTTGGACGAAGAACGTCGGATCGGCCTGTCCGTAGCGCAGGTTCGACGACAGCACGCGGACGCTCAGAGCTTGGTCGCTATCGACGCCGTGTCCGCCGAAGTACCACGGAACCTGCACTGCGAGGGTGATCGCCAGGATGGCTGCCGCTGCGAGAGCGAGAAGTGCTCGGCGGCACAGCAGCAGCGCAGACACTGCAGCCAGGACTCCCAGCGGCACATAGGGGAGGCTGACGACGGTAAGGAGTGCCGGCAGGTTCGACAGCGGCAGCCCGCGTATGAGTACTGCGATTACGGCGTAGCCGAGCATCAGTATGGCGAAAGACGTGGTCAGCGATACCGGTCGAGACCATGCCGGGCCACGTCGGCGGTCTCTGGCGCGCAGAGCCATTAAGCGCGGCAAAGTTCTAGTATCGGCGGCAGCGCCGCAGCGATCTGGTCACCGATCGCGGCGAATACCTCCGGACTCTGACCAATCGGGTCGGCGATATCCACGTTGTCACTGGCGTCCAGGTATGGCCGAAAATTAGCGAGATCTGCAAGAGTGCGTGCATTTTGCTCGGTGATCAACCGTGCGGCCTCGATCAGGGTGAAGGTACGTTTCAGCTTTTGCGGAGCAACTTCGAGAACCGCCGCCCGGTGTGTGCTCGTCATAGCGAGGATGAGGTCGGCCCCTGTGGCAGTTTTCTCGGTGAGTTGTCTGGCAGCAAATTCTGAAGGATCTCCACCAAGCCTCACAAGTACCGACTCCGCCTCGGGATGAATGGGTTGTCCCAAAGCGGCCCGAGTTCCCGCGCTCGAAGCGGAGAACGTGTCGATGCCGATCTCATGGGCGTATGCGGTCGCCAAGCGTTCTGCGGTGGGCGAACGGCAGATGTTTCCGGTGCAAACGAAGAGTACGTGCAGGACGGCGCTCCTTATCCTGTCGATTTGTCGAGGCGTCTATCCCTGCCGGGTGTAAGCCGGATCGTATCTAGTATCCGGCCCGTCACGCGGGGCTGGTGCTCAGGTGGCGCAACGCGTACTCAAATTATCGCCGTGGCAAATTTTCGGCGATCAAAGGTTGAGGCGAAGGTGTAGTGCTCTCCCAAGTGCGAACCGGACGTCCGGGCGTCGTTATGGCAAGGGTCAAGCGCGTCGCGTGTCGATGCAAAACCGAGGGGCCACCGTGCCCGGCTCCTCCATTGACGACGACATCGCAAGAAAAGTTTGCTGAAACAGCGTAGGTGCGGGCGCTGGCACTGCCGACGTGACCCTTCGGCTTCACCGCTAGAGCCTGCAAGGAGCTCCGGGCCATACGTAAAACTCGCCCTACGTATCTGGTTCAGCAAACATTTCAAATCACGAAAACCGTCGCATTCGGACGTGTGCCCTCCAGCCTGGTCTTACCGCCATCCATATGGGCGCATTGCTAAAAAAATCGCTCTTACCTGCAGCAATAGCCGAGACGGCCGATCTCTCTGGCGAATAGTCGAGAAGATGCGTCAAGAGGCTTCCGAGGCTGCCGTTTAGGAACTAACATGCTGATCAACGCCTATCGGGCGATGTATCGCAGGAAAAATGAACGACTTGCTCTATGGTGCGATACTCTCGGTCGGCCGCAGTTAATCGGCAAATTGATGACAGGCAGTGACAAGGGGTGTGCGACAGCATGGGCGATGAGGCAGTCACGCTGTTCGGACCATGCGGTGCACGGTTTTCGCGAAAGCGGCCGACGTCAGGCTGGCTCCCGGGCCGTTTGCCCATTAACGTTTTCGTAAATTTGTCCCAAGTCTCGATAGGTGGCGTAGGTCGATGACCGTTGTCGATCCCGCGGCAGACCCCATACCCCGCATGGCGGACACCAAGAAGTCTTCGCGTGCTACGCCGAGTTCATACGCGGAACCGACGGTGACCAGCGTGCACGGTGTCGCAGGTCTCCTCGTCGGCGATACCTTTCAGCGCTCCGTTGACGTGCTGCCGCCCGCTGGCTTGGTCTCCAGGGTCGCTGGACCATCGGGGGTCGGCTACCTGGGCCGTGTGCGAGCGTGGATGGTCGTACCGGTCGTTGACTTCCTGATGTTGATCGCACCGATGATGTGGCGGCCGCCGCAGCCACTGACGATTCTCGCCATGGCGGTGTTGGGAACGCTGCTGCTTACCGGTGGCGCTCGTTATGTCGCGCCGCTGCATCTCAGCGTGATGGATGAGTTGCCGTCAATCGTCACCCGGCTGCTTGCCACGTCGGCGGCGATAGCGGCGGTGGTTCTCCACCTGCATGCCAAGCCGCAAGTGCTGATATTCCTCGAGACTGCTTGTCAAGCCATTGCACTCGTCATCGTCGGACGCTTGATCACGACCCGCTTGGTCGGATTCGGTCGGAAAATCGGCATCGCGCGACATCCGACCGTCCTCATAGGAGGCGGCCAGACTGCGACCGAAATCGCAAAGACTCTCGCTGATCACCGTGAGTACGGCTTAGTGCCTATTGGATTTGTTGACGACAGTCGCGGCTGCGTAGCCGCCGAGGTGCTGCCGCAGCTTGGCCGACTAGCGGACTTGGACATGGCGATGATCACCAGCGGCGCTGACACGATCCTCGTCGCCGACGGCGACTTCGACGAGCGTGCACTTATTGACGCAGTTCGTACTGAAGTTGGCCTCACGGCCGAGCTGCTCGTAGTGCCGAGACTTCACCATTTCCACACCCTGACCGGCACGGCTGACCATATCGGCTCCATCCCCATAATGAGAATCCGTAACCCCAATCTTCGAGGCCCTGCGCGAATCATTAAGAGATTGTTCGACATTGTCTCCGCTGGAGCCGCTCTACTGATCCTGTCTCCCGTTCTGGCAGTGGCCGCCCTGGCGGTCCGGGTAGAAGGCGGCCCAGGCGTCATCTTTCGGCAAACCCGTGTCGGCCGCGACGGCCGCACCTTTGAACTTTTGAAATTTCGATCGATGAGGCCGGCGAACGAAGCTGAATCGGCCACACAATGGAATGTCTCAGCAGATAGTCGAGTTGGCCCGGTCGGAAAGTTCCTGCGCTCGACGTCCATTGACGAGTTGCCGCAGCTGTGGAACATCCTTCGCGGCGATATGACAATCGTCGGACCTCGGCCAGAACGTCCCCATTTCGTTGAACAGTTCTCCACACAGTTCGACCGTTACGCACATCGGCACCGAGTTCAAGTCGGGTTGACGGGTTTTGCGCAAGTCAGTGGTCTAAAGGGAGATACGTCCATAGCCGACAGATGCCGCTACGACAACTTCTACATCGAGAACTGGTCGTTGTGGCTCGATATCAAGATCATACTTCGAACATTTCGCGCTGTCGTCTTGTACCGCGAGAGGTGAGGACAGGCAATGACGATCTCGGAAGTACCCCGCAGAGACAGGCGACAAACAGGTGCAGAAGTCTCCATCCCTCTTCCTCCGGCGCCGAGTGTACTTCGGCCGGTAGCGAAGTCGAGTTGGACGGCTGGCGTCGAGTCCCTCGTACCTACTGAGACTTGCGATCGCGTAGCTGCGATACTGCAGCGCGCGACCTCGATCGGCGCAGCGCGAGACGCTCTCAATATGGCTGGCTGGCACGCCACTATCGCGGGCAATCGAATAACAGTGGACGACCACATATCTGCTCAGTACTTGTCCGGCTCCTTCAATCTCGTTGGTGAGCGCACTGCTGAATGGGCGATCTATGGACGGACCGATGGATCAGTGCAATGTGTCAGCGCAACGAATTACCAACTCTAATGGGGGGACTTGTGGGAACCGAATTTGAAACAACAGCCGACAGTCGACCTAGAACGCGAAATGCTCTGGGTGGCAGATCTATAGCGGTAGTGGGTCTGGGCTATGTCGGAGTTCCCACCGCGCTGTCCTTCACCGATGCCGGCGCCAAGGTCGTCGGATTCGATGTCAACGAAGCGCGGCTGAGCGCCATCAAGGATGTTCGAATCGATTTGCTTGAGCGTGATAAGAAACGACTGGCGCCTGCACTCAACGACCATGTGCTGCGGTTGACAACCGAACCTTCGGCGATTGCCGAGACCGAGTTCGTGGTCGTCTGTGTTCCAACGCCGATCGATAACCATCTGACGCCTGATCTCACCGCTTTGGCCGCCGCGTGCGCGACAGTTGTCGAGCACGCGCGACTTCACCAGGTGATCGTGTTGACCTCGACCACGTATGCGGGCTGCACAAAGGATCTTCTGATCAAGCCGTTGCAGCGCAGGGGATTTGTCGTGGGCGAGGACATCTTTGTGGCCTTCAGCCCGGAACGGATAGATCCGGGCGTCGTCGCGCATGCACCCGAGAACACGCCGCGCGTGCTGGGAGGCTATTCCGCTGCATGTAGCGAGCGTGCCGCGGCGTATTTGGCGCACACGGCCGGATCGCTACACGTTGTCTCATCGCCCGAGGTCGCGGAGATGGCCAAGCTGCTGGAGAACACCTTTCGTGCCGTGAATGTTGCCCTCGCGAACGAGATAGCCGATGCCTCACAAGAACTCAGTATCGATGTCATGGAAGTGATCCGGGCAGCCGCGACCAAGCCGTATGGATTTATGCCGTTCTATCCGGGGCCTGGCGTCGGAGGGCATTGCATACCGTGCGATCCGCACTATCTGCTCTGGCAGCTCCGCGGCCGGAGAATGCAATCACCGTTAGTTGAGGCTGCGATGGGTGCGATCGCGGGTCGTCCACGTGTCATCGCGGAGCACGCTCGACGGATACTTGGCGAAAGCGGCAAGAAGCTTAAAGGATCCAAAGCGCTCGTTCTGGGGGTCAGCTACAAGCCTGCGCTCGGTGATGTCCGCGAGTCCCCTGCTCTGGAGATCATGCAGATGTTGGCCGAAGACGGTCTGACAGTGTGCTACTCCGACCCTTACGTCGAGGCGATCAATCTGCCGGCCAGTGGCAGCCTCTTTCACCTGCCGGACCCGGCTGCTCAAGATTGGGACCTGGTGATCGTCCATACCGCCCATCCGAACGTTGACTACTCGTGGTTGGAAGGTCATCCTGCCGTTCTGGATACGACCTATCGGCTGCAGGTATCCGGCGTACATGTGCCCTGAGAAGCGAATTCTGACACGGATTGGCGACTGAAGCTCGTCTGCTCAGCGTGGGTGTGCTCTCGACTCTGATGCGCTATTGATCAGTTGCTGCCAGTCCGTCGCAATGTTCTGAACCGCTTGTTGGCGCCGAAGATGTGCACTTGCATGCTCTTCCGGGGTGATCGGACGTTGAGACAGCCTGACGATTGCATCCGCGAAGCATTTTGGTTCTGGTGCGGTGAGGACGCCTGGTACCAATGCCGGAACGACTTCGGGCATAACGCTCTGATTGACCGCTACGACGGGTTTGCCGAACTGAGCGGCTTCGAACAGTACCAACCCGTAGGTCTCACCTAGTGACGGATGAACCATAATCTCCGCGCGAGAGAAATACTCTGCTGGGTCTTCGACATAACCGCTGAACCACACGCGGTCTGTAATTCCGAGCTCTCGGACCAGACCCTCTAGTTCGTGGCGCTGTGCTCCATCGCCCACAATATCCAGTGTGTAACTGGACGGTAGTAATGAAAGCGCGCGAATCGCGAGACCGAGATTTTTGTTCTTCGTGAGAGAACCAACCGCCAACAGTCTGCCGGATATGACGTGCTGAGTGTCCTGCCGATTCAGATTACGAACAATATTCGGTATGACCGCTATAGGCTCACTGAAACCGTAGGCAATCAGATCGCGCCGGAGTGATTCGCTCACCGCGACGGTTGCATGTGCACGCGCATACAGGGTCCGAGCGATAAACCGGAGAACTCGGAGATTCCGACTGGATTTAGCCTGTTCATCACCAAACGAATGCTCCCAAATCAGAGCGCCACGGCACGCATTTCGCGATAGGGCAAGTAACAGGGGAATGGCGGTCCACGCGCCGCTAAGAATTACGACACTATTGACGTCGGCGCGATGACGGAACGCTCGCCAGAGGGTGACCAAGCGTTTCCAACCTGTCACCGTCGAGCCCCATTGCTCGTCGATTATTGATGTGAGCCCCTGACTATCAGGTGGTGCCTCGTTCGCAAGGGCGACGACACGCACATCATAAGTCGACCTCAGTGATTCAATCAGCGACAGAGTGGCTGATTCAAGCCCGGTGAGCGGATATAGGCTTGACACAATAACGGTGACCGAAATCCGACTCTGTGGAGTGTTGCAACCATGAACCACTATCGTCGAGGTCCTCTCAGGGTAGTCAGGTTGACTGTCTGAAATATACCTTGAAACTGTGAACGATTTTGCGCCCGCGGATTTCTGCGTCGAGAATTTTCTGGCTCCCGCGCTGATTCGGCCACGCCATGGTAATAGCCGGTTACCGAGAAAGCGCTCGGCGGTACCGACGAGCTAGCCGCGCAGATTACGTGAAATTCGAGCGAGCAGCATCATCACACGTAGCACTAGGCCGCACAACACTGCCACCTGCACTCCTTCTGCACCGCCCTGCAGGGCGCCGTAGATGGCAGTCGGTAGTAGCGCGACGAAACTGACAAGAGTCGCGGAGGACACTATATTGACGCGGTTGAACGAAGTTATTACCGCATATGCCAACACCGAGTTGAACAGGTCAACTGCAATGATGCATGCGGTTAGAAAGCCCATTGACGTGGATATGTCAATTTGCCGATCGCTCAACCAGTTGGCAAGGGTGGGACTACACACGATAAGCGTCATCCCGATCGCGACAGCTAAGCCAGCGGTGACCGCTAGAGCAGTACGACTTCTACTCGGTAGAGCGCTATCTGCTGCGCGCGGTACCCAGCCCTGAAAGACAACAACGATTGGATTGAGTCCCGCACTGACGAGTTGTCGAATTTTATCGACCAGTGCATACGTCGCCTGCGCCCAAGGGGCTGCGACGGCGATAATCACAAATGGCGCCGTGAGAAAGAGCTGCGATATAACCATAGATACAATGCCATGGCGTCGCGAGGCCAGGATCTCTCGTAGTGGCTTTTTGGGAGGGGCCGAACGAGCTTCCGAACTGGTTGAATGACGCACCCACAATGAAACGAAAATCAATCCGATAACCATGCCGGCCGAGGTTGATGCCAGACCGATCAACGCTCCGTATCCAGCATGCATGAGGGCGATACCGAAGGCAGTACTCAGCACCCTCGGCACGATCTCAAGCCACAGCCAGGTATACGGCCTCGCCAATCCCGCGAAGTACCAGTTGCTGGTGAGCGACACGAGGGTCGCCGACAACGCGCCAGCAGCGGCGAAGGGCGCATGCTGAGGAGATAGCCCTACCGCAACAGCAGCTGCCAGTACGCCTGCGGGCGCCAACAAGCTGAGCTTTACCCGAACTGAGTCGGCATATTCTCTGCGCCTGGTGCCTGTTCCACCACGAGCGATGATCGATGGACCCGAGACGTTCCAGCCGTAACCCACCACCAGGCAGGCGACGGCTCCGACGGCCTGTCCTAACGCTATGGCTCCCCACGCCGCGACACCGTCGGCGCCAACCATGGCGGGGACTGAGGCCACAGATACCACCGCCAACAGAACCGTCGACAGGCCGAAGCCGGCAAGGCGGCTTGCGCCATTCCCTGCGGCGCGAAATCTGGAATTCACGCTCGATGTTCCGGCTGACCGTCTTGTGCTAATTCGCCGGCAGGTGAGCGACGCTCATGGTCGTTGGAATAAAGCAATGGTGAATCATCATGAACTACCCGTCCCTCGGACGCACACCTTGTCTGCTTCGGCATCCATGAAGTGCCCGCTCTGGGTTGTGAAGTCTCTTCTGGAACGTTTCGACCTGCAGTACCAACACATACAGATACAAGTGCGAAGAATAGCCACGTTCCGGCATCGATGGTAAGTGGATTCCAGATCGCCTCAATTATCCCGCAGACTGCGAACACGAGTGGCACCACTGCACCACGTGCGGTCGATCGATAATTCTCGATCGCAGACGCTGTCACGCGAAACATAACGACAGCGAATAGCGCCAAACCGATCAGCCCGCCGGAAAAGTAGATGAGTAGGTATTCACTATGGGGAAAGCGGTCGAACGTTTTGCCGAAGTAACCGGCGTGTGTTAGTGCGTCCCACCAGTCAATACCGCGACCACTCGCGGCGTACCCAGACACTGCTTCGCGGCCCAGTATCCAGATCCGACCCCTGTTGCTGAAATCCGACAGCTGAGCGCGAAAGACCAGCGCCATTCCTATTGCAATCGGTAATACCGATACTGACAAAGCGACCAGGGTGATGGACAGCGGCGATGCTCGGTAACTTCTTTTCGGCATTGACAGAAAGCGATTGAAGGCCATCAAAGCTACGCCGGCGCCGAGTGCTAAGGACGAAGTCCGGGACATGGTCGCATAGAGTATTGCGAACAGGAAAACCATGGTGACCATGGATTTCTTGGATATACTGCATGTGGCCAAAAGCAGGGCGCCTGAAATCGCGGCCATCAGTCCGAGCAGGTTGCCTGATTCGAAAGGTCCTTGAAGAATTGCATCGAAATCGGTGCATTTGAACTTGCCACACGGGATGAAAGCGCCCGGAGTGAGCGGCACGGTTACGACAACGAACGTAGTTGTGGTGAGTGCAGCTGAGAAGAACTGGGCAGCCGTTATCGGTCGGTATCGTTGGGTTATTACGAACGCAGCCAGAGCGATGCCAGACACGATACGAGATAGTGCCGAGTAAGCTGTCTCGTCGTCGGCCATCCAGATATTCACGCAAAAGAGCCACGCCCAGAATGCCAGTATTAGACCCGCAGGGGTTCCGTTCATTATTGGTGCGGATGAACGTCGTTCGGGATGGGGCCTCTTAGAACCTGAAAGCTCTGAGAGTAGGAGGCTGGCGACGAATCCGGCGAGCGTAGCGGCTTGCAGGAGTTCACGACTGCCAATTAGAGTCGTGGCACTAAATGTACCGCCGGTTACTATTATTTGGGCAGAAAATGCCTGTGCTCGCGCCCCGGGACTCCAGGCCTCGGCGATCAGTTGTCTGGACGCAAAAACGCTCGCAATCGCCAACACCGTCAGGGCGATCCATACCAGTGTCACCAGACCGCCCGCCACGACTTAGAAGACTAACAGGCGCCCGTGGCTTTGCTATCGCATATCCGCGTGTGCTGGGGTATCTGATTTAGCCAGCGGCAGGCGACAACTCGAAAATGTAGAAGTCAGCGAAGCTAGTGTGATCTGGATCGTCTGCTGAGTAAGGGTAGGCGTTGGGTATTCGCTGAATGAGTCGGAAGCGAGGTTCGTTGGCGTCGATCCACCTGGTGAACTCTCTGTGGCGGACGTGCGGCGTCTGGTGAGGTTGGGACTCGTTGCTGGCGTAGATGATCACCCAGCGCGACGATGCCGCGAATAGCTGCTTCATATAGTCGTTGAACACCTCGTCTTCAACGAGGTGATAGATGACATCCAACGACAGCACAAGATCTGCCTGCAGATCACCGGGTACCTCGGCCGTATGAAGAAAGCGAATCGCGGTGTTACCTGCAAACCGGCGACGGGTCGTCTCGATGGCGGTTGTCGATACATCTATCCCGGTGTAGTCAGGGTAGTCCGCCAGCTCGAGCTGGGCGCCGTCGCCAGATCCGAACTCGATGACACTCCGGATGTTGTTCTCCTTGACGAACGTATTCAGGACCTGTGCCTTGAACTCGGCAAGACGATCGTAGGATCCAGCGCCCGATGTCCCCCCTTGGCGGTAGCGGTCCTCCCAGTAGTTTGCCGACGAGGTGAAGGACTTTCCACCCCTGAGCGCGGAAGTCGCTCTGCGCGCGAGTTGTTGCAACCGTGGTGCTTTGGCCAGGATCGCTGGAATTTTCAACCGTGTTCCCATCTGTGTGGCCTTATCGCCCAATACATTCAACCGCGATCCCGACTCTCGCGCAGTTGAATGCGTGGCCGTACTCGATGGTGCCCGATGGTTTCGCCGTAGTCCACGCGTGCCTGGCGAGGTCGGAACTCGTCAGGGCAGGGTGGAATTCATCTGGTTGGTCTCTGCGCACTCAACGCCTGTTTGATTCCGCCCTCTAGCTCCCTGGTTAGAGTCGACATGTAGGTAGCCGTGACGTGATCGGTGTCTCGGTAGACGATGACGTTCCCGATGACCGATGGGCATCGATCGCCTTTACAGAAGAACTTTCGTAAATCGACAACCGTGACGTTCGGTCCTGCTGCGTCCATGAGTGGGTCGGGGTTCTTGAATCCCACGCTGGTGGGGTTGCCACAGTTGACGATGTTGCTGCCGACTCGACTAACGCAAGAGATGGCGTCCTCGGTGTTAGCAGGGTTGTCGCTCACCACGACCAGGCGGGAACCCGCTGCGATCACCGGTTCCCACGCGTTGGCGAAGACCTGGCGGTCACCTCCGTAGATCCGATATGCCGTCGTCACAACAACGTCGTATCGCTCGGCGATCAGCTTGTCTTGAATTTCAGCAACGTCGCACTCGTCGTCGTAGGCGGGAAGCCGCCACTGGCAGCGAAATCCGATGTAGGTGGTCAGGTTCCATTTGTTCTGACCCAACGAGGGGAGTAGTCCGGGCAGTAGCGCGGCTGCGTGAGAGTCGCCGACGACGGCGATGCGGACCGCGCCGGCGCCCTCATAGCCGTAGGTGCAGCTACGCATCTGCGGATCGTCTTCTTCTTGGTAACACTCGAATGCCCCACCGTTATCGTCCGCGAAATGATCGATAGACGGACGCACCGGTTCGTTCGGGTCGAAGATGGGGCAACCGGGCGTGACCATCGCAGCAGAGCCCAGGCACGGGTAGTCGACAGGTTCGGTCGTGGTGGCCGCGCTGTAGCGTGAGTGCGTGTTTGCCAGTATCTCGGCTTGCTGGTCGGCGCGCCACATCCCGGCGATCGACAATGCCACCGCGGCGGCGGTGAGCGCGCCGATACCAGCGTAGAACCTCGGGCTGTTGTACCAAGGAACGTCTCGATCTCCGGGGGTAAGCCAGTCTGATTGCCGGATCGGGTTCTCGTAGAAGTGGTAGGTGAGGGCGGTAAGGCCGAGCGGCAGTACTACCGCCAGCACATAGAACGCGGTGTCTCGTGGAATCACGGCGAGTAGCAGCATGATGACCGGCCAGTGCCATAAGTACAGGGTGTAGCTGGTGTCGCCGAACCAGCGCGCAACTGGGTTGGTGAGCAGCGGGACTGCCCGAACTTCGACGCCGTGGAATGACGCGACTACGAGCGCGGTGGACAGCACGGGTAGCGCAACCCACGGCGCAGGGAACAGGGATGTTTCATTGATCAGGAATAGCGACGCTGCCACGCCCGCAAGTCCGAGATATGCCAGGGCAGGCCGGTATTGGTCGGGTATGCGCGCCAGCCACACTCCTGCGATGGCGAGGAGCGCGCCGATGCCGAGCTCCCATATTCGGGTAAAGGTAGAGAAGTAGGCGCTGTTGGGGTCGGTCAGCGTTTGGTACATGGCCCATGCGGCGGATAAGACGGCGATGGCCAGCATCGATCCGAACAGTCCCCACTGGCGGGTAGCTGCGCGTCCCCGTGTCATGGCCCGGCGGGTGGCGGCGAATATGGCGAACAGCAGGATCGGCCAGATGAAGTAGAACTGTTCCTCGATTGACAGCGACCAATAGTGTTGTAGTGGTGAGGGGGGTTGGGTCTGCTGGAAGTAGTCGGCCCCAACGGCTTGGAAGCGCCAGTTGGACGCAAAGATCGCCGCGTAGAGGCCGTCTATGAGGGTCGCGCGTGCGCGTGTCGCGGGGAACAGGAAGAAGCCCGCGGTCACGGTGATCGTAATGACGAGTAAGGCGGACGGCAGGATGCGTTTCGCGCGCCGAGCATAGAAGTTTTGGAACGACAGGGTGCGGGTTTCTGTGCGTTCTCGTATCAGAATTCCAGTGATGAAGAATCCGGATAGGACGAAGAAGATGTCGACACCGACGAACCCGCCGCTGGGCCAGTCGAAGAGATGGTTGGCGAAGACGACAAGGACGGCGACAGCACGCATCCCCTGAAGGTCAGGCCGGTGATGCAAATGTCCCTTGCGTAGAGGAACTGCTGTGCGGCGACTTGTCAATTGCCCACCCCCGGTGATCGGCAGTTTCGATCGTAGGGGCTGCGTCGGGGCAGAGCAGGGAAAATGGGTGAGTTCTAATTCGTCTTCCCGGCGTCGTGGCACGGGATGAAACGACTCAATACTTGGTGTCGACGTAGGGCCCGAAGCAGCGGATCTCGACCAGCTGCCTCCGGCCAAGCCGACCCTTACCGACACATCGAGATAGGGGTAGAACTCACCCGAACAATGGGTTGGCTTAGACAGCATCGGTGAGCTGTGCAGGGAGTAATCTGTGCCGGTAGCGAGTTACGTGGCCCGTCGAGATTGATCTCGGTGTTTTGCCGCACCTGATAAGCGAGTGAGGGGGCCGTTGTTGCCCGAGGATGTAGGCACAGATATTGGCCGTCCCTGTGCGCCATCAGTTTCGGTCGTCGTACCGACCGTCGGACGGCCGGAGCTTCTGCGAGCGCTGGCAAGTGTCCGGCAACAGACATCCGGTGCGCGGGTTGAGTTGATTGTGGTTCACGATGGCGGGCCGAATGAGGATCTTCCGCGTGGAGTGGACGATCTTGCGGATCGAGTTCTGCGAACAAAGGGTCGCGCTGGTGGTTCGCACGCACGAAACATGGGTATTGCGGCGGCTGAGATGGATTTCGTCGCGCTTCTCGATGACGACGACGAGTGGTTACCAACCAAACTCGACGCACAGTTCGCAGTTCTCGACACTCGAGATCCCAGCCGCACCGTGGTTTCGGGACGCCAACTGTTCGTGGACTCGCGGACCGGTAGCGTCTCCAGACCCAGCCCGGACAGGCTCATCGGGGAGGCCGAGTCTGTGGAGCATTACCTGTTTCGCCGGCGTCCCCCGAGCGGTGGGCGCCCCACGATGACCACGCCGACCTTGCTGTTGTCGACCGAGTTGGCGAAAGCGACTGAGTGGGATGAATCCCTACGCAGACACCAGGATTGGGACTGGTTGGTGCGGCTCGGTCGCCAGCCTGGGATTTCGTTTGTGCAGGCGCCCGATGCCGTTGTCCGCATAAATCTCGGTTCTGCCGGATCCATATCAGCGAGCACTGACTGGCGGAGTTCCTTGGCCTGGGCTGACCGTGCACTTAAAGTAGATCGACACATCTACGCTGATTTCATTGCGGCGCAAACACTCCGCTACGCACTTGCAGGTCGTTCACGCAGCGGGGTCCGTGCCGCGCTGGCGGCGCTTCGACGTTCGGGGTGTTTGCCAGCGCCTGGGCCGGCGGCCATTGGGATCGCCGGCCTAATGCCGCGGCGTCTGATTGATCGAGTCACATCGTCGACCGGCGGTGTCCGTTGATGCTCACGCCTGTCGGGATAGGTGTGTAACGCCATCGGTGAGCGCAGGGGTGCACCGCTCTCGCCTTTTCTACGGCTTTCGCCGCTGATGCGCATTGGTATGTGCGCTTTCGGCAGTTTCCGGCTCATCGCTGGTCGAGGAAGCGACTGTGTCGACTATGGCAGATCTTGACGATCGTTCAGCTTCGGATTGCCCGTAATAGGTGTAGCTGTACGACGCGTCCCCGCGTTCGGGTGCCATCGTGAGCACTGTCCCTAACGTACGTGCGCCCACGTGCTCAAGGTTGGACAATGCGTGCGCCAGTTGATCCCGCTTTGCTTGCCCGAATCGGGCCATGATGAGTACTCCGTCGGACTCAGCCGCCAGTATCGCTGCGTCTGTAACGGCAAGGAGCGGCGAAGAATCGATGATCACGTAATCGAATTCTCCGCGCATCTCGGCCAACAACTTTTTGGCGGCCATCGATCCAAGCAGCTCACTGGGATTGGGCGGAATGGTTCCACAGGTGAGGGCGGTCAAGCCGGGGAAGCGAGTCTTCTGCAGAACGTCAGACAGGTCCGCTTTTCCGCTCAGAACGGTGCTGAGGCCTGCTTGGCCAACCAGATTCAGATACTTATCAAGCTTGGGGCGGCGCATATCGCCATCGACAATCAGTACATTGTGTTCGGCCTCGGCAAGCGCCAACGCGATGTTGATCGATGACGTCGACTTTCCTTCTCCGGGCATCGAGCTCGTCACGACGATGACGCGAGGAGGATTGTCGACAGCTAGAAACTGCAGATTGGTTCGAAGCTTTCGAAACGCCTCAGCAATTGCAGAGTTGTCCTGGCCGAAGGAGATTGGCGGATCCTTCCGGCGTTCCTTGTCGCTGGGAATGATGCCGACCATGCCCACGCCGGTCACCTGTTCAAGCGCTTCTTTATCCTTCACCGTGTTGTCGAGGAGTCCACGGAGGATTGCAAGGCCAACTCCGGCGACGAGTCCGAATGCGAGCGCCAAGAGCAGGTTGTTGAGTAGGTTTGGCGAAATTGGCTTGTCTGGAATCGATGCCCGCTGCTCAACTACAACACGAGCGTCGGGTCGAGACCCATCCTCTGGCGTCTCCAGCTCTCTCACCATGGTCACGAACTCGTCGGACAGAACATTTGCGATGTCACGCGCCTGGACTGGCGATGGATCTTGAACCTTGACATCGATGAGTACCGTCTCTGGTTTCGCGGTGGCTTTGATTCTTTCGCGAAGGGATGACGCGCTCACTCCGAGATTCAGCTTGTCGATTGTTCGCTGGGCCAAAGTCTCGCCCATCAGCAGCTCCGCGTATGAAAGAACCCGCTCCTGCGAAAGTCGATTACCTTGGTAAGTGTCGGCAACGCTGTCTCCACCGGAAGCTGAGACAAAAAGCCTTGTGGATGCCTGGTATTGGGGAGTGGTGAGCAATGTGAAGGCGAGAGCTCCCAGCACTGCCGCCGCCACCGTCACAGCCATCGTGATCCATCGGGCTCGCAGTAGTTTGACGAAATCTTGCAGAGTCACGATTGCCCCTTTACTGCGGAATGCCCAGCCGCGAATACGCTACCCCGCGTCACTGATCGTCCAGTAGTGCCTCGCCGTTTCGAATACCCATGGGTCACCGGCCACACTCTGGCACCGAGATTTTGGGTGCAACCTCGTCGACCAGTGGCTGAACAGGCACGCGGGCTGCATCAGGCGCCGTCGGTTCGGAAAGGCGGAAGCTCAATTCTCCGCTCTGACCAGGCGGGATCACCACTTGAACCTCAAAGGTGGGATGGCCACGTTCTGATCCAGTGAATACCTGGACGCGTTCGCCGTTCGAGAGAGCACTTTCCAACGTTGCTCCGCTCGTTGCAAGCAGTTTGACCGATGTCAGCATCGAACCGCTCGGCAATTGGATCGGCAAGCTCGGGTCGAGCCCGCCCGTCCCGGCGACATAACTGGGGAGCGGAGTAGAGGGTGCGTCATTTTGCAGTCGCACGCTGACCGTCGATTTCCGGCTTTCTCCGCTGCATCCGTCAGCCACGTACTCGATCTCGCGTTTTAGGTAGTAGTCCATCTTGTTGCCGCCGAGGTTGTTCAGAACTACGGCGGCGTAGGGTGCGTCGTCATCCGGAACGATATGTGCCAAAGGCGTCTGCTCCAGCAATTCCTGTTCGGCGGGCACTGCGCTCCATACCGCGATGCGACTCTGGCTTACGGATTTACCGAGCGCCTCCAGTAGCGCCTTGGGCGATCCGGTGGACCCTGTCACCTTCTTGACTACTTCGCTGGCGATGTCCTGCAGATAGCGCTTTCGCGCCGCCTGATCGGTGGGAAAGCGAGCGTAGGCGGTCGATTCGGTCAGCTCGACGACGTTGTCTTTGGTCACCTGCTCGCCGTCGGGCATGGTCACCGGGCCCACCGCGCCGAGGATGTAGCTGAGGGCGAATGGATCGAGGGCTATGACACCGTCGACATTCATGCCGGTCTGTTGGGCCCACATGGACTTCCAGATCTGCGCCGCATACGGGAAGTGCGGACTCAAGTTGCTATTACGGAAGTCGCCGAATGGGTTGGCGTAGCCGTAGTTTTGGTTGAACTCAGCTCCCAGGTCGATAGGCGTGAAGGGCTTGTCCAACTCGGTATTGGCGCCGAGCGTATCGACGGTCGCCACGCCGTTGTCGAATCGCAGGACTCCGAAACCGCCCAGCAGGCCCCCGGTGCCGCGCGCCTCCGCGTTGGTCTGGAACGCCATGAAGTAAGAACGCGGACCGTCGACGCCCATCATCGGCGGGACCAGCTGCGAGGCCACCGCCGTATTCTCCAGCAGCCCGGTGATCTGAGCCGTCTGCTCCTGCAGCTGTGTACGCGCGTCAGAGAGTGTCGACACGTATCGAGGATCCGAGATTGCCTGCGCCTCGCTGTTCAGCCGGGTCGCGGCCTCAGCCAAGGAGGTCAGATTTGGCTCCTCCGAGCGCAGCAACGCGACGTCGACCCGGCTGCCATCCACCAGCCGATCGGGCGACAACGCCGTGCCGGCTTGCGCCGCGGGCTTGAGAACGTCGTTGGCCAGGCCGAGGACCACATCGGAAATCTGCTGGCCGGTGCGGAAGGGGCTGCCCACCCACGGGATGGCCGAGGTGACCGTCCAGGGTAGTGAGTGCGTCGCGTCGCTCGCCACCTGCGCGTGATGCTGGGCGTGATCGACAAATCGGGATGCCGCCTCGGAATCACCCTGCTGCAGAGCATCTTTGGCCTGCTGGGCGTTGCTGCGCGCTTGCTCCAGGGCGGCCTTGGCGTCCAGCCCGCTCTTGGCGAGCCATCCCAGAAAAGCAACCACGATGGCCACGGCCACCAGTCCGCCGATAAAGAGGGCTCGGCGGTGTCGTTTCAGCCGGGAGCGCGCGTCTTCAAGCCTTCCGCGGTGTTCTTTCCCTGACAATTCATTGTCGTCATCATCGACGGAATCAACGTTGGGCACTCAGCGCGCTTTCTACACAGATCGGCGCGGACCCACTGAGTGGATCCGCGCCGATGAGATCAGCTTCTGGGCAGAGCTCAAAATCAGGCGCAACCACGCCCGACGGAGAAGGTCGTGGTGCCATACGGGCCCACCCGCAGCGATGCGCCGAAGACACAGGCCTCCAGGTTGAGGTTCTGGGTGAACCAGCCGTACAGCGGCTTCAAGAATCCGGGCACCAGGCTCAGCGGCTGGAAGGTGAGGACCGGCGAGCTCGGCGGGGGAGTCGGGTTGGCGGTGCCGAACCACCAGAGGTTGTTCTGGAAGATGCCGCGGATGGCCTGCTCGGGGGTGGGCAGCGCATTCGCTTGGGCTTGACTGACGATAAGCGCGGCAGCGCCTTCGCATGAGTCGCCCGTCACCGTCACGCACTCGTCACCGCCGCCAAGCTGCCCGCCAAGGGCGCCGGCGGCGCTGAACGGGGCCTGCGACGGGCCGGCATGGGCAACGGTAACCGGCGTGAGCGTTGCTGCGGCGGCCAGTGCGCCAGCCGCCAGGCCCATGCTCACCTTGCGCGAAACTGCGGACATTTCTCCCCCTTGGATGGGCCTTTGAGTTGCGCAAAGCATGTCAGACTGGGAACGTCCTGTCAACACGTTTTCGCAGGTTGTATGGCTGCATCGCCGTATCTGGCAACTGTTTGTGGGCTCCGCGTGCGCGCAATCGATTGCCGTCAAAAATTGACCACGCAACTGTCGCAAACGGCTGTTGTGAGCCTTTAGTCGCGTTCAAGCCACGCCCCTTTGAAAGTTTGCTGACAGAGTGCGAGCTCGAGGCGGTCTTCGAGTTAGCTGTGATTGCAGCCACACGTCGTGTTGTGGCGCCGCGTGGGCCGGTTTGTCGAGTATGGGGACTCCTAGTGCCGTGGCAGCCATCGGCTCGGAATCTGGCTCCGCGGTAGCCGTTATTGCACCTTGCCGTCGAGTGGTGGTGGGGTCATCCGGATATTGACGTTGCTGTTCATTTACCGTCGGGGCGTGTCGCATGGCTGCCAAGGTGTCCCGGCGTTCGCGCGGGGGCCGAATTGGCAACGGCCGACCGTGCGATCAGGCCCTGCGTGACCACGCCGATGACGCCGCGTGACCGGGCCGAGGCCTCAGTCCACGACCACGGTCGCGGCCACCGCGCGATGGTCTGAACCCGCCACCGCAACGGCTCGGATCGCCGTCACGGTCGCCTTGCGGGTCAGCACATGATCGAGCCCCAACATCGGTGGGATACCCCGGCGGCGTAGATGGTTGGGGTAGGTACGTATCCGCCCGGCACCGGCCTGCGCGGCACCGCTGCGGTAACCGCCCCTGCCCAACAGGCGGCGGAACTCCACGACATCGGGGGTCGCATTGAGATCGCCGCCCGCGATCACCGGTCCCGTCGCCGGCAGCTCGCGCAGCGTCGGGCCGAGCCGCACGATATCGGCGCGCCAGGACGGGAACGCCGACCGCGGTGGCGGCATGTGGGTGGAGATGAACGTCGGCTCGGAATCGGTGCCCGGCAGGCGCACCCGTGCCCACAACAATCCCCGGGTGAAGGTCCCGTCGGCGCCGGACGCCGTGATCGGGTAGCGGCTCCATATCCCGACCCCGGCCGCGCGATCCTTCGGTCGCTGTTCGCAGTGCGGAAAGTCCTGTGCCAGTGCGCTTGACAGCGCCTCGGCCAGCTTCGGGGTCAGCTCCTGGACGGCGATCACATCGGCATGTTCACGGGCCAGCCGGGCCACGGCGTCCGCCTCGGCCTTGCCGAGCAACAGATTCGCCGAGACGAACCGCACCGGCACACCGCCCTCGGGACGAGGGCTGCGTCCCCGCAGTGGGAGCAGAAAGGCGATGGCCGCCGCGGTCGCGACGGCGGCCACGGCCGCCGGCACCCAGTGCCGGCCGAGTGCGAACATGACGGCCGCCGCCGGCGCGCCGAGCATCAGATACGGCGATAATGCCGCCGTCGCGAGCAGTAGCCGACCTGCGGCAGGCACCGACCGTGCCACCGCGGCGACCGCCGCGCACGCCAGCAACAGCGAGCCGACTATCAGCGTCATCTGGTGAAGGGCTACTGGCGGATATCGTCGCGGCGGGGCCGGGGACTACGGCTTGACGTAGGTGACCAGGCTGACGTCGAGCGCCTCGTCGACGTAGTAGTACTGGCAGCCGGTGAGGTAGCGCATGTAGTCGTTGTAGTGCTGCTCGCCGGCCGCGGCGATGGCTTGGTCCTTGTTGTGCTCCAGGCGCGCGGCCCAGATGCCCAGGGTCTTGATGTAGTGATTGCGCAGTGACAGCACCTCGGGCACGGTGAAGCCGGCCTTCTCGCCGTGCTCCACCAGCATCTTTGTGCTCGGGATCCGGCCACCGGGGAAGATCACCTCGGCCATGAACTTGGCGAACCGGGCCAGCTCGAAGGTGAGCTTCTTGCCGCGCGCGCGCAGATCGTCGGGGTGGTACCCGCAGCTGCTCTGGATCGTCATGCGGCCACCCGAGGGCAGAATGTCGAAGCTGTTCTTGAAGAACTCGTCGAAGCGCTCGAAACCGAAGTGTTCGATGGCCTCGATCGACACGATGGCGTCGACGGGAGAGTGGAACTGCTCCCAGCCTTCCAGCCGGACATCGAAGGTGCGCTCGGACTCGACGGCGCCGAGCAGCTGGTTGCAGTACGCCTGCTGGTTCTTGCTCAGCGTCAGACCGATGACGTTGACGTCGTACTTCTCCATGGCGCGCTGCAGTGTGAGTCCCCAGCCGCAGCCGACTTCCAACAACGTCTGGCCAGGCTGGAGGTTCAGCCGGTCCAGGTGCTGGTCCACGTTGGCGATCTGGGCCTCGGACAGCGTGACGCTGGGGCCGGTGAAGTAGGCACTGCTGTACTTACGCGTCGGGTCCTGGAAGACGCCGAAGAAATCGTCGGACAGATCGTAATGAGCCTGGATTTCCTCGAAATGCGGCCGCATGTCCGTGGTGCCGCTCGACTTGTCAGACATAGAGGTGGCCTGCCCTTCTCGGTGGGTTCCGACTACGCCGTCCACCACATCACGGGTGCCCACTTGTGTGGGCACCCTACTCGCCGGGGATGCGGTCCTTCGGGACCCCCGCAGCGTGTCTCAACAAAACGGATATGGATCACCATCGCGCCGTTGCTCATGGCGATCCTGCTTTCCCCGACTCTATCGTCCGTGACACCCCATCCCGTGCGGATGGGGGATATGTGTCCGGTGTTGCGCCGTGCGGACGTCATTGCGGAAAAGGGTTGCCGCATCCCGATTTCGCGCCTGAAACGCAGGTGAAGAGCAAATTGGCCACACCGTCAGTGGCTTTGCTGAAATGGCGCACGGTTGGCGCGACAAGTCGATTGACCTGCTCTGCCACGTTTCGCTATTCAGGAGTCGCGGTGCCCGGTGGGGCGCGGGGCACGTTTGCCCAGTGTGCGTTTGATCTTGATTTTCAACAGCTTTGGCCGTGCGCACGCTTTGCGCACGTCTCACTTGACCATCGTGAATTGGTTGACGTCGATGTAGCCGGTCCGAAAACCGTTCGCGCAGCCGGTGAGGTACTTCATGTAGCGCTGGTAGACCTCTTCGGACTGGATCTCGACCGCTTGATCATGGTGCGCCTCGAGTGCCTCCGCCCACAGGTCGAGCGTGCGTGCATAGTGCGGCTGCAGCGACTGGCGTCTGGTCACCGTGAAGCCGGCGGGCAGCGCATGCTCCTCGACCTTCTCGATCGAGGGCAGCCGTCCGCCGGGGAAGATCTCGGTGAGGATGAACTTCACGAACCGGGCGATCTCGAAGGTCAGCGGGATACCTTCGTCGATCATCTGCTGAAAGGGCTTGCCGCAGATGGTGTGTAGCAGCATGACGCCATCGTCGGGCAGCACGTTGTAGGCCATCTCGAAGAAGGCGTCATACCGTTCGAAGCCGAAGTGCTCGAACGCACCGATCGACACGATGCGGTCGACTGGCTCGTCGAACTCTTCCCAGCCCTTGAGGTACACCCGCTTGTCCCTGGTGGAAGCCGATTTGTCGAACTCGGCCTCCACATGGGCTTTCTGGTTCTCGCTGAGCGTCAACCCGATGACGTTGACGTCGTAGCGCTCCAGTGCGCGCGTCATGGTCGCGCCCCAGCCGCAGCCGACGTCGAGCAGCGTCATGCCGGGCTCGAGTCCCAACTTGCCCAACGACAAATCGATCTTGGCCAATTGGGCCTCGTGCAACGTCATATCGTCGCGCTCGAAGTAGGCGCAGCTGTATGTCCTGGTCGGATCCAGGAACAGCGCGAAAAAATCGTCAGACAGGTCGTAATGCGCCTGTACATCCGAGAAATGCGGTTCGAGCTTCTTGCGTCCGGTCAATTTTGTATCCCCACAACGACCTGCCAAGTCCCCCCGGATCATCATCGACCCGGCCCTTGCGGCGACTCTACGCGTTGTAGATGATAAGGCCGAGCTTATGCGGAAAAGTTTGCTTTGAGTGTGCCGACGATGTCGTCCCAGAGCGGTTCGGGCAGTTCGTGGCCCATCCCGTCGAAAAGCACCAGCCTTGCTCCGGGAATTGCCCGCGCGATGGCCCGGCCACCGGACGGTCGCATCAATTTGTCTGCCTTGCCGTGGATGACCACCGTCGGTGCGGTGATCTGTCGGTCATAGGCAAGCAGGCTGCCGCTGCCCATGATCGCCGCGAACTGCCTGCCGATCCCGGCCGGGTAGTAGGAACGTTCGTAGCTTTCGGCGGCCTCGGCCCGTAGCTGTTCGTCGGATTTGGGATACCCGGGGCTGCCGATGATCTTCGAGACGCGAACGGTATTGGCGATCACGCCCTCGCGGCTGGTGTCGTCGGGCTTGGACAGCAGTGTCAGCAGTTGGCGCGGGCCCGGCGGCGGCAGGAACGCCTGGTTGTTGCTGGAGAAGATGACAGCCAGCGAGCGGGTACGCCTGGCATGCCGGGCGGCGAACACCTGGGCGATCATGCCGCCCATGGATGCCCCGACGATATTGGCGCGCTCGATGCCGAGTTGATCCAGCAGCGCGGCCGCATCATCGGCCATGTCCTCGAGGGTGTAGCCGGCCGGGCTCTTCATGCCCGCCAGTGAACGGGCCATCCGCGGGACCAGGGGCGCACCGCTGCGGGCGTGCGGCAGCTTCGACGAGAGCCCGACATCGCGGTTGTCGAACCGGATGACGCGCAGCCCCTCATCCACCAACTTCTGGCAGAACTCTTTGCGCCACAACACCATCTGTGCGCCGAGGCCCATGATCAGCAACACCGCGGGATGGTCCGGGTCTCCCATGTCGTCGTAGACGATGTCCAGCTCGCCCGCGCGCGCGACACCCGTACGGATCTGCATACCTGCCCTCCAGTTCGCCCGCGCGCGCAATGCGGCGAGCGTCGATGCCGTTTCGGCGGTGGAATTTCGGTGCTAGCTGTCCAGCTCGTCGGAATGCTCGCGGCTGACCTCGACCATGAAGTTGGCGAAGTAACCGGTCAGCTGCGGGTCGCTCATCATCTGCCAGCGCGGCGCCAGCAGTTTCATGTAGCGCTCGACGTAGAGAAACTGCTTGCCGATCAGCACCAGCTCGCGCGGCAGCTTCACGTCATAGGCGTCGGCCAGCGTGGACAGCTGCTTGCCGATCTCGGCGTAGCTCAGATCGCCCAGCGAGGACATGGTCAGCGGGGTGGCGAACTTTTCCAGATCCTTGGCCGCCTGGGCCTCGGGTTTGACGGTGCCGACCGCGCCCATCAACACGACGATCTTTCCCGCCGCGGCATGGTCCTTCTTGACCAGCAGCGCGTAGACCAGCTCGCGCAGCAGCCACCGGGTCCGCGGATCGATGCGGCCCATGATGCCGAAGTCGAAGAACACGATCTTGCCGGCATCGTCGACGTAGAGGTTGCCGGCGTGCAGGTCGCCGTGGAACAGGCCGTGGCGCAAACCACCCTCGAACACGCTGAACAACAGCGCCTTGACCAGCTGTTCGCCGTCGAAGCCCTGCTTGCGGATGGCCGCGACATCATCGATGCGGGTGCCCTGGATGCGCTCCATGGTGAGCACTCGCTCACTGGTCAGATCCCAATAGACCTGCGCGACGCGGATGTTCTCACCCAGCGGGGAGGCGTGCATATGGGCCACCCAGGCGTCCATCGACTGGGCCTCCAGCCGGAAGTCGAGCTCCTCGGCCAGATTATCGGCGAAGTCGGCGACCACGTCTTGCGCCGACAACCGCTGACCGAGCTTGGCGAACTCCACCAGCCGGGCGCCGCGCTTGAGGATCTGCAGATCGGCGGCGACCCGACGCCGGATTCCCGGGCGCTGGATCTTGACCACGACCTCCTCGCCGCTGTGCAACGTCGCATAGTGCACCTGGGCTATCGAGGCCGACGCGAACGGCTTCTCGTCGAAGGACTTGAACAGGTTCTGCGGCTCGTCGCCCAGTTCTTCCTTGAACAGTTTGTGCACCGCCGCCGAATCGGCGGGCGGGACCCGGTCCAGCAGGCCGCGGAACTCCCGGCTGAGGTGCTCGCCGAAGGCGCCCGGGCTGGAGGCGATGATCTGACCGAACTTGACATAGGTGGGGCCAAGGTCGGCGAATGTCTGCGGAATCTGCGTGATGACCTTTTGTTGCAAAGACCCCTTACGCAGCAGGCTGCGGGCGACACGGGCACCGGTGCGGGTGACCTGCCAGCCCGTCGCGCCGACGCGGGCGGCCTCCACCGGCAACGGCACCCGGTCCAGCCGGGCTCCTTCTCGGTGTTGGGTACTCATCTCTGCAGTGTCTCAAAACCGGCGGTAGCGGTGAAAACACGGGTGGTCCACGTCACACGAAGGCACGCTCCACCTGGTCACGGCTGAGCTCGGGATCGCTGCCGGGCACATAACGGGGCTCGGTGTGCGCCACGGTGGTGCCACCGGCCACCCGTCGCTGGGCCTGGCGGAACTCGGGGGCGGCGCCGGCCGCGGTGTGCAGACCGTTGATCACCGACCAGACGATGGCGCGCCGCCCCGCCCGCTCGATGGGGTTGGGATCGGTGTGCCCGATGAGCTGTTTGGCCCACCGCGGCATGGTGTCGCGGATGGCCCAGTCGACCGCGCTCTGCGGCATCGGCAGATTGGGTCCGGTGGCCATCGCCGCCCCGTGGGTGAGTGCCAGTCGGGGGAGGTAGGAGTGCAGGCATTCCAGCGTCTCGGCCTTCGTGGTGGGCAGGTCGCTGCCGCCCAGTGCGTGCCCGACCCTGGTGAACTCGCCGTAGTAGCGGTCGAGCTTCTTGCCCCGCAACGGATTCGGATGATAGAGCTCGTGGGCGGTGGCCAACCCCCACGCCACGGTGGCGTAGTTCCAGCGCAACCACTCGGGATCGTCGGCGTCGTAGGTGGCGCCGTCGGGCCGGGTGCCCTTGATGGTGTGGTGCATGGCACGCACGGTCCGCGAGACGCGTTCGGCGGTCTCGGTGTTGCCGTAGGCGGTGCCGATGAAGAAGGCGATCGAGTGGCCGAGCCGGATCGCGGCGCCCTTGGGGTCGATGACAGGGACGGCGGTGCCGTCGGCCTCGCGCTTGACCAGCCGTGAATGGTGCATCCCCATCCAGTAGATGGACGGGTCGAGCCGTTCCAGATATGCCGCGCACTGAAGGCCGAAGATCAGTGCCTCGGTATGGGAGTGCACGTGCCAGACGGCGCTGCCGGGACCGAACCAGCCCGGATCGCCCTCGGGGCCGGCGAACTCCAGGCCCTTGAAGAAGTGCCTGCGAAAGGTCTTGTCGTACCGGCCCTGCAGGCCTTGCTCCAGCACCTGGTGCGGCATGTCCACGGGTGAGCCCCTTTCTGGTCACGGCTGTAGCCAGAATACATTTTGGATACGGGCGTGACCAGATTTAGTCTGGACGGATGACTCGGTGGGCGGGCGTCGCACTGACCGACCGGCGCGCGGAACGTCGCGCGCTGTTGATCGACGCCGCCTACGCGCTGTTCGGGACGGGCGGCGAGGCCGCGCTGACGGTGCGCTCGGTATGCCGGGAAAGCGCGCTGAACACCCGCTACTTCTACGAGAGCTTCGCCGATATCGGGGAGCTGCTGGGCGCGGTGTTCGACAAGGTCGCCGGGGAGCTCGGCGCGGTGGTCGACGTCGAGATGGCGGCGGCGGGCGGCTCGCTGAGTGCCCGCACCCGGGCGGGTGTCGCGGCGGTACTCGGCTTCAGCTCCGCCGATCCGCGCCGCGGCCGCGTGCTGTTCACCGACGCCCGCGCCAACCCGGTGCTCACCGCCCGGCGCGCCGCCCTGCAGGATCAGCTCCTCGACGCGGTCCTCGCCGAGGGGGCGCGGCTGCACCCGGGTTCGGATCCCGTCGCCACCCGCGTCGGCGCGGCCATGTACACCGGCGCGATGGCCGAGCTCGCCCAGCAGTGGCTCTCCGGCACGCTCGGCGAGGATCTGGACGTCGTCGTCGACGCCGCGGTCCGGTTCTTCTGAGCCCTCGCCGTGCCGAGAGTGACGCAATGGTTGCTCCGGGGTGGACATCCGCGACCATTGCGTCACTCTCGTGCCGGTATGGATCCGTCCGAGTCGCCGCTGCGTCCAAGCAGGTGTGCGCATTCCATTCGACGGGGGCGCCGCGATGGCGAGCGGCGCGCTGACCCGCGGGCAACTTCGGCACCGCTATCGACCACTACTGCGCGGCGTCCACATCCCGCGCAGTCATCTCCCGACACTGCGCGAGCGCATCGACGCCGCGCTGCTCGCCGTCCCGGACGGTGTGATCGGCGGGGCCGCGGCCGCCGCCCTGCACGGTGCGCGATGGGTCTCCGACACCGAGCCGGTCGAGGTGTTCGCCCAGTGTCGGCACCAAGTTGGCCTGGTGATCCGCAAGGACCTCCTGCCCGCCGCCGAGATCGCGACCGTCGGCGGCATCCCGGTCACGACGCGTGAGCGCACCGCTTTCGACCTCGCACGCCGGTTTCGGCGCAGTACCGCGATCGGCCGGCTGGATGCCCTCATGCGGGATGCCCCCTACCGGATCGAGGACGTCCTGGCGTTGGCCCAGTCGCATCCCGGCGTCCGAGGCCTCGTGCAACTCCGCGAGATCCTGCCGTACGTCGACGGTGGTGCCGAATCGCCGCGGGAGAGCTGGCTCCGGCTGCTCTTCATCGATGCCGGACTGCCAAGGCCGAGAACGCAATTCGTTGTGCGCACCATCGAAGGGCGCTACATCAGGCGGCTCGACATGGTCTGGGAGGACTACCGGGTGGGCGCCGAGTACGACGGTGAGCAGCATCTGAGTGACCGCACGGTCTATGCCCGCGACGTGTGGGTGGGCCGCGAACTGCAGCGCGCGGGGTGGCGCCTCATCCGCGTCATCAAGGAGGATCGCCCGAGCGACATCGTCGGCCACGCCAGGGCGGCCCTGGAGTCACGCGGTTGGTCCGGCGCCGCGGGGCGAAAGTAACGTTGTGGTCGCTTTGGAAGGCGCGGGAACGACCATCACGTCACTCTCGGCAGATGACTAAGACGCCCAAACTCTCAATCAGGGAAAACTCAGTACTTCTGAATCTCGACGCAGGTGGCTAGCGTCGACGATATGGCCGATGTCGTGATCTGCAGCCCGTTGCGCACCCCGGTCGGGAGGATGGCGGGTGCCCTGTCCGCGCTCACCGCCGCCGAACTGGCGACGCACACGCTGCGCGCGCTGATCGAGCGCACCGGCCTGACCGCGATCGACGACGTCGTCCTCGGCAACGGTTACGCCAACGGGGAGGCGCCGGCGTTGGGTCGCATCGCCGCGCTCGACGCCGGGCTGGGCATCGACGTGCCCGGGCTGCAGATCGACCGGCGCTGCGGATCCGGCTTGCAGGCGGTGCTGTATGCGGCGGGCCAGGTGGCCACCGGTGCGGCGAGCGTGGTCGTGGCGGGCGGGGCGGAGTCCATGTCCAACGTCGAGCACTACGCGGTGGGCCTGCGCACCGGTGTCCGGCAAGGCGCAATTGCCCTGCAGGACAGGCTCGACAGGGCTCGCGAGACCGCAGGCGGCAGATCGCACCCGATAGCCGGCGGCATGATCGAGACGGCCGAGAACCTGCGCCGCGAGTACGACATCACCCGGCAGGCGCAGGACGAACTGGCGCTGCGGTCCCATCAGCGCGCCATCGCCGCCCACGACGCGGGCCGCTTCGCCGATGAGCTGATCCCGGTTACGGTGCCCGGCCGCCGGGGCAAACCCAACGTGATCGTCGACCGCGACGAACATCCGCGGGCCGATATCGATCTCGACGCGCTCGCGGCGCTGCGGGCCGTGCGCACCGAACTGGATCCCGATTCGACGGTCACGGCGGCCAACGCGTCGGGCCAGAACGACGGCGCCGCCATGTGCGTGGTCACCACCACCGCTGACGCCGAACGACTCGGCCTCGCCCCGCTGCTTCGGCTGCGGTCCTGGGCGGTGACGGGGTGCCGCCCCGAGGCCATGGGCATCGGCCCGGTCGGCGCCACCGCGGCCGCGCTGGAACGCGCCGGTACGACCCTCGACGATATCGACCTCATCGAACTCAACGAGGCGTTCGCCGCGCAGGTACTCGCGGTGCTGGCGAAATGGAAGATCGACGCCACCGATGATCGGTTGAACCCCAACGGATCCGGTATCTCGCTCGGGCATCCCGTCGGCGCGACCGGTGCCCGCATCCTGGCGACCGCGGCGTACGAAGCGCGCCGTCGCGGTGCGCGATACGTGCTGGAAACCATGTGCATCGGCGGCGGACAGGGTCTGGCCGCGGTCTTCGAGGCCATCCGATGACCGCCGTCGAGGTCGACGTGGTCGTCTCTGGGCAACCCGACGGCCCGGTCGTCGTGCTGTCCAACTCGCTGGGTTCCACGCACCGCATGTGGGATCCGCAACTGGCACAGCTGGAAGAGCGGTTCCGGGTGGTGCGCTATGACACCCGCGGCCACGGGGCGTCCCCGGTGCCGGCCGGTCCCTACACCATCGACGATCTGGCCGACGACCTGATCGCGCTGCTGGACCGGCTCGGCGTCGAGAAGGCCGCACTGGTCGGGTTGTCGCTGGGTGGGATGACGGCCATGCGGGTCGCCGCCCGTAACCCGGACCGGGTCGACCGGATGGCGCTGCTGTGCACGGGCGCCGAACTGGCGCCGGCCACCGCTGGTTCACCCCGGTCTACCTGTCGGCCAATCCGCAGATCCGAGACGGCTACGTCCACATGGTCGCCGAGACACCGGCCGAAGGGTACGCGGGCTGCTGCGAGGCCATCGCGAGCCTCGATCTACGGCAACAACTTTCGAGTATCACAGCACCGACACTGGCGATCGCGGGCGCGGATGATCCGGCCACTCCGCCCGCCAAACTGGAAGAGATCGTCGCGGCGATCCCCGGTGCGACGCTGCTGCTCGTGCCTGATGCCGCCCACCTCGCCAATGCCGAACAACCAGGAGCGGTCACCGACGCCCTCCTCGACCACCTGGAGCAACGATGACCCTGAACAAGGTGATACCCAGTGCGGCCGCGGCGGTCGCCGATATCCCCGACGGCGCCGGCCTCGCGGTCGGCGGGTTCGGCCTGGCCGGAATCCCGTGGTTCCTGATCGACGCGCTGCTGGAACAGGGCGCCACCGACCTGACCGTCGTGAGCAACAACTGCGGTGTCGACGGCGGCGGACTCGGCCTGCTGTTGGAAGCGCACCGGATCACCAGGGTCATCGCCTCCTATGTCGGTGAGAACAAGGAGTTCGCCCGGCAGTACCTGGCCGGTGAACTGACCGTCGAGCTGACCCCGCAGGGCACCCTGGCCGAACGGATGCGCGCCGGTGGCAGCGGAATCGGCGCCTTCTTCACCCCGACCGGTGTGGGGACGTTGGTGGCCGACGGTGGGCTGCCGTGGCGCTATCACCCCGACGGCAGTGTCGCGATCGCCTCACCGCCCAAGGAGGTCCGCACCTTCGGCGGTAAGCAGATGCTGCTCGAAGAGTCCATCGTCACCGACTATGCGTTGGTGCGCGCGGCCGTGGCGGACAAGGCGGGCAACTGCGTATTCCACGCGGCAGCGCGCAATTTCAACCCTCCGGCCGCCATGGCGGGGCGGATCACGGTGGTCGAAGCCGAACGCGTCGTCGAGGTCGGCGAGCTCCATCCCGACGAGGTACACCTGCCGGGGATCTTCGTGCAGCGCGTCGTCGAACTGACACCGGAGCAGGCCGCCCACAAGAGCATCGAGAAGCGCACGACCCGCGCCCGGCCGAACGCAGAGGAGATCGCGCGATGAGCTGGACCCGCGACCGGATGGCCGCCCGCGCCGCCCTCGAGCTGCGTGACGGCGACTACGTCAACCTCGGGATCGGGCTGCCGACGCTGATACCCGACCACCTGCCCGCGGGTTCGGATGTCACCCTGCACGCCGAGAACGGCATCCTGGGCGTTGGACCGTTCCCCTATGACGACGAGGTCGACCCAGACCTGGTGAATGCCGGCAAGCAGACCGTCTCGGTGGTCGCCGGTGCCTCGTTCTTCGACTCGTCGACCAGTTTCGCCATGATCCGCGGCGGGCATGTCGACGTGGCGGTGCTCGGCGGCATGCAGGTGGCGGCCAACGGTGACCTGGCCAACTGGATGGTCCCCGGATCGATGGTCAAGGGCATGGGCGGGGCGATGGATCTGGTCAGCGGCGCCGAACGGGTCATCGTCCTGATGGACCATGTCACCAAAGCCGGTGCGGCCAAACTCGTTTCGGCCTGTGACCTTCCGCTCACCGGTAAGGCCGTGGTGAGCCGGGTGATCACCGAACTCGGGGTGTTCGACGTGACGGGCACCGGATTCGCCGTCGTGGAACTCGCCGACGGTGTCAGCATCGATGATGTGGTGGCCAGGACCGGGGCGCCGGTGCTGTTGCGAGGAGTGTCAATCACCTCCCATTGAGAGGTCTAGCATCTCGATATGGAGTTGCGTCACCTCCGGTACTTCCGGGCGGTCGCCGAGGAGCTGCACTTCGGCCGGGCTGCCGAACGGCTGCACATGGCCCAACCGCCGCTGTCTCAACAGATTCGGGCCCTCGAACGTGAGCTCGGGGTGCAACTGTTCATCCGCAGCACCCGCCGGGTGGAACTGACCGCGGCCGGCCGGGCCTATCTGCGTCGCGTGATCGCGCTGCTCGACGGTGTCGACGACGCCGGTCGGCAGGTCCGCCGCATCGAACAGGGGACCGAGGGCCAGCTGACCATCGGATGTGTCGGTTCGGCGACGTATTCGCTGCTGCCGCAGTTCGTCCGAACATTGCGCGCCGAACTGCCGCTGGTCGACGTGAACGTCCGCGGCGAGATGCTGGCGCCGGCCCAACTGTCCGCGCTGGCGGCGCAGGAGATCGATATCGCCCTGGTGCGGCCACCGGTGGATCTGCCCGGTATGCGGGCCACCGTGCTGCGCCGGGACCGGTTGCTCGTCGCGCTACCGCTGGGTCACCCGCTGGCCGAGCGCGACACGCTCACCATCGCCGACCTGCGGGATGAGGAGTTCATCGCCCACGTCGGACAGGGCCGTTCGGTGATGGGTGAGGTGATCACCGGGCTGTCCTCGGCCGCCGGCTACCGCCCCCGAATACGCCAGGAGGTCGCCGAAACCTCGACGCTGGTGACCCTGGTCGCCGCGGGACTGGGCGTCGCGCTCGTGCCCGCGCCAACGGCGGCCCTGGACCTCGGCGGTATCACCTATCGGCCGATCGAACCCGCCGACCTCGGTGTCGATCTCATGGTCGCCCATGCCGCCGACGCCACACCGCTGGTCGACCGCGCGGTCGGGGTGTTGCGTGGCATCGCGGCTGGTCCGGCACTGCGCGAGAGTGACGCTGTGGTCGCTGACGGACGTTCCGGTACGACCACAGCGTCACTCTCGGCACACTAAGAGACCGCTTCCTTGCCCCACGGGGTCAGCCACGGCGTCGGCTCCCAACCCTCAAGCCCGGCCAGCAGCTCGTAGAGCGTGGCACCGTCGATGCTCTCCCGGATGATGTCGCCCTGACCGGCGTGCCGGGCCAGCTCCTCGATCATGTGGAAGATCACCCAGCGCACCGACCATGCCGCGACATCCTTGGGGAACCACGGCACCTCCTGCGGAACCGGCACCGCCGCAGCCAAATCCGCGCTCTCGATGAGTCGGATGGTCTCGGCGTTCTGCTCGTCGAAGGCCGACAGGATCCCGGCAAGGGTCTCGTCCGCGCGCATCACGAATTCGTCGGCGTACTCGGCCTGCAACTCCGCCATCGGGCGATCGTCGGCCGCGGGCGGCTGCGGAGCCGCCGCCACTCGCAGCATCCAACTCCGCTGACAACTGGTGACGTGCTTGATCAGTCCGCCGATCGACAACGCGCTGACACTGGGTGCGGATCGCGCCTGCTCGTCGGTCAGACCGAAGGCGATCGCCCGGAAGGCGTATTGCTGGGCGGCGACGTACTCCTTGAGTGCGGCGCGCTCGTCGGCGACGGGAGGGGGCATGGCAGGCATCTCAGTTCTCCTTCTTGGTGTGGGTGAAAAGATCTCGTAGCAGACAGATTTCGGCACCGTGGTGGATCAGCTCACGGTTGATGTGCAGCACCAGCGCGGCCATCGGGTACTCCGCGTACGGCCCCTCGGCGGGACCGCAGGGGCGCTGCAACTCCGCATCGGACAGGGCCCGCACCCCGGCCGTCCACCGCGCCTTCTCCTCGTCGAGCTGGACAAGGGCAGCCGCCGCATCGGTGGCGTACGGCCAGGTCTGGTAGTCGGCGGGTGGGCCACCGAAATGAGAATGACTCCGCATGGCCAGCACGCCGATGATCACATGAGCCATCCGCCACGCGATCGTCGTGAACGGAGCCGGCTCGGGCTGCGGATACGCGAAATCCACCCGGCCGTCGGGATGGACCGTCCAGCAGTCCGGTACCGGTGCCCAGAGGTACTCCTCGTCGGTGAGGCCGGTCAGCCTCGGTCGCAGCTGGTTATCCCAGTGGAAGTCCAGCTGATCGGCCAACAGTTCGGTGTTCATGGCTCAAAGGCTCTCACCCGTATAGGACAGTTTCGGTCCTATGAATGGGGCAGCATGGGGGGCATGAGTACCGCCCGCGTCCTGCAGCTGCTCGGCCTGCTGCAGTCACGTCGCGTCTGGACCTCCGAGGAGCTGGCCGAACGCCTCGAGGTCACCACCCGCAGTGTGCGCCGAGATGTCGAGCGGCTGCGCGAACTCGGCTACCCGGTGCACGCCAGCAAGGGCCACGGCGGGGGCTACCAACTGGGTGCAGGGGCCGCGATGCCGCCGCTGCTGCTGGACCCCGACGAGGCCGTCGCGATGGCCGTCTGCCTGCGGTTGGCCGCCGGCGGGAGCGTGGCCGGTGTGGGGGAGTCCGCGTTGCGTGCGCTTTCCAAGCTCGACCAGGTCATGCCGTCGCGGCTGCGCTCGCAGGTCGCCGCGGTACACGAAAGCACGGTCACCCTGACCCCGACGCGCAGCGACGCCCCCGTCGACCCCGAGGTGCTGATGACGCTGGCCCGGGCCTGCCGCGACCACGAACACGTCGGCTGCGGGTACACCGATATCCGCGGCGCCACCTCACAACGCCGTCTCGAGCCCTACCAACTGGTGACCACCGGACGGCGTTGGTACCTGCTGGCCTTCGACAGGGACAAGCGGGAGTGGCGCAGCCTGCGCCTGGACCGGATGGACACCGTTCGGGCGATGGGCAGCACCTTCACCGCGCGTCCGTCCCCCGACGCCGCCCAGTACGTCCAACGCGCCATCACCAGCTCGCCCTACCGCTATATCGCCAGGGTGCGCTACCACGCGTCGCGTGATGTTGTGGCACAGACCTTCTCGTCGGCCTCGGTGCACATCGAACCCGACGGTGACCAGGCCTGCATCCTGACCACCGGCGCCGACGATCCGCGGGTGATGGCGCTCTATCTGGCCATGCCCGGATGCGAGTTCGAGGTGCTCGAACCACCGGAAGTCGCCGACGCCGTGCGGACCGCGGCCGAACTGCTGCAGCGGGCGGGTACCCGAACGTAGGGTGCGGAGCATGCGAGTGACAGCTGCGGAATCGACGGAGTTGTTCGTCGGGCCGCCGGCTGCCCCGCTGCAACTCGTCCGCGCCCACCACACCGCCTGTACGGTCCCCACACCGGTGCGGGTGAGCGGCTACGGCATCCACGGCGAGGCCGTGGCCCAGCCGGGGGATACCTATGTCGAGATCCCGGTCTACGTCGACGACCCCACCCCCGGGCAGCGTCACAACGCCCGGATCGGTGACACCGCCTTCGAGTTCGTGGTCGCCGAACCGGGCTGGACCATGCACATGATCAGCCACTTCCACTACGACCCGGTGTGGTGGAACACCCAGGCGGCCTACACCAGTCTGTGGACCGAGGATCCGCCCGGCGCGTGCCGCCAGACCAACGGCTTCGACCTCGTCACCGCCCACCTCGAGATGGCCCGTCGGGTGCCCGAATACAAGTTCGTGCTGGCCGAGGTGGACTACCTCAAACCGTTCTGGGACACCCACCCCGAGGAACGCACCGATCTGCGCCGACTCATCGACGAAGGCCGCATCGAGATCATGGGTGGCACGTACAACGAACCGAACACCAACCTCACCAGCCCCGAGACCGCGATCCGGAACTTCGTGGCCGGCATCGGTTTCCAACGCCACGTGCTCGGTGGTGATCCGGCGACCGCCTGGCAGCTCGACGTGTTCGGCCACGATCCGCAGTTTCCCGGAATGGCCGCCGACGCCGGACTGACATCGAGTTCATGGGCGCGGGGACCGCACCATCAGTGGGGGCCGATGGCCGATCACGGTGATCCCGAGCGCATGCAGTTCGCCAGCGAGTTCGAGTGGACCGCGCCGTCGGGGCGCGGGTTGCTGACCCATTACATGCCCGCGCACTATGCCGCGGGCTGGTGGATGGACTCCGCGCCGACGCTGGCCGACGCCGAAGCCGAAACCTACCGGCTGTTCACCGAACTGAAGAAGGTGGCGCTGACCCGCAACGTGCTCCTTCCCGTCGGCACCGACTACACACCGCCGAACAAGTGGGTCACCGAGATCCACCGGGACTGGAACGCCCGCTACACCTGGCCTCGGTTCGTCTGCGCGCTGCCGCGCGAGTTCTTCGCCGCGGTGCGGGAAGAACTCGACCTGACCGGGCGTCGGGCGTCGGTGCAGACCAGGGATATGAATCCCATCTACACCGGCAAGGACGTCTCCTATATCGACACCAAACAGGCCAACCGCGCCGCCGAGAACGCCGTGCTGGAGGCCGAGCGCTTCGCGGTGTTCGCCGGGGTGCTCGGCGGGGTCCGGTATCCGCAGGCCGCATTGGCCAAGGCCTGGGTGCAGCTGGCATACGGTGCCCACCACGACGCCATCACCGGGTCCGAATCCGACCAGGTGTACCTGGACCTGCTCACCGGCTGGCGCGACGCCTGGGAGATCGGCCGCGGCACCCGCGACAATGCGCTACGGCTGCTCTCCGGGGCGGTGAACGTACCGGTGGTCGTGTGGAACCCGCTGGCGCACAACCGGACCGATATCGTCACCGCCGAGTTCGACCACGACTTCACCGGTGTGGTCCGCGATGTCGACGGCGCCGAGTTGCCGACCCTGATCGAGGACGGGCGGGTCAGCTGGCTGGCCGAGGGTGTCGGTTCGCTGGGCTGGCAGGGATATCGGCTCGACGGCGACGTTCGCGGGTCGCGCTGGGAACCGCACGACGGGGTCGCCATCGCCACCGCCCGCCATCGGGTGACCGTGGATCCCGACCGTGGCGGCGGGGTCAGCTCATTGATCACCGACGGTCGGGAATGGATCGCCTCCGGGTGCGTCGGCAACGAACTCGCCGTCTATGCCGAGTATTCCGCCCATCCGCAGGCCGGCGAGGGGCCCTGGCATCTACTGCCGCGCGGGCCGGTGACCACGTCGGCCGACCATCCCGCGGCGGTCCAGCTGTGGCGTTGTGCGCTCGGTGAACGGCTGGTCGTCACCGGGCATATCGGGGACGTGGTGACCTACACCCAGACCATCACCGTCTGGCACGGTGTCGAGCGCATCGAATACCGCACTGTGATAGACGAATTCACCGGCTCGGACGATCTGCTGCGGCTGCGCTGGCCGTGCCCGGTGCCCGGGGCCATGCCCGTCAGCGAGGTCGGCGACGCCGTGATCGGTCGCGGGTTCGGACTGTTCCACGACGGAGACGAAGCGGTGGACGCCGCCGTGCACCCGTCCACCCTGGACAACCCCGCCTACGGTTGGTTCGGGCTGTCGTCGACGCTGCGGGTCCGGGTCGGGGAGCACACCAGGGCGATCTCGGTGGCCGAGGTCGTGGTGCCCGACGACGATTTCGATGCCCGCGAGGTGATGGTGGCGCTGGTGCGCACGGGTGTCACCGCCACCTGCACCGTCGCCGGTCAGCCGCGCTATGGGAATCTGGCCGTGGATTCCAACCTGCCCGATGCCCGGCTGGCCATCGGTGGCCCCGACGAGAACGGCTTCACCGCAGCGGTGTTGGCTTCCGCACCGGAATACCGCCAGGAGTTCGACCGCCAGCTTTCGGCGACCGGTGCGGCCCGTGTCTGGGTTCCCGCGGTCGCCCCGCTGGGACAGGAATGGGTGCCCGGCGCCGACCTGCGCGGCGAGCGCACCTTGCCGGTCCTGGTCATCGCCGGCGGGCTCACCGCCCTGATCGACGATATCGCCGACGCCGAGATCGCGGTGTCGCAGCAGACGCCGGCCGGGATGGAGCCCTTCGAATCGGCGACGGTGGCGTTGCTCAACCGCGGTGTGCCCGGCTTCGCCGTCGAACCCGACGGTTCACTGCACACGTCCCTGATGCGGTCGTGCACGGGGTGGCCGTCGGGGACCTGGATCGACCCGCCGCGGCGCACCGCGCCGGACGGCTCCAACTTCGGCCTGCAGCACTGGACGCACACCTTCGACTATGCGCTGGTCGCCGGTTCCGGCGACTGGCGGGATCGTGGAATACCGCGCTGCAGCGCCGAATTCGGCCACCCGCTGATCGCGGTGGTGAATCGGCGGGCGGGAGCGGATCTGCTCCCCGCGCATGGCGCCCTGCTCGACGTGGACGCCGAGGGTGTCCAGCTCGGAGCGCTCAAGGCCGCCGGCAACCCGATGACGGCCGGTGCGCTCGCCGGCGTCGATGCGGGTTCGGTGGCCATGCGGCTGGTCGAGACGCACGGCAGGCAGACGCCGTTCGTCATCCGCTCGGGTATCTGCGCGGTGTCCGGGATGCGCCAGGCCGACCTGTTGGAAAACGAGGCCGGCCCGGCCGCCGATACGCTGCACGGCTACCAGATCGCCACCCTGCTGGCGCATCTGGACGCGGTGCAGATCCTGCACGCCGACAACGACGCCATCGGCCCCGAATCCGAAGCGGCGCAACCGGTCTACGCGCGATACTGGCTGCACAACCGGGGGCCCGCTCCGCTGGGCGGGTTGCCCGCGGTCGCGCACGTGCATCCCCGGCAGGCGCAGGTGCAGCCGGGTGCGCAGCTGCCGCTGCGGCTGACCGCCGCCAGCGATTGCACCGATGCCGCACTGCGCGGGCGGATCCGGCTGAGCTGCCCGCCGCAATGGTCCGCCGACCCCGACGAGGTGACCTTCGTGCTGCCGCCGGGGGAGTACCTCGACGCCGAGGTCGCCGTGGCGGTACCGGCCGCGGCGCCGCCGGGCCTGTACCCGGTGCGGGTGGAGCTGGCGCTCACCGGCGGACGCGGTCTGCCGGCCGCGTGGCGTCAGGTGGTCGAGGATGTCTGTCTGGTGCAGGTGGGCCAGACGGATCGGGCGGCCGAAGGGCAGGTTCTGCGGCTGGTCGACGGGCCCGCAGAGGTGCGGGTGCGACCGGGCGGCCAAGCTCGGCTGAGCGTCACCGTCGGCACCGACGCCCGCGCCGATCTCTCGGTGGAGGCCCATCTGATCAGCCCGTGGGGCACCTGGGAGTGGTTGGGGCCCGCGGTGATCGGCGCAGAACTGCCCGCCCAGGGCCGGGCCACGCTGGACTTCGACGTCAGCCCGCCGCCCTGGGTGGCACCGGGCCGATGGTGGGCACTGGTCCGGGTGGCCGCCGCGGGCACGCTGGTGTACTCGCCCGCCGTCACGGTGGTGGTGACGTGACCGCGGCGCTGGTGGGTGGTGTCCCGATCACCGTCGCGCAGGTCGACGAGCGCGAAAGGATGCTGCGGGAGGGCAATTGCGCTGCTGCGCTGCCCCGGCCGGGCACCGGTGAGGGCCGTCAGCTGCGACGCTGGCTGACCCAGCTGCTGGCCGCCGAACGTGTCGTCGAACTCGAGGCGGGCACCGCGGGCCATGTCCCGACGCAGGAGGAGATACTGCCCGATATGACCGCGCGCCTGGAGATCGGCAGCGTCGCCGCGGCCGTCCTGAGCACGCCCGCGGGCCGCGCCGCCTTCGCCGCCGTCACCGCCGGTGTGGACGTGACCGATATCGAGATCGCCGACTATCACCGGCGTAACCCGGGCCGGTTCGGGCCGCGCCGATCGGTGCCGCTGGCACTCGACGAGGCGTACCTGCTGATCGCCGAGCACCTGCGGTCGGCGGCGCAGCGGCGGGCGTTCCGGCAATGGCTCGACGCCCGTACCGCAGAACTGGTCCAGCTGGCACCCGGGTACGAACACCCCGGCGATCCGCGCCAGCCCGACAACACCCACCGACACTGATGACCGCCCTCGCGATCGACATCGGCGGCACCAAGATCGCGGCCGCACTGGTCGACGGCGGCACCCTGGTGCACCGGACCGAGGTACCCACACCGCAGACCTCGGCCGAGGACACTTGGCGCGCAACGGCGGAACTGATCACCGCGACCCTTGCTGCCGAGCCGTCCGGGGGCGTCGAGGCCATCGGCATCTCCTCGGCCGGACCGGTGGACCTCGGCGCCGGGACGATCAGCCCGGTCAACATCGCCGTGTGGCGGGACTTCCCGATCGTGGCCCGGGTGGCGCAGCAGACCGGGCTGCCCGTGCGTCTCGGCGGTGACGGGCTGTGCATGGCGCTCGGCGAGCACCGGTACGGCGCGGGACGCGGCGCACAGTTTCTGCTGGGCATGGTGGTCTCGACCGGTATCGGCGGCGGACTGGTGCTCGGCGGCGTGCCCTATGACGGCCGCACCGGCAACGCCGGACATGTCGGGCACACGGTGATCGAACTCGACGGGCAGCGCTGTCCGTGCGGGGGCCGCGGCTGCGTGGAGACGGTGGCTTCCGGCCCGGCGATGACCCGCTGGGCCCGCGCGCAGGGCTGGGCGGGCACCGATGCCAGACAGCTCGCCGCGGCCGTACACCACGATGACCCGATCGCCGTCGAGGCGTTCCGCCGGGGCGCGACGGCGGTGGCGGCGATGATCGCCTCCACCGCGGCGGTATGCGATCTGGACCTGGTGGTCATCGGTGGTGGGGTTGCCAAGGCCGGACCGGTGCTGTTCGACCCCATACGCACGGCATTGGCCGACTACGCCGGGCTGACCTTCCTGCGCGACCTTCGGGTGGTCCCCGCCGAGTTGGGCTCGGATGCCGGGCTGATCGGGGCCGCGTCCCTGGTTCGACAGAGCCGTGGTGCCGGCGGATTCACGACGGAATGATCAAGGCGTGCTTGGCTTCCCAGCCGAATGCAACGCGGGCTCCGCGGTCGCGCGGTTCCTCGCCGTCGTAGAGCAGTGCCGAGGTTCGCCCCAGCCGTTCGGATTCGATGACCACACTGCGACTGTTTCCCAAGAAGGTCGATTCTACGATGACGCCGGAGTCGACGAACTGGATCTCCGGACGTGGCGATGTGGAACCGGGATGCCACACCCATACCCGTTCCGGACGGACCGCCAGAGTGAGTGCTTCGACGTCCGGGCCGTATCCGCACCGCGCCGTGAAGTCGGCACCGCCGAGAATGTTGACGGTCGCGTTGTCACCCGTGCGTTCTGGAGATTGCACCGGCCACAGGTTGACCTCGCCGACGAAGTTGGCCACGAACGCGTCCCTGGGCCGGGTGTAGACCTCTTCGGGCGTACCGACCTGGCGGATCTCGCCGTGGTTCATCACCACGACGCGATCGGACATCGTGAACGCCTCTTCCTGGTCGTGCGTGACATAGAGCGTCGTGATGCCGGTTTCGCGTTGCACGCGCCGGATCTCGTGACCGAGCTGCTGGCGCAGCCGCCGGTCGAGCGCGCCGAGGGGTTCGTCGAGCAGGAGCACCTTGGGCACCGCGGAGATCGCCCGGCCGACGGCGACACGCTGCTGCTGACCGCCACTGAGTTGGTCGGGCCGCCGGTCGGCCAATGCGGTCAGCTCGACGAGCTCGAGCACCTCGGCGACACGAGCGGCAGCCTCTTTGGCCGGGGTCTTGCGCACGTTGTGCGGGAAGTGGATGTTCTCACGCGCCGTCAGATGCGGGAAGAGGGCGTAATTCTGGAAGACGAGACCGATTTCACGCTTCTGCGGAGGCACCCCGGTGATGTCACGGCCGGCAACGGTAAGCGTGCCCGATGTCGCCTCGACCAACCCGGCCAGGATGTGCAGCAGGGAGCTCTTACCCGATCCGCTGGGGCCGAGCAGCGTCACGAACTCCCCGGGCTGGATGTCCAGGGACACCCGGTCCAGGGCGGTGATCCCGCTGTACTCGTGGTGCAGGTCCCGAATTTCGATGAACGGCTTCGGGTCGACAGTGGTGGTCGTCGCGACGCGCGAAGTCTGCGGAGATGTCATGGCTGCCTCTTGTCGGAGCTGGGGGTGGACGTCGGCGTGCGCCCGCGGCGGGACCGAATTGTCTGAACGGTGAGGAAGAGGGCTCCCGACACCAGGACCAGAAGCATCAGCATGGCGCCTATCGCAGCGATCACCGGGCTGGAACCGCTCTTGAGGGATGCGTAGAAGTTGACCGGCAACGTCTTGTCGAAGCTTGTTTGGAACAGTGCGACGACGGCCTCGTCCCAGGAACTGATGAAGGCCAGCAGAGCGGCACCGGTGATCGCCGGGACCACGGTAGGTATGACGACCTTGCGCAGGGCGTAGAAGCGGCTGGCGCCCATGGTCCACGCGGCCCGTTCCAGACTTGAGTCGACATTGTTGAGTGCGGCGGCCACCACCAGATAGGTGAAGGGAAGCGCGAGAATGGTTTCCACCATCACCAGACCCCACCACGACCCGAGGATGCCGATCTGGTTCTGCACGTCGAAGGTTCCGATGGCGAGCAGGATGACCGGCACGATGACCGGTAGATAGATGATGCTCACCACCAGGGACTGCAGATGCGGGCGGTGGTCGAGTGTGCGTACCCACCGCGCGATCAGGATCGCCAACACGATGCAGAGCACGGCGACGGCAAGTCCCACCGTCACGCTCTTGTGCAGCGCCGCTGTCCAGACCGGGTCGGTCAGGGCGAGGTGGTACCAGTCGAGGGTGAAACCACGCGGGGGAAAAACGATGGTCGCGTCAGTTCCCCATGACAACGGAAAGACGAAGGCGATCGGCGCGAACAGGAATGCGATCACCAGTACGCTGACCGTCCACAGGCCGAGCTTGGCCGGGCCGAAGGGCATTGCCTCGCCGCGTGATACCCCTTTGGACCCGGTGATCGCGATACCCGAACCGGCGGTCAGGCCGGTCATCCGGCCGGCCACTGCGAAGACGGCGAAGGTGGCGACCAACAGCACGACGCCGAACGCGCTGGCCGGACCCCATCGGTAGTTCTGTACCTGGGTGGCGATATAGGTGGAGATGGTGACGTCCTGCGGACCGCCGAGGATGGCCGGTGTCAGGAAGAATCCGGTGGCGATGATGAAGTTCAACAGCAGTGCACCGACGATCGAGCCCCGGATCAGCGGGAGATACACCGACCGGAAAGCCTGCCAACTGGAACAGCCCAGCGATTTCGCGGCCCGCGTCAGGTTGGGGTCGATACCGCTCATGGCGGCAAACAGCACCAGGATCATGTACGGCAGTAGGTAGTTCACCATGCCGATCACGGTTCCGGTGCTGTTGAACAACAAGGCCTGGCGGCCCACGCCGATGGCTTCCAGTGCCCCGTTGACCGGTCCGTTGGAGGAGAGCAGTTCCAGGAATGCGAACAGGCGCACCAGGATGGACACCCAGAACGGCAGCAGGACGAGCATGAACAGTGCCGTCGACATCGAGCGTTGCAGGCGTGACATCAGGTATGCCGTGGGGAACGCCAGGACGAAGGTGATGAGGGTGGATATGGACGCGGTGGACACCGTGTTCACCAGGACATCGCGCAAGAGCGGGTCGATGAGCAGGCTGCGATAGTTGTCCAGTGAGAAGCCTGACGGACGGTAGGACAGCGATCCGTCCGAACGCAGACTCCGCAGGGCGATGCTGAGCAGCGGCCAGAAGAAGAACAGGCCGTAGAGCGCCGCCAAGGCGACCGGTAGCGCCCACCTGGACGCGATCGGGCTGGTGCGAGATCGTTTCTGAGGCAGACGCTTTCGCCATGCAGGGGGATGTCCAGGCGGCTCGGGCTCGGCCCCCTGGGCGAGGTCTGTAGCGGTTCTCACATTCACCTCTTGACGTGGCCTGAATTAAAGATACAGTTCGATCGGATAAAACAAAACTGACTGATTAGGAGCAGCCATGTCAAGGGTCAGATTCGGGAAGGTGGCCGCGGCCATCACCGTGGCACTGTGCAGCGCCGCCGCCGTCGCATGTGGCAACTCCCAAGCCCCGGCGAACAACAGCGCCGACTTCGACTCGTCGGTGTTTCCCGAGTCGACGTTCAAGGGCCTTTCTGGCTCCCTGACCTGGTATGACTCCTCCGGCGGTCTGACTGCCGAGGCCAAGAACGAGACCGTGTGGAAGGACTTCACGGCGCTGACCGGACTACCGTCGCAGGCCGAGTACACCGACGGCACCTCGACCAAGTTCCGGGCGGCCGCCGAATCCGGCAATGTGCCATGGAATCTCATCGAGTTCGGTACCGGTGGCGAGTACTTCCAGGCCGCCGAGGCGGGTCTGCTCGAGGAGGTCGACACCGGTGTCGTGCCCGTCGACAAACTCGCCGCAGCGAGCGTCGACACGTTCGGCATCAAGGTCGAGGACAACGCATCCGTCCTGGTGTGGAACACCGGCGCCTTCGGCGACAAGAAGCCGACGTCCTCGGCCGACCTGTTCAACACCAAGGATTTTCCGGGTAAGCGGTGTCTGTACAAATACCCCGTCAGCGGCGGCACCCTGGAGGTCGCCCTCCTCGCCGATGGTGTGGCACCCGCCGATATGTATCCCTTGGATGTCGACCGGGCCCTGGCCAAACTCGGCACCATCAAGAACGACATCGTCTGGTGGGAATCCGGATCGACGGTGCTGCAGCTGCTCAACAACGGTGAGTGTGCGATGGGCATGGTGTGGACGGGCCGTGTCTACGACGCCATCGTCAAGCAGAAGCTGCCGTTGGAGTTCACCTGGGACGGTGCCCTGACCACCGCGGCGTACTTCGCCGTGCCGAAGGGTGCGCCCAACTCGAAGATCGGCCAAGCGGCGCTGGCCATGTGGATTCTCGATCGGGAGGGGCAGATCGGCTTCGTGGATCGCACCACCTACACCACCGCCATCAAGGACCTTGGGCCCGACGACTACGACCCGGCCGTGCAGCCCTATGTGGTCTCCGAGCAGAACGCCGCGCGCACAGTCGCCGAGGACGCGCAGTACTACGCCACCAATATCGACGCCGTGAGCGCCGCGCTGGCGACCTTCCAGGCCCAGTGATCCCGACCCACCGAGAAAGGGCGCAGTTTTCATGCACCGTGTCGTAGACCATCTAGAAGGTGACTATGACGTCGCCGTCCTCGGCGGAGGATTCGCCGGCGCAACCGCATCGCGCCGGTTGACCCGGGCCGGCCTGCGGGTCCTGATCATCGAGGCGCGCGACCGACTGTCGGGCCGAATGTGGTCTCAACAGCAGTACTTCGAGGGTCACACCGTGGAGTGGGGCGGAGCGTTCATGCTGGATCGCGCCACCTATCCGTTGACCTGGCAGGAGATCGACGACCACGGACTCGCCCTGGAATGGGGTTCGCTGGAGAAAACCACGTTGATCTGGCTCTCGGGCGGCTCCCGACGCACCGGTCCGCTCCCGGTCCCGATCGACGAACTGGCGTCCCTGGAGACGTTGATCGTGGCGATCTCCGGACTCGCCGCGCGCATCGATCCCAACCGGCCCATCGAGGAGCAGGACGTCTCCGAGCTCGACGTGCCATGGCCGCAGCTACTCGCCGACCTGCAGCTCGGGCCGCACACGCGAGAACTGTTCGAGGCGCATATCGTGACGCTGGCCGGCGATTCGTGGGATGTTCCCTCGGCATTGCCACTTCTGCATTCGATCGCCAAGAGCGGATCGGTGTCGGGGGCGACATTCTTCGCCGCTCCCTACGACACTCCGATGGCCCGTACCCTGGGCCCGCAACTGGCGGAGGGGACCGGCGCACTGTTCAACGCGGTGCTTGCCGGGTCCGACGCGGATGTCGTGCTGGGTGTGCGAGTGACCGACGTCGAGGACACCGGCACCGGGGTTCGGGTGCGGACCACAGCGGGTGACATCACCGTGCCTGCCGTCGTGAGCGCTTTGCCGATCGGCGTGTTGGCCGAAGTGCGGTTCACTCCGGAGCTGTCCGAAGAGCTGAAAACGCTGGCCGCCCAGGGTGTTGCCGCGCAAGCCGAGAAGGTGACGGCGTTCGTCAGCAACTGCCCGGATCCCTTTTACGCGCACGGGATTCCCCAGGAAGGCGGCTTTGCGACGGCGTCGACGACCTTCCATCACGGTGATCAGGCCATCGTGGTGGGCTTCACCTCTGCCGTCGGGGCCCTCGATGTCACCGATCCGGCCGCCGTGGAGAAGGCGCTGCAACACTATGTCCCTGGTATCACCGTTGATGCGCTCGCATGGCATGACTGGGCGGGGGACCCGTTCGCACGGGGGACGTGGAGTTACCTGCGGCCCGGCCAGACCGCCATCCGACCCAAGGCTCGCCAGGCTCGAGGACGGGTCACTTTTGCCGGTTCGGACTTCGACTCACGGCTGGGTGTCGAAGGCGCGTTGCACACCGGAGGGCTTGCTGCCGAAGAGGTCTTGGGCATACTGAATCGCTGAATCCGTCCGGTAGTCGATCGCGTGAGGGGAAGGTGGTGAAGCTCGATGGCGGTGCCGCAGACATCGGACATCCTGCGCGAGGTGATCTTTGCGCCGCTCGAACACGGCGGACGAGCGCAGGTGATCTTCGACCGCTTGCGCAACGCGGTGGCCCTCGACGTCTTCAAGGATGGTGAGCAGCTGCCGCCGGAAACCGATCTGGCCGCCCAGATGGGCATCTCGCCGGTCACGTTGCGGGATGCCATCCGGTTGATGCGTGAGGCCGGGCTGCTGGAAACCCGGCGCGGACGCACCGGCGGCAGCTTCGTCCGGCGTAACGGTTATGACTCTGTGGCACATGGCTATTCACAGCTGACCGACTTCTCGCTGGTCGATCTGCGAGATCTGTCCGACTGGCGGATCTCGGTGGTGGAGGCAGCTGCCTGGTTGGCGGCCGAACGTGCTTCCGATGACGAGGTGGCGGCCATGGCCCAGCTGGTTCAGGGGTTCACCGAGGCCGAGGATTCGCCGACGGCCCGCCGAGCAGAGGGGCGGTTCTACATCGCGGTGGCGGCCGCCTCTCAGTCTGTACGGCTGACCCGGGCGACCGTGGCCTGCGCCATCGACTACGGGCCGATGCTGTCGGTGGCCTATCAGGATGCAGCCCTGCGTACCAAGGCATCTGGTCACCACCATGCACTGCTGCGGGCCATCGCCGACGGACGATCGGTCGACGCCGCCCAGGCGGTTCGAGACGCCGGAAGCGGCGCCGCAACCGCCCTGGCGGGCAGGAAGATCGGCGCTAGTACAGGGAGTCGCGTATGACCCGGTATACCAAGGCCGAGGAGAAGAAGATCGGTGCGTTCGCCGAGAAGGTGGCGGCGCGCATCGATGCAGTGGTCACACGTCTGGTATCGGTGGTTGACCGCATGGACTCCGAGATGGACTCCGACGCCGATGACTTCGACTACTTCGTCGACGCGACCAAGCTCCTTCTCGGGCAACGCAGTGACGGCGACGCGCTCGCCGGTGCGGGATATGCCGCGGATTACCTAGGTTCGGGTCGTGCGCCGGCGATGGTGTGGTGGGTGTGGCGGGCCGGCGGGGTGATCGAGCGCGCACACAGTGCTGATCCGGAGTCCGAGAGTTTCTACGACTACACCGCATTGCGCTGGTTTCGCAGTCCGATGGACACCGGCGCGCCCGCGGTGTCGGGTCCGTTCATCGACACCTGGGGCTCTGATGACTACACCGTGACGGTGTCCCTACCGGTGCCGGGGGAGCAGGCGCCCCGCGGAGTGGTCGCCGCCGATGTCGACGTCAGTCGGTTGATCGAGTCCCTGGCCGCCGATCTGGCATCGATCTCGGGCTCGCTGGCGCTGGTGAACGAATCCGACCGGGTGCTGGTGTCCACGGTGCCCTCGTTGAGTACGGGCCTGCCGATAGTGCCGCGTGCCGCACGTGCCGATATCGAATCTGTGGTACGCAAACGCATCCCGGTACCGGGCTACGGCTGGTCAGTGGTGTTGCTGGCCTGACCCGAGGCCGTGCGTTGGTGCCCATTGTTGCGGTTCGGCTTTCTCTATCGTGTCTGAATCTATTGGCGCAGTGCGGTTTTGCGTGCGCTGGGCACTTGATATTAAAACGACTGAACTATATTATTTTGGTGTGTCGAGCGTCGGCACGCTGCGCGGTCGGTTGATCGAACCGCGATTGAACACTTCTCGGGAGGCGAAATGACCTCGACCCCAGCCGTAGTGGTGATCGGGGCTGGTGTCCTCGGATTGTCCACGGCGTTGGAGTTGCTGCAACACGGGGTCGATGATGTCGTCGTCGTCGACAGAACCCATCCGGGCGAGGGCTCCTCCGGCCGGTCGGTGGGCATGGTGGAGACGCAGTACTTTCGTGCCGACGACATCGAAGCGCGAGTGCACGGGAGGCGTTTCTACGACAAGCTGGCGGCCGAATGTGGGCTGCGCTTCGTGCCATGTGGCTATCTACGGCTCGGCTCGACGTCTGCCGATATGGCCGTCTTCTCCGAAAGCCTGGACACCCAACGAGGATTCGGCGTGACCGATGCCTCCGTGCTGACGGCCGACGACATCGCGCGCCGATGGCCGCAGCTGGTGGTCTCCGACCGTATCGGCGGACTCTACGGCGAATCGGACGGGTACATCGACGGCTACGAGTACTGCACCGTGGCGGCTCGCCTGATCGTCGAGAACGGTGGACGAATATCGGTCAACACCGAACTGTTGGGTGCAACAGTGGATTCCGCCGGTCGGTGGCAGATGGAGACCACCAAGGGAACACTGCAGGCCGATATTGTGGTGAATGCGGCCGGTCCGTGGGCGGCTCGCGTGGGGGAGCTGCTCAGCGCGCCGATCGCGCTGCACCCGCAGCTGCACGGGGCCATCACCGTCGATCTGCGCACGCCCATGGATCCGATGCTGCCGTTCGTGATGGACTACGTGCCGGACTCGGGCACCGACGGGGTCTATTTCCGTTCCGAACGTGTGGACCAGTTGATCGCCGGCCTGCACACCGACGAAGGCGTCCACGAACCCGTATCACCGGACGTGCCCTTGCGTCGCGTCGGCGATGGCGAGATCGAGCGGATCCTGACGTTGATGGCCGAGCGGCTGCATATCGTCGACGACCTCACGATCAGCGGCAGCTGGCAGGGCATCTATCCGATGAGCCCGGATCACCGCCCCGTCGTCGGGCGCCATCCCACCCAGCCGTCGGTGGTGTGTGCGTTGGGTGCCGGCGGGTCCGGGATCCAACTGGCGCCGGCCATCGGTCTTGTCGCGGCTGAAGCCGTCATCGACAAGGCGCCGACCTTCAGCTGGACCTCGACCTGGGCTCCCGATCGCGTGAACGTCGCTGCCCCCACCCAACCTGCCCTCTGAAAGGACCACGATGACCACCACCCTGAACTACGGCAGCACTTCCCTGGACCCCGAACTCGACCAGGCCTTCGAGAGTGCGTTGCACCACGCTCGGACCCAGGTGCCCGACGCGCTGGGTCACGTCATCGCCGGTGACACCGCACCTCACGGTGAGGTGTTCGAGCGGCGCGATCCCACCGACCCGTCCCGGGTGGTCGCACGTGCCCATGCGGCGACCCAGGACGTCATCGACCGCTCCGTCGATGCCGCCCGGGCGGCGGGTCGGCAGTGGCGATCGGTATCGGCGGCCGAGCGTGCCGGTGCGCTGCGCGCCGCCAAGTCCGGCTTCCTCGATCAGATGATCACCATCGCCGCAACCATCTCCGCCGAGACCGGAAAGTCGCGCATCGAAGCGCTCGCCGAGGCTCAGGAATCGGCGGATCTGATCGAACATTACTGCGCACAAATGGAACTCAACAACGGCTTCGTGACCCCGCTGCGGCCCACCGCCACCGATACGACCACCGATGTGCTGCGTCCCTATGGCGTCTTCGCGGTACTCGCACCGTTCAACTTCCCCGTCGCCCTCGCCGTCAACATGGCGGCCGCCGCCCTGGTGACCGGAAATACCGTCGCAATCAAGCCATCGGACAAGACACCGCGGTCCACGGCGCTGGCGGCGCAGATCCTCGCCGAAGCGCTCCCCGCGGGTGTACTGAACCTGATTCACGGTGGCGCACAGACCGGTCGGATGCTGGTGGAATCCCGGGTCGACGGTGTCGCCTTCACCGGATCGGCCGAGGTCGGGTGGAGCATCATTCGCGGTTTCGGTGCGGGTGCGTACGCCAAGCCGGTACTGGCCGAAATGGGTGGAAGCAACCCGGCGATCGTGATGGCCACCGCTGACCTCGATGACGCGGTGGAGGGCATCGTGCGGTCGGCGTACGGTTTCTCCGGTCAGAAGTGCAGTGCCACAAGGCGCGTCGTGGTCGAACGCGGCGTGCACGACGAGCTGGTGCGACGGTTGCAGGCGCGTGTCGAGCAGATCGTGGTCGGCGATCCGGCATCGGCCGCCGTCTTCATGGGTCCGGTGATCGACGAGAACATCGCCGCGCGGGTGGCTTCGGCGCTGCAGACTGCGCGCGCGGACGGTGCGACCGTTTTCTCGACCGCCATCCCCGACGGCGCCGGCCACTTCGTATCGCCGACGCTCGTGATGGGTCTACCGCGAGGGCATCGCCTCACCCGGGACGAACTGTTCGCGCCGGTGGTGACCGTGACGGCCGTCGACGGTATCGACGAGGCGCTCGCGGAGGCCAACGCCGTCGACTATGGATTGTCGGCCGGAATCTTCAGCAGTGTGGCGGAGGAGACCGATCGGTTCCTCGACGAGATCGAGGCCGGCGTCGTCTATGTGAACCGCCGCGAGGGCGCGACGACGGGTGCGTGGCCCGGTCTGCAGTCGTTCTGCGGGTGGAAGGCCAGCGGTTCGTCGGGCAAGGGCGGTCTCGGCCCTTGGTATCTGCCGGGCTTCATGCGCGAACAGAGCCGCACCGTCAGCGCCCGGCGATGACGTCCGCCGACGGGTTGTTCGCGCGAGCGGTCGATGTCATGCCCGGCGGCAACACACGCACGACGGTCTTCGTCGCGCCGCACCCACCCTATGCGCGGCGCGGTGAGGGACCGTACGTCATCGACTCGACCGGGCACCGCACGATCGACTGCAACAACAACTACACCGCCCTGATCCACGGCCATGCCGATCGGGAGATCCTCCAGGCCGCCACCGCCGCGGCAGCCCAGGGCACGGCGTTCGGGCTGCCGACCGGCTATGAGGTCGAGATGGCCGAAGTGCTGCGCGCACGAACCGGATTGCAACAGTGGAGGTTCTGTAACTCGGGTACCGAGGCGGTGATGATGATGGTGCGCGGGGCGCGCGCACACACCGGACGTGATCTCATCGTCCGCTTCGACGGGAGCTATCACGGCACCTACGACGGTGTCGTCTCCGCCCAGGCGGCAGGGGTGCCCGGTGGCGTCGCGCGCGATGTCCTGGTGTTGCCGCAGAACGATATCGACGCATTTGGCGATGCCATGGCCCGCTACGGGCACCGAGTTGCGGCGGTGCTGCTGGACCTGATGCCCAACCGGGCCGGCCTGACGCCGGTCTCCGGCGACTTCGTCGCGGCGGCACGGCGGCTGGCATCCGACTGCGGAGCACTGCTGACCATCGACGAGGTGATCACCTTCCGACTCGGGGTGGGAGGGCTGCACCACCAGTACGGAGTGACCCCGGACCTCGTCTCGCTGGGCAAGGTGATCGGTGGTGGATACCCGGTGGGCGCGGTGGGCGGCCGCGCAGAGGTGTTGAAGTCCTTCAGTCCGCTGGACGACGGATCGGTGGCCTGGGGAGGGACCTTCAGCGCGAACCCGGTCACGATGGCGGCCGGGATGGCCGCCCTCCGGCGTTTCGACGCATGCGAGGTGGCAGAACTCAACGCACGCGGAGACGAGCTCCGGCGCCGGCTGAGCGCAACAGGTCTTGCGGTCAACGGACGGGGGTCGCTGCTGCGCCTGCTCGTCGAGGACGTGCAGCGAACGTGGTGGCGGCTCTACGAGGCGGGTGTGCTGGCCGGGACCAACGGACTGCTGGCGCTCTCGACGGCGATGTCCGATGGGGACATCGAGCAGATCGAACAGGGCGTCGTCCGGGCCTGCGCCGGCCGATAGGTACGCCGCGTTTTGGTCGATCGGGGTGCGGCAGGCTATTCTTCTGCAGTTCCACCGAAGACCGTAGGTCACCGATGAGCGCTTGCGCGAAGCGGTTGAAGGTCCGGGATTTCCCGGCGGCCCACGCAGGAGGACGAGGTAGAAGCATTCTTGCGCGCCCCGACCTTTCTGTGTCGGGGCGTTTGTGATTTCTGGCCCCTCATGCGGTGGACGACCCAACCATCACGAGGAGGCAAGCATGGCCAAGGCTGAAAAGGCCACCGCGGTCGCCGACATCGCCGAGAAGTTCAAGGAGGCGACGGCCACCGTCGTCACCGAGTACCGCGGCCTGACGGTGTCCAATCTTGCCGAGCTGCGCAGGTCGCTGGGCGACGGAACCACCTACACGGTTGCCAAGAACACCTTGGTCAAGCGTGCGGCTGCCGAAGCCGGCATCGAGGGTCTGGACGATCTGTTCGCCGGCCCGACCGCCATCGCGTTCATCAGCGGTGAGCCCGTTGACGCCGCGAAGGCGATCAAGAAGTTCGCCAAGGACAACAAGGCACTGGTCGTCAAGGGCGGCTACATGGACGGAAAGGCTCTTTCCGTCGATGAGGTCAACCGGATCGCCGATCTGGAATCGCGCGAGGTCCTGCTGTCCAAGCTGGCCGGCGCGCTGAAGGCGAAGCAGTCCCAGGCCGCGGCGCTGTTCGTTGCGCCCGCGTCCCAGATCGCCCGTCTGGCCGCAGCTCTGCAAGAGAAGAAGGCCGGCTCGGAAAACACCGACGCCGCTTAAGCACACCACCACCCACAGAGATAAGGAATCACCATGGCAAAGCTGTCCACCGAAGAGTTGCTCGACGCGTTCAAGGAAATGACCCTGCTGGAGCTCTCTGAGTTCGTGAAGCAGTTCGAGGAGACCTTCGACGTCACCGCCGCCGCTCCGGTCGCCGTGGCCGCCGGCCCCGCCGCCGGTGCGCCCGCCGAGGCCGCCGAAGAGCAGAGCGAATTCGACGTCATCCTCGAGGGTGCCGGCGACAAGAAGATCGGCGTCATCAAGGTCGTCCGCGAGATCGTCTCCGGCCTGGGCCTGAAGGAAGCCAAGGATCTGGTCGACGGCGCGCCCAAGCCGCTGCTGGAGAAGGTCAGCAAGGAAGCCGCTGAGGACGCCAAGGCCAAGCTCGAGGCCGCCGGCGCCAGCGTCACCGTCAAGTAGTTCACTCGCACTGCGGGCCGGGTCGATCATTCGACCCGGCCCGCAGTCGTTTCTCCCGCCTGTAGGGCAACCGTTCGTCGTTGCTGGAAATGGGCGTACGTTACAGTGACTCAAGCCACAGGTGCCCCGGGCGAGTGGCAGTACCCGGGCTGCAATCGGAAGGAACATGTATGGGCGTCCAAATCGACGTGAACAACCTGAGCAAGTCGTTCGGGTCGTCGAAGATCTGGGAAGACGTCACGATGTCGATTCCCGCAGGTGAGGTCAGCGTGCTGCTGGGCCCCTCGGGTACCGGTAAGTCGGTGTTCCTGAAGTCGCTGATCGGCCTGCTGCGGCCTGAGCGCGGCTCGATCATCATCGATGGCACCAACATCCTGGAGTGCTCGGCCAAGGAGCTCTACGAGATCCGCACCCTGTTCGGTGTGCTGTTCCAGGACGGTGCGCTGTTCGGCTCGATGAACATCTACGACAACACGGCCTTCCCGCTGCGTGAGCACACGAAGAAGTCCGAGTCCGAGATTCGCAACATCGTGATGGAAAAGCTCGAGCTGGTCGGTATGCCCAATGACGGGCACAAGTTCCCCGGTGAGATCTCCGGTGGTATGCGCAAGCGTGCCGGCCTGGCCCGCGCGTTGGTGCTGGACCCGCAGATCATCCTGTGTGACGAGCCGGACTCCGGTCTGGACCCGGTCCGTACCGCGTATCTGTCGCAGTTGCTGATCGATATCAACGCCCAGATCGACGCGACCGTGCTGATCGTGACGCACAACATCAACATCGCTCGCACGGTGCCCGACAACATCGGCATGCTGTTCCGCAAGCAGCTGATCATGTTCGGCCCCCGCGAGGTGCTGCTGACCAGCGAAGAGCCGGTGGTCAAGCAGTTCCTCAACGGTCGGCGTATCGGGCCGATCGGTATGTCGGAGGAGAAGGACGAGGCCACCGCCGCGGCCGAGCAGGCCATGATGGAGGCCGGTCAGCACGACGGTGGCGTCGAGGAGATCGAGGGTGTGCCCCCGCAGCTGATGGCCACTCCCGGTATGCCCGAGCGTAAGGCTGTGGGTCGTCGTCAGGCCCGGGTACGCGAGATCCTGCACACCCTGCCGCCGGCCGCCCAGGAAGCCATCCGCGATGACCTGGAGGGCACCCACCAGTACGCCTCGCACGAGCCCGGCCATGTGGTGGCCCGCCCGCACAACCAGGAGGACGACGCCCCGACGCAGTCCATCCCGGTGAGCAACCCGGTGAGCAACCCGTAGAACCTGATCCGACAAGAAACCGCCCGGGCGCAGCCCGGGCGGTTTCTTGTTGGGCCGGATCGCAATGTTCCGCTGACAGCTCCGTCATGGATATATGGGCTCGACGCGGCTGTCAGCGGAACATTGCGCCGAGCAAATCTGAAAACTCCACAGCCGACACGGCCTTATCTCTTGACGGACGGCGGCAAACGGGCCAGTCTGTTGGGCAGCAATGTATGAGGCAAAGTGCAGGATCCAGTCGCCAGCCAGCGCCGGACGCACCCCATACATGCCGTGGTTGAGGAATGCGCCATGTTCCGCTATTGTTGGACGTTGCGCTGGCTGCATCCTGCCCACCCTTCTGTGCACCTGACATCGTGGACCTAGCCTGAGCCCTGCTCAGTGACCTAGTCGCGTGCCATGGCTCGAAGATTCGGGCTTGAGAGCCAGCCGAACCGATGCAGATATAGCTGGAAGGGTGCATCTTGGCAGTCTCGAGCCAGAGCAAGTCAGATTCCACTAATAGCTCCGTTCCGGGAGCGCCCAATCGTATTTCCTTCGCCAAGCTCCGCGAGCCTCTTGAGGTTCCGGGGCTGCTCGACGTTCAGACCGACTCGTTCGAGTGGCTGGTCGGTTCGGACAAGTGGCGCACCAAGGCAGTCGACCGCGGCGATGTGAACCCCGTTGGCGGTCTGGAAGAGGTCCTTGCCGAACTCTCCCCGATCGAGGACTTCTCCGGCTCCATGTCGCTGAGCTTCTCGGATCCGCGCTTCGACGAGGTCAAGGCCCCGGTCGACGAGTGCAAAGACAAGGACATGACGTACGCGGCCCCGCTGTTCGTCACGGCCGAGTTCATCAACAACAACACCGGCGAGATCAAGAGCCAGACGGTCTTCATGGGTGACTTCCCGATGATGACCGAGAAGGGCACCTTCATCATCAACGGCACCGAGCGTGTCGTGGTGAGCCAGCTGGTCCGTTCGCCGGGTGTGTACTTCGACTCGTCGATCGACAAGGCGACCGAGAAGGACCTGCACAGCGTCAAGGTCATCCCCGGCCGCGGCGCGTGGCTGGAGTTCGACGTCGACAAGCGCGACACCGTCGGTGTGCGCATCGACCGCAAGCGCCGCCAGCCCGTCACCGTGCTGCTCAAGGCGCTCGGCTGGACCAACGAGCAGATCACCGAGCGCTTCGGCTTCTCCGAGATCATGATGAGCACGCTGGAGAAGGACAACACCGCCGGTACCGACGAGGCGCTGCTGGACATCTACCGGAAGCTGCGCCCGGGCGAGCCCCCGACCAAGGAGTCGGCGCAGACCCTGCTGGAGAACCTGTTCTTCAAGGACAAGCGCTACGACCTGGCCCGCGTGGGCCGGTACAAGGTGAACAAGAAGCTCGGCCTCAACGCGGGCCAGCCGATCACCAACTCGACGCTGACCGAAGAGGACGTCGTCGCCACCATCGAGTACCTGGTGCGTCTGCACCAGGGCGACAAGGTGATGACCGCGCCCGGTGGTGTCGAGGTGCCCGTCGAGGTCGACGACATCGACCACTTCGGTAACCGTCGTCTGCGCACCGTCGGCGAGCTGATCCAGAACCAGATCCGGGTCGGCCTGTCGCGTATGGAGCGTGTCGTGCGCGAGCGCATGACCACCCAGGACGTCGAGGCGATCACCCCGCAGACCCTGATCAACATCCGTCCCGTCGTGGCGGCGATCAAGGAGTTCTTCGGGACCAGCCAGCTGTCGCAGTTCATGGACCAGAACAACCCGCTGTCGGGTCTGACCCACAAGCGCCGTCTGTCGGCGCTGGGCCCCGGCGGTCTGTCCCGTGAGCGTGCCGGCCTCGAGGTCCGCGACGTGCACTCCAGCCACTACGGCCGGATGTGCCCGATCGAGACCCCGGAAGGCCCGAACATCGGCCTGATCGGTTCGCTGTCGGTGTACGCCCGGGTCAACCCGTTCGGCTTCATCGAGACGCCGTACCGCAAGGTCACCGACGGTGTGGTCACCGACCAGATCGACTACCTGACCGCCGACGAGGAGGACCGCCACATCGTGGCGCAGGCCAACTCGCCGCTGGACGCCAACGGCCGCTTCGAGGAGGACCGCATCCTGGTCCGCCGTAAGGGCGGCGAGGTCGAGTTCGTCTCCGCCGAAGACGTGGATTACATGGACGTCTCGCCGCGCCAGATGGTGTCGGTCGCGACCGCGATGATCCCGTTCCTCGAGCACGACGATGCCAACCGTGCCCTGATGGGTGCCAACATGCAGCGCCAGGCCGTTCCGCTGGTCCGCAGCGAGGCCCCGCTGGTCGGTACCGGCATGGAATTGCGTGCCGCCATCGACGCCGGTGACGTTGTCGTCGCCGACAAGACCGGTGTCATCGAAGAGGTCTCGGCCGACTACATCACCGTGATGGCCGATGACGGCAGCCGCCAGACCTACCGGATGCGCAAGTTCGCCCGGTCCAACCACGGCACGTGCGCCAACCAGCGCCCGATCGTGGACACCGGACAGCGTGTCGAGGCCGGCCAGGTTCTGGCCGACGGTCCGTGCACCGAGAACGGTGAGATGGCGCTGGGCAAGAACCTGCTCGTCGCCGTCATGCCGTGGGAGGGTCACAACTACGAGGACGCGATCATCCTCTCCAGCCGTCTGGTTGAAGAAGACGTGCTCACCTCGATTCACATCGAAGAGCACGAGATCGATGCCCGCGACACCAAGCTGGGCGCCGAGGAGATCACCCGGGACATCCCGAACGTCTCCGATGAGGTGCTGGCCGATCTCGACGAGCGCGGCATCATCCGCATCGGCGCCGAGGTCCGCGACGGCGACATCCTGGTCGGCAAGGTCACCCCGAAGGGCGAGACCGAGCTGACCCCGGAAGAGCGCCTGCTGCGTGCCATCTTCGGTGAGAAGGCCCGTGAGGTCCGCGACACGTCGCTCAAGGTGCCCCACGGTGAGTCCGGCAAGGTCATCGGTATCCGCGTGTTCTCCCGCGAGGATGACGACGAGCTGCCCGCCGGTGTCAACGAGCTGGTCCGCGTCTACGTGGCCCAGAAGCGCAAGATCTCCGACGGCGACAAGCTCGCCGGACGCCACGGCAACAAGGGCGTCATCGGCAAGATCCTGCCGATCGAGGACATGCCGTTCATGCCCGATGGCACCCCGGTGGACATCATCCTGAACACCCACGGTGTGCCGCGTCGTATGAACATCGGCCAGATCCTGGAAACCCACCTCGGGTGGGTCGCCAAGGCCGGCTGGAACATCGAGGGTTCACCCGAATGGGCGGCGAAGCTGCCCGAGGGGATGCAGTCGGCTCCGGCCGACAGCATCGTGGCCACCCCGGTGTTCGACGGCGCGCAGGAGAAGGAACTCGAAGGCCTGCTCGGCTCGACGCTGCCCAACCGCGACGGTGACGTCATGGTCAACGCGCAGGGCAAGTCCGAGCTGTTCGACGGCCGCAGTGGCGAACCGTTCCCGTACCCGGTGACGGTCGGCTACATGTACATCCTGAAGCTGCACCACCTGGTCGACGACAAGATCCACGCCCGTTCGACCGGTCCGTACTCGATGATCACCCAGCAGCCGCTCGGTGGTAAGGCGCAGTTCGGTGGTCAGCGGTTCGGTGAGATGGAGTGCTGGGCCATGCAGGCCTACGGCGCGGCGTACACGCTGCAGGAGCTCTTGACCATCAAGTCCGACGACACGGTCGGTCGCGTCAAGGTGTACGAGGCAATCGTGAAGGGCGAGAACATCCCCGAGCCGGGCATCCCGGAGTCGTTCAAGGTGCTTCTCAAGGAGCTGCAGTCGCTCTGCCTGAACGTTGAGGTGCTGTCTTCGGACGGCGCGGCGATCGAGATGCGTGACGGAGACGACGAGGACCTGGAGCGCGCCGCTGCCAACCTCGGAATCAACCTGTCGCGCAACGAATCCGCCTCTGTCGAAGATCTGGCCTAATAAGTATTTCTAGTCCCGCAAGGGGAAAGGGAGTTACGTGCTAGACGTCAACTTCTTCGATGAACTCCGCATCGGTCTCGCGACCGCGGACGACATCCGCAACTGGTCCTTCGGCGAGGTCAAGAAGCCGGAGACCATCAACTACCGCACGCTCAAGCCCGAGAAGGACGGCCTGTTCTGCGAGAAGATCTTCGGACCTACTCGCGACTGGGAGTGCTACTGCGGCAAGTACAAGCGCGTGCGCTTCAAGGGCATCATCTGTGAGCGCTGCGGCGTCGAGGTGACCCGCGCCAAGGTGCGCCGTGAGCGGATGGGCCACATCGAGCTGGCCGCACCCGTCACGCACATCTGGTACTTCAAGGGCGTCCCGTCGCGCTTGGGCTACCTGCTGGACCTGGCCCCGAAGGATCTGGAAAAGATCATCTACTTCGCGGCCTACGTCATCGTCGCCGTCGACACCGAGATGCGGCACAACGAGCTCTCCACGCTCGAAGCCGAGATGGTCGTCGAGAAGAAGGCCGTCGAGGATCAGCGCGACGCCGACCTGGAGGCCCGGGCCCAGAAGCTCGAAGCCGACCTGGCCGAGCTGGAGAAGGAAGGCGCCAAGTCCGACGTGCGCCGCAAGGTCCGCGACGGTGGCGAGCGCGAGATGCGCCAGCTGCGCGATCGGGCCCAGCGTGAGCTGGACCGGCTCGACGAGATCTGGACCACCTTCACCAAGCTGGCCGTCAAGCAGCTCATCGTCGACGAGGTGCTCTACCGCGAGCTCGTCGACCGCTACGGCGAGTACTTCACCGGTGCCATGGGTGCCGAGTCGATCAAGAAGCTCATCGAGACCTTCGACATCGACGCCGAGGCCGAGTCGCTGCGCGACACCATCAAGAACGGCAAGGGCCAGAAGAAGCTGCGTGCGCTCAAGCGACTGAAGGTCGTCGCCGCGTTCCAGCAGTCCGGCAACTCGCCCATGGGCATGGTGCTCGACGCCGTTCCGGTGATCCCGCCGGAGCTGCGCCCGATGGTTCAGCTCGACGGTGGCCGCTTCGCGACCTCCGACCTCAACGATCTGTACCGCCGCGTCATCAACCGCAACAACCGGCTCAAGCGACTGATCGACCTCGGTGCGCCCGAGATCATCGTCAACAACGAGAAGCGCATGCTTCAGGAGTCGGTGGACGCGCTGTTCGACAACGGCCGTCGTGGCCGGCCCGTCACCGGGCCGGGCAACCGTCCGCTCAAGTCGCTGTCCGATCTGCTCAAGGGCAAGCAGGGCCGCTTCCGTCAGAACCTGCTCGGTAAGCGCGTCGACTACTCGGGCCGTTCGGTCATCGTCGTGGGTCCGCAGCTCAAGCTGCACCAGTGCGGTCTGCCCAAGCTGATGGCTCTCGAGCTGTTCAAGCCGTTCGTGATGAAGCGTCTGGTCGACCTGAACCACGCGCAGAACATCAAGAGCGCCAAGCGCATGGTGGAGCGTCAGCGTCCCCAGGTGTGGGATGTCCTCGAAGAGGTCATCGCCGAGCACCCGGTGCTGCTGAACCGTGCACCCACCCTGCACCGCCTCGGTATCCAGGCCTTCGAGCCGCAGCTGGTCGAGGGCAAGGCTATCCAGCTGCACCCGCTGGTGTGTGAGGCGTTCAACGCCGACTTCGACGGTGACCAGATGGCCGTGCACCTTCCGCTGTCGGCGGAGGCGCAGGCCGAGGCACGCATCCTGATGCTGTCCTCGAACAACATCCTGTCGCCCGCGTCGGGTCGTCCGCTGGCCATGCCGCGTCTGGACATGGTGACCGGTCTGTTCTTCCTGACCACCGAGATCGACGGTGACAAGGGCGAGTACACCCCGGCCGCCACGGACACCCCGGAGACCGGCGTCTACAGCAGCCCGGCCGAGGCCATCATGGCCATGGACCGCGGTGCGCTGAGCGTGCGCGCCAAGATCAAGGTGCGGCTGACCACCCTGCGTCCGCCGGCCGATATCGAGGCACAGCTGTTCCCCGAGGGCTGGAAGCACGGGGATGCCTGGACCGCGTCGACCACGCTGGGTCGGGTGCTGTTCAACGAGCTGCTGCCCAAGGGCTACCCGTTCGTGAACGCACAGATGTTCAAGAAGGCGCAGGCGTCGATCATCAACGATCTCGCCGAGCGCTACCCGATGATCGTCGTCGCGCAGACCGTCGACAAGCTCAAGGACGCCGGCTTCCACTGGGCGACCCGCTCGGGCGTGACGGTCTCGATGGCCGACGTGCTCGTGCCGCCGCAGAAGACCGAGATCCTGGAGCGCTACGAGAGCGAAGCCGACGCGATCGAGAAGCAGTACCAGCGCGGCAAGCTCAACCATGACGAGCGCAACGGCGAGCTGGTGAAGATCTGGCAGCAGGCCACCGAAGAGGTCGGTAAGGCGCTGGAGGAGTACTACCCCTCGGACAACCCGATCATCACGATCGTGAAGTCCGGCGCCACGGGCAACATCACCCAGACCCGCACGCTCGCGGGCATGAAGGGTCTGGTGACCAACCCGAAGGGTGAGTACATCCCGCGTCCGATCAAGTCCTCGTTCCGCGAGGGCCTGACCGTGCTGGAGTACTTCATCAACACCCACGGTGCCCGTAAGGGTCTGGCCGACACCGCGCTGCGTACCGCCGACTCGGGTTACCTGACCCGTCGTCTGGTGGACGTGAGCCAGGACGTCATCGTGCGCGAGACCGATTGCCAGACCGAGCGCGGCATCAACGTCACGCTGGCCGAGAAGGCAGAGGACGGCACGCTGGTCCGCGATCAGCACATCGAGACGTCGGCATACGCCCGGACGCTGGCCACCGACGCGGTGGACGCTGACGGCAACGTCGTCATCGAGCGTGGACATGACCTGGGCGACCCGGCCATCGACGCGCTGCTGGCCGCCGGCATCACCGAGGTGAAGGTCCGCTCCGTGCTGACCTGCACCACGGGCACCGGCGTCTGCGCCATGTGCTACGGCCGCTCGATGGCCACCGGCAAGCTCGTCGACATCGGCGAGGCCGTCGGTATCGTCGCCGCGCAGTCGATCGGTGAGCCCGGCACGCAGCTGACCATGCGTACCTTCCACCAGGGTGGTGTCACCGGTGGCGCCGACATCGTCGGTGGTCTGCCGCGTGTGCAGGAGCTGTTCGAGGCCCGCGTTCCGCGGAACAAGGCCCCGATCGCCGATGTCACCGGCCGGGTGCAGCTGGAGGAGACCGACAAGTTCTACAAGATCACCATCGTTCCCGACGATGGTGGCGAGGAAGTCGTCTACGACAAGCTGACCCGTCGCCAGCGCCTGAAGGTGTTCAAGCACGACGACGGTTCCGAGCGCCTGCTCTCCGATGGTGACCACGTCGAGGTCGGCCAGCAGCTCATGGAAGGTGCTGCCGATCCGCACGAGGTGCTGCGTGTGCAGGGCCCGCGCGAGGTGCAGATCCACCTGGTCCGCGAGGTCCAGGAGGTCTACCGCGCCCAGGGTGTGTCGATCCACGACAAGCACATCGAGGTCATCGTGCGGCAGATGCTGCGTCGCGTGACGATCATCGATTCCGGCGCAACGGAGTTCCTGCCCGGATCGCTGACCGAGCGCAGCGAATTCGAGTCGGAGAACCGTCGGGTCGTCGCCGAGGGCAACGAGCCCGCGGCCGGCCGTCCGGTGCTGATGGGTATCACGAAGGCATCGCTGGCCACCGATTCGTGGCTGTCGGCGGCGTCGTTCCAGGAGACCACTCGCGTGCTGACCGATGCGGCGATCAACTGCCGCAGCGACAAGCTGATGGGTCTGAAGGAGAACGTGATCATCGGTAAGTTGATCCCGGCCGGTACCGGTATCGCCCGTTACCGCGACATCCAGGTCAACCCGACCGAAGAGGCCCGCGCTGCGGCGTACACGATCCCGTCCTACGAGGATCAGTACTACAGCCCGGACTTCGGCCAGAGCACCGGCGCTGCCGTGCCGCTGGACGATTACGGTTACTCGGACTACCGGTAGTCGACGTCGAGGAAAAGCCCCCGCTTCGGCGGGGGCTTTTTCTATGGCCGCACGATGAGTTCCGGGGGCCGCCGGAGTCGACACACATGTGCCCCAATTACTCAGAGTCCACAACTTCATGCTGTCGCGCGATGGTTTCGGCGCGGGCCTCAACCAGTGCTTCGAGCGGCCGTTCGGCGATGCCGATCAGCCTGCGCTCTTTGCCTGGGTGGGTGCGACGGCCAGCTGGGTGGGCCGCCGTGAGCCGGGCGGTACCCGCGGCCTCGACGACTACTTCACCCGGGACTACTACAACAACATCGGCGCGGAGATCATGGGCCGCAACAAGTTCAGTCCCTACCGCGGCCCATGGGAGGACCACCCCGAGTGGCAGGGCTGGTGGGGTGCGGAGCCGCCGTTCCACACGCCGGTGTTCGTCATGACCCACCACGCGCGGCCGTCGCTGACGTTGGGGGAGACGACGTTTCATTTCGTCTCCGACAGCCCGGCGCGCGTCGCGGAGCAGGCCAAGGCAGCCGCCGGCGGCAAGGATGTCCGGCTCGGCGGGGGTGCGACGACGGTCCGGGAATTCCTTGACGCCGGCCTGGTCGACACGCTGCATGTGGCGGTCGCCGACGTGGAGATCGGTGCGGGGTCGCGGCTGTGGGAGTCGCCGGACGAACTCGATGACCGATTCCACCACGAGGTCGTGCCCAGCCCGAGTGGGGTCACCCATCACCTGTTCTGGCGGAGATGACGGCTGTGCGTCGCGTCGGTGCGCGCGCCTAGACTGGCCGCGTGCTCATCGGATCTCATGTGAACCCCGACGACCCGCTGGCCGCGGCTGCCGCAGAGAACGCCGACGTGGTGCAGTTCTTCCTCGGCAACCCGCAGAGCTGGAAGAAACCCAAGCCCCGCGAGGACGCCGGAACGCTCAAGGCCGCGGCCGTCCCGCTCTACGTGCACGCGCCGTACCTGATCAACGTGGCATCGGCGAACAACCGGGTGCGCATCCCGTCCCGCAAGATCTTGCAGGACACCTGCGACGCCGCCGCCGAGATCAACGCGACGGCGGTGATCGTGCACGGCGGGCACGCCGACGACAACGATATGGAAGCCGGGTTCGAGCGCTGGGCCAAGGCGCTGGACTACCTGGAGACCGACGTCCCGGTGTACCTGGAGAACACCGCGGGCGGCGACCACGCGATGGCGCGGCATTTCGACACCATCGGCCGGCTGTGGGAGCGCATCGGCGACAAGGGGATCGGGTTCTGCCTGGACACCTGCCACGCGTGGGCGGCCGGCGAGGCCCTCATCGACGCGGTCGACCGGATCAAGGCCATCACCGGGCGCATCGATCTGGTGCACTGCAACGACTCGCGGGACGCGGCGGGCTCCGGCGCCGACCGGCACGCCAACTTCGGCACCGGCCAGATCGATCCCGACCTGCTGGTGGCCGTCGTCAAGGCCGCCGGTGCCCCGGTGATCTGCGAGACGTCCGAGGACGGCCGCAAGGACGACATCGCCTTCCTGCGCGACAACATCTGACACCACACCGCAACCTCGAAGCAAACGGTAGGTGGCCAACAGGTGAACTAGGCTTCCGTAACGTGGCCACGATCGACGAGGAACAGTCGATCGTTTCGCCATCCGGAAGTCCCGACCGCCGAGCCCAGCGCCTGCGTTACCTGCGTTACGCCGCGATCGCGACCTGGGCGGGCGTCGTCGTCTATCGCACGGTGACCGACGGTTTCGCCTTCAACCGCGAGCTACTGCTGGTCTATATCGGCACCGGCCTGATGGCGGCCAGCATCGGCCAGGGGCGCGCGATGTTCTATGTCATCCGTGACTGGCTGCCGTTCGCATTGCTGCTGATCGCCTACGACCTGAGCCGCGGCGCGGCCGATCTGGTCGGCAGACCGACGCTGTGGCACTGGCAGGCCGATGCCGACCGATGGCTGTTCTTCGGGACCATGCCGACGGTGTGGCTGCAGGAGCGGCTCAAACTGCCCGAGCCGCCGCTGTGGGAAGTGCTGATCAGCTCGGTGTACATGTCCTTTTTCATCCTTCCGTATGTCATCGCCGGTGTGCTCTGGCTGCGCAACCGCGATGAGTGGAAGAGCTTCGTCAAACTGTTCGTGGGTCTGAACTTCGCCGGTCTGCTCATCTACGCGCTGGTGCCCGCGGCACCGCCGTGGGCGGCGGCGCGGTGCACCGCCGCCGATGTGGCCGGGGGGCCGTCGGGACCGCAGTGCATGTTCGGCACCGCGCGCGGCGTGCCCGACGGCGGCGTGCTCGGCGCGATGGGCACCAGCACGGAGGGTGCCAACGAGTGGATCGAGCGCATCGTCGCCAGGGGCTGGCGGGCGCTGGATCTGCATACCGCCACCGCTCTGCTCGACCAGGGCCAGGCCAGCGTCAATCTGGTCGCGGCCATCCCGTCGTTGCATGCCGGCATGTCCGCCGCTCTGGCCGCCTTCCTGTGGACGCGGCTGAGCAGGCGCTGGCGGCCGGTCCTGATCGCCTACCCGCTGGTGATGGCGTTCACGTTGGTCTACACCGCCGAGCACTATGTCATCGACGTCCTGCTCGGCTGGGGTCTGGCCGCGGTGGTGTTCTACGGCCTGTGGTTGCACGAATCGCGCCGAGCTGCGGCGATCACGGCCGGCTGACCGGACCTCAGATGCCGGCCGCGGCGATGACCATGTCGGCCAGCACGGCCAGATCGGCCTGCGCGCGCTCGTCGTCGGGGGCGCAGGCGTATTGCATCGTCAGGCCGTCGACGCCGGCCAAGATGAGGCGGGCCAGCTGGTCGTAGCCGACGGCGCTGTTCTCACCGGCGTTGGTGGCCGCACTCCGGCACCACTGCGCGATGGCGTCGGCGTAGCGCTGGTACTCCCACTGCGCCAGGTGCTCAAGGCCCGGCTGCCGCAGTGCGTAGTTGACCAGTTCGAACTGCATCAGCTGGGAGTCGACCTGCCCGACGACCAGCTCGGACCAGAAGACCGTCAGACCCTGCCGGACGGCATGGGCCAGACCCCGGTCGACGTCGACGCTGGCGGTCAGGACGGTCGAGATCTCCTCGATGACGTCCTCGATGACGGCCCGCAGCAGCAGTTCCTTGCTCGGGAACACGTATTGCAATGTGCCGAGCGGCACTTCGGCTTCGGCGGCGACGGCGCGCAGCGCGGTGGCCGCGACACCCTGACGCGACATGACGGCGCGGGCCGCGGCCACGAACTGCTTACTGCGGATGGACGCCTCGACGTAGGGCATGGCTAGGTGAGGTAGATCTTGCGCAGGGTCTCGGTGACCGTCCAGGTCGTCTGCGCGCCCGCCGCGAGGCGCCCGACGTCGCCGGCCCGCAGCTCCATGGTGGGGGAGCCGTCGGCGAAGTCGACGGTGGCCGCACCGCTGAGCACGACGAAGATCTCGTCGGCCTCGACATCGGTCATGGTGCCGACGGACATCTCCCAGACACCTATCTCCAGGCCGCCGAACCGGGTCAGTGTCGACGCCGCGGTGCTCGGATCGCCCGCGACCGACTGGCCGGTGGGCACCGGCTCGTGGTCGAGGGCGAGGTCGGCGGCGTGGACGACGGTGTTGGGTTGCACCGCACGAGTATGCACCTGTTACGTATCTTGTGCAGTTGTCGAAAAAATGTAACAGTGGTCCGATGGCCACCCATGTCGTCACCAATCAGGTTCCGCCGCTGCGCGACCACAACCCCGCCTCATCGCCGGTGCTGATGGAGGCGCTCGTCCGCGAGGGCGGCGGGTGGGGCGCCGATGAGATCACCGCGCTCGGCGCGCTCGGCGGATCGGACACGGCCCAACGCTGGGGCGAGCTCGCCGACCGGCACCGCCCCGTTCTGCACACCCACGACCGGTACGGATATCGCGTCGACGAGGTCGAATACGACCCGGCCTACCACGAGCTGATGAACGTCGCGGTGGGCCACGGTCTGCACGCCGCGCCGTGGGCCGACGACCGCGCGGGATCCCATGTGGTGCGCGCGGCCAAAACCTCGGTGTGGACACCCGAGCCCGGGCATATCTGTCCGATCTCGATGACCTACGCCGTCGTCCCCGCGCTGCGGTTCAACCCCGAGCTGGCCGCCATCTACGAACCCCTGCTGACCAGCCGCGTCTACGACCCCGAGCTCGCCGTGCCGACCACGAAAGCCGGTATCACCGCGGGCATGTCGATGACCGAGAAGCAGGGCGGCTCCGATGTCCGGGCGGGCACCACCGAGGCGACCCCGAACGGCGACGGCACCTACTCGCTCCGCGGACACAAGTGGTTCACCTCGGCCCCGATGAGCGATGTGTTCCTGGTGCTCGCCCAGACCGCGCAGGGCGTCAGTTGTTTCTTCCTGCCCCGCGTGCTGCCCGACGGCACTCGCAACCGGATGTTCCTGCAACGGCTGAAGGACAAGCTCGGCAACCATGCCAACGCCTCCAGTGAGGTCGAGTACGACGGCGCGACGGCCTGGCTGGTCGGCGAGGAGGGCCGTGGGGTCAAGACCATCATCGAGATGGTCAACCTGACCCGGCTGGATTGCACCCTGGGCAGCGCCACCAGCATGCGCGCCGGCCTGGCCCGCGCCGTGCACCATGCGCAGTACCGAAAGGCATTCGGCGCCTATCTGATCGACCAACCCCAGATGCGCAATGTGCTGGCCGATCTCGCCATCGAGGCCGAGGCCGCCACCATGTTGGCCATGCGGATGGCCGGTGCCACCGACGCCGCGGTGCGCGGTGACGAACGGGAGTCGCTGTTGCGGCGCATCGGGCTGGCCGCCGCGAAATATTGGGTATGTAAGCGCGCCACCCCGCACGCGGCCGAGGCCATGGAGTGCCTCGGCGGCAACGGCTACGTCGAGGACTCCGGCATGCCGCGGCTCTACCGGGAGGCCCCGCTGATGGGCATCTGGGAAGGCTCGGGAAATGTCAGCGCGCTGGATACGTTGCGCGCCATGGCAACCCGCCCCGTTTGTGTCGACGTGCTGTTCGAGGAACTGGCGCTGGCCTCAGACCCCCGCCTGGACGCCCATGTGGCAGGGCTGAAGAACGCCCTCGGCGATTTCACCGATATCGAGCACCGGGCCCGCAAGATCACCGAGGACATCGCGCTGGCCCTGCAGGGCGCGCTGCTGGTGCGTCACGGCCATCCGGCCGTCGCCGAGGCCTTCCTGACCAGCCGCCTCGGCGGACAATGGGGCGGGGCGTTCGGCACCCTGCCGACCGGATTGGATCTGGCACCGGTGATCGAGCGCGCGATGGTCAAGGGATGAGCGTCGACGCACTGTCCTCCATGCCCTTGAAAACGATGACCTACGAGGTGACCGATCGCATCGCCCGGATCACCTTCAACCGCCCCGACAAGGGAAATGCCATCGTCGCCGACACCCCGGTGGAGTTGGCGGCCTGCGTCGAGCGCGCCGACCTCGACCCGAACGTGCACGTGATCCTGGTTTCCGGTGCCGGCGAGGGGTTCTGCGCGGGATTCGACCTGGGCGCCTACGCCGACGGATCATCGTCGCCGGGCAACGACTACCGCGGCACGGTGCTGGACGGGAAGACCCAGGCCGTCAACCACCTACCCGACCGGCCCTGGGATCCGATGATCGACTATCAGATGATGAGCCGGTTCGTCCGTGGTTTCGCCAGCCTGATGCACTGCGACAAACCGACCGTCGTCAAGATCCACGGCTACTGCGTGGCCGGCGGCACCGATATCGCGTTGCATGCCGATCAGGTCATCGCGGCATCGGATGCCAAGATCGGCTACCCACCGATGCGGGTGTGGGGTGTCCCGGCGGCCGGACTGTGGGCGCACCGCCTCGGCGACCAGCGCGCGAAAAGGCTGTTGTTCACCGGGGATTGCATCACCGGGGCGCAGGCCGCCGAATGGGGCCTGGCCGTGGAGGCGCCCGCGCGCGAGGATCTCGACGAGCGGACCGAACGACTCGTCGCGCGCATCGCGGCCATGCCGGTCAACCAGCTCATCATGGCCAAGCTGGCCTGCAACACCGCACTACTACAGCAAGGTGTCGCCACCAGCAGGATGGTCAGCACCGTCTTCGACGGTATCGCCAGGCACACCCCGGAGGGGCATGCCTTCGTCGCCGACGCCGTCGAGCACGGATTCCGCGAGGCGGTCCGCCACCGTGACGAGCCGCGCGGCGACCACGGTCGCCGGGCCTCCGGAGTCTGATGCGGCTGACCGCGCGTTCGGTGGTGCTCAGCGTGCTGCTCGGCGCGCACCCGGCGTGGGCATCAGCGGCCGAGTTGATCACGCTGACCTCCGATTTCGGCATCCGTGAGTCGACGTTGCGGGTGGCACTGACCCGGATGGTCGGTGCCGGGGACCTGGTGCGCTCGGCCGACGGGTATCGGCTCTCGGACCGGCTGCTGGCCCGGCAGCGCCGGCAGGACGCGGCGATCGATCCGCAGGAACGCGACTGGGACGGGGTGTGGACGACGCTGGTGATCACCCGCGTCGGCGCCGATGCCCGCAGCCGGGCCGAACTGCGGAACACGCTGGCGCAGAATCGATTCGGGGAGCTGCGCGACGGTGTGTGGCTGCGGCCGGACAATCTGCAGGTGGCGGTGCCCGCCGATGTGCTGGCGCGCACGAGGGTGCTGCACAGCCGCGACGACGATCCCGCCGGGCTGGTGGCGCAACTGTGGGATCTGGATGGCTGGGCGGCCCACGGTGCCCGCCTGCTCGACGAGATCGAGAGCGCGGAGGACGTTCCCACGCGATTCGTCGCTGCGGCGGCGATCGTGCGCCAGCTGCTGACCGATCCGGTGCTGCCCGTCGAACTGTTGCCGGCGGGCTGGCCGGGGGAGCGGCTTCGCCGCGCCTACCGGACCTTCGCGGCCGAGTTGGTCGCGCGACGTGACGAGAAAGTGGAGGCGATATGAGCGCGCAGGCAGGTTCGGTACGGGTGGAGCGCAACGGACCGGTCACGACGGTGATCATGAACAGACCCGCCGCGCGCAATGCCGTCGACGGGCCGACCGCCGCCGAACTGTATGCGGCCTTCGAGGAGTTCGACGCCGATCCGGACGCCGCGGTGGCGGTGCTCTGTGGTGACAACGGAACATTTTGTGCCGGAGCCGATCTCAAGGCGATGGGCACCCCGCGCAGCAACCGGGTACGCCCCGACGGGCCAGGGCCGATGGGCCCGACGCGAATGGTGCTGTCCAAGCCGGTGATCGCGGCGGTCAGCGGATATGCCGTGGCGGGCGGTCTGGAACTGGCGCTGTGGTGTGACCTGCGGGTGGTCGAGGACGATGCCGTGTTCGGGGTGTTCTGCCGGCGGTGGGGGGTCCCGCTCATCGACGGCGGCACGGTGCGGTTGCCCCGACTGATCGGGCACAGTCGGGCGATGGACCTGATCCTGACCGGACGCGCGGTCGACGCCGACGAGGCACTGCAGATCGGGTTGGCCAACCGGGTGGTGCCTTCTGGTCAGGCGCGCACGGCGGCCGAGGAGTTGGCGGCTCAACTCGCCGCGCTGCCGCAGGGCTGCATGCGCGCCGACCGGCTCTCGGCGCTGCACCAGTGGGGCGAAACCGAAGACGAGGCAATGGCTTTCGAGTTCGACAGCCTGCAGAAGTCGTCGGCCGAACTGCTGGCCGGTGCGAAACGGTTCGCCGACGGCGCGGGCCGGCATGGCGCGCAGAGCTGAGTTGTCGATCTAGCCCTTGTCGATCTAACCCTTGTCGACCTTGTTGCCGCTGCCCAGATCCTCGATCTTGGGGTCCCCGGCGAGGTAGACGACGGTGTTGTCCAGACCCACCACGCTGATCTTGGTCTCCACGTTGTCCAGGGTGATCTTGTTGTCCGCACCGCCCACGTTGACGCTTGAGCACGTCCCCTTGACGGTCAGCACGTTGTTGGATCCACCGATGTTCAGCGCCTTGCCCTCGGCGCAGTCGATATCGGCGGTGGTGCCCACCGACCCGTAGTTGATGGTGTTGCCGATCTGGACCTGTGCACCCGAGGTGCCCGCCGTGACCGACGCTCGGCCCGATTCGTCGCCGGACCCGCAGGCGGTCAATCCCAGTGCGAGCAGAACCACCGCCGATATCCCGACGACCTGAGTGCGCATGCTTCCTCGATTCTCTTTCTGGTGTGCGGCTAGCCGAGCGGCACGTTGATGATCGGTCGCGGCGCTCCGGCTCCGGGCCCGTCGAAATGCCACCACTCACCGTCGTACACCGACAATCCGCCGGCGGCCATGGCCGCGCGCAGGACGGCCCGGTTCTGCTGTGCGGCCGGGCTCACCCCGTCGGCGGCATAGGCCAGCGCATCGGGGGTGAAGGAATCGAAATCGGTGCCCATATCGGTCAGGCCCGTCGCGCCGTAGGTTGTGACATCCACCGAGCGGCCGGATTCGTGGCTCTTGGAATAGTCGCCGGGGCGGGCCACCCATGCCGGATTCGAGACCACCTCGAACATCCGGACCTGCACGTCATGCGGTCGGTAGCAGTCCCAGAACACCAGCCGCAGGCCCTGCGCGCGCAGTTGCGCGGCGGCGACGGCCAACCCCTGTGCCAGCGACTCGTGCACCAGGCAGCGGGCCCCCGGCGGGTACAGCGGTGTGCCAACGAAGTTGTTCGCGGTGGCGTACCGCAGATCGATCAGGGCATCGGGTACCGCGGCGCGGACATCGATGAACCCGACGGCGCGGGCCGCCGCCGACACCGGGGGAGCCGGTTGCGCGCCGGCCACCGGCGAGAGATCGGGATTCACAGCGAGGCCACCTATTCCGCACAGCAGGGCGAACAGGGTGAGGAGTCGGCGCACGAGTCAGGCAGGCGCCCAGTTGATCCGGTTGGTCATCCCCAGCTCGCGGCCGCGGTCGATCAGTGCGGGGGCGCCGTTGTGGTAGATGACGGTCTGGTCGTACCCGTAGACGGTGATGTCGTTGACGACATTGTCGGCGACGACGATGTTCGACGAACCCTGCAGCGTCACCGCCCAGCAGCTGCCCTTGGCGTAGATGGTGTTGCCGGTGCCGTTGACCAGCAACGTGGCGTTGTTGCAGTCCAGCGTCTGGGTGATGCCCTGACCGGTGATGTGGGTGTCACCGTTCTTGGCCTCGGCCGCCGGGGCGCCGGCCAGCGCCATGGCTGCGGCAAGGACACCCGCGGTCGCGGACCGGCTTCGGACTGAGAGGCTCGCCATGGGTCAACAGCGTACGGTGCCGCGCCGCGGTCGTGGCAGGTCTGACGTAATCGCCGTCGGTTCGTGTGACCGAGCTGAATCCGGGCCCGGTGAACTAGAGTCATTCGTCAGCCTCGCTAAAGATGTAGCCGGGGATGGGTGGGACTTCGGAAGGGGTAGCGATGGCAACGCGGGCGACCAAACTGAGCCGCGACGCCATCGTCAGCGCCGCGCTGGCGTTCCTGGACCGTGAGGGCTGGGACGCGCTGACCATCAACGCGCTGGCAACCCAACTCGGTACCAAGGGCCCGTCGCTGTACAACCACGTGCAAAGCCTGGAGGACCTGCGTCGAACAGTGCGTATGCATGTGATTCAGGACATCATCGGCATGTTGCGCGCGGTCGGCGAGGGACGCACCCGCGATGACGCGGTGGTCACCATGGCCAGCGCCTACCGCAGTTACGCCCACCACCATCCTGGCCGCTATTCGGCGTTCACCAGGATGCCGCTCGGCGGTGACGATCCGGAGTACACCGCGGCGGCCAGGGAGGCCGCCGGACCGGTGCTCGCCGCGCTGGCGTCCTACGGACTGGCCGGCGATAACGCGTTCTATGCGGCCCTGGAGTTCTGGTCTGCCCTGCACGGTTTCGTCCTGCTGGAGATGACCGGGGTGATGGACGATATCGACACCGATGCGGTCTTCACCGACATGGTTCTGCGGCTGGCGGCAGGCATGCAACAGCGGGAGCCACAGCCGGGGCTCCGGTAGGCTCGAAGTTGGGTGCTGTGACGGGCGTAGCGTCTGACCTGCGATAAGGCCGTTACGCACGGGTTTGGTTCGGCGCGCCCACCCCTGGTATCGTGGGACCTCGTGCCTGGCGGTCAGGGGGCACATGTGTTCACTTCGTGGACCGTATCCCCTGCAGGTCGGGCGAATTCGTGTGTCTTCGTACGTCTGTCGGATGCATCGGGGCGAAAGCCGTGGTGCAGGCGCGTGCGACACGCCCGAACGCGGGGGACGCGATCGGGTGAAAACTGCAGTACAGAGACTTAGAAGTTCGAATAGCAACACAGAAAGCCGGTACATGCCAACCATCAACCAGCTGGTCCGCAAGGGTCGCCGCGACAAGGTCGCCAAGGTCAAGACCGCGGCCCTCAAGGGCAGTCCGCAGCGTCGCGGCGTGTGCACTCGCGTGTACACCACCACCCCGAAGAAGCCGAACTCGGCGCTTCGCAAGGTCGCTCGCGTACGCCTGACCAGCGCGGTCGAGGTCACGGCCTACATCCCCGGTGAGGGTCACAACCTGCAGGAGCACTCCATGGTGCTGGTGCGCGGCGGTCGTGTGAAGGACCTCCCGGGTGTGCGCTACAAGATCATCCGCGGCTCGCTGGACACCCAGGGTGTCAAGAACCGCAAGCAAGCACGCAGCCGTTACGGCGCCAAGAAGGAGAAGAGCTGATGCCGCGCAAGGGCCCCGCGCCGAAGCGTCCGTTGGTCAACGACCCCGTCTACGGGTCGCAGCTGGTCACCCAGCTGGTCAACAAGGTGCTGCTGGACGGTAAGAAGTCGCTCGCCGAGCGCATCGTCTACGGCGCTCTCGAGCAGGCTCGGGACAAGACCGGCACCGATCCCGTCGTCACCCTCAAGCGTGCGCTCGACAACGTCAAGCCCGCCCTCGAGGTGCGCAGCCGCCGTGTCGGTGGCGCCACCTACCAGGTGCCCGTCGAGGTTCGCCCGGACCGTTCCACCACGCTGGCGCTGCGCTGGCTGGTGAGCTTCTCCAAGGCTCGTCGCGAAAAGACCATGGTCGAGCGCCTCGCCAACGAGATCCTGGACGCGAGCAACGGCCTCGGCGCCGCGGTCAAGCGTCGCGAGGACACGCACAAGATGGCCGAAGCAAACCGGGCCTTCGCGCACTACCGCTGGTGATCTTGTCCCCGCGCAGCGCACTGCGCGGGTCAACACCGGATAGCAATCAAGCAAGCGAAAGAGTGGGAATTTAGCCGTGGCACAGGACGTGTTGACCGACCTCACGAAGGTCCGCAACATCGGCATCATGGCGCACATCGACGCCGGCAAGACGACGACGACCGAGCGCATCCTCTTCTACACCGGTGTCAACTACAAGATCGGCGAGACGCACGACGGTGCGTCGACCACCGACTGGATGGAGCAGGAGCAGGAGCGGGGTATCACCATCACCTCCGCGGCCGTCACATGCTTCTGGAACAACAACCAGATCAACATCATCGACACCCCGGGACACGTCGACTTCACCGTCGAGGTGGAGCGCTCGCTGCGCGTGCTCGACGGTGCCGTTGCCGTCTTCGACGGCAAAGAGGGTGTGGAGCCGCAGTCCGAGCAGGTGTGGCGCCAGGCCGACAAGTACGACGTTCCCCGCATCTGTTTCGTCAACAAGATGGACAAGCTGGGCGCGGACTTCTACTTCACCGTGCAGACCATCAAGGACCGCCTCGGCGCCAAGCCGCTGGTCATCCAGCTGCCGATCGGTGCCGAGAATGACTTCGAGGGCATCATCGACCTGGTCGAGATGAACGCCAAGGTGTGGCGTGGCGAGACCAAGATGGGCGAGAGCTACGAGACCGTCGAGATTCCCGCCGACCTGGCCGAGAAGGCCGAGCAGTACCGCAACGAACTGCTCGAGACCGTCGCCGAGACCGACGACGCGTTGATGGAGAAGTTCTTCGGTGGCGAGGAACTGACCATCGACGAGGTCAAGGGCGCGATCCGCAAGCTGACCGTCAATAGCGAGATCTACCCGGTGCTGTGTGGCAGCGCGTTCAAGAACAAGGGCGTGCAGCCCATGCTTGACGCCGTCATCGACTACCTGCCCTCGCCGCTGGACGTCGAATCCGTGCAGGGCCACGTGCCCAACAAGGAAGACGAGATCATCAGCCGCAAGCCGTCGGTTGACGAGCCGTTCTCCGCGCTGGCGTTCAAGATCGCGGTCCATCCGTTCTTCGGCAAGCTGACCTACGTCCGGGTGTACTCGGGCAAGGTCGAGTCCGGCGCCCAGGTGATCAACTCCACCAAGGGCAAGAAGGAACGGCTCGGCAAGCTCTTCCAGATGCACGCGAACAAGGAGAACCCGGTCGAACGGGCTTCCGCGGGCCACATCTACGCCGTGATCGGACTCAAGGACACCACCACCGGTGACACCCTGTGCGATCCGAACGACCAGGTCGTTCTGGAGTCGATGACGTTCCCGGATCCGGTCATCGAGGTCGCCATCGAGCCCAAGACCAAGAGCGACCAGGAGAAGCTGGGTACGGCCATCCAGAAGCTGGCCGAAGAGGATCCCACCTTCAAGGTGCACCTGGACCAGGACACCGGCCAGACCGTCATCGGCGGCATGGGCGAGCTGCACCTGGACATCCTGGTGGACCGCATGCGTCGCGAGTTCAAGGTCGAGGCCAACGTCGGCAAGCCGCAGGTGGCCTACCGCGAGACGATCAAGCGTCCGGTCCAGAACGTCGAGTACACCCACAAGAAGCAGACGGGTGGCTCGGGCCAGTTCGCCAAGGTCATCATCAGCCTGGAGCCCTTCGAGGGCGAGGACGGCGCGACCTACGAGTTCGAGAACAAGGTCACCGGTGGCCGCATCCCGCGCGAGTACATCCCATCGGTGGATGCCGGTGCGCAGGACGCCATGCAGTACGGCGTGCTCGCCGGTTACCCGCTGGTGAACGTGAAGGTCACGCTGCTCGACGGCGCGTACCACGACGTCGACTCGTCGGAAATGGCCTTCAAGGTGGCCGGTTCCCAGGCGCTGAAGAAGGCTGCCGGACAGGCTCAGCCGGTCATCCTGGAACCGATCATGGCCGTCGAGGTCACCACGCCCGAGGATTACATGGGCGACGTGATCGGCGATTTGAACTCCCGCCGTGGTCAGATCCAGGCCATGGAGGAGCGCAGCGGTGCGCGCGTCGTCAAGGCGCAGGTGCCGCTGTCGGAGATGTTCGGCTACGTCGGCGACCTCCGGTCGAAGACCCAGGGCCGGGCTAACTACTCCATGGTGTTCGACTCGTACGCTGAAGTTCCGGCGAACGTGTCGAAGGAGATCATCGCGAAGGCGACGGGCGAGTAATCTCTCCCGCCGGCTTGGCACGGCGTTTTCACAACTGAACACACACACAACTGCTTTGTAAGAGCACCAACAAGTCCAGGAGGACACAGAAGTGGCGAAGGCGAAGTTCGAGCGGACGAAGCCGCACGTCAACATCGGGACCATCGGTCACGTTGACCACGGCAAGACCACACTGACCGCAGCAATCACCAAGGTGCTGCACGACCAGTACCCCGATTTGAACGAGTCGCGCGCATTCGACCAGATCGACAATGCGCCCGAGGAGCGTCAGCGCGGTATCACGATCAACATCTCCCACGTGGAGTACCAGACCGAGAAGCGTCACTACGCGCACGTCGACGCCCCCGGTCACGCTGACTACATCAAGAACATGATCACCGGTGCCGCGCAGATGGACGGCGCCATCCTGGTGGTCGCCGCCACCGACGGCCCGATGCCCCAGACGCGCGAGCACGTGCTGCTCGCCCGCCAGGTCGGCGTGCCCTACATCCTGGTCGCGCTGAACAAGTCCGACATGGTCGACGACGAAGAGCTGCTCGAGCTCGTCGAGATGGAGGTCCGCGAACTGCTGGCCGCCCAGGACTTCGACGAGGAGGCCCCCGTGGTCCGCGTCTCGGCGCTCAAGGCGCTCGAGGGCGACGAGAAGTGGGTCAAGTCGGTCCAGGAGCTCATGGCTGCTGTCGACGAGTCGATCCCGGATCCGGTCCGCGAGACCGAGAAGCCGTTCCTCATGCCCGTCGAGGACGTCTTCACCATCACCGGTCGTGGCACCGTGGTGACCGGTCGCGTCGAGCGTGGCGTGATCAACGTCAACGAGGAAGTCGAGATCGTCGGCATCCGCCCGGAGACCACCAAGACCACCGTCACCGGTGTCGAGATGTTCCGCAAGCTGCTCGATCAGGGCCAGGCCGGTGACAACGTCGGTCTGCTGGTTCGTGGCATCAAGCGCGAGGACGTCGAGCGCGGCCAGGTTGTCGTCAAGCCCGGCACCACCACCCCGCACACCGAGTTCGAGGGCAGCGTCTACATCCTGTCCAAGGACGAGGGTGGCCGCCACACGCCGTTCTTCAACAACTACCGTCCGCAGTTCTACTTCCGTACCACGGACGTGACCGGCGTGGTGACCCTCGCCGAGGGCACCGAGATGGTGATGCCCGGTGACAACACCGACATCTCCGTCAAGCTGATCCAGCCGGTCGCCATGGACGAGGGCCTGCGGTTCGCCATCCGTGAGGGTGGACGCACCGTCGGCGCCGGCCGTGTCACCAAGATCATCAAGTAGTTCCAGCTAGTACAGAGCGGCGCTCACCCGAAAGGGTGAGCGCCGCTTTGCTTTTCGTGTTGTCTGGAAAGACGGTGGGGCGCGCCTAGAGGTCCTCGATGCTGAGGATCCCGTCCTGCACCGCGCGCGCGATGAGCGCCGCCTTGGTGGGTGCGGGCCGTCCGACCGCGGCGTACTTCGCCCGGGCGCGCTGCAGATGCGTTCGTACCGTGGACGGTTCGATGAACAGTCGCTTGGCGACGAACTCCTTGTTCTCGGTCTGGAACCAGGCGATCAGCACTTCGCGTTCGCGGGTGCTCAGGCCGGGTCGTCCCACGGTCCGGTCGTTGAACAGAGCCTTGGCCATCCGCGGCCCCACATAGGGGGAGTTGGCCCGTGCGGCGTAGATCGCGTCGAAGAGGTGCTGCTTGTCCTCACCCTTGGCCAGGAAGGTGCTGGCCCCGGCGTCGAGGCTGGTCAGGATGACTTCGTCGGTGGCCATATGCGAGTAGACGATCACCCGATGCCCGGCCTCGCAGACCTCGCGCAGCGTGTCGAACTCCGGCTGGAAACGGTCGTACTGCAGGTCGAACAGCACGACTTCGATGTCCTGACCACCCTCGGGGTAGTCGGTCAGGAATGTCTTCGGATGGGAGTATTCGGCGACAAGTTCGATCGGCGGATCCATTTCGGCAAACCATGCCCGCACCCCGGCGTGGATCACGTCATGGTCGTCGATCAACACCACTGACACGGCGTCTGTCATGCTCCCCGCCCCGCGACTTACCGTCTCCATCATGTATTTCACCCAAGAATCAGCGTTCCAGCAAGTGGTCCGCACCCCGTCCCCGTAGGAGGACTGTACTACTCGAGCGGGCTCTTTGTTGCCCAAGATGAAGTTATGGCTAACTGAATTGTCGCGTGGGTAGATATCCCGACGTCAGGCGATGTCGACGCGCACGTCGTCGGTGGCGACCGCATTGCGGTTACCGTCATGAAGCCGGTGGTGGACGCTGACCCAGATCGTGTCGTCGATCTCGGTGACCTCGACCCGCGGTGAGTCGGGGCCACCGGGACGCGATGTGACATCGGCGCCGGTGCTGTCGCAGATGATGCTCGCGACGATCTCATCGGGTGCCGCCACCAGCCCCACCCTGGCGTGCCGGGCGGCCGTCGCCAGCGTGGTCGCCACCGGTTCCAACAGCCGGCGGCGTTCCTCGGCGCCGAGCTCGGGTAGCTCGTGATCGGTGTTCAGCGATACCACCACCCCGCGCTGGTCGGCGGCTTCGATGGCGGGGCGCAGTTCGGAGACGAGCGGATTGCCGGTGGTGCGGGCCTGGTAGATGTAGAGCCGGAGCCGGCGTGACTCGATGCGCGCGCGCCACCGGATATCGGCGTCGATGGTGCCGGTGCTGAGCGTCTGCAGCAGCGGAAAGACGCCCTGGACCAGCTCCGAATTACGCCGGATGTGGTCCTCGTGCAGCGCTTCGGCGATGCGCCGCTGAGCATCCTGAGTCCAGCGTTCCCGGCTCTCCTGCACGGCGGTGGCGTGGGCGCGACGCATCCACGCCGGGAATGCCAGCACCAGCAGCTGCACGACGAAAACCCCGGCGGTGTGCAGGGCGAGGTTGAATGCCGCTGCCATGCCGGGATGCTGGACGTAGTTCAGGATTCCGGTGGTCAGCCAGAACAGCACCATCACCGATACCGAGATCTGCCACGGTCTGCGCAGCAGGTAGGGCAGGACGCACAGCGTGGTCGCCGACAGGGTCCACTGGATGGGGCTGCCGAGCTGATCGTCGGGCAGCAGCAGGGACTGGGCGCCGACCACCACCGCCATGGTGGCGATGGCGGGGATCGTCAGATCGGGCCCGCGGCCGAGCACCGTGGGTAGTGCGCCGAGGGCCACCAGGACCGCGATCGCGCCGAGGACGAGGTGCACACCCGGATCCGGGGTGTGCAATGCGGTGTTCGGGACGGCCACCGCGAGCTGTAGCACGGCGATCGCGACGATCGCGATGCCGAATCGGACCAGGATGCGTTCGGTCAGCTGATCGACATCCGCGGGTAGCGGGTGGTCGGCGGGTGTGCGCGTGCGATCCCAGGTGAGCGTGATGACGGTGCCGTCGCCGGGTGCCGAGCGCACCGAGGCATTACCCCCTGCGCGACGCATCCGGCCGACGATCGACTCGGCCACCCCATGGCCCAGGCTGGTGCGCATCGTGTCGAAACCGATGCCGTCATCGGTGACCGTGATACGCGACGGTGTGATGTCGATGGTGATTCGTGTTGCCCGCGCGTGCCGTTCGGCGTTGTTCAGTGACTCGCGCACCACTGCGACGACGGCATGAGCGGCTCTGCCCGCCAGCACCAGTCCGGGCACCCCGGTGATTTCCACCGGGGTGCTGACATGTCCTATCTCGGCCCGCAACGCCGCGACGATGTCCATCTCGGCATGCGGCGGAGTGCCCGGGTTGTCCTGCGCCAGCAGCGCCAGATCGCGTTGTGCCTGAGCGGCAATCCGGTCGGGGGATATCTTGGCGCCCTCGCCGACGAGGTGCAGGGTGGAGGCGGCGGTGTCGTGCACGAGCGCCATGTGCTCGAGTTCGTTGTCGCGCATCGCGGCGGTCAGGGCATCGCGCAGGGCCGCTTCGTTGTTGTCGCTACGCACCTGATCGACTCGGCGGGCAACGGAGCGCGCGGTCAGCACCAGTGCCGTGGTGGCCATCCACTGGATGGGCAGCACATAGTAGATCGTCGGAAGGTAGAGAACGCGGTCCCAGCCGATCACCTGCGCGCACCCTGCGGCGTAGGCCGCCGTGATGGCCAGTGCCGCAGGCAGACTCCATTTCGGCGGAGCGGCGAGGGCCGCGCAGATGACCCCGGTGCCGGCGATCACCTGCGGGACGGAGTTGGTGTAGAGCAACTGCGGGTCGAAGCCGAACACCGGGACGGTGGCCGAGACGGCCAGCACGTACCCGAAGTCGATGGACATGTGCAGCGGTGCCGTGGAGCGGGTCAGCAACCGGTAGATCGCCCACCACACCAGCAGGGCAAGCCCGATGACACCGACCGAGTTCTCCGGGGTGCCGGGCAACAGTAATGCGCTTCCGCAGGCGACCAGGGTGGCGCAGTTGAGCAGGATGACCGCGATTTCCTGTGCGCCGTTGACGACCTGCCGCTCGGACACGTCGGCCCCGAGGTCGTGGCCACTCCTGGGCACAGGCATGTTCTTACCAAACATTCGCGTCTAGGTCAGCCAGATGGCGGACATCGGCACATGTTAAGGGCATTCGCATGGCCTGTCCTGCGCAGCGGACATCGACGCGTGGCCGTCCCCGCTAGTCTGTGCCCGTCGAGGTGAGGAGCGCGCCATGGTGTGGCGTTATGTCAAGGCCCAAGCGTGGGTTCTGCTATGCGGTGGACTCGTGGGCCCGATCTTCCTGGCGGTCTACTTCGCCACCGGCCAGAGCGAGCTGATGAAGTGGATGTTCTGGGTGGGTCTGTTGATCACCGCGGTCGACGTGCTGGCCGCCCTCGGCCTGGCGGCCTACGGGGCCAACGCGCAGGCCCGCACCGAGGCGCTGGAAGCCGGCGGGGTACTGGCGCTGGCCACCATCACCGGTCTGACCGAGACGAACACCCGCATCAATGACCGACCGCTGGTGCGTCTGCAGTTGAACATCGCCGGGCCCGGCATCGCACCGTTCGCGGCCGAGGATCAGGTCATCGCCGGAGTGGAGCGGTTGCCGATGCTGACCGCACGGCGGCTGGTGGTGCTGGTCGATCCTGCGACGCGCAAGTTCCAGATCGACTGGAACAGGTCGGGTTTGATCAACGGTCTGATGCCGGCGACGTTCTCGGTCGCCGAGGACAACCGGACCTACGATCTGTCCGGTCAGGTGGAACCGCTGATGGAGATCCTGCAGATCCTCAAGGCCAACGGCATCGGGATGAACAGCATGGTGGATTTGCGTGACAACCCTGTCGCGCGTGCACAGGTGCAGGCCGTGGTGCGCCGTGCGGCCGGTCGGCGTGCGGCCGCACCCGAACCCCCCGCCGCGGCGGCGCAGGCGGCTACCTCGGTCAGTACCGCGCAGCGGTTGCAGGAGTTGGAGACGCTGCGGGCCACCGGTGCGATCACCGATCAGGAGTACACCGTCAAACGCCAGCAGATCATCGCCGAGCTGTAGCGCGCGGAAATATTAGAACACGTTCCATTTTGGCTGCTAGCCTTGGCCCTCGTGAGTTCGGCGTACGAGGAAGGACCGGTCATGGCGGCAGAGAAGGCACTCGAAGGCCGAGTGGCATATGTGACCGGGGCCGCGCGCGGTCAGGGCCGAGCGCACGCGGTGCGGCTGGCCAACGAGGGCGCCGACATCGTCGCCTCCGACATCTGTGCGCCGGCTTCTCCGACGGTCACCTACCCGGCCGCCACTCCCGAGGATCTCGCCGAGACGGTGCGCGCGGTCGAAGCCACCGGACGAAAGGTGCTCTCGCGCGCCGTCGACATCCGTGATCTGGAAGCCCAGCAACAGCTCGTCGCCGACACCATCGAACAGTTCGGCCGCCTCGATGTGGTGGTCGCCAACGCCGGAGTGTTGAGCTGGGGCCGGATCTGGGAGCTGACCCCCGAACAGTGGGACACCGTCGTCGACGTCAATCTCAACGGCACCTGGCGCACCATCCGCGCGACCGTGCCCGCCATGATCGAGGCGGGTAACGGCGGGTCGATCATCATCGTCAGCTCCTCGGCCGGTGTGAAAGCCACCCCCGGCAACGCCCACTACGCCGCCTCCAAGCACGGCCTCACGGCGTTGACCAACTCGCTGGCCCTTGAGGTCGGCGAATTCGGTATCCGGGTCAACTCGATCCACCCGTACTCGATCGACACACCGATGATCGAGCCGGAGGCGATGGGGGCGATGTTCGCCAAGCATCCCAGCTTCCTGCACAGTTTCGCCCCGATGCCGTATCACCGGGTCACCGACGGTAAGAGCGAAGGGTTGGCCGCCTTCATGGCGCCCGAAGAGGTGTCCAATGTGGTCGCATGGTTGGCCGGCGACGGTTCGGCGACCCTGTCGGGCAGTCAGATCGCCGTCGACCGTGGCGTCATGAAGTACTAGCCAGCACCTCGGCGAATCTGTCCAGCGCCCAATCGATCTCGTCGGCGGTGACCACCAGCGGGGGAGCCAGCCGCAAGGTGTGACCGTGCGTGTCCTTGACCAGGACACCCCGTTCGGCCAGCCGCCGGCTCACCTGCTTGCCGGTCCCCAGCGCCGGATCGATGTCCACCCCGGCCCACAGGCCCTTACCGCGGACCGCTCTCACCCCGGGGATCTCGGGCAACCTCGCATGCAGCCGTGCGCCGAGTTCGGTTGACCGGGATTGGTATTCGCCGGTGCGCAATATCGACACCACGGTGGAGCCGACCGCTGCCGCCAACGGGTTGCCGCCGAAGGTCGAACCATGCTCACCGGGGTGCAGCACGCCGAGGACATCTGAGTCGGCCACCACCGCCGACAGTGGAAGTACCCCGCCGCCGAGCGCCTTGCCGAGCAGGTACACGTCGGGCACCACATCCCAGTGTGCGCAGGCGAAGGTTCGCCCCGTCCTGGCCAGGCCCGACTGGATCTCGTCGGCGATCAGCAGCACGTTGTTCTGCGTGCACAGTTGCCGGACTCTGGGCAGGAAATCGTCGGGTGGCACGATGATGCCCGCCTCGCCCTGGATGGGCTCCACGAGGACCGCGACGGTGTTCTCGCAGATCGCGTCGGCCACCGCATCGGCGTCGCCGAACGGGACCGCACGGAAGCCCGGGGTGAAGGGTCCGAATCCGTCGCGCGCGGCCGGGTCGTCGGAGAAGCTGACGATCGTGGTGGTACGACCATGGAAATTGTTGTGCGCCACGATGATCTCGGCCCGACCCGGCGGAACGCCCTTGACATCGGTGCCCCATTTGCGGGCAACCTTGATGGCGCTCTCGACCGCTTCGGCACCGCTGTTCATCGGCAGCACCATGTCCTTGTCGCACAGTTGGGCCAGGGCCGCGCAGAACGGACCGAGCCGGTCGGAGTGGAAGGCCCGGCTCACCAGGGTGAGCATGTCGAGCTGGGCGTGCGCGGCGGCGATGATCAGCGGATGGCGGTGGCCGAAGTTCACTGCCGAGTACGCGGCCAGAAAGTCCAGGTAGCGGTTGCCCTCCACGTCGGTGATCCAGGCGCCCGTCGCCGAGGCGGCAACCACCGGTAGCGGTGCATAGTTGTGTGCCACGTGTCGACCGTCCAGCTCGATGGCCGCCGCGGTGGCGCGGTGGTCGGCGACCACGTTCACGAAAAGATCTCCAGCGTGCAGCATTTCACCGATCCGCCGCCCTTGAGCAGCTCGGAGAGCTCGATACCGACGGGGTGGAATCCCGCGTCCCGCAACTGCTCGGCGAATCCCGTCGCGGCCACCGGCAGCACCACATGACGACCGTCGGACACCGCGTTGAGGCCCAGCACGAACGCGTCGGCGGAACCGACGGTGAGAGCATCGGGAAAGCGGCTGCGCAGCAGGGCAAGTGCGCCATCGCTGAATGCCGGCGGGTAATAGGCGATCAGCGGGGAGGGTCCGTCGGTGAGCACCGTGAGTGCGGTGTCGAGATGGTAGAAGCGCGGGTCGATCAGTTCCAGGCTCAGCACCGGCAGTCCGGTGATCGCGGCGATCTCGTCGTGGGCTCGGCGGTCGGTGCGGAAGCCGTAACCCGCCAGCACCGTCGTACCGGCTACCAGTAGATCGCCCTGTCCCTCGTTGTGGTGGCGGGTCCGCCGCGGTTGCAGTCCGGCCGCGCTCATCCATGCGCAATGGGCGTCGGCCTCGGCCGCGCGCTCGGGATAGGTGAAATTGGCGACGATCGCGTGACCGTTGACCACCAGCCCGCCATTGGCGGCGTAGACCATGTCCGGCAGGCCGGGGACCGGGTCGACCAGTTCGACGGTGTGCCCGAGGTCGGTGAAGGTGCGCCGCAAGCCCTCCCACTGCGCGACGGCCCGGTCGACGTCGACTCCGATGGTGGGGTCCATCCACGGGTTGATGGCGTATTGCACCGCGAAGTGCGCGGGTGCGGTCATGACGAATCGGCGGGTGCGGGCTCGGCGGGTGGTTTCGGTGCTGAGGTCGGAAACCGTCATGATCATGACGATATTGACCTCGGCGGACGCAATCAATCGCCATGCATTGCGTCTAGTGTGCATATTGATTGCGCGTTATGGCGCAGAGCGCGTATTTGTTGCGGCGGGGAGGGGCTGTGGATGGACGAGGTCGATGAGCGCATCATCGCCGAGCTGACCGACCACGCGCGCGCGACATTCGCCGAGATCGGTGAGCGGGTGAATCTGTCCGCGCCTGCGGTCAAGCGCCGGGTTGACCGCATGCTCGACACGGGGGTGATCCGTGGTTTCACCGCCGTGGTCGATCGGCAGGCGCTGGGCTGGACCACCGAGGCCTATGTGCAGGTGTACTGCCACGGCACCATCGCGCCCGCGGAGTTGCGGCAGGCATGGGTGAACATCCCGGAGGTGGTGAGCGCGGCGACGGTCACCGGAACGGCGGACGCGATATTGCACGTGCTGGCGCGCGATATGCGACATCTGGAGGACGCGCTGGAACGGATCAGGGCCAGCGCCGATATCGAGCGCAGCGAGAGCATCGTGGTGTTGTCCAACCTCATCGAACGCGGCAGATCCTGACGGGGTAGGCGGACCACCCGGGCCGCTGGTGGTGTATGAAGTCCCACGTGGCAAATACTGGTGGAATCGTCATCGTCGGCGGCGGCCTGGCGGGTGCCCGCACCGCCGAACAGCTCCGTCGCGCCGAGTACGACGGCCCGATCACCATTGTCAGCAACGAGCAGCACCTGCCGTATGACCGGCCACCGCTGTCCAAAGAGGTGCTGCGCAATGCCGACCACGATGTCGTGCTCAAGCCGCAGGAGTTCTACGACGAGGCACGTATCACGCTGCGGCTGGGCAACGGTGTCACCGCTGTCGACACCGCGGCCAGGACGCTGACGCTGGCCGATGGCTCGACGCTCGGATACGACGAGCTCGTCATCGCGACCGGCCTTGAGCCCAAGCGGATTCCGTCATTTCCTGACCTCGAGGGCATCCGGGTGCTGCGTTCGCTCGGCGAGAGTGCCGAGTTGCGTGAGCATGCCGCGCGCGCCCGCAATGCGGTGATCATCGGCGCCGGGTTCATCGGCTGCGAGGTTGCGGCCAGCCTGCGCCAACTCGGCGTCGAGGTGGTGATCGTCGAGCCGCAGCCCACCCCGCTGGCCTCGGTGCTGGGCGAGACGATCGGCGCGTTGGTCACCCGGCTGCACGAGGCCGAGGGTGTGCAGGTGCGCTGCGGTGTCGGCGTCGATTCGGTGTCCGGTGATGGCAAGGTCGAGAAGGTGGTGCTCTCCGACGGCACGGAACTGGACGCCGACATCGTCGTCGTCGGTATCGGATCGCGCCCGGTCACCGGCTTCCTCGACGGCAGCGGTGTCGAGGTGGACAACGGTGTGGTGTGCGACTCGGCCGGCCGCACAGGAGTCGAACACGTGTGGGCCATCGGCGATGTGGCCTCCTGGCGAACCGAGGCGGGCCATCAGGAGCGCGTCGAGCACTGGAGCAACGTCGCCGAGCAGGCGCGCGTGCTGGTGCCCGCCCTGCTGGGCCGGGAGCCCGCGTCGGCGGCCGTCTCGGTTCCCTACTTCTGGAGCGATCAGTACGACGTCAAGATCCAGTGTCTCGGAGAGCCGGCCGCCGATGATGTCGTGCACCTGGTCAGTGACGACGGCCGTAAGTTCCTTGCCTACTACGAGCGCGATGGTGTGCTGACCGCGGTGGTCGGCGGCGGCATGCCCGGCAAGGTGATGAAGGCCCGCGGCAAGATCGCCGCGGGGGCTCCCATCGCCGACGTCCTCGACTGATCGCTCAGAACTCACCGAGGTAGAACACGCTGCCCTGGTCGTCGGTGCACAGCGCCGAGCGCCCGTAGGACTGCGTCGAGGGTTCTTCGAGGATCGTGCCACCGGCGGCGCGGACCCGCTGGGTCGCCGCGTCGATGTCCGTGACGGTCCACATCGGCACGGCCGCAGGTCGATCCTGGCCGCCCACCACGCCCGCCATCGGGTGTGTGCCCTGGATCTCCCAGCCGTCCGCAACGCGACCGGTGTCGAAGGGCCAGAACAGGAATCGGTTGTAGAACGCCCGGAATGCCGCGGAGTCCTGCGCGTGGTAGGTGATGTAGGAAAGGTCGCCGGGGGCTGCGCCGTTCAATTCCGGGCGCGGGGTGCCGGGCGCGGGGCGGTAGACCGCGAACGGCGCACCGGAAGGATCGGTCGCGTCGAGCGTCGGGCCGTACCCGGACTCGGCTTCGACTCCCACCGTCCCGCCGCCGGCGATGATCGCCTGACGCGCCACGGCCAGATCGTCGACGGCATAGCAGCAGCGCATCGTCGGGATTCCCGCGCTGCCGGACAGCGTGATTCGGGTGGCGGTGTTGGTCACCCGGTCTGCCGCGGCGTCGAACTCCCAACCGAGCACCCGACCGTAGAAGGTTGCGGCGCGCTCGGTGTCGGGGGTGCAGATCGACACGACGCCGACATCGCCGTGCTGGATGCCGACCGTGGCACCGGTGACCGGTCCGGTCAGCATCCACCGGTGTCCGGATGGGTCGATGATGGTCGCGGTGCGTGACCCGTGCGCCTCGTAGGGTTGCCGCTCGACGGTGGCACCGCGGCCGGCCGCACGCAGCACCGCCGCATCGGTGTCCGGCACCTGCAGCATCAGGCTCACCGAGACCGACTGTCGGGCGGGTGCTTTCAGGCCCATCTCGGGGAATTCGTCGGCCAGGTAGAGCAAGCCCGACCCGATGGTGAGTTCGGCGTGCCCGACTCGACCGTCGTCCATCAGGATCGGGTCGCCCAGCAGTGAGGCGCCCAGTGCGTCGATGTACCAGTCGATGGCAGTGCGCGCATCGCGGACCGACAGATAGGGCAGCGCTGCGGGGCGGGGCAGGGCGAGGGCCGATTCCAGGCGGGCGCGCAGCCGGGCCGCGAACGCCGGATCGGGAGCCACCGGAAGCTCGTCACCGCGCAGTGCGGTCAACGGATCTGGGTCGTCGATCATGGGGTGCCTCCTTCCGGGTAATGCGTTCGAAAAGCGCGGCGGGCGCGTACCAGCAGGGCTTCGGTCGCGTGCACCGTCCGCCCGAGCAGTTGTGCGCATTCGGGTACCGAGCAGTCATCGAGGTAACGCAATGCCAGCACGGTGCGGTGATGTTCGGGCAGTTGTGCCAGCACCGACTCGGCGACGATGCGGTCGAGTTCGATGTCCCAGTCGTCCACCGGGTCGGTGTCCGGCAGATCGGCGACCGGCACGGTGAATCTGTCGTGCCTGCGGCGGTAGTGGTCGGCCAGTTTGTGCCTGGCCACCCCCACCAGCCAGGGCATCGTGATCGGCGGCGGCGCTGACCGGCGGGCGGCGTCCATGGCCGCCAAGAACGTCTCCGACGTCAGATCTTCGGCGGTTGCGCGATCACCGCAGCGCCGGGTGAAGTATCCGTACACCACCGGCAGCGCCTCGTCATAGAGCTCCAGGAGCTCCCGGGGCGCGTCGCGGGGTTCGGTGTGGACGCTCACACCCATATCGTCGCCGCCGAGGCCTCAACTCCGACACCCCAATTTCAGGCGATTTGTGGAGTCTCGGCCGCCACCAGCGCGGGCGAGACTCCACAAATCACAGTTCGGTCAGACCGCGGCCCACCACATCGAAGGAGTCGCCGAGCAGCCGGGCCAGTGACACCGACTCGTCACCCAGCCACTGCTCATAGGCGGTCAGCGCGACACCCAGCAGGGTCCACGCGGCCGTCTGGGGAACCAGACCGTCGGCGTGCTCACCGCGGCGGCGGGCCACGTAGTCCGCCACCACGGCGCGCCATCCGGCATACATCGTCATCGAATGTGCCTGTAGGGCATCGGTTTTGAGGATCAGTCGCATCCGGCGACGATGGCGGTCCTTGTCGTCGAACTCGTTGAACGCCAGGAGTGCGGTGCGCAACGCCTCGCCGACGCCCGCGGTCGGGTCGGCGTCGTCGAGCAGTTGGCGCATGTGGTTGAGATAGGCGTCGAAATCTCCCCAAGGGATCGCATTCTTGGACGGGTAGTAGCGGAACAGGGTCCTACGGGCGATGCCGGCGGCCTTGGCGACATCGTCGACGCTGACCTCGTCGAAGCCATGGGTGGTGAACAACTCGAGGGCGACGTCGGTGATGTGGTCCTGATTGGTCGACGGGCGCCGGCCGACGCGAGACGCCACGTGAACCACCCCTTCCATTTGTGCACTGGATGCCATATTGTGTGCGACACAGGTCACACTCATCGAATACGGTGACCTGGTAACAGCCTAGAAAGGTATGACATGGACCAGAACCAGCAGGCCGAGAACAGCACCGAACTCGTCACCGAATCGCTCGTCGAAGAGGTCTCCATCGACGGTATGTGCGGGGTCTACTGATCGTGACCGCACCCACTGCTGATGCAGTGGCGTTCGATCCCGATCGCGGCTGGCGGCTGCACCACCAGGTGGCGGTGCGGCCGGAGCCGTTCGGGGCGCTGCTGTACCACTTCGGTACCCGCAAGCTGTCTTTCCTGAAGAACCGGACGATCGTCGCGGTGGTCAACTCGCTGCCCGAGCACCCCGACGTCCGATCCGCCTGTCGCGCCGCCGGTATCGACGACGCCGCCCAAGGCCCCTATCTACATGCGCTGAGCGTGTTGGTGAAGTCCAACATGCTCGTCGCCGAGGAGACTTCATGACCGCCGTCCTGCCCCCGGCGCTTGCTCCCGTCAAGGTCGCCGAGCCGACGAAGGTTCCCAAGCTCGTCGAGCAGTTCGAGCACGGCCTCGACGCGCCGATCTGCCTGACCTGGGAACTGACGTATGCGTGCAACCTGTCGTGTGTGCACTGCCTGTCCTCCTCCGGCAAGCGCGACCCGCGTGAGCTGTCGACCCAACAGTGCAAGGACATCATCGACGAGCTGGAACGCATGCAGGTGTTCTATGTGAACATCGGCGGCGGCGAACCGACTGTCCGATCGGACTTCTGGGAGCTCGTCGACTACGCGACCGAGCATCACGTCGGGGTCAAGTTCTCCACCAACGGTGTGCGCATCGATGAGTCGGTGGCCGCGAAGCTGGCCGCCAGCGATTACGTCGACGTGCAGATCTCGCTGGACGGCGCGACCGCCGAGGTCAACGACGAGGTCCGCGGACCCGGCTCGTTCGCGATGGCGATCCGTGCACTGGAGAACCTGCGCGAGGCGGGCTTCAAGGATGCCAAGATCTCGGTGGTGGTGACCCGCCACAATGTCGGCCAGCTCGACGAATTCAAGGCGCTGGCAGATACTTACGGCGCGACCCTGCGTATCACCCGGCTGCGTCCCTCCGGTCGAGGGGCCGACGTCTGGGATGAGCTGCACCCGACCGCGGCCCAGCAGGTCGAGCTCTACAACTGGCTGGTGGCCCACGGCGAGCGCGTGCTCACCGGTGACTCCTTCTTCCACCTGTCGGGTCTCGGGGAGCCGGGCGCGCTGGCCGGGCTCAACCTGTGCGGTGCCGGCCGAGTGGTCTGCCTGATCGACCCGGTGGGTGACGTGTATGCCTGCCCGTTCGCCATCCACGACAAGTTCCTGGCCGGAAATGTTTTGACCAGCAACGGTTTCAAAGACGTGTGGCAGAACTCGGTGCTGTTCAACGAACTGCGCGAGCCGCAGTCGGCCGGTGCCTGCGCCAGCTGTAATCATTACGACGCGTGCCGGGGTGGCTGCATGGCCGCCAAGTTCTTCACCGGTCTGCCGATGGACGGGCCCGATCCCGAATGCGTCCAAGGCTACGGCGAGCCCGCCCTGGCCGGCGAGCGCGACAAGCCCAAGTCCAGTGTCGACCACTCCCGCGCCGGCGGGAGGAAAGGTCCGATCCCGCTCAAACTCCTGACCGTCCCGCCCAAGAAGTTCTGTAACGAAAGTCCTGTGTAGAGATCATGGCCCGTGATACCTGGTTCGAGACCGTTGCCATCGCCCAACAGCGTGCGAAAAAGCGGCTGCCCCGCTCTGCCTACTCCTCGCTGATCTCGGCCAGCGAGAAGGGCATCTCGGTCTCCGACAATGTCGAGGCGTTCTCCGAATTGGGCTTCGCGCCCCACGTGATCGGTGCCACCGAGAAGCGGGAGATGTCCACCACCGTTATGGGACAGGACATTTCGATGCCTGTCGTCATCTCGCCGACCGGCGTACAGGCCGTCGACCCCGACGGAGAGGTGGCCGTCGCCCGTGCCGCCGCCGCCCGCGGCACCGCCATGGGACTGTCCTCGTTCGCCAGCAAGCCGATGGAGGAAGTCACCGCCGTCAACGACAAGATCTTCTTCCAGATCTACTGGCTGGGTAGCCGCGACGACATCCTGGCCCGGATGGAGCGCGCCCGCGCAGCCGGGGCCAAGGGCCTGATCCTCACCACGGACTGGAGCTTCAGCCACGGCCGGGACTGGGGTAGCCCCAAGATCCCCGAGCAGATGGATCTGAAGACCATGATCAAGATGAGCCCCGAGGTCATCACCAAACCCCGCTGGTTCTTCAGCTTTGCCAAGCACCTGCGTCCGCCGGACCTGCGGGTCCCCAACCAGGGGCGCCCCGGCGAGCCCGGCCCGACCTTCTTCGAGGCCTACGGCCAATGGATGGGCACCCCGCCGCCCACCTGGGAGGATGTCGCCTGGCTGCGTGAACAGTGGGGCGGTCCGTTCCTGCTCAAGGGCATGGTCCGTGTCGACGATGCCAAACGCGCTGTGGACGCCGGGGTTTCGGCGATCACGGTGTCCAACCACGGCGGCAACAACCTGGACAGCACCCCGGCCGCCATCCGCTGCCTGCCTGCCATCGCCGATGCGGTCGGCGACCAGGTCGAGGTCCTGCTCGACGGTGGTATCCGCCGCGGTAGCGATGTCGTCAAGGCCGTCGCGCTGGGTGCGCGCGCGGTGCTGATCGGGCGGGCCTATCTGTGGGGTCTGGCCGCCAACGGCCAGGCCGGTGTCGAGAACGTCCTGGACATCCTGTCCGGGGGGATCGACTCCGCGATGCGGGGCCTCGGCAAGTCGTCCATCCACGACCTCACCCGCGAGGATGTGCTGATCCCGGAGGGCTTCACCCGCACGCTGGGTGTCTGACGGTCGCGACCTGAGTGAGACGGGCGTGGCTGACGTTACGGACGTGACCGAATGTCCGCCGACCGGGCGACAGGGCGACCACGATTTCCGTCGCATGCGCCAACAATCGGTGCATCACAGGTGAACTGGGCCTACCATCGGCGGGTGGCTTTACCCGCCGATCTCGGTAGCGAGACGTCGACCGGACTCGTCGGTGGCACATCCGGCGGCAGGCCGGCGCTGATCATCCCGGTCGGGTCCCTCGAACAGCACGGACCGCACCTGCCGTTGGACACCGACACCCGCATCGCCGAGGCCGTCGGACGGGCGGTGGCGGCCCGGCTGGGCGACGGCTGGCTGCTGGCGCCCGCGCTGAACTATGGTGCCAGCGGTGAGCATGAGGGCTTCGCGGGCACCATCTCGATCGGCACCGACGCCCTGCGGCAGGTGTTGATCGAGTACGGCCGGTCGGCCGGGATCTGGGCAGGCCGGATGGTCTTCGTCAACGGCCACGGGGGGAATGTCGAGGCACTGACCGGGGCGGTCACCACGCTGCGCTACGAGGGTCGCGATGCCGGGTGGTGTTCCTGCGCGGTGCGCGGCGCCGATGCGCACGCCGGGCACACCGAAACCTCGATACTGCTGCATATTTCACCCGATGACGTGCGCAGGGACGCCGTGGTGCCCGGAAACAGCGCCCCATTGGCGGAATTGCTGCCTGCCATGCGGGCGGGTGGGATTGCCGCGGTGAGCGCGGTCGGCGTGCTGGGCGATGCCACCACCGCCACCGAAGCCGACGGTGCCCGATACGTTGCCGCTATGGTCGACGAGTGTGCCCGCAAACTGTCGGCCTGGGCACCGAACGGACGGGGGATGCTGACATGACGGGGCCGCGGCTGCCGGACGGATTCGTCGTCCAGGTCGACCGGCGGGTCAAGGTGCTCGGTGCCGGCTCGGCCTTGCTCGGTGGCTCCCCGACCCGGTTGCTGAGGCTGGCTCCGGCGGCCCAGACGATGCTCGACGATGGCCGCCTGGAAGTCCACGATGCGCTGTCGGCGCAGTTGGCGCGTGCATTGCTCGACGCCACCGTGGCCCATCCGCGCCCGGCGTCGGGCCCATCGCACCACGATGTCACCGTAGTGATCCCGGTGCGCAACAACATCTTCGGGGTCAGTCGACTGGTCAGGTCACTGCGCGATATGCAGATCGTGGTGGTCGACGACGGATCCACGGTGCCGATCTCGGAAGTCGACTTCGCCGGGGCGCACTGCCCGGTACGGGTCGTGCGCCATCAGCAGAGCCGGGGGCCCGCCGCCGCCCGTAACACCGGCCTGCGGGTCTGCGACACCGATTTCGTGGCCTTCCTGGACTCCGATGTGGTGCCGCGGCGCGGCTGGCTGGAGGCCCTGCTCGGCCACTTCTGCGACCCGGCCGTCGCCCTGGTGGCGCCGCGCATCGTGAGTCTGCGCGAACCGGAGAATCTGCTCGCCCGCTACGAGGCCGTGCGTTCCTCCCTCGATCTGGGCATGCGTGAGGCGCCCGTCGTCCCGCTGGGATCGGTGGCCTACGTGCCGAGCGCGGCGATCATCTGCCGTCGCTCGGCGTTGATCGACGTGGGCGGATTCGACGAGACGCTACGATCCGGCGAGGACGTCGACCTGTGCTGGCGGCTGGTGGAGGCCGGCGCGCGGCTGCGCTACGAGCCCATCGCGCTCGTCGGGCACGACCACCGGACACATTTGCGGGAATGGTTCGCGCGTAAGGCTTTCTACGGAGAGTCGGCCGCGCCGCTCTCGGTGCGGCACCCCGGCAAGACGGCGCCGATGGTGGTCTCACGCTGGGTGCTGTTGTTGTGGATGCTGGCGGCCACGGGATCACCCCTGGGATACTGTGCGGCCGCGGTGATCGCCGTGCTGTTCGGCCGCCGGGTGGCCACCTCACTGGAGACCGTCGAGACGGCTCCCCGCGATGTCGCCACCATGACGGTGCACGGCCTGTGGGGGGCGGCGCTGCAGGTCGCCTCGGCGATCTGTCGGCATTACTGGCCTGTCGCCCTCGTCGCGGGGGTGATGTTCCGGCGTTGCCGGCGGGTGGTGCTGACCGCGGCGGTTCTCGACGGCCTGGTCGACTGGGTGAGCCGGAACAACAGCATCCCCGAGGACACCCGGCGGGTCGGATTCCTGGGTTATCTGGTGCTCAAGCGTCTCGACGACATCGCCTACGGACTGGGGTTGTGGACAGGTGTGGTCCGCGAGCGGCATCTCGGTGCGCTCAAACCGCAGATCCGTACCTGAGCGGCCCGTGCGCGTCGTCGTCGTCGGAGCCGGTAGCGCCGGTTCTCTTCTGGCCGAGCGGCTTTCCCGCGACCCTGGTTGCGAGGTGACGCTCTTCGAGGCGGGGCCCCTCGCCGCCGGTGCGGAGCTGCGGGCAGCCCATCGACTACCGATCGAGCCGGCCAGTCCGGTCGCGGCCCGCTTCTCGGCCGTGTTGACCGATCATCCGGCCAGACCGGTGAGCCTGGTGCGGGGCGCGGTGGTGGGGGGATCGGGGGCCATCAACGGCGGTTACTTCTGCCGGGGCCGGTCGACCGATTTCGACGGGTGGGAGCTGCCGGGATGGTTCTGGGACGATGTCCTGCCGGATTTCCGCGCCATCGAGACCGATCATGACTTCACCGGGCCGCTGCACGGTGCCGATGGTCCGATCCCGGTTGTCCGTACGCGCCGATTCAGCGCCGGCACAGAGCGATTCGTCGAATCCGCGTTGGCTCACGGCTTCGGCTGGATCGATGACCTCAACGGTACGCATACCGGCGATGGGGTCGGGGCCGTCCCGCTCAACGTCGTCGACGGTCAGCGGTGCGGACCGGGTGCGATGGCGCTGTCGCCGGCGTTTAACCGTCCCAACCTCGATCTTCAGTCCGGCACCCGCGTGGTGGCGGTCCGGTTCACCGGGCATCGGGCGGTCGGGGTTGAGGTGCTCGGGCCCGATGGGGCGGCGGTGTGCGAAGCCGACCGGATCGTGCTGTGCGCGGGTGCCATCTCCACCGCACAACTGCTGATGCTCTCGGGGTGCGGACCTGCCGAGGCACTGTCGCGGGCGGGGGTGCGTGTGCGGGTGGACCTCCCGGTCGGGCAGAATTTCGCCGACCATCCGGAGTGGCTGCTGCCGACGCGGTGGCCCGCGACGTCCGGACGTACCCCCCTGGAGGCGTCGCTGTCGGTCGGGGATCTCGACATCAGGCTCTACACATCAGGTTTCGCCGAGATGGTCGGTGAACCGCCGTCGGATCCGCCGCATCTGGGCGTGGCGCTGATGCGCCCCCGGGCGCGCGGCAGGCTGACGTTGGTGTCGGCGGATCCGCTGGTCGCGCCCACGATCGAACACCACTACGACTCGGTGGCCACAGATGTCGCGGCCTTGCGGGACGGGGCAGAGCTGGCGCGCGATCTTGCCGGTCTCGGTGGTGTCGAAGCCAATTGGTCTACCACCCAACATCTTTGCGGTACCGCCCCGATGGGCTCGGTTCTCGACGCGCAGTGCCGGGTGCTCGGGGTCGACGGGCTGTGGGTCGCCGACGGTTCGGTGATGCCCACCATCACCTCACGAGGTCCGCACGCCAGCATCGCGATGATCGGCCACCGGGTCGCGCCGTTCGTCGTCGGTTAGCGGCGATGCTTGCCGGTACCGCGCAGGACGCGCAGGACTGCCAGCTGGCGGCCGTCACGCCCGGGGGCCCAGAATCCGAGGACCACCGCGCTGATTCCCACCACGAGCGCCATCACCAGTAGCGCCGAGCTCATCGATTCGACGAATGCCGACTCGGCCAACTCGGCTACCGCGGCGCCTCGTGGCCCGAGGGCGGCCGAGACCTCCAAGGCCTGGCCCAGAGATCCGGTCACCGCCTCGCGCACCGGTGGCGGGAGATCGGCGGGCAGCGCCGGGGCCAGTGCCTCGGTGTACTTCGCGGCGAGCAGTGATCCGGCCAAGGCGATGCCCAGCGCGGCGCCCACCTCGCGGGTGGTGTCGTTGACCGCCGATGCCACGCCCTGCTTGTCGTCGGACACGGTGCTCATGATGGCCGAAGTGGCCGGCGTGGTGAGTAATCCGATGCCGGCGCTCATCACCAGCATGGGCCATCCGATGGCGCCGTAACCGTCCCCGAGCGAAACACCGCTCATCAAGGCGAACCCGATGGCGACGAGGGCCGACCCGGTGAACACGACCGCCCGCAGACCGACTCGAGGCAGGTACCAGAACGCCGTGGTCGAGAGCAGCAACACCGGGCCGACCAGTGGTGTCAACGCCATGGCGGTCTTGATCGGGGTGTAACCGAGGATCAGTTGCATGTGCTGCACGATGATGAAGAAGTAGCCGAACATCGACAGGAAGAAGACCGTGATCGTGGCCGCTCCGGTGGCGAAGGCGGGGTCGGCGAACAGTCGGATGTCCAGAAGCGGTTGCTCGCAGCGCAATTCCCATATCGCGAAGGCCCCCACCAGTGCCACGCCGGCGGACAGGCACCCGATCACCAGGGCATCGGACCACCCCCGGGCGGGTACCTCGAGGATGGCGAACACCACCGCCGCGAGCCCGCTGCCGATCAACATCGCACCGGCCCAGTCCAGCGCGGTGGCCACGGACTCCTTGGATGTGGCGATCGTCAGGGCGAGGACGAACAACGCCGCGGCGGCGGCGCTGAAGGCCCAGAAGATCACCTGCCAGGGCCAGAAGTGCAGGATGGCGCCCGACCCGAGCATTCCGATGATCGCGCCGGAACCGGCCGCGCCGGCCCAGATGCCGACGGCCTTGTTGCGCTGGTCTTTCGGGTAGGCCGTGGTGATCAGCGACAGGGTCGCCGGCATGACCAGTGCGGCACCGGCTCCGGCGGCGCCGCGCGCGATGATGAGGTGTAGTGGATCCGACCAGATGGCCGGGGCGATCGAGGCGATCCCGAACACGGACAACCCCACCAGTAGGGCACCGCGGCGGCCGTAGCGGTCGCCGAGCGCGCCGGCGGGCAGCAACAGGCAGGCCAATACCAATGTGTAGCTGTCGACGATCCAGGTGAGCTGGGTTTGGGTGGCCGACGTCGACGTCGCCAGATCCGGTAACGCGGTGTTCAACCCGATCATCGACGAGATGACAAGGAGGACACCGAGACACGCTACGGTGAGGGTCCAGCGGCGCGCGGCGGCAGACGGCTGCGGCATCGAGCCGGTGGCGTGGTCGGCCTCGCTGAGCGTATCGACCATGGCCCCGCTTTCGACGAGTGCGTTATTTTTGGTACTGACCGTCTTGTTTCGAGACTAACAGTCTCGTAGGGATGGTGGGAGGGGGAATCGCGATGTCGACGGTGCACACCGACCCACGGCCGGCGCGCTCGCGGGCGCGGTTGTTGGACGCTGCGACCACATTGCTGCGTACCGGCGGGCCCAGCGCGGTCACCGTCGACGCCGTCATCCGTGCCTCCAATGTTGCGCGGGCCACCCTGTACCGGCACTTTCCCAGCGGAAACGACCTGTTGGCGGCCGCCTTTCATGCACTCATCCCGCCCGTGCCGCTGCCGCCGGAGGGCGGCACGCTGCGCGATCGGTTGATCGCCGCGCTCGACGGTTTCGCGACGTTGGTCGTCGAGGCGCCGATCAGCCTGGCGGCGACGTCATGGCTTGCCCTCGGAGGCGGGCTGGAGCCGTCGTGGTGGCCCAGGGGAGACCATGATGCGGAAAGCGATGAGGTGCGGACACTGCGGGAACGGGTGGCCGAGCAGTACGCGGCACCCTTCGACGCCATCTTCGCCAGCCCCGATGCGGTCGCCCAGATCGGCGATGTGGACCGCGCGCAGGCCGTGGCGCTGCTGCTGGGCCCGATCGTGCTCGGCAAGCTCAGCACGCTGGCCGATTTCGACTACCACCAGGTGGCCAGGGCCGCCGTCGACGGCTTCCTGGCCACCCATGGCGGGGGCGGAAAAGCTAGCGCAGCGAGTACCGGATCGGCAGGTGCTTGAGCCCGCCGACGAATGTCGTCGCCGACAACTCCGGAGTGCCGGCCAGTTCGATCGAGTCCAGGCGCGGGATGAGCTCGGTGAACAGACTGTTCATCTCCATCCGCGCCAGCGCGGCCCCCAGGCAGAAGTGCACCCCGTAGCCGAAGGACACGTGCTTGTTGTTCTCGCGCCCGACGTCGAAGCGGAACGGCTCGGCGAACACGTCCTCGTCCCGGTTGCCCGAAGCGTAAGCAAGATAGACGGATTCGCCCTCGGCGATGGGAACCCCGCGCACCTCGGTGTCGGCGGTGGCGGTGCGCATGAATTCCTTGACCGGTGTGGTCCAGCGGATCATCTCCTCGACCGCGGTGCCCATCAGATCTGGTTGGGTGCGCAGCCGGTCGAGTTGGTCGGGATTTTCGATCAGCGCCAGCAGGCCGCCCGAGATGGCGTCCTTGGTGGTGTCATGCCCGGCGCTGGCGACGATCACGTAGTAGGAGGCGGTGTCCACATCCGAGAGTGGTTCACCGTCGATGCGGCCGTTGGCGATGGCCGAGGCCAGGTCCTCGGTGGGATTGGCCCGCCGTGAGGCGGTCAGGGTGGAGAAGTAGGCGAAGAAGTCCATCAGCACGGCGAGTTGGTCCTCCAGGGATCCGCCTTCGCGCTTGTACTCGTCGTCGTCGCCGCCGAACATCTCCTGGGTCAACATGTGCATGCGCTCGTAGTCCTCTTCGGGCAGACCGAGCAGCGACATGATGACGTAGAGCGGGAACTGCACCGCGATCGCGGTGACGAAATCGCATTCGGGCCCGATATCGCGCATCCGGTCGACATAACGCTTGGCCAGCTCGTCGACGCGAACCTTGAGGTCGCGCATGGCCTTGGGGCGGAACCAGTCCGCGCCGATGGCGCGGACCTTGCGATGGTGTGGGTCATCCATGTGGATCAGGGTGCGCAGGCCCATGCCTGCCTCCAGCTGTTGCTTGGCCAGGTCGTCGGCGGCCGCGGTGGCCAGCAGTGGCCGCGGTTCACTGATGAACAGGTTGTTCTCCCGCTCGACGGCCATGATGTCGGCGTGCTTGGTGATGGCCCAGAACGGTCGATACAGCCGAGACTCCACCTTGACCACGGGTTCGTGGCGGCGCAGGTAGGCCATCGCCTCGTGCAGCCGTGCATCGTCGGCGTAGGCCTTCGGCTCGACGAAGACCTTTGCGTACTCACTGGCCCGGCCGTCTTTGGTCGGAGTGCTCATCACGGGGCTCCTTCGTGCTGTCTTGACGGCTGTCAAGTCGGAGTCTAGGTGGGCGCCGTCGGTGACACCGCCAGATTGTCCGAATCGTCGTCAGTAGGCTCGATCCGTGCTCCTGTCGTCGCGATCCGTCCACCGCGCGCTGGCCCTGCTGGTGGTCGTGATGCTCGCCGCGGGGTGTGGACCGGGCGGTGGCGGCGGGCGGGCATCGCTGCCGCCGGACCCGTCGGTGGTGCGGACCGCCGACGGCTTCGTCCGTGGGGTGGCCACCCTGGACAAGCGCAATTTCTCGGGAATCCCTTATGCGGCACCGCCGGTCGGTCCACTGCGTTGGCAGCCTCCGCAGCCGGTCGCCCCATGGGAGGGTGTCCGCGACGCGACCAAGGCCGGCCCGCGGTGCCTGCAGGGCGAGAGCGGCGATGTGGAGTTCGGCAAGCAGACCGATGAGGACTGCCTGACGCTCAACGTGTGGACGCCGGCACCCGAGAACACCCTTCGGCCGGTGATGGTGTGGATCCACGGTGGCTCCTTCATCAATGGCAACGGCGCCATGTATGACGCCCGCTGGCTCGTCGACCGTGGTGACATCGTGGTGGTCACCCTCAATTACCGGTTGGGTGCCTTGGGATTTCTCGCCCATCCGGCGCTGGGGGAGCCCGGCAGCGTCGGCAACTATGGACTGGCCGACCAGCAGGCGGCGCTGCGCTGGGTGCACGAGAACATCGCGGCGTTCGGGGGCGACCCGGAAAAGGTGACCATCGCCGGGGAGTCGGCGGGCGGGATGTCGGTGTGCGATCACCTGGTCGCGCCGGCGTCGCAGGGCTTGTTCCGGGCCGCGATCATCCAGAGCGGACCGTGCCAGGCGCAGGTGGGGCTACCCCAGGCCGAGAAGATCAGCAGCGACTTCGCCCGCGATATGGGGTGTGCCGATGCGGCCGCCGTCGCCGCCTGTCTACGCGGGCTGCCGGCCCATCAGGTGGATAAACCGGTGTGGTACGGCCGAATCGGCGAGGACACCCTCAGCGGACCGGTCTACGGCACCACGACCTTGCCCGAAGACCCGATGGTCGCGTTCCGGGAGGGGTGGGCGGCCGAGGTGCCGGTGCTGATCGGCACCAATCGCGACGAGTTCACCCTCTTCGCCGCCCTGCAGTACCTGCGCGGGGCCAGACAGTACGACGCCGGGGAGTATCCCGACCTGCTTGCCGACACCTTCGGCGCGGACGCCGCGGCGGTCGGTGCCCGGTATCCGCTGGACAGATACGGCGGCAGCGCGGCACTGGCGTACTCGGCGGCGGTCACCGATGGCGTCTTCGCCTGTGTCACCGAACGGATGGCCGGCCAACTGGCATCGAGTCGGTCGGTTTTCGGCTATCAGTTCGACGATCCCCGCCCGCCGACTCCAGAACCGATGCGTACGTTGCCGTTTCCGGTCGGCGCCAGCCACTCGCTGGAACTGCGCTATCTGTTCGACGTCGGTGGGGCGCCGCCGCTGAGCCCTGACCAGCAACAGCTGTCGAACCAGATGATCGACTACTGGACGGCATTCGTCCGTTCCGGTGCCCCCGATGTCGATGGCGCACCGGACTGGCCGGCGGTCAGCGGCTCGGCTTCCTGGATGTCCCTGCGGCCCGACGGGTCGCGGATGGTCACCAATTTCGGATCCGTTCACCAATGCGATTTCTGGGCAGGACTGTCGGACCGGTAGCGAAGTGGTCCGCCCGTGCGGTCAGGACGTCGAGCTGACCGGGGTCACCCAGGTCGTGATCTCGGCGTGCACCACCTCGGTGCCTGCGCGGTCGGTGATGCGCACCGGCACCACGATCTCGGAGCCGTCGGTGATGGCGGCGAAGTCCGGAGGATTGAATCGGGCCGTGGCGCGCAGCGATGTCGTCGCCTTGGCGAGGTACTGCACCGTCATCCCTTTCGGGATCCACCGATGGGTGGCCGGCACGCTCGCCTCCATGGCCATCCCCATCGCCACCTCGGCGGCATTGCACGAGGCGATCGCGTGCACGGTGTGCAGGTGGTTGTAGACGTAGAACCACTTCGGCACGTCGACCTCGGCCAGTCCCGGCTCCATCCGGCGGATGTGCGGGAGTACCGAGGCGAAGTAGGGGACCCTGACCATCGCCGCCGCGGAGAACAACCGGCTACCCAGCGGTTTGTCGGCCAACTGCTGCCACGCGCGGTAGGTGGGACTCGTCATGCTTCGCTACCTTACTCATCGGTAAGATTGGCCGATCGCGGTGCGTCGAGCGCCTCGGCTCGACGCCCGGCGGGGGAGTGGCCGACCTGGTCAAATGGAGATTTGTAGGACGCCGGGATCTGAGGCATACTGTTCGGGTTGCCTTGAGCCGGGTTCGCCCGGTTGGAGGCAACCGACCAGCGTCCATTGCGGATGCATCCGGTCCCACCTCGATCGCGACGAATACGACGCGAAAGAATGTGCGTAAGGGCGACACACCCGAGCGCGGGGGTCGGTGAACCAGAGACAGGTAAACAGCGGCGGCAACAGGCTGCGCGCGCCCCGGTCACGGAGCGCGCACACCGAGGCCAGACCAGAGACAAGGCCCAACCATGGGCCCGTTAGTAGTGAGGTAGGAGAAGCGTGGCGGGACAGAAGATCCGCATCAGGCTCAAGGCCTACGACCATGAGGCGATTGACGCCTCGGCGCGCAAGATCGTCGAGACGGTTACCCGTACGGGCGCCAGCGTGGTCGGCCCGGTGCCGCTGCCGACCGAGAAGAACGTGTACTGCGTCATTCGGTCTCCCCATAAGTACAAGGACTCGCGGGAGCATTTCGAGATGCGTACCCACAAGCGCCTTATCGACATCCTCGACCCCACGCCGAAGACGGTTGACGCCTTGATGCGCATCGATCTGCCGGCCAGTGTCGACGTCAATATCCAGTAGGAGATTCCAGAACTCATGGCACGAAAAGGAATTCTGGGCACCAAACTGGGCATGACGCAGGTGTTCGACGAGAACAACAAAGTCGTCCCGGTGACGGTCGTCAAGGCCGGCCCCAATGTGGTGACCCGCATCCGTACCACCGAGCGTGACGGCTACAGCGCCGTGCAGCTCGCCTACGGCGAGATCAGCCCGCGCAAGGTGAACAAGCCGGTCACCGGTCAGTTCGCCGCCGCCGGTGTGAACCCGCGCCGCCACCTCGCCGAGCTGCGTCTCGACAGCGAGGAAGCAGCGGCCGCCTATGAGGTCGGCCAGGAGCTGACCGCCGAGATCTTCGCCGACGGTGCTTACGTCGACGTGACCGGCACCAGCAAGGGCAAGGGCTTCGCAGGCACCATGAAGCGGCACGGCTTCGCCGGCCAGGGCGCCGCGCACGGTGCCCAGGCTGTGCACCGCCGTCCGGGCTCGATCGGTGGCTGCGCCACCCCGGGCCGCGTCTTCAAGGGCACCCGCATGTCGGGCCGTATGGGTAGTGACCGCGTCACCACCCAGAACCTGAAGGTGCACAAGGTCGATGCCGAGAACGGTGTGCTGCTGATCAAGGGTGCCGTCCCCGGACGCAATGGTGGACTCGTCGTGGTCCGTACCGCGATCAAACGAGGTGAGAAGTAATGGCTCTCAAGCTTGACGTTCACACTCCGGACGGCAAGACGGACGGTTCCGTGGAACTTCCCGCTGCCCTGTTCGATGTGGAACCCAACATCGCTCTGCTGCACCAGGTGGTGAATGCGCAGCTGGCCGCGAAGCGTCAGGGAACGCATTCGGCCAAGACCCGCGCCGAGGTCTCCGGTGGTGGCAAGAAGCCGTACCGCCAGAAGGGCACCGGCCGCGCCCGTCAGGGCTCGACCCGCGCACCGCAGTTCACCGGTGGTGGCATCGTGCACGGACCGAAGCCGCGTGACTACAGCCAGCGGACCCCCAAGAAGATGATCGCCGCCGCCACCCGCGGGGCGCTCTCGGACCGGGCTCGCAACGACCGTATCCACGCTGTCACCGAACTGGTGGCCGGTCAGACTCCGTCGACCAAGTCGGCGAAGTCGTTCCTGGCCAGCCTCACCACGAACAAGAACGTGCTGATCGTCATCGGTCGCAGTGATGAGGTCGGCGCCAAGAGCGTGCGGAACCTGCCGGGCGTGCATGTCATCGCGGCGGACCAGCTCAACGCGTACGACGTGCTGCACGCCGACGACGTGGTGTTCTCGGTCGAGGCCCTGAACGCCTACATCACCGCGCACACCAAGAAGGAAGAGGTGTCTGCCTGATGGCCACGATCACCGACCCCCGCGACATCATCCTCGCGCCGGTCATCTCCGAGAAGTCCTACGGGCTGATCGAGGACAACGTGTACACGTTCGTCGTGCACCCGGATTCGAACAAGACGCAGATCAAGATCGCCATCGAGAAGATCTTCTCCGTCAAGGTCGATTCGGTGAACACGTTGAACCGCAACGGCAAGCGCAAGCGGACCCGCAGTGGCTACGGCACGCGCAAGAGCACCAAGCGCGCGATCGTGACCCTGTCCGCGGGCAGCAAGCCGATCGACTTGTTCGGAGCGCCGGCCTAGCGGCAGGCAGAGAGACTCAGGAACTTAGAAATGGCAATTCGCAAGTACAAGCCGACGACCCCGGGTCGTCGCGGTTCGAGCGTCTCCGATTTCGCCGAGATCACTCGTTCGACTCCGGAGAAGTCGCTGGTCCGTCCGCTGCACAGCACGGGTGGGCGTAACGCGCACGGCCGCATCACCACTCGTCACAAGGGTGGCGGCCACAAGCGCGCCTACCGGCTGATCGACTTCCGTCGTCACGACAAAGACGGTGTCAATGCCAAGGTCGCGCACATCGAGTACGACCCCAACCGCACCGCGAACATCGCGCTGCTGCACTACTTGGACGGCGAGAAGCGCTACATCATCGCCCCCAAGGACCTGAAGCAGGGCGACGTCATCGAGCAGGGGCCGAACGCCGATATCAAGCCAGGCAACAACCTGCCGCTGCGCAACATCCCGGCCGGTACGGTCATCCACGCCGTGGAGCTGCGGCCCGGCGGCGGCGCCAAGCTGGCCCGCTCCGCCGGTGTCAGCATCCAGCTGCTCGGTAAGGAAGGCAGCTACGCATCGCTGCGTATGCCCTCCGGCGAGATCCGCCGCGTCGACGTCCGCTGCCGCGCCACCGTCGGCGAGGTCGGCAACGCCGAACAGGCCAACATCAACTGGGGCAAGGCCGGTCGTATGCGGTGGAAGGGCAAGCGCCCCACCGTCCGTGGTGTCGTCATGAACCCGGTCGACCACCCGCACGGCGGTGGTGAGGGTAAGACCTCCGGTGGCCGCCACCCGGTGAGCCCCTGGGGTAAACCCGAGGGCCGCACCCGCAAGCCCAACAAGGCGAGCGACAAGCTCATCGTCCGTCGCCGGCGCACCGGCAAGAAGCGCTAGGAGTAAATAGCGATGCCACGCAGCCTCAAGAAGGGCCCGTTCGTCGACGACCACCTTCTCAAGAAGGTCGACGTCCAGAACGAGAAGAACAGCAAGCAGGTCATCAAGACCTGGTCGCGCCGGTCCACCATCATCCCGGACTTCATCGGTCACACCTTCGCCGTCCACGACGGTCGCAAGCATGTGCCGGTGTTCGTCACCGAGTCGATGGTCGGGCACAAGCTGGGCGAGTTCGCCCCCACCCGCACGTTCAAGGGTCACATCAAGGATGACCGGAAGGCGAAGCGCCGGTAATGACTACTGCAATTGAGTATCCGTCCGCGAAGGCGGTGGCACGCTTCGTGCCGTTCTCGCCGACCAAGGCTCGCCGGGTCATCGACCTGGTCCGCGGCAAGTCCGTGGCCGAGGCGCTCGACATCCTGCGGTGGGCACCGCAGGACGCCAGCACCACGGTGGCCAAGGTGATCGCCAGCGCAGCTGCCAACGCGCAGAACAACGACGGCCTGGACCCGTCGACCCTCGTGGTCGCGACGATCTTCGCCGACGGCGGTCCGACCGCCAAGCGCATCCGTCCGCGCGCCCAGGGGCGTGCCTTCCGGATCCGCAAGCGCTCCAGCCACATCACCGTGATCGTGGAAAGCCGTCCGCCCAAGCAGAAGGGTGGCGCGTCGACATCGACCGCGCGTACCCGTCGTGCGCAGGGCAGTAAGGCTGCTGCTGCGAAGGCCACCGATTCGAAGGAGGGCTCGGAGTAGTGGGCCAGAAGATCAACCCGCACGGCTTCCGGCTCGGTATCACCACCGATTGGAAGTCCCGCTGGTACGCCGACAAGCAGTACGCGGACTACGTCAAGGAAGACGTCGCCATCCGCCGCCTGCTGGCCACCGGTCTTGAGCGCGCCGGCATCGCCGACGTGGAGATCGAACGCACCCGCGACCGCGTCCGCGTGGACATCCACACCGCGCGTCCGGGCATCGTGATCGGTCGCCGCGGCACCGAGGCCGACCGCATCCGCACCGACCTGGAGAAGCTGACCGGCAAGCAGGTCCAGCTCAACATCCTCGAGGTCAAGCAGCCCGAGGCCGTCGCCCAGCTGGTCGCTCAGGGTGTCGCCGAGCAGCTGTCCAACCGTGTGGCGTTCCGTCGCGCGATGCGCAAGGCCATCCAGTCGGCCATGCGGCAGCCCAACGTCAAGGGCATCCGGGTGCAGTGCTCGGGTCGCCTCGGCGGTGCTGAGATGAGCCGCTCGGAGTTCTACCGCGAGGGTCGAGTCCCGCTGCACACGCTGCGCGCCGATATCGACTACGGCCTCTATGAGGCGAAGACCACCTTCGGCCGGATCGGCGTGAAGGTCTGGATCTACAAGGGCGACATCGTCGGTGGTAAGCGTGAGCTGACCGCCGCGGCGCCGGCCGCTGACCGTCCGCGTCGTGATCGTCCGTCGGGCACCCGTCCGCGCCGCAGTGGCGCGTCGGGCACCACCGCGACGAGCACCGAGGCCGGCCGGGCCGCAAGCGATGACACGGCGGGCACCCCGGCAGCAGCCGAGGCGCCCGCAGAAACCACCCCAGAAAATTCAGGGAGCTGACATGCTTATCCCCCGCAGGGTCAAGCACCGCAAGCAGCATCACCCCAAGCAGCGCGGCACCGCCAGCGGCGGCACCTCGGTGAGCTTCGGTGACTACGGCATCCAGGCTCTGGAGCACGCCTACATCACCAACCGGCAGATCGAGTCCGCTCGTATCGCCATCAACCGGCACATCAAGCGTGGCGGCAAGGTCTGGATCAACATCTTCCCGGACCGCCCGCTGACCAAGAAGCCCGCCGAGACCCGCATGGGATCGGGTAAGGGTTCGCCGGAGTGGTGGGTCGCCAACGTCAAGCCGGGTCGCGTGCTCTTCGAGTTGAGCTACCCCGACGAGAAGATCGCCAGGGACGCGCTGACCCGCGCGATCCACAAGCTGCCGATCAAGGCACGCATCGTGACCCGAGAGGAGCAGTTCTGATGGCAGTAGGAGTTTCGCCGGGCGAACTGCGTGAGCTCACCGAGGAGGAGCTCACCACGCGCCTGCGTGAGTCGAAGGAAGAGCTGTTCAACCTGCGCTTCCAGATGGCCACCGGCCAGCTGACCAACAACCGTCGGCTGCGCGTGGTGCGCCAGGAGATTGCACGGGTCTACACCGTGCTGCGTGAACGTGAACTGGGTCTGGCTTCCGGACCTGTTGGTGAGGATTCGTAAGACATGGCAGACACTAAAGGCCCCAACCACACGCCGGCCACCGAGACGCCGCGTGGCCGTCGCAAGACCGCGATCGGCTACGTGGTGAGCGACAAGATGGAGAAGACCATCGTCGTCGAGCTCGAGTCGCGCAAGAGCCACCCGCTCTACGGCAAGATCATCCGGACCACGAGCAAGGTGAAGGCCCACGACGAGAACGGCGACGCCGGCATCGGTGACCGCGTCTCGCTGATGGAGACCCGCCCGCTCTCGGCGACCAAGCGCTGGCGCCTGGTCGAGGTCCTCGAGAAGGCCAAGTAACCTCGACGCCAACGCTTTTGGCATCCAGATCCCCGGTACCGCTATGCGGTGCCGGGGATCTTTGCGTTCGCGTGGTCGTTCGATATGCGGCGTGTCGGATGTGGTTTGCCGGAGGGGTGTTTATTGGGGTTTTCCCTTTGTGGGGGTCGGTAACTGCGCGTGGAAGCACTTTGCTACATCTGCACGTCGACGTCATGTTGTTGTGAGTTCAACGAAATCGGTGTCTGCCGTGGCCATCTGACCTAGCATCGCGCTCATGACGTGCAGTTTTGAGGTGGCCGATGGGTCGATGCGGCGGTGTCGCCGCAGCGACGAAAAGGCCATTATGCGCACGTCCTCGCCGGGCTGACCGGCTGTGGACACCGCGTCCGCGTCCGCGGAAGTTCCCGCGCCCGAACGCAAGCCGTTCCTGGAGCGCTACTACGATCTGCATCCGGCCTTGCGGGTGACGCTGCGCTGGGCGCTGATCCTCGTATTGTTCGTCCTGGCGTTCCACGACTCGATGATCAGCCTGGCGCGCACGTCAGCTGCGGGTGGTCTGGGCGGCTATATGTGGACGGTACCGGTCATCGCCACGCTGGTGGCCATCGCCGTCGCCCGCCGGCACCGCACCGAACTACCGATCCACGATCGCCAGACCGACATCATCACCGGTGGCATGGCACTTGTGCTGGCGGTCGTCATCGAGTCTCAACTGCTCGACCGTTATGCGCTGTACTTCCATCTGCTGCGCCTCGATGTCGTCGCGGGCTGGCTGTTCCTATCCGGTTCGTGCGTGGTGCTTTTCGGTCTGCGACCGGTCACCCGGTTCGCCTGGGTGTGGGCCATCCTGTTGATGGCGTTGCCGTTGCCGTACTACATCGTCGTGGTGCTGCTTGGCGGCGGTCCCTTCGCGGCAGGTGCGGCGAGCCTCCTCGTCGCAGCCACCGGCACCGGCGTCGCGGTGGGCCGGACCTGGCGGCGCGGCGTGATCGGGTCGTTGCGGGCCTGGGCGGTCGGCTTCACGGTGCTCATCACCATCAAGATGGCTTTCCCGGACGCGCCGCTGATGGTGTACCAGCAAGTACCCGCGGTGACCGCCATCTGCGTGGTGGGGTCCCTGATGTTCCTGCAGGCCCGCCGCGGTGCGCCGAAGAAGATCCTCGACCGCAAGGTCGAACCACTGGCCTCCCGGCAGGTCTGGGCGGGCGTCCCGTTGGTGGTGGTGACGGCGGTGGCACTGGCGCTGTGCCAGCTGCCCAGCGGGACCTCGACATCGCCGGTCAGCGTCGCTGCACCGGGCCGGCTGGAGCCGGGCCGGGGGATGGTGGCGCCCTACGGGTGGACGGTCACCGAACAGCAGGAGTTCCTAGATGTCGACCGGCTCTACGGGGACGGCGCGCGGCTGGTGCGCCAGTATCTCGTCGCAGATGCCGGTACGGCCCGCTGGGACGTGCGGTCTCGACCGCGAACCTTGGTGGTGGACAGCACAGTGACGCGACGCCCGTTCAGTCTCGACGTCTATCCGGGGCGGGTGCTGTACGGGTTGACCAGCGCGCGCATCAGCGAGCCGCGATACTTCGACCTCGGGCACGGGGTACAGGGCCGGCTGGTCTCGGTCGTCGACGATGACCTTCTGGTGACCTGGAACTCCATCCAATTCGCCTGGGGCGACAAAAATCTCGCGCAGCGCGTCGCGGTGTTCGCGGTGGATAATCACGATGCGGACGCGCCCTTCCCGACACCTTCGACCAGCGTGGCGTCCAATATGGGGACGCTGTTCACCCTGCTGTTCCGTGGTAACGGCGTCCTGGACCAGCGCACGCCCGTCTTCAAGGACGAGGACATGCTGCTGAGCTTCACGAGGTCGCTGGTGACGGCGCAATTCCCATGACCAGACCCGACGATTCTCGGGTGTCCGACAGATATCCACGCATGATGGGGAGTTCGATGAGTTCAACAGGGGCCGACGCCGCGGCCGGCCACGGTGTTCGTGGGATTCCGCGCCTTCTGGCGATGACCGCCGCCGTCCTGCTCGCCGGCGGGCTGGCCTTACCGGCGATCGCATCGGCCGAACCCGAGCCCGGACCCGATGCCCAGACATCGCTGGCGAACTCACCCTCGCTGAGCCTGCGCGTACTCGGTGGTGATCCCACCATCACCCTGTACGGCGCCGAAGGCATGCAGACGGTGTCGATCCCGGTGCAGGCCGGGCTGCTACCCACCGAACTGAACGTGACCGCGCGCCTACCGGTCAACGCGCTCGGCGGCACCATCGAGGTCGTCCAGGACGACCGCGTCGTCTCGCGGGTGCCGCTACCCGCCGATGACGGCCGGTTCGCCATCCCGCTGATCGGTGCCCGGGTCGTCGACAGCGCGGTGACCGTGCAACTACACAGTTTCCTCACCCTGCCGGAAGGCAATTGCGTCTTCGAGGCCGACAATCCGCTGCGCCTGGGCGACGCGGAAGTCCGGTATGCCGGCCAAGAGGTGGCGCCGGTCGCGGTGGCGGACTTCCTGCCACCGATACTGCGCAAACTGACGATCTTCGTTCCGCGCGAGCCGTCTTCGGCCGAATCCGATGCGGCGCTCAAACTTGCCACCGCCACCGTCGCCCGGTACGGCACCCAGCGCATCGAGGTCGAGCTCGTGGAGAACGACGGCGCCGCGGTGCCCGCGCCCCAGCCCCTTGAGCGTCAGATCATCGTGCGCGAGGGTGGCGAGGCGCGGCTCGCGCTGACCGGGACCAACGCGGTGCGCGCGCTGTCGGTCTCGGGTAGCGCCGGCGATCTGGCCAACCAGACCCGGTTGTTGTCCAGCGACCTGGCCCGGCTGGCCGTCCAGTCCGCCGCGGTCGTCGGCCCGCTCTCCGCCGCACCCGTCCTGCCCAGCGACCACACCACCATCCGAGGGCTCGGCCAGCCCGGCGTCAACGCCACCGCGTTGGTCAACCCCAAGGTGACCATCCCGCTGGACCAGACCCGGCTGGGCCGCGCGGTCCAGGATGTGCGGGTGCATCTGCAGGGCTCCTACACCCCGCTCCCGTCGGGTCTGGCCGGCCAGGTCGTCGTCAGTGTGCGCGGAGAGGTGCTCGACCGGTGGCCGACCGAGTCCGCCGGTGCGATCGATCGCTGGGTGAGCGTGCCCAACCGGCTGCTGGAGCGGTACACGAACCTGGACGTGGAGGTGAACGCCGCGGGCAACACCGGCCGGTGCGGTGAGTTCCAGCCCATCACGTTGACCATCGACGGTGAGAGCGCGGTGGAGAGTGCGCCCGCCGATCCGCCCACGCCGCTGGGATTCCAGTCGCTGCCACAGGCGCTGATGCCGCGCATCGAGATCGGTATCGGCGACGGATCCTCGGTGGAGTTCGCCGACCTGCGGCGGGCGGTGTCGATCCTGACCGGTCTGCAGCGGCTCAGCGGGTTGCCGTTCGACACCGCGGTGGTATCGACCGATGCCGCCATCGCGTCGGCGAACCCGGCGGTCGTGGTGAGCGCCGACGGGTGGGATGCCGCCAACGTGACCTTGCCCGTCGCCGTGAGTTCCGATGGTGTGATCACCGTCGAGAACGTCGACGGCACAGGGAAATCCACCACCCTTGCGCTCGACCCCCAGGTCGGGTTCGGTTCGCTGCAGGCTCTCTACAGCGGGGGACGGACGCTGCTGGTCGCCACATCATCGGATGCACCCGGAGAGCTGGATCGGCTGTTGCAGTGGCTGGATACCGACGTCATGCGCTGGTCCGGGGTGCGTGGCAATGCCCTGATCGCGGTGCCCGGCCGGGATGTCATCCAACTGACCACACCCGAGTCCGCACAGCCGGACGCTGCGGCGAGCGCCGATCACGGCTCGCGGTACCTGCTTGCGGGCGCGGCCGCGACGGCGGTGGTGGTGATCGGGGCGGCGTTGCTGTTGTTACGTGCGCGCCGATCCCGGGGCGCCGCGGACCCGTCGTGACGATGTGGCCACGGCCGGACGATCTCGGGACCCGGCCATGAGGGTACGGGAGCTCCTCGACGCGCAGACCGTGACCGAGGAGCAGCGCCAGTACGCGCTGGACACGGCGATCAACGGCCTGCGCGATGACGACCCGCGCGCATCGGCGTCCAAACCGTTGCTCGGTTGGCAGAAGCCGGTGCTCCTCACCCTGCTCGCCCTCGTTGTGGCACTGGCCATCTGGCAGCCGATGAAGACCACCATCGTGCTGATCGGATTGTGCACGGCCGCCTACCTGGTGACGCTGGGCGACCGGGTGCTGATCTTCCGACGGGGTTTGGCGTCACGCCCCATCGCGGTTCCCGACGATGTCGCCCGCGCCATCCCCGACAGCGAGCTGCCGCGCTACACCATCCTGGTGCCCGCCTACAACGAGCCGGAGGTGGTCGCCGACCTGATCGGGGCGATGGATGCGCTGGAGTACCCGCGGGACAAGTTGCAGGTGCTGCTGCTGTTGGAGGCCGACGATCAGGTGACCATCGATGCCGCCGAGGCATGCGGCGAATCGGAGATCATCACCATCCTTCTCGTTCCCCCGGCCGACCCGCGGACCAAGCCGAAGGCGTGCAATTACGGCCTGCATTTCGCCACCGGGGATATCGTCACCATCTTCGACGCCGAAGACCTGCCGGAACCGCTGCAGTTGCGCAGGGTCGTCGCGGCGTTCCGCGATCTGCCCGACGACGTGGCCTGCATACAGGCCAAGTTGGTCTATCACAACGGGCACCAGAATCTGCTCACCGCGTGGTTCACCGCCGAGTACGGTCTCTGGTTCGGTTATCTGCTGCCCGGCATGATGGTCAGCACCTCACCGATACCGTTGGGCGGCACCTCCAATCATCTGCGCCGCGACGTGCTGGTCGATATCGGGGCATGGGATCCCTTCAACGTCACTGAGGATGCCGATCTGGGATTGCGCATCGCGGCGCACGGGATGCGCACCGCGGTCATCGACTCCTACACGCTGGAGGAGGCCAACAGTGACCCGATCAACTGGATCCGGCAGCGGTCCCGTTGGTACAAGGGCTATCTGCAGACCTGGCTGGTGCACATCCGCAGACCGGTGCAGCTGTACCGCACGCTGGGACTGCGCGCCTTCATCCGGTTCACGCTGGTGCTCGCGGGCACACCGGTCATCGCGGTGCTCAACCTGTTGTTCTGGTTCATCACGGCGTTGTGGTTCCTCGGGCAGCCCGCGGTGGTCGGCAGTGTCTTCCCTCCGCTGATCTACTTTCCGGCGCTCGTCGCCATGATCATCGGCAACTTCACCGTGATGTACATGAACATGATCGCGCTGCGCGAGGACGATCGCGCCGACCTGCTGCACGCGGCGCTCACGGTGCCGATCTTCTGGGTGATGATGAGTATCGCCGCCGCCAAGGGCTGCTATCAGATGATCCGGCAACCGTCGTTCTGGGAGAAGACCTTCCACGGACTTGCCGAGAAGCCCGACGAGAAGACCGCCCACGAAAAGGTGGTCGGGTCGGCGTGACGAACCGTCGGCTGAAATTCGCCATCTTCGCCTTGACCGGGATCGTGTATCTCGGAGTCGGCTGGTGGCTGCAGATCCGGCACGGCTACATCATGGGCGACACGTTGTCCCGGGTGGCATCGACACAGGCGGTGTTGTTCAGCCGCGATCCGCACCTGGCGGCCATCGGGTTCATCTTCACCCCGGTGGCGGCGATGGTGCAGATCCCGGCCATGCTCTTCAGCGACGTCTGGACCGAGCTCGCCGAACACGCGTACTCCGGCACCCTGATGTCGAGCGTGTTCATGGCGGGAGCGGCGGTACAGGTCTTCAGCATGGGCGCCGATCGCAATCTGCCGCGGTGGTATTCGCTGACGATCACCGCGCTGTTCGCCCTCAACCCGATGATCGTGTTCTACGGATCCAACGGGATGAGCGAGGCGCCGTTCATCTTCTTCATGACCTGGGCGGTGCGCCGGCTCATCATGTGGATGGTCGACGACGACGTGCACCATCTGGTCACCGCGGGCGGTGTCGCGATGGGGTTGGCCTATCTGACGCGCTACGACGTGTTGGCATCGATCGGTGCGGCCGGCGTGATCGTCGGTGCCACGACCTATCTGCGGGCTCGGACGTCACCGCGGGTGCGGCGGGCCGTGCTGGACGCGTTGATCGTCAGCGGACCCGGCGTGGCGGCATTCCTGGGTTGGGCCGCGGCGGGCTGGTTGATCACCGGGGAAGCGTTCGCCCAATTCACCTCGCAGTACGGCAACACCGCGATCCTGGAACAGTCCGGCCAGACCGCGCCGAACTTCGCCGAGGGCCTCGGATTCGCCGCAGTATGCGTCATGCTGCTCGCCCCGACGCTGATTCCGCTGCTGCTGTGGGCGACGATGCAACGTTGGGGCACACCACGATGGACGATGCTGGTGGTGCCGCTGGGGATGTTCGGCGCGGTGTTGGGATTCCAAGCCTTCAGTTATGCGAACGGATCGACGTTCCCGTTCCTGCGCTTCTTCATCATCGCGATCCCGATGGCGGCGACGCTGGCCCTGCTCGGCGTGCCCGATGGCGCGCTCGTACCGCCGAAGCGACGTGGGCGCTACGCCCCGCACCCTGCGTCCATTGCGGTCACCCGCCGTCGGTCTCCGGCAGTGTATGTCGCGGTCGCCGCAACGCTGGCCGTCGGCATCCCGGTCACGGTCGTCGGGATGGGTCAAGCGGAGTACGCGCCGCAGGAATACGGTCTCGGGGCTGTGCTGAACCCCCAACCCGACGATGTCAGCGCGCACAAGGCCGTCGAGCGCCGCATCGCCCGAACCTTCCGCACCGAGCGGCGGATCGCCGAACACCTGGATTCCCTCGGCTTGCCCGACAGCTCGGTCATCACCGATACCGTCTACGGATTCGGCGTGCTGGCCGCCACCGACCGGCCCAAGGTTTTCGTCATCCCGTCCGACCCGGATTTCACCGAACTGCTCAACGATCCGTCCGGGCGCGGCATCAAGTATCTGTTGACGGTGCCACCGATCGGCCGAGGTGCCTCGGATGCGCTCAATCTGCGGTATCCGACGCTGTATGACACCGGTGCGGAAGTGGCCACACTGGAGCTGGAGATTCCCAATGACGGCGACGGGCAGCCCGATTGGCGGCTGTACCGGGTGAACGAACCGGCCTGAGACCGATTGCGGCGCGGTGCGTGCGGCGCGGGTGTACTCTCCGGTCGATGCCGATCCCCAGGAGGGCCGATGACCGCTGAATTCAAGGGCAAGATCGCACTCGACATTCGCGATTCGGAACCGGACTGGGGCCCCTACGCCGCGCCCACCGCACCGGAGGATGCGCCCAACGTCCTGTATCTGGTCTGGGACGATATCGGTATCGCGACGTGGGATTGTTTCGGCGGTCTTGTCGAGATGCCCGCCATGAGCCGGATCGCGGACAAGGGCGTGCGGTTGTCGCAGTTCCACACGACGGCATTGTGTTCGCCGACGCGCGCCGCACTTCTCACCGGTCGCAATGCGACCACGGTCGGCATGGCCACCATCGAGGAGTTCACCGACGGATTCCCCAATTGCAACGGCCGCATCCCCCGCGACACCGCGTTGTTGTCGGAGGTGCTGGCCGAACACGGTTACAACACCTACGCCGTCGGCAAATGGCATCTGACACCGTTGGAAGAATCCAACCTGGCCGCCACCAAACGGCATTGGCCGCTGGGGCGCGGTTTCGAACGCTTTTACGGGTTCATGGGCGGCGAGACCGACCAGTGGTATCCGGATCTGGTGTACGACAACCACCCGGTCACACCGCCGGCCACCCCGGAGCAGGGTTATCACCTGTCGAAGGATCTGGCGGACAAGACCATCGAGTTCATCAGGGACTCCAAGGCCATCGCCCCGGACAAGCCGTGGTTCACCTATCTGTGCCCCGGCGCGGGGCACGCACCGCACCATGTGTTCCAGGAGTGGGCGGACAGGTACGCGGGCACCTTCGACATGGGGTACGAGAAGTACCGGGATATCGTGCTGGCCAACCAGAAGCGGCTCGGCATCGTTCCGCCGGACACCGAGCTTTCGCCGATGAATCCCTACCTCGATGTCACCGGACCCGGGGGAGAGGCCTGGCCGGCGCAGGACACGGTGCGCCCGTGGGACAGCCTCGACGACGAGGAGAAGCGGTTGTTCTCCCGGATGGCCGAGGTGTTCGCCGGCTTCCTGTCCTATACGGATGCCCAGATCGGCCGCGTGCTGGACTATCTCGAAGAATCCGGTCAGCTGGACAACACCATCATCGTCGTCATCTCCGACAACGGGGCCAGCGGCGAGGGTGGGCCGAACGGATCGGTCAACGAGGTGAAGTTCTTCAACGGTTATATCGATACCGTGGCCGAAAGCCTGCGCTTCTACGATCAGCTGGGCGGGCCGCAGACCTACAACCATTACCCGATCGGTTGGGCGATGGCCTTCAACACGCCCTACAAGCTGTTCAAACGCTACGCCTCCCACGAAGGCGGTATCGCCGACAGCGCAATCATCTCCTGGCCCAAGGGAATCGACGCACACGGCGCGGTTCGCGATCAGTACATCAACGTCTGTGATGTCACCCCTACCGTCTACGACCTGCTCGGCATTCCCGAACCGTCCGAGGTCGGTGGTATCGCGCAGAAGCCGCTCGACGGTGTGAGTTTCAAGTCCGCTCTTGGTGATCCGGATGCTCTCACCGAGAAACGCACGCAGTTCTACGCGATGTTGGGTACCCGCGGTATCTGGCACGAGGGTTGGTTCGCCAACACCGTGCACGCGGCCTCGCCGGCGGGGTGGGGGCATTTCGACGATGACCGCTGGGAGTTGTTCCACATCGACTCCGATCGCAGCCAGTGCCGTGACCTGGCGGCCGAGAATCCGGAGAAGTTGGCCGAACTGCAGGAGCTGTGGTTCTCCGAGGCAGCGAAGTACAACGGACTGCCGCTGGGCGATCTGAACATCTTCGAGACGTTCGGGCGCTGGCGGCCGCTTCTCGTGGTGGGTCGCACCACGTTTGTCTACTACCCCGACAACGCCGAGGTCGGTCTCGGCGCGGCCGCAGAACTGCGCGGTCAGTCGTTCTCGGTGCTGGCCGAGGTCACCGTCGACACTGCCGACGCGCAAGGAGTGCTCTTCAAGCAGGGTGCCGGTCACGGCGGACATGTGCTCTTCGTCCAGAACGGCCATCTGGAGTACGTCTACAACTTCATGGGCGAGGACGAACAGCGGGTGACCGCGCAGACACCGATCCCGCTGGGCAGTCATGTGTTCGGAGTCCGATACGAGCGGACCGGCACGGTCGAGGGCAGCCACACCCCGGTGGGGCAGGTATCGCTCTACATCGATGACAGCATCGTCGGTCAGGCCGACGGTGTGCGCACCCACCCCGGCAGCTTCGGGCTGTCCGGGGGAGGGATCAAAGTCGGCAGCAATACCGGGCAGGCCGTATCCGGCGCCTACTCGGCACCGTTCGCCTTCACCGGCGGAACGATCGCCAAGGCGGTGGTCGACATTTCGGGTGCTCCCTATCTGGACGCCGAGCGCGAGCTCGCCCGCGCGTTCGCCAGGGACTAGCCGGTGCGCCGGTGCCGACCCTCGCGGTGCCCGACGGGTGGTCGATCCAAGGTGGGGCCGGCGCGCGCCAGAGTCGGCCTCGGTTCAGCGCACCAGCCGCCGGTGTCCGATCAGAGCGACCGCACCGGTCAGCGCTGCCGAGAGGGCGAACGGCGCGGCGATATGCCATCGCAACAGCAGTGCACCTGTCACGGCGCCCGCGAAGATGGTCGCGATTGCCGCGAATCGCCGATTCCACAGCACACCCCGGCCGCGGGTGGTCCACGTCTCACCGGCCAACGACGCCAGCGTCGAGGTCACCACGACAGTCGTCATATCGGCCACCGCGACGGTCCGGGCCACCATCGCCTGCGACCCCATCACCGCGGCCGTGGTGGCGGCCATGACTATCGGCAACACCGGGCCGCTGTGATCGTCCAGTCCGGCCAGCACACTCAGTGCCGCCAAGGTCACCGCTCCGACGGTCAACAGCACGGTGACCCGGTGTTGCCACCCCTTCCGGCCGGCCCTCAAGACCAACCCGGCCAGGAATGCCGCAGCGGTGAAGGCCCCGAGCGCGATGGCCGGGCCCAGGACCGGTAGGTCGTCGGCACCGGCCACACCCATACCGAGGATCACGATGTTGCCGGTCATGTTGCCGGTGAACACCCGATCCAACGCCAGAAAGCCGACGGCATCGACGATCCCGGTTACATACGTCAACACGATCGTCGCGACGAGTGCCAGTCGCGGGCGTGGGTCCGTGCCCACCATCAGAACAGCAGGACGGCCGCGACCGTGCAGAGCACGAGGCCGGACATGACGGGTACGAAGCATTTGCGGGCCAGCGTGAGCACCGGCACCCGGGCGAAGCCTGCCACAGCCACCAGCGACGACCACGCGACCAATGTGCCACCGCCGGACCAGATGTTGCCCATCTGGCCGATGGCGGCCAGCGTGGACGGGTCTATTCCGGCTGCTCCGCCGAGCGCGCCCGACAGCGATCCGGTGAGTGGTAGACCGCTGAAGCCCGACCCCTCGAGTCCGGCGATGACACCCACGAACAGCACGGTGAAGGCAACCAGGAAGGCATTGGGCGCGACATTGGCCAGCGCCGCGTTGATGAGGTCGAACAGCAGTGCCGGACCCTTTGCGTCGGTCGGCATTCCGAGAATCTGGGCCGAGAAGTCACCGTTGCCGATGAAGAAGAAGCCGGCGATGGGTAGCACGATGCCCATCGCCTTGAAGGCGAAGACAAGGCCGTCGACGATGTGCGTCGAGGAGCTTTCGAGAAAGGCGCGTTTGTCGTTGGCGATACAGGCGGCGAACAACAGCATCGCGGCGATGCCGCCGACGATGCCCGCGGCATCACCACCCTGCAGTGGTGGCACGATGGAGGTGAACTTGCCCAGCAACAAGTAGACGATGAACGCCAGGTAAGCCAGTGGGACCAGCAGGGCGAACGCCTTGGCTGACAGTGGCTTGGGGGTGTCGGCAGACTCCGTGGCGACCGGTTCGAGTACCACCGTCGCCGTGGGTGCGGCGGACCTGGTGCCGGTGAATACGGGGGTGCCGTCGGGTTGCGGGCGTCCCGCCGTGCCCCCGTCCGTGTCCTGCTCTGCGGGGCTCACCCCGAGCTTGTCGGCCTTGTTCTCCCAGGCCACCAGCAACTCCGGTGCGGGCCGGCGCCAGGTGCGGCGCTGGGTCAGGTAGGTGATGGCCAGTGCGACGAAACCCACGATGAGCGACAGGACCATCGCCTTGTCGGCGACGGTGTCGGTATCGGCGCCGGCGGCTGTGGCCGAAATGCCGGGCGCCACCTTGATGATGTAATCCGACGACAATGCCATGCCCTGGCCGGCGATCGCGATCACCATGCCGACCGACAACGGGCTCAAGCCGGCTCGGATCGCCACCGGGATGAGCACTGCCCCCACCAGCGGCACGGCAGGCGTCGGCCAGAAGAACAGCGAGATCACATAGGTGACGATCGCCAGTACAACGAAACTACTTGTGCCCGAACGCATCACCCGTCGAAATGGGGTGACCATCAGACGGTCGGCGCCCATCTCGCGCAGCGCCCCCAGCATGGCCGTGACGAAGGCGATGATCAAGAAGATGTTGAACAACTCGTGTGCGGCCACCAGGCTGGCGTTGAATATCGATGCCAACCCGGTCACGATGCTGCCCGAAAACACCCACGCGGTAAGCAAAGTCGCGACCACAGAGGGGACGAGGATGTTCTTGCGCAGTGCCATCGTGAGCAGGATGACGACGATGCCGGCGAGATAGATCCAGTGGGCTGCGCTGAGATGAATGTCCATCGCGGGTCTTTTCACTCACAACTGCTCGTGGGCTGTGCAGTTTGATGGGGGAATGCTCGGCGTGTTATGCGGCTGGGTCAACGAACAGAGTGCACACCGCTGTGCGTCCGCCGCTGTGCAACGTGTTCTGACCTTGTCATCCTGGTGTCGCGGTGTTTCGGCGACGTAAAAATCGGCGCCACACTTCGCGTCGCGGCGCTGGGCGGCGGCGCGGGTGGCCCAGACGCGCCGACGCGCGCACTGTGCACGATGTCCATTTCGGGAGGGCCGGACTGGGCATCGTGACCGCCGGAGGCGGCGCCGGCCGTCGTTCAGGAGTGAGACAGTGGAGGCGATGACTGATACCGATAGCCGCTCGGTCGCCCGACCGCCCGGCCCCGATGCCGGCGGTACACCGCTGGCATTGGCCGCGCTGTTGTCCGGGACCCTGGTCGGCACCGTGAGCAACAACGTCGTCAATGTGCCGATGGCCGCGATCCTGGCAGACTTCGATGCGCCGCTCGGCAGCGGTGTTTTCGTCGTGGTCGGGTTTCTGCTCACCTTCACCGCGACGATGCCACTGGTCGGCTGGATCGGGGACCGATTCGGCCGGCGTCGCGTGTACTGCGCGTCGATGGTCGGCACGGCGATATGCGCCGTCGGTGCCGCGACGGCCCCTTCCCTGGAGCTGCTGATCGTCTGGCGCTGTCTGGGTGGCGCGGCCGCCTCGGCCCTCGGCCCCGCCGTACTCGGATTGCTGACCTGGCTTTTCGCCGGTGAACGGCGCGGGAAGGCGGTCGGGCTGTGGGCGTCGGTCAACGGAATAGGACAAGCGATAGGCCCCACGATGGGCGGGTTCATCGCCGACGGCTGGGGGTGGCGGTGGGTTTTCGTCCCGCTGGTGCCGGTGGCCCTCGCCGGGCTCATCGGGACGCTGCTGCACATCCCGCGGCACCCGGGTACCAGGATGCACTTCGACACTATGGGTGCGCTGGCTCTCACATTCGGAGCCGGACTGCTGATCTTGGGTGTCGCGTTGATCCCGGCACGGGGGATTTCGGTGTTCGTCGGTGCGGCGGTGGGTACCGCCGTGCTGATCCTGGTGTTCTTCGCCTGGCACTGCCTGCGAGTACCAGAGCCATTCGTCGACGTGCGGTTGGTGGCCGAGGCGCGGTTCATGCGCAGCACCCTCGGCGCCTTCGCGTTCATGTTCAGTCTCGGCGCGACGCTGCTGGCAGTCCCGCTGTATGTGGTTGCCCGCGGCTATTCGGGTTCGGTGGCGGGGATGGTCCTGCTGGCGATCCCGGTCTCGATGGTCGTTCTGGGGCCGGTGGTCGGGCGCTACCTGGACCGGCTCGGGGCACGCCGGGTGTTGCGCACCGGACTGAGCTTGCTGATCGTCGGGCAGGTGCTGCTGGCCGCGGCGGTGGCCGCCGATCTGATCGAGAGACCCTATGGACTGCCGGGTTTCGCGGCGATCCTGGTGGTGATCGGTATCGGCACGGCGTTCGTGCAGACGCCGGCGGCCACCGGCGCGACGCGGTCACCGGCCGGCGCGCAGGGCACCGGACTCGGCCTGTTCAACCTGGTGCGGTTCGGCGGGTCGGCGATGGGTGCGGCCTGGGTCGCCATCGCCCTCGGGCTACCGACCGCAACCGGTTTCGCGCTGGCATTCGCGGTGGTGGCGGTGGTGGCGGTGCTCGGACTGCTGGGGTCTTTCGTGGGGGCCGACCCGGTCGAAGAGCGGTAGCTTCAGCGGAAGCTTGCCTCGCGGTCCACGGCGGCGTGCACCTCGGTCAACAGGTCCAGCCGGATGGCCAGCCACACGGTGAATTGATTGTCCGGTAGCCGGATGTCCAAGCCGATCGCTCGAGATACCCGGTCCAGTTTGGTCAGCATCGTGTTGCGGTGCACGTTGAGTGCTCTGGCGGTTGCGTTGACGTTGCCCCCGTTGGCGAGGTACCCGGTCACGAAATCCCGGAGATCCGGAGTGGCACGCAGCGGGCCGAGAATGTCGGTGACCAGCGCGCGGCTCTGCTCGGTCTCGGCGACGTCGGCGAGCACGGTGAAACTGCGCAGGTCCTGGTAGGAGACGGCGCCGGTCAGGTTGAGCCGGCGCGCGATGCCCAGGGCGATGCGCGCCTCGCGGTAACTGCCCGAGACCGCCTGGGCCCCCGGTGCCGGTCTGCTGTAGGACACCGCGACCGCGGCGCCCCGGCGGTTCTCCAACTCCTCGGACATCGCTCCGGCGTAATGTGCCATCTCCTGGCGGCGGGCATCGTCATCCGGCCCGCGCAATGTCCGCACGACCACCAGGACATCGCCGAGAACGGTCACATAGGAACGCACGGCCGGATCCGGTGCCACGTTGGCGGCGTAGCGGGCCAGCCGGACCATGCTTGCGGCCGGATTGTCGACGCCGTGCGGCACCACGCCCGGTGCGACGAAAACCCCGAAGTGTGAGTCGATGTCGATATCGTGGTACTCCGCGCGCGTGCGCATATCGTGCTCGCTGGAGAAGTGTCCGTGCACCAGGGCCTGGACGAAATCCCCACGGGCGCGTTCCTCGGCCTCGTCGATACTGTGCTGACGCAACATCTCCGAGCCGATGATGGCGGTCGCCTGCTCGGTGACGACGATGTGGCGCGCCACGTCGTGACGACCCGGTGCTGGATCGGCGACCAGGATGGCGACCCACCCCTCGAACGCCTTCCCGAGCCGGATCGCTGTGCTGATGGCGGTCCAGGAGGTGCCGGCGGGGTCGTCGAGGTGCTCGATCCGCGTGTCGTGATGTGCGGACAACCTTGCGGCGGTGGGAAGGTCGACGGTCAGTCTCGGTAGGAGCACCGTGTTGAGTGCGGTGGCCGTTTCGGCGCCGAGGCCGTTGACGGCCACGATCTGCCCGCGTGCGTCCAACGCGATCGCCGGGTTACGCGCCAGGTTGGACACTTCGCGAACCAGCATCTGCAGCCCGGCACCGCGATGGAAAAGCCCGGCCAAAGACGCGTGCACATGGGTCGCATAACGCATCACATGCACTTCTTGGCTGAGTGCGCGCTCGGCCAGTAGTCGGTTCAGGGCGGTGAACCCGACCGGGAAGGCCATCTCGACGACCACCAGCCCGACAGGCAGGTTCGCCGGAAAACCCGTCGGTATCGATCCGTCGACCAGCAGCGTGGTGGCGCCCCGTGCGGACAGCGCACCCAACGTGCCGGTATTGCCCAACAACGCCTCTGGGCGAGCGTAGACGGCGACGCCGTCGAGCGTTTCGTGTCCGGACAGAACTTCAGAAAGCGGTAGTACCCAGTGTAATTCGCGATCGAGATGATCATGGCCGGCCACGACGCGGGCGGCGGACATCAACGATTCGTCGAGCATGCCTGCGACCGTCATGCGATCACCCTGGGTGTGCGCTGGTGTCATATCCCTCACCTCGTGTGTGCGACGCGTCTGCCGGGCTGCGGCGGCGTGCACCGCCACGATCACATCGTCGGCCAGCGCAACCCTATGTGCAGTTTGTCCCGAATGTCGGGTGAATGCCGGACATAGTGACCAGCGCATTCGGTGGGCAACGTCGGTAGACATTGACCAGGCGCACAGCCAGCCACCGACGACCACAGGAGTCAGCCGATATGCATCAGGTTTACCGAATCACCCTCGACGACGCCCTGCCGCTGCTCGCCGCCGGCCGGGCCAAGGCCGAAGAGATCGGTGTCAAGCAGACGCTGTGCATCTGCGATGACGGCGGCAATGTGCTTGCACTGCATCGTCTTCCGGGTGCGAGGTTGACCGGTGTGGACATCTCGATCGCCAAGGCCTTCACCGCGGCCGGGCACGAACGGGCCACGCATCTGTTCAACGAGCCGCCGAACGGCCCCGCCCTGCCCGGTAACGAGGCCTTCGGCATCAGTCAGATGCTGCCGGGCAAGTTCGCCGTCTTCGTCGGCGGCTTTCCCTTGGTGTTCGAAGGTCAGATCGTGGGCGGCGTCGGAATCAGCGGTGGCAACGGAGCCCAGGACAAAGCGGTCGGTGGCGCCATCCTTGCCGAGTTCGAGGCGCTGACCGCGGCCGTCGGGTCGCGCTGAGAGTCCTGTGCAGCATGACTCATCACCGACTGCACCGGCGTTGATGTTGTCCATGTCGAAAGACTACGAGCCTGACTAATCTCACTGTTGCAGAGCATATTTCGCAGAAATATTGCGTGTGCAGCCCTGTTCGAACGCGAATCGCCGCACGCCGGTGGCCGTTCGCTCCGTACTCAGCCGAATCGAAAGGATCTCACCATGACCGAACTGTTGGATCGCGCCGCGTTCCGGACCGAACTGGAGAACGCCATCAAGGGGCGCGAGGCGAAGAACGCCTCGTTCTCCAAGGCCTGGGCCGATGGCCAGTTGAAGCGCCATCACTTTGCCCGCTGGGCCGAGAACCACTTCCACTATGTGGGGCCCTTCGCCGATTATCTGGCCAACATCTACTCCAACACTCCCGACGAGTTCACCGGCGCAAAGGATTTCACGCTGCAGAACATGTACGAGGAGGAACTGGCCGATATTCGGCACACCGACCTGCTGATCAAATTCGGCGAGGCATGCGGCACCACCAAGGAACGCATCGAAGACCCGAACAACATGAACGCGATCACGCGGGGTCTGCAGTCCTGGTGCTACGCGGTATCGGCGCGTGAGCACTTCGTGGTGGCCACCGCGGCGCTGGTGGTCGGTCTGGAGTCGCAGGTGCCCAGCATCTACACCAAGCAGATCGTGCCCCTGCGCGAGTTCTACAAGTTCACCGAGGACGAGATCGAGTTCTTCGATCTGCACATCACCTCCGACGTCGTGCACGGTGAGCGTGGTTACCAGATAGTGCTGGACCACGCCGACACCCCGCAGTTGCAGCAGCGTTGTCTCCAGATGGTGCGCTGGGGTGCCGAAATGCGCTTCTCGTACACCAAGGGTCTCTACGACACCTACGTCGCACCCGAACTGGAGCCGGCAGCGGTCTGACCGGTCTCGGCGCGGTCCGCCCCTTGCGCGGGCCGCGCCGAACCGACCGAAAGGGAAAGCACATGTGGACAGCTGTGGCCACCATGAAAGACCTCGGCAGGCGACGCAAGCTGCGGGTCGAGATCGACGGCTTGGCCGTCGCCTTGTTCCAGGCCGACGGTCGGGTGTATGCCTTCGCCGATCTCTGTGTGCACCAAGATCGTTCGCTGTTCAAAGGCACCCTGCTGCACGGCAAGGTGATCTGCCCCGGCCACCAGTGGCAGTTCGATCTGGAGACGGGCTACGAGGCCGACCAGGACCTCTGCCAACCCACCTACCCGGTGCGTGTCGACGACGACGGCACCGTCTACATCGACACGGTGCCCACCCGGCACGCCGAGGCGGGCACCGGAGAGGGAGCCAGGGCATGACACCGCGCACCATCGTCACCGTCGGCGCCGGCCAGACCGCCGCCGTCGCCGCGCGCAATCTGCGCCGACACGGCTTCGACGGCCGGATCCTGCTGATCGGTGACGAGCCGCATCCGCCGTATCAGCGACCGCCGCTGTCCAAGGATTATCTGAACGGTGCCGAGACCGCGGAATCACTGTGGATTCTGCCCGAAAAGTGGCGCGCCACAAATGATGTCGAAGTGCTCACCGACACCACCGTGGCACGTGTCGACCCGGCAACGCGCACCGTGGAATTCACCGGTCGCACCCCGATCGTCGCCGACGCTGTCCTGTTCGCCACCGGCGGCAGTCCGCGGCGACTCACGGTGCCGGGGCCGCGTCCGGACCTCGTGCACTATCTGCGCAGCCTCGACGACGCCACCCGACTGGCGCCGCACCTGCAGCCCGGTTGTCGGCTGGCCGTCATCGGTGCCGGTTTCATCGGACTGGAACTCGCCGCCACGGCCGCGACGGCCGGTGCCGCGGTGACGGTGCTGGAGACCGCGCCGATACCGTTGGCCACGTCGCTCGGTGCCGAGATGGGGATGCTGATCACAGCGCTGCACCGTGACAACGGTGTCGATCTCCGCACCTCGGCGTCGGTCACCGACCTGCGCACCACCGGCGACTCCGTCCTGATCGGCAGCGGCGCGGCGGCCGAGGAATTCGATATCGCGGTGATCGGCATCGGTATCACCCCCAACGTCGCCTCCGCGGCAGCCTCAGGCCTCGACGTCGATGACGGCATCGTCGTCGACGATGCGGGACGCACCGCGATACCCCACGTCTACGCTGCCGGTGATGTGGCGCGCCGCTACTCGGCGCGGGCGGGTCGCCATGTCCGGGTCGAACACTTCGACAATGCCAGTCGGCAGGGGGTGGCGGTGGCCGGCGCGATGCTGGGTCGCGATGCCGTCAACGACGACCCGCACTGGTTCTGGTCGGACCAGTTCGGCCGGAACATCCAGAGCTTGGGCACCATCCGCGGCACCCCGGTACTGCGCGGCGACCGGGACGGCCTGGACTTCACCGCCTTCTACTTCGACGGCCCTGTGCTGTGCGGTGCGCTCAGTATCGAACGGGGCGAGGACATCTCGGTGGCACGCGAACTGCTCGGCAGGCATGTCGAGCCCACGGAACTCGGTGACGAGGATGTCGACCTGTGGGACCTGGCCTACAACGACCAGGAAAACGAAGACAACGCGGAGGTGCCGGCATGATCGAGGGGTTGAACTTCATCGGCGGGACCTGGGTGCCCGCGCATTCCGGGGCAACGTTCACCCGGGCCAACCCGGCCGACCCGACCGATGTCATCGGTACATTCCCGGCATCGGGACCCCACGATGTCCAGCGGGCCGTCGACGGTCTGGTCAAAGCGGCGCCGGACTGGGCCGATACCGCCCCGGAACGCCGTGCTGCGATCCTGGAAGCCGCTGCCGCACAGTTGGAATCGCGCAGCGCCGAGCTGATTGCCGAACTGGTGCGCGAGGAGGGCAAGACCGTCGCCGAGGCCACCATGGAGGTCGGCCGAACCCCGTCGAATCTGCGGTTCTATGCCGCCGAGGCAACCCGCGCGAGCGGAGTCACCCTGCCCGCGGCCGGTGATGCCCTGGTGTACACACTGCGCGAACCGATCGGCATCGTCGGGGCCATCACCCCGTGGAACTTCCCGCTCAACATCCCTTCCCGCAAGCTCGGTCCGGCGCTGGCCGTCGGAGATCCGGTGCTGTTCAAGCCCTCCGAACTGACCCCGCTGATGGGGCAGCGACTGGTCGAAGCACTGTTGGCCGGAGGCCTGCCGCCGGGCGTGATCGCGTTGGTGCAAGGTGACGGCGTCGCCGGAGCCGCCGTCACCGCCGACCCACGAATCGCGGCGATCACGTTCACCGGGTCCACCGACGTCGGTCGAACCATCCACGCCCATATCGGTCCGCACCGTCGCGTGCAGTTGGAGATGGGCGGCAAGAACCCGGTGATCGTCGCGGCGGACGCCGATCCCGAATACGCGGCGGCACTGATCGCCAAAGGGGCCTTCGGACTGTCCGGCCAGGCGTGTACCGGTACCAGCAGGGTGATCGTCACCGACGCCAACCACGATGCGGTGGTCGATGCCCTGGTCGCGAGGGCCGAGGCGGTGAAGGTGGGTCCGGGCGCAGAACCCGGCATCGATATGGGTGCCCTGGCCAGCGCCGCCCAGTATGCGAAGTTCCGGTCCTACCTGCAGGCGGGCGTCGCGGATGGCGCCACCCTGCGCTGCGGTGGTGGATCCGTCACCCCCGGCGGCGCAGCGGGCGGGTATTTCGTCCGTCCCGCGGTCTTCACCGGGGCCACGCCCGGGATGCGCATCGTGGACGAGGAGGTGTTCGGACCGTTGGTGGCCGTGCAGCGCGCGGGCGACATGGACGAGGCGATGGAGCTGGCCAATGCCACCGAATTCGGGCTGTCGGCGGCCATCGTCACCAACGATCTGAGTGTGGCGCAGCGGTTCGCCCGCCGGTCGCGGACCGGTCTGGTGAAGATCAACCAGCCCACCACGGGGATGGCGATGAACGCGCCCTTCGGTGGCTACAAGGCCTCGTCGGCCGGCACCTTCAAGGAACAGGCCGGCGCATCGATGATGGAGTTCTACCTCAATGAGAAGACCGTCTACCTGAACCCCAGCACACCCTAGGACAGGAGTGTCATGACAGAACAGATGCAGGAAGCCACAACGGAATTCGTCCGGATTGCCCGATCGGGTCAGGTACCCGAAGGCATCGTCAGACGGTTCTACGCCGGAGAACACGAGTTCGCGGTGGCCAGGCTCAACGGCAAGGCCTATGCCACGTCCAACTACTGCACGCACCTGGACTGCCTGCTGTCTTCTGGCAAGCTTCGTGATGACGGTATCGGATGCTCCTGTCACGGAAGCGCATTCGACCTGGAGACCGGTGAACCGATCAGTCCGCCGGCAACCGAGCCGATCAAGACCTATCCCTGCCAGGAGCGCGACGGCGAGATCTTCGTCGGGGTGACGCCGGGTGATGCGCCCGCAGGCCCGACCCGCCGCGCGCGCCGGAGCGTCTGATGGCCGATGCGGCCCGCCCGCCTGCGCTGTCCGGAGCGGGCATGGTCAGCTCCAGCCATCCCGCGGTTAGCCTGGCCGGGGCACGGGTGCTGGCCGACGGGGGCAACGCCGTCGATGCGACGCTGGCGATGGCATCGATGTGCTGGCTGACCCTACCCGGACAATGCGGTATCGGTGGTGATGCGTTCGCCGTGGTTCGTGAACCCGACGGCCGGGTGTGGACGGTCAACGGGTCGGGATTCGGACCGGATGGGGGCACGCCGGATTTCTATGCTGAACAAGGCTTTTCGTCCATCCCGCTGGATGGCCCGCTGGCGGTCGCGGTGCCGGGTGCACCGGCGGCACTGGCGGTGTTACACCGCAACGGTGCCACGCGCGAGCTATCCGCGCTGTGGGCGCAAGCGGCGCGAATCGCCGAGAACGGCGTGCCGTGCTCGGCGCGCACCGCCGGTGATGTCGGTACCGCACTGACGGCCATCGGCGATGACGCGGGTCTGTCCGCGGTCTACACGAGCGGCGGAGGTGCGGCGCGTGTCGGGCATCGACTCGTTCAGCCGGACCTGGCCGCGACCATCCGCTTACTGGCCCACGACCCGGCTGGCTTCTATCGCGGTTCGTTCGGCGAACGCGCGGTCTCCGCGTTGCGGGCGGGCGGCGCGCCGTTCAGCGGTGACGAATGGGCCGCCGGTGCCGCACTGGATATCGAACCGGCGCTCACCGGCCGCTACGCCGGTGCCACGGTGCACCAGACGCCGCTTCCCACGCCCGGCTGGATGGTGCTGCACCAGGCGGCACTGTGTGACGGTGTGGTCGGGTTCCAGCGCTGGCTCAGCAGCGCGGCCATCGACCGGCTGGCCCGGGCCGCACGGCTGTCCTTTGCCGACCGGTTCGAGTTGTGCGGTAGCGACAACACCGGCGCCGCTTATGTGCTGGGGCAGGAACGGCTCGCGATGCAACGCCGCGACCTCGATGATCGCATCGAGGTTCGCGGTCCGATTTCGGTGGGTGCGGGCGATACCACCTCGACGGTGGCCGTGGACGCCGACGGCCGGGCCGTCAGTTTCATCCACTCCCTGGCCTTCACCTTCGGAGCGAAGTTCACGGTGCCGGGCACAGGTGTGGTCCTCAACAACCGTCTCGCCCGCGGTGGCTATCTCATACCGGGCCATCCCAACGAGGTCGCCCCACGCCGTAAACCCCTGCACACCCTCAACGCCTGGATCGTGACCGACGATCACGGTGGGCTGCTGCACGTCGGAAACACCCCGGGCGGGGATGGTCAGGTGCAGTGGAACATGCAGTTGCTCTCGCACATTCTCGATCACGGGCTCGATCCGGCCGAGGCGGTCGCGGCACCACGGTTCACCGTGTTCCCCGGCTCGGACGCCGACGTCCTCGGCGCAGCCGACGAACTGCGCATCGAGGATTCGGTGCCGGTCACTGTTCGGGAGGAACTCGCGCAATGGGGACACCGGGTCACCGTCCAACCCCGATGGGGCGCCGGCGGCAGCGCCCAACTGATCTCGCTGGATGACCGCGGCATCCTCAGCGGCGCGGCCGATCCCCGACAGGAAGGTGTGGCGCTCGGTGTCGACTGACCGCTGTGCGCCACCCCCACAGGGCGACTATGCGCCGGCGGTATTGCACGCCGGAATCGTGTACACCGCGGGAATGACGCCACGGCGCAATGGCGTGCTTGACGTGGTAGGTACGGTCGGTGCCGACGTCGACGTCGAAACCGCCTACCGGGCCGCCGGGTTGGCCGCGCGTAATGCGGCGGCCGCGGTGCGGTCGGTGCAGCCGGGCGGTACCGACGATATTCGCTGTCTGCAGATGACGGTGTACGTCGCGTGCACTGCCGACTTCACGAGGTTGACCGCGGTGGCCGATGGCGCCACGGCAGCACTCACCGAGGTTCTCGGTCCGGGAAACATTCCGGCCCGCAGTGCGATTGGAGTGGCATCGTTACCGTCGGGCGCTCCGGTTGAAGTGCAACTCGTCGCCGCGGTGGGCTAGCGGGTTGCTCATGATCGCACAACCGTGCGCGGTGCGCAGTGATATGAGTATTTTGCTGCATATCTGGACACTGTGCACGGCTGACCGGTTGTGCGGTGTGCCTTTTCGGGATTGCCGCAGGGGTCGGCGCTGGAGAGAATCAGGGTCTGCACGACGCCGGGGCGCGGCGGCGCAGCCGCACGACCCACCGCGGTGAAAACAGCACTGCTATGTGGCCCCGGCGGGTTCGACTGCTGTTGAAAGCTTTTCGGATCGCCACACCATGGCGCTCGGTTCCAGGAAGGTTCTCCAGGTGACTCTCGCCCACTACTGCTATCTGCTCGGACTCGTCGCACTCATCATCACCGTCATCGCGAAGAAGAATGTTGTGGCACCGGCACTGCTGGCCACCTTCTTCACCGCGACGGCCTTCGGGGGGAGTGTCACCACCGGACTGGCGGCGTTGTTCAACGCCGCCATCGTCGGCACCCGTGAGCTGTTACCGATCTTCCTGGTGATCGCTCTGGTCACCGCGATGCTGGGAGCGGTACGCCGCGCCGGTGCCGACGCGTTGATGATCGCACCCCTGCGCTCGCTGTTTCGCAACGGGCACACTGCCTACGTCGTGCTGGCGATCGTGACCTTTCTGCTGTCGCTGTCCTTCTGGCCGACCCCGGTCCTGCCGTTGATCGCGGCGATCCTGCTGCCCGCGGCGGTACGGGTGGGATTGCCGCCTTTCGGGGCGGCGTTGGCGATCGCGATCACCGGTCAGGGCATGGCGCTCAGCTCGGACCTCATCATGGGCGTGGCCCCCTCGTTGTCGGCCGACGGTGCCGATGTGTCAGCCGGATCGATCGCGATCCGCGCCACCATCATCGCGCTGATCGCCGGGGTGGTGGCCCTGACCGTCGCCTATTTCCGCGACGTCCGCACCAGGATGCTCACCCCCGCGGCCGCCGCGGCTGTGGTCCTTCCGGTCCAGGCGGCCGCCGAGGGCGGTGGATCCGACGATGCCGCAGGCGCCGCGACCGACCTGTCCACAGTCCGCGTCGCCACCGAAACATCGGATTCCCAGCGGGTTTCGGGGGCCGCGCGAGTCATCGCCGTGGCGATTCCGACACTGTTCGCAGCACTGCTGATGTTCATGCTGCTCGGCCGGTTCACCGACTGGTTGCCCAATATCGACGAAGGATTGGGCGCCCCGCTGGTCGGTGGCACGGCGGCGCTGGCATTGGTAGCGGTGTCCGTCATCTCGGTTCGGCGCGGGTGGCTGGCCGAGGTGGGCGACCACTTCACCGACGGCATCGCCTTCTCGTTCCGCACCATGGGAATGGTCATTCCGGTGGCCGGCTTCGTCTACATCGGGTTGTCGGACTACTCGGGGACCATCCTCGGCCTGCCCGAGGGCGTCGCGGCACCGGCATTTCTCCTCGACGCGGTGTCCAGAGTGCAACCGCTGATCCCGGCGATACCGGTCGTCGCGGCGTTTGCGATGTTGGTCATCGGTATGGTGATCGGCCTCGACGGCAGCGGTTGGCCTGGCCTACCGTTCACCGGATCGCTGGCCGCCTCACTGGGGGAGAGCTCGGGAGCCGATGTGGCGACCCTGGCCGCGATCGCGCAGAACGGGGCGAGTTGGACCGGTGGCGGAACGTTGGTGATCTGGTCCTCGCTGATCGTGGTGGCAGGCCTCACCGGAGTATCGGTGATCGATCTCGCCCGACGCCTGTTCGTACCGGTCGTGACCGGACTATTGGTGGCGACATCCGTTGCGGCAGTGGTGATGTTGTGACCGCGGCATTTTCCCGGACAGTGGGTTCCCCCGTTGTGGACACCGCGGAGAGGGTCCGATCCGGACGGCTCAGCGCCCGCGATGTGGTCGCCGAGGCGCTGTGCGCCATCGAGACCGCCGACCCCGAGCTCAATGCGTTCGTGCATGTGGATCGCGACGGCGCCATGACCAGGGCCACGGAGATCGACCGGATCGTGGCTGCCGGTCAGGATCCCGGTCCGCTCGCCGGCGTGCCGATGGGCGTGAAAGAGCTGCACGCGGTATCCGGCTGGCCCTACGCGATGGGGAGTCGGCTCTATCAAGGGCGGATCGCCGATCACACGAGCACGTTGGTGACCCGTGCGGTGGCCGCCGGCGCGGTCCCTGTCGGGGTGACCACCTCGCCGGAGTTCGGCCGGGCGTCGTTCACTGCCTCCCCGCTGCACGGGGTGACCCGCAACCCGTGGAATCCGCGGTTGACACCTGGCGGCTCCAGTGGCGGATCGGCGGCGGCCGTGGCAGCCGGGATGGTGCCTTTCGCCACCGGCACCGATGGAGCGGGGTCCTTACGTATTCCGGCTGCCTTTTGCGGGCTCGTCGGGTTCAAGGCGACCTACGGTGTGGTCCCGCGCGGGCCGCGACATCGCGGGGTCGCCGACAACGATCACTACGGGGTGCTGACCACCACGGTGCGCGATACCGCCCGGGTGCTCGACAGTGTGACCGGTCTCGATCCCGCCGACCGCGCGTCGGTTCCCGCTCCGCTGTTGGAAGCCGCATTGGACGAGGTCGACCTGCGTGGCCTGCGGGTGGCGTTCCTGCCCACGCTGGGCGGTGCGCCGTGCGATCCCGAGGTTGCGGCGGTGGCGGAGGTGGCCGCGCAGCGGTTTCTCGCGGCCACCGGTGCGGTGCGGGTGAGCGTCGAGGTCCCGATAGATCCAGACTGCGCCGCGGCATTTCGGGTGCTGTCGGCGCCGGATGTGTACGCCGCCGTCGTCGCGGCGGGCTCCGGTGCCCCCGGCGATGTCGAGGTCGACGCATCGGTGCGCCGCTATGTCGACGCCGCGCGGGAGCTGACCGTGTCGGCGCTGCTGCAGGCACACGAGACACGGGCCAGGCTGGTGGCGGCCACCGCCGCCGCGTTCGAGCAGATGGACCTGCTGCTGACACCGTCCACGCAGGTGCCCGCATTCGATGCCGAGGGACCGATGCCGACCGAGATCGACGGCCACGAGGTGGACCACTGGGGTGCGCTCGCGGTGACCTACCCTTTCAACCTGACCGGCCAACCGGCCATCTCGGTGCCCGCCGGATGGGCCGGCGGCGCGCCGTGCGGCCTGCAGATCGTGGGTGCCCGACACGCCGACGCCCTGGTGCTGGCCGCTGCCGGCGCCGCCGAGCGCAGCAACGTCCGCTGACCTGCGCTTCGGGTGAGGTTTCGGGTCACCGGCGCACGAAACCGCACCGAAGTCGGCGGGGCATCGGCGGCGATTTGGTGCAAAGCACGTGCTCACCTAGTATGTAGGGGTTGCCTCGGGCAGACCTCGGCTGGCTTGTGCAGTTTTGCTGTCAGCCCTGCGTGCCCTGAAGTGACAAAGACCGCGTACGTCCAGGTCGGTATCTGGCGTGCATACAAAACCAGGTCAGGAGATCGAGTGATTCAGCAGGAATCGCGGCTCAAGGTCGCCGACAACACGGGTGCCAAGGAAATCTTGTGCATCCGGGTGCTCGGTGGCTCGTCGCGGCGCTATGCGGGTATCGGCGACATCATCGTCGCGACCGTCAAGGACGCCATCCCCGGCGGCAACGTCAAGCGTGGCGACGTCGTCAAGGCAGTGGTGGTGCGCACCGTCAAGGAACGCCGCCGCGCCGACGGCAGCTACATCAAGTTCGACGAGAACGCCGCCGTCATCATCAAGAACGACAACGACCCGCGCGGTACCCGCATCTTCGGGCCCGTCGGTCGTGAGCTGCGCGAGAAGAAGTTCATGAAGATCGTTTCGCTGGCCCCGGAGGTTTTGTAATGAAGGTGCACAAGGGCGACACCGTGCTCGTCATCTCCGGTAAGGACAAGGGCGCCAAGGGCAAGGTCATCGAGGCCTACCCGACCCGCGAAAAGGTTCTGGTCGAAGGTGTGAACCGGATCAAGAAGCACACCGCGCAGTCCCAGAACGAGCGGGGCGCCTCCTCGGGCGGCATCGTCACCCAGGAAGCGCCGATCCACGTCTCCAACGTCATGGTCATCGACTCCGATGGCAACCCGACCCGCATCGGCTACCGCGTCGACGAGGAGTCCGGCAAGAAGGTCCGGGTCTCCAAGCGCAACGGCAAGGACATCTGAGAATGACCACAGTAGAAAACTCCGCCAAGGTTCAGCCCCGGCTGAAGCAGCGCTACCGCGAAGAGATCAAGGACGCGCTCAACAAAGAGTTCGATTACGCCAACGTGATGCAGATCCCGGGCGTGGTCAAGGTCGTCGTGAACATGGGTGTCGGTGACGCCGCCCGCGACGCCAAGCTGATCAACGGTGCGGTCAACGACCTCGCGCTGATCACCGGTCAGAAGCCGGAAATCCGCAAGGCGCGTAAGTCCATCGCCCAGTTCAAGCTGCGCGAGGGCATGCCCATCGGCGCCCGCGTCACGCTGCGCGGCGACCGGATGTGGGAGTTCCTGGACCGCCTGGTCTCGATCGCCCTCCCGCGTATCCGCGACTTCCGTGGCCTGAGCCCCAAGCAGTTCGACGGCAGCGGCAACTACACCTTCGGCCTTTCCGAGCAGTCGGTGTTCCACGAGATCGACGTGGACTCCATCGATCGCCCCCGTGGCATGGACATCACCGTCGTCACCTCGGCGACGAACGACGACGAAGGCCGTGCGCTGCTGCGCGCTCTGGGCTTCCCGTTCAAGGAGAACTGAGCAATGGCAAAGAAGGCTCTGGTCAACAAGGCCAACAAGAAGCCCAAGTTCGCAGTGCGCGCCTACACCCGGTGCAACCGGTGCGGTCGTCCCCACGCGGTGTTCCGCAAGTTCGGCCTGTGCCGTATCTGCTTGCGGGAGATGGCGCATGCGGGCGAACTGCCCGGTGTGCAGAAGTCCAGCTGGTAACCAGCATTCATTACTGATTAACACGGTAGGCCCTGACTGGGAACCGCCGCGAGGAAGGTGTACCGGCTGTCATGACGATGACCGATCCCATCGCAGACTTCTTGACGCGTCTGCGTAACGCCAATTCGGCGTATCACGACGAGGTGACTCTGCCCCACTCGAAGATCAAGGCCAACATCGCCGAGATCCTCAAGACCGAGGGCTACATCTCCGATTACCGCACCGAGGATGCTCGGGTCGGCAAGGCACTTGTGGTGCAGCTCAAGTACGGCCCCAGCCGTGAGCGCTCCATCGCAGGTCTGCGCCGGGTCAGCAAGCCCGGCCTGCGGGTCTATGCAAAATCCACCAATCTGCCCCGGGTACTCGGCGGCCTGGGCGTGGCGATCATCTCCACGTCCTCAGGTTTGCTCACCGACCGCCAGGCAGCTCGATCGGGCGTGGGCGGCGAAGTCCTCGCGTACGTCTGGTAGGGGGACGAAAACATGTCGCGTATTGGAAAGCAGCCGGTTCCGGTTCCTGCCGGAGTCGACGTCACCATCGACGGTCGGAACGTCTCGGTGAAGGGCCCCAAGGGCACCCTGACCCTGGACATCGCCGAGCCGATCGAGGTCTCGCGTAACGACGATGGCGCCATCGTGGTGGCCCGTCCGGACGACGAGCGGCGCAGCCGTTCGTTGCACGGGCTGTCCCGCACGCTGGTGGCCAATCTGGTCACCGGTGTGACCGAGGGCTACACCCGCAAGATGGAGATCTTCGGTGTCGGCTACCGCGTCGCGCTCAAGGGCTCGAACCTGGAGTTCGCGCTCGGCTACAGCCACCCGGTCCTCATCGAAGCGCCCGAGGGCATCACGTTCGCGGTCGAGACACCCACGAAGTTCTCGATCACGGGCATCGACAAGCAGAAGGTCGGCCAGATCGCCGCGGTGATCCGTCGTCTGCGTCGCCCCGACCCGTACAAGGGCAAGGGCGTGCGTTACGAGGGTGAGCAGATCCGCCGCAAGGTCGGAAAGACAGGTAAGTAACCCATGGCTACCACGAAGACTGAAGCTCCCACCCGGAAGCCGGTGGGGCAGAACATCTCCGAGACCCGTCGGAACGCCCGTATCCGCCGTCATGCGCGTCTGCGCAAGAAGGTCGAAGGCACCGCGGACACCCCGCGTCTCATGGTCAACCGGTCGGCACGTCACATCCACGTGCAGCTGATCGACGACCACGCCGGCGTCACCGTCGCGGCGGCCTCGTCCATCGAGCCCGATGTGCGTGCGGTCGACGGCGACAAGAAGGCACAGAGCGTGCGGGTCGGTCAGCTGATCGCCGAGCGCGCCAAGGCTGCCGGAGTCGAGACGGTCGTCTTCGACCGTGGCGGCTACACCTACGGTGGCCGGATCGCCGCGCTGGCCGATGCCGCGCGCGAAGGCGGGCTGAAATTCTGATGACTGACAACGAGAGGACTGCATGATGGCCGACCAGGCTGGCGCCGGTTCGGCGCAGGACAATCGCGGTGGCCGCGGCGATCGTGGCGGCCGAGGACGCGACGACCGCGGTGGCCGCGGTCGCGGCGACGACCGTGGCGAGAAGAGCAACTACATCGAGCGCGTCGTCACCATCAACCGCGTCTCCAAGGTGGTCAAGGGTGGTCGGCGCTTCAGCTTCACCGCTCTGGTCATCGTCGGTGACGGCAACGGCATGGTCGGCGTCGGCTACGGCAAGGCCAAGGAAGTTCCGGCCGCCATCGCCAAGGGCGTCGAAGAGGCTCGCAAGAACTTCTTCCGGGTTCCGCTGATCGGCGGCACCATCGTCCATCCGGTTCAGGGTGAGGCTGCAGCGGGTGTCGTCATGCTGCGTCCGGCCAGCCCCGGTACCGGTGTGATCGCCGGCGGTGCGGCGCGTGCGGTGCTGGAATGCGCCGGCGTGCACGACATCCTGGCCAAGTCGCTGGGCAGCGACAACGCGATCAACGTGGTGCACGCCACCGTTGCCGCGCTGAAGATGATCCAGCGTCCCGAAGAGGTGGCGGCCCGTCGCGGTCTGTCCATCGAGGACGTCGCCCCGGCCGGCATGCTCAAGGCCCGCCGCGAGGCCGAGGCCGTGGCTTCCGCCGCGGCCCGTGAAGGAAGCGCATAGTCATGGCAGAGCTCAAGATCACCCAGGTGCGCGGCACCATCGGTGCACGCTGGAATCAGCGCGAAAGCCTGCGGACCCTCGGCCTGCGGAAGATCCGCCAGTCCGTCGTCCGTGAGGACAACGCACAGACGCGCGGTCTGATCAAGACCGTGCATCACCTCGTCACGGTTGAGGAGGTCTAGGACGATGAGTGTTATCAAGCTTCACGACCTGAAGCCGGCCCCGGGCAGCAAGACCGCCAAGACTCGCGTCGGCCGCGGTGAAGGCTCCAAGGGCAAGACCGCCGGCCGCGGCACCAAGGGCACCAAGGCCCGTAAGAACGTCCCCGCGACGTTCGAGGGTGGCCAGATGCCGATCCACATGCGGCTGCCGAAGCTCAAGGGCTTCAAGAACCGCTTCCGGGTGGCCTACGAGGTCGTCAACGTCGGCGATATCGCCAAGGCGTTCCCGCAGGGGGGCACCATCGGTGTCGACGAGCTGGTCGCCAAGGGCCTGGTTCGCAAGAACACCCTGGTGAAGGTGCTCGGCGACGGCAAGCTGACCGTCAAGGTCGACGTCACCGCCAACAAGTTCAGCGGCAGCGCCCGCGAGGCCATCACCGCCGCAGGCGGTTCGGCCACCGAACTGTAAGACCACGCTCCACGTCAGAAGGCCCCTGCTTCGGCAGGGGCCTTTTGCGTTGTCGGCCGATATGGCGTGGGTTCAGTCAGGCTGCGGTGGGGCACTGGTCGGCTGAAGTCAGGTAGCCGGCGCCGTCGACGTTTCACAATCGGCGAACGGGCCGGCCCCGCGCCCGCCGGTAGGCTCGAAAGATGTTCGGACTGCTGACCAATCTGCCCGGCCTCCTGCCTGACGCGGAGGATGTCCGCGACCTCATCCGCAAGGTCGACACGGCCCGCCACAACGGCGTTCCGCGCGGCTGTGTGCTCGAACTGGATCTCCAGCTCGCCCCGCCGGAGACCGTCGGATTCGACCCGTTGATGCTCATCAACCTGGGCGGCAAACCCCTGACACTGCGCCAGGCCGTCGCGGCCATCCGCCGCGCCGCCGAGGACGACAGGGTGGCCGGGCTCATCGGCCGGATCCAACTGTCCGCCGCCCCGCCAGGACCGATCCAGGAGCTGCGCGATGCGATCCTGGCCTTCGCGGCGGCCAAACCCACCCTGGCCTGGGCCGAGACCTACCCCGGCACGCTGTCGTACTACCTGGCCTCGGCCTTCGGCGAGGTGTGGATGCAGCCGTCGGGCACAGTCGGTCTGATCGGCTTCGCCACCAACGCACTGTTCCTGCGCGACGCACTCGGCAAGGCGGGCGTCGAGGCGCAATTCGTCGCGCGCGGCGAATACAAGTCGGCAGCAAACCTTTTCACCCAGGACAGCTACACCGACGCGCACCGCGAGGCCGATGAAGCGCTGATCGGCAGTCTGCACACGCAGGTCACCACGGCGGTTGCCGACGCCCGTGGCCTGCAGGTCGCTGCGGTCGACGCGCTCGCCGACAGGGCGCCGCTGCTGCGGGCCGACGCCGTCACCGGCGGTCTGATCGACCGGATCGGCTTCCGGGACGAGGCCTACGCACGGATCAGCGAGTTGGCGGGGGCGGCAGCGACGGCGGACGGGCCGGACACCGCGCCGCGGCTGTACCTGTCCCGCTATGCGCGCGCCACCTCCGCCAAGCCGGGACCGTCGATGCCCGGGCGCAAGAAGCCCACCATCGCGGTGGTCACCTTGCACGGCCCGATCGTCAGCGGGCGCGGTGGACCGCAGGTGCTGCCGCTCGGCAACTCCAGTGCCGGCGGGGACACCATCGCCGCCGCCATCCGGGAAGCGGCTACCGATGACGAGGTGTCCGCGATCGTGTTGCGTGTCGACAGCCCCGGTGGCTCGGTGACCGGCTCGGAGACCATATGGCGCGAGGTCGTGCGGGCGCGGGAGGCGGGCAAACCGGTGGTGGCCTCGATGGGTTCGGTGGCGGCATCCGGTGGCTACTACGTCTCGATGGCGGCCGATGAGATCGTCGCGAACGCGGGCACCATCACCGGGTCGATCGGCGTGGTGACCGGCAAGCTCATCACGCGCGGGCTCAAGGACAAGCTGGGCGTCGGATCGGACTCGGTGCGCACCAACACCAATGCCGACGCATGGTCGGCCGACGCGGCGTTCACGCCAGCACAGTATGCGCAGGTGGAAGCCGAAGCAGACCTGTTCTACACGGACTTCGTCGAGCGGGTTGCCCAGGGCCGCAAGATGAGTGTCGATGCGGTCGACGCCGTGGCGCGAGGCCGGGTGTGGACCGGCGCCGACGCCAGAGAGCGGGGTCTGGTGGACACCCTCGGCGGATTGCACACCGCGATCGACCGGGCCAAGGCGCGTGCCGGGTTGGATGCCGACGAGCAGGTGCGGGTGCTCACCTATCCGGGCTCGTCTGTGCTGGATATGTTGCGGCCCAAGCCTTCTTCCCAGCCCGTCGCCGCGACGCTGCCCCAGGCGGTGGGGGCGGTGCTGGGCCGGTCGGTGGTGGGCGCCTTCGACCAGGCCGACCGGGGCCTGACCGGAGCGCATGCCCTGTGGTTGGGTGGCTACCGGTTCTGACCGGGGCCTACCGGCTGAAGACCTGAAGGGGATGGGTCTATCGTTATCGCGGCGGAACCGGTCGGGCGAAAGGCGGACTCCATGAGCAGTTCGCCGGTGACATTGGCGATCGTCAACGATTACGAGTTGATCGTCGCGGGTCTTGCCGCGTTGTTGCAGCCCTATGCCGACCGCGTGCGCATCGTCGAACTCGACTCCCGCACCGAGGTGCAGATCCCTGTCGACGTGATCATCTGGGACACTTTCGCCGCAGCGCAGGGCGACCGCACCGACGTCACCGATCTGGTGGGCAACAACCACATCGGCCGGGTGGTCGTCTATTCCTGGAACATCGACCAGCTGCTGATCGACCGCTCGCTGGCCGGCGGTGTGCACGGCTACCTGGCCAAATCCCTACCGGTGGAACGACTCGTCAGCTGCCTGGAACGCATCCACGCCGGGGAGACAATCGTCGAGCGCGGTGACGGCAGCATGTCCATGCCGATGGCGTGGCCGGGGCGGGACGTGGGTCTGTCCGCCAGGGAAGCCGAGGTGCTCGCGCTGATCACGCAGGGTCGCACCAACAACGAGATCGCCGAGCGGTGTTATCTGTCGATCAACACCGTGAAATCCATCGTCCGATCCACCTACCGCAAACTGGGCGTGACCCGACGGTCGCAGGCCGTCGCGTGGGGGATGACACATGATTTCCAGCCCGATGTGGTCCGGATCCACCCCTAGGGGTGTAGTCGGCAGGGCGGTCCGCCCGGTTCAATCGACTCAGTGCATCACCTTGTCGACGAAAAACTGAGAACGCGCCTGTCGGTCCCCACTGATGGGCCGCTCGACGTGTCCGCGGCGCTGGGGATCGCCACGGAGCTGTCCGGCCACCGCCCCGGTGACGGACGCACACTGGACTATCTGCGGGTGCTGGTGACCCTCGGCATGATCGATGCGTCATTGGCCCGCATCGTGGAACCGCATCTGGACGCCCGTGCGATCCTGCACCAGGCGGGTGTGCCCGCCGAGGAAGGTTCGACCTGGGGCGTATACGCCGCGGGCGGCCGTGGTTTCGGGCTCACCGCCCACCGTGGCGCGCGGGGGTGGGTGCTCAGCGGAACGAAAGCGTGGTGTTCGCTGGCCGGCCGGCTCTCGCACGCCGTGGTCACCGCGGAGGTCCCGGGCGCCGGCCAGCAGGCATTCGCTGTGCGCCTGGATCCACGGTACGTCGAAGTGCTTCCGACGCAATGGGTTTCTCGTGGTCTGGCGGCCATACCGAGTGGGCCGATCGCCGTCGACGACCTTCCTGCGACACCGCTCGGCGGTCCGGGATGGTATCTCGACCGGCCGGGGTTCGGTTGGGGTGGAATCGGTGTCGCGGCAGTATGGTTCGGCATCGCGCTCGGCGTGCGGGAGCGGGTGCACCGTCAGGTCGAGGAACACCACGCCTCGCCGATCGCGCTCTCCCAGCTGGGCAGCATCGACGAAGAGATGTTCGCCGCACAAGCCTGTCTACTGCACGCCGCGGCGGCCATCGACGATGCGACCGGCTCGGACCCGCTGCTGGCCCAGCGGGTCCGGGCGGTCGTGGCACGAACGTGTGAGAACACCGTGCGCGATGCCGGATACGTGCTCGGACCGGGCCCGCTGGTCGGTGAGGAGCCCTACGCCCGGCGCATCGCCGACCTGACCGTCTACCTGCGCCAGCACCACGGTCCACGCGATCTGGCCTATCTCGGTGAACTCGTGGTGGCCGAGGGTCAGGCCCGCCGTGGTTGAGGCCCGCCCGTTCACCCATCGGGAGGCAGGTACCGACGAGCCGACCTGGTTGCTGGCCGCCGGCTGGGACGATGTCGCGCGACTGGATCTCGGCGCGCTCATCCGCGGTTGTACCCGGGTTGTCGTGCTGGCACCGCATCCCGACGACGAGACGCTGGCGCTGGGGGCGACCGTGGCCGACCTGGGTGCCGAGAGCATCGAGGTCATCGTGGTTTTCGCGACCCACGGCGGTCGGGGTCCGGGGTCCACGCCCCGACGCATCGAGGCCGAGCACGCCATGGCCACGCTGGGCGCACACGTGCAGGCCGTGTGGTGGGATCTGCCCGACGGTGGTCTACCCGCCGCAGAACAGGAGCTGGTCCGTAGGCTGGCCGAGCTGGTCGATGCGCGCACGGTGCTGTTCGCCCCAGCCGAATGCGACGGGCACTCCGATCACGATGCTGCCGCCCGCGCGGCCGAGATGGTAGCCCGGGCCCGCTCGGCCACCCTGCTGAACTACCCGGTCTGGTTGTGGCATTGGGCCACACCGGAGGATCTCCAGTGGAATCGGGTGCGCACGCTGTCGCCCACACTCGCCGGCCTGCGGGCCAAGGAGTCGGCCATCGGCTGCTACACAAGCCAATTGGACGCATCCGAGGATGCGCCGATCGTCGGAGCCTCCGTGCTGCGCCGTGCCCATCGGGCATTCGAGACGGTGCTGCTGCCTGCAGACCCCGATCTCGCGCGTCGGGTGGCCGGTCACGTCATCGATCCCCGCGCCAGAGATGATGTGGCCGAGCCATTCGATGCCATGCTCACCGGGACCGAGGATCCCTGGCATCTGGATGATTTCGTCTATGAGAGACGCCGACTGGGCTTGGTGCTGGCCTGCCTTGGCAGAGAGCGCTACCAACGTGTGTTGGAGATCGGATGCGCGACGGGACAGCTGTCGGAGGAACTGATCGGGCGCGCCGACACCGTGGTGGCACTCGACGCCAGCGCGCGCGCCCTCCAGGTGGCCCGCCAGAAGACCGATGCCGTGCGCTGGATCTGCGGTGCAGTCCCGGCGGACCTTCCGAACGAACGCTTCGATGCGATCATCCTTTCCGAGGTCGGATACTTCCTCGACGGGCCCGAACTGGTTGCCACCCTGCGGGCCGCCCGGCGGCGGCTCACCGTCCGTGGTGAGATCGTGTTGGCACACTGGCGTGGACCCACCCGTGGTATCCCGCTCGACGGTCGGGCAGTGCACAAGCAGGCAGCCGCACTGATGGATCTTCCACTGCGCGCACGCTACGAGGACGTCGATCTGATCGTCGAAGTCTGGGGTGAACCGGTGTCGGTGTACCGGGAGTACCGCGGCGCATCATGACCGTCATCCGCCATGTCGAGGTGGTGATACCCGCCCGAAACGAGCAGCAACACATCACCGATTGCCTGCGCAGCATCGTGCGCGCCGGTGCGACCCTCGGTGCCGAGATTCCGGGTACCACGTGGTCGATCACGGTCGTGCTCGACTGTTGCACCGATGACACCGGACCGCTGGCCGCGCGATTCGGTGTTCAACTGTTGAGCATCGCCACCTGTGTGGTCGGTACGGCGCGGAGGGTGGGTACCGCGGCGGCGATCGACCGCGCCGTCGGGCGCGGGTGTGAGCTCGGCGCGATCTGGATCGCCTGCACCGATGCCGACACAGTGGTGCCCGAACACTGGCTGACGCGTCAGCTCACCATGGCCGCCGATGGCATCGACGCGGTCATCGGGACGGCCGTTCCGGCCGGCCTTGGGCCGGACATGTACCGCCGCTGGGTGCGTCGCCACGACCTGACCGAAGGACACCCGCATGTGCACGGCGCCAATCTCGGATTTCGCGCCGACACCTACCTGCGCGCAGGCGGATTCCCCGAATGCACGACCGGGGAGGACGTGAAACTGGTGCAGCGTATTCGTGCGATCACCCCGCGCTGGGTGGCGACCCATCACACCAGCGTGCGCACCTCGGGCCGCATCGACTCACGCGTCGAGGGTGGCTTCGCCTCATTCCTGGCTGAACTGGATGCCGAACTGGGGGAGGAGGTGATCTGATGCGCATCGCCGTCATCGGCCCGTCGCGCAACCCCGTCGTCGCACCCTATGCCGGTGGCCAGGAGCGCTTCACCGCGATCCTGGCCACCGGCCTGCGGGCTCGTGGTCACCGGGTCGAGCTGTGGGCCCGAGCAGGCACCGACCGACTGCTGGCCGACCGGCTTCATGTCATGCCCGACCGGCCGGACCTGTCGGCCGTGGCGTCGCAGGATCCGAACCTGCCGGAGCCCGGCTTTCTCGACGACCAGGTCGCCTATCTGGCCGTGATGCGAGATCTTCTGAGCAGGAACGATATCGACATCGTGCTGAATCAGAGTCTGCACCAGTTGCCGTTGGCCCTGGCACCCGCACTGCCGGTGCCGGTGGTCACCACCTTGCACACCCCGCCCTTTCCGTGGATGGAGATCGGCGCCTGGCTGGCCGGCCCGGACGCGCACATGGTGGCCGTCAGCGCGGCGCTGCGTGTCCAGGGGGAGACCCTGACACGGGTCGAGGTGATCCCCAATGGCGCTGATTCGCAGGCTTTTCCGGCCGGGCCCGGCGGCGACAGCCTGGCCTGGGCTGGCCGCCTCACCCCGGAGAAGGGTGCCGATATCGCCATCTCCGCGGCGCGGGCAGTAGACCTACCGTTGCGGCTGGCCGGGCCTGTCGCCGATCCCCGATGGTTTGCCGAGGTCATCCGGCCGATGCTCGGTGGCCAGATCGAATACCTTGGGCAACTCGACGATTCGGAACTGGCGCAGATGTACGGGGCCAGCCTGGCGACGCTGGTGACGCCATGTTGGGAGGAGCCGTTCTGCCTGGTGGCCGCCGAATCCCAGATGTGCGGGACGCCGGTGGCCGGGGTGCGTCGAGGTGGTCTGGCCGAGGTCGTCAGTGGTGCCGGTGGCGTGCTGGTCGACCCCGGTGTGGGGTTGGTCGATCGGCTTGCGGCAGCGATCACGTCGATGGGCGCACTCGACCGTCGCGTGGTGGCCGAGTCGGCGCGGGAACGTCTGGACTGCGCGCGCACCGTGGACAGCTACGAGCAGTTGCTCTGTGCAGCAATTGGATCCAACACAGTGGAGGTGTCAGCTATGCGTTACACACATGCATCGGTCGGAGGTCCGGATGGTTAGCGGATCCCACTGCGATATCGGGAAGCGGCAGGTCGGCACCGCCACGGTGGTGGCGGTGGTCGGGACCGTGGACTCGGTGACCGCTCCGCAGCTGGCGGCGGCCATCAGCGACGCCGCGGCCGCATCTCCGCACGCGGTGGTCGTCGACCTGGGCGGCGTGGATTTCCTCTCCTCGGCGGGGATGGGCGTGCTGATGGCCGCCCACGCCGATATCACCCCGGCAGCCCGCTTCGCCGTGGTCGCCGACGGACCGGCCACCAGCCGGCCACTCAGGCTCGTCGGTATCGCCGATGTCGTGGGCCTCTTCGCCACCCTGGATGAGGCACTCGGCGCGGTCAGCGTGGGCGATGTTTAGCGCCCCGAGGTGTCGGGCACAGGCCTAGGGACGCGGGGTGCCGGGCCCGTGCGTCCGACGAAGGGGTGATTTCACCAGTGGACACGTCCACCGACGCCACCGACCCGCAGCCCGCGGAGGTCCGACGCGCAGTGGCCGCCTCAGCCATCGGAAATGCCACCGAATGGTTCGATTACGGGATCTACGCCTTCGGCGTCACCTACATTTCCGTCGCGATCTTTCCCGGGGACACCCAGCAGGCCACCCTGTTGGCGCTGATGACCTTCGCGGTGTCCTTCCTGGTTCGCCCCCTCGGGGGTTTCGTCTGGGGTCCGCTGGGTGATCGGGTCGGGCGCAAACATGTTCTGGCGCTGACGATTCTGCTGATGGCCGGCGCCACCCTCGGTGTCGGCCTCGTACCGTCCTACGCTGCGATCGGGATGTGGGCCCCGGTGCTGTTGGTGTTCCTGCGGATGGTGCAGGGCTTCTCGACCGGGGGCGAGTACGGCGGGGCGGCGACCTTCATGGCCGAGTACGCGCCGTCACGGCGACGTGGGTACTTCGGCAGCTATCTCGAGTTCGGGACACTTGCCGGGTTCTCGCTGGGGGCGTCGCTGATGCTCGGTTGCTCGTTGGTGCTCAGCGAGGATCAGATGAGCTCATGGGGGTGGCGGCTGCCTTTCCTGGTCGCGGCACCGCTCGGCCTGATCGGGGTGTATCTGCGCTCGCGCCTTGACGAGACACCGGTGTTCAAACAGGCGGCCGAGTCGGACGATACGGTCGCAGACACCACGACTCAGTTCCGGGAACTGATCTCCGACTACTGGCGACCCATTGTGCGCCTCGGCGCGCTGGTGGTGGCGCTCAATGTCGTCAACTACACGCTGTTGACCTATATGCCAACGTATCTGGAAGGCACGATCGGTCTGTCGAAGGATGTGTCGCTGGTGGTTCCCATCATCGGGATGGTGTCGATGATGATCTTCCTACCGCTTGCCGGCATGCTCTCGGACCGATGGGGCCGCAAGCCACTGTGGTGGTTCTCGCTCGCCGGGTTGTTCGTGGCCGGGGTGCCGATGTTCATGTTGATGGGCACCGGTCCGGTCGGCGCGATCATCGGATTCGCAGTGCTCGGTCTGCTGTATGTGCCACAGCTGGCCACGATTTCGGCCACCTTCCCGGCGATGTTCCCGACCCAGGTGCGGTTTGCCGGCTTCGCCATCGCCTACAACGTGTCGACGTCGATCTTCGGCGGTACGGCGCCGGCCGTCAACGAGTGGCTCATCGGTGCGACCGGTACCAACCTCGTCCCGGCGTTCTACATGATGGCGGCGTGTGCGATCGGTGCGGTCGCCTTGGCTGGCATGCCCGAAACCGCGCGGTGCCCCATCGACGGCACCCAGACCCCCGGTACCGCTGCGGCGCCGGCGCCGCTGGACTACGAGGTCAGCTCAAACGCCCGCTGATGTAGACGATCTCACCCAGGACGTCGCCGGCACCGAGATCGGGCTTGGCGAGGCCGTAGCGGGTGAACAGGTCAGCTCTGGGCGATTGAGTCATCTGCCAGCCGCGCGCCCCCAGATAGTCTGCGGCAGAGGTACGTTCGCCCCTATAGACCAGGGACGGCATGTCCATCTCGAGGCCCAGCTTGCTGAATGTCGCGGCCGCGGCGCGCGCCTTCTCCGGGTCGAAATCTTTCATGCCGGGGACGAATTCGGTGGCCACGGTGCTTCCGGATGCGCTGAGCGCATGGATGTTGTCGAACAGCCGGTCCTGCGCCTCGGGGGGTAGATAGATCAACAGCCCCTCGGCGCACCATGCGGTGGGCTGGTCGGGATCGAGTCCGGCGGCCCGCATCGCGGTGGGCCAGTCGTCGCGCAGGTCCACCGGCACCGTGCGGCGCTCGGCGGTCGGTGCGGCACCGAGATCGGCCAGGGTGCGGGTCTTGAACTCGATCACCTCCGGTTGGTCTACCTCGTAGACGATGGTGCCATCGGCCCACGGGAGCCGGTAGGCGCGCGCATCCAGGCCCGCGGCGAGGATGACCGCCTGGCGGATACCGAGTTCGCCGGCCGCCACAAAGTAGTCGTCGAAAAACTTTGTCCGCACGGCCATCTCGTCGATGTTCGACCGGACCTGACTCGCGGACTCGGGAGCGATCTCGGCCAGGTCGATCGAGCCGTCGACCATCATGGTGAAGGCCGGGATCCCGACCGCACGCACCAGTGGTGCCGCGAACGGATCATCGATGAGGGGATTCTCGGCCGCACTCGCGATTGCCCGCCCGGCCGCCACCATGGTGGCGGTGGCACCCACGCTGGAGGCCAGGTCCCAGCTGTCGCCCTCGGTACGCACCATCGCCGACCTACTGCTTGATCGCGGTGATGTAGGACGGGTGCCCGAACTGCGCCTGCTCGTCGAGAACGGGCAGACCGTAGCGCTCCAGAAGGGCATTGGTGGTCATGGCGGAGGTCTGCCAGCCGAGCTCGACCAGATGGGCGTCGGCATCGGTGCGGTCACCGAGATAGACCAGTTCGCTGAAGTCCAGGTCGAAGCCGTGATCGGACCACTGGTCGCGGACGGCCCGCATGCGCTCGCGCGCCTGCTCCTGCTGTTCCTCGGAGATTCCCGGTACGGCCTCGGCGGCGAGTCGACTGCCCGGTGCGCTGTGTTCGGTGATGACTTCCAGGAGCCGGTCCTGCGCCTCGGGCGGCAGGTAACCGAACAGGCCCTCGGCGATCCATGCCGTCGGAGCCGACGGATCGAAGCCCGCCGAGCGCAACGCGGCGACCCAGTCGTCGCGCAGGTCGACGGCCACCGTGCGGCGGTCTGCGGTGGGCGTGGCCCCCAGGTCGGCCAGGGTGCGGGTCTTGAATTCGATGACCTCGGGTTGGTCGACCTCGAAGACCACGGTGCCTGCCGGCCAGTCCAGCCGATACGCGCGCGCATCCAGACCGGCGGCCAGGATCACCGCCTGCCGCGCGCCGGCACCGACCGCGTCGGCGTAGAAGTCGTCGAAGAACCGGGTGCGCGCCGCCATGCCGTTGGCGAAGCGGGCGATGTTCATCTGTGGGTCGTCGCCAAGCTCGGACTCGGTGATCTCACCGTCGACGAGTTTGGTGAAGAAGTCGACGCCGACGGCGCGTACCAGGGGAGCGGCGTACGGGTCGTCGATCACGGGTGCGGGTCCCGACGAGGCCATGGCGCGGGCGGCGGCCACCATCGTCGCGGTGGCGCCCACGCTGGAGGCCAGGTCCCAGGTGTCACCGTCGGTGCGTGCCATGGATCCTCCTCGAATGGCTTTGTCAAGCCAATTGATTAGATGACGTAAATATCTCCACCGACTGTACGCCGATCCACATACCGTGCCCAGCGCGCTGATCTCCCGCGGGCGGCGAGGTCACGGTTGCGCGACCGTTCTTGCGCAGGCCAGCTGAGCGTTCTGCGCGTCGGTGTTCATCTGCGAGGCGGCAGTGTTGAGCGCGTCGCCGCCGCGGTGCAAACCCATGTCCAGGAGGAGTTTCGTGGCATGCAGCGACCAGGCCTGCATCGGGTCGCCGATTTCTGGTGGGAGCCCGGGTGTGCGACCGGCCGTCAAGGCGGTGGCGGCGGCCTCGCGCAGTGCAGTGCGCCCGGTCGTATTCGAGTCGACGACATCGGGCTTGCTGTAGTCGACATGGTCGCCGGTGCCTGCGGTGGCGTAGGCGAAGTCCTCGTAATTGGTGGTGGCGTAGTTCAGCGCCGAGGTGAATTGTCGGCAGGCCTTGGATGTGGGATCGGCCGTAGGGTCCGCCGATGTCGGGCTTGCCTGGTCGGCATCGGGTGCCGGCGCATCAATCGGTGCCGAGGGGGCCGTGGGGGCGGGTTCGGCGGCCGCGACACTCACCATCGCCGGGACGGGTGTCGCCGGCGTGAGTGTCATGGAAAGGGCGATAAAAGCCCACGCGGCAGGTCTGCTCAGCACGGAAATTCTCCCGACATTGATGTGAGGCGCCGATGTGATGCGCCGATGTGATGCGCTGATGTGAATGCACCGACGTTAATGCGCCGAATGCAGTGACAATATAAGCAGTGCGCGCCGATCGGGCAAACGCTTGGATATTCATTCCCATTTCTGTGCGGCGCGATTTTTATCCTGTCGGAGTATCGCGTGTCAAGCAGCTGTGAGCGGGGTCATCTCGTGAACTCGTGTTCCGTATCGAAGCTGTGAAAATGCCTTTTGTACACAGATTTTCGACAGAAAACGAACAGCTGATGGCCATTTCTGCGGTGCGATCACGACTTGTACTGTTCACCGTCAATCTACCGATCCGACACGCGATGAAGAAAAGATCTCGGATCAGATTGCCGGTCTTTTTCAGACAAAAGTGAGGGAATTGCATGCATTACTTGGCGACAAATACACCGAAGAAATGGCAGCGTATTCCCGCGGTGGTGGCCGCCTGCATGGTCGCCGCTGTCACCGGGGCTGGGCCGGCTCTCGCAGACCCGTCGACCGACGCCGCGATCTCTCCCGTTGCGGCGAGTTCGGACGCCACGGACGCCCCGCCGCCCCCGCCGGCAGGCGCCATGCCCTCGGCTCCGCCCGGGGTTCTCACCACACCGGACGGGTGGGTACTCAATGTCGTCGGCAAGGACGAGTCGCTGGCGCCGGTGGCCCCGCTGACCGGAGCCCCCACCTCACGCGAGTACCTGGTGAACGGAACCTTCACCGGAGCGATCACCGGCTCGGGTGACACTGCGTTGGCGGGCGGCACCCTGGAGGCCGGTTACCAGATCGGTTGCGGCATCGCCCAGGACGATATCGAGTCCATCACCGGTGGCGGCATTTCGCCGTTCATCACCCCGCCGTTCGGTTTCAAGTCGGGCCTGCGACCCGAGTTCCTCTTTCCGATCGGTGTCACGGCCAACCTGAGCCAACAGATGAAGATCGACCTCAAACCGGGGACGGTCAACATCGTGCCGGTGGGCAAGAAGTCCTTCAAGGGCGAAAACCCTCGCGTCTCCATCACCGGTTTCCGGATCAAGATCGACGGGTGTGCCGGGCAGTCCTTCATCAGGTCCTACGCCACGCTCACCAGCTCGACCGACAACACCGATGACGTCATCACCTATCTCGGCGTGACCAAAGCCGTCTGACGGCAACTACTCGAACTTTCGACATGGAGGCTGTCTGATGAACCTGCACCGTTTCGCCGCGATCGCCGTGACGCTCGCGTTACCCCTGGCGATCACCCCCGTTGCGACGGCCGACCCGGCCGTCGATCCCGCGGCGCCGGGCGCCGATCCGCTGTCCGCGCCGGCGGTACCCGGGCCGGCACCCGATACCGGTGCCGTCGCCTCCGAGGTTCCCGGGATCGCACACACCCCGGACGGTCGGACACTGACAGTGTTGGCCAAGGAGGAAACCCAGCTGCCGGTGGCACCGCTGACCACATCGCTGTCGTCTCGTGAGTGGCTGGTCGGTGGCACCTTCACGGGCAGCGGCATGGGATCGGTCAAGGGAGGCACCTTGGAGGTCGGTTACCAGATCGGCTGCGGTATCGAGATGGACAAGGTCAAGCTCAACGGCTCGATCGGCGTCAGCGGCGGCAACATCGCAGTCGACAACGGCGGCCGATTCTCCGACTTCGGAGCGCTGAGCTTTCCCATCTCGGGTCAGATCGAGGTCGAACCCCGACCGGGCACCGTCACCAACGTGCAGGTGGACAAGAAGTCCTACAAGGGCAACGAAGTCCGCGTGACCGTGAAGGACGTGCACATCAAGGTGGACAACTGCGTGGGTGCGTCGTCGTTACGTTCCTATGCGGTATTGACCAGCTCAGGTACCGATGCCGACGATATCGTCGCCTACTACGGCGTCGCGAAGGTCTTCTGATGCGCGCCATCGTCCCGCTGGCCGCGGCTGCCGTGGCCGTCGCGGTCACCCTGTGCACCTCGGCCACCGCTTCCGCCGACCCGGGCGCGGGCGATCCGCCCGCCCCGCCGGTGCCACCGGCACCGGCCGATCCTGTGCCGGCGCCCCCGGGGCCGGCATCCGCACTCGGCCCGGCGCTGCAGGGGCCGGTGGCCGCACTCACCCAGAACACGCAGGAGCTGATGCTCGGTCAGTACGCGGTGCCCTCGGTACCTGGATCCGCCCCGGCCCTGGCGCCCGACGCCTCGGTGCTCGCCATAAGCCAGTTCCTGAACCCATTGAACTTCCAGGTCCAGGATCCCGGCCCGGACGCGGTGCCTACCTCGCCGTACCCTCTCGATCCGATGCAACCGGGTCCGTTCGACCGCGTGAACGAATTGCGCGCCACCCACGCGATGGTGCACGGGGCGCTGGGCCGGATGAACATCGCCGACCTCGGCCAGCCACTGCCCGGTACCGCCCCGCCGGCGGGGACGAACATCCCGCCGGGACCGGTTCAGTTTCTGCCCGATCCAGCCGTGGCCGAGGCTCCGCTGCCCTAGGGCGCTGCGCGCCGTCTGTCATGAGCCGTCGCGACCGCTGATCGCGCACCCGGGAACGCCGGGCGGGGCTGGATTTCGCGACCGCAGTCTCTGCCGGTCGATTCCCGGCGAACCGTCGATGCCGGCGTTGATCGGTACCGGGCAGACGGCGCACAGCTGTTACTCTCGTAGACTGTTTGACGCACGCCTGCGTAGGTTGTAAAACCGCAGCTAGGCGGCACGAGACTTTAACCAGACGCTGGTAACGACCCAGCCCCATCGGCACGCCGCGTAACGAAGCCGGCCTGCGCAGGAGGAAGAGTGCTTTCGGCTTTCATCTCGTCGCTGCGGACTGCCGACCTCCGAAAGAAGATTCTCTTCACTCTCGGTTTGGTCGTGCTGTACCGCGTCGGCGCGGCGGTCCCGTCGCCCGGCGTGAACTACCCGAACGTCCAGCAGTGCATCGAGCAGGTCTCCGGTGGTGACTCGGCGCAGATCTACTCGCTGATCAACCTGTTCTCCGGTGGCGCGCTGCTCCAGCTGTCGATCTTCGCGGTGGGCGTCATGCCCTACATCACCGCGAGCATCATCGTCCAGCTCCTGACGGTGGTCATCCCGCGTTTCGAACAGCTGCGCAAAGAGGGTCAATCCGGTCAGGCAAAGATGACCCAGTACACCCGCTATCTGTCGGTTGCGCTGGCAATTCTGCAGGCCACCAGCATCGTCGCGATGGCCGCCAACGGCGCCCTGCTGCAGGGCTGCTCGCTGGAGATCATCGACGACTCCTCGATCTGGGGCCTGGTCGTCATCGTCCTGGTCATGACCGCCGGCGCTTCGCTGGTCATGTGGATGGGCGAGCTGGTCACCGAGCGCGGCATCGGCAACGGCATGTCGCTGCTGATCTTCGCCGGTATCGCCGCCCGCATCCCGTCCGAGGGCAAGATGATCCTGGACGCCCGCGGTGGCCTGGTCTTCACCTTCGTCTGCATGGGTGCGCTGGCCATCCTGGTCGGTGTCGTGTTCGTCGAGCAGGGCCAGCGCCGCATCCCGGTCCAGTACGCCAAGCGCATGGTCGGCAGGCGCATGTACGGCGGAACGTCGACCTACCTGCCGCTGAAGGTCAACCAGGCCGGCGTCATCCCCGTCATCTTCGCGTCCTCGCTGATATACATACCGCAGCTGATCACACAGCTGATCGACAGCGGTCGCAGCAATCCGGGCACCGGCTGGTGGAGTTCGTTCGTCGCCAATCACCTGTCGAACCCGACCAGCATCACCCATATCGCCATCTACTTCGGGCTGATCGTCTTCTTCACCTACTTCTACGTCTCGATCACGTTCAATCCCGAGGAACGTGCCGACGAGATGAAGAAGTTCGGTGGCTTCATCCCGGGCATCCGCCCAGGAAAGCCGACCGCCGATTACCTGCGCTACGTGCTGAGCCGGATCACCCTGCCGGGGTCGATCTACCTGGGCGCCATCGCCGTTCTCCCGAACGTGTTCCTGCAGGCCGGTAGCGGTGGTGCCACCCTGCAGAACCTGCCGTTCGGTGGTGTCGCGGTGCTGATCATGATCGGCGTGGGCCTGGACACCGTGAAGCAGATCGAGAGCCAGCTGATGCAGCGCAACTACGAAGGATTCCTCAAGTGAGAATTGTTTTGCTCGGTCCCCCCGGCGCCGGAAAAGGAACCCAGGCGGAGAAGCTCGCGGCTCAGCTCGGCATCCCGCAGATCTCGACCGGCGACCTGTTCCGCCACAACATCAGCAATGGCACTCCCCTCGGCGTCGAGGCCAAGAAGTACCTCGATGCCGGAGACCTTGTCCCGGCCTCGTTGACCAACGCGCTGGTCGACGACCGTATCGACCATGACGACGCGGCCGGCGGGTTCATCCTCGACGGGTTCCCCCGTTCGGTCGAGCAGGCCGAGGCACTCAAGGAGATGCTGGCCAAGCGCGGTCTGAAACTGGACGCCGTGGTCGAGTTCCGGGTGCCGGAGGACGAGTTGGTGGAGCGTCTCAAGGGCCGTGGTCGCGCCGACGACACCGAGGAAGTCATCCGCAACCGCTTCAAGGTCTACCGCGACGAGACCGCACCGCTGCTGGACTACTACGCCGGTGAGCTGAAGACCGTCGACGCCGTCGGCAGCCTCGACGAGGTGTTCGCTCGGGCGCTGGCCGCCCTCGGCAAGTAACCGGCCGCCGGTGATCCACGTGCCCGGCCTGCGTCGCAAGGTCGTCCCGCAGCGCAGCCCAGCTGAACTGGACGCAATGGCCGCGGCCGGCGCGCTGGTCGCCGCGGCGCTGCGTGCCGTGCAGCAGGCCGCCGCGCCAGGAGTGTCCACCGGTGAGCTCGACCGGGTCGCCGAATCGGTGATCCGCGACGGCGGCGGTGTGCCGTCCTTTCTGGGGTATCACGGTTTCCCGGCCACCGTCTGCGCGTCGGTCAACGACCGCGTCGTGCACGGCATACCGTCGGACGCCGAGATCTTGGTCGACGGCGACCTGGTCTCCATCGACTGCGGGGCAATCCTCGACGACTGGCACGGAGATTCGGCCGTCACCTTCGGGGTGGGCACCCTGATCGAGGCCGACGAGAAGCTTTCCGCGGCCACCCGGTTCTCGATGGAGGCCGGCATCGCGGCGATGCTTCCGGGCAACCGCCTCACCGATGTCTCCCATGCCATCGAGAAGGGCACCCACGCCGCCGAGGCCCGCGATGACCGTCGCTACGGCATCGTGGCCGGCTACGGCGGACATGCGATCGGCCGCGAGATGCACATGGACCCGTTCCTGCCCAACGAGGGTTCGCCGGGGCGGGGCCCCTACCTGGAGATCGGTTCGGTGCTGGCGATCGAGCCGATGCTCACCCTGGGCACCACCAACACCAAGGTGCTCGACGACGACTGGACCGTCGTCACCACCGACGGCTCGCGGGCGGCGCACTGGGAGCACACCGTCGCCGTGACCGCCGACGGACCACGCATCCTCACGCTGTAGCGCTCGTTCCGGCCCGGATCCGTTCCGTTCGGTTTTGTCTCCTCAGACGGTAAGAAAAGGAATGCCCTCACACCCCGGTAAGCGCGACCCGATAGCTATGGCGCGCGACAACTGGGAGCGCGCCGGCTGGTCGGATGTCGCCGACGGCATGGTGGCGGTCACCTCGGTGATGCGGGCCCACCAGATCCTGTTGGCGCGTGTGGAGAACGCCCTGCGGCCCTACGATCTGAGCTTCTCCCGCTTCGAGCTGCTGCGCCTGCTGGCGTTCAGCAGGAACGGCGAACTGCCGATCACCAAGGCCTCCGACCGGCTCCAAGTGCACGTCACCAGCGTCACCCATGCCATCCGGCGGCTCGAGGCCGACGGGCTGGTGGAGCGGTTGCCGCACCCGACCGATGGCCGCACCACGTTGGTGCGACTGACCGATCTGGGGCGTTCGACGGTCGAGGACGCCACCGAGACGCTCAATTCCGAGGTGTTCGCCGATATCGGTATCCCCGACGAGGATTCGCGCTCGCTCGCCGCGGCGATCGAGGCCCTACGACGCCACAGCGGGGACTTCTAGCGGACCGCGAGACTACGGGTTCTGCTGTCCGGCCGGGGTTTTCCCGCCACAACCCGTCGTGTCGCCGGCGGGGATCGGGATGCTCGCGGTGACCGTGGTGCCGGCGCCCGGCCGCGAACGGATATGCAGGCGACCGCCGACGATCTCGGCGCGCTCGGCCATCGACAACAACCCGTAACCGCCCATCTCGTCGCCGCCGAGGGGATGCTCGAACGTGTCGAATCCGATTCCGTCATCGGTGATCTCGAGGCGGGCCTGCTCGCCGGTCACCGAGAATGTGAGTTTGGCGCTGGTGGCGCGGGCGTGTTTGACGACGTTCTGCAGGCACTCCTGGGCGATCCGGTACAACGCCAGCTCGATATGGTCGGGCAACCGTCGGTCGGCGAGCTCGACAGCCAGTTCGAGCTGGGGGATCGAGCGCGCCAGGCTGGCCAGTCCGCCGGCCAGACCGAGATCATCGAGCACCGGCGGGCGCAGCCCGCTGATCGCGGCGCGTGCCTCCTGCAGCGTCAGGTCGGCCAGTTCGCGGGCCTTGGCCAGTTGGCCGGCCGCGGTCACCGGATTGTCGGCCACCGCGCGCCCCGCGGCGTCGAGCCAGTAGGACAACGTCACCAGGCGCTGGGAGATGCCGTCGTGGATATCGCCGGCCAACCGCCGCCGTTCCAGTTCCTGAGCCTCGATGACCTGCTCGACGAAATTCTCGTGGGCGCGTTCGCGGGCCACCAGCTGGCGGTGCAGGCGGGCCTGGTGCAGCGCGCCGGCGATGAGCCGCCCGATGACCAGCAGCAGCTCGACATCGCGGTCGGTGAACTCACGGCGCTGCACGGTGTGCACATTGAGCACGCCGACCAGACCGCCGGGATCGGTCTGCATGGGCACCGAGACCATCGAGGTGAAGTCCGAACCGCGCAGCGACTCGAAGGGCAGATACCGCGGATCGGATTCCTTGTCGTGACCGATCACCACCGCCTGCCGGTTGCTGGCCACCCAACCGGAGATGCCGTGGCCGAGGGGCAGGCGGATCTTGCCGACCTCACTGTCGAACGGAGGGGTGGCGCCGGTCAGCGTCAGCGACCGTTCGGTGTCGTCGAGCACGTGCACGAAGCAGACGTCGGTGGCGGTGGCATCGGTGATCATCCGGGCGGCGGCGGCCGCCAACGGCTCCACACCGGGACCGCTGGAGGTCGCCTGGATCAGTTCGCGCAGCAGGGCCAGCTCGCGGTCGGCGGTCAGGATGGGGCTGGTCATCGATAGATGCCCTCCCGTAGCGCGGTGGCCACCGCGCCGGTGCGATCGCTGACGCCGAACTTGCGATAGATCGAACTCAGGTGGGTCTTGACCGTTTCCTCACCGATCACCAGCTTGGCGGCGATACCGCGGTTGGACAGCCCGCTGACCACATACGACAAGATCTCGCTCTCGCGCTGGGTGAGCCCCTGCCGGGCGCCCGGCCAGAACTCGTCGCGCTGCAGCCGGGCCGCGGTGTCGGCCGCGCGTGCCGCCATGCCGGGGTCGATGGCCGTCTCGCCACGGTGTGCCAGTTCGAGCTGGCGGACCAATTCGTCGCTGCTGATGCTCTTGAGCAGGTAGCCGGATGCGCCTACCCGCAGCGCCTGGAAAAGGTACTGCTCGTCCTCGTAGACCGACAGCATGACGATCTTGCGGTCGGGATCGCGCTCCCGCAGCGCCAGGCACAGATCCAAGCCGCTGGACCCCTGCATCCGGACATCGCACAGCACGATGTCCGGGTCCAGTTCGGCGACCACCGTGAGGGCCCGCTCGGCGCCGACGGCCTGCCCGACGACCTGCACACGATCCTCGAAGCTCACGAGCATGGCCTTGAGCCCCTCGATGACCATCTCGTGGTCGTCGACCAGCACAAGGCGCATCGGGCTGGACGGCGCCATGCGGACAACCTTAGGGCCGCCGGCGGGCCGGTAGACCCAACTTGGCCCACCCAATCCCCCTTCCGGGGGACGCGGAGCCGATGTGAGCTGGGCCACTCTTAGCCGATGACGACGCCGCTGGATAGTGCCGGACCCGCCGCCACCTACCTGTTCCGCCGCACCGACCCGTTGCGCGCGCTGGTGCTCGATCTCGATGCACTGGCCGACCTCCGGTTCGATGGCTACCGCGTCGTGTTCAACGCCGCGTTCGCCGCCCTCGGTCTTCCCGTGCAGTGGAGCGTGGAGCGCTACCGACAGCTCCTGGCGCTGCCCGAGGAACGGCTGCGGGTGGCCGCCGAACTGCGCAAACGATGTATCGGCACCGACTGCGATGTGCTGGTGCGAGTCCTTGTCGAGCAGGTGTGCGATACCAAGGAGGCCCTGCTGCAGCGGGTGATGCTCGACGCGGGGCTCAGCCCGCGGCCCGGACTCAACGACCTGGTGACCGATGCCTTCGTCGCACAGGTGCCGATCGCGGTCATCACCGACGGTCGGCGGCGCTGGGCGCAGCCGCTGGTGAGCCAGCTGGTGGGGGCCGGTCTGGTCGAGGCCGTGGTGACCGCCGACGATATCGGGGGGCCGCCGCGCGGGGATGCCCTGTTCCGGCAGGCGTTGGCCGAACTGGGGGTGGCGCCGCATGACGCCCTGGCCATCGTCGGGTCGGCCACCGGTCTGCGTGGCGCCGATGCCGCGGGCCTGGCCACCGTCCTCATCGACGGCGACGGCGACGGCGACGCCGACACCGCGGACGCGGCCCGGTGTGCCGCGGCCGCGGTGCGCCGCGATTACAGCGGGACCGACGGCGGGTTGCGGTTGGCCCAATGCCGCCGACTGCACTCGCAGTGGTGGGCCGAACACAGCGTTCCGGCGGCCTGACCGCGCGGACGCTGCGTATAGCCGGTGCCTGCCATCACAGCGGCACCCAAATCCCGAAGAACCAGAACCCCCACTGATTGAATCCCGGCTCCCAGACCGGAGTCACGGTCTGTCCCCAGTAGTCGAAGGGTGCCGGTGGCGGCGCCCACGGTGGCGGGGGCGGGTCGAATCCCCCCGGCAGCGCCTGCGGTGAGCAGTTTCGTCGTGTACCGCTTCGTCACGCCCATGTCGAACTCCCTCGACGATCAGGTTTCCCGACCTGGAGTCCACAGTCACCCTCGAACCTGCAAGCAGGCTGTGACTATCCCGCGCGTAACGCCTCGATGACGGCGCTGAAATCCAACCCGCTGTGCTCGGCGTTGAAATCCGCGTAGATCTGCGCGGCGTGCGTACCCAGCGGGGCCTTCGAGCCGGTCGATTCGACCGCGGCCATGGCCAGCCCGAGGTCCTTGTGCATCAGGGCGGTAGCGAAGCCCGGTTTGAAATCGTTGTTGGCCGGTGAGGTCGGAACCGGCCCGGGCACCGGGCAATTGGTGCTCACGGCCCAGCAGTTCCCGGTCGCGCCGGTGATCACGTCGAACAGCTTCTGTTTGTCCAGTTCCAGCTTCTCGGCCAGGACGAACGCCTCGCCGATGGCGATCTGCTGCACGGCGAGGACCATGTTGTTGCACACCTTGGCGGCCTGACCGGCGCCCGAGCCCCCACAGTGGATGATCTTGCCTGCCATGGGATCCAGCGCCGCGGTGGCTCTCTCGAATGCCTCATCGGTGCCGCCGACCATGAATGCCAGCGTGCCCGCCGCGGCACCCTTGATGCCGCCGGACACCGGGGCGTCGAGCTGGGCGAAGCCGGCATCGAGTGCCTGGCGGTGGATCTCGCGGGCGTCATCGACGGAAATGGTGGAGGTGTCGATGAACAGCGCGCCGGCCTTGGCCGCCGGCAGCACCTCGGCATACACGGACTTCACGATGGCGCCGTTGGGCAGCGAGGTGATGACGATATCGGCCTCGGCCACCGCAGCGGCGCCGGTGTCGAAAGTGGTGATGCCCTTGCCTGCCGCGGTGTCCCGCAGGTCGGCGACCGGGTCGTACCCGTGCACGGTGAAACCGCCCGACACCAGGTTGGCGGCCATCGGACCGCCCATGTTCCCGAGGCCGAGAAAAGCGATGATGCTCATCTACAGTCTTCCCCTTCTATCCGGCGGCCCGGGCCCGCGCGGCTTCCGCCCGGCCGATGACCACCCGCATGATTTCGTTGGTGCCCTCCAGGATTCGGTGCACCCGCAGGTCCCGGACGATCTTCTCCAGGCCGTACTCGTTGAGATAGCCGTAGCCGCCGTGCAACTGCAGCGCGGAATCGGCCACGTCGAAGCAGGAGTCGGTGACGTAGCGCTTTGCCATCGCACACAGTTCGACCTTGTCCGGTGCATTCGCGTCAAGTGCAGACGCCGCGCGCCACAACATGATCCGAGATGTCTCCAGAGCGGTGGCCATATCGGCCAGGGTGAACCGGATGGTGGGCTCGTCGATGAGTGCGCCACCGAAGGCCTCCCGGTCACGCAGATAGGCGGCCGCCTTCTGGTGTGCGGTCCGGGCACCGCCGAGCGAACAGGCGGCGATGTTGATGCGGCCGCCGTTGAGCCCGTTCATGGCGATACCGAACCCGGTGCCCTCGCCGTCGGGCCCGCCGAGCAGCGCATCGGCAGGCACCCGTACCTGCTCGAGGATGACCTGCGCGGTCGGCTGGGTGTTCCACCCCATCTTGGCTTCGTTCGGCCCGAAACTCAGCCCCGGGGTGCCCTTTTCGACCAGGAATGCCGAGATTCCCTTCGGCCCGTCCGCGCCGGTGCGGGCCATCACGAGGTAGACGTCGGAAACTCCTGCGCCGGAGATGAACTGCTTGACACCGTCGAGCACCCAGCCGTCGGAGTCGCGAACCGCCTTGGTGCGCAACGCCGAGGCATCCGAGCCGGCCCCGGGCTCGGTCAGGCAGTAGCTCGCGATGGTCTCCATGCTCGCCAGCCGCGGCACCCAGGTCTTGCGCTGTTCCAGGTTGCCATAGGTGTCGACCATCCACGCACACATGTTGTGGATGGAGATGAACGAGGCCAGCGCCGGATCGGCCGCGGCCAATTCCTCGAAGATCCGCACGGCATCGATGCGGCGCAACCCGCTGCCGCCGACATCTTCACCGCAGTAGATCGCGGCCATGCCCAGTTCGGCGGCCGCGCGCAGCACATCGGTGGGGAAGTGCTTGCTGTGGTCCCATTCCAAGGCGTGCGGCGCAAGGCGTTTGGCGGCGAACGCGGCTGCCGTCTCGGCGATCACCCGTTCGTCGTCGGTCAGCTCGAATATCGACATGTCGGTGCTATTGCATCGTGGGAATGGAGAACTCGGCGCCATCCTTGATGCCCGACGGCCAGCGCTCGGTGACGGTCTTGACCTTGGTGTAGAACTGGATCGAGGCGGGGCCGTGCTGGTTGAGATCGCCGAAGCCGGAACGCTTCCAGCCGCCGAAGGTGTGATAGGCCACCGGGACCGGGATCGGCACGTTGACGCCGACCATGCCTACCTGCACGCGGGAGACGAAGTCGCGGGCGGCGTCGCCGTCGCGGGTGAAGATCGCCACACCGTTGCCGTATTCGTGCTCTGTAGGGAGCCTCAACGCGTCCTCATAGTCCTTCGCGCGCACGATGCACAGCACCGGGCCGAAGATCTCGTCGGTGTAGATCGACATGTCGGTGGTGACATGGTCGAACAGGGTGGGGCCGATGAAGAATCCCTTGGATAGATCCTGACCATCGAAGCTCAGTTCGTCGGTGGCGCGCTCGCGGCCGTCGACCACCAGCTCGGCTCCGGCCTCCACACCCTGGCCGATATAGTCGCGCACCCGCTCCAGGGCGGCACCGGTGACCAGCGGCCCGTAATCTGCCTTGGGATCCAGGCTGTGCCCGACGCGCAGCTGATTGACACGCTCGACCAATCGATTTCGAAGCCGTTGCGCTGTCTCTTCGCCCACCGGGACCGCGACGCTGATCGCCATGCACCGCTCGCCTGCGCTGCCGTAGCCCGCACCGATCAACGCGTCGACGGCCTGGTCCAGATCGGCGTCGGGCATCACGATCATGTGGTTCTTGGCGCCGCCGAAGCACTGGCTGCGCTTGCCGTTGGCCGCGGCCGTCGAGTAGATGTACTGCGCGATATCCGAGGATCCGACGAAACCGACGGCCTGGATGTCGGGGTGGGTGAGGATGGCGTCGACGGCCTCCTTGTCGCCATGGACGACCTGGAAGACGCCTGCGGGCAGGCCCGCCTCGATGAACAATTCGGCCAGCCGCACCGGCACCGACGGATCACGCTCGGAGGGCTTGAGGATGAAGGCGTTACCGCAGGCCAGTGCGGGACCGGCCTTCCACAGCGGGATCATGGCCGGGAAGTTGAACGGCGTGATCCCGGCGACCACACCGAGCGGCTGACGGATCGAGTAGACATCGATACCACCGCCGGCGCCCTCGGTGAACTCACCCTTGAGCAGGTGCGGGATGCCGATCGCGAATTCGATGACCTCGACGCCGCGCTGGATGTCGCCCTTGGCGTCGGCCACGGTCTTGCCGTGCTCGATGGAGAGCAGCTCGGCCAGCTCGTCGACGTTGTCGTTGACCAGCGAGACGAACTTCATCATCACCCGCGCCCGCCGTTGCGGATTCCAGGCGGCCCATTCCTGCTGCGCGGTCACCGCCGAGGCAACCGCGGTGTCCACGTCGGCCTTGCCGGCCAACAGGACCTGGGCCTGTACTTCGCCGGTGCTGGGGTTGAGGACATCTGCGGTGCTGGTCGAGGCGAGATCGCTGCGCTTGCCGTCGATGAAGTGCTGAATTTTCGTGGTCATGAGGTCCGTCCGAAGTGTGCGTGCTCGATGTGATCCGAGATACTTGGATATCCTAGTAATGGGCCGGGCCGCACGCAAGGAGTCGGTGGTGAGAGCTCAGCCGATCCGGGCGCGCAGCTGTTCGACGTAGGCCCGGGTGTCCGCCCACGTCGGCAGCACACCCTCGGCGAGCGCCTCGGCCAGGGTCGGAGCGGCCGCATCCCGCTCGGAGAGGATCAGCCGATGCTGCAGGGGCCAGTCGATACCCACGGATGTCGGTGAGATGGTGCGCTCGCGATCCGGGGCATAGCCGGCCGAGCACAGATACATCACGGTCGAATCATCTTCCAGCGCAAGGAAGGCGTGACCGAGGCCCTCGGACAGGTAGACCGATCGCCGCTGCCGGTCGTCGAGCAGCACCCCGTCCCAGTGCCCGAAGGTGGGCGAGCCGACCCGGATGTCGACCACCACGTCGTAGACCGCGCCGCGCAGGCAGGTGACGTATTTGGCCTGGCTCGGCGGCACGTCGGCAAAGTGCACACCGCGCAACACCCCGGCCGCCGAGATCGAACAGTTGGCCTGGTGCAGCTCGAAAGGGTGACCGGTCATCGCCTCGAAGGACGCATCGGTGAACCACTCGAAGAAGGCCCCCCGGGCGTCGCTGTGCACCGTGGGAGTGATCTCCCACGCGCCGGGAACCGCCAGTTCCCGTGCGCTCACTGGCCGCGCTCCGCGTACCGTGCTTCGATCGTCGCTTTCAATGGCCCCCACCACTTTTCGTTGTGCCGATACCAGTCGATCGTCGCCCGCAGACCCGCCTCGAAATCGTTGTGCACCGGTGCCCACCCCAACTCCTCGCGCAGCACCGACGCATCGATGGCATAGCGCAGATCATGCCCCACCCGGTCGGTCACCTGGTCGAAATCGTCGGGATCGTGGCCCATCAGTGTCAGCAGCGTCCGCAGCACGCTGCGGTTGTCGCGTTCACCGTCGGCCCCGATCAGATAGGTCCGGCCCGGCGTGCCGTCGATGAGGATGCGCCACACCGCCGCATTGTGATCATCGACGTGGATCCAGTCGCGCACATTGGCGCCGGTGCCGTACAGCTTCGCGCGGCGGCCGGTCAGGATGTTGGTGATCTGGCGAGGGATGAACTTCTCGACGTGTTGGTATGGCCCATAGTTGTTGGAGCAGTTGGAGATTGTGGCAGGCACACCGTAGGAGCGAACCCAGGCTCGGACCAGGAGATCGGCGGCCGCCTTCGTCGAGGAGTACGGACTCGACGGGTTGTAGGGGGTGGACTCGGTGAATCGCGCGGGATCGTCGAGCGCCAGGTCGCCGTACACCTCATCGGTCGACACATGGTGCAGCCGGGTCCCGTGCCGGCGCACCGCCTCCAACAGCGTGAAGGTGCCCACGACGTTGGACTGCACGAACGGCGTCGGGTCGGCGAGGCCGTTGTCGACATGGGTCTCGGCGGCGAAGTGCACCACCGCATCGGCCACCGCGACGAGATCCGACACCAGATCGCTGTCGGCGATATCCCCTTCGACCAGCCGGATACGGTCGGCCACCGGCGCCAGCGACTCACGGCTGCCGGCGTAGGTCAGCGCATCCAAGACCGTCACCTCGGTCTCCGGTCGTTCCCGGAGGGTGAGGTGCACGAAGTTGGACCCGATGAATCCGGCACCACCGGTGACCAGCAACCGCATGGCCCAACCCTAGAGGTGCTCCGCCCAGACGCTCTAGGTGAGGCCCAGCGGGCCGGCCAACTCGGTCAACGTCGGCAGCAGCTCATCCCAACCGCCCAGCACTTGAATCGCCACATGATCGGCGCCGGCATCCAGATGCTGGTTCAGGCGCGCGGCGACATCGGCCGCGGCGCCGTGCGCGACGACGGCGTCGATCAACCGGTCACTTCCCGGCTTGGCGATATCGTCCTCGGTGAAGCCCAGACGGCGCCAGTTGTTCAGGTAGTTGCTCAGATCGAGATAGAAATCCACCGCGCCCCGACCGATCTCACGGGCATGCTCGACATCGGTGCTGAGGACGACCTTGTGTTCGGGCGCCAAGAACACGGTGTTACCGATCAGGTTGTGGGCCTGGCCGGTGTGCTGCGGGGTGGTCAGGTAGGGATGGGCACCCGCGCTGCGGGCGGCCGCCAGCTTGAGCACCTTGGGCCCTAGCGCGGCGATGACGCGCCGGCTGGTCGGCACATGCGCGGCGTCGAGCGCATCCAGGTACTCGACAAGCACGTCATAGGGCTTGCGGTATTCCTCGGTGTGCTCGGGATGGCCGATGCCGATACCCAGCAGAAAGCGACCGGGATACGCCTTCTCCACCCGGTGGTAGGCCTCGGCCACCTCGTCGGCGTCCGCCTGCCACACGTTGATGATGCCCGTCGCGACCTGCAGATTCTCGGTCGCCTCCAGCAGCGGCTCGACATAGTTCAAGTCACCCTTGGGCGACCCGCCGATCCACAGCGCGCCGTACCCCAGCTTCTCGATCTCGGCCGCCTGCTCGGGCTTCGGCACACCGAACGTCCACACGCCGTAGCGACCGAAGTCGGGTTTGAGGGTCACGGCGTCGGTCATGGAGATCTCCATCCTCGTCGGTATGTCATGGCCCGGTCGATCTCACCGCAGGCCCAGTGATCCGGCCAACTCGGTGAGCGCGGGTAACAGGTTGTCTGTACCCGTCAGCACCTGAACCGGAACATGATCGGCGCCGGCGGTCAGGTGTTCTTTGAGCCGGGCCGCGATGGCCTCGGTGGTGCCGTGGGCGACGACGGAGTCGACGAGGACGTCGCTGCCGGGCTTGGCCACGTCCGCGTCGGTGAACCCGAGCCGTTTCCAGTTGTTCAAGTAGTTAGCCAGATTGAGGTAGATCTCCAGTGCCTTCCGGCCTACCTCGCGGGCGTGTGCCGCATCGGTGGTCAGCACCACCTTGTGCTCGGGTGCCAGCAATGCGTCCGGCCCGATCAGGGCGCGCGCCTGGGCGGTGTGTTCGGGAGTCGTCAGATAGGGATGCGCGCCGGCGCTGCGGCGAGCAGCCAGTTTGAGCACCTGCGGACCGAGTGCGGCCACCACGACACTGTGCCGAGGCACGCCGTGACCGTCGAGTGCATCCAGATACTCGACGAGCGCGTCATAGGGCTTCTTGTACTCGGAGTGCGCCTCGGGATGACCGACGCCGATACCGAGCAGGAAGCGGCCGGGGTAGCGCTTTTCGATCCGGTGGAAGGATTCGGCCACCGGCGCGGCCGGTGCCGACCAGATGTTGACGATTCCGGTGGCCAGTTGCAGCGTGTCGGTCGCGCCGAGGATCGGATCGACCCAGTCCAGCTCGGCCGGTGGCGAGCCGCCCGCCCAGATCGCGCCGTAACCGAGCGATTCGATATCCCGGAGCTGTTGTTCGGGGAGCTGCCGCCATTGCTCGTAGTGACCGAACACGCCGAACTTGCCGAGAGCTGGTTTCGTCATGGTCCGCACAACCTCCGCTGGGGCGTTGCGCATTCCGCCAAGGCCACCAGCAGCTATTCGGTCCCTGCCGCCGAGAGCTCACCCGGGGTGGGGATGACCGGAGCCGGCGCCACCAACGGCAGACAGACCGCGAACCGGGTGTCGCCGGGCTTGGACTGCACCGAGATGTTGCCCCCGTGCTTCTCCACCACGATGCGCCAGGCCAGGTCCAGTCCGAGGCCGGTGCCCTCGCCGAAGGGTTTGGTGGTGAAGAACGGGGTGAAGATGCGATCGATGACATCTTCGGGGATGCCTGGGCCGTCATCACAGATCTCGACACGGATCATCTGTTCGTTCTCGCGGCTGGTACGGATGGTCAAGGTGCCGTGGCCGCCCATCGCCTGGATGGCGTTGTCGATGATGTTGGTCCACACCTGGTTCAGGTCACCGGGATAGCACTGCAGCTCGGGCAGCGTCTTGTCCAGATCCTTGACGATCGTGACCGGACGATCCTTGCCCGGTCCACCGATCTTGTCGCCGAACATCATCACGGTGCTGCGGATCAGCTCGTGCACATCGGCGCTGCCGTAGGAGCCGCGATCCATCTGCGAATACTGCTTGGCGCCGGCCAGCAGCGCCGAGATGCGCTTGCTGGCCTCGGCGATCTCGTTCATCCGCAATTCGTTGTCGATGGTGTACTTCAACCAGCCGATGGCGCCTTGCAGCGAGGCGGTGGAATCCAGATCGTCGACCAGCGCCGACACCCGCTCCAGCCAGTCGGTGTCCAGGCCCGCCTCGACAAACGTGGGAGCGTAATCCCAGGCGCCGGCGATACCGTGATCCTCGAGCCAGTCGCCGAGCTCGTCCTCGCGATCGGAGGCCTCCAGCGCGGTGAGCTCCAGATCCTTGTTCTTGGCGACCTGTTCGGCGACCTGATCCTGGATGTTGACCAGGGCGCGCAATGACTCGGGGCTGAACTTGGCCTCGGCCACCATGGCGAGCTTGTGTCGCATGTGACCGACGGTTTCACGCAGGTCGGACACCGCGCGCGCGGTGGCCGCCGCCGGGTTGTTCAGCTGGTGGGTCAACCCCGCGGTGATGGTCCCCAGTGCCAGCAGCTTCTCGCGCTGACCGATGATCTGGCTCTGCCGTCGGCCACCGACGAGCTGGCCCTCCATGAGGTGCACGGCCATCGGGAACTGCGCGCGCATGAACTCCGCGAACGCCCGCGCCTCCAGCACGAACACCCGCGACTCGGACACCAGCCGCACCGAGGCCTGGTAGAGCTGCTCTTCACCGGGGATGTACGCCGACCAGGCGCCGAAGTAGACGCCGCGCTGGGAGGTCCGATTGGTCTGGATGTCGACGCCGCCGGAGCGCTTCGACATGATCAGTTCACCATCGATCAGCACGTAGAAGCACGTCGCCTGCTCGCCCTCCTGCACGATCGGGCCGGCCGGGAACGTCTCGATGGAACCCGCCTGGCAGAGCGTGTCGAGCTGCTCGTCGGTCAGATGCTCGAACAGGAACAGCGTCCGCAGTTCGTCGCGCACACACGTCTCGCCCATATGTCTCAAGCCCCTCTATGCCTCAGCCAGGTACCGGTGCACGAACATCACCGCCATCGACCCTTCGCCGACGGCCGCCGCAACCCGCTTGGCGGATTCCGAACGCACATCTCCTGCAACAAACACACCGGGCACACTTGTTTCCAGGTGGTGCGGAGGACGGTCCAGGCTCCAGCCGCACACATCGCGCAGATCGGGGCCGGCCAGGATGAAACCGCGGTCGTCGCGGGCCACCACGCCGTCGAGCCAGTCGGTGCGCGGGGTGGCGCCGATGAAGCAGCACAGCCGGTTGGCCGGCACATCCTCGGTCTCACCGGACTTGCGGTCGGCCAGTGTGAGCCCGACAAGGTGGTCGTCTGCGGCGGTGGTGCCGACCACCTCGGTGCAGGTGCGGACCTCGATCTTGTCGTTGGCCTCGATCTGCTGGATCAGGTAGTAGGACATGGATGCCTCCAGCGAGGGGCCCCGCACCAGCATGGTGACCCTCTTGGCGGTCCTGGACATGAACATCGCCGCCTGCCCTGCCGAGTTGGCGCCGCCGACGATGTAGACCTCTTCCCCGGCGCATTCGGCGGCATCGGACACCGAGGCGCCGTAATAGACGCCGCGCCCGATCAAATTGGACTCCTCGGCCGCCGAACAGCCCGTCACCGTCAACTCCCGGTAGTCGACACCGGTGGCGAGGATGACCGCCCGGGCGCCGATGGTGCGCCGGCCCTCGCCGTCGGCGGAATCGTCGGAGAAGGTGATCATGCGCGCCGTCCCGATCTCACCGGCCTGCAGATGCAGGGCCTGGCGGGTGGTGATCACCTCGGCGCCGAAGCGCTCGGCCTGCCGGCGGGCCGTGGTCGTCAGATCGACTCCGGAGATGCCGTTCTCGAAGCCGAGATAGTTCTCGATCCGGGAACTGCGGCTGGCCTGACCACCCGTCATCGCGCGCTCGATCAGGACGGTGTTGAGACCCTCGGACGCGCCGTAGACCGCGGCGGCCAACCCGGCCGGCCCGCCGCCGATGACCGCCAGGTCGTACATCTCCAGGGACGGGTTGGTGGACAGGCCGAGCATGGTGGCCAGCTCGGTGTCGGTGGGTTCGACCATCGGCTTGCCGTCCTCGGTGATCACCACCGGCAGCTGTCTACCGTCCAGCCCGGCCGCCTCGAGCAATTGGCGGCCCTTGGGTTCCTCGGCGGTGAACGCCTTGAAGGGATAGCCGTTGCGGGCCAGGAACTGACGCACATCCCAGGACCGCGGATTCCACTGGTGGCCGATCACCTTGGTGTAAGGGATGGCGTGATCGCCTGCGGCGTGCCAGGACTCCAGCAGGCCGTCGATCACCGGGTAGAGCTTCTCCTGGGGCGGATCCCACGGCTTGAGCAGGTAATGGTCGAGATCGACGACGTTGATGGCGTCGATGGCGGCCGTCGTATCGGCGTACGCGGTGAGCAGGACCCGCCGCGCCATCGGATACAGGTCCATCGCGGCCTCGAGGAACTCGATACCGCTCATCTGCGGCATCCGGTAGTCGGCAACGAACACGGCGACGGTGTCGCCGCGCAGCTTCAGTTCGTGCAGCGTGTCCAGGGCATCGGGGCCGGACTCGGCGCGCACGATCCGGTATCGCTCGCCGTAGTGGCGACGCAGATCGCGTGCCACGGCGCGGGACACGGCCGGATCGTCGTCCACGGAGAGGATCACGGGCTTGCGGGGTTGGCGCTCGGCGTCAGGCATCACTGATGATTATGCGCTGAACGTCCACTTCTTATCCCAGCCTGATCGCTGACGGCGAACGTCGCGCACCATCGGCCTAGACTGCCGCGTGTGACGGCCCTCGAATACTCCGATTCCATCCATCTCGCCCTGGACGTGCACGCGACATACGACCTGGTCTCCGACATCACCCGGATGGGCCAGTGGAGTCCGGTGTGCAAGGAGTGCTGGTGGGACGACCCGGCGGCCGGCGCAGTGGCCGGCGCATGGTTCACCGGTCGGAACGTGCTGCCCGAGCGCACCTGGGAAACCCGCAGCCAGGTCGTCGCGGCCGTACCGGGTCAGGAGTTCGCCTGGGAGGTCAACAACGGGTGGGTCCGGTGGGGCTTCACCATGGAACCGGCCGGTGACGGCACGATGCTGACTCAGTACTGGCGGTTCCTGCCCAAGGGCATCGAAGGGTTCCGGGAGCGCTTCGGCGCCGATGCCGACGCGCAGATCGCGACGCGCTCGGAGCTGGCGCTCAGCGGGATCCCGCAGACCCTGGCGGCCATCAAGGCCGGCGTCGAGGCGTAGGCCCGGTTACCGGGGTCCGGTCATCACGACCGCGCCACGATCACCGGTGCGGTGGCCGATTCGGCGACCGCGCAACCGACCGAGCCGAGCAGCATGCCGGCGAATCCGCCCCGGCCATGGCTCCCGACGACCACCAGCTGCGCAGATTCTGCCTGCATGAGCAGCTGCTGCGCAGGGCGGTCGCGGACCACCACACGCCGGATGGGCACGTCGGGGTAGCGGTCCTGCCATCCGGCGAGGCGCTCGGAGAGTTCGGCCTCGGCCTGCGGCTGGAAAACCGTCCATTCATCGCCCGGGTAGGCGTACACCTGGAGATCGCTCCAGGTGTGTACGGCGATCAACTCCACGCCACGCCGAGACGCCTCGTCGAAGGCCACCGCGACGGCAACTTCTGACGCGGGCGACCCGTCTATACCGACGACGACGGGCGCCTGGGCGGACTGGGCCTGCGGGTCGGAGACCGGATGGATCACGGCGACGGGGCAATGCGCATGGCGGATCAAGGCGGAGCTCACCGAGCCGAGGACCGCCCGCCCGACGCGGCTGAGCCCCCTGCTGCCGACGACCAGCATCTGTGCGTCCTTGGACAGATCGGTGAGCGTCGACACCGCGTTGCCGTCGGTGACCTGCTCGCGCAACGTCAACGGCCCGCGGTCGGTCACCGCGCCTTCGGCGGCCTCGGTCGCGGCGTCGAGCGCTTCGCGGCCGTGCTGGGCGGCCAACCGCTCCAACTCATCGGCGACGGATACCTCATACCAAGTCAGTGCGCGCGCGTTCGACCTTATGTGGGCCAGCGTGAGCGGAACGTTGTGCATGACCGCTTCCACGGCGGCCCATTTCACGGCTCGCAGCGCGTCGGGTGAGTTGTCCACCCCGACGACGATCCCGCGGTGCGAATTCATCTACAGCTCCTCGAGTCGGCGATCCGACCCTTGGCGCGGACCTGAACCGACCGTAGATCCGCCCACCGTGCTGGTACAGGAGGCTTAGGTCCCTTTCCGCCAGGGACATACGTCCGTCGACGAACTGATCCGGGATCAGCTAGCGTTCGCCGATACGACGACCGGAGGAAGCGGAGGGCCATGGCCGCCACCAGTTGGGTCGACCGCGCCCTGCCGGGGCTGGCGGGCTTTCGCGGCTACCGCCGCTCCGCGTTGCGGGGCGACGTGCTGGGCGGCTTGACGGTGTCGGCCTACCTTGTGCCCCAGGCGCTGGCCTACGCAACTCTCGCCGGGCTGCCTCCGGCCGCCGGGCTGTGGACGGCGTTGCCGCCGTTGCTGATCTACGCATTGATGGGTTCATCGCGACAGTTGTCTGTCGGCCCTGAATCGACCACTGCGTTGATGACGGCCGCCGTCCTGACAGCGACCGTCGGGGTTGGCGATCCGGCCCGCTATGCGCAATACGCCGCGACTCTGGCACTGCTCGTCGGTGCCATCTGCCTGCTCGCGGGACTGTTCAGGCTCGGCTATCTCGCGAATCTGCTGTCGCGTCCGGTCCTGGTCGGGTATCTGGCCGGGATCGCCGCGATGATGGTGATAAGTCAGTTGGGCCGGCTCACCGCGGGATTGGTGACCGGTCTGTCGGTGCGCGATCAGTTGGTATCCTTCGACGCCTCACTGACTGGAGTGCATTGGCCCACGGTCGTTCTCAGTCTGACTGTGCTGGCGCTCATCCTGCTCTTGGATCGGTGGGCACCGCGGCTACCGGGACCACTGATCGGCTTACTGGCAGCGAGCGTGGCGGCTGCGGTTTTCGCGGATACCTTGCAGGGCATCGAACTCGTGGGCCCCGTCCCGTCGGGGATTCCGTTGCCGAGCTGGCCGATGGTCTCCGCCGAGTCGATACGTGATCTGATCATCCCCGCGGTGGGCATTGCGATGGTCGCTTTCTCGGACAATGTGTTGACCGCCAGAGCATTTGCGTCGCGGGCCGGTACGGATGACATCGAGCCTCAGGTCGAACTGCGAGCTCTGGGTGTCTGTAATCTGCTCGCCGCCGTCTTCCGCGGATTTCCGATAAGCTCCAGCGGCAGTCGCACGGCACTGGCGCACGCCGCTGGTGCGCGCACCCAGATGTACTCGCTGGTGGTGTTCGCCGTGACGGCTGTCGTACTCATGGTCGGGGGAGACGTCATGGCCGCCATCCCGACCGCGGCGCTGGGTGCGCTGGTGGTCTTCGCCGCGACCAAGCTGGTGGAACTCGGGGAGTTCCGGCGGCTGGCTGCTTTTCGCAGGAGTGAACTGCTCCTCGCACTGGCGACGACGGTAGCCGTGCTGGCGCTGGGAGTGCTCTACGGAGTGTTGGTCGCGATCGCCCTATCGGTTGCCGATCTGTTGCGTCGACTCGGACATGCGCACGACGGCGTGCAGGGATTCGTGCCAGGAGTTGCCGGGATGCACGATGTCGATGACTATCCCGACGCCACCTTGATACCGGGCTTGCTCGTGTATCGCTATGACGCACCGCTGTTCTTCGCCAATGCCGCGGACTTTCACCGGCGCGCACTTGCCGCCTTGGACGGCGCCCCGCGACCGGTGCATTGGTTCGTACTCAACGCCGAGTCCAACGTCGAGGTCGACGCCACCGCGCTCGACGCCCTTGACCACCTCCGCCGAGACTGCGCCCGTCGTGGTGTCGTCTTCGCGATGGCCAGGGTGAAGCAGGATCTCCGCGCTGCACTCGATGCCGGTGAGCTACTCGACAGCATCGGCGAAGACCATATCTTCATGACCCTGCCGACCGCTGTGGCGGCGTATCGACATGCGCATCCCGATGACGGGTCCGCTGCCTAGCGTCCGGGATTGAGGTACACCGCAAAGGATCCGGAAAGGTCGGTGACCTTCGGCACTTATCGCAGCCGGCGGATGCGTATACCAACGGTGGCATGAGCAATCAGGCAGATGCCGTTCCCTCACCCGCCGAGCTCGATCTCACCGTCACGGGCGCGCCTGCAGACGTCTCGGAGTACGTTCGTTCGAAGATCGGTGGGCTCACCCGATATCCGATCACTCGCGGGCGGGTCAGGCTCAAGCAGCGGGGTCACGCAGATCACGGCTGCGCCGTCACCGCTCAGGGCAACTTCGAGGTGCATGGCCGTGTGGTCCGAGCGCAGGTCGGGGCCGGATCGATGCGTGAAGCGATCGACAAGCTGGAGGCGCGCATGCGACGCCGGCTGGCGGATGTGTGTGCGCTGCGGGAGCCATCGCGCGGGCCTGCGGCTGCTCCGCCGTGGCGTCACGGAACGGATTCACCGACCCCGTTGCCGCGGATGTCCGATACGGCTCGTATCGTCCGGCGCAAGTCCTATGCCATGGCTCCTTGCAGTGTCGACGACGCGGTGATCGAAATGACGCTGCTCGACTACAGATTTCATCTGTTCAACGAGATCGGCAGTGGCACAGCGGCTGTGGTGTATCACGGTGGGCCGACCGGGCTGCGGCTCGCCCTCGTCACACCGGATGTCGCCGGCGAGTTGGCGGACTTCACTGAGTTGGTCACCATCAGTCCGCATCGGGTGCCGTGCCTGCGTGAGGACGCCGCGATACAGCGCTTGGATGTGTTGAAGCTGCCGTTCGTGTTCTTTATCGATGCGGCGCAGGGGCGGGCGAGCGTGCTGTACCGCCGCTTGGACGGTGACCTCGCGATGATCACGCCGGCCGGATGAGGACTTTCGCCTCGGTTCTCAGGGACCTAAGCCTCCCGAGAACGGTCATTCGGCGAGATTAGCGTCGGACTGTATCCGAAACCGGGCGGTCGACATCTCACGGGAGAGACCACTATGACATTCCTCTTCACCACGAACCTGGACGGCATTGTGGCGGCGGTCGATGGTTCATCGACCGCCGATCTCGCGGCGGCATGGGCGGCACACGAAGCGGTACTTCGGAACGTCACGCTGACATTGGTCTACGTGAAGCCATCCGACGAGGCGGGGCCATGGATCGACCTTCCGACCTCGGTCGAGTATCTGGCCGAACGGGACAGAATCGCCGAGGACATCGTCGAGCGAGCCAGCCGGCATGTCAGAGCTGTCGCATCGGAACTGCGAGATGGGCAGGTCAAGACGCTGGTTCGCGAAGGGCCCAAAATGACTGCGCTGATCGATATTTCCAAAGACGCCGATCTGATGGTCGTCGGGTGCCGTGGACGCGGAGGCATGGCACGCCTGCTGTTGGGTTCCACCAGCTCGGCACTGGTACATCACTCGCACAGCCCGGTAGCCGTGATTCACGGCGAAACCGGTGCTGCGAATGGGGACGGGCCGGTCGTGGTCGGTATCGACGCCATGCCGGCGTCGGAGCTGGCCATTGCCATCGCGTTCGACGAAGCTTCACGCCGTGGGGTTGACCTCGTCGCCGTGCACACGTGGACCAACAGCGGGGACTTCGGTTCAGATGTCACACGTGGTGGCCAGGTGGAGCAAGCGGAAGAGGAACTGGCACAACGGATCGCCGGCTGGGCGGAACGCTATCCCGACGTCACCGTTCACCGTGTGGTTGGTCAGGACAACCCTGTGCACGCGCTGATCGAACAGTCCAGCGGTGCGCAGTTGCTCGTCGTGGGAAGCCACGGACGTGGCGGGTTCGCAGGCATGCTGCTCGGCTCGGTGAGTTGGGCAGTGGTCCAGCTTGCCTCCGGTCCCGTCATCGTCGCCCGCCGCTCCTGAATGTGCCGGGCTCGTCGGTATCGATGAGTCGCACTCGGACGCCGACCATCGACGAGTCATCGGCACTCGCAATGAGAATCGAGTCTGAGGACGGATCACGTCCACCGGAGCCGACGCGGACTCGGCAACCGGGGTCCTGACCGAACCCAGCGCGTGCCCGACATCCCGCCGCCGGCGTTTCCTGGTGAATCCGACGCCACAGCGGTGCGGCGCCGGATCAGGAGTCTTTCGCTCCCAGAAAAGAGGACTTTGTGCCTCAGCCTCGGATCGTCGTGCTGTTTACAGTCGACCTATGACCGACGACAGCCAGTCGATGTCCATCCTGTCCGCACCGGAATGCTGGAGCCTGTTGGCCGCCCATGCGTTGGGTCGGCTTGTCACCAGCGTCGAGGGTCGACCGGCGATCTTCCCGGTGAACTTCGCGGTTCAGAACCGAACGGTGCTGTTTCGGACTGCGCAAGGCACGAAGTTGGTGAGTGCGGCGATCAACCACAACGTGTTGTTCGAGGCGGATGACCACGGAATCAGCGAGGGGTGGAGCGTCATCGTGTCGGGCACGGCGGCGTTGCTACGTGACCCCGAGGACATCGCCGAGGCGGAGCGGGTCGGGTTGGTGCCGTGGACCAGCTCGGACAAGGACAACTACGTCAGAATCCGGCCACACAACATCACGGGCAGGCGTTTTCGGTTCAGCGTGGCTGGAGAGTCGTCCCGACCTGCGCTAGATCCCGTGCTCGGCTGATCGATCCGAGGAGACGACGATGACGACCGTGCCGATGAGCGATCAGGAACGTTCGAGGCACGTTTTCCGTGATCGTCGCGACGCCGGCCGAATTCTGGCGGGACTGCTCGACGGCTACCGCGGCCGGTCAGGGCTGGTCGTCATCGGCCTTGCCAGGGGCGGCATTCCGGTGGCATGGGAGGTGGCGGCGGCACTGGGAGCGCCGTTGGATACCGTCATCGTGCGCAAACTCGGGGCACCCGGGCACCCCGAGTTCGCGATGGGGGCCTTGGCCAGCGGCGGACGTGTCGTCGTCAACGACGATGTTGTACGCGGGCTGCGGGTTTCGCCTCAGCTGCTGCGCGATGTCGCCGAGCGGGAGGGGCGCGAACTGGCCCGTCGTGAAGCTGCCTATCGAGGTGATCGCCCACCGCTGGAACTCGCCGGAAAGACGGTGATTCTGGTCGACGACGGGTTGGCCACCGGGTCGAGCATGCTGGCGGCGGTCTTGGCGCTGCGCGAACTGCAACCGGCCGAGATCGTGATCGCGGTGCCCGCCGCGCCGGAATCGACCTGTCGGGAGTTCGCCGGCATCGTCGATGACGTCGTATGTGCTTCGATGCCGACCCCCTTTCGCGCGGTGGGTGAATCCTTCTGGGATTTCACCCAGGTCACCGACGACGAGGTGCGAACCTTACTCGGCACGCCGACCTCCGGAATCGCCACCGCGCGAATCCGCCTGGCCGAAACGGCCGCCGAAGTCCTGGACAGGTCTGTCGTGGATGCCCCCGGCGGGGTACCGCCCGCGGACGCGCTCGAAGAGCTCGTCGGTGACGCACGCATCGTTCTGATCGGGGAGAGCTCGCATGGCACCCGTGAGTTCTACGAGGCTCGGGCCGAGATCACCAAGTGGTTGATTCGCGACAAGGGCTTCTGCGCCGTCGCCGCAGAAGCGGACTGGCCGGACGCCTACCGGGTGAACCGCTACGTTCATGGCCGGGGCGCCGATACCTCCGCCGAACAGGCGTTGAGCGGCTTCGAGCGATTTCCGAGCTGGATGTGGCGCAACACCGTCGTGCGGGACTTCGTCGGTTGGTTGCGGGCGCACAACGAGCAGATGAGGGGTGGTGGCGGTCGAGAAACCGGCTTCTACGGTCTGGACCTCTACAGTCTGCACCGCTCGATGCGGGAAGTGATCGGCTATCTCGACAATGTCGATCCCGATGCCGCGCAACGTGCTCGTGAACGGTATGCCTGTTTCGATCACACCTCCGCCGATGACGGACAGGCCTACGGTTTCGCGGCGGCATTCGGTGCGGGCCTGTCATGTGAGAGACAGGCTGTCGAGCAGCTGGTCGAACTTCAGCGCAATGCCATGAGCTACCTGAGCCGGGACGGATTGCCGGCCGAGGACGAGCATTTCTACGCCCAACAGAATGCCCAGACCGTGCGGGATGCCGAGGTGTACTACCGGGCGATGTTCGGTGGCCGGGTCACCTCCTGGAACCTGCGCGACCGGCACATGGCGCAGACGCTCGAGGCGTTGTCGGGACATCTGGACCGCCATGGTGATGGTGCGCCCGCTCGGATCGTCGTGTGGGCCCACAATTCTCATGTCGGCGATGCACGCGCGACAGAGGTCGGCGGCGATGGTCAGCTGACTCTCGGTCAGTTGGTCCGTGAGACCTATGGTGGTCACGCGCGGCTGATCGGTTTCAGCACGTATTCCGGCACCGTGACGGCCGCCGGCGAATGGGGCGGAACCGCCGAACGGAAGGTGGTCCGGCCGGCCCTCAAGGGCAGCCTCGAAGAGCTGTTCCATGAAGTCGATCGACCGGACTTCCTGGTCTCCCCGATGATCAGCCGAGCCGCGACCGAGCCGCTGGATGCCGTGCGCCTCGCCCGTGCGATCGGGGTCATCTATTTGCCCGCCACCGAGCGGCAGAGCCACTATTACCACGTCAGGCCGGGTGAACAGTTCGACGGGATCATCCATGTCGACCGGACGACGGCGGTCGAACCACTCGAGCCCACCAGCGTGTGGGTCGAGGGCGAGACGCCCGAAACGTATCCGACGGGTCTGTGACATCGCCGGCCATCGTCACCTTGACGATGAACCCCGCGGTCGACATCACGGTCGACGCCGAGGAAGTCCGACCCACCGAGAAGATCCGTTGTCGTGACGAAAGACGCGATGCCGGTGGCGGGGGTATCAATGTCGCCCGCTTCGCCGATGTCCTCGGCGTTCGAACCGCGGCCGTCTTCACCGCCGGTGGGCGGGTCGGAGAGCGGCTGATCGAACTCGTCGAGGAGACCGGTGTCCAAGCAGTCCCGATCGTCGTCTGCGGCGCCACCCGAGAAGATTTCACGGTCAACGACCTCACGTCGGGCAAGCAGTTTCGATTCGTCTTGCCGGGCCCCGCGCTCGGTGACGCCGATCAGAACCGCTGCCTGGATTCGTTGCGGACTGTCGCCGAATCAGCGCGCTTCGTGGTCGCCAGCGGGAGTTTGCCGCCCGGCGTCGCCCCCGACTTCTACCAGCGAGTGTCACATGTCTGCACCCGAGCGGGTGTGCCGCTGATTCTCGATACCTCCGGCGGCGGTCTGACACACGTGACGTCGGGTGTGTTCCTGCTCAAACCCAGTGTGCGCGAGCTCCGTGAGTGCAGTGGCCGTGACCTCACCACCACAGCGGAACAGGTTCGGTGCGCCCGCGAACTCATCGACCGTGGCGTCACACAGGTCGTGTTGGTGTCGCTGGGCGCGCGGGGCGCATTACTGGTCACGATCGACGGTTTCGCTCGGTTTCCGGCCGTGCCGGTGGGCGTGGTCAGTGGTGTGGGTGCGGGGGACGCGATGGTGGCCGGCGCGACTGTGGGCCTGGTACGCGGCTGGACGCTGAGCAGAGCGGTGCAGTACGGCGTTGCTGCTGCCGCGGCAAAACTGCAGAACCCAGGAACGTCAGCCTATTCGAGGGACCAGGTCGATTGCTGCTTTGCCTCGGTGCTGGCGAGCGGCGAATCCGGGGCGGATGATTTCAGTTGATGCATCGCCAGGAACCTCGAATGGTGACACCATGGAGGTGTGGTCGGGGGAAGACCGGATGTTGAGATGGGCATGCGACCGCTGCGGGAGACGCTATCCCACCTGAGGTTGCGCGAGCTTCTGGGGGAAGTTCAGGATCGGATGGAACAGATCGCGGAAACACGCGATCGGCTCGACGGTTTGCTGGATTCCATGCTCGTCGTGACATCGGGTCTGGAGCTCGATGACACGCTGCGAACGATCGTCCGCACCGCCATCGACCTGGTCGATGCGCGCTACGGTGCGCTCGGCGTCCGTGGTAGTGATCGGGAACTCGTCGAATTCATCTATCACGGCATCGACGAACCCAGCCGCGAGCAGATCGGGCATCTGCCCGAGGGGCGTGGTGTTCTCGGGGTTCTCATCGACGACCCCAAGCCGATCCGGCTGGACAGCATTTCTCAGCACCCTGATTCCGTCGGATTCCCGGCCCACCATCCGCCGATGCGGACATTTCTCGGCGTGCCGGTGCGGATCCGCGACGAGGTGTTCGGCAATCTCTACCTCACCGAAAAGGCCGGTGGTCAGCAGTTCACCGATGATGACGAGATCCTGGTGCAAGCACTGGCCGCCGCGGCAGGCATCGCCATCGAGAACGCGCGCCTGTACCAGCAATCGCAAACACGACGCGCATGGATCGAAGCCACCCGCGATATCGGAACGGCGATGCTCTCGGGTGTCGACCCGTCGACGGCGTTCCAGCTGATCGCCGACAAGTCGCATGTACTCAGCGGGGCGGTGTCGACCCTTGTTGCCATGCGCGCCGATCCCAACGCCCCCGTTGTCGTCGGCCAAGAGTTGGTGGTGGTCGCCAGCACAGGTGAAAAGCTGCCGCTGGTCGTTCTTTCCACCGCAGAAACCGCGGTTGCCGAGGTCGTCGCGACGCAGGAGGCACGTCGTGTCGACGGTCTCCTCCTCGGTGGGGATGGCGGTCTCACCGGACCCGCGCTCGTCCTTCCGATCCGCTCCCAGAACATCACGGCCGGGGTGCTGGTTGCGCTGCGGCCGCGTGCGGCGCCGCTGTTCACCGACGACGAACTCGACACGGTGGCCGCGTTCGTCGAGCAGGCAGCTCTGGCCTGGCGGTTGGCGACCAGCCAGAACCAGCTACGACAACTGGATGTCCTGACCGATCGGGACCGGATCGCACGCGACCTCCACGACCATGTCATCCAACGACTTTTTGCCGTCGGACTCGCGATCCAGGGAACCATCGGCCGCGTTCGGTCCGCTGAGATACAGAAGCGCCTTGCGGAATCCGTCGACGATTTGCAGGAGGTCATTCACGAGATCCGCACCGCGATCTTCGACCTCCATGGAAGTCACGCCGACGGCCGGACGTTTCGACAACGACTCGAGAGTGCGATCGCCGGATTCGCCGGCGCCGATCTGCATACCACCGTGCGGTATGCCGGCCCGCTCTCGTCGGTCGATCCAGCGCTGGCCGATCATGCGGAGGCGGTGGTCCGAGAGGCCGTCAGCAACGTGGTGCGCCACGCCGATGCCACCAGAGTGGATATCAGCGTCAGTGCTGCCGATGATCTGTGTATCGAGGTCCGTGACGACGGTCGCGGTATCCCGGACGATGTGACCAGCAGTGGGCTGACAAATCTGCGTCGGCGGGCCGACGAGACAGGCGGCAGCTTCTCGGTGCAATGTGTCGACACCGGAGGCACATTGCTGCGTTGGTATGCCCCGATGCTCTGAGCCGCAACGGTGTCGGGGCTCGGGCGACTCCGGGGCATCGCGTGATCGGAGATCTGGGTCTTTGGACTACCGAGCTCGGGACTTTGGTCGCTGTGGAACGGAAGTGTGACGCCATAGTGTCGGTTGCGGTGGTGACCCGCCAGAGAGGACCAATCATGGTGCAGACCAGAGATTCACAGGACACGGCAGCCGAGGCGGCCGACCTGATCGATGAGGTACGTGATTCTGCACGCGTCGGGCAGCACGCGGCAGCTGATGCCCTTCGCAAGTTCACCAGGGCCGTGGATGACGCAATACCGGAAGCGGTTCATCCGTTACGGGCGAAGATCATCGATGCCGCGATCGAGCTCGCCGAGAACCTGGCCAGTGCCCAGTATCAGTTCAACAAGAAGCTCATCCGGAGTGCTGATCGCGCCTTGAACACCTCGGATGGCGACCAGAAGTAGGCGACTGTGCCGACCCGTGAAAGGAGCTGTATATCGTCATGGCGCTGCTAGGTCTGTATCTGACCTATATCGGTTGGATGCCGTCGCCGCAGCACGACGTCAATCCATCCGAGCATGCCGAGGGTGAGATGCGCCATGCTGTTTGATCTTCGGAATCCATGACATCGAAGTCCGTTGCGAGCACGCAGTGTCGCCCGCCCACGGACTGCTGAGGTCGGGCGGGTGCGACAGTGATGACCGGACGGAATGGCCACGTGTGGAACACGATCGTTCTGCGGGCCGCGCGTGAGGGACTGTCCATAACCGCGGCGCACGCCTGTTCCAGTTGCGCGGAGACCTTGGGCGTCAGCGGGGCCAGCCTGCTGCTGACCGGTGGTCTGCGTAATTTGGAGCCAGTGTGTGTTACCGGCGGATGCACCGCCGAGCTGGAGGAGCGGCAGATCACCATCGGGCAGGGGCCTGCGTTCGAGGCGCTGCACTCCGGGCGACCGGTTCTTGTCGATGATCTCGCAGCGGCACGTGCAGCCGGACGTTGGCCGCTGTTCGGTGCGGAGGCCGACCGACTGGGGATCAGGGCGATCTACAGTCTCCCGCTGACGCTGGGAGCGCTGCAGGTGGGAGTCTTGGACCTGTTCCAGCGAACACCCTGTGTCCTCGACCATGAACAGCTGGTCGATGCACTGATCTTCGCGGACACGGCTCTGCTGCTGCTCATCGATTCTCGCAGTGGAATCGTGGCGCAACCCGGTGGCGATCGGACCGAGCCATCCGGACCTGAGCTCTGGCGCGCCGAGGTCCACCAAGCCACCGGCATGTTATCGGTCCAGCTCGGCATACCTGTGGTGGATGCGCTGGTAATGCTGCGGACCCACGCATACCATCGCGGAGAGCGAATGGCCGACGTGGCGCGGATGGTGGTGGAGCATCGTCTCCGACTGCGCCCAGCGGGGCCGGAGTCCCTGGGCGCGAGTGGGCAAGCAGCACAATCTGAAACGCGGGAGTGACAGCCTTTCTCGATCAGATCCCGCGCTCGCTCGGCGGTGGCCTCTGACGTGGTCAGACCTGTGCAACAAGATGATTCATACTGTGCGATTCGCCCATCCAGAATGGAGAAGGCTTGTGCCGGTTGGCGTTCTGGATCTCCGTCACTGGATGCTCGACAAGGACCCGTACAACTCGGCAGCGTAGACAGCAGCGTCAGTGCGGGGACCTGAGACCTTGGGTCGGGAAGCGGTGACTTTGGTCTCTACCTCACCATGAGCCGGATCGAAAACGATGGGAGGAGCCAACTTCGGCAGGAGCGAAGATGAGATCGAGGTACCGAACCGCGCCGACCCCGGGGCAATTGGACGGGCAATTGGACGATGTGGCGTGGCAGTTTCTGCGATCCGAATTCACCGACGAGATCTATGCGCACTGGCCGATCGACCGACGCCTTGATGCATTCCTGCTCCATCGCGGCTATCGGTGCTTGCATGATGACGGCAGCGCCTACGGCGCGTTACTGGAGCGCGTGATGGCGAATTTGCCGGTCGCCGCGCGAAGAGGTGTGCGCGGATCACCGCCGAACCGGCGACCATCGTGAGGTGTGGATCGAGACGGCGCGGGACAGGCCTGGCATTTTGCATCTGCTCCTTCCCTGGCGACCTGTACAGGAATCGCGTGTGCGCAGATGGATTCGATGCGGCGGGTGGGCTAGCGAAGAACGTCACCATCTGGTTGTGATGTCGTGCGAATCGCCGCTGGATCCGAAGAGAGCAAGGTGAAGTAATTCTCCTCCTCGGCAGCGAAGTGCAGCGTCAACAGTTCATCGAGGCCATAAAGGCAGGCGATCATGTCCTCGCGCTGCACCTCGCTGCCCCCGGTGCGCTCCCCAAGTGACACTTGGGCATGTAAGCGTCGTGCGAGGTGATTGATCTCGGCATGCATCCGGCTCATGGTCGCGGTCGCCTCCGTACTGCCCAACGGGGTCGCCAATGCCGGGTACAAGGTCCGGTCCTCGGCTCTCTCATGCGGCAAGATGATGTCTTGGACGAATGCGTCGGCATCGCGTACCAGTGGCAACGCCTCGGTGAACGTACTTTCCAGCAACCCGCGAGCGCCCGTGCGGAGGATGGCCAGACCACCACGCATATGCTCGTGATCGGCGGAGAAGCGACGAAGCAAAACCTCGGTCTCGGGTTCCAGTGCGGGGGAGCCCAGTCCGTGGACGCGCAACGCACGCAGCGCGTTCAGGATGACGGCGACGTCGATCAGCTCTTGCAGTAGCGCCCCGTAGACGGCCGGTAGTAGCCCGAGTGCGGCGACGATCATCGCCACCAGGGATAGCGCCATGCCGACGCCCGCACTCTGCAAGGCAATGGTGCGCGACCGGCGCGCGATCAGCATGGCATCGGCGAGACGGTCGATGCGCCCGGTCGCCAGGACGATGTCGGCCGCCTCCGAACTGGCGGTCGACGCGTACCCGCTGAGCGCAATCCCGACATCGGCCGCCGCCAGGGCCGGCGCGTCATTGACTCCGTCACCGATCATCGCGGTCACGGCCTTCTCGCGCTCTCGTCGAACACCGGCGACCTTGTCGGCCGGTGTTTGGTCGGCAGACAGGTGGTCGAGTCCGAGCAGCGCCGCGATGTGTTCGGCGGGGGCCAATCGGTCGCCGGTCAGCATGACCATCCGTGTGATACCCGCGGCGCGGAGACGACGTAGCGTGCGAGGAGCGTCTCTGCGAAGCGGATCGTTCAACAGGATCGCACCGATCAGCTCATCGTCGACAGAAACCCAGGCGATGATGGCGCCGTCGAGCCGAGCGTGCGCCAATGCGGAAACGGCCCAGTCCGGATGTCGTGGGGGCAGGGCCTGATTGCCTACCGTCACCCGTGCGCCGTCCACGGTTGCGACCGTGCCGGTGCCCGCTGTTTCCTTCACGTCCGAAGGCACACTCAGCTGTAGTCGCTGTCGTTGGGCGGTATCGACGATGGCGTGGGCCACCACATGCGGTGAGAACCTGTCGGCGGAGGCCGCGACGCGCAGCACTTCGTCGGCCGACCATCCGGCAGCGCTGCGGATCTCGGTGCTGACGGGGTGCCCGGTGGTGACCGTGCCGGTCTTGTCGAGGATCAGGGTCTTGGCCTTTCCGAGCTTCTCCAGCGCTCCGCCGCCGCGGACGATGACCCCGATACGCGCCGCGCGGGAGAGCCCCGACACGATAGCCACCGGCGCCGCCAGCAACAACGGACACGGGGTGGCCACAACCAGTACCGCGACCGCGCGCTCCGCGGAACCACCGGCCAGCCAAGCGATTCCGGCGATCAAGAGGGTGAGTGGGAGAAACCAGGCGGCGAATCGGTCGGCCAACCGAACGACCGGTGCGTTGTGGGCGGCTGCCTCCTGTGCCAGTCGCACGATCCCGGAGTATGCGCTGTCGGCGGCCGTTGCCGAGGCGGTCACTTCGAGGGCAGCACCTGCGTTGACGGAGCCACTGCGCACCGCATCGCCCGACTGCCGCTGTGCGTACACCGACTCCCCGGTGAGTACGGACTCGTCGAGTGTCGCTGTCGCCGAGGTGATCACGCCATCCACGGGCACGACCTCGCCGGGGCCGATCACCACCCGGTCGCCGGGCAGAAGTGCATCGACCGAGACGGTCTCAAGTCCGTCGATGCTGAATCGGCGCGCTTGGCGGGGTGATCGTTCGGTCAGGGCGCGTAGATCCCTGGTTGCACGCCGCTCGGCCGCCGACTCCAGCGTGCGACCCGTGGCGAGCATGACCGCGATCAGTGCTCCGGCAAGATGTTCACCGACGGCCAACGTGCCGACGAGCGCCAGCACCGCGATCAGATCGGTGCCCACCCGACGGTCCCGCAGAGCGGCCACCACCCACCACAGCGCGGGAATCAGCGCGACGAGAATGGCTGCAGTCCAGAAGCTCTCGGCCATCTCCGTGGTCCCGAATCGCCACGATATGATCCCGCTCAGCAAAGCGCTCGACGTCGCAACGAGGAGCACCGTGGGGAGCCGGCGGCCGACCCAGGTGCTGATGGTGGATGGCGGCGCCGTCACATCGAGACAACCTCGACCTGATCGTCCGCCGTCGCGCCGGCAGACTCGCACCGTCGCTTGATGGTCAGCAGCATCCGCCGTGTCAGCATGGAGAACGCCGGACCGAGCAACACCGTGGAAATCACCTCGCCCGGGTGTCGCAGCCCGACACGCGTCCGCACCAGGACACGGCAGCGGTCATCCCAGCGCGGTAGCAGGTGAATGGACCACACGACATCCCAAGGGACAGTGGGCGGCCGACCGTGTAGCACGATCGACTCGCCGGTGATCAGCTGCTGCACCGGCAGGACGATGCCATCGCGACGACCGAACAATCCCGACGCCACCAAGGTCACGCCGTCTCCGACGGCGAGCCCCACCGGAGGTGTGGTCGGCCCGCCCGCGCCGTCTCGGGCGTTGCCGAACCTCGCGCCGGTGGCGGGGTAGGTGTACATCCCGTCGTTGCTGGTGCCCATCCGGACCAGCCAGGGCCAGATCTGCTCCGGCGGTCGATCGATCCAGACAGCCTCGGTCGAGACCACAACGGGGTTGGCCAGCAACTCATCACCGGGAAGCGTGATTCCGCATTCGTCTTTGGTCGTCCCCCAGTTGCGCCAATACTGCCGCGCACCGTAGAGCAGGGCGGCCACTGCCAGAACCCTCGTCACCTTGATGGTCATGAGTGAAACATGCCGGATGCCGATGCTCTCGGATAGGGCCACTGGTCCTCATTTCGGTCCGCCGGATGCCGATGACGCTGCACGCGAACTGTTCACATCGTCGTGCCGTTCACATCGTCGTGCTGTTCACATCGTCGTGCCGACCGGTCAGGTACGCGCGATCAGGACCTCCGAGAGTGGTCTGCGCGGCGTCGGTGGCGGGATCTGCGCACTGCTGGCAGTGCTGCCCGTCCTGATCAGGACCTGCGGTAGCTCGCGACCGGTCAGGCGCTGGACGACCGCAAGACTGGCCGGGACTTCGGTCAGATGGGTCAATGTGCAGGTCGCCAGGCCGGCCATGGTGGCCGACAACAGTGCCGCCGAAAGCGCCTCGCCGCACTGGAGGACCGCCGACGGTGTGTCATCGTATGTCGACAACACGATGACCAGTGATTCATCGGTGCGCAGACCGGCACCGGAGGGCTGGTGGTGGGTGACCGGAAAGCGACGGCCGATGGCGACGCGTTCGTCCTCTGCCGCGGAGTTCAGCGAACTGTGTGGAATGCCGACTTCTGCATCGTGTGCTGATGTCCACCAGAACAGATCGGCGTGATAGGCCGAGTCGTACAGTCGCGCCGCCTCGCTCAGTGCAGCGGCCTTCTGGAGATCGGGATGGGCTTGTGGTCCCAGGACATCGATCAGGACCGAGTCTCCCACGGTGCGCCGCAGCGTCGGTTCGAAGGAATCCCAATCCTGCGGCGGGCCGTAGGGAAGACGGTCCGTTCGCCGACGACGGATCGCATCGGCGCGATGTCGGTGCCCCTCGGTCACGAAGCTCATCGGACTGAAGGCAATGGATGCCAGGTGCTTGTGGTCATTCGGATTCGGATAGCGAGTCACACCGGCGGTCCAGCCTGCAGCCGCGCACGCCACCCGGAAGTGGTCGAGGACGGCGCCGCAGCTCAGGACTGCCTGGCGACCCGACGCATCGGAGGCCACCAACTGTCGTGGGTCCAGATGCAGATCGAGCCCGTCCGGGGTGAGGACCCACTGCCACGGCTGGCTGTTGTGGAAGGACGGTGCCCGGCAGGCCAGCCGCAGCGACCGCTCCAGAAGTTGTCGCTCCATCGCGGTCCCGGGCATGCTCGATCCTCTCGTTGATGCCGGTGGTCTGGTCTGGTCTCGACGATGGCCCGGCCGGCACCGATGGGAAAGGGTCCTTTGTCCCTTTTGGCGGCGGTCCCTTTTTGCGGCGGTCCCTTCAGCGGCGTCGGTGGCCGCCTGCATCGACGGTGTGACTTTGGTCCCCGCTGTGCAGGGACCATCGGCGGCCGCCCGAGGACGCTCGGCAGCTTCCGGCGGAGGTGGTGATGCAGCACGATCGACCTCATGAGCGCTGTGTCCGACTGGCCATCCCGCATGACAGATTCGGAAACTCCCGCAGCCATCCATGAAACCCACACCGGTCTCGTCATCCTCTTCGGCGACCGCGCCTACAAACTCAAGAAGCCCGTGGTCACCGACTTCCTCGATTTCAGCACAGTTGACGCCCGAGAGTATGTCTGTCGACGTGAGCTCACCCTGAATCGACGAATCGCACCGTCGAGCTATCTCGGCATCGCTCACCTGGCCGGTTTGCCGGACCGGGCCGACGAACCGATCATCGTGATGCGTCGCCATCCCGCTGCCCGCTGCCTGGCCACCCTGATTGCCGAAAACGCCCCGGTGGAATCGGAACTGGATGCCATCGCCACACGCCTCGCAGAGTTTCATCGAACCGCCGACCGAGGTCATCGGGTCGACGCGTGCGCGACCGTGGACGCCGTCAGTGCTCGCTGGCGAGAGAATCTCGCCGAGCTGCGCGGATATACACCCGACGTGCTGCCGGCCACCGGGGTCGCCGAGTTGGAAGATCTGTTCGCCGAATTCGTCGCCACACGGCGAGATGTCTTCGCGCCCCGCATCGATGCACGGCGGATCGTCGACGGTCATGGCGATCTGCAGGCCGCCGACATCTACTGTCTGAAAGACGGTCCCGCCCTGCTGGACTGCCTGGAGTTCGACGACGACCTGCGTCATGTCGACGGGATCGACGACGCCGCTTTCCTGGCAATGGATCTGGAGTTCCTCGGCCGACGAGACCTCGGCGTGTACTTTCTCGATCGGTATCGCCGGCACGCCGGAGATGACGCTCCGCCGGAGCTCGTGCACTTCTACATCAGTTATCGCGCGACGGTACGCGCGAAGGTGGACTGTATCCGGGTGTCTCAGGGACATCTTGAGGCCGGACATGACGCCCGCAGACATCTGACGATCGCCCTGGAACATCTGCGCATGGCGGGTGTCCGATTGATCATCGTCGGGGGCGGACCTGGCACCGGAAAGACCACGCTGTCGCGCAGGTTGGCCGACGATATCGGCGCACAGGTGTTGTCGACCGACGACATCAGGCGTGAACTGCGCGAGCGTGGTCGGATAGGCGGCCGGCCGGGAACCCTGCAATCGGGCCTCTACACCCGCGAGAATGTCGATCGGGTCTATGACGAAGTCTTCCGCCGGACGCAGCAGCTACTCGCCGGTGGCCACACCGTCATTCTGGACGGAACATGGCGTGCTGCGCGGCATCGCGCCGCCGCGCGTGCGATCGCCGAAGATCTGACGGTTCCCGTTCTCGAATTCGTCTGTACGACAAGCCTGGACGAGGCCAGGTCGCGCATTGCCCGGCGTGGTCCGACGTCCTCGGATGCCACCACCGAGTTGGCCGAGCCGCTGACGCCGAATCTCGATGACTGGGTAGAGGCCCATCGCGTCGACACCAGTCGCCCGCTGCAGATGAGCGTCGCCGAAGCGCGAAAGATCTGTTGCACGGGCATCTGACCGGCAGCGGATCACCGACAGAAAGGGATATGCCGTGAAAGCTCTTGTCTATCAGGGGCCCGGACGCCGGTCATGGCAGGAGGTGCCTGATCCGCGTGTCCAGCATCCGGGTGACGTCATCGTCCGTGTCGATGCCGCCACCATATGCGGTACCGACCTGCACATTTTGAAAGGCGATGTGCCCGAGGTGACTCCGGGGCGAGTTCTGGGACACGAGGCAGTGGGAACTGTGGCCTCGGTAGGTTCGGCCGTCGAGACACTGACGGTTGGCGACCGTGTCCTGGTGTCCTGCATCAGTGCCTGCGGACGGTGTCGCTATTGCCGTGAATCGCGTTACGGACAGTGCCTGGGCGGCGGGGGCTGGATACTCGGACACCTCATCGACGGTGTGCAGGCCGAGTATGTGCGTGTGCCGTTCGCGGACAATTCGACACACAAGGTGCCCGAAGGTGTGAGCGACGACGCGATGGTCATGCTCGCCGATATCCTGCCGACCTCCTACGAGGTGGGTGTGCTCAACGCGGCGGTACGCCCCGGTGATGTGGTGGCGATCGTCGGCGCAGGTCCGATAGGGCTGGCGGCGGTTCTCACCGCCCGGCTGTACAGCCCGCGCACCATCGTGTGTATCGATACTGCAGACACCCGGTTGGCGGCAGCGCGCAAGTTCGGCGCCGATGTGCTGGTCAATCCGGGCTCTGAGTCGGCACACGAGGTGGTCGATCGACTGACCGGCGGCTTGGGAGCCGATTGCGTGATGGAAGCGGTCGGGACCCCGGCCACATTCGAGGAATCCGTCCGGCTGACGCGGGCAGGAGGCCATGTCGCCAACATCGGGGTACACGGTGCCCCCGCGACCCTGCACCTGGAGGACATCTGGATCAAGGATCTCACCATCACCACCGGTTTGGTCGACACGTGCGCGACTCCGACGCTGATCGATCTCGTGGCGGCAGATCGGCTGGACACCGCTGGGATGATCACACATCGCTTCGGCCTCGACGAGATCGAGACCGCCTATGACGTTTTCAGTAGGCCGGCCGAGACCGGGGCGCTCAAGGTGCTGCTGACGGTGCCGCGATGACCGGCGTGGCCACCGTGGTCGTGCGCAGCCTGGCCGATATCCGATTGACCGACGCCGACAGTGTGGGCGGTAAGGGCGCGAATCTCGGTGAACTCATCGCATCGGGTCTTCCCGTGCCGCCTGGTTTCACGCTGTCCTGCCGCGCATACCGCGATTCGATGAGGGCCGCGGGTGTCGATACCGACCTCGCCGATCTTCATCACCAAGCACTCGACCACGTGGCGGACACCGCCCGGCTCGACGAACTGTGCCAGCGGATGCGCCAGTTGGTGCAGGGCGCCGGAATGACCGACGATCTGCGCGGCGCGGCGGTGGCCGCCTATCGCACACTCGGTGTGGACCCGGCGGTGGCGGTGCGATCTTCGGCGGCCGGCGAGGACGGCAGCGACGCGTCGTTCGCGGGTATGAACCGGACCATCACCAACGTCATCGGCGAGGTTGAACTCGTTGGGGCCGTGGTGGCGTGTTGGGCGTCGTTGTTCACGCCGCGAGTGCTCACCTACCGGGCGAGTCGCGGATTCACCCGTGATCCCGCGATGGCCGTCGTGGTGCAACGGATGATCGCGGCCGACCGCGCGGGGGTCGCGTTCACCGCAGATCCCAGCACCGGCGACCGCGGTCACATCGTCATCGAAGCTGCGTTCGGACAGGGCGAGGTCGTGGTGTCGGGCAAGGTCCAGCCCGACACCTATGTCATCGAGAAGTCCTCCGGCAGCGTGGTCGACGTCAACATCGGCATCAAACCGATCAAGATCGTTCGCGGTGAAGACGGCCACGACGAACTGGTCGAATTGCCCCCGACCCAGAGCAATGCCCGGGTCTTGTCCGATGCTGATCTGGCCGCCCTCACCGAGCTGGCAGCCACGGTCGAACGCCACTACGGACAACCGCAGGACATCGAGTGGGCCATCGAAGAAAACACGCCCTGGCTGGTGCAGGCCAGGCCGATCACGACCCTGACGGACTTCGGACCCACCGCATCGCAAGCGGCCCGAGCCGACACCGTGGTGCTGCTGCGCGGGTTGTCCGCGGCGCCGGGCAATGCGACGGGTCGCGTCCGCATCCTGCGCAACCCGCAAGAAGGGCGTCAGTTGCGTGACGGTGAGGTACTGGTGGCGCCGATGACCAACCCCGATTGGCTGCCGACGATCCGTCGTGCCGGCGCGCTGGTGACCGAAAGTGGGGGTATGACCTGTCACGCCGCGATCGTGGCGCGGGAAATGTCGGTTCCGTGTGTCGTCGGTGCTCGCTCGGCCACCAGCGTTCTGCAGCCGGGCTCGCTGGTCGAGGTCGACGGTACCCACGGTCAGGTCCTCGCCGCCGGGCAACCGGCGCCGTCGCGGGTGACACTCGCGACAGTCCCCGCGGCGAGACCGCCGGCTCCGGTCACTGCGACGCGTATCTATGTGAACATGGCGCTGCCGCAGCATGCCGAGGCCATCGCTGCCACCGACGTCGACGGCGTGGGATTGCTGCGAGCCGAACTGATGCTCACCGATGCCCTGGGCGGACGCCACCCCCGCGCCCTCATCGACGGCGGTGAACAGCGGATGGTCATCGCCACGATGACCGATGCCATCGGCCGGATTGCGGCAGCGTTCGCCCCACGTCCGGTGATATACCGGGCCACCGATTTTCGGAGCAATGAATTCAGACACCTTGTCGGCGGGCAGGACGTCGAGCCGGTCGAACAGAACCCCATGATCGGTTATCGAGGTTGTTACCGATACATCAAGGATCCGGGGCTGTTCACCGTCGAACTGGCTGCCCTGGCGGAGGTGCGCGACCGATATCCCAACGTGCATCTCATGGTGCCGTTCGTGCGCACCCGGTGGGAGCTCGAACGGTGCCTCGAGCTGGTCGACGCCAGCCGGTTGGGTACCCAGCGCGGTCTGCAACGCTGGATCATGGCCGAGGTGCCCTCGGTCGTGTACTGGCTTCCCGAGTACATCGCGATGGGTGTCGACGCGGTCTCGATCGGCAGTAACGACCTCACCCAGTTGATGCTTGGCGTGGACCGCGATTCGGAGATCTGCGCGGAGGTGTTCGACGAATCCGATCCCGCCGTGCTGGATGCGATCGACAGCATCATCACCACGGCCCACCGCCTCGGCGTGCCATCCTCGCTGTGCGGCCAAGCGCCCTCGGTCAATCCGGCTTTCGCCGAAAGGCTTGTACGCAGCGGCATCTCCTCGATATCGGTGAGCCCTGACGCGGTGGCGGCCACCCGCCGCGTGGTGGCCGCCGCGGAACAACGCCTGCTACTGGAGTCCGTCAATCCACCGAAGCTCATTGCGAGAGGATCATCGCGAAATGTCTGACCGCACAGCGCCGATCGTGGTCGGTGTCGATGGCACCAGCGCCGCGCTACATGCCGTCCGCTGGGCGGGAGCACTTGCCGAAAAGTTGGCGGCACCGCTGCAGATCGTGCACGCCGGTCCGCATATCGGGCATCAGTTCAGCGACGCGGTGGGCGCTTTGGTGGCGACCGGTGCACATGCCGCGCGGGAAGCGTCCCCGCAGATCCTCGCGGCTGCCGAGGAGGCGGTCCGACAAGTTCATCCGCATGTCGACATCACCACCACTTCGCTCGACGAACCCGTCGAAGATGCGCTGAAGAAGCTCAGCAGACACGCGCGAATCATCGTCGTGGGCTGCGATGAGCTGACTCCCGGCGCGGCGTTGTTGGTCGGATCGCTCACGCTCAACCTGTGCGGCCATACCCGATGCCCGGTGGTGGCGTGGCGCGGAGAATCGTTGATACCGAACACCAAACCCATCGTCGTCGGCGTCGACGGATCCAGCGATACCGTGCTGGATCTGGCCTTCGAACTCGCGGCCGTGCTGCACGCTCCCGTGCAGGCCGTACACGCATGGTCGATGCGGGTATCGGCCGGTGATTCGGCACTCCCGTTCCTGATCGACTGGGCGGCGATCGAGTTGGAACAGGTCAAGACGCTGAATCGGACTGTCGAGCCCTACTGCCGCTCGCACCCCGATGTTGCCGTCGATGTTCTCGTCGACGCCGCCAGTCCGCGACGTGCCCTGCTCAGGCAACTGTCTGACGCGCAGATGGTGATCGTCGGAAGCCGGGGGCGGGGAGCACTTGCCGCAACCGTGCTCGGGTCGACGAGCCTGAACCTGCTGCATCATTCACCCGTGCCCGTCGTGGTATGTCCGGCTGCGTCGGATGCCGACTGACGCGTCAACCGCACTGTTGACATCCCAACAGGCCGGTTCCGCCACCGTTGACGAGGTGTTTGCAGCTGTCCACAGCTCATCGGCCGGCTTGACCACGGAGCAGGCGCTGGACCGCCTGAAATCCCATGGCCCGAACGCCGTCCGCACACACCGGGTCAGTGCTGTCGAGGTGCTCGCCAGCCAGCTACGTAGCGCAGTGTTGATCTTGCTGGCGGTGACCGCGGTACTGTCCTTCTTTCTGGGCGACCCGACGCAGGCCGTCATCATCGGAGTCATCCTGCTGGTCAGTATCGGACTGAGCTTCACCAACGAGTACCGGGCGGCACGTGCCACTGCGCAACTACATTCGCAGGTCAAGCATTTCGTGCTGGTGCGGCGCGATGGACAGTTCGTCCGTCACAACGTCACCGACCTGGTACCCGGTGATGTGATCCGGCTGGCACTGGGCGAGGTGGTACCAGCCGATGTTCGTCTGGTCAGCGTCAACGCGTTGGAATGCGATGAGAGCATCCTGTCCGGTGAGTCGGCACCGGCGCACAAATCGGCGGAGCGCATCGAATCGGCGGAAGGCCTGCCCGACTACACCGACCTGGCCTTCATGGGATCGATCGTCACCGCAGGCAGTGCCGCAGCGGTGGTGTATGCCACCGGCGGCCACACCCAGTTCGGCAGACTTGCCGCCGGTTTGGGCGATCGGCATCCCGAGACGGAGTTCCAGAAGGGTCTGCGGCAGTTCTCCTATCTGTTGTTGCGAGTTGCACTCATCCTCACCGCCTTCATCCTGGTCATCAACGTGATGCTGGGACGGCCGCTCATCGACTCGGCACTGTTCGCCCTGGCGATCGCGGTGGGCATCACCCCACAGTTGCTACCCGCCGTCGTCAGCACGAGCCTCGCGACCGGTTCACGACGACTGGCCACCTTGCGAGTTCTGGTCAAGCGACTGGTGTGTATCGAGGACCTAGGTGACATCGACACGCTGATCACCGATAAGACAGGCACACTGACCAACGGTCGGATCGATTTCGTCGATGCCCTCGATGCCGTTGGGCGACACAGTGACACGGTGATGCGCCGCGGGCTACTGGCCAGTGATGTGGACACCGCGGGCGGGCAGAGTGCCAACGCGCTGGACGGCGCGCTCGCGGAGGCGGCCGCCGGAGTGGTGTCGGTGGACGACGTGGTCAAGCGATCGGTCCGCCCGTTCGACCACGTGCGTTGTGCTTCGTCGGTGGTGGTCGACGACGTCGATGGACAACTGCTCATCGTCAAGGGTGCGCCCGAACAGGTGCTCTCTCGCTGCCGGACGGTGCAGGAGGCCGCCCGGCACCTTCTCGATGAGCTCTTCGCGCAGGGACGCCGTGTGGTGGCTGTCGCGTCGAAACCGGCGCCGGGGCGCAGCGGTATCACGGACGACGACGAAGATGGACTGACCTTGGATGGGTTTCTGTGCTTCGCCGACGAGCCCAAAGCCGCTGCTGCGCGATCATTACGAGATCTGCAGGAGCTGGGGATCGAGGTGAAGGTCGCCACGGGCGACAACCCTCGGGTGGCGGAGAAGGTGTGCGCCGAACTGGGCTTGCCGAGCAAGGGAACGATCACCGGTTCTCAACTCGACGCGCTGGACCGGGCCGATTACGCCAAAGCTGTCAGCGAACACACCGTCTTCGCCAGGATCTCACCGGAGCAGAAGGCCGCGCTCATCATCGAGACTCGCCGGGCCGGCCGGTCCGTCGGATTCCTCGGTGACGGAGTCAACGATGCCTTGGCACTGCACGCCGCAGATGTGGGCATCTCGGTCGATACCGCCACCGATGTCGCCAAGGACGCGGCGGATGTGGTGCTCATGGAGAAGGATCTCGGGGTTCTGGCCGCCGGGGTTGCCGAAGGACGGCGCATCTTCGCCAACACCATCAAATACGTCCTGATGGGAACGTCGAGCAACTTCGGCAACATGTTCAGTGCCGCCGCGGCATCCTCGGTCCTGCCGTTTCTGCCCATGCTGCCCAGCCAGATCCTGCTCAACAATCTGCTCTACGACACGTCGCAACTGGCCATTCCCTCAGATCGGGTCGACGGCGAGTTGTTGCGGGCCCCGTCGCACTGGAACATCGCCTTCGTCAGGCGATTCATGCTGACGTTCGGTCCGGTGAGCTCGCTGTTCGACTTCCTGACCTTCGGACTTCTGATCGGTGTGTTGCACGCCGCTCCAGAGGAATTCCGGACCGGATGGTTCGTCGAGTCCCTGGCGACCCAGACTTTGATCATCTTCGCCATCCGCACTCGTCGCATACCCTTCAGCCGCAGTCGGCCGGGAGCTTTACTCACCGCGGCCACGCTCGCGGTCGTCACCGTCGGTATCTGCCTCACCTATTGGCCGCCGGCCCGCCGAATCGGGCTGATCCCGCTACCTTGGCAGTACTTCGTCGCACTGGGCGGCCTGGCCGCGGTCTACCTCGTCGTCGTGGAGATCACCAAGTCGGTGTTCTACCGGGAATCTGTGGGAGTGGTGCCGCCGATGCGTGAGGGTGGCGCCGACCGACGGATCCACCGGCGCGCCGCACGGTTCAGCCATGCCGGAAGGCTCGGCGACACGCAGTATGCGGACGAGTCGAGGACCAAAGGCCATATCGAGCCGGCGGTCGACGCCCTAGCCTCGAAGGCAACCTCGGATTCGCAACGCGAAGGCAGATCATGACAGTCCCGGTATCGCCACCCGTCGTCGTCGGCATCGATGGTTCGAAGGTCGCTTTCCGCGCCGCATTCTGGGCAGCCGAAGAAGCCACGAGCGCAGACGTGCCACTGCGGTTGGTCACGGTGCTCGCCGGGGGTGCCGAGGACCCTTACAAGACCGTGACAAAGGCGTGCGCCGAGCTTTCCCGGATCAAGGCCGCCCTGCAGGACTACGAGCCTGCGCTGGAGGTCGAATGTGATGTGCTGGCGGGCGATCCGGGCGACGTGCTGGCCGAGGCTTCGCGATCGGCGCGGCTGTTGTGTGTGGGGTGGAAAGGCACACACAATTCGGGCCCCGGCAGAAGGGGGTCCACGGCATCGATGTTGGCGCGCACGGCGAAATCGTCGGTGGCCATCGTGCATCGGCGACACGCGCATCATCCGGTCGGCCCGCACCGCTGGGTGGTGGCGATCTGCGATGACCGGAGCGATTCGACACGTCTGCTGCAGACGGCCGGCGCGGAGGCCAGATCTCGTGCCGCCTCGATCCTTGCGTTGTCGCCGTGGCCTGCTGAATCCGAGCAGACCGCCGACATCCGGGCGGCGCTGGCGGCCACCGCCGATAATGGCACAGCGCAGGACATGGTGCGCTGTGTTCTGCCGCGGCCCGACGATATCGTCGATCTGCTGGCGCTGAGCGCCCAGATCGACCAACTCGTCATAGCCTGGCCCGATGACCCCGGTCTGATCAACCAGCTACTCAGTTCGCGGTCGACGGAACTCCTGCGCGAAACCGACTGCACCCTGTTGATCCTGCGGGATGCCGGGCACGCCCGAACCGCCGGCACCAGCGCTTTGCCCGATGTGTCCGATGGCGGCCGCTAGACCGCAATCACGCTCAGGCGCCTAGTGAATCGTCGTCATGGCGCGCCGTCCCGCCGGGCCGATGCCATCGTTGTCAGAGACTGACCCGGAGGGTGGCAGCGCCGGTGATGGAGCCTGCTGCCAGATCGGCGAGCGCACGGTCGGCATGCGCGAGCGGATAGCCAGGACCCGAGATGTCGAGCCGATGCCGGTTGGCGAATGCCAAGAACTCGATGGCATCGGCACGGGTGTTCGATGTCACCGAACGTAACTGGCGTTCTTGAAACAGGTGGCGTTGGTAATTGAGCGCGGGGATGTCGCTGAGGTGGATGCCGGCGACGGCCAATGTGCCTCCGCGGTCCAGTGCTTGCATTGCCGCCGGCACCAGGTCACCCGCCGGCGCGAACAGAATCGCCGCGTCCAACGCAACGGGAGGCCTATCGGCGGGTCCCTGAGCCGAGGCCGCGCCGAGCTCCAGGGCGAGTGTGCGGGCAGCCTCGCCGCGCGTCATCACATGGACCTCCGCACCTTCGGCGAGGGCAACCTGGGCGGTGATGTGTGCGCTGCCGCCGAAGCCGTAGATTCCCAGTCGACCGCCGGGAGACAGATCTGCGCGGCGCAGCGATCGGTAGCCGATGATCCCCGCGCACAGCAGCGGGGCGAGTTCCTCATCGCTGTACCCGTCGGGCAGTGCGTAGACGTAAGCCGCTGGCGCGGTGAGAAATTCCGCGTAGCCGCCGTCGGCGTCCCAACCCGTGTAACGACTCTCCGGGCAGAGGTTCTCGCGTCCGGCCGCGCAGAAGCGGCACCGCCCACAGGTGTGCCGAAGCCACGCGACACCGACGCTTGTGCCCGTCGGGAACCCGGTGACATCGGCCCCGCACGAAACGATTTCGCCGATCACCTCGTGTCCGGGCGTGACGTGTGGCCGGTGCACGGGAAGGTCGCCTTCGGCGACGTGCAGATCGGTGCGGCACACGCCGCAGGTACGAACGGCAATGAGAACTTCGTCGCTGGCCGGTTCCGGTATCGGCGCATCGACGAATTGCATCGGACCGGTGGCCACCGGTCCTGGTCTGCGCACTCGCCAGGCTTTCATTGTCGGTTCTGTCACTGCGAGACTCGCATCTGAGATTGCCGAGGGGGAACCGTCGAGCGACTTCGCGCCGAATTCACCCACTCACTCTGCGCCGCATACCGGCACTCGGATAGGGCCATAGGTCATTGGTTCGGTGCGACGTCCTGCGTACTCGAATCGGACCGTCAATGTGGACGTGCGACAAGCACCGGCACCGTGGCGGCGTGCACGACGGCGTTGCTGACCGAGCCGAGCAGGGTGCCCGCGACAGCTCCGTGACCATGACTGCCCACCACGATCAATTGGCAGGAGGCTGAGCGTTCGACCAACCGAACGGCGGGCTGGTCGGCAACCACCACGCGTTCCACCGGCACGGCGGGAAACCGGCGCTCCCACGTCGTCAGCATCTGGCGGATCTCCCGGTTCACTTCGGGACGAAGTGTCTCCCAATCGAATCCGGGCATCTCGAAGGCACCTGGCGACCACCAGGCATGCATTGCGACCAGACCGACCTCCCTCCGGGACGCCTCGTCGAAGGCCAGCGCGATGGCTGACTGAGAAGCGGGGGAGCCATCGAAACCGAGCAGCACCGGCGCATCGGCGGCGGGCACCGAGCCCTCGTCGTGCACCACGACCACCGGGCAGTGTGCGCGGTGCAGTAACCCCGAGCTGACGCTGCCGAGCACCCAGCGCGACAACGCCCCCTTCCCGCGTGAGCCGACGACGACCAGTCCGGCCGTTCGCGATGCTTCCGCCAACGCCGCGGTCGGGGTGGCCACGATGAAGTCCGTCTGCACCGTGACCGTGCCGTCGGTGATCTCCGCGACGCGGCCGGCGGCATCGGCGAGCAGCTCTTGCGCCAGCGTCGCGCACCAATCGAGATAGCCGGAGGGCATCGGCGCGACCGGCCACGCGGCGATCGGCAGCGTGTTCGCGTGCAGCAGCGACAGCGGCACCCCGCGGAGCTTGGCCTCGCGGGCGGCCCACTCCAGTGCGGGACGGCAATGCTGCGAATCGTCTATTCCGACAACGATCTTCTCGACGATCTTCTCGACTGCTACCGGTTCGGTCATCTCATTCCTTTCGGCCGCTCACATCATCGGGCTATCGGATCGCCTGGGGGCGATTCGATCAAGACGAGTGCCGGTCGACCGGGATGCGGTTGCCGCGCGGCCGCGGCCAGGTGCGCCACCGCCCGTGCGATGCCTGCCGTCAGATCGTCGACATCGGGGAAACTGTCGAAGTCGCCGATGATTCCGAACACCAGATCGTCACCGTAGCTGAGGATTGCCACCGCGGCGCGCAGGCGTAACGCGACCGGGGGAATGGGCACCATACCGATGACCTCCCGGCCCAGCACATGCAGATGTTCACGTGGCCCGGGGACATTCGTCGCCAGGGTGACGACGCCGCGCTGCGGCAGCGCGGTCAGGATGCGAATCGCCCGTGATGTGATGGCAAACGGCACCAGCGACAGGGCGGCCGCCGCGTAGCTGCCGGCTTGTCGCTGCCCGCTGGACTTGGCCTTCTCCAGGCGCCGATGGACGGTGTGTAGTTGCTGTAGCTGGTCTGATTGGTCCACCGGCAGATACGGCAACATCACCGAGACCCGGTTACCGACCGCATCGGTCCTGTTGCCGGACCGCACCGAAACGGGCACCAGTGTTCGCAAGGATCTTGGGTGCGGCACTTCGCCGCGACGCTTGAGGGCTGCCCGGAAGCTGTCGGTGACGGCGGACAGCGCTACGTCGTTGAGGGTGACATCGAACTGTCGGCACACCGCGCCGATATCGGCCAACGGCACACTGACGGCGCTGAAGCGACGCATCGTGGTCACCGGTCCGTTGAGGGTGTTCGGCGGGCCTGCGCGCAGCAGGCTGTCGACGATCTGAATCGTGCCGCCGATGGTCACCGTCGCCGCGCCGGATGCCGCCGACGCGGCGTCCCAGATGGTGCGTGCCCACCGAAACGGGTTCATGGTCATCGGCGCACCGGCGGAAGCGGTGTCCTCGACGGTCCGCGCTGCGCGGAGGGCGCCGACGTAGGTCCGGCCGTCCCCGTCGTCGCAGAGGCCGCTCAACATGTGCATGATCGCGATGCCGTCGGCGATGCAATGGTGCACCTTCATCAACAGCGCCCACCGACCTTCGGTGAGACCTTCGATGACCCAGCACTGCCACAGCGGACGATCCCGATCCAGTCTGGGCTCCATTGCTTCTGCGGTAAACGTGAACAGTGCGGCGTCGTCACCTGGGCTCGGTAACGCCGCGCGGCGGAGGTGATGCGCCAGGTCCAGGGCTGGGTCGTCGGCCCACTCCGGCGCCACCAGATCCAAGGCGTGTCTGCGCACCACTTGTCGCAGCCGGGGCATGGATCGGATTCGGTTGCCGAGGGTCTCGACCACCTCGGCTTGGTCGGGGACCGGTCCCGCCAGGATTGCCAGGGCACCCACGGCCATGCTGATGTGCGGGTCGGCATCCTCGGCGTCGAGAAATCCCGCATCGAAGGCGTTGAGGCGTTCCACGGGCATCACTATCGGCGTTGGCGGCGTCCGGCGGCAGAGTCCGAGGCCCTTTTCGTTGAGGACCTGTGACCTCTACCCGTCGCGCGCGCGTAATCCGACAATGGGATCACGCAATGGGATCACGTCGGACAGGGGCGCCTCATGGTGAACGTTTTTCTGGTCGACGACCATGAGTTGGTGCGCCGAGGTTTGATCGACCTCCTCAGCGATGATCCCGAGTTGGACGTGGTCGGCGAGGCGGGTTCGGTATCGGAGGCGATGGCGCGCATACCCGCGCTGCGACCCGATGTCGCGGTGCTGGACATCCGGCTGCCCGATGGCAACGGAATCGAGCTGTGCCGTGACCTGCTGTCCCGGCTACCGGGTTTACGCTGCCTGATGTTGACCTCTTTCACCACCGAGGCCGCGATGCTGGATGCCATCCTGGCCGGTGCCAGCGGCTACGTGGTGAAAGACATCCGCGGGATGGAGCTGGCCAAGGCGATCAAAGATGTGGGTGCGGGGCGATCCCTCTTGGACAATCGCGCTGCGGCGGCGCTCATGGCGCGGCTGCGAAACGATGCCGAGCACGCGGATCCGCTGTCGGGTCTGAGCGGGCAGGAACGGGAGCTGCTGGACCTGCTCGGCGACGGGCTGACCAACAAGCAGATCGCCGATCGCATGTTCCTGGCGGAGAAGACGGTGAAGAACTATGTCTCCCGACTGCTCACCAAGTTGGGGATGGAGCGCAGGACCCAGGCGGCGGCGTTCGTCGCCAAGCTGGAGCAGGCACGTCGGCCTGCCGACCTCTGACGGGGAGCCCCCGGAGTCGCACTCTGCGCGTGATTTTGGTACAGGCTGAACAGCGGGTATCGTGGACCAATGGTGCGGCCTGCGCACCGACTCTTTGCGTGCCTCGTCTGAGAACCATAACGATTTCGGGTCCGGCTCACGTCACGTAGTCGGTGAATCGGTCGTGCCGGGGCGTAGAGATACGAAATCGAAGACAAGGATCGCTAAGACAGTATGGCCAAGAAAGACGGTGCCATCGAGGTCGAGGGCCGCGTGGTCGAGCCTCTGCCCAATGCGATGTTCCGCATTGAGCTGGAGAACGGACACAAGGTTCTGGCCCACATCAGCGGCAAGATGCGGCAGCACTACATCCGCATCCTGCCCGAGGACCGCGTCGTGGTGGAGCTCTCTCCCTACGACCTGTCCCGGGGCCGCATTGTGTACCGGTACAAGTAACTGCCCACCATCCAGACCATCCGAGAGAACAGGATCGCGAAGCCGTGAAGGTGAACCCGAGCGTCAAGCCGATCTGCGACAAGTGCAGGGTGATCCGCCGGCATCGGCGAGTCATGGTGATCTGCTCCGACCCGCGCCACAAGCAGCGGCAGGGCTAGAGACCAGCACCACCCACAACTGAATGCAGACATCCCAGTACCACTGAGCAGATTGGCTGCTCACCACGTCCGGCACGGAGGCCGGACCCCGAACGGGGAACGGACTGGGAACAGACCTCCGCAACGAAAAGGAACACTGCCTGATGGCACGTCTCATGGGCGTTGATCTCCCGCGCGACAAGCGCATGGAGATCGCGCTGACCTATATCTACGGCGTTGGCCGTACCCGCTCCCAGGAGATCCTGGACGCCACCGGCATCAGCCGGGACCTGCGCACCAAGGACCTGACCGATGATCAGGTCTCGCAGCTGCGCGATTACATCGAAGGCAACCTCAAGGTCGAGGGTGACCTCCGTCGCGAGGTGCAGGCCGATATCCGTCGCAAGATCGAGATCGGCTGCTACCAGGGCCTGCGCCACCGTCGTGGCCTGCCCGTGCGCGGACAGCGCACCAAGACCAACGCGCGCACCCGCAAGGGCCCGAAGCGCACCATCGCCGGCAAGAAGAAGGCCAGGTAACCCCGGATGGCACAGGCTAAGAAGGGCGGCACCGCCGCCAAGAAGGGTCAGAAGACCCGCCGCAGGGAAAAGAAGAACGTCCCGCACGGCGCTGCTCACATCAAGAGCACCTTCAACAACACCATCGTCTCGATCACCGATCCCCAGGGCAACGTCATCGCCTGGGCCTCGTCGGGTCACGTCGGCTTCAAGGGTTCGCGCAAGTCGACCCCGTTCGCCGCGCAGCTGGCCGCCGAGAACGCTGCCCGCAAGGCGCAGGAGCACGGTGTCAAGAAGGTCGATGTCTTCGTGAAGGGCCCGGGTTCGGGCCGCGAGACCGCGATCCGCTCGCTTCAGGCCGCAGGCCTCGAGGTCGGCGCGATCTCCGATGTCACTCCGCAGCCGCACAACGGCTGCCGTCCGCCCAAGCGGCGCCGGGTCTAGGGAGGATCTAGAAAATGGCTCGTTATACCGGACCCGCGACCCGCAAGTCGCGTCGCCTCGGCGTCGATCTCGTCGGCGGCGATCAGTCGTTCGAAAAGCGCCCTTACCCGCCCGGCCAGCACGGTCGCGCGCGGATCAAGGAGAGCGAATACCGCACCCAGCTGCAGGAGAAGCAGAAGGCTCGCTTCACCTACGGCGTCATGGAGAAGCAGTTCCGCAAGTACTACGAAGAGGCCAACCGGCAGACCGGCAAGACCGGTGAGAACCTGCTCCAGATCCTGGAGAGCCGGCTGGACAACGTCGTGTACCGGGCCGGCCTGGCCCGCACCCGCCGGATGGCGCGTCAGCTCGTCAGCCACGGCCACTTCCTGGTCAACGGTGTGAAGGTGAACATCCCGAGCTACCGGGTGTCGCAGTACGACATCATCGACGTCAAGGACAAGTCGATCAACACGCTGCCGTTCGAGGCCGCACGTCAGGCCGCGGGCGAGCGCCCGATCCCGTCCTGGCTGCAGGTCGTGGGCGAGCGTCAGCGCATCCTGGTGCACCAGCTCCCCGAGCGGGCGCAGATCCAGGTGCCGCTCACCGAACAGCTCATCGTCGAGTTCTACTCGAAGTAATCAGGTAAACGTCCCAGGCCGCCGCCAACATCGAGGTGGCCTGGGACGCCCAGACGGCATCAAATAGCGGGTGCCGAGAAGGAGATGGAAAACAATGCTGATCTCACAGCGTCCCACCCTGTCCGAAGAGTCGTTGGCCGAGAACCGGTCCCGGTTCACCATCGAACCGCTGGAGCCCGGCTTCGGCTACACCCTCGGCAACTCGTTGCGGCGCACGCTGCTGTCGTCCATTCCCGGCGCAGCGGTCACCAGCATCCGCATCGACGGTGTGCTGCACGAGTTCACCACCGTTCCCGGTGTGAAGGAAGACGTCACCGACATCATCCTGAACCTCAAGGGCCTGGTCGTGTCCTCGGAAGAGGACGAGCCGGTCACCATGTACCTGCGCAAGCAGGGTCCGGGTGCGGTCACCGCCGGTGACATCGTGCCGCCCGCCGGTGTGACGGTGCACAACCCCGATCTGCACATCGCGGCGCTGAACGACAAGGGCAAGCTCGAGGTCGAGCTCGTCGTCGAGCGGGGCCGCGGCTACGTGCCTGCCGTGATGAACAAGGCCTCCGGTGCCGAGATCGGCCGCATCCCGGTCGACTCGATCTACTCGCCGGTGCTCAAGGTGACCTACAAGGTGGAGGCCACCCGCGTCGAGCAGCGCACCGACTTCGACAAGCTCATCCTCGATGTCGAGACCAAGAACTCGATCAGCCCGCGCGACGCCCTGGCGTCCGCCGGTAAGACCCTGGTCGAGCTGTTCGGTCTGGCCCGCGAGCTCAACGAAGCGGCCGAGGGCATCGAGATCGGCCCGTCGCCTGCCGAGGCCGATCACATCGCCAGCTTCGCGCTGCCGATCGACGACCTGGACCTGACCGTTCGCTCGTACAACTGCCTCAAGCGCGAGGGTGTGCACACCGTCGGTGAGCTCGTCTCGCGCACCGAGTCGGATCTGCTCGACATCCGTAACTTCGGGCAGAAGTCCATCGACGAGGTGAAGATCAAGCTGCATCAGCTCGGCCTGTCGCTCAAGGACTCGCCCGCCACCTTCGATCCGTCCGAGGTGGCCGGCTACGACGTGGCCACCGGCACCTGGACCGGCGATACCGGCTATGACCTGGACACCGACCAGGACTTCGCCGAGACCGAGCAGCTCTAAACCCCAAGGGCACATTCCCGCCCAATTCTCGAAAGAGAACCGTCCCGGCCCTACCTGATACGGGGGCCGGCCCCACAAGGAGATAGTCGCAATGCCCAAACCCACCAAGGGTCCCCGTCTCGGCGGGTCGTCCTCGCACCAGAAGGCGCTGCTGGCCAACCTGGCCACCGCGCTGTTCGAGCACGGCCGGATCAAGACCACCGAGCCGAAGGCCCGGGCGCTGCGTCCGTACGCCGAGAAGCTGATCACCCATGCCAAGAAGGGTGAGCTGCACAACCGGCGCGAGGTCATGAAGAAGATCCGCGACAAGGATGTGGTGCACACCCTGTTCGCCGAGATCGGTCCGTTCTTCGCTGACCGCAACGGTGGCTACACCCGCATCATCAAGATCGAGAACCGTAAGGGCGACAACGCCCCCATGGCGGTCATCGAGCTGGTGCGGGAGAAGACGGTGACCTCTGAGGCCAACCGTGCCCGCCGGGCCGACGCCTCGCAGAAGGCCGCCGCCGCCGAGGCTCCTGCCGAAGAGGTCGCCGAGGCCCCGGCCGAGGAAGCCGTGACCGAGGAGACCACCGAGGCTGCTGCCGAGGAGGCCACCGAGGCTCCCGCCGAGGACGCGAAGTCTGACGACAAGTAGTCACGCTGTGAACGAACCCGTCACCTCCACAGGTGGCGGGTTCGTTCGTCTGCGGCTCGATATCGCTTACGACGGCACCGATTTCGCGGGGTGGGCCGCCCAGGCAGGACAGCGGACCGTCGCCGGTGTCCTGGAGGAGGCGCTGTCCACGGTGTTCCGCACTCCGGTGGTACTGCGGGCCGCGGGCCGCACCGATGCCGGCGTGCATGCCACCGGTCAGGTGGCCCATGTGGACATCCCCGATGATGCGCTGGCACAGGCATTTCCGCGCAGTCCGCGCCCGGTCGGCGAACCGGAGTTCCTCCCGTTGACGCGGCGGCTCAGCCGTTTCGTGCCCGAGGAGGTCCGGGTGTTGCGCATCGAGCGGGCGCCGCAGGGATTCGACGCGCGGTTCTCGGCACTGCGCAGGCACTACGCGTATCGGTTGGGCACAGCGCCGTACGGGGTGCTGCCCCAACAGGCCCGGTTCGTCACACCGTGGCCGCGACCGCTGGATGTCGAGGCCATGGTGGCCGCGTCGCGACACCTGTTGGGGCTGCATGATTTCGCCGCCTTCTGTCGGTACCGCGAGGGCGCCACCACGATTCGGGATCTGCAGCGGCTGCACTGGGAGCGCACCGGCGAGATCGTCACCGCGCACGTCAGCGCCGACGCGTTCTGCTGGTCGATGGTGCGCTCGCTGGTCGGCGCGCTGCTGGCCGTCGGGGAGGGCAGGCGCGACCCGGATTGGTGTGCGGGACTGTTGGATTCGACGAAGCGCTCCAGCGACTTCCCCGTCGCCCCCGCCCGCGGACTGACCCTGGTCGGTGTCGACTACCCGCCCAATGACGAACTCGCCGCGCGGATCGAGATCACCCGGGATCTGCGCACGCTGTAGTTCGGGTTCGCCGAGACTGCGGGTTGTGGCGACAGATCGGCTGGACTGCACCAGAAAGCGTCGTCTCGGCGTAGAAAGTCAGATCCGTGGTGCGACGAAGTCGGCTGCCTGGGTGACCATTCCCGCCTTGATATAGGCCGGAGCCAGATGGTCGGCCCAGTAGTCCTGCCAGTTCTCCGGATCGGTCGGGTTGCATATCGGATCGTCACCGTGGCACAGCTCGATGGTGCGTTCCTTGTAGATCGGATTGAAGTTCGAGATGGGACCCACCCAGGCGATACCGTTGCCGAACAGCGCGACGGCGGCCACCTTTTGATCGAGGCCCGGCGGCAGCGGATTCTTGAAACCGAAGAAACCGAACGGCACGGCCAGCACCACATCGGTGACCGCGGCACCGAGTGAGTAGCCGCCGAGCACCAGTCGGGTGTCCGGGCAGGACGAGGCCATGTACTGGACCCGTGCGCTCATATCGTTCGCGCCGATGTCGATCTGGGTGTCGGCGGGGTACTTCACCGCATACAGGGCCACGTTCTTGCCTGTCTTGGAGCGCAACGACGCTACGAGCGCGTTGCCGATCTGACCCGCGCCTGGGGACTCCATGCGCCCGCGGGCGAAGATCAGTTCGGCATCCGGGCAATTGGCCGCCGAGGCGACGGGCAGCATCGGTGCGGTCAGCGTGGGGATGGCCACCGTGGCCAGCGCCAGCAACGCGGCAACGGTGAGCACGGTGAAGCGGCGGACCGGACCCCTCGGCGGCAAGATCACCGTGCCGATTGTAGCGGCGGTTTTTGACGCCGGTGTAGCCGAAGCAGGCCGATCAGCGCACGCGGGCGGCGGCGAAGTCTGCGGCCTGATCGATCAGGCCCGAACCGATGTAGGCGTCCTGCCAGTGGTTCGGCCAGACATTCTGCAGATCCTCGAAGCCCGTGGGCAGTGAGTCGCCGCAGACCGGATCGGTCGGGACACACACGTTGATGGTCCGGTCACGGTAGGGCGGACCTATCTCGTTTCCCACCATCCGGCGGGTGATGTTTGCGACCAGCACGACAGCCGCCACATGGCCGGACATCTCCGGCGGCAGCGGCCGGTCGAAACCCAACCCGGATTGCGTCGCCGACAGTGCCAGTGCAGCCGAGGCCGCGCCGAGTGAGTATCCACCGACGATCAACCTGGTGTTCGGGCATGCCCCGGCCATGTACTGGATCCGGTCGCTGATGTCATTGGCGCCCACCGGCACCTCGAAATCGGCGGGATAGTTCACGGCGTAGACGCCGACGGGTTGGGGTAGCCGTGCGTTCAGGGCGCCGACGAGCGCGTCACCGATGCGGCCGATGCCGGGTGCCTCACCGCGCCCGCGCGCGAAGATCAGCTCGACGGGAGCGCAGGGCTCGGCCGATGCGGTGGGCAACCGGTCGGCCGGGGACACCGCGACCGAGGCGACGAACCCTCCTGCGGCGGCCGCTGCGGCGGTCAGGACCGCCAGGAATCTGCGCGCGCGGTGCTTTGCTGGAAGCGTTCGGCTGGACACCAGACGAGTGTACGGTGCCCGCGTCAGAGCAGTCCCGCGACGAAGCCGGCCGCCTGATCGGCGGGGCCACCGTCGTAGGCGCGGTGGGCGGCCACGTCATCGCCGCTGGTGCAGATCGGGTCGCCGGGATTGCACAGGTCGATCGAGCGAGGCCCCCAGACCGGGCTGACCGTCAGTGGCAGGCCGACCTTCGCCGAGGGGTTGCCGAACACGGCCAGCGCCGCGACGTGCTCGGGGGTGTTCGGCGGCAGCGGGGCGGTGAATCCGATGGCTGGCACCGGCACCGCGGCGATGACGTCGATGACGGCCGCGCCCTGGGAGTAGCCGCCGAGTACGAGCCGGGTGCCGGGGCAGTTGTTGATCATCCACTGGATGTGACCACTGGCGTCGTTGGCGCCCGTGGCGGCGGCCAGGAAGTCGTAGTCGGCCGGATAGTTCACCGCGTAGGTGCCCACCGAACGGCCACCGACCTTGCCGCGCAGCGAGTTCACGAACGCGGCGCCGATCCGGCCGAGGCCGGGGTCCTCGTTGGTGCCGCGGGCGAAGACGACCTCGATATCGGGACAGGATTCCGCGCCGGCGGGTGCCGCCGGTGTCAGGAGCAGCGAACCGACGGCCGCGGTGGCGGCTACGAGCAGTGCCGAGCAGCGGCGAACAAGATCAATGCGCACGCCACATCGTAACGCGACGGTGCGCCGAGCAAGCCTGGACTCACACGCGGCCGGCGATGAAACCGGCTGCCTGCGGAATGAATCCGGAGGACTCGTATCGGGTGTGCGCAAACGGGTTGCGGCCGCCCGAGCAGATCGGGTCGCCGTCGGCGCACAGGTCGATACCGCGGCCACTGAACGGCGGACCCGCGGCACTGACGGGATAACCGAACTTGGCGCCCGCGTTGCCGAACGCGGCGACGGCGGCCACATTGCCCGCCAGGTTGGAGGCCAATGGGGGAGCAGAACCGATATCGCCGATGCGGTCGCCGACCGGCGGAAGGCCCACCAGCATGTTGACGATGGCGGCGCCCTGAGAGTAGCCGCCGAGCACGACGCGGGTGTTCGGGCAGGCGTCGGCAAGGTAGGCCACTCGCGCGCTGGCATCGAATGCGCCGTCGGCGGCGCGCAGGAAATCGTAGGTCGCCGGGTAGTTGACGCCGTAGGTGCTCAGCGTGCGGCCACCGAGTTGCGGGCGTAGAGCGTTCTCCAGAGCAAACCCGACCCGACCGATGCCCGGCGGCTCGCTGGTACCCCTGGCGAAGATCAGTTCGACATCCGAACATGCCGGTTCGGCCGAGGCGACCGGCGCCGGAGCCGCCAGCACGGCAAAGGAACAGGCCAACGCCGAGCCCATCGCAGCCCACCGGGCCGCCATCTTGCGCAACTTCACGAGCCCATCTTCACATCTGAGGGTCAGGTATGAGCAATCGGTCGTTCGGCGGGCGGTGGCACATCCGGCCAATTGGCCTGCGCCACCCGGTCGGACCGGTCACCGTGGCGGGCCAGGGCCAGGCCCATCAATACCACCGCACCTCCGATGGCTTGGGTCACCGAGACCGATTCGCCGAGTACGACCCAGGCGATGAGCACCGCGAACAGGACCTCGGAAAGCCCGACCAGTGATGCGAACCGGGGCTGCAATCGGGCGATGCCCATGATGCCCAGGGTGTACGCGATGGCCGTCGGGATGAGCGCGAGCGCGATCACCGGGACATACCAGGGCATGGTGAGGCCGGCGACGATGGTGTCCGCGGCGGTGAAGCGCAGCGGCATCACGCCGCTCGCACCGAGTCCGGCCACCGCGATGGCGCCGATGACGAGCCCGGCGGCGGCCAGGGTCACCGGGCTCAGGCCGGTGCCGTCGGAGCTGGCCTTCTCCGACATCATGAAATAGCAGGCGGCGCAGATCGCCGCGGCCAGGCCCCAGGCCACCCCGGTCGAGTTGATGTGCGCACCGGCGACGACGTCGAGCACCAGCACGATGCCGGCGACCGCCAGTGCCGCTCCGGCCAGTGTGAGCGCTGCGGGCCGTCGCCGTGTGGTGGCCCACAACCAGCCGACCACCAGGATCGGGGCGGTGTACTCCAGCAGCAGGGCCACACCGACCGAAAGGTGGGATACGGCGTTGTAGTAGCAGAGCTGCGCGCCCGCGATGGGGATCAGGCCGTAGGCGATGACCGTGGCGCGGTGCTGCAGGGCCTCGCGGACCCAGCCGGGCCGGTAATAGGACGCGAACGCGGCCATCGCCAGTGCGCCGCCGGCCAACCGGGCCGTCACGGCCGCGGTCGGAGTCCAACCGGCCTCCATCAGTGCCTTGGCGAGCGGGCCGGACATGCCGAAGGTGAAGGCCGAGGTGATCGCGAAGATCAGACCGACCCGAAACCTGGTCGTCGCGCGCGCGTCGATCATCGCCATGGAACACTCCGGATTGTAATGAGTAAAATGGAAGTTGCTCATGACACTAACGGCGACGGGAGTCACGCGTCAAATGATTTTTACTCATGACACGGAACTCACACTCCGGGCTGCCTGCGTGCTGATCAACAGTGACCGCGTCGACGGTGACGAGCTCGCCGATCTGGCCGGTTTGGAGAGCTATCTGGGCGAGTTCGGCTGGACCGGCCGCCGTGATCGCGACGACGAAGAGCTCGCCGCCGTGCACCGACTGCGCGAGCGGCTCGGCCGGCTCTGGGAGGGTGCCGACGACGAAGAGCGCACGGTGAATCAGGTCAACGCCCTGCTGGCCGACACCCACGCCTCACCCTGGCTGACCCGGCACGCCGAGATGCCGGAATGGCATCTACACCTGGCCTCCGTCCGGGATCCGCTGGCCAAGCGGATGGGTGCGGAGATGGCGATGGCGCTGGCCGACCTGATCCGCGGTGGTGAGCTGCGCCGGCTCAAGGTGTGCGCGGCGCCGGACTGCACGGCGGCACTGTTCGACATCTCTCGCAACCGGTCGAAGATCTTCTGCGACACCGGAAACTGCGGTAACCGTCAGCATGTTGCCGCTTATCGGGAACGGCGAGGCCGGGACGGGTAGCGTCGATCCGCATGCGCGCCCGGCGTGATCTGGACATCGTGCTCTACGGCGCGACGGGGTTCGTCGGTCGATACGTCGCGCGCGCACTCGCCGCGTACGGCGGTGTGCACATCGCCCTTGCCGGCAGGTCCGCCGACCGGATGACCGCGCTGCGCGATTCGCTGGGTCCCGGTGCTCGGGACTGGCCGGTGCTCGTCACCGGCCTCGATGAACCCGGCGCGCTGGCGAACCTGGCCGGCCGGACCCGGGTGCTGGTCAGCACCGTGGGGCCCTATGCGGCGGTCGGCATGCCACTGGTGGCCGCCTGCGCGCACGCCGGCACCGACTATCTGGACCTGGCCGGCGAGATCCCGTTCGTACGCTCCAGCATCCGCGACTACCACCGCATCGCGGCGTCGACCGGAGCACGCATCGTCCACTCTTGCGGATTCGATTCCATCCCTTCCGATCTCACCGTCCATGCCCTGCACCGCCGAGCCGTCGACGACGGTGCCGGTGAGCTGGGCCGCACGACCTTGGTGCTGCGCGCCTACTCCGGCGGATGCTCGGGCGGTTCGCTGCGCACGATGGTCGAACTGATGCGCGCGGCGCACACCGATCCGTCCCTGCGCGCGGTACTCGACGATCCCTACAGCCTGTCCCCGGACCGGGCCGGCGAACCCGATCTCGGTGCCCAGCCCGACGTTCCGGTGTTCAGTGGGTCCGAGATCGCCCCCGAGCTGGCCGGGCTGTGGACCGGGGGCTACCTGATGGCGTTGTACAACACCCGCTGTGTGCGACGGACCAACGCGCTGCTCGGCTGGCCGTACGGTCGTGGACTGCGCTACACCGAGACGCTGAGCTACGGATCCTCGCCGATGGCACCGTTTCTCGCGGCGATGAGCGGTCCGACCATCACAGCGGCCGCGCGCCTGGGCGGGGCCTATCTGGCGAGGGTGCCCTCGCCGGTGCTGGATCGGCTGTTGTCGGATTCGACCGCCGGCCACGATCACGGTGAACGCGGCCGCTACGTGGTCGAGACCTACACCAGAACCGCGGCGGGACACCGTTACGTGGCGACCATGGCGCAGCGTGGCGATCCCGGATACTCGGCGACGGCGACGCTGATCGCCACGGCGGCGATGGCGATGCTCACCGACTCCGACCGGCTGTCGGCGCTGCGCGGTGTGCTCACCCCGGTCGCGGCCATGGGCGCCCTGCTGCTGGAAAAGCTTCCCGCGCAGGGAGTCACGCTGACGGTGGCACCGCTGGGTCGTGGTCAGGGCAGGTAGAAACCACGGATTCGATAGAATCTGCTCCGGCCGAGCAGGGCATTCGCCGCCTGTAGCCCCGACATGACGGCGGCTTCGATACAGCCGGCGTTCATCCCGCAATCGGTCCAGTCGCCGGCCAACACCAGGTTGTCATAACCACTCTCGTCCGGACGCAGCCGGTACTTGTCCGAGCCCGGGACCGACTGCACATACCGGTCAGAGGGGTCGATGTTGACGCTGACGTGCTGGGTCCGTAACGCGGTAGGGCCGCGCAGACCTTCTGCACCACAGAGCATTTCCCATGCGAAGCCGTCCGCGTGGACCGCCCCCGGCAGGTACAGCGCGACGTGCCGGTCCAGATACTCGGCCGCGGTCGCCAGCACCCGCTCCCGAGACCGGCGTCGGTACTCCCGGCCCTCGACATCAGGCGGCCAGGGGGCGTCGAGCACCCCGCAGAAGTAGGCCACCGTCTTCGGATCGTCCTCGGCGGGCCAGTTCTCGGCCCACAGCGTCTGCGGCATCGACGCCCAGGTGTCGAACGGTGCGACGTAGCCGCTGGTGGTCACGCCCGGCCGGAACCAACCGAGACGCGATTCGTCGGGGGAGAGCCAGAGCTGAAAGGCCTGGGTGGCCACCGTCTTCACATGACGCGTCATATCCCGCCACTCGGGGCGGTCCGCGATCAGTTCGCCGCAGATGATCTCCACCATCCCCGCCGACGCCGCCAGCACCACGTGATCGAAGTCCGTTCCGCACCGCAGGATGCGCTGCCCGGCATCGCTCCGCTCGGCGAAATGCGATTCCAGATCACGCATCGGCCGGCCGGTGTCGACGATCTGGTCGCGCAGGGGCGCGGCGGGAAAAACCGGCAGCCCGCCGACCCGGATCAACGGATCGTAGGTTGTCTGCGGGTCGACGAGGTCGACCTGGCGTCCCATCGAGATGGACTCCACGCGAGTTCTGGTGGCGTCCAGATGCAACGCATCCACCCGATGGAAGAACTCGAATCGCACACCGCGGGCGCGCAACGCCTGATAGATGGGGGCGATCACCACATCACCCATGCCGGCGGACATCTTCCAGAAGAACGCGCCCTTGTACTGGAACAGCGCGATTCCGGTCAGCAGCACGGCCAGGCCTGCGGCGAACGACGGCCGGGTGCAGTCGCCGTCCTCGTATCCGAAGACCATGTCGTACAAGCCCCGCACCAGAGCGAAGTCCAGTACATCGGGGTGAGCACCGTGGCGGCGCAACCAATCGCGGTATTCCTCGTCGTTGATCGCCCGGAACCCGGCCGGGTCGGTCAGCAGGTCATCGGCGATCAGGCCGCGCGCGGTCGCCGTCACCAGCGACAACAGCAGCCAGAAGCGGCGGTGCCGCGGCCGGTGCTCATGGTCGAGCGCGTCGTGAAGTGCCTGCAGCGGTTCGTCGAAAGGCCTGCCGACCGGCTCGGATGCGGGTCGCGGGACCAGCCCGCTCAGCACATCGCGGACACTCTCGCCGATCAGGGTCGCGATGCGGATCAGGCGGGCCGCGCTGTCCGCATCGGTGTCCGGCTCGTCGTCGGCGTCGAGTGAGGCGGCGAAATCCGACAGCAGTTGCAGCACTCTGCGCAGGAACCCGACGACGGTCAGTTCCCGCCCGTCGGAGTCCGGTTCGCCGGGCACGTCGGTGTTTCGGGAGAATCGGCCAGGCCACACCGACCAGCTGCCTGCCCAGTGGTCGGCCATCCCCAGTTCGTCGGCCGGTGCCAGCGCTTGGTCCCAGGTCAGGATCGGACAGTCGGGATCGGCTGTCGCACGGTCGATCTCGGCATAGCATTCGCGCAGCAGCGCGAAGGCGTTCTCATAGGACCCCAGCCAGACGTGCAGGCCGTGCTCCTCGATGCGGTCATGCACCCCGCGGCTGGAGGCACCCTTACCGCCGAGCCGCCAACCGCGCTGATAGACGGTGATGGAGTCGAAACGGTCCTGCCAACCCGGCGAACTCAGTCGCCACGCCGCGCTCAGGCCCGCCATCCCGCCGCCGAGTATCGCGACCTTCCCCCGACTCGGCATCAGTGCAACAACGCGCGCGCCTCGGCGAGTGCGGGCCACTCCTGATCGGCGGGGAGCCGGGCGAGCACCTGCTCCAGATCGGCTCGGCAGCGATCCCCGTGGATCCGGAAGCGATCTGCGGCCACCGCCAGTTCCAGCACCACGGCACCCTGGGCGCGGGCCAACGCCAGTGCGTTCTCCAGGTCGGCGTCCCGCTCATCGGCCGATTCCTGGGTGTGGGCCCGCAGCCGCAGCAGATCGGCGTCGAAAAGATGCCACGAGGTCTCCGCCGACATCTGCAATGCCATGTCGAGCTGCCTGCGCGCGCCCTGGACATCGCCGGCACCGAGCAACGCGGCCGTCAGCCCGGCGTCATACCAGCACAGAAACGCCTTGAGCTCGTAGTCCCGCCAGACCTGCACCAGGGCCGCCAGCGTGGCCGTGCTCTCACGCAGCGCCGCCAGGTCGGGTTCCGGCCCCGCCAGCGCGGCCTTCGCGCCGGCGTTGGCCGCCGCGGTGGCCGAGATCATCACCCACTCGTCGAGGCCGTTCTCGGTGGCGATCTCGGCGATGCGCCCCGCGAGGTCGATCGCCTGCGCGCAATGCCCGGCATGGGTGCGCACCACGGCCTCCTGCACCCTGCCGTAACACTCGGTGAACGGGCCGTGCGGGAAGATCAATGCCTGACAACGCTTTTCCAGATCGGCGAACGATTCGACCGCCGATTCGAGATCGCCCTGCAGATAACGGGTCAGTCCGAGCAACGCATACATGCCGCCGACCGGGTCGTTGGGTGCATACCAATCCCCGTCGATCTGCGGTGATTCCATCTCCGCGATGGCCGCCGCGGCCGACTCCAGCCAACTGCGCGCGCTGTTCAGCTCGCCGCGGAACAGCGCCAGTGAACCCACCACCGCATCCATCACCGCCTGGTACCACTGCGGCATATCGGCGATATTGGTGCGCAACGCGTCCACCAACTGGGCGGACCTGCGCAGATCTCCGCGCGAGGCGAAGAAACTCCACAGGGCGCTGAACGTCGCGAACATCTCCACGCCCGGGTGGTTGTCGATGATCTGCAGGCAGCGCTCGAAGTCGGTGGCCGCATCCACGCTGGCGTGCCCGGCGGCGGCGAATCCGAGAAAGCCGCGCTCGAGCCGTATCGCTACCTCGCGGGCATCGCGTGCCTCGGTATCGGGCGGGAGCTTGGCGGTGCTGTCCAGTGCCCGGCTCAACAGCGATCTGGCCTCGTTGAGCGCGCCGCGTCGCCGGGCGTCGGCAGCCGCCTTCTCATAGCTGTCGGCGGCCTCGTCGAACTGCTCGCCCTGCTCGTAATGGTGTGCGACCAAGGGCCATTCGGGTGTGCCGTCGGCCGCCGAGCTGACCAGTGCGGTCCCGATCCGGTTGTGCAGCCGCTTGCGTGCGCTGGGCGGCAGCAACTCGGCAGCCACCTCACGCAGCAACTCGTGCCGGAAACGCCAGCCGCCGTTGCCGAACGGCTTCATCACCCGGTTGCGGGTCAGCTCATCGAGGATGTCCTCGATCGCCCGGCGGTCGAGTTCGACCACGGCGGCGAGCAGGGCCTGGTCGACCTGACTGCCGATCAGCGCGGCGGCCTCGATCACCTGCCATGAGCGCTCGTTGAGTCGTAACCGCGCCACCAGAGCCTCGTAGAGGGTGTCCGGCACCTTGCCGGTCTCCGTCGACTCGGCGGGCGCGGATTGCATCTTCGCCACGACTTCTTCGATGTAGAGCGGCATTCCGTCGCAACGATCCACCACCGCCCGGCGGGCGACGTCGTCGAGATCGGGATGTAGTGCGGTGATCAACAGATCGGAGTGGTGCTCCTCGAACGGGTTGAGCTCGAAGGTTCTGCAGTGGGCCAGCGCCGGGACCTCGCGACCGGTGACGACCACCATGAGTCGCCCGGGAGCCTCGCTCAGCACCGCCTGCAGGATCTCCACGGTGTCCCCGTCGTACCAGTGCACATCCTCGAACACCATCATCGCCGGCCCGTCACCGGTTGCCGCGATCAGATATCTGCGGACGGTGTCGGCGATCTGGTCGTAGAGCCGCCCCGCCGTCGCACTCGGCGGCTGGTGGTCGACACCCGGTGCGATGCCGAGCACGGGGGCCAGCAGGGGCACTGCCTGCTCCGGATCGAGACCGTGGCGGATGACCTCGGATCGCAGCTGCCGCAGGCCCTGGGCCGGATCGGAGTCGCGGGCGATACCGCTCGTCGCTTCCAGCAACCGGCGGATCGGGCGCAGACCGATATCGGTGTGGAAGGACGACCCGTAGATGCCGAGCACCACGGCTCCGGACTGGCGGGCCATCGCGATGGCCGCATCGGCCAGCCTGGTCTTGCCGATGCCACCCTCACCCTTGAAGACCACACCCGGCACCGTCAGGGTGCCGGCCTGCGCGGCGTCCCAGCAACGTCGCAGATAGGCCATCTCGTCGTCGCGCCCGATGAGCGGACCCGACAGCAACGGTGCCTCGGTGCGTTCGGCGAGCACCCGGAAGTGTTCGAGGGGCTTGTCGAAACCCTTCACCGACCTTGGCGGTAACGGCGCCAGCGTGAAGTCCTCGCGCAGCACCCGCCGCACCGCCTCGGAGATCGCCACCGTGCCCGGTTCGGCCAGGTCGCAGACCCGTGAGGCCAGGTTGGCGCCGACCCCGATGACCTCGTCGCGCACCGGATCGATCGTCACCACCCCGCGGTGGACACCCACCCTGACCTCGATGCCGAACCCGAACTTACGGCGCAACCGCCTGCTGAGGGCGGCCACCTCCGCGGCGATGTCCAGTCCGGCCGACACCGCGCGCTGCGCGTCGTTCTCGTGGGGTGTCGGATGTCCGAAGGTGATCAACAGCCCGTCGCCCTGGGCCGCGCCGATGTGGCCCTCATAGGTGGCGACGATGCGGTGCACCTCGTCGCGATAGCGGCGGATCACCGTGCTGTACATCTCGGGCTCCAGCCGGGTCGACAGACCCACGGAGTCCACCACGTCGACGAACAGCAGAGTCAACCGCTGCACAACGGAACCGTTGTCCGAGACCGCCATCAGTTCCTCGGCCTCGAGATTGTCGCGATCGACCGCAAGCACCTGGCGGGCCAGCGATCTCGCGCTGCCATGGTCTTGGCGATTGATGGCCTCGACGGCGCTGTCGAGCAATTCCTCGATCGTCGGACCGGCGGTGTACTCGTTCACAGGCCTACTTCGATGGTGACCGGTGGTCGGTCGGCACCGCGCCCGCCGGGCTCACGGTGCCGGAATCCGACCGTTGCGAGGTAATTGGCGCCGATGTAATCCGCATCAGTCAGTTTTATCCGGAACGTGGTCTCGCCCGCACACAGGGTGGCCGGCACGAACTCGATGGCCCGTTCCGGGATGGTTTCGCCCTCGCGACCGACGCGCCGGAACGGGCCTGCCACGGTGAGTACCCGCTCGTAGGGGGCTGCGGCGATGATGATCTCCTCCGACAGTGCGCTGAAGCGTTCGACCGGTCGGCGCCACCACGGACCGGCCAGACCCAGCGCGACGCCGTTGGCTACCGTCCGGATCTGCAGGTCGATCAGATCATGGATGATGGTGATCCACGGGTCGACTCCCCACACACCGCGTTCATCGGTGCGGGCGGCCTTCTCGACGATGGTGTTCAGCTGCCCCAGGTACCGATGTGCGGCGGTTGCCGCCTGGCCGACCGGTGATTGCTCGTCGGGCATCTACCGGCTCCGGTGGCGGGATCGGTACATGGCGTCCAGAAAGGTCAGCGGAGCGGCGGCCAGTCGGCTGCCGACCCGGCCGCCGAACTCGGTGACATCAGCGGCCGTGACGCCCCGGTCCCACCACTTGCCGGCGAGTTCGGCGTAGTCACCGGTGACGCCGATCATGGTGTCGGTCCAGATCTGCACGGCGGTGGGCACGGCGTGCCGCGGGCGGGCAGGAGGGGTGTCGTCGATGTCACCGGCCGCGCCATCGGTGTCCGGGTAGTCGAACGGTTCGGCGGTCGGATACGGCGGATCGGCCCTGCCGAGCAGAAAGTCCGACGATGCGGTGCCGTAGCCGCAGATACAGACCAGGCGCTGCTGGGCGAACGGACTGATGCCCTCGATGTGCACCACCTTGCGGGTGCGGATGCGGATCCCGCCGCTGTCCGGATCGCCGATGGCGGTCATGTTGATGTAGCCGTGGTCCACCCGCACCCGGCCGTCACCGGTGTCGAAGCGCGAGGTGTCCAGGTCGTAATCGAGGCGCGCCGTGGTGGGGCCGGCCGTCGGGTTGAATTTCAGCGGGGTGTTGAGTTCGAAACCCTCGACCAACGCCACCGTCTCCAGGACCCGGCGCCAACCGTCGGGGGCGTAGGCCGGGCCGTTGTGCGACATCCGGAGGAAGAATTCCGGGTAGTTCTCGTTCCAGTTGTACGGGTTGACTACCCGTTTGAGGTTGTTCAGCGATACCGAGTCCGAACTGAACTCGGTGTCGACCACAACCGAGTCGAAGCCTCGGTAGTTGACGACCCCTGATGCGCACAGTGGTGTCGTCGCGGTCTGTTCGCCGATGGCGCCCGCCTGCAGTGCCGCCGCGCGCAGGTCGTCGAACGCGTCGCGCGTGACGAACGATTCCGCAATCGTGCGGGCGAACTGATCGTCGTAGAACGCCCGCGCCATATCGCGGCACCGCCCGGGGCTCGACGAACCGGGGCCGGCCGCCGCCAGCGCCTCGATGGTGAGGTCGCGATGCTCGTCGGCGAACAGGGCCGGCAGCGGGTTGTCGGGTTGCAGCCGGTTCACCCTGGCGATCACGGCCAGCGCGAGCAGCAGCCGGGCCTTCTGCGGCTGGGGTAGCCGGATATCGGCGGCGGCCTCGGTGGAGAGCGCGGCCAGGGCCTGTTCGGTATCGGGTTGTCCGCCGGGATCGGTGGGATGCAGGAAGTGGTCGACCTCGTAGTACCAGTCGGGGTGGGCCGAGTAACCGGGCAGAAACTCGTCGACCGTCGCCCCGAAGTCGTTTCGATCGAAATCTCTTACCGCCGCCGAAATTCCGCCATACACCGCGAGCAGGTGTCGCACGCCTTGTCTGCTGGACGACATCACCCCTCCTGGCGGTGTTGGCGCAGTTAGCATACCGCTCAGGGGATCCGCTTGCGGGCGGGTTGACAGGAGGAGAACGTCGGTGGAAAACGGTACTGGCAACGGACTTCCCTGGGCGTCGGTGTTCGACTCGGCCGCCAACATGCGGGCGCTGACCGCAATTCAGGCCGAGGGTCTGCGCGCTGCGAGCAAACTCGTCGACCGTTTCATCACGGCGGCCTCAGACAGCGTGAACACCTTTGGCGGGACGGCGGGTTCGCGTTCGACGCTCTCGGAGGACCACCGCGCCGAGCTCTGGGGCGCCACCGATATCGAACCCTTGCTGGCTTCCTGGTGGACGTTGATCGACCAGTTCGGTCGCGGGTTCGCCTCCGCCGGGAACCGCGAGCCCAGCCGATCCTGCGACGGGTTGCCCACGCTGGACATCGCCGCCGGGTCGGCCACCGGCCGGGTCGCCATCGACGCAGCCCTCGGCGACACCGTCACCGCGGAGATCTGGCTCGACAATCGCGGCGTCGACGACGCCGGTGAGATCCGGCTGCGGATCGGTGCCCTGGAATCAGACGGGGGGAGCGTGGTACCGGGAGTCGATGTCGAGCTGCTTCCCGCCACGGTCGCGATGCCACCGCGCTCGGGTCGCGGGATCGTGCTGCGGATCCGCGCCGGCGTGCCGGCCGGGGTGTATCGCGGGATTTTGTTCACGCAGGGACACCCCGAGCTGTGGTTGCCGATCGAGCTCAGCGTGCAGGATCGACCGGCGTGACCGCCACGGCGGACCGGCCCGAACTCGTCGAGGATGTCGAGAACAGGCTGCGCCTGGTCGGCCGGGATGTCCGCCGCGCGATGCTCGACGCGATACCCGACGGGGAGCCGGTCCAGTGGCTCTACGCCCCGATGCGGGAGTATCCGATGCGGCCAAGCAAGGCCTTGCGTCCGGCGTTGTGTCTGTCCAGCGGGCGATCCTTCGGCGCGGATTCGTCGGCGCTTACGGGTATCGCCGTGGCGATCGAGTTGTTGCACAACGCCTTTCTCGTTCACGACGATATCGCCGACGGTAGCGAGATGCGCCGCGGCAGGCCCACGCTGACGACCACCTACGGCACGGCGGCGGCACTCAACGCCGGCGACGCCCTCGCCATCGTGGCCAGTCAGGTCCTGCGGCGGGCCACCCGGCAGCTGGACAGAAGCCTGGCCGAACAGGTGATGACAGAGTTCGACACGATGGCGCTGCGCACCCTGGAGGGCCAGGCCACCGAGCTCGGATGGCAGCTCGACAATATCGAAAACCTCACGCCGTCGGACTATCTCGACTTGATCATGCACAAGACCTGTTGGTACACCACCATCTACCCGTTGCGCGTCGGGGCGCTGGTCGGATCGAACGGCACCGCCGAGCTGGCACCGATGATCCGGTTCGGTTTCCACTTCGGGGCGGCATTTCAGATCCGCGATGACCTGCTGAACCTCATCGGTGAGGAAAAGACCTACGGCAAGGAGATTCTCGGCGATCTGTACGAGGGGAAGCGGACCCTGACGCTGGTGCACCTGATGGACGTGGCACGCGGAAAGGATCGTGCGGTACTGCGTCATTATCTGCGATGTGACCGGGCCGACCGGGACGAGGCCATGGTGCACAAGGTGCGCTCGATGATGGACGACTACGGCAGCATCGCCTTCACCCGTGAATACGCCGAGGGCATCCTGCTGGTGGCCGAAGAGTATTTCGAGCAGGCGTTCGCCGGTGCCCGCCCGGGCCCGGACCTGGATTTCCTGCGTGCGCTGGTTCCGTATGTGTGGGCACGCCGGCGCTAGAAACTCCCGCGTCCGGGTGGTCCGGAACTCCGTTAGGGTCGAACCGGGGGTCAGATGGCGCGGCGTTCGGTTTCACGGTTGGAGGTCAGCGGATACCGCTTCCTGACCCGCAGGATCGAATATGCGTTGGTCTGCCGGGATACCCGGATGCTCGACGATCCGCTTCGTATCCAGCGACTCTCGCTGGCCTCCGGGCTGGCCGTCGCCGCGATCGTGCTGGCGGTGTGCGCGGTGCTGGCGCTGCTGCGCCCGCACGGCCCGCTGGGCGATGACCCCATCGTGGTGGTCAGGGAGTCCGGGGCGATGTATGTCCGAGTCGGCGACACCGTGCATCCCACCCCCAACCTGGCGTCGGCCCGGTTGATCGCGGGCACCCCGGCCCAGCCCCGCATGGTCGGTGCCGCGATGCTCGACGATGCCGAACTCGGTCCCGCGATGGGAATAGTGGGGGCCCCGAACAGCATCGGGGTGGTGCTGGACTCCGTGATGACGGTCTGGACGCTCTGCGACGGCGCCCCCGAACGCGCCACCACCCTGATCGTCGGCGCCCCCATCGTGCCATCGGTTGCCCCGCCGATGCTGGTCACCGCCCGCGGATCGGCCCGCACCTACCTGCTGCACGACGGGCGCAAGCGTGCCGTCGACCTGCGCGATCGCTCCGTCATCGGTGCGATGAGATTGGAAGGCGTTGTCCCACTGAATGTGTCGCGAGTATTACTCGATATGCTGCCCGAGTCGACCGCCGCGCGAGCCACGGCTCCGGCGGCCGCGCCGGTGGGTGCGCAGTTCGGCGATGTGCTGTGCGCGCAATGGCGATGGACCGGGATCGGACAGTCACCCGAGACCACGACTTTCACCGCGACCGCCGTCCCCGCGGGGCCTTCATCGGTCGCTCTCGCCCAGGCCGACGGCCCGGGTCCGCATATCGACGCGGTGTCGATCCCGATGGGTCGCAGTGTCTATGCCCGTGCCGCCGGATCGGCCGGGGACGGGTCGACGACCGGACCGCGCTATTTGATCACCGGGACCGGGGCGGCGTTCGGTGTGCGTGATGAGGAATCGGCGGCCGCACTCGGGTTACCGCAGGCACCCGGAGCCGCGCCATGGCCGGTGCTCGCCGTGCTACCTCGCGGGCCCGAACTGGCCATCGACAGCGCCGTCCTGATGCGCGATGTCCTCACCCCGCCGTGACCTCACCGGTGGGATCGCCGCTACCGCAACGGTGAGCACAACGCACAGGGCCGCACCGATCACCGCGAATCGGTGGCCGGGAACGGACTGAGCCGGCTGGGGTGAGTCCACCGGGCGGGCGGTGCCCGCCGGCGCTTCCGCGATGCCGTCCAGCGCGGCGAGCACATCGACGACGCCGTTGCCCACCAGCGGATCCCAGCCCGCGCCCGGTCGCCGCGCGGTGCTCTCGATGCGGTGCATCACCTGTCTGGCGGTCAACTGCGGGGCCACCGACCGCAGCAGTGCGACCACCCCCGACACCACCGGGGTGGCGTAGCTGGTTCCAGAAATCGGCTGTGGTCCGCCGTATCCGGGCATCACGTCGACGGTCCCGTCGCCGGCCGGGCTCAACGACACCACCCCTTCGCCGGGGGCGGCGACATCCACCCACGGGCCGCCGAGGGTGAACCGCGACGGCCTGCCCTCGGCGTCGACCGAGCCGACGGTGAGCACCAGGTCGTCATACCAGCTCGGACTGACCACCACATCCACCCGATTCCAATCGGGTTCATGCCGGTGACCCGGATCCGGGGTGGGGTTCTGCTTCGGGCAGGTGCCGCGGCCGCCGACGTTGCCGGCCGCCGCGACCACCACCACATTGCGCACGTCGACCGCGTAGGCCAGGGCCGCACCGAGCGCCCGGTCGTCGAGGTCGGTTGCGGCGTCCAGGCATGCCACCGAGGCGATGTTGATGACCGTTGCACCCTGGTCGGCCGCGCTGCGCACCGCGGCCGCCAGTGAATCGACATCGCCGATACCCTCGGGTGCGGCACCATCGCTGTTGCGGAACGTCATCGACGACTGGCGGATCGCCAGGATCGCCGCCTCCGGTGCGATACCGGCGAAACCGGACACCGGGTCGTAGGTCGCGCCGACCAGTCCGGCCACGATGGTGCCGTGCCCGTCGCAATCCTGGGTGCCGTCCCCGGTCGATACGTAATCACCACCCGGCAGAAGGCGCGGCAGCAGACGATGCGGGTTCACGCCGGTGTCGATCACGGCGACCACCTGACCCGCCCCGCGAGTTCGTGCCCAGGCTGCCTGCAGATCGGGTCGCGCAGGACGCACCGGCGGCGGCGTGGCGGGAATCGCCACGCACGGTTGGGTCTGCTCGGTCGGGCTGCGGGGCGCGGCGGGTCCCGCAGCGGGAACGCGCGTCATGTCGATCGCAGGCGGTCTCACTGCGGCGGCCGGGGCGGCGACGACCACCGGGGCGATCACCACCATGAGCACCGCGGCCATCCTGCCCGCGCGCCTCACAGCAGGGTCGTCGATCGGACGAGATCGAATACGCCACCGACCCAGCAGGCCAGCGGTATGACCGCCGCCGATGCCACGCACTCGATCGTGTCGGCAACCCTGTTCAGCACCGGGTTGCCGGATGCGCGCCGGTCCCGGTGCCAGGCCGCCACCGCGAATGCGGCGACCATCGACCAGCCGGCGTGGGTCGGAACCGATATCGCCAACAGTATGAAACCAGCTGCCGCGCAGACCGATCCGGACCATCCCGCCGCGCGCCGGCAAAGCGGATCGGCGTACGACCGCACCCGCAGCGAGAGCACCGTCGCGATCGCCGCGACGAGCGCCGCCGTGGCCGGCCATGGTCGCTGTCCCAGTGCGGCGACCGCTACCAGGGATATCGCGGCTGCGGCGGCGGTGGCCGCGAAGCCGGCAACCAGGCCGGCCAGCCGGTCCCTGGTCTGGTCGGCATGCACGCCGGTAATCGGCCGGCCGGGCCGGATGCCGCCGATGAACAGGGCCAGTCGTCCCGCCACGGCCAGCCCGCCGAGCGCCACCACCGCCTGGGCGGCACCCTGGGCGGCCAGATCCTCCGACAACGTCATCGCGGCAGCGGTCACCACGGTGATGGAGCCGGCCCCCGTGGCGATGGCCGTGAACAACCGGGTCCCGCACGCGGTGATCCGCAGCAGCATCACCGATACCGATGCACAGACCGCGGACGCCAGCAACAGGTGACCGGGACCGGGCCGTCCCGGAGTGGCGAGAAATGCTGCCGTACCGGCGAACACAACACACAGCAGCATCGCCCAGCGCTGCTCGGTCCGCATCCCGACGAGCAGCGCGCCGACCGCGACCACGGCCGCGAGCCCCGCCGTGGCCGGTGGGTTCGCGCCGGTCACCCCGCAGAGTACGAGGATGGCCGCGGTGGCCATGCCCGCGATGGTCCAGCCGGCCGCCGATGGTGCCGGCGGCGGCCGATCCGCACCGGTCTCGGCCAGGGTTGCGCAGGCATCCCCGGGAACGGGTCCCGGCGCCGGGGACTGAGCGGGCGACAGCACGATGACATCCCCGTCATGAACCCCGTTGTCGTGCAGGCTCATCGACTCGTCGTAGCGGTCGCCGGTGACCCGGTCCAGACGCCAGGCGGCCTGCGGTGGGTCGGCACCGGTCGCCAACCCGACGATAGCGGGGATGAGCAGGCCGAGCCTGGCATGCCGTGGCAACGACAGGTCGACGGCATGCGGTGCGTGTGCGCACTGAATCGTCACCCGGCACAACGGATCATCCATGACAGCCCCCCGCATCTCACCGTAATCGGTACGCACATGTCCCCCGCGCACCAGAATTCGGCGGAACCGAACGCCACCACGCTGCGTCAGTGGTGACATGGAGTTCGTCAGGGACCACCGGGCACCGGCACCGCCGGTGCCCTCGGGTGCGGTTCGGGTGCACCCACCCCCGGAGGTGCCTGCCGTGCCGCAGGTCAATCCGCTGATGCGGCTGTTGCCGGTCGTCATGCTCGTGGCGGCAGGCGGCATGGTGGTCCTCTATCTGTCCGGTGACCGACTGCCCACCGCGCGCAGCCCCATGTATCTGGTGCTGCCGGTGATGATGCTCGTCTCCGTGCTGGCGACGGCAGCCCACGGTATGCGCGGCCGCACCACCGAAATCGATGCGGGACGTCGCGATTACCTGCGCTACCTGGATGGGGTGGGCCAGGATGCGGCCGACACCGCCGACGCCCAACGCGCCAACCTGCTCTGGACACACCCGGACCCCGGTGTGCTGTGGACCGTCGCCGGGTCCGCCCGGATGTGGGAGCGCCGTGCGACCGACCCGGATTTCTGCCTGGTCCGGGTCGGCATCGGCCCGGCGCTTCTGGCGACACCGCTGACCGTCGAGGACAGGTCGCCGGTCGGTGAGACCGACCCGGTCACCCAGGCCGCTCTGGACGCGCTGCTCACATCGCATGCGATCGTGCCGGGACTGCCGGTGGTCACCGAACTGTCCGGTCACCTCGGCATCGGCGGGGCCGCGGCGGCCGCCCGTGATCTGGTGCGGGCCATCGTGTGTCAACTCGCGGTGTGGCACAGTCCCGCCGATATCCGGATCGTCGCGCGGGCCGGGGCCGGCGACCGGTGCTGGGATTGGCTGAAATGGCTGCCGCACCACGCGTGCGCGTCGAGCGCGGCGCGCACCGTGCTGATCGTCGACGATGACCGACCGGTCCCGGCGGGAGCGGCCGATATCGTGTTGGAACTCGGCGGGCACGGCGACCGGCGGATCGAGGCAGGTCCGGGGTCCGACGCGGTGTCAGCCGAGCGGGCGCAGCTGTGCGCGCGCCGGGTGGCGCGGTGGCGACCGGACGCGGCGCGCTCCGGCGCGGCGGTGCCGGGCTGGGCAGAGCTGGTGGGAATGGATGGTCCGGCACCGCGCTCACCGGACTCTCGGGTCCGGTTGCGCGTACCGATCGGCACCGGCGACGGACCCGACAACCGCGGTATGCCGGTGTATCTGGACATCAAAGAGGCGGCCGAGGGTGGGATGGGGCCGCACGGTCTGTGTGTCGGCGCCACCGGGTCGGGCAAGTCGGAGTTCCTGCGAACCCTTGTGCTCGGTCTGGCCGCCACACACACCTCCGACGAATTGAACCTGGCGTTGATCGATTTCAAGGGTGGGGCGACGTTCCTCGGATTCGAGCGGTTGTCTCATGTCGCCGCGGTGATCACCAATCTCGCCGAGGAGGCGCATCTGGTCAGCCGGATGCATGCCGCGCTGACCGGAGAGATGCAGCGCCGCCAGCAGTTGCTGCGCGCGAGCGGTACCGGCAGCATCGCCGAGTACCGGCGTGCGCGCGAGGCCGGTCGGGAACTGACCGTGCTCCCGGTGCTGTTCCTCGTCATCGACGAGTTCTCCGAACTGCTCACCCGACATCCGGACTTCGCCGAGGTGTTCCTTGCCGTCGGCAGGCTCGGACGCTCGCTGGGTATGCATCTGCTGCTGGCCAGTCAGCGCCTCGATGAGGGCAGACTGCGCGGTCTTGAGACCCACCTTTCCTACCGGATATGCCTGAAGACGTTCTCCACCAGTGATTCTCGTGCTGTCATCGGAGTTCCCGACGCCTACGAGTTGTCTGCCGAGCCGGGGTCTGCCTACCTGAAGACCGTCGACGGCGAGCTCGTGAGACTGCGCACCACCTACGTCTCCGCGCCGTCGCGACAGATCGCCGAGGTGCCGGCCGGCGTCGCGTTGTTCACCTCGTCCCCGCCTGCGGCCGAACCGCCGGCCGCCCCGACCGGCTGCCGGCGGCAGATACCCACGATGCTCGAGACGATGCTCGATCAATTGGCCGGTCATGGACGCCCCGCACACCGCATCTGGTTGCCGCCGTTGTCCGCACCGCCGACGCTGACCGATCTGCTGGCAGAACACGACGGTTCGAGGCTGAGCGCGCCGATCGGGTTGGTGGACAACGCCTTCGACCAGCGTCGGGACCCGCTCACGGTCGATCTGACCGGCGCCGGTGGGCATGTGGCGGTGGTGGGGGCGACCCGGTCGGGCAAGTCCACCGCGTTGTGCACCCTGCTGCTCGCGCTTGCGATACGGCACGGCCCCGGCGACATCCAGTTCTACTGCCTGGATTTCGGCGGGGGCGCCCTGGCGGCGCTGCGCGGGCTCCCTCATATCGGGGTGCTGGCAGGGCGCGATCAGCCCGAGCTCGTCGGCCGCACCATCTCGACGGTCCAGACGCTGATCCGGCGGCGGGCGGCTCAGCCTGCGAGATCCGACGGCTACGGCGAGGTCTTCCTCGTCATCGACGGCTGGGCGGCGCTGCGCGAGGATGGGGGCGTCTTCCAGGACGCGGTCACCGATATCGCGGCACACGGTCTGGCGCACGGGGTACACGTCGTGATCTCGGCGGCACGGTGGGCCGAACTGCGGCCGGCGCTCAAAGACCAACTCGGCAGCCGGGTGGAGCTGCGCCTCGGCGAACCGGGGGAGTCCGAGATCCACCGGACGGCGGCCCGTCAACTGGCGGGCAGCCCGCCGGGAACCGCGCTGACCCGCGACGGAAACCTGGCCGCATTGGCCCTGCCACACCTGGACTCCGCCGATATCGCCGGCTCCGTACGGGCCGTCCTGGCCCGTCACCCCGGCCCCACTGCGCCGCCGGTGCGCTTGTTGCCGGCGCGACTGGACCGTGAACGGTTGCCCCGGTCGGTGCGCCCCCGGACACATGTCGTCATCGGTATCGGTGAGACCGAACTCGGCGCGGTGACGGTCGATTTCACCGACTCGGCGCATCTGATCGTGCTCGGCGACAGCGGTTGTGGAAAGACCGCGCTGCTGCGGACCCTGTGCGTGCAGTTGACGAAGGCCTGTGAGCCCGGTGCGATACAGCTCTACCTCGCCGACGCGCGGCGAACACTGCTCGGCGTCGTCGATGATGCGCACCTCGGCGGATACGCCATCTCTGCGTGCATCCTCGGTGAGCAGCTGCGGGGGCTGGTCGACATGCTGCGCGGGCGCCTGCCCGGGGCCTCGGTCTCCCAGCAGGAGCTGCGGGATCGGTCCTGGTGGTCGGGTCCGGAAATCTACCTCGTCGTCGACGATTACGAGCTGCTGACCGCAGGCACCGATCCGCTGAACCCACTGCTGGAATTCCTGCCCTACGCCAGGGATATCGGGCTGCACCTGGTCATCGCCCGTCGGGCCGGGGGAGCGGCACGCGCTCTCTACGATCCGGTGCCCGCGATGATGCGCGAGCTCGGCAGCGCCGGGTTGGTGATGAGCACGGCCACCGAGGAGGGCCCGTTGCTCGGCGCCATCCGCCCGGCGGTGTTGCCGCCGGGGCGTGCGACGCTGATGCTGCGCGGGCATGCCGTCGAGCGTGTCCAGATCGCCTGGACCGAGCCGCCGTGACGGTCCTGGTGGTCGGCCCGGCCACCGTGCACGGATCGGTGCCGCTTCGCGCCGATCTGGCCGCGGCGGCGTGCGCGGCGATCGATGATCGGTACACAGTTGTCGATGACGGGCCGGTGGATGTCGACGACCTGTGGCGCACCGTTCTGCAGGTCGATGCCGGTCGGTCGGGTCCAGTGCTTCTGGTCTGTCCGGGGTGGTGGCATCCGCGGCGCGTCGACCGTGTCCGCCGCGCCGTCGGCGGTGAACCCGTTGTCCGGCAACGTCACACCGTGCATCGCCGGGCGGCGGATGTGATCGTCGAGATCGCCGAGGAGTTCGTCCTCGTCCGCGTCGGCGACCGGGTGGTCGCCTCGATACCGAGGGTGGGTGACACCGTGGCCGAGCAGGTCACGGCGCAGATCACGGTGGGCACGACGGTTCTGCTCGACGCGCCGGTCGGGGTGTCCGGTGCCCGACGACTGGCCGAGGCCATCGCCGGCGATGTGCTGGCCGGTGGCCGCGATGCCGCGATCGTGGACGACCATGTGTTGGTCCGCGAGACCGCCGGCGCTGCTCGGCCGCGCCGGATCCGCATGTCGCCGATGCTGGCCGGCGTGGCGGCGATGGCGGTGTGTGCGACAGGGATGTTCTGGCAGGTCGATCGCCCATCGCCGGCGCAGGACGAGCTGGTGGTCGAGGGGCGGGTTGCCGTGCTGCTGCCCGCGGACTGGGAGCGCAGGCGCCTCATCGACGGGCCGGGTTCGCCACGGCTGCAGTCGATCTCGGCGGAGCACCCGGACGCGGCGATCCTGCTCACCCAGTCACCGGCCGGTCCGGACCCGGTCGCCGTGCTGGCGGCGGCGCTCGCGGTTCAACCCGCCGGGGTCTTCACCGACTTTCGGGAGCATGACCGGCGCGGCGAGCGCGATGTCGTCAGCTATACCGAGAATCGGCCGGGTCGGACCATCGAGTGGGTGGTGTTCGCCGACGGACCGGTGCGGATCGCGATCGGCTGTCAGCGCCCTCGGCAGATCCGCACTCACTGCGATCTGGCGGTGCGCTCGGCGCATGCGGTGCCTGCTGACGGAGATCCGAAAGAAAGTGGAACCGAATGACCGCCGGCTGCGTCCAAGACAGATAGAGAACGTCTGACACCGGACGGCACTTCCCGAGGAGGACACCCGAATGCCCGCTTTGACCACCGACCTGGACCTCATGCATGCGGTCTCAGGTCAGATCGACGCCCGCAACGACGAGATCCGGGCGATGCTCGGCTCGTTCATCGGACGGATGTGCAGTGTGCCGGCCTCGGTGTGGGGCGGCGCGGCGGCGGTGCGCTTCCGCGAGGTGGTGGATCGCTGGAACACCGAATCGATCGCGCTGCATGCCGCCCTGGGACGGATCGCCGAGACCATCCGCCTCAACGAACAGACCCTGCGGGAAGCCGCCGAGAGCCACTCACATCAGCTTGCCGCCGTCGCCAACCAACTGTGAAGGATTCGCCATGGACATGATGCTGACCTACAACTTCGACGAGATCGAGCACACCGTGCGGCGCGAGATCCACACCGTCTCGGCCCGGCTCAATGCCGCGCTGGAGGAGCTGCGGGCGCAGATCGCACCGCTGGAACACACCTGGACCGCCCAGGCGGCCGAGGCCTACCGGGCCGAGCAGGTGCGGTGGAACCAGTCCGCCGCCGGACTCAACGACATCCTGCTGCGGCTCGGCAACGCGGTCCGCGACGGCGCCGACGAGGTGTCGGCCACCGACCGGCGGGCCGCCGGCGCCTGGGGCTGATCGGGCCGGGAGGGCTGAGCGGGACACGATTGCGACGCCCGGAGTCGACGAACACCTCTGCACTGTGACGCGGTCCACTATCCTGGCTCCAGAGTGCGGTGCGTCCGGCGATCGGCGCACCGCGGGGAGTGTGAGCATGGTGGTAGCGAGGACGTCCGGCAGCCGAGTGCAGCCGGCGAAGGTGCGTGCCGTCCACGACCTTTTCGTCGCAGGTCAGGTCGATGCGGCCTACCTCGACTCGTCTCCGCTGCGCCGGATTGTCGCCGAGAGCTGGCAGCGCAGCCTGGCGACCGGGGTGGACCCGGACACCGGCGGGCGGGCGACCGAGGCGGCCAAGGCCCTCGATGAGCTGCGCAGATCCCATCCGCTGGCGCCGACCCTGCCGCTGATCCGGCGTCTGCTGGTCGAGGATGCCGTCGACGCCGGCGTCGTGGTGGCCATCACCGCCGCGGACGGCACGCTGCTGTGGGTCGAGGGTGACCGCCGGGCCATCCGCAAGGCCGAGGCGATGAACTTCGTGCCGGGAACCGACTGGAGCGAGCACGCCGCCGGGACGAATGCGCCGGGGACGGCCCTCGCTCTGGACCGCGAACTACAGATCTGCGGCACCGAGCACTTTTCCCGGATCGTCCATCCGTGGAGTTGTACTGCCGTACCGGTGCATGATCCGCGCAGCGGTGCGCTGCTCGGCGCGATCGACCTGACCGGCGATCTGTCGGTGGCCACGTCGCAGACACTGGCGTTGGTCCGGGCCACCGCGGTGGCCGTCGAGAACCAACTCGCACTGCTACGGCTCGCCGGTCCCGACGACGGCGCTCGCGAGGGGGCACTGCTCTCGGTACTCGGCGCCGACCGGCCGCGCTGGCAGGCGGGCACGGCCGGCCCGGTCGTGCTCACCGGTCGCCATGCCGACATCTTGGTGCTGCTGATCCGTCACCCGGAGGGGTTGAGCGCCGACCATCTGGCGATGCTGCTCGACGACAAGGATCTCGACGTCGTCACCATCCGCGCCGAGATGTCGCGGCTTCGCCGGGTCATCGGCGGTGACCACATCGCGTCGCGCCCGTACCGACTCGTCGGAACGGTGGCCAGTGACATGGGTGATGTGCTCGATGCCCTCGAGGCCGGGGATGTCGCGGGTGCCTTGTCCGCCTACGCCGGTTCGCTGTTGCCGCAGTCGGTGTCGCCGGCCATCGCGCGGTTGCGCACCGAATTGACCACCAGCCTGCGCGGTGCGGTGCTCGCCGAGTCCGCGCGCGGCAACCTGGCGCTGTTGCGGCATTGGCTGGGTCTTCCGGACGGTCGGGATGATCGCCGGGGCTGGCAGTTGCTCGCCGAGCACGGTGCCGTCGACCCCGTGGAACGGGCTCGCGCCCGGGCCCACCTGATCGGACTCGACGCCGAACTCGGCTGAACGAAACTGCGTTGCCAATTGCAACCGTCATGCAACGTTGCAACCCCTAGGTTGAGTGACGACCGACACACTCGAAAGTGTCCGAACGCAGGAGAATGCCATGACTGTTTACGCACGTCCGGGCGCAGAGGGCGCCCTGATGTCGTTCGACGCCCGCTATGAGAACTACATCGGCGGCCAGTGGGTGGCCCCGAACGCGGGCCGCTACTTCGAGAACCGCACTCCCGTCACCGGTGAGGTGTTCTGCGAGGTCGCTCGCTCCGACGAGTCCGATATCGAGAAGGCTCTCGACGCCGCGCACGCCGCCGCCCCGGCCTGGGGTAAGAGCACCGCCGCCGAGCGCGCGATCATCCTCAACAAGATCGCCGACCGGATCGAGGAGAACCTCGAAGCGATCGCGCTGGCCGAATCGTGGGACAACGGCAAGCCGATCCGCGAGACGCTCAACGCCGATATCCCGCTGGCCGTCGACCACTTCCGCTACTACGCCGGCGCCATCCGGGCGCAGGAGGGCTCCCTCTCGGAGATCGATCCCGAGACGGTGGCCTACCACTTCCACGAGCCGCTCGGGGTCGTCGGACAGATCATCCCCTGGAACTTCCCCATCCTGATGGCGGTCTGGAAGCTGGCACCCGCGTTGGCCGCAGGCAACGCCATCGTCCTCAAGCCGGCCGAGCAGACGCCGGTCTCGGTGCTCTATCTGATGTCGATCATCGGTGACCTGCTGCCCGCCGGTGTGCTCAACGTGGTCAACGGTTTCGGTGTCGAGGCGGGCAAGCCGCTGGCCTCGTCCAACCGGATCGCCAAGATCGCCTTCACCGGCGAGACCACCACCGGTCGGCTGATCATGCAGTACGCCAGCCAGAACCTGATCCCGGTCACCCTGGAACTCGGCGGCAAGAGCCCCAACATCTTCTTCAACGATGTGCTGGCCGCCAACGACGACTACCAGGACAAGGCGTTGGAGGGCTTCACGATGTTCGCCCTCAACCAGGGCGAGGTGTGCACCTGCCCGTCGCGCAGCCTGGTCCAGGCCGACATCTTCGACGAGTTCCTTGCGATGGCGGCGATCCGCACCAAGGCGGTCCGCCAGGGCGACCCGCTGGACACCGAGACGATGATCGGCGCGCAGGCCTCCAACGACCAGCTGGAGAAGATCCTGTCCTACATCGAAATCGGCAAGAGCGAAGGCGCACAGGTGATCACCGGCGGCGAGCGGGCCGACCTCGGCGGTGACCTCAACGGCGGCTACTACGTCGCCCCGACGATCTTCACCGGTCACAACAAGATGCGTATCTTCCAGGAGGAGATCTTCGGGCCGGTTGTCGCGGTGACCTCGTTCAAGGATTACGACGATGCCATCGATCTGGCCAACGACACCCTCTACGGCCTCGGTGCCGGCGTGTGGAGCCGCGACGGCAATACCGCTTATCGCGCCGGGCGCGATATCAAGGCGGGTCGGGTGTGGACCAACTGCTATCACCAGTACCCGGCGCACGCGGCGTTCGGCGGTTACAAGCAGTCCGGCATCGGACGCGAGAACCATCTGATGATGCTCGATCATTACCAGCAGACCAAGAACCTGCTGGTGTCTTACAGCAGCAAGGCGCAGGGTTTCTTCTAAACTGCACCCACGATCTCCGCGGGCGTGAGCTTGGGTTCGAAACTCCCCCCGATCTCCGGCTCAAGCTCACGTCCGCGGCTGCACCACCCTCAACTGCAAAAGAAACCATCTCGGCGTCAGGAGCAGCGTTGCCCAAATTCGTCGCGGCCATCGACCAAGGCACCACCAGTACCCGTGCGATGATCTTCGATCACGCCGGGGCAGAGGTGGGACGCCACCAACTCGAGCACGAACAAATCATGCCGCAGGCGGGCTGGGTCGAACACAACCCGGTGGAGATCTGGGAGCGCACCGCATCGGTGCTCACATCGGCGCTCAACAAAACCAATCTGCAAGCCGAAGATATTGCGGCACTGGGCATCACGAATCAACGTGAGACGACACTGGTGTGGAACCGTCATACCGGGCGTCCGTACTACAACGCGATCGTCTGGCAGGACACCCGAACCGACCGCATCGCCACCGCACTGGACCGCGACGGCCGGGGCGACGTGATCCGGCAGAAGGCAGGTCTGCCGCCGGCAACCTACTTCTCCGGCGGCAAGATCCAGTGGATCCTCGAAAACGTCGACGGGGTACGCGAGGCCGCCGAGAACGGTGATGCGATCTTCGGCAACAGCGACAGCTGGGTGGTGTGGAATCTGACCGGTGGTCCGCGTGGCGGCGTGCACGTCACCGATGTCACCAACGCCAGTCGCACCATGCTGATGAACCTGGAAACCCTGGACTGGGACGACGAACTGTTGTCGTTCTTCGGGATTCCGCGCCAGATGCTGCCGCAGATCCGGCCGTCGTCCTCGCCGGAGCCCTACGGGATGACGCTGGCCACCGGTCCGATTGGCGGCGAGGTGCCGGTCACCGGCATTCTCGGCGATCAGCAGGCGGCGATGGTGGGCCAGGTGTGCCTGAAGGCCGGTGAGGCCAAGAACACCTACGGCACGGGTAACTTCCTGCTGCTCAACACAGGTGAGAAGATCGTCCGCTCCGAGAACGGTCTGCTGACCACGGTGTGTTACCAGTTCGGTGACGCGAAACCGGTTTACGCATTGGAAGGTTCGATCGCGGTGACCGGTTCGGCCGTGCAGTGGTTGCGCGACCAACTGGGCATCATCAGCGGTGCGGCGCAGAGCGAATCGCTGGCGCGGCAGGTCCAGGACAACGGCGGGGTCTACTTCGTTCCGGCCTTCTCCGGGCTGTTCGCCCCGTACTGGCGCTCGGACGCGCGCGGAGCGGTGGTGGGTCTGAGCCGCTTCAACACCAACGCCCACCTGGCCAGGGCGACTCTGGAGGCGATCTGTTACCAGAGTCGTGATGTCATCGACGCGATGGAAGCCGATTCCGGTGTGCATCTCGACGTGTTGAAGGTCGACGGCGGGATCACCGCGAACTCGTTGTGCATGCAGATCCAGGCCGATGTCTTGGGTGTCGACGTGGTCAAGCCGGTGGTCGCGGAGACCACCGCGCTGGGTGCCGCGTATGCGGCCGGGCTGGCGGTCGGGTTCTGGGACAACCCCGACGACCTACGTGCGAACTGGCAGGAGGGCGAGCGCTGGAGCGCGCAGTGGTCCGAGCAGCAGCGTGACGACGGATACGCCGGCTGGCAGAAGGCCGTCAAGCGCACCCTCGATTGGGTCGACGTCTCCTAGCCGCCGACGACAGCCCCCAACGACGATAGTCAGGCGAAAACATTTCAGCCCTGCGGATCCGCGGATCCGCAGGGCTGAAATGTGTTGATCGGCTAGAGCGCGGCGACGCCGGCCTCGGCCACCGTGACGTCCTGTTCGACGCTACCTGCACTCACCCCGATCGCACCGACGACCACGTCATCGACGACCAGCGGGATACCGCCGCCGAAGATCACCAGACCGCCGCTGGTCTGCTCCAGACCGTAGAGCTCGGCCCCGGGCTGGGCCAGCGGCATCAGCGCACTGGTCGGAGCGTTCATCAGGATCGACGTCCGTGCCTTGCGGGTCGAGATGTCGATGCTCGCCTTGATGGCACCGTCCATCCTGGCGAATGCGATCAGATGCCCGCCGTCGTCGACGACGGCGATGTTCATCGGTTGGCCGATCTCGTCGGCTTTGGCGATGGCGGCCGCCAGGACCGCCTGTGCTTTCTGTAGAGGTAGCGAGGTCATCGAGAGCCTTTCGGAAACGGTTCGGCTGCAGGCAAATCGGGCAGCATCAGGCAGTGTTGATGGCACTGCCGATTCTAGGGTGCGGCAGCCGGTGGGGGATACGTTCGCCACCGGCCGATGACCGGTCCTAATCGAAAGTTCAGTATCGCGGACAGTAAATCGGTTGGTAGCTCGGGTGAATCATCACTTCCGCTGCTTTGGCGCTAATACTTTTCGTTGAATCGTCATCGCGATCGGGGCCCGTCAGGAGGATAGCTGTCAGTGTCCAATATCGACATCTTCATTTGGGAATTCCTCGGCACGGCTGTGCTGTGCCTCATCGGTAACGGTTCGGTTGCCGCCGTCGTCCTGAAGAACTCCTACTCGCATGGCGGCGGGGGAGACTGGCTGGTCATCGTATTGGGTTGGGGCTTCGGCGTGTTCACCGGCGCCAGTATCGCCAGCCCGGCAGGTGGACACATCAACCCGGCGGTGACCCTGGCAGTGGCGATATCCGGTGACGTGCCGTGGTCGAGTGTGCCGGTCTATTGGGCCGCGCAGCTCGCCGGCGGCTTCGTCGGCGCGGTACTGGGCTGGGCGGTTTTCAAGCTGCAGTACGACAACAACGACGACAACAGCGGCACCCGCGGAATCTTCTGCACATATCCGGCGGTGCGCAACATCCCGTGGAACATCGTCACCGAAGTCATCGCGACCTTCGTGCTGATCTTCTGGGTGCTGACCAATCCCGCGGATGTCAACAGCGGATTGGGTTATGCGGCGGTCACGTTCGTGGTCATGGCGATCGGTTTCGGGCTCGGCGGGCCGACCGGTTACGCGATCAATCCCGCCCGCGACCTCGGTCCACGGATCGCCTATGCCATCCTGCCGATCAAGGGCAAATCCGATGCCGGGTGGGATTACGCGTGGGTGCCGGTGGTCGCGCCGCTGATCGGCGCAGGACTTGCCGCGGGCCTCGCCCTGGCCATCGTCTGAGTGAAGTTGGAGCGAGGTACACACCATGGCAGTGCATCTGACCAGGATCTACACCAGAACCGGTGATGCCGGGACAACAGCGCTGGGGGACATGTCCCGGGTAGCGAAGGCCGATGTGCGGGTCGGCGCCTACGCCGACTGCGACGAGACCAACGCGGTGATCGGAATGGCCATCGCCGCAGGCGGTGTGGGTCCGGCCACGCGGGCGGTGCTGCAGCACATCCAGAACGACCTGTTCGATGTGGGCGCTGATCTGTGCACCCCGATCACGCCGGACCCGGAGTATCCCCCGTTGCGGGTCACCGACGAACAGGTGTCGCAGCTGGAATCGTGGTGCGACGAGTTCAACGCGGGCCTGGCCAAGCTGAGCAGTTTCATCCTGCCGGGCGGTAGCACGGCCTCGGCCCATCTGCATCACGCGCGCACGGTCGCTCGCCGCGCCGAACGCAGCGCCTGGATGTTGGCAGGAGAGGCAGAGATCAACGATGCGGCCCTGCGGTATCTGAACCGGCTGTCCGATCTGCTGTTCATCCTGGCCCGCGTGGAGAATCCCGGCGGCGACGTGCTCTGGCAGCCCGGCGGCGAGCGTGCCGCGTCGGTTCCGCGTGACGAGGAGAGATGACATGAGCGCACGACAGGCGATCGCGGAGTGGAACGGCGCATTGGTGACCGGTTCCGGCACGATCGAGCTGGCCAGCTCCGGGCAGGGGCAATTCCCCTACTCGCTGCCGGCCCGGGCCGCCGACGCCACCACGATGACCTCTCCCGAGGAATTGTTGGCTGCGGCATACGCGTCCTGTTATGCCATGCAGTTGACGGCGTTGCTCGATGCGGGCCCCGATGACCCGGTCGGCCTGCACGTCGAAGTGGTGGTGACCCAGGGCGGCCCGGAGGTCGACTTCGGCATCGCCGATGTGGCGCTGACGGTACGCGGCCGCGGTATCGGCCGCAGCGCAGAAGAATTCGTCGGGCTCGCACAGCAAGCAGCGCAGGTCTGCCCGGTCGGCCGCGCACTGGCCACGGTGCCCAAGACCGTGGACGCCGCCCTGCAGAGCTGAACCGCCAGAGCGGGTCAGGCGTGTGTCTGGGTAACCCGCTGCGCAGGCGCCCGACCGGGCACGAACCCGGCGACCGCACCGATGACCGTTGTCGCGGGCGGCTCGATACCTGCCGCGCGGGCCAGCCCGGCGATGGTGCTCAGCGTGCCGCGCACCTCGTGCTGGCTGGACAGGCTGCCGTCGGCGATGACCGCGGCCGGGGTGGCCGGGTCCATTCCCGCAGCGGTCAACGCCGCGGCGATGGATGCCAGGTTGGCCACCGCCATCATCAACACCAGGGTCGTATTGGCATGTGCCAGCGCGGCGTAGTCGACGGTGCACTCCGGATGTCCGGGGGGCACATGGCCGGACACCACGGTGAAACCTTGGGTGAGTCCGCGATGGGTGACCGGGATCAGGGCCGATGCCGGCGCGGCGATCGCCGAGCTGACACCGGGGATCACCTCGACGGGCACACCGGCCTGGACGCAATGGTCGAGCTCCTCGCCACCGCGGCCGAAGACGAACCCGTCACCACCCTTGAGGCGTACCACCACCTGGCCGTCGAGTGCCCGGGAGACCAGCAGCGCATTGATGTCCCATTGTTCGGTGCGCCGCCCGCCGGGGATCTTCGACACGTCGATGATGTCGGCATGCGGGGCAAGCCGCTTCAACGCACCGACGGGGGCGAGTCGATCGGTGACGACGGTATCGGCGGCGACGATGGCGTCCCGGCCGGCGACGGTGAGCAGGCTGGGATCGCCGGGGCCACCACCGACCAGGATCACCCGGCCCATGCCCGGCCGCCCGGTGCGCTGTCCGGTCGGGGCGTTGTCGACGACGCAGAGCACCGCAAGCTCGCGTGCCGTCTCGGCGATCCACCGATTGTGGTCGTCGTCATCGGTGCAGGCGAAAATCATTGCCGCCGAATCGATATCGCCGGGCTGGATGCTCCGGTACAGGACGGTGGCCAGGCCGCGCTCGGCGAGGTCGCTCAGATACGGCGTGGCGTGCGTGCCGATCACCGTGACCAACGCGCCCGCCTCGATCAGTTCGGCCACGGTGACGGCCGCGCGCGCGGTGGCTCCGACGACCGTCACGCGATGTCCGCGTAGCGCCAGTTCGACCGGCAGCGTGCACGGCACCCGCGTCGGGGGAGAGCTCGTGGTCATCGTGGGATTCCTCGGGTCGTGGTGGTCGGCCGGTGTCGCGTCGGGGATGCGCTCACCCGGTGGCGTCCGCACCGCGCAGGGCCGCCGCGATCAGCGCGGCGCGTTTGTGCACCCCGAACTTGTTCATGATGTTGTGCAGATGGAACTTGACCGTCGCCTCCGAGACGAACAACCGACCGGCGATGGTGCGATTGTCCAGGCCCTCGACCAGTTCGTTAAGGACATCCCGTTCGCGAGCGGTGAGCAGTCTGGTGTCGCCCGCCGTGCGGGACACCGGAGGGGAGCGCAACTCGGTGATCAGCGACTGCACGCTGAGCGCGTCCAGGGCGGGCTGCCCGCCGACGACCTTGGCGAAGGTGGCGCGCAGGTCGGCGGCCGGTGAGCGGCGGTCCACCAATGCGTCGGCGCCGGCACGCAGCAGCTCGACGGTGTTGATATCGGCGTGCTCACTGTCGGTCACCACGACCACCTTCACCGTGCTGTCCAGTTCGGTCAGCAAATCGGTCAACGTGCCCGTCGGCGGCATTCCCAGGACCAGCAGCTCTGGTTGCAGCAGCCGGATGCGTTCGGCGAGCTCGGGGCCGTGTCGAAGATCACCGACGAAGTGGATCTCTTCGATACAGGACATCACATGGGTCAAACCGTGCCGAACCAGTTCGTCGTCGATGACCAGTGTGGTCCGCAGTCGTTGATGATCGCTCAAAGCACCACGGACACTGTCTATTTCGTATGCGTTGCTGGTGCCACTACGGCGTCGTGGCGGTGGAATCGGGACGTATCGGTGGGGTGACAAACTCATGACTGACTCCGTCCTGCCATTGGCGGCCGAAGGATAGCGATGATGGCGTTGCAGCAACGTTGCACGGATCTGCCGGCCGCGCCCGCTCATGATCGCGCGGCGGGCAGGACGCAGTCTCCGCAGAGCCCGCCGCCCGGTGCCTGATAGAACAGGCAGCAACTGTTCCGGGTGAAGGTTCCCCGTCCGAAATCGCCGGTGTCACGCAGCGGCGCATGCCGGGTCAGCGCAGCGACCAGGTCCCTGCCCGTGGGTTCGAGGTCCGGGCGGGTCATCGCCAGGACGGTGACCGCGCCGTTGGCCGCCGATGTCAGATTGCCCAGCGCCACCCGCGTCGGCAGCCCGGTCACCGAGCGGAGCGTGTGGTGCAACGGGTCGAAGAGATCGGGTAGCAGCGCGCAGATCACCGCACCGGCAGCGGTCGGATCCTCGATGGCGCGCAGTTCGTCGACGGTGGTGCGGAAGTCCGGGTGGTGTGCGCTGACCCGGTAGAACACGTTGTCCGGCAGCAGGATCGGAATGCGTTGATGGCACAGTGCCGAACCGACCAGTGGGGACAGCAGCCGCGCGGCGACGCCCAGCTGGAACGACGACGCGGCCACCCGCACCGGGATCGACTCGACGTCGACCGCCATCGATGCCGCGATCGCCGCCCTGGTTGCCGCGACGAACCAGCGCGTCGTCTCCGGGGCGGCCAACTGCGTCAGTTCCGCTGCGTCGGGTTCATCCCGGGGCGTCAGTGCGAAGTACCCCCCGAGCCGCGGTAGCTCGGAAAGGGCGTCGACGACTGTGTGGCGACTGTCCATCAGGCACCGACCCTAGCCACAACCGGCGGTTGTTCGTGATCGCGTCCACACATTCCGGTGTCGACAACTGGCCGAACGGTCAGTGCAATGCCCTCCGGGTGGACGGTGCAACCCTCGTGCAACGTGACGGGCGACACAATGGGCGCCACGTGCCGGCGACACGTCACACATCCCGGCGGAGCGCCTCCCGCCCCGAACCTCTCGGAGAGTTCATGACGGAACCAAACCTGGACCCTGCGGTGGACTATCCGCTGAGCGTGCATCGCAGCGATCTGTTGTTCACCCCGACCGGAAAGCCGTTCGATGCGGTCACCATGGACGCGGTGATCGCCGGTGAGATCGAGGCCGCCGACCTACGCATCACCCCGGAAGCGCTGCGCCTGCAGGCGCAGATCGCCGAGAAGGCCGGGCGTACCCAGATCGGGGCGAACATGCGGCGGGCCGCCGAGATGACGGCCATCTCCGACGAGCGGGTCTTGCAGATCTACAACGCGCTGCGCCCCAACGCGTCGACGAAGGCAGAACTGGATGCCATCGCCGACGAACTGCTCGACACCTACAACGCCGAGCATCTCGCCACCTTGGTGCGTGAGGCCGCCGAAGTCTACGAACGCCGCGACATCTTGGCCGAAAGCGAATAGGAGCCACTGGACAATGACCGCTTCAGCAGTCCCGCACGATCCCGCCACCGGCAAGGACGGTGTCCGCCACTCGCACCGCACGATGTTGTTGGAGGACCGCCCGGTCAACCTCGACGGCTTCGTGGAGGAATGGCCCGAGGTCGGCATGGTCGCCATGGAAAGCGCCTTCGATCCGGAGCCCAGCGTCCGGGTCGAAGGCGGGGTCATCGTCGAAATGGACGGGGTGGCGCGAGCCGATTTCGACTTCATCGACCAGTTCATCGCCGACAAGGCGATCGACGTCGAGACCACCGAGGCATCGATGGCGCTCCCGGCGGCCGAGATCGCGATGATGTTGGTCAACCCCACCGTCACCCGTGCCGAGGTCATCGCGGTGACCAAGGGTCTGACACCGGCGAAGCTGCTGGCCGTGGCCAAGACGTTGAACATCGTCGAGATCATGATGGCGATGCAGAAGATGCGGGCCCGCCGGACGCCGGCCAACCAGGCCCACTGCACGAGCGCGCGGGACAATCCGGTGCAGGTGGTCTGCGAGGCGGCCGAGGCCTCCATTCGCGGATTCGCAGAGATGGAAACGACTTTGGGCGTGGTGCGCTACGCACCGCTGGTGGCCATGGCGCAGCAGATCGGCAGCCAGGTGGGCACCGGCGGACCACTGACCCAGTGCGCGCTGGAGGAGGCGACCGAACTGGATCTCGGTATGCGCGGGATCACCGCCTATGCCGAGACGATCTCGGTGTACGGCACCGAACCGGTCTTCGTCGACGGTGACGACACGCCGTACTCCAAGGCGTTCCTGGCCTCGGCCTACGCGTCGCGCGGGATCAAGATGCGCTTCACCTCGGGCACCGGATCCGAGGTCCAGATGGGCAATGCACAGGGTAAGTCCATGCTGTACCTGGAGATTCGTTGCATCCTGGTGACCAAGGGTGCCGGCGTACAGGGTCTGCAGAACGGATCGATCTCCTGTATCGGTGTGCCCGGCGCGGTGCCGGGTGGCATCCGTGCGGTGGCCGCCGAGAACCTGATCGCCTCGGCTGTGGACCTGGAATGTGCTTCGGGTAACGACCAGTCGTTCTCGCATTCGCCGATGCGCCGGACCGCGCGGCTGATGCCCCAGATGATGCCGGGGACGGATTTCGTCTGCTCGGGCTACTCGGCGGTCCCGAACTACGACAACATGTTCGCCGGATCGAACCTCGACAGCGACGACTTCGACGATTTCAACACCATCCAGCGTGACCTGCAGATCGACGGGGGTCTGCGCCACGTCAAGGAAGCCGACATCTTGGCCGTGCGCACCCGCGCGGCGAAGGCATTGCAGGCGGTGTTCGCCCATCTCGATCTGCCACCCATCAGCGATGCCGAGATCGATGCCGCGGTGTACGCCAACGGCAGTCGCGAGTGCATCCCGCGCGATGTGCTGGAGGATCTCAAGGGTGCCCAGCAGGTGATGGACCGCGGTATCACCGGCCTGGATCTGGTCAAGGCGCTCGAGGCCACCGGATTCTCCGATATCGCGCGGAATCTGTTCACCGTTCTGCGGCAGCGTATTTCCGGTGATCTGTTGCAGACATCGGCGATCATGACCCGTGACCTGCAACCGTTGTCGGCGGTCAACGATGCCAACGATTACAACGGCCCGGACACCGGCTACCGACCGTCGGGGGAGCGGTGGGAGGAAATGAAGCGACTGCGCCATGTGACCAGCGCTGCCAACCCGGAAATGGAGGTGGAGTGACCATGTCGACCACGATCGGCGAAGAACAGCGTTCACTGTCATTCGAAGAGGTCGGACCGGCGCAGCGCGGATCGCGCAGTGACGAAGTGGTGCTGGCTATCTCGCCGGCCTTCGCCGACTTCTTCAGCAAGACCATCGTCGAAACGCCGCACGCCGAGGTGATCCGGCAGATCCTGGCCGGTATCGAGGAGCAGGAGGTGACCGCGCGCTGCATCCGGGTCTGGCACAGCGCCGATCTGGCCGTGCTGGCGCACACCGCGGCCAAACTCTCCGGTTCGGGTATCGGAATCGGCATCCTCTCCCGCGGTACCGCGATGATCCACCAGCGCGATCTGCCCCGGTTGTCGAGTCTGGAGTTGTTCCCCCAGTGTCCGCTGCTCACGTTGGACACCTACCGCAGTATCGGTGCCAACGCCGCGCAGTACGCCAAGGGTGAATCCCCGGAGCCGGTTCCGACGCTCAACGATCAGATGGCCCGCCCGCGCTGGCAGGCCAAGGCGGCGCTGTTGCACCTCAAGGAGACCGAGCAGATCCGCAAGGGCAACAAGCCCGTCGAGGTGACACCGAAGTTCAGCGTCGCCGCTGCGGTCTGACCGCTGGCGCGTGCTCGCAGCAGAGAGGGCAGAGAGGTAGGTCTTGGTGAGTGTCACGGTGGTCGGGGTCGATATCGGTAACTCGACAACCGAGGGCAGCGTCGCCCGGATAGACGAGACCGGCTCGGTGGTCTATCTCGGCGGCGCGTTGACCCGCACCTCGGGGATCAAGGGCACCGTCCGCAACGCCGAGGGCGTGGTCAAGGCGGTCACCCGCGCCGTGCAGAACGCCGGGATCACGGTGGGCGAGCTGGATCTGATCCTGCTCAACGAGGCCACCCCGGTGATCAGCGGATTGGCGATGGAGACCATCACCGAGACCATCATCACCGAGTCGACGATGATCGGGCACGACCCGCGCACTCCCGGGGGCCGCGGGCTCGGTGTCGGCGTCATCGTCGATATCGGGTCGCTCGAGGAGGTGAACCCGGGTGATCCCGTGATCGTCCTGGTGCCCGGTGGCGCCGACTTCGAATGGACTGCCGCCACCATCAACAACGCCGTCGAGCGTGGTGTCGACGTGACCGGCGCGATCCTCGGCAACGATGACGCGGTCCTGGTCGCCAATCGGTTGGTCACCAAGATCCCGATCATCGACGAGGTATCCCGCGTGGACGCCGTCCCGGTCGGCATGCTCGCCGCCGTCGAGGTCGTCGCACCGGGACAATCCATCCGAACACTGTCCAATGCCTATGGATTGGCAACCATTTTCGAGCTCGACCCGGACCAGACCCGGGTGGTCTCCCCGGTGGCCAGAGCGCTGACCGGTAACCGGTCGGCGGTGGTGGTGCGCACCCCGTCCGGCGATGTGGAAGACCGCACGATCCCGGCGGGTTCGCTGGAGTTCATCGGGGCGTCCAAGCGGGGTCTCATCGACGTCTCGCGTGGCGCGGCCGAGATCATGGCAGAGGTGGAGCGTGTCAGCCCACTGCAGGACGTGCTCGGGGAGTCGGGCACCAACACCGGCGGCATGATCGCCAATGTCCGGCAGAGCATGGCTGATCTGTCCAAACACGCGCTGGCCGATGTGCGCATCAAGGATCTACTGGCGATCGACACCCTGGTTCCTCAGGAGGTGCGCGGCGGGGTGGCCGGTGAGGTGGCACTGGAGAATGCCGTCGCACTGGCGGCCATGGTGCGCACCAAGGAGAGCGGGATGCAGGCCGTCGCGGACGCGGTGGCCACGGCATTGCGCGACGCGGGTGCGACCCGCATCTCGGCGGTGGTTGGCGGGGTGGAGGCCGAGATGGCCGTGCTCGGTGCGCTGACCACACCGGGCACCGAGAAGCCACTGGTCGTCCTCGATATGGGTGGCGGGTCGACCGATGCCGCGGTGATCGAGCGCTCCGGTGATGTGCAGGCCGTCCACCTGGCCGGCGCCGGCGACCTGGTGACCAAGCTCATCGACGCCGAACTGGGCTTGGACAACCTGGAACTGGCCGAGGACATCAAGCGGTTGCCATTGGGCAAGGCGGAGAGCTTCTTTCACGTCCGGCTGGAGAACGGCACCGTCCAGTTCTTTGACAAGCCACTGCCGCCCAACGCGTTTGCGCGGGTGGTGACGCTCTCGGAGATGGGGATGAGCCCCATCCCCACCCGGCATTCGTTGGATCGAATCCGCACGGTGCGCCGGACCGCCAAGGAACGGGTCTTCGTCGTCAATGCCCTGCGTGCGTTGCGCGCGGTCGCGCCGCACGGTGATCTCCGCCAGATCGGCTTCGTGGTGCTGTTGGGCGGGTGCGCGCTGGATTTCGAGATTCCCGAGCTGATCGCCGATGCGGTCGCGCCGTACGGAATCGTCTGTGGGACCGGCAATGTGCGCGGTACCGAGGGTCCGCGAAATGCCGTGGCGTCCGGTCTGGTGGCCTCCTATGCCGCCCGGTCGCGTGAGCGCGGCAGGGCACCGGTCGATGCTTGAGGGAGGACAGCCCGAGAAACCCGCGATCCTGGTGCTGAGCGCGGGCGGCGCACTGGAGAGTGAGGTGCTGGCCGGCATCGAGGAAGAGGGCGTGCCCTATGTCGTCGAGCGGGTGGCACGGGACGGCGACAGCGATGCGCAACGGCTGGCGCGGCGCGCGGCGGCACGCTCGTCATTGGATGTCGGCGTGGGTATCGATGCCGACGGCCGGGTCGCGATCCTGCACGACAAGCTGCCCGATGGGGTCGAAGGTCTGTCCGGCGAGCGACCGGCATCCCCGCGCGCCGGTCGGGTCGCCGGGCACAACGCCGCGCGCATCGTGGTGGGTGTGCCCCTGATGGATGAGCCGATATGACCGATGTGCCCGCGCAGGCGGTCGACGTGTTGACGGCACTGGAGGAGTCGGTCAAGTCGCACAGTGCCTTTGTCAGCAGTTGTTGCGATGCGGACTGGATCGACGAGGACGGCCGGATCGCGGTGCGCTGGCTGCTGTCGGCGCTGCGTGAACACCGGCGCAGGTTGCGCCGCGCGATCCGCTTGTGGCGGACACTGTCCGTCGCCGATCCGGTGGATGGTGCGCTGGTGACGGCGACGAACGAGTTGTTGGACGAAAACCGGTTCTTCGCACCGCATATCGCGCGGTGGCGGTCGGCCGCGGTGGGTTCACTGGAGATCGACAGGGTCAGCTTCTGGCGCAGTATGGCCGCCTTGGCGGCGGCCAATCTGCACGAAGCCCAAATGAGTTGTCCGACGGACCCGATGCCGGACACCGCGCGGCAGTGGACCCCGGTATCCCGGCGAACTGCATAGATTCGGTGCGTTTTCGAGGCCATGTTGGGCTGGACAGCGCGCCGGTAACGGGCGATACTACTTAACCAAAGGTCGGGTAACCGACCTTTAGGCTGACTCGTACAAGGCAGTCGAACGCTTCCCGGTCAGCCGATGGCTGGCAGATGCGGAGACGCCCGTTCCGGCGCCCCCGATCACCGTCGATCGAGCGCAATTGCACTGTCAATTAAGGAGTTTTCAAGTGGCCGGTGTCGAAGAACACCTCGAGAGCGCAGATTATCTGCAAAAACGACAGCTCAAATCGGGCACCGCGGGTTGGGTGCTGCTGGCAGGGCTGGGCGTCAGCTATGTCATCTCCGGCGATTACTCGGGATGGAACTTCGGGTTGGAGCAGGGCGGCTTCGGGGGCCTGGCCATCGCCGCGGTGATCATCGCCGGCATGTACCTGGCGCTGGTCCTGGGGATGGCCGAACTGTCCTCGGCGCTGCCTGCGGCCGGCGGCGGCTACACCTTCGCCAGGCGGGCAATGGGGCCCTGGGGCGGTTTCGCCACCGGCACAGCCATTCTCATCGAGTACGCCATCGCTCCCGCGGCCATCGCCACCTTCATCGGTGCCTATGTCGAGTCGCTCGGCCTGTTCGGTATCACCGACGGCTGGTGGGTATATCTGGCCGCCTACGCCGTGTTCATCGGTATCCACCTGGCCGGTGTGGGCGAGGCGCTGAAGGTGATGTTCGTGATCACCGCGATCGCCCTGGTGGGTCTCATCGTCTTCGCGATCGCCGCTGTTCCGCATTTCGACATCGCCAACCTGACCAACATGGCGGTCGACGAGACCGCGGCCGGCGCGTCGAGCTGGCTGCCCAACGGCTACCTCGGAATCTGGGCGGCCTTCCCGTTCGCCATCTGGTTCTTCCTGGCCATCGAGGGCGTGCCGCTGGCGGCCGAGGAGACCGCCAATCCGGAGCGCAACGTCCCGCGCGGCATCATCGCCGGAATGGGTGTCCTGCTGGTCACCTGTGCGACGGTCCTGATCCTGACCACCGGCGCCGGTGGTGCCGATGCGATGTCCGGCTCGGGCAACCCGCTGGTCGAGGCGCTCGGCGACGGCACCGCGGCCAGGGTCGTCAACTACATCGGCCTTGCCGGTCTGATCGCCAGCTTCTTCTCGATCATCTACGCCTACTCGCGACAGCTGTTCGCGCTGTCTCGGGCCGGCTACCTGCCCAAGGCGTTGTCGGTCACCAACTCTCGCAAGACGCCGACCCTGGCCCTGATCGTTCCCGGACTGATCGGCTTCGGGCTGTCCCTGACCGGACAGGGTGCGACCCTGCTGAACATGGCCGTCTTCGGCGCCGCACTGAGCTATGTACTGATGATGATCAGCCACATCGTGCTGCGCCGCCGCGAGCCGGACATGCCGCGGCCCTACCGCACCCCCGGCGGCGTGGTGACCACCGGTTTCGCCCTGGTGATCGGTGTCTTCGCCGTCATCGCCACCTTCCTCGTCGATCCGGTCGCCGCCGGCATCTGCCTGGGTGTGTTCGCCGCGTTCATGCTGTATTTCGCGGTCTACAGCCGGCACAAGCTGGTGGCCAACTCGCCCGACGAAGAGTTCGCGATGCTCGCGAAGGCGGAGAGCGAACTCAAGTGATCTACCGGCAGCAGGTCTCGGGCGTGAACTACGCCTTCGACGGACTCGTGGAGCTGTTGGCCAAGGCGACGCCACTGCGCTCGGGCGACCAGCTCGCCGGGTGCGCCGCCGAACACGACGCCGAACGCGCGGCCGCCGCGTGGGTGTTGGCGGACCTGCCGCTGGAGACCTTCCTCAACACCGACGTCGTGCCGTATGAGACCGACGAGGTGACCCGGTTGATCATGGACAGCCATGACCGGCGGGCCTTCGCCCCGGTGTCGGGGCTGACGGTGGGCGGTCTGCGGGACTGGCTACTGGAGACGGCGTCGCAGGACGATGCCGCGGTGCGCATCGCGGCGATCTCTGCGGGGTTGACCCCGGAGATGGTCGCCGCGGTCAGCAAGATCATGCGCAACCAGGACCTGATCGCGGTGGCGGCCGCATGCACCGTGACCGCGGCGTTCCGCACCACCGTCGGCCTGCCCGGCACGCTGGCGACCCGGCTGCAGCCCAACCACCCGACCGACGACCCGCGCGGTATCGCCGCCGCGGTCCTCGACGGTCTGCTGTTGGGGTGCGGTGACGCGGTCATCGGGATCAACCCGGCCACCGATTCCCCGCAGGCCACCGCGGATCTGTTGGATCTGCTGGATTCGATCCGCACCCGCTACGACATCCCGGTGCAGTCGTGCGTGCTCTCGCACATCACGACGACCATCGGACTGATCGAGGCGGGTGCGCCGGTGGACCTGGTTTTCCAGTCCATCGCGGGTACCGAGGGCGCGAATTCCGCTTTCGGAGTCAATATTTCGTTGCTGCGCGAGGGACGTGAGGCGGCGCTGGGCCTGCAGCGCGGCACCGTCGGCAGCAACGTCATGTACCTGGAGACGGGGCAGGGGTCCGCGCTGAGTTCCCACACCCATCTCGGTGTCGGTGGCAAGCCGGTCGACCAGCAGACGCTGGAGACCCGCGCGTACGCCGTCGCGCGCGATCTGGATCCGCTGCTGGTGAACACCGTCGTCGGATTCATCGGACCGGAGTACCTCTATGACGGCAAGCAGATCATCCGCGCCGGGCTTGAGGATCACTTCTGCGGCAAGCTGATGGGCCTGCCCATGGGCGTCGACGTCTGCTACACCAATCACGCCGAGGCCGACCAGAACGATATGGACACCCTGCTGACGCTGTTGGCGGCGGCCCGGGCGGCGTTCGTGATCACCGTGCCCGGCGCCGATGATGTGATGCTCGGCTACCAGAGCTTGTCCTTCCATGACGTGCTGACCACCCGCCGGACCCTGGGACTGCGGCCCGCCCCGGAGTTCGAGACCTGGCTCAAACGCGTCGGGATGGTCGACGACACCGGCCGGCTGACCCCCTTCGACCTGACGCACTCACCGCTGCGTGCGCTGACCTCCGCACCATGAGGAGTGCCATGCGCGATAAGTCGAAAGATGTTGCTGTTCAAGAGTTCTGGGATGAGCTTCGCAAGACGACCCAGGCCAGGATCGGGCTGGGCCGGGCCGGCACCGCACTGCCCACCCGGCAGGTGCTGGAGCTGGCTGCCGCGCACGCCGCCGCGCGGGACGCGGTCCACATACCGCTGGACACCGCGGAACTCGCCGACGCCGTGCGCGCGGTGGGAATCGGGGAGCCTGCGGTGGTGACCAGCCGGGCCGGTTCCCGCGAGGAGTACCTGCGCCGGCCCGACCTCGGCCGGATGCCTGCCGAGTCCCTCCAGATCCCGGCCGCTCCCGCCGATATCGGTTTCGTGCTGGCCGACGGACTCTCACCGACGGCGCTGAGCCACCACGGTGCCAAACTGCTGGCCGCCTTGGTCTCGGCACTCGGCGACCGCTACTCCATGGCGCCGCCGGTGATCGCGACACAGGCCAGAGTCGCGCTCGGTGATCACATCGCCGCGGCCCAGGGCGTACGCACGCTGTTGGTGATCATCGGCGAGCGGCCCGGTCTGAGCGTGGCCGACAGCCTCGGCATCTACCTGACCCATCTGCCTCGGCCGGGGCGCACCGACGCCGACCGCAACTGCATATCCAATATCCATCCACCCGACGGGCTCGGCTACACCGAGGCGGCCCGGGTAGCCGCCGGCCTGGTCGGCGGAGCCGTGGCGCTCGGACGTTCCGGGGTGGATCTCAAGGACACCTCCCGCGCACTGGCCGCGGCCGACCCCGACGAACTGACCTGATCCCGTCCCCCACTCAGGAGATGACCGTGTTCCCCCATGTCCGCAGGATGGTCCTGCCCGTCGTCGCCGCCTCGGCGGTTGTGACCTTGGCGCTGTCGGGGTGTAGCTCCGACAGTGGCCAACGTGCTGACGGCCAACGTGCTGACGGCCAACGTGCCGACAGCACCGCACCCGAGAGCACGGGGGCGGCGAGCACCACCGGTGCGGCCTCGGCGCCGGACTGCCGGGTGCTGGCCGACGACCCCGGCTGGTACGGCGACAATCGTGCGCGTATCGACGCCATGATGGCGCAGATCGGACGCTGCGGTGCCGCCGGCGACATCGCCGAGGGCGCTCCGCTGGCGCTGTTCGACTGGGACAACACCGTCGTCAAGAACGACATCGGCGACGCCACCTTCTTCTGGATGGTCCGCAACGGCAAGCTGCGCGCGCCGAAGGGCGGGGACTGGTCCACCACGAGCCCCTATCTCACGCCCGCCGCCGCGGGAGCCTTGTCGCGGGCCTGCGGTGCCGCCGGTCCCGGGCAGCCGATGCCCACCGATACCGATACCCGCTGCGCCGACGAGTTGGTGTCGGTCTACAGCGAGGCCGAGACCACGGCCGAGGAGCCGGCGTTCGCCGGGTACAACGCCCGCCGGATCGAACCCGGTTATGCCTGGGCGGCGCAGATGCTCGCGGGCTGGCCGGAAAAGGAGCTCGAAGGGTTCGTCGAACAGGCCCGCCGGCAGAACCTGGATGCCGCCGAGGGCGCCGAGCAGAAGGTCGGGACCACCGAGCAGACCGGGTGGGTGCGCTACTACCCGCAGATGCGCGATCTGATCGGTGCGCTGCAGGCCAACGGCTTCGACGTCCGGATCATCTCGGCCTCGGCCGAACCGGTGGTCCGGGTGTGGGCCGCCGAGTTGGGTATCCCCGCCGACAAGGTGATGGGCGTCCGCACCGAACGCGACGGGGACGTGGCGACCTCGCGTCTGGTCCCGTGCGGCGGCGAGCTCTCCATCCCGTACATCGAAGGCAAGCGCTGCCGGGTCAACGAGCAGGTGTTCGGGGTGCGCGGACCCGCCGCCTATCAGCAGCAGCCCGAACCGCGCCGGGCCGCGTTCGGCGCCGGGGACTCCGATACCGATATCAGTTTCCTCGATGACGCGACCGCCCTGCGGCTGGCGATCAACCGGAACAAGGACGAGTTGATGTGTACGGCCTACGACAACGCCGACGGGCGCTGGATCATCAATCCGATGTTCATCGACCCCGCCGAGCAGGCCGAACCGTACTCTTGTGCGACCGAGGGCTATATCGAACCCGACGGCGGTACGGGCCCGTTGCGCCGCGCCGATGGCACCGTGGTGCCCGACCAGGCCGATTCCGTGCACTGACGGTGCCGTTCGCCCGCTGGGACGCGTTTTGACCTGGGCAGATGTCTGCCGGTAAGCTCCACCGTCGGCGTGTGCTGCCCTTCCGAGGGCATACGGGCCCCGGGTCAACGTCGGTCGCCGGGAGCCTCATCGCATGCGCCGGACCGGCACGTAACCCGAGAGAAGAGAAGGTAAGCACTGTGCCTACTTACACGCCGAAGGCGGGTGACACCACGCGTTCGTGGTACGTCATCGACGCCCAAGACGTGGTGCTCGGCCGGCTCGCCGTCGAAGCAGCAAAGCTGCTGCGCGGCAAGCACAAGCCGACATTCACGCCCAACGTCGACGGTGGCGATTTCGTCATCGTCATCAACGCCGAGAAGGTCTCCCTCAGTGGAGACAAGCTCACCAAGAAGTTCGCTTACCGCCACTCGGGTTACCCCGGTGGTCTGCGTCGGCGCACCATCGGCGAGCTGCTGGACAAGCACCCCACGCGCGTGGTCGAGAACGCCATCGTCGGGATGCTCCCGCACAACAAGCTGAGCCGTCAGGTGCAGAAGAAGCTGAAGGTGTACGCCGGCCCCGAGCATCCGCATGCCGCGCAGCAGCCGATTCCGTTCGAGATCAAGCAGGTGGCGCAGTGACCGAAGCCGAAGTGACCGAAGTTACCGAAGAGGTCGTCGAGACCCCGACCGGTGAGTACGTCGAAGAAACCGTCGTCGTCGAAGAAGGTGTCGAAGAGGCCGCCCCGCGCGAGCCCGTCTACATCGATCGCCCCATCCAGACCGTCGGCCGCCGCAAGGAGGCCGTGGTTCGCGTGCGCCTGGTTCCCGGCACCGGAAAGTTCAATCTGGACGGACGCTCGCTGGAGGCGTACTTCCCGAACAAGGTGCACCAGCAGCTGATCAAGGCTCCGCTGGTGACCGTTGACCGGGTGGACAGCTTCGACATCTACGCCCACCTCGATGGTGGCGGCCCGTCCGGCCAGGCCGGCGCGCTGCGGCTGGCTATCGCTCGTGCGCTGATCCTGGTGCAGCCCGAGGACCGCCCGGCACTGAAGAAGGCCGGGTTCCTGACCCGCGACCCGCGTGCCATCGAGCGCAAGAAGTACGGCCTGAAGAAGGCCCGCAAGGCGCCTCAGTACAGCAAGCGCTGATCTGTCGTCTTTCGGCCGCCGGGTGTGGAGCAATCCACACCCGGCGGTTTCTTTTTATCGTGACCTTCTTTGCTCTGTCACCGTCTGCGCTGGTCACGCGCCGCTACGGCCGATAGCCGGGGGCTCATACCGAGAGTGATCCAGGTCTCTTCCGGGTTTGATTCCTCGACGCGATGGTGAACCGTGGTGACCGAGGAGCGGGGGCGCGCTTGCGCGTCCGGGCAGATCCGATCTGCCGTCGGTACGAGTCAGTCAGCTCGTAGTGAGACCGAACCGCTCCCGCTGACTGAAAGGATGCTCGATGAAGAACACCATGATGACGCGTATGACCGCCGGCGCCGCGATGAGCGGAGCCCTGCTGTTGTTCGGTGGCGCCGCCGTTGCCGCCGCCCAGCCCGAGGACGGCAAGGTGGACCTGTCGATCGGTACCGCAGGCGTGCTGACCAACGTGCCGGTCACCACGGCCGCGCAGATCGCCTCGGACCTGTGCAAAACCGATCTCGGCGAAGTGACCGTGACCGCGGAGAGCGTGGACACCGCCGGTGCCCAGCAGAGCGCCTGCACCAACGCGACGGTGGGCCAGGTCGACTTCCGACAGAATGGCCAGCAGCCGGACGGGGCCACCACACCGGCCGCCCCGGCGCCGGCCACCGCCGAGGGCGCGTCGTACTCCGAGGAGCCGGTCCAGACCGACGAGCCCGTCGGTGACGAGGCCCCCGCGGGCTCGACCGACGAGGCCCCGGAGACCACCGTGACCCCGGTCCCGCAGCCGGAGCCGGCCGGCTGATCTGATCGCCGTATTTCAGCCCGATCAAGCCACTGCCCGCGTCCATCGGACGCGGGCAGTGGTGTTTCTCGGGGGATCGGTGGTAACTCCCGTGGGGCCGCCGGGCTGTCAGTTCGCTCTGGAGCCCTCGCGTATGAGAAATTTGACGTCATGGCTCGACTGTTCGGCACCGATGGCGTGCGTGGAGTCGCCAATCGTGACCTCACCGCGGAACTGGCGGTGGCGCTCGGTTCGGCGGCCGCACGGCGGCTCGGCTCGGTATCGACAACGGGCCGCCGGGTGGCGGTGGTGGGTCGGGATCCGCGGGCCAGCGGCGAGATGCTCGAGGCCGCGGTCATCGCGGGCCTGACCAGCGAGGGCGTCGACGCACTGCGTGTCGGCGTCCTGCCCACACCCGCGGTGGCTTATCTGACCAGTGCGTATGACGCCGACTTCGGCGTCATGATCTCCGCGTCGCACAACCCGATGCCCGATAACGGCATCAAGATCTTCGGGCCCGGTGGGCACAAGCTCGATGACGCCGCCGAGGACCGCATCGAGGAGCTGGTCAGTTCCGGTCCGGGGCAGCGTCCGGTCGGCGCCGATATCGGCCGCGTCGTGGGCGCCGAGGACGCGCTGGATCGCTACCTGCGCCACGTCGCCAAGGCCGTCACCACACCGCTGGACGGCATCAGGGTGGTAGTCGACTGCGCCAACGGCGCCGGTTACGCCGCCGCTCCGCTGGCCTATCGTGCCGCGGGCGCCGAGGTGATCGCCCTCAGCGCGGAGCCCGATGGCCTCAACATCAACGATGACTGCGGTTCCACACATATGGAGGCGCTCGCGGAGGCGGTCGTCGCGCACGGGGCGCACCTCGGTCTGGCGCACGACGGTGACGCCGACCGCTGCCTGGCCGTGGATGCCGATGGCCGCATCATCGACGGTGACGCGATCATGGTGATGCTGGCCCTTGCCATGCAGGAATCACAGGAACTTGCGTCCAACACGCTGGTCACGACGGTGATGAGCAATCTGGGCCTGCATGTCGCGATGCGTGCCGCCGGCATCGACGTGCGTACGACCGCCGTCGGTGACCGCTATGTCCTCGAAGAGCTGCGGTCCGGGGAGTTCTCGCTCGGCGGTGAACAGTCCGGGCATATCGTGCTGCCCAGCTTCGGCACCACCGGCGACGGGATCGTCACCGGGTTGCGGCTGATGTCCCGGATGGCTCAGACCCGCAGTACCTTGGCGGACCTGACCGCGCCCATGCAGACGATGCCGCAGGTGTTGATCAACGTCGCCGTGCACGACAAGGCGACCGTTGCGCAGGCCCCCGCCGTCCAGGAGGCCGTCGCCGAAGCCGAGGCCAAGCTCGGCGATACCGGCCGGATCCTGTTGCGGCCCTCCGGAACCGAGCAGGTGGTGCGGGTGATGGTGGAGGCTGCCGATGCCGATACCGCCCGCCAGCTGGCCGCGCAGGTGGCCGAATCGGTGAGCCGACACACCTAGCCGCGGATTGGATGGAACCGCAGCCGTGCCCGGTGCGTCCTATTCCGTATGGGATACATCGACTCGGCGCGGATGGATGTCACCGCGGTACTTAGTGCCGCGCAGCGCTACGACAGCGTCGCCGGCATCCTCGACGATGCCGTGGGCCGCGCACACACGGTGTTCGGTGCTGCCGGAGCGGGCCGCGAGTACGCCGACGGCGGTGCGCTGGTGCAACGCACCGTCGCCGAAGCCCTCGGTCAGCTTCGAGCGTGGGCGGCGGCGAATCGCGAGGTCGCATCGAGTCTGCGGATCTCGGCTGCCGATTACGCCGATATCGACGCCCGCGCCGCCCGACGGATCGGATGACACGGTGCTGGAGCAGGGGATGCCCGCCGTCGAGGTGCTGACCGAGTATGTGCGGGCGTGCCGCCGGCTCGGGCACGACACGCCCGACCCGGAGCTGCTGCACACCGCCTACACCGCAGAACAGTCGCTGGATCTCGGCGCGCTGGCCGCCGACTGCCGGACACTGTCGGCCGCCGCTGCCGCTGCGGAGGAGGCGCTGACCGAACAGGACGGCGCGCGCACCGTGGTGCTGGCGCAATGGCACGGTGTCGGTGGTGATGTCGCCGCCGATTTTCTGCGCAGGCATGCCGACGCGTCGGCCGTGGCGGTCGACAATCTGCGTTGCGCGGCAACAGCATTGCGGGACCTGGCCGATCGTCTGCGGCAGCTGGTCGAGGAGAAGGTCGGCACCACCACCGATATCGAGGCGCGTGGCGTGCGCGAGATGTGGCTGAGTGCGTCGCGCACGGTCACCACCGGCGCCGGTGATCTTTCGGCGGCCAGCGAGCTGGTGGATCAGCAGGTGGCGCCGTTTGTCGCCACCGATATCGCCGGTGACTGGGTCACGTCGATGCGTTCGACGGAGCGGTCCATCCGGGATGCGTATCGCGCGGCCGCGGACGCGGTGGGCCCGGCAGCCTCGTTCGCCGGCCCCGGCCGGCCGGTGCTGCCGGAGCCGATTGCGGCAGAAAGCGTGACGGCGCAACCGTTCTCGTATGCTCCGCCGGCGACGGTACCCGCCGGGTTCTCGGCCGAACAGATGGCGACACCCACGCCGTCTGCTGCCCCGGCAGCTGTGCCGTCGCCGGCGGCACAGCCCGTTTCGCCACCGGAAACGCCTGCCGCCGGGCCGCTGCCCGCGGGCGGCGGAGTGGGTGCCATGCCGTCACCGGCCGCGGGACTGTCCGGTCTGTCGGGTCTTGGCCAGCCGTTCGCGGACATGCTGGGTGGGCTGTTCGGATCGGGAGCTTCCGGCGTGTCGTCGGACCCTTACGGAGTGGACGATCCCTTCGACGTCAGGGGTGACGTGGCGGACGATGACGAGGCGCTCGACGAGGCGGACACCGACCCGCAGGATGAGGCCGAAGAAGAGGATGCCGAAGACGAGCAACCCGAAGATGAAGAGTCCGAAGAAGAAGCGTCCGATGATGAGGAGTCCGAGGAGCGCGGGCCCGGGGCCGTCACGGTCGAGGAGATGCCGCTGGGTGCCGCCGAGGCAGCGCCGGTTGCCACCCCGGTACCCGCAGCATTGCCCGAGCCACCTGTCGATCCCGCTCCGCCGGCTGCACCACCGCCCGCCACACCATGCGAGATCGCTGCCGATGCACTCCCTCAGGCGGGTCCGTGAGTTACCTACCGCTGTGCTCGCCGATGACCCCGCGAACAGACAGCTGTTCCCCCTAGAACCGTGATTCTAGGGGGAACATGAGTCTGCTCGCGGGGCGGAGAAGGTCAGCGCGGGGAAGCGGCGCCGCTGCGGCGTGGCCGGGCACGACGCGCTCCGGCATTCCCGGCAGGGGCGCCGGCGCCACCGGATCCACTGTGCCGTGCGGGCTTACGCCGACGGCTGGACTGTCCGGCAGGACGCGCGGCGGGTTGCTCGGGCACGTCCAGCACGATCGGTCCGCTGAACGTCCGCTCGCCGGGGGCGATCTCCTGCAGGACCGGATGCTCGGCACCGCGGAACTTGGTCACGGTGGCCTTCACGCCCGCCTTGCGGGTGAGCACCTTGACGTCGGAGACCTGGCTGTCCAGCATCAGCGTCACCACGGTGCCCTCGCTGCCTGCACGCGCGGTCCGGCCGGACCGGTGCAGGTAGGCCTTGTGCTCGACCGGCGGATCGGCATGCACCACCAGGTTCACGTCGTCGACGTGGATGCCGCGAGCGGCGATGTCGGTGGCTACCAGCACCGTCGCCGACCCGTCGGAGAAGGCGCCGAGGTTGCGGGTGCGCGCATTCTGGGACAGGTTGCCGTGCAACTCGACCGCCGGTACGCCGCGCGAATTGAGCTTGCGGGCAAGGCCTTTGGCTCCGTACTTGGTGCGGGCGAAGACGATGGTCCGACCGGGCGATGCGGCAAGGTCGGCCAGTACCTCGAAGCGGGCGTCATGCTCGACGTGCAGCACGTGGTGCACCATCGCCGAGACGGGGGACTGCTCGGAGTCCACGCTGTGCACGACCGGGTCATGCAGGTAACGCTGGACCAGCACGTCGATGCCGTTGTCCAGGGTGGCCGAGAACAGCAGGCGCTGGCCGTCGCGAGGCGTGCGGTCGAGCAGGCGCTTGACCGGCGGCAGGAAGCCGAGATCGGCCATGTGGTCGGCCTCGTCGAGCACCGTGATCTCCACGCCCGACATGTCGGCGTGGCCGGACTTCACGTGATCTTCGAGCCGTCCTGGGCAGGCGATGACGATATCGACACCGTCACGCAGCTTTTGGATCTGCGGCTGGGCGCCGACGCCACCGAAGATGGTCACCGACTTCAATCCGGTGGCCTTGGCCAGCGGTGCCAGCGAGGCGTCGATCTGGCTGACCAGTTCGCGGGTCGGGGCGAGGATCAGGGCGCGGAACCGGCCCGAACGGCGAGGCTGCGGCGCGGCGGCAAGTCGTCCGACCACGGGCAGCAGGAAGGCGTAGGTCTTACCCGATCCGGTCTTGCCGCGGCCGAGGACATCGCGGCCGGCCAGTGAGTCGGGCAGCGTCGCAGCCTGAATGGGGAAGGGGGACTCGATGCCGCTGGCAGCGAGTGTGGAAACAACGGCCTCGGGCAGCCCGAGGTCGGAAAAGGTGGGCACGTAAAAGCTCCAGATAGATAGAGTGCGGTCGTCCTGCCCGGCGCGGGTGATCCCGCGGCGCTCGGTGTGACGATCGGCCACGGCGTAGAAATCGCCTTGGCGAAGCGGCAAAAGGCAGAACAGACGATGCCGCTGGGCACCACCCTACCCAATGAGACACGCGTGCCCCAATTATGAGGCGTGCATCACCCTTCTCAGATGTCGCCGGTGAGGGTGACCAGCTCCTCGGTGAAGCGGTGTGCCTCGGCGCCGTCGACGGCGAGCGGATGCACCAGCATGGTGGTCACCCCGGCCTCCTTGTACGCGGCCAGGCGTTCCTTGACGTATCCGCGCGGACCGACCAGCGAGACGTTGCGCACCAGATCGTCGGGAACCGCAGCGATCGCCTCCTCCTTCTTGCCCGCCAGGAACAGGTCCTGGATGTGATCGGCGACCTCACCGAACCCGTAACGGGTGGCCAGTTTGTGATAGAAGTTCTGCCCCTTGGCGCCCATGCCGCCGATATACAGCGCCAGCTGCGGTTTCGCCCACGCCAACCGGTCCTCGACATCGTCGCCGATGGCCAGGCTGGCGCTGACCATGATGTCCAGCGGGCCGAGTGCGGGATCACGTTTGGCGTAGCCGGCCCGTAGCGAGTCGCCCCACACGTCGTCGGCTCTCTCCGGGTAGAAGAAGATCGGCTGCCAGCCGTTGGCGATCTCTGCTGTCAGCTCGACGTTCTTCGGTCCGAGTGCCGCGATGGTGATCGGGATATCCTCGCGCACTGGGTGATTGATCAGCCGCAGCGATTTGCCGAGCCCTGTGCCGCGGTCGGCGGGCAGCGGGATCTGGTAGTGCTTGCCGTCGTAGGCGACCTTCTCTCGGCGCCACACCTGCCTGCAGATATCGACAACCTCGCGGGTGCGCCCCATCGGCGCGTCGAACGGCAGGCCGTGAAAGCCCTCCATCACCTGCGGGCCGGAGGTGCCGATGCCGAGGCGAAAGCGACCGTCGGAGACGTAATCGAGTCCGGCGGCGGTCATGGCCAGCAGGGTCGGGGTGCGCACGTAGATGGGGACCACACCGGTGCCGAGTTCGATCGTCGAGGTCTTGGCCGCCAGATAGCCCAACTGGCTGATGGCATCGAACGAGTAGGCCTCGGCGACCAGCGCGATGTCGACGCCGACCTTCTCCAGTTGGACGACCTGCTCGGCGGCCTCTTTGAAGCCGCCTGCGTAACTGAGGAAGATGCCGGTGCGCATGGCTGCGTTTATATCACCAACCAGTTGGTTGGATGCCAGTCGGTTGGATGCTTGTCGGCCGGACGTTTCCGGCGTCAGCCTTTCAGCAGCGCGACGACCTTGTCTTCCAGCGTCGGCTGCTCGGCTTGGGGATCCAGCGCCACCGTCTTGGGCAGCGTCACCTCGGGATCGGCGAAGTCGCGGTAGGTCTTGTCCCCGGCCAGAACGAACAGCAGATAACCGGTCAGCAGCGCCCGTACCGCCTTCTGGGTGCCCTTGTCGGCGCCGGGCAGGCCCACCGCCTTGGCCAACCGCCTGCCCTCCACGAGGCCGCCGGACTCGCCCTTGCTGACGATCCGCAACGTCGACGACGTCCAGGCCTGCGCCAGCGCGTCCGCATTGGAACGGAGGGAACTCGAATCAGCCGAGGCCCGCAGGATCAGCCCCGGAAGCGCCAGCCCGGCAGCGGGTTGCTCGGACGTGGGGCTGCTGACCGCGGGAAACAGGGCCGCAGCGGTCTTGAGTCGCGATCCCATGCCTGCTGCGGCGAAGACGGCGGCAGAGCCGCCGAAACCATGCCCGACGACGCCGAGCTTGCTCGGGTGAACGCTGATCTTGCCGGGCCCCAACCGCACCCCGGCGATGATGTCCAGTGTGGTGCCCAGGTCGACGGCGAGGTTCAGCACCGACGGCGCGAAGGTCTTCTCGGTGTCGGGGGCCGCCGCGACGATGCCCCACGAGGCCAGGTGCTCCAACGTTCCCGCATAGCGGTCGCTACCGGTCAGCCAGTCGTGGCCGAAGGCGATGCCCGGCAGATTGAACCCCGATTCCGGGGTGTAGACGACGCCGGGCTGGCCGGCGAACGCGAGGTCCCCACGCAGCACACGGTGCGGTCCGCGCCGGGTCAGGGCTGCGAAGAGCTTCTTCGTCTTGGCCACGCATAGACCCTAGTCGACGCGCGTGCACGGGCGGAGGATCGGCACTGGACTACCCTGGGACGCTATGTGTGGAATCGTCGGCTACGTCGGACGGCGCCCTGCCTGCGAGATCGTCGTCGACGCGCTGCGCCGGATGGAGTACCGCGGATACGACTCGTCAGGTGTGGCCTTGCTCGACGGCTCAGGTGGTCTGACCGTGGAACGTAAGGCCGGCCGGCTGGCTAATCTGGAAGAAGCGCTCGGCCAGGCCGGTGGTGACGCGCTCGTCGGCAGTACCGGGATGGGGCATACCCGGTGGGCCACCCATGGGCGGCCGACCGATCGCAATGCCCACCCGCACCGTGACAGCAGCGGCAAGTTCGCCGTGGTGCACAACGGCATCATCGAGAATTTCGCCGGGCTGCGTGCCGAACTGGAAGCCGTCGGCGTCGAGTTCGCCAGCGATACCGATTCCGAGGTCGCGGTGCACCTGGTGGCCCAGGCCTTCCGCCACGGCGATACCGCCGGGGACTTCGTGGCGTCGGTGCTCGCGGTGCTGCGCCGCCTGGAGGGGCACTTCACCCTCGTGTTCGCCTTCGCCGACGAACCGGGGACCATCGTGGCGGCCCGCCGCTCGACCCCGCTGGTGGTCGGTGTCGGCGACGGCGAGATGTTCATCGGTTCCGATGTCGCCGCATTCATCGAGCACACCCGCGAGGCCGTCGAGCTCGGGCAGGACCAGGCCGTGGTGATCACCGCCGACGGCTACCGGGTCACCGACTTCGCCGGTGAGGATGCGCCTGCCCGGCGTTTTCATGTCGACTGGGACCTCAGCGCCGCCGAAAAGGGTGGTTACGAGTACTTCATGCTCAAGGAGATCGCCGAGCAGCCGACCGCGGTCGCCGAGACACTGCTCGGTCACTTCGAGGGTGGTCGCATCGTTCTCGACGAGCAGCGGCTCTCCGATCAGGAGTTGCGCGAGGTCGACAAGGTGTTCATCGTTGCCTGCGGCACGGCGTATCACTCCGGGTTGCTGGCCAAGTACGCCATCGAGCACTGGACGCGGCTTCCGGTCGAGGTGGAACTCGCCAGCGAATTCCGTTATCGCGACCCGGTTCTCGACCGCAGCACGCTGGTGATCGCCATATCGCAGTCCGGTGAGACCGCCGACACCCTTGAGGCGGTCCGGCATGCCAAGGAGCAGAAGGCCAAGGTGCTGGCCATCTGCAACACCAACGGCAGCCAGATTCCGCGCGAGGCCGATGCGGTGCTCTACACCCGGGCCGGACCGGAGGTCGGGGTGGCGTCCACCAAGACCTTCCTGGCGCAGGTGACGGCCAATTATCTTGTCGGCCTTGCCCTTGCGCAGGCTCGCGGCACCAAGTACGCCGACGAGGTCGCCCGCGAGTATCGCGACCTGGAGGCCATGGCCGCTCAGGTCGAACGGGTGCTGGGATGCATGGACCCGGTCACCGAGTTGGCCCACAAGTTCGCCAACTCCTCGGCGGTGCTGTTCCTGGGTCGCCATGTCGGCTATCCGGTGGCGCTGGAGGGTGCGCTCAAGCTCAAGGAACTCGCCTACATGCACGCCGAGGGTTTCGCCGCCGGTGAGCTCAAGCACGGGCCGATCGCGCTCATCGAGGACGGCCTGCCGGTCATCATCGTGATGCCGTCGCCGAAGAGCGCGGCAACACTGCACGCCAAGCTGCTCAGCAACATTCGGGAGATCCAGGCCCGCGGCGCGGTCACGATCGTCATCGCCGAGGAGGGTGATGACACGGTGGCCCCGTACGCCGATCACCTTGTCGAGATCCCGGCGGTATCGACGCTGTTCCAGCCGTTGTTGTCGACGATCCCGATGCAGGTGTTCGCCGCGGGTGTCGCGCAGGCGCGTGGTTATGACGTCGACAAGCCGCGCAACCTGGCCAAGTCGGTCACCGTCGAGTAGCGCTGTGGGAGTCGGGCATCACACGCGGTGACCGGTGAGTGCCCCGACGAGATCGCTGCGCGGACAAGCGAGTTCTGGGCAGGCGTCGACCGCTAGTTGCTGCGCGACCGTCGGCCCGTTCGGGTGGGCCGCCGGACGGTGGTGGTGTCGATGTCGATTCGGTGACCGTGCGAGTCGGTCGGGCGCAGTTCGGCCAGCGGGCGGCCGTTCTCGTCGACGAGGACTGACCGCGCTTCCTCGTCGGCGAAGGTATGTCGCTCGCCCCATTGGCGCATGGCCACGATGACGGTGAACAGGTCGCGGCCTACGTCGGTGAGCACATAGATCTGGCGGCGCCCCGATGCCGCGGTCTCTCGGGTGAGGATGCCGTGCTCGACGAGTCGGCGAAGCCTGTCCGTGAGGATGTTGCGCGCCACGCCGGTGCGATGCTGGAAGTCGGTGAAGGACCGTGCGTTGTCCATCGCATCGCGAATGATCAGCAGGCTCCACCGGTCTCCCACGAGGTCGAGCGTGCGCGCGACGGGACACGTGGGGTCGGTCCACGTCACGTCGTCGACGTGTACGACGGGCACCATCACGCCTCCCGATGAGTTGCGAATTGAAACTATTCTGCCATAGTTGGAATGGTTGCGAATTGCTACTGATTGGGGGCGGCGTGAGACTCGGGCGGAGGATCCTGCTCGCGATGGTCTGCGCCGTCGCTGTCGCGACGGTCTACGTCGCCCAGCCGATGCTCGTGCAGATCGGGCGAGAGTGGGGCGTGTCCGAATCTGGCCTGGGATGGATCGTGGCGGCAGGGCAGATCGGCTACCTGGTCGGCCTGGCCGTCCTGGTTCCGCTGGGTGACATGCTGGACCGGCGCGCGCTCATCGGCGGCCAACTCTTCCTCGCCGCGGTCGGGATGCTGGTTGCCGCGCTCGCACCCGGTCTGTGGGTCCTGCCCATCGGTCTGGCCGTGACCGGGTTCTTCGCCGTGATCGTGCAGACCACCGTCGCCTTCGCCGCCGACCTGTCGACTCCCGCGGAGCGGGGCCGCACACTCGGGATGGTCACGTCCGGTGTCGTCATCGGGATCCTGGGTGCGCGAATCCTTGCGGGGATTCTCGCCGACATGTGGGGATGGCGAAGCGTCTATGCCGCTCTCGTGCTGCTACTCGTCGTGCTCTCGATCACGGTGCTCGCACAGCTTCCGGCAGAGCACAGGTCTGGTGGCAGGTCCTACCGCGACGTCGTGGTGTCGCTCGGGAGCCTCTTCGGCGAACCGCTGTTCCTCTCGCGTGGGCTGATTGCGTTCTTCCTCTTCGCGTCATTCGGCACGCTCTGGAGCGGACTCGCCCTACCTCTCGCCGCCGAGCCCTGGCAGCTGAGCCCGGCTCAGATCGGCGTGTTCGGGATCGCCGGGCTTGCCGGTGCGCTGGGAGCGGCGCGGGCCGGCCGATGGGCAGACGCCGGTAGGGCCGACGTCGTGACCGGGGCAGCGCTGGCCCTGTTGGCGCTGTCCTGGATGGCATCTGGGCAGGCGAGCTGGTCGCTCTGGCTGGTGATCGTCGGCGTCATCGTCCTGGACTTCGCGGTCCAGGCCGCGCACGTCAGCAACCAAGCCCTTCTCACTGCTGCCTACCCGCACCAGACCAGCAGTGCCATCGGCGGTTACATGATCTTCTATTCACTGGGCTCCGCACTCGGCGCGACCGCCACCACCACGACGTACGCAGTCCGCGGATGGACAGGATCTACCGTGCTCGGTGCGAGCTTCGCGCTCTGCGGCCTGCTCGCCTGGGCACTCGGCCGGCGTACGGTGGCGGCGCCGCGTTGATCCGTTGCGGTGTGGTCAGCCGGCCCGGCGTGCACGTTCACTCGGCGGGACGCCGTACTGGCGGCGGAAGGCTCGATTGAACGTTCCCTGGTCGGTGAAGCCGCTCGCCCGGCGCGCGTGGCTGACCGATGAGCCTCGAGCGATCAGGCTGTCCGCGTGTTCCAGTCGGTGGCGCCGGATCTCGTTCGCGGGCGATCGGCCGTCCTCGGCAAGCAACTGCTGAACCGATCGCAGCGAGAGATGGAACTGCGCGGCCAACCGGGCCGCCGTGAAATCCGGGTCGTGGAAGTGCGTGCGGATGTACCCGAGCAGCCGGGCGCGCAGCTCGGAACGTGTCGGGGCGAGGTCGTGGTGATCTCGCGAAGGGGTTGTCGCTGCGATACGTTCGGTCGCGTCGACGAAGGTCAGCAGCCGAGTGCCGCTGGTGCCCAGAGGTTTTGCCGACCATGTCACAGGGATGGGCTGACCCGCACGGGTGATGAACCACTCGTGGGCGGTCACACTCGTCGGGCCGCAGCCGTCCAGGATCGGGCAGGCGTGCGACGGGTAGCGCGATCCGTCGGGATGCCATTCGTGCAGGGTGTCGTGGCTGGGCGCCCCGATGACGTCATCGACGGATCGGTACCCCAGCATGGTCAGCGCGGCCTGGTTCGCCAGGGCCACCGCGCCGTCCGGTCCGATGACCCACAGCGGGGTCGGGGCCACGTCGATGACCGCCGACAGCGTGCCGGCATCGAGGGAAGTCTCGTTCACCACATCCCACCTGGATTCCGATAGTGGCCTCGACAGTAGGTTGCCTGCGTTTCGGGTGTGTTTCGACGGGCGTTACGTTGCGGTTAAACGACATCCGTCATCGTGGTCCTTCGCAAAATGCCGGATTCTCTTCGCCTTCTGCCATGGGCAGCGGGGCGTGAACTCGGGTGATATGGACCCGAACATCATTGGAACCGACAACCGCATGTGAGGAGACCGCGCATGGCATACGACGTTGCCTCGCCCGTCATCACCGAGATCGAACAACGGCGTTCCGAAACCGGGATCAGCTGGCAGAGCATCGCCGACCACATCGACCGCCCGCTGGTGTGGACCGTAGCGGCACTGCTGGGCAGCCACCCGATGCCCGCCGAGCAGGCCCGCCAGGTCGGCGAGCTACTCGATCTCAGCGCCGAAACCGTTGCCGCGCTTGCGCGTCAGCCCTATCGGACCGCAGATCCCGCCCTGCTCACCGATCCGACCATCTACCGGTTCGTCGAGTTGGTCAACGTGTATGGACCGACGTTCAAGGCCCTCATCCACGAGGAGTTCGGGGACGGCATCATGAGCGCCATCAACTGCAATGTGTCCTTCGCGCGCCGGTCCGATCCCGACGGTGACCGAGTTGTCCTGACGATCGACGGCAAATTCCTGCCGTACCACTGGTAGGAGGAGACCGGACATGTCCTACGTCAAACCAGCCGAACTCGCGACCCGCATCATCGACGCGGGTGAGTCCAAGGTGTTCATGTCGACTCGCGACACCCTGATTCGTGCTTACATGGCGGGTGCCATCCTGGCGCTCGCGGCAGCTTTTGCTATCACCATCTCGACGAAGACGGGGGAGCCGCTACTCGGGGCGGTGCTGTTCCCGGTCGGCTTCTGCATGCTGCACCTGCTCGGATTCGATCTGTTGACAGCGGTATTCACCTTGGTGCCGCTGGCCTGGCTGGACAAGCGGCCGGGAGTGACGCTCGCGCCGATGCTGCGAAACTGGGGTCTGGTGTTCCTCGGAAACCTCCTCGGCGCACTGACGGTCGCGGTGTTCATGGCGGTGTACTTCACCTACGGGTTCAGCGTGGCGCCCGATGCCGTCGGGCAGGCGATCGGTGAGATCGGCGCCGGGCGTACGGTCGGTTACGCCGATCACGGCGCCGCGGGCATGCTGACGTTGTTCCTGCGCGGGGTGATGTGCAACTGGATGGTGTCGATGGGTGTGGTGGGTGCCATGATGTCGGATAGCCTGCCCGGCAAGGTGATCGCCATGTGGATGCCGATCATGGTGTTCTTCTACCTCGGTTTCGAGCACTCCATCGTCAACATGTTCCTGTTCCCGTCGGGGCTGATGCTTGGTGGTGAATTCACCATCGTGGATTATCTTGTGTGGAACGAGATCCCCACCGTGCTGGGCAATCTCGTCGGCGGACTGGCCTTCGTCGGATTGGTCATCTACGCCACGCATGGCAGGACCGGACCGCTGCGTCCGCGGCCGAACGAGCTCGTCTCGGTCGACAAGGCTGTGACCAAGGCCTGACCGGTTGGCCGAGGTGGCCGGCATCATCGGCCGCACGCTGATGGGTCGGACATGATTCTGTTGTCAGAGGTGCGGAGTAATCTCGGAGACATGATCGAACACCAGTTCGAAGGACCGGGAATGATGGTGGCTGACCACCTCGATGCCGCGCGCGATCAGCTGCGCACCGAACGGGTCGCCGTGGCGGCCAAGATTCTGGCGGCGGGCCGGTTCGCGCTGGCGCGGATGGCTGAGCTGGGCCACGCCTTCGAGGACATGATCATCGATGACTGGGAACTGGCTGCCGCCGAACTGGGCGCCGAGCTAGGGATCAGCCGGGGTCGGGCCTGCACGCTGATCACCCAGGGCCGCGACCTGATCGTTCGGCTCCCGACATTGGCCGACGTGTTCGCTCAGGGGGCGGTGGATCTGCGGGTGCTGCGGGTCATCCTCCATCGCGTCGCGTTGATCGTGAACCCCGACGTCATGTCGGTCATCGACACCCAGCTCGGCGAACAGGCCACCTCGTGGAACGCCCTGTCCGATGAACGGATCGGTGACTTGGTCGACTGGATGGTGGTCGATGTGGACCCCGAGGCGGTCCGTCGGGCCCGAGAGGCGCGGCGCGGCCGGCGTATCACGGTGGAGCCCTTCGGGGACGGCATGGTCGAGATCTACGGCCGCGTCGATGCCGCCAAGGGCGCGGTTTTCGATCAGGGGTTGGACGCGCTGGCCCGCACCACGTGCCCAGCGGACCCGCGCACCTTCCACGAGCGGCGCGCAGATTCGGTGGACGCCCTGACAGCGGGTGCGAGAAGCATCCCGTGCCTGTGCGGACGTCCGGAATGCCCAGCGGCCGACAATGAGGTCGCCCAGGGACGCTTCGTGATTCACCTGCTGGGCGAACGGGACTCAGTTATCGAAGCGCGCACCGGACATGCTGACGAACCCTCTGATGGCGAGCAGCGCACCGACACCACCCCCGTGGACCCGGTTGAAGCAATCCAGCCGGCGCGACCGACCCGGCCCGCGCTGATCCCCGGATACGGTGTGATCACAGGCGAAGCTCTGGTCGACCTGATCCCGCAGGCCACAATCCGGCCCGTCCCCGCGGCGACCGATCTGAGCACCGAGCGCGGCTATCACCCGTCGCGGGGGCTGACTGACTTCATCGGCTGCCGCGACCTGACGTGTCGCTGGCCGGGCTGCACCGTGGCGCTGGCGCGCTGCGATATCGACCACACCACACCCTGGCCCTACGGTCCGACACATCCGTCGAACACCAAGCTGTACTGCCGCATTCACCATCTGATCAAGACATTTCACTGCGGGCCCGGCGGCTGGACCGACCAGCAACATCTCGACGGCACCCTCACACTCACCGCCCCCAACGGCCGGACATACACCACGAAACCCGACGGAGCGTTGTTCTTCCCTCGGCTAGCGGTACCCACGGCAGAACTGGGTCCGATCACCGTGCCATCACCGTGCCCGGGCCGAGAACGGGCTGCCCCCAAACGATCCCGCACCCGCGCCCAGAACCGGGCCTACCGAATAGCCCACGAACGCGCGCTCAACCGCGCGGCCATCGATGCCGATCCGCCGCCCTTCTGACCGGCAGCGCCGGGGGAGTCACACCCGGATGACGTTGGGGCCCAGGGCCTCGTAGCGGTGCGCTTCGTGTGCCGACAGTTCGGTGCCCGTGATGATCGTCTGGAAATCGGCGATATCGGCGAATCGGCAGAAGTGCGATTCACCGAACTTGGAGTGCGCCGCCACCAACACGCGCCGGCTCGACACCTGGACCGCCGTCTTCTTCACCGCCGCCACTGCCGGATCCGGCGTGGTGATGCCGTGCTCGGTCGAGATCCCGTTGGTGCCCATATAGGCCACATCGATGACAAGCCCGCGTAACCGCTCCAGCGCCCATTCGTCGACACACGCCAGCGTTCGCCCGCGCATCCGCCCACCCAGCAGTAGCACCGTGACCGTCTCGCTGTGTGCCAGCGCCTCCGCCGCCAGCAGCGACGCCGTCACCACGGTGAGTTGTCGGTCGGCTAGCAGCTGTGCGATCAACCGCGGGGTGAACCCCTCATCGACATAGACGGTTTCGGCGCCGTGCAACTGTTCGACCGCCGCCCCCGCGATCCGATGCTTCTGCGCCAGATCGACCTGGCTGCGGAACTCGACACCGGATTCGAACGCCGCCGTCTCCAACGGCACGGCACCGCCGTGCACCCGCTTGAGCAGTCGCCGACCCGCGAGCACCTTCAGGTCGCGACGGATGGTCTCCGTCGCGACCTGAAGTTCTGCAGCCAAGGCCGGCACCTCGACCCGCCCACGACTACGGGCGAACTCGACGATCTGACGCTGGCGAGTGTCCGAATCCACGGTGGACATTCTCCACCGACAACTAGTCGCCGGCCGTCAGCACGGCACGGATCTCCTCGGCGCTGGTCGCGGCGCGCAGCCGGGCAACCTGGTCCTTGTCCAGGAACACGTGCGCGATCTTGGTCAGCAACGCCATGTGGTCGTTACCCGCCCCCGCGATGCCGACCACGAACTCCGCGGGCTTGCCGTTCCAATCGATCGGTTCGGCGTAGCGCACAAAGGAGATACCGGTCTTGCGGATCGCGGTCTTCGCGTCGTTGGTTCCGTGCGGAATGGCCAGGCCGTTGCCCATATAGGTCGACACCGACTTCTCCCGCTCGTGCATGGCGGTGACGTAGCCGGGCTCGACCGCGCCGGCGTCCACGAGCAGACCGCCGGCCTCGTCGATGGCCGCCGACGCCGTGCCGCCGGTACCGCTGAGCACGATCGAGGACAGTGGCAGCACATCGTCACCGGGCGAGTCCGATGCGGGCGCGGCAGCCTCCTCGACCGGGGCCGCCCCCGTGCCGCCGTTGGTCTTGCGCAACAACTCGACGATCTCGTCATAGGCGGGGGTGCTCATGAAGTCCTCCACCGAGACATGCACCGCCGAACCGGTTCGCTGCTTGGCCCGGTCGGTCAGGTCGCGGTGGGTGACGACCAGTCCGTAGCTGTCGGTGAGGTTCGCGATGGACTGGTTGGTCACCTTCACATCACCGAACCCCGCGGCGTTGACCTTCTTGCGCAACACCGAGGCACCCATCGCCGAGGAGCCCATCCCCGCGTCGCAGGCGAAGACGATGTTCTGGATACGCCCGCCACCGGTCAACATCCCGGACACGCTGGACTTCTTGCCCTTCATCGACTCCATGGACGCGGTGGCCGCGGTGAGATCGCCGTCGTCGGTGGCCTTGTCGGTCTTGAGCAGGAAGGCCGCCACGACGAAGGAGACCGCTGCAGCGCCGAGCACCGACAGGGTGACACCGAGGAAGCTCCCGCTGGCGGTCTGGGCGTAGATCGCGATGATCGAGCCGGGTGCGGCCGGGGCGCGCAGACCGGAACCGAACAGCACGTTGATGAACACACCGGTCATGCCGCCGAGGATGGTGGCGATGATCAGCTTGGGCTTCATCAGCACGTACGGGAAGTAGATCTCGTGAATGCCGCCGAAGAACTGGATGATCGCCGCACCGGGAGCCGATGCGCGGGCCGCGCCCTTGCCGAAGAACATGAACGCCAACAGCAATCCCAGCCCGGGGCCCGGATTGGCCTCGAGCAGGAACAGGATGGATTTACCGGTCTCCAGCGCCTGCGTGGTGCCCAGTGGCGTCAGCACGCCGTGATTGATGGCGTTGTTGAGGAACAGCACCTTGGCCGGTTCGATGAGAATCGAGGTCAGCGGCAGCAGGTTGTTGTTGACCAGGAAGTCCACGGCGCTGCCGGCGCCGCGGGTGAAACCGGAGACGATCGGGCCGATCCCGAAGAACCCGAAGATGGCCAGCAGCATGCCGAGGATGCCCGCGGAGAAGTTGTCCACCAGCATCTCGAAGCCGGGCCGGATCTTGCCTTCCCACAGCGCATCCAGCTTCTTCATGCACCAGCCGCCCAGCGGGCCCATGATCATCGCGCCCATGAACATCGGCACGTCCGCTCCGGCGACGACGCCCATGGTCGCGATGGCGCCGACCACCGCGCCGCGGTTGCCGTGCACCATCCGGCCGCCGGTGAACCCGATCAGCAACGGCAGCAGGTAGGTGATCATCGGGCCGACGATCCCCGCGCCGTCATAGCTGCCCCAGCCGCCGATCTTGGCGACCCAGCCGTCGGGATCCTGCAGGCTGGTGAAGAGAGCCTGCAGCCAGCCCTGCTCGATGAACAGCGCCGTGATCAGGCCCCAGGCGATGAACGCGCCGATATTGGGCATGACCATGTTGGACAGGGCGGTACCGAGTTTCTGCACGCGTACCCGCGCTCCGGTCCGCGGGGCGGGGGACCCATCCACTGGTGCGTTGGCGAGGGACATCCGATGACCTCCGGTTCACTGCAGTTCCGAACCGGACGCTTCGGTGACGCCGGTCACATGCATATCTAGTAATACGCATACCTGGGCAGCAATGCAAGAGATTCGGGCAAAAACGGGCGAACAAATCTGTGGTTTTATGACCGAATTGCGGTTAGGCTCCCAACCAAGACATCGCTGCGAAGGTCGACAACCGAAAGGACCGCGCATGTTAGCCCTGCGTTTCTATGCCCCCGAGGACGTTCGCCTGGAAGACGTGCCCGAGCCGGAATGCGGTCCCGACGAGGTGAAGCTGCGGGTGCGCAACTGCTCCACCTGCGGCACCGACGTCAAGATCTTCCACAACGGGCATCAGAACCTCACCCCGCCGCGCACCATCGGCCACGAGATCGCGGGCGAGATCGTCGAGGTCGGCGCTGATGTGAATGCGACCTACGGCAGCGACTGGGCGGTCGGCGACCGCGTCCAGGTGATCGCCGCGGTGCCGTGCGGGGAATGCCACGAGTGTCGCAAGGGCTGGATGGCCGTGTGCCAGAACCAGACGTCGATGGGCTACCAGTACGACGGTGGTTTCGCCGAATACATGATCGTGCCCCGACAGGTTCTCAAAGTCGATGGGCTGAACAAGATTCCGGACAATGTCGGATTCGACGAGGCCTCGGCGGCCGAACCCTTCGCCTGCGCCATCAATGCCCAGGAACTGCTCGGCATCGAAGAGGGTGACACCGTCGTGGTCTTCGGTGCGGGACCGATCGGATGCATGCACATCCGTATCGCGCGTGGCGTGCACAAGTGTGGGCCGATCTACCTCGTCGACGTCAACGACGCCCGACTCAAGATGTCCGCCGACGCGGTCAACCCGGACGGTGTCATCAACGCCGCCGAGGTCGACGTCGTCGAGAAGGTCATGGAGCTCACCGGCGGTCGCGGCGCCGATATCGTGATCACCGCGACGGCCGCCAACATCGCCCAGGAACAGGCCATCGCGATGGCCGCCCGCAACGGCCGGATCTCGTTCTTCGGTGGACTCCCCAAGACCGATCCGACCATCACCTGCGATTCGAATGTCGTGCACTACCGCCAGTTGCACATCCACGGCGCCAACGGTTCGGCTCCCGAGCACAACAAGCGCGCCCTGCAGTACATCTCCACCGGGCAGGTGCCGGTCAAGGATCTGATCACCCGGCACATCCCGCTGGAGAACGTGCTGGACGCCTTCGACATCGTCAAGAACGGCGAGGCCATCAAGGTCACGGTCGAACCGTCCTGACCGGTCGGCCGGGTCAGCCGCCCACCGCGATGATGTAACCGGCGATCCCCGCCACGCAGGCACCGCAGCACAGGACCAGGGTGCCGATCGCGAACGGCCAGGCCCTGCTCCGTCGCACCAATCTGACGATGGTGAACGCGGTGCCCGCCACCCACAACACACCGGCGGTGATGAACCCCGCGAACATCGCGCTGACCCCGGCGTCGATATGGCAGGTGGCAGGCGGGCAGTAGTCGGTGAACGCCATGAAGAAGATGCCGAAGAACGCCGCCACCGCGCCGCCGGCGACGGCCAGCAACAGGGCCGTGATCGAGATCGCGATATCGATGCCTGACACCGGAGGTTTCTGCGGCGGGTACCCGTACGGGTGGGTCATGACGCCCGATCGTATGGCCTGACCACGTGTGGTGACGGTGAACGCGTAACGTGTTGGCGCGCGGGCACGAGAGGGGACGGCTGCCGATGCGGAACTACTACAGCGCGGATGCGATCCGCGCCGCCGAGGCGCCGCTGCTCGCATCGCAGCCCGAGGGGACCCTGATGCGTCGGGCCGCGTACGGTCTGGCGGGCGTCGTCGCCGCAGAATTGCGCCGCCGTACCGGCGGCATCGCCGGACGCACGATCTGTGCCGTGGTCGGTTCCGGTGACAACGGCGGTGACGCGCTCTGGGCGGCGACCTTTCTGCGGCGTCGCGGTGTCCACGCGTCGGCGGTGCTGCTCGCGCCGGACCGCACGCACCGCCGGGCGCTCGCCGCGTTCCGCAAAACCGGTGGCCGAATCGGCGAAACCATCCCGTCGACAACAGATCTGGTCATCGACGGCGTGGTCGGGATATCCGGTCGCGGCGCGCTGCGTCCCGATGCCGCCGCGGTCTTCGCCGCCACCGACGCACCCGTCGTCGCCGTGGATCTGCCCAGCGGTATCGACGTGCACACCGGCGCAGTCGAGGGTGCGCACGTGACGGCCGCGGTCACCGTCACCTTCGGCGGCCTCAAACCCGTTCACGCACTGGCCGATTGCGGCCGGGTCGAACTCGTCGACATCGGTCTGGATCTACCGGGCTCGGACATAATCGGACTCGACGCCGCCGATATCGCGGACTGCTGGCCGGTCCCGGGCCCGCACGATGACAAATACAGCCAGGGCGTGACCGGCGTGATGGCCGGCTCGGCGACCTATCCGGGCGCGGCGATCCTGTGCACGGGAGCGGCCGTCGCGGCCACCTCCGGAATGGTGCGTTACGCGGGAACCGCGGTTGCAGAGGTGGTTTCGCACTGGCCCGAGGTCATTGCTACGTCCGATCGCGAGTCCGCGGGCCGGGTGCAGGCCTGGGTGGTGGGCCCGGGCCTGGGCACCGACGAAACGGCTGCCGAGGCGCTGCGCTGGGCGCTGCGGACCGACCTTCCGGTGCTCGTCGACGCCGACGCGCTCACCCTGCTGGCCGCCGCGCCCGAGCTGGTGGCAGACCGGCGCGCGCCCACGGTGCTCACCCCGCACGCCGGTGAGTTCGCCCGGCTGGCCGGTGCGCCGCCCGGCTCCGACCGGGTGGCGGCCACCCGCGGCCTCGCCGACCGTCTCGGTGCCACCGTCCTGCTCAAGGGCAATGTCACGGTGATCGCCGAACCCGGCTCGAAGACGGCCTACCTCAACCCCGCGGGGCAATCCTGGGCTGCCACGGCCGGTTCCGGTGACGTGCTGTCCGGCGTGATCGGCGCACTGCTGGCCGCGGGCGTGCCTGCCGGCCTCGCCGCGGCGGCCGGCGCGTTCGTGCATGCCCGCGCGGCCCGCGCCGCCGCCGAAGACCCCGGACCGGCGCCTGCGCCGACATCGGCCGCGCCGATTCTGGCCCATCTGCGTGCCGCGTTGGGCTCCGTCCTCTAGAAAGGAACACATGCCCAACGTCTCCCGTCATTCCTCGCTGAGCCCCGCCTACACCGGACGGCTGTCGACCAGCCCGATCCCGGCCTTGCGGTTGCCGGACGAGTCGATGGAGCCCGAGCAGACCTATCGCTTCATCCACGACGAGCTCATGCTCGACGGCAGTTCGCGGTTGAACCTCGCGACGTTCGTCACCACCTGGATGGACCCCGAGGCCGACCAGCTGATGTCGGAGACGTTCGACAAGAACATGATCGACAAGGACGAGTACCCGGTCACCGCGGCCATCGAGCAGCGTTGCGTGTGCATGGTTGCCGACCTGTTCCACGCAGAAGATCTGCGCGACGACGATCCGTCGACGGCGGTCGGGGTGTCGACGGTCGGCTCGAGCGAGGCGGTCATGCTGGCCGGCCTGGCGATGAAATGGCGGTGGCGGGCCAAGATCGGTGGCGACAAGGGCGACGGGTGGAAGGGCCGCACCCCGAACCTGGTGATGGGCTCCAACGTCCAGGTGGTGTGGGAGAAGTTCTGCCGCTACTTCGACGTCGAGGCCCGGTACCTGCCGATGGCCGACGGACGCTACGTGATCACCCCCGAGCAGGTGCTCGACGCCGTGGACGAGGACACCATCGGCGTGGTCGGCATCCTGGGCACCACCTACACCGGCGAGTTGGAGCCCATCGGCGAGATCTGCGCCGCCCTCGACCGCCTGGCCAAGGACAAGGGACTCGACATCCCGGTCCACGTAGACGCGGCCAGCGGCGGTTTCGTCGTCCCGTTCCTGCACCCGGACGTGGTGTGGGATTTCCGGTTGCCGCGCGTGGTGTCGATCAACGTCAGCGGCCACAAGTACGGGCTGACCTACCCGGGCATCGGCTTCGTGGTGTGGCGCAACAAGGAGTACCTGCCCGAGGAGCTGGTCTTCCGGGTCAACTACCTCGGCGGGGACATGCCGACGTTCACGCTGAACTTCTCCCGCCCGGGCAACCAGGTGGTCGGCCAGTACTACAACTTCCTGCGCCTGGGCAGGGAGGGCTATCTGCAGGTGATGCGCTGCCTGTCGGAGACCGCGCAATGGCTGGCCAGGGAACTCGTCGTGATGACGGTCGACCACAAGCAGTTGTTCGAGGTCATCACCGACGGATCGGCCATCCCGGTGGTCGCGTTCAAGCTGGCCACCGAGACCCCCTACACGGTGTTCGACATCTCGGCGATGTTGCGAAGCTACGGCTGGCAGCTACCGGCCTACACCATGCCCGACGATGCCACCGACGTCGCGGTCCTGCGGATCGTCGTGCGTGAGGGGTTCTCGGCGAACCTGGCCCGCGCACTGCGCGACGATCTGGTCGAGGTACTGGGCAAACTGTCCAAGGTCGGCATCGGCGGCTTCGCCGACGAGGAGCATTTCGCCCACTGATCCGAGGTTTGGGACAATCGGAGCAGTGATCACCACCGAGAACGTCCCGCGCGCGATCGTCGACCTCGACGCCATCGCCCATAACGTCACCGAACTGCGCGAACACGCCGGCTCGGCCGCTGTGATGGCTGTGGTCAAGGCGGACGGATACGGCCATGGCGCGGTCCGCGTCGCGCAGGCGGCGCTGGCCGCAGGCGCCGTCGAGCTGGGCGTGGCGACCGTCGCCGAAGCCGCCGCGCTGCGGGCGGGCGGCGTGGCCGCGCCGCTGCTGGCCTGGTTGCACGCGCCGGACACCGATTTCGGTCCCGCCGTGCGGACCGGGGTGCAGCTGGCGGTGTCCTCGGCCGCCGAGCTCTCCGGCGTGCTCGACGCGGTGCGGCGTACCGGTGACAGCGCCACGGTCACTGTGAAGGCAGACACCGGGCTCAGCCGCAACGGTGTGTCGCCCGCCGAGTTCGACGAGGTGCTGGCGGCGCTGGCCACCGCCCAGGCCGACGGTTCGGTACGGGTGCGTGGCCTGATGTCGCACCTGGCGCACGGGGACACCCCGGATCACCCGTTCAACGGTATCCAGGGCGACCGGCTGCGTGAGTTCGCGGCCCGGGCCCGGCGCCACGGTATCGCCTTCGAGCTGCTGCACCTGGCCAATTCGCCGGCCGCGCTGACCCGACCCGATCTGGCCTTCGACATGGTGCGCCCAGGAATAGCGGTGTATGGACAGACCCCGATCCCCGAGCGCGGCGCGATGGGGCTGCGACCGGCGATGACGGTGGCCTGCCCGGTGGCCAAGATCCGGGAACTGCGGGCAGGTGACGGCGTCTCCTACGGTCACACCTGGGTCGCCGACCGCGACACCACGGTGGCGCTGATCCCGGCCGGGTACGCCGACGGCGTTTTCCGCTCGTTGAGCAACCGGCTGGAGGTGGCGATCAACGGCCGTCGGTATCCCGCCGTGGGCCGGATCTGCATGGATCAGTTCGTGGTGGATCTGGGTCCCGACGGGGCCGGGGTGAACGTGGGGGACGCGGCGATCCTGTTCGGCCCGGGCGACCGTGGTGAGCCGACCGCGCAGGACTGGGCCGATCTGTTGGGCACCATCAACTACGAAGTGGTGACCAGTCCACGCGGGCGCATCGTGCGCAGCTACACCGGCGGACCGGAGGACACCCCGTGAGCGGGTTGGCGCGCTGGCTCGCCGGGGCGGCCGGGCTGACCGCGGTCGGATCGCTGGCCGGAGTGACCGTCGCGCGGTCGCTGACCCGCCGGGTCAGCGCCGACGATCCCTACGCGGGTGAGGATTTCACCCTGCTGTACGCCGATCGCAGCGTCGTGGTGACCACCACCGACGGGGTTCCGCTGGCGGTGCGCGAATGCGGACCGACCGATGCGCCGCTGACCGTGGTGTTCGCGCACGGCTTCTGTCTGCGCATGGGCGCCTTCCATTTTCAGCGCGACCGGCTGGCGCGGCAGTGGGGTGACCAGGTCCGGATGGTGTTCTACGACCAGCGCGGCCACGGTCTGTCCGGGGATGCCTCCCCGGACACCTTCACCGTGCCGCAGCTGGGGCAGGACCTGGAATCGGTACTGGCCGTGCTGGCGCCCAAGGGGCCGGTGGTGCTGGTCGGCCACTCGATGGGTGGCATGACGGTGCTCTCGCACGCCCGCCAATTCCCGGAGCGTTACCGCACGCGCATCGTCGGCGCGGCCCTCATCTCCTCTGCAGCAGAGGGTGTCTCGCGATCACCCCTGGGGGAGATCCTGCGCAATCCGGCCCTGGAGGCGGCCCGGTTCAGCGTGCGTTACGCGCCGGGGTTGCTGCATCGGGGGCGCGGGGTGGTGCGCTCGGTGATCGGACCTGTCCTGCGCGCGGCGTCCTATGGGCGCGAGGACATCAGCCCGTCGGTGGTGGCCTTCAGCGAGTCCATGATGCACGACACCCCGGTGCACACGCTGGTGGGTTTCCTGCACGCCCTTGAGGTACACGACGAAACCGAGGCCCTGCCGGTGCTGGCGAAGATTCCCACGCTGATCGCCTGTGGCGACCGGGATCTGCTGACACCGCTGGAGTATTCGCAGGAGATGGCGGCGCAATTGCCGAAGTCCGAGCTCGTCGTGGTCGAGGGCGCCGGGCATCTCGTGCAGTTGGAACAGCCCGACATCATCGACGATGCGCTGGTGCGGCTCGTTGAGCGGGCCGCCCCGTCGAAACTTGTGGCGCTGACCCGACGGCTGCGGGATCGGGCACGTCATGGCTGAGCGCACCGGTGGAACCGCGACACTTCCCACCGCCGAGGACACCGTGGCGCTGGGGGCAGAGCTTGGTGCGGACCTGCGGGCCGGTGACGTGGTGGTGCTTTCCGGGCCGCTCGGCGCCGGAAAGACGATGCTGACCAAGGGAATTGCCCGCGGCATGGACGTCGAGGGGCCGGTGACCTCACCCACCTACGTGTTGGCCCGGGTGCACCCGCCGCGACGTGCCGGTGCGCCCGCGCTGGTCCACGTCGACATCTACCGGCTGCTCGACCACGGCGGGGATCTGCTCGCCGAACTCGACTCGCTGGATCTGGACACCGATCTCGACGACGCCGTGGTCGTCGTCGAGTGGGGTGAGGGTCTGGCCGAACGACTCTCCGACCATCATCTCGACATCCGGCTCGACCGCGATGCCGACTCCGAGGAACGCACGGTGACCTGGCAGTGGAGCACATCATGAGTCCCCGTCATTTCGCCGGCCCGAAGGACACGACCCTCGTGCTGGCCATCGACACCGCGACCCCCGCGGTCACCGCGGGCGTCGTGCGGGTCGCCGACGACATCAGCACGCTGGCCGAGCGCACCATCGTCGACCACCGTGCACATGCCGAGCGGCTGACCCCGAATGTGGTTGCTGCGCTGGCCGACTGCGGTGTGTCGATGGCCGATCTGGGCGCGGTGGTGGTCGGATGTGGACCCGGCCCCTTCACCGGGCTGCGGGTCGGGATGGCGACCGCGGCGGCCTACGGACAGGCGTTGGGCATCCCGGTGTTCGGGGTGTGCACGCTGGACGCCATCGGCGGCGCGACCGACGGCGAGGTCCTCGTCGTCACCGATGCGCGCCGCCGCGAGGTGTACTGGGCGCGTTACCGCGACGGGGTACGCACCGGTGGACCGCAGGTCGGTCCTGCCGCGGACGTGGACACCGCCGGCGTACGCAGCGTGGCCGGATCACCCTCGCATGCCGGATTGTTCGGGCTGCCGGTGATCGCCCCGGAGATTCCCTCGGCCGCGGGACTGGCTGCCGCCGTTGCCGATTGGACCGTCGAGCCCGAACCGCTGATCCCGCTGTACCTGCGCCGACCGGACGCCAAGACGCTGGCCGAACGAGGACTGGCGTGACCGAACCGACCACGGTGAAGATCGACGCGCTGACCAAGGCGGACGCGGTGCGGTGTGCGGAACTGGAGGCACAGCTGTTCGCCGGTGACGATCCGTGGCCACCGGCGGCCTTCGTGCACGGGATCGCCGGGAAACACAACCATTACATCGCCGCCCGCGAGGACGGCAGACTGGTCGGCTACGCCGGGATCTCCCGGCTGGGCCGCGTCCCACCCTACGAATACGAGGTACACACCATCGGTGTCGACCCGGCCTGGCAGGGCCGCGGTATCGGCCGCGCCCTACTGGACGACCTGCTCGCCTTCGCCAAGAAGGGCGAGGTGTTCCTGGAGGTTCGCACCGACAACGAACCGGCCATCGCGCTCTACACCAGTGTGGGTTTCGTGACGGTCGGGGTGCGTAAGCGGTACTACAAGGTCAGCGGCGCCGATGCCTACACCATGAAACGGGACGCGACATGATCATCCTGGCCATCGAAAGCTCTTGCGACGAAACCGGAGTCGGCATCGCCCGGTTGCAGGACGGCACCGTCACGCTGTTGGCCGATGAGGTCGCCTCCAGCGTCGACGAGCACTCCCGGTACGGCGGGGTGGTCCCCGAGATCGCCTCCCGGGCACATCTGGAGGCGTTGGGGCCCACCATGAAACGCGCACTGGACGCCGCGGGTGTGCAGCGCCCGGATGTGGTGGCCGCGACCATCGGCCCCGGCCTGGCCGGCGCCCTGCTGGTGGGGGTGGCCGCGGCCAAGGCGTATGCCGCGGCATGGGAGGTGCCGTTCTACGCCGTCAACCACCTGGGCGGGCACCTGGCCGCCGACGTCTATGACCACGGGCCGCTGCCGGAGTGCGTCGGGTTGCTGGTGTCCGGCGGGCACACCGAACTGCTGCATGTGCGCTCGCTCGGGGAACCGATCGTCGAACTCGGCAGCACCGTGGACGATGCGGCGGGGGAGGCCTATGACAAGGTGGCCCGCCTGCTGGGGCTCGGTTATCCCGGCGGGAAGCCGCTCGACGACCTGGCCCGCACGGGCGAGCGGCGCGCCGTCGTGTTCCCGCGCGGAATGACCGGCCCGCGCGATGATCCCTACGCGTTCAGCTTCTCGGGTCTGAAGACCGCCGTGGCCCGACATCTCGAGAAGAACCCGGACGCCGCGCCCGCCGATGTGGCCGCCGGCTTCCAGGAGGCGGTCGCCGATGTGCTGACCGCCAAGGCGGTGCGCGCCGCGACCGACCTCGGCGTCTCGACATTGCTGATCGCAGGCGGGGTGGCGGCCAACTCCCGGGTGCGCGAGCTGGCCGAGGAGCGTTGTGCCGCAGCCGGCCTCACACTTCGGGTACCCCGACCCCGGTTGTGCACCGACAACGGCGCGATGATCGCCTCCTTCGCCGCGCACCTCATCGATGCCGGTGCGCCGCCGTCGGGACTCGACGCCGCCAGCAACCCAGGGCTGCCGGTGATCCAGGGGCAGGTGGCGTGAGCGAAGACCGAGCGCCGAGAGTGCATACAGATCGAGAAAACGGCCGGTGGGTCGATCTGAGCGCACCGTCGACGAATTCAGGCGGCGATGAGTAGAGACCAGATCACCGAACTGCTCTACCGCTACGCCGAACTCATCGACGCAGGTGATTTCGACGGCGTCGGCCACCTGCTCGGCCGCGGCAACTTCATGGGTGTCGCCGGCGCGGAGGCCATCGCCAAGCTGTTCGCGGTCACGACGCGCCGGTTCCCCGAACATGGCAACCGACCCCGCACCCGGCATCTGGTACTCAACCCGATCGTCGACATCGATGCCGATTCGGCAAGGGCGCGTTCGACCTTCGTCGTCGTGCAGCAGACCGATACCGTCGCGCTGCAGCCCATCGTCGTCGGCCGTTACGCCGATACCTTCGCCCGCGACGAGCAGGGCTGGTACTTCACCGAACGTAGGGTCGATGTCGAGATGGTCGGCGATGTCTCCGATCACCTGATGATCGATCCGCGGTCATTCGGGTAGCCGGGAACCGACGCGGGCCTCGTTGATCTGGTGCACGCGCACACTGACCTCCAACTGGAAACGGTCGGCCGGGTTCTTCAGTGACAAACCGGTGAGATCCTCGATCAACTTGATCCGATACAGCAGCGAATGCCGATTCAGGAACAACGCCCGCGCCGCGGCACTGGTGTTGATGGCCTCGTTGAGCAGGATCTCCAGTGTGTGGACGAGCTGGCCGCGGCGGGTCTTGTCGTAATCGATCAGTGGCTGCAGGGTTTTCAGGATGGTGGCCATGCTGCGCGGGTGTTGGCGCAGCACCTCGGCGAACTGCAGCGGTCCGATCGGCGCGTCGGGTACCGAGGCCGTGGCAACGGTCACCGAGTGACCGTGCCCGGGCGGGAGCAACACCCAGCTGATCAAGCCGTCCGGCAGACCACTTGCCTGCCATGCGGTTTCGACCAATGCCGAACCGGTCGAGGCCGGCAGTACTGCTGAGAAGTGACTCATCACCAGATCGTCGGTCACCGACGTCTTGGACGTGACCCCGGCGGCGCGCGCCGATCGGGCCAGCGTGTCGGCGAACGTATGCGCGTGCTCGGGCCAACGCGGGTCGTCATCCTCGCGCCTGCCGATGACCATCTGGATGGGCCGGTCGTCCGGGGCGGGTGTGACCAGGGGGAGGAGCTGGCGCTGGATGTCGGCGAAGGGCACCTCCCACGGCAGCATCACCAACGGGAAGTCGTGCTTGTCGGCCAGCGGGACCAGTATGGCCAGCAGCTCGCGGGTATCGACGTCCGGTGGCCCGCCGAGCGCCACCCCGGCGGCCGGCGAGGACATCAGGAAGGTGAGGAAATCGCGGACCCCGGGCTGGCGGATGTCGGTGCCGGTGGTCAGGACGAAGTCACCGGGCCGGACGAAGTCTTCGGCGGGCGCGTGCATGATGTCGACCCAGAGCACCTCGCGGATCAGACCGCGGTGCCCGCCGAGCACCGAGCCCTGATCCAGCGGCGGGATAGTCAACGCCGCCGCCACGGTCAGTGGCGCACCCGCAGACATGTCGCCCGTTTCCTCTCGAACTCGGCGGGCCGCTGATACCGCCGGATTTCGACGGTATCAGCGACCCGCGACGCGCTGAGGGGACTCCCTGCGATCAGGACTTCGGAATCGACAGGTCGTCGGGTGCCCGTCCGCTCAGCGCGGCGCCGATGCCGAGGAACACCACCGGTGCGATGCCGAAGATGATCGCCAGTGTCGTCGACCCGCCGACCACCAGGGTCAGGTTGGCCACGATCAGAGCCACCGCGGCGGCGAGTGCGATCGTCCCGACGACCGCCAGCACGATGATGTTCACCGGACCGCCGCGGCGCTTGAAGAACAGGCCCACCGAGATCGTCGTCAGCAGCCAGAGGATGGACAGGCCCCAGATGCCCAGGCCGCCGAGCGGACCGAAGATCTGCAGCACCGGGTCCAGGCCCAGCAGGACGAACACGCCCATGATCACCATGGACACCACGGTCACCAGGACCGAGGCATTGGCCGGTGACCCCAGCTTCGGGTGCACCTCACCGAGCTTGCGGGGCAGCACGTTGTCGCGGCCGAGCACGAAGGTGTACCGCGAGCAGATGTTGTGGAAGGCCAGCGCGCAGGCGAACACGCTGACGAACCAGAACAGTGTGGTCAAGTCCTTGCCGAGCATGCCGAGGTACTTCTCGGCGGTGTTGACCATGAAGTTGTCCGGGTCGTCCTTGGCCACCTGGATGGCGTCGTTGCCACCGTTGCCCTCGACCAATGCCCAGCTGGAGAACGCGTAGAAGCTGGCGACGATGCCGACGGCCCAGTAGGTGGCACGCGGCACCGTGCGGTCGGGGTCGCGGGCTTCGTCGCGGAACACGGCCGTGGCCTCGACACCGACGAAGCCCCACAGTGCGTAGAGCAGCGCGATGCCGAAGGCGCCGGAGATGCCCGACGGGGTGAACGAGTCACCGGTGATGCCCTTCTCGCCGCCCTGGATGACGATGACGAAGTCCAGCACCACCAGGATCGCGACCTCGGAGACCAGGAAGATGCCGAGCACCTTGGCGCTGAGTTCGATATCGCGGTAGCCGAGGAAGGCGATGATCAGCAGCACCAGGCCCGTGAGCACCCACCACGGCACCGCCGGTGCACCGATGATCTCCAGCAGACCGGCCAGGATGACGCCGTCGTAGGCGGCCACCGCCAGCAGGGTCGCCATGTACGCGGGCAGCGCGAGTACCGCCGCTCCGGTACCGGCGGCCTTGCCGAGGCCCTTCTGGATGTAGGCGTAGAACGCGCCGGTATCGGTGACGTACTTCGACATCGCCACGAAGCTCGCGGCGAACAGCAAAAAGATCACACCCGCGACAAGAAACGCCACCGGGATGCCGGTCGAGTCACCGAGCACCATCGCGATCGGGACGTTGCCGCCCACCGTCGACAACGGGGCCGCCGCCGCCACCACCATGAGCACGATGGCGGGCACACCCAGGTTGCCGCGCAGCCGACCGCGGCTGTCCGGTGGCGTTGCGCCGCCGGGTTTGTCGCCCGTATTGAGCACTTCGGACATGTAAGGAACCTCCTCTGCGCACGGAGCAGGCATTCGTCGGCTCCGAGTCCGGGGAAAGTGTGCGACCCGCACGGGGTGTCTGCCAGAGGTCTGCATCACTTTCCAACATCTTGTTGTAATCCAGTCACAGCGGCCGCGCCGGTCGTGTGTTCTTCTCACACAGGTTGTTGGAAGCTCTCCGCGTCCCGTTGTCCGTCCCGCACCGCTGGCCGATGCTGTATCCACCCCGCGACGAGAGAGGTCATCGTGAACAGCCCCGAACCGGAGCCGGACCACCGGCTCGGACGCATCCGTCTGCTCGATGAGCAGCGCGTGAACCTCGACGGCTTTGCCGAACCCGATCCCGCGCTGGGCATGATCTCGCATCTGTCGCCCAACGACCCGGAACCGTCCTGGGTTGTCGCCGACGACGGCACCGTGCTGGAGATGGACTCCACCCCGGCCGCCGATTTCGACGCCATCGACGAGTTCGTCGTGCGCTATGCCATCGATCACGCCCAGGCGCCGGTGTCGATGGCGATGTCGGAGGTCGAACTGGCGCGACTCATCGTCGATTCCAGCGTGCCGCGCGCCGACGTACTCACGGTGTGCTCGGGGCTGACGCCGGCCAAGATGGCCCGGGTGGTGGCCGGGCTGCATCCGGTCGAGATCCAGATGGCCATGATGAAGATGCGGGCCCGGCGCACCCCGGCCAACCAGGCGCATGTCACCAATCGGCTCGATGATCCGCTGCTGATCGCCGCGGACGCGGCGACCGCGGTGGTGTACGGCTTCCGGGAGCTCGAGGCCACCGTTCCCGTCCTCGACGATGCGCCCGCGGTGGCCGTCGGGCTGCTCATCGGCTCGCAGGTGCCCGCCCCCGGTGCGTTGACCCAATGCTCGGTCGAGGAGGCCCGCGAGCTGGAACTCGGTGTGCGCGGACTGGTCTCGTACGCCGAGACGGTCTCGGTCTACGGCACCGAGCAGGTGTTCACCGATGGTGACGACACCCCGTGGTCCAAGGCGTTCCTGACGTCGTCCTACGCCTCCCGCGGTATCAAGATGAGGTTGTCCAGCGGTGCCGGCTCGGAGGTGCTGATGGGGGCGGCCGAGGGCAAGTCGATGAACTATCTGGAGTCCCGCTGCGTGGCGCTGGCCAAGGGGATCGGCGCGCAGGGTGTGCAGAACGGCGGCGTGGACGGCGCGGCGATCACCGCCTCGGTGCCCGGCGGGGTCAAGGAGTTGCACGCCGAGAACCTGATGGTCATGCTGCGCGGGTTGGAATCGTGCAGCGGTAACGACTCGCTGATGAGCGAGTCGACCATGCGCCGGACCAGTCGCACGCTGCCGACGCTGTTGTCCGGATCGGATTTCATCTTTTCCGGGTTCGGCTCGATCGTGTCCTACGACAACATGTTCGGCCCGTCCAACTTCAACGCCGACGACCTCGACGACTACCTGGTGATGCAACGCGACTGGGGCGTGGACGGCGGCCTGCGGTCGTGCGACCCGACCACGCTGGAGGCCATGCGCCGCCAGGCCGCCGAGGCCACCCGGGCGGTGTTCGAGTATCTGGGACTTGCCGACTTCGACGATGAACACGTCGAAGCCGTTGTCGCCGCGGCAGGTTCGAAGAACCTCCCGCAGACCGACGGGGTGCAGGTGCTCAGCGCCGCCCGGATGATCGACCAGTCGGGTCTGACGGTGCTCGATATCGTCACCGCACTCGCCGAGACCGGATTCACCGAGTTGGCCGACCGGGTGCTCGGCATGGCAAAGGCCCGGGTCAACGGTGACTATCTGCAGACCGCGGCGATCTTCGACGAGCAGATGAATGTGCTTTCCGCACTGGAGGATCCGAACGATTACCGCGGCCCCGGCACGGGTTACCGGCCGACCCCGGAACGCCAGGCGCAGATCGACGCGGTGCGCCAGGCCCGGTCGGTGACCGACCTGGTGCGTGAGCAGGCGACCTTCGCCGAGCCCGACCGCCTGCGGATCCTCGGACCGGCGGACTTCGGCACCGATCCGCGCGAGGTGGTGGTCGGTGTGTCACCGGCGTTCGGCACCAAGCTGTTCTGCACGCTGTCCGGGATGACGATCTATGAGGCCCTCGACCAGATCCTGGCCGGGCTGGAGGAAGAGAAGTGCGTGCCGCGGGTGGTGCGCATCGCCGACAGCATCGACCTCGGGATGATCGGCAAGTCGGCGGCCGGTCTGTCCGGATCGGGTATCGGGGTGGGGCTACAGGCCAAGGGCACCACGCTGATCCACCGTCGCGATCTGCCGCCGCTGGCCAATCTGGAACTGCTCAGCGTGGCCCCGCTGATCTCACCGGAGATGTACCGGATCATCGGGATCAACGCGGGCAGGCACGCCAAGGGCGCGACACCGTCACCGATGCGCAACGCCTACACCGACGAGGCCATCACCGCGCGCTACCACACCAAGGTGGTGTCGATGGTCGCCATCGAGCGGGCCGAGAGCCTGGCCCTCGACGGCGGCGAACGTCGCCGCAACATCGACATGGAGTTCACCCGATGACCGCACTTTCGCACTCCGGGCGCAGCATCGACGATGTCACCGTCGAGGCCGCCTGCAACGGTGAACTGGTCCTCGACGACATCCGGATCAGCCGGGACACCCTGTTGCGCCAGGCCGAGAACGCCGAACGCAGCGGATCCCTGCAACTCGGGCTCAACCTGCGTCGGGCCGCGGAGATGACCGCGCTCACCGCCGAGGACATGTTGGCCTCCTATGAGGCGCTGCGCCCGGGGCGGTCGTCGTTCGAGGAACTCGAGGAGCTGGCGGCCCGGTTGGCCGCCCAGGATGCCCCGACGTGCGCCGCGCTGGTGCGCGAGGCCGCCGTCGTCTATCGGCGGCGCGGCCTGTTGCGATGACGGTGTGGGCCGGTGTCGACATCGGCAACGCCACCACCGAGGTGGTGCTGTGTCGTGATCGCGACGTGGTGGCCAGTGGGCGGACGCCGACCCGCGGCGGGAAGGGTTCCCCGCGGGCGATTCAGGGTGCGGCGCAACTGGTCCGGCGACTGGCCGACAAGCACGGGCTGACCGTCGAGCGGGCCGCGTTCGCGCCGACACCGCCGGTGCATTCGACCGTGGAACGGGTTCGACTGCAGGCCCGGCGCACGGGCCGGCTGGCCATCGTGTTGCGGTCGGCGGCCACCACCGCCGGTGACGCCGCGGGCGTGGGTGTGCCGGTCCCGGTCGACCGGCTGGCCTCGGTGGATCAGGGTGGATCTGTCATTGCCTGTGCCGCAGCAGAATTCGGTTATGCCGAGGTGGCCGCACTGGTGAATGAAGCGGTGACTGCGGGCTGCGATATCGCCGCGGTGCTGACCGCCAACGATGAGGCCGTACTGATATCCAACCGGCTGAACAGCGCGGTGCCGGTGGTCGATGATGTCGACGTCGCACGGGTGCTCGCATCGACCCTGGTCGCGGTCGAGGTGCGGGAGGGCATGTCCCCGCTGCAGCGACTCACCGACCCGTTCTGGCTGGCCGATGTCTTCGACCTCGGCGATGACGAGCGTGCCGATGCCCGCACCGTGGCCGACCAGCTTTTCGACAGCGTGTGCGCGGTGGTCACGCTGGATGCCCAGGCCGATACCGACGAGTCTTCCTCCGCGCCGGAGCTGCCCGACGGGCTGGTGCACATCGTGGCGCTGGCCGATATCGCCGCCAAGGCCAATGTCCGCCGCGGCGCGGTCGCCGTCGACAGCCTGGTGATGGCGACGATGGGTGGCGGCGACGTCTCGCCTGCCGATGCCGACGCTCTGGCCGCCGCGCTGGGGGTGCCGGTCACCCGGATCGACTCCGAGGCCGCCGCCGCGCGGGCGGGTGCGTTGACCACGCCGGGACTGCCTGCCGATGTGGTGGTCGTCGACGTCGGCGGCGGCACCGTCGACGTGGCGGCCGCCGGTGACCGGGTGGTGCTGCCGGGGGCCGGGCAATTGTTGACCGCGGCGACCGCCGCCGCGCTGGACATCTCCACCAGCGCGGCCGAGTACGCCAAGCGCGCCGAGGCGGTGACCGCGGTGACGATGCAGCTCGTCGAGGACGAGCACGGACGCCGCCGGTTCCTGGACACCCCGATCGACGGGCGCTCGACCGGATGGCTGTTGACGGCGGCGCCCAGCGGGTTGCTGCCATTCACCTCGGCGATGTCGGCCGCGGAGTGGCGCAGCTGGCGGTTGGCGGCCAAGCGGCTGGTCATCGGGGGAAATGTCACACGCGGTGTGCAGCACGTCGGGGCAGGTGTGACGGCGGTGCTGCTGGTCGGCGGCGGGGCCGGTGATGACGAGCTGGTCCGGGCGCTGGCCGAACGGCTCGGCCACGATGTCTCGGTGGGCCGCGGGAACGTCGCGGGTGAGCTGGGGCACCGATTCGCGGTGGCGTACGGGCTCGTCGTCCTCGCGACGGGCGGGACGGGATAGCGCCTGCACATCCCACCCTTGAGTGCTAGCACTCGCGTGTATAGAGTGCTAGGTGGCACGCGGCCACACCCGGCGCCGGCACCCGCGACGACGGTGCGAGGGCTCGGACGCATGCCGAACACCTAAAAATCATGGACCCGGAACATTCTCCGGTCTCCGATACCTAGTGGAGGGCTCCAATCGTGGCAGTCAACATCAAGCCACTCGAGGACAAGATCCTCGTTCAGGCCAACGAGGCCGAGACCACGACCGCTTCCGGTCTGGTCATCCCGGACACCGCCAAGGAAAAGCCGCAGGAAGGCACCGTCGTCGCAGTTGGCCCCGGCCGCTGGGATGAGGATGGCGAGAAGCGGATCCCCCTGGACGTTTCCGAGGGTGACACCGTCATCTACAGCAAGTACGGCGGCACCGAGATCAAGTACGGCGGCGAGGAGTACCTGATCCTCTCCGCGCGTGACGTGCTGGCTGTCGTCAACAAGTAAGCAGTTGTGTACCGCCCCGGAAGTCCCCGTCGATGGGTGACGTCCGGGGCGGTCCGCTTTGCCCCCGGCACATCAAAGGACATTTATGAGCAAGCAGATTGAATTCAACGAAACTGCGCGCCGCGCCCTGGAGGCCGGCGTGGACAAGCTCGCCGATGCCGTCCGCGTCACCCTCGGCCCGCGCGGCCGGCACGTGGTGCTCGCCAAGGCGTTCGGCGGACCGGTCGTGACCAACGACGGTGTCACCATCGCCCGCGAGATCGACCTGGAGGACCCGTTCGAGAACCTGGGTGCCCAGCTGGTCAAGTCGGTGGCCACCAAGACCAACGACGTCGCCGGTGACGGCACCACCACCGCGACCGTGCTCGCCCAGGCCATCATCAAGGCCGGCCTGCGCAACGTCGCCGCCGGTGCCAACCCCATCGCCCTCGGCGCCGGGATCAGCAAGGCCGCCGACGCGGTGTCCGAGGCCCTGCTGGCTGCGGCCAAGCCCGTCAGCGACAAGACCGCGATCGCCCAGGTCGCCACGGTGTCCTCGCGCGACGAGCTGGTCGGTGACCTGGTCGGCGAGGCCATGACGACCGTCGGTGCCGATGGTGTGGTCACCGTCGAGGAGTCCTCCACCCTGGAGACGCTGCTCGAGGTCACCGAGGGTGTCGGGTTCGACAAGGGCTTCATCTCGGCCTATTTCATCAACGACTTCGACGCCCAGGAAGCGGTGCTCGAGGACGCGCTGGTGCTGCTGCACCGCGACAAGATCAGCTCGCTGCCCGACCTGCTGCCGCTGCTGGAGAAGGTGGCCGAGGCCGGCAAGCCGCTGCTGATCATCGCCGAGGACGTCGAGGGGGAGGCGCTGTCGACGCTGGTCGTCAACTCCATCCGCAAGACCCTCAAGGCCGTCGCCGTGAAGGCGCCGTTCTTCGGTGACCGCCGCAAGGCGTTCCTGGAGGATCTGGCCGTCGTCACCTCCGCGCAGGTGGTCAACCCCGATGTGGGTCTGACGCTGCGCGAGGCGGGCCTGGACGTGCTGGGTTCGGCCCGTCGCGTCGTGGTGACCAAGGACAGCACCGTGATCGTCGACGGTGCGGGCACCCAGGACGCGATCGAGGGTCGCAAGGCCCAGCTGCGCAGCGAGATCGAGGCCACCGATTCGGACTGGGACCGCGAGAAGCTCGAAGAGCGCCTCGCCAAGCTGTCCGGTGGTGTCGCGGTCATCAAGGTCGGTGCGGCCACCGAGACCGACCTGAAGAAGCGCAAGGAAGCCGTCGAGGACGCCGTGTCGGCGGCCAAGGCTGCCGTCGAAGAGGGCATCGTCACCGGTGGTGGCAGCGCGCTGGTCCAGGCCGGTGCGGCGCTGGACAGCCTGCGCGGCTCGCTGACCGGCGATGAGCTGATCGGTGTCGAGGTGTTCGCCAAGGCGCTCTCGGCCCCGTTGTACTGGATCGCCACCAACGCCGGGCTCGACGGTTCGGTCGTGGTGAACAAGGTCAGTGAACTGCCCCTCGGGCAGGGCTTCAACGCCGCGACGCTGACCTACGGCGACCTGATGGCCGAGGGCATCGTCGACCCGGTCAAGGTGACCCGCTCCGCGGTGCTCAACGCGGCGTCGGTCGGCCGGATGGTGCTGACCACCGAAACCGCGGTCGTCGAGAAGCCGGCCGAGGAAGAGGATCACGCCGGCCACGGACATCACGGCCACGCGCACTAGGTTCTCCCGAGCAGTCCAAAACTGCCCCAAATCTTCGGATTTGGGGCAGTTTTGCGTCGGGCCTGCGATGGCCCCGTCGACTCTGCGTCCACGGCGCGTTTGTGCGAGTGGTCGGCGCCCAGGTCGCAGAGTCAACGCGCGAAAGGCGGATCGGCTACGGCAACGTCGGCGGGACTTGAGCCAGCTGTGCTGGGGGCACCTCCCGCTTGCGGGGGACTGCTCGCTGAGCGGTAAAACGGGCGGCGCTGTCAATCGTCAGCGATACCCCGCGGCGAGCCGGCATCCGGCGTGCACATCCCGCCACGCAATGGTGACCGGATCCGAAACGTCCAGAGCATGCCTGCTGCTGGCCAGCAGTTGGTCCATCGCCGCGCGGGCCCGCGCTATCGCCTGGGCGTACGGTGCGTGATGCGCCAATCCGCCCGTCGTGATCTGGATCTGTGAGGCATCCAGATCCGATGCCGTGCGGGCGATTTGCGCCGCGGCCTGGTCGGTGAGCTCTTCGCCACCGTGCGAGATTGCCAACCGGGCGCGTAGCGCGGCGACGTGCCTACGCCAGCCGCCCAGGGCGCTCCCGATGACCGCCGCCGCAGCAGCCGCCGCAGCGAGCACCCCATCCGCATCGGTGCGGTGTGGATGCACCTGTGCCTCGGTGAGATCGGCATCGGTGACATCCACATCGGCAAGTCCTGACCCATGCAGGCCGCCGTCATGCTCGCCGCCGTGCAGGCGCACCGCGGTCGCGGGTAACAGCACACGGCCCGCCTCGAAGCCCAGCAGAAACCAGTCCGCCTCCAGGGCGCCGACGACCGATGGCCACCGGCCACTGAGCCGGTAGCCGTTTACCAGTGCCGAGCCGCCGAACCCGACGGTGACCCGCGCATCCAGTCGTCCCGACCACACCCTGTCGAACTCGGTGGGTGGCAACGTCTGCGCACCCAGACCGTAGGCGGCGGCCACCCACCCGCGCGAGGCGTTCTCGGTGCCGAGTTCGGCGACGGTGCAGAGAAACTCGCCAGGTGTGAGTCCGCCGCCACCGTACTGGGCTGGCTGCATCAGGCGGTGTGCCATCGATTCGGCGACCTCAGCCGAATACGGCATATCCACCTCCAACGGCCGTGGTGACTGATATATCTCGATCGTTACACGCCGCAGTACTCACGAGGGAGAGAACGTCGCAGTCCGTGCTCGATTCGGTCCGTGGTCTGCTACCCGAGATCGCCGCGGCCGCTGCCGAAGTCGACCGATGCGGGAGGGTCGACGCCGAGGTGATCGGACGGCTGCATGATGTCGGTTACTTCGCGCTGTTGCAGCCGCCGGATTTCGGCGGCCTGGACGCCGAGCCGGATACCTATCTGACCGCGACGCTGGAACTGGCGTCGGCGTGTACGTCCACGGGATGGTTGGCCGGCTGGCTGGCGGTCAACAACTGGGGACTCTCGGTACGTGACGAGCGGGCGCTGCAGGAGATCTGGGGAGCGGATCCCCGGTCGCTGTTGTGCTCGTCGTACGCGCCGAACGGACGACTGGAGCGCGTGCCAGGAGGTTTCCGGCTCAGCGGCAGCTGGGGCCGTTGCACAGGGGCCCGCCACGCCTCCTGGCTGAGCGTCGCCGCGGTGACTGTCGGCGCCGACGGTGCGGCGCAGGATTTCATGGCCGTGCTCGTTCCCGCAAGCGACTATCGGGTCGAAAGGGCCTGGAATGGTCTGGGTTTGCGGGGAATCGGCGCCGACGACGTGATCGTCACAGATGCATTCGTGCCGGAGCACCGGGCGTTCAGCTGGCTCGGTCTGAGCTACACCGACGCGATGCCTGCTTTGCAGCGGTTACCTCAACCGACGCTGTACACCCTGGCCGGCTCCATTCCGTTACTCGGTGCCGCGCAACGTGTTCTCGACCTCCGGCCATCGGAAAGTCACCGTGCCGATATCGAACTGTCGATGATGCAGATCAGGCGCAATGTGCTCGAGCAGCTTGCGTGCATTCGCTCCGGGGGGTATCCGGATTCGGAATCCATGTTGCGTACCAGACGCGATCAGGTCATGGCATCCGACCGTGCGGTGAAGGCCGTCGCGGCGGCAGTTGGTGCCGGCGATGAGCCAGCACTGGAACGTATCTGGCGCGATGTCCTGACCGCCCGGATGCATGTGGCCAGCAATGTCGAGCAGGTGCTGGCGGTGGTGGGTCGGCACACCGTCGGTGTCGACGTCGACGATCTGATCTGGTGAGCCGCGAGTCTCACACCCAGGCGTCGGAGGCCAGGGTCCGTAGCACCCGGGAGAGCATGTCATCGGTGACGGTCTGGGCCTGCGCGTGTCCGGTGGCCGATGCGCCGAGCCCCAACGTGATCCCGTTGGCCGAGCGCGACAGGAACGGCGCGACGCGCTCCAGGCGTTGCGCGGGTACGGCACCGGTGAGCGAGAGCCCGGCGACTTCACCATCCGGGAGTGTGATCGGCGCAGCTACGCTCGACAACCCGGCCGCCAATTCCTGTTCGTCGTAGGCTATTCCGCGTCGGGCCCGGACCCGGGCGAGCTCCTGGTGCAACGTGGGCAGGTCGCCGATCGTCCAGGCGGTGCACTTGCGCAACGCGCCGGCCAGTGTCTTGTCGATGTCCTCGGCTGGCCGGCGCGCCAGCATGGCTTTGCCCAGGGCGCTGGCGTGGGCCGGTGTGCGTCCGGCAACCCGGGTCGGGACCGCAGTGCCGCCCGCACCGGTCACCTTGTCCACGTAGACGACATCGGCACCGGCCAACACCCCGAGGTGCACGACGAGGCCGGTATCGGCGTGCAGTCGCTCCAACACCGGCGAGGCCACGCCCCGCAACTGCGCATGGTCGACGACCCCGGAGGAGGGCAGCGCGGAGGCGGCCAGCGAATAGCCCGCGGGACCGCGTTGCAGAAGCCCGGCTTCGTGCAACTGGTTCAGGATGCGATGGGTGGAGGACCGCGGTAAACCGCTGCGTTCGGCCACCTGATCGGGTCGCAGTACGGCGCCCGCCCGGTCGAAGGCGTTCACGATCAGCGCCACCCTGGCCACCATCGAGGCGGGAGCGTCGGGCGCAGCGTCGGGCACTGCCTCACCCTAACCACCGCATCGGCCGGTGACACGAGAATTCCCTGCCGCGGTGACGGCAGGGAATCTCAGGCCGGTGTGTCAGTCCGAGCTGTCGCTGCCACCAACATCCGACCGGGCTCCGACGGTCGCCGATGTGTCGGCGTGTGTCGCTGTGCCGGTGGCGGTCTCACCGCCGGTGGCCGCGGGCGCGGTCACTTTGGGTGTCTCCGATTCGGCGGATTTCGCTGTGTCGGTGTCGTCGTCGAATCCGACGGTCTCCCGGATGTCCGTGTCCACCTCGTCGGTGATCGACGGTGCTGGTTCGTCAGCGATCACGGTTTCGGTGTCTGGTTCGGTGTCGACGATCGCGATGGGGCTCTGCGGCTCGGCCGGCGGTAGGTCGGCGTCCCCGGTCACGTCCCTGCGGGAGGTCTCCCTGACCGAGTCGTCGTCTGTCGTGGTTGCCGCCGACTCGTCGGCGGTGACGATCCGGCTCGCGACCCGCTCGGTGGCGTCGGTGACAGCCGGCGACGCGGACTGTGCGGGCGGGTTCGGCTGGGTGTTCTTGGCCCACTCGACTGTCAGCTTGTTGCCCACCGCGCCGGCGAACTTGATGATCGAGACCACGGTGTCGGAGAAGCTCGCGGCGATGGCGGCCAGCACCTTGGCCGGATTCAGGGTGGCGAAAGAGGTGAAGACCTTGGTCACCGCCGTACTGAGTTGGCGCTGCAACGTGCGGAACTGCAGGCTCACCTCGTCGGCGACAGAAGCGTCGGGTCCGAACTTCTGGCCGTTCCAGTTCACCAGCTTCCAACCCTCTTCCGGGCTGCCCTCGATGACAACGTAATTCGTGTTCCCCAGCGGCGAGTAGCGCAATAGGTCCAGCTTCTGCTCGAACGAGAGATTGGAGACGTTCATCATCGTCCAGAACATGATGGCCCCGCCGTGGGAGAACACCACGGCGTTGCGGTCGCCGTTGTCATAGATCTGCTGCAGGGAACCGTCCATCCGGGCGTCGAATTCATGGCCGTTGATCGAACCGGGGATGCGCAGATCGCGGTTGCCCTGCAGGGCCCAGGCCAGCGGGAAGCGGCCGTACCCGTTGGCGGCCTCGCTTTCCGGTGTCCCTTCGAACGCGCCGGCCTCGATCTCCTGGACACCGGGCAACACCCGGATCGGCAGGTGTAGATACTGCGACAGCGGAGTAGCGGTCAGTTGGGTCCGCTGCATGGTCGAGGCGTAGACGCCGTCGTAATTGTTGACGCCGAGCGTCCCGACGACTGCCCGTGCCTGATCCTCACCGTTCTGCGTCAGCGTCGGGCCGGGGGTCGACGTGTCGATCAGACCGGAGGCATTCCCGGCCGATTGGGCGTGTCGTACGAATGTCACCCGCATCAGTTCGGCCGCCGCGGGTATGGCGGCACCGACCAGCAGCGCCGACGAGATCAGCGCGATACCGAAAAGCCTGCCGAATCGGGCCAGACACCGCCGGGTGCCTGAGAGTGGGTCTGCCAACATCGAGTGCTTCTTCCTGCCGGGGGGCGTGGACAGCACACGGTGGCCCCGCCGGGCGCATCCCGACAAGCTGTGATCTCACTCACTGAGACCGGCGGATCGGCTACGGCAGCGTGGGCTGGATCGACACCAGCTGATACGGCGCGTCGCCCTCGCCGGAGGTGAACGACACCACCAAGGTGTCGGGCGGGAACCCGGTGGCCAAGTCGTTGAGCGTGCGGGGCAGGAATACCTTGGCCTTCGCATTGCCGTACCAGTTGGGGTCCGAGGGCGAGACGTCGAGCGGACGCACCTGATCGATGGTGCTGTCCCAGGTGCGCACGGCCTCGGGTGCCTCGACGAATCCGGTGGACTTCAGGTAGGCCTCGCCCGGACCGGTGAGGGTGATCGCGGGACCGCCCCCGACGGGTGCACCGGTGATCGTGCCGTCGACGGCGTCGGCGGTCACCGACGCGAGGCGGACGGTGCAGACGTGGTCGGATGCGGGGACGCAGAACTCCGGCAGCGGGAGCGCGTGCGCAGGGGCGGCGCCGGCCAGGGCCAGGGCTGCGAGGACGGGCAGGCTGCGAAGCATCACGAATCGTCTATCGGCGCATCCGCCGACGGAGTTACACCGGCACCCGTCGGATCGGGTCGTCGAGCGCACAGCCACCGAAATCCCGCCGGATTGGGAGCGGTTGACCTCAAGTATTGTTGAGGTTGCACACTGCTGGCATGTCAGTGCCCATTGCTCAGATTCGATTCGCCCGTCCCACCGACCGACTCGCCGAGGTCGAGCAGTTCTATGCCGAGCATCTCGGTCTGCCCGTGCTGTACCGGTTCGAGAATCACGCCGGCTACGACGGCGTCATGGTGGGTCTACCGGGCACCGATCAGCATCTGGAGTTCACCGCTCATGTCGATGTAAGCCCTTGTCCGGCACCGACAACGGACAATCTGCTGGTGCTGTACTTCCACTCCGAAGCGGAGATGTACGACATCGTGGAAAGGTTGGGGGCCAACGGCCACGAACCCGTGGAGCCGGAGAACCCGTTCTGGACGGGTGTGGGAGCACTGACCTTCGCCGACCCCGATGGGTGGCGGGTGGTCCTGGTGCCGCGGCCGGTCTTCTGAGCCGGCTCAGGCCGACCGGCGCATCCCGCGCTTGAGCAGAAGCTCCCGCTCGGATTCGGACAGACCGCCCCAGATGCCATAGGGCTCGCCGACGGCCAGCGCGTGGGTGCGGCACTGTGTGATCACCGGGCAGGTCCGGCACAGTTCCTTTGCCCGCATCTCACGCTGCGCACGGGCTCGGCCGCGTTCGCCATCGGGGTGGAAGAACATCGAGGAATCGACGCCTCGGCAGTGGCCCTTCATCTGCCAATCCCAGATGTCGGCGTTGGGTCCGGGCAGTTGCTGCGGCTGTGGCATGTCAAAACCTCTCTCTTCGAACCCATTTCGCGAGACCACCTGAGTGCGTGATCCGCGGAACTGAACCGAGTCCGTGTCGCCGATGACTGCTCGTGAACACAAGGTAGAAGCGCGGGAGAAAAATCGTCAATAGGCGACCTCACCGCGCAAACGCATAACTGCAGGGTGCGAATTTACGTCACGTTCATCATGTTCACTTGCGAGAAATCCGAAGAGTGCTTCGCGTCGGGGTGTCTGGCGCCCAACGCCTCGGTTTTCCCTGCTCGCGTCGATACGGCCGGTTTGCCACATCGTGCCCGGTTGATCTGTTCGTAACGTGGCGACCATCAAGTGTTAACCAAGGTCGAATTGGTCACGTTTTTGCCCGCATTGATAGCGTCCGAAGGCGATGGCGACCCCGATGATCACCCCTTCCGCCCTGCTGATGGACGCAGCCTTCGGCGCCCAACCGCAGCTCTGGCCGCTTCCGCAGGCGCACGATCCACAGCAGCGATGGCTGCGCGCGGTCGCCGCCGGCGGCCAGGGCCACTACGGGACCGCCTTCGCCGAACTCGACGAGATCATCCGGCAGCGCTGTGACGAGCCGACCACCGCATTGGCCTACAGCACGAGGGCGTCCTTCCTGCGACAGCTCGGGGGGCATCGCACGGCGCGCCGGTGGGACGGTCACGCGCTGGTGTCGGCCGGAACCGACCCGCAGGCGCGCGCCGACGCGCTCGTCGGGCTGGCGGCCGATGCGCTCGGAATCGGCAGGTTGGCCGCCGCTGCCCGGCTGCTGCAGCGCGCCACCGGTGAGCCCGGCGAACCCCGGCAATCCGTGCGCAGGCACTGGGTATCGGCCGAGTTGGCGATGGCGGGCGCCGACGGGCCGGCGGCGATCGGTCATGCCGAACAGGCGGTGCAGGAAGCCGACACGCTCGGGTCGGTGCGACACCGCGCCAAATCGCAGGTGGTGCTGGCCGCCGCCCTGTGCTGCACCGGTGACCTGAACGCGGCGCGTCGCGTCGCGGACGCCGCCTACACACTCACTGCCGAGTTCGGGCTGGTCCCGCTGCATTGGGCGGTCGGTTGCCTGCTCGCCGACATCGGCAGCGCCGTCGGATCGGCAGCCGCCATCGCGGCCGCGCGGGACCTGGCCGCCGAGACCATCAGAAACCGCGGCGGCGTGTGGTCGCGCCACTGAACCGTTCCACCCGGTTGCGATCGTTAATGTTTGTGTGGCGCACCCGCCCGGTTGCGTCCCATCCGTAACGCTGGAGAGATCACCCACGATGACCATTTCGGGAGAACGTCTCGATGAAGTCGTCGCTGATGCTGTGGCGGGGGACAGGGACGCTCTCAGGGTGGTCTTGGAGACCATCCGCCCGATCATCGTCCGGTACTGCCGGGCACGGATCGGGTCCGCTGAACGAAGTGGTCTGTCCGCAGACGACATTGCGCAGGAGGTGTGCTTGGCCGCCATCACGGCGTTGCCGCGTTACAGAGATCAGGGACGACCGTTCCTGGCCTTTGTGTACGGCATTGCTGCGCACAAGCTCGCCGACGCGCACCGGGCGTCGGCACGCAATCGCGCCGAGCCGACCGACAACGTGCCGGAGCGACTCTCCGGTGAGGCCGGGCCCGAACAGCTCGCGCTCGACGCCGACGCTTCGGCTCGGATGGAGAAGCTGTTGGCCATTCTGCCCGAGAAACAGCGCGAGATCCTGATCCTGCGTGTGGTGGTCGGGATGAGCGCGGAGGAGACCGCCGAGGCGGTCGGCTCCACACCCGGTGCGGTGCGGGTCGCCCAGCACCGCGCACTGGCCAAACTCAAGACACAGATTTCGGGAGGAGGGGAAGAATATGCCTGATTTCGGTCGCTGGACCGCCAACGGCGGTGACCCCTCACTCAACGACATCAACCGCGCCGATCGGTTCCTGGACGCGCTCGCGGGCGAACAACCCGTGTACTCCACCGACCGCGGCGACGCCGAACTGGCCGCCCTGCTGTCCGGCTGGCGCGACGAGGTCCGGCACGTCCCGATGGACCATGTCGTCTCGCCCTCGCAGGCCACCGCCGCACTGGTCGACGCCACCAACCGGCCGACGACCCGAAACCGCTTCGGGCTGGCCGTCGTCGGCTCCGCGGCGGCCGCCGTGCTCTGTCTCGGCGGGTTCGGCACCGCGGTGTTCGCCGCAGGCCCCGGTGACGGGCTGTACGGCATCCGCACCATGATCTTCGGCGAAGAGCGCGCCACCCGCGACGATGCCGTGGTGCTGGCCGCCCAGACCGAGCTGGCGCAAGTGCAGCAGCTCGTCGACAAAGGCCAGTGGGACCAGGCCCAGGAGAAGCTCGCCGCGCTGTCGTCGACGGTGCAGAGCGTGGGCCCGGTCGAACAGAAGCAGGACCTGATCCAGCAGTGGAATGCGTTGACCTACAAGGTCGTCGAGCAGAATCCTGCCGCGACGCTGCCGCCCCCCGGTGAGCCGATGCCGGTCCTGCCGCCGTCGCCGCTGACCCTGCTCCCGGTACCGGTGATCGAGGAGACCCTCACCACCACGCCGGGTCCCGAGGTGCCGGCCACGACGACGACCACCGAGACCACCGGGCCGTCGACCACCGCGACGACCACCGAGACCAGCCCGTCCGGTACCAGCTCCACCGAGACGAGCCCGGCCACGACGAGTCCATCCGAGGGGAGCACGTCCGAGCCTGCGACCAGCACGCCGGACGCCGCCACCACGTCGCCGGCACCGTCGAGTGCACCGACCACCACCGCGCCGGCCACGTCCTCGACGACGTCGGCACCCGCTGCGACGACGACCACTGCACCGTCGGCGGCGACGACGACCACTGCACCGGCGGCGACGACGACGGTGGCACCGACCACCAGCACCAGGACGACGGTCACCACCACCAGCACCACGGTGGCACCGCCGGCGACGAGCGCCGCACCGGAGCCGCAGCAGGAGGCGCCCGCTCAGACACCGGCGACCACGGCGCCGGCGGTCACCACCGAACTCGAGCAATCAACGTCGACGGTCGTGACGACCACCACAACGGTGCCGGCCGGCGAGGGCGGATAACCGCCGGTCAGCGGAAGCCGTCGTGCTCCGTCGTCGCCTCGTTCAGCGATGCGTCGGCGTAGCCGCGGCAGTAATCCCAGGTGACGTAGGCGTCGGGCTCGGGATCGTAGGCAGGCTCGTGCGGGCGGACCGTGCCGTCGACCAGCAGCTGCAGCAAGTTGGCCCGCAGCATGTCCCAGTCGTGATAGTGATCCTGCTGGCAATCGTCGCAGCAGACGACCAGACCGCGAATGCCCTTGTGCGCCAACAGTGCTTCATACACCGCCAGATCGGCCAGATCAGCTTCGACGGCGCTGCGCTCCTGCGGGTCGAGTGGGAGACCGGGCTCGATCGCATCAAGAGCCGCCGAAGGATCGGACGGGTCATCGGCGAACGGGTCAGGTGGCAGGCCCGGCGGGAGGTCATCACGCACGGATCTAGCCTACGCAGCCGCGCTGGCTTCGCGCCACCGGTTGCGCGGCGTGCCGCGCCCGGGCCGAGCCTGGAGGTCATTGCCGATAGGATGGCCTCTTAGATTCACGACTGTTGCTAGTGGAGGCTCCACCCATGTCGATCGCTGAAAGCAGCGTCCCGCTCGCCTTACCGGTCCCTACCGGCGGTGACGATCCGACCAAGATCGCAATGCTGGGCCTCACCTTCGATGACGTGCTGCTGTTACCGGCCGCGTCCGATGTCGTGCCCGCCAACGTCGACACGTCCAGTCAGCTCACCAAGCGCATCCGGTTGCGGGTGCCGCTGGTCAGCTCGGCAATGGACACCGTCACCGAGTCGCGGATGGCCATCGCGATGGCTCGCGCCGGCGGTATGGGCGTGTTGCATCGCAATCTGTCGATCGCCGAGCAGGCCGGACAGGTCGAGACCGTCAAGCGGTCCGAGGCCGGCATGGTCACCGACCCGGTGACCTGCTCGCCGGACAACACCCTCGCCGAGGTCGACGCCATGTGCGCGCGCTTCCGCATCTCCGGTCTGCCCGTGGTCGATTCGGCGGGCGCACTGGTCGGGATCATCACCAACCGGGACATGCGCTTCGAGGTGGACCAGTCCAAGCCGGTCTCGGAGGTGATGACCAAGGCGCCGCTGATCACCGCCCACGCCGGGGTCTCGGCCGAGGCCGCGCTGGGGCTGCTGCGCAGACACAAGATCGAGAAGCTGCCGATCGTCGACGGCAACGGCAAGCTGACCGGACTGATCACGGTCAAGGATTTCGTCAAGACCGAGCAGTTCCCGCTTTCGACCAAGGACCGCGACGGGCGGCTGCTCGTCGGCGCCGCCGTCGGTATCGGCGACGACGCCTGGACGCGCGCCATGACTCTGGCCGACGCCGGTGTCGATGTGCTGATCGTCGACACCGCGCACGCGCACAACCGGCTGGTGCTCGATATGGTGAGCCGGCTCAAGGCCGCCGTGGGTGAGCGGGTCGACGTGGTCGGCGGCAACGTCGCGACACGCGCCGCCGCAGCCGCGTTGTGCGATGCGGGCGCCGACGCGGTCAAGGTCGGCGTCGGCCCCGGCTCGATCTGCACCACACGCGTCGTCGCCGGTGTCGGAGCGCCCCAGATCACCGCCATCCTGGAAGCCGTCGCCGCCTGCTCGCGCAAGGGCGTGCCCGTCATCGCCGACGGTGGCCTGCAGTACTCCGGTGATATCGCCAAAGCGCTGGCCGCCGGCGCCTCCACCGCCATGCTCGGATCCCTGCTCGCGGGCACGGCGGAATCCCCGGGCGATCTGATCTTCGTCAACGGCAAGCAGTTCAAGAGCTACCGCGGGATGGGCTCGCTGGGTGCCATGCAGACCCGCGGACCGCAGAAGAGCTTCTCCAAGGACCGCTACTTCCAGGACGATGTGCTCTCCGAGGACAAGCTGGTGCCCGAGGGCATCGAGGGCCGGGTGCCGTTCCGCGGACCGCTGTCCACGGTGATCCATCAGCTGACCGGCGGGTTGCGTGCCGCGATGGGCTACACGGGTTCGGACACCATCGAGCATCTTCAGCAGGCGCAGTTCGTGCAGATCACCGCGGCCGGGCTCAAGGAGAGCCACCCGCATGACATCACGATGACTGTCGAAGCCCCGAACTACTACGCCAGATAAGGCGCCCGATCAGGCCCGAAAGGGGCTTTCCACATGCGTGACATGGTCGAAATCGGCATGGGCAGAACCGCCCGCCGCACCTACGAACTCGACGACATCAACATCGTCCCGTCCCGGCGCACCCGGTCGTCCAAGGACGTCTCGACGGGCTGGCAACTCGACGCCTATCGGTTCGAGATCCCGGTCGTCGCACACCCCACCGACGCGCTGGTGTCGGTCGAGTTCGCCATCGAGATGGGCAAGCAGGGTGGGCTCGGTGTGCTCAACGGTGAGGGCCTGATCGGTCGGCACGCCGATGTCGAGGCCAAGATCGCCCAGGTCACCGATGTTGCGGCCGGGGCGTCCGATGAATCCGCCGCGATCCGGCTGCTGCAGGAACTGCACGCCGCACCATTGGACCCCGAACTGTTGGGGGCCGCGGTCGCGCGCATCCGGGAGTCCGGGGTGACCACGGCGGTGCGGGTTAGTCCGCAGAACGCCGCCGCGCTGACGCCCTCGCTGGTGGCGGCCGGGCTGGACCTGCTGGTCATCCAGGGCACCATCATCTCGGCCGAGCGCGTCGCCAAGGACCACGACGACGCGGGCGAGCCACTCAACCTCAAGACCTTCATCTCCGAGCTCGACGTGCCGGTGGTGGCCGGTGGCGTACTCGATCACCGCACCGCACTGCACCTGATGCGCACCGGAGCCGCCGGCGTCATCGTCGGGTACGGGTCCACCTCGGGGGTCACCACCTCCGACGAGGTGCTGGGCATCAGCGTGCCGATGGCCACCGCGATCGCGGATGCCGCGGCAGCCCGGCGCGAGTATCTCGACGAGACCGGCGGCCGCTATGTGCACGTACTGGCCGACGGAGATATCCATACCTCCGGCGACCTGGCCAAGGCGATCGCCTGCGGCGCCGACGCGGTGGTGCTGGGCACGCCGTTGGCGGTGGCCGAAGAGGCCCAGGGCGGTGGCTGGTTCTGGCCTTCGGCCGCGGCGCATCCGTCCTTGCCGCGCGGCGCACTCCTGCAGGTCGGCCTGGGGGAGCGCCCGCCGCTGTCGAAGGTGCTCAACGGTCCCTCCGATGATCCGTTCGGTTCGCTGAACCTCGTCGGCGGGCTCCGCCGCTCGATGGCCAAGGCGGGCTACTGCGATCTCAAGGAATTCCAGAAGGTCGGTCTGACCGTCGACGCGTAGTCGGTCGGGCGGCCGGCGGACGGGATCGCGCAACCACATCGCGCAACCACATCGCGCAACCACGAGTCTTTACAAGTGAGGTCTTTACAAGTTAGGCCTCCCTGTCTAGCTAGTTACCCGTCGGTAGTCCCATAATGGTCGGATGAAGCCTGACTATGACGTCTTGATCATCGGTTCGGGATTCGGCGGCAGCGTCAGCGCGCTGCGCCTCACCGAAAAGGGCTATCGGGTCGGCGTACTCGAAGCCGGCCGGCGATTCGCCGATGAGGACTTCGCGAAGACCTCGTGGAACCTGCGCAAATTCCTGTGGGCGCCGCAGTTCGGTATGTACGGCATCCAACGCATCCACCTGCTGCGCAACGTCATGATCCTGGCGGGTGCGGGTGTCGGCGGCGGATCGCTGAACTACGCCAACACTCTCTATGTCCCGCCGGCGCCGTTCTTCAACGATCCGCAGTGGAAGGACATCACCGACTGGCAGGCCGAGTTGATGCCGCATTACGACCAGGCCAAGCGGATGCTCGGTGTGGTCACCAACCCCACCTTCACCGATGCCGACCGGATCATGAAGGAGGTCGCCGAGGACATGGGCGTCGGGCATACCTTCGTGCCCACCCCGGTCGGGGTGTTCTTCGGTCCGGACGGTGAGAAGACGCCCGGCAAGACCGTGCCCGACCCGTACTTCGGTGGGGTCGGTCCGGCCCGCACCGGCTGCATCGAGTGCGGTGAGTGCATGACGGGCTGCCGGCACGGCGCCAAGAACACCCTGCTGAAGAACTATCTCGGGCTGGCCGAGCGGGCCGGCGCGCAGGTGCACCCCCTCACCTCGGTGCGGGAGTTCTCGCAGCGGCCCGACGGCGTCTGGGAGGTGCACACCGTGCGCACCGGGGGCAAGCTGCGGCGCCGGAAGAAGACCTTCACCGCCAACCACCTGATCCTCGCGGCAGGCACCTACGGCACCCAGAAGCTGCTGTTCCGGATGAAGGACCGGGGGAAGCTGCCCGGCTTGTCCGACCGGCTCGGCGTGCTCACCCGGACCAACTCCGAATCCATCGTCGGCGCCGGGCGACTCACCGTCGGTGACGACCTGAACCTCACCCACGGGGTGGCGATCACCTCGTCGATCCACCCGACGGCCGACACGCACGTCGAACCCTGCCGATACGGCAAGGGCTCGAACGCGATGGGTCTGCTGCAGACGCTGATGACCGATGGCACCGGGCCGGAGGGCACCGACGTGCCGCGCTGGAAGCAACTGCTGGAAACCGCGCGCAACGACCGTCGCGGCACCCTGCGCCTGCTCAACCCGCGCAGGTGGAGCGAACGCACCATGATTGCGCTGGTCATGCAGCACCTGGACAACTCCATCACCACGTTCAGCCGCAAGACCTGGTTCGGCTACCGCATGCTCGACAGCAAGCAGGGCCATGGTCTACCCAATCCGACCTGGATCCCGGCAGGTAACGAGGTGACCCGACGGATCGCCGAGAAGATCGACGGGGTCGCCGGCGGCACCTGGGGCGAGCTGTTCAACATTCCGCTGACCGCCCACTTCCTCGGTGGTGCAGCCATCGGCGACAGCCCGGAGCACGGCGTCATCGACCCCTACCAACGGGTCTACAACTATCCGACGCTCTACGTCGCCGACGGTGCGGCCATCTCGGCGAACCTCGGGGTCAACCCGTCACTGTCGATCACCGCGCAGGCCGAGCGGGCCGCCGCGTTGTGGCCCAACAAGGGTGAGGCCGACCTGCGGCCCGCCCAGGGCGAGCCCTACCGACGGCTGGACCCCATCGAGCCGGTCAAGCCCGTCGTCCCGGTGGAGGCGCCCGCCGGACTGCGCCGGCTGCCCATCGAACCGGTGTCCAAGCTGTCGCCCTCGGCGTAAGCGGTGCGCGACGGTGCGCTCAGATCGACATCCTTGCGGGTTTCTCGACCTGAGCGCACCGTCGCGGCTGTGTGCGGTGGCTACTTGACGGCCGCCTCGACGCGGTCGCCGAGGTCCTTGTCGACATTGCGCCAGTATTCGAATGCGCGCTGCAGCACCGGCTCGGACACCCCGTCGGACAGATGCCCGGCGATGTTGGACACCAGCCGATCCCGGGCCGCGGCATCGAGCACATCGCGCACGAGCGTCCCGGCCTGGCCCCAGTCGTCGTCCTCGGCGTGCAGGCTGTACGCCGCCCGCACCATATCGCCGTCGGCATGCCAGAGCGCTTCGGCAGTGCGGGCCGGATCGGCCGCCGGACCGCCGTAGGAGTTCGGCGCGTACACCGGGTCGGTGACGTTGGTGACCCGCATCGCGCCGTCCTTGGAGTAGCTGTGCACCGCGGTCTTCGGCGAGTTGACCGGGATCTGCTTGTAGTTCACCCCGAGCCGATGCCGGTGGGCATCGGCATAGGCGAAGTCCCGCGCGAGCAGCATCTTGTCCGGGCTCAGTCCGGTGCCCGGCACCGCATTGTTGGGCTCGAATGCCGCCTGCTCGATCTCGGTGTGGTAGTCGGTGACGTTACGGTTGAGCGAGAGCTTTCCGACGTCGATCAAGGGATAGTCGGCGTGCGGCCACACCTTGGTCAGGTCGAACGGGTTGAACCGATAGTCCTTGGCATCCTCGAACGGCATGATCTGCACCTTGAGTGTCCAACTGGGGAACTCGCCGCGCTCGATCGCGTCGAAGAGGTCGCGTTGGTGGACATCGCCGTCCTTGCCCGCCATCTCGTCGCCCTCGTCCTGGGTGTAGAACTCGATGCCCTGATCGGACTTGAAGTGGTATTTGACCCAGAAGATCTCGCCATCGGCGTTGATCCAGCTGTAGGTGTGGCTGGAGTACCCGTTCATGTGCCGCCAGGTGCGCGGAATGCCGCGGTCACCCATCAGCCAGGTCACCTGATGCGCGGATTCCGGTGAGAGGGTCCAGAAATCCCACTGCATGTCGTGATCGCGCAGATTGTTGGCGGCGCGACGCTTCTGCGACCGGATGAAGTGCTGGAACTTGAGCGGGTCGCGGATGAAGAACACCGGGGTGTTGTTGCCGACCATGTCGAAGTTGCCGTCCTGGGTGTAGAACTTCACGGCGAATCCGCGCGGGTCGCGCCAGGTGTCCGGGCTGCCGCGCTCGCCCGCGACGGTCGAGAACCGGGCCAGCGTCTCGGTCTTCACGCCGGGTTGCAGGAAGGCGGCCTTGGTGTAGGCGCTGACATCGTTGGTGACCTCGAAGCTGCCGAACGCGCCGCCGCCCTTGGCATGGGGCTGGCGCTCCGGGATGCGTTCGCGGTTGAAGTTGGCCATCTGCTCGATCAGGTAGTGGTCCTGGAGCAGGATCGGTCCATCTCTGCCGATGGTGAGCGAATGCTCGTCGCTGGGTACGGGAATTCCGGCATCGGTGGTCGTGGGCTTGGGCTGGGTGTTGGTCACCGGGCTGTTCCTTTCGCGCATGGCTGCAGGCGTCAGGGTCGGGTACCCCACCCCGGCGGAATTGACACAGGCGTTCGTGGATCGTCGAATACCGTTCTCGGACTGAAATATTCGCGTACCCTGTGCGTCTTCCATCTCGCTGATACGATGCGAGGGACAAAGCAGTCTCTGGTTGCGCGATGGTGTTCTGCTAAGGAGTCGACGTGGGAACGGATCGCACCGACGCGCGCCACATCCGGTTGACATCGCACAGCGGTGGACCGCTGGCGCCACCCATCAGGTGGGGGGCGCCCACGGCTGCCGAGCGCGGACCGATCGTCGGTACCACCGGTAACCGCGCACATCGCAACGTGATCGGCACCCACAGCGGGTCGTACGGTGTCTACCGTGCCCTGGCCGTGGCCGCCGGGGCGTTGTCCCCGCAGCACCGCGCCGATCTCACCAACACCATGCCGACCGATGTCATCGGTCCCCACCCGCAGTGGCAGAACTCCGAGGCGATCGTCAGCCTCGATCCCTGGGGTGCGGCGGTGGCCGATGTGTTCGCCGACCAGCTGGCCGCCGATCACGACATCCGGCCGACGATCGCTGTCACCAAGGCCCACGTGATGCTGCCCGAGGTCGCCGAGGCGATGCAGAAGGGCAGGCTCGTCCCGGACGGGACGGTGCTGCTCGACGGGGGTGCCGCGGTGGTGACGAAGGTGGCCGTCGAACCGGTCTGGTATCTGCCGGGGGTTGCCGCCCGGTTCGGGTGCACCGAGGCCGCGCTGCGGCGGGCGTTGTTCGAGGAGACCGGCGGGATGTATCCCGAACTGGTCACCCGTGGCGACCTGGAGGTGTTCCTTCCCCCGATCGGCGGTCAGACGGTCTACATCTTCGGCGACCCGCGACACCTCGCCGATCCGACGGTCGAGCTGACCGCCCGGGTACACGACGAATGCAACGGTTCCGACGTGTTCGGCTCGGATATCTGCACATGTCGGCCCTACCTCACCCACGCCATCGAGGAGTGCATCGCGGGAACGCAGCGCGGCGGCGTCGGGTTGGTCGCCTACTCGCGCAAGGAAGGCCGCGCCCTCGGTGAGGTCACCAAGTTCCTGGTCTACAACGCCCGCAAACGTCAGGAGGGCGGCGACACCGCAGACCAGTACTTTGCGCGCACCGAATGCGTTGCGGGCGTGCAGGATATGCGCTTCCAGGAGCTGATGCCCGACGTCCTGCATTGGCTGGGCGTCACCCGCATCCACCGCCTGGTCTCGATGAGCAACATGAAGTACGACGCGATCACCGGATCGGGGATCAGTGTGGGGGAGCGGGTCAACATTCCCGATGAGCTGATCCCGGCCGACGCCCGTGTCGAGATCGACGCCAAGATGGCCGCCGGCTACTTCACCCCCGGCCCGGTGCCCGATGCCGACGACCTGAAGAGGACGATCGGTCGGGGGTTGGTGTGAATCCGGCGCAGACCCTGCGCAGCACCACCGAGATCCGCGCCAGGGCCGGTCATCTGCTGGCCCGCGCCCGCGCCGGTGACTCCGCGTGGTTCACCGTGCATGACGATGCGCTGCCCGGCGCGGCCGCCGAGGTTGCCGATCTGACCCTGCGCCGCTTTCCCGACCTGGACATCCCGTTCCACAGCCGGTGGCGGCACTTCGAGGCCGGCGGAGTTCGGCGAACCCTGGATCTCGACGGCCTCGACGCGGCGGGACGCGCCCGCGCGATGATCGATCTGGCGGTGGTCAGCGTCCTGCTCGACGCCGGTGCCGGGCCCGACTGGCGCTATCGGGAGGACGGCCGGGTGTTCAGCCGGTCCGAGGGGCTGGGCGTCGCCAGCTGGCACGCCTTCACCGCCGGGGTGTTCTCCTCGGACCCGGACCGGCCGCTACAGGCCGACGCGGCAGGTCTGCTCGGCCTGGACACCGCGGAACTGGCCACCGCGATGCAGGTGGGCCCGGCCAATCCGCTGGTCGGCTTCGACGGCAGGGTCGACGTGCTGCGCCGCCTCGGTGCGGCCCTGGCCGAGAGGCCCGACGCGTTCGGCGAGCCCGGTCGCCCCGGCGGACTGTACGACCTGCTGATCACCGATCCGGCGGCACCGACGATCGCCGCGCACGACATCCTTGCCGTGCTGCTTGCCACACTGTCGCCGATCTGGCCCGCTGACAACACCATCGACGGCGAACCGCTCGGGGACTGTTGGCGTCACGGTGCGGTTCCCGGCCTCGGGGCGACCGCCGGCTGGATGCCCTTCCACAAACTGTCCCAATGGCTGACCTACTCGCTGCTGGAACCGTTCACCTGGGCGGGGGTGCAGGTGACCGGCATCGACGCCCTGACCGGGTTGCCGGAGTACCGCAACGGCGGCCTGTTGCTCGACACCGGTGTGTTGACGCTGCGCGATGCGGGCTGGGCATCGCAGACCTGGGCACCGGCGGATGAGTTGGTGGTCGAATGGCGGGCCCTGACCGTCGCGTTGCTCGACGAGGTGGCCGACCTGGTGCGCGCCCGGCTGGGACTCGGGGCGGACCGGCTGCCGCTGGCCTGCGTACTGGAGGGCGGAACCTGGGCCGCAGGCCGCGAGCTGGCGCAACGGTTACGCGGCGGGCTGCCACCGTTGACCGTCAGCAGTGACGGCACCGTCTTCTGAGAATCCGAAAGGAGCGTCGATGTCCCTGCCCTCCCAGGTGCATGTGATCGACCACCCGCTGGTCACCCACAAACTGAACACCCTGCGCCAGAAGGACGTCTCCACCAACAGTTTCCGACGATTGGTCAGCGAGGTGTCGGCGCTGATGGCCTACGAGGTGTTGCGTGACATCCCGCTGCACACCGAGCAGATCGAGACGCCGCTGGAGAGCATGACCGCGAGCGTGATCGACGGCAAGAAGTTGGTGTTCGTCTCCATCCTGCGCGCCGGCGGCGGAATTCTGGACGGCATGCTGAGCCTGGTACCGAGCGCCCGGGTCGGCCATATCGGCCTCTACCGTGACCCGAAGACTCACGTCGCCGTCGAGTACTACTTCAAGGTCCCCGATGACCTTCGCGAACGCGATGTCGTCGTGGTCGATCCGATGCTGGCCACCGGACACACCGCGATCGCCGCGATAGACCGGATCAAGGAGCACAGCCCGCGTTCGGTCAAGTTCGTGTGCCTGCTCACCTGCCCGGAAGGGCTGGCCGCCCTGCACGGAGCGCACCCCGACATTCCCGTCTACACCGCGGCCATCGACCGTCAACTCGACGAACACGGCTATATCGTTCCGGGCCTCGGCGATGCCGGGGACCGGCTGTTCGGGACCTGAGCACTAGACTGTCCGGGTGGAATCAGCCTCAGTACGTCCGGTGCTTGTCATCGACTTCGGTGCGCAGTATGCCCAGCTGATCGCGCGACGGGTCCGCGAGGCGCGGGTGTTCTCCGAGGTGATCCCGCATACCGCGACCGTCGAGGAGATCAAGGCGCGCAACCCGCAGGCGATCGTGCTCTCCGGCGGGCCCGCCAGCGTCTATGCCGATGGCGCGCCACGGTTGGACCCCGCGCTGTTCGATCTGGACCTGCCGGTCTTCGGTATCTGCTACGGCTTCCAGGCCATGGCCCAGGCGCTCGGCGGCACGGTGGCCCACACCGGCACCAGCGAGTACGGCCGCACGGAGCTCAAAGTCACTGGCGGGGAACTGCATTCCGAACTCCCCGGGATCCAGCCGGTCTGGATGAGCCACGGTGACGCCGTCACCGAGGCGCCGGAGGGATTCGACGTGGTGGCGGCCAGCTCGGGAGCTCCGGTCGCGGCCTTCGAGAATCGGGCGCGGCGGCTTGCGGGCGTCCAGTACCACCCCGAGGTGCTGCATTCGCCGCACGGACAGCAGGTCCTGAGCCGGTTCCTGCACGAGTTCGCCGGAATCGGGGCCAGCTGGACCCCGGCCAATATCGCCGACCAGCTCGTGGCGCAGGTGCGCGAGCAGGTCGGCGACGGCCGCGCCATCTGTGGTCTGTCCGGTGGGGTGGACTCCGCCGTCGCCGCCGCGCTGGTGCAGCGGGCCATCGGTGACCGCTTGACCTGTGTGTTCGTCGATCACGGACTGCTGCGTTCCGGGGAGCGGGCGCAGGTGCAGCGTGACTTCGTGGCTGCCACCGGCGCCAAGCTGGTCACCGTCGACGTCGCCGACCGGTTCCTGGAGGCGTTGAGCGGGGTGACCAACCCCGAGGGCAAGCGCAAGATCATCGGCCGCGAGTTCATCAGGGCGTTCGAGGGTGCGGTCCGCGATGCCGTCGACGTATCCGGTGGCGAGGTCGACTTCCTGGTGCAGGGCACGCTCTATCCCGATGTCGTCGAGTCCGGCGGCGGCTCCGGCACCGCGAACATCAAGAGCCATCACAATGTCGGCGGACTGCCCGACGACCTGAAGTTCACCCTCGTCGAGCCGCTGCGGCTGCTGTTCAAGGACGAGGTGCGCGCGGTCGGTCGTGAGCTGGGTCTGCCCGAGGACATCGTTGCGCGGCAACCCTTCCCGGGGCCGGGACTCGGAATCCGCATCGTCGGGGAGGTGACCGCCGAGCGGCTGGACACGTTGCGACGGGCCGATGCCATCGCCCGCGAGGAGCTGACCTCGGCCGGACTGGATCACCAGATCTGGCAGTGCCCGGTGGTGCTGCTCGCCGATGTGCGGTCGGTCGGGGTGCAGGGTGACGGGCGCACCTACGGTCACCCGATCGTGTTGCGGCCGGTCTCCAGCGAGGACGCCATGACCGCGGATTGGACGCGGGTGCCCTACGAAGTGCTGGAACGCATTTCGACGCGGATCACCAACGAGGTACCCGAGGTCAACCGGGTGGTGCTCGATGTCACGAGCAAGCCGCCGGGCACCATCGAGTGGGAGTGATCGCGCTGCGCTCCTGAAACGTCCCGGCTGACGAACGGGATCTGCTAATTTGCCGTCATGGTCAATAAGTCGGTTCGTCGAGGTGTGCTCACTCTTGCCGTGTTGGCACTGCTTGGGGCCGGTTGCTCGAAGAAGGCCGCCGAGCCGACCGCCGAGCCGACCGCCGCGCCTGCCAGTTCGGTTGCGGCGGAATCGCATTCGGGCTGCAGTACGCGCGCAACGCGTCCGGTGCAGGTGCGTGTCAAGCAACAGGAGCAGGCGCCGGAACCGGAGGCCAAACCCGAACCGCCGGACGGTGTCTACGGAGACCCGGAGGCCGCGAGCCGCTACTGGGTCCAGCAGTCCCAGGGTGATTGTGGGCTGATGGCCACCCGGATGGTCATCGGCGAGGTCAACGGCAACCCACCCTCGGAGCGGGAGATGATCGATCTGGCGGCGGCCACACCCAGTGAGTGCAGTCCCGGCGAGCCCGTCTACGACGAGAGTTTCGATCCGAGCGACGGCGGCATCGGGCACGGCACCTGCACGACCGACCTGCTGCTTCTGCTCGATCACTTCGGGATCGAGGCCGACTACACCAACGATTCGGTCGCTTCCGAGGGCGGACTGGACACCGGGATGGACGCGCTGCTGGATTATCTCAACGATGACCGGCAGGCCATCGTGTGCGTCAACTCGAAGATCATCTGGGACACCGAGGGGGATCGGACCGGTTGTGGTCACCTGATCACCGTTGCGGCAGTGGATGTTCCGAACGATATCGTCTATCTGGGCGACAGTGGCGGTGATGACACGCGCGGCGAACAGGTCAGTACGGAAGTGTTCGAGCAGGCGTGGAGCGCAGGCGACCACGAGCTGTTGGTCACCGGTTGAGCTAGTCGGATTGCTGCTCGGCCTCTTTCTCGATCAGGTCGCCGAGAATCTGGCCGACCGCCGACTCGATCGTCGACTCGATGGAGAACGAGAGCGTCGAGGAGACCGCGGAGACGGCCTGGGTGCGAAACCGTACCAGCGTGGTCAGCAGTTCGGCGATCTCGGTGTCCGGCGGCAGTGCCGCACCGGGGTTGATGCGGTGCAGCACCTCCTCGATCCCCGCCTGAACCAGGATCGCGCTGATCTGGTCCACCAGCGGGGCGATCTGCTCGTGGAGACCGATGAGCTTCTCGGGTGCCACGCCGTACTGGCGGAGCTCGTTGAACGTCTCGATCAGCTTGGGGCGCACGATGATCGCCACTTCTTCGTCCTGCGCGGGGTCGGCATCCTCGATCTTGACGATCCCGAGGTCGACCATGCGGGCGAACCCGGCATCGTCGTCGACGAGGTCACGCGCATCCGACAAGCTCATCCGTTCCGGCTTCTCGGCGGCCCAGCTGCCCGCGATCGCCGATTCCAGTCCGAGCAGCTCACCCACACCCTTGCCCTGTTCCCACGCGGAGAGCATCTCGTGCACATGGGCGATGTTGTAGCCGCGATCCAGCAGCGAGGTGATCAGCCGCAACCGGGTCAGATGGGTGTCGTTGAACAGTGCGATCCGGCCCACCCGCAGCGGTGGGTGGAGCAGCCCGCGGTCACGGTAGACCCGGATGTTTCGGGTGGTGGTTCCGGCCAGCTGGGCCAGCTCCTCGATGCGGTACTCGCCGGAGGCGGCGACGCCGTGCGGTTGCACGGCGGCATCGAAGAGTTGGGTCACCGCGTTCTCGACGACATCGCGGGAACTGCGCCGGATCTGGCGCGGTGCCCGGCGCAGTCCGAGCAGAATGGTCGAGATCGCGCCTGCGGACTGCCGCGGGGGTTTGGGCGCCGTCATGCGATCGCCGTCATGAATCGGACACCCCGCATCAGTCGAAGATACCTCCCGGCCTCAGCCGACGGCGCGGACCGCGTTTCGTTGCAGCGCCTCGGTGATGAAGGCCGTGATGATGCGCATCGCCGGTACCGCCTCGGGGGCGAGTCTCGGCAGGGCCTGGAAGACGTGCACCTGGTCGGGCCATATCTGCAGTTCGCTGGTGCCACCGGCGGCACGGATATCGGCGTGCAGGGTGCGGGCATCGGATTGCAACATCTCCGCGCCGCCGGCCTGGATCAGCGACGGTGGCATCCGCCGGCCGCCCGCGACGTCGAGAGTCAACCGAACGTCGGCGACGTCCGCCTCGGCGCAGTACAAGTTGATCAGCCGGGCGGCGTCGGCGGCGCGGATGGCGGGATCGGCACGCAACACCTCCCGAGTGCGCGCCAATCCGAAGGTCAGGTCGACCAGTGGCGAGAGCAGCACCATGGCGGCCGGATGCGGCACGTCGGCCTGGAGCAGCATGTCGACGGTCAGGTGACCCCCTGCGGAGTCCCCGGCGATCACCATCTGGGCCGGGTCGAATCCGCCCTCGGTACACAGCCAGTCCCATCCCGCGCGCACATCGTCGGCGGCGGTGGGGAAGCGGTGTTTCGGCGCCAGTCGATAGTCGACGCAGAACACCGGCAGCCCGGTGAGTCGGGCCAGCCAGCCGGTCAGTCGGCGGTGCGTGCGCGGGGAGCACAGCGCGTAACCGCTGCCGTGCACGTAATAGATGGCTTGGTGTGCCGTGCGGTCGGAACCCTTGGAGCCGTGCACCCATTCGCCGACCACACGCCGGCCGTCGGCCAGCCGGATGTCGACGGGCTCGGCCTCGACACCGTGCAATGACGGTCCGAAGGTGTCCATGACGCGTGCGATGATCTGCCGGGACGCCCACAGTCCCCACGCTCGTTCGGGTGGGAGAACCGCGCTGATCTGCCGCAGGGTGAGGCAGCTGATGGCCGCGGCACCGCGGGATCGCAGCGAACCGCGGGTGGGGAGAGCGTGGTCGGGCATCCGGACCTCCGTGGTGGGAACGTCCGACGAGTACACCGTCAATTGGTGACATTTGTCAATGTCACAATCTCGCGTGTGGGCGGTTACCGGGGTGGGTCGCCGCGCCAGCTGAAGCTGTTGACGTACTTGCCCATGTCCAAGGCAAGCTGCAGGTTCGCCGCCGACGGTTTGCCCGACCCGAAATCGGGGCCGAATGCGCGATATGGGCCGATGGCACCCGCGACCAACGCGAGGTCGTTCTTGACCGCGACCATGACGATGATGCGCATCCTGGCCGAGCTGCTCATTGCGCCCTGCGGCCAGTAGTCGGCGGCCATCCCGTAGCCGAGCTGGTATCCGACCATCGTGTTGGGGATCTCGTAGGCGGCCTGGGTATCGGGGAAGGTCTTGTTCACCAGATCGACCGCGATGTCCTTCGGTCCGCGTCCGGCGGCCGGTTCACTGAACAACTGCATGGTGCCGCCGTCGCCGGCCTGCAGCACCGCGGTGATCCCGTTCGGATTCTTGGTGACCCGGTAGGCCGCATTCTCGACCGGGTAGGACACCGAGAACGATCCGTCGGCGGCGGTGAACCTCGGGTTGATCTCCACCCCCCTACCCATCGGCGGGCTGCCGCAATCGGGCGGACAGGCGTAGCGGGCGGCGGGTTCGGTGATCAGTCCGGAAAGCCCGACCAGGCCCGAGGCGACCACCACGATGACGGTGCCGAGGATCAACGACACGTTGCGGAACGACGTCTTGGGCGGTTCGGTGACCGTGAAATCACCGGTGTAGAGCGAGTATCCGGGCATCAGTCCCACCACGATCTCGCCGTCGGCGGGTTTCTCCTCGAGCCTGATCGGCCGTTCCTCGCGGCGGGTCCGCCGCGAGCGGCGCGAGGATGCGTGCATGGCCGCACCGCACCGGGCGCAGAACGGTGCGTCCGGCACGACGTGGTTGCATTCGGTGCACAGGATCGGCTCGTCGGGGCGGATCTCGTCCTGGGCCTCGTTGAGAAGCGCGAGTTGTAATCCGATCCGCAGCGCGAACAGCGCGAGCACGGAGAGCGTGAGATGACCGGCCAATTGCAGGAACTGGGGGACACGTGCGACGTCGACCAGGCCGAGGGACAGGTAGATGACGTTGACGATGACCGCGAACAGGATGAGGATCCCGCGGACCACGCCGCGGTGCTTGGTGATCTTGCTCGGTGGCCGGGTGAACCACAGCGCGATACCGATCAACCCGCCGACCGCGGCGGCGGTCAGGGGCATCGCGATACCGCGGATGCCGGCTTCGACCAGCAACCCGTCCAGTGGCCGGGAACGGTTGATCATGCCGGTGCTGAACTGGGGCGCCAGCCGGGTCAGGGTGGCCGCGGCGGTGAACGTGACGGCACTCAGCGCCCCGATGGCGTAGCCGTCCAAGGATTCCCGGTCACCACGCCAGGACAGCCGGACAGCCACCGCCGGTGCCAGCATGAGCAGCATGCTGCCCAGCGGGATACCCATGCCGTCGCGCAGGATCCGCGCACCGGCGACACCGGCCCCGAGTGGCACACCGTAGGCGCGGGCCACCGCCGCACCGGTCAGCAGCACCCACCCCACGCCGAGTCCGATGGCGAGCACGACGGTGAGTATGAGCGATGAACGCGGGATATCGCGGGAGACCCCGGATTCGTGGATGTACAGACCGAACAGCAACGGCAGCCCGAGGGAGGCCACCGTGATCAGTGCGGCGGGCATCCGCAACAGGGTGGCCGCGGTGAGGGCGACGGCCAACAGCACCAGCCCCATCAGGAACACCCGGCGTGCCCGTGGCGAGAGGTGCGGGAACAACGAACTCGTCAGCGCGGGGGACAACAGCGATTGTCCGGGTGCCGCGCTGAAAGTACGCGCGCGCAGCCAGTGCGGACCTTCACCGCTACGGTGCTCGGCGAGCGGGACGCCGCACAAACCGCAGTATTCGCCGTCCGGTACGTCGACCCGGCAGACCCGGCACTCCACCATCCCCGGCGCGGGTGCGGTAGCGGTCATCAGGCCTGGACTTTCTGTGCCAGTTGGAGATTGCGGACCAGATTGTCGACATCGGGACTGCCCAGTCCGGTGACCAGGTCATACCCGGGGCCGGCGACGTCGACGGCATTGCCGCCGAGGGTGATGTCGCGGAAGGCGGGTCGGGGCGCGCCCTCGGCGATGCGATAGAGCAGTGGGTTGATATCGCCGATCAGCTGGCCGTCGTGTTCGAGCAGCCACTGGTTCATCACCGCGGTCAGCCCGGCCCAGATGGGCGCCGATTGCGAGGTGCCACCACCGGTGACGAACTGACCGTTGAGCACGATCTTGACTCCGGTGAACGGATCGGCCACGGCGGCGACGTCGGGCGTCATCCGGCGGCCGATATCACGTTCCGGCGCAACGAGTCCGACTGCGCTGCGCTGCCAGGGCGGCAGATCGAAGAGGTTGGAGACCCCGCCGCCGGTGCCCTGGGACAGCGGAACATCGAACCAGGTCTGCTCGGAGATCCATTGGCCTTGGGCATCGGTGGACAAGGTGGTGCCGCCGACACTGGTCATCTCGGGAAGTGAGGCGATCGAATCGAGGCCGATGTCCTGGGCGCTCGGTGGTGAAGACCAGTCCTGTCCGCCGCGGCATTCCATCCCGGCGAGATCACCGCTGGCATTGAAGGCGGTGGTGCCGCGCGATTGCGCCGCGCGCAGTGCCGAACGCACCGGGGCCACGTCCGCGGCGGTGATCAGCTTGTCGCAACCCCAGCCGATGGAGAAACTCCAGACCGCGCCGGGGAATCGGCGGTCGGTGTCTTCGAGCATCTCGCCGATCTTGCGGTAACCGCCCCCGCCCTGGACGGTCGGATGCGCATTGACCACGACCTTGCGGGCGTCTGGAGCAATGGCGTGTGCGACTTGTAGGTCCATTGACAATTCGCCGCGTGTTTCACCGGGCATTCCGCCGATGATCTCCGGCGTGAATTGCGGCAATTCGAATGCAGAACTGAATTTGTCCAGATCGGATTGATTGAATCCGTCGAAGGCAAAGATGACAATGGTGATTCCCTTGCCGGTGAACCCGTCTGCCGCGAGATCGTCTGCGTTGTAGGTGTTCAGCAGCGCGGCCGGTGTCAGGCCCTGGGCGGGAACGTCGAGTGGGATGTGATCGGGGCGCGACATCTTGTGTGGGGTGTAGCTCAGGATGCGGCCGATCTCGGCGACCTCGTGGCGCAGTTGGTTGGGCACCAGCGGTTGCTGCGGGGAGGCATAGAACTGCTGACCGCGGCGGCCGCGGTAGTCGCGCACGGAAACATCGAAGGCGCGCTCCACGTCTCCGGGCGCGCCCGTGACGATCGCCCAGTCGTCGCCGGGGCGCCACTGGACCTCGAGGGCCCGGTCGGCAGCCCAGTCGATGAACGCGTCCGGTTCGGCATCGTCGGTGAGGCTGGCGGTGAACTCGATGTGCTGTTCACGGGCCGGCCCGAGATCGGTCGAGGCTTCCAACAGCGAGGCGTAAGGGCCGTCGATGGGGCCGTTGGTCCCGTCGTCGCCGACATGCCTACGGTCCAGGACCAAGGTCGTGCCGAGGACGAGCATGCCTGCCAAGGCCAACGCGGCCAGCGAGCGAACCGAAGAAGCAGCCCGAAAGGTCATGGTTGAAGTGTGCTCGCTAAAAGTGGGTTCTCAACGGAAAGCGGGCCCAGAAAAGATCTGGACCCGCTTTCCGCGTGGGTGGGTCAGTCGTGGTAGTTCGGGTCGAACTGCGGGGCCGTCGGCGGCGGGGTGAAGACGGTGATGCCGGGGTTGACCGACTTCTCGGTGGGCGCCACGGTGGGCTCCGTCGTGGTGGTCGTCGTCGTGGTGGTGGTTTCTTCGGCAGGCTTGTCGCTGTCGCTGCTGCACGCGGCGGTGAAGCCGATCATCGCGAAGATGGCGGCACCACCAATCGCAGCCGAAACCTTACGACTCAGAAGCGTTGATGCCATTTCTTTCGGTCCTTTTCCTTTTCCATCGGGGTGGATCCTCGGTCGGCGCGTGGTTCGCGAAAACCGTGTGCAGCAGTCCCATTCCGTCGGGATCTGGTGGCAGAAACTGTAACGCAATGGCGGTATCGGTGCATTCCCTTACCGAGGGCTGCTCTTTTCGTGTTCACCGCAATCCCGGCCTCCTACCGGTGCGGCAGACGGCTTGACGCTGTCGCGGGCTAGGTGTTTACTCGAGCAATCGAACATGTGTTCGAAACCGGTGGGTTACTGATGATGCTGGAGGTGCTGCTGTGACGGTGGCGATGGACCTGGAGCAACATCGAAAACAGCGTGCTGAACAGGTAGAACAGCTTCGTCGCAGGATAGCCGAAGTCTCCGACAGGATGGGCGCCGGACCCACCGGCGCAAGGAGTGCGCAGCCCTCGTCGCACCCGGAAAATAGTTTGCCAGCACCGGACGAAACGCCGCTCGGACCCGGCGCGGACACGTTGCCGGTACCGGTACTGGCGAAGGGGTCGGTGGCGGTGCTGTCCGGGGCCCGGTCGCTCGGACTGCAGTTGGTGGCCGCAGCCACCGCCGCGGGTGGGCACGTGGCCATCGTCGGGCAACCCGATATCGGTCTGCTGGCGGCGGTCGAGATGGGTGCCGACCTCAGTCGGATCGCGGTGATACCCGATCCGGGGCCGGACCCGGTGGAGGTGGCCGCGATCCTGCTCGACGGTCTGGATCTGGTGATGTTGGCATTGCACGGCCGGTCGGTGCCGATCAGCCGGGCGAGGGCGGTGACCGCACGGGCCCGACAGAAGGAGTGCACGCTCCTGATCACCGACGGGGACTGGCAGGGGGCATCGGTCCGGTTGGATGCCAGGGTGCACGGCTACGACATGGCCGCCGCGGGTCCCGACGGCCCGGTGCCGGGCCGGGGACGGATAGCCGGGGTCCGGTTGGCCACCCGAACCAGAGGGCGGATGCCCGGCCGACCTCTCCTTGCCGCGGGGGGCTGACGTGTCCAGGGTGCTGGCGCTCTGGTGCATGGATTGGCCCGCGGTCGCCGCGGCCACCGCGGCCGGACTGGGTGCCACCGACCCGGTGGCGGTGACCCTGGCCAACCGCGTCATCGCATGCTCGGCGGCGGCCAGGGCCGCCGGGGTGCGCCGCGGCCTGCGCCGCCGGGAGGCTCAGGCGCGCTGTCCCCAGTTGCATGTCGCCACCGCGGATCCCGCCGGGGACGCCAGGCACTTCGAGGCGGTGACCGCCGCGGTCGATGACGTGGTGCCGCGGACCGAGGTGTTACGGCCGGGACTGCTGGTGGTGTCCATCCGCGGGGCCGCCCGCTATTTCGGTTCCGAACAGGCCGTCGCGGAACGGTTGGTCGATGCGGTGGCCGCGGTGGGTGCGGAATGTCAGACCGGTATCGCCGACCAGCTGGGCACCGCGGTCTTCGCGGCCAGGGCGGGCCGGATCGTCGAACCCGGTCAGGACGCGGCGTTTCTGTCCGCGCTGTCCATCCGACAGCTGGCCGCCGAACCGAGTCTCGCCGGCCCGGGTCGTGAGGAATTGGCAGATCTGCTGTGGCGGATGGGGATTCGGACCATCGGCCAGTTCGCCGAGCTGTCCCGGACCGATGTGACCTCCCGGTTCGGTGCCGATGCCCTGCAGGCACACCGGTTCGCCCGCGGGGAGGCCGACCGCGGCCCCTCGGGACGTGAACTGCCCGCAGATCTGGACGTGGTCATGAACTGTGACCCACCGATCGACCGGGTGGATGCCGCGGCCTTCGCCGGCCGTTCGCTGGCCGGTGAACTGCATCGCAGCCTGGAGTCTGCCGGTGTCGGCTGCACGCGGTTGGCCATCCAGGCCGTCACCACCAACGGTGAAGAGCTGAACCGGGTCTGGCGATGCGCCGAGCCGCTGACCGAGGATGCCACCGCCGACCGGGTGCGCTGGCAGCTGGACGGCTGGCTGGCCCGACGGCATGGCGGGCAGGGGCCCACCGCGCCGATCACGGTGCTGCGTCTGCATCCGGTCGAAGTGGTCTCGGCAGGGGCGCTGCAACTTCCGCTGTGGGGGTCCTCCGGTGATGACGACCGGTTGCGGGCCCGCCGGGCATTGGTACGGGTGCAAGGTCTGCTGGGATTGGAGGCGGTGCGGGTGCCGGTGCTCAGCGGTGGCCGGGGCCCCGCCGAGCGCATCACCTTGACCGCACTCGGAGACGAACCGGTGCCCCGGTTCGACCCCGAGCAACCCTGGCCCGGTCAACTGCCCGAACCGTCACCGGCGGTGCTGCTCGATGATCCGGTGGAAGTACTGGACGCCCAAGGCGAACCGGTCCGGGTGACCCGGCGCGGGATGTTCTCCTCGTATCCGGCGCGGCTGGAATCGGCCAGCCACGGAGGGGATCTCACGTGGTGGGCCGGTCCGTGGCCGGTCGACGAACGCTGGTGGGATCCGGCGAGTGCGAAATCCGGGCACACCGCCCGAGCCCAGGTGCTTACCGCGCCCGGGCGGGCGATGTTGTTGTGCTACCGCCAACGCCGGTGGTACGTGGAGGGCATCTACGAGTAGCGCGCGGCGAACGGCCCGACCCGTTCGACATAGCGATCGAAGAATTCGGCCGGATCGACCTCGACCCCGATGCGGGCGTTGGGTTCCCGTCCCCAGTGGCCGCGCCAGTCGACCACGGTCATCGCCCTGGTGAGGGTACCGGTCAGCTCGACATCGACGGTCGCCTCGCGGCAGCGGACCAGATCCGGATCCAACGCGACCGCGGCCGCCAGCGGATCGTGCAGATGCGCCAGATACCCCTCGCCCTGGTCGAAGTGGAACTCGAAGTAGAACCGCATGGCGTCTTCGAGAACCCGGATCACCGGATTGGCCGCCGTCGACCGCGTGCCCCGGTCGTCCAGGACGCTCAACGGTGCCGAAGGCGAACCGGCCGCGGCGGACAGTCGGGCCAGGACGGACGGTGTCATCGCGATGTGCTCGGTGATGTTGAGGCCCAACACAATCGGTAGATGCGTCGGAGTGCTCAGCCCCCAGGCGGCACTCCACACCGCAAACACCTCGGCGGCGGCCTCCGGGTCGACATGGGTGTTCCACTCGGCCACCGGGGTGGTGTTACCACGGTAGTCGAAGGCGCCACCCATGATCACCAGTCGCCGCAGCAACCGGGGGAGTGCGGGCTCCACCCGCATGGCCAGCGCCAGATTGGTCAACGGTCCGGTGGCCAGGCCGATGAGCTCACCGGGATGTGCGCGGGCCGCCTTCACCCAGGCGTTCGCAGCGTCATGCTCGGTGAGCACCCGGTCACCGGCAGGCAGGGTGGCGTACCCGAGACCTTCGGGTCCATGGGTGTCCTCACAGGTGCGCAACGGGATGCTCAGTGGCCCCGCGGCGCCCGTGGACACCGGGATGTCTGCCGCATCGAACAGATCCAGCAGTCGCAGGTTGTTGATGCTGACCTGCTCGACCGGGACATTGCCCGCCGTCGAGGCGATACCGACCAGCTCGGCGTCGGGGCTGGCCAACAGATAGGCCAGCGCCATCGCATCGTCTACGCCGGTATCGACATCGGCGAACACCGGCTGGCGCGTCTGGGGCCCTGTCACGTCACCACGATAGGTGTGGCCCGCTACCAGTGCACACCCGGAATCGCTCGGACCGCGCGCTTGACCGGTCGCGGCATCCGCACAGCGCGCACAGCGCGCGCCGGTCGCCGGGGCTGGCGGGCTGGCACGGCCACCTCTTCCTCGGGTGCCTGGCCGCGGGCCGCTGCGGAATCCGGGTAACCCAGATAGAGCTGATGCAGCACGCGCCGGGACAGTCGTGGCGTGAAGTAGGTGCCCAGATCGGCCAGCGTGCCCAGTGGGGTGTCGATGCGTGACGGCTTCTCGATCAGCCCGCGCACCACCATCGCCGCGGCGTGCTCAGCGGTGATGGGTGGAACCGGATTGAGCCGGCGCGATGGCGCGATCATCGGGGTGCGCACCAACGGCATGTGGATGTTGGTGAAAGTGATGTGATCGGACAGTGTTTCGGTGCCGACCACTTCGGAGAACGCGTCAAGGGCCGCCTTGGTCGGCAGGTAGGCGCTGTACTTGGGGCTGTTGGCCTGCACGCCGGCGCTGGACACGTTGACCACGTGTCCGAACCGCCGTTCCTGCCAGTGCGGCAGCAGCGCAAGCACCATCCGCACGGCGCCGAAATAGTTGACCGCCATCACCCGCTCGTAATCGTGCAGCCGGTCGGTCGAGGCCGACACCGACCGCCGGATCGACCGGCCGGCATTGTTCACCAGGTAGTCGACGTGGCCGAAGCGCCCGAGGATGTCCTTGATCGTGTGCTCCACCGAGCCGGAATCGGTGACGTCGCAGGTGAATGCGTGGGCGTCCCCTCCCTCGGCGCGGATCTCGGCGATCAGTTCGTCGAGTGCATCGGCGTTGCGGGCCAACGCAAAGACCGTGGCGCCGCGGCGTGCCACGGCGACGGCCGAGGCACGCCCGATACCGCTGGACGCACCGGTGATCACGACATGCCTGCCCACCAACGGGCCTTGCGGGTCATCGCGACGGGCGCGGTCCGGGTCGAGATACTGTGCCCAGTAGCGCCACAATTTCGGTGCGTACGAGGCGAAGTCGGGCACCTCGATGCCGGTCCCCGCGAGTGCGGACGTGGTGCGGTCGGCGACGAACGTCGGTGCGAGATCGACGACATCGAGGATCTCGGCGGGCACCCCGAGTTGGGTGGCCGCCATATTGCGCACGATCTTGGCGCGACCGGTCGCCTTGAGGACGGGGGCCACGGCGGTCCCGGGCAGTGAACCGACCAGCGGTGGCAATCCGGCGGCCTTGGCCACACCACGGTAGATACCGCGCAGCCCAATGGTTTTCGAAGCCGTCAGATGGAACGTGCGGCCATCGCCGTCGGCGATGTGCATCAGGTGGACCATGGCGTCGACCACGAAGTCGACCGGGACGATATTCGTCCGACCGGTATCGGGCAGCACCATCGGGGTGAAGCCGGGCAGTACAGCGAGCTTGGCCAGGATGGGAAAGAAGTAGTACGGCCCGTCGGCCTTGTCCATCTCGCCGGTGCGGGAATCGCCGACCACCACGGCCGGGCGGTAGATCCTCGCCCGCAGGCCGGCTTCGGCGCGCACGAGTGCCTCGGCCTCGAACTTGGTTTGGTGATACGGGGTGGGCAGATACTGGCCGACGTCGAAATCGTCCTCGGTGTACTCGCCGACGAAATCGCCGGCCACCGCGATCGAGGACACGTGGTGCAGGGTCGCTCCCCATGCGCGGGCTGCCGCGATGACCGCGCGGGTGCCCTCGACATTGGCGGCGCGCTGGATGCCCTCGGGTGCGGTCATGTCATAGATCGCGGCACAGTGCACGACGTGGTCGACGGGGTCGACCTCGGCGCCGTCCAGACCCAGATCTGGAGCTGTCAGGTCGCCTACCAGCGCATTCACCCGCGGACCCCACCCCGCGGTGAGCCTTTCGAAGCGGTGCAGCGATCCGCGTCGCACGAGCACCGAGACCCGCGCGTCGGGATCTCGTGCCAGGAGTCGGGCGATGACCCGACTGCCGATAAACCCGGTACCGCCGGTAACGACATAATGCATGTCGGTCATAGTCGTCTGCCTGGCGGCGTACGTCAACAGTGGGTTTTCGGGACTCGCGTCATATTCTCGCGATGAGCGTCGCTCGATGTCAGACTGCCACGACCACGGGGCAACTTCCCCGGGGCACCTGCCCGCGAAACGGGTTGACTGCTCGGGAAAATGCCCGGCCAGGAGGGCTACATTGGCGAGCGAACGAAGTCAACGAAGGCGAATGGGGCCCTGCCGATGAGCATCGCATTTCTCATCACCACTCTTGTTGTCGTGGCCACCCCTGGAACCGGGGCCGTCTACTCGATAGCGACCGGGCTCGCCCGCGGAGCCAAGGCCGGCATGGTTGCGGCTTTCGGGTGCACACTCGGCGTCTTACCTCACATGATTGCCGCGATCACCGGGCTGGCTGCACTGCTCAACTCCTCGGCAGTCGCGTTTCAGACGGTCAAGTGGGTTGGTGTTGCGTACCTGCTCTACCTGGCTTGGCAGACCTTGCGCGATAAGTCGGTTCTCGACGTCGGTGACATCGGGCAACCACCCGCCTCAGCGTTGCGGATCATCGCCACCGCCATTCTGATCAACCTCCTCAACCCCAAGCTGACCATATTTTTCTTCGCGTTCCTGCCCCAGTTCGTTCCCGTAGGGACGCCCAATGGCACCTTGCTGATGGTCGGACTCAGTGCGGTGTTCATGGCGCTCACCTTCGTGGTGTTTGCGCTCTACGGCGTCTTCGCCGCCACCATGCGCGCACAAGTCATCACTCGACCCAAAGTCGTTGCGTGGCTGCGCCGCACGTTTGCCGCCACCTACCTGTTGATGGCAGGCCGGCTCGCGTTCGAGAGCCGTTAGCGCCGACCCAAGATCTGGTCGACCGTGACCGCCGCTACCAGTAGGCAGGCCAGTCACTAACCCCACTGCAACTGATGGCCTACCGAGGAAATCTCTGCTGCTGATCGAATCCCGTTTTCGTCGAGCATGGTCTGCGTGTCGAGACCATCGGATACGGTGGCGAAGACTTTCCGAGGGCTCGGAACACGCGATTTCGTGATGGTCAGCCCTGGGGCGGCCTCAGCGCAATCGCCCGCGGCTGGTTTCATGCTGCTCACCTCCGCGCCGCAGGCTGTTGGCGCAACGGGCAGCCGTACCAGCCACGCAACACCGCTCCTCGCCGCCGCGCACCACTTCGTCGATCGGCAGACCAGGATCAACGCCGCCCGTCATCAACACGGTAGAACCATCGCGGCCCAACAACGCCGCAGGGACGTGGGTGGGAGCATGACACGGTGACCGACCCTGCAAAGAAGGGGACGAACCCCGATCCACTCACGCACAAGGCGCTCGCGCGGTGGGCCGCCGAATGCGCAGAGCGCGCGCTCCCGATCTTCGAGACCACTCATCCCGGCGATGCTCGACCGCGCACGGCCATCGGCACACTGCGAGCCTGGATCGAAGACAAAGTCCCCATGACCGCATGCCGCAGTGCAGCGTTCGCAGCCCACGCCGCTGCACGCGATGCCGAACAAGCCGGTGATCCCGCAGCTGTAGCAGCCGCGCGAGCAGCAGGTCAAGCAGCAGCGGTCGCACACATGGCCAACCACGCTCAGCACGCCGCAACCTACGCGGCCAAAGCCGCCGGCCTGCACGCCTCCGACAGCCAGAGCAACCAAGCCGAACGCGACTGGCAATGGACCAACATCGACCCAGAGTTTCGCCCGCTGGTATTCCCGAAGAGCATTCACCAGCCGCGTGACTCGGGCTAGGAACTTTTCATCTCGCCCGACTCGACCGTACCCACCAAAACCGCACTGGGGCTTCCTCAGTCTGGGGCCGCTACCGGGGCAATTCTTGTCGGGAACCCACGTTCGCATGCAGTGAGGCCATAGTCTCCCCATACGATCCAGGCAATGAAGACGCCTCATTTACCGTCTCGTCATATCGGACAAACCGGCTTGGTGTTGTTCACGACGAGTTTCTGGGTCGAGGGCAGTCAACCTTGGTGACAAGCAACAGGCTGTCGATGAAGGAGGACCTGCATGGTGACGATCCCACTGCACCACGAACGCTATGGTGCCGCTGAGGGAGCGACACCTCTGGTGCTCGTCCATGGCGGCGCAGGCAGCATCCAGACCGACTGGGAATTCGCTATACCAAGGTTTTCTCGCGACAGAGTGGTATTTGGCGTCGATTTACAGGGCCACGGCCACACCCCGCACGTCGACCGGGCCTACACATTCGAGAACTCCGCCGACGACATCGCCCACTTGGTGCGAGAGCTGGGATTCGACTGTATCGACATCATGGGCTTCAGCAATGGAGGTCCTACCGCTCTGCGGTTTGCACAGCGCCACCCGGAGTTGGCTCACCGAGTCGTTGTCGCGTCGGGAATGACTCGACGAGACGGAATGGTCGACGGCTTCTGGTCCAACTTCGAGGACCCGCAAGTTGAAGACATGCCAAGCGATCTCGCCAATGCCTATCGCCGAATCAATCCTGACCCTGACGATCTGCGGCGCATGTTCGAACTCGACATTGCCCTCATGCGCGGGTTCGTGGACTGGAAAGATGAAGAAATGGCCGCAATCAAGTCACCCGTTCTCTTCATCGGGGGAGATCGTGATGTGGTCACTCCGCAGCATGTGGTTTCGATGGCTGCGGCGGTGCCAGACGGACGGCCATTGGTGATGCCGGCGGGCCATGGCGACTACCTGGGCATGTCCCATCTGAACGAGCTCGACTCCGATCTTGCTGACGCCTGCCTCACAATCGTTCGACGGTTTCTATCCGAGTAGTCCGAAGCCGAAAGAGGTCCTCATGGCACGGGCTCCACCTGGGTCTTGGTTTCTGAGGATTCGAGCTCGTTCAGTTCCCGGCTCACCCGGAGTACGGCCCTCCTTGGGAATGCAAGTCGGCAGCGACGTGGAAAACGACTCCCCATCGACGAGCTCGTTCGAAGAGTCTGCCACCGATGAGATCCCGCCACTCCCTGCGGGACTAGGTGGTCCGTGCGAGCCAGATGGTGCGCCGCCCGCAGGTCGGGTCTTCGGCAGCGTGAGCGATGACCGCGAAGCCGTTGTCGGCGAGCAGAGTGCGGTATTCAGCCGGGTCGAGGCTGGCGTGGTAGAGCGGTTCGCCTCGGTAGTTGCCGATCTGTTCGCCGGCTGATGGGCCGGTGTTGAACATGAGCGCGGCGCCAGATGCCGCGTGTCGCGCAATGATCGGGAACATGCTCCGTTGATGGTGTGGTGAAAGATGAAAGAGGCTGTCCCATGCGATGATCCCACCGTATCGGCCATTGAGCGCCAGCGAGCGCATGTCGGCGACATCCCATCGATGGTCCGGGAAGCGCGTCCTGGTCATCGTGATCATTTCACCGGAAGAGTCGACCCCGTGAAGCCGGCATCCCTGATTGATCAGGTACTGGCCGATCGGCACTGCTGTCCCGCAGCCCACGTCCAGGACGGTGCGACACTGATCGGGTAAGCACGCCACGAATCGGTCCAGCCACGCGCGTTCGATCAGCCGGTCACCCCGGTCACGCGCCCACGCCTTGGCGTGACGGTCGTACAACGTGATCACCTGATCGGCGTCGGGATGCTCGTCAACCACACTGCCCAGTATGGCCAGGTCGAACGTGGAGCTCCGGCTGATCGGCTGGCGAAAACCGCCAGATGGCGGATCGCGGATGTGGCACCGACGAGGCGACGATCAGGTGGTGACAACACGGTTCGAGAAACCATCCATTACCGCACGCACGATGCGTCATGCGTCCAGAGGCGGCCACTTCACCAGCATCGACACGGCGCGGGTTCGGACACGGGGCAGTCGACTGCTGGCCACCGTCGCCGTTGCGTGCGGGTTGTTGGCGTCGACTGCCGGAGTGGCCCATGCAGACGATGTAAAGCCGGATGCGGCCACTCCTGTCGCGGGTCCGGTGGCCAAGGACGGTGTCCGCACCGCGAAGCCCGGAATCGTCAACGGGGGGACGTCAAAGATTCGCGTGGCTGGATCGGGAAAGCCTGTGGTCCCGGTTGGCGGGGTGGTGCGGGAATCGCAGCGCGCAGTTCCCGCTATCAAGGGCGGCTCGGGGGCCTTCCGGCCTGGGCCGTTCCGAAGGAGCCCAGCGCTCGGGAAATGGTAGAGCAGCCAAACTGGGTTTCCGATCGTGCGCGCAGATGTGCTCAGTCCCCGGCACGGTCTGCGTTCGCGTGGATGGCGTCGCGACAATACGCTGCCAGGCCCGGTAAACCGAACGTATCATCGTATGTTGCAACGTAATTCGGGTCACTGACGTACTGATCGCCGAGATTGCGGTGGAAGGCCGGCGGGCAGTCGTAGAACCAGCGATTCACGTGGAGCCGGTGCTGCTCGGCGGCATCCATCGCTTCGTTCGAGTCGGCGGCCAGGCCCGCGCGGAAGGCATCGGCCAGTGCTTTCTCGACGGCGGTTCCTTCTGCCTTGATCTGAATCCATTCGGCCTTGCCGTAGGTCTTGGCGCGGCGCTGCGATTCCTGCCACTGCGGGGTCTGTCCCCACTTCTGCTCGGCCTCGGCCTGGTAGTCGTCGAAGCCATCGCCGAACAGTTCACGCATGTCCTCGTCGGTCATGGGGGTATTCGTCATCGCTTTCTCCAATGCGTGATCGATTGCCGTGATGAGGTCCCGCATCTCGTCGAGTCGGGACATGACGCGCTCGCGCTGCCGTTTCAGGTGGCTGACCTCGTTGCCCTCGGCCAACAGTCGAGCGATCTCGTCCAAGGACAGTCCGAGCCGGCGGTAGACGATGACCTGGGACAAGCGGGTCAGGTCACCCGGAACATAGACCCGGTATCCCGAGGCCGTGCGCCGGGCCGGGGTCAACAACCCGATCCGGTCATAGTGGTGAAGCGTGCGGACCGTGATACCGAACCGCTGCGCGACCTCACCAACGGTGAGTTCGTCCATCTGCACCTCCTGCGTCACGCCCACGAGCTTGGCGCCTCACGTCGCGTCAGGGTCAAGTGTTCCGGGCCACCTGTGTCGCGCAACGCACGGCGCGGAGCAATCGGGCCGACCGGTAAGGTAAGCCTTCGTTCATAAGGGCCGGCGGGGCGGTCCGAGTCGAGTCGAGACAGGGGATATCCGTGTCGTTGTACACCCGCGCGCTCAGTTTCTTCGTGGTCGCGCTGCTGACCGCAGGCGCGGCCATCGCGTGTGGCGCATCGGAGACGGTGGAGAAGACGTCCGTCGACGCATCCGGTGAGGGACGGACCACCTACCCGCTGACCATCGAGAACTGCGGGATGACGCAAACGTTCGACGCCGTACCGTCCCGGGTGGTGTCGCTGGACCAGGGGTCGACGGAATTGCTCCTTTCGCTCGGGTTGGCCGATCGCCTCGTGGGCACGGCCTCGTGGACCGACCCGGTGCGCGAGGACCTCGCGGAGGCGAATGCCGGAGTCACCCGGCTGGCCGACAACGCCCCCACCTATGAGGCCGTCATGGGCACCAATCCGGATTTCGTCACCGCATCGTTCGGGCGCCACCTCAAGGAGCAGGGCGGTGTCGCAACCCGTGACCGGTTCGCCGAGACCGACATCGATACCTACCTTTCGCCTACCGATTGTGAAGCAGGGGTATCGATCAACGGCGGAGGCAAGCGCTCGACACCCCTGACGATGGACTCGCTCTACCAGGAGATCACCGAGCTGGCCGCCGTCTTCGACGTGCCCAGTCGCGGTGAGCGGTTGGTCAACGAGCTCAAACAGCGGGTTGCCGGTGCCACCGCCAAGGCGGCTGACTCGGACCGGACGATCGCGTTCTGGTTCGCCGACACCAAGACCCCCTATATCGGTGGCGGCATGGGGGCGACGAACCTGATCGCGCAGACCGTCGGCGCGCAGAATCCGTTCCGGGACATCAAGGATGACTGGAGCCCACTGACGTGGACATCGTTGGTGGAGCGCAACCCCCAGGTACTCGTTCTCGGCGACCTCGCCCGCAATCGCTTCCCCGGCGACCGCCTGGAGGACAAGAAACAGTTCCTCGCCACGGATCCGGTCACCGCCGTTCTCCCGGCCGTCGCCGGTGAGCAGTACGTCGCGTTGCACGGCGCCGAGATGAATCCCTCGATCCGCATCGTCGACGGCATCGAGAAGCTGGCCGACTGGCTCGCGGCGAACCCGCAGTAGCCCTCCGCACCATGAACTTTCGTACCGTTGTCGATCGTCGACCCGGCGTGGCGACCGCCGCACTGCTCACCCTCGGCGGGGGAGTGCTGCTGTTCTCCATGCTGGCCGCCATCTCTCTTGGCGGGGAGGGGATCAGCCTTGTCAATGTTCGCGACATCCTTGGCAACCACCTTCGGTTCACCGATATCGACGTCATGGCCTACAAGGACGCGATCGTCTGGCAAGACCGGGTGCCTCGCACGGTGGTCGCCGCCGCCGTCGGCGCCGGGCTGGCCATCTGCGGCGTGATCCTGCAGTCGTTACTGCGTAATCCGCTCGCCGACCCCTTCCTGCTCGGTATCTCTTCGGGAGCGTCCACCGGCGCCGTCGTGATCGGGATCCTCGGCCTCGGCGGTTCGGTGCTCGGCCTCTCGGGTGGCGCTTTCGTCGGGGCACTGGTGTCGTTCGGTACCGTGCTGCTGCTGGCCCAACTCGCCGGCGGCAGTACCGACCGGGTCATCCTGGCCGGCATCGCGATGACGCAATTGTTCTCCGCCCTCACGTCATTCGTGATCTTCGCCTTTGCCGACTCCGACGAGACCCGGGGAGTGCTCTTCTGGCTGCTCGGATCCCTTGAGGGTGTCCGCTGGGACGATGCCTGGTTGACCGCAGCGGTCACCGTGGTGGGCCTCGCCTGCTGCTGGGCCGCGGCCAGAGCGCTGGACGCGTTCAGCTTCGGTGACGAGGTCGCCGCATCGCTGGGGATCTCGGTGACGCAGGTGCGCGGCGGTCTTCTGGTGCTGACGGCGGTGGTCACCGCCGCACTGGTCAGCGTCGCCGGTGCGGTCGGATTCGTCGGACTGGTCCTTCCGCACGCGGCCCGGTTTCTGGTCGGACCGGGACACACACGTCTGGTCCCGGTCAGCGCATTGCTGGGGGCGATCTTCCTGGTATGGGTGGATGCCCTGTCACGGTTGGCATTCCACCCCACACCGCTTCCGCTGGGCGTCGGTACGGCACTGATCGGTGTTCCCGCGTTCGTCGCGATCATGTTCTCCAGAAAGGGCAGAGCATGACGCTGCACGCAGATCGGGTGAGCTGGGACCGCGGCGGCACCCTCGTCGTGGACGGGGTCAGTGTGCGCCCGGAGCAGGGACACACGGTGGGATTACTCGGGCCCAACGGTTCGGGTAAGTCATCGCTGCTGCGGTTGCTCTCCGGATATGTCACGCCCACCTCCGGTGTGGTCGAACTCGACGGACAGGACATCGCGGGCCTGCGTCGTCGCACGGTCGCCCGCCGGGTTGCGGTGGTGGCACAGCAGGTCGACACCGATGTCGACCTGACGATCGGTGCGATCGTCCGGCTGGGCAGGCTGCCGCATCGGGGCACCTTCGGTGCCGACCGGGCGGTCGATGATGCGGCCGTCGCCGCCGCATTGGCGCAGACGGGTCTTGCCGAGATGGCGGATCGGCTGTGGCACAAACTCTCCGGCGGTGAGAAGCAACGTGTGCAGATCGCCCGGGCCCTGGCCCAGGAACCACGCGAACTGCTCCTCGACGAACCGACCAACCATCTCGACATCCACCATCAGCTCGAGTTGATGTCCCTGATCGCCCGGTTGCCGGTCACCTCCATCGTCGCGATCCACGACCTCAACCTCGCGGCGATGTTCTGTGACCACCTCATGGTGCTGCAGAACGGTCGTGTCGTCGCCGCGGGCACCCCGCGAGAAGTATTGACCGCCGACCTCATCGGCGAGGTGTATCGAGTCCGTGCCCATGTCATCCAGACCCCGACGGGATTGAACATTCAGTTCTTGCCGAATGACCACGGCGTATCGGAATGACCGACGCCGGCGCACGGCGACCGGGTTTGATCCGGGAGTTCATCCGAGCGAGCCCGGCGGTCCGGTTGCTCGTTCTGACCCAGCTCGCCTTCAACGTCGGATTCTTCATGGTGTTGCCCTATCTGTCGGTGCACCTGAGCTCCGATCTCGGACAGGCCACCGCCGTGGTGGGGGTGGTGCTCGGATTGCGGACCGCTTCCCAGCAGGGCATGTTCTTCATCGGTGGCGCGATCGCCGATCGCATCGGCACCAAACCGGCCACGCTGACCGGTTGCGCGATCCGGGTGGCCGGCCTGCTCACGCTGGGTCTGAGCACATCACTGACCGGTGCCGCGATCGGTGCGGTTCTCACCGGTTTTGCCGCAGCCCTGTTCTCACCGGCGGTGGAGGCGGCGCTGGCGCGCGCCTCGGCCTCACCCGACGATCCCGACCGCGTGTCGACGTCCCGGTTGGATGCGTTCGCGCTGTTCAACGTGTTTGGGCAGATCGGCGCGTTCACCGGTCCGCTCATCGGCGCACTGCTCCTCGACGTGAATTTCGCGACCGTCGCGGTGACCGGCGCGGTGGTGTTCGTCGTGATCGGTCTGGCGCATCTGCGCTGGCTGCCCGACGAACGCCCATCACCGACAGATCGGGCCGTCCTGCACGGTTTCGCCAGCATCATCCGAAACCGCGCGTTCCTCTGGTTCGCCACCGTGTTGGCCGTGCAACTGGTCGCTTATAACCAGCTCTACCTGCTCTTGCCACTCGAACTCGACCGCGGGTGGGGCGACCAGCAACCACTGGGTGCTCTGCTGGCGTTGTCCTCGGTCGTCGTGGTCGTCGCACAGCTGCGGGTGGCGGCATGGACGAGCCGCCGTCCGGTTGGTCGCGCGCTTCGTGCCGGCTTGCTCCTGACCGCGGTCGGGACCTTGTCGGCGGCCGCCGCGGCAGCGGTCGGTGGGCGCCCCGCCGTGCTGGCCGGGACCGCTGCCTTCGTGCTGTTGATGGCACTGGGGCAGATGATCATTTCTCCCGCCGCTCGTGCCGCGATCCCTGGTTTGGCAAGGGAACAGCATCTGGGGTCCTACTACGGGATGTACGCATCCATCGGCGGAATCCTGGTGTTGCCCGCCTCGGCGGCGCTGGGCGCGGTCGTGGACGCGGTGCCCGACACCGGCGCGGGCCGGGCAGCACCATGGCTGGCAACGGCGCTGGTGCTGGCAGTGGCCGCCACCCTGGTGCAGCGGATAACCGGTCGTCCATCGGCGCCCTGATTGTGCGCGGTCCGGCAATCGGTAGTGCTAGCCGGTAAGTGCCGTGACAGTCAGCGGCAGTGACACGGGCTGATGAAGTTGCGAAAATTCTGCGATGGGGAGCAACGCGCACGACCCGCTCTTTCGTTGGCGTGACAATCCGGTCACCCGACGATCGCTGTTGGCCGGGCTCGGCGCCGTCGGCGTCTTCGCCGCGGTCGATCTCGGCAGCATCGCCGCGGCCAAGGGCTGGATCGGGTGGGGCGCCTCGCTCACCCGGCAGTCGTTCATCGACGGTTTCACCACCGTGTACGGCAGGCACCCCGGATTCCGCCGCAACCATGCCAAGGGCCTCGCACTGACCGGATATTTCGACAGCAACGGTCGCGGCACGGAATTGTCCACAGCGGAAGTGTTCACGGCCGGGCGTACCCCGGTCGTCGGCAGGTTTTCCCTCGCCGGCGGTAATCCGTTCGGTGCCGACACCCCGGGTGCCGCCCGCGGCCTGGGCCTCGCCTTCGGGTTTCCCGGGGGTGAGCAGTGGCGTACCGCGATGCTGAACACCGCGGTGTTCCCGGACAACTCGCCGCAGGGCTTCTACGACCGGCTTCTCGCGTCGAAACCTCAGCCCGACACCGGCAAACCCGATCCCGAGGCCATGAAGCGGTTCTACGCGGCACATCCCGAGACCGTGGCGGCCACCGCGGTCAACAAGCAGCACCCGCCGACGACGGGCTTCGCCGACAGCATCTTCTCCAGCCTGAACGCCTTCATGTTCGTCGATGCCGTGGGGGAGCGCATGCCGGTGCGTTGGTCACTACATCCCGACCAATCCGCGCTGCCGCCCGGGCGCGGGGACAATGGACTGTTCGATGCGGCCGCGCGACAGCTCCGATCGGGGCCCCTGAGCTGGCGGCTGCTGTTGACCGTCGGTGAGCCCGGCGACCCGACCGACGATGCCACCCTGCCCTGGCCTGCCGAACGCCGGTCCATTGAGGCAGGCACGGTCACGCTCACCGGCGCATCGACCGAGGCGCCGGGCAACGCCCGCGATGTGAACTTCGATCCGTTGGTGCTGCCCGACGGTATCGAACCATCCGGTGATCCTCTGCTGAGTGCACGATCGGCGGTGTACGCCGCCTCGTACCGCGCCCGTGCCGGTGAGGCGTATTCGACCCCGGCCGTCGTCGTCACGGCGGACCGACCGTGAGCGCTTTCGTGCGGCACCGGTTGCGTACCCGGGTTCTGCACTGGGTGACAGCGGTTCTCGTGTTCGGCACCCTGTTGATCGGTTTCACCATGACCGTCCTGCTCGGCCCGTACGCGGCGTTGCTGGCCGTGCACATGACGCTGGGTGCGGTGATCCTGGTGATCGTCGTGGCGCGAATCGCGAACCGGTTCACCCACCGGGCGCCGGCACTGCCGAACACGGTGCCTCCGGCGGAACGGGTGCTGGTGTTCGGTTCGGAGATCGCGATGTATGTGGTGCTCGTCTGCCAACCGCTCGTCGGTTGGGCGATGGTGTCGGCATCCGGTCGCCCGGTCGTGCTGTTCGGCAGCTTGCGTCTGCCGAGGATCGCGCCATTCGACGCCGATCTGTATTCGATTCTGCGACAGACTCATTCCGTGCTCGCCTATACACTGGTCGTGTTGATCGCCACGCATGTCAGCGCGGTGCTGTTGCACACGCTGACGCTGCGCGACGGGATGCTGAAGCGAATGACGTTCTAGGACGCCCCGGTCGGGTGATCGGCGCGCGTGTCTACCCGGGCCGGACGGCAAGCCAGAGCAGGTGACCCAGCGTGGCGGAGAAGGCCTCGTCGCGGGCGGGGTCACCGTGGGCCAGCTGATCCAGGATGGATGCGCGGGTGGTGACCAACATGAGCCGCCCCAGCTGTGTGGGGTCGAGCGCATCGGAAATGTTGCCCACCCGCTGTTCGGCCGAGATCCGTGCGGCCATCTGGGAGACGTATTCGCGCACAAGGGTCTCGATTCCGGCGGCGGCGTCCGGATCCCGGTCGGCAATGTCGAACACCGCAAGCCAGGCGACGCGGTGTTCGCGGCCCTGCGCCATCAATGTGCGCACGATGTCCACCATGTCCTCGGGGCCGCCCCAGGTGGGTTCGCCCCACCATCGGTCGGCGGCGGCGCGGGCCGCGGTCATCGCGGGGGTGGCCAGTCGGAATGCCAGCTCGGTCTTGCTCGAAAAGTATTGGTAGAACGTGGATCGTGATACGCCGGCCGCGTCGATGATGTCGTTCACCGCGATATCGGGCAGGCGCTGGCCCGCGCGCAGCAGGGCGGCCGTGGCATCGAGGATCTGCTGTTCGCTGGTGGTGCGACGCTGCCGCGGAGCAGCCGCACGTCGGGTCGGCGCCATGGGTGAAAACTCTAAGCCACGATTCCTTGCGCGCTTAATCGAACATAGTGTACGAATAAGAAATGACAATGACGTCGGATGTGACGCAGGAGAAGACGTTCTGCGGCATCTGTGAGGCATCGTGCGGATTGGTCGCGACGGTGGCCGACGGTCGGCTCGTCGAACTGCGGCCCGACCCCGACCACCCCTCATCGCGAGGTTTCGCCTGTTCCAAGGGTGTGCAGTTCGGCAAGGTGGTCGATGACCCGGACCGGGTGACCGTACCGTTGCGCCGCACCCCCGCCGGCGAGTTCGAGGCCGCCAGTTGGGATGAGGCGTTCGACGATATCGGCACGCGGCTGCGCACGATCCGTGACCGGCACGGCACCGAGGCGATCGGTGTCGCGTGGGGTAACCCGATCGCCTGGAACTACTCGGCCACCGTCGTCATGAACGGCCTGGCCGCGGCGTTGAAGACCAAGCATCACTACACGTCGGCATCGATCGACGTGAACAACTACTGGGCCGCCGCCGACATGATGTACGGCAACTCGACCGTCAACCCGCTACCCGATTTCGCGGCAAGCGATTTCGCGCTGATCGTCGGCGCCAACCCCGTCGTATCCCACGGCAGTCTGGTCACCACGGGCCGCATCCGCGAGGTGCTGCGCGACATTCCCCGGCGAGGTGGTCGTGTCGTGGTGGTGGACCCACGCCGCACCGAGACGGCCCGCCTCTTCGAACATGTGGCGATCAAACCCGGTGCGGACGCGTGGCTGCTGTTGGCGATGCTGCGAGTGATCTTCGACGAGAATCGCCATGATGCGGTTGCACTGGCGCGGCAGACAACCGGCATCGAGGGTCTGCTTCGCCTTGCCGGCAAGATCGACCTGGCTCGGGCCGCCGCGGAGACCGGTATCGACGTCGAGGCCATCACCGAGCTGGCGCGGGCGCTTGCTGCCGCTCCGGCCGCCAGCGTGTACGGCCGCTGCGGTGCGTCGTTGGGGCAGTACTCCACACTGGTCAAGTACCTGCTCGACGCGCTGGCCATCGTCACCGGGAACTTCGACCGGCGCGGCGGCATGGTCCTGGGTGATCCGATGGTGGATTTCGAAACCCTCGGCGCACGGTTCGGGATCGCGGGGAGGGGGCGTTGGACGACGCGCGTGGACGGCGTGCCCGAGGTGATGGGCACCTCGCCGTTGGCCTGTCTGCCGCGCGAGATCACCACGCCGGGGCGCGGCCAACTGCGGGCACTTATCGCGATGTCGAGCAATATGGTCACCAGCGCACCCGAAAGCTCCACCACCGCCGGTGCATTGGCGCAGTTGGATCTGATGGTGTCGCTGGACCCCTACGTCACCGAGACCTCGCGGCTGGCGCACTGGATCCTGCCGCCGACGCTGTGGCTGGAACGCGAGCAACTCCCGGTGTTCACCCAGGCGCAGTCCACCGTGCCCAATGCCCAATGGGTGAAGCCGATTCTGCCGCCGCGAGGACAGTCCCGCGACGATTGGTGGATTCTCGACCAGATCGCACGGCGCATCGGCATCGTACCGTCGGTGGCTCCCGTCGCGAGAGTGCTGGGGCGGGTGGGATTCCGTCCTTCACCGTCGACAATCACGGACTGGGTGCTGCGTACCGGTCGCCACGGTGACCTGTTCGGCCTACGTCGCTCCGGACTCAACAAGGCCACATTGCTCGCCCACCAGGGTGCGGTCAAACTCGCCGACGCCTGCCCGGTCGGGGTGTTGGAGCGCAAGTTGCACACCCGCGATCACCGCATCCATCTGGATATTCCGGAGCTCGCCGCCGAGGTCGACCGGATGGTCGCCGACGCCGGTGAGGTACCGGGATTTCCGCTGCGGCTGTTCAGCATCCGCGAGCTCCGGTCGCACAACTCGTGGCTGCACAATGTGCCCGAGCTGATGGTCGGCAGGCGTCGTTGCCACGCGGTCATCCATCCCGAAGATGCGAGCACTGCCGGTGTGCACGACCACGACGACATCGTGGTGACCTCGCCCTGGGGGCAGGTGCGGGTGCCGGCGCGGGTCAGTGACGACGTCGCGGTCGGCGCGGTCGGGATGACCCACGGTTGGGGACACGACGGACTGTGGAAGACCGCCAAGGCTGCCGGTGGAAGCAGTTACAACCTGTTGACGCCCAACGGCGCCGACCACATCGACCGGCCCTCGGGCAACGCATTCTTCAACGGTATCCCGGTGTCTGTCGCCGCGGTCGAGTCGGTGACCTGATGGCCTTCGTGATCACCCGGTCGTGCTGCAGTGACGCGCTGTGTGCGGCCGTCTGTCCGGTCAACTGCATCCACCCCACGCCCAACGACCCCGATTTCGGGCATGCCGAGATGCTCTACATCGATCCGCAACGATGCATCGACTGCGGCGCGTGCGCCGACGTCTGCCCTGTCGATGCGATCTTCGCCGACGACGAACTTCCGCCCGCTGAGGCCGCCTATGCCGCCATCAACGCCGACTACTTCGGCAAGGCCGAGCATCCGGCAGCACCGGCTGTACCGCCGGCGACACCCGTGCCAACCAGCGCAGCGCTTGCCGTCGCGGTGGTGGGCGCCGGTCCGAGCGGCTTCTACGCCGCCGCAGAACTGCTCGATGCGGGCCCAGAGGTCACCGTCACTCTGATCGACAGGTTGCCCACGCCCTATGGTCTGGCACGAGCCGGGATTGCGCCCGATCACCAGGACACCAAACAGATCACGACGACCTTCGCCGCCACCGCCGCGCACCCTCGCCTGAAGTGCCACTTCAATGTCGAGGTGGGCACGGCTATCAGCCTCGATGACCTACTCGCGCATCATCACGCGGTCCTCTACGCCGCGGGAGCTCCCGTCGGCAGGCAACTGGGTGTGCCGGGCGAGCATCTGCCCGGCAACTTCACCGCGGCCGAGGTCGTCGGTTGGTACAACGGTCATCCCGACCACGCCGACACCATCGTGGCTGCCACCCATCCGACGGCTGTGCTCGTCGGCAACGGCAATGTCGCGCTCGACGTCGCACGTGTCCTCCTGCTCGGCGGCCGGATGGGGCATACCGATATCGCCGACCACGCCCGGGATGGTCTGGCTGACGGTGCAGTTCGCGAGGTCGTCATTCTGGGCCGCCGCGGCCCGGAACACGCCGCCTTCAGCTTCAGTCAACTGCTGGCACTGACCCACCTCGACGGAGTCGATATCATCGTCGACCCCACCGATCTCGTCGACGTCGTCACGCCGCCCGATCGACCACACCCGGCTGCGTTCGCCGGCGAGCAGAAGCTCGCGCTGTTGCGCGAGCTCGCCACCCGTCGCCCCCGGCACGACAGGCGAATCCACCTCAGGTTCTCGGCATCACTGCACGCCGTGTCGGGCTCAGACCGAGTCGAGACCGTCACCATCGTGTCCGCCGCACAGGGTGAGTCATCGCTCGCCGCCGGCATCGTGGTGTCCTGTATCGGATTCGATGCCCGGCCGATCGACGGGCTCGCCTTCGACAACGGCGCCCAACGCATTCCCAACCAGGGTGGCCGCGTCCTCGACTCCGCGGGCCAGGTCCTCACCGGCCGCTACGTGACAGGGTGGGCCAAGCGGGGTCCGAGCGGAGTCATCGGCACCAACAAGCTGTGCGCCGCCGAGACCGTCGCCGCGCTGCTCGACGATCATCGACAAGGCCTGCTGCCGACGCCCCGTGATCTGCCTCAGTCCTTTGTCGACACGCTCGACGGCAGCTCGATCGCCCATGTCGATCGGGGTGGTTGGCAGCGCATCGACGAGCATGAGCGCCGCGCGGGACGCGTATCCGGGCGGCCACGGCGTAAGTCGGTTCGCCGCAGAGAGATGGTCGAAATCGCTTATCTGGAAGAGGAAATCAGATACCACGAACAACCGGTCGATAAACCCAGGAGAAACTCATGACGCGCCGAGGACTGCTCACCAAGGATCGCTTCGCCCCCGTCGTTCCCGTGCACGCACCGGCCTACCAGATCACACCCACCATCGACTTCGGTGATGTGGACATGCTGTCCATCACCTACCTGACCGACGCGGACAGTGCCGCATCGATCATCCCCGATGCGTTGGAACTCGATGACCAGCCGGTGGTCACGCTGTCGTTTCTGAACTACGGGATCAGCGGCGCGGGCTCCTACCGTGAGGTGGTGCAGAGCATCGCCTGCAGTCATGGTGGTCAGTCCGTGGGCTACGTCCCGCACATCTATGTCACCAACGAGCCGGCGATGATCGCCGGGCGGGAATGGCTGGGTTGGCCGAAGATGCTGGCCGACATCACCTTCTCCACCCACACCACCACGCTGGACGGTCTGATCACCGCCAGGTTGGAGCGTCCCGCCGGCCTCGACCTGGCCGTAGCCCAGTTCGTTCCCACCCAACGGCTCGACAGCCAGGTCCTGACCGCCGCGGGCGATAACGTGACGATGAACCTGCGCGTGATCCCGTCACCGATCCCGGGCCAGGCACCGTCGATCACCGAGCTCGTGCCGTCCACGATGACGGCGCTGTCTGGTGAGGTGTGGGCCGGCCAGGGCAGCGTGCACTTCAGCGGTGCCTCAGAATTCACGCCCCTGCACCGATTCCCGGTCGTCCAGACCCTCGGTGCGATGCTCATTCGCCGTGCCGATATGCGGCTGACCGCACCCACCGAGACCTACCCGCTGTGATGCGGCAGGACCCCGAATCACGCCCGCTCCACGCCCGGATGTGCAGCGCTCCCACGGTCGAGGCCGGTCACGCTGGGAGAGCGGTCAGGCATGTGTCGACGATGAGATAGGCAGCGACGCCGAAAATCAGAACGGCGAACCAGCGGTTGAGACGTTGCGTATCCAGTCGGACCCCCCAATGCCCGGCGAGAAGGGACCCGAGGATGGCCGTGGCGGCGAATGCGGCGGCGATGGACCAGTCGATCGGTGTCCCGAGATGGGACACGACTCCGGCGGCCGAATTTGCGGTGATTATCAGCAGCGATGTGCCGATGGCGGTGGGCATCTCGACACCGAGTAGCAGGACCAGGGCCGGGATGATGAGGAACCCACCTCCGACGCCGAACGCGCCGGTGAGCAGCCCGACGAGGACGCCGACCGGGATGGAGCGTCCGGCGCAGCGCCGCCAATCGATGCGGCCGTCGGTGAGCTGGCACGCCGTTCCCGTGCTGTCTCCACCCCGCAGCATGCGCACGCCGGCAATCACCATGATGAGGGCGAATCCGACGGTCAATACGTTCTGGGGGAGGTGCTTGCCGATCGTGGTTCCCACAACCGTCGCAGGCATACCGGTCAGGGTGAAGATAGCCACCAATCTCCATTGCACCTGACGGTGCCGGATCTTCGGCAGCGCGCCGACCGCCGATGCCAACCCGACCACGATGAGGGACAGCGGGATCGCCTGCGCGAAGCTGAGTCCCAGCACATAGACCAACGCCGGCACGGCCAGGATCGAACCACCGCCGCCGAGCAGGCCGAGCAGCACGCCGATGACCGCACCCAGCGCCAGCGCCAGTGCGACGGTACTCACGGCGCCGAGACCAGGGGTTGTGTGAGCGGAATGATCATCGCGAATCCTTCGGGCCGGGGCCGGGCTCTACGCCAGCCCCTTCAACATCAAGTTCCAATACATCAGTGGTAACCCGTGCTTCTTGACGTACCAATAGGGCCGGTGCGGCACGCTCGGGTCGAGCAGCGGAAAGCTCGGTCTGAGCGTGAGGTCGTAGTCGAATTCCGCCAGCAGCATGGACTTTGACGACGTGACGATGGGGCATGACGAATACCCGCCGTAGTTGGCCGTCGCGGCCCGCCCGTTCAACACCGCGTCGATGTTGTGCACGACCACGGGTGCCTGCTTTCGGATTGCCGCGCCCGTCTTGGAGTTCGGCGTCGACGCCACGTCACCGAGTGCGAACACGTTCGGGTAGCGCACATGCTGCATGGTGTGTTTGTCGACGGCGACGTATCCGTTGGCGTCCTTGACAGACAGCGGGCTCGCCTTGATGAAATCCGGCGCCGACTGCTGGGGGACAGCGTGCAGGAAGTCATAAGACATTGTCGTGGTGCCGCTTTCACCGGCGATCTGCACGGTACGAGCCGACGGGTCGACAGCTGTCATCTCGGAGTTCACATGAAGCGAAATCCCGTAATCGTCGATGACCTTGTCCAGGCTGTCGGCGATGGACGTGATCCCGAACGGTCGCGGTGTGGGCATGATCAGATGGACGTCGATGTCATCGAGAACCCCCTGCTTGCGCCAATAGTCGCTGGCCAGGTAGGCGATCTTCTGAGGGGCACCGGCACATTTGATGGGTCCGCTCGGCACCGTGAACACCGCGGTGCCGGATCGGAGTCCCCGAATCATCTGCCAGGTGCGGGGAGCCAGATCGTAGCGGTAGTTGGAGGAAACCCCATCGTGTCCGATGGCACGGGACAGACCGTCGGTTTTGCTCCAATCCAGCTGGATACCGGGGCAGACGACGAGCGCATCGTATCCGTGGACGGACCCGTCGGCGCATGTCACGGAGTTGTTGTCGGGATCGAAGGTGCGCACGCTCTGTTTGATCCACGTGGTGGATGGTGGAATGACCGAGTGCATCGGTCTTTGCGTGCTCGCGGCGCGCGCTTGTCCGCCACCGACCAGGGTCCACAGGGGTTGGTAGTAGTGGGTGTCGGACGGTTCGATCAGTGCGACATCGCTATACCCCCGGCGGTGTAACCGCGCCGCGACCGTGATGCCTGCCGTTCCCCCTCCGATGATGAGGACACGATGCGTGGTGACATTCGACATGGATGTGAACCCCCTCGGTGATCAGGCGTGCTGATGCGACTCGGCCCAGGCGCCGTAGCCGCCGAGGATGTCGCTGACGTCGGTGAAGCCCTCCCTGCGCAGCAGGCTGGCCGCGGCCGACGAGCGATAGCCGCCGGCGCAGTACACGACGGTCGGTCGTTGCGGATCCAGCTCGTCGAGCCTTCCCGGCAGATCGCCGACGGGAATGTTGAGCGCCTGGGCGACTGCCCCATCTGCCACTTCGGTCGGTTTGCGGACATCGACCACTTGCAGGTCCGGGATCGACGTGATGCGCTCGTCGAACGCCGCAGCGGTCAATCGGGATGCTGTCCGAACCTCCTCGGCATGGGTGAACATGGCCTCTTCGGGATCAGCGAGATATCCGATCACGCGGTCGAACCCGATACGCGCCAACCGGTTCTTGCCTTCGCGCTCCTGTCCGGGGTCGGTCATCAGAACGATATCGGCGTCGTGGGGCAACACCGATCCGCCATACTCGGCATAGCGGCCGGCGAGACCGATGTTGATCGCGCCGCGCAGATGCCCGAGCGCGAAATCCTCCGCACTACGCGCGTCGACGAGGACCGCCCCGGCGGCCAGCGCCGACTGCACCTGGTCAAAGGACAACGCCGCGGGCATCTCGTCCTCGTCGAGCAGGGCCCGGTTCTTCCGGTTGAGTATCGCGTCATAGGCGAAGTAGCCCGGCGCGGGCGCCTGGCCCTCGGTGACCAGTGCCATGAAGGTGGCTTTGTCCGGTGCCCGGAGTGCGTAGTTCGTCGCTTTCTGCTCACCGATCGTCGATGACAGTTCGGTGGAGAGGTTCTTACCGCATGCCGAGCCGGCGCCATGCGCGGGGAACACTCGCGTCTGGTCCGGCAACGTCATGAGCTTGTCGTGCAGGGAGTCATAGAGCGCGCTGGCGAGTTCTTCGCGGGTGTGTCCGATCGAAGCCAGCAGATCCGGCCGGCCGACATCACCGATGAACAGCGTGTCGCCGGTCAGCACGCCGAATGGCTCTGTCTCCGCGGCATTCTCGAACACGACGATGCTCATCGACTCCGGTGTGTGGCCCGGTGTGTGGCGGAACTCCAGAATCACCTGGCCGAGTGCCAGCCGCTCTCCGTCGGCCACGCCCACCGACTCGAACTCGGTTTGTGCGACGGATGAGTAGACGATCTGCGCGCCTGTGGCCTCGGCGAGCTCTAGATGCCCGGAGAGGAAGTCTGCGTGAAAGTGCGTCTCGATCACCATCTCGATCGTCAGACCGAGGCGGTTGGCGTCTTCGACATAGGCCGAGACATCGCGCTGCGGATCAACCACGACCGCCCGGCCGGTGGTCTGATCGCCGATGAGATACGAGGCGTGCGAAAGGCATTCGAGATAGTACTGCTCGAAGATCATGATCTGGCTCCTTCTGTAGCCGGGTGTGAGCGCCCTGTGCGCGATCTCTTTTATACCCCTATGGGTATAGGAACGGCGGTCTGGGCGTCTGTATTCCGGCGGCGGTGTGCGCTATGCGACGGTCCCGGCGGACCCGTCGTCGCGGACGACGGCACGTCCGGTCGCCTGCCAGGCGGATATGCCTCCGGTCAGGTTCACCGCAGTGATTCCTGCTGTACACAGTGCGTCGGCGGCCTTCTGTGATCGGCCTCCGGATCGGCACATGACCACGACGGTCGATCCGCGGTAGCGCTCGGGAGTGAGTTCTGCCAGTGCGCAATGGGTGGCTGCGGGTGCGTGACCGGCGACCCATTCGAAGTCGTCGCGGACGTCGAGTAAGAGTGCCCGCCCCTGGTTCACCAGCGCCCGCCCCTGGTTCACCAGCGCTTCGGCATCGGCGACGTCGATCTGGGGTGCGACGGAACCTGTCATCAGGTCTTCTCCCTCAGTTAGGGTTGCGGCGGAACGGGTTCCACCTGCTTCGGGGCGGGGGTGGCGAGGTGTGGCCCTCGCACCAGTCGTCGGGTCGTACGGTGCGGCGCACGGCGTCAACATGCGCTCCGCAGCCGGCCCAGGTGGTCTTGCCGCAGTTGCGGCATTTGACAGAGCGACACACGGTAATTCCTTTCGGTGGTGAGAAACGAGCATCGACCGGCGGCACGGCCCGGTGGATCGGTGAACTCGAACTGCCGATTGTCCGCTCGCTTTTTACCATACCCCCTACGGTATATTTAGGCCAGAAGGTCGGCCGTGAGCGAGGGGGTACCAGCGATGAGGTGCGATGACGAAGCGCAGGCGAGGTCATGAACGCGATCACTGCCCCGATGTGGGTCGGTCTCCCGCTGGGGGTCGGGTTCGGCGCCATCGCCTCGCTGTGGGGCATCGGCAATCCCGAGACGATCATCAGGGCTGCACGACTGATCGACCGGCTCCTGCCGGCCTGCTTCCTGCTGGTCACCGCGCTGGGTTCGGTTCTGCTGTACGGCCTGCACGCTTCCGGACTTGCCATGCACTTCTCGCCCAAGCCGACCTACATCTACGGTGTGGTGCTGGGTGGGATCTTGTTCGGAGTCGGTCTGGCGCTCAGCGGCTACCTGCCGGGCACTGCGCTGATGGCGATCGGAGAAGGTCGCCGAGATGCCCTACTGGCGATTCCCGGCGGGCTGTTGGGCGCCTCGGCGTGGACCGCCCTGGCGGATACCGGCTTCGGCCGATGGATCGTCTCCGAGGCGAACTTCGGAGACCTGGTGGCCGGCGGGAACATCCATGATGTGCCACCGGCCCGCATGGTGGCCATCGCGCTGGTCTACGCCGCGGCGGCGCTGGGTGCGTTGTACTTTCTTCCGCGGTATCGCGCGAGCCGACATTGCTGCCTCCGGAGTATCCGGGGAGCTGACCCCGATGCCTACGACCGGCAGATGGCGCTGGATACCACCCGCTACCTGAACGAAGGCGCGCGTGAGCCGGCCGCGCGCAGAATCCGACTCGCGCTCCGTCGGTGCTTGGCTTTTCACCGCGTCGCTGGCGGTTGCGGCGGTGCTCACGGCGCGCTTGGTCTATCGCGACGCAAGTTGGCGGGTCGACGGCTGAGACTGCTCAGGCCAGCGCCAGGAACAGCTTCTCCAGTTCGGCTTCCGACATGGGCGCGGTGCCGCCCTCCTTGTCTGCGACGATGCATTCGCGCATACCGGTGGCCACGATCTTGAAACCCGCTCTGTCCAGCGCCCGCGATACCGCGGCGAGCTGTGTGACAACGGCTTTGCAGTCTCGGCCCTGTTCGATCATGTTGATGACACCGCCGAGCTGCCCTTGTGCGCGTTTCAGCCGTGCGAGGATCGCCTCGATGCTCTGCTGATCGTCGATCATGCTCAACGCCTTCCCGCCTATCCTGTGGTGGTTGTCACTATACCCGTGTGGGTATGTGTCGCTCGGTTGTGGACCCTCATCGGCCACCAGAACCATCGTCCGAGCAGTGCCGCGATGGACGGTGTCATGAGCGAACGCACGATGAGTGTGTCGAAGAGCAGTCCGATGCCGATCGTGCTGCCCGCCTGACCGATCGAACTGAGATCGCTGGCCACCATGGACATCATGGTGAAGGCGAACACCAACCCCGCGGCGGTGACCACGCTGCCCGTCTCACCCATCGACCGGATGATTCCGGTGCGCAGCCCGGCGCCGATTTCTTCCTGGAACCGTGACACGAGCAACAGGTTGTAATCCGACCCGACGGCCAACAGGATGATCAGACCGAACACCGGGGCGATCCAGTTGAGTTCGAGTCCGAACCCGTACTGCCATATCAGCACCGTCAGCCCGAAGGCGGCGCCGAGGGACAGCAACACCGTGCCGACGATCACCAGCGAGGCGACCAATGCTCGGGTGATCAACAACATCACGATGAAGATCAATGTCAGTGCTGCGACGCCGACGATCAACAGGTCGTAATGCGCCCCGGACTGGATGTCGCGGTAGATGGCCGCGGTGCCGGTCAGGTAGAACGTCGCTTCGGTGAGACTTGTGCCCTTGACGGCTTCGTGGGCGGCTTCGAGTTCTGGCGTCACGGCTGCAATACCGGCGGGGGTCGCCGGATCCTTTTCGTGGGTGATGATGAATCGCGCGGCCTTACCGTCCGGTGAGAGGAACAACTCAAGTCCGCGCTGGAAGTCCGGGTTCTGGAACGCCTCCGGGGGGAGGTAGAAGTAGTCGCCGCCCTTGGCGGCATCGAAGGCCTGGCCCATGGCGCTGGCCGTGTCGGTCATCTGCGTCATCTGAGTGACCAGTCCGGAGAAACTGCTGTGCATGGTCAACAAGGTGCTGCGCATCGATTCGGCGATCGTGATCATCGGCCGGAACTGGGCGAGCATGTCGGGGACCACGGCACTGACATCACGCGTGTCGTCCACCAGGACACGCATATCGTCGCTGAACTTGTCCACGCCGTCGATGGCGTCGAAGATCGATCGGACACCCGAGCACGCCGGAATGTCAAAGCAATGCGGCTCCCAGTAGAAGTAATTGCGCAACGGTCGGACCACGTCGTCGAAATTGGCCAGATGATCGCGTACCTCGTCGAGTGTGGCCTTGGCTGTGGTCATGTCGCCGACCATTCGATCGGTGGCTCCACCCATCCGAGAGAGTGCGGCCTCCAATTTTTTCATCGACGTGATCATGGCGCCGAGGTCATCGCTCATGGTGAGCATATCGGCGGTGCGATCCTTCATGAACTGCAGGTTTTGTTGGATCGGGACTGACTGGGCGCTGATCTGGAACGGTATCGAACTGTGATCCATGGGCCCACCCAAAGGGCGGGTGATGCTCTGCACCATCGCAATCCCGGGCGTTCGGAAGACTTCCTTGGCGATCTTGTCCAGTACGAGCATGTCGGCGCTGTTACGCATATCGTGGTCGGTCTCGACCATCAGGATGTCCGGGTTCATCGTGGCCGCGCTGAAATGACGCTCGGCGGCCGCATAACCCACGTTGGACGGGAGGTCCTTGGATATGTAGAAACGGTCGTTGTAGTTGACCTCCATCGTCGGCACGAACGCGATGCCGAGAAGCGCGATGGCGAGCGTCGCGGCGAACACGGCGCCAGGCCAACGCACGGTGACGGTGCCGATGCGCCGCCACCGTCGGACGTTCGGCTCGCGCGTGGGGTCCAAAAGTCCGAAGCGACTGGCGACGACCACGACCGCCGGCGCGGCTGTCAGTGCTCCGGCGACCACCACCACCAGCCCGATCGCCGAGGGTATGCCCAGTGCCTTGAAATACGACAGACGCGCGAAGTGCAGGCACAGGGTTGCGCCGGCGATGGTGAGTCCCGAACCCACGATGATGTGCGCCGTGCCGCGGAACATGGTGTAGTAGGCCGACTCTCGGTCCTCGCCGGACCGGCGTGCCTCCTGGTAGCGGCCGATCAGGAAGATCGCGTAATCGGTACCGGCCGCGATCGCAAGAGAAGACAGCATCGCGACCACGAACGTCGAGAAGCCGAGTACGCCCATATCACCCAGCAGTGCGACGACCCCTCTTGCCGTGCCCATTTCGAACCCGACCATGACCAGCACGAGCAGCATCGTGACGACCGACCGGTAGGTGATGAGCAGCATGATCATGATGACCACGCCGGTGACGCCCATCATGAGCAGCATGCTTTGGTCGGCTGCCTCGTTCATATCTGCGGTTAGCGCCGCTGAGCCGGTCAGATAGACCTTGAGTCCCGCCGGTGGCGGCGAGTGCTCAAGAATGGTGCGTACCGCCTCGACCGACCGGATACCTTCCGTACTACCTTGGTCGCCGGCCAGGTTGACCTGTACGTACGCGGCTTTACCGTCTCTGCTCTGCACGCCGGCCGCCGTCAGCGGGTCTCCCCAGACGTCCTGTACGTGTTGAACGTGTGCACTGTCGGCGCGTAGGGCGCGCACGAGGTCCTGGTAGTACGTGCGCGCCTCGTCGCCCAGCGCTGTGTCACCTTCCAGCACAACCATTGCCATGCTGTCGGAGTTGAACTCGTCGAAGGTCGCGCCGATGTGGCGAGTGGCGATCATCGCGGGTGCGTCGTGGGGCGACATGGTGACGGCGTGCTCGCGGGCCACGGTCTCGATCTGCGGGACCAGAACATTGATTCCCAAGGTCAACAGGAACCAGCCGATGAGTATCGGGACAGCGAACCGGCGGATGAACCGCATGGCGGCCGGCCGGGTCTGCGTGTCGTGGGTCATGCGGCTTTCGCCAGACACGAGATCTGTGCGTCGTGCCCGGCGGCCGACTGTTCGGCCTTCACCACACCGTTGACGGTTATCCGGCAGCTGATGTTCGAACCGTCGCCCTGGGCAACCACGCTTGCCAGTACTGCGGGTGTGGTCGTTGTGATCGTCAATGTCCATGGCAGAGAGGTGAAATCGACCTGGTGCGTCGTGGCGCCCATATCGAGGTAGTTCACGCTCCCCGCCGTCCCGGCGGGGCCGTAGACGTCGTAGGTCACATGCTTGACGAAGGTGGGATCAAGCGGCTGGGCACCCCGTCCGGTGGCGGTGAAGATCGGCTCGGACCCGAACGCATCGCGCAGGTGTACCACGGCCACACCACCGATGGCGACGGCGATGGATACCGTGATCGGCACCCACGCCTTCACGAGCATGTTCACAGCGATGTTCCCTTCGTTGCTGCGGTTTGCGCACAAGCGATGACGAAAAGCGTTGCGCCCTGGCTGTGCCACGTTCGGCCGCGCGCGGACGGTCGGGTGCACCGGGACGGACAGATCGGGAATGGCGATCCGATTTCAGATTTATACCATACCCCCTAGGGTAATGTTAGGGAGCGGGTGGCCGACTGTATCGACCGACGAACGAGATTCAGCCAGTCGGCGGAGGGAGATGGCCGGATGGCCGATGCCGGGGCGCGTTGTGGGCGACAAGGCTGGCGTCGTGAAGAAAACCAGGCACCCGGCGACATCATCCCCACAGTCGGACGCACGTGCGCGCGCTGCTGCCATTGCGGTGGTGGTCGCCTCGATGGTCATCACACTGGCGATAGTGATCGGCATTCATCTGCTGCGGGCGAACGGCTTGCTGGCGCCTGGTGCCCTGTAGCCGACCGATGCTCGAGTGGTCGTTGCTGAGCGGTCCGGCACCGGTGGCGTTGTCGGTCATGGCGATAGCGGCGGGGATGTGGCTCGTGGCGCAGGTGTATCGCGCTGCGCAGTCACCACGAGTGATCGTCAAGACATCCGTGGTGTGTGTGGCGACGGCAGTGGCGGTGCCGCTGATCGGCGTCTACCTGGTGCGTGACGTGTGGGCGATTTTTCCCGACCGATTGCCGGTCTCGGTGTACGTCTGGTTGGGGGCCATCGTCCTCGCGGTGTCCCTTGCCGTCGCGGTCATGATCTTGCGTGTCTCACCGGGACGCTCGGCCATCACCGTCCTGACCGCGGTGGTGGTCGTGGCAGCGTGTCTCAACCAGATCAATATGGTGTTCGCCGCGTATCCGACGGTGCGGGACGCATTCGGGATCACCCGTGTCGACGACATCATGCTTCCTGATCGACATCAGAAGTCCCTGCCGGTGAGCGCGCACGGTCCATTGGACAAGATGTGGGCGAGTCCGGCAGGGCTCAGCCGGCGCGGCAAGATCACCTCGGCGGTGATACCGGCGACCGTGTCGGGCTTCGCCGCACGGCCCGCCCGGATCTATCTGCCGCCGGCGTACTTCACCGACGTTCCGCCACGGCTGCCGGTGCTGGTCTTGATGGCGGGACAACCGGGAGGTCCCCAGGACTGGATCAGCGCCGGAAAGCTGCCCCAGATCATGGACGCGTTTGCTGGGTCACATGACGGCCTGGCGCCTGTGGTGGTGGTCCCGGACGCGACGGGAAGCCAGCTGGCCGATCCGCTGTGCCTCGATTCGCGCCGCGGGAACAGCGCAACGTATCTGGCCATCGACGTGCCCGCGTGGATCAAGGCCAGATTGACAGTCGATGTCCGACCGACGGCGTGGGCGGTGGCGGGGGCGTCCTATGGCGGTACCTGTGCGCTTCAGTTGGCCACCAACCATCCCACGGTCTATCCGACATTCATCGACATCGCCGGCGCCGCGGAACCGTCGCTCGGTGACCGGGCGCGGACCGTGATGGAGGCGTTCGGAGGTGACGAGCGTCGATTCGAACAGGTCAATCCAGCCGACATTTTGCGAAAGAGCCGCTTCTCCGGCTGCGCGGGTGCGATCGTGATCGGCAGCTCAGATCGGGACAACAGGCCCGATGCCGTCAAGGTGCTCGAGGCGACCAGAGCGGCGGGGATGGACAGCCACCTGACCGAGGTGCCGGGCGCTCATGACTGGCGAGCGTTCTCGGCTGGACTGTCGGTCGAACTGCCGTGGCTCGCACGCCGTATCGGGCTCACTGGTTAGCGCCGTGACCACCAGCCGCGTAGGTGAATCTCGCGACCATCCGGCTGTGAAGGCGGTGGACCGGGCAGGTGTGATCGTCGTCCGGGGTTACCGTGGGGGCCGGAGCATTCGCAATGGCGACTGCAGCGTGGAGGAGGTCCCCGTGCCCAGGGTGGTGATCGTCGACGACGAAGCGCTGATCCGATCCGGGTTCGAGCTGATTCTGTCGGCGGTTGCCGATATCGAGGTGGTCGGCACGTCCGACGGAGTGGGTGCTCTCGCCGTGATTCGTGAGCACCAGCCCGATGTCGTACTGCTGGACATCCGCATGCCGGGCAAGGACGGCCTGACCGTGCTGTCCGAGTTGCAGCAGCTGTCATCGCCACCGGCGGTGGCCATGCTCACCACCTTCAACGCAGACGAGTACATCGCCGCCGCGTTGCGCATGGGTGCCACCGGATACCTGCTGAAAGATACTGATCCCGAACAACTCCCGCATATGATACGCAGTCTGGCTGCTGGTGGTCTCGTACTGTCTGGCGGCGTCGGCCCGAAGGTGATCTCGGGCTACCTCGATGACCCCGTGGATCCAGACGCGGCGCAGCGGCTGCAGGCATTGACCGGTCGTGAAACCGAGGTGCTGCAATTGCTGGCACGGGGCCGTTCCAATGGTGAGATCGCGGGCACGCTCTACACCAGTGTCGGCACCGTGAAGGATCAGGTCAGTTCGATCCTGGCCAAGCTGCGGGTCAGAAGTCGGGTCGAAGCCGCCATTCTGGCTCAGCGCGCCGGCGTGCTCGACAGTGGCGACCGGCATGGCCAGTAGGTTGCCGCCGCCGGGCCAACGTCTCCTGATCGATGTGCTGCTCATCGGACTCGCCGGTGCCGATGTCGTAGTCAACGCCTTCGACGGCGGTTACTCGACGAGTGAGATGACCCTCGCGATCGTTGCTGTCGCAGTCCTGGCAGTGCGTCATCGCTTTCCCTATCTCGTCTTCGCCGCGACCATCCCGGCGCTCGTGCTGGGCTCGGCGGTTGTCGCGGCGCTCGTCGCGCTCTATACCGTCGCCGAGGAACGCACCAGCCGGGTGCGAATATATGGTTGTGCGGCAGTGGTTTTCGTGTGTTACACCAGCGTCTGGGAGACGCCGTACTCCAACGCCAGCCGCTTACTCGACATTGTCTACGCGATTTTGTTCACCGGTGCTCCGTTGCTTCTGGGTCTACTGATGCGAGCTCGGGCGGAGTTGTCGGCGAAATTGGTCGAAATCGACCGGGCCCATCGGCACGAACAAGAACTGATCGTCGACAAGGCGCTGGCGCGGGAACGCACCAACCTCTCCAGAGAGATGCACGATGTGGTGTCGCATCAGGTCAGCCTGATCGCGGTGCAGGCGGGTGCGCTTCAGGTGACGGCACCCGATGAGGCGACCGCGAGAACAGCGCGGACCATTCGGAAGCTCAGCGTGCAGACTCTCGACGAACTGCGGGACATGGTCGGGGTGCTGCGGGCATCGGGCGGGCAGCCCGAGGGCCTTGATCCGCCCCGCGGTATCGAGGACATCGACGCGTTGGTGGCCAACTCGGGGATCGCCATCGAGGTCAGCGCCGAAATCGACCCTGCGGTACGAACTCCCGCAGCGGTACAACGAGCCATCTACCGAGCGGTCCAAGAGGGTTTGACGAACATCGCCAAGCACGCGCCGGGGGCTCCCGCGGCACTCGAGCTGGGTATCAACGCCCAGCGAGTGAGTGTGACGCTGACGAATGCTGCGCCGACCCGGACACCCGATCGCTTGCCCAGCGATCGCTACGGTCTGCTGGGCTTGCGTGAACGTGCCGAACTCCTGGGCGGGTCGCTGTCGTCCGGTGGGCTGGCCGACGGGGGATACCGGCTGTCGTTGTATCTGCCGCTGCCCGGATGACTTCGGACCTCGGTTCCCCGCGGAGAGCCGTGTCGGCGATCAGCGGGCGGGTGCCGGCTGTGTGTTGTTCGGCGAACTCGGTTCGGCGTCGCCGGGTTCGTTCCACTCACCCCAGAATGCCGCGTCGTCACCGTCGAACATGCCCATGTGCCAATCGGATTCGTAGCCAATGCCGGTATAGCCGGGATCGTCCCAGCCCATGCTCGACTGACTGCCGATCAGAAGACCGAACATGAAGATCGCGCCGGCGATGATGACACCGCCGACGGCGATACCGACACCTGCCGCGACGCGGTAGATCCGGGTGGAGGCCCTTGATCGGGCCGGCGCCGCAGTGGCAACGGGACTCGTGATGGCATGTGTTTCTGCGGGGGCCTGGAGACTCTCTGACATGACAACAGCGTGTCAACGTGTCGAGCTGTGCGGAATCCGCCGGGCGGCGGTATGTCTCCGCCGACTGGACGCAGTTTGTCGCCGTATGGGCACGCCGACCGTCACATAGCCGGTTCACCCGCGCCGGCGACCTTCGCCAGTGCGTTGCGACACATGTCGCGGGTTTCCCGTCGGGGTTGCTTGCCATGCCGAATGTCCATGTGCGCCGCGGTCAGCAGCGACCACGTGGCGCCCACCATGAACAGCGGGGTGAAGTGGCTATCGACCGAGCCGTCCTGTTGCCCGCGTTGGATGACGGCGATGATGCCTGCGTCGGATTCGCAGTCGAAATCATCGGGGTCGGCATCCGCACCTGCCCGCATCCACCAGCCGAGGCTGTCGAGTCGCTCGAGCATTTCGTCGACGATGCGCAGGTAGGCGGCCAGCCCGGTGCCTTCGGATGTACGAGCGTCCCGGACGGCCTCTTCGTACTCGGCCTCGACGAATGCCTCGATGCCCTCGGTCAGAGCGGCGCGGTCGGGGAAATAGCGATTGAGTGTGCTTCGAGCGACGCCGGCGGCCTTGGCGATATCGCTCATCGACGCTGCCGCGTTGTCGGTCAGCACGTCGATGGCCGCCGTGAGCAAGGCCGCGCGGGTGCGGTCACGCAACCGTGGCGGGGGACCTGTTGTCGGCATGCACTCATGATGCCTCATTGACCGGCTATCGGTCATAACTTGACGAAAATCGGACATCTATGTCCTAATTTTCTGTATGGGTATCGATTCGACGACCGATCTCCCCGATGCGAAACGGCCGACCAGGCTGTCCGTGTTGTGGGGGTTCGCCCGTCCGCACCGCGGCAAGCTCGTGCTGGCTCTGATGCTGGGATTGGGCGTGTCGGCAGCCGAACTCGCGACACCATTGGTCACCCGATGGGTGCTGGACGCGATCGGCCTGCCGGGCAACCGATTCGGCGCACCGGTGATGCTGCTGGCCGGGCTGATCGTCGTCGGCACCATCTTGAGTTGGCGGCAATGGATCGTGCTCGGGACGCTGGCGGAAAACATCGTCTACGACGCCCGCCAGGGCATGGTCCTGCGCTTCCTACGCGCCCGGCTGACGCCATTGCAGGCGCGACCGAGCGGCGAGATGGTGACTCGAGTCACCAGTGACACCGTGCTGTTGCGGGAGGCCGCATCCTCCAGTGCGGTAGGCCTGGTCAACGGCACCATCACCGTGATCGGAACGCTGATTCTGATGGTGTACCTGAATCCGTTGCTGGGTGCGATCACCATCGCGGCAATGGTTCTCGTCGCGGTGGTATTCGCGGTCCTGATGCCGGCGATCGGGCAGGCGCAGGAGCAAGCGCAGGGTTCACTGGGCCGTCTCGGCGGGTCGCTGGAGGCAACACTGCGCGCCGTCAAGACCGTCAAGGTCGCCAGGGCGGAGGACCGTCAGGCCGGCGGTCTGCTCAACCTTGCCGACGAGTCGCGGGGGCACGGCCTTCGCGCCGTACGACGAGAGGCGCTGGTGTGGAGCGTGACCTTCTCCGGAGTACAGGCCGCTACCCTTGTGATCGTCTGCGGGGGTGCCTATCTCGTTGCCATCGGGCAGCTCGGCATGTCCACGCTGGTGGCGTTTCTGCTCTATGCAGTGGGTTTGCTGGGTCCTGCAATGGAACTGAGTACCCACCTGACCACGCTGCAGGCGGGTATCGCGGCGGCAGGCCGGATAAGGGACGTGCAGGCATTGCCGCCGGAGCGCTCCGGCGGATCTGCATCGACCCTGCCCGCCGGCGAGGCCGATGACCCGGTCATCACACTCGAGCGGGTCAGTGCCCGGTACCGCGCCGACGGCCCACAGATCCTTCGTGATGTCGACCTCGAGGTGCCCCGACATGGACACACCGCGATTGTCGGCCCCTCCGGTGCCGGGAAGACGACATTGTTCGCCCTGATGCTCAAGTTCATCGAACCCGATGCGGGCCGACTGCTGATGTCCGGCTCGCCGTATGCAGACTTGGGCAGCAGTGGTGTGCGGGAACGACTCGGCTATGTCGAGCAGGACAGTCCGCTGCTGCCGGGAAGTCTTCGCGACAACCTGGTGTTCGCCAACCAGGCTGCTTCGCAAGGGGATATCGATGCGGTCATCGCGCAGCTCCGACTGTCCGACCTCGTCGACGGACTACCGCAGGGTCTCGATACCGATGTCCAGGCGGCCACCATCTCGGGCGGACAGCGTCAACGTGTCGCGTTGGCGCGGGCACTGCTGGCCGAACCCGAGGCGCTGCTCCTGGACGAGGTCACCGCTCAGATCGACGGGCTCTCCGAATCAGCTGTGCACGATGTCATTCGGCAACAGGCACGACAACGCGCCGTCGTCACCATTGCGCACCGTCTTTCGACCGTCATCGATGCGGACACGATCATCGTGATGGATCGCGGCCGTATCATCGACCGGGGGCGTCATGATGAGCTGATCGAGCGGTGTGCACTGTACCGACGTCTGGTCGATGCCTTGCGCCTCGATGTCGGTGTCGGGCCACGCCGTGATGACACTGACGAAGCGCCACACCGAGAACTGAGGACCACACCATGACCGACGACCCGATGCTGCCTGCTCGGTGGAAATCTCTGTCCGCCAACGACATATACGGGGGTGTGATCGGGACGGTGTTCGCCAGCGCGACCCTGGCCGCCATTCCGGTGGGTCAAGCACCCAGCTATTCGGCCTTGTGGGTGGCCATCAGTGTCGCGATCGCCGCCGTCACGCGCAGCTACGGACAGCACGTCTCGACGCATCAGGTCAACGCGGAGAAGGGTTTCTGGCGGGATCTGGGCTCCTCGATGCTGACCGGCATCCCCATGGTGCTGGCGTCCATCCCGACGGTGATCGCCTTGTGGCTGGCCCACATCTTCGCCTGGCGCGACGATGTCGAGGGCCCGGACGGGTTGGACACCCTCGGATTCACCTCGATCATCTTGCTGATGAACGCGGCACTGCTCTTCGGTTGGGGTCTGCTGGCCGGTCGCCTCGGCGGTTACTCCCGCTGGGGTGCACTGGCCGTCGGTCTCGGCAATGCCGGTATCGGATTGGCGGTGATCCTGGTGAACCTCATGATCAAGTGATCCCGGCCGGCGGCTCGGCTCCGTGGGCTATCGTCGGCGCTCATACCCTGAAAGCCCGCCGCGAAGGGATCGCCCGCATGCCCATCGACCCGAATGCCGTCGGCGCGAAGTCCGACGCCCAGACCTTCACCTGGACCGATCGCGAGACACTGCTCTATGCGCTCGGTGTCGGCGCGGGGGTCGACGACCTGGCGTTCACCACCGAGAACAGCCACGGAATCGAGCAGCAGGTGTTGCCGACGTTCGCCGTGATCGCGTGCTCGCCCTTCGGCGCCGCGATGCTGATCGGATCGTTCAACTTCAGCATGCTGTTGCACGGGTCGCAGGAGATCCGGGTGTTCGCGCCGCTGCCGCCGGCAGGCAGTCTGCGTGTGCATTCCGAGGTCGCCGACATCCAGGACAAGGGAGCAGGCAAGAATGCGGTGGTGATGCTCAAGGGCATCGGAGCCGACCCCGACAGTGGTGCGGTCATGGTGGAAACCCTGACCACCGTGGTGATCCGGGGTGAGGGCGGGTTCGGAGGCCAACCCGGGCAGCGGCCGCCCGCACCTGAGTTCCCCGGCCGCGCCCCCGACGCGCAGGTCGTACTGACCACGCGCGATGACCAGGCTCTGTTGTACCGACTCTCCGGCGACCGCAACCCGCTGCACAGTGATCCGTGGTTCGCTCAGACCTTGGCCGGGTTTCCCCGCCCGATCCTGCACGGACTGTGCACCTATGGCGTCGCGGGCCGGGCCCTGGTCGCCGAGCTCGGCGGCGGGGACGCCACCAAGGTCACCGCGATCGCCTCGCGATTCAGCTCACCGGTGTTCCCCGGTGAGACCCTCACGACATCGATCTGGCGCACCGAAGGACACCGCGCGGTGTTCCGCACCGAGGCAGCCCAACCCGACGGATCCGGTGCCCGGGTGGTGCTCGACGACGGCACGGCGGAGTACAACGACTGATTTCGTAGGCTCAAATGCCTGTGCGGGTGGCCCCTGCGTTGACAGGATGTCCTGATGAGATTGGCTGTGGGATACCTCGCCACCCCCGGCGGAGCGGATGCGGTCGCGCTGGGCGTCCGATTGGCCAGGAGCCTGGCCGCCGAACTGGACATATGCATGGTGCTGCCCCCCGATCGTGGGGTACCTGCGATGGTGACCACCGGTGGGTACGACGAACTGCTGGCCCAGCAGGCGCATGAGTGGTTGGCCGATGCGCTGGCGACGGTGCCCGATGACGTCGTCGCACATGCGCATGTGAGTTTCAGCGACTCGGCAGCCGACGGTCTGCTCAGCGAGGTGCGGCGCCTCGGCGCGCAGGCGGTGATCGTCGGCGGCGCGGGTGGCGGACTGGTCGGCAGTTTCACACTCGGCTCGGTGGTCAACGATCTGCTGCATTCCTCCCATGTGCCGGTGGCGGTGGCGCCCAGAGGAACCCGGTCGTCGTCCGCCGCGCGGGTGCGGGAGGTGACCTGCGCCATCGGTGAGCGCGCCGGTGCCGGTGTGCTGCTGGACGTCGCGGTACGGGCGTGCGAGCGGGCGCATGTCCCGTTGCGACTGGTCTCGTTGGTCGCCCTCGACCCGATGTTCGGATCACTGCGTGGGGATGCCGAGGCGTCGCGCGAGCGCGCGCTCGCCCACGCTCACCGGACCTTGAATGAAGCCAAGGAATCACTGCCCGAGGGTTTTTCGGTCACGGCCACGGTGGCCGACGGCAGCTCGGTGGAGGATGCCGTGAGCCGACTGCCCTGGCATGACGGGGACGTGATCATGGTCGGCTCCAGCAGATTGGCCGCACCCCGGCGGTTGTTCCTCGGATCGACGGCGGCCAAGATGCTACGGGTGCTGGAGGTTCCGATGATCGTCGTTCCCAGCACTGCCGACCAGGAGGTCTCGTGACCACGAGCAGTTCGGAAGCGGGCACCGGATCGGTCTCCAAGGGTCTCGCCGAGGGGAAGGTCGGCACCCTGTCCGGTGCCATGCTCGGGATCTCGTGCGTGGCACCGGGCTATACCCTGACCGCGAGCATCGGGGTGATCGTCGCCGCGGTCGGTCTGAAGATGCCGGCGATCTTCATCGCCGGGTTCATCCCGATGTTCTTGACCGCCTATGCCTACCGCGAACTGAACTCCCGCACACCGGACTGCGGGGCGTCGTTCACCTGGTCCACCAAGGCCTTCGGACCCTACGTGGGGTGGATGTGCGGATGGGGCATGGTGGTCGCCTCGATCATCGTGCTGTCCAACCTGGCGGCGATCGCCGTCGAATTCTTCTACCTGTTGATCGCACGCGTGTTCAATCAGCCCGGCATCGCCGATCTGGCGGGCAATGTCATGGTCAACATCGTCACCACCCTGGTGTTCATCGCGTTGGCGACGTTGATCGCCAGTCGTGGCATCACGACCAGCGAGCGAGTCCAGTTCGTGCTGGTGGGTTTTCAGCTGGTGGTACTGGTGGCGTTCGCGGTCACCGCCTTCGTGCACGTGAGCCGTGGTGATGCCCCGGCCGGCCTGAGCTTCGACCTGGATTGGTTCAACCCCTTCACCGGGCTGACGCTGGCCGTGTTCGCCGTCGGCCTCACCGGCTCGATCTTCGCGTTCTGGGGTTGGGACACCTGCCTGACCCTCGGTGAGGAATCCAAGGATCCGACCAAGGTGCCGGGCCGGGCCGGGCTGTTGTGTGTGACGTCGATCCTGATCACCTATCTGCTGATCGCGGTCGCCGTGATGATGTACGCCGGCGTCGGAGAGGAGGGGTTGGGCCTGGGCAACCCGGAGAACTCGGAGAATGTCTTCGGTGCGCTGGCCGACCCGGTGCTGGGTCGGTGGTTCGGTCCGCTGCTCTACCTGGCGGTGTTCGCCTCCTCGGTGGCCAGCCTGCAGACCACCTTCCTGCCCGCGGCCCGCGCGATGCTCGCGATGGGCGCCTACAGGGCGTTCCCGGCCCGTTTCGCCGAGGTGAGCCCGCGCTTCCTGACCCCGGTTTACTCGACAGTGGTCGCCGGTGTCGTCACCGCCGGCTTCTACACCGTGGTCAAGCTGCTGTCCGATAATGCGCTCTGGGACACCATCGCCGCGCTGGGCATCATGATCTGCTGGTACTACGGCATCACCGCGTTCGCCTGCGTCTGGTTCTTCCGGCGAGAACTGTTCGCCAACGCCCACAACATCATCTTCAAATTCCTGTTCCCGCTGTTGGGCGGGCTGATGCTGGCGATCGTGTTCGTCATCGCCATCGGTGAGAGCATGAACCCGGAGAACGGCAGCGGTGCGGCGATCGGTGGTATCGGGCTGGTGTTCTTCATCGGATTCGGCATCCTGGCGCTCGGTGCGGTGCTGATGCTCGTGATGCGGGCGCGACGACCGGAGTTCTTCCTCGGCCAGACCCTGCGGCGGGATACCCCGGCGCTCAAGGAGTAGCCAAGCGCTGGTTGCGGGATATCTCGATTCCGGGCGAGGGTGCCGATATCTTCCACGGCGACCACGGCGTCCGCCTCCGCGCGGCGGGGGCGGACGCCTCATGCGTCGACCTCTATGACGGTCGCTGTGGAGGCATGGGCATCATGCTCGGTGCCGGTCGTTGCGACGGCATGCCACCGGGGCCCATCATCGGACCGGGTCCCATCATCGGGCCGGGGCCCATCATCGGGCAACCCCCGCTCGGTCCGTTCTGTCCCATCTGAGCGCTGTGATAGCCGCGGGTCCATCCGTGGTAGCCGCCGGTCGCCGCACCGGTGAAGAACCCGGCGCCGAAAATCACCATGACGACGAACAAGACGCCGGTGACGATGCCGACCCAGGCCAAGCTCTGGTAGAGGCGGTTGGGCCGATGTTCCGCGTGGTCGAGCCGGTTCGTCGTGGCTGTCACTGCGGGCGCGGCGGTGGTGGACGCGTTCGAGGGCTCCGGTGTGTCGGTCATGGTCGGTGTACCTCCGTGTGCGGACCCGGCTGTGGGCTTCCCGCAGTCAGTTCAACTGTGCTGTCGGAGCGTGGGCGCGCTCTAGGGCCAATGGACCTCAATTCGCGCCCAAGGGCAGCCAACCCACCCACACAGTGTATCGAACAATTGTTCGATACACTGTGTGGGTGGGTTGGCACAACGGACCGCCGAGTTGGCCGGAGATGGAGCGGGTCCTCAGTAGTAGGCCCCGGGAAAAGCCGCGCCGCTCCGGGTTGCCGCTGGAGCCATCCGGTGATGGGGGTGACAGTCCGGCCTGGTCGCGCAAACGCGGGGCCTACCTGGCCGACGGTGTGCAGCGTGCGCGCTCCTCGGTGCCGTATGCCGAACTGCACGCCCATTCGGCCTACAGCTTCCTCGACGGGGCCAGTACCCCGGAGGAGATGGTGGAGGAGGCGGCGCGGCTCGGCTTGCGGGCCATAGCGCTGACCGACCATGACGGCCTCTACGGAGTCGTGCGGTTCGCCGAGGCGGCCCGTGAGCTCGATGTGGCCACCGTATTCGGTGCGGAACTGTCGCTGGGAAACGTGCCCCGCACCGAACAACCCGATCCGCCGGGGCCTCACCTGCTGGTGCTCGCCAGGGGGCCGGAGGGTTATCGACGGTTGTCCCGCGAAATCTCGTCGGCCCATCTGGCCGGCGGCGAAAAAGGAAAAACGCATTACGATTTCGATTCACTCACCGAGGCCGCCGGGGGGCACTGGCACATCCTCACCGGTTGCCGCAAAGGTCATGTCCGGCAGGCGCTGACCCGTGGCGGGCCCGAAGCCGCCGAGGCGGCGCTGGCCGACCTGGTGGATCGGTTCGGGGCCGATCGCGTCAGCGTCGAGTTGACCCATCACGGTCACCCGCTCGACGATGAGCGCAACACCGTCCTTACCGGATTGGCATCGCGATTCGGCCTGGGGCTGATCGCCACCACCGGCGCGCATTTCGCCGTACCCGAGCGGGGGCGGCTGGCCATGGCGATGGCGGCGATCAGGGCTCGCAACTCGATGGACGACGCGGCCGGGTGGCTGGCGCCACTGGGTGGGGCGCATCTGCGTTCGGGGGAGGAGATGGCTCGCGTCTTCGGTACCGAGATCGTTTCCGCCGCTGCCGATCTCGGTGAACAATGCGCCTTCGGCCTGGCGTTGATCGCCCCACAGTTGCCGCCGTTCGATGTGCCTCCCGGACACACCGAGGCCAGCTGGCTGCGTCTGTTGGTGCGCGAGGGGGCATTGGACCGCTACGGCACGCCCGAGCGCGCACCGAAGGCGTATCGCCAGATCGAGCATGAATTGGCCATCATCGAAAAGCTGAACTTCCCAGGCTATTTCCTGGTGGTGCACGACATCACCCGATTCTGCCGAGAACGTGACATCCTCTGTCAGGGAAGGGGGTCGGCGGCCAACTCCGCGGTCTGCTACGCCCTCAAGGTCACCAATGTCGATCCGATCGCCAACGAGTTGTTGTTCGAACGGTTCCTGTCGCCGGCGCGCGATGGCCCACCCGATATCGATATCGACATCGAATCGGACCTGCGCGAGGAGGTCATCCAGTACGTCTACGAAAAGTACGGCCGTGATTACGCCGCCCAGGTGGCCAACGTCATCACCTACCGGGGGCGCAGTTCGGTCCGGGACATGGCCCGTGCGTTGGGTTTCTCGCAAGGGCAACAGGACGCGTGGAGCAAACAGATCAGCCGCTGGAACGGGCTTGCCGATTCCCCCGACGTGGAAGACATCCCCGAGCAGGTCGTCGACCTGGCCACCCAGATCTCCAATCTGCCCCGGCACATGGGTATCCACTCCGGGGGCATGGTGATCTGTGATCGCCCGATCGCCGACGTGTGCCCGGTGGAGTGGGCGCGAATGGAGAATCGCAGCGTTCTCCAATGGGACAAGGACGACTGTGCCGCAATCGGTTTGGTCAAGTTCGATCTACTGGGACTTGGCATGCTGTCGGCGCTGCACTACGCCATCGACCTGGCCCGCGAGCACAAGGGTATCGAGGTGGACCTGTCCCGGCTGGACCTGTCGGAGCAGGCCGTCTACGAGATGCTGCAACGCGCCGATTCGGTCGGGGTGTTCCAGGTCGAGTCCCGCGCGCAGATGGCCACCCTGCCGCGGCTGAAACCGCGGATGTTCTACGACCTGGTGGTCGAGGTGGCCCTCATCCGTCCCGGTCCCATCCAGGGCGGATCGGTACATCCGTACATCAAGCGGCGCAACGGCGAGGAAGAGGTGACCTATGACCACCCGTCGATGAAACCGGCCCTGGAGAAGACCCTCGGCATACCCCTGTTCCAGGAGCAACTGATGCAACTGGCGGTGGACTGTGCAGGCTTCACCGGGGCCGAGGCCGATCAGCTGCGCAGGGCGATGGGTTCCAAACGGTCCACCGAGAAGATGCGCCGGTTACGCGGCCGGTTCTTCGACGGGATGCGCGAGCGGCACGGTATCACCGGTGCGGTGGCCGAGAAGATCTACGACAAGCTGGAGGCATTCGCCAATTTCGGCTTCCCGGAGAGCCATTCGCTGAGCTTCGCCTCGCTGGTGTTCTACTCGTCGTGGTTCAAGCTGCACCATCCCGCCGTGTTCTGCGCCGCGTTGCTGCGCGCCCAGCCGATGGGGTTCTATTCGCCGCAGTCGTTGGTCGCCGACGCCCGTCGGCATGGCGTCATCGTGCACGGGCCGGATGTCAATGCGAGTCTGGCGCACGCCACCTGCGAGAACCGGGGGCTGGACGTGCGGATGGGCCTGGGCAGCATCCGTCACATCGGTGATGAGCTGGCGAAGAAGATCGTCGACGACCGGATCGCCGGTGGGGCGTTCACCGATCTGCTGAATCTGACCGCACGAATCCAACTTTCGGTCCCCCAAACCGAGGCGTTGGCCACCGCAGGGGCACTCGGCTGCTTCGGGATCACCCGACGAGAGGGATTGTGGGCGGCCGGTGCGGCCGCCGCCGAACGCCCCGACAGGCTCCCCGGGGTGGGGTCATCCACACACATCCCGGCCCTGCCAGGGATGAGCGCTCTGGAACTGGCCGCCGCCGATGTCTGGGCCACCGGCGTCTCACCGGACAGCTATCCCACCCAGTTCCTGCGCGAGGACCTGGCCGCGATGGGGGTCGTCCCGGCCGCCGAACTGCTCTCGGTGCCCGACGGAAGCCGCATCCTTGTCGCCGGGGCGGTGACGCATCGACAACGCCCGGCCACCGCCCAGGGCGTCACCTTCGTCAACCTCGAAGACGAGACCGGCATGGTCAACGTGCTGTGTGCCCCGGGAGTCTGGGCGCGCTACCGCAAGCTGGCGCAGAGCGCGCCGGCGCTGATCATCCGCGGCATCGTGCAGAACGCGACCGGTGCGGTGACGGTGCTGGCCGACCGGATGGGCCCGGTGGATCTGAAGGTGCGATCCCGATCGAGGGACTTCCAATGACCGTCACTCCGTCGGCGTCGTCCACACCTTCTCGATGCCGATCTTCAGCCGGGTGCCGTAGTTGCCCATCGAGGGAGTCAACCCGATCTGATCGGACATCGCCTGGTACTTCGCCCAGTACGGTGCATCCTCGCGGGGATCGGTGCCCTCGGCATCGATCCGCGCCGGCCCCCCGATCACGATGATCCCGCCACCGTTGCCGTCGGAGTCCAGATTCAGGCTCACCCGGGGGTGGTTTCCGATATGTCGCACCTTGGCCGCACCGGGCTCGGTGTACACCACGATGTCGGTCCCGTCGAAGAAGAACCACACCAGTTTGGGCACCGGTTGGCCGGACTTGGCGACGGTGGTCAACCACGCGAAATCGTCGGATTTCAGGCGGTCGAGGATTTCCGATGTCAGATCTGCAGTCATGCGAGCGAATGTAGTCTCGCGGTATGACACTCAACCTGACCGCGGATGAAGTTCTGACCACGACGCGTTCGGTGCGCAAACGGCTCGATTTCGAGAAGCCGGTGCCGCGCGAGGTTCTCATGGAGTGTCTCGATATCGCCCTGCAGGCCCCGACTGGATCCAATTTGCAAGGCTGGCAATGGGTTTTCGTCGAGGACGAAGAGAAGAAGAAGGCGATCGCCGATATCTACCGGGTGGGCGCCACGCCGTATCTGGATGCCCCCAAGCCGGAGTTCGGTGACAGCCGCGACGAGCGCACCCCCAAGGTCATCGACTCCGCCAAGTACCTCAACGACCACCTGCACGAGGTTCCGGTCATGCTGATCCCGTGTCTGGAGGGCCGACCGGACGGGGTGACCGCCGGGATGAGCGCGGGATTCTGGGGATCGCTGTTGCCGGCGGTCTGGAGCTTCATGTTGGCGCTGCGCAACCGCGGCATTGGTTCGGCATGGACCACGCTGCACCTGAGTGGCGACGGTGAGAAGCAGACCGCCGAACTGCTCGGCATCCCGTTCGACAAATACGCACAAGGCGGTCTGTTCCCGATCGCCTACACCAAGGGCACCGACTTCAAGAAGGCCAAGCGGCTGCCCGCCGAGGAACTCACGCACTGGAACTCCTGGTGATCACACCGCGCCGGTGAACCCCTGCTGGCGCCACGCCTCGTAGGCGGCCACCGCGGCGGCGTTCGACAGGTTCAGTGATCGCCGGCCCGACAGCATCGGGATGCGGACCCGCGCGGTGATGTGCGGGTCGGTCAGCGTCTGCTCGTCCAAACCGGTCGGCTCCGGTCCGAACATCAGCACGTCCCCTGGCTCATAGGACACCTGCGCGAAGGACATCTCGGCGTGCGCGGTGAAGGCGAACACCCGGGACGGGCCGATGGCGGCCCATGCCGCATCCAGATCCGGGTGCACCGTCACCGAGGCCAGATCGTGGTAGTCCAATCCCGCCCGGCGCAGCTTCGGTTCGGACAGGTCGAAACCAAGCGGTTCGACCAGGTGTAGCTCGCAGCCGGTCGCCGCCACCATCCGGATCGCGTTACCGGTGTTGGGCGCGATACGCGGTGAGTAGAACAGGACGTGAAACATCGGGCCATTGTCCACTGCGCATAATGGCGGCATGGTCGAGCAGAGCCTCTGGATGCAAAAGGTCGCCGCGAACCCCGGCCACTCGCAGTGGTACATCGACCGCTTCCGCGCACTGGCGCAGGCCGGGAACGACCTCGACGGCGAGGCCCGTTTCATCGACGCCATGGCAGCGCGCGGTGCCCGCATCCTCGATGCCGGCTGCGGCCCGGGCCGGGTCGGCGGCTACCTGGCCGCAGCCGGTCACGATGTCCTCGGCGTCGATGTCGACCCCGCACTGATCGCCGCCGCCGAAGCCGATCATCCCGGTGCGCGCTGGCTCGTCGGCGACCTCGCCGAGCTCGATCTGCCCGCCCGCGGCGTCGCCGAGCCGTTCGACGTCATCGTCTCGGCGGGCAATGTGATGACCTTCCTGGCGCCGAGCACCCGGGGTCAGGTCTTGGCGCGATTGCGTGCCCACCTGCGCACCGACGGCCGTCTGGTCATCGGATTCGGTGCGGGCCGCGACTATCCCTTCGACCGGTTCCTCGACGACGCGCGCGCGGCCGGCCTGACCCAGGACCTGTTGCTGTCCACCTGGGATGTACGCCCATTCGACGACAACGCCGAGTTCTTGGTCGCGATCCTGCGCCGCGGCTGAGCCGGGAGGGAAAGGTTGCGCATCGTAACGGTCACGAACTGTCCTCACGGCGTCTGAGAGCCTGGAATCGGCTGTGCCCGAATGCCATACTCGATCAATTGCCGGGTGACACGACGCCGGCCCCGACGTGGGCATAAGCAGCAGGAAGCACATGAACGCGCCACAACCGACATGACCGTCTCTCCCGCGTCCAGCGCGGATGGTGAGATAGCCGGCGCCGCAACGACACATGCGAAGCGTCCGGCGCGCTGGTCGCTGAGCAACTGGCCCGCCACGGGGAAAATCGTTGCCATCATCGCGGTTCCGATGCTGCTGGCCGCGGCGTTGGGCGGGGTGCACGTCTACAAGAGCTTCACCGAGGACGGGATATCCGACGCCGCGGCCACCCGCGACGCCGTCATCGTGGCGGTCCTGCTGCTGGTGGCACTGCTGATCGTCGCGCTGGTCGCGCGCTCCCTGGTCGGGCCGCTGCGCAGGCTGCGGGACAGTGCGTTGCAGGTGGCCCACACGGATCTGGCTCGCGAACTCGAACAGGTGCGCGCCGGCGGTGACCCGGGCCCGCTGGTCCCGATCCCGGTGCACACCACCGAGGAGCTCGGACAGCTTGCCCACGCGGTCGACGAACTCCACGAACAGGCCCTGCAGCTCGCCGGCGAGCAGGCCCGGCTGCAGGTGCAGGTCAGCGATATGTTCGAGACGGTGTCCCGGCGCAGCCGATCGCTGGTGGACCAGCAGCTGACGCTGATCGACCAGCTGGAGCGCGACGAACAGGATCCCGGCCGTCTGGAGGGCCTGTTCCGGCTCGACCACCTGGCTGCCCGGATGCGCCGCAACGGCGCCAATCTCCTGGTGCTGGCCGGCACCGACACCGCTCGTGGCCACAGTGACCCGGTACCGCTGTCGGCCGTGGTCAACGCCGCGTCCTCCGAGGTCGAGGACTACCCCCGCCTGCAGGCGGCCGCGCTTCCCGATTGTGCCGTCGTCGGCTCGGTGGCCACCGACCTGGTGCACGTGCTCGCCGAGTTGATGGACAACGGGTTGCGGTATTCACCGCCCGCCACGACGGTGCGCATCTCGGGATTGCGCACCGACGATGGCGCGCTTGTGCTCGAGATCGGCGACGACGGCCTCGGGATGGCAGAACCAGACCTGCGGGTCACCAACACCCGGTTGCAGTCCGACGGCGAGGTCACCGCGTACACCACGCGGCACATGGGGCTGTTCGTCGTCGCCCGGCTGGCAGCCCGGCACGGACTGGTGGTGCGGCTGCGGGCCACGGTCGGCGGGGACCCGAACTCGGGCACCACGGCGGGCATCTACCTGCCCGCCGAACTGGTCGTCGGTGAACCAGGCCTGCCCCGGACAGCCGATGTCGAGCGGGTGCCTGCCGAAGTGCCGGTGGCAGCAGCGGCGGTTGTCGAGTCGGTCGAGCCCGTGTTGCCTCGGCGAGACCCGTCGTTCGCGGCTGCGACCCCGAACGCAGGCTCCGACGATGCGATCTATCAGAAGATGCTCTCGGAGTGGCTGGTCGACCCCACCGACCTCGGCGTCGACACCAACCTGGACTGGAAATCGGTGTGGGACAACGGTTGGTCGGCGGCCCAAGCGGCTGAGACCACGCCGGCCACCGAGCACACCGCCGAGGGCCTTCCGGTCCGCCGACCCGGTGCGCGGCTGGTGCCCGGTGCGGGCGAGGCCGAACCGGCGACAACCGAGCCCACCGACCCGGTGACCGCTCCGCTGCCGGATCCGTCCGTCATCCGGGCCAGCCTCAACAGCCACTTCGCGGGCGTGCACGCCGCCCGGTCGCGCCCCCAGGACACCGGGGGAGATCGGTGACCACCCGGGAGTCCCTCGACTGGCTGGTGGCCAAGTTCGCCCGCGAGGTCGACGGGGTTTCGCACACGGTGCTGGTCTCCGCCGACGGTCTGCTGATGGCCGCCAGCGAGCACATGCCCACCGAACGCGCGGACCAACTGGCCGCGGTCACCTCCGGGCTGGCCAGCCTCGCCGGCGGCGCCGCGCAGCTCTTCCAGGGCGGGCACGTCATGCAGTCGATCGTCGAGATGGAGCATGGCTATCTGCTCGTGATGCGCGCCGGCGACGGATCGAACATCGCGGCGCTGGCCACGCGATCTTGCGATATCGGCCAGGTCGGATACGAGATGGCGATGCTCGTCGAGCGCGTCGGCAACGTGGTGCAGGCGGCGCGCCGTCAGCGCCGCACGCCGTGAGCGACGATGTCACCGCCCTGGTGCGGCCGTACACACTGACCGGCGGGCGCACCACCGCGCGGCTGGACCTCCCCTTGGAAGCGCCGATCCAGACCGTGGATCCGGGTCCCGCGTCGCACTGGCCCGCGGCCGACGTGCGTTCTCGGATACTGACCGAGGGGCGGGCGGGACCGTCGGTCGCCGAGATCGCGGCGCGGTTGGAGTTGCCGTTGGGTGTGGCGCGTGTGCTCATCGGCGACCTGGCCGTGGAGGGGTATGTTCGGGTGCGCGCGACGCTGGGGGAGACATCCTCTGCCGACGAGCGTCGTGACCTGATCGGAAGGACGCTGCGTGGGCTACGCGCGCTCTGAACGACCGACCTCGACCAAGATCGTCATCTCGGGGGGTTTCGGCTCGGGCAAGACCACCTTCGTGGGCGCGGTGTCGGAGATCATGCCGCTGCGCACCGAGGCTCTGGTCACCACCGCGTCGGTGGGTTTCGACGAGCTCGAGGCCACCCCCGGTAAGACCACCACCACGGTCGCGATGGACTTCGGCCGCATCACCCTCGCCGAGGATCTGGTGCTCTACCTGTTCGGTACCCCCGGCCAGCGCCGCTTCTGGTTCATGTGGGACGACCTGATCCGTGGCGCCATCGGCGCGGTGATCCTCGTCGACGTGCGGCGGCTGCAGGACAGCTTCGCCGCCGTCGACTTCTTCGAGGCGCGCGGGCTGCCGTTCATCATCGCGGTCAACGAGTTCGACGGCGCACCCCGGCACCCGAAGGCAGCGCTGCGGCAGGCGCTGGCGCTGCGCGCCGACATCCCGATCGTCACCGTCGACGCCAGGGACCGGAACTCGGTGCGGGCCGCCCTGATCACGGTGGCCGAGTACGCGCTCGCGGCGGTCCCGACATGACCGATGACCAGGTGTGGGTGGACCGCGAGTTCACCAAACACGACTTCCGTGACGAGGACCTGTCCCGGCTGCGCACCGAGCGGGTGGTGTTCGACGAGTGCGATTTCAGCGGTGTCGACCTGACCGAGTCCGAGCATCTGGGTTCGGCATTCCGTAACTGCACCTTCCGGCGGGCCGCGCTGTCGCACAGCACGTTCCGGCAGTGCAGCCTGCTCGGGTCGGTGTTCACCGAAACCCGGCTGCGGCCGGTGCAGTTCGTCGAGGTCGACCTGTCGTTGAGCGTGCTCGGCGGCTGTGACCTACGGACGGTGGACCTGTCGGACTGCCGGCTGCGCGAGGCCAACCTGGTGGGTACGGACCTGCGAAAGGCCGTATTGCAGCGTGCCGACCTCAGCGGCGCGCGGGTGCAGGACGCCAGGTTCGACGAGGCCGACCTGCGTGGAGCGCGTGTCGATCCGACGTTCTGGACGACGGCCAAGCTGCGCGGGGCGCGGGTGGACATCGAGCAGGGGCTGGCCTACGCCGCCGCGCACGGATTGGACGTGCACGGCGAGTGAACTTCCGATTTGTGGAGTTTCAGCCGCCACGATCGCGGCTGAAACTCCACAAATCGCAGGGAGCTAGCCCGCCTTGAGTCGGATCTTGAAACGCACGAAGGTCAGGTAGGCCACGCTGAGGGCCGCCAGCATGCCCATGTCGAACCACCAGGCCGACGAGGTGTGCTCCCAATGGGCATCCTTGGGCGTCAGCGGGCCTGGCACCAGATGGATCAGGTCCACCGTGGACGCCGACGCGGCGAAGCCCCAGCGCGCCGGGGTGAACCAGGACAGCTGGTCGAGCACCAGACGGTCGGTGACCGGGATCATGCCGCCGGAGAACACCAGCTGGCTCATCACGGCGACCACCAGCAGCGGCATGATCTGCTCGTTGGACTTGGCCAGCGCCGAGAGCGCCAGACCGACCATGGCCGCGGTCACGGTCGTCGCCGCCATCACCAGGAACAGCTCGGCCGTCGGGGGCAGGAACGACAACGAGCCCTGCGTCGGACCACCCTTGCCCAGCACCGCGATCGCCGTGACGATCGAGGACTGGATGATGGCGAACACCGCGTAGATGCAGACCTTGGCCATCAGATACGCCGTCGTCGACAACCCGACCGCCTGCTCGCGGCGGAAGATGGGGCGCTCACCGATCAGATCACGCACGGTCAACGCGGTACCCATGAAGATGGCGCCGACGTTGAGCAGCACCAGGATCTGGCCGGGCTCGTTGGGGGCGTCGCCCATCGGGTTGGGCACCCCGAAGCCGACGGTGCCGGGCACCGACAGCGACAGCACACCCATGATGAACGGCAGCACCGCCAGGAACGCGAAATAGCCGCGGTCGGAGATGATGAGCCGCATCTGGCGCCGGGCAATGGTCGAGAACTGCCTGCGCACACTAGTTTTCGCCGGCTTGCCCAGGTCGGCGGGCTGTTTGGAGGCCTCGGCGTGCGGCAGCGGGCCGCTGCGGGCCAGGTAGTTCTGGTGCGAGGTGTCCGGGTCACCGGCGACCGCGGAGAAGATATCGGCCCAGTTGGTGGTGCCCAGCTCGGGACCGATCTGGCTGGGGGGACCATAGAACGCGGTCTTGCCGCCCGGCGCCAGCAGCAACACCTGATCGCAGACGTCGAGATAGGTCAGCGAGTGCGTCACCACCAGCACCACGCGGCCCGCGTCGGCGAGCTGGCGCAGCATCGTCATCACCTGGCGATCCAGCGCCGGATCCAGACCCGAGGTGGGCTCGTCGAGGATCAGCAACGAGGGCCCGGTCAGCAGCTCGAGGGCCACCGAGGCGCGCTTGCGTTGACCACCGGAGAGCTTGTCCACCCGGGTTTCCAGGTGCTTGGTCATCTCGAGTTCCTCGAGGACCTGCAGGACCACGCGTTCGCGGTCCTCCTTGGTGGTATCCGGTGGCAGGCGCAGCTCGGCGGCGTACATCAGCGCCTGCTTGACGGTCAGCTGGCCGTGCACCACATCGTCCTGGGGGACCATGCCGATCCGGGAGCGCAGCGAGGCGTACTCGGCGTGGATGTCGTGGCCCTCGAAGGACACCGTGCCCGACGTCGGATGGGTCAGGCCGGCCACCTGTTTGGCGAAGGTCGACTTGCCGGCACCCGACGGCCCGATCACCGCCGTGAGCGTGCCCGGCCTGGCGTCGATCGAGATGTTGTTGAGCAGCGTCTTGTTGCCCTCGATGGTCCACGTCAGCCCGCGGACCTCCAGACCGCCGGTGCGGGTGGCCGCCTGGGTTTCCGAGCCGCGGACCAGCGTGCCGCCGGTGAACACCAGGTCGACGTTGCCGATGGTGACCACGTCGCCCTCGCGCAGCAGCGCGTCGTCGACGCGTTGACCGTTGACGAAGGTGCCGTTGATGCTGCGGTTGTCGAGGATCTCGGTGCCGCCGGGGCCCGAGACGAGGGTGGCGTGGTGGCGGGAGGCCAGGACGTCGGGGATGACGATGTCGTTGTCGGTGGCGCGACCGATCTTGATCCCGCCCGGTGGCACCTCCGGTGCCTTTCCGGGGCGCAGGATCTTGAGCATGCTCGTCGCGAGGTTGTTCTCCGACGGGCGCGGCACCGCGGTCGGTCCCATCGCCGTCTGCGACGGATCGGCGGGGGGATGTAGGTCGGCTGCGAGCGCGACACGGTCGGCTGCGGTGGCGGCGGATAGCTCTGCTGCGGCGGCACGCCCTGATAGGGCTGCTGGCCGGTCGGCTGATAGTGCTGCGGAGCGGAGGGATAACGCGGCTGCTGCTGGGACGGGGTGGCCCCGGTCGGCCAGGCCGGCGGTGCCTGCGGCGGCGGGGGCGGCTGCATCGGTGCCTGCGTCGGCCAGGACGCGCTGGGACGCGGACCGGTCGGTGTCGGGACGGCCTGCGTCGGGGGCGGGCTGCCCACCGCGCCCTGGTGGCGGCCGACCTCGAAGGCCAGTTGCGGGCCGTCGGGATTGCCGATGTTGAGCTGCTGGCCGTCGGTGATGTCCAGCGTGGGGACCCGCTGACCGTTGACGTACATGCCGTTGAGGCTGCCGTTGTCGATGGCGACCCAGCGGCCCTGATCGAAGCGCAACACCAGGTGCGCGCGCGAGATCAGCGGGTGGGCGATACGTACATCGGCGCGCAGGTCGCGACCGACGACGACGTCATTGCCTGCTGAGAAGGTCCGAGTCGATCCTTCGTATCGAACGGTCAGCGCGGGCGTTCCGGGGCGGCTCATCGGGACCAACTGTATCCGGTACGCCAACGCAATTCCTGCTCCGAGGTCACCGTTCGGCTCGCCGAGAGCAACGATATGGTCGCTACCGCGGGTTCGGGCACGACCAAATCGTCGCTCTGGGCCAACGGCCTAGACCGTGAGGGTGTCCGGCGCCCCGGTGACCACGCAGTGGGTGTGGCTGTAGATCGTGGGCATGCAGCGATTGCAGTGCGTGCACGCCGAGCGGACCGAGGAATCGGCCTTGATGCGGTTGACCAGATCCGGCTCGGCGAGCAGCGCCCGACCCATCGCGACGAAGTCGAAACCCTCGGCCATCGCCTTGTCCATCGTGTCGCGGTTGGTGATACCGCCGAGCAGGATCAGCGGCATGCTCAGCTCGGCGCGGAAGGCCCGGGCATGCCGCAACAGGTAGGCCTCGCGGTAGGGGTACTCGCGCAGGAACTTCTTGCCGGTCATCCGCATGCCCCAGCTGATCGGCGGTTTGAAGGCGCCCGCGAACTCCTTGAGCGGGGCGTCACCGTGGAACAGGTACATGGGGTTGACCAGGGAGCTGCCCGCGGTCAGCTCGATGGCGTCCAGTCCGCCGTCTTCTTCCAGCCACTTCGCGGTCTGCAACGCCTCGTCGAGAGGGATACCGCCGCGTACCCCGTCGGTCATGGTCAGCTTGGCGGTGACGGCGATCTTGGCGCCGCCATGATTGTCGACGGCGTCGCGCACAGCCCGCACCACACCCCTGGCCACCTTCGCGCGGTTGGCCAGCGAGCCCCCGAATTCATCGGTGCGCCGGTTGAGCAGCGGCGACAGAAACGAGCTGGCCAGGTAGTTGTGCCCGAGATGTACCTCGACGGCGTCGAAGCCGGCGTCGATGGCCAGCCGGGCGGCGTCGGCGTGCGCCGCGATGACATCGCGGATGTCGTCCTTGGTGGCCTTGCGGGCGAACCGCATCGACAACGGGTTGAAGAACCGGATGGGTGCCAGCGCGGGCACCTTGTTGGTCCGCGCGTTGGCCACCGGGCCTGCGTGGCCGATCTGTGCGCTGATCGCCGCACCCTCGGCATGTACCGCGTCGGTGAGCCTGCGCAGGCCGGGGACGGCCTCGGGCCGCATCCAGATCTGCCAGCCGTCGGTGCGCCCGCCCGGAGCCACCGCGCAATAGGCGACCGTCGTCATACCCACGCCGCCGGCGGCAGGCAACTGGTGATACCTGATCAGATCATCGGTGACCAGCGCATTCGGGCTCGCCGCCTCGAAAGTGGCGGCCTTGATGATGCGGTTGCGCAGCGTCACCGGCCCGAGCTTGGCCGCACCGAATACGTCGGTGAACACTTTCGGCTGGGTGTTCATCGTCGTAGCCTGCCACGCCGGCTGACACAATGACAGGCGTGGCAGCCACGACATTGGACGGTAAGGCGACCCGCGACGAGATCCTCGAGGATCTCAAGGAGCGGGTCGCGAAGCTGACGGCCGCGGGCCGGACCCCCGGTCTGGGCACCATTCTGGTCGGTGACGACCCGGGATCGCAGGCCTATGTGCGGGGCAAGCACGCCGACTGCGCCAAGGTCGGGATCAACTCCATCCGTCGCGATCTGCCCGCCGATATCAGCCAGGCCGAGTTGGACGCCGTCATCGACGAGCTCAACGCCAACCCCGAGTGCACCGGATACATCGTCCAGCTCCCGCTGCCCAAGCACCTGGACGAGAACGCCGCCCTGGAGCGCATCGACCCGGACAAAGATGCCGACGGGCTGCACCCGACCAACCTGGGTCGGCTGGTGCTCGGGAAACAGGCTCCGCTGCCGTGCACCCCGCGTGGCATCGTGCACCTGCTGCGGCGCTTCGACGTGCCCATCGCCGGCGCGCACGTCGTGGTGATCGGTCGCGGTGTCACGGTCGGAAGGCCCCTGGGCCTGCTGCTCACCCGCCGCTCGGAGAACGCGACGGTCACCCTGTGCCACACCGGAACTCGTGACCTCGCCGAGCTGACCCGGCAGGCCGACATCATCGTCGCCGCGGTCGGCGTGCCGTACATGGTGACCGCCGACATGGTGAAACCCGGTGCGGCCGTCGTCGATGTCGGCGTGAGCCGGGTCGAGGGCAAGCTGACCGGCGATGTGGCCCCCGATGTCTGGGACGTCGCCGGATACGTATCGCCGAACCCCGGTGGGGTGGGTCCACTGACCAGGGCCTTCCTGCTGACCAATGTCGTGGAGCGCGCGGAGCGGTGATGAGCGCCTGCGCGAAGAACAGCCAGATCCGATGAGCGCCTGCGCGAAGAACAGCCAGATCCGTTGACCGCCCAGGAATTCGCCCGCAAGGTGTTGGCCGGTCAGTGGCCGATCCTGCTGGTCGCGCTGATCTTCGCGGCCTCGTTCGTGCTGGTGATCGCCGGGTACTGGCGCCGCGGTGCCCTGGTGATGGGCATCGCGGTCGGGGTGGCCGCCGCGCTGCGGCTGGCGCTCTCCGATGACCGCGCCGGACTGCTCGTGGTACGAACGCGCGCAATCGATTTCGCGACGACCGCCTCGGTCAGCGCGGTGATGCTCTACATCGCCTGGACCATCGACCCGTTGGGCACCAGCTAGGTCAGATCGGCCCGGATACCCACGGTGACATAGGGCAGCGCCAACCCGCTGCTGTTGGCCAGCGCCGGATGGGTGGCCAACAGTTCGCGCACCCGGTCCAGGGTGCGGGTACGCACCTCGGCGGGGGAGGTGATGCAGTAGCTGCGCGAGGCAACCAGGTCGATGAGCGCCTGTGGGGTCAGGTAACTGGTCCATTCGACCTGCGTGCGCTCGATCGGCCCGAACGGCTCGGTGAGCGTCACCCGGTCGTTGAGCGGGTCGTGTTCGTGGCCGATGATCGCGCCCAGATCCTTGACCCAGCCCATCCTCTCGTCGCGGGTGTTCCAGACCAATCCCAGCCGGCCGCCCGGGCGCAACACCCTGGCGATCTCGTCGGCGGCGCGCTGCGGGTCGAACCAGTGCCAGGCCTGTGCGACCAGCACACAGTCCACGCTGTCATCGGGAAGCGGGATGTCCTCGGCGGTCCCCAGCAGGGCCGGCGTGCCGGGCAGCGACGACGACAGTACGTCCAGCATCTCCGGGATCGGGTCCACCGCAACGACATCCAGGCCGCGCTCGACCAGCCGAACGGTCAGTTTGCCCGTTCCGGCGCCGAGGTCGAGGACGGTGCGCGCGCCGCGGGGCAACAGCCAGTCGATGGCGTCCGGGGGATAGGACGGGCGGCCGCGCTCGTAGGCCGCGGCCTCCTCGCCGAATGACAGTGAGCGCGGGTCCTGCCTGCTCACCGCTGTGCCATCTCCAGCGTCTGTCGGATCAGCGTTGCGACCGCGTCGGTCTCGACCAGGAAGCCGTCGTGGCCGTAGATGGAGTCGACCACCGAGAGGCCGGGGCAGCCGGGCAGCAGCTCGGCCAGCTCCTGCTGCTGGCGCAACGGATAGAGCCGGTCGGAAGTGATTCCGGCGACCAGCACCGGAACCGGGCAGCCGGCCAGCGCGGCCGCCACCCCGCCGCGCCCACGCCCGACGTCATGACTGCTCAACGCATCGGTGAGGGCCACATAGGTGCCTGCGTCGAACCGGGACACCAGCTTGCCGCCCTGGTGTTCCAGATAGCTCTGCACCGCGTAGCGGCCGCCGGCGGTCGGGTCCTCGTCACCCTGGGCGTCGTTGGCGAAACGCGAATCCAGTTCGGCTTCACCGCGATAGGTCAGGTGTGCGACACGGCGCGCGATCTCCAGGCCGGCGGACGGGCCGCGACCGGTGCCGTGATAATCGCCGCCGAGCCAGTCCGGGTCGGCCTTGATGGCAGCGACCTGGGTGCTCTGGGTGCCGATCTGGTCGGCCGTGGCCCGGGCCCCGACTGCGAGGACCAGTCCGGCACGCACGGTGTCGGGATGGCCGACGATCCACTCCAGCGCGCGCGCCCCACCCATCGAGCCACCGATCACCGCGGCGACCCTGGTGATGCCCAGCGCGGCAAGCGCGGCCAGGTCGGCATTGACCTGATCGCGGATGGTGATCGCCGGAAACCTAGAGCCCCAGGGCTTTCCGTCAGGCGCAAGCGAGCTGGGGCCGGTCGAGCCGCGGCAGCCGCCCAGTGCATTGGTGGCGATGGCGCACCAACGGGTGGTGTCGATGGCGGCGCCGGGACCGGCAACTCCGTCCCACCATCCCGGTGTCGGATGGTCGGGACCCGCCGGGCCGGTGATGTGCGAGTCGCCGGTCAGCGCGTGCAACACCACGACCACGTTGTCGCCGGCCGCCGACAGCTCGCCCCAGCGCTGCACCGCGATCGAGACGGCGGGCAGGACGACGCCGCTCTCCAGGGTCAGGTCGCCGATCTCGACGACGCCGATCTCACCCTCAGCGGGCAGCGTCGACACCGCGTCGCTCTGTAGGTCGAAGATGGTCATATCGCCTCACACCGATGCGACGCTCTGCCCGGACCCCGCGAAGGCGCGGGCGGCCGCGAATCCGCGGTCGAGATCGGCCAGGATGTCGTCGATTCCCTCGATGCCGACGGCCAGCCGCACCAGACCGGGCGTCACGCCGGTGCTGAGCTGCTCCTCGGGGCTGAGCTGCTGGTGGGTGGTGGAAGCGGGATGGATCACCAGCGACCGCACGTCACCGATGTTCGCGACGTGGCTGTGCAACGTCAATGCGTTGACGAACGCCTCACCGGCCGCGATGCCGCCGGCCAGTTCGAATGCCAACACCGCGCCGGTTCCCTTGGGCGCGAGCTTGCGCCCCACCTCGTACCAGGGTGAGCTCTTCAGTCCGGCGTAGTTCACCGAGATGACCTCGTCGCGGCCCTCCAGGTATTCGGCGACGCGCTGCGCATTGGCCACGTGCCGCTCGATGCGCAGGCTCAGCGTCTCCAGACCCTGGGCGATGAGGAACGCGTTGAACGGGGCGACCGCAGACCCGAGGTCACGCAGCAGTTGGACGCGTGCCTTGAGCGCGTAGGCGGGCGGGCCGAGTTCGGCGAACACCACGCCGTGATAGCTCGGGTCCGGGGTGGTGAATCCGGGATGGCGGCCCTGGGTCCAGTCGAACTTCCCGCTGTCGACGATCACACCGGCGATGGCCGAGCCGTGACCGCCGAGGTACTTGGTCGCCGAGTGCACGACGATGTCGGCGCCGTGCGCGATCGGCTGGATCAGATACGGCGTGGCGATGGTGTTGTCGACGATCAGCGGGATGCCGTCGGCGTGGGCGACCTCGGCGACGGACGGGATGTCGAGCACGTCGATCTGCGGGTTGGAGATCGTCTCGGCGAAGAACGCCTTGGTGTTGGGCCGGATGGCCGCGCGCCAGGACTCCGGGTCGTCGGGGTTGTCCACGAAGGTCGTCTCGATACCCAGCTTGGGCAGCGTGTAATGCAGCAGGTTGTAGGTGCCGCCGTAGAGCCGCGGGCTGGACACGATGTGATCGCCGGCCTGGGCCAGGTTGAGGATCGCGAACGTCTCGGCGGCCTGACCGGAGGACAGGAACAGCGCCGCGACACCACCTTCGAGGGCGGCCAGGCGCTGCTCGACGACATCGGTCGTCGGATTCATGATGCGGGTGTAGATGTTGCCGGGTTCGGCCAGACCGAACAGCGCCGCGGCGTGCGCGGTGTCACGGAACGTGTACGAGGTGGTCTGGTAGATCGGCAGGGCCCGGGCGTTGGTCGCCGTGTCGGGCGTCTGACCGGCGTGGATCTGCTTGGTCTCGAAGGACCAGTCTTGTTCTGGCGTGCTCATGAAGAACGAACCTCCATCTGTGTCTGGGGGTCCGTCGATACGGACCCGCGCTTGCCGTGTGGTCGCGTGTCTTCGAAAAAGACGTGCGACTACTCAACCTGGTCTTCACCCGGAGCACCCCACCGCGGTTGGAGGGTTGCCGGCCAGCAAGCCGGGGCTCAATGCTGGCACTCATGACCGAAACAAAGACTAGCTCACCGCCTCGATGCCGTGCCACCTGGTTCTGCCGTCGCTGTCAGGACAAACCTACTGACCAGTAGTGAAAGCTGACCCATCGTGGATTCATCGGCCCTTGTAGTGTTGCCGGTGAGGACAGTTCCCGACCGTCGAACATGCGGCCGCGGGCGGTCCGCCGTGCGACTGCGACGCTGCTGAATCACATACGGCAGCGCCGACTTTCGCTACACCTGTCCGACAGTGACGCCGGGAGTACACATGAGCGCCGAGCAGCCGACCATCATCTACACGTTGACCGACGAGGCGCCGTTGCTGGCGACCTACGCCTTCCTTCCGGTCATCCAGACCTTCGCGGGCGCGGCCGGCATCGACGTGACGACCAGCGATATCTCCGTGGCCGCGCGCATCCTCGCCGAGTTCAGCGACCACCTCAGCGATGAGCAGAAGGTGCCCGACAACCTGGCCGCCCTCGGCGAGCTGACCCAGGACCCGAGCGCCAACATCATCAAGCTGCCCAATATCAGCGCCTCGGTGCCTCAGCTGTTGGCCGCCATCAAGGAACTCAAGAGCAAGGGCTACGACCTGCCGGACTTCCCGGGTGACCCGAAGACCGACGAGGAAAAAGAGATCCGCCAGCGCTACGGCAAGATCCTGGGCAGTGCGGTGAACCCGGTGCTGCGCGAGGGCAACTCGGATCGCCGCGCTCCCAATGCGGTCAAGGAGTACGCCCGCAAGCACCCGCACAGCATGGGTGAGTGGTCGCAGGCGTCGCGCACCCACGTCGCGACCATGAAGACCGGCGACTTCTACCACGGTGAGAAGTCGATGACGCTGGACAAAGCACGCAACGTACGCATGGAGTTGGTCACCGCCGCCGGCCCGACCGTCGTGCTCAAGCCCGAGGTCAAGCTCGACGAGGGCGATGTCATCGACAGCATGTACATGTCCAAGAAGGCCCTCATCGCGTTCTACGAGGAGCAGATCGAGGACGCCTACAAGACCGGCGTGATGTTCTCGCTGCACGTCAAGGCCACCATGATGAAGGTCAGCCACCCCATCGTGTTCGGCCATGCGGTGAAGGTGTTCTACAAGGACGCCTTCGCCAAGCACGGCAAGCTCTTCGACGAGCTGGGCGTCAACGTCAACAACGGCCTGTCCGATCTCTACGACAAGATCGAAACGTTGCCGGCAAGCCAGCGTGAAGAGATCATCGAAGACCTGCACAAGTGCCATGAGCACCGGCCGGAACTGGCCATGGTCGACTCGGCCAAGGGCATCTCGAACTTCCACTCGCCCTCCGACGTCATCGTCGACGCCTCCATGCCGGCGATGATCAGGCTCGGCGGCAAGATGTACGGCGCCGACGGGCGCACCAAGGACACCAAGGCCGTGAATCCGGAGTCGACCTTCTCTCGGATGTACCAAGAGGTCATCAACTTCTGTAAGACGCACGGCCAGTTCGACCCGACCACGATGGGAACCGTCCCCAACGTCGGCCTGATGGCGCAGAAGGCCGAGGAGTACGGCAGCCACGACAAGACCTTCGAAATCCCCGAACCCGGCTACGCGCGGATCGTCGACAACGACTCGGGCGAGGTGCTGCTGAGCCAGGCGGTCGAGGAGGGCGACATCTGGCGGATGCCCATCGTCAAGGACGCCCCTATCCGGGACTGGGTCAAGCTGGCCGTCACCCGGGCCCGGCTGTCCGGAATGCCGGTGGTGTTCTGGCTCGACGACGAGCGCCCGCACGAGAACGAGCTGCGCAAGAAGGTCAAGACCTACCTGGGTGAGCACGACACCGAGGGCCTGGAGATCACCATCCTGCCGCAGGTGTGGGCCATGCGGTACACGCTGGAGCGGCTGATCCGTGGGCAGGACACCATCTCGGCCACCGGCAACATCCTGCGCGACTACCTCACCGACCTGTTCCCGATCCTGGAGCTGGGCACCAGCGCCAAGATGCTCTCGGTGGTACCGCTGATGGCCGGTGGTGGGCTGTACGAGACCGGTGCCGGTGGGTCGGCGCCCAAGCATGTCAGCCAACTGATCGAAGAGAATCACCTGCGCTGGGATTCGCTCGGCGAGTTCCTGGCCATCGGCGCGAGCCTGGATGATCTGGGCAACAAGACCGACAATGCCAAGGCCAAGGTGCTGGCCGACACGCTGGACAGCGCCGTCGGAAAGCTGTTGGACGAGAACAAGTCTCCCTCACGCAAGACCGGCGAGCTGGACAACCGCGGCAGCCAGTTCTATCTGTCGCTGTACTGGGCGCAGGCACTGGCCGAGCAGACCGAGGACAAGGAGCTTGCCGAGCACTTCGCGCCGCTGGCCAAGTCGCTCGCCGAGAACGAGGGCGCCATCGTCAAAGAGCTCAACGAGGTGCAGGGCGGTCACGTCGACATCGGCGGGTACTACTACCCGGATCCGGAGAAGACCGCCGCGGTGATGCGTCCGTCCAAGACCTTCAACTCGGTGCTGGAGTCGGCCCGCAGCTGACATCGGGCCGCCAGTATTGGTACTGCCGGTAGTACTGCTCGCGTAGTGGTACCACCGGCAGTACTACGTTTCAGGCCGCCTAGCCCGCCGGCGGCGCCGCACGCGCCGGTTCGGCGTGCTGGTCGACGAAATCGGCGATCAGCGCGGTGACCCGTCCAGGGGCTTCCAGCATCGGGATGTGCCCGACGCCGGGCAACCGGGTCACCGTGGCGTCGGTCGGCAGATTCTCGATGAAGTACTTCGTGCCGCGCGGGCTGGGAAACACCCGGTCCTTCTCGCACAGCACCAGATGTGTCGGCGTACCGACCTGGGCCAGTTCCAGTAGTCCCGGCAGTCGCAGCGTCTTGACCAGCAACTGGACATAGGCGGTGCAGTGGGTGGCATCTTGCACCAGGGCCTCAAGATCGGCGCGGCTCGGACCGTCGGCCGGTCCGCTGACCGGCAGGGTGGCGATGCGGGTCCCGAACGGCGCGTCGAGGATGCGCGGGCCGATCAGTCGCGCCGCGATCAGGGCCGGGCCACCGAGCAGGAACTTCAGCACGGTCTCGTACTTGGTGGGGGAGTGCTGACGCCACCCGCCTGCGGGGGCGATGGCCGTCAGTGTGCGTGCCCGGCCGCGGCGCTCCAGCTCGAAGGCGACCCAACCCCCGAGCGAGTTGCCGACGATATGCGCTGTCTCCCAGCCGGTCTGGTCTATCCGACGCTCGATGTCGTCGACCAGCGCCGCGGTGTCCAGGAACCAGGTGCGTGAGCGGGCGCCGCCGTGGTGGCCGACCATGGTCGGTGCCAGTACCTCGAATCGGCCCGTGCCGGCGAGCTGACCGGCGACGGTGGACCAGACGTTCTGTGAGCACAGGAACGGATGCAGCATCAGGATTGGTTCACCCGATCCGAGGTGGATGGGTGCGCGCTCGGTCATAGCGCTCGACAGTATGGCGGTACCGCAGGTACCGCAAGGTCCGACGGCGGTGACCGGGGGAATCGGCACGGTGTCGGTGCGCTCCACTAGGGTCGTCGTCCGTGATCGTCACCACCGTGAACGCCAACGGCATCCGTGCCGCGGTCAAGCAGCGCTCCGAGACCAACCTCGGCATGCTGCCCTGGTTGAAGGAGACCGAGGCCGACGTCATCTGCCTGCAGGAGACCCGTGCCGACGACGCGCAGCTGGCCGAGGCGCTGGCCCCGGCGCTCGCCGACGGTTGGCACCTTGCCTCGGCCCAGCCACATGTGAAGGGCCGCAACGGTGTCGCGGTGCTCTCCCGCACGCCGTTCGACGCGGTTCGCATCGGCGCCGGCGCCGAGGAGTTCGCTGCCCACGGTCGCTATATCGAGGTCGACACCGCCGGGGTCACGGTGGCCAGCGTCTACCTGCCGACCGGTGAGGCGGAGACCGACCGCCAGTTGGAGAAGGAGCGGTTCATGGCCGCCACGCAGGAGCGGATGGCCGACCTGCTCGACCGGGCGGTGCGCGACGGAAACGACGCAGTGCTGTGTGGGGACTGGAACATCGCCCATACCGAGAACGACATCAAGGCCTGGAAGAACAACGTCAAGAAGTCCGGCTTCCTGCCGAGCGAACGGCAATGGCTCACCGATCTGTTGGCCACCGGTTGGGTCGACGTGGTGCGCGCGCTGCACCCCGACGTGGCCGGCCCGTACAGCTGGTGGTCGTGGCGCGGCAAGGCGTTCGACAACGACGCGGGCTGGCGCATCGACTACCACCTGGCCAGCCCGGCGCTGGCGGCGCGTGCGGTCTCCGCCCGGGTCGAGCGCGCCGAGCTGTACGCGCTGCGCTGGTCCGACCACGCGCCGGTGACCGTCGAATTCAGCTGATCGGGCAGGGCTCGCCGGTCGGGGCCTGCAGTGCGCCCTCGGCGCCCTCGATGGCGGCGCGGACCGCCTCCAGCACCCGCGGGTCCCACGTCATCCCGGTCTCCCAGGGGAGCCCGGCCTGGTCGGAGACGAAGATGCTGTGGGTGTCGTCGAAGCTGAGGCAGCGGCGGTGCGGCAGCACGCGGTCGCTGATGTCGGTGGCCAGCGCGCTGGAGAGCGCGACAAGGCCGTCGTTGGGCCATACGGCAGGGTTGGGGGCCGGCGATCCGGCCGGCGCGGTGAAGCGGTGGCCGCCGATCAGGGTGACCGGGATGCCGTCGAGCACGCCGGCCTGGTATTCGTTCCAGCCGTCCGGGCCCATCAGGTAGGCCTGGTTGACCTCGCGCCCCGAGCCGGCCATCAGCCGCTGGACCTCGGACCTCATCCCGTCCATCGCCGTCGCGCAGAACTCGTCGCCCAGGCAATCCGCCTTGGGGATGATGTCATTGGCATAGTCGGACAGATACGAGCCCTGCCACGGGGTGCCGATGGTGGTGAGCGACCGGATCCTGATCGGGGAGTCCAGGCTCTGCAGGACCCGGATCGCTGCCCGTGAGTAGAGCCCGCCCATGGAGTGCGCGACGACGTCAATCTCGTCGACGCCGTAGGTGGTGTGCAGATACCCGAAGAAGCGGGCCAGGTGCTCGCCGGCGGTATCGATGCTGCCGGTCGAGTTGACGGTCATGTTCTCCGGCAGCGTGATCGGGCAGTCACCGAAGGCCCCGAAACCGTCGGTGTCGCGCACCGGGCCGCGACCGGCCATCGCCGGCGAGGTGTAGACGGTGTGGCCGTGCTCGAGCAGGTAGCTGCGCAGTGCGGTGTCGGTGTTGCCCGCCGCCAATCCCGACGCGCAGGCATCGGTGGGGGTGGTGAACGGGCTGGTGGCGTCCCCGCCGGATATGATCACCACCGCGCGCGGGTCCGATTGCGGTGCGGCGTACGCGGTTTGGGTGCTGATCACGATGCCGACGATAAGGATCAGCATTACCACTGGCAAACGGGACACGGCGCCTCCGGATATTTGACGACTGCGTAAACGATAGCGGGCGCGCCGCAGAATGCACGCATGACAAAATCGAGTGATCATGAGTGATTCCAGCAGCGTCGGCCGCCAGGTCGTGTTCTCCGGCGCACAGCCCACCTCGGATTCCCTGCACCTCGGCAACGCCCTCGGCGCGGTGAACCAGTGGGTGAGCATGCAGCGCGACCATGACGCCTATTTCTGCGTCGTCGACCTGCACGCCATCACCATCGCCCAGGATCCCGAGGTACTGCGCAAGCGCACCCTCGTCACCGCCGCGCAGTACCTGGCGCTCGGCGTCGACCCGGAGCAGGCGACGATCTTCGTGCAGAGTCACGTGCCCGCCCACACCCAACTGGCCTGGGTGCTGGGTTGTTTCACCGGGTACGGGCAGGCCTCGCGGATGACGCAGTTCAAGGACAAATCCCAGAAGCAGGGCGCCGAGTCCACCACCGTCGGGTTGTTCACCTATCCGGTGTTGATGGCCGCCGACATCCTGCTCTACGACACCGACCTGGTGCCCGTCGGCGAGGATCAGCGCCAGCATCTCGAGCTCGCCCGCGACCTCGCCGAGCGCATCAATGCCCGCTTCCCCGGCACCTTCGTCGTCCCCGAGGCGACCATCCCGAAGGCCACCGCCAAGATCTTCGACCTGCAGGACCCGACGGCGAAGATGAGCAAGTCCGCCGCCACCGACGCGGGCCTGATCAGCCTTCTCGACGATCCGAAGAAGACCGCGAAGAAGATCCGTTCGGCGGTCACCGACAGCGAGCGCGAGATCCGGTTCGACCGCGACGCCAAGCCCGGTGTGTCGAACCTGCTGACCATCCAGTCCGCCGTCACCGGTACCGATATCGACACCCTGGTCGCGGGGTATCAGGGCCGCGGATACGGCGATCTGAAGACCGAAACCGCCGACGCGGTCGTCGAGTTCGTCACGCCGATCAAGGCGCGCGTCGATGAGCTGATCGCCGACCCCGCCGAACTGCAGGCGGTGCTCGCCAGAGGTGCCGAGCGGGCCGCCGCGGTGGCTTCAGCCACCGTCGAGCGGGTATATGACCGGCTGGGTTTCCTGGCGCCGACGCACTGAGGGGTAGCACATGGCCGGCCGCGACGCGGTACCGACAGCGCAGTCCGAGCAGGACGGTCCCGGCTTCATGGACCGCATGCGGAGCCGGTTTGCATGGTTCAACCGGGTGATGCTCGCTCAGGGTCGCTACAACGACTGCAAGGGCGATTTCTACGCCGCCGGTATCACCTACTTCACCATCTTCGCGCTGTTCCCGCTGCTGATGGTCGGCTTCTCGATCGGCGGTTTCGTGCTGGCCAACCAGCCCGATCTGATGCTCGAGGTGGAAGCCAAGATCCGGTCTGCGGTGTCGGGGGACCTGGGTGCGCAGCTTGTGGAGCTGATGGACTCCGCCATCAATTCCCGCGGCACGGTCGGCGTCATCGGTCTGGCCACCGCGGCCTGGGCGGGGCTGGGCTGGATGAACAACCTGCGTGAGGCGCTCAGCCAGATGTGGGAGCAGCGGCATGAGCCCGCCGGTTTCGTGGCGACCAAGCTGTCGGATCTGGGGGCCCTGCTGTCGGCGTTCGTCGCGCTGACGCTGACGATCGGATTGACCGCGCTGAGCAAGGAATCCCCGATGACCACGGTGCTCGGCTGGCTGGGGCTCAGCGATGTGCCAGGGTTGAGCATCGCGCTGCAGGTGACGTCGTGGTTCGCCTCGGTGTTCATCTCGTGGATGCTGTTCACCTGGATCATCGCCCGACTGCCTCGTGAGTCGGTCAGCTTCCGGAGTTCGCTGCGGGCCGGTCTGCTGGCCGCCGCGGCGTTCGAGATCTTCAAGCAGGTCGCCTCGGTCTACCTGAAGTCGGTGGTGACCGGGCCCGCCGGAGCGACCTTCGGACCGGTACTGGGTCTGATGGTGTTCGCCTACATCACCGCCAGGCTCATCCTGTTCTCGACCGCCTGGGCGGCCACGGCCGCGGAGAATCTGGCCGCCGCCCCGGTCGAGCCGCCCGGGCCGGTGACCATCCGACCGCGGGTGCAGATCCGCGACGGCGTCGGCCTACCCGGCGCCGCGGCCGGTTTCGCCGCAGGGGCCCTCGGCGGTCTGGGATTGGCCAGGTTGCTCCGGCGTAATCGTCAGTGACCGATCAGTTTTAGCCCGACCACGCAGCCGATGATCCCGACGATGAGCGCCACCTTGACCGGGGAGGCGCCCTCGGTGCCGGTCAGCATCGCGTAGCCCACCGTCAGGGCCGCGCCGATGCCCACCCATATCGCATAACTGGTCCCGATCGGCAGTGTGCGCATCGCATACGCCAGACCGGCCATCGAGAAGACCAGCGCGACCCCGAATACCGCTGAGGGCCATGGTCTGCTGAAGCCCTCGGACTTGCCGAGCGCGGTCGCCCAGACGGCTTCCAGCACCCCCGATACCACCAAGACCAGCCAGGCCATGGCACACCTCCCTTGGCTGCCGTCTTGTCGCTGGCCGGGTACGGTGCCTCTCGTCCGGTGTCACACGGTGACGCCATCGACGGTAGCAAACTCCGGTAGCGTCGCACCGGTGTCACTGGTCACCCCATGGTCCGCCAGAATGGGCATGCGCGCGCCGATCGTCAATGCCCCGATGGGTGGTGCCGCCGGTGGCCGGCTGGCATCGGCGGTGACCGCCGCGGGCGGACTGGGCATGCTCGGGATGGGAAGCGCCGCGACGGCGGAGGTACTGCGACGCGAGATCGGTTTGGCGCAGGGACGATTCGGCATCGGATTGGTGCACTGGGTGATGGCCGAACGTCCCGAGCTGCTCGATATCGCCCTGGCGGCGCAGCCCGCGCTGTTGAGCGTCAGTTTCGGGACCGACTTCGGTTGGGTGCAACGCGCACACGATGCCGGGGTGACGACCGCGACGCAGGTGGCCTCGGTCGAGGCGGCCCGACGCGCCCAGGATGCCGGTGTCGACGTGCTGGTGGCGCGTGGCGCCGAGGGCGGCGGTCACGGTGAACCGTTGCTGGGCACTCTGCCACTGCTGACGGGAGTGCTTGACGCGGTGGAGGTTCCGGTGTTGGCGGCCGGCGGGATCGGTTCCGCGCGCGGGGTCGCCGCGGTGCTGGCCGCGGGTGCTGCGGCGGCCTGGGTCGGCACGTTGTTCGCGGCCTGCCCACAGGCTTTGACATCGGAGGCCGCCCGAGCCGAACTGGTGGCCGGTCAGGACACCGAGCTGACCTCCGTGCACGACCTCGCGGCCGGATACCGTTGGCCCGCCGGTATTCCGGAGCGGGTGCTGCGCGGGTCACCGGTCAACGCCGGTCAGGGTGTCGGCCAGGTTCGACAGCCGGTCGACGCGGGCGAGCTGGTGGCAACGCTGTCCGCGGGCGCCGAGGAGCTGCTGCGCGGGCCGTTGGGGTGAGGTGCGGGCTCAGGCGCGCTGGCGGTTCATCGACCGGGCGACCATCATCAGCGCGAACACGATGATGGCGCCGACCAGCCCGACGCCGACGCGCACGGGCACGGTATCTGCGGGTGGCAGCGCAGTGGCGGCGACCGCGGTGGGGTCCGGTGCCTCTTCGGTTTTCGCGACTGCCAATGAGGGGTCGGCCTCGATGAGGGTGCCGACCTTGGTGCCCGGCGGGGTGGCGAACCCGTAGTCGAGCAGTCGGGCGGCCTGCTCCCACGGTGCGATGGGTACCCGGGTTCCCTTGAGCATCACGGCCACCAGCCGGCGTCCGTCACGTTCGGCTGCACCCACGAATGTCTGGCCGGCGTCGTCGGTGTATCCCGTCTTGCCGCCGAGTGCGCCCGGGTAGTTGTACAGCAGCTTGTTGTCATTCTCCAGCTCGTAGGCGGGCCACGGATATTTCTCGGTGCCAACAATTTTGGAGAAGGTGTCGTTCTGCCATGCGTAGCGGTAGAACAATCCGATGTCGTAGGCCGAGGTGCTCATGCCCGGGCCGTCCAGCCCCGACGGGGTGGCCGCGCGGGTGTCCCGCGCCCCGAGCTTGCGCGCCAGCGTGTTGACCTTCTGCAGCGCGGTGTCCATCCCGCCGAGCTGCATCGCCAGCGCGTGTGCGGCGTCGTTGCCGGACACCATCAGCAGCCCGTGCAGCAGGTCGTTGATCGTGTACCGCTCGCCGTTCTTCACCCCGACGCGGCTGCCCTCTGCGTGCTCGTCACCCTCGGTGCCGTTCACGGTGCGGTTGATGGGCAGTTCCTGGATGGACTGCATCGCGACGAGCACCTTGATGATGCTGGCCGGGCGATGCCTACCGTGCGGATCCTTGGCGGCGATGACCTCACCGGTGTCCAGGTCGGCAATCAACCATGCCTCGGCGGAGACATCCTCGGGCACCGGGCCGGTACCTGCGGCGGTCACGATGCCGCAGCCGCCGAGAGCCTCGCCGCCCAACGGCGTCGCGGGAACGGGCAGCGCGCCCGGGGTCGGGTCACCCGGCTTGGGGACCTCCGAGGCGTCGACCGCCGGCGGTGTCGTTGTTCGGTACGGGCAGGGATCCGGCGCCGGTTCCGCACCCGCCAGCGGCGCGCTGACCAGCGCGGGACCCGCCAGCATCAGTGCCGCGGTGACCGCGCAAGTAACTCGGCGCAACGTCGCGAAGGAAGCCATGATGACTGCAGATTAGGAGACCGCGGACCGATTTTCGGCTCGCCACGCTGTGGCTGATGTGACTTATGTGATTAATGTGATTTAACGCCGACGACGGTGCACCCAGATCGAGAGAGGTGGCGATTTCTCGATCTGGGTGCACCGTCGATGCAAGGGTCAGAGTCGGCGGGTGGCCTCGGACAGCACGTTGTGCAGGATGTCGTAGATCGCGTCGAACTCGGCCTGCCCGCTGATCAGCGGCGGTGCCAGCTGCACCACTGGGTCGCCACGGTCGTCGGCGCGGCAGTACAGCCCCGCCTCCCACAGCGCCGGAGTCAGGAATCCGCGCAGCAGCCGCTCGGACTCGTCGTCGTCGAAGGTCTCCTTGGTCGCCTTGTCCTTGACCAGTTCGATGCCGTAGAAGAACCCCTCACCACGCACATCGCCGACGATCGGCAGATCGTAGAGCTTCTCCAGGGTCGCCTTGAATGCCGGCGCATTCTGCTTGACGTGGTCGTTGATGCCTTCGCGCTCGAAGATGTCGAGGTTGGCAAGGGCAACGGCCGCCGAGACCGGATGTCCGCCGAAGGTGTAGCCGTGGCCGAAGACCGTCTTACCGTCGTCGAACGGCTCGAACAGCCGGTCGCTGGCGATCATCGCGCCCAGCGGCGAGTAGCCCGACGTCAAACCCTTGGCGCTGGTGATGATGTCGGGCACATAGCCGAAGTCGTCACAGGCGAACATCGAGCCGATCCGGCCGTAGGCGCAGATGACCTCGTCGGAGACCAGCAGCACGTCGTATTCGTCGCAGATCTCGCGGACGCGCTCGAAGTATCCCGGCGGCGGCGGGAAGCAACCGCCGGCGTTCTGCACCGGTTCCAGGAAGACCGCGGCGACGGTGTCGGGACCCTCGAACTCGATGGCCTCGGCGATGCGGTCGGCGCAGTACCGGCCGAAGGCCTTCTCATCGTGCGCGAACGGCTCGGGCGCGCGGTAGAAGTTGGTGTTCGGCGCGCGGAAGCCACCCGGGGTCAGCGGCTCGAAGGGAGCCTTGAAGGCGGGGATGCCGGTGATCGCGAGTGCACCCTGCGGAGTGCCGTGGTAGGCGATGGACCGCGAAACCACCTTGTGCTTACCGGGTTTGCCGGTGAGCTTGAAGAACTGCTTGGCCAGCTTCCAGGCGGACTCGACGGCCTCGCCGCCGCCGGTGGTGAAGAACACCCGGTTCAGATCGCCCGGTGCGTAATTGGCCACCCGCTCGGCCAGCTCGATGGCCGTCGGCGTCGCATAGGACCACAGCGGGAAGAACGCCAGCTGCTCGGCCTGCTTGGCCGCGGCCGCGGCCAGTTCCTCACGGCCGTGGCCGACCTGGACGACGAACAGACCGGACAGGCCGTCGATATAGCTGTTGCCCTTGTCGTCGAAGATGCGGGTGCCTTCGCCGCGGGTGATGATCGGCGGGGTGATATCGGCGCCGTGGCGCGCGAAATGCCCCCACAGGTGGCGCTGGGCCTTGGCGGCCAGATCGCCGGTGGTCTTCGTGGTTGTTTCGGTGATAGTCATCTAGTGCCCCAGTTGTATTGCTGCTTAACGAGTTTCAGGTAGACCAACGTTTCGGTGGATATCACTCCCGGGACGGCGCGGATCTTGGTGTTGAGGAGGTCGAGCAGGTCGCCGTCGTCCTCGCAGACCACCTCGACGATGGCGTCGAAGGTGCCGGCGGTCAGCACCACGTAGTCGACGGATTCCAGTTGGGCCAGCTTCTCGGCGACCTTGGTCGTATCGCCGGTGCAGCGGATGCCGATCATGGCCTGGCGTGCGAAGCCCAGTTGCATCGGGTCGGTGACCGCGACGATCTGCATGACGCCGGCGTCCACCATGCGCTGCACGCGCTGGCGCACCGCGGCTTCCGACAGTCCCACCGCCTTACCGATGCCGGCGTAGGAACGTCGGCCGTCCTGCTGCAGCTTCTCGATGATGGCCTTGGACAGTTCGTCGAGCTGGAAGGCGGCCCCCGGGCGCGAATGGTTGATTCGCAATGACACGGCGGAGGGGCCGGGCGGAGAGTCCGGGTGCGACATGCCTTGATTGTGCACGGAATCCGTCGTTACAAGCAACCATTTGTATGAAATCAGGCGTTGGCCATGCCGTCGATCGCCGGAATGCGTAGCCTTGGCGCTCGTGAGTGCTCAAAAACCTGCCATCGCCGGCAGTTGGATCAATGGTGCAGCAATAACCACGACGGGGCCGAGCTTCGACGTCATCAACCCCGCCACCGGGGCGGTGGTCACCACATATGCCCTGGCCACACCCGCCGATGTGGACGCAGCGGTGGCTGCCGCGCGCGCCGCTCAACCCGCCTGGGCCGCCGCACCGCCGGTCGAGCGGGCCGGTGTGCTGGCCAAACTGGCCGAGCTGATGGATGCCGCCGCCGACACGTTCATCGCCGAAGAGGTCGCCCAGTGCGGTAAGCCCGTGCGGCTGGCAAGGGAGTTCGACGTCCCCGGCAGCATCGACAACATCGCCTTCTTCGCAGGTGCCGCACGCCACCTGGAGGGCAAGGCCAGTGCCGAGTATTCGGCCGACCACACCTCGACCATCCGGCGGGAGGCCGTCGGCGTCGTCGCGACGATCACGCCGTGGAACTACCCGCTGCAGATGGCGGTCTGGAAGGTCATCCCGGCGCTCGCCGCGGGCTGCGCGGTGGTCATCAAACCCGCCGAGATCACCCCGTTGACGACGCTGACGCTGGCCCGCATCGCCACCGAAGCGGGCTTGCCCGCCGGGATACTCAACGTCGTCACCGGTGCGGGTGCCGATGTCGGGACCGCGCTGGCCGGGCACCCCGATGTGGATGTGGTGACCTTCACCGGGTCGACCCCGGTGGGGCGCAAGGTGATGGCCGCCGCCGCATTGCATGGTCATCGCACGCAGCTCGAACTCGGCGGCAAGGCGCCGTTCGTGGTGTTCGACGACGCGGATCTCGACGCGGCCATCCAGGGCGCGGTGGCCGGTGCGTTGATCAACAGCGGACAGGACTGCACCGCGGCGACCAGGGCCATCGTCGCGCGCGATCTCTACGACGATTTCGTGGCCGGTGTCGGCGAGGTGATGAGCAAGATCGTCGTCGGCGACCCGCACGACAAGGACACCGATCTGGGTCCGCTGATCACCTACGCCCACCGCGAGAAGGTGGCCGCGATGGTCTCCCGCGCTCCCGATCAGGGCGGGCGCATCGTCACCGGCGGTGTCATTCCGGATCTGCCGGGTGCGTTCTACCGGCCGACGCTGATCGCCGATGTGTCGGAGGCTTGCGAGGTGTACCGCGACGAGATCTTCGGCCCGGTGCTCACGGTGCGGGCGTTCACCGATGACGACGACGCACTGCGCCAGGCCAACGACACCGCCTACGGTCTGGCGGCCTCGGCCTGGACCCGTGACGTGTACCGCGCGCAGCGGGCCTCGCGTGAGATCAACGCCGGTTGTGTGTGGATCAACGACCACATCCCGATCATCTCCGAGATGCCGCACGGCGGTGTCGGGGCGTCCGGGTTCGGTAAAGACATGAGTCAGTACAGCTTCGAGGAATACCTGACCATCAAGCATGTGATGAGCGATATCACCGGGGTGGCCGACAAGGAGTGGCACCGGACGATCTTCGCGTCGCGGTAGGGCGCGATTTGTGGAGTTTCAGCCGCCACGGTGGCGGCTGAAACTCCACAAATCGCTACTCGTCGCGGGGGATGACGATCACCGGGGCGTCGGTACCGGCGAGGATGCGCGATGCCGTCGAGCCGAGGAAGATCCGCTTCGGCGCGGCGAACCGGCTGGAGCCGACCACCAGGAGGTCGTCGTCATCCCAGTTGAGTTTCTTCAGTGCCGACTCCAACGTCATACCGTCGGCGACCAGCGATTCGATATCCGGCGAATCCGGCAGCGCGCGGGCGGCCACCGCCAGATTCTCCTGCGCGGCGGCAATCTGCACGGCCCGCAGTTCCTTGAGATCCTCTGCCTCGGAGAGGTTTTCGGCCGATACCAGCGACACCATCCGGATCGGCAGGTTCGCCGCGCTGGCCAGCGTGATGGCGAACGGTAGGGGATTGTCGTCGCCGGGCCTGCTCGGCACCGCTGCGGTCACCGCGGCGATGGTCTCCGGTGCGTCGTCGGCGTAGCCGCGCGGGGCGAGCGCCACCGGGATGGGCGAGCTGTGCAACAGCGCGCTGGACACCGGCCCGATGACGTGACCGCCGAAGAAGCCGTCACGAGCACCGCCGACCACGATCAGATCGGAAGAATGGCTCTCGGCGAACCGTAGCAATTCCTCGGCAAAAGATTCTCCGACAAGGACATTGGCCTTGACCGACTTGGCCGCACCGGTCAGCGTGCCGACCGCCTTGGTGATCCACTGCTTGCCCTTTTCGAGCAGCAGCTCCTGGTACTGGGCGCGGCCGGGATGCCCGTCGGGCAGTTCCTCGCGCACGACGAGCACCACGTCGACATCGGCGTCGAAGGTGCGGGCCAGCGCGGCCGCCAGGGCGACACCGTCGTCACCGGTGGGGGTGGCCAGGTAGCCGACCGTCAGATGCATGGTGCTGCCTGCGCTTTCGTATCAGTACACATCGGGAACCTTGACCTCGGTATCGGGGGTGAGCGTCTCGCCGCGGAAGAAGCGCTTGGTGCCGAACGCGAAGCACGCGAGCATCAGCGGTACCCCCAGGACCAGCATGCCGACGCCGAGCACGAACACCCCGCCCACCGGACCGAAGGCGGTGTAACCGTAATCGGGGGCCATCATGTCCTTGGCGCTGATACCGAAGGCGACCGCCATGGCCAGCCCGCCGAGAAGCGGGAAAATGCCGCGGAAGAACAGGTTTCGCGCCGAGGTGAACAGGGTTCGGCGGAAGTACCAGACACAGGCGAACGCGGTGATGCCGTAGTAGAAGGCGACCGCCAGTCCCAGTGAGGCAACCGAGTCCGCCAGGGCGTTCTCCGAGAGGAACGTGAGCACCAGATAGAAGAACAGCGCCATCGCTCCCATCACGATGGTGCCGAACGCCGGTGTCATGTACTTGGGGTGGACGCTGGCGAACCGCTTGGGCAGCGCCTCGTAGACCGCCATCGACAAGGTGCCGCGTGCGGTCGGCAGGATGGTGGTCTGCGTCGAGGACAGCGCCGATACCGACACCGTCAGCAGCAGCAGCGAGGCCAGGACCGGACCACCCACCGGTGCGCCGAGCACGGTCAGGACGTCGTCGGTGTTGTTCGGGTTGTTCAGCCCGATTCCCACCACGCTGAAACCGGCGAACGACTGGACCGCATACGCCACCAGCACATAGGTGCACACCAGGATCAGGGTGGTGATGACGGCAGCGATACCTGGTGTGCGGCCGGGATCCTTGGTCTCCTCGCCGACGGCCAGGCAGGCGTCCCAGCCCCAGTAGATGAAGACGCACAGGATGATCGCCGCGGCGATGGAGGAGACGTCCAGCCCCGACGGCCACAGCCAGGACAGTGACGGGCTGACCGCCTGTGCGCCTGCGGTGTTGCCGAACACCCGGATCAGGGCCCAGATGCTGGCGACGATCAGCACGCCGAACTGGATGGCGATCAGGACGTTCTGCATCTTCTCCGAGACGACCACTCCGCGGGCGCTGACCAACGTCATGGAGATGATGAAGAACGAACCGAGCGCGACCTTGGCGTACAGATTGTCCGCCAGCGCGTCCTGGCCGAGGAATTTGAACAGGTAGACCGCGGCGATCTCGGCGACGTTGGCCAGCACGATGATTGCCGAGACGGCCAGCCCCCAGCCACCGATCCAGCCGATCCACGGACCGAATGCCTTGGTTCCCCAGGTGAAGGTGGTGCCGCAGTCCGGGGTGTCCTGGGACAACTCCTTGTAGGCGAAGGCCACCAGCAGCATCGGGATGAATGCCAGGACGAACATGGCCGGAGCCTTGTCGCCGACGTGGAGCACCACATATCCCAGCGTCGCCGCCAGGCTGTAGGCCGGCGCCACCGCCGCCAGACCGATCACCACGTTGCCCACCAGACCCAGCGCGCCGGCCTGCAGACCCTTGTCCGTGGTCACCGGGGTCGGCTGTTCCGCGATTGCCATGCGCGTGAATATACGGTTTCCGTTGTCCGGAAGGGGTGATACGACGAAAAGGTTTTCATCGGGGTAACAAGGCAACGAAATCAACACATCGGCGGTCGGTTCTAGACTCGGTGCCATGACGGCCGAAGCCTGGACCGCGGAGTTCGAAGAGCTGCGGCCGCATCTGCTCGCCGTCGGGTACCGATTGACCGGAACATACGCCGATGCCGAGGACATCGTCCAGGATGCGTGGCTGCGCAGGCAGCGAACCGCCGAACCCATCGCCGACTTGCGCGCCTGGCTCACCACCGTGGTCAGCCACCTGGGTCTGGACACCCTGCGCTCGGCCACCCATCGGCGGGTCAGCTATGTCGGGGAATGGCTTCCCGAACCGGTGGTCACTCCGATGGCCGGGAACGACCCCTTGGACCTGGTGGTGGCCGGTGAAGAGGCGCGGTTCGCGGCGATGGTGGTGCTGGAGCGGCTCACCCCCGAACAGCGCGTCGCCTTCGTCCTGCACGACGGTTTCGGTGTGCCCTTCGACGAGATCGCTGTCGTACTGGCCACCACCGCCGCCGCGGCCCGCCAGCTGGCATCGCGGGCTCGCCGCGCCGTGGCGGCCGCGCCACCACCGGAGGCGGCCGAGGCCCACAACGAGGTGGCCGGCCGGCTGACGGCCGCGCTCGCCGCCGGCGATCTGGACGCCGTCGTCGCGCTGCTACATCCCGACATCACCTTCACCGGTGACGCCAACCGCCGCGCGCCGACCGCCCCGAACATCATCCGCGGACCGGAGAAGGTGGCGCGCTTCCTGTTCGGACTCGCACGGCGGTACGGCCCGAACTGGCAGGCGGGCAGTCAGCCGGTGCTCATCAACGGTGAGCTCGGTAGCTACACCCCCGGTGCGCCTGCGCTCGACGGCTACCCCGAGCTGATGCCGCGCATCACCGCGTTGACGATCACCGGCGGGCTCGTGGCCGCGGTCTGGGATATTGCCAACCCGGACAAGTTCACCGCGTCTCCGCTTCGCCGGCATCTGTCCACGGAACCCGGCAGGCATCTCCGGAGCTGAACCCCTGCTCGGTGATGCCCAGCGCCGAGTACATCCGGGCCCGCATGTTCTCCAGGCCGATCTGGTAGGTCAGTTCGATCACCCCGGCGTCGCCGAATCTGGTGCGCAGATCGGCCACCTGCTCATCGGTGACGGTGTGCGGGTCGGTGCTCATGGCGTCGGCATAGGCGATCGCGGCACGCTCGTCGGCGTCGAACAGTGGCGAGGTCGCATAGTCGTCGATGGTCGCGAGCCGCGCGACGTCCAGACCGTCGAGGCGCTGCAGCATGGATCCGAAGTCCACACACCACGAGCACCCGATGGTGCGTGCGGTCCAGAACACCGCCAGCTCGCGGACTGCGGCGGGCAGGGTCGTGGACCCGGCCTGGACCAGCATCTCGTGCACGGCGTTGGCCGCGAGCAGCCGCCGGTGGTGGGCGGCGACGGTGAACGGTTGCGGGACTTCGCCGAACTTCCGTTTGGCGATGCGGTACATCATTCGGGTGAACAGCCCGGCGTCGGCGGGGTGCAGGGCAGCGATTCTGGGCGTCATACCCCTGAGACGACACGGCGGATCGATTTGTGACCGAGGTGCTAGTTCGAAACGGGTGCGTGCGGGTAGAGATGAAGCGTGACTGACATGCTGCCGAGCCGGGGCTCGGTGTTCGGTGCCCACCTCCGATCGGCCGCGACGGTCTCCGTCCAGATTGTCGCGGTGTCGGCGGCCCTGTGGATCTTGGCCTGGGTGGTCGGCGAGGCGTGGGTGATCATCCTTCCCGTGGCGCTGGCCGTGGTGGTCTGCACCGTGCTGTGGCCGCCGGTCCGCTGGATGCGGTCCAAGGGCGTCCCGCCCGCGGCGGCGGCGCTGCTGATGCTCTTGGTGGCGATCGGGGTGATCGTCGGCATGATCGCGGCGGTGGCGCCCGCGATCGTCGAGCAGTCGACCGAACTGGCCGAGCAGGCGACCGCCGGTGTGGTCCAGGTCCGGGACTGGTTGGGCGGCCCGCCGCTCAATATCAGCGAGGCGCAACTGGACTCGGCTGTCACCGCGATCAACGACCAGTTGAACTCCAGCAGCAGCCAGATCGCGAGCGGCGTGTTCACCGGCGTCGGTGCGGCCACCTCGGCGTTGGTGACCCTGTTCACCACCATCGTGGTGCTGTTCTTCCTGCTCAAGGATGGCCCGCGGTTCATCCCGTGGCTGCGGCGCTCGGTCGGTCATCCCGGCGCGCGGCATCTGGCCGAGGTGCTGGCGCGGATCTGGGACACCCTGGGCGGGTTCATCCGCACCCAGGCGCTGGTGAGTCTGGTGGACGCCGTGCTGATCGGGGTCGGCCTGGTGATCCTCGGCGTGCCGCTGGCCTACGCCCTGGCCATCATCACCTTCATCGGCGGTTTCGTACCGATCGTGGGTGCCTTCGTCGCGGGCGGTCTGGCCGTCCTGATCGCGTTGGTGGCCAACGGGCCGATCAATGCGCTGCTGGTGCTCGGCGTCATCATCGCGGTGCAACAGCTGGAGGGCAACGTGCTGCAGCCGTGGCTGCAGTCGAAGTCGATGAAGCTGCACGCGGTGATCGTGCTGCTGGCGGTGACCCTGGGGGCATCGACGTTCGGTGTCATCGGCGCGTTCCTGGCGGTGCCGGTGGCCGCGGCGGTCGCGGTGATCATCAGGTACTACGACGAGCAGGTCGCCGAGATGGCGGGGGAGAACATCGGGCCGGAGCCCCCGCCCGAGTAGCGCCGAGTGTCGGGTTATGTGTCAATATTCGGTCGAACTCGGTACACAACTCGACTTTCGATTGCAGTGGAACCGTGCGGTGGACCGATGCGTCTGAGTCAACATGGTGTTTCTGGGTTCGGAGGCGCTGGCGGCGGGTGCACTGAACCGCTATCAGTTACGCACGCAGTACGACGCTGTCCATCGCGACGTCTACGTGGCCCGCGGGACGGTGTTGACCCCACTGGACAAAGCGCGCGCGGCCTGGCTGTGGTCGCGACGCCGAGGTGTGGCAGCTGGGCTGTCAGCGGCGGCGCTGCACGGCTGCAAGTGGATTGACGCCGTACATCCTGCCGAGCTCAACCAGTCGAGTCGCTCCGCTCCGACCGGGATTGTCATCCACAGCGACGAACTCCTGCCCGCAGAGGTTGCACAGCGGCAGGGGATCCGATTGACATCGCCGGCACGCACAGCGTTCGACCTCGGCCGTCGGAGGGGCCTCACCACGGCCGTCATCCGCGTCGATGCCATCCTGCAGGCAGTGAAGCTCACGATCGCCGACGTCGAGTCCCTGGCGCTGCAACACAGGGGAGTCCGAGGCATCCGTCAGTTACGGGAGGTTCTCGCCCTTGCCGATGCCGGTGCCGAGTCGCCACAGGAGACCCGGCTGCGCTTGGTTCTGACGCAGGCCGGGATGCGCCCGTCGCGAACTCAGATCGACGTCTATGACGGTCGCAGTCTGGTGGGCCGGCTCGACATGGGGTGGCCCGAGTACAAGGTCGGCGTCCAGTACGACGGTGCACAGCATTGGACCGACCCCCGGCAGCGGACACTCGATATCGAGCAGGACGTGGCGTACCGGGACTGCGGCTGGCGGATCGTCAGGGTCGGCGCGGACCTGCTCCGGTACCGGCGGGCGACGATCATTCGACGGGTCCAGACCGAGTTGAGAGCGGCAGGGGCACTGTGCTGAAACGAGTGTTGGCTTGTATGCCAGATCCAGGCGGATCTTGGTACACAAGCCAACACTCGGGGCGGAAATACCTAGCGCGCGAACATCAGGGCGCGCTTGACCTCTTGGATCGCCTGAGTCACCTGGATGCCACGCGGGCAGGCCTCGGTGCAGTTGAAGGTGGTGCGGCAGCGCCACACCCCGTCGACCTCGTTGAGGATGTCGAGGCGCTCGGCGGCACCCTCGTCGCGCGAGTCGAAGATGAAGCGGTGCGCGTTGACGATCGCGGCCGGGCCGAAGTACGAGCCCTCGCTCCAGTACACCGGGCACGACGTGGTGCAGCACGCGCACAGGATGCACTTGGTGGTGTCGTCGAAGCGGGCGCGGTCGGTCGCGCTCTGCACACGCTCCTTGGTCGGCGCGTTACCGCTGGTGATCAGGAACGGCTTCACCGCGCGGTAAGCGTCGAAGAAGGGCTCCATGTTGACGATCAGATCCTTTTCCACGGGCAGACCGCGGATAGGCTCGATCGTGATCGTCAGCTGCTTTGAAGCCTTCTTGGGCAGCAGGTCCCGCATCAGCACCTTGCACGCCAACCGGTTCACCCCGTTGATGCGCATGGCATCCGAGCCGCACACCCCGTGCGCGCAGGACCGGCGGAACGTCAGTGTGCCGTCGAGGTACCACTTCACGTAGTGCAGCAGGTTCAGCAGCCGGTCACTCGGCAGGCACGGGACCCGGAAGCTCTGGTAGCCGGCCTCGTCGGGGGCGTCCGGGTTGAACCGGGCGATCTTCAGCGTGACCATGACCGCGCCGTCGGGGACGGGCGGCAGCTCGGGGCTCTTGGTGTCGGGTTCAATGACAGCAGTCATCAGTACTTCCGTTCCATCGGCTCGTAGCGGGTCTGGACCACGGGCTTGTAGTCCAACCGGATATCGCTCAGCAGATCGGTGCCCTCTTTGTAGGCCATCGTGTGACGCATGTAGTTGGTGTCATCGCGGTTCGGGTAGTCCTCACGCGCGTGGCCGCCACGAGATTCCTTGCGGTTCAACGCGCCGACGACGGTCACCTCGGCCAGCTCCAGCAGGAAGCCGAGCTCGATGGCCTCCAGCAGGTCGCTGTTGTAGCGCTTGCCCTTGTCCTGCACCGTGATCCGCGAGTAACGCTCCTTGAGCGCATGGATGTCGGTCAGGGCCTGCTTGAGAGTCTCCTCGGTGCGGAACACCGCGGCGTTGTTGTCCATCGACTGCTGCAGAGCCGTGCGGATGTCGGCGACGCGCTCGTTGCCGTGCTCGGAGAGAATGTCGCCGACCCAGTCGACGACCATGTTCGCCGGGTTCTCCGGCATGTCGACGTGGTTGTGGTTGAGCGCGTACTCGGCGGCCGCGATGCCGGCGCGACGGCCGAACACGTTGATGTCGAGCAGCGAGTTGGTGCCCAGCCGGTTGGAGCCGTGCACCGACACGCACGCGCATTCCCCTGCGGCGTACAGGCCGGGGATGACGTTGGTGTTGTCGCGCAGCACCTGGCCGTTGACGTTGGTCGGGATGCCGCCCATCACGTAGTGGCAGGTGGGGTAGACCGGCACCAGTTCGGTCACCGGATCCACACCGAGGTAGGTCCGGGCGAACTCGGTGATATCGGGCAGCTTGGCCTCCAGCACGTCCTCACCGAGGTGGCGCACGTCGATGTAGACGTAGTCCTTGTTCGGTCCGGCGCCGCGGCCTTCGAGCACCTCGAGCACCATCGAGCGGGCGACGATGTCACGCGGGGCCAGGTCGACGATGGTCGGGGCGTAGCGCTCCATGAACCGCTCACCGTCGGCGTTGAGCAGACGTCCGCCCTCACCGCGCACGGCCTCGGAGATCAGGATGCCCAGCCCGGCAAGACCTGTCGGGTGGAACTGGTGGAACTCCATGTCCTCCAGGGGAAGTCCCTTGCGGAAGATGATGCCCAGGCCATCACCGGTGAGGGTGTGCGCGTTGGAGGTCGTCTTGTACATCCGCCCCGATCCGCCGGTGGCGAAGACGATCGCCTTGGCGTGGAAGACGTGGATGTCACCGGTGGCCAGCTCGTAGGCGACCACACCGGTGGCCACCGGGCCGCCGGGGGTTTCGGTCAGGACGACGTCGAGGGCGTAGAACTCGTTGAAGAACTCGACATCGTGCTTGACGCAGTTTTGGTACAGGGTCTGCAGGATCATGTGGCCGGTGCGGTCGGCGGCATAACAGGCCCGGCGGACCGGGGCCTTGCCGTGGTCGCGGGTGTGACCACCGAAGCGGCGCTGGTCGATGCGGCCCTCGGGGGTGCGGTTGAACGGCATCCCCATCTTCTCCAGGTCATAGACCGCGTCGATGGCTTCCTTGCACATGATCTCGACGGCGTCCTGGTCGGCGAGGTAATCCCCACCCTTGACGGTGTCGAAGGTGTGCCATTCCCAGTTGTCTTCCTCGACGTTGGCCAGCGCCGCGCACATGCCGCCCTGGGCTGCGCCGGTGTGACTGCGGGTCGGGTAGAGCTTGGTCAGCACGGCGGTGCGGGCGCGCGGTCCGGCCTCGACGGCGGCACGCATACCCGCGCCGCCGGCACCGACGATGACGACGTCATAACGATGTTCTTGAATCATCCTGCGTCCCTAGCTAGATATTGGCGTCGAACGTGACGAGCACGTAGCTGCCCAGCACCAGCGTGAAGCCGGTGGCCAACAGCAGCAGCGAGTTCAGCCAGAACTTGGTGGTGTTCTTGCGGGCGTAGTCACCGATGATGGTGCGCATGCCGTTGGCGCCGTGGATCATGGCCAGCCACAGCAGCGCCATGTCCCAGATCTGCCAGAACGGTGAGGCCCAGCGCTCGGCGACATAGTTGAAGTCGATGCGGTACACGCCGTCTTCCCAGAGCAGCATGATGAACAGGTGGCCCAGCGCCAGGAAGACCAGGGCGACGCCGGAGAACCGCATGAACAGCCAGGCGTACTTCTCGAAGTACGGGATGCCGCGCGGCCTGCGCGGTGCGCGCGGGTGATCGAGGCTCGCCGGCCGGTCGTGCTCTTTCTCCTGCACCGGGGCGATGCGCCCCTCCTTGTGGTGCGGAGTCCAGGCCTCGCTCACAGGAACCGCTCCGCCATGTGCATACCGATCACTCCCAGGGACGGGATCATCACGGCCAGCCAGACGCCGGCGATGACCCACAACATCTTGCGCTGATACTTGGGCCCCTTGGCCCAGAAGTCGATGAGGATGACCCGGATGCCGTTGAGTGCGTGATACAGCACTGCGGCCACGAGGCCGATCTCCATGAGCCCGATGATCGGCGTCTTGTAGGTCTCGATGATCGAGTTGTACGCCTCGGGGCTGACCCGGACCAGTGCGGTGTCGAGCACATGCACCAGTAGGAAGAAGAAGATCGTGGCACCGGTGATGCGATGCAACACCCAGCTCCACATGCCTGGGTCGCCGCGGTACAGACTGCGGCGGCGCGCCGGTTTCGATCGCGGTGCCGGGATATCGGATTCCGCGGCCGTGGCTGTGCTCATTGAGTCCTCCAACGCCTTCGGTGGACGGTTGGGGAGAAGGCTGATTCCTACCCCAAACCTCGGGGCGACTCTAATCCCATTTGGAGCCGCTGAAGAACTAGCCTGGGTGTGCGGGCGCCCCTTGTACCACAAAGTTAGGGTTACCTACCTTGGTTCGCCCTCCGGTGGTGGGCGTGTTCGGAATGCATTCAGATGAAGATGAACGGACATCGAATGGCTGCTGAAATCGATTGGATTGCGCTGCGCGGCAACGCAATTGATGTTTCTCGACGGGCGTACGCGCCATACTCCGGGTTTCCCGTCGGAGCTGCGGCAATAGTCGATGACGGCCGAATAATCCGCGGATGCAATGTGGAGAATGTCTCATATGGCCTAGGTCTCTGTGCCGAGTGCGCTGTGGTCTGCGCCCTGCATTCGGGCGGTGGCGGCCGGCTGATCGCGCTGAGCTGTGTGGCCGCCGACGGGGCTCCGCTGATGCCATGTGGTCGGTGCCGGCAGGTGCTCTACGAGCACGGCGGACCGGACATGTTGATCGACCATCCCGCCGGCCCGAAACGGCTCGCCGAACTGCTGCCCGACGCGTTCGGCCCTGACGATCTGGAGCGCAATGTTTGACGCACCGTCGATCATCCGGACCAAGCGGGACGGCGGTGTACTCGCCGATGCGGCCATCGACTGGGTGATCGACGGCTACACCCGCGGGGCGGTGGCCGACGAGCAGATGTCGGCGCTGCTGATGGCGATCTTCCTGCGCGGCATGACACCGGCGGAGATCACGCGCTGGACCGCGGCGATGATCAATTCCGGCGAACGCTTCGACTTCGGCGATCTCGGACGCCCGACGGTCGACAAACACTCCACCGGCGGTGTCGGCGACAAGATCACCATCCCCCTGGTACCGGTGGTACTGGCTTGTGGCGCAGCGGTTCCGCAGGCCGCCGGCCGCGGACTCGGTCACACCGGCGGCACCCTGGACAAGCTGGAGTCCATCGCCGGATTCACCGCCGAACTGTCCACGGCGCAGATCCGCAGTCAGTTGGCCGGGGTGGGGGCGGCGATCTTCGCCGCCGGTGAGCTGGCCCCGGCGGACCGCAAGATCTACGCGCTGCGCGACATCACCGCCACCACCGAGTCACTGCCGCTGATCGCCAGCTCGGTGATGAGCAAGAAGCTCGCCGAGGGGGCCTCCTCGTTGGTGCTCGACGTCAAGGTCGGCAAGGGCGCGTTCCTCAAGACCGAGGCCGAATCCCGCGAATTGGCCGCCACCATGGTGGAACTCGGCAACGCCAGTGGTGTGCCGACCCGGGCGCTGCTGACCGATATGAACCGGCCACTGGGCCGCACGGTCGGCAACGCACTGGAGGTGGCCGAGTCCCTGGAGGTGCTCGCCGGCGGCGGACCGGATGATGTCGTCGAGCTGACCGTCGCGCTGGCCGTCGAGATGCTCGCCACCGCGGGCATCGAGGATGTCGATCCCGCGCGGACGCTGAACGACGGCACCGCCATGGACCGGTTCCGGGAGCTCGTCGCCGCCCAGGGCGGAGATCTCACCGCGCCCCTGCCTATCGGCGCGCATGCCGAGACGGTGACCGCCGGCGCCGGTGGCGTGATGGGCGATATCGACGCGATGTCGGTGGCGATGGCGGCCTGGCGGCTCGGTGCCGGTCGCGCGGCTCCAGGGCAGCCGGTGCAGTTCGGCGCCGGGGTACGCATCCACCGGCGGCCCGGAGATCCGGTCGCCGCGGGCGAGACTCTGTTCACGCTCTACACCGACACCCCCGAACGGCTGGCGCCGGCGCTGGCCGAGCTCGACGGTGGGTGGAGCGTGGGCGCGCATCCGCCGCGGATCGGGCCGCTGATCATCGACCGGATCGGTTGATGGCGCGCGGGCGACGGTTCGGTTAACTGGGCGGCGCCCGGTTGCGTGAACGAGGAAGATGGACAGATGAGCACGCCATTGACGCTGGACCTCATCAAACAGGCTCCCAAGGCCCTCCTGCACGACCACCTCGACGGCGGGCTGCGGCCCGCGACGGTGCTGGACCTGGCCGAGCAGACCGGCTATGCGGACCTGCCTGCCACCGACGCCGACGAGTTGGCCACCTTCTTCCGCACCGCCGCCCACAGCGGTTCGCTGGTGCGCTATCTGGAGCCGTTCGCGCACACCGTCGGGGTGATGCAGACACCGGAGGCGCTGCACCGGGTGGCCTACGAGTGTGTCGAAGATCTGGCCGAGGACAACGTGGTCTACGCCGAGGTGCGCTTCGCCCCCGAACTGCATATCGACGGGGGACTGTCCCTCGACGCGGTCGTCGACGCCGTGCTCGACGGGTTCGCCGAGGGGGAGAAGGCCGCCGCCGGTGCCGGTCGCCCCATCGTGGTGCGCTGCCTGGTGACCGCCATGCGGCACGCCGCCCGCTCCCGGGAGATCGCCGAGCTGGCGGTGCGGTTCCGCGACCGCGGGGTCGTCGGTTTCGACATCGCCGGCGCCGAGGCCGGATATCCGCCGAGTCGGCACCTGGACGCCTTCGAGTACATGCGAAGTAACAACGCGCGCTTCACCATTCACGCCGGCGAGGCATTCGGTCTGCCGTCCATCCACGAGGCCATCGCCTTCTGCGGCGCCGACCGGCTCGGCCACGGCGTGCGCATCGCCGACGACATCACGGTGACCGACGACGGCACCTTGGAGCTCGGGCGATTGGCGGCGCTGCTGCGGGACAAGCGAATTCCGTTGGAGCTGTGCCCGAGCTCCAACGTCCAAACCGGCGCGGTGGACAGCATCGCCGAGCACCCGTTCGATCTGCTGGCGCGGGCGCGTTTCCGGGTCACGGTGAACACCGACAACAGGCTGATGAGTGACACCACCATGAGCCAGGAAATGTTGCGCCTGGTCGAAGCGTTCGGTTACGGCTGGAGTGATCTGCTGCGGTTCACGATCAACGCCATGAAGTCGTCGTTCCTGCATTTCGACGAACGGCTGGCGCTGATCGACGGGGTGATCAAACCGCGGTACGCGGTGCTGATCGGCTGACGGTTTGTGGAGTCTCGGCCGTCACCAGCGCGGCTGACTCCACAAAGCACGACTCCACAAATCACTCGGTCCGCAGGCGCGACTCGACGAAGCGCTCCAGCGCCTCCCACTGTTCGACGGCCTTCGCCGTCGAACCCTTGGGCCGCGGCTTGGCGGGATCGAGCACGTGTGCGACGAACGAACCCAGCGGCTGATCGGCGGCCAGCGCCTTGGACACGATGGGGTCCTCGGCGTAGTCGCCGACGTCGTTGAGCAGCTCCAGCGCGAGATCCAGCTGGTCGCGATCCACGGCCTCCGGGCCGTCGGCGATATCGTCGACCAGGCCGGAGAGCACGTAGATGTTCTCGTCGGTGACCTCGACGCGCAGCGACCCGTCGGTGGCGGCGGTGCGGATGATCTCGTAGGAGCTGAACCCGGACAGGTCGCTCTCGTGCTCGTCGGCCAGGTAGCGGGCCAGCGTCCGTTCGGAGCTGAACACGCTGATGCGACCGTTGCGGCCGAGGAAGCGGGCATCGTCGCCGACATAGCAGCGCAGCGTGTACAGGGTTCCGCTGCTGGTGATGATGCGGATCGGATCGATGCCCACCTGGGTCCAGAAGTCGTCGTCGCTGCCGAGGACCTGGCGTTCGGCCTCGGCCTCGAGCGCGTCTTCCTCCTCCTCGGTGTCGACCACGCCCTCGATGACCACGTCCTCGTCGTCGTCCTCGATGAGGATGTCGTCCATCTCGGGGGCGGGTTCATCCAGCTCGGCGGCGGCCTTGGCCGATTCGGCCTGGTTCACCTCGGGTGTGCTGACCAGTTCGTCGATGGTGTCGACCACACCGTCCCAGGCTCGGCCGATCACCGCCTCGATCTCGGTCCAGCGCTTGCGCCCCGCGCGGCCCTCGAAGGCCTCGATACCGCCACCGAGGGTGCCCAGCACCGGGTTGCCGTTGAAGAACTTGGTGATGGTGGGCAGTTCGCACACCGATCCGATGGCCGAGACCAGCGCCAGCGCACCGTGCAGGGTGGCCACCGAATCGGCGGTCGGCTTCTCGGCGACGAGCTCGGGAACCCCGATCAGATCGTGCCGGCGCTCCTCGGTCGGATCGAAGCGGTGCGCGTTGGCCTTGACGAGCTTGGCCCAGGCCGGGTGATCGGTGAGATCGTTGTCATCGTTCGTCCGCACGAACGCGGCGAGGTCGGCGACGGACTCGAAGGCGTATATGTCTTCGTCCTTGCCGAGGAATGCCTCCCATTCGTCACCTGCATCGCGCCAGCGCGGAGCCCACAGGGTGTACAGGTCGCCATTGGTCAGTCCGAGCCGGACCGGCACGATGTCAGCCGCCATGGCGCATAGCGTAACGATGCATGCTGAGCGGTTCCGGGCCACACCCGGCTGGGCGCCGAACCTGTCATGCGGTGGGACGCCAGAAACCCTGGAACCCCTGTCCGGCATTGGTGGTCCGGACGGGGGAGAGTTGGACCGGATCACCCGCCTCGATCATGGTGTTGTTGCCGACGATCATCGCGACGTGACCGTCCCAGACGGCCAGATCGCCGGGGCGCAGCGACCCGGCGTCCACCGCCGCCCCGATGTCCTGTTCCTGGGCCAGCCGCGGGATGTCCAGACCGGCCTCCCGGTAGGCCCACTGCGTCAGCCCGCTGCAGTCCAGCCCGACCCCGGCCGTCGTGCCACCCCATTGGTAGGGCACTCCGAGCTGGGTGAGGGCGTGGCGCACCGCGCCGGCCGCCACCGCATTCGGGGCCGCCACCGTGCTGCCGTCGGGCAGGCGGACGGCCTCGCCCGCACCGAACTGTGCGGCATCCGGCGCCTCGATCTGTCGGTGCGCGGCCAGTACCGCGTCGGCGAGCCCGGAACCCGGACGGGCGCCCCCGGCCCAACCGGTCGCCACCGGACCCAGGCCGGCCGGTGCGAGCGCCGGCGGCGGCGTGCCCAGGTTCTGCGCACCGCCTGCCAGCCGGCCGCGGACATCGCCGACCAACCCGTTTGCGGCGGCGTGGGCACGTTGAGCCTCGTCGGCGACCGCCTCGGCGCCACCGGGCTGGGCCTGCAGGGCCGCGGCACGCGCCTCGAAGTCGGTGATCAGCCGTTCGAGTTCGGCACGCACTGCGGTGACGGTCCCGGCGGCCTCGCCGACCTCGGCGCCCAACGCACCGAGATGCTCGGCGAGGGCGTGCAGTGCATCGGAGACCTCGCGCAGATATCCCGACGCCGCCGTTGCGGCAGGGCCCGACCAGGACTGCGGTAGCGCGTCGGCCAGGCGACCGAGCGCCGCTGCGGTCTCGGACAACCGGGCCCCCAGCACGGCCAGTTCGGCCTCGGGACGCGCGGGCGTGCCCGGCCCGAGCTGTGCGAGCAGATGATGCAGCGGGGTGCTGAGCGCGGTGGGCATGTCAGAGCGCGAGCCGCAGCGCGGACAGCCGGTCGGTGTCCAGATAGTCCGCGGCTGTGCGCGCGGTGGTGTCGCCGGCGGCGCCCAGGGTGGCCGCGAGCCGATGCGTCAGCTGCGCCGCCGCCTCCAGGGCACCGGTGAGGGCGGCAACGAAGTCGGTCCCGACCGGACCGAGCGCGCCGGCGCACACCGCGGCCGCCCCCGGGAGGTCGGCCGCGACCGCGTCGAGGTCGGTGGACAACCGGGCCAGTTCGACGGCCCGGATTCCGATGGTCGCGGTATCAACGAACATGTCGTTATGACGCAGCCGGTGGCGGATCGGTTCCATCCGGTTTCGGGTGCGGGTCCGCCCCCGGTGCCGACTAGTCTCTGTGCCCATGGGTCACCTCAACGTCCAGATCGTCGATCACCCGTTGGCTGCCGCCCGGCTGACCGCCCTGCGCGATGAGCGCACCGACAACGCCGCCTTCCGAGCGGCGTTGCGGGACCTGACCCTGATGCTGGTCTACGAGGCCACCCGCGAGGCGGCGACCGAGTCGATCCCGGTGCGCACCCCGTTGACCGAGACGGCCGGCGCCCGGTTGGCCAACCCGCCGCTGCTGGTGCCGGTGCTGCGGGCCGGGCTGGGCATGGTCGACCAGGCACATGCGCTGATTCCGGAGGCCCAAGTCGGGTTCGTCGGGATCGCCCGCAACGAGGAGACCCACCAGCCCACCCCGTACCTGGCGTCGCTGCCCGACGATCTGCGCGGCCGTTCGGTTTTCGTGCTCGACCCGATGCTGGCCACCGGCGGATCGATGGCCCACACCCTGGGTCTGCTGCGTGACCGCAACGCCGACGACATCACCGCCATCTGCGTGGTGTGCGCGCCCGAAGGTATCGCGGCACTGGAAGAGGCCGCGCCAGGTATCCGACTGATCACCGCGGCCGTGGACGACGGGCTGAACGAGATCGCTTATATCGTCCCGGGATTGGGCGACGCCGGTGACCGGCAGTTCGGTCCGCGCTGAATCCTCAGCGCAGCGGGTCGAATCCGGCAAGTGCCGTCGGTGTCACACCGGTGACGATGGCCTCGGCCAGCAACCGGCCGGTGACGGGGCCCAGCGTCATCCCTTCCATGGCGTGACCGCCTGCGACGAACACCCCTGGTGTGCGGGTGCGCCCCGCCAGCGGCAGGCCGTCGGAGGTCGACGGACGCGAACCCACCCACGCCTCGGTGCGTCGATCCAGGTGTACGCCACGCAGCAGCGGACGCACCGATTCCACGATGGCGGTGATGCGCCGCGGGTCCAGCGGCGACCGGTGCGCTCGGAACTCCATGGTCCCGGCCAGTCGCAGCCGTTCGCCGATCGGGGTGGCGACCACCGAACATCCCGGGAAATAGACCGGGCCGGAGGGTAATTCGTCAGCGGTCACCGAGAAGCTGTAACCGCGGGCCGCACGGATCGGGGTGCGTACCCCGTGCCGCCGGGCGAGGGCAGGCAGGGCGACACCGTTGGCGATCACCACGGCGTCGAACCGTTCGCAGTGCCGCCGACCGTGCACACGGATGCCGTTGCCCTCGGCCGCCACCTCGCGCACCGGCCAGCGTTCGCGCAGCACCCCGCCACGTCGGACGACCGAATCGGCAAGGGCGGCAGTGTATCCAGGTGGATCGAGGAAACGCTGTCCGTGCAGCGACAAGGTCGAGCGGACCCGATCGGACAGGATCGGCGCGAGTCGGCGGGCCTGGTCGAGCGCCAGTGGTTCGACGTCGACGCGTTGGCCCAGCTCGGTGAGCCGCTGCGCCTCGGCAACCATCGCGGCGGCACCCGACGGGTCGGCGTAGGCGTAGACCAACGGATCGGCCTCGGCGATCGGCCCGTCGACCCCACCGGCGGCCAGCTCGTCGAAGGCCGGTAGCGCCAGCGCATTGACTCCCAGCAGGCTGTGCAGACCGGCGCGCCACCGAGCCGGTGTGCTGTGGCGGGCGAACCTCAGCAGGAATCTCCACAGACCCGGGTCGATCCGTGGCGGGATGAACAGCGGTGAGTTCGGCCGCAGCAATCCACGCAAGCCGTGCACCAGCATCGCCGGATCGGTCAGCGGTGTGCTCAGACTGGGCGCCACCCATCCGGCGTTACCCCAGGAGGCCCCCGATCCCGCGGTCGCCTCGTCGAACACCGTCACCCGCACCCCGTGGCTCTGCAGGAACCAGGCCGTCGACAGGCCCACCATCCCGGCGCCGACGACGGCGACGTCGGCGATGTCGGCCTCACTCACCGGCCGGATGCCCCACGGTGTCGGCGGCGATGCGGGCCTGGATGCGCGGCCGCAGGAACCAACGGTAGATGGCATAACACGCCGGTGCCATGCCCAGGCCGAGGATCAGTGAAAGCCGTTGGGTGCCATCGAAGGCCATCGCGATGAAGACCGCGATGTTCATGACGATGACCAGGATCGGCGCCGCCGGGAAGAACGGTGCCGCGTACGGAAGGTGTTCGACGCTGTTACCCGCCGCAATGTAGCGGCGGCGGAACCGCAGCTGCGCCCAGGCGATCGTCATCCAGGTCAGTGCGCCGCCCACGCCGCTGACCGAGATCAGGAACACGAACAGGGTGTCGGCGGCAACCACGCTCGACAGCAGGGAGAGCAGGCCGAACGCCACGGTCACCACGAGCGCGACGATCGGGATGCCCCGAGACGTGGTGACGCCGAACATCTTCGGCGCGGCCTGTTCCTTGGACATCGACCACAGGATGCGGGTGCACATGTACAGGCCGGTGTTGCCGACGGACAGGATCGCCACGAGCACGACGAAGTTCATCAGGCTGGCGGCATAGGGGATCCCCATAGCGGAGAAGACGGTGACGAAGGGGCTTTCGTCGAGCCCGAGCTGATTCCACGGGATGAGGGCGGTCAGCACCAGGATGGCGCCCATGTAGAGGAACACAAGTCGGAACACGATGGTGCGCACCGCGCGTGGCACAGCCTTGCGCGGATTCTCGGTCTCGCCGGCGGCAACGCCCATCACCTCTGAACCCATGAAGGTGTAGACGACGGTCATCATCACGGCAAGGACGGCGCCGAGGCCGGTGGGGAAGAGGCCGCCGTGATCGGTGAAGTTGGACAGCAGGGGAGCGGGCTGGCCCTGCAGGGGGATGACGCCGAACACGGCCAGACCGCCGAGGACGATGAATGCGCCGACGGCGAGAACCTTGATCGCCGCCAGTGCGTACTCCGTCTCGGCGAACGAGCGGGCCGTGAAACAGTTCACCAGGAACAGCACCACGATGAAGATGGCGGAGAAAATCCAGGTCGGCACGTCGGGGAACCAGAACTTCATCGCGATTCCGGCCGCCAGGAATTCCAGTCCGATGAAGCTGGCCCAGCTGACCCAGTAGATCCAGCCGATGGCGAATCCTGCTTCGGGGCTGATGAATCGGGTGGCGTGGGCCTGGAACGACCCGGACACCGGCATCACCGCGGACAGCTCACCCAGGCAGATCATGGTCAGATACAGCAGCAGGCCGCCGACGCAGTAGGCGATGAGCGTGCTGCCCGGGCCCGCACTGCCGATCACCTGGCCGGTGCCGAGGAAAAGTCCGGTGCCGATGACGCCGGCCAGCGTGATCATGAACAGGTGCCGACTCTTCAGGACCCGCTTGAGCTGTTCGCCGGGGGTCTCGGCGGGGTGGTCGGCAGTGTGCAGCTCCAGCCATTCTTCGGCGGCGCGGCGCCTGGCGGACTCGCCAGAGTCCAGCGGTGGCGTTGTCGGCACGTTGGGCACTCCTCAGGGTACGTAGGCCGCCGACGGCGACCTGTGTGAGAACCACGATTGACTGACTAGTCGAACAGTCAGTGATACGTAGATTGAGGGCTGCATCACACTCTGTCAACCCTGTGACGAGAAAAGCCTGCGTGCAGTCGGTGCCCGAGGCGGGCGGGACGCGTCCGAACCAGCTGCGATGGGCCGTGCTCGACGCGGTACGGTGCGGCAATGAGCCGAGGGCAGCGACAGGCGCCGGGTCGCTATGACGACATCGTCACGGCGACGGTCGACCTCATCACCGAGCACGGGGTGGGGCGATTGCGCGCCGCGGATATCGCCAAGCAGCTCGGTGTGAGTACCGGCCTGATCTTCTACCACTTCGAGAACCTGGAGAACCTGGTGGAACGCGCCTTCGCCGCGGCCGCCGAGCGTGACCTGGCCAATCTGCAGAAGGCGCTGACCGCTGTCGATGGCAAACCGCACAGCATCCGGTTGCGGGAGGTGTTGCGCGAATACGGCCCGACGGGCACCGCGACCGGGTGGCGGCTGTGGATCGAGTCGTGGTCGGCCGGTCTGCGGGAACCCGACCTGCGCAAGGTGATCCAGGGCCTGGACATCCGCTGGCGGCAGACGGTCGCCCAGATCGTCGCCGAGGGAGTCGGTGCCGGCGAGTTCCACACCCCGGATGTGCAGGGCGCCGCCTGGCGGCTGACCTCGCTGCTCGACGGGCTGGCCGTGCAGGCCGTCGCCCTGGACGGGGCGATCTCGGCCGATGAGATCCATCGTTGGATGGACGCGGCGATCGACATGGAGCTCGGCACCTCGGTCTCCGGCAGCTGACCCACGCCGCAATCACGGCCTTGACGTGATCTGTCACACTCTGCATACTGACTGCTCAGTCAGTCAGAAAATCGTGGAGGTTGTCATGTCCCTGTCGCTGCCCAACGCCCTCGGCGCCAACGATTCCGTGGACGACGCAGCGGTCTTCGAGGCCACCTGGACCGATCCGCAGACCGGTGCGCGCGGATACCTGGTGCTCGACCGGCTGGTCCGCGGTGTCAGCAGCGGCGGTCTGCGCATGCGCAAGGGCTGCACCCTCGACGAGGTGCGGGGTCTGGCCCGCGGCATGACGCTCAAGGAGGCCATCCACTACGAGGACGGCGCGCACTACGTCCCCCTCGGCGGAGCCAAGGGCGGCATCGACTTCGACTCCGCCGATCCCGAGGCCGATGCGGTGCTCTTTCGCTATCTGGAAGCCATGAAGCCGCTCATCGAACAGCGTTGGACGATGGGCGAGGACCTCGGCGTACGCCAGGAGACCGTCGACAAATGCATCGCGCAGCTGGGACTGAACAGCTCGGTGGATGCGGCCTACCGCCTGCTCGAGGACAAGGACGCGGCCACAGAACGCATGCGGACCGCCTTCGGCACCGACGTCGACGGCGTCAAGCTCGACGAGCTGGTCGGTGGTTACGGGGTGGCCGAAGCGGCGCTGGCCGCCATGGCCGAGCGCGGACTCGAGCCCGAAGGCGCGAGCGTCTTCGTCCAGGGCTTCGGTTCCATGGGTGGGGCCACGGCGCGCTACCTGCATCGCGCCGGGGTCCGGGTGGTCGGCATCGCAGACGTGCACGGCGTGGTGGCCAATCCGGCGGGCCTGGACGTGGAGCGTCTGCTGCTGACCCGCACCCCGAGCGGGGCGGTGGACCGCGAGCAACTGCGCGCCGAGGACACCGAGCTGGCCGGTGACCAGTGGCTGGCGGTGCCCGCCGATGTGTTGGTGCCCGCCGCGACGTCCTACTGCATCAACGCCGACAACCAGTCCCAGGTCGGGTCGGCACTCGTGGTGGAAGCGGCCAACATGCCGGTCCTGCCCGATGCCGAGGCGGAGATGACCGCGCGCGGCATCGTCGTGGTCCCCGACTTCGTCGCCAACTCGGCGACCAACGCCTGGTGGTGGTGGGTGCTCTTCGGTGATATCGACGGCACCGCGACGCAGTCCTTCGACAAGATTTCACGCCGCATGCGTGAGCTGAGCGCGGAAATGTTCGCGCTGTCGCGAGAGCGCGGCGTCAGCGCCCGCGCCGCAGCCTACGAGCTGGCAACCCAGCGACTGGAAAAGCTCACCAGCCAGTACCCGTCCTGACCGCATCCCGTCGAAACCCAGGAGCACACGTCATGCCCGAGGACAGTCCACGGCCCGGTACCGGGTTGACCGTCTTTCACGACCCGGCCTCCGTCGCGGTCGTGGGCGCCAGCGCCGACCCGGCCAAATGGGGGCACTGGCTGGCTCGCGGCGCCCTGCGCGGAGCAGCGCGCCGCGATGTCTATCTGGTCAACGCATCCGGTCGGCCGGTGCTGGACACCGAAACCCATGCGAGCCTTGGTGATCTGCCCGCCGTGCCCGAGCTGGTGGCGCTGTGCGTGCCCGCCGCGCACGTCGGCGCGATCGTCGACGAGGGGTTGGCGCTGGGTGTGCGGGGATTCCTCGGCATCACCGCGGGGGTGCCCGACGAGGCCGCGCTGGCGGCACGGGTCCGCGCCTCGGGTGCGCGGCTGATCGGGATGAACAGTCTCGGCCTCTACGACGCCGGCACCGATCTGCACCTCGCATGGGGCGACTTCGCCCCGGGTGCGATCGCCGTGGTTTCCCAGAGCGGGCAGCTCGGCTCCGAGATCGCGATTCTGGCAGCCCGTGCCGGCCTTGGTATTTCGCGGTTCTACTCGATCGGTAACCAGTCCGATGTGCGTGCCGTGGATGTGCTGGCCGACCTCGTGCAGGACGACACCACCCGGGTCGTGGCGCTGTACCTGGAGAGCTTCGCCGGCGGGCGGGACATCGTGGCCGCGCTCGCCGCGCTGCGGTCGGCCGGCAAGCACGTACTCCTGCTGACCGTCGGAGCCAGCGCTGCCAGCAGCCGGCTGGCGCGTTCGCACACCGGATCACTGACCTCGGGCACCGATATCGTCGACGCGGCCGCGCGGGCCGCCGCCGCGGTGCGGGTCGCCACCCCCACCGAGCTGATCGACGTGGCCAGGGTGCTGCTCAGCGGCATGCTGCCGGAGGGCAACCGGGTCGCCATCGTCGGTGACAGCGGCGGTCAGACCGGGATCGCCGCCGATGTGGCCGCCGCCGCGCAGCTCGAGATCCCCGAACTCGCCACCGATCTGCAGAACGAGCTCGGCCACCGCCTGCCGGCCGGGGCGGCGGTGAGCAACCCCGTCGACCTGGCCGGTGCCGGCGAGCAGGATCTGTTCTCCTATGCCGAGGTCACCGAATTGCTGCTGGGTTCGCCGGATATCGATGCGTTGGTGCTCACCGGCTACTTCGGCACCTACGGTGCGGATGCGGCGTCGCTGGTCGACCGCGAGCTGCAGGTCTGTGCGCGTCTCGGGGACATTGCCAAGCGCAGCGGTAAACCCCTTGTGGTGCACAGCATGTCCACCGATACCGTGGCCGTCGATGCGTTGTCCGAAAACGGTGTCCCGGTCTACGCGGGTATCGACACGGCGCTGCGGGCGTTGAGCCACGCCCGGCGATTGCACCGCAACCCCCGCCCGCTGCCGGCCGTCACGCCGAGTGCCACCACTGCGGACCTGCACCCCGGTTACCCCGGCGCACGCGATCTGCTCGCCTCCGCCGGCATCGCATTCCCGGCCGCCGAGATCGTGCGGTCGGCCGACGATCTGCCCGCCGCCTGCGTCCGGCTGAGCGCGCCGTACGTGCTCAAGGCGGGCTGGCTGGAACACAAGAGCGAAATGGGTGGCGTGCGAGTCGGTCTGGCGACACCACAACAACTCGCCGACGCCTTCGCGGAGATGGCGGGCCGGCTCGGTGCCGGTGACTACGTGATCGAGGAACTCGACACCCGACGCGACGTGGTCGAGGTGCTGGTCGGCGCACGCCGCGACCCCGACCTCGGTGCCGTCGTGGTCGTCGGCGCCGGCGGCACCGAAGCCGAGCTCTACCGAGACGTCGCCCTTGAGCTGGCCCCGGTGGACACGGCCACCGCGCACGACATGTTGCGCAGGCTGCAATGCGCGGCCCTGCTCGACGGCTGGCGCGGCAAACCTGCCGTCGACACGGCGGCACTGGCCGACGTGGTGGTCGCCGTCTCCGAGTTGGCCGCCGCCCGTGGCGATATCACCGAAATCGAGATCAATCCCGTTCGGGTGGCTCCCACCGGCGCGCTCGCCGTCGATGCCCTCGTCATCTCGACCACCTCCGACGAAAAGGAACTTGTCTGTGAACACCCTGGTCGATAGCCGCACCGAATTCAGCGGGCGGGTCGCGCTGGTGACCGGCGGGGGATCCGGCATCGGCCGGGCCATCGCGGTGCGCTGGGGCGCCGCGGGCGGGACGGTGGCCGTCCTCGGCCGCCGTGAGGAGGCACTCGCCGAGACCGTCGCCCTCGTGGAACAGGCCGGCGGCACCGGTATCGCGTTGGAATCCTGCGATGTTCGTGACCACGCCGCGGTCACCGATACCGTCGACGCCCTCGTGGCACGCACCGGCAGGCTGGATGCCTTGGTCAACAACGCCGCGGGCAACTTCGTCGTACCTGGTGAAGTGTTGTCACCCGGCGGGTTCAAGGCGGTGATCGACATCGTGCTCAACGGGACGTTCCACTGCACCCGGGCCGCTGCGACCCACATGCTGGCCGCCGGATCGGGCTCCATCCTCAACGTCATCGCCACCTACGCCTGGCACGGCCACCCCGGCACCGTGCACAGCGCCGCCGCCAAGGCCGGCGTGGTGGCCATGAGCCGCACCCTGGCCGTCGAATGGGCCGCTCGCGGCGTACGGATCAACTGCATCGCCCCCGGACCCACCGAGACCGCCGGGGCCGGGGCGGCCCTGTGGCCCAACGACAAAGCCCGCGCCCACGTCCTGGACAGCGTGCCGGCCGCCCGGTTCGCCGCACCCGAGGAGATCGCCGAGTCCGCGGCATTCCTGCTCAGCCGGCGCGCCGACTACGTCACCGGCGAAGTCCTGGTCGTCGACGGCGGCCAGTGGCTTGGCAAGTCCATCTACACCGACCCGGAGAAGGACGCATGAGCACCGACCACACAACCGACACCCCGCGCAGCGGGGGAACCGCGCTCGTCGCGGCGCTGCGCCACCACGGCGTCGACACCGTCTTCGGCATCCCCGGAACGCACAACCTGCCCATCTACGCCGGCCTGCACGGCAGTGGCATCACCCATGTCCTGCCCCGCCACGAACAGGGTGCGGGTTACGCCGCCGACGGCTACGCCCGGGTCACCGGACGGCCCGGTGTCGTCATCACGACCACCGGTCCGGCCATCCTCAACGCCGCAGCCGCTGCGGCACAGGCATATTCGGACTCCATTCCGGTGCTGTTCATCGCTCCCGGGCTGCCGGTCGGGCATCCGGGGCTGGGCAACGGCTATCTGCACGAGGTCAGGGATCAGTTCCAGGCGATGGCCGCCGTCGTCGGCCACGCCCAACGGGTGACCAGTGCGGCAGAGATTCCGCTGGCCGTCGCCCAGTGCTTCGCCGCGATGACCGCCGGCCGTCCCCGGCCGGCGTACCTGGAGATCCCGCTGGATCTGCTGGATGCCGATGCCGGTGACAGCGCACCGGTGTCGGTTCCCGCGCTCCCGGTGCGCCCGGCAGCGGAATCCATCCGGGCGGCCGTCGAACTGCTCTCCGGTTCGGCCCGTCCGTTGCTGATCGTCGGTGGCGGTGCCAGTGCGGCATCCGAGGAGGTCACCGCGATCGCCACCCGGCTGGCGGCCCCGGTCATCACCACCACCAACGGCAAAGGTGTTCTGCCCGAATCGCATCCGCTCGCGCTGGGTGCCGGCGTCCAACATCCGACGGTCAGTGCATTGGTGGCCGATGCCGATGTGATCCTGGCGGTCGGTACCGAGCTGGCGCCCTCGGATTGGTGGTGGGGGCCCATCGCCGCGGACAGCACCGTGATCCGGGTGGACATCGATCCCACCGCGGTGCTGACCAATATCGTTCCGGCCGCCGCGCTGGTCGGCGACGCGGCGGAGACGCTGCGCCACGTGGTCGATGCGCTGACGGACATGCCGGACCGTGGCGATGGCCGGGACCGAGCCGCGCACTGGCGGGAGCTGTTGCGCGCCGACGCGCGTCGCGAGGGCGCGGCCTATCTGGAGCTGTGCGAGGCATTGTCGGCGGCGTTGGACGACACCGCGGTGATCGCCGGGGACAGCGCCATGGTGTGCTACTACGGCGCGCTGTCCAATATCGCCCTGCAGCAACCGCGGTCGTTCCTGTACCCGACCGGCCTCGGCACCCTGGGCTACGGTCTGCCCGCGGCCATCGGGGCGAAAATCGGCGCCCCGCAACGTCAGGTGGTCGCACTGCTCGGCGACGGTGGCGTCATGTTCACCATCGCCGAACTCGCTGCCGCCGCGCAGGCGGGCCTGCCTCTGCCGATCGTGATCGCCGACAACGGTGGCTACGGCGAGATCCGCGACGAGATGATCGACCGTGGCGACACCGCGCACGCCGTGGACATCGACAGCCCCGACTTCGCCGCGCTGGCAAGGGCACTGGGCTGTCATGGACAAGCCCTGGACTCGGTGTCCGGACTGACCGCGGCCGTCACCGAGGCGCTGCACCGGGACCGGCCCACCGTCATCCACGTGCGGGTCGGAGCGCCCGCCGCATGAACTATTTCTACGATGCGGTGCTCATCGACGGTCGGTGGCAGCGTCGCGACACCCGGCCGGTGTGCGACCCGGCGACCGAACAGGTCATCGGTTCGGCGGCGGTGGGTACCGCGGCCGATGTCGATGCCGCCGCCGAGGCCGCCCACCGACGTGCTCGGCAGTGGGGCACAACCTCGCATGGGGCCCGCGGCGACATGCTGGCGGCGTTGCGCCGTGAACTGGTGGCCATCCGGGACACCCTGATCGACGCCACCGTCGCCGAGGTGGGTGCCCCGCTGGCGGTCGCCGAGGCCGCCCATGTCGACCTGGCGATCGAGATCATCGCCGGGTTCGAGAATCTGATCCGGGAGCAGCCCGCCACCACCCGGATCGGTAACTCGACGATCCTGCGCCGACCCACCGGCGTCGTCGGCTGCATCACCCCATGGAACTATCCGCTCTACCAGTTGGCGGCCAAGGTCGGCGCCGCACTGGCCGCGGGATGCACGACGGTGATCAAGCCCGCCGAACTGACACCCTTGAGCACCTACCTGTTCTGCGCCGCCGCGACCGCCGCGGGGGTGCCCGACGGAGTGCTCAACCTGGTTCCCGGCGCGGGCACAGTGGTCGGTGGCGCGATCGTCGAACATCCGCTGATCGACGTGGTGTCGTTCACCGGGTCGACCGCCGTGGGGCGGAGCGTCGCCGAGACCGCCGGTCGGCGCATCGCGCGCGCGTGCCTGGAGTTGGGCGGCAAATCGGCCAGCATCGTCTGCGAGGACGCCGATCTGGAGGCGGCCGTCACCGCCACCGTGGACTCGGCCACCTTCAACAGCGGGCAGACGTGCAGCGCCTGGACCCGGCTGCTGGTACCACGCATGCGGTACGCGCAGGCCGTGGCCATCGCCGCCGCGCAGGCCGAGACGCTGGTCGTCGGCGATCCACGAGCCACGGGAACACAACTGGGGCCGCTGATCTCGGCGCGCCAGCGTGAGACCGTGGCCACCATGGTCGACGACGCATGCGCCCGTGGCGCGCAGCGGATCGCCGGGCACACCGGCCGCATTGCCGATCGCGGCCACTACATCCGGCCGATCGTGCTCGGCGATGTCGACCGCAACGATCCCATCGCGCGCGACGAGGTCTTCGGTCCGGTGCTGGTGGTCCTGCCGCACGACGGTGACGACGACGCCGTCGAGGCCGCCAACGACAGCCGGTACGGGCTCGCCGGAGCGGTCTGGTCCGGTGACGAGGACCGGGCCATGGCACTGGCGGCCCGCCTCGATACCGGTCAGGTGGACATCAACGGAGCCGACTTCAACCCGCTAGCGCCGTTCGGCGGCTGGAAGGAATCCGGGCTGGGCCGTGAACTCGGCCGACTCGGCATCGACGAATTCATCGAGTACACCGCGGTTCAACGCTGACCGCTGCTTGTGCAGGCTTCCCCTATCTTCGACGAAAGGAACATCATGTCCAACAACACGTTCGAGCCCTGGCCGCTCACCGACGAGCAGCGCGAGATCGTCAAACTCTGCCGCGACTTCGCCGAGAAGGAGATCCGGCCACGCGGCCGCGAGGTCGACGAGGCCGATGTGCACACCCCGGTCGACATCTTCGCCAAGGCTGCCGCGGTCGGCATCACCGACTTCATGATCGCCGAACAGTACGGCGGTGGTGGCTTCACCGACGTCTTCACCCAGTGCCTGGTGCAGGAAGAGCTGTGCTGGGGTGATCCGGGTATCGGAAACCTGGTGTGCTCCAACGGGTTCTTCTCGGACCCGCTGATGGCGCTGGGCACCGAGGAACAGAAGCAGAAGTGGCTGCGGCCCCTGACCGGCACGACCCCGGTGATGACCGCGCTGGCGACCACCGAACCGGAATCCGGCTCCGACGCCGCGTCCATCATCACCACCGCGACCCGCACCGACGGCGGATATCACATCAACGGACAGAAGGCCTGGATCTCCAACGCCGGTGCCGCCGACTACTACGTGGTGTTCGCCAAGACCGACCGCAACGAACGCTCCCGCGGTGTGACCGCCTTCCTGCTGACCAAGGACACGCCCGGGTTCAGTTGGGGCGAGCCGATGCGCAAGATGGGTCAGCGCGCGATCGTCTGCCGGGAGTTGTTCTTCGACAACGTCTTCGTGCCCGAAGAGAACCGACTGGGGGACGAGGGCCAGGGCTTCTACGGTTTGATGGAGACGTTCGACATCTCGCGCACCGTGCTCGGTGCCGCCGCTGTCGGCGCGTCCAGGGCGGCCTACGAGTACGCGCTGGACTACGCGCGCACCCGCCGCCAGTTCGGCAAGCCCATCATCGAACATCAGGCGGTCGCGTTCCGGCTGGCCGAGATGGCCTCGCGCATCGAGACGTCACGGTTGGCGGTGCTCTCGGCCGCACGCGCACTGGACTCCGGCGCTCCGGCAACCCGGCTCGCGGCGATCGCGAAGCTGACGGCGTCCGAAACGGCCATGTTCGTCACCCATGCCGCGGTGCAAACGCTCGGCGGGTGGGGCTACTCCCGGGAGTACCCCGTCGAACAGTGGATGCGCGATGCCAAGCTCGAGGAGATCGAAGAGGGCACCTCCGACATCATGCGGCTCGTCATCTCACGTCACCTTTGAGCGCGGGCCCCTCTCATCCGGTGCCCACCATCGCGGCCCGGTCCGCGGAGTCTGCCTGGGGAGCCGGGATCGCCTCGGCGCTGTGCTACGGCATCACCCCCATCGTCGCGATCATGGCCTTCGGCGGCGGCGTATCCCCCAGCGTGCTCGTCACGTTGCGGGGATTCGTCGGCGCCGCGGCGCTGCTGGCCTTCTGCGCGCTGACCCACCGGTTGCGGGCATTGCCCCGCGGCCCGGCGCTCGGGCTGTTCGCGGTCTGCGGGCCATTGTTCGGCGCACAGATCCTGGCGTACTTCGCCGCCATCGAACGGACCGGTGCGCAGCTGGCGGTCATCGTCATCCACGTGTATCCGGTGTTCGTGATCGCCCTGGTGTGGTGGCAGACCCGCCGGCCGGTCTCCCGCGCGGTCGTCACCGTGTGCGCGGTGCTCTGCGTCGGCATCGCGTTGGTCGCAGGCACGGCGGCCGGTGTCGCGGAACCGGTGGGCGTGGGGCTGGCGGTGATCAGCGCCGCCGGATACGCCGGCTACTTCGTCTGCGGGGAGCGGTGGGTGCATCGCGTCGATGCGGTGACCGCGACGGCTCTGGTGACACTCGGTTCGGCGGTGTCGGTCGGGGTGGTGGCCGCGGTGACCCATGCCGACTTCGTGATCGGCGCAGGCGGCTGGGCTGCGGTGATCTCCCAGGGCCTGATCCTCATCCCGATCGGGATCGGGGGAGCGTTGTATGCGGTCCGCCGTCTCGGCTCGGTGCCGGTCAGTCTGCTGGGTCTGCTCGAGCCGGTGATCGCCATCCTGTTGGCGGCGGCCCTGCTCGGCGAGCGGTTGACCCTGCCGCAGTGGGCCGGCGTGGGCATTGTGCTCGCGGCGTGCGCGGCACTGCCCAGGGTGACCCGCGGTGTCTAGAACCGCTCGACGACCGAGCGCACCGCGGCACCCAGCGCCGCGGCCTCCGCGCGGGCCGTGGCCAGATCATCGGTACGCGGCCGGCGAATCTCGATATAGGACTTCAGCTTCGGCTCGGTACCCGATGGTCGCACCACCACGCGCACCCCGTCGCCGGTGAAGACCAACGCGTCGGTGCGCTGCTGGCCGCGGCGCAGGTCCAGATCCTCGACGGTGACCGGCACGCCCGCGAGCTCGGCGGGCGGATCGGCCCGCAGCCGGGCCATCGCGGCGTCGGCGTCATCGACGCGCCGGGAGACGGCCAGCGTCAGGTGCACACCGCAGCGACGGGCAAGGTCGTCGAGCGCGTCGTATGGGGTACGCCCCTGCGCCCGCAGGGCGGTCACCAGGTCGCACGCCAGCACCGCGGCGCTGATTCCGTCCTTGTCCCGCACGGTGTCCGGGTCCACGCAGTGCCCGATGGCCTCTTCGTAGGCGTAGATCAGTCCGGTGCCCGCCCGCGCCAGCCATTTGAACCCGGTCAGCGTCTCGGCGTGCCGGGCACCGTAACCCTCGGCGATGGCCGCGAGCATGCGTGAGGACACCACGGTGCTGGCGACCAGTGCCTGGTCCGGTGCGGGATGCCGAGAAAGAAGATAATCCCCTAACAGCCAACCGGTTTCGTCACCACTGAGCATGCGCCAGCCGCTGGGTGTCGGGATACCGACGGCACACCGATCCGCATCGGGGTCCAGCGCGATCGCTATATCGGCTTGTACGTCGGCGGCGAGTGCCAACAGGCGGTCGGTGGCGCCGGGCTCCTCGGGATTGGGGAAGGCGACGGTGGGGAAGTCCGGATCCGGCGCGAACTGCGTATCGACGATGTGCACATCGTCGATACCCGCCAACGCCAGTGCGTCCAGCGCGAATTCGCCCCCCACGCCGTGCAGCGGGGTCAATGCCACGCGGACCGAGCCGGCCGCGCGCCGCACCTTCGCGGCCTGCTCGAGGTATGCGGTGATCAGGTCGGCGCCGGCGGGCTGCACCGGAGTACGGGGTATCTCGTCGGCATGCGGGGCGCGGGCGACGGTGGACTCGATCTCGCGATCGGTGGGCGAGATGATCTGCATCCCGCCGTCGCCGTACACCTTGTAGCCGTTGTCGGCGGCCGGGTTGTGCGATGCGGTGATCTGCACCCCGGCGGCCGCGCCGAGCCTGCGGACTGCGAACGCCACCACCGGTGTCGGTGCCGGTGTGTACAGATGGATGACGGAGAATCCCTCGGCGGCAAGCACTTCGGCTGCGGCGATGGCGAACTGCTCGGAGCCGTGCCTGGCGTCGCGGCCCACGACGACCGGCGATCCGCCCAGGCCGGAGGCGATAGCCGCTTGCGCGGAACGGTCCTTGAGTACCTGCGCCAACGCCCAGGTGGTGCGCAGCACGACCGCCAGGTTCATGGCATCCGGTCCGCCCCGCACGGGCCCGCGCAGGCCCGCGGTGCCGAAGGTCAGCGGGTGGGCGAACCGGCGGGCGAGCTCGGCATCATCGCAGGCGGACAGCTCGGCTGCGGTGACCGGATCCGGGTCGTGGGCGATCCAGTCCTGCGGCTGTGTCATGCCCCGATTGTGCCCGGTTCGGCATCGGCCAGCTTGCGCAGTACCGGGGCCACCAGCATCAGCAGGTCGAATTCCAGATCGGTGAGGTTCTCCCGCATCGAGCGGTGCAACCAGGCATCGCGTTCGGCACGATCGGTGGCCAGCAGCCGTGCTCCGGCCTCGGTCAGCTCCACCAGTTGCCTTCTGCGGTCGCCGTCGTCGGTCCGTCGCGAGGCAAGGCCCGCGGTGACCAGTCCGTTGATGCTGTCGGTCAGTGACTGCACCCGCACATGCATCCGGGCGGCCAGTTCGGCGGGGGTGGCCGCCCCGGTGCGGGTCACCTCGGCCAGCACCTGCATCTGGCTCAGGGTGAGGCCATGGTCGGGTCGATGGCGACGCAGCTGGCGGGCCACGGCCATCACCGACTCGCGTAACTCCGTCGCGGCGGTGCCGTCGGAAGCACTCATAAACCAAGTTATACCTGATCAATTTTTGGTCTATACGCTGTTTGCGATCCTCATATAGCAAGTTCATACTTGCTATATGAGGAGGTGGCGGGTTGGCTGAGGCGCTGCGTTCGACGGCGAAATGGCTGGTGCTGGCGGTGGTCAGCGTCGGAGTGACCGTGGGCTTCACCGCCCTCGGCGTCCCGTCGGCGGCGCTGTTCGCCGCACTGGTCGTCGGTATCGGCTTGGCGTTGACGTCATTCGCTCCCGCCGGGATACCGCGTCGGGCAGGCGTGGCCGCCCAGGGTGTCCTCGGTGTCTACATCGGGACGATGGTCTCCCCGGACGCCGCGGCCGCCCTCGGTCCGGACTGGCCGGTGGTCCTGGCGATCGTGGTCGCGACACTGGCCCTGAGCGTGCTGGCAGGGGCGTTGTTGGGGCTGCGCCGAGATATCAGCCCACTGACGGGGTCGCTGGCGCTGACGGCCGGCGGAGCCTCCGGCCTGGTCGCGATCGCCAGGGAGCTCGGCGGTGACGAACGCGTCGTCTCAGTGGTGCAATATCTGCGGGTCGGGGTGGTGACGGCGTCCATGCCGGTGGTGGTGACGTTGATCTTCCACGCCGACAAGTCGCATCCGGGCGTGTCTCCGGTCGGCGAAACCAGTGCGGCGCCTTGGTATCTCAGCGTTGCGATCATGGTGGCGCTGATCATCGTCGGTGTGCTGGTCGGTAGGTTGATCCGGCTACCGGGCGCGGGCCTGCTCGGACCGCTGGCGCTGACCGTCGGCCTCGAGCTCAGCGGCTACTCGTTCGGCCTGACCGTTCCCGTCGTGCTCGTCCAACTCGGCTACCTGCTGATCGGGTGGCAGGCCGGGGTGGCGTTCACCCGAGATTCCCTCCGTTCGGTGGGTCGTGCGCTGCCCGCCGCGCTCGCGCTGATCGTGCTGCTGACCGTCGCCACCGCGGGCCTTGGTGTGTTGCTGGCCCACTTCACCGGGCTGAGCCTGCTGGAGGGATACCTCGCGACCAGCCCCGGTGGGGTGTACGCGGTCCTGGCCACCGCCGTCGACACCGGATCCAACGTCACCTTCATCGTCGCGGCCCAGGTGGTGCGGATCCTGCTGATGCTGTTCGCCGCGCCGTTCCTGGCCAGGGGGATGGCCGCGCTGGGCAGGCGGCGCTCCGTGGCGCACGTCTAGCGCCGATCCACACCCGAGAGCCGGTACGCCGCGGCCCGCCGAACGGCAGGCAGCGTGCCGGCCATCCGCAGCGCGGTGTTGCGGAGTCGGCGTCGCCCGGGTGGCAGCGTCGCCAGATCGGTGAGTCTGCCCGCCAGCGCGATGACGCCTTCGGCGGTGCGCTTGCGCTCGGTGGCATACGCATCGAGCAGGCTCTCCGGTGCCCCGTCCAGCACCCGGTCGATCGCCTCGCCGGCGGCCACCGCGTCCTCGATACCCAGATTCATCCCCTGGCCGCCGGCCGGCGAATGCACGTGGGCGGCATCGCCTGCCAACAGCATCCGGTCACTGCGGAACGTATCGGCGATCCGGTGATGCACGCGGAAACGCGAACTCCAGACGATCTGCTCGACCACGGCCGGCTGCGCCTGCGGTCCTCGCTCGTCCAGGAGGCGTTGGACGAGGGCGGCGTCGGGTTCGGCCGGTGCCTCGTCGACGGTGGCCACGATGCGGTGCCGCCCCTGGGGTAGCGGTGCCACGACCACCAGGCCCGCCGGTGAGAAGTAGAGAATGACCTCCTCGGCGCCCAGGCCCCCGGACAGGCGGACGTCGGCCAGGACGAAGGCGTCGGCATAGGTGCTGCCGGTGAACCCGATGCCGGCGCGCTCGCGCACCGTGCTGTGCAGACCGTCGGCGCCCAGCAGATAGCGGGCGCGGATCTCTCGGCCGTCGGCGCAGACGGCGGTGATGCCATCGCCATGCCGGGTGACGTCGGTCAGGGCGACCGGCCGCAGCACGTGTCCGCCGAGCTGTTCCAGGCGTCCGAGCAACAGGGCTTCGGTATCGGCCTGGGGGATCATCAATGTGTACGGATACGGGGTCGGAAGACGGCCGAACGGCACCGTCAGCAGAGTGGTGTCCCGATCGCGGATGCTGAATGCCGGTACCTGGATGCCCCGGGCCACCAGGTCGTGGGACACCGCGTAGGGGGCGAGCAGTTCCAGGGTGTGAGCGTGGACCACCGCGGCCCGGGAGGTGTTGGCGCCCGCTGCCTGGTCGTCGATCACCTGGACGCGGCGGCCCCGCTGGGTGAGCACGATCGCGGCGGTCAACCCGACCGGTCCCGCGCCGGCTATCAGGACATCGATCATCAGAACCCCTTGTCAACAAGTGTTGGCCAACAGTTGTTGACAAACTATTCGCGCCTGCCGCGGCAATGTCAACACCCGTTGGCCTACAGTCGTTGACATGAGGCGATCGGCATCCGAGACCAAGTCGGTGATCTTGGCCGCGGCCAGGGAACGCTTTGCCGCCGAGGGCTACGAACGCGGCACCATTCGCGCCATCGCGGCCGACGCAGGCATCGACCCGTCGATGGTCATGCGCTATTACGGCACCAAGGAGAACCTCTTCGCCGCCGCAGCCGAGTTCGATCTGGAACTGCCGGATCTGGCCGGCATCCCGATCGCCGATATCGGCAGGGCGCTGGCGGTCCATTTCATCGAGCGGTGGGAGCGCGACGAGGCGTTGCTCATCCTGCTGCGCGCCGGTGTCACCAACGAGGCGGTGGCCGAACGGATGCGGACGATCTTCGCGGCGCAGCTGGCGCCGGTGATCGGCAAGGTCATCGACGATCCGGCCCAGGCGCCGGTGCGCGCCGGCCTGGCCGCCACCCAGGTGCTCGGGATGGCGTTGTGCCGCTATGTCCTCGGGTTCCCGCCGCTGCAACAGATGAGTCACGACGACGTCGTCGGCTGGATCGGGCCGACGTTGCAGCGCTACCTGGTGGGCTGAGCTCCGCCGGGTCGGTTCAGATCCGCTCGATGACCGCCGCCAGCAGCGCACCCATCCTGGTTGCCGACTGCCGGCCCGCCTCCAACACCTCGTCGTGGTTCAGTGGTTGCCCGGTCATCCCGGCCGCCAGATTCGTCACCAGTGAGATCCCGAGCACCGCCGCGCCGGCGGCCCTGGCCGCGATGGTCTCGTGCACCGTCGACATACCGACCAGATCGGCGCCGATCGTGCGCAGCATCCGGATCTCCGCGGGCGTCTCATAGTGCGGGCCGGGCAGGCCGGCGTACACCCCCTCGGCCAGGCCGGGATCGATATCGCGCGCCACCGCGCGCAGCGCGGGGGAGTAGGCGTCGACGAGGTCCACGAACTGCGCGCCGACCAGCGGCGAGCGCGCGGTCAGGTTGAGGTGGTCGGAGATCAGCACCGGCTGGCCGACGGTCATGTCGGGGCGCAGCCCGCCGGCGGCGTTGGTCAGGATGACCGTGCCCACACCGGCCGCGCAGGCCGTGCGCACGGGGTGCACGACATGGCGGAGGTCGTGTCCCTCGTAGGCGTGAATCCGCCCCACCAGCACCAGAACCCGATGTTCACCGATGCGCAGAGAATGCACCCGACCGCTGTGCCCGGCCGCCGTGGGTGGGGTGAAACCCGGCAGGTCGGCCATCGGTAGCGACGCGGTCGGTTCGCCGAGCGAGGTCAGCGCGGGCGCCCACCCCGACCCGAGCACGACGGCGACATCATGGGTGGACACACCGGTGCGCTCACCGATCGCTTGGGCGGCGGCATCGGCGGCCGACTGAGCATCAGACACGAGTGAGATACTGCCAGGATGTCCACGGTCACCGCGTCGTCGAGCGTCGAGGACGCCGTCAATCGCCGCAGCGGCGACCTGATTGCGCTGTCACACGATATCCACGCCGAGCCCGAATTGGCCTTTGCCGAGTACCGCAGCTGCGCCAAGACCCGCACGCTGGTCGCCGAGCGCGGCTTCGAGGTCCTCGATGCCCCCGGCGGGCTCGATACCGCGTTCCGTGCCGAATACGGCGGCGGGGATCTGGTCATCGGAATCTGTGCCGAGTACGACGCGCTTCCCGGGATCGGACACGCGTGCGGACACAACATCATCGCCGCCTCCGCCGTGGGCACCGCCCTGGCGTTGGCCGAGGTGGCCGACCAGCTGGGCCTGACCGTGGTGCTGATCGGCACCCCGGCCGAGGAGGCCGGTGGCGGAAAGGTGTTGCTGCTCAACGCCGGAACATTCGATGACATCGCCGCGTCGGTCATGTTGCATCCCGGGCCCGCCGATATCGCGGCGGCACGCTCGCTGGCCTTATCCGAGGTTGCCGTCGGCTACACCGGCCGGGAATCGCACGCCGCCGTCGCTCCGTACCTCGGGATCAATGCCGCCGATGCGGTCACCGTGGCACAGGTGGCCATCGGGCTGTTGCGCCAGCAGCTGGCGCCGGGGCAGATGATGCACGGCATCGTCACCGAGGGCGGGCAGGCCGCCAACGTCATCCCCGGTCACGCCGAGCTGCGCTACACCATGCGCGCCACCGACATGACCTCGCTGAAGGCACTCGAGGAGCGGATGGCCGGCTGCTTCGCGGCGGGGGCGACCGCCACCGGTGCCACCCACGAGATCCGCGAGACGGCCCCGCCCTACGACGCGCTGGTGCCCGACCGGTTCCTCTCCGAGGTGTTCCGGTCCGAACTGTTGCGCGCCGGGCGGCATCCGCTGCCGGTCGAGCTGGAGGCGGCGTTCCCGCTGGGCAGCACCGACATGGGTAACGTCACCCAACGCCTGCCCGGTATCCACCCCGTCGTAGGTATCGACGCCGGGGGCGCATCGCTGCACCAGCCCGGATTCACCGCCGCGGCCGTCGGGCCGAGCGCGGACAAAGCCGTCGTGGAAGGAGCGATCATGCTGGCGCGCACCGTCGTCGCATTGGCCGAGAATGCCGACGAGCGGGACAGGGTGCTCGCCGCACGGGCCGAGCGGCGGGAGAACGCATGACCCTGCGCGCGCACACCGAGGCCTGGCTGGCAGCGCACCACGACGACCTTGTCGCGTGGCGGCGCCATATCCACACCCACCCCGAGCTGGGGCGCCAGGAGTTCGCGACCACCGAGTTCGTCGCCACCCGGCTGGCCGATGCCGGGTTGAACCCGAAGGTGCTCCCCGGCGGTACCGGGCTGACCTGTGATTTCGGTCCCGAGGATCGCCCGCGGGTGGCCTTGCGTGCCGATATGGATGCGCTGCCGATGGCCGAACGTACCGGCCTGCCGTTCAGCTCGATCGTGCCGGGCGTCGCACACGCCTGCGGGCACGACGCGCACACCAGTGTGTTGCTCGGTGCGGGTCTGGCGATGGCGTCGGCGCCCGAACTGCCGGTCGGGGTGCGGCTGATCTTCCAGCCCGCCGAGGAGCTGATGCCCGGTGGGGCGATCGACGCGGTGGCCGCCGGCGCGGTCGCCGGGGTGGCGCGGATTTTCGCGCTGCACTGCGATCCGAGGTTAGAGGTCGGCAAGGTCGCGGTGCGCCTGGGGCCGATCACCTCCGCGGCGGACTCCATCGAGATCACCCTGCATTCGCCGGGCGGGCACACCTCACGGCCGCATCTGACCGGGGACCTGGTCTACGCGCTGGGCACGCTGATCACCGGTGTTCCGGGCGTGCTGTCGCGGCGTATAGACCCGCGTAAGAGCACCGTGATGGTGTGGGGTGCGGTCAACGCCGGTGTCGCGGCCAACGCCATCCCGCAGACCGGCACGCTGGCGGGCACCGTGCGCACCGCCAGCCGGGACACCTGGCTCACCCTGGAAGCACTTGTCCGCGAGATTGTTTCGTCGCTACTCACGCCGCTGGCCGTGGAGCACAGTGTGAACTACCGCCGCGGCGTGCCGCCGGTGGTCAACGAGGAGGTGGCCACCCGCATCTTCACCCACGCCATCGAGGCGCTGGGGCCCGACGCGCTGGCCGACACCCACCAGTCCGGTGGCGGCGAGGACTTCTCCTGGTACCTGGAAGAGGTGCCGGGGGCGATGGCGCGGTTGGGTGTGTGGTCGGGTCAGGGCCCGCAGCTCGACCTGCACCAGCCGACCTTCGACCTGGACGAGCGGGCGCTGGCGGTCGGGGTGCGCACCATGGTCAATCTGGTGGAGCAGTCCGGCCTCGTCTAGATCGCAATGTTCCGCTGACAGCGTTGTCACGGATATATATCCATGACAACGCTGTCAGCGGAACATTGCAGACGCGTCAGGGGCCGACGGAGTCAGGGTCCGACGTTGCGGGCCGGGCGGGTCCGGATGTCGTGGACGTACTCGGCCGGGGCCCCGGCGATCTCGGCGGCATCGGCCATCACCCCGAGATAGCGCGCCGAGGGCAGTCCGCCCTCCCAGGCGTCCACCACATAGAGCCAGGCCAGGACCGGATCGGTGCTGGTGTCGGAGGACAGCCGTTGTACCCGGCACCGGATCTTCTTGTGGAAGCCCAGCTCGGAGCCCTCCCACTGGTCCAGGTTGGCCTCGTCCTCCGCGGTCACGTCGTAGAGCACGACGAACACCTTGGACTCGGGGTCCTCGACCAGGGTCGCCAGGGACCCTTCCCAGCTGTAGTCCTCGCCGCCGAAGGTCAGGCGCCATCCGTGCAACCAGCCGGTACCGGCCATCGGTGAATGCGGCGCGCGCTGCAGCATCTGTTCCGGATGCATGTTCGATCCGTAAGCGGCGTAGAGCGGCACGGGGCCAACCTTAAGCGGTCCGGTGGGCAGGAGCGAAGCGACCCGGGGAATGTCACGGTGGGCTGGGGGTACCTCCCGCTTGCGGGGGCGAGCGAAGCGACCCGAGGGATAAGGCCGGGCTCGGCAGCGCGGCCGAGCGGGATTGACTAGGTTATGACCGTGCCTACCAGGATCGTGATCATCGGCGGTGGACCGGCCGGCTATGAAGCTGCCCTGGTGGCGGCGGCGCGCGGCCCGGAGGCCGCCCAGGTCACCGTCGTCGACAGTGACGGCGTGGGCGGGGCGTGTGTGCTGTTCGACTGCGTGCCCTCCAAGACGTTCATCGCCTCCACCGGCGTGCGTACCGAGCTGCGGCGTGCCAACGGCCTCGGGTTCGACATCGCCATCGACGACGCCAAGATCTCGTTGGGTCAGATCCACAACCGGGTCAAGACGCTCGCCCGCTCGCAGTCGGCGGATATCGGTTCGCAGTTGCTCGGCAACGGCGTCACCGTGGTCCAGGGCCGCGGCGAGCTGGTCGACGATGTCCCAGGGATGGCCCACCACCGGGTGAAGGTCACCACGCCCGACGGTAAGACCGGGGTGCTCAAGGGCGATGTGGTGCTGATCGCGACAGGTGCCACCCCGCGGGTGCTGCCCAATGCCCGCCCCGATGGCGAACGCATCCTGAACTGGCGCCAGCTCTACGACCTGACCGAACTGCCCGAGCATCTGGTGATCGTCGGATCCGGGGTCACCGGCGCCGAATTCTGCAGCGCCTACACCGAGCTCGGCGTCAAGGTGACGGTGGTGGCCAGCCGGGACCAGATCCTGCCCCACGAGGACTCCGACGCGGCGGCGGTGCTGGAGGAGGCCTTCGCCGAACGCGGTGTCCAGCTGGTGAAGAACGCCCGCGCCGACTCGGTGACCCGCACCGCCACCGGTATCAAGGTCGCGATGGCCGACGGCCGCACCGTCGAGGGCAGTCACGCGCTGATGACGGTCGGCTCGGTGCCCAACACCAGCGGCCTCGGCCTGGAGCGCGTCGGTATCGAGTTGGGCCCCGGCAACTACCTCAAGGTCGACCGGGTCTCGCGCACCACCGCACCGGGCATCTACGCCGCCGGTGACTGCACGGGACTGCTGCCGCTGGCGTCGGTGGCCGCCATGCAGGGCCGCATCGCGATGTACCACGCACTCGGCGAGGGGGTGAACCCGATCCGGCTGCGCACCGTGGCGGCCGCGGTGTTCACCCGCCCGGAGATCGCGGCCGTCGGCGTCCCGCAGACCAAGATCGACAGCGGTGAGGTGCCCGCGCGCACGCTGATGCTGCCGCTGACCACCAATGCGCGGGCCAAGATGTCGCTGCTGCGCCGCGGCTTCGTCAAGATCTTCTGCCGACCCGCGACCGGCGTGGTGATCGGCGGTGTGGTGGTCGCGCCGATCGCCTCCGAGCTGATCCTGCCGATCGCGCTGGCGGTGCAGAACAACCTCACCGTCACCGACCTGGCGCAAACCCTCTCGGTCTACCCGTCGCTGTCGGGCTCGATCGTCGAGGCGGCACGCCGGCTGATGGCCCACGACGATCTCGACTAAAGGTCAGTTCCTCGTCTCGACGGCCCACACCGGCCCGCCACGCAACGTAGGCTCGAGAGCGTGACTGACCCGATTTCTGGCAATGGTCAAGCTCAACTCGGTCCGGCCCAGCGCGCGACGGCCTGGGAACGACTCGGCAGCGAACAGTTCGACGTCGTCGTCATCGGCGGCGGCGTCGTCGGTGCCGGTGCCGCCCTGGACGCCGCGACCCGTGGGTTGAGGGTGGCGCTGGTCGAGGCGCGCGATTACGCCTCGGGCACGTCGAGCCGCAGCTCCAAGATGTTCCACGGTGGCCTGCGCTATCTGGAGCAACTGGAGTTCGGCCTGGTGCGCGAGGCGCTGCATGAACGCGAGCTCTCGCTGACCACCCTGGCCCCGCATCTGGTGAAACCGCTGCCATTCCTGTTCCCACTGACCAAACGGCTCTGGGAGCGGCCCTATATCGCGGCAGGCATCTTTCTCTACGATCAGCTCGGTGGCGCGAAATCCGTTCCTGCGCAAAAACATCTGCTCAAGGCCGGAGCGTTGCGGCTGGCCCCGGGCCTCAAGCGCAGCTCGCTGATCGGCGGCATCCGGTACTTCGACACCGTCGTCGACGACGCCCGCCACACCATGATGGTCGCCCGAACCGCGGCGCACTACGGCGCGGTGGTGCGCACCTCGACCCAGGTCGTGGCGCTGCTGCGGGAGGGTGACCGGGTGACCGGCGTGCGGGTGCGCGACTCGGAGAACGGCGCGGTCACCGAGGTGCACGGACATGTCGTGGTGAACGCGACCGGGGTGTGGACCGACGAGATCCAGGCGTTGAGCAAGGAGCGCGGACGGTTCCGGGTGCGGGCCTCCAAGGGTGTGCACATCGTGGTCCCGCGTGATCGCATCGTCAGCGAGGTGGCGATCATCCTGCGCACCGAGAAGTCGGTGTTGTTCGTCATCCCGTGGGGCACCCATTGGATCATCGGGACCACCGACACCGACTGGAATCTCGACCTGGCCCACCCGGCGGCGACGAAGGCCGATATCGACTACATCCTCGGTCACGTCAACTCGGTGCTGGCCACTCCGCTGACCCATGACGATATCGACGGTGTCTATGCCGGTCTGCGTCCGCTGCTGGCCGGTGAGAGCGAGTCCACCTCCAAGCTGTCCCGCGAACACGCCGTCGCGGTGCCCTCGCCGGGGCTGGTGGCCATTGCGGGCGGCAAGTACACCACCTATCGGGTGATGGGTGCCGATGCCATCGATGCCGCAGCCGAATTCGTGCCGACCCGGGTGGCGCCGTCGATCACCGAGAAGGTGCCGCTGGTCGGCGCCGACGGCTACTTCGCGTTGGTGAACCAGACCGAACACGTGGGCGCCCATTACGATCTGCACCCCTACCGGGTGCGGCATCTGCTGGACCGCTACGGCTCGCTGATCGGTGAGGTGCTGGCGATGGCGGACGGCAAACCCGAGCTGCTGGAACCGATCACGGCGGCGCCGGTGTACCTGAAGGTGGAGGCGGTCTACGCCGTCGCCGCCGAAGGTGCGCTGCACCTGGAGGACATCCTGGCCCGTCGGATGCGGATCTCGATCGAGTATCCGCACCGGGGTGTGGACTGTGCCCGCGAGGTCGCCGAAACCATTGCGCCGGTGCTTGGTTGGAGCGACGCGGACATCGACCGAGAGGTCGCGACCTATCTGGCGCGGGTGGAGGCCGAGGTGCGCTCGCAGACCCAACCGGACGACGAGTCCGCCGATGCCCTGCGGGCGGCAGCCCCGGAAGCGCGCGCGGAGATCCTGGAACCGGTACCGCTTACTTGAGCACATCCGACCGGTACGCCGGGATCGGCCCGGCGCGGGTGCGCCTGCACGGGGGCAGACTGGTCGACGAGTTCGAGCGACGCTGGGGTGCGGGCGCCAAAGTAGTTGCCGGGGAGGTCTTCTCGTCCGAGGGTGTCCCTTACGACGAGAACTCGGTGCTTGCTGCGGGTGCGCACGTCTACCTCTACCGCGATCTGCCCGAGGAGGTGACGGTGCCGTTCGACATGCCGATCGTCCACCACGACGACGATATCGTCGTCGTCGACAAACCCCACTTCCTGGCGACCATGCCCCGCGGTGGGCATGTGGTGCAGACCGCGCTGGTGCGGTTGCGCCGTGAGCTCGGCCTGGCCGAACTGAGCCCGGCGCATCGGCTCGACAGGCTGACCGCCGGCGTGCTGCTGTTCACGGTGCGCCGCGAGGTGCGGGGTGCCTATCAGACGATGTTCGCCGACGGCCGCGTGCGCAAGACCTATCTGGCGCGAGCCGCCGGAACCCCGACCGTCGCGCTTCCCGCGGTGCTGGCCAGCAGGATCACCAAGGTGCGTGGTCGACTGCAGGCGTTCGAGGAGCCCGGCGAGCCGAACGCCGAGACCTATGCCGAGAGTCTGGGCGCGGGGCTGTACAAGCTGAGCCCACGCACCGGGCGGACCCATCAGTTGCGGGTGCAGATGAACTCGATGGGTGTGCCGATCGACAACGACCCGCTCTATCCGCGCCTCGTCGAGGTGGCGGCAGGTGATTTCTCGCGGCCGCTGCAGTTGCTGGCCCGATGCCTGGAGTTCGACGATCCGCTCAGCGGTGCACCCCGCCGGTTCGTCAGCGGGCGGGAGTTGTCAGTTCGCTAGGCGGGTGAACTGGGCGATACCGCCGTAGTGCTCCAGCGAGTGGGTCTGGGCCAGCGGGTTCTCGTCGAAAAGGTACTCGACGTATAGCTTCTTGATCTTCTCCGCGACATCGACCGGGATGTTGTCTATGACGGCCGCTTCCAGGCCTTCGATATCGATCTTCAGGATGTCGATGTGTCCGTGCTTGTCGATGACATCGCGAAGGACCTGTTGTGACTCCACGCAGGTCACGGTCAGCGAGTTGCCGAAGTGGGCGTTGACGCCGCCGTAACGCCCGGTCTCCTCGAACCCGAACTCCACCTCGCCGGCGCTGGCTCCCACCGCGACCTGCTGCAGGGTGTAACGATCCTCGAAGGGGCGCAGGTTCTCCTGCAGGCGCGTGACGTTACGCGGCAGCGGCTCGAACAGGTAGGTGTGGGCATCCTTGCTGCGGGAGAGGAAGTACGCCGCCGAGATGCCGATGTTGGAGCCGTAGTCGACGATGACGCGGTCGTCGGCATCGGCGTGGTAGTCCGACCGGCAGAAGATCTCGTTGACGGTGAGCAGGTCGTGCGACGAGTAGAGGCGTAGCTCGATCCAGCCCATCGGGCTGCGCAAGCGCATCGTGGTGGGGTAGCTCCCGCCGCCGGTCAGATACTGCTTGAAGATCGCGATCGGATGCTCGTAGACGCGGAACATGTTCCGGGCTGCGATGTAGTTCCGGCGATGCAGCACTGAACTGGCAATCTTGCCGGCCCCGCGTCCAGCGATCTGCATTACACCTCCAGGTTCGCGGGCCCGCCCGCTCGGCGCGGCACCCGGTTCGGATCGAGATTAGCTGCCGAAACAGATGTTCACAGCTTAGGTGTGGCCCTCGAAGGGGTCCGTGTGGAGGGTAGGCGAGAGGTCAGCGCGGCGCGCGGTCGGTTGCTGGGACCCCGTTTCCCGCACGTCAGCGGGGCGATCTGGTCTACTACTGGCGTGGATCGCGCAGCTTTTGACCGATTGTTCGACATGACTGATCGCACCGTGATTGTGACCGGGGGCACCCGCGGAATCGGTCTGGCGCTGGCCGAGGGGTTCGTGCTGGCCGGTGCCAGGGTGGTCGTCGCCAGCCGTAAACCGGACGCGTGCGCGGCCGCTGCGGAGCATCTGCGCGGACTCGGCGGGCAGGCCATCGGGGTGCCGACTCACATGGGCGACGTGGACGACCTTGGCGCTCTGGTGGAGGCGACGGTGGCCGAGTTCGGCGGCATCGACGTGGTGGTCAACAACGCCGCCAACGCGTTGGCCCAACCGATCGGTCAGATGACGCCGGAGGCGTGGCAGAAGTCGTATGCGGTCAATCTGCAGGGACCGGTGTTCCTGGTGCAGCACGCACTGCCGTATCTGCAACACAGCGAGGCCGCGGCCGTCCTGAACATGGTCTCGGTCGGCGCTTTCATGTTCGCGCCGGCACTGTCCATCTACGCATCGGGCAAGGCCGCGTTGATGTCGATGACCCGATCGATGGCCGCCGAGCTGGTGTCGGCCGGTATCCGGGTCAATGCCATCGCGCCCGGACCCGTGGACACCGACATGATGCGCAACAACCCGCAGGAGGCCATCGACGCGATGACCAACGGCACCTTGTTGGGCAGGCTGGCATCCCCGGACGAGATGGTGGGAGCCGCGCTGCTGTTGTGTTCGGCGGCCGGAAGTTACATCACCGGGCAGGTCGTGATCGTCGACGGCGGCGGGACGCCCCGCTAATCCTGCTTGCGCGCGGCGAAGGCATCGGTGAAAGCCCGCATCGCACCGCTGCCCGCGGCGAGGATCTGGCTGCGATTCTCCACCTGCAGTGCGGTTTCCAGGCATCCCGCGTCGAGGTTGGCCCACAGCACCTGTTTGGTGGATTCCAGCCCGAATGTGCCGAATCCGCACATGGTTTCAGCGATGTCGAGTGCTTCGGCGAGTGGGTCCGCCGCGATCCGGGACACCATGCCAAGGCGCAGCGCCTCGGCGGCATCGACGGTGCGCGCGGTCAGGATCAGGTCGAAGGCAGGGCCCGCACCGATGATGCGCGGCAGTGTGTAACTGACCCCGATATCGCAGCCGCCGAGGCCGAGCTTGATGAATTGCGTGCAAAAGCGCGCGGACTCAGAGGCGACGCGGATGTCACTGGCCATGGCAAGGGCGAACCCGCCGCCGTAGGCTGCGCCGTTGACCGCCGCGATCACCGGCTGGCGCAGTCGGTGCAGTTTGACCGTCAACGCGGCGATACGTTCCTGCCAGCGCATCCCGGCCCGCGGCTTCTCAAGCCCGTCCGAGACCGGCGGTGTACTGCTGTCGGTGAGGTCCAGCCCCGAGCAGAATCCGCGACCGGCACCGGTGAGCACCACCACCCGGCAGTCGTTGTCCGCTGCGATCGCGTCCAGGGTGGCGTGTAGATCCTCGACGAGTTCGGGGGACAGCGCATTGAGTTTCGCCGGCCTGTTCAGGGTGATGACGGCTATCTCGGGGCGTGGGCGGGAGAGCTCGAGAGTCGGCATGAGCAGACTCTAGGTGGTCGCGCTGCTCCAGCCCCGGACCCCGATGGTGATCATCGACAGCTGTTTGATGGCGGTCTGTTTGATCTCGTCGAGAGCGGTCTGGTCGGCGGCGTCCTCGGCCAGTTCGGCGACCGAGATCATGGCGTTGACGAACAAGCTGGCCAGGATGTTGAGATCCTCGCTGCTCCAGCCCTTGAGGCCGGGGAACCGGGCCAGGTCGATTGCGAGCTCGGAGGTGAGCAGTCGGAGCTCGGTACGGATGGCATACCGCAGCACCGAGACCCCGCTCGAGCGTTCCCGAGTGATGAACCGCCAGTGCTCACGGCGCTCGCTGATGCTCGCGATCAGGATCTCGGCCGAGGAGTCGATGACGTGGTGGGGGTCGAGCTTGCCTGCACGTGCGCCGCGCAGCATATCGCGCAGCGAGCGGAAGGACTCGTCGATGAGCACCAGCCCGAGCGCTTCCATGGATTCGAAATGCCGGTAGAAGGCCGCGGGCACGATTCCCGCTTCGCGGGTCACCTCACGCAGGCTCAGCGCGGTGAAGCTGTCCTGTTCCAGCAGATGCAGGGCGGCGGCGACGATGGCCCGGCGGGTGACCTCTTTGCGCTCCTCGCGCGACAGCGTGTCCTTGGCCGGACGGCTGGACCGGCTCCGGCCGGAGCGCCCCGACCGGGACCTGGGTGCGTCGCTTTCCACAACCATCGAGCCTACAACCGTGCTCATCGGGCCGTACCCGTCATTGCGTCTCCACTTGTTAGTGATTTGGGAGTACATATGTTCACCGTGTTACGGCCATCACAACCTGGCGATATTGATTGACGAGACCGGCGGTACTGTTTCAGAGTGTACATATGTTCACCGAAACGTTGACGCACAGGCTGCGGGACCGGGTGCTCCGCTCCCCGCTGCTGGATCTGTTGACCGGACCGCATGGCGTGGACCGGTACACCGAGATCGTCGATCCGGTGTGGATCAAGGGCAATGCCCGCGCCAAGGTGGTGGCGGTACGCCGCCAGACGACCCGCAGCGTCACGCTGACGCTGGAACCCAACCGGGCCTTCACCGGCTTTCGGGCGGGTCAGCACATCAACCTGTCGGTCGAGATCGACGGCCGACGCCGGACCAGGCCGTACTCACCGGCCAGCGCTGAGGGCGGCCGGCTCATCGAGCTGACCGTCGGCCTGCACGACGGCGGTCTGGTGTCGACCTACCTGTACGAGAACGCCACCCCGGGCATGGTCGTCGGACTGGATTCCGTCGGCGGTGACTTCACCATGCCGGCCCAGCGTCCCGAGCGGATCCTGTTCGTCTCCGGCGGCAGCGGCGTCACCCCGGTGTTGTCGATGCTGCGCACGCTGAAGGCCGAAGGATTCACCGGTGCGGCGGCCTTCATCCACTACGCGCGCTCGGAGCAGGACGCCTGCTATCGCGACGAGCTCGATCGGATGCCCGGTGTGCGGGTACTGCACGGCTATACCCGAGACGACCAGGGCGCCGACCTCGACGGCCATTTCGCCGCCCACCACCTGTCGGCGGCCATGGCCGAACCCGACGCCGTCTACGTGTGCGGTCCGCCGGCGCTCGTCGAGGCGGTCCGGGAACTGCGTCCGGACGCCCGGTCGGAGAGTTTCGTCCCGCCGGTGTTCGCCGTTCCCGCCGAATCGACTGGTGGCACAGTCAGTTTCACCACCAGTGGCGTCGAGGTCGCCGACACCGGCCAGACGCTGCTCGAGCAGGCCGAGGCCGCCGGGCTGAACCCCGAGAGCGGCTGCCGGATGGGCATCTGCTTCAGCTGCACTCGACCCAAAACCCGTGGTGCGGTGCGCAATCTGCTCAACGGAACGGTATCCACCGACGATTGTGAAGACATCCGTATCTGCGTCAGCGCCCCGGTCGGCGATGTCGCGATCGACCTCTGAACCCCTGAAGTTCTCGAGAAACGAAAGGCAATGTCATGACGACCTTGGATTTGCCCCGTAGCTCCACCCCGACCCCCGCCAAGCCCCGCAGCTCGGCCAAGTACACGCTCACCCCAGAACAGTTCGAGGCCTTCGGCGCCGAGCTCGACGCGATCCGCGAGCGCCAGCTGGCCGATCTCGGCGAGCGCGATGCCGACTACATCCGACAGATCATCAAGTGGCAGCGCGGTCTCGAGTTCGGCGGCCGGGTGCTGCTGTTCCTGCCGCCGGCCTGGCCGGTCGGGACCGTGATGTTGGGTCTGTCGAAGATCCTCGACAACATGGAGATCGGCCACAACGTCATGCACGGCCAGTACGACTGGATGGGCGATCCGGCGTTGCGCGGGCAGAACTTCGAATGGGATTCGGCCTGCCCGTCCAACCAGTGGCGGCACTCGCACAACTACATGCACCACACCTACACCAACATCGTGGACCTGGACCGCGATATCGGCTACGGCATCCTGCGGATGAGCGAGGACCAGAAGTGGCATCCGTACTACCTGGGCAACCCGGTCTACGCGTTCCTGCTGATGGTGTTCTTCCAGTACGGCGTCGCGCTGCACGAGTTGGAGACCGAGCGCATCCGCTCCGGTGAGATCAAACTGCGCGACAAGAAAGAGATGCTCACCGAGATGTGGGCGAAGGTCAAGAGGCAGACCGTCAAGGATTACGTGGCCTTCCCGCTGCTGGCCGGACCGTTCGCACCGTTCGTGTTCGCCGGCAACATGACGGCCAACCTGATGCGCAACGTGTGGTCCTACGCCATCATCTTCTGCGGTCACTTCCCCGAGGGCACCCACGAGTTCACCGTCGAGGAGACCAAGAGCGAGACCCGCGGTCAGTGGTATTACCGGCAGCTGCTGGGTTCGGCGAATCTGAGCGGCGGCAAGTGGTTTCACATCTTCAGTGGCAACCTGTCCTTCCAGATCGAGCACCACCTGTTCCCGGACATCCCGGCTCACCGCTACGCCGAGATCTCCGGTGAGGTCCGCGAGATCTGCCGGCGCTACGGCCTGCCCTACAACAGCGGACCGCTGCCCAAGCAGTTCTTCTCGGTGGTCAAGAAGATCTGGCGGCTGGCCCTGCCGAATCGCACGCCCGCCGACGAGTCGCAGTCCAAGGCCGCCGCCTGACACGCTCAGCGTTGGCAGTTGGGGCACCAATACCGGATACGGTCGCCGCTGTCGTCCCTCCTGATGGGGGTACGGCAGCGGCGACACGGTTCTGCGGACCTGCCGTACACCCAGAATTGCTGGCCCCTGCGGGTGTTGCCGGTGATGATGCGACTGGCGCGGTTGCGGTTGAGCCACAACATGTCCCGTGCTCGTTGGACGACGCGTAGCGGATCGGAAACCTCGCCGACGGGGGAGTCGGGTCGCTTACCGAGCACAAAGCACAGTTCGTTGGCGTACACGTTGCCGACACCGGCCATGACCCGCTGATCCAACAGCACATCGGCGAGTTCGCGATCCGGCTGGGCGATCAGGTTCTGCCCGGCCAGTTGCGGATCCCAGTCCGGGCCGAGCAGGTCGGGGCCCAGATGGGCGACCGCATCCTGGTCGTCGGCGCGTTCGAGCACTTCCAGCACGCCGAGGTCGATGCCGAAGGCCACGGTGTCTGCGGTGCCCAGCACGATCCTGATCCGATGCTGCGGACCACGGAACGAGCCGATCACCCAGCTGCCGTCCATCTTGAGGTGGGAGTGGATGCTGGCCGCGCCGACGCGGATGAACAGGTGCTTGCCGCGGCTGAGCACCTCGTCGACGCGCTGGCCGGTCAGGTCGACCGCCGCATACCGTGGGACTCGCACGTCGCAACGGGTCAGGGTGCGGCCGACGAGCGCTTCCCGCAGCTTCGTCGCGGTGCGGTAGACCGTGTCACCCTCTGGCATGAATTCAGTATCGTGCGCTCAGCGAAGTCGCAGGCCACGGGGGGTGCGGGCGAAACCGGACTCCAGGAGCGCGTCCTGGACGGCGGTGAGGGTCGTGTCTCCGGCGAGTTCAAGCACACTTGTGCCGTTGATCTTCTCGACCAACAGCGAGGGCACCCGGCCTGCACTCACCAGCCCGGCCAGGGCCGCGGCGGCGGCCTGTTGCGTGTCGGGGTCGTCGGTGAAACTGAGCAGGGTCCGCCCGCCGCGTTCGACGAACCAGACCAGGGCGCCGTCGACCAGGACGACCAGTGCGCCGGCCTTGCGTCCGGGACGATGGGTCAACTCGGTATCGTCGGGCCACGGCAGCGCCACGCCGTAGGGGTTGGCGGGATCGGTGGCCGCCAACGCCACGGCGTGCAGTTCGGGGCGCTGCGGGTCGACTCCGTCGAGATAGGAGCGCAGCCGGTCCACCGTCGAGGCCGCCGCGAACTGCGCACCGCCGAGGGATTCCACGAAGTAGCCGCGCTGGCAGCGACCGGCATCCTCGAATGCGGTCAGCACCTTGTACAACATCGCGAAGCCGCCGGGTATCCCGTCGGCCGCACCGCGGGTGAGCACGCCATAGCGATTCAACAACAGCTCGGCCTGGAAGTGCGCGCGCACCGTGGAATCCGGTGTTGCGGTGGGCAGTGCGGACCAGCGGCCGGCCACCATCGGGTCGGCGCGTTGCTGGCCCTGGGTCAGGCTGTAGCGGCTCAGCCGGGGTGGACGCTGACGCTGCCGGTGCGCGGGGGCGCCGGAGCGCCGCGACCCCGCCAACACGGCACGCACCGGGGCGAACGTGTCACCGGTGACCCAGCCTGCCCAGATCAGTTCCCACAGGGCGGATTTGAACTCGGTACCGGCCGAACCGTCGGCGAGCTGGCGGAAGAAGAATGCGCCGCCGTGACCGAGGGCTTCCAGGATGGCCCGGTGGGTATCGGTGAAGTCGATGTCGACCGGCGCGGCCAACGTCATTGCCGCCGTGTCGCCTAGGTGGAAGGCGATCCATCCGTCGCTGCCGCCGATCTGCCCGGCGCCCGACCAGGTGACCTCACCGGATGCCAACAGCTCGTCCAGCATCGCCGGCTGGTAATCGGCGACCCGCTGGCCGAAGATCAGCGGTTCGACCGCCGAGGCAGGCAATGGGTGCCCGGCGAGCTGCTCGATGACTGCGGCCAACCCGTCCACACCGCGTACCTGCTCCGAACCCAGGTGCTGCCAGGCGGGCAGGAAGCGGCCATAGGCGGCGGTGCTCACGGGCTCCACCGCGGCCCGCAGCGCCGCCAGCGACCGGCGGCGCAGGATCTTCAGAACGGTGGCGTCACACCATTGTTCGGATGGGCCCGGCGTCGCGGTGAACTCGCCGCGGATCAACCTGCCGTCAGCGGCGAGTCGACCGAGCACATCGGAGGTCACCCGGATGCCCAGCCCGAATCGGGCCGCCGCCTCGTCGGTGCTGAAGGGACCGTGGGTGCGTGCGTATCGACCCAGCAGATCGGACAGCGGATCCTTCACCGACTCGCTGAGGCTTGCCGGCACCCACACCGGTACCGCGACGCCCACCCCGTCGCGCAGCAATCCGACATCCTCGACCGCCGCCCACCAGGTCTGCCCGGCGAAGGAGACGGTCAACGCCCGGCGTGCTTCCCGCAGGCCCTCCAGCCAGCCGCCGATATCGGGTGTCGTTGCCCGAGCGGTGATCTCCTCCTGGGTCAGCGGTCCCAGTAATCGCAGCAGGTCGGCGACGCCCTCCGCATCACGGGCGGCGCGATCGGGCTCGAGGTGCTGGAGTTGGCGGGCGGTGGTGGCCACGACCTCCGGATCGAGCAGATCGTGTAGTTCGACACGGCCGAGCAGCTCGGCGAGCAGCACCGTGTCCAACGACAGGGCAGCAGCTCGCCGCTCGGCGAGCGGGCTGTCGCCCTCGTACATGAACGCGCCGACATAGCCGAACAGCGCCGCGGCCGCGAAAGGCGACGGGGTGGCGGTTTCGACCTCGACGATCCGGACCCGGCGCTGGGCGACCTTGCTCATCAGTTCGGTCAGCGCGGGCACGTCATAGACGTCCTGGAGGCATTCCCGGACGGCCTCCAGGATGATCGGGAACTCCGGATACTTGCGGGCCACGTCGAGCAGCTGCGAGGCCCGCTGGCGCTGGTGCCACAGCGGCGAACGTTTACCCGGGTGGCGCCGGGGCAGCAGCAGGGCGCGGGCGGCGCACTCCCGGAACCGCGATGCGAAGAGCGCCGAACCGCCGACCTCCGCGGTGACGATGGCATCCAATTCGTCGGCCTCGAAGACGAAGAGGTCCGCCCCGGGCGGCTCCTCCCCACCGTCGGGAAGCCGCACGATGATGCCGTCATCGGAGGCGGTGGGTTTCTCGTCGATGCCGTAGCGTTCGCGCAGCCGGCGGCCCACGGCCAATGCCAGCGGACCGTGGACGCGCAAACCGTAGGGGGAGTGCAGGATCACGCGCCAGTCGCCGAGTTCGTCGTGAAAACGCTCCAGCACCAGGGTGCTGTCGCTGGGGACCGCGCCGGTGGCCTGGCGCTGCTCGTCGATGAGCTGCCACAGATTGTCGGTGGCGTAGTCATCGAACCCGACATCTCGGCAGCGCCGGCGGAAACCCTCGGAATCCATCTTGGCGAGTTCACCGGTGAAGGCGCCGACCGCGGCGCCGAGCTCGGCGGGTCTGCCCACGCTGTCCCCGCGCCAGAACGGCAGCCGGGCCGGTAATCCCGGCGCGGGTATCACGAGCACCCGGTCGTGGGTGATCTCGGTGATCCGCCAGCTGGTGGCACCCAGTGAGATGACGTCACCCGGGCGGGATTCGTAGACCATTTCCTCATCGAGTTCGCCTACCCGGGAGGGCTTTTCGTCTTCGGAGGCCAGGTACACGGTGAACATGCCGCGATCAGGGATCGCTCCGCCGGAGGTGACGGCGAGCCGCTGCGCACCCGGGCGCGCGGTCAATGAGCCGGCGTCGCGGTCGTAGACCAATCGCGGGCGTAATTCGGCGAACTCGGTGGACGGGTACTTACCCGACAGCAGGTCCAGCGTCGCCTCGAAGGCGGTGCGGGGCAACGTCGCGAAGGGCGCGCTGCGGCGCACGGTGTCGAACCAGGCGTCGGCGTCGAGTGGTTCCAGCGCGGCGGCGGCCACGGTGTGCTGGGCCAGCACGTCGAGCGGGTTGGTGGGCACGCGCATGGTCTCGATCTGGCCGGCCCGCATCCGCTGAACGGTGACGGCACAGTCGATCAGGTCGGTGCGATGCTTGGGGAACAAGACACCCTGGGAGATCTCGCCGACCTGGTGTCCGGCGCGGCCGATGCGCTGCAGGCCGCTTGCCACCGACGGTGGCGCGGACACCTGGATGACCAGGTCCACCGCGCCCATGTCGATGCCCAGTTCGAGGCTGGAGGTGGCGACGACGGCCTTGAGGCGGCCGCTTTTCAGGTCATCCTCGACCAGGGCGCGCTGTTCCTTGCTGACCGACCCGTGGTGTGCCTTCGCCAGTTCGGTGGGAGCGCCGAAACTCTGCCCGCTGGCCATCACGTGGGCCGGGGCCCCACCGGCCACCTTTTTGTTGGCACCACCGTTGTCCGTCGCTCCCGGCAGCTCCACACCGTTGCGCTCGGCGTGGATCTCGTTGAGCCGCGAGGTGAGTCGTTCGGCGAGACGCCGGGAGTTGGCGAAGACGATGCAGGACCGGTGCGTCTCGATCAGGTCGACGATGCGTTCCTCGACATCGGGCCAGATCGATCCCTCGGCCAGATTGGTCATATCCGGCACGGGTACCTGTACCTGCAGCTCGAAGGTCTTGTCCGCGGGCGGGCAGACGATGGTCGCCGCACCGCCGGTGAGGAAACGGGCCACCTCTTCGGCCGGGCGCACGGTGGCCGACAAACCGATCCGCTGGGCGGGGCGTTCCAACAACGCGTCGAGCCGTTCCAACGAAACTGCCAGGTGCGCACCGCGTTTGGTGGCCGCCACGGCGTGTACCTCGTCGACGATGACGGTGGTGACAGTGGTCAGCGTCTCGCGAGCCGAGGACGTCAGCATGAGGAACAGTGACTCTGGCGTGGTGATCAAGATGTCGGGTGGGCGGGTGATGAGAGCGCGGCGCTGTTTGGGCGTGGTGTCCCCGGAGCGCACACCGACGGTGATCTGCGGGGCCGCACTGCCCAATCGCTCGGCCACCCTGGTCAGGCCGGTCAGCGGCGTGCGCAGGTTGCGCTCGACGTCGACCGCGAGGGCCTTCAGCGGCGATACATAGAGCACCCGGGTGCCCACGGACTCGGCCGGGGACCGCGCCAGGTCGTCGATCGCCCAGAGGAAGGCGGCCAGCGTCTTGCCCGAGCCGGTGGGCGCCACCACCAGGGTGTCGCTCCCCTCGGCGATCGCCGCCCAGGCCTGGGCCTGGGCGTTGGTGGGGGCCGGGAAGGTGCCGGTGAACCACTCCCGCGTCAGCTGACTGAAGCGGTCGAGCGGGTCGGCGACGGGTGGCATCCCACCATGGTGCCCCCAACCACCGACAACCAACCCTGAGCAGGGAAAATCCCCTGGTGTGCTGGCTCGCGGAGGTTTACGATCGATAGGTTCAGCTCGCCGTGAGTCCGCTCACGACGTGAGGTGAGGGAGTCGTCAGATGCGACTGTTGAAAATGCTCGTCGTCCCCGTATTGATCGGGGCGGCCCTTTCTGCGACACCATTGCCGCACTCGGGCGCAGATTGCACCAGCGCCGGCGGAACCACCATCTGCTCGCAAGGTGACGTGCGCGGGACCAGCACTGGCAACGGTCCCAGCGGCTCGTCGGGTCCGTATGTGCCCTACGCGTGCGACCTCGATTGGTATGCCTGCGACGACTATTACTGGGGCATCGATGTCGACTTCGTCCCCGGCGTGGGCAGACCGGGCGTACCTGTCGACCCGGGCTTCGGCAGGCCCGGCGGCCCCAACGTCGGCGGTGGAGGTGTGGGAGGGCGGCGATGACGAATCAGAGGAGAACCAGATGAGACCGAACGGGGCATCGGCGCGGTTGGTCGCGACGGTCGCAGGCGTGTTGGCCGTTCTCACCGCATCGGCGGGCACGGCGTCGGCAGCACCGGCACCACCTCCGCCGCCGAACTGTACGGCGGCGGATCTGACGGGTGTGCTGACCGGAGTATCCGCGGCAACCTCTGCGTATCTGTTCACCCATCCGCCGGTGAACGACTTCTTCACCTCGTTGAGCGGCCTCGACGAGAACGAACGGCGTGCTGCGATGGAGCGGTTTCTCACCGACAACCCGCAGGTACGCGACGAGCTGAGGGCGATAAGGCAGCCCGCCAAGGACTTCCGCAATCGCTGCGGCGGGTGAGGTCAGTCGCGGACACCCGCGTCAGGAGGCCAGGCGAAACGCCTTGACGACCTTCGTCGGGGTGATCCTGACGACCAGTTCGCCAGGGACACCGTTGCGCCGACCGTACTCCTCGGCCCGGTCCGCACCCATGTAACGGCCGCCCGCCCGGGTGGCGACCGACCGGACCTCGTCGAGATCATCGGACACAGCGACCGTGCCCTGGATCTGGACGAACGAAAACGGCGGATGCGGATCATCCACGCACAGCACCACTCTGGGGTCGCGCGCGAATGCCCGCGCCTTGGCCGAACCAGAATCGGTGTTGAACAGCACGTCGTCACCGTCGAGGACAAACCACACCGGGGCCACCAGCGGTCGCCCGTCCGACGCGACGTACCCGAGCATGCCGGTGCGGGTACCCGTCATCAAGAAATCGGCTACCTCAGGATCCAATGTCGCCATCGTGTCGCGTCCTCTCGTGTCAGCCTGCTGTGTGCGTGTTCTCGTGCAGCGCGCGTCGGTAGCGGCGCATTCCGGCGATCCAGCGGTCGTAGTCGGCGCCCTTGCCCCGGTACATGTCCAGCACGCCGGGGTGAGGTAGCACGAGAAATGTGCCGTCGCGTACCCCGGCCAGGGTTGCGGCGGCGACATCGTCGGCCGAGAGCACTTCGCCCGCGGTCGTGATGGAAGCCGCGGCCACCCGGGCGGTGTCATCGGTCGAGTCGACGATCGCGTCCAACAGCGGAGTGGCCACTCCCATCGGGCAGACGACGGTGACTCCGATGCCGTCATCGCCGTGCGTGATCGCCAGCCACTCGGCGAACCCGACCGCAGCGTGCTTGGTGACGGCGTAACCGGCGGCACCGATCTGGGTGAGCAGTCCGGCCGCCGAAGCGACCGATACGAAGTGTCCGCTGCCGCGGGCTGTCCATTCCGGGATCAGCGCGTCAGCCGCTCGGATATGTGCTCGAAGGTTGACGTCCAGGACCCGGTCCCAGTCGGCGTCGCTGCCCAGCTCGGGCGCGCCGATGATGCCCGCGTTGGCGACGAAGATGTCGACGGGTCCGAATGTCGAGCATGCGGTTTCCAGCAGTGTCGCGACTCCGTCGACCGTCGAGGCGTCGGCGCCGACGCCGATCGTCTTGCCGCCGATCTCGATGGCGGCCGCGGCGGCCGCCTGCGCGTCGATATCACCGGCCACCACGGAGGCGCCCGCGGCGGTGAACGCCGCGGCGAGTGCCTTCCCGATACCCGATCCCGCTCCGGTGATGACGACGACGCTGTCTTCGATCTGCATGAGTCGTGTCTACCAGTGCGCTTTCCGTCGAGTGTGCCGTCCCGGAGAGAACCCTTGCGGAGGGTACGGATTCGGCGTAGCGTCGAACGTAAGTTCGAATGCGCCGTGGTTCCCGATCTTCGGATTTGGTGAGCCGCAGACCGCGACTCCGGTCGCCGCGAGGTTCGACGGTCCCTGTCCGGGATCGTGCGGGCTGTGCCTGTGGGATGGTGCCCTTGGTGGGCGCTGTGGGGGAAGTCGGTATCCGTTATGGACGCCAGCTGTCTTGATGCGTTTGTCGACGCTCTGATCGACGATCTCGCGCCGGTGTCACCGGAGGTTGATGTGGGGCCGGGTGTCGGTCGGTTGGTGCAGTGTCCGCGGCCGATGGTCGATGACGAGGTCCTGTTGGGTGTGTTGGCTGCGGCGGTGTCGGCGCGCAATCTGTTGGACTTGGTCATCTCCTCGGCGGTGGTGGCAGCCGAACGGGCCGGTGTGCCGGGGCGGCGGCACCTGCGCACCGGGGCTGATCTGCTGCGCCTGTTGGGGATGGCGCCGGGGGCGGCGGCCCGGGCGGTGCGGGTGGGGCGGATGGCAGCTGTGCTGCCTGCATTGGTTTCGGCGCAGCGGTTGGGTGGTGTCGGTATCGAGTTCGCCGACGCCGTCGGCAAGGGTGTCGCGCACGTGGAGTCGCGAGCACCAATGTCCGAGGACGATCGGGCGGCGGTGGTGCGCGCGTTGATGGTGCAGGCCTCCCCGGCGGAGGTGGCGGCCAAGGCCCGGGCGATCGCCATCGACCGCGGTGCGAGTCTTGCACCTGCCGACCGGGTGGTGCCGGTCGCCGAGGACACCGCCCTCAATGGGATGACGTTGGTGCAGAACGCTGAGGGCCGGTTCGAGGCCACCCTCGACCTGGACGTGACGACCGGGGAAGAGTTGTGTGCGGCGTTGGATCCGTTGTGCCGACCGGTCCCGCTACCCGACGGATCCCCGGACCCCCGGTCCATTGCTGCCCGGCGGGCGGAGGCGTTGGGGCAGGTGCTGCGTACCTATTTGCCGCAGTCGGGGCGTCCGATGTCCGGTGGGGTGCTCCCGCACGTCACCCTGATCCGACCGGTGGCCCCAGGTGTGAGCGGGGAGGAGGTGGATCGGTTGGGGTTCGGTGGACCGGTCTCCGCGGCGACCGCGGAGCTGATCGGCTGTGATGCCACGTTGACCTCGGTGATCGTCGACCACGCCGGGGTGCCGTTGGATGTCGGGCGCGCGGAAAGGCTGTTCACCCCGGCGATCCGTAAAGCGCTGGCCGTCCGCGATGGTGGGTGTGCCCATCCCGGGTGCGGGCGGCCGGTGTCCTGGTGCGATGCCCACCACATCCAACCCTGGAGCGCCGGGGGCATAACCAGTGTGGACAACGGGGTGCTGCTGTGCCGACTGCACCACAGCCTGATCCATCACGGTGGCTGGCAGGTCTACCTCGGCCCAGACCGCCACCCCTGGTTCATCCCACCCCACACACCCGGCGGGACCGAACCGGAGCATCTGCGCTCCCACACCCGACGCACCATGACCGACCTACCCACCGCCGCATAACCCCAACGCCCCAACGCCGAGGCCCCAAAGCTGCAGCGCACCTTGACAACTACACAGCGAAACGGCCGTGAGGCCCGCTAGAAAGTCTTGGCCAATCGGTCGGCCAGGATGGCGGCGAAGCGGGCGGGATCGTCGAGCGATCCTCCCTCGGCGAGTAGTGCTGTGCCGTAGAGCAACTCGGCGGCATCGCTGAGCCCCTCGGCGCCCGAGGCCAAGCCGTCCCGCAAGCCCGTCACCAAGGCGTGCTCGGGGTTGAGTTCCAGGATGCGCTTGCCGACCGGCACATCTTGTCCGGACGCCCGGTACATCCGCGCCAGCTGCGGGGTGATGCCGAAGGTGTCGGTGATCAGGCACGCCGGCGACGAGGTCAAACGCGTCGACAATCGCACCTCCTTGACGTGCTCGTCGAGGGTCTCCTGCAGCCAGCTGAGCAACTCGGCGAAACCACCGGTCTCGGGCTTGTCGGCCTCGTCACCGCCGAGGTCCACCTCACCCTTGGCTACGGACTGCAGCGCCTTGCCGTCGAATTCGGGCACCGACTCGACCCACACCTCGTCGACCGGGTCGGTGAGCAGCAACACCTCGTAGCCTTTTGCCTTGAACGCCTCCAGGTGCGGGGAGCGTTCGAGCAGCTGCCGGGACTCGCCAGTGGCGTAGAAGATCTGTTCCTGGTCGTCCTTCATCCGACCCACGTAGTCGGCCAGCGTGGTGGGGGCGTCCTCGGAGTGCGTCGAGGCGAACGACGACAGCGCCAGCAGGGTGTCGCGGTTATCGGTGTCGGAGAGCAACCCCTCCTTGAAGGCGCGCCCGAACTGCGTCCAGAACGTCGCATAGTCGTCGGGACGGTTGGCCTGAAGGTCCTTGATCGCCGACAGCACCTTCTTGGTGAGGCTCCGGCGGATCACCTTGATCTGGCGGTCCTGCTGCAGGATCTCGCGGGACACGTTGAGCGACATGTCCTGGGCGTCGACGACACCCTTGACGAAGCGCAGATACTCCGGCATCAGCTCGTCACAGTCGCCCATGATGAAGACGCGCTTGACGTACAACTGCACGCCGGTGTTGCCGTCGCGGTTGAACAGATCGAACGGCGCCTGCGACGGGATGAACAACAACGCCTGATACTCGAAGGTTCCTTCGGCCTTCATCGCGATGACGTCGAGGGGCTCATCCCACGCGTGCGCGATATGCCGGTAGAACTCCTTGTACTCCTCGTCGGACACCTCGCTCTTGGACTTGGCCCAGAGTGCGACGCGGGAGTTGATGGTCTCGATCTCGGTGGTGACCGTCGGCGGGGTGCCCTCTTCGGCGCCCTCGGGTGCCGGGACGGTCTTCTCGACCTCCATCCGGATCGGCCACGAGATGAAGTCGGAGTATTTCTTGACCAGCTGCCTGATCTTCCACGGTGCGGTGTAGTCATGCAGTTCGTCGTCGGCGTCCTCGGGCTTGAGGTGCAACGTGACCGAAGTGCCCTGCGGGGCGTCATCGACGGTCGCGATGGTGTACGTGCCGTCCCCGCTGGACTCCCAACGCGTTGCGGTGCTTTCGCCGGCCTTACGGGTCACCAGGTCGACCTTGTCGGCGACCATGAACGTCGAATAGAACCCGATGCCGAACTGACCGATGAGACCGTCGACGTCACCCGCCCCGCTTCGCCCGCCCGCGACGTCACCCGCTCCGCTTCGCCCGCCCGCGGCGTCGCCGGCCTGCTTCGCCTCGCTCAACTTGCGGCGCAGCTCGCCCGTGCCGGACTTGGCCAGGGTGCCGATCAGGTCGACGACCTCGTCGCGCGACATGCCGATGCCGTTGTCGCGGATGGTCAGCGTCCTGGCGGCGGCATCCGGATCGATGTCGATGTGCAGATCCGACGTATCGACATCCAGGTCCTTGTCCTGGTAGGACGCCAGCCGCAGCTTGTCCAGCGCGTCGGAGGCATTGGACACCAGTTCCCGCAGGAACGAGTCCTTGTTCGAGTAGATGGAGTGCACCATCAGCTGAAGCAGCTGACGCGCCTCTGCCTGGAATTCTCTCTGTTCGACCTGCTCGCTCACGCGGTCATACTAAAACCCGCCGACTCAGCCGAACCGGACCCCCTGGGCAAGGGGGAGCTCGGAGGAGTAGTTGACGGTGTTGGTCGCTCGGCGCATGTAGGCCTTCCACGAATCCGAGCCGGACTCGCGCCCACCGCCGGTCTCCTTCTCGCCACCGAATGCGCCACCGATCTCCGCGCCCGAGGTCCCGATGTTGACGTTCGCGATGCCGCAGTCGGAGCCGTCGGCGGCCATGAACCGCTCCGCCTCGCGGATGTCGGTGGTGAAGATCGCCGACGAGAGACCCTGCGGTACCGCATTGTTCATCGCGATGGCGTCGTCGAGATCGTCGTAGGTCAGCACGTAGAGGATCGGGGCGAACGTCTCGGCGTGCACCACCGCGGTCTGGGCCGGCATCCGGACCACCGCCGGTCGCACGTAGTGGCCTTCGGTACCGAGGTCGACGCGTTCACCGCCGGTGACCTCGCCGCCGTCGGCGCGGGCCTGTTCCAGCGCACCCACCATGTCCCGGTAGGAGCGCTCGTGGATCAGCGGGCCCACCAGCGTTCCCTCGGCAGCCGGGTCGCCGACCGGCAGGCTGCGGTACGCCGTCGCGATCCGCTGCACCAGGGTGTCGGCGATCGAACGGTGCGCGATGACCCGACGCATGGTGGTGCAGCGCTGCCCGGCGGTGCCCGCGGCGGAGAACACGATGGCCCGCACAGCCAGGTCCAGGTCCGCCGACGGGGTCACGATGGCGGCGTTGTTACCACCCAGCTCGAGCAGCACCTTGCCGAACCGGGCGGCCACTCGCGGTCCGACCTCACGGCCCATGCGCACCGAGCCGGTCGCGCTGACAAGTGCGACGCGCGGGTCGTCGACCAGCTGCTCGCCGATATCGCGGCCACCCTGGATCAGTCCGCACACCGTGCCGGCGACGCCGACATCGGCGGCGGCCCGCTCGACCAACGCCTGGCAGGCGAGCGCGGTCAACGGTGTCAGCTCCGAGGGCTTCCAGACCACCGTGTCGCCGCACACCAGCGCCACCGCGGTGTTCCACGCCCACACCGCCACCGGAAAGTTGAAGGCGGTGATGACACCGACCACGCCGAGCGGATGCCAGGTTTCCATGAGCCGGTGCCCGGGCCGTTCGGAGGCGATGGTCTTGCCGTACAGCTGTCGGGACAGCCCCACGGCGAACTGACAGATGTCGATCATCTCCTGGACCTCGCCGAGCGCCTCGGAGGTGATCTTGCCTGCCTCGACGGTGACCAGGGTGGCCAACTCTGCCTTGTGCTCGGTGAGCAGCTCGCCGAGCCGGGCCACCAGGGCGCCACGTACCGGTGCCGGGGTGGTCCGCCATGAGGCGAAAGCCGCTGCCGCGGAGGCGATGACCGTGTCCGCGTCGGCGGAGCTCGATTCCGGGACCGCGAAGAGCACCTCACCGGTGATCGGCGTGCTCGCAGGCAGGCCCGGCGCGCCCGGACCGGCCAGTGCGGTGGTGCAGCCCAGTGCGTCGAGCGCGGCACGAACGCGGGCGCGCAGTTCGTCGGCGGTCGGCAGGGAGGATGTCAGGACGCTGGTCATGTGCACGCGACTTTCTCGTAGAGCTCGTAGGGGTCGTGGATGTGGCGGCCGATCCGGTCGGCCATCCAGTGCTGGCTGTACTGCGTATCGTCGGGGCGGTCGGTGCCCTTGGCGTCCCGATCGAGGTTCGAGCGGAAGATCCCCGCGGCCGAGGCGGGCAGAAAGTCCTCGTACACAACGGGTCTGGTCGGATCGCCGCCGCGGTAATAGGCGAGCCCGTCGGCGCACATCTGTTCGTCGGTGGCCGGGAAATGGCGGTGCCAGGTAGCAGCCGGGTCGGCCTCGGCCATCGCGGCGTCGTAGCGCGAACGACCGTGTGGTGTCAGTGCCACACCGCGCTGTTCGACCTCCCCGAAGCGCACCCGCAGGGATCCCTCGGAGATGGTGCCGTCGGCGTCGCGGAAACGGCGTGGCTCGGCAAGTGCGCGGAACGAGGTCTGCCGCAACAGCACTTCGGGACCGTCGACGCCCGGCGGGCCCTGAATGGCCTCGATCATCGTGATGCCACGCTGGGTCATGGAGCGTTGCAGCGCATCGATATCCAGCACCCGCGGCGTCAGGTGGTTGATGTGGGTGCTGCGCACGCCGGCGATATCGGCCGCCACCGCCGAGACGGCCGACAATTCGTCATACCAGCCGCGGTCGATCGGTTCCCGGGACAACGCGAAACAACCCACGGCGGCGGCGACGAAGTCCTGGGCCTCATCGGTCGGGCAGCCGCCCTCGTCGGCTATCCGGCGTGCAGTCGAGAGCAGTTCGGCACCGAACAACCGGCGCCCGTTCAGAAAGGACTCCACCCTGATGCGCAGATCCGGTGTGAAGAAGCGGGTGTCGGCGGTGGCCAGCATGGAGGTGAAGACCCGGAACGGGTTTCGGGCCAGCTCGTCGGCATGGATCGGTCGGAAGGCGGTGGACACCACCGGGACGGGGGAGACGGCGGTGCGCAGATCGTAGTAACCCACCGGATACATGCCGAACGCCGAGAACAGATCGGCGACCTGGCGCAGCTCGTCGGCGTTGCCGACCCGGATGGCACCGTGCCGTTCCGCGGTGACGCGTTCCAACGAGCCAAGTCGCCGGTCCTGCGGATGACGCCGCAGGTGGGCGGCGTTGACCTCGGCGCTCACCTGCACCAAGGTGTCGTAGGCCGGCACCTCCGCGCCGTACATCCGGGACAACGCCGCGGCGAATTGTGCCCGCAGCTGCCAGGTTTCAACGGTGCTCATCGCGGGCCCGGACGTGTTGCGTACAGTGCGGCCATGACCGACATCGAGCATCTCGACGAGATTGACCGGCTGCTGGTGCGGGAGTTGGTCGCCGACGGGCGTGCGACGCTGGCGCATCTGGCCGCCACCGCGGGACTGTCGGTGTCCGCCGTCCAGTCGCGGGTGCGTCGATTGGAGTCCAGGGAGGTGATTCTCGGATACACCGCGCGGGTCAACCCGGAGACGGTGGGGCACATGCTCTCGGCGTTCGTTGCCATCACTCCGCTGGACCCCTCTCAACCCGATGATGCTCCTGCCCGACTGCGCCATATCGACGAAATCGAGTCATGCCATTCCGTCGCCGGCGACGAAAGCTACGTACTCCTGGTGCGTGTGGCATCGGCGCGTGCGTTGGAGGACCTGCTGCAGCGAATCAGGACAGCCGCCAACGTCCGCACGCGAAGCACCATCATCTTACAGACTTTTTACGACGGACGCGCATACCTACCGAAATAGTTCCTGTTTCTAGATCGCAGCACCGTAAAAATTGCGTTAGGATTGCGGCATGACCGCTGTTCTGACTTCATCTGCGCCCGGCCGTCGGGCCGTAACGCCCGACCGGGTGCACGATGTTCTGCGCGCCAGCGTGCTCACCGACGGCATGGACCTGGTGCTCGACCTCGAAGCCTCGCGCGGATCGGTGCTCGTCGATGCCAGGAACGGCAGCCGATACCTGGACATGTTCACGTTCTTCGCATCGTCGGCATTGGGGATGAACCATCCCGCACTGGCCGATGACCCGGCGTTCTGTGCCGAGTTGGCGGAGGCGGCGGTCAACAAGCCGAGCAATTCGGACGTGTACACCGTGCCGATGGCGCGATTCGTCCAGACCTTCGCGCGGGTGCTCGGCGATCCGGCATTGCCGCATCTGTTCTTCGTCGACGGGGGAGCGCTGGCGGTGGAGAACGCGCTCAAGGTGGCATTCGACTGGAAGAGTCGGCACAACGAGGCCCACGGTCGCGACCCGGAACTGGGCACCCGGGTGCTGCATCTGCGCGGCGCCTTTCACGGGCGCAGCGGCTACACCCTCTCGCTGACCAATACCGACCCGAACAAGGTGGCGCGGTTCCCCAAGTTCGACTGGCCGCGCATCGACGCCCCCTATCTGCGGCCCGGGGCCGATATTGCCGAGCTGGAGGCCGAATCGCTGCGGCAGGCCAGGGCCGCCTTCATCGCTCACCCCCACGACATCGCCTGCTTCATCGCCGAGCCGGTGCAGGGCGAGGGCGGCGACCGGCACATGCGGCCGGAGTTCTTCGCCGCCATGCGCGAGCTGTGTGATGAATTCGATGCGCTGTTGATCTTCGACGAGGTGCAGACCGGCTGCGGTATCACCGGAAGCGCCTGGGCCTACCAGCAATTGGGAGTCGTCCCGGACGTGGTGGCGTTCGGCAAGAAGACCCAGGTGTGCGGTGTGATGGCGGGTCGCCGCGTCGACGACGTCGCCGACAACGTCTTCACCGTCAGTTCCCGCATCAACTCGACCTGGGGCGGCAACCTCACCGATATGGTGCGCGCGCGGCGCATCCTCGAAGTCGTCGAGGCCGAAGACCTGATCGGGCATGCCGCCGACGCCGGTCGGCACCTGCTCGGCAGGTTGCATTGGCTGGCAACCGAATTCCCCGACAAGGTGCTCGACCCGCGTGGTCGCGGACTGATGTGCGCATTCAGTCTGCCCTCGACCGCCGCGCGCGACGAACTGGTGCGCAGGTTGTGGGACCGGCGGATCATCATGTTGGCCAGCGGACCGGATTCGGTGCGTTTCCGGCCCGCGCTGACGGTCTCGCTGGCCGAACTCGACGCGGCGGTCGACGCCGTGCGCGAGGTGCTGGCGGGACTCTAGTCAGCGGGTGGGCGCGGCACGTTCGCGGATCAGTGTTTTCAACCGCGGCAGATCGGCGCCGCCGACAAGGGTGCAGCCGTGGCGTTCGGCGAGCTTCCGCGCCGCCGGGGTGAAATCGTTGTTCGTGACCACCATGGTGTGCGTGCAATCCTGCATGGCGGCGCCGGCCACCACCTCCTGGACCGCACCGGTGCCCACCGGCCGTGCCACCCGCTTGCACTGGATGGCGAGCCGGTCCGGGCGCCTGCCGACGATGATGTCGACGCCCCAGTCCCCGGTGGTCGAGGTCATGATCACCGATACGCCGCAGGATCGCGCGACCCGAGCGACGTAATCCTCGAATTCCACCCCGGACATGGCGTCGATCGGATTCTCTCCGGCTGCGGGTGTGCGCAGACCGCTCAGGAAGTGCGGCATCGCGGCGGCGAGCAGTGGAACTGCGAACCCCGCGCTGACCGCCGTGATCGCACCGGCGCCGTAGAGCAGCGCCGCACCACCGGCGATGATGCCGATGGTGAGGAAGGTCGTCAGGCGCACGCCCGGATCCTAGGAGGGCACGCTGACATGCAACTTGGGGGTTGCAGTTCGGGCTCATAATGTGCAACTCTTGAGTTGCACATTATTGGAGCAACCCAAGGAGCGCAGATGACCACCGCACTCGAGATCACCCGGATCGTCGACATCGCCGCCAGTCCGGCCGCGGTGTGGGCCGCGCTCACCGAGCGAGACCTGATCACCCAATGGTTCGGCGACAGCGCCGAATTCGACCCGGTACCCGGTGGCCTCGGGTACTTCGGCTGGTCGACGCACGGCCGTTTCCGGATGGTGGTGGAGCAGATCGAGGCGCCGAGGTTGCTGGTATACCGGTGGGCCCGCGAGGTCGATGTGGACCCGGTGCCGGGTAACTCGACCGTGGTGCGCTTCGAGCTCACGGCGACCGCAGACGGCACGCGACTGGCGCTGGTGGAGACCGGGTTCGACGAACTCGACGATCCCGCGACCGCGCATTCCGACAACACCGGAGGCTGGCGGACCGAACTCGACGACCTCGTGCGGATGCTCGGGGTCGCGGCGTGACGGGCACACCCCCGGTCATGCTCGCGGTGTTGGCCGACGACACGCGTTGGCGCATCCTGACCGAGCTCGGCTCGGCCGACATGTCCGCCAGTGCGCTGGCGGCTCGGTTGCCGGTGAGCAGGCAGGCGATCGCCAAACATCTTTCGGTGCTCTCGGACGCGGGCTTGGTGGAGGCGGTCCCCGTCGGGCGGGAGATCCGCTATCGCGCACTCGGCGCGAAGCTGAGCGCTCTGGGCGCGGAGCTGACCGCAATCGGTCAGCAATGGGATCGTCGCCTGATGGCGATCAAGCGCATCGCCGAAGGGCTGTCGTAGCGGGCATAATCCGACCTGAAATGGCCGATGACACACCGGAGGAGCAACCGGCGGTCGAGCGCGGACTCGCCGACGGTGGGCCCTGGCGCGTCGGCTGGTACCGGTTCTACTTCGCCGACGAACGGTGGGAATGGTCACCGGAAGTCGAACGGATGCACGGCTACGAGCCCGGCACCGCACGGCCGACGACCGAGATGGTGCTCGCGCACAAACATCCCGAAGACGGCGGTCAGGTCGCCGCAACGCTGGACGGGGTTCGCCGCACCGCAACGGCTTTCAGTACCCGCCACCGCATCGTCGACACCCGCGGCGATACCCACGACGTCGTGGTGGTCGGAGACCGGTTGTTCGACGAATCCGGGCACACCGTCATCGGAAGCCACGGTTTCTACATCGACGTGACACCGCCGCGGGCAGTCCCGTCGCGCGAACAGCAGGACCAGGTGAGCGAGGTGGTTGCCGAGATCACCGAGGCGCGCAGCGGTATCGAACAAGCCAAAGGCATGCTGATGCTGATCTACCGGATCAATGGGGATGCCGCCTTCGAACTGCTGAGATGGCGCTCGCAGGAGACCAACACCCGATTGAAGTCGCTGTCGGAGCAGTTGGTGAAGGACTTCCTCGAGCTCGATTATCACGAGCGGCTGCCCCATCGCAGCGTGTACGACCGGTTGCTGCTGACCGCCCACCTGCGCGCCGATTCCTGACGTTTGTCGCGGGCGGTGATGGGCAATCCGGGCGCATGTCCATGCGCGATGCACCCGAAACACGATCGGCGATCCGATTCGGCCTCGTCGCCGCGGTCGTGGGGGTGGCGTTCCTGATCATCGCCGCGGTGCTGGCCCGCGGTTGTGACGGTCTCGTCACCGATACGGCCGCGTGCGGGCGTCCGCAGCGGCTGGTGCTGGCGCTGGGGGCGCCGGTGATCCTGTTCGCGGCGGGTGTCCGCGCATTCGTGCGTACCTACCGGATATGGAAGAGAAACGGCTCGTGGTGGGCCTGGCAGGGTGCCGGCTGGTTCCTGATGCTGTTGATGCTGCTCGTTCTGACCATGGGGCTGCCTGCGATCGGCGGTTTCGGACGCTGACCGCCATGGCGCGGCGCGCGTCGCCGGGACCGGCGTTTGACGCCGTCGTCAGCAGGGTATTCCGGCGGAGCAATCGATCAACCTGCAACCGATAAGCGACGGAGGATCCCATGGGGCGTGGACTCATCGGCACAGTGGTGCTGGTCTGGTTGTTGATCGGAGTGTTCGCCGCCTGGCAGCGCGACTACTTCTCCGGTGGTGAAACAAATTGCGCTACTGCGGGTTCCATCGCGCTGACCGTTGTCGCGGGCCCGCTCAACTACGCCGGCGTCAATCCGAAGGTCACGGATTGCCGGCTGCCGCAACCGAGTTCGATGGGAACCATGGAAGTGAGGGTGTCATGATAATTCTCGGAGCAATCCTGCTGATCCTGGGCTTCGTGCTCAACGTCTATCTGCTGTGGGTCGTCGGTGTGGTGCTGCTGGTCGCCGGTGCGGTGTTCTGGCTGCTTGGTTCGATCGGCCGCCCGGTGGCGGGTCGGCGCGCCTGGTACTGACGCCGTATAGCTCGACGGCGGCGGTCGGAGATGGAAAGTGTGGAGAGCGACCGCCGCTGGAACGAGGCGGCTCGGCACGAGACGAGCATGCAAAGGCTGGACCGTAACTGGTCCAGCCTTTTGCAGGAGCTGCGGGTGGTGCAGACCGGTGTCCAATTGCTCACCGGTCTGCTGTTGACGCTGCCGTTCCATGACCGATTCGAAGATCTGCACGCCGAACTGCGGAGTGTCTATCTGGCCACGGTGTCGTGCTCCATCGCCGCGACCGTGCTGTTGATCGCCCCCATCGGCATCCACCGCGCAATGTTCCGCAGGCACCGGCTCGATATCGTGGTCACCACCGCGCACCGCCTCGCCTACGCCGGAATCCTCTTCCTCGCACTGACTTTGGCCGGCGTGATGATTCTGATCTTCGGTGCGGTCGATGACCTCGCGGCCGGTGTGCTCGCCGGATCGGTCACCGCGCTGGCCATCGCGGTCTTCTGGGTGGTCCTGCCGTTGTGGTTGCGGACGCGTCCGGGGCCACCGGACTGACCCACCGTTTGTCGCTCATGACGCCCGGGTATGCCGGGGCTCATGACGCGATTCGGATACACCTTGATGACGGAACAGGCGGGACCGAAAGACCTTGTCAGGTATGCGGTGTCTGCCGAACAGGCGGGTTTTGATTTCGAGGTCTGCAGTGATCACTTCAGCCCGTGGCTGACCAGCCAGGGGCACGCCCCGAACGCGTGGGCGGTCCTGGGAGCGGTTGCGGCGATGACCGAGCGGGTGGGTCTGTACTCGTTCGTCACCTGCCCGACCATGCGCTATCACCCGGCAGTGGTCGCCCAGCAAGCGGCGACCGTGCAGATCCTGGCCGACGGCCGCTTCACCCTTGGGCTCGGCAGTGGTGAGAACCTCAACGAGCACGTCGTCGGCGCCGGGTGGCCCGCGGCGGCGCGCCGCTTGGACATGCTCGCCGAGGCGATCAAGATCATCCGTGAACTGCTCGGTGGTGACCTCGTGGACTTCCACGGTGACCACTTCTCGGTGGATTCCGCGCGCATCTGGGATCTTCCCGACGAGCCCGTCGAAATCGGGGTGTCGATCACCGGCGACCGGACGATCGAGACGCTCGGGGTGCTCGCCGACCATCTGATCAACACGTCCCCCGACGGTGACGTCGTCGAGAACTGGAAGCGGGTCCGCCAGCCCATGGGTCTGCCCGAGGGCAGGGTGGTCGGACAGCTGCCGATCTGCTGGGATCCCGACCGCGACGCCGCGATAGCGCGCGCCCACGATCAGTTCCGGTGGTTCGCCGGGGGATGGTCGGTGAATGCCGATCTACCGACGCCGGCGGGATTCGCCGGTGCGACCCAATTCGTCCGCCCTCAGGATGTCGCCGAGGCCATCCCGTGCGGACCCGATCTCGATCCGATCGTGGCAGCCGTCGGCGAGTACGCCAAGGCCGGTTTCACCGATGTGGCGCTGATCCAGATCGGCGGGGACAGTCAGGAGCAGTTCTTCGCCGAGGCCGCCGGACCGCTGCTGTCGGCGCTGCGTTCGGAGTGGGGTCAATCGTAGGGGGCCAATGAGATCCGGCCGGATGCGCTGAACGCGCATCCGGCCGGTTTCAGGTCATGCTGTCGCGCATCACACCTTGCTGCGTGCCCAGCGCCAGCGCGACTTGGCCTCGTCACCGCCGCGCTCCAGCGCGGTCTCGGCCAGCTCCGCGCTGCGCCGGCGGGCCTCGGCCGCCAGCGGTGCACCGCGTTCGGCGGCCCGCTCCAGCGCTGCCGCACTGCGATCCAGGGCTGTTTCGGCGAGTTCGGCACCACGTTCCTTGGCCTTCTTGGCCACCGGTGCACTCTTCTCGGCACCACGCTCCAGTGCCGCGGCGCTTCGGTCCAAAGCGGTTTCGGCCAGTTCGGCGCCGCGCTTGCGGGCCTTCTTGGCGATCGGCGCGCTCTTCTCGGCACCCTTGTGGAGGGCGGCCGCCCCGCGATCGTAGGCGGTTCCCAGCGACTCGGCTGCGGTCTCGAACGCCGACGCCGCCAGCGGCACACCGCGCTCGAGCGCGGTGTCGGCGAGCTCACGGCCGCGCTCGACACCGATGTGCAGACCGTGACCGAGTCGGTCGGCGAGCTCGGTGTCCAGGATCGAGTCATCGGATCCGGGCAGTCGTTCCGACACCGCCTGCACGACCTTGCGCCCGGCGCGACGGCCGCGCCAGCCAAGGGACGGCTTGCCCGCGGTGTCCGCCGAGGCCAGCACCAGGCCGCCGATGAGGCTCACGTCGGTGAGGAATGCCCGACGCTTCTCGGCCTTGAGGGCGGGATCGGTCTCCTCCCAGAACATGTGCCTGCCCAGATTGGCCGGAATCACGGTCGCCGCCAGGACCGCGGCGGCAACGCGGGGGACGCGTCCGGTGGCCAGCAGCAGACCGCCGCCGATCTGAGCGGCCGCGGTGATGCGGGCCACCGTCATCGGATCGTCGGGAACCTTCTGGGCCACCGAATCGGGCAGCGACTGCAGACCATCCAACGTCGGCTGGACGACCTCGGCCGCGGGTTTGACGTCCCGGAGGGCCTCGATCCCCTGACCGATGAAAGCGGCGGACAACAACGGGCGGGCAATTCTGCGTACCAACATGCCGGTCAATGTTCCCGCCAGGACTGGGCCGCAAACCACCGCGAGCCCGGCGAAGTCACCTATCAGACGGCACGTGTCAGTAACCCGCGCGCTCGTCGTCGTCGAGGTCGACTTCCACCGACTGCTCCTGCCAGTCCGCATCGGGTGTCTCAAGCGAGGGTGCGGCGGCCCCGCCGGCGATGTCGACGCCGCCATCGGGATCGGCGTCGGTGACGTCGCGGGACTGCTCGACAGCATCGGCAACGGGTACGTCATCGGGAACATGAGGAGTACTCATGCGGGTCGATTACCCATGGTGCGCAACGGGAAACCGCGTGCCGTCGTGGTTTGGTGACGACCGGGCGCCGGGTACTGCCCCCCGCATGCACTACTCACGTGAACAAGGAGCCGAACTCACCGCGGGTCATTGCGTCCGTCCACTGGGCGCCCTGGTAGGAGGTGGTTCCATTGGTTAGCCACCGACCTGCGTGGGGTAACCTCCCAGCGGACATGCCGGGAGGCCACATGGTGCAGCAGGTAACGGACGCGGATGCAGCCGTGACAGATGATGATCGGTCGGTGGAACTCCGGGTTGCCGCAACCCTGGAGAACCTCGCGGTACTGCGTGTGCTGATCGCCGCAGCCGCCACCTTCGAGGATCTCGATTTCGACGCCGTGTCCGACCTGCGACTGGCGGTCGACGAGGCCTGCACGCGGCTGGTGAAGGCCGCGATACCGCATTCGCCGCTCGTGGTCTCGGTCCAGCCGCGCGAGGATGCCGTGGTCATCACGGCGTCGGCGACCTGCAGCAGCGACGAGGACGCCATCGTCGCACCGGGCAGCTTCAGCTGGCACGTGCTCAGCTCACTGACCGACGAGGTGAACACCTTCTCTGACGGTCGGCCCGGCGACGGTGGCCAGATATTCGGGATCTCGCTCACTGCGCGGCGAGCGAGTCTGTTGCAGTGAACTCCGAATACGCCGACGTCATCGAGATGTTTCGCGTACTCGGCGAACTCCGCGATGGGTCGGCAGAATACGAGCGGCAGCGCGAACGCATCGTCACCCGCTGCCTGCCATTGGCCGATCACATCGCCCGACGGTTCGAGGGGCGCGGCGAGGCGCGCGACGACCTGGTGCAGGTCGCCAGGGTGGGCCTTGTCAATGCCGTGAACCGGTTCAACGTCGAGGCCGGTTCGGACTTCGCGTCCTATGCGGTGCCGACGATCATGGGCGAGGTGCGCAGGCACTTCCGGGACAACGGATGGTCGGTCAAGGTGCCGCGCCGGCTCAAGGAACTGCATCTGCGCCTCGGCGCCGCGACGGCCGAGATGTCGCAGCGCCTGGGCCGGGCACCCACTCCGTCGGAGTTGGCGGCCGAGCTGGACATGGACCGCGAGGAAGTGGTCGAAGGCCTGATCGCGGGCAGCTCGTACAACACGCTGTCCATCGACAGCGGCGGTTCCGGTGACGACGAGGCGCCGGCTATCGCCGATACCCTCGGCTCACAGGACGATGCGCTGGATCAGATCGAGAACCGCGAGGCGCTGCGGCCGCTGCTGTCCAAGCTGCCCGAACGCGAGCGCACGGTCCTGGTCCTGCGCTTCTTCGAGTCGATGACGCAGTCCCAGATCGCCGAACGCGTCGGCATCTCGCAGATGCATGTGTCCCGGCTGCTGGCCCGCTCACTGGCCAAACTGCGGGACGAGCTGCAGTAGCGGCTGTCCCTGGAGCCGGCAGGCGGCCTCGGCGGTGGTCTCGGCGGTGGGCAGGACACCGTCGGGATCGCAGATCCGCAGCAGACGCCGCACCGCGGCACTGGGCACCAGTGCCCACCGGGCATCCTTGCCCGCTGCCGTCACGCTGATGGTGTGCAGCATCGAGAAAGCCTCGGTACCAAAGAAGTCGATGCCGGAAAGGTCGACGATCAGCTTTTCGGTGTGCGCAAGGTGGGTGAGCGCGTAGCTGCTGAACCGGCGCGCATTGGCGGCGTCGAGCTGTCCGTACACCTCGACGACGGTCGTGGACGGCGGCAGGTGGCGGACGGTGTGGACAGCTGTGCCACGCGCCGCACGCGGCGGGGACATCGCGATGGCGATGTTGTCTGGCGTGGTCATGGCGGCTCCGACAGTCGGACTCGATAGGCTGCGGGCTCAACCTGACCCGACACTACGCCTGATTTTGCTGGTCGGTCACCTACCCGCCGGATCCGGCGGGCGCCGGCACCGGGCAGACTGGACCGATGGCCGTGCGATCTGCTGCCGGAGTGGTGTTGGCCGCCGGTGCGGGCACACGGTTCGGAATGCCGAAAGTGCTTGCCGCCGAAGGGGAGTGGTTGGCTGCTGCGGTGGCCGCGTTACACGACGGCGGGTGCGCTGAGGTGCTCGTGGTGCTCGGTGCCGCGCAGGTGAGTGTGCCGGCACCGGCATGCGCGGTTCTCGCGCCGCACTGGGCGCAGGGGCTTTCGGCATCGCTGCGCGCCGGACTGGCGGCGGCATCGCGATACGACGTCGAATTCGCCGTCATCACGGTGGTGGACACCCCCGATGTCGGGGCCGACGTGGTGCGCCGGGTTCTGGACGCCGCCGCCACCTCGACATCCGGATTGGCCAGGGCGGTGTTCGGGGGGCGGCCCGGCCACCCCGTCGTCATTGCGGGCAGGCACTGGCCGGCGCTGACCGAACAGCTCGAAGGGGACGTCGGCGCCGGGCCCTTCCTGCGGGCCCGCGACGATGTCATCGCGGTCGAATGCGGTGACCTGGCCACCGGTGCCGATATCGATGTTCCTCAGCGCAAGGCATGGCCAGAGCACAAGGCATGGTCAGAGCGCAAAGCGTAGCCACCGGTTCCGACTCCTCAGGTGTGCACTTCCAGGCCGAGCGCGGCCGAGGCGTAGCGGCGCACGGTGTCCTCGGAGATTGCCGCGACGTCCTCGAACCCCGGCCTGGCCCGGCTGGACATGTGGCCCGAGACCGGATCGAGGGCGATCTCGGCGAGCATCTCCCCGGTCGTGGGTTCGCACACCGCCCACGTGTAGCGGGTCTCGTCGGCCCAGCCGTCGGCCGCGTCATGGACGTAGTCGAGGTCGTCCTCACCCATATCGGTCAGGGCGGGGCGGTCGTCGACGCGGTCGTCACAGCGCAGCCCGCGCAGATACCACTGGCCGTTGTTGATCTCGACGGGTTCCATCAGTCCTCCAGAAATGACGAATGGCCGCTCATCTCAGGAATGAGCGGCCATTCGGTGAAAAACTAGTCCTTGATCTCGGCGATCACGGTGCCCTGGGTGATGGCCGCGCCGGCCTCGACCGACAGGCCGGTGATGGTGCCGTCCTTGTGCGCGGTCACCGGGTTCTCCATCTTCATGGCCTCCAGGACCACGACCAGGTCACCGGCGGAGACCTGCTGGCCCTCCTCGACCGCGACCTTGACCACGGTGCCCTGCATGGGAGCGGTCACCGAATCACCGGAGGCCGCGGCACCGCCGCCGCCGCCACGCTTGCGTGCCTTGGGCTTCTTGCGGATGGCACCGCCGGCGCCTCCACCAGCGCCGCCACCGAGGGCCAGGTCACCGGGCAGCGATACCTCCAGGCGGCGGCCACCGACCTCGACGACGACGGTCTGGCGGGGCAGGCTGTCGTCCTCGTCGATGGGCTCGCCACCGGTGAACGGCTCGACGGTGTTGTCCCACTCCGTCTCGATCCACCGGGTGTGCACGTCGAACTTCTCGCCGTCACCGATGAACGCCGGGTCGGCGGTCACGGCGCGGTGGAACGGGATGACCGTCGCCAGGCCTTCGACGTTGAACTCGGCCAGCGCGCGGCGCGAACGGGCCAGTGCCTCTTCGCGGGTGGCGCCGGTGACGATCAGCTTGGCCAGCATCGAGTCGAACTGGCCGCCGATGACCGATCCGCTCTCCACACCGGAATCCATGCGCACGCCGGGGCCGGTGGGCGGTTCGAACTTGGTGACCGGGCCGGGGGCGGGCAGGAAGCCGCGGCCGGCGTCCTCACCGTTGATGCGGAACTCGAAGGAGTGGCCGCGCGGGGTGGGGTCCTCGGTGATGTCGAGGGCCTCGCCGTTGGCGATCTTGAACTGCTGCAGCACCAGGTCGATGCCCGAGGTCTCCTCGGTGACGGGGTGTTCCACCTGCAGGCGGGTGTTGACCTCGAGGAAGGAGATCAGGCCGTCCTGGCCGACCAGGTACTCCACGGTGCCGGCACCGTAGTAGCCGGCCTCCTTGCAGATGCGCTTGGCGGACTCGTGGATCTCCTTGCGCTGCGCCTCGGTCAGGAACGGCGCCGGAGCCTCCTCGACGAGCTTCTGGAAGCGGCGCTGCAGCGAGCAGTCCCGGGTGCCCGCGACGACGACGTTGCCGTGGGTGTCGGCGATGACCTGGGCCTCGACGTGGCGCGGCTTGTCCAGGTAGCGCTCCACGAAGCACTCGCCGCGACCGAAGGCCGCCACGGCCTCGCGGGTGGCCGAATCGAACAGCTCGGGGATCTCTTCGAGGGTGCGGGCGACCTTCATGCCGCGGCCACCGCCACCGAAGGCGGCCTTGATGGCGATGGGCAGGCCGTGCTCCTTGGCGAATGCCAGGATCTCGTCGGCGTCCTTGACCGGGTCGGGGGTGCCGGGGACCAGGGGAGCGTCGGCGCGCGCGGCGATGTGGCGGGCGGTGACCTTGTCGCCGAGGTCGCGGATGGACTGCGGGCTGGGCCCGATCCAGATCAGCCCGGCGTCCAGGACGGCCTGGGCGAAGTCGGCGTTCTCCGAGAGGAAGCCGTAGCCCGGGTGGATGGCGTTGGCGCCGGACTTCTCGGCGGCTTCGAGCAACTTCTCGAAAACCAGATAGGACTCGGCCGAGGTCTGCCCGCCCAGTGCGAAGGCCTCGTCGGCAAGCCGCACGTGGGGTGCGTCGGCGTCCGGCTCGGCGTACACGGCCACGCTGGCGAGGCCCGCATCCTTGGCGGCTCGGATCACACGGACGGCGATCTCACCGCGGTTGGCCACGAGGACCTTGGAGATCTTCGAGCTGGCGTGACTTGGCACTGCGCCTCCTGGTGGCATCTTCTCTAAGAAACGTCTTTAAGAATGTATCGGGCGAAGTTTAAGTGTCCAATCCCGGGGGTGGTGAGTCGGACCCCCAATTCTGCGGTGCGTCTTTGTTACCGGTCAGTACGTTTGACGTGCGGTATCGCTGCGCTGGGCGAACGCCCGGCAAGGCACGACGGCGGGCACGACGGCGGCGCCCCGAGGGGAGCGCCGCCGTCGTTGACAGCTGTCGAGATGTCTCAGCCGAACAGGGTCGGGATGCCCTTCATCGACGGCGGCGGCTCGACGCCGAGCGCGTTGGCCAACAGTGACGGGGCCACATCGAGGATGTCGACCTCCTTGCGCGACGGGTCGGCGGTGATACCCGCGCCCGCGGCCAGCAGGATGCCCTCGGGGATGTGATAGCCGGTGTTGACCCCGCCGATCCGCGAATGCACGCTCAGCCCCAGGTCGGTGGCAGGCACATCGGTATCGGCCGCGGCCCCGAACGGCCGGATCGTCACCTTCGTGGTGTCCTCGCCGGGCACGGTGTAATCGATGCCGAAGGTGACCGTCTTACCCTCGACGCGCAGCCGCGCGAACAGCCGGTCGGTCCCGTTGACCAGGACCGACTCCAGCGGTGCCACCGCCTCGGCGGCATCGCTCTCGGACTCGAAGACCAGCGACAGCATCGGGTACATCGCCAGCGCGACATCGGCGGGCTTGAGACCCAGCGCGGTGATCAGTTTGCCGTGATCGTCGAGGACGAAACGCCCACCGTCGAGCTTGGGCACGGCGACGGGTCCCTGTCCCATGCTCGCCGAGATCACCAGCATCGACTGCGGGTTCTTGGCCAGGTACTTGCGGATGCGACCGACCTGGCGATCGGTGATGTCCATGGCGGCGACGATGAAGCTGCCGTACACCTCGTCGGCGTCGTACTCGTACTTGTCGGTGTAGCCGGGCATCCCGTCACCCCAGAACCGATGCATCATGCCCGCGACGTGGTTGGTGAAGAACACCGAGAGTCGCGGTCGGTTCTTGCGGTGCTGACGCCAGTACAGGTCGAAGCTCAGCGGCGCCTGCATGGCAGAGCGGAATGCCTTGTAGCGCGGGTCGATTCGCTCCTTCACCAGATGGGTGGCCAGTGTCGCGGTGGACCGCGGGGTCAGTCCGAGCCGGACCAGATCCACCGCCGTCCCGGCGAGCGCCTTGGGGCTCAGCGCCGAATCGGGAGAGAACCCGTTCTCGCCGGTCATCGCCAGGTTGAACGCCTGGAAGCGCTCCAGCGCAGGCGGATAGGTCACCGCATCGGAGGCGAAGGTGTCCGGGACGTAGAAGCCACCGTGCGCGAACGGGCGCGCCGGCCAGCTCTGCATCGGACCGAACAGACCCACCGAGAGTCCGGCGCGCTCGGCCACGTTCCAGATCGGGTCACCCTTGAACGTCGAGGGGTCCTGGCCGAGGTCGAACGAATTGTGCTCGTAGCTGGAGGTGTGCAGTGTCGGCCAGGTGCGCCACGGCTGCAGGCCCTGGAGTTCCTCGCGGTCCTCGTGGATGGTGGTCAGCGACTGCCCGTCCTTGAGCAGCGCGGCCAGATTCGAATCGGGGCGATTCTTGACGTAGATGTCGACGACATCCCACGGCACCTCGTTGAGTTCGTAAAGAATGACGTCCCTGGCTTGCCGATTCATCGAACCGGGCCCCTTTCTGGTCCTTCATTTGCTACGCCGACAGCCATGTGAGCGGTGACACGCGTCGATGAGTATCGATTCGGCTAGCTGGCCCGCAGGCGTTCTCGGGGCCATTCTGGCATGGATCCCGGAAAAAATCCGTGGCCGCCGTTATTGACGAACGCGCCGGTAACTGCGGGGCTAGACCCGCAAGCGCCGCTTGATCCGGGCCAGCATCGCCGACATCCCGCGCAGTCGCAGGGGGCTGATCAGTGCGGCCAGGCCCAGCGCGGAGTAGAAGTCGTCGGGAACGGCCAGGATGTCCTCGGCGGACTGCCCGTCCAGCCCGGCCGCCAGGATGGCCGCGAAACCGCGGGTCGTCGGGGCCTCGGCGGGCGCGCTGAAGTACAGCCGGACGTGCTCGCGATCGGTGGCGTCGACATCGAGGAACAGCGGCGACTGGCATTCGGGAACCGGCTCCATGGCCGCTTCCTCGAGATGGCCGGGCAGCGCAGGCAGCTCGTTGGCGAACTCCAGCAGCAACTGCAACTTGTCCTGCCCGCTGACCTCGCCGAACTCGCCGACGACCTCGGCGAGCGCCGCGGGCATCGTCATCGCGCCGCGGGTGCCGCGCCGGGCTCGGGGCCGGTGGCCACCGGGACCCGCACCGCGTTACCCCACTCGGTCCACGAACCGTCGTAGTTGCGCACGTTCGGCAGGCCGAGCAGATGGGTCAGCACGAACCAGGTGTGGCTGGAGCGCTCCCCGATGCGGCAGTACACGATCGTCTTGTCGTCGGCGGTGAGGTGGCCGTACAGCGCGTCGAGTTCGGCCCGGTTGCGGAACCGGCCGCTGTCCTCGGCGGCCTTGGCCCACGGGATCGACACCGCGGTGGGGATGTGCCCGCCGCGCAGCGCACCCTCCTCCGGGTAATCGGGCATGTGGGTGCGCTCACCGGTGTACTCCTGCGGCGAGCGGACATCGATCAGCGGCTGCTCGCCGAGCGCGGCAAGCACATCCTCACGGAAGGCGCGGATGGCGGTGTCATCGCGCTCGACCACCGGATAGCCCGAACTCGGCTTGCTCGGCACGTCCAGGGTGGTGTCGCGGCCGTTGCTGACCCACAGATCGCGGCCACCGTCGAGCAGCCGGACATCGGGGTGGCCGAACAGCGTGAACACCCACAGCGCGTAGGCCGCCCACCAGTTGCTCTTGTCGCCGTAGATCACCACGGTGTCGTCGCGCGAGATGCCCTTACGGTCCATCAGCTCGGCGAACTGGGCACCGTCGATGTAGTCACGAACGGCCGGATCGTTCAGATCGGTGTGCCAGTCGATCTTCACCGCGCCGGGGATGTGGCCGGTGTCGTAGAGCAGCACGTCCTCGTCGGATTCGACGATGGCCAGCCCGGGGCGGCCGAGGTTGGCGGACAACCAGTCCGCGGTCACCAGGCGTTCGGGGTGCGCGTAGGCGGCGAGGGCAGGGTCTGGATCGGCAGGCAGCGACACGCCAAAGAGCCTACTCATGTCGGGGCTGCCGGTCGCATGCTCGGGTGACCCATCAGGGCTCGCGCAGACAGTCCCGGGCCGCAACCAGCTCGGCCCGCATGTTGCGGCGCATCATTTCGCATGCGGCCTCGGCCAGCGCGGGGTCGATGTGGGCGACGGCATCGGGCGGCACCACGACGTCGTAGTGCCGTACATAGGCGTCCAGCGCGGTGTAGAGCACGCACTGTTCGGTGACCTGGCCGGTGATGATCACCGTGCTCACCCCGAGCCGGTTCAGCAGGTGATCCAGCGGCGTGGCATAGAAGGCGCTGTGTCGCACCTTGTTCAGCCGCAGGCAGTCCTCGGTCGGCAGGATCGGTTCGACGAGCTCGGGATGCGCACCGTTGCGTGCGTCGCGCACGATGTCATCCCAGACCGCGGTGAAATCCCCGTAGTTGTCGTTGACATAGATGACGGTGGCATCATCGCGGGCGCGGGCCCGGTGGATGAGCTCGCCCAACGGTTCGATGATCCGGGCGGCGCTGGCCGCCAGCGGTTCGGCATCGGGATGGCGGTAGTTGTTCATCATGTCCGTGACAAGGACTGCGGTGTCAGGCATCCCCGGGTGATACCCGAGGCCGGGAGATTCAACACTGGCGGTTCGCGAGGCGCTCTGAGCGCCCCGGATCAGGTGCCGCCGGTGAATCCGTTGTCCTGCCACAGCGCGGCCACCGATATGCCGAGCCCGGCCAACAGCTTTCGCACCAGCGGCAGGCTGATCCCGATCACATTCGACGGGTCGCCCTCGATCCGGTCGACGAACCAGCCGCCGAGCCCGTCGAGGGTGAACGCGCCCGCCACGTACAGCGGCTCCCCGGTGTCCAGGTAGGCCTGCAGCTCGGCATCGGAGGGCGTACCGAAATGCAGGGTGGTGGTCCCGGTCTGTCGCACCCGGTCCGCCACCGCGCCGTCGACCACCCGCAGCACGGCGTGGCCGGTGTGCAGCAGACCGGTGCGGCCCGCGGATGCCTGCCACTGCCGTGCAGCGGCCTGCGCCGTCCCCGGCTTGCCGCTCAGCACGCCGTCGACCTCGAGCATCGAATCGCAGCCCACCACAACACAATCGATGGCAACCGCGGGTTCGAGGAGCTCGAGGACGCGCTCGGCCTTGGCGGCGGCCAGTGCGGCGACCACCTCGTGCGGGCCCGCGTCGGACAGTCGCGCGATGATGGCGTCCTCGTCGACATCGGACACCACGACCAGCGGGTCGACCCCGGCCGACCGCAGCACACCGAGCCGGCCGGGGGAGGCCGAACCCAGGACGAGGCGCGTCGTCACCTGCGCATGTGGGTCCGCTCCAACAGCGTGATCCGCTGCCAGGAGTGGCTCTGGTACCGCAGCTTGTCCACCGGGTGGCCCCACAGGTTGAGCTCCTGCGGGCCCGGTTCACCCGGACCGGTTCCGCCGGCCGCCGACAACACCGCGACCAGGGCCGCCAGTTCCTCGTCGGACGGCTCGCCCTTGACCACCCGGAACTCCGGCACCGGGGGTGCCGGGTTGTCGATGGTCATATCGCGTGGATCGCTGACTTCGACGATATCGACGTCGTGGCTCATGAAAGTCCTTCTCGCAGAGGGCCTGTCGCGGGTTGGTCCGAAGACCCTACAGCGGGATGTTGCCGTGCTTCTTCGGCGGCACCTGGCTGATCTTGCGCTCCAGCAGGCGCAGCGAGGTCGCCACGTAACCGCGGGTGTGCGAGGGCGGGATGACCGCGTCGACATAACCGCGCTCGGCGGCGATGTACGGGTTGACCAGGGTGTCCTCATAGGACTGCTGCAGCTCCAGGCGCAACGAATCGACGTCCTCGCCCTCCTGCGCGGCCTTCTTGAGCTCCTGGCGGTAGACGAAGCCGACCGCGCCGGAGGCGCCCATGACGGCGATCTGGGCCGTCGGCCACGCCACCACCACGTCGGCGCCCATGTCCTTGGAGCCCATCACGCAGTAGGCGCCACCGTAGGACTTGCGGGTGATGACGGTGATCTTGGGCACGGTCGCCTCGCCGTAGGCGTACAGCAGCTTGGCGCCGCGGCGGATGATGCCGTTGTACTCCTGACCGGTGCCCGGCAGGAAGCCCGGCACGTCGACCAGCAGCACGATCGGGATGTTGAAGCAGTCGCAGGTCCGGATGAACCGGGCGGCCTTCTCCGAGGCGTTGATGTCGAGGCAGCCGGCGAACTGGGTCGGCTGGTTGGCCACGATGCCGACGGTGCGGCCGTCGACACGGCCGTAGCCGACGATGATGTTCTGCGCGTAACCGGCCTGGATCTCCAGGAACTCGTCATCGTCGAGGATGCGCGAGATGACCTCGTGCATGTCGTAGGGCTGGTTCGGCGAATCGGGGATCAGGGTGTCGAGCTCGATGTCCTCACCGGTGAGGTTGTCCTCGATGGCGCCCGGGTGCGGCGGCGCCGGGTAGCGCGGCGGATCGGCGTAGTTGTTGGCGGGCAGGTAGCTCAGCAGGTCACGGACGTAGTCCAGGGCGTCCTGTTCGCCGGAGGCCACGTAGTGCACGGTGCCGGACTTGGACATGTGGGTCTGGGCGCCGCCCAGCTCCTCCATGGTGACGTCCTCACCGGTGACGGTCTTGATGACATCGGGACCGGTGATGAACATCTGGCTGGTCTGGTCGACCATGATGACGAAGTCGGTCAGCGCGGGGGAGTAGACGTGCCCGCCGGCCGCGGCTCCCATGATCAGCGAGATCTGCGGGATGACGCCCGAGGCCTTGATGTTGTTGTGGAAGATCCGGCTGTACAGGCCGAGGGAGACCACACCCTCTTGGATGCGGGCGCCGGCGCCGTCGTTGATGCCGATCAGCGGGCGGCCGGTCTTGATGGCCAATTCCTGGACCTTGACGATCTTCTCGCCGTAGACCTCGCCGAGGCTGCCGCCGAAGACGGTGGCGTCCTGGCTGAAGATGCAGACCTCGCGGCCGTCGATGGTGCCGTAGCCGGTCACCACGCCGTCGCCGAGCGGGCGGTTGGACTCCAGCCCGAAGTTGGTGCTGCGGTGGCGTGCCAACGCGTCGAGTTCGACGAAGGAGCCCTCGTCCAGCAGTGCGTAGATGCGCTCGCGGGCGGTCAGCTTGCCCTTGGCGTGCACCTTCTCGACCGCGGCCTCACCGACCGGGTGCAGCGCCTCTTCGGCGCGCTTGCGCAGGTCGGCCAGCTTGCCGGCCGTGGTGTGGATATCGACTACGTGCTCTGCCGCCGGCTCGATAGTGCTCGTCATGGGTAGCGATGCTAGCTGTACTTCTAAGAACTGCATAAGAGAGGTCGCAGTTAGGCCATCGTGTCCGCTCCTTTCGCCAAGCTGGTGCGGTGCCGACGACCGATCAGAACCGCGATCACATCGCCGCCATGCTGCTCGATCGCCGCGGCGATACCCACCTTGGCCTGCGCACTCGTGAGAACAACTGGACCTGGGACGAGGTGGTCGCCGAATCGATCACCAGGGCCGGGCTGGGCCGGGCGCTGTTGGACGACGAGCCCGACATGGCGCCCCATATCGGGGTGCTGCTGCCCAATGTTGCCGACTTCGTGTTCTGGTTGGGCGCCGCGGCGCTGGGCGGGATGACCGTGGTCGGTATCAACCCGACCCGCGGGGATGCCGAGATGGCTGCCGAGATCCGGCTCGCCGACTGCCGGCTGATCATCACCGATACCGACGGCGCCGCCCGGCTGGCGGCGGTGGATCTGGACGTGCCCGCACACCGGATACTCGTGGTCGGTGACGCGTCCTACCGCGCCGCGCTCGACGCGCATCGCGGTGCCCCGCTGCCCACCGGAGCCGATACCGTCGGCGCCGACACCCTGATGCTGTTGTTGTTCACCTCGGGTACCACCGGTGCGTCGAAGGCGGTGCGCTGCACGCAGGGTCGGCTGGCCCGCATCGCCTACGCCGCCCGCGACAAATTCGACCACCGTCGCGAGGATGTCGAGTACTGCAGCATGCCGCTGTTCCACGGCAACGCGATCATGGCGCTGTGGGCGCCCGCGCTGTCGGTGGGGGCGACGGTGTGCCTGGCGCCGTCGTTCTCAGCGTCCGGATTCCTTTCCGACGTACGCTATTTCGGAGCCACCTTCTTCACCTACGTCGGTAAGGCGCTGGGATATCTGATGGCCACGCCCGAGCGCGAAGATGATGCCGACAACCCCTTGCGGCGCGGGTTCGGCACCGAGGCCTCCCCGGACGACCAGGTCCGGTTCCGGAGCCGGTTCGACGCCGAACTCTACGAGGGCTACGGCTCCAGCGAGGGCGGCGGAGCGGTGGTCCTGCACCCGGACGCGCCCGCGGGCGCATTGGGCCGGCCCGCGCACGACGGGGTGGCCATCGTCGACCCGGTGACGCTGCGCGACTGCGCACCCGCGGTACTCGATGGTGTCGGACGCGTCCGCAACCCCGATGAGGCGGTCGGTGAGATCGTCGACAAGTTCGGCACCCGCTCCTTCGAGGGCTATTACAAGAACGACGCCGCCAACGCCGAACGCATCCGGAACGGGTGGTACTGGACCGGGGACCTCGGTTATCTCGACGAAGCCGGGTTCATCTATTTCGCGGGCAGGCGCGGCGATTGGATCCGGGTGGACGGTGAGAACCTGTCGGCGCTGACCATCGAGCATGTGCTGCGCCGCCACCCGGCGGTCATCGCGGCGGCGGCTTATGCGGTGCCCGATCCGCGCTCGGGAGACCAGGTGATGGCCGCCGTCGAGGTGGCCCGGCCGGCGGATTTCGACGCGGCGGCGTTCGCCGAATACCTGAGCGGCCAGCCCGATCTCGGGGCGAAGGCCGTTCCCAGACTGCTGCGCGTCTCGGCGCGGCTACCGATGACCGGCTCCAACAAGATCGTCAAACACGAGCTCCGGCAACAGCGTTGGCACACCGACGAGGATGTGTACCGATGGTCGGGGCGCAGACCGGTGGTGTTCGAGATGCTCGATGCCGACGGCAGGGATGCCCTGGACGCCGAGTTCGCCGCCCACGGCAGGCAGGCACGCGTCTGAAGGGGTGTCGGCGATCTCGCCGCGGCCGGGATGCGAACGTGCTAGGCAGGTCGGATGACCGATATCCGCGAGATCGATGCCGGCGTCGCAATGACCAGGTTCGCCCGTGGCTGGCACTGCCTGGGGCTGGCCGAGACCTTCCGTGACGGGCAACCGCACGGTATCGAGGCGTTCGGTTCCAAGCTGGTGGTCTTCGGCGATGCCGGCGGCGCCCTGCACGTGCTCGACGCGTACTGCAGGCATATGGGCGGTGACCTCTCCCGCGGTTCGGTCAAGGACGACAACCTGGCCTGCCCGTTCCACGACTGGCGCTGGCGTGCCGACGGACGATGCGCCCTGGTGCCCTACGCCAAGCGGGCACCGCGGCTGGCGCGTACCCGGGCCTGGGAGACCCGCGAGGTCAACGGGCAGTTGCTGGTCTGGCACGATCCCGAGGGTTCGGCGCCGCCGGCGGAACTCCTGCCGCCCACCATCGAGGGTTATCCCGAGGGCCGGTGGTCGCCGTGGCAGTGGAACTCGGTGCTGATCGAGGGTTCGCACTGTCGCGAAATCGTGGACAACAACGTCGACATGGCGCACTTCTTCTATATCCACCACGCCTATCCGACATTCTTCAAGAACGTCATCGAGGGGCACACCGCCAGTCAGTTCATGGAGTCCAAACCCCGGCCCGATTATATCGCCGACCCCGAGAAGCTCTGGGAGGGAACGTATCTGCGTTCTGAGGCCACCTACTTCGGGCCGGCGTACATGATCAACTGGTTGCACAACGACCTGGCGCCCGGGTTCACCGTGGAAGTGGCGCTGATCAACTGCCACTACCCGGTGTCCCGCAACTCGTTCGTCCTGCAGTGGGGTGTGGCGGTGCAGCAGATGCCCGGCCTGCCCGCCGACAAGGCAGCCAAGCTGGCCGGTGCGATGAGCCGGTCCTTCGGTGAGGGTTTCATGGAGGACGTCGAGATATGGCGGCACAAGACCAGGATCGAGAACCCGCTGCTCACCGAGGAGGACGGTGCGGTCTATCAGCATCGCCGCTGGTATGAGCAGTTCTACGTCGACTCCGCCGATGTCACCGCCGATATGACCGACCGATTCGAGCTGGAGATCGACACCACCCACGCCTACGGGATCTGGGCCGAGGAGGTCGCCGAGAATCTGGCCGGGCTCGCGCAGGCGGGTGGCGGTTCCACCGCGCAAGGGTGAGTGAACCGGCCAACGGACGTGTCTTTGCCGATCCGGCCCGGTCGCCAGTGGCGGGTATCGGGTCTGCATGGTGAACTAGGTCGGCTAACGTCACGGGAACACCCCGGCGTCGAGTGAAAGGGCTGACGAGGTTGAGCCTGCAGGCGACGCCGATCGGCGATGCGGTGCGGTGTTCGCTGCGTGACCCATCAGCAATTGACGCCTTTGGTAAATTCCTGGGCGTCCGGATGCACCGCCGCGGTCGGCGTGCCGGCTACTCAGGAGGATTCGTTCGTGTCTGACGACCGCAGCGGAGCCCCGCGGCGTTTCGACGGTGTCGACGGCCCGCGGGTGGCGATCGCCCACGACTACCTCACCCAGCGGGGCGGCGCCGAGAAGGTGGTGCTCTCGATGAGCAAGGCCTTCCCAGACGCGCCGATCTACACGCTGCTCTATGACCCGGCAGGCACCTATCCCGAGTTCGCCGAGCGCGATGTGCGGGTGTCCCCGCTGAACCGGATGTCGCTGTTCCGCAAGCACCACCGGGCCGCGCTGCCGGTGCTGCCGTTCGCGGCCAGTGCGATGTTCGTCGATGCGGATGTGGTGGTCACCAGCAGCAGCGGCTGGGCACACGGTTTTCGCACCAACGGTGCCAAGCTGGTGCACTGCCACACCCCGGCACACTGGCTCTACGCACTGGAGCACTACCTCAAGCCCGACGGCGACAAACTCAAACGCGCCGTGTTGAAGGTCGGCTCGCCGGCGCTGCGGTCATGGGATCAGCGCGCCGCCACCACCGTCGACCGCTACCTGGCGGTCTCGACCGCCATCAAGGACCGGATCCGGACCGCCTACGGTATCGACGCGGGCGTGCTGCCGTCGCCGATCTCCATGCGCCCCGATGCCCCCGCCGAGCCGGTGCCCGAGGTGGCGCACTGGCTCACCGATGGCGGCGAGCCCTTCTATCTGTGCGTCTCTCGCCTGATGGCCTACAAGAACGTCGACGCCGTCATCGGGGCCTTCGCCCACACCGACCGCCGGCTCGTCGTCGTCGGGCACGGACCGGAGGCGGCCCGACTGGAACGGCTCAAGACGCCCAATGTCGCCCTGCTCTCGGCGCTCACCGACGGACAGATGGCCTGGCTGTATCAATCCTGCCGGGCGCTGATCGCGGCCAGCTACGAGGACTTCGGGCTGACGCCCATCGAGGCCGCGGTATCGGGCAAGCCCAGTGTGGTGCTGCGGTGGGGCGGCTTCCTGGACACCGTCGTCGAAGGCAGCACCGGGGTCTTCTTCGACCGGCCCGAGCCCGCCGCCATCGCCGAGGCGCTGGACCGCTTCGACGCCGGTGAGTTCGACCCCGACCGGCTGCGGTCGCACGCCGAGCGCTTCACCGAGGCGCGCTATGCGGATTCGCTGTACGCCGCCGTCGATGAGATCGTGACCCGAACCAGGTGACCCCAACGCCCTGATGGCTATGGTGGACGCGCAATCGCAAAGGAGCACATACCCATGACCGGAGTACCCGCGTCGGCTGATCCGGAAGACGTGGCCCGCAAGCTGGCCGCCGCTCCCGCGCTGCACATGCCACCGCCGCCGGAGTGGATCCTCGACGAGAACAACCGCGTCATCGACTACAAGATGCAAGGGATGACCCGGTTCCGCAAGATCCGCAACCGGCTCGGTGAGTTGTTCTTCAACAGCTTCATCACCTACATCCCCTCCCACACCATCCGGCAGGGCTACCTGCGGCTGATGGGTGCGCGGATCGGCAAGCGGTCGTCCATCCTGCGCGGCACCACCGTGCTGGACATCGAGTTCCTCACCATCGGTGACGGGGTCGCCATCGGTTTCCGCTGCCTGCTGGATTCCCGCGCCGGGCTCTACATCGGCGATAACGTGACGATCGCCAGCGACGTGCACTTCATCGGCGGCGGCCATGACATCAACCATCCCGACTTCCTGCCGGTCCCGATTCCGACCGTCGTCCAGGATTACGTGTGGATCGCCAGCCGCGCCATGGTGCTGCCGTCGCTGATCGGCCGGGGCGCGGTGGTGGCCGCGCATGCGGTGGTGAACAAGGATGTCGCCGAACTCGACATCGTCGGCGGTGTGCCCGCCAAGGTGATCGGCAAGCGGCCCGCCGAATCGTTGGGCTACACCAACAATCACCGCCCACTGTTCTACTGATGTCGGCCGGCTCGGAGTCGTTCCCCGATCACCGGCTCGTCTTCGTCGCCCCGGACGAGGGGCAGACCGCGGTCGGGGACTATGCGCAGGACCTGGTGACCGCGCTGCGGCCGCATTTCGGTGAGATCGTGCAGTGCCGCACCGCAGGACCGGGTTCGGACACCCTTGCCGAGATCCGGCGGCACCGCGCCCAGGTGCGCAGGCTGATCGCCGACGGCCCGCCCGGGCGCACACTGGTGCACGCCGAGCTGTCCACCGGGGTGCTGCCGACGTTCTGGGCCACCGCCGGTATCGACGATGTGCCCGTCACCGCGACCATTCACGATCCGCCCCAAGGGCTGTGGTTCCTGGCGCGCACGAAGTTCATCGCGTCGTCGCGGCTGCTTACCCACGGCATCCACTACCCGCTGCGCCCGCTGTCCCGCGCCGTCGAGGGGCGGGTGCACGCCGGGCGCACGCTGATCGCGCTCACCGAGACCGGGCGGCAGTCGATCGCGCGCACCTACCCGGACACGACCACCTACTGCGTACCGCACCTGGTGCGCAGCCGTCCCGCCATCGCACCGGCCCAGGATCGTCCGAAGGCCGTCGGCTTCTTCGGATTCGTCTACCGCGGCAAGGGCTTCGACCAGATCGCCCGGATCCGCGAGCTGCTGCCCCGCGACATCGCGATCCGCGTCGCCGGTCGCGGCACGGAGGAACTGCCGCGGGCCGAGGGCATCGAGATCCTCGGCGGTGTCGACGGGGCCGCCGAGGACGCCTTCTTCGAATCGGTGCGCGCCATCGTCGTTCCCTACGGCAAGCGGCACTTCTACGCCGAGACCTACCCGGCCTCCGGGGTGGTCGCCCATGCCATGGCCTACAGCACGCCCATCGTGTGCACCGGCTACGGCGCCCTGGCCGAACTCGGCACCGACCAAGGCGTGCTCAACGTCGCGCCGCGCGGTGGCGGCGACGATGCCGTGGCCGCCGGACTGGCCGATGGCATCGCCACCCTGCTCAACGATGCCGACCGGCTGACCGAGCTCGGTCGCAACGCCGACCGCACCCGACAGGAACGGTCGGCCGCCCGCACCGCCGAGGCCTTCGCACGGATCTGGTCGAAGGTGCTCACCGACCGGTCGGCGAGCGGCCGGTGACCGATCCCGTGCAGCCGGCGCCCCCCGGTCCGGCGCCCACCTCGAATCACCTGATGCGCACGCTGTGGGCGGTGTTCTGGCTCTACGGCGGACGCGGTGTCGGACTGTTGTGGACGGCCGTCATCGTCGCCCAGCTCGGCATCGCCGACTACGGCCAGTACGGCATGGCGTACGCGGCCTTCTCGTTGATCGGGCCGCCGCTGGACAACCCCTTCGCCGTCCGCGCGGTACGGGAGTCCGAGCAGCGATTCCTGGCCGAGCGCACCAGCCGCTATCTGCTCGGCGTCACCCTCATGGTGGCGGGCGCGGCCCTGGTCGAGGTCAGCTATATCGTCTGGTTCGGATTGTTCGTCGCCGGCGGTGAGATCGTGCTGAAGGCCTACCAGAGTCATTGGGCCCGCGACGGTCAGCCCCAGCGGGTGGCCCAGCTCGACACCATCCGCCAGGTTGCCAGCGTGGCGTGTGCGGCGGGTTATGTCTTCCTGGCCGACGAACCGACCTTGCAGCTGGCCAGCCTGTTCCTGGTGGCGCCCTATGTGGTGATCGCCATCGTGGTCGGGTTCGTGGTGCTGCCGCACCGCCCGGGTATGCCGGGGCCGCCCAAGCTGATCGCCATCCTGATCGGCGAGATGCTCGGGCTGGCCGCCTATCTACAGGGTGATGTGCTGCTGCTGGGCTGGCTGACCGATGACACCACGGTGGGCTACTACGCGCTCACCGTGACCGTGACGATCGCCATCGTCGCCGTCGGCCAGTCCTTCGGGATGTCCTACAACCGGGCGCTGCGCGAGGGCGACGGTCACCTCTCGGCCGGCCCGCCGCTGAAGAGCACGTTGATCCTCGGTGCGCTCGCCGGTCTGCTCGTCCTCGTCGTCGGGGTGGTCATGCTGTTCACCCCCGCCCCCAATGAGCTGGCCGTCGCGATGATCATCATGGCGATGTTCTGCGGTATGCGCACCATCACCTCGGTCTTCCAGGCGGTGCTCTACCTGCAGCGCCGCGATACCACCCGACTGGTCGCCAACCTGAGCCTGCTCCCGGTCAAGCTCGGCCTGGTGGCGTTGCTGGCCTTTGCCGGTGCCGTCGGTGCGGCGATCGCCACCGTGATCGCCGATGCACTGCTGCTGGGCATCTACGCCTACATCCTGTATTGCAGGCCCACAGGCAGGACGACATCACCATGACCGCTGCAGCCACCAAGGCCGTGTTCCTGCTGTCGAAGGATCCGGTCGCCGACCACGGCGGCGACGTCGAGCTGTCCCGGTTGGTCATCGGGCTGGCGGCCGATTCCTGTGAGGTATCGGCCATCTGCCTGTCCCATGAGCCTGCGGGCACGGTCGAAACCGACCTGGTCGCCGGCGGGATGACACTGGTGCGGGTCGGGAAAACCGGTGTGCAACCGGTGCGGTTGTTGGTCGACACCGTGCGGACCGGCCGCAGCCTGACCCACGCCCGGTTCGACAGCGACGCGCTGGTGGCAGCCATCTCCGCGGCCACCGCCGACGTGTTCGTCGCCGAGCACAGTTACATGGCCGAATCGTTCCTGCGCAGTACCCAGGTCGGCCGGGCACGCCTGGTGGTCAACACCCATGTCAGCGAATCCCTGGTGTGGCGTGCGACCCGAGGGCTGCTGGGCAGGCAGCAGGAGGGCCGGTTGTTGGGTGACGAACTGCGGGTGGCCCGGGCTGCCGACGCGGTCGGCACCTACGACGCCGACGAGGCCGAGTTCTACCGCGCGAACGGCGTGCCGTCGGCGCGATGGCTGGACCTCACCCTGCCACCGGCGACTCAGGTGCCGGTGGCGTCGACCCCGCGCCGGCTGGTGCTGATGGGCACCAGGGATTGGCCGCCGAACCAGGAGGCCTTCCTGACCGCGCTGCGGTTGTGGCCGCGGATCGCCGCCGGGATCGACGGCGCCGAGTTGTGCATCATCGGCGCCAAGAAGTCGAGGAAGGCCGGCGGGAGAAACGGTGACCCGGTGTATCCGGACGGGGTACGCGACCTGGGCTTCGTCGACGACCTCGGCGGTTTCCTGGCAACCTGCCGGGCGATGATCGCGCCGATCAGCACCGGCGGCGGGGTGCGGGTGAAGATCCTGGACGCGGCCAGGATGGGGCTGCCGGTGGTGGGCACCACCGCGGCGGTGGGCTCACTGGCACAGCTGCTGGAACTGGACACCCATGACGACGACGATGACTTCGTCGCGGCCTGCCGCAGTTTGCTGTTGGACATCGAGCAAGCGCGTTCGGCGGGTGAGCGGCTGTACGCCCGTAACCGCGAATTCTGGGAACAGCGCCGTCCGCATCGCGCGGTCTCGGCGCTGCTCGGCTAGCCGCCTGCCGTCACCGGGACGGGCGCGTCCTGGTGTTTTCTGGCCTGCTCGATCCGCGCGGTCAGCTCATCGGCTTCCCGGTTCTCGGTCCGCAGCTGATCGGCATAGACCAGGAAGACCAGGAAGATCGTGTACAGGAAGACGATCTGGGGGATGATCACCACCGGGTGATCGAGATTGAGTGCCACGAACGAAAACCCGATGAATACGCCGCCATAAACCGCGCTCGGAAGTGAATTTGCCCGCAGCAGGCGATAGCCGATGAAGCAACCGATAGCGACGACGGCCAAGAAAGCGATTCCGACGAAAATGCCGCCGCGGTGGATCGCGATCAGCGGCGCGTTGGACACGAAGTTCTCCAGGAACGCGTAGGCGCCGTCCTTGAACTCGCGTTGTGACCAACCCCACCCGAACAACCAGTGCCCGTCCATCCGGCCGGGGAATTCGCGGATCGAATCGACGCGGTCGGTGGCTCCGGCGTCGTTCTCGCTCAGCGTCCCGAGTAATCGGGTGCGCACCGAGGGCACCATGAAGGCGCCGACGACGGCCAGGGTCATCGTGCCGATGAGCAACTGACGATCCCGCGCGCGCATCGGGTGGAAGATGAACACCAGAACAACACCAACCAACACCGTGACGATGGCGGATCGGCTCAGCGTCAGGGCAATTGCCGCGCCGATGATCCCGACGATCACCACCCGCCGCCACCCGGCGAACACGATCATGGCGACGACGAACGAGATCACCAGCCCGATGCCCGCGGCGTTGGGATCCAGCCACAGGCCACCGAGACGGCTGAATGCCTGACTGTCCGCGGCGACCTGGAAGCGGTCGGTGCGTGGCGCATTGCTCGGCGTGCCGCCGGTGAAGAAGAACCGCTCGGTGTTGGCCACGGCATAACCGAAGATCCGAAACGGTTGCAGCAGAATCTGATTCGAGCCCATGAGGATCGATGCGATACCGAACGCGGCGTTGAACGCCGCGGCGTAGGCGAAGATCCGGCCGAACTTGGCCAGATGCTCGCGCGGCAGTGCGAGGATGGCGAAGAACGCGCCGGTCGCGATGGCCCATTTTGCGTAGTCGAGGATGTTCACGATCGAGGAGAACGTGACGATCATCGAGATGCCGGACACGATCACCAGCACCAACACGGCCTTGGCCAATGTGCTGCCCAGCACCGGGAAACGCTTGGCGGCGTTGGGATGGATCAATGCGGCCATCAGCGCCCCGCCCGCGAACGGGAGATACAGCGGAAGGTGCACGCCGGGGAAGTAGCCGAACGGCAGCGTGCCGATGGACACCGCCAAGCCCCAGTACAGCCACAACGGATGTCGCAGGCCGATGTAGAGGCCGACCGACATGGCGATCAGCGCCGCGATGGCCATGATCGCCGGCTTACCCGCGAGCGCGACCCCGGTCGCCAACAGCACCGTCAGCGCAACGATTGCCGCGCCGAGGAGCATGCTGCCGCGTGACGGCGCGCCGAGTTTCATTGCGGACTCGTCTTCATTGCGGAATGATCCTCACGGCTTTACTGCACCGTTGTTGCATTTAACTATCCTTGCATCGGTTTCGCTGGTGCCGCCACCTAGGGTGCCACCCGCAAACTGGGCGGCTGCTGCAGTTGACGCTATCGTTGCATTGTCGTGGCGATCCAGAAGCGAATGGAGTGCTCCCTTGGCCGTCGGTGATTACCTGCGAATCTTTCGCCGGTTCTGGTGGGTAGTCCTGCTGGCAACTCTCATAGGCGTTGCTGTGGGGTACGCCACCATGTTCATGTCGACGACGCAGTACTCCTCGACAACCCGGCTGTTCGTCACCACCCAGAGCGGTACGTCGGTCGGGGACGCCTACCAGAACAACCTGTTCTCCCAGGAACGCGTGTTCTCCTATGCCGGGCTGGCGACCAGTGACCAGGTTGCGGCGCGGGCCATCGCCCAGCTCAAGGCGCCGATCTCGGTCGACGAACTGCGCGCCAAGATCACCGCGGTGCCGCTGCCGCAGACCGTGCTGCTCGACATCACCGCCACCGATCCCGATCCGGCTGCCGCCCAGCGCTACGCCAACGCGGTGGCCGACCAGTTGGTCAATGTGACCGCCGAGTTGGAAACGTCCCGGCGCGGTGGTGAAGCCGCCGCTGCCGCCGTGCTCGTCGACGACGCCAGCTACGGCACCAAGGTCGAGTCGATGGGTTTGCCCATCCGGTTGGCCGCAGGCGCGGTCGGCGGTCTGGTACTCGGTGTGCTGGTGGCAGTTCTGCTCGGCATCTCCGACAGCAAGGTCCGTCGCCGCGAGCGCATCGAGGACGTCACGGGTGTCCCGTTGCTGGGCACCCTCGTCGCCGACGGAGTGGACCGCACCGGGGTCATCGACCTGGAAGCCGGGGGACTGGCGGTCGAGCGGCTGCGCGAACTGCGTACCAACGTCCAGTTCGCCCGCAACGCCCACGGCCAGCACCCGCGTGTCATCGCCGTGACCAGCCCGTCCCCGCAGGACGGCCGCTCGACCACCGCGATCGACCTGGCGGCGTCCTTCGCCGAGGCCGGGCACTCCGTGGTGCTGGTCGACGGTGACCTGGTCAAACCGGATCTGCCCGAGTTGTTGGCCCTCGACAGTGCCGCGGTCAAGCAGGCAGGGACCAAGGGGTTCAGCACCCTGTTGGCCGGCCAGCACGATCTGTCCGAGTCGCTGATCGAGGTGCCAGGGTCGCGGGTCGCGCTGTTGCCCGCCGGGCCGGTGCCGTCGGTGCGCCGCGATCTGTGGGGAGATCAGCGCACCTCGCGAGTGTTGGAACTGCTGCGCGGGCACTTCGAGTACGTGATCATCGACACACCGCCATTGACCAAGTACGCCGACGGGACGGTGCCCGCCGCCCTCGGCGACGGTGCGCTGGTGCTGGGTCGTATCGGGCACACCAAGGCCTCGGCGTTGCGTCAGGGCGTGACCGCGCTGCAGACCGCGCACGCCACCGTCCTCGGTGTCGTCGCCACCTTCGAACCCGGGCACCGGCGCGAGCTGTCCGCCGACCGCAAGCACGGTGGGGCGGCGGCGGGATCGGCCAAGACCGGTGATGCGCGCGATACCGACGACGAGACCGCCAAGGCCGAGTCCCCGGCCTCGGCCAAGAGGTAGGAGTGGCGCCGAGCCTGTTCCGCGGCGCGGCTGCGCTGTGCGCCCTGGTCGTGCTGGTCACCTCCTGCGCGCCCGCGGAACCGGCACCCCCGCCGGAGGCGTCGGCCCCGCCGGCGATCAAGACCTTCACCCCGCCGTTCGACGGTAAACCCCGGCTGCCACCACCCGATATGACCGATGACGGGCCGGGCTCGCTGATCTCGGTGGAACCCATGTCGGGTAGCGAGCTGCTCAACCAGGATGACGCCACGTACATGCGGGTGGTGTACCGGTCCACCTCCGGCGTCGACGGCCAGCCCACCGAGGTATCCGGTGCGGTGGCGATCCCGCCGGGCGACCCGCCCAAGGGCGGCTGGCCCATCCTGGCGTTCGGGCAGGGCACCAAGGGTGTGCTCAACAAGTGCGCCAGCAGTCTGTACAGCAGCCTGCCGCTGAACGCCTGGACCATGTCGGTCTTCGTCCGGGCCGGATTCCTCGTGACCGTCTCGGACTTCCAGGGCGCCGGCGTCGAGGGGTATCAGCACCCGTTCCTCAACGCCAAGACCTACGGGTACAACGTCATCGACTCGGTGCGCGCCGCCCAGCGCATCGGCGCTCCGACCACCGGCCGCTGGCTGGCCTACGGCCACTCCGCGGGTGGGCTTGCCGTCTGGGCGGCGGCCGAACAGGCGCCCACCTACGGCCGCGGCCTGGACCTGCTCGGCACGGTGGCGATGGCACCGGCAGCCGATATGGCCGGTCTCGCCGACGCGGCGTGGAACGAGACGCTGACCCCCGACCAGCGGGTCACCCTGGTGTTCGCGCTGCAGTCGCTGAAGTGGTTCCACCCCGAGATGAACCTCGACAACTACCGTCGCGGCGTCACCGCGCAGAACTGGGATGCCCTCCTGGACTGCATCCCGCCCAACTTCGACGATATCGCCAGGGTGCGCGCCCTGATGACCAACGAGGACCTCAAACCGGCCACCTACGAGGACGTGGTGTGGTTGCGCGACCGGCTCGCCGAGATCGCGGTGCCCCAGGCGCCCAACCTGACGCCGATGGTGGTCGGCTACGGCACCCAGGACATGCTGGTCAACCAGGCCTGGTTCGAGCAGGCCCTCGACCGCGCCTGTGCCATGGGCAGCTATATCCAGATAGAGAAGGGCGTCGGCAAAGGGCACGCCGACCTGGACAGTGGATTCACGCTGCCCTGGTTGATGGACCGACTCGACGGGGCCGATCCGCCACCGAATGATTGCCTGAGCCGGAATTGAGGGCGCCGGTCGACGTCCCGCGGGCTCGGGACTATCTGACGATCCTGGCCAGGGGCTGGGTCATCATCCTGCTCGCCACGCTGCTGGCCCCCGGTGCGGCATACGTCGTGCAGAAGCTGACCTTCGACAAGGGTTACACCGCGTCGGCGCTGCTGTTCGCCCAGGTCGCCGGTGATCCCGGTACCTACTCCGCCTACGCGGGCGGGCTCGGTGCCAACGCCCGCATGGCCACGTACTCCTCGCTGGCCCAGTCGCGGGTGATCAGCCAGCGCGCCATCGACGAGACCGGCCTGCCGATGACCGCCGAGCAGCTGGCCGCCAGCACCACCGCCACCTGGGAGCCCTACGGCATCAACCGATTCGGCATGCCCAGCTCGGTGCTGCTGCGGGTGACCGTCTCCGGTGCCGACCCCGATCGGACCGTCACGGCCGTCAATGCGTTGGCGGCCAATCTGGCCAAGCTCTCCGGGGAGCTGGAGTGGATCCAGGCCGAACCCACCGATGCCATCCAGTACACCGGTCCGGTCGCCCAACTCGTGCCCGTCGACGCCGCCGCGGCCGCCCACAAGGTGCAACCCGATGTCACCAACACCCTGATCATCGCCGCCGGGGTCGGTTTCGCGCTCAGCGCGGTGCTCGTGCTGGCCGTCGGTATCGCTCGCGACAACGTGCTGACCCGCGGCCAACTGGTCGACGTCGTCAACGGCACGATGTCCACCTGAGTCCGAGGAGTTTCTGAGTTGGTGCCCAAGAAGATGCTGGCGAGCTCGATGCTGGCGGTCGCGTTGGTGGTCGCGGGGTGCGCGGGACCCCAGACCCCGCCGCCGGGGCCCCAGGCGACCGAGATCCAGCTGCCCGCAGACTATTCCGCGGACGGGCCCGGCGCGCTGGTCAGCGCGACCCGGTTGCCGACCGTGGATCGCCGACTGCTGCGGATCACCTCGATCGCCGCGCGGATCTCCTACAACTCGACCTCCGGGGTCGACGGCAGCCCGCAGGTGGTCACCGGCAGTGTGTTCGTCCCGGACGGCACTCCGCCCGAGGGTGGCTGGCCGACGATCGTGTTCGGGCACGGCACCACCGGCGTGCTCTCCGAATGCGGCCCGTCGCTGTCGCCGACGCTGCTCGGTTCCGTCGATGCGATCCGGGCGCTGGTCACCCTCGGTTACGTGATGGTCGTTCCCGACTACCAGGGGCTGGGCAACACCAACAGCTACCACCCGTACCTGGATGCCACGACCGCCGGATACAACATGGTCGACGCGGCGAGCGCGGCCAAGCATCTGGTCCCGGACATCTCGGATCGCTGGGTCGCCTTCGGGGTGTCCCAGGGCGGGCAGGCGTCCTGGGCGGCCAACGAGGTGTTCAACACCTACGGGGCCCACGACACCCGGCTGCTCGGATCGGTCAGCGTGTCCCCGGCCGCCGATATCACCGGTCTCGCCGATATGGCCGCCGCAGGCACGCTGTCGGCCCAGCAGCGCATCGCGATGGTGCTGATCCTGTCCTCGCTGCAGAACGCGCACCCGGATCTGAATCTCGATGACTACCGGCGCGGTCTGGTCGCCGAGAAATGGGATCTGCTGGCGGGTTGCTCTGTCGACGCCACCGAGGAACGGCTGGAGGTGGCCGAGAAGATCCCGCCGGAGGATCTGCGGCCCGCGACGCCGGAGGCCGTCGACCGGTTGCGCGGATATCTGCAGCAGATGAGCGGCCTGCCCAAGGCACCGGCCGCCGCCCCGATGTTCGTGGTGCACGGCGACGCCGACGATGTGGTGCCGGTGGCCTGGACCTCCGAGGCCGTGCAAAGAGCCTGCAATCTGGGCGACACCGTGGCATCGTTCATCGCTGGTGGCCGCGGACACGGCGATTTCGATCCCATCGTCGCGTTGGACTGGATCATCAAGCGGTTCGCCGACGCACCCGCCGACAGCACATGCAACGTCGAGGGCGGCCCGTCCATACTCAAGGGTGTCTGACGGGCCCTGGCCGATGCAGGAACCGAACCTCGAACGTCGCTCGACCGGAGAACGCTCATGACAGATACCAACGCGGCACGCGGTGAGGCACCTGCGCCGGCCATCGAGTCCCAGGTGGTGGCCAGCTCACCGACCCAGACCCGGATCATCGGGCTGGACGGAATACGCGGTCTGGGTTGCCTGGCAGTCGTCGTCGGCCATGTGGCACTGGCCTACTCACCGGTCACCCATGACAAGGCGTTCCTGGGCGTCCTCGGCCTGGCGCTCATCCTGTTCTTCGTCCTCAGCGGTTTCCTGCTCTTCCTGCCCTATATCCGGCGGCTCACCAAAGACCGGTCGGCGGCCGCGATGCCCGACACCAAGCAGTACGCGCTGCACCGGATCTTCCGGGTGTTCCCCGGCTATCTGGTGATCTTCCTGATCTGTAATTACCTGCTGCAGGTGGCCTACGTCGAGAACTCGGCGATCCAGCCGCACGGCACCGACGCCGGCACCGGGATGATCACCGACCCGTGGGAACTGCTGGCCAACCTGACGCTCACCCAGACCTATTTCCCGGACTATGTGCAGACCGGGATCAGTCCGTCCTGGTCGCTGACCCTGGAGATCGCGTTCTACGCGTCGCTGCCGCTGCTGGGGCTGCTGTTGTTCACACTGCGCAGGCGCACAGATGTCGCGCCGCTGGTGCTGGCCTGTCTGGCGCCGGTCATCCTGCTGACGATCGGTGTGGTGGGGCGGCTGTTCGCGCCGATGGTGTTCGCCGCGACCGGCGCCGACACCGTGACGATGCAGAACTGGGGCCCCACCTGGGCCGCGGTCTTCATGCGCTGCTTCTTGACCAATGCCGACCTGTTCGCCTACGGCATGTTCGCGGCCATCATCTATGTGGCGATCGAGCAGGGCGTGTTCTCGGCGCCGGCGGCCAAGCGAATCTATCTGCTGTGCTTCCCGCTGCTGATGGTGTCGTTCGTCGGTGCCCTGGCGCTGACCTTCGCAGGTACCGTCTTCGCCACCGCCGGAATCGGTTTCGTCTCCGCGGTGTTCATCGCGATCGTGGTGTTCCCGCTGGCGAGGGGCAGGGATTCGCGGTTGGCCAGGTTCCTCGACGCCAAACCGTTCTACTTCGTCGGGCTGATCTCGCTGTCGGTCTACCTGTGGCACTACCCGATCCTGTTGCTGCTTGGCCGCTACGGTCTGGCCGCCGGCGACTCGTGGGGTGGGATGCTGCGTAACGTGGGGGTGGTGGCCATCGTGACGATCGTCGTGGCGACGATCACCTACTACACCGTCGAACGTCCGGGGCTGGACCTCGTCAAGCGGTTCCGGAAGCGTTGATGCGTCGCAATCTGCTGATCGGCGGTGCGGTGCTGGCCGTGCTGGTTCTCGTGGCCGGCGTGACCGTCGCCGTGTCGCCGACCGTCCGCCAACAGCTGGGCCTGTCCGACCCGCCCGCAGTCGCCGCCCAAGCGGAGCCGATCCCGGGTGCCGATCTGTCCGGGACCGGTCCGGGATCACTGATCAGCGCGATGACGATGCCGGAGTTCAGTCGCAGCCCGCAGGGCTCGCAGATCAGCGCGGCGCGCGTGGTGTACCGATCCACCGACGGTGACACCGGGGCGCCCACCGAGGTGTCGGGGTCGGTCTTCATCCCGCGCGGGAGCCCACCGGCGGGCGGCTGGCCCGTCGTCGCGTTCGGGCACGGCACCGTCGGTATCGACGAGCCGTGCGCGCCCTCGCTGTCGGCGACCCTGCTCGGGATGACCGATTGGGTGGTCAAACTCACCGATCTCGGTTTCGCGGTCGCGTTCGCCGATTTCCAGGGCCTGGGTGCGCCCGGGGTGCACCCCTACCTGGATTCCCGGACGGCGGGTCTGAACATGATCGACTCGGTGCGCGCGTTGCGTCACACCTTCGATGACGTGTCGGACCGTTGGGCTGCCCTCGGCGGCTCCCAGGGCGGCGGCGCCGTCTGGGCGGTCGGCGAGCAGGCCGGTACCTACGCCCCGGACATGCTGCCCAGCGGCGTGCTGGCACTGGCGCCGGTGGCCGATGTCGCCGGGCTGGTCGACAAGGCCGTCGACGCGACGCTGACCAAGGAGCAGGGCGCGGCGCTGATCCTGATCATCGAGTCGCTGGCCCGGCTGCACCCCGATATCGATCGCGACGACTACCGGCACGGCGTGGCGGCGGCCGAATGGGACACCCTGATCGCCTGTTCCGGGGCAGCGGTGCATGATCGCGAGGGATTCATCGATCGACTCGAACCCGGTGACCTGTTGCCCACTTCACCGGCTGCCGCCGATCGGCTGCGCGGCTACCTGAAGGCCTGGGCGCTGCCGCAGCAGCGGCTGGCGGTCCCGCTGTCGGTCGTCTACGGGGGCAGGGACGAATACATCGATCCGCCGTGGACCGAGGCCGCGATCGCGCAGGCGTGTGCACTGGGTGGCAACGTGGTCGCCGATTTCCAGCCGGACAAGGGGCACGGCGATCTCGACGTCGCCGATCAGCTCGGCTGGCTCAGCGAGCGCCTTGCCGGGCAGCCGGCGGCCTCCGGCTGCGCCTGATCGCGTTCGCTGCCACCACGCCGGCACCGAGCCGGCCACTCGACGTCCCATGGCGTGTCCGGGAGCGTGTTTGCGCACTGTGCGGACGCTCGACCGGCCACATCGGGTGTCTGCTGTTCCGATGCGCGGAGCCCTAGGACGGTGCGCGACCTGCCGTGCCGGCCGCGGCCATCGCGCCGGCGCGCCGCCACCGGGTGCTCCGAGGGGCGCTGTGAACCGGCGGGGTTGCCGGAGCCCGATTGCCACGCGGCTAAGCGGGGGTCGCCGCAAGTGTGCGCGGGATCGCATTTTCAGCAATGGCTTGCCGGGTCCGTGACCAGGGTTCGGCGGATCGCGGTGCCGATGTAACGCTTCGGCTACTCAGACGAAAAGTCTTCAGTACGTCTTATTAACACGGGCGGTTTACGCTAACTGCCTGGTCAAATAGACGCGAGCGTCATTTTTGGTCGACACGGGGGAGCGGCGGCGGCGGGCAAATCAAGATCGTTCGGGCGAGCGAATTTGCGCCCGCGTCAGCCGGTGGTCAGAAATTTGGGCCAAAATGTTGCAAGTATCAGGAAACAAAGCGATAGTCTTATCCAGCATGCAGTGAGTGGTGCAGCAAACGAAGGTGGACGCGCAAGTGACGTTGGTGAGAGAGACGGAAGCGCCGGTGACCCTGACGGACCCGGCGCCCGTTCGAGATCACGATGGGTTGCTGTGGCAGCGGCGGTACGGTCGTGCGCTGCTCATCACCGACATCGTGGTGGTCGGGACGGCGATGGCGTGCGCACAGATGGTTCGGCTGGGTCGGCCGGTCACCGACTTCGACCCGCTCACCAAGTACTTCGGATTGCTCTCGGTCATCTTCGGTCTCATCTGGTTGGGTTTGCTGGCCGCGTACCGCACCCGTTCGCCCCGGATCGTCGGCGCCGGCATGGAGGAATACCGCCGGGTCCTGTCGGCCACGCTGTCCACCATCAGCGTGGTGGCTGTGACCCTCATGATCTTCCGGCCGGAATATGCGCGCGGATACCTGGCGCTGGCGTTTCCGCTCGGGCTGGTGTTCCTGTTCGTCGGTCGCAGCGCGTGCCGGCGGGTGCTGTCCTGGTACCGCAAGCGCGGGCAGTGCATCACCTCGGTCGTCGCCGTCGGTAACGCCGCGGCGGTGCGCAGCCTGGTGCAGTCCCTGGAACGGTCCTGGGGTTACGGCTACTCGGTGGTCGGTGTCTGCCTCACCGGCCGCTCCGGTGGCGGCACCCTCGATGTCCCCGGTGTCGGGCCGCTGCCCATCCTCGGCGACGAGCATCAGGTCGAAGAGGCCATCGCCAAGGTCAATGCCGACACCGTGGCGCTCACCACGACCGAACACCTCGGCCCCGACGGTGTCCGCGAGCTGTCCTGGGATCTGGACCGCCTTGGCGTCGACCTGGTCGTCTCGCCGGGCATGGTCGACGTGGCCGGCCCGCGGCTGACCATGCGCCCGGTGGCCGGCCTCCCGCTCATCCACGTCGAGAAGCCGCAGTACAGCGGAACCAAGAAGCTGCAGAAGCGTGCCTTCGACATCTTCGTCTCGGTCAGCGTGCTGTTGGCGGCGTTCCCGCTGCTGCTGGTGAGCGCCATTGCCATCAAGTTGACCAGCCGTGGACCGATCTTCTACCTGTCCGAGCGGATCGGACTGGACGGTAAGCCGTTCCAGATGATCAAGCTGCGCACCATGGTGGTGGACGCGGACAAGATGGTCGCCGGCCTCGCCGAGCTCAACGAGATGGACGGCGGGGTGTTGTTCAAGATCCGTCAGGATCCGCGCGTCACCTCCGTCGGCCGGATCCTGCGTCGGTACAGCATCGACGAGCTGCCGCAGTTCATCAACGTGCTGAAGAAGGAAATGAGTGTCGTCGGGCCGCGGCCGCCGCTGCCCAGCGAGGCCGATGCCTACACCGACCAGGTGCGGCGCCGGTTGCTCGTGCTGCCGGGCATCACCGGGCTCTGGCAGGTCAGCGGTCGGGCGGATCTGTCCTGGGACGACTCCGTGCGATTGGACCTGTCCTACGTCGAGAACTGGTCCATCAGCAGCGATCTGCTGATCGCTGTCAAGACCGTGCGGACCGTGCTCGGCGGTACCGGCGCCTACTGACGGCCACCAGGAACGGCACCGGCGCTGCGGTAGCGTGGAGTTCGTGCCGTCCGAGGTCAGATCAAGCCGACCACGCCGGCTCTTCGGCATCATCGCCCTCACCGTCGCCCTCGTCGCCCAGCTGGCTGTGTACGCCGCGTTGGCGCCGTTCGCCGTGCCGATCGGACTCGCGGTCGTCAACACCCTTCCCGGCCCCGGCGGTCCGCCCACCCCCATCCCGTCGGCGGATCGCAGCGCCGGCGGACCGGGATCGTTGGTGTCGGCGACGACCATGCCCGGTGTGACCCGCCGCGTGGAGGCCCGCAACATGCACGCGGCCCGCGTGCTGTACCGGTCCACCTCCGGCGACTCCGGGGCACCCACCGTGGTGTCCGGTTCGGTGTTCACGCCCCTGGGTGATCCGCCGCCGGGCGGTTGGCGCGTGGTCGCGATCGGGCACGGCACCGTCGGCATCGACGAGCCCTGCGCGCCGTCGCTCTCGGACACCATGTTGGGCGCGCTGGCGTTCGTGACGCCGTTCATCGATCGCGGCTACGCCGTCGCGGTGCCCGACTACCAGGGTTTGGGGGCCAAGGGGATTCATCCCTATCTCGATGCCAAGACCGCCGGACTGAACATGATCGACAGTGTCCGCGCGTTGCGGCACACCTTCGCCGACATCTCGGGAACCTGGATGGCCTTCGGCCACTCCCAGGGCGGAGCCGCCACCTGGGCGGCCGACGAGCAGGCGGGCGTGTACGCGCCCGAACTGAACCTGCTCGGGGCGGTGGCGGCGGCTCCGGCCGCCGATGTCAGCGGGTTCGTCGACAAGGCGCTGGCGGGCACCCTGACCTCCGATCAGCTGCTGGCGATGCCCGTCATCGTCGAAGCGCTGGCCCGCGTGCATCCCGATCTGAACCGCGACGATTTCCGGGGCGGGGCGGCCACCGAGAACTGGTCGGTGCTGACGGCATGCCAGGCGCCCGAGATATACCAGCGCGGTGCTGCCGCCGAGCAGCTGCGGCCCGAGGACGTGGCACCGCGCAACGGGGTGGCCGCCGATCGGTTGCGTCAGTTGTTGCGCGCCTGGGCGCTGCCGCAGCGGGCGCTGTCGGCGCCGATGTCGGTCTGGTACGGCGGTGCCGATACATTGGTCGACGCAGCATGGACCGCCGCCGCGATCAAACGCGCATGTGCCTTGGGTGGCACGGTGACGGTCCAGTTCGAGCCGGACAAGGGGCACGCGGAGGTTGACCTGGTGAGCCAGTTGAACTGGATGGCAACGAGATTCGCCGATCAACCGGTGCGCAATGACTGCTGACCGGATCGCCCTCGACGCTGCGGCGCTACGGGCAGGCCTGTCCGCACCCTGGCAGCGTCTCGACGTGGTGGACGAGACCGGGTCGACCAACGCCGACCTGATCGCCCGGGCCGCCACCGAACCGATCGCCGGTGCGGTACTGCTGGCCGAGCATCAGGCCGCCGGTCGCGGCCGCGGCGGACGCAGCTGGGAGGCGGTGCCCCGCGGGCTGGTCATCGTGTCGGTGGGCATCTCCACCGCAGGAGTCCACGAACAACAGTGGGGCCTGGTGCCGCTGCTGGCGGGCGTCGCGGTGGTGGACACGATGGCTGCCATCGGTATCACCGCGGGTTTGAAGTGGCCCAACGACGTCCAGGTCGGCGGAGCGAAGATCGCGGGCATCCTGGCCGAGGTCGCCTCGCCGCAGCCGGTGGTGGTGTTGGGGATCGGCTTGAACGTAGCGGTCAGCCCCGATGAGCTGGGGCAGGCCAATGCCACCTCGGTCCAGATTCTCGGCGGCCCCACCGACCGGACCGAGATCGCGCGCATCCTGCTGCAGCAGTTGGGCTCTCGGATCACGGCCTGGCAGGCCGGCGGCGGTGCCGCGCTGCTGGCCGACTACCGGACGCGCTCGGCAACCCTGGGCCGATCCGTGCGCGCACTGCTGCCGGGCGGCCGCGAGATCGCGGGTACCGCGACGGGCGTCGACGAGCAGGGGCGATTGTGTATCGACACCGGCGCGGGCACCGAGGTGGTCGCGGCCGCCGATATCGTGCATTTACGCCCGTTGTCCGGTGAGGTGTTTGAGTAGAGTCCACTGTCGTGGGCTATCCAGAAAACGTCCTGGCCAGGGATGAGCACGTCGTTCTGCATCGGCACCCGCACTGGAAGCGGCTGCTGGGGGCGATCTCGGTGCTGTTGTTGGCCAGTGCCGCCGCGGCCTTCGCCGCCGGCTGGGTGAATCAGACCGACTGGGACGACAACGCCAAGCGCATCATTTTCGCCGTCCTCGCCGCCATCTGGTTGATTCTGGTCGGTTGGCTGTCGGTATGGCCGTTCCTGACGTGGTGGACGACACATTTCGTGATCACCGACCGTCGCGTCATGTTCCGGCACGGCCTGCTGACCCGAAGCGGTATCGACATCCCGCTGGCGCGGATCAACAGCGTGGAGTTCACCCACGGGCTGCTCGACCGGATGCTGCGCACCGGCACGCTGATCATCGAATCGGCGTCACAGGATCCGCTGGAGTTCTCCGATATCCCGCGCGTGGAGCAGGTGCATTCCCTGCTCTATCACGAGGTCTTCGACACCCTCGATTCCGAGGAATCGCCCAGCTGATCCGGTCCCGTGATCCCGCGGTGCAGCGGGGTGACCGACCCGTTGTGACCGGCCTCGGCATGGTCCTCGAAGGCCTCGGCGATACCGCCGGCGGTCAGGGTGGACTCCAGCGCCTTCTCCGGGTTGCGGGCGAATTCGTCGGGGAACACCCAACGCCGGAATGCCCAGAAACGGAAGGCCATCTGCAGCAGGTTGCCGATGACATACGCCGAGATGAAGTCGGCGATGTTCTCCACCGTCAGCGACACCTCGGGCACCCGCAGACCCAGCACATAGCTGGAGAAGTACAGCGGCGCCATGGCAAGCAGTACCCCGACGCCGCTGACGCCGAAGAACAGCAGTGCTTCGTGGTGGCGCTCCCGGCCGCCGCGGTCCTTGAAGCTCCACTCGCGGTTGAGGACATAGGACGCGATCACCGCGACGATGCCCGCGATGATCTTCGCCGTCACCGGCTTGGGCTCCAGGACGGTGAGTTTCAGCGTGTAGAAGATCGCCGAGTCGATGATGAACGTCGTCGCGCCGACCAGGGCGAACTTGATGAGCTCATGGTGCCGCTCGGCGAAGGGCCGGAAGGCGCGAGGTAGCCGCGCGATCGTGGCATCAGCAAAGGACACGGAGATGAAGTCTACGCAAGTAACCCGGCCAACGTGAACCGCCGCAGGTCAGTCCTGGTACCGGCGGTCCGCTCGGCCCCCGCGTCCGGCATGACAACATAGGTAGCCGTGTCCCGAACGCCCTCTGTCTCCCGAGCGCCCACTGTCGTGATGATCGGCGGCGGTCAACTGGCCAGGATGACCCACCAGGCCGCCATCGCGCTGGGGCAATCCCTGCGCGTGCTGGCCGCCGATCCCGGCGACCCCGCCGCTCAGGTCACACCGGATGTGGTGCTGGGCGCCCACACCGACCTGGATGCGCTGCGCCGCGCGGCCCAGGGGGTGGCGGCATTGACCTTCGACCACGAGCACGTGCCGACCGAACACCTCGAACAGCTGGTCGCCGAGGGGGTGACGGTGCATCCGCCGCCACAGGCGCTGATCCACGCCCAGGACAAGCTGGTGATGCGTCGCAAGCTGGAGGCCCTCGGTGCGCCGATCCCGGCCTACGCCACGGTGAGCAGCGTCGATGATGTCGACGCGTTCGCCGCGCGGACCGGCGCCCCGGTCGTCATCAAGACCGTCCGCGGCGGCTACGACGGTCGCGGGGTGGTGTTGGCGCGCGATCTGGCCCATGCGCGCGAGGCCGTCGCCGGGTACCTGGCCGACGGTGTCGAGGTGATGCTGGAGGAGCGGGTCGCCTGGCGTCGGGAGCTCTCGGCGCTGGTGGCGCGGTCGCCGTTCGGGCAGGGCGCGGCGTGGCCGGTGGTGCAGACCGTCCAGCGCAACGGGATCTGCGTCGAGGTCATCGCCCCGGCACCCGGGTTGGCGCCCGAGATCGCCGCCGGAGCCGAGGCGCTGGGGCTGCGGTTGGCCGAGGAGCTGGGTGTCGTCGGAGTCTTGGCCGTCGAGCTCTTCGAGACCGAGGCCGGCCAGATCCTGGTGAACGAGCTCGCGATGCGCCCGCACAACTCCGGGCACTGGAGCATGGACGGTGCCCGCACGGGCCAGTTCGAGCAGCACCTGCGCGCGGTGCTGGATTATCCGCTCGGTGACACCTCGGCGCTGGCGCCGGTGACGGTGATGGGCAATGTCCTGGGCGCGGCGGAGGTGCCTTCGATGTCGATGGACGAGCGCGTACACCACCTGTGTGGCCGGATGCCCGATGCCAAGATCCACCTGTACGGCAAGGGGGAGCGGCCGGGTCGCAAGATCGGGCACGTCAACATCGTGGGAGGCAGCTGGGCAGGGCCCGGTCCCGCCTCGCCGGACAATGCGGAATATGTTGCGGCACTGCGGGAACGGGCGCAGCGGGCGGCGCACTGGCTGTCGCATGCCGAGTGGACCGACGGATGGGATGGACACTGAGTTGACCGAAAAACTGCGGCCCCGTGTCGGGGTCATCATGGGCAGCGACAGCGACTGGTCGGTGATGGAGGCCGCGGTGACCGCGCTGGCCGAGTTCGACATCCCGTTCGAGATCGGTGTCGTGTCGGCCCACCGCACCCCGGGCCGGATGCTGGAGTACGCACAGAACGCCGCCGGGCGCGGTATCGAGATCATCATCGCCGGCGCGGGCGGGGCTGCGCACCTGCCGGGCATGGTCGCCGCCGCGACACCGCTGCCGGTCATCGGTGTGCCGGTGCCGCTGGCGCGACTGGACGGCCTGGACTCGCTGCTGTCGATCGTGCAGATGCCGGCCGGGGTGCCGGTGGCGACGGTGTCCATCGGCGGTGCCCGCAACGCGGGCCTGCTGGCGGTGCGGATCCTGGGTGCCTCCGATCCCGCGTTGCGCTCCCGGATCGAGGATTTCCAGGCGGGTCTGGAGCAGATGGTGCTGGAGAAAGACGCCGCGTTGCGCAATCGCCTACTCGGCAATTGAGTGAATCGCTATTAACCGGCTAAGGTTACTGGCGAGTAGCGAGGAGATCCCCATGGTTGCCAACCCGTCCTTTGACCTGTTCCAGCTCTCCGACGAGCACAACGAGTTGCGCACCGTGCTGCGCGACCTGTGCGAGAAGGAAATCGCGCCGCATGCCGCCGATGTGGACGCCAAGGCGCGCTACACCGACGAGGCCCTGGCAGCGCTGGATTCTTCCGGCTTCTCGGCCGTCTTCATCCCCGAGGAGTACGGCGGCCAGGGTGCCGACGCGGTCGCGGCGTGCATCGTCATCGAAGAGGTCGCGCGGGTCTGTGCGTCGTCCTCGCTGATCCCGATCTGCAACAAGCTGGGCACCACCGGCCTGCTGATGCGCGGGTCCGAGGAGCTCAAGGCCAAGGTGCTTCCCTCGATCGCCGCGGGCGAGGCGACCGCCTCCTACGCATTGAGCGAGCGCGAGGCCGGTAGCGATGCCGGCGCCATGCGCACCAAGGCCGTCGCCGACGGCGACGACTGGATCCTCAACGGCACCAAGTGCTGGATCTCCAACGGCGGCAAGTCCACCTGGTACACCGTCATGGCCGTCACCGACCCCGACAAGGGCGCCAACGGTATTTCGGCGTTCATCGTGCACAAGGACGACGAGGGTTTTTCCGCCGGGCCCAAGGAACACAAGATGGGCATCAAGGGATCGCCCACCACCGAGCTGTACTTCGAGAACTGCCGTATCCCCGGCGATCGGATCATCGGCGAGCCGGGCACCGGCTTCAAGACCGCGCTGGCCACCCTTGATCACACCAGGCCCACCATCGGTGCGCAGGCCGTCGGCATCGCCCAGGGTGCGCTGGACGCCTCGATCGCCTACACCAAGGAGCGCAAGCAGTTCGGCAAGTCGATCGCGGACTTCCAGAACACCCAGTTCATGTTGGCCGATATGGCGATGAAGATCGAGGCCGCCCGGCTGATGGTCTACACCGCCGCCGCCCGCGCCGAGCGTATGGAGCCCAACCTGCAGTTCCTGGCCTCGGCCTCGAAATGCTTCGCCTCCGATGTCGCCATGGAGGTCACCACCAACGCCGTGCAGCTGTTCGGCGGGTACGGCTACACCGTCGATTTCCCGGTCGAGCGATTCATGCGCGATGCCAAGATCACCCAGATCTACGAGGGGACCAACCAGATCCAGCGCGTCGTGATGAGCAGGCAGTTGTTGAAGTGACCCCGCCGACCTGAGTCGGCGCCGACCGGCCGGTTATTGCACGCTTTCCTCGAAAGGGCGTGTGATAACCGGCCATTCGCGTCTAGCGCCCCTTGGTGATCTTGCGGTAGGTGCTGCGCAGCGTCTCGTTGCGCCGCGCGATGTGCACCGGGTGCTTGGGCACCGGCACCAGGACGCTGACCGGATGGCCGACGAAGGACGACTCGAACACGGCGGTCATGGTTCTGCCGCGGTAGGCGGCGTCCAGGACCTGCCGGTAACGCGGGGCGTGTTCGGGCTGGGTGAACAGCACCTTGTTGTAACCGATGTAGAAGGGCACCAGGGCGCCGCCCTGCTCCAAATAGTGCACGGTGCCCACGCAGACACCCGGCCACTGCTGGTTGAAGACATCGTCGGCGATCACGACGCCACCCTCGGTCAGGCTCTTCTCGGCCAGTCGCATATCGCTGAGCACGATCTCCTGGGTGTGCCCGCCGTCGACGGAGAACAACCGCACCCCGGACATCTCGGCGATCTCCCCCGGGGAGATCTGGGTGGAGTCACCCTGGTGGATGATCAGGCCGTTCCGGTCGGTCCACGAATCCAGGTGCGCCAGGAATCGGTCCCGATCGCCCTGGCCGGATTTGTCGATATTGGCGTCCTGATCCTCGAACAGGTCGATCGCGATGGCCGCTTCGCCGGGCTGCTGGAGCAGCTTCATGGCGATGAAGAGCTGCCCGTGATGCACGCCGATCTCGGCGATCGGACCACCGATGCCTGCCGTCCGCTGATACTCGTCGACGGCCTGCAGCAACCCGATGGCAGCGGTCTCCGTATAGCCCTGCACCCGGCGATGCCCGATATGGCGATATGCAGCGAACTTCAGGCCATTGCGTTCCACGTGTCACAGGGTACTCATTGCGGGTGCAAAAGACCCGTCACGCGCAAATATTGACGCTCGGGGTACTTCCCGGCCTGCTGCGCACGGCGGGTCAGCCGCGGGTCACCTTCTCCATCTCGCGTCGGCGATCGAGGCGCTCGGCGTCGGGGTGGACCACCAGCACCAGCGACGATCCGGCGGCCAGCACCGACAGCAGGTGCTCCTCGACGTCGCCGGGGGTGTTCCAGGATGCGGTCGAGAGCACCCGGTCCCGGTCGGTCAGACCCGCTCGTGCGGCGGCCGCGGTGGCGGCGGCCACCACCTGCGCCGGGCTGCGTCCGGCCAGTGCCGGCCCCGGCGCGCGCTCGGGCACGATCTGGTCGCCGTGCACCCGCACCGAGGTCGCATAGTCGGTGACGCCGATCGGCAGGTCCGTGACCGGCTTACCGAACGGATCGAGCGAGAACGCCACCACTTCTCCGGTCCCGACGATCGCGTCGGCCTCGTCGAGCCGGTCGGCGGTGCACAACGCGATATCGGCGTCCCCGGCATCGGCCCCCAGCACCGCCTCGGCACCGATCCACCAGATGCCCAGCAGCACCGCGGCGGTCTGCCAATGCGCGGGCAGCAGCACCGCGATCCGGCTGCCGGGGCCGGCGCCGAGCTCGTCGCGCAGCAGGTTGGCGGTCTTGGCGGCCCAGTTGGCCAGCGTCACCGCGGACAGTTCGATGCGCTCGCCGGAGGCGTCGTCGTAGTAGGTGATCCGAGGGCCCACGGGGTCGCGCTTGAGCAACGGATCGAGCAGGGCGGCGCTGACGGTGTCGGTCACCTCAGTTCACACACTGGGGGTCATCGGAGCCCGCGGTGATGATCGGCGACGGCGGCGGGGCAGCGGTCTCGCTGGTGGTGACCAGGTCATCGCCCTGATAACCCTGGTACCAGTCGCTGCCCGCGGGATCTGCCGTTGAGGTGGTGCCCTCCAGCCCGGAGCCCGGGCCGGAGTAATCGTCGGACAGCACGACCTGCACGGTGTCGGGCGCCAGCGAGGGATCCTCGACGACGGTCAGATTACCCAACTTCTGCGAGACGGCCTGTGCGCCGAGATCATCGACGCTGGGCGCCCTGACCATGCTGTTGGCGACGCGCTCGCCGTCGTGGTTGCCCACGTTGCCGGCGGTGAATCCGCCGCCGGTCAGCACCTGGGAGACCGCGGCGGCCAGACCGTTGATATCGGTGTCGTTGACCACGTCGACGGTGGTTTTCTCGGGTGAGTACGCGACCTTCTCGGTGTTGCCCTCTTCCTGCTCGTTGAGCAGGCTGTCCACCCACTGCTTGACCTGGTCCTGGTCGATGCGGACGACGGACTGCATACCGTCGTCACTCCAGCCGTCCTCGCGCAGGATCGGAATGGTGGCGAAGGCGACCGAGCCCGCCGCGACATCCTGGAGCTGCTTGATGAAATCCATGATGTCCCAACCATCGGAGAGCACGACCGAACGCTGCACCGCGGTCTGCAACCGGTTCAGGGTTGCCGGGCTGGACAGGGTCTTGCCGGAGATGACCTCATGGGCCAGGGACGCCATCACCACCTGCTGGCGGGTCACCCGGTCCAGATCGCCGCGCGGCAGATCGTGGCGCTGACGCACGAAGCTCAATGCCTGCGGACCGTCCAGCTGCTGCCAGCCCGCCGGGAAATCGGCACCCGAGAGCGGTTCGTAGACCGGATTCTTCAGACAGACATTCACCCCGCCCAGGGCATCGGTGATCAAGCTGAAACCCAGCAACCCGATCTCGGCGTAGTGGTCCACGGTGACGCCGGTGAGGTGCGCGACAGTCTTGATCAGCGCCTCCCGCCCGGCCTCGGTGCCTTCCTTCTCACCCTCGACCGGGTCCATGCCCTCGACCTCGATGAGTTGCTTCATCTTCGCCAGCCGGGCGTCGCCGTAGACCCCGTTGATCTTCATCTTGCCCTCGTTGTCGGGCAGTTCGACGTAGGTGTCGCGGGGGATGGAGATCGCGGTGGCCGACCTCCCGTTGTTCGGGATGCGGATCAAGATGATGGTGTCGGTATTGGTGGCGACATCGTCTCCGACGCGCAGGGTGGCCAGTTCCTCCGGCGAGAGCGGATTCCCGTGCGCGTCGGTGCGGCTGTCGACGCCAACGAGCAAGATGTCGATGGCGCCGTCCTCGCCGCCGCCGCCGAGGGCCGCCGAGTTCACGTGGTGGATACCGTCCTCGAACGAGCGGACCGTGCTCCAGGCAACCCCGGTGGACAACACGACCGCGACCGCGGCAGCCACGCCAACGGTCCTGGTCAGCCGATTCTGCATCTGCCCAGGCTACTGTCCGCCGCTTCGATGTCCGTCCAGGCGCGTCGGCGTGCCAACCGGTCCGTACCGCATCCCACGCTCGCCCCGGCCGGTAACGGGAACCACTCAGCGAACGAAAGATCGTGTACAAACCGATTACGGCCGACATCGGCGTTCACCGTCCTGGGCAGGGCGTTCGGTCCGAGAGTGCACAGGAGGTCCGGTAAATTGACCGGTATGCGGAAAACAATGGGCAGGGTCTTCGGCCGTGCGGCGGTAATGGTCGCTCTGGTCGCGTCGATGGTCGGAGTGAATCCGGCCACGGCCGGCGCGGTGGTGGCCCCGGCCGACGGGTACGGATTCGCCCAGGGCTACACCTGGGCCACCGGTAACCCGGCGGATTCGGCCCGCGAGATCGCCGCGGTCGGCAAGACCACGGCGACCTGGGTGCGGCTGCCGCTGGACTGGGGGATCGTCGGAATCGGCCCCGGTCAGTACAACTGGGGCTACTTCGACAACCTGGTCAACGCCGCCAGCGCCAACGGACTGCGGATCCTCGGTCTGATCTCCAACACCCCGTTCTGGGCCAGGACCGATGGCGCCCAGAAGTTGTTCCCGTCGGCGCCGCCTAAGGACTACGGCCAATTCGGCGACTTCGCCGCGGCCGCCGCCAGCCGGTACGCCGGTCGCATCAACGCCTGGGAGATCTGGAACGAGCCGAACCTGCCGCTGTTCATGGGGTTCGCCGACAACAAGGCCGTCCGCTACACCGACATGCTCAAGGCCGCCTACCCGGCCATCAAGCGCGCAAACCCCGGAGCCACCGTGGTGGCCGCCGGCCTGAGCCCGCTCGCCGGTCCCGATTCACCCCCCGGATTCCTGCAGCAGATGTATGACGCCGGCGCCAAGGGGTCCTTCGACGCCGCCGCCGCCCACCCCTATGTCTTCCCCGGTGGACTGGCCGCCGACAGCAACAACGGCTGGTCCGATGTGCTGCGCATGCATGACGTGATGGTCGCCAACGGCGACGGCGGCAAGAAGATCTGGCTGACCGAGATGGGGGCCTCCACCAGCGATATCCCCGGTGACGGCGTGAGCCAGCAGGAGCAGGCCAAGCAGATCGTCGACGTGCTCGGTGCCGCGGCCGCGGTCGGCTGGGCCGGGCCGGCGTTCATCCACGCGGTGCGTGATCTGGACACCGGTAACCGCAACGACCGGGAGGCCAACTACGGCGCGTTGCTGACCACCGATTGGCAGCCCAAGGTGGCCGCCGGCGTCCTCGCCAAATAGCGCGGGTGACCGCCCGGATCGTCATCACCGGTGCGGGTGGACAGGTCGGACGGTGCCTGGCCGGTGTGCTCACCGGCCAGGGCCGTGATCTGCTCGCCCTGACCTCCGCCCAGTGGGATATCACCGACCCGGCCGCCGGGCGTGATCTGCTGGTCGCCGGCGATGTCGTCGTCAACTGCGCGGCTCTCACGGCCGTCGACATCGCCGAGGCCGACGAGTCGCGTGCCCACGCCGTCAACGCCGCGGGCGCCGGCCATGTCGCGCGGGCCTGTGCGGCCGCCGGGGCGCGGCTGATCCACATCTCCACCGACTATGTGTTCGGCGGGGCCGCGACGCCCGGGCAACCGCGGCCGTTCGAGGTCGACGATCCGCCCGCTCCGGTCAGTGTCTACGGCCGCAGCAAGCTCGCCGGCGAGCATGAGGTACATGCCGCGCTGCCGTCGGCGCAGGTGGTGCGCACGGCCTGGGTGTACACCGGATCCGGTACCGATTTCGTGGGCACCATGCGCAGACTGGCCGCCGAGCGCGACACCGTCGAGGTGGTGGCCGACCAGACCGGTTCGCCGACCTACGTGGCCGATCTGGTCGAGGCGCTGCTGGTGCTGGCCGACGATCCGGATCCCCGGCCGGTATGGCATATCGCGAACACCGGTCCGGTCAGCCGGTACGAATTGGCACGGGCGGTGTTCGCCGGTATCGGCGCCGACCCGGACCGGGTTCGGCCGGTGACCACCGACAATCACCCCCGTCCCGCGCCGCGGCCCGTCTACTCGGCGCTGTCGACGGCCCGGTATGACGCTGCCCACACACCGATGCGGTCCTGGCAGGACGCCCTGACCGCCGCCTTGACGGCGCTGGGATAGAACCGGTTATCTACGAGCGTGCGTGATGAACTGGCTGGGCAGCGTGGCTGACGAACTCACCGTGGTGACGGTGACATATTCACCGGGACCGCATCTCGACCGCTTCCTGGCCTCGCTCGCACATGCCACCGAACGCCCCGTCACCGTCATCATGGCCGACAACGGGTCCACCGACGGGGCGCCCGAAGAGGCCGAGCAGCGTTATCCGAACGCGGTGTTGCTGCGCACCGGCGGCAATCTGGGCTACGGCACCGCCGTCAACCGCGCGGTGCAGAAGTACGTCACCGACGGCGACTGGTTCATCGTGGCCAATCCGGACGTGCAGTGGGGACCGGGCAGCATCGACGAGTTGTTCGCAGCCACCGAACGCTGGCCAGATGCCGGTGCCCTCGGCCCTTTGATCCGGGACCCCGACGGCACGGTCTACCCGTCGGCGCGACATCTGCCGAGCCTGATCCGCGGCGGTATGCACGCCGTGGTCGGGCCGGTGTGGAAGTCCAATCCGTGGACGGCGGCGTATCGCCAGGAGCGGCTGGAACCCAGCGAACGGCCCGTCGGATGGCTCTCCGGTGCGTGCCTGTTGTTGCGCCGCAGTGCATTCGACGGGATCAACGGGTTCGACGAGCGGTACTTCATGTACATGGAGGATGTGGACCTGGGGGATCGGCTGGCGCTGGCCGGATATCAGAACGTCTACGTCCCGACCGCCGAGATCCTGCACGACAAGGGACATTCCACCGGTCGCGACCCCGCGCGCAATCTGGCCGCACATCATCGCAGCACCTACACTTTCCTGGCCGATCGGCATCCGCGGTGGTGGCAGGCCCCGCTACGGTGGACCATCAAGGGTGCGCTGGCGACCCGAGCCGGCCTGGTGGTCCGCAATTCTCGACGTAAGCAGGCGAAAGGACGGCACTGAGCAATGGTCAATCCCGCGGAGGTCGACGCCGTCATCCTGGTCGGTGGCCAGGGCACCCGGTTGCGGCCGCTGACGCTGTCCGCGCCCAAGCCCATGCTGCCGACCGCCGGTCTGCCGTTTCTGACCCACCTGCTCTCGCGCATCGCCGCGTCCGGCATCCGTCATGTCGTGCTCGGTACCTCGTACAAGGCCGAGGTGTTCGAGGCCGCCTTCGGCGACGGATCGAAGCTGGGTCTTGAGATCGAGTACGTCGTCGAGGAGGAGGCGCTGGGCACCGGCGGAGGTATCGCCAACGTCGCGGACAAGCTGCGCCATGACACCGCGTTGGTGTTCAACGGCGATGTACTCTCCGGTGCCGATCTGGGGGCGCTGCTGAACTGTCACGCCGAGCACGATGCCGATGTGACATTGCATCTGGTGCGCGTCAGCGATCCGCGCGCATTCGGTTGTGTGCCCACCGACGAGAACCAGCGGGTGACGGCCTTTCTGGAGAAGACCCAGGATCCGCCGACCGATCAGATCAATGCCGGCTGTTATGTGTTCCGCCGCAGCGTGATCGACGAGATTCCCAAGGGCAGGATGCTCTCGGTCGAGCGCGAGGTTTTCCCAACCCTGTTGGCCGAGGGGCGCAAGGTGTGTGGCTATGTCGACGCCAGTTACTGGCGCGATATGGGCACCCCCGACGACTTCGTGCGCGGCTCGGCGGATCTGGTGCGCGGTATCGCGCCGTCGCCCGCGCTGCAGGGCCAGCGCGGTGAATTCCTCATCCACGACGGCGCTGCGGTGGCGCCGGGAGCGTTGCTGATCGGTGGCACCGTCATCGGCCGGGGCGCCGAGATCGGCGCGGGCGCACGGCTGGACGGCGCGGTGATCTTCGACGGTGTCCGGGTCGAGGCCGGTGCCGTGATCGAACGCTCGATCATCGGTTTCGGCGCCCGCGTCGGACCGCGCGCCCTGATCCGCGATGGTGTCATCGGTGACGGTGCCGATATCGGGGCACGGTGTGAACTGTTGCGCGGTGCCCGGGTGTGGCCCGGTGTGACGATCCCCGACGGCGGCATCCGCTACTCGACCGACGTCTGAGCGCGCCGGCACTACGGGTTCGTCGGGGCCTCCGCCGTTTCGGCGCCATGTCCCGTGGTCTCGGCGACCCGGTGTCGCGCGGCCCTGGCCAGCGCGTCAAGTGACGGGTCGCCCGGCGGCATGGCCTCCAGCGGCCACCAGCGCAGATCCAGTGACTCCTCGCTGCGGGTGGCCTCGGCGCCTGCCGGAGCGCGCACCACGAACTGCAGATCCAGATGCCGGGTGGGCTCGCCGAGTGAGCACGTGAGCGGATGCACATGTATCGCAACGAGTTCCGGGTCGATCCGCAGGCCGTCGATACCCGATTCCTCGGTCGCCTCGCGCAGTGCGGCGGCCACGATATCGGAATCGCCATCCTCGCAGTGCCCACCCAGTTGCAGCCACCGGCCCACCCGGGGGTGCAGCGTCAGCAGGGCCTGGGTGCCGCTGTGGTCGAGCACCAGCGCCGAAGCGGTGATGTGCCCGGGAACGCAAGATCGCCGGCAGGCGTCGGGACGGGCCAGCACGAATGCCAGCACCGCGTGGCGCAGCGCGTCTTGAGTGGAATCGTTTGGCCGCCAACCGGTCAGGGCGTCGACCACGGAGGCGTGCAGATTCATCGCTCGACGAGCAGGCCGTCGGTCGACGCCGGCTCGCGTGCCGGCTGCGGCTCGGCCGGGTAGCCGATTGCGATGGCCCCCAACGGTTCCCAGTCCTGCGGCGTGGACAGCTCGCGTCGGGCGATATCGGGGGCGAAGATCGTCGAGCCTACCCAACAGCTGCCGATCTCGCGTACCGCCAGCGCCACCAGCAGCGCCTGGACCGCCGCCCCGGCGGCCACCGTGAACATCGTGTGTTCGGCGGCCTTGCGCGGTGCGTCGGGGTAGCTGTGCGCGCCGTCGGGCACCATGAACGGGATGACCAGTTCGGGTGCGTCGTAGAGTAATCGGCCCCGTTGCGCGCGGCGTGCGGCGTCCTCGGGGGAGCGGCCGTCGCCGATGAGGTCGGCTTCCCAGCGCGCCCGCATCGCCTCCAGCAGCCGGGTGCGCGTCGAGTGCTCGCGCACCCACACGAATCGCACCGGTCGGGTGTGATGGGGTGCGGGTGCCGTCAGCGCCTCGGCGACGGCGGCCTCGATGAGAGCGGGCGGCACCTCTGCGGTGTCGAAGGTCCGTACCGACCGGCGCAACAACTGCGCCTGGTGGCGGCCGAGTTCGATGGCCTCGGCGGTGCCCAGCCAGAACAGGTCGTCGCGCCCGCTGCGCACCAGGGTGCGGCCGTTGGAGCCGTCGTCGTGCACGGTCAGCCCGCGGACCACCGCCGCCGGTATCCCGGTGAGCTTGCCCTTGACCAGATCTGCCGCGGCGGCGAGTTCGTCGGCCACCGCGATCTCGGTCACCACCAGCTCGTTGCCGTGCACATCGTGAGCACCGGCATAGCCGTGCAGCACCGTCAGTCCGGCGGCGCCGATGGCCACATCGGTCTGCCCGTTGCGCCAGGCGCGTCCCATGGTGTCGGTGACGACGACGCCCACCCGCACGCCGAGGTGCGTCGTCAGACCGTCGCGCAGGGCGGCGGCGCTGGCGTCGGGATCCACCGGTAGCAGGGCCAACTCGGCGGCGTCGACATTCGAGCCGTCCACCCCGGCGGCGGCCTGGATAAGCCCGATGGCGTTCTCGGTGATCAGCGTCTTGCCCTTGCGGGCGAGCACGCGCACAGCCTCGTCATCGATAAGCTTGCGGCGCAACGCATCCCGTTGGTCGGGATCGGTGGGTGCGGCGACAATACGCCCCTCTGCCTTGGACAACACCTTGCTGGTGATGACGAGCACATCGTCATCACGCAACCACGGTGCGGCCCCGGCCACGGCCGCGGCCACATCATCACCGGGCCGGAACTCACCGAGACCGGTGACGGGGATGATCTCGAGGCCACCCGCGCTGCCGTGCTCGGCACTCACAGCGTCAGCCCCGCCAGGTTCAGCCCGGCGCGCACCATCTCGGCGGTCACGGCGGGTTCGGACATGAGCAACGGGGCCTGGGCGACGGTGACGCCGTCGATCTGGGCGCTGTCGCCCTGATCGATCAACCAGCCGTCCAGGATGCCGACGCCGCTGCGTGCGCCGTAGTGCCGTCCAACGGCTTCCGAGGACGATTCGACACCGATCACAGACAGGCATTCGTCGGCCATGCCGCGCAAGGGCTTTCCGGCGATGATCGGGGAGTAGCCGATGACCGGCGCCGGCGTGGAACGCAGCGCGGCACGGATCCCGCCGACGGTGAGGATGGAACCGATGCTGACCACCGGGTTGGACGGGGCGACCAACACCACGTCGGCACCGGTGATCGCGTCGACCACGCCGGGTGCGGCCGTTGCCTTGTCCGAACCCACGAACGCGAAACTGTGTGTCTGCACCTTGGCGCGGTAGCGCACCCACCACTCCTGGAAGTGGATGGCCTTGCGCTCCCCGTCGGGATCGGTGATCACCACGTGGGTCTCGCTGCGGTCGTCGCTGGCCGGTAGCAACTGCGCCCCGGGTTGCCATCGTGCGCACAGCGCCTCGGTCACCTGCGACAGCGGGTAGCCCGCCCGCAGCATCTGGGTGCGCACCAGATGGGTGGCCAGATCGCGGTCGCCGAGCCCGAACCAATCGGGCTGCACGCCATAGGCGGCCAGTTCCTCCTTGGCGTGCCAGGTTTCGTCGCGGTGCCCCCAGCCGCGTTCGGGGTCGATGCCGCCGCCGAGGGTGTACATGCACGTATCGAGGTCCGGGCAGATGCGGACGCCGAACATCCAGGCATCGTCACCGACGTTGACCACTGCCGTCACCTCGTGCACAGGTGTGCCGGAGGGGTCGGCAAACTGGCCCAGCCGCAACAGATGCTGGACCCCGAGCAGGAACCGGGCGCCGCCCACGCCGCCGACCAGAACGGTGACCTTCACGGCTTCAAACCCTAGGCCAGTCGACCCGACGCGTCGTCGCCACCCGGGGTGTGGCGAACACGCCGGAACATGGACACGCCGGATCTACGTCACGAGATGGTATGAAAACTAGCCATTCCGCTTGACCGAGACAGCTAACAAGTGTCTAATCACATCAGTGTCATTCCTGGTTCGCCTCCGGTTGCGGTGGCGCAGACCGACATTCGATCGTCTGTTCGAATGGGATGGCTGGACATCACAATAGTGATAGCTGGGGTAGTGCTGGTGGGGTTTGCGTTTTCACGATCCGGCAGGGGCTCCACCCGTGGGGAACAATCAAGTAGGTGAGGAGGCGGAACATGTCTTTTGAGCAGGTCGATCTCGACCGCGTGCTCCGGTTCGACAACCGGATGCTCGGTTCAGTGGGCAGCGCACCGCACACCGCTGCCGGTCCGGAATCCAACGATGTCATCGCACGTCCGCAGCTGAGCCTGGTGTCTGACCGCGCCGAGCTCGCCGTGCCGTCCGACGACGATGACGATCAGTGGCAGGAGCGTGGCCTCTGCGCGCAAACTGATCCCGAGGCGTTCTTCCCCGAGAAGGGCGGCTCGACGCGCGAAGCCAAGCGCATCTGCCAGGGCTGCGAGGTGCGTGATCGCTGCCTGGAGTACGCCCTGGCCAACGACGAGCGATTCGGCATCTGGGGCGGACTGTCCGAGCGCGAGCGTCGCCGCCTCAAGCGCGGCATCATCTGACGCTGTGCGTCAGGCGTCGTCGGCCGGTGCGTCGATGACGTCGGGATCCACTCCCAGATAGGTGGCCACCTGCGCCACCAGAACTTCGTGAAGCAAGTCGGCGAGTTCGTCGGTGTCTTTGGCCCGACGCTCGATCGGCTTGCGGAACAACACAATTCGTGCCCGCGTGGAGTTGCCGCGGACATCCACCCCCGCCGGGATCAGTCTGGCAAGGGCGATCGGCCCGTCGGCGACGACCTCGGGCGGCCACTGCACGCTCTCGGGATCCTTCGGTGCGATGCGGGGTATCTCGTCCACCGCCACGTCCAACGTCGCGACCCGACTGTGCCACCGGCGTTCGATCGGTTCGTAGGCTTCCAGGACCGCCATGTCGAATCGCTCGGCGCGGCTACGCCAGCCGGGGACGGTCGGCGGCAACAACGGGCCGCGCATTCCACGCCCGCGGCGTGATCGGAGATGGTTGCGCTGCGCCACGGGACAGATGGTAACGGTTGATCATCAAGCGGTAACGGTTGGAGATCGGCGGACCGCGGCGCGCGTGTCCGGACCCCCGCGGCGGGCCCACACGATAATCTTCGGGGCGTGAACGTTCCCCGTCGCTGCTGCAGGCCCGGGTGCCCGCACTACGCCGTGGCGACGCTGACCTTCGTCTATTCGGACTCGACAGCGGTCGTCGGGCCGTTGGCCACCGTCTCCGAGCCACATTCCTGGGACCTGTGCGTCGTGCATGCCGGACGCATCACCGCCCCGCGTGGGTGGGAACTCGTGCGCCACGCCGGCCCGCTGCCGGCCAACCCCGACGAGGATGATCTCGTCGCGCTCGCCGATGCGGTCCGCGAGGGACGCGAGGGACGCGAGGGAATGGCCTCCACGGTCAACGGCGTCACCGCCGGATTCTCCGATCCCACGACCGGTATGCCCGGAGGTGCGTTGATGGCGCCGCCGGTCCGTCGGCCCGAACCCAACGGGCGCCGGCGCGGCCATCTGCGGGTTCTCCCGGATCCGCCGTCGGAATAGCCCGGTCAGGGTCGGCCGGAGGTAGCCGCACCGCGTTCACTGAGGCGGGACCCGCCGCGGCGCGCAGGGCGAGCCACTAGGCTGGCTTGCAGAGCTGTCCCTTCAGAGATTCCCCGTCGACCGAGAGAGCGAGGAGAGCCATGTCTCGGCCCGCTGAGGCTGTCCACGCCGTCATCAAGGCCTACGACGTGCGAGGTCTGGTCGGAGAACAGATCGACGAGGGATTCGTCCGCGATGTCGGCGGGGCGTTCGCCCGGCTGGTCCGCGACGAGGGGAATCGCTCGGTGGACAAGGTGGTGATCGGGCACGATATGCGCGCCAGTTCGCCCGCGCTGTCGGACGCGTTCGCCGAGGGTGTGACCGCCCAGGGTCTCGACGTGGTGCGGATCGGGCTGGCCTCGACCGACCAGCTCTACTTCGCTTCCGGCCTGCTGGACTGTCCCGGTGCGATGTTCACCGCCAGCCACAACCCGGCCGCCTACAACGGCATCAAACTGTGCCGTGCGGGGGCGAAGCCGGTGGGCCGCGAAACCGGCTTGGCCACCGTCGCCCAAGAGGTGATCGACGGTGTACCCGCCCACGACGGCCCCACCGGAACCGTCACCGACCGCGACGTGCTGGCCGAATACGGCGACTTCCTGCGCTCACTGGTGGACCTCGCCGAGCTGCGCCCACTGCGGGTGGCCGTCGACGCGGGCAACGGCATGGGCGGGCATACGACTCCGGCCGTGCTCGAGTCGATCGCCGGGATCACCGTGCTGCCGCTGTATTTCGAGCTCGACGGAACGTTTCCCAACCATGAGGCCAATCCGCTGGACCCGGCCAACCTGGTGGACCTGCAGAAGCATGTGCTGGACACCCGCGCCGATATCGGATTGGCGTTCGACGGTGATGCCGATCGCTGTTTCGTCGTCGACGAGTTGGGCAGGCCGGTGTCTCCCTCTGCGGTGACCGCATTGGTGGCCGGCCGGGAACTGGGCCGCGAGATCGGCGCCACGGTCATCCACAACCTCATCACCTCGCGCGCGGTGCCCGAATTGATCATCGAACGCGGTGGGACGGCGGTGCGTTCGCGCGTCGGCCACTCCTATATCAAGGCACTGATGGCCGAGACGGGTGCCATCTTCGGCGGCGAGCATTCCGCGCACTATTACTTCCGTGATTTCTGGGGTGCCGATTCCGGTATGCTCGCCGCGCTGCACGTGCTGGCCGCGCTCGGGGAACAGCAACGTCCGCTCTCGGAGCTGATGGCCGACTATCAGCGCTACGAGGCCTCCGGGGAGATCAACTTCACCGTCACCGACGCTCCGGCCACGGTCGACGCCGTGCTGACCGCTTTTGGTAGCCGCACTCAGTCCCTCGATCATCTGGACGGGGTGACGGTGGATCTCGGTGCGGGGCGCTGGTTCAACCTGCGCACCTCCAACACCGAGCCGTTGTTGCGGCTCAACGTGGAGGCGCGCACCACCGACGAGGTGGCCGAGGTGGTGGATGAGGTGGCTGCGCTGATTTCGGCGCAGACCGACGACGGTGGTCGGCTGCAGGCCAGTGAGCCCGCGCCATGACCGCCCGGGCCGCCACCATTGACCTCGACGATGTCGAGGGACTGCTGGCTGCCGACCGGGACGGATTGTTGCGGGCGGCCGCGATGGCCGGCGCGCAGGTGCGCGCCATGGCGGCCGCGGTGGGCGAGGGCGCACTCGAGCAGGTGCGTGCCGACGGTCTTGCGCGCACCCTGATCTGGGTGGCCGACGGCGGCCCGGCACGTGCGGCGGGCACGATGCTCGCGGCCGCGCTCGCCGGGGCGACGGCGGTGCCGATCGTGGTGGCCGCCGAGGTGCCGCCGTGGACGGGCGCGCTGGATGTGGTGGTGGTCGCGGGCGCCGACGCCGGTGACCCGGCGCTGGTTTCGGCTGCGGCCACGGGTGTGCGACGGGGTGCACGGGTGGTACTGGTGGCCCCGTACGAGGGCCCGCTGCGCGAGGCGACCGCGGGCCGGGCCGCCGTGCTGGCTCCGCGGCTGGCGGTGCCGGAAGAATTCTCGTCGACCCGTTATCTGGCTGCCGGAGTGGCGATCCTGGCGGTGCTCGACCGCGGGCTGCGGGTCGACATCGACGCCCTCGCCGACGAACTCGACGCCGAGGCGTTGCGTAACAGCGCCGGCCGCGAGCTGTTCACCAACCCGGCCAAGACACTGGCCGAGCGGCTGACCGGACGCGAGGTCGTGTTGGCTGGCGACAGTGCGGCGACGGTGGCCCTGGCCCAGCACAGTGCGACGGTATTGCTGAAGGTGGCGAGTCAGGTGGTCGCCGCGGTCGGGTTGACCGACGCCCTCGGCGCGCTGGCCCGCCTCGACGCCGCCCCCGTGGACTACGAGACCGCGCTGTTCCACGACGAGGAGCTCGACGGTCCGCTGCCGTCGCGGGTGCGCACGCTCGTGCTGACCTCCGATGCCCAGCGTCCGGCGGTGGTCGCCCGGACCGAGGGCTTCCCCGATCTCGACGTCGTCAGCGCCGACGATGTGCCCGACGCCGCGCCGTCGGCCGTCGGCAGCCGTCCCGAACAGCAACTGGCGATGGTGGCGGTGCGGTTGGAGATGACGGCCGTGTACCTGCGATTGGCGCGAGGTTGACAGCGTGAACCTGCTCCGTGGAGCCATCCGGAAGTATGCCTGGGGATCGCGGACCGCGATCGCCGAGTTCACCGGAAGGCCAAGTCCGACAGCGAATCCCGAGGCCGAGCTGTGGCTGGGTGCCCATCCTGGTGATCCCGCGCACTGCGCGACGGCCGCCGGTGAGCGCTCGCTTTTGGAGATGATCACCGCTGACCCGGAGGGTCAGCTCGGCAGCCGAGCCAGGGCGCGGTTCGGTGACGCACTGCCGTTCTTGGCCAAGGTGCTCGCCGCCGACGAGCCACTCTCGCTGCAGGCGCATCCGAGCGCCCAGCAGGCCGTCCAGGGCTTCGAGCTGGAGAATCACCTGGGCATCCCGGTCAACGCGCCGACCCGCAATTACCGCGACCGCAGCCACAAGCCCGAGATCATCATCGCGCTCGGGACGTTCGAGGCGCTGGCCGGGTTCCGCCCGGCCGCCAGGACCGCCGAATTCATGCGCGCCCTCGAGGTGCCCGCGCTGGATCCGTTCATCACCCTGCTCACCGACCAGTCCGACGCCGACGGTCTGCGCGCACTGTTCACCACCTGGATCACGTTCCCGCAGCCCGATCTCGACGTGCTCGTCCCCTCGGTGCTCGACGGGGCCATCAACTACCTACGTTCCGGTGCGACCGACTTCCATGCCGAGGCCAAGACGATCCTGGAACTGGGTGAGCGGTATCCCGGTGACGCCGGCGTGCTGGCGGCGATGCTGCTGAACCGGATCACATTGGCCGAGGGGGAAGCGATCTATCTTCCCGCCGGTAACCTGCACGCCTACCTGCACGGTATCGGGTTCGAGGTGATGGCCAACTCCGACAACGTATTACGCGGCGGTCTGACACCCAAGCACGTCGACGTGCCCGAACTGCTGCGGGTGCTGGATTTCACGCCCACCGACGATGCGCCGATCCTGCCGCGGCTCGAGCACGGTGGCGTCGAACTGGTCTATGACACCCCGGCCACCGAGTTCGCGGTCTCGGTGCTGCAGTTGGACGGTGATCGGTTGGGTGTCGAGGTCGACGTGCCTGCCGATCACGAGGGCCCGCAGATCCTGTTGTGCATCGACGGCACCGTGCGCGTGCACGCCGAGGCCCACGAGGACAAGGGCGACACCAGCTCCGAGGACGACACCAGCTCCAAGGATGACGACAAGGCCGTCACGCTGGCCCGCGGCGCCTCGGCCTGGGTCGCCGCCGACGGCGGCCCGGTGCGGCTGTCCGCCGACGAACCGGCCCGGTTGTTCCGGGTGACCGTCGGCATCTGACGACTCAGCGCGGCTGTCCCGTCCGGGGGGTCGGTGATCGACCCAGCGGTGCCCAATCCATCGGTGCCCAATCCAGCGGTGCCCAACCCATGAGGTGTGAGCCGTCTTCGGCATGCCCGAAACGGCCACTGCCTGCAGGGCGTGGCCCTGCACCGGCGCCGATTTGTACAAATCAGTGCAATTTGTCTAGACGTCAGACAAACAACGATCTATAGTCAAGTCTGCACGTGACAGTCCTCACAGAGGGGTAGGGCAGATGACATCGCAGATCGACCACGGGGCCGTGGATGTTCCCGCGACCGAATGGCGTGACCGCAAGCGGTACCTGTGGCTGATGGGGTTGATCGCCCCGACGGCACTGTTCGTGATGCTGCCGCTGGTCTGGGCCTTCAACAACGTCGGCTGGCATATCGCGGCGCAGGTCCCGTTCTGGGTCGGCCCGCTGTTGGTCTATGGACTGTTGCCGATCCTGGATCGCTTCTTCGGCCCGGACGGGCAGAACCCGCCCGATGAGGTCATGGAACGCCTGGAGAACGACAAGTACTACCGGTACTGCACCTATGCCTACATTCCCTGCCAGTACGCCAGCGTCATCTTCGGGGCGTACCTGTTCACGGCGACGGACCTGAGCTGGCTCGGCTTCGACGGTGGCCTCGGCTGGCCGGCGAAGATCGGGCTCGCCCTCTCGGTGGGTGTGCTCGGCGGCGTCGGTATCAACACCGCGCACGAGATGGGCCACAAGAAGGACTCGCTGGAGCGCTGGCTGTCCAAGATCACCTTGGCGCAGACCGGATATGGGCACTTCTACATCGAGCACAACCGCGGTCACCACGTTCGCGTCGCCACCCCGGAAGATCCGGCCTCGGCGCGGTTCGGCGAGACCTTCTGGGAGTTCCTGCCGCGCAGCGTGTGGGGCAGTCTCAAGTCGTCCTGGGAGTTGGAGGCCAAACGGCTGGAGCGTGCCGGGAAGTCCACGTGGCATTGGTCGAACGATGTGCTCAACGCCTGGGCGATGTCGGTGGTGTTCTACGGCGCCCTGCTGGCGATCTTCGGTCTCGGGTTGATCCCGTACATCCTGATCTCGGCGATCTACGGCTTCGCCCTGCTGGAGACCGTCAACTACCTGGAGCACTACGGTCTGCTGAGGCAGAAGCTGGAGTCCGGCCGCTACGAACGGTGCGCCCCGTCGCACAGCTGGAACTCCGATCACATCGTGACCAACCTGTTCCTCTACCACCTGCAGCGGCACAGCGATCACCACGCCAACCCCACCCGGCGCTATCAGACGCTGCGCAGCATGGACGGCGCACCGAACCTGCCCAGCGGTTACGCCTCGATGATCGGGCTGACCTACTTCCCGCCGTTGTGGCGCAAGGTGATGGATCACCGGGTGCTGGCCCACTACGACGGTGACATCACCCGGGCCAACATCCATCCGCGGATGCGGGACAAGGTGCTCGCCAAGTACGGGGCAGGAGATGTGGGGGCACCGTCCGCGCGAAGCGCAGGGGGACCCTCGCGCGACGAGCGGAGGGCATGAGCGTGGCCGCCTACCGTTGCCCTGGCTGCGATTTCGTCTACGACGAGGCCAAAGGCGCTCCGCGCGAAGGCTTTCCGCCAGGCACCAACTGGGACGCGGTACCCGATGACTGGACCTGCCCGGACTGCGCGGTCCGCGAGAAGGTCGATTTCGAAGCCGTCTGAGACCGGCTGGGAGCATCGAGACCAGACCATCGACACCAGACCATCGACACCGACGGAAGGAATGACATGGACTACAAACTGTTCGTCTGCGTGCAATGCGGATTCGAGTACGACGAGGCCAAGGGCTGGCCCGAGGACGGTATCGCGCCGGGCACCCGCTGGGAGGACATCCCCGAGGACTGGAGCTGCCCCGACTGCGGTGCGGCCAAGTCCGATTTCGACATGGTGGAGATCGCCCGGCCGTGACGGTCGCAACGGATCGGCGCGAAAGTTATAGGGTCGCGGTCATGAACGCACCGCGGTCCGGCGCCACCCGCGTGCCGTATGCGGAGGCATCGCGGGTGCTGCTGCGCGATTCGATCCTCGACGGCATGCGCGAGATGCTGCTGGTGCGCGACTGGTCCTCGATCACGCTCACCGATGTGGCGCGGGCCGCGGGCATCAGCAGACAGACCATCTACAACGAGTTCGGCTCACGACAGGGCTTGGCGCAGGGGTATGCCCTGCGGCTGGCCGACCGCCTGGTCAACGCCGTCGATGCGGCCATCGCGAACAACATCGGGCAGGTGTACGAGGCGTTCCTGGAGGGCTTCCGGGCCTTCTTCTTCGAGTCCGCGTCCGATCCGCTGGTCATCTCCTTGCTCAACGGTGAGGCCAAACCCGACCTGCTGCAGATCATCACGACCGACAGTGGGCCCATCATCAGCCGCTGCTCGCAGCGGCTGACCTCCACCTTCCAGAGCAGCTGGATCAAGGCCACCGACGAGGATGCCGGGGTGCTTGCCCGCGCCATCGTCCGGCTGGCGATGAGCTACGTGTCGATGCCGCCGGAGGCCGATCATGACGTCGCCCGCGATCTGGCCCGCCTGATGTCCCCGTTCGCCGAGCGCTACGGCGTCATCGACCCGGGACCGCAGTGACGCCGTCGAGGCTCTCGTGGTCCGGCCGCACGATGAATCTGCGGTAACGCAGGAACAGTGCGATCGCGGTCACCGCGATCAACCCGCTCAACAGGTGTGAGGCGTGGTAGCCGCGCGCGGACACCACGGCCCCGGCGATCACATTGCTCAGCGAGGCCCCCACACCCTGCACCGTCATCACCGCGGCGAAACCGACGTTGAAGCGCCCGGTGCCCGCCAACAGTCGCTCCACGGCGACCGGGGTGACGATGCCGACCAGGCCGGCGCCGACCCCGTCGAGCATCTGCACCGGGAAGATCGTCCAGAAGCCGGGAACGGTACCGGCGATCAGTCCGCGGACCGGCAGCGCGCACAGGCCGATGAGCAGCACCGTGGACAACCCGAAACGCCGGATCGCCGCCGGCGCCGCGACCGCGGCGGCGATCATCGACACCTGGGCCACCCCGGTGATGATGGCCGTGGTGCGAAACGGGGTGTCCAGTTCGATGGCGAAGTCCTGGGCGATCAGCCTGCTCATCGGCGCATTGCCGAAGTGGAACATCAACAACACCAGCGCCAACACCACCAGCCCGGGTGTCGTGACAAGTGTCCGCAGGCCCGACGGACGTTCCCCACCGCCACCGCCACCGCCATCGCCATCGCCATCGCCATCGCCATCGCCATCGGGACCGGCGAGGCCGCGCGCGGTGTCGTGGTCGATGTCCGACGCCGAGACGCAGAACGCGGCCAGCACCGCACCGGCGGCGGTCACCAGCATCAGCCCGATGATCGCCCGATCCCCGTAGAGCGAGACCAGGACGAAGACCGCGGTCAACGAGGCCACGTTGCCGACATGGTTCCAGAATTCGTTGCGGGCGACCTGCCTGCCGAAGACCCGTTCGCCGACCAACCCCAGGGTCAGGCCCATCATCGCCGGGCCGATGACGGCGCCGACGACCGCCGTGCCGACCTGGCCCACCCACACGATCGGTCCGGTCGGGGCGATCAGGGTCAGCAACGCGACCGCCGTCACCACGACCACCGGACCGGCGACCAGCGCGCGTTTGCGCCGGGATCCGTCGACCAGCGCCCCGAACAGCGGCGTGACCACCAGCCCGATCAATCCGCCGGTGGTGGCGATCGCGCCGAGCGCCACCGACGACCAGCCGCGGGTGGCGAGAAAGGCGTCCAAGAACGGGCCGAGGCCGTCGCGGGCGTCGGCGAGGAAGAAGTTCAGCACGGCCAGCGATATCAGCGACCGGCGTACGGTGTCGCCGTCGCGGGTGGCCGGGTGAGCACGCATGGTCGACCTCCCGCTCTGTGCTGAACGCGAGCGGCTTGGTACCCCGGCGCGGATACGCCGAAACCGCATCGCAGACCGTCGGCGTATCCGCCGACGGGGGACGGGGTTGGACAGCGGCGTTTTCGGCTACGGTGTAAGGCGATACCCCGTAGCTGGCAGAGCGCCGTCGATGATCCGTTGGCCCTGTCCCGCGAGCCCGCAGGCTACGGGTTTCGGCATGGCCCGCGCCGTATCGTGCAGGCCTGCCTCCAGTGATGACGAACGACACAAAAGGGGCTCTGACCACTTATGACTGCGTTGACCGCCGATGTCCGCAACGGCATCGACTACAAGGTCGCCGACCTTTCGCTCGCCGAATTCGGCCGCAAGGAGATCCGTCTGGCCGAGCACGAGATGCCCGGTCTGATGGAACTGCGCCGCGAGTACCACGACGTGCAGCCGCTCAAGGGCGCGCGCATCTCGGGTTCGCTGCACATGACCGTGCAGACCGCCGTGCTGATCGAGACGCTGGTTGCGCTCGGTGCTGAGGTGCGCTGGGCGAGCTGCAACATCTTCTCCACCCAGGACCATGCCGCCGCCGCGATCGTCGTCGGCCCGCACGGCACCGTCGACGAGCCCAAGGGCACCCCCGTCTTCGCCTGGAAGGGCGAGACGCTGGAGGAGTACTGGTGGGCCGCCGAGCAGATGCTGACCTGGCCGAACGAGCCGGCCAACATGATCCTCGACGACGGTGGCGACGCCACCATGATGGTGCTGCGCGGCGCACAGTACGAGAAGGCCGGCGTCGTCCCGCCCGCCGAAGAGGACGACTCGGCCGAATGGAAGGTCTTCCTCGGCGTGCTGCGCGAGCGCTTCGAGACCGAGAAGGACAAGTGGACCAAGATCGCCGAGTCGGTCCAGGGTGTCACCGAGGAGACCACCACCGGCGTGCTGCGGCTGTACCAGTTCGCCGCCGCAGGTGAACTGGCCTTCCCGGCCATCAACGTCAACGACTCGGTCACCAAGAGCAAGTTCGACAACAAGTACGGCACCCGCCACTCGCTGGTCGACGGCATCAACCGCGGCACCGATGCCCTCATCGGCGGCAAGAAGGTGCTGATCTGCGGTTACGGCGATGTCGGCAAGGGCTGCGCGGAGTCGCTGGCCGGTCAGGGCGCCCGCGTCCAGGTCACCGAGATCGATCCCATCAACGCCCTGCAGGCGCTGATGGACGGTTATGACGTGGTGACCGTCGAGCAGGCGATCGGCGATGCCGACATCGTCATCACCTCGACCGGTAACAAGGACATCATCACCCTCGACCACATGAAGGCGATGAAGGATCACTCGATCCTCGGCAACATCGGCCACTTCGACAACGAGATCGACATGGCCGCCCTGGAGCGCTCGGGTGCCACCCGGATCAACATCAAGCCGCAGGTGGACGAGTGGACCTTCGGTGAGTCGGGCAAGTCGATCATCGTGCTGAGCGAGGGCCGCCTGCTCAACCTGGGCAACGCCACCGGGCACCCCTCGTTCGTGATGAGCAACAGCTTCTCCAACCAGGTCATCGCGCAGATCGAGCTGTGGACCAAGAACGACGAGTACGACAACGAGGTCTACCGCCTGGCCAAGCACCTCGACGAGAAGGTCGCCAAGATCCACGTCGAGGCACTCGGCGGCACGCTGACCAAGCTCAGCAAGGATCAGGCCGAGTACATCGGCGTCGACGTCGAGGGTCCGTACAAGCCGGAGCACTACCGGTACTGATCGCTCGACCCAACTGAAGTAGCAGTAGACGCCGCGACGGCCGCATGTGCCGTCGCGGCGTCCTGCTGTCCGGGGTGATCCGCGGCGGTGGAGCGCGCCGGGGGCGTTACACCTTGGCCGTCGGACGAAACGTAACGAATCCGTGGTCAATCGGCGACCTCTTTGTTACTGTCCGGTAGTGATTCGGGCCGGGGCGCTGTTCGTCGTGATGTCCTTCGGGGTTGTCATCGGTTGTCTGACAAGCGGATTGGCTCATGCCGATGACTGGTATCCGTACTACAACGAAGACGAATACACCGCCTTCTACACCCCACCGAATCCGTTGCCGGATGTGCCGCCGGGTGCGCTCGTGCGCACCGAACCGTCCCGGCTGGTGCTCGAGCCGTCCGGCCAGCTCGGCCACATCATGGCCAATGGCACCCGCATCATGTATCGCAGCACCGACGGGCGCGGCAACCCGGATGTGGTGACCGGCACCTATTTCGAGCCGTGGGCGCCGTGGCCCGGCCGGGGTCCGCGGCCGCTGATCGTCTACGGCCCCGGCACCCAGGGCCAGGGGGACCAGTGCGCACCGTCGCGGGGGTTCAACCAGGGCATTCACTGGTCGCCGTATCTGGACTTCACCTTCAACTACGAGGAGATGTTCGTGGCGACCATGGTCGCGCGCGGCTTCGCCATCGTGATGACCGATTACGAGGGCCTGGGCACCATCGGGGTCACCCACACCTACGTCAACCGGCTGTCCCAGGGACAGGCGATGCTCGACGCGGCGCGCGCGGCGCAGGCGTTGCCCGACACCTCGCTGCCCCCCGACGGTCCCGTGGCGTTCTGGGGCTACTCCCAGGGTGGCGGCGCGGCCGCCTCGGCGGCCGAACTCGCCTCGGCCTACGCCCCCGAACTCGATATCGTCGGCACCTATGCCGGAGCGCCGCCGGCCGACCTGGCCGCACTGATCCCGTTCGCCGATGGCAGCGCGCTGGTGGGGGTGATCGGCTACGCGCTCAACAGCGTGTTCCAGACCTACCCGGAGGTGGCGGGCAAGATTCGCGGACTGCTCACCCCGCGCGGGATGGACTTCGTGGACAAGACCAGAGACCAGTGCGTCCCGGAGACGCTGACCAAGTTCATGTTCCGGCATCTGCAGCCCTACTTCAACGGCCCGATCGACGTCCTGCTGACCGACCCCCAGTTCCGCGGGCTGCTCGACCTGCAGAAGCTGGGCACGCTCAAACCCGATGCGCCCGTGATGATCAACCACAACCGGTTCGATCCGCTGGTGCCGTATGCGCCATCGGTCCAACTCGGCAAGGACTGGTGCGCCAAGGGGGCCGACGTCGAGTTCCGCACCAACGAGCAACCGCCTTTCCTCAACAAGGCCGTCGTCAACCACGCGCTGCCGATGCTCGTCGACGGTGAGCCCGCGATGCAGTGGATTGCCGACCGCTTCAACGGGGTGCCGACCAGACCCAACTGCGGCCAGTTCTAAGGTCGTGCGGACATCGGAATCGGCGACACCGTGGGGGATCAGTGGCTGACGATATCGCCGCCAGGGGGACACAGGCGTTGACGCTCTACGGTCAGGGCCGGGTGCAGGAGGCGCTGACGCTGGCGTGGCAGACCGCCGCCGCCCACCCCGATTCGCCGCTGGCGCAATACACCTACGCCAGCCTGCTGCGGGAGGCCGATCGGCACGCCGAGGCGTTGGCCGTGGTCGACCAGGCACTGCGGCTGTCCCCGGCCTCGGCGGATGCCTGGGTGCTGCGTGGTGACCTACAACAGAAGGTGAGCGGACTGGCCGCCGCCGAACCGGACTACCTGGCGGCGCTGCGGATCGATCCCGGGCATGGGCTGGCCATCCACAATCTGGCGGTCAGTCGGTTGCGGTGGGGCACCAACACCGCGGCGTTGCGTGGTCTGCTGCAGGCCATGCGGTGTGATCCCGGACTGGCGCAGACGGCGCTGGGCAACATCGCGCTGGCCATCACCCGCGTGCTGCGGATGGCGACGGCGTCAACGGTGCTGCTCGCCGCGGCGATGTTCGCCATCTTCACGCTGCACGAGCAAGGCCAATCGACAGTTCTGGCAAGGGTTTTCACCGCAATCCTGGCCGCGGCGCCGATTGCGGCGGTGTGCTGGACACTGCGGATGGTCCCGTCGGCGGTCTTGCGGGCGGCGTCGGCCCGCCACATTCTCGTGGCGCTGCGGTTGATCTTCCTCACCCTGGCGGGTGCCTGCGGGCTGGTGGTCGCGGTGCTCGGTGCGACCTCGCTGACCACCGTCGTGCCCGCATTGCTGTTGTTCGCGATGGTGGGGCTGACGATCCTCGGATGGGTGTTCGGCGGGTAGCGCGTCGGCTACGCTCGCCGCGTGCTCATCGTGATCGAGGGCCTCGACGGGGCAGGCAAGCGAACGTTGACCGACGGTCTGCGCGCGGCGTTCGAGGCCGAAGGCAAGTCCGTGACGACCCTGGCGTTCCCGCGCTACGGCGTGTCGATCCATGCCGATCTGGCCGCCGAGGCGCTGCACGGCGGGCACGGTGACCTCGCCGAGTCGGTTTATGCGATGGCGATGTTGTTCGCGCTGGACCGCTCGGGGGCTGCCGCCGACATCCGGGGCCTGCTCGCCGAACACGATGTGCTGATCCTTGACCGCTATGTCGCCTCCAACGCCGCCTACAGTGCCGCCCGGCTCCACCAGGACGGCGCCGGTGACGTGGTCGAGTGGGTCGGCGACCTGGAATACGGGCGCTTCGCCCTGCCTGCCCCGGATTATCAAGTGTTGCTCGATGTTCCGGTAGAGCTGGCCGCCGAGCGTGCCATCAGCCGGGCGGCCGGCGAGGCCGACCGCGCGCGCGACGCCTATGAGCGCGACGGTGGTCTGCAGCGGCGCACCGGCGCGGTGTACGCCCAGTTGGCCGCCGCGGACTGGGGCGGGCGGTGGATGGTGGTCGGACCCGACGTCGAGGCGGCGGCGCTGGCCGCGGGCATGACGACGGCCTGAGGTTCACCGCCCAGCACCCCGCGTGGCACCCTGGTTTTGTCGCCTTGTGGTGACACCATGGTCACCATGAGGCAACGGATCCTGGTCGTCGACGACGACCCGTCACTGGCCGAGATGCTCACCATCGTCCTGCGCAACGAGGGTTTCGACACGGCCGTCATCGGCGACGGCAGCCAGGCGCTCACCGCTGTGCGTGAGCTGCGTCCTGATCTGGTTCTGCTGGATCTCATGCTGCCCGGCATGAACGGTATCGACGTCTGCCGGGTGCTGCGCTCGGACTCGGGCGTGCCGATCGTGATGCTGACGGCCAAGACCGACACCGTGGACGTGGTGCTGGGTCTGGAGTCCGGCGCCGATGACTACGTCATGAAGCCGTTCAAGCCCAAGGAGCTGGTGGCCCGCGTGCGGGCGCGCCTGCGCCGCAACGACGATGAGCCCGCCGAGATGCTGTCGATCGCCGATATCGACATCGACGTGCCGGCCCACAAGGTCACCCGCAACGGTGAGCAGATCTCGCTGACCCCGCTGGAGTTCGACCTGTTGGTGGCGCTGGCCCGCAAACCGCGCCAGGTGTTCACCCGCGATGTGCTGCTCGAACAGGTCTGGGGTTACCGGCATCCCGCCGACACCAGACTCGTCAACGTGCATGTGCAGCGGCTGCGGGCCAAGGTCGAGACCGACCCGGAAAATCCGCAGGTGGTGCTGACCGTTCGAGGGGTGGGATACAAGGCCGGCCCGCCGTGATCGTTCACGGCACCGCCGTCGTGATCGTTCACGGCACCGCCGTCGTGATGACCGAACGGCAGTATTCGTGATCTTCGGCTCCAGACGTCGGGTCCGCAGCCGATTTCGGGGGCCGTCCCCGGTGTGGCGCGGACTCGGTGCGCTCGGCCGGGCCGTCAGTTTCGCCTGGCGCCGGTCCCTGCAGCTGCGGGTGGTCTCGTTGACGCTGGGGTTGTCCCTGGCCGTCATCATGGTGCTGGGCTTCGTGCTCACCAGCCAGATCACCGACCGCATCCTGGAAGTCAAGGTGCGGGCGGCAACCGAGGAGATCGAGCGTGCCCGCGACACCGTCAGCGGCATCGTCAGCGGCGAGGAAACCCGATCGCTGGACAGCAGCCTGCAGCTGGCCCGCAACACCCTGATCGATCGCAAGGCCGATGCGGGGCCCGGGCTCGCCGGCGCCTACGACGCGGTGCTCGTCGTCCCCGGTGACGGCCCGCGCGCGGCCACCGCGGCCGGACCCGTACAGCAGATTCCGACCGCACTAAGGGATTTCGTCCAGGCGGGCCAGGTCAGCTATCAGTACGCGGGTGTGCACACCGACGGGTTCTCCGGACCCGCCCTCATCGTCGGCAGCCCCGGCGCCTCGGCCCGCTCGACGGTCACCAACCTCGAGCTCTACCTGATCTTCCCGCTGAGCAACGAGGAATCGACCATCGCTCTGGTGCGCGGCACCATGGCCACCGGCGGCATCGTGCTGCTCGGATTGTTGGCCGCCATCGCACTGTTGGTCGCCCGGCAGATCGTGTTGCCGGTGCGGTCGGCCTCACGCATCGCCGAGCGGTTCGCCGAAGGTCATCTGACCGAGCGGATGCCGGTGCGCGGTGAGGATGACATGGCCCGGCTGGCGGTCTCCTTCAACGATATGGCCGAAAGCCTGTCACGCCAGATCACCCAACTCGAAGAGTTCGGTAATCTGCAGCGCCGCTTCACCTCCGACGTCAGCCACGAGTTGCGTACCCCGCTCACGACGGTCCGGATGGCCGCCGACCTGATCCACGATCACAGCGATGAGCTGGACCCGGCGTTGCGGCGGTCCACCGAGCTGATGGTCAACGAGTTGGACCGGTTCGAGACGCTGCTGGCCGACCTGCTGGAGATCTCCCGCCACGATGCCGGGGTGGCCGAACTGGCGGTCGAGGCGGTCGATCTGCGCTCCACCGTGCAGAGCGCATTGGACAACGTCGGGCACCTGGCGGCCGACGCCGCCGTGCAGCTGGACGTCGACATGCCCGCCGACGGGGTCATCGCCGAGGTCGATCCCCGCCGGGTCGAGCGCATCCTGCGAAACCTCATCGCCAATGCCATCGACCACGCCGAGCGCAAGCCCGTGGAGATCCGGATGGCCGCCGACGAGGACACCGTCGCCGTCACCGTCCGCGATCACGGTGTCGGGTTGCGCCCCGGCGAAGAGAAGTTGGTGTTCAGTCGCTTCTGGCGTTCGGACCCGTCGCGGGTACGCCGCTCCGGGGGGACCGGGCTCGGGCTCGCCATCAGCATCGAGGACGCCCGGCTGCATCAGGGCCGACTGGAGGCCTGGGGTGAGCCGGGCAACGGTGCCTGCTTCCGGCTGACACTGCCGCTGGTGCGCGGGCACAAGGTGACCACGAGCCCGCTGCCGCTCAAACCCGTCAACGTCGCGGCACGGACCAAGGACAGCTCAGCCGAGCGGGGCAGGCGCGATCGCGAATCGGAGGGCGTATGAGACGCGTCCTGGCGGTGCTGAGCATGCTGGTCACCGCCGCGCTGCTGGCATCGGGTTGCGCCGGGGTGCCGAGTTCGTCTGCGCCGCAGGCTATCGGCACCGTCGACCGTCCGGCGCCGCCACGGTTGCCGACACCGTCGCCGGGTATGGAGCCCGATGTGCTGCTCCGCGAATTCCTCAAGGCCACCGCCGATCCCGCCAATCGGCACCTGGCCGCCCGGCAGTTCCTCACCGAATCCGCCTCGCGCGGTTGGGATGACGCCGGCAGCGCGCTGCTGATCGACGGTGTGGTGTTCACCGAGACACGGCGACCGGACCGGGTGTCGGTCACGATGGCGGCCGACATCCTTGGATCACTGTCCGATGTCGGGGTGTTCGAGACCGCCGAGGGTGCGCTGCCCGATCCCGGACCCATCGAGCTGGTGCAGACACCCGGGGGATGGCGCATCGACCGGCTGCCCAACGGGGTCTTCCTGGACTGGCAGCAGTTCCAGCAGACCTACCGTCGCAACACGCTGTACTTCACCGATCCCACCGGCAACACGGTGGTGCCCGACCCGCGCTACGTCGCGGTGTCGGACTCCGATCAGCTTGCCACCGAACTGATGTCGAAGATGATCACCGGGCCGCGACCCGAGATGGCGCACACGGTGCGTAATCTGCTGGCCGCCCCGCTGCGGTTGCGCGGGCCGGTCACCCGGGCCGACGGCAGCAAGACCGGGGTGGGCCGCGGCTACGGCGGCGCGCGCATCGATCTGGAAAATCTCTCCACCACCGATCCGCACACCCGCCAACTGCTTGCCGCGCAGATCATCTGGACTCTCGCGCGGGCCGGTATCAACGGTCCCTACGTCATCAACGCCGACGGCGCGGCGCTGGACGACCGGTTCGCCCAGGGCTGGGACACCGCCGATGTCGCGGCCAGCGACCCCGGCGCGGCCGACGGCGCGGGAGCCGGCCTGCACGCGCTGGTCGGCGGGTCACTGGTGTACCTCGACGGTCAACGCGCGCCGCGGGTGCCGGGGCCGTTCGGGCAGCTGCGCGACCAGACCGCCGCGGCCCTCTCGCGCAGCGGCCAGCAGGTGGCCTCGGTGGTGGTGCTGCGCCGCGATGCTCCCGACATGGCGTCCTCGCTGTGGATCGGACCGGTCGGCGGAGATGCCGCGCAGGCACTCGACGGCCGTTCGCTGACCCGACCGACCTGGTCGCTGGACGAGGCGATCTGGGTCGTCGTCGACGGCGTCAACGTCGTACGGGTCCTGCAGGAGGCCGCGTCCGGTCAACCGGCGCGCATCCCGGTCGATTCCACCGCCGTGGCGACCAAGTTCCCCGGCGCCATCGCCGAACTGCAGCTCTCCCGCGACGGCACCCGCGCGGCCATGGTGATCAACGGGCAGGTGATCCTGGCCGGGGTGGAACAGACCCCCGGTGGGGGATACGCGCTGACCTATCCGCGGCGGCTGGGCTTCGGGCTCGGTGACACCGCGGTGTCACTGTCCTGGCGGACCGGCGACGATATCGTCGTCACCCGCACCGACGCCGCGCACCCGGTGTCCTATGTGAATCTCGACGGCGTGAACTCCGACGGGCCCAACGGCAACCTTGCGGTGCCCATGTCGGTAGTCGCGGCCAATCCCTCGACGGTCTACGTGGCCGACCGCAGGGGGATCCTGCAGCTGTCCGGTTCGGCAGCCGACAACGATCTGACCTGGTCGGAGGTCGGGCCGCTGATGGTCACCGGCGCGGTACCCGTACTGCCCGGCTAGAGCCATCCCGGGTTGTCGGTCTCAGGTTGTCGGACCCTGCGCCGACACTTGCGGGTGTGCTGGATCTGATGCTGCCGCTGGAATGCGGCGGGTGCGGTGCGCCATCGACGCGCTGGTGCGCGGCGTGTGCCGCCGAACTGCGCGCCCGCGCCGCCCAGCCACTGGTGGTCACGCCCCGCCTCGATCCCGGTGTGCCGGTGCTGGCGTTGGGCCGCTATGCCGGCGCACGCCGCAACGCGATCATCGCGGTCAAGGAACACGGCCGGGCCGACCTGGTGGCACCACTGGGCCACACCCTGCGCATCGGCCTGTGCCGTCTGCTGGGCTGGGGGCTCATCGAGACCCCGCTGACCATCGTCACCGCACCCACCCGAGCGTTGTCCGCGCGCCGGCGCGGCGGGGACCCGGTGGCGCGGGTGGGCGCGGCCGCGGCCACCGACCTCACCGGTGTCACGGTCATCCGAGCGCTGCGCCTGACGGGCTTCGCCAAGGACTCCGTCGGGCTGTCCAGTTCCCAGCGCCAGCGCAACCTGGCGGGCCGGGTCCGGGTGACACGCCCGGTGGTCGGCGCGGTGATCCTCGTCGACGATGTCGTCACCACCGGTGCCACAGCGTGCGAATCGGTACGGGCATTGCGTGGTGCCGGCGTTGCTGTACAGGCAGTTCTGGCCTTGGCGAGCGCGTGATTCTCACGGGCCGTCGTTGCCCGCAGATGAAGAACTGAAAACAGGTCTGCGAAATAGGTGGCACAGTCAGGTGAACTCGGACTACGGTCGATGCCAACAACCCGTGAACACCTCACGGCGGCACCCGAAAACGGGCGCCCGTGCGGTATCGGGACTGCCCGACTGTGGTGGGAGGTGGTAACTCGACACCTGACGCCGGCGGGCGCGCGGCATGCTCGTTTCTCGTCGGCGTATCAGTGACAATCCCGGCACGCGTTCTGCGTGCGACTGCCGACAGAAATGAGTTGTCAAGTATGTCAACGAATTCCGTGCGATCCGAGCACTCGACCATGGTCATGGGCGACCGCAACGACACCCCTGACGCGCCGGCGTTGAACGCCGAGGTCGTGGTCAAGGGCCGAAATGTCGAGGTACCTGAGCACTTCCGCGTCTATGTCGCGGAGAAGTTGGCTCGGCTCGAACGTTTCGACAAGACCATCTACCTTTTCGATGTCGAGCTCGACCACGAGCGCAATCGCCGCCAGCGTAAGAACTGCCAGCACGTCGAGATCACCGCGCGCGGTCGCGGACCGGTGGTGCGCGGCGAGGCGTGCGCCGACAGCTTCTATGCCGCGTTGGAGTCGGCGGCCAACAAACTTGAGGCACGGCTGCGCCGGACGAAGGACCGCCGCAAGATCCACTACGGCGACAAGACGCCGGTATCGCTGCACGAGGCGACCGCGATGCTGCCGGCCGAGGAGGCGCCCGCGGCCGCGGACCCGTTCTCCATCGATCCTGCCGATTTGCACGAGCCCGGCCGCATCGTGCGCACCAAGACCCACGAGTCCACCCCGATGAGCGTCGATGACGCGCTCTACGAGATGGAACTCGTCGGCCATGATTTCTTCCTCTTCCACGACAAGGAGTCGGACCGGCCGACGGTGGTCTACCGCAGGCACGCCTACGACTACGGATTGATCCGACTGGCCTGATCCGACCGGCCTGACCTGCTGTCCACACGAGCCCCCGACCGATCCGGCCGGGGGCTCGGTGCATGCTCGGGCAGGTATCGGCAGACACTCGTGCCGACACCAGGGACGCTTTTAAGGGGGCTGCCAGAACGGTCGCCTACGATGGAACGGGCCCATGGGCCGTCCAGATTCGTCAACCCACAGGGGAAATAGCGTGCTCGATAAGTTGCTCCGGCTCGGTGAAGGCCGCATGGTCAAACGCCTCAAGAAGGTGGCCGACTATGTGGACACCCTGTCCGAGGACGTCGAGAAGCTCTCCGACGCCGAACTGCGGGCCAAGACCGACGAGTTCCGCAAACGCATCGACGGTGGTGAAGACGTCGACGACCTGCTGCCCGAGGCGTTCGCGGTGGCCCGCGAGGCGGCCTGGCGGGTGCTCGGTCAGAAGCCGTTCATCGTCCAGCTGATGGGCGGTGCGGCGCTGCACTTCGGCAACGTGGCCGAGATGAAGACCGGTGAGGGCAAGACCCTGACCGGCGTGATGCCCGCCTACCTCAACGCCCTGACCGGCAAGGGCACCCACATCGTCACGGTCAACGATTACCTGGCCAAACGCGATAGCGAACAGATGGGCCGTATCCACCGTTTCCTGGGCCTGGAGGTCGGCGTGATCCTGTCCGGGCTGACCCCGGACCAGCGCCGGGCCGCCTACGCCGCCGACATCACCTACGGCACCAACAACGAGTTCGGCTTCGACTACCTGCGCGACAACATGGCCCACTCCGTGCAGGAGATGGTGCAGCGCGGCCATCACTTCGCCATCGTCGACGAGGTCGACTCCATCCTGATCGACGAGGCCCGCACCCCGCTGATCATCTCGGGTCCGGCCGACGGCGCCTCCAACTGGTACGCCGAGTTCGCCCGGCTGGCCCCCCTGATGGAGAAGGACGTCCACTACGAGGTCGACCTGCGTAAGCGCACCATCGGTGTGCACGAGATCGGTGTCGAGTTCGTCGAGGACCAGTTGGGTATCGAGAACCTCTACGAGGCGGCCAACTCACCGCTGGTCAGCTATCTGAACAACGCGCTGAAGGCCAAGGAGCTCTTCCTGCGCGACAAGGACTACATCGTCCGCGACGGCGAGGTCATCATCGTCGACGAGTTCACCGGCCGCGTGCTGGTGGGCCGGCGCTACAACGAGGGCATGCACCAGGCCATCGAGGCCAAGGAACGCGTCGAGATCAAGGCCGAGAACCAGACCCTGGCCACGATCACACTGCAGAACTACTTCCGCCTCTACAAGAAGCTCTCCGGCATGACCGGTACCGCCCAGACCGAGGCCTCCGAGCTGCACGAGATCTACAAGCTGGGTGTTGTCTCCATCCCGACCAACCGGCCGATGATCCGCGAGGACCAGTCCGACCTGATCTACAAGACCGAAGAGGCCAAGTACATCGCGGTCGTCGACGATGTGGTGGAGCGCTACGAGAAGGGCCAGCCGGTCCTGATCGGCACCACCTCCGTGGAGCGCTCGGAGTACCTGTCGCGGCAGTTCGCCAAGCGCAAGGTGCCGCACAACGTCCTCAACGCCAAGTACCACGAGCAAGAGGCGAACATCATCGCCGAGGCCGGCCGCCGTGGCGCCATCACCGTGGCCACCAACATGGCAGGCCGCGGCACCGACATCGTGCTCGGCGGCAACGTCGAGTTCCTCGCCGACAAACGGCTCAAGGATCAGGGCCTGGACCCGGTGGAGACACCCGAGGAGTACGAGGCCGCCTGGGAGTCCACCGTCAACGCCATCAAGGCGGAGGCCAAGGGCGAGGCCGACGAGGTGCGCGCCGCCGGAGGCCTCTACGTGCTGGGCACCGAGCGCCACGAGTCGCGCCGCATCGACAATCAGCTGCGCGGCCGCTCCGGTCGTCAGGGTGATCCGGGCGAGTCGCGGTTCTACCTGTCGCTGGGCGATGAGTTGATGCGCCGCTTCAACGGCGCGACGCTGGAGACCCTGCTCACCAGGCTGAACCTGCCCGAGGACGTGCCGATCGAGGCCAAGATGGTCACCCGCGCGATCAAGAGCGCGCAGACCCAGGTCGAGCAGCAGAACTTCGAGGTCCGCAAGAACGTCCTCAAGTACGACGAGGTGATGAACCGGCAGCGCACGGTCATCTACGACGAGCGCCGGATGATCCTGGAGGGCGAGAACCTGCAACAGCAGGCGCACGACATGATGGTCGACGTCATCACGGCCTATGTCGACGGTGCGACGGCCGAGGGCTACTCCGAGGACTGGGATCTGGAGAAGCTGTGGGAGGCGCTCAAGACGCTGTACCCGGTGAGCATCGACCACCATGACCTGATCGACTCCGATGCCATCGGCGAGCCCGGCGAGCTGACCCGCGAGGAACTGCTGGACGCGTTGATCAAGGATGCCGAGCGGGCCTACGCCGAGCGGGAGGCGCAGATCGACGCCATCGGCGGCGAGGGCGCGATGCGGCAGCTGGAACGCAACGTCCTGCTCAACGTGATCGACCGCAAGTGGCGTGAGCATCTCTACGAGATGGACTACCTCAAGGAGGGCATCGGGCTGCGCGCGATGGCCCAGCGCGACCCGCTGGTGGAGTACCAGCGCGAGGGATACGACATGTTCGTCGCCATGCTCGAGGGTCTCAAGGAGGAGTCGGTCGGCTTCCTGTTCAACGTGGCGGTCGAGGCTGCGCCGCAGACCGCACCGGTGGTGCAGCCGATGTCCAGCGGGCTGGCCGAGTTCGCCGCCGCGGCCGCGCAGCAGGGGACAGGCCAGCAGGGGCAGGTCGCCACCAAGGAACGCCCGGCGGGCGTGCAGGCCAAGGGAATCAACGACGGCTCCGCGCCGCCGCTGACCTACACCGGCCCCGCCGAGGACGGCTCGGCCGAGGTCAAGCGGTCCGGCGGCGGTACGAACAGGCCGGCCGGCGGCGGCACCCGCAAGGAGCGTCGCGAGGCGGCGCGCCGCGGCAAGAAGCGCTAGGCGCTCACCCGACCTGCAGCGCGACCAGCTGCCAGCGTCCTGCGATGATCTCGACCCGTGCCGCGATGACACGGACCCGGGGCCCCCGGGTGTAGGTCGCGAACACCTCGGCCGCCGTCACCGCCGTGTCGGTCCCGATGACGATGCTGCGCAGCCGGATTCGTCGCAGTACCGCGGTCGGTCCGGTCTGTGGCGACCGCGCCAGTGAGCCGACGGTGTCGATCAACGCCGGGGTCAGCAGGCCGCGCAGCTGGCTGGTCGGCCTACGTCGATCGAGCACCTCCAGCACCCGCCGCAGCGCCGCGTCGGTGAAGACCGCGGCCGCGGTCGGCGCCGGTCTCTCTCCGGTGATCGCGGGCGGACTGAGTTGGCGCGGCGTCCGGCGCCGTGGCGTGCCGATCGTGGGCGGACGATGGTGCGGTCCGCCGTGCGGCGGCGGCTCACAGTCGATGATCGGCGAGGTGATCACCGGATGCGGGCGGTGCTGCGGGATGGGTGTCACACGTACTCCAGCGGGCAGGATCGGATACGGCAATTGCTGGAGGGGACAGGCATATTGATGATCCCATGCGGTGCGCGCCCCACCGCGCGGCAAATCGGACACCCATCCCGAATACCCGCGATGCGCAGATGCGCGCCGTGCCGCTACGGTGGCGGTGACATCAAGCAAGGGGGTCCGCGTCGCGATGGTGACCAGGTTGTCGGCATCGGACGCGGCGTTCTTCGGCCTGGAGAACAGTTCCACGCCGATGTATGTCGGATCGTTGTCGATCGTGCGCAAGCCGCGCGGTGGGCTCGGCTATGAGACGCTGCTGGCCACCGTGGAGCAGCGGTTACCCCAGATCCCGCGTTACCGGCAGAAGGTGCGCGCGGTGCCGCTCGGTCTCGCCAGGCCGGTCTGGATCGACGATGACGATTTCGACATCACCTACCACATCCGGCGCTCGGCACTACCTTCGCCGGGCAGCGATGCCCAACTCCACGACCTGATCGCCCGGATCGGTTCCCGGCCACTGGACGCCTCACGTCCGCTCTGGGAGATGTATCTGATCGAGGGGCTGGCCCGCAACCGGATCGCGATCTACACCAAATCGCACCAGGCACTGGTCAACGGCATGTCGGCGTTGGAGATCGGCCACGTCATCGCCGACCGCACGCCGAAACCGCCCGAATTCGGTGAGGACATCTGGATACCGGCCCGGGAGCCCAGCGGTGGGCAGCTGCTCGTCGGCGCGATGGGGGAGTGGATCACCCGGCCGACGGCCCAGGCCGCGGCGCTGCGGTCCTCGGTCCAGGAGACGATCACCAACGTCGGGGCCCTTGTCGACGTCGGCCGCCGGGTGGCCGAGGTGGCCCGCACCGTCGCGCGGGGCACGGCGCCGAGCAGCCCGCTGAACACCACGGTCTCGCGCAACCGGCGACTGGCGGTCGCCGCGCACGCGCTGGACGATTACCGCGATCTGCGAGCCCGCTATGACTGCGATGTCAACGACGTGGTGCTGGCGGTGGTGGCCGGCGCGTTGCGCAATTGGTTGCTCTCGCGCGGTGAGCCGGTGAACGCCACCTCCACGGTGCGTGCGATGGCACCCAACTCGGTGTATCCCGACGGGGAGATCGATTCCGACGGGCCCGGTCAGGCGATCAGCGAGGTGTCGCCGTTCCTGGTCGATCTGCCGGTCGGTGAGGGTAATGCGGTGGTGCGGCTCTCCCAGATCGCGCACGCCACCGAATCGCATTCCAGTGCCGCCAGCCTGGTCGACGCCCACACGATCGTGACGCTGTCGGGGTTCGCACCGCCGACTTTGCACGCGATGGGCATCCGGGTCGCCACGAGCTTCTCGGCCCGGCAGTTCAATTTGCTGATCACCAATGTGCCCGGCGCGCAGCGCCAGATGTACATCGCGGGCGCGAAACTGCTCGAGACCTATGCGGTTCCGCCGCTGCTGGCCAACCAGGTTCTCGCCATCGCTGTGACCTCGTACAACGGCATGCTCTACTTCGGGATAAACGCCGATCGGGATGCCATGAGCGATGTCGATGTGCTGCCGCTGCTCCTGCGCGAATCCCTCGACGAGCTCCTTGAGGCCGGTCGTTAGCGGAGTTGACGAAGTTGCCCCGCGCGGTATCTGATGGATCAACCATGCCTGATACCGATAGCCACGATACGAAACCAGACAAGCGCGACGTCATACCTCATCCCGTCCTGGACGTACCGATCGACGAGGACGCGCTGACCAACAAGCGCAACGTCGACTGGTTCGTCTTCGGTATCACCGCAGTGATCGCGGTGGCCTTCTTGATCTGGGGTTTCCTCGACACGGACGGGCTGGCCACGGTCTCGGGGGGCGCACTGGGATGGGTGCTCACCAACGCGGGCTGGTTGTTCACGCTGGTGGCGTCGGGTTTCGTTCTGTTCGTGCTGTGGATCGCGCTCGGTCGGTTCGGCAACATTCCGCTGGGCCGTGACGACGAGGAACCCGAATTCCGCACGGTGTCCTGGATCGCGATGATGTTCAGCGCCGGCATGGGTATCGGCCTGATGTTCTTCGGCGTCGCAGAACCGCTTTCGCATCTGGTCACCCCGCCGCCGGGGACCGGTCCCGAGGGCAACGCCGAGGCCGTGCAATCGGCCATGGCGACCACGCTCTTCCACTGGACCCTGCATCCGTGGGCCATCTACGCCGTGGTGGGTCTCGCCATCGCCTACGGGGTCTACCGCAAGGGGCGCTTCCAGCTGATCAGCGCGGCCTTCGAACCGTTGATCGGCGACCGGGCCAATGGCGGACTGGGCAAGGTCATCGACATGCTCGCGATCTTCGCGACGTTGTTCGGGTCGGCCGCCTCGCTGGGGCTCGGCGCGTTGCAGATTCGCAGCGGCCTGCAGATCGTGGCGGGTATCGGGGAGACCGGTAACGCGGTCCTGATCGGCATCATTGCACTTCTGACCTGTGCATTTGTGCTGTCGGCGGTGTCCGGCGTCGCCCGCGGCATCCAGTGGCTGTCGAATATCAACATGGTGCTGGCGCTGGTGCTCGCGCTGTTCGTGTTCATCGTGGGTCCCACGATCTTCATGCTCAACCTCCTGCCCACCGCGATCGGCAGCTACTTCCAGGACCTGGCGATGATGGCCGCGCGCACCGGGGCCGAGGGCGCCGAGACCGAGGCTTGGCTGGGCAGCTGGACCGTCTTCTACTGGGCGTGGTGGATCTCCTGGACCCCGTTCGTCGGAATGTTCATCGCGCGTATCTCGCGTGGGCGCACCATCCGCCAGTTCGTCACCGGCGTGCTGCTGGCACCCAGCCTGGTGTCGCTGGCGTGGTTCTGCATCTTCGGCGGCGCCGCGATAGCCGCCCAGCGTGACGGCAAGGATCTGGCCGGTGAGGGTTCGGTCGAAGCGCAGTTGTTCGGCTTGCTCAGTGACTATCCGTTCGCCACGGTGTCGACCATCGTCGTGATGGCACTGGTCGCGATCTTCTTCATCTCCGGTGCCGACTCGGCCTCGCTGGTCATGGGCTCGCTGTCCGAGCGCGGCACCATCGAGCCGAGCCGCAAGACCGTGATCTTCTGGGGTGTGGCCACCGGTGCGGTGGCGGCGGTGATGCTGCTGGCGGGTGGTTCGGATGCGTTGACCGGTTTGCAGTCGATCACCATCGTGGCCGCGCTGCCGTTCGTGGTCGTGATGATCGGGCTGTCGATCGCACTGGTCAAGGATCTGCGCCAGGACCCCCTGATGGTGCGCCGCCAGTACGCGGTCGATGCGGTGCACTCCGCGGTGATCGCCGGGGTGACCCAGCACGGTGACGATTTCGTCCTCGCCGTCCAGAAGGATCCGGACGCAGGGGCCGAACCCGCCGGCTCGGCCGAGACGGCGGCGTCGGAGGATGGCTCCGAGCGCTAGTCTCGGCGGGTGCGTGTCTATATTCCGGCGACTCTGTCGATGCTGACGCAGCTGGTCGCCGACCGGCTGATCCATGCCCGCAGCGGCACCGCGTTCGCGGTCACACCGACGCTGCGCGAGGCCTATTCCGAGGGTGACGACGACGAGCTGGCCGAGGTGGCCCTCGCCGACGCCGCCCTGGCCTCGATGCGGTTGCTGGCCGGTGAACAGGGCGAGGGTGCCGGACCGCCGCGGCGGGCGGTGCTGGTCGCCGATGTCGAGGGTGCGACGGTCCGGCCCGATCTCGACGATGCCGTGGTCCGGTTGGCCGGTCCGGTCGCGATCGAGGACATCGTCGCAGCGTATGTCGACAACGCCGGGGCCGAGCCTGCGGTGCTCAAGGCCATCGAGGTGATCGACGAGGCCGATCTCGGTGACGAGGACGCGGAGCTGGCGGTCGGGGATGCCCAGGATCACGACCTCGCCTGGTACGCACCGCAGGAGTTGCCGTTCCTGCTCGAACTGCTGTGACGCAGATCGCTCTCCAGTGATGATTTCTGGCCTGCAAAGTTCTGTACGGGCGCGTAACTTACGGTACCGTAGGTTAGCCGCGGACGTGAGGAGCAACAGGCAGTGGCCAAGAATGAAATCAAGGTCTCGGCCAAAGTGGCCGATACCGTCCGCCCGACGATCGCCGGCGCGGACCGTCATCGCGGCTGGCATGCCCTGCGGACCATCGCCGGCCGCATCACCACCCCGTTGCTGCCCGACGACTATCTGAAACTGGCCAACCCGCTGTGGTCGGCCCGTGAGCTGCGCGGCCGGATCGTCGAGGTCCGCCGCGAGACGGTGGACTCGGCCACGCTGGTGATCAAGCCGGGCTGGGGGTTCTCCTTCGACTATGCGCCTGGGCAGTACATCGGCATCGGTCTGCTGGTCGACGGTCGGTGGCGCTGGCGGTCCTACTCGCTGACCTCGGCGCCGGTGCGCGGCGACCGGCAGGCGGGTCTGGGCTCGCGCGGTCCGCGCACCATCACCATCACGGTCAAGGCGATGCCCGAGGGCTTCCTGTCGACCCACCTGGTCGGCGGTGTCGCACCGGGCACCATCGTGCGGCTGGCCGCCCCACAGGGCAATTTCGTCATGCCGGATCCGGCCCCGGCCAAGGTGTTGTTCCTGACGGCGGGCTCGGGTATCACCCCGGTCATGTCGATGCTGCGCACGCTGGTCCGCCACGACCAGATCACCGATATCGTGCACGTGCACTCGGCGCCCACCGAGGCCGATGTCATGTTCGCCGGTGAGCTCAAGGAGCTGCACGATGCCCATCCGGGCTACCGGATGCAGGTGCGCACCACCCGCACGCAGGGTCGGCTCGATCTGACCCGCCTCGACGAGGTCGTGCCGGATTGGCGCGACCGGCAGGCCTGGGCATGCGGTCCGGAGGCCATGCTCGACGATGCCGAGCGCGTGTGGACCGAGGCCGGGATCGCCGGTGATCTTCACCTGGAGCGGTTCGCCGTCTCGCGGGCGGCGCCGCACGGCACCGGCGGAACGGTCACCTTCGGGCGCAGCGGCAAGACGGTGACCGCCGATGCCGCCACCTCGTTGATGGAAGCCGGCGAAGGGGCGGGTATCCAGATGCCGTTCGGCTGTCGGATGGGCATCTGCCAGTCCTGCGTCGTCGGCCTGGTCGACGGGCATGTCCGCGATCTGCGCACCGGTGTGGAGCATGAGCCGGGCTCGCGGGTGCAGACCTGCGTCTCCGCGGCATCCGGCGATTGCACGTTGGACGCATAGCATTTACTGACTAGTAACCTACGGTGCCGTAGGTTACGCTACCGTAGTAACCGGAAGGAGGGCCGAACGACCATGGCAGTAACCGACGTACCGGAATTCGCGCATCTCACCGAGGCGGATATCGAAGCGCTGGGTGCAGAACTGGACGCGATCCGCCAAGACATCGAAGACTCGCGTGGCGCCGACGACGCCCGCTACATCCGCCGGACCATCGCCTTCCAGCGGGGCCTGGATCTCGCAGGCCGGCTGCTGCTGGCAGCCAGCTCCAAGCGATCCTTCTGGTGGGCAGGGGCATCGACCCTCGGCGTGGCCAAGATCATCGAGAACATGGAGATCGGCCACAACGTCATGCACGGCCAGTGGGACTGGATGAACGATCCCGAGATCCACTCCTCCTCGTGGGAGTGGGACATGGGCGGGGTGTCCAAGCACTGGCGGTTCACTCACAACTTCATGCATCACAAGTACACCAACATCCTCGGCATGGACGACGATGTGGGCTACGGCCTCATCCGCGTCACCAGGGATGCCAAGTGGCAACCGATGAACGTCTTCAACCTGCTCTTCAACACGGCCCTGATGTCGCTGTTCGAATGGGGAGTCGGCTTGCAGCACTTGGAGATCGGCAAGATCTTCAAGGGCCGCGACGACCGTGCCGCGACCATGGTCCGGATGAAGGAATTCGGGGTCAAGGCCGGTCATCAGATCGTCAAGGACTACGTGATGTGGCCCGCGCTGACCTCGCTGTCTCCCGGTGCGACCTTCAAGTCGACAATGCGGGCCAACTTCTTGGCCAACATCATCCGCAACGTATGGGCCAACGCGGTGATCTTCTGCGGGCATTTCCCCGACGGCGCCGAGAAGTTCACCAAGACCGACATGGTCGGCGAGACCCGTGGCCAGTGGTACCTGCGCCAGATGTTGGGCAGCGCGAACTTCGACAACGGCCCGGTGCTGCGCTTCATGAGCGGCAACCTGTGCCACCAGATCGAACATCACCTGTTCCCCGATCTGCCGAGCAACCGCTACTACGACATCTCGATCAAGGTTCGGGCGTTGTGCGAGAAGTACGATCTGCCCTACACCACCGGACCGTTCCTGGTGCAGTACGGCAAGGCCTGGCGCACCATCGCCAAGCTGTCGCTGCCGGACAAGTACCTCAAGGACACCCGGGACAACGCACCGGAGACCCGCAGCGAGCGGATGTTCGAGGAACTCGACGGTTTCGGCGGTGTCGATCCGACCACCGGCAAGCGTCGTGGTCTGAAGTCCGCGATCGCCGCGGTCCGCGGCGGTGGATGGCGTAAGCAAAAAGCCGCCGCCTGAGCTCACCCACAACCGCGAGCGTGCGTGTCTGCACCAAGACACGCCGCTCGCGGTTCTGCGTTCACGCACGCTCGCGGTATTCAGTAACCCGCTTCGCCCAGGGTGACCAGCAGTCGACGCGCCGCGGCCACCCGCGCCGCCGCCGGACCGGTCAGCGTGTCCAACGCGCACTCGGGGTCGGCGGGAGGCCCGAGGTGTCCGCACCCGCGGGGGCAATCGTCCACGGCCGCAGCGAGATCCGAGAAGGACGCAACGACGTCGTCGGGTTTGATGTGGGCCAGGCCGAACGACCGGATGCCCGGTGTGTCGATCACCCATCCCGATTCCCGCAGCGGCAGGGCAACCGACTGGGTGGACGTGTGCCGCCCCTTTCCGACGCCGGTCACCGACCCCGTGGCCCGGTCTGCATCGGGCACAAGACGATTCACCAGCGTGGACTTGCCGACCCCGGAATGCCCGAGCAGCACCGTCACCTTGCCGGCCAACAGCGGTGCCACCACATCCAGCGGATCGTCCCGGCCCGCCGTCACCACCTGCAGATCCAGATCGGCGAACTGGGCCGCGAACTCCACGGGAGAGGCCAGATCGGATTTGGTCAGGCACAGGATCGGGATCAGCCCGCCGGTGAACGCGGCGATCAGGGCGCGGTCGACGAACCCGGTGCGCGGCGGCGGGTCGGCCAGCGCCACCACGATCAGCAGTTGATCGGCATTGGCCACCACCACCCGCTCGGTCGGATCGGTGTCATCGGCCGTGCGCCGCAACACGGTTCGCCGATCGGCGCGACGGATGATGCGGGCCAGCGTGTCCGGTCGCCCGGATACGTCGCCGACGATGCCGACCTCGTCGCCGACGACGATCGGGGTCCGGCCGAGTTCACGGGCCCGCATCGCGGTGACGTTGCGGTGCGGGTCACCACCGAGCGCGCAACCCCATCGCCCACGGTCGACGGTGACGACCATGGCGTCCTCGGCGTCGGCGTGTTCGGGACGGGTCTTGGTGCGCGGACGCGAACCCTTGCCCGGGCGGACCCGGACATCGGACTCGTCGTACTCGCGCGACTTCACATCGGGCCCAACATCGCCGCCCACATCCCCGGGAAGTCGGGCAGGGTCTTGGCCGTGGTGGCGATGTCCTCGACCTCGACACCCGGCACCCGCAACCCGATGATCGCTCCGGCCGTGGCCATCCGGTGATCGGCGTAGGACCGCCACACCCCGCCGTGCATCGGCACCGCGGTGATCCGCAGGCCGTCGTCGGTCTCGATGCAGTCGCCGCCCAGGTTCGTGATCTCGGTGCGCAACGCCGCCAGTCGGTCGGTCTCGTGCCCGCGCAGATGGGCGATCCCGCGCAGCGTTGACACCGAACCCGGCGCGGCCAGGGTCGCCAGAGCGGCCACCGCAGGGGCCAGTTCGCCGATATCGTGCAGGTCGATATCGATACCGCCGAACTGCGCGGCGCCACGTGCTTCCAGGTACGAATCATGATGTACCGCGGTCACATTCACCCGCGCCAGCAGATCGAGGATATCGCCGGCCGGCTGGATGCTCGCCGCGGGCCAGCGGGTGATGCGCACGGTGCCCGCGGTGACGGCGGCCGCGGCCAGGAACGGCACGGAGTTGGACAGATCGGGCTCGATCACCCAGTCCCTGGCCGCCACCGTGCCCGGTTCGACGCGCCATCGGTTGGTGATGCTGTCGTCGACGCTCACCCCGGCGCTGCGCAGCATCGACACCGTCATGGAGATGTGCGGCGCCGAGGGCACCGAGTCGCCGGTGTGCACCACGGTCAGCCCGTCGGTGAAACCGGCACCGGACAACAGCAGACCGGAGACGAACTGGGAGGACGCCGACGCGTCGATGCGGACCTCGCCACCGGACACCGCGCCGTGGCCGCGCACCCGGAACGGCAATCCGTCGCCCTCGACGTCGACGCCCAGCCCACGCAGCGCATCCAGCAGGGGCGCGATCGGGCGGGCCCTGGCCTGTTCGTCACCGTCGAAGACGACCGTCTCGCCGCCCTGCGCCGCGACCGCGGGCAGGAAGCGTAGGACCGTGCCTGCCAGCCCGCAGTCGATGCGGGTGTCCGCGGCGGGGGCGACGGCGCCCTCGACGGTCAGATCGGTGCCCGCGCCGCTGACCCGCACGCCCAGGGCGCGCAGGGCGTCGATCATCAGGTCGGTATCGCGGCTGCGCAGCGCACCGTCGATGGTCGATGCCCGTGCCGGTGTCCCGAGGACACGCTCGCCCTGGTGCGCTCCTGCCAGCGCGGCCAGTACCAACGCGCGGTTGGTCAGCGATTTGGACCCGGGCACCTCGACGGTGGCGTTCACGGGGGTGGTGGTCGTCGGTGCCGGCCAGTTGCTCACGGCCTCTATCCTGCCTGGTATGTGTGGGCGATTTGCGGTGACCACCGACCCGGCGTTGCTGGCCGAGAAAATCAAGGCCTTGGACGAAACCACCGCGACGGCCGAAGGCCAGGGCGGTCCCAACTTCAACGTGGCTCCGACCACCACCATCAGCTCGGTGGTCAAGCGTCACGGCCACAACTCCCCGTCGCTTCGCTCGCCCCAGGGCCATAACTCCCCGTCGCTCCGCTCTCCCCAGGGCGAACCCGAGGACGAGTCGAGCAGGCGGATCCGCTCGATGCGCTGGGGGCTGATCCCGCCATGGTCGAAGACCGGTGAGGACGGCGGCCCCGACCTGAAGAAGGGCCCGCTGCTGATCAACGCGCGTGCCGAGACGGTCACCACCTCACCGGCGTTCCGCGGCGCGGCCAAGAACAAGCGCTGTCTGATCCCGATGGATGGCTGGTACGAGTGGAAGCCGGGCACCGTCGAGGGTGCCAGGAAGCCCGCCAAGACCCCGTACTACATGTACGCCGCCGACGGAGAGCCGCTCTTCATGGCCGGGCTGTGGTCCACCTGGCGGCCGAAGGATGCTGCGCGGGACATGCCACCGCTACTCAGCTGCACCATCATCACGACCGACTCGGCGGCGCAGCTTGCCGATATCCACGACCGGATGCCGCTGACCATCAGTGCCGCCGACTGGGACCGTTGGCTGGACCCGGACGCGCCGATCGACGAGGGACTGCTGCGCGGGCACGGTGATCTCGACCGCATCGAGATCCGTGAGGTGTCGCGACTGGTGAACAGCGTGCGCAACAACGGTCCGGAGCTCATCGAGCCCGCCGCGCACGACGAGGGCCTGTTTTGACACTCACACCGCAGCTCCTCGACGGTCTGGGTGCCGACCTGCGCTCGGCCGGGTTCACCGTCGACGGTGTTGCCGCCCTACTTGGACCCGAGGCCAATGATGCGTTGGGCCGCGGTATCTGGTGGCCGGCGCTGCGCGCCACCGGTGCCGACCGGTTGTCGGTATTGGTCCGGTTGTTCCTGCTCGGTGCGGTCGAGTCCCGGGATCGATTGCAGCAGGCATTCCCGTCGGTGCCGCTGGAGGCGCTGATCGGGGCCGGGGTGCTGGAGCCGGCGGGGCCCGGGGGTTGGCGTGCGGCGTTGGATATCCGCCCGCACAGCGACGGCGATCGCGATCACCTGGTGGTCTCGGATCAGGACGCCGCGCTGCGCGCCGGGCCGTTGCGCCGTGATCACGTGCTCGGCATCGGCGGGGCGTCGATGTCGTTGGCGCGTGCGATCATCCGCACCCCGGTGCGCCGGGCGTTGGATCTGGGCACCGGGTGCGGCATCCAGGCGCTGCACCTGGACGCGCACTGCGCCGACATCGTCGCCACCGACACCAACGAACGGGCGCTGATGTTGGCGGCGGCCACCGCCCGGCTCAACGGGATGAACTGGGATATGCGCCTTGGCAGCCTGTTCGAGCCGGTGGCCGGTGAGCGGTTCGACCTCATCGTGTCCAATCCGCCGTTCGTCATCGGCTCGGGTGTCAGCGACTACATCTACCGGGATTCCGGGATTGCCGGAGACCAGTTGTGTCGCAACCTGATCGAACAGTTGCCCGATCATCTCGAGCCCGGTGGTACGGCCCAGATCATGGCCAACTGGATCGTCGGTGAACAGGACTGGCGCGAGCGGGTGGCGGGTTGGCTGGCCGGCACCGGGTTACACGCCTGGGTGGTGCAGCGGGAGTTGGCCGATCCGGTCAGCTATGTCTCGTTGTGGTTGGCCGACGCCGGCGAGCCGCCGGAGGTGGCCGCGGTCCGCGGCGGCCAGTGGCTGGACTGGTTCGCCGAGGAGGGGGTCCGGGCCATCGGGATGGGGCTGATCACGGTGCGCCGGCCGGCCGCCGGTGAACAGCCCGAACAGATCCTCGAGGAGATCACCGGTGCCGACGAGGCCCCGACCGGTGTCGAGGTGCAGGCTTTCCTCGCTCGTCGCGCCTATCTGCGCGACACAGGTGATGAGGCCCTGCTCGCCGCCCGACTGTCGACCGCACCGGTGCTGTTGGAACAGCATTCGCTGCCGGGGCCGGATGGCTGGCAGCAGATCGGCGCGGCGGTGCGCCGTCCGGGCGGACCGGGTGCGGTGATCGGCGTCGACGATGTCTTCACCGCGCTGCTGGCCGGGTGTCGGGGCGAGGTGCCCCTCGGCACGCTCATCGACCTGCTGGCCGCGCACCACGGGGTGGCGGCCGATGCGCTGGCCGTCGCCGCGCTGCCCGAGATCCGGGAGGCGATCGGTCGCGGGATCCTGTATCAGGCAGGGTGACGGACGGCGGCGACGACCGCGAAGGACGCCTCGAAGCCGACCGTCCCGTCGGCAGCCGTGCGGGCGTCCAGTGCCGCCCGGAACGCCTCGACGAGACGGTCACCGGTCGGTTGGTCGAGTCGGGACAGGATGTCGACGTGCATGGGGGACTCGTCGGTGATGAACTGCACGGCGTGCGCCGTCGAATCGAAGGTCCACGGATGCGCACCGCGTTCGATGGTGATCCGGTCGAAATCGGGCAACAGGCGCGCGGTGGCCACCTCGGGGTCACCCCACTGATCGGGGCTGTGGGTGCCCGCGGGGCGTGGGCCGAGGACCTCGACGATCGGGTCGTAGAACGGATTCTCGGTGTCGCGCACCCAGGTCGAGAAGGCGAACACCCCGCCCGGTCGTAGCAGCCGGGCCACCTCGGTCATCATCGCCACCGGCTCGACGAAGATGGTGCCCATGTTCGACACCGCGATGTCGAAGGACGCGTCGGGCAGTCCGGTGGCGGCGGCATCGGCGGCCACCCAGCGCACCGCGTCCCCGCCCGGTTTGCCCGCCGCGATCGCCAGCAGTTCCGGCGTGAGGTCCACGCCGGTCACGGTGGCGCCCGCCGCGGCGGCGGACAGCGCGGCACTGCCGGTGCCGCAGGCCAGGTCGACGATATCGGCACCCGGTAGCGGCCGCAGTCGACCGGCGGTGTCCACGACGCGGGTGGCGATGGCAGAGATCTGTTGTGCGACGGCCTCATACCGTCCTGCTGACCAGAGGGACACGTCGTCACCCTAGCCGTCTGCGGGAGCGCGGGGGCGCCCACGATCCCGCGGCCCGGCGCGGTCAGTCGAGCAGTGCGCGGATCTCTGGCGTCACCTCGTCGACGGAGCCGGCGAAGTCGTCGTGGGTGTCCAGGAACTTCGCCACGAACGAGCACACCGGCACGATGCGCATGCCTGCGGCGACGGTATCGGTCAGTGCGCCGCGAATCAGCTTGCTGCCCAGTCCCTTTCCGCCGTACTGCTCGCCGATCTCGGTGTGGTGGAAGATCCGCTGCCCACCATGATCGCGGTATTCGGCGAAACCCGCCAGATCCTGGCCTTGGTGGATCTCGAAGCGGGTGCGCTCAGATGCGTGGGTGACGGTGATGGTGTCGGACATGACTCCATCATGGCCCTGGTTCGCGCCCGGCGATCACGACGCCAGGATGTCGGCGGTGCGCGCACCGGTGAGGCGGACCAGGTCGCCGGGGGCCAGCGCGACATCCCAGCCCCGCTTGCCCGCGCTGCACAGCACCCGATCCCAGTTCAGCGCCGAGGAGTCCACTACCGTCGGCAATACCTTGCGCTGGCCCAACGGCGAGATCCCACCGAGGACGTAGCCGGTGGCCCGCTCGGCGGCGGCCTTATCGGCCATCGCGGCCTTCGGTGTGCCCAACGCGGCAGCGGCGGCCTTGAGCGAGAGCTTGGCGGGAACCGGCAGCACGGCGACCGCCAAACCGCCGGGGACGGCGAGCACCAGTGTCTTGAAGATCTGTTCCGGGGCCAGCCCGTGCGCGGCGGCCAGCGCGGCGACCGCCTCGTCACCGAAGGACTCGGCGCGCGGATCGTGCTGATACCGCAGGATCTCGTGAGCGGCGCCATCGTCGACTAGGACCCCGATGGCCGGGGTAGCTGCGCGTGCCACCCGACCGACCTTAGCGGTCGTGACCCCGCCCGGGCCGTCCGGGAATGAGCGGGCCACGACACCGTGTTGTTGAAGTTGATGCGGCCCGAACCAGGTTGTGTCGGTCATTGCCTTTAGGATCGTCAGATAGGGGATTTTGGTGCCAACGGCCTGCCTTGAACGTCCGGTGGTCGCACTGGAGTGGTTCGGTGGCGCCGCAACAGAAGGGACGGTGTCTCCCGCAATGACCGATATCGACGATGTGGCCGCCGCGCCGGCCGAAGAAACCGACGCCGAACTCACCGCACGCTTCGAACGCGACGCCATCCCGTTGCTCGACCAGCTCTACGGCGGCGCTCTGCGGATGACGCGCAACCCGGCCGATGCCGAGGACCTGCTGCAGGAGACGATGGTCAAGGCCTACGCCGGCTTCCGTTCCTTCCGGGCGGGCACGAACCTCAAGGCGTGGCTGTACCGCATCCTGACCAACACCTACATCAACAGCTACCGCAAGAAGCAGCGGCAGCCTGCGGAGTACCCGACCGACGAGATCACCGACTGGCAGCTGGCCGCGAACGCCGAGCACACCTCGACGGGCCTGCGATCGGCGGAGGTCGAGGCGCTCGAAGCCCTCCCGGATACCGAGATCAAGGCCGCGCTGCAGGCGCTGCCCGAGGAATTCCGGATGGCGGTGTACTACGCCGATGTCGAAGGTTTCCCGTACAAGGAGATCGCCGAGATCATGGACACGCCGATCGGCACGGTCATGTCGCGACTGCATCGCGGCAGGAAACAATTGCGTGAGCTGCTGGCCGACGTGGCCCGCGACCGTGGCTTCCTACGAGGTCAGCAGCAGGACGAGCCGGAGGAGGTCTCTTCGTGAGCGACACCCATGATGAGGAACGCTGGGTTCCCCCGATCGGCCCCGTCGATCCCGACCACCCCGAGTGTGCGGCGGTCATCGCCGAGGTGTGGACCCTGCTCGACGGCGAGTGCACCGTCGAGACCCGCGACAAGCTGCGCCAGCATCTGGAGGAGTGCCCGACCTGCCTGCGTCAGTACGGAGTCGAGGAGCGGGTCAAGACGCTGATCGCCACCAAATGCAGCGGCGAGAAGGCTCCGGACAGTCTGCGCGCCAGGTTGCGCCTGGAAATCAGCCGCACCACCATCGTGCGGGGCTGACAGCCCGTCAGAGGCGTCAAACATAAACCGCCCGGGCTCCTACGAGGAGCTCGGGCGGTTTGCTTCCCAGCGTCGCGATAAGCGGCGGTACGCCTATGCGGTGGGGTTATGCGTTGGGACGACGGCCGTGGTTGGCCTTCGAGTGCTTGCGATCGCGCTTCTTACGGCCACGCTTGGCCATGATGGAACCTCCGGGTCAGACGAATACTGACGATCATTGTCTCATGCCCGCGGGAGTGCTTTTGTCCACCTGGTGTTCGTGGGGGCCGCCGGGGTTGTGGTTCGATATAGGCCGGTGGGCCGAATGTGGCCGGCCAGAAGCGCAGATGAGTGGGGTGAAGATGGCCGAGGATGTTCGCGCCGAGATCGTGGCCAGTGTGCTGGAGGTCGTGGTGAACAAGGGCGACCAGATCGAAGCGGGCGACACTCTCGTGCTGCTGGAGTCCATGAAGATGGAGATCCCGGTGCTTGCCGAGGTCGCGGGCACCATCACCGAGGTGAGCGTTGCCGTCGGCGATGTCATCCAGGCCGGCGACCTCATCGCGGTGATCAGCTAGCCCCGAAGGCGACCCGGCTCATGTCGACCCTCGGTGATCTGCTCGCCGAGCACACGGTCCTACCGGGTAATGCCGTCGACCACCTGCACGCCGTGGTGGGCGAGTGGCAGTTGTTGGCCGATCTGTCCTTCGCCGACTACTTGATGTGGGTGCGCAGCGACGAGGACGTGCTGGTCTGTGTCGCCCAGGTGCGCCCCAACACCGCACCGACGGTCCTGCTCGCCGATGCGGTGGGAACCCTGTCCAATGCCACCGACATGCCGGTGGTGGGTGCGGCGTTCTCCTCGGGGGCGATCGGCAGGGAAAGTGATGTCGGGCGGTCGGAAACCGGGGACGGTCAGTGGCTGAACGTCGAGGCGGTGCCGGTGCGTCACGGCGACCGGGTGGTCGCGGTATTGACGCATCAGACCGCCCTTGCTGACCGGCGCACGACCAGTCCGCTGGAACGGGCCTATCTGGACTGCGCGCGGGACCTCGTCCTGATGCTCAGCGAGGGCACCTTCCCCAATGTCGGTGACGCCGCGATGTCGCGGTCCAGCCCGCGCGTGGGTGACGGGTTCATCCGCCTTGACGTCCACGGCGATGTGACCTTCGCCAGCCCCAATGCGCTCTCGGCGTATCACCGGATGGGCTTGAATGCCGAACTGGAGGGTCACAATCTGATCGGCGTGACCCGGCCGTTGATGTCGGATCCGTTCGAGGTCCAGGAACTTGCCAACCACGTGCGCATCTCGGTGGCCGGCGGGGCCAGCACCCGGATGGAACTGGATGCCGGTGGCGCGGCCGTGCTGCTGCGCACCATCCCGCTGCTGGCCAGCGGGGAGCCCGCCGGCGCCGCCGTGCTCATCCGCGATGTCACCGAGATCAAGCGCCGTGACCGCGCGCTGCTGTCCAAGGATGCGACCATCCGCGAGATCCACCACCGGGTGAAGAACAACCTGCAGACCGTCGCGGCCCTGTTGCGCTTGCAGGCGCGGCGGACCAACAACGCCGAGGGTCGCGAGGCGCTGATCGAATCGGTGCGCCGGGTGTCCTCGATCGCGCTGGTACACGACGCACTCTCGATGTCGGTGGACGAGGAGGTCAACCTCGACGAGGTGGTCGACCGGATCGTCCCGATCATGAACGATGTCGCATCGGTGGACACCCCGATCCGGATCACCCGCGAGGGCGACCTGGGCGTGCTGGACGCCGACCGGGCCACCGCGCTCATCATGGTGATCACCGAGCTGGTGCAGAACGCGCTCGAGCACGCCTTCGACGGTGACGTGTCCAAGGGGTCGGTGACCATCCGCGCCGAGCGTTCCGCGCGGTGGCTCGATGTCGTGGTGCACGACGACGGCCGCGGCCTGCCCGAGGGATTCAGCCTGGAGAAGTCCGACCGACTGGGCCTGCAGATCGTGCGCACGCTGGTCTCGGCCGAACTGGATGGCTCACTCGGCATGCACGATGTCGCCAGCGGTGGCACCGATGTGGTCCTGCGGGTGCCCATCGGCAGGCACCGGCGAATGCCGATCTGAACGCCCGCTACCTACCTGGGCTGTAAGCCTATTGTGATGAGGCACACAGACTTTCGGCCCTGAAACGACTGCGGCCCCGACAGTGTTGTCGGGGCCGCAGTCGTTGTCGGTTCTGACTAGACGCTGCTGCGGGCCTTCGTCCGCGCGTTGCGACGCTTGAGAGCGCGACGCTCGTCCTCGCTCATCCCGCCCCAGACGCCGGCATCCTGGCCGGACTCAAGCGCCCAGCTCAGGCACTCGGTGGTCACCGGGCAACGGTTGCAGACGAGCTTCGCATCAGCGATCTGGGCGAGGGCCGGGCCGCTGTTCCCCACGGGGAAGAACAGTTCCGGATCCTCGTCGCGACAGACCGCCTTGTGACGCCAATCCATAGCTTCCAACTCCTAGTCAGTTTTCGCCTGTGCGCACAAAAACGCACTAGCTTTTCTTCGGCTGTTAACGGGTGCACACGAAATGTTTCTGCACTGTTGCATCCGATGCTTTCACAGGCTGAACAGATGTCAATAGAACTGCGTTAACACGTGGGCAATGTCACTGCGCTACCGGGTTACCGGTCCACTCATCCGTTTGTACTACACTGGGCTCACTTGCGCTCTAAATATCTGCCGCTCACAGCAAACTAGCAGGTCACGGCGGTGTAGGCCGGATCACGGAGCGGGGGCGACGACCCCGATGGCGTTCGGTACCGAGGTAAAGGTCATCGCCTGACGTAACCCGATGTAATCGCCGTCTATCTGGCAGGCGACCGGTGTGTCACTGCTCACCCGAAGCCACGGCAGGTCGTCATCGCGGATGAGATGGCCGGCGGTGATATCGGGTTTCGACGACAACATCCGGCGCACCAGGCCGAGATTTCGCCAGATGCTCATGCTGGTGATCGCGAACACTCCCAGCCCGGTGTCGAAGGTGGTGTCCGGGTTCGTCCACACCGGGCGGGTGTTGGCGTAGGTCCACGGACTGGAGTTGGACACGAATGCGAAGTGCACCCCCGTCTGCGGCTCCCGGTCGGGCAGTTCCAGCGTCAGCAGCGGCTCCCGCCGCGCACTTGCCAGCATCTCCCTGATGGCGACCCTGATATAGCGCGAGGCGGTCACCTTCCGCCCGCGGGCGCGCTGGGCCTCCACCGCCGCCACGACATCACCGTCGACCCCCATACCCGCGGTGAACACGCCCCAGCGTTCCCCGCAGTCCATCAAACCGATACGGCGCCACGGCATGCCTCGACGACGCTCACCGAGCAGGTCGACCAGCTGATTGGTGGCCTCGATCGGGTCGGGGCTGATGCCGAGGGACCTCGCGAAGACGTTGGCCGAACCGCCGGGCACCACGCCGACGGCCGGGGTGTGTTCGCCGGTTCCGCCCGCCTGCAGCACGCCGTTGACCACTTCGTTCACCGTGCCGTCTCCGCCGTGCACGATCAGCACATCGGTGCCGTCGTCGGCGGCTTGCGCACCGATCTCCACGGCGTGACCGCGATGATCGGTGTGGATCACGGTCAGATCCACCCGGCTCTCCAATGCGTGGGCCAACAGATCACGACCCGCCGGGGTCGTCGAGGTCGCATTCGGGTTGACGATCAGCACGGCACGCACGGGGTACCAGCCTAACCATGTGTCCGGGGCCCGGTGGCCACCCATGACAACAGGCGACGGCCGGTTCGGCTCGGCTGCATGACCGTTCGGTGAACGCCGGCAGCGGCGATCGTGTTGGCGGGCAGCGGAGTTCAGCCGGCGGCGGTGGGCAACAACGGTGGGCAGACGCCGTTGGCATCGGCCGCCAGCTCGAAATGCCATGTCTCGTTGGCATAGATCTGGCACAGCCCGAAGCGTGGTCCGTTGGCGATCATCCACTGCGCGGCATCGGGTCCACCGATGTCGACGGCTGTCCCGACGACGTGACGGGACTGCTCGGGCAGCTGAACGTACTGGCGGGCGGCCGCGAAGCTGCCGTAGGTGACGATGGCGTCCTCGAGGAGTTGGCGCTGGAACTGCGGACTGCGCCAGCCCGAGTTGACGGTGACGCTGATGCCCTGCGCCGCGGCCGCCGTGGTGGCGTTCTGCACGGCCGTGCGCAGCGCCGGATCCAGGTTGCCTATCGCCGGATCGGAGATGTCGAATGCGGTCAGCGGCCGGTCCGGCTGTTCGGCGGGATCGGCGCGGGCAACCGGTGCAAGGACAAGGGCAGTGGCCAGCACCCCCGCCATCAGCACAGCACGCATCGGCTCAGTCTAGGAGATCGCACCGTCCAGATAGCGCCAGGTGCCGTCGCCGGCGCGGGTGAAGCGGCTGCGTTCATGCAGGATATGGCGCCGGCCGTGCTGTTCGTACTGGGCGCGGAACTCCACGATGCCCGCGTCGTCGTCGGCTCCGCCGGCCTCGGTGTCCACGATCTGCAGTCGCCGCCAGATGAGGGTGTCGTCGATGTCGAGTTCAGCTGGCCGGGTGCGCGGATGCCACGACCGCAGCAGATAACCGGTGTGGCCGAGGGCGAAGGCGCTGAACCGCGAACGCATCAGTGCCAACGCGGTCACCGCGGGTGCGGCCCCGTCGTGCAGTGGGCCACAGCACCGGGCATAGGTGAGCGCCGATCCGCACGGGCAATCACCGGACACGGTCGGCGATCCGTTCGACCAGCGAATCGATCATGCCGGAATCATCGGCCGGATCGGGTACCCAGGCCAGCGCGATCTGGGCCGGGGCCCAGGTGCTTTCGTCGATCGGGATCAGTTCGAACTCCGGCGGAGAGAAGATCCGGCCGATCGCCGAGTTCGGCGCATAGGTCACCAGGGCCACCAGGTGCCGGTTGAAAACCTGTGTTGCCATCTCCAGCTCGCCGCCGAGATCCTTTGTCGCGCGGACGATGCGGGTGACCCCGCGGGTGGCCAGACCGCGGGCCAGGCCGGCCAGGACCACCGGATTGGGTCTGGCGAAATCGATCACCACATCACGTTCGCGAAGCTGTTCGATCCGCACGCTGTCCGAGCCTGCCAGCGGATCGTCGAAGCGCACGGCTATCGCACCGGGATAGGTTGCCACCACACGATGGCGTAGTCGCTTGTCGGCGGACGGCAGATGGATCAACCCGATGTCCAGATGCCCGGAGACCAGCTTCGCGGTGACCTCGGCGGCCGAACCGGGCAGACCGAACTCGGCAGGCACGGGCAGCTCGGCCACCGCCGTCTCGAGTCTGGCCAGGAAATCCGACGGCGCGTACGCCGTGGCACCGACTCGAACAGTCCTGCCGGCCTTGGTGATTCGCGTGGCGATCACCTTCAGGTCCTCGACCCGGCGCAGGATCTCGCGGGCCGGTTCGAGCAGTTGCGCCCCCAGTGCGGTCAACTCCACGCGGTGATACTGCCGTTCGAACAGCGGCCCGCCGAGCTCACGCTCGAGAAGTTTGATCTGCTTGCTCAGCGGGGGCGGGGTGATCATCAACCGATCGGCGGCGCGCTTGAAGTGCAACTCTTCGGCTACCGCGACGAAGTAGCGGAGCCTGGTGAAGTCGACTTGCATGCGGCACTCCGGGACGGCTGAGGGGGTCGCTCGATCCTAGACGCCGACACCGTCGATCTCGGCCGGTTGAATCGACTCCAGGACGCCGCTTCGCAGGAGATCGTCGATCTGCTCGTCATCGAGGCCGAGCAGGTCGGCCGCGATCTCACGGGTCTGCTCGCCGAGCAACGGTGCCTGTCGCAGCGGCGGATCGGCGATCCGCTCGGAATGGATCACGACGTTCTCCATCACGAACGGCGTCGTCCACAACGGGTGCAGCTCCTCGCGGAACGCGCGACGGGCCACGTAGTAGTCCCAGTCGAGCAGCTCGGCGGCCCGCAGTGCCGCCCCGGCGGGCACCCCGGCGCGCTGCAGCGTCGTCATCGCCTCGGTGGGGGAGCGCCCGGCGGTCCAGGCGCGCACGGCATCCTCGACGCGGGCCCGCTCGGCCACCCGGCCGGCCCGGGTGCTCAGGTGCGGGTCGGCGGCCAAATCGGCGCGCCCGATCGCCGCGCACAGCGCCCGCCAGTCGGCGTCGCCGCGCACGGTCACCGCGACCCACTGATCGTCGCCGGCGGATTCGAACACGCCCCAGGGCGCGTCCCGCTCGAACGCCGACGTGGCACCGGCCGACTGCTCGGCGATCTCGGCGGCCAGATGGCTGAGCATCACCTCCGACTGCGCGATGCTGACCGAACCGCCGGCACCGGTGCGTTCGCGGCGCAACAGCAGTGCCAGCGCGGCCAGCACACCGATGCGGGCCGACACGTGGTCGGGGTAGACGGTCACGGTGTCGCAGAAGGCCCTGCGCTTGGCGGGCTTCTCCGGGTCCTCGGGGTAGACCCACATGTCGGTGAAACCCGCGGCGGCGCGCACCAGCGGGCCGTAACCCATCCGGGTGGCCCACGGACCTGTCGGGCCGAACGCGGAACTGTCCACCACGACGATGCCGGGGTTCACGGCCTTGAGGGTGTCGTGGTCCACGCCCAGGGTGGCGGCCACCCCTGGCTTGAAGTTGGTGAGCACCAGATCGGCCTCGGCGGCCAACCGGTGCGCCAGGGCGCGCCCCTCGTCCGAGCGCAGGTCGATACCGATGGAGCGCTTGTTGCGCTGCCCGGCGGCGTAGGTCTGCGACACCGAGGTCAGGTTGCCGCGCAGGCCGTCCGGGAATGCCGTGTTCTCGATCTTGACCACATCGGCTCCCAGGTCACCGAACAACCGTCCGGTATCACTGCCGACCACGATCACGCCGAGATCCAGTACCCGAAGGCCCTCCAGCGGAAGCCCCTCGTTGCGACGGGGCCGGCCGGCCAGTATGGGCGCCGACTCCAGGCGGTGCTGCGGGGCAACGGAATCGGTGAGCGTGCTGGCCCGGTGCCCGTCGATCTCGGCCACCCCGACCGGGACCGGGACCGTCAGGCCGGGCGCGAGCTCGACCTCGCGCAGGAAGCCGCGCTGCCGGATCTGATCGGTGCACAATGCCTCGGAAAGGGTGAGCACCGCGGCGGCGGGCACCCGGTACCGCTGGGCCGCCGATTCCAGTTCGGCCCGGGTCTTGTCCCGGAAGAACGTGGCGATCGCCGGCATCAGCGTCGGGGACATGAAGCGCTCCCGCAGCTTGTCGTACTTGGGGTCGGCGAACTCAGCGGGACGGCCCAGCCACTCGAACATGCCGTGCCACTGGCGTTTTGCCAGCAGACAGATCCGGATGTAGCCGTCCGCGCACTTGAGGATCGGGTAACGCAACTGCTCGGCGATCCAGTTGCGCTCCTGCTTGCTGACGGCGACACCGGCCGAGGCGGTGCCGGCGCTGCCATAGGGCGGATCGAGGGTCTGCATCGCCCCGTCGAGTACCGAGAAGTCGATGAGATCGCCTGCACCGGTGCGTAATTTGTCCAGGTAGAGGCTGAGCACCAGCACCGCGGCCTGTGCCGCCGCCACGTGGTAGGGCAACTGCCGGGCCGGCGGTATCAGCGGGACCTGGCCCGGGATGCCGGACCGGGTCAGCTCACTGCTCAGCGCGTGCAGCACCGGTGTGGTGGCCTGCCACTCGCGGAATTCGTTGTCCCGGCCGAAATCGCTGATGGACAGCACGACCAGCCCCGGATGTTCGACGCGGATCCGCCGAACATCCAGCCTTGCTTCGCTTTCCGATCCGGGGCGGGTGTTCTCGACGAGAATATCCGCGCCCGCGATCAGGTCCGGCCAGTGCCGGGCATCGGCGTCGACACGGGGCATGGCGCGCCGATTGATGGCGGTGTCGAGCACATCGGTGTCGTCGTCCGGTGTGCCGGTGTTGTCATCCGGTGTGCCGGTGTTGTCATTGACACCGGCGAGCCGCACCACGGTCACCTGTGCACCAAGGTCGGCCAGCAGGCGGCCGACAGCGGTCATCGGGCCGGTGCTCAGATCCAGGATCCGTACACCGGAAAGCGGTGGGTCGTATTCGTTCTGGCTGCCCATGGTTGCGCTAGTTCTTCCGGATCTCGCGGAACGGGATTTCGCGATCGACCTCGGGCTCCTTGGGCAGCCCGAGCACCCGCTCACCGATGATGTTGCGCTGGATTTGGTCGGTGCCGCCGCCGATCGAGGTGAAGAACGCGTTGAGACTCAGGAAGTTCACCTCGTCGGCCTCGGCGTTGTCCGGTCCGGCCAGCAGCGCGTCGGCGCCGATGAGGTCGGTCTTCAGCCGGGCCTCGGCGTGCAGGATGCGTGATGTCGCCAGCTTGCCCAGCGACATCACCGGGCTGGCGGTGCCCTGCTTGGCCTCGGCCTTGGCGCGTGCGTTGTTGAGGTTGTTCAGTTCTCGCAGTGCGAGCACCTCGGCCAACGACCTGCGGATCGCGGCGTCGTCCAGCTTGCCGTGGGCGCGGGCCATCTCGACAAGGCTGTTCTCGCGGGACTGCTTGCGGTGCAGGCTGGTTCCGGAACCCATGATGGCGCGCTCGACGGCCAGCGCGGTCTGCAACACCCGCCAGCCGTTACCGACGCCGCCGACGACATAGGCGTCGGGCACCGTGGCGTCGGTGATGAACACCTCGTTGAAATGCGCGTCGCCGGTGATCTGCACCAGCGGCCGGACCTCGATGCCCGGCTGTTTCATCGGCACGATGAAGAAGGTGATGCCCTTGTGCTTGGGTACATCCCAGTCGGTACGCGCGATCAGCAGGGCGTACTCGGAGGTCTTGGCGCCCGAGGTCCACACCTTCTGGCCGTTGATGATCCAGTGGTCGCCATCGAGGACCGCGGTGGTGCGCACACCGGCGAGATCGGACCCGGCGCCTGGCTCGCTGTAGAGCAGGCAGGTGCGTGACTTCTCGGTCAGGAACTCGTGCAGCAGATCGGATTTGAGCGCCTCGGTGCCGAACGCCAGCGTTGTGTTGGCCGGGATGCTGAACCTGTCCTGGCAGGCGCCGGGGGCGCCGACCGCGCGGAACTCCTCGGCGATCACCTTGGCCAGCGTGTTCGGATAGTCCCGGCCGTACCACTGGTTCGGGTAGGTCGGGGCGCCGTAGCCGGCCGCGACGACCTTCTCCAGCCAGGAGACCCGCTCGGGGGAGCTGACCCACGGGTCGGCGGACTTGGGCAGGGTCACGCCGGTCCAGTTGTCGGCGAGCCAGCCGCGGACCTCGGCCCGGAGTTCCTCGGCGCTGGGCAGATTGATCTCGCTCATGACTCATGCGCCTTTCGAGGCCAGGTAGCGTTCGCGGTGCGATGCCGAGTCGCCGAACAGTTGCAGGCCGCTACGGGCCCGGCGGACGTAGAGATGGCAGGGGTGCTCCCAGGTGAAGCCGATGCCGCCGTGCATCTGGACGGCCTGCATCGCGGTGCTCACGTACGCCTCGGCACAGGCGAACCCGGCCAGTGTGACCGCGCCGGCGCGGGCCTGCTCGTCCCCGAACTTCGCTGCGGCGTTCTGGGCTGCCGAGGTGGTGGATTCGACCTCCAGGAGCAGATCGGCGGCCATGTGCTTGAGCGCCTGGAAGCTGCCGATCGCCCGGCCGAACTGGAAGCGGGTCTTGAGGTAATCGACGGTGATGTCGAAGATGCGGCGCGTGCCGCCGGCCTGTTCACCGGCCAGGGCGACGACGGCGAGGTCGAGGGCCTGCTGCACGCCGTCCCACCCCGCGCTACCCAGGCGGCGGGTCGGGGTGTCGGCGAAGGTGTAGGTCGACAGCGGCACGGTCGGGTCGAAAACCGAAGCGGGCGAGCGCCGGAACCCGGGCGCATCGACGTCGACCTGGAAGATGGCGGGTCCGTCGGTGCTCTGCGCGACCACCAGGATCACATCGGCGAGCTGTCCGTGGGTGACGAAGTGCGCCGAACCGGTCAGGGTGCCGTCGGCGCCGGCGTTGATATCGACACCGGCCGGGGTCCAGGTCCCGCGGGCGCCGGTCACCGCGACGGTGCCGATCGAGCTGCCGTCGGCAAGGCCCGGCAGGAGCCTGCGCTTGTCCTCTTCGGTACCGGCCGCCTGGATCAGCGCGACGGTCAGCACCGCGCTGGAGATGAACGGGGCGGGCAGCAGCGCGGCGCCCGTCTCCTCGGCGACGGCCTCCAGTTCCAGCGGTCCGAAGCCGAGGCCGCCGTGCTCGTCGTCGACAAGCATGCCGAGCACGCCCTGCTCGGCCAGCCGACGCCACAGCTCCCGGTCGAAGCCATCCTCGGACGCCATGGCCGCGCGCACGTCCTGCTCGGAACACTTCTCCTGCAGCAGGTCGCGGACCGCGGATCGTAGAGCCGCCCGTTCGGCCACGCTGATCGTCATGCTCAACCGCCCTTCCTGGCTGTCGGGATCCCATGTTGTGTGGTGCGGACGGCCGTGTAAATCACGCATGCCGACACCGATACGTTTCCGATGGCGACATGCGTGGGGCAGGTACCGTACTGACGTGACCGCACGCCAACTGCTCCTCGTGAACGGGCCCAACCTGAATCTGTTGGGCACCAGGCAGCCGGAGATCTACGGGTCCACCACGCTCGCGCAGATCGAGCAGCAGGTCAGCGAGGCCGCCGCCGAGCACGGCCTGCAGGTTCGCGCGGTACAGAGCAATCACGAGGGTGTGCTGATCGACGCCATTCATGCCGCGCGCGCCGATTGCGCAGGCATCATCATCAACCCGGGTGCCTACAGCCACACCTCGGTGGCCATCGCCGACGCCCTGACCGGTGTCGATCTGCCGGTCGTCGAGGTGCATCTGAGCAATATCCACCGCCGGGAGGCATTCCGGCATCATTCCTATGTCTCGGCGGTGGCCGAGGTGGTGATCGCCGGTGCCGGGCCGCGCGGCTATGTGTTCGCGGTGGCGCATCTGGCGGGCCGGTTGTCGTGACGCAGCCACCGATCGTCCGCTACGCCGGTTATCTGGTGGCGGCGCAAGGCGTCGCGGCGCTCGTGATGGCCGCGGTGCTGCTGGTGCGGGCCTTCGCCGGAGCTGACCAGCACATCGTCAACGGTTACGGCACCGCGGTGTGGTTCATCCTGATCGGAGCCGGCGTGCTGACCGGCGGGTGGGCACTGGTGACCGGTCGACGCTGGGGCCGCGGAATCGCGGTGCCGACGAACCTGCTCCTGCTTCCCATCGCCTGGTATGTGATCACCAGCCACCACGTGGTGTACGGCGTCCTGGTCGGTCTGCTGGCGCTCTCGGCGCTGGCGATGTTGTTCAGCCCGTCCTCGGTGCAGTGGATGGCCGGCCGGGACTAGACCCGCCGATCGGATTCGCTCGCCAGTTCCGCCAGCTGTGGGCCGGAGACACGATAGGTGGTCCACTCCGTCTGGGGTGCTCCGCCGACGGCGTCATACAGCGCGATCGCGTCGACGTTCCAGTTCAGCACCGCCCAGCTCAGCCGGGTGTAGCCGTGCGTGCGGCATTCGGCGGCCAAGGTGGCGAGCAGTGTGCGGGCAAGGCCGCGCCTGCGAAATGCCGGGCGCACGAACAGATCTTCCAAGTAGATCCCGGACACCCCGTCCCACGTCGAGAAGTTCAGGAACCAGACCGCTGTCGCCGCGGCCTGTCCGTCGATTTCGACGATATGCGCGTGTGCCGTCGCCTGGTCGCCGAAAAGCGCCGTGCGCAGCTGGGTTTCGGTGACCACGCACTCGTCGGCGGCGTTCTCGAACTCGGCCAGTTCGCGGATCATCGCCACGATCTCGGCCTCGTCGCCAGGGCGCGCCCGCCGGACCACTTGGCTGGCAGCGTTGCTCACGGTGTAACCCCCAGTCCTGTCAGGATCGTGCGGAACTTCGTCGTGGTCTCGTCGACCTCGTCATCGGGATCGGACTCCGCGACGATGCCGCCACCGGCATGCGCCAGTGCGCTAATCCCGTCCTCGGCCAACACCGCACACCGGATCGACACCACCCAGCGGCCGTCACCGGAGGCATCACACCAGCCCACGGCGCCGGCATAGAACCCGCGGTCACCCTCCAGTTCATTGATCAGCGCCGAGGCCAGACCCGTCGGCACACCGCCCACCGCGGGCGTCGGGTGCAGCGCCAACGCCAGATCCATGGCGCTGGTCGCCGCCGAGCGCAGCCTGCCGCGGATCGGGGTGCTCAGGTGCCACAGTGCATCGGTGCCGTGCAGTTGCGGTTCGTCGGCGATGTCCAGATCCGCGCACAGCGGGTCCAGCGCCGCGCGCATCATGTCGACCACCAGAGCGTGCTCGTGTCGGTTCTTGGCCGAGGCCGCCAGCGCCGCGGCATTGCGCGCGTCGATCTCCGGATCGGCCGAGCGCGGTGCCGACCCGGCGAACGGCTGGCAGGTCACGGTATCCCCGGAGCGGGCGACCAGCAGTTCCGGACTCGCTCCCACCAGCACACCTTGGGTTGCCGGCGCCAGGTCGGCCAGATAGACGGTGGCCATCGGATCGGCGGCGGCCAGCCGCAGCAGTATCGATCGGGCCTCCCACGGCGACTCGGCCATCAGCCGCAGCGCGCGGGCCAGCACGACCTTCTGCAACGCCGACCCGGGAGCACGTAACCGGCGCACCGCCTCGGCGACCCTGGCGCGGTGCTCGGAACCCGCGGGCAGGGTCTCCCGCGAGCGCACCCGCGGCGGATCGACGGGCGTCCAGCCCGGCAGCGCAGTCAACCGGCTGACCGTCACCGGCGCATGCAGCGCCGCGGGCCGGGTGAGGTCGAACGGCAGAGCGCCCACCACCATCGGCGTGGTGCCGGTGCGCAGCGCCTCCCGCGCGGCGGCCACCTCGGCGAACGCGGTGCCGATGCCCTCGGCCAGCACCGTGCCCGCCGGACCGGACAGCACGAAGGAGGGCGTCACGTCGGCGGCGGCAGGCACGGGTTGGGGTGCCCGGTCAGCCCGAGCGCGCTGATCTGACGGACACCCTTCTCGAAACCGCACACCGCGATGGAGGCGGCGGCCATCGAGAACCGCACCCCCTCCGACACCGGTAGTTCGACCCACCGGCTCAACAGGGATCGGGAGAAATGTCCGTGGCCGACGAACACCACATCGTGGGTTTGCATATGTCCCAACGCCGCCGCGATGGCGCGGTCGGCGCGCGCGCTGACCTGCGCGGCCGACTCGCCGCCGGGGCATTCGTGCGTCCAGACGGTCCAGCCCGGCACGGTCTCGCGGATCTGCGGTGTGGTCAATCCCTCGTAATCGCCGTAATCCCATTCGGCGAGGTCCGCGGACACATCGGTGACGGTCAGCCCGGCCAGTTCGGCGGTCTCCAGGGCGCGCCGCCGCGGACTTGAGATGACGACCGGGTCGGACAACTGCAGTTCGGCCAACGCCGCCGCGGCCAACCGAGCCTGATCACGGCCGACGTCGAGCAGTTCCAGATCGGTGCGCCCGGTGTGTCGACCACTGCGTGACCACTCGGTTTCGCCGTGCCTCAGCAGAAACAACCGATGCTGGTGGACGCTCACCGTCGCGATTCTGCCGCACGCAACCGCCATCTGTTGCATTCGCGTGCTTGGATGGAGGTGTGACGCGGGTATTGGCGGTCGCCAATCAAAAGGGTGGGGTCGCCAAGACCACGACGGTGGCGTCGCTGGGTGCGGCGTTGACGGAGAAGGGCCGCCGGGTGCTGCTCGTCGACCTGGATCCGCAGGGCTCGCTGACGTTCTCCCTCGGCCATGACCCGGATGCGCTGCCGGTATCGGTGCACGAGGTCTTGCTCGGTGAGGTCGAACCCAGCGCTGCGCTGGTGCAGACCCCCGAGGGGATGGCGCTGTTGCCCGCGAACATCGACCTCGCGGGTGCGGAGGCGATGCTGCTGATGCGTGCCGGCCGCGAGTACGCGCTCAAGCGCGCTCTGGACAAGGTGGCCGACGACTACGACGTCGTGATCATCGACTGCCCGCCGTCGCTGGGCGTGCTGACCCTCAATGGTCTGACGGCCGCCGACGAGGCGATCGTGCCGCTGCAGTGCGAGACGCTCGCACACCGTGGGGTCGGGCAGTTTCTGCGCACGGTCAACGATGTGCAGCAGATCACCAATCCGGGCCTGTCGTTGCTCGGTGCGCTGCCGACGCTGTACGACTCGCGTACCACCCACAGCCGCGATGTGCTCTTCGATGTCGCCGACCGCTACGAGTTGCCGGTCCTGGCGCCGCCCATTCCGCGCACGGTGCGGTTCGCCGAGGCCAGTGCCTCCGGCTCGTCGGTGCTGGCGGGACGAAAGAACAAGGGCGCCAACGCCTATCGTGAGTTGGCCGAGAACCTGCTGAAGCACTGGAAGTCCGGCGAGACGCTCGCCACCTTCACCCCCGAGGTGTAGTTCTGCCCCTTGGGGTGAGCTCAGGAGCCCAGCGCCACCACGGTGTCGCCGCGTTGCTCGACGAGCGTCGGTCCGGCCGTCGCGGGGACCACCGCTGTCTCGGCGGGCTCACGGGAAAAGTCGATATGACGAATTCCGGTACCGGTCTTGGGGTCGAAGACGTCGTACCCGTCGGTGACCGGTATCAGTAGCTCACCGGCCATCACCGTGCCCGGGCCGACCGGTGCGCCGCCGGCGGCGGGGGAGACGGTGAACTTGTAGCGCAGCCCGTCGGCTTGGAACACCAGCACCGAATCACCGGTCCACCAGGTGATCAGATCGCCGGCGCGGGAAGCCGTGGCGTAGCGCGACGGGGCGGCGTCCAGTGGAATGCTGGCCGTCACCGTGCCGGTGTCGTCGACGATGTTGACCACCGGTCGGGGCGTGGGAAGGTACACCGCGGTGGTGGTATCGGAGACGGCGATCACCCGGGCGTCGGCGTCGACCGAAACGCCGGGTTGCTGTTCGTATTTGACGTCCGGGACGTCCTCCTCGTCGGACACCCGCAGCAGCGTCAGTCGCATCTCGGTCTGCTCCGGGCAGGACTCCATGATCGAGACCGCCGAGGAACTCGCCTGTGCCGAGACCAGCCGGCACAGCGGGGATACCGGCACATCGGGTTTGACCCTGGCGTCCAGCGCACCCCAGCTGAGCATGCGCACCATGTCCGAGCGCCACAGTTCCAGTCTGCTGTCCCCGTAGGACAGCACCGCGTTGCCGTCGGTGGACAGTTTCACCTCCGGGTCGGCGTAGGCGGTGCGGGCGGGGCCGCGCTTGCCGGTACCGGCGTCGATGGTGCTGACCTGCCCGCACCCTCGTGAATCCGGGTACACCGCGACCGCGTACTGATAAACCGAGGTGACGCCGCACAACGGCAGATCGCGCTCGTAGCTCCAGAGTTGCGCACCGGTGTCCGGTGCCCGGCCGATCACCGCGGCACCGTCACCGGTCACCACGGCCCCCGAAACGACAAGGGGCTGTGTGGTTTCCGGGCTCGCCGCGGTCCACAGCTGCCGCAGCCGCTCCGGCACGGCGGTGGCCGGGGCCGGCGCGGTGACCTGGCCGGCGGCCGGGCGGCTGATCGTGGCACGCGCATCGCTGGTCCACCAGACCAACACCGCGATGACCGCGACCGCGCACGCGATGGCGACGGCCGCGATCACATCACCGCGGGTGCGGCGTTCCGGCTGCGGCGGGCAGGAGCGCCGCGACCCGGGGATTCTTGGTGTCACTCAGCCGCGGCGGGAGCACTGGCCTTGCGGGGCCTGCGACGGCGGCGGCGCTTGGCCGGCGTGGCCTCGCCACCCTCGGATTCGGCCTGGGGCTCCGGTCCGGACTCCGAAGGCGTTGCCGCATCGCCGTTCTCGGGATGTCCGGTGGCCGACTGGCCGCCGCGGGTGCGGCGTCGGCTGCGGGTGCGGGCCGGGCGCTCGGCGCGTTCGGTGCGCTCGACGCGCTCACCTTCGGTGCGGGTCTTGGGCTTGCGGGCCGTGGCGATGGAGCCGGTCGCCTCGGTCGGGATGTTCAGCTCGGTGTACAGATGGTCTGAGCTGGAATAGGTTTCGACTGGATCGGGGTTGTTCAGGCCCAACGCCTTGTCGATCATCGTCCAGCGCGGCAGCTCGTCCCAGTCGACGAGGGTGACCGCGATACCGGTCTTGCCCGCGCGCCCGGTGCGGCCGATGCGGTGCACGTAGGACTGCTCGTCCTCGGGGATCTGGTAGTTGATGACGTGGGTGATGTCGTCGATATCGATGCCGCGTGCCGCGACATCCGTCGCGACGAGCACGTCGACCTCACCGGTGCGGAAAGCCTTGAGCGCCTTCTCCCGTGCGATCTGGCCGAGGTCGCCGTGCACCGCGCCGACCTTGAAGCCGCGCTCGCCGAGTTCGTCGGCGACCTTCTGTGCGGTGCGCTTGGTGCGGGTGAAGATCATGGTGGCCCCACGGCCCTCGGCCTGCAGGATCCGCGCCACCATCTCCACCTTGTCCAGGGCGTGCGCCCGGTAGGCGAACTGTTCGGTGGTGTCGTGGGTCTGCGAGGACTGCGCCGATTCGGCCCGGATATGGGTCGGCTGGTTCATGAAGGTGCGCGCCAGCGTGATGATGGGGCCGGGCATGGTCGCCGAGAACAGCATCGACTGCCGGTCATCGGGGGTGAGGCGCAGGATGCGCTCGATATCGGGCAGGAATCCCAGATCGAGCATCTCGTCGGCCTCGTCGAGCACCAGCACCGACAGGCTGCCGAGCTGCAGATGCCCTTGCTGGGCCAGGTCGAGCAGCCGTCCCGGGGTGCCGACCACGACGTCGACGCCCTTCTGCAGGGCTTCGATCTGCGGTTCGTACGGGCGACCGCCGTAGATCGAGGTTACGACGAACTTGCGGTCGGAGTCCTCGGAGACGGCCCGCAGGTACTTCGAGGCGATCTCCAGATCGCTGTAGACCTGCAGACACAGCTCGCGGGTGGGAACCACGATGAGGGCCCGCGGGGTGCCGTTGAGCGGGCGTCCCTGGTCACTGCTGATGCGGTGCAGCAGGGGCACGCCGAAGGCCAGGGTCTTGCCCATACCGGTGCGGGCCTGGCCGATCAGGTCGTCGCCGGCCAGCGCGAGCGGCAGGGTCAGCTCCTGGATCGCGAAAGCGTGTTCTTTACCGGTCTCGGCCAGTGCGCGGACGATCTCGTCGCGAACGCCCAGGTCGGCGAAGGAGGTCTTGGGGGCTTCGACCGGTGCGGTCGTGTCCGTGTGTGCGGTCGTGTCTGTCTGTGCGGTCGTGTCTGTCTGTGAAGTCATAGTGTGGTCCGGCGGCTTGGGCCGCCGTCAGCCTTTCGCTTGTCTTTCCTCGTCGCGTCCACGCGCGCACGACGATGACGAGTAAAAGGCGGATATCCCCAGATGGCGGGCGATACCGCTCCGTCGGGCCCAGCAATTGGACAGCGGGCCGAACCACGTGCACGCACATTTCTTTCGGTGGTGATGCGCACCCGGGAGTGCCGGTGACATCGCTACCGAGTACCCATGGTAGCCGGTCACGCCTCGATAGCGCGCATTGTGGCGGTTTCGCGGTGTCGCGTAGTGGGCATCTGTGCAGGTCGTGAGTCCTCATGTCGTCATCTCCGGCGCCGGTATCGCCGGGCCCGCACTGGCCCATCAACTCCATGCGCGGGGGTGGCGGACGACCGTGATCGAGCGGTTCCCGCGGCGGCGTGAGGAGGGGCAGAACGTCGACATCCGGGGTGCGGCCCGCGAGGTGATCCGCAGGATGGGGATCGAATCCGACGTCAGGGCCGCCGGGACGGGTGAGATCGGCACCCGGTTCGTCACCGCCGACGGGCGTCCCGCCGCGTCGTTCCCGGTCGGCGAGCCGGGAAGCAGCGACGGCCCGACGGCCGAGTTGGAGATCCTGCGTGGGGAACTGTCACGCATCCTGATCGAGCACACCCCCGATACCGAGTACCTCTTCGACCGCCAGATCGCCGATGTCACCGACCACGGTGACGGGGTGAGCACGGTGTTGCAGGACGGTTCGGTGCTGGAGTCCGATCTGCTGGTGATCGCGGAGGGCCTGCATTCCCGCTCGCGCCGGTTCGTCACCGATGTCGGCGTCGGCGAACTCGGCATGTACCTCGCCTACGCCACCATCCCGCGCCGCGATGACGACGATCTGTGGTGGAACTGGCAGCACGCCACCAGGCGCCGGTCGGTGCATCTGCGACCCGACAATCTGGGAACCACCAGGGCCATCCTGACCTTCATGTCCGACCTGCGGGGTTTCGAGGAACTGGATCGCCAGGGTCAGCTGACCATCCTGCGGCGCACCTTCGCCGATGTCGGGGGTGCGGCGCCGCGCATCCTCGCCGATATCGACGCCGGGGCTCCGATGTATTTCTCGGCGGTGGGACAGGTGCGGGCGCCGGTGTGGAGCCGGGGGCGGATCACCCTGTTGGGCGATACCGCGTTCTGTAACGGCACCTTCGGGGGAGCGGGGACGAGTCTGGCGCTCATCGGTGGGTACGTGTTGGCCGGCGAGCTGGCCGTCGCACCGGATATCGCCGCCGCGCTGGCGGCCTATCGGCGCACCATGCAGCCTTTCCTCGACACCGCTCCGGAGCTCAGCGAATCGATGTTGCGGCTGGCCAATCCGCATTCCGGGCTGGGCGTTCGCGCGGTGCGCGCCGTCGCCGCCGTGTCGGCCGGGCCGGTCGGCCGGAGGATCAGCTCCCTGATCGGTGACCGCTTCTCCGATATCGCCGGTGCCGGGCTCCGGCCGCCCGATTACCCACCGACCGGCACGACTGCAGGTATCGGCCCGGTGGCGCGCGATTAAGGTTGGCCCATGACCTCGACGCCGTCCGACGCCGCCGCCGGCGTATCCCGTGTCCCGGCCGATCATCCCGGTGTCACCGAGCTGTTCGCCCTGCTGGCCTACGGCGAGGTGGCGGCCTTCTATCGGCTGACCGAGGAGGCGCGGATGGCGCCGAATCTGGCGGGCCGGATCAACATGGCCAGCATGGCCGCCGCCGAGATGCGGCACTACGAGCTGCTGAACGAGGCGTTGTCGGCTCGCGGGGTGGACACCGTGCCCGCCATGACCAAGTACGCCCCCGCATTGGAGAACTATCACCGCCTGACCACGCCGAGCACCTGGCTGGAGGCGTTGGTCAAGACCTATATCGGGGACGCGCTGGCTGCCGACTTCTATCTGCAGATCTCCGACGCCCTGCCGCCGGAGGCGGCCGAGGTGGTGCGTTCGGTGCTCGCCGAGACCGGACATTCGCAGTTCGTGGTTGCCGAGGTCCGCGCCGCCGTCACGGCAAGTGACCGCCAGCGTCACCGGCTGGCGCTGTGGTCGCGGCGGCTGCTCGGCGAGGCCATCACCCAGGCCCAGTACGTGCTCGCCGACCGCGACGATCTGGTCGATCTGGTGATCAGCAGCAGCGACGGGTTGGGTCAGCTCTCCGAGTTCTTCGACAAGCTGCAGCACACCCACGCCAGCCGGATGCAGGAACTGGGGCTGGCCTGAGGCGCTACCTGGTGCAGGTGGCGATCATCGAGTTGTTGGTCTGCAGAGCCAGCGCGGTGCCGTTGCCGTCGAGGATGGCGCAGTTCAGCTGACCGCCGACGCTGGTGGCGGTCACCGACGACAGCGTGACGCCGGGGTTCAGGGTCACCGACTTCGTCCAGGGCAGCGCCACGTTCACATCGGTCTGCAGGGCACCCTGCTGGTCGGTGTAGATGATCGTCACCAGATCGATGAGCTGGCGGTTGCCGGTCACGCGGTAGGTGATGGTGCGCGCGGCCGCGGCCGGGTCGACGGCGGCCGGGGGTGCGGGCGGTGCCGGAGCGGCCGGTGCGGGCGCGACGGGTGTCGGCACGACCTCGGGGGTGGCGGTGGCCGCCGGTGTCGGGGTCACGGTGGTCACGCGTTCGGGGTTGGTGTCTGCGCGCGGCGGAGCGGCGCTCGGCGCCGCGGCCGTGGTCGTGACGGCGTCGTCGGCCGGGGCCGCCGATGTGGTGGCCCCCGAGTTGGCGGACGTGACGGTGCCGCTGTCGCCGCCGCCGAGGATCACCCCGGTGCAGATGACGGCGACCATCAGGATGGCGCCGGCCACCCCGGCCACCCAGATCCAGCGACGGTCCAGCTTCTCGTGATAGTCCGCGGGGTATTCGTAATCGGTGTCGTAACCGTCAGGGCCATAGCAGTCAGGGCCATAGCCGTCAGAGCCATAGCCGTCAGGACCGTCAGGATCGCCGTAGCCGTCGGCCTCGTAGTGGCCGCCGGAGTAGCTGTCCTCGGCGTAATCGGGGCTGCGGTAGGTGCCCCTGCCGTAGGCCGGGCCGGAGTCGCCGTACCGGCGCTGCCGATCGGTGGGGTAGTCCGAGCCGAACCGCGGTTCGTCCTCGATGCCCACGCCGGAGTCGCGGCCGGACCGGTAGCTATTGCCCGAGTATCCGTCACGCGTTGTCGAATATGGTGAGTATTGCCTGCTCATCACGTAATTCCCAGATCGTTTCGGTACGTACCCGGCCGATGCTAGTGGTGCAAAAGTTACGGATGATGTTGACTCGCTCTCGGTCCGATAACGGTCCGGCGTCGGTCTGGTCAGCACGATTCGCTCACGGCGCAACGGTCGCAGCCCGCCTCGCTGCCATCCGCGTGGCGCTGTCCACTAGCCTGATTGAACGCATCGCCACACAACCGAAGGGGTCTAAAGCGTGGACATCAAGATCGGGGTCGCCGACAGCCCGCGAGAGCTGGTCATCAGCAGCGCGCAGACACCCGACGAGGTGGAAAAGGCGATCGTCGACGCGCTGGGCGCGTCCTCGTCCGTGCTCTCATTGACCGACGAGAAGGGTCGCCGCTACCTCGTGCAGTCGGCGAAGATCACCTACGTCGAGATCGGCCCCAGCGACGCCCGACGCGTCGGGTTCGGCACCGTCGGTGCCGAAGCGCTCAAGGACTAGGACCTGGTGAGCGGCACGTGTGACAGTCCGCCCCAGGCGAACTGCACCGTGCCCTCCACGGCCGCATCCTTGGAGATCGGCCGGTCGTTGTCGAGCCAGTAGCGGGCACAGTCGACGCTGGTCGACACCAGTCCCACCGCGATCATCCTGGCGCGGTGGGCCTCCAGCCCGGAGTCCCGGCTGATCAGGTCGAACACCGCGTCGGTGCAGGATTCGGTGGCCACCTTCACCTGTGCGGCGACCTGTGGCTCGGTGACGTAGTCGTTCTCGAAGATCAACCTATAGCCCTGGCTGTCGTGTTCGACGAACTCGAAGAAGGCCTGCACGGCGGCGCGCAGCCGCTGGCGGTTGTCGGTGGTGGTGCGCAGTGCTTGGCGCACCCCGGAAACCAGATTGTCGACGTGCCGCTGCAGCACCGCGAGGTAGAGCTCGAGCTTCGACGAGAAGTGTTGATAGAGAACGGGTTTGCTGACCCCAGCACGTTCGGCTATCTCATCCATGCCTGCCGCGTGATAACCGCGGTCGACGAAGACCTCGCTGGCGGCGATGAGCAACTGGCCACGGCGCTCATCGCGGGGTAGCCGGTTCCCGCGCCGATTACCGGGCCCCGTCTTGGCGCCCCGCGCTCCGGCGGCGTTGGCGAGATCGCTCATGACGTCCTCAATTTCACTCCGTACCGCGGGTACTGCTTTCGATCTGTACCGCGGCCACTGCGTACGTTCGGGTGTTCCGTTCGGGCGTTCACGCCTAAGCAGCCGGCACCCCCTGATCGCCACGACATTACTACCGCCCGTAGGCGAAGGTGTCGTCGTGGTGCTCATGTCGGTGGCGCGCCGGAATGGGATGCGCGCAGGGTTATGCCATTCTGGTGCGGTGACCTATGACCCGGGGCGCCGCGGGGGCAACCGTGGCCTCGGCGGGCAAGAGCGCAGCGACTCGGGATTTCGGGACGGCGGGCAAGACCCGAGCGAGTCCGGTTTTGTGAACGCCGGCCGTGCGGCGCCGCGCGGTGAGCAGCGCGCACAGCCCCGCCGGCCCACCCACGTCAACCACGGCCAGCCCCGCCGCGAACCGCCCGAGAGCGCCGCGCAGCGCACCGATCCGCACCGGGTGCCCGCCGCCCGCGATCAGTGGCGCGAACCGTTGCGCGCCCAGCGGGACCCGCTGGCCGAGGACCTCGGCCGGGTCCGGTCCAATCGCGATGAGCGCGCCCAGTTCCGTAAGCAGACCTGGCTGGGCCGATTCGTCTCCACCTATGGTTGGCGCGCCTACGCGTTGCCGATCCTTGCCGTCGTGACCGTCGTGGTGATCTATCAGACGATCGTCGGTCCGCCCGCGCCCACACCGGTCAACGCCGAAGGTCCGGTCCAGGCGCCCGTCGAATCGCCGAGCACCGAGATCGTCGGCGCCCCGCCCAAAGGCCTGACCCAGTTCGACGCGAACCTGCCGACCGGCATCCTGCCCGGCGGCGGACCGTTCACCGAGGCGGGCGCGAAGACCTGGCATATCGTGCCGGGCACCACGCCAAAGGTCGGGCAGGGAACCGAACGCACCTTCACCTACACCGTCGAGGTCGAGGACGGGTTGGACACCGCCACCTTCGGCGGCGACGAGGGTTTCGCCACCATGGTCAGCGAGACCCTGGCCAACCCGAAGAGCTGGACCCACAACCCGCAGTTCGCCTTCCTGCGCGTCGACAACGACACCGAGGGACCCCCGGATTTCCGCGTCTCGCTGACCTCACCGTTGACCATCCGCGAGGGCTGCGGCTATGACATTCCGCTGGAAGCGTCCTGCTACAACCCGGCCTATCTGGGCGACCAGGCGCGGGTGTTCCTCAACGAGGCCCGCTGGGTCCGCGGCGCCACCTCGTTCCAGGGCGATATCGGCTCCTACCGGCAGTACGTCATCAACCATGAGGTCGGTCACGCCATCGGCTATCGCCAGCACGAACCGTGCCCGGAGAACGGGGCGCTGGCGCCGATCATGATGCAGCAGACGTTCTCGACCAGCAACAACGACGGTGCCAAGTTCGACCCGCAATCCGTTCCGGCCGACGGGCTCACCTGTCGGTTCAACCCGTGGCCCTACCCGATCGCCTGACCGCGCCCGACGCCGGGAACGGATGGCCCGGTTTTGCTGTTGGATAGCTGTGCCTGGTCTGATTGAGGCCAGGAATTCGTCGTCCAATGCAAGGAGCGCACGGTGACGTCACTGCCCCCGCTGGTGGAGCCGGCCGCCGAACTGACCCGCGAGGAAGTCGCGCGGTACAGCAGGCATCTGATCATCCCCGACATGGGGGTCGACGGTCAGAAAAGGCTGAAGAACGCCAAGGTATTGGTCATCGGCGCCGGCGGGCTGGGATCGCCGACCCTGCTCTACCTGGCCGCCGCCGGGGTGGGCACCATCGGCATCGTCGAGTTCGACGTCGTCGACGAGTCGAACCTGCAGCGTCAGATCATCCACGGCCAGTCCGATATCGGCCGGTCCAAGGCGCAGAGCGCGCGCGACTCGGTGCTGGAGGTCAACCCCCTGGTCAATGTCGTGCTGCACGAGCTGCGCCTGGAGCCCGAGAACGCGGTCGACCTGTTCGCCCAGTACGACCTGATCCTGGACGGCACCGACAACTTCGCCACCCGCTACCTGGTCAACGACGCCGCCGTGCTGGCAGGCAAGCCCTACGTCTGGGGTTCGATCTACCGGTTCGAGGGCCAGGTGTCAGTGTTCTGGGAGGACGCCCCCGACGGTCTGGGCCTGAACTACCGCGATCTCTACCCCGAGCCACCGCCACCGGGCATGGTGCCCTCCTGCGCCGAAGGTGGCGTGCTCGGCATCCTGTGCGCGTCGATTGCCTCGATCATGGGCACCGAGGCCATCAAGCTGCTGACCGGTATCGGTGACCCGCTGCTGGGCAGGCTGATGGTCTACGACGCGCTCGACATGACCTACCGCACCATCAAGATCCGCAAGGATCCGGCGACCCCGAAGATCACCGAGCTGATCGACTACGAAGCCTTCTGCGGTGTGGTCTCGGATGAGGCCGCCGCCGCGTCGGCCGGATCGACGGTGACGCCCAAGGAACTGCGTGAGCTGCTCGATTCGGGCAAGCCGGTCGCACTCATCGACGTCCGCGAGCCCGTCGAGTGGGAGATCAACCACATCGACGGCGCCTCGCTGATCCCGAAGTCGGTGATCGAGGCGGGCGAGGGATTGGCCACCGTGCCGCAGGACAAGACCCCGGTTCTGTACTGCAAGACCGGCGTCCGCTCCGCCGAGATGCTGGCCGTGCTGAAGAAGGCCGGCTTCTCCGATGCCTTGCATCTGCAGGGCGGGATCGTGGCATGGGCCAACCAACTCGAACCCGACATGGTCATGTACTGACGGTGTCTGCAGGCCGGCACCGCTTAGGCTGACGTGCGTGACTGACGATCTGCCACCCGACCATGTGATGGCGGCGTTTGGGCTGGCCGGTGTGCGGCCGGTGCCGCTGGGCTCGTCCTGGGAGGGCGGCTGGCGGTGTGGCGAAGTGGTGTTGTCGATGGTCGCCGACCATGCGCGCGCGGCCTGGTCGGCCAAGGTCCGCGAAACGCTGTTCGCCGACGGTATCCGGTTGGCACGACCGGTGCGCTCCACCGACGGCCGCTATGTGGTGGCCGGTTGGCGCGCCGACACCTTCGTCGCCGGTACCCCGGAACCACGCCATGACGAGGTGGTGTCGGCGGCGGTGCGCCTGCACGAGGCCACGGCCAAGCTGGAGCGGCCCCGGTTCCTGACCCAGCCGCCGGTGGCGCCGTGGTCGGATGTCGACGTGTTCATCGCCGCCGATCGTGCGGCCTGGGAGGACCGTCCGCTGCACACCCTGCCCGCGGGCGCCCGGGTGGCACCCGGCACGGTCGACGGCCAGAAGTCCGTCGAACTGCTCAACCAGTTGGCCACATTGCGCACCCCGACCCGCAGTCCGAGTCAGCTGGTGCACGGAGACCTCTACGGCACAGTCCTTTTCGCGGGCACCGCCGCACCGGGTATCACCGACATCACACCGTACTGGCGGCCGGCCTCCTGGGCGGCCGGCGTGGTCGTCGTGGACGCGCTGGCCTGGGGCGAGGCCGATGACGGTCTGGTCGAGCGGTGGAGTGCACTACCGGAATGGCCGCAGATGTTGTTGCGGGCCTTGATGTTCCGGCTTGCGGTGCATGCGCTGCACCCGCGCTCGACCGCAGCGGCTTTCCCCGGGCTTGCCCGCACCGCGGCGCTGGTCCGCCTCGCCGTCTGAGTTGCTTTCTTCTCGCGAGCAGACTGGTATACCCCCATTTTTGTCGCGATCCGGGGGGATACGCGTCTGCTCGCGGTCAGAAGTCGTGGCGATATTCGCGCAGCGACACCCGGCCGTCGACGGCCACCACACCCTCGGCGCGAAGCCGCTCCAACTGCCGGGTCGCCAGATGTGGTGCCGGTCGCCCCGAGGCCGGAACCACCCGATGCCAGGGCAGATCCGAAGAATCGGTACGCATGATCCAGCCGACGATCCGCGGACTGGACAACCCGGCCTCGGCGGCGATGTCACCATAGGTGCTGACGCGACCCGCCGGGATCCGGTCGACCAATGCGCGCACGGTCTCCACCTGCTCCTCGGTGACCGCCGCCATCTCAGTCCAGGTGAGCGCGGATGACGGCCGCCGTCTCGGCGGGCAACGCCTGGGCGACCATGTGATCGCAGTCCAGTTCGGTCAAGGTGAATTCCTCGCCGACGGCGGCGCGCAGGGTGGCGATCAGTTCGTCGGTCGCATACGGCGGCGTGGTGCGGGTGGCGCGGATCAGCGTCGTCGGAGTTCCGCTGCGGGGCAACGGCACCGGGCGGGTCAACTCGCTCCAGTAGGACATCGTCGCGGGCACGCTGATCCGCCAACCGAGGCGACCGTTGGGCAGGACGATCAGGTGCTCGTCGAGTTCGCCCTCCAGCACCGCCGGATCGCGCTCGGCGACCTCGCGCCACGATCCGGAGAGCTTGTCGGCGCGCGCCTGCTCACGGTCGGGATAATCGGGGGAGGAGAACATGGCGTCGGCGATCTCGGCCATCCAGCCGCCGTCCAGCGCGACGGCCGGATCCAACAGCACCAGCCCCCGCACCAGTTCCGGGCGTGCCGCGGCGAGTGCCAGTGCCACCGCTCCGCCGAACGAATGCCCCACCACCAGGACCGGACCGCCACCCTCGGCGTCCAGCAGCGCCGCCAGCGCCGCGACATTGGCCTCGATGGTCCACGGTGCGGCGTAGTCGGAGCGGCCGTGCCCGATCAGATCCGGTGCCAACACGGTGAACTCGGCAAGATGGGAGTTGGCGATCTCCTCGTAGCGACGGCCATGGCCGGTCAGGCCGTGGATGGCCAGAATCTGTGCCGGACCCGACGGTCCGAAGCGGTAGCTGTGCAGGGCTGCGGTCACGGTTCGATCGTAGGCCCACGTCAGAGCCACTTGTCGGACCCCCGTGCTGTGATGCAGTCATGTCCGCACCACACACCGAGCTCACCCCGGAGGCCCTTGCCCGGCCCGGCCGGCGCGGCATGGTGCGCGTTCTCGGCGGCGCTGGTACCGGCAAGAGCCGACTGCTCGTCGACACCGCGACCGCGCACATCACCGCCGGTGCCGATCCGGAATCGGTTCTGCTGCTGACCGGTTCGGCCAAGCTCGGTGCCACGGCCCGCGCCGCGGTCACCGCCGCGCTGCTGTCGGCCGGCGTGCGTGGTGTGGTCCGCGAACCGTTGGTGCGTACGGTGCACTCCTATGCCTTCGCGGTGTTGCGGCTGGCCGCCCAGCGCACCGGTGGACCGCCGCCACGCCTCATCACCAGCGCCGAACAGGACGGCATCATCCGCGAGCTGCTCGCCGGCGAGCTCGAGGACGGTGCGATGAACTGGCCGCCGGAGTTGCATCCCGCGCTGGCGACCGCCGGTTTTGCCACCGAACTGCGGGATCTGTTGGCGCGCTGTGCCGAACGCGGTGTGGACCCGCCGGCGCTGCAACGGTTGGGCCGGCTCTCCGGTCGGCCCGAATGGGTCGCGGCCGGCCGGTTCGCCGCCACCTACGAGCAGGTGATGCTGCTGCGCTCGGCGGTCGGGATGGCAGCCCCGCAGGCCACCGTGCCCGCACTGGGAGCAGCGGAATTGGTGGGCGCGGCCCTCGATGCCTTCGCCGTCGATGCCGATCTGCTGGCCGCCGAACGTGCCAGGGTGCGGGTGTTGCTCGTCGATGACGCCCAACAGTTGGATCCGCAGGCCGCCCTGCTGGTTCGGGTGCTGGCCGCCGGTGCCGATCTCACCGTGCTCGCCGGTGATCCGAACCAGGCCGTGTTCGGTTATCGCGGTGCCGATCCTGCGCTGTTGCGACTGGACACCCCGGTGGTCGAACTCACCGAGTCGCGCCGCTGCCCGTCCGCGGTGGCCGGGGCGATCACCGCAGTGGCGGCGCGCCTGCCGGGAGCGGACCGTCCGCGGGCGTTGACCGGTGCACCGGAACGCACCGGGTCGGTGAACGTCCGGATCGCCGCATCGCCGCACGCCGAGGCCACCCTGATCGCCGACGCGCTGCGCCGGGCTCATCTGGTCGACGGTGTGCCGTGGTCCCAGATGGCCGTCATCGTGCGCTCCGTGCCGCGGGTGGGGGCGGGTATCGGGCGCGCATTGGCCGCCGCGGGTGTCCCGGTCGACCTACCGGCCGCCGATACCGGACTGGCCCAGCAGCCGGCGGTGCGGGCACTGCTGACCGTGCTGGAGGCCACCGCGGGCTCGCTCACCGGTCCGGCGGCACTGGAACTGGTGACCGGACCGGTCGGCCGGGTGGATCCGGTGTCACTGCGTCAACTGCGCCGCGCGTTGCGTCGCATCTCGGGCCACCAGCGCGAGTTCGGCGAGTTGCTGGTGACCGCGCTGCACCGGATCCCGGAAGGTCTGCCCGCCGAACTGAGCCACAGTCTTGCCCGCGTGCAGTCGGTGTTGCGCGCCGCCCGCGGCAGTCATCGCGCCGGGATGGACCCACGGAATACGTTGTGGCAGGCGTGGAGTCGCAGTGGTCTGCAACGTCGCTGGGTCACCATCGCCGACCGTGGCGGCCCGGGCGCTGCCGTGGCCGAACGGGACCTTGCCGCGGTGACGGCGCTGTTCGACATCGCCGATCAGTACGTGTCGAACACCACCGGGGCCACGCTGGCCGGTCTGGTCGCCCATGTCGGCACGCTGACCTTGCCCACGGTAGCGGCGTCGACCGCTGAGACCGATGCGGTGACGGTGTGCACACCGCACGCCGCGTTGGACCGGGAGTGGGATGTCGTGGTGCTCGCCGGGGTGCAGGAAGGACTGTGGCCCAACACTGTTCCGCGCGGGGGCGTGCTCAGCACCGGTCGGCTGATCGATGTGCTCGACGGTGTCGCCGACACCGACGACTGCCCGACCGCCCGGTTGTCCGCCCGGGCCCCGCTGCTTGCCGAAGAGCGCCGACTGCTCATCGCGGCCATGGGCCGTACCCGCGACCGATTGCTCGTGACGGCCGTCGACAGCGAGACCGGCGACGCCGCGATGCTGCCGTCGCCGTTCTGTACCGAACTCGCCGCTCTGGTCACAGGGGAGCCGGACGCCGCCATGCCGCCCGCGCCCATCCCGGCACCCCGGGTGCTGACTCCTTCGGCGCTGGTCGGCCGCCTGCGGTCGGTGGTGTGCGCGCCCGACGGCGAGGTCGACGAGGACACCCGAGCATGTGCGGCAACGCAATTGGCTCGGCTTGCCGCCGCCGGGGTGGCCGGCGCCGACCCGGCCCAGTGGCACACGCGCACGGCCGCGTCGACCAGTGAGCCGCTGTGGTCGGGCGAGGACCACATCAGCACGTTGTCACCGTCGACGCTGCAGACCCTGGTGGACTGCCCGTTGCGCTGGCTGCTGGAGCGCCACGGCGGCTCGGACAGCCGCGATGTCCGCTCCGCGGTCGGCACGCTCGTGCATGCCCTGGTGGCCGATCCTGGCAAGACCGAAAACCAGCTGCTGGCCGAGCTGGAGAGCATCTGGTCGGCACTGCCGTATGAGTCGCAGTGGTACGCCGACAACGAGCTGGCCCGGCACGGCGCCATGCTGTCGACATTCGTGCAGTGGCGCGAGCTGACCCGACGGGACTACACCGAGGTCGGCACCGAGGTCGAGGTCGAGGGCATGGTGGCGCCCGGGGTTCGGGTACGCGGCCGCATCGATCGGCTGGAACGCGATAACGCCGACCGGCTGGTGATCGTCGACGTCAAGACCGGCAAGAGTCCGGTGACCAAGGATGATGCGCAGCGGCATGCCCAGTTGGCGATGTACCAGCTGGCGGTTGCCGAGGGCGTGCTCGGTGACGGCGAGGAACCCGGTGGCGGGTTGCTCGTGTATCCGGCCAAGGCGAGTGCCGGCGGGGCCACCGAGCGCCACCAGGACGCCCTCACCCCGGCCGCGGCGCAGCAGTGGCGCGAGACCGTCTCCGAGGCGGCCGCTGCAACGCAGGGGCCGGACTTCGTGGCCCGGGTCAACGATGGGTGCGCGCACTGCCCGGTACGGTCCTTGTGCCCCGCACAGGAGAACCGCTCATGACCCCCACACCGACACCGACGGCCCAGCACAGCCCCGCCGAATTGGCCGAGGCGCTGGGATTGTTCACCCCGACCCCGGAGCAGACCGCCGTGATCGCCGCACCACCGGGCCCGGTGGTGGTCATCGCCGGGGCCGGTGCGGGCAAGACCGAGACGATGGCCGCTCGGGTGGTCTGGCTGGTCGCCAACGGGTACGCACGACCCGACCAGGTGCTCGGTCTCACCTTCACCCGCAAGGCAGCCGGGCAGCTGCTGCGGCGGGTTCGGACCCGGCTGGCCCGGTTGGCCGGCACGGGACTCGGCCGCGATGTCCGCACCGACGAGCCGCCCACCATCAGCACCTATCACGCCTTCGCGGGCAACCTGCTGCGCGAACACGGACTGCTGCTCCCGATCGAGCCGGACACCCGGTTGATCGGCGAGACCGAGCTGTGGCAGTTGGCCTTTCGTGTGGTGTGTGAGCATCCGCGGGTGCTCGACACCGAGAAGACCCCGGCGGCGATCACCGCTCTGGTGCTGCGGCTGTCCGGCGCGCTGTCCGAGCACCTGGTCGACACCGCGGCACTGCGCGATACGCATGTCGAACTCGAACGACTGATCCACCATCTGCCCGCCGGACCCAACCAGCGTGGCGGACCCGCTCAATGGCTGCTGAAGCTGCTGGCAACCCAGACCGAACGCACCGATCTCATCGAGCTGATCGACGAGTTGCATCGGCGGATGCGCGCGGAGCGGGTCATGGACTTCGGCGCGCAGATGTCCGCCGCGGCCCGGCTGGCGGCCGCCGCCCCACAAGTGGGAACCGAACTGCGGCAACGCTATCGGGTGGTGCTGCTCGACGAGTACCAGGACACCGGCCACGCCCAGCGCATCGCGCTGTCGGCGCTGTTCGGCGGTGGTGTGGACGACGGTCTCGCGCTCACCGCGGTCGGCGATCCGATCCAATCGATCTACGGATGGCGCGGTGCGTCGGCGACGAACCTGCCCCGGTTCACCACCGACTTCCCGCATTCCGACGGAACGCCGGCGCCGACGCTGGAACTGCGCACCAGCTGGCGTAATCCCGCCGAGGCTCTGCACCTGGCCAACGCGGTGTCCGAAGAGGCCCGGCGACGATCGGTCAGTGTGCGTGAGCTGCTGCCCCGGCCCGACGCCACCCCGGGGACGGTACGCGCAGCGCTGCTCGATGACGTGGTGACCGAGCGGGACTGGGTCGCCGATCAGATCGCCGCCCGCTATCTGGCAGCCGAGACACCGCCCACGGCGGCGGTCCTGGTGCGCCGCAACGCCGATGCCGCGCCGATGGCCGAGGCGCTGACCGCCCGGGGCGTGCCGGTGGAAGTGGTCGGGCTCGCGGGACTGCTGTCCATACCGGAGGTCGCCGATGTCGTGGCGATGCTGCGGCTGGTGGTCGATCCCACCGGTGGTCCGGCCGCCATGCGGGTGCTCACCGGTCCGCGCTGGCGGCTGGGGGCGCGTGACATCACCGCGCTGTGGCAGCGCGCCACCGAGCTCGACGATCCGGCCCCCGGCGAGCACGGCACCACGGCGCGGATCGTCGCGCAGGCCGCCCCCGACGCCGACACCGCGTGCCTGGCCGATGCCATCTGCGATCCCGGCCCCGAGGAACGGTATTCGACGGCAGGGTATGCGCGCCTCGTCGCGCTGGGGCGTGAGCTGACCGTTCTGCGTTCGCATCTGGGTTATCCGCTGCCGGATCTGGTGGCCGAGATCCGGCGTGTGCTCGGTGTCGACGCAGAGGCGCGGGCCGCCCGACCGGTATCCGCGGGGTGGGGTGGCACCGAACACCTGGACGCCTTCGGCGATGTGGTGGCCGAGTTCGCCGAGCGCTCCGACGGCTCGCCGACCGGTCTGCTGGCCTATCTGGACGTGGCCGCCGATATCGAGAACGGCCTGGCGCCGGCCGAGGTGAGCGTCGCCGCCGACCGGGTCCAGATCCTCACCGTGCACGCTGCCAAGGGCCTGGAGTGGGAGATCGTCGCGGTGCCGCACCTGAGCGGCCGGATCTTCCCCTCTACCGCGATGGCACGGACCTGGCTCTCCGATGCCGGCGAGTTGCCGCCGCTGCTGCGTGGTGACCGGGCCACGCTGTCCGAGCACGGCGTGCCGGTGCTGGACACCAGCGACGTGAACGACCGTAAAGCGCTGTCCGACAAAATCGCTCAGCACAAGGATGTCCTGGCCGTGCGGCGCGGTGACGAGGAGCGTCGACTGCTGTACGTGGCGTTAACCCGATCCGAGGACACCCTGCTTTTGTCGGGGCATCACTGGGGGCCCACCGAGTCCAAACCCCGTGGCCCGTCGGAGTTCCTGGTCGAGCTCAGGGCGATCATCGAGAAGTCGGGCTGCGGTGTCATCGACCGATGGGATCCAGAGCCCGCCGACGGTGAGCCGAACCCGTTGCGAGGCAGCACAGTCGAAGCGGTGTGGCCTGTCGAAGGGTCACGCGCGCACGATGTCGAGCGCGGTGCGGCGCTTGTCGAGCACGCCGCCGAAGAGGCCCAATCCGGGATCGACCCCGAGGATTGGGCGGCCGATGTGGACGCCCTGCTCGCCGAACGCGAACGGGCGGCGGCCGCGGCCCCGGTCGTGTTGCCAGGGCAGCTCTCGGTCAGCACCCTGGTCGATCTCGGGAAGGATCGCGCCGCCGCGCTGAGCCGGCTGCGGCGCCGACTCCCATCCCGGCCGGATCCGCATGCGTTGTTGGGTACCGCTTTTCACGAGTGGGTACAGCGTTACTTCCATGCCGAGCGGTTGTTCGACCTCGATGATCTGCCCGGCGCGGTCGACGGCGACGCGGGCCGCGCGCATGCCGAGGAGCTCGCCGAACTGCAGACCGCTTTCGCCTCGTCGCCATGGGCGGCGCGCACCCCACTCGATGTGGAGGTCCCCTTCGACATGCTGCTGGGCAGCGACGGCGCGGGCGAGCCGACGGTGGTGCGCGGCCGGATCGACGCCGTGTTCGCCGAACCCGACGGCGGCGTGATCGTGGTGGACTGGAAGACCGGCGACCCGCCGTCGACGCCGGAGGCCCGTGAGCACGCCGCCGTGCAGCTCGCGGTGTACAGGTTGGCGTGGGCCGGGCTGCACGACTGCCCGGTCGACGCGGTGCGTGCGGCCTTCCACTACGTCCGCAGCGGGGTCACGGTCATTCCCGACGAACTGCCCGACGCAGAGGACCTCGCGGCGTTGTTGGCCGACGCCAGGGCTCAGGAGTTGCGATAGATCTTGTAGGCCTGGGTGATCATCGGGATCTGCAGCGGGAGGCGTGCCCATGCGCCGATACGCATCGGCAACGGCTTTTCCTTCCACAACCGCACCATGTTGACGTTGGCCGGCAGCACCCCGAGGAACAGGGCGATGGCGCCCAGCGCGCCGAGCCTGCGGGTCTTCGGCGCGATCAACATGCCGCCGACCGCGGCCTCGGCGACGCCGGAGGCCAGCGTGTAGAACCGGGCCGAGCCAGGCAGTTCGGCGGGGACGATGGTGTCGAACGGTTTCGGCGCGGCGAAATGCAAGACCCCCATCCCGACGAGCCACACGCCCATCTTCGTGGCGCGTGATGCTGTTGCCTGCTGCTCAACTCCGGTTATGGGGGTCGTCATGGTTACATTGTGGCGTGCCCACCCCGTGCCGATCGGTGAATCGTGGCCAAAGGTAGATTGCGCCGGCGCTTGGCGGCGGTCAACCAGGACCTGACTTCGCGACATGACGCCGACCTCGTCGACGTCCTGAGCATCCCGGAGAAGTTCGTCAGCCCCTGGCGGCGGATCTTCACGCGGGTGCTGCTGGCACTGGGCGCCTTGTTCGCCGCGGTGCTCATCGTCTATGTCGACCGCCACGGCTACCGCGATATCGAGTCCGCGCCGAATGCGAACGACCCGCTGTCGTTCCTGGACTGCCTGTACTACGCGACGGTCTCGCTGTCGACCACCGGCTACGGCGATATCACGCCCGTCACCCCGTCCGCCCGGCTGATCAACGTCCTGGTGATCACGCCGCTGCGGGTGGCCTTCCTGATCGTGCTGATCGGAACGACGGTGGAAACCCTGACCAACCAGTCGCGCCAGGCGTTGAAGATCCAGCGATGGAGGAGAAGCGTGCGTAACCACACCGTCGTCGTCGGCTACGGGACCAAGGGCCGCACCGCGGTGGCCGCCATGATCGGTGATGACGTCGCCCCCGCCGACATCGTGATCGTCGAGCAGGATCCGGTGGCGCTGGAGAAGGCCAAGAACGCCGGGCTGGTCACCGTGCGCGGCAGCGCTTCGGACTCCGAGGTGCTGCGGCTGGCCTCGGTGCAGCACGCCAAGGCCATCATCGTCGCCACCAATCGGGACGACACGGCGGTGCTGGTGACGCTGACCGCCCGTGAGCTGAACCCCAAGGCCACCATCATCGCCGCGGTGCGTGAGGCCGAGAACCAGCACCTGCTCAAGCAGTCCGGCGCCACCACCACGGTGGTCACCTCCGAGACGGCGGGCCGACTGCTGGGCATCGCCACCCAAACACCCAGCGTCGTGGAGATGATGGAGGACCTGCTGACCCCCGACGAGGGCTTCGCGATCGCCGAACGTCAGGTCGAACCGAAGGAGGCCGGCGGCTCGCCGCGCCACCTCACCGACATCGTGCTCGGTGTCGTTCGCGAGGGTGATCTGTTGCGTGTCGACGATGAACGCGTCGACGCCCTGGAGCTGAGCGACCGGCTGCTCTACATCCGGTCAAAAGAGGAGCGTTAGTGAGATTCACCCTGCGCAATGTGCCGCTGCTGTCGCGGGTCGGCGCCGACCGCGCCGACACCCTGCGCACCGATATCGACGCCGCCATCGCCGGGTGGGCCGACGCTCGGGTGCTGCGTGTCGACCGCCGCAACCAGGTGCTCATCGCCGACGGCAGCGTCGTGCTGGGCAGCGCGACGAGCCTCGGCGACGCCCCGCCCGAGCATGCGGTGTTCCTCGGTCGCCTCGCCGACGGCCGGCATGTCTGGGCCATCCGCGGCGAGCTCGAGCCGCCCGAGGATCCCGACGTGCGGACCGAGGTGCTCGACCTGCGCCGTGCCGGCCCGGTGTTCGACGATGCCAGCGCGCAGTTGGTGTCGACCGCCACCGCACTGTTGAACTGGCACGACCACGCCCGGTTCAGCCCGGTCGACGGCGCCCCGACCAAGCCGATCAAGGCCGGTTGGTCGCGGATCAATCCGGCCACCGGTCACGAGGAGTTCCCGCGCATCGACCCGGCCGTGATCTGCCTGGTGCATGACGGTCACGACCGCGCCGTGCTGGCGCGCCAAGGCGTCTGGCCCGAGCGGATGTTCTCGATCCTTGCCGGCTTCGTCGAGGCAGGTGAATCCTTCGAGACCTGCGTGGTGCGCGAGATCGCCGAGGAGGTCGGCCTCACCGTCACCGATGTGCAGTACCTGGGCAGCCAGCCGTGGCCGTTCCCGCGTTCGTTGATGGTCGGGTTCCACGCCCTCGGCGATCCCGAGCAGCCGTTCGCGTTCAACGACGGCGAGATCGCCGAGGCCGACTGGTTCACCAGGACCGAGATCCGCGACGCGCTGGAGAACGGGGACTGGAGCAGCACGTCGCCGTCCCGCGTGTTGCTGCCCGGATCCATTTCGATCGCGCGCGAGATCATCGAGTCCTGGGCCTACGCGGTCTGAGCCGTCACGGCCCCAATGCGGCGACATCGCGCAGACACAGTCGTGCCTCTTCGGGACTGATGTTCAGCTTGTCGGACACATAATCCACCCACGACCGGGCACCGAGTGCGGTCGGTGTGGTGCGCGCTTGCAGGGCGCCCAGCAGCCGGAGTTGGTACTCGCGGGCGAGGTCCCCGGCCCGGCCATAAAGCGTGATGGCCCGTTCCATCGCCGGACGCGATCTGGACAGCTCCAGCAGGGCTTCGGCCTCGGCGACCAATGCCGAGTACTCCGCGTGCAGAGCGTCGATCCGAGTGAGACTCTGAGTCATGCCTCGAACAATAGTTCGAAGCACCGACAACCTCAGCTCAGCTTGGCCTTGACCTGCTTGGCGCTCGGGTTGGTCAGCGTCGAGCCGTCGGCGAACTTGACCGTCGGCACCACATGATTGCCGTTGTTGACCGAACCGACGAACTCGGCGGCCGCCGGATCACCTTCGATGTCGATCTCGGTCCACGCGATGCCCTCGGCCTTGAGCGCGGTCTTCAGGCGCGCGCAGTAACCGCACCACGAGGTCGTGTACATCGTCAGCTCAGCATTGCTCATGGGTGAATCAACCTATCGACGTCGGTGCGCAATTCCCTGCACCCTATGCGCCCCGAGAACATGTCGGACACCCCTGCCATGATGGAGGCCATGCCGTCCGTCGACAGTCTCCTCGGCGACCTCGACGACGAACAACGCGAGGCCGTCGTGGCGCCCCGCGGTCCGGTGTGTGTGCTCGCCGGAGCGGGCACCGGTAAGACCAGGACCATCACCCGCCGCATCGCCAACCTGGTGGTCGGCGGGCATGTCGCACCCGGCCAGGTGTTGGCGGTCACCTTCACCGCGCGTGCGGCGGGCGAGATGCGCAGTAGGTTGCGTGCGCTCGGCGATCAGGCCGGGGTGCCTACGGCCGCGGTCCAGGCCGTCACGTTCCACGCCGCCGCACGCCGTCAGCTGCAGTACTTCTGGCCGCGGGTGGTCGGGGACACGGCGTGGCAACTGCTCGACAGCAAGTTCGCCGTCGTCGCGCAGGCGGCCAACCGCGCCGCGATACAGGCCAGTACCGACGACGTGCGTGATCTGGCCGGCGAAATCGAGTGGGCCAAGGCATCGTTGATCACCCCTGAGCAATACGTGACCGCGGTGGCCAGGACCCGTCGGGACGTGCCGATGGACGCGAACACGGTGGCCAAGGTCTACGCCGGGTACGAGAAGCTCAAGACCCACCGCGACGGCACCGCGCTGCTCGACTTCGACGACCTGCTCCTGCACACCGCCGCCGCCATCGAGAACGACGCCGCCGTCGCCCAGGAATTCCGGGATCGCTACCGCTGCTTCGTCGTCGACGAGTACCAGGACGTCACCCCGTTGCAGCAGCGCGTCCTGGATGCCTGGCTGGGGAACCGGGACGACCTCACCGTCGTCGGTGACGCGAACCAGACCATCTACTCGTTCACCGGTGCCACCCCGCGGTTCCTGCTCGACTTCTCCCGGCGTTTCCCGGAGGCCACCGTCGTTCGGCTGGAACGCGACTATCGGTCCACGCCCGAGGTGGTGTCGCTGGCCAATCGGGTCATCGCCGCCGCGCGCGGTCGGATGGCCGGCAGCAAGCTGCATCTGATCGGTCAGCGCGATCCCGGCCCGAAGCCGACCTTCGCCGAACATCCCGACGAGGTGGCCGAGGCCTCAGCCGTCGCCAAGAAGGTCGCCAAGCTCATCGACAACGGCACGGCCCCCGCCGAAATCGCGGTGCTGTACCGGATCAACGCTCAGTCCGAGGTGTACGAGGAGGCGCTCACCGAGGCGGGTATCGCCTTCCAGGTGCGCGGCGGTGAGGGGTTCTTCAGCAGGCAGGAGATCCGCCAGGCGCTGATCGCCTTGCAGCGCAACGTCGGTCGCGAAACACCGGGTGATCTTCCCGGGTTCGTGCGCGGCATCCTGGAACCGCTGGGCCTCACCGAGGAGCCACCGTCGGGCACCAAGGCGCGTGAACGCTGGGAGGCGTTGACCGCCCTGGCCGAGTTGGTCGATGACGAAGTCGCGCAGCGCCCTTCGCTGGATCTGAGCGCACTGGTCGGTGAACTGCGCCAACGTGCCGACTCACGGCACCCGCCGGTGGTGCAGGGCGTGACGCTGGCCTCGCTGCATGCCGCCAAGGGCCTGGAATGGGACGCGGTGTTCCTCGTCGGCCTGGCGGACGGCACGCTGCCGATCTCGCACGCCCTGGCCCACGGGCCGGACAGCGAAGCCGTCGAGGAGGAACGTCGTCTGCTCTACGTCGGGGTCACCCGCGCCCGGGTGCATCTGAGTCTGAGTTGGGCGCTGGCCCGCACGCCCGGCGGCAGGCAGGGGCGGCGGCCCTCGCGATTCCTCAACGGGATCGCCCCGCAGACCCCGGCCGATAACGCGCCCGCCCGCCCGAAGCGCGCCAGGGGGGCCACCCCGCGGTGCCGGGTCTGCAACGGCGCGCTGACCACACCGACGGCGATCATGCTGCGCCGCTGCGAGAATTGCCCGTCCGATATCGACGAGCAACTGCTCGTCGAGCTCAAGGAATGGCGGCTGCGCACCTCTCAGGAGTTGAAGGTGCCCGCCTATGTCGTGTTCACCGACAACACGCTCATCGCCATCGCCGAGACGCTGCCCACCGATGCCGCCGCGTTGGTGGCCATCCCCGGCATCGGCGCGCGCAAGCTCGAACAGTACGGACCCGATGTGCTGGCCCTGGTCAACGCCCGGTCCTGACGGGCTGCCGACTCTCGCCTAAATTCCGCCAAAACCCCAGGTCAGAAAATCGCTTGTGGTTTCGGGCTGTTAGGCTCTAGCCTCAAGATCGCCAGCTTTTTGCCAGACGATTCCACGAGAGGAGGCGGTCCGATGTCGATCATCAATATGCCCAGCGGCGTAAATGTCAGCGGTATGCCGCTGACCCTCGCTGCTGTCGCCGGCATTTCTGCCGCCCGTCGAGCTGGTTGGGCGCCCGTTGCTGCCGCCGCCGCGCCGCAGCATAAGCGCCGCACCGCCCGCGAGATCGTCGCGTCCGTGAAGCGGGGTACCGCCTAGGTAACCCCAGCACCGCCGAAAAGGCCACGGACCCGAACTCATCGGATCCGTGGCCATTCTGGTTTTGGGGATACCCGCACAGGAACCCCCAGACACCTGGTCACCGGTCCGAACAAGACCGACACCGAGAGAATACGACCAGGAAGTAGGGGACAAGACATGTCCGTCCAGGCATGCCTAGAACGCACACTGCCCGCGGTGCCGTGCCACGAGGCCGATCCGGATCTGTGGTTCGCCGAGAGCCCGTCCGAGCTGGAGCGGGCCAAGGCGTTGTGTGCGGATTGCCCGATTCGCAGCCTGTGCTTGAGTGAAGCGCTGCAGCGCCAGGAGCCGTGGGGCGTCTGGGGCGGCGAGATCATCGAGCGCGGGGCGATCGTGGCCCGTAAGCGGCCGCGCGGACGCCCGCGCAAGGAGGCCGACGCCGGTCAGGCGGCGTGATGCCGGTGCGCGAGACGACGGGTTCTGGCGGGGAAACCACTACATCCCGCCAGAACCCGTCGTCTCGGCGATCCGTTCAGTCGGCGAAGCCCGGCACGTACTCGTTGGCGATGGCCCGCACCGGCACGTGCGCGTCCAGCTGACAGCAGATCGCGATGGTCGAGGCGATCACCCGCAGCGGAATGGCAAGGTTGGCAGGAAGATCCAGCTGCCGCGCCATCTTGATCTGCGCGACCGAATTGTCCATCTGTCCCGCGGCCATCTTCTGGATCCACCGGCGCGTGTAGTGGAAGACCTCGGTCTCCACCGGTTCCACGTACTGACGCAACATGTCGTCGATCTCTTCCACCGACACCTGCTCACCCTTCTGGATGAACCCGGCCGCCTCCATGGCGGGCAGCAGTTCGGCGTAGTTCTTGTCCCGTGCCAGCCGGATGCAGTTGCCCAGTGACGCCGGGAAGCCGCCCGGCAGCGGCGCCACCGCTCCGAAGTCGATGACGCCCATCCGGCCGTCGGCCAGCAGCATGAAGTTCCCCGGGTGCGCGTCGCCGTGCATCATCTCCAGGCGCTTGGGGGCGCCGAAGGTCAGCTCGGTCAGCCGCGTTCCCATCAGATCACGCTGCTCGGGTGTGCCCTCCCGGATGATCACCGACATCGGGATGCCGTCCATCCACTCGGCGATGACGACCTTGGGCGCGCTGGCCACGATCCGTGGCACCTCGAAATGCGGGTCGTTGTCGTATGCCTTGGCGAAGGCGCGCTGGTTGTCGGCCTCCAACCGGTAGTCCAGTTCCATCTCGGTGCGCTCGATCAGCTCGGCGACCACACTCTCGATATCGGCCCCGGGTGCCAGCTGTTTGAACACCCCGGTCAGACGCTGGATCGTCTTCAGGTCGGCGCGCAACGCCTCATCGGCACCCGGGTATTGGATCTTCACGGCGACGGCCCGGCCGTCCGACCACACCGCCTTGTGCACCTGCCCGATGCTCGCCGATGCCACCGGGGTGTCGTCGAAACTCTGGAAACGCTCCCGCCATTTGGTGCCCAACTGCTGATCGAGCACACGATGTACCTTCGCCGCGGGCAGGGGAGGAGCCTCGCGCTGCAGCTTGGTCAGCGCCTCGCGGTAGGGCTTGCCGTACTGCTCGGGGATGGCGGCCTCCATCACCGAGAGGGCTTGGCCGACCTTCATGGCGCCGCCCTTGAGCTCACCGAGCACGGTGAACAGCTGCTGAGCAGCCTTGTCCATCAGTTCGGCGGTGACCTCGTCCTTGGATTTCCCGGTCAGCCGCTTGCCGAACCCGAGCGCGGCCCGGCCGGCGAAGCCGACAGGCAGGGTGGCGAGCTTCGCGTTCCTGGCGACGCTACGCCGTTTGATTTCAGACACCCTTCCATCATCCACCACGTAGCTGAGTGCACCCCTACGAACCGATAACAACCTCCGGCAGTTCGTCAGCACCTGCACGACGGATGCCGTGACCAGTGCTTGGTCACCACCGACCCGCTGGCGACGTCGAACTCCACGGTGTGGTCCAGCGTCAACGGCGCCGGTGTGCCTGCCTCGGTGCCTGCCGCTACATCGGTGTCGGCGCGCAGTGTGCGCACGACGCGATCCACTTGGGTCAGTGCCAGTGCGGCGGTGCCCAGCAGCGTCGCCCGGTCGGCGATGCCCACGGAGTGCCGTAGCTGTGCCGCGATGGCCGGCCAGGCCTCGTCGCGATCACGCCGGTGCAGGTCGGCGCACCGCAGGCAGGAGGTGACGCCGGGCAATACCAGGGGTCCGACCAGGCCGGTGCCGTCGCGCACCAGTACCGGAAGATGCGGGATGCGGGCGGCGTGCAGATCGCGCAGCACGCGGGGGTCGGCGACCAGGGCGTCGGTGAGCAGCACCAAATCGGTCCTGTCGGAGGTCACGGCGGCATGAGCCCGGCTGCTGCGGGTGACCCGGGTCGCCGAGCAGCGCAGCGCGCCGGCCAGCAGATCCGAGAGCGGTCCGCGACCGTGGATGCGGACCGCGACCGGCCGATGTGCCGGCGACGGGCTGATCACCACACCGGAGCGCGCCAGGGCGGCGAGCAGATCGGCAACGGCGACTGCCGCCTGCTGCGCTCCGAGTTCTGTTGCGCGACTGGCCAATTCGTCTGCGGTTGCGGGATTCTGCAGTGTGCGCAACAACTGGGCCAGCGTCGATGCGGTCAGCCCGGCGGGCGGGTGCACCCGCACCGCGCGGCGCGGATCCCAGCCGACCTGCACGGTCCCGTCGGGACGCCACAACACGGGCATGGACGGATTGAGTGCATAGCGCCGCATCTGGAGACTGTGTCACGGTCGGCGCGTGCGCCGCTTCAGTTATCCACAGGCCCGTCGGGACCCTCGTTGCGCTCCAGGTCTGCCAGCGCCTCGTCGATACCGCTGGTGTCGCCACCGATCACCCGGTCGATGAATCCAGCGGGATCGTCGAGATCATCGGCGCCGGGAAGCAGATCGGGGTGCTGCCACACCGCGTCGCGGGCGTCGGCGCCCACCGCCTCGGTCAGCTTCTCCCACAGCGCGGCGGCCTCGCGCATCTTGCGGGGCCGCAGTTCCAGCCCGACCAGGGTGGCGAAGGTCTGCTCGGCGGGGCCGCCGGTGGCGCGGCGGCGGCGCAGCATCTCACTGAGGGCGGGGGTTCCCGGTAGCCGGTCGCCGAGGGCGGCGGTCACGACGGTCTGCACCCAACCCTCGATCAGCGCCAGCTGGGTCTCCAGGCGTTCCAGCGCGGCGGTCTGTTCCGGGGTGGCCTTCGGCTCGAACATGCCCTGGCTGAGCAGCTGCTCCATGGCCGCAGGGTCGGCGAGTGAGGCGGGGTTGAAGCCCTGGGCCATGTCCTCGATACCACTCATATCGATCTTCATGCCCTTGGCGAATGCCTCGACATTGTTGAGCAGCTGGCTCGACAGCCACGGCACGTGGCTGAACAGCCGGTGATGGGCGGCCTCGCGAGCGGCGAGGAAGGTCAGCACCTCGCTGCGCGACTGCTCCAGACCCTCCGACAGCGCGTCCACGGCCGCGGGCATCAGCGCCGCGACGCCCTTGGGGCCCAGCGGCAGACCGATATCGGTGGACGTCAGGACCTCGCCTGCCAGCTTGCCCAGCGCCTGGCCGAGTTGGCTGCCGAACGCCATCCCGCCCATCTGGGACATCATCGCCAGCAGCGGTCCGGCCATCGCCTTGGCCTCCTCGGGCAGAGCCTGCGCCCATACCGAGGAGATCTGCTGGGCGACGGGGTCGCACAGCCGCTTCCAGGTGTCCATGGTGTTGTCGATCCAGTCCGAGGGCGACCACGCCGCGGTCCGGATGGTGCCCGCGGGCAGGGGTGTCGCACCGTCGAGCCAGGTCTCGGCCAGCCGGACAGCATCGCTGATGGCCGTCGCGGTCGATTCGGGGACGGGGGCGACGAAGCCGATCGAGTTCGACGCGAGCTGACGCGCCAGGTCGTAGTTGACCGGCCCGCCGGCCGAACCACCCGGGCCGCCGGCAGCCATTCCGCCTGCGCCGCTGAACATCTCGCCGAGTTTGGTGAAGATCTGGCCGAGATCGGACATGTCGAATCCGGCACCGCCCAGACCGAAGGGATCCCCCGAGGGATCGTTCTTGCGCTTGTCGCGATCGGGGTCTTCGCCGGAGGAGAAGCCGAAGGGCAGGTCAGACATACCGTCAACGGTACCCACCGACACCTGCGCGGGTAGGGCCGCGGGTCACGCTGTGGGTGAACGCACTCTACTGTGGGCGGCGTGAACAGGCGGATTCTGACGCTGATCGTGGCATTGGTGCCGATTGTGGCCTTCGGTCTGCTGCTGTCGGTGGTGACGGTGCCCTACGTGGCGCTGGGGCCGGGCCCGACCTTCAACACCCTCGGTGAGGTGGACGGCAAGCAGGTTGTCGACATCAAGAGCACCGACGGGGTGGCCGGTGAGGTGGTCCATCCGACCAGCGGGCACCTGAACATGACGACGGTCGCCCAGCGCGACGGCCTGACCTTCGGGCAGGCGTTGCTGTTGTGGATGTCGGGTCGCGATCAGCTGGTGCCGCGTGAGTTGGTGTATCCGCCGGACAAGTCCAAGGACGATATCGATCAGGCCAATACGACCGAGTTCCGGCAGTCCGAGGACGATGCCGAGTACGCGGCGCTGTCGTATCTGAAGTACCCGAAGGCGGTCACCGTCTCGACGGTGGAGGACAAGGGTCCCTCGGCGGGCAAGCTGCAGCCAGGCGATGCCATCGACATGGTCAACAACGTCGCCGTCGCCGACCTCGCGGCGTTCCAGGCCGAGGTGAAGAAGACCAAGCCCGGCGACCAGCTGGTCATCGACTTCCGCCGCAAGAACGCCCCGGCGGGCACCACCACCGTCACCCTCGGCAAGCATCCGGAAAGGGACCAGGGGTATCTGGGTATCGGCGTGGTCGACGCACCGTGGGCGCTGTTCGACATCGAGTTCAACCTGGCCAATATCGGCGGTCCGTCGGCGGGGCTGATGTTCAGCCTGGCTGTGGTGGACAAGCTCACCACCGGTGACCTCAACGACGGCAAGTTCGTCGCGGGGACAGGAACCATCGACGCGGACGGGAAGGTCGGTTCGATCGGCGGTATCACCCACAAGATGCTCGCGGCGGCCGAGGCCGGTGCGACGGTGTTCATGGTGCCCGCGGAGAACTGTGCCGAGGCGCTGACCGCGCGCGAGGACAGCATGCAGTTGGTGAAGGTGGACACCCTCACCACGGCGGTTGATGCGCTGAACACGATTTCCGCCGGTGGCGAACCCCCCACGTGCTGAGAATCTCCTTGGCGATTGGTGCGTAGCATGAGGACAGCTGCGTCCAGCAGCTCGAGGCGTTGATGTTGTGGCGGGTTTGTCGGTGCGCCACGCAACCAGAGTGGAGTTGACGAGTTGGGTATGCGGCCGGCGGCGCGAATGCCGCAGCTGACACAGCGGAGCCGGATTCTGATCGGTGTCGCGGTAGCAGTTGTCCTGTTGTTGTTGGTGGGGCCGCGATTCATCGACGGCTATGTCGACTGGTTGTTCTTCGGTGAGCTCGGGTACCGGTCGGTGTTCACGACGGTGCTGCTCACCCGCATCGCACTGTTCTTCGTGGTGGCGGTCTTCATCGGCGCGGTCGTCTTCGCCGGCCTGGCGCTGGCCTATCGCACCCGGCCGGTGTTCGTGCCCACGGTGGGTCCCAACGATCCGGTGGCCCGGTACCGCACGACGGTGATGAGCCGCCTGCGGCTGTTCGGCATCGGCATCCCGATCTTCATCGGCCTGCTGGCAGGCATCGTCGCCCAGAGCTACTGGGCCCCGGTGCAGTTGTTCCTCAACGGCGGTGAATTCGGGATCGCGGACCCGCAGTTCGGAATCGACCTGGGCTTCTATGCCTTCGACCTGCCGTTCTACCGGCTGGTGCTCACCTACCTGTTCGTCGCGGTATTCCTGGCGTTCGCGGCGAACCTGCTGGGCCACTACCTGTTCGGCGGTATTCGCCTGTCGAATCGTTCGGGTGCACTCACGCGCGCCGCCCGCATCCAGCTGATCGCGCTGGCCGGCACCCTGGTGCTGCTCAAGGCCGCCGCCTACTGGCTTGACCGCTACGAGCTGCTCAGCAATACCCGCGCCGGAAAGCCCTTCACCGGTGCCGGTTACACCGATATCAATGCGGTGCTGCCTGCCAAGCTGATCCTGCTGGCCATCGCCGTCATCTGCGCGGTCGCGGTGTTCTCCGCCCTGGTGCTTCGTGACCTTCGCATCCCGGCCATCGGCCTGGTGTTGCTGCTGCTGTCCTCTCTGGTGGTCGGCGCCGGCTGGCCGCTGATCGTCGAGCAGTTCAGCGTCAAACCGAATGCGGCGCAGAAGGAAAGCGAATACATCAACCGGAGTATCACCGCCACCCGAGATGCCTACGGGTTGACCGACCAGACGGTGGAGTATCGCAACTACGGCGGCGATGCCAATGCCACCGCCCAGCAGGTCTCCTCGGACACGGCGACCACCTCGAACATCCGGCTGCTCGATCCGACGATCGTCAGCCCGGCGTTCACCCAGTTCCAGCAGGGCAAGAACTTCTACAACTTCCCCGATCAGTTGGCCATGGACCGCTATGTCGGGCCCGACGGGCAGATCCGCGATTACGTGGTGGCCGCGCGCGAGCTCAACCCCGACCGGTTGATCGACAACCAGCGTGACTGGATCAACCGGCACACGGTCTACACCCACGGCAACGGCTTCGTGGCCTCGCCCGCCAACACGGTGCGCGGTATCGCCAACGACCCGAACCAGAACGGCGGTTACCCGGAGTTCCTGGCCAGCGTGGTCGGCGCCAACGGCAGTGTCATCTCGCCGGGACCGGCGCCGCTGGATCAGCCGCGGGTGTACTTCGGCCCGGTGATCGCCAGCGCCCCTGACGATTACGCCATCGTCGGCAAGGTCGGCGATGTGGATCGCGAATACGACTACGAGACCAACACCGAGACCAAGAACTACACCTATCAGGGCAGCGGTGGCGTCCCGGTGGGCAACTGGCTGGCTCGCGCGGTCTTCGCCGCCAAGTTCGCCGAGCGGAACTTCCTGCTGTCCAACGTGATCGACGACAACAGCAAGATCCTGTTCAACCGTGACCCGGCCCAGCGGGTGGAGGCGGTGGCGCCGTGGCTGACCACCGACAACGGTGTCTACCCCGCCATCGTCAACAAGCGGATGGTGTGGATCGTCGACGGCTACACGACGTTGGACAACTACCCCTATTCGGAGTTGACGACGCTGTCGAACGCGACCATCGACTCCAACGAGGTGGCGGTCAACCGCCTGCTGCCCGATAAGCAGGTGTCCTATATCCGTAACTCGGTGAAGGCCACCGTGGATGCCTACGACGGCACGGTGACGCTGTACGCCCAGGACGAGAGCGATCCGGTGCTCAAGGCCTGGATGTCGGTGTTCCCCGGAACGGTGAAGCCCAAGGCGGATATCTCCGAGGAGCTCAAGCAGCATCTGCGCTACCCCGAGGACCTGTTCAAGGTGCAGCGTGCGCTGCTGGCCAAGTACCACGTCGACGACCCGGTGAAGTTCTTCACCAACGCCGACTTCTGGGATGTGCCACTGGATCCCAACCCGACGGCCAGCAGCTTCCAGCCGCCGTATTACATCGTGGCCAAGGATCAGGCCAAGCAGAACGGTGAACCGTCGTTCCAGCTGACCAGTGCCATGAACTGGATCCGTCGTGACTTCCTGGCCGCCTACATCAGTGCCAGTTCGGATCCGGACACCTACGGCAAGCTCACAGTGCTCACGGTGCCCGGGCAGGTCAACGGTCCGAAGCTGGCGTTCAACGCGATCAGCACCGATACCGCGGTGTCCACCGAGTTGGGTCAGATCGGTCGCGACGGCCAGAACCGCATCCGGTGGGGCAACCTGCTGACCCTGCCGATCGGTAACGGCGGCCTGCTCTATGTCGCACCGATCTACGCCTCGCCGGGTACCAGTGACGCGGCCTCGACGTATCCGCGTCTGATCCGCGTGGCCATGATGTACAACGACAAGGTCGGGTACGGCCCGACGGTGCGTGATGCGCTCGACGAGATCTTCGGCGCCGGAGCGGGTTCCACCGCGACCGGTCCGGCACCCGCCGATGGCCAGGCCGGGCGTCCGCAGGCGGCCCCGACCAACGGCCAGCCCGCGGCCAACCCGCCGGCCGGTCAGCAGGGCCGGGCGCCGGCCCCGGCGGCCGAGCCGCCCGCGGCGGCCGTGCCCCCGGGTGGACCGGTGACGCTCTCGGGCGCCAAGGCGGCTGCGCTGCAAGAGGTCAACTCGGCGCTGGACAGCATGCAGCAGGCGCAGACCAGCGGAAACTTCGAAGAGTTCGGCGCGGCGTTGCAGCGCCTGGATGATGCGATGAACCGCTACCGCGAGGCGCGCTAGTAATTCTGGGTTGACTCTGCGCCCACGGCGGAAAAGTGCGAGAGCACGTCGCCGTGGGCGCAGACTCATGTCACCGTCGAGCCACTTGTAGTTCGTTCCAAGAAGACGCCAAGTGCGTCGCGGGAGGCTTCTCGCAGTTGCACACCGCACTGCCTGAAAGGACTCTCGCATGCCCCTGGCCGACTCCGTCGACAGCGACGTCGTGTCGACACTGCCCGAGCACGTCAGCGCCCTGGTGGCGCTGCCCGGTGAGCCCGGTTACGAGCGCTGCACACCGTGGAACGTCGCGGTCACGGTGCGGCCGGCCGCCGTGGTGTTCGCGACGGCGCCGCACCATGTTGCCGAGACGGTGCGGTTCGCGGCGTCCCATGGTCTGCGCGTCGGGGTCCAGGCAACCGGGCATGGCGCCACCGCGATCGGTCCGGACACCCTCCTGATCCTCACCGGGGCGATGACGGACTGCGTGATCGACCCGGACACCCGCACCGCGCGCGTCGGCGCCGGAGCGCGGTGGCAGCAGGTCCTCGATGCCGCTGCACCGCATGGCTTGGCGCCCTTGTGTGGGTCGTCGACGAGCGTCGGGGTCGTCGGTTTCCTCACCGGTTGCGGCATCGGGCCGTTGGTCCGCAGTGTCGGATTGTCCTCCGATCATGTGCGAGCCTTCGACGTGGTGACGGGCGCGGGGGAGTACCTGCGGGTGACCCCCGAGGATCACAGCGAGCTCTTCTGGGGTCTGCGCGGGGGCAAGGCCACCCTCGGCATCGTGACGGCGGTGGAGATCGATCTGCTACCGATCTCCGAGTTCTATGGCGGCGCGCTCTATTTCGATGGTGACGATGCGGCTGCGGTGCTGCGCGAATGGGCGCGGTGGAGCGTCGGGTTGCCGGAGAACATCAACACCTCCGTCGCGTTGGCGCAGTTGCCGCCGTTGCCCGGTGTTCCGGAACAATTGGCCGGACGGTTGACCGTGGCCGTGCGCTATGCCGCGCTGGACGACTTGCCCGAAGCCGCAGCGCTTCTGGCACCGATGCGGGAGGCGGCCGCGCCGATTCTGGACACCGTCGGGGTGCTGCCGTACCCGGCGATCGGCGCGGTGCACGCCGAACCGGTCGACCCGATGCCCATTCACGAGGCGCAGGTGCTGTTGCGCGACTTGGATTCTGACGCGGTGAGGGTGGTCTTGGACGCGGCTGGGCCGGGTTCGGGATCGGTGCAGACCATCGTCGAGGTCCGCATGCTCGGAGGTGCCATGGCCCGCCAGGCTCCGCACCCCAGCGCGTTCTGCCACCGCAACGCCAGGTACGCGGTGACGGTTATCGGGGTACCGATGGGGCCGGCCGCCGACATGGTTGTCCCGCAGGCCGACGCGCTCACCGCGGCGTTGCAACCGTGGTCCACGGGCGGGTTGCTGCCCAATTTCGCGCCGGGGACCGATGATGCGCGGACGGCACGCGTCTACGACGCGGGCACCAGGCGCCGGTTGGCCGATCTCGCCGATCAATTTGATCCCGAAGGGGTTCTCGCGGTGGGGCAGGCGGTGCGATTCGCGCGCTAAAACCATGGCTGAGCAGCCGATTTGGTGTGCTGAACGCCCTTGGGTAATGTTGTGTTCACCGACGCGGGGTGGAGCAGCTCGGTAGCTCGCTGGGCTCATAACCCAGAGGTCGCAGGTTCGAATCCTGTCCCCGCTACTAGTGCGGTGTCGCAAGACATCGGAATAGCCGCGGACCTATCTCAGGTCCGCGGCTTTTCCGTTTGGGCCATTGGACCGCCCGGTGCGCACGCGGTCGCGGGGGGAGCCGGGCCGGCTATGGTGCGCCGAGCGGTCAGCGCACGCAGGGAATGCGGGCGCCGGACATCTCGGTCAGATCGGTCGGCGCGGGTGCGTGTGTTCCGGTCGCGGTCGCGTCCACCGTCGTGATCTCCGCGGGCGCCGCCGTTTCTCCCGCGCCCGGCGACATTCCGGTCTCGTAACCATTCGCGGGGTAGTCGGAGCCGAGGGTGACGACGACGGTGTTGAGCGGCACCGCGGAGGAGGATTCGGATGTCACGGCGATGGGCAGGTCGTTCGCGATCGCGGCGGCCGCGTGCTCGGCGCCGGGGCCGTACTCGACGATGGTGGTGTCCGATAGCGCTTCGGCGGTGCCGATGTCACCGCGGGTGAAGCCGTGGGCGCTCAGCTCCTTGGCGACACTGGTCGCCAGCCCCGTGTGCCCGGTCGCATTGACGACATTGACCGCGGCCGGCTCGTCGATTGACGTCGAAGGGCCTGCGGGGACAGGAGGATTCGGCGAGCCGGTCTGGAACAGGTTCTGCACGATCGATCGGATCGTCGCGACGTCGACGATGTTCACGTCCTGCCCGAGTGGGTCCTTACCGAATTCTCCGATCGGCAGCGTGTACAGCGACATCGGCTTGTCGCTCAGCGCCGATGCCTGATCGACGAACTTCATCATGTCGAATCCCGCGTCGACGGCCACGTTCTGCTTGGCCACGTCCGCGAGGTGTCGCAGCGCGGCGGGGTTCGACAGGGCGCCACCGTCCCGTACCGCCTTCACGAGCGAGACGATGAACGCCTGCTGGCGGCGCGTGCGGTCCAGGTCGGTGAAGAGATCATTGTTGAGGTCGCGGCGCTGGCGGACGAAGGCCATCGCCTGGGCGGCATCGATCTGCTGTGTCCCGCGGTGAAAATCGGCACCCGAGAAGTCGTCGGCGGTGTCGTCGTTCAGGCACACCGTGATCGGCTGGACAACCTGCGCGATCTGGAAGAAGGCGCCGAGGGTCACCTCGATGAAATGGTCGACGGGAACGCGCAGTAGGTCGCTGATCGTGTTGATCTGCGCCTTGCGGCCGGCCTCGCGCGCGATCTGCTCGTTGGCCGCGGGATCGGTGGACGTCGACCCGCTGTCGGCGAGCGAGTTCATCGTCTCCTGGTAGGCCAGACCGTAGGCCTGCTTGATCTTTCCCTGGCACTCGCCACTGGGGCAGCCGTGCAGGCGCACGTAGTCGTCGCGCGGGATCGACACCGCGGTCACGGGACCGTTGCCGCCCGGCACATGCAGGAGGATGAGCACGTTGGCGTTGTAACCGCCGACCGTCTCATCACCCGCGTGCAGGGCGTCGTACAGGTCCTTCGGCAGCGGATTGCCGTGCTGATCCAGCCGGCTGTCGAGACCCATGATGAGGATGTTCTGGTCGCCTCCGGTCGAGGTCGCCGCCCCCGCGAGCGCCTCTGAGGTGGTGATCCCGCCTGCGATGTTGCGATACGTCGACCATCCGACGCCCGTGATCACGATCGTGACGACAGCGATGAGAGCGGCGACCGTGCGAAGTGCGACCCGTCCGCGGCGCGACGGACCGCGCCGCGGCATGCGGTGGCGCGGACCTCCCGCCTGCGGCTGCACATCGGTGACCGGCCCAGCGGGCGCACGTTGTGTCATGACGATCCGGAATTATCCGTGGCGACTCTGAGAAGCACCTGATAGCCGACCTGGGCAACGGGTTTCGGTCGAGTGACGTTGGGCACGCGAGAAGCAATGGAGCAGGGTGCGTGGGCGTTCGGTTACCCTGCCGACACGAGCCCGAACGGATACAGCGGAGGCGGTGGGTATGGCTGTCGAACGACCGCGTCAGGTCGGAGAGGTCGCCAAGCTGATCGGAACCTCGCCGAGCCGCATCCGGCTGTGGGGGAACGAAGGGCTTCTCAACGTTCGGCGCACGTCATCGGGACACCGGGTCTATTCGAAGGCCGACATCGACCGACTGCGTGAGGTGAAGCGTCTCGTCGACGAAGAAGGCTGGTCGGCCGCAGCCATCAAGGCCAACCTGAATGCCCACTTCCCCGACAACGTCTCACATGCCAATGCGATCGGTCAGCGGATACGCGGCCTGCGCACCGCCGCGGGCTGGTCACTGCGGGAGCTGGCTGAACAGTCCGGCGTGGCGGCGTCGACCATCAGCAGCCTGGAACGTGGTCAGTCCATGCCGTCGGTGGGGTCGTTGCACAAGCTCGGGCGTGCTTTCGGGATGACGCTGTCGATGTTGTTGGAGGTCCGTGACGCAGACGCCTCCCCGGTGGTGCGCAAGGACGAACGTGTGCTGCTGCCCATGCGCACACCCGGGCTGGCCTGGGAGAAGCTGTACGCGGGGGAGTCCGTCCTGGAGTCGCTGATGGTGACGGTGCAACCTGGGGCAGGCACCGACGGCACCTTGCAGCACGACGGTGAAGAGTTCCTCTACATCATCAAGGGATCGATCGAACTCGTCCTCGACGGCACATTCCGCTTCGACCTGCATGCCGGCGACGCGATGACGTTCGACAGCATGCGCGAACACTCCTACACCAATCCTGGCGCGACGATCGCACAGATCGTCTGGGTGAACACCCCTCCGACCATTTAAGTCGACCCTCGGTCGAGCGGGCCGATGCCAACTGGCGATAGTGCACGTTTCACGCGGGTTACGGGTCCGTGTGACCGGCGTAATTTCACAGCCTCCGGGCGGAAGCAAGATTAAAGTGATGCAACTCTCTGTTACGTTCATGTTACCGGACTTACACGAGCACCTTGAAGGCTTTACCGGTTCGCCGCACAAAAATAGTCTTGCGGCACAACTTCACACCCCGGTCGACCGTTCGGTCAGCACGGGTCTCGGCACCTGGATCGCCCGCTCGCGAGGCGGCGGTACGGAGCCACAGCACGACTGAAAATACGTTGCGGCGCAACGATTTAGACCGCGCGCCCCAGCGAGCTACCGGCGGATGAGAACCGCCGATCCGTCATTGTTCTACTTTCTGGACCCTCGCCCGGTCCCCACCGGAAAGGCACCCCGATACATGGAATCCACCGACAGCGCGCCTCACCTCGAACAAGTCACCATTGCCCCCGTTCCGCAGTCCGCCCGCCGCGGACGGGCCCGTGGGCTGTTCCCCATCTGGTTCGGCGTGCAGATCATGCCGCTGACACTGGTCACCGGCGTTCTGGGGACCACGGTCTACGGATTGCCGCCGGCCTACGCGATCCTGGCGATCGTCATCGGCAACCTGGTCGGGGCGATCTTTGTCTCCCTGCACTCGGTCCAGGGCCCCCGACTGGGGGTTCCGCAGATGGTGCAAAGTCGCGGGCAGTTCGGTCTGCGTGGGTCGCTGCTGGTCTTGGCGGTGGTGGTCCTCATGTACGTGGGCTTCCTGGCCTCGATCCTGGTGCTGGCGGCCTCCTCGCTGCAGGTCATCTTCCCCGGATTGGGCTCGGTGCCGGCTCTTGTCGTCAGCGGCGTGGTCACCCTCGCCCTGGTGATCTTCGGCTACGAGATGATTCACACGGTCAACAAGCTCCTGATGCCGCTGTTCGCGCTGGCCGCGGTCCTCACCCTGATCTATGTCATCGGTAGCGATGGCGCACCCACCGGCGCTGCGGCCGAACAGGCGTTCTCCGTGCACGGTTTCATGGGCATGATGTCGGTGGCCGCCATCTGGCAATTGGCTTATGCGCCTTATGTATCGGACTATTCGCGCTACCTGCCGAGCAGGGTATCGTCTGCGGGCGCGTTCTGGGCCACCTATCTGGGCACCGCGGGTGGGGCCATCCCGATGATGGTGGTGGGGGCGCTGCTCGGGCGAATCTCAGATGGGACCCTGATGGGCTTGAATGCCCTGTTGCCCAGCGGAGTTGGCATCTTCGTCATGGCCGTCTTCTTCTTGGGCTCCATCGACGCCTGCACCATCAACCTCTATGGCCCTGCGCTGTGCGTCGCCACCACGATTCAGACGTTCAAGAACTCCTGGTTGCCCGGCGCCGCCGCCCGGATCGCCATCGCCACCACGGTCAGCGTGCTCAGCGTTTTCATCGCCGCCGTCTTCGCCGACGACTTCCTGGTGAGCTACAGCAACTTCATCCAGGTTCTGCTGTACTTCTTGATCCCTTGGAGCATCATCAATCTCGTCGACTATTACCTCATCCGTAAGGGCGAGTACCACGTCGAATCGTTCTTCCTGCCGACCGGCGGAATCTACGGCCACTACAACAGGGCGGCGGTGATCGCCTACGTCGTCGGATTCCTCGTCCAGCTGCCGTTCATGTCCGGCGCGCTGTACACCGGGTTCGCCGCGAACTGGCTCGGCGGTGTCGACATCGCCTGGGTCGTGGGTTCCGCGCTCACCTATGTCGTCTATCTGCAGCTGGTTCGCCGGCAGGAGACGGTCGCGGTCGGCCAGGCACCCTCCGGGTCGACGGAAACAGCACTTCCCGCCTAACACCAACACGTCCTGGCAGCCGCTTGTCACCAACGAAAGGAACACCATGATCGACGCCATCGCCGGCATCGACATCCCGAGAAACGCCGCCCGGGAGCGCCTGATGCCCAAGGACACCTGGGACTGGCACATGCCCACCCCGTTCTCGCAGGGTTGGAAGATCGGCAATCTGGTCTTCGTCGGCGGCCAGTTGTCCGCCGACGCAAAGGGCAACGTCGTCGGCAAGGGTGACATCGAGGTCCAGACCCGGAATGTCTTCGAGAACATCACCAAAACCCTTGCCGCCGCAGGCGCGGACTGGAGCCACGTCGTCAAGCTCAACACCTATTACTGCTTCGACGGCGACGGTGACGAGGTCCAGGAGAACTGGGCCAAGATGACGAACGTCCGCATGCAGTACCTGCCCGACCCGGGACCGTGCGGCACCGCCGTGCGGGTGTCCGGCCTCATGTACGACGGCTTCCTCATCGAAGCCGAGGTAATCGCAGTCATCACCGACGGGAGTAACACCAATGCCTGAAATCCTCGATCCAGAACGCCTTCGCATCGACAAGGTTGTCGAGGCGCTCAAGGACAGCCCAGAGCCGCACCTGTTGACCGGTGCCCTCTACAAGCAGTCGTTGCGCGACGGACGTCGGATCGTCGACTCGAACGGCCGCGAGATCGAAGACGTCACCACCCACCCGGACCTGCGCGCGGTCGAGACGACGGCTTCGGTGCTGGACGCTCAGTTCTCACCCGAATCGCAGAACATCCTGACTTACACCGGTGATGACGGCGCACGCCGTGGTATCGGGTGGCAGGTGCCCACCACCCGCGAGCACCTGCTGGCCAAGAAGGCCAGCACCGAGTTCATCACCAAGCGCACGATGGGCGTGTACGGCCGCCCTGTCGACTATGGCGCCATGATGGCGCTGGGCTTCCTCTCGACGATCGACCGCATCGAGGCCGAGAACCCCCAGTTCGCACAGAATATCCGTGATTTCGTCACGCTGTCGGCCGACCACAACCTGCTGAGCACAGATCTGATCGCGGATCCTCAGTCGGACAAGAATATTCCGCGTAACGAGCGCCCGTCCCAGCTGCGGATCGTCAAGGAGACCGCAGAGGGGGTCGTGCTCAACGGCGCGAAGGTCGCCGGTAGCATGGGCGCACTGGGCCACTTCTTCACCCTGTCCACCACCCTGGGGCCGGGGCTCGGTCCCGATGCCGCGATCTGGGCTGCGATCCCGATCAACAGCCCAGGCCTGACCCTGCTGCTGCGCGAGCCGACAGCCAAGATGCACTCGCCGCGTGCCGACCATCCTCTCGACCACGCCGGCGAGGAGATGGACCAGATCATCATGTTCGACGATGTGTTCATCCCCAAGGAGTTCATCTTCAGCGCCCGCAACCTGGACCTGCTGACGCTGTACTACGAGAGCTGTGCCTTCTCGCTGTGGTCGGTGATGACCCGGCTGGCCTACCGTGCCGAGATCTTCGCCGGTGTGGCACAGGTGATCACCGAGATCCTGGGCACCGAGAAGATTCCCGGTGTGCAGTCCGCGGTGGCGGATGTGACGCTTTATGCCCAGACGCTCAAGGCCTACGCGCTGGCGACGATCCACGAGTCGGTGGAGTGGAACGGCGTGCAGGTGCCCAATCCGGAGCTGGTCACTGCCGGTCGGCTGTACTCGATCGAGAACTACCCGCGGATCACCTATCAGATCCAGGACCTCTGCGGGCAGGCACTCATCGCCCGATGGCCCGAGAAGGTATGGGACCATCCGGAATTCGGCCCCAAGATGGACGCCTACTTCCCGGGCACCGGCGTGACCGCGCGTGAGAAGAACACGTTCTTCAACTTCGTTTTCGACCTGCTCTCGGGTGCGCATGCAGGCAGGGTCGCGCTGTTCGAAAACGTCAACGCCACCCCGCCGGCGTTTGTCAAGAGCCTGGTGTACAGCAAGACGGACCGTGGCGCGGCAGCCCGCCTCGTTCGCGACTACGTCGGAATCTCCTAGGGAGGCATCATGACCGCGACACAATCGAGTGCAGCAGAGCGCCTCGTCGAGCGGAGCTCGGTGGTCGCACCGGCCGACCCGGTGCCGCACCCGGCGGCCGTCAGTACCGAGCAGACGCCCAAGTTCGTCGATGCCATGCGCGTGCTGGCCACCGGTGTCGTCATCCTCACGGTGGAGGTCGACGGGCTGCCGTGGGGAGTGACGATCAGTTCCTGCTCGTCACTGTCGGCTTCACCGCCGCGGCTTGTCTGCTCGCTGAAGTCGAATTCTGCTGCAGCTGCAGCGATCTCTTCGGGGGAGAGGTTCGGGATCAACATTCTTTCGGCGGCGCAGGCGGAGTTGGCGGCGACGTCCGCCAAACCCGGCACACCGAAGTTCCTCGATCCGTCGATCCTGATCCACTCCGACGATCCCGAGGTGAACACTCCTCAGATCGGGGATGCGCTGTACAACCTCGACTGTGTCGTGGTTTCGCGGGCACAGATCGTCGAACACGATCTCGTCGTCGGTGAAGTGCGCTGGTCCCGATCGGGGCCAGCGCATGATCCGCTTCTCTACTTCGACCGCACATTCCGGGCGCTCGCCCGACAGGCGTGAAAGGAACAACGATGACGGTGACGACACGCGCGGAACTGGTGGCCGAAGGGCAGCGAAAAGCGCTGCACGAGGCGGCCGTCCGCACGGCTCCGGCCAGCACCCCGCTGCTGGGATCCGGACTGCTCGACCGGCCGCAGAAGCTCATCGATCTGACCCGCCCGCTCTATGAGGGCATGCCGATGTGGTTCGGGCACCAAAAGACCTTCACGCCCACCAACCAGGACCACGAGGGCTTCAAGCTATTGCACCAGACCGAGATCGGTTTCTACGCGCGAAACCTCATCATCAGCGAGCACGCCGGGACGCATACCGATGCCACCATCGAGTACGACCCGGCCGGACTGCCGATCGAGAAGCTGGCCCTGGAGATGTACTACGGCTCGGCCGTGTGCCTCGACATGTCAGAGGCCCAGTGGTCTGACCCTGATCCGGATTGCCGGGGATGGGCGACCGAAGACGTGGTGCGTCGGGCCGAGGCCAAGCTCGAGGCGGCCGGGGAGAGCATCAGGCCCGGCGACATCGTGCTGGCCTGGTTCGACTACGGAGATCGGCATTTCCCGACCCCGCAGTACATCAACCACAACCCCGGCTTCTCCTGGGACGGGCTGGAGTACCTGGCCAACAAGGGCATTGTGAACATCGGTACCGACTGCAGCGCCATCGACAACAGTGCCGATGACAAGTTCAGCGGGCACATGGTCTGCAAGAAGTACGGACTGGTCAACACCGAGCATCTGGCGAATCTCGGACAACTCGTCAACAAACGATTCCAGTTCTATGGATTACCGCTGTTCATCACCGGTGGCACCGGATCGCCCATCAGAGCCGTCGCCATCCTCGACTGAACGTCATCCAGATCTTCCCGGTGGGTCCGGTCCTGCCATGGCAGCCGGGCCCGCCGGGACACCAGAGAGGCCACTCGTCGTGCAGTTCGACCACATCATCATCGCCACCACCGACCTGGAACGGTCGGCCGCTCGGCTGGCCGAGACCACCGGTCTCATCGCCGTCGCGGGCGGAATGCATGACGGTCTGGGCACCCACAACGTCATCGTCCCGCTCGGCCGCGGCTACCTCGAACTCGTCGCCGCGCACGACGGCGAACTCGCTCAGCACAACCCCTTCGGTCAGTTGGTGCTGTCCGCGCTCGTCGACACCGATGAAGCTTTCGCAGGCTGGGCGGTGGAGGTCGACGACGTTGCGCTGCGGGCCCGCGCACTGGCCACAGATGAGCACCCGGGCCGCCTGACCCGTCGAGGTGTCGGCATCAAACATCTCGGAATACCTGGCGCGATCGCCTCACCCGGTCTGCCGTTCATCCTCACGCGCGATCCCGGCAGCCAGAAGCCGGAGGCGATGGCGGTAACCCACCGGGTGCTGCCCACCGGTGTCCGTTCACTGTCATTGGCCGAGAGCAGATCCGAGCTCGACCACTGGCTGGCGACACCTGAGACGAGTGTCGACCCGCCACTGACGGTGACCTGCGTGGGCACGGGACGCGGCATCATCTCCGTCGAGATAGCCAGTGCCGGTGGCATTCTGACCCTGACGGCGGCGGAACCCAGCAAGGGGACACGCGAATGACGAACCTGCAGGAACTGCGCCGCGAGTTGCACGCCGGCCCTGAAGTGGGCCTGCAGTTGCCTGCCACCCAGGCGATTCTGTTGCGTGAGCTCGACGGCCTCGGCCTCACCGTGCACGTGGGGGCCGGTCTGAGTTCGGTGATCGCGGTGCTGTCCGGTACAGGATCGATATCGAACGGTCCCCGGCCGACGGTCCTGATCCGCTCGGACATGGATGCGCTGCCGGTGACCGAGACGACCGGTCTGTCATTCGCCGCGCCCGGTGACACCATGCACGCGTGCGGACACGATCTGCACATGGCCGCGCTCGTCGGCGCGATACGTAATCTGGTTGCGCGCCGTGACGAACTGCACGGAGACGTCGTGTTCATGTTCCAGCCAGGCGAAGAGGCCTGGGGCGGAGCACAACTCATGCTGGCGGAAGGCGTACTCGATATCACCGGGACACCGGTCGACGCCGCCCTGGGCATGCATGTGCTGTCTTATGATCTTCCGTTGGGCACGTTCGCGTTCCGTTCGGGTCCGGTGCTGTCGGGATCCAACATCATCACCGTCGATTTTCACGGCAGAGGCGGACACGGATCGGCGCCCCATCTGGCCGCCGACCCGGTCCCGGCGGCCGCCCAGTTCGTGTCCGCGGTGCAACTGGCGCTCAGCCGCGGCATCTCGATGTTCGAACCGGTCACTCTGACGTTCGGTATCTTGAATGCGGGCACGCAACACAATGTCATCGCCGACAGCGCACAGGTTGGTGGTACCTTGCGGACATTCTCCAAAGATGCTGCCGGGCAGGCCCTGCGAATCATCGACGATGTCGCCCACGGCGTGGCCGCTGCCAGCGGCGTGGTAGCTGACGTCACGATCCGACAGGACACCATCCCGACCGTATCGGATCCCGCCGAGACAGCCATAGCGCGATCGGTGGCCGCCTCGGTGCTCGGCGAGGCGCGGGTGCGCAGCCTGTCACAGCCGTACAGCATCTCCGAGGACTTCTGCTGGATTCTCGACCGGGTGCCCGGGGTGTTCGTCATGGTCGGCGCCGGTGGGACACAGTGCGGCAACCCGCCGGCGAACCATTCGCCGCGGGCAACGTTCGACGACTCGATTCTCGATCAGGTCGCCGCCTTCGAAACAGCCTGGGCGATAGAACGACTCGCGCTACTTCACGAGGAGCGCAGTCCCATTCGGGCGCCAGATGGCCACGAGCACGGCTGACGCTGTGCAGGACAGGGGAACCGATCTCATGCCGACCGATATCACCGCGCTGTCACCAACAGTGAGCTCACCCGCGAGAGTCACCGTACGCAAAGATATCTCTGCTTCGGACATCTCCGTTTTCGACATGTTCAGCATTGGGATCGGGCCGTCGTCGTCACACACCGTTGGCCCGATGCTTGCTGCGCGCCAGGCCGTCCACGCACTCGCGGAGCGCACGCAGCTCACCGCAACCGCTGCCGTCAAGGTCACGTTCTACGGATCGCTCGCCGCGACAGGTATCGGGCACGGTACTCCCGGTGCCGTGATTGCCGGGCTCGAGGGGCTCGATCCCCGAACCTGCGACCCGGCCGCTGTCCGGGGGCGCTGGGAGGCGTTGAAAGGCGAGCCGTTGATCAATCTTGCTGGGGCGCACCAGGTGGTCATGTCCATCGCGGATGTCGAGTTCCGGGCCGGCGAGCGGAAGCCGCTGCACACGAATGCAGTCGAGATGATCTTTCTGGATGCCGGTGGGCAGGTTCTCCATCGTGACCTGGCGTACTCGGTGGGCGGCGGGTTCGTGATGCGTGAAGGAGATCTCGCGCAACGTACACATCGGGGAGTATGGCGGGCGTTCAACTCCGCGGACGATCTGCTCGCTGCCTGTACGACCGAGCGGGTCGATATCGCCGAGCTTGCCCTGCGTAATGAGATGTACTGCGCCGACATGCCCTCGGATGAAGCCCTACGCCACAGCCACCTCCGACTGGACGCTATCGCCGCGGCCATGCGGGCGTGTGTGGATGCCGGGACACAGACGACGGGTGTGCTGCCCGGACCTCTGCAGGTGCCGCGGCGGGCCGCTGGGATCGCCACGGCACTCGCCGCGGACACCTCCGGACGGGACCGTAGCACCGAGTGGCTGCATGCCTTCGCGATCGCGGTGAACGAAGAGAACGCCTCCGGCAACCGAATCGTCACCGCTCCGACCAATGGAGCGGCCGGCATCGTGCCCGCGGTGCTGTCCTACTGCGAGCGATTTCTGCATGCGACGCGCGAGACCATCCGCACCTATCTGTTGACCGCAGGGATCATCGGCACCATCATCAAGCGGAACGCATCGATCTCGGGGGCCGAACTGGGCTGCCAGGGCGAGGTCGGTTCCGCGTGTGCGATGGCTGCCGCAGGTCTGTGCGCGGTGCTGGGCGGTTCACCGGCTCAAGTCGAGAATGCCGCTGAGATAGCCATCGAACACCATCTCGGCCTGACGTGTGATCCGGTCGGTGGGCTCGTCCAGATCCCTTGTATCGAGCGCAATGCCGTGGCCTCGGTGACGGCCGTATCGGCAGCGCGATTGGCGCTGCACGGCACCGGGCGCCACCATGTGTCGCTCGATGTCGTGATCGAGACGATGCGCCAGACCGGTAATGACATGTCCGACCGGTACAAGGAGACTGCGACCGGGGGGTTGGCTGTCAATGTCGTCGAGTGTTGACGGCGGCGGTGCGGAGACGACCCCGTGCAGGCCAGGTGTCCGGGGGCTGCCCCGTTACCGGGGCCCCTGAGTAGTTCACCCGCTCATGCCGGACAGGTCGGGCACGTTCTGCATCAACTCGATACGGGTGCCGTCCGGGTCGGTCAGATAGATGAAGCGTCCCGAGGTGGGATCCGCCGGATCCCCCAATACCGTGCGCGTCGACTCCACGAACGTCCCGCCCGCGGCCGCGATCGCTTCGGTCAGACCATCGACGTCTTCCACACGGAACGACAGATGGGTGAAGCCGAGTTCGGTCATCGGCTTGCGATGCCCGGAACCGGTGGTGGGCACATCAACCCACTGCAGCAACTCGATCCTGATGTCGTCGCGGATGAGCATCGCGGAGCGGAACCGGCCTTCCTGCTCCATGGTGGCGGCGACTTCGTTGCTGTCGAAGTCCAGCTGATAGAGCTTCACGAATCCGAAGACTTCGGTATAGAAGCGGATGGAACGGTGGAGGTCGGTGACGCAGATACCGATATGTGAGAAGCCCTGGATCATCACAGGAGTGTGGCAGATCACGCCGCCCGCCGCGGCCACTACACGTTGTCGGTGTGCGGCGCTGCGCCGGCGGGGCTTTCAGTCGAACTCTCAGTCCCGGTGTCGTGGGACCCGCCGCCCACCTGAGACGCCGACGGGCGCTCGACCTCAGCCGACCGGGACGGGGTCACCGATGTCTGCACGCGCTCGTCGTCATCGGGTGTCGGCGTAGCTCGTGTCGAGGTCGAGCGGTGCGGCGTCTTGATGTCGATCCCGTCGTCATCCTCGGCCTGCGGTGACGCAGCCGCCTCGCGGTGGGAGCTGACCTCCTCTTCTCGCTTGTGTCCGGCGGCATGATCGACCGGCACAGCGGCCGAGACATGTTGCGGCGAAACCACCTTCGTCGCATCCTCGGCAGTGGTGGTGGTGGTGGTGGTGGTGGTGGTGGTGGTGGTGGTGGTGGTGGTGACAGTGTCGGTGGTCGGGGCGGCGCGCTCGGTCGCGACCGTGGATTCCTCGGTGGTGGTGGTGACCTGCGGAGAAGTCGTGGTGCGGTTGTACGAACGATCGATCTGCGGCCGAAGCCAGGCGTCGATGAGCGATGTGTCGATTCCGGCCGCGCGGAGGATCGCAGTGACGGGAAGTTCCGCCGTGGGCACCAGATAGTGGGTGGTGGTGCCGCCGAGGATGTTGGTGGTGACGGTTTTCAGCGTGCCCGGCGTGCGCGGGTCCGCTGCGACTCCGTAGTCGGGGTGCACGACCAGGGTGCCCAGCAGGGCATTCATCGCCGACAGCGCGGTCGGACGGTCGGGCCAGTCGGCGAGCCCGTCGTATTCGCGGACGATCTCTGTGGTGTTGTAGGGGGTCGGCAGCGGCCCCAAGGGCACCGTCAGCCACAGCAGTGGGTTTTTGGCGACAATGCCGCCGGTGCCGTTCGTCGGGTCACCGAAGGTGACGAACGACAGTTCGGTGTGCGGGCGATTGGCGGTGATCTGCAGTGCGAGTGACTGTTTGACATAGTTGAGCACGATCGCGCCCTGACTGACGCCGATGAGGGTGATCTTGACACCGTCGGCGACCGACCCGAGTGCGGAGTTCACCCCGCCGGCGCCGATCACGGAGTCCAAAGCGAACAGCAGGCCCGCCGGGTACCCGACGCCGTTGATCGGACCGACATCGTCGAGGTATCCACTCGCCAGATCCAGGGCCTCCTGGGCATGCGGGACGGAGTCGCACAGGCACGTGTAGCGCAAATAGAATGCCGTGCTGCCGGATTGGTGTGTCGTGGCGGCCCGCGCCACCGGTGCGGTGGTCCCGCCGATGATGACGGCGGCTGCGAAACCCGCTGCGGCAAGGCGCCTCGCGACACTCATGAGAATCCTTCGACATAAGAATCGCACGGTGCTCGCGCGCGGCGGTGCGGCGATGCATCGACGGGCGCGGAGCGGTGGACAAAGGGAATTCGCAGGTGGTGCCGAATCCGCAATATAATTGCAGGTTCAACAAGATTATGTAGCGAAATCCGCGGCTTGTCTCGCCGGACCGGGCATCCCGCGGCGCGGTCGCCTGATACCACGGTGAATCTGTTGGGCCTGTGGGCGTCTCGTATCGAAAAGGGTGACGATCCGTCAGTTCGCGGTCGACGACCCCAGCTTGGCGACGACGTAATCCGCCGCCTGGTCGGTGAGGCCGCGCACAGCGTACGCGCCGTGGGCACCCTGGTCGCGACCCGACGGTGAACACACGGGGTCTTCCGGTAGGCACTCGTCGAGGGTCTTGCCCGCGTATTCGGAGCCGACCGTGATAGCGGGCGCGCCGGTGTGGAGCATCTGCAGGAAGCCGCTGGACGGTTTCCCGAACAGCACGACCGCCGCGACGTGGTCGGCCACCTCGGGGGGGAGCGGGCCGGTGATGGTGGGGGGCAGTTGATAACCCTCGGGCACGGCATCCATGGTGAGGTACGCCGCGACCGCGGCCCCTTGCGAGTAGCCTCCTACCACCACTTTGCTGTCAGGGCAGGAAGATACGGTCGAGAGCACCTTGTTCCTGGCGTCGGCGACCCCATCGGCTGCGGTCGCGAAGTCTAGCGATGCCGGATAGTTGACTGCATAGGTGTTGACCGACTTGCCTTCCGCGCGTTGCTGCACGGCGTCGGCGAAGTTCTGCCCGATGGATCCGACGCCGGGCGCCTCGAAGGTGCCACGGGCGAAGATCAGCTGGACGTCGGGGCAAGATTCGGCCGCGGCCGGCGCGATGGCCACGCCGCCGGCAACAGCGGTCAGCAGCGCGGTGGCAGAGGACGCTGATGCGAGGCGGTTCACGGCTTGTCTCACGCTGTCGATCACGGCTCATCCCTGTCTGCGCGGCCACTGGATTGAATCGTTGCCCAGTCAACCAAAAATCGGATAGCTACGCTAACGAATGTGAGCGGCGTCGCACTGACGATGACCGTCGCACCGACGATGACCTCAGCCGACCAGGGGACGTCCCAGCGGGAGAAGCCTGCCCCCGGTTTCCGCCCACAGCGCCGCGGCGTAGAAGTACACGACGAAACCGACGAACACGAAGATCAGCCACCCGCCGGTATGCGTCGCATCGGTGCTGGCGGTGAGGTTTCCGATCAGCAACGCAGCCAGGGCCAGGTCGACCACCAGCAGCAGGACCGGGTAGGTCCAGGGCAGGCGGAGCAGTAGCACCGTCAGCAGGCCGATGGTCACCAGCCAGCTCGTCAGCCAGAGGGCGACGGTGCCGCGGGCATCGGCCGCGGCGATGCCGAACCAGTCGTGCGTGAGGCCCAGCGACAGCACCGCGTAGCTCCCGTAGAAACCGAAGAACGTGCCGTACACGGTCACGTTGACGTTCTGGCCCAGCGCCGCCGACCACAGGGTGGCGATCAGAAGTCCTATCGACGTCGCCGACAACAGGATCGGCACGCCGGCTGCCGGCACGTCGAGGATGCCGGTATTGGTGACGCCGAGCCCGAAGCCGCCGGCGATGATGAGCGGAAGGGCGATCAGCCCGGGATCGCCCGGGCGCGAGGCGACGGTGTCGTGGGGAGTCTGCAGCAGGTCGGGAAGGGCCGGGGGTGTGGCCAGATCGGTCATTCGGATGTCCTTGGTCGCTCAGGCCGTCGCGAGGACGGGTGTGTCGGTGTGGTTGCTGGCAGCGGCTGCCGCGCAGCGCGATTCGCAGCGGGCGATGTGTTGCAGGAACGCGTTGCAGGAAGACGTTGCAGGAAGACTAGGAAGGATGCTCGGTCGCCGGCAGGGTTGCGCTCATGACGACGGCAAGTCTGCAGGCCTTACCGGTCAGTAGCCGGAGTTCGGGATGCGCGTGGGCCGGATCCCGTGATGGCGTTCGGCGACATCGGGATGTGCGCGGGTCCGTGATTTCCAGGCGTTCTCACCGTAGGTGTTGAAGATGGGATTGTCGGGGTCGGCTTCGACACCACGAGCCAGTGCGGCCAGTTCGTCGGGCAGTTCCATCAGCGGAACTGTGGCATCGAGGGCGGGATTGAGGAAGTAGGGGATGGATATCCGGTCGGTGCCCGGCTTCGGTGACAGCACCCGGTGCCGAGTGGCCCGCAGGTAGCCGCCGGTGGCGACTTCCAGGAGTTCGCCGATGTTGACGATGAACGCACCGGGCACCGGCGGCACGTCGACCCACTCACCCGCGGTGAGTTCGACCTGCAGACCCGTCGAGTCCGGCTCGACGAGAAGCAGCGTGAGCACACCCGAATCCTTGTGTGCGCCAACGCCTTGGTCGCTGGCGGCGCCACCCGGGTACCGCACCACCTTGATCAGGGTCGCGGGAAGTCCGGCGAACGCCTCGTCGAACAGGTCCGCGGCGGCTCCCAGCGACTCGGCCCAAAGGCGGAGCAACCGCAGGCCCACCGCCGACAGCGAGCGATCCCAGTCCTGGAAGGCCGCCCGGAAACCCCTCGGCTGCTCGGGCCAGAGGTTGGGACCCTGCAGCCGCCAGTAGCCCTCGGCGCCGGGCACGGTGGCGCGCTCGGGCCCGATATCGATCTGTTCGCGCCAGTCCACCTGGCCATTGGTCAGCTCACCGCCCAGGCGGGAGTAGCCGCGAAACTGCGGGCTCTGCAACTGACTGATCCGGTTCTTGACATCGACCGGCAGCGCGAAGAACTCGCGGGCCGCCGTCAGGACTCCGGCGATCTGCGCGTCCGAGACACCGTGACCGGTCAGGTAGAAGAAGCCGTACGTGTGGGCGGCCTCCCGCAACGCGACACGGAAACCGTCGGGGTGGGTCTGCGCCTCCGACAGATCGAGCACCGGCAACATTCTTCATAGCCTGCACCATCGGCGGCGACCCCAGATACCGCGGGCCGAGATGTGGGTCCCGGGCCGTTATGGGATCGTAAGGGCGCGGGCGTGTGTGGGCGGGGGATCGGAGGGCACGGGTGAAAGCGACTCGGTATCGGATGGCGACGGCTCAGGTCGTGGGGGATTGCGGACGTGCCTGCAGCCGACGCCGTCATCTTCGGCCGGGGGCACGGCCGGTGTCCGATGATGCCGACGCGCTGGCAACCATGGCGGCCGTGGGACTGCGGCAAGGCATGCGCAGTTCCTCGCTGAGGCGCCGCGCGGGAATGACGATCGGGGTCGCCAGGGACCCCGCACCGTGGATGAAAGCCCATGTCGATCGACTTGCCGAGTTGCTCACCGAGTTTCACGGGCTATCCATACCCCGTCAGGTACTGCGAGCCGAGCTCGCCCGGTACCTCACGGACTGTTCGTCGTTGTTCGCCATCAGCCGCTTCGAGGCCCGAAGTCATGTCACCGAGGAAATGATGCGGCAATCGGCGGCGGAACTCGCCAGGGACTACCTGCGACGGATACGCACCGACACCGTGTGAGGCCACTACGGGGTGGCCCAGCCCGGGGCCGCCACGATTACCGCTGAACAAGGGCGTGACAGCGGCTATGTTTGCGAACAAGACCGGCGCCGTTCTCGGTGCGGCGGAGGGTGTGCAGGGGACCGATATGTACCGACAGGGTGTTCTGGACGCGACCTCCGGCATCGACAGTGCCAAGGTGTGGCAGGCCGCCAACGGTGAGTGGCCGCCGGTCATCGACGAGCTCATCGGGGCCGCCGCCGAGGTGCCGGTGCTCAAGGCGTTGCTGCGGATAGCAGAGGCGGTATTACGCCCGGATTCGTTCGCGCACGTCCTCGAGGTCATCGCCGAGCAGACCGTCCATGCGCTGGGAGCAGCATCGGTGTCCATCTGTCGGTGGGAACGTGAATGCAACGCGCTGCAGACGCTGATCAACGTGGGCAGCCTCGGACCGCATGAGCGTCGGTGGCCCTCCGACGAATTCTATTACGTGGCAAACGAATCGGATGTCGCCGAGCTCCTGCACGACGGGCGGTCCTACACACACCACATCGATGACCCCGCCTGCCCGCCGCGGTCCAGAGTGCTTCTCGAAGCGCTCGGTAAAGAATGTGAGCTCGCCGTCCCGATCATGGCGGGCGACGTGATGTGGGGTGAGGTATGGGTGAGCGGCGCCGATGGCCGCCGTTTCGATCATGGCGACGCCCAACTCCTGCAGGCGGTCGCCGCCTTTGTGGCCATTGCGATCGGACGGTCGGAGCTGATCAGCACCATCTGGGGCTACGCCTATGAAGATCCGCTGACGGGGCTGGCGAATCGGCGGGCGCTGTCGGAGTTCTGCGACAGGATCGAATGGGGTCAGGTCGACGTGGTGGCACTGGTCTGCGACCTGGACGGTTTCAAACAGGTCAACGATCAGTCGGGCCATCCCGCCGGGGACCAGTTGCTCCGCGACGTCGCAGCGGTGCTGTCCGGGCTGGCGCGCACCCTTGCGGGTGCCCTCGTTACCCGGTTGGGGGGTGACGAATTCTGCATACTGGTGCCCAACGCGACGATGGCCCACGCCCAGGAACTGGCCAAGTGCGCCACCCGTGACATCCGCGAGGCCGTCGGTGGACTGGTCAGTGTGTCCTGGGGCGCTGCCGCCACGAGCGACCGAAGCGACTGCACCGGTGATGAGTTGCTTGCCGCCGCGGACGCGGCACTGCTGGAGGCAAAGCGCCACGGCCCCGCCCACTTCAGCTCGGTGGTGATCTCCGAGCACCTTCCGGTCGGGTCGGGAGACCGCAGCAACGATGTGCACCGCGGCGCGCAGTTCCTGACCGACAGCGTGGTGCGGATTCTCGGCGAGAACCCGCAACTGTCGCATTTGGAGGCCTTGGAGGTCCTCGCCATCCAGATGCAGCGCGCGGTGAACACGTGCGCCTACGCCTTATCGGTGGTCTCCGCGGACGGTGCATCGGTGGCGACGGCACGCAAGATGGATATCGTGCGCGAACCCGACTCGGACCTGGCGATCCTGACCGATCTGGGTGTCGACGGCGGCGAGCTCGCCGACTACCCGGAAAGCGAGCGTGCGCTCAGGGAGGCGTCGACATTCTTCGCCTCCCGTGACGACGAGTCGTCGGATCCCAGCGAGGTGGCCCTGTTGGAGGTGCTCGGGTACCGCGCGGTGCTCGGGGTAGGCGTGCACGCGGTGGAGAACAGGTAACTGGTGGAGATCTACTGCAACACCGATATCGAACAGCTGCGCGATATCGCACCGCTGGCTCAGGTTCTCGCGCACTACTGCGTGTCGCGGCCGCCCGTCGGGCTCACCGGCGCCGACGGTTCACCACGACGTCGCGAACATGAATCGGTATTGCCAGACCCGCTGCCATCGCCGCAATGATCGCGACAGCCGTCGCCGCACTGGAGGCAGTGGTGGCCAACAACTGCGGGGCGGGATCGCCGACGAGTCCGACCACACCGTCGACCGTCGCCAGCACGTACGAGCCGGGAACCAGCGATACCACCGATGCGAAACCGATTCCGGCGAAGGGTATTCGCAACGCGTGTGAGACCGGCGCCAGTGCGGCGCCGACGATCAGGCAGGCGATGAGGGCGGCCGTCGCGGGCCCGCAGTGCCACACCGAAAGTGCCACCCAGTGTCCGGCGTGTGCCAGCATGCCGGCAGCGACCGGCCACAGGATGAATCGGTAGGGCATCGAGAAGTACACCGCGTAGCAGGCTGCCGCGACCCCCGCGGCGATCACGTCGCCCGGTAGCGGTGTCTTCATGCCGGTGCCGAGGTGGGGGAACGGCGCCCCGCCCAGCTGCACACCGAGCAGGAGTCCGACGCCGATTCCGACGAGAATCACCGCGGCCCAGCCGATTCGGCACATACCCAGCCCGATGCGCGCGGACAGCAGGTCCAGCGCCCCGTTGAGGATGTGCGGGCCCGGAACCAGGATCAGCACGGCGCACAATGCCACGAGGGCTGACCCGGCGCCGAGGTGCGCGTTCATCGCGAGGGCTCCGACGAATCCCGACACCGTTGCGGCGAGGAACGCCTGGCCGAGCGGTCCGGCACCCCAGTGCCCGGCGACGCGCCGCAACATTCCGCCGATCGCCCCGGTCAGCGCGGCCAACAACACCACCGTCGGGTTGTCGGCACCGAAGATGACGGCAAGCGCGCCCGCGCCGCCGGCACAGGCCAGTGTGAACAGCGCCGGGTGCGACACCGGCAGGGATGCCGCCTCGTGGAGCGCGCGGCGTACCTCGTCCAGACCCACGGGGCCGTCCTCGGCGGTGTCGACCACCCGCATGACGGCGGCCACCCGCGCGATGTTCACCGCCGTCGGCGACACCGGTACGGCCTGAGCCGCACCGGTGTCATCACCGGAATCGGTCAGTATCAACGACTGCCACGACGGGATGAGCGTCGTGGAGATGTCCAGACCGTTGTTCAGCCTGTCCACCGCCGCCAGCGTCATGCCGGTGGACTGGCCGTTGTTCTGCAGCATCGCAGCAACGTCGAGCACCGTACTGCTCGCTGATGCCGGACTGCCCATGGTGGCTCCCTCGTGGTCGGTCCGCCCACACTATGCGGTGCCACCACGATGCGGCCCGGGAACGCCGCCTGCCTACTGGTAGATCGCCTGGTACAGCTCGATCACCTCGTCGGCGTCGGGAACCCGCGGGTTGTTGCCCGGAGAACCGGAGGCCAGCGCCTGCGCGGCCATCACCTCCAGGCGGGAATCCCACTCCGTCGAATCGATGCCGTACTGCGCCGGTGACGGCACCGCGACATCGGCGCACAGGGCGTCGAGTTCGTCGACCAGCGCACCGGCTGCCACGGCATCACTGGCCGAATCGTCGGCCACGCGCATCGCACGCGCACACTCGGCATACCGGGCGGTAGCCGCCTGCGCCGAGAATCGGGTGACGGCCGGCAGCAGCATCGCGTTCGACAAACCATGTGCGACATGGAAATGCCCGCCGATGGGACGACTCATACCGTGTACCAGTGCCACGCTGGCGTTGGAGAATGCCATCCCGGCCTGGGTCGAGGCGAGCATCATCGCTTCCCGCGCGGCCCGATCCTCACCGTCGGCATACGCGCGCCGCAGGTTGGCGCTGATGGTGCGCATGGCCACGAGCGCCATTCCGTCGCTGAACGGATTCGCGCGACGGCTCACATAGGCCTCGATGGCGTGGGTGAGTGCGTCCACACCGGTATCGGCGGTCAGGCGAGCAGGCATCGATATGGTCAGCTCGAAGTCGATCACGGTCGCGATCGGTAGGAACGACAATCCGGGACACAGCATCTTCTCGTCGGTGTCATCATCGGTGATGACCGTGAACTGTGTTGCCTCCGAGCCGCTTCCCGCGGTCGTCGGTACCGCGACGATGGGCAGCGCGGGACCGGCGTACAAGTTCGGTGCCTTGAAGGAGGCGATGTCGCCCTCGGCGACCGCCAGGACGGCCAGCGCCTTCGCAGTGTCCATGGGACTCCCGCCGCCGAACCCGATGACACCGTCGGCGCGGTGGTTTCGCACGGCCTCAAGTCCGGGCAGCAGCGATGACGATGTCGGATCGGGCACCGTCTCGGCGAACAGTGCCGGCTCGCAGCCGGCGTCGCGCAGGATGGCCAGCAGCCGATCGGCCTGACCGGTATCGGCGAGGTAGCCGTCGGTCACCAGGACCGGACGCGTGATACCGACTTGCGCACACAGGGCCCCGAGGTCGGCCGCTGCGCCTGCGCCGATCTTGCTGTGCCGGGGGAGAGTCACGTTGTAAGACATGGTTTTATCCGTTCTCGGGGAAGCCGAGGTTGATGCCGCCGTGGGAGGGGTCCAGCCAGCGGGTGGTGATGGCTTTGGTGCGGGTGTAGAAGTGCACGCCTTCCATGCCGTGGGCGTGGGAGTCGCCGAAGAGGGAGGCTTTCCAGCCGCCGAAGCTGTAGTAGGCCATGGGGACGGGGATGGGGACGTTGATGCCGACCATGCCGACTTCGACTTCGTTTTGGAAGCGTCGGGCGGCGCCGCCGTCGTTGGTGAAGATGGCGGTGCCGTTGCCGTAGGGGTTGGTGTTGATGAGTTGTAGGGCTTGGTCGTAGGTGTCCACGCGTAGGACGGAGAGGACGGGGCCGAAGATTTCGTCGGTGTAGACGCTCATGTCGGGGGTGACGTTGTCGAGCAGGGTGGGGCCCAGCCAGAAGCCGTCTGCTCCACCGTCGGCTTGTACCTGGCGGCCGTCGACGACGACTTTGGCGCCGTCGGCTTCGCCGGCGTCGATGTAGGAGGCGACCTTGTCGCGGTGGGCTTTGGTGACCAGGGGGCCCATGTCGGTGTTTTTGGTGCCGTCGCCGATTTTCAGGCCGGTGGTGCGTTCGGCGATTTTGGCGACGAGGTCGTCGGCGATGGGGCCGACGGCGACGGCTGCGGAGATGGCCATGCAGCGTTCCCCGGCGGAGCCGAAGCCGGCGTTGACCATGGCGTCGGCGGCCAGGTCGAGGTCGGCGTCGGGGAGGATGACGGCGTGGTTTTTGGCTCCGCCGAGGGCCTGGACGCGTTTGCCGGTGGCGGTGGCGGTGGCGTAGACGTATTGGGCGATGGGGGTGGACCCGACGAAGGACACGGCCTTGATGGCGGGGTTGGTCAGGATTTCGTCGACGGCGGTTTTGTCGCCTTGTAGGACGTTGAACACGCCGTCGGGCAGGCCGGCTTCTTTCCAGAGGTTGGCCAGCCACAGCGAGGCGGAGGGGTCTTTTTCGGAGGGTTTGAGCACGATGGTGTTGCCGGCGGCGATGGCCAGGGGGAAGAACCACATGGGGACCATGGCGGGGAAGTTGAACGGGGAGATGATCGCGACCGGGCCAAGGGGTTGCAGGATGTTGTGGACGTCGACCTTGGTGGAGGCGTTTTCGGTGTAGCCGCCTTTGAGCAGGTGGGGGATGCCGCAGGCGAATTCGACGACTTCTTGACCGCGGGCTACTTCGCCGAGGGCGTCGGAGACGACCTTGCCGTGCTCGCTGGTGATGATTTCGGCGAGTTCGCCTTTGCGGGCGTTGAGGAGTTCGCGGAAGGTGAACAGCACCTGGGTGCGTTTGGCCAGGGAGGTGTCGCGCCAGGCGGGGAATGCGGCGGCGGCGGCGGCGATGACGGTCTGTGCGTCGGCGACCGAGGCCAACGCGACCTGGCCGGTCACCGCGCCCGAGGCGGGGTTCGTCACGGGGGCGGTCTGCCCCGAGGTGCCTTGAAAGAGTGTGTTGTTCAGCCAGTGGACGATGGCTGCGGGCTGCTGTGCGGTCTGAGTCACCCCACTATGGGAAGTGAGATTTGCGCACGAGTCAACGAGTAAATACGCTCCGGGGACTGCAGAAATGCACGACAGGAGGTCGTATGCTCAGCGCGGACAATCTCCGCTACTTTCTCGAAGTGGCGCGGGCCGGTCGGCTGAGCGACGCCTCGAGGGTGTTGGAGGTCGATCACACCACGGTGGGGCGGCGGATCACCGCTCTTGAGCGGTCGGTGGGTGAGCGGCTCTTCGACCGGGCACCCAGCGGATGGCGCCTCACCGAGGCGGGCAAACGGATGATGCCCCGCGCCGAGGCGGTCGAATCGGCGGTGATGGCCGCCTACGACGTCCAGGGCGCGACGCCCGACATCCTGACCGGTTCGATACGTATCACGGCCACCGACGGTTTCGGCGCGTTCATCATCGCGCCGCACCTCGTGGAGCTGAAGGCGGCGCACCCACGTCTGACCGTCGAGCTCGTCACGGCCACCGTGCACAATGCGGTGTCCGAGCGGCACTTCGACGTCGCCGTCACACTGGAGCGGCCGACGTCGCGGGCGGTTCGCTCGGAGGTGCTGTGCCACTACGACCTCGGTCTCTACGCGACCCCGGAGTACCTGGACGGCCATCCTCCCATCGCGAAGATCGCCGATCTGCGGGCGCACACCCTGATCTGGTACGTCAATGCGTTGATGGACGTCGAACCGCTGCGGATTCTCGACGAGCTACCCCATGTCCAGAGTGTCGATGCGCAGATATCCAACATCACCGGGCACTGGCTGGCGGCGCGAAGTGGGCTCGGTGTCGCGCCACTGCCCGCGTATATCGCCAACGGCGACGAACGCCTTGTCCGGGTTCTTCCGGATGCCTTCAGTGTCCGCCGGCTGTACTGGCTGGTCGTGCCGCGCGAGTTGGAGCGTCTCGAGCGAGTGCGCACGGTGTGTGCATTCCTGCGCGATACGGTCGAAGCGCACCCCGACCTCAACCTGGGCAGGCGCTCGCCCTAGTCGAGGCGACAATGAAAATATATGTGCCACAAGGTAATTGAAGAATACAAAGGTGCTGTCTATTGGGCTGCATTTATGCACGGCGGGGTGCAGTAATGGCCATTGACTTCAGCCTCGCCCGCGGATGAGATGTAGTTCACATCCTTAGGTAAACGACTCCGGTGTGGCGCTGAACGAGGTTATCGGTGCGCCATGTCGTCCGCCCACGAGATGTCACCGAATGCACCGGAACCCCGCCGCGCAGATCAGAGTCGGAAAGGACTCACGCCTTGAGTTTCAGAAGCTACTTCCACGGTCCGGCCACCAGCCTGGACGACCAGGTGGAAAGTTATGCGACCACCCGCGTGCCGGACAGTCAGCGCTGGCGTCGACCCGCCATCCTGCTCGTACTCACCGGCAACGTGACCGCCATGTTCTGGTTCGCCCTTGGCGGTCAGATGGGCTTTCTGGTCGGCTGGCCCGGGGTGCTCGTCCCCATCGCCTACATGGTTGTCGGCGCGACGGTGGTCGGTGCGTTGGTCATGCGGATCGCCAGTCAGCAGGGCCTCTCCTTGCCACTGCTTTCCCGGGGATTGGGTTTCGGCGCACGCGGTTCGGCCATCGCCTCCTTCGTCTACGCCGTCAACTACGTCTTCTACTTCATTTTCGAGGGCAGCATCGTCTCCCATGGGCTCAGTGAGATCCTGGGGATTTCGATCGATTCCGCGGCGGCCAGCGTGGTCTTCGCGATCGTCGCGTTGATCGCGCTGTATTACTCGTGGCGGGGTATGCATTCCATGAATGTCCTGCAGCGCTTCGGCATGCCGATATTCCTGATCCTCTTCGTGATCGGAATGGTGATGCTGGCCAACGGTTATGTGCTCGCCGGGCCGGGTGAGTGGGTTGTCGAGGACGGTGTGACCGCGACCGCAATGTGGCAGGCCCTGAGCCTGGCCAACGGCCAGGTCGTGTTCCAGGCGCTCATCGCCACCGACTACGGACGTTTCGTCAAGCGCTCGGTGTCCTACGTCGGCACCGGTGGGGTGATGCTGGTCGAACTGTTGATGATTTCGGTCGTCATGGTGCTCGGTGTCTTCCTCGGCTTCACGATGATCGAGTACTTCGACGGTGAGCGCTCCGCCCGCGAGCTGGCCGCCACCGATCCCGGGCTGATCTTCGCCGTCGTGATGGGTGTGCTCGGCGTCATCTTCGCCATCTTGACCCAGGTCCGGATCAACGTCATGAACCTCTACTCGGGGTCGCTGGCCCTGTCGAATGCCTGGGATGTGCTCTCGCCGAAGCGTGTCGGCCGGCAGTGGTGGATGGTGCTGCTGGTGGTCCTCGGAATCGCGTTGTACCCGATCAACGTGTTGCAGTACACCGACAAGTTCCTCGCGGTCACCGGCATCATGACCAACACCTGGATCTTCATCCTGCTCAGTGACTACTTCATCTGTCGCAAGCTGCTCAAACTCGCCCCCAGCACGCTGGTCGAGTACCGCGAGGGTAGGGTGAAGAACTGGAATTATTGTGGAATGACCGCTCTTGCAACCGGTATCGCGGTCGGTGCGCTCGGAGTCGCAGGTGTGTACCCGTTGTACTTCGCATCGTTCGCCGCAATGCTGGTGGGTCCCATCGTGTACGTCCCCTTGACTATCCTGAGCAAGGGTTCCCAGTATGGGTTACCGGCGGCCGAGTCCGAGGATCCCATGGCCGACGAGCGCAGGTCGAAGACCGTCGATGCAGGCGAGTGAGCCCAGAAGCGCGCTGAAAAGGATTGTGACGAGATGACCGATACGAATACCGACACCGGCAACGCCGGGACCGCCGACACCGCCGATGGGGCGCTGTACTACCGCGAGATCAGCGAACTGGTACCTCTGCTGGCGAGCGGGGAGATCAGCTCTGCGCAGTTGACCGAGATGACGCTGGAGCGCATCGGCGCGGTCGACCAACGCCTCGGGTCGTTCGCCTTCGTCGCTGCCGACGAGGCGCGACTGCGCGCACAGGAGTCCGACCAACGTCGCAAGGCCGGCGCCCCGCGCGGCCCGTTGGACGGAATTCCGTTGGCCATCAAGGACATCTACGACAAGGCCGGGTGGCGCACCGAGGCGGGCATGGCGTTGCGTGCCGGACAGGTGGCCGACGACACGGCGACGGTGGTCACCAGGCTCGAGGATGCCGGCGCGGTGATCGTGGGCAAGGTGCACACCACCGAGGGCGTGTACACCGAGCACACGCCGCCATTTCGGGCCCCGCTGAACCCGTGGGACGCCATCCGCTGGGTGGGCGTGTCCTCAAGCGGTAGCGGGGTCGCACCGGTTGCCGGGTTGTGCTACGGGGCACTGGGTTCGGACACCGGCGGATCCATCCGTATGCCGTCGGCCTCCAACGGTGCCACCGGTCTCAAGCCCACCTGGGGACGGGTCAGTCGTGCCGGTGTCGTCGAGCTGGCGGCGACCCTCGACCATGTCGGTCCGATCTGCCGATCCGCACGGGACGCCGGTTTGATCCTCGGGGCGATCGCCGGGGCCGATCCGCGCGACCCCACCGCCTCGCTGCAGCCGGTCCCGGAATTCGGTACCGAGATGCCGACATCGTTGCGGGGTGTCCGCATCGGCGTCGATCCGTCGTGGAGCTATCGAGACGTCAGCGCGGATGTGGAACAGGCGCATCGGGCCGCCGAAGAGATGTTGCGGGATCTGGGTGCGGAGCTGGTGCACACCGATCTGCCCGATCCGACCCAGGCCATCACCGATTGGTTCGGGGTGTGTGCGGTACAGACCGCGCGGTCGCACCAGAACATGTTCCCCGCACACCGGGACAGCTACGGTCCCGCGTTGCGGGAGTTGATCGAGCGTGGCATCGCCATGTCCGGTATCGAATACGACGAGCTTCTCCAGCGACGCCTGATCTTCAAGGGCCAGATGGAAGCCGCGTTGGCGCCCCTGGACGGGGTGCTCATCCCGGCCATGTCGTTCATCGCGCCACCGGTGGAGAAGATGATCCGGATGGACGACGAGACCACCGCCGGGGTGCACCGCTTCACCGTGCCGTTCACGCTCTCGCAACTGCCCACCATCACCTTCCCCGGCGGATTCACCACCACCGAGGGCGGTCTGCCCTTCCCGGTGGGCCTGCAGATGGTCGGCAGCGCGTTCACCGAGCGTCGCCTCGTCGATATCGTCGGCGCCTTCCAGGCCGCGACGCCGTGGAACAAGAAGCATCCGCAACTGTGAGCCGTAGGTGATTCCCGTCCAAACCGGTCCACGCCTGGTCGGGCCGGTTACCGGCCAGTAGGCTCGGGTGCGAGGGGACGGGAGCTCATATGGCGGAGACACGATTCGTCGAGATTCACGGGGTGCGGCAGGCCGTCGTCGACCAGGGTGACGGTGACGAGGTTCTGCTGCTCATCCACGGTATGGCCGGCAGCGCCGAGACCTGGCGGGCGGTGTTGCCCCAGCTGGCCAAGAAGTACCGGGTCATCGCGCCCGACCTGCTCGGTCACGGCCAGTCGTCCAAGCCGAGAACCGACTATTCGCTCGGTGCCTTCGCCGTCGGTCTGCGAGATCTGCTCGATGAACTCGGGGTGCGTTCGGCCACCGTGGTGGGCCACTCGCTGGGTGGTGGGGTCGCGATGCAGTTTCTCTACCAGCACCCGGAGTACTGCCGCCGGCTCGTGCTCATGGGCAGCGGCGGGTTAGGGCCCGATGTGGGGTGGATCCTGCGATTGTTGGCGGCCCCGGGGGCGGAGCTCGTGATGCCGCTGATCGCACCCCCGCCGGTTCTGCGTGCCGGCAACGCGGTGCGCTCCTGGTTGACCTCGGTGGGGCTGCGGTCTCCGCGGGGAGCCGAGATCTGGAATGCCTACTCGTCGTTCGCCGACAGCGAGACGCGCGAGGCATTCCTGCGCACGCTGCGCTCGGTGGTGGATTATCGAGGTCAGTCGGTGAGCGCGCTCAACCGGTTGAACCTGCGCGAAGAGCTTCCGGTGCTGGCGATCTGGGGCGAGGACGACAACATCATCCCCGTCGACCATGCCTACTCCGCGCTGCAGGCGCGTCCGGACTGCCGCCTCGAAATTCTGCCGGGGATAGGGCATTTCGCCCAGGTCGAGGCTCCTTTGGAGGTGATCGAACTGATCGACGAGTTCATCTCGACCACGCACCCCGATGATCCCGCACGAGATTGAGATCCTCCTTCCGGTTCAACACTGCAACTCGGTGACCTCCGCGGGGCGCCCCAGGTAGTAGCCCTGCCCCAGCCTTATATCCAGCTCGCTCAGGATCTGCAACTGGCGGCAATTCTCGATGCCCTCGGCGACCGTCAGCGCATTCAATTCCTTGGCCAGCACCGCCACCGCGGACACCAGCGCGCGCCTGGCCGGATCGGACTCGAGACCAGTGACCAGCTCGGCGTCGATCTTGATGACGTCGGGCCGGATACGAAGCAGTTGGGTGAGGCTGGCGTAGCCCGCGCCGGCATCGTCGATCGCCAGCAGAATGCCGGACTTGCGCAGGGGCTGCAGCCCCTCGAAGGTGTCGGGCGGATAGGGCGCGTGCTCGGTGAGCTCCAGCATCAGTCGGCGATCCGAGGACATCAGACACTTCTGCAGTGTGGCGTCGACGGCAGTCTCGGGGCTGAGGTTGACCGAGATGATGTAGGACTGCGGGATTGCCTTCGCCGCGCGCAGGATGGCGTGCAGGGCGGCCGTTTCGATCGACAGGCTGCGCCCGAGCCCCCGGGCGATGGTGAACCAGTCGGCGGTGCTGCGGTGCGTGACGTCTCCCGGGAAGCGGGAGAGGCCCTCATAGCCGACGGTGGTACCGGACTTCAGATCGACGATCGGCTGGAACACCGGGCAGATTCGCGGGTGCTCCAACAGGCCGTCCAGTTCGGCGTGGGCGCCCTCGTCGAGAGTCTCCCGGGGCATGAGCAGTGATCCCGCCAACCGCGCCGACGAATCCTGCTGCGGTCCGACCCCCTCCTCGAAAAGGTCTCGCAGGAGTATGGCCATCTCGGTCTGCGAGCCGATCAGAGCCGAGATGAAACTGCTCACCGCGGTGAGCCCGGCGACATCGGCAGCGTCGAATATGTCTTTGCCGGCCGCCACCACCGAGAGCGCCCCGACCGCCCGGTGCTGATGGAAGAGCGGGATCACCGCCCATGACCCGATGCCCATCTCCGTGGCGAGCCGGCGCGCCTGTTCCGGTAACCGAGAATCTTCGGCCACATGCGGGCTCACCTGCGGCTGTCGGGTCGAGAGCGCCAGCTCCTGGAAGGACCCGACCGCGGGCACCACCGTTCCCAGCGCCGGTGCGCTCAGACCGTGAGCGGAGGCGAACACGAAGGATCCGTTGGGGGTCAGCATGCCCACGGCCGCGCCGTCGGCTTTGGGGTTGAACACGCACACCTGTTCGGCGATCCGCGACATCAGTGACTCCGGGTCGACCGACGCGGTCAGCGCGGCAATCAGTCGCTTGACAGTAACTCCTCAGGCTCGCGCGCCCCCCGCCCGTAGGTCGCGGCGTTTTCGATCGAATTTTCACACAGCAAACTACTCGACGCCGGTCCATGCCACGTCGGAACGCGCCGATTCGGGGCAAGCAAACAAATGCTTGGTTCGGCAGTTGCCGTCGAAAGAGTGACATTTCAGCGGTGGCTCGGTGAAGATATGTGGATACAGATGGTGGTCTAGAGAAAGGCGCTCTGATGTCGAGGCTGTGCAAAGGCATTCTCGTGGGCGGAATCGGCATCGTGATGGCCACGGCCGGCTTGGGTGTGGCCAATGCCGAGCCGCCACCGAATTGTTCCGTGGCCGATATCGCGGGCGTGGCCGGTGGAGTCAACTTCGCCATGTCGGCATACCTGTTCACCCATGCCGACGTCAACGCGGAGCTGTCCAGCTTGGAGGGGTTGCCCGAGGAGCAGACCGTCGAGCGGGCCCGCGCGTACCTGGAGGCGCACCCGCAGGTGGCCGCGGAGCTGCGGGGTATCCGCGCGCCGTTGACCGAGCTGCGGGCACGCTGCAACGTGTCGCTGCCCATGCAGCATGACGTTCTGGGCTGAGACATGATCGGCAACCACATGATCGGCAACCACGGCATCGGCAACATCAGGATCGGCAACATTGTGCGGGCGGCCCTGCTGGCCGCGATCACCGTGGGCGGGCTCGGCGTCATCGGCGCACCGGTCTCGGGTGCGACCGTGTGCGGTTCGGTGGGCGGGTTCCACGTCAATGTGTCGGGGTGTACCGATCCGCTGGGCTACCTCGACAGCGCCCTACCCCCGCCACCGCCGCCGCCCCCACCACCCGGCGCGCCGCCACCCCCTCCGCCGCCGGTGTACGTTCCGCCGCCGCCGGCGCCTGATGTCAGCGTCTGCGCGAACTTCGGCAGGAGGGTCAGCGTCAGCGGGTGCGTCTGAGGCTCGAAGCTGATCGTCTACCGGTTGGCTACTGGTCGGCTACCGGTCGGCTACTGGTCGGCATTGAGTGTCAGCACCGAGATATCCGGCGGCGCGCCGACCCGTACCGGCGGCCCCCAGAACCCGGCACCGCGAGACACGTACAGCTGAGTGTCCTGGAAGGCCGATAATCCGGCCAGGGACGGCTGCACCGCCTCGACGATGTACCGGAACGGCCAGGTCTGTCCGCCGTGCGTGTGACCGGACAGTTGTAGATCGACGCCGCGCGCGGCGGCCTGTTCGACCATGACGGGCTGATGTGCAAGGAGCACCGTCGGGTTTCGCCCGTCGATACCTGTCAGTGCGCGGTCGTAGTCGGGCGGATCGCCGTGCTCTTCGCCGGCGAGGTCGTTGACCCCGGCAATGTGCAGTGCGGCGGCGCCGCGCCGGATCAGGGTGTTTTCGTTACGCAGCGGGGTGACACCGAGGCGATCCAGCTCGCGCAGCCACGGCATCGTGTCGGGGACGAAGTACTCATGGTTGCCGGTGACGAAGAACGAACCTTCCCGGGACACCAGATCCTGAAGGGGCTCGGCCGCATGGCCGAGCTTGTCCACCGTGCCGTCGACCAGATCGCCGACAATCGCGACCAGATCGGCGTCGGTTCGGTTGATCATCTCCACGATCCGCTCGGTATGGCTGCGTCCCAGCAGCGGCCCGAGATGGATGTCGGAGACGACGGCGATGCGAAAGCCGTTGAACGCCGGGTTGAGCCGGTTGAGTCGAATCGGCACCTGCAGGACGTTCGGCGGTCCGAGTGCGGTGGCCGCTCCGTAGCCCACCAGCCCGGTGGCCGCCACGCCTGCCGCCGCCGCGCCGGTCCTGGCCAGGAACACCCGGCGGTTGAGCGCACCGCAAGGCGGCGTGACTTCAGCAGCAGTGCCCGGCTCGGCGGGCTCACCGGGCACGGTCTTCTCGCCGCGACGCACCCATCCCCGCAGCATCAGTCGGATCGGTTCCACCAGTAGCAGAGCCAGCAGCAGATAGCCGACCATGGCGAACCAGAGGTATCCCGGCCAGGCGACCCACGCCGACTCGTCAAGCCCGGTCAGCCGCGGCCCCAGCAGCGCCATCACCAACACCGCGGCCATGGTCAGGAAGGCGGCGGTCAGCACCGTACGGGTGCGTCCCGGCCGGGTCGCGTCCTTGATCAACCGCTTCCACACGTACAGGTGGGCCAGTCCGAGCACCGTACACAGGATGATGATGAACATGCAGGCGGTCAGCCTCGAGCTCGCACCAGGGTCATCTGACCAGCCTAGCCACGGCCTGCCGCGCCGGCCTCGGAGAGGACGGGCCTGATCTCACAACCGGCCTTTCAGGATGGCGCGCGCCAGTACGTCTGGGGCGGAACCTATCTGTCGAAGGCCACGCGGTGCCGCGTGGGACGAACGGCTCCGCGAACGACGGCAGCGATGACGCCGGCGCAACGAACGCGAAACCGCCGATGGATGCGGAGGTATCTATGTCGTGGGCTACTCCCGTAGCACTGCCGAGTAGCGCTCGAATCCCTGGCGCAGCACGATGCCGTCATCGGTGATGGCGTGCATGTCCCGCCACATCGCCAGGAAGGTGCCGCGGTGGCGCCACCGCAGCAGCGCCGACAGAGCGGCAGGGCGGCGCACCTGCGAGCGTTCGTAACCCAGGTAGGAGGAACGGGTCCGCGGACTGATGACGAGTCCGAACAGTGATGGAGGGCTGTCATCACAGTGCACCGCGAGCCGCACGTCGGTGACGGTACCGAGCCGCTGTCCGCTCTGATCGGTCACTGCCGCGCCGAGTAGGTCACTGAGCTGCATGCCGGCCTCCGGGGATGCGTCCGATGATGTGATCGCGCAACCACCGTTCCACCCACTGGCCCGCCGATCCGTCCACGCCTGGTCGCAATGTGATCGATGTACCGATGCGGCCGACGAAATCCCATGGCAATTCGTGCAATTGCGATCGGGGTGGATTTCCGCCGAATATCCGGGTGAACAACACCTGCCCGGTGAGGATCGCCGTCACCCGCGGCTTTGAGCCGTGCACATCATCGATCAGCAGATCGTCGATGATGCCGACCGGTTCGCCTTGCGCGTCGACGATCTGCCGGTCGAGAAGGTGCAACCGGGCATCGATGAGCCGCACACCATCGGGGCGGTAAGCATCCGGAGCGTCGGTCGCCCGCGGTCGATTCATCATTGTCCTGCTCCTGTCACGATCATCAGAGGTACGGCGGCCGTTGAGGCGACGAGAATGATCATCAGGTAGATCGAGGCCAGCACATTGGTGATGCGGCCGTTGACATGGTTGCCCATGTATCCGGGGTCGTTGGCGACGATCAGGATCGGCAGATAGGTCAGGGGCAGCGCGATGGCCGAGAACACCACCGAGTACTCGGTGACGAGGATCGGGTCGATACCGGTGAAAAGCACGGCGCTGCAGGCGAAAATGGCCACGAACATCACGGTGTGGAAGCGGGCGGCTGCCGCGGGTCTGCGGAACTTGCCCCACGCCCACCCGAAATACTGTGCCACGGTGTAACCGGAGGACAGCGTGGTCTCCAGTGCCGCACCGAAGGTGGCCGCGACGATTCCGACGATGACGAATGCCAACGCCAACTTTCCGCCGGCCGCCACCACGGGCATGGTGATCTGGGACAGCGATGTCACCTCCACCTGTGCGGGCATCAGCACGATTGCCGCGCACGCCGCGATGGCGATGGACAGCAGGCCACCCAACGGGAAGCCCACCAGGACGTTGAGTCGTGACTTGCCCAGATCTGCAACGGTCCAACGCTCTTCGATGCCGCCGGAAGAGAAGAAGAACACCTCGTAGGGTGTCATCGCGGCGCCGAACAGTGCGATCGCGTAGTACCAGTAGGTGGCGGCGGACTCTGTTTCGGGAATGATCGGAGCCAGCGCCTGGTCAGACAGATCCGACCAGTTCGGCTGCAGCAGAAACACGCTGACGGCGAAGACGATCAAGCTCAGACCGAGGATGCCGGTCATGTTCTCCATCACCGAGAACTTCACCCGCCAGATGACGATCCATACCGCGAAAGCGGCGACCGGAACCCACAACAGGTGGCCGACGTCCGTGGCGAGTTGCAGGGCCAGCGCGATACCGCCGATCTCGGCGGTCACCGTCATCAGGTTGATGAAGAACGAGGCACCCAGGTTCGCCGCTGCCATCCGAGGCCCGAGCCGTTCCCGGATGATCTCGAAGGTGGCATGCCCGCTGACCGCGGCGACCCGGCCGGCCATCTGCGCGTACAGGCATATCCCCACCACGCCAACCGGTACCACCCAGGCCAGCCCCAGACCGAAGCGGGAACCGACGACTGCATTGGTGACCAGGTCCCCGATATCGAGGAACCCACCGATGGCGGTGAGAACTCCCAGCGCGACGCTCAGCAGCTTCTTCATCAGCGGTACCGGTGTCGAAGATCATCGGCGGCCGCGAGCAGCGCCGCGCGGAGATCGTCCGTCGACTCGTGTTGCGTCCCAGCGCGTACCGATGCGTAGGACCGGTTCAGCGTCGAGATGATCTCCGTCATGACCTCCATCAGAAGTGTCTGCCGCGCCATATCCACCGGATCCGTCGTACGTAGCACCGCTGTCGTGTCGTAACTCTCGGCGACATCATCGCGGGCGTCTGAGATCTGGACGGCGACGAGCCGGTCCGGCGATCGCCCTTGATGCCACAGTTGCAGTGCCAACGCCGCGGAGTGGGCAGCGGACTCGGTCTGCTCCTCGGCTGACGCGAGTTGCCCCGAGACGCCATCTCGGTAGGTCGGGCAGCTGGTGAACAGCCCAGCCAGCGCAGCGGCGAGAAGGATCGGGCCGAGCACCACGCGGGCAACTCTGCCGGTCACCGCCGGGTCTCCTCTGCCATCGCGATCTCCTCGTATGGTCGGCACTGTTCGGCCGGACCACCCGAATGCGAGTTACCCGGCCCGTGCAGCGACAAACAGCGTAGAGCGGGCGGCGGGTCACGAAACGAATGTTCCAGCGATAGCCGATCCGCCGAGCGAAGCAATTGGGTAGCAGGTGAGACCAACGGCCCTGCATCGCAACTATGTTCGGGACGGGCAGATGGCGCCTGGGGTTGCTCGACAACGCGGTCGAGCCCGACTCCGCGCCATCGACGCATGCCCGGGTCCCATCTGGACCGGCCATCAACACCTGCTTGGTGGCCGGTCGTCTTTGCGTGCGAAAGGAGTGCGGCGATTGTCTGACGGGCTGTCCGACGCCGCAGATGGTCGGCGACGTGCAGAGCGGCCGCTGATGGCCGATGCAGCGCTGATCATCAGGCTGGTCGAGCTGGCGGATTCGCTGCAGCGTGACGACACGGCCGATTTCGCCGCGGCGATGCTCGCCATGAATACCGAGGCGGTGTCGTTGGTGCCGGGTGCGCAGTATTGCAGCATCACAGTGCTGGAAGACGATGGTTCGATCGCCTCGCTGGGGCCGACTCATCATCACGCGGAGGCGTCGGATGCCCTGCAGCGTGAGACGAGCGAGGGTCCGTGTCTTACCGCAGCGCGTGGTGGGGGAGTCATTCGCGTCGACGATCTCGAAAATGAGTCGAGGTGGCCGGAATTCGGGAGTGCGGCGCTGGCTCGAACTCCGGTGCGCTCGGTATTGAGCGTCCACATGTTCGGCTCCGAGTTCCCACCCATGGCGGCAATGAACTTCTATGCCGAGCGTCGGCACGCTTTCACCGACGAGTCGGCCGAGATGGCCCAGATCCTGGCTGCGCACGCCACCATGGCCTGGAATCTGCAACGTCGTGAGCAACAGTTCAGCACGGCCCTGCTGTCCAGGGATGTGATCGGCCAGGCAAAAGGGATGCTGATGGAGCGCTTCGGGGTCGATGCCTATGAGGCGTTCGAGTTGCTCAAGCGCACGTCTCAGGAAAGCAATGTCAAACTGGCGACCGTCGCGGAAAAGATCGTCACGCTGACCCACCCGAAGTTGCGGCCGTCCGATTAGCTGCGCAGGGTGGTTGCCGGCGACCGCCCGTAGGCCTGTCGGTAGAACGCGGCGAACCGTCCGGTGTGGGCGAATCCCCAGCGCCTTGCGATGGCGCTCACCGTATTCTCCTGCGGCGAACCGGTGAGCAGTTCGAGGTGGGCGCGGTGTAACCGGACCTTCCGGAGGTATTCCGTCGGCGTGCAGTCCATATGCCTGCGGAACATGTACTGCACCGCCCTGGGTGTCAGGTATACGGCGCAGGCGATATCGGCCAGCGCGATATCACGGTCGGCGTTTTCGTCGATGAAGGCGACGGCGCGACGCAATAGCGCGGGCGCCCCGGCGTCGCGGCGATCAGCCGCGGTGGGGTCGGTCGAAGCGTTGTGCGGGAAAGCATTCAACGTCGTAGCAGCCAGATGTGAGACGGCGTTGCTGATCACGAGCTCGGATGCCCGGGCCTGCTGGTCGGCGAGCACGTGGTCGCGCAGGTATCCGATCAACGCGCCAAGTCGCCGCCCGGCCGCAGCCGAAACCGGCCGGTGCCCGGTCAACATGACCGGCAACTGACGCGCTCCCGGCGCCGATGCTGCCACCCTGTCCAGAATCGCGGTGTCGAACACGGTCAGGTCATAGGAGGCGCCACGCACCGTTCCGGAATGCGGCTGTCCCGGTGGGCTGAACAGGGTCAGGTCGCCCGGTGCGAACACGTCGGTCTGCCTGCCGCTGATCGTCTCTTCGATGTGTCCGCTGCGCATCTCGCACAGCACTATTCGGCTCAGAGGGCTGGCGTCGAAACTCATGTCGTAGGCGAAGGCGAGTTCGTCCATGCCGATGGGTCCCAGAGCCCGCCGGGCGATCCTGGCTCGCGATCGTTCACCGGCGCCGCCGATACGCATCTTGGTGTAGGTCTTCACCAGAAACTCCTCGGTTTCTCCGAGGTCGCTGCTGTCGAAGCTCAAATCCTGCATGTCTGGTACCTGTCGCGCGCGCCAATCGTGCGCAAGAGAGTATCGAGCGGCCGACGCCCGTGGCCCCTGGCACACGCCCCCGCGCGATGTGGCCCGTTCCGTGCGGCAGGTGGACCGAAAATACAAGCTCGAGTGGCGATTCGTGGGTGGCTGACGGGGTACATCCGGTGCTGACGAGCGGTGAGATCAACTCGCGGCGCCAACGACAGGAGATATGGCAATGACGGTCACCAGGGAGACTTCCGCCACCCGTCAGCAGGTGTGGGATGTGCTCGCCGACGGGTGGACGTATTCGGGCTGGGTGGTCGGCAACAGCCGGATTCGCGCCGTCAGTGCGAACTGGCCGGCGCCGGGTTCGCGGATACTGCACTCGATCGGCACCTGGCCGGTCGTCATCGACGATGAGACCGTGGTCGAGAGTTGTGATCCCGGACGTGAACTGGTGCTGCTGGCCAAGGTGCGCCCAGCCGGGAAAGCGCGGATCACCATGCGGATCAACGACAGCGACGCCGGCGGGTGCCGGATCGAGATGACCGAGGTGGCAACCAGCGCGCCGGTGCGCTGGATTCCCGATGCCGTGCAGCTGCTCGGCGTCGCGCCGCGCAACCGCGAGTGCACCTGGCGACTGGCGCTGATCGCCGAACGGGCCGATCCGAACGCGATCTGACCTCAGGCGGCGCTGTGCCGGACCGGCGGGCGCTCGTTCATCTGGGCTTCTGCCTGTTTGCGCAGTGAGTCCAGCGCCTTGGCCAGGATGCGCGACACCTGCATTTGGGAGCAGGCCATCCGCTCGGCGATCTGGGTCTGGGTCATATCGTCGAAGAACCGGTAGTTCAGCACGGTGCGTTCCCGCGCAGACAGCTTCTCTATCAGCGGGCGCACGGTCTCCACGTCGACGATCTTGTCCAGTCGAGAGTCCACCGACCCGAGGGTGTCCTTGAGGGTGAAGTCCTCGCCGTCGTCGGTGGCGGGCCGGTCGGTGGAGACGGTCGAGTAGTGGCTGGCGGCCACGGTCGCCTGGATGACCTCTTCTCGTTCGATACTCAGATGGGCGGCGATCTCGGTGGCGGTCGGCGCGTGGCCGAGGGTGCGCGTCAACTCCTCGCGGGCCTTGGTGAGCTGCAGACTGAGATCCTTCAACCGGCGGGGCACGTTGACGGCCCATCCGGTGTCGCGGAAATGCCTGCGGACCTCGCCCATCACCGTCGGCACGGCAAATGAGAGGAAATCGGCGCCGCGGTCGGGATCGAACCTGTTGACGGCCTTGATCAGGCCGATACAGGCAACCTGGTAGAGATCGTCGTACGGCTGCCCGCGCCCGGAGTAGCGCTGGGCGATGTGCTCGGCCAGCGGCAGGGCCCGGGTGATGACGTCGTCATAAAGGCCGCGGTGTTCAGCCGAGCCGGGCTCCTGGCTGCGCAACAACCGCACCATATCGGCGATTTCGACGTATTGCTGATCGGTTCGTGGCATCCGAGCTTCCCCTGTTCGAAACGGTGCTGAGGGTGGCTCGGATCTGAACCATCTACCGAGTACCCCGAGGCGCTGCAATTCGAACCTCGAGTTCCGGCCGGTACGCCGGCATGGTTGTTATGCGACGGCGGCACCCGCCGTACCGTGGTCGCGGGCCGACTGCGCACACGATGCGCAATCCGCGGTGTCGAGGTCGAATTCTCCGCAGGTCGTGCAGATGAACGGAATCACGATCGCACCTCCAGGTGTGTTGCGGCGCCGCGATCGCGCCCGTTGGTGAACCTGTACCCGGCGCGGTGGTGCGTTGAAACCGAAAGTCCTTGAGACGCTGCGTCCGTCCTCAGCGCGGACGACACAAAACGAAAACGCTTACGCTGTCGTCAATATGCCGGCATCCGCCGTCATCGAGTAAACCCCAGATGAGGTGCTTGCTGGGCTCGGTGGCGAGGTTTGCGGGCGCCGATCAGCCACACGGTGAAGCCGGAAACGTCGCCGGAGTGGTTGTCCACGAAGCGAACACGGCGTTACCGTTGGAACATGTCTGATCGGGGGAACGATCTGGCCCGAGCTCTGGCAGATCTGGCGCTGACGGTGCAGGACCAGGCCAGTACCGAATCCACCCTTGAGGCGGTGGTCAAGGGCGCGATCGAGATTGTGCCGGGTGTGCGCTGGGCGGGTGTCTCGATGATCGAGGGTCGCACCGTCACCCCCAGGGCGCCGAGCGATCCGCTGGTCGCCAAACTGGACATGGTGCAGACCGAACTCGACGAGGGTCCGTGCTTGAGCTCGCTGCCTGAGCATCGCACCGTGCTCATCGACGAGATGGCGACCGAGACGCGGTGGCCGCGGTTCGCGGCGGCAGCTGTCCAGTTGGGTGCGCGCAGCCTGCTGGCCTTCCAGTTGTACGTATTGCATCAGAATCTGGGAGCGCTGAACCTCTATGGTGCAGAGCCCGGTGTGTTCTCGGAGGAGTCGGCATTCATCGGCGCCATCGTCGCCCAGCACGCGTCGGTCGCATTGTTCGGCGCAGAGACCGAGAGTCAATTCGAGGAGGCCCTGACCAGTCGTGACGAGATCGGGCAGGCCAAGGGGATCATCATGGAACGGTTCAAGATCGACTCCATGGCGGCGTTCCGCGTGCTGGTCAAGCTCTCCCAGGACGCCAATGTCAAGCTGACCGATATCGCGCACCGACTCGTGACCTCGGTGGACGACGGAACGACCTGAATTACCGAGACCAACGGTACCGGTTAGGATCGGGTCGCCGTGCGAGCGGCCGAGCGAACGGGAGGTCGCGGTGACGAACATGGTGGGGAATTCGAGTACGTCGGCGTGCAGCATCAGTACCCGACACGAGGGCGGCACGGTGGTCATCACCGTCACCGGCACGATCGACATGGTGACCGTCGGACAGTTGGAGGCGGCTATCGAGATGGCCATGGCCGGCGCGCCCGCGCGGGTCGTGATCGATCTGCTGGGCGTGCAGTTCCTGGCATCGGTAGGCATCGGTGCGCTGGTCGCCGTCCACCACCACCCGACGGTACGGTTGGCCGTCGTCGCAGCAGGACCCGCGACCGCCCGGCCCTTGCAACTGGTCGGGGTGGCCGATGTGATCGATATCTGCCCGACGCTCGACGACGCGTTGAATGTCGTTCTCGCGCAGCGGTAATCACCGGCTCAAGAGCTCGCCCCGAGGGCGAGCAGCGCAATATCGTCGGTCGGCTCGAGTTTGGGTATCAGCGTGGCGAGATCATCGATGAGCGCTGCGGCGCTCAGACCCGTGCGGGTCGCGCCGTAGGTGGCCAGCGCGGCATCGTCGAAAGGCTCGGCGCCGCGGCGTGCTTCGGTCAGCCCGTCGGTGTAGAGCAGCAGCGTCTGACCGGGTTCCAGGGTCAGCCGCAGCGTCCCGAACGTCGCGTGCGGGGTGGCCCCGACCAGCATGCCGGTCTCCGGCCTGACGGCGTGTGCGGTGGTCGCCCGTGGATCCAATAACAGCGCGGGAGGGTGCCCACCGGTGGCCATGACCAGATCGAAACCACCGGCACCGCGTGGCCGCAGTATCAACACCGACACCGTGGCGAAGCGGCGAGGACGCAGTTCGCGGAGCAGCACCGTGTTCAGTTCCGCCAGCGCCGAGGCGGGTTCACGGTCGTGCAGCAGCGCCGCACGCAGGCTGTATCGGATGAGCGTCGTCAGCACGGCGGCGTGCACCCCGTGGCCCTGCACGTCGCCGATGAACAGACCCCACGTTCGCTCGTCCAGGGCGAACGCGTCGTAGAAGTCACCACTGACATCGCGCGGTGATGCCGGGTGATACCCGGCAATCAGGTCCAGACCGGGGATGTCGGGCAGCACCGGTGGCACCAATACCTGCTGGAGTGCCGTCGCATAGTCGTCGATGCTGTCGCGTTCGCGTTCGGCAGCCTCCCGGTCCAGCTGCGCCTCGTCGCGGTCCGAGCGTGCCTGGTCACGATCGCGCTGGGCGACATCGCGATCCGAGCGGGCCTCGTCGAGTGCCAGATGTGCGCTGTCGCGATCCCGCCTCGCCGCGTCCCTGTCGGCTCGGGTGGAATCCAGTTCGGCCTCGGCGACCGCGCGTAGCCCATGCTCGACGGTCAGGGCTTCCGAGGATGACAGCCGCAGTTCCAACTGCTCGATGACCACTACGGCCAGGTCGGCCAGCAGCGACAGCTGCGAGGGTGACGGATCGGGACGCGGGCGGGTGTCCATGGCGGCGACGGCGCCCAGGTGGTGCCCGTCGAACGTGATGAGGGGGACGCAGGCGTAGAAACCGATGCCGTGCTCGTGCACGAAACGGTTATCCGCGGTGCGAGAGTCGGTCTGGCAGTCGGCGACCACATGTGGGCCGGCGCCGGAAATGGCGGTCGCGCACAGGCCGTCGTGCCGGTCGATCCGGTCGATGTCCAGGCCACGAGTGCCGATCATCCAGATGCTGTCCCGTTCGACGAGCGTCACGGCGCCATACGGTGCGTCGAATACCTCGGCGATGATCGTGGCGATACGCGCGAGGACGGGATCAGAAGGGCCGATGACCTTGCGATATCGCCCCACCGCGGTCAACCGGACCCGTTCGTCGGCGTTGATGTCGTCGGTGCTCATGGCTCCTGCCCGGTCTGGTTCGCGTGGTCCGTCCGCGGCCACCAGGGTTCCCGTTTCGCCGCTTTTTTATACGAGGAAGCTCGCACGTGGCGAGCGTCATGACTAGACCGCGTCGAATGGGGTAATACGCAACAGATGTCCGCTTCGCCCCATCCCGCTGCGCAGTCCGGGGACGCCGATCTGGTGGTCACGGCGACCGCCGAGCCGACGTCGGCGGGCGAATTGAGCGGTGCGGTCAGGGCCTGGCTGACCCGGCGGGTCAGTGTCGATACCGGGCGGATCGCCGATATCGTGCTGGCGGCCTACGAGGCCCTGGCCAACTGCGCGGACCATGCCTACCGCGGCGAGGACGACACCGGTGTCATGAGCATCGAGGCCCGCCATGACACCGACGCCTGCACGGTCCGGCTCTGGGTCGTCGACCGCGGTCACTGGCTGGATCCGCGCTCCGGACCGCAGAACCCGGCCCGCGGGCGCGGCCTGAAGCTCATGCGCGCGCTATGTGACGACCTGACCGTCGACGGGACCGCCGACGGAACCCGGGTGTGCCTGCAATTCGAGCACTGCCCGGCCCGCTGAGGGGTATCACGCGTCGACGATCTGCACGGGAACCAGATCGGCGAGCCCGCTGAGGGTGAGGATCGACTTCAGTAGTCGGTTGGCGAGAATGCTGATGTGGTCAACGTGCCGGAATAGTGCGTTGATGGCGGCGCTGTCGAGGTAGGTGACGTGGATGAGGTCCACGGTGAGGGGACTGCCTGCGTCGCCGGTCGCAGCCTCCAGCGCGGCGGAAAACGCCTCGACGTTGCTCAGATCGATCTCGCCGACCGCTTCCAGCGCGACCGCACCGCCGTCGGTAATGGTTTCGTGGAGCGTGAGTTCGGTGTTCATCAGCGGATCCTCGCCTGCATGTCGACGGTGGTACCGAGGTGATCGGACTGGATGGTGACCTCATCGGTGAGTGCGCGCATCAGCGTCAGTCCGCGGCCGCGGGTGGGGTGTGGCACCGCGTCGGCGGGCTTCCACACACCGGTATCGGATATACGCAGGTGAACGTCGGACCCGTTCACCCGGCCGGTGAGCGTCACCGTTCCGGCCTTCCCGCCGCGGTGTCCGTGTTCGATCGAATTGGCCACCGCCTCCCCGACGGCGACCAGCAGATCCTGCATCTGTTCGGAGTCCAGACCGTTTCCCAGTAACCAGATTCGCAGGGTGTCACGGGTGATGGCCAACTGGCTGATGTCTGCGGGGACGCTGATGTGCAGCGGGCCGGGGTGGCGATAGAGCAGCATCGCCACGTCATCGGAGTAGCCCTGCGGTGGTGTCATGCCGGCGAGCAGCCGATCGGCCAGTGCGTCGCCCTGATCGGTCGAGCAGGCCTCGCGCAGGAGTGCACCGGCACGGGCTATGCCGTCATCGAGCGACTCGCGTCGACGCTCCACGAGTCCGTCGGTGTAGATCAGCAGCGTCGCTCGCGCCGGCAGCGTCAGGAGCGCAACGGCGCGATCCCGGCCAGGCCGGATCCCCACCGGCACACCGCGTGCCGCGTCGAGCGTCACCGAGGACCCGTCGGCCTCGACCACGATCGGGGGCGGATGCCCTGCATTGGAGTAACTGAGTTCCCCGGTCTGCAGATCGAGCACCGCGCAGAACACGGTCGTGCACCTGGCGCCGCTCAGTTGCATCGCGAAACGGTCTAGTCCCGCCAATGCCGTTGCCGGGGAAGGATTTTCGAGTAGCAGGGCGCGACAGGCGCTACGCAACTGCCCCATCACGGTCGCCGCATCCAGTCCGTGGCCGACGCAATCGCCGACGATCAGACCGGCCCGGCTGTCGCCGAGGTCGATGACGTCATACCAGTCCCCGCCGACCTGCAACGGTGTGGTTGCCGGCAGGTAGCGGGCGGTGAACCCCGACGGCAGAGCCGAGGGACCCAGGATGGCGTGTTGGAGAGCCACGGCCGTCTGATGCTGTTGGTCGAGACGGTGGACGCGGTGCAGACCCTGTCCGAGATGTCCGGCAAGCACGGTGAGCAAGGTGTGATCCGGCGCGGTGAACGGCCGGTTCTCGGCGAGTTCCATCCACACGACCAGCACACCGTCCGGGTGCGACACCGCGATCGCCGCGGTTCCCGGGCCGCCGGTGAGCGAGGTGAGCGGATCCGCGTCGCACAGCGACTCGATGAATCTGCGCTTGCTCGTCGGGAGGTCATCCCATTCGGTGGGCACTCCGGCTGCGATCACCGCCGGGTGCTCGATGTCGGTCCCGAAGGTGATGGCGAGGACGCGCCGCGCCTGCCATATCTCGCGGACCACCGCGACGGTGGATGCGACGGCTTGGTCCACCGTCTCGGCGAGGACCAGGGCGTGGTTCAGGTCCGCCAGTGCGGTGTCGTGGCGTCGGCGGTAGTGCTCGGCGGTCGCGTCGCGCAGCGTGCCCACCGTCAGGCGCTCTGCGGTATCCGGGTCCTCGGCGTGCGTGAACGAGAATGTCACCCATAGCCGATGGCCGTCGCGGTGACACACCGGCACCGTGTGGACGCCGCGGTCCCGGTGTAGCAGGTCCTCGAAAGCTGTCGCGATCTGCCGATGGGCCTCGGGGTCGGTGACGGCGTCGGGCCACCAAGGATGGACGGGTGAGTACGGAAGGCCCTCGGGGCCGTAACCGAGGATTTCGGTGAATGCGGCGTTGATCTCGACAACCGCTCCGTCTGCATCGCAGACGAAGAACGCTTCCTGCAACGAGTCGATGAGTGCGTCATGCCAGCGCGCGTGATGGGCCCGCATCCGAGCCAGCGTGATGTTCGCCTGCACTCGTGCCAGCAGTTCCGATGCGGCGAACGGCTTGACCAGATAGTCGTCGGCGCCGGCGCGCAGACCGTCGATCGAGGCCTCGGCGCCGGCGCGGGCAGACAGCAACAACACCGGCAATGCGGCAGTGCGCGGATCCGTGCGCAGTGTGGCAACCAGCTGAAGACCATCCAGGTGCGGCATCATCACATCGCTGACCACCAACTCCGGTGGCCGGGTGCGGATCATGTCGAGGGCGTGCCTGCCGTCGGAGGCCTCTTCGACGGCGTAACCCGCGCCGGTGAGCAGCCTGGTGATGTAGTGCCGCATATCGGCGTTGTCATCGGCCACCAACACCCGTGCCGAGGTGGTTGCCGACGCTTCGGGAACCGGGACCGCGTCGGCATCTTCGTCCTCGGGTAGCCAGCGCAAGGCCTCTTCCAGGAACGGATTGGCCGTCTGCGGTGGCGCGCCGGCCGGGGTGCCGGATGCGCCCGCGGTGATGATGGCCTCGGCCGGCAAGTGTTCGGTACCGAACGGGATCCGCACGGTGAAGGCGGTGCCCACACCCTCGGCGCTCTGCGCGGTGATGGTGCCACCGTGTAATGCCACCAGCTCACGCACCAAGGCCAATCCGATACCGCTGCCCTCATGCGAACGTGCCCATGTTGCCGGGATGCGGTGGAAACGATCGAAGAGCCGGGGCAGTTCGTCGGCGGCGACGCCGATGCCGGTGTCGGCGAGGATGAACACCGCGTCGCCGCCGTCGCGCTCCGTACGCACCGAGATGGAGCCGGCCGCGGTGAATTTCACCGCATTCGAAAGGACGTTGAGTACGACCTTCTCCCACATGTCCCGATCGAGGTACACCGGTTCGCCCAACGGTGGGCACTGCACCACGAACTCCAGTCCCGCGCGCTCGACCGCGGAGCGAAACCCGCTTGCCAGCTCGGCCGTCAGCGCCGCCGCGTCCACCGGTTCATAGCGCGCCTGCGTCCGGCCCGCTTCGATCCGTGCGAAATCCAGCAGCGTGTTGACCAGCTTCATCAGGCGGAAGCCGTTGCGTTGCACGACTTCCAGATCTCGCCGGGCATCAGGACTGATCTTCTTTTCGTCACCGCCCAGCAGTTCGGCGACCGGCCCGAGCATCAACGTCAGCGGGGTCCGGAACTCGTGGCTGACATTCGAGAAGAACACCGTCTTGGCCTGGTCCAGTTCGGCAAGCTCGGCCGCGCGGCGTTGTTCGGCCAGATAGCTTCGTGCGCTGCCGATTTCGCCGGCGATGTGACCGGCGACCAGGTCGATGAATCCGCGGTATGAGTCGTCCAGCGGGCGCAGCCTGTTGAGCCCGGCGACGAGCACTCCGTAGGGCGCGGCGCCCTGCTGGGTGAGCGGCGCCAGCAGCGCCTGAACTGGCGGCTGCGACCACGGTTCGGTCGGGAGATCCGCGAACGGTGCGCCCACGAGCTCGACTAACGTCGAGCGCCCGGCGGCCGCATCAGCACACGGCCACACCGTGGCGGCGGGGCCGTCGTCGGTGATGCGCAGCAACTCGGGCGCCGCGGGATTCCCGGCGGGTATGCCGGTGCGCGCCACCAGGCGGGCGTCGCCGACACCGTCGAACAGGTACAACAGGGCGAATGGGAGATCGAAGCGGTTGCGGCCGAGCTTTGCCGCCGCCGACTGCAGAGTTTGATCTTCCGATGGCAGCAGATTGGGATCGGAGCCCAGCTCCCGCAGGGTGGCCATCCGACGCTCGGTGATCACGCGGGTGGTGTCCTCGTTGACGACGCACAACATGCCCACCACGTGTCCGTCGTCGTCACTGAGCGCGCTGTAGGAGAACGTGTGGTAGCTCTCCTCGGGGAATCCCGAGCGCTGGATGATCAGCTGTAACCCTTCGTCCCAGGTCGCCTCGCCGGTGCTGAACACGTGGTCGATGCGCGGGCCGATGTCCTCCCATATCTCGGCCCAGACCTCGCGGGCCGGTCTACCGAGCGCCCATGGGTACTTGCTGCCCAACGTCTGGTCGCGGTAGGCCGCATTGCAGAAGAAGGTGAGCTCGGGGCCCCAGGCCATCCACATGGAGAACCGCGATCTGAGCAGGATGCGCACCGCGGTCTGCAGGCTCTGGGGCCAGGCCGAGGGATCACCCAGTGGGGTATCGGCCCAGTTCACCCGCGCGAGATCAACGCCGATCTGCGGATCGGAACTGAAGACATCCCCGGCCGGATGGCGCGGGCCGGGCGTGGCGTCAGCGCTCATCGGCGGCCTCGGGTGTCCTGGCATGCAGCCTCATGCTCGGTAACTACCCACCGAACGATCCCCTCCAACGTGCTGTCGGCGTTCCGTTGTGCAGCACAGACCATACTCGGCAGACCATCGTTCACCGGACGACCGCCGATGACCCGGCTCCCGTCAACGGATCCGGGTGACCAGACCCCGATCACCGTCGACCCGGATGCGGTCACCGGTCTGGAAGGTCTGGGTGCCGACCAAGGTGTTCACCACGCAGGGCAGGCCGTACTCGCGCGCCACCACGGCGCCGTGGGACACCGAGCTGCCGATATCGGTGACCAGAGCGGCGATCACGGTGAAGTACGGTGTCCAGCCGACATCGGTCACGGGTGCCACGAGAATCTCGCCGGGACACACGGCACCTGCGTCGTGGACCGATTTCGCCACCCGCACGGTGCCCTCGACCACGCCTCGACTCGCCGGACGGCCGACGATCGTGTCATCGTTGCCGAGTTCTCCGGTGTGCGGTGTCGCGATCCGTGGTCTCGGTCGTCCCACCGAGACATCGTCGAATTCGAGCGCGTCCTGGTAGGGGAGGGCATCTCGGCGTTTCGCCGCACGCCGGACGAGCTCGGTGATGTCGTCGTCGCCCACCACCTGCGTCAGCTCCGAGCGGTCGAAGAAGAACACGAGGTCGGCGTCGGGCAGCCGGCCGGTGCGCTGGAGCAGCTCGCCGAGGCCGCGGTACCCACGCTTGAGTGCATGGGCCATGAGCGCCATCTTCGCCTTGGTCTGTTCGCGTCCGCGGGCCCCGCCCCTGGCCAGCCGGGCCAGCAGTTCGATCGGCTTCTTCGGCTTTCCGTACACGGTCTCGGGGGCCGGCACGCGCTCGGGGGACACGAGCGAGGCGCGCAGCATGGCCTGCATCATCGACCCGAGACCGGCCGGATCGTCCGCCCAGGACGGGTCGCGCATGCACAGTTCGCGGTATCCACGGTGTCCGTGCCTACCGAGGAATGCGCGCAATCCGGACCCTGCGCCGGCGGCGCACAGATTGCGGACGGCCGCATCGGGTGCCTGGGCGAGGAACCGTTGTGCCTCCTGCTGATCGGCAGCCAGCGTCGCGACCACCGACCGCAGCTGCTGGAGCATCAACGCGCTCTCGACATCGTCGGCGCCGGCCATCAGGCGCATGGCCTCGGCCCGACCGTCGGTTTCGGTACGACCCTGCCGGACGGCCCGGCCGATCAGGGTGCTCTCCAGCACGTTGGCCGCGACGGCGGCGCGCGATGAGGACCGTACGTGGATGAGCGTGACGTCGCAGTAGAGCTCGACTCCGGATTCCAGCGCACCCAACATCTCTCGCGCATCGGCGGTGGCGGGGATGCGGAATCGTGCGATCCGGTCGTCCAGGCGGCGGATCGCGGGGCCGACCGACAGTGCGTGGCTGACCAATCGGATCGTGTTGCCGAGCTTGCGGATGAACGGTTGTGCGGGTTTGGCTTCGAGCTCGTCGATCACCCGACCGCATATCGACATGGAGAATTGTTCGCGCGAGTTGCCGAGGATGCCCGAACTCAGGGCCGTCCCCTCGGTCAGGTTCAAGAACATGTGCCCGTAGAAGTAGCCGACCTGCAACCAGGGTGTCTCGTAGCGCGGCTGGGCCCGTGCCACCACCTGAGTGGTCTGCATCGCGAAATCGATGGCGTAACCGGACACCGATGCCGTCAGCGGACAGTAGGCACCCGGCATCATCTCCCCGATGTTGCAGCGGGTGTAGACGTGGTCGACGCCGGCCACCGGGGAGTCCATCTCGTTCAGATCGCCGGGCAGGGTGGTGATGGGGCGGGCCTGTAACCACCACAGCGTTCCCGCTCGGTCGATGGCCCATTCGAGATCCATCGGCATGCCCCAATGCCGTGCGGCCTGCAGCGCTCCGGTGCGGATCGCAGTGACCTCCGCGGTGCTCAGGATCGGTGTTCCTGCGCATTCGGACAGTGCGGTCGTCCCATCGGCATTGAGCACGAGGTGGTCCGAAGAGGCCGACCCGTCGACCAGCGCCTCGCCGAGACCGGCGACGGAGTCGAGGATCATCAGGTCGCGCCGCCCGGTGGCGGGATCGGCCGTGAACACCACGCCTGCCGCGCGGGCGTCCACCATCTGCTGCACCACCAGATGCATGGTGGCCTCGTCGTCCCCGCTGTATGCCGACGCACGTTGTGTATCGACGGAGTCGGCACACCGCCGCACTGCGGCGATGAACTCATCGACGCTGCCGACGTTCAGCACGGTCTCGTACTGTCCGGCGAAGGACTGCTCGACCCCATCCTCGCCGACGGCCGAGGAGCGCACCGCGACGGGAACCGCTCCCGCGGAGGCCATTTGGGTGAAGCGGCCGACCGCGTCGACGATGGTGTCGCGCTGTGCGGCATCGGCGAGGACGAACCCGACCGGTACGGCCAGGCCGATCCGGCGCAGTTCTGCCAGTCCGGCCGCCTTGCCGCCGAGGCTGCTGTCGGTGATGTCGTCGAACTCCACGATCGGCGACGTCACCATCGGGCCCCTTAGAATACGATACGGACGGTATTGTAATTATGTGCGGCATCATGACAGCAGATGGTCACGCGGTTGGCAAGACCGCGCTCCGATCTCCGATCTGATCAGCGTGGGGTGGCCATCGGTCAGCCGCGGGTGTTGATCACCTGCTCCGCGACGTCGGCCAGCTTGGTATTGCTGTCTTGGGACAGCTTGCGCAGCAAGGAAAACGCCTGCACGTCATCGACCTTGAAGCGTTCCATGATGATCCCCTTGGCCTGCCCGATGCGGTCCCGGCTGGCGACCGCAGACTCGAGCTCCTCGCTCTGGCGGCTTGCCAGGATCGCCGCGGCGGCATGGGCGGCCAGCACCATACCGGTGGTCTCGGCGCGGGCGGTCCAGACGTTGGGGTGAAAGCTGAAGAGATTGAGTGCTCCCGCGGTGCGGTTGGCGGTGTAGAGCTTGAAGGACAAGCCGCTGCGCACGCCGTACTCCAGGGCCGCCGGTGAATACTTCGGCCAGCGTGGCTCGGTGCGGAAGTCGTCGGTGCGCACCACGACGTCATCCAGCGCCGCCTGCATGCAGGGTCCCTCGCCGAAGGTGACCTGTAGCTCGTCGAGCTTGTTGGGCAGGTCGCTGGTGGTTGCCAGCGACTCGTAGCTCGAGTCCTTGCCGATCAGCAGGATTCCCGCGGTGTCGGCTTCGGGGATCAACTCGATGGCCGCGGACGTGACATCGCGCAGCACGTCGTCGACGCTCTGCAGAGCGACGGCACGGGCCAGTTCGGCCATCCGCTGGGCCAGGTCGCCATCGGGGTGAAACGTCATTCCGCCACCCTAGAAGGGTGCGGCGTCCAGGTACAGTTTGGTCCCACTGGTGAGCGGGTAACGCGACCTCAGTGTCGGTGATGACAGGCTGCGTGATCTCGGCACGAGGTGGGCTCGGGTTTGGTCGGCAGCCGCGTTAAGAAGTCAGCGGGACCAGAGTCTCACCGTCGCGCTCAGCTGGTCCCCGTCATCGGTCTGCGGGCAAGGTGTTTCGGTAGAGCCCGGACAGCATTCGGTCAAACTGGCGGTCCCGTCGTGGTCCAATGACCGAAGGGCTGCCGTACCACCTGGGCCGGCAGAGGGGGGAGTCTGCTGTGGGCGATGCCGGTGCGGTCGCCACGTTCGGACGGTGGTGGCGACAACCCGGCCGCTATGACTGGCTCGTCGAGCTGGTGCAGAACAGTGGCTATGGACCGCTCGCCAGATTCGGTGTCGGGGCGTCCTGCGTCGCCATCGGGGCGTGGCCGATACTGATGGCATTCAGCGCCCAGGGCGTTGTATCGCCAGTCATCCGCATGGTGACCATATTGTGCGGTGTGCTGGCAATCTTCCTCGGCTGGTGGTGGTTTGCCGGGTGGCCCACTTACCGGCAGTCCGGGTTCATCGTCATCGTCCTGAACGCCAGCATCGCTCTCACTTGTGTGCTGTACGTAATCGACCACAGTCCCGTCACCGGGACGCTGGCTTTCGCGCTCACCGCCACGTATGTGGCCGGCCTACACACGCTGCCGCATCTGATGATCGTGTTGGGGTTGGCCACTGTGCCGATCCTCATGCGTATCGCTTCGGAGGCGTTGGCGGGCGACCTCTACGAAGGATTGGCCGATGGAGTGCTGCAGCTGACCGCGGTGACGGTGGTGCCGATCACCCTTCGACTGTTGTTGCAACTGCTCAGCGACGCGGCCGTCGACTCCGATATCGACCCGTTGACGGGACTGGCGAATCGCCGCGGTCTGTTGCGATCTGTCGGCCAGCTCGTGGGGGCCGCCGCAGACGGGGGTCCACTCCAGATCTCCCTGACGATGCTCGATATCGACAATTTCAAGGCGATCAACGACACCCATGGGCATGCGACCGGGGACGGCGTGCTGGTGACGCTGTCCCGATTGATGCGCACGACCTGTGCCGACCATGCGGTGATCGCACGCGTCGGCGGTGAGGAGTTCGCGATCGTGGCGATCGGAGCCGTCGATGATGCAGTGGTGGTGGCCGAACGGCTGTGCGACCAGTTCCAGCGAGCTCCGGCCCGCTTCACGGTCAGCATCGGTATTGCCGGCGCCACGCTGGTGCGCGGCGCCCCCGTCGACACCATCGCGCTCACCGAACAGCTTCTCGATGCCGCCGACCGGGCGATGTACAGCGCCAAGCGCGCCGGCGGTGCCCGAGTTCAGGTCGCGGTCGGATGAACCGCAGGTGAGGATGGGGCGGTGAACGGGTACTCCTGAGGCGCGGCAGCGGGTCGCGTGGTGGGGAGGATCGCGATGCTGGGTTGGCTGGACCGTGTGCAACAGCGCAGCCGCGCCGCCGGATTCGCGATCGCGGTGGTCTACAAGTACGTCGATGACCAGGCCAATTATCTGGCCGCGCTGATCACCTACTACACCTTCGTCTCGCTCTTCCCGGTCCTGATGCTGCTCACCACGGCGCTCGGGGTCATCCTGCGCGACCGGCCACAATGGCGGGAACAGATCGTCGACTCGGCCATCAGCCAGTTTCCGCTGCTCGGGGACCAGATGAGCGAGCCCAATGCACTCAGCGGCGGTACCACCGCCGTCGTCGTCGGCATCATCGGCGCCCTCTACGGCGGCCTCGGCGCCGGCACCGCGCTGCAGAACGCGATGGACACCATCTGGGCGGTACCGCGCTATGTGCGGCCCGATCCGATCAGGGCCCGGCTGCGCAGCCTGATGCTGCTGCTGGTGCTCGGGTCGGCGCTCATCGCCACCACGGTCCTCACCGCGGTGGGCCGCAGCTGGGCAGACCTCGGGTTTCTCGGCACGAGCGCGGTGGTTGTCGCCTCGCTGACCCTCAACACCGCGGTCTGCGTCATTGCGTTCCGCGTCACGACGGTGCGCGAACTGACGGTGCGGCAGGTTCTGCCGGGAGCGCTGATCGGCGCATGTCTGTGGCAGGTCCTGCAGTGGTTCGGCGCCTCCTATGTCACCCACGTCGTCGGTTCGGCCAGTGTCACCAACAGTGTGTTCGCCATCGTCCTCGGCTTGTTGGCCTTTCTGTACCTGGTCTCCACATCGCTGTTGATATGTGCCCAGATCAATGCGGTCCGGGTGGACCGATTGCATCCCCGCGCACTGCTGACTCCGTTCACCGACAATGTCGAGCTGACCGCGGCGGACCGCCGCATGTACTCCGGGCAGGCGGAGGCACAGCAGGCCAAAGGGTTTCAGCGGGTGGACGTCAGCTTCGACGAGACACCCGCCGACGAGGAGGTTTCCCGGTGTGACGGTGAGGGTATGGCCGGAGCCAGTCATTGAGCGGTCGAGCGTTTTCCGGCCACCCCCTCCAGATGGGAGCATGCTTGTGAGCGTCACCGGTAAGGCGAAGTCCGCGACTCGGTTCGGGCTCAAGGTGCAACGCAGGATCGTGATCGCGCAGACCCTGTGGTGGCCCACCCTCATTCTCGGCGGTATCGCCGCCGGGGCGACGGTGCTCACCGTCGCCCGTCGACGTGCTGCGCCAGAACCGGTTTCGGTGCCACAGCCAGTCACCGACGCTTACTGAACTGCCCGCGCCCGGCGCGGGTGCCCAGGAACAACACGGCGCCGACGACGATCAGAATCCCTGCGAACAGCCACACCTTGGCCGACTGCTGGGTCAGCAACAGAACGCAGGATGCCACGCCGAGCACCGGGACGGCGGTCCACACCCGGAAATGCGGATGGTTGACAACGTCGCGACGCAGCACCAGCACGGCGATGTTGGTCGAGATGAACACCACCAACAGCAGTAGCACCACGGTCTCGGCCAATGTCGACAGATCGCCGATCAGCGTCAGCGCCATGGCCACCGCGGTGGTCGACACGATGGCCACCCACGGGGTCCGGCGACCCGGGAGCACCTTTCCCAAGACCCCGGGGAGCAGTCCATGCTCGGCCATTCCGAAGGCCAGCCGGCTCGCCATGATCATGGTGAGCAGCGCGCCGTTGGCGACGGCGACCAGGGCGATGGCGGAGAATACCCATGCCGGGATGTTCATGCCCGAGGCCGACACCACATCGAGTAGGGGCCCACTGGATGCGGCCAGCTGATCGGATGGCAGCACCGCAGCGCTGGCCAGACCGACCAGGACATACACCGCACCCGCGGTGATCAGCGCTGCGAACAATGCCCGGGGATAGATCCTGCTCGGATCGCGGATCTCCTCGACGATATTGGCCGAGGTCTCGAACCCGACGAATGAGTAGTACGCGATGATCGCACCGCCCAGGATGGCCAGCGCCGGGGTCGAGTCTGCAGGGAACTCCACCACGCGTTCGACATCGCCCCCGCCGTGGCCGACGAGCACGGCACCGGCGATGATCACGATCAGCAGACCGGTGAGTTCGATGACCGTCATGACCACGTTGCTCTTCATCGACTCGCTGATGCCCCTGGCATTGAGCGCGGCGACCAAGCCGAGGAACACCACGGCGGCCGGTATGGCCGGGACGTCGATGAAGGTGCGCAGATAATCGCCGGCAAAGGCCAGCGCCAGACCGGCGGCGCTGGTGACCCCGGCGGCCAGCATGCAAAAGCCAACCAGGAACGAGACCAGTGGCTGTCGGAACGCTCGCTCGGCGAATACGGCGGCGCCGCCGGCATTGGGGTACTTGGTCACCAGTTCGGCATAGGAACCCGCGGTGAGTAGCGCCAGCAACAGGGCAACCAGCAGCGGCGCCCACAGGGCACCGCCGACTTCCTCGGAAAGCACGCCCATCAGCGCATAGATACCCGCGCCCAGCACATCACCGAGGATGAACAGGAACAGCAGCGGCGCTGTGATCCTGCGCTTGAGCTTCTCGGTGGTGCGCTGCGGGCCGGCCAGCGTATCCGACGACATTGCTACCTCCACACTCCGTTGACCTGCGGGCAGCGGTGTACCCCGAGCAGCGGGATTTATGCACATCGTCCGCCTCGCGCATCCCGAGGATTCATCTGTGCGCCGTTTGACGGCAGCAAACGAGCATCCAGTGGCACATGAGTCGGGCAGCCACGCCACTTCATACCCATGCCGCGCAGATCGAGGAGGCCGACAGCCGGACAGCGATGAATTGCGCAGCAGGGCACAGCAATTGTCTGACCGGACCACCGTCGGCGACCGACCAGAACGGGAGCTTTCGTGGACGCCATGGAAGTCCCCCGCGCGATAGCCCGGGCGCGGTATCGGTTGGCGCGAATCCTGTTGCAGCTGTTCAAAGATCGGGTGGTGCCCCTTGTGGTGAAGAGGCGCCGCGCCGCAGCACAGACCAGACGCGCAGACGCCGCCGACAAACGCACCACCGCCGATCGGGTGGAGGACTTGGCCAATGCCGAGAAGCAGAGCCGTCGCAACGCTGCGCGCTGACCGGTCAATCGAGCGATTCGCCCCGGTGTTTCTCGACGACATCCGGGGCGACCTCGCGTGTCGCCATGCCGCCGGTACGACCCTGGTCGGTCGGGCCGGGAGGCGGAACCGCATCGGTATCGCTGTCGGAGTTGGTGTCGGTCTTGTCGGGTTGTGCGCTCATGGGGCGGGGATGCCCGCCGAACCGGTCGGCCAATCCGCGGCACAGGCGGTACAGCACAATCGAGGTCATGCAGGAGGACGCGAAAACCATCGTCATCACAGGGGCCGGCAGCGGCATCGGGCGGGCGTGCGCGCGGTCCCTGCTCGGTGCGGGGCACCGGGTCGTGCTGGCGGGTCGGCACGCCGACTCACTGGCAGAGACTGCGCAGGGCAGCACGGACGCACTCGTCGTACCCACCGATGTCACCGATTCCGATTCCGTCGACGCGCTGTTCGCGCAGGCCGTCGATCGTTTCGGGCGGGTCGATGCGTTGTTCAACAACGCCGGTGTCTTCGGGCCGCGCGCGTCGATCACCGAGATCGATGACGAGCAGTGGCACACCGTGTGGCGGACCAATGTCGACGGTGCGGTGTTCTGTGCACGTGCCGCGGCACGGACGATGATCGCGCAGTCGCCGCGCGGCGGGCGCATCATCAACAACGGGTCGCTCGCGGCGCACCGGCCACGGCCCGACAGCCTGGCCTACGCCGTCACCAAGCATGCGATCAGCGGGTTGACGGCGTCCATGCTGCTCGATCTCCGGGATGTCGATATCGATGTCACGCAGATCGACATCGGTAATGCCGCCACCGAGATGACCGCCGGATTCGCCGAGGCATCCATCGACGTGGCGCACGTGGCCGAGATGATCACTCATATCGTGGGCCTGCCGGTCGACGTGTCGGTGCCGACCATCACCGTCATGGCCCGCGGGATGAAGTACGTCGGGCGTGGTTGACGTGACGTCCCGCTATGTCGTCAACTGCTCGATGCTGTTCGCCGACCTGCCCTTGTTGCGGCGACCGGAGGCCGCCCGCGATGCCGGGTTCGATTCCGTCGAGTTCTGGTGGCCGTTCGAGTCGGCGGTGCCGACGGACACCGAGGTCCAGGCATTCGTCCGTGCTGTCCAGGACGCCGGTGTGCAGTTGGCCGCGCTGAACCTCGCCGGGGGTGACATGACGGCGGGGGAGCGCGGGCTCGCGTCGATTCCGGATCGTCGAAACATGTTCCGCGACAATGCCGATATCGCCTTCGGTATCGCCGAGCAGCTGGGTGTCGGCGCTCTGAACACCCTCTACGGGAATCGGCAATCCGATATCAGCGCCGCGGCGCAGGACGAGATGGCGACGGAGAACCTGGCCCACGTGGCAGAAATGGCCGAGCGCATCGGCGCAGTCATTCTGATCGAACCGCTCAGCGGCATCGAGGCCTATCCGTTGCGGACAGCAGCGCACGCGGTCGCGGTGATCGACAGGGTGGGCCTGCCAGCCATGCGATTGCTCGCCGACCTCTATCACCTGAGTGTCAACGGTGACGATATCGCGGCTGTCATAGCGACTTTCGGCGATCGGATCGGCCACGTCCAGATTGCCGACGACCCGGGCCGGGCCGAGCCCGGCACCGGGACGATCGACTTCGACGGTCTTCTCGCGCAGCTTTTCGCCCGCGGCTACCGCGGGCATGTCAGTCTCGAGTACCGACCGACTGCGCCCGACCCGTTCGGGTGGTTACCGAGAGATCGGCGCGGCGGCAGCCCCTGGGATCAGTCTGCGGCGCGGTCGAACTCGTAACGCTGCGCGACAGCGATCAGCTCTTCGCGCACCGTCGAATGGGGCATGGCGTTGATCCGCGCGTAGAGACGGCGCCGGTTGTTGGCCCGCTTCATATCAGCACGAAACTTCGCGAACGACATTCTTCTCACTCCCTCAAAGTGCCCTGGGTCACAGAGCTTGCGATTCAAATCCGTTGTCACAGCGGGGATCACCCGGTATGAACAACACCTCGATCGTCGGTGTTAATTCTGTGTAAAGCAAGTTTCGACGTGTGAGTTTGACTACAACGCAAACCAGTACCGCACCGGTCAGGCGGTGCTCAGTGTCAGCAGGGTGATCTCGCTGGGCGCGAAAATCCGGAATGGCGGGCCCCAGTAACCCGTACCACGGCTGGTGTAGAGCTGGGTCCGCTCGCCATGTGTGCTCAGTCCCTGCACGACGGGTTGCTCGAGTCGCACCAGGTAGTTGAAGGGCCAGATCTGGCCACCGTGGGTGTGGCCGGATATCTGCAGATCCACCCCGGCGGCCACCGCATGGCGGATCTGCTTGGGCTGATGTGCCAGCAGCAGGATCGGTGCGCCGTCCTCGGCTCCGTCCAGCGCCGCGGCGAGATCCTGGCCGTGACCGCTGACACCAGAACCGGCCGCCGTGGCATCGTCGATCCCGGCCACCACCAACGTGTCACCACCGCGCTGCACGGTCACGTGCCGATTGTGCAGGGAACTCCACCCGATGGATTCCAGGTAATCCAGCCACTCCTGAGCCTCACTGAAGTACTCGTGGTTGCCCGTCACGTACGTGCGCGTCGCAGCGGTGATCTCCGCGAGCGGCGCGGCCTGCTCGCGGCGCATCTCGACCGTGCCGTCGGCGATGTCACCGACGTGGCAGACGATGTCCGCATCGAGCTCGTTGACCCTTTCCACCACCGCGGCAGACCAGCGCGACCGGTTGATGGGGCCGTAGTGGGTGTCGGTGATGATCGCCACCCGCAATCCGTCGAGGCCGGGACCCAGTCGCGGTATCCGGACCGGGACCCGGCGAACCCGCGGAATCCGCATCGCTTCATGGTGGCCCCAGCCCAGCAACACGGTCGCCACCACGATGACCGCGACGGCGATCAGGCGAGACCGCAGCGGCTCATCGACTCCCAGGCCGATGAGTAGGGGCCGCGCGATGTTGCCGAGAACCGACCAGACGAACACCACCCAGACCACGCCGAGCAGCACGTCCCCGATCGCGGACGGGACGTCGCGGTGTTTTCCGTGCCCGGTCAACACCAGCACCGGCAGCGCGACCAGCGCGGCCGTGAAAACCAGCGTTGCCGCCACCGTGACCGGCATCGGCCAATCGCCGGCGACCACCAGCGTCCACCAGGGGACGCCGAAAAGCAGTCCGAGCACCAGCGATACCACCGCGAACCGGCGCCAGTGCCGCGACGCCTGTGCGGGGGGATGGCCGACTTCTTCGACGACTTCGGCTGGGTTATCGGTCATGGCACCTCGATCACGCTGGTGGGTTTGGAAACGACGGTACCGAGCACCGGCGACCAGGCATGATGTCCAACGCGCTGTCCATGATCAGATCGGGCGCGTAGGCTGATCACATCCGGCTTTTTGCTCGGAGGTTAAGAGTCAGCCTTTGAGTCATCGCGCCCTACCAAATATTGGTCTGCGAGGCATCATGACTGATCCAGGCTCTATCATCGTCAAAACCACCTGGTTGGACTCGACGGTGATCATGAATTGTGTCGGCGATCTCGACATCACGACCGCCGCAGTACTCGAACGACAGATCGATGAGGTCCTCAACTGCGGCCCAGACGCGATCGTCGTCGACCTGACCGAACTCGACTTCCTGGCCGCCCGCGGCATGAATGTGCTGATCCGCGCCAACGGCAGGCTGGGGGGCCGGGTGAAATTCCTGGTGGTCGCCGATGGCCCCAAGACCCGGCGGCCCATGACGCTGATCGGTGTCGACAGCCAGGTGACACTGCACAGCACCCGCGACACCGCCCTCGCTGCGGCTGCCAATCCGGACTCGTTGGCCAGTTCGGTCTGATCGGCGGGCGCCTCAGCCCGGCAGCGTTTCACCGCCGATGGGTGCCAGCACCTCACCGCTGTAGTACGAGGACAGTCGTCCGGCGGCGAAGAAAACATACGACGGTGCAATCTCGTCGGGCTCCGCTGCGCGCCCCATGGGGGTCTGCTCACCAAAGGACGCCGTCTTCTCGGCATCCATCGTGGCGGGGATCAGCGGGGTCCACACCGGGCCCGGCGCAACGCAATTCACCCGAATCCCGCGATCGCTGAGCGCTTGCGACAGCGAGTAGGTCAAGGCGATGACTGCGCCTTTGGTCGCCGAATAGTCGATCAGCGTCTTGTTTCCGCGCAACCCGTTGATGGACCCGGTGTTGATGATCGAGCCGCCCGGCGTCAGATGCGGCAGCGCGGCCTTGGTGACGTAGAAGAAGCTGTCGATGTTCACAGCGAAGGTGCGACGCCACTGCTCGTCGGAAAGCTCGGTGAGGTCGTCAACCGGTGACTGATAGGCGGCGTTGTTGACCAGGATGTCCAGGCCTCCCAGTGCAGAGACCGACTCCTGCACGACCCGGCGGCAGTGTGCCGGGTCGGCCAGATCTCCTGGTAATGCGACGGCGTGACGTCCCTGCGCCTCGATCAGGCCGACGGTATGTGCGGCATCAGCGTCCTCGTTGAGATAGGCAATCGCGACATCGGCCCCCTCCTTGGCGAATGCCGTCGCGACGGCGCGGCCGATCCCCGAGTCGCCACCGGTGATCAGGGCGCGCTTGCCGGCGAGCAGATCGCGGCCGACATAGTCGGCCATCTCGTCGTGGGGTGCGCGGTCCATCTCGTCCGTGCGACCGGGGTAGGGGATGACGCCATGCGGTGCTGGGTCGGAATGGGAGGCCATATCTTCCTTCGCTCGAGTACGAGTCGACGAGATACCCCCGCGTCCTGCCGCGAAACCGTGAACGCGTCAGCAATCCGTAAAGATCGGTAGGTGTCGGCGTCAGCGCCGCGTATGAACGATTTCGCCGGCGTGCCGGCTGGCGTAGGCATGAAACATGACATCAGCTGTAGACGCCGCGATGCACGACTCGCTCCCACCTTCGGGTCCGCGCAATGCCGGCCACAGCGTCCCGGCCGCCGCGCTGCGCGATCGCCGGACAGCGAATTGGGTTATTTCGCATGGCATATCGGTGACGGCATGTGACGACCGGGACCTTGACCTGGTGCGGTCCTGCGGCATTCGGTCGCGGCAGGTCGTCTTCCGGTGCCCTGCCACGCCCGCGACCCTGCGTCGCGCCGATGATCTGGGAGTCTCCCGGTTCGTCGTCACCACGGGTGCGCAGCTCACTCGACTCGCGACGTGTGCGGGGCGCAATCTCTATGTGTACCTCGACGATGATGCCCCGCTGATGCTCGGAGATCCGAAGGTCAAGGTGATCGGGTTACACACCCGGGTGGACCATCAGGACTGGGCCGGTGCCGCGCGAAAGCTGGTGGCCAGGTCGGCGGTGCTGCTGGCATGCGGGTCCATGGTCAGGCGGATCATGCTCAGTGGTGGGCCGGTGGAGTTGTGGTTGGACGTCAACTCCGACAGGGCGCGGCAGATCGTGGCCGATGTCGACGCCGCGGCCCGCGCGGAGGCGGAGTATTGGCATGTGCCGGCTCCCGCTGTCTCGATGGCGGCGCTGAGCACCGGCAACTGATCCCCCGACCCCCGGACAGCCACGATGGGCCCCGCGGCGCTGCGGGGCCCATCGTGGCTGTCATGTTGCCTGGGGAGGCTATTTGGCGCTCTCGGCGCTCTTCTGCCGTGCCTCGGCGGCGCTGGCGGCGGCACGTGCGGCGTCGGCCTGCGCTTCCTTCTTGGCGACGTTGCGCTCTGCCTCGGCCTTGTCCTGCTGGGCCCGGCCCTCTTCGCGAAGTCCGTCGTTACCGGCGACGATCCCGGCGACTTCCTTCACCTTGCCCTTGACGTCTTCGACGACACCACTCACGGCATTTTCGGGTCCGCTGTCAGCCATGGCGATTCCTTTCTACTGGGCGATATTCGCGAGGGCGATGTTCGCTGCGGTGTTAGTACCCGTCGCTTTTCGGATCATTCCAAATTGTGATGTGCGTCACTTTCGGGTTCCATGGCGAGTTCTTCTGCGTTGCGGGTGCGTTCGGTGTTGATGCGGTAGTCGCGGTCGTGTTGTCGGGTGCGTTGGCGTCGCGGGATGTCGGGGTCGCGGTCGCCGAGATTGTTGTGGTCGCCGATGAGGGTGATGTGGCGTGTTCTCGGTATCGGGGTGTCGATGGTGTTGTGGGGGAACAGAATCGGCCCCAGTGGCATCGTTGTGTACCGGTGTCCGGTGGGTGAGGTCCATGTGGTGGTGCCGTCGGGGTGGGCTGCCGGTGTCCAGCCGGTTTTCATGGTTTTGAGTAGGTGGTGTTCGCGGCAGAGCGGGCGCAGGTTGCCCGGGTGGGTCGCCCCGGCGGGCCACGCGACGACATGGTCGAGGTCGCAGCGTTGGGCGGGTTTCCCGCACCCCGGGAAGCAGCACGTCATTGCGGTCATGCGGACGTAGGCGGCCAATTTTGTCGACGGGCGGTAGCGGGGCTCGGAGCCCAGGTCTGTTGCGCTGCTCAAGGGCCGGACCCTCGCGCCGGTGTCGATAAGCTCGGCGAGCAGGTGGGCGGGGATGATCGCCCCGTCAAGGGTGATCCCGGCACCCACGCCGGGCCGAGTGCTGGCGGCCGGGGCAGAAGGTGCCGAGGGCGCCGACGGTGGCTGGGGTTCGGCCTCTGGCGGCGTGGCCGTATCGGATTCCTGGCGTTCCTTCACCTCATCGGCATCGGGCGTGGCCGGTGCCGGACCCGGCTCGGGCGTGGGCCCGGCATCGGGCTTCGCCCCGTGCCCGGTGTCGGGTTGCTGTCCGGTGAGCACGTAGATGGTGACCGCACCCGCCCGGGGATCCTTGCCCGATCCGGTGCAGTCTTGGTTCCCGCACAGGCAGGTGAGTTGGTCGGCGCCGGCCAGGACCGCGGCCAGGGCGTCGGCGCGGCGTTCGGCCTTGGTCCACGGATCACCGTCGCAGACACTGTGGGCGAGGGTGTTGAGGCGGGTGTCGCTGATCGCGGCGTCGGTGGTGCGCATCCGTCCCCAGAACGAGACCACCCCGTCGGGGTCGTCACGGTCACCGAAGTCGATATGGCGGCCTTTGGCGGCGGCCTTGGACTGGATGACCGCGACCGGGTCGAAGGTGTGCACCCAGAAGTCGACCGCGGTGATCAGCGCGCTCTCCGACAGCGCGCCGTACTGGTGGGCGGTGCCGGCGATCCCGGCGTCGATCAACGCCAGCGCCTCCTCATCACAGACCAGCTGGGTGCGCCAGGTGATCGCGGCGATAACCTTGGCCGAGACCGAGCCTTGCGTGAACACCTCGGCGGTCCTCGGTAGCCGGTCACGTAGGGCCATCGCGATGCGCATCTGGGCGCTGGCGGCCCGGGGGCTGAGGGTGCAGGCGGCGCTGATCTCGGCCTTGGCCAGCGCCCACCCGTCGATCAACCTCAACGCTGACGATTCGTCTTCGTCCTCGCAGTGTCGTGCAGTGACCTCGGCGATCGCGGCCAACCGCCGGGCCGCCGCAGCCGCCTCAGCACGGGTGGCATCGGTGACCTCGGCGATGAGCGCCTCATCGCTCAACCCCGACAATCCCGATCGTTCGAACATATGAGCGATTCTACTTCGGCATACTGACAAGATCGGCCGCCGAAACATTGGAACGGCCCCGGGAAACACACCGGGGCCGTTCCGTGGGCCTGGAGCACCCGCTCCGTAAAGATCGTTGCCGCCTCAGTACCCGAGGCGTACGACGATACTAACCTCTTTGTGACACGGATCACACGCGGGGTAGCAATCAGACATCCAATCGTGACCCGACCAATATCGTTCGGTCTGGCGGCAGGTGAAAATAGCCGGCCGCATCGGCTGTGAGAAACGACGTGGCGACGAAAAGCCTTTTGCGCCAACCGGTCATGTCAGGGCTGTCGCCCGGCACCAGCTCCAGGTGCGACAGGAAGTAAGACGCCGTGTCCAGGTCGACACCGCCTTCGGTGACCTCACTGGGCAACATTCGCAGGGCGGCCGGGACGTCGGGGCGTTCCATGTAGCCGGCATGGACCGTGACGTGCACGATCCCGTCATCGCGGTAGCCGAGGGAGTCCACCGAGATGCGCTTGTCGTCGGGCAGGCGGGGGACCGGGACGGTCTCGACAGCCACGATCACCGCATGTTCGTGCAGGACGTGGTTGTGCTCGACATTGGTGCGCATCGCCAGCGGAGTGGTGTCATCGGACCGGTTCAGGAACACCGCGGTGCCGGGAACGCGTACCAGCGGGGGTTGTCGGTCGGCCAGTTCATCGATGAAGGGCCGAAGCGGTCCCTCGATCTCGTGCCGGGCCGCGGTCACCAGATGTCGTCCGCGCTGCCAGGTCGTCATCACGACGAAGGCACAGATCGCGATGACCAGCGGTAGCCAGGCGCCGTGGACCAGCTTGGTGAGGTTGGCCGCCAAGAACATCACATCCACGAGCAGCAGGGCGCCGCCGCCCGCCACCAACGCCCACAGCGGCCACCTCCACTCCTGTCTGGCGTAGTAGAGGAACAACAATGTGGTAATCGTGATCGTCCCGCTGACCGCCATACCGAACGCGTAGGCCAGCGCTGCCGAGGACCGGAAGGCGAAGACGAGGGTGAGTACGGACATCATCAGTACCCAGTTGATCCACGGGACGTAGATCTGCCCGATCGCGTTGGCCGATGTGTGTGTGATGCGCAGGCGCGGCAGATAGCCGAGCTGCACGGCCTGGGACACCACGGAGAACGCACCCGTGATCACCGCCTGCGAGGCGATCACGGTGGCCGCCGTGGCCAACAGGACCAGCGGCAGCCGCGCCCACTCGGGGGCCAGCAGGAAGAACGGCGCGCTGTGCACGTTGTCATCTCGCAACAGCAGTGCACCCTGCCCGACGTAATTCAGCGTGCAGGCCGGCAACACCAGGCCCAGCCATCCGATGACGATCGCACGCCGTCCGAAGTGCCCCATATCGGCGTAGAGCGCCTCGGCGCCGGTGACCGCCAGCACGATCGCGGCAAGCGCAAAGAACGCGATGTGGAAATGTCCGCCCATGAACGCGATGGCGTACGTCGGCGACAGCGCGGCCAGAATCCCCGGGTTGCCGGCGATGCCGAGGACGCCGCACGCCCCGATCGCGACGAACCAGACGATCATCACCGGACCGAAGAATCGTCCGACTGCCGCCGTACCCTGGCGCTGCACGCTGAACAGCGCAACGATGATCACCGCGGTGATCGGGACCACCCAATCCTTGAGACCCGGTTCGACGGTCTTGAGGCCCTCCACCGCCGACAGCACCGATATTGCCGGCGTGATCATCGAATCGCCGAAGAACAGTGCGGCCCCGAACAGGCCGAGGAAGCCCAGCGCGATCGCGGTCCGGTGCCCGCGCGTACTCGCACCGCGGCGCAGCAGCGTGATCAGCGCCATGATGCCACCCTCACCGTGGTTGTCGGCGCGCATCACCAGGGTCACGTAGGTGAGGGTGACGATCGTCATGACCGACCAGAAGATCAGGGAGACAACGCCGTACACGTTGGCCTCGGTCAGCGGCACCGGGTGCGGATCGGCGGGGTTGAAGACCGTCTGCAACGTGTAGATGGGACTGGTGCCGATATCGCCGAACACCACGCCCAGCGCTCCGATGACGATCGCCAGCCGCAGCGGTGGCGCGGAGTGCTGTGGCTGTGCGGGTTTGCCTGGCATGCCTACATCATCGGTATCAGCGCGGGATGAAGCTGCACTTCCTGGGTTTTCATGACGAAGTACACCCGCTGCCCGACCTCCAGGTCCAGCTCAGCGGCCGCAGCTGGGGTGATATCGGCGGCCAGGCCCGTGCCGCCGTCGGGCTGCTCGGCACCGCGAACCCGCACCGTGGAACCATGGATGTCGAGTTCGGCGATCTGCACCTCGAAGATATTGCGCGGACTGGCGTGCGGCGCGCTCAGGTGGACCGCGACCGCGGCGGGACGGAACAGTGCGACGCCGGCCGACCCGACCTCCAGATCGCCAAGACCGGAGATGGCTTTGCCCCATGCGGTGCGCAGAACGCCAGGTTCGGAAAGGACGCCCGACACCAGATTGACCCCGGCGATACGCGCGGCGAAGTCGCTTCGCGGCTCGCTCAGCACCTCGCGGACATTCCCGCTCTCCACCACACGGCCGTCGTCGATGACGACCACGGTGTCGGCGAGGGCGAGTGCGTCGAGCAGATCGTGGGTGACGATGATCGCCGTGCGGCCCGTTTCCCGCAGCACCTCGCGCAGCAGCCGGCGCATTGCGGGCGCTGCGGTGACATCGAGGGCGGCCATCGGTTCGTCAAGCAGCAGCAGCCGCGGTTCGGCGGCCAGCGCCCGCGCGACCGCGATGCGCTGAGCCTGTCCGCCGGACAGCTCCGCCGGCCTGCGTGCTGCCAGCTCCATGGCGTCGACGGCCGTCAACCAGTGCCGAGCCTGCTCTCGCGCGGCCGAGTGCGACAACCCCCGGCAACGCGGGGCGTAGGCAACATTGGCCTCGGCCGTCATATGCGGAAACAGCATTGCCTGTTGGGACAACATGGCGATGCCTCGGGCATGCGGCGGGAGAAATATCCCGGCGGCGGTGTCGGTGAGGACGGTGTCACCGAGCTCGATGCGTCCAGTGTCCGGGCGCAGCAGCCCGGCGATCATCAGCAGCAGCGTCGACTTACCGGCGCCGTTGGGACCCAGTACGGCCAGCACCTCGCCATCGGCGAGGGACACGTCGAACTCGATACCGCGCTGCCTCAGGCCGGCTGCGACCCGCACCGCGTTCACAGCGGACCCCGCAATCGGCGGGTGCCGGAGGCGATCACGATCGCTGCGGCGACCACGATCAGTAGCAGCGACAGTGCCACGGCCGCATCGGGATCCGTTTCGCGCTGCAGATAGATCTCCAACGGCAGGGTGCGGGTCACCCCCTGCAACGATCCCGCGAAGGTCAGCGTCGCCCCGAACTCGCCGAGCGCGCGTGCGAAGGCCAACACCGCTCCCGATATCAGGCCGGGCAGCACCAGTGGCAATGTCACGGTGCGCAGCACGGTGGTTGGGCGGGCGCCCAGGGTTGCCGCGATATGCTCATAGCCGTTACCCGCCGAGCGCAGCGCGCCCTCCAGGCTGACGACCAGGAACGGCAGCGAGACAAAGGATTGCGCGAGTACGACAGCGGTGGTGGAGAACGCGATGCGCAGGCCCCACAGTTCGAGGTATTCGCCGAGCAGTCCTTGACGGCCGAACGTGTAGAGCAGTGCAATACCGCCGACCACCGGTGGCAGCACCAGCGGCAGCAATACCAGCGAGCGCAGAATCGCTTGGCCGGGAAAGTGTCCGCGCGCCAACGCCAGCGCCATCGGTACCCCGAGCAGCACACAGACCAGTGTGCTGGCGCTCGCGGTCTTGAGGCTCAACAGCAGTGCGGCGCGCGATGATTCGGAGGTGATGAGCGGGATGAAGTGCGGCCAGTCAATCTTCGACAGGATCGCGATCAACGGTGTGATCACGAACAGTGCGCCCGCCGCGGCGGGCAGGTAGATCCAGGCCGGGAGGCCTACCTGGACCAGTCCGCTGGGTCCGCGCGCGACGGTCACGGCGTGGCAAAACCCGCTGCGGTGAGGACGTCCTGTCCAGTCGGGCTCGTCACGAGGTCGACGAAGTCTTGTGCGGCTTGTGAGTTGGCGGCCTCCTTGAGCACGGCGATCGGATAGGTGTTCACCGCGTCGGTGGACTCGGGGAACGGGACCGCAGTCACGTCGTCCGCGGCGCCCGCCGCATCGGTGACGTACACAAGTCCGGCATCAGCCTGCCCGGAGGTGACCTTGCCCAACACATCGGTCACCGCGGACTCCTCGCTGACCGGTGTCAGCGTGACGCCGGTGGCCTTCTCCACTTTCTCGGTGGCCGATCCGCACGGGACCTGCGGCGCGCACACCACAACCTGGGTACCCGGCCGCGCCAGATCGGCAAAAGTGGCTATTTTCTTGGGATTGCCGAATGGCGTGACGATCGTCAAGGTGTTGGTGGCGAAATCCACCGGTTCCCCGGCGACGACACCGGCGTCCACCGCCTTGGTCATGTTGTTGGTATCCGCAGAAGCGAACACATCGGCAGGCGCTCCTTGGGTGATCTGGGTGACCAGATCGGAGGAGCCGGCGAAATTGAAGGCGACCTTCGTTCCCGGATGGTCCTTTTCGAATCGGGCCCCCAGTTCGGTGAATGTCTTCTTCAACGATGCGGCAGCGAACACCGTGAGCTGTGCGTCCGGCTGTGCTGAATCGCTCTGCGACGACGAGCATCCGGCGAGCAGGAGGGCTAGGGCCAACAGTCCCGCTAGCGGTTTCATGAGGTACCTCCCGGAGTTTCGACGATGACATTGGTGGCCTTGACGACGGCGACCGCCAACGCGCCGGGTTCGAGTCCCAGTTGCTCGGCGGAGGTGGTGCTCATGAGCGAGACGACGGTGAACGGACCGCACTGCATTTCGACTTCGCACATCACGCGGTCGGCCGTGACCTTGGTGACGAGCCCGACCAGGCGATTGCGTGCGGAGCTACTGGCTCCGGTGGGGTCGGCCGGTGGGGAGGCCTGTTCGCGGACGAACGCTGCCAGCACATCGCCCGCGATGACCTTTCGTCCGGTGTCGTCCTTGTAGGAGGCGAGCGCACCGCTGTCGGTCCACCGGCGCACGGTGTCATCGCTGACCCCGAGCAACGCGGCGGCGTCCTTGATGCGAATTGCGGGCACAGAATGCCTCCTGAATCCGTTTATGCGGTTAGAGAAGCATAGATCATCCGCTTTTGCGGATTGGCGTAAGTGCGATGAAGGCAAGGTCGAGCACCCGCTTCCGTCCCGCGTACTCGGCGGTGCGGCGTGACGCGATGTTCAGCCCGTCGATTGTGCCGATCAGATACTCATCGACGTCGGCGCTGATATCGGCAGCCCACCTGCGCTGTGCGTGGCTGGCGTAATGATTGCCGGCATGAGCGGTGTCCACCACCTCCTCGTGGATCTCGGCTCCGGGGATCCAGTAGATGCGGCCCGGTCGGACGGCGAACACGCCGACCGCCATATCGGCGACGGTGATCGCGTGTAACTGTCCGGCGGCATGCCAGGCGTGCAGATCCTCGGCATCGGCAGCGGTCACATTTTGGGCCAGTGAGGGAATGAGCGTGCGGTAGCGGGTTTGTACCAGGTCGACGGCGTCCTCGGCACGCGCGAAGGGAGTCAGCCCAATCCGGTGGTCCGGCTCTCCCAGATCCCTGCACCGCGCGGCGTGCACGGTCTGGTCCACGACGATGCCGGGTCCGGCGAGGACCCCGGGCCGGGTGCGCAATCGCAGTGCCTTCGGCGCGAACTCCGACCATTCCGCCGCCACGCAGCGCGCCAGGTCGTCGACGTCGTCGAAGGTGTGCGCGATGATCTCGACGAACGGCCTGTCGATGTTTCGCCCACGAAACCTGATCCCGCCCAACAGGTCTCCCCGCTCGGTGCGGATCACGCGCTGCAGGTAATCCGACGAGGACACCCCGGGTAGATCGATATGGTCGGAGAACGAGCGGGCGAAGGCCTCATCACAGGTGCGGGCCAGTTCCTCGGCGAGCCACGCCGACACATGCCGGCGACCTGTCGCACCGAACAGTTCGTCCGCCAGGTCGTATTCAGGGGACAGTGATGGCCAATCCTCGATCGGGCGCATGCGCGCATTCAACGCGACAATCCCGCCGAAGCCAACGTGTTTACGGCGAGGTCGGCGCCGTCACCTCGCCCACCACCAATCGCGACGCGGTCCGCAGCCCGTCCCAGTCACCCCGCCAGCCCAGCAGGTGCACCGCCAGATCGGCTGTCCGGTTCGGCTGATCGGGCTCGCCCATCCCGTCGGCACGTAGGTTCGGCAGGCTCTCGACCAGTCGGAACACGGTATCGGCGTCGGCGCTGACATCCAGGGCGCCGTCGGCCGGCTCGATATCGGCGATCACCCGCGTCGACAGCTCCCGGTAGGCGCGACGCAATTCGGTTCGTTGCCGGTGGAACTCATCGAAGTGCGGATCACGCACCTCGGGCAGCAGATAGAGGATGCCCAGGTTCCACGGGCTGTCCCACAGCAGGCGGCAGTCCAGCAGGCTGAGCGCATGCAACAACACCACCGGTGGCTCGGTGCGGTCGCTCAGCTGTTCGGCCGCCCGCAGCGATGACAACACGGTGCCGCTCAGCAGTGCGGCCAGGATGTCGTTCTTGGTGCGGAAGTGGTGATACAGCGACGCCTGCCGGATCCCGACGGCCTCGGCGATCTGACGCGTCGAGGTCGCGGCCACCCCTGAGGTGGTGAACAGTTCGGCGGCCGCGTCCAGTACCTCATCTCTGGCGGTCTGGCCGGGACGCTTGCGTTCCTCCAATCGGGGGCGGCCGCTTGAGGTGGTGCGCACGTGTCGATCCTGCCAGTCCGACAGGCGCGACACGTGCGCCACCGCCGACGTGTCCCGGGTCAGGACCGGGCCGCCGTCAACACCTCGGGCGCGGGTGCCGGTTCGGTCTGCAGGGTGTTGACGGTCGTACGGACCGTCGTGAACGACGCCGCGACCAGGTAGGCCGCCAACGACGCAGCCCCGGCCAGCAACGTGCTCCAACCGTCGGCCGTGGCGGTCACCAGATCGTTGGGGATGTAGAACAGCGTGTTGTCGACCCCGTAGATGGTCGGGGTGAGTACGAAGAACGTCATCCGCACACCGATGCCGACCACGATGGCCGCCCAGGCCGCCGTGGCGCCGCCGCGCGACCAGTACAGGCCGAGGATGAACGGAACCACCAGGCTGGCCAGCAGTAGGTCGAAGGCCAGCGTCAGCAGGATGCCGGTCTGCGGCACCCGCAGGGCGACGATGCCGGCCAGTACCGCCATGGGCAGGGTGGCCCAGCGGGTGGCGGTCAGCACCCGCGGTGTCATCGTGACCGCCTCGGCATCGATACGCAGGATGTTGCGGATCAGCACTGCCGCGGTGGACAGCAGAATTCCGCTGATGGTGGTCAACGTCGCGGCCAACAGGCCTGAAATGACGATGATCGCCAGCCAGGCCGGTGCGTAACCGCCGAGCAGCGTGTACAGGATCGGACCGTCCGCGGCGCTGTCACCCACGATGCTCACGGCTGCCAACGCTACGAATGACAATGGGATGCAGAGCATCAGCAGTCCGGCGGCCGCGGCGAAACATGCCTTCTGCGCACCGCCCGGTGTGCGGGCAGAGAACACGCGCTGCATCAGGTCGATCGCCACCAGGTTGCCCAGGCCCAGCGCGATGATGGTGGCCCAGTTGATCACCGCACCGGAATCGCTGGAGGTCAGCTGCTCGAGATCACCGGCACCCATGCCGTCGGGAGCGCTGAAACCGTGTGTGGTGGCCACCCAGGTCACCAGTGCGGCAACGCCGATGACATTGACGATGACGCACGCGACACCGGTATAGACCGAGGCGAACATGCCACCGCTGATGGTGTACAGCAGCGCCAGCGGAATGGTGAGGAGGATGGCGTAGGCATACGAGACACCGAGGAAGCGCTCCAGCAGGAAGCCGACCGCGACCAGATTTCCCGCGAGCAGGATGATGAAGCTGGCGATGGTGAGGAATGACGACGCGACCTCGGTACTGCGACCGAAGCGGTTACGGAAGTACTCGGGCAGTGTCACCACATCGGCAGCGCGCATGCGCTTGGCGAAGAACAGGCCCATCAGCAGCAGGCAGATGGCCAGCCCGATGGGTAGCGCGGCGCCGGCCCAGAATCCGAAAGCTGCTGAAAGATCGGCATTGCCGATGGTGGCGTTGGAGTCGACGGGCTGTGCGATGAGCACGGCGGTCACCAGAACCGCGGGCAGGGCCCGACCGGCGACCAGATAGTTCGAACAATCGCCGCGCACACGACGGGCGGAGATGACACCGCTGACGGTGAGGATGAGCAGGAAGACGGCGACGCCGGCAATGATCATGGCGAACTCCAAGAGGGAGTAGGGGTTTGTGGTTCGGCGACGTTGCCGGGACAGCTTCGGGGTGCGGTGCAGGTGGGTCAGAGGCTGGTGAGTGCCTTGCGGCCGAATGTCGCCGGCGGATGGGCGCCCTCGGGCAGTGTCACCTCCCCTCGGGCGAGCCGCTCCTGCAGATAGCGGAAGCTTTGGGCGGTCTGTGCGAACAGGTGCTCACCGGCGATGACCGGGGTGCGTGCGGGTTTGCCGTCGACCGCGAGGGTCGGTAGCGGCGCCACTTCGGTGTCGTCGTCGACGTTGACGAACAGCGGAAAGGAGTAACGCTCCTCGGCCACCTTGCGGACGCGGTGGGTCGTGGCGATGAACTCCCCGTTGCTCCAAATCTCCAGCAGATCACCGATGTTGAGGACGAACGCATCCTCGATCAGCGGCACGTCGATCCACGTTCCGGCGGCGTTGAGAACTTCCAGACCGGGCGCCGTCGGCCGGAGAAGCGTGAAACATTCGTAGTCGGTGTGTGCGCCGATACCCGGCCGGTCGGCCGCGGCCGGGTCGAACGGGTAGTGGATCAACCGCAGTTGTGACGGCGGGGCGGTGACATGCCTGTCGAACCGATCGGCCGGCTCGCCCAGTGCGACCGCGAAGGCGCGCAGCAACCGGCGCGACAACGCGAAAACCGCGTCGTACCAGGCGGTCACTGCCTCCCGGAATCCGGGTAGCTCGGGCCACTGGTTGGGCCCCAACAGCGGGTGGCCCGCCAGATAGTGCGGATCGTCACCGGGCAGATCGACGGACAGGTCGAAGGCCTCCTTGGTATCGACGGTGCCCGCGGCGAACACCTCTTCACCGGGCGGTACGTACCCCCGATGATTGCTCGAGTGGCCGATGTGAACCTTGAGTTTCTCCTGCTCGGGCAGGGCGAAGAAGGCCTGGGTGGCGGTGAGCAGATCATCGAACAGTGCGGAACTGATTCCGTGACCGATGATCTGGGCGAACCCGACCCGTCGGGCGGCGTCACCCAGATCGGCGACCGCACTGGCATAACCGGGGTGGTCCTCGTCGAGCAGCGCAGCGATATCGAGCACCGGCACCTCGGTGAAATCGGCGGTCATATCGTTCCTCAGGGGGCTATAGGGGGCTATAGGGGGAGTAGGTCATCGGAGCGGTCGAGGGCCACGACGGTCCAACGGCGCCGCATGGCCGCACCGGAACAATCGCGTTCGGCGGTGGTGACTTCGGTTGCGCCGAGATCGGGTGCCAGGTCGTCACCGACCCGGAACGGAAGCGTCGAACGGGTGATGTGCCAGCCGGCTTCGTCGACGATTCCCAACGAGACCTCGATGTCCAGCAGCGACCGGGCCTCCGCCAGGTCGGTTGCGGCGACGGCGTCGGCCAGTACGTCGGCGTCCAGGTCGGCGTCGCGACCACGGACGAACCCGAACCGGTCACCGACCCGCAGCAGCATGCCGAGCCGGCCGGAGGCGTCACGCAGCCGCAATTCGACGCTGTCGGTGGCGGGCCCGTCGGCGACCCAGTCCTCGTGGTAGTCGCGGCCGACGCCGGTCTCGATCAGGACCTGATCAACCATATTCAATCGCCCTCGGTCCGGCAGATCCTCCGCAGGATGCAGATCGATCTCCCGGTGCCAGGTCCACACCCCGTCGTCCTCGGTGAGCCGACCCGCAAACGCCTGTCGGCGGCACATGCTCACCAGGTCATCCCGGGTGAGAGTGTCCGACGAGGTACCGGTGACCGCCGGCATGTCAGCCGGGGTGCGCAGGTCGATGTAGAGCTCGCCGGCCTGTAACCAGTGCACCTCGGTGGTGGTGTCGATCGCGTTGTCGGGCAAGGCGATCGCCGTGCGTCGCCAGCAGCGGTGCATCAGGTCGGACCGGCTGACCGCGGTCCCGGGGCGTACTCGACGTAGATAGCCGGGCCAATCGCCGTGGTGGGTGATGTCGGTGCCGGATTCCCACGCCTGCAGACTGCACCCGAACCCGACGACCTCGCTGCCGTCGGCGAGCTCGACGCGCCCGAGCGACATCGGCGCGGGCAGTGCGGCAAGGAAGTCGCCGAGCATGGCGGTGCTGATCGACCACAGCTCGCCGGCGATCGTCGTGCCCGCACCGGGGGCGACCCGGACCAGTCCGGGTTTGGGCGGCTCGGTGTCCAGTCGGGCCATCCGGTAGTGCGGTGCGGTGCGTGCGGGCCCGATCCAGCGGGCACCGCGGTCGTCGAGTTGCCAGGCCAGTGGTTGGCCGCGCAGATGGGCGCCCACCACCAGCAGCGTGGTGGTGTCCAGTCCGGCCCGCGCCGGCCAGGCATCCGCGGTCGGGGGTGCGCCGGTGAGCAGGCGTGCGATGTCGAGGGCCACCGCATCGGCGCCTGCGCGGGCCACCACACTCACCCCGAATTGGGCTCCCGACGAATCGGTTCCGGCGGGCACAGCGACGGCACACATGTCCAGCAGGTTGCAGAAGTTTGTGTAGACGCCCATCCGTGAATTGACCGCCACCGGATCGGCGGTCACCTCGGCGATCGTCGGGTGGCCGGTGGTGGTGGGCACCAGCAGGGCATCGCAGTCGCCGAGTTGGGCCATCGCGACGGCGGTGAGTTCGGCCAACCGCACCCGGTCCCGTAACAGCGTGGTGGCCGGCACCGTGCCCGCGGACCCGATGATTCCGGCCACGGTCGGGTCGAGATCGGGTGAGTCGCGGTGAGATTCGACGAACGTCCCGACCGCCTCGTGCCGTTCGGCGACCAGGCCGCCGTCATAGAGCAGTCGTGCCGCGGCCAGGAAGGGCGCGAGGTCGATATCGACGAGTTCGACACCGCGTGAGGTGAGCTCGGTGCAGGCGGAGTGGAACAACCGTGCCCATTCTCCCGACAGTCCGGGCAGCTCCCGGGGCACAGCGACGCGGGGCGTCGGCGGCGCGGCCAGTCGCGCATCCGGCGGGAATTCCCTTGCTCCGCCGGCGATCACTGCCATGGCGGCATCGGCGGTGTCGAGATCCCTCGCGAACACCGTCACACAGTCATAGGACCGGCAGGCGGGCACCACACCGTCGGTGGGCACCACACCCAAGGTGGGTTTGATGCCCACGATGCCCTGTAGGGAGGCCGGAACCCGACCGGATCCCGCCGTATCGGTAGCCAGCGCGATGTCGACCAGGCTGAGGGCGACGGCCACCGCGGAACCGGAACTGGAGCCGCCCGAGATGTATTCGGGTCGGCGGGAATCACGCACCGGCCCATAGGGGCTGCGGGTGCCGACCAGGCCGGTGGCGAACTGGTCCAGATTGGTGGCGCCGATGACGACCGCCCCCGCCGCACGCAACCTGGCCACCGCGGTGGCATCGGTGTCCGCCGGCCCGTCGGCATAGCTCGGGCAACCCGCCGTCGTCGGGATGCCGGTGACGTCGATGTTGTTCTTGACCGCGGCCACCAGACCGGCCAACGGCAGGCCTGATTCGGCGTCATCCACGGCCCGGGCGTCGACCAGTGCATCGTCCAACGGCCGCAGCGTGATCCAGATCTCCGGTCGATGTGACGCGGCGATGGCAGCGTAGGCGGCACGAACCCGTTCGACCGCGCTCATGCTCATGCTCCTGCTCCTGCTCCGGTGCCGACGACCACCAGTGGGGTACCGGGATCGACCAGATGTCCCGCGGAGACCAGGATCTGGGTCACCACACCGTCCGACGGTGCGCGCAGCACCGTCTCCATCTTCATCGCTTCCAGCGCCAACAGCGGTTGGCCGCTGACGACCTGCTCGCCGACGGCGACGTCGACCTTCCACACACTCGAGGAGAATGGTGCGTCGATGCGGTGATCGCCGTCGTTGAGCACGATCTCGTCGGTGGACACCGGGGCATTGGCGGCGGCCCGCTCGGCACGGTCGAACTCACCGGCCCGCTCCCATGCCGTGCGTTCCGCGGCGAATGCCGCGGCCTGCCGGTCACGGAATGCGGCGATATCGGTGGCATTGTCGGCCAGGAAGCGATCGTGTTCGGCGAGTGAGAAGGTGCCCTCGGTGATGTCGACATCGCCTCGCCCGGCGGCCATGTCGGCGCGCAGCTCCAGTAGTTCCTCCGCCGACACCGGGTACCAGGAGATCCTGTCGAAGAACCGCAGCAGCCATGGGCTGCCCGGTTCGTACGGCGCGGTGTGCCGGTAACGGCTCCAGACCTGGGTGGTGCGCCCGACGAACTGGTAGCCACCCGGGCCCTCCATCCCGTAGATGCACAGGTAGGCGCCTCCGATACCGACGGAGTTCTCCGCGGTCCAGGTGCGGGCCGGGTTGTACTTCGTGGTGACCAACCGGTGTCGCGGATCCAGCGGGGTGGCCACCGGTGCGCCCAGGTAGACATCACCCAGTCCCAGTGTCAGGTACTCGGCGGCGAAGACCGTGTCGTAGACATCGGCCTGGCAGTCCAATCCGTTGATGCGACGGATGAATTCGATATTCGACGGGCACCAGGGCGCGTCGTCGCGCACACCCGAGGTGTACCTGGCGATCGCCTCCCGGGTCGCGGGGTCATCCCAGCTGAGCGGTAACCGGATCCGGCGGCTGGGCACGACCAGTTCCGCGGAGGCCGGCAGCTCGTCCTCGATCTCGGACAGCAGACCCAAGAGCCGTGTGATCGGCAGCACGTCGGGATCGACATGCACCTGCAGTGACCGGATGCCCGGCGTCAGGTCCAGGATGCCGGCACAGCTGCGGTCCAGCCGGGTGTGCAGGGCGTGTACCCGGGCCCGCAACGCGAGATCCAGGACGATATCGCCGTATTCGACGAGCACATTGTCGTCACCACTGCGCCGGTAGGTCACCGCGGGTGCACCGGCGACACCCGGGCGGCGGGCCAGCACGCCGTCGTCCCCGTCGCCGCGCCGTGCGGGGGCGGCGATCCGGCGCGGGCTCAGGTCGGCGCGCGACGGCGCATCCGCCGCGCGTACCGGCACGAACCGGACCGTGTCACCCGGGCGCAGTTGTCCGAGCTTCCAGCGTTGCGCGGCGATCACCGTGACGGGGCAGACGAATCCGCCCAGGCTCGGCCCGTCCGGACCGAGCAGGATCGGGGTGTCCCCGGTGAAGTCCAGCGCGCCCACCGAGTACGCGTTGTCGTGGATGTTGGACGGATGCAGGCCGGCCTCGCCGCCATCGGGGCGAGCCCACTGCGGTTTCGGACCCTCCAGTCGCACCCCGGTGCGCGCCGAGTTGAAGTGCACGCGGTACGACGCGTCGAACAGGGTGTCGATGTCGTTGCGGGTGAAGAACTCCGGGGCTCCGTGCGGCCCCTCGGTGACGGCCAACTCCCACTCGCGGGCGAATACGGGGCGACATTCCGGCGGAACCGGGGCCGCGGAATCGACGGCGACGCGGTGGACGCGCAGCACATCACCGGCGTGCAGCTCACGCCCGCCGTGCCCGCCGAAGCGGCCGAGGGTGAAGGTGGCGGCGCTACCCAGATAACCGGGCACGTCCAGCCCGCCGGCCAGCAGCACATAGGTGCGCAGCCCGAGGGTCTCGGCGGCGCCGATGTCCAGCACGCCATCGGCGGGGATATCGATCGGTTCCCACATCGGCGCGGGCACACCGTCGACGGTGACCAGACATTCGGCCCCGGTGACGCACACCGTCGTGGGGTGGCTGAACCGCAGCGCCGGACCGGACGCGGTGCACTCAAGGCCCGCGGCCCGCTCGGGGTTTCCCAGCGCGCGATTGCCGAGCCGGAAGGACAGGTCGTCCATCGGACCGCTCGGCGGTACACCCACCTGCCACAGGCCGACTCGGCCCGGCACATCCTGCACGGTGGTCAGCAGGCCGGGCCGCTCCACGGTGATCCGGGGCCGCGGATCGTGCACGTCGGCCAGCGTGGCGGTGCTGTGCCGTGCCGCGCGCACATCCGGGTGGGCGATGGCGGCGCCGAGCATGCCGGTATTGACCTCGATACCGTGCAATACGGTCTCGGCCAGCGCCTCGTCGAGCCGGTCGAGCGCGGTGTCGCGGTCGTCGGCGACGGTGATCACCTTGGCCAGCAGCGGGTCGTAGGAGGCGGTGACCTCGGTGCCGTCGGCGATCCAGCCGTCGACCCGGACATGGGGGTGCCGGACCGGTTCGGGGAATTCGACTTTCGTGATGATGCCGGTGCTGGGCCGATAGTCGCGGGTGGGGTCCTCTGCGTAGATCCGCGCCTCGACGGCGTGCCCGGTGACGGCGACGGTACCGGCCGGGTACTCGTCGAACATCGCCGTGTCGCCGGTGGCCAACCGCAGCATCCAGCCTGCGAGGTCGACACCGGTGACAGCCTCGGTCACCGGATGTTCCACCTGTAGACGGGCGTTCACCTCCAGGAACGACGCCTCCCGCCGGGCGGCGTCGTAGACGAACTCGACGGTGCCCGCGGAGCGGTAGCCCACCGAGGCGGCCAACGCACGCGAGGTTGCGTGCAATTGCTCCCGCACGGTATCGGGCAGGGCGGGTGCAGGGGCCTCCTCGATGACCTTCTGATGCCTGCGTTGCAGCGAACAGTCCCGGTCACCCAGGGACAGCACCCTTCCGGTGCCGTCACCGAAGATCTGCACCTCGACGTGCCGGGCGTTCTCGACGTAGCGTTCGACGAATACCCCGGCGGAACCGAAGCTGCGCTCTGCCTGCGCGACCACCCGCTGATAGGCCGTGCGCAGATCGTCGGCATGGCGGCACACCTGCATACCGATGCCTCCTCCGCCACCGGTGGCCTTGAGCATCACCGGATAGCCGATGCCTTCGGCGGCGGAGACCGCGGCGTCGAGATCTGCGAGCAGATCCGAACCGGCAAAGATGGGGACTCCGGCGGCGCGGGCCGCCGCCCGCGCGGTGTGTTTGGTGCCGAATTCACGCAACTGTGCGGGGCTCGGCCCTGCGAAGCAGATGCCGGCGTGCTCCACGGCGGCCGCGAAATCGGCATCTTCGGAGAGGAATCCGTAACCCGGGTGCACGATGGAGGTGCCGGTTGCCGCGGCGGCGTCGAGGATGGCGTCGGTGCGCAGGTAACTGTCGCGTGGTGCGGCGGGACCGATCCGAACGGCCCGATCGGCCAGCCTGACATGCGGTGCGCCCCGGTCGGCGTCGGAGAACACGGCGACGGTGCGCATGCCCAGGATCCTTGCGGCCTTGAGCAGTCGCACCGCGATCTCACCGCGGTTGGCGATCAGGACGGTGTGATTCATGGCCGGCCTCCCGGATTGATCCCCGTCGCTTCGCTCGCCCGGGGGCGGGTGACGATCATCCGGACCGGTGTCGGATCGAATGCATTGCAGGGGTTGTTGATCTGTGGACAGTTCGACACCAGCACCAGGGTGTCGATCTCGGCGCGCAGCGCGACGCGCTTGCCGGGACCGGACAGTCCGTCGACGATCCCGAGCGCACCGTCGGGATCCACCGGCACATTCATGAACCAGTTGATGTTGCTGGCCATATCTCGAGCGTCGAGCCCGTGCCGGGAGCCTTCGAGCAGGAAATTGTCCAGGCAACCGTGCTGGGCGCGGGTGTGCTGTCCGTAGCGCAGCGTGTTGGACTCCTTCGAGCAGGCGCCCCCCAGGGTGTCGTGCACCCCGACCTCGTCGGCGACGACGGTCATCAGCGCAGCACCGGTGTCGGCCCGCAGTACCGATCCGGTGGTCAGCGTGATACGGCCCTGGCGCCGAATGGTTTCCGGTGCCGAGTACCGGACTCCGGTATCGGCGGCCGAGTACAGCAGGCAGTCGACGGCCTGATTACCGGCCAGATCGACGATCGTCAGGACATCACCGGCACCGACCACCGCCGACCATGAGGCGCGGGCGGCGACGTGCTCGTCGAGCACGACGGTCCCGGGGATCAGAGCGGGAATCTCGACAGTGGTCACAGCTGCCCCCTTGCGGTGAGGTCGGCGTCGGTGTTGGCGATGGCCTGAGCGTGCTCGGGGCCCAACGGCCCCAACAGTTCTCCACTGACCAGACGATCCAGGTCAGCCGTGGCGCGCCAGGCGTGCACCTGCAGTGGTGAGCAGGTGAACTGTCCTCGCGGGTCCAACGGGTGGGCGGTGTTGGCAAGCAGGATGATCGTGTCCACGTGCAGCAACAGGTCCACCGTGGTGTCGGCGCCGGCGGACCCGAGCCACCGCAGCGAGCCGGCACCGTCGACCCGAACGCCTTGGAAGAAGGACACCGAGGGAGGCAGGTCGCGGCGGTCCAGTCCGTGCTTGAGCGCGGCGAGGGTGAACAGATCGCGGCCGGCGGGGGAGCCGGACTCCGGAGACGATGCGCCGTATCGCTCCAGATTGCCTGCACGGGTTGATGTTCCGGTCAATGCATCGTGCCGTCCGGATGTGTCGTCGATGAGTGTGGCCAGCACGCGCCCGAAGCCGCTGAGCAGCGGATGCCCCGATCCGAGGTATGCCTGCCAGGGCACCTTCACCGTATCGGCGACATTGAGCCGCTCATGTGGTGCGTCGGAGCGGTGCAACAGCAGATGTGCGCAGGCGTCGCCGTCGGTGTCGGTCAGCCGGATGCGGGTGCCGCGGGCCAGCACCGCGCTGGTATATCCGCCGGGGGCAACGGTTTCCGACCAGACCAGGTCGGTGGCGGCCACGCCAATGGGCACCGTGGGTGAAGCCGATGCCGGCTGATGGCGCATGAACTCGGCGGTCGTGCCGTGTTGGGCCCGCGCATGGGCCCTGGCGCCGGCGGTGGTGGCCGTTTCGGATGTGCTCGACACAGAGGTGCTCACTGATCACTCTCGCGCAGTCGGGAGTCCGTCGGTGCGGACTTTCTGTCAGATGACAGTTTTCGTGGCGAGCGCGCTGTCGTGGTTGCGTCGATGTAACCGATGATTCGGGGACTGTTAACAACGGGTGGCCCATGTTTCTGTCAAATGACAGGTATTGGGTTTCCATGCTCGACGGCACGACGACGGGAGGAGATGTGATGCGCGCACTGTGGTGCTACCCGGCGAACACGTCGCCCTCGACGGACGCGGCTGGTTCGGTGCTGGAGCGTTCGAGACCGAGGCTGTTGACGAGCTCGCCGGGCGACATGTCGAGATGTACTTCGTGCTGGCTCGCTTCCTGCGACACGCCGTGCTGCAGCCCTGGCGGTACCGGATGCGCGAGGTGACGGCGCCTCAGCTGCGTGCCGTTCTGCGCGGCATCGAGATCCGCTGGCCGTCGCCGTATGAGTGTGCCGACCGGTTGGCCGCCGGCCGGTTCCCGGCGGCCGGCGCGGACCCCAAGTGACCCTACGGAGACTTCACTTCATCGAGGTGGACATGGCGGGCATTCTCGGGGTGCTGCCGCCCCCGCCGAGCGAGGGGCCCGCTGTCGTCGCGCCGGGTCCCGAGCTCGCCCGGCGCCTGCAGCGGTTGCACTGGCAGATGCCGGCGACCATGCCGGTGTTCCTGGAGCACGCCGAGCTGGCTCGTTAAGGCGCATCAGGTTCGGCCACATCCTGCGGGCGGACGCGAACGCCGCGCGGATCGCCGAGATCGTCGATGGTCCCTTTGCTGCGGCACAGGTACTCGGTCGGCCCGCCGACGTGCCGGACCCGTCCTTGTCGAAGTGCTGCGCAGATACCCGCCGCATACGTCGGCTTCCAGCCGAGTGGCACAGCTGATATCTGCCCTGGACAGCGCGCTACGCGGCCGGTGATGCACTCATGAGCGACGTGGGTCGGGGTGCGCCCCGTTGCTAGGATTGCCGGCGTGCCAGACGATAACGAATCCGAGGTCAACGACACCGAAGCCGACAGCACCGAAGTCGACAGCACCGAAGTCGACAGCGTCGGAGTCGACGAGACCGACGGCGAGAAAGCGTCCGGCGAGAAGGCCGCCCGCAAGGCGGCCGGCACCTCGGCCTCCGATGATGATTCAGACGGCGACGACTCAGACGACGAGACCGGATCTACCCGCGGGCCCGCGGTCATCGCGGTCAGTGCGATGCTCGTCGCCATCGCCACACTCGGGGCATCGGCCTACATGTGGCGCAATCCGGTCAACAGCGGCCCCGCCGCTGCTGCCGCGCCCGTGGCCGAAACGTTCACCGAGGAGCAGCGCGCGCAGTCGCAGGCGCAGGTCTGTGACGCTTTCGCCCTCGTCAGTGTCGGCGTCGCCAACAGCAGTGCAATGCAACAACCCGCGGCCAACCAGGGCAACTTCGGCGCGGCGATAGCCGTCGCGGCCAATGCGCGACTCGCTCTGCTCGGCGGCGGACAGTTTTTGCTCAACCGAGTCGAGCCCGCCACCCCCGATGAGCTCGCCGATGCCGCTCGCGACTTCGGCAACACACTGATGGACGTCGGCGCTGCGGCGATCGCCGAGATTCCGACCAATGATCCCGCGCAGCAGCAGCGACTCAAGGACGCCGACGAGCAGAACACCAAGCTCGATCAGATCTGCAATCCGCCGACCGAGTCGGCGCCGGCGCCCCCGCCGCCCGGCGCTCCCGCGCTGCCGGGTGCGCCCACCCCCGGTGAGCCAGGGAACTGACGGCGCGCTGTCCTTTGCAACACGCGCGGTTTCTGCCATTGCTGAGAGGTCGCTCAGCCACCGGATCGGCATGAATCCGGTGTCTGTCCACGTCGCATCGGGTGCGGTCACCAGGCCATAGAGGCTCAATTGTCGTCGGCGTCAGCGTAGGGGCCCGATTTTGGCAAAGGTCATATAGTTTCCGGTCATGGATCGCATCAGGATGCGCACTGCGCACGTCGCCACCATGTCGAGCGGCTGTCGGAGTTCGCGGTGAACGTGCTTGCCACAGCGTTGGCAGACACCCTGTCCCGCAGTCCCCGCGATCTCGTCCTGCTCGCCGACAAGCAATGGTCGCGCCATCCTTGGCAGGAGATCCATGCCAGGGCGGGCACCGTCGCCGAGCGGCTGCTCGACCAGGACATCCGCCGGGTGGGACTGGTCGGTGCGCCGACCGTCGAACTCGTCTCGACCATCATCGGCGCCCTCTACGCCGGCGCCGCCGTGTCGATCCTGCCCGGACCCATCCGCGGCGCCGATGCCACCCAGTGGGCACAGGCGACCCAGGAGCGGTTCCGCGGCATCGGTGTGCAACTGGTGGCCAGCCAGGGCGCATACCTGGAGCAGATCTGCACCGCAGGGCAGGTGCCGCCCGTCGTCGGACTCGCGGACCTGGCACGCGCGGGCAGGCCGGGCACCATTGCCGAGCCCGACGCCGAGGCATCGACCGCGATCCTGCAGGGAACCGCGGGCTCGACGGGCGCGCCGAAGACCGTGCAGCTGCCACCCGCTGCGGTATTGGCCAATCTCAGCGGTCTCGGCAAGCGGATCGGTCTGCAGCCCGACGATGTGGGGTGTTCGTGGCTACCGCTCTACCACGATATGGGTCTGAGCTTCCTGCTCGCCGGAGCCTTGGCGGGCACCGAGGTATGGCAGGCGCCGACAGCGGCGTTTCAGGCCTCACCGTTCCGGTGGCTGAACTGGCTGTCGGAGAGCCGGGCCTCGCTGACCGCGGCGCCCAACATGGCCTACGGCATGATCGGCAAGTACTCCCGCCGCGTCACCGATGTCGACCTGTCCGCGGTGCGGTTCGCCCTCAACGGCGGCGAGCCCGTCGACTGCGAGCTCACCGAGCGGTTCGCCGTCGAGATGGCCCGCTTCGGATTCTCCGCAGGAGCCCTTTCGCCGTCCTACGGTCTGGCCGAATCCACTTGTGCGGTAACGGTTCCCGTTCCTGGGCAGGGGTTGCGCATCGACGAGACCACCTTCACCACCGAGCAGGGCAGCGCGGTGCGCAGACACGCGGTGCTCGGCACGCCGATCGAGGGTATGGAGATGCGCATCGAACCCTCCGACGGGGTCGCCGCCGAGGTCGCCGGCAGGCAGGTCGGCGAAGTCGCCATCCGGGGCACCTCGATGATGTCCGGTTACCTCGGCGAACACCCGCACCCTGCCGACGAATGGTTTCGCACCGGCGATCTGGGTTACCTGGTCGACGGCGGGCTGGTGGTCTGCGGGCGGGCCAAGGAGATCATCACGATGGCCGGGCGCAACATCTTTCCCGCCGAGGTCGAGCGGATCGCCGCCCGGGTGCCGGGCGTGCGGGAGGGCGCAGTGGTGGCGGTCGGCATCGGCGAAGGTTCGGTGCGTCCCGGGCTGGTGGTCACCGCCGAGTTCCGCGGTCCCGATGAGGCCGGCGCTCGAGCCGAGCTCATGAAAGAGGTGGCCTCGGGCTGCGGTGTCGTGCCCGCCGAGGTGGTGTTCGTCAAACCAGGGACCCTGCCGCGCACATCATCGGGCAAGCTGCGACGGCTCGAGGTCAAGCGCGGACTCGAGGTCACCGCGACCCGACTGTGATGACCTAACCGCTCAGTGAGTTCCACGGGCAGAACGCGATGGTCGCGGTACCGACCATGAACGTCGCCACGTTCTCGGGAACCTTGTCCGCGTTGATCACCACGTCGACGACGTCGAGTTGGTCGACCCCGCCGTCCATGGTGGTGCACAGTTTGTGGCCGCTGGCCAGGGCGGTGGCGGGGGTGTAGAAGCCGGGGATGATGCCGGCATTGTGCAGCGCGTTGAGGTATGCGCGCTCGGTGTTCTCGTCGGCGCCGGCCGCGGGCGCGCCCAGCAGTGCGGCCGCCCCCGCCACGGATACGGCGAGTGCTCCACGGGACAGACTGCTGCGCATACCCCGACGGTAGTCACTGATCGTGGCCACGACCAACGATTATGGCGACGATTCGGACACAGATTCGGACAGAATGGTCGGTGATGCCTTCCACTCGACCCACCTCACCCGATCCACTCGTACGGTTGGCCACCCGCCTGGTGAGTGCGCGATGGCGGCTGGCGCGGGCGACCACCGGCTACCGGGTGGACCGCGACATCGCGGTCCGCATGCGTGACGGTGTCGACCTGCTGACCGACGTCTACGCCCCCCTCGTCCCCGGTGCAGAACCCGCGGGCACGGTGCTGATCCGCACTCCCTACGGTCGCGCCAACCTTCCCGCCACGGTAACCGCCGCGGTCTACGCCGAGCGCGGATATCAGGTGGTGATGCAAAGTGTCCGAGGGACTTTCGGCTCCGGGGGCGACTTCCACCCCGGGTATGCGGAGTCCGATGATGCGGCGGACACGTTGACCTGGCTGCGCGGCCGGCCCTGGTTCGGTGGGCGACTGTTCACCGTCGGGTCCTCCTATCTCGGCTACACCCAGTGGGCGCTGCTGGTGGACCCGCCCCCGGAGCTGGACACCTCGGTGATCGGCATGGCTCCACATGATTTCGCCGAATCCGGCTGGGGCACCGGTTCATTCGCGCTCGCGGACTTTCTGACCTGGAGCTATCAGGTCGCCACCCAGGAAGACGGCGGGACGCTGCGCACCATCATCCGGATGCTGACGATGCCGCGCCGGTTGCGCCGACCCTTGCAGACCGTACCGCTGCGCGACGCCGGTGCGAAGATCCTGAAGGATCGTGCGCCGTGGCATGAGTCGTGGCTACGCACCCCGGATGTCTCCGATCCGTACTGGCGGCCCGCCCGGCTCGGCCGCGCATTGCAGCGCACCCGCACCCCGGTGCTGTTGGTGAGCGGCTGGCAGGACGTCTTCCTCACCCAGACCGTCGAACAGTACCGCCGACTCCGTGACGGTGGTGCCGGCCCGACGCTGATCGTCGGCCCTTGGACCCACGGGGACGGCGGCGGGGACGTCTTACGAGAATCGTTGGGCTGGTTGGCCGGTGCGCGGTTCGACGGTGTGCGGGTCTTCGTCACCGGAGACGGCTGGCGTGACCTGTCATCCTGGCCGCCGCCGTCCGAAGAGCAAGTGTGGTGGCTGGGTCCGCGGGCCGCGCTGACACCGCAGCCGGTGGACGGGCCGCCCGCCCGGTTCGTCTACGACCCGGCCGACCCGACGCCGACCATCGGGGGCAGGTTGTTGTTCGCACCACGGGGCTACCGCGAGGATTCTGCGCTGGCGGCCCGCAATGACGTCATCACCTTCACCGGGCCGATGCTCGACCGACCCGTGGAGGTGATCGGCACTCCCTCGGTCGAGTTGGACCATCGCACCGACACCGGCTGGTGTGATGTCGCGGTGCGGATCAGTGAGGTCGGAGCCGACGGCCGTTCCCGCAATGTCAGCGACGGCTATGCCACCCGGACCCCCGCCGACAGCGGGGTGCTCAGGCTGGATCTCGACCCGATCGCACACCGGTTCGCGGCGGGGTCGCGGATCCGGCTGTCCATTGCCGGCGGCTCGTATCCGCGGTTCGCCCGCAACCCGGGCACCGGCGAACCGGTATGGACGGCATCGCGATTGGTACCCACCACCCATGAGATCGGCACACGGTCCCGACTTATCCTGCCCATCCCGAATGGTCGACGCGTGAACGGATGACGCGTCAACGGACTTTGAGTACCACCTTGCCGACGGCGGTCCGGTTCTCCAGCGAGGCGATCGCCGCGCCGGCCTGTTCGAAGGGGAACACCACGGGTGCGGGAGCGCTGATCGCTCCGGAGGCCAACAACGGTGCCAATTCGGTCCACTGCTCGGCCAGATAACCGGGATGTGTTGTCGCCCAGGCGCCCCAGCCGACCCCGATGGTGTCGACGTTGTTGAGTAGCAACCTGTTCACCCGGACCGTGGGAATCTCACCGCCGGTGAAGCCGACCACCAGCAGTCGGCCGGCCGGGGCCAGCGACCGCAACGAGTCGGTGAACCGGTCACCGCCGACCGGGTCGAGGACGATATCGACCCCACGGCCGCCGGTGAGTTCCTTTACCGCGTCTTTGAAGCCGTCGACCAGCACCACATCGGTCGCCCCGGCGGCACGGGCGATATCGCCCTTGGCCTCGGTGCTGACGACCGCGATGGTGCGCGCGGCGCCGAACGCGGGCGCCAGCCGCAGCGCCGAGGTGCCGATCCCGCCGGCGGCACCGTGCACCAGCACTGTCTCGCCCTCGGCGAGTCTGCCCCTCGTGCGCAGGGCGCAATGCACCGTCAGATCGTTGAACAGGATGCCGGCGCCGGCCTCGAAGCTCACGTTGTCCGGCAGCGCGAACACCCGGTCCGGCGGCAACGTCACCACCTCGGCCATCCCACCGGTGAGCATGCACAGTCCGGCCACCCGATCCCCGGCGCCGAACCCGGACCCCTGCGGAGCGCTGCGCACCACGCCGGCGACCTCGGCGCCGGGAATGTAGGGCAGCTCCGCCTTGTGCTGGTAGAGCCCGCGGGTCTGCAATGCGTCGGGAAACGCCACGCCCGCGGCGTGCACGTCGATCACCACCCCGTCGGAATCCGGTTCGGCGATCTCGACCAGTTCGGCGGCCTCGGGCCCGTCCAGTCGGGGTATCTGTATTGCGCGCATGACTGACCATTTAACATGCGTCAAGTGATCAAGGCACGTGCCGCGGTGCTTCTGGAACCGGGCCAGGAACCGCAGCTCACCGATATCGAACTCCGCGATCCGGTGGGCGACGAGGTGTTGGTGCGCATCGATGCCGTCGGCATCTGCCACACCGATATCACCATGGCGTCCTGGTGCACCAAGACCCCGATGGTGTTCGGTCACGAGGGTGCGGGCACCGTGCTCGCCACCGGTCCGCAGGCCACGGCGCGCCCCGGTGAGCAGGTGGTGCTGACCTTCGCCAGCTGTGGCCGGTGCGGCAACTGTGTGGCCGATCGGCCCGCCTATTGCGATCAGTCCACCAACCTCAACATGCGCGGGAGCCGCCGCGACGAGACGAGCCCACTGCGGCTGGACGGGGCCCCCATCACCGCGGGGTTCTTCGGTCAGTCCAGTTTCGCGTCCCACGCGATCGCGGGCAGCCGCAATACCGTGGCGTTGCCCGCAGGCATGGACCCGGCCCTGGCCGCCCCGCTGGGCTGCAGTGTGCAGACCGGTGTCGGCGCGGTGCTCAACGTCCTTGGCGGCGCGCCGAGTGTGGTGGTGTTCGGCGCGGGCGCGGTCGGGCTGTCCGCGGTCATGGGTGCGCGGATCGCGGGCGCCGAGACGATCATCGCCGTCGACCCGGTAGCCGAGCGCCGGGCACTGGCCGTCGAACTCGGCGCCACCGCGACCATCGACCCGACGTCCACCGATGCCGCCGCCGAGATCATCCGGATGACCGGGGGAGTCGCCGGTGCGGTCGACACCACGGCCCGACCGGAGGTGATCGCCGCAGCGGTCGGGGTGCTCGCCGCGCGCGGCACCTTGGCCCTCGTCGGTCTGGGCGCGCCGACCGCGGAGCTGCCGGTGACACTGATCATGGGCAAGGGTCTGACGGTGCGCGGGGTGGTCGAGGGGGACAGCGACCCGCAGGTCTTCATCCCGCAGCTCGCCCGCTGGTATCACGAGGGCAGGTTGCCGCTGCAGGCGCTGGTGAGCACGTTCGCGTTCGACGACTTCGCATCCGCCTGGTCGGCTGCCAGGTCCGCAACCGTCGTCAAACCGGTACTGGTCACGTAACCGTCAGTACCCACCGAGACGGGGGCTACGCTCCCGGCTCAGGCAACGATGCCGAGGATTGGAGCCACCGTGACGCTGCCCGACCTTCCCCAGGGACGCCCGCTGACGGTGCGCTCGGCCGACGGAACCCGCCTGCACGCCCAGGTGTTCGGTCCCGATGACGGCTATCCGATCGTGTTGGCACACGGGATCACCTGCGCCATCGAGGTGTGGGCACATCAGATAGCCGACCTGGCCGGTGATTACCGCGTCATCGCCTACGACCACCGCGGGCACGGTCGCAGCGAGACCCCGCGCCGGCGCAACGGGTACAGCCTCAATCACCTGGCTGCCGACCTGGACTCGGTGCTCGATGCCGCGCTCGCACCGGGCGAGCGCGCCGTCATCGCCGGGCACTCGATGGGTGGGATCGCGATCACCTCGTGGTCGCAACGCTATCCGCGCCGCGTCGCCCAGTGCGCCGATGCCGTGGCCCTGATCAACACCAGCACCGGAGATCTGCTGCGCGATGTCCAACTGGCCAGGGTGCCTGCCGCGTTGGCCGCCACCCGCGTGCGGACCGCGGGCTCCCTGCTCAAGACTTTTGGCGCCACCCCCGTACCGAAACTCGCCGACCGGGCCAACAGGCGTTTCGTCGGCTACCTGGCCGTCGGTGCCGCCGCCGAGCCGGAGGTGGGCGAGCTGGTGTACCGGCTGTTCGCCACCACCCCACCCGCCGGGCGCGGCGGATGGGCCAGGGTGCTGGTCGATGGTCTTGGCGCGCAACATATCTCGTTGTCGAATCTGGTGGTGCCGACCTTGGTCATCGGAAGCACGCAGGACCGGTTGTTGCCCATCAATGCCTCACGGCACATCGCCGAAAATGCTCCCCAGCTCGCCGAGTTCGCCGAGCTGCCCGGTGGACACTGCGCGATACTGGAATGCCCGGCAGAGGTGAACCGCCGGCTGCGCTCACTCGCCGAAGGCGTCGGCGGGCAACGCATCAGCTCGTGATGCTCGTGAGGTAGGTGGTGGCCTCGGCGGCGGCGCGCCGGCCCGAGCGGACCGCGCCGTCGAGGAAGCCGGTCCATTCGTCGGCGGTTTCGGTGCCTGCCCAGAAGATCCCGCCGACCGGTGTGCGCAGATGCGCACCGTGCGCGGTCCAGGATCCCGGCGGCACGGCCGCAGTGGGACCGCCCGGTGCGAACGGCTCGGCGCTCCAACAATGGTCGAGATAGTCGATGGGTCGGGCGGCCTCATCGCCGAACAACGTCACAAAGCACCGCAGGGCCTGCTCGCGGCGCGCGGCGGGGGAGAGCGGGTCGAATGTGCGTGCCGAGGCGAAACCCAACAGCACGCCGGGACCCCGGTCGCCCGGGCTGACATCGAAGGTGATGAACACCGGTCCCTCATCGGACAGTGACTCACCCGAGCACCCGGCTGTGCGCCAGAACGGGGTCTCGTAGGCGGCGTACGCCTTGCTCAGATTGCCCTGCGGCCAGTTCGGGATGAGCGCGGCATGTCCGGCGGGCAGTGCCGGCTCGAAGTCGATCGCACCGCGATGGGCGGGCGGAATCGCGATGATCACCGCCCGTGCGGTATGCGTGCCGCGCCCGGATTCGACAACGTATCCGCTCTCCGTGCGTGAAACGCCTTGTACCGGAGCTGATGTCAGAACGCGTTCGCCCAGTTCCGCGGCCATCCGCTCGGCGATCGGCTGGGTGCCCGCCGGGAAGTGGTCCTGCTGTGCACCACCCTTGACGTCGAGCATCCGGGCCAGCCCGCCGGCGGCCTTGACATAGCGCACGGCGTGCAGCATGGAGACCTCGTCGGGCTCAGCGCCCCAGGTGACGCGGGACATGATGGCCATCAGGTTGCGTGTCGAGGCGCTTGCGTGCACGGCTCGCAGCCAGCCCTCCAGGCTCTTCTGGTCCAGCCTGGCCGCAGCCGGCGCCGACCAGGTGTCGGCGACCGGGATGAGCCGGGACAACCGGTCGAAGCGCCATTGGATACGGGAGACATCGAGAAGCTCGATCAGCGACAGTTTCGGGATGGTGCTGCGGTAGGACCGCACCGTGCCGTGCCAGTGGATCAGGTTCTTACCGCGGCTGTATGTCGGCACCGTCGCACAGCCCAGTTCGGCGGCCAGTTCCCGCACGGCGTCCTGGGTGGGGCCGACGAAGGTGGCGCCAAGGTCGACCGACACCCCGGCCACGGTCGCGGTGTAGGAGCGCCCGCCGACGCGGTCGCGGCCCTCCAGCACCAGCACGTCGTGGCCGAGTCCGGTCAACTCGCGCGCTGCCGACAGACCAGCAAACCCCGCCCCCACCACGATCACATCGGTCACGGCACCCAGTGTGCCGTCTCGGCGCGCCAAGGTGGGCGTTGCCTGCAATTTCGCATCGGAATCGCATTAGTGTGACGGCCTGTGAAGGTGATGACTGCACTGCATGCACTGTCCGGAGCTGCCGAGCGCGCTCGCGAGTTGCGCGACGCCGGGGCCAGCGGTGTGTTCACCTTCGAGGGGCCCCACGATGTGTTCGCCCCCCTGACCCTGGCGTCCACGGTCGGTGGGCTGGACCTGATGACCAATGTGGCAATCGCCTTTCCCCGCAATCCGATTCACCTGGCCCATCAGGCCATCGATCACCAGATCCTGACCGAGGGGCGGTTCACCCTCGGACTGGGCACCCAGATCCGCACGCAGATCGAGAAGCGATTCGGTGCGGACTTCGACCGGCCGGTGGAACGGATGGTCGAACTCGTCGGCGCGCTTCGCGCGATCTTCAGCACCTGGCAGACCGGTGAGCGGTTGGATTTCCGCGGCGAGTTCTACCGGCACACGCTGATGACGCCGACCTTCACCCCGCGGGACAACCCGTACGGACCTCCGCCGATCTATGTCGGCGCGCTCGGGCCGCGGCTGACCAGGGCCACCGCCCAGTACGCCGACGGGCTGCTGGTGATGCCCTTCGGCAACAAGAAGTTTCTGCACGAGGTCACCATGACCGCGGTCGACAAGGGTCTGGCCGCCGCCGGGCGCACCCGTGCGGATCTGGCCGTGGTCCCGGAGATCATCGTCTCGGTGGCCTCCGACGCCGACGACGACCACCGCGCGACCCGGCAGTTGCTGGCGTTCTACGGATCGACGCCGGCCTACCGACCCGTCCTGGACATCCACGGTTGGGGAGATTTGCAGCCCGAGCTCAATGCCCTGTCCAAGCAGGGCAAATGGGCCGAGATGGGATCGCTGATCGATGACGAGGTGCTGCACACCATTGCGGCATGCGGTACTCCGACCGAGATTGCCGACCACATCCGGGACCGGGTGGCGGGCATCTCCGACCGGATCTGCATCTACCAGCCGGGACCCATCGAGACAGACTCGTTGGCCCAGATCGTTGACGCATTGCGCACCTGAGGTCCTATGGTGGTTGGTACGGGAGAGGACCACGAGGAGGTTGTCCGATGGCCGAGCGTGCCGAGGCTGACGAAGCCGAGTTCAGCGATGTACTGATCATCGGGGCGGGCATCTCCGGGATCAACGCCGCCTACCGTATCCGCGAGCGCAACCCGAACCTGAGCTACACCATCCTGGAGCGGCGCGAACGCATCGGCGGCACCTGGGACCTGTTCCGTTATCCGGGGATTCGTTCCGATAGCGATATCTTCACGCTGAGCTTCCCGTACGAGCCGTGGACCGGTCGCGACCACGTTGCCGAGGGCGCCGACATCCGCGACTACCTGGTCGCCACGGCCCGAAAGCTCGGTATCGACCGGCACATCCGGTTCGGCACGCAGGTGTCCTCGGCCGACTGGGATTCCTCGACCGACACCTGGACGGTACACGCCCAACACGACGGCGCCGCGACCACGTATCGATGCCGGTTCCTGTTCTTCGGCACCGGCTACTACAACTACGACGAGCCGTACACCCCGGAGTTCCCCGGCATCGAGAACTTCGGCGGCACGGTCGTGCACCCGCAGTTCTGGCCGGAGGATCTCGACCACGCCAACAAGCGCATCGTGGTGATCGGCAGTGGCGCCACCGCCATCAGCCTGGTGCCCGCGCTGTCCGCCACGGCGGGTCACGTCACGATGCTGCAGCGCTCGCCGACTTACATGATGTCCATGCCCGCGGTGCCCAAACCCACCGAGGCGGTCCGGCGGATGTTGCCGCGCAAGATCGCCCATCAGGTGGTGCGATTCCGCAACGCCTGGATGCACTACTTCATCTACGTGTTCTTCCGCAGCATGCCCAAGCTGGGACGCAAGCTGATCCGGCAGACCACCATCAGTGCGCTGCCGAGCGGTTACCCGGTAGACGTGCATTTCAAGCCGCGCTACAACCCGTGGGACCAACGTATGTGCCTGGTGCGCGACGGTGATCTGTTCGACGACATCAGCGCGGGCCGGGCCGATGTGGTGACCGATCACATCGACCATGTCGACGCCGACGGGATCGTGTTGAAGTCCGGCGATCGCATCGACGCCGACATCATCGTCACCGCCACCGGGCTGCAGCTCCTGGCACTCGGTGGTATCCAGATCAGCATCGACGGTGCGCCCATCGATCCGACCGACCGATTCGTCTACAAGGAATATCTGCTCGAGGACGTCCCGAACATGGCGTGGTGTATCGGCTACACCAACGCCTCGTGGACGTTGCGGGCCGATATGACCGCGCGTGCGGTGGCCAGGCTGCTCGCCTATATGGACGAGAAGGGCTACACGCATGCCTACCCGCACCTTGGGTCGGTGGACATGCCCGAGAAGCCGACGTTCGACCTGGCGGCCGGCTATGTGACCCGCGCTCTGCATGCGCTGCCGAAGTCGGGTACCCGCCGGCCGTGGAAAGTGCGGCACAACTACGCGCTGGACACCTTTGAGCACCGGTTCGACCGGATCGAGGAGTCGATGACTTTCGGCCGGGTGCAATCGGGTTCGCGCACCCCGGCCGCTGTTGCGCCCGCCGAAGTGGGCGCCTGACTCACGGGGTCCGAATGGTCAAGCCGGTGGCCAGCAGCTGGGTGGCCGATAGGCCGAACGTTGACTTGAAGCGATCGGACAGATGCGACGAGCCGGCGAAACCGGCCTCGACGGCAGCGGTGGTGAGGTTGGCCCCCGCCGCGAGTTCGGTGCCCGCGTGCATCAGCCGGCACCACATCCGGTACCGACGCAGGCTGGTACCGATCTCGGCGGAGAACAGATGCAGGAAGCGGGATTCGGAGAGGCCGGCTTCGGCGGCGAGCTCCGCGGCCCGTGCCGCGTTGACCGGATCGTCACGAATCTGTTTGGCGGCCAGTTCCATCCGGGGATCCACCGGGTGTAGTTCCTCGGGAGCTGCGGTGTCGAGCCAGCGCCGGGCTTCCTGGTCGTTACGCGGTGGGCTAAGCAGGAGCTGTTCGAAGCGGTGCCCGATGCCGATACCGTGGACGACGTCACGGAACTGGCTGCGGCAGGCCGCGCTTCGTTGTGTGGCCGGATCCAGATAACAGGACACCAGCGGTCCCGTCATCGTCAGATGGTGGGTCAGCCGGGGCGGGATGAGCGCGGTGCGCGCGGTGACCCGAAACCCGTCGATCTCGACGGTCAGTGGTGCATCCACCCCGACGGCCAGACACCACACCGACCCCGAATGCGGGTCGAGGCCCAACCCTGGACCGGAGTACAGCGCCAGGCCCGGCCAGATCCACACCGCCGGATAGCAGGTTTGTGGAAGCTCGGTCCCCTCCGTCGCTGACATGCTGGACTCCTCACCATCGATCAGGAGGTTACCGTGGCAGCAGTCGTCATCGTGTCGGTCGGGGTGTTCTTCGCCGGAATGGGGCTGTACGCGTTGGCCGCGCCGGCGGCATTGTTGTGCCCCTTCGGTTTTGCCGTGACCTCGGACACCCAGCGGGCCGAGGTGCGCGCCGTGTACGGCGGCTTCGGCATCGCGATCGCCGGCGTGCTGGGCTACGCGCTGACCGCGCCCGATGCCGTCCGCACGGGCATTCTGCTGACCGTGGGTGTGGCGCTGGCCGGAATGGCCCTCGGTCGGGTCATCTCCGCGGCGGTCGGCGACCGGACGTCCTTCTACCCCAACTGGTTCTACGCTCTGGTCGAGGCGGGCGCGGGCGCGGCCTTGTTCTGGGCGGCCTGAAACGCCCAGGATCTACGGGGCGACGGTGAGCCAGTCGGCGAATCCGGAGGGATCGTGGCGGCCCAACGCGCCGTGTTCGAACAAACCCCAGCCCTCGCTTGTGGTTCCGCTTTCGGTGCACAATGCCCGTCCGACGTGGTCGATGACGCCGAAACCCGATCGTCCCATGATCGCAGGATCGGTCATATCGTAGGTGCGGCGCTCGGAGAAGTTCTCGCCCTTCCATACGCCGTGAATCCAGTCCGGATCACCGCCATAGCCGCCGCCGACGTGAATGGGTACCGGCAGTTTGGATTCCACGTCGAAACGTAACTCCGCCCCGGTGGCCGTCGTCGTGGAGATGGTGGCCCCGGTGGGGATGCGCGTGCCGGAACGGTAGTGGATCTTGACCTGCGGCCAGCCGAGCTGCTCGACACGACCGTCCTTGAACACCCTGGTGCAATCATTGAGGGAGCGGAACCCGTCGGGCGCCTCCTGGATGATCATGACGATGGAGAAGTCGTCGAAGGCCATCGGCACGTAAAGCCACCACATGCCCTCGAACGGCGGGTCGGCGGGCCGGCCCGCGGGTTCGGCTTCACCGATCGGACGGATGCCCCAGGACCGATCGCGGGAGCCGATCCAGGTGGCCGGATCGACCGTGATGCGCTCGCCGTCGATATCGAGATGACCGCTCCACGAGCCTAATTGGGCAAAACGCTGAGCGTTCAGGGTCACCCGGTTGCCCTGCCGCATCAGATGCGGCTGTTCCTGCACCACGTCGCACAGGCCGTTCCAGGTGAGATCGGCGGCGATCCCCTCGGTCTCGTCCATGGTGATCCGCAACTGCTGCAACGGCTCGAGGACATCGACCCGGTAGGAGTTGACATGTTGACGCAGCCGGTCCTGGTCGATGGCGTCGGAAAGGTGCACCGCGGTCTGGGTGTCTCCACGGCGGATCAGGACGAAGGCATCCTTGACGCCGAGGTTAGGGTAGTAGCCGATGCCGGAGATGAGGAAGATGTCCCCGGTTCGGTCGTGTGCGTTGAAATAGGACCGGTCGTAGAAGTTGCGATCCGATGATCCCGGCCAGGCGATCGGTTGCGGCACTTGGTGAATCGGGAACTCATCCATCGGTCCGAGCATCAGTTCTCCTCGAGCAGTCGTCGTAGCAGGGAAGCGTGGTAGAAAGTCGACTCGACGTCATCGGGGGCATCCATCTCCCCGAAATGGACCCGGCGCGCGGTGGTGCGCATGAAGACGCAGCACCAGATCACCGCGGAGTAGATGTAGAACCAGCGCAGATCACCGAGCGTCACCCCGGTCAGCCGCTGGTAGGTGTCGCGCACATCGTCCTCGCGCAGCACATCCGGTAGCCCGGCGAGTCCGGCGAGTCCGGCGAGCTCCTGGAAGACCATGTGCGCGAAGATCAGCCACGAGACATCGAGTTCACGCGGGCCCACGGTCGCCATCTCCCAATCGAGCACGGCCACCGGCCGGAAGTCCTCGTACAGGACATTGCCGACTCGCGAATCGCCCCATACCAGCACCGGTATGCCGGACGCGGTATCGGTCGGGAAGTTCTCGTCGAGCCACGTCAGCGCCTGCTCGACAAGGGGGGAGCGCCCGATATCGGCGACGGCGAACTCGTACCATTGCCTGAGCCAGCCGAAATGGCGACGCAGGGGCGAATCTGCCGGTGGGTCGGCCTCGGTGAGGAAGGAGAAGCGCTGTGCTGCATCCGGTATGGCGTGCAGTTTCGCCAATACCTCGACCGTGGCGTCCTGCAGTTCCCGCCGACGTGCCTGCGGCGCGTCGGCGAACCAGTTGCCCCCGAAGGTATAGGGCATGACATCGGGTGGGACGTCGCCGGGCACACGGTCCATCAGGAAGAACGGGGTGCCCAGCACCTCGCCGCCGACGTCGATCCATCGCACCGCGGGCACCGGGACGTCGGTGAGTTCGTCGACGAGCCGCATGAGGTCGAACTGATGGTCAAGCCGGTAGGAGGAGAAGACCGGGACATCGGCAGCGGTGGGGGCCACGCGGGCGACCAGGGGAAGGGTTTCCTCGTCCCAACGTGCGGTCAGCAGGATCGTCTCCGACGACATCCCGTTGGCGTCGACACCGCTTTCGAGGAAAACCTGCGGTGCCGAGCGCTCGGGTACCTGGGTTGCCAGCCAGCGCGACAGGACGTCGGGCAGCGTGCTGGTGTCGCGGGTGGAGCGCTGCAGGCGGCTGACGTCCTCGACAGCCGGGTCATTGGCCACGGGGCTTCCTTCCGGTCCGAATTACGATACGCTGGGTAGCGTTATGAAATCAGACTTGCCATCGGTTGACAAGGGTGCCGGCCGGCCGCGCGACCCACGGATCGATGCCGCCATCCTGTCGGCGACAGTGGACCTGCTCGTCGAGATCGGCTATGCGAACGTGACCATGGCGGCGGTGGCCGAGCGGGCAGGCACCACGAAGACGGCGTTGTATCGCCGATGGTCGAGCAAGGCCGAGTTGGTGCACGAGGCGGCATTCCCGACTGCACCCACCGCACTGAACATGCCCGAGGGCGATATCGCCTCCGATGTGCGAGCGATGATCGCGGCGGCGGGCGCGGTGTTCACCAGCCCGGTCGTGCGGGCGGCGCTACCCGGCCTGATCGCGGACATGGCGGCCGATCCCGACCTCAGCGACCGGGTGATGAGTCGGTTCACCGGACTGTTCGAGGTGGTCCGATTGCGTCTTATGCACGCCGTCGAGCGCGGCGAGGTGCTCGAGAGTGTGGATCCGCAACGGCTCATCGAATTGATCGGCGGCGCCACGCTGTTACGCATGCTGCTCACCCCGGGGCAGGAACTCGATGATCAATGGGTGCAGCAGACCACGGCCATCGTGGTCAACGGCATCGTCCTGTGATCCCCGACCCATCGCGCCCACGGGCCGCGATGCGCGACACCCACATCGCCGGTGCCATGCGTATGGTCGAGACGTAAAGGATGTTTGACGTCATCTGTTGAAAGGTGTGCCTCGTCGTGTCCGTGTTGTCGACCCCCTTGATCGCCGACACTCTGGCCCGGTTGTTCTCCCGGGTCGTGAATCCGAGTCCCAAGCAGGCTGTGCGCTTTGCCGATATCCCGGCACGGGTCAGCACGGTCGCCATCCCGACCCGGCACGGCGACACCGAGGCCGACATCTACCGTCCCGAGGGTGATCCGGACGGCGTGTACGTCAACATCCACGGCGGCGGGTTCGTCGTCGGACACCGCGAGCAGGACGACCCCTGGTGCCGGTTCCTGGCCACCCGCGCCAACGTCGTCGTCGTCAACCCCGACTATCTGCTGGCCCCCGATCACCGCTTTCCGGTCGCCGTCGAGCAGCTCTACGACGTCGTGACATGGGCCGGTGCCGACGAACGGGACTGGCCGGGAGGGCGGCTGTGCGTGGGCGGCCAGAGCGCTGGGGGCAACCTGTCCGCGTCGGTATCCCGGCTGAGCCTCATCCACGGTGGCCCGTCCATCGCCCTGCAGGTCTTGCACTACGCGCCGCTGGATTTGGTGACCGCGACCGGGCACAAGAGATCCCCACGGGGTGGCCAGGCGGTCATGAAACCGTGGATGGGTGAGGTCTTCGACACCGCCTACATCCCCGACCGGCAGCGCCGTCGTGACCCGCTTGCCTCACCGGCATGGGGCGACAACGCCGACGAGATCGCCGGTATCGCACCGGCACTGGTGATCGCCTGTGAGTACGACCGGTTGCGCGACGAAGCCGCGGAGTATGCCAAGAGTCTCGATGCGGTCGCAGCACTGGTCGACTATGTCGAGGTGCCCGATGTCGACCACGGGTACAACATCATGAGCGACGCAGCCGACGTCACCCGCGGCATGTACGAATTGATCGCCGGGCGGGTACGCGACGCGGTGAGTTAACGCACGAACTGTTGCGCGTCGTTCACCAGGTCCAGCAGTGGTTGGGGGAGCGCACCGAGGGCGAACGTGACCGCCGCGGTCACCGTCACCGCGCCGGTGGTGAACACACTCGGTGCCACCACCTCGGGCGCATCCGCCGGCGGATCGGTGAAGAACATCAGCACGATCACCCGCACATAGAAATAGGCGGCCACCGCGCTGGCGATCACTCCGATGATCACCAACGCACCGCCGCCGCCCTGGGCCGCGGCCTTGAACACCGCAAACTTGCTGACGAACCCACTGGTCAGCGGGATGCCTGCGAAGGCCAACAGGAACAGCGAAAACACCACGCCGACCACCGGATACCGCCGGCCGAGCCCGGCCCATTGCGCCAGTGCGGTCTCCTCCTCGCCATCGGCACGGCGCACCAGGCCGGCCAGCGCGAACGCACCGAGGGTGCTGAAACCGTAGGCGAACAAATAGAACAGCGTCGCCGACACCCCTGCATCGTCGAGCGCGATGACACCGGTGAGGATGAACCCGGTGTGCGCCACCGCCGAGTAGGCCAACATGCGCTTGACGTCGCTCTGGGTGACGGCGGTGAGCGTGCCGACCACCATGGTGACGATCGCGATGATCCACATCATCGGCCGCCAATCGGCTGCCAAACCCGGCAGCGCGACGTAGAAGATGCGCAACATCGCGCCGAACGCCGCGATCTTGGTCGCCGCCGCCATGAACGCCGTCACCGGCGTCGGGGCGCCCTGGTACACATCCGGGATCCACGAATGAAAAGGAACGGCGCCGACTTTGAACAGGATGCCGACCGCCAGCAGGCCGGCACCCGCCAGGGCCAACGCCGGCCCGCCCGCGGGATGCGGGCCGTTGCCGGCGATCGCGGTGGCGATATCGTCGAGTCCGAAGCCGCCGGCATAGCCGTACAACAACGCGATCCCGTACAGGAAGAACGCCGAGGCGAACGCGCCGAGCAGAAAGTACTTGAGCGCGGCCTCCTGTGAGACCAACCGCCGCCGTCGGGCCAGCCCGCACATCAGGTACAGCGGCAGCGACAACACCTCCAGGGCCACGAACATCGTCAACAGGTCGTCGGCGGCGCCGAAGATCATCATGCCCGCCAACGCCAACATCATCAGCGGGAAGATCTCGGTCTGCGCCACAACGGCTTTGGCGGCGACCTTTTCGGCCACACTTCCCGGTACCGCGGCGGCCTGCGGGGTGAAACCGTCCAGTCCGCCGCCTGCCGAGGCTGGGATGCGGCGCTCGGCGGCCAGCAGCACACCGAGGATGCCGATCAGCAGCAACAGTCCCTGCAAGAACAGCGCCGGCCGGTCGACGGCCAGCGAGCCCACCGCGGCACTGTTGCCCGGGGAGGATCCCAACCCGGCCGTCACCGACACCACCGCGACCAACGCGGCGATCTGCCCGCCCAGCGCCAGCACGAGTTGGGTGCCGTAGCGATGGCGGCGGGGGACGAAGGCTTCCACCAGGATGCCTGCCACCGCGACGCCGAGGATGATCAGAAGCGGTGCCAGTTGCCCGTATTCGATGTGCGGCGCCTCGACGTTCATCGGCCGTCTCCTTCCGCGGTGGCGGGCCTCGGATCCTGCACGCCGATCGTGGTCAGCGTGTGGGTGACGGCGGGATTGATGACATCGAGCGCAGGCTTGGGATAGATGCCCAGCACGAGCAGCAGCACGATCAGCGGTGCCACCACGAACAGTTCGCGGGGGACCAGGTCACGTAGTGACTCGTTGCCGCGTGCCACCGGCCCGGTCATCATCCGCTGGTAGGCCCACAGGATGTAGATCGCCGACAGCACCAGCGCCAGCGCGGCGATGACCGCCAGCACCGGGAACCGGCTGAATGTGCCGATCAACACCAGGAACTCACTGATGAACGGCCCGAGCCCCGGCAGCGACAGGGTGGCCAGGCCCGCGATCAGGAATGTGCCTGCCAGCACCGGGGCCACCTTCTGGATCCCGCCGTAATCGGCGATGAACCGGGACCCCCTGCGCGACACCAGGAATCCGGCGATCAGGAACAGGGCGGCGGTGGAGATGCCGTGGTTGACCATGTACAGCGTGGACCCTGCCTGGCCCTGGCTGGTCAGCACGAAGATGCCGAGGATGATGAACCCGAAGTGCGATATCGACGTGTAGGCGATCAGCCGCATCACATCGGTCTGTCCGATCGCGACGACGGCACCGTAGATGATGCCGATGACGGCCAGCGTGATGATCACCGGTTGGAACGTCTTGGTGGCATCGGGAAACAGCTGCAGGCAGTACCGCAGCATGCCGAACGTACCGACCTTGTCGACGACGGCCATCATCAGCACCGCAGTCGCCGGGGTGGATTCGACGGCGGCATCGGGCAGCCACCGGTGGAACGGCCACAGCGGTGCCTTGACGGCGAAGGCGAACATGAAGCCGAGGAACAGAGCGTTGAGCAATGCGGGATCGACGGCGAGCTGACCGCTCTGCACGGCGGCGACGATCGCGCGGAAATCGAAGGTGCCACCGAGATCGTCGAGGGTGACGACGTAGAGCCCGATCACCGCGGCCAGCATGATGAGCCCGCCGAACAGGTTGTACAACAGGAACTTCACGGCGGCGGCGCTGCGGTGTGCTCCGCCGAACCCGCCGATCAGGAAGTACATCGGAATGAGCATGGCTTCGAAGAACACGTAGAACAGCAGCACGTCGAGCGCCACCAACGAGATGAGCACCATCGCCTCGACGGCCAGCGTCAAGGCCAGATAGGACTGGGTGGACCGCGCGCGATCGGCATGACCGTCGTTCCAGCCCGCCACGATCAGTAGCGGTACCAACACCGCCGTGAGCACCACCAGGGCCAGCGCGATACCGTCCAGGCCCAGGATGTAGCCGGTGCCGAAGCTCGGGATCCAGGGATGGTCTTCGACGAACTGGAATTGCGGCCCGGCCGGGTCGAAACCGACGGCCAGTAGCACCGCGACGGCCAGGACGGCCAGGGACACCGCGAGTGCGGCCCACCGGGCGAACACCTTGGAGGGCAGCAGGATGACGATCGCGGCCCCGATCATCGGCACCGCCCACAGTGCGGTCAGCCAGCCGACGCCGGTCACCAGATCCTCACCATCAGTATCGCCCCGATCACCAGGACCGTGCCGGCCAGCATGGACAGTGCATACGACCGGGCGAATCCGGTCTGCCATCTCCGCAACCGTTGGGAGGCGTCGACGATGACGGTGGCCAGGCCGCGGGTGGCGCCCTCGACGATGTCCTCGTCGATCTCGACCAGACCCACGGTCACCTGCCTGCCGGGACGCATCAGGAACCGCTCGTTGAATGCATCGCCGTAGAGGTCGTTGCGGGCGGCGACGGTCAGCGGCGAACCGGACGGCGCGGTCTCGGGAATCTGCTGGGTGGCGTACATGCGGTAGGCGATCCCGACGCCGATCGCCACCACCGTCAGGATGATGGCCGTCATCGCCCATACCGGCATGATGTGGTGCGCCTCGTGCTCCCCGACCACAGGCTCCAGCCAGTCCGCCAACCCACCGCCGACCGCGAGCACCGCTCCGGCTCCGACCGATCCGAGCGCGAGGACGATCATCGGGGCGGTCATGACCGCCGGCGACTCGTGCGGGTGGGTGGTGTGCTCATCCCAGCGCCGTCGGCCGAAGAATGTCATCAACATGACCCTGGTCATGTAGAACGCGGTGATCCCGGCGCCCAGCAGGGCCGCTCCGCCGAGCAGGATTCCTTTGACTCCGCCTGCCCCGAAAGCGGTTTCGATGATGGCGTCCTTGGAGAAGAACCCGGCGAACGGAGGCACACCGATGATGGCGAGATAACCGAGGCCGAACGTGACGAACGTGATCGGCATGACCGAGCGAAGCCCGCCGAACCGGCGCATATCGGTCTCGTCGTTCATCCCGTGCATCACCGACCCGGCACCGAGGAACAGCCCGGCCTTGAAGAAGCCGTGGGTGATCAGATGCATGATGGCCACCGCATAACCGGCCGGGCCGAGGCCGGCGGCCAGCACCATGTAGCCGATCTGGCTCATCGTCGAGGCCGCCAGCGCCTTCTTGATATCGTCCTTGGCACAACCGATCACCGCGCCGAACAGCAGCGTGACCGCGCCGACGATGGTGACCGCGACCTGCGCGCCGGGCGCCAGGTTGAACACCGGCCCCGAGCGCACGATCAAATACACCCCCGCGGTGACCATGGTGGCGGCGTGGATGAGCGCCGACACCGGCGTCGGACCCTCCATCGCATCACCGAGCCAGGACTGCAGCGGCACCTGGGCCGATTTGCCGCACGCCGCGAGCAGAAGCAGTAATCCGATGGCGGTCAGTGTGCTCTCGGGCATCCGCGTGGCCGCATCGAAAACCCCGGCGTAGGAGACGGTTCCGGCCGAGGAGAACATCACCATCAACGCCACCGCCAAGCCGATGTCACCGACCCGGTTGACCACGAATGCCTTCTTGGCCGCCGTCGCCGCACTCGGCTTGTGCGACCAGAAGCCGATCAGCAGGTAGGACGCCAGCCCGACGCCCTCCCAACCCATGTACAGACCCAGGAAGTTGTCGGCGAGCACCAGCAGCAGCATCGCCGCCAGGAACAGGTTGAGGTAGGCAAAAAAACGTCGACGACCGACGTCCGCTCTCATGTAGCCCACCGAGTACAGGTGGATCAACGAGCCGACCCCGGTGATCAGCAGGACGAAACAGATCGAGAGCGCGTCGACCTGCAACCCGAAATCCACCCGCAGCTGTCCGACCGGCACCCACGTGAACAGCGTCTGGGCGACGGTGCGGTCCTCGGCGGCCCGCCCGAGCAGATCGACGAACAGCAGCACACCCAGGACGAAAGATCCGAGGGCGGTGGCGCATCCGAACAGGTGGCCCCACCGGTCGGTGGCGCGGCCGCCGAGCAGCAGCACCGTCGACCCCGCCAACGGCAGCGCGATCAGCAGCCAGCTCAGCGTGCCCATATCAGTTCTTCAGCAGACTGGCCGCGTCCACCGAGGCGGACTGACGGGCCCGGAAGATCGCCATGATGATCGCCAGGCCGACGACCACCTCGCAGGCGGCAACCACCATCACGAAGAACGCGACGACCTGACCGTCGAGGTTGCCGTGCATCCTGGCGAAGGTGACGAATGCCAGATTCGCCGCATTCAGCATCAGCTCGACACACATGAACATCACGATGGCGTTGCGGCGCAGCAAGACTCCGGCGGCTCCGATGGTGAAGATGAGCGCGGACAGATACAGGTAGTTCGCCGGGTTCACGATTCATGCCCCCGCGGTGCGCTGTTTCGCGGGATGAGCACCGAACTGACCGAGCTGGGTGCGGCGGTGCCGTCGGGTAGCCGGGCGGGCATGTCGACGGCGTTGTGCCGGGCATACACACCGGGATTGGGCCGCGGTGTCGGATGCCCGCCGGGTGCGAACCGCTCGGTGGCCAGCTCGCGTTGCGTCTTGCGCCGGTCGAAGCGTTCCCGGTGGGCCAGCAGCATCGCACCGACGGCGGCGGTGATGAGCAGCGCGCTGGTCAGCTCGAAAGCCCAGACGTAGCGGGTGAAGATCAGCACGGCCAGCCCCTCGACGTTGCCTCCGGCATTCGCTTCGGCCAGTCCGGTGAAGCCACCCGCGGTCCCGCCCACCGATGCGCTGCCGATGCTGCCGGTCAACAGGACCCCGAAACCCAGCCCGGCGACGATGGCTGCAACGCGCTGCCCGCGCAGGGTTTCCACCAGTGATTCCGAGGAGTCCACACCGATGAGCATCAGCACGAACAGGAAGAGCATCATCACCGCGCCGGTGTAGACGACGATCTGCACGACGCCGAGGAACACCGCGTCCTGGGCGATGTAGAGCACCGCCAGGTTGATCATCGTGACGGCGAGGAACAACGCGGAGTACACCGCCTTGGGCGCGGCCACCACACCGATCGCCGCCGCCAGCGCCAGCGCGCCGAGCACCCAGAACACCACTGCCTCACCGGTCGAGGTCGCCGTCATCGGGTCGCCTCCGATGGCCGCGCCAGTCCGTCGGTGCGGATGTTGCCGCGGTAGTAGTCCTCATCGGTGCTGCCCTCGGCCATGGCGTGCGGCGGCGCGGTCATGTCCGCCGTCAGCGGGGCGAGCAATTTATCCTTGCCGTAGATCAGGTCGGCGCGATTGTCGTCGGCCATCTCGTAGTCGTTGGTCATGGTCAGCGCCCGCGTGGGGCAGGCCTCGATGCACAACCCGCAACCGATGCACCGCAGATAGTTGATCTGATAAACACGCCCGTACCGTTCGCCGGGCGAGAATCGTTGCTCCTCGGTGTTGTCGGCGCCCTCGACGAAGATGGCGTCGGCCGGACACGCCCAGGCGCACAGCTCGCAGCCGATGCACTTCTCCAGGCCGTCGGCGTACCGGTTGAGCTGATGCCGGCCGTGATAGCGCCCAGCGACCGGCCCGGGCTTCTCCGGGTACTGCTCGGTGATCGGCTTGTGCAGCATCGCCTTGAACGTGACACCGAATCCGGCAAGTGCGTCACCGACCTTGGACATCGGAGTACTCCTTCGGTTGCGTGCGCGGCGGACTCGGGATCGGGGGAATCGGGAAGGAACTCACCGCGTCGGGACCGGTGGGCAGCGTGAAGTGCGGGATGGCGCGCCGACGCACAGCGCGCCGGATCATCACCACGATGGCCAGTGCGGCGATCGCCGCACCGCTGACCGCGGCCGTCGTCCAGGCCGGGGCGCCCTGGTTGCGCAGGGTCTTGGTGACCGAGACGACCACGATCCAGCCCAGCGACAGCGGGATCAGCACCTTCCACCCCAGCGTCATGAACTGGTCGTAGCGCATCCGGGGCAGGGTGGCCCGCAGCCACATGAACAGGAACAGGAAGCCCCACACCTTCGCGATGAACCACAGCAGCGGCCACCACCCGGTGTTGGCGCCCTCGATCAGGCTGAACGGCAGCGGTGCCTGCCAGCCGCCGAGGAACATCGTGGCGGCCAGCGCCGACACGGTCGTCATGTTGACGTACTCGGCCAGCATGAACATGGCGAATTTCAGCGAGGAGTACTCGGTGTGGAAACCGCCGACCAGTTCACCCTCGGCCTCGGGCAGGTCGAACGGGGCCCGGTTGGTCTCGCCGACCATCGAGGTCACGTAGATCAGGAACGACGGCAGCAGCAACACGACGAACCAGGTGCTGTGCTGGGCGGCAACGATTCCCGAGGTCGACATCGTGCCCGCGTACAGGAACACCGCCACGAAGGACAGCGCCATCGCGATCTCGTAGGACACCACCTGGGCGCTGGAGCGCAGGCCGCCCAGCAGCGGGTAGGTCGATCCGGAAGCCCAGCCGGCCAGCACGATTCCGTAGACACCGATCGAGGTGACGGCCAGCACGTAGAGCACCGCCACCGGCAGATCGGTCAGCTGCAATGCGGTGGTGTGCCCGAACACCGACACCTCACCGCCCATCGGGATGACGGCGAACGCCATGATCGCCGGGATCACCGAGATGACCGGTGCCATCAGGTAGATCGGCTTGTCCACACCGGCCGGGATCAGCCCCTCCTTGAGGGCCAGCTTGATACCGTCGGCCAGGCTCTGCAACAGCCCGAACGGACCTACCCGGTTGGGGCCGAACCGCATCTGCATGCGGCCGAGCACCTTTCGTTCGACCAGGATGGCCACCAGGACGGTGAGCAGCAGGAAGACGAAGATCGCAAGGCATTTCGCGAGCATCAACCACCACGGGTCGTGGCCGAAGGAGTCCAGCGTCGGGTAGGTCATCCGGCCTCGATCCCGACGATGGCGCCCAGTGGTGCTTCGAGGGTGCGGTAGATCGCCGCGCCCACCGTGTTCAGTGGCACCCACACCACCCGGTCGGGCATGTCGGTGATCGCGACCGGCATATCGACGGCGCCCCGGTCGGTAAAGATCCGCACCGGATCCCCTTCCGCGCAGTCGATCTCGGCGGCGGTGACCGCCGACAGCCGGGCCACGGCCGCACGGGCGGTCCCGGCCAGATGAGGTTCACCGACCTGCAGTCGGCCGCCGTCGAGCAGCATCCGCCAGCCGGCCAGCACCGCCTGGCCGGGACCTGGCTCGACCGGATTTGGCTGGATCACCCGCGGAGCGGGCGGCCGGGATCCGACCCATGGGCCCAACCGGTCGATATCGGCGCGGACGGTTGCGGTGTCGGCCAGGTTCAGATCGACACCGACCTCGTCGGCCAGTGCCGCCAGCACGCGCATGTCCGAGGTGGCCGACGGCGGTAACGACGCCTCGAACGGCCGCTGCCTGCCCTCCCAGTTGACGAAGGTGCCCGATTTCTCGGCGACCGGCGCGACGGGGAAGACCACATCGGCGCGGTCGGTGACGGGGGAGTGCCGCAATTCGAGGCTGACGACGAACGGCGCGGCATCGATCGCGGCGGCCGCCTGCTCCGGATCGGGCAGATCGTCGATATCGACACCGCCGATCAGCAGGGCCTGCAGCGCTCCCGATGCGGCGGCGGCCAAAATGGCGTGCGTATCGCGGCCCTCGCGCACGGGCAGATCCTCGACGTTCCAGGCGGCGGCCACCTCCGCACGGGCCCGGTCATCGGCGAGGGGCCGCCCACCGGGCAGCAGATTCGGTGTCGCGCCGACCTCCAGCGCGCCACGATCCCCGGCGCGGCGCGGGATCCACGCGATCCGCGAACCGGTTGCCTCGGCCAGCGCGCAGAGTGCCGAACAGGCCCCCGGTGCCGTGGCCAGCCGCTCGCCGGCGAGGATGAGGGTGCCCGCGGGCAGGGCATCGTGCATGCCGGCCAGCGCGGCGGCCTCGGTTCCCGGCACCGTCATGACGAGCGCGCCGCCCATCTTGCTGAGCCCACGGGTGGCGAACGGTGCGATCGCGGTCACCGGCAGTCCCCGCTTGCGGAATGCCTTGCGCAGCCGAAGGAAGACGATCGGTGACTCTTCTTCTGGTTCGAACCCGACCAGCAGCACCGCCGGCGCCGACTCGATATCGGTGTAGCCGACCGTCTGCGGCCGGCCGGCGACGGAGTGGGCCAGGAAGTCGGCCTCCTCGCTCGAATGCTGCCGGATCCGGAAGTCGATATCGTTGGTGCTAAGCATGATCCGGGCAAATTTGGCATAAGCCCAGGCATCCTCCATGGTGGACCGACCACCGACCAGCACCCCAGCGTTGCCGGCGGCGGCCGTCAGGCCGCGCACCGCCACGGCGATCGCCTCCGACCAGGAGGCCGGGCGTTGGCTGCCGTCGGGATCACGCAGCAGCGGGGTGTGGATCCGGTCGCCCTGAGTTGCGTAGGTGAAGGCCCAGCGGCCCTTGTCGCAGTTCCACTCCTCGTTGACCTCTGGATCGTCACCGGCCAACCGGCGCAGTACCTTTCCGCGGCGATGATCGGTGCGCTGCGCACAACCCGACGCACAGTGTTCGCAGACGCTGGCCGAGGAGACCAGGTCGAACGGCCGGGCGCGGAACCGGTAGGCGGTCCCGGTGAGCGCACCGACGGGGCAGATCTGCACGGTGTTGCCGGAGAAGTACGAGTCGAAGGCCTCGCCTTCGGCGATGCCCACCTGTTGCAGCGCACCGCGTTCCAACAACTCGATGAACGGGTCGCCGGCGATCTGGTCGGAGAACCGGGTGCACCGAGCGCAGAGCACACACCGTTCGCGGTCCAGCAGCACCTGTGCGGAGAGGTTGATGGGCTTCGGGTAGGTCCGTTTCACATCGGTGAACCGGGAGTCCGTCCGCCCGTGCGACATCGCCTGGTTCTGCAGCGGGCACTCGCCGCCCTTGTCGCATACCGGGCAGTCCAGCGGATGATTGATCAGCAGCAGTTCCATCACGCCGTGCTGCGCCTTGTCGGCGATCTCGGAGGTCAGCTGGGTGCGCACCACCATGTCCGGCGTGACCGTCGCCGTACAGGACGCCAACGGTTTGCGCTGCCCCTCGACCTCCACCAGGCACTGCCGGCATGCCCCGACCGGGTCCAGCAGCGGGTGATCGCAGAAGCGGGGGATCTGGATACCCATCAATTCGGCGGCCCGGATGAGCAACGTGCCCTTCGGCACGCTGACCTGGTGACCGTCGATGGTCAGCGACACCATCTCCACGCCGGTGGTGTCGCCGGCAGGTCCGGCAAGCGTCATGCCCGTGCCCCCTTTGTCTCGGCGAGCAGGCTCATGTATCCCCAAAAGTGGCCATGGTCGGGGGTATAGGTGTCTGCTCGCGGGGTAATGGTCACCGGCCCGCCTCCGCCGTCGCGAACACCGTCGACGCGTGCGGGTCGAACGGGCACCCCGACCCCAGATGCGCCAGGTACTCGTCGCGGAAGTATTTGATCGACGAGATGATCGGGCTCGCGGCGCCGTCACCGAGTGCGCAGAACGATTTGCCGAGAATGGCATCGGAGATGTCGAGCAGCGTGTCGATATCGGTGGCCGTGGCGCGTCCGGTCTCCAGCCGTTCGTAGATCTGGGTCAGCCAGTATGTGCCCTCCCGGCACGGTGTGCACTTCCCGCAGGACTCGTGGGCGTAGAACTGCGTCCATCGCCGGACCGCGCGCACCACACAGGTGGTCTCGTCGAAGATCTGCAACGCCTTGGTGCCCAGCATCGACCCGACACCGGCCACTCCCTCGTAATCCAGTGGCACGTCGAGGTGTTCGGCGGTCAGCAGTGGGGTCGACGACCCGCCCGGGGTCCAGAACTTCAATACGTGGCCGGCCCGCACACCGCCCGCGTAATCGAGCAGTTCGCGCAGCGTGACACCCAGCGGCGCCTCGTATTGACCCGGTTGCGTGACATGTCCGGACAGCGAGTACAGGGTGAAGCCGGGGGACTTGTCCGAACCCATCGAACGGAACCAGTCGACCCCGCCGGCGATGACGGCGGGCACACTCGCGATCGATTCGACATTGTTGACCACCGTGGGGCAGGCATACAGACCCGCGACGGCGGGGAACGGCGGCCGCAACCGGGGCTGGCCGCGCCGGCCCTCCAGCGAGTCCAGCAGGGCGGTCTCCTCGCCGCAGATGTAGGCACCCGCCCCGGCGTGCACCACCAGCTCGAGTCCCGCTCCTAGGTATCCCGCGTCGTAGGCCTCGGCGACCGCACCCTGCAGCCGGCGCAGCACCGGTACCACCTCACCGCGTAGGTATATGAAGGCGTGCTCGGCGCGGATGGCGTGCGCGGCGATGATCGCGCCCTCGACGAGTGCGTGCGGGTTGGCCATCAGCAGCGGAATGTCCTTGCACGTACCGGGTTCGGACTCGTCGGCGTTGATCACCAGGTACTTGGGCTTGGGGTCGTCCTGGTTGATGAACGACCACTTCTGTCCGGTGGGGAATCCGGCCCCACCGCGACCGCGCAGTCCGGACTCCTTGACCATCGCGATGAGCGCGTCGGGATCCATCGACAGGGCCGTGCGCATGGCCTCGTAACCGCCACGGCGCCGGTAGCCTGCCATCGTCCAGGAGTCGGCATCATCCCAGTGCGCGCTGAGTACCGGAGCCAGGGTCACCGACGGTCCCCGTTCCTCGGCGGCAGATCTTCCGACGGTGCCGGTGCGGGCTGATCGCGCACCGATTCCTCGGTGAGGCGTTCGTCGTCGGGCTTCTGCACCTGGGCCGGTGCGCCGGCTTCGGGTGCGGTCATACCGCGTTCGCGCGCGATCCGCAGGCCCGCCAGCGTTGCCTGCCCCGGGACGCCGTCGTTGGCACCGGGACGCTCGTCGGGAAACCCGGCGAGGATGCGGGCGGTCTGTTTGAACGTGCACAGCGGTGCGCCGCGGCTGGGTCTCACCTGGGCTCCCGACCGGAGGGCATCGACGAGATCACGTGCCGTGGAGGGTGTTTGGTTGTCGAAGAACTCCCAGTTCACCATGATGACGGGTGCGAAGTCACATGCCGCGTTGCACTCGATGTGCTCGAGGGTGATCGACCCATCCGCGGTGCTCTGCCCGGCGTGGACGCCGAGGTGATCCTGCAGGATGTCCAGGATTGCGTCACCGCCCATCACCGCGCACAGGGTGTTGGTGCACACCCCGACCAGATACTTCCCGGTGGGGGTCCGCCGGTACATCGAGTAGAACGTGGCGACCGCGGTCACCTCGGCCGGGGTCAGCGCGAGTTGCCCGGCGCAGAAGGCGATACCGGCGGGTGTGAGGTAACCGTCCTCGGACTGCACCAGATGAAGCAGGGGCAGCAGGGCCGACCGGGCCACCGGGTAACGCGCGATGATCTGGGCGGCATCGGCGGCCAGTCGGGCCGTGACCTCCTCGGAATAGGACGTGGGCCCGGCGCCGATCGGGGGACCTGCCTCGTCGGGTCGCTGGCCGAGCATGAGATCGACGGCTGTCACCTGAGCATCACCTGTCCACGCCTCCCATCACCGGGTCGATCGAGGCCACCGCGGATATCGCATCGGCGACCATGCCGCCCTCGCACATCGCGGCCACCGCCTGCAGATTGGTGAACGACGGGTCGCGGTAATGCACCCGGTAGGGCCGGGTCCCGCCATCGCTGACCATGTGCACACCCAGCTCACCGCGCGGTGATTCGACCGCGACGTACACCTGACCTGGCGGCACCCGGATGCCCTCGGTCACCAGCTTGAAATGGTGGATCAGCGCCTCCATGGACGAGCCCATGATCTTGGCGATATGAGCGGGCGAGTTACCGAGGCCGTCCGGGCCGAGCTCCAGGTCGGCGGGCCAGGCGAGCTTCTTGTCGGTGAGCATCACCGGGCCGGGCCGCAGCCGCGACACGCACTGCTCGACGATCTTCAGCGACTGTTTCATCTCGTCCACGCGGATCAGATAGCGGCCGTAGGCATCACAACCGTCGTCGGTGCAGACGTCGAAATCGTAGGTCTCATAACCGCAGTACGGCTGGGCGCGGCGTAGATCGTGCGGTAACCCGGTGGCGCGCAGCACCGGACCGGTGACGCCGAGGGCCATGCAGCCGGTCAGGTCCAGGTAGCCGATACCCTTGCTGCGGGCCTTCCAGATGTAGTTCTCGCGCAGCATCTTCTCCAGGTCGCGCAACTGATCGGGTAGCACCTCCAGCAGTCGGCGCAGCTGCGGCATGGCCTCATCGGGCAGATCGGCGGCCAATCCGCCGGGCCGGATGTAGGCGTGGTTCATCCGCAGCCCGGTGATGGTCTCGAACAGCGACAGGATCTCCTCGCGGCCGCGGAAACCGAAGAACATGGCCGACATCGCGCCCAGTTCCATGCCGCCGGTGGCCAGTGCGACGAGATGGCTGGAGATCCGGTTGAGTTCCATGAGCATCACCCGGATGATGCTGGCGCGTTCGGGGATGTCATCGGTGACGCCGAGGAGCTTTTCGACCCCCAGGCAGTAGGCCGTCTCGTTGAAGAACGGGGACAGATAGTCCATCCGGGTCACGAAGGTGACACCCTGTGTCCAGGTGCGGTATTCGAGGTTCTTCTCGATCCCGGTGTGCAGATACCCGATACCGCAGCGGGCCTCGGTGATGGTCTCGCCCTCGATCTCCAGGATCAGGCGCAGCACCCCGTGCGTGGACGGGTGTTGCGGGCCCATGTTGACCACGATGCGCTCGCCGGCGTGCTCACGTGCCGCGGCCACGACCGCATCCCAGTCCTGGCCGCCGACCATCACGACGGGCGGGTCTGCCTCTATCGTCATCAGTTGTAGGACCTCCGCTGGTCGGGCGGCGGTATCTGCGCCCCGTGGTACTCGACGGGTATGCCGCCCAACGGATAGTCCTTGCGCTGCGGATGCCCTACCCAGTCGTCGGGCATCTCGATGCGCGTCAGCGAGGGGTGCCCGTCGAAGATGATGCCGAAGAAGTCGTAGGTCTCGCGTTCATGCCAATCGGTCGTCGGGTAGACCGAGAACAACGACGGCACATGGGGATCGGCGTCGGGCGCGGTCACCTCCAGCCGGATCCTGCGGTTGTGGGTGATCGACATCAGCGGATAGACGGCGTGCAGTTCGCGGTCCTGCTCACCGGGAAAATGCACCCCCGAGACCCCGAGGCAGAGTTCGAATCGCAGGGCAGGGTCATCGCGCAGGGTCTGGGCGACGGCCAGCAGGTGGGCACGGCGCACGTCGAGGGTGAGCTCATCGCGGAACACCACGACGCGTTCGACGGCAGCGGTGAACCTGTCGCGGCCCAATATCGCGATCAGGGCGTCGACCACTTCGTCGAAGTAGTCGCCGTAGGGGCGCGGGGAGCTACCCGGCAGCGCGACCTCGCGGACCAGCCGGCCATAGCCGGAGGTATCCCCGGTGCCGCTGACACCGAACATGCCGCGGCGGGTGCCGATCACCTCTTGGTCCTGCTGTTCGGTCTGTCTGTTCGCTCCGCAAGCGTCGCTCATGCGATTCCCTCGCAGGCTCGGGTCCCGCATGCCACCTGTTGGTCCGCTCCGCAAGCGGCGCTCATCGCAGCAGCCCCGTCAGTTCGATGGTCGTCGGGGATGCCAGCGCGGCCTGCTCGGCGGCGGCCACGGCCTCGGCGCGATTCACTCCGAGCGGCATCTCGGCGATCTTGGCGTGCAGTTTGAGGATCGCATTGAGCAGCATTTCCGGCCGGGGCGGGCACCCCGGCAGGTAGATGTCCACCGGGACCACGTGGTCGACGCCTTGGACCACCGCGTAGTTGTTGAACATCCCGCCCGAGGACGCGCAGACACCCATCGCCAGAACCCATTTCGGCTCGGCCATCTGGTCATACACCTGGCGCAGGACCGGGGCCATCTTCTGGCTGACCCGGCCGGCGACGATCATCAGGTCCGCCTGCCGCGGGGTCGCCGAGAACCGCTCCATGCCGAACCGGGCGATGTCGAAGCGTGGTCCGGCGGTGGCCATCATTTCGATGGCGCAGCACGCCAGGCCGAAGGTCGCCGGCCACAGTGAGCCCTTGCGGACATAACCGGCCACCTTCTCCACGGTGGACAGCAGGATGCCGCCCGGCAGCTGTTCTTCTAATCCCATGACAGACCACCTCGCCGCCAGACATAGGCGTAGGCCACGAAGACCGTGAGCATGAACAACAGCATCTCGACCACTGCGAACAGGCCCAACGAGTCGAAAGACACCGCCCAGGGGTACAGAAACACGATCTCGATATCGAAGATGATGAACAGCATCGCCGTCAGGTAGTACTTGATCGGGAATCGCTGTCCCGTCGCGATCTTGGCGTCCGCGGCGGGCAGTAGCGGTTCGATGCCGCACTCATAGGCCTCGAGCTTGGCCCGGTTGTAGCGGCGCGGGCCGATGAACGTGGCGATACCCACCGAGACGATGGCGAATGCCGCCGCGATCGTCCCGAGCACCAGAATCGGTGTGTAGACGTTCATGTCTGTGCCGCTCTCTCGGGGGAGTTTCGATGTGAGCTAGAACACAGCTTAGACACGTCAACGGTCGGGGCGCCGCATTTCCGATAGGATTTCGCCCATCAGCTACGGTCGCCCGTCCTCACCGGCGAGGATGATGAACAAGCAACGGCCGCAGCGTGTTTCGTGATGGATCTACAATGCTGACCGGAGCAGGTCGGCCGCCGCTTCGCCAAGCCTGATCGGATCGATCGGATGAGACACCGCCGCTTCGGCGCGTGACCAGGACGCCAGCCAGGCGTCGTCGCGGCGCCCGGTCAGCACCAGAATCGGCGGGCATTCCTCGATCTCGTCCTTCAGCTGCTTGGCAAGACCCATCCCGCCGGTCGGGGTCGCCTCTCCGTCGAGAATCAGCAAGTGCAGACCACCCTCGGCTACCCGGGTGAGCACCATCGGGGCGGTCGCCACCTCCAGATAGCTCAGTTCGGGCAGGTCCGGGTGGATCCGCCGGCCCAGTGCAGAGCACACCTGTTCCCTGGTCCGGTTGTTGGAGCTGTACACCAGAATCCGCAGCTGGGCATCGGGGTCGGCCACACCGCCGATGCTACGGCTGCCGGACGAACACCGCGGCCGCTTCGACGCCTGCCGCATCCCCCATCATGCCCATCAAGTTGCCGTCCACGCCCAGATTGCGCCTGTTGAGCGTGGCCGTCGTGCTCAGCTGCACCGCGCCGCTGCCCAGGTTGCGGACATGTACCGGCAGGTCGAGTTCGGATTCATGGCCCTTCACCGTCAGGCGCACGTGCAGGGTGACCCAGGACGGTGAGGTGACCTCACCGGACTCCGCCACTATCTCCACGGTGGGGAAGGCCTCGACATCGAAGAAGTCGGGAGACCGCAGATGGGCGTCGCGGCGCTTGATGCCGGTGCGCACCGACGCCGCATCGATGCGCAGCGTGCCGGTGAGTTTGTCACCGTCGACCTGCGCGTCGCCGTCCACAGCGTCGAACTCGCTCTTGACGTGGACAAATCCCCAGAAGGTGGGGCTGTGCGTGGTGATGGTGGTGCGCTCGGCATCCAACCGCCAACGACCAGCCCAGTCCTGCAGGTCCATCTGTGCTCCCTCAGTTGCCCAGCAACGGCGCCATCTCTGCGGGGTCGAAGTACTCGTCGATCCGGGTGATCAGCCCGTCGGTACCCACCTTGATAACGATGCATACCCGTAAATGGATCGAAGCGCCAACGCTGGCGTCGGCGTGCAGGATGTGCTGTTGTACGAAACCGCCGTCGAAGAACTGGCGATCGAGGATCTCGTAACGCCGGGCGGCCGTCGTGCGCAGGAACCAGCGGATGACTTTCAGGGCCTGCGCGCGATCGTTGTCGGTGGCATCGCCGCTGTGCCACACCAGGACGTCATCGGCCCACAACGCCTCGATCTGCGGGTAGTCCCCGCGTTCGATGGCATCGAACAGACGGTCCGCAACGGCTGCGCTCATATCTCTTGACCTCAACTATTCTTCAGGTTGAACACTGACCGCATGAGACAACGATTCGATACCGCCTACGAAACACACACCGCGCCTTGGGTGATCGGTGAGCCACAACCCGCCATCGTGGCCCTGGAACGCACCGCAGCGTTGCGCAGTCCGATACTCGACATCGGCTGTGGGCTCGGGGAGCACACCATCATGCTGACCCGGCTGGGTTATGACGTGCTGGGTATCGATTTCGCGCCGCACGCCATCGAGCAGGCCAGGGCCAACGCCGCCGCCCGCGAGGTGGACGCGCGCTTCGAGATCGGTGATGCGTTCAGCCTCGACGGTGTCTACGACACCATTCTGGACAGCGCGTTGTTCCACATCTTCGACGCCACCGACCGCGCCCGCTACGTCCGCGCCCTGCACCGGGTTCTGACCCCGGGCGGTCATCTGCACCTGCTGGCGCTCTCGGATGCCGGCCGCGGCTTCGGACCGCAGGTCGGCGAACAGGTGCTCCGGACCGCCTTCGCCGACGGCTGGGACGTGGAGTCGCTGAACACCACGACCTACCGCGGGGTGGTGGGAGAGGCGCACGCGCCGCTGCTGGGTCTGCCGATGGGGACGGTGGTCGACGAGCCGGCCTGGCTGGCCAGGGTGCGACGGCTCTGAACGCAGGACACCCGATTCGGTGTCCGCGTCGGGTGTCGTCATTCGGTGTCGTAGCCCGGATGGGCCACGGCCAGCCGTCGCGCCACCAGGGCGTGCAGCACCGGCAACACGTCGGCGTCACGGCCGTCGAGATCCCCGGTCCGGATGGCCGCCGCCAAGCTCGCCTCGTCGGCGAACCCCAGCAGATCCGGCGCGGGCTCGGTATCGAGCAACTCCCGTTCGACGGTGCGCAGGACATTGGCCGCCACCCGAGCGTGGAAGTTGACCGCACCCGCGTCGGCGAGTCGACTGTCCGGCCCCGTCGCCGCGCGTACCTCACCCTCCAGGAACTCCGCGACGGCGGCGACGAGCTCGGCGGCGGTGGGGCGGTAGTGCAGATCGGTCATGCTGCCTCCAACAGAGTGAGCAGGTCGTACTCGGTCTCGCACACCCGGCGCCCGATCGCCGCGAGCTCGACCGATCGGGTCTGCCCCGACCGGTGCCGCTCGAACTGATAGCGGCAGATGACTCCCCAGCGCAATGTGGCGGCGACCAGCCACCAGCGCAGCGCCGCACGGTCGACCGCCGCACCGCCCGCGGCCTCATAGGCGGTGACGAAGTCCTCGATGCTGCCGAGCCCGCCGGCGGCGAGTTCGCGCGGGGCGCCGAAGCGCCAGGCCCTGATGCAGAACCAGGCGAGATCGTCCAGTGCCTCGCCGATGTGGGTGAGCTCCCAATCCAGCACGGCGGCCAGCCCGCCGTCGTCGACGATCAGGTTGCCCATCCGGAAATCCCCGTGCACCAGCACCGGGGGCGTGCGGGCCGGGCGATTCCGTTCGAGCCACCGGAAGGCGTACTCGAATACCGCAGTGGTATCGCCCATCTCGTCGAGCTGTGCCCGCCATTCGTCGAGCGGGTCGGTGATCGGCAGTCCGATTCCGTCCGGGTCTGCGCGGTGGATGGCGGCAAGCGCCTGCGCGCACTGGTCCAACAGGAGCGCGCGGGCCTGTGCGTCGAGGGTGCGCTGGATCCTGCGCACGATCGTCTCGCCACCGATGAAATCGCAGATCAGATAGGGAGTTCCCAGGACCGCACCGGCGTTGTCGGCGGCGAGGACCGCCGCGACGGGCGCGCCGGCTTCCGCGGCGCGCCGCAGGGCGGCCGCTTCCAGTTCCATGCCGGCGTGCACATCGTCGGGCGGGCCGGTGCGCAGGATGAGGGCTCGGTCATCGGCGTCGAACGCCCAGGTTGCCCGGCTCGCGCCGCCGGTGAGCACCCGCAGGTCGGTGATGCGGTCGGCGCCGAGCACCGCGGCCAGTCGCTCGGCCAGTGACTCCTCGGGCTGCGCGCTCACTTGCGGCCGAATTTCAACATGCGCTGGGCGACCCGACGGATCTGGATCTCCTCGGCCCCCTCGGTGATCCGGTAGCGGCGGTGGTGGCGATAGATGTGTTCGAACGGCTCGTGCCGGCTGTAGCCGATGCCGCCGTGGATCTGCATGGCGCGGTCGGCCGCCTCGCACACCAGGCGATTGGCACGGTAATTGGCCATCGACACCTTGTCGGAGACCTCCATGTGGTGGTCGCGATCCAGGTGCCAGGCGGCGTAATACACCAGCAGACGCACCATCTGTGCCTCGGTCTGCAGCTCGGCCAACGGCCACTGCACGGCCTGGTTCACCGACAGCGGCTTGCCGAACACGATGCGTTCCCCGGCGTAGGCGGCGGCGCGGTCGATACAGTACTGAGCCGCCCCGAGGCTGCTGGCAGCCTGTCGAATCCTGTTCTCGTGCAGGAAGGTCTGGCCGACCTCCAGGCCGTGGTCGACCTCGCCGAGGACCGCATCGGACGGCACCCGGACATCATCGAGTTCGACCTCGCCGTGGTCGCTGGGCATGTTGAACGTCCACCAGTAGTACGGCACGCTGAAACCCGGGGTGTCGGTCGGGACGAGGAACGCGGTGATACCCACCGCCGACCCCGACTCGCCGGATGTGCGGGCGAAGATCAGGTCATGGGTCGCCCGGTGCACGCCGGTGTTCCACCGCTTGGCGCCGTTGATCACCCAATCGTCCCCGTCGCGGACGGCGGTGGTCTCCAGCCAGGTCGCGTCGCTGCCGTGGTCGGGTTCGGTCAGGCCGAAGGCCATCGAGCGGGCGCCGGTCAGCAGTGCTTCGATCCACTCGGCCTTCTGCGCCTCGGTGCCGAACCGGCTCATCATGATGACCTGTGGGAAGTTGCCGACGATCGAGGACTCGTCCTGCAGGTCGTTGTGCAGTCCCAATCCCTTGTGCGCCAAGTGTTCCCTGATGGCGGCCATGTCCAGGTTGGAGCCGCCGCGACCACCGAATTCCTCGGGCAGCCCATAGCGCAGCCAGCCTGCGGCGTCGGCGCGCCGGCGCATCTCGTCGAGCAGATCTTCCCACTCGCGGCGGGGGACACCACCGTTGTCGAGATCGGTGCGGGCGAACTCACGCCGACGGTCGAAGTACTGCATGTTCTCGCGTTCCAGCGGCTTGATCTCGGCCTCGATGAAGGCGTCCATCTCCTGGAGCAGGGCGGGAAGATGTTCCGGTAGCGCGAAATCCACGTTGATCTCTCTCGATTCAGTTGCCGTAAAGGGTTTTCTTCCAAATGGCCGACAGGGTGGTGATGGCGTCGTCATCGCTGATCTGTAGCGCGGTGCCAGGATTTCCCACCACGACGACGGTGAAGTTCTCGAACAGCAGCGCTATCGCCGCCGCGATGTGTTCGGGCTCCAGGTCTTGGGCGTAACCCTGCTCACGGGCGCGGCGTACCGATTCGGCCACCAGATCCATCCCGAAGCGCCGGAACTGGTACTGCACCTCGGCAAATCGGGGTTGGGTGGCGGCGAGCTGGGCGACGGCGATCATGATGCCGATATTGCGCTTGAACAGGTTCCAGTATCCGGTCACCACGGTGTGGAAATAGTCCGTGTCGGCGGGGGAGTCCGGCAGCGGGACCTTGGTGCCGGACGGTTCGACGATATCGTGCAGGAACGACTGGGCCAGCGAGGCCAGCAGATCCTCCTTGTCGTCGAAGTAGCGGTAGAACACCGCAGCGGACTTACCAGCGGCGGAGGTGATATCGGCCAACGTGGTGCCATGGAAACCGCGCTCGGCGAACAGTTTCCGCGCCGCCAGCTCGATCGCCTCGCGGGTCTGGCGGCCCTTGGCCGTCAGCGAGGACGATGGGTCCGATGCCGCGGACGGGTGCGCCATCTCAGCCCGCGATTCGATCGCCGGCGCGCAGCAGCGCACTGGGCAGGTCGTGACCGACGGCGCGCTGGGCAATCCGCGCCGCGGCGATGGCCGCGTCGAGGTCGACGTCGGTGTCGATATTGCTGTCGCGAAGCAGATAGACCAGATCCTCGGTGGCGATGTTGCCGCTGGCCCCCGGCGCGAACGGGCAGCCGCCGAGGCCACCGATCGACGCGTCGAGGCGGGTGATGCCGGCCTGTACGGCCGCAAACGCGCTGGCCAGCCCCGCCCCGCGGGTGTTGTGGAAATGTGCGCCCAGCGGCAGCCCGTCGACGATCGGGCGGATGGCCTCGATCAGGGTGCTCACCCGCAGCGGGGTGGTGGTGCCGATGGTGTCGGCGATGGCGATGCGGTCCACCCCGAGTTCGACGGCGGCCGCGGCGATGTCGAGGACTCGTTGCGGATCGGTCGGGCCGTCGAACGGGCAGTCCCAGGCCGTCGCGATGATGACTTCGACGCGTGCCCCGCTGTCGTGGGCGATCCGGGTGACATCGGCGATCGCCGTGGTCGCCTCGGCGGTATCGCGTCCCACATTCGCGCGGCTGTGCGCATCGGATGCCGACACCACGTACTCGATGGAGTCCAGTCCGGCCGCGATGGCGCGCTTGGCCCCGTTCGGGCTGGCCACCAGCGCCGAGAACTCGACATCATGAGATGCCCTGTACCGGTGTAATTCCTGGGCCAGTTCGGCAGCGTCGGCAAGAGCGGGCACCTTCGACGGTGAGACGAACGCGGTCGCCTCCACTTCCCGTACTCCGGTGGCGACGATCGCCTCCAGCAATTCGACCTTGGCCGACAACGAGAGCGGCGCCTCGATCTGCAGGCCGTCGCGCAGGCAGACCTCGCGGATATCGACCTTGGCTGGCAGGTTCATCGTCACAGCACCCCCTCGGTGCGTAAGGCGTCGAGTTCCTCGGCGCCGAGTCCCAGCAGGCCGGTGTAGACCTCGTCGTTGTGTTGGCCGGGATGCGACGACCCGGCGTTGCGGATCGAGCCCGGCGACTCCGAGAGCACCGGCACGATGCCCGGCCCCTTGACGAAGCGCCCGATCCGCTCATCCCAGTGGTCGGCGATCATGCCGCGGGCCTGCAGCTGCGGATCCTCGACCACCTCGGCGACGGTGTTGATCGGTCCGCTGATCACCCCGGCCTCCGACAGGGTGTCGATGATGTCGTCGGGTTCGCGACATGCGGCCCAGGCACCGATGATGGCATCGAGTTCGTCCTGATTCCGGCCGCGCGCAACGTGGTCGACGAATCGGTCGTCGGTGGCCAGTTCGGGTTGACCCATCGCGGCACACAAGCGGCGGAAGACGGTGTCCTGGTTGGCGGCGATCACCACCCAGCTGCCGTTGGCGCTCTGGTAGATGTTCGACGGCGCAATGCCTTCCAGCCGAGTGCCCGACGGGCCGCGCACGACACCGCCCACGTCGTAGTCCGGGATGGTGGATTCCTGGACGGCCAGGCAGCTTTCGGTCAGCGCGGTGTCGACGATCTGGCCTTCACCGGTGACCGTGCGCCGATACAGCGCGGCCAGGGCGCCTTGCGCGGCGAACATGCCTGCCAGGCTGTCACCGAGCGACAGCGCCAGCCGTGGCGGCGGTCCACCCGGGAAGCCGTTCATGTGGCGCAGACCGCTGGCCGCCTCGGCCACCGAGGCGTAGCCGGCCTTGCCGGCGTCTGGTCCGGTCTGGCCGTAGCCGGAGACCCGCACCAGGATGATGCCCTTGTTGCGGTCCTTGAGCACCTCGTAGCCGAGGTCCCATTTCTCCAGGGTGCCGGGGCGGAAGTTCTCCACGATCACATCGGCGCGGTCGACCAGTTCCAGGAAGAGCTCTCGGCCGCGGCCGGTGCGCAGGTCGAGGGTGATGGCTTTCTTGTTTCGGGCGTGCACCGTCCAGAAGAAGTGGTGCCCGTCCAGCTCGGCCTGTCCCCAGGTGCGCAACGGGTCCGGGGTGGTCGGCAGTTCGATCTTGATGACCTCGGCACCCATATCACCGAGCAGGCGCGCGGCGAACGGCCCCGAGATCAGCGTCCCGAGTTCGAGTACCCGGATACCGTCCAGCGGTCCGGTGACCATCAGCTCGACAACCCGTGGCGGTGTAGCCAATCGGTGCAGATGGCGACCGCCTCGCGCAGGGTTCCGCGCTGATCGGGGCCGGAGTAGTAGTGGTTGGCACCGTGGATCTCGTGCATTTCCTTGTCGGGGTGCCCGATCGCCTCGAACAGCCTTCTGGTGTGGCTGGGCGTGCAGGCATCATCGGCCAGGTTGCCGATCACCAAGGTCGGCACCGCGATATCGGGGCCGGCCTTGACCGCGTCGCCGTTGGCGTCGTCATAACTCCACTGTGACAGCCAGCTGCGCAGCGTGCAGAACCGGGCCAGTCCCACCGGGCTCATGTTCACCACCTGAGGATCGCCCAGATAGCACTGCCCCGGGGTGCGTTCGTTGGGATCCACCGTCGGGTCCAGCCAGCGCGGGTCGGCCATGGTGCCGTGTACGACGAATGCGTACTCGTCATCAGGACGCCCGGCGGCCTTCAACTCCGCCAGCTTTTCTTTGACCCACTTCGTGATCCGGCGGTTTCTGGCGATCTGTGCCGCGTGGTATCGGTCGAGGAACTCGCTCGTGTACGGCGGCTGGTTGGGGTTGGCCGGGTTGTAGAGATCGAGTTCGGGGTCCCGCTTGGATGGGTCGTTCTCGTCAAGGATGGAGGCATCCATCCATTCGGTCATGGTGCCGTGCCGACTGATGTGCGCGGCCAGCAGCATGATGGCGTCGGCGGGAATGAGACCGAGCTCGGTGAGGTCCGGTCCGTCACCGGAGGGGCTCGCGGTCACGGTCGGGTGCTGCGCCTGCTGTTGGTAGAACACCGACAGCGAACCGCCGCCGCTCCATCCGGCCAGCACGACGCGCGAGTAGCCCAGGCGGTTCTTGGCATCCTTGATGCACTCGCCGAGGTCTTCGACGACCTTCTCCATGAGCAGCGCCGAATCGGTGCCGCGGAAACGGCTGTTGCAGTAGATGACGTGGTGGCCCGCGCGAGCAAGCGCATTGATCATCGGCAGATAGGCGCCGCCCCCGATCGGGTGCATGAAGACCAGCACGGTGTCGGAGGGCTTGTTCTTCGGCCTGAGCAGATAGCTCTCCAGGACGACCAGTTCGGCGACGCCGCCGTAGACGTCGCGGACACTGGAATTGTTCTGGTAGGCAACCAGATACGGGATGCGGTCATACTCGAACTTCGCGGGTGCTTCGGTGCTGCTCATCAGTGCTCTTTCTTCTTCGCGCGGGCGCTCATCAGTGCTCTTTCTTCTTCGCGCAGGCGCTCATCAGTGCTGTTTCTTCTTCGCGCGGGCGCTCATCAGTGCTGCCCCAGGTCGTTGGTGAGGATCTCCGCGGACGGGATGAGTCGGCGCCGGGTGTCGATGGCGATCACCGACCAGTCCACCCGGTCGTAGTCGTCGAACTTGCGGCGGGCCCGCTCGCGTGCCTTTTCGGGTGCACCGTGGTGAACTCCTTGCGGCGCATGCGAAACCAGTCCGGGCGGCATCGGGATGCCGTAGAGCGAACCGGAGTGGAAGAACGCGATCTCGTCGTAGTCGACGTTGCGGTGATACCACGGAGTGCGTTCGGTGCCAGGGACGCTTTCGGCGGGCTTGGGCAGGAAGTTCATCACGTACACCCCGGTTGCCTGCATGAACAGATGCACCGTAGGGGGGAGGTGCACGCTCTCGGAGGTGATGACGGTGTAGTCCTCGATGTTGAACGTGAACGGGAAGTTGTCCCCGCGCCACCCCTCGACGTCGAGCGGATTGTGTTGATAGAACAGAGAAGTGGAGCCCACCCCCTCGACTGGTGAATGGATGAGCCGCACCTCGTATTCGTCTCTGCCGTCATCGTCGATGGGGCAGGGCTCGGGAATGGTCACCTGCGCGGGGTCGAACGGGAAGTGCCTGCCCAGCGTGCCTGCCGGGGGCACCCGGAAGTCGTCGGTGGCCTGGATCATGAGCCAGGTCGATTCTTCATCGGGCACCTGCCGGAAGGTGCACGCCTTGGGGATGTAGACCCAGTCGCCCTCGCGGTAGCGCAGTGGGCCGAACTCGGTCTCCAGCAGTCCGGCGCCCTTGTGCACGAACAGCAGCAGATCGCCGTCGACATAGCGCACGAAGAACGGCATCGGTTCGGTGCGCCGGCTCAGTAGTACCTCGCAGTCGGCATTGCTGAACATCAGCAGCGGACCCCCGTGGGCATCGGCGGCATCGCTGGGCTTGAGCTCCGAGGACAGTACATCGGTGGGGCGCAAGGGCCCCTCCGTGCGGTACGCGGTCGGGTCGTTGCGCCGGTACATGTTGGCGGTGCGGCCGACAAAGCCGCCGCGGCCGAGTTCATCGTCTTTGAGACCGTCCAGATCGGCATGCACACGCTTGGGCGTCTTGCCTTTGCGAAGGTGGACAAAGGATTCCATGGTGCTCCTCGGATATCGGCCCGGAAAACTAAAAGTGACATTACTTTTTGTTCCGGTCCTATGCAAGGGTCCGTGCGCGTCGATCTCGCCGGTGAACGGGAATTTCGCTGTTTGTGCTCCGGATGCGGAAGTACGGCTAGCGGCGGTGCGCCCGCCGGCGCCGATATCGCCACACCTTGTACGTGATGAACGCGCTCACGCCCACCAGGATCATGACGGGCCCACCCGGAGTGGTCGCGCCATCTTCTCCGGCCGGAGTTGCCGGTGCGCGCGGCTTCGGTGGCTCCTGCGGGTCGGCGAGCGCGATGGCCTCGCCCGCAGATGTCTCGTCGCTCATGTCGCTATCTCATATCGGTGCCGTCGATCGGCGTCGCGTGTCGTCCGCCGAGTGTCAGAGGGTCGCGGTAATGCTACGTGCCGACGGTGGGAAGCTCGGATTTGCGACGATCGACGCTGGTCAGTGGTGATGTCCGGCCCGGCGAGCCAATTCGATTGCCTCGGTGCGCATCTGTGCCCGGTCTTCGGGCGTCCAGCGGGTTGTGGGCTCGATCACGAGCGTCTGAACCCGGTAGCCGAGCATGCCGAACACATACTCAAGATACGGGCGCTGGAAATCGTTCAGCTCGGGATGCCGTCCGTCGTAGGCGCTGCTACGGGTCAGGATGAGCTGCACCGGCTTCCCGTCGCCGAGGGTGCCGACATGTCGCCCTCCGGCGTCGAGGGTGAAGCTGGCGATCGGCTGCACGATGATATCGATCCAGGCCTTCAGTGCATGGGGTATGTGCCAGTTCCACATCGGTGACGAGATCACCAGCCGGTCGAAACTGCGCACCCGCTCGATCTCGTCGAGCACCTGCTGCCAGATGGCCTGCTGTTGCGCGGTGACGCTTTCGCCGAACAGTGGAGCGAACTTGGCCACCGCCGCATCGTGGCCGAATCTCAGCAGATCCTCATCCCATACCGAGAAGCGTTGGTAACGAGTGCCTTCCAGGAATGCTTCGGCAAGCTGAGAGGACAGTGCATCATCGCCCTTCGGGCTTCCCTCGACCCAGAGGGTGTTCATGCTGGACACCACCGCTGCCTAGACCATCGAGGTACGGGGGATCTTCATGCCGAGGCTCAGGGCGCCGGCCAGCTCCCGCGCGGTGTCGTAATCGAAGACAACGTGGCCGGACAGCACGTCCACATCGCGCTTGAAACGCTGCATGGGGCTGGACAGGAAGTGGATGCTCGCGCCGCCTGCGCCCATCAGATCGGTGATCACGGCCTTGGACTCCGCAACGATGTGCGCCGCCGCCAACCGGGCCTGAGCGCGCACCGGCTTGTCGACGCTGTCACCCGCCGCCACAACCGTCTCGATCTCGCCGACGGTGTCGGCGAGCAGTCCGCGCATGGCGCGAAGGCGCACCTGTGCGCCCGCCAGGCGGGCCTGTGCGATCGGCTTGTCCTTCTGCATGACGCCCTCGTAGGCCAGCACGCGCTCGGCCAGGCGCTGGGCGTAGGTCTCGGTCACGCGTTCGGCGCTGCCGAGGGCGGGCATCGCCGACAGCAGTGCCAAGGCGGGCACCATCGGCCAGCGGTAGGTGGCGCTGTCGTGCAGTCCCGCGCCGGGTGCGGTGCCGGCATAGATGTCGGTGACCCGCACCAGTCGGTGCTCGGGCACGAACACATCGGTGACTATGGCGTCGTTGGAGCCCGTCGCCCGCATGCCGTCGGTGTGCCAGACGTCCTCGACGGTGATATCGCCGGCCGGAAGCAGTGCCAGCGCCGGGAACAGGCCGTTATCCGGCCCGCACAGCGCGCACAGGATGATCCAATTGGCGTGCATCACGCCGGTGGCCCAGGACCAGCGGCCGGTCAGCCGGATGCCGCCATCGACGGGAACGCCCCGGCCGGTCGGCGCGAGCGGGGCCGGGGCCAGGAACGGGCGGTCGGCGAACGCCTCCTGCTGGGCCTGCTCGCCGAACAGCGCGAGCATCCAGTTGTGCAGGGTCAGGAAGCCGATGGTCCACGCGCTGGAGGTGCAACCGTGGGCCATCCGGCGAACCGGGTCGAGCAGGGCCGGGAACGGCGCCTGCAGGCCGCCGTAGGCCGCTGGGACCAACAATTCGGTGAATCCGGAGGCGGTCAGGTCGGCCACCGTGGCCTCGGGCAGCCGGCGCAGGGTCTCGGCCTCCTCGGCGCGCTCGGCCAAAGCCGCCACGAACTCATCGGTGATCACGCCGCGCGCCTCGGTCGTCGTCATGCCGAAAACTTACCATACCTTTTGGTATGGAGATGCTCAGCGGGCCACCATCAGGTCGAGAAACCGCTCGCTCTGCTCGGACAATCGGCTGTCGGGGGCGTGGCCCAACAGGTGCAGAAAACCGATACCCGCGGCGAAGGTGGCGTTGGCGCGCAGATCTGCATCGTCGGCGTCGAAGCCGAGGTCCTCGAACGCTCTGCGCACCGCGGCCAGGATGCGTCGGTCGGCGGCACGCACGCTGTCGGCGACGGCATCGTCGGTGCGGGCCCACTCGCGCATGGCCCGCTCCAGGGTCCAGTGCCGCGGACTGACCAGGGACGCCATCATCTGGATCAGGCGGTCTCGCGGGGGCAGCTCGTCGACGGTCTCGATTCGGCTCCGATCGTCATCACGCAGATCGCCCCAGGACTCGATGAGCGCGGCCCGGTAGCCCGCCATGTCGTGGAAGTGCCAATAGAAGCTGCCCTTGGTCACGCCGAGGCGTCGACACAGCGCATCTATTTTGAGAGATTTGAGACCGTCCTCAGCGAGGATCGTGTAGCCGGCCTGAAGCCAGTCATCCGTGGTCAGGCGGCTGCCGGACGGCTTCGGAGCGGTCGTCATGACTGGCAGCCTACGACGGCGCGCCGAGTACCTGACTTTCTGTACGTGCTGGCTGCATGTTTTACTGCAAGTCGCGACAACTGAATTCTCGGTCCGCTCCGCAATCCAATCGGAGTCAATGCGAGCGGACACGGATACCGCAGTGCAAGGGAGCACTGCGGTATCTCTGGGTGTTGGGCACACAGCACCGAGGGTCGGGCGGGACCGTGAACAATTAGAGTTGGGAAGAAATACATGCAGAACGTTGTTGGCCGGTGGATGCGCCGGATCGGGGCCGCAGCTGCGGCCGCGCTGGTCGTGCCTGGCGCGATCGCTGTAGCGGGTGAGACGGCCACCGCCGGTGCCTTCTCCCGCCCCGGACTGCCGGTTGAGTACCTGATGGTGCCCTCGGCCGGAATGGGCCGCGATATCAAGATCCAGTTCCAGAGCGGTGGCGAGAACTCGCCCGCGGTGTACCTGCTGGACGGCCTGCGTGCGCAGGAGGACTTCAGCGGCTGGGACATCAACACCCAGGCCTTCGAGTGGTACTTGGACTCCGGTCTGTCGGTCGTCATGCCCGTCGGCGGACAGTCCAGCTTCTACGCCGACTGGTACGCACCGGCCCGTAACAAGGGTCCGACCGTCACCTACAAGTGGGAGACCTTCCTGACCCAGGAGCTCCCGGCCTACCTGCAGGCCAACAAGGCCGTCAAGCCCACCGGCAGCGCCGCGGTCGGTCTGTCGATGGCCGGTTCGGCCGCGCTGAACCTGGCCACCTGGCACCCCCAGCAGTTCATCTACGCCGCGTCCATGTCGGGCTTCCTGAACCCCTCCGAGGGCTGGTGGCCGTTCCTGATCAACATCGCGATGGGTGACGCCGGCGGCTTCAAGGCCGACGACATGTGGGGTAAGACCCAGGATCCCAACAGCGGTTGGAAGCGCAACGACCCGATGGTCAACATCCCGACCCTGGTGGCCAACAACACCCGCCTCTGGGTCTACTGCGGTAACGGCAAGCCCAACGAGCTCGGCGGCGGCGACCTGCCCGCAACCTTCCTCGAGGATCTGACCATCCGCACCAACATCACCTTCCGTGACAACTACCTGGCCGCGGGTGGCGCCAACGGTGTGTTCAACTTCCCGGACAACGGCACGCACAACTGGGCGTACTGGGGTCGGGAGCTGCAGGCCATGAAGCCTGATCTGCAGCGCGTCCTGGGCGCCTGAACCAGGTACCGAGAAGCGAAAATCCCCCCGAGGCCCTAGCGGCCTCGGGGGGATCTTCTTTTCCCCCCCAGGGGGTTCCCCCCGGTACCCCCGTCTTATCGCCCCTGCGGGACGAGCTGAGTGCGGCGCGGGTCGCGATTCCCCTCAGATCGCGACCCGCGCCGAGTCCGGTTGGCGCGAACGACCCGGCGCACGAACGCCGGCCGCATGAGTTGGCTGGGTGAATCCAGCATTCCGGTCACCTTGATCAGTTCCACGGCGACGTGCGGATCGGTTTCGGCGGCCACCGACACGGCAGCCAGGCAGGGCTGGGCCACGCGCACCCAGAGTCGGCGATGCCCGTCGACCTCCGGCAGCGCCAGGTCCGAACCGACCGCGATACTCCATGCCATCCGCAACCTCGGGGTGCACGCGCGGAAGAACCGCCGCCCCAGATCGTCGTCGCCGTGGCGCAGGCAATCGCGCAGGATGGTCGCCTCGATGGCCGACAAGGTCAGACCCTGTCCATAGATCGGGTTCACACTGCAGATCGCGTCGCCGATCACCAGCAGGCCACGCGGGAAGCGCCTGAGCTTGTCATAACGACGCCACCTGTTCGACGGCACCCGGAAGTGCACCGCTTCCCCGACCGGGGTCGCGGCGCGCACCGCCGCCAGCACCCGATCGGGTATCAGACCGTCGCCGATGGCGAGCATCTCCGGGCGGCCGGCCGGTGGCGGGTGGCCTGCCATCGAGCCGACGGTGAGCGTCCAGGTGTTCTTCTCGTGGCAGACCAGTGACCACATGGATGGCCGTTCGGGTTCCGGAAAGAACGCCACCATCCGCTCGCGGATGGCGTCGGAGGGCATCTGCAGGCGCTGGCTGGCGTAGGCCAGTTTGACGATGACATCGTCCTCGGGTGGCCTGCTGTAGCCCAGTTGTTCGAGGAGCACGGGCGTGCGTGACGCGCGGCCGGTGGCATCGACGACGAGGTCGGCGTCCAGCACGGACGATGTGCGGCCGTGCGCAACCTCGACACCGGTGATACCCGATGCATCGGCGGTGCCGGCCAACCCGATGGCAAGTCGATCATCGAGGATGGTCACATTTCCCATGGCCTGGACCCGCCTGCGGATGGTGCGCTCGACCAAGCCGGAACTGGGGAAGTGCAGTGTCGCCGCGTCGGGGCGGTGGACATCGCGGTGTTGGGCCAGCCGGTGCCCGCCGAAGTGGATGTGCAGCCGGGTGAGGGTATCGCCGCGTAGCGAGGGGACACCCTCGGCGGCGAGATCGTCCTCGAAACCCGGAAACAGTTCAGCGAGAAGCACGGTGGCCGCGGGTGGCAAGACCCGGCCGTAGCGAAAATGCGATACGCCGCGGCGGGCGTCCGGGTCCTCGGTCAGGTCATCGCGTTCGACGATGGTGACGCTCCGGTAGTGCTCGGCGAGGACGCGCGCGGCGAGCAGGCCGGCGATGCTCCCTCCCAGCACCACCGCCCGCTCGCCCACGATCGCCATACTCGAAGTCTGCGGGACCTGGGTAAGGCCACTTAGAGTAGTGCGCTACTCATATTTGCCCGACGGACTACTTCAACTCGGCAGAGGAGAGCCCCAGCAGACGGCGGGCCACCACCAGTTGCTGGATCTGCTGGGTGCCCTCGAAGATGTCCAGGATCTTCGAATCGCGAGCCCACTTTTCCAGCAGCGACTGCTCGGAGTAGCCGACCGTGCCGGCCATCTCGACAGCCTTCAACGTGATGTCGCTGCCGACCCGGGCGGCCTTGGCCTTACCCATGGAGGCCTCTTTGGAGTTCGGGATCTTGTTGTCGGCCTGCCATGCCGACCGCACGGTCAGCAGATAGCCGGATTCCCACTCGGCCTCCATGCGGAGGAACTCGGCGGCCGGTGCGCTTTGGGCGTGTGCCGGCTTGTCATAGGAGATCTCGATGCCCGCCTCGGTGAGGATGACCCGCAGTTCCTCCAGCGCGGCGCGCGCCACGCCGACGGCCATCCCAGCCACGATCGGCCGGGTGTTGTCGAAGGTCTCCATGACCCCGCCGAAGCCCTTGTCCACCTTGACTTCCGGATCACCAAGCAGGTTCTCCTTCGGGATCCGGGCATTCTCGAAGCGGATCGCCGCGGTGTCGGAAGCCTTGATGCCGAGCTTGTGCTCGAGCCGTTCGACGGTGACGCCGGGGTGTTCGCGGGGCACGATGAACGACTTGATGGCGGCGCGGCCCAACGACTTGTCGACCGTTGCCCACACCACGATATGGCTGGCCCGCGATCCGGCAGTGACGTAGATCTTCTCGCCGTTGATCACGTACTCGTCGCCGTCTAGCACCGCGGTGGTGGTCACCGCGGCCGAATCGGAGCCGAAGCCCGGTTCGGTGATCGCCATGGCGGCCCACACCTTGCCGAGCCGTTCGAGCTGCTCCTTGGTGGCCACGCTGGAGATCGCGGCGTTGCCCAGCCCCTGGAAGGGGATCGACAGCAGCAGGGCGACGTCACCCCAGGACACCTCGAGCGCGTTCACCAGTGCGGACATGTTGGCGCCGTTGATATTCGACTTGCCGTCGACGTCACCGCCGCCCACGCCGTCGGCACCGGCGAAGGAGATGGTCTTGGCCGCCGAGATTCCTTCGAACAGCGTGGCCAGCGTGTCGAGCTCGACCGGGTAGGCGTGCTCGGCGAGGTCGTACTTGCGGGAGATGGGGCGCAGCATCTCGGCGGCACCCTGATGTCCCTTTTCGATGACTGCCCGCAGTTTGCGCGGCATTTCCAGATTGATTGCCATGAAAAGACCTTTCTAGAGAACCCGGCTGCTACAGGACGACGACACCCTCGGCGACGCCGAGTGCCCGCAGATCGCGGTACCAGCGTTCGACCGGGTGTTCCTTGGTGTAGCCGTGACCCCCGAGCAGCTGCACTCCGTCCAGGCCGATCTGCATGCCCTTGTCGGTGGCAATTCGCTTGGCCAGGGCCGCTTCCCGGGCGAAGGTCAGTCCCTGCTCGGCCCGTGCGGCACCACGCCAGGTGATCAGCCGCAGACCGTCGAGCTCGATGGCGATGTTGGCGGTCATGAAGGCGACGGCCTGCCGGTGGGCGATCGGCTCGCCGAACGCTTCGCGCTCCTTGATGTACGGGATGACGTAATCGAGTACCGCGTGCGACGTACCGACAGCCAATGCGGCCCAACCCAACCGCGAGTATGCGATGGCTTCCGAGTAGTCCTGATCGGATGCGCCGTCCTCGCCGAGCCGGTTGTGCAGTGGAACGGCGACATCATCGAGTGCGATACGGCCCAGCGCCGCGGCCCGGATACCCATCGACGGGTCGGCCTCGACCGTGACTCCCGCACTGGAGGATTCGACGATGAACAGCGCGGGCTTGCCGTTCAGCGCGGCCGCGATGATGAACAGCTCGGCGTCGGCCGCGGCGGGAACCAGCGACTTCACCCCGGACAGCCGGTATCCGCCCGGTGTCCGCACCGCTGTCGTCTTCAGTGCGGTGGGATCGAAGAGGGCGTGCGGTTCGGCGATCGCCAGGCACGCTTGGGGGACCTTCTCGCCGGCGAATTCGGGGAGGTAGGTCGCCTGCTGCTCGGCGCTGCCCCAATGGGTCAGCGCCGATGCGACGCCGGCCGGAGCCAGGATGGGCAGTGCCAGTCCCATGTCCCCGTAGGCCAGGGCCTCGGCGACCAGTGCCGCGGTGACGGTGCTGCGGTGCTCGGCAATCCCGTCGAAACTCTCCGGGATGCTCAACGACGTCACGCCGATCTCGGCCGCCTTGGCGATCAGATCGGGGGGATAGTTGGCCGCGGCGTCGGCGTCATGGGCCGCCGGTCGCAGGATCTCCTCGGCGAACTCGGCCACCGTCTCGACGATCATCTTCTGGTCATCGTCGGGGGTCAGATCGAAGTAGTCCGACTCCTTGGCTGCCAGCCGGGTGGGGGAGCCGCCGATGTTCTGGATGCGCTTGAACTGGCGGGATCCCGCGCCGGCGGCCGAGAATGCCGTCTTCACGCCGTAGCGCAGGCCCTTGTTGAGCGGATCGCGCAGGCCGTAGCGGTCCAGGAACTCCTGGCCCATCAGCGGGGTGAGCAGGGCGATCCCGATATCGGTCGCGGTGCGCTTGTGTTTCTGGAGTCCGACGGCGCTTTCCGGGCCGGTGCGCTTGGGTCGGGATTCGAGATTTGTCATCACAGCCTCACGTGGTTGGGGCAACGTGCGTCGTGACGCTATCTTACTCCAGAGTAAGATAGCGCATGGCTGTTATCAACGTCACATGGAAAGGCGTGCGCGCACCGCCTCGTGCAGGTGACCGTTGGTGGCCAGGGCACTGCCGCCGTGCGGCCCCGCCGCTCCGTCCAGGCTGCTGAACGTTCCGCCGGCCTCCCGGATCAGGATGTCCAGCGGGGCGATGTCCCAGACCTTCACCTCGGGTTCGCAGGCGATGTCGACCGCGCCCTCGGCGACCAGGCAGTAGGACCAGAAATCCCCGTAGGCGCGCACCCGCCACACCTCGTCGGTCAACGCGACGAACCGCTCCCGACGGTCGTCCCAACCGGTCGTCAGATCCGAATAGGACAGGCTCGCTGAGGACAGCTCCCTGACCCCGGAGACCTGGATGCGCCGCTGCCTGTCGCCGAACGAGGTGTGCGCGCCCAGACCGTGCGCGGCCCACCAGCGCCTGCCCAGCGCCGGCGCGCTGATGACGCCGACGACCGGCGTGCCGTCGGAGATCAGGGCGATCAGGGTGCACCACACCGGCACCCCCCTGACGAAGTTCTTGGTCCCGTCGATCGGGTCCAGAACCCACACCCGTCCCGTCGAAACCGGTGCGCCGCCGAACTCTTCGCCGAAGATGCCGTCACCGGGCCGCGCCGCAGTCAGGGTGGCGCGCAGCGCTTCCTCTGCTCCTTTGTCGGCATCGGTGACCGGTGTCAGATCCGGTTTCGTCTCGACGGCGAGATCCAGGGCGCCGAACCGGTCCATGGTCAGGGCGTCGGCCTGATCGGCGAGTTGCAGGGCGAGGGCGAGATCATCGGCGACGTCGGTCATGCCCGCATGCCTACCATGGTGGCGTGGTCGAATTCGCGATGATCCTGCTGTTGGTCGGTGCCCTGGTCCTGATAGCGCGTCCGTGGATCCAGAAGCGTGTCGCCGCCGGTGGCGGCGGGGCCGGATTCGGTGGAGGACGCGCCGCGAACATGGCGCCGGGCACGCTGCTGGTCACCGGTGTCAGCCCGCGTCCCGACGAGGTCGGTGAGCAGTTCGTCACGATCAGCGGGGTGATCAACGGGCCCACGGTCAACGAACACGTGGTCTATCAGCGGATGGTCGTCGACGTCGATCAGTGGCCGACCATCGGTCAGCTTATCGACGTCGTCTACTCACCCAAGAATCCGGACAAGTGGGGTTTCGCGCCGCTGGATGCGCCGCCGCCGGAGTATCCGCCACCCCCACCGCCGCCGCCGAATCAGCCACCGCCGCCGCCCAATTATCCGAACTCCAACTGAGAGTGCCCATGTCGCAAAAGCTTCCGCAGGGTCTGCTCGACCTGCTGGGTAAACCGAGCCCCTGCTTCGTGGCCACGCTGATGCCCGACGGCGCGCCGCAGTTGACCGAGACATGGGTGCACACCGACGGCGAGCACATCGTGCTCAACATCGTCGGCGGCTCGCAGAAGGACCGCAACCTCGCCCGCGACCCGCGGATCGCGATCAATGTCGCCGACCCCGACGACATCCGACGCTTCTATGCCATCCGTGGTCGCGTCGCGGTCACGACGACCGAGGGCGGACACGAGAGCATCCACGAGATCTCGCAGAAGTACCTCGGCATTCCCTACCCCTACTTCAGCGGCAATCCCGACGAGACCCGGCTCATCCTCACCATCGCCGCCGAGAAGATCACCCCGCCACCGGGGGAGTGAACGGCGGCTCGACGGGTCGGCCCGACAGTCCGATAAGACGCCTCGGGCGAGATTGGCTCCAGGGTTGTCGTCACGGCCCGGTAAGGGCATATCGCAACCGTCAGCAGAATCTCGTCCGAGGCATGTCACGCGGTACTCCTCGGATGCGCGCCTAGCCTGCGAAAGCCACGCGGCTCAGCCGTGCGCGATCCCCAGCAGCTTCTCGACGTTGGCGATCTTCACCCGCGGCCGGTGCTGCGCCTCGCCGATCGCGCGCTCGTGGGCGTCGATGCGTTCCCAGTGCGCATCGGTGACCAGTCGGGGCTGTCGCGACAGCAACCAGTCATGCAGCTCCTGGGCGTGCCCATCGTCGAACCGGGGCTCTTCGAGATCGGCCAACAGCGTCTCGACGGTGTCGGCGGAGTCCTTCTTGTTCGAGCCGATCACCCCGGACGGTCCGCGCTTGATCCAGCCGACCACATACTCGTGCTCGCGGCCCTCGATGCGGCCGTTCTCATGCGGGATGGTCCCGGATCGCTCGTCGAACGGCAGCCCGTCCACGGCGACCCCGCGGTAGCCGACCGCGCGCACCACCAGCTGTACCGGCAGCTCCTCGCGCTCGCCGGTGTCCTTGGCCACCACCCGGCCGCCCTCGTCGACCAGTTCGTTGCGGCCCAACACGATCGACTCGACCTTGTCGGTGCCGCGGATCTCCACCGGTGAGGTCGCGAAGCGGAACACCACCCGCCGCTGTGCCCCTGCCGGCTGCAGCTCGGCATATTCGCGCAGCACCTTGATGTTGGTGCGCACGGTCTTGTCGGCGGCCGCCAGATCCGCTTCGGTGATGCCGTCGAAATCGGCGCGCTCGACGACGACGTCCACCTCGGCCATCTGCTCCATGTGTCCGAGCTCGCGCAACTCCATGGTCGTGAACGGCGCCTGCAGCGGACCCCGCCGGCCCACCACGATCACCTCCTGCACGGCCCTGGTCCCGAGCTGATCCAGCGCGTGGTCGGCGATATCGGTCTGGGCCAGGATCTGCGGCTCACTGATCAGGATCCGGGCGACGTCGAGTGCCACGTTGCCGTTGCCGATCACCACCGCGCGCTCGACGTCGAGGTCGGGTGCGGTCTCCTCGAAATGCGGGTGCCCGTTGTACCAACCGACGAAATCGACCGCGGAGACGCTGCCGGGCAGGTCCTCACCGGGGATGCCGAGTACCCGGTCGGACTGGGCGCCGACGGCGTAGATCACCGCGTCGTAGCGTTCGGCCAACTCGGAGGCGTGCACGTGTTCGCCGACGCCGACATTGCCGAAGAAACGGAAGCGCGGATCCTGCGCGGTCTTGGCGAACTGCGCGCTGATCGACTTGATCTTCGGATGGTCCGGCGCGACACCGGAGCGAACCAGCCCCCAGGGGGTCGGCAGCATCTCGATCATGTCGACACGGAAGTCGCGGCCGTCCTGGCCGGCTTTCAACAGCGATGCGGCGGCAAAGAACCCGGACGGTCCAGAGCCGACGATCGCCACGTGGTACGGGCGCATGCATGGCCTTTTCGTGAGGCTGACCGGCGTCGCGCAAGGGGCTGTCGCGTCGATGCCGGAGTGGGTTTGCGCACCCGAGCCTAGCCGCGCAGCACCGATCGAGGGCCGAGTCGGGAGAAGCCGACCGGTAACCTCAACAATCGTGGATCCAGACCGTCTTGCCGATATCGCCGCCCTCGACACCACGTTGACGACCGTGGAGCGGGTGCTCGATGTCGAGGGTCTGCGCGCCCGCATCGTCACACTCGAAGCAGAGGCCGCCGACCCCACCCTGTGGAACGACCAGTCCCACGCCCAGAAAGTGACCAGCGAGCTGTCGCATGCGCAGAACGAACTGCGCCGCGTCGAGGAGCTGCGCCAGCGCGTCGAGGACCTGCCGGTGCTCTACGAGATGGCCGCCGAGGAAGAAGGCGCCGAAGGTTCCGACGCGCTCGCCGAGGCCGATACCGAGCTGGCCAAGCTGCGCGAGGACATCGAGGCCATGGAGGTCCGGACACTGCTGTCCGGCGAGTACGACGAGCGCGAGGCGCTGGTCAACATCCGCTCCGGCGCCGGTGGTGTCGACGCCGCCGATTGGGCGGAGATGCTGATGCGGATGTACATCCGGTGGGCCGAGGCGCACAAGTACCCGGTCGAGGTCTTCGACACCTCTTACGCGGAGGAGGCCGGTATCAAGAGCGCCACCTTCGCGGTGCACGCCCCGTACGCCTACGGCACGCTCTCGGTCGAGCAGGGCACCCATCGTCTGGTGCGGATCAGCCCCTTCGACAACCAGGGCCGCCGGCAGACATCCTTCGCCGAGGTCGAGGTGCTGCCCGTCACGGAAACCACCGACCACATCGAGATCCCCGAGGGCGATATCCGCGTCGACGTGTACCGCTCCAGCGGTCCCGGCGGGCAGTCGGTCAACACCACCGACTCCGCGGTCCGGTTGACCCACATCCCGACCGGCATCGTCGTCACCTGTCAGAATGAGAAGTCCCAGCTACAGAACAAGGTGTCGGCCATGCGCGTGCTGCAGGCCAAGCTGCTGGAACGCAAGCGCCAGGAAGAGCGCGCCGAGATGGATGCACTCAAGAGTGACAGCGGCAGCTCCTGGGGGAACCAGATGCGGTCCTATGTTCTGCACCCCTACCAAATGGTGAAAGACCTCCGCACCGAATACGAGGTCGGAAGTCCGGCCGCGGTGCTCGACGGCGACATCGACGGTTTCCTGGAAGCCGGTATCCGATGGCGCAATAGGAAAGATGACGACGACTAACGGCACGGTTCTCGCGATGTCAGTGGCCGACCGCTGGCACGACTTCTGGCGCGGCGAGATCGGCGAGTGGATCATCACCCGCGGTCTGCGCATCGTCATGTTGGTCATCGCCGCCATCCTGATCGCGCGGTTCGTCAACTGGGCCGCCCAGCGGATCACTCGTCGGATCGACGCCGACTTCCGGGAGAGCGACGCGCTGGTGCGCACCGAGACGGCCAAGCACCGGCAGGCCGTCGCGTCGGTCATCTCCTGGGTCACCATCGCCCTGATCTGCGTGGTGGTGCTGCTGCAGATCACCGACATCCTGGCCATCCCCGTCGGATCGCTGGTGGCGCCCGCCGCCGTGCTCGGTGCGGCGCTCGGTTTCGGGGCGCAGCGCATCGTGCAGGACCTGCTGTCGGGGTTCTTCATCATCACCGAGAAGCAGTACGGATTCGGTGACCTGGTGACGCTGACCCTCGGTGCCTCCAACGACGCCACCGGCACCGTCGAGGACGTCACCCTGCGAGTGACCAAGTTGCGCACCAGCGACGGTGAGGTCTTCACGATCCCCAACGGCCAGATCATGAAATCGCTCAACCTGTCCAAGGACTGGGCGCGCGCCGTGGTCGACATCCCGGTGCCGACCACCGCCGACCTCAACTCGGTCAACGAGCTGCTGCACGGGGTATGCGAGAACGCGATGAAAGACCCGCACATGAGCGAGCTGTTGCTGGACCGGCCCCAGCTGATGGGTGTGGAAAGCCTGGAACTGGACACCGTGAACCTGCGGATGGTGGCCCGCACCCTGCCCGGTAAGCAGTTCGAGGTGGGCAGGCAATTGCGCTTGCTGGTCATCGCGGCGCTGGCGCGGGCCGGGATCGTGTCCAAGCCGGAGTCCACCCCGCTGGCCGCGAACTCGGAGGTCCGCAGTCAGTGAAACTGGTAACCCGGTCCACCGGTGACGACAACAAGCGCTGGCCGACCTATGTGTTCGGCGGGCGGATGCGCACCTCGACGGTGGGATTGATGGTCGCGTTCTTCTGCACCGCATGGCTCTACGAGACCTATCAACCGCCGCCGGAGCCGCCCCCGATCACCCAGACCGTGCCGCCTGGGTTCGTGCCCGACCCGGATTACACCTGGGTGCCCCGCACGCAGGTCTACGAACGCCCGCAGAGGACCTACCCGAGCACCACGACCCCGACGACCACCGAGCCGCCGGAGCCCACGACCACCACGACGTCGCCCACGACGACGTCGGGTACCCCTGGACCCGATGGCCCGGCCGCGCCGAGCGGTGAGCCGACCACAGACGGGCAACCCACCACGACGGTGATCGATCCGGACGGTCCGGGTGGCCTGTTGCCGCCGATCACGCTGCCGGTGCTGCCCGGTCCGACTCCCGCCCCCGGGGCGACACCGCCACCGCCCGCACCCAGCCCGAACTGACACACGTCGAGATCCGGCTACACTGGCGTGCCGTGATGATCACCCTCGACAAAGTGAGCAAGCAGTACAAATCCTCTGCCCGCCCGGCACTGGATGACGTCTCGCTCAAGATCGACAAGGGTGAGTTCGTCTTCCTGATCGGGCCGTCCGGCTCGGGCAAGTCGACGTTCATGCGCCTGCTGCTCGGCGCCGAGCACCCGTCCAAGGGCGATATCCGGGTTTCCAAGTTCCACGTCAACAAGCTCGCCGACCGGCACATCCCGCAGCTGCGGCAGGTGATCGGCTGCGTCTTCCAGGACTTCCGGCTGCTGCAGCAGAAGACGGTGTTCGAGAACGTGGCCTTCGCGCTGGAGGTGATCGGCAAGCGCGGCGATGTGATCAACCGCGTGGTGCCCGATGTGCTGGAGATGGTCGGTCTGTCCGGCAAGGCCGCCCGGTTGCCGCACGAACTCTCCGGTGGTGAACAGCAGCGCGTCGCGATCGCCAGGGCGTTCGTCAACCGGCCCCTGCTGCTGATCGCCGATGAGCCGACCGGCAACCTGGACCCGGAGACCAGCAAGGACATCATGGATCTGCTTGAGCGGATCAATCGCACCGGCACCACCGTTCTGATGGCCACGCACGATCACCACATCGTGGACTCGATGCGTCAGCGCGTCATCGAACTGGAACTGGGCCGGCTCATCCGCGACGAACAGCGCGGTGTCTACGGAATGGATCGCTAGTGCGCTTCGGCTTTTTGGTCAACGAGGTCTGGACCGGACTTCGCCGCAACGTCACCATGACGGTGGCCATGATCCTCACCACGGCCATCTCCATCGGCCTGTTCGGTGGGGGTCTGCTGGTGATGCGCGTCGCCGACCAGTCTCGCGACATCTATCTGGACCGGGTGGAAAGCCAGGTCTTCCTCACCAACGACGTCTCGGCCAACGACCCGACCTGTGATCAGGATCCGTGTAAGGCGCTGCGGGCGCAGATCGACGCGCGCGATGACGTCCGCTCGGTGCGCTACCTGAACCAGGCTGATGCCTACGAGGACGCCATCAAGAAGATCCCGGCGTTCAAGGACGTGGCCAGCAAGGACGCGTTCCCGGCCTCGTTCATCGTGAAGCTGGAGAACCCCGAGCAACACCTCGATTTCGACAGCGCGATGCAGGGCCAGCCCGGCGTGCTCAACGTGCTGAACCAGAAGGATCTGATCGACCGGCTGTTCGCGCTGCTCGACGGCATGTCCAGCGCGGCGTTCGCGGTGGCACTGGTGCAGGCGATCGGTGCGATCCTGTTGATCGCCAACATGGTTCAGGTCGCGGCGTACACCCGGCGGACCGAGATCGGCATCATGCGCTTGGTCGGCGCGACACGCTGGTACACCCAGCTGCCGTTCCTCGTGGAGGCGATGTTGGCCGCGTTCATCGGCGTGGTGCTGGCGCTGCTCGGCCTGCTCACGGTGCGGTCGCTGTTCCTGGAGAAGGCGCTGTCGCAGTTCACCCAGGCTAATTTGATTGCGCCGCTGGACTTCGCGGACATAGTTTATATCTCGCCGATCCTGCTGTTCGTGGGTGTGGCGATGGCCGGGCTCACTGCGTACGTGACGCTGCGCCTCTACGTACGAAGATAGAAGATGGCTACCAAGAGCAAGAAACCGGATAAAGCCGAGAAGGCGAACAACTTCGTCATTGCGACCAATCGCAAGGCCCGGCACAACTATTCGATCCTGGAGACCTTCGAGGCCGGCGTCGTGCTGGTGGGCACCGAGGTCAAGAGCCTGCGCGAGGGTCAGGCCTCCCTTGTCGACGCGTTCGCCACCGTCGACGACGGTGAGATCTGGCTGCGCAACCTGCACATCGCCGAGTATCACCACGGCAGCTGGACCAACCACGCGCCGCGACGCAACCGCAAGCTGCTGCTGCACCGCCGTCAGATCGACACACTGGTCGGCAAGATCCGTGACGGCAACCTCACCCTGGTGCCGCTGTCGCTGTACTTCGTCGACGGCAAGGTGAAGGTCGAGCTGGCGCTGGCCCGCGGTAAAGAGGCCCGCGACAAGCGCCAGGACCTCGCCAAACGCGATGCCGACCGCGAGGTGATCCGCGAACTGGGCCGCCGCGCCAAGGGAATGCGCTGAGCCCGGTGCGTGCGGCCGTGCGCGGCGCGTTGTTTCCGCCGTGATCGCATTTCCAGGGTTCGCGGGCAATACAGGGATATAGTTCGCCCACGCGTCAAGACGCACGGGAGGACGGGTGACGGTGCGACGCTCGCGTCTATGTGCCCTCGTCCTCGGGGGCGTCGTCATCCTCGCGTCCATCAATGCCGGCGCGCCGTTCGGCGCCGCCGTTGCCGATCGTGTCGAGTTGATCCTGCAGGTGAGTGTCGGTGTCGGCGCCGTTGTCGTCGGCGTGCTCACCGCGGCCCGGGAGCATGGTCTCGAACGCTGGTGGCGGGTGTCGTTCGTGTGCGCGCTGTTCACCTGGGTGCTCGGCCAGACGCTGTGGCAGGTGCATATCGCCGACTGGGCGCCGATGCTGGCCCGCGCGATCTTCCTGGCCCTACCCGTGCTGGTCTTCACCTCGGTGATCCTGCTGGCGCGATCCAGCGGCGGGATTCGGGCGCCCGCGGCCAGTCCGCTCCGGCAGTCGCTGGTCACCAACGTGCTCGACGGGGTGATCGCCGCGGTCGCGTTCCTCATCCTGGCCGCGATGAGCGACCTGGGCACCAGATTCGAGGCAGCCAGCCCGGTCATGCGGGTGCTCGACGTCGTCTTCATCGGTGCCGAGATCGGCGTCATCGGCGTCATCGTCCTGATCGCGATGATCTACGACGCGGGTCGGCCCAACCGGACCAACTACATGCTGCTGGCCGGCGGACTGCTGCTGATGGGCGTGTCCAACCGCATGCTTGCCTATGTGCGGTCGGTGGACCGTGTCGATGCCGAACTCTGGGTCGGCATCGGACTGATCGTCGGCCCGGTGCTCACGGCGTTCGCGTTCCTGCCGACCACCCCGGCGCGCGATGCCGACGTGCTGCGCCGTCAGGACTGGCCGCACCTGCTGCTGCCCTATATGGGCTTTCTGGGTGTGGCGGTGCTGTTCGCCTACCACCTCTACATCGATCGTGAGGTGTCCGCGCTCGCGGCGTTCCTGACCATCCTCATGGTCGTGCTGGTGGCCAGCCGCCAGGTGGTCGCGACGCGCGCCGAGCGTTCACTGACCCAGTGGCTGTTCTGGGCGCAGCGCGGGCTGGCCCATCAGGTGCATCATGATCCGCTCACCGGCCTGCCGAACCGGACCCTGTTCGCCAAGCGCCTCGACGAGGCGATGGCACGTGGCAAGTTCGTGTTGATCTTCCTGGACCTCGACGATTTCAAGGAGGTCAACGACAGATTCGGCCACGCCGCCGGCGACGAGTTGTTGCGCGCGGTGGGGGAGCGGTTGTCGCGCGGCATCGGCGAGCGCGACACCCTGGCCAGGGTGGGTGGCGACGAGTTCGCGGTGCTGATCGTCAGCAATGGTGAGGCCGACGCCGAACTGGAAGGCGCCGCCGACCGCCTGCGCCTCGCCTTGCGTGACCCGTTCCCCGTGCACGGATCGTCGGTGCGCGTCAAGGCCAGCATGGGACTGGTGCGCCCGGATGCCGACGGCCTGTCGCAGACCTCGGACAGTCTGCTGCGGCAGGCAGATGTCGCCATGTATGCCGGCAAGCGGATGGGGAAGAACACCGCCGTGGTCTACAACCCGCTCGCCGGGGCGGTGGTCGACTTCCCGACGATGCTGCGTGAAGCGCTCGGCGCGCCGCCGAGGGGTTTCCGGCTGGTCTACCAGCCGGTGGTGGCCCTGCCGGGTGGAGAGCTGGTGGCGGTGGAGGCGCTGGCCCGCTGGACGGCGGGCAACGGTGTCGAGATCTCGCCGGAGACATTCGTCGCCGATGCCGAAGCGGCGGGCATGGGCGCCGAACTCGATGCGTTGGTGCTCGACATGGCGTGCGGTGAGGCGCGCGCGGCCGGGATCGACCTGGACATCCACGTCAACATCGGAGGGGCCCGACTGGGCACGCCCGGCTTCGACCAGGTGGTCCGTGAGGTGCTGCAACGCCACGAGATCCCGCGCGGACGGTTGATCCTGGAGATCACCGAGACCGAACCGATCGTCGATCTGGACAAGGCCGCGACGCAGATCACCCGGTTCGGGGAGTTCGGCGTGAAGGTTGCCCTCGACGATTTCGGTTCGGGCTTCAACTCGCTGCTCTACCTGCACTGCCTGCCGGTGGACATCGTGAAGTTGGATCGGACGCTGGCCTCGGATATGGACGCCGGCCGGGACCTGACGCTCTACCGCTCGGTGATCAACCTGTGCGGTGAGCTCGGCTTCGAGGTGATCGCCGAAGGAATCGAGACCGTCGACCAGGCCGATATGGTCTGCCGCGCCGGCGGACGGTTCGGTCAGGGATACCTGTTCGGGCGGCCGGTGCCGATGTCCGAGCTGGCCGAGATCCGGCGCCGTGCCGTGCGGACTTTTTAATGGCTGGCCTCGGTTGTATAAACCGTTAGTATGGAAAGTCCTGCCGAACCTCGGCGGGGGTGCGAGGGGCTGAACGGTTTCGACTTCGCGCATCGAATCAAGGGAAGCGTGCCGGTGCAGGCAAGAGACCACCGTAAGCGTCGTTGCAACCAATTAAGCGCCGATTCCAATCAGCGCGACTACGCCCTCGCTGCCTAAGCGACGGTGTGTCTGTCAGACCGGGAGCGCCCTCGGCCCGGACCCTGGCATCAGCTAGAGGGACCCACCCACGGGTTCGGTCGCGGGACCCGTGGGGACATCAAACAGCGACTGGGATCGTCATCTCGGCTTGTTCGCGTGACCGGGAGATCCGAGTAGAGACTTAGCGGACTGCGCACGGAGAAGTCTTGAGGGAATGCCGTAGGACCCGGGTTCAATTCCCGGCAGCTCCACAAGAAAGGCCCGGACCGCGAGGTCCGGGCCTTTTTCGTGCTCGCGCCTGACTCGTGCGCCCATTGTCGACTTGTGGTCGAGTTTCGCCGGTTATCTGGACAACGTGTCGACGCTCGCGGCGTCCTCGGCCGCCCAGCGCCGGCCCGCCAGCACCCCGAGTGCGGTGAATCCGGCCGTCAGCGGCGCCATACGCGCGGCGCAGTGCTCGATGCGATGACGCACAGTTTGCCAGGGCACCGCCCCCGTGCAATTAGGATCGGCGACATGGGGCGAGGGGACAGTTGATGGTCGGCGACAGCGCGCAGTCCGAGGATCAGGCCGGTTCGGGTATCGAGCCGCCGGTCGAACCGCGCATCCGCCGGGCCCTCGGCCTGCTGGAGCGGTTCGCGCCCGCGATCGGCGCCAAGTGGGCCACCGAGCTGTGGTGCACCCCGCCGCAGGTCGACGCCAGCCTGCGGATGCCGCCCGGGGTGCCGCCCAGTGAGCCGATCGAGGCCTTCTGGGACGGGCATCGCATCGCGGGCGAGGCCTGGGGGGAGGGGCCTGCGGTTTACCTGGTGCACGGCTGGGGCGGTTGCCGCGCCCACCTAGGGGTTTTCGTCAAGCCACTGGTCAATGCCGGCCACCGCGTCATCGCCTTCGACCTGCCCGCGCACAACGACTCCGAGACCGGTTCGTTGGCCGAGGGACGCACGCATCTCGTGGAGTGCACCGAGGCGTTCCGCGCCGTCGTTCGCACACACGGGCCCGCCCGTGCGGTGGTCGCGCACTCGCTGGGCGCCAAGGCCGCCGCGTTGGCGCTGGCCCGCGGCACCGAGATCGAGCGCATGGTGTTCCTGGCGCCGATGGGTGACTTCGGGTTCTATCTGGACCTGTTCGCCGAGCGGCACGGATTCGGGCCGCGCATCCGCGATGGTCTGCACCGCCGGCTGAGCAAGCGCATCAAGATGCCGTTGTTCGACACCGATCTCGGGGTCATCGGGTCTAACCTGCAGACCCCGACACCGCTGCTGGTCATTCACGACCCCGATGACCCGGACGCGCCGTACCACTACAGCAAGGCGCTCATCGACGACTGGCCCGACGCGGAACTGGTCACCACCCGCGGTCTCGGTCGGCTGGCGCACTACCGGATTCTGCGGCACCGCGCGGCGATCAACGCCGGCGTCGACTTCATCGGCGCTGCGCAACAATCAGCGGTCTGACCGGCCGACGCACCACCGGCCGGCGCACCGCCGCCCGGCGAACCGCGAACAGGCGCATCAGCCGACGCCGCACCGGGGCGCCCGCCATCGACCCGCAGAGAAAACCGACCAGGAAGACCCGGCGGGTGCGCGTCTGGCTACGCCTGCCGACGGTGTAACCGCCCGCCGCGGCCGCGACGGCGACCACCATGATCAGCGCCAGTGTCCACACCTGCCCAGTCCAACAGCGGCGGGCACCGCAGGGCAATGCTTGTGACCAAACCGAGCCCGTGATCAGACCGAGCCCTGCTGGCGTCGCGCCTTGGCCCGCCGTTTGCCCTCGTGCATGGCGGCGACCCGGGCCACCGGGATGGTGTGGCCCTGCGCGATCAGATCGGTCGGCAATTGCTGCGGCGCGGGCATCTCGGCCGCCCAGGGATCGCGGTCGCCGAGGCGCTCGAGAGCGGTGTGCACGGTGAAATCGGACGGGTGCACCTCGGGCAGCTCCGACCAGGACACCGGAAACGACACCGGGACGCCCGGACGCAGCCGTGGACTGTAGGCGGCCGCGACCGTCGCCCCACCGGAGCGGGTGGCGTCGACGAACACCTTGCCCGCCCGGTCCTCGACGATGAAAGCCGTTGTGGCGATGGACGGGTCGAGGGACTCGGCGCGCGCCGCCAGAGCCCGGGTCGCGGCGGCAACATCGTCGCCGGCCGCGTCCTCGATGAGCGGCACGAAGATGTGCACTCCGCGCGAGCCGCTGGTTTTCACGGCGCCGGTCAAACCCGAATCGGCCAGGGCCTGGCGGACCAGCAGCGCCACCGCCACCACCGCGGCGAAGTCCGCACCGTCGGGTGGGTCGAGGTCCAGAATCAGATGGGTGGGCCGGTAGATGTCGGCGACCAACCCCAGCGCCGCGTGGTACTCGATCGCGCGCTGATTGGCCAGCCACAGCAGCGTGCGCCGGTCATCGCACAGCGCGTAGTGGATCTCGCGGTGGGATGCCGCGGCCCACACCGGGACCGTCTTCACCCAGTCCGGCGTGTACTTGGGGACGTTCTTCTGCATGAACGGTGCCCGGCCGCGCAACACCCGCAGCACCGTCAGCGGCCGACCCGTCAACACGGGCAGAATCCTGTCGGCGACCGCATCCAGGTAGTCCACCAGGTCGCGCTTGGTGACTCCGGCATCGGGCCCGAGCGGCTGATCCAGGTTGGTCAGCTCGACGCCGGCACGCTGCTCGTCCGCGGTCATCACTCCACTCCACCACAGGATCGGGCCCGGGCTCGCGCTCTCGACGAGCGCGTCGAATGAAGCTGTGAGTTTGCTGTCAGTTTGGTCCACGAGTTGTCATGGTTAAACGGGCTACGTAAGTTACGCGCAGTAGCGATTCTGTAACAGTGACGGGGCCATCGGATGAACGCCAGTAATGGCCAGCGATCGAGAATTGCCCGGCTGATCCGCACGCTCGCCGTGCCGATCGTGCTGGCCTGGCTCGCCATCGTGGTGGCCACCAATGTGCTGGTTCCGTCCCTGGAAGAGGTCGGCGAGGCCAACACCGTCGGGCTGAGCGCCCAGGATGCGCCGTCGATGATCGCGATGAAGCGCATCGGCGCCAACTTCGAGGAGTTCGACTCCGATTCCAACGCCATGGTGGTGTTGGAGGGCGACGAGCCCCTCGGTGACGAGGCGCACCGCTACTACGACGGTCTGATCGACAGGTTCGAGTCCGACCCGGCCCACATCCAGCACGTGGCCGACTTCTGGGGTGACACCCTGACCGCGGCGGGCGCGCAGAGCGCCGACGGCAAGTCCGCCTACGTCCAGCTCTACCTGCACGGCAATCAGGGCCAGACGCTGGCCAACGAATCGGTGGCCGCCGTCCGCGATATCGTCGCGCAGAATCCGCCGCCGCCGGGCCTGCACGTCTTCGTCACCGGTGGCGCACCGCTGATCTCGGATCAGCACCACGCCGGGGACAAGAGCATCTTCCTGGTCACGATGATCACCCTCGGGGTCATCCTGGCGATGCTGCTGATCGTGTACCGGTCCATCGGCACCACCATCCTGATCCTGCTGATGGTGTTCGTCGAACTCGGCGCCGCCCGCGGCATCGTGGCGTTTCTGGCGAACTCCGGGCTCATCGGGCTGTCGACCTTCGCGGTGAACCTGTTGACGCTCATGGTCATCGCCGCGGGCACGGACTATGCGATCTTCGCCGTCGGGCGCTATCAGGAGGCACGCGGCACCGGTGAGGACCGAGAGCCCGCCTACTACAGCATGTTCGGCGGGACCGCGCATGTGGTGCTGGGCTCCGGGCTGACCATCGCCGGAGCCATGCTGTGCCTTTCGTTCACCCGGTTGCCCTATTTCCAGACCATGGGTGTGCCCTGTGCGATCGGCACTCTGGTGGCGGTGCTCGCGGCGTTGACGCTGGGGCCCGCGGTCATCACGATCGGCAGCCGGTTCGGGCGTTTCGAGCCCAAACGGGCCATCCGGTCGCGGGGGTGGCGGCGCATCGGGGTGACGGTGGTGCGCTGGCCAGGACCGGTCTTGGTGGCGACGTTGGCGTTGGCGCTGATCGGTCTGGTCACCCTGCCCGGCTACAAGACCAACTACGATGCCCGCCGCTACCTGCCCACCGATCTGACGGCCAACGTCGGATATGCCGCCGCCGAACGCCATTTCGGTGCCGCCCGGATGAACCCCGAACTGCTGATGGTGGAGAGCGACCGGGACCTGCGCAACCCGGCGGACTTCCTGGTCATCAACAAGATCGCCAAGTCGATCCTGGCCGTGCCCGGCGTCGCGCGGGTGCAGACCATCACCCGGCCCAACGGGAAACCCATCGAGCACACCACGATCCCGTTCATGCTCAGCCAGCAGGGCGCCACCCAGACCATGAACGAGAAGTACCGCGAGGACCAGTTCGCGGACATGCTGCGCCAGGCCGACGATATGCAGACCAATATCGAGACGATGGAGCAGATGGCGGCCGTCACCCAACAGATGGCCGATGTCACCCATTCGATGGTCGAGAAGACCGAGAACCTGACCGCCGATACGGCCGATCTGCGCGACTACATCGCCAACTTCGACGATTTCATGCGTCCGCTGCGCAACTACTTCTACTGGGAGCCGCACTGTTACGACATCCCGGCCTGCTATGCGCTGCGCTCGGTGTTCGACACGCTCGACGGAATCGACGTGCTGACAACCGATATCGAGACCGTACTCCCGGACCTGCAGCATCTGGACACCCTGATGCCGCAGTTGGCCGAGATCATGCCGCAGAACATCGAGGTGCTCAAGAGCACCCGAGAGTCGATGCTGCTGATGTACCAGACCCAGAAGGGTATGCAGGACCAGGGTTCGGCCATGCAGGAGAATTCGAGCGCGATGGGGGAGGCGTTCGACGATGCCCGCAACGACGACACGTTCTACCTGCCGCCGGAGGCCTTCGACAACGAGGACTTCAAACGCGGGATGGACAACTTCATCTCACCGGACGGAAAGTCGGTGCGGTTCATCATCAGTCACGACGGTGATCCGGCCACCCCGGAGGGCATCGCCCACGTCGACCCGATCAAACAGGCCGCCCGCGAGGCCATCAAGGGCACGCCGTTGGAGGGATCGAAGGTGTTCCTCGCCGGTACCGCGGCCACCTACAAGGACATGCACGACGGCGCGCAGTGGGATCTGGTGATCGCCGGAATCGCGGCGTCTGCACTGATTTTCGTGATCATGCTGCTGATCACCCGCAGCCTGGTGGCGGCGGCCGTCATCGTCGGCACGGTGCTGTTGTCCCTCGGGGCATCCTTCGGCATGTCGGTGCTGCTGTGGCAGCACGTGCTCGGCCTCGAACTGCACTGGATGGTGCTGCCGATGTCGGTGATCCTGCTGCTCGCCGTCGGCTCGGATTACAACCTGCTGTTGGTGAGCCGGTTCAAGGAGGAACTGCACGGTGGGCTGAAGACCGGCATCATCCGCGCGATGGCGGGCACCGGTTCGGTGGTCACCTCGGCCGGCCTGGTGTTCGCGTTCACCATGGCCTCGTTCGCGTTCAGCGACCTCACGGTGATGGCCCAGGTCGGTACGACCATCGCGCTGGGGCTGTTGTTCGACACCCTGGTGGTGCGCTCGTTCATGACGCCCGCGGTGGCCGCGCTGCTGGGCCGCTGGTTCTGGTGGCCCAAGATCATCCGGTCGGAGGCCTCCCGTCGCCGGCTGGCCGACAGCGGCGTCAGCGTCTGACGATTCCCGCTCAGCAGGGCCGAGCCCGTACGCTACCTCAGTGAACGCGATCGACCCCGACAAGCTGGCCACCTGCCTGCAGGTGCTCGCCGACGTCGAGGGATTACCCCCTGAGCACCCCGATGCCGTGGCCGTGCGCCGCGCCACCGCGGGGATCTTCAAATCGGTGCGCAAGGCCCGTCGGGCCGCCAAACGCGACGAGGTGGCCGCCGCCGACCGCGCCGTCATCGCCGCGACCGCCACTGGGGCGCCAGGGCGCATCGACGACGAGACCGCCGGTCTGCCGCTGGTCTCTGCCACCGCCGGCGCCTCGGCGGGCACCCTGCTCAAGAGCCGGGCCTGCTACGTCTGCAAGAAGCATCACACCGTCGTCGATGCCTTCTACCACCAGCTCTGCCCCGAGTGCGCGGCGTTCAACCACGCCAAGCGCGATGCCCGCACCGATCTGACCGGACGGCGGGCCCTGCTCACCGGGGGGCGCGCCAAGATCGGCATGTACATCGCGCTGCGGCTGCTGCGAGACGGGGCGCACACCACCATCACCACCCGCTTCCCCAACGACGCGGTGCGCCGTTTCGCGGCGATGGAGGACAGCGCGGACTGGCTGCACCGGCTGCGGGTCGTCGGTATCGACCTGCGTGACCCGGCCCAGGTCGTCGCGCTGGCCGATACCGTCGCCGCCGCCGGGCCGCTCGACATCCTGATCAACAATGCCGCCCAGACCGTGCGCCGCTCGCCGGGCTCGTACTCGGCGCTGGTCGAGGCCGAGCGCACCCCGCCGCCGGAACTGGTCTCCAAACTGGTCGACGTCATCTCCTTCGACCGGGTCAGCGACGCGCACCCGGCGGCCCTGACCGGCAGCCTGGGCGAGCACCAGACCCCGCACGCGTTGACCCAGCTCGCGTTGGCCGCCCGCAGCGCCTCCCCGGAGCGCATCGCCGCGGGCACCGCCATCGACGCCGGCGGGTTGCTGCCGGATACCGCGTCGGTGAACAGCTGGACCCAGCATGTCGACGAGATCGACGCGATGGAACTGCTCGAGGTGCAGCTGTGCAACCAGACCGCACCGTTCATCCTGGTCAGCCGGTTGCGCCCGGCGATGGCCGCGGCCGCGGCGCGGCGCAAGTACGTCGTCAACGTCTCGGCGATGGAGGGTCAGTTCGGCCGCAAGTACAAGGGGCCGGGCCACCCGCACACCAATATGGCCAAGGCCGCGCTGAACATGCTCACCCGCACCAGCGCCGCCGAGATGCTGGAGACCGACGGCATCCTGATGACCGCGGTCGATACCGGCTGGATCACCGACGAGCGCCCGCATCCGACCAAGCTCCGGCTGGCCGAGGAGGGCTTCCACGCCCCGCTCGACCTGGTCGACGGTGCCGCCCGGGTGTATGACCCGATCGTGCGGGGCGAGGCCGGCGAGGATCTCCACGGTTGCTTCCTCAAGGATTACGCCAAAGCCGATTGGTGACTCAGATCTGCAGTTTCCCGCCGTGCACCGCCAGTTCGGCCCCGGTCATATAGCTGCTCTGGTCCGTAGCCAAAAACAGGACGGCTGAGGCGATTTCGTCGACATGGCCGAGTCGGTGCAGCACCACACCGGCGGCCAGACCGTCCAACAGCGCCTTCTCCTGCTCGGCGTCGCCGGCCAATCCGGTCAGGCCGGGTGTCTCGATGGGGCCGGGGACGATGGTGTTGACCCGGATGTTGCGGTCGGCCAGTTCGGCGGCCCAGGTGCGTCCCAGGGAGCGGATGGCCGCCTTGGACGCCGCGTAGAGGCCGAAGCTGGGGGTCGCCTCGGTGGCGGCCGTCGATCCGGTCAGGATGACCGATGCGCCGTCGTTGAGCAGGGGGAGCATCTTCTGCACGGTGAACACCGTGCCGGCGACATTGCGATCGAAGTTGTCGCGGTAGTGCTGTTCGGTCACCTCGGCCAGCGTTGCGAAGTCGCCACCACCGGCGTTGGCGTAGAGAACGTCCAGTCCGCGTCCGGCCGCCGTGATCTCTTCGGCGAGAACCTCCAGGTCGGCGACCTTGCTGATATCGCCCTGCACCGCGTGGGCGCGCGGGCCGATGGCGGCGACGGCCTCGTCGAGGCGGGTGCGATCGCGTCCGGTGATGAAGACTTCGGCGCCCTCGGCGGCGAACCGCCTGGCACCGGCCAGGCCGATGCCGGAGGTGCCGCCGGTTACCAGCGCTGTCTTGCCGTCGAGCTGTCCCATGATCGTTCCTTTCGTCGAAGTGCTACGACGATCAGAACGTTACGTGACGTATCACCTATTCCGAGGGTGGTCCTGTCAACACCGTCCACAGGTCGGTGATGCGCTCGTCGGCGATCAGGGCGACGTCGAATCCGGTCATCACCGCGACATCGTCTTCATCGCGGCGCACCTCCCAGGCCAGGAAGCCGAAGCCGCGGGTCTGGCGGACCGTTCCGGCCGCCGTGAAGTGCATACCGGTCAGGCCCGCTTGTAGTTGAGCCGCTTTGTCATTGAGGGCGTCATGCCCGGTGACGAGGCCCTCGTCATCGGTCCATCGGACTTCGTCGGCGTAGGTGGCGGCAATGGCGTCGGCGCGTGTCTGCGGGTCCCGTTCGTTGAAGACGGCGAGCAGGTTCGCCTGCATCAGGTCGGTGACGATATCGCTCATCGGAGCCTCCTCATTGGGTGATAAATCACCATTCTAAGGTGGTGAGGGCGGCAGCGAGCTGTTCAGATTGAGATTGACGTGGATGTGTTCCAGGGCGGTGGTGAACGACGTCAGCAGGGGGGCGGGCAGAGCGTCGAAGAACAGCCGGCGCACCAGGTCGACATGCGCGGGCGCGGCCTCCTCGATGGCCGCCCGGCCTTGGGCGGTCAGCACCACGTTCGTGGTCCGGGCATCCTCGGTGCCGGTTTCGCGCCGGGTCAATCCGCGTTGTTCCATCCGACGCAACTGATGGGACACCCGGCTGCGCTCCCAGCCGATATGGGCGGCCAGATCGCCCACCCGCATACCGTCCTCGGAAGCGCCGCTCAGGGCCACCAGCACGTGGTAATCCGACAGCGACAGCCCGGAATCGGCCTGCAGCTGCCGATTCATCTCGTAGTCCATCCGCAGCTGGACACGCATGAAGGCGACCCAGGCGCGCTGCTGTTCCGGGGTCAGCCATGCCGAACGGCCGTTTCGTGATGTGTCCCGCTTCGTCGCCACGCCGCCGAGTATGCCGCCCCAGCGCACGGTTCGGCGGTATCCCGTACGCGCAGCGTTTGCTCGCCCATGTTTCAGTTACAAGATCAACGGGCAACATGGTGTGATGTCTGAAAACCGCGCCAAGTTAAGCGCGGCCGATGCGTTTGCCCCCGACGAGATCGCGTTGCGTCCGCGAAACGTCCAGTTCGACTGGTCGACGCCTCCGCTGCACTGGATACCCGGCGATCCGTACGCCTCGCACTCGGCCACCGCACTGAACCTGTTGTTGCCGGTCGCCGAGCGCTGGTTCAGCAAACTGCTGGCCGACGCGCTGGAGTATGTCCGCGATGACCACCTGCGTGAGGAGATCATCGGCTTCATCGGCCAGGAAGCCGTGCACGCCAAGACCCACGACGAGGTGCTCGTCGAATACCTGCGCCGGCACGGGATCGATCCGGAACCTTTCCTGGTTCAGCTGGAGTGGGTCGTCTCGCAGTACGACCAGCGGCTGGCCCGCGCCAGTGCGGCCGACAGGCGCAAGGCGATCGCCTCGGGAACGCACGCCCTGAGCGCGGCCGAACACTTCACCGGTGTACTCGGGTCGTGGGCGCTGAACAACAACTGGGATGAGCTCGACGTCGATCCGATCCTGTCCGATCTCTACCGCTGGCACGGCGCCGAAGAGGTCGAGCACCGCCATGTGTCCTACAACGTGGCCAAGTACTTCGGCATGGACTACATCGCGCAGGCAGCGGCCGGACTGATGGTCAGTGCGGCGTTGCCGATCGTATTGCTGCGCGGTCTGAAGTTCATCGTGCGGGCCGACCCGTCGCTGCCGAATCTCGGCTATGCGCGCATCATCTGGAAACTGCGTAAGTCCGCCAAGGCCGGGGCCGTCCCGGGTCTGGGCTTCTGGGTGCGATCGGGTCTGACCTTGCTCAAGCGCGACTACAACCCGGCCGACGAGGGCAGCACGGCGCAAGCCGTGGCCTATCTGGCCAGTTCCCCGGCAGCGCGCACCTTTTCATGAGCCGAGTGTCGCGGCTGCTGCGACCGTACAGTGGCGAACCGCCGGCGGGTCTGTACCGACCTGCCTCGGATCGGTTGATCCGTATCGCCGGGGCGGCGGTGCCGCACTTCCTCTCGGTGGTGATGCGGCTGACCGCTGATGAGGATCTGCCCGAGCTGCCGGCGGCGGTGAACCGCCGGACCATGCGGGTGGCCGCACGCGATATCGTCGCCCGCGATCCCGAGGTGGTGGCGCTGACTCTGGCCTCCGCCGACGGTGAGCCGCTGCGCGGGTGGCACGCCGGAGCCCATATCGACGTGTACCTGCCGTCGGGACGGACCAGGCAGTACTCGCTGTGCGGCGACCCCGATCGGGTGGATGAGTACCGGATCGCGGTGCGGCACAACGCCGACGGTCTCGGAGGATCGTCGGAAGTACACCAGCTGACGGTGGGGCAGGAGCTGGAGGTCAGCGTCCCGCGCAACGCCTTCCTGATGCCGTTGCCCGGTTCCGGATCGAGGGCCGCGCGGCTGCGTTTCGTCGCCGGCGGCATCGGCATCACCCCGATCCTGCCGATGGTCCGGTTGGCCGAGCAGCAGGGGGTGCCGTGGACGCTGCGCTACACCGGGCGATCTCTGGACAGTCTGCCCTTCCGCGATGAGCTGTCCGCGTACGGCGACAAAGTGGTGGTGCGCACCGATGATGCCGGATTGCCCACTGCTGCTGAACTTCTCGACGGCGTGGACAGGTCGACCGCGGTCTACGCCTGCGGCCCACCGCCGATGATGGAGATGGTCGGGCTTGCCTTGCCGATCGGCACCGAACTGCATGTCGAACGGTTCTCCCCGTTGCCGGTGGTGGACGGGGCGCCGTTCGAGTTGGCGCTGCGCAGCGGAGAAGTTGTTGCGGTGTCGGCGAATCAGAGCACGCTGGCCGCGCTGCGGCAGACGCGCCCCGATGTCGGTTACTCATGCCAACAGGGCTTCTGCGGGACCTGCGTGCAGCGGGTCACGTCCGGCGAGGTGGAGCACCGCGACGTGATTCTCACCGAGGCTCAGCGGGCGGCCGGCGACATGCTGGTCTGTGTGTCGCGGGCACGGTTCGCCGGTGAGCGGTTGACGCTGGACCTGTAGCTACGGCGTGAGTTCTGTGCCCGCGGTCAGCAACACCAGCAGGAGGTCGCGGGCGTCGGCGTTATCGGGCTCGTCGAACAGCCGGTCGCAGGCCTTCTGCACCATCCGCTGCCAGTTATCGTGGGGCACAACGCCGTGGTGGTCGTCGATGCCGAGGATCGTGCGCAGCTGATCGAACGCCTCCGTGTTGTGCGGATCGCGGTACAGAGCATCGCATATCGACTGGATCTGCTCGCGCAGAGCGGAATTCATGTCCAACTCTGGATTGGATTTGCCGAGTCGCCCCCGGCGCGAGCAATTGCCTGCTGATGAACCATGTCTTCGGATACGTCCGAATCGCCCCCGCGATGAACCATACGTGCATATTGCAGTACCCCACGCTGATATGGCAAGACTGGACACTTGTATGGTTTAGCCACACTGCTGTATTGTCGGACGGTGGCAGGCACCGTTTTTCTTCGTCCGTCCGCCCCGGTTGAGCCATCCACCCGGGAGCGCATCATCAGCGCTGCCGTGAAATCGTTTGCCCAGCACGGTGTTTCGAGTACGCCATTGCGGACTGTTGCTGATTCGGCGGGTGTCAGCGTCGGGCTGGTTCAGCATTACTTCGGCAATAAGGCCGGGCTGATCTCGGCGGTCGACGAACACGTGCTGAAGGTGTTCGGCGAGGTTCTCGAGGCTGATCCGCTCCCAGAACCGCCCGGTGAGCAATCCGAGGCGCTGCGCGGGCGATTCGCGGAGCTTTTCCACAAGTATCCCGACGTCACCGACTACGTCGCACATGCACTGAGCCAGGGTGACGAGATCGGCAATGTCATCTTCGACGGGCTGTTGCAGATCAGCGTCGCCCAGGGCGAGGGGTTCTCTGCCCAGGGTCTCGTCCGGCCCGACCTCGACTCCATCTGGGGTGCCATCAACCCGCTGATCCTGCGGGTCGGTGCCATGATCCTGCGCAACCACATCGAGCGGCACATTCCGGCCCCGTTCTACACGCCCGAGCAGCTGCTGCGCTGGGACAAAGCGGTCGCCTCGTTGATTCGCCGGGGGCAGTTCATCCCGGGCGTGTCGGACTAGGCGCGGCCGGGCCGGTCAGCGTTCGAGGGGTACGCACGGGCCGGCATTCGACGCGATCCGCGGAGCACTCGGGGGATGTGCTTCGCGGATCGTGGCGGGGGTGTGCAAGGCGACCCGTGTCGGTTTTTTGGATGCGTCCAGGGGAGTGACTGCATGGTCGCGTGGTACCGGGCGCATGCCCGCGCATTCTGGGTCGCGATTGTCGTGATGCTTGTCGTGTTGGTGGCCGTTGCGTCGTGGCTGTGGCATTCGTCGAATTCTGACGGTCTATCACTCGGCGAGTACGGATCCGACAAACAGCAGGAATGGGCAGCGCGTCTGGTTGCCGGGTTGAATACACATGAATCGGAGCAGGTTCCGGTTCTGAGGCTCAACGGTCAGTTGATGTCCGAACAGCTGTCCTCCGTCGAGGCTGTCATGCCTGCTCGTGGATGTAGGTATCAACTTGTAGGGGTTGAAGATCGCGGGGAACAACGGCAGCAAGACGTTCCCGGGCTCTCGACACCCGTGTCGACGTAGCGTTTCGACGCAATGGTCGACGAGCTGTGCGAAGGGCAGGCGCCACGCGCCCGTGAGTTCGGGGTCGTCGCCATTGCTGACATGGGCTACTGGGAGCCGTTCTACTTCGCAGAATGATCGGATCGTGGGAGCGCAGGCGTCAGCCGGTGCAGGCGACGACTCTGCGGGTTCCTGCTGAGAATGTCTTCAGCTGATCTTTCGCAGGTCAGAGGCAAAGTTTGCTGAGGTGGCGAATGTCGATTACCTTCCGTTCAGGCTGACGTCCTAAACTGCTGTCTGACCCTGACAAGTGGCCCGGTATGTGCCGCTCACGCCGCACTCACCCGAGGACACCTTTCATGGCGATCGCCGACGTGCCTGCCTACCTGCATCTGACCAGTGCGGATGTCGAGGAGATCGCCTTCGAACTCGATGTCATCCGCCGCGATATCGAGGATTCGCTCGGGGCAAAGGACGCGGCCTACATCCGGCGCGTCATCCACTTCCAACGGGCACTCGATGTCACCGCGCGGTTAGTGATCGCCTGTAGCAAGTCCAAGACCGGCTGGGTGCTCGGTACCGGCGCGCTCGCGTACGCGAAGTCCATCGAGAACATGGAGCTCGGCCACAACATCTCCCACGGCCAGTGGGACTGGATGAACGACCCCGAGATCCACTCCAACACCTGGGAGTGGGACATGGTCGGGGCGTCGGCGCAGTGGCGCTACTCGCACAACTATCGACACCACGTGTACAGCAATGTGCTCGGGATGGATGAGGACATCGGCTATCGGCTGTTGCGGGTGACCGAGGATCAACCGTGGCGGCTGTGGTACTTGGCGACGCCGTTGCGAAACTTTGTGTTGGCGGCCATGTTCGAGTGGGGCATCGCTCTGCACGGGCTGCATTCGGAGAAGCTGCGCGACGATCCCGCGGTGATGGCGGGGGAGAAGCGCAAGTTCTTCGGCAAGGTCGCCCGGCAGTTGAGCAAGGACTATGTCTTCCTGCCCGCGCTGAGCGGGCGGCGATGGCGTCGGACGTTCGCGGCCAACTTCACCGCGAACACCATTCGCAACCTGTGGGTGTACGTCAACATCATCTGCGGGCATATCCCTGACGGCGCTGAGACATTCGATCCGGCGGTGGTCAAGGACGAGACCCAGGGCGAGTGGTACCTGCGACAGCTACTCGGGACCGCGAACTTCAAAGCTGGCCCGGTCCTGGCGATTTCCGGTGGGCATCTGTGCTACCAGATCGAGCATCATCTGTTCCCGGATCTGCCGAGTGTCCGGCTGCCCGAGGTGAGTGAGCGGGTGCGGCTGCTCTGCGAGAAGTACGACCTGCCGTACAACTCGGCGTCGTTGCCGCGGCAGCTGTTTCGGACTCAGCGGATCATTCACGGGTTGGCGGTGCCGCGGTGGGTGGTAGCGGCGGTGGGACGGTTGAAGCGTTAGTCGTACTCTGCTGCCCAGGTCCTGCTAGCCGACAAGCCGCTTGAGGCAGCGCTCGTCGGTGAGTTCTTCAAGGAGGGCCGGGTGAAGCCAGTAGAACCGAACCCATTCGCGAAGCTGTTTTCCCTCTAGGGTTAACGATGAACCGGGGCGCATCAACGAGTCACGTGTACCCGGGGCAGTCCCGGATTACATCGACCGTCGGCTGCATTTAGGTAGCCCGCCGAGCGGGTCATCCTACGGGCGCCGACAAGTGTTTGCGATTCGTGCTCGTTCGCGACTACCAGTTGATCAGTGGCGTTCTTGGACCCGCGCGCGGGGAAATGTTGTTGTGAGAAGCGAAATCAGTTCTCGGGCCATATCTTCATCAATCTGCATTGATTGGCTGCTCTTTGGCTTTGACTGTCTGTGGTCGGAGCCAAATGTGCTCAGGTGGAGCAGGCGTGTCCCATCAGGTCCATCAATGACGTTGTAGAAGCAATCAACTTCTGATTCGTGCGCACGGATTGCTTGGTTACCTTGAGCGAGCGAACGGACTCGTGCCATTTCCTCACTTTAGCGGTGAGGCGGGTTGAAGGATCTAAGTTAGCTCCTCGATGTCTTTCTGCGTCTCCCCCGGCCCCAACGTGCTCTTAGTGTCGTACTCGGCCGAAGAACCCGCCGATTCGATCGATACCTCGCAGCTTCGAGCGCAGCCGACGCAGCGTCGCTCGCCAGCTCCAATACCTTGCGGTATCGCCCACCAATTCGACTGCAGCACTGGCACCTTCTCGAGACGTTGGTGCCTTGGACTCGGACCACTCGTGCAACTGTGCGCGACGAGCTCTTGCAACAGGTCCGGATTCGCGCGTAAAGCCGGCAGGCTGCGCTCTAGATCGTTCGCCGACCAGTACCACAGTCCGTCGATCGCGCTTCGGTTCTTCCCGACCGCTTCCATGATTTCCTTGGCGCGTTCGAAGACTGCACCGTCTCCAGCGAGCTGACGGACGCGAGTCGGTCCCGGGGGTTGTCGAGGACCTGCTGCAAATGCCACGCGATCTGAGACCACATGTTGCGCTCCTGATACGGACTATTGCGGACGGAGGAATTCTTGCCGTCTCCGCAGGCCAGCTCGCACGGGATTCCGGATCTCCGGTAGCTGCTGCAGACGGTACTGCCGCCGGTCGGTGCGCGCGGCTGTTGTCGTTGGGTCCAGGATTTTGTGTCTTTGCGCCCCCATGTCGTGCGATAGGCTCTAAGTACAGAGTTGGCCAATTGGGAGTTGGCATGGCAAACGAATTACAGGTAGACCCGAACGGGCTGCTTGGTGCAGCAGACTCCAGCGACACCGTAGCGACGTCGTTGGTCGCCTCCGAAACAGCTGCACCTCCAAGCACCCAGCCCAGCGGCGGTGGAGTGGCCGCCGTGAACGCTGCTTTGGCTGCTGTGCAGAACCGCCAGCGAATCCGGATCACTGGCCAAGCACATGACCTGACGGTAAGCAGCGCCAAGTACGAGCGGACGGACACCGAAGGGTCGGACGCTATAGCTGCGGTGTCGGTGTGAGTTCGGCGGCTCCTCCCGCTGCCGTCCCTTCGCGCTCTCAGATCGAACAGTGGAGTACCCAGCACCTCGCGGCCGCTGCTGCGAACTGGAGGGCCGCCGCGGACGCGTCCGATGACGCTTTTGACCAACATCGACAGAACATCGCATCGCCTGGCGGGTCTGTATGGGAAGGTGACGCCAAAGACGCGGCACTTGCCCGGGTGATCGCGGACATTGCCGTGGTTGGAAGCCAGAGCAGCGCTTTGCGCGAGGCAGCAGGACTAGCCGAGAACGGCATCACCGACATCAACGCTGCTAAGCGGGATGTGTTAGCCGCGATCGAAGCCGCAGAAACTGATGGATTCTCGGTCGCAGAAGATCTGTCCGTCACTGACACTCGTACCTACGACGCCGACACCGCGGTGGCCAGACAGGCCGCAGCGGCGGAGCATGCCGAGGACATCCGTTGGACAGCTGAGCGTCTTGCACAGGCAGACGCCCACGTCGGCTCACGCCTGGAAATCAAAGCCATCGATCTGGAGCAGGTCCTGTTCGACGGTGAAGCCGGCGAACGCGGTGATAGCCCGACGACCCGGCCGGTGGACCACAGTACGGACGCAACCGGACCCGTCGCCGACAGTAAGGACTGGCGAGATCTGTTGCTGCCGGCGGAATCCCACAAGGGCACTGCATCCGGCTCTCCATCGGGTGCTGACCCATCCGGAGACGGGGCAAAGTCCCCACTGGACGAAATGCTCGTGCCTGATGGGGTGACCGACCCAGACCAACCCCGTAGCCTCGACCAGGCACTCGACGAAGTCGCAGGTGCGCCCGTGCCTGCCGCTCATGGTCCACGATTGGACCCGGCCAAGGTCGAGGAGTTCAAGTCGACTGCCCGCCGGCTCATGGCGCAGCAGGGCGTGCCCGCCGACCAGATTGAACAGCGCCTAAATGACATGGTGGCAAACGCTCAGCAGCCGATCATGCCCTACACCCCACCCGACGGGCCGGCGCCTCCCAAACCGGGATTCGGAGAGGGTTTCGGCGACGCTTGGCGTAGCGCCGAGGAATCTGCGCACGACCTGACCGGCCAGAACGGATGGGAGTCCTTTAAAGAAGCCTGGAAGGACCTCGGCGGTGGTCTTGCCGGCACTGCCTTGGATCCGTATGGCACTGTAGCGCGATCGGTTGCAGAAGACGTCGAGGCCCTGCGAAACAACCCTGAATACTGGCTCGGTGGAAAGACCTTTGAAATTGGTGCCGCTGCGGCGACGCTGCCGTTCGGCGCAGAAGGGGCCGCGGCATCGCGGCTCAGTGCACTCGACGACGTTGCTCGCAGCGGCATCCCGCACGAAGTAGTCGACGCCCCGAGATCAGCACACAATCCGACGACGCTTCCAGCAATGCAGGAAACAACGCCGCCAATCGATCCTCATACCCCGCCGATCGGAGAGAATCAAGGTCCGCTGCGCGGCACGGACCACCCAGTGGTCCCGACCCCCGACGGGTTCGACTACCAGGACGTGGTAGGGCCACAGCTGCCTGAGTCGATCGGTGAGATCCAGCAGTGGCTGCCAGAGATCAACCATGGGCCTGGTGTGGACCCATTCGATCCGGCGCGTGCGGTGAACTGCGGTCAGTGTGCACTGGCCGTCGACCAGAGGCTGACCGGTGCCGTACCTGATGCGTCGGCGGGACTCGGAACCCTCTCGATACCGGAAATGGAAGCGGCGACAGGATTGCGACAAGTGTCGGCGACGCCAGCCGAGATCGAACAGTATCTGGTAAGCCAGGGGCCGGGCGCTCACACTGTCATCGGCGTGGACAGAGCCAATGGATTCGCCGGCCATTGGTTCAATGCCTACTACGATGGGTCGCGAGTGTATGCCGTCGACGGGCAGACCGGCCAGATTCTGGGATGGCCACCCAATATGGACTTTCCAAATGGACCAGTTACTGCTTGGGATATGGGAGTGCCGAAGTGAACAAAGAGCAAATTGCCGTGGCGGCAGAGTGTTTGAACTTGACCCCTGAGACGGCGGCAAGCCGGGCCTATGACGTCCGCGACGGGATCATTCGGGTTTCGAGCGACATACGCGGTGTCGGAACAGTTCTGGTCGGACCGGATCTATCAGTCCTGTTTTTCGCCTCATACATTAGCCTCGAAGAGGCTCTTGATGTTTGGGACACCGGCCGTCGCACGCCAATGGAATCGTTTGCCGCTCTGCATCAGTCACATGGGCAAGGATCTGGCACCGACGCGGACAAATAGCCGCAGTAGCCGCGTGCGTTCAGGCGGAGGCTGATGAACGAGACCCGGCTGTCACTACGAGACGTCAAGCGAATGCAGCACCACGCATTGGGGCAATCTACTCCCCGTCACTTGTTCATCTCGCGCTAGCTCATTCTTCCGTGAAGCCCCACAGCTTGCCACAGTGAACGCGGGCAATTCCACGTCGATGTTCCCAAGCTTCGCGTCGAGACGGGGGCCTGTTGATGCTGTTGTTTGAAACTTTGCGATGGAAGGCGATCGGTACTGCCTTGTTTGTCTTGACGGAAGGTTGTTTTCTTCGCAGAGTGATGGGACGCCTGCGCCAGCTACCAACGATACGACGGCCACATCCTCAACGACCCAGGGCGCGGGTTCCTTTGCCTTGACTGGCCGAGGCCCAGGTGCCGACCGATGCCGAGCTCACTGATGCGCTCGGCTACACCGTGACCATTGACGGACCGCCAAGCATCCGGCTAGGCCGCAAGTTTCGAAATACTTTCATCGGTAGGGGCGAAGTCGCGGAACGAGACTGCGTAGGTGTCGTTTCTCCGCTGGAGCACGAGGCCCACTCTTCAGTACCGTAACTAACTGCAGTCAGCTTCGCCACGGAGGCCGTAGCCACCTACGCCGCTGCGGCATTTGATTCGGTCGATGGCGCCAAAGTGACGTTGAAGCGATTCGCCGAGACTTGGCGGGCTTGCGATGGGCGCACCGTCATCAAGTCTTTGGCTGGTAAGCCCATGCTGGATCAGATCTCTGATGTTCAGATCACTGACGCCGCGATCTCAGCGGTCGTAACTCTTAACGGACCCGAGGGGGTTCCCGTTGTGGTTGGCCGCGCGATGGGAGTGGCCCACGACTGCATAGTGGACGTCGGGCTCGGGTTTGTCGACCCCGGTGGATCAGATGCACGCGGCGGCAACGGCAATTCTGCCGGTGGAAAACATGCTCAACAGAGTCGCAACCGCGTGACGTTTGCAATCGCTGGTACTACCGGCAGTATCACTTTCCCATAGTACTTCGGGTAGTACTACATCTCAGCAGGTGTTGTTCCCGCCGAATCGCACGGTAGCTGATATGTCACCGCCGCAACGCCGCCCGGGCTAATGCGGCCGCAACGGGGCTGACCCGCCACCGTTCGGAGAAGCGGCGAGGGTATTCGGCGATGTTCACAGCAGTATGATGGCTGGCCGCTCAAACGAACCCTGCTCGGCCGGCATCAGCCGTGATGACAGGTGCCGCTACATCACAGACGTATCCACCTGCGGCGCAACGCCAGCCTGAGTGAGGATCAACATGCCCTTGTACCTTCGTACCAAGCCCATGGACTGCAGCGCCTTACGAAAGCCGAGCAGGGGCCGCAATGGGCCTTGAGGTTGTTCTTGCCGATCCTAGCGGCCGGAACCGACGAAACCGTACATGCCGCCGTCACATCGGCGGGCTTACTGTCGCCTGCAGAGGTCAGCGGGAGGTCACCATCGGCGGCTTGGTCAACGAACTATTGAACCGCCACCAGAATCACTGTGACCATGAATGGTCGTGGCAGCGAACCACCGGCCGGCCCTCACCGCCTTAAATGCTGGAACCGGCACACCGCACCTCATACCATCCACCACGACGAGCCACCCCACCTTCACTTAGGTAACCTCATGATCACAGAATCAGATCAGGGGGATAACGACGTGAGCCTCGTACTGGGTCTTTCGGTCACTTCGAAAGACGTCCACGGCGAGCTGGTCGACGGCGTCACCGGCCAGGGCGAGCACCTGGACCGCCGTGTCCTCGATGTCGACGAGATCGAGGACTACCTGGCCGAACTGCCCGCCGACGCCGACCTGCACGCCGTCGGCCTCACCTGGTCACACGACGCCGAGGACGAGGCCGTCAAGGTCCGCGAGGCGCTCGACACCTACAGCGGGGGAGCGCCGGTCGTCCCGGTCCGCGACGTCGACGCCGCGCAGGCACTGGCGCGCGGGATCGCCGATCTCACCGGCCACGACTTCCTGGTCGTCTGCGTCGTCGAACCCGACAGCTCCGTCGTCGCCACCGTCGACGGATTCGACATGCACGTCGAAAGCGTCGACCACGCCGATGCCGCCACCCTGACCGACCGCGTCCTCGCGGTGGTCCGCGCCGCCAAGCCCAGCCCAGAAGCCGTCTACGTGCTGGGCTCCGCCGACACCGGCGACCTGGTCGCCGCCCTGCGCGCGGACGCCGACCGCCCCGTCATCACCGCCACCGAGGCCGACTTCGCCCTGACCCGCGGTGCAGCGCTGGCCTCCGCACACATCGCCGCCATCCCCGACGAACCCGAACAGGCACCGCGCAACATCACCGTCGCCGCGCTCACGGCCATCCTGATCGCCGCGATCATCGTGTTCGTCGTCTCCGTATCCCTCACCCTCGCTTGGCCTTCCACGTCGGACCCTGCCCCGGAACCCGAGCCGCCACCGCAGTCGTCTCAGACCGTGCAACCTGCCGCGCCGCCGAAGGCGCCCAAGCCGCTGGAGCGCGCGAAACTGCTCAACGTGCCGCCGCCCGTCCAAGCGCCGCCGCCTGCGCCCGTCCCGGCGCCTGCTCCACGGATCCGGGACAACCCGGTGCTCGACCGCGTCCCGTTCATCGACCGCATCCGCTAGCGCGGACGCCTCCGCGCACATGCCGCTACGTTGTAACGCGTGAGTGTCACGCCCACCGATCTGACCGGGACCGAACGTGCCGTGCTGCTCGTCCTGATGGCCCAGGCACGCCCGGTGCCCAACGCCGACCTGCTGGCTTACGGTCCCAAGCTGGACAAACGCAGCCGGGACAAGCTCAACGAGCTGGGCCTCATCGAGTCCGAGCGTAGCGACGGCCGCTACGTCCACGAGCTCACCGACCGCGGCTGGCGGCTTTGCCGCGACATCATCACCGCGGGCGCCCCACCTCGCTCCACCGGGCCCGCCAAGACCCTCTACACCGTGCTGGCCGGGCTCGACCGCTACCTGGACGCCGCCGACCTGAGCCTGGCCGAGCTGTTCTGGCCCAAGCAGGCCCCGAGCGCCGCCGACCGCATCACGCAGGCCTACACCGAGCTGGCCGACAGAACCGGCGCCTGGGTCGCCCTGAGAACCCTGCGCAAACAACTCACCGACGTTGCCGACCTGGACGACACCCTGAGCGAGCTGTACCGCACCGGCGCCATCAGCCTGATCCCGGAAGAAAACCAGAAGGTCCTCACCGACGAGGACCGTGCCGCCGCCATCACCATCGGTGGACAGGCCAAACACCTGATCGCAATTGAGGTTTGATGCAGGACGCACACCGCGAAGCACTCGCCGCCCTCCGGCTCACCTGGGCGCCCACCAGCGATGACCTGTGGCGCCCGCAGGCACCCACCCACGTCAGCGGACTCAACGAACGCGCCGTCGACGATGTCATGGGGGCCTTCGCCGACGCCCAGCGCGACCCCGAATCCGCGCCGCTCGGTGTCACCATCCGCGGCCAGGCCGGCTCCGGCAAAACCCACCTGCTCGGCCAGATCCGCGAACGCGTCCAGGCCGGTGGCGGTTACTTCTTCGTCGTCGAACTGCTCGACGCCGCCAGCTTCTGGGAATCGGTGCGCGCCGGGGTGCTGGAAAGTTTCGGTCGCCGGGGCGCTAATCGCGAGACCCAGCTCAAAGACCTGCTGTGGGAACTGTCCTCCATCGCGCACGTCTCGCGCGCCGACCGGCGCGCCATCATCGGCGACGAGGACCTGGACCGCGAAACCCTGGACGCCTTCGTCAACGATCTGGCCAAGGCCCGCCGCGACGTCCGCGACTGCCACCAGACCCTGCGCGCACTGGTTCTGTTGTCCGCCAACGATCTTGTCGCCCGCGATATCGGCGACTCCTACCTGCAGGGCAGCGATGAGGTCGGCTCCGACGACCGGTTGCACTGGCGACTGCGCGGCACCGCGCCCTCGGCCCAGCACTGCGTGCGCGATATCGCCCGGCTGACCGCCCTGGCCGGACCGTCGGTGCTGGCGCTGGACCAGATCGACACCCTGCTCGCACAGTCCTCCACGCGCACCGATGAGGCCAGGGGAGCGGGCGACGGTGTGCTGGAACAGGTTGCGCACGGCCTGATGTCGGTGCGCCAGACCATGCGGCGCACCGTGCCCGTGGTGGCCTGCCTGCCCTCGGCGTGGGAGAGCATCCGTGACCGCGCGACCGCCAGCGTGTCCGACCGGTTCCGCGTCACCGCACCGCTGTCCCCGCTGCCGAGCGCCGATATCGGCCGCGCCATCCTGGAACGGCGCTTCGAGGCCGCCTACCTGACCGTCGGCTTCACCCCGCCCTACCCGAGCTGGCCCATCAAACCCTCGGCCTTCGACGACGCCGCCGGCTACACGCCGCGCCAGCTGCTGATCCGCGCCGACGCGCACGTGCGGGACTGCCTGCGCCGCAAAGAAGTCATCGAGCTGGCCCACCTGTCCGACGAGCTGGCCCCAGAAGAGCAGCCCGCCAACGACACTGCCGACACCTCGCCCATCGACCGGCTGTTCGCCCAATACCGGTCCCGGGCCGTCCCGGCTGCCGCGCTCGACGCCGACGGGGAGGACACCGCCGTGCCGGCGCTGCTCGGTGCGGCGCTGACCGCGTGGATCGTCGAACACGGCGACGACCGGGCCTATGTCTGCGACCCGCCGCCCGGTTCGCACGTCGTGCTGCACGCGCGGCTGCGCCAGACCCTGGACGCGGCCACCGATGACGAACGGCACTGGGCTTTCCGCGCGATCGGCGCCACCAACGCCGTCGCCGCCCAGAACCGCATCAAGAAGACGCTCAGCGCAACGGGTTTGAACGCACACACCGACCGGCGCAACCTGTTCTTCCTGCGCAACACGCCGTGGCCGTCCGGGCCGAAGACCGAGGCCCTGATCAAGGACTTCGAAAAGCAGGGCGGCCGCACCCTGACGCTGTCCGACGACGATATCCGCACCATGACCGCGCTACGCGACCTCATCGATGACGACGTCGCCGGTCTGACCACCTGGCTACGCGCCCGCCGTCCCGCACACGGCATCACCGTGCTGCGCGAGGCGCTCGGTTTCGACGGCGACGCCCCTGCCCCTGTCGCCGTCATCGAAGAACCGGCCGAAACCACCGACGAGGGGCCGGAATTCGTCGCCGCCGAGTCGAAGATGCCGCTGGGTATCGACGTGCGCACCGATACCACCGTCGTCATCGACCTGGCCGCACTGCGCAAACACGTCGCCATCTTCGCCGGCTCCGGATCGGGCAAGACCGTGCTGATCCGGCGCCTCGTCGAAGAGGCCGCGCTGCGCGGGGTGTCCTCGATCGTGTTGGACCCCAACAACGATCTGTCGCGCCTGGGCACGGCCTGGCCGCAGACACCGAGCGGCTGGCAGCGTGCCGACGACGCCCGCGCCACGGACTACCTGGCCAACACCGAGGTCGTCATCTGGACCCCGCGCCGCAGCAGCGGCCGTCCGCTGGCCTTCCAGCCGCTACCCGATTTCGCCAGCGTGCTCGACGACCACGACGAATTCACCGAGGCCGTCGAATCCGCTGTTGCCGCGTTGGAACCGCGCGCCCAGATCAGCGGACAGACCGCCAAGGCCGCCCGCTCACGCGCCGTGCTGCGAGAAGCGTTGCAGCACTATGGCCGTCAACCCGACCCGACGCTGCCCGGATTCATCGGCATGCTGGCCGACCTGCCCGAGGATGTCAGCGAACTCGCCGACGCCCCCAAGATGGCCGCCGAGATGGCGCAGAACCTGCGCGCCGCCACCGTCAACGACCCGCTGTTCGGCGGCGCCGGAACGGCTTTGGACCCCGGTGAGCTGCTGACCCCCACCGAGGGTAAACGGGCCAGGGTCTCGGTGATCAGCATGATCGGCCTGCCCAGCGATGAACAGCGCCAGAGCTTCGTCAGTCAGCTGCAGATGGCGTTGTTCGCCTGGATCAAGCGCAACCCGGCCGCCGACAAGCCGCTGAGCGGCCTGCTGGTGATGGACGAGGCACAGACCCTGGCGCCGGCCCGCGGTCTGACCGCCAGCACCCGCAGCACGTTGGCACTTGCGTCACAGGCCCGCAAGTACGGACTCGGGCTGATCTTCGCCACCCAGGCGCCCAAGGGCCTGCACAACCACATCCCCGGCAACGCGGCCACCCAGTTCTACGGCCTGCTCAACTCGCCGGTGCAGATCGCCACCGCCGAGGAGATGGCTCGCGCCAAGGGCGGTTTGATCACCGATATCAGCCGACTGCGGGCGGGCAACTTCTACGTCGCCACCGAGGGCAAGTCCTTTCACCGCGTCACCGCGCCCTGGTGCCTGTCCTACCACCCGGCCAGCCCACCATCGGCCGACGAGGTGCTGGCCCTGTCACAGGCATAGTCACGGGCATAGTGGTCCCATGCCGACCATCACCGCCGTGCACGGAGATATCACCCAGCAGAGCGTGGACGCCATCGTCAACGCCGCCAACAACGCCATGCGCGGCGGCGGGGGTGTCGACGGTGCCATCCACCGGGCCGGCGGCCCCGAGGTACTCCAGGACTGCATCAATCGTTTTCCGGATGGTCTGGCCACCGGTGACGCCGGTTGGACCACCGCGGGCCGGTTGCCGGCCCGCTGGGTGATCCACACCGTCGGACCCAACCACACCGCAGGTCAGCGCGACCGTTCACTACTGGTGTCCTGTTACGCGCGCTCCCTGCAGGTCGCCGACGAACTCGACGCCCGCACAATCGCTTTCCCGCTGATCAGCGCCGGAATCTCCGGCTGGCCCAAGGGGGATGCCATCAAGGCGGCCATCGAAACCATCGCCGGCGCCGAGACGAATGTCACCGAAGCGCGCATCGTCGCCTTTGACGAGCGGACATTCGACGCCGTGACCGCAGAACTTGATTGACCCCCAGCCCCTCTGGGTACGGTCGAAACCATGGATGTGGTCAACCTTGCCTTCGAATGGACGGATACCAACAAGCACTGGCTGATCGAAGTTCCCATCCGCGTCGTGGTGTACATGCTGGTCGCGTTGATCGCACGTTTTGTGTTGCATCGCATGATCGACCGCGCCACCACCGGCCGTAACCCCAAGATCATCGACGATGCCGAACCCAAGCGGGCCGGACGCCTGCGCGGTCTGCGTGAGCGCGGCAACACGGCCAGCGCCGTCAAGGCCGCCGCCCGCCGTCAGCAGCGCGCCCAGACCATCGGTTCGGTGTTGAAGTCGACGGTGTCGATCGTGCTGCTCGTCTGGGTGGTACTCAGCGTGCTCAACGTATTCGGGGTCAACATCGCACCGTTCATCGCCTCGGCCGGTGTGGTCGGCCTGGCCATCGGTTTCGGCGCGCAGAACCTGGTTCGCGATTTCGTGACCGGGGTCTTCATGCTCCTGGAAGACCAGTACGGCGTCGGAGACACCGTCGACCTGGGTGAGGCCAGCGGCGAGGTCGAAAGCGTGGGCCTGCGCATCACCACCGTCCGCGATATCGACGGCACCCTCTGGTACGTGCGCAACGGCGAGATTGCCCGGGTGGGGAACATGAGTCAGGATTACGCCGTCGCACGCATCGAGGTGCCGGTGGCGCTCAACGCCGACCTGCAGCTCGCCGAGCGGGTGGCACTCGATGCCGCCCGCGAGGCCGTCAAGGACGACGCCATCGCGGCGAAGGTGCTCGGCGAACCGGAAATGCTGGGCGTGCAGACGATGTCATCGGACCAGGTGACCCTGCGACTCACCATCAAGACGAAGCCCAACGCGCAGTGGTCTGTTCAGCGCCGGCTTCGCCGTGAGATCCTGCGCGCCTACGACGAGAACGGGATCGACCTGCCCTACCCGCATCTGCGGACGCCGGTTTCGGTCAACGGCGAGGCCGAATAGTCAAGCGCACCCGGCGGCGTCGACGGGCCGAAACTCACCCGTCGGCCGCGGCCACCAGCGAGCGCAGCGTGATCGTCGGGTTGTCCCGCAGAAAGCCCTCGAGGCGCCACGGTGTGGAGAACAGGACCAGCATGACGCCGTCGGAACGGGTCAGCACCTCGGCGGAGACCTGCTTGTTCATGAACTCGGCATCCTCGGGATCCACGATGCGTGCCACCTGGTAGGGCAGCGACTCCAAGGTGATGGCGGCGCCGATCTCGGTTTCCATGCGGTGCGCGGCCACCTCGAACTGCATGGGGCCGACGGCGGCGAACACCGGCGCCTGCTCACCGCGGCGGTCCGAGCGCAGCACCTGCACCACGCCCTCTTGATCGAGCTGCTCGATACCCTTGCGGAACTGCTTGTGCTTGCTGGGATCCTTGCCGCGCACCACCGAGAAGTACTCGGGGGAGAAGCTCGGGATCGGCGGGAAGGCCACCGGCAGATCGCGATACAGCGTGTCGCCCGGCCGGAGTGCCGCCGCATTGGCCAGCCCGATCACATCGCCGGGCCAGGCGTCATCCAGCGTGGAACGCTCCCGGCCGAACACCGACTGCGCGTACTTGGTGACGAACGGTTTGCCGGTACCGGCGTGGGTCAGCACATCACCGCGCTCGAAGGTGCCCGAGCACACCCGGGCGTAGGCGATGCGGTCACGGTGGGAGGAATCCATCCCGGCCTGCACCTTGAACACGAACGCGCTGAACGGTGCGTCCACCGGCCGCGGGTTCCCCTCGACATCGACGATCGGGCCCGGCGGTGGCGCGAGGTCGACCAGCACGTCCAGCAGCTGGTTGACACCGAAGTTCAGCGCGGCCGAGGTGAACAGCACCGGGGAGGACTCGCCGGACAGGAACGTGTCACGGTCGTAATCCGAGCCGTCCATCGACAGCAGCTCGGATTCCTCGACCGCGGTGTCCCAGTCGCCCTCGGCCGCGGCATACGCCTGATCGGCAGGGATGTGCTCCTCCGGTGCGGCGGTCGCGCCACCGGCGGTACGGGTGAAGCGGATGTAGTGGCCCTTGCGGCGGTCCATCACACCCTTGAAGTCACCGGCGATACCCACCGGCCAGGTCAGTGGGGTGGTGCGCAGCCCGATGCGTTCGTGGATCTCGTCCATCAGCTCCAGCGCGTGCCGGCCCGGGCGGTCCCACTTGTTGATCACCGTGATGATCGGGATACCGCGGTGCTTACACACCTGGAATAGTTTCAGGGTCTGCGGCTCAAGGCCTTTAGCGGCGTCGATCAGCATGACCGCGGCGTCGACGGCGGTGAGCACCCGGTAGGTGTCCTCGGAGAAATCGGCGTGCCCGGGGGTGTCGAGCAGGTTGATGACGCAGTCGCGGTAGGGGAACTGCAGCGCGGTCGAGGTGATCGAGATACCGCGGGCCTTCTCCATCTCCATCCAGTCGGAGACGGTGGACTTGCGACCGGCCTTGCCGTGGATGGCGCCCGCCTCGTTGATCACCCTGGCGTGCAGGGCCAGCGCCTCGGTCAGCGTCGACTTACCGGCGTCGGGGTGGCTGATCACCGCGAAGGTGCGCCGACGGGCGGCCTCCTGGCTGATCCGGGCGGCGGATTTGGTGTCGGCGGTGGTCACGGCGTTCTCGGTCATCTCGGTCTCGATGATATTTGCCCAGGTCGATAAACCGATAATCGTAAGCATGCACATCTGCGTGTTCCTGTCGGCTGCCGACCTCGACGCCCGCTACACCACCCCGGCCCGCGAGTTCGCCACCGCGCTCGGGACGGCCGGGCACACCCTGGTGTGGGGTGGTTCGAACACCGGGCTGATGAAGGTGATCGCCGACGGCGTCCAGCAGGCAGGCGGCCGGCTGTGTGGCATCTCGGTGGAGTTCCTGCGGGCCAAGGCCCGCGCCGACGCCGATGAGATGGTGTTCGCCCGCGACCTCGCCGACCGCAAGGCCCAGCTGCTGGCCCGCGCCGACGCCCTGGTGATCCTGGCCGGCGGTCTGGGCACGCTCGACGAGGCCACCGAGATCCTGGAACTGCGCAAGCACGGGCACCACACCAAACCGGTGGTGTTGCTGAACACCGCCGGGTTCTACGACGGGCTGGTGATGCAGCTGCGCCGGATGGAGAGCGACGGCTTCCTGCCGCTGCCGCTCGACGAGTTGGTCTACGTCACCGCCGACGGCGCCGACGTCCTCGACTACTTGAGACGGTGTGAATTAGATCAAGATCGCCCCGCGGGCTCGCCGCCTTTGTCACCATGACCCGGTGAAGAAAAGGGTCGCGGCGGTCGTCGCGGGAGTGCTGGTGGTCTTGCTTGTCGCGGTGGTCGCAGCCACGCCGTGGGCCTACAAGAACTACGTCCAGGGCCCGCCCGAGCCGGAGTTGGCCTTCGCCGCTGCGGCCCAGCCCGGTGGCGGCGCGCTGGACGGCACATGGACCGTGCAGCCCGGATCCCAGGTCGGCTACCGGGTGCAGCAGCAATTGCTCTGGGAGACAATTGATGTCGCCGGACGTGGCGACACAGTCACCGGTAGCGCCGAGATCGAGGACTCGCACGTGCGATCGTTGAAGTTCACCGTCGACGTGGCAGGCCTGGAAACGGGAAGCTCGGGGCGCGATGAGAAGTTCCGCAGTGCCGACGCGCTGGAGACCGACACATTCCCGACCGCCGAGCTGGTAGGCAACGTCCCCACCGATGTGTCCGCGATACCGGCCGATGGCAGCTCGACCCGAGTGGAGGTTCCGGTTCAGCTGACCATCAAGGGGGTCACCCGCCCGGAGACCGCGCAGGTCGATGTGCGGCGCAACGGCGACCGGGTGGAGGCGGTGGGCACGGTCCCGGTGCGGCTGCCCGACTTCAACGTCACGCCGCCGAAACCGTTCGCCTCGCTGCTGGAGGTGCAGCCGGCGGCCGTCATCGAGTTCCTGGTGTACCTGGCCAAAGCGTAGGTGTACCGACCACGTAGGTCAGCCGAGCAGCCGCGCCCACCAGCGTTTCGGCTCCTGCGTGCCGCGCCGCCGGACATAGGGCCACGGATTGTTGCGTTCGGGCACCGCTTCGGCGCGCACCTGCTTGAGCCGGGTGCGCAGTGCCGCGCGCACCCCGTCGAGCGACGGGTCGTCCCAGCGATTGACGGCCTCACCCGGGTCGCCGGTCAGGTCGTAGAGCTCCCACTGATCGTCGAGGACGTCACTGCGGTAGCGCTGTGCTCCCCGTCCGGTGTACGCGAGCTGACGGACACCGGGCTCGGTCCAGGTTCCCGGGTCGTCGAAGGTGCGCACCAGCTTCCACAACCGGCCGTCGACCCGGGCCACCAGGCCTTCGAAGTTGCCTGCCACGTCGACGGGCACCCGGATGCGCAGCGGTGCAGGCGGATTGACATCGCGACCCAACTGGCGGGCAAGGCCCGACGCGCCCGAATCACCTTCCAGCACATTGTCGCGGGTCAGCAGGTACACCGCGCGGTCCTCGTCGGCGGGCGCCCCGTCCACGACCGGCATCAGATCCCGGCCGGGCAGCGGATGCACCTCGCTGAAGGTCCGGGCGAGCTCGGCGGCCACCGATGCGACGTCCACCCCGGCGGCGCCGAGCAGCGTGGGCACCAGATCCACGTGTGAGGTGGGCGCCGCGACGGTGCGCGCCGCGGTGGCACCGGCACCGGTGCGGGCGATCACGAACGGCACCCGGGTCGCCTCGTCGTAGAGGTTGAACCACTTCTGATGCAATCCGCCATGCGCGCCCAGCAACTCGCCATGATCGGAGGTGCGCACCAGCACGGCCTCGGCCGAGCCCTCGGTGACGGCTCGGCGAACCCGGTCCAGCGGACCGTCCACCTCGGCGTGCAGCCGGTAGTACAGGTCGCGGTACTGCTGGGCCTTGGTGCGGTAGGTGCGCCGGACGGCACGTGACGGTCCGTACCCGGAGAAGTAGGCGTCGCGGAACGCGGCCTGGGCGGCGGGTTTGGCCGACAGGTCCTCCGAAGCGGTGGGGGCCGCCGGTACATGCGGCGGGTCCGTCTGCGACGCGGCCAGCGGGTTGCGCCGTGACCAGGCCGGAAACAGCACGATGTCATGCGGATTGACGAAGCTGGCCACCAACAGGAAGGGTGTCAACGCCGCGGGATCACCGGCCCGCCGACGGGCGTAGCGATCTTCGAGCCACGCGACGATCCGGTCGGCGACCAGCGGATCGCGCCGAAAACCGCTGTTGGCCATGGCCGCTCCGTGCGGTTCGGGACCCACCCAGCCCGAGAAACCGTACGGGTTCAGCGGGTCGGCGTCCAGGTAGGCCCGCACCGCGGTCTCGTCGACCGCACCGTCGTCATCGTTGGTCGCCAGGATCCTCCCGGTGGCCGGGTCGGTCAGATCGGCATGGGAGATATGCCATTTGCCGACGTAGTGGGTGTCATAGCCGGCCGCCCGAAACCAGTTGCCCAGCGTCGGGACCTCGCCACGGCGCAGCCAGCGCAACCGTGAGTCGTCGTAACGCTTGCCCAACCCGTCGGTCTGGGTGACACCGTGCAGGTCGGGGTAGTGCCCGGTGAACAGCGTCGGACGACTCGGCACGCAGGCCAGCGAACCGGTGTAGTGCCTGGTGAAGCTGACGCCGTTCTCGTCGAACCAGCGCCGACCGGTCAGCACCCGCTGCCGCCAGTCCCGGACGTCGTCCGCCTCATACGGCGGGATCGCGCGTTCCTCGTCGGTCATCAGGATGACGATGTCGGGCCGGTTCATGACGATATCCAACACCCGAATTCTTGGGATCGGTAGCGAAAACGCATCGATGTACTTGTGCCACGACGACGCCGGACGAGGCGGCGCCCCACGAAAGGACGAACCGATGAACGTGATCCCCGCCCAGCTCCAGGACCTCACCAAGCGCGTCGAGCGCACCCCCGCCCTGGTCATTGCCGTCTTTTCCGGCCTGAGCGTGCTGTGGTCGGTGTACCGGTTGCTGTGGCTGGTGTACGCCGGGTTCGCGCTGTCCAGCTTCGGGCTGTCCCCGATCTCACTGATCATCTCGGCCGTGGTGTGGATCGCGGTGGGGGTGGCCTCGGCGCTGGTGGCCTTCGCCTTCTGGACCAGGTACACCACCGCAGAGCAGAACCCGGCCGAGTAGGCCGTCGGCCAACGCCGGCGGGGAACCCAGGTTTCCCGCTGGCGGTGTTTTGGCAGAGTGTCCTGGCAGAATCGTCAGATGCCGCCAGGACAGCTGCCGCCCGACCAGCCGCGCGACCCGGTGACGCGGCGTATCCCCAGGCCGGTGCGCCCGGGTGACCCGCACAGCCCCACTCAGCGCATCCCCAGGCCGGAGCCGCCCACGCAGCGGATACCGAGGCCCGAGCCGCCCACGCAGCAGCACCGGATACCCGAACCCGCGACACGCAAGATCCCAGTCCCGCCACCGCCGCCGATCCCGCCACCACCCATCCAGAAGCTGCCGCCGGGACCGCAGCCACCCGAGCCGAAGCCGGCCCGTAACCGTCAGACCATCGTGCTCACCGCGGTGATCGTGATCGCCGCCTTGGTGGCCGTCCTGGCCGGTGCGGAGCTCTTCGCCAGGTACCGCGCGGGCACCGTGCTGTCCGGTATCACCGACTGCCTGGTCGAGGACACCGCCGACGTCTCCTACTCGGTGACACCGCCCTTCCTGTGGCAGTACCTGACCGATCACTACACCGACATCTCGGTGGTCACCACCGGTGACCGCGTCCAGGCCGCCAAGGGCATGACCGCCGACGTGACGCTCAGCGATATCGAGCTTGCGGATTCGGCCAACTCCAAGGGCACCATCGGCAAGGTGACTGCTCAGCTCTCCTGGACCGCCGAGGGCATCAAGCAGACCGTGCAGGAGAGCCTGCCGGTGGTCGGCAATCTGGTGACCGCGGTGCGGACCGACGCCAACGCGGGCACCCTGATCATGGAGGCCGCCGGGGGAACGACGATCACCGCCAAACCCGAAGTGCGCGAAGGTAATCTGGAACTCACCGTGCAGGATGTCGCCGGCGCGTTCGACAAGGCCACGGTGCAGACCGCGCTGAGCGAGCTGACCACCAAGCTCAACGAGAACTATCCGCTGGGTATCAAGGCCGATTCGGTGAAGGTCACCAAGACCGGTGTCGACGGCACCTTCTCCAGTACCGACGCGACCATCCCGTCTGGCGAAAGCGACGCCTGCTTCGCCGACCTCTGACCTCAGCGCCAGACCGGCAGGTGCCGTCTCCTGGCCCGCATCGCCCGGCGGACCCGGGAGCTCACCGAGGTGTGGTTCTCGCCGGGTGCGATCGTCAGGTAGATCCAGCCCAGGCTCTGCAGGAAGTCGGACCTGTCGCGGGGGTCGGCTCGTTCGCAGTCGATGCCGATCCGCAGTGTGCGCCATCCCAGGTCCAGCACGGCATCATCGCAACCATCGGTGACGTGAATCCTGCTGTGCGGCGGCCGAAGCCCCACATCCGAGAGCATCAGCCGGACCCGTGTCTCTTCCGGTGTCAGGGCGCCGGGATCGATCTCGGCGGCGGTCAAAAGTGCGGTTCTGATACCGCGCGCGCCTCGGTAGCGGTCCGCCAGCTGTGAGATGTCCTCCGAGCTGGTGTCGGATGCCGCGCAGAACCGATCCAACAGCATGACCGCGGCATCCCGGGGATGGTGGCGTGCCACATCCAGCGCCGTGCGCGCCGGATTGGTGCACGGGAGTCCGTTCCAGATCCCGATCTCGTCGATCGCGATGCGCTCATTGCGGATGATCAGCCCGTCGGGATGCTCGGTGCGACGGGCGATGAGGTCGATGGGGTCGGTCGTGACCGCCCACGGCGTGCTGTACATGACGGCGGCGGTGCGGCCGGCGATGATGCCGGTTCGGCCGCTCCACAACCAGGCCGCCCGTGCGCGGACCTCCAGCGTCAGCTCGGTGCCTTTGGCGACATAGATGTTGGGCAGGATTGCGGTGTAGCGGGCCCGCAGGACGCCGCGCGTCATCACCCCACCGGCCAACGCCTCGCTGCCAACAAACGGTTCCATGACGGGATGGTGCGCGCCGCCACCGACAAGCCGACGCACTCGCGCTTCACGGTGTGGATAACCATGGGCCCGGGCGGGGACCGTATGAAACTGCTCGGGCGAGATCGGCGTGAGGGTTGCGGTTTTGCGGTCGCCTCGGCGCATCCACGACCCTCCAGCCGATCTCGCCCGAGCAGCGTGACGCATACCTGTCCCGACACCGGGGAGTGAACACTTTCTCAAATCTGCCTGGTCCGCGCGACGAGCGGTGCTACACACGACGCAGAGGACCGAAGGAGTGAGCTGTGTTCGATCTGTTGATCACCGGCGGAACAGTTGTCGACGGCACCGGCGCGGACCGGTTCACCGCCGACGTGGCAGTCAAGGACGGACGCATCGTCGAGGTGCGCCGCCGTGGCCCGGGCGACCCGCCACTGGCCGCCGAAGCCGCCGAGACCATCGAGGCGACCGGCAAGATCGTCGCGCCCGGCTTCGTCGACATCCACACCCACTATGACGGACAGGTCAGCTGGGACGATGTGCTCGAACCGTCCAGCAGCCACGGTGTGACGACCGTCGTCGCGGGCAACTGCGGGGTGGGTTTCGCCCCGGTGCGGCCCGGTCAGGAACAGTGGCTGATCGAGCTCATGGAGGGCGTCGAGGACATTCCCGGCACCGCGCTCACCGAGGGCATCACCTGGGGCTGGGAGACCTACGCCGAGTATCTCGATGTCATCGGACGACGTGAGCTCGCCGTGGACATGGGCAGCCAGATCGCGCACGGGACGGTGCGGGCCTACGCGATGGGCGAGCGCGGAGCCCGCAACGAACCGGCCACAGCCGAGGACATCGCCGCGATGAGCCGCATCGTCCGGGAGGCCATCGAGGCCGGGGCGCTGGGCTTTTCGTCGTCGCGGACGCTGGCGCACCGGGCCATGGACGGTGAACCGGTGCCGGGAACCTTCGCCGCCGAGGACGAACTGTTCGCCCTCGGCCGGGCCACCGCGGCCGGCGGCGGTGCGGTCTTCGAACTGGCCCCGCAGGGGGCCGCCGGTGAGGACATCGTCGCCCCGCGCAGGGAGCTGGAGTGGATGCGCAGGCTGGGCGAGGAGATCGACTGTGCGCTGAGCTTCGCGCTCATCCAGGTCGACGCCGACCCCCAGCTGTGGCGCGAGCAGCTCGACCTGTCGGCCGCCGCGCATCAGGCGGGCAGCCGGTTGTATCCGCAGGTGGCGGCCCGCCCGTTCGGCATGCTGCTGGGCTTTCCCGGTCACCACGCCTTCACCCACCGCCCCACCTACCGCGCGTTGAAGGCATCGTGCAGCCGCGAGGAACTGGCGGCCCGGCTGGCCGAACCGGCTGTGCGGCAGGCCATCCTGTCCGAAGAGGATCTGCCGATCGACCCGAACGTGCTGTTCGACGGGATGTTCGCGCTGGCGCAGTACTCCGGGGACCGGTTGTATTCGCTGGGTGAACCGCCCGACTACGAGCCCACCCGCGACAAGACGGTGGCCGCCATCGCCGCCGACCGCGGCCAAGATGTGCTGGCGGCCATGTACGACCTGATGCTGGAGGCCGATGCGTCCAACATGCTGATGCTGCCGATGTTCAACTACGCCGACGGTAATCACGATGCCATCCGGGAGATGATGACCCATCCCGCCGGGGTGCTGGGACTCTCCGACGGTGGCGCGCACTGCAGCATGATCTGCGATGCGTCCTATCCGACCTTCCTGCTGACGCATTGGGCGCGCGATCGACACCGCGGCGAGAAGCTGCCGCTGGAGTACGTTGTTCGCAAACAGTCCCATGACACCGCGCAGCTGTTCGGGCTCACCGACCGCGGCGTGATCCAGACCGGAAAGAAGGCCGATATCAACGTGATCGACCTCGACGCACTGACGCTGCACGCACCGCGGATGGCCTTCGACCTGCCCGCCGGCGGGCATCGGCTGGTCCAGGGCGCGTCGGGCTACACCGCGACGATCGTCAACGGGGTGGTCACCCGACGCGACGGGGTGGACACCGGCAAGCGGCCCGGCCGGCTGCTGCGCGGGACCCGCTGATGCGCACGCCGCTGATCGTCGCCGCGCTGGCGTTCGCGACGGTCGTCCCGGCCGCCGGTGCCGATGTGCCGAGCCCGCTGCTACCGCTGGTGGACGCCGCCGCGCAGCGGCTGCAGACCGCCGACCCCGTCGCTGCGTCCAAATACCTGACCGGCGGTGCAATCTCGGACCCACCGCGCGAACAGCAGGTCCTCGACGGTGTCGCCGCCGCCGCGCAGGGGCAGGGGATCGATCCCGGCTATGTGCGCGAGGTCTTCCGCGACCAGATCGACGCCTCGGTCTCGTTGCAGCACAGCCTGTTCGCATACTGGAAGATCGACCCAGCGGCCGCGCCCGTCACCGCCCCCGACCTCGCGGACACCCGCGCGACGATCGACACGCTGAACCAGACCATGGTCGCCGAGATCGGGCACCGGTGGCAGGAACTGCACACCCCGTCGTGTCCGGTCGAAGTGGCGGCCGCGGTCGACGAGGCCGCACGCAACCGCGGGCTGGACCCGGTGTTCCGGCGCGCATTGGAGTACGCGACACATGACTACTGCCGCTGAATTCAGCGTGCGCTGTTGATGTCGTTCTTCAGCGCCTCGGCCTCGGTCCCGAACACGGCCTGCACGTTGTTGCCGACCTCGATGACACCGGCCGCGCCGAGACTCTTCAACCGAGCCTGATCCACCTTCGAAGGATCGGCGACCTCCATCCGCAGGCGCGTGATGCAGGCGTCGACGTTGACCAGGTTGTCCCGGCCGCCGAATGCGGCGATGACCTGCTCGGTACGCGATGCCGCAGCGCCGGGAGCGGAATCCGAACCGGTGCCGGCGACCACCGCGGTGGAAGACCCGGTGCCCGCACCGACATTGGCGGCCTCCTCGGCCACGAACTCCTCCTCGGGCTCGCGACCCGGCGTGCGCAGATTCCACCGGGTGATGGCGAACCGGAACAACAGGTAGTACACGACGAAAAACACCAGGCCCATACCCACCAACAGCGGGATGTTCTTGGCCGCCGGGGCACCGCCGTAGAGCAGCAGATCGATCAGGCCCGCCGAGAACGAGAAGCCGAGATGGATGTCCAGGGCGTAGGCGATCGCCAGCGACAGACCGGTCAGCACCGCGTGGATGACGTACAGCGGGAACGCGACGAACATGAACGCGAACTCGAGCGGTTCGGTGACGCCGGTGAGAAACGCCGTCAGCGCCGCCGCGGACAGGATGCCGACGGCGACCTTGCGCTGCTTCTTGTCGGCGACATGGATCATCGCCAGTGCCGCGGCGGGCAGACCGAACATCAGGATCGGGTAGAAACCTGCCGTCAGGTGCCCGCCGGTGGGATCGCCCGCGGCGAAGCGGGTGAGTTCGCCGGTGACGACACCGTTGGGGGTGTCGTAATCGCCGTAGAGGAACCAGATGTAGGAGTTCGGGATGTGGTGCAGGCCCACCGGAATGAGCATCCGGTTGGCGAACCCGTACACGAACGCACCGATCGCACCGGAGCCGCCGATGAACTGGCCCAGACTGGTCAGCCCGGAGTCGAAGAGCGGATAGAAGTAGCTCATCGCGAACGCCACGAAGAGGCTGGCCAGCGACACCACGATCGGGACGAAGCGGCGGCCGCCGAAGAAGCCGAGATACGAGGGCAATTCGATGGTGTGGTACTTGTCGAACAGCCAGGCGGTCAACAGGCCGATGACGATGCCGCCGAACACGCTGTAGTTGATCTGGGCCTGTTCGCCGGCCTTGTCGAGCACACCGGCGAGGACGAACGGCGACATGGTCTCGAAGACTTTGTCCATCACCAGATAGCCCACCACGGCGGCCAACGCCGTCGATCCGTCGGCCTTCTTGGCGAAACCGATCGCGACACCGACGGCGAACAACAACGCCAGATTGTCGAACAATGCGCCGCCGGCCGCACTCATGGCCTGGAAGAACGGCCCGATGACCGGCGCGTCGATGCGGCCCAGCAGATCCGGCTGGCCCAGCCGCAACAGGATGCCCGCCGCGGGGAGCACGGCGATCGGCAGCATCAGGCTCTTGCCGAGCCGCTGAAGTTGTGCGAACCCCGGGACGCGGGGACTGTTCTGCGGTTTGGTCGACCCACCCATTCGCGGCAGCTTAGCCCCAGAGACCGCAATCCACGGCCGTGTTCGGCAACGCCCGAGGTGTGCCGCTCGTAGTGTTGCAGCCATGACGACAAACGTGCTGGCGCCGGTGACGGGACGCGCCGTCGCCCTGGCCGATGTGCCCGATCCGGTGTTCTCCCAAGGCATGGTCGGTGTCGGTGCCGCGATCGACCCGCCGCACGAGGTCGTCGACGCCGTCGCGCCGGTGTCGGGCAAGCTGCTCAAGCTCATGCCGCACGCCTTCATCGTGTTGACCCCGGACAACGTCGGCGTGCTGGTGCATCTGGGCCTGGACACCGTGGCGCTCAACGGCGAGGGTTTCACCGCCGTGCTGCAGGAGGGTGTGCAGGTCACCGCCGGTGAGGTCGTCATCACATACGACATCCCGGCGGTGGTGGCCAAGGGGCTCAACCCGATCGTGCCCGTGGTGATCATGGACGAGCGCGAACCGGGCAATATCGCGGTGACCCCGCCGCTGGGGGCCCACCTGACAGCCGGGGCCGGACTGTTCGTGGCGAACAGCTGATGGAGGTCGTCATCCTGCCCGACGCCGCCGCGATAGGCAGCGTCGCCGCCGACGCCATCGGTGCGCTGCTGGATCGCAAGCCTGATGCCGTGCTCGGGTTGGCCACCGGGTCCTCACCGCTGTCCATCTATGACGAACTGGTCACCCGCCATGCCGCGGGTGGGCTGTCGTTCGGGCAGGTCCGCGGGTTCACCCTCGACGAATACGTCGGTCTGCCCGTCGACCACCCCGAGCGCTACCGCAACGTCATCGACACCGTCTTCGTCGACCGGGTGGACTTCGCCGACGGTGCCGTGCAGGGACCCGACGGACTGGCCGAGAACATCCCGGCGGCCTGCGCGGCATACGAGGCGGCCATTGCCGGCGCGGGGGGAGTGGACCTGCAGATCCTCGGGATCGGCACCGACGGGCACATCGGGTTCAACGAACCCGGTTCCTCGCTGGCCTCGCGCACCCGGATCAAGACGCTGACCGAACAGACCCGCCGTGACAACGCCCGCTTCTTCGGCGACGATATCGATGCCGTGCCCACCCACTGCCTGACCCAGGGGCTGGGCACCATTCTCGAGGCGCGGCACATCGTGCTGGTGGCCATCGGGCGGAGCAAGGCAGAGGCCGTGCACCACCTGGTGGAGGGTGCGGTCAGCGCTATGTGGCCGGCCACCGTCCTGCAGCATCATCCGCACGTGACGGTGCTGCTCGACGATGGTGCCGCCCGCCGGCTGCAGCTCGCCGAGTATTACCGCGAGACCTACCGGTCCAAGCCCGACTGGCAGGGCATCTGAGTGCTGCTGGTCGCCGACACCCTGCTGACCGGTGCGCAACTTCTGCGCCCGGGGTGGATCGACATCGCCGGGGAGACGGTGCGCGCCACCGGTTCCGGCGAACCGCCCGGCCATCCCGACCGGGTGTTGGGCGCGGTCACCGTGGTGCCCGGGTTTGTCGACACCCACGTCCATGGCGGGGCCGGCGCCAACTTCACCGCAGGCAGTACCGAGCAGACGGCCGCGGCGGTCGGCCTGCACCGCAGGCACGGAAGCACCACGATCGTCGCCTCGCTGGTCACCGCGGCGCCCGATGAACTGCTGCGCCAGGTCGGCGCGCTGGCCGCCGATGTGCGGGCCGGACTGCTCGACGGTATCCACCTGGAAGGGCCGTGGCTTTCCGAGTTGCGTTGCGGTGCACACGAACCCTTATTGATGCGCGATCCGGACGCCAACGAGGTGGCGCGCGTGCTCGACGCCGGGGCGGGCTGCATCCGGATGGTGACGCTGGCCCCGGAACGCCACGGCGCGCTCGCCGCGATCACCCAACTCCGGTCGGCGGGTGTCGTGGTGGCCGTCGGGCACACCGAGGCGACCTATGCGCAGACCCGCGCGGCCATCGACGCAGGCGCGGGAGTCGGAACCCATCTGTTCAACGCGATGCGGCCCATCGACCGCCGCGAGCCCGGCCCGATCATCGCACTGCTGGAGGATGACCGGGTCACCGTCGAGGTCATCACCGACGGGGTGCACGTCGACCCGGCGATTTACCGGCACATCACCAAAAGCGCAGGTCTGCAACGGGTATCGCTGATCACCGATGCGATGGCGGCCACCGGGATGGCCGACGGTTGGTACGAACTGGGTCCGCTGGGGGTGCAGGTGCGCGATGGTGTGGCCCGGGTCGCGGGCACCGAGACCATCGCGGGCAGCACCGCCACGATGGACCGGGTGTTCCGGTTCGCGGTGGCCCACAGCGGGTTGGCGCGCGATGCGGCATTGTGCGCGGCGGTGGCCCAGGCATCGGTGAATCCGGCGTGCGCGTTGGGGCTGCCCGACGCGCGGCTGGTGGCCGGGGCGGCCGCCGATCTGGTGGTGCTCGACGCCGACCTCGCGGTGACCGGTGTGCTGCGGCGCGGCGGTTGGGTACTCGACCCGGCGGGCGGGGATGCATGATGGGGGCATGCCCGAACACCCCGAACTGAATGTGCTGGGCGGCCCGCTGGAACCGTGCGGCAGCGATCCGGTGACCGGTTTCTACCGCGACGGCTGCTGTTCCTCCGGTCCGGAAGACGCAGGGATGCACACCATCTGCGCCGTGGTGACCGCCGAATTCCTGGAACATCAGCGGTCCATCGGCAACGATCTGAGCACCCCCATGCCGCAGTACCGGTTTCCCGGTCTGGTGCCAGGGGATCGCTGGTGCGTGACGGCGGTCAACTGGTTGCGCGCCTACCAGGACGGATTCGCCGCACCGGTGGTGATGGCGTGCACCCATGAGCGCACACTCAGCATCGTGCCGATCGAGGTGCTCGCCGAGCATGCCGTCGATGTGCCCGACGACGCCAGCGATCTCTAGGTGAGGTAGCGGTCGCGCCAACGTTCGAGCCGGTTGCGCGGACGCTGGGCCTCCGACAGCACGGTGCTCATCGGCGTCGCGGTGTCCTTGGCGGCGCGTGAGCCCTCCGGCGCGGGCACGTTCTCCCACCAGATCGGCTGCAGCAGTGCCGAAGTGATGGGGATGGCCTTGTCCACCCGCTTGTGTCCCCACCCGCACGCCCGGTCGATCGAGGCGGTCGACGGCGCCAGGTTCAGCGGCGACAGGGTCGGGGCGAATCGGACGATGTGATCGGAGTAGGGCAGGTTGCGCACCATCTGCAGCTGGATCGCCTGCGCGATCGGGGCGAGCCACAGATGCCGCGGATCCCACTGCGGATGGAAACTGTCGAAGGCCAGATAACAGGCATTGCGGGTGCCGAGGCGGCCGTCGCGGATGCGCTTCCATGCCAGTTCCACCGGCACATTGCTCGCGGTGCCGCCGTCGACGATCGCGCCAACGTCATGGGCGGCCAGCATCTCGTCGAGGATCGGCACCATCGTCGGGTCGCGCGTTTCATGATGCAGCACACCGGGGATGGCCGAGGAGAACGATGCGGCATCGACGACGTTGAGCTCACGGGTCAACGTGTCACCGCCGACGACGATCGCCTTGACCACCCGGGAGTCGATGAACGCGGCCGCCTGCCACATCCGGGCCGCGACCTCCGGGCCCATGCCGATGGGCAGGAACGGCAGTGTGCGCATCCGCAGCACCGCCAGCTCCTGGTGACGGAACTTGGCGGGCAGCGCCGCGAACGGCTGCCTGCGCACGCCGGCCACCACCGCCTCATAGGGGATGCCGAGATCGGACATCCGCATCTGCTCGCCGTCCTCGCGGGTGAACAACCCATGCGCGAACTCGTCGAACCGCAGGGCGAACATGCCGGTGAGTCCGTGCCGTCTGCGCAGCTCCTCGGAGCCGAGGATGGCGCGGTAGGACACCGTCTTGGCCCAGGCCACGTACTCCTCGATGGGCACGGGCAGCGACCGCGACATCACCGCACCGATGATCGACCCGATCGACGAACCGATCATGTAGTCGGGGACCTGGCCGGCCTCCAACAGCCGCTGCATCCCGCCGATGTAGACGAAACCCGCGCCGCCACCGCCGCCGAGGACCGTCACGAACTTCTTGTGTCCGATCTCGGCGTCGAGTTCGCGCTGGGAGAACCGGGCGCCGTGGCGTTCGGTGAGCTCGCTGCGCTGCTCGTCCTGGTCGTCGGACAGGGCGTCGAGGATGTGGCGGGCATCGGTCAGCGCGCGGGTGGCATCGCGGTCCTCGCGCAGCGGGCCGTGCAGGGTGTTGGCCACCCTGGCGCGCCAGTTCGCCAGTTCGGCGCCCACCGAGACGTCGCCCCGGCCCCGCGTGCCGCCGGGGCCTGCGGCACCGGGCTCGAAATCGGACAACTTCGCGAAGTTCAGCAGATAGCGCAACCGGCGCAGCTGCTCGTCGTTGAGAACTCCGGGCGTGGCCAGGTGCAGCCGCACCAGCCGGTTCTCCATCTTCTGCAACACCAGTGACGGGTCATCGGTGGGCAGATCCGCGTCCTGGGCCTCGACGTTCTCCCGCTCCTCGGCCGAGTCGGCGATGGCCTCGGCAACGGGCGCCGGTTCGGGGCCACGCCGGTCGAGGAACGGTATCTGCACGACGTGACTCTAGGCCGAACTGTCGCGTGAACCGACGTAGGCGAACAGTGCCGCGTCGGCGGAGGTGAACCGGTCGGCCTCCTCGCCGCCGTCACAGCGCAGCAGGGCGATGGTCAACCGGTCGCCGGAGCGGGCCACCACCTGCCAGTGCGCGCCGGAATCCTCCCACCTGCGCAGCTCTTCGACATGGTCACGGAACATGTCTCCACCATCGCACCACGGGCGCGGGGATCCGCGTCCAGGTATGTAGCCGACCCCGGATCGGCGCTGTTGGGTAGGCTCGTGCGTCAAATGATCGAGACTGACGAGCCGCTGCCGATCCTGCCGCGCGAGCTGACCGACATCCCCGAAGACGTGCGCGTGGTCGGGCCGCCGCTGACGCCCACCGTCGCGCCGCCATACGGCGTGCGTCTTGTCGATCCCGACGCCGACGCCGAGCTGATCTCGCAGTGGATGAACCTGCCGCACCTTGCCGAGGCCTGGGAGTATGCGTGGCCGCCGGAGCGCTGGCGGGGGTACCTGAAGGCCCAGTTGGCCGGCACGTTCTCCCGTCCGTTTCTGGCCAGCCGCAAGGGCGAGGACATCGGTTACGTCGAGATATACCGGGCAGCAAAGGATTCCATCGCGACGCGATATGCCGCCGACCCGTATGACCTCGGGGTGCACGCGGCGATCGCCGACACCCGACTGGTCAACCGCGGTATCGCGCCGCTGATCTTGCCCAAGCTGATGGCCGATATCTTCGCCCAGGAACCGCAATGCCGGCGGGTGATGTTCGACCCCGACCACCGCAATGCCGGGGCCCGCCGACTGGTGGAGTACGTGGGCTCCACGTTCCTCGGCGAGCACCAGATGTCGAACCGCAGAATGGCCCTGTACGCGTTTCCCCGCACGCCGGAAGATATCCCGGATCTGCGCTGACAGCTCTGCCTTTCGGCTAGTCGGAGGCGGCCATCATCTCGGCGTAGCCGTCGTGGTCGGGTTTCATCGCGGCGGCCACCAGTTCCCAGAGCACCTCATCGGTCCCGCCGCCGACACGGGCGAGCTTCATATCGCGCCACCACCGACCCAACGGTGTCTCGTCGACCAGGTATCCGGTACCCCCGAAGATGTGCATGCACTCGGAGACCACCTCTTCGCCGAGGCGGGCCGCACACACCTTCATCGCGGCGGCGGTGCGCAGATCCAGCTTGCCGCCGGCGGCGATCCCGTTCAACGCGTGCCGCAGCATGTCGACCCGGGCCTGCAGGTCGGCGACCCGCATCCGCAGCGCCTGGTGCTCGTATAGGGTGTGCCCGAACTGGCGGCGACTCATCATGCGTGCCAATGTGATTCCCAGCAGGCGTTGACAGCTACCGGCGATCTGTCCGGCCACCGACATCCGTTCATGTGCCAGACCCCAGGAGATGGCGGCGAGTCCGGTGCCCGCGCGCGCGATCAGCGCATCGGCGGGCACCCAGGTGTCGATGTGCACGGCGGCGGTGTCCAGCGGTCCGGCGCCGACCTTCTTGTACGGCCGTTGAATCTGCACCCCGGGATCGCGCAGTGGGACCGCGACCACCACGACATTGCCGTGCCTGCTGTCGGGATCGCCGTCGATGTTGCGGGCGACCGTCATGACGTAATCAGCGATGGGGGACAGCGAGACGAACTTCTTGATACCGGTCACCTGGAAGCCGTCGCCCACCGACCGTACGGTCGTGCCGACGATCTGAAGGTCGGAGCCGCCCGATTCCTCGGAGGCGCCGACACACAGCACCACCTCACCGCGAATCGCCCGCTCGCAGATGGACTTCAGGTGCGGTGTGCGGCCGAACCGCCGCAGCAATGCGATGGCCGAATCGTGCAGGCTCACCCCGACCGCGATGCCTGCGGACCCCAGCCTGCCGAGTTGCAGTGCCAGCGCGATCACCTTGGCCACATCGGGTTGCGGGTTGTTTCCCCACTTGGCCTCGAAAACACCTTCGCGCCCGAGGTATTCGATGAGCTCTCGGGGGAACGCGTCGGTGCGTTCGGCCTCGGCAGTCCAACGTCGCACCCGGTCGTCGAAGACCCTGTCCAACAGGTGTTCGAACTCGTCGAGTGTCGCGGCCGGTGATTCGTCGATCACGGTCACTGTCCGGCACCTTCCAGATTGCGTTTGACTTCCAGTCGCCGTAGCTTGCCCGAGGACGTTCGCGGCAACGATCCGGGCGCCAGGAAGACGATATCGGCGGGAACCACACCGCATTCGGACGCGATCAGCGACACCATGGCGGTGCGGGCCGCCGGTTCGTCGGCACCCTTGAACTCCGCGGCGATCACCAGACCCGATCTGCTTGCCGGGCCGTCGGTGCCGACGGCGACCACCGCGCCGGCCCGCACACCGTCAACCCGCGCGGCGACATTCTCGATCTCGGTGGGGAAGATGTTGCGTCCGGCGACGGTGATGATCTCCTTGGCGCGTCCGCAGATCACCAGGTCGTCGTCGAGCAGATAGCCGATATCACCTGTCGGGAACCAGCTTTGATCATCCAGAGGCGATTCGCCGAGGTAGCCGTGCATCATCGAGGTGCCACGGATCTGCACCTCGCCGACCTCGCGGTCCGCGACTCCGCCGGAGTACTGCTCGCCGGCCACGATCCGAATTTCCATGCCAGGGATGGCGGGTCCCAGCACGGCGTGGGTGCGCCGGTATCCGCCGTCGTCGGTGACGACCTGGATCTCGTCGACCCGCAGCCCGCGACCAGGGGCGGGAACGGCCACCGCACAGTTGGATTCGGCAAGACCATAGGACGGTGCCAGCACACCGGGGCCGAGTCCGAACCGGGCCATCTCCTCGGCGAAACGCCGGCTGCCCGCACAGTCGACGGCCTCACCGCCGTTGAGCGCGAACCGCAACGCCGAGAAGTCTGCGTCGCTGACCAGGCCGGAGTACTTGCCGATGATGTTGTAGGCCATGTTCGGCGCGGCGGTCAGGGTGGCACCGGATTCGGTGAGCCATTTCAGCCAGCCGAACGGTTGGGCGGAGAACGCCGTGGTGGGGGCCTGCCACAGCTCGGCACCCGCCAGCGCCGTGGTCAGAACGAAGGACAGCCCCATATCGTGATAGAGCGGCAACCAGGAGTGGCCACAGTCGGTTTCGGTGACCCCGACCCTGGCGACCAGCGCCCGCAGGTTGGCCAGCACCGCGGCGGGGGACAGCGCGGCGGTCCGCGGTGTCCCGGTCGAACCGGCCGTGCCCTGCAGCACCGCGATACGGGCATCGCCGACGGCGCCGTGATGGGTGTGGGAGCGCTGCGCGTGCGCGACGGCGCCAATGTCATGCACGGCGATGTGGCTGTCGGCCGCGCTCAGCTCGCGCAGCGGGGCGCCGTGGCTGAAGACGGTGCGCACTCCGATACCGGCGAATCGGTCCAAAGTGGCTCGCGCCCAACGTTTCGGGTCGGCGCCGCGGACCGGGCCCGGCAGGATCGACACCGCGGCCCCGGCCAGGAATGCTCCCGGGATGGCCGAGATGAACTCGACGGTGGGATCGCCGACCAGTCCGACCGCGGGTACCTCGTCGTCACAGATCCGGGCGGCCACGTTCTCGGCGCGCGCGTGGATCTCACCCCAGGGGTGGCGGTTCCAGGTGCCTGCGGCGGTGTCCAGGACGGCAAGCGCGCGGTCGGTCGAGGTCATCGACTCGCGTAACGCCTGCGCCAGGACCGATGGCACTGCGCTCACGGGTTGGCCTGCGCCGAAGGGATTTTCGTCAGGACGACCTTCTCCAGGTCGCCGAGGGTCTCGCAGTTGAGCAGGTCCTCTTCGTCGAGTACCGCGCCGAGACGGTCCTCGATCGCGACCATGCCGACGGCGAACGCGACCGAGTCCATGCCCGCGTCGTCGACCAGCCGCGAGTCCCGGCTGAGCCGGCTGACGTCGATGTTGAGGTCTTCCCGCAGGATTGCCAGGAGCTGGGGATTCACTGCGTCGGACTGTGAGATTTCCATGTCGGGCGACCCTACACCTGAGATTTTACTCAGGGTAGGCTTACCTGATGTGCTGTCCGTCGCGGTGTCATCGTCATCTCGTCACAGCGCGGCCACGGCCATTCCTGCCGCTGCCGCGGCGACGGTGATCAGTAGCGTGCCGAGGGCGTTGAGGGCACCCGCCCAGTATTTGCCGCGCTGCATGAGGCGGATCGTCTCGACGCTGGCGGTGCTGAAGGTGGTGTAGCCGCCGCAGAATCCCACGCCGACAATCAGCTGGAGTTCCCGGGGAACCCCGTGGAACAACACCATGCCGACGATGAACCCGAGCAAGAGCGATCCCGTGACATTGATGAGCACCGTGGCCCAAGGGAATTCCGTGCTGCGCCGATGCCGGACGGCTCCGTCGACGACGAACCGCGACACCGCCCCGAGGCTGCCCGCACACGCCACCCAGAACACCATCATCGGCCCGCCCCCTCGGTCCGGCGGGGCACTCGCGCGCCCACCGCAATCCCGATCACCGTGACCAGTGCACCGACGAGCACGGTGCCCACCGCATAAGACCCGGCAGCCCACCAATCGTTGTGACGCAGCAGCTCATCGGTGTCCACGGCCAGGGTGCTGTACGTGGTGAACGATCCCAGCACACCGGTGCCCACGCACAGCCGCAGCTGTTGGCGCCAACCGGTGTCCGGACCCAGCCGTGTGAGACCTTCCAGCAACACACCGAGCAGGAACGCCCCCGTCACGTTGATGGCGAATGTCGTGACCGGCCATTGGCCGCCAACCTGGGGAAACGCCACCCCGAGGCCGTAGCGTGCCGGGGCACCCAGCAAGCCGCCCAGGGCCACCGCGGCGATCGCCGACGGACGCACGTGCAAGGGACTCTGGGAGGGCTCGACGGCATCGGGGTCGACCGATGAAGCGGCAGTCGGATCGTTGTGATCGGCCATGGGTGTACTCCTTCCTAGGGGAAAGGAGCCATCAGCCTCCAGACGAGGCGGTTCAGACACCTGTCACCGGGCGCCTCGGCGGAGATCCATCGCCGTCGACGAGAATATCGGAGTCGTCCCCGGACTGCGAGTGGCGACGAGCACCGGTCAGTGCCCGTCGATCGGTGAGCGCCACCGACAGAGTATGAAGCCTTATCGCCCGCCCGATAAAGTCGGCACACCATGACAGCGCAGGTTCCTTATCCGGTGCGGGTCTGTGTCATGGGGCCATTGCGGGCATGGGTCGACGGCGCACCGGTGGATCTGGGCGGCCCGAAACAACGGTCGGTACTGCTGCGGCTGGTGCTCGCCCACGGTGAGGTGGTCTCGGTCGACCGGCTCATCGAGGATCTCTGGGCGGGAGAGCCACCGCCGAAGGCGTTGGCCGCGCTGCAGGCCTACATCTCTCATCTGCGCCGGGTGCTCGAACCCGGCCGTGAACGCCGGGCGCCCGCGCAGGTGATCGTCAGTGCCGCGCCCGGCTATTGCCTGCGGCTGCCCGACGGCGCGGTGGATGTGTGGGCGGCCGAGGCCGGTTACGGGGCCGCTGAACGGTCGCCTGCGCTGCCCCACGAGCAGGCCGAGCGTCTACAGGATCTGGTGCTGGCCTGGACCGGCGATCCCTACGCCGAAGTGCGCGATGCCCTGTGGGCCGCTCCCGAGGTGGCCCGACTGGCCGAGCTGCGGTTGGCGATGCTTGAGGCGCACGCCGCCGCCCAAGCCGCACTGGACAATCACGCCGCCGTGGTGCGCGCGCTCGAACCCGTCGTGCGCGAGCACCCGGCCCGGGAGGCGGCGGCCTGCCTGCTGGCCTCGGCGCACTATCGCAGCGGCCGTCAGGTGGCCGCCCTGGATGTCTTGCGCCGCACCACCGGCTACCTCGTCGACGAACTCGGCCTGGAGCCGGGCCGGGCGGTGCGGGATCTGGAACGCGACATCCTGCGTCAGGCCGACCATCTAGACCCGATCGAGCTGGAACCGGTCGCGGTGGCGCCGCAGCACGAGGTGCCGACGACCATCGCACTGCGGGGTCGCTCCGCGGAACTGGCCGAGCTCGCCGGCGCCGCGGCCGCCGCGGCCCGTGGTCTGAAGGTGGTGTGGATCGGCGGGGAAGCCGGGGCGGGCAAGACGACGTTGGTCGACGCGGCCGCGAACCGGCTCCGCGAGGCCGGGTGGGTGGTGGCGGCCGGGCGCAGCCCCGAAGTCGACGGTGCCCCGCCGGGCTGGGCGTGGACCGAGGTGCTGCGGGTGTTCGCGGCGTCATTGTCCACCGAGCAGGCCGACGCGCTGGCGCCATTGCTGCACACCGGTGGGCCGGTGGGGGAGATCGGCGCATTCTGGACCGCGCACGCGCTGGCCGATGTGCTGGAGCAGGCGGCCGGACGAGCGCCGCTGCTGGTCGTGCTCGACGACTTGCACCGCACCGACGGCCTGACCCTGGAATTACTGCGGCTGACCGCCGACCGGCTGGCCACCCAGCCGGTACTGGTCATCGGCACCTACCGACCATCCGAGGCCGGTGCCGAGCTGGGGCAGGCCAGGGCGGCCCTGGCCAACCACACCGCGGCGCACATGCTGCTCGACGGTCTCGATGACGCGGCGCTGACCCAGCTGGCCACCGACTCCGGCCTGGTGGCGGTGACACCCGAGACGCTGCGGCTGCTGCGCGAACGCACCGGCGGTAACCCGTTGTTCGCACGGGAACTCGTCCGGCTGATGGTCGCCGAGGGTATCGACGCCGCGCACGGCGGGGTGCCTGCCGGCGTCGGTGATGTGGTGCGCCGCAGGCTGGCCCGGCTGCCACCGCAGACCGCCACCGCGTTGCGTCAGGCCGCGGTGTTGGGACGTGAGGTCGACATCACCCTGCTCGGCGAACTCGCACGTAGCGATGACGATGCCCTGCTCGATGCGCTGGAACCCGCCGTCCTCGCCGGCCTGGTGGAGGAACCGGCTCCGGACCGTATCCGGTTTGCGCACAACCTCATTCGCGACACCCTGTACGACGATATGTCGGTGCTGCGACGGTCCCGGCTGCACGCGGCGGCCCTGCAGATGTTGCGCGGGCGCAGCGCCGATACCGCGTCGCTGGCATATCATGCCGTCGCCGCGGCCACCGCCGAAACCGCGATGGAGGCTGCGAATTTCGCGATGAGCGCGGCGGCCGAGGCCGATGCCGTCGGCGCCCCTGGCGAGGCCGCCAGGCAATGGCGCAGCGCGGTGCAGATGTTCGAACTCGCCGGTGCCGAGGAGGCGACCGCGATAACGGCGCGCTGCGGACTGATCGCCGCACTGGCCCAGGCCGGTGATGCGCTCGGCTCCCGCGAGGAACTGCACCGCACGATGGCGGCTATCGGGCACGATGACGCGCTGGCGGTGCGGGCGCTGACCGCATCGACCAGCCCACTGGTCTGGCGGGTGCGGGTCGGGGACAAGATCGACCCGGCCATCGTCGATCCGCTGCGCCGGGTGCTCGGACGCGAGCGGCACACCCACACCCGAATCCGCTTGCTGCTGACCATGTTCACCGAACTTGAGGGTGTCGAGCACGACGCGGCGCTGGCCGCTGCCACCGAGGCGCTACAGCTGGCGCGTGGCCTTGATGACCGGCGGTTGCTGTTGGCGGTACTCAACGTCCGGGCCTTCGCCTGCCTGGGACCCGACCTCGCCCATGAACGGGAAAGTGTTCTCGCCGAGATGCTCTCGGTCGCCGAGGAGCTCGACGCCGTGGACTACCAGGCGGTCGCACACTGGTTCGCCTTCCTGGACGCCTCCGGGCGATCGGATTTGGCGCGCGCCGCCGCGCACGTCGACCAGGCCGTCGCGCGGGCAGGTACCGGGCAACTCGGCTTCTTGCTCGGCGTCCTCGACGCCTTCGGCGCCCAGCTGGCGGTGCTGGCCGGCCACCCCGATGAGGGGGAACGCGGTTATGTCGCGGTCTCGGCGAAGCTGGCCGAGTACGGCGTCGCCAACGGGGCCCATATCGGGATCGTCGGGCGGGTCAGCGCGAACCTGGTCCGGGGCAGCCTCGCGCCGACGGCCGACGAACTGGTCGCGGTGCATCGCCACGTGTCCAGGATGATCGCCGACGGCGCCGTGATCGCGCTGCACCAGGCCGGCCGACCGGAGGAGGCCGCACAGATCTGGGCCGAGCGCATCCCCATCGAGCGATCGTTCTACTTCGTGGCGATGGCCACCCTGCGTGCGCACGCCGCGGTCGCGGTCGGTGACCTCGAGGTGGCGGTGCGCACCGCCGAGGAACTGCGGCCCTACTCGGGCCGGTTCGCCGGGCTGGACAACGGCACGCTGCTGACCGGCCCGGTCGACGATGCGCTGGCCGCCGTAGCCGAGGCCATCGGTGACCACCGGCGCGCAGCGGAGCACCGGCGGGCTGCCGCCGAACTGACCGGCCGGCTCCGGTCGGCGGCCCAGGCCCTGCGCGACTGACGCCCTTGTCCCCGCCGAGAGTGACGTAAAGGCACAGAACCGTCTGAGTGGAGCCGCCATTGCGTCACTCTCGGCGTGCGGATCAGCCGAAGACGGTGCGCTCGAAGCGGTTGTGCCGCCAGGTCAGAAAACGCAGGAGCAGCATCAGCGGGGCGGGCAACCCGTCGGCGATGGCGGCGCGTTCGGTATCGGTGGCGACCGCCAACACCCGCGGCCCCTCGAAGGACAGCCGGCCGGTCTTGCGGGCCGCGGTCTCCACTGCCTGCCAGTCCGCCACCGAGACGTGCCTGCGGATCACCGGGAACAGCTCGCGTTCCTCGTCGGCGATATGGGCGTGCAGCAACCGGTGCAGATCGGCCAGCCCGGCGGCCAGCGGACGGGCCAGCTCGGCATCCCCGGAGCGGGCGAAGGCCGTCGCGACCGTACGCAGCCGGTCCAGTCGGGGATCGAGGGTGGCGTGATCATCGGTGAGCTCGGTCAGGTCGACCAGACCGGCAGCCGAGGACTCGATGATCGGCCACAGCACATCGTCTTCCATCGTGTGGTGGTGATGGATCGACTCGCACATCAACGCGACATAGCGGGTGATGGCGCGGGCCCGGGTGACACTGCACGGGGTGCGGCGCTGGGCGATGGCGGTGGTCAGCTCGGCGAGCCGGCCGATATCGGTGACCATGGCGCGATGGGCGAGCAGGATCCCGCTGAGGTCGGGCTCGACGGTGCTGAGTTGGGCTTTTTGTTCTGAGCTGTTCATGGCGATCACCTTGTCGGTGTCCACTTGCGGAGAACTTGCGACGGGCTTGCGAGTACGGGGAGACACACGCCCCGTGGGTAGGCAAGGATGGACCCATGGTGGCCAATCCGCGAGCCGGGCAGCCGGCACAGCCAGAAGATCTCGTCGACCTGCCGCATCTGGTCACCGCGTATTACACCGTGGCACCCGATCCCGATGATGTCGCCCAGCAGGTGGTGTTCGGCACCTCGGGGCATCGCGGTTCGGCGCTCGACGGTGCGTTCAACGAGCCGCATATCCTGGCGACCACACAGGCCATCGTCGAGTATCGCGCCGCGCAGGGCACCACCGGACCGTTGTTCATCGGCCGTGACACCCACGCGCTCAGCGAGCCGGCCTGGGTGTCGGCGCTGGAGGTGCTGGCCGGCAACGAGGTGGTCGCCATGATCGACGCCGCCGATCGCTACACCCCGACCCCGGCGGTCAGCCACGCCATCCTGACGTTCAACCGTGGCCGCGATGCCGATCTGGCCGACGGGATCGTCGTCACCCCGTCACACAACCCGCCCCGCGACGGCGGTTTCAAGTACAACCCGCCCAACGGCGGGCCCGCCGACAGCGATGCCACCTCGGTGATCGCCAAGCGCGCCAACGAGATCCTGCGCGGCGGCCTCAAGGATGTACGGCGTGTACCGCTGGCGCGGGCCCTGCAGACAGCACAGCGCCACGACTACCTGAACGCCTACGTCGCGGATCTGCCCAATGTGGTGAACCTGCATGCGATCCGCGCCGAGGGTGTGCGCATCGGGGCCGACCCGCTGGGCGGGGCCAGCGTCGACTATTGGGCGGCGATCGCCGAGACCCACAAGCTGGACCTGACGGTGGTCAACCCGCTTGTCGACGCGACGTGGCGGTTCATGACGCTGGACACCGACGGCAAGATCCGGATGGACTGCAGCTCGCCGAACGCCATGGCCTCGCTGATAGCCAACCGGGACAGCTATCAGATCGCCACGGGTAACGATGCCGACTCCGACCGGCACGGCATCGTCACCCCCGACGGTGGTCTGCTCAACCCCAACCACTATCTGGCCGTGGCCATCGACTACCTCTACACCCACCGGACCGGTTGGTCGCCGGACACCGCTGTCGGCAAAACCGCGGTGAGCAGTTCGATCATCGACCGGGTGGTCGGCGGGCTGGGCCGCACGCTGGTGGAGGTGCCGGTGGGCTTCAAATGGTTCGTCGACGGATTGGTCACCGGCACAATCGGTTTCGGTGGCGAGGAGAGCGCCGGAGCGTCCTTCCTGCGCACCGATGGGTCGACCTGGACCACCGACAAGGACGGCATCATCCTGGCGTTGCTGGCCTCGGAGATCCTGGCGGTCACCGGGTCGACGCCGTCGCAGCGCTACGCCGAACTCGCCGAGCGTTACGGTGCGCCGACCTACGCCCGCATCGACGCCCCCGCCGACCGGGAGCAGAAGGCACGGCTGGCCAAACTGTCGGCCGACCAGGTCACCGCGACCGAGCTCGCCGGTGAGCCGATCACCGCCAAACTCACCGCGGCGCCGGGCAACGGGTCGGCCCTGGGCGGGTTGAAGGTGACCACCGAGAACGCGTGGTTCGCCGCGCGGCCGTCGGGCACCGAGGACGTCTACAAGATCTACGCCGAGTCGTTCAAAGGCCCCGAGCACCTGGCGGAGGTGCAGGAGGCGGCCAAGTCGGTGGTCAATACAGTCATCGGGTGAGCTCTCGAACGGAGGACGACTGTCAGGCCGGACCCAAGCCGCGGTTGCCGCGGGAGGTCTGGGTACTGGCCGCCGCGAACTTCGTGGTCGCCCTCGGCTACGGGGTGGTGGCCCCGGTCCTGCCGCAGTACGCCCGGCACTTCGGTGTCAGCATCGCCGCGGCCACCTTCGTCATCACCGCGTTCGCGATCATGCGGCTGGCCGGCGCGCCGCCCGCGGGATTCCTGGTGCAGCGGCTGGGGGAGCGGCGCGTCTACATCGGCGGGCTGATCATCGTCGCGCTGTCGACCGGTGCCTGCGCGCTGGCCGACACCTACTGGCAGTTGCTGCTGTTCCGGTCCCTGGGCGGGGTCGGGTCGGCGATGTTCACGGTGTCCTCGCTGGGGCTGATGATCAGGATCTCACCCCCCGACGCCCGCGGACGGGTCTCCGGGCTCTTCTCATCGGGGTTCATGATCGGTTCGGTGGGCGGCCCGATCCTCGGCGCGCTGACCGCCGGCCTGGGCCTGTCGGCGCCGTTCTTGATCTACGGTGCCGCCCTGCTGGTGGCCGCCGCCGTGGTGTTCGTCAGCCTGCGCAATTCGGCGGTGATCGCCTCTTCCGATGGCGACGACGGCCCGCCGGTGCCGTTCCGCACGGTGTTCGCCCATCGGGCCTACAAGGCGGCGCTGCTGTCCAATTTCGCGACCGGCTGGGCCTCGTTCGGATTGCGGGTGGCCCTGGTCCCGCTGTTCGTCGTGGAGGTGTTGGGCGGCAGCCCGGGGGTGGCCGGGCTGGCACTCACCGCGTTCGCGGTCGGCAACATCTCCGTCGTCATCCCCAGCGGGTATCTGTCCGACCGGCTGGGCCGGCGCACGCTGCTGATCGTCGGGCTGACACTGGCGGCGTTGTCCACCGGGGCGGTCGGGTTCACCACCTCGCTGCCGGTATTCCTGGTGGCCGCCTATATCGCGGGTGCGGCGACGGGCATCTTCGTCTCACCACAGCAGGCCGCCGTCGCCGACGTGGTGGGCAGCCGGTCGCGGGGCGGGACCGCGGTGGCGACGTTCCAGATGATGGCCGATGTCGGGTCGATCGGTGGCTCGCTGCTGGTCGGGTTGATCGCCCAGTACCTGTCGTTTTCCTGGGCTTTCGTCATCAGCGGGGCGATCATGCTGCTGGCCGCGCTGGCCTGGGTTTTCGCCCCCGAAACCCACCGACGGCCGCCCGCCGGGCACACGCCGGCCCGTCCATTGGGCCCAGAAGCCGGCGGAGAGGTGCCCTGACCAGGCGTTTTGAACCTCTGCGGGGCTGTGGTGTACGTTTCTACAGCACAACAAACGGGGCTATGGCGCAGTTGGTAGCGCACCACACTGGCAGTGTGGGGGTCAGGGGTTCGAATCCCCTTAGCTCCACTCGGAGGAAACCCGCTTCGACCATCGGTCGGGGCGGGTTTCATGTTTTCCGGTGGTCTGATCCATCCGCGTCGGGTTGGCGTCGCGACATCCGCGCGCCGCGCGACATCCGCGAGATCGAGCCGTGCTTTCCTATCTGGCATGGCGATCGTGGAGGTCCGTCCCGTCAGCCCCGAGCGTTACGTCGATGCCACGCATGCACTCACTGGTGGAGGAGAGGGCGGGAGCTGCCGATGCCAATGGTGGATGCTCACGAGTACGCAGTGGAGGGGAACCACTGCTGCCGACCGAGAACAGCTGCTCCATGACGAGATCGAGCAAGGTCCGCCCCCGGCATTGATCGCCTATGTGGATGACGAACCCGCGGGTTGGGTGCGTGTGGGGCGGCGAGTCGGCCAGTCGCGCATTGTGCGGACTCGGGCCTATGCGGCGTTGTCCGGCGAAGCCATGGACGATCCATCTGTGTGGTCGATCTCGTGCTTTGTCGTGCGTCGCGAGTACCGGGGGATGGGGCTGGCGGCTCAGTTGCTGGACGCGGCAGTGGCGCATGCCCGAGAGAATGGAGCGCGCGTCATCGAGGCATACCCCATGGATCCGGCCGCCAAGAAGCTCTACGCCAACAACCTCTTCACGGGCACGCTCTCGATGTTCGTCAACGCGGGATTCTCCGAGGTTGCTCGCCCCAGGCCGTACCAGGCGATCGTGGTGCTGCCGACCGAATGAGCGCGGCCGACGCCAGGTTCGGCGATCGTCTGATCAGCGATCAGCTCGCCGGATCCCATCCGTGCATCGCCTCGTGCATCTGTTCCTCGTTGAGCGGGTCGACGCCGAGCGGTTTGATATCGGGCCGGTTGCGCATGCCCTCGAGCAGCAGGGCCAGATAGCGCCGCCACAGTTCGGGATCGACATCGCCCGCCCACTCGCTCACGGTGCCGGCCAGCAGGCCCATGATCGGCATGTCTGGGTGCTGGATATCGGGTCGCAGGTAGCCGTCTCGGCGGGCCCGTTCCACGAGCTGGTAGACCCGCGGCACCAGTTCCTCGCGGGCACAGTCGACCCGGTCACCGCCGTAGGCGCGGCTGTAGATCATCTGCCGCAGGCCGCGGTCAGTGGCGGCGAGCTCACATTGCCGTTCGATGAACCAGACGAACCCCTCCCACGAATTCTCGTGCTGCAGAGCCTTTTCGGCCAACTCGACGACCTCGGCGATACCGTCCTCGAAGATCGCCTCGACCAGATCCTCTTTGGTCGGGAAGCGGCGGTAGACCGTGCCGACACCGACGCCCGCGTGGTGGGCGACATCGTTGAGGGTGGCCTCCATGCCCTTGATGGCGAACAGTTCGCGCGCGGCCGTCAGCACCCGCTGTCTGTTGCGCTCGGCGTCCTTGCGCAGGCCGCGGCATGGTTTGTCAATCACGGGGCCCACTTTAGTGATGAGCCTTACCGTTGGCTAGAAGCGGATTGACTCTATCCACTTTAGAAGCTTAGATTCTCTCAGGATCGCTCGCCGCCCATCGTTGCGCGGTGTCACCCGATGGAAAGGCTTGATCAGTCGTGGGGAATTCAGGATGTGTGAACGCGTTGCGTAGCAGCCGTTCCGGCGCGCATCGAGTCGAGCGGTGAACGTCGTCAAACGGGTCTGGCTACCCGTCCTGGTCATCGGCGCCATCGTGGTCGGTGGTCTGACCGTCTCCCAGCTGCGTTCGGTGTTCGGTTCCGACGGCGCCATCGTCACCCCGATCGACGCCGACACCGCCGAGAACTTCAACCCGAAGGTCGTGAAATACGAGATCTTCGGCACCGGCTCCTACGCCAAGATCAACTACGCCGATCTGGAGGGAAAGCCCCAGCGCACAGGCGAAGTCAGCCTGCCGTGGACCTTGACCCTTGAGACGACGCTGCCGTCGGTGATGCCCAACATCATGGCCCAGGGTGACGGTTCCTCCATCAGCTGCCGCGTCACCGTCGACGACGAGGTCAAAGACGAAAGGACGGCTGAAGGTATGAACGCCGCCACCTACTGCCTGGTGAAGGCAGCATGACGACTTTCACCGAGGATGCGCCGACCGGCCCCATCCCGCCGGCCCGCCACGCCGCCGCCGGCCGGCCCAAGCTGCCGCGCTTCATCCGCGCCTTCGCCGTGCCGATCGTGCTCATCTGGATCGCCATCGTCGCGATCCTGAACACCGTCGTCCCGCAGCTCGAAGAGGTCGGCAAGCTCCGCGCGGTCTCGATGAGCCCGAACGACGCGCCGGCGCTGATCGCCACCAAGCATGTCGGCGAGAAGTTCCAGGAGTACGACACCTCCAGCTCGGTGATGATCGTGCTCGAAGGCGACCAACCCCTCGGCGCCGATGCGCACACGTTCTACGACGAAATCGTCCGAAAGCTCAACGCCGACACCAAGCACGTCCAGCACGTTCAGGACTTCTGGGGGGACAGCCTGACCGCGGCCGGTGCGCAGAGCATCGACGGCAAGGCCGCCTACGTGCAGGTGTACATCGCCGGTGACCAGGGCGAGGCGCTGGCCAACGAGTCGGTGCAGACGGTGCGTGACCTCGTAGAAAGTACGCCAGCACCTTCCGGTGTCGCGGCCTATGTCACCGGTCCCGCCGCGCTGACCACCGATCAGAACATCGTCGGTGACGCCAGCATGAAGACCATCGAGGGCGTGACGATCGGCATCATCATCGTGATGCTGTTGATCATCTACCGGTCCGTCGTCACGACGGCGGTGGTCATGTCGATGGTGTTCGTCGGTCTGCTGTCCGCGCGCGGAATCGTCTCATTCCTCGGCTTTTACGAGGTGTTCGGCCTGACGACGTTCGCCACCAGCATGGTGGTGACGCTGGCCATCGCCGCGGCCACCGACTACGCGATCTTCCTGATAGGTCGATATCAGGAGGCACGCCGGTCGGGACTGGACCGCGAAGACGCCTACTACGACATGTTCCACGGCACGGCACACGTGGTGCTCGCCTCGGGTATGACGATCGCCGGCGCCACCCTGTGCCTGCACTTCACCCGGCTGCCCTACTTCCAGAGCATGGGCTTCCCGCTGGCCGTCGGTATGACGATCGTGGTGGCCGCCGCGCTGACGATGGGGCCGGCGCTGATCTCGATCGTGACGCGGTTCGGCAAGGTGCTGGAGCCCAAGGGCACTGCGCGGGCGCGTGGTTGGCGCAAGCTCGGCACCGCCACGGTGCGCTGGCCCGGCGCCATCCTGGTCGGTGCGATGGTCCTGTGCCTGGTAGGCCTGCTGACCCTGCCCGGCTACCACACCACCTACAACGACCGGATCTATCTGCCCGACACCGTGCCCGCCAACGTCGGCTACGCCGCCGCGGACCGGCACTTCTCGGACGCCAAGATGAATCCCGATCTGGTGATGGTCGAGGCCGACCACGATCTGCGTAATCCGGCGGACTTCCTGGTGATCGACAAGATCGCCAAGGCGTTGATCAAGGTGCACGGTATCGCCTCGGTCACCACCATCACCCGGCCCGACGGCAAGCCGATCAAGCATTCGACGCTGGCCTACACCGTGTCCCAGAGCGGCAACGGCCAGATCATGAACAACGATTTCCAGCAGACGGTGCTGGACAACACGTTGCAGCAGGCCAACGACCTACAGGTGAGCATCGACTCGATGGAAACCATGTACAGCGTCACGCTGCAACTCGCCGAGGTGACCCGGCGGATGGCGGACAAGATGTCCGACACCTCGGACAATCTCAACGAGGTGCGTGATCACCTGGCCGACTTCGATGATCAGTTCCGGCCGCTGCGCAACTACTTCTACTGGGAACCGCACTGCTTCGACATCCCGCTGTGCTGGTCGATGCGGTCGGTGTTCGACAGCCTGGACGGCATCAGCACCATGAGTGACGATTTCACCGAAATCGTCCCCGATCTGCAGGAGATGGCTCGGCTCACGCCACAGATGGCTGCGGTACTGCCGGCACAGATCCAGACGATGAAGAACCAGAAGCAGATCATGCTGAACCAGTACCAGGCGCAGCGCATGCAGCAGGACCAGAACATGGCCAACCTGGACGACAACACCGCGATGGGGGAGGCCTTCGACGCCGCCCGCAACGACGACACGTTCTACCTGCCGCCCGAGGCCTTCCAGACCGCGGACTTCCAGCGCGGCATGAAGCTGATGATGTCGCCGGACGGAAAGGCCGTGCGGTTCACGGTCTTCCATCAGGGTGATCCGCTGACCGAGGACGGTACCGAGCGCATCGATCCGATGCGGGTAGCGGTGGCCGACGCCATCAAGGGAACCCCGCTGGAAGGGTCCACGGTCTACGTCGGTGGCAGCGCCGCGATGTACAAGGACATGCAGCAGGGTGCCGACTACGACCTGCTGATCGCCGCGGTCGCCTCGCTGATCCTGATCTTCCTGATCATGGTGATCCTGACCCGGGCCGTGGCGGCGGCCGCCGTCATCGTCGGCACCGTCGTGCTCAGTCTCGGTTCGGCGTTCGGACTCTCGGTCCTGGTGTGGCAGCACATCGTCGGTATCCCGTTGGGCTGGATGGTGCTACCGATGTCGGTGATCGTGCTGCTGGCCGTCGGTGCTGACTACAACCTGCTGTTGGTCTCGCGCATGAAGGAAGAGGTGCACGCCGGTATCCACACCGGGATCATCCGGTCCATGGCCGGTACGGGCTCGGTGGTCACCGCTGCTGGCTTCGTGTTCGCCTTCACCATGATCGGCATGCTGGTGTCCGACATGATCGTGATCGGTCAGGTGGGCAGCACCATCGGGTTGGGCCTGCTCTTCGACACCCTGATCGTGCGGTCGCTGATGACACCGTCGATCGCGGCGCTGATGGGCCGGTGGTTCTGGTGGCCACTGCAGGTGCGGCCACGCCCGAAGCCGCAGCCGTGGCCGAAACCGTTGCAGCGCAGTCCGGAAGAGGTGCTCTCATGAGACGATTTGTGATCGCGGCGGCCGCGGCGTTGACGATGGTGTTGCCGATCGGAACCGCCACCGCGGTCGCCGATCGGGACACCGACTTCGCCAACGAACTGCACGGCTTCGGGATCTACGGCCAGCGAGACTTCAACGCGTGGATGGCCAAGATCACCTGTAAGCGAATCGACACCGGAGTCGACGCCACCGCAACGGATTCCGCGCATTTCCTGGCGCAGAACCTGGCGCGGACCAACAGCACCGCGCAGGTCTATCAGTTCCTCGGGACCGCACTGCGCATGTACTGCCCGGTGCACCTGGACAAGTTGACGGCCAATCAGGAGCAGCCATGAACGCCCACACCCACAACCGGTCCGTCCGGGCCACACTCATGCTGGCCGTCGCCGCGTTGTCGGCGGCGCTGCTCGGCTCGCCGTCGGCGCAGGCCGATGCCACCGACGAGTACCCCATCCCCAGCAAGCAGATCGAAACCCAGTGCGACGCAGAGCAGTATCTGGCTGCGGCACGCGACACCAGCCCGATCTACTTCGAGCGGTACATGCTGGACAAGAGCAACCGGCCCCTCGATGTGCAGCAGATGGCCGTCGACCGCATCCATTGGTTCTATTCGCTCGATGCCGCGGGACGCCGCCAGTACTCCGAGGACACGGCCACCAACATCTACTACGAGCAGGTGGCCACCCGCTGGGGCAACTGGGCCAAGGTGTTCTTCAACAACAAGGGTGTGGTGGCCAAGGCCGCCGCGGTGTGCATGAACTACCCGCGCGGTGACATGTCCGTGTGGGCCTGGCCCGTCGCCCGCTGACCCGACGATTTCGGCGCGCTCGCGCTCGCGCAGCGATCGTCAGCGCGCCGAAATCACTGGGTAGGGGAGTGCGCGAGCCCGCGAAACAACGCCACACACATCTCGGCGGCCACGGCGGCCAGCTCAGCCGGGGCCAATTGCGGATCGGACAACCAGTCCTCGATGAGTTGGTTGACCCCGCCCACGATGAACAGCGCGCCGCGGCGCAATTCGGCCGGTCCCGGCACCTCGCCGTCGAGGACGTCGGGGGCGCGGAGGGTCACCTCGTCGGTGATGAGATCCAGGATCTTGCCGCGGTGTTCGGTCAGGCCGGGCACAGTGCTGACGTCCCCGGTGGAGATCCGATGCACGTGCGGGTCGGCGGCGATGATCTCCAGGAACGCCGTCAGGGCCGAGCGCAGTTTGTCGGCCAGCGTGCCGGGATCGCCCACGCCGGCCGCAACCATCGCGGCCAACAGCTGATCGCGCACATCATCGGCCACCGCAAAGATCAGTGCCTCGCGGTTGTCGAACTGCTCATAGAAGTACCGGGTGATCAGCCCGGCCTGGGCGCAGACGCCGCGAACGGTGACTTCCGCCACGCCGGATTCGCCCCAGAGCCGGCGGCCCGCTGCGAGCAGGCGGTGTCGGCGGTCGGCGCGGCGGTCGGCTGCGCTGATCCCGCCGTAATCCCGCTCCACCTTCGCGCGGTTCATTGACAGCACCCTACCCGCGCCCTAAATTCGGACGACGCATGTAATCCAAAGTGGGGTGAAGGGGAACGAGATGAGCGTGCCGACGCGTCACCCGCAACGTCCGGGTCCGGTGCCCGGCGCCATCCGGCTACTTGCCGCCCTACTCGGCGTCGGTGAACCCGATCACGACCAGTGGTGCAGGTTGGGCGAGCGGCTGACCGTCGGTGACGATGCCGCCGACCGGCTGGTGGAGTGGATGTTGCAGGCCGGCATGGCGGAAACCCGTCGGCTGTTCGAGCGTGCGCTGACCCAGGGGATCGCCGGGGTCCCGGATGCGCCGGCGCCGCTGCGCGAGTTTTTCGACATCGTGGAGGCGGTACCCGACTGGGTCGACTGGGAGCTGATCCGGCGCGGTGAACGGGCCATGCGCCGCAGCGGTGCCGACGGGATGTACATCGCGCGTGACGTGTCTCTGCTCGGTGGATACCAGTTCTCCGGGTTCAACAAAACTCTGGTGCGCACGGGTGCACTCGAGAAAGGCTCGAACAAGCGATTCGCCGAGACGATGCAGTGGGCGATGGACGTCATCTCCGAGAACGGCATGGATCCCTGCGGTGTCGGCTACCGATCGACCCTACGGGTTCGTCTGATCCACGCGATGGTGCGTCGCCACGTGGCGGCGCTGCCGGACTGGCGCGGCGCGGAATGGGGTCTGCCGATCAATCAGACCGATATGGCGGCCACGTTGGTCGGCGCCCTGATCGCGCCGTCCGCGGGTGGTATCGGCATGGGTCTTCTGTTGTCTCCCGGTGACTATGCGGGCATTGCGCACCTGACCCGCTACGTCGGGTGGCTCATCGGGGTCGACGACGAATGGTTGCCGCGCGATTACCGCGACGGCGTCCGGGTGCTGTTCCATACGTTGACGGCGCTGGCGCAACCCGACGAGTCCACCAGGGCGCTGGCGGTGCCGATGGCCCAGGATCCGATGGGGTGGCACTTCGAGAATCTCAGCGGCATCCGCCGCAGGGTGGCCCGGGCGCAGCACCTGTCGGTGACGAGCGCCTTCCTGGGGCCGCGGGCCATGCGCGCACTGGGCCTGCCGGCGCATGTCCTGCCGTGGTATCCGGTGTTGCGTCTACCGGTCAATATGCTGCGCAGCCTGCGGGTGCTGGTGCGGCCCGAACTGGCCGATGCCGATGCCGCCCGCGGTGATCGAGAGCAGAAGGCGTTGCTTCACACGATGATCGGAGATGCTCCAGCTCGGATCGGCGATTCCGCCGCGCACGTGGTGCAGGTCGCCTGAGTTCGAGCCGTTACTGACGCGGGCGAATATTCGCCGAAGCGCTGGTGAGGGCGCATGAGCAGGTGGTACCGAAAGGTACCGGTGGCCGGCGGTGGCGAGGCCGTCGGTATGCCAGGTGGGATGTAGCGTTGTGGCCGATATAAGGGTAGGTTAACCTACGCTTGAACGCGGATCCCCAGGTCTGCGGGGAGTCGAACTCAATAAGTGATGGAGGGACTTGTGTTCCGAACCATGTTGGGGGGCAAGGTGCATCGCGCCACTGTTACCCAAGCTGACCTGCACTACGTCGGTTCGATCACCATCGACCAGGATCTCATGCGGGCGGCGGACATCCTGGACGGCGAGCAGGTCGACGTCGTAGATATCACCAACGGAGCACGCCTGACCACCTATGCGATAACCGGCGCAGCCGGCTCGGGTGTCATCGGAATCAACGGTGCGGCAGCGCATCTGGTACACCCGGGGGACCTCGTGATCATCCTCACCTATCGCACCGTTGAGGAAAGCGAGCTCGGCGAACACATTCCGCGGGTTGTCCACGTCGACGGCGACAACCGGATCGTCGCACTGGGCAGCGATCCGTCCGAGCCGGTGCCCGGGGCTGTCGACCAGCTCACGGGAGCCTGATGTCCAGCACCTCCGTGAACGGCGCCCGCGCCAACGGTGGCCGGCGGGTCCTCGATGTCGTCGGCGTAGGCTTCGGTCCGTCCAACCTGGGCCTGGCCATCGCGATCGAGGAGTTCAACGAACAGCAGCCCGCAGCCGGCCGGATCACCGCCGAGTTCGTCGAGGCGAAGCCCCGATTCGGTTGGCACACCGGGATGCTCATCCCCGGCACGACCATGCAGATCTCCTTCCTCAAGGATCTCGCCAGTCAACGCAACGTGCAGAGCCGGTACACGTTCCTGAGCTATGTGACCGATCGTGGTCGTCTCAACGACTTCATCAACCACCAGACCTTCTTCCCGACGAGGCTGGAGTTCCACGACTACCTGGAGTGGGCCGCCGAACGGGTGGCGGCCACGGTGCGCTATGGCACCAGGGCGGTTACCGTGCGCGATGAGGGACACTGTCTGGCAATCGATGTCGAGCACGTCGAGACGTCGCGTCGGGAGACCCTGCTGGCCAGGACGGTTGTTTTGGCGGGCGGCCTGAACCCGCATTTGCCGCGCGGTGTCACCGAAACCGCGCGCCAGTTCCACAACCACGAATTGCTCACCAAGATCAAGGACGTCCCGTCGACCGTGCACCGTCGATTCATCGTGGTGGGTGCGGGTCAGAGCGCCGCGGAAGTCACCGACTACCTGCACTCCACATATCCCGACGCGGAGGTTCACGGGGTCTTCGCCAAGTACGGATACAGTCCGGCCGACGACAGTCCCTACGCCAACCGGATCTTCGATCCGGCCGCCGTCGACGATTTCTACTCTGCGGAAACATCTGTGCGGCAACGCCTGATCGACTACCACCGGTCGACCAACTACTCCTGCGTCGATCTGCCGCTGATCGAGGACCTGTACACCAAGGAGTACGCCGAGCGCGTCGCCGGTCGACGACGACTGTTCTTCCGCGGCGCGTCTGAGGTGCGACAGGCCGCCGAAAGTGACACCGGTGTGCAGGTGACGATCGAACATCTGCCGACCCGCACGGTCGATGTGTTGGACTGCGATGCCGTGGTCTACGCCACCGGCTTCATTCCGATGCCGCTTCCCGATATGCTCGGTGAGCTATACGATCTCGCGCGATTCGGGCCTGATCGACCCGAGCTGACCCGTGATTACCGGCTCGAGGTCGGTAGGCAGATATCCGGCGCCATCTACCTACAGGGCGGTACCGAACATACGCACGGGCTCAGTTCGTCGCTGCTGTCCAACATCGCGGTACGCAGCGGTGAGATCGTGAACTCCATCGCCGAACACGTCGGATTGTCCGAGCGGACCCCCGAACTGGCGGTTGGCCACTGAGGTGAACTGCGCCGATCGGTCGGATATGTGGGTTGCGTTGCTGCTGTGCAGCTTTGCTAGTGTCGGGACGTTCGACCGGGCCCGCGGCAGGCGCTCCGGAAACCATGCAGGCGCATAGGAGTTTCATTGTCGGGCAATCCTTCGGACGACTCGAGCTCCGATGTCACCCCCGAAGACGGTGACGGACGGACCCGGATCGGGGCCGCCATCCTGTGGCGCACCGTCACCCGTAACGCGCGCCGGCTGACCAGCGGGTCGTTGCTGATATGCGGCCACCAGCTCTGCGAGGCAATGGTTCCGGTGCTCATCGGTGTGCTCGTCGATCGCGCCGTCAAACCCGGCGACGCCACGCAATTGGTTATCTGGATCGGTGTCCTGGCGGCGCTGTTCGCCGCGCTGACCTCGTGCTACCGCTTCGGTGCTCGACATCTGATGCGCGCGATCGCCACCGAGGGGCACCAGCTGCGCATCGACCTGGCGGCCAGGATCCTGGACCCACGGCGCCTGCGGACCTCGCAGCGCTCCGGTGAACTTCTGTCGATCGCCAGTACCGATGCCGACAACGTGTCCTACCTGCTGGACTACATCCCGCGGATCGCTGGTGCCGTCACCGCCATCGTGGTGTGCGCCGCGGTGCTGCTGACCATCGACGTGCCGCTCGGTCTCGCGGTGTTGATCGGTACACCGGTGATCCTGTTCGCGTTGCAGTTCGGCGGACCGGTGATCACCCGGCGGGTCGCCGAACAACAGGAGGCCGCCGGTGAGGCCACCGCGATGTCGGCCGATCTGGTTGCCGGACTGCGGCCGTTGCGCGGTATCGGCGCCGAACATGCCGCTGCCGCGCGCTACCGCACCGTCAGTCGGGATGCCCTGCGTGCCAGCATCAGAGCGGCGCGCGCCCAGGGTGTGTATCTGGGCTTCTCCAGTGTGCTGAGTTCAGTGTTGGCGGTCGGGATCGCGGTGCTGGCCGGCTGGTTGGCGCTGCGCGGGAGCATCACCGTCGGACAGCTCATCACCGTGATCGGCCTTGCCCAATTCCTGCTCGAGCCGTTCGGCACGTTGGCCGAGGCCCCGAGCTGGATTGCCGAGGCCCGCGCCTCTGCCGAACGTGTCGGCTGGATCGAGGACGCCACGTTCGCGCTGACACCCGGTGCGGCGACCCTCGATGGGGCTGCACCGCACGGCATCGCGCTCGATCGGGTCGGGTACGGCGGACTCGGTGATATCAGTTTGACGGTGGCACCGGGACAGTTCGTCGGGGTGGTCACGACCAGATCGAGTGACGCGGAGGCTCTGGTCGGCGTGCTGTCCGGCCGTGTCGCACGCGAGGAGTACACCGGTGAGATCCGGCTCTCTGGTGTGCCACTGGAAGATCTCGACCTCGACGAGGCGCGCCGCGCCCTGCTGGTCGAACCACACCGGGCCGACCTGTTCACCGGTTCGGTGCGCAGTAATCTCGGTGGTGAGCGAGATCCGGAAGCCCTGGCCGGTGCGTTACATGCGTCGAATGCCGTCGATGTCATCGACGCCCACCCCGACGGCCTCGACCACATCGTGACCGAACGCGGCTCCAGTCTTTCCGGTGGTCAGCGCCAGCGGTTGACACTGGCGCGCGCGTTGTTGCGGGCAGCGCCGGTGCTCGTGCTGCATGAACCCACGACGGCGGTCGACGCGGTCACCGAAGATGCGGTGGCACAAGGGATCGCGAGCCTGCGCCACGGACCGGACGCGGAAGGCTTCGCCACCGTCATCGTGACCTGCAGTCCGGCCCTGTTGGCGGTGTCCGACCGCGTCGTGCTCATCGATGACGGCCGGGTGATGCTCGAGGGCCCCCACGAGGATCTGATGCTTCGCCCGGAGTATCGATCGGCGGTGTTGCGATGAACGCCGACATCCTGCCCGTCGCAAGCGGTCGCGAGACATGGCGATGGCTACGCCATGAACTCCGCGGTCGCCCAGGGGCACTCGTGGGCACGGTGCTGGTCGGTATCCTCGCCGCCGGCGCCGCGGTCGTGCCGGTGTACGTGCTCGGCGCTCTCGTCGACCGGATCATCGACGGATCGCCGTCCTCGGTCATCGTGACCATCGCGGCCGTGCTGGTCGCCGCGGCGCTGGTGGGCGGCGCGGCCACGGGTGCGTCGAATTATCTGATCGCCCGGCTCGGTTCGGTGATGCTGGCCGATCTGCGTGAGGCGGGTGTGGACCGCGCCCTCGCCCTGCCGACGACCACGGTGGAGCGGGTAGGACGCGGAGATCTGCTGTCCAGGGTCAGCACCGACGTCGCGACCATCGCCAAAGCTGTCAACGAGGTCATCCCGACGATGTTCTCGGCGCTGATGCTGACCGCGTTGACGCTGGCGTCGATGCTCGGCGTGGATTGGCGACTGGCTATCGCCGGAGCCGTCTCGATTCCGTTCTACCTGTTGGCATTGCGGTGGTACCTGCCGCGGTCGGCGCCGCGGTACGCCGAGGAACGGCGCGTCATCGCCGAGCGGTCGCAGGTGCTGATGGAAAGCATGCTGGGCGCGCCCACCGTGCACGCCTACCATGCGCATGCGTCGCACCAGCGCGATATCGAGGATGCCTCGGCGCGGGTGCGAGATATCTCCATCGGAGTGTTCACGTTCTTCACCCGGTTCGTCGGGCGGGTCAACGGCTCCGAATTCATCGGGCTGTCGGTCATTTTGGTGACCGGCTTCTGGTTGGTTGCCGACGGCGCCGTCACCGTCGGCCAGACAACCGCCGCGGCGCTGTTGTTCCATCGACTCTTCAACCCGATCAGCATGCTGCTGTTCACCGCCGACGAGGCGCAGTCCGCCGGTGCCAGCCTGGCCAGGTTGGTCGGCCTGGTGAGCATTCCGCAACCGCCGGCCGTCAGCGGTACCGAGGTGCCACCACACGACACCTCGCTGGAGCTGACCAACCTCGAATTCAGCTATGACGGAGATCATCCCGTCCTACGCGATGTCAGCATCCGGCTGGACCCCGGGCAACGGGTGGCACTTGTCGGTTCGACCGGGGCCGGCAAATCGACCGTGGCCGGTATCGCGGCCGGGGTGCTGCACCCGCAGCGCGGCGAGGTCCGGATCGGCGGTGTGTCGCTGGACGACATGACCGCCGAGCAGCGTCGTCGGCACGTCGCCATCATCAGCCAGGACGTCCACGTGTTCGCCGGTGCGCTCGCCGACGATCTGCGGCTCGCGAAACCGGATGCCTCCGATGACGAGATCGCGGCGGCGCTGCGCACCGTCGGAGCCGGACAATGGGTCGCTACGCTCACAGACGGTGTACACACCATCGTCGGTGAGGGCGGGCACGAACTCACCGCCGCCCAGGCCCAGCAGGTTGCCCTGGCGCGGCTGCTGTTGCTCGATCCGGCCGTGGCGGTCCTCGACGAGGCGACCGCCGAGGCGGGCAGCCTCGGCGCACGCGATCTGGAACGGGCCGCGGCCGCCGTCACTGCCGAGCGCACCACCCTCATCGTGGCGCACCGGTTGACCCAGGCGGCCACCGCCGACCGGATCGTGGTGATGGCGCACGGAGCGATCATCGAGGAGGGCACGCACGACGAACTCGTGGCGGCTCAGGGCAGTTACGCTGCGCTGTGGCGGGCCTGGACCGCCCACCACACGGCATCCGACGGAACCTGAGTCGAACACGCCGGTGCTGACCGGCGTGTTGACGCCATAGGCGTCCTCGTACGCTGGGGGTACGAGGATGCGCGCCGAGATGGCGGGCCGGCGCCGGGAGGATGCGATGCGGATCGATTTCGCGCTGCGGTCGTGCGGTCTGCACGGGCACGCGACCTTCGCCCCCGACGAGCCCGAGTTGCGCGACCGGCTGCGGGTGGATACCCCGGTCGGGGAGGCGTGGCGCTGCCTGCGGTGCGAAACGTTCGTCGTGGGTCCGCCGCGCGGGAGCGGTCCTGCCGATACCGCGCCCGAGGTACCGCGTGGCCGGTTGCTGCGCGACCGCACCCTGATGCGGGTACTGGCCGTCGAACGGGTCGTCCGGGCGCTGATCGTCCTGTTGTGTGCGGTGGCGGTGTTCAAGCTGCGCGGCGCGCGCGCCGAGTACCAGCAGAAGTTCGAGGCCGAGTTGCCGTTGATCAAGCCGCTCAGCGATCAGATCGGTTGGAACATCGATGACTCGAAGATCGTGCAGCACATCGGGGAGGCATTCACGCTGTCGGAGACCACCCTGCTGTGGGTCGGCGTCGGCCTGATCGGCTATGCCCTCATCGAATTGATCGAGGCCGTCGGGCTGTGGTCGATGAAACGGTGGGGCGAGTATTTCGCCGTCATCGCCACCAGTGCCTTTCTACCGCTGGAGATCTACGAGCTGACCGAGAAGGTCACCGCACTCCGGGTGCTTGCGGTGGTGATCAACATCGTGGCGGTGGTGTGGTTGTTGTGGAGCAAGCGGCTGTTCGGACTCAACGGCGGCGGCGCGGCCTACCGCGGTGAGCATCACACCGAGAGTCTGCTCAGCGTCGAGCGCGCCGGCCTGAACCGCGCCTGATCACACCGCCGCGCGGGCCTGATGGCGCACCGCCTCCTTGGCCACCTTGCCGTTACTGGTCAATGGCAGCCGGTCGACGAAGAGCACATGCCTCGGGCGTTTGAACGCAGCGAGCCGGGCGCGCACATGGGTGATCAGCTCGTCGGCGCGTACCGGTGCCACCGCCACGACGACGGCGCAGATCGCCTCGCCCCAGTAGGGATCCGGGACGCCGACGACCGCGACCTGTCCCACGCATGGATGCAGTGACAGCACATCCTCGACCTCTCGGGAGGAGACGTTCTCACCACCGGTGATGATGACGTCCTTGAGCCGGTCGGTGACCACCAGCCTGCCGTGCTCGTCGAGGACGCCGATATCACCGGTGTGCAACCAGCCGTCGACGGTCACCGGGCTGTCCGGCCAGTACCGGGCGGCGACCTGTGCCCCACGGACCAGGATTTCACCGTTCACCGCGATCCGGACCTCGACCTCGGCGTGTGGCCGGCCGGCACTGCGCAGGATTGCCGGGTCTGCGCTGCGATGGTCGTCCGGTCCCAGAAAGGTGACGTTGCCGCCGGTTTCGGTCATGCCGTAGCCCTGGTGGAATCCCACTCCCAACATGTCCACGGCGCGGCGCAGCAGATCGGCCGGGATGGCCGCCGAGCCATAGCCGATATCGCGCAGGGTCGGCAGAGTCTGTCCGGTCTCCTCGAGATGGGCCAACAGGCTGTGCAACATGGTCGGGGCCAACGAACACGACGTGACACCGTGCGCGTGCACCGTGGAGACGAAGGTATCGGGCCGAAAAGCCGCCACCGGCAGCACCGTCGAGGCGCGGGAATGGTGGACCAGCATGTTGTAGCCGGCGATGTGACACATCGGGAACGGCAGCAGATAGACCCCACCGGAGGGCACCGCCCGGCCCGCCACCGTGCCGCGCACCGCTGTGGTGATCGACCGGTGGGTGTGCAGCACCCCCTTGGGAGTGCCGGTCGAACCGCTGGTGAACAGCAGCCAGGCCGGATCGTCGGGCGCTGGGATGTCGGCGGACTCATCGGCGGGAAACCGTTCCCAGTCGACATCGTCGAACCGCACCGAGGAATGGGGGAGCGTATCCAGGTAACCGCGGTCGCCGAGCACCAGCGTGGGCTCGGCCGAACCGAGTGCGGTGAGCTGCTCTGTGGCGCTGAGGCGTTGGTTGATCAAGGTGAGGACGCGGCCGCTGCGCGGGACGGCGTAGTAGAGCCGGGCATAGTCGGGACTGTTGTCAGCGACCACCGCGATGCGATCCCCGGGCGCGCTGTGTGCAGCCACCCAGGATGCGAGCCGACGAACCTGAGAGTCGAACCGCGCGAAGCTGATCGATTCACCGTCGGCTCCGATGACGGCGGCGCGGTCCGGAGCTTCCGCGGCCGCGGCCGACACCAGCTCATGGATCAGATCGATGCTCATCGCCGGTGACGTTACGCGGTGCTCAATCGATATCTGGCAAGACCAGTGCGAGCATGGTGTCCAGCCGGTCGGCCATGTCGCGGTAGCTCATGACCCCGGCGCGTACCTGCAATAGGGCACCCCAGAACAGCGTCTCCACGGTTTCGAGAACTTCCGGCCATGCTCCCTCCCCGAGCGCGGCAGCGCTGCGGCGGTGCACCTCGGCGGCCACCCGTGCGCGCACCCCGGCGACCGAATCGTCGTCCTCGCACAGCAGCGCCCTGGCGCACGCCGCCGCGAGCAACGGCTCATCGGCCATCACCAGTGTGATCGCGCGCAGTTGGTCGCCGACCCTGGCGCGCATCGGCGCGGTCGGATCGATGACCAGGGCCAGATCGTGCAGGCGGGTCAGGTACAGCTCGGCGAAGACGGTGTCGACGGTCGGGAAGTGGGCCGAGACGGCGGCCGGCGTGATCCGTGCCCGTGCGGCGAGTTCGGCCAGCGACAGTTCGGCACGGGCGTCCAGGATCGCCGTCGCGGCGCCGAACACCTGACGGTGGGTGCGCTTGCGCCGGGACGCCTGGTCCCACAGGTAGGTGACATCAGCCGCCGCTGCGCTGGACATGTGTCCAAGATAGAGCTGCGCCGGTCGAATCGCAATGCGCGGCTTCGACAAGGGATTATCGGTGCTGAACACGTCCGGTGCGCACAGTCGGGTCCGACATTGCGGGCATGACCAGACAACTGTCCAGCAGTGGTGGGATCAGCCGTGCGTAGCCGCGGATACCTCGCAGGGCCGCCGGCCGGGCCGCCCGAGCGCGAACCGATAGAGCGTCACTCCGGGCATCATGAGCGGCCAGAGTCCGCCGAACACCGCGCTCACCAAGACCAACGCGAGGTTGACCCGGTGTCCGCTGAGTCGGATGACGCGCCAGAACCAGGCGCCACTCACCACGCCGACCACCAGGTAGGCAGCAACGGTGAGCGCTGAGATCTCCATGACAAGATCAGCGTACCCATCGTCAAGCGGCGATGGCAGCAAAGATTTGAGGAGAAGGTCTCAGGGGCGCGTGAGCTCCGCGTATCGCATGGTGTGGCTGTCGGTGGAACCGAACTCGTATTGCATGGCCGTCAACCGCTTGAAGTAATGGCCGATGGCCAACTCCTCGGTCATCCCCATCCCACCGTGCAGTTGCACCGCGTTCTGGCCGACAAACCGGGCTGCCCGGCCGACGGTCGCCTTCGCCGCCGATACCGCTCTTGCCCGCTGGTCGGCGTCGGCGTCGAGGTTGAGTACGGCGAGGTACACCGCGGCCACCGACTGCTCCACCTCCATGTGCATGTCCACCATCCGGTGCTGCAACACCTGGAAGCTGCCGATCGGCGTGCCGAACTGGTGACGTTGTTTGCAGTACTCGACGGTGTCGGCCAACACCTTCCGCATGCAACCCACGGTCTCTGCGGCCACCGCCGCGGCGCCTTCTTCGCGCGCGCGTGCCAGCGAGTCCCAGGCCTGACCGTCGGTGCCGAGCATGATCGCCGGGACGCCGACGAGTTCGATATCAGCCGCGCGGCGGTCGTCGATGGTGCGATAACCGTGCATGCTCAGGCCGGCGGGCTGGCCGGCCAGGTCGACGAGGAACAGTGACAGCCCCGCTGACGTGGTGGCAGTCACCAGCAGGTGTGTGGCCAGCGGAGCGTTGGGCACCGCGATCTTGGCGCCGTCGAGCACCCAGCCCGCATCGTCGGCGACGGCGGTGGTGGAGGCGTCCTGCCAGCGATCCCCGGATGACGTTTCGGCGGCGGCCAGCGACACGATGGCCTCGCCGCCCGCGATCCGCTCCAGTAGCGCATCGGCGATATCGCCTCCGGCACGCTGCAGCAGGCCGGAGGCGACCACCACGGTGTCGACGTAGGGCTCGATGACCAGCGCCCGGCCCAGCTCTTCGGCGATCACCATCACCTCGACCGGCCCGCCTCCGATCCCGCCGACCCGCTCGGGCAGCGCCGCCCCGAGGATGCCCAGTTCGTCGGCGAACGCCCGCCAGATGGCGGGCTGCCAACCCGGCCCGAGTTTTGCTGCCGCGCGGCTGGATTCGAGACTGTAACGCGATGAGAGAAACTTGTTCAGCCCGTTGCGCAGCAGGTCCTGTTCGTCGGTCAGGGTGAAGTCCATCTAGAGTCCCAACTCTGCTTTGGCGAGGATGTTTCGCTGAATCTCGTTGCTGCCCGCGTAGATCGAGCCGGCTCGGTCGTTGAAGTAACGAAGCGGTGCAACGGCCTGCCACGGTTCACCTGACACATAGCCGTCGGCCGGAGGTTCGAAATCGGCGATCGGCCCGCCCGGGCACGTCGCGTGCGGTTGGTAGACCCGCCCGCGCGGTCCGGCCGCCTCCAATGCGAGTTCGGTCAGCGTTTGGCTCAGTTCGGTGGAGATCACCTTCAGCATCGAGGAGGCCGCACCGGGATTCCCTCCGCCGGCAAGTGCTGCCAGGACGCGGTATTCGAGAATCTCCAGCACCTCGGTGCGGATGCGCGCGTCGGCGAGTTTCCTGGCAAAGGCGGGGTCGTCGATGAGGACACCGCCGCCGGGGCCTGGTTGCCTCGCCGCGACCTGTGCGATGTCCTCGGCCATCACCTGGAGCGCCGGCGCCGTGGCGCCGCCGCCGCGCTCGAATTCGAGCAGGTACTTGGCCACGGTCCAACCCTCGTCGATGTTGCCGAGGATGTTGGCCTTCGGAATGCGGACCGCGTCGAAGAAAACCTGGCTCTGGACTTCTTCGCCGGAGGTCATGACCAGCGGGCGCACCTGGATACCAGGGGTGGTCATATCGACAAGGACGAAGGTGATGCCGTGCTGTTTCTTGCCCGTGCGAGAGGTTCTCACCAGCGCGAACATCCAATTCGCCTCGGTGGCGTGGGTGGTCCAGATCTTGCTGCCGGTGCAGACCAGGTGATCGCCATCATCGGTGGCGGCCATGCTCAAAGAGGCGAGGTCGGAACCGGACTCGGGCTCGGAGTAGCCCTGACAGAAGAAGACCTCGGCGGTGAGGATGCGCGGTAGGAAGAACTCTTTCTGTTCGGGTGTGCCGAATTTCACGATCGCGTGGGCGACCATCCGGATGCCCATCGGTGAGAGCGAGGGCGCTCCGGCGAGTTGGGATTCGCGGCTGAAGATGTAGTGCTGGGTCAGGCTCCAGTCACAGCCGCCGTACTCCAGCGGCCATGCCGGCGCCGCCCAGCCACGTTCGTGCAGGATGGCCTGCCACGCCAGGCTGGCCTCGTGATCGCTGTAGACGCTGGTCATCAGCCGGCCGGCCCGGGAGATCTCCGGCGTCATCTTCTCCGCCATGAACTGGCGGACCTCATCGCGGAACGCGGCGTCCGCCTCTGACCAGCTCAGGTCCACGGGCTCTCCTTGTCTTCGGCTATCTAACCTAGCTATATAACTAGCAGCCCGACATGGTGTTGGGAAACCCCGGCCATGGTTGTTCTGCGGCCACGGCGACATAGGGTGGCTCGTGCGAATGATCTGTCTGCAGCCCCCGATGACGACGGAGGCAACCGGCCGGCGACGGGGCCGAGGTGTCGAATTCTATCGTCAGGACGTTGCCGCAGCCCATGCTGGCAAAGGCGACCGTCCCCCCGCGCGGAACGCGGCGCAGCCGTTTCCACGTCATATGGCGGGGCGTAGCGGCCACGTAGCTGTGGTTGGAGAGGCATGACCGGCCGCGAGTCGCACGGCAATGGTGCCGACTCCCATGACGAGTTCAGCTATGGCAACGGTGACAGCCATGATTGGGATTACGAGGCTGACGTCGTCGCTGTCGGTGCCGGACCGGCAGGTCTGGCATGCGCCATCGCCGCGGCCGCCGGCGACCTCGAGATCGTGGTGGCCAGACCCGCCTCGGCGGTCCACGGTGGCCATGACGACGGTATCCACGGCTGGCTGCCTCGACTCGACGACCCGGCGACCGCGGATTACTTCGACGCGCTGAGCGCCGAACTGCCGACCGCCGATGCACCCGACTTGGCGACGAGCGAGGTGTACCGCGTCGAGCGTGCCGAGCCGAACCGTCGTCGCCCGCTCGACACGTTCGTGGGTTCCCGGTTGTGGGATTGGGCGGCAACCTGTCTGGGGTCGCCCTTCGGCGTGCTGTTCACCAGAGTGGACTACTGGCCGACCGTGCCGATGTGCAGTACCGACGGAACGGCCGTCGATGTCGCCGTACTGGGTGAGGTGGCCACGCCGGGGCGGACTCTCGGCGATTTTCTCGACGAGATGGCCGACGACCGGGGGATCGAGATCTCCGAGGAGTGCACGCTGCAACGCCTGGTGTTCGGTGAGGATGGTTGGGTCGACGGTGTCGTTCTCGATACCCCGGAGGGCCCCTGGGCAGTGCGTGCCCGGATCGGCGTGGCGATCACGGGCACCCAGGTCGTGCCGGTCGAGCAGCGCCTCGACGCCGGCGACCGGATCGGTCTCGTCGGTAGGCGAGCGGGCCGCTTCGGCCGGCTGGAGGTGCTGCGCGAGGTCGAGCCACCGCCCGCGACATGAGCGGGTGGCGGCCCGTCAGGGTCGAAGTCCCGGTGTGAAATCCACCGGGACGTGGCCCCTGCGCAGCAGCGACTCCATGTCCTCACCGGAGATGGGGCGAGAGAGCAGAAAGCCTTGAGCGCGATGGCAACCATGGCGTAACAGCGTCACGGCGGCGGCCTCGGTTTCCACACCCTCGGCGACCAGTTGCAGTCCGAACGCCTCGGCCAGCGCAACGATCGCGCGCACGATGGCGAGATCCCCCGGGCTGGATCCCAGGTCACGAACGAAGCTCTTGTCGATCTTCAATGCCTCCACCGGAAGGGATTTCAGCAGCGACAGCACGCTGTATCCGGTGCCGAAATCATCGATGGCGACCTGCACGCCCACCTTGTGGAGACCGGCGAGGGTGATGCGTGTGGTGTCGATGTCCTGGACCACGACGCTCTCGGTGATCTCCAGGCAGATCGATGCGGGGTCGATGGTGTACTCGTCGAGTATCGCCGCGACCGACTCGACGAAACCGTCGGCCACCAGTTGCACCGGTGACACGTTGACCCGCAGGACGATATCGTGTCCGACGCCGGCAGCCTGCCAGCGGGCGAACTCCGCACAAGCGGTGCGCATGACCCACCGTCCCAGTTCGCCGGCCAGATTGATGGACTCGGCAACCCCGATGAAGGCGTCGGGCGACAGCAGGCCACGGGTGGGATGCTGCCAGCGGACCAGGGCCTCGGTGGCGAGCACTTTGCCGGTGCGCATGTCGATCTCGGGTAGGAAGCGCAGGAACAGGGCGCCGGTCTCGATGACGTTCTGCAGGTGCAATTCGATATCGTTGCGTAACTCGCTCTCCGCTGCGATCGCATCCGAGTACACCGTTACCTCGTTGCCGCCGGCCTTCTTTGCGGTCAGCATCGCCTGATCTGCCCGGCGCATCAGGTCGGAGGTTGAGTGTCGGCCCGGAACACCCACTGCGACACCGATACTCACCGACCGGGTCACCATCTCGCCGTCGATGGGTACCCGCTGGGAAAGCAGGTCCTGGATCTGGTGGGCCAGGGCTTCGCCCTTGTCGATGGTGGTGGGGGAGTCCGGCACCACCACGAACTCGTCACCGCCCAGGCGGGCGATCATGCCGATGCCCACGGCTTCGGTGAGACGATCGGCGATCACGCGGAGGAAGGAATCGCCAGCGGTGTGGCCGAGGTAGTCGTTGATCGCCTTGAGCCGGTCGATGTCGACGTAGAGGGCCGCGACGGGTCCCGGCTCGCCTTCGGTGAGCCGGGAATCCAACTGGGCCACCAGTGCGCGTCGGTTGTGCAGTCCGGTGAGGTCGTCGTGCTCGGCCAGGAACCGCAGGCGGTCCTCGGCTTCCACCCGTGCCTGCACATGGGCGAACAGGGTGGCGATCGCCACCAGGGCGTTGAGTTCCTCCGAGCTCCACTCCCTGACGCCGACCTTGACGAAGCCCAGCACCCCGGTGGTCACGTCGCCGGACAACAGCGGCACGCAGGCCATCGAGGTGGTCGGTATCTGCCGTCCCGCCTCGATGGTGTGCTGATAGTCGTCGGTGGCCTCGGGCCGGAACACTGTCGGTTCCTTGAGGTGCTCGGCCATGGCGAACACCGGGTCGGCATCGGCGAAATAGATCAGTTCGAGTGGATCGGGATCGAGATCTGCCGGACGCGGCGGCCAGTCGGCGATCAAGCGGGTTGCATGGATCGCATGGTCGTTGTGGCGCAGGAAGCTGAAATCGACATTGAAGTAGGTGACCAGTTCGGCAAGTACCTGCTGGCTCACGCTCGCTGCGGTCGCGGCGTCGACGGCGCTGAGTCGCGTCGCGGCCGCCGTGACGACAAGTTCGAGGCTGCGGGGCACCTAGACCTCTCGATGTGGTGTCGCGGGGCGCGACGTTGTGTGGAGCAGTGGGCTCCGGCGACTCCGCAGGGACGGGCGCGGTGCACTGGTGATCTTCATGACCAATGCCTGCGCTTCCTCCGGCGGTGTTCCGGTGAGCCTGCGGAGAGTGTATTGCAGGCGCCCGAGTTGTTCGGGATATGCCGGGGCCAACTCTGCCAATTCGTGATCTGTGTGGGCGTAGAGGAAGGCGGGCGACACCGGCTGCGTGGCCAAACCCGCTGTCTGGGCAGTGATCCACACCGCTTCGACCGCAGCCCCCGCCCGCGCGTAGTCGGCGAGGTCATGGCCGTCGGTGGTGATGACGGCCACGGCCGAGGCTCCGCCAACCCGGTCACGTGTATTGTTGCCCAGCGCCGAACCCGCGTCCCACCGGGCCAATTCGCCCATCACGTCCGAACGGCGCAAGACGTCGAGTACCGCCAGATCGGATGGCGCCAACTCCAGCGTGCGCACGTCGATGCCGTACTCGGGCGCCGGATCGCCGGGTGACCAGATCTCAGCAAACATCTCCGAATGGAGTCGATTGGTCAGATAGCGAATTCGATCGGCGGCGGCGAGAACCTCGGCACATTCCCGAATTTCGTCGCGCTCGGTGATCAGCCGCAACCGGCCACCGTGGGCGAGCGCCGCCGCGTGCAGTGCCTCCCGCAGCTCGGCGCTGAAGGCCACCGGTACCCCGAGGTGGCGGTTCGTGCTGCGTTCGAGCATCGGCTCGTACATCTCGGCGAGTGCGGGATCCGCTGCTCCCGCCAGTTCCACCGAAATCGTCAGCGGTGTGTGCTCCCCGTCTCCGGTGTGCAGTCGCGTTCCGTGCCCGTGCGCCGCCGCCGCGATTCGGGCGTTCAGCGCCGCAGCGCCGAGTGCGACTGCGCTACCGCGGAACTCGACATCCATCTGGCTGGTGCGCCGCGGGTCGATGTGTAGATCGAGGCTGTCCTCGCGGACCGCGATCGACCACGGCTGGGAGTTGCCGCCCGACGGTGCCCGATGCGCGGCGTAGGCCATGGCGTCCAGAACAGAATCGAATTCGGTTTGTTCGCCGTCGAGTTCGACTCCGGCGTCGTGCGGGGACCGCGGTGTGTGGAGCGGATCGGTCACACTGTCAAGGGCGGCTGCGACATCCAACCGGGTCCGTCCGGATGCCAACGGCTCGCCGAGGCCGATCCGGCGAACGGACTCGGCGATGAGTGCGGCACCGAGAACCACCTCACCGGCCAATTGCGGCCAGGTCGATAGTGTTTCGCCGACTTCGCACAATGAAGCCGCCATGCGCGGGGACAGCGACTTGGCGTCCAGCAGGCCGAGCACGTAGGGCACCTTGTCGGTGCTGCTCAGCCCGGCCAGATCCGTGGTGTTCACCGTGCCCAGCATTCCGTGCAAGATCGGGCGATCGGGCTCGATGTCGAAACGCTCGACGTCGACCAGTCCGCGGTCGCTGGTGGTCATCAACACCGGGATCCGCCTGTGCCTGGCCGCTTCGCGGACCAGTGCCTTGGTGTCCAGCGAGTCACATTCCTCGACGATGATGTCCAGTCCGTCGAGGAAGGCATCGATGGTGTCGGCGGTGACAGCCTCGGGGTGTACCTGTACCCGCACGTACGGATCCAGTTCGGCGATGCGACGGCCCGCGATGATGGCCTTGTTGACCCCTTCGTCGAAGACGGTGGCAGGCACCCGATTGAGGTTTGCGGCCTCGAGCTCGTCGAAGTCCGCGAGGTGTAGCTCACCGCAGATCCCCTGTGCGGCAAGGGTATGGGCGATCACGTGTCCGACACTGAGACCGATCACGCCGATCCGCAGCGCTGCCAGGGTGTGCTGCTCGGAGTCGGTGATCAGGTTTCGGTTGCGATCCAGCCGCAACCGTCGGTAGGCGCGCGGACCCAACATGCCCACCACGGACCGTCGCCATGGGTAGTAGACCCATCGATGCGGTTCGGCGAGCATGTCGGCGTCGACCGGCGGTGTCAGGGATGCCAGCGCGTTGTGTTGCCTGCCGATGTTGTCGACGAATTCGATATCGGCCCGGGCGCGCAACTGCCATAACAGTTTTGCGTCTTCGGGATGATCTTCGGTGAGAACGACGGCGGCGTGTGTATCGGTCACAGGCCGGTCAACATCGCCGGGACTGCGTCGGCGCCCTCGAGCATCGGGGCGAGTGCCCGCGCCTCGGCGCGGATCGCGAGGATCTGGTCCGGGTCGGCGGTGCGGGTGAATTCCGCGTAGTCCCACCACATCATCTTCGTCTCATATCTCTCGTCGGGGTACGGCGTGGCTGGGATGCGGGTGGCAACGACACCTCCCGAGGATTCCCAGCGCGCCAGGACATGCGCCGCCGCGGTGGCCATCGCGAACTTAGCGCCAAGCACCAGCGTCGAGTGCAGCGGCATGCGTGCCAGCGCCGGGGTGAGCAGGCGAGTGCGCTCGCGGTCACCCCGACGGTCGTCGGCCGTCCATGCGGTCTTGATCTCGACGACGCCGAACGGGATGCGGTCGGCGATCATCTTGCGGACTCTCGGCAAAGCGTTCTGGCCGGCCCATTCCACGAGGGCATGCGATTCGTCGGCCTGACGGTAGGGCCCTTGGGCGCGCACGCCGCCGATCACCCGACCCGCATCGTCGATCGCGGTCAGGAACAGCGAGGTGGTGGCGGGGTCGGCCACCGCACTCGGCTCGATTGCCTTTTCGACCCCGTGTTTGCGATAACTGCGCAGGGCGCCGTCGAGGAAGTCGTCCCATAGTTCGGGTTCGGCCGCCGGCGTCGCGAGCACCAGGGTGCACTCGGTGTCGCGATCCCACCACTGAACCGACGCATTGTCCGGGAGTGCGCTAACGCTGGCCTCGGCGATTGACACGCTCATAAACTTGACCCACCGATCAGTACAGGGAGGTTGCCACGCGGGCGTATGGTCCCTGGATAATTTCAAATAGTCGGGTTAAGTATCGCTATATCCTGCGCAAATGCCAGATTTAAATAAGTGTCATGGACTGACAGTAGTTGCCAGAATCGCTATTCAAGGATCGCAGCAATTCACCGACCGATAATTGAAATGCGTCTGACTCTGGCAAAATTATCGCCAGCGTCAGTTGCGGCAAATTCTGTCATCGTCCCGCCGAGTTTTCTACGACGCGGGTGAAAGTTGGGGCGTTCGGTCAATTCGCTGCTCTTGCACGTGAACGTCAGGTGTCGCGTGGGCCCACCCGGTGCCGATGCGGCGCGAACGGGAGGCTATGCATGACGGGGCAACCGTTGTCGACTGGAGGAGTGCGCATGAAGGTTTTCGAGAGTCTGGACGAACTGGTGGGCGCGGCAGGCACCGAGCTCGGGCCGACCGACTGGCTGGAGATCGACCAGGCGCGCGTGAACCAATTTGCCGAAGCCACCGAGGATCGGCAGTGGATCCACGTCGAACCCGAACGTGCGGCGAGCGGACCATTCGGTGGAACCATCGCCCACGGGCTGCTGACGTTGTCACTGCTGCCCTACTTCTCGCACCACCTCTACGGTGTGAAGGGCATCTCGCTGGCGGTGAACTACGGCTACAACAAGGTGCGGTTCATCACCCCGGTCAAGGTCGGTGCGCGCATCCGGGCGCGCGCGGTCATCACCGATGTGGCCGAGCTGGCGGGTGCCGCTCAGTCGACGGTCACCATCACCGTGGAGATCGAAGGATCCGAGAAGCCGGCCGCCGTCGCAGAGTCCATCATCCGCTATATCGCCTAGCGGACGGCTCAGCTCGTCATCTGGCGCTGGGCATTCTTGACCAGCCCACCGCCGATGATGAGCCGCTGGATCTCGCTGGTGCCCTCGTAGAGGCGCAGTAACCGAACCTCGCGGTAGATGCGCTCCACGGGAACCTCGCGCATGTAGCCGCTACCGCCGTGGATCTGGACGGCGAGATCGGCGACCTTGCCTGCCATCTCGGTGCAGAAGAGCTTCGCCGACGACGGTGCGATGCGGCGGTCCTCGCCGGTGACCCAGAGGCGAGCGGCCTCACGGACCATTGCCCGGCCGGCCATGACCCCGGTCTGCTGGTCGGCGAGCATCGCCTGTACCAGTTGGAAGCTGCCGATCGGCGTCCCGCCCTGGGTGGCGGTCGCGGCGTAGGAGACCGACTCGTCGAGTGCGCGCTGCGCACTGCCGACGGCCAGCGCGGCGATGTGTACCCGCCCCCGTGCCAGCGACGTCATCGCCGCCCGGTAGCCGATGTCTTCGCTTCCCCGATGAGGGTGTCGTTGCCGACGCGCACCTCGTCGAAGTTCACATCGGCGGTCCAGGCGCCCTCCTGGCCCATCTTGGCGTCCTTGGCGCCGACGGTGACGCCCGCTGCGTCCGCGGGCACCAGGAAGACCGCGATACCGGGACCATCGGCATCCGCGGGTCGGGTGCGGGCGAAGACGATGAACAGATCGGCGTCCGGAGCGTTGGTGATGTACTGTTTCTGGCCGGTGATCACCCATCCGTCACCATCGCGAACGGCCTTGGTGCGCAACCCGGCCGGGTTCGAACCGGCCCCTGGCTCGGTGAGCGCGAAGGACGCGACCACCGCGCCCGAGGCTATTCCCTCCAACCATCGGGTCTTCTGCTCGTCGGTGCCGAAGCCGACCAGGACCTGACCGGCGATGCCGTTGTTGGTGCCGAACATGGAACGTAGCGCCAGGCTGGTGTAGCCGAACTCGAAAGCCAGCTCGACGTCCTGGACGAGGTTCAGTCCCAGCCCGCCCCATTCCTGGGGAATGGCATACCCGAACAGGCCCATCTTCTTGGCTTGGTCCCGCAGGTCGTCGGGCACCCGGTCGGTGGACATGATCTCGTGTTCCCTCGGCACCACCTGGGTGCGGATGAACTGCTTGGTGGCCGCGAGGATATCGGCAAAGTCGGCATCCGAGACGGTCTCTGGTGACGGTGGTGCGGTGACGCTCTCGGCCATCTGGGGCCCTCCTGTACGTCCGGATGTGGTTTGATCCACAAATATCATATTTTATGTTTTTGAAGGCTCGTGCCTGAGGAGGGTGGATTCATGGCTTTGTTGGACGGCCGGACAGCGGTGATCACCGGTGGTGCCCAGGGAATCGGATTCGCCATCGCCGAGCGGTTCGTGTCCGAAGGCGCCCGGGTGGTGCTCGGCGACCTGAACCCGGAGGCCACCGAGGCAGCGGTGCAGCGTCTTGGTGGTAGCTCGGTGGCCAAGGCGGTGCGGTGCGATGTCACCGACGCCGGCGAGGTCGGCGCACTCGTCGGCGCGGCCGTCGACACCTTCGGCAGCCTGGACGTCATGGTCAACAACGCAGGTATCACCCGCGACGCCACCATGCGCAAGATGACCGAGGAGCAGTTCGATCAGGTCATCTCGGTACATCTGAAGGGGTCGTGGAACGGCACCCGGTTGGCCGCAAACATCATGCGGGAAGCGAAAAGCGGTGCCATCGTCAATATCTCGTCGATCTCCGGCAAGGTCGGGCTGGTGGGGCAGACCAACTACTCGGCGGCAAAGGCCGGCATCGTCGGTTTGACCAAGGCGGCCGCCAAGGAAGTGGCCCATCTCGGTGTGCGGGTCAACGCCATCCAGCCCGGACTCATCCGGTCGGCGATGACCGAGGCCATGCCGCAACGGATCTGGGACCAGAAGCTTGCCGAGATCCCGATGGGCCGCGCCGCCGAACCCAGTGAGGTCGCCTCGGTGGCACTGTTCCTGGCCTCGGATCTGTCGTCCTATATGACCGGCACGGTGCTCGAAGTGACCGGCGGGCGGCACATCTAGTGCGCGACACCGTCATCTGCGAACCGGTGCGCACACCGATCGGCCGCTACGGCGGGATGTTCGCGGCGCTGACCGCGGTTGATCTCGGTGTCGCCGCACTGCAGGGTCTGCTGGAGCGCACCGGGATCGATCCCGGCGATATCGACGATGTCGTGTTGGGACACTGCTATCCGTCCAGCGAGGCACCGGCAATCGGCCGCGTGGTGGCCCTCGATGCCGGTCTGCCCACCACCGTGCCGGGTATGCAGATCGACCGTCGTTGCGGATCGGGGCTGCAGGCAGTCATCCAGGCGGCACTGCAAGTCGGCAGTGGCGGAAGCGATCTGGTGATCGCCGGCGGCGCCGAGTCGATGAGCAACGTGGCCTTCTATTCCACCGATATGCGCTGGGGCGGGTCCCGGGGCGGTATCGCCGTTCACGACGGCCTGGCTCGCGGCCGGACCACCGCAGGCGGCAGGTTTCATCCCGTGCCCGGCGGCATGCTCGAGACCGCCGAGAATCTGCGCCGCCGCTACGGCATCTCGCGGACCGAGCAGGACGAACTGGCGGTCCGCTCGCACCAGAACGCGGTCGCGGCCCAGAACGACGGGGTCTTGGCCGACGAGATCATCCCGGTGACGGTTACCGACCGGTCCGGCGAAAAAGTGATCTCCGTCGACGAACACCCCCGCGCCGATACCTCACTGGAGAAACTGAGCAGGCTGCGCCCCGTGCTCGGCAAGAACGACCCGGATGCCACCGTCACCGCGGGCAACTCCAGCGGACAGAACGACGCAGCGTCCATGTGCATCGTCACCACACCCGAACGCGCCGCCGACCTCGGACTCAAACCCCTTGTGCGATTGGTGTCCTGGGCGGTGGCAGGCGTCGGGCCGGACATCATGGGGATAGGGCCCGTACCGGCGACGGCCCGCGCCCTTGCCGGCGCAGGCCTGTCGCTTGCCCAGATTGACGTCATCGAACTCAACGAGGCATTCGCTGCGCAGGCCCTGGCCTGCACCCGAGAGTGGGGGTTCGGCCTTGCCGACTTCGAGCGCACCAACGTTCGCGGGTCCGGGATCTCGCTGGGACATCCGGTGGGGGCGACCGGCGGCCGGATGCTGGCAACGCTGGCTCGCGAACTCGAGCGACGAGACGCCCGCTATGGGCTGGAGACCATGTGTATCGGTGGCGGTCAGGGCCTGGCCGCCGTATTCGAACGGACTCCTCTGATGACCAGCGAGAAGCGAAGCGAGATCGCCCATGACTAAGCTCGCTCAGACCGCCGGACTGACCGACGTCCAGGCCGAGATCATCGCCACCGTACGCCAATTCGTGGACAGGGAGATCATCCCGAACGCGCAGGAACTCGAGCACGCGGACGCCTATCCGCAGCACATCGTCGACCAGATGCGGGAGATGGGTCTGTTCGGCCTGATGATCCCCGAAGAGTACGGCGGGCTGGGGGAGTCGCTGCTGACCTACGCGCTGTGCGTGGAAGAACTGGCCCGCGGCTGGATGAGTGTGTCCGGAGTCATCAACACACACTTCATCGTCGCCTACATGATCCGCCAGCACGGTACCGAAGCCCAGAAACAGCGGTATCTCCCGCGGATGGCGACCGGGGAGGTCCGCGGGGCATTCTCGATGTCCGAGCCCGAGTTGGGTTCGGATGTGGCCGCCATCCGCACCAGGGGTGTGCGCGACGGGAACGACTACGTGATCACCGGGCAGAAGATGTGGTTGACCAACGGCGGGAGCTCGACGCTGGTGGCCGCATTGGTGAAAACCGATGAGGGAGCCGATAAGCCGCACCGCAACCTGACGGCCTTCCTCATCGAGAAGCCGGCCGGCTTCGGGGAGGTGGTCCCCGGACTGACCATCCCTGGCAAGATCGACAAACTCGGCTACAAGGGCATCGACACCACCGAACTGATCTTCGACGGCTACCGGGCTTCGGCCGATGATGTGTTGGGTGCGGCGCCGGGTCGGGGTTTCATCCAGATGATGGATGGTATCGAAGTCGGCCGAGTGAACGTGTCGGCGCGGGCCTGCGGTGTCGGGATCCGGGCCTTCGAGCTGGCGATACGCTATGCCCAGCAACGAGAGACGTTCGGTACGCCGATCGCGGGGCACCAAGCCATCGCCTTCCAGCTCGCCGAGATGGCGACGAAGGTCGAGGCGGCGCATCTGATGATGGTCAACGCCGCCCGGCTCAAGGACTCGGGCGAGCGAAACGATGTGGCCGCCGGGATGGCCAAGTATCTGGCCAGCGAGTTCTGCGCCGAAGTGACCCAGCAGAGCTTCCGGATCCACGGCGGCTACGGCTATTCCAAGGAGTACGAGATCGAACGGCTGATGCGCGACGCTCCGTTCCTGCTGATCGGCGAGGGCACCAGCGAAATCCAGAAGACCATCATCAGTAAGAACCTGCTCGATGAGTATCGGCTCTGAAACCCCCGGGCGAGCGAAGCGACGGGACCTGGGGTTCGTCGCCCGGCCGCAGCTGTCCGACGACGTTGCGCGGGTGGTACGGCGACGGATCTTCGAGGGCATCTACCCGGCCGGTGAGTACCTGCGTCTGGACCAGCTGGCCGTCGACCTCGGCATCAGCGTCACCCCGGTGCGGGAGGCGCTGCTGAACCTGCGGGCCGAGGGGCTGCTGGTCCAGCATCCGCGACGCGGGTTCATGGTGGTGGAGTTCACTGCCCGTGATCTCGCCGATGTCGCCGATGTGCAGGCCTACGTCGGGGGTGAGTTGGCGGCACGGGCGGCCGAAAACATCAGCGCCGAACAGCTTTCGGAACTGAAGGCCATTCAGGATGACCTGGAGCGTGCTTACCAGGACGCCGACCCGGACCGCGCTGTGCGCCTCAATCACGAGTATCACCGCCTGATCAACATTGCCGCCGACTCGTCGAAGCTGACCCAGTTCATGTCCGGGATCACCCGGTATCAGCCCGAATCGGTGTTCCCGACCTTGGAGGGTTGGCCGGCCCAGTCGATCAGGGACCACCGCCGGCTGATCGACGCGCTGGAGCGTCGTGACCCGGATGCCGCGCGGCGGGCGATCGTGGAGCACTTCACCGTGGGTGTGGCGCCCTTGACCGAGCACCTGATCGCACGTGGTGTCATCGCCAAGGAGGCAGCGGGCGACTGAGTGTCTTCGGCGTTGTCGGCCGACCGATCACCGAGGTGTGGGATTGTGCTTACCAACAAGGAGGTTGGGTGTGACGCGGTTGGAAGTGACGTGGTTGGGTGTGGCTGAATATGCCTAGGTCATTGGACGAGCTCGGCTACTACCTACTGGCCGGTGCCGGCGGCGAAGGCCCTGCCACCCTGGTCGACGAGGCCCGGCGCGGTGAGGAACTGGGGTTCGGTACCGGCTTCATATCCGAGCGCTGGAACGTCAAGGAAGCGTCGTCGCTGACCGGCGCGGCATTGGCGGTGACGAGCCGGATGCAGATCGCGACCGCCGCCACCAATCACAACACCAGGCATCCGCTGATCACCGGATCGTGGGCCACGACCATGCACCGGTTGTCCGGCGGCCGGTTCACCCTGGGCCTGGGCAGAGGAATCGCCGCGCTGTACGGCGCGTTCGGGGTGCCGGCGGTGACCACCGCGCAGATGGAAGACTTCGCCGAGGTGATGCGCCGACTCTGGCGCGGCGAGCTGATCTTCGACCATGACGGGCCGATCGGACGGTATCCGTTGCTGTTCCTCGACTCGGACTTCCGCGAAGACATCAGGCTGGCCATCGTCGCCTTCGGGCCGCAGACCCTTGCGCTGGGCGGGCGCGCCTTCGACGACGTCATCCTGCACACGTACTTCACGCCGGAGACGCTGCAGCGCGCCGTCAAGACGGTCAAGGATGCCGCCGAGCGGGCGGGTCGAGACCCGGCGAGCGTACGGGTGTGGTCGTGTTTCGCGACCGTCAGCGATCACCTGCCCGAAGAGCTTCGGCTCAAGAAGACCGTGGCGCGATTGGCCACCTATCTGCAGGGCTACGGAGACCTGCTGGTCAGCACCAACGGCTGGGATCCCGCTGTGCTGCGACGCTTTCGCGAGGACACCGTGGTGCAATCCATCGGGGGCGGCATCGATCACAAGGCGACGGCCGAGCAGATCGAACACATCGCCACCTTGATTCCGGACGAGTGGCTGGAGCCCTCGGCGACCGGAACGGCCCGACAGTGCGTCGATCGGGTCCGCAAGGAGTTCGACTACGGTGCCGATGCGGTGATCATGCACGGCGCGACACCCGATGAGCTGGCCCCGATCGTGCAGGCCTACCGAGCCGCCTCGTCGTGATCTGAGGAGTCTGCGCCGCACTCATCGCGGCCGGGACTCCTCAGATCGCAGAGCTCAGCAGCAGCGCGACTGCGGATTGGACTCGGTGGCCGCATGCCGCATCCGCCAGTACTGCCGCTCGGTCGGCACCGGTGCTCCCGGATGCCGACGGGCGAGGTGCTCGACGTAGCGGCGGTAGTGATTATCGCCCATCAATGACGCCCAGTACCAACCGATCTGGCGTGCGACGGTCCGAGCTCGTCCCATTCTTTCTGCACCTCCTTCTCGGCATCGGTGGTGAGGAGTCCGGATGGCGCGAAGATGTGCGAGGGCACCGGGTCGTCCTCGGCCAGCGGACGACCCGTGCCGCGGATCGACCTGAGCGCCATGACGACGCCTGCGGCGACCACGATGATCACCAGGACCGCGAACACGATCGAGAGCGTGCCCTGGATGAACGTGTTGCGGATGACGGCATCGATCTGACCGGTGTCCTTCGCGGCACCGAACGCCGTCTTACCGGCGTCCTTGGCGTCGCGGTACTGCAGATGCTGGGTCCAGTAGCCGACCTTCGGGTCGCCGGAGAAGATCTTCTGCCAGGACGCCGTCATGGTCACCACGAGATCCCAGGCCAGCGGAATACCGGGTATCCACGCCCATTTGAGCAGTCCGCGCTTGATGATCACCACCGTGACGACGGTCAGCGCGATGGCTGCCAACAACTGGTTGGCGATGCCGAACAGTGGGAAGAGCGTGTTGATGCCGCCGAGTGGGTCGGTGACACCCATCAGCAGGATGCTGCCCCAGGCGAGCACCACGACCAGACTGCAGATCCAGGCGCCCACCCGCCAACTCGGGTTCTGCAGCTTCTTGAGCGGCCCGCCGAGATTGCCCAGCGCATCCGACAGCATGAAGCGGGCCACCCGGGTCCCGGCGTCGACGGTGGTGAGGATGAACAGTGCCTCGAACATGATCGCGAAGTGGTACCAGAACGCCTTGAGGCTCGCGCCGCCGAAGACCTGGTGCAGTACCTCGGACATACCGAAGGCCAGCGTCGGGGCACCACCGGTGCGCGACACGATCGACTCCTCGCCGACGCTCTGGGCGGCGCCGGTGATCTCCTCGGCGGTGATATCGGCCCCGGACAAGCCGAGTCCGTTGACGTAATCGGCCGCAGTCTGGGCGGTGGCACCGGTGGACGCGGCCGGTGCGTTCATCACGAAGTACAGGTGCTGATTGAGGATTGCAGCGGTGATCAGCGCCATGATCGCGACGAAAGACTCGGTGAGCATGCCGCCGTAGCCGATCAGGCGCATCTGGCTTTCCTTCTCCAGCAGCTTCGGCGTGGTACCCGAGGAGATCAGCGCGTGGAAGCCCGACAGTGCACCGCAGGCGATGGTGATGAACAGGAATGGGAACAGGGAACCGGCGAACACGGGTCCGGTACCGCTGGTGGCGAAGGACGATATCGCCGGTGCCTCCATGATCGGGCGGGCTACCAGGATGCCCACTGCGAGCAGGGCGATGGTGCCGACCTTCATGAATGTCGACAGGTAGTCGCGCGGGGCCAACAGCAACCACACCGGGAGCACCGAGGCGGCCAGGCCGTAGATGATGATGCACCACGACAGCGTCACCTTGGACAGCGTGAACCAGTCTGTGCCCCATTGAGTTTCGGCCACCCAACCGCCGGACACGACGGCGAGCAGCAGCAGCGCCACACCGATCAGCGATACCTCGGACACCCGGCCGGGCCGCAGGAAGCGCAGGTACAGGCCCATGAAGATCGCAATCGGGATGGTCATGGCGATGGAGAAGACGCCCCACGGACTCTCGGCGAGCGCGTTCACCACGACCAGCGCCAGGACCGCCAGCAGGATCACCATGATGACCAGCACGCCGACGATCGCCGCGGCGCCGCCCACCACGCCGAGTTCGTCCTTGGCCATCTGTCCGAGTGACCTGCCCCGCCTGCGCACCGAGATCGACAGCACCAGGTAGTCCTGCACGCACCCGGCGACCAACGCGCCGATGATGATCCAGATGGTGCCCGGCAGATAACCCATCTGCATGGCCAGCACCGGACCGACCAGCGGACCGGCGCCCGCAATGGCGGCGAAGTGGTGACCGAACAGCACCCGCCGGTCGGTGGGCATGTAGTCGGTGCCGTTCTCGAACACCTCGGCGGGGGTGGCGTGATCGTCGCGCGGTATGACGATCTTCATCTCGATGAGACGGGCGTAGAAGCGGTAACCGATGACATAGGTGCACACCGCTGCGATGACGAACCAGACCGCGTTCACCGTTTCGCCGCGGAAGAAGGCGATGATCGCCCACGCGAGCGCGCCCAGCACCGCCACCGCCGCGAAGATGATCTTGTGCTTGGTGGTGATCGGGGAGCGATCGACGATCGCCACCGGCGGCAGGTTCGTGTCGGTTCGGACGTAGGTGATGTCGCCGCGGGTGTCCTCGGTCAGATCGGGGGCAGTCGGTGATCCCATGGCGTCGATCCTCGCATCGCGTCAGGACGACGTTGGGACTTTGCCTCAACCACTGCGTTCGAACAGCTCACGCACGGTGTGGACCGTGTCGGCCTGCGTGGCGGGCTTGTCATCTCGGTAGCGCACGACGCGCGCGAAACGCAGGGCCATCCCTGCCGGATAGCGCGACGACGCCTGGACACCGTCGATCGCGATCTCGACGACCTGTTCGGGCCGCACCCGCACCACGCCGCCGGCGGAGCCGGCAATCGGACCGCCGCCGGCGGAGCCGGCAATCGCACCGGAGCCGGCGGTGCCATCGACCGCCAGCTCGGTGAAGCGCTTCGTCTGCCACGCCAACATCTCGTCGGTCATCCCCTTGAAGGTCTTGCCCAACATCACGAACTCGCCGGTGTCCGGGTCGCGGGCACCGAGATGAATATTGGACAACGTGCCGGTGCGCCGCCCGGACCCCCATTCGACCGCCAGCACCACCAGATCCAGGGTGTGCACCGGCTTGACCTTCAACCAGCCGGACCCGCGGCGGCCCGCCTCATACGGTGCGCGCGGCGCCTTGGCCATCACACCCTCATGGCCCGCGGCCAGCGTCGTCTCCAGGAACGCGCGCGCGGCGGCCGGGTCGGTGGTGACCAGCCGCTGCATCCGTTGGGCCGCCGGCACCACCTCATCCAGCACGGCCATCCGGTCGGTCAGTGGCAAATCCAACAGGTCGACACCATCGCGGTGCAACAGATCGAAGAAGAACACCGACAGCGGCTCGGAACGCGCAGCGGCCGAGCGGCTGCCGAAGCGGGAGGCGGTCACCTGGAAGCGGTGCGGACGCCCGTCTGGCCGAAGCGCGATCGCCTCGGCGTCGGCGATCAGGTCGGTGACCGGCAGCGCGAGCGCGGCGTCGACCACCTCGGGCAACCGCGCGGTGACATCGTCGAGCGTCCGGGTGTAGATCGTGACCCGGTCCCCGGCGCGGTGGATCTGCACCCGCGCACCGTCCAGCTTCGACTCCAAGGCGGCCTCGCCGCCAAGTTTGTCCAGGGCCTCGGCGACACCTGTCGCCGTTTGGGCCAGCATGGGGGAGACCGGCCGTCCGACGCGCAGGGTGAAGCGGCCGATATCGCCATCGGCGATCGCCGAGACCGCGACCGCGGAAAGATCCCCGGCCAGCATGGCGGCGCGGCGGACCGCAGCGGCGGGTAGGCCGGCGGCCTTGGCGACCGCATCGGTCATCACCCCGGCGAGCGCACCCTGGCGCAGCTCCCCGGACAACAACCGCCGCAGGAACTGCTGTTCGTCCTCGGTGGCGGCGGCGAACAGGTCCAGCACCCGCTGGGCCCGCCGCCCCGTGGACCCCTTGCCTGCGATGTCCTTGATCTCGGTCAGCATGGCGTGCACCGTGGCGACGGTCAGCGTGGCACCGCCGGCCGGTGGGGGCAGATCGCGCAGCCCCGCCCACCCGACGCCGATCTGGCGCTGGGGCAGTTCGCCGGACAACCAGGCCACCACGACGGCAATCTCATCTCGGTCCGCGAGGCCCAGTACGGCCGCGATCCGCTCCACCTTTGCCAATCGTGACGATGTCGCGCCGATATCGGCCGACGCGGCGACGATCTCTGCCAGCTGCACGACTCCAGGCTGCCATCAGGGACCGACATCTCACCGAGCCGATCGTCATCGGTGTTCGAACCGATGACATAAGGCCCTGTTCGCGGGCAGTGCCGTCGCGCAACAATGATCCGGCAGCCGGGTGGCTGCCACGAGGAGGTGGCCACGATGTCGCACAGTCAGTCTCACGCCCAGCAACTCGACGTTCTCAACCGCAGGCAGTGCCTGGACCGGTTACAACAGGTCCGCGTCGGCCGGTTGGTGTTCACCGAAGACGGCCTTCCGGCGATCCACCCGGTCAACTTCCGGCTGTGGCAGGAGGATGTCGTCTTCCGGGTCGCCGGCGGGGCGAAGCTGGCTGCCGCCGCCACCCATCAGGCGGTGGCATTCGAGGCTGATGAACTCGATCCGGATCTGCGCAGCGGGTGGAGCGTCACCGTGGTCGGCACCGCGGATCCGATCACCGCGATCGACGACCTGGTAGAGGTCGCGGGCACATTCGTCGAACCATGGGTGCAGGGCCGGCGCGATCATTTCATCCGGATCAGGACCGAGCGGATCACCGGCAGACAGATCCTCGACGACGCCGGCCCGCATTACCGGCCATGATGGGGTCATGCCCGTGGTGAAGGTATTTCTGGTCGACGACCATGAGGTCGTCCGGCGTGGACTGATCGACCTGCTCAGCTCCGATCCCGACCTCGATGTAGTGGGGGAGGCGGGCACGGTCGCCGAGGCGCTCGCCAGGATTCCTGTGGTGCGGCCCGAGGTCGCCGTGCTCGATGTCCGGTTGCCCGATGGCAACGGCATCGAGCTGTGCCGCGATCTGCTCTCCGAGCTTCCCGATCTGCGCTGTCTGATGCTCACCTCGTTCACCTCCGACGAAGCCATGCTCGATGCCATCCTGGCCGGCGCCAGTGGATACGTCGTCAAGGACATCAAGGGCCTGGAACTGGCCAACGCCATCAAGGAGGTCGGGGCAGGGCGCTCGCTGCTCGACAACCGGGCCGCCGCGGCGCTGATGGCCAATCTGCGCGGTGCTGCCGAGCGGGATGACCCGCTGACCGGGCTGACCGAGCAGGAGCGCACCCTGCTGCACCTGTTGTCCGAGGGCCTGACCAACCGCCAGATCGCGGCCAGGATGTTCCTCGCCGAGAAGACGGTGAAGAACTACGTGTCCAGGTTGCTTGCCAAGCTCGGGATGGAACGCCGCACGCAGGCAGCGGTTTTCGCGTCAAAGTTGGAATGGGGAGAGAGCGGGCGCAGCCGTTCAGCACTGCCACTCGACGACCGTTGACGTCGGCATCCGCCCAGTGGCGGGCAAGGGGTCGGCGTTGACCGGTGCCCAGCCGATGCGCAACAGCATCTGCGGATGGCCGTGGTCGCCGAAGACATCATCGCGCACCGCACTCCTGGTGGCGTCGATCTCGAGCGGCTCGGTCACCGGGCAGCTGGCCAGCCCGAGCGTGGTCGCGGTCAACAGGACGAGGCTGGTGGCCTCCCCGGCCCGCAACCGTGACAGCGGGTTGTCTGCCTTGGTGCCCAGGGCGAGGATGGCGGCGCCGTCCTCGCCCGGCCCGGTGTCGGGCTGCGCGAGCATCGGCCCGGCGAATATCCGCCCGGGAAGTGTCGCCCGTGGATCCGAGCGTGGGGTGTTGCGGGCGGGCACGCCCGCCAATGATGCGTAACGCCCGCTCCAGGTGGACAATTCGGTCAGGTATGCATGGTCGGTGGCGTGCCGTCGGACGGCGCGCGCGACGATCTCCTGAAGCTCGGGCAGGCGCTGCACCTGACGGAGCATCACCCCGGCCCGTGCGGCCCTGGCGCCCATCACGGCGATATCGGCGTCCGGCACGGTCCAGGGGCTGAACATGCGCCTATCGGTGCGTCGGCACGGGATGGCCGCGGCCAGTGGCACATCCGATCCGGCGGCGATGCCGGGCCTCATCTGCACGGCCGCCAGCAGATCGGGCCGATCGGGTTCGGGAAAGCGGTGTACCTCGGCCCGCCACCCCAGTGAGGCCAGCCCGACGACCGCGTGGTGCAGCGCCGCTCCGCAGCTGAGCAAGAGGTCGCGGGAGTCCGGATCAGCCTGGGGTAGCGCGCGATCGGTATCGGCGAACAGCAACAACCGGTCCGGCTGGACCCGCCAGCGCCACGGCTGCGAATTGTGGATCGACGGAGCCCTCGTTGCCAGGGACAACACCGTTTCGACGGTTCGGCGGTCCGGAGTGTTCGGGTCCATGTACAGAGACTGCGCGCGTGAAGCGGGTGGTAGTAGTGCCGAAAGTCCTCATCGACCGGTCGTCAGGTCACCGCGAATTCGACGCTGGGCCAACCGGTCGCGCCGTCGGGTACGACGCCGGCGATGTCCTCGGTCTGCACCGCCCCGGTGTTGTCGGTGGCGCGTACGGTGATGCGGTGCAGGCCGGGCTTTTCGGCCTTCCATTCGAAGCTCCACAGCCGCCAGGTGTCGTTCGAGTACGCCGCACCGAGGGTTGCCTGCTGCCAGGGCCCGTCGTCGACCCGGACCTCGACGCCGCGCACACCGCGGTGCTGGGCCCACGCCACGCCGCCGAAGCGGACCGGCCCCGGTGCGACATCCTGGCCGATGCGGGGAACGTCGATCCGCGACTGTGTCTTGATCGGACCCCGCTCGGACCATCCCAGCGGTGTCCAATAGCCCTGCGCCCGATCGAATCTTGTCAACTCCAGATCGACGACCCATTTGGTGGCCGAGACGTACCCGTAGAGGCCGGGGACGACGAGGCGGGCCGGGTAGCCGTGTTCGATGGGCAGCGGTTGGCCGTTCATCGTGATGGCCAGCAGGGAATCGCGATCATCGGTCATCGCCTCGGTGGGCGTGCCCGCGGTGAAACCGTCGCTAGAGGTCGACAGCACCATATCGGCGTCGGGATGTACTCCCGCCGCCGCCAGCAGGTCACGCACTCGGTAACCGGTCCAGACCGCGTTGCCGATCAGGTCACCGCCCACCGGGTTCGACACGCAGGCCAGGGTGACGACCTTTTCGATGAGCTCGAACTTCTCCAGGTCGGCGAAGGTGTAGGTCACCTCGCGGTCGACCATGCCGTGGATGCGCAACGCCCAGGCATCGCGGTTGAGCTGGGGGACCGACAGCGCGGTGTCGATTCGATAGAAGTCGTCGTTGTCGGTGACGAATGTGGTGACGTCGACGCCGGCCGGCTGCACCTCCGGCGGGATGGGTGGCGCCGGTTCGGCCACCGGCGGGGGTGTGTAGGCCTGTCGGTCGCCGGCGGCCGAGTGCACCCGCCGAGCCCACGCCGATCCGACGGCACTGCCCAGCACCCCGAGGCCCAGCAGTCCGAGCGCGGCCAGCGAGAGTCGGCGTCCGGGATCGGCGGCGGCCGATTCGTGTGCCGACCCGTCTTGCAGTCTGCCGGAGGTCAGGAACCGCAGCGCGATGATGCCGGCGAGCCCGCCGACCACCGTCGGCACCATGTCCAGCGGCCGGGCGCCCGCCCGCGACAGGATGGCGACACAGCCGGCAACCGTGGCCGCGGTGAACATGATGCTGCCGATCGGTATCCGCCGGCGCTCCAGCACACCGGCCAGGGCCGCCAATATGGCGATCGCCACGAGCACCGCGACCGTCAGGAACAGCTTGTCAGCGGTCCCGAATGTCTGGATCGCCCATTCCTTCACCGCGCCCGGGGTGCGGTCGATGATCGTCGATCCGACCGCAGCGCGGGGATCGGCGGACGCCCCGAGCGGTACCGCGACGAGGGCGCTGACGCCAAGGGTCACCGCGGCCGCGGCGACACCACACAGGACACGCGTTCCGACTGGGATGGATGCCACCAGACCACGCTAGCCGAGCCGGCGTACTACGCGGCTCCGGCGAAGATCGGCACCGCTCCGAGTTTCACCGGTAGGTGTCGTAGCCCAGTTTGACGGCCAATGCGATACCGGCGATCGCGATGCCCAGTCGCAGGGGGGTCGCCGGTGCCCGCCGCACCACCACGGGTCCCAGCCGCGCGCCGATCAGGCAGCCGAGGCCCATGGCGCCCACTGCGGGCCAGTACACCGGTGCGAAGATCACGAACCCCACGGCGGCAACGGCATTGGCGACCCCCAGCACGACGTTCTTGATGGCGTTGGCCTCGGCAAGGCTCTCCGCGCCGGTCCGCAGGAACAGCGCCAGCAGCAGCACCCCTGCTGCGGCGCCGAAGAACCCGCCGTAGACGCAGATCAAGGCGACGGCCACCGCCTGGGCCGCGCCGCGTGCTCGGGTCGGTTCGGCCACCGGTCCCTTGCCGCGGGGCAGCGCGATCGCGACCGAGGCGACCATCAGCAGCAGCGGAACGGCGTTCTCGAAACCCTCCGCGGGTATCGAGAGCAGCAGCCATGCGCCGGCCGCCCCGCCGAGCACCGCCATCGGCATGAGCCGCAGCAGGCGGCTGCGCTGCCCGGCGAGTTCGGGCAACGAGCCGGCCACCGAACCGACCCCGTTGAAGACCAGGCTCACGGTGTTGGTGACATTGGCCGCGACCGGTGGCAGGCCGATCAGCAACAGGGCGGGGTAGGTGGACAGGGACGCCAGCCCGGCGATACTGCCGATCAATCCGCCGCCGATGCCGGCGACGAACAGCAGCACCATCTCCCACCACGTCACCGGGCCATCGTCGACCAGAGCGGGTGGGTTGCCCAAACCGGGTTGCGCCCACCCGGTCGGCGGGTCTAACCTCGCTGTCGTGCATCGCATTCTCGTAGTAGCCAGTACCCGCAGCGGGGTCTGATCCAGACCGACCCCCCGCTGTGGGTCGGACGCTACTACCCGTCGGTCGCTCCCTAACGAGTGCGAAGGCCGACACACATGAACTCCACCACCCTCATCGCGAGCCCCCGTTTCGCCGACTTCTTCGACGCCCCGTTGCCGCGCGGACTTCGCGACCTGGCGGCCGAGATGAGCTGGGATGACGTGGCGGCGACCTTCGGGTCCAGCGCCGGACCGGTCCGGTTGTTGACCTGGGACCGGGCTGAGCGGGCATACGGCAGGCACACCCACACCTATGCGGCCACCATCGCCGTCGGCGAGCGGATCACCGCGTGCACGGCCACCGCCGCAGGCCCCCTCGGTGCGCTGACCGCGATGCTGCACGACTGCGGGATCAGGATCGAGATGCTGAACTTCCACCAGATGCAGGCCGGCGGTCAGACCGCCACCTTCATCCGCAGCACCGCCGGGTTGGATGCGCAGTGGGCGATCGCCTGGTCGGAATGTCCGCACCAGTCGGCGCTGCGGGCGGTGGTCGCATCGGCCAACCGGCTTGCCGCCTGACGCGAACGGCCACCTGTCGCACGCGAATTGGCTTGTTGCGTGCGACAAGTGGCCGCTGGGACGACTACTCGATCAGAGCGGACGCAGGATGACGGGCATACCGTCCATCGGCACGGGCATGCCCGCATAGTCCAGCTTGGACTTGTACCCCTGGTAGGGCGGCTCCAGGCGGTACTTGCGCAGCAGTCGATGCATGACGGTCTTGATCTCCAGCTGTCCGAAGACCATGCCGATGCACTTGTGCGCACCGCCGCCGAACGGGGCGAACGCGTAACGGTGCCGCTTGTGTTCGTTGCGCGGCTCGGCGAACCGGCTCGGGTCGAACTTCTCCGGATCGGTCCACAGTTCGGGCAGGTGGTGGTTGATCGACGGCCAGGTCACGATGCTCGTGCCTGCCGGGATGAAGTGGCCGAGCAGATCCGTGTCGCGCACCGCGGAGCGCACGTTGAACGGCAGCGGGGTCACCAGCCGCAGTGATTCGTTGATCACCAGGTCGTAGGTCTCGAGCTTGTCCAGCGCCTCGATGTCCAGCGGACCGTCACCGATCCGCTCCGACTCCTCGCGGCAGCGTTCCTGCCACTCGGGGTTGGCGGCCAGGTAGTAGGCCATCGTCGTCAGCGTCGATGTCGAGGTGTCGTGGGCGGCCATCATCAGGAAGATCATGTGGTTGACGATGTCCTGGTCGCTGAAGGTGTTGCCGTCTTCGTCGGCGGTGTGACACAACACGGTCAGCATGTCGGTGCCCTGCGAGTCGCGCTTCTCTTTGACCCGGGCCTCGAAGTAGTCGTCGAGCACCTTGCGGGCCTGCAGGCCGCGCCACCACTTGAACGGCGGCACACCGGTGCGGATGATGGCGCCACCCGCACGCGTGGTCATGGTGAACGCGTCGTTGACCTTGGTGACCAGTTCCTTGTCCGAGCCCGGCTCGTGACCCATGAACACCACCGATGCGATGTCCAGGGTCAGTTCCTTGACCGCGGGATAGAACAGGAAGCGCGGGTCGTTCTCGACCCAGTCGTTGGCGATGACGGCCGAGGCGACCTTGTCGATGTGCTCCACATAACCGGTCAGCCGGGACCGGGTGAAGGCCTCCTGCATGATGCGGCGGTGGAACATGTGCTCCTCGAAATCGAGCATCATGAGCCCGCGGTTGAAGAACGGGCCGATGACCGGATCCCAGCCCTTCTGCGAGAAGTCCTTGTTGCGGTTGGAGAACACCGCCTGGGTCGCGTCCGGACCCAGTGCCGCGACGCTGGAGAGTGCGGGGGAGTAGGCGTAGTGGACCGGCCCGTACTTCTTGTAGACCTCGAGCAGGTATTCGGGGCCGGAGCGGAACGTCTCGATCATGTGGCCGAGGATCGGCACGCCCGAGTCGCCGAGGACCGGCTTGAGCCCGCTACCGGCCGGTGGCTCGGCGAGCACGAACTGCTTGAAATCGTGCTTGCGCAGCCGCTGCTCCACCGTGCCGAGACCGGGCATGTTGTTCAGCGTGGGGGTGAACCGGCGCTTGGCCTGGTCCAGCAGATAAGCCGGCGTGCTGATGGTTGTCGCCATGGACGGAACTCCTTCGTGCGGACAGACCTGTGGTCGACGTCACTTCGTCGACCATCTTCATGTTCGACTTGACGGCTGTCAAGTTTGTGTCCGGCGCGGTCGCCGGACGACTCGACCGGTCCACCGCCACACTTCGGCGTGGCGGATACCACGCCGCAGGTCGGGGGGTGTGTCAAACTTGACGGATGTCAAGTTTTGTTCTGGCGTGGCACGGTGCAAAGGTTTAAGGCCATGAGCGCCACCCCTGAAGCGCAACCCGAGACCCGGCGCAGCCGCGGAGACCGCCAACGCGACGCGATCGTCGCCGCGGTGCGCGAGTTGCTGGGCGTCAAACCCTTCGCCGATCTGTCGGTGAGCATGATCAGCGAACGCGCGGGTGTGGCGCGATCGGGCTTCTATTTCTACTTCGACTCCAAGTACGACGTGCTGGCCCTGATCGTCCGGGAGGCCCTCGCCGAGCTCGATGTGCTGACCCACAACTTCGCCCCGCGCGACCCCGGCGAGTCGCCCGCGGCATTCGCCAAGCGGATGGTCGGCAGTGCCGCGGCGGTGTTCGCGACCAACGATCCGATCATGGCGGCCTGCACGTCGGCCCAAACCACCGACAAGCAGATCGCCGCCATCATGAACGACTTCGAGGACATGGTGATCGACAAGATCGTCGGGGTCGTCGAGGACGAGGTCCGAAAGGGCACCCGGCCGATCTCCGACGACATCCCGGCGCTGGTCCGGATGCTCACCGCCACCACCGCGATGACGCTGTCCAACGACGCCGCCTTCGTCGGCCGCGGCACCGATCCGGCCCGGGCGGTCGACGTGCTGGAACGCCTCTGGCTCAACGCACTATGGGGAACCGCGGCGTCCTGGGACGAGTGAGTCATCCGCGCTGGGTAGTGTCGGACAGATGGGTCAGCCTGAGGGTTTTGCCGGGAAACGGATTCTGTTGACCGGTGCGGCCAGCGGTATCGGCCGCGCGACCGCGCTCAAGCTCGCCGAACTCGGCGCCGAGCTGTACCTGACCGACCGCGATGCCGACGGGCTGGCCACGGTCGTCGCCGACGCCGAATCCCGCGGCGCCGCCGTGGCGGCCCACCGGGCACTGGACGTCTCCGATTTCGAGGCAGTCAGCGCCTTCGCCGACGATGTGCATGCCGCCCACGGTGCGCTCGACATCGTCATGAACATCGCAGGTATCTCCGCATGGGGCACGGTGTCGACGCTCTCCCATCAGCACTGGAAGTCCATGGTCGACGTCAACCTGATGGGCCCGATCCACGTGATCGAGACGTTCGTGCCGCCGATGGTGGCCGCGGGCCGGGGTGGTCATCTGGTGAACGTGTCCTCGGCGGCAGGCATCGTGGCGTTGCCGTGGCATGCCGCCTACAGCGCCAGCAAGTACGGCCTGCGCGGGCTGTCCGAGGTGTTGCGCTTCGACCTGGCCCGGCACCGCATCGGGGTGTCGGTCGTCGTGCCCGGCGCGGTGAAGACCGGACTGGTCCAGACGGTGCAGATCGCCGGGGTCGATCGCGAGGACCCGCGGGTGGCCAAGTGGGTCGACCGATTCGCCGGGCATGCCGTGTCCCCCGAGCGCGCGGCCGACAAGATCCTGGCCGGAGTGCGGCGCAATCGGTTCCTGATCTACACCTCCGCCGATATCCGGGCCCTTTATGCCTTCAAGCGGGTGGCGTGGTGGCCCTACAGCGTGGCGATGCGACAGGTCAACGTTCTGTTCACCCGAGCGCTGCGGCCCAAACCGCGCGAATGACGGTTTCTGCCGTTGGAAATATCACACCCCTTGAAACGGCGCTACCTGGGGTTTTAGGTTAGGCTAAGTCATTTGCGCGCGCCGGAGCCTGCGGTAATCGAAGGCCTCGTGCGGGACGGCTCAACGTCGAGAGGCCCACGCGGTGCGCTGGGTCGTTTGCGTCGCCAGAGGAGATCGCCGGTTGTCGGGACTTTTTGATCCGAATCAGGAAAAGAGCAGTTGTGGCGTCGGGTTCCTGACGCGCAAGGATGGCCGTCAGACCCATGAGGTCATCCAGAAGCTGCACGAGGCGCTGTGCGCGGTCCCGCACCGCGGCGGCATGTCCTCAGAAGGCGTGGGCGACGGCGCGGGGGTCAATCTGGACCTCTCCCTGCGGTTCTTCCGCGAGGTCACCGGCCGGCCGGATCTGGAACCGGGTCAGTTCGGGGTCGGAAACTTCTTCCTGCCCAACGACACGGCATCCCACGGCGACGCCGAAGCGGTCATCGAGCGCACGCTGCGCGAACACGGGTTCGACATCATCGCCAAACGGGATGTGCCGGTGGACAACACGGCCATTCGGCCGGCAGCGGTCACGTATCAGCTGCCGATACGGCAGTGGGTGTTCACCGCCGACACGAGCGCACGCTTCGACCGCAGAATCCACGACGCCCTGATGGATATCGAGGCCGTCGCCTACACCGAACCCGCGCTGCTCGGGCTGTACCCGCTCTCGATCAGTGCCCGCACCCAGGTGCTCAAGGGCCGACTGAACTCCAATGAGGTCGTCCCGTACTTCAGCGACCTTTCGGACCCGCGGATGGAAGTGCATTCGATGTTCTTCCACACCCGTTTCTCCACCAACACGGTCCCCAACGCCACGATGGCCCAACCGTTCCGGCTGATGGCCCACAACGGCGAGCTCAACACCGACAAGAAGAACCGGCTCTCCGACAACGCCGTCGCACGCGCCCGCAACCGCGCGATCGTGCGGCCGGTCGGGCAGTCCGACAGCTGCCGGCTGGACCAGACCCTGCAGAACCGGGTTCTCGAAGACGAGCTGGACCTGATCACCGCGGTGGTGGCGATGATGCCGCCGGCCTGGGAAAACGACGAGACGCTGTCCCCGCAGGTGCGGGCGATGCTGGAGTTCTTCAGCCTCTACGAAGAGAAGAACGACGGGCCGGCCGCCCTCATCTTCGGCGATGGCACCTACATCGGTGCGCGCCTGGACCGGCTGGGCCTGCGCCCGTTGCGCTCGGTGGAGACCGCCGAGTACCTCGGGGTCATGTCCGAGGCCGGTCAGGTCTACTTCCCGCCCGAGGAGGTGACCAAGCGCGGGCGCATCGAGGCCGGCGGCATGCTGTACTACGACCACCGTGAACAACGGTCCTACGGCACCGTCGAAGCACTGGAAAAGCTTGCCCAGCAGCATGATTACCAAAGCATGCTGGACGAGGCGCGAGTGAATCTGGCCGATCTTCCAGCGGTTGCGCCGGAGGGGCAACTCTCCCCGGCCCGGTACAACGGTGATCTGTCCAGACATCAGCGCTATGTGGCGTACTCGTTGAATCAGGAGAGCTTCAAATTCCTGATGGATCCCATGCTGGCCACCGGCCAGGAGAAGATCTCGGCAATGGGGTACGGCGCAGCCATCAACGCGCTGTCCAATCACGAGGGTGGTATCGCCCGCTACTTCACCCAGCGGTTCGCCCAGGTGACCAACCCGCCGCTGGACAGCATTCGCGAAGCCGACGGCATGACGTTGCGGGTGGCACTCGGCGCCAAGCCCAACAGCGGGGGGAAGGCCGCGCCACAGATCGTGGTGCCGACGCCGATCCTGACGCATCTGGAGATGCTCAAGATCCGGGACCAGAAGCACACGCCCGTCGAGCGATTCGGCATGTTCTACCGGATCGACCTGGAGGATTCGGAAGCCAACGCCCAGGCTCTGGTCCGCGGTATCGACAAGCTGTGTGACGAGGTCGAGGAGTTCGCACGGGAGACCGGCGGTATCGCCGTCATCTCCGACCGGCACGTCGAAAGCGGTATGGCCGCAATACCGTTGATCATCGCGGTGTCGGCGATCAACCAGCGGCTCATCGAAGAAGGTGTGCGACTGCGGGTTTCGGTGATCGCCGAGAGCGGGCAGATCTGCTCATCGCATCACGTCGCCACCGCGCTGGGCTTCGGTGCCTCCGCGGTGTATCCACTGGGTGTGCAGATGCGCGCCGAGGAGAAGTTCGGGCCTGACGAGACCCAGGTTGCCGCGGCGTTCAAGCGGTTCGCCAAGGCCGCCGAGAAGTCACTGATGAAGACCATGGGCCGGGTCGGCCTGTGTACCGCCGAAAGTTATATCGGCGGCGAGTTCTTCGAGCCCAGCTATCTGGATACCGGCGAGCCGGTGCTGCGCAAGTACTTCCCCAATGTGGTGTCCCCGGTCGGCGGTGTCGGGTTCTCCACGCTGGCCGAGACCTCGGCCGAATGGCATGCCCGCGCGCTGGCCGTCACGGGGGAGAAGGACGTCCCGCTGCTCGGATTGTTCAAGGAACGTGCCGAGGGTGCGGGACATTCCTATGGGACGACCGCGGTGCGCGGGTTCGTGGACATGACCGAGGAGGAGATCTCCTTCAGCGACGACGCCCGCCCCGAGAACCCGGACATGGCCGATCCGCTGTACCTGCGTCGACTGCCACTGCATCAGCTCGAGGGTGCCTTCGGCCTTGACGACGAGGCATACCGCAACAACAGCTTTGAGGAGATGTCGCCGCGCGCGATCAACAACTTCGACATCACGCCGGGTTACCGGAACTTCGTGATGGCGATGAACACCGAACGTGCCCGGCGCCCGGCGGCGCTGCGCGATGTGCTGGCCTTCCCCGCCGATGTCAACTTCCTGCACACCGCCGACGAATTCCGATCCGAGATGGGACAATTCGCGCTGTGGGGTAACAACGGTTACCTGGTGCGGGGTCTGATCATCTCGGGAACCGGCGACGAGTTCACCCTGAAACTGGCCCATTCCGCGGGCCGGCTCACCGAGCTGGCGCAATCGTTGCGGCAACGGTTCGGCACGCAGATCGTCGACTACGACATCGTCGGCGACCGGTTGTGGCTGCGGGCATCCGGTGATGCCCTGCACTACCTGTCCCACGTGCGCACCGCACCGGACTCGATCCCGCTGTCCGCGGTGCAGCCCGCCGATGAGATCGCGGCCACGCTGGCCTCCGGGGCGATGAGCCACGGCGCGCTGGTGGCCGCCGCGCACGAAGCGGTCGCGCACGGCACCAACATGGTCGGTGGTCTGTCCAACTGCGGTGAGGGTGGTGAGCACATCACCCGCTACGGCACCATTCGCGGATCGCGGATCAAGCAGTTCGCCTCCGGCCGGTTCGGTGTGTGGGCCGGCTATCTCGCCGACCCGATGCTGCGTGAGTTGGAGATCAAGATCGGCCAGGGGGCCAAACCCGGTGAGGGTGGCCAGCTTCCTGCGCCGAAGGTGACCGTCCAGATTGCCGCGGCACGCGGCGGAACACCGGGGGTCGAGCTGGTCTCCCCGCCGCCGCACCACGACACCTACTCCATCGAGGATCTCGCGCAGCTGATCCACGATTGCAAGGCCGCGCGCGTCCGGGTGATCGTGAAGCTGGTCAGCTCCGAGGGAATCGGCATCATCGCCGCCGGTGTCGCCAAGGCCGGTGCCGACGTCATCAACGTCGCGGGTAACACCGGGGGCACCGGTGCCGCGGCCGTCACCAGCCTGAAGTACGCCGGGCGATCGGCCGAGATCGGCGTTGCCGAAGTCCATCAGGCCCTGGTGGCCAACGGTATTCGGCAGAAGGTCGTGTTGCGTGCGTCCGGCGCTCACCAGACCGCCAGCGACGTGGTCAAATCAGCACTGCTGGGCGCCGACAGCTACGAGTTCGGCACCACCGCCCTGATGATGCTCAAGTGTGTGATGGCCAAGAATTGCAATATCAAGTGTCCTGCTGGCCTGACCACCAATTCCGAAGCGTTCGAGGGCGATCCACGCGCCTTGGCGCAATACCTGCTCAACATCTCCCACGAGGTGCGCGAGATACTGGCGATGCTCGGCCTGCAGTCGCTGCGCCACGCGCGGGGGCGAAGTGATCTTCTGCACCTGCTGGATCATCCCTCCAGCATCGGCAAGCTGGATCTGCGGGCCATGCTGTCCGTCGCCGAGGGGTTCGTGCCCGATGACCCGATCTACATGGAGAAGGACTACGCCGTCGACGATGCGTTTTTGGCGCAGCTCGACCTCGACGGTGTGGCGATGGCACCGGTGACGCTGACCAACGGCAACAAGAGTGTGGGCGGTCAGCTCGCCATCGACATCGAGCGGATGCTGAATCACCCAGGACCAACCGGGCCGCTGGAGGGTCGGGCGGTGGCGGTCGATGCACGCGGGCGCAGGTTCCTCACCCCCGACAGCGTGCTGATCACCACTGACGGTTCGGCGGGTCAGAGTTACGGTGCCTTCTGCAATGACGGTATGACGATGTCGCACACCGGAACCTGCAATGACGGGGTCGGCAAGAGCCAGTGCGGCGGCACGATCACCGTCCATTCGCCCGGTGGTGGATCGGAACTGCCGGGCGGCAATGTGTTGATCGGCAACTTCGCACTGTTCGGCGCCTCCGGTGGACGGCTTTTCGTCGCAGGCGAGGCCGGTGACCGATTCGCCGTCCGCAACTCCGGCGCCACCGCTGTCGTCGAGGGTGTCGGTGAGTTCCTGTGTGAGTACATGACCAACGGCGCGGTGTTCAACATCGGGGGCTTCGGTAAGGGCGTTGCCAACGGCATGAGTGGCGGATTCCTCTATCAGTACGATCCGAGCGGTGTGCTGGCGGCCAAGGTGAGTGCCGATTCGGTCCTGATCGCCCCGCTGACCGAGGCGCCCTTCCACGAAGTCGCCGCCAAGACGATGCTGCAGTGGCACGTCGAGGCGACGGGATCGACAAAGGCCGCTGCGCTTCTCGACGATTGGGTCACCACCCGGAAACACGTGAAGTATGCGATGCCGCGGGCGCTGCTGCAGTACCAGGATGCCGACGCGATACTTGCGGCCAAGACGCGCAAGGAACTGCTCGACGAACTGGCCTCGGCGCTCGCCGGTCATCAGGTCGCCAAGTTCAAGCGGTCCTATCGGGACGGTGAGATGGTGCTCGGCGGTGCGGTACCCGGCTACGGGGACACCGACACCGAAGAAATGTATGCGCTGTTGAACACCTACACCGTGCTCAATCTCGCTCAGCAGCTGGCGCTGACCCGGCTGCCAGGGGTGACCGACGTTACCGACCCTGCGGTCGGCCGTACCGTGCGCAATCTGGTGCTGACGGAGGATTTCTTCCTGATCCAGAAGTTGCAGCGGTATGCGCGTGAGGCCATCGACGGATTCAGTGACGAGGACCTGGCCGTGTTGATCGCCAACAAGCGGATCACCGACTACAAGGACGCGCTGTCGCAGCGCAACGTGCTGTCGATGGACAGCCCCGGCACGTACGGCTGGATCCTGTTCCAGAGCGCCAAGAACGTCGAGCGCATCGGACGGCTGCCCTCCTTCGAGGAATTGTTTGCCGCCCAATCGGTTCCGGACGTCGTGGCCTCACTGACCACCTTGGAGAGCGCTTCGTGAAGATTGCCTACATTCCCCAGGATGCCCCGTTCAACGAGGACCAGCGGGCATGGCTGTCGGGATTCCTGGCAGGCCTGCACTCGCGGTTGGCCATGAACATGGTCCCGCCGCCGGCCGCGGTGGCCGACGCGCCTGCCGCGCGTCCGGCGCTGCGGATCCTCTACGGCACGCAGACCGGTAACGCCGAGGGCGTGGCCAATGATGCTGCCGCCGCGGCCAAGCTGCAGGGTTTCGACGTCAAGGTCAGTGGTCTCGACGAGATCGAGCTCGACGAGTTCGCCGGGCTGAAGTACGTACTGATCGTGACGTCGACCTACGGCGAGGGCGAGATGCCCGACAACGCCGAACTCTTCTGGGACGCGCTGTCGGCCACGACCGCCCCCCGCCTTGAGGGTGTGTCCTACGGCGTGCTCGCGCTCGGCGACACCAGCTATGACGAGTTCTGCCAGGCGGGCAAGCTCTTCGACATCCGGTTGGAACAGCTCGGTGCCACTCGCGTGGTGACCCGCACCGATTGCGATGTCGAGTACGAGGCGCACGCCGCCGAATGGATCCAGGGCGCCCTCACCGCGCTGGTGCCGACATCCGGGGCCAGTGGAACGCCGAGCACTCCGCCGCCGAGCGCGGTGGCCCGTTCGGGGTGGACGCGCAAGAACCCGTTCATGGCCGACATCGCGGTCAACCGGTTGCTGTCCGGACCGGGGTCGGACAAGGAGATCCGGCATATCGAGTTCGCGCTTGCCGACAGCGGTATCGAGTACGAGGCCGGCGATGCGTTGGCGGTCATCCCGGAGAACGACCCGGCACTGGTGGAGGCGATCGCCGAGCACTTCCGGGTGTCCCCGGACACCTTGGTCGACGACCGCCCGCTCGGTGAACTGCTCGGGCGTCGTTACGAGATCAGTGCACCATCGAAGGATCTGCTCGGTGAGGTCGAGAAGCGCGCCGACAACGAGGAGCTGTCCCATGTGCTGCGCGGTGGGGTCAAGGAGACCCTGGAGCGCTGGCTGTACGGCAAGGACATCTTGGACGTCCTGCGGATCGCCGGTGACGACCTGAGCCTGGAGGAGTTCATCGGGTTACTCAAACCCCTTGCGCATCGTGCTTATTCGATATCGTCGAGCGCGCTGGCGCATCCCGATCGGATTCATCTGACCGTCGCCGCGGTGCGCTATCAGGGCAACGGGCGCGCCCGTGGCGGCGTGTGCTCGACGTATCTTGCCGACCGGGCCGGTACGGCGAAGATCTTCCTGCAGCCCAACAAGTCCTTCCGGGTCCCCGGCGATGGTGACGTGCCGATGATCATGGTCGGACCGGGCACCGGGGTGGCGCCGTTCCGGGCCTTCCTGCAGGAGCGCGAACACAGCGGAGCGGCCGGACGAAACTGGCTGTTCTTTGGCGATCAGCACCGCGCCCACGATTTCGCCTACGAGAGCGAACTGCTCGGCTGGCAGTCCAGCGGCCTGCTGACCCGCCTGGATCTCGCCTTCTCGCGCGATCAATCCGAGAAGATCTACGTGCAGAACCGGATGGTCGAGCACGGTGCCGAGGTCTACGCCTGGCTCGAAGAGGGCGGCCATTTCTACGTCTGCGGTGACGCCACCCGGATGGCCAAGGATGTCGACAAGGCGCTGCACGACATCGTCGCCACCCACGGTGCGATGAGCGCCGACGCCGCCACCGATTACGTGAATTCGCTCAAGCGCGAGAAGCGCTACGTCCGCGACGTGTACTGACCCCGAGGCGATGGGTCCCACCCACCCGGTAGCAGGTCAGGGCGGGGACAGTTCGCCGCCGGGCGGCGGCGCGAAATCGGTCACGGTCTGCGTTTCGGTCCGGGTTTCGGTGACCGTGCTCGGCGGGACCGTCGTCGTGGTGGTGGTCGTGCTCGGCGTGGTCGTCGTGGTGGTGGTCGTCGTCGTCGTGGTCGTGGTGGTGGTCGTCGTCGGGTCGGTCGTCGAGGTGGTGGTGGCCGTCGTGGGCGGCACCGTCTCGGTGATCGTGCCGGGCGCGACCGGAGCGCCGGCCGTGGTCGTGGTCGTGCTGGTGGTGGTGGTCGCCGGGCCGGAATCGGAGTCTTCGGAGGACATTGCACTGAAGATCCCGTAGCCGGCCAGCGCCAGGATCGCGGCGGTGACCGCTCCGAGGCCGACAAGGGCCGCCGGCTTCTGGTACCAGGGCTGTGCCGGTTCGGCGGCGGCATACGGGTCGGCCAGCTCGCTGTAGTCGGCGTACAGGGTGGGGTCGTCGTGCGGGTAGTCGTTCGGGTCGCCCGGGCGCTCGTTCATGAGTGTCGATGGTAGGTGGTCGATGGTGGACGGTGGTGTCGATGGCAGCTCAGCGTTTACCCCAGTCCCATGGCGGAGCGGTCAGCATGGTCTGGCCCTCGATGAGGGTTTCACCCCACTCCTTGACCAGTTCCACGGTCAGCGCACCGGCCGCATCGAGCCGGTCACGCATGACGGTCGAATGGGTGACGACGATGACCTGGGTTGCCGCCGCGGCGTTTCCGATCATGCCGGCCAGAGCGGGGATCAGGTCCGGGTGCAGCGAGGTTTCGGGCTCGTTGAGCACCATCAGCGACGGCGGTCGGGGACTGAGCAGCGCGGCGGCCCACAACAGGAAACGCAATGTGCCGTCCGAGAGCTCCGCGGCCCGTAGTGGGCGCAGCATTCCGCGCTGGCTCAGCTGCAACTCGAAAAGTCCGTCGTTGGCGACCACCGATACGCCTGCGCCGTCGAAGGCATCGGCTATGGCGCCCTGCAGCTCGCCGTCGCCGAGCTCGATGATGGTCTGTAGCGCGGCGGCCAGGTCGGCGCCGTCGTCGGCGAGGACCGGCGTGCGGGTGCCCACCCTGGGCTGGCGGGCCGGCGCACCGGCGTCGGAGCGGAATCCGTCGTAGAAGCGCCAGTCGCGCAGACGGTTGCGGACGGCGTTGATCTCGGGGAGCGCCCCCGCGTACTCGGCGAGGACGCTGCGGTACAACGGTAATGCGCGGGACAGATCGGTGAACCCGCGCCCGGTCTCGTCGGCAACGTCGGCGTGCGGGCCGTTGCGGCGGACCAGCGCCGAGGACGGCCGCAGTCGCGGTCCGGCGAAGATGGCCTCGCGTTTGATCTCCGGATCGCGGCCGAACAGCGAGGCCGGCCCGGCGTGCTGGGGCATCCCGAGATCGACCAGATAGCCGAATTCATCCGAGGCGAAGCCGAGTTCCAGTGATACCGGGCGGGTGCGCACGGTGCCCTGGGTGCTTCCGGTCCGACGGGCTCCCGAGGTCTGCTCGGGTCCGGCCCACAGTGCCGATTGCAGGCCTCCTTCGCGGGCCAACGAGGCGATGACCTCCCCGCGGCCGCAATCAGCGAGCAGCATGAGGGCGCGGTACAGCGAGGACTTGCCGGTGCCGTTGGCGCCGGTGATGACGGTCAGCTGTTCCAGCGGCAACAGGACTTCGCGCAGCGATCGGTAGCCCCGGACCGCGATCGTGTTCAGCATGGCATCTCCAGTTCCAATCGGACACCGAGCAGTCGGATGGGACGGTCCAATTCGAATTCGTCGAGCAGCGCCAACGCCACACGCTGGATCTCCGCAGTGTCGTTGCCCGGTGCGGGCAGCTTGCGGACTTTGGTGCGGGTGAAAAAGGTGGCGGTGCGTACGGTGACCGCGACCCGGGTGACGGTGCGGCCGTCCGCGCTGACCTCCGTCAGCGTCGTGGACGCCAGATCGACGACGGCCGAGTCCATATAGGCTCGATCGGTCAGATCGTGGGCGAACGTGACGACGTGGCTGCGGGATCGTGGCACCCATGCCTGGGCGCTGATGTCGGTATCACCACCGCCCTTGGCCAGCAGGAGAAGTTGCAGGCCGGTGCTGGGGCCGAACGCCGAGGTGAGGGTCGTGGCGTCGGTTTCAGCGAGATCCGCGACGGTCGATATCCCCATGGCGGCAAGCTTTTTGGTGGTCTTGGGTCCGACGCCCCACAGCGCGTTGACGGGTCGGTCACCCATCTGTGCCGTCCAGTTCGACGCGGTGAGTGCAAATACGCCATCGGGTTTGGCGAAACCGGTGGCGACTTTCGCCCGCTGTTTGTTGTCGCTGATCCCCACCGAACACCTCAGCCCGGTCTCGGCGGCGATGACGGTCCGGATGCGTTCGGCGAGCTCGAACGGATCGGCCACATCGGCGCCGAGGTAGGCCTCGTCCCAACCCCAGACCTCTAATGGATGGCCGAGATCGCGCAGCAAGCCCATCACCTGCTCGGAGGCGGCATCGTAGGTCTGCGGATCCGAGGGCAGGAACGTCGCGTCGGGGCACTTGCGGGCCGCCGCGCGCAACGGCATGCCGGCGTGTACGCCGAACTCCCGCGCCTCATAGGAGGCGCAGGTCACCACCTTGCGGGGTTCATGCGGGTCACCGCTTCCACCGACGATCACCGGTGTCCCGACGAGTTCGGGGTGGCGACGCAATTCCACCGAGGCCAGGAACTGGTCGAGGTCTATATGGAGGATCCAGCGCAGGTCCGTCGTCACGTGCCGCAGAGTTTGCGGGCCACGTCGTCCCAGCCGGCCGCGAGTTGTTCGAGTGTCTTGCCGCGGTCTGTCATCTCGTGGCCCACTCGGTCGGCATCGAGCAAATCGAACAGTGCATCGGTCTGGGCGTCGAGATCGCCTGTCGTCCCTGCGGATTCAAGCAGCATCCGGATGTGGCTGCGGTGCAGGGTTGCCGGCGAGCTGTATCGGGTATGCGGGTCGCGGGCGGCATCGGAAAGCAGCGCCCGGTGGGTGTGGACGAACTGCAGCCGGCTGCGTCCGTACGCCTGGAGTCGTTCCAGCGGCGCGGCACCTGGCCCGAGCGGGGGAGGGCCGAACATGAAAGCCTGCTGCTCGGCGATCTCGTCCTCGTCGAGCAGCACGATCATCAGACCGGACCTGCTGCCGAATCGGCGGAACAGGGTGCCTTTGCCGACACCGGCGGCGGCGGCGACATCGTCCATCGAGACGGCGTCGGCCCCGCGTTCGGCGATCAGGCGGCGCGCGGCGTCCAGGAGCAGGGCGCGATTGCGCGCCGCATCGCCGCGCTCGGCCGGCGCGGCGGACGAGAGCGGCAACACGCTGAGAGGTTCGGGTGCGCCCACACCTGCACTTTAACTCAGCCGGAATTATTCGGACCGTGGTCCGGTTATCCTGTGCAAGCATCACCCGACGACGGAAGGAATCTCGAACATGACCAATGTGCTGGTACTCATCGGAAGCCTGCGGAAGGCGTCGATCAATCGGCAGCTCGCCGAGCTGGCTGTCGAATCCGCGCCGGACGGAGTGACGCTCCAGGTGTTCGATCGCCTCGGCGAACTGCCCTTCTACGACGAGGACATCGACAACGACGAGGTGGCCGAGCCGGTGCGGGCGCTCCGCGAAGCCGCCGCTGCCTCCGATGCCGCGCTGGTGGTCACCCCGGAGTACAACGGATCGATCCCCGGTGTGCTCAAGAACGCCATCGACTGGTTGTCGCGTCCCTATGGCAGTGGCGCTCTGCAGGGCAAGCCGTTCGCCGTGATCGGCACCGCACTGGGTCAGTACGGCGGCGTCTGGGCCCACGACGAGACCCGCAAGTCTTTGGCGATCGCCGGGCCCCGGGCGGTCGAGGACCTCAAGCTGTCGATCCCGTCGGCAACCCTCGACGGTAAGCATCCGCGCGAGCATGCCGAGGTCGCCGGTCAGGTGCGCGAGGTGGTCGGCAAACTGGTCGCCGAGGTCGGCTGAACCGATTTGACAAGAACCGCCCGGGAGCGTTGCTCCCGGGCGGTTCTGTCGTTCCGGCGACCGGGCGGCGGGGGCGTGGTTGTCGGACCCCGCCGATAGAGTGCGACACACCCCCGGATGTGATCTGCGACACGCCGGTCGGTGACACGCCATGGGGCTTACTACCTGGGAATTTCATGAATGTGGTTCAGAACATCTTGTATCTCTTCGGTTTGTCGGACACTAGGTGTAGTGTTTGACGGACCGCGAGGCCCCAACGCCACAGGGGCCCGGCGGAGCGAGATCCACCCGGTACCGGTCACGCCGGACACCGCGGATCCAACTCCGGGGGAACCGGAATTTACGGGCCCTCCGGACCGCTGAATTGAAGTGAATTACATAACCAGAGCAGTTGCCCGTCCCATGTCATGCACGAGCGTAGGAGCCGCTAGATGAACGTCACCGTGTACACCAAGCCCGCTTGCGTGCAGTGCAATGCCACCTACAAGGCGTTGGACAAAGCGGGCGTCGCGTATGACGTCATCGACATCACCCTCGACGACGAGGCCCGCGACTACGTGATGGCGCTGGGCTACCTGCAGGCCCCCGTCGTCGTCGCGGGCGACGAGCACTGGTCCGGATTCCGTCCCGACCGCATCAAGGCGCTGGTCGGAGCATCCGCCGTCACCGCCTAGACCACCCAGTCGACCGAGAGGAGTGCAGACGTGAGCAACCTCGTCTACTTCTCCAGCGTCTCGGAGAACACCCATCGTTTCGTGCAGAAGCTCGAACTGCCTGCCATCCGGATTCCACTCAAGGAACGGATCCAGGTCGACGAGCCCTACGTACTGGTCCTGCCCACCTACGGCGGCGGACACGCCAACGGCCCGGATCCTGACCGCGGGGGCTATGTCCCCAAGCAGGTGATCGCCTTCCTCAACAATGAACACAACCGATCGTTGATCCGCGGCGTCATCGCCGCGGGCAACACCAACTTCGGCGCCGAATTCGGCTACGCGGGGGTCGTCGTGTCTCGTAAGTGCGGCGTTCCATTTCTCTATCGCTTCGAACTCATGGGCACGACGGACGACGTCTTCGCCGTCCGCGCCGGCCTCACAGATTTTTGGGCTCAAACCCGGAAGGACCAGACGTGCCACCAACCGTCACAGCTGCAGAACCTGTAACCACCGGCGCTCACGCGCTCCCGGGGGAGACGGACTACCACGCGCTCAACGCGATGCTGAATCTGTACGACGCCGACGGCAAGATTCAGTTCGACAAGGATGTCCAGGCCGCGCGGGAGTATTTCCTGCAGCACGTCAACCAGAACACGGTGTTCTTCCACAGCCAGGACGAGAAGCTCGATTACCTGATCGAGAAGGAGTACTACGAGCGCGAGGTGCTCGACCAGTACAGCCGCAATTTCGTCAAGAGTCTGCTGGATCGGGCATACGCCAAGAAGTTCCGCTTCCCGACGTTCCTGGGCGCGTTCAAGTACTACACCTCCTACACCCTGAAGACGTTCGACGGTAAGCGTTACCTGGAGCGCTTCGAGGACCGCGTGGTGATGGTGGCGCTGACGCTGGCCGCCGGTGACACCACGCTGGCCGAGAAACTGGTCGACGAGATCATCGACGGCCGCTTCCAGCCGGCCACCCCGACATTTCTGAACTCGGGCAAGAAGCAGCGCGGCGAGCCGGTCTCCTGCTTCCTGCTGCGCATCGAGGACAACATGGAGTCCATCGGGCGCTCGATCAACTCGGCGTTGCAGTTGTCCAAGCGTGGCGGCGGAGTCGCGCTGCTGCTGAGCAACATTCGCGAGCACGGTGCGCCGATCAAGAACATCGAAAACCAGTCCTCGGGCGTCATCCCGATCATGAAGCTGCTGGAGGACTCGTTCTCCTACGCCAATCAGCTCGGCGCGCGGCAGGGTGCCGGCGCGGTGTACCTGCACGCGCACCACCCCGACATCTACCGGTTCCTCGACACGAAACGAGAGAACGCCGACGAGAAGATCCGGATCAAGACGCTGTCGCTGGGCGTGGTGATCCCGGACATCACCTTCGAGTTGGCGAAGAAGAACGAGGACATGTACCTGTTCTCGCCGTACGACGTCGAGAAGGTGTATGGCGTTGCCTTCGCCGACATCTCGGTGACCGAGAAGTACCACGAAATGGTCAATGACGGTCGGATCCGCAAGACCAAGATCAAGGCGCGCGAGTTCTTCCAGACACTGGCCGAACTGCAATTCGAATCCGGCTACCCGTACATCATGTACGAGGACACGGTCAATCGTGCCAACCCGGTGGAAGGCAAGATCACCCACTCCAACCTGTGCTCGGAAATCCTGCAGGTTTCGACGCCGTCGCTGTTCAACGAGGACCTGTCCTACGCCAAGGTGGGCAAGGACATCTCGTGCAACCTCGGTTCGCTCAACATCGCCAAGGCGATGGACTCACCGGATTTCGCCCAGACCATCGAGGTGTCCATCCGGGCGCTGACCGCGGTGAGCGACCAGACCCACATCTGGTCGGTGCCCTCGATCGAGCAGGGCAACAACGAGTCGCATGCCATCGGCCTCGGCCAGATGAACCTGCACGGATACCTGGCGCGCGAGCGGATCATGTACGGCTCCGAAGAAGGTGTGGATTTCACCAACATCTACTTCTACACCGTGCTCTACCACGCGATTCGTGCCTCCAACCGGCTCGCGATCGAACGCGGCCGGGCATTCGGTGGATTCGAGAAATCCAAGTACAAGTCGGGGGAGTTCTTCGACAAGTACACCGATCAGGTTTGGGAGCCCGCCACCGACAAGGTGCGCACGCTCTTCGCCGATGCCGGTATCCGCATCCCGACCCAGGACGACTGGAAGCGGCTGAAGGAGTCGGTGCAGACCCACGGCATCTACAACCAGAATCTGCAGGCGGTCCCGCCGACGGGTTCGATCAGCTACATCAACCATTCGACATCGTCGATCCACCCGGTCGCGTCGAAGATCGAGATCCGCAAGGAAGGCAAGATCGGTCGCGTCTACTACCCGGCGCCATACCTGACCAATGACAACCTGGAGTACTACCAGGATGCCTACGAGATCGGGTACGAGAAGATCATCGACACCTACGCCGCAGCGACTCAGCATGTGGATCAAGGGCTTTCGCTGACGCTGTTCTTCAAGGACACCGCGACCACCCGCGATGTCAACAAGGCGCAGATCTACGCATGGCGCAAGGGGATCAAGACGCTGTACTACATCCGACTTCGCCAGATGGCACTGGAGGGCACCGAGGTGGAGGGCTGCGTGTCCTGCATGCTGTGAGTTGAGTCGACTGATCGGCGGGCCGGGGAGCTATCCCCCGGCCCGCCTTTCGTTTTCGGGCAACTCGTCGGCGGCCGCGAAAAATTGCCGACATCGGCGGTGTGATGCGGCGGTTAGGCTGACACCACGTGCGGCGCCACATCAGCCGCGCCGGTGAGGGGGACACCGTGACTACCGACTTGGTGATGGTGCTGGCAGATGATTCCGATCCTGCACGTGTGATCGGCCTGGTCATCGGCAGGTTGCTGATCCTGGGCCTGATCATCTGGGGCATCGTGCATTTGATCCGCAAGCGTCGCCGCCGTGGGCAGCTCGCTCGATCCCCGCAGCCGTACTGGGATGGGAGCGCATGGAGTCATCCCCAGCAGGGCCAGCAGCCGCAACCGTACTGGGACGGAACGGCCTGGCGGTATCCGCAGGAGCAGTACCCGCCGCCGCCCGGTCCGCAGTGGCCGCCGGCCCAGCCGTCGTATCCGCCGGCCCAGCCACCGTATCCGCCCGCCGGTCCGGGATCGGCGCACTAGGTATCGCTGAGTCGGTCCAGTCGCAGGTCACGGGGGTCAGCTCCGGCTCCGGCGCGACCCTGACGTTAAACGATTGACAGGTCAGTCACCTATATGTCAGGCTGATCTTGTAGGCGGTGCAGACGGTCGAAGGTCGGATGCGCCGGGGTTGGGGTTCGTGTCAGGGGGGCGCGATGGTCGAGATGTGTGCAGGCTGGTCATCGCGGTGGCGGCCGTGCTGCGGTGCGACCACATGATGACCGTGGGCGTTGTTGTGCTGTGCGCCTGCGTCGTCGTCGTGGTCGGCACCTTGGGGGGTGTGGCACGGCCGTCACGCACGCGTACGGATGCGGTCTCTCACGACTGCGCGTGCCGTGAACAACGCCCGGAACACTGCCTGAACCGCCACGCCCTCTGAGTCATTCGACGGTGGCGGCGAACCGGTCCCGTGTGCAGCTCCGGGATTGCCGCCAGGGATCTCTTCGTTCGCTTCGCCTGGAAAGGACGGCCACGTGCCCTCATCGACACTCACGCAACACGACATCATCTGTCCTGTAACGCCTGTAGGTGAATCATGGTAACGCCGGGTCGGAAAGAAGATCGTGCGCCACGTTCGGTGATCTCGTTGCCGGTGCGTCGGGTTGCCGACCCCGCTGTGGCACCGGCCGGGGAGCGGCATCACGCCTCGGTCGCGCGACTCGACTCCTTTCACTGGGTGTCTTCATGCACCTGCGGATGGAACGGGCGACCGGTGATGTTGCCTTCGGTGGCCGTGGTCCACGCACTCGAACACTGCGCGCGGGGGACCTGTCTGCCCGCTCAGCCGCTCCGTGCGCGGCGCAAGGTGTGCTCGGTTGTCCCGCTGCCTCTTTCGTCCGGCGGCGGGCGTCAAGCCGACGCGATCGAACGATGGCGACGGCAGCAGTCAAGGTCGATCGTCAAGGGAACGGGAATCTGGTGAGTGCGCGCAACGGGAACGTCATTCGTTCGTCGAAATGGAAAAGGCCGACACCCGAGGGAGCGGCCGGCCCGCGCGATGACTTCGCCGACCGGCTGAACCGCCTATTCGAGGTTGTGTACCCGCTTTGGCGAGGGCCATACACGAGCCGAGAAATGCTGCAGGAGTTGTCAATACGGGGCCATTTGCTCTCGGCGCCGTACCTGTCACAGCTTCGGCTGGGCCGCCGGATCAATCCGTCGCGCGCGACCATCGATGCCATCGCCGAATTCTTCGGCGTACGTGCCGACTACTTTCTGGCGCCCGGCGGCGGGTATCAACGGCAGGTGGACGAGGATCTCTACTGGCTCAGCGTGGCGCGCGACCCACTCGTGCGCCGCGTCGTATCCGGGCTGCTCGATCTGCCTGCGGAGTTGAGCGACGAGCTTCTGGCCGCGGCCGAGGCCCGCTCGGCGATAGTTCTCGGCGAGGGTACTGCGGATCGGGCTGAAGCGGGATAGTCGACCGGCCGCAGTATGTGCAGTCGTCCTCAGCCTCGGTACCCGAGCGTGTACTCTTTGCCGGTGCGTCGGTCAAGCGGATCCGCGGGAGAGGGGCGGCGCGTCCGCGGTCGCCCGCCGAATCCGCAGCTCCAGGAGGAGCGACGCAACGCCATCATCGAGTCCGCGTATGCGGTGCTGACCGAAAAAGGTTACGAGCGCACGTTGATGTCCGACGTGGCTCGGCACGCGCAGGTGTCCAACGGAACTCTCTACCGGTACTTCGACAGCAAGCGTGAACTGGTCGACCGCATCTTCGACTACGCGGTGACCAAGGCGATCGCAGCGCTCAACGTCGACTCCGTTGTCGACGAGATTGAAGCCACGGACCGCGAGCCGTTGGAGCTGATCACCGCTTTTGGCTCGCGGTTGTTCGCGCTGGTGGATGAAGATCCGGCCATCATTCGTGTGCTGACCGTCGAAAGCAGCGCGATCGACGCCGAATTGCGCTGGCGGGTAATCGGTCTACTCGGCCTGATCGATTCCGGCGTAGCGCAATTGTTCGAGCGGTTCGCGCCGGAGAGCAGCGCAGACCGCGACGTGTGGAAGATGTTGAGCCGGATGATCGTGGGAATGGCCGGACCGGGTCTGGCGATGTCGCTGGCCGGTGACGGCACCGCGACCATGCGGGCCGAGTTCCTCTCGATGATGAAATCGGTTGCCACGGACGGGCTCCTCGGGCGGGTCGACGAGGACACCGGGGGAAACGACAATGCCTGATCGCGCGCGGCAACTGTACGAGGCGGCGGTGGCACTGTTCTTGGAGCGTGGTTACCGCGATGTCGACGTCGACGATATCGTCGCCGAGTGCGGGGTGAGTCGAGGCACGTTCTACGGGTCCTTCCGAAACAAGCGTGACCTGCTGGATGCGATCATGATTCGTTCCCTGGATGACCTTGGGGCCGCTGTCTTCGTCGATCGCGACTGGTCGGCGGTGGCCGATCGGGACGCCTTCGTCGACGAATTTCACGCGCTGGTACGCAGAGCGTTACAGCATGCCGTCGACCATGCCGAGTTGTTGTCCTTCGTCATTCTCGCCGCACCCGGCGTCGATGCCGACGCGCTCAAGGCCATGCTCGGCGGCTATCGTCAGCTCAGTGCTCAGGTGACCGATATCCTCTCGATCGCTGCCGAGCGGGAGTGGCTACGGTCTGATGTACCGATCAACATGGTGTGGGCCGGTCAGCTCGTGGTATCGACGCTCACCCAGGCCGCTTCGCCGGTTCTGCTGGGTTCCGGCGAGCCGTTCGATGTCGACGAGATCAGCACTTTCGTCGCGAACTATCTGCTGGGCGGACTCCCCGCAGTCTTGCCCGCAGGCTAAGGCCGGCCTCGACGCGCTGCGTCCTCGTACTCGGCTATCGCCCGGCCCATCTCGGTAGCCGGCGGATGGCCGAATGCCCACTCGGAGGCGATGTCATGCCAGTTGTTGGCCGATTGAAGTGTTCCCAACAGCGCGCAGACACTCATCTCCGTGCGCCGGGCGAACGCATGCGGTCCGAGCATCCGTTGGGAGAAGATGCCGTCCCGGAAATCGGACCGTGGCAGCATTGCCTGCGACAGGGCCTTGTACGCCACCTTCTCGGTGATCTGGGCGACGCCGGGTAACAGGTACCACCCGGCGACCGCATGCATGTAATCCATCGTCATCTCGGGCGGCATCGCCTCGGCGTCGGCGAGGAACCCCGCCAGGCGCGTCAGGTCATGCACGGTGGCGGCGTCACCCTTCATTGCGGCGGCCAGGATCGAGCGCTGGCAGTCCAGATCGCCGGGGGACATGCGAACGTAGAGGCCGAAGTCGAGAAAGGCCAGACGGCCGTCCTCGAGGACCAAGATGTTGCCCGGATGCGGGTCTGCGCAGAACCGACCGGTGGTGTAGATGTTGCCTGCGTAGAAGCGATAGATCGCCTCACCGAGACGATCGCGATCGGCCTGGTCGGTCGGTGAGAACGTGTGCAGCGCCCGCCCTTCGACGTATTCGGTCACCAGAATGCGCGCCGAACACAGCTCGTCTATCGGCTCCGGTATGGCGAACACCGGATGCTCGCGGTTGCTCTCGTAGACCGAGCGATGATTGTCCAGTTCCAACCGGTAGTCGAGCTCGGATTCGATCTGTTGGCGTACCTCCTGCATCACCTCATCGAGACCGGGTACCGGATAGAAGGGTCGGCGCAACCGAACAAGCATGGCCATGTTCTTCAGATCGGCCCGCACCGCGTCCCGCGCGAACGGGTACTGAATCTTGACCGCCACAGCGCGTCCGTCGCTCAGGGTGCCTCGGTAGACCTGTCCGAGCGATGCGGTGGCCACCGGCACCTCGTCGATGTGCGCGAGCAACCGCCGGCTGGACGGGCTGATCTCCTTGTCGATGAGCTTGAACATGGTGGCGTTGGGGACCGGAGGTGCGGCGTTGAACAGCGGCTCCAGGCGGCGGCTGAATTCGGCGCGCGATTCTTGGGAACTGAGTCCGAAGTTGAGTACCGAAATGATCTGCCCCAGCTTCATCGCCGCCCCGCGCATACTGCCCAAGGTCTCCACCAAATCGTCGGCGAGCCGCAGCATCTGCTCGTCACGCGCGCGAGCTTGCTCCTCCTCGGATTGAAATGGTCGACGCGCGGCATCGACGGCATGGCGGGCCGCCTGCCGGGCGGCGACCTTGCCCAACTGTGTTGTGCGGCTCACCCGGGACGCGCTCTTCGGGGAGCCCTTCACGCGGGTGCCCCGTGCAATCGGCGAATCTCAGTTAACGACCTCGTCGACCCGGCGGAGACGCAGAGATTGTTGCTGAACGTGCCGGCCGCTTCGTTCTTCGGACGGCCCGTCTCGGTCCTTCTGGGCTCCACGTGCACAACAATCACCATCTGCGCAATACCCCCCAACGGTGCACTGTTGCCACGAAGTCCCGTTGCCGTACGTTCTCCGCGTGGTCGGCAACCGTTGGCGCAATGCTACCCGCACTTGATCAGTGCGCCCGCAGGCTTTTCCGCCTCGCGCCGGGCGGTGCGCCGCCAATAGCCTCGTGGGGCAGCGGCGACTGCCGCCACGCAATTCGTGTCGGCGGGGAGAGACCGGTGGGTGTGGAAGAAGACGGGGCGGTGGCGCGGGGTGACTGGGAACCCTGGACTCCTGCCGAGGTGGCTCAACGGCTCGTATTCGTCGATGCGCCATGGGCGGTGGCAGCAGGCTGGGCACTGGACCTTTTTGTCGGTGAGGTCACCCGCACGCATGAAGACCTTGAGATCGCCGTTCCGGCAGCCCGCTTCGACGAGATCGTGGCTGCCCTTCCGGGATTTCAGTGGAAGGTGGCCGGGGACGGGCGGATCTGGCCGTACCCGCGTCATCTCGACCGGCACTTCCAGACGTGGCTGTGGGACGTCGAGCAAGACTGCTTCCGGCTCGATGTCTTTCGCGAGCCGCATACCGAGGGTCGTTGGGTGTGCCGACGCGATCCGAACATCACCCTCGACTACGTGGAGCTCATTCTGCGAACCCCCGCCGGGGTGCCCTATCTCATTCCCGAGGTCGCGCTGCTGTTCAAGGCCAAGCATGTACGCGACAAGGACGAAGCCGACTTCGCGCGGGTGCTTCCGGAATTGAGTTCATCGCGACGAGACCGGTTGCGCGGCTGGCTGACTCAGGTACATCCCGGTCACCACTGGATCGATGCGCTCTGAGGGCTGCCACATCCACCATTGGTAGGTTGGTAGTCGAGTCGGTGAAGGAAAGGTGGAGTCAGCGTGGCGGGCAAGTTGTGGAAGGACCTGCATCCGGCGGGCAAGGCGCTGATCGTTGTTCTGGCGGTGCTCGATGCGGGGCTGCGGGCCGCGGCGCTGCGCGATCTCTCTGCCCGTGACGCTCAACAGGTCAACGGGCCGCGCTGGCTCTGGCGTGCCGCGCTCGGGTTGGTGACATCCTCGGGCGTTCTGCCGCTGGCGTACTTCGTGAAGGGACGCAAGCGGGCTGTCGTCACACCGATCAGGTAGGCCGTCGGCCCGCTAGCGTTGGGTGGCGCGCTGCGCTTTGATTCGACGCTCCTCGGTCAACACATTCTGGAAACTCTCGCGCTCGGCGATCAACCAGTCCGGCTTGTCCTCCAGGAGTGCGTTGATCTGCTCGGTGGTCAAGGCTTCGGTGACACCGCCGCGCGCCAAGCCCGCGATGGATACACCCAACTTGGCGGCGACCAGATTCTTCGGGTGCGGCCCGTTCTTGCGAAGGTCCTTCAGCCACTGCGGCGGGTCCTCCTGCAGAGCGGCGAGCTCGGCACGGGTGATGGTGTTCTCCTGGAACTCCGCCGGGGTGGCAGGCAGGTAGACATCCAACTTCTTGGCCGCGGTGGCGGACTTCATGGACTGCGTGTTCTGCCTACTCATGAATCCAGCGTATCGGTAGCCTGACCAGGTGACCCAGCCCAGCCTTGCCGTCGGGTACATCCCCGGCGCGACCCCGGCGAAGTGGGCACGGGTGTGGACCGAGCGTCATCCCGATATCGCCTTGCGGCTGAGCGCCGTGGAGGCGGCGGATGCGGCCGACGCCGTGCGAACGCGGGCCGTCGACGTCGCATTGTTGCGACCGCCCGCCGACCCCGGTGGGTTGGCGGTCATCCCGCTCTATGCCGAGACCACGGTGGTGGTGCTACCGGCCGACCACCTGCTGACAGCCCTCGACGAGGTCTCTGCCGCCGATCTGGCCGATGAACCCGTCGTCATACCGCTCGACGATGTCGTCGGCTGGTCGGCCGGCCTTCCCGTGGAGCACCGGCCGGAAACCACCAAGGACGCAACGGAACTCGTCGCCGCCGGGATGGGGTTGTTGGTTGTGCCGCAATCGCTGGCGCGGCTGCACCACCGCAAGGACCTCAGCTATCGGCCGATATCGGACGCGCCCGCCTGCCCGGTGGCGCTCGCTTTTCCCGACGGTGAACAGACCCCGCTGGTCGAGGAATTCATCGGCATCGTGCGTGGGCGTAAATCGAGCTCGTCGAGAGGTCGCGCCGAACCGGCACCCAAGCGCACCGCGCGTGAGAAGACACTGGCCAAGCAAGCCGCGCGCGCGGCGGCAGGCAAAACCGCGCGTAAACCCGTCAAGCGTGGGCGCCGGTGAGCACCGAACCGCTGGGCACGGGTCAGGCCGAGTAGTAGTCGTTGCCTCGGGAGAATTCGACGAAGACACAATCGTGCTCGCCGACGGTCCACGCGTCGTGGCCGGGCGGTAACAGCATCACATCCCCGGCGGAGAAGATGTCCTCCGTGCCGTCGGTCATGCGGACCGCAAGCTTGCCGGCCAGCACCAAGGCGACGTGCGGTAGTTCGCACAATTCGGTGCCCGCATAATCCTTCAGGTCATTCGACCACCGCGCGCCCCGCGCGAAGGTCACTTCGGTGACCGAGACGCCGTCCAGCTCGGCGGTGCGCTTGGAGATCAAACCGTGGACATCGCTCGGGATGTCGGCAAGGCGAGCCTTCTGCATCCTCGGGTTGGCACGCACCACTGCATTTCTCCATTCACCGCGGAAATGGTCCTGAGACCAGCTGATCTACTGCGTCGATGAGTGTACGTGGCGGCACTGTCGCAACACGTGCCCGGCGAATCTCGCGACCCTGGGGTAGGGACAGCTCAAATCGTCAGCGTGCCATCGTCATTGATGGTCCAGTCCGGGTTGAGCGCGACCTCCCAGACGTGGCCGTCCAGATCGGCGAAGTAGCCGGAGTAACCACCCCAGAACACCTTTTCGGCAGGTTTGAGGATGGTGCCGCCGGCGGCGGCAGCCTGCTCCAGCACGGCATCGACATCGGCCTCGGAGCGCTGATTGATGGCGATGGTGATGCCGGAGAACCGGCCGTCGACCTGATGCTGGGCGTCCGCGGCCAGTTCCGCGCGCCCGAACAGCCCCAGCGCGATGCCGGGAAGCTGGTAGAAGACCACCCCGCCGGGCGCGGAGGCGGGCTTCCAACCAAGCCCCTGCTCGTAGAACCCGCGGGCCCTGTCCAGATCGTCTACACCGAGGGTGATCAGGCTGATGCGCTGTTCCATCTGCCGAAGGCTACGCACGTACGCCGACACATCCGGTGTCACGGTTCGTCCGATCGCCCGTGGCCTCGGTCCACCCGAGGCCACCGACGTCTACTTGATCGAGTGCTGCGGACCCTGGGCCTTCTTGTACAGCGCCTTGAGCATCCGATCCCGGAACGCGGCATTGTCGATGAGCTTGATGCCGGCATCGGCGAGCTTCGGGTAGCCGATCAGCTTGTGCATGTACCGGCCACGGCGATACTCCTTGCCCCACGCCGCTTCCATGCGCTGGGCGTAGTTGGTGAAATCGTCGGGCCCGCCGTTGTTCAGCGCGGCGAGCGCACACTCTCCGGCGGCCAGCCCCGATTCCAGGGCCTTGGAGATGCCCGCACCCGAAGCGGGCTTGCCCGCGCCCAGTGAATCGCCGGTGAACAGCACACCGGGACGCCACGGCGGCCAGGCGGTGAAGCCCATCGGCAGGCGCCACGCGCGCACGCTCTTGTTCTTCTTGAGCTCTTCGATGGGCGGCGCTTCCCACTCCGCAGGCAGGCTGCGCAGGAACTCGCCGAGGAACTGGGTGGCGTTGATGGCCTGCCAGTTCTTGTAGCTGTTCACATATCCCAAACCGATGTTGAAGACGTTGTTGCCCATCGGGAACACCCACCCGTACCCGGGCAGCTGGTCGCCCTGGAACAACAGCTTGAGATAGATGTCGAGGCTGTCGTTGTCGGGCCGGTTGAGGTGCATCTCGGACCGGATCGCGATCGCGGAGTAGCCGTTGTAGTCCGAATCGATCTTCAGCGCACGCTTGATGGGGGAGTAGGCACCGTCAGCGGCGATCACCGCGTCGCCGAGCACCTTCTCGCCGCTTTTCAGAACGACGCCGACGACCCGGCCACTGGCGTCCATCTCGGGTCCGGCCACCTCGGCGCCCTGGCGGATCTCGGCACCGGCGGACTCGGCGTGCTTGAGCAGCACGGTGTCCAGGTGCTCGCGAGCCACGGTGTGTCCGTGGTCGGGCATCCCCGGTCGGCGGGGGAACGACAGTTCCCAGGCGCTCGGGCTGTAGACGGTGACCTTGTTGACCCGGTGATAGGTCGCGACCTCGTCTGCCAGGCCCATCTTCTGCAGGTAACTGACGGCGCGGGCCGTCAACCCGTCACCGCAGGGTTTGGACCGCGGGAACTCGGCCTTGTCCAGCACCACCACGCGGGCACCGGTCTGGGCGGCCTGCCACGCGGCGGCCGAGCCGGAAGGGCCGCCACCTGCGATCACTACGTCATATCGGGCTGTCATTCGCTCGTCTCGGTGAGTGTGGGCATGACATGGCGATGCTACTCGCAAGGTTCGCCGACTGTCGCGCGAGCAAAGCCTCGGTGGGTACTGTCGGCCGGGCGATGCGGGGCTGTCCGAGCAGGTCAGCGAACCCTCCCGGTACAGTGGACGGGTGCGTAGACCATCCATTCCGCTCACCGGGCAGCCTGGGGTGAAGGTTGACGCGCGCAGCGAGCGATGGCGCGAGCACCGCAAGAAGGTCCGCGCGGAGATCGTCGAGGCGGCATTCCGCGCCATCGACCGGCTCGGGCCCAACGTCAGCGTGCGGGAGATCGCCGAAGAGGCGGGGACCGCGAAGCCGAAGATCTACCGGCACTTCACCGACAAGTCCGATATGTTCGCCCAGATCGGCGAGCGTATGCGCGACATGTTGTACGCGGCCGTCATCCCCTCGATCGATATCGAATCCGACTCCGCACGTCAGGTGATCGGTCGTGCCGTCGAGCACTACGTCGAGCTGGTCGACCAGCATCCGAACGTGGTCCGTTTCCTGCTGCAGGGCCGGTTCGCCGACCATTCGGCGGCCGCCATGTCCACCGTCAACCGCGGTCGGGACATCACGCTGGCGATCGCCGAGATGGTCAGCGGTGAACTCAAGGACATGAACCTCAAGCCCGAGGTGTTCGAACTGGCGGCGTTCGCGCTGTTCGGCACCGCGGCCTCGGCCACCGACTGGTGGCTTGCGGGCAACGATGACAACAGCCGCCGGATGCCCGCCGAGGACTTCGTGGCGCATATGACGACGATCATGATGGGCGCGGTCAACGGGACCGCCGAGCTGATGGGCGTCGAGATCGACCCTGACCAGCCGATCCACGATGCGGTGCGGCGCCAGGACGTCAGTCAACCCGGCAGCCAGCCCGTCGCGTGAGTTGAAGTTTCTGGATGGATCAGATTTTCGCCGGCGGCGCGGCTGCACCGGTACTCGTTGTGGGCGCCAAGAGGATTCGGTCGGGGTGTTCCCGATCAGCACAGTTGCGCTGACGGGACTGCCCGACGGTGGCTTGGTCTTTTAGAGGAGCATCCCGCACGTCGCGACACGCAATCACTAGATGTGCGGATTGACTGCGAACCCGGCTACCAGGGGTAGTGTTTAGATCGCTATAGCGGCCCTATAGTGCAGTCATATACGACCAGGTAAAAGGGGTTTCCGGTGTCCGATGGAATCAAGCTGATCGACCGTGTCTCGGCCATCAACTGGAACCGCCTGCAAGACGACAAGGACGCCGAGGTCTGGGAGCGACTCACCGGAAATTTCTGGCTTCCCGAGAAGGTGCCGGTGTCCAACGACATCCCGTCCTGGGGCACGCTCAACGACCACGAGAAGCAGCTCACCATGCGGGTATTCACCGGGCTGACGCTGCTGGACACCATCCAGGGCACCGTCGGCGCGGTCAGCCTGATTCCCGATGCGCTCACGCCGCACGAAGAGGCCGTCTACACCAACATCGCGTTCATGGAGTCGGTGCACGCGAAGAGCTACAGCAACATCTTCTCGACGCTGTGCTCGACGGCCGAGATCGACGAGGCGTTCCGATGGTCGGAGGAGAATCCGAACCTGCAGCGCAAGGCGCAGATCGTGATGGACTTCTACAAGGGTGACGACCCGCTCAAGCGCAAGGTCGCCTCCACGCTGCTGGAGAGCTTCCTGTTCTACTCCGGCTTCTACCTGCCGATGTACTGGTCCAGCCGGGCCAAGCTGACCAACACCGCCGACATGATCCGGCTGATCATCCGCGACGAGGCCGTGCACGGCTACTACATCGGCTACAAGTACCAGAAGGGTCTGGCGGCCGAGACCGAGACGCGTAAGCAGGAACTCAAGGATTACACCTACGAGTTGCTCTTCGAGCTCTACGACAACGAGACCGAATACACCCAGGATCTCTACGACGGTGTCGGGCTCACCGAGGACGTCAAGAAGTTCCTGCGCTACAACGCCAACAAGGCGCTGATGAATCTCGGCTACGAGGCGCTGTTCCCCAAGGACGAGACCGACGTCAACCCGGCCATCCTTTCGGCGTTGAGCCCCAATGCCGACGAGAACCACGACTTCTTCTCCGGCTCGGGTTCGAGCTACGTGATCGGCAAGGCCGTCGTCACCGAGGACGAGGACTGGGACTTCTGATCTTGTTGCCACAGCAAAGACTGTGGCAAACCTGGGCATCGCGGTCTTTCGCCCGGTGAAGTGGACTTCTGTGTGCTAGACACGCAAGCAGTGTCAGCAGTCCGCTAACGGATTCGAGGATCGGGGGATCGGCGATGACCGATATCGAGGACGCGTCGCCCGCCGAGGAGTCCGAGACCTCGCCTTCAGGCTGGCGCAATCTGGTGAAGGCTCTGAGCCCGAGAACCGTGTGGCAGATGGCCGACGGTCAACCGGTGGTGCTCAAGCAGTTCGTCCAGTTCTGCCTGATCATCGTCTATCCAGGGTGGGTGGCCGGGATCCTGCTGTGCTTGGCGGTCTACGGATTGTTCTACGTCACCGTGTATCCCGTCCTGTGGGTGGTGTTCTGGCCGGTGCGGGCGTGGATGAAGAAGAACCGCCCCGATGAGTACGCGGAGAGCCAACGCAAGAAATAAGCGTTTGTGCGTCTTCTCACGTGGGCATTCTCACGAAGTTCACGGCTTTCGTTGAGGTCCCTCATCGGTTCGCAGCGGAATGTGGACGGTGACGGTCGGACACCGGCGCAAGGAGAACATCATGGCTGCGTCCAGCATCAGCGATAGCAACGTCGTCGAGCTTTCCCCCCGGCGCGCCCAGCGCAACCTGCGGGCATTGCGCGAAGCCCAACGTCGTCATCCGTCCTACCTGGGACAACTCGCCCGGGAGCGGACTGCCACGCCGCCCTGTCGGGTACTGCCGTTCAGCCGCTGACCGGCGCGGGGACCACCGCAGTCACGGTGGTGCCGCCGCCAGGTGGGCTGTCGATGTCCAACTGACCCGACAGCGCCTCCACGCGGTCGCGCAACCCACCGAGCCCCGAGCCCGCGCCGGCGACAGCACCCCCGACACCGTCGTCACTGACCGAGAGCGTCAGTACTCCCTCGGCGGCGGCAACACGAACGGTGACGACCTCTGCCTCGGCGTACTTGGCGGCGTTGGTCAGCGACTCGGCGACCACGTAATACGCCGCGACCTCCACGGATTCCGGTAACCGGGTGTCGACGTCGATATCCAGCTCGACAGGAATGGTGCACCGGCGCGCCAGGGCCCGCAGCGCCGGGCGCAACCCCCCGCGCGACAACACCGCCGGATGCATACCGCGAGAAAGCTCCTGCAGATCGGTGTGCAGTTCGGCGAGCCCGTCGACAACTCGTGCCAACTCGGCACGCAGGGATGCGTCCGTGGTCGCCGCCTCGATGGCGCGCAGTTCCAGACTCAACGACACGATCCGCTGCTGGGCGCCGTCGTGCAGATCGCGCTCGAAACCGCGCCTGGCCTCGTCGGCGGCCGCGACCAACCGGGCCCGGGAGGCGGTCAAGGCGGCGCGCGTCTCGGTGTTGGCGATCGCGGTGGACACCAGGTCGGCGAAATCTCCGAGATGATCCTCGCAACTGCGGGAGATCGATGCGGGTCGACGAGCCCCGACCAGCAGCGCGCCGCGCACCGCGCCCCCGACCATCAGCGGCGCACCGGCACCGCACCGGACTCCCAGCTCGTGCAATCGCTGGGCGATGGGCCCGGCGGCACCGGCATAGTCGTCGATGCGTGTCGGCGTTCCCGTTGCGTAGATCTGACCACTCATATTGTCACCGGACAACGAAAACTCTTCACCCACACCGAATCCCGGCATCTCGGGAAGATCGTGCGCGGCCATGACCAAGCAGTGGCCGTCCGGGCGGAAACGCACCAGGGTGACATGATCGACGGCGAGACTGTGCGCCAGTTCGCGCACCGCGACCTGGTAGATCTCGGACAGGTCTGCCGCCCGGGCCACCAAGGTCGCCAGCCGACGCAACGCGGCCTGTTGGCGAGCCAGACCCAGGGCCTCCTTCCGACGCTCTTCGGCCTCGGCCGCACGCAGCCGGGCCTGTCCCACCAACACGTTGGTCAGCAGCGCCAACGTCAGGAACACCGCCAGCGCCGGAGCCAGCGAATCGCGCCCCTCCAGATGCAGGTATGCGTACACCGCCGCACTGGCCAGTGATGTCGCGATGGCCAGCGGGAAATCCCAGCCGGCCGAGACCACGAGCACACCCAGCAACAACAGTGCCCCGAAGGCATTCTCCGGGGCGACGATCCGAAGTGCCGCAACCAGGCCGACCTCGGCCGCCAGGAATCCCAGCGCGACGAGGATGCCGACCCACAACGGTCGCGCGGTCGGGCGCACGACCTGCGCCAACGCCCGGCTGGAAAGGGTTCGCCAGTTCACGCCGATGATCGTAGGAGTTGGCAACCGTACTGGGGGTGGCGGAACCAGAAGATTCCCGTTAACAGGAATGCCGGCGCGGCGACGGCCTGCCACCCTGGAGTCATGGATGCCGCACGCTGTTTGATCGTCGACGATAGTGCCGCATTCTGTGCTGCCGCGCGCAGCATGTTGGAACGCGGGGGCTTCGAGGTCGTCGGGACCGCCGGGGACGCGGACGAGGCAGTCCGCATGACCGCCCAGTTGCGTCCCGATATCGCGTTGGTGGATGTCGACCTGGGAACCGACAGCGGGTTCGACGTCGCCAGACAACTCGACGGGGTGACGGTGATCCTCACCTCGACCCACGACGAACAAGACTTCGCGGACCTGATCGTGGCCAGTCCCGCGCTCGGGTTCCTGCCCAAGTTGACCTTGTCACCGGACCGCATCCGGGAACTGATCGGTCGCTAACGCGATTCCAGGAACATGATCACGGCCCGCACGCGGCGATGGTCGTCACCGGTTTCGGGCAGATCGAGCTTGGTGAGGATGCTGCGGACGTGCTTCTCGACGGTTCCCTCGGTGACCCACAGCCGGCGGCCGATGCCCGCATTGGACAACCCTTCGGCCATCAGTGTCAGCACCTCGCGCTCGCGGGCACTCAGCGCGGCCAGCGGATCATCGCGGCGGCGCGCGGACACCAGTTCGGCGACCAGCGCCGGGTCGACAACGGATGCGCCATTGGCGATGCGGCGCACGGTGTCCACGAAATCGGACACGTCGGTCACCCGGCTCTTCAACAGGTATCCGATGCTGCGACCACCGGCGAGTAGTTCCATCGCATGGTCGACGTCGACATGAGCGGACAACACCAGGATCGCGGTGTCGGGTGAGCGTTCCCGGATGGTGCGGGCCGCGTCCAGGCCCTCGGCGTCGTGGTTCGGCGGCATCCGGATGTCCACCAGGACGAGATGCGGTTGTTCCTTGTCGACCAGCGTCAGCAGCTCGGTGGCGTCCCCGGCCTGGCCGGCGACCTCGAAACCCTCGCGTTGCAGCAGGCTGGCAAGCCCCTCCCGCAGTAGTACATCGTCGTCGGCGATGACTACTCGCAATGTGCTCATGCCGTCCTCTCAGCCTCGCCCGTTTCGGCGCGGCGATATTGTCGCACCCGGCGGCCCGCTGCACCGGCCGGACGACCGAACATGGGGGCTAGCCGGTATGTCCGTGTCGGGAAATCCGTTGCCGCCAATGCAGGTCAACTTCGTCGACCGGGCGGCCGGCGAGGAGCATGCTGACATTCATGACCACCGCACCGTGCCGCAACACACACCGCATCTCGCTGGTCGACAGCGATGACGTCGAACGCAGTGAGCTCGGATCGATCCAGCGCGTGACCGCCGACAGCTTTCCGATCCTGAAGAATCTGTCCATCAAGCGGCTGGTGCTCAACCCCGGCGTCATGCGCACACCGCACTGGCACGCCAACGCCAACGAACTGACCTACTGTGTTGCCGGTACCGCGCTGGTCTCCGTGCTGGACAATGGCAGCCGATTCGCCAGCTTTGTCGTCACGGCCGGGCAGATGTTCCACATCGATTCCGGCGCACTGCATCACATCGAGAACATCGGCACCGAGCCGTGCGAGTTCATCATCGCCTTCCGCAACGAGCGACCGGAGGATTTCGGGTTCGGGGCCACCATGGGTGCCTTCAGCGATGCCGTGTTGGGCAACACCTACGATCTGCCGGCCGCCGATATCGCCAAGATCCATCGCGACACCCGGGACCGCACCCTCGCCGCAGTGGCAGGGGAGCCCGATGTTCCGCCGAGTGCCTATTTCAAGGATCCGCACCGATTCGACATCGAGGCTCAGCCACCCGGGCTCACCTACGCCTACGGCAACGCGCGGTTCGCCAGAGACCAGTTCTGGCCCGCGCTCAAGGACATCTCGATGTATTCGCTCCGCGTCGGCGAGGATGGCATGCGTGAGCCGCACTGGCATCCAGTGACCGCCGAGATGGGCTATGTGCAGAGTGGCGAGGCCCGGATGACCGTCATGAATCCCGATGGGACACTGGATACCTGGAACCTGGCGGCCGGTGACGTGTACTTCATCCCGCGTGCGTACCCGCACCACATCGAGAACATCGGTGCCGACGAGTGGCACTTCCTGATCTTCTTCGATCAGCCGTTCCCCGCCGATATCGGGTACAAGGCGTCGGTGAGCGCGTATTCGCGTTCGGTGCTGGCCGCCGCGTTCGACACCCACATCGACGACCTGCCGGACTTTCCACCGACGACCGCCGACCCGCTGATCGTGCCGCGCAGCAATCCGCTGGACCGGTGACCGCGCAGATCGGCCGCCCCGTCGACCGGGTCGAGGGGCGCGAAAAGGTCACCGGGGCAGCGCGTTACACCGCAGATCACCCGGTTTCCGATCTGGCGTACGCGGTACTGATGCAATCGGAGGTGGCGCACGCGACCGTGACGGCCGAATCGGTGGCGGCCGCGACGGCCCGCGCGGCTGCGGCGCCTGGCGTGTTGCACGTCCTGACACCGCTGAACTGTCCGCCACTGCACGTGCTGCCCGAGGACCTCACCTGGGATCTGCCGCTGGAGCGGCGTCCGCCGCTGTCGGATCTCACCGTTCAACACGTGGGTCAGCATCTTGCGGTCGTGGTGGCCGAGACCATGCAAGACGCCGTCGCGGCCGCCGAGCTGATGGAGTTCACCTATCGCGAGACCCCGGCCCAGCTCAGCGCCGCCGCGGTGATGGCGCAGCCGGTGCCCCCCGACCAGAAGGACGGCCAGATCCGGCACGGCACATATCGTCCCGACCACTTCGTCAAACTCGACGAGGAGAAGCTGCAGGATCACCGCGGGCCGGCCGTGGAACCTTCCGGCGTGCGGGTGGCGGGAAGGTTCACCACGCCGGTCAACACCCACTATCCGATAGAGCTCGCCGCCACCATCGCGTCGTGGGACGGCGAGGATCTGACCGTGTACGACGCCACCCGGTGGATCACCGGTGAGCGGCGGGCGCTGGCGGCCTATCTGGGCATCGACGAAGACCGGGTCCGCATCCTCTCACCGCTGGTCGGCGGAGCGTTCGGTTCGAAGAGCTTTCTGTGGATGCATGTCGTGTTGTGCGCCGTGGCCGCCAAGGAGGTGGGCCGCCCGGTGAAGCTGGTTCTGACCCGCGGCCAGATGTTCACCTCCACCGGTCATCGCCCGCGCACCGAACAGCACGTGGCGCTGGTGGCCGATGATGACGGCACGCTGCTGAGCACCGAACAGCACACGGTCACCGAGACATCCACGGTGGCCCACTTCTGTGAGCCCGTCGGTCTGTCGGCGCGTTTCCTCTACCATTCACCGCGTATGGCGGTCTCCCATACCGTGGCCAGGATCAACGCTCCGACACCGTGTTTCATGCGCGGACCGGGGGAGGCGCCCGGCCTGTTCGCGCTGGAAGTCGCAATGGACGAACTGGCTGACACGCTCGGCGTCGATCCGGTGGCGTTGCGGATGTCCAACGACCCGGACACCGATCAGCCGACCGGTCGCCAGTGGTCGGGCAAGCATCTCCGCGACTGCTATCTGCAGGGCGCGGAACGTTTCGGCTGGGCGGACAGACCACCGGTCCCAAGGGCGATGCGGCGCAACGGTGTTCAGGTCGGCTGGGGAATGGCTACGGCAAGCTATCCGGGACGGCGGATGCCTGCCGGTTGCCGGGTCACGACCACCGACGATGGTCGGGTCCGGTTCGCGGTCGCCACTCATGAGATCGGTACCGGGGTGCGTACGGTGATGACGCAGATTGCTGCCGATGCGACCGGGTTGCCGCTGGATGCGCTGAGTTTCGAGTCAGGGGATTCGGCCTTCGCCGATGCCCCCTACAGCGGAGCATCGCAGACGACCGCGACCGTCGGCTCCGCGGTCGATCTCGCCGGGCGGCAGTGGCGGCAGCGACTCGGGTGTCCGGTCACGTCCGCCGCCGAGTTACGTGATGTTCTCGCGGCCACGCCGGGACTGGTCGACCGACTGAGCTTCACGGCCGTCAGCGATGGACCGGCCGACACTGGCCCGCTATCCCAGTCGTTCGGTGCGCATTTCTGCGAGGTCGAGGTCGACGAGGAGATCGGGCGAGCGAGCGTCACCCGATGGACCGCCGTGATGGACTGTGGGCGGGTGCTCAATCCGAAGCTGGCGACCAATCAGGTGATGGGCGGCATCATCTTCGGCCTGGGCATGGCACTGCTGGAGCAGGTGCCCTTCGATGAGAATTCGGGTGTCCCGCTCGGTGAGTACTACGTGCCGACCCACGCCGACATCCCGGACTTCGACATCACCTTCATCGACACCCCGGACTACGGCCTCGATCCGGTCGGGGTGCGTGGGATCGGCGAGATCGGGACCTGCGGGGTGCCCGCCGCGATTGCCAACGCCATCCATCACGCCACCGGTAAACGGATACACGACTTGCCGATCACGGTGGAATCGCTCCTGGAGGGACAGCCATGACCGAGCTCGAACTGACGATCAACGGCACGCCGCTACAGCTGTGTGTCGATGTCCGCAGCACACTGTTGGATCTGTTGCGGGAGCAGTTGGGTTTGACCGGGACCAAGAAGGGGTGTGACCACGGACTGTGCGGTGCCTGCACGGTGACCGTCGAGGGCGAGCGGGTGTTGAGCTGCCTGACCCTGGCGGTGTCCATCGACGGATCAACCGTCGAGACCATCGAATCCGGCGATGAACTGGATGGTGTGCAGCGGGCTTTCATCGCACATGACGGCTTCCAGTGCGGCTACTGCACGCCGGGCCAGATCACCTCGGCGCGGGCGTTGCTCCGTGAGTATGTGCGCGGGGATCTGTCCGCGGCCAGTTTCGCCGGCGCCCGATGCCACCTCCCCGAGGGGCCGAAAGAACTGTCCGACGAGGAGATCCGGGAACGGATGGCAGGCAACATCTGTCGCTGTGGCGCCTACGCCAACATTCTCGCCGCCATCAAGGAGGCTGCCCGGTGAAGACCTTCGATTTTGCCCACGCCGACACCGTCGATGACGCGGTGCGCCGGGGTGCCGACGGTGGCCGGTACTACGCCGGTGGCACCAACCTGCTCGATCTGATGAAACTCGGTGTGGAGTCACCGCCGCTGCTGATCGACATCGGCCGGCTGGATCTGCGTTCGATCACCTCCACGGCGGCCGGTGGCGTGCTGATCGGTGCCGGGGCGACCAACAGTGCGGTGGCCAACCATCAGCTCATCCGGCGTGCGTATCCGATGCTCGCGCAGGCCATCCTCTCCGGCGCCACCACCCAGATCCGCAATATGGCCACCGTCGGTGGCAATCTGATGCAACGCACGCGCTGCCCCTACTTCATGGACGCGACATTCACCCAGTGCAACAAGCGGATTGCCGGCAGCGGGTGCGCGGCGCGGGCGGGTTTCAACCGCGAGCATGCACTCTTCGGGGCCAGCGCGTCGTGCGTGGCCGTGCACCCCTCCGATATGGCGGTCGCGCTCGCGGCGCTCGATGCGCAGGTGCACGTGCAGGGAGCCGGCGGTCGGCGAACCATCGCGATCGGCGACTTCTTCCTGCTGCCAGGCGAAACCCCCGAACGCGACAATGCCGTGCGCGCAGGCGAATTGATCACCGGTGTGGAGCTCCCGCCGTCGGGGTATGCCGGGCACAGTTGGTATCTGAAGGTGCGCGACCGGCACAGCTACGCGTTTGCCCTGGTGTCGGTGGCCACCGGAGTGCACCTCGTCGACGGGAAGATCGCCGCGGCCGCCGTGGCACTCGGCGGGGTGGCCGCGACGCCGTGGCGTGTGGCCGGCGCGGAGCAACAGCTGATCGGCGCATCGCCGTCGGATACCGTTTTCGGTGCGGCGGCCGATGCGCTGATTGCCGGTGCTGAGCCGCTGGCGCAGAACGGATTCAAGATCAGACTTGCCCGCAACAGCGTGGTGCGGGCGTTGCGGCAGGCCACCGATACACTCGGTCGATGAGCGTCTCATCGTTGATGGCCTCGGTGCTGAACTGGTTGCGCGCCGGTTATCCCGACGGCGTTCCCGGCCCCGATCGGGTGCCGCTACTCGCATTGCTGCGCAGCACACCACTGACCGATGACGAGATCAAAGAGGTGGTATGCGACATCGCCGAGGTTGCCGCGCCCGCCGATAACGACGACCCGATCACCCGTGAGGAGATCGAGACGTTCATCGCCGAGAAGACCCATCACGACCCCGGGCCGGAGAACGTCGCGCGGGTCGCGGCGCGGCTGGCAGCGGCCGGCTGGCCGCTGGCGGATTTCAGCCAGGCAGCTTCGACGCCCTGACATACTCCGGAACGCCGTGGCGTGGCCGGCTGTTCTCGCCGTAGTCAAATCTGCACTGCACCTTCGCAACAGGAGCCTTGGGAGTGGGGGTGTCACGGTAGCTCGTCGGCCTCTACGCGCTGCTGTTCCTCGGTCTGTTCCGCGGTCCAGAAGTCCTCGAACTTCCTGCCGGGCTCCTCCAACTGTCGCAACGGCCAGGTGCGCAGCTGGGTCGGATCCACCAGGAACCCACCGTCATGAAGGCGAACACGGACAGGCAGCCGAGGCCGACGCTGACCAAAGGGCGGCTCGGCGGGACTGGCCATCGGCGCGGAGAGAGAGCTGTCGACCGCGGGCGAACAGTTTCGGCGAAGTGTCTACACATGTGTCAAAAAGGGCTAGCTTGACGGGTGTCCATCTAGTCATTCTTGGAGGCAATATGTCGCACATCTCGGCGTGGATGGGTGCTGGTGTGGTCGCAGCGGGGGTATCTGCCGCAATGATCGCCGGAGCAGACGTGGCCGGCGCAGACACCGGAAGCGACGCCTCGTCGGGCTCGTCTGCGAGTTCCTCCGATGGTGACCGGACACCTGCAGGTGGTACGCGAGAGGCATCCGGCAACGACGTGTCCGGGAAGGCGTCAGATGGCGACGCCGATCCCGATCGCGGCGCCGACGCCGATCCCGATCACGGCGCCGACGGCGATGTCGACCTCGACGCGGGGCTGGAAAACGATGATGAGCCGGAGAACGACGCAGACCTGGAAGACGATGGCGAGCTGGACAACGGCGCAGCCGTCGACGCCGAGGACGAGGCAGTGGTGGATGACGGCGTCGTCGTGAACGACAACGTGAACGACAACATGAACAACAAGGAGAGCGGGTACGAGCCGTCAGGGGCGGACAGCGCAGTCATCGATTCCCCGGAGCCCGCGGACGTCGACCTGAATGCGGAAAGCCCGGCCGCTTCCGAGGTCGGGCAGGACTCGTCCGCGGTCACCGAAGTCTCCGGTACCGGAGAATCGGTGGCGGTGGAATCCGCGGTCGTGAGAACCGATGGTGGCGACACCGACCCCGCAGCGAAGGTGTGGACCCCGAACGTGATGCCGGCGGCGGCATCGATGGCGGCTGCCATCACCTCCGCGACGGTCAGTTCGACAGCGGCGCTACCGCAGCGGTCCCTACTCGACATCATCGCGTCGTTCGTCTTCGACTTCGTCGGAGTGGCCGTGACATTCATCGCCGGACCGCCGGTCGTACCGCGCGGCAGCACGGTCACGGTGAAGACGTCGACGTTGGCGATCGACGGCCAGCACACCGTGCCCGCCCACTGGTACTACCCCGCCGGTGACGTGCCGCCGGAACGGATCATCTACCTGCAGCATGGCTTTCTCGGTGTCGGCGCGATGTACAGCTACACGGCGGCGAACTTGGCCGAGAGCACCAACAGCATCGTCGTGGTGCCGACGTTGACCTCGAACCGCTACGTCGAGGACGGATTCTGGTTGGGCAGCGACGAGGCGCTGCGGGCCACGGCGGCACTGTTTCTCGGTGACTGGGAAGCCTTGACCGCCAGCGCAATTGCGGCCGGGTTTACCGAGCGATATGGCGCCGGGGCGGAGCTGCCGGACCGGTTCGCCTTGGTGGGGCACTCGCTCGGCGGCAATCTGGTGGCGGGCGCCGCGGGCTACTACGCCGACGCCGTCACTGCCGGCGGCCACACCAGTAACCTGGCCGGGGTTATCCTGCTCGACGCGGCACCGCAGGGCAGTGTGCTCTCCGATGCGCTGGTCAAACTGGACGGGATCGGCAGCTATGTCCCCGTCTTGGAACTCGGTGCCCCCAAGGAGCCCCGCCGGGTGGACGAGGCCCTGAACGCGAACCGGCCCGGAAAGTTCAACGGCATCGTGCTGGAGAACGGCAAGCACCTGGATTCGATGGATGGCGGCACCTGGCTGATCCAGTTCATCTCGCATCTCTATCAGGGCTTCCCGACGGCCCAGAACCAGGCGGCGGCGCAGGTGATCATCGACGGCTGGGCGAAGGACATCCTCGACGGCCGGATCGACCCGCTCACCGGCCGATGCAGCGGTGCGGAGTGTGCCGGTATCTACGGCGACCCGGGCCAGATCCTGGATCTGGCGACCCCGGCCGGGCCGACACGCGGGTCGGTGATCGGATCCGCCGTGCCGGTGCGGACGGCGGAGTTCCAGCCGGTCCCCGTGACGGCGACCGTCGCGACACGCTGGCCGGCGGGCCGGAACCTGATGTTGAGTATGTGATTTCGCGCGGCCGGACCGAGCTGTAGACAGCGAGCGCCCCGCCGATGACGACATCGGCGGGGCGGCTCGGGGGAGTGCTAGATCGTGGCGGTGTCGATCACGAACCGGTACCGCACATCGCTGGAGAGCACGCGGTCCCAGGCCTCGTTGACGTAGGACGCCTCGATGACCTCGATCTCCGGGGTGACGCCGTGTTCGGCGCAGAAATCGAGCATCTCCTGAGTCTCCGGGATACCGCCGATCATCGAGCCGGAGATGCTGCGTCGGCCACCGGCCAGCGGGAAGAAGGGCACCTCGAGCGGACGCTCGGGCGCTCCCAGCTCGACCAGCGTGCCATCGATCTTGAGCAGCGAGAGGTACTGACCGAGGTCGAGATTGGCCGATACGGTGTTCAGGATCAGATCGAACTTGCCGGCCAGCTTGCTGAAGGTGTCGGGATCGCTGGTCGCGTAGTACTCGTCGGCGCCGAGTCGCAGGCCGTCTTCCATCTTCTTGAGCGACTGGCTGAGAACGGTCACCTTGGCGCCCATCGCGTGGGCCAGCTTGACGCCCATGTGGCCGAGGCCGCCGAGTCCGACGATTGCGACCTCCTTGCCGGGGCCGGCGTTCCAGTGCTTCAGCGGGGAGAACAGTGTGATGCCCGCGCACAGCAGGGGAGCGGCCTTGTCCAGCGGAATGCTGTCCGGGATGCGCAGGACGAACTTTTCGTCGACGACGATGGCCTGGCTGTACCCACCCTGGGTGATGGTGCCGTCCCGGTCGGTGGCGCCGTAGGTGCCGATCATGCCGGTGCCCAGGCAGTACTGCTCCAGGCCCGCCGCGCAGTTCTCGCAGTTCTGGCAGGAGTTCACCATGCAACCCACGCCGACGTGGTCGCCGACCTTGTAATTGGTGACCTCCGAGCCGACCTCGGTGACGACGCCGGCGATCTCGTGACCGACGACGAGCGGGTAGCTTGGGGTGCCCCACTCGGCCTTGGCGGTGTGGATGTCGCTGTGACAGATGCCGGCGAACTTGATGTCGAACGCCACATCGTGCGGGCCGACCTCGCGGCGCTCGATGGTGGTCTTGGTCAGCGGGTCTGTCGCGGAGGTGGCGGCGTAGGCGGAAACAGTTGTGGTCATCGAATCATCCTCTTCACATGCGTCTTTTCGTATGGTCACGTGCGAATTCGTGCATCTTCACCCGACAGTAGTGAACTCAGCACAAGCGGGCACCGAGAAGCGCCCTCGCAGGATGACAACGAATCAGGTGCCGGGTCTAGTCCCGCCGCCGGCTGTGAATTCGGTCAAAGAATCCGGTCAGAGACCGGGTGCCCGGAATCCGGCGTTGAAACTGACCCGGTCGTAGCGGGCCACGCCGGCCAGGGTGTAGGGGTCGGCGGCGGCGATGGCATCGGCGTCTGCGGCCGACATGTCCGCGGCGATGAGCACCGCGCCGTCCTGCGATTCCAGCCTGCCGGCCAGCAGGATCCGGCCGGCCTCGACCTCACCTTTCAACCACTCCAGATGTGCCGGGCGGCTCTGATCGATGACGTCGAGGGGTTGCAGATAGGTGATGTTGAGGACATGGAACACGCCGCACAGACTAGTTGATGGGGGCTTCAGTTGATCGGGGCATCTTCAGTTGATCGGAGCATTGAGCCAGCGCAGGTCGTCGATGATGCCGCGCGCGGCGACGACACCCTGTCCGCTCTGCCACACCTCGTTGTTGACCGCGAACACCCGGTCGTCCCGGTTGGCGGACAACTTGCGCCACGCGGCGCTGTCGAGCACCCGCGGCGCCGCGTCCTTGGCGGCCGTGGAGTCGAAGGACAGGTAGACGATATCGCCGTCCGCGGCGGACAGATCGGTGTCGTCGGAGAGGTCGGTGATGTCGATCTCGACGTACGGGCGGTCGGTGAATCGTTGTGCGGCGGGGCGGTCAACACCCACGGCGGCCAGCACCGAGGCGGGGAAGTTGGCTGCGCCGTAGACGCGCACGGTGTTCTCGGTGAACTGCACGATCGAGGCCTGGAAGTGGCCGGCGTCGATGCGTTGGCCCGCCTCCTCTGCCATGCGCTGGAATTCGCCGAGGATCGCATCGGCGGCCCCGGAACGTCCGGATGCTGCGGCAACCGTCCGCAAGGTTTCCTGCCAGTCCGGTGCGGCGCCGGTGAACACCGTCGGCGCGATCGTGCTGAGCGCACCGAACCCTTCCAGGCTGTGGCCGGCAGAGGCGAGAATCAGATCCGGATTGGCGCCGCGGGCGGCCTGCATGTCGGAGATGACCGGTGCGTTGTGCAGGACGGTGCCCAGATACGACGGCTGGGGCGCCGCGGTGCCGACCACGCGGGCCTGCAGCCCGAGCGCGCACAACGCGTCGAGCTGACCCGGGGCGAGCGCGATGAGTCGTTGGGGGTCCCCGCGTACCTCGGTGGCCGCAGGTACGGCAGGGGCCGTCGCGTCCTGCGCCGGAACGTTGCGCACCGGGCGGACCGCCTCGATGGCGCCCGGTCCGGGCGCGGCAGGCTCCGGGGCGCACGATTCGTCCGGCTTGCGCTGGTTACCCAGTACACCGGCACTGGCGATGCGAGTCGTGCTCGTGATGGGGGCGTCCGGGCCGGGGGCGGGGGCGGACTCGGAGCCTCCGCAGCCGGTCAGCAAGACCAATGTGGCGGCGACACCCGCGGCGAGCAGGCCTGTGCGCGCAGAGGGGAACAGCACGCCGCCGACGTTATCAATGTCGACGGCGGGCCCGGCGCAACCCGCGCTCGGAGGGTCTCGACGAGCGAATACGACACTTTGTAGGACACCCATGTCGCAGCCGACCGGGATGGGGATAAGATCACGGACATACCAGTGCCGGGATATGACCCGTCGACTTTTTTGGAGGATCTGTTGGTAGCCGAAGCGCCCCCAATCGGAGAACTCGAGGCACGGCGTCCGTTCCCGGAGCGCATGGGGCCCAAGGGCAACCTGATCTACAAGCTGATCACGACGACCGATCACAAGCTGATCGGCATGATGTACTGCGTCGTCTGCTTCATGTTCTTCTTCGTCGGCGGCCTGATGGCGCTGCTGATGCGTACCGAACTGGCCATGCCGGGACTGCAGTTCCTGTCGAATGAGCAGTTCAACCAGCTGTTCACCATGCATGGCACGGTGATGCTGCTGTTCTACGCAACCCCGATCGTGTTCGGCTTCGCGAACCTGGTGCTCCCGCTGCAGATCGGCGCGCCCGACGTTGCCTTCCCGCGTCTGAACGCCTTCTCGTTCTGGTTGTTCCTGTTCGGTGCGCTGATCGCGATGGGTGGTTTCATCACCCCCGGAGGCGCCGCGGACTTCGGGTGGACCGCATACTCCCCGCTGACCGATGCCATCCACTCTCCGGGCGCCGGCGGCGACCTGTGGATCATGGGCCTCGCGGTCGGTGGTCTGGGCACCATTCTCGGTGGCGTCAACATGATCACCACCGTGGTCTGCATGCGTGCCCCCGGTATGACCATGTTCCGGATGCCGATCTTCACCTGGAACATCCTGGTGACCTCGGTCCTGGTGCTGCTGGCCTTCCCGCTGCTGACCGCGGCCCTGTTCGGCCTGGCCGCCGACCGGCATCTCGGCGCGCACATCTACGACCCGGCCAACGGCGGTGTGCTGCTGTGGCAGCACCTGTTCTGGTTCTTCGGCCACCCCGAGGTGTACATCATCGCGCTGCCGTTCTTCGGCATCGTCTCGGAGATCTTCCCGGTCTTCAGCCGCAAGCCGATCTTCGGTTACACCACCCTGATCTACGCCACGCTGGGTATCGCGGCGCTGTCGATCGCGGTGTGGGCGCACCACATGTACGCCACGGGCGCGGTGCTGCTTCCCTTCTTCTCCTTCATGACGTTCCTGATCGCCGTCCCGACGGGCATCAAGTTCTTCAACTGGATCGGCACGATGTGGAAGGGGCAGCTGACCTTCGAGACGCCGATGCTGTTCTCGGTGGGCTTCCTGATCACCTTCCTGCTCGGTGGTCTGTCGGGTGTGCTGCTGGCCAGCCCGCCGCTGGACTTCCACGTGACCGACAGCTATTTCGTCATCGCGCACTTCCATTACGTGCTCTTCGGCACCATCGTGTTCGCCACCTACGCGGGCATCTACTTCTGGTTCCCGAAGATGACGGGCCGGCTGCTCGACGAGCGACTCGGCAAGTTGCACTTCTGGCTGACCTTCATCGGCTTCCACCTGACCTTCCTGGTGCAGCACTGGGTCGGTGACGAGGGCATGCCGCGTCGCTACGCGGACTACCTGCCCAGCGACGGCTTCACGACGCTGAACGTCATCTCCACCATCGGCGCCTTCGTGCTCGGCATCTCGACGCTCCCGTTCGTCTGGAACGTCTTCAAGAGCTGGCGCTACGGCGAGCCCGTCGTGGTCGATGACCCGTGGGGTTACGGCAACTCGCTGGAGTGGGCCACCTCGTGCCCGCCGCCGCGGCACAACTTCACCGAGCTGCCGCGCATCCGGTCGGAGCGTCCCGCTTTCGAGCTGCACTACCCGCACATGGTCGAGCGGATGCGCGCCGAGGCGCACATCGGCCGGGCGCACGGACCCGAGGACGGCGATGTCACCCGGATCGACGACGTAGAAGTTCGCAGCTGACCCGATAGCCGATCCGAGGCATTTCAACGGAGGTAACTGTGCCGACGGCCTCGCAGTCAGTCGATGCTGCGCGCGGACGTTCCTCGCTGCTGATCACCGTCACCGGTGTCGATCAGCCGGGTGTGACGTCAGCATTGTTCGAGGTGCTCTCCCGGCACCGGGTCGAGCTGCTGAATGTCGAGCAGGTCGTCATCCGTAACCGGCTCACGCTGGGCGTCCTGGTCTCGGTGGACACCCCGGTAGCCGACGAGGTGCGGTTCTCCGACGAGATCCGCGCCGCGATCCACGGCGTGGGACTCGATGTCACCATCGAGCGCAGTGACGACAAGCCGGTGATGGTGGAGCCCTCCACGCACACCATCGTGGTGCTCGGTCGGCCGATCACCGCCGAGGCGTTCGGGGTGGTGGCCCGGGAGGTCGCCGACCTCGGGGTCAACATCGATTTCATCCGCGGCGTCTCGGACTATCCGGTGACCGGTCTGGAACTGCGTGTCTCGGTCCCACCGGGCGCGGTGTATTCCGAACTGCAGAATGCGATGGCGCGCACCGCTGTCGACCTGGGTGTGGACATCGCGTTGGAGGACTACAGCCTGTCCCGGCGCACCAAGCGCCTCATCGTTTTCGATGTGGATTCCACCCTGATCCAGGGCGAGGTCATCGAGATGCTGGCCTCGCATGCGGGCGCGGAGGCGGCGGTGGCCGAGGTGACCGAGGCGGCCATGCGCGGCGAGTTGGATTTCGCCGAGTCGTTGCACAAGCGGGTGGCGACGCTGGCCGGGTTGCCGGCCGAGGTGCTCGACGATGTCGCCGAACAGATCGAGCTGACGCCGGGGGCGCGCACCACCATCCGCACCCTGCGCAGGCTCGGGTATCACTGCGGCATCGTCTCCGGCGGCTTCCGGCAGGTCATCGATCCGCTGGCGCACGAGCTCAAACTGGATTTCGTGGCCGCCAACGAGCTCGAGATCGTCGACGGCAAGCTCACCGGCCGCGTCGTCGGCACCGTGATCGACCGGCCTGGCAAGGCCAAGGCACTGCGTGACTTCGCCGAGCAGGCCGGCGTCCCGATGGCCCAGACGGTGGCCGTCGGCGATGGCGCCAATGACATCGACATGCTGTCCGCGGCCGGACTCGGTGTGGCGTTCAACGCCAAACCAGCATTGCGCGAGGTCGCCGACGCGTCGCTGAGCCATCCCTACCTGGACACCGTGCTGTTCCTGCTGGGCGTCACCCGTGGTGAGATCGAGGCCGCCGACGCCGTCGACGGGACGGTCCGGCGCGTGGACATCCCCGGATAGCTCAGACCACCACCGCGTGGGTTTCCGGGGTCACCGAGGCGCCCGTGATAGAACGCCACGCTCGAGCCATCAGGTCGACGGCCGCTTCCAACTGAGGTTCGGGCAGCGCATAGGGCACCCTGATGAAGCGTTCCAGGGTGCCGTCGACGCCGAAGCGCGGGCCCGCGGGCAGATCGAGACCGAGCCGGGATGCCGATGCCGAGAGTGCGGTGCTCATCGGCGACGGCAGCTGCACCCATAGCGACATTCCGCCGCGGCCCGGGCCGGGACGCCAATCAGGAAGCTCGCGTGCCAACAGGTCGATCAAGAACCGTCTTCTGTTGCAGAGTATTTCGCGTCGCTCCGGCAGGATTTGCTCGCGGATCCGCAGCAGCCGCGCCGCCGCCAGTTGCTCGAGGATGGGAGTGCCCAGGTCGACTGCCGCGCGGGTGGCCGCGACGGCGGCCAGGGTGGCCGGTTCGGCACGGATCCAGCCCACTCGTAGGCCGCCCCAGAAGGATTTCGACATCGACCCGATGGTCAGCACCAACTCGCGGCGCTGGGTCATCGCGGCGGCCAGGGGAGCCGGCGGTGCGGCGTCGAGCCACATGTCCATGATGGACTCGTCGATGATGGTCCGGGTACGAGTCTCGGAAATGATGTGGCCCAGTCGTTTTCGTTGGTCCTCGGGCATGGTGAAGCCGGTCGGGTTGTGGCTGTCGGGGACGAAGTAGGCCAGTACCGGAGCCAGTTGGCGGATCGCGGCGTGCACTGCGTCCAGTTCCCAGCCGCCGTCGTTGAGTGCCACCGGCACTGCTCGTGATCCGGCAGCCGAGATGGCGGCAAGTGCGCCGTGGTAGGTGGGCTGCTCGACCAGCACCCGGTCACCGGGCTGAGTGAACGCGGCCAGTATCAGTCCGATGGCATGTTGGGCGCCGGTGGTGATCATGATCTGCGTCGGATCGGTGGGAAGTCCACGGGCGGTGTAACTTTCGGCCACCGCTTCGCGCAGTGCGCACACCCCGGACAGTTCGTGACCGACCTCGGCCAGGTAGGGGGTGATATCGCGGGCGGCCTCGGAGAAGGCCTCGCGCACCGCTGTGGTGGGCGCCGAGAGTGCCGCGGCGGCCAGGCTCACCGTCGGTGTGCCCGGATCGGTGGGCAGTGCGGGGCGGGGCGGCAGAACGGCCGTGCTGCGCGCGCCGCGCCGCGCCTGCAGATACCCGTCCTCGCGGAGCGCGGCGAAGGCGGCGGTGACGGTGGTGCGCGACACCCGTAGCGCGTCGGCGAGCGCGCGTTCGCTCGGTAGCCGGGACCCGACAGGCAGGCGCCCGTCGACGATGAGCAACCGGACCGCATCGGCCAGGCCGAGGTAGGCGGGACCGGTCGAACTGGATGTGCGCCAGTTGCCGAGTTCGCGGGACAAAAGGTCCACATCGAGCACTCTGGACCCCATATCTATGGACACAGGAGCCAGTATCCGCCAACTGGCTATTGATCGGCAAGCCATTGGCGCCGGAGGATCGAACCATGAGAGAGAACTGGATGTCTCGGATGGCGGGGAAGTACCTGCGCTCGGGCGTTCGCAACCCGCGGCGGTTCGGCGACGCGGACAACGCGGATGCCCGGCGGGTGAACAGCGAACTCGACGCAATCCGCGCACGATTCCCCGACCACGGATGAGCACCCGCGTCGGAAAAGCTCCTCGGAAAGCGGCGCTCCTCCCCGCCGGTCTGCTGCTGCTGGGCCTTATCGGTTACGGCTTCTCGATGGCCGTCATGGTGCAGGCCGGATTGGGACTCGACCCGTGGGACGTCTTCCACCAGGGTCTCAGCCGACGCACCGGGATGAGCATCGGAACGGTCACGGCGCTGGTCGGCATCGTCGTGCTGCTCGCCTGGATCCCGCTGCGCAACCGCCCAGGTGTGGGCACCGTCGCCAACGTCATCGTCATCGCCGTGACCGTCGACGTCGGCATCGCGCTGCTGCCGGCGCCCACCGATCTTCGGGTGCGCGTGGCCATGATGCTCGCGGCGGTGGTGCTCAACGCGGTGAGCACGGTGCTCTACATCGGCGCCGGACTCGGACCGGGCCCGCGCGACGGGCTGATGACCGGCTTGGTGGCGCGTACCGGACGGTCGGTGCGGCTGGTCCGCACGGCCATCGAGTTGACGGTGTTGACTCTCGGCTTCCTGCTGGGTGGCACCGTCGGTGTCGGCACGGTGATCTATGCCTTCGGTATCGGCCCGCTGGTCCAGCTGATGCTGAGATTCATGCCGAGGCGTCTGCTGTTCCATGATTTCGGCGCACCAGCCGTCGAGCGAATCGATGCGAAAACAACTCTCGGTGGCGCGGGGCGTACCCCGGCGGTCGATCCCGGCGACACTACGATGAGCGGGTGCCAGCAGACGAGCCCACCGCAGCCGATGTCCCCGGGGAAGACCTGCTGATCGAATTCGCCAAGGTCACCCTCCGCCGCGGCGGTAAGACCCTCGTCGGGCCCATCGACTGGGCCGTCGAACTCGACGAGCGGTGGGTGGTGATCGGGCCCAACGGCGCGGGTAAGACTTCGCTGTTGCGCATCGCCGCGGCCATCGACCATCCCTCCTCTGGGGCGGCGTTCGTGCTCGGTGAGCGGCTGGGTCGCACCGACATGGCGGAGCTGCGGTCCCGGGTGGGATTGAGCAGTTCGGCTCTGAGCCAACGGATTCCCGATGACGAGACCGTGCGGGATCTGGTGGTCTCGGCAGGTTACGCGGTGCTGGGGCGCTGGCGGGAGAAGTACGACGACGTGGACTACGAGCAGGCCGTCGACATGTTGGAGAGCCTGGGCGCCGAGCATCTGGCCGACCGCACCTACGGCACCCTGAGCGAGGGGGAGCGCAAGCGGGTGCTGATCGCCCGCTCGCTGATGACCGACCCGGAATTGCTGCTGCTCGACGAGCCCGCCGCGGGTCTGGACCTCGGTGGCCGTGAGGAACTGGTGGCCCGGCTGGCCGACCTGGCCGCCGACCCCGACGCCCCGGCCATCGTGCTGGTAACCCACCATGTCGAGGAGATCCCGCCCGGTTTCTCGCACTGTCTGCTGCTCTCGGAGGGCAGCGTGGTGGGGTCCGGTCTGCTCTCCGATGTGCTGACATCGGAGAATCTGTCCGCGGCGTTCGGGCAGTCCATCACCTTGGACTACATCGACGGCCGGTACTTCGCGCGGCGCACCCGCAGCCGCGCCGCACACAGGAGGCGCGCCACATGAGCGATAAGTCGGACCCGCTGGTTCCCCGGCCCGCGTCCACGGTGATGCTGCTGCGCGATCAAGGGTCGGCCGAATCGCTGGAGGTCTTCCTGATGCGCCGGCATTCGGCGATGGATTTCGTCGCCGGGGTGATGGTCTTTCCCGGCGGGGGTGTCGACGAACGTGATCGCGGGACGGGTATCGCCTGGTACGGACCCGAGCCGTCCTGGTGGGCCGAGCGGATGAACGTCGATGTCGACCTGGCCGAAGCGCTGGTCTGCGCGGCGGCGCGCGAGACGTTCGAGGAGTCCGGGGTGCTGTTCGCCGGAGCGGCCGACGATTCCGATGTACTCGTCGACGATGCGTCGATCTACCGCGAGCAGCGCGCCGCACTGGCCAACAACTCACTGTCGTTCGCCGACTTCCTGCGCGATGAGCAGCTGGTGCTGCGGGCCGATCTGTTGCGGCCGTGGGCCAACTGGGTCACGCCGGTGGAGGAGCGCACCCGCCGCTATGACACCTATTTCTTCGCGGGCGCGCTCCCTGCGGGCCAGCGGGCCGACGGGGAGAACACCGAGAGTGACCGCGCGTTCTGGTCCAGCCCGCAGGCCGCCCTCGACGAGTTCGCCGAGGGCCAGTCGTTCCTGCTGCCGCCGACGTGGTCGCAGCTCGACTCGCTCAACGGGCGCACGGTGGCCGAGGTCCTGGCCACCGAACGCACGATCACGCCGATGATGCCGACCCTGTCCGCCGATGCGGCAGGCGGTGATTGGAACATCGACTTCTTCGACGGTGTGCGCTACAACGAGGCGCGCAACCGGCGTGCCCCGGGCGGCCAGCAGGGCGCGCCGAGTACATGAGCGAGTTTGTTTCCGCGGCGGGCCGCGAGTTTGTGTCCGCGGCGGTCAGTGACGGCGTCGGCACGCTGGTGATGTCTCGGCCGCCGACCAATGCGCTGACCCGTCAGATGTACCGCGAGCTCGCCGACGTCGCCGCTGAGCTCGGCCGTCATCCGCAGGTGCGCGCGGTCATCCTCTTCGGTGGTCATGAGGTGTTCAGCGCCGGTGACGATGTTTCGGAACTGCGCCGCCTGGCACCCGCCGATGCGCGCAGCGTGACCACGGCCTGTCGGACGGCATTGGACGCGGTGTCCGCCATCCCGCAGCCGACGGTCGCCGCGGTCACCGGCTACGCGCTGGGATCAGGGCTGTCGTTGGCGTTGGCCGCGGACCGGCGGGTGGCCGGCGACAACGTGAAGGTCGGCGTCACCGAGGTCCTGGCCGAGCTGCTTCCCGCCGCGGGGACCGATCGGCTGGTCGCGGCGATCGGTTCGGCGCGGGCCAAGGACCTGGTGTTCAGCGGCCGGTTCGTGGGTGCCGAGGAGAGCCTGGCGCTCGGGCTGGTCGATGAGCTGGTCGCTCCCGACGGTGTCTACGACGCCGCGCTGAGCTGGGCCCGCCGCTACCTGGAGGCGCCGGCGCATGTGCTGGCAGGCGCCAAGGCGATGATCGATGGCGCCGGTGATGGCGTCGAGCGCTACGTCGAGGTCTTCGGGGCGGGCACCGGCAGTTAGGCTGCCCATATGACGAGCACGGACCACACTCCCGCTGAGGCACCTGCCGCTGCCGACGGAGAACTCACGCCCGATGTCGCCGCCGGAGCGGCTCCGCAGCCCAACCCGCACGCCACCGCCGCGCAGGTCGAGGCGGCCCTCAAGGACACCAAGCTGGCCCAGATCCTGTACCACGACTGGGAGGCCGAGACCTACGACGACAAGTGGTCGATCTCCTATGACCAGCGCTGCATCGACTATGCGCGCGGTCGCTTCGACGCCATCGTGCCCGAGCACGTTCAGCGGGAGCTGCCCTATGACCGCGCCCTCGAGCTGGGCTGCGGCACCGGATTCTTTCTGCTCAACCTCATTCAGGCCGGGGTGGCACGCCGCGGTTCGGTGACCGACCTTTCGCCGGGCATGGTCAAGGTCGCCACCCGCAACGGGCAGGGACTCGGCCTGGACATCGATGGTCGCGTCGCCGATGCCGAGGGCATCCCGTACGAGGACAACACCTTCGACCTCGTGGTCGGGCACGCCGTGCTGCACCACATCCCGGACGTGGAGAAGTCACTGCGCGAGGTGGTCCGCATCCTCAAGCCCGGCGGGCGGTTCGTCTTCGCCGGTGAGCCGACCAGCGCGGGCAACGTCTACGCGCGCAACCTCTCGACACTGACCTGGCACCTGTCGACGAGCATCACCAAACTGCCCGGGTTGGAGAACTGGCGCCGTCCGCAGGAGGAACTGGACGAGTCGTCACGGGCCGCTGCGCTGGAGGCCGTGGTGGATCTGCACACCTTCGATCCGCAGGATCTGGAACGGATGGCCACCAATGCCGGTGCCGTCGAGGTGGCCACCGCCAGCGAGGAGTTCACCGCGGCGATGCTGGGCTGGCCCATCAGAACCTTCGAGGCGTCGGTGCCGCCGGGCCGGCTGGGTTGGGGATGGGCGAAGTTCGCTTTCAACAGTTGGACGACGCTGAGCTGGGTGGACGCCAACGTCTGGCGAAAGGTCGTGCCCAAGGGCTGGTTCTACAACGTGATGGTCACGGGCACCAAGCCGCTGTGATGTGGCGGTAGTTTTCACTCTCGACGACGTCGCCTACCTCGTCGGTGACGACGGGCGTCGAGCACTTGCCCAGATCGCCGAACTGTCGTTGGACGATGCCGCCCGGGTGGCCGATATCGCCTCGGTGCGTGCACGTTTCGGTGATCGCACCGCGGTGCTGGTGGAGACCACGCTGCTGCGGCGGCGGGCACAGACCAAATTCGCCGACGCGTCGTCGTGGTTGTTCACCGATGACGCCATGCAGCAGGCGACCGCCGAGCCGGTGGCGCTGCACCGGGCCGAGCGGCTGGCAGGCATGCGTGTCCACGATGTGACCTGCTCGATAGGTGCGGAGCTGGCCGCGCTCCTACCGCGAGTCGAATCCGTCCTCGGCAGCGATCTGGATCGGGTGCGGCTTGCCATGGCGCACAACAACGTTCCCGATGCGGCTTTGGTACTCGCCGATGCGCTCGTTCCGGTGAGTCGCGACACCGTGGTGCTCGCCGATCCCGGCAGACGTGCCGGCGGGCGCCGACGGTTCGATCCGCGGGCCTACACACCGCCATTGGACGCCTTGCTGGAGGTGTACCGCGATCGGCACATCGTCGTGAAGTGCGCTCCGGGAATCGATTTCGGCCAGCTCGATGAACTGGGGTTCACCGGTGAGATTGTGGTGACGTCATGGGGTGGCAGTGTGCGGGAGGCCTGCCTGTGGTCCGCGGGTCTGGCCGCGAGCGGGGTGCATCGGCGGGCGGTCGTCCTGGATCGGTCCGAGGAGTTGACCGATGCCGATCCCGACGATTGCGCAGCCGGACCGGCCGGCCGGTGGATCATCGATCCGGACGGGGCGGTGGTGCGCGCCGGTCTGGTGCGCCAGTACGCCACGCGGCACGGGTTGTGGCAACTCGATCCAGATATCGCCTATCTGTCCGGGGATGCGCTGCCGGCGGGGGTTCGCGGATTCGAGGTGCTCGCCGAGATCGGATTCGACGAGAAGCGGCTGCGCCGCGAACTGGTGTCACGTGACTGCGGTGCGGTGGAGATCCTGGTCCGCGGCGTCGATATCGACCCGGACGTCCTGCGGCGGCGGCTGAAACTGCGGGGCGGGGCTGCGCTGTCGGTGGTGCTCACCCGCATCGGTAGCGGGGCCGCCAGTCGCGCGGTGGCATTCATTTGTCGTCCGTCGCGATAGTGCCACAGGTAATCTTGGTGTCGGCGGCGACTGTGCCGCTCCAGTTCCCCGGAGGATCTCCCAGATGCGTGTACCCCCGCTGGCCGTCACCGTGTTGGCAGCAACCACCACGGCCCTGCTGGGCATCGCGGGTGCGCCGGTCGCCGCGGCTGCGCCGCCGGGATGCAGCGACGTCGACGGCGTCCTGGGACCCGACTCGATCTGCACCATCGCCCAGACCGATCCGGCCTACACGCTCAACATCTCATTTCCCGCGAACTTTCCCGATCCCAAACCGGTGATCGAGTACGTCAAGCAGACCCGTGACGGCTTCCTCAACGTCGCGAAGTCCCCGGACTTCCGCGGGATGCCCTACGAACTGGACACCACCACCGTCCAGTACAGCTCCGCGGTCCCGCCGCGGGGAACCCAGTCGGTGGTGTTCACCACCTACCAGAACGTCGGTGGTGCCCATCCGCAGACGTTCTACAAGTCGTTCAGCTGGGATCAGGCGTATCGCAAGCCGATCACCTTCGAGAAGCTGTTCCGTGAGGGCGTCGACCCCCTGCCGGTGATCTTCCCGGTGGTGCAGGCCGATCTGGCGCGGCAGTCCGGCATGCCCGATCCGGTGTTACCGGATGCGGGTCTGGACCCGGCCAACTACCAGAACTTCGCCATCACCGACGATGCGGTGATCTTCTTCTTCAGCCAGGGCGAGTTGCTACCCGAATCGGCGGGCGCCGTTCAGGTTTCGGTGCCGCGCGCGACGGTGGCCCCGCTGCTGGCCTGAGCGCGAGCCTAGGCCGGAGCGAAGCCGTAGACCTGGCCTGCGCTGGTGGTGACGACCACCCGGCCGTCGTGGCCCACCGACACGCCCAGCGGCGCACCGTTGGCCTCCGGCAGCGGGTACTGGTTGAGCGTGCGTCCGTCGGCGGTATCGAACACCAGCAGCGCCTGCCCGGCGTCACCGTCGCGGACCACCGTGTAGCCGGTACCGCCGCCGCTCTGCGTCGATGTCGTCAGCGGTTCGACATCGGCACGGCTCCAGGCGATCTCGCCGCTGTCGGTGACCGACACCAGACGCGAACCGGGTCCTCCGCCGGCGATGATGTGTCCGTCGGGGGTCACCGACGGCGGAGTCCGCGGGGTGGAGTCCAGTGCCACCGACCATTTCGCGCTGCCGTCGGCCGTGTCGATCGCCCACAGCCGGTGGTCGCGGCCGGTCACATAGGCGACGGTGCCGTCCGCCGAGAGCACCGGACTGGCGATCGGCCCGCCACCGACGGCGGTGCTGGTCCACGCGGGGCTGACCGTCGCGGTGGCATCCGGGCGATATTTCAGCCCGGTGAGGACCGGGGCGGGGGCCCCGGGTTGCCAGAGCCCGGCGACCAGGATGCCGGTGTCGGCGCTGAACGCCGGCGCCGCCGCCACCGGGCACCCGCTGCGCGCGGTGACACAGTCGTCGAGTCCGCGTTGCGAATCGGTGGGATTGACACCGGCGACCAGATCCAGCGGCGTGCCGATGACGGTTCCTCGGTGAGCGTCGAACACCAGCACCTGGCCCAGATGGGTGAACACCAGCAGATGTCCGGGATCGAGGAACCGCGGTGTCATCGGCATGCCGATCACCGGCTGCCGCCAGCGGATCCACTGGGTCGGGGGGAACGACATGATCGCCCCGGGCTGGCCGATGTAGAGATTGTCGAACCCGTCGAACAGAGGGCTGGACAAGCCGCCGCCCTGCCACAGCCGGGTGCACCACCGCTGCCGGCCGTTGTTGTCGTTCTCCCACACCATCAACGAGCAGCCGTCCGAGGTCTGGCCGTTCACCGCGAGATAGGCACCCGAACCCAGGGCGGCCTGCGCGCCCAGCTCACCCTTGACCGAGCGCTCCCAATCCAGGCTCAGGTCCCTGGCGCCGTCGACGGGGCTGTAGCTGCTGTTGGCGGCGTCGGCGTACTGCGCCGACCATCCGGTCGCGGGATGGGCCTCGACCCAGGAGTCGGTATTCGCGCACGCCGTGACCAGCAGCGTGGTCATCGACAGGACGGCAGCAAGCCGGCGCGCAGATTTTCGGAGTGCAGGCATCGAGTCCCGAGACTAGCCCGTGGCGGCCTCGCGTAGGCTGACCGGCCATGACGACGATGTGGGGCGCGCCGTTGCACAAGAGGTGGCGAGGTTCGCGGCTGAGCGATCCGCGCCAGGCTCGGTTCCTGACCCGCGATTCACTGCGCTGGGTGCTTGCCAACAAGGCGTACACGCCGTGGTACCTCGTGCGGTACTGGCGCCTGCTCAAGTTCAAGCTGCGCAACCCCCACATCATCACCCGCGGCATGGTCTTCCTCGGCAAAGGCGTGGAGATCGAAGCCACGCCGGAGCTGTCCACCATGGAGATCGGCCGCTGGGTACACATCGGCGACAAGAACACCATCCGCTGTCACGAAGGCTCACTGCGCATCGGCGACAAGGTGGTCCTCGGCCGCGACAACGTCATCAACACCTACCTCGACATCGAACTGGGCGATTCCGTGCTGATGGCCGACTGGTGCTATGTGTGCGATTTCGACCACAAGATGGACAGCCTCGAACTGCCGATCAAGGACCAGGGCATCATCAAGAGCCCGGTGCGCATCGGCCCGGACACCTGGGTGGCGGCCAAGGTGAGTGTGCTGCGCGGGACGTCGGTGGGCCGCGGTTGCGTGCTCGGCGCGCACGCGGTGGTCAAGGGGGAGATCCCGGACTACTCGATCGCTGTCGGGTCGCCCGCCAAGGTGGTCAAGAACCGCAAGGTCGCCTGGGACGCGTCGGCCGCCGAGCGTGCCGAGCTGGCCGCCAATCTGGCAGATATCGAACGCAAGAAGGCCGCCCGCTGACGGCACGGCCCGATCAGCCGAAGACGGATTCCAACAGCCGCTGCCATGCGGTCCGGGTGACCTCGGCATCGTGGTGCGCGTCCTCGCCGTAGAAGAAAGCGTCGAGGCTCGCCACCGCTTTCCCGTCCGGTGTGTACATGCCGAACAGCACGAGGCCGGGGAGCGGTTCGGCCAGACGCACCAGCACATGGCGGTGCTGATCGTCCTGCTGAACCCATTCCACCTGCCCGTTGATGTTGTCGATCGTGATGCCGACCGTGCGCAGATCGCCGACGTCGACACCGTGCAGGTGCATGGCCTCGGTGAACCGCTTCCAGGTCTCGTACGGGAAGTCCCGGGATGTCGAGGAGAGGTGATAGCCCACCGCGCGACGGCCGGCGAAATGCCGCAGGTAGTTCCGCAGCACCGCGAAATGCCCGGCCCAGCCCGCCTCGAAGCCCTCGAGTTCGGCGTCCCAGTCGGGACGGTCGGTCACCAGCGAGTGCACCATCGCGACGTCGCAGCGTCCGTCCAGCCGGTCGTTCACGGTGATCTGTGTGGTCAGCGGCGGAGCGTCACCGGACCAATCGCGTTCGATGTAGCCGAAGTGGCGCGGCGGATCCCACCGGGTGACCTCACCCGCCGAATCACCGGCGGGCCCGAAGTCGAATCGGATCACCCCACCGACCTTTTCTTCGATCTCGGAGCGGGTGAACCAGGCCGAGTTTCCCGCGCCGGTGGCCAGTGCGTGCCACACCTGCTCGGGACCGGCATCGACGGTCAACCCCAGCTCGATCCAGCGCTTCTCGTCGTCGTGGCGCACCGGCATACCACCAAGCCTACGACCGGAACGGGACATCGCGCCGTGTCTTTCACCCCTGGGATCGAGGTGCCCGCTGGTGCGATCGCCGATGCGAACTAGCCGTAGTCGGGCAGCGGACGCTCGACGATCAGCCGGCGTGGCTGCGGCTGGCGTTCGCCGCGCTTGGCGGCCAGGTACACCTGCGCAGTGTGGTCGGCGACGGTCGGCCAGGAGAAGTCGCCGAGTCGGTCCCTGGCCGCCAACGCGCGCTGCTGTGCGGCGGTGGGATCGTCGAGCACCCGGCGCACCGCATCGGCGAGTGCGGCGACGTCGCGCGGCGGGCACGACACCCCGGTGACACCGTCGATGACAGCCTCGCCGAGACCGCCGATATTCGAGGTGACCAGTGGTGTGCCGGTGGCCGCGGCCTCCAGGGCGACGATGCCGAATGGCTCGTAATGCGATGGCAGCACGGCGACATCGGCCTTGTGCAGCAACCGAACCAAGCCCTCGTGGTCGACGCGTCCGATGAACTTGGTCGCCTTGAGCACCTTGTGCTTGCGGGCCTGGGCGCTCAGGAAGTCCAGCTGGGTGCCGTCGCCGGCAATGGTCAGCGTGGTGCCCGGGTGGGTTCGGCGGATGCGGGGTAGTGCCGCGATGGCGTCGTGAACGCCCTTCTCGTATTCCAGCCGGCCGAAGAACAGCAGCTCGGGCGCTCCGTCGTGCGGCCGCCGCGCGGCGAACGGCCAACCGTCGGTGTCGATTCCGTTGGGGATGACCGTCGTCTCGGCCAGGCCCGGTCCGAACAGTTCGGTGATCTCCTCGCGCATGGACGCCGAACAGGTGATCAGCGAATCGGATTCGTGCACGAGCCACGATTCCAGGGCGTGCACCTGTCGGCTGACCGCGCCGGAGACCCACCCCGAGTGTCTACCGGCCTCGGTGGCATGGATCGTGGAAACCAAAGGCACGTCGAAGAATTCGGCCAGCGCGATCGCCGGGTGCGCGACCAGCCAGTCGTGGGCATGCACCAGATCAGGCTGCCAGTCACGCAGGGTCAGCCCCGACCGGATCATCGAATGTCCCATGGCCAGCGTCCAGGCCATCATGTCGGTGCCGAAGGCGAATTCGTGTGGATCCTGGGCGGCGGCGATGACGCGCACGCCCTCGGACATCTCGTCGGTGGACGGGTGGGTGCTGGGGTCGGTACCGGTCGGCCGGCGCGACAGCACCACGACCTCGTGGCCGGCGTCGACGAGTTCGGTGGCCAGGTGGTGTACATGCCGGCCGAGCCCGCCGATGATCACCGGCGGGTACTCCCAGGAGACCATCAAGATCTTCATCGGTGGGCACCTCTGACGGCATGCGAGCGTGCCTCGACTCTGGGCCGAACATGGCGTGTCGGGCTGCCGACACGCACGCTCGCCGGGAACGGGGCGGTCATCGCGGCAGCCTCCGGGCGTCCAGTGCCCCGAACAGTCCGTCGGCTCGATTCCAGTCCTCGGCCAGCCGCTGGGCCTGGGGACGGCGCCCGGAGGCCAGCGCGGCGCTGATCTCGCGAGTGGCGTGGGCATGCAGATGCGCCCGATAGCGGGCGTATTCGGCGGCCGAATCCTTGCTGACCATGAACGGCCAGTCACTGGAGACCGTGAGCAGCGTTTCCCGCAGGATCTGGTCGGCGACCATATCGCGCCCGCCCGCGTCGGGGTGCATCATCGCCTTGTCGACCGCGGCCAGTGCGGTGTCGACGACCTCGGCGTTGAGCTGGACCAGATCGGTGACCTTGGGGCCGTTCCAGACCTGCCAGTCCTTACCGGAACCCCATGAGCTGGGCGGCAATTCGACCGGCCCGCCGACGAAGCCGTCGGCGATGGCATCGGCGAGGGTGCCGACGCGGATACCTGCGGCGGGCAGCGCCCGCAGCAGCCGCTCCAGCCATTGCGGGCCCTCGTACCACCAATGCCCGAACAGCTCGGTGTCGAACGCGGCCACCACGTGTGCCGGACGACCGATCCGGTCGGACTCGTCGATCAGCCTGCGCCGCACCACTTCGACGAAATCGGCGACGTGCACGTCGATGGCGCGGTCGGCGCGCTCGGGGTCATACGGCGCCTTGTCCTCCGATGCCACGTTGCGCCCGGTCACCCTGGCCGGCTTGAGGCCGGTGAGGTGGTCGTAGGTGTGGAAGTCGCGGTAGGCGGCGTGACCGGGATAGCCGGATTTGGGGGACCAGACCCGATAGCTGACCTGGAGGTCGCGGCCGAAGGCCACCACGTCGCTGTCGCCGACGGTGCGGCCCAGCGCGGTGTCACCGTGCAGCGACGGGCCGTCGACCATGAAATGGCCGACACCGGCTGCGGCATAACCGATTTCCATTCCCGGTGCGTAGGCGCACTCGGGGGCCCAGATGCCGGTCGGGGTGTGGCCGATGCGGTGCCGGGCATCGGCGAGACCCTCGCGCAGCGCGAACTCGCGCAGCCGCGGGTTGAGCAACGGCTGGAACGGGTGGGCCAGCGGACCGCCGAGCAACTCGATGGTGCCGGCCTCGACGAGTGGGCGCAGCAGGGGGCTGCCGCCGTGCCGCCACAGCGTGGTGAAGTCGGCCATCGCCGCTGTGGCGGCGTCGTACTCGCGGATCCCGAACTGCCGCATCGCTTCCGGCGATGCGTAGCCGGTGTCGGGTCCGCTGCTGACCGTGGTTGCCTCCTGGGCGCGCAGCTGCCAGTTGGCCAGCCAGTGGTGCATGCCGGTCAGGCAGTAGGGGTCGTCGAGTTGGGCGGTGACCACCGGTGTCATGCCGAGCGACAGCAGGTTGCCGCGGCCCTCGTCGGCCAGGGTGCGCAGAACCCGCACCAGCGGCAGATAGCAGGCGGCCCAGGACTGGTAGAGCCACTCTTCGCCCACCGGCCAGCGGCCGTGATGGGCCAGCCACGGCAGGTGCGTGTGCAGCACCAGCGTGAACATCCCCGGGGTGGGGTTGTGCTCAGTCACCGCGCACCGCGATCGCCACCAGGTCCAGGCTGTCATCGATGGCACGGTTGTCCTGGCCGTCCTCGACCAGGTCGAAGTCCTCGGTACGCACCGCGGCGACATCGGCGAGCAGCTCCGCCGACCACGGGGCATCGGCCACCGCACGCTGGATCTGCGCCTCGATGATCGAACCGCCGTGGCGCGCGTCGAGCTCGGCAAGACCGGGGCCATGGAACACCCCGAGCATGGACTCGACGCGGAAGCCGCCCTCGACGAGGAGTTCGGTGAGTTCGGCGGCATTGAGCTCACGGGTGTGGAAGGGGTTCAGCGGGGTGTCGCGGCCCGGGGAGAAGGTGATGCGGTTCGGCGTCGACATCAGCAACAGCCCGCCGGGCCGCAACACGCGTGCGCATTCGCCGACGAACTGCCCCTGATCCCAGAGGTGCTCGATGACCTGGAAGTTGACCACCACGTCCACCGACCCGTCCGCCAGCGGCAACTCGGCGAGGTTGCCGAGGGTCATCTGTACCCGCGGGTACTTGGCCCGGATGTGTGCGACGGCCTGTTCGTCGTAGTCGACGCCCACCACGGAGCGGGCCACCTGCGCGATCAGGTCGGCGCCGTAACCCTCGCCGGGTCCGGCTTCCAACACGTCACGGCCGGCGCAGCGGTCGGCCAGACGCTGGTAGACGACCTCGTGGCGGCGGAACCAGTAGTTCTCCTCGGCAAGGCCCGGAATGGTCCGTTCACCGGTCAGGGGCAGACAAGGGTCGACGTCGGTGCCCGCCTTGGCGGGACCACCGGAGTTCTCGACCGAACCGAATGTGCTCATTGGAAGGCAGGCTAACCCGTGACGGCCGGTTCGCGAACGGACGCCCGACCGACCGTGCGGTCGGTAGATGGCGATTGACCAGTTATGGTGTCCGTACGTGCCGCTCAAGTTACCGGCGAGTAACCTGGAGGCCGTTGCGTGAAACGTGATATTGCCAGGCCGGCAGACGGCCTCATCGAGGAGGACGAACCACACTCATGACGAACATCGTGGTCCTGATCAAGCAGGTCCCTGATACCTGGTCGGAACGCAAGCTCTCCGACGGTGACTACACGCTCGATCGCGAGGCGGCTGATGCCGTGCTCGACGAGATCAACGAGCGCGCCGTCGAAGAAGCGCTGCTCATCAAGGAACGTGAAGGTGGCGACAGCACGGTGACCGTGCTGACCGCAGGCCCCGAGCGCGCCACCGAGGCCATCCGCAAGGCACTGTCCATGGGCGCCGACAAGGCCGTCCACCTCAAGGACGACGGCCTGCACGGCTCGGACCTCATCCAGACGGGTTGGGCGCTGGCCCGCGCGCTGGGCACCATCGAGGGCACCGAACTGGTGATCGCCGGTAACGAGGCCACCGACGGTGTTGGCGGCGCCGTGCCTGCCGTCATCGCCGAGTACCTCGGTCTGCCGCAGCTCACCCACGTGCGCAAGCTCAATGTCGAGGGCGGCAAGGTCACCGCCGAGCGCGAGACCGACGACGGTGTCTTCGGCCTGGAGGCCACCCTGCCCGCCGTGGTCAGCGTCAACGAGAAGATCAACGAGCCGCGCTTCCCGTCCTTCAAGGGCATCATGGCCGCGAAGAAGAAGGAAGTCACCGTCCTGACCTTGGCCGAGATCGGTGTCGAGCCCGACGAGGTCGGCGTGGCCAACGCAGGCACCAAGGTGCTCTCGTCCACCCCGAAGCCCCCGAAGACCGCCGGCGAGAAGATCACCGACGAGGGCGAAGGCGGCACCAAGGTCGCCGAGTACCTGGTCGCCCAGAAGTTGATCTAGTAGCTGACCCTCAGACACACACTCAAAGGACAGATTCATGGCTGAAGTACTCGTGCTCGTCGAGCACGCCGAAGGTGCACTGAAGAAGGTCAGCACCGAACTCATCACCGCTGCCCGCGTGCTGGGTGAGCCGTCCGCCGTCGTGGTGGGCGCTCCCGGCACCGCCGCCGGCCTGACCGACGGTCTCAAGGCCGCCGGCGCGGCCAAGATCTACGTCGCCGAGTCCGCCGACGTGGACAACTTCCTGGTCACCCCGAAGGTCGACGTGCTGGCCTCGCTCGTCGAGTCCGCATCGCCTGCCGGTGTGGTCATCGCCGCCAGCGCCGAGGGCAAAGAGGTTGCCGGCCGGCTGGCCGCGCGGCTGGGCTCCGGCCTGCTGGTCGACGTCGTCGGCCTGAAGGACGGCGGCATCGGGGTCTACAGCATCTTCGGTGGCGCGTTCACCGTCGAGGCGCAGGCCACCGGCGAACTGCCCGTCATCACCATCCGCCCGGGTGCCGTCGACGCCGAGCCCGCCGACGGTGCCGGTGAGGTCGTCGAGGTCGAGGTTCCGGCCCAGGCCGAGAATGCGACGAAGATCACGTCGCGCGAGCCGGTCGTCGCCGGTGACCGTCCCGAGCTCACCGAGGCCAGCGTCGTGGTCGCCGGTGGTCGTGGTGTCGGCAGCGAGGAGAACTTCAAGGTCGTCGAGGAGCTCGCCGATTCGCTCGGCGGCGCCGTCGGCGCCTCGCGCGCCGCGGTGGACTCCGGTTACTACGCCGGTCAGTTCCAGGTCGGCCAGACCGGTAAGACCGTGTCGCCGCAGCTGTACATCGCGCTCGGCATCTCCGGTGCGATCCAGCACCGCGCCGGCATGCAGACGTCCAAGACGATCATCGCGGTCAACAAGGACGAAGAGGCGCCGATCTTCGAGATCGCCGACCTCGGCATCGTGGGCGACCTGTTCAAGGTCACCCCGCAGCTGACCGAGGCGGTCAAGGCCCGCAAGGGTTAAGCAGCTCGACAACCAACAGAGGCGCCCCGGGACACCAGTTCCCGGGGCGCTTTTGTGTGTGTGGTCACTTCGAGATCGACGTTTCTGCGCTCATACAGGCCTGCAGACCGCAGAAACGTTCATCTCGGCGCGCTGTGGCCGCGGTGTTCATGTTTCGTGCACGGACACGTCACGCTGGCGATGCCGTCTGGAGATCCGCAGGCGCGACCGTGCTGCATATGAGCGACGCTTGCGGAGCGAACCAACAGGTGGCATGCGGGACCCGAGCCTGCGAGGGAATCGCATGAGCGACGCTTGCGGAGCGAACCAACAGGTGGCATGCGGGACCCGAGCCTGCGAGGGGACCGCATGAGCACCGCATCAGTACTCATACCGGCCGATGACACCGAGCAGGTGATCTCGGGCGTCCCGGCGCCGCGCTACACCCTGCTGTTGTCCGCCGAGCCCGAGCACATCGAGGCGGCCCAGCGGCTGCGTCACGAGGTGTTCACCTCCGAGCCCGGTTTCGCCTTGACCGTGAGCCCCGACGGCCTGGACGCCGACCGCTTCGACCAGTACTGCGATCACCTGCTGGTCCGCGAGGATGGTTCCGGAGAGTTGGTCGGCTGCTACCGGATGCTGCCGCCGCCGGGTGCCATCGCAGCCGGAAGTCTCTACACCGCAACCGAATTCGACGTCCGCTCGCTGGACGCCCTGCGGCCGTCACTGGTCGAGATGGGGCGTGCCGTGGTGCGCTCGGACCACCGCAACGGCGGTGTGGTGCTGCTGATGTGGGCGGGCATCCTGGCCTACCTGGACCGCTGTGGCTACGACTACGTCACCGGGTGTGTGTCGGTGCCGACGCATCCCGCCGGTGAGGTACCCGGCAGCGAGCTGCGCGGGGTGCGCGATTTCGTGATGCGTCGCCACCGCGCGCCCGCCGCGTACACGGTGCGGCCCTACCGCCCGGTGATCATCGACGGCCGCGGGCTTGACGACATCGCGCCACCGGCCCGGGTCAGCGTGCCCGCGCTGATGCGCGGCTACCTGCGCCTCGGCGCCCAGGTGTGCGGCGAACCGGCCCACGATCCCGAGTTCGGCGTCGGTGACTTCCCGGCCCTGCTGGGCAAGCGCAACGCCGACATCCGCTATCTGAAACGCCTGCGCTCGGTGTCGCAGGCCACCGAGGGGGAGGCACGCTCGTGACCGTCACCGGAAATCCCTGGTTGCCCAAGGCAACCTGCGACGAAGGCTGCATGCACGCCGGTGCCGCGGCGCTGGGCTCACGACCGGCCGTCTGGACCCGTACCACGCTGCGGGTGACCGGTGCGGTGCTGCTCTTCCTCGCCGTGCCGCTGCTGGCCGTGCCGTTGCCAGGCCGCTCACACCTGCAACGCGCCTACTGCCGGCTGATGCTGCGCTGCGTCGGCGTGCGGATCACCGTGTCCGGCGGCCCGATCCGCAACCTGCGCGGTGTCCTGGTGGTCAGCGGGCATGTGTCCTGGCTGGACATCTTCAGCATCGGTGCGGTGCTGCCGGGATCGTTCGTCGCCCGCGCCGATCTGATCGACTGGCCGGCCCTGGGCGTCGTCGCCAGGATCATGAAGGTGATCCCGATCGAGCGGGAGAACCTGCGCCGGCTGCCCGCGGTCGTCGGTGCGGTCGCGGCCCGGTTACGCGGCGGGCACACCGTGGTCGCCTTTCCCGAGGGAACCACCTGGTGTGGCCTCGGCTACGGCCCGTTCCGCCCGGCGATGTTCCAGGCCGCCGTCGACGCGGGGCGCCCCGTGCAACCGCTGCGGCTGACCTACCACCACCGCGACGGCAGCCCGTCGACGGTGCCCGCCTATATCGGTGAGGACACCCTGCTGGCCTCCATCCGCCGCCTGGTCACCGCCCGGCGCACCGTCGTGCACGTGCAGGTGCAGTCCCTGGAGCTGCCGGGTGCCGATCGCCGGGATCTGGCCGCTCGTTGCGAGGCCGCCGTGCGTGGTCCCGGGGCTGTCGCGGGCCACCGGCGCGCGGCCAGGACCGCCGATACGGGCGCCGCGGCCGGTGAGGTATTGGTGGCCTGACCGCGCTGGATCGGGCGAGCGCTCGCGGCGGCTATCCTGGATGGGCCATGAGCGCCGCTTACCTGGACCACGCCGCCACCACCCCGATGCACCCCGCTGCCATCGAGGCGATGACGTCGGTGCTGAGCACGGTGGGCAATGCCTCCTCGCTGCACACCTCCGGTCGGGCCGCCCGGCGCCGCATGGAGGAGGCCCGCGAGACGCTGGCGCAGCTGCTGGGCGCGCGCCCGTCGGAAGTGATCTTCACCGCGGGCGGCACCGAATCGGACAACTTGGCCATCAAGGGCATCTTCTGGGCGCGCCGCGACGCCGATCCGCGCCGCCGCCGCATCGTCAGCGCGCCGGTGGAACACCACGCCGTGCTCGATGCCGTCGAGTGGCTCGTCGAGCACGAGGGTGCCGACGTCACCTGGTTGCCGGTGGACGCCGAGGGTGCGGTGTCGGCGGAGGATCTGCGCACGGTGCTCGCCGCCCACGACGATGTGGCGTTGGTGTCGTTGATGTGGGCCAACAACGAGGTGGGCACCATCTCGCCGATCGCCGAGCTGGCTGCCGTCGCCGCCGAGTTCGATGTGCCCATCCACAGCGATGCCATCCAGGCGGTCGGGCACATCCCCGTCGACTTCGCCGCCAGCGGCCTGTCGGCGATGAGCCTGGCCGCTCACAAGTTCGGCGGCCCGGCCGGTGTCGGCGCGTTGCTGCTGCGCCGCGACACGGCGTGCGTACCCGTGCTGCACGGCGGTGGTCAGGAACGCGATGTGCGCTCCGGGACACCGGATGTCGCCGGCGCGGTCGGCATGGCCGCCGCGGCGAGGGCCGCTGTCGACGAGCTGGCCGACAACGGCGCCCGCGTCGCGGCGCTGCGCGACCGGCTGATCGCCGGTGTGCATGCCGGCATCGAGGACGTCGACGTCAACGGTGCCGGTCGCGATCGCAGGCTACCGGGCAACGCGCACTTCACCTTTCGCGGTTGCGAGGGCGATGCCCTGCTGATGCTGCTGGACGCCAAGGGTATCGAGTGCTCGACCGGTTCGGCATGTACCGCCGGGGTCGCCCAGCCCTCCCACGTCTTGATCGCGATGGGCGCCGATCCGGCGGCCGCGCGGGGATCGTTGCGATTGTCGCTGGGTCACACCAGCACCGAAGCCGATGTGGATGCCGCGCTGGCCGTGCTGCCCGCGGCGGTGCAGCGCGCCAGGGAGGCCGCGCTGGCCAGTGCGGGGACCCGCGCATGAGGGTATTGGTCGCGATGAGCGGCGGGGTCGATTCCTCGGTGGCCGCCGCGCGCATGGTCGACGCCGGACACGATGTCGTCGGCGTGCACCTCGCGTTGTCGTCCGCGCCGGGCACGCTGCGCACCGGGTCGCGGGGGTGTTGCTCCAAGGAGGATGCCGGCGACGCGCGGCGCGTCGCCGATGTTCTCGACATCCCTTTCTATGTGTGGGATTTCGCGGATCGCTTCAAGGAAGAGGTGATCGACGATTTCGTCGACTCCTACGCCCGCGGCGAGACGCCCAACCCGTGCGTGAAATGCAATGAGACGATCAAGTTCTCCGCGCTGTCCGCGCGGGCCCTGGCGCTCGGATTCGACGCGGTGGCCACCGGCCACTACGCCCGGCTGTCCGAAGGCCGGCTGCGCCGCGCCGTCGATGCCGACAAGGACCAGTCCTACGTGCTCGCGGTGCTGACCGCAGACCAGTTGCGCCACGCCGTCTTCCCGATCGGCGATACTCCGAAGTCGGAGATCCGTGCCGAGGCGGCCCGCCGTGGGCTCGCGGTCGCCGAGAAACCGGACAGCCACGACATCTGCTTCATCCCCTCCGGTGACACCCGCGCCTTCCTCGGCGCCAAGATCGGCATCCGCCCCGGCGCGGTGATCGACGCCGGGGGGACCGTGCTGGCCGAACACGAGGGTGTGCACGGCTTCACCATCGGCCAGCGCAAGGGCCTGGGCATCGCCGGTCCCGGCCCCGACGGTCAGCCGCGCTATGTCACGGGCATCGATGCCGCCACCGGCACGGTGCGCGTCGGCCCCGCCGAAGATCTCGACGTCCGTGAACTCGTCGGCGACAAGCCGGTTTTCACCGCAGGCGTCGCGCCCGAGGGGCCGGTCGAGGGTGTCATCCAGGTGCGCGCGCACGGCGGACTGGCCGCGTCCGTCGTCGACGTCGCGGACGGCCGATTGATGGCCGACCTGCGTGAACCGCTGCGCGGGGTGGCACCGGGCCAGACGATGGTGCTCTACCGGCCGGACCCCGACGGTGACGAGGTCATCGCCAGCGCAACCGTCGCGCGCGCGTGAACACTTTCGCCGCCGCCACCGGCATCGGCTCCTGGCCGGGTGTCTCGGCGCATCAGGCCGCCGAGATCGTCGTCGGGGAGTTGCACTCGCTGGCGCATGTGGTGGAACTTCCGGGCCGCGGTGTCGGTGCCGACATGATCGGTCGCACCGGCGCGTTGCTCGTCGACATCGGCATCGATACCGCGCCGCGGGCCTACCGCATCGCCGGTGGCCGCAGCGCGGTGCTCCGGCGCGCGATCAGCCTGCTCAACGAGGACCTCGATGCGCTCGAGGAGGCATGGGAGAAGGCCGGGCTGCGTGGGCAGGGCCGCACCGTCAAGGTGCAGGCCGCGGGGCCCGTCACCTTGGCCGCCGAACTCGAGCTACCCAACGGCCACCGCGCGATCACCGACGCCGGAGCGTTGCGTGATCTGGCCGGATCGCTGTCCGAGGGCCTGGCTGCCCACCGCGCCGAGGTCGCCCGGCGACTGGACGCCGACGTCGTCGTGCAGCTCGACGAGCCAACCCTGCCCGCCGCGCTGGCCGGCCGGTTGACCGGTGTCACCAGTCTGTCGCCGGTGCACCCGGTCGACGAGCAGCTGGCCGCGGCGCTGCTCGACGAGGTGATCGGCGCCGTCGGCGGACCGGTCGCCCTGCACAGCTGCGCCGCCGATCTGCCGTGGATGTTGTTGCAGCGCAGTGCATTGGCCGCGATCTCGGTTGATGCCTCGACACTGGGGGCAGGCGATCTGGACGGGGTGGGGGAGTTCATCGAGTCGGGCCGCACCGTGTTGCTCGGGGTGGTTCCCGGCACCGCCCCCGCGCAGCGGTGGGTGCCCGAACACGCCGCCGCTGCGGCCGCGGCGGTGACCGACCGGCTCGGATTCGCCCGCACGATCCTGCGGGATCGCGTCGGAATCACCCCGGCCTGTGGTCTGGGTGGCGCGACCGAGGGCTGGGCACGTGCCGCCCTGTCACTGGCGCAGAAGGCGGCCGACGGACTGGCGGCCGATCCCGATGCGATCTGACCGCCGGCCCACCTCAGCTGCCGCGTAGGTCCTTGCGCAGGATCTTCCCGGACGCCGATTTCGGGATGGCGTCGATGAACGCGACCTGCCGCACCTTCTTGTACGCCGCGACCTCGCCGGCGACGTAATCCATCACGGCGTCGGCGGTGAGCTCGGTATCGGGCTGGCGCACCACGAACGCCTTGGGCACTTCCTCGCCGGACTCGGTGTCGACGACACCGATGACCGCGGCGTCCGCGATCGAAGGATGGCCGAGCAGGACGGCTTCCAGCTCGGCGGGGGGCACCTGGTAGCCCTTGTACTTGATCAGCTCCTTGAGTCGATCGACGATGAACACGCAGCCGGTGGCGTCGACCCGGGCCAGATCGCCGGTGTGCAGGAAGCCGTCGGCGTCGATGGTCTGCCGGGTGGCCTCCTCGTTGTTCAGATAACCGGCCATCACATTGGGCCCCTTGAACCACAGTTCGCCGGTGTCGGACAAGCCCGACTCCGGGAGCCCGATCTCGGCGCCGGTCTCCGGGTCGATCAGCTTGCTCGACGAGTTGGGCACCGTCCAACCGCACGAACTCATCGGTGCGCTCGTGCCGAGCGACTCCTGGCCGCCGTCGAACGGGGTCAGGTGGCTCACCGGGCTGAGCTCGCTCATGCCGTACCCCTGCACCAGCGGTGTGCCCAGCCGGGCGGTGACGGCCTTGCCCAGTTCCTCGTCCAGCGGTGCGGCGCCGGACATGATGCCGTGCAGCGAGGACAGGTCGTACTCGTCGACCAGCGGATGCTTGGCCAATGCCACCGCGACCGGCGGGGCGATGAAGGCGTGCGTGCACTTCTGCTCGGCGATGTTGGACAGGAACTCGGTCAGATCGAAGCTGGGCATGATGACCAGTTGCGCCCGTGCGTGCAGGGCGGCGTTGAGCAGCACCGTCATGCCGTAGATGTGGAAGAACGGCAGCACCGCCAGCACCCGGTCACCGGCGGTCATCTTCTGCAGCGGGCGGATCTGGGCGACATTGGCCACCAGGTTGCGATGGGTCAGCATCACGCCCTTGGGATTTCCGGTGGTTCCCGAGCTGTAGGGGAGCACCGCCAGATGTGTGGCCGGATCGAATTCGACGGTCGGTGCGGCGTGGCCGGCACCGAGCAGGTCCGCGGCGTTGGGATGCCCGTCGGCATCGGCCCCGGGACCGTCGAGCACGACGACCGCCGATGGGTCGAGACCAGCGCCCTGTGCGCCCTGCACGGCCTGTGGCTTGAGAGCCGAGATCGTCACCAGCAGTGCGGCTTTGGAGTCCTTGAGCTGCTTGGTGATGTCATTGGCGGTGAACAGTGCATTGATGGTGGTCGCGGTGGCGCCCGCCCGCAGGATCCCGTGGAACGCGACGGCGAAGGCCGCGCTGTTGGGGGCGAGCAGGCCGATGACATCCCCCGGCCCGAGACCGCGGTGGGCCAGCGCGCCGGCGAAGGCGTCGATGCGCCCGATCATCTCGCGGTAGGTGGTCGGAGTGTTCGATTTGGTGTCCAACAACGCGACCTCGTCGAGCACCGCCGGATCGATATCGGCGAAGAGGTAGTCGTAGACGCTTGACGTGGGAATCTGCACCTGGGGGAAGGGGCTGTCGATACTCATGGTGTCGCCTATCTCATCATGACTCGCCCGCTCGTGTGGGCGGCTCGCGCGGATGGTCGCCAATCGCTGTGATACCGGCGGTACCGGATAACGTACAGTGTCGTGATGCCCGTCGTCACAGACAGCCCGCCCGATCTTCCCGGCGTCGAACACCGCTATGTCGACCTCGGTTCGGGCGTGCGGATCCATGTCGCCGATGCCGGTCCCGCCGACGGTCAGCCGGTGATGTTCATCCACGGGTTCCCGCAGAACTGGTGGGAGTGGCGCGAACTCATCGCTCCACTGGCGGCCGACGGCTATCGAGTGCTGTGTCCGGACCTTCGCGGGGCGGGGTGGAGTTCGGCACCGCGAGATCGCTATCTGAAGAACGATATGGCAGATGATCTTGCCGCGGTCTGCGATCGTCTCGGCGTGGGCCCGGTGAAGCTCGTCGCCCACGACTGGGGCGGACCGGTGGCCACCATCTTCATGTTGCGCCACCCGGCGAAGGTGGCGGCGTTCATGGGGATGAACACCGCCGTGCCGTGGCTCAAGCACGACCGGGAGGCGATCCTGAACTTCTGGCGCATGTGGTACCAGGTCCCGATGATGTTGCCGGTGATCGGGCCACGGGTCATCGCCGATCGCAAGGCGCGCTATTTCAACCTGCTCGGACCGTGGGTGGGTGGGCAGTTCCAGACACCGCCCGCCGATATCGCGTTCTACGTCGACTGCATGCGTCGTCCCGGCTACGCCGAGGCGGGCTCGCGCTGGTATCGCACGTTTCAGCGGCGGGAGGCAATCCGTTGGCTGCGCGGCGAATTCGACCACCACAAGGTGAACGTTCCGGTGCGATGGCTGCACGGCACCGACGACAAGGTGCTGACACCGGAACTGCTGCGGGTATTGCCCGAACACTGTTCGGACTTCGAGCTCGAGCTGGTGCCCGGTGTGGGGCACTGGATCGTCGAACAGTGTCCCGAGCTCGTCCTCGACCGGCTACGGACGTTTCTGAAGACCACTTAGGATCGGGCGGATGAAGTTGTCCGCGCTGGATTTGGCGACGCGCAAGTTCTGGCGCGCGACCGGCCGGGAGGTCGACCCGCACGGCGACGAGTCCTGGCTGGCCGCCCCGATGGGCGTCGAGGGCTGGATGCCGGCCGAAGCGGCCCGGCGCGGTGGAACACTTGTCGACGACGACCCCGACGCCGGCCTGCAGCCGTCGCTGTCGGTGCTGGCGGGGCCCGGCTTCGATCCCGCCGTGGTGCACCCGGTGATCCACGATTTCTACACCCGCACGGCCCGATGGCGGATGGAGGTGTGGAGCAGTTGGTCCCCGCTGTTCTGGCCGGCCGGGGAAGCGGTGTCACGGCTTTTCGGCAGGCGGGTGCAGCAACTGGCGTTGCCGATGCGTCCGCTGGACGTGGCTTACGGCATGGACGGCAGGGTGTCGGTGATCAGCGATGCCGCCGGTGACCAGGCCGCCGCGGCGTGGGTGCGCACCCTGCGCCGCAGCGGTGACACGGTGTTCAGTGGGTGTTATTCGCGCGCAACGCTTCCCGGTGCCCAACGGCCGAGTGTGCACGTCGCCTTCCCGCTGGAGGACGGCAATCTGCAGGTCTTCCTGCAGCCGCAACACCGGCCCGGTGGAGGTCTGCGCCTGGTCTCACCGAACGGATCGTGGGGCACCGACGGCGCCTACATCCTGGTCCGTGACCGCGGCAGGCATTTCGCCCGCCGGGTGCCCTTGCACGAGACGTTCGATCTCTATCTCGACGACGAGGCGGTGTTGCGCACCGATCATGTGCTGCGGATCTGGAACATGCCCGCGGTCCGGTTGCACTACAAGTTGGAACGCCACGGGACGTAACCGGTCCGACCGTTCCAGTACCCGTGCTCGGACAGCGGGCGGAACCGGTAGGTTGCGAACTCCCGGTGGAAGTCGCGGCGGCGACGTTCGGTCATCGCGTCGGCATGGCGGCTCGGATGGTCGATCCCGGCCGATGCCCGCCCGTGGACCATATCGGTCATCGACTGCACCGACCGCCAGATCGAGAAGGTCGATACCGATCGCGGCGGGCGCATCGCGGCCAGCGCCAGCGTGGCATCGGGATGATCGCGCACCAGCCGCTCCACCGGGCGGCCCCACGACAGGAAGCGCGGCAGTTCCGGCAACCGCATCCGGGCCAGCGTGACGGCGACGACGGGCTCGTCATCCTCCCAGCGGGTGGTCTGCGGGGGCAGATCGGACAGCTCGCTCACCGTGGACCAGCGGCGCAGGAAGGTCATCCGGACATGCCATCCCGCGGCGAACCAGCCACCCTGAGTGCCGTTCAGGAAGGTCTCGAGGGCGGCCTCGTCGTCCCATCGGGCGAACATCGCCATCCGGCGCAGCTGCATCCGCTCGGGGGACAATGCCGGCGCGCCCAACCGCATCAGGGCCAGGCACTCGGCGTGCCGCAGACCGTCCGCCGCGGGCGGCCGCCGCAGCAGCGGCATGCTCACGTGCGCGGGCATCTGGGCGAGGTGAAACGTGAAGATGCCGGTCATCGCGTGTCGAGCTCGCGGATCAGTCTCTTGGCCGCCACCAGCCGGAACGATGCGTCGACCAACTCCCGCACCTCGTCCCAATCCACCTCTGCCGCGGTGAGATCCATGCCCAGCCAGCCGAACGGGCCCATATAGGCGGGGAAGAAGAATCGGTCGTCTTGTTCCAGCGAGCGCCGGTCGGACTCGTCGACCTTGACCAGCAGGGAGTAGGGGTAGGAGATCATCGCGCCATCGGATTTCGCGGTGCCGCCGTACATGGCGAACATCTTCGGTGCGCAGAACACCGGTCGGCCCCAGGACACCTTCTCGAACGTCTCCGGGAAGCCGAGGGTCACGATGCGCAGTTCGGCCAACCCGAAATCATCGTCGGAGAACATCACCGGATGTGGCACAGATGATGAGTTTAATCGCTCGCCGCCCCGCCTTCGGCGCCCTTTTTGCTGGTGGGCCGGATAACGTCGAGGCGTCGGTGCCCTGGACTAACCTGACCAGAGTGAGCTCACCGGATGCAGAGGCGCGTGGTCGCTGGCAGGAACTTGCCGAGGAGGTGCGGGGGCACCAGTTCCGGTACTACGTCAGGGACGCCCCGGTCATCTCCGACGCGGATTTCGACGTACTGCTGCGCCGGCTGGAGGCGCTCGAGGAGCAATACCCCGAACTGCGCACCCCGGATTCGCCCACGCAGCTGGTCGGGGGTGCCGGCTTCGCCACCGATTTCGCCGCGGCCGATCACCTGGAGCGGATGCTCTCGCTGGACAACGCCTTCGACACCGACGAACTGTCGGCGTGGGCGGCGCGGTTGGGTGCCGAGATAGGTACCGAGATCGACTACCTGTGCGAGCTCAAGATCGACGGTGTCGCGTTGGCGCTGGTGTACCGCGACGGTGTGTTGGTGCGCGCGGCCACCCGCGGCGACGGCCGCAGCGGTGAAGATGTCACCTTGAATGCCCGCACCATCGAGGATATCCCCGAACGGCTCACCGGCACAGACGAATTCCCCGTTCCTGCGGTGCTCGAGGTGCGCGGCGAGGTGTTCTTCCGGGTCGCCGATTTCGAGGAACTCAACGCCGGTCTGGTGGCCGAGGGAAAGCCGCCGTTCGCCAATCCGCGCAACAGCGCCGCCGGATCGTTGCGCCAGAAGAATCCTGCGGTGACCGCGCGGCGGCGGCTGCGGATGATCTGTCACGGTCTCGGCAAGGCCGAGGGGTTCAGTCCGACCTCGTTGCACGATGCCTACCGGGCGCTGGGTGCCTGGGGGCTGTCGGTGTCCACCCACACCACCCGGGTCCGCGGCATCGCGGCGGTCGCCGAACGCATCGCCTACTGGGGTGAGCACCGTCACGACGTCGAACACGAGATCGACGGCCTGGTGGTCAAGGTCGACGACGTGTCCCTGCAACGTCGCCTCGGCGCCACCTCGCGCGCACCGCGCTGGGCGATCGCCTACAAGTACCCGCCCGAGGAGGTCACCACCAAACTCCTCGATATCCGGGTCAACGTCGGACGCACCGGACGGGTCACCCCGTTCGCCTACATGGAGCCGGTCAAGGTCGCCGGGTCGACAGTCGGGCTGGCCACCCTGCACAACGCGTCCGAAGTCAAGCGCAAGGGTGTGCTGATCGGTGACACGGTGGTCATCCGCAAGGCCGGCGATGTCATCCCCGAGGTGCTCGCGCCCGTGGTGGATCTGCGCGATGGCAGTGAACGCGAATTCGTCATGCCGACCCACTGCCCGGAATGCGGGACAACGCTGGCGCCTGCCAAGGAGGGCGATGCCGACATCCGTTGCCCGAACACCCGAACGTGCCCGGCACAGTTGCGCGAGCGCGTTTTTCACGTCGCGGGTCGGGGTGCGTTCGATATCGAGGGACTCGGCTACGAGGCGGCCAGTGCGCTGCTGCAGGCGGGGGCCATCACCGACGAGGGCGATCTCTTCACGCTGACCGCAGAGCAACTACTGCAGACCGACCTGTTCACCACCAAGGCCGGTGCACTCTCGGCCAACGGTAAACGGTTGCTGGCCAACCTGGACAAAGCGAAGTCCCAACCGCTGTGGCGGGTGCTGGTCGCGCTGTCCATCCGGCATGTCGGCCCCACCGCGGCCCGTGCACTGGCCGGCGAGTTCGGCAGCCTCGATGCCATCCGGGCGGCCTCGGAGGCGGAGTTGGCCGCCGTCGAGGGTGTCGGGCCGACCATCGCCGCCGCCGTCATCGAATGGTTCGACGTCGACTGGCATCGCACGATCGTCGACAAATGGCAGGACGCCGGCGTGCGCATGGTCGACGAGCGGGACGCCGGTATCGAGCGCACGCTGGAGGGCTTGTCCATCGTCGTCACCGGCTCGCTGACCGGCTTCTCACGCGACGAGGCCAAGGAGGCGATTCTGGCCCGCGGCGGCAAGGCTGCCGGATCGGTGTCGAAGAAGACCTCCTACGTCGTCGCCGGTGATGCGCCGGGTTCCAAGTACGACAAGGCGATAGAGCTGGGTGTGCCTGTGCTCGACGAGGACGGGTTCGTGAAGCTGCTGAGCGACGGGCCGGAGCCGACGGATCAGTCCTAGCGGTACCCCTGTCGCATGTCCTCGACGATGCGCGGGTTCTCCAACGTCGAGGGCGGCAGCACCCGCGGCGCGTTGTCCGGCGGGAAGACCGTCGCCGCGCGCAACACATCCGATGTCATGAAGCGCAATACCGGTGCATCGGCGGGCAGCGTGGGCTGCGGTGCCGATGCGCCGTACCGCGCCAGCGCGAAACCCCAGTCGCCGAAGGTCGGGACGTGAACGTGATAGGGCGTCACCGCGAAGCCGGCCGCACCCAGTGTGGACACCGTCCGCCAGAATGCGTTCGGCGTCGAGAACGGGCTGCCCGACTGCACCACGACAAGCGCATCGGGCGCGAGCACCCTGGTGAGCATCGCGTAGAACTCGACCGAATACAGCCGGCCCAGGACCGGATTGTCGGGATCGGGCAGATCGATGATGACCGAGTCGAAGCCACCCGCCGGCCGCACGGTGGGATCGCGTAGCCAGGTCATCGCGTCGTCGATGATCACCTGCACGCGAGGATCATCAAGCGCACCGCCGTTGGTATCGCGCAGCGGGCCGCGGGCCAGCTCGATGACCGCCGGGTCCAGTTCCACCTGCACGATGGTCTCGACGCGGGGCATCCGCAGCAGTTCGCGAGCGGCCAGGCCGTCGCCGCCGCCGAGGATCAGTACCGCCCGCGCGCCCTCGCCCACGGCGGGATAGACCAGGCTTTCGGTGTAGCGGTATTCGTCACGCGTCGAGAACTGCAGCCCGCCATCGAGATACAGCCGGGTGTCGGTGCCGCGGCGGGTGACGACGATCTCCTGATAGGCCGATTGTCGGTAGGCGATGATGGGGTCGGCGTAGAGCCGCTGCCTGGTGGTGGTCTGGATACCGTCGGACGCGACGATCAGCGCGGTCAACGTCACCGCGGCGGTGATCAGCACGGCCAGCGCCGCGCCGAGCTGGCGACGACCGATGATGCTGCGCAGCAGGAACACCGAGACCACCGCGGCGGCAGCCAGATTGATCATCCCGGTGACCGCGGCGCCACGGATCATCCCGAGCTGCGGCAGCACCAAGAAGGGCCAGGCGAGTCCGCCGATCAGCGCGCCCAGATAATCCGCGGCGTTCAGGTTGGCCAGCACCCGACCGGTGTCGGCGGCACCCGCGGTTCGGCCGCGCTGTAACAGCGTCATCAACAGCGGGACCTCGGCGCCCACAAGGGTGCCGATCAATGCCGTGCCCAGCACCAGGATCCACAATCCGTCCCCGATGAACGAGAAGGCCACATACATTGCGGCAGCCGATAATCCGCCGATGAGGCCGAGTAGGGTCTCCACCGCGATGAAGGTGATGGCGGCGTGGCCGAGGAGTGGTTTGACCGCCAGCGCGCCGGCGCCGAGGGCGGCCACGAAGCCCGCCACGATCAGCGAGGTCGCGACGATACCGCCGCCGTGCAGGCTGGTGGACAGCGTGAGCAGGGCCAGCTCGTAGATCAGCCCGCAGGCCGCGCAGGCTGCCACCGCGGCCAGCAGCAACGCCCGCCATCGGGTGGTGCTCATGACAGCGCGGCGGCGTTCACCCCTCCCACCGCCAGCAGGATCACCGCGGTGGCGATGGCACCGGGGTGCAGCTTCTCGTCGGTGATCAGGTCGCGGAACCGCCCGGGCACCAACGCCTCCAGGACGAGCAGCGCGGCGGCCTGCAGCACCACGGCGACAAGCCCGTAGACAAGGGCGTCGATCAGGCCCTGCCCGAGCTGGGCCGAACTGCTCATGATGGCCACGGCTGTCACCAGTGACAACGCCCCGTACATTCCGCATGCGACGGCGACCGCGTTGGGGCGGTGTTGGACGAAGATGTGCTCGCGCAGGCTTCCCGGCGTCAGCAGATCGGTCAGCAGGAACCCCGCAGCGAACACGATGATGCCGACGACGAAGTACAGCACCGCAGCCACCACGTTCTGCGTCAGGCTGGTCGCGTCGACAGAGCCGAACTCCACGGCGAGGATCGACGGCGCCGCCGTCGAAAGGTCGGTCGTACCCATCGGTCCCATCGGTTCTCCTACTTCGTTCCGCCGGGTCCGCCGGAGCTACCGCCCGCGCCGCCCGCTGGTGAGCCGGGGGTGAATCCCGGGCCAAGGAAAATGAATCCGCCGCCGCTGTATCGGGCGTTGGTGTCTTCGACCCGGATGCTGCACGGGTACCGGCCCTCGGGGCCGACGGTGACGATGTCGTCGTTGTAGCGCAGATACTCGGTGCCGCGATCCGACGCCCGCGCCTCGGGTGGGTGGTAGTCGGCGATATCGTCGGCCACGGTCTTGGGTGACCCGCTGCATTCGTAGCGTCCGTTGCCGCCGTCGGCGGAATACTGTCGGTATGTTTCCCGAATGTGGTTGCGAACATCCTTGTTCTGCAACGCGATTCCGCTGATGAGCAGCAGCACTCCGAGTGTGCCCAGTAGTGCGGAGAAGCCGAACAGGGCGTTGCGCGTCATGGCCGCCAACGGCTTTCGGTGTGCACGATCATGCCGCCGGCGCCACCATCGGGATAGAGATGCCAGGTCTGCCACCGCCACCCGGGACCGTCGGGTTCGGCGCAGAGCGCCGTCAGGGCGGCGTCGTCGCCGGGGAAGCTGCCGCCCAGCCAACCGTTCTCGAACTCACAGCGGGAACGCAGATCGGCGGCGATGCGTCGGAAGGACTCCTCATCGTGGACGACCGTGTCAGACATCATCCGGTAGCCCGGGCGCTCCGCGGCGGCAGGCAGCTGCGTGCTGTCGTCGAAATGGTGGCAGGAGACCTGCTCGCAGAACGGTCCGACCGTGACGACATGGGATGCGCCGAGCACTCCCAGCACCAGATCGGCGCCCGCGGGGTGGGCCAGCGTGGCGCTTGCCAGGACACCCGGCGCCGGCCTGTTCAGCGCCAGCCGCAGGTTCGCGCCGCTGACATCGGCGGGGGGCACGTGGAGTCGGTGCAACGGCAATGCAGTGCCTACGTTCCGGCCGCGGGAGCCGGGTAGACGGTCAGTTCGCCGGCGCGCACCCTGGTGCCGTAGGACACTTCCCACGGCATCTCCGGGGCCCATCGCTCATAGCCGAGCTTGGCGCCATCGGCTCCGGTGTAATCGACGTAATCCATGTCCCCGCCGGCGGGCAGCCCGGTGGTGCCCTCGGTGGTGTATGAGGCTCGGCCGTTCTCGTCGACGGTGAACGTCACGCCGTCGACGGTCACGGTGCTGCCTGGCTCGGCGGGCAGCCCCACCCGCTTGTGCCACCACATCAGTTCCAGCCGGCCCTCGTCCTCTTCGACGCTGAACCAGACCGGCGGTTCATCGGCCTTGCCCTCCAACAGATGTTCCCACCAGACGAACGGGCCTTCGCGCAGCGTCACCGAACCGCGCACCACGTAGTCGGTGCCGCCGTGGCTGATGATGGCTCCGGGGCCGAGCTGGCGCGGGCCGAACGTCTCGGTCTGTGAGGCGAAGCGCATCGGATCCTCGCGTGCGACCGGCTTCTTCGGCGTCTTGGGTCGGCTGCGCGCGACGAGGAAGACGATGACGGCAGCGAGGATGAGGACGATGGCCAGGACGATCAGCAGTTCTCCCACGCAAGACCTTTCGTCGGCTCACCGGCAGTCGGGACGTTTTCCACCGTAACAGCCAGGCGCACAGCCGACTCTCAGCTTTGTGTCGGTCCGGGTCAGCGCAGGATGGTCGCGACGATGCCGGCCAGATAGCCCAGCCGAGCCACCTCCGACGGACGGAAATCAGGGCCACCGGCGCGACCGAGCAGCACCGCGGTGTTCGGGTCACCCAGGGGCGCGGCCGCCAGCGCCATGTCGATATCACGCCAGACCTGCGGCACCCAGTCCGCGGTCCCATCGAGTGCCTCGGCGTGCTGCAGCGGCAACCACGGCGCACTGGCGGCCTGCGTCTCGGGCGCACCGGAGCTTCCGACGACGCGCTCCACACCCTCTTCCGAGCCGTCGGAGCGGACCACGGTGCACCAACCGACGCGTAGCACCTTGGGGGCCTCGTCGGCGAGAACCTGCAGTCTCTCGTGACGGCTGGCCGCGGCGGCAATGTGGTCGACGAGTTCGAGTTCGCGGTGTGCTTCCAGCAGCCCGGTGTGTGGGCGCACGCTGTCGACGTACACGCCCTTGATGTGCTCGGCGGCGGTGATCAGAGCGTCGGGCATGGCGCCGGGCGGCAGCTCGACGACCAGATCGTCGATCGCGTAACCGGCCCCGCGCTCGACCACGTCGAGGGACAGGATGTCGGCGCCGACCGAACCGAGGGCCACGGCGAGAGACCCGAGGCTGCCCGGTCGGTCCTCCAGCTGGACCCGCAGCAGATAAGACGGCACGGCGAACACCCTGTCACAGGCATCGGGCCGCGGCGATTCGGCCCGAGGGCCACGACTAGGCTTGAGCGCCGTGTCCCAGATTTCCCGAGACGAGGTCGCCCACCTGGCGCGCCTGGCCCGGCTCGCCCTGACCGACGGTGAACTCGACAGTTTCGCCGGCCAACTCGATGCGATCCTGGCCCATGTCGGCCAGATCCAATCCGTCGACGTCACCGGAGTCCAGGCCACGGACAACCCGCTGACGAGCGTCAACGTGACCCGCCCGGACGCCGTGGTGGCCGGTCTGAGTCAGGACGAGGCGCTGGCTGCGGCGCCGCGGACCGAGGACGGCCGGTTCGCCGTGCCGCGGATTTTGGGAGAGGCCGAATAATGGGTACCGACTCAGTTCGCGAAGACCTCATTCGCCAAGACGCCGCCACCCTGGCCACCCGGATCGCCGCCAAGGAAGTGTCCTCGACCGAGGTGACCCAGGCGCATCTGGACCAGATCGCCGCCACCGACGAGCGCTACCACGCATTCCTGCACGTCGGCGCCGAGCAGGCCCTGGCCGCGGCCGCCGAGGTGGACGCCAAGGTGGCCGCCGGCGAGCAACTGCCGTCCGCACTGGCCGGGGTCCCGCTGGCGCTCAAGGACGTGTTCACCACGACCGATATGCCGACCACCTGCGGCTCGAAGATCTTGGAGGGTTGGAACTCGCCCTACGACGCGACGGTCACCGCGCGGTTGCGCGCGGCGGGCATCCCGATCCTGGGCAAGACCAACATGGACGAGTTCGCGATGGGCAGCTCGACGGAGAATTCCGCCTTCGGCCCGACCCGCAACCCGTGGGACACCGATCGGGTGCCCGGTGGGTCCGGGGGCGGCAGTGCGGCCGCGCTCGCCGCGTTCCAGGCACCGCTGGCCATCGGGACCGACACCGGTGGCTCAATCCGGCAGCCGGCCGCACTCACCTCGACCGTCGGGGTCAAGCCGACCTACGGCACGGTGAGCCGCTTCGGCCTGATCGCATGCGCGTCATCGCTGGATCAGGGCGGGCCGTGTGCGCGCACCGTCCTGGACACCGCGCTGCTGCACCAGGTGATCGCCGGGCACGACCCGCGCGACTCCACCTCGGTGGACGTCCCGGTGCCCGATGTGGTGGCCGCCGCCCGTGCCGGCGCGTCCGGTGACCTCACCGGTGTGCGCGTCGGCGTGGTCAAACAACTGCGCGGGGACGGCTATCAGCCCGGCGTGCTGGAGTCGTTCAACACCGCCGTCGACCAGCTGAGGTCGCTGGGCGCCGAGGTGATCGAGGTGGACTGCCCGCACTTCGACCACGCGATGGCCGCCTACTACCTGATCCTGCCCTCGGAGGTGTCCTCCAACCTGGCCCGCTTCGATGCCATGCGGTTCGGTTTGCGGGTCGGTGATGACGGCACGCACAGCGCCGAGGAGGTCATGGCGCTGACCCGGGCCGCCGGATTCGGCCCAGAAGTCAAGCGGCGCATCATGATCGGCACCTACGCACTGTCGGCGGGTTATTACGACGCCTATTACAACCAGGCCCAGAAGGTCCGCACGCTGATCGCCCGTGACCTGGAGCAGGCCTACGAGAAGGTCGATGTGCTGGCCACCCCGACGACCCCGTCGACGGCCTTCCGGTTGGGGGAGAAGGTCGACGACCCGCTGGCCATGTACCTGTTCGACCTGTGCACGCTGCCGCTGAACCTGGCCGGGCACTGCGGTATGTCGGTGCCCTCGGGGCTGGCGGCCGAGGACGATCTGCCGGTCGGCCTGCAGATCATGGCACCTGCGCACGCCGATGATCGGCTCTATCGCGTCGGCGCGGCCTACGAGCAGGCGCGCGGGGTGCTGCCCACCGCCCTCTAGCGGATCAGTCCAGGATCCGGCGCGCCACATTCGTGCTGACGAGGTCGAGCAACTCGTCGGAGCGGCCGGCCATGATGGTGCGGATCGCGTAGAGCGAAAAGCCCTTGGCCTGCTCGACGGTGATCGCAGGCGGGATGGACAGTTCCTGGCGTGCGGTCACCACATCGATGAGTGCGGGCCCGTCGTGGGCGAAGGCATCGGCGAGTGCGGACTCCAGGTCGCCGGGCTGCTCGACACGGCGACCGAACAGCCCGAGCGATCGGGCGACGGCGGCGAAGCCGGGGTTGTGCAGGTCGGTGCCGAAGGTGACGATCCCGGCCGCTTTCATCTCCAACTCCACGAAGTTCAACGAGGAGTTGTTGAAGACGATGACCTTGACCGGAAGCCGGTTCTGCGACAACGTGATGAGCTCGCCGAAGAGCATGGTCAGGCCACCGTCGCCGGCGAAGGCCACCACCTGCCGGTGGCGATCCACGGTCTGGGCGCCGATGGCCAGTGGCAGCGCGCACGCCATGGTGCCGTGGTTGAACGATCCCAGCAGCCGCCGACGCCCGTTCATGGTGAGATAGCGCGCCGCCCAGACCACCGGTGACCCCACGTCCACGGTGAACACCGCGTCCTCGGCGGCGAGCCGGTTGGCAACCGCGGCAAGGTGTTCGGGGCGGATCGGGGTGCGATCACGATCGTTGGCCGCCAGCTCGTCGAGCCGGCGCCTGGTCTTGGCGTAATGGCGCAGCGAACGGTCCAGATGGGTGCGGTCGGTCTTGACCGTCAGCAGGGGCGCCAACGCGGGCAGGGTGTCGGCGACGGAACCGACAAGGGGCAGGTCGACGTGCGTGCGCCGACCGATGTTGCGGCCGCGGATGTCCAGCTGGATCACCACCGCGTTCTCGGGATAGAACTGCCGGTATGGGAAGTCGGTGCCCAGCATCAGCAGGACCTCGGCCTCCTTGATGGCCTTGTAGCCGGATGCGAAGCCGAGCAGGCCCGTCATGCCGACGTCGTAGGGGTTGTCGTACTCGACGAATTCCTTGCCGCGCAAGGCGTGCACGACGGGAGCCTGCAGGGTGGCGGCCAATCGGACGAGATCGTCGTGGGCCCCTTCGGCGCCCGCACCCGCCAACACGGTGATCTTGTCGGATCCGTTGAGAATTGTTGCCGCGCGCTGCAATTCGTCATCTGTCGGACGGGTGATCGAATGGGTCGCCAGCACCGGGGCGACCCGGGCGTCGGCCTTGTGCAGGAACACCTCTCCGGGGACCACGACAACGGCGACCCCGTTTTCGGCGATCGCCGCACGCATCGCCATCGCAAGCACCCTGGGCGCCGATTCGGCCGTGGTGACCAGTTCGCAGTACACACTGCACTCGCGGAACAGCTCCTGGGGGTGGGTTTCCTGGAAGTACTCCGAACCGATCTCGGATTGCGGGATGTGCGCGGCGATGGCCAGCACCGGAACCCGGGAGCGCTGGGCGTCGAACAACCCGTTGATCAAGTGCAGGTTGCCCGGTCCGCAACTGCCGGCGCACACCGCGAGCCGGCCCGTCAGCGCCGCGTCGGCGGCCGCGGCGAATCCGGCTGTCTCTTCGTGGCGTACGTGTTCCCAGCTGAATCCCTCGGCGCGCCGGATGGCGTCGGTGAGTCCGTTCAGGCTGTCTCCGGGAAGGCCGTAGATCCGCGAGACACCGCTGGCGTACAGGGTGGAGATGACGTGGTCCGCGACAGTCGTCATGACGTCACCCTATGGCGCGATTCGGCTTGCCGCCGAGAAGTCATCGGTTCGACATGTCGATCAGCAGGAAGACCGCAGGTGCCGGAATCTCACACGTTGCCCGGTGGCCGCGCCGCCGTGCGCCGAAGCTGGCAAGATCATGTGCATGCGGATCGGAGTGCTGACCGGAGGCGGCGACTGCCCAGGCTTGAACGCGGTGATCAGGGCGGTGGTGCGGACCAGTGATGCGCGCTACGGCTCGTCGGTCGTCGGGTTTCTCGACGGCTGGCGTGGCCTGTTGGAGGATCGCCGCGTCCAACTCAAGAACGATGACCGCAACGATCGCCTGCTGGCCAAGGGCGGCACCATGCTCGGCACCGCGCGCACCAATCCGGACACGCTGCGCGCCGGATTGCCGCAGATCAAGCAGACCTTGGAAGACAACGGCATCGATGTGTTGATCCCGATCGGTGGCGAGGGCACGCTCACCGCGGCGAGTTGGCTGTCCGAGGAAGGGGTGCCCGTCGTCGGCGTGCCCAAGACGATCGACAACGATATCGATTGCACCGACGTGACTTTCGGGCATGACACGGCGCTCACCATTGCCACCGAGGCCATCGACCGGCTGCACAGCACCGCCGAATCACACCAGCGGGTGATGCTGGTGGAGGTGATGGGCCGCCATGCGGGTTGGATCGCCCTGAACGCGGGGCTGGCCTCCGGTGCGCACATGACCTTGATCCCCGAGCAGCCATTCGACATCGAAGAGGTGTGCAGGCTGGTCAAACAGCGCTTCCAGCGCGGGGATTCGCATTTCATCTGCGTCGTGGCCGAAGGTGCCAAGCCCGCCGAGGGCACGATGCAGCTCCGCCAGGGCGGGATGGACGAATTCGGGCACGAGAAGTTCACCGGGGTCGCCCAGCAGCTCGCCCTTGAGGTGGAGAAGCGCATCAAGAAGGATGTCCGCGTCACGGTGCTCGGCCACGTCCAGCGTGGCGGCACCCCGACCGCCTACGACCGGGTGCTGGCCACCCGCTTCGGGGTCAACGCCGCCGACGCCGCGCACGCGGGGGAGTACGGGATGATGGTGTCCCTGCGTGGTCAGGACATCGGTCGGGTGTCGCTGGCCGATGCCACCCGCCAGCTCAAGTTGGTGCCGCAGAGTCGCTACGACGACGCGGCCGAATTCTTCGGCTAGGTCCCGGGCCTGGCCTCGCGGCAGGCCGATGCCGGGCTGACACTAAAATCAGCTGTCATGACCACTTCTGTTGCCGAACTCGCCGACTACGACGACGTCATCGCCGAGTTCGACCCCGTGATGGGCATGGAAGTGCACGTCGAACTGTCCACGGCGACCAAGATGTTCTGCCCCTGCGCCAACAGGTTCGGTGCCGACCCCAACACCCAGGTCTGCCCGGTGTGCCTCGGCCTGCCCGGCGCGCTGCCGGTGCTCAACCAGGCCGCCGTCGAATCGGCCATCCGGATCGGGCTGGCGCTCAACTGTGACATCGCGCCGTGGGGCCGGTTCGCCAGGAAGAACTACTTCTACCCCGACCAGCCCAAGAACTACCAGATCAGCCAGTACGACGAGCCGATCGCCGTCGACGGCTACCTCGACGTCCCGTTGGAGGACGGCAGCACCTGGCGCATCGAGATCGAGCGGGCGCACATGGAGGAGGACACCGGCAAGCTGACCCACCTGGGCAGTGACACCGGCCGCATCGCGGGCGCGACCACCTCGCTGGCCGATTTCAACCGGGCGGGCGTACCGCTGATCGAGATCGTCACCAGGCCCATCGAGGGCACCGGGGAACGTGCCCCGGAGATCGCCCGTGCCTATGTCACCGCATTGCGCGACCTGCTGCGCGGGCTCGACGTATCCGATGTGCGGATGGACCAGGGCTCGATGCGCTGCGATTCGAATGTGTCGCTGAAACCCAAGGGCAGCAGCGAATTCGGCACGCGCACCGAGACCAAGAATGTCAACTCGCTCAAGAGCGTCGAGGTTGCCGTCCGTTACGAGATGCGCAGGCAGGCCGCGGTACTGAAATCCGGCGGGACGGTCACCCAGGAGACCCGTCACTTCCACGAGGACGGGTACACCACCGCGGGCCGCAGCAAGGAGACCGCGCAGGACTACCGGTACTTCCCCGAGCCCGATCTGGAGCCGGTGGCCCCGCCCGCCGATCTGGTGGAGCGGCTGCGCGGCACCATTCCCGAACTGCCGTGGTTGTCGCGCAAGCGTGTTCAGCAGGAGTGGGGCATCTCCGACGAGGTGATGCGCGACCTGGTGAACAACGGCGCGATCGATCTGGTGGCGGCCACGGTGGCCAAGGGCGCGTCCAGTGAGGCCGCGCGCGCCTGGTGGGGCAACTTCCTGGTGCAGAAGGCCAATGAAAGATCAGTGGCCGTGTCCGATTTGCCGATCACCCCGGCTCAGGTCGCCGCGGTGGTGAAGCTCGTCGACGACGGAAAGCTCTCCAACAAGCTGGCCCGCCAGGTCGTCGAGGGTGTGCTGGCCGGTGAGGGCGAGCCCGAGCAGGTGATGAACGATCGCGGACTGGTCGTGGTCCGCGACGACTCACTGATCCAGTCGGCCATCGACGACGCGCTCGCCGCCCAACCCGATATCGCCGAGAAGATCCGCGGCGGCAAGGTGGCTGCCGCCGGCGCGATCGTGGGCGCGGTCATGAAGGCCACCAAGGGTCAGGCCGACGCCGCCCGGGTGCGCGAACTGGTGCTCGCCGCCTGCTCCTAGCGAGATTTCGGTGAGGTTGCGTGCGGCCGCCGCACGCAACCTCACCGAAATCGCTAGGTCTTGTCCGCGTTCTGGCGCGGGAATCCGCCGCCGGACGGGAACAACGGGAAGACGACATCGTCGAGTTTCTCGGCGTCGCCGGATGTCTTGTTGACCGTCGCGCCCCAGATGTTGCCGTCGGGGGAGACCGCCAGCGCCCAGGCGTGACCGTGCTGGTCCTGCCGGACCACCTCCGGCTCGCCGGTGACCGCGCCGGTTTCGGGCGCCAGCCGCAGGGCCACGGTCTGCTTGGTGTTGACCAGATTGACCAGCACCGTGCCGTCCAGCGCGGCGCACCCGGCGACGCCCGGCCGGTCCGGCCAGGTCCAGACCGTCGACACCACCGAATCCTTGGTGATCTTCTGCATACGGTCCGCCGACGGGGTGCGATCGGTGATGTAGAGCGCACCGTCGGACGGGTCGACACACATGCCGCCGCCGGAACCCATCCCCGACAGCGCGGTCGTCGTCGGGGCCTGGTTGACCGTCGTCGGCTGCTCGATGCGCAGGACCTTGCCGGCCAGCGATGCCGGATCTGCAGCTTGGGCGGGGTTGCCGGCGTCACCGGTGAGCACCAGCAGCGTGGTCGGGCTGGTGAACTTGAGTGCACCGGCATTGCCGACCGCGCCCTTGGGGATGCCGGTCAGGATCGGTTTGGGGATGTCGCCGTCGGCGATGCGGATCACCCGGTTGTCGGTCGGGGTGCTGACATAGGCGTACATCAGGCGATCCTGGGCATAGGTGGGCGACTTGATGATGTCGAGCAGCCCGCCGTCACCCGACGGATCGACCGGGATGGTCATCTTGACCACCGGTTCGGCCTTCGTCGAGACCTCCTTGACCACCCCGGTGGTGCGCTCGGCGACCAGTGCCGACTGGCTGTCGCCGCCCATGATCAGGCCGCTGGTGCTCTCCAGGCAGCCCTGCATCACACCCGGTGCCGGGCAGGCCTTCGGGAACGGTGTGCCCGGCAGCGGCGGCGGTGGCTCCGGCTTGGTCTGGGGCGGCGGCGCCATCTGAGGTTCGGTGGTGAACGGCTGGGACTGTGCGTTGTCGAACCGCGCGCATCCAGAACCCGCCAGCAGCACCGCGCACAGCACCGCGGCAATCCGCGTCGGTCCGCCCAATGTCATGCTGGCCAGGTTACGGATCGCCGCGCGGTGCGCGCCACGAAGGTCGGTCCAAGGCCTGGCGTGTCCGTCCTCCGCCGCGCAGGCGCGACGCGAGTGTCACAACTCGGCAACAGTGCAGATAAGGTACGCGACGGACCGCGCCAATCCGTGGTTCTGCAGCAACTTGCCCCTACGCTTGTTTTCGTGACCGCTGAACCGCAGAACATGACCGACTGGCAACGGCCCGCGTCGGCGCAGTTGGTCGACCCCGAAGACGATCTTCCCTCGTCGACGTACGGGGGCGATTTCGAGACCACCGCCATTCCGCGGTATGACACCGATGGCGGGGCCAAGGCGGATCAGTCCGGCTTTGCGCTGCTCAACGATCCCGAGCCGCTTCCCTATGTGTCGCCGGCCGCTCCGAACCCGTATGCCTCCGCCGCGCCCGCGGTTCCGACCGAGATCGGGCCGCACGACGCCGAACAGCAGATCCGCATCGCGGGCCGCCGCGGCACCCTCGACCTTGGGCTGCTGGTGCTGCGGTTGGGGCTCGGCGTCCTGATGATCGTGCACGGCCTGCAGAAGGCTTTCGGGTGGTGGGGCGGTTCGGGCCTCGGTGGTTTCGAGGGATCCCTGTCGGAGCTCGGCTACCAGCATGCCGGGGTACTCACCTATGTCGGCGCCGGCGCGCAGATCGGTGCCGGCCTGCTGCTGGTGCTGGGACTGTTCACTCCGCTGGCCGCCGCGGCTGCGCTGGCCTACCTGGTCAACGCCCTACTGGCATCGATCGCCGCGCAGCAGAACATCGGCTTCGCCGACTTCGTGACCGCCACCGGTCTCGAACATCAGGTGGTGCTGGTGCTGCTCGCGGCGGCACTGACGCTGACCGGCCCGGGCCGCTACGGTTTCGACGCCGGCCGAGGCTGGGCCCGACGCCCGTTCGTCGGCTCGTTCCTGGCGCTGTTGCTGGGCGTGGGGCTCGGCATCGGCATGTGGGTGCTGCTCAACGGCGCCAACCCGCTGGCCTGATCAACCTTGCCGCGAACAGACGCGTGTACCCCCGAAAGTTCATCTTTTCGGGGGTACACGCGTCTGTTCGCGAGGAAGCAGAGTCTTACTGGTAGGGGTTGGGCACCCGGCCGCCGCTGGCCGCGGTCAGCAGCGGCAGCGTCGCGAATGTGACAGCGGGCAAGGTGATTTCGTTGCCATCGGTCAGTCGCGCCTTGGCCCAGGACGAGCGGGTGAACCGCAGACCGTCTATATCGGTCCACGGCACGGTGGTGCTGCTCAGCATGGTCCTGGCGGTCACCTGCTCGCGATCGGCCACCGTGCGGTAGCGCGCGATCACCGCCGAGGCCAGCACCGGAACCGCGATCAGCACCCAGCTCCAGCTGGGCAGGGCGTAGATCAGCGCGAAGATCCCCAGGGTCATGAAACCGACGGCGATATGGGCCATCGGAGAGATACGGACGACGAGCGGGGCGGGCTGACTCACGCCGCACATTCTCGCATCGACCGCGGCGCCCCCCGCGGGGCGCGGGGGCAATTTGACCTTTGAGCAGTGCGGGGACTACCGTCGCAGCTTATGTACAACCCGGACGAGCTCGTAGTAATTGGTTGGCGCGTTGATGCCGCGCTAGCTCTCTGCCGGGCTTAGCCAACAGCATCGACGCGCCAACCCTCGTACAGCGGACTCCGCTGACGGGGGTTTTTTGCTGTCACAGGACAAAACAATTTCCCACCACCAGCAGTATCAACCAGAACCACAGAGGAAAAAGTGAGCGCACCCACCACGCGACCGCCGGAGCAGACGCAGCGCACCAATGGCGTCAAGGCCTCGACCAAGGCGGAGCAGAATGCCAATGTTGTTGCCCCCGAGCAGATGACCGGTGCGCAGTCGGTCGTGCGGTCGCTCGAGGAGATCGGCGTCGAGGTGATCTTCGGTATCCCCGGTGGGGCGGTGCTCCCGGTCTACGACCCGCTCTACGACTCGGTGAAGCTGCGCCATGTGCTGGTGCGCCACGAACAGGGCGCCGGGCATGCCGCCAGCGGCTACGCCCACGCCACCGGCAAGGTCGGCGTCATGATGGCCACCTCGGGCCCCGGCGCGACCAACCTGGTCACCCCGCTGGCCGACGCGCAGATGGACTCCATCCCGGTGGTGGCGATCACCGGTCAGGTCGGTCGCAGCCTGATCGGTACCGACGCCTTCCAGGAAGCCGATATCACCGGCATGACCATGCCGATCACCAAGCACAACTTCCTGGTTCGTGACGGTGACGAGATCCCGCGCGTCATCGCCGAGGCCTTCCACATCGCGCAGTCCGGCCGTCCCGGCGCGGTGCTGGTGGACGTGCCCAAGGACATCCTGCAGGGGCAGTGCACCTTTGCCTGGCCGCCGGTGATGGATCTGCCCGGGTACAAGCCGAACACCAAGCCGCACAGCCGCCAGGTGCGCGAGGCCGCCAAACTGATCGCCGAGGCCCGCAAGCCGGTGCTCTATGTCGGCGGCGGCGTGATCCGCGGCGAGGCGACCGACGAACTGCTGGAACTGGCCGAGTTGACCGGAATACCGGTGGTCACCACGCTGATGGCGCGCGGGGCGTTCCCGGACAGCCATCCGCAGCACATGGGCATGCCCGGCATGCACGGCTCGGTGTCCGCGGTGGCGGCGCTGCAGAAGAGCGATCTGCTCATCGCGCTGGGGACCCGCTTCGATGACCGGGTGACCGGCAAGCTGGACTCGTTCGCGCCCGACGCCAAGGTGATCCACGCCGATATCGACCCGGCCGAGATCGGCAAGAACCGGCATGCCGATGTGCCGATCGTCGGCGATGTGCGTCACGTGATCAACGATCTGCTCGACGTGCTGCGCCGCGAGGGCACCAACGCCGCATCGCTGAAGCTGGACAACTGGTGGGAGTACCTGTCGAGCATCAAGTCGACCTACCCGCTGAGTTACGGTCCGCAGAGCGACGGCAGCCTGAGCCCGGAGTACGTCATCGAGAAGCTGGGCCAGCTGGCCGGGCCCGAGGCCGTCTACGTTGCCGGCGTCGGCCAGCACCAGATGTGGGCGGCGCAGTTCGTCAAGTACGAGAACCCGAAGACGTGGCTGAACTCCGGCGGGCTGGGCACCATGGGCTACTCGGTGCCCGCGGCGATGGGCGCCAAGTTCGGCCGTCCCGAGGCCGAGGTGTGGGCCATCGACGGCGACGGCTGCTTCCAGATGACCAACCAGGAGCTGGCGACGTGTGCCATCGAGGGCGCACCCATCAAGGTGGCGCTGATCAACAACGGCAACCTGGGCATGGTGCGGCAGTGGCAGACGCTGTTCTACGAAGAGCGGTACAGCCAGACCGATCTGGCGACGCACTCGCGCCGCATCCCGGATTTCGTCAAGCTCGCCGAGGCGCTCGGATGCGTCGGATTGCGTTGTGAGCGAGCTGAAGACGTCGAATCGGTGATCCAGCAGGCTCGTGAGATCAACGACCGGCCGGTGGTCATCGATTTCGTCGTCGGTGCCGACGCCCAGGTGTGGCCGATGGTCGCCGCGGGCACCAGCAATGACGAGATCCAGGCCGCGCGCGGCATCCGTCCGCTGTTCGATTCCGAGGAAGGGCACGCCTGATGAGCGCTTGCGCGAAGAGGAGACAAGACTGATGACGACCTCCACCCACACCCTGTCGGTGCTCGTCGAGGACAAGCCCGGTGTGCTGGCTCGCGTCGCCTCGCTGTTCTCCCGGCGTGGCTTCAACATCCAGAGCCTGGCCGTCGGCGCGACCGAGCAGAAGCACCTGTCCCGGATGACGATCGTCGTGCAGGTCGAGGACTTTCCGCTCGAGCAGGTGACCAAGCAGCTCAACAAGCTGATCAACGTGATCAAGATCGTCGAGCAGGACGAGGAGCAGTCCGTCTCTCGCGAGCTGGCCCTGATCAAGGTGCGCACCGACGCGGCCACCCGCAGCCAGGTTATCGAAGCGGTTAATCTATTCCGGGCCAAAGTGGTGGACGTGTCCACCGAGTCACTGACCATCGAGGCCACCGGTACCCCGGAGAAGCTCGAAGCGTTCCTGCGAGTGCTCGAACCGTACGGGATCCGGGAGATCGTGCAGTCCGGGATCGTGTCGCTGGCGCGTGGGCCGCGCGGCATCGGTACTGCCAAATAGCTTTCATACGAGAAACAAACAGAAGGAAAATCCAACGTGGCAATCGAACTGTTCTACGACGACGACGCGGATCTGTCGATCATCCAGGGCCGCAAGGTCGCGGTGATCGGCTACGGCAGCCAGGGCCATGCCCACTCGCTGTCGCTGCGCGACTCGGGCGTGCAGGTCAAGGTCGGCCTGAAGGAGGGGTCGAAGTCCCGCGCCAAGGTCGAAGAGCAGGGCCTGGAGGTCGACACTCCGGCCGAGGTCGCCAAGTGGGCCGACGTGATCATGGTGCTCGCGCCCGACACCGCGCAGGCCGAGATCTTCACCAATGACATCGAGCCCAACCTCGAAGACGGCAACGCGCTGTTCTTCGGGCACGGCCTGAACATCCACTTCGGGCTGATCAAGCCCGCCGAGAACATCACCGTCGGCATGGTCGCCCCCAAGGGCCCCGGCCACCTGGTGCGTCGGCAGTTCGTGGACGGCAAGGGTGTGCCCGCGCTGATCGCCATCGCCCAGGATCCCAAGGGTGAGGGTCAGGCGCTGGCGCTGTCGTATGCCGCCGCCATCGGTGGCGCGCGCGCCGGTGTCATCAAGACCACGTTCAAGGAAGAGACCGAGACCGACCTGTTCGGTGAGCAGGCCGTGCTGTGCGGTGGCACCGAAGAACTGATCAAGGCCGGGTTCGAGGTCATGGTCGAGGCCGGCTACGCCCCGGAGATGGCCTACTTCGAGGTGCTGCACGAGCTCAAGCTGATCGTCGACCTGATCTACGAGGGTGGCATCGCCCGGATGAACTACTCGGTGTCCGACACCGCCGAGTTCGGTGGCTACATCTCCGGCCCGCGCGTCATCGACGCCGACACCAAGGACCGGATGCGCGCCATCCTCAAGGACATCCAGGACGGTTCGTTCGTCAAGCGTCTGGTGGCCAATGTCGAGAACGGCAACACCGAGCTCGAGGGCCTGCGCAAGGCGAACGCCGAGCACCCCATCGAGGTCACCGGCAAGAAGCTGCGCGACCTGATGAGCTGGGTCGACCGGCCGATCACCGAAACCGCCTGACCCCTCTTCGCGATTTGTGGAGTCTCACCCGTGACCATCACGGGTGAGACTCCACAAGTCTTTTCAGGGGGTTGCCTCGTGGCCGTCGCGTCCCTTGGTCCGCCGGTCCTGTTTCATCTCCGCCTCGAAGACGTGTCGGCGGCCTTCCATCAGTTCGTCGCGGACCCGCTTCTCGTGCGAGCGCAGCGGCGACCAGTAGTCGTCGTCGAACTCCTCGATGATCTGGAAGGTCCAACGCCCCTGCAGGACGTTGCGGCCGACCATGTCCTCGGTGAGGCGGTCGGCGATCTCGGTGTGCCCGGCATCGCGCAGGGCGTCGGCGGCCTCGCCGAGCAACAGATCGGCATGGCCCATCAGTTGGTGGAACGAGTAGAGGTGCCCGCGCGCCCGCTCCACGTATTCCAGTGCCTCGGAAACCTTGCCGACGGCCTCGACGGTGTCATCGGAGGCGCCGTCGGGGCGGGAGTGCGCCGCATCGACCGATTTCACGACGACCGCTTCTTCAGCGATTCCGGTTTGTGCACGGCGTCCTTACCGGTCTTGTCGCTGCGCACCTTGTATTGCGGTTCGTCCTTGCTGGCACGCACCGTGCGACCAGCGGTCTCGGTGTCCGAGGTGATCTTCTTCTCTACGGTGCCCGGCACGGTGTTGCCGTGGCTCTGCCAGGACACCTTCTCGCCCTTTTTCAACTCTTTGCTCATGCAGGGCGGTGTACCCGGGCGCGTCACCTCTCACTCACGGCGACAGCGGCGGCAGCTCCCGGATCCCGAACTCGCGCTTGAGCACCGTGCGCGCCGCGTAGTACCCGGCCATACCGTGCACGCCGCCGCCAGGTGGAGCGGCCGACGAACACAGGTATGCCTTCGGAATCGGGGTGGACCACGGATTCCAGCGCGGGGTGGGGCCGGCGATCGCGCTGCGCATGTTGTTGCCGCCGACACCGATGTCACCGCCGACGAGGTTCGCGTTGTGATCGGCCAGGCGGGAAGCCGGCACGCTGCGTACTGCCACGACGATGTCGCGGAATCCCGGGGCGAATCGCTCGAAGATGTCGGTGACGGCCTCGGCCATGTCGACCGTCGAACCCGACGGCACATGCGCATAGGCCCACAGCGGTCGGCGTCCCTGTGCGTCGATGCGGCCCGGATCGGCCAGGTGTGGCAGGGCGGCGAGGACCATCGGCCACTGGGCATGCCGCCCGGCGGCGATATCCCGCTCGGCCAGCGCCATCTGGGCGCGGCCACCGCCCAGGTGCAGCGTGGGTGCCTGCGCCAGTCGCGGATCGCGCCATGGGATCTCGCCGGAGAGGACGAAGTCCACCTTGGCCACACCGGGGCCATAGGTGTAGTGCCGTAACGCCTTTGCATAGCGCGGCGGCATAGACGTGCCGTAGATCGACAACAATGCCGTCGGCGCGGTGTCGTAGAGGACCACGCCGCCCGGGGGCGTGGTGACCTTCTCGCCGAGGATCAATTCCCCGCCGTGATCCAGCAGATCGGCGATCAGCGCGTCGGGGATGGCCTGCGATCCGCCGACCGGGATCGGCCAGCCCACCGAGTGCCCGAGGGTGGCCAGCATCAGCCCGGCGCCCGCGGCGACCAGTGAGGGCATCTGCGAAATCGTGTGCGCCGCAACGCCGGTGAACAATGCCCTGGCGTCTTCGCCCCGCAGGGTGTTCCACAGCGGGCCGCCCTGCAGTAGCAGTCGCGGCGCCACCTTCAGCGCGGCGGGAATCGAGGGCGGAAGGGAACGCTTGTCGCCGAGGATAAGCCCGACGACATCACCGCTGTCGGCGGCCAGCGGACCGAGCAGCCGTTTCCACGAAGCACCGTCGGACAGTTCGGCGGCGGTGCGGTCGATGTCGTGGTAGCCGATTGCGGCGGGTCCGTCCGGGAGCGGATTGGCATACGCGATCTCGGGTACCGCCAACCGCACTCCGCGCGCCGGCAGGTCGTAGGCGGCGAAGAACGGCGAGGCCAGCGCCAGCGGATGCACGGCCGAGCAGATGTCGTGTGTGACGCCGGAATACTCGGGGTCGGGCAGGGTGCGGGCGCCGCCGCCCGCGGTCGGCTGCGCCTCGATGACCCGCACGGACAGGCCCGCCCGGGCCAGGATGACAGCTGCGCTCAGCCCGTTGGGGCCGCTTCCGACGACGGTGACGTCCACACCACCAGTAGACAACATCGCCCGGTGTGTCTGCTCGTTTCGGTGCCGGCCATCCGGGACTGTGTCAGCGCCGGGCCACCGTGGCGTCTTCGGCGCAGAGGGCACGCACTAGGCTGTAGCGCCGTGAGTCTTCCCGTTGTACTGATCGCCGACAAGCTTGCCGAGTCGACCGTCGCCGCCCTGGGTGACCAGGTCGAGGTTCGATGGGTGGACGGTCCGGACCGGCCGAAGCTGCTGGCCGCCATCGCCGATGCCGACGCACTGCTGGTGCGCTCGGCCACCACCGTCGACGCCGAGGTCATCGCCGCCGCCCCCAAGCTCAAGATCGTCGCCCGGGCCGGCGTCGGCCTGGACAACGTCGACGTCGAGGCCGCCACCGCCCGCGGTGTGCTGGTGGTCAACGCCCCGACCTCCAATATCCACAGCGCCGCCGAGCACGCGCTGGCGCTGCTGCTCTCGGCGGCCCGCCAGATCCCGGCCGCCGACGCCACCCTGCGCGAGCACACCTGGAAGCGCTCCTCGTTCTCGGGGACCGAGATCTTCGGCAAGACCGTCGGCGTGGTGGGGCTCGGCCGCATCGGCCAGCTCGTCGCTGCCCGGCTGGCTGCCTTCGGCACCCACGTCATCGCCTATGACCCCTACGTCTCGACCGCTCGCGCCGCCCAGATCGGTATCGAACTGGTCGGACTCGACGAGCTGCTGGGCCGCGCCGACTTCATCTCGGTGCACCTGCCCAAGACCAAGGAGACCGCGGGCCTGCTCGGCAAGGAGAACCTGGCCAAGACCAAGCCCGGCGTCATCATCGTCAACGCCGCCCGCGGTGGCCTGATCGACGAGCAGGCGCTGGCCGACGCCATCACCAGTGGGCATGTGCGCGCTGCCGGCCTGGACGTGTTCGCCACCGAGCCGTGCACCGACAGCCCGCTGTTCGAGCTGCCGCAGGTCGTGGTCACCCCGCACCTGGGTGCCTCCACCGCCGAGGCCCAGGACCGTGCCGGTACCGACGTCGCCGCCAGCGTGAAGTTGGCGCTGGCCGGTGAGTTCGTGCCGGATGCCGTCAACGTCGGTGGGGGAGCCGTCGGTGAAGAGGTCGCGCCCTGGCTGGACCTGGTGCGCAAGCTCGGCCTCCTGGTGGGGTCGCTGTCCGACGCAGCGCCGGTGTCGCTGTCAGTGCAGGTGCGCGGCGAACTGGCCGCGGGAGGCACGGAGGATGTCGCGATCCTGCGGCTGTCGGCGCTGCGCGGACTGTTCTCCGCCGTCGTCGACGAGCAGGTCACCTTCGTCAACGCGCCCGCACTGGCCAAGGACCGTGGCGTCACCGCCGAGATCAGTACGGCCAGCGAGAGTCCCAACCACCGCAGCGTGGTCGACGTGCGCGCGGTCTACGCCGACGGCGCATCGCTCAACGTGGCGGGCACCCTGTCGGGCCCGCAGCTGGTCGAGAAGATCGTCCAGATCAACGGTCGCAACCTCGATCTGCGTGCCGAGGGTTACAACCTGATCGTCAACTACACCGATCAGCCCGGCGCACTCGGCAAGATCGGCACCCTGCTCGGCGGCGCCGAGGTCAACATCCTCGCCGCGCAGATGAGCCAGGATGCCGGCGGCGACAGCGCCACCGTCATGCTGCGCGTGGACACCGATGTGCCCGAAGATGTGCGCGCCGCGATCGCTTCGGCGGTCGGCGCCACCACACTGGAAGTGGTCGACCTGACATGAGTTCGCTGAAGAATCTTGCGGTCATCGCCGGTGACGGCATCGGTCCCGAGGTCATCGACCAGGCGCTGCGGGTCATGGACGCGGTGCTGCCCGGGGTGCAGCGCACCGAGTACGACCTCGGCGCGCGCCGTTACCACGCGACCGGTGAACTGCTCACCGAGGCGACCATCGAGGAGCTGCGCGGGTACGACGCGATCCTGCTCGGGGCGATCGGCGATCCGTCGGTGCCCAGCGGTGTCCTGGAACGCGGTCTGCTGCTGAAGCTGCGCTTCGCCCTCGACCACCACGTGAACCTGCGTCCGGGTCGGCTCTATCCCGGTGTGTCCAGCCCACTCTCGGGTGTCACCGGCATCGACTTCGTGGTGGTCCGTGAGGGCACCGAGGGTCCTTACACCGGTAACGGTGGCGCACTGCGTGTCGGCACCCCGCACGAGGTGGCCACCGAGGTCAGCGTCAACACCGCGTTCGGGGTTGAGCGGGTGGTGCGCGATGCGTTCGCCCGTGCGCAGACCCGTCGCAAACATCTGACCCTGGTGCACAAGACCAATGTGCTGACCTTCGCGGGCAGCCTGTGGTCGCGGGTGGTCGCCGAGGTGGGCGCCGAGTACCCCGATGTCGAGGTGGCCTACCAGCACATCGACGCCGCGACCATCCACATGGTCACCGATCCGGGTCGCTTCGACGTCATCGTCACCGACAATCTCTTCGGCGACATCATCACCGACCTGTCGGCGGCGGTGTGCGGTGGTATCGGCCTGGCCGCCAGCGGCAACATCGATGCGACGCGCACCAATCCGTCCATGTTCGAACCGGTGCACGGCAGCGCCCCCGATATCGCCGGGCAGGGCATCGCCGATCCGACGGCCGCCGTGATGAGCGTGGCGCTGCTGCTGGCCCATGTCGGTGAGGACGACGCCGCGGCGCGCGTCGACAAGGCCGTCGCCGAGCATCTGGCCACCCGCGGTGCGGCGACATTGTCGACCGCCGAGGTGGGCGACCGCATCCTTTCGCTGCTGTAACCGCGCCGAAAGGCAGTTCGGGTGGCCGGTTTTGTGACACTGAGCCGACAGTGCCGGCTGTTCGCGATCGGTTCGACGTTCTTCGCCGTCGCCACCGTGCCCGGTTTCGCGACGATGGCGGGTGCCGGCGCATCGAATGTGCTGTGTTTCGTCGGATCCTGGTTCTTCACGACGGCGGCCTGGATGCAGCTGCGCCTGTCCGACCGCAGCATCGGGTGGTGGTCGGCGGCCATCCAGTTCATCGGGACCGTGCTGTTCAACCTCAGCACCGGCGCTGCGGTCTCGGTACACACCATCCACGCCGAACGACACGATGTCTGGGTTCCGGATGCCGCCGGGTCGGCGGCCTTCCTGATCAGTGGGATCCTGGCGGTCCTCACGGTCGGCTGGTGGGCCCCGAAATCCGTGGACTGGCAGGTGGGTTGGATCAATCTGGTCGGCTGCGTCGCGTTCGGTGTATCGGCCGCGGGGGCATTCGTGACGACGGCCGGGGTGACCGCCGACGCCTGGCTTGCCAACCTGGGCACCTTCGTCGGCGCGCTGTGCTTCCTCACCGCGGCGTTGTTGCCGCCCCAAGCCCGGCGTGCCGGGGGTGCCTCCCGCTCGCGGGGGAGCGCAAACTCCCCCTTCTCTGGCTGAAAAGGGGGAGTTGGCGTCTGTTGGGAAAAACTGCTTACGAAACGCCGGCCAGTGTGTCGACCGTCGAGAGTGCCTGGGCGACACCGGAGACGATCGAGGCCAACCGGATGGCTTCGAAGATGGCGGTGCGCTCGACACCTGCGTCGCGCAGCACGGTCTCATGCGCCGACAGGCAGTGGCCACAACCGTTGATCGCCGATACCGCCAGCGACCACAGCTCGAAATCTTCCTTGGCCACACCGGGGTTGGCGATGATGTTCATCCGCAGGCCGGCGCGGAGATCATCGTAGCGACCGTCGAGTTGGCCCTTGGTGCGGTAGAAGACGTTGTTCATCCCCATCACCGCGGCCGCACCGAGCGCGGCGTTGTAGGCCTCACCGGACAGGATGTCGAGGGCGTCCTCGGCTATCTCGCGGAGCAGACGCTGCGACTTGGTTGCCGCCGCGGTGGCAACGAACGCACCCCAGAGCTGCTGCTCGGTGAGCTCGGTGGTGCGGGCGATACTGCCCAGGTTGAGCTTGAGATCCTTGGCGTATTCGGGGAGTGCTTCCTTGATGTTCTCCAGGCTCATGCTCAGACCGCCTCTGCCAGCAGTTCGCCGGCATCGATCGTCGGGTCACCCTTGCGCCAGTTGCATGCGCACAGCTCGTCGGACTGCAGGGCATCGAGCACCCGCAGTACCTCGTCGACGTTGCGCCCCACCGAACCCGCGGTCACCGACACGAACTGGATCTCGTTGTTGGGATCGACGATGAACGTGGCACGGTCGGCAACCCCGTCGGCGTTGAGCACGCCGGTGGCCGTGGCCAGTTCACGCTTGAGGTCCGAAACCATCGGGAACGGAAGCTTCTTGAGCTCGTCGTGCTGAGCGCGCCACTGGAAATGCACGAACTCGTTGTCGACCGAGACGCCGAGCACCTTGGCATCGCGGTCCTCGAACTCGTCGTTGAGCTTGCCGAAGGCGGCAATCTCGGTCGGGCAGACGAAGGTGAAGTCCTTGGGCCAGAAGAACACGATTCGCCACTTACCCTCGTGGTCGGCGCTGGTGACACGGGTGAAGTAGTCGTCGGGCTGCTTGGCATCCACCTTGCTCAGGTCGCCGCCGATGACCGCGGTCAGGTCGTATGCGGGGAATTGGTCGCCGATTGTCAGCAAGGGCATCGAACACTCCTTTATCTGGAATAATTCCAATGTGCATGACCATTGTGTCCCGCGGCGACGCGGCACGACAAGTCCGGCGCGGGTGATGGTCGACACAGCCCATCGGGCCGAGGCAGCGCCCAAAGTTCTTTGAATTTGTGCTATTTCGCAGCGGCGGGATCGTCGGTGGCGGTGGGCACCAGTGGGTAGGCGGCCACGGGGAACAACGCGCAGACGGCGAACGCCAGCGGAAACCCCGCCACCGAGATCAACGCGCCGAACAGTGGGGATGCCACTGCAGTGGCCAGGTGCTGGCTGGTGTTCTGGGTGCCCAGGGCGCGTCCACTCCAGAACGGGCCGGCGATCTCGGCGATCGCCGTGAACGCCAGGCCGTTGTCGGAGACCGTCACCAGTGAGGCGAACACCATCAGCGCAACACTCAGTGGCGAACCCAGCGCGTCGGTGAGCGCCAGCAGTGCCATGGTGGCCGACGCGGCGGCGGCGATGTAGCGGATCGGCCGGAGCCGGGACCCGATGACGTCCGACCACCTGCCCGCAGCGATGCGCCCGCCTGCGCCGAGCACCTGGGCCACGGTCACCAGGGCGCCCGCCGACCCGGCCGACCAGTCGCGGTCGGTCATCAGCCAGACGAGCATGAACGTCCACACGAAACCCTGTGGAATGACCAGCAATACCGATACCGCGTGGATCCGCACCAGCACCGACGACTTTCGGTAGGGATTGGCCAGATGCTCCGGCGGGGCATCCGACCGGGGCGGTCGGGGTGGGTCGAGTACGCCGACCGCGCAGATCAGCGCGGACACGACGCACACCACGGCGGGGAACAACAGTGCCGTCGACACCCCGTGGCTCTCGGCGACGCGCGGAATGACCAGCGCCCCCAGGCCGACGCCCAATGGTGTGGCCGTCTGCCGGATACCCATCGCCAACCCGCGTTGTTCGGGCGGGAACCACCCGACCACCACACGGCCGCTTGCGGAATTGCTGCTCGCGGCGGCCATTCCGCCGAGCAGGAGGAAAGCCCCCACGGCCCACAGGGAATCTGCCGTGGCCGCGCAGAAGGCGAAAACCGCCGTCAGTGCCGACCCGATCGTCAGCACTATTCGCTCGCCGATCCTGTCCACCAACCAGCCCCAGGCGATCAGGGTCAGCATCAGGCCGAAGCTGGGCATCGCAGACAGCAGGCCGGCGGAGGCTAGATCCAGGCCGCGTTGGTCGTGCAGGGTGGGAATCAGGAAGGCCACGCCGTTGATGAACACATTGGCGAAGGTGGTGGCCAGCAGCGCGATCACCAGCATCGACCATCGGCGGGCGGTGCTGATCGTCGTGGCCATGGCGCCCATGCTGCCACGCAAATCCCATTATATTGAACTTTCTTCTCATTATTTGAGACGTGGGATATGGGCCGTCCCCACTGGATGGGCATCGTGGCCGCTCATTAGGCTGGACGTATGCGTCTAGGTCGAATTGCCAGTCCGGATGGGGTCGCCTTCGTGGTCATCGAGGGCGACTCGACACACAGTGCGGTGTGCCGAGAGGTCGCCGAGCAGTACCTATCCCGCAATCCGACCTTCACCGGGCGCAGCTGGCCATTGGCCGATGTCCGCCTGCTGGCGCCGATCCTGGCCTCGAAGGTGGTCTGCATGGGCAAGAACTACGCGGCCCATGCCCGCGAGATGGGTGGCGAGGCCCCCGAGGACCCGGTGATCTTCCTCAAGCCCAACACGGCCATCATCGGCCCCAACGTCGCGATCCAGCTGCCCGCCGACGCGCATCCGGTCCACCATGAGGGAGAACTGGTCATCGTCATCGAACGGCCGTGCAAGGACGTCCCGGCCGCGAAGGCTGCCGATTACATCCTCGGCTACACCATCGCCAACGATGTGTCCGCGCGTGATCAGCAGAAGAAGGACGGCCAGTGGATGCGGGCCAAGGGGCACGACACCTTCTGTCCGGTCGGGCCGTGGATCGAAACCGATGTCGACCCCTCTGGCCTGGACATCCGCACCGAGGTCAACGGCACTGTGCGGCAGGACAGCAACACCGCGCTGCTGCTGCATGATGTCGGCGCCATCGTCGAGTGGGTCTCCGCGGTGATGACGCTGCTGCCCGGTGACCTGATCCTGACCGGCACACCCGAGGGGGTCGGGCCGATCGAAGACGGTGACACCGTCAGCATCACCGTCGAGGGCATCGGCACCTTGACCAATCCCGTTGTGCGAAAAGGAAAGTAGCTAATGAACCATCCCGTCCGGGTGCGTTTCTGTCCGTCACCGACCGGTACCCCGCACGTCGGGTTGGTCCGGACCGCGCTGTTCAACTGGGCCTACGCCCGTCACACCGGCGGCACATTCGTCTTCCGCATCGAGGACACCGACGCCGCGCGCGACAGCCAGGAAAGCTACGAGGCCATCCTGGATGCGCTGCGCTGGCTCGGCATGGACTGGGACGAAGGTCCCGAGGTGGGCGGACCGTACGGGCCGTATCGCCAGTCGGAGCGGTCGGAGATCTACCGCGAGGTGATCACCAAACTGCTCGACGCCGGCGAGGTGTACCCGGCCTACTCGACTCCCGAGGAGGTGGAGGCCCGCCATCTGGCTGCCGGCCGTAATCCCAAGCTCGGCTACGACAATCATGATCGCGACCTCACCGACGCCCAGCGAGCCGAGTTCGAGGCGCAGGGCCGCAAGCCGGTGCTTCGCCTGCGGATGCCCGACGCCGATCTGTCCTGGACCGACCTGGTGCGCGGCGAGACCACCTTCGCAGCCGGCGTGATTCCCGATTTCGCGATCACGCGCGCCAGTGGGGATCCGTTGTACACGTTGGTCAACCCGGTCGACGACGCCCTGATGAAGGTCACCCATGTGCTGCGGGGGGAGGACCTGCTGCCGTCCACGCCTCGCCAGTTGGCGCTCTACCAGGCGCTGATCCGGATCGGGGTGACCGATTTCATACCTGAGTTCGCGCACCTGCCAAGCGTTCTGGGCGAGGGCAACAAGAAGCTGTCCAAGCGCGACCCGCAGTCCAACCTGTTCCTGCACCGCGATCGCGGGTTCATCCCCGAGGGGCTGCTGAACTATCTTGCGCTGTTGGGTTGGGGCATTGCCGACGACCACGATCTGTTCAGTCTCGACGAGATGGTCGCCGCGTTCGACGTGGCGAACGTCAACTCCAATCCGGCGAGGTTCGACCAGAAGAAGGCCGATGCGATCAACGCCGAGCACATCCGGCTGTTGGCGCCGGAGGATTTCACCGCTCGGCTGCGGGCGTATCTCGGTGCCCACGGCCACGACACCGGTCTGGCCGACGCCGCCTTCGCCGAGGCCGCAGCGTTGGTGCAAACCCGGATCGTGGTGCTCGGCGATGCCTGGGAGCTGTTGAAGTTCTTCGATGACGCGAGCTACGGCATCGACGAGAAGGCGGCGGCCAAGGAGCTCAAGCCCGAGGCGGCCGCTGTGCTGGACGCTGCGCTGGCGGCTCTGGAGCCGCTGCCCGAATGGACGACTGCGGCCATCGAGCAGGCGCTCAAGGCATCGCTGCTGGAGGAATTGGAGCTCAAACCGCGGAAGGCCTTCGGTCCGCTGCGGGTGGCGATCACCGGAGCCACCATCAGCCCGCCGCTGTTCGAGTCCATGGAACTGCTGGGTCGCGAGCGCAGCCTGGCGCGGTTGACTGCCGCGCGGGGTGGGGTGTGAAAGCGCTCCGAAATGTTTGGTAGTCTTCTCGTCGGTCCGATAACCGCTCTGGAGTGATCCTCACGAGTGGGAAACGGTCCGAAAGATGCCTTGACCTGCAGGGATGGGCATCAAATGGGGTATGGTGTAATTGGCAACACTAGGGATTCTGATTCCCTCATTCTAGGTTCGAGTCCTGGTACCCCAGCTGTCCGGGCGATTAGGTTGGTACAAGCTCCTGAGCTATGCTGACCGTCCGGAAGTTGTTCTAGCCCCCGTCGTCTAGCGGCCTAGGACGCCGCCCTCTCACGGCGGTAGCGTGGGTTCGAATCCCATCGGGGGTACAGATGAAGTCCCAGGAGAAATCCTGGGACTTCGTTGTTTCTCGGGTTTGTGGGCCCGCCGTGCGTGACAGCGGTCGTGCCCTCAGAGGAAGCCGATGCCCTTACGCCCCGGACCCACGGAGGGTTCGGGATCCGCGCCCAGCGTCTTGTCGAGCAGTTCGTGATACACATCTCGAAAATCGGTGGTGGTCTTGAGGTCGCCGTCCTGGAGATCGGTCAGACTCGGCGCGTCACCGTAGAACCCACCCCGCACCGGCTCACCGACGATCAGAACCGGTCCCGAGGTGCCGTGGTCGGTGCCCTGGGTGGCGTTCGCGGCGACGCGGCGGCCGAACTCCGAATAGATCATCGTCACCACCCGCCGGCCGTAGGCGCTGTTGCGCATCTGTTTGAGAAACGGCACCAGGGCATCGTTGAGGGCGGCCAGGAGGCGCTGCTGGTCGTTTCTCTCGTTGGCGTGCGTGTCGAATCCGCTGAGAGACACCATGTAGACCTTGGTGGGCACACCGGCGCGCACGCACTGGGCAACCAGCTCGAGATCGTCGGCGAGCTGCTTGCCGAGATCGGTGGTGGCCGTGGCGGGCAGCGGACTGTCGGTGAAGCCGCGGAACGTCTCATCGGTGATCTGATAGGCCCGGTAGTCGGCGCGCACCGCGGCCATGGCCGCGGTGTCTTCGGCATCGGACGCGCTCATCGCCTGCAGGACGCCGGATATGTCGGTCGGCATCTTCGGGATGGTGGGGGAAAGCCCTGCGGCAGTTCGGTTCTGTCCGATCGCCATGGGTGGTAACACGGTGCCGATGTTGACCGCGCGCAGCGGATCGTCACCGGTGGTGTCCAGCCATCGCCCGATCCAGCCGGTTGCGGTCGGGTCATCCGGCGACGCGGTCTGCCAGATGTCCATCGAACGGAAGTGGCTGCGGTCCTGTTTCGGGTATCCGACGCCCCGGACGATGGCGAGGTTGTTGGCGTTCCATGACTCCGCGAGGCCGCCGAGCGCGGGGTTGAGCCCGACCGCACCGTCGAGATCGATCGCGGTGCTCGGTGCGAACGCCAGATCCGGTCGCGCGTCGTAGTACGCGCCGTCGGTGTAGGGGATCACCGTGTTCAGTCCGTCGTTACCGCCGTAGAGGGTCAGGATCACCAAGATCCCGGTGTCGGCGGGCAACGGCGCAACCTGTGCGCGCTCGAACATCTGCGGAAGCGTGACAGCCGCACCCGCGGCCGCGGCCAGTCCTGCCGCGCCGGCACTGGCCAGGAGGAACTTACGCCTGTTGATATCGCCCACGGGTGATCCTTCCCAACTCCGCTAGACCGTCAGGTATTCGGGCGAGTTGACGGCCGCGACCACCAGTCGTTGCGGGTTGCCGGCCAGTGGCCTCAGCGCAGCGGCGGTGGTGTCGGACCACGCGCCGATGCCGAGCAGGTACCCGACGGCGTCGATGCGGTCGCCGGTGGGGGCATCCTGCACGGGGGAGTAGTCGCCCAGCGGGACGAAACGATCGGCCGCCCAGACCCGTGCGGCCGCACTCGTATTCGACAACCACACCCGGCCCTGCGGCCACCCATCGACATCCGGTGGTGCGAACGGTCGTTGGCCCATCACCTTCAGAACGACATCGCAGGCGGTCAAGGTTTGCGGGCCGTCCAGCGGTACCGACAGCGAGCGCAGCATCCCGATCAACCATTCGACGGGGGTGACCACGGCGGTGCCTGCCGCAGCGTAGAACTCGGGGTCCGAGAAGATGGCCTTGGTCAGCGCCTTGAGATTCCGGCCGGGGCCGTAGGCGGCCATCAGTCGGTCGGATGCCGCGCGGCTCGGGTTGTCATCGGAGGCCAGCAGGCGCCACAGCTTCGATGTGACGAACCTGGCCGAGGCGGGATGGCGCAGCACGATATCGCAGAATTCGGTGTCACCGAGGGCCCCGGTGGTTCCCAGGACGGTCTTGGCTCCGAAGTCGTGGTGTTCGCTGACGAGCACCGTGCCGTTCCCCGGCGTGTCGAAGCGACCCGTGAGCGCCCGGGATCCCTCGCGCACATCGCGTTCGGTGTAGCCGCTGTCGTGGCCGAGGGTGAACAGCTCCATGAATTCGCGGGACAGGTTCTCGTTCGGGGCCTCTTTGGTGTTCCCCAGACCGTCCAGCCACCGCAACATTGCCGAGTCGGTCAGCATGGAGTAGGCGAGATCGCGGAAGTCACCGAGCGCATGGGTGCGCAGCGTCTGGTTCTGGGCAGCCATGAACTCGGCGGCGACCACCTTCTCCGCCGATGTCGCGAAGTGGTTGTGCCAGACGAAGGTCAGTTTTTCGTGCACCGGCTCGCGCACAGCGACCATCCGGCGGATCCACCAGCCGGACAGGTCCTGCATCTGGGCCAGCATGTTGCTGGCAAAGGCGGCGGTTGCGGCTTCGCTGGCCGGTAGCGGCGGTGTGGAGTAGGAACCCATCGGCGTCGCCATCGCTCCCGGGTCGGCGGCCGGATCCAAGCCGAGTATCTCGTCGAGATGCCGTGCCCGATCCTTGCCGACCACGGCGTCGACCGCGCGCCCGGTGGTGCCGAAACCCGACCGCCGCAGCATCCGCGCGGCAGCCTGCCATTGCACTGATTGTGAACCCGTGGTCCAGACCTCCCCCGGCGCGGACTGCGCCAATGGATAAACGATAAACGGACGGCGATGAGTTTGCTAGAGCCGGCGGGTGAGTGCCTCGGAGGCGGCAAGCAGGTCGGCCGCCCAGCGGGCGCCCGGTCGGCGGCCCATCCGGTCGATCGGCCCCGAGACGGAGATGGCGGCAATGACGGCGCCGCGGCCGTCGCGCACCGGAGCAGACACGCTGGCGACGCCGGATTCGCGCTCGGCCGCGCTCTGCGCCCAACCGCGTTTGCGGACCTCGGCCAGGGTTCGCTCACTGAACTTGGCGGTGGGCAGGATCGCCTGTTGTGACGCCGGATCGCTGTAGGCCAGCAAGACTTTGGCGCCGGAGCCGGCGGTCATCGGTAGCCGGGTTCCGACGGGGACCGTGTCGCGTAAGCCGACCGGCGGCTCAAGGGAAGCGACGCAGACCCGCGAATTACCTTCTCTGCGGTACAGCTGCACGCTCTCTCCGGTCAGTTCGCGCAGCCGGGGTAGCACCGCGGCGCCGGCCGCCAGCAGTGGATCATTGACCTGCCCGGCCAGTTCGGTCAGCGCCGGACCCAGCCGCCAGCGTCCCTCGTTGTCCCGGGCCAGCAGCCGGTGCACTTCCAGGCCTGCGGCCAGTCGGTGTGCGGTGGCTCGCGGCAGTCCGGTCCGTTCACACAGTTCGGCCAGCCCGCAGGGGGACTCGGCCACGGTATGCAGCACTCCCACCGCTTTGTCGAGCACGCCGATACCGCTATCCTGTCTCACAGGGAGATACTAGCGTTCCGCATCGTGAGATTGCCAGCCCGTCACGGCGGTACGCCCGAGCCGAATAGAGATACCCATGGAGCAGACGCAGTCGAATTCGCGGCCTCGTACCCTGGCCGAGAAAGTGTGGGAGGACCACATCGTGGTCCGCGGTGCCGGTGAGGGTGCGGCGCAAGAGCCGGACCTGATCTATATCGACCTGCACCTCGTGCACGAGGTGACCAGTCCGCAGGCCTTCGACGGTCTGCGGCTGGCCGGTCGGCCGGTGCGCAGGCCCGATCTGACCATTGCCACCGAGGACCACAACGTCCCGACGATGGATATCGACAAGCCGATCGCCGATCCGATTTCGCGGACCCAGGTGGAAACCCTGCGCCGCAACTGTGCGGAGTTCGGAATACGGTTGCACCCGATGGGCGATGCCGAGCAGGGCATCGTGCACATCATCGGCCCGCAGTTGGGCCTCACTCAGCCGGGCATGACGATCGTCTGCGGTGACAGTCACACCTCCACCCACGGCGCGTTCGGTTCCATCGCCATGGGTATCGGCACCTCCGAGGTCGAACATGTCATGGCGACGCAGACTTTGGCACTCAAACCGTTCAAGACGATGGCGGTCAACGTCGACGGCGAACTGCCCGCCGGCGTCAGTGCCAAGGACATCATCTTGGCGGTGATCGCCAAGATCGGCACCGGTGGCGGTCAGGGACACGTCATCGAATACCGGGGTAGCGCCATCGAATCGCTGTCCATGGAGGGCCGGATGACGATCTGCAACATGAGTATCGAAGCGGGGGCGCGCGCCGGGATGGTGGCCCCCGACGACACCACCTTCGAGTTTCTCAAGGGACGGCCCCACGCCCCTACCGGTGCGGACTGGGATGCCGCGGTGGCGTCCTGGCGGCAGTTGCGCACCGACGAGGGAGCCGAATTCGACACCGAGGTGTACCTGGATGCGAGTTCGTTGAGCCCGTTCGTCACCTGGGGCACCAACCCCGGGCAGGGCGTCCCGCTGTCCGCCGACGTCCCGGATCCCGAAATGATGCTCAGTGACGACGAGCGTCAGGCTGCAGAGAAAGCCTTGACCTATATGGACCTTCGGGCGGGTACCCCGATGCGGGACATCCCCGTCGACGCGGTGTTCGTCGGTTCGTGCACCAACGGCCGGATCGAAGACCTGCGGGTGGTCGCCGAAATCCTGGACGGCCGCACATTGGCCGACGGGGTGCGCATGCTCGTCGTCCCCGGTTCGATGCGCGTGCGGGAGCAGGCCGAATCCGAGGGCCTGGGTGAGATCTTCGTGGCAGCCGGCGCCGAATGGCGTCAGGCCGGCTGCTCGATGTGCCTGGGGATGAACCCGGACACACTCGCTCCGGGGGAGCGGTGTGCATCGACATCCAACCGCAATTTCGAGGGCAGGCAAGGCAAGGGGGGGCGCACCCATCTGGTCTCGCCCGCGGTGGCCGCCGCCACCGCGGTGCGTGGAACCCTGTCGTCGCCGGCCGATCTGGCCCCGATTTCCGCCAAGCGCTAGGAGTATCAGGACATGCAGGCATTCCAGACCCACACCGGCATCGGCGTCCCGTTGCGCCGTTCCAACGTGGACACCGACCAGATCATCCCGGCGGTCTATTTGAAGCGCGTCACCCGAACGGGTTTCGAGGACGGTTTGTTCGCCGCCTGGCGCAATGATCCGTCCTTCGTCCTCAATCTGGCCCCATTCGACAGGGGTTCGGTCTTGGTCGCGGGCCCGGATTTCGGCACCGGGTCCTCCCGGGAGCATGCCGTCTGGGCATTGATGGACTATGGGTTCCGGGTCGTCATCTCGCCCCGGTTTGCCGACATCTTCCGGGGCAACGCCGGAAAAGCGGGACTGTTGGCGGCTCAGGTCTCTCAGGATGACGTCGAACTTCTGTGGAAGTTGATCGAGCAGAATCCGGGCCTGGAAATCACTGTGAATCTTCAAGATCGAACCATCGCCGCCGGAACGGTCATGGTGCCGTTCACTATTGATGACTACACCGCCTGGCGGCTGCTCGAAGGTCTCGACGATATAGGCCTCACGCTGCGGAAACAGGATGAAATCACGGAGTTCGAGCAGCGCCGGCCGAGCTTCAAACCCCGCACTCTGCCGGCCTGAATTCGAGGTTGCCGGGCCCTCAAATATGGCCCGGCAACCGCTTTCTCGGACGCCGGTACCACTACCCAAGTGGGCCAATCGGATTGCCGAATTTCTCTCAGCTACCGCTGAAACTGTGCGTGGCTCTTGGAAATATGCAGCAAATGGGTTTACCGTGTCCTCTAGTCGGTTCAAAGTGGACCACTGGACTTCGGAGGGTTTGCATGAACAAAGCAGAGCTCATCGACGCACTCACAACCAAGTTGGGCACCGATCGTCGACAGGCTACTGCCGCGGTTGAGAACATCGTCGACACCATCGTGCGTGCCGTGCACAAGGGCGAGAGCGTCACCATCACCGGTTTCGGTGTTTTCGAGCAGCGTCGTCGCGCTGCCCGTGTCGCTCGTAACCCGCGCACGGGTGAGACGGTGAAGGTCAAGCCGACGTCGGTTCCGGCCTTCCGTCCGGGCGCCCAGTTCAAGGCGGTTGTCTCTGGCGCGCAGCGTCTCCCGGCCGACGGCCCCGCCGTCAAGCGTGGTGTCGCGGCCGCTCCGGCCAAGCGTGGTGCCGCCAAGAAGGCCGCCCCGGCCAAGCGTGCCGCGGTCAAGAAGGCTGCACCGGCTGCCAAGAAGGCCGCTCCGGCCAAGAAGGCGGCTCCGGCCAAGAAGGCCACCGCCGTGAAGAAGGCGGCACCGGCCAAGAAGGCCACCGTCGCGAAGAAGGCGGCTCCGGCCAAGAAGGCCACCGTCGCGAAGAAGGCTGCACCGGCTGCCAAGAAGGCCGCTCCGGCCAAGAAGGCGGCTCCGGCCAAGAAGGCCACCGCCGCCAAGGCTCCGGCCAAGAAGGCTCCGGCCAAGAAGGCTCCCGCGAAGCGCGGTCGCCGCTAAGTCGCACGCAGTACTGCAAAAGCACCCCAAACCAGGCGGTTTGGGGTGCTTTTGCGGTGCGCGGTGAATCTCAGTCGAGGATGCCCAGCGGACTCCCCAGATGGTCGGCTGCCACAGGCTTGCCTGCGACCGAGGACAACACCCACGTGCTGCCTTTTCGGTTTCGCGACTTGTCCGGACGCACGTCCCCACGATGACACCACCAGCTGATCAGATCGGGTATCACCGCTCCCTGGGTGCAGATCACGGGAACCCCACCGGCGCCCGCGATATCGAGCAGACGCTGCCGAGCTGCCTTGCGATCGTCTGCGTAGGCCTCTTCGGTGAAGGCGGATTCCAGCTCGATCTCGACGCCCAACTCCTGAGCCAACGGCTCGACCGTCTGGCTGCAGCGCACCCTCGGCGCGGCGTGCACCGCGGTGGCGCCGAACGCAAGCAGTTGCGCCACCAACGATTCCGCCTGCGCCCTGCCGTACTTGTCCAGGGGGCGCTTGCGGTCGTCACCCTTGAACTTCGACCGTGACCCCGCACGGCCATGCCGCACGATCAGCACCGTCTCGGTGTCGTGCTCAGCCTTGGTGAACCGGCGCAGTACTTTGCGATCGGCCGGGTACTGCAACCGTTCGAGAGCCGTCTTGGGAGGTAACCAGAGCAGCTCGTCGACTTCGTCGGCGGCGCGGAACTCGCCGTCGACGGCCTCGGCTGCCCAGTAGACGACCCGTTTGGTGGTGTCCCCGACCGGATAGGTGATCACCGACAGGCGTCGTCCGAGCCGTGCGGCGTAACCGGTTTCCTCGCCTAGCTCGCGTACCGCGGTGACGGGGTGAGTCTCGCCGGGGTCGACCTTCCCCTTGGGCAGCGACCAATCGTCATAGCGCGGTCGATGTACCACCGCCACCTCGGTGCGCCCGGCTCGATCCCGCCACAACACCGCGCCCGCCGCGTGGACTGTCATCTTCGTCCGGCGAGTCGGGGTGTCCGACACATCAACTCCTGTACGTGGTCGTCATCGGGGTTGTCTCGTCACGGCGCACGGTGTCTGGCCATGAGCTCCACCTGATGGTCGCGCACCTTCTGCCCGGGCAGCGGCAACGCGATCCAGCGCCCGTCGGCTTGTAGCTCCCAGCACCGGGTTGCCGGATCCATGGTGGACTCGAGCATGTCGTCCAACTGGGCGGTCAACCTCGGATCCTTCACCTGTGCCATCACTTCCACACGACGGTCGAGATTACGATGCATCATGTCGGCACTGCCGATCCAGAACTCGTTGATGGCGCGGAAGTGAATAATTCGCGAGTGCTCCAGGAACCGGCCCAGAATCGACCGCACCACGATGTTCTCCGAAAGGCCGGGCTGGCCGGGCCGCAGTGCGCAGATTCCGCGCACCACCACCTCAACCCTGACGCCGGCCTGTGAGGCGCGGTACAGGGCATCGATCACCTGCTCGTCGACCAGCGCGTTGGCCTTCAACCGGATTTGGCCCTGGCCGTTCTCCTGATGTGCTGCTGTTTCCTGCTCGATGCGCCCGATGATCCCCTTGCGCACACTGTGCGGTGCCACCAGAAGATTGCGGTAGGCAACCTTGCGGGAGTATCCGGTGAGCGAGTTGAACAGATCGGTCAGGTCCGCACCGATATCGGGGGAGGCCGTCAGCAACCCCACATCCTCGTACAACCGCGCGGTTTTCGGGTTGTAGTTGCCGGTACCGATATGGCAGTAGCGGCGAATGGTCGAACCCTCCCGCCGCACCACAAGAGCTGTCTTGCAGTGGGTTTTCAGTCCGATCAAGCCGTAGACGACATGGACCCCCGCCTGTTCCAATGCGCGGGCCCATTTGATGTTGGCCTGTTCGTCGAAGCGAGCCTTGATCTCCACCAGTGCGACGACCTGCTTGCCGGCCTCGGCCGCATCGATGAGCGCGTTGACGATCGGTGAGTCGCCGGAGGTTCGGTAGAGCGTCTGTTTGATGGCCAACACGTTCGGATCGGCCGCAGCCTGTTCGATGAATCGTTGGACCGTGGTGGAGAACGAGTCGTAGGGATGGTGCACCATCACATCACCGTCGCGCAGCGTCGAGAAGATGCTCTTGGGAGTCTCGCGCTCGCCGAAGGCCGCGGGGGTGGCGGGGACGAACGGGCGGTCCTTGAGGTCGGGACGGTCGACGCCGTAGATCTGCCACAGTGACGAAAGGTCCAGCAGTCCCGGTACCTCGATCACGTCACCGGGATGCACGTCGAGCTCGCGCAGCAACAGCTCGAGCATGTTCTCGGTCATATCGTCGGCGACCTCAAGGCGCACCGGCGAACCGAAGCGCCTGCGCGCCAATTCACGTTCCAATGCCTGCAAGAGGTCCTCGTCCCGATCTTCGGCGACTTCGAAATCGGCGTTGCGGGTGATTCGGAACGCGTGCTGTTCGACGATCTCCAAACCCGGGAACAGCACGGAGAGAAAGGCGCCGATCAATTCCTCGAGGGGCAGGAATCGGATGGGCCCCTGTGCCCCGTCGGCATCGACGGTCCTTGGCAGCTCGACGAAGCGGTCGACGTTGTCGGGCACCTTGATTCGGGCGAAGTGCTGGGTACGGTCGTCGGGCTGGCGCACGGTGATCGCGAGATTGAGGCTGAGGCCACTGACGAAGGGGAACGGATGTGCCGGATCGACGGCGAGCGGGGTGAGGACCGGGAACACCTGCTCATGGAAGTAGGTGGACAGTGCGGCGTGCTCGTCCTCGCTCAGGTCTGCCCAGCTGACGATCACGATTCCCTTCTCGGCCAGTGCCGGTCGCACCGCCTCCAGAAAGACCTGGGCGTGCCTGCTGGAAATCTGCTGGGTGCGTTCCCCGATCCGGCGCAACTGTTCGCGCGGGGACAGGCCGTCGGCGGAGCGCACCGAGAGGCCCATCTCGTCACGACGTTTCAAGCCGGCGACCCGCACCATGTAGAACTCGTCGAGGTTCGACGAGAAGATGGCAAGGAATTTGGCACGTTCCAGCAGCGGCAGCGAATTGTCGGCGGCCAACGCCAGCACGCGGGCGTTGAAATCCAGCCAGCTCAGCTCGCGGTTGAGGTAACGGTCTTCGGGCAGGCTGTCGTCGATCGCCGCGGCCGACGCCGCCGGCGGGGCGTCGGGCGCCGAGTCGGGAGTTTCCGCGATCGTCCGATCGGCTGCTGATGTCTCGACTTCGGTCATTGTTCGATCATCGCCTATCGCCATCGCTCATTCCAGTAGTGCGCTCAGCTCTTACAGCCGGTGGGGCAGAACTGCCCGACGATCCGGCGGGTGGCCGGGCCGACGCCGAGCGTCAGCGCCGCCGTCAGATCGTCGGGGGTGTCGATATCGCACCGCAAACCCGGCCAGTCGCCGTGCAGTTCGTGGGCGCCGGAATCGGCGTGGTGGCGCGTGGATTCGGCCCCGAAGCGAGGTTCGAGCGGGACGCCGAAGGCGAACAGTGCGGCGGTGCCGGTGCCGTGCCGATCACCGACGAAGCTCCGGCGGTGATGCTGCGCCAGCATCACCGCCTCGGCCAGTTCGGAGGATCGCAGAGCGGGAAGATCGCCCTGGAGGACAACGATATTGGACATCCCGATGGCGGCTTCGGCCGCGGCGAGCGCATTGTTCAGCGGATCGGGATGGTCGGCCGGCGTCGGGTCGGCCACCGCGGTGGCACCCAGTTCACGCGCGGCGGCGGCTGCGCCGGCGTCCGGGGTGACCACGGTGACGAAACTCACCGCGGGCACCGCGGCGGCGGCATGCACGGTGTCGGTGAGCATCGCGAGCACCAACTGCTCGCGCGCATCGGCTGGCAGTACCGGGGCCAGGCGGCTCTTGGCCGCGGTCAATCGCTTCACCGCGATCACCACGGCGACCTGCGACCCTGCGCCGGCGACACTCATACCGCCATCCTGCCAGCTTCGGTTCAACGACTAGGGTTGAGTCGTGGTCGAAGCCGCTGTGATGGGTGCCGGTGCATGGGGAACAGCGCTGGCCAAGGTGCTGGCCGACGCGGGTAACGGGGTTCGGTTGTGGACCAGGCGTCCCGAATTGGCCGCACAGATCAATGCGACGCATCGCAATCCGGACTATCTCGGTGAGGTGGCCCTGCCCAGTTCGATCAGGGCCACCGGCGATGCGGGTGAAGCCCTCGACGGCGCGTGCACGGTGCTGCTCGGGGTCCCGTCGCAGACATTGCGCACCAATCTGACCGGCTGGAAGCAGCTGATCGGTGACGATGTGACCCTGGTGAGCCTGGCCAAAGGGATCGAATTGGATTCCCTGATGCGGATGAGCCAGGTGATCGTCGCGGTGACCGGTGCGGATCCGTCCAGGGTGGCGGTGGTGACCGGGCCGAACCTGGCCAAGGAGGTCGCCGACGAGCAACCGGCGGCGACGGTGGTGGCGTGTGCTGATTCCGGTCGCGCCGTCGCCCTGCAGCGGGCCATGTCCACGGCGTACTTCCGCCCGTACACCAACTCCGATGTGGTCGGTGCCGAGATCGGCGGCGCGTGCAAGAACGTCATCGCGCTGGCCTGCGGGATGGCTGCCGGAGCCGGACTGGGTGAGAACACCTCCGCGGCGATCATCACCAGGGGATTGGCCGAGATCATGCGCTTGGGAATCGCCTTGGGCGCCAAAGGCGCAACGTTGGCCGGCCTGGCCGGTGTCGGCGATCTGGTGGCCACCTGTACCTCACCGCAGTCACGGAACCGCAGTTTCGGTGAACGGTTGGGGCGGGGCGGTTCGATGGAATCGGCGTTGCAGGCAGTACAAGGTCATGTCGCAGAAGGGGCGACCTCGTGCCAGTCGGTGCTCGCCCTCGCCTCCAGCTACGACGTGGAGATGCCCTTGACCGATGCGGTCTACCGCGTGTGCCATCAGGGCCTGTCGGTGGAACAGGCCGTGATGTTGTTGTTGGGCCGCAGCACCAAACCCGAGTAGGACGCCCATGGACTACGGAGACTCCACCCGCAGCGTCAAAGCCGTTGGGCACGAAGCTATTCCAGGTGCGCCAGTGGCCCCGGTGCCGGTGCCCGCTTCGGCGTATCACCTGTCTGCGGACGAGGCGGCGCCCCTGGATACCTACGGGCGGGCGTCGAATCCGACGTGGCGTGGCCTGGAATCGGGGCTTGCCGAGCTCGAGGGCGCGACCTGGGCGCTGACCTTCGGGTCCGGTATGGGCGCGATCAGTGCGGTGCTGCGGGTGTTGGCCATGCCGCAGACCACCCTGGTGGTGCCCGCCGACGGCTATTACCAGGTGCGTCGCTATGCCGCGGAATACCTTGCCCCCCGTGGGGTCACGGTCGTCGAGGCCACCGCCGAGCAGATGTGCGAGGCGGCGGGCCGCGCTGATGTCGTGCTGGCGGAGACGCCGGTCAATCCCACCCTCGACGTCGTCGATCTGCATCGACTGGCGGCAATCTGCCGCTCCCGCGGCGCCACCCTCGTCGTCGACAACACCGCCGCCACCCCCTTCGGTGTACAGCCGTTGTCTCTCGGCGCCGACCTCGTCGTCGCCAGCGCCACCAAGGCACTGTCCGGACACAGCGATCTGTTGGCCGGCTACGTCGCGGGCTGTCATCCCGAGCTGATGGCGAAGATCGAGCGCGATCGGTTGCTCGCCGGACCGGTGCTCGGGGCCTTCGAGGCCTGGCTGGCATTGCGCAGCCTGGGCAGCGCGGGACTGCGCATCGATCGGCAGTGCCGCAACGCCCAGGCCGTTGCGCTGATGCTGCGCGATCATCCTGCGGTGCGATCTGTGCGCTATCCCGGCCTGCCCGACGATCCGTCGCACGCCGTCGCCGTCGAGCAGATGCGGCGATTCGGTGGTCTGGTCGCCGTCGAATTGGCCGATGCGGCCGCCGTCCACGCGCTGGTCCAGCGCAGCGAGCTGCTGGTGGCCGCGACGAGTTTCGGGGGACTGCACACCTGCGTGGATCGACGGGCGCGCTGGGGCGATCCGGTGGGGGACGGGTTCGCACGCATCGCGCTGGGCATCGAGGACACCGACGATATCGTCGCCGACATCGAGCGCGCGCTCACCTGAGACGCCGGCCCCGACGGGGAGCCGGTAGCCTCTGCAGGTTGTGAGTGCCCGTACCCGAGTCGCCGTCGTCTATGGCGGACGCAGCTCCGAGCACGGGATTTCCTGTGTTTCCGCAGGCAGCATCCTGCGCAATCTCGATCCGGAACGCTTCGAGGTGGTCGCCGTCGGTATCACCGGCGACGGATCGTGGGTGCTCACCGACGGCAGACCCGAGACGTTGGCCATCACCGACGGCCGCTTGCCTGCCGTCGCCGACGGCACCGCGCTCGCGTTGACCGCCGACCCGGTGCGCCGCGGTGAGCTGTTGTCCCTGGGCGAGGGCGCCGGCGCCGTGTTGGCCGCCGTCGATGTCGTCTTTCCGGTGCTGCACGGTCCCTACGGTGAGGATGGCACCATCCAGGGCCTGTTGGAGCTGGCCGGGGTGCCCTATGTCGGGGCAGGTGTGCTGGCCAGCGCCACCGGGATGGACAAGGAATTCACCAAGAAGCTCCTCGTCGCCGACGGCCTGCCGATCGGGGACCACGTCGTGTTGCGATCGCATCAGGCCACCGTGAGCCTCGATGACCGTGAGCGGCTTGGCCTTCCGGTCTTCGTGAAGCCTGCGCGCGGCGGTTCGTCGATCGGGGTGAGCCGGGTGACGGCATGGGATCAGTTGCCCGAGGCGATCGCCGAGGCGCGCCGCCATGACCCCAAGGTGATCGTCGAGGCAGCCATCATCGGCCGTGAGGTCGAGTGCGGTGTGCTCGAGTTCCCCGACGGCCGCATCGAGGCCAGCGAGATCGGTGAGATCCGGGTCGCCGGCGTGCGTGACCGTGAGGACACCTTCTACGACTTCGCCACCAAGTATCTGGAGGATGCGGCCGAGCTGGACGTGCCGGCCAAGGTCGATGACGATGTGGCCGACGCCCTGCGCGCCCTGGCGATCCGGGCGTTCCGGGCCATCGACTGTCAGGGTTTGGCGCGGGTCGACTTCTTCCTCACCGAAAACGGTCCGGTGATCAACGAGATCAACACGATGCCGGGATTCACCACCATTTCGATGTATCCGCGGATGTGGGCGGCCAGCGGGCTGGACTACCCGACACTGCTGGCGACGATGGTCGAGACCGCGGTCGCCCGCGGCACCGGCCTGCGCTGATCAGCGCGCCGGTCCCGGATCGGGTTGCTGGGCCGGCATGGTCCGCGCTATCACCTTGGAGATGAGCTGGATCGGCGTCGGACCGGAGCCCGACGGCAGGGTCAACGCGACATAGGTGGCGCGATCGACGGCGAACCAGGTGCTCACACCGTCCTGGCTGACCTCGAACCACTGCACCTCGTCGACCACCTGCACCGGCGTGCCCACCCGGAAGTCGACCGGTCGTTCCAGCCCGCAGCGCATGATGACCGGGTCCTGCTCCGGCTCGGCCCGCCATGCCGCTGCTCCGGCAGGCACGGGGTCGACGGCCTGGGCGCGGCGGTAGTCGCCGAGCTGCTCGGGTAACGCCTCCATCAGCGCGGTGCACTCGGCCGACTCGGCTTGCGGTGCCGGCGCCGCGGCGATCGCCACCGGCTTCTCCTCCGGGGCCGCCTGTCTGGTGGCCGCGAAGGTCAGCAGCACGATCACGGCGGCGACGGCGACGCCCACGGCGGCGATGATCAGCGAGCGGGGCGGGCCGTCGTGGTCGTCGTGGTCACTCACAGCGGTAACTCTATGGCTGTCCGACCGCGGCGATCGGACAGGTCAGGGTTCGGGTGATCCCGGCCACTTGCTGGACCCGGCCGACCACGTTGCGCTGCAGCTCGTCCTGACTGTCGGCACCGATGCGTGCCACCACGTCATATGGACCGGTGACGTACTCGGCCGAGACGACACCGGGCAGACCGATCAGCTGCTTGGCGACGACCTCGGCGCGACCCACCTCGGTCTGTATCAGCATGAACGCCTCCACCACGGCCGCGGCCCTCCGTTCCCCTGCATAGACTCAAGCAGGGGATAAACGTACCGCAGGTCGCGCCGTAGAACAGGGCGCCGAACTCCAGGCAGGACGGTGAGATGACCGACAACGGGCCGACTCTGGCACAGGTCGGCGAGTTCGGGGTGATCGATCGGCTGGTCGCCGACCGCCGCCAGCCAGCGGCGGTGACGCTGGGTCCCGGCGATGATGCCGCCGTGCTGCACGGTGCCACCGCGGTGAGCACCGACATGCTGGTGCAGGATCGGCATTTCCGCTTGGACTGGTCGCGGCCGCACGACATCGGCCGCAAGGCGATCGCGCAGAACGCCGCCGATATCGAGGCGATGGGCGCGGTGCCGACGGCGTTCGTCGTCGCCTTCGCCGCTCCGTCGGACACGCCGGCCGCTGCCGCGCAGGAACTCTCCGACGGCATGTGGGTGGAGGCGCTGCGGTGTGGCGGTGGTATCGCCGGCGGTGATCTGGTCAGCGCGCCGTTGTGGGTGATCTCGGTCACCGCGCTCGGCGATCTCGACGGCCGCGAGCCGGTGCGCCGCGATACCGCGGGCCCGGGACAAACGGTGGCCGTGATCGGTGATCTCGGTACCTCGGCGGCGGGATATTCGTTGTGGCACAGCGGGATCGATAAACACCATGAGCTGCGGGACGCGCACCTGGTGCCGCGGCCACCGTACGGACAGGGGCGGGTGGCCGCCGAGGCGGGCGCCACCGCCATGACCGATATCTCCGATGGACTGTTGGCCGATCTGGGCCATATCGCCGCCGCGTCCGGTGTGGGCATCGCGCTGTCGCGAGACGCGCTGCGCGCCGATCACGACCTGCTGGCCGCCGCCGCCGCGTCGGTCGGTCGGGACGGTTGGGAGTGGGTGCTCGGCGGGGGTGAGGAACATGCCCTGGCCGCGGTCTTCGCCGGACCCGTGCCCGCGGGGTGGCGTGTCATCGGTGAGACGACCGATGGGCCATCGGCAGTATTGGTCGACGGCCGGCCCTGGCATGCAAGTGCGGGCTGGCAGTCCTACTGACGGGCCGACACGCTAGTTTTGGGCCTCGTGACACCTCGCCCGCTGACAGATCTGATCGAACCCGGTTGGGCGCGTGCGCTCGAGCCGGTGGTCCCGAAGGTGACCGAGCTGGGAGAGTTCCTGCGCGGCGAACTGGCCGCCGGGTACCAGTATCTTCCGTCGGGGGAGAACGTGCTGCGGGCGTTCACCTTTCCGTTCGACGCGGTCCGGGTGCTCATCGTGGGCCAGGATCCGTACCCGACACCGGGCCACGCCGTGGGCCTGAGTTTCTCGGTGGCACCCGATGTCCGGCCGGTGCCGCGCAGCCTGGTGAACATCTTCACCGAGTACGGGTCGGACCTCGGCTATCCGGTGCCGGCCACCGGGGATCTGAGCCCGTGGGCTGAACAGGGCGTGATGCTGCTGAACAGGGTGCTGACCGTGCGTCCCGGTGCACCGGCCTCCCATCGCGGGAAGGGGTGGGAGGCGGTCACCGAATGCGCCATCCGGGCGTTGGTGGCGCGCCCCCAGCCGTTGGTCGCGATCCTGTGGGGCCGTGATGCGGGCACCCTGAAGCCACTTCTGGTCGAGGGTGGTTGCGGGGTCATCGAGTCCGTGCACCCGTCACCACTGTCGGCGTCACGCGGGTTCTTCGGTTCGAAACCGTTCAGCCGCACCAACGAGCTGTTGACCCAGCTGGGTGCCGAGCCGGTGGACTGGCGACTGCCCTGACGGCGGTGGTGGTGCGCAGACACGACATCGTCCCACCGCGTCGGGGACGCGATGGGACGATGAATCGAGTGTGGGGTGCGGACCTAACCGCGGGTGACCTTGCCGGCCTTCAGGCAGGAGGTGCAGACGTTGACGCGCTGCTTGTTGCCACCCGGGCGCGCCACTGCGCGCACCGACTGGATGTTCGGGTTCCACCGACGACTGGTCCGGCGATGGGAGTGTGAAACCGACTTACCGAAGCCGGGGCCCTTTCCGCAGACATCGCACACGGCAGCCATGTGTAGAACTCCTCGTAATCAGTACTTGATGGGTCAACAACCGGGAGGGTGACCCGACAACCTGACCAGGATACCGGCCGTGGGAACGGATCTCCAAAACGCTGTCCACAACCTGTGCAGATCAGCGGCGCTGTCAGCGGCGATGACTATTCTGGCCGGCACGGTCGGTGGGAGTTTCGGGAGGTGTAGATGGCGGCTGCGCGGGTCGACGCATCGGCGTTGCGGCGTTGGGCCCATACCGCCGTCGCACATCTGATCACCCATACCGACGAGATCAACCGCCTCAATGTCTTCCCGGTCGCCGATTCCGATACCGGCACCAACATGCTGTTCACCATGCGGGCGGCGGTCGCAGGAACGGAGGGCCGCGAGGACCTGGACCTGGTCGGGTTGACCGGCCTGCTCGCCGATGGCGCGCTACGCGGCGCACGCGGGAATTCCGGGGTGATCCTGTCGCAGATCCTGCGTGGTCTCGCCGATGTGACGGCCGAGGGTGCTCTCACCGAAATCGACGGACCCGCCTTCGCGATGGCGCTGCGTCGTGCCGAGGCGCTGGTCGTGGCGTCGATGGGGCAGGCGGTGCCCGGCACCATCGTCTCGGTGCTTTCCGCCGCGGCGGAAGCCGCAGAACAGTGCACCGCGGCGGAAGCCGCAGAACAGTGCACCGCGGCCGATATCGCCGACGTGGTCGCCGCCAGCGCGGGTGCCGCGAGCGTGGCGCTGGATCGCACCACCGGTCAACTCGACGTGCTGGCCGAGGCGGGCGTGGTGGACGCAGGTGGTCGGGGGTTGCTGGTACTTCTGGACGCGATGACCGCCATCCTCGTCGGGACCGCTCCCGCCCGTGACACCTACCGACCCGCCGCCATGGCAGAGCCGGTGCACACCGATCCGGCACCGCCGCGATTCGAGGTGATGTATCTGCTGACCGGCTCGACGGCCGAGGCGATCGACACGCTGCGCGCGGCGCTGGACGCGTTGGGGGATTCGGTGGCCATCACCGCCGGGCGCACCGGTGCGCACTCGGTGCACGTGCACACCGATGACGCGGGTGCGGCGGTGGAGGCCGGTCTGGCGGCCGGGATGCCCAGCGGTATCCAGGTGACGCTGCTGACCGGCGCGCGTCCGGTCGCCGCGGGAAGTCAGGACCGTGCGGTGCTCGCCGTCGTCGACGGCGACGGCGCGGCAACGTTGTTCGGCGGCGAAGGGGCCCGGGTGCTCAGGCCCGAGGACGGGCATCCGATCAGCGCCCAACAGTTGTTGCGCGCCCTCGTGGAAGCCGATGCTGCGCAGATCATGTTGCTGCCCAACGGATTCATCGCCGCCGAAGAACTGGTGGCGGGCTGCACCGCGGCAACGGGTTGGGGTATCGATGTCGTCCCCGTCCCGACCGCGTCCATGGTGCAGGGGTTGGCGGCGCTGGCGGTACACGACACAACCCGCCACGGTGTCGACGATGCCTACACCATGGCTCGCGCGGCCGCCGGTGCGCGGCACGGGTCGGTGCGGATCGCCACCGAGGACGCGTTGACGTGGGCCGGTTCCTGCAAGACCGGCGACGGCCTGGGGATCACCGGTGACGAGGTGCTGATCGTCGGTCGCGATGTGGTGGCCGCCGCCGCTGGGCTGATCGATCTGCTGTTGGCCTCCGGTGGAGAGCTGGTGACCATTTTGATCGGCGCCGGTGTCGACGACGGGGTGGGCGACCGGTTGCGCGAACACGTCCGCCGTCAGCACCTGGGCGCCGAGCTGGTCAGCTACCGCACCGATCACGACGGTGACGCGCTGTTGATCGGGGTGGAGTAGCGGTGGTCGCTCTGTCAGATCTGTTGTCCCACGTTCTCGGGACCAAGGCCGCCACCTCGCTGGAAGAGGCGTTCGGGTTACGCACCGTCAACGATCTGCTGCGGCACTATCCCCGCAAATACAGCGACGGCATCAACGTCCGCGAGGAGGGTGAGCAGATCGAGCTCGAGGAGGGCACCCATGTGACCTTCGTCGACACCATCACCAAAACCGATGTCCGGCCGATGAAATCGCAACACGGCAAGCGGCAGCGCAAGCTGCTGCGGGTCACCCTCGGTGAGCGGAATCCGCCGATCACCGCGACCTTCTTCAACGCCGACTATCTGATCAACAATCTGGTCGAGGGCACCCGGGTGATGCTCTCCGGGGAGATCGGCTATTTCCGCAACACCGTGCAGTTGTCGCATCCGGCGTTTCTGGTCATCGACTCGCCCACCGGGCGGACAATCGGCACCCGATCGTTCGCCAAGATCGCCGAGGCATCGGGAGAGTCCGGCGATGACGTGCTGGCGGCGTTCGAGAAGGACTTCTTCCCGATCTATCCGGCCACCAAGAAGCTGCAGAGCTGGGATATCTACGCCTGTATCAAACAGGTTCTGGCCGTCCTGGATCCGGTGCCAGAGCTGTTACCCGAATCGATCTTGGACCGGTGGGATCTGATCTCCGAGGATGCCGCGCTTCGTGCCGTGCACCTCGCCGAGAACGCGGCTGAACGTGCCGCCGCCCACGAGCGGCTGACCTACGATGAGGCGGTCGGCCTGCAATGGGCTCTGGTGGCCCGGCGCTACGGCGAACTCGGTGAGACCGGACCCTCGGCTCCGGTCCGCGCAGACGGACTGTTGGCCGCCCTGCGGAAGCAGTTGCCCTTCGAGCTCACCGGTGGACAGCGCGAGGTGCTCGGCGTCATCTCCGACGAGCTTGCCGGGACCCGGCCGATGAACCGGATGCTGCAGGGCGAGGTCGGATCGGGTAAGACCATCGTCTCGGTTCTGGCGATGCTGCAAATGGTCGATGCGGGAATGCAGTGTGCACTGCTGGCGCCCACCGAAGTTCTTGCCGCGCAGCACTATCGATCCATCCGTGATGTTCTGGGCCCGTTGGCCATGGCCGGTGAACTGGGCGCCGCCGAGGAGGCGACCGGGATCGCGCTGCTCACCGGCTCGATGTCCGCGCAGCAGAAGCGGCAGGCCCGCGACCAGATCGCATCGGGGACGGCCGGGATCGTGATCGGCACCCACGCCCTGATACAGGAGTCGGTCGAGTTCGCCCGGCTCGGCATGGTGGTTGTCGACGAACAGCACCGCTTCGGTGTCGAGCAGCGAGACAGGTTGCGCGCCAAGGCTACCGGCGGTATCACTCCCCATCTGCTGGTGATGACGGCCACCCCGATCCCACGCACCATCGCCCTCACCGTGTTCGGTGATCTGGAGACCTCGACACTTCGTGAACTGCCGCGCGGCCGGCAACCGATCACCAGCAATGTCATCTTCACCAAGGACAAACCGGCCTGGTTGGACCGGGCTTGGGCGCGGATCACCGAAGAGGTCGCGGCCGGGCGCCAGGCCTACGTGGTCGCCTCGCGCATCGACGAGGAGCCCGACAAGAAGAATGCCTACGAGCATGGCCCGCCGCCGATCACGGTGTTGCAGATGCTGGACCGGTTACGCAGCGGCCCGCTGGCAGGGCTGCGGCTGGGACTCATGCACGGCCGACTGTCCGGTGAGGAAAAGGACGCGGTGATGTCGGCGTTCCGCGCCGGCGAAATCGATGTGCTGGTGTGCACCACGGTGATCGAGGTCGGCGTCGACGTGCCCAACTCGACCATGATGGTGGTGATGGATGCCGACCGGTTCGGCATCAGCCAGTTGCATCAGCTGCGCGGTCGTATCGGGCGCGGTCAGCACCCGAGCCTGTGTCTGCTGGTGACGCGGATGCCGGAAAGCTCCAAGGCCGGCGAGCGGCTGCGCGCGGTCGCCGGAACCCTCGACGGTTTCGCGTTGGCCGATCTGGATCTGCAGGAGCGTCAGGAAGGTGACGTGCTGGGTTACAACCAGTCCGGCCGGCTGACCACGCTGCGTTTCCTCTCGCTGGCCGAGCATCTCGACATCATCCAGGAGGCCCGTAGCTTCTGCGAGCAGGCGTATCTGGACAATCCCGACCAGCGCGGCCTTACGGTGCTGGCGGCCCCGTTTTCCGACACCGATCGCGTTCAATATCTGGACAAGTCGTGAAGCGGGTCGCGTTGCTCGCGGCGGGCGTCGCGCTCACCGTGCTCGTCGCCGTGCAGGTCAGCACCGAACCGGGCACGGGATCCTCCCGATTCGTCGCCGAGGCCGATACGCCGACGGTGGCCGTCGGCGCCGATATCCTGGCGGGCGTCCCCGAGATTCCGTCCCGGGTGCGCGGACACGATTACCGACGCGCCGCCTTCGGCGAATCCTGGGATGACGACAACGACGCACCGGGCGGGCGCAACGGCTGCGACACCCGCAACGACATCCTCGATCGCGATCTGATCGAGAAGTCCTATGTCTCGATCAAGCGCTGTCCGACCGCGGTGGCCACCGGCACGCTCGTCGATCCGTACACCAACGAGACCATCGCGTTCGTCCGTGGCAACCAGATCGGCGCCTCGGTGCAGATCGACCACATCGTGCCGTTGGCGCTTGCCTGGGATCTCGGTGCGAAGAACTGGCCGGATGATCTGCGACTGCGGTTCGCCAACGACCCCGCCAATCTGATCGCGGTGGCCGGAGGCGCCAACCAGGACAAGGGTGACAGTGAACCGGCGGCGTGGATGCCGCCCAACCGCGCGTTCTGGTGCCAGTATGCGGTGCAGTTCGCCGAGGTCCTGCGCGGTTACCGGTTGCCCGTCGATACGTCCTCGGCGCGCGTGTTGCGCGAGGCGGCGGGGACCTGTCCGACCGGCTGAGCCCGCGCCGTTTTCGGGTGCCCGAAATACGCCATCAGGCATCACCACAAACATTGTCGCGAACCGCGCGACCGACGTTCGGTCGGCCGAATTCGATCTGCGTGGGCATCCAAAGTTGTTGTTGTAGAACGCCTTTGAAAAGCGCCGGGTTGCGTATCGCAGAGGCCTGGACTAATCTCATCTGCAGCGAAGGGGAGTAGCCCCCAATCGGGTGATCGACATACTGGACCTGCCGGCAGTTGGCCGGACGTCCCGGTCATCTGGACCGACGACAGTCGGTGGACGAGACCTTCGGCCGTATCAAGCCATTTGTGGCTGCCGGCCGGAGTGCACTTTTCTCCACGGCAGCCTGTGATCTGGGAGGTTCGCGTGCTGTCCGCCTTGGTGCTCAGCTTTGCCGTCATCTTCATCGCCGAGCTCGGTGACAAAACCCAACTGGTCGCGATGACGTTCGCGTTGCGATACCGGTGGTGGGTCGTGCTTGCTGCGATCACTGCGGCGACCACCGTGGTGCATGTCCTTTCGGTGGCGATCGGGCATTATCTCGGTGCCGCACTCCCCGGGCATCTGCTCGGGCTGATCGCGGGTGTGATGTTCATCTTCTTCGGTGCCTGGACGCTGCGCGGTGACAAGCTCAGTGACGAGGAGGCCAGCGTCGCGCAGCGGGCGACCGCACCCGCGTTCTTCGTGGTGACGTCCGCATTCTTCCTCGCCGAACTCGGTGACAAGACGATGCTGGCGACGATCACCCTGGCCGCGGACAACAACTGGGCGGGCGTGTGGATCGGGTCGACGCTGGGAATGGTGGTCGCCGACGGGTTGGCGATCATCGTCGGCGCGGTGTTGGGTAAGCACCTGCCGGAGCGGATCATCCAGATCGGCGCCGCAGCCCTGTTCCTGGTGTTCGGTTCCTACATGGTGTTGGAGAACGCCTTCCCGGCGGCGTCGGTGGTTCTCGTCGCCGGCGGCACTGCAGCGATCCTGGTCGCCACCGTTCTCGCGCTGCGCGCCTTGCCGGATCGGCTGCGGCCCGCGGTGCTGCGTCGTCCGGTCGAACCCGTCCGCGACCAGGACGAGACGGCCGCCAGTCCGCGCTGACGCTCGGATAGCGCATCCATCCACCATCCGAGGCGGTCGCACATCGACGGGTGCCGGTGGCCACCGCAGGTGAATCCGCCCGCACACCCGGATAGATTGGACCGAAGCGGCCATCTGGGTGAGTCGGGATGAGGTGAGTATGCAGCAGCGCGGTCTGGGTGATCTCGAAGCGACGGTCATGGACCGCGTCTGGGCGTCCGCTGACGGCGCCACCGTCCGCGACATCTTCGAACAGCTCGCCGATGCTCGCCAGATCGCCTACACGACGGTGCTGTCCACGATGGACAACCTCTACCGCAAGGGGTGGGTCCGGCGGGACCGCGAGGGCAAGGCGTACCGATACTGGCCGACCATGACGCGTGAGGAGCGGTCGGCACAACTGATGCGCGCGGCCTTCGACTCGGGCGGCGATGCCGAGGCGGTGCTGGCATTCTTCGTCGACCAGATGTCGGCTGAGGAATCGGCGAAACTCCGGGCCGCGCTGCGACACGCACCGAAGCGGCAGCGATGACGATCGCGGCGTATCTGCTGGCCTACGGCGCGGTGATGATCTGGGCGGCGCCCGCGCTGCTGCACAAGCTGACGGGCGCGGGACTCAATCCGCGTCTGGGTGTGGCCGCCTGGCTCACCGCCATCGCGGTGGTGGTGCTGGCGTGGTCGGTCTCGGTGCTGGTGATCGTGAGCGCCGCCGTCAGCGGACTGCCCGGGTCGGCGACGATCGTGTTGTGCCTGGAGATGATCGGTGTCCCGGAGCGGTCGCTGACGCCCGGGGCGGCGAGTCTGGCCGTGCTGATCGGTGCCGGCGTCGTGATCTCGACGATGGTGGGGATCCAAGTCGGTCGCGCGGTGGCAGGCTTTCGGGCACGCAGCGCCGAACATGCCCGGGCCGCCCGCATCATCGGCGTGCCGACCGATCGGCAGGACGTGTTCGTCATCGACGCCGATCGCGCCGCGGCGTACTGTGTCGCCGGCCGTCCGCACGCCATCGTGCTCACCAGCGCCGCGGTGCGCACCCTGGACGAGGCGCAGCTCGGTGCTGTGCTCGCCCACGAGCAGGCGCATCTCGCGGGACGTCACCACCACCTACTGATGGTCTTACGGGCGCTGGCGCACAGTCTTTCTCGGCTCCCACTGTTCACCCGTGCCGTGGGCGCGGTTGCCGCACTGTTGGAGATGTGCGCCGATGACACCGCGGCGCGCAGGCACGGTCGCGGGGCGGTGATCGCCGGGATGGTCAAACTCGCCGGCCCCGCACCGGTCGGCGGGTTGTCCGTCGGCGCCCGCGCGGTACACACCAGGGTGGCCCGGTTGCGCGATCCGGCCGGACCGCTGGCCACCGGTTGCCACCAGATCCTGACGAGTGTGGTCATCGGGGCGACCGTGTGTGTGCCGGTGCTGATCAATCTGCTGTGTCAGCACTGATCACAGATTGGCGTTGCCTGCCTTCCACTTCGACCAGGGGATGTTCCAGTCACCGAGTCCGTCGGTGCCCGACAGCGTCGGCCCCACCGTGTTGACCACCTCGACGATATCGCCGCGTTTGGTGTTGTCGTAGAACCACTTTGCGTTCTCCGTGCTGGCATTGAGGCACCCGTGGCTCACATTGGCATAGCCCTGGCTGCCCACCGACCATGGCGCGGCATGGACGAAGATCCCGCTGTAGGACATCCGCGTGGCCCAGTTGACCTCCGTGCGGTACCCGTCCGGTGAGTTCACCGGGACGCCGTAGGTCGAGGAATCCATCACCATGAACGGCAGCCGTTCGGCGACGATGTACACCCCGTTGTCGGTGGGGGTGGCGTTCTTGCCCATGGAGATCGGGATCGTCTTGGCCACCGCGCCGTTGACCCGCACGGTCAGCGTTTTGGTGCTGTCGTCGGCGATGGCGATGACCTCGTCGCCGATGGTGAATCGGCTGGTGACATTGTCCTGTCCGAACAGCCCGTCACCGAGGTCCACACCATAGGTGCGCACCTGAACCTCGACCTCGGTACCGGGCCGCCAGTATTCGGCGGGGCGCCAGCGCACCTCTCGGGAGTTGAGCCAGTAGAACGCGCCCTCCACAGGCGGGTTCGTGGTAACGGTGATGGCTTTCTGGGCGGCCAACCGATCGGGGATCGGTTCGTCGAAGCTGACCGCGACCGGCTGTCCGACCCCGACCACCTCACCGTTGCCGGGGATCACATAGGGCATGGTGAGGTTCTGCGGGGAATGGGTTTCGAACTTCGCCGTGGTGCCGGTGCGCCCGCCGAGGCCGAGTGCCTCGGCATGCAGGGTGTATTGCCGGTTGTAGCCGAGCGGCTCTGCCGAACGCCAGCTGACCCCGTCGGGGCTCAGCTCACTCTTGACGACCCGGCCCTGTTCGTTGACCAGGGTCACGTTGTCCAGCACGCCGGCCTCCGCGCGCACCGTCACCGGTGTCTCGACCGGAACGCCGATGGCGCCGTCGGTGACCGACATGCGTAGTTCGGGCACCAGCAGATCGCCGTAGGGCGTGCCCTTTTCGGCGATTGTCTCGGGTTGTGCCACCGGTGCCGGCCGGCTGCCGCATCCGGTCATGCCGATGAACACGGCGCAGAGCGTGAGCAGGCAGACAACCGTGCTCACGACGCCGCGTCGCCGCCCGGTGGCCTGGACTCGTCCCATGGCTCTAGTTCCCGTCCGCTCGTCTGGGTTTGCGTTACCATCCTACGGACTTACTACGTAGATGCAGGTCCGGCGGGTGCGCCGGTGCCGGCGGGGGAGGCGCGGTGCTGAAGACCCCGATAGGCCGGACGTTGTCGACCGCTGCTGTGGTCATCATCGTCGCCGCGATCGGCATCGTCGTGTTGGTGCTGCGCACCGGCGGCGGGCCGGAACAGTTGCCGACCGCCACCGGTGGGGTGGAGGTGGTCCGCCCCGACAGTCACCGCCTCGACGATCCACCCGATGCCACGGTGACGTTCGTCGAGTTCCTGGATTTCGAATGCGAGGGATGCCGGGCCGCCTACCCGATCGTCGAGCAGTTGCGCACCGAGTACGGCGATCGCGTCGAATTCGTGTTGCGGTACTTCCCGCTGCCGGGCCACGTCAACGCCGAACGCGCCGCGCGTGCGGTCGAGGCCGCCGCACGGCAGGGCCGACTGGAGGCCATGTATCGCATGATGTACGAGACCCAGTCGCAGTGGGGTGAGCGTCGTACGCCTGCCGATGCCGTCTTCCGCGGCTTCGCCGAGGAGGTGGGCCTGGACATGGCCCGATTCGACAGTGACTACGCCGACCCCGAGACCGCCGCACGGGTCCGTCGGGATGTCGAGGACGGTGTTGCGCTGGGTGTGCAAGGCACGCCGACGTTCTTCATCGACGGGCAGCAGATTCCGGTGTACCGGACCGAAGATCTCCGCGAAGCGCTGGAGCGTGCACTTGACTAGGGCGCCACGCACCGTCTCCGCGTTGCGTCGTGTCGTGATCGTGACGCTGTTGCTGCTGGTGATGGCGTCGACCGAACGAGCCGTGGCGGCGGCGGACTGCCCGGCCGGGGATGCGCAGTGTGCCCTGCGTGAGCGTCTGGTCGCCGCCGAAAACTATCTGGCCAACCGGCCCGGCACGGTGGGATTCGTGCTGCGAGACAGGGCCACCGGGGCCAAGTACCGCAACGCGAACGCCGCCACGCCCATCTGGACGGCATCGACGATCAAGCTGGCGATCGTGGCCGACCTGCTATCGCGAGAACAATCGGGAACAGTGCGACTGACGGCCGACGATCGTGAGCAGATGGTCGCGATGTTGCGAAGCTCCGACAATGCTGCCGCCGATGCGCTGTGGTCCGAGTACGGCGGAACGGCAAACGTGTTCAACGCCAACTTCCCCCGTTACGGCATGACCGGTGTGCGGCCGCAGCCGGGGTTCGGCGACGTCTACCCGTACTGGGGATTCCAGAAGGGGACGGCCGACGATTTCGACGCGCTGATGAACTACGTCCTCGACAGGCTCAGCGCTGCCAATTCCGCTGCGGTCGTGGCCGAGATGCAGCGTGTGGAGGACGACCAGCGGTGGGGGGTGTGGGGCGCCGGTCCGGCGATGGCACCCGGAGCGAAGAACGGTTGGTCCCAGGAGCAGGGCGGCTGGGTGGTCAACAGTGTCGGCTTCGCCGGGCCGCAGCAGCGGTACACGCTGTCGATCATGAACGCCCTCGGCGGCGAGGGTGGCTACGACGACGGCGTCGACACCACCACGAATCTGGCGCGAATACTGCTGTCGCCGTAGCTGTTATGGCGGGTAGACCTGCTTGATACTGCCGTCCGGGTTCAGCTTCAGGAAGCCGGTGCCCGGCTCGGTCGAGTGGATGATCAGATCCAGGCCGCCGCCTTCGGTGCCTTCGATGATCAGGTAACTGTCCGAGCCGACCGGCGCACCGGTGTGCTGCGGAGCGTTGCCGAGGACACCCGCGACGGCGGCCGTGTTGACCTGGCCGAGGTCGACCAGGATGTCGAAGGCACTGGTCGACATCGTCGGGCCCCATTCCTTCCAGCCGTCGCCGCGGTAGGTGTAGCTGTCCTTGGCGTTTGCGTTCGTCGGGGTGGGCCGGTCGTAGACCGCGTGGCCGGGGTACACCACCAGCGAGAAGCCCATGGTGTCACCGAACTTGTCTCGAATCGTCTGGAGCAGTCCGTCCAGCCCCTTGGCATTCTGGAGTTCCGGGGCACTTACCGCGGTCGAGGTCGCCGTGGGTGGAACAGTCCGTGGGGCAGCGGTATTCGCCGGCGTGGTGCGGCGATCGGTTGCGGCGGAGGAACCCACCTGCTGGTCCGCGTTCGACATGGTGTCACCCCGGGATGCCAGCAGGACTGTCGTCGCTGCGATGACGACGGCGGCGACCAGCGCGACCGGGACCAGGACGGCCGGTCCGCGCCACCATGGTCGCGCGGCAGCGACCGGTTGCCACGCCGGTGCGGCCGGCCACGACTGCTGCGGCGCGGGATGTGGTGGTGGCCAGTGGGCGGCCACGGTCGGTCGATAGGCGGCGGGCGGCGCGGCGATCGCGGCGCGGGCAGCGGCGGCAAGGTCGCCCGTCGTCGCATAGCGGTGTTCGGGATTCTTGGCCATCCCGGTCGCGATGACCTGATCCATCAGCACCGGAACCCCGGGTTGCATCATCGACGGTCGGGGTGGTGGCAGCGTGAGATGACCCGTGATCTGACGTTCGACGCTGTCACCGGGAAATGGTTGCCGTCCGGTAAGGCATTCGTGCAGCACGCATGTCAGTGCGTAGATGTCGGCACGCGCGTCCGAGCTGTCGGTCGACAGTCGCTCCGGTGCCATGTATGCCAGGGTGCCGATCGTCGAACCGGTACTGGTCAATTTTGTGCCATCGGAGGCCCTGGCGATCCCGAAGTCGATGAGGTACGCGAAATCGACGGGTGTCACCAGGATGTTCGACGGCTTGACGTCGCGGTGCACCAGCCCGACGGTATGTGCGGCGTGCAGTGCCGCGGCGATTTGTTCGGTGATGCCGACCGCCCGATGCGGCGGCAGCGGTCCGCTCTCGAGCAGTTGCTGTACGGTCCTGCCCTCGATCAGGCGCATGGTGACGTACAGCCGTCCGTCGATCTCGCCGAAATCATGGATCGGGACGATGTGCGGTTCGTCCAGCCCCGCGGCCACCTGGGCCTCGCGGCGGAACCGTCGTTGGTAGGTGTCGTCGTCGGCGAGGCTGGGCGGTAGCACCTTCAGCGCCACCCATCTGTTCATGGCGGTGTCAAAGGCGCGCCACACCTCGCCCATGCCGCCACGGCCCAGCATGGTCGCCAGGCGGTACCGACCGAACGGGGTCCCTTCGTGCACGGGATAACCCTAGAGGACGGCGGTGTGGATCAGCGCGGGCTCTGCGACTGTTGGGCGGCGACCGCACCGCCGAGCCAGCGGCGCAAGAACTTTCGAAGTTCCTGTGGTGTTCTGTCGGTGTTGGGCGCGACGAAGAACGACAGCATGGTGCGCAGGGTGAACTCGACGAGCTCACCCAAGCTGGTTTCGTCGTAACCGTGTGCGGACCAGTCGACATCGAAACGATCGATCATCCGCATGCCGATGGCCCGTGCCTCGGCGGAGGTGAGCGCGCCGCTGTGGTCATGCGGATAGGACTCCGACAGCAGGATACCCAGATGCGGTGTGCGGGTTACCTCGTCGAGGGTGAACACGGTGCCCTCGGTGATGGCCTCGGCCGGATCGTGGATACCTTCGACGGCCGTGGAGAGCCGATCGAGGAAGGCGTCCACCGAGGCCATGGCCACCGCATGCATCAGCGCGTCGGAGGTGGGGAAGTAGCGATAGACGGTCTGCCGGATGACACCCAGTGAGTTCGCGACATCGGCCAACGAGATTGCTGCGCCGGTGGAGCTGACCAGTTCGACGGCGGTCGTGACAATCCGCGCAGTGGCCTCCTCGTCACTGTGCGGGGGATCGCCGCCCCAGCCGCGCCTGCGCGCCATCGGCACCTTCCTCTCGGCACGGCGACGCTAGCACGGACAAGTCAACATACATTTAGACTAATAGACGTATGATCGTGTGATAGCTTGCGCTGATGACCGATCTTCAGGTGCGCAAGATGCGCTTCGCCTTCGCCGATTACGACGTGCCGTTTCTCTGGAACGAGACAAATCCCGCGTTCTCGGCCATGGCCAATGCCGTCTCCTTTTTGGCGATCGCCTTCGAGAAGATGATCGTGAGCACGATGGCCGAGGCGAAGCCGCTGCTTGCCAACTCGCCGATCGCCGACGAGGCCGACGCGTTCGTGCGCCAAGAGGGCCAGCACTCGATGGCGCACCGCCAGCATGCGCGCGGTCTGATCAAGGCGTATCCGGCGCTCAAGGAAACCCTCGACCAGGTCATCGCTGCCTTCGACGATCTCGTCGAGAACAAGCCGTTGAAGTACCGGTTGGCCTACACCGCCGATCTGGAGGCCACGTTCACCCCGGTGTTCAAGTTGATGCTCGACAATGACGACACCCTGTTCGCGCCCGGCGACGACCGGGTGGCCTCCCTGTTCCTGTGGCATTTCGTCGAAGAGGTCGAGCACCGCAGTTCGGCGCTGATCATCTACAACGATCTGGTTGGCGACCCGTGGTACCGCGCACGCATGGCACCGTCGATCTTCAAACACGTGATGGACGTGGTGCGGATGGCGTGCGACGGGTTCAACCGGCATCTGCCGCTGGAGGTGCGCAAGGTCGATGCGGTATCGACCTTCGCCCTGGAACGGCGAAAGAACGCGCTGCTCAGTCGCATCGGTCGCCGACCGGACTACGGGCCGTTGCAAGCACCGTTCCCGCATCTGGGTTTCCGCGAACAGCTGGCTGCCCTGGTGGGTATCGTCCGCAGTCAGATTCCCGGCCATGATCCCACCCACGAGAAGTTGCCGGTGCTGGCCGACGAATGGTTCAGACGCTACGACGAGGGATACGACGTGACACAGTGGTACACGAACCAGCAGGTGTCCGCCGATGTCTGAGCTGTGTCGGCCGACCTTCGAGCAGCTTGCCGAGCGGCTGGGGTTCAGCTGCACCGAGGCCGGCGGGCTGGTCGCGGTGCGTAACCCGCTGGCGCTGGAGAACTGGACGCTGCCGGTTCTGGAGCTGACGATCATCATCGGGGCCGTGCTGGCGTTGGTGTATGCGGTGATCCGGCTGCGCCGCCACGGTGACGCCACCAACCTCGTGCTGTGGTTCGGCGCCATCGCCTACCTGCTGATCATCGAACCGCCGCTGTACTTCCCGGCCGCGTTCGGCATCGAGGAACACATCGACACGATGTTCGCGCACAACGTCTTCACGGTCGAATTCCTCTGGGGCAGGCTGCCCCTCTACATCGTGGCGATCTACCCGCTGATGGCCACCATCGCCTTCGAGATCGTGCGCAACCTCGGTGTCTTCCGCCGCTACGGCACGCTGGTCGGTGCGGTATGCGTCGGCTTTGTCCACCATGCCTTCTACGAGATCTTCGACCATCTGGGCCCGCAGCTGCGGTGGTGGGAATGGACGCTGGAGCACCCGATGAACCAACCGTTCTTCGCCTCGGTGCCGCTGCCCAGTGTGGTGGTCTTCGCCGCGCTCTGGCCGATGTCGCTGGCATTCTGTGTCCAGTTCTTCGTCGGCAGATACGTCGACCGCGGACGGCGCTTCAGCGCCGGCCAGATCCTCTGGCGCACCGTGGTGGTGGGCCTGCTCGCCTCGGTCGGCACGGTGCTGCTGCCTGCGCCTGCGACGGTCATCGGCTCGTTCACGAACGTCACCGTGATGGGTGTCGTGTACGCGTTGGAGTTGCTGGTGATCACCGTCGTCGCGGTCCCGGTGCTCTACAAGCAGTGGCAGCGATTGCGCAACACGGCGGCCTCTGCCACCGAAGCGCGCTACGTGAATCCCCCGATGATTCGTTACGGTGTCCTGTATCTGGCGGTGATGGCGGTGTTGTGGGCAACCGCCCTGCCCGCGTACTTCTCGGCTGTCGACGGCGTCACCGGCAATGGTGATCCGGTGGGCAGCCTCGCCTACACCGTGTTGTGCTTCGCCATCGCCGGCCTCAGTGCCGCTGCCGCGCTGACGGTTTCGACCGCCAGGCCGGTGAAGCGGCCCGCGGCTGTCGCCTAAGCGATTTCGGTGAGGAAACGTGCGCACAGCGCACGTTTCCTCACCGAAATCGCAAGAGACTAGGTCCCGGTGTAGGTGGCCGGATCCGGGCGGTACCGGGTGCCGTCATCGAGTCCGGTCAGCGCCGCGAGATGCTCCTCGGCCAACTCGAAGTCCAGTACGTCGAAGTTCTCCGCGATGCGCTCGGGCTTGGCCGAGCGCGGGATCACCACGTTGCCCAACTGCAGGTTCCACCGGATCAACACCTGCGCCGGGGTCTTGTCGTACTGCGCGGCCACCGCGGTGACGGTCGGGTTGTCCAGCAGTTTGCCGACCCCCAGCGGGCTGTAGGCCTCGGTCACGATGTTGTGCTCGGCATGCGCGGCACGCTGTTCGGTCTGCACCAGCTGGGGGTGCAGTTCGATCTGATTGACCGCGGGTGCCACATAGGACAGGTCGATGATGTTGGTCAGATCCTCCGGTGTGAAGTTGGCGACACCGATGGACGTGGCCAACTTGTCCTCGCGTACCCGCAGCAACCCGCCCCAGCTGTCCACATACTTGCCGGAGTCCCCACCCGGCCAATGGATCAGATACAGGTCCAGGTAATCGACGCCGAGCCGGTCCAGGCTGGCCTTGGCGGCGTCCTGAGAGGCCTGGAAGCCCTGATCCTGGGTCGCCAGCTTGGTGGTGAGGAAGATCTCGGCACGCGGGATGCCCGATGCGGCGATGGCACGACCCACGCCGGCCTCGTTACCGTAGGCGGCGGCGGTATCGATAAGCCGGACACCGATTTCCAGCGCCGCGGACACCGCGCGCTCGGCCTCATCGTCAGTCAGCTCGCCCACCCCGATTCCGAGAACCGGAATTGTGTTCTCGTCGTTCAAGCCGATACTGGGCACAGCTGCTGCCGATGTCATGTCCTACCTATCCCGTGAAGTTGAAGGTGCGTGGGTCGGGACCCAATCGGGTGCCGTCATCGAGCGATCCGATGGACGCGATGTCCTTTTCGGTCAACTCGAAGTCGAACACGTCGAAGTTACTCGCTATCCGATCAGGGTTCACCGACTTCGGGATGACGATATTACCCAGCTGTAGATGCCATCTGATCAGCACCTGGGCTGGTGTTTTGCTGTGTGCCTCGGCAATCGCGGTGACCGTCGGTTCGCTGAGCAGACCACCCTGGCCCAGCGGGCTCCACGCCTCCGTGGCGATCCCCAACTCGGCGTGAAGCTCGCGCAGCTCCTGCTGCGGGAGCCGGGGGTGCAGTTCGATCTGATTGACCGCGGGCACGATCCCGGTGGCATCGATGAGCGTGCGCAGATGCTCGGGCTGGAAGTTACTGACGCCGATGGAGCGGGCCCGCCCGTCGTCACGCAGCGTGGACAACGCCTTGAAGCTCTCCACATACAGGTTGACCTCGGGCAGCGGCCAGTGGATCAGGTAGAGATCGACATAGTCCACGCCGAGTCGTCGGGCGCTGGCATCGAATGCCCGCAACGCCTTGTCATAGCCCTGTTCGGAGTTCCACAACTTGGTGACCAGGTAGATGTCGTCACGGGGCACCCCCGAGGACACCAGCCCTTCGCCGACCTCGGTTTCGTTCTGATAGACCGCGGCGGTATCGATGTGGCGATAACCCGTTCGCAGTGCACTCTCGACCGCGAGTCTGGTGTCCTCGGGCGGGGTCTGCCAGACTCCCAACCCGACCGCGGGGATGGAATGTCCGTCGTTGAGCAACCGTGTGGGATATGAGGGGGCAGTCATGGAAACGAGTCTGCCAGCGCGGCCGAACCCGAGCCCGCTGCGATTGAAGGCCGCAACCGTGGCGAGCCGGGTGTCGGTACCGCTACTGGCGCGCATCCCGGACCCCGTCAAGAGACTGCTGATGGGACGGCGCAGCGTCGTCATCGACGGCAACACCCTGGACACCAGCCTCCAGCTGCTCTTGAACGCGCAACGCGCGTCAGGCATCGGCGGCCTCGTGGCCTGCGACGACGTGACCGTCGCACGCGCCCAGCTCGACGCGGCGTCCGCTGCGTTCAAGGCCGACATCGTGGTGCCGACCGACGACTTCTCGATCGCCGGACCCGCGGGCCCGCTGACGCTGCGGCACTACCGCGGTGAGGCGGGCGCGCCGCTGCTGGTTTTCCTTCACGGTGGCGGTTTTGTCGTCGGCAGCCTGGCCACCCACGACGGGTTCTGCCGCCGCATCTGCCGCGATGCCGGCGTGCACGTGCTTGCCGTGGACTATCGGCTGGCGCCCGAACACAAGGCGCCCGCCGCGGCCGAGGACTGTTACGCCGCCTACAAATGGGCGCTGGAACACGCCGCGGAACTCGGCGCGGACCCCGAACGGATCGCCGTCGGTGGCGACAGCGCCGGTGGCAACCTGGCCGCCGTGGTCACCCAGACCGCGCGCGCGACCGGCACCAGGATGCCCGCGCTGCAACTGCTGATCTATCCGATGGTCGATCCGGTGGGGGAGACGGTCTCGCGCTCCCTGTTCGCCGACGGTTTCTTCCTCACCAAGGCCGATATCGACTGGTTCGACCACCATTACGTCGCCGGTTCCGGCGTGGCTCACGACGACCCCCGGGTGGCGCCACTGCACGCCGCCGACCTGACCGGCCTGTCACCCGCGCTGGTGGTGACGGCCGGTTTCGACCCGCTGCGTGACGAGGGCAGGGCCTATGCCCGCGCGCTCACCGCCGCGGGGGTGCCGGTCGATCACCGCGAGTACGGCTCGCTGGTGCACGCGTTCATCAATATCTTTCCCCTCGGCGGGGACAGTGAACTCGCCGTCGTCGACCTCACCTCGGCGCTGCGGGCGCATCTGAGCCGGTAGGCTGCATCCCGTGGCGAACAAACCGAAGAAGCAGGCCAGTTACGACTTGAAGGCCGCTGACCGCAAGCGCAACCTTCTCGTCCAGATCGGGCTGACCTCGGTGGTCGTCCTGTTCGCGGTGGCACTGGTGCTGTGGATCGTGCTGAACGGGGAGACGAACCCCGAGGCCGGTGAAGCACGGGCCGTCCGCGTCGAATCCAGCCAGGTCGTCCGCAACGACGACGGCGTCGACCCCAAGGTCGTGCTGTCGGTCTACGAGGATCCGCTCTGCCCGCACTGCGGAGCATTCGAGAAGGCCTTCGGCTCGACGATCAACCAGCTCATCGACAAGGGCGTGATCGCCGTCGACTACTACATGGTCGGCATCCTCGACAGCGCCGGAAACCAGAACTACTCCTCCCGTGCCAGCGGCGCTGCCTACTGCGTCGCCGACGAATCCGTCGAGGCGTTCCGCCGCTTCCACGGCGCCCTCTACGCCCAGCAGCCCTCGGAGGTCGGCGGCTCGTACCCGACCAACGCACAGCTGATCGAAACCGCCCGGCAGGCCGGCGCCGCCGGCAAGGTGCCCGAGTGCATCGACAAGGAGCGCTACGTCAAGATGGCAGGCGGCATGGCCGCCGCCACCAAGATCAACGCCACACCCACCGTGCGGATCAATGGTGAGGACTACCAATACAGCACCCCCGAAGCGCTGGTCGGCAAGATCAAGGAGATCGTCGGCGACGTCCCGGGTCTGGCCGCGGCATCGTGACCGCCACCGCCGACCTCGACGCGGCCGAGACTCCGGTCGAACCGAGCGGCGTGCGTCGATCCAGCGCCATCGGGGTTCTGATCACCGGTGTACTCGGCCTGGCGGCCGCCGCCACGCTGACCATCGAGAAGATCGAGATCCTGATCGACCCCAGCTACGTCCCGTCGTGCAGCCTGAACCCGGTGCTGTCCTGCGGGTCGGTGATGGTCACCCCACAGGCGTCGGTCTTCGGCTTCCCCAACTCGTTGATCGGCATCATCGCGTTCACCGTCGTGCTCGTCACCGGCGTGCTGGCGGTGGCCAGGGTGTCGCTGCCGCGTTGGTACTGGGTCGGCCTCACGATCGGCAGCGCACTCGGTGTCGTATTCGTGCACTGGCTGATCTTCCAGAGCCTGTACCGGATCGGGGCACTGTGCCCCTACTGCATGGTCGTCTGGGCGGTCACCATCCCGTTGCTGGTGATGGTCGCGTCCATCGCGCTGCGCGCCGAGACCGCCACCGGTGCCGGCCGCATCCTCTACGACTGGCGATGGTCGCTGGTGGCGCTGTGGTTCACCGCCGTCGTGCTGCTGATCCTGGTCCGCTTCTGGAACTACTGGTCGACGCTTCTGTAACCGACCACTCACAGTCCGGGGATATCCCGCGGTGAGCTATCCGCAGGTCAGTATCCTCATACCTGCGCATCAGCCGGTCTGTGGTGTCGCCAAGCGCGCCGTATCCGACGCCCCACCGACTCGTGCGGTCCGGGGCCGCCGGGATCCGAAGACGAAGGAGTGAGAGTTCGATGATTTCGAAACTCTTGGTGGCCAATCGCGGCGAGATCGCCATCCGCGCGTTCCGTGCAGCAACCGAGATGAACATCGCCACCGTTGCGGTGTACCCGTTCGAGGATCGCAATTCGTTGCATCGGCTGAAGGCTGATGAGTCGTATCAGATCGGGGATGAGGGGCATCCGGTCCGGGCGTATCTGTCGGTGCCGGAGATCATCCGGGTGGCCAAGCATGCCGGTGCGGATGCGGTGTATCCGGGGTATGGGTTCATGTCGGAGAACCCGGAGTTGGCGCGGGCGTGTGTGGAGGCCGGGATCACGTTCGTGGGCCCGTCGGCCGAGGTGTTGGAGTTGACGGGCAACAAGGCGCGGGCGATCGCGGCGGCGCGGGAGGCCGGTCTGCCCGTGTTGGCGTCCTCGGAGCCTTCGGATTCGGTGGAGGATCTGTTGGCTGCAGCGGCCTCGATGACGTTTCCGCTGTTCGTCAAGGCGGTCTCCGGTGGTGGTGGTCGCGGGATGCGCCGCGTCGAGGAGTCGTCGGGGTTGCGTGAGGCGATCGAGGCGGCGTCGCGGGAGGCGGAGTCGGCGTTCGGGGACGGTCGGGTCTATCTGGAGCAGGCGGTGATCAACCCGCGCCATATCGAGGTGCAGATCCTCGCCGATGGTGATGGCAATGTGATCCATCTGTTCGAGCGGGACTGCAGTTTGCAGCGTCGCCATCAGAAGGTCATCGAGTTGGCCCCGGCCCCGAATCTGGATCCGGCGGTGCGGGAGAAGATCTGTGCCGATGCGGTGGCATTGGCACGGCACATCGATTACTTCTGTGCGGGGACCATCGAGTTTCTGCTCGACGAGCGCGGTCATCATGTGTTCATCGAGTGCAATCCGCGGATTCAGGTGGAGCACACGGTGACCGAGGAGATCACCGATGTGGATTTGGTGTCCTCGCAGTTGCGGATCGCTGCGGGGGAGACCCTGGCCGATCTGGGGTTGAGTCAGGACAAGATTCTGGATGCGGGTGCGCGCGGCTTCTCGTTGCAGTGCCGCATCACCACTGAGGATCCGGCCAACGGGTTTCGTCCCGATACCGGGCGTATCACGGCCTACCGCTCTCCGGGTGGTGCGGGTATCCGGTTGGATGGTGGCACGCACACCGGTGCGGAGATCAGCGCGCATTTCGATTCGATGTTGGTGAAGTTGACCTGTCGCGGTCGGGATTTCGGTATGGCCGCCGCGCGGGCGCGTCGTGCGTTGGCGGAGTTCCGGATCCGCGGTGTGACCACCAACATCCCGTTCCTGCTCGCGGTGATCGATGATCCGGATTTCCGGGCGGGCCGGGTGACGACATCGTTCATCGATGAGCGCCCGCAGCTGTTGACCTCGCACACCCCGGCCGATCGTGGCACCAAGATCCTGAACTATCTGGCCGATGTGACGGTGAACAAGCCCAACGGGGCGCGCCCGTCACCGGTGTATGCCGCCGACAAGCTGCCCCCGTGCGACCTGTCGGTGGCCCCGCCTGCGGGGTCCAAGCAGAAGTTGGTGGAGCTCGGGCCGCAGGGATTTGCGCAGTGGCTCAAGGATTCCCCGGCCCTCGGGGTGACCGATACGACGTTCCGCGATGCGCATCAGTCGTTGTTGGCGACCCGGGTGCGCTCCAACGGGTTGTTGTTGGTGGCGCCGTATGTGGCCCGGTTGACCCCGCAGTTGTTGTCGGTGGAGTGTTGGGGTGGCGCGACTTATGATGTGGCGCTGCGCTTTCTGAAGGAAGACCCGTGGGAGCGCCTTGCCGCGTTGCGGGAGGCGATGCCCAACATCTGTTTGCAGATGCTGCTGCGCGGGCGTAACACCGTGGGCTACACCCCGTATCCGGAGCTGGTCACCGAGGCCTTTGTCGATGAGGCGACCGCGACCGGTGTCGATATTTTCCGGATTTTCGATGCGTTGAACAATGTGGACTCGATGCGCCCGGCCATCGATGCGGTGCGCGCGACCGGGTCGGCGGTGGCCGAGGTGGCGATGTCCTACACCGGGGACCTCAGCAACCCTGCCGAGGACCTCTACACCCTGGATTACTACTTGCGCTTGGCCGAGCAGATCGTGGCGGCCGGGGCGCATGTGTTGGCGATCAAGGACATGGCCGGGTTGTTGCGCCCGCAGGCCGCCACGAAGCTCGTGGGTGCGCTGACCGAGCGGTTCGATCTGCCGGTGCATGTGCACACCCATGACACTCCCGGTGGGCAGTTGGCGACCTATCTGGCGGCCTGGACCGCGGGCGCTTCGGCGGTGGATGGGGCCTCGGCGCCGTTGGCGGGCACCACGAGCCAGCCCGCACTGTCGGCGATCGTGGCCGCCACCGCGCATACCGACCGCGATACGGGTCTGGACCTCACGGCGGTGTGTGATCTGGAGCCGTACTGGGAGGCGTTGCGCAAGGTCTACAGCCCGTTTGAGGCCGGTCTGCCGGCGCCGACGGGGCGGGTGTACACCCATGAGATCCCCGGTGGGCAGCTGAGCAATCTGCGGACCCAGGCCGTCGCGTTGGGGTTGGGAGATCGGTTCGAGGAGATCGAGGACGCCTACGCCGGGGCGGATCGGGTGTTGGGCCGGTTGGTCAAGGTGACTCCGTCGAGCAAGGTGGTGGGGGATCTGGCGTTGGCGTTGGTGGGTGCCGGTGCTGATGCCGATGAGTTCGCCGCCGATCCGGATCGCTATGACATTCCCGACAGTGTGATCGGGTTCCTGCGTGGTGAGCTCGGTGATCCGGCCGGTGGTTGGCCGGAACCGTTGCGCAGCAAGGCATTACAGGGCCGCGCCGACGCCAAACCCGAAACCCCGCTCTCCGCCGAGGACGAGGCGGCGCTGTCGGTCGGTGGGCGTTCCCGTCAGGAGACGCTGAATCGGTTGCTGTTCCCCGGCCCCACCAAGGAATTCCAGGCCCACCGCGACCAGTACGGCGACACCTCGATGCTCTCGGCCAACCAGTTCTTCTACGGGCTGCGCCAGGGCGAGGAACACCGTGTGCAACTCGAACCGGGGGTGGAACTGCTGATCGGCCTGGAGGCTGTCTCCGAGGCCGACGAGCGCGGGATGCGCACCGTGCTGGCCATCCTCAACGGCCAGCTGCGCCCCACCCTGGTCCGGGACCGCAGCATCGCCAGCGAGGTCGCCGCGGCCGAAAAGGCCGACAAGACCAACCCCGACCACATCGCCGCCCCGTTCGCCGGGGTCGTCACCATCGGCGTGGACGCCGGTGACACCGTGCAGGCCGGACAGACCATCGCCACCATCGAAGCCATGAAGATGGAAGCTGCCATCACCGCACCCAAGGCCGGCACCGTGACCCGCATCGCCGTCACCGGCACCGCCCAAGTCGAGGGCGGCGACCTCCTGGTCGTGGTGGGTTCGACGGGTAAGGGTGAAGCGACCGGGGGCTCGCACTGACCCGGATCATCGCCGGAGCCTACGGCGGACGCCGAATCTCGGTGCCCGCCAGTGGAACTCGGCCGACCACCGACCGGGTGCGCGAATCGTTGTTCAGCGTGCTCACAGCTCGGCTGGATTTCGACGGTATCGGGGTGCTGGACCTCTACGCCGGTTCCGGAGCCCTGGGCCTGGAGGCGCTGTCCCGCGGTGCGTCCTCGGCGCTGTTCGTCGAGTCGGATCGGCGGGCCGCCGCGGTGATCGAAGCGAACATCGACGCGCTCGGCGCCCACGGGGCCGTGGTGCGTCGCGCCCCGGTGGACAAGGTCGTCCAATCCAGCGGCCGGCCTGTCGATCTGGTGTTCGCCGACCCGCCCTACGAGGTGAGCACCGCCGCCGTCGAGAAGGTGCTGCGCGCCCTGCGCGCCAACGGCTGGGTGCGTGCAGGTGCCGTCGCGGTGATCGAACGGCCCTCCGGTGCGGCGGCACTGACCTGGCCGAGCGATTGGGAAGCCGATGACGAGCGTCGCTACGGAGACACCCGATTGGAGTTCGGCGTCATCGCGTAGCGTCTCGGGTCATGAGTGGCGCCGTATGTCCTGGATCCTTCGACCCCGTCACCCTCGGCCACGTCGACATCTTCGAACGGGCGGCCGCCCAGTTCGACGAGGTCGTGGTGGCGGTGCTGGTGAACCCGAACAAGAAGGGGATGTTCACCGCCGCCGAACGCATCGAGCTGATCGAAGCGTCCACGACGCACCTGCCCAACCTGCGTGTCGAATCCGGGTCCGGATTGGTGGTCGATTTCGTCAAGGAGCGTGGGCTGACGGCCATCGTCAAGGGACTGCGCTCGAGCACCGACTTCGAATACGAGTTGCAGATGGCGCAGATGAACAAGCACGTCGCCGGGGTCGACACGTTCTTCGTCGCGACCACTCCCGCGTATGCCTTCGTGTCGTCCTCGCTGGCCAAGGAGGTCGCCGCGCTCGGTGGTGACGTCAGCGACCTGTTGCCCGAACCGGTCAACGTACGGCTGCGGGACAAGCTGAAGAAGTAGCGTTCCGCGACACACCGGCCGCAAAGCCGAGTCACACGAGTAACACCAGGCACACTGGTCACTAACAACGACGCCTGGAGGGTGCTGCCGTGTACCGAGTTTTTGAGGCCCTTGACGAGCTGAGCGCGATCGTCGAAGAAGCGCGTGGTGTGCCGATGACGGCCGGGTGCATGGTGCCGCGCGGCGACGTGCTGGAACTGCTCGACGACATCAAGGACGCGATCCCCGGCGAGCTCGATGACGCCCAGGATGTGCTCGACGCCCGCGACGGGATGCTCAACGAGGCCCGCGAGCACTCCCAGTCGATGGTCGCCACCGCGACGGCCGAGGCAGACTCGCTGGTCAACCACGCCCGCGGTGAGGCCGACCGACTGCTGGCCGACGCCAAGGCCCAGGCCGACCGGATGGTCGCCGAGGCACGTGCGCACAGCGAGCGGATGGTCGGCGAGGCGCGCGAGGAGGCCGTGCGCATCGCCGCGACCGCCAAACGCGAATACGAGGCCACCACCGGCCGCGCCAAGTCCGAGGCCGACCGCCTGATCGAGAACGGCAACCTGTCTTACGAGAAGGCCGTGCAAGAGGGCATCAAGGAGCAGCAGCGCCTGGTGTCGCAGACCGAGATCGTGCAGACCGCGACCGCCGAGGCGACCCGACTTGTCGACACCGCACACGCCGAGGCCGACCGGCTGCGCGGCGAATGCGATATATACGTCGACAGCAAGCTTGCCGAGTTCGAGGACTACCTCAACGGCACCCTGCGCTCGGTGAGCCGCGGCCGCCATCAGCTGCGTACCGCCGCCGGCACCCACGACTACGCGACGCGGTAGCCGCCCGCCGACGGGTGCGTCAGAGCTGCCCGTGCCGGGGTGGCTTGGTGCCCGACAGGGTGTAGCGGCCGATGTGCTGGACCTTCCAACGGGTCGCATCGTGCAGGGTATGGGTACGCGCATCGCGCCAGTATCGGGCCAGGTTGGCCGTACCGGACGCGCTGCGGGTCCCGCCGAGTTCGAACAGCGTGCTCGACGCGTCGAGTGAGGCCCGGGTCGCTGCCACCTTCGCGATCGCGACCGCTACCGAGGCCGCCGCGCAGCTGTCCTCGTCGAGAGCGGTAGCCGTCGCATCCACCGCACGAGCGGCCTCGACCAGCAGCGCCTGAGCGCCACGCACCGTCACCGCCAATTCACCGGCGATCTGTACAACCGTCGGATCATCGGCGGCGCTGTCGACGCCGGCCTCGAAATGCGGTCGGGCCTTGGCGGCTTGCCGAACGCCCTCGGCGAGGGCTGCGGTGGCGATGCCGACATCGAGCGCGGCGTGCAGCAACTGCGCGCGCGCACCATAGGTGGTGGGCCGGGAGAAAATCGGGGTGAACGCCACCACCTGCGATGCCGGGACCCGCACCTCGTCGAGGGTGACGGTGCCCGATGCGGTGGTGCGCTGGCCCATCCCATCCCAGTCGTCGACGACCTGCAAACCATCGGTGTCGGCGGCGATGAAGGCCAACGCCTTCGGTGTGGACGAGGTGGGCGTCTGGCCGGGACCGTCGGGCAGTGATGCCCGCACGATCACCCAATCGGCGAACAAGGCGCCGGTCGAGTAGTACTTACGGCCACGGAGCACATAGTCGTCGCCATCGCGGATCAGGGTGGTCGCGTCCACGTCGATCGGATGTGGACCCTTTTCGGACTGGGCATTGGCGAAAAGGGCTCCACCGAGCACCTTCTCGTAGAAGAACGCACGCTGGGCGTCGCTGCCCTGCAAGCGCAACGCCTCGAGGAAGGTGAAGTGCGAGTGCGGGATCTGGGCCAACGACGGGTCGCCGTGGGCCAGCAGCCGGAACACCTCGGCGAGCACCGTGGCCGAGGCGGCGATCCCGCCGTACTCGGCGGGTACCGACAACGACAACAAGCCGGAGTCCTTGAGGGCCTGCACCTGAGCGTGCGGCAGCTCCCGGTGAGCGTCCCGGGCCGCGGCACCCTCGGCGAACGACGCGGACAGTTCGGCGGCCACGGTCAGCGCATCGGCCGGGTCGGTGATGCGGGTGGCCGGTGCGCCGATGATCGAGTGAAGACGTGGAGTCACCTCAGGATCGTGCCCGCCGCAGCGTTCCGGCGCACCCGTTCGGCTCAGCCGGATTTCAGCGTTGCAGGAAGCGAGCGGGGCTTTCGTCGACCTCCCGAGAGCGTTCGATCATGCTGTCCGGCAACGTGATCAGGGTGCGAAAGACCGGTAGCCGACGTAGAAGGCCAGGGCGCGATCCGGGGTGGAGAACAGTATCCGCGAGCCCTTGGGAAAGAAGATGGCGTCCTTGGGTCCGGCGGTCTGCACCTGCCCGGTATCCGGGTTCTCCAGTCGGAATTCACCCTCCAGGACAACCTTCATCTCGTCGTAGGCGTAGTAATAGTCCAGTGGCGCATCGGTATTGCGTAGCTCGAAGTATCCCGAACACATCGGCACGCCATCGGGATTGGCGTAGACGTCGTCGATGAATCCTTCGGTCCCGGGGTACTGCTCGTCCGGCATCTGCGGAAGTGTCTGCCAGAAACCGGACGTCACCTGGAAGATGGGTGGGGCGGTGCTCGTCACTGGACCTCCATCGTGATTTCTCTCATGAAACTCGGTCTGATGAGAGGAAACCATCGGAGGATTTCGGCGAGATTACGCCGGCGTTAGGGCTTGCCGAACCGTGTCTTTCAGCGTGCGTGGCCGTCTTTCAGCGCGCGCCGACAAACGGAATCGCCACACTGGGCGCCTCGTCGGAGCCGGAATTGAACAAACCCCGCCGACGCAGGATCGGCACTACTCCCTCACCGAACCAGAACAGCTCCTCCAGATGCGGGTAACCGGAGAAGATGAATTCGTCGATGCCGATGGCGGCGTACTCGGCGATGCGCTCGGCCACCTCGGTGTGGCTGCCCACCAGTGCCGTTCCGGCCCCGCCGCGGACCAGGCCCACACCCGACCACAGGTTCGGTGCGATCTCCAGACTCCTTGCATCACTCCAGGTTCCGTTGACCCGATTGCTTTCGTGCAAGGCCAGCATCCGCTTCTGGCCCTCGGACTGGCTGCGGGCCAAACCGGCCTGCGCGGCCGCCACCGTCTCCTCGTCGAGCGCGGCGATCAGTTTGTCGGCCTGGGCCCACGCCTCTGCGGAGGTGTCACGGGAGATGGTGTGCAACCGGATTCCGAAGCGGAGCTTCCGGCCCTCCTTCTCGGCTTCGGCGCGAATCCAGGCGATCTTCTCGGCCACCGCCGCCGGTGGCTCACCCCAGGTGAGGTACACATCGGCGTGACGCGCGGCGACCGGCCCGGCGGCTCGGGAGCTGCCGCCGAAGTACAACGGGGGGATCGGGTTCGGCGGCAGCGCCAGCGCCGCCTCCTCGACATCGATATGGGTGCCCTTGCGGGTGACGGTCTCGCCGGCCCACAGCCGGCGCACCACGTCGAGGAACTCGTCGGCCCGGTGGTAGCGCGCATCCTTGTCCAGATGGTCGCCGAAGGAACGCTGCTCGTGCGCCTCGCCGCCCACCACGACATTGAGCAGAATCCGTCCCGGGGCATGCCGGGCGAAGGTGGCCGCCATCTGAGCCGACAAGGTCGGGCTGACCAACCCGGGCCGGAACGCGACCAGGAAGGCCAGTGATGTCGTCTCACGGGCCAGCAAGGCGGCGGTGATGAACGCGTCCTCGCACCATGCCCCGGTCGGGATGAGTGCGCCGGTGAAGTCGAAGCGCTCGGCTGCCCGCACGATCGAGGCCAGGTAGTCGATCGAGGCATCCCGATCACCGCTCGCGGACCCGGCCGGGGTGCCATGACCACCCCCGACGATCAGTCGGCTGTCGCCGTAGGTGGGCAGAAACCAGTGCAACTTCACGGTCACAAAATCAGTCCTTACGCAGCCGAGGATCTCGTGTCGTCGAGTATCGACGCCGGATCGGGGAACCGTGGGCACTCAAGCGCTGGTGCGTGGCCGCGCGACCTGTCTCACCGGGCACGGCGCGGCCCGAGACATAAAAATCTGGGTGATCCGGGATCGGCCCCCGGGTCAGCGGTATGGGCCCCACGTAGAATCTAGAGCCATGTCCGCCAAGAGTCCGCTTGCGATCGACATCTCGCGCCTGGGTCGTCGACCGGGCTCGCTCATGGAGGTCCACGAGACGGTGCCCGCACCGTCCCGTATCGGTTTGGACCTGATCCGGATCGAGCAGGGTGCCCCGCTGGAACTCGATCTGCGCATCGAGTCGGTATCCGAAGGTGCCCTGGTGACCGGAACGGTCTCCGCGCCCACCGAGGGTGAATGCGTCCGCTGCCTGGAGCCCGTCACCGGCGATGTGAGCATCGACCTGACCGAACTGTTCGCCTACCCGGGCAGCGCGACCGAGGAGACCACCGAGGAAGACGAGGTGGGGCGCGTCGTCGATGACCGGGTGGACATCGAGCAGGCGGTCGTCGACGCCGTCGGACTGGTCCTGCCGTTCACCCCGCTGTGCCGTGAGGACTGCGCGGGGCTGTGCCCGGACTGCGGCATCGTGCTCGCCTCGGCCGAGCCCGGACACCAGCACGACAAGATCGATCCGCGCTGGGCAAAACTCGCCGCACTGCGCGACGAGGCCGGAGACAGCAGTGACAGCTGAGCACGAGGCGCTGAGCGAGGCGCTGGGCGTGCGGCTGCCTGCCGATCTGCTCACCATCGCGCTCACCCATCGCAGCTACTCCTACGAGAACGGCGGGCTGCCCACCAATGAGCGCCTGGAGTTTCTCGGCGACGCGGTACTCGGCCTGACCATCACCGAAGAGCTCTACCATCGCCATCCCGACCGGCCCGAGGGTGACCTGGCCAAGCTGCGCGCCAGCATCGTCAACACCCAGGCGCTGGCCGATGTGGGACGCAAGCTCGGTCTGGGCCGGCATCTGCTGCTTGGCAAGGGTGAAGAGAGCTCGGGCGGTGCCGACAAGTCGAGCATTCTGGCCGACGGCGTCGAATCGCTTTTGGGCGCAATCTATCTCGAATTCGGCACCGTCACCGCGCGCGAGGTGATCCTGCGGTTGTTCAACGAATTGCTCGACACCGCACCCACGCTGGGCGCGGGCCTGGACTGGAAGTCCAGCCTGCAGGAACTCACGGTGGCGCGCGGTCTCGGACCGCCCACCTACACCGTCACGGCGCAGGGACCCGACCACGACAAGGAATTCACCGCGGTGGTGACCGTGGCCGAGCGCGAGTACGGCCGGGGCATCGGCCGGACGAAGAAGGAAGCCGAGCTCAAAGCGGCGGCGGCGGCATGGAGCACGCTGGACGCCGCGGGAAGCGACGAGACCGACGGTGCCGGAACTTCCTGAGGTCGAGGTGGTGCGGCGCGGACTCGACGCGCACGTGCTGGGCCGGACCATCGCCGACGTGCAGGTGCTGCACCCGCGTGCCGCCCGACGGCATCTTGCCGGGTCTCTCGACCTGACCGCGCGGCTGCGCGGCACGCAGATCACCGGCACCGGACGCCGGGGCAAGTACCTGTGGTTGACCGTGAGCAGCGGTGAGGCCATCGTCGTGCACCTGGGGATGAGCGGGCAGATGCTCATCGGCGAGGTGCCCAATCCCTCCCACCTGCGCATCGCCACCACGTTCGCCGACGGCAGCTCGATGAACTTCGTCGACCAACGCACCTTCGGTGGCTGGATGCTGGCCGACCTGGTGACCATCGACGGCACCGAGATCCCCGAACCGGTCGCGCACATCGCCAGGGATCCGCTGGACCCGGCCTTCGACCGCGACGGCGTCGTCACGTTGTTGCGGCGCAAGCATTCCGAGATCAAGCGCCAGCTGCTCGACCAGACGGTGGTGTCCGGGATCGGCAACATCTACGCCGACGAGGCGCTGTGGCGGGCCAAGGTCAACGGTGCCCGGTTGGCCTCGGCGCTGACGCGCCGGCAGCTCGCCGAGATCCTGGATGCGGCCACCGAGGTGATGACCGGAGCCCTCGGCCAGGGCGGCACGTCGTTCGATTCGTTGTATGTCAACGTCAACGGTGAATCCGGGTACTTCGACCGATCGTTGGAGGCCTACGGTCGGTTGGACGAACCGTGCCGGCGCTGCGGTGCGCCGATGCAGCGGGACAAGTTCATGAACCGCTCGTCGTTCTATTGCCCGAAATGCCAACCGCGGCCGCGGGTCCGGCATACCGCTAGCGCTGGTTGAACTCCACCGCCGCGGACATGCACACCTTCCACTGGCCGTTCTCCTTGCGGAAGTAGGCGGTCTCGAACGAGCCGCCGGGCTCCACTGTCGCCGATGCGACGTCACCCTTGACCTTGATGTCGGTTGCCTTCATATCGGTGGTCGGCGCGGTCTGCGGGATCTCGATTCCCTCCAGAATCTGACCGAGCTCGCCGAGTGCGCCGAACATCGCCGCTTCGTTGGCGCAGAAGTACTGTCCCAACTCCGAGAACTTCCCGGTGTTGCCCGCCGCGCTGAAATCCTCGACCAGCTGCGTGATCTCGGCTTCGTCGCTGGAGACCAGGATGTCACCACCGCCGCGCACCAGGTACACCCCGCCGATCACCAATGCGGCAATCAGCACGACGCTCAGGACACCGCCGGCGATCCACCACGCGGTCTTGTTCTTCGCGCGCGGCGGTGGGGGAGGCGGGGGATAGGGAGACGGGTAGCCCTGCGGCGGAATGCCATACCCGTAGGGCTGCCCGCCGTAGCCCGGATATTCCGGATATTCGAAGGTCGGCGGCTGGGTGTTCGGCGGCCCCGGCGGGCCCCACGGGCCGGGCGGCCCCGGCTGCGGCGGGGGGTATTGCGTCACTGCGATGGCTCCTCAGCTGGTGTCTTTCAACACTAACTCCCGTGGCAACCATGTCGGCGTCCGTACACTCGCCGGCGGATACCAGTCGGATACGAGGAGATCAGGTAGACGATGACGGAATTGTGGGTTGAGCGGACCGGCGTTCGCCGTTACACGGGACGGAGCAGCCGCGGGGCCGAGGTGCTGGTGGGTTCCGAGGACGTCGAGGGTGTGTTCACCCCTGGCGAGCTGCTCAAGATCGCGCTGGCCGCCTGCAGCGGTATGAGCAGTGACCATCCGCTGCGTACCCGCCTCGGTGACGACTACCAGGCCACCATCAAGGTCTCCGGTGCCGCCGACCGCGAGCGTGAGGTCTACCCGCACCTGGAGGAACGTATCGAAGTCGACCTCTCCAGCCTGACCGAGGACGAACGCGCTCGACTGCTGACGATCGTGCGGCGCTCCATCGACAAGGTGTGCACCGTCGGGAACACCCTGAAGGCGGGCACCGAGGTGACGCTGGCGGTGACCGATGTCGGCCGGTCCTGACGTCCGGCTCAACGCCTGGGTGCACGGTCACGTGCAGGGCGTCGGCTTCCGGTGGTGGACCCGCGCGCGGGCACTCGAACTGGGGCTGACCGGGTACGCGTCCAACCGCCCCGACGGGCGGGTGCACGTGGTCGCCCAGGGCGCCAGGGAGGACTGTCAGCGCCTGCTGGACCTGTTGCAGTCCGGCGGCACGCCGGGAACCGTCGACAATGTGGTGGCCGACTGGGCCGAGGTGGGCGACCCGATCACGGGCTTCAGCGAACGCTGATCGCCCCGCCGGTAGGGTAACTCGGCATGCATCTCAAGAGTCTGACGCTGAAGGGCTTCAAGTCCTTCGCTGCGTCGACGACTCTTCGCTTCGAACCGGGCATCACCTGCGTGGTCGGCCCCAACGGCTCGGGTAAATCAAATGTCGTCGACGCCCTGACCTGGGTTATGGGCGAGCAGGGCGCCAAAACGCTGCGCGGCGGCAAGATGGAGGACGTCATCTTCGCCGGGACGTCCTCGCGGGCGCCGCTGGGCCGCGCCGAGGTGACGCTGACCATCGACAACGCCGATAACGCGCTGCCCATCGAGTACTCCGAGGTCTCGATCACCCGTCGGATGTTCCGCGACGGCGCCGGCGAGTATGAGATCAACGGCAGTCGCTGCCGGCTCGCCGATGTGCAGGAATTGCTCTCCGACTCCGGTATCGGCCGCGAGATGCACGTCATCGTCGGCCAGGGCAAGCTCTCGGAGATCCTGGAATCGCGGCCGGAGGATCGGCGCGCGTTCATCGAGGAAGCCGCCGGGGTGCTCAAGCACCGCAAACGCAAAGAGAAGGCCGTCCGCAAGCTCGACTCGATGCAGGCCAACCTGGCCCGATTGACCGACCTGACCACCGAGCTCCGCCGCCAGCTGAAGCCGCTGGGGCGCCAGGCCGAGATGGCGCGCCGGGCCCAGACCATCCAGGCCGATCTGCGCGACGCCCGGCTGCGACTGGCCGCCGATGACCTGCTGCGCCGCCAGACCGAGTTCAACGACACCAACCAAGCCGAGACCACGCTGCGTCGCGAGCACAACGAGGTGACGTCGCGTCTTGAGGTCGCGACCGTCGAACTGGCTGCCCACGAGAGTGCCGTGGCCGAGCTGACCGAGCGGGCCGAGGCTGCCCAGCAGACCTGGTTCCGGTTGTCGGCGCTGGCCGAGCGGGTCAGCGCCACGGTGCGTATCGCCACCGAGCGCACCCAGTTGCTCGACGCCGAGCCGGAGGTCGACTCCGGCCGGGACCCCGACGCGCTGGAGGCCGAGGCCGATCAGATCGCCGAGATGGAGCAGGAGCTGCTGGCCGAGCTGGAAGCGGCGCGGGAGACCCTGGAGTACGCCCGCGCCGAACTCTCCGAGCGGGAGAACCTGGCCGCCGAGGCCGAACGTGCACATCGGGCGGCGGCGCGCGCCGAGGCCGACCGCCGCGAGGGGCTGGCCCGGCTGGCCGGACAGGTCGACACACTGCGTGCCCGGGTCGAGTCGACCGATGAGACGATCGCGACGTTGGTCGCCCGCATCGAGGAAGCCGCGGCACGCGTGCAGAAGGCGCAGGCCGAGTTCGAGACGGTCCAGGCCCGCGTCGGTGAGCTCGACGAGGGTGAGGTGGGGCTCGACGATCAGCATGATCGGTCGGTCTCCGCATTGCGTGTTGCCGACGAACGGGTGGCCGAATTGCAGGCTGCCGAACGCAGTGCCGAGCGTTCCGCAGTGTCGCTGAAGGCCCGCATCGACGCGCTGTCGGTGGGCTTGGAGCGTAAGGACGGCGCGGCCTGGCTGCTCGAAAACCACTCGGACGCAGGCCTCTTCGGTTCGGTCGCGAAGTTGCTTCGGGTACGTGCGGGCTACGAGGTTGCGGTGGCCACGGTGTTGGGGCCTGCCGCGGATGCACTGGCCGCCGACAACGTCGGCACCGCGCGCGCAGCGGTCGCCGCGCTGAAGGAGGCCGACGGCGGGCGCGCGGCAATCCTGTTGGGAGACTGGCAGGCACACGGCAGTCGTGATGACGAGGTTTTGCCGGACGGTGCGCAGTGGGCGGTCGATCTGGTCGAGGCGCCGGAACGGTTGCGGGGCGCCACCGCAGCGCTGCTGTCCGGCGTGGTCGTGGTCGACGAGCTTTCCGCGGCACTGGATCTGGTGGCGGCACGGCCGCACCTGCAGGCGGTCACCCGCGAGGGAGACCTGGTCGGCGCCGGCTGGGTCAGCGGCGGTTCCGATCGCAAGGTGTCCACACTGGAGATCGCCTCCGAGATCGAAAAGGCACGCACCGAACTGGAAGCGGCCGAGCGCCAGGCCGGCGAGCTCGCGGCCGCGCTGGCCGGTGCCAAGGAAGAACAGGCGGCTCGCCAGGATGCCGCCGAACAGGCACTGGCCGCGCTCAACGAGTCGGATGCGGCGATCTCGTCGGTCTATGAACAGCTGGGCCGCCTGGGGCAGGAGTCGCGCAACGCCGACGCCGAGTGGCAGCGGCTGCTCAAGCAGCGCGATGAGTTGGAGACCGGTCGCGCCGCCACCGTGCAGGAGCTCACCGAGCTGGAATCCCGCCTGCACAACGCGCAGCAGACGCCGATGTTCGAGGTCGACGACTCCGACGAGCGCCAGGAGTTCACCATGGCGGCCGAGGCCGCCCGCGCGACCGAGGTGGAGGCGCGGCTTGCCGTGCGCACCGCCGAGGAACGCGCCAATGCCGTCCGGGGCCGGGCGGATTCGTTGCGTCGATCTGCTGCCGCCGAGCGCGAGTCCCGGTTGCGCGCGGCGCGGGCCCGGGAGGCGCGCGAGCATGCGGCGACGGTGGCCGCGGCTGTCGCCGATGCCGGTCGTACGGTCGCCGCTCGGCTGGCGTCTGCGGTGGCGTTGGCGTCGCGGACTCGCGACCAGTTTGCCGTCGAACGGAGTGCGCAGGCCGAGGCGTTGAGCCGGGTGCGCACCGAGGTCACCGAACTGGGCGCGCGGCTGACCGCGCTGACCGATTCGTTGCACCGCGATGAGGTCGCCAAGGCCCAAGCGGCGCTGCGCATCGAGCAGCTCGAACAGCAGGCGCTGGAGCAGTTCGGTTTGGCCGCAGCGGATTTGATCGCCGAGTACGGGCCGGATGTGCCGCTGCCGCCGACCGAGTTGGAGATGGCCGAGTACGAGCAGGCACGCGAGCGCGGGGAACAGGTCACCGCGCCGGCACCTATGCCGTTCGACCGGCCCACCCAGGAGCGCCGGGCGAAGAAAGCCGAGCGGGAGCTCTCGGAGCTGGGCAGGGTGAATCCGCTTGCACTGGAGGAGTTCGCGGCGTTGGAAGAGCGCTACAATTTCCTGTCCACGCAGCTGGAGGACGTCAAGGCTGCCCGCAAGGATCTGATGGACGTCATCGCCGATGTCGATGAGCGCATCTTGACGGTGTTCGCCGATGCCTATGCCGATGTGGAGCGTGAGTTCACCCAGGTGTTCGCCTCGCTGTTCCCCGGTGGTGAGGGACGGCTGCTGCTGACCAACCCCGACGACATGCTGACCACCGGTATCGAGGTGGAGGCTCGTCCGCCCGGCAAGAAGGTCAAGCGGTTGTCGCTGTTGTCCGGTGGCGAGAAGTCGCTGACCGCTGTGGCGATGCTGGTCGCGATCTTCCGGGCCAGGCCGTCGCCGTTCTACATCATGGACGAGGTCGAGGCTGCCCTCGACGATGTCAACCTGCGGCGGTTGCTCGGCCTGTTCGAGCAATTGCGGGAGAAGTCGCAGCTGATCGTGATCACGCATCAGAAGCCGACGATGGAGATCGCCGATGCGCTCTACGGGGTCACCATGCAGGGCGACGGCATCACCCAGGTGATCTCGCAGCGGATGCGTGGTCAGGACCTGGTGGGGACCGGCTGATTTTGGTGTGCGCCCGGGGTCAGGGGCTCCGGTAGGGTTTTTGGGGTTGGAGGTGGCCCGATGGATCTGAAAGTTGACGCCGAACTGCTGAACGCTGCGGGTGAGCGGCTGCTCGCCGCGGCGCAGAGTTTGCCGGATGCGCCCGAGCCGTTCACCCCGTCGTTCGGGTCCGATGCGCTTTCCCAGGCGTTGGCCGCCGATATCCCGAAGGCCGAAGGGCCCATCATCGAGGGATTGCCCCCGCTGAAGACGGCGGCGACCGGCACGGCCGAGTCGGTGATCGAGGCGGCCCGCCGGTACGGCCAAGGCGATGCGCACCTCAAGAGCAAGATCGAAGAGGCGATCACGCCATCTGCCGGCGCTGCGGGTGCCGGTGGCGGCGCCGCAGGTGGCGCCGCGGCTTCCGGGTCCGCTGGTGCCGCTGTTCCGGCGTCTGCGGCCGGTGCCGCGGGAGCCGCTGGTGCTTCTGGCGCCGGCGGAATGGGGCAGGTGGGCGGCATGCTCGGAATGCCCATGCAGATGGCCCAGCAGGCCGCGCAGATTCCCCAGCAGGTCGGTGGGATGGTGGCGTCGTTGCCTCAGTCGGCCATGCAGGGTGCCCAGCAGGTGGGGGAGCAGGTTCAGCAGATCGTCGAGCAGTTCTCCGACAAGGAATCAAAGGACGGCGAGTCGAAGCCCGAAGAGCGTTCGGAAGCGGGCGAGCGCGGTGAGCGTGCTCCAGTCGACAAGCCGTCGCGTGCCGCTGAAGACAACGCGACGATCAATCTTTAGGGCGCGCTGTCGGCAGGCCCGGTGACAATGCCTCCGCAAACGTAGTACTACTCGTAGTACTGGTACTGCCTGTAGTACTACGGGGTTCAGCTGACCATTGCCGGTAGGGCGTCGGTGGTGAGCACGCTGATGTGCTGCCAATAAATCCAGTCGGTGATAGCGGCGCGTTGGAGTTCGGGGTCGAGCGCTGTCTGGGCCTTATGCAGGGCGACGGCTTGCAGGTGGTCGGCGTAGGTGATCATCGCTTTCAGGTGGGCGCCGGCGCGGTCGGGGTTGGCGCTCAGTAGCGGCTTGCACACTTCGAGCAGCAGGTTGATCCGGTTGTCCGGCGGTGGGGTGGCGTCGGCGGGGGTGGGCGGAAGGAGTTCGGCCAGCCCGGCCGGTCCCACCGTGGCCAGTTTGGTGGCGACAGCTGGAGCTATGACTTCAAGTCGGCTGCGGCCCTGCATCTTTCCGGTGTCGGGCATGTCTTCCGGGGTGAGGATGTCGCGGGCGGCGCCGAGGTCGAAGCCTTTGAGGTTTGCTTCGGTGCCGATGACGGCTTGCAGGGTGAGGTTGTGGTGGCGTGCCCATTCCTGCAGGGCGAGCAGGGGATAGGTGGCCCAGGTGCCTCGGGTGGAGGCGGGGATGGATTCGTCGGCGGAGACCATCTTGACCTGTGGGGGCAGTTGGACGTGCTCGGGGATGTAGGCGAGCCCGTAGTTGTTGGCGACCAGGATTTGACCGTCGCCGGTGACGCCGGCGATCCAGAACAGGCTGGGGTCGGTGATGTCGACGTTGAGCGCGGCGGCAATGTGCCGGGCCAGTTGGCGTGGATTGTTTCCCTTGCGGCGCAGGGCTCCTGCGGTCGCTGCGGCGGCAATGGCATCGCGTTCGGCGCGCGCGGCCGAGATCGGGACCGGGGCAGCCGCCGCGCCCGCGGCGCCTTGGCTGGTCGAGGTCGGTGCGATGGCGGGGCCGACGGATCCGGCTGCGGGTGCGACCGGTGCGGCAGGAGCCGGCGTCGATGGGGGCGCCAATGGCATGGGCGGAGCTCCGGTCGGGGGCGCGGCGGGTGCCGCGGGTGCGGGAGCGCTGGGTGCGACGGGTCCACCGGTGTGGTTGACCGCGGCCGCCGGCGAGGTTGCACTGGATGTGTCGGGTGCCTGGTAGACCGCGGGTGCCGGTGTTGCGGGTGCTGGGGTCGGCTGTCCCAACGGTGCTTGGGTCAGCGGGGGCTGCGTCGAGCCGGCGGCCTTGGTGATATCGCTGAAACCCTTTTGGAAGTCCTGCTGGGGCGTATTGACTGGCGCGGCACCAGAACCCGCGCCGCTGCCGGCCGAGGCTGCGGGGGCTTGGGGGCTGCCGCCGGAGGCTCCACCACCCGCGCCTGAAGCACCCCCGCTGCCCACGCCGCCGCCGGATGACGAACCGCTGCCTGTCGAACTAGGCATAGATCCTGAGGTGCCACGAGGGCCTACGACTGGGGCCGTAGTACTGATTCCAGTCGAAGTACCAGGAGTTCCGCCTATGCCAGCTGGCGTAGGCGGACCCGCGGACGGCGCTGTGATGTTGCCCTGAGCGGAGACAGGTTGCGGCGCGGGTGCCGGCGTCGGCGTCGGCGTGTCTTCAGGTGGAGGCGGAGCAGTGAATCCGCTTTGATTCGCTACAGGCTGTGGCTGCCCCGCGGATTGTGACTGTTCGGATGGGGGGGAGCCTTGAGACTGTTCGTTTGGAGGAGAAAGCATGCTGCTAGATTGTTGCCCGGCCTTCTGCGGCGCCGCCGCTGGACCTCCCTGATTCACGAAATTTGATCTAGTGTTGCTAGCGGGCTCGCGTCCGGCAGCCGCATTTGATGACGCCGTGACTGGCGCAGATGCGTTGTTCCGTGAAAGTCCCTCGAGGCCAGCTCTGATCTGCTCGTCCGTGAGATTCCAACTCGAATACTTAGATTCGGCCGCTGCTGAGGCGACAGCCGCAATGTTTTCTTCGCGTGTTCTATTTACTATCTCATCTATTCTTTTTTGTCGGACTTCAGGTCTTAGATCAGCACCGTCCAGCGCTGCAATCTGGCTCTGGGCGGTAATAACGCGATCAAAAATGGAGATTTTAGTTGTTAGAACCACGCCATATATAAAGTTCATCCAGGCTATTGCACGCGCTAGATCATATTGGGTCCGAGTCATTGACCGAATTCGGCCTTGTACGGCATCGGAACCAGCGGAAGCGCCAGTTCCGTACCAAACTACGCCGGCAGATAGCTCGCTTCCCTCGCGCGACCATAGATCGGTGCTGTGTGAAAGCCCCCGTAGTATTTCACCGAGAGCCTCCGCACGGTTCAGGTAATCCTGCTCGTCAACGTCGGGCCATCCGCCATCGCTGGTCATTTGGTCGGCGTAGTTGCCTGTAGGCCTGGCGAAGGTCAACTATTTGCCGTCCGAGTAGGCGCAGGCGTTGTACAAAATGAAGCCAGCCTGAGACGCTGCGCTTGATAGATAGCTATCATCGGTCGTATACGAGGGGATGGCTTCCGCAAAAGCGCGCCAATATTGTCCCGCGAGATTAGCGAAGTCATCAAATATCGCGTCGCCACTGTCCTTGCCTATGCGTTCCAGATCCTCTGCGTACTTGGACATAACTGAAGCAATGTGTTCCATCGAACTTCGCTGCTCGGGTGTCCACTCGCTCGCCGGGATATTGGCATCCAAGCTGAACCAACTGGCTGCGTCGACATCGAACTGATCTAATCTGTCCTTCCATTCGTCGCACTCGCTGTTCGCTTCAGAATCCATGAAGATGGCCGGATTCTCAGTCGCAAGTGGTTCGCTCGGAATCGACGGCGGCGCAGCTTGCTTCACGAGTGGGCTGCGCGCGGCTGCAGAGCGGTTGTTTACTGCTGCGCATATCGCAACAATTGCGCTTGATGATGCAGTCGCTACCCTAGCTAGCTCGTTGTCGATTGGCGTGTAAGTAGGAACACTATCCGCGTATGCGCGCCAGTAAGCTATGGATTGCTCATACAGTTCGCGCATAACACGATTCGTCGTCATCTTGGCAAGCGCGACGGACTGATCTGCTGCGCGACGCATGGCGGCGGCTACCGCTTCATGAGTTGCCCGTTCCGTTGCCGTCCAGGATGAAGCTGGGATTGATGGGTCTCGGGTGTGCCATCCCTGGCTTTCCTCCTTCGACAAAGTGTCAAGGATTGGACGCGACGGTGCGCACGACGGATCCTCCGTTATGACCCGAACTGGCCCGGAGTCTCGGATACTCGCGAAGCCGTTGGCGGCAGTATCGGCTCCATTCGGGGTGTGGTCAGCGTTGCTGTCGCGGGTGAACAGCAGCGTGGCGCCAACTGACATGGCGATGACCAGCAGTATTGCGACAGTTATTAGCGACCATTTCAGACCGTTGTTCGTGGATGGAGCTGGCGGCTGTGGCCACCCAGGTGGTACAGGTGTACGTCCAAACTCATGCTGCGGTTGCTGACCAAAAGGATGTTGAGGACCTGCGTGAGGAGGTTCCCAACCGGGCGGCGGGGGATTCGTCACTGGCGCCACCTCTGAGAATCGCGCGCCGTCACGAATCCACCCCCATCGCTGTCGAGTCTCACCGAACCGATGCTAGCCACCCTGGCCCGTTCCTCAGTTTAAGCCGAGGCGCAGTGCGTCACGTGCACTTCTTTCCCGCAGGACGAGGCTCGGTCAGCACCTACTGGATTCGTCAGCGTCCGTGCCTTTGTGCTTTGTCGCTTCACCGTGGCGGGCCAACCAGGGATCGCATCGCCGTGTGGCGGCGGCTTCTGATGAAATCCGTTTGCCATCGCTTCGCGAGTGGCGGTGTCATCAGGCATCGTGTCAGCGCACTGCTTTCGCATTCCAGGTGTAGCGACATTTTCCGCAGCGCCGAGGGGACCCCATAGCCCTGAACTGCGGCCCTGCATCTTTCCGGTGTCGGGCATGTCTTCCGGGGTGAGGATGTCGCGGGCGGCGCCGAGGTCGAAGCCTTTGAGGTTTGCTTCGGTGCCGATGACGGCTTGCAGGGTGAGGTTGTGGTGGCGTGCCCATTCCTGCAGGGCGAGCAGGGGATAGGTGGCCCAGGTGCCTCGGGTGGAGGCGGGGATGGATTCGTCGCCGGAGACCATCTTGACCTGTGGGGGCAGTTGGACGTGCTCGGGGATGTAGGCGAGCCCGTAGTTGTTGGCGACCAGGATTTGACCGTCGCCTGTGACGCCGGCGATCCAGAACAGGCTGGGGTCGGTGATGTCGACGTTGAGCGCGGCGGCAATGTGCCGGGCCAGTTGGCGTGGATTGTTTCCCTTGCGGCGCAGGGCTCCTGCGGTTGCTGCGGCGGCAATGGCATCGCGTTCGGCGCGCGCGGCCGAGATCGGGACCGGGGCGGCCGCCGCGCCCGCGGCGCCTTGGCTGGTCGAGGTCGGTGCGATGGCGGGACCGACGGATCCGGCCGCGGGTGCGACCGGTGCGGCCGGAGCCGGTGTCGATGGGGGCGCCAGTGGCATGGGCGGGGCGCCGGCCGGGGGCGCGGCGGGTGCCGCGGGTGCGGGAGCGCTGGGTGCGACGGGTCCACCGGTGTGGTTGACCGCGGCCGCCGGCGAGGTTGCACTGGATGTGTCGGGTGCCTGGTAGACCGCGGGTGCCGGTGTTGCGGGTGCTGGGGTCGGCTGTCCCAACGGTGCTTGGGTCAGCGGGGGCTGCGTCGAGCCGGCGGCCTTGGTGATATCGCTGAAACCCTTTTGGAAGTCCTGCTGGGGCGTATTGACTGGCGCGGCACCAGAACCCGCGCCGCTGCCGGCCGAGGCTGCGGGGGCTTGGGGGCTGCCGCCGGAGGCTCCACCGGACAGACCCCGCCGGAACTGGAACCGCCACCGCTGGAGCCGAGACTCGGGGTGCCGGACGAGGAACCTTGGGGTTGGCCGAGATGGGGAACGCTGGCTGTGCGCTCGCGGGAACATTCGATACAGAAGGGGAGTTCGACGTACCAGGGGTCGTCCTGGGCGGCGGGGCTTGAAGGGTGGGCGCCTGCTCGTAGTTGGCTTGAGTCGCGTTCGCCGGCGGAGGCGCTGCACTGGGGTTGGGTCAAGTTCGCTTTTCGGTCTGAACCTGGCGCTGTGCCCGCACCATCGCCGGAGTTCATCAGATTCGATTGAGTGTTTTTCGCTGGTGAGCTGTTATGGGCGGCTGGTCCGGCATTGGACGGTGAATTCTGGCTTAGCGGCGTTTTCAGTGCATTGGTAATCTGGTCTTCGGTGAGTACCCAATTGCTCAGCTTGGACTGGCCTGCTGCCGCTTCGACATCAGCAACGTTTCCGTCGCGTGCCGCTGAGACGATGTCTTGAATTTTTCTGGATGGTGACTCTGGGTTGAGGCTAGAGGCTTCAAGCTCAGCAATCGTCGCTTGGGCCGCAGCTACACGCTCGATTATCGAGACTTTCGTATTTAGAATGGTCGTAAAAATACTGCCTAACCAGGTGATCTCAAGCACAATTTTTCGCTGCACTGCCTCGATCGTCGAGATTGTGCTGCGAATCGAAGCCGCGCCCAGCATTCGCGGCATTGCCCGAGCAGAAAGTGCCTGACTCTAGTTCTGCATTCTCGCGGAGCCAAGACTCGTGGGTAGCTCCAACGTCTCGCAACAGGTTCGCCGGCATCACGCCGCGGTTCAGAAAGAGGTGTTCGTCTAGTTCAGGCCAACCACCACCGGGTCCGCGTACTTTCCTGACGGCTTCGGGGGGGGGGCATTCCTAGCCTTGCAGGCCTAGGCAAGCGTCGTAAATTACAAAGCTTGCTGAAGACGCAGTACCAGAAAGGTAGCTGTCAGCCGTTGTGTAGCTCGGGATTGCCTTTACGAAGGCTCGCCAGTATTGTGCCGACAGCATAGCTATATCCTCAAACGTCGAATTTCCAGACTTTCGACCTTTACTCTCGATATTATTTGCATAATCGGTCATGATTTCAGACATTTCCGCCATATCACGTTGCTGCTTTGGAGTCCACTCGCTGGCCTCAATATTCGGATCCAAGGACAACCATGCTGCAGCGTCTCTGTCGAACTTGTCTCCCATCTTCAACCATTCTCTGCAGATCAATTCCTGGTCAGACTTGATGAAGATAACTGGATTATCTGAGACGGATATTTTGTCGGTAGATGTCGGCTCTTTCCCTGGTTCGATCAACGAACCCCGAGATAAAGCAGCCCCATTCTCGATTGCCGTACATATAGAGGTCACTGCGTTCGATGAGGCATTGGCAGTTCGAGCCAGCTCATTGTCTATGGGCGTATATGTCGGAATGCTCTCTGCATACGCGCGCCAGAATGCAGTCGACTGTTCGTACAGGTCGCGCATGACTCTATGTGGAGTCTGCTTTGCGAGAGGTAGCGTCTGATCAGCAGCCCGTTGCATCGCGGCAGCTACCGACTCTTGGATCGACTTTTGAGCTGGCGTCCAGGACGTGGCCGGGATATTTGGATCTCGGGCCTCCCAACCCTGATTCTGCTGTTTAGACAGCGTGCTGGCAATCGGTCGCCAGGCGGCGCAAGTCGGATCCTCAACTATGATGCTGATCGGTCCATTATCGTTTGCACTAGCGGTGTCGTCTGCAGGCGGAGTCCCGTTGATTGACGGAGATTCCTTGCCGTCATCCCGCGCAAAAAGTAGCGTCGCCCCGACTGATACAGCGATGACCAGCAACACCGCGACGCCGATCAAGAGAAACTTCAAGCCGTTGTTCTTTGGCGGCGCAGTCGGCGGACCCCAACTCGGCTTTTGCGGTGGCCACTGTCCAGAGCCGTACTGCGGCTGGCCATGGCCGTACGGTAGTTGGGGTCCAGGCTGTGGTGGTCCCCAGTTTCCGGGCGGCGGAGGATTCGTCACTGGCGCCACCCCTTGCAATTGGGCGCCGTCACTAATCCACCCCCATCGCCGGACATTGTCGACTTGATGCTAGCTACGCTGGCCCGTCTGTCAGTTTAAGTGAGTGCGTCGGGCCGTTGTGCACTTCTTCGGCTGGTGTAACCGTTGGTGCCAGGGCCGTCATTGAGATACCTCATCAGCCGGCCACCCTGGGGACGCTGGCAGCGTCGGGAAGTTGGACCTCGGATAGGAGTTCCCCGGTTTGTAGTCGCGGTCGGCGGGAGGCTGCTCGGCTCGTGACTGACATTCGATGACGTCTGCCGAGTTGTTAGTCCACTCTGCCAGCAACAGGAATCCGCCTTGATAGTTAGAAACTCGCCAGCCAGCGAACACGTTTTTGAACGGTGAACGCGACGGCCCTCGTTGTGCTGACAGATCTGTAGCGTTTTCGGGGGCCGTTAGCTGGACCCGAAAGGCGCTGATACCGCCATTCGGCCCTGGACCGCCGATGTTTGGTTGCAGTCCGAAGTCTGTTTCCGACGCGGAACCGTAGGAGAAGACACAGCCAACAGCTGTAGCTTGGCGACCCGAGGTATCGATTCGAAGGATGTGATGGCGGGCGGTACCCACCCACTTTTGAGCATGAAAGGGAACAGGCCACAGCTTTTCGGTGCCGTCTGGCCCGTCGGGAGTGTTGGGCTCAACTGAGTTTTGAAATCCCGGATACAGGTATTTTTCGTCCGTGGTGAGGTAGGCGAGATAGTACGACTCGACATAAGCCCTCACTGCGACAGCGGGGCCTGTGGTCAAGTCTATCCCCGGTTCAGCGCTCCACGTTATGGTGAAGTCTTTCAACATCTCTGGCCAGCCCGCGGCTGGCGAATCTGGCTGAGTATCGGCCGGCCGGGGGGAACAGCCAGTGGCGCAGAGCAGTATCAGTGCCGACGCAGTAGCAATAACGTGCCGCGTTCGTCTCAACCTTCATCGTCCTTTTCGGGAGTTGGCTGATTGTCGGGATCTTGAATGACTTTGTTGTACCGGTCTGCGTAAACCTCATCCGGTCCTTTTGCGTTCACGACCGTGGTCTGCTCACCCACCTGCTCATTGAGTGTCGAAACGAAGGTGGCGTCATCGACCGATTTCTCGCCGTCTGGTCCAGTTGGTTGAACCACGCGAGGGTGTAAGGGATCGGAGCGGTCGATCCAGTCGTCAGGCAGCGTCAGCGGATGTCCGGTGGCCAACATCGCGTTGAGTATGTATTCGCTTGATCTCGATGCGGACATAGTTGGCAGTGGACGCTCGCCTGGAGCTTCAGACGTGTCAAAGAGTTCTTGGCCAAAGATCGATCCCACTTGGCCGACGATAGGTCCGGCGACCATTCCCGCCCCTGGGATGGCTGACGCACCCGTGCTCAAGCCGGCGACAGCAGCATCAAATCCGTTCTTTTTCCATTGGGTTTCGCTAATCTGCGACCGATGGTCGTTTGCTTCGAAAGCTTGGAACGCCTCGTGCGCACCGACATCGACCAAACCGCGCATGGTTGCTGCCGAGTACATGTGCGACTGGGCGCCTGGATCCTTCGGGTTCAGCGCGAACGCGGTCTCTTGTTTGATTGCTTCTCTGTACGCGGCTTCGTTGATTACTCCGGCAGCGGACTCATCCGTGTTGAGAACCGCAAAAACTCCTTTGGCGTTGGGCATCTGGCCCTCGCGGCGAAGAATGTCGTCATCGATCTTGAAGTAGTCGGACGTTTGAAGTCCACCCATTTCCTGGACAAACGGCACAAGCCCGTGGGCATACCTCTGGGCCAACTCGGGATTGAGTTGTCCAAGCGTCTGGCCGTCGATGTACATAAGCTCGGGTCTGTGCTCTCCGAGGTACTGGGCGTAGACATCCGCAACCTCGGCAGCCATCGGTGAGGGTTGGCCATCGGGTCCTACCTCACCCGTCCAGCTGAACAGGTAGCCAGCGGCCTTCCCGTTGTCCTCCCACTCGGTGGTGTTGATGTCGTGGAGGAAGTCGTTGACGTCCACACCGTTTCTACCCATGAGCTGATCATTGATGATCTGGTGGTCATCGTCGATCGCTTCGAAAATGGCTTGCGCCGTCGTTTTTCGATCGTCGTACGTTCCTGGCTGGTCAGGCACGTCCATGATCTTGTCGGCAGCAACTATGAGCTTGCGATCCAGCTCGGTGCCGGTCTGGAACCTGGGGTCACCGTCTTTGACGATGTTGGCAATGTCGGTGATGTCCTTGCCGTGCTGCAGCGTGGTGCCGTGGCCGCCATAGTCGCCGGTAAGGCTGGAGCCCGCGTTGTTGAGGGCGTTCTGCACGCTGTCGGGTAGCTGCTCGGCCGAGCCTTTGATCGGACCGTCGGCCCCGTCGATGACGACGTCGTCATTGCTCATCAGCTGCCATGAGTCGGCGAGGATTCCTTTGTTGTCGCCCAGTGAGTCACGAGCGTTTGTCAGCTCGTCGATACTCATACCCTTCTGCTGCTTCTGCATCTGAGACAAGTACGCGTTCTGTTCCGGCGTCAGCGGAGTACCGGGCTGAATCGAATCCAGGACATCGCCTACGCGTTCGGCTGATCCCGGATCGTCACCGCTGAGCGCATCTTCGACATCGCGGGCAGCCTGTTCCTCAAGAGGCAACGCCGACATCTCTTCTTCGTCACTCATCAGCTGCACTTCGTCGTCCCGCTGCTCGGGCTTGTCTTCCTTGCCCGCACCGCCGAACTTCTGGTCCTGCAACGCATCCCACTCGGTGCCCAGCTTGGTGATGTCACCGGCCACCCGGTTCAATTCGGAATTGGATGTGCTGACGATCCCGGACAACTCGCCGAGGCCCTTCTGCACGATCGGCAGGATCAACTGCTCCCGATTCTTCCCGGGCGGCACCGATGCCGCGGCGTCGACCACCCACTGGCGCAGATTGTCGAGGTTCTGCCGGCCGGTGGCGACGACGTTGGCCGACTCGTTGACGTGACTGGCCAACCGCTTGTCCAGTACAGCCAGCTCGCCCAGCACCCGGGCGTGTTCCTTGTTCACCTCGCCGTAGGCGTTGGCGGCCGTACCCGACCACGCCGAGCCCGGTGCGGCGGTCTGCACCGTGGACTGCAGCTGCTGCAGTTGTGCGCTCTGGTCGAACTGCTCACCGGTCTGGGGGACCCCCGCCCCGAACGTCCGGCGAGCCTTGTCCCACGTCGACAAGAATCCCTCGAGCGCACCCACCTGATCTCCGTCCCCCGATCCAGCCCTTTGAGTCTATTTGCCGGACGATGCCAGAAAGCGCACCTCTTTGGGAGAGGCTTGCCGAACCGTAAAAACGGCAAAAGTGACAAAACCGGGACTGCTCCCTCGGTACCCTGCCGCTGTGGAGCTGACCCTGCAACGCATCGGCGCCTGGTGCGGAACCGTCATGATCCTGCTCTACGGCGCCAGCTTTTCCGGTATAGCCCAACTGTTCCCGCCGCTGTCACCGGCCGCGTCCGCCGACCAGATCGCCGCCTTCTTCGTCGACCACAAGCTCTGGATCCGGTTCGGTGTGTCGGGCGCTCTGCTCAGCGCCGTAGTGGCGCTGCCGTTTCTGGCCGCTATCATCCTGCGGATCCGACGCGCCGAGGGCGGCTGGGGGATGCTGTCGATGACCCAGCTGATGGCCGCAACCGTCTTCGTGCCGGCCCTGCTGTTCCCGCAGTTCTTCCTCGGCGTCGCCGCCTTCCGCCCCGAGGAACGGTCCGCCGAACTCACCCAAGCTCTCAACGATGTGTTCTGGCTGTGGTTCATCGGCATCGTCGGCACCATCATCGTCCAGAACCTCACGCTGGCCGCCGCCGCATTCATCGACAAGGGTGACCCGCCGACCTTTCCGCGCTGGTACGGCTACCTCAACCTCTGGGTTGCCACGCTCTCACTACCCGGCTGCGTGGTGGTCGTCTTCAACGATGGCCCGCTGGCCTGGGACGGTGTCTTCGCCTTCTACATTCCCGGCCTGGTCCTGGTGGTGTGGCTGTTCAGCACCACCGCCGTGATGCTGAAATCGATCAGCGCCGAACAGGGCGCACGGGCCCGCGCGTGAGCGCCACGGCCACGCCAATCGTTAACCGGCGCATCCCCGGTGAGAGCGGCACCTGGGTGTTCCTGTTCGGCGACATGCTCGTCTTCGGCGCCTTCTTCGTCACGTTCCTGGTCGAACGCGCCACGGCGCCGGAGGTGTTCGATGCGGCGCGCACCACCCTGCACATCGGAGTCGGCGTCACCAATACCCTTGTGCTGCTCACCAGTTCGCTCTGCGTGGTACTGACCATCAACGCGATGCGCGCCGAGCAGCATGCCCTGGCGACGAGGGCGGCGGCCGCCGCGATGGTGTTGGGCCTGACCTTCATCGCGCTCAAGGTCTACGAGTACGTCTCGCTGGGTGCCGCGGGACATGGGCCGGGCGCCAACGATTTCTACCTGTACTACTTCATCCTCACCGGCCTGCACCTGTTCCACGTGTGCCTGGGTCTGGGTGCGCTGGCTTTCGTGCTGAGCCAAACCCGCCGACACGACCTGAGCGACACCCGCACCGCGCTGGTCGAGGGGGCGGCCTGCTTCTGGCACCTGGTCGACCTGCTGTGGATCGTCCTGTTCGCCCTGCTCTATCTGGTCAGCTGATGACGGCACTGAAACTACTCACCAATCGGGCGGGCGCCAGCTGGCTGCTCCTGGTCGCCGCGACCGTGCTGTCCTGGGCGGTCGGTGCCGAGCACGGTACCGGATCACTGGTCGCGGTACTGGTGCTCGGGATCGCCGCCGTCAAAGTCCGCCTGGTCGGGCTGGACTTCATGGAGTTGCGCCACGCGCCAATTGCGCTGCGAGCGGCGTTCGAGGCGTACTGCGTGGGGCTGTGGGCGCTGTTGTCGGCGCTCTACCTCTGGCTCTAGACCCTGTCGATCCCGCCCGCGCGCAACGCCGCCAGATCGGGTGCGCCGCATCCGTGCAAACACACGCGCAGCTCGGCGATGAAACGACCCAGCCAATCCTCGGCTGCGGCGGCGGACTCGATCGCCGGCACCAACAACGGCTGCGCCACCGCGACCACGTCGGCGCCCAGCGCAATCGCCTTGGCCGCATCCATCCCCGTGCGGATGCCGCCCGAGGCGACCAGCGGCATCGACGGCAGCGCAGAGCGCACCTCCACCAGGGCCTGCGCGGTCGGAATGCCCCACTCGGCCACATCCGGATCGCTCACCGAGCCATAGCGCACGAACTGTTCGACGCGTGCCCACGACGTCCCGCCGGCCCCGGCCACGTCGACGGCGGCCACCCCGATATCGGCCAATCCGCGCGCGGCAACCCCACCGATCCCGTGGCCCACCTCTTTGACCAGCACCGGATACCCGACCGAAGCGATCACCTGCTGCAGCCGGGCCAGCGACCCGGCGAAATCGGTATCACCCTCGTACTGCATCGCCTCTTGTAGCGGATTGGTGTGCACCGCCAGCGCGTCGGCGCCCACCGATGCCAGCGCATCGCGTAACGACGGCACCACGTCCACGCCCACCTGCGCCAGCCCGATATTGCCAATCAGCAGCACATCGGGGGCGATATCGCGCACATGAAAACTGGTGACCGATTCATCGCCGAGCATGATGCGCTGCGAGCCGAGCATCATCCCGACACCGAGCGACTGTGCGGCCGCCGCCAGATGGCGGTTGATGGTGCCCGACAATTCCGAGCCGCCCGTCATGGCGCCGATGAGCACCGGCGCGGCCAGTCGCTTACCGAGGAACTGCGTGCTCAGGTCGATACGGGCGAGGTCGGTCTGGGTGAGTGCGTTGTAGGGCAGCCGGTAGCGCTCCAAACCCGTGCGCACCGTCTGGTACTGGACGGCCTCCGATAGGCAGACGTCGATATGCCGACGCTTGCGCACCTGCATGCGGTCGTCGAAGCCGGGGCCGATGCTCACCGGATCGACATTGCCACATCCGGCCCGACCCGGCGGAGTGCGCCATGAACCCGGCCGTCGGTCCCTGAGACAATGGCCGGGTGTCTGATGCCTTGTGGATCGCGCTCGCGGTCATAGCCGTACTGGTCGTCGTCGCACTGGTCGTCGGACTGGTGCGCTACCGGAAGCGTCGGATCAGCCTCTCCGCTCCCGACACCACCACCGAGATCGACAAGTCGGGTGGCTACAAAGCCTCGACGGGCATCACGTTCAGCTCCTCGACGGCCGCGCCGCCGGTCGAACGGATCGACACCACCGGCCTTCCGGGCGTCGGCGATGACGCGGCCGTGCCGCGCGATGCGCCCAAGCGCACGATCTCCGAGGTCACGCTGCCCGAGCCGGCTGTCGAGACTCCTGTCGAGCCGCTTGTCGAAGAGCCCACGCCGGTCGAAGAGCCCACGCCGGTCGAAGAGCCCACGCCGGCTGAAGAGCCGGCGCCAGAGCCGGAGCCGGAACCCGCGCCTGAGCCGGAGCCGGCCGCTGAGGCCGAACCGGCCGCGGTCATCGAACCGATCGCACCCAGCGAGGGCCGCCTCGAGCGACTGCGTGGCCGCCTCGCCAAATCCCAGAGCACGCTGGGCCGCGGCATGCTCGGCCTGCTCGGCGGCGGAGACCTCGACGAGGACTCCTGGGAGGAGATCGAGGACACTCTGCTGATCGCCGACCTCGGTCCCGTCGTCACCCAGAACGTCATCACCGCACTGCGCGCGAAGATGGCGAGCTCGTCGGTGCGCACCGAAGCCGACGCCCGCGCCGTCCTCAAGGACGTCCTGGTCGCTGAACTGCGCCCCGACCTCGACCGGTCCATCCGGGCACTCCCGCACGCCGACAAGCCCTCGGTGCTGCTCGTGGTGGGCGTCAACGGCACCGGCAAGACCACCACGGTCGGCAAGCTGGCCCGTGTCCTCGTGGGCGACGGCCGCCGGGTCGTCCTGGGCGCCGCCGACACGTTCCGTGCCGCCGCGGCCGACCAGTTGCAGAGCTGGGGCGCGCGCGTCGGCGCCGACGTCGTGCGCGGGCCCGAGAACGCCGACCCTGCCTCGGTGGCCTTCGACGCCGTCGACAAGGGCATCGCGACCGGCGCCGACGTCGTCGTCGTCGACACCGCGGGCCGCCTGCACACCAAGACCGGTCTGATGGACGAACTAGGCAAGGTCAAGCGCGTGGTCGAGAAGCGATCCAAGGTCGACGAGGTGCTCCTGGTTCTCGACGCCACGATCGGCCAGAACAGTCTGCCGCAGGCCAAGGTTTTCGCCGAGGTCGTCGACATCACCGGTGTGGTGCTGACCAAACTGGACGGCACGGCGAAGGGCGGCATCGTGTTCCGCGTGCAGCAGGAACTCGGCGTCCCGGTCAAGCTGGTCGGCCTCGGTGAGGGACCCGACGATCTGGCCCCGTTCGAGCCCGCGGCATTCGTCGACGCGCTGCTCGGATAGCGCGTGCGCAACCGGGAAACACAGGTGTAACAGACAACGGGAATCCGTTCACGCACGCGAAACATCGGTGAACCACCGATGAAACGAGGGCGAAAGAGTCTCTTCGGGAGGCCGATTACAGCGGCGCATTTCCCAAGGAGGTTCATACAAAGTGGTTCCTGGCTTGCACGATGTGGCCCTGGCCATACCCGACGAAAATTTCCTGCCGTTCGGCCCCGGAGGCCTGGACTCCGGCAACACGGCATGGGTGCTCGCATCCGCCGCCCTGGTGCTGTTCATGACCCCGGGCCTGGCGTTCTTCTACGGAGGTCTGTCCCGGCAGAAGTCCGTGCTGAACATGATGATGATGTCTTTCGGTTCGCTCGGCTTGGTCAGCGTCATCTACGTGCTGTGGGGCTACTCGATGTCCTTCGCCTCCGCGCACACCGGCGAGACGCCCGGCCTGTTCTTCGATAACCCGTTCTCGCTCTTCGGGGTCAACCAGTTGACCGAGGTGCGCGAGATCAACGGAGCCGAGTCCTACGTGCTCGGCGGCTTCGGCACCGTCCCGGCCATCGTCTGGGTCGCCTTCCAGCTGACCTTCGCCGTCATCACCGTCGCCCTGATCAGTGGCGCGGTCGCCGAGCGCATGAAGTTCGGCACCTGGCTGACCTTCGGTGGTCTGTGGGTCACCTTCGTGTATTTCCCGCTGTCGCACATGGTCTGGGGCGGTGGTCTGCTCTCCGGTAGCGATCAGGGCCTGGCGGCCAAGCTGTTCGGTGTCGACGAGGAAGGCGCGGCCAACGTCGCACCGATCGACTTCGCCGGTGGCACCGTGGTGCACATCAACGCCGGTATGGCGGCGCTGGTGCTCGCCATCCTGCTGGGCAAGCGGGCCGGTTTCGGCAAGACGGCATTCCGTCCGCACAACATCCCGTTCGTGATGCTCGGCGCGGCCATCCTGTGGTTCGGCTGGTTCGGCTTCAACGTCGGTTCCGTGGGTGGTGCCGATATGGTTGCCGGCCTCGTGTGGGTCAACACCACCGCCGCCACCGCGGCCGCGATGCTCGGCTGGTTGCTCGTGGAGCGTCTGCGTGACGGGCATGCCACCAGCGTCGGCGCCGCCTCCGGTGTGGTCGCCGGTCTGGTCGCCATCACCCCGGCCTGCGGCAATCTGACCCCGGTCTGGTCACTGGTCGTCGGTGCGATCGCGGGGATCTTGTCGGCCTTGGCAATCGGCCTGAAGTACAAGTTCGGCTATGACGACTCGCTCGACGTCGTCGGCGTCCACCTGATCGCCGGCCTCTGGGGCACCGTGTCGCTGGGCTTCTTCGCCACCGAAACCGGGCTGTTCGTCGGCGGTGACTACAAGCAGTTGGTGGTCCAGATCGTGATCGCAGGTGCGGCACTGCTGTTCACCGCGGTGCTGACGACGATCATCGCCTTCGTGGTCAAGCCACTAGGCTGGCGAGTCAGTCAAGAGGAAGAGGCCACCGGCATCGACGAGACCGAGCACGCAGAAACCGCTTATGAACTCGCATGATCGCGAACAATTGACTCCAGTCCTGGAAGGATCGACCATATGAAACTGATCACCGCGATCGTCAAGCCATTCACTCTCGAAGACGTCAAGACCGGCCTGGAGCAGACGGGCATCCTCGGTATGACCGTCAGCGAGGTGCAGGGTTACGGCCGCCAGAAGGGCCACACCGAGGTCTACCGCGGCGCCGAGTACTCGGTGGACTTCGTGCCCAAGGTGCGCGTCGAGGTCGTCGTCGACGACTCGGCCGTGGACAAAGTCGTGGATGTCATCGTCCAGGCCGCCCGCACCGGAAAGATCGGCGACGGCAAGGTGTGGGTGAGCCCGGTGGAAACCGTCGTGCGAGTACGCACGGGAGAGCGCGGAGTCGACGCCCTCTGATCATCCGGTGATGGAGGTCGTTTCCCGGCCATGCACGCAAGACCGTTCAACGTAGGGCCGGGGGAGGACCGAAATGACTGATCAGACACCAGATCCCGCCGCCGGGGCAGCCCGATGGGAAGCCCCGGCGGCGGGATCGCCGCGTCCGGCCACCGATCTGGCCAAGGCCACCGCGCAGCTTCTCAACACCGGCGGTAAGCAGTTGGATTCGGCGGGTCTGCGCGACGCGCTGCTCGACCTGCACGAATTCTGGTTGTCCACCAAGGCAACCGAGATCGGTATCACCGCCACCAGCGGATTCGCGATCGTCGCAACCGGGGGGCTGGGCCGCGGCGAATTCCTGCCCTACTCGGACCTCGACCTCACGCTGCTGCACGACAACATGCCCGCCGATGTGGTCAGTAGGGTTGCCGAACTCCTGTGGTACCCGTTGTGGGACGCCAACATTCGTATCGACCACAGCGTCCGGACCGTTCCCGAGGCGCTGAAGGTCGCCGGTGAAGACATCGCGGTCGGGATGGCGATGCTCGACGCTCGCCACATCGCCGGTGACGCAGAGCTTTCCGCGCTGCTCACCGGCGGCGCACGCCGTCAGTGGCGGATCGGCATCGCCGGTCGCTTCGAAGAACTCGTCGAACACACCAGGGCGCGCTGGGCGCGCAGCGGTGAGATCGCCCACCGCGCCGAACCCGACCTGAAGAACGGTCGCGGCGGCATCCGCGATGTCCAGTTGCTCAACGCCCTGGCCATCGCCCAGCTGGCCGACGTGTACCCGAGCCGGCTTCTCGCCTCGCCCACCGGGACGCTCGGCGGAGCGCACCTGTCGCTGCTGAACGTCCGCACCGAGTTGCACCGCGTCTCCGGGCGTGGACGCGAGCAGGTGCTGGCCCAGTATGCCGACGAGATCGGTGCCGCTCTGCGCATCGGCGACCGGTTCGACCTGGCGCGGGCGATCTCCGATGCGGCCCGCACCATCAGCTACTACGTCGACGCCGGGATCCGAACCGCGGGAAACGCCTTGCCGCGCCGCGGTTTCGCCGCGTTGCGACGCCCGGCGCGGCGACCCCTCGACGAGGGGGTCGTCGAGTTCGCCGGTGAGGTCATCCTGGCCCGTGACGCGCGGCCCGAACGCGATCCCGGCCTGATCCTGCGGGTCGCCGCCGCCTCGGCCATCACCGGGCTGCCCATCGCGGCGCCCACCCTGAGCCGATTGGCCGGTGCGGCACCCGAACTTCGCACGCCCTGGCCGCGGGAGGCGCTCAAAGACCTGCTGGTGTTGCTCTCGGCGGGCCCGACCGCGGTGGCCACCGTCGAGGCCCTCGACCGCACCGGGCTGTGGGGCCGGCTCTTCCCGGAATGGGGCGCCGTCCGGGACCTGCCACCGCGTGATGTCGTGCACATCTGGACCGTCGACCGTCACCTTGTTGAAACCGTCTCCCGCGCAGCGGCATTGGCCACCCGCGTGTCGAGGCCCGATCTGCTGGTGCTCGGTGCGCTGGTGCACGATATCGGCAAGGGCCGCGGCGGGGACCACAGCATCATCGGTGCCGAGCTGGCCACCCAGATCGGCACCAGGCTGGGACTGTGGCCCTCCGATGTCGAGTTGCTCTCGAAGATGGTGCGCTACCACCTGTTGCTGCCCGACACCGCAACCCGGCGAGACCTGCAGGACCCCAACACCATCGCCTCGGTGGCCGAGGCGCTCGGCGGCGACTCGCAGTTACTGGAGTTGCTGCACGCGCTGGCCGAGGCCGACTCGCTGGCGACCGGGCCCGGGGTTTGGGGGGACTGGAAGTCCTCGCTCATCGGTGATCTGGTGCGGCGATGCCGGCTGGTCATGGCCGGTGAACCGCTGCCCACCCCCGATCCGGTGGACCCTCGCTATCTGGAGCTGGCGGCCGACGCCGGGGTGCACGTGGAGATGGTCCCCGGGGAGGGGCCACACATCCACAACGTCACGATGATCGCGCCGGACCAACGTGGTCTCCTGTCCAAGGCTGCCGGCGTACTGGCGCTCAATGCGCTGCGGGTGCACTCTGCGTCGGTGAACAGCCACGAGGGCGTGGCCATCAACACCTTCGCGGTATCACCGCATTTCGGTACGCCACCGGCCGCCGAACTGTTGCGCCAACAATTCATCCTCGCCCTCGACGGGGGTCTGGACGTCGCCGACATGCTCGCCCGCCGGGACCTGGAGGCCGCTGCCGGACCGGCTCGGGTGGGCGAAACGCCGGCCTCGGTGCCGGCCATCAGTGCCACGGCGCCGCCACGCATCCTGTGGTTCACCGGGGACACCCCCGGTGAACTCGTGCTCCAGGTCCGCGCCGGCGACCGACCCGGCCTGTTGTCGCGGCTCACCGCGGTCATCGAGCGCCGCGGCCTGGACATCACCTGGGCGAAGGTGACGACGCTGGGTTCGGTGGTCATCGATGTGTTCAACATCGTGGTGCCGGCGCTGGGCGAGACGAAACTCGACGAGGTGCGCGCCGAGATGGAACGCGAGCTATACGCGATGCTGCCGGCCCCGCCACGCAAGGTGTCCGAAGCCAGTTAGCTTGCGGGCGAGACGGTCACCCAGGTGTTGTTGACCGCCGCCGTTCCGGTATAGGTGTCCACCCGCGACGGGTCGTGGAGCTCGTTGACATTGGCTCCCGGCAAGGTGTTGGCATGCTGCCATCCCGTGTTGCGATGTCCCCACCCGTGCGGCACCGCGACGGTGCCCGGCCGCATCTCATCGCTGATATCGACCGGGATCTCGATGCTGCCGACGTCGGAGGCGATGCGCACCAGCGCACCCTGAACCAGTCCGCGCGCACCGGCGTCCTCGGGATGCATGAGCACCGTGCACCTGTTGTTCCCGCCGGTCATGGTCGGCGCGTTGTGCAGCCAGGAGTTGTTGCTGCGCAGGTTGCGTCGGCCGATCAACTGCAGCCGGCCGGCACCGGAATCCTCGGCCGCAGCGGCCAATCGGGCGGCGGCGTCGGCGACGAACGCCGCCGGCGCCAGCTGGACCAGACCGTCGGCGGTGGCGATGACCTCCCGCAGCCGGGGTTGCAACGGGCCGAGGTCGATACCGCCCGGGCTGTCGCGCAGTGCGCGCAGGGTGATCGCCTTGCGGCCGCGACGCAGCCTCCCGTACGGGCCGGTGGCCAGCACCAGGGCCGCGGTGTGCATCGGGTCGATGGCCTTCATCAGTATGGTGCGCAGCGTGGCGGGTATCCGCCGCAGCGGTGCCGGCGCCAGCTCGAGGGCGAGTCGGGTGAGGATCTCCCAATCCTCCATCGCCCCGGCCGGCGGTTCGAAGGAGCGATGCTGATAGCGGACATTGTTTCGCACGCTGTAGACGGTGGTGAGCAGGTTGACATCCTCGCGCTCCAACGGCGAGACGGGAGGCAGGATGAAATCGGCGTGCCGACTGGTCTCGGTGACGTACATGTCCACGGCCACATAGAAATCCAGCTGTGCCATCGCCGCGTCGAGGCGTCCCCTCTGTGGGATCGAGGACACCGGGTTACCCGCGTAGGTGACCATCGCCCGGATCTGGCCGGGACCGTCGGAGAGCATCTCGTCGGCCATCACGACGGCCGGGAGTTCGGATCGGAAAGAACGGTGCCGTCCCGAGCGGTCGGTATGGGTGCCGTGTTTGATCGGAAGACGCTTGGCCAGACCTGGAACGTCGATGATCGGCGTCGCGAACATGGTGCCGCCGGGGCGGTCCAGGTTCCCCGTCACCGTGTTGATCACCATCACCAGCCAACTGACCAACGTGCCGGTTTCCTGGTGGCAGATACCGATTCGCGCGTAGATGGCCGCCGATTCGGCCGCGGCGTGATCGCGGGCAAGCGCCCGGATCTGCTCGGCGGTGACGCCCGCGCGCGATGCCATCGCCTCCGGGGTGGCTCCCTCGACCAACGCGGTCAGCTCGGTCCAACCGGATGCGATCCGCGCCAGGGCCGCTGTGTCGCAGAGGTTTTCGGTGACAAGTACATGCAGCATGCCCAGCAGCAGGAACAGGTCGCCGCCGGGGCGCACCGACACGTGCTGATCGGCCAGCCGGGCGGTCTCGGTGCGTCGCGGGTCGATCACCACGACCGTTCCGCCGCGCTCACGGATGGCCTTGATACGTCGTTTGGCCCCCGGCATGATCGACAACGATCCGTTGGACACCGCGGGGTTGGCGCCGATGACCACCAGTCGGTGACAGCGGTCGATATCGGTCACCGGCATCAGGAAGTTGGAACCGAAGACCTGCCAGGCGGCGTACTCGTGGGGCATCTGGTCGATGGAGGACGCAGTGAAGAAGTTCGGCGTGCGCAGGGCCATCCGCAGGAGCAGTCCGTAGCCGGCGCCGGAGCTGTGCGCGGCCGGGTTGCCCAGGTACATGCCCAGCGCGTGGGAGCCGTGGCGGTCGCGGACCGCGCGCAGCCGACGGCCGATCTCGCGGAAGGCCTCATCCCAGCCGACTGGTTCGAACCGGTCGCCGACGCGGCGCATCGGGGTCCGCAACCGGTCGGGATCGTCGTGCAGTGCGCCCATCGCGGTCGCCTTCGGGCAGATGTAGCCCTTGGAGAAGACGTCGGAGGGGTTGCCGGCGATGCGGCTGATTCGACCGTCGGTGACGGTGACGTGGATGCCGCAGTGCGCCTCGCACAGGGTGCACTGGCTGACGTGGGTGGTGCTGTCCGGCTCGGCCGGCGCGGCGCGCTGGGGGAGAGGGAGGTCAACGGTTGTCATGGGGGCCTCCGGCCGTTTCTGTCAGCGGGCGTTGACAGATTAACGCCCGCTGTCGCCCGAGGCCAGAGTGCGCCGTGAGTTCATCATGGCTGACCGTTAGGCTTACCAGGTGTTTGAATCGCTGTCTGACCGGTTGACCGGTGCTCTCCAGGGGCTGCGCGCCCGCGGCCGGCTCACCGACGCCGACATCGACGCCACCGCGCGTGAGATCCGACTTGCCCTGCTCGAGGCCGACGTCTCGCTGCCCGTGGTGCGCGCCTTCGTCGGCCGCATCAAGGATCGCGCGAAGGGCGCGGAGGTTTCCGCGGCGCTGAACCCCGCCCAGCAGGTCGTGAAGATCGTCAACGAGGAGCTCATCGGCATCCTCGGTGGCGAAACCCGCCAGCTCTCCTTCGCCAAGACCCCGCCGACGGTCATCATGCTCGCCGGCCTGCAGGGTTCCGGTAAGACCACGCTGGCCGGAAAGCTCGCCAGATGGCTCAAGGCACAAGGGCATACACCGCTGCTCGTGGCCTGTGATCTGCAGCGTCCCGGCGCCGTGCACCAGCTCCAGATCGTCGGCGAACGCGCGGGTGTCTCGGTGTTCGCGCCGCACCCCGGCGTCTCTCCCGATGGCGTGACCATCGACCAGATGACCACCGGTGACCCGGTGTCGGTCGCGGCCGCCGGTCTGGCCGAGGCCAAGGCCAAGCACTTCGACGTCGTCATCGTCGATACCGCCGGTCGCTTGGGCATCGACGAGGAACTGATGGGCCAGGCCGCCGCGATCCGCGACGCGGTCAACCCCGACGAGACGCTGTTCGTCCTCGACGCCATGATCGGTCAGGATGCCGTCACCACCGCCGAGGCGTTCGGTTCGGGCGTCGGGTTCACCGGTGTCGTGCTGACCAAGCTCGACGGGGACGCCCGCGGCGGCGCGGCGCTGTCGGTCCGGGAGATCACCGGTGTGCCGATCCTGTTCGCCTCCAGCGGCGAGAAGCTGGAGGACTTCGACGTCTTCCATCCCGACCGGATGGCCAGCCGCATCCTCGGGATGGGCGACGTTCTCTCCCTCATCGAGCAGGCCGAGCAGGTCTTCGACGCCGAGCAGGCCGAGGCCACTGCCGCCAAGATCGGGTCCGGCGAGCTGACACTTGAGGACTTCCTCGAGCAGATGCTGGCCATCCGCAAGATGGGCCCGATCGGCAACCTGCTGGGCATGCTGCCCGGCGCCGGCCAGATGAAGGACGCCCTGGCCGCCGTCGACGACAGCCAGCTCGACCGCGTGCAGGCCATCATCCGCGGCATGACCCCCGCCGAGCGGGCCGACCCGAAGATCATCAACGCCTCCCGCAGACTGCGCATCGCCAACGGATCCGGCGTCAGCGTCTCCGAGGTCAACCAGCTCGTCGACCGCTTCTTCGAGGCCCGCAAGATGATGTCGCAGATGGCGGGCCAGATGGGCATGCCGTTCGGGCGTAAGAACGCTCAGCGTAAGGCGGCCAAGGGCAAGAACAAGCAGGCCGGCAAGAAGAAGGGCCGCGGCGCCAAGGGGCCGACCCAGCCGAAGAGCCCGTTGGGTGCCGGTATGCCCGGAGGTTTCCCCGACCTGTCCAACATGCCCAAGGGTCTGGACGAGTTGCCGCCAGGGCTGGCCAACTTCGATCTGTCCAAGCTGAAGTTCCCCGGGCAGAAGTAGTCCGTGCAGCCGCTGCATATCCGAGGCCGAGGGTTACCCGACGGTGAGCAGGTGCAGTGGTGGGTGCACGGCGGCGTGCTGTCAGCCGAGCCGATCGCCAACGCCGACACCGTCTTTGACGGGGGCTGGATCATTCCCGGCCTGGTCGACGCGCACTGTCACGTCGGGCTCGGACCCGGTGGGCCGACGACGGTCGAGGAGGCCGTCGAGCAGGCCGAGGTCGAACGCGATGCCGGGGCGTTGTTGCTGCGTGATGCCGGCTCACCGGTGGACACCCGCAGCTTCGACGACCGCGACGACCTGCCACGCATCATCCGGGCCGGCAAGCACCTGGCCCGGCCGAAGCGCTACATGCCCGGTCTGCCGATCGACATCGAGGACGAATCGCAGCTGCCTGCCCACGTCGCCGAGCAAGCCCGCTGGGGTGACGGCTGGGTCAAGCTGGTCGGGGACTGGATAGATCGGGGCGTCGGGGATCTGGCGCCACTGTGGTCCGACGACGTGCTGGTCGAGGCGATTGCCGCCGCCCACGCCGAGGGCGCTCGGGTCACCGCGCACGTCTTCGGCGAGGAGGCGCTGCCCGGGCTCATCAAGGCAGGCATCGACTGCATCGAGCACGGCACCGGTATCACCGAGGACACCATCGAGCTGATGCTGGAGCACGGCACGGCGCTGGTCCCGACGCTGATCAACATCGAGAACTTCCCCGGCATCGCCGATAAGGCGGCCAAGTACCCGACCTACGAAAAGCACATGCGCGATCTGTACGCCTCCTGCCACCAACGGGTGGGTGCCGCGCACGAGGCGGGTGTGCCGATCTTTGCCGGCACCGACGCCGGCGGAATGGTCGCCCACGGTCGCATCGGTGACGAGATCGACGCGCTGCGCCGGGTCGGGATGACCGCGACGGAGGCTCTCGGCGCGGCGTGCTGGGACGCGCGGGCCTGGCTGGGCCGTCCCGCGCTGGCCCACGGCGCGTCGGCAGACCTGCTGTGTTTCAGCGAGGATCCGCGCGAGGTCGGGGTGAGCAACCCCGATCTGGTGCTGCTGCGCGGGCGGATCTGGCGCTAGCCGGCCGGCGCGCAACCATGCCCGGACGGGTCAGTACACGTCGCGCACGTAGCGGTGACTCTTGATCAGGTCGTTGACGTAGGCATGCGCACCCGCGGCGTCGAGACCGCCGCAGCGGGCGACGATATCGTGCAGCGCCGCGTCGACATCCTTGGCCATCCGGTCGGCGTCACCGCACACGTACACGTACGCACCGTCGGTCAGCCAGCGGTAGAACTCCTCTGCGTTCTCCTGCATCCGTTGCTGCACATAGACTTTGGCTTCCTGATCGCGCGAGAACGCCAGATCCAGTCGGGTCAGGATGCCCGCGTCGGTGAACTCCTGCAACTCCTCGCCGTAGAGGAAATCGGTGTCGCGACGACGGTCGCCGAAGAACAACCACGCCGGACCGGTCGACTCGGTCGCGCGGCGCTCCTGCAGGAAGGCGCGAAACGGTGCGATGCCGGTGCCCGGGCCGATCATGATGATCGGGACGTCGCCGGCGGGTAGCCGGAAATGGGTGTTGGGACGCAGGTGCACCAGCACGTCCTGGCAGCGATCGGCCAGGAACGTCGACGCCACCCCGCCGTGGGCGCGCCCGTCGAGGTCGTAACGAACGCTGGCGACCGTCAGGTGCACCGCGGCGGGATGTTCCAGCGGGCTGGACGCGATCGAGTAGTCGCGGAACTGCAGGGGGCGCAGGGTGTCGAGCACCTCGTCGACGTTCAGGTCGGCCAGCGTGACGATATCGAGCACATCCTTGCCGTACAGCCACGAGTTCTCGGTTCCGCCGTGGGTGTCACCGGACTGCAGCGCCGCCGACACCTCGGCATCGGTGGTGCGGCCTGCGGCCAGATTCAGCAGTGCCCGCGAGGGCGTGCGGATCTCGAAGTGTTCGGTCAACAGCACGCCCAGCGGCTGCTCGTGTCCGGTGACGGTGTAGTCGGCGCCGACGCCGAACGCGGCCAGCAGCGCCTCGACCAATGCGGGGTCGTTCGTCGCGTGCACCGCCAGCGAATCACCGGCCTGGTAAGCGATTCCGGTTCCGGTCAGGTCGATCTCGTAGTGGCGGACCTCTTTGTCCGACGCGGTCGAATTGAGCCAGCGATTGACGGCCAGCCGCGCGCGCACCGGCACGTTGCGCTCGCGCGGTTCGCTGCGTTCGGAGGCCGGCACCGCCGCGGGCTGCGGTTCCGTTGCGCCCTGTTGCGCGGTCATCACCTTGATGATGTCGGCGGTCCAGGCCTTGGCGGGCTCCTCGTAGAACCCGTCGACGTCGACACGGTCGACCATGCGTTGTGCGCCGAGCGCCTCGAGCCGCTCGTCGAGCAGCTTGCCGGCGTTGCAGAAGAACTCATAGGAGCTGTCACCGAGCGCGAGCACCGAGAAGTGCAGATGCTCCAGCCGGTCGGTGTCGGCGCTGATCGCCTCCCAGAACAGGGTGGCCGAGTCGGGGAACTCGCCCTCGCCGAAGGTCGATACCACCACGACGAAGTGGCTGGCGTCCTGCAGCTGGCCGAGTTCGACCTGGTTGAGCTCCACCGCCTCGGACTCGATGCCGATCTCGGCGACCGATTCGGCGAAGGTCATGGCGGCGTCCTCGGCGTTACCCATATCGGTGCCGAACGCGACGATCAACGAGATATCAGCTTGGCCGGACAAGGAGTCCCCTTCGGTCGTGCGTGGGACGGCTGTCCGACGCTCAAATTAGGGTGACCTTACTTGTTTGGCCGTCGATTGTGCGAGCCACCCCGGTCAGGGTTGGCTGAAACCCCAGTCGAGAAGGCTGATCGCCTGGCCGTACAGATCACCCGAGCCGTACATCTGTACCACCACCAGCCTGCGGTCGCCGCGTTGGGCGGCACCGACGTAGGTTTTGCGGGCCAGGTTGGTGAAGCCGGTCTTACCCCCCAGATCGCCGGGGTAGCGGGTGAGCAGTTCGTTCTGGTTGGCCAAGGTGCGCCCGGGAAACGCCGCCGATCTCGAACCCATGATCTGGGCGATCAGCGGATAGCGCAGTGCGGCGCGGAACATGACGGCCAGATCATGGGGTGTGGTGACCGACTCCCAGCCCGGACCGTCCAGCCCGGAGGGCGAGGACGCCCGGGTGTTGCGGGCGCCGACGCTGGCGGCCTTTCGGTTCATCGCGGCGACCGCGTTGCGCTGGCCGCCCAGCATGTCGGCGAGCATGTTCGCCGAGTCGTTGCCCGACACCATGAGCAGCGCGCTGAGCAACTGGGACACGGTATAGGGCTGGCCGGGAGTCAGTCCCACGCACGAGCATTCGACCTTGGTGTGCGACGTGTTGGCTCTGGCGAAATTGTCCGGCCGCAGGTTGTCGAGCACCGTCATGGCCAACAACACCTTGATGGTGCTTGCCGGGGCGTAGGAACCGTAGGGGTCGTTGGCGGCCAGGACCCGGCCGGTATCCAGATCGGCCAGCAGGTAGGCCTTGGCGGGACCGTTGGTGAATGTCTGGGCGCCAACGGGTTCCACGGCGGGCGCGGCGTGAGCGGGCGCCGCGATGACCGTGCTGAGGGCGAGCGCGGTCGCCGCGAGCAGATGCCGCACCCGCGTGAGCGTACGGCCGGCAGGACTCGAAGCGGTCTCCGTCCGGTCTCGACTCCGACGCCAGCACGCCGACTACAGCACGCCGACGCTGACGGCGCGGTCTTGGGCGAATCCCCAGTCCAGCAACGCCGACGCCTGATCCCAATAGGTCGGACCACCCTCGCGGACGAGGCCGAACATCATCGCCACCACCAGACGGCGTCCGTCCCGCTGGGCCGCGCCCACGAAGGTCTTTCTCGCCATATCGGTGAACCCGGTCTTGCCGCCCAGCATGCCGGGGTAACGGGTCAAGAGCTCGTTCTGATTGACCAGGACGCGGTCGCCGTTGCGGCCGGGAAAGACCGCCGTCGGCTGCGCGGTGATCGCCGCGAACCCGGGATTGGCCATCGCGGCGCGGAAGATCACGGCGAGGTCGTGCGGCGAGGACCAGATGTCGATACCCGGCCCGTCCAGTCCTGAGGGGGAGCCCGCGGTGGTGGCGCGGGCACCGATCGCGGCGGCCTTGGCGTTCATCTTCTCCAGCGCCGCCGGCCTGCCGCCGAGCATCGTCGCCAGAGTGTTTGCTGCGTCGTTGCCCGACACCAGCAGCAGACCCTCCAACAGCTGACGCACCGTATAGGTCACGCCGGGGGCCACACCCGCGCAGTTGCACTCCACCTTGGTGTCGGCCTCATCGGCGACCACCGTCGCGTCCAGCGGCAGTTCGTCGAGTGCGACCAGGGCCAGCAACACCTTTATCGTGCTCGCCGGTGGGTGGCGCGCGTACTCGTCTCGGGCGGCCAGGACCGCGCCCGAATCCAGATCCGCGACCACCCACGCCTGTGCAGGTCCGTCGGGTATCGGCAGCGAACCGACGGGCTGGTTCACCCCGATATCGGCACTGGCCGAACCGGCGCCGATGGTCACCAGGAACAGGGCCGACACAACACCGGCGACAAGCCTTCGCATGGCTTGTGACCCTAACTACCTTTTGCACCCAGAGGTTTGGAAGGTGCCCTCACCGGTAACGTAAGACCAGCGCGAACCAGAGTGGCCATCGACCATCGAGGGGGACGAAAACAATGTGCGGCATCGCCGGCGAGGTTGCTCGCGGCCGGTCGGCAGATCTCGGAGCCATTGCCCGAATGGCAGAAACCATGGTGCCGCGGGGCCCCGACAGTGGAGGTTTCTGGTCCCAGGGCGGTATCGCCCTCGGTCACCGCCGACTGGCGATCATCGACCTGTCCAGCCACGGGCAACAGCCGATGCACGACCCCGAACTCGGACTCACGGTCGCGTTCAACGGGTGCATCTACAACTACCCGCAGCTGCGCCAGGAACTCCTGGGCAAGGGCTACCGATTCTTCTCCCACAGCGACACCGAGGTCGTGCTCAAGGGTTACCGCGAGTGGGGTGAGAAGGTCGTCGACCACCTGTACGGCATGTTCGCCTTCGCGGTCACCGAGGTGGACAGCGGTCGGGTGCTGTTGGCCCGCGACCGGCTCGGCATCAAGCCGCTGTACTACACCGATACCCCCGACGCCTTGCGGTTCGCTTCCTCGCTACCGGCGCTACTGGCCGCCGGCGGGGTCGACACCTCGATCGATCCCGTTGCGCTGCACCACTATCTGAGCTTCCACTCGGTGGTTCCCGCCCCCCACACCATCGTGGCCGGTGTCAAGAAACTGCCGCCGGGCACCATCATGCGGATCGAACCGGACGGCAGGCGCACCCAACACACCTACTGGGAGCCCGTATTCGAGCGGTCGGCGGAGCGTTCGGGGTGGTCGGACACCGAATGGGAAGAGGCCATCCTCGCCTCGCTGCGAACCGCCGTCGAACGCCGGCTCGTCGCCGACGTGCCGGTCGGCTGCCTGCTGTCGGGCGGGTTGGACTCCAGCCTGATCGTCGGGCTGTTGGCCGAGGCCGGCCAGCACGGCCTGGCCACCTTCTCCATCGGGTTCGAGGCCGCCGGCGGTGAGGAGGGCGACGAGTTCAAGTACTCCGACATCATCGCCCGCCACTACGGCACCGACCACCACCAGATCCGCATCGACACCGCCCGCATGCTGCCCGCGCTGTCGGGAACCATCGCGGCCATGAGTGAGCCGATGATGAGCCACGACTGTGTGGCCTTCTACCTGCTCTCCCAAGAGGTCAGCAAGCATGTCAAGGTGGTGCAGTCCGGGCAGGGCGCCGACGAGATCTTCGCCGGCTACCACTGGTACCCGCCGATGGCCCACGCTCCCGACGGTGATCCGGCCGCCGCGCTGGCCAGCTATCGCCAAGCCTTCTTCGACCGCGACCACAACGCACTGAACGCGCTGCTGCAACCGAATTGGCGCTTGGATGCCGACATCGCCGGCGACTACGTCCGGAGTCATTTCGCCCACCCCGGTGCGGCGACGGCGACCGATCGCGCGTTGCGCCTCGACACGACCGTGATGTTGGTCGACGATCCCGTCAAACGCGTGGACAACATGACCATGGCGTGGGGACTGGAGGGGCGGGTGCCCTTCCTGGACCACGAGCTGGTCGAACTCGCCGCGACCTGCCCGCCGCACCTCAAGACCGCCCACGAGGGCAAGGGTGTGCTGAAAGAAGCGGCCCGCAAGGTCATCCCGCACGAGGTGATCGACCGGCCCAAGGGCTACTTCCCGGTGCCGGCGCTCAAACACCTCGCCGGGCCCTACCTCGATCTCGTGCGCGATGCGCTGCACAGCGACGGCGCCAGGGCCCGTGGTCTGTTCGACAAGACCGAAGTGGACCGACTGCTGGCCGACCCGAACGGTTACCACACCCCACTTCGGGGTAACCCCCTGTGGCAGCTCGGGCTGCTGGAGCTCTGGCTGGCGCACCACGTGGATGGGGTAACGACGAGATGACCCTGGAGAAGGCGACTCCAGAGGACGACGCCTCGCCGAAAGAGGTCATCCAAGACCTCGGTTGGGGCCGGCTGGTCTTCGGACAGACCTTCGACGATCCTGGTCAACTCGGCACCGCGCTGCGCGCCGAGGCCAGCGGCCGCCGCGATATCGGCATGTACCTCGAGGCGCCGCACGTGTTCGTGGCCCTCAACCCGCAAGAGTTCTTCATCGACCCGAGCTTCACCTATCGCCTGGATCTCACGACGCCGTTGGCCTACCGACCCGAAGACCTGCCCGGTGTGACGGTGCGGCGGGTGCAGTCCATGGCGGACTGCGCCGCCATCAACGAGATCTATCTGCAGTGCCGGATGGTGCCCGCCGACGTCGACCTGATGTGGCACAACAGCCAGTCCGAAGAGCACATGATCTATCTGGTCGCCGTCGACGATCAGAGCGGATCGGTGGTGGGCACCGTCACCGGTATCGATCATGCTCAGTTGTTCGACGATCCGGAGAACGGTTCGAGCCTGTGGTGTCTGGCCGTCAGCCCGACGTTGTGTCGTCCGGGCGCCGGCGGGCTGCTGGTGCGCTCACTGGTCGAGGAGTTCATCGCCCGCGGGCGAGCCCAGATGGACCTGTCGGTACTGCACGACAACGACGCGGCCATCGCCCTCTATGAGCGGATGGGTTTTCAACGCGTCCCCGAACTCGGCGTCAAACGCAAGAACGCGATCAACGAAAAGCTCTTCGCACCCGCGCAACCCGAGGAAGAGCTCGATCAACTCAATCCGTATGCGCGCATCATCGCCGACGAGGCCATCCTGCGCGGTATCGCCGTCCAGGTCCTCGATGCCCAGGGCGGGTACCTGCAACTCACCCACGGGGGCACCACCGTCACCACGCGGGAGTCGCTCTCGGAGCTGACCAACGCGGTGGCGATGAGCCGGTGCGACGACAAGCGCATCGCGCGCAAAGTGGTCGGCGAGGCCGGAATCGTTGTGCCCCAGGGTGTCACAGCCACCTTCGGGGAGGAGGATCACCGCTTCCTTGCCAAGGTGGGCTCGGTGGTGGTCAAACCTGCCCGCGGTGAGCAGGGCGCCGGCATCACCGTCGGGGTGACCCGCCACGACGAGCTGGACCGTGCGCTGCAGCTGGCCAGCAAGCATTGTCCCGACGTACTGATCGAGGAGCGTTGTGCCGGCGAGGATCTGCGCATCGTGGTGATCAACGGCAAGGTCATCGCGGCGGCGGTCCGCCGCCCGCCGGAAATCATCGGCACCGGCAAGCACACCGTGCGGTCGCTCATCGAAGCCCAGAGTCGGCGCCGGGCGGCGGCCACCCAGGGGGAGTCGCGCATCCCGCTGGACTCGGTAACCGAGGACACCGTGCGCGAAGCCGGCTGGGAGATGGACGATGTGCTGCCCGCCAACGAGCGCCTGGTCGTGCGGCGCACCGCCAACCTGCACACCGGCGGCACGATCGTCGACGTCACCGATGACCTGAACCCGTTGCTGGCCAAGGTGGCGGTCGACGCCGCCGATGCCATCGGCATCCCGGTGACCGGTATCGACCTGATGGTGCCGTCGGTCGACGGCGAGGAGTACGTTTTCATCGAGGCCAATGAGCGTCCGGGCCTGGCCAACCACGAACCGCGCCCGACGGCGCAGGCTTTCGTGGATCTACTCTTTCCCCGGACCGCGGCGACACCCTGGGCGTGGCAGCCCGATCCTGTCGACCAGGGTTAGCGGTATCACGGGGACGCCTGGACTGTTCGGGCGTCCCGTAATCAATGCTTGAGAAGGAGGCATGGTGTCCGAACGTGCGGTGATGCCGGAAGAGACCCGGGCGTGGATGATCGACACGCTGTTGGCAATGCTGCAGACGCCCAGTCCGTCGGGTCGCACCGACGCGGTGATGCAGTTGATCGGCGACACACTGAACGAGATCGGCGTGCCGTTCACCCTGACCCGCCGCGGTGCGTTGACCGCGGTGCTGCCCGGTGAATCCAGCACCACCGATCGTGCGGTGGTGGTGCATGCCGACACCATCGGCTGCATGGTGCGCGATCTGAAGGACAACGGGCGCCTGGAGCTGATCCCGGTGGGCACGTTCTCGGCCCGTTTCGCCACGGGCGCCCGGGTGCGGATCTTCACCGACGACGCCGACGAGTTCTTCACCGGGACGGTGATGCCGCTCAAGGCCTCCGGGCACGCGTTCGGCGACGAGATCGACACCCAGCCCACCGAATGGGAACACGTCGAGGTCCGCATCGATCGCAAGGTGACCAACCGGGCCGAGCTGGAAAGGCTCGGGTTTCGGGTCGGCGACTTCGTCGCATTGATCGCCGCCCCCGAGCTGACCTCGGACGGCTACATCGTCTCCCGGCATCTGGACGGTAAGGCCGGTGTCGCGGTGGCACTCGCGCTCGCCAAGACCGTCGCCGAGCAGAAGATCGTGCTGCCGCACACGACGACGATCATGGTCACCATCACCGAAGAGGTCGGGCACGGCGCCAGCCACGGTTTGGATCCCGACGTCGCCGAGCTGGTGTCGGTCGACAACGCGGTGTGTGCCCCCGGGCAGCACTCCATCGAGGACGGCGTGACCATCCCGATGGCCGATCTGCACGGACCGTTCGACTATCACCTGACGCGCAAGTTGTGCAGGCTGGCCGAGGAACACCAGATCCCGCATGCGCGCGACGTCTTCCGCTACTACCGCTCCGATGCGGCTGCGGCGATCGAGGCCGGTGCCAACACCCGGGCCGCGTTGGTCGGATTCGGCCTGGACGGCAGCCACGGCTGGGAGCGCACCCACATCGATTCCCTTGAGGGTGTCTACAACCTGCTGTTCGCCTGGTTGCAGACGCCGCTGACGTTCGCGAAATGGGATGCCAAACCGTCCGGCCAGCTGCGCGACTTCCCGTCGTCGAAGCAGCCCGCACCCACCGAACAGTGGGTGCCGCTGTCCCGCGGCGACCACGCCGAACCGGGCGAATGGTCGGGCGAGCACTGGCCGCCCGCGGAAGGTCCCGCCGGCCAGCAGTGATGAATGGTTCAATCGAGTCGTGCTGAGCATCGAAGAGATCTCCGACCGTCTCGAAATACAGCAACTGCTCATCGCCTACTCCACCGCGATCGACTCGCGCCGGTTCGATGATCTCGACCAGGTGTTCACTCCCGACGCCTATATCGACTACCGGGCCATGGGCGGTGTCGACGGCCGCTACCCAGAGGTCAAGGCGTGGTTGTCGGAGGTGCTGTCCAACTTCCCGGCCTATGCGCACATGTTGGGCAACTTCGACGTGCGGATCACCGGCGACACCGCGACCTCGCGCACGCTGTGTTTCAACCCGATGGTGCTCGGAGGGGACGGACAGGTCCTCTTCTGCGGGCTCTGGTACGACGACGAGTTCGTCCGTACCGCCGAGGGCTGGCGGATGACCAAGCGCGTCGAAGAGAAGTGCTTCGACCGGGTCGTCTGAGTCGGCGCCGCCGTCGGGTGGCCTGAATTTGGGCGGGCCCTGGCTGCTCTGGCAGAATGGGCCGCTGTCCGTTCGCGACCCGTTAGATGCGCCGCGCGGCGGTCACACACGTAAGGCAAAACCGGATCCCGGCATCCCGCCGGAGATCGCCGAATTGCAGCGTGGCAATGCACAGGAGTGATTCATGGCTGTCAAAATCAAGCTCACCCGTATGGGCAAGATCCGCAACCCCCAGTACCGCATCGCCGTCGCCGACGCGCGCAACCGCCGCGACGGCCGCTCCATCGAGGTCATCGGCCGTTACCACCCGAAGGAAGAGCCGAGCCTGATCGAGATCGACTCGGAGCGTGCGCAGTACTGGCTGGGCGTCGGCGCGCAGCCGACCGAGCCCGTCCTCGCGCTGCTGAAGATCACCGGTGACTGGCAGAAGTTCAAGGGCCTGCCGGGCGCCGAGGGCACCCTGAAGGTCAAGGAGCCCAAGCCCTCCAAGCTGGATCTGTTCAACGCCGCACTGGCCGCCGCCGATGACGCGCCGACCGGTCAGGCCGTGACCCAGAAGAAGAAGAAGGCCCCCAAGGCCGACGACAGTGCTGAGGCTCCTGCCGAAGAGGCCGCGGCCGAAGCTCCCGCCGCCGAATGAGTTCCGTCGTCGTCGACGCCGTAGAGCACCTGGTGCGCGGGATCGTCGACAATCCCGACGATGTCCGGGTGGACATGGTCACCAACCGTCGTGGTCGCACGGTCGAGGTGCATGTGCACCCCGAGGACCTGGGCAAGGTCATCGGCCGCGGCGGGCGCACCGCCACCGCGCTGCGGACCCTGGTCGCCGGGATCGGCGGCCGCGGGATCCGTGTCGACGTGGTGGACACCGACCAATAGCGTCATGGAGTTGGTCATCGGGCGGGTCGCCAAGGCACACGGTGTCACCGGCGAGGTCGTCGTGGAGATCCGTACCGACGACCCGGCGCAGCGGTTCGTCCCTGGTGCGCAGTTGCGCGGTCGCGCGGCCCGGGGTGGTCCGGAGCGAAGCTTTGTCATAGAGACGGTGCGCGAGCACGCCGGTCGACTGCTGATGCGGTTGACCGGCGTGTCCGACCGCAATGGGGCCGACGCGCTGCGCGGCACTCTGTTCCTCGTCGACACCGAGCAGCTTCCACCCATCGATGATCCCGACGAGTTCTACGATCACCAGCTCGAGGGGCTGGCCGTGCGCACCGTCGACGGCACGGTGATCGGCACCGTTGCCGAGGTGTTGCACACCGCGGCCGGTGAGCTGCTGTCGATCAAAACCCCGGAGGGCCGTGAGGTGCTGGTCCCGTTCGTCAGCGCCATCGTCACCGCCGTGTCGTTGGCCGACGGCACCGTGGATATCGATCCCCCCGACGGCCTGCTCGATATGGACTGATATGCGGCTGGACGTCATCACGATCTTCCCCGCCTATCTCAATCCACTTCACGAAGCCTTGCCCGGCAAGGCAATACAGGCCGGCATCGTCGAACTCGCGGTACACGACCTGCGACGCTGGACCCACGATGTGCACAGGTCGGTCGACGATTCACCCTATGGCGGTGGTCCCGGCATGGTGATGAAGGCGCCGGTGTGGGGAGCGGCGCTCGACGAAATCTGTACGCCTGAAACGCTTTTGGTGGTGCCCACTCCTGCCGGGCGGCCGTTCACGCAGAGCACCGCGCAACGGTGGAGCACCGAGCATCACCTGGTGTTCGCGTGCGGACGCTATGAGGGTATCGATCAGCGGGTGGCCGATGATGCCGCCAAGCGGATGCGGGTCGAAGAGGTGTCGATCGGCGACTATGTGCTCGCCGGCGGCGAATCGGCCGCGTTGGTGATGATCGAGGCCGTGGTTCGGCTGATACCGGAAGTGCTCGGTAATCCCGAGTCGCATCAACAGGATTCGCATTCCGATGGACTGCTCGAGGGGCCCAGCTACACCCGGCCGCCGGTCTGGCGTGAGCTGGAGGTTCCACCGGTCCTGCTGTCCGGCGACCACGCGAAGATCGCGGCCTGGCGCCACGACCAGTCGGTGCAACGCACCAGGGAACGCAGGCCCGACCTTCTCGACTGACCCGGGCCGGCGGTGTGCCGCCACCGGTAGCCCGGCCGGCATGAGGGACAGCCGAACTCGCTTCCAAGTCTGTTCTTGTCGGTGCCGACCGACCGGCAGGAAAACAGCGCTGAGAAAGCTGAGAGTTCTCTCAACATAGGTTAGGCATACCTATTGTGTTCTCCGTACAGTGCAGCTAACGTTCCGACGCGTCTAGCTGACACCGCTGTCAAAAAAGGAGAATTCGTGCCAAAGTCTCTACCTGCCGACTCATCGGAGCACAGTTTCGGCTCCCCGAACGAGTCGACATCGGCTCCCCGTCCTGGCAAACTTTTTGCGGCCAGTGTGGCGATGGCAACCGCAGGTGCCCTCGTCGCTGCCCCCGTGGTGACGGCACCGACAGCGCTGGCGGCCAGCACCCAGGCCCGTCACCAAGCCGTCGAGCTCGCGGCGTTCGAGAACCCGTTCGTGGTGCTGCAGAGCGCATTACAAGCCACCGGCAACAACCTGAACACCCTCGGCGGCAACATCAACACCCAGTGGACCACGCTCGGTGCGACCCTGGGCACACCGGCCGTCCAGGCTGAACTGGCCGATACCGTCCGCAACGTCTTCAACCCCGGTCGCACCATCGGCGCAACCGTCGCGGCCCCCGGGAAGTACGGCCCACGCATCCTCGAAGGTGCAAGCGACATCGGCAGCGCGGCCTTCAACGCGCTGGCAGCACTGGTGGTCAGTCGCCCGTCCTTCGACACCGCCGGCCGGCCGATCCTGGATCCGGAGACCGGTGAGCAGGTCATCCGCCCGGCGGTGCTTCCGCTGGTCGCGGGCCTGCTGGCCCAGGGCAAGGTCGTGGAGGCCTTCGGCGAACTGAACTACTGGTTCCTGGTGGACGGGCTGGTGCACCTGCGTGCCGCGTCGCTGGACCTGCTGCGCATCCCTGGCGACTTCCTCGACGATCTGGGCCTGGGTACCCTCGGCCGGATTCTCGGCACGTCGTGGATGACCACGGTCAGGCCCGATGGCGAGCTCGATGGCCCCGGCCTGTTGTCGCGCGGTGTGATCGGCAACTTCGGCAGGGCCATGCTGGCGCCCGCGGTGACGGCGACATTCCAGACCGTCGAGATCGTCCAGGCCACGATGTCGGCGGTGATGAGCGGCAACCTGGTGGATGCTCTCAGCCATCTGGTCAACGCGCCGGTGAAGATCATGAGTGCCTTCGTCAACGGTTACGTGCCGGGCTTCCTCGGCGGTGACGATCCCATCTGGGAGCCGGGCAGCGGCCAGACCTTCCCGGGTCTGTTCTCCCCGCAGGGCACCTTCGATTTCTTCTTCGCGCAGCTGCCGCAGCAGATCGCCCGTGCCCTCAACGTTCCTCGGCCCGAACCGGTGCCCGAGGCGGCGGCAGAGCAGGAAACCGATCCGGCCGCCGGTTTGGTGCTGCAGACGGGCTTGCGGTCCGATGTCGAGGACCACTCGCCCGAATCGGTCGAAGAGGTGACCGATCCTGTTGCGGGTGAGCCGGTTTCGGGGGAGTCGACCGTCGCCGACGAGGCCACCGAGGCCACCGAGGTCGTTGATGAGGTGACCGATGGGACCGGCGGCGATGCTGCCGATCTCACCGATGCCGGCGGCGGTGCGCAGGCCGTCGACCTGGCCGATGGCCTTAAGGGCGACGAGGGTTCCGAGGATTCCAAGGACGACCTGAAGAACGAGCTCAAGAATGACCTGAAGAACGAGAAGAACGAGAAGGACTCCAGCGAGTCCAAGGACGCCAAGGACTCCGGTGAGGCCAAGGGCGCCAAGGGCTCCAACGAGTCCACGGGTGCCAAGGACTCCGGCGACTCCGATCGCGGCGACACCACGTCGAGCGGATCCGGATTCGACAGCGGAGAGTGATCTCTGGCGACATGAGATGAGGGGCCTGTCCTGAAGGCCCTGTCCGTGGGGGTGACCGACAGGTCATCCCCACGGTTCGTCTCGCCCCTAGAGGTGCCCGCCGGGGAAGATCGTGCGGACGGCATCGGTGATGGTTTCGCGCGCCGCGTCGTCTCCGGTGGCCTGCATGGAGCTGATGGCCATCACGAACCGGCGATCGGGGCCGATGACACCGGTGGACAGGTGCATCCAGTCGGCGCCGACACAGCACATCCAGCCCTGCTTGACCGCGACCGGTTCGCCGGGAATCCCCTCCGGGATGCCGAAGCGCTGCGGATAGACCCCACCGGGCACCATGCCGTCGGGCGCGGTCGGGGTGGACTGTGACAGGTTGGCAATGATGATGCTCGCCCGCTCCGGCGGAAGCCCGCCCGTGCCGGCGAGCAGCTTGTCGTAATAGCGGACCAGGTCGGTCACCGTGCTCGTCGTGTTGAACCACCGCCCGTTGCCCGGCGCGCTGGTCGTCGACAGGCCATATCGCGCGACGACGCGATCGATGATGTCGGTGCCCCCGCTGCGATTCCAGAACACCTCGGCGGCGCTGTCATCGGAGGATCGCAACATCACGTCGAGCATCACGCGGTCCTCGGGGCTGAGTTCTGCCTGTCCCTCGGACTCCTGGAGCAGCAGATCGTCGGCGATGAACAGTTTCACCACCGAGGCGATCGCGACGGGGTCCGGAGCCCCGTTGGTCACCATCTGGCCGGTATCGCGGTCCAGGATCGCGACCGTCAGGTCGGCGCCGGCCGCGGCGGCATCGTCGCTGGCCTTGTTTACCCGGTTCTGCAGCCCGTCGAAGGTTGCGGCGGGCTGATCGGGTGGAGCTTGGGGGAGCGGTGCCGCCGTCGCCAGTGGCGCGGCCACGGTGAGCTGAGGCGCCTCGGGTGATACCGCAGGTGCGCCGTACCCCTTGGCTTCGCACCCGGCCACCAGAGCTGTCGTACACGCCGCTGCCAAGACCAGGTGGAAGGCGGTCACCGGCCGCGGCATGGAGTCCTCCAGGTTCTCAGGTGGATGGGGATCGCCGGCCACGGTGGCTCAGGCATGTCATCTACCCCGGTGACCAGTAGCCTAATCACCGTCGCAGGCCGCTGCAGCCCGGGCCGACCGGTGTGCGATTTCGCCTGTCGCGCCTCGTCTGGCACAATTGAACAGTTGCCTGCGCAGGGTCAGTCCCTGCTGCCTGGCACGTCCAGTCAGATCCGCCCGAATACGTCGGCTCGGCTGCGCGAACGTTGCGCCGCCCGCGAAGAGCCGCCCACAGCAAGGAAGAGTCACCGATGAACACGCTTGACTTCGTCGACCAGGCGTCGCTGCGCGACGACATCCCGGTATTCGGCCCCGGCGACACCGTCAACGTGCACGTCAAGGTCATCGAGGGTTCCAAGGAACGTATCCAGGTCTTCAAGGGTGTCGTGATCCGGCGCCAGGGCGGCGGCGCCCGCGAGACCTTCACCGTGCGCAAGGAAAGCTACGGCGTCGGCGTCGAGCGGACCTTCCCGGTGCACTCGCCCAACATCGACCACATCGATGTCGCCACCCGTGGTGACGTCCGTCGCGCCAAGCTGTACTACCTGCGCGAGCTGCGCGGCAAGAAGGCCAAGATCAAGGAAAAGCGCTGACGCTGACCGGTCAGGTCATGACGACACGCCCGCCGGTCCGGCTGCTTTCAGCCATGCTGGCTACCCTGATGCCGTGACCGACGACGCCGAGGAAACCGCCAATCCGGAATCGGGTACCGATACCGACGGCGACGAGCAGCACAAGCCGAAGAAGAAGGGCGGCGCCCTGCGTGAGGGCGCCATCCTGGTCACCATCGCACTTGTGCTCTATTACGTGATGTTGACCTTCGTGGCCCGTCCGTACCTGATTCCCTCGGAGTCCATGGAGCCGACGCTGCACGGCTGCCCGGGTTGCGTCGGTGACCGGATCATGGTCGACAAGCTCACCTTCCGGTTCACCGAACCCGAACCGGGCGATGTCGTCGTCTTCAAGGGTCCGCCGAACTGGAACATCGGCTACAAGTCGATCCGGTCGGACAACACCGCGATCCGCTGGATGCAGAATGCGCTCTCGTTCATCGGCTTCGTGCCACCCGACGAGAACGACCTGGTAAAGCGGGTGATCGCGGTCGGCGGACAGACCGTGCAATGTCGCGCGTCCACCGGTCTCACAGTCGACGGCAAGAAACTCGACGAGCCCTACCTGGACCCCACCACGATGAACGCCGACCCGGCGGTCTACCCGTGCCTCGGCAACGAGTTCGGGCCGGTCACCGTGCCCGAGGGCAAGCTGTGGGTGATGGGCGACAACCGCACGCATTCGGCGGACTCGCGCTCCCGTTGCGCGAACCTGCCGCAGGACGCGCAACGTGGGCTGATCTGCACCGGTGATCCGGAGGCGGGCACGGTCCCGGTCGCCAACGTCATCGGTAAGGCCCGGTTCATCGCGTGGCCGCCGGGCCGGTGGGGCGGCGTGGACAGCGTGAACCCGCAGGCCGACTAGGAGCCGGTGCTGTGCCGGCGAGTTGGCCGCCCCGAGCCGTGATCCGCAGATCCGGCCTGCGCACCCTGGAATCGGCGCTCTACCGCAGTGGACTGGGCCCGGTGGCCGGCGTCGACGAGGTCGGCCGCGGCGCATGCGCAGGTCCGCTGGTGGTCGCAGCTTGCGTTCTGGGGCCCAATAAGTTCAAAAGCCTTGCCGCCCTTGATGACTCGAAAAAACTCACCGCGGTCGAGCGGGAACGACTCTTCCCGCTGATCCGTCGTTACGCGCTGGCTTATCACGTGGTCTTCATACCGTCGGTCGAGGTCGACAGGCGCGGGGTGCACCATGCCAACATCGAGGGCATGCGGCGCGCGGTGGCAGGGTTGCCGCTGCGGCCGGGTTATGTGCTCTCCGACGGCTTTCGTGTCCCCGGGCTGCCGATGCCCTCCCTGCCGGTGATCGGCGGCGATGCGGCGGCCGCCTGCATCGCCGCGGCCAGCGTGCTTGCCAAGGTCAGCCGGGACCGGCTGATGGTGGCGATGGACCGCGAACACCCTGGCTACGGCTTCGCCGAACACAAGGGCTACAGCACACCGGTACACACCGCCGCGCTGGAGACGCTCGGGCCGTGCGCCGAACACCGGTACTCGTTTGCGAACGTCCGGCGAGTCGCGGGCCCGGGAGCGGCGGCGCGCAGCTTTGATGGTGACGCCGGGTGGGGAATGATGGATGCCAACCTAGACGAAGGACAGCAGAGCAGATGAGTGCCGAGGATCTCGAGAAGTACGAAACCGAGATGGAGCTCTCGCTGTACCGCGAGTACAAGGACATCGTCGGGCAGTTCAGCTACGTGGTGGAGACCGAACGACGCTTCTACCTCGCCAACAGCGTCGAGATGGTGCCCCGCAACGCCGACGGTGAGGTCTACTTCGAGCTACGGCTCGCCGACGCCTGGGTGTGGGACATGTATCGCCCGGCGCGCTTCGTCAAGCAGGTCCGGGTCATCACCTTCAAAGACGTCAACATCGAAGAGGTCGAGAAGCCCGAGTTACGCCTACCCGACTGATCCTCGGGAATATGCGTCCGGCCGCTCGGGTATGTAGTCGGTATGGACAAAACAGCCATCGACGCGATGAACCAGGCCGTCATCGAGGAGTTCCGCACCACCGGCGGCCAGGCGGGCGGGGTTTTCGCCGGTAAGCCGTTGATCCTCCTGCACCACATCGGTGCGAAATCGGGAACCGAGCGCATCGCGCCACTGGTACCTCTCATCGACGACGGCAAGGTCTACATCTTCGCCAGCAAGGCCGGCGCGGACACCAATCCGGACTGGTACCGAAATCTGGTCGCCCACCCGCAGGTGACGGTCGAACGCGGCACCGAGACCTACCAGGCCTCGGCCCGGGTCCTCGAAGGCGCCGAGCGGGACGAGGTGTACGCCAAACAGGTTGCGCTCCAACCGCAGTTCGGGGAGTACCAGCGCAAGACAGACCGGGTGATCCCGGTGGTGGAGCTGGTGCGGTCCTAACCGCGTAGGTGCGCGTCGAAGAAGGTGAACACCCGCTTCCACGCGTCCTCGGCGACGGCTTCGTTGTAGCCGAAGCCCGTCACCCGCAACAGTGCCTGGGCGGGCAGTTGATTGGCGAAGCTGTGGCCCGCGTCGGGATAGACCTTGATATCGGCGTCGATCTGCTCGGCTCCGACCGCCTTGTTCAGAGCGGCAGGCGCACCGCGGCCCAGCGGATCCTTGGCGCCGAAACTCGCCACGATGGGACAGGCGCCGCGCAGCGTGTCCGCCAGATTCTTCGGTAGCGGTGTCCCGTAGAACGGCGCCGCCGCGCCGAAGCCCTTGGGCGACAGGATCAGCGCGAACTGTCCACCCATGCAGAATCCCGCGATCCCTATCGTGCCGGTGCAGTCGGTTCGCTCGATCAGATGGCGCCGGGCGGCCAGGATGTCGTCGATGGCCGGGCCCTGTTTGGTCAGCGCTGCCCGCATCACCGTGGTGATGCAGCGGGCGCGGCCGCCGCGGGCGTACAGGTTCGGGGTGATGGCCAGGTAGCCGGCGGCCGCGACCCGTTCGGAGACGGCCTCCTTGTCGGGACGGTAGCCGATGGCGTCGTGCACGATCACCACGCCGGGCCACGGTCCGGCACCCGCGGGGGTGCCGATCAGTGCGTCGATGGGACCCTCGGGGGTGTCCAGGGTGATGGTGCTCATCACCCAAACCTAGAGGCCGTAATGTCGCTTGTCGTGTCTGACTCTGTTGACCTGGCACCGGAGGTCGTCGTCGCGCTGCAGCGGATGCGTCAACGCGACGACGTGCCACTGCGCTGTAACAAGGGCCCCATCCGAGCGGCCGTCGCGGCCGCGGTGCACGCGCTGTCCGCCGACGAACTCGGCGCCAGGGTGCGGCCGTGGGATCTGTCCGCATTGCGGCGGGCGGCGGCTGGGCTGGGGCCGATTGACGGTGCGACGGTGCTCTTCGTCGATGACGGTGTCCTGGTCGCCGAGTTACGCCCGGACGGCCGGCGGATCGCCCTGCGCGGTGTCGACGACAGCTGGCGCCTCGTCCGCTTCCTGGCGGCATCCGAGCGCCCCGATGCGGTTCGGTTGTCCTCCGAGAGCTGCCGCGAGATCACGTTGGATCGGCTGTCGGTCGAGGGTGTCCTGGCGGCGCTGGGCATCGACAAGCCCGATGACGTCGAATTGGACGTCGAATCCGCGAAACTCGCTCATGGTGAAACCGAGACCCGCTACCGCTATCTTTTCACCCACCAGGGGCGTTCGGTGCTGGCCGAAGAGGTCACCTGCGAAATCGACGACGCCGCCTCGAGCTCCCGCCGGGTGCGCGGTGTGGTGATCGACAACGGTCGTGGCGCACTGCTCACCGGTAGCCGGGACCGGGCTGTGCTGATCCGGGGTTGATAGCTTGACCGGATGACTGGCGTGGCGCACGGACCTCTGGCCGGGGTGCGCATCATCGAGATATCGAGTTTCGTGGCGGTGCCGCTGGCGGGTATGACGCTGGCACAGCTGGGCGCGGAGGTGATCCGCGTCGATCCCGTCGGTGGTGCCGCCGACTACCGACGCTGGCCCGTCACCGAAGCCGGCGACAGCATCTACTGGGCCGGACTGAACAAGGGCAAGCAGTCCGTCGCGGTCGACATCCGCTCGGCCGAAGGCAGGCAGATCGTCCGCAGGTTGATCGCCGATGCCGGCGTCCTCATCACCAACGTCGCTGGGCGGCAATGGCATTCCTATGACGAATTGGTTTCCCTGCGTCCCGACCTCATCCACGTCGAGATCTCCGGTCGTGCCGACGGAGGGACCGGTGTCGACTACACGGTCAATGCCGCGGTCGGATTCCCGCTGATCACCGGGCCCGCCGAGTGCGACGCCCCGGTCAATCACGTACTGCCGGCCTGGGATGTGTCCTGTGGGCTGTACACCGCGCTGGCAGTGGTGTCGGCGCTGCGGGCACGTGATGTCGGCGCAGGTGGTCAGCGCATCACGATACCGCTGGAGAACGTCGCGCTCGCCACGGCGGGCAACCTCGGTTTTCTCACCGAGGTGTTGCTCGGGGCGGGAGAACGCCCTCGCCTCGGGAACTCCCTGTACGGCCAGTACGGTCAGAACTTCACCAGCAGCGATGGCGCCGTATTCATGGTTGTCGCATTGACCGGCAGGCATTTTCGGGATCTCGCCGATGTCACGGGGACCACCGCGGCGGTCGACGCGCTCGGCGTGGCGTTGGGGGTGGACTTCACCGACGAGGGGCAGCGTTACCGGCATCGTGACGCCCTGACCGGTCTGTTCACCCTGTGGTTCGCTCAGCACAGCGCCGCGGAGATCACCGCCGCCCTGACACCCACCTCGGTGCTCTGGGAGCGTTACCGCAGCTTCTCCGAGGTCGCCGCCGACCCGCGCGTCACCGACAATCCACTGTTCACCAGCATGGATCAGCCCCGGATCGGCCGGTATCTGGCACCGGGGCTTCCCATCGCCACCGACGGCAGTTATCCACCGGCGGTACCCGCACCGGCGCTCGGTGACCACACGGCACAGGTGCTCGCGACCTTGGGTCTTTCCGACACCGAGATCGAGGCACTGGTCGGGTCGGGAGTCGTCGCGTGAGCACATTGACCGACCTGCTGACCGTGCGGCAGACCGGGGTCGACAGCTGGCACGGGTCTGGTGCGGGCCCCGAGGGCAAGCGATCCTTCGGCGGGTTGTTCGCCGCGCAGAGCCTGGCGGCGGCCATCGCCACGGTGCCCGCCGAGAAGCGGGTGACCAACATGCACCTGCAGTTCCTGCGCGGCGGGGAGGCCGGTGACGGAGCCGATTACCGCGTCGAGCGGGTCTACGACGGCAGGACCGCCGCGGCGCGCCGGGTCGAGGGCCGCCAACACGACCGCCTGCTCAACACGGCGACGGTGTCGTTCTCGGCCGAGATGGCCGGGCCCGAGCACGGCACGCATCCGATGCCCACACATCCGGACGCGTTGGACCCTGACCGATCCCTGGGCCCGTCACCGTCGGTGCCCCTGGACGAATTCGAGATCCGGGTCGATGATCAGGGCGACGGGCCGGACTTCGTGCGGCGTTTCTGGTGGCGCGCCACGGTTGCGTTGCCCGCAGATCCGGTGCTGCACACCCTGGTCGCGGTCTACATCACCGACCTCTACGGCGTCGACCCGATCTTCGCAGTGCACGGGCATTCGATGCGCGATCGCACCTACCGCGGTGGCACGACCGACACGTCGATGTGGTTTCACCGGCCCGTCTTCGCCGATCAGTGGAATCTGCTGGAATCCCGGTCCCCGGCGGCGGCCCGGGGGCGCGGCGTCGTCTCCGCATCGCTGGTGCGCGCCGACGGCGCAATCGCCGCCACCATGGTCCAGGAGGGGCTGGCCGCCAACCGCTGACGCAACCGGCGGATCGCCTGGGCCACCCCGACTCCGACCGCCAGAGCGGCCAGCACACCCGCCAACCGGTGCTCACCGAACAGTGGGTAGACCTGGAAATGCGTCAGATAGATGTAGAGCGAGGCATCGGCCAGCACGGCGAGCACGCCCGCGGCCGGTATCGGGCAACGCAGTGACGGCAACCAGATCAGCAATGCCAGACCGCCGAGAACCAATGCCTCCCGGACCGGGTCGGCGAAGTACCCGTACACACCCACGGCGGTCACCGCGGTGACCGCGGCACGTTGCCACCCCGAGGTCGCCTTCGAGACCGCCCACCCGACGGCGAAGAACCAGAAGGCGGCCATGCTGAACCAGGCGGCCTCCCCGGTCACCAGATAGCGCAGGATCAGCCCGGCGACCAGGAACACCGCGGCGACGCCGAAGCCGTGCGCTCGTTCGATCCGGTCGACCGCCGGTAGCGCCAGCGCCAGCGTCAGCAACACCAGGACCCAGACGAGCACTTCGATGAACCACAACCGGCCCGCTGTCATGCTGTCGAATGGCCCGAGAATCTTGTTGGCCAGCAGCAGATTCGTCCAACCATAGTCGTCGCTGAACGACATGGTGATCGCGATCCACAGGATGGTCGGTACGGCGATCCAGCCGATCGTGTTGCGGAGCTGGCGGATCCGCTCCGTGCGGGGGACCCCGGTCAGGCAGAACCGTCCGAAGTTGTAGCCGGCGACACCGAGCAGGATGTGCGCACCACCCCACATCTTGAACAGTTCGGCATGTGATCCGACGATGAGCACGATCGCCACGGCGCGCAGCGCCACACTGGTATCCATGGTGGCCGTCCATCGGCGCCGCCGCGGTTGCAGCGCCTCCAGTTCGGCCAGCGACAGCTGGGCCCATTGCCGGGGGAGCATGCCCAGGGCGCGTTCGATGCGCACCGACATGGACACGTAGGTCAGCGAGTTCCCGCCGAGGTCGACGAAACTGGCGTGGGGATCGATGCCTGCGCGGTCGAGGTGCAGGACGTCGGCGAAAATGGCGCGCAACGGGGTGGCGGCGGCGGTCTGCTCGGTGCGCAGCGCCTGCACCGCCGGATAGTCCGGCTTGCCCGAGGACAACATGGGCAACCGCTCGACCGCGACGACGTCGACCGACCCGGCGGGCAGACCGGTGATCTCGGTGACCGCGCTGCGCACCGCCGATGTCGGGGCGGTCGTCGCGACGACCATGACCTCGTCGAGGACGGCACACAGCGCGGGAAGCTCACGCTCGCGCAACGCCGACTCGACCCGTTGTAGGTCGATGCGCAGGCCGAACAGCTTGGCGATGCGATTGGCGCGGCCGACGACCTCGAAGAGACCGTCGGGACCGACACGCGCCAGGTCGCCGGTGCGCAATTCGGTGATGACGCGGCCGGTCGCCAGGTCGGCACGGTCGTGGGCGTACCCCATCATCACATTGGGTCCGGTGTAGACGAGCTCACCGATGCGACCCTGGTCGCCGTCGGCGACGTCTCCGTCGATGCGCAGATGTCCACCGGGAATCGCGCGCCCGATCGCCTCGGGGCGCTCGGCGGCGAATTCAGGTGGCAGATAGGCCATTCGGGCGGTGGCCTCGGTGGCGCCGTACATGACGAACAGTTGCCATCCGTTTCGGCGACCGAGCTCGGCGAAGGCGCGCACCCGCCGAGGTGCCAGTGCGCCGCCGGCCTGGGTGACGTAACGCAGGTGCGGTAGATCCATCGAGTCGAATCCGATGCGGTCCAACAGGTCGAAGGTGTAGGGCACCCCGGCGAACGTCGTGGCCCGATGGGCACGGAACACATCCCAGAACTGTGCGTCGATCACCGACAGCTCGGTCAGCAGCAGGGCAGCACCGCGCAGCAGGTGGCTGTGCACGACCGACAGTCCATAGCAGTAGGACATCGGTAACGTCGTTGCCGCACAATCGGTATCGCGAATGTCGAGGTACTCGGCGATGGAACGGGCATTGGCGATGAGGTTCTCGGCCGACAATCTGACCAGCTTGGGTGAGCCGGTGGTGCCCGAGGTGGACATCAACAGCGCCAGGTCGGGATGCAGCACACGCTCGGGCGCCCGGCGGGGGTGTGCGCCGAGCGCGTCGATGACGATATCGGGCGCGTAGGTGTCCAGCAGGTCGCTGTGGTCTCCGCCGGGTGGCACCGGCAGCACGACGTGTCCCGCGGCGAGCGCGCCGAGGTACCAGGTGAGCGTGTCGATATCGTTGCGGGTCTCCAGCAGCACGAGCTTGCGGGGACCACCGAGTTCGGTGGCTGCGGCCTCGACGAGACCGGCAAGTGCCCGATAACTGACCGTGGTCTCTGCGGTGTGCACTGCCGGGCGCTCACCGTGACGACGCAGATGGGCGATCAGATCTCTCATGGCAGCATCAGGGCGGTACCCAGGACCGTGAGGCGGACCTTGGTGTCCACCGCGGGCGGGTCGATGCTGTGCTGGCGCACCGTGATCGGAGCAGTCTCGCCGATATCGACGGTGAGCAGCACGTCGTGGCCGAGGAATTCGGTGGCCAGCACCGTGCCGATACCGGGTTCGGGGTGCGGTCCGGCATCGGCGATCGTGGCGGCCACCAATTGCTCCGGACGCAGCAAGACGGTGCCCGAGCGTGCGGCCGGTGTCCCCGACAGCGGTATCCGACCGAGCGCACAGTCGGCCGCTCCATCACGGACGGTCGCCTGCAGGAAAATGCAGTCGCCGAGGAACTCGGCGGTGAACCGATCGGCCGGGGCGCGATAGACCTGTTGTGGCGTGCCGACCCCGGTGAACCGGCCGGCCCTCATGACGGCGACCTGATCGGCCACCGACAACGCCTCGCCCTGGTCGTGTGTGACCAGCAGGGTGGTGATCCCGGCCTCGGTGAGGACCTTGGTGACCGCACGCCGGGTGGCGGCACGCAGTCCGGTGTCGAGCGCCGAGAACGGCTCGTCGAGCAGCATCAGGGCCGGCTTGCGGGCCAGGGCACGGGCCAGGGCGACGCGCTGCTGCTGACCGCCGGACAGTTCATGGGGCCGGCGCTGCGCGAAAGACGGCTCCAGTGAGACGGTTTCGAGTAATTCGGCGACCCTCGACCGAACCTCGGCGCGGCGGGGTGAGCCGTCCAAACCGTAGGCGATGTTCGCTCCGACCGTCAGATGCGGAAAGAGCGCACCGTCCTGGGCGACATAACCGACCGAACGGCGATGCGGGGCAACACAGGACTGGGCCGAGGCCACCCGGCGTCCGGCGATGTCGATGGTGCCGGAGTCGGGTTTGTCGAATCCGGCGACCAGGCGCAGCAGGGTGGTCTTACCGCACCCGGAGGCACCGACGACGGCCGTGATGCTGCCGGTGGGCAGCGTCAGGTTCACCTGGTCGAGAACCGGTGTGCCGGTGAAGGATTTGGACAGATCGTGCACGGCCAGCGTATCGGTCATGAATGCGTCACCTCGCGGAAGAGTGCCACCGTCACCGGGATGGAGAGCGCCACCAGGACCAGGGCGTACGGGGCGGCGGCGGCATAGTCGAGCTCACTGGACAACGACCAGAACCGCATGGCCAGCGTGCGGGTACCGGTGGGCGCGAGCAGCAGGGTTGCGGTCAGTTCGGTGGCCACCGCCACGAACACCAGCGCCGCTCCCGCGCCGGCCGCCGGGGCGATCAGCCGCAATGTCACCCGCAAGAAACTGCGGGTCGGCGACAGTCCCAGTGACCGCGAAGCCTCCTCGAGCCCCGGCGGAATCTGGGCCAGCCCGGCGCGCAGGCTGACCAGCGCGCGCGGCAGGAACATCAGAACGTACGCGCCGAGCACGAGGGACACCGTCTGGTACAGCGGGGGAGCGAAGCGGATCGCGACGGTGACCAACGCCAGCGCGGTGACGATCCCGGGCATGGAGCTGGTGACGAAGTTCGCGCCCTCCACTGCTCGGGACAGTGCGCCGCGATACCGCACCGCGAGCCACGCGAACGGGAAAGCCGCCAGCGTGGTCAACACCGCCGCCACCGCCGCCAGCACTGCCGTCTGCCCCATGGCCTGGGTCAGGTCGACGGCATCCCACACCGCCACCCCGCCGATCCACAACCAGCGCAGCAGCGTGTAGACCGGGACGCCAAGCGCCAACAGCGCGAAGATCGTCAGCCCGGCCAGTGTGGGAATGGTCCACCCGCCCAACCGGATCGGAGTCATCACCCGCGGGGCACCCGAGCCCACCCGCGCGAAGCGGGCATGGCCGCGCAGTACCGCTTCGGTGGCCAGCAGCACCAGGCACAGCACCACCAGGACACCGGCCAGGGTTGCCCCGGCCGCGCCGTCGAAAGTTGCCTGGAACTGTTCGAAGATGGCGGTGGTGAAGGTCGAGAAGCGCAGCATCGCGAAGGCGCCGTACTCGGCGAGTAGATGCACGCCGATGAGCAGTCCGCCGCCCAGAATGGCCAGCCGCAGCTGTGGCAGCACCACCCGGCCGAAGACGCCGACCGTTCCCGACCCGAGTGCGCGCGCGGACTCCTCGATGGCCGGGTCCAGCCGCCGCAGGGTCGCCGCCGCGGGCAGGAACACGAACGGGAAATAGGAGAGCGTGGCGACCAGCACGCCTGCCCCGAAGCCGTGCAGGGTCGGCCATACGCTGACCCAGGCGTAGCTGTTGATGAAGGCGGGAACCGCCAGCGGTGCGACCAGCAGCGGTCGCCACAGCGCGGCGCCGGGCACATCCGTGCGCTCCACCAGCCAGGCCGCACCGACACCCAGCACGACACACAGCGGCACCGTCACCACGACCAACCCGACGGTGTTGAGCAGCAGCTCACCGACCCGGGGCCGCACCACGAGCTCGTAGATGCGATCCGGTCCGGTGCTGATGACCGCCCACACCACATACCCGAGCGGGATGAAGGTGGCGGCCACCAGCACGCCGATGGCGCCGGTGAGTGCCGGGCCGGGGCGTGCGGCGGGTCGCGGTCCCGGAGTCGGGCGGTCGGTGTGCGTGGAAACCACCTAGAGCAGGCCAGCCTTCGTCATCAGGTCCGTCACCTTGGCCGCGTCGAGGGTGGACGGATCCACCGCAGGCGCCTGCAGGGTGTCCAGCGGGGGCAGCGCCGGGTTGGCGGGCACGCCGCTGGCGACCGGATACTCGTACGAGGTGCCCTTCTCCAGCACCTCCTGGCCGGCCTTGGAGGTGATGAACTTCAGGAACTGCTGGGCCTGGTCCTTCTTCTTGCTGGACTCGAGCACGCCGCCGCCGGAGATGCTGATGAAGGCGCCCGGGTCCTCGTTGCGGAAGTAGTGCAGCGCGGTGTTACCGCTGATTTCCTTGGTCTTCGCCTGGTCGCGGAACCAGTAGTAGTGGTAGATGATCCCGCCGTCGATCTCCCCGTCGTTCACCGCGCGCAGTGTGGCGATGTTGTCCTGCAGCAAGGTCGCATCGGACTTCATCGCCGACAGCCAGGCCGAGGTGGCCTGTTCGCCGGTGAGCTGCAACATCGCCGCGATGATGGCCTGGAAGTCGGGCTTGGCCGGGGGAGCGCCCCAACGGCCCTTCCATTCGGGCTTCTGCAGATCCATGATCGACCGCGGCAGCTGCCCCAATTGCACCTTGCTGGTGTTGTAGACGAACACCGTCGAGCGCGCGGCCACACCGGTCCACTTGTTCGTCGAGGGCCGGTACTGGGCCGGTACCTGTTCGACGGTTGCGGGGTCGACGTCGGCGAACAGCCCGGCGTCCTCGACGGCGGCCATCGCCGGTGAGTTCTCGGTGAGGAATACGTCGGCCGGAGAGGAGTCACCCTCGGCGATTAACTGGTTGCCCAGCTCGGTGTCACCGCCCTGGCGGTAGGTGACCTTGATACCGGTCTCCTTGGTGAAGGCGTCGATCCACTCCTTGGTGAGCGACTCGTGTTGCGCGTTGTAGATGAGCAGTTCATCGCTTTGATCGCTGGACGAGCACGCGGTCGCCGCCGATACGACAGCAAGGACGGACAGCAGTGCCATCACCCGTCGGAAGTGGATACCCATGAGGCAATCCTTGCATCCCTACCTAGGTAAGGTTTGCCTTCCCCCACTATTCACAGGCAGCGCAACGGGAAGGCATCCCGCTCGGCCCGCAATAACGCCTCCGGATCGTCGAACACCGACTGCGGATCGACCCACTGGATGGACTGACTGTCGCCCAATCGACGGAAGTACAGGCACCGGCCCGGGCCTGCTGTGCGATCTCTGGCCAGCCGCGGCGGCAGCGGCAGCCGGTGGAGACCGCCGCCGATCGGGGCGGCGCCGGCCTGTCGGGCGCTGTCGAACCTCAGGTAACGCAGCGCGACGGGTCGCTGTTCGCGAGTGCACCGCGACGAGATCATGCGCACGGACAGCTCACCGGCGAGCACGCACCGGTAGAGGGCCTCGTCGAACTCGACCCCGTGCAGGTGGAATCTTCCGGTGCCGTCGGACCATTCGATCGCCGGGCGGCCGGTATCGCAGTGCACGACATCGGTGTCGGCACTCTCGTAGCGAGTGGTGGGCATCGGCACCAGGAGCACTTCGCCGTGGATCGGCAGGATCCAGCCGAGGCCGAGGCGGACCGCGCGACGCATGGGCTCGCAGTGGCGGGCCCAACGGCGTGCCGAGACGATGGTGTTCGGTGGCAGCCACTCGGCTTCGGGCATGGTCGCCACGAAGTGGTTGTAGAGAGTGTCGCGCTCGTCACGCAGCCGCACCGTGCCAGGAGCGTCCTCGATATCGCGGTTGCCGGACCACCGGTGCATCCGGCGCCAGCGTGGATCCGGGCCGATGACCGAGGCGATACGCAGCGCGCGATCGAGGGCGGCAACGATGGTGTAGCCCGTTCGGTGGCCGACATCGTGGGTGACACAGAATTGCGAGACCAGCGCGATGGCGGCGTCGTCATCAAACGACCCGGTGGGCGCGGTGATATCGGACCGGAGCACACGGGTGGGGTTGGACATGGGCGTGACGCTAGCGATGGGGTCCGACATGTCCATTTCGCGACAACCGGGTGCGCGGGCACGGCCGATCACGCAGGATCGAGGCATGAAACAGATTGCCACGCTCGCGCTCGCCGGCCTCGCCGCGTCCGTCATCTCCGTCTCGGCCGCCCCGGCAGCGCAGGCTGCTCCGCCATGCTCGGCGAGCAATCTGGCGACCGTGGCCAGCGGTGTGCTGGCGCAGGCCGGTGGCTATCTGGACACGCACCCGTCGGCCAACGATGTGTTGACCGCGGCGGCCAATCAGCCGACCAATGAGGCCGAGCAATCCATCCGCGGTTACTTTCTCACCCACCCGGGTGAGTTCCTGGACCTGCAGAACATCGCCAGACCGCTGATCGATCTGCGCCGCTCGTGCGGGGTGGCGGTCTCACCCGGTCAACTGGCGGCACTCATCGACGCCCTGAGCTGACGAGCCGGGTACGGACGGCTCAGAGCCGTCCGTACCGGCTGCGCACGAAACTGTAGGCGCCGTAGGCTGCGATCCCCACGGCCGCGATGATCAGCAGGAACTTGCCGAACGGCGCCTGACCCAGAGTCTTGACCGCGGCGTCCAGACCGGAGGCCTTCGCGGGGTCGGCCTGCAGGGTGGCGACGATGACGAGGATCCCGGCACCGGCGAGCACAAGCCCCTTGGCGGTGTACCCGGCAATGCCGACCGCGGTCATACCCGTGCCGCCGGAGACCCGCAGATCCTTGAAGAACTTCTTCGACACGCCCTTGTAGACGTGGTACCCGCCGACACCGAGAACCCCGAGCCCGATCACGATCAACACGGCCCTACCCCAACCGGACTGCATCAGCTGTGCCGACATACCCGAGTTCTGCTGGCCGCTGGATTTACCGCCTCCGGTGGCGAAACGCAATGCGGAGAACGCAATTGCGATGTTCGCGACCGCAAGGCCGACCGATTTGGCACGTTTCCAGGCCGGCGAGTCGTCGTCTCCGGATCGTTCGGTCGGCTTGGATCCGACCACCGCCTCGGCCAGGTGCCACAGCCCGAGGGCGAACAATCCCAGCGCCGCGATCCACAGCATGACCTGACCGCCGGTCTGGCCGGCCAGGGTGGCCAGCGCACCGGATTGATCGGCGTTGCCGCCGCTGCCGAGCGCGAGCCGCAGGATGATGTATCCGAGCAGCAGATGTAGCACGCCGCTGGCCGCGAAGCCGGCGCGGGCGCCGTACTGGAATGCGTCGCTGTCGGTGGCCCGGTCCACCGCGCCGTGGACCGGGCTCGCGCTCGTCTTCATGGTGTCTCCCCGTACCGCCGATTGACGTCTTCGATGGGCCCGGGTACCCCCTTTTTGACGCGCGCGAAACCGTCAACCGAAGATGAGGCCGCCGGTCTTGGTGGTGGCGCGTGCGTAGCGGTCCTGGACGTCGGCCCAGTTGACGACGTTCCAGAAGGCCTTGACGTAGTCGGCCTTGACGTTCTTGTACTGCAGGTAGAAGGCGTGCTCCCACATGTCGACCTGCAGCAGCGGGATGATGCCCAGCGGGACGTTGGCCTGCTGGTCGTAGAGCTGGAAGGTCAGCAGGCGGTCGCCGAGGCTGTCGTAGCCCAGGACGGCCCAGCCCGAGCCCTGCAGTCCGTTGGCTGCCGCGGTGAACTGGGCGCGGAACTTGTCGAAGCTGCCGAACTGGTCGTCGATGGCGGCCGCGAGGTCACCTTCGGGCTTGTCGCCGCCGTTGGGGGAGAGATTCTTCCACCAGATGCTGTGGTTGACGTGGCCGCCGAGGTGGAAGGCCAGGTTCTTCTCGTTGAGGAAGATCGCCGACTGGTCGTCTCCTGCGCGGGCCTCTTCGAGCTTGGCCACGGCGTCGTTGACACCCTTGACGTAGGTGGCGTGGTGCTTGCTGTGGTGCAGTTCGTTGATCTGGCCGGAGATGTGGGGTTCCAGGGCGCCGTAGTCGTAATCGAGGTCGGGCAGGGTGTATTCAGCCACCGGGTTTCCTTTCGTTGCGGGTACCTCGGCCAAGGTAGAACCTGAAGCGGCCTTGAGGTCAACCGTCGGCTGCGTCACCATGGGTGCCATGACCGGCCCGAGGTGGAGTGCCTTCAAGGGCGCGGTGAACCGGGCCACCGCAAGTCGGACCGTCGAGTCGATCGCCCGCATCGGATACCCCGTGAGCGGGATGCTGCACCTGTTGATCGCCTACATCATCGCGCGCATCGCATTCGGGTTCCGGGGAGAAGCCGACCAGACCGGGGCATTGGCGGTGCTCGCCGGACAGCGCGGCGGGTCGATGTCGTTATGGGTGGTGGCATTCGGTCTGTTCGCATTGGCGATGTGGCGATTGGCCGAGGTGGTGCTCGGGCTGCATCCGGGTGAGAGCGCCACCGCGGACAAGCGGGATACGCCGTTGGTCAACCGGCTCAAGGCGCTCGGACTGGCAGTCGTCTACCTGGCGCTCGCCTTCGCGGCGGTGCAGTTCGCGATCGGCGTGGGCAGGCAGGGCAGTGAGCGGGCGGCCGGGCTGAGCGCGCGGCTGATGCAGACCGGTGGTGGCAAGGCCGTTCTGGTCGCCGTCGGGTTGGCGATCGCGGCGTTCGGCGGCTACTTCATCTACAAAGGCGCGTCGCGGAAATTCCTCGGCGACCTCACGGTGCGGGGTGGACAGCTGATGACCGTGCTGGGTTTGGTCGGTCATGTCGCCGAAGGGCTGGTGTTGTCAGCGGCGGGGATCTCGGTGATCGCGGCATCGTTCCTGCATGATCCGGCGCGGGCGACCGGACTGGATGCAGCGGTACGGGCGCTGGGGCAGACGGAATACGGCCAGGTGACCTTGCTGGCCGCGGCGGCGGGCTTTGCCGCCTACGGGTTGTACAGCATTGCGCTGACGCGGTATTCGCGGATGTGAGCGGTGGCCGCGGGCCCGTACCTCGACCCAGGTTCACAAGAACACCCTGAGTAGAACCATTGCGTGCGCAATGGGGCGCCCTCGATAATCACCGCCATGAGCCACGCCGAGCCACACAAGACCGACTCCACCCCGGCCCTGTCCGGGATCGCGCCGCAGCTGGAGGAGTTGGCCGCGCGCCTGGGCGTCAAGTCGGTGCTGGTGATGCGCTCGGATCCGGACTCGATGGTGGTCGCGGCCACCGCCGGAGAGGCGACCAAGCATTACACCGTGGGTGCGGCGGGTAAGAAGGCCGGCGCCGATGACAGCCGGACCCCGCTGTACTGCGAGCGGGTGGTGGATACCGATGAGGCGCTCTTCGTTCAGGATTCGCGTGTCGACGCCATCTTTGCCGGTAACGAGGACGAGACCGAATTCGGATTGCACAACTATCTCGGTGTTGCCGTGCACGATGCCGATGGGCGAGTGGTCGGCACGGTCTGCGTACTGGACGACACGGCGCGGGAGTACACCGCCGATGAGCGTGCTGAGCTGGACCGGGTGCGCACCGAGGTCGAGAAGGTGGTGGCCACCGATGGCGACGCGCTCGGGTGAATGCGTCTGTGGATGAATCGGTGATTGTGGATTAGTAGGTCTGCGTCGGCAGTTGGTGGCGCTGGGTGTCCGTGGTCGGGTGCAGGGTCGGGGTATGGAAACCTGGACCCGCGCCGAGATCGGGGCTTTGGGCGAGCAGATTGCGGCGGATCATCTGAGCTCGCTCGGTTTGACGGTGCTGGAGCGTAATTGGCGGTGCCGTTTCGGCGAGTTGGATGTGATCGCGTTAGATCCGGTGTCTCGGGTCGTGGTGTTCGTGGAGGTGAAGGCGCGCACCAGTGATCGGTTCGGCGGTGTCGCGTATGCCGTCACCCCGGAGAAGGTGCGCCGGTTGCGGCGGTTGGCGGGCCTGTGGTTGGCGGCGCATCCCGGTGGTTACGCCGGGCTGCGTCTCGACGTCATCGGGATCCGATTCGGGCGTAGCCGGGAGCCGCAGCTGCGTCATCTCGAGGCGGTCGGCTGATGGCATTGGGGCGGGCATTCGCGGTGGCCATCCGCGGGCTGGACGGCATCACGGTGGAGATCGAGGCCGATATCACCAGCGGTCTTCCGGGGGTGTTCCTGGTGGGGCTGCCCGATACCGCGTTGCAGGAGGCGCGGAATCGGGTGCGGGCGGCGATCACCAACTGCGATAACAGCTGGCCCGACACCCGGTTGACGTTGGCGCTGTCGCCGGCGACGTTGCCCAAGGGCGGCTCGGCCTATGACTTGGCGTTGGCCTCGGCGGTGATGTCGGCGCAGCTCAAGCAGCAGTGGCCGGCGTTGGAGAAAACGGTGTTGCTGGGTGAGTTGGCGCTCGATGGCCGGGTGCGGCCCGTCAACGGCGTGTTGCCCGCGGTGTTGGCGGCCAAACGCGACGGGTGGCCCGCGGTGGTGGTGCCGGTCGGGAACCTGGCCGAGGCCAGCCTGGTCGAGGGCATCGAGGTGTGGGGTGTGCAGAGTCTGCGGCAGTTGCACGCCTGGTTCAAGGGCGCGGGGCGGTTGACCGGTCGGATCGAAGATGTGGAGACGCCGTCGGCGCCGCCGTGTCCGGACCTGGCTGATCTTATCGGGCAGACCGAGGCGCGGATGGCCGTCGAGATCGCGGCGGCGGGGGCGCATCATCTGTTGTTCACCGGGCCGCCCGGTATCGGGAAAACGATGCTGGCGCAACGGTTACCGGGCCTGTTGCCGGTGTTGACCGACGAGGAGTCCATCGAGGTCACGGCCATTCACTCGATCGCGGGCACATTGTCGCCGGACACCCCGCTGATCACCAGGGCGCCGTTCATCGCGCCGCACCACTCCTCGACCGTGGCGGCGATGGTCGGCGGGGGTACGGGACTCGCGCGCCCGGGCGCGGTCAGCCGGGCTCATCGCGGGGTGCTCTTCCTCGACGAATGCGCCGAGATTGCCACGAGCGTGTTGGAAGCACTGCGAACTCCTCTGGAGGACGGCGAGATCCGACTGGCCCGTCGCGACGGCGTGGCCCGGTACCCGGCGCGGTTCCAACTGGTGATGGCGGCCAACCCGTGCCCGTGCGCACCCACGAATCCGGCCGATTGCCTGTGCAATCCGGGGGCCAAGCGGCGATATCTGGGCAAGCTGTCGGGCCCGCTGATGGACCGCGTCGATCTCAAGGTCGAGATGCACGCGATTCGCTCGGGCGCGTTCACCCACGATATGGCGGAACCGACCGCGGCGGTACGCGACCGGGTCGCGATGGCCCGCGCCACGGCCGCCGAGCGCTGGCAACGATTGGGTGTGCGGACCAATGCCGAGGTACCGGGAACGGTCTTGCGCACCACCTTCCGGCCCGGCAAGGCCACGATGGCAGTGCTGCGGGCGGCGGTGGACCGCGGAAAGCTCAATCTGCGCGGTGCCGATCGCACGCTGCGGATCGCCTGGTCGATCGCCGATCTTGCCGGCGCGCAATCACCGACTCCCGAGCACGTGGCCACCGCGTTGAGCTTCCGCCAAGGGGGTGCGCGATGACCGACGATGTGCGGCGGGCCTGGGCGTACCTGTCGCGGGTCGCCGAGCCGCCCAACCATGAACTCGCGAAACTGGTTGCCACACATGGTCCCGTCGAGGCCGCCGCGATCATCCGGGCCGGGGCCGAACCGCTCGAGTTGCGTAACGCGGTATCCGCGCGCCGGGATATCGACCGTGCCGCAGTGGATCTGGAGATGCTTGATCGGCGCGGCGGCCGGCTGATCACCATCGATGATCCGCAGTGGCCGCACCTGGCTTTCGCGGTGTTCGGCTCGTCGAATGTCACCGACCGTGAATCTGGCCGGTCACCGCTGGTGTTGTGGGCGCTGGGACCCGCGGCGCTCGATGATGTGGCGGCACGGTCGGCGGCCATCGTGGGAACCCGGGCGTGTACGTCATACGGTGAGCACATGGCGGCCGATCTGGCCGCCGGTCTGGCCGAGCGTGATGTGGCCGTGGTGTCCGGCGGTGCGTACGGCATCGACGGTGCTGCGCACCGCTCGGTGCTGGGGGTCGAGGGCGTCACCGTGGCGGTACTGGCCTGCGGCGTCGACGTGTCCTACCCCGCTGGGCATTCCGCAATGCTGCACCGGATCGCGGCGAGTGGCCTGGTGCTCAGTGAGTACGCACCGGGGGAACGGCCCACCCGGTACCGGTTCCTGACCCGAAACCGGTTGGTGGCCGCGCTCGGCGGGGCGACGGTGGTGGTCGAGGCGGGTGTGCGCAGTGGCGCGGCGAACACCGCCGCCTGGGCCAGGGCGATGGGCAGGACCGTGTGCGCCGTGCCCGGCCCGGTCACCTCGGCCGCTTCGGCGGGGTGTCATGTGCTGATCAGGAACGGGACGGCGGAGTTGGTCGGCCGGGCCGAGGAGGTCGTCGAAATCGTCGGCAGGATAGGCGAACTCGCCGATGATCCGGAGCATCCGCAGATGCCCCTCGACGGATTGTCCAGGGAGGAGATGCTGGTGTACGAGGCGTTGCCCGCGCGCGGGTTGCGCAGCGTCGAGCAGATCGCCGTCGACGCGGGCGTGCCGCCCGAACACGTGCTGGGACCGCTGGCGCTGCTGGAGATCGCCGGCCGGGTTGAGCGTCGCGACGGGCGGTGGCGGATCACCTGCGATTGACGCGGAGCCCACCACGACCCACGCGTGCCTCGTAGAGTGGTGAACGGATCAGCTAACGATATTGCGAGGTAGTGCCATGGCAGGACGCCCTATTCATACGTTCGAAGTGATCAGCAAGCTGCAGCTGACACCGCACATGATTCGCCTGGTGCTCGGCGGTGTCGGGTTCGACACCTTCAAGCCCGGCGGGTTCACCGACTCCTACGTCAAGATCGTCATCGTCCCGGCCGATGTCGACGTCGTGGCACTGCCGCACCCACTGACCCTCGACAGCTTCATCGAACTGCCCGAGTCCAAGCGCCCGACGGTGCGCACCTATACCGTGCGCAGCATCGACGATGCCAAACGTCAGATCGCCATCGACTTCGTCGTCCACGGCGAACTGGGGGTGGCCGGTCCGTGGGCGGCGGCCGCGGAACCGGGCCAGCCGGTGTACCTGATGGGGCCCAGCGGCGCCTACGCACCCGACCCGGCGGCCGACTGGCATCTGCTCGCCGGCGACGAATCGGCGATACCCGCCATCAGCGCGGCGCTGGAAGCGCTGCCGCCCAACGCAATCGGCCAGGCCTTCATCGAGGTCAGCGGTCCCGACGATGTCCTCGAATTCGTCAGCCCGGAGGGCGTCGACGTGCATTGGATCTACCGCGGCGGCCGCGCGGACCTGGTCAGCGAGGCACAGGCAGGCGACCACGCCCCGCTGATCGCTGCGGTGAAAGAGGCGAAGTGGCTGCCCGGACAGGTCCAGGTCTTCGTTCACGGCGAGGCGCAGGCGGTGATGCACAATCTGCGTCCCTACCTGCGCAAGGAACGCGGTGTCGAGGCCAAGTGGGCGTCCATCTCGGGCTATTGGCGCCGCGGACGCACCGAAGAAACTTTCCGCGAATGGAAGTCGGAGCTAGCCAAAGCCGAGGCGGGCCAGACAGACTGACCCCATGGCATACGGCGACTACCAGCTGGAGATCTATCTACAAGGGCTGGCGGGAGTGCTGCCGTCGTATCCGATTCTGTTCGCCGAACTGGAACAGCGAGCCGAGTACGCGTTGTCGCCGTCGGTGTGGTCCTACGTGGCCGGCGGGGCGGGCGATGAGCGCACCCAGCGGGTGAACGTCACCGCCTTCGAGCGCTGGGGGCTGATCCCGCGGATGGGGGTCGGGGCCACCGAACGACACCTCGAGATCGAGTTGTTCGGGCTGACACTGCCGTCCCCGGTGTTCATGGCGCCCATCGGCGTCACCGGCATCTGCAGCCAGGACGGTCATGGTGACCTCGCCGTCGCCCGGGCCGCCGCGCGCACGGGGGTGCCGATGACGGTCTCGACCCTGACGGCCGATCCGCTGGAGGACGTCGCCGCCGAGTTCGGCGACACCCCCGGCTTCTTCCAGCTCTACACCCCCAAGGATCGGGAGCTGGCCGCAAGCCTGGTCTCGCGGGCCGAGAAGGCCGGCTACAAGGCCATCATCGTCACCCTCGACACCTGGGTGCCGGGATGGCGCCCGCGCGACCTGAGCACCTCCAACTTCCCGCAGCTACGCGGCAAGTGCCTGTCCAACTACATGAGTGACCCGGTCTTCCGGGCCGGTCTGGCCCAGTCGCCCGAAGAGAATCCACAGGCCGCGATCCTGAAGTGGGTCAGCACCTTCGGCCAACCCGTGACCTGGGATGACCTGCGCTGGTTACGGGCCCAGACCGAACTTCCGCTGATCGTCAAGGGCATCCAGCACCCCGACGATGTCCGGCACTCCATCGACGTCGGGATGGACGGTATCTACTGCTCCAACCACGGCGGCAGGCAGGCCAACGGCGGGTTGCCGGCCCTGGACTGCCTACCCGAGGTGATCGAGGCCGCCGACGGGGTGCCGGTGCTCTTCGATTCCGGCGTCCGCACCGGTACCGACATCGTCAAGGCATTGGCATTGGGTGCCTCGGCCGTCGGCGTCGGACGGCCCTACGTCTACGGGCTCGCGCTCGGCGGCACCGACGGCGTGGTCCACGTGCTGCGGTCACTGCTGGCCGAGACCGATCTGACGATGGCCATCGACGGCTATCGCAGCCTGGCCGATCTCACCCCGGATACGTTGCGGCGCGTCCACTAGACACCTTCGGTAATTCTGCGACCGTGAAGCGGTGACCGAACCGTCGATCGAGACCCTGCTCGAGGAATTCGACGAGTATCTCGAGCTGAACCGCGGCCGATCGGCACATACCCGCCGGGCCTACCTGTCGGACCTGCGTTCGCTGTTCGAGTTCACCGGCGGCGGGCTGAGCACCCTGACCCTGCCCCGGCTGCGGTCCTGGTTGGCCGCGCAGGCCGGTGCCGGAGCGGCGCGCAGCACCCTGGCCCGGCGTACTTCCGCGGTGAAGACCTTCACCGGCTGGGCATTGCACCGCGGGTTGCTCGGCACCGACCCGGCCGCACGGTTGCAGACACCGAAATCGCACCGCGTGCTGCCCGCCGTGTTACGCCAGGACCAGGCCCTCGATGCCATGGAAGCGCTCAGCATCGGTGCGCAGCAACATGATCCGCTGGCCTTGCGGGACAGGGTGATCGTCGAGTTGCTGTATGCGACCGGGATCCGGGTCAGCGAGCTGTGCGGGCTGGACGTCGACGACATCGACACCGCGCGCCGGTTGTTGCGGGTCCTGGGCAAGGGCAACAAGGAGCGCACCGTGCCCTACGGCGAACCCGCCGAGGATGCGCTGACGGCCTGGCTGCAGACCGGTCGACCCGCGCTGGCCACCGCGCACTCGGGTCCGGCGCTGTTGTTGGGCGCCCGCGGCGGCCGGCTGGACCAGCGGCAGGCGCGCACCGTCGTGCACCAGACCATGGCCGCCGTCGACGGGGCGCCCGACCTGGGCCCGCACGGCCTGCGGCACAGCGCGGCCACCCATCTACTCGAAGGTGGCGCAGACCTTCGGGTGGTGCAGGAACTGCTCGGCCATTCGACGCTGGCGACCACCCAGCTCTATACACACGTCAGCGTGGCCCGGCTGCGCTCGGTGCACGACCAGGCGCACCCGCGGGCATAGCGAGCGATTTCGGCGCGCTCGCGCTCGGTGAGCGGGCGTCAGCGCGCCGAAATCGGCTTGAGCACGATCGGCGTCCCGTCCAGCAGCCCCAGCGGATCGACATAATCCGCCCGTGCGGCCGGACCCCACATCGCCCCCCAGTGCAGGCAGGCCGACACCGGGCAGCCGGGATGACCGGCGCGCAGCGTGCCCAATGCGGTCCCGGCCGACACGTGCTGCCCGGGACGCACCGCGGCCTCGACCGGTTCGTAGCTGGTCCGCAACCCACCGGGATGCTGCACCGATATCAACGGCCGACCGGCGAGCACCGCGGCGAAGACGACCACACCCTCGCCCGCCGCGTACACGGTCTGCCCGCCGGCACCGCCCAGGTCGACCCCCCGATGACCGGTCCGCCAATTCGGCTGTGGGGCGTCGAAACCCCGGGTGACGGCGGGGGCGGGCCGCAACGGCCAGGACAGCCGAGCCGTCTCGGCCGACACCGGTGCCGCGACGGCCAGCGCCGCGGCGATGAAGGTCACCGCCCATCTCATCTGCCCAGTTCAGCGCGCTATCGTCGGGAACGAAACCCCACACCGGCCCACTGTGGACGAACGGGCGTTTGTGGAAAACGCGCGTGGTAAAAGCACAGGTTCCCACGGTGTAAACTTCTTCCCGCAGCTCACATCCGTGGGCTGACTTCGCGCGTCTGCACCGCAACCCGCACAAACAGGTTGCTCAGCATGCCGGGCGGTCCCGACCGGGAAACCGGACGGGTCCGGCAGCAGCAGGCGCCAGGGCCGGGCATCGACCGATGTCTGGCGTCAACCGAACACCTAGTGAGGCACAACCATGGCCGTCGTGACCATGAAGCAGCTGCTCGACAGCGGCACCCATTTCGGACACCAGACCCGGCGCTGGAACCCCAAGATGAAGCGGTTCATCTTCACCGACCGCAACGGCATCTACATCATCGATCTGCAGCAGACGCTGACCTACATCGACTCGGCCTACGAGTTCGTCAAGGAAACCGTCGCCCACGGCGGCAGCATCATGTTCGTCGGCACCAAGAAGCAGGCGCAGGAATCGATCGCCGAAGAGGCGACCCGCGTGGGGATGCCCTACGTGAACCAGCGTTGGCTCGGCGGCATGCTCACCAACTTCCAGACCGTGCACAAGCGCCTTCAGCGGATGAAGGAGCTGGAGGCCATGGAGCAGACCGGTGGCTTCGAGGGTCGCACCAAGAAGGAAATCCTCATGCTCACGCGTGAGAAGAACAAGCTGGAGCGCTCGCTCGGCGGTATCCGGGACATGGCCAAGGTTCCCTCGGCCGTCTGGGTCGTCGACACCAACAAGGAGCACCTGGCCGTTGCCGAGGCTCGCAAGCTGAACATCCCGGTCATCGCGATCCTGGACACCAACTGCGATCCCGACGTGGTCGATTACCCGATCCCGGGTAACGACGACGCCATCCGTTCGGCCGCGCTGCTCACCAAGGTGATCGCCTCCGCGGTCGCCGAGGGTCTGCAGGCCCGCTCGGGCGCCGGTAAGGCCGAGGCAGGCCAGGACGCCGCCGCCGAGCCGCTCGCCGAGTGGGAGCAGGAGCTGCTGGCCGGTGCCACCACCGGTGCCGCAGAGGGCGCTCCCGCCGCCGAGACCACCACTGACGCTTCCTAAATCTTTTCAGGAGAAGGCTTTATGGCTAACTACACCGCTGCCGACGTCAAGCGCCTGCGGGAGCTGACCGGCGCCGGAATGATGGACTGTAAGAACGCGCTGGCCGAATCGGACGGCGATTTCGACAAGGCCGTCGAGCTACTGCGCATCAAGGGCGCCAAGGATGTCGGCAAGCGCGCCGAGCGTGCGACCGCCGAGGGTCTGGTGGCCGCCAAGGACGGCGTGCTGATCGAGCTCAACTCGGAGACCGACTTCGTCGCCAAGAACGCCGAGTTCCAGGGTCTGGCCGACACGATCGTGGCCGCCGCACTGGAGGCGAAGGCCGGCGATGTCGAGGCGCTCAATGCCGCCAAGGTGGGCGACTCGACGGTCGAGCAGGCCGTTGCCGACCTGTCGGCCAAGATCGGCGAGAAGCTGGTCCTGCGTCGCGCCGCGTACTTCGACGGTCAGGTGGAGACCTACCTGCACAAGCGCGCCGCGGATCTGCCGCCGGCCGTGGGTGTGCTGGTGGAGTACACCGGCGACGACAAGAGTGCGGCGCACACCGTGGCTCTGCAGATCGCGGCGCTGAAGGCCAAGTACCTCACCCGTGAGGACGTGCCGGAGGACATCGTCGCCAACGAGCGTCGTATCGCCGAGGAGACCGCCAAGGCCGAGGGCAAGCCCGAGCAGGCGCTGCCCAAGATCGTGGAGGGTCGCGTGACCGGCTTCTACAAGGACGTCGTGCTGCTGGATCAGCCGTCGGTGTCCGACAACAAGAAGACCGTCAAGGCGCTCCTCGACGAGGCAGGCGTGACCGTGACCCGGTTCGTCCGCTTCGAGGTCGGCCAGAACTAACACGTTTCGTCTCGCCAGAACCCCGCGTCACCTCGGTGACGCGGGGTTCTCTGCTTTCACGCAGCGCCGTGGTACGGACTGGTACCGTCGGTCGAATGGCCCGCATCCACACTTTCGGCGATGACGCTCTCGGTGACCACGACGCGGTCGGATTGGCGGACGCGTTGCGCACCGGTGCGGTATCACGCGCCGAGGTCATCGAGGCGGCCGTCGCCCGCGCGGAGGCCGTCGATCCCGCGCTGAACGGATTGGCCTACCGCGCCTATGACCGGGCGCGCGCATCCGCCGCACGAGGCGGCTTCTTCGCCGGAGTGCCCACCTTCGTCAAGGACAACGCCGACGTGGCCGGTATGCCCACGATGGATGGCACCGACGCCTGGACGCCGCGGCCCGCACCCGCCGACGGTGATTTCGCGCGCGCCTATCTGGGTACCGGACTGGTCGCACTGGGCAAGACGCAGCTCTCGGAGTTCGGGTTCAGCGCCGCGGCCGAGCATCCGCGCCTCGGTGCGGTGCGCAACCCGTGGGACACCGACCACACCGCGGGCGCGTCGTCATCGGGATCCGGTGCGTTCGTCGCCGCCGGTGTGGTACCGATCGCCCATGCCAACGACGGTGGTGGTTCGATCCGGATCCCGGCCGCGTGCAACGGACTGGTCGGCCTGAAGCCGACAAGGGGTCGACTGCCGCTGGATCGGCAGATGCGCCAGATGCCGCTGCGCATCGTCGCCAACGGTGTGGTGACGCGGTCCGTCCGCGACACGGCTGCGTTCTACCGGGAGATGGAGTTGCTCTACCGCAATCCCAAACTGCCTGCCATCGGTGACGTGACCGGACCGGGGCGGCGTCGCCTGCGCATCGCGGTCACCACCGAATCGATTGCGCGCGAGGCCGGTCCACAGGTGCGTGAGGCGACGATGAAGACCGCGGCGCTGTTGGAGGGTCTCGGCCACCAGGTCACCGAGATCGCCAATCCGATCCCGTCATCGTTCATCGACGACTTCCTGCAGTACTGGTCGCTGCTTGCCTTCGCCCTCGTGCGTGGCGGTAAGCGCACCTTCGGGCCCAGCTTCGATCCGGACCGGCTGGACAACCTGACGCGGGGGCTGGAGCGGGTGGCCGCCCGCAACCTGCACCGCATGCCGCTGGTCATCGCCCGCCTGTCGCGGATCCGCCGGATCACCGCGCAACTGGGGCATCGATACGACGTCCTTTTGATGCCGACGCTGGCCGATGTCACGCCGCGGATCGGGCACCTCGATCCCACCGCGGACTATCAGCAGATCATCGACCGGCTGATCGACTGGGTGGCCTTCACGCCGCTACAGAACATCACCGGTGATCCGGCGATCTCCTTGCCGCTGGGCACATCTGATGACGGTTTGCCGCTCGGTGCGATGTTCTGCGCAACCCAGGGCAACGAGCGCATCCTGTTGGCGCTGGCGTTCGAGCTGGAGCAGGCCAGCCCGTTCGCGCGTATCCAGGACTGACGTTTGCGAGCCTAGTTGTGCTCTGCGCCGACCGCGGCCAGAATCCGCTTCAGCGCGCTGCGGTCGGTATCGCTCAGCCGGCCGAGCACGCGGTGCTCGGCCGCGCGGATGCCCTCATCGGTGCGGGTGAGCAGCATCCGGCCCTCGCGGGTCAGCTCGGCCGGTCGGGCGCGCCCGGAGGGCACGCTGGCCGGCCGCGTCACCAGGCCTCGTTCCTGCAGGGCGCGCAGCACCATGTTCGTCGCCTGCGGCGAGACCGAAAGGTCCCGCGCCAGATCGGCATTGGACCGGCCCGGCGACTTGGACAGGATGCGCATGCAGAGGTATTGCGGGAAGGCGAGATTCAACGGTTCGAGGACGCTGGCGGTCACGTCGGCGCGCAACCGCATCGCGGCGCGGTGCAGCAGATAACCCAGTGGTTGGTCCGCCTGCGAAGAAGACATGTCAACCATGTTGACACATATCAACTAGGTTGATATACCGGATTCATGACGACGCCCGAGCCGCAGGAAATGTTCGAACAGGCCTACCGCGGTGATGCGCCCGAGTTCCAGGGTGTCCGTCCGCCCTGGAGTATCGGTGCGCCGCAACCCGAGATCGCGGCGCTCATCGAGGCCGGCATCGAGAACGGCACGCTGCACGGTGATGTCTTGGATGCGGGATGCGGTGAGGCGGCCACCGCGCTGGAACTCGCGGCCCGGGGGTTCACCACCGTCGGCCTGGATCAGTCGCCGACGGCCATCGAGCTCGCCCGCGCCGAGGCGGCCCGCCGCGGGCTGACGAATGCCACCTTCGAAGTGGCCGATATCAGCTCGTTCACCGGCTACGACGGCCGTTTCGGCACCATCATCGACTCCACGCTGTTCCACTCGATGCCGGTGGAGCTGCGCGAGGGCTACCAACGGTCCATCGTGCGGGCGGCCGCACCCGGTGCGTCCTATCACGTGCTCGTCTTCGATGCTGGGGCGCTGCGCAACGGCGGTCCCGTCAACGCCGTCACCGAGCCCGAACTGCGGGATGTGGTCGGCAGGTATTGGCAGATCGACGAGATCCGCCCTGCCCGCATCCATGCCAACTTCCCCGATGCGATCCTGGCGGCCGGACCTTTTGCGGGTAACGACATCCGAGAGGAGCCCACCGGCCTCAAATCGGTCGGTGCGTGGCTGCTGTCCGCCCATCTTGGCTGACCGTCGAACCGGTCATGACGTGCCCCTGCGACCCGAGCGTCGCAGGGGCACGTTGATGAGGCAGGATTGTCTGCGAATTCTGTGTCGCGGGACCGAAGGAGTCTGATGGCAGAGCCAGGCAGCGCGAGCCCCGGGGTCATCCGACCCGCCTATACGCGGGTCCTGCTCAAACTCGGCGGGGAGATGTTCGGCGGGGGACAGGTCGGGCTCGATCCGGATGTCGTCGCCCTGGTGGCCCGCCAGATCGCCGACGTGGTGCGCGCCGGAGCGCAGGTCGCCGTCGTCATCGGCGGTGGCAACTTCTTCCGGGGCGCACAGTTGCAGCAACGCGGTATGGAACGCACCCGCAGCGACTACATGGGCATGCTCGGCACCGTCATGAACAGCCTTGCGCTGCAAGATTTCCTGCAGAAGGAAGGCATCGACACCCGGGTGCAGACCGCCATCACGATGGGTCAGGTCGCCGAGCCCTACATCCCGCTGCGGGCGCGTCGGCATCTGGAGAAGGGCCGGGTGGTCATCTTCGGTGCAGGCATGGGCCTGCCGTACTTCTCCACCGACACCACCGCAGCGCAGCGCGCATTGGAGATCGGCGCCGAGGTGGTGCTGATGGCCAAGGCCGTCGACGGTGTCTTCACCGCGGACCCCCGCAAGGTGCCCGATGCCGAGCTGCTGACCACCATCACCCACCGCGAGGTGATCGACCGCGGCCTGCAGGTGGCCGATTCGACCGCTTTCAGCCTTTGTATGGACAACGGCATGCCGATTCTGGTGTTCAATCTCCTCACCGATGGCAATATCGCGCGAGCGGTCGCAGGTGAGAAGATCGGAACTCTGGTCACCAGCTGAGCGCGCTTTTAAGGAGATAGACACGTGATCGACGAAACCCTCTTCGACGCCGAGGAGAAGATGGAGAAGGCGGTGTCGGTGGCTCGCGACGACCTGTCGTCGATCCGCACCGGCCGCGCCAACCCGGGCATGTTCTCCCGTCTGAACATCGACTACTACGGTTCGATGACCCCGATCACCCAGCTCTCCAGCATCAACGTGCCGGAGGCGCGGTTGGTCGTGATCAAGCCGTACGAGGCCAACCAACTCAAGGCCATCGAGGACGCGATCCGCAACTCCGACCTTGGGGTCAACCCGTCCAACGACGGCAGCGTCATCCGGATCTCGATTCCGCAGCTCACCGAGGAACGCCGTCGCGAACTGGTCAAGCAGGCCAAGAGCAAGGGCGAGGATGCCAAGGTGTCGGTGCGCAACATCCGTCGAAAGGCCATGGACGAGCTGGCCCGGATCAAGAAGGACGGCGAGGCCGGCGAGGACGAGGTCGGGCGCGCCGAGAAGGACCTGGACAAGACCACCGGTCAGTACGTGACCCAGATCGACGAACTGGTCAAGCACAAAGAAGGCGAGCTGTTGGAGGTCTGATGACCTTTCAGCAGCGCACTCCCGTGGTAGAAGCCGAAAAACCGAAGAAGCCCTCGCGTGCGGGTCGTGACCTGCCCGCGGCCATCGCCGTCGGCGTCGTGCTCGGCGGTATGGCCATCGGCACGTTGTTGTTCGCCCCGCTGTGGTGGCTGCCGCTGCTGGCCGTCGCCATCGCCATCGCCACCCATGAGGTGATCCGCCGGCTGCGCGAGCACGGCTTCGTCCTACCGACCGTGCCGTTGCTGGTCGGCGGCCAGGCGATGATCTGGCTGACGTGGCCGTTCGGTGCCGCCGGTCTGCTGGGCGCCTATGCGGGCACCGTCGTGATCTGCATGTTCTGGCGGCTGTTGGGCCAGGGGCTGAACAAACAGCCCATCAACTATCTGCGTGATATCGCGGCGTCGGTGCTGCTGGCGACGTGGGTGCCGTTGTTCGCGGCGTTCACCGCGCTGCTGATCTTCGCCGACGACGGCGGGGAACGGGTGTTCACCATCATCGCCACCGTCGTGTTCGCCGATATCGGTGGTTACGTCGCCGGCGTGCTGTTCGGCAAGCACCTGATGGCCCCGGCGATCAGCCCCAAGAAGTCCTGGGAGGGGATGGGCGGCTCACTGGTCTTCGGCACTGCTGCCGCGATTCTGTCGGTGGCCTTCCTGCTGGATCGGCCGGCCTGGATCGGTGTACCGCTGGGTGTGCTGCTGGTCATCACCGGCGTTCTGGGGGACCTGGTCGAATCTCAGGTCAAACGTGACCTCGGCATCAAGGACATGGGCACGCTGCTACCCGGGCACGGCGGCATCATGGATCGCATCGATGCGATGCTGCCCTCGGCCGTCGTCGGCTGGATCGTGCTGACGCTGCTCGCCTGACCGTGATTTGTGGTGTCCCAGCCGCCATGGTCGCGGCGCAGACTCCACAAATCGCAGATTGGTGGCCCGGCCGCGCCGGATGAGATACTGGATCAGATCATGGCCGTTTCCCTTCCGCTGGTTTTCGACGCCCCGCGACGCGCGCTGCCGCCGCGGCATCTTGCCGACCTCGACGCCGACGGCCGGGTAGCCGCCGTGACCGAGCTGGGGCTGCCGAAATTCCGCGCCAAACAGCTGGCCAACCACTATTACGGCAGGCTGAGCGCCGACCCGCGGGAGATGACCGATCTGCCCGCCGCGGTGCGCGAACAGGTGGCCGAAGCGCTGTTCCCCACCCTGATCCAGCCGGCCAAGCAGATCCAGTGTGATGCCGGCGAGACCCGCAAGACGCTGTGGCGCGCGGTCGATGGCACCACCTTCGAGTCGGTGTTGATGCGCTATCCCCAGCGCAATACCGTGTGCATCTCCTCACAGGCGGGCTGCGGGATGGCGTGCCCGTTCTGCGCGACGGGCCAGGGCGGCCTGCAGCGCAATCTGTCCACCGCCGAGATCCTGGAACAGGTGCGGGCGGCATCGGCGGCAATGCGTCATGAACATGACGGCAGGCTGTCCAACATCGTCTTCATGGGGATGGGCGAGCCGCTGGCCAACTACAACCGGGTACTGGCCGCCGTGAAGCGCATCATCGCGCCGCCTCCGGAGGGCTTCGGCATCAGTGCGCGTTCGGTGACGGTGTCGACCGTCGGCCTGGCACCCGCCATCCGGAAACTGGCCGACGAGAAGCTCGGCGTGACGTTGGCGGTCTCGCTGCACACCCCTGACGACGAATTGCGCGACACCCTGGTCCCGGTGAACAACCGCTGGAGTGTCGACGAGGTGCTCGACGCCGCGCGCTACTACGCCGATTCGACCGGACGCCGGGTGTCCATCGAGTACGCGCTGATCCGCGATGTCAACGACCAGCCCTGGCGCGCCGACCTGCTGGGCAAGAAGCTGCACAGCAAGCTCGGCCAGTTCGTACACGTCAACCTGATCCCGCTGAACCCGACGCCGGGCAGCCAATGGGATGCCAGCCCGAAACCGGTCGAGCGTGAATTCGTGCGACGGGTGCAGGCCAAGGGAGTGTCGTGCACCGTGCGCGACACCCGAGGCCGCGAGATCGCCGCAGCCTGCGGGCAATTGGCCGCCGAGGGCTGATCTACTTGATGCCGACGGCGTGGCGCAGCTGCGCCAGGAACTGGGCATCGTCATCGCTGCGCACGATGTAATGCGATATCGCCACCCTGATCACCGTCGCGGCCTTCACCTCGGCGTTCGCGCCGCTGAGCAGTTTGAGCAGGCGTGCCCGCATGATCGGGATGACATAACCCAGTTGCTTGATGACGACCTCGGGTTCGATGTCCACCACCCGGACCCCGGAATACGACTGCTGGTACTCGACGATGAAACGCAATGCGGCATCCAGCTTTTCGGTGCCCCGCAGACCGGCGGTGGCTGCACCCATCCCGGTGTCGAACAGCTCGGATTCGTACCTGCCGAAGGCGCGCAACAGCTCTTCCTTCGACGCGAACCACCGGTACAACGTGGGCCGGGACACTCCGGCCTGCAACGCAACTTCCGACAGGCTCAGTTTGGTCTGACCGTTGCGGCCGAGCACCTCGGCCGTGGCGGCCAGGATCCGGCGCTGCGTCGAGGTGTCCTCGGCACCGTCGGAATGTGCGGTCAGGGGCTTGTTCACGCCCATGATGCTAGTAGGACCGCCCAGCGTTGATGGTCGCGAGCAGCTCCTGAACCTGCTCGGGGCGTACGGTGCCGCCGCTGAGCGATGCGAGCCGGCCGATCGGGATCGAGGACAGCATCCGCAGCATGTCGGTACGCAGTCCCTGGCCCGAATCGTGCTCTGGTGCCGCCGCGGCCATCGCGGTCATCACCACCGGTGCGGCCGCCGGATCGGACAGCAGTTCCCCGAGCGTGGAGTCCACGGTGAACGACGTCGGCACCTCATCACCGGAGACGCTCACCATGGTGCTCAAGCGCACGTCACGGCTGGAGGCGCCGGCTGCCAACGAATAGTCACCGGCTTCGACGACCCACCGCGACGCGGCGACATCCCAATGGGCGAGTTCGGCACGCGCGACGGCGATCTCGACGGTGCGGCGGTCGCCGGGCGGCAGCGTCAGCTCGCCGAAACCGACCAACCATCGCGGCGGCCGAGAGACCCGGGACTCGGCGCGCCCCGCGTAGATCTGCACCACCTCGCGACCCAGCCGTGATCCGTTGTTCGTCACCGTCACCCGCACCGTCCAGCGGTCGGTTCCCTCTTCGACCGTCAGGTTGTCATAGCTGAAGTCGGTATAGGACAGGCCGTGCCCGAACGGGAATGTCACCTCCAGATCGCGCGCGTCGTAGCCCCGGTACCCGACGAAAATCCGTTCCCCGTAGATGATCTTGCCGTTCTCGGCAGGGAAGTTCAGATACGCGGGGCAGTCCTGCAGACGGACCGGCACGGTTTCGGTGAGCTTGCCGGAGGGATTGACCGCGCCGAAGAGCACATCGGCGATGGCCGCCCCGCCGCCCTGCCCCAGCAGGGCACCGTCCAGGATCGCCGGTGCCAGGTCGGCGACCGGCTGTAGCCGCACCACGCCGCCATGGCTCAGCACCGCCACCGTGCGCGGCTGGGCGCGAACGACGGCGGCCAGCAGCTGGAGCTGCTCATCGGGCAGTTCGATATCGGCCCGGTCGAACCCCTCGGACTCGTCCTCGGCGGGCAGGCCCAGGAAGACCACCGCGGCGTCGGCGGCAGCCACCGCGGCAAGGGTGTCCTCGGTGATGCCGTCGGCATGGGTGACCGTGCCCGCCCGAATCTCGATCTCCTCCAATGGGATGTCCAGCCGGGTCGGGTTCACATGGGAGCTGCCCCCGCCCTGATAGCGCGGCGCCACGGCGAACGCGCCGACGACGGCGACCGAGGATGCCGGGTTCAACGGCAGCACATCGCCGTCGTTCTTCAACAGCACGATCGAGCGTGCGGCCGCGGTCCGAGCCAGGTCGTGATGCTCGTCGATATCGAAAGTCGCTGTCGCCGAATCGTGTTCATGGGCTCTCGTGGCCAGCCGTGCCACCCGCTGGGCGGCACGGGTCAGAACGTCGGGATCCAGATCGCCGGCCTCCATCGCGGCGCAGGCCGCGTCGTCGGTGTTGCCGCCGGTACCCGGCATCTCCAGATCCAGCCCAGCGGCGACCGCGGCGACCCGGTCTCGCACGGCGCCCCAATCGCTGACCACGGCGCCGTCGAAACCCCACTCGTCGCGCAGCACGGTGCTCAGCAGCCACTCGTTCTCGGCCGCGTACACGCCGTTGATGCGGTTGTAGGAACACATCACCGTCCAGGGGCGGGCCCGGGTGATGACATGTTCGAAACCGCGCAGATAGATCTCCCGAAGGGTGCGCTCGTCGACCTCGGAGCTGACACGCATCCGATCGTCCTCGGCGTTGTTGGCGGCAAAATGCTTCGGTGAGGCACCGACACCGCGGCTCTGCACGCCGGACACCCACGCCGCACCCAGCACCCCGGTGAGCAACGGATCCTCGGCAAAATACTCGAAGTTGCGGCCGCACCGAGGATCTCGCTTGATGTTGATCCCGGGCCCCAACAGCACGTTCACCCCGAGTGCCCGCGCCTCGTTCCCCAACGCGATGGCGACCCGGTGCACCAGCTGCGGGTCCCAGGACTGCGCCAGACCCGCTGCCGGAGGGAAACAGGTGGCCGGCTCGCTCGCGGCGATCCCGACGTGATCGGCGGCGCCGGACTGCCTGCGCACCCCGTGGGGGCCGTCGGTCAGCAGGATAGAGCGGACATCTCCGACGGCTTTGGTGGTCCAGAACGTGGCACCGCTTCCGAGTGCGGCCTGTTCGGCGGTGGACAGTGCGGTGATGTCATCGGAGCGCTCGGTCACCTGTCCCATTGTCCACAGTTCCGCGGTCCCGAGGCCCACAGCGGATCCGTCCACGACCCCGCGCACGAGAACGCCCCGGCAGCCAAGGGCTCCGGGGCGTTCTCGCAAACGGTGTGGGCTAGCGGTACCAGCCGCGGCTGCGGGCGATCCAGTCGCGCGCCACGATGCCGAGGATCAGCACGGCGAAGAAGATGAGGAAGACATCCTCGACGTGTCCGACATGGTTGCCGTGGGTCATCACGACCAGGAAGATCGCGGCGAAGATGCCGATGATGTGCAGCACCCGGGGGTTCTCCACCGACCAGCCCCATGCCGCCGAGGGCACATCTTCGGTATCGACGCCGTTGTGACGCTCGACCTCGGTGCTGGACACGCCTTCTCCTCACGTCCGCTGGACAGTGCGCCCATTCTGGCACACCGCGACGGACGCGCCCGAACGAGGTTCGCGAGCAGGCCCGCATGCAGGGCCGAAAAGGAGGTGGAAAAGGGCCTGTAGTGGGTACGTTGCGTGCGTGACGGAACGATTGCGCAGGAAATCCGTGGAGCAGTCCATCGCCGATACCGACGAACCGGGGACTCGGCTGCGCAAGGATCTGACCTGGTGGGACCTGACGGTCTTCGGCGTGTCGGTCGTCGTGGGCGCCGGCATCTTCACCGTCACCGCCTCGACCGCGGCGAACATCACCGGCCCGGCCATCTCGCTGTCGTTCATCCTGGCCGCCGTCACCTGCGGCCTGGCCGCCCTGTGCTACGCCGAGTTCGCCTCGACGGTACCGGTGGCCGGCAGCGCCTACACGTTCTCCTATGCGACCTTCGGCGAGTTCGTCGCCTGGATCATCGGCTGGGATCTGATCCTGGAGTTCGCCGTCGGCGCCGCCGTGGTGGCCAAGGGCTGGTCGAGCTACCTGGGCACCGTTTTCGGATTCTCCGGTGGTGTCGTCGCGGTCGGGCCGCTCGACTTCGACTGGGGCGCCCTGCTGATCGTCGGCACCGTCGCGGCACTGCTGGCGCTGGGCACCAAGTTGTCGTCTCATTTCAGTCTCGTCATCACCGCGATCAAGGTGTCGGTGGTGCTGCTGGTGGTGATCGTCGGCGCCTTCTACATCAAGGTGTCCAACTACACCCCGTTCATCCCGCCCACCGAATCCGGGGAGTCCGCGGGCTCCGGTGTGGACCAGTCGGTCTTCTCGCTGTTGACCGGTGCGGCGGGCAGCCACTACGGCGTCTACGGTCTGCTCGCCGGGGCGTCGATAGTGTTCTTCGCGTTCATCGGGTTCGACGTGGTCGCGACGACGGCCGAGGAGACCCGCAACCCCCAACGCGATGTCGCCAGGGGCATCCTGGCCTCGTTGGCGATCGTGACCGTCCTCTACGTGGCGGTCTCGGTGGTGCTGTCCGGGATGGCCTCCTATGTCGACATGAAGGAGGCCGGTGGAGGGCATCCGAACCTGGCGACGGCCTTCGAGCTCAACGGTGTGGATTGGGCAGCCAAGGTCATCTCGATCGGCGCGCTGGCCGGCCTGACCACCGTGGTGATGGTGCTGATGCTCGGTCTGTCGCGGGTGCTGTTCGCGATGTCCCGCGATGGCCTGCTCCCGCGCTCGCTCGCCCGCACCGGCACCCGGGGAACACCGGTCCGGATCACCGTCATCGTCGCCGTGCTGGTGGCGCTGGCCGCTTCGCTGTTCCCGGTCAATCGGCTCGAAGAGATGGTCAACGTCGGAACATTGTTCGCCTTCGTGCTGGTGTCGGCGGGAGTCATCGTGTTGCGGCGCAATCGCCCCGATCTCGAGCGTGGCTTCCGGGTGCCGTGGGTGCCGCTGCTGCCGATCGCCTCGATCGTCGCGTGCCTGTGGTTGATGCTCAATCTCACCGCGCTGACCTGGATCAGGTTCGTCGTGTGGATGGCTTTCGGTGTGCTGATCTACCTGGCGTACGGCCGCAGGCATTCCCTGCTGGGGCAGCGGTTGGCGCTGGACGGGAAGATCTGAACTCCGACTCAGCCGTAGGTGAACGAATACGCCTGCAGCCCACTGTCGAGTGACACCTCGATGGTGCCGGCGCCCACGGGGTCGTCGGCAACGATCTGCCGCATGTTCGGTGGACCCGTGACCGGTATCTCGCGGGTGACACCGTCGCGGGTGATCCGCACGGTGCCGTCACCGCCGACGACCAGATAGACGTTGCGCGCGCGATAGTTCAGCCGGATCGTCGATCCTGGCGCCTGCGCGGTGATGCCCTGATAGTCCAGCGCCCACGGCCCGCGCAGGGCGAAGCTGTCCGGGGCGAGCCGGTCCGGGAAGTCGAAGTTGTGGGTCCCCTCGTCGTACACCCCGGTGCCGCCGTAGTTGACCACCTTGCCGACGCTGAAGTACGTCTCTGGTGTGGTGGGGGCGGTCGGGGTGTCATCCGAGCGTTCCGTCGCCGCGGGCAGGGCGCGGCCGTCGCCGTCGGAAAGGAGTTGGCGGATCAGCTTTTCGGTGGTGGCGTAGTCGCCCTCGCCGAACTTGATGTGGCGCACCACGCCGTCCTTGTCGATCAGGTAGTGGGCCGGCCAGTAACGGTTTCGGTAGTTGGTCCAGGTCGAGAAGTTGTTGTCCATCGCCACCGGATAGGTGATGCCGAGATCGGCTGCGCCGCTGACGACATTGGCCTGCACCTTCTCGAAGGCGTACTCGGGAGTGTGGACACCGATGACCTGGAGTCCGCGATCGCGGTAGGCCGCATACCAGTCGACCAGATGCGGTGCGGCCCGCTGGCAGTTGATGCACGAGTAGGCCCAGAAGTCGATCAGGACCACCTTGCCGCGCAGCGACTTCAGGTCGATCGGTGTATTGCCCGGAGTATTGAGCCATGCCGTGATGCCCTTGATATCCGGTGCGGTGCCACAACTTTCCAGCACGGGGGCACCGTTGGTGCAGTTGGACAACTCGGCGTTCTGCTCGTTGACCAGCCCGCCGAGGTCGAGCTGCTCGCGCAGTTGCTCCTCACCGCCGACCCGGTCCTGCAGTGCGGTGGTGTAATCGGGGATGGAGCGCTGCAGCACCGCGGGAAGGTTGAATACGAGCGCCACGGCCAGTCCGATCGTGACCACTCCCGCGATGACGCGGATCTCGCGTTGCCTGCGACGGAAGGCCGCCACCCGCTCGGTGACCCGCCGCCCGGCCAGGGCGAAGAACAGCAGGGGCAGTGCGGCGCCGATGGCGAAGGACAGTGTCAGGGCGATGATGTCGGCCCCGATGCTGCCCGTGGCGCCGGCGACGACGATCGCGGCCAGCACCGGACCCGCGCACGGCACGTACAGCACGCCCAGGGTGAGGCCCAGTACGAAACCGCTGTTGCCGGAACCGAACTGCCGCTGCGGTAGCCGTGCGAATGGTTTCTCCAACAGCGCTTCGAATCGCGGGAAGATCAACCCCAGGCCGATCGCCACCAAGGCCGCCAGCGCCACCCAGCGGATGGTGTCCTGGGGCAGGTGCAGCAGCGACAGCAGTGCCGAACCGACCAGTGTGACCAGGCTGAAGCTAACGACCAGGCCGGCGATCACCAGGTAGGGCCGCAGTCGAGAGGTCAGCGCCGAGCGGGCAGGTGCATCGGTGTCCCCGCTCTGGGTGCCGGAAAAGAAGATGACCGGCAACACCGGCAGGATGCACGGCGAGATGCCGGTGATCAGGCCACCGAGGAAGCCGATCGCGATCAGAGTGACCATATGAGTTATTCGTCACGGCAACGCAATTGGATGGCCAGAAAACACATCAGCCCGGCCGCAGTTGCGGCCGGGCTGATGTGGTGGAGAACCGATCACATGGGCGGCATCAGCACGGTGTCGATGAGGTAGACGGTGGCGTTGGCGGTCTGCACGCCCCCGCACACCACGTTTGCATCATTGACCTTCAGTTCGGCGGGCATGGCCATGTTCGGCACGGTGACGTTCACATCGGCGCCCTGCATGGTCTTGTGCATACCGACCACCTGTTCGGGGCTGGCCTGACCCTCGACCACGTGGTAGGTCAGGATGCTGGTCAACAGCGCCGAGTCGGTCTTGAGGCGCTCGATGGTGGCCGGATCGATCTTCGCGAACGCCTCGTCGGTGGGCGCGAAAACCGTCAGTGCGGGAGCGCTGTTCAGCGTGTCGACCAGGTTCACGTGCGGGTTCAGCTGACCCGAGAGCGCCTGGGTGAGGGTCTTGAGCATCGGGTTGTTCGCCGCCGCGACGGCCACCGGATCGGCGGCCATACCGGTCACCGAGGCCGGACCGACGGGGTTCTGTGCGGCATAGGCTGCGCAGCCGGGGCCGACCGGCGCGGCCTGGGCGACGCCGGCGGAGGCGAAGATGAGGCCGGTGGCGGCGGCGGCGGTACATGCGACACCGGCGAACTTGCGGGTGTTCAGCGAGAAAGTCATCGATGTAGTCCTTTTCTTGGTCGTATCAACGTTTCGTATGGGGGAGTCGGGACGGGCGGTGCCGTCCGGAGAGGCGGGACGGCAGGGCCGTCCGGAGGGGCGAGGCAGCCCGGTCGGGGGAACGGGCCGCCTCGCCGGCTCAGTTCCGGCTATCAGGCAGCCGGGGGCATCAGGACGGTGTCGATCATGTAGACCGTGGCGTTGGCGGTCTTCACGCCGCCGCACACCAGGCCGGCGTCGCCGACCTTGAGGTCGTTGCCCGCACCGGTGACGGTGACCGGAGCGCCCTGAACGGTGGTGTGCTCACCGGCGACCTGATCGGGGCTGGCCTGGCCGGGGACCACGTGGTAGGTCAGGATCGAGGTCAGCAGGGCCGAGTCGGTCTTCAGGGTCTCCAGCGTGGCCGGATCGATCTTGGCGAACGCGTCATCGGTCGGGGCGAACACGGTGAACTCGCCGCCATTGAGGGTGTCGACCAGATTGACGTTCGGGTTGAGCTGGCCCGAGAGGGCCTGGGTCAGGGTCTTGAGCATCGGGTTGTTGGAGGCGGCGACGGTCACCGGGTCGGCGGCCATACCGGTCACCGATCCGGGCCCCTCGGGATTCTGCTCGGCGTACGCGGCGCAGCCCGAACCGATCAGGTTGCCGGCCGGCGCGGCCATGCTGGAGGTGGTCTCCGGTGCCGCCATCGACGAGGTCATCGAGGAGATTGAGGAACTGGCTTCACTGGCACTGCTCTCGACTGACGAAGTGCCGCCCGAACAGGCGGACAACCCGAGCGCCGCGACGGCGGCGAACCCGGCAAATGCGATGCGATGCTGGTGGGTCAATGTCATGAGACTCAACTTCCTTGTTGGCGGGTGGCTGGTACCGACCCGGTTGGCCCTACATCGCTCATTCGGTGCCCACCGCGGCCCGGATGGGTCTGCAGCAGAATTCGTGTCTGGGCGGGGCACAATGGTCGATGTGAGTTCTGACCGCCGGCGCGTGCTGATCCTCGGTAGTACCGGGTCGATCGGCACCCAGGCCCTCGACGTCATCGCCGCGAACCCCGACAGTTTCGAGGTGGTGGGGCTGGCCGCCGGTGGTGGCAACGCCGAACTGCTGGCCCGCCAGGCCGCCGAGACCGGCGTCACGAACGTGGCCGTCGCCGACCCCGATGCGCCCGTCGAGGCCCGCTACCGCGGACCGGAGGCCGCCACCCGACTGGTCGAGGACACCGACGCCGATGTGGTGCTCAACGCTCTCGTCGGGGCACTCGGGCTCAAACCGACCCTGGCCGCGCTGCACAGCGGCGCCCGGCTGGCGCTGGCGAACAAGGAGTCTTTGGTCGCAGGCGGACCGCTGGCGCTGGCCGCCGCGGCCCCCGGCCAGATCGTGCCGGTGGATTCCGAACACTCCGCGCTGGCGCAGTGCCTGCGGGGCGGGACCCCCGACGAGGTCGCCAGCCTGGTCCTGACCGCCTCGGGTGGACCGTTCCGGGGGTGGTCGGCGCAGGCGTTGGAGGATGTCACCCCCGAACAGGCCGGCGCCCACCCCACCTGGTCGATGGGTCCGATGAACACGTTGAACTCGGCGACTTTGGTCAACAAGGGTCTGGAGCTGATCGAGACGCACCTGCTGTTCGGCGTCGACTACGACCGCATCGAGGTGGTCGTGCATCCCCAGTCGATCGTGCACTCGATGGTCACCTTCACCGACGGCTCGACGCTGGCCCAGGCCAGTCCGCCGGATATGAAGTTGCCGATCGCGCTGGCGTTGGGATGGCCGGCACGGGTGCCCGGCGCGGCCGCGGCGTGCGATTGGTCCACAGCCTCGACCTGGACGTTCGAACCGCTGGACGCGGCGGTGTTCCCGGCCGTCGACCTGGCCCGCGAGGCAGGCCGCCGGGGCGGCAGCCTGACCGCGGTCTACAACGCCGCCAACGAAGAAGCCGCGGCGGCATTCCTCGACGGCCGGATCCGTTTCCCGGCGATTGTCCGAACCGTTGCCGATGTGCTGCACGCCGCAGATCAGTGGGCCGCGCAACCAGCTACCGTGGAAGAGATACTCGAAGCGCAGGACTGGGCCCGAGCACGGGCCGGCAGCGCCATCGACCGGGAGGTAGTCGGAAGCCGATGATGTTCACTGTCGGCATCGTGCTCTTCGCACTGGCCATCCTCGCGTCGGTGGCGTTGCACGAGTGCGGGCACATGTGGGTGGCCCGAGCCACCGGGATGAAGGTGCGCCGCTACTTCGTCGGCTTTGGTCCGACGCTGTGGTCGACGCGGCGACCCAACAAGCTCGGCAGCACCGAATACGGCATCAAGGCCGTCCCGCTCGGCGGGTTCTGCGATATCGCAGGCATGACCGCGGTAGACGAGATCGCCGATGAGGACCGGCCCTACGCGATGTACCGCCAGAAGGTGTGGAAGCGCGTCGCGGTGCTGTTCGCCGGGCCCGCGATGAACTTCATCATCGGCCTCGTCCTCATCTACGGCATCGCCGTCGTGTGGGGGCTGCCCAGCCTGACGCCGCCACCGACGACCGCTGTGATCGGTGAAACCGCCTGTGTGGCACCGCAGGTGGCCAAGGAGGGGGACAACCCCTACGGTCCGTGTCCGCAACCCGGCCCCGGCCCGGCGGCCCTGGCCGGACTGCAGCCCGGGGACACCATCGTCAAGGTCGGCGACACCGATGTGGCGACATTCCCCGAGATGGCGGCCGAGATCCGCAAGCTCGACGGCCCGGTCCAGGTGGTCTATGAGCGAGACGGCCAGCGCCTGTCCACCATCGTCGACGTCGCCAGGACCCAGCGTTTCACCTCGGCCGAGGCGGCCACCCCGGACACGGTCGGGGCCATCGGTGTCAGCGCGGTGCAACCGCCCGGGCCCACGCAGTACAACCCGTTGACCGCCATTCCGGCGACCTTCACCTTCACCGGTGATCTGGCCGTCGAACTCGGCAAGGCGCTGGCGAAGATCCCCACCAAGATCGGTGCCCTCGTCGACGCCATCGGTGGCGGGGAACGCGACAAGGAGACCCCGATCTCGGTGGTGGGCGCCTCGATCATCGGCGGCGAGACCGTCGACGCCGGGCTGTGGGTGGCCTTCTGGTTCTTCCTGGCCCAGCTGAACTTCGTGCTGGGAGCGGTCAACCTGATCCCGCTGCTGCCCTTCGACGGTGGTCACATCGCGGTGGCCACCTACGAGAAGATACGGAACATGTTCCGTGCGGCCCGCGGCAAAGTCGCCGCGGAACCGGTCAACTATCTCAAGCTGATGCCCGCCACCTACGTTGTGCTGGCGGTGGTCGCCGGGTACATGCTGTTGACGGTCACCGCCGACTTTGTCAACCCGATCAGCATCTTCGACTAGGAGTTCGACTGTGACGTCCATCGGCCTCGGCATGCCGGCCCCGCCGCCGCCCGTGCTGGCACCCCGCCGCAAGACCCGGCAACTCAAGGTCGGCGATGTCGGCGTGGGCAGTGAGTCGCCGATCTCGGTGCAGTCCATGTGCACCACCAAGACCCACGACATCAACTCGACGCTGCAGCAGATCGCCGAGTTGACCGCCTCCGGGTGCGATATCGTCCGCGTCGCCTGCCCGCGTCAGGAAGATGCCGAGGCGCTGCCGATCATCGCCAAGAAGGCCAACATCCCGGTCATCGCGGACATCCACTTCCAGCCCAAGTACATCTTCGCCGCCATCGACGCCGGATGCGCGGCGGTGCGGGTGAACCCCGGAAACATCAAGGAGTTCGACGGCCGGGTCAAGGAGGTGGCCAAAGCCGCAGGCGCGGCGGGTATTCCGATCCGGATCGGGGTCAACGCCGGCTCGCTGGACAAGCGCATGCTGGAGAAGTACGGCAAGGCCACCCCGGAGGCGTTGGTCGAGTCCGCGCTGTGGGAAGCCTCGCTGTTCGAGGAGCACGGCTTCGGCGATATCAAGATCAGCGTCAAGCACAACGACCCGGTGATCATGGTTGCGGCCTACGAGCAGCTCGCCGCGCAATGTGATTACCCGCTGCACCTCGGTGTGACCGAGGCGGGGCCGGCGTTCCAGGGCACCATCAAATCCGCCGTCGCGTTCGGCGCGTTGCTCTCCCGCGGGATCGGCGACACCATCCGGGTCTCGTTGTCGGCGCCGCCCGCTGAGGAGATCAAGGTCGGCAATCAGATCCTGGAGTCGCTGAACCTGCGTCCGCGCGGGTTGGAGATCGTCTCCTGCCCGTCCTGCGGGCGCGCCCAGGTCGATGTGTACACGCTGGCCAACGAGGTCTCGGCCGGTCTGGACGGACTCGATGTGCCGTTGCGCGTGGCGGTGATGGGGTGTGTGGTCAATGGACCGGGCGAGGCGCGGGAGGCCGACCTGGGGGTGGCTTCGGGTAATGGCAAGGGGCAGATCTTCGTCAAGGGCGAGGTCGTCAAGACGGTGCCCGAGGCCATGATCGTGGAAACCCTCATCGAGGAGGCCATGCGGATCGCCGGGGAGGCGGACGCGCAGGGAACTCCCTCCGGCCCACCGGTTGTCACCGTAAGCTGAGAAACGGCCCTGCACTGCGGGGCCACCACTGTCGGCCGGCCCCCAGAAAGAGTCCCCAATGTCGGCTCCACCGCTGTCCCGCTTCACCGCAGACCGCAGGGTCTCGGTGGTGCGCGACCTGGAGCCCGTGCGCGCGGTCCTGGACCAGGACCCCGTCGCCGCATGCATGGTGGCCTGCCGGGTACAGGAGTTCGGGGTGGACCCCAGCGCCATCGGCGGCGAGTTGTGGACGCGCCGGCGCCCTGCCGAATCCCTGTGCTACGCCGGGGCGAACCTGATTCCACTGCGCGGCGGTGGCGACGATCTCGCCGCCTTCGCGGCCAAGGCGCTGAGCGGCCCGCGGCGCTGTTCGTCGCTGGTCGGCCGGGCCGAGTTGGTGATGCCGATGTGGCGGCATCTGGCGCCCGGGTGGGGACCTGCCCGCGATGTCCGCGATGACCAGCCGCTGATGGCGCTGACCGAGGCCCCGGTCTGCGCCCCCGATCCGGCGGTTCGCCAGGTTCGGATGGAGGAGTTGGACACCTACCTGGTGGCCGCGATCGAGATGTTCATCGGCGAGGTCGGTATCGATCCGCGGATGGGCGACGGTGGCCGCAGCTACCGCCGTCGGGTCGCCGGCCTGATCGCTGCGGGGCGTGCCTGGGCGCGATTCGAACGCGGCGAGGTCGTCTTCAAGGCCGAGATCGGTTCGCAGTCACCGACGGTCGGGCAGATTCAGGGTGTCTGGGTGCACCCGGACTGGCGTGGCCGGGGGCTGGGTGCCGCCGGGACCGCGGCGGTGTCGGCCGCGGTGCTGCGCGGCGGCCGTATCGCGAGCCTCTATGTCAACGGGTTCAATCACGTCGCGCGCGCGACGTACGCCCGGATCGGTTTCACCCAGGTCGGCACGTTCGCCACGATCCTGCTCGACTGAGATCGACTTTTCTGTGGTCTACGCGGGACGTGGACCGCAAAAGCGTTGATCTCGACGCAATCACAGTTGTGTGTCGGTGCGCCTAAGCCGCCGACGCCCGTCGCGCTTTTAACATCTGTCTCAATGACAACACAGGCATCGGTGACCACATCCGTATCACGGCGTGCGAGGCTGCGAACCGCGGTCGCCGTGCTGGCTGTCGCTGCCCTCGGCACCTCGTTGAGCGCCTGCACGCCGAAACCCGACGGACCCGAGCCCGCTGCCGCGAAGTTTTTCGCGGCGCTGTCCACCGGTGACACCGCCGGCGCCGCGGCCCTGGCCGACAAGCCCGAGGAGGCCAAGGAGGCGCTCAACGAGGCCTGGGCGGGTCTGCAGGCCAATCGGCTGGACACCCAGATCACCGGGTCGAAGTACGAACTCGACACCGGCACAGTGAAATACCGCTACACCTGGCACCTGCCCAAGGAGCGGACCTGGACCTATGACGGTGAGCTCAACATGGTCCGCAACGAGGGACAGTGGGAGGTCCGCTGGACCACCACCGGCCTGCACCCGGGGCTCGGTGCCAACCAGACCTTGGCCCTGCGCGCCGATCCGCCGCGGCGGGCCTCGGTCAACGAACGCTCCGGCAGCGATGTGTTGGTGCCGGGCTACCTGTATCACTACGCCCTCGACGCACGCGCCGCCGGCGCCGAGCTGATGCCGACGGCCCGCGCCATCGTCGACGCGCTGCGACCGTTCGACGCCACGCTCGATGCCCAGCGTCTGGCGGAGGAGGCCAGCTCGAAGGCCACCCCGCTGAGCCTGATCACCCTGCGCAAGACCGACCACGACCGGGTGTTCGCCGCGATCGGCTCCCGACCGGGTGTGGTGGCCACACCGCAACCGGAGATGCTGCCGACCGACGAGAAGTTCGCCCCGGCGATCGTCCAGGAGGTCAAGAAGGCGGTCAGCGGTGATCTCGCCGGCGAGCCGGGTTGGCGGGTGGTCAGCGTCAACCAGAACGGTGTCGACGTCGCCGTGCTCAGCGAGGAGCCCGGCACCCCGGCGCCGTCGGTGACCATCAGCCTGGACCGCTCGGTGCAGAACGCGGCGCAGGACGCGGTGAACATGGTCGGCAAGAAGGCGATGATCGTGGCCATCAAGCCGTCGACCGGCGAGATCCTGGCCGTGGCGCAGAACGCTGCCGCCGACGTCGACGGTCCCACCGCGACGATGGGCCTCTACCCGCCAGGGTCGACGTTCAAGATCGTCACCGCGGCCGCTGCTCTCGAACGCGATATGGCCACCCCCAACACCCTGCTCGGCTGCCCGGGCACCCTGGACATCGGGCACCGCACCGTGACCAACTACAACGCCTTCGACCTCGGCACCGTGCCACTGTCGCGGGCCTTCGCCAACTCCTGTAACACGACCTTCGCCGAGCTGGCCAGCGTGATGCCGCCGCGTGGACTGACCACCGCGGCCGCCCGCTACGGACTGGGACCCGACTTCATCGTCGACGGCGTGCCGACGGTCACCGGATCGGTGCCGCCCACGGTCGATCTGGCCGAACGTACCGAGGACGGGTTCGGACAGGGCAAGGTGCTGGCGAGCCCCTTCGGCATGGCCCTCGTCGCGGCGACGGTCGCGGCGGGCAAGACCCCGGTGCCGCACCTGATCGAGGGACGTCAGACCGAGATCCACGGGCAGGCGGGCGAGCCGCTGAACCCGGAGATCGTCGACGGGCTGCGGCCGATGATGCGGCTGGTGGTGACCAACGGCACCGCCAAGGACCTCAACGGACTCGGCGATGTGCGGGGCAAGACCGGTGAGGCCGAGTTCGACGGCGGCTCACACGCCTGGTTCACCGGCTATCGCGGAGACATGGCGTTCGCCGCGCTCATCGTCGGCGGCGGCAGCTCGGAGTACGCGGTACGGATGTGCCGCGACATGCTCAACGGGTTGCCCCCGGACTACTTGGCCTAGCCTGGACCGGTGACCGACGATCTGACGCTGCGGGTCTCCGATGCGGACCGCAACGGCACGCTGCGCAGGCTGCACAACGCTGTCGCGCTCGGGCTCATCGATATCGAGGAGTTCGAGGAGCGCTCCGCGCGGGTGGCCTCGGCCCGACTGCATTCGGATCTGACCGCCCTGGTCGACGACCTGCCCGGCCCCGGTGCGATCGTCACCTCCGCCGCCGACCGGGTCGAGTTGCGGGGCGTGATGGGTTCGCTGAAACGCCAGGGGGAGTGGGTGGTTCCGACCCGGCTGGCGCTCACCCGACGCATGGGTTCGGTGGACCTGGACCTGACCCGCGCGCGGTTCGCCGGACCGATGGTGGTGATCGAACTCGATCTCAAGTTCGGCTCACTGGACCTGCGCCTGCCCGCCGGCGCCAGCGCCTCCATCGACGATGTCGAGGTTGTGGTCGGCAGCGCCCGCGATCACCGCGCCGACGCGCCCGCCGAGGGCACCCCGCACATCATTCTCACCGGCAAGGTGGTCTGCGGTTCGGTGGACATCCGCGGGCCGCGGCGCACCTGGAAGCCGAGCCTGCGGACACCGGTACGGCGCGGCCCCCGATCTCGGTAGGCTGATCGTCATGCCTGTTCGTGCCCCATTGCGCTCCGGAGAGCTGTCACCGACCCTGCCGGTGCCCAAATCGATCGAGCGCCCGGAGTACGTCTGGAAGCCCACGGCAGCCGAGGGCAGCGAGCCCTGGGTCCAGACCCCGGAGGTCATCGAGAAGATGCGAGTCGCCGGGCGCATCGCCGCGGGCGCGCTGCTCGAGGCGGGCAAGGCCGTCGCGCCCGGTGTCACCACCGACCACCTCGACAGGGTGGCCCACGACTACATGATCGACCACGGCGCGTATCCGTCGACGCTCGGCTACAAGGGCTTTCCCAAATCGTGCTGCACCTCGCTCAACGAGGTCATCTGTCACGGTATCCCGGATTCCACGGTGATCGCCGACGGTGACATCGTCAACATCGACGTCACCGCCTATATCGACGGCGTGCACGGCGACACCAACGCGACCTTCCTGGCCGGCGATGTCTCCGAGGAACACCGACTGCTCGTCGAACGCACCCATGAGGCGACCATGCGGGCGATCAAGGCCGTCAAACCCGGTCGTCAGCTCTCGATCGTCGGACGGGTCATCGAGGCGTATGCCAACCGGTTCGGCTACAACGTGGTTCGCGATTTCACCGGGCACGGCATCGGTGAGACGTTCCACAACGGGCTGGTCGTCCTGCACTACGACCAGCCGGCGGTCGAGACGGTGCTGGAGCCCGGGATGACGTTCACCATCGAACCGATGATCAACCTCGGATCGCTGGACTACGAGATCTGGGATGATGGCTGGACGGTGGCGACCCGGGACCTGAAGTGGACGGCCCAGTTCGAGCACACGCTCGTCGTCACCGAGAACGGTGCCGAGATTCTGACCCTGCCTTGAGGGGCGCACTGCTGATCGCCGGCACCACCTCCGATGCCGGTAAATCGATGGTGGTTGCCGGTCTCTGTAAGTTGCTGGCGCGCAAGGGCATCAGCGTGGCGCCGTTCAAGGCGCAGAACATGAGCAACAACTCCGCGGTGACGGTCGAGGGTGGTGAGATCGGCCGGGCGCAGGCGGTTCAGGCCCGCGCCTGTGGGCTGGCGCCCAGCGTGCGATTCAACCCCGTGCTGCTCAAACCAGGTAGTGACCGCACCTCCCAGCTGGTGGTGCGCGGCCAGGTCGCAGGCACCATGGCCGCCGGCGACTATTTCACCAAGCGCACCCAGCTCGCCGAGATCGTCAACGACGAATTGCGCTCCTTGCGAGCCGAATTCGACGTCGTCATCTGTGAGGGGGCCGGCTCGCCTGCCGAGATCAACCTGCGCGCCACCGACCTGTCGAACATGGGTCTGGCGCGCGCCGCCGACCTGCCGGTGGTGGTGGTCGGTGATATCGACCGCGGTGGCCTGCTGGCCCATCTGTTCGGCACCGTCGCCGTGCTGTCGCCGCAGGATCAGCGACTGATCAGCGGATTTCTGGTCAACAAGTTCCGTGGCGATCCGGGACTGCTGGCGCCCGGACTGGACCAGCTGCGCACCCTGACCGGCCGCCCCACCTACGGGGTGATCCCGTACCTGGACGAGCTGTGGATGGACACCGAGGACTCGTTGTCGGTACAGGCCGGCCGCACGTTGGGCGCACCGGTTCCCGCCGTGGGGCGCGACGGTTTGCGCGTCGGGGCGATCCGGCTGCCGCGCATCTCCAATTCCACCGACGTCGAGGCACTGGCCTGCGAACCCGGCGTGCAGGTGCACTGGATCACCGAACCCGCCGAGCTCGCCGACGTCGACGTCGTGGTGTTGCCGGGCAGTAAGGCCACGGTGTCGGACCTGGAGTGGCTGCGGGCCCGTGGGTTGGCCGACGCGGTGACCGCCCACGCGGCGGCCGGTGGTCCGGTGCTCGGTGTGTGCGGCGGCTTCCAGATGCTGTGCCGATCGATCGAGGATCCGGTCGAGTCGAAGGCGGGCACCGTCGCCGGACTGGGCCTGCTGGCCGCCGATATCGTCTTCGCGCAGCAGAAGACGTTGCGGCACTGGGAATCTCCACTGACCGGTTATGAGATTCACCACGGTCAGGTCGTCGGTGGTGCGGAGGCCGACTGGTTGGGCGTCGGCATCCGGCGCGACCAGGTGTACGGCACCCACTGGCACGGCCTGCTCGACAACGACGAACTGCGCCGGGCCTGGCTGGCCGAGGTCGCCGAGGCGGCCGGGCGGACCGGCTTCGTGGTGGCAACCGATGTCAGCGTGCCCGCCCGCCGCGACGCCCAGCTCGACGCGATGGCCGATGCGTTGCAGACACATGTCGACATCGACGCGCTGCTGGCGCTGCTGTCGGGCGCCCCGCAGCGTCCGGTCATCACCCACCACGCTCGGTAGCCTGTGCTGATGATCCGCGCACTCCGGTGGTTGTCCGCACTGGTCGCCGTGCTGGCGACGCTCACGGGTTGCACGAGCGCCGTCTCGGGCACGCCGACCTGGCCCGGTGCGCGCCTTGAGAAAGTGGTCCTGACGTCGGCCGATTTCCCGGACGGTGTCCAGTACGACCGCATCGTCGAAAAGGAAGGCGTTCCCGACGGGGCGGGCGGGCCGCCGCCGATGCTCTCGGACCCGCCGGGGTGCAGCGAGGGCTTCAGCAAGTCGATCGGGGCCACGGCCGAGCGCGGTCCCGGCAGCGCCGCGAAGTACGTCGTCGGCTACAACGGCGCGCGGATGCTGATCACCGTGTTGAGCTGGTCCCTGGACACCGAGACACTGCAGGCGATCGCCGAACGCTGTGAACGCTTCGCCACGTATTTCGGGCCGGGATCGCCCTCGATCCCGATGACCACGACCGCGCTGGACACCGACCGCGACGGCGCGCTGGTCTATCAGCAGACCATGGATCTGGGCGGGGCTCGCAGCAGCGTCTTCTTCTCGTTCGAGAATGTGGGTTCGATGGCGGTGTTCGGCGTCGCGTTTCCCACCCCGGACCCCCGGATCCCGGTCAAAGCGACGCTGCCACAAACCTTTCTGGAGGCAATGGGCAAGCAGGCCGAACGCTTGGAACAGGCGTGAAGACCGGTGAAAACAGCCCCGCCGGACGGCGGAATGACCTAGCGTGACCGAGATGCCCACCACGACCGTGACCGTCGACGGAACTGGATTCGCGGTGGACGTCGCGGGTCCGGAGAACGCCGGAGTGGTGGTGCTGCTCGGCTCGGCACAACTGGCACCCGCCGCCTATGACGGGGTGTGCCAACGGCTGCACACCGCATCGCTGCGCACCGTGGTGATCGCCGCTCATCCGCAGCTCGATGCGGCGACGGTCATCGCCATCATGGACACCTTCGATATCCGGTGGAGCACACTGGTCGGTGACCGCGCCGGCGCCGAGATCGCCTGGGAGCTGGCCGCGACCCGCCTGGACCGGTTCACCGGTCTGGTGGTCATCGATCGCGGTCACCCGCGGGTCACCGATGAGGCCGGGGTGACCCGTGACGAGAACTGCACGCCGGTCGAGGTGGCGACGACGGTCCTGGTCAGCAACGCCAAGGCCGCCGATATCGCCAAGGCCAGCCAGCGCTATGTCTACGGTGAGTTCCGTATCGTCGAATTGTTGGGCCGTCGTAATGCCGGCGAATCGACGGCGCAACTGGCCGCCGAGATCGTGATGCGCACCAGTACCTGGTGACTTGCTCCCGACCGGGCGGGTCCTCTCGCTTTCCATTGGTCTGATGGCCTACCTTTGGAGGTGACGGCTGGGTCGATGCCGATCCGCGCCGAGCCGACAGGACGGAGCCAGCATGCTGACGCAAGCCGAATTGGAGCGTCTCGTCGCGGCCGGAGAGATCGACACGGTCATCGTCGCCTTCCCCGACATGCAGGGCAGGCTGACCGGTAAACGGGTATCGGCACGGCTGTTCGTGGAGGAAGTCGCCGCCCACGGCGCCGAATGTTGTAACTACCTGCTGGCCGTCGACGTGGACATGAACACCGTCGAGGGCTACGCCATGTCCAGCTGGGAAACCGGTTACGGCGATATGGTCATGACCCCCGACTTCGACACGCTGCGCCTGCTGCCCTGGTTGCCCGGCTCGGCGCTGCTGATGGCCGATCTGTCGTTCACCGACGGCAAGCCCGTCGCCCCCGCGCCGCGCAGCATCCTGGCCGCGCAGCTCAAGCGGCTGGCCGACCGCGGGCTGAGCGCCTATGTGGGCACCGAGCTGGAGTTCATGGTTTTCGACGACACCTTCCGCGATGCGTGGAAGGCGGGATATCGCGGGCTGACCCCGGCCAGCGACTACAACATCGACTACGCGATGCTGGCCTCGACCCGGATGGAACCGCTGCTACGTGATATCCGACTCGGCATGGACGGCGCCGGGATGTACTGCGAGGGCGTCAAGGGGGAGTGCAACCTGGGTCAGCAGGAGATCGCCTTCCGGTACGACGAAGCGCTGGTTACCTGCGACAACCACACCATCTACAAGAACGGTGCCAAGGAGATCGCCGACCAGCACGGCAAGTCGCTGACCTTCATGGCCAAGTTCGACGAACGCGAGGGCAACAGCTGCCACATCCACATATCTCTCCGGGGTGCCGGCGGGGACAATGACGGAGCGGCCGTCTTCGCCGATGACAACGATCCGCTCGGGATGTCGACGATGTTCCGCAGCTTCGTGGCCGGCCAGTTGGCCACGCTGCGCGAGATGAGCCTGTGGTACGCGCCGAACATCAACTCCTACAAGAGATTCGCCGACGGCAGTTTCGCCCCGACCGCGGTGGCCTGGGGGCTGGACAACCGTACCTGCGCGCTGCGCGTCGTCGGGCACGGCCAGAGCATGCGGATGGAGAACCGGGCGCCCGGTGGTGATGTCAACCAGTACCTGGCCGTCGCCGCGCTGATCGCCGGGGGGCTCTACGGTATCGACAACGAGCTCGAACTCCCAGATGCGTTGGCAGGCAACGCCTACACCAGCGGTGCCGATCGCCTGCCGACCACGCTGGCCGAGGCCGCCGAACTCTTCGAGGCATCGCAGGTCGTGCGCGATGCGTTCGGTGACGAGGTCGTCGAGCACTACCTCAACAACGCTCGTGTCGAGCTGAAGGCCTTCAACGCCGCCGTCACCGACTGGGAGAGAGTGCGTGGTTTTGAACGGCTCTGAGAATCCGGTCCTGGGCCTGACGACCTATCTGCAGCAGGCCCAGACCGGGGTCTGGGACGTGCAGGCCAGTTTCCTGCCCGCCATCTATCTGCAGGGGGTGAACCTGGCCGGCGGCACCGCGGTACTGCTGCCGCCCCAGCAGCCCGACGTCGCAGACCGGGTGCTCGACGGGCTCGACGGGCTGATCATCACCGGTGGCCGTGATGTCGATCCCGCGGCCTACGGTCAGGGCAGGCACCCGCTGACCGATGAGCCCGCCGCTGACCGCGATGCCTGGGAGTTCGCCCTCGTGGAGCACGCGTTGGCGCGAAGGCTCCCGGTGCTCGGGATCTGTCGCGGTGCACAGGTTCTCAACGTCGTGCTCGGGGGAACGCTGCACCAACATCTGCCCGATGTGCTCGGGCACAGCCGCCATCAACTCGGCAACGCGGTGTTCACCACCTCCGCGGTGGTGACGGTGCCCGGCACCCGGCTGGCCGCACTGATCGGTGAGAACACCGACGCCCAGTGCTATCACCACCAGGGCATCGACCGCCTCGGCCGCGGGCTGATCGTCAGCGCGCTCGACGGTGCCGACCGCACCATCGAAGCCGTGGAACTCGACCCCGATGCCCACCCGGATCAGTTCGCGATCGCCGTGCAATGGCATCCGGAGGAGCGTCTGGACGATCTGCGCCTGTTCGCCGCCGTCGTTGCCGCTGCACGGGAGTACGCGCACACCAGACATCCATCGACAGAGAGCGTTTCATGACCAGTTGTGACGTCATCAACCCGGCGACCGAGGAACTGCTGCGCCAGGTCGAATTACTCGACGTCGCCGCCGTCGACGAAGCGGTGGCCCGTGCGGTGGTCGCGCAACGGAAATGGGCCCGGCTCGCACCCGCGGAGCGGGCGAGCGCGCTGCGGGCCTTCGCCGCCGTCGTCGACGCCCACATCGGCGAGCTCGCCGCCCTGGAGGTGGCCAACTCCGGACACCCGATCGGGCAGGCCGAATGGGAGGCCGGTCACGTCCGCGATGTGTTGAACTTCTATGCGGCCAGCCCGGAACGCTTGTCCGGCAAGCAAATCCCGGTTGCCGGTGGCATCGACGTGACGTTCAACGAGCCGCTCGGCGTGGTGGGGATCATCACCCCGTGGAACTTCCCGATGACCATCGCGTCCTGGGGATTCGCACCCGCCCTGGCCGCAGGTAATGCCGTGCTGGTCAAGCCCGCGGAGTGGACCCCGCTGACCACGCTGCGGCTGGCCGAGCTGGCCGGCACCGCGGGCCTGGATCCCGACCTGTTCCAGGTGCTGCCCGGGGCGGGCCCGGTGGTGGGGGAGCGGTTCGTCACCCACGAGCACATTCGCAAGGTCGTTTTCACCGGTTCCACCGCGGTGGGCACCCGGGTGATGGCCGGCGCCGCCGCGCACGTCAAGCGGGTGACCCTGGAACTGGGCGGCAAGAGCGCCAACATCATCTTCGATGACTGCGATCTGGAGCGAGCGGCGGCGACCGCACCCTATGGCGTGTTCGACAACGCAGGTCAAGATTGCTGCGCACGTAGCCGGATCCTGGTGCAACGCAATGTATACGAGCGATTCATGGAACTCCTGGAGCCCGCCGTAGCCGCGGTCAAGGTGGGTGACCCGACATCATCGGAGACCGAGATGGGGCCGCTGGTATCGCGTAAGCATTGGGAGTCGGTGTCCAGCTACGTGCCCGACGACGCGCCGGTCGCGTTCCGCGGATCGGCGCCCCAGGGCCCCGGATTCTGGTTCCCGCCGACCGTCCTGACCCCGCAGCGCACCGACCGCACCGTCACCGAGGAGATCTTCGGACCCGTCGTCACGGTGCTGCCGTTCGACGACGAGGCCGATGCCATCGCGCTGGCCAACGACACGAAATACGGTCTGTCCGGTTCGATCTGGACCGACAACCTGTCGCGGGCGCTACGGGTGTCCCGCGCCGTCGAGGCAGGCAACCTGAGCGTCAACTCGCATTCCTCGGTCCGCTACACCACCCCCTTCGGTGGCTTCAAGCAATCCGGTCTAGGCCGGGAACTCGGTCCGGATGCGCCGTTTGCTTTCACCGAGACCAAGAACGTGTTCATCGCCGTCGGCGAAGCCCAGTAGAGGAGAGGCAAGATGGATCTGACCCAGCGACTCAAGGACAAGGTCGCCGTCATCACCGGCGGTGCCAGCGGAATCGGCCTGGCCGCCGCGAAGCGCATGCAGGCCGAGGGTGCCATCGTGGTCATCGGCGACGTGGACGCGGCGACCGGCCAGTCGGTGGCCAACGATCTCAACGTGACCTTCGTGCAGGTCGACGTCGCCGACCCCGTCGCGGTGGACAATTTGTTCGACACCGCCTTCGAGGTGCACGGCGGGGTGGACATCGCCTTCAACAACGCCGGGATCAGTCCGCCCGAGGACGACCTGATCGAGAACACCAGCCTCGATGCCTGGCAGCGGGTGCAGGACATCAACCTCAAATCGGTCTTCCTCTGCTCCAAAGCCGCACTGCGGCATATGGTTCCTGCGCAGCGCGGGTCGATCATCAACACCGCGTCGTTCGTCGCGGTGATGGGTTCGGCGACCTCGCAGATCTCCTACACCGCGTCCAAGGGTGGGGTGCTGGCGATGTCGCGCGAGCTCGGTGTGCAATTCGCGCGCCAGGGCATCCGGGTCAACGCGTTGTGTCCCGGACCGGTGAACACCCCGCTGCTCAAGGAGCTGTTCGCCAAGGATCCCGAACGCGCGGCCCGCAGGCTGGTGCACGTGCCGGTCGGCCGGTTCGCCGAACCCGAGGAGCTCGCGGCGGCCGTGGCCTTCCTGGCCAGCGATGACGCCTCGTTCATCACCGGCTCGTCGTTCCTGGTCGACGGCGGCATCAGCTCGGCCTACGTGACACCGCTGTAGGGGGAGGCTTCCGTTGTCGGTGGGACCGGATCAGCAACCGGCCAGCGATGCCTTGTTGCGTCCGGTCCGGCTCGGCAATGCGTTCGAGGACACCGTGGGCAGGCTGCTGCAGATGATCCGACTCGGCGTGTTGGCCCCCGGCGACTCGCTGCCGCCGGAACGGGAGCTCGCCGCCCGGCTCGGCGTCAGCCGGGACACCGTGCGCGAGGCCATCAAGTCGCTGGCCGACACCGGCTATCTGGTCTCCAAACGCGGCCGCTACGGAGGCACGTTCCTGGCCGACGCGCTGCCCGAGAGTGTGCAGCCGCCCGACGGTGACGTGGTCACCCGCGATGTCCTCGATGATGTGCTGCGGCTGCGCGAGATCCTGGAGGTGGGGGCGGCGCGGATGGCGGCCACCCGCACCCTGACCGAGGCCGAAGCAGCCGAATTGCGCTCGCGTTGCCAGGATGTGCGCGGTGCCGCCGCCGAGGACTACCGGCGCCTGGACTCGCGGCTGCACCTGGCGATCGCCGAGGCCGCCGGTTCGGTCTCGCTGGTGCCGCTGGTCGCCGAGAACCGGATGCGGATCAATGCACTGCTCGACCAGATCCCGCTGCTGGGCCGCAACATCTCACATTCCGACGAACAGCACGATGCCATCGTCGAGGCCATCCTGACCGGGGACGCGAACGCGGCCGCCGACGCCATGTGTGCGCATCTGGCCGGCTCTGCGGCGCTGCTGCACGGCTTCCTGGACTGAGCGCCGCGACGACCACCGCGGTCGACGACTAGATTGCCAGTCATGGAGGACGCGTCGGCGGTGGGAAAGGCGTCATCGGCGCTGAACGATGTCGACACCGATGAATGGGCCCGGCGCTTCGATCTGCTCTCCGATCCACACCGCCTGGAGATCTTGCTGAGTCTGCACCGAGTGCCCGGTATCTGCGTCGGTGACCTTGCCGCCGCCCTGAACCGTTCCGAAAATGCCGTCTCACAAGCGCTTCGGGTGCTACGTGGGCAAGGCTGGGTGGACAGCGAACGGATCGGCCGGACGGTGAGTTACCGGCTCGACGACGAGATCGTGCACGATCTGCTGCACTGGCTCGGCGCCGGGCACAGCTGAGTCGAGCGCGGGGAGCGGGCCCGACATCTTTTCGCTTGGACAGATGTTGGAGTGTCGGCTTAGGCTCGGTCGATGAACATCCCCGCTCCGTGGTCGAGCAAGGTCTCCTTCGACCGAACCGACCGGATGGCGATCGCCGCGATGGCCGCCGTCGTGCTCTCGCTACACGCCTTCGGATGGGGAGTCCTGGTGCTGGCCGTTGCCCCCCAACACATCACGCTCGGGTCGGCGGGGGTCTTCGGCGTCGGCCTCGGGGTCACCGCCTACCTGCTCGGCGTGCGGCACGCGTTCGATGCCGACCATATCGCGGTCATCGACAACACCACCCGCAAGCTGGTCGGTGAGGGCAAGCGATCGATGTCGACAGGCTTCTGGTTCTCGCTCGGACATTCCAGCGTCGTCTTCGGCTTGGCGTTGCTGCTCGCTCTCGGGGTGCGGGCGCTGGCCGGCCCCGTGCAGGATGAGAGCTCGTCGATGCTGCAGACCCTCGGACTCATCGGTTCGGTGGTCGCAGGGACATTCCTCATCCTGATCGGGGTGACCAACCTGTTCGCCGTCGTGGGTATCGCCAAGGTGTTGCGCGACATGCGCTCCGGTGACTTCGACGAGGCCGAGCTCGAGCGGCACCTGAACAATCGTGGTTTCCTGGCGCGGCTTCTGGGCAGGGTGATGAGGCGGGTCAGCAAGCCGTGGCACCTCTATCCCGTCGGACTGCTGATGGGTCTCGGTTTCGACACCGCCACACAGGTCGCGCTGCTGGTGTTGGCGGCGGGCACCGCGGCCTTCACATTGCCGTGGTACGCGATCATGGTGCTGCCGGTCCTGTTCGCGGCCGGGATGAGCCTTTTCGACGCGCTCGACGGAATCTTCATGTCCCGCGCATACGGTTGGGCGTTCCTGCATCCGATCCGCAAGGTGTACTACAACCTGACCGTGACGGTGCTCTCGGTGTTCGTCGCACTCGCCGTGGGCGTCATCGTGTTGGCCGGATTGGTCACCGATCGCTTCGGCCTGGAGGACGGCGTGCTGGTCGCGATCGGTTCGGCAGATCTCGAATTCGTCGGTTTCATGATCGTCGGAATGTTCGTCGGGACCTGGCTGATCGCGTTGGCGTACTGGCGTTTCGGTCGGGTCGAGCAGCGCTGGAGCGGCAGCGTCTGATCTCGCTAGACGAGACCCAGCAGCGCGTTCTCGATGACCTCGGGCAGCGCGGGATGGATCCAATACTGCCCGGTGGCAACCTCTTTGGCTGTCTGGCCGAAACTGATCGCCTGGATCAGCGGCTGGATGATCGACGATGCCTGATACCCCATGATGTGCGCGCCGAGCAGCTTGCCGGTCGTCCGGTCGCCGATGAGCTTGGCGATCCCGGTGGTGTCCTCCATGGCCCAGCCGTAGGCGGTGTCGCCGTAGCTCTGCACCTTGACGATGACATCGTGTCCGGCGTCGCGGGCCTGCGCCTCGGTGAGTCCTACGGTGGCCAGTTGGGGATCGGTGAACACCGCCGAGGGCACATACCGGTGATCACTGGCGACCATCGCTGCGGTGTCATCCCAATCCTGCAGCAGGTTGTGCCGCACCACCCGCATCTCGTGGTTGGCCACGTGCTTGAGCTGGTAGTTCGAGGACACGTCGCCCAGTGCCCACACCCCGCGCGCGCTGGTGCGCTGGAACTCGTCGACGGCGACCATGCCGTCGGAGACGTCGACCCCGGCCAGTTCGGCATCCAGCTGATCACCGTTGGGCCGGCGACCGGTGGCCACCAGCAGCATGTCGGCGGACAGCTCGGTGCCGTCGTCGAGTTCGAGGACGACACCGTCGCCGTCCTGCGGGCGTGAGCCGACGACGTTGACATGCGTGCGCAGATCCCACTTCTGGGCGGCAAGGTCGGTGAAGCGGTGGCACAGCGTCTCGTCACAATGGGTCAGCAGACCGGGGCCGCGCACCACAATGGTGATCCGCACACCGAGCGAGGAGAACACGTGCGCGAACTCGGCGGCGACGAAACCGCCGCCGACGATCACCATGTGCTCGGGTAGTTCGCTGATGCGCATGATGTCGTCGCTGGTGTAGTACCGCACCCCGCAATCGGTGATGGCCGGCGGGATCACCGCGCGTGCGCCGGCGGCGATCACCACCTGATCAGTGCTGAACTGCGCACCGTCCTCGGTGCGCAGTGTGTAACGACCATCGGACACCCCGCTGAATCGGGTGTGACTGCCGTAGACGTCGATATTGGGCAGGCTGCGCTTGTATGCCTCACCGCCGCTGGCGATCGGGTCGATCCGGCCGAAGACCCGCGAGACGATATCGGGCCAACGGATCTTGTCGATATGGGCGTCCACGCCGTATTGCGCGCTGTGGCGCACCGTGTGGGCGACCTCCGCGGCGTAGACGAACATCTTGGTCGGAATGCAGCCGACGTTGAGGCAGGTGCCGCCGAAGGTGCCCTGCTCGCAGATGGCGATGCGCATGTCGGCATAGCGGGGGTCGACGTTCGGGTCGGGGATGCTGTTACCCGAACCGGTGCCGATGATCGTCAGGTCGTAATGCTGCATGTGGGTGTCCTATCCGGCATCAGGCGCGGTCGATGTTGTCCCGCTCGTCAGATACCAGTCCAGCCAGGTATCGAGTTCGCGGTAGGCCGCAGCCCGCGGTTCGGGCAGCGAGAGGAATACGTCGTGTTTGGCGTCGGTGATGGGCACGACCGTGAGCCGATTGCCGATACAGCCGGCCCAGCGCGCGATCTGGTCGACGTCGAGCACCGCGTCGCCGCGCTGGATCAGGTCCGGGTCGGAGGCCTCGGCGACGCTGTGGTCGGAGCGCAGGATCAGGCTGGGCACGCCGATATCGAGGCCGCGGTGTAACCGTCTCTGCCCCCGCCGGATTGCGTTGATCCATCCGAAGGTGATCGGGAATCCCCCGACGGGCTTCCAATCCAGGTTGTAGTCGAACTCACCGGCGAAGTCGCGGTGCAGGGTGGTGCCGTAGCCGCCGACTCCCGGCTTGCGGACCACCGTCATCTTGCGGACCCGGGCCAGCGCCATCAGCGCCGCCGAGGTGGGTGGGGTGCGCAGCACCGCCGGGCCGTGCAGGTCGAGGAAGGGGCTGTTGAGCACCAGCCCGGTGATCGGGCCGGTGTCGCCGCGCCGGCGCAGCCGATCCAGCCACAGCGAGAGGATCAGTCCACCGGCCGAATGCCCGTACATCAGTACCTGCTCGGCGTCGACGGCCGTCAGCGCCGCCTGCAGCGCCGAATCGTAATGGGCCAGGTCGGAGGTGAAATGCGGGGTTTGACCGGCACGCCGCGACCGCCCGCACTTGGGTAGGTCCATGGCATAAACGGCGAATCCGCGCCCGGCCAGGTGGTCGGCCAGTTGGGTATGGAAGAAGTAATCGGTGTAACCGTGCACCACCAGCACCGCGCGGGCGGCGCGCGGCTGCGGTCGGCCACGCGATACCAGCGTCGCCACCAGCTCGCCCTCGCCATCGGGGTCGGCGCCGAGAGGCAACTGCTGCTGCCAATAGCCTGGCAAGACGTCGGGCTCCCAGCCGGTCACGTCTGCCACTCTAGTGACCGGTACGCCCCGAGGGTCGGCGTGGCCGGGGCGAGCGAGGCCACCGAGCCCGACGACGATAACCTTGTGGTCGTGTCTGACTCGAAGACCGTGAAGACGGACGTGGTACTCGTCGGTGCCGGCATCATGAGCGCCACCCTGAGTGCTCTGCTGCGCCTGCTCGAACCGAACTGGTCGATCACCTTGGTCGAGCGCCTCGACGGTGCGGCCGCCGAGAGCAGCGACCCGTGGAACAACGCGGGCACCGGCCACTCGGCGCTCTGTGAGCTGAACTACACGCCGCAGAATTCCGACGGCACCGTCGACATCGCCAAGGCCGTCAACGTCAACGAGCAGTTCCAGGTCTCGCGCCAGTTCTGGACCTACGCCGTCGAGAACGGCGTGCTGCCCGACGTGCGCAACTTCTTGAACCCGATCCCTCACGTCAGCTTCGTCGAGGGCGCCGACAACGTCGCCTACCTGCGCGCCCGGTACGAGGCGTTGGTGTCCAACCCGCTGTTCTCGGCCATGGAGTACATCGACGACACCGACGAGTTCGCCCGTCGGCTGCCCTTCATGGCCGCCAAGCGGACGTTCGCCAAGCCGGTCGCGCTGAACTGGACGCAATCCGGTACCGATGTCGATTTCGGCTCACTGTCGCGCCAGCTGATCGGTTACACCGCAAGCCAGGGCATGACCACGCTGTTCGGCCACGATGTGCGCGACCTGTCCAAGGATTCCGACGGCGGTTGGACGGTCAAGGTGGTCAATCGGCGCACCCGGGCCAAGCACAAGATCAAGGCGAAGTTCGTGTTCGTCGGTGCGGGCGGCGGTGCGCTTCCGCTGTTGCAGAAGGCGGGCATCCCCGAGGCCAAGGGATTCGGCGGCTTCCCCGTCGGCGGTCAATGGCTGCGGTCGGCCAATCCCGACCTCACGGCCGGACACCAGGCCAAGGTCTACGGCGCGCCGCCGCTGGGCGCCCCGCCGATGTCGGTGCCCCACCTGGACACCCGGGTGATCAACGGCAAGTCCTACCTGCTGTTCGGGCCGTTCGCCGGGTGGTCGCCGAAGTTCCTCAAGCAGGGCAAGGTCACCGACCTGCCGCTGTCGGTGAAACCCAACAACCTCGCCTCGATGGTGGGTGTCGGACTCACCGAGATGAGCCTGTTGAAGTACCTGATCGGCCAGCTTCTGCTCAGCGAGGCCGATCGGGTCGACGCGCTGCGTGAATTCGCGCCCAGCGCAGTCGATTCGGACTGGGAGCTGGACATCGCCGGCCAGCGTGTGCAGGTGATCCGGCGCAAGGGTGCCGGTGGCGTGCTGGAATTCGGCACCACCGTGCTCACCGCCGCCGACGGCAGCATCGCCGGTCTGCTCGGCGCGTCCCCCGGCGCGTCGACCGCGGTCCCGGCCATGCTCGAGGTGATGGAGCGCTGCTTCGCCGACCGATACCCGACCTGGCTGCCCAAACTCAAGGAGATGGTGCCCTCGCTGGGGACCAAGCTCTCCGGTGAGCCCGCACTGTTCCGCGAGATCTGGGATCACGGCACCAAGGTGCTCAAACTCGATGCACCAGCGCCCGTATGACGGTGAGCTCTGCATGACCGTCGCGCTGCGCCGCAACTGGGCCAAGGATCTCGACGCCGCCACCCTCTACGAACTGCTCAAGCTGCGTGTCGAGGTCTTCGTCGTCGAGCAGGCCTGTCCCTATCCGGAACTCGACGGACGCGACCTGCTCGCCGAGACCCGGCACTTCTGGTTGGAAGGTGAAGACGGACAGGTGATTTCGACGCTGCGATTGATGGAGGAGCACCCCGGCGGGGAGAAGGTCTTCCGCATCGGCCGGGTGTGCACCAAACGGACCGACCGTGGGCGCGGACACACCTCCCGGCTGATGCAGGCCGCGCTGGCCGAGGTGGGCACCTACCCGTGCCGGATCGACGCGCAGACCTATCTGCAGGACATGTACGCCTCGCACGGGTTCATCCGTGAGGGTGAGGAATTCATCGAGGACGGCATTCCGCACATTGCGATGGTGCGCCCCGCGTCGGGGGGTGCCTCGTGACGTACCCGTTCAGCGCGCTGATCGGCCACGACCGGCTGCGGCTGGCCCTGGTGCTGTGCGCGGTGCGCCCGGATATCGGGGGAGTGCTGATCCGCGGCGAGAAGGGCACCGCGAAATCGACGGCCGTGCGCGCGCTGGCGGCGGTGCTCGCCCATGTCGACGAGGATGCGCGGTTGGTCGAACTGCCGATCGGGGCCACCGAGGACCGCGTCGTCGGGTCGCTGGATCTGCAGAAGGTGCTCCGCGAAGGTGAGCACGCCTTCTCGCCGGGACTGCTGGCGCGCGCCCACGGCGGGGTGCTCTACGTCGACGAGGTCAACCTGCTTCACGACCACCTGGTCGACGTCCTGTTGGACGCCGCCGCGATGGGCCGGGTGCACATCGAACGCGATGGTGTCTCGCACTCCCATGACGCCCGATTCGTCCTGATCGGCACCATGAACCCCGAAGAAGGCGAGCTGCGACCGCAGCTGTTGGATCGGTTCGGCCTCACCGTCGACGTGGCCGCCTCCCGCGATGTCGATACCCGCGTCGAGGTGATCCGGTCGCGGCTGGCCTACGAGGCCGACCCGAACGGCTTTGCCGCCGGTTACGCCGAGGCCGATGCCGAGTTGGCCGGCCGCATCGCCACGGCCCGTGCGGCACTCGCCGAGGTGGTGCTGGGGGACAACGAGTTACGACGCATTGCGGCCCTGTGCGCGGCGTTCGACGTCGACGGGATGCGGGCCGACCTGGTGTTGGCGCGCACCGCGGTCGCGCACGCCGCCTGGCGAGGTAGCGCGGTCGTGGAGGAAGAAGACATCCGGGTGGCCGCGGAGCTGGCGCTGCCGCATCGCCGCCGCCGCGACCCGTTCGACGATCCCGGCCTGGATCCCGAGCGTCTGGACGATGCGCTCTCGCAGACCGCCGAAGCCCCCGAGGAACCCGAGCCCGACCCCGAGCCGCCGGGTGGCGGCGGGGGATCGGATGCCCCCACCGAAGGGTCTGCCGCACAGGACAATTCGTCGGATCGAGGCGAGCAGCCCCAGGCTGCCGCTCCGCCGACCCGGTCCAGCGCACCACCATCGTCGACATTCCGCACCCGCGCCCTGGTGGTCCCCGGTGTCGGCGAAGGGGCCCCGGGTCGACGGTCCAAGGCCCGCAACCGCACCGGCAGCACCGTCGGGTCGACCGAGGTGGTGGGCGAGGGACACGGCACACACGTCTTCGCGACCGTGCTCGCGGCGGTCAACAACCAGCGCCGACCCGGCAGGCCGCAGGTGCAACCCGAGGATGTGCGGCGCGCAATACGCGAGGGCCGCGAAGGCAATCTGGTGATCTTCGTGGTGGACGCCTCCGGTTCGATGGCGGCGCGCGACCGGATGTCGGCGGTCGGCGGGGCCGCCCTGTCGTTGCTGCGGGACGCCTATCAGCGGCGTGACAAGGTCGCGGTGATCACCTTCCGCGGCCAGCAGGCCGATCTGCTGCTGCCGCCGACGTCCTCGGTGTACATCGCCGGCCGCCGGTTGGCCCGGTTCGACACCGGCGGCAAAACGCCACTGGCGCAAGGCCTGCTGGCCGCGCGTGACGTGGTGGTGCGCGAGAAGGCACGCGACCGTGCGCGCCGGCCACTGGTGGTGGTGCTCACCGACGGGCGTGCGACCGGGGGACCGGACCCGCTGGGCCGGACCAGGACGGCGGCGCGGATGCTGCTGGCCGAGGGGGCCGCCGCGGTCGTGGTGGACTGCGAGACATCGTTCGTGCGGCTGGGTTTGGCCGAAGAGCTGGCGCGCCAGCTGGACGCCCCGGCGGTCCGGCTCGCGCACCTGCAGGCCGGTGAACTGACCTCACTGGTCAAGACTGCGGCCTGAGAACAACCGAGGAGACCCGATGCCACAGGGACAACCGCTGACCGTGCCCGATGACGGGCTGACCACCAAGGCCCGGCGCAATGCGCCGCTGCTGGCGGTACACACCGGGCCGGGCAAGGGGAAGTCGACCGCGGCGTTCGGGATGGCATTGCGGGCGTGGAATCAGGGTTTCGATATCGGGGTTTTTCAGTTCGTCAAGAGCGCGAAGTGGAAAGTGGGCGAGGAGAGCGTCTTTCGCGAGCTCGGTCGGCTGCACGAAGAGCACGGCGCCGGCGGGCCCGTGCAGTGGCACAAGATGGGCTCGGGCTGGTCGTGGACGCGTAAGCAGGGATCCGAGGTGGATCACGCCGAGACCGCGCGGGACGGCTGGGCCGAGATCAGCCGCCGAATCGCCGCCGGACAGCACGACTTCTACGTCCTCGACGAGTTCACCTATCCGCTCAAATGGGGCTGGATCGATGTCGAAGAGGTGATCGCGACCCTGGCCGACCGACCGGGCCGCCAACACGTGGTGATCACCGGTCGCGATGCGCCGCAGGCGCTCATCGACGCCGCCGACCTGGTCACCGAGATGACCAAGGTGAAGCATCCGATGGATGCGGGCCGCAAGGGGCAGCGGGGCATCGAGTGGTAGCTCCCGCGATCGTCATCGCCGCGCCCTCGTCGGGCAGCGGAAAGACCACGATTGCAACGGGTCTGATGGGTGCGCTGCGGCGTGCCGGTCGACGGGTGGCGCCGTTCAAGGTCGGCCCCGACTTCATCGACCCCGGCTACCACGCGTTGGCCGCCGGTGTGCCGGGGCGCAACCTGGATCCCGTCCTGGTAGGCGAGAACCTGATCGGACCGCTCTACCGGCACGGCGTCGCGGCCGCCGACATCGCCGTCGTCGAAGGCGTGATGGGGTTGTTCGACGGGCGCATCAGTGCACACCACACCGGCCCGGCCCAGGGGTCCACCGCGCACGTGGCCGCGCTCCTCGGCGCTCCGGTCGTCCTGGTGGTCGATGCCCGCGGGCAGGCCCACAGCATCGGTGCACTGCTGCACGGTTTCTCGACGTTCGACAGTTCGATCCGGCTGGCCGGGGTGATCCTGAATCGGGTCGGTTCGGCGCGCCATGAACAGGTGTTGCGCCAGGGCTGTGAACAGGCCGGCGTGCCGGTGTTCGGGGCGATCCCGCGGTCGGCCGAGCTTGAGGTGCCTTCGCGTCACCTTGGATTGGTGACGGCGGTCGAATTCGGTGCGCTGGCTCAGCGTGCGGTCGCGGCGATGACCGATCTGGTCGCCCAGCACGTCGACGTGGCCGCGCTGGCCGGGGCGGCCACGGCCCACGTGCACGCTCCCGCCTGGAGCCCGGAGCCCGAGCACCGCGCCGCCGAGTCGATCACCATCGCCTTGGCCGCCGGACGTGCCTTCAGCTTCGGCTACGCCGAACATCGCGAACTGCTGACCGCCGCCGGGGCAGATGTCGTCGACTTCGACCCGCTCACCGATCTGCTGCCCGCGGGCACCGCGGGTGTGGTGATCCCCGGCGGGTTTCCCGAACAGTTCACCACCGAGTTGTCGGCCAATGCGGCCGTGCGCACCGAGATTCGGACGCTGGCGGCCGCGGGCGGCCCCGTGCATGCCGAGTGCGCCGGCCTGACCTACCTGATGGACGATCTGGACGGGGCGCCGATGTGTGGCGTACTCGCCGGTTCGGCATCGTTCACCGAGCGGCTCACACTGGGCTACCGGGATGCCGTCGCGGTTGCCGATTCGTCCATGCACATCGCGGGTGAGCGGGTCAGCGGGCATGAGTTCCACCGGACTGCAGTGACTTTCGCCACAGACTACGAGCCCGCGTGGGGGTTCGCGGGGACCGGCGGCCGGGACGGTGCGGTGCACGCCGGGGTGCATGCGGGGTACCTGCACACGCATCCGGCCGGGCACCCGAAGGCGTGCTCGCGCTTCGTCACCGCGGCGGCAACCTTTAAGCTCGGCGGGTGACGCGCACCCGAGGAGCCCAGTGACAGACAACGCCTACCTTGTCGGTCTGCGTTTGGAGGGCCGCAAAGTCGTCGTGGTCGGCGGCGGCACCGTCGCGCAGCGCCGGCTCCCACTTCTGGTCGCCGCAGGCGCGGATGTCCACGTCATCACCCTGGCGGCCACCCCTGCGGTGGAAGCCTTCGGCGACTCGTCGGCGACCGTCACCGTGACGCTTCGGGCGTTCCGTGACGAAGACCTCGACGGCGCCTGGTACGCCCTGGCCGCCACCGACGACCCGGAAGTCAACGCCGCGATCGTCGCCGGCGCGGATCGACGGCGGATCTTCTGCGTGCGCGCCGACGTCGCCCGGGAGGGCACGGCGGTCACGCCCGCCTCCTTCGAATACGAGGGGTTGTCGGTGGGGGTGCTGGCCAGCGGCGAGCACCGCCGGTCGGCGGCCATCCGCTCGGCCATCCACGAGGCGCTACAGCAGGGGCTCATCAGTGACCGCGAGCGCAACACCGGTGCCGAGGGTGCGACCGTGCACGAGGGGGTTGCCCTCGTCGGCGGCGGGCCGGGGGACCCGGAGTTGATCACGGTGCGCGGCAGGCGACTGCTGGCCAATGCCGATGTCGTCGTCGCCGACCGGCTCGCTCCGCCCGAGCTGCTGGCCGAACTGCCGCCCCATGTCGAGGTGATCGACGCCGCCAAGATCCCGTACGGGCGCGCGATGGCCCAGGAGGCCATCAACGATGTGCTGATCGACCGTGCGAAGGCGGGCAAGTTCGTCGTGCGGCTCAAGGGCGGCGACCCGTTCGTCTTCGCGCGTGGGTACGAGGAGGTGATCGCGTGCGCCGAAGCCGGTGTGCCGGTGACCGTGGTACCCGGTGTGACCAGCGCCATCGGTGTGCCGGCCCTGGCCGGTGTGCCGGTGACGCATCGGCACATCACCCACGAGTTCGTCGTGGTCAGCGGGCATGTTGCGCCGGGGCACCCCGAATCGTTAGTGAATTGGGATGCGCTGGCCGCGATGTCAGGAACCATCGTGCTGCTGATGGCCGTCGAGCGGATCGAACTCTTCGCTCAGGCGCTGCTTTCGGGCGGCAGACCTGCGGATACGCCGGTGATGGTGGTCCAGCATGGGACGACGGCGGCGCAACGGACGGTCCGGGCGACCCTGACCGACGTTGCCGAAAAGGTACGTTCGGAGGGGATTCGACCGCCCGCCATCATCGTCATCGGGGCTGTGGCGGCGTTCGGCAGTTAAAGGATTCTTAAGATTACTGTAAGGTAACCCGGTATGACTGCTCTCAACGACGCTGGCCGCAAATCCAGCCGAGACGGCGCAGGCGGCAGCGACCGGGCCCTGCCAGTGCATGTAGGCCGAGGGGATATGCAGCAAAACGGCAAGTCACCGGCGTTCCTGCCGTCCTGGAACTTCATCGCCGCCGTCATCGCCATCGGCGGTATGCAGCTGTTGGCCACGATGGACAGCACCGTGGCCATCGTCGCGCTTCCTAAGATCCAGGACGAGCTCGGGCTTTCCGATGCCGGTCGTAGCTGGGTCATCACCGCGTATGTTCTGACCTTCGGTGGACTGATGTTGCTGGGCGGTCGCCTCGGCGACACGATCGGCCGCAAGCGCACCTTCATCGTGGGTGTCACCCTGTTCACCATCGCCTCGGTGCTCTGCGGTGTGGCATGGGATGAGGCCACCCTGGTCATCGCCCGCCTGCTGCAGGGCGTGGGTGCGGCGATCGCGTCGCCCACCGGTTTGGCGCTGATCGCCACGACATTCCCCAAGGGACCCGCCCGCAACAGTGCGACGGCCGTCTTCGCCGCCATGACCGGTATCGGCTCGGTGATGGGCCTGGTGGTCGGCGGAGCCCTGACCGAGGTCTCCTGGCGCTGGGCATTCCTGGTCAACGTGCCGATCGGCCTGGTGATGCTGTATCTGGCCCGCACGCATCTGCGTGAGACCGATCGCGCCCCGATGAAACTCGACGCCGCGGGTGCCATCCTGGCGACCCTGACCTGCACCGCGGCCGTGTTCGGGTTCTCGATGGGACCGGAGAGGGGCTGGGCCTCGCCGCTGACGCTGGCGTCCTTGGCCGGTGCCGGAATCTTCGGATTGGCATTCCTCTACGCCGAACGCACCGCGGAGAACCCGGTGGTGCCGTTCTCGCTGTTCCGTGACCGCAACCGCGTCGCCACCTTCGCCGCGGTCTTCCTGGCCGGTGGCGTGATGTTCACCCTGACCGTGCTCATCGGGCTCTATGTCCAGGACATCATGGGCTACAGCGCGCTGCGCGCCGGTATCGGTTTCATCCCGTTCGTTATCGCACTCGGCATCGGTCTGGGCCTGTCCTCGCAGCTGGTGTCCCGCTTCGCGCCGCGATGGCTGGTGATCGCCGGTGGCGTGCTGGTGCTCGCCGCGATGATCTACGGCTCGACGCTCAACGGCGACATCCCGTACTTCCCGAACCTCGTGCTGCCGATCACCATTGGTGGATTCGGTATCGGCATGATCGTCGTGCCGCTGACGGTCTCGGCCATCGCCGGTGTGGGCCTCGACGAGATCGGACCGGTGTCGGCCATCGCGCTGATGCTGCAGAACCTCGGTGGCCCCGTGGTGCTGGCGGTCATCCAGGCCGTCATCACCTCACGGACCCTGTACCTGGGCGGAACCACGGGACCGGTCAAGAACATGAACGAGGCGCAGCACCACGCGCTGGACCAGGGATACACCTACGGCCTGCTGTGGGTCGCCGCGGTCGCCGTGGTGGTGGGTGCCGCCGCGCTGTTCATCCGCTACAGCGCGGAGGAGGTGGCGCACGCCCAGGAGGTCAAGGACGCCATCGATGCCGGCGAGCTGGAGAACTGAGCGCGCGACCCGTCGAGCCGACCCCTGACCGGGACCGGTCGAGAAATTTTCATCTGTGTTGTTTGGTTGCATCGTGCGGTGGGTACATCGCCGGTGGGAGCCGGTTGCCTCTATCGAGGCGCGCCCAAAACACAAGCGTGTAATTTCTCCACACCTGTGGATGGATCTTGTGGATAACTCCGCATCCAACGGAGTAGAGGCAGATATGCGCCGTCAGGACATCAGTACCGCGGTCGATCCGCTCGGCTGGCGTCTGATCCTCGGAACGCTGATCACGCACGTACCCGTCGACTCGCTCCGCGCCGCCGTGCGCGTCGCCGACGGCGCCGTGAACGCCGCCGATGCGGACGCCGTCACCGGACATCTCGGCGTCGAACTGTGCGACGACCGGGTGGTCCTGCGACTGCAGGACCGGTCGACGGGGACGATCACCGACCATGATCTGAGGCTGGCCGGCCGGATCACCGGCGCCCTGTCGGACGCGGGGTGGGTCACGGTGCCCGGTGATGCGGCGATAACGCCACAAGTCTTCGAAATCGCCGTCGACGCGCTCGACATCGCGTCGGTGCGCCCGTTCTGGCGGGCGATCACCGGCTATGTCGACCTCCCGGACGCGACCGACCTGCCGGCGGGGGCGCTTGTCGACCCGTTGGGGCGCGGGCCGACGATCTGGTTCCAGCAGATGGATTCGCCGCGCCCGCAACGCAACCGGATTCACCTCGACGTCGACGTCCCGCCCGAGCGCGCCGCCGCGCGCATCGAGGCGGCGCTGGCCGCGGGCGGGCGGCTGGTCTCGGATGCCGCCGCACCGGCGTTCTGGGTGCTCGCCGACGCCGAGGGTAACGAGGCCTGCATCTGCACCTGGCAGGGCCGCGACTGAAACGGATTGTCGGGCTCTTGGGTCGCCCACGAGGCTGAATTGTCGGGCTCCTACGTCGCCCGACTAGGCTGACCGCTCGTGATCACCCGTATGTCCGAGCTGTTCCTGCGTACCCTGCGCGACGACCCTGCCGACGCCGAAGTTCCCAGCCACAAGCTGCTGATCCGCGCCGGCTATGTGCGGGCCGTCGGACCGGGCATCTACAGCTGGTTGCCGCTGGGTCTGCGGGTGCTGCGCAAGATCGAGAACGTCGTGCGCAGTGAGATGAACGCCATCGGCGGCCAGGAGATCCTGCTGCCCGCGCTGCTGCCGCGCGCCCCTTACGAGACCACCAATCGCTGGACCGAGTACGGCGACACCTTGTTCCGCCTCCAGGACCGTCGTAACAACGACTATCTGCTCGGTCCAACACACGAGGAACTGTTCACCCTGATGGTCAAGGGGGAGTACTCCTCCTACAAGGATCTTCCCGTCCTGCTGTACCAGATCCAGACCAAGTACCGCGACGAGGCCCGCCCCCGCGCAGGCATCCTGCGCGGCCGCGAATTCGTCATGAAGGACTCGTACTCCTTCGATCTCGACGACGACGGCCTCAAGACCGCCTATCACCACCACCGCGAGGCCTATCAGCGCATCTTCAACCGGCTCGGGATCGACTATGTGATCGTCTCGGCGGTGTCCGGAGCCATGGGCGGCAGCGCGTCCGAGGAGTTCCTCGCCGAGAGCGAGGTCGGCGAGGACACCTTCGTGCGATGCGTCGAATCGGGCTATGCCGCCAACGTGGAAGCCGTCATCACCCGGGCGCCGGACGCGCTGCCCATCGAGGGACAGCCGCCCGCGCAGGTGTACGACACCCCCGACGCCCCGACCATCGCGACCCTGGTCGACTGGGCGAACTCGGCCGGGCTGCCGCAGTTCGGTGACCGAGCCGTCACCGCGGCCGACACGCTGAAGAACGTCCTGCTCAAGACCCGCCAGCCCGGCGGCGAGTGGGAATTGCTCGGCATCGGAGTGCCCGGTGACCGCGAGGTCGACGAGAAGCGACTCGGCGCGGCGTTGGAGCCCGCCGAGTTCGCCCTGCTCGACGACGCCGATTTCGCCGCCAACCCGTTCCTGGTGAAGGGATACGTGGGCCCGAAAGCACTGCTGGACAACGGGGTCCGATATCTCGTGGATCCGAGAGTGGTGTTCGGCACATCCTGGATCACCGGCGCCGATGAACTCAACAAGCACGTGGTGGGGCTGGTCGCGGGTCGTGATTTCACCCCGGACGGCACCATCGAGGCCGCCGATGTGCGCGACGGTGATCCCTCCCCGGACGGTGCCGGTGTGCTGACTTCGGCCCGCGGTATCGAGATCGGCCATATCTTCCAGCTCGGCCGTAAGTACGCCGACGCGTTCAGCGCCGATGTGCTCGGTGAGAACGGCAAGCCGGTGCGCCTCACCATGGGGTCCTACGGCATCGGGGTTTCTCGACTGGTCGCCGTCATCGCCGAGCAGCAGCACGATGACATCGGCCTGCGCTGGCCGGCCTCGGTCGCGCCCTTCGACGTGCACGTGGTGATCGCCAACAAGGACGCCGGCGCGCGTGCGGGCGCAGAGGAACTGGCCGCCGAACTGTCCGGTCTGGGCCTGGAAGTGCTCCTGGACGACCGAACCTCATCGCCCGGGGTCAAGTTCAAGGATGCCGAACTGCTCGGCATGCCCTGGATCGTGGTGGTCGGTCGCGGCTGGGCCGACGGCGTGGTCGAACTGCGCAACCGGTTCAGCGGTGAGGCCCGTGAGATCGCCGTCGCCGGCGCGGCCGCCGAGGTCGCCGCCGCGCTGAGCGCGAATCAGGCCTGAGCGCTGAGCGCGAATCGGGCCTGAGCGCTGAGCGCGAATCGGGCCTGAGCGCTGAGCGCGAATCGGGCCTGAGCGCTGAACGGCTAACCGGCTTGTTCGGGACCGCCAGGGAAGGCCACCGTCACCGGTGGCACGCCCAGGATGCTGCGCCACCGGGCGGCCAGCACCGCGGCCTGCGTCATCGCGGTGAGCGCGAAGGTGCGGTCCTGCGGATCTTCGGCCTGTTCCAGGACGGCCCGCCACGCGGTGGCCGTGTCGGCCTCCATGCGGACGGCCAGCTCGGCGGCGTCGCCGGGATCGGCGACCTCGGTAGGCAGCTGATAGCCCGGTGCCGGTAGCGGTGCGGTGATCTGACGGCGCGCAAGGATCTCCAACGCCTCCTCGCGGCGTTGTCGGTGCTGGGCCATCGCCTCGGCGACCAGCCAGTTGTCATCGGGCGTGGAATGCGCCGACACGATGCCGTAGCCGTAGATGGCGCCGTGCTCGGTCGCTACCGCATCGAACCACGCCGCGGCGGCGGCATTCTCCGGGCGATCCGGGTCCGGGGTCGGCTCGGGCGCCGTGTTCGGAGCTGTCATGGCTTCTCGCCTCCGCCGAGCGCCACCAGGTATGCCGCGGTGCACGCCGCGGAGATGGAACCGAACAGTCCGGCGCGATAGCCGGTGAGTCCTTCGGCAGCGCGAGCGGCCTGTTCGGCTGACCCGCGGAGTTCCTCGATGACCTTGGCGACGGTGGGGGCGGTCGCCGGGTCAGGCGCCGTCGCCGTGGTGGGGGTCGTGCTGGTCGCCGTCGCCGGGCCCTCGCCCGCGGTCAGCCTGGTGATCTCGGCGGCCAGCGCGTCGGCGTGGGCCGACCGCTCGGCGGCGATCGACGTCAGCGCGGCGACCTGCGACTGACGCGACGGTCCGGTCAGCGCCGTCGCCGCGTCACCGGCCAACTCGCTGTCGGAGCGGGCCCGGTCGAATCCGGTCTGCAGGTCGTCGAGGTCGGCGGGCGGCGGTGCCGGCGCGCACGCGGCGGTGGAGCCGAGTAGGGCCAGCGCGACGCCGGCCGGCAGGGCACCGATCAGCAGGCGACGCCGACTCAGGATGGGCAGGGCGCTCGGCACGCCCACATCCTGCCATGTTGGGTCGGGCCGCTCGTTTGGTGATTGTCGCGTCATGGCTGGCGTATCGTTTGGTAGTTGATTCTCCGGCCGTGCCGGTCGGAGGTTGTCCGCACAACTCAAGATGAGGAGCTCGCCGTGGCAACGGATGACCCGCTGCGGTCTGCGCGCCTTCCGTCGCGTGAGCAGGTGATCGAACTCCTCACCGGTGAGTTCTCGCGCGTGGGTTACGAAATCGAAGATGTCACGATCACGGCCGCCCGGCCGCCGAGCATCACCGTGGTCGCCGACGGTGATGCGCCGCTGGATCTGGACGCGGTGGCCGAACTGTCCCGGCTCGCCTCGGCGGCGTTGGACGAGGCAGATCGCGGTTTCGACCCGTACGTGCTCGAGGTCACGTCCCGGGGTGTGGACCGCCCATTGACCGAGGAGAAACACTTCCGCCGGGCGAAGGGACGCAAGGTCGGTGTGATCCTTGCGGACGGCTCGGAGGTCACCGGGCGCATCGGTGCGACCGCTGACGGGGTGGTCACCTTGGTGGTCGCGGACGGCAAGAATCTCGTCCTGCGGCCGGTGGCCGTCGGCGAGATCGTCAAAGCAATTGTGCAAGTAGAGTTTTCGACGCCAAATCGACGTGAGTTGGAGTTGGTCGAACAGTCAGAAGAGGGGGCCGGGTCGTGAATATCGACATGGCGGCATTACACGCCATCGAGGCGGACAAAGGTATCTCGGTCGATATCGTGGTGGACACCATCAAATCGGCGTTGCTCACCGCCTATCGGCACACCGAGGGCCACGAGGCCGATGCGCGTATCGACGTCGACCGCAAGACCGGTGTGGTCAAGGTGATGGCGAGGGAGACCGACGCCGACGGCAACCTGATCAGCGAATGGGATGACACCCCAGAAGGTTTCGGGCGTATCGCCGCCACCACGGCTCGCCAGGTGATCCTGCAGCGGTTGCGCGACGCCGAGAACGAGAAGATGTACGGCGAATTCGCCGCCCACGAGGGCGATATCGTCGCCGGGGTTGTCCAGCGTGATGCCCGCGAGAACACCCGCGGCAACGTGGTGGTGCGGGTGGGGACCGAGGCCAAGGGCTCCGACGGAATGATCCGTCCCGCCGAGCAGGTGCCCGGTGAGGGCTACCAACACGGCGACCGGTTGCGCTGCTATGTCATCGGCGTGACGCGTGGCGCCCGCGAGCCGAAGATCGAGCTGTCGCGCACCCATCCGAATCTGGTGCGCAAGCTGTTCGCCCTCGAAGTCCCCGAGATCGCCGACGGTTCGGTGGATATCGTGGCCGTGGCAAGGGAGGCCGGTCACCGGTCCAAGATCGCGGTCACCTCCCGGGTCTCGGGACTCAACGCCAAGGGTGCCTGCATCGGCCCGATGGGCCAGCGCGTGCGCAATGTGATGAGCGAGCTGTCGGGGGAGAAGATCGACATCATCGACTTCGACGAGGATCCGGCCCGGTTCGTCGCCAACGCGCTGTCGCCGGCCAAGGTGGTCTCGGTCACCGTCATCGACGAGAACACCCGCGCCGCGCGTGTCGTGGTGCCCGATTTCCAGCTGTCACTGGCCATCGGCAAGGAGGGGCAGAACGCTCGGCTCGCCGCGCGGCTGACCGGATGGCGCATCGATATCCGCAGCGATTCGGCCGCCGCGCCCGATGCCGACGGCGCAGAACACGCCACGTAGAGAAGCCGGCTCGGGGCCTAGTGACACGCGATTGAAGTCTGGACGCCCCGGAACGGTAGACTGAACCGTGATCCAGCGTGAGACTCCGGCAGGCCAGCCTCGTGCGCATCGAGATCCCGCGGGACCGGTGCGTACGTGTGTGGGTTGTCGGAAGCGAGCGCTGGCCGTCGATCTGGTCAGACTGTCCACCGTTTCCGACAGGCCCGGCGTTTGCGCCGTGACTGTGGATACAGCGGGTAATCTGCCGGGGCGGGGTGCGTGGTTGCATCCCGATCCGCAGTGTCTGGACGTGGCACTTCGCCGGCGAGCAATCGGCCGAGCGTTGCGCATCTCCGGTTCGCCGGACACCACCGTGGTGGAAGAGCTTTTCCACCGGTCAGAGAACAGGTAGCGAAGAACATGAGCACACCGTGAAGTCCCGATGACCATGCGTCATAGCTAAACCCGAGGCGCGGCCAAACCACCGCTGTCGCCTCCAAACGAGGAGAAGTAGTGGCAGGTAAGGCCCGCGTGCACGAGTTGGCGAAAGAACTCGGTGTCACAAGTAAGGAAGTTCTCGCCCGTCTGAGCGATCAGGGCGAGTTCGTCAAATCCGCATCATCGACGGTCGAGGCCCCCGTGGCCCGCCGTCTGCGGGAATCGTTCGGCGGCGGCAAGCCGGCGGCCGGCGATGCGCCCGCCCCCAAGGCGCCCGGCAAGACCGCGGCACCGTCCGGCGGCCCCAAGCCCGGACCGAAACCCGCACCACAGGCGCCCGCAGCGCCCGCTCCGGCCGCACCTGCAGCGCCGGCTCCGGCCGCGCCCGCAGCGCCTGCTCCGGCTGCACCCGCGGCGCAGGCTCCGACGCCGGCCGCGCCGACACCCGGCCCCGCGGCGCCGACGCCCGCACCTGCACCGTCGGCACCCGCGGCCACCGGCACTCCCGGGACCACCCAGACCCCCGGTCCCCGTCCGGGTCCGACTCCTGGTCCCAAGCCCGCACCGCGGGCACCCCGTGTCGGCAACAACCCGTTCTCGTCGCAGGCACCGGTCGAGCGTCCGGCGCCTCGTCCTGCCGCCGGTCCCGGTGGCCCGCGTCCGGGCCCCGGCCCCGGTGGTCCGCGTCCCGGCGCACCCCGTCCCGGTGCCGCCTCACCAGGCAACATGCCGCCCCGTCCGCCGGGTGCACGTCCCGGCGCGACCGGTCGTCCCGGTGGTCCGCGTCCCGGACCGGGCGGTCGTCCGGCTCCCGGTGGACGTCCCGGCGGCGGCGGTGGTGGTAACTACCGCGGTGGCGGCGCAGGCGGCGGCGCAGGTGCCGGTGCCGGCGGCGCAGCGGCCGGTGGATTCCGCGGACGTCCCGGCGGTGGTGGCGGCGGTGGCCGTCCCGGCCAGCGCGGCGGTGCCGCAGGTGCCTTCGGCCGTCCCGGCGGTGCTCCTCGACGCGGGCGCAAGAGCAAGCGCGCGAAAAGGGCCGAATACGAAAACATGCAGGCCCCGGTGGTCGGTGGCGTGCGGTTGCCGCACGGCAACGGCGAAACCATCCGGCTGGCCCGCGGCGCGTCGCTGAGCGATTTCGCCGACAAGATCAACGCCAACCCGGCTTCGCTGGTGCAGGCGCTGTTCAACCTCGGTGAGATGGTCACCGCCACGCAGTCGGTGGACGATTCCACGCTGGAGCTGCTGGGCAGCGAGATGAACTACGTCGTCCAGGTCGTCTCCCCGGAGGACGAGGACCGCGAGCTGCTGTCGTCCTTCGACCTCACCTATGGCGAGGACGAGGGCGGCGAAGAGGACCTCGAGTTCCGTCCGCCGGTGGTCACCGTCATGGGCCACGTCGACCACGGCAAGACCCGCCTGCTCGACACCATCCGTAACGCCACCGTCCGTGAGGGCGAGGCCGGTGGGATCACGCAGCACATCGGCGCGTACCAGGTCCTCACCGAGCTGGACGGCAACGAGCGGCTGGTCACCTTCATCGACACCCCCGGTCACGAGGCGTTCACCGCCATGCGTGCCCGTGGCGCCAAGGCCACCGATATCGCGATCCTGGTGGTCGCCGCCGACGACGGTGTGATGCCCCAGACGGTGGAGGCCATCAACCACGCGCAGGCGGCCGATGTGCCGATCGTGGTGGCGGTCAACAAGATCGACAAGGAAGGTGCCGACCCGAGCAAGATCCGGGCGCAGCTCACCGAATACAACCTGGTGGCCGAGGAGTACGGCGGCGACACGATGTTCGTCGACATCTCCGCCAAGCAGGGCACCAATATCGATGCGCTGCTGGAAGCGGTGTTGTTGACCGCCGATGCGTCACTGGATCTGCGGGCCAACCCCGATATGGAAGCCCAGGGTGTGGCAATCGAAGCGCACCTGGACCGCGGTCGTGGTCCGGTGGCGACGGTGCTGATCCAGCGCGGCACGCTGCGGGTCGGCGACTCGATCGTCGCCGGCGACGCCTACGGCCGCGTCCGACGCATGGTCGACGAGCACGGTGAGGATGTCGAGGAGGCGCTGCCGTCGCGTCCGGTGCAGGTCGTCGGGTTCACCTCGGTGCCCGGTGCCGGCGACAACCTCCTGGTTGTCGACGAGGACCGCATCGCCCGCCAGATCGCCGACCGGCGCAGTGCGCGCAAGCGCAACGCCCTGGCCGCGCGCAGCCGCAAGCGGATCAGCCTGGAAGACCTGGATTCGGCGCTGAAGGAAACCAGCCAGCTGAACCTGATCCTCAAGGGCGACAACGCCGGTACCGTCGAGGCGCTGGAAGAGGCCTTGATGAACATCGAGATCGACGACGAGGTGCAGTTGCGCGTCATCGACCGCGGTGTCGGTGGTGTCACCGAGACCAACGTCAACCTGGCCTCGGCCTCGGATGCCATCATCATCGGCTTCAACGTCCGTGCTGAGGGCAAGGCGACCGAGCTGGCCAACCGCGACGGTGTCGAGATCCGCTACTACTCGATCATCTACCAGGCGATCGACGAGATCGAGGCCGCGCTCAAGGGCATGCTCAAGCCGGTCTACGAGGAGAAGGAGCTCGGTCGCGCCGAGATCCGCGCCATCTTCCGGTCGTCCAAGGTCGGTAACATCGCCGGTTGCCTCGTGCAGTCGGGCATCATGCGGCGCAACGCCAAGGCCCGCCTGCTGCGCGACAACGTGGTGGTCGCCGAGAACCTCACCATCTCCTCGCTCAAGCGGGAGAAGGACGATGCCACCGAGGTCCGCGAGGGTTACGAGTGCGGTCTGACCGTGACCTACAACGACATCAAGGAAGGCGACGTCATCGAGACCTATGAACTGGTCGAGAAGGCGCGCACCTAATGGCTGATCCAGCTCGCGCACGCCGGCTGGCCAAGCGGATCTCGACGATCGTGGCCTCGGCCATCGAGTACGAGATCAAGGATCCGCGGCTGGCCGGCGTGACGATCACCGACGCGAAGGTGACCGCCGACCTGCACGATGCGACGCTGTACTACACGGTGTTGGGGCCGACCCTGGAGGACGAACCCGATTACGCCGGTGCAGCGGCCGCCTTGGAGAGCGCGACCGGTGTGCTGCGCTCCAAGGTGGGCGCGGGCACCGGCGTGCGGTTCACCCCGACGCTGGCCTTCGTCAGGGACACCGTCCCGGACGCGGCCAATCGAATGGAAGAACTGCTGTCGAAGGTGCGGGCGGCCGATGCCGACTTGGCCCGAGTTCGGGAGGGTGCGGTGCCGGCAGGCGATGCCGACCCGTACCGTGTGAGCGGGGGAGACGCTCGCGGGGACGAACTCGACGCTGAGGACACCGGTGACGACGACCGACACGACCGCTGAGACCGCTACCGACGCGGTCCCATCCGGCCCGCGGGTCGATGCCGCGGGTGCGGCACGGTTGTTCGATGACGCCGATTCGATCGTGATCATCGCGCATGTCTATCCCGACGCCGACACCATCGGCGCCGGTCTGGCACTCGCACAGGTCGCCGCCACCGCGGGCAAGGACGTGCAGGTCAGCTTCGCCGCTCCCGATGCACTTCCAGAGTCGCTGGCCACTCTGCCCGGCGGGCACCTGTTGGTCCCGCCGGCTCAGGTGCGCCGAGATCCGGACCTGGTGGTCACCGTCGACATCCCGTCGGTGAATCGGTTGGGCAGTCTGAGCGAGTTGGCGGAGGGTGCTCGCGCGGTTCTGGTCATCGATCACCACGCCTCCAACACACTGTTCGGCACGACCAACTTCGTGGATCCGAAGGCGGACTCGACGACGATGCTGGTCGCCGAGCTCCTCGACGCCTGGGACAAGCCGATCGACGAACCGGTGGCCCACTGCCTCTATGCCGGGTTGACCACCGACACCGGATCGTTCCGGTGGGCCAGTGCCCGCGCGCACCGGCTGGCGTCCCGACTGCTCGACACCGGGTTGGACAACGCCGGAATCAGCCGCGCCCTGATGGACACCCACCCGTTCGCCTGGCTGCCCATGTTGTCGCGCGTGCTGGGTTCGGCCCGGTTGCTCGAGAATGCCGCCGGCGGACGGGGGTTGGTCTACGCCGTCGTCGATCACCAGGAATGGAGCGGCGCGCGACCCGAAGAGGTCGAGAGCATCGTCGATATCGTGCGCACCACCGCCCAGGCCGAAGTGGCGGCGGTGTTCAAGGAGATCGAACCACGGCAGTGGTCGGTATCGATGCGTTCCAAGTCATTGGATCTCTCGGCAGTGGCGGGGCGTTTCGGCGGCGGGGGACACCGCCAGGCCGCAGGCTACTCGGCCGCCGGCTCTGTCGATGACGTCGTTCTCGCCTTGCAGGATGCTCTTGGCTGACGAACCGGTCACCGCGCGGCGGATCGCCGGACTGGCGTTGCCCGCACTGGGAGTGCTTGCCGCAGAACCTCTTTACCTGCTGTTCGACCTTGCCGTCGTGGGGCGGCTCGGGGCGCTGAGTTTGGCGGGTCTGGCGATCGGCGGCTTGGTGATCTCACTGGTCGCCTCGCAGGGCACCTTCCTGTCCTATGGCACCACCGCGCGATCGGCGCGGTTCTTCGGCGCCGGCGATCGCGCCGCCGCGGTACGTGAAGGTGTGCAGGCCAGCTGGCTCGCGGTGGGGCTCGGGGTGCTGATCGTGGCCCTGGTGCAGGTCTTCGCCGATCCGCTGGTCTCGGTGCTCGCCGACGGCGGCGCGCTGGCCGCCGAGACGCTGCCGTGGCTGCGCATCGCCATCTGCGGTGCGCCGGCGCTGCTGATCTCGTTGGCAGGCAACGGCTGGATGCGCGGTGTGCAGGACACGGTCCGGCCCCTTCGCTACGTCGTTTTCGGTTTCACCGTGTCGGCCCTGCTGTGTCCGCTGTTGGTGTACGGCTGGCTGGGATTGCCCCGGCTGGAGTTGGCCGGCTCGGCGATCGCGAACCTGGTCGGGCAATGGCTGGCGGCGTTGTTGTTCTGCCGGGCCCTGCTCGCCGAGAAGGTGCCGCTGGCAGCGGTGCCTGCGGTACTGGTTGCGCAGCTGCTCATGGGACGTGACCTGCTGGTGCGCTCACTGGCCTTCCAGGCGTGCTTCGTCTCCGCGGCGGCGGTGGCTGCCCGGTTCGGCGCCGCGTCGGTGGCCGCGCACCAGGTGGTGCTGCAACTGTGGAGTTTTCTTGCCCTGGTGCTCGATTCGTTGGCCATCGCCGCTCAGTCACTGGTCGGTGCCGCCCTCGGCGGTGGTCAGCTGAGCCACGCCAAGTCGGTCGCCGCCCGCGTCACCATCTTCTCCACCGCGGCCGCCGCGGTACTCGCGCTGATCTTCGCCGCCGGCTCCGAGGTGATCCCGCGGCTGTTCACCTCCGATGCGGCGGTCCTCGACCAGATCGTTGTGCCGTGGTGGTTCCTGGTCGGCCAATTGATCGTCGCCGGAATCGTTTTCGCGCTGGACGGGGTGCTGCTGGGCGCCGGTGACGCCCGGTTCATGCGTAACGCCACGGTGTGCAGCGCGTTGGTCGGTTTCCTACCGCTGATCTGGCTGTCGTTGGCGTTCGGCTGGGGACTGGCCGGCATCTGGTCGGGTCTGTCCCTGTTCATGGTGCTTCGCCTGGTGTTCGTCGGCTGGCGCACCCTCTCGGGACGCTGGCTGGTGGCAGGCACCGGATAGTCCCCAGCTGAAGCCGTCCGTCAGGCTCCCAGCGTGCGCTGGATGTCACCCTTCATGGCATTGAGCTGGCTGCCCCAGTAACCCCAGCCGTGGGTGCCGTTGGGCGGGAAGTTGAACGTGCCGTTGGTCCCACCGGCCTTCTCGTACTGGGTCTGGAAGTTGCGGTTGCTGTCCAAGGTGATCGTTTCCAGCACCTGGCCGGCCACATCGCCACCACCGCCGAGCTCACCGGGACGACCGGTGCCGCAGTACACCCAGATGCGAGTGCCGTTGGCGACGAGCTTGCCGACGTTCACGGTCGGGTCGTTGCGCTGCCAGGCCGGTCCGCCGCCCAGGCCCCACATGTTGATCGCGTTGAAACCGCCGGCGTCGGCCATGGCGAAGGTGACCAGCAGTGGCCACAGGCCCTGCGAGAGGTTCAGATAGCCCGACAGCGAGGCGGCGTAGCTGAACTGACCGGGGTGGAAGGCGGCCAGGGTCAGCGCGGCGCTACCCGACATCGACAGCCCGACAACGGCATTGCCATTCGGCGAGATGCCCTTGTTGGCGGCCAGGTAGTTCGGCAGCTCAGAGGTCAGGAAGGTCTCCCACTGGTAGTTGTAGGTCTGGCCGTTGCCGACCGCGGGTCCCTGCCAGTTGGTGTAGAAGCTGGACATGCCGCCCACCGGCATGACGACCGAGACTCCGGATTCGAAGAAGGTCTCGAAGGCCGCGGTCTCGATATCCCAGCCGCTGTTGTCGTCGCGGGCGCGCAGACCGTCGAGCAGGTACACCGCGCGCGGGCCGCCCCCTTGGAAGCGCACCGGGATGTCACGACCCATCGCGGCCGAGGGAACCATCAGCGTCTCGACCGGTAGCCCGGGCCGGGAGAATGCCGAGGCGGTGGTCGGTTGGACCATCCCGACGAGCAGGAGTGCGGCCATCAGGCCGATCATTGCTCGGCGGGTCATTGCGTGCAGATTTTTCATGAGATCGATGCCGTCCTGTCGGGCGAGCCCCCCGCGGCGCGCAGGTACGAAGATGCGATCCGGCACGGCGCCGGGCCGGACCGGTGTCATCGATTACGTCGTCTGCGAACGGCTTTTCGTTACGACGCCTTCGGTTCGCTGTCGGTGAACGCCGGAAGACACCAGGAACGCCCGACGCGTTCAGCGCCGGGCGTCCGCGGGTGCTCGATCAGTCTGCGGCGCTGGAGCTTCCCAGCAGGTCGCGGACCCGGTTGGCCACCTTGATGAACTCCGGCCGTTCCATCGTCTCGGCGTAGTCCCGTTCGGCGGGGAGGTCGACGTCGATGGTCTCGATGATGCGGCCCGGCCGCGGGCTCATCACCACGACGCGGTTGGCCAGGTACACCGCCTCGGCCACCGAGTGTGTCACCAGTACGACGGTGGTTCCGGTTTCCCGCCAGATCCGGTGCAACTCGACATTCATCTTTTCCCGGGTCAGCGCGTCGAGTGCACCGAAGGGCTCGTCCATCAACAGCACCTCGGGTTGGTGCAGCAGCGCCCTGCACAGCGAAACACGTTGCTGCATACCGCCGGACAGCTCGTGGGGCAGGGCGTTCTCGAACCCGCTCAGCCCGGTCATCTCGATCAGGTAATCGCAGCGGGACTGCGCCTCCTTACGGGGCATGCCTCGCATCTCGGCCTGCAGCAGGATGTTCTTGCGGACCGAACGCCATTCCAGCAGGGCGGCTCGCTGGAAGACGTATCCGATATCGCGCTGCGGTCCTTTGACCTGCCTGCCGCGCAACCTGACATCACCGGAGGTGGCGGTGGTCAATCCGGCGACCACCTTGAGCAGGGTGGACTTGCCACAGCCCGACGGGCCGGCGATGGAGACGAACTCCCCGTGTGCGACCCGCAGGTCGACATCGTCGACGGCGGTGACGGTGGACCGTTTGGAGGAGAACGTGACGGTCAGGTTGTCGATGGAGATGGCGTCGGAGGTCACGGTGGTCCTCGGTGCGGTGATCGTTGCGGAGGTCATGATCGGGCTCTTCCCTATTGTCCCGCGGTGGCGGGGACGAACGACGATGCCCAGTATTCGGCCGGGTCCTTGGCCGACTGCAGAAGGCCGGCCTCGCTCAGGGTGGCGATGGTGGAGGTCCAGTCCTGTTCGGCATTGGTGCCGGGGACCTTGCCGGTGGTGGCCGGGGTGTTCAGCAGCGGGATGGTCTCCTGCCACTGCTGCAGCAGCACCTGCTCGGGTGGCGTCTGCGGGTCGACACCCACCATGGCCTTGGCGGCGGCCGCGGGATCGTTCTTGGCCGACTCGTAGGACTCACTGACCGCGTCCAACATCGACTGCACCAGTTCGGGATTGTCGGCGATGGTGGAGTTGTGGGTGATCAAACCGTTGCTGTAGAAGTTCAGCCCGGCGTCGGAGTAGCGGAAGTAGCGCATTTCGCGGCCGCTCTTGTTGGCGATGGTGGGGCCCTGGTCATGGGCGAAGCCGATGAGCCCGTCGACGCGGCCGGCCATCAGGGCGGCCATCTTGCCCGCGGAGTCCAGGTTCTGCTCCTGTACCGCACCGGGTTCCAGGCCGACATCGGCAAGGTACATCGGGAACGTGGTGGTCGGGGCGTCACCGGCGGACACCGCGATGGTGCGTCCGGCCAGATCGGCCGGTTCCTCGATTCCGGAGTCGGCGAACACCTGGACCGCCGAGGGGGTGGTCTGCAAGAACACGCCGACGCTCTTGATGTCGACGCCCTGGTCGATATTGCTCAACACCGCGGCGGTATCCGACCAGCCGAAGTCGACCTGCTTACCGCCGACCGCCTGCGCGGTGCGGGTGGAGCCCTGGCCGGGATCGATGGTCAGGTCGATGCCGTGCTTGGCGAAGATGCCCTCTTTCACACCGAGGTAGAGGGGAGCGTGCTCGCCGTAGGGGTACCAGTTCAGCATCAGCGTGACCGGAGTGGTGCCCTCGCCACCGTCGGCGGCCGAGTTGTCCTGGCCCGCACCGCCACCGCAGGCGGCGAGGGTAAGCATGGCGGTGGTGGCGGCGATCGCGCCGGCGGCGCGACGATTCAGCGAAAACATGGGTCTCCTGTTTCGGGGTGGGGGTCAGACGGCCGCGGTGGAGGCGGAGTTGGACGTACGGCGCGAGGCGTGCCAGGGGATGAGCAGCTTCTCGGCGATTTCGATGATGGCGAACAGCACGATCCCGAGAATGGACATGATGATCAATGCCGAGAACAGCATTGCGGTGTCCAGGCTTCCGTTGGCCTGCAGGATCACATAGCCCAGACCTTCGTTGGCACCGACGAATTCACCGACCACGGCGCCGGTGACCGCGAGGGTGGCGGCCACTTTCAGACCGGACATCAACTGCGGCAGGGAAGCGGGGAAGCGGACCTTCATGAAGGTCTTGAACCGGCTGGCACCCATCGTGGAGGTGAGTTCCAGGATCTCGGGATCCACCGAACGCAGACCGGCCAGCCCGGAGATCACGATGGGGAAGAAGGCCATCAGCACGGCGACCAGAATCTTGGGGGATGGGCCGAAGCCCAGCCACACGATGAACAGCGGGGCGATCGCGATCTTCGGGACCACCTGGGCGAACAGGATCAGCGGGTAGACGGTCTTCTCGAAGCTGGTCGAGTAGATCATCATGACCGCGACGAATACGCCGACAACGGTGGCGATGAGGAAGCCGATGACGGTCTCCCAGGTGGTCACCCAGGTGTTGGCCGCAAGGTATGCCGCGTTCTGCTGGGTCGCGGCCCAGGTATCGGCGGGCGAGGGAAGGATATAGGGCGCAACGAGTTCGGCCTCGGTGACTGCCCACCAGCCGGCCAGCAGCGCGAGCACCAGCACGATCGGCCGCCAGGTGTTCGACAACGTGCGTCCCGGTGAGAATGATCGGCGAGCCCGTCGGGAACCGGTGCGCGATCGGGCCCGCGTGCCGATGTCCGGTGACTGGACGCGGGCCGATGCGGTTACCGCCATGGAATGTCCTCTAGTTCGCAGTGAACGGGTTGAAACCCGTTGGGAATGCGCTTTCCGAAGCAATTTCGACAGTAACGTGACCTGGCGCACACTGTCAACCGGGTGGTGGTCTGCGCCTCGTGAGGCTGAGAATCAGCTCAGCTTCGTGCTGTCCCGCAGCACGATCCGACCGGGTATCCGCTCGCGCAGATCGTCGGCGCCGTCGTGGTTGCGCAACGCCAAATCGACTGCGCGCACGCCGATTTCTTCGAGCGGAAGGATCACGGTGGTCAGGCTGGGGGTGTGATCGCGCAGGGTGGGGATATCGTCGAAGCCGGCGATGCAGACATCACGGGGAACGCTCAGTCCCAGCTCTCGCCACGCCGCGATCGCCCCGATCGCCATGACGTCGGTGACCGCGAACACGCAGACCGGTGGTGTCACCGCACCCGGTTGCAGATCCAGTGCGGCCGCCAGGCGACGGGCGGCCGAATGGCCACCGTCGCGATCGAAGTCTCCGGATACCTCCACCAAGGGGGTCAGTCCGTGCCTGCCGAGCGCCTCGACGAATCCGTTGCGTCGGTCGACCGAGGTTCGGATATTGCCCGGTCCGCCGATCACGGCGAACCGCCGGTGCCCGGCCGCCACCAGTGCGTCGGCCAATTCTGCTGAAGCGAAATGATTTTCGGGTTCGACGGCGCCGCCGAAGGCCAGCGGTTGGCCGACCACGACGACCCGTCCACCGTTGGCTCGGTAACGGCCGAACTCGGCCTCCAATTCGCGGTCGAGGTCGCCGCTCTGGCGTGAACCGGCCAGCACGATCGCATCGGCGCGGTGTGCGATGAACGTACTGACGGCCTCACGTTCGATATCGAAATCGCGGTCGGTGCCGGCCAGTAGTACCTGCTTGCGGGCGGCCCTGGCGGCGGCCTGTACTCCGCGGGCGATCGAGGAGAAGTAGGGGTCGGCTATGTCATGCACGATGAGGCCGAGCAGTCCGGTGGAAGCCCGCGCCAACGCCTGGGCCTGGGCATTCGGCACGTAGCCCAGCTCGCGTGCGGCTGCCCGCACCCGGTCGGCCACGCCTTCCCCCGGAACGCGGCTCGACCCGTTGAGCACGCGCGACGCCGTCGCCTGCGAGACCCCCGCGCGTACCGCCACATCGTGCAGAGTGACCGCTGCCATGCCCGTTCTTCCCCTGTGTCGCCGACGTCCGGAGTTGACCCGGATAGTGCCGACAGCTTACCTTGGAAAGCGCATTCCGAAGTGCAGACGCCGCCGTCACTCGACCGATGAGTTCGGCCGCGGTGTCGGTCCGCACACCTTTCACCGTCTCTTCAGACAAGGAATCTGCACATGTCTTCAGCTGAATCATCCGGCCGCCGTACGGTGCGCATCGCCATGAACGGCGTCACCGGGCGCATGGGTTACCGGCAGCACCTGGTGCGTTCGATCCTCCCGTTGCGCGACACCGGACTGTTGCTCGACGACGGTAGCCGGGTGGCCATCGAGCCGATCCTGGTGGGCCGCAACGCCGACAAGCTCGCCGAACTTGCCGCCGAGCACGGCATCGAGTCCTGGACCACCGACGTCGCCTCGGTGATCGCGGACCCGACGGTGGACGTCTATTTCGACGCGCAGGTGACCTCGCGCCGGATGGAGGCGCTTTCGACCGCGATCAAGGCGGGCAAGCATGTCTACACCGAGAAGCCCACCGCGGAAACCCTCACCGAGGCGATCGAACTGGCGCGGATGGCCGAGAATGCCGGAGTGGTCGCCGGTGTCGTCCACGACAAGCTGTACCTGCCCGGACTGGTGAAGCTGCGCAGGCTGATCGACGAAGGCTTCTTCGGCCGCATCCTCTCGATGCGGGGCGAGTTCGGTTACTGGGTGTTCGAGGGTGACCACCAGCCCGCGCAGCGACCCAGCTGGAACTATCGTGCCGAGGACGGCGGAGGCATCACCGTCGACATGTTCTGCCATTGGAACTATGTGATGGAGGGTCTGCTCGGCACCGTCGAAGCCGTCACGGCGCGCACCGTGACCCACATCCCGACCCGTTGGGATGAGCAGGGCAAGGCGTATGCCGCCACCGCCGACGACGCCGCCTACGGCATCTTCGAGATCGAGGGCGGCGTGATCGCCCAGATCAATTCGTCCTGGGCGGTGCGGGTGCACCGCGACGAGCTGGTCGAGTTCCAGATCGACGGCACGCACGGTTCCGCGGTGGCGGGTCTGCGCCGATGCGTGGCCCAACAGCGCGCGCACACCCCGAAGCCGGTGTGGAATCCCGACCTTCCGGTCACCGAGAAGTTCCGCGACCAGTGGCTGGAGGTCCCGGCCAACGCCGATCTGGACAACGGCTTCAAGCTGCAGTGGGAGGAATACCTACGCGACGTGTTGGCCGGCCGCCCGCACCGCTTCGGCCTGCTGTCGGCGGCCCGCGGTGTGCAGCTCGCCGAGCTCGGTCTGCAGAGCTCGGCCGAGGGACGGCGCATGAGCGTGCCGGAGATCGTGCTGTGACCATGATCAGCGCCGGCACCGGCGTGCTGCTCGACCTGCCGGAGCACGGATCCTACGAGCTCTCCCGCCCGGGGTCGTGGCGCAAACCCGGCTCGCCGATCACCTCCCGGATCGCCTATGCCGCAGCCCATGTGGTGCCCGCCGCCGCGGCCGACTGCACCCCGGGTGCGCCGGCACAGCTGGACTGGGACGTCACCATGGCCTACCGACACGAGTTGTGGTCCTACGGGCTCGGTGTCGCCGAGGCCATGGACACCGCCCAGCGCGGGATGGGTCTGGACTGGGCCGCCACGCGAGAACTGATCGCCCGTAGCGGCCGCGAGGCCGCCGCGGTGGGTGGCCGGCTGGCGTGCGGGGCGGGCACCGATCAACTCGACCTCGCCGACGTTCCCGGCGGCGCAACCGGTTTGGCCGTCGTCACCGATGCCTACCGTGAACAGATCGACGTCGTCCGAAACGCCGGGGCCGAGGTGATCCTGATGGCATCACGAGCATTGGCCCGGGTGGCACAGTCACCCGCCGACTATCTCTCGGTGTACGGCACGCTGCTGGCTCAGGTCGACCGGCCGGTCATCCTGCACTGGTTGGGCGAGATGTTCGATCCGGCGCTGCGCGGATACTGGGGTGACACCGATATCGACGCCGCCACCGCCACCTTCCGGGAACTGCTGGGCACCCACGCCGACAAGATCGACGGGGTCAAGGTCTCGTTGCTCGACGCGGGCCACGAGGTGGCGCTGCGGCGCGCGTTGCCCGCCGGTGTCCGGCTCTACACCGGTGACGATTTCAACTACCCGGAACTCATCATCGGCGACGGTGCGAGCCATTCCGATGCGTTGTTGGGGATCTTCGCCGCCATCTACCCGGCCGCCTCCACGGCGCTGCAGGAACTCGACGCAGGCAACACCGCGGCGGCCGAGGACATCCTGGAATCCACCCGAGCGTTGGGGCGGCACATCTTCGCCGCGCCGACCTATTACTACAAGACGGGGATTGCGTTCCTGTCCTGGCTCAACGGCCATCAGCCCGGTTTCACGATGGTCAACGGTCTGACCGCGGGCCGCTCGGTCGGGCATCTGTGCGAGTTGTTCGTGCTCGCCGACCGGGCCGGCCTGCTCGACGACCCGCAGATTGCCGCCGATCGGATGCGGATGTACCTGACGTTGAACGGAGTCCGGTGATGAGCGATCCCTATGCCAGGCTGTCGCTGAACACCATGACCACCAAGTCCTGGACCCTGCGCGAGGCCGTCGAGGCGACAGCCGCGGCGGGATTGCCGGCCATCGGTCTGTGGCGCGATCGGGTCGCCGAGGCCGGTGTCGATGATGCGGCGAAGATCGTGCGCGATCACGGGCTCCGGGTGTCCAGTCTGTGCCGCGGCGGTTTCCTGACCGGTCGGCACGACGGTGACACGGCCTTGGCGGACAACCGTCGGGCGATCGATGAGGCGGCCACCCTGGGCGCACCGGAATTGATAATGGTCGCCGGCGGTGTGCCGGACCGGGATCTACCGGGCGCCCGTGCCCGGCTCGCCGACCGCATCGCCGAACTGGTGCCCTATGCCGCACAACGGGATGTCCGACTGGCCCTCGAACCGCTACACCCGATGTTCTGCGCCGACCGCGCGGTGATCTCCACCCTCGGGCAGGCGCTGGAGCTGGCGGCGCCGCACCCCGCCGAGTCGGTCGGTGTCGTCGTCGACACCTTCCACCTCTGGTGGGATCCCGAACTCGCGCAGCGGGTTGCCGAGGCCGGCGCCCAGGGGCGGATCAGCTCTTACCAGATCTGTGACTGGCTGGTCCCGATGACACCGGACCCGTTGGTCTCACGCGGCATGATGGGCGACGGTGTCATCGACTTCGGGGCCATCACCGCAATGGTGGCCGCGGCCGGATATGCCGGGGACGTCGAGGTGGAGATTTTCAACGAAGCGGTGTGGGCCACCGACGGACACGCCGTGCTGGAGACGATGAAGAGTCGCTACCGCGATATGGTTCTGCCCGCGTTGTGAAGATTCTCATCGCACCGGACTCGTTCAAGGGCACCGCGACGGCGACCGAGGTGGCCGAGGCGCTGGCTGCCGGCTGGAAGGCATTGCGAGGCAACGACGATATCGTCGTCCTGCCGCAGGCCGACGGAGGTGAGGGCACCTTGAGCGCCATAGCCGCATCGGCATCCTGGCAATGGCACCGGACCGTCGTGGACGGCCCCGATGGCCGTGCGGTGCCGGCCCGGTGGCTGCTCGACACCAGCACCGGCCAGCGCCGGGCGGTCGTGGAGCTCGCCGAGGCCTCCGGTATCGCGCTCATGTCGAGGCTGGACCCCTGGCGGGCCGACAGCCGCGGTCTCGGCCAGCTGATCGACGCCGCGTTACGCGCCGGTGCCCGCTCGGTTCAGGTTGGGCTCGGTGGCTCGGCGAGCACCGACGGTGGCGCCGGCGCGTTGATGGCGCTGGGGCTCAAGGCCTTCGACCGGCACGGCTGCCCGATCGGTGCGGGTGCCTCCGGGCTGCGTGATGTCGACCGGGTCGAGGCGGACGGGCTGGCGCCGCCACCACCCGGTGGGGTCGAGATATTGGTCGACACCGCGGCACCGCTGACCGGCCCGCAGGGCGCGGCGGCGGTGTTCGGTCCACAGAAGGGTGCCGCTCCCGCAGATATCGCTTTGCTCGACGACGGGTTGCTGCGCTGGTCCCGGGCGCTGCGAGCGGCCGGTCTGCACGCAGATCCGGACAGCCCCGGCGCCGGGGCGGCCGGCGGAGCGGGTTTCGGATTGCTGGCCTGGGGTGCGGCGCTGGCCTCGGGAGCCGACCGCATCGCCACCGTCACGGGCCTGGATGCCCAACTGCCACAGGCGGATCTGCTCATCACCGGGGAGGGCCGATTCGACGGCACCTCCTGGACGGGCAAGCTGGTCGGCCATCTGCTCGCCGCGGCCGACCGTGCCGGGGTGGCTGCGCTGGTGGTGGCCGGTCAGGTCACCGCCGAGGCGGACGTATCCACCCTGTCGCTGACGGAGCTGGCCGGCTCGACGGATGCGGCGATGGCCGATCCACGGCGCTGGCTGCACGCCGCCGGATCGGCCGCCGCGCGGCTGTTCGCGCAGGGTCAGTAACCCGACCCGGCTTCGCCGGAGGTCAGCAGCGCCCGCGACCCGGACACCCCGAGGCGGGTGGCACCGGCGGCGACCATCTCGAGGGCCTGCTCCAGGGTCCGGACCCCGCCGGAGGCCTTCACCTGAAGACCCGCTCCGGACACGGTGCGGTGCATCAACTCCACGGCGTGCACGCTGGCCCCGCCGGTCGGGTGGAATCCGGTGGAGGTCTTCACGAAATCGGCGCCGGCGGTGACCGCGGCCCGGCACACCCCGACGATCTCGTCATCGGTCAGCGCCGCCGACTCGATGATCACCTTGAGCACCGTCGGGACGGGCGCGGCGGCGCGCACGGCGGCGATATCGGACTGGACGGCGGCGAAGTCACCCGCCTTCGCGGCACCGACGTCGATCACCATGTCGATCTCGTCGGCACCCTTGCCGACGGCCTCGGCAGCCTCGGCCGCCTTCACCGACGAGGAGTGCTTACCGCTCGGAAAACCGCACACCACCGCGACTTTGAGCTTCTCGGGCACGGTGATCGGCAGCATCGACGGTGACACGCAGACCGAGTAGGTGCCCAGCTCGGCGGCCTCGGCGACCAGTGCGGCGACGTCGGCGGCGGTGGCCTCCGGCTTGAGCAGCGTGTGGTCGATCATCGCGGCGATATCGGCGACGGTGGGTGCGGTGGGGATGCTCATGTCTGCTTCTGTCTTTCCTTCTGACGGGGTGGGAGAAATCAGGCGGCGCTCTTGGACTGGCGGTCCAACAGGTAGTTCATGATCAGCGCCGCGATCAGGATCAGGCCGGTGACCAGCATCTGGAAAAACGAGCTCAGTCCCAGCAGGTTGAACAGGTTGCGCAGCACCGACAGCAACAGTACGGCGATGAAGGTGCCCAGCACCCCGCCCTTGCCGCCGAACAGGCTGGTGCCGCCGAGCACGACCGCGGCGATCGCGTCGAGTTCCAGACCGGCGTTGGCCGTCGGCTGGCCGATGGTCAGCCGGGCGGTGAGCAGGACTCCGGTCAGGGCGGCCAGCCCACCGCTGATCACATAGGCCATGGTGGTGATCCGTTGCACGGGCAGACCCGACAGCCGGGCGGCTTGGGCGTTGCTGCCCACGGCATAGATGTGTTCGCCGAAGGTGGTGCGCCGCAGCACGAGTCCCACGATGATCGTGGTCGCCACGAAGATGATGCCGACGACCGGGATGCCGGCGATCGACCCGGCGCCGAGGAAACGCAGACCCATCGGGATCTCCGCGGTGGTCGGGGTGCCGTTGGTGGTCAGATAGGTCAGGCCGCGGATGCTCTGCATACCGGCGAGGGTGACCATGAAGGCCGGCAGCACCAGATAGGCACTCAGGCCGCCCATCACGCCGCCGAGCACCAGTCCGGAGGCGATTGCGAGCGCCATCGCCAGCGGCCAGGCCAGACCGAGGCCGATGAAGATGGCGACCAGCATTCCCGACAGTGCGGCGACGCTGCCGACCGACAGGTCGATACCCGAGGTGAGGATCACCACCGTCATCCCGATCGCGACGATGCCGGTCAGGCTGGATTGCTGCAGCAGGTTGGCCATGTTTCCGGTGGTGAGGAACTGTGGTGCGGACACCGAGGCCACCACGAACAACGCGATGAAGATGAACAGCAGGTTGAACCGCATGAAGACGGCGCGGCGGCTCGATTTCGTTGCGCCGGCGGCCGAGTCGGCGGGCCGATCGATCAGGTCAGTCATTGTCAGTCTTCGTTCTTCCGGTGACGATGCAGCGGGCGATATCCGCTGTGGGGGTGGTGGCGGGCTCGAACTGCGCGATGTTGCGTCCCTCGTGCAGGACCCAGATGCGGTGGCAGTTCTCGGTGAGCTCGCTGAGTTCGCTCGATGCCATCACGACACCGACGCCCGTCTCGGCCAGTGCCTGGACCTGTTCGAACAGGTCGGCCTTGGCGCCGATATCCAAACCGCGGGTCGGCTCGTCGAGCAGCAGCAGGTCGATGCCGCGGGCAATCCACTTGGCCAGCACAACTTTCTGCTGATTGCCGCCGGACAGTTGCCCGACGGGCTGCTCGACGCTGGCGAACTTCACACCGAGGCGCTCCAACGGCGGGCCGCACACTTCGCGGGCCTTGGCCAGCGGGTTGATCCGCCGCGGTGGCAACGCGGCGATCGCGGCGTTGCGCAGGATCGACTGTTCCAGGAACAGGCCCTGCCGTTTGCGGTCCTCGGGAACAAGTCCGATACCGCGGCCGACCGCCGAACGCGGTGTCAGGGAGGTGATGTGCCCGTCCTTGAACGTCATGTCCAGGGCGGCCTTGCGGTCACCGAAGATGGTGGCCAGCAGGGTGGATCGACCGGCGCCGCCGAGGCCCGCGAGGCCGATGATCTCGCCACGGCCGACGGTGACATCGCGGATGTCGATGACACCGTCGATGGTGGCCCTGCGCAGGTTCAGCAGGGGGGCGCCGGAAAGGGCGCGAGGTTGCCGTGGCGGACGCGCCTGTACGGTTCGGCCGATCATGGCCTCCACCAACTCCTCCTTGGTCACCGAGGCGATATCGAAGACGCCGACGGTGGTGCCGTCGCGCATCACGGTAGCGCGGTCGCCGATGGCCTTGATCTCGTCGAGCCGGTGGGAGATGTAGATGACCGATTTGCCCTCGGCGGTGAGTTCGCGGATCACTGTGAACACGGCCGCGAGGTCATGATCGGTCAGGGTCGCGCTGGGCTCGTCCATGATGACGATGCGGGCGTCGGTGGTGAGCGCCTTCGCGATCGCGGTGAGCTGTTGATCCGACACCGACAGTTCGCCGACGACGGCGGTCGGCGCGAACCTGCCGCCGACCCGGGCGATTGCCGCCGCCGCCCGGCGGTCGCGCTCCCCGCGGTGGACGAACGGGCCGCGCCGCGGCTCGTGCCCGAGAAACAGGTTCTGCGACACCGTCATATCCGGCACCAGATCGAGTTCCTGGTAGATGGTGTTGATACCGGCGCGCACCCCGTCGATGGGGGAGCCGAACGTCACCGTCTCCCCGCCAAGGACGATCGTTCCCGCATCCGGTGTGTACGAGCCCGAGAGGATCTTCATCATCGTGGACTTGCCCGCGCCGTTCTCGCCGAGCAAGCAGTGCACCTCGCCCTCGGCGACCTCGAGGCTGGCACCATCGCAGGCCCTGGTCCCCGGGAACGATTTGACGATGCCGACCATGCTGAGCGCGGTGCGGCGGTCTGCCGGGGGATGGGGGGTAGCTGCTGTGGACGACGGCGGGGTGGAATCCAGAGAGGTCATGCCATCCCTCCAGCTTTGGCGGTGTGGTCAAGAACTGTGGTCGCGGTTGGTTCGTCGGTGATCAGCACCGAACACAGCCCGCTGCGCAAGGCCGCCCCGACCATCGGGACCTTCGCGGGCCCCGCCGCGACGGCGATCGCACAGTTGGCGTTGCGGACATCGTCGAGTCCCAGCCCGACGGTCCTGCTGTCGATACCCGGATGGGCTATCCGCCCGTCCGCGGTCAGGAAGTGGGCCAGTACGTCACCACACGCCCCGGCCGCGTCGAGTTCGCGCAGTTCGGCAGGGGTCACCGCGCCGGATTCGACCAACACCGAGGTCGGCCCGGACGCACCGAGGGAGAACAGCAGCGCATCGGCCTGCCGGGCACCGTTGAGCACGTCGACGACGAAACCCTCGGCATACAACGCATCCCGGGTTTCGATTCGCTCGACGATGGCGGGCACCGGCAACAGGGTGGCCCGTCCGTTGCCGCTGTGCGCGATGCTGGTGGCGATGTTCGCCGCCGTGGTGGGCCGTACCGAACGGCTGACTCCGCCGTTGGCCTGGATGACCTCGATATTGCTGGTCCAGCCGGCCGGCAGCACCGCCGCCACATGCTGCAGGGTCTTCCCCCAGGAGACAGCGAGGGTAGCGATCGACTGCGCGTTCGCTTTCAGGTAATCCGCTGCGGCCGCGGCGATGTGGTCATCCGAGCCCGGGCGTTCCGGGCCGGGCACCACGATGCACTCGCGCAGCCCGAACTCGCTGCGCATGCGCACCTCGAGGTGGGTGCGCCGGGCCTGCGGATGCACGATCTTGATCTGCACGATGCCCACCTCACGAGCCTCGTCGAGCAGTCGGCCCACCTTCCATCGGGTGAGGTGCAACTCCCGGCCGATGTCCTCCTGCGTTCGGCCCTGCTCGTAATAGCTCTGCGCGACGTGCAGCATCAACTGGGTGTGGCTGGGTCCACTGGCTTTGGGCTCGGTCGGGCGCGCCATCAGCACACCACCCGATCCGTCGTGGCGATGGTGCGCTCGGTCAGCGCATCGGCGCTGTCGCGCATGAACGGCGCCATGATTTCGGTGAGCCGCTGGTACTCGGCGAAGGTGTTCTCATACACCGCGATCCGTGCAGGTTCGGGCTCGAGTACCCGCACCGTCGGGGCGAACAGCGCCGAGCCCTCGTCGAGCGAACCGGTCACCCCCGCGGCGGTCGCGGCGATCACCGCGCAGGCGCGCAGGGTGAGATTCTCACCGATGACCAGTTCGGCGGGACGGCCCAATACATCGACGGTCACCTGCTGCCACAACGGGTTGCGTTCAATGCCCCCGGAGAACACCAGCCGATCGCATGACACCCCGGCCCGCTCGAAGGAGTCGATGACGCTGCGAGTACCGCAGGCGACGGCTTCGACCATCGCCCGGTAGAGCTCGGCCTTGGTGGTTCCCAGCGACAGGCCCACCACAGTCCCGCGTAACCGGGGCTCGCGGTAGGGCGTGCGGTTACCCATGAAGTAGTCCAGTGCGTGCAGCCCGTGAGCGGCCGGATCGACCGCGGTCGCTTCGTCGATCAACGCCGGAAGATCTTGGCGGGCAACTCCCATGATGGATTCGCCGGCCCATTTGAGCACTGAACCGCTGGCGACCTGTCCGCCCTCGACGAGCCATTTGTCCTGGTGCAGCGCCCTCGGGTAAGGGCCCCAGATCTCACGGGTGTCGGTCGGGTCGTCGACCTCGGCGATGATCGCCGAGGAGGTGCCCGAGACCAGCGATACCAGTCCGCCCAGTTCGGCGCCGCATGCCAGTAGTGAGACGTGAGCGTCGATTCCGCCGACCGCGACCACCGGACTGCCGGTGATCCCGAGATCGGCGGCGGCCGCCGGATGCAGCGATCCGGCGGCACCGCCGACGGCGACGATGCGGTCGGGAAGTTTGGCGGTCAGGTCCGGCACGCCGAGGGCGGCATACAACTCGTCGGGAAAGCGCCCGGCGAGGGTGTCGTAGTTGTACTTGCACACCGCGTTCATCTGCGAACCCACCCATTCGCCGGTGAGCCGGAAGATGACGTAGTCGACGGCCTCGACGATGCGCGCCGCCGAACGGTAGATATCCGGTTCGTGGCTGTGCAGCCACATGGCCTTGGGCACCAGCCATTCCGCGGCATCCGAGCCCCCGGACCATTTCAGGATGGGGTGCTCGTCGACGAGTTCGGCGGTGAACGCGGACTCGGCGCCGCTGCGGCAATCCATCCACAAGATGGCGGGCCGTAATGGCTCTCCGGCGTCGTCGAGTACCGCGACGGTCGAGGCCGTCGTGGATGCGGCGATGGCGACCACCGCGCCCGCATCGCGACAGGCGGCGCTGCCCAACAACTCTCGGCTGGCAGTGCTGAGCGCCGACCACCATTCGCGGGGGTCCTGTTCAGCCCAGCCCGGTCGCGGAAACCGGGTGCCATACGGTCGGTGCGCGGTGCCCAGCGCCCGACCGTCCTCGGTGAATGCGCCCACCCGGGCGCCCTCGGTGCCCAGGTCGATCGACAACAGAATCCCCATGATCAATCCTCGTTGGGCAGGAACAGAACCTTCGAGGAGAAGATCGAGCGCTCACCGAGTTGATGCATCGTCTGGGGAAGTGCCGACAGCGGCAGCTCGTGAGTGATCATGAACTCCCACTCGAGTTGGCCGGTCGACATCATCTTCGCCGATGTGCGCCATTCGTCGCCGGGGAACGGCGCGGAGAACGAGTTCCACGACCCGTGCAGGGTGGCCTCCAGTCGCATGAACTGGTTGAACGTCTCCTTGCCCAGCGGTACCGGTGCATGCGGGATGCCGATGAACACGGCGTGCCCGTGTGGACCGGTCAGATTGGCCGCCATGTCGGCGGTCGCCGGCACGCCCGCCGATTCCAGGACGATGTCGAACCCGCGCCCGCCGAGCGCCCTGGCCTCCTCGACACCCTGGACGGCGTGGTCGGCACCTGCTTGCCGGGCCATCGCGGCCTTCTCCTCGCTGAGGTCGACGGCGACAACCTCGGTGGCGCCGTGCAGTCGTGCCCACTGGACACCGAACAGGCCGATGGGACCGGCACCGATCACGAGCACCCGGTGCCCGGCCCGCAGCCCGGTCTTCCACAGGCCGTGTAGCGCGATGGCCGCCGGGTCCAGCATGGCCGCGGCCCGCGGATCGATACCGGCGGGCAGCTTGAGCAGGTTGCCCACCGGCGATACCGCGTACTGCGCGTACGCACCGTCGCAGCGACTGCCGAAGTAGTCGTAGTTCTCGCACAGTCCGAACGCGCCCTTGAGGCAGAAATCGCAGGTGCGGCAAGGGATCAGCGGCGGCACCGACACCAGTTCGCCCAGCTCGAATCCGGTGACACCCTCACCGAGTTCGACCACCCAGCCGGAGAATTCGTGGCCGCAGATGATCGGCATGATGTAGCCCCCGTTGCGCAACATCCGGGGGATGTCGGAACCACAGACACCGCACGCAGCGATCTTCAGCAGCACCTGGCCGGGTCCGGGCCGGGGCGTCGCGACCTCCTCGACCCTGATATCACCAGGGGCGTGCATGACGGCGGCCGTCATCGTCTGCGGGATGTTCTGCTCGGGCGTCAGGTCGCGCGCCGGTGCTTCGGTTGTCATGACTTCTCTCTCTTGATGTTTCGCGATTCGAAAGCGTGGCGGTGTCAGGCCGGCGGCTGCGGGGCCTTGGCGAAGGTGGTGTCACCGATCAGTGATGCGGCGTTGGACTTATCGACCAAACCTGTTCCGGCATCGATGAACTCGTCAACCTTCTCACCGCGGGCCACCTTCACGGCGGTCTGCACGGCCAGGGTGCCCTCTGCATTGGGGTCGTTGAGCGCGGTGGCGACGTACTCGTTGCCATCGGCGATGGCCCGGACGGCCTCCATCAGACCGTCGACACCGAACACCTTGACGTCGGCACGGTTGTTCTCGGCGAGCACCTGGAGTGCACCGAGGGCCATATCGTCGTTCTGCGCGTAGACGGCCTTGAGGTCGGGGTGGGCCTGCAGTAGGTCCTGCATGGCGGTGACGGCATTGGCGCGGATGTAGTCGCTGTACGGGCCGGGTACCACGGTGATGTTGGGCTGCGCGGCCACGGCGGCGGCGAATCCTTCGTGCCGATCGCGAGCGACCGCGCCGCCGGCATCGCCCTGGATTTCGATGATCTTGCCGCCGGCGGGCCCGAGCGCGGCCACCGCGGCCTCGCCGACGATCTCGCCCATGGCCTTGTTGTCGCGGCCGACGAAGGCCGCCGCACCGGATTCCACGGGTCGGTCGACGGTGACGACCTTGATGCCCGCCGCGTCGGCCGCCGCCAGCGACGGCGCGATGCCCTTGGGGTCGACCGGGTTGATCACCAGCACGTTGATGCCACGGGTGATGAGGTCCTGCACATCGTTGTTCTGCTTGGTCACATCACCGTTGGCGTCGGCGAAGTAGAACTGGTTGCCGTCGCCCTCGGCGGTTTGGCGGGCGGCGTCGGAGAGCGCCACATAGAACGGGCTCTGTTGGGTGGCTTGACTGAAGCCGATGACGACGGCGCCGTCGGTGGTGGCGGCGTTGGTGGCGGACCCGTTCTGGCCGGGCATCGAGCACGCGGTGGTGCCGATCGCCACTGCGGCCGAGATCGCGAATCCGGTGACGACATTTGCGAACCTCATTGCAACTCCTTACGTGCGCTTCGGCGTCGAAGCGCGTGACGTCCATCACCGTAGGAATTACCGTGAGGTTACGTCAACGTATGCGCATATCTTTGCTCATATGAGCAAAGCGAGGTGGTGCAGGTCGCCGGTGTGCGGCTACACCTGGGTGCGTCCGCGCTCGATGACCGAACTGCGACTGGCGGCGATGTCATCGCCGGTGGCGGTGGCCATCCACGCCCGCGCCGCCTCGGCCTCGATCCACAGCCCGGCCTGGGTCTGTTCGGCATCGATGCGGTGGTATGACTCCAGCAGCGCGCGTACGGCCTTCTGGTTGTTGCCGACGATCGTCGCCGCGATCCGCCGGGCGGTGGGCAGCAACTCGTCGTGCGGCACCACCTCGGTGACCAGCCCGGCGCGCAGCGCATCCTGCGCCGAGAGATAGTCACCGGTCAGGCTCATCCGCCGGGCCATGCCGACGCCGACCTTCTGCGGCAGCCGCACCGAAAGTCCCCAGGTCGGCAACAGGCCGACGCGGGCGTGGGTGTCGGCGAATTTGGCCCGCTCCGAGGCGATCAGCACATCGCAGTACAGCGCCATCTCCAGGCCGCCGGTGACTGCCGCGCCGTTGATCGCGCCGATCACGGGCTTGCGCATCGGCGGCCACTTCGGGGAGATATCCGGCAGTTCGGTGGTGTCGCCGAGTTCCTTGAGGTCCAGACCCGCGCAGAACACCGGGTCGGCACCGGTCAGAATCACCACGTCCACGTCGTCATCGGCCTCGGCGTCCCGCAGGGCGGCGATGAACTCCCCGCGCAACCGCGCCGAGAGTGCATTGCGCGCCTGTGGGCGGTTGAAGGTCAGGGTGCGGACCCGGTCGGTGGTGTCGATCAGCAAGACGGGCGAGTCGGTCATTCGCCCACCGTATCGACCTCTGTCACGGCCGCGCGGGCGGGCCTATCGTGGACTCATGTGCCGAAACATCACCGAGTTGCGCGGGCTGGAGCCGGCGGCGACACCCGAGGAGATCGAGGCCGCCGCGCGTCAGTACATCCGCAAGATCAGCGGGGTCGCCCGCCCCACTGCGGGCAATGTCGACGCGTTCGAGGCGGCCGTCGCCGAGGTCACCGCCGCCACCGAACGGCTGCTGGCGCAGTTGCCGGCGCGACGGCAGCCGCCGAAAACCGTGCCGCCGCTGCGCCGCCCCGAGGTGCGGGCCCGGCTCGGTCTGTGAGTACACCGGCGCTCAAGGAATGGGGCGCGGCGGTGCACGCCCTGCTCGACGGGCGGCAGACCGTGCTGCTGCGCAAGGGCGGCATCCACGAAAAGCGGTTCGAGGTCAGCTCCGAGGAATTCTTGTTGTTCCCCACGGTCGCGCACTCGCACGCCGAGCGGGTGCGTCCCGAACACCGCGACACGCTGTCGGGCTCGGCGGACAGCACCGATGATGCGGTGCTGCTGCGGGCCGGGGCGAAAGTGGTGGCCGCGGTCGAGGTCAACCGTCCTGACCGGATCGAGGAAATCTCCGATCTGCACATCTGGACCGCGCAGTCCGTGCGTGCCGACCGGCTGGACTTCCGTCCGCGGCACCGACTGACGGTATTGGTGGTCCAGGCCCGTGCGCTCGTGGACCCCGTGCGCCTGGAGCGCACCCCGCAGTACCGGGGATGCGCCAGTTGGGTGACCCTGCCGGTCTCCGAAAGCCGTTACACCGCACCGGTTCACGATCTCCGCACACTGGCAGCCATCGGCGCCCGCGTGCGCGACTCAGTGGGCTGACGGCGGCTGGCTGTCGGCGGGCAGGACCACCCGGGTCTCCTCGCCGAAGACCACGGTGTGTGTGGCCGGCCGCATCGCCGTACCCGACACCGCCGGATCACCGGTGCCCAGATTGCGGGCGTAGCGCGGATGCGACCCGCCGGCCACCAGCAGCCGGATCCGAGACCCCGCGGCGAACCGGTGTGCGACGGCGTCGGTTTCGATGCGGATCTGCTCGCAGTCGGGATTGCTTGCATACCTTCGGTATCCGTCACTGACATTGCGGGACCGGCCCTTGGCATCGACCTCGCTGATCCGCACGAACACATCGTGGTGTGGATTGTCGGCGCGATGGGTGAGTTCGACGACGGGACTACCGACGACATAGAGGTCCGCGGGCAGCGGCTCGCCGGTGAACGCGAGCACATCGGCCCGATCTGCCAGCGCGGAGTCGTCTCGATAACCGCCGTCGGGGGACAGCAACCGGCCGCCGACGGTGGGGGTCGGGTCGGCAGGCTGATAGGTGAACATCAGGTGCCCGCCTGCCGGGGTGCCGGCCAGGGCGCCGTCGGCGCGCGGGTACAGCGTGTGGTGCGCTGTGACCGGCGGCCAATCGTCCAGCTCGACCCACCCGTCGCCGGCGGCCTGATGTATGTGGATGCGCACCGGATGGCGCCGCGTCGACGGCGCGCCGCCCAGGTGCGTGCTCAGCCAGTCCAGCGTCTCGCGGAGGACGGTGGCGCCGCCGCGGGTCATCACCTGGGTGTGGGTCCACGATCCGACGGTCAGGGCCGTCTCGACGCCTCGGTCGCGCAGCCGCCGGTACTGGGCCAGCGTCTGGTCGAGGAACAGGTCCTGCCAGCCGCTGAGCAACAGCACCGGCACGTCCGTGCGGTCCAGGGCGGCGCCGGCGGCCAGGCGTTGCCAATGCTCGGGATCGTCTTGCGGTGGCCGTAACCAGGATTCGTACCACGGCGCACCCTCACCGAGCAGTGCGCGCCCGCCGCTGCCCAGCGGCAGATCCCGTGCCGCCGCCATGACCCGCCGCCCCGCGGTCACCTGGCGCGCCAGCGCCCGCGCCAGGCCTGGTTCCTCCTGGCGGGAGACCATATCGCTCCAGCCGAGGAAGTCGTTGAGCGAGAACGCGCCGGTGCCCCAGGACGATTCGGCGAAATCGTGCGGACCGACGGTGATGATCGCCGCGGCCAGCTCGGCGGGCGGCTCGACCAGCAGCGCCCACTGGGTGAAGCCCAGGTAGGACAGCCCGACGGTGGCGAAGGTGCCGGTGAACCAGGGCTGCTCCCGCAGCCAGGCCACCGTGTCGGCACCGTCGGCGACCTCGTTGACCATCGGCGTGAACTCGCCGCCGGAACCGAACGTGCCCCGCACGCTCTGGAAGACGACGTGATACCCGCGGCTGGCGTAGACGCTGCCGAACGACAAGGTGAACGGGAAACGCCTGCCGTACGGTGCCCGGACGAGCAGGGTGCCCGCCGGAGCCGCGGTCAGTGGTTCGTAGTGGTCGGCCAGGAGTTCCACGCCGTCGCGCATCGGCACCCGGAGGCGCTTGTGTACGACGAAGTCGGTGCTGGGCGGGGGGACATCCAATATCCGGCTCAAGGCCTGCCGGGCATGACGGGACAGTCGTGAGCTCACCTAACGAACACTACGTGGGCTCAGAAGTGGCCTCAGAACTTGTAGTAGGGCACCAGTTCGTTGGCGCGCTGCAAATTGACCTGCAGACAATCCGGCCGATCCGGGGAATGGATGGGGGAGTAGAACACCGACTGCTGCAGCACGCCGTAGCTGGTTTTGAAGGCGATCATGCAGGTCACCCACCAGCGATCGTTCCAGTCCGTCGGCTTCATGATCCAGAACTGGGCGGCCCGATGCCCGGCGATGTCGAGTTCGACCGCGTCGGGGGGCAGCGTCGCCTCGTAGGTGCGCCACACGAATGCCTCGATGGCCATCTGATAGTTGCCGGCGTCGTATTTGCAGCGCAGCCCGTCCTCGGGCGTCGGCGGGGTGAGGGCCAGGCCGATGCGCTGCACCACGTCGATCGGGATGTCCTCGCACGGGTCGAACGGCCGCGGGTCGGTCGTCTCGATGACCGGCCATTTGATCGTGGTCGACACGTTTGTCATCGGCAGGTCGTCGACGCTCACCGTGACCGGTGTGCCGGCCGGGTTGGTCTGCCACACGACGATCACCGCCGCGACGAGCGCACTCAACGCCGACAGCAGGCGCAGCTTGGCACCCATCGAACCCCCATACATCGTCATCCGACCCGAGGGTCCGCACGAACCCTGCCGGGAGTCTAAACGAGAACAGGTTCTAGTTGCCCGGGTTCGGGCATCTCGGGGGCGTCCCTGTCCGGCAAGTACGCTGGACCGCTGTGTCCTCGCCTGTTTCGAAGCCGTCCCGGGAACAACGACGACCGGTACTGTGGGCGATCAGTGACCTGCATACCGGGCACACCGGCAACAAGCCGGTGACCGAGTCGCTGTATCCGTCCAGTCCCGATGACTGGCTGATCGTCGCCGGCGACGTCGGCGAGCGCACCGACGAGATTCGCTGGGCGCTGGACCTGCTCCGTAAGCGATTCGCCAAGGTCATCTGGGTGCCGGGTAACCACGAGCTGTGGACCACCACCCGCGACCCCATGCAGATCTTCGGTCGCGCCCGCTACGACTATCTCGTCGACATGTGCGACCAGATGGGGATCGTCACGCCCGAGCATCCGTTCCCGGTGTGGAATGAGCAGGGCGGTCCGGCCACGATCGTGCCGATGTTCCTGCTCTACGACTATTCGTTCCTGCCCGAGGGCACCGGCACCAAGTCCGAGGGGCTGGCGCTGGCCAAGGAGCGCAACATCGTCGGCACCGACGAATACCTGCTCTCGGCCGAGCCCTACGCCACGCGTGATGCGTGGTGCCGCGACCGGGTGGCCTACACCCGCAAGCGGTTGGAGGAGCTCGACTGGATGACGCCGACCGTGCTGGTGAACCACTTCCCGATGGTTCGCGAGCCGTGCGATGCGCTGTTCTACCCCGAGTTCGCGCTGTGGTGCGGGACCACCGCAACCCGGGATTGGCACACCCGGTACAACGCCATCTGTTCGGTGTACGGCCATCTGCACATCCCGCGCACCACCTGGTATGACGACGTGCGATTCGAAGAGGTGTCGGTCGGATACCCGCGAGAATGGCGCCGCCGCAAGCCATATCGCTGGCTGCGTCAGATCCTGCCGGACCCCAAGTATCCGCCCGGCTACCTCAACGACTTCGGCGGCCATTTCGAGATCACCGACGAGATGCGGGAGAACGCACAGAAAATGCAGGACCGGATCGCCTCGCGCAGGAGCAGGTAGATGCTGCTGCCCGCCGTCGTCCCCGAGCTGGTCTCGACCGCCGAGATGTACCACGATCCGCCGGATCTGACACCGCTGCCCGAAGAGGCGCCCTTGGTGGCGCGGTCGGTTGCCAAGCGGCGCAACGAATTCGTCACCGTGCGCCACTGCGCGCGGATCGCGCTCGGTGAGATCGGCGTGCCGCCGGTGCCGATCCTCAAGGGTGACAAGGGTGAACCGTGCTGGCCCGACGGGGTGGTCGGCAGCCTCACCCACTGCGATGGCTTCCGCGGCGCCGTGGTGGGCAGGCAGGGGCAGGTGCGGTCAATCGGCATCGATGCCGAGCCGCATGGCGTGCTGCCCACGGGCGTGCTCGACGCCATCAGTCTGCCGGTCGAGCGGCACCAGATCTCGGCGCTTCCCGCAGAGTTGCACTGGGATCGAATTCTGTTCTGCGCCAAAGAGGCCACCTACAAGGCGTGGTATCCACTGACGCATCGCTGGCTGGGATTCGAGGATGCCCACATCACCTTCACCGTCGCCGGCACCGGCACGGCCGGCACATTCCGGTCGACCATCCTGATCGACCCCGCCGCCGAGCACGGCCCGCCGCTGAGCGCGCTGGACGGTCGGTGGTCGGTGGCCGGTGGGATCGCGCTGACGGCGATCACGCTGTGAGCAAGCCCGTTCCTGCTCCGGGGCTGGTGATCGTCGACAAGCCGGCCGGAATGACCAGTCATGACGTCGTCGGCCGCTGCCGGCGGTTGTTCGGCACCCGCAAGGTGGGCCACGCCGGCACATTGGATCCGATGGCCACCGGGGTGCTGGTCATCGGTATCGAGCGCGCCACCAAACTGCTCGGGCTGATCACCGGCACGGATAAGTCCTACGCAGCCACCATCCGCCTCGGGCAGACGACCTCCACCGAGGACGCCGAGGGCGAGGTGTTGCAGACGGTGCCCGCCGAGCATGTCACCGATGCGCAGATCGAGGACGCGCTCGCGCGACTGCGGGGTGATATCGAGCAGGTGCCGTCGGCGGTCAGCGCGATCAAGGTCGCCGGCGAACGGTCCTACAAACTCGCTCGTGAGGGGCGCGCGGTCGAGCTGCCGGCCCGGCCCGTGCGCATCTCCCGATTCGAGGTGACCGCCGTGCGCAGGGGCGGCGGGTTCACCGACGTCGACGTCGAGGTCGATTGTTCCTCGGGCACCTACATCCGGGCGCTGGCGCGCGATGTGGGTGCCGGTCTGCAGGTGGGTGGGCATCTCACCGCGTTACGACGCACCGCGGTCGGGCGGTATGACCTGCGGCAGGCGCGGACCCTCGACGACCTCGCCGAACAGGCCCGGCTGTCCTACAGCCTCGACCAGGCCTGCCTGCAAGGGTTCGCCCGGCGCGATCTCACCGAGAAGGAAGCGGTGGACACCGGTCACGGTCGCCCGCTGGACGTGGCGGGCATCGACGGGATCTATGCGGCCGTCGCACCCGACGGCAGGGTGATCGCGTTGCTGCAGGACGGCCCCTCACGCACGACCCCCGTGGTGGTGCTGCGCCCGGCCACCTTGTCCTGAGCCGGTCGGCACCTCCCGGGCATCGGCGCTGCCCGCGGGCGAGTGGCACTGATTACCCCGGGCAGCGGTGTGTGAAACGAGTGGGCCGTTTATCAGGTTTTCCCTAACCAGGGGCCGTTTTTATTAGCCAAATCCCAGGTTTCCTGTGAACTTTCTGCGCCGGCCGGGCGTTGAAGAAGGTATGAGCGAGCACGCACCGGTTTGCGACCATCCACTGTTCACCTATCAGCCCGCGTGGGCCCACGGTGAGCGGGGAGCCCGCGTCGGCCATGTGACCCACACCGTCGATCTGCCGATCGGTCCGACGGCGCTGTGGTCGGTGGTGTCGGACCCGCGCACCTGGTCGGACTGGCTGACCGTTCACCAGCGCTGGATCGGCCAGCCGCGGACCGGCTTCGTCCCCGGCGCCCGGATGACCGCCGAGACGCTGATGCTCGGCGTGTCCGGGACCGTGGAGTGGACGGTCGAATCCGCGATCGCGCCGGGCACCCTGGTGCTCATCGGTACCGGTGAGGCCGGCCTGCGCGCCCGGTTCACCCTGCTGGTCAACTCCGCCGAGGGCGGCTCACAACTGACCGTCACCAGCGAGGTCACCGGTGAACTGCTGACGGCCCCGCTGATCTCGGCCATCGAGCGCGACGGGGCCGAACAGCTGGAGATGAGCGTGCAGAAGCTGCTGGCGTGTGCCTGTGCGCAGGCGGCCCCGAAACCCCGCGCATTGCGCCTGGTGCATTCGGCCGACGATGTCGTGCCGGTCGAGAGCAGCGCCGCCGCGCCGCTGCGGGCGGTGCGCTAGACCACCCAGATCGCTTCTGCTGCAGGGCTTCCCAGATCGACGGTGACGGGCGTCCCGGTGTCGTTCGACGGCGCCTGCACCGCGACGGAGATCATCCCGGCGAAGTCTCTGCGCGCCACCACCTGCAGTCGGGAATCCAGCGTGATACCCACACTGTCGAAATAGCGCAGCATCTCCGGATCGGCATCCGAGATCCGGGCCACGGTGCCGTCTTCGCCGTCCACGCATACCGACAGCTGCCTGGCCGGTGGTGTCGGGACCCGGCCGTCCGGTGCCGGTATCGGATCGCCGTGCGGGTCGCGGGTGGGAAAACCCAGTTTTGCGTCGATGCGGTCGAGCATGCGGTCCGATACCGCGTGCTCCAGGATCTCGGCCTCGTCGTGCACCTCGTCCCACCCGTAGCCCAGCTCGCGCACCAGGAACGTCTCCATCAGCCGGTGCCGGCGCACCATCGCCAGTGCGGCCTTGCGGCCCGCGTCGGTCAGCGTCACCGCGCCGTACTTGGCGTGGTCGACCAGCCCTTGATCGGCCAGCTTGCGGATGGACTCCGACGCCGTGCTCGCCGACACTCCGATGCGTTCGGCCAGCAGTTTCGTGCTCACCTTGTCCGGTGACCATTCCTGGGCCGTCCAGATGACTTTGAGGTAATCCTGGGCAACCGTCGTCAGTTCCTGCGGGTCGCTGTTGGAGTCCACGGTCACTGAGTTTAGGCAACCGTTGCCTGTTGCGGGTATCCCAGGCGGACGGCGGTGACACCGCGCCGTAGGCTTGCGGCTGTGCAGCGGTGGCGGGGCCGGGAAGACATTCCCACGGACTGGGGCCGATGTGTCCTGACGATCGGCGTATTCGACGGTGTTCACCGTGGCCATGCCGAGTTGATCAATCGTGCCGTCAAGTCGGGGCGGTCGCGTGGGGTTCCCACCGTGCTGATGACCTTCGACCCGCACCCCATGGAGGTCGTGTTTCCGGGCAGCCATCCGGCGCAGCTCACCACACTGGCCCGCCGGGCCGAACTCGTGGAAGAGACCGGTGTGGACGTCTTCCTGGTGATGCCGTTCACCGCGGATTTCATGAAGCTGACCCCCGAGCGCTACATCCACGAGCTCCTCGTCGAGAGCCTGCACGTGGTCGATGTCGTGGTGGGGGAGAACTTCACCTTCGGACGGAAGGCGGCAGGCAATGTGGACCTGCTGCGCAAGGCCGGCGAGCGTTTCGGATTCGCGGTCGAGGGGATGAGGCTGGTGTCCGAGGAATTCGCCCGTGACGAGTCGGTCACGTTCTCCTCGACCTATATACGTTCCTGCGTGGACGCCGGCGACGTCGTTGCCGCAGCCGAGGCGCTGGGCCGTCCGCATCGCGTCGAGGGGGTCGTGGTCCGTGGTGACGGTCGCGGCCGTGGTCTTGGCTTCCCGACCGCCAATGTCGCACCACCCATGCATTCGGCCATCCCCGCCGACGGTGTCTACGCGGCCTGGTTCACGGTGCTGGGACACGGGCCGGTGGTCGGCACGGTGACCCCCGGCGAGCGCTATCAGGCGGCGGTGTCGGTGGGGACCAACCCGACCTTCTCCGGGCGCACCCGCACCGTGGAGGCCTTCGTCCTCGACGCCGAAGCCGATCTGTACGGCCAGCATGTGGCAGTCGACTTCATCGCTCGTATCCGCGGCCAGGAGAAGTTCGACTCGGTCGATGATCTGGTCCTCCAGATGGGTGCCGATACCGAGCGGGCGCGCTCGATTCTCGCTGCAGGCTGAGGTCCTGTTAGTATTTCGTCCGACCCAGCGTGTGCTGCAGTTCGCGGCGGCCGCGCCCCAGATGTTCCTCGCGGACCTTTTTGATGGAGTTTTTTCGTGGCGCTCACTACCGAACAGAAGAAAGAAATCCTCGGCCAGTACGGGCTGCATGACACCGATACAGGTTCGCCGGAGGCCCAGGTCGCGATGTTGACCAAGCGGATCCAGGATTTGACCGAACACCTCAAGAAGCACAAGCACGATCACCACTCGCGGCGGGGGCTGCTGCTGCTGGTCGGTCGTCGGCGTCGGTTGCTCAAGTACGTCGCACAGGTCGACGTCGAGCGCTACCGCTCGCTGATCGAGCGCCTCGGCCTGCGCCGCTGACGCTCCGGACCGCGGCCCTGGCCGCGATCTGCACCCTCGGGTGCCTGTCGGGGGGACTCACCGGCTGCTCGTCGGCGGCCGCGGCGGCTCTACAGGTCGGCGACTGTCTGAAGGTTGTCGGTACCCCCGATCGCCCGGACGCCGTCAAGGCGATCTGTGGCAGCACGGATTCCACATTCAAGGTGGTGGCCACCGCCGCGTCCAGTGACGGTTGTCCCACCGATGTGGATTCCTACTACTCCACGCACAGCACGTTCAGCGACACCACCAGCACCATCTGCATGGATGTGGATTGGGTTGTCGGACAGTGCATGAGTGTCGATCCCGACAACGGCCGCGATCCGGTCCGCGTGGACTGCGCCGACACCACGCAGCCGAACCGGCAGCGTGCCACCGAGATCCTGCACGGCGTGGCCAACGTCGACCAGTGTCGCAGCGGCATGGGCTATGCCTATGACCAACGAGAGTTCACCGTGTGTGTCGATGACGTCGCCTGAAGGCGGTCATCACCCGTCGGTGTAGCATGAAGATGTTTTGGGCCACATGTATTCATGAGCAGGCCCGAGCAACAAGGTGCGGTTCGCGCAGTTCCGCGTGCACCGTCCCTGCGCGTCACAGCAGTGCCCGCCTGTTCGGGCGGTCTTCGGTAGTGGCTGCCGGGGTATTTCTTTCGAACCCCGGCCGCTTCGATCGACGGCCGTAGCCGATTTCAGGGGACCGCTGACGCGTGTACGCGCAAAACAGTTGAATACCCAGAAAGGCTGCAATGTCTGCAGTTGAAACCGACGAGGGTGTGTTCGAGTCCACCGCCGTCATCGACAACGGGAGCTTCGGCACCCGCACCATTCGCTTCGAGACCGGCCGTTTGGCCCGGCAGGCCGCCGGCTCCGTCGTCGCCTACCTCGACGAAGAGACGATGCTGCTGAGCGCCACCACCGCCAGCAAGTCGCCGAAGGATCATTTCGACTTCTTCCCGCTGACCATCGACGTCGAGGAGCGGATGTACGCCGCGGGTCGGATCCCCGGCTCGTTCTTCCGTCGCGAGGGACGTCCCTCCACCGACGCGATCCTGACCTGTCGTCTGATCGACCGGCCGCTGCGTCCGACCTTCGTCTCCGGTCTGCGCAACGAGATCCAGGTCGTGGTGACCGTGCTGAGCCTGGATCCCAAGGATCTGTACGACGTGCTGGCGATCAACGCCGCGTCGGCGTCCACCCAGATCTCCGGCCTGCCGTTCTCCGGCCCGGTCGGCGGTGTGCGCGTCGCCCTGATCTCCACTCCTGAAAACAAGGCCGGCCAGTGGGTTGCGTTCCCGACCGTCGAGCAGCTCGAGGACGCAGTCTTCGACATGGTGGTTGCCGGGCGTAAGGCCGGCGACGACGTCGCCATCATGATGGTCGAGGCCGAGGCCACCGAGAAGGTCATCGACCTGATCGCCGGCGGCGCCGGCGCCCCCACCGAGGCCGTTGTGGCCGAGGGCCTGGAGGCCGCAAAGCCGTTCATCGCCGCCCTGTGCACCGCACAGGAGGAACTGCACGCTGCTGCCGGTAAGGCGACCGTGGAGTACCCGCTGTTCCCGGATTACCAGGCAGATGTGTACGAGCAGGTCGCCGCGGTGGCCACCGAGGCGCTCTCACAGGCGCTCACCATCGCCGGTAAGGCCGAGCGCGATGGCCGCACCGACGAGATCAAGGGTGAGGTGCTCGAGCGCCTTGCCGGTCAGTTCGAGGGCCGCGAGAAGGAGATCGGCGCCGCGTACCGTTCGCTGACCAAGAAGCTTGTGCGCCAGCGCATCCTGACCGATCACTTCCGCATCGATGGTCGTGGCGTCACCGATATCCGGGCCCTGTCGGCCGAGGTCGCGGTCATCCCGCGGGCGCACGGCAGCGCGTTGTTCGAGCGCGGCGAGACCCAGATCATGGGTGTCACCACCCTGGACATGGTCAAGATGGCCCAGCAGATCGATTCGCTGGGGCCGGAGAAGTCCAAGCGCTACATGCACCACTACAACTTCCCGCCGTTCTCGACCGGTGAGACCGGCCGCGTCGGCTCGCCCAAGCGTCGCGAGATCGGCCACGGGGCACTCGCCGAGCGCGCCCTGATGCCGGTGCTGCCGAGCGTCGAGGAGTTCCCGTACGCCATCCGCCAGGTGTCGGAAGCGTTGAGCTCCAACGGTTCCACCTCGATGGGCTCGGTGTGTGCGTCGACCCTGTCGCTGCTGAACGCCGGCGTGCCGCTCAAGGCGCCGGTTGCCGGTATCGCCATGGGACTGGTTTCCGACGAGGTCGATGGGGAACGCAAGTTCGTCACCCTGACCGATATCCTCGGCGCCGAGGATGCCTTCGGTGACATGGACTTCAAGTGCGCGGGTACCAAGGACTTCGTGACCGCCCTGCAGTTGGACACCAAGCTCGATGGCATCCCGTCCAAGGTGTTGGCCGGTGCGTTGGACCAGGCCAAGGACGCCCGGATCACCATCCTGGAGGTCATGGCCGAGGCCATCGACGCTCCCGACGAGATGAGCCCGTACGCGCCGCGCATCACCACCATCAAGGTCCCGGTGGACAAGATCGGCGAGGTCATCGGGCCCAAGGGCAAGATGATCAACTCGATCACCGAGGAGACCGGCGCGTCGATCTCCATCGAGGACGACGGCACCGTGTTCGTCGGCGCCAGCAATGGCGAGGCCGCGCAGGCCGCGATCGACAAGATTAATGCCATCGCCAATCCGCAGCTGCCCAAGGTGGGTGAGCGGTTCCTGGGAACGGTGGTCAAGACCACCGACTTCGGAGCGTTCGTCTCGCTGTTGCCGGGTCGCGACGGTCTGGTGCACATCAGCAAGCTGGGCCGCGGCAAGCGCATCGCCAAGGTCGAGGATGTCGCCAAGGTCGGTGACAAGATGCGTGTCGAGATCGCCGATATCGACAACCGCGGGAAGATCTCGCTGGTGCTGGTCGAGGAGGAGACCTCGGCGAGCGCCCCGGAGGCCGAGGTGGCCGAGCCCGCCGGCGCGGAAGCGTAGCTGCACAGCGTAATTTCGACGGACATGCCCCGGTGCTCACACAGCACCGGGGCATGTCCCGTTTCTGGCGAAAGAATGTGACCAGCAAGCGCTTTCCGTATGCTGACGGCTGTGAGCCCCGCTGGGCGGACCCGCTCGGCGCACAGCAATGAGGAGTGCCGCTTTGTCCTCGGTGGCCGAAAAATACGAAACGACCATCCGGCTGGACGAGCTGGTGTCCGGCGTTCCGCATCCCTTGACCGTCGCCGGGGTCGACTTGGTTCTGGTCCGCCGCGCCGACGATACGGTGTCGGCGCTTTACGGGCGCTGCGCCCATCGCGGCGTCCGCCTCGCCGATGGTCATGTCGAGGGTGCGGACCTGGTCTGCGGTGTGCACGGTTGGCGCTACGACCTGGACTCCGGGGTGTCGCCGGTGAACAATTCGGTGGCCCTGGCCACCTTCGACACCACCGTGCGCGACGGGTACGTCGCGATCGATCTGGCTGCGGTGCGGGCCCATGCGTCGCGCCATCCCCACCTGCAGGGCGGTGGGTACCAGGAGGAATTCTCCGATGTGGCACCGACATCCGAGGAGCCCTACGTCACCGATATCCGGGAACTGGCCGAGCACGGGTTGTCGCGGCTGGGGATGCATGGCGCAACGGGTGCAATGGGGGTACCGCGTTCGGAGCTGCCGTCGTGGGACAGCATCCAGTTCGTCACCGCACAGCTCGCGCGCCCCCGCTGCTCGACGGTGAGGCGGTGGACACCGGTGTGGTCATCGGGCCGACGGCTGCCAAGCCGCTCGCCCTCGACATCCCGCTGTTCGTCACCGACATGAGCTTCGGGGCCTTGTCACAGGAGGCCAAGGTCGCCCTGGCATCCGGTGCTGAACTCGCAGGAACCGGAATCTGTTCCGGTGAGGGCGGCATGCTCCCGGAGGAGCAGCAGGCCAACTCCAGATACTTCTACGAGCTTGCCTCCGGCCGGTTCGGGTGGAGTTTCGAGCGGCTCGACGTCGTGCAGGCTTTTCACTTCAAGGGCGGCCAGGCGGCGAAAACCGGTACCGGCGGCCACCTCTCGGGAAAGAAGGTGGTGGGCAAGATTGCCGAGGTGCGCGGCCTTGCCCCGGGGACGGATGCCATTTCACCCGCCAGATTCCCGGACTGGACGACGGTCGGCCAGTACGCCGACTTCGCCGCCGAGGTCCGCGCCCGATCCGGGGGCATCCCGATCGGCTACAAGATGAGCGCCCAGCGCATCGAGGAAGATATCGACGCCGCCCTGGAGATCGGGGTGGACTACCTGATCATCGACGGGCGCGGCGGCGGTACGGGTGCGGCGCCGCTGATCTTTCGGGAGAACATCTCGGTGCCGACCATCCCCGCTCTGGCGCGGGCGCGCCGACACCTCGATCGCTGCGGCAAGTCAGGCCAGGTGACACTGGTGGCGACGGGCGGCATCAGGACGGCCGCCGACATGGCCAAGGCGATGGCGCTGGGTGCGGATGCCATCGCGCTGGCCAACTCGGCGCTGCAGGCGATCGGATGCGTCGGCATGCGGGCCTGCGGCAGCAACAACTGTCCGGTCGGGATCGCCACCCAGCAGCAACACCTGCGTGATCGGCTCGACGTCCAGCAGGCGGCGCACCGACTGGCCCGGTTCCTGCAGGCATCGGTCGATCTGATGTCGGTGCTGGCCAGGGCCTGCGGCCACCGAAGGCTGGCAGACTTCGACATCGCCGATCTGGTGACCTTCGACCGGGACATGGCGTACCTGAGCGGGGTGCCCTATGCCGGAGTGATGCCGCTGTGAGCGACCGATAGCCCGCCCCGGCTACGGGTGGGCCGCGTGTCGGTGCCCGAGGGGCATACGGCAACATGGGTCGCCGCAGAGAGGAGCGCCGATGTCGACGGCAGTGCGCCGAACAGACCTACCCGGCGGCTTGCGGGTGGTCACCGAGCACCTCCCGTCGGTGCACTCGGCGTCGGTGGGTGTATGGGTCGGTGTCGGTTCGCGCGACGAAGGCGCCACTGTCGCCGGTGCGGCGCATTTCCTGGAGCATCTGCTGTTCAAGTCCACGCCGACCCGGTCGGCGGTGCAGATAGCCCAGGCCGTCGACGCGGTGGGCGGTGAACTCAACGCTTTCACGGCGCGCGAACACACCTGCTACTACGCCCATGTGCTCGATTCCGATGTGGAATTGGCGGTCGATCTGGTGGCGGATGTGGTCCTGCGGGGTCGCTGCGCCGCCGAGGACGTCGAGGTGGAACGCGATGTCGTGCTCGAGGAGATCGCGATGCGCGATGATGACCCCGAGGACACGCTGGGGGATGTGTTCCTGTCGGCCATGTTCGGCAATCACCCGGTCGGCAGGCCGGTGATCGGCACCGTCGATTCGATCTCGGCCATGACGCGCACACAGCTGCACTCGTTCCACATGCGGCGCTACACACCGGAACGGATGGTGCTGGCGGTGGCCGGCAACGTCGACCACGACCACATCGTCGGACTGGCCAAGGAGTACTTCGGTCCGCGACTGTCGCGCGGTCGTGCTCCGGCCCCGCACCGTAAAGGCGCCGGCCGGGTTCCGGGAACCCCGTCGCTGGAACTGGTCAGCCGCGATGCCGAGCAGAGTCACGTGTTGGCGGGCGTGCGCAGCCCGGGCCGCTACTGGGAACACCGCTGGGCACTTTCGGTGCTGAACACCGCGATCGGCGGCGGATTGAGCTCGCGACTCTTCCAGGAGATCAGGGAGCGTCGCGGGCTGGCATATTCGGTGTATTCCAGTGTGGACACGTTCTCCGACGCCGGCGCCTTCTCTATGTACGCGGCCTGTTTGCCGGAACGGTTCGACGAGGTGGTGCGATTGGCCACCGACGTGCTCGCCGACGTGGCGCGTGACGGCATCACCTCCTCGGAGTGTGCGATCGCCAAGGGCTCGCTGCGCGGCGGTCTCGTGCTGGGCCTGGAGGATTCGAGTTCCCGGATGCACCGGATCGGGCGCAGCGAACTGAACTTCGGGGCGCACCGCAGCATCGCCCAAACCCTCGAGCAGATCGACGCTGTCACCCTCGAGGAGGTCAACGCCGTCGCGCGTCGATTGCTGTCGAAGCCTCTCGGTGCGGCGGTGCTCGGTCCGTACAAATCCAAAAGGTCCTTACCGCAGCGCCTTCGAGATATCGCGGGGTAGTGGGTTACAGTCGGGTGATGCGCCTGTCACGACGCGAGCTGTTGATCGGCGGTCTGACGCTGGTGGCGGTGGGGTCGGTTGCCGGTTGTGCGGACGATACCGCGCTGGCTGCCCCGGCGACCGCACTGCCCGAGCGGATCCGCGATCTGGAGGCTCGGCACAATGCCTTCATCGGGGTGTTCGGGATGAACCTGGACTCCGGGATGTCCGTTCGGCACCGCGCCGGAGAATCGTTCGCGATGTGCTCCACATTCAAGGCCTATGCGGCGGCTGCGGTATTGCGGAGGGTGGCCGACGGCGAATTGTCCTTGGAGAAGCCTGTTTTCGTTGATCCAGCGGGGATCCTCCCGAATTCGCCGGTGACCGAGGAACGTGCAGGCGGCCAGATGACGCTGGCCGAACTGTGCCAGGCCGCGCTGCAACGCAGCGACAACCTGGCTGCCAACCTGCTGCTCGCCACACTCGGCGGCCCGCGCGCTATCACCGATTTCGCGCGCAGCATCGGTGATGACACCACTCGGTTGGACCGCTGGGAGACCGATCTGAACTCGGCGATCCCCGGCGATCCGCGCGATACCAGTACCCCCGAGGCGCTTGGTATGGGGTATCGGAACCTGTTGGCGGGTGACGCTTTACCGCCCGTGCAACGCGATCTCCTCGATGGATGGATGCGCGCCAACCAGACGTCGAGCATGCGCGCGGGTCTGCCGCCGGACTGGACGACGGCGGACAAGACCGGCAGTGGCGATTACGCCACGACCAATGACGTGGGTATCGCCTACGGGCCCGGTGGTACGCGCGTGCTGCTGTCGATCATGACCCGCACCCAATCCGCCGATCCCGATGCCGAGGGGCTGCGGCCGGTGATCGGTGAGGTCGCCGCGCTGGTGCTACCGGACCTGCTCGCCTGACGCGCAGCCGTCCTCGGTTCACCCAAGCACTGCCGTGGGGTCGGTGAACGGCAGGTCGAGATCGCTGGCCACCTGCTCGGAGAGCAGCGCGCCCTCATGGGTGGACAGGCCCTTCGCCAGTGACGGGTCGGCGCGGCAGGCCTCGCGCCAGCCCTTGTCGGCCAGCTTGAGCACGTAGGGCATGGTGGCGTTGGTCAGCGCATACGTCGATGTCCGTGGCACGGCGCCGGGCATGTTGGCCACGCAGTAGAAGACGGTGTCGTGGACGGCGAAGGTCGGGTCGTCGTGGGTGGTGGGGCGCGAATCCTCGAAACAACCACCCTGGTCGATGGCGATATCGACGAGAACCGCGCCGGTCTTCATCTGCGCGACCGTCGAATTGGTGACCAGTTTCGGCGCTTTGGCGCCGGGCACCAGCACGGCACCGATGACCAGGTCTGCCTGCTTGACCGCGTCTTCGAGATCCAGGCTGGACGAGTAGCGGGTCTCGATCGCCCCGCCGTACTCGGCGTCGATCTTGCGCAGGGTGTTGATGTTGAGATCGAACACGGTGACGTGGGCACCCATGCCCCATGCCACCGCGGCCGCGTTGTCACCGGCCATGCCGCCACCGATGACGACGACCCGAGCGGGGGCGACGCCGGGGACCCCGCCCATCAGCACACCGCGACCACCCTGGGTGCGCATCAGGTGGTACGCGCCGACCTGTGCGGCCAGTCGTCCGGCAACCTCGCTCATGGGGGCGAGCAGGGGGAGAGCCACCGATCCGTCCGATCCGGTGGTCTGCACGGTCTCGTACGCGATCGCGGTGGTGCCGGAGGCCATCAGCGCATCCGTGCACGGCTTGGACGCAGCCAGGTGCAGGTAGGTGAACAGCGTTTGGCCCTGTCGCAGCCGCGCGTACTCGGCTTCGATGGGTTCTTTGACCTTGAGGAGCAGATCTGCGTCGGCCCACACCTTTTCGGCGCTCTCGACGATCTCGGCACCGGCGGCCTTGAAGTCGTTGTCGGTGATGGCCGAGCCTGCGCCCGCGCCGGCCTGGATGATGACGTCGTGACCACGCTTGGTCAGCTCGGCCACCCCGGCGGGCGTGATGGCGACGCGGTATTCGTTGTTCTTGATCTCGGTCGGGATGCCGACGAGCATGCTCGCTCCTAAAGTCTTGGATGTACCAGCAAGTGTGAATAAACATCGACAGACGCACAATCTTTATGTCGATAATTCGCTAAGATCGCGCCATGGCAGAACGATCATCAACCCGCGGTCCGCGGTTGGCGCCTGGGCCGAAAGATGTTCGACCCTCCGATCTCGACGATATCGACCGGCGAATGTTGCTCGCCCTGCACGCGGATGCGCGGATGTCCAACAGCGCGTTGGCCGAGGCGGTGGGGATTGCGCCGTCGACATGTCACGGTCGGCTGCGTCGTCTTCAGGACATCGGGGTGATCCGTGGGTTCTACACCGATATCAACCCGGCGGCGGTCGGGCTGACGCTCCAGGCGATGATCTCGGTGAGCCTGCAATCCAATGCGCGCGGGCGCATTCGGGATTTCATCGCCCAGATCCGACAACGCCCGCAGGTGATGGACGTCTACTTCCTGGGCGGCGGTGACGATTTCATCCTGCATGTCGCGGCGCGCGATACCGAGGACCTGCGTGCGTTCGTGGTGGAGAACCTCAATGCCGACGGCGATGTGGCCGCCACCCAGACGTCCCTGATCTTCGAGCACCTACGGGGAGCGTCGCCCTTGTGACCGTCGATGACGACCTGGCCACGCTGTACGGGGTGCCGCCGCCGGAATTCACCGCGCTGCGAAGCCGATTGGCAACGCAGGCGAGGGAACGCGGCGATACCGAGGCGGCCCGCACGATCGGTGCGGCCCGCCGGCCCACCCAGGCCGCCTGGGTGGTCAACGCGTTGATGCGTGCGGATCCCGCGGCCGCTGACCGGCTGGCCGAACTACGTGCGCAGCTGCAGGCTGCGCACGCCGCCATGGACGGTGCGCGTATCCGCGAGTTGACCACCGCGCAACGCCGAGTGGTCGCAGACCTCACCAGGGCCGGCCTCGCGGCAGCGCGGGTGGACTCGCCGACGCCCGCTCTGCGTGCCGATATCACCAACACGCTGCAGGCGGCGATCGCCGATCCGGGCGTACACGCCAGGCTCGGCCGGCTGGAGAAAGCCGAGGAGTGGTCGGGGTTCGGTGATTTCGGGGTATCGGTGGCCGTCGGGACCCGGCGGCCCGACTCGACTGCGCCGGCCCCGCCCGCCCGGCGCACTCCCGATACCGGTGAGCGTCGGCGTCTCCTGTCCGAGCAGCGTGCCGCGGCCGCAGCGGCACTCGCGCAGTCGCAGAAGGCCGATGCGGTCGCCGCCGGCGCGGTCGCGGAACGGCAGGCCGCACTCGTCGCCGCGCGGCAACGCCTTGAGCGGGCTCGTGAGTCGCTGGCGGCCGCCGAACACGATGTCGATATCGCCGATGCCGACCTTGCGGACGCCCGGCGCGCACACGATGTCTCGAAATCCGATCTGGAGCGCGATGCCGCGGCGCTGGCCGCCGCCGATTCCGCGCTCGATGCCCTGGCCTGGCCTGACCTGACCTGACTTGGCCGCGGCCCGCTACACGGCGCTGGGCGCGACCAGTTCCGGGTGGAACGTACTCACCATCCGTCGGATTCCGTCGCGCCAATCCACCGATGTCCCGCCCGCGATCTCGTGCATCTTGGTCGTATCGGTCGGGCCGGTGGGAAGGGCCTGATCGCTGACCTCGAAAACCGGCTCCCGACCGATGAGCTCCCCGATATAGGTGCACCATTCCTGCAAGCCGACCGTTTGGTCACCGCACCAGTTCACCGTGGTCGCCGGGACCGTCGCGGCCGCCAGCATCCGGGGCAGCATGGCGATGATGTCGTCCTGGTGGATCGGGTTGTAGCGAGCCGGCCCTCCCGGTGGCACCGGTAGCGGGATACCCGCCAGCATCATCTCCATCTGATAGAACGGCCAGCCGCCGTTGTCGCCGTAGGGGACGTTGAGCCGCGCGATCACCGTCGGTAATCCCAACGCGCGCGCCATCGTCCGCGCCACCACCTCGCCGGCGATCTTGGAGATCGAATAGGTCGGGAAGAGGGGCTTGTGGTTGTCGCCCAATGCCGCTGACTCGGTGCGTGGTTCCTCGCCGGGCGGGTCGTACACGGCCGCCGACGAGCAGTGCAGAAATGCCGTGGCGTCGGCGCAGTGCGCCATCAGCAGACCCACCGACTCCGCATTCGCCGCCAGGTCCTTGTCCCAGCGGCCGCTCTTGGCGACGCCAAGATTCAGCACGTAATCGAAATCCGAGGGCAGGCGGGAGAAGTCGCCGGCGGCAAGGTTCACCTGTTCACAGTGAATACCCGCCAGCTCCAGACGCTCCCGCGCGGCGGGATCGGTGAATCGGGCGATACCCCAGACTTCGTTGTCGGCCGCCAACGACATCGCGATGGGGGCTGCTACCTGTCCGGTCGGGCCGGTGATGAGGATCTTGTGACCACGCATGGCCGGATGCTACTCGGCGCGCAGTGCCAATCCGTTGCCTTCGGCGTTGGTCAGCGTCAACCGATCGGCCTCGACGATCGCCGTCACCTCACCGGTGAGCACATCGAGCACCGATCGCTCGATCTCGCCGACCTCGCCGGGGCAGGGCGGACCACTGGTGTTGATCGGCCCGAAGGTGATGACGCCGGCCACGGCTGTGGCGCGACCATAGAAGGTGTTACACCCTGTCCAACCGACCACGGTGTCGTCATCACGAACGGTCAACCCGGGTTTGGCCTGTTCCAGGGCCGCCGATGTCATCGCCGCGTCGCCCGAGATCAGGGTGTCCACCCGCCAACTGGTGCCGACGACCGGCCGGTCGGGATCGAGGACAGACTTGTCACGCAGGGTCACCGTCGTGGCGGCGGTGGTCAGGGTGAGATCGTCACCGGTCAACGTCCACCCGGGTCGGGCCTGCAGCAGACGTGTCATCCAGGCATCGGCCTCGGAGAAGGGTGGCGGGCAGGCCATCATGGTGGTCGCGAGTTCACCGGTACTCAGGTGCCCGCCGGACAGGTCGGCGGTGGCCGATCCACGGTTGCATCCGGCGAAGGCCGAGATATGGCCGTCGCGGAACTCCAGCGTCAGCGGCCCGCCACCGGGGATCGGTTCGCCGACGATACCGACAGATACGAAGGTCCGCCCCTCTGGCGTGGGGTCTTGCGCATCGGCCACGCCGCCGCAGCCTGCGAGAGCCGCGACCGCCAGGGGGAGCCACGCGATGCGCATGTGCCCACGGTACCGACCGGCGCGCGCAGTAGGCTGCCCCTCATGCGAGTCGCAGTGTTGGGTGCCCACGGCAAGGTCGGCGCCACCATGGTCGAGGCCGTCCGGGATGCCGCCGATCTGGAGCTCTCCGCCGAGGTGGACGCCGGGGATGCGTTGAGCCTGCTGACCGAGAGCGGCACCGAGGTCGTCATCGATTTCACCCATCCCGATGTGGTGATGGACAACCTGAAGTTCATCATCGACAACGGTATTCACGCGGTGGTGGGTACCACCGGATTCACCGAGGAGCGCATCGCCACCGTGCGCGGGTGGCTGGCCGACGCGCCCGGATCTGCCGTCCTGATCGCCCCGAACTTTGCCATCGGCGCCGTGCTGAGCATGCACTTCGCCAAGCTGGCGGCCCGCCACTTCGAGTCGGTCGAAGTCATCGAACTGCATCACCCGCACAAGGCCGATGCGCCTTCGGGTACCGCCACCCGCACCGCAGCGCTGATCGCCGAGGCGCGAAAGGGTCTGCCGCCCAGCCCCGATGCCACCAGCACCGGACTGGAGGGTGCGCGCGGCGCCGATGTAGACGGTGTCCGGGTGCATTCGGTCCGGCTGGCCGGGTTGATCGCCCACCAAGAGGTGCTGTTCGGCACGCAGGGGGAGACCTTGACCATTCGTCACGACAGCCTGGACCGCACCTCCTTCGTGCCCGGTGTCCTGCTCGGCGTGCGTCAGGTCGCCGGACGTCCTGGCCTGACCATCGGGATTGAGCCTCTGCTCGACCTGTCATGAACAACGACGGTGGGCGTGCCCTGCGAATCCAGGTGTTGATCGGATTCATGTGCATCGCGCTGCTGGTCTACTTCGTCATGTTGGGCCGAACGGCGTTGGCACTCATCGCTTCCGGTGAGGCGGCGCCCATCGGGCTTGGCGTGGCGCTGCTGGTGTTACCGCTGATCGGGTTGTGGGCCATGGTGGCCACGCTGCGTGCCGGATTGGCTCATCAGCGTTTGGTGCGGCTGGCCCGCGAGTCCGGAATGGACCTCGACGTGAGTGATCTTCCGCGCCGGGCCTCGGGTCGCATCGAACGCGACGCCGCCGACGCGTTGTTCGAGCGGACCCGTGCGGAGCTGGAAGCCGACCGTGACAACTGGGTTCGTTGGTATCGGCTGGCTCGCGCCTACGATTTTGCCGGGGACCGGGGCCGGGCCAGGGAGACGATGCGCACCGCCGTCGAGATGGAGCGCGACGCGCGGTGAGGCTGCTGATCGTGCATCACACCCCGAGCCCGCACTGTCAGGCCATGTTCGAGGCGGTGCTGGCCGGCGCCACCGATCCCGAGATCGAGGGTGTTGAGGTGGTGCGGCGGCCGGCCCTGACGGTGTCGGCGGCCGAGATGCTCACCGCGGACGGCTATCTGCTGGGTTCGCCGGTGAACCTCGGCTACATCTCCGGTGCGCTCAAACATGCCTTCGACCAGAGCTACTACCAACTGCTCGACAGCACCCGCGGTCGCCCGTTCGGACTGTTTATGCACGGCAACGAGGGCACCGAGGGTGCGGTGCGCGCGGTCGACGGCATCACATCCGGCCTGGGCTGGCAGAAGGCAGCCGAACATGTGGTGGTCTCCGGCGCGCCCGGCAAGGCCGATCTGCAGGCCTGCTGGAATCTCGGCGCGACGATTGCGGCCGGCTTGATGGACGCGCCCTGAAGGGGCCGCCCGGCCCGCCACCGTCGTGACTTTGTTCCCAAGCCGCGGACCTCCGACCGGCGGGATGGCACACTGACCGCGACGTCGAGTCAACAACGGAGGGGCTATGCCGGGAATCGCCGAGATCGCGTTGGGCGCCGCACCGATCGCCGGTGGCGCACTGCTGGGCCTGGCGGCCGGCGCCTTCAAAGGTCCGGACATCCGCGGCAACATCAAGGCCGATATGGAACTGCTGGAGAAGATCCCCCAGGATCAGGTCGAACGGCGCGCGGCGTTACAACGGTCCATCGACATCCGCATCGACGATATCGTCGGCGCCGTCGAGAAGCAGCGCGAGATCCGGCAAATGGCCGCCTCCTACGAGGGCAACTGGCGCGATATCGTGGTGTTCGTCTGCACCGTGCTGTTCGCCATCGTGTGGTGGAACGTCAGCCACGACCGCACCAACTGGCTGGTCATGTTCGTGCTGCTGATCGTCCTGTCGGTCGTCGCCGCGATCTATGCCTCACGCGGAATCTTTCGCGCGTTCGCGACGTACCTGCACGACCGTCGCACGACCCCGTAGCTCAGCCGAGCGTGCGCCCGAACACCGCGCTCATCGCCTCCCAGTGCCGCGCCGCCGCCGCAGCATCGTATGGGGCATTGTCCGGCACCGCGAAACCATGTGCCGCGGAATAGAATTCGATTGTGTGCTCGACACCGGCTGCCGTCAACGCCTGTTCAAGGGTTCGGGCCTGCGTCGCGGTGAACGACGCGTCATCCTGCGCCCCGCCCACATAGACGACAGCCTGAATGGCGCCGGCCAGCAGGTGCGGGCTGTCGGGTTGGTCGGTGGCAAGCCCGCCACCGTGGAAAGACATCGCCGCCGCCACCCGCTCGGGTACCCGCCCCGCGATGATCAGCGATGTGCGCCCACCCATGCAGTAGCCGGTGGTACCGAAACGTTCGCCGCGCACGTCGGGGCGGGCGCCCAGATAGTCGAAGAAGGCTGCCGCATCGGCGACCATCACGTCGGGGGTCACGCTCTTGATCATCCCGAACAGCCGCCTGCGTTCGGCCTCGTCGCCGAAGACCGTGGCCATGTCGAACGGCGCCCAGCCGGCCTCGCGGTAGTAGACATCGGGCACCAGCACCACGTAGCCGTACCCGGCGAGCTGGGCGGCCATCTCGTCGAAGGTTCTGCGTGCGCCGCCGGCGTCGGGGTACATCACGACGGCAGGCCAGGGGCCGTCGCCGTCCGGGGTGGCCACGGTGACCCGGCAGGAACCGTCCGCAGTGGTGATGGTGTCCGTGGTGGTGGGCATGGTTTCAGTTCTACCCGACATCGGGGTCGGGTCCGAGCGTGCCGGGTGGGTGCGACGTAAGCTGGCCCGGTGGCCCCGGTTGACACCCCGTACGAGGATCTACTGCGTCTGGTGATGGAGCAGGGCACCCCGAAATCCGACCGCACCGGCACCGGTACCCGCAGCGTGTTCGGACACCAGCTGCGCTATGACCTGAATGCCGGATTCCCGCTGATCACCACCAAGAAGGTGCACACCAAGTCGATCGTCTACGAGTTGCTGTGGTTTCTGCGCGGTGATTCCAACGTGCGGTGGCTGCAAGAACACGGAGTCACGATCTGGGACGAATGGGCCTCGGAGACAGGCGATCTCGGACCGGTCTACGGTGTGCAATGGCGATCCTGGCCGACCCCGTCCGGCGAGCACATCGACCAGATCTCGGCGGCGCTGGAACTGCTCAAGAGTGACCCCGACTCCCGACGCAACATCGTCTCGGCATGGAATGTCGGGGAGATCCCGCAGATGGCGCTGCCGCCGTGTCATGCGTTCTTCCAGTTTTATGTCGCCGACGGCCGACTGTCCTGTCAGCTGTACCAGCGCAGCGCCGACCTGTTCCTCGGTGTGCCGTTCAACATCGCCAGTTACGCCCTGCTGACCCACATGATGGCCGCGCAGGCCGGCCTGGGTGTCGGTGAGTTCATCTGGACCGGCGGTGACTGCCACATCTACGACAACCACGTCGAGCAGGTGACGTTGCAGCTGTCGCGGGATCCGCGGCCCTACCCGGAACTCATTCTGGCCCCGCGTGATTCGATCTTCGACTACACCTATGAGGATATCGCCATCGTGAACTACGACCCGCATCCGGGGATCAAGGCCCCGGTGGCGGTGTGAAGCTGATCTGGGCCCAGTCGACCTCCGGTGTCATCGGACGGGCCAACGGCATCCCGTGGCGGCTGCCCGAGGACCAGGCGCGCTTCAAGGAGCTGACGCTGGGGCAGACCGTCGTCATGGGCAGGTTGACGTGGGAGTCGCTGCCCGCGGCGGTGCGTCCGCTGCCGGGACGTCGCAACATCGTGGTGTCCCGTGACCCGGACTATCGGGCAGAAGGTGCCGAGGTGGTCACCGAACTCCCTGCCGATATCGACGGCTGGGTGATCGGTGGCGCGCAGCTCTACGGCCAGGCGATGACGTCTGCGGATCGTTGCGAGGTCACCGAGATCGAGATCGACCTGGTGCGCGATGACGAGGACGCGGTTGCCCCGGTGCTCGACGAGACGTGGACCGGCACCGTCGGAGACTGGCTGACCAGTAGTTCGGGGTTGCGGTACCGATTCTCCAGCTACGTGCGCTGACGAGCTTGTCGGTGCGTGCGGCACGGGCTTGTCGGTGCCATGCGGCACGATGACCACGTGGCGACCCTGACCCCAGCACAGGCCCGCCGGCTCGCCGTGGCCGCACAGGGATTCCATGAACCAAAACCGCGCGGTCCCGTCACCCGTGCGCACCTCAAACGGTTGGTCGCGCGCACGCAGGTGCTGCAACTGGACTCGGTGTCGGTCTCGGTGCGTGCGCACTACGCGCCGGTGTTCAGCCGGCTGGGCCCCTATGACCGGGACGTGCTCGACCGCGCCGCATGGAGTCACAGCGCCAGGTCCCCACGACTGCTGACCGAGTATTGGGCACACGAAGCGGCCCTGATGTCGGTGGAGGACTGGCCGCTGATGCGCTGGCGGATGCGGGAGTTCGAGCACGGCCGCTGGGGTAGCGAGATCGTCAAGAGGAATGGCCGGCTCGCCGAGGACGTCATCGCCGCGATCACCGAGCTCGGGCCATCGACCGCCGGCCAGATCGAGGCCCATCTGCAGACCGAACCGCGCGGCCGTAAGGGTCCGTGGTGGGACCGCAGCGACACCAAGTGGGTGGCCGAGGCGCTGTGGTCGGCAGGTGTGCTCACCACGGCGACGCGGATCGGGTTCGCCCGCCACTACGACCTGACCGAACGGGTGTTGCCGCCGGAGGTGCTGGCCCGGGAGGTCTCCGACTCCGAGGCGGTGCGGGAGTTGATGCTGCGGGCGGCCGGCGCGCTCGGTATCGGCACCGAACCGGATCTGCGTGACTACTTCCGGCTGAGCCCGAAGCTGAGCAAGCCCGCGCTGGCCGCGCTGGTGGCCGACGGCGAATTGGAGGCCGTCGAGGTCGACGGGTGGGGCGCGCAGGCCTACCTGTTGCCGGGCCGGACGATCCCGCGCCGAGATCGCGGGACGGCGCTGTTGTGTCCGTTCGACCCCTTGATCTTCTTCCGCCCGCGGGTACAGCGCTTGTTCGACGGATTCCACTACCGCATCGAGATCTACACCCCGGCCCCCAAGCGTCAGTTCGGGTACTACGTGTGGCCGTTTCTGCTGGACGGGCAACTGGTCGGCCGTGTCGACCTCAAGCGCGCCGACGGCGCCCTGCACGTTCTGGGTGCGTTCACCGAGGACGGGCACGATCGCGGGCACGTCGCCGCCGCCATGGCGCCGGAGCTGACGTCGATGGCGCACTGGCTGGGGCTCGATGACGTCGCCGTGGGGCATCGCGGCGAACTGTGTGGACCGCTGCGCGCAGCATTGCGGACCGCTGGTTGACCGCACAGAGGTGACGCGGGCGTCGTCAAAAGGCACACTGTTACGAATGTCCGGGCGGGACCGACAGTGGTGGCAACGCAACGATCAATTCCACTGGTTCAGCGCCTATCTGCAGGAACGTGACCTCGCGCTGCAGTGGCGGCTGGCCACCTTCACCTTCACGGTGCTGTTTGCGTCGGTACCGGTGCTGATGATGGGCAGCCCGCTCGGTCCCAGCTCGAACGCGACCCGCACGCTGGCCGTCCTGGTATCGGCCCTGGCTGTCGCGGCGGGATCGGTATGGCTGCTCGGCTGGCCCAGCCGCGGGCGTTCGTTGGCGTACCACGCGATCTGCAGCGGCTCCATCGCATTGGGTTGCCTGACGCTTTCCGGTCCCTATGGCGGCCTCATGGGTTGTGCGATGTTCGCCGCGATCGGCGGCATGCTCGCCTACTTCCACGCGCTCATCCATGTGTTGGCCAATTTCGTCGTCGCCGCGACGTGCGTCGCCGTCACGGCGTGGCGTCTACACGCTGACACCGGCGACACCGCTCTGGTCGTCGCATCGGTCCTGGTGGTGCTCGGTCTCAACCTCGGTGTGCCGTTTGGCATCCACGCGCTGGTGCATTCATTGCATTCCGATCTGAGGCTGGCCGACCATGACCCGTTGACGGGGCTGGCGAATCGACGATCCTTCTACAACGCCGTGCATGAACTCGTCCTGTCCCGCGCCGGTATGTCCAGCCCGTTCAACGTCACGATGATCGATATCGATGACTTCAAGAAACTGAACGACACCCGCGGGCACGCTGCCGGGGACGCGGCGCTGGTGGGTATCGGTGCCGTGCTGCAACGGCTCTGCGCGCCGGGCGCCCTCGTGGCGCGCATCGGCGGTGAAGAGTTCGTGGTCGCCGATATCGCTCCGAAGGAGCAGCACGCGGCCTCGGCCGAGAGCATCCGGCACGGCATCTCGGCGCAGCCGGGGCAGCTCACCGCGAGCCTGGGCTGTTGCACCGCGACGCTGGCGGCCGATGCCGCGTTCCCGGCGTTCTTGGACGAAATGATCGCGATCGCCGATGCCGCGATGTATCGGTCCAAGCGGGCAGGAGGTGACCAGGTGCAGTATGTGGAACTGGCCGATGACGGTGACGCTCTCTCCACCTCACCGTGACCTTAAGGATCCCTTATTTTTCTTATTTTTGGTGTACGGTGATCGGAGAAGCCCAGGGACGGCGAAAGGATCCGAACATGCACGACACCCAGATTGCCTTGGTGACCGGCGCGTCCCGAGGTATCGGTGCCGAGGTCGCCCACCAATTGGCGCACCCGGGTACCCGTGTCATCAATGCTCCCGACATCGCCGACGAGACGGCCGCGGAGTCGGTGATCGCCGATATCCGGCATCGGTTCGGGCGGCTGGACACCTTGATCCTGAACGCTCCCGGCGTTCTGGAACACGACGCCCGCGCAGCGATGCGGGTCAACCGTGATGCTCAGCGCCGGATCGTGGAACTGGCCATGCCGCTGATGCCGATCGGTGGACGAGTCGTGTTCGTCACGAGCCACCAGGCGCACTTCTATCCCCACAAGGCGGTCCCCAAGGGCTATGCCCCGATCGCGGCCAGCATGCGCGCGGGGGAGACGGCCATGTACGGCATGCGTTACGAATTCAACCGGCGCGGAATCCATTTCACCGTCGTCTCGGGCAACATGATCGACGGCGCGTACTTCGCGCCGCCGCCATCGGCTGACGGTTTTGCCGCTGCGGTCGCCGGTGCGGCGCAGTCGGAGTACCACCCCGGCATCGTCTACGTCGGCGGCGGTTCGCAGTATCTCTGCTCGGCCTAGTGGGCGCCGTGCAACACCGTTCTGCGTCGTCCCTAACCCAGTGGAATGTCGTTGCCGCCCTTTGACTCCTGATACTGCTGTGACAGCTGGGCGTAACGATCGGTGATACGACTCTGCTGGGCGCGCAGCTCGGGTTCGGTGCCGATCAGCTCGTCGATGCTGACCGCGGTCCAGAACGCATTGCGGCGACGGTAGCCACCGGGCTCCAAGCCGAACACCTCGGACAGGATCTGAAGATCGTGCGGGATGGCGAAGCTGTCACGGGAGTCCTCGTGGCTGAAGAAATAGTAGAAGTTGTCGAAACCCGCCCACGTGATGGCCGACATGCACATGGTGCACGGTTCGTGGGTCGACAGGAACACCAGATCCGCGGTCGGAGGCCGGTCGGGCAGCTCGTAGAACTGGTTGAGCGTGTGCACCTCGCCGTGCCACAGCGGATTGGTCAGTTCGGCGTTGGTGCCGGCGACCACCAGCGACAGATCGGACTTGCGCAAGATGGCGGCGCCGAAGACCTTGTTACCCGTCGCCACCCCGGCCGATGTGAGCGGCAGCACATCGGACTCGATCACATCGAGCAAGCGGCGGGCGAGTGCGGTCGCTGAAGCCATGTCGAACACTAAACCGAAACCGCCCGACCCGCCCGCGCTGCAAAATCGGGTCGACCGAGCGGGTAATCTGACGCCCGTGACCACCAGTGGAATTGATGTCAGCGCACGTTTGGGCACCGTGCTGACTGCCATGGTGACGCCGTTCGGCCCGGACGGCTCGCTTGATCTGGCGACCGCCAAGAAGGTAGCCACCCACCTGGTCGACACCGGTTGCGATGGTCTGGTGGTCTCCGGGACCACCGGCGAGTCGCCGACCACCACCGATGACGAGAAGATCGCGCTGCTGGAGGCCGTGCTGGACGCCGTCGGCGACCGAGCGCGCATCATCGCCGGAGCCGGCACCTATGACACCGCGCACAGCGTGGGCCTGGCCAAAGCCAGTGCGGCCGCCGGCGCGCACGGCCTGCTGGTGGTGACCCCTTACTACTCCCGCCCGTCGCAGCGCGGGGTCGAGGCGCACTTCACCGCTGTCGCCGACGCGACCGAGCTGCCGGTGGTGCTCTATGACATCCCGCCCCGCTCGATCATCCCGATCGACTGGCACACCCTGCACAACCTGTCAGCTCACCCCAACATCGTCGCGGTCAAGGATGCCAAGGGGGATCTGCACGGGGCGGCACGGTTGATGGCTGACACCGGCATCGCGTACTACTCCGGAGACGACTCGCTGAACCTGCCCTGGCTGGCGGTGGGCGCGGTCGGCTTTATCAGCGTCTGGGGCCATGTGGCCGCCGGTCAGCTGCGCGACATGCTGGTCGCGTTCAACTCCGGCGATGTCGCCACGGCTCGCAAGATCAACACCACGCTGGCGCCGCTGAACGACGCACAGAACCGGTTGGGTGGCGTGACGATGTCCAAGGAAGCGTTGCGGTTGATCGGCCTCGATGCGGGTGAGCCCCGGTTGCCCCAGGTGCCGGCAGAGCAATCCGAGATCGATCTCCTGGCCGCCGATATGCGCGCCGCCGGCGTCTTGCGATGAAGGGCATCTTGCGATGAACACTGTCGCCGGCGGACCGGCTCCCACGACTCAGCCCGCGCTGACCGCGCCGGGGCCGTTGGCGCCGGGTGGACTGCGCATCACGGCGCTGGGCGGTATCGGCGAAATCGGCCGCAACATGACCGTTTTCGAGCATCTCGGACGGTTGCTCATCATCGACTGCGGTGTGCTGTTCCCCAACCACGACGAGCCCGGCGTCGACCTGATCCTGCCGGATCTGCGCCACGTCGAGAATCGCCTCGACGATGTCGAGGCGCTGGTGCTCACGCACGCCCATGAGGATCACATCGGCGCGATCCCGCATCTGCTGAAGTTGCGCGGCGATATCCCGGTCGTCGGCTCGAAGTTCACGCTGGCATTGGTGGTCGAGAAGTGCCGCGAGCATCGCATCAAGCCCAAGATCATCGAAGTAGCCGAGGGGCAGCGCAGCACTCACGGGGTGTTCGAATGCCAGTACTTCGCGGTCAACCACTCGATCCCGGATGCGCTGGCCATCGCCGTGCACACCGGCGCGGGCACCATCCTGCACACCGGCGATATCAAACTCGACCAGCTCCCGCCGGACGGGCGGCCCACCGATCTGCCCGGCATGTCGCGGCTCGGGGATGCCGGTGTCGATTTGTTCTTGTGTGACTCGACCAATGCCGAGCATCCCGGAGTGAGCCCGTCGGAGAGCGAGGTCGGCCCCACTCTGCACCGGCTGATCCGTGGCGCCGATGGCCGCGTGATCGTGGCCTGCTTCGCCTCCAACGTCGATCGTGTCCAGCAGATCATCGACGCCGCAGTCGCGTTGGGCCGGCGGGTGTCCTTCGTGGGGCGCTCCATGGTGCGCAACATGGGCATCGCCCGCGAGCTCGGCTTCCTACGGGTGGCCGATGAGGACATCCTCGATATCGCGGCCGCCGAGATGATGCCGCCCGAACGGGTCGTGCTCATCACCACGGGCACCCAGGGTGAGCCGATGGCCGCGCTGTCGCGGATGTCGCGCGGCGAGCACCGCAGTATCACCCTGACCGCCGGTGACCTGGTCATCCTGTCCTCGTCGCTGATCCCCGGCAACGAGGAGGCGGTATTCGGCGTCATCGATGCGCTGGCCAAGGTGGGGACCCGGGTGGTCACCAATGCGCAAGCGCGGGTACATGTTTCGGGGCACGCCTACGCCGGTGAGCTCCTGTTCCTCTACAACGGCGTGCGTCCGCGCAATGTGATGCCGGTGCACGGAACCTGGCGGCACCTGCGGGCCAATGCCGCGTTGGCGGTGAGCACCGGGGTGCCTGCCGAGAACGTCATGTTGGCCGAGAACGGGGTGAGCGTCGACCTGGTCAACGGTGTCGCCTCCATCGCGGGCGCGGTGCCGGTGGGCAAGCGGTTCGTCGACGGTCTGGTCACCGGTGACGTGGGGGAGTCGACCCTCGGCGAAAGGCTGACCCTGTCAGCGGGTTTCGTCGCCGTCACGGTGGTGGTGCGTCGCGGCACCGGGCGCGCCGCCGGACCCGCGCACCTGCACTCGCGGGGTTTCTCCGAGGATCCCAAGGCGCTCGATCCGGTCGCCGAGAAGGTGGCCCAGGAGTTGGAGCGGCTCGCCGGTGATCAGGTGACCGATCCCGTTCGCATCGCTCAGGCGGTGCGGCGCACCGTCGGCAAGTGGGTGGGGGAGACCTACCGCCGCCAGCCGATGATCGTGCCGACCGTCATCGAGATCTAGTCGCTGCGCACGGCCAGCGCCGTCCATTCGATCGGCGATGCGCTCAGGGGCCGGCCGGTGGGGCGGATGTAGATGTCGCGGTAGTAACTCGGACCGGCCTGCTCGATCAGCCGCCAGCCGTGGCCGCGCAGCATCTCCTCCAGGTTTTCGGGGGAGAAGCCGGATTTCCACAATCGTGGGACGAACCGGCGGTACACCGCGTCGCTCTCATATCTCTCGGTGCCGTCGACGAAATCGGCGCGGACGTAGCTGAAGACCAGTCGGCTGCCGGCTGTCGCCTGGCGGAGTTGTTCGAACAACTCGTGTACCGCAGCTGGGGACAGATACTGGGTGAGCCCTTCGGCGATGTAGAGCGTGCGGCCGGTATCGCGAAAACCATTGGTGTGCAGCGCGTTCATCAACGGCTCACGTTCGAGGTCCACACCGACGAGGTGCACCGAGGTAGGCACCGAGCCGAGCGCGCGGACGACCGTTGTTCTCTTGCGGTCGATGTTCGTCTGCTGATCGACCTCGAATACCGGAAGATCGCTGTAGCGGGCGATCCGATACGGCCGGGTGTCCAGACCGGATCCGAGGATGACGACGGCGTCGGTCTCGCTGGCCGGATCGGACACCTTGTCATCGATATAGCGCTTGCGACAGGCGATCCCGGCCCAAAGCCCCGGTCCGGACCGGTCCGATGCCGCGATCAGGGCACGGCGCAGCCAGCCCGCGCGTGCCATCCCGGCCAGGGCCCGAGAGCCCCGCGGCAGAAAGCAAGCAGCCAGATCATCGTCGATCAGCCGGCGTTGCGGAGGCTCCAGCGCCTCGATGGCCGACAGCAACATCGGTCCGATCGCGGTGCGGGCGGCCGGATTCGACGGCACTAGCGCTTGTTCACGAATCCGGCGTCCAGTGGCAGCGTGACACCGGTGACGTACCGGGCGGCATCGGATACCAGCCAGAGCACCGCATTGGCGATGTCGTCGACGTCGAGGGTCTGCACCGGCAGGGCGTTGGACATATCCGGTCCGCGCTGTTCCTGCTGGGCCATGCCCTGCAACCAACTGCGGATGAAGTCGTTGTCGATCATGGGAGTGTCGACACCGGCCGGATGAATCGAGTTGACCCGGATATTGAACTGTGCCAACACGTTCGCATAGACCCGCATCAATCCGACGATGCCGTGCTTGGCGGCGGCGTAGCCGATGGATCCGGCCAGCGGCGAGCCGATGCCGACCAACCCCGCCACCGAGGACGTCAGCACGATCGACCCGCCGTTGCCGAATTTGACCATGGGCTTCATTGCCACGTCGACGGTGTTGTACACCCCGGTGAGGTTCACGTCGATCACGTCCTGCCAGGCGTCCTCGCCGGACATGGGGGCGATGCCCGCGTTGGCGATGACGATGTCGAGCCGGTCGCCGAGCGCTTCGGTGCCGGCCCGCAATGCCGACTTCACCGCGTCTCGATCCCGTACATCGGCTTCGGCGGCGTAGATCCGCGCGCCAGCCTCCTCGACGAGCTTGACCGTCGCGGCCAGGTCGTCGGGGGTCGCCATCGGATAAGGCACCGAGGCGATCTGATCGCACAGGTCCACCGCGATGATGTCGGCGCCCTCACCGGCGAGCTTGACCGCGTGCGCCCGGCCCTGGCCGCGCGCTGCGCCGGTGATGAAGGCGACCTTTCCCGATAGTGATCCCATCAGGCCATCTAACCGCGCAGCTGTCCCTTGGCGGGATCACCGGCAACGATCGGTGTCAGCATCTTGATGTCCGGTGCACCGGCGAGGTGGTCACCGATCGCCCCGAACAGCTTCCCGATCGCCGGCGCGGTGCCGTGCTTCTGCAATGCGTCGGCGTCGGCCCATTGTTCGACGAAGACGAAGGTCCCGTCGGCTTCGTGCAGGGAGTACAGCTCGCAGCCCGGCTCGTCGTGCACCTCGGCGATGGCCTCGGTGCATGCCGCGCGAACGGTATCCACGGATTCGGGTTTGGCGGTCATGGTGGCGACGACGACAACGGGCATGGTGCTCCTCAACTCCGAGTGGCTTGCCGACCCACCCTAACTGCGGGTGTGGCGGGGGTCACCGGGGGAGTCCAGACGGTCAGCCGCTCCCAGGTCAGGGGAAATGCCGAGTTCGAGACCAATTTGTGACTGGTGTGGCTGATGGTGAAAGAGAGGCCCCTGCGACTAGGCTGGCACCCATGGCCAACAAGACCGCCGCCCGGTCCCGAGCCCGTTCGAGCACGTCAAAGGGCAGTTCGGGAACCAAGTCGCGGGCAGCAAGTAAGCCGGCGAAGCGCCCGGCCCCGCCTCGGCGCAAACCCGCGCCGCGCCGCTCACCGTCGCGCTTTGCCGCCGCAGGCGCCGCCATGGGCCGGGGAACCCGGGCCGGCTGGTTGATGGTTGCCAAGGGCGCAGGCTCCACCGCGCGTTCGGTCGGCCGGGCTCGTGATCTGGAGCCGGGCCACCGGCGCGACGGGATCGCGCTGGCGCTGCTGGGGCTCGCGGTCGTCGTCGCCGCCAGCTCCTGGTTCGATGCCGCCCGGCCCGTAGGCGGCTGGATCGACATGGTGTTGCGCACCGTGGTCGGCGGCGCCGTCGTGCTGGTGCCCATTGTGCTCGGCGTCATCGCCGTCGTCCTGATGCGCACCGAGCCCAACCTCGACGCCCGGCCCCGGCTGATCCTGGGTTCGGTCATGATCGCGCTGCCGGTGCTCGGCCTGTGGCACGTGTGGGCCGGTGCACCCCTGGATTCGATCGCGCGCCGCGATGCCGCGGGATTCATCGGTTTCGTCATCGGCGGCCCGCTCTCGGACGGTCTGACGGTGTGGATCGCGACGCCGTTACTGGTGATCGGTGTGCTGTTCGGGGTGTTGCTGTTGACCGGCACGACCATCAGGGAGCTGCCCGACACGTTGCGGGACATGTTCAGCACTCGTGGCTTCGACGACGACTATGACGACGAGTACGACGAAGACGACTACTACGACGATGGCGCCGAGGCCGTCACCGATGACTTCTCCGACGCCTACTACGACCGCGACGACGACCTCGGAGCTGCCGACGCACAGCAGTGGCCGACCGCCGAGTTGCCCGCCGGAACGCCGATGGACAACTATCCGCTGCCGGTCGAGGAGGCCCCCACGGCTCCGGAGCCCGTTGCGGCCAAGCCCCCGCCCCGCAGGCCCAAGCCGGAACCGAAGAAGCCCAAGAAGTCCGAGGACGACGCCCTGGTGGTGGACCGGGTCGTCGAGGGGCCCTACGTGCTGCCCTCGCTGGAGCTGCTGGTGGCCGGGGACCCGCCGAAGTTGCGGACCGCCGCCAACGACCAGATGGAAGACGCCATCACCTCGGTGCTGCAGCAGTTCAAGGTCGACGCGAGCGTCACCGGTTGCACCCGCGGCCCGACGGTGACCCGCTACGAGGTCGAACTAGGCCCCGGCGTGAAGGTCGAGAAGATCACCGCGCTGCACCGCAATATCGCCTACGCCGTGGCCACCGAGAGCGTCCGCATGCTCGCGCCGATTCCCGGCAAGTCCGCCGTCGGTATCGAGGTGCCCAACACCGACCGCGAAATGGTTCGGCTGTCCGATGTGCTCACCGCGCCGTCGACCCGCCGTGACCATCACCCGCTGGTGATCGGGCTCGGCAAGGACATCGAGGGCGATTTCATCTCCTGCAACCTGGCCAAGATGCCGCACCTGCTGGTGGCCGGTTCGACCGGTTCGGGTAAGTCCAGCTTCGTCAACTCGATGCTGGTGTCGTTGCTGGCGCGGGCGACCCCCGAAGAGGTCAGGATGATCCTGATCGACCCGAAGATGGTGGAGCTGACGCCGTATGAGGGCATCCCGCACCTGATCACCCCGATCATCACCCAGCCGAAGAAGGCCGCCGCCGCGCTGTCCTGGCTGGTGGAGGAGATGGAGCAGCGCTACCAGGACATGCAGGCGTCTCGGGTGCGTCATATCGACGTGTTCAACGAGAAGGTGCGCAGCGGCGAGATCAGCACCCCGCTGGGCAGCGAGCGGGTCTATAAGCCCTATCCCTACATCCTGGCCATCGTCGACGAGCTCGCCGACCTGATGATGACGGCGCCGCGTGACGTCGAAGAAGCCATCGTGCGTATCACCCAGAAGGCGCGCGCCGCCGGTATCCATCTGGTTCTGGCCACTCAGCGTCCCTCCGTGGACGTGGTCACCGGTCTGATCAAGACCAATGTGCCGTCCCGATTGGCGTTCGCGACGTCGTCGCTGACCGACAGCCGCGTCATCCTCGACCAAGCCGGCGCCGAAAAACTGATCGGTATGGGTGACGGGCTGTTCCTGCCGATGGGGGCCAACAAGCCGATCCGCATGCAGGGTGCCTTCATCACCGACGAGGAGATCCACGCCGTCGTCGAGGCCACCAAGTCCCAGGCCGAGCCGGAGTTCGTCGAGGGCGTCACCAAGGCCAAACCGACCGGTGGCGAGCGCGGCGATGTCGACCCCGACATCGGCGACGATATGGATGTGTTCCTGCAGGCCGTCGAGCTGGTGGTGTCCTCGCAGTTCGGGTCCACCTCGATGCTGCAGCGCAAACTGCGGGTGGGATTCGCCAAGGCGGGACGCCTGATGGATCTGATGGAGACCCGCAATATCGTCGGTCCGTCCGAGGGCTCCAAGGCACGCGAGGTGCTGGTCAAACCCGACGAGCTGGCCGGCACGCTGGCGTTGATCCGGGGCGGCTCGGACGCCAACGGCGGTGACGACGACGAGGACGAGCCCGACTTCTAGCGCGATTTGTGGAGCGTGAGCCGTCACCGTCGCGGCCCACGCTCCACAAATCGCTAGAGGGTGAGCAGCATGCGGGTGTTGCCGAGGATGTTCGGCTTCACATAGGACAGGTCCAGGAACTCGGCCATGCCGGTATCGAAGGACCGACACATCTCCTCGTAGACCTCGGCGGTCACCGGGGTGCCCTCGATCTCGGTGAAACCGTGCCTGCCGAAGAAATCGGTCTCGAAAGTCAGCACGAAGATGCGCTGCAGGTGCAGTTCGCGTGCCACGTCGAGCAGCTGTGCGACCACCCGGTGCCCGACACCCTTGCCGCGGACCTTGGGATGTACCGCGACGGTGCGTACCTCGCCCAGGTCGGCCCACAGCACGTGCAGGGCACCGCAGCCCACGATCTCACCGCCGGCCTCGGCCACCCAGAACTCCTGCACCGCCTCGTAGAGGTTGACCAGGTTCTTCTCCAGCAGGATCTTGCCCGCATAGATGTCCACGAGATCCTTGATCGCCGGCACATCGGAGGTGCGGGCCCGGCGCACGACAAGGGCATCTGGGACTTGATCGACCGCCTCGCTCACAGCAGCGAGAGTATCGGCAAGAGCAACCGATATTCTGTTTCGGTGCCGGGCCAACCAGATACCGATCCAGTGGTTCCCCGTGCGTCCGTCGCCAACGTCGCCAATCTGCTGACCGGTGTCCGATTTGTGCTCGTGCCGGTCTTCCTGGCCGCCCTGTTCGCCGGTGACGGTCACGAGACGTCCTGGCGAACAATCGCTTTCGCCGTGTTCACGACGGCGGTCATCACCGACCACCTGGATGGCGCCCTGGCCCGCGCCTACGGCATGGTCACCGAATTCGGCAAGCTGGCCGATCCGATCGCCGACAAGCTGCTGATCGGCTCGGCGCTGATCGGGTTGTCGATGCTCGGCGATCTGCCCTGGTGGATCACGATCGTCATCATGGTCAGGGAGATCGGTGTCACAGTGTTGCGATTGGCGGTGCTCCGGCACGGGGTCATCCCGGCCAGCCGCGGCGGCAAGGTGAAAACGCTGGTCCAGGCGGTCGCGATCGGTCTGTTCATCCTGCCGATCTCGGGGCTGTGGTTGACCACGGCCACCGCGATCATGTGGTTGGCCGTCCTGCTGACCGTGCTGACGGGTGCCGACTACGTGGTGTCGGCGGTGCGCGACTCCCGGGCCCGACCGTCCACCTGAGCGAGTGCGGTGCCCGTGGGGAACCAACAGGACCCCGAGGGCGTTGATCCTGATATGACGACACTGCTGCGTGAGGTGATCGGCGACGTGCTGCGTAGCGCACGGACCGGGCAGGGGCGGACGCTGCGTGAGGTGTCCGACGCGGCCAGGGTCAGCCTGGGCTATCTGTCCGAGGTGGAGCGGGGCCGCAAGGAGGCCTCCAGCGAGCTGCTCAGCGCCATCTGCGACGCTCTGGACATCCCGATGTCGCGGGTCCTCTTCGACGCCGGTGAGCAGCTCGCCCGCCAGGAGCATGCCGCCAGCGGCGTGACAGGTATCGATGCCAGCACCAAGGTCGTGATCCCTCAGGTCGTGTCCATGGCGGTGGCTTGATCGGGTGCGGAAACGATAGGTTGACCCCAAGACGTTGCGCACCTCCGAATTGCGAAGGCGGGAAACTTCATGGCCAATCCGTTCGTCAAGGCATGGAAGTACCTCATGGCGCTGTTCAGCTCCAAGGTCGACGAATATGCCGATCCGAAGGTTCAGATCCAGCAGGCGATCGAGGATGCTCAGCGCCAGCACCAGGCCCTGACACAGCAGGCCGCACAGGTCATCGGAAACCAGCGTCAGCTGGAGATGCGCCTGAACCGCCAATTGGCCGATATCGAGAAGCTGCAGGCCAACGTCCGCCAGGCGCTGACGCTCGCCGACCAGGCGACCGCGGCCGGTGACGCCGCCAAGGCGACCGAGTACACCAACGCCGCCGAGGCGTTCGCCGCGCAGCTGGTGACCGCCGAACAGAGCGTCGAGGACCTCAAGGCATTGCACGATCAGTCGCTGCAGGCCGCAGGCCAGGCGAAGAAGGCCGTCGAGCAGAACGCGATGGTGTTGCAGCAGAAGATCGCCGAGCGCACCAAGCTGCTGAGCCAGCTGGAGCAGGCCAAGATGCAGGAGCAGGTCAGCGCTTCGCTGCGGTCGATGAGCGAGATCTCGGCACCGGGCACCACCCCGAACCTCGACGAGGTGCGCGAGAAGATCGAGCGTCGGTACGCCAATGCGATGGGTGCCACCGAGCTGGCACAGAACTCGGTACAGGGCCGCATGATGGAGGTCCAGCAGGCCAGCGTGCAGATGGCCGGACACTCCCGTCTCGAGCAGATCCGCGCCTCCATGCGCGGCGAGGCGCTGCCCGCGGGTGACGCCGCCGCGCCGACGGCCAATCCGGCCGCCAATCCGCCGGCTGCTGCCCCGGAAAACCCACTCTCGCAATAGTTCTGGAGGAGATATGGCCGCGGGACCGCGATCGGGGCGCCGAGGGCGTTGGCGCGCAGTGGCCGAGCGGGGCCTCCAGGGCGGGATAGACACCGCCGCCGAGTTCTCCGGCCTGCTGGCGAGCAAACTCGCGGCCATGTCCGACCCGCGAGCCAAGCTGCTGCGCAAGCGCCGCTGGGCGCTTCGCCTGGGTCTGTTCTTCGGCCTCAGCAGCGGCTTCTGGATTCTGGTGACCGCGTTGCTGGCGGTATGGAGCACCCCGGTGTGGGCCTTGATCGTCACCGGCGTGGTCGCCGCGGGTGCCGCGTTCCCGGCCACCCTGCTCTTCCTGCGCTACCGCTGGTTGCGTGCCGAACCGCTGCCCGCCGGTCCCACTGCCAGGCGGATGCCGCCCTGGGGTTCGGCGGCCCGCAAACCGATGGCCGACCTGGCGTCCTCCGAGCGCGGGCTGTACTCGTTGCTCGGTGTGCTCCGGCGCAGCCGGATGCTGCCCGAGGCCGACCTGCGCGATATCGAGATCGCCGCCGGACAGACCGCGGTCACCATGGCCGCGACCGCCGACGAGGTGGTCGCCATGGAACGCACCGCCTCGGCCTCACCGCGCTCGCGCGCGCATCTGGCGCCGACAATCGCGTCCTTCACCGGGCAACTGCAGCGCGGAGCCCGTCAGTACGACGAAATGGTGACCGCGGCAGCCCAATTGGTGTCCTCTCTGAACGCTGGTCCGGTATCGCATTCGCCGATGGCCCAGCAGCGCTACCGTGACGAACTGGTCAACGCCACCGACCGGCTGCAGGGCTGGGCGCAGGCCTACAGCGACCTCCGCGAGATCGGGGTCCGGCGCGGCGCCTGATCAGATGTCGTGCGTGCCCAGCTCGGCGGAATCCGGGCGCGGGCCGAACCGATCGATGTAGGACTGGTGCTTGGCGGCGTCGCGTTGCCGCGCCAGCGCGTCGACCAGAGCTGGGTTCAAGCCGTGTACACGCAACATGTGGCGACGCCAGATCTTGTTCAGTGCATGGGAGAAGTAGATGAACGGGATCAGGATGGGCACCGTCATCGACAGGTGCACATACAGCGTGGTGGGGATGAGCCAGAAGGGCGCGAGCACCAACACCGCCGGGACCAACACCCGTAGCATCAATCGCCGCGTGGCGCCCGGACCGGCCAGGTCGTTGCGGACCCAGTCGAGCATCGAATCGGGGAGCCGACGGCCCAGACAGTAACCGATCAGCTGGAACAGATTCGGTTTCGACCTGGTCATCGCAACCCGGTCATCGCAGCCGAGGCCGCAGCGCGGGGATCACCGCTCCGGCCAATCCGCGCACCAGCGCCTTGGTCATGTCGAACATGTCGAAATAATCGCGCCAGAGGGTGATGCGACCGTCGCGGACCTCGAACACGCCGCAGACCCAGAACTGCAGCCGCACCGGACCGATGATCAGGACATCGGTGCGCTCGTTGAGCACGACACCACCATCGGAAGCGGTCCGGTGGATGGCCACGTCGAACCCGAAGGCGGGCCGGTCCAGACCCCGGAACACGGCAAGGACGCGTCGACTTCCCCGAACGGTCGGAAACCCGACGTTCTGGTAGACGATATCGTCGTCGATCAACGCTGCCGCCGTGTCGAGGTCGGGTCCACGCAGCGAGAACAGGAACTTCTCCACCGTCGCGATATCGGCGGCGTCGGTGCTGGTCGGGGATGCCTGGTCGGTCATGGAACTCAGCGTATGTGACAGGGTGTGCGGTGTGCGCGTAGCTGTGGTGGCCGGACCGGATCCCGGGCATGCCTTCCCGGCGATCGCGCTGTGCCTGCGGTTGCGCGAGGCCGGCGATGCTCCCGTCCTGTTCACGGGCGAACAGTGGCTGGACACTGCCCGGTCGGCAGGGCTGCACGCCGAGCTGTTGGCGGGCCTGGACCCCGAGGGCACCGACGACGACGGTGATGCGGGTGCCAAGATCCATCGTCGGGCCGCGCGGATGGCGGTACTCAATGTGCCAGGAATACTTGCCATCGCACCCGATCTGGTGGTCTCCGACGTCATCACCGCGTGCGGCGGGATGGCCGCCGAGCTGCTCGGTGTGCCCTGGATCGAGCTGAACCCACATCCGCTCTACCTGCCTTCGAAGGGTCTGCCGCCACTGGGCAGCGGCCTCGCACCCGGGGTTGGCCTGCGCGGGAGAATGCGCGACACGGTGATGCGCGCGCTGACGGCACGCTCCATCCGGGCAGGCCATCGGCACCGGGAGCAGGCCAGGATGGCGATCGGACTGTCGGCCCGCGAACCTGGACCGTTGCGGCGACTGATCGCCACGTTGCCTGCCCTCGAGGTTCCGCGACCGGACTGGCCTGCCGAGGCAGTCGTTGTCGGCCCCTTGCATTTCGAGCCCACCGAGGCGGTGCTGGAGCCCCCGCCGGGCGGCGGCCCGCTGGTGGTCGTGGCGCCCTCGACCGCCGTGACCGGGGCCGCGGGGCTTGCCGAACTGGCGCTGACCGCCCTGCGGCCAGGCCGGGAACTACCCGCCGGGGCACGCGTGGCCATCTCGCGCCTCGGCGGTCCCGAGCTGGCGATGCCGGAGTGGGCCGTGGCCGGGCTGGGACGTCAGGACGCGCTGTTGGCCCGCGCCGATGTGCTGGTCTGCGGTGGTGGTCACGGAATCGTCGCCAAGGCCTTGCTGCACGGGGTGCCGCTGGTCACCGTCCCGGGTGGTGGTGACCAATGGGAGATCGCCAATAGGGTGGTGCGCCAGGGATCGGGACGTCTGATCCGGCCGTTGACCCCCGAGTCGCTATCGGCTGCCGTGGCCGCCGTGCTGGCGGATCCTGGATACCGCGATGCCGCGCAGCGGGCCGGGTCCGGTGCCGAGGCGGTGACTGATCCGGTACGGGTGTGCCATGACGCGCTGGCTCCGACCCGCTAGTGGTCGGTAGGTTGGCGGCGTGCGTCTCACCGAGTTCAACGATCGTGTCACCGGCCGGTTCGGTGCCGCCTACGGCGCGTCGGTGCTCGTGGATCATGTACTCAGCGCGCTGGGAGGTCGGACCGCCGCCGAGGCCATCGAGGCAGGGGTCGAGCCGCGGGATGTGTGGCGGGCGCTGTGCGCGGATTTCGACGTGCCGCGCGATCAGTGGTGACCGGTCGGGCCTACCGGCGGGCGAGCACCCGATCCAGGAACTCCACCTGATCGATACGGACCCGCGGATCCAGATAGATGTCGAAGTGGCCGTACGGATAGCGGCGCAGCTCACCGCGGGGAGCGCGTTCGGCCGTGGTGACGGTCGATCGCGGCGGCGCGGTGGTATCGCTGTCACACACGCACACCAGCACCGGCATCCGTAGCCGCCGGGCCGCGCGTACCGGTCGGTAGAAGGGGAAGCGCAACATGAGGCGCGCCGAAAATTCGTTGCGCCACAGCGACTCCGGTCCCACGATCGCGGCGAAGCCCGGCTGTGCGTCCGGCGCGGTCATCGCCGCGACCGTGCCGGGTGCCCCGACGGCGGGTATCAGCAGCGGCGGCCCGCCCCGCCAGGCCCGGATCTGATCGCGGATCGCGGCGATCGTGATGCGTGCCGATGTCAGCGGCGCGACTTTGGCCAGGGTGGGCAGCGCATCGGTGAACGGCGCCTGGGAGACCACGGCCGCGATGGACGGCTCGTCTGCGGCGATGGCGAGCACGTGACCGCCGCTGAATGAGGATCCCCACAACACGATGCGGTTCGCGTCGATGCCGTCGAGTCCGCGGGCCCACTCCACGACGGCCCGGTAGTCCGCGTGCTGGGCGGCGATGTCGATCAGTTGACGGGGCCGACCGGTCGACGCGCCGAAACCGCGGTAGTCGAACAGGGCGACGGCGTAACCGGCCGCGCAGAATGCCTCGGCGTAGGGCGGCAGGCCGTCGTCACGGGTGCCGGAAAACCCGTGGGCCATGACGACGCAGGGCGTGTCGACGCCTGGCGTGTTGTCGGTGTCGGGCCGGTACAGGTATACGGCGAGTTCTGCACCGGCGAAGGGAATCCGCAGGTCCGCACGCTGAGTCATCGCCCGAGAATACCGACCTGCGACACCCGCGCCCGCGATGCGCGGCGTGTCACCTTGCCTTCGAACACCTGTTCGCTAATGTGGTGATCATTCGGCCGGAGTCACTTGTCGGTGGTGCGTTCTAGTCTCGCAGCCAACCGACCGGAACCCCGGTCAACCGCACGACTACGGAGAGGTACTCCCATGGCGCCACAGGCTCCCGATCGCGAAAAGGCACTCGAACTGGCGATGGCCCAGATCGAGAAGAACTACGGCAAGGGTTCGGTGATGCGCCTCGGTGAAGAGGTTCGCCAGCCCATCTCGGTCATCCCCACCGGCTCCATCTCGCTGGACGTGGCGCTGGGTATCGGCGGTCTGCCGCGCGGCCGCGTCGTCGAGATCTACGGCCCGGAATCCTCGGGTAAGACCACCGTTGCGTTGCACGCGGTGGCCAACGCCCAGGCCGCCGGCGGTATCGCGGCGTTCATCGACGCCGAGCACGCGCTCGATCCCGAGTACGCCAAGAAGCTGGGGGTGGATACCGACGCCCTGCTGGTGTCCCAGCCCGATACCGGTGAGCAGGCGCTGGAGATCGCCGACATGCTGGTGCGGTCCGGGGCCATCGACCTGATCGTCATCGACTCGGTCGCCGCCCTGGTGCCGCGCGCCGAGATCGAGGGTGAGATGGGTGACAGCCATGTCGGTCTGCAGGCCCGCCTGATGAGCCAGGCGCTGCGCAAGATGACCGGCGCGCTGAACAACTCGGGCACCACGGCCATCTTCATCAACCAGCTGCGCGAGAAGATCGGCGTGATGTTCGGTTCGCCCGAGACCACCACCGGTGGTAAGGCGTTGAAGTTCTACGCCTCGGTGCGCCTGGATGTGCGCCGTATCGAGACGCTCAAGGACGGAACCGACGCCGTCGGTAACCGCACCCGCGTCAAGGTCGTCAAGAACAAGGTGTCTCCGCCGTTCAAGCAGGCCGAGTTCGACATCCTGTACGGCCACGGCATCAGCCGCGAGGGCTCGCTCATCGATATGGGTGTCGAGCACGGCTTCATCCGCAAGTCCGGTTCGTGGTTCACCTACGAGGGTGAGCAGCTGGGACAGGGCAAGGAGAATGCCCGTAAGTTCTTGTTGGAGAACGGCGATGCGGCCAACGAGATCGAGAAGAAGATCAAGGAGAAGCTCGGTATCGGTGCCGTGCTGACCGATGATGACGTTCTGCCCGCCCCCGTCGACTTCTGAGAAGCCGGCCGGACCCAAACGGGAGGAGCAGGCGCGGGACGTATGCCTTCGCCTGCTCACCGTCCGGGCCCGCACTCGGGCCGAGCTGGAAACCGCGCTGACCAAACGCGGCTTCCCCGACGATGTCAGCGCGCGGGTGCTCGACCGGCTGGTCGAGGTGGGGTTGCTCGACGACGCGGCGTTTGCCCAGGAGTGGGTCCGTAGCCGTCGGACCAATTCGGGAAAGGGTAAGCGCGCGTTGGCCGCCGAGCTGCGCACCAAAGGTGTCGACGACGAATTGATCGCCGAGACGCTCGACAGCGTCGACGCGGGCGAGTGGCGGGTCCAAGCCGAGCGCCTGGTCGCCGACAAGTTGCGTCGGGAACGCCTCGATGACGAGCTGAAGGTGATCCGCAGATTGGTCGCGATGCTGGCTCGTCGCGGGTACAACCAGGGCATGGCCTTCGACGTGGTCCGCGAAGGATTGGCGGCAGAGCGTGAACGCCGGGCGGTTTAGATCAGCACGTCGAGCACCTGCGTCAGCCTCGTCACGCCGTCGGAGCCGAGGAAATGCCCGGCTCCTGGGACCACGACGGCGGTGGTCCCCAGTGACGCGGCGAGACGGTCGGTGTGTTCGATCGGGACGTAATCGTCTGCGTCGGAACGGAACAGCGCCAGCCGGTCGATACGTTCTGCCAGCCCGTCCACCGGGCATCCGCCGTTGATGTAGTCGTTGAGATTCGGCAGGGCCGGACACGGATCGACAAACCCGGAAACCAGGACCAGGGCGCCGAGTCGCCAGGGCGTGCGAAGTGCGGCCAGATATCGCAGCACGGTGAGACATCCGAGACTGTGTCCCACCACGATCGTTTCTGCGTTCGGGATGCCGACGGTGTCGCGCACGGTACGCAACCACGGTCCGGGCTCGGGTGCCTGCGGACTCGGCATGGCAGGCACCGAGGTGGTGATGCCACGGGTGTCGAGCTCTTCGGCCAGCCAACCGAACCAATGGTCGTGCGGCGTGGCCGAATATCCGTGGATGATTACGGCACGCCGTGCGGTTGTCGATGTCATGCACCCGACGCTAAAGCTTCACGCCCGCGTGAATGTCAAGACCGAGTCCGGAATTCACCGTCGTGCTGATCGGTGAGCTGGCCGCGGCGGCCGGTGTCAGCGCCCGTGCACTGCGGCATTACGAGGACCGTGGACTGCTGGTTCCCGGTCGGACCGCCAACGGTTACCGGCGGTATGACCGGGAGGATGTCACCCGGGTGAAGCAGATCCAGCTGATGATCGGTGCCGGGCTCGGCGCATCCACCATTCGGCGGTATCTCGACTGTGCCCGCACCGACGAGCGAGGGACATTCCTGCACATGTGTCCCGACCTGCGGGCCGCTCTGGACGAGGTCGCCGGCCGTCTCGACAAGCGCCAAGCCCAGCTCACCGAAACCCGGTTGCGGCTGCGGACGCTGGCCGCCGGAGCGGCGGCCTCAGATCAGGAATCCGCCGTCGACATTCAAGTTGATACCGGTGATGTAGCCCGAATCGGGGGAGGCCAGAAAGGCCACGGCGCTGGCGACATCACCGGTGTTGCCGTAGTGCCCGACGGCCAGTAGCGGGGTCATCTGCTCGGCGAGTGGGCCCTCGGCGGGGTTCATGTCGGTGGCGATGGGCCCCGGCTGGATGTTGTTGACGGTGATACCGCGCGGCCCGAGTTCGCGGGCCAGGCCGCGGGTGAATCCGGCGACCGCCGCCTTGGACAGCGCATACACCGAAAAGGCCGGCACCGGAACGCGTTCGGCGTTCACGCTGCCGATGTTGATGATGCGCCCGCCCGTGCTCAGGTGTGGCACGGCGGCCTTGGTGGCCACGAATACGCCACGCACGTTGATGTCCACGATGCGGTCGAATTCCTCGAGATCGAAGTCCTCGATGAGTGCGCCGGAGGCGACACCGGCATTGTTCACCAGGATGTCCAGGCCGCCGAGTTCGGCGGCGGCGGACTCGACCGAGGCGGTGACTGCCTGCGCGTCGGCGGAGTCGGCCGCAATGGCCACCACCTTGGCGCCCGCGGTGGTCAGTTCGTCGACCAGTTGTTGTGCCGGGGTGGGCGAGGAGTTGTAGGTGAAGGCGACCGACGCACCGTCGGCGACCAGGCGGCGCACGATCTGGGCGCCGATACCGCGCGAGGCGCCGGTCACCAATGCGCGGCGGCCTGCCAGTGGTGCAGTACGGGTGTTATCGGTCATGACGTCCTCCGAGAGCTGGAACGGTTCGTGCCGAACCGATCGGTTGTTGACTCTTGTGGAGATAACAGTGCGCGCCGTGCTTCATTCCCGGGTGTGATCCCGCGGATCCGAACGCGGCTACTGCAGTCCGCGTTCCAACGCGGCCAGCAAGCGCAGCGCCGCGGGGAGATCGCGGTGGTCGTCGAGTGCGCCACCGATGGCATCCGCTATGACGGATGCCCAGACAGCGCGGATGCGGGCGAGGTCTTCGGCGGCCAGTTCGGTTGTGCGAAGTAGGAATTGGCGATTGTCGGCCGGATCCGGCGTTCGTTCGACCAGGCCCTTGCGTTCCAGGTCGCGCAGCGCCCGGCTCAGGTTGCTGCGTTGCAGGGCGGTTCCGGTCGCGACCGCGCTGGGGCCGATGCCGGGGTGGTGGTCGATATAGCGCAGCACCGTCACCTCGGTCGTGGAGAGGTCGAGTACGGACGGATCGGCCATGGTGCGGGCCCGGATCGCGCGGGAGACCGCCATCAGGAGGTCGGCCAGGTCGGCGAGCTGCTCGGTGTGAGCGGATCGAGCTTGCATGATCGCCACCCTACCTGATAGTTATAGTTATATAACTATCATTTGATAACCAATTTGGAGCCGCTGCATGACCACCTCTGTCGACACCCCGCGCGCGGACGCGGCACCACGGATCACCGTCGGCCTACTCGTCACCCTTGCGCTGTTGTCGGCGGTGGCCCCGTTCGCCACCGACCTCTATCTGCCCGCCTTCCCCGAGATGGTCGACGATCTGCATACCTCGCCGACCACGGTGCAGCTGACCCTGACCACGTTTCTGATCGGTCTGGCGCTGGGGCAGTTGATCTTCGGCCCGCTCTCGGATCGCTACGGGCGGGTGAAGCCGCTGTGGATCGGTGCCGCGATCTGTGTGGGTGCGAGTGCGGTCGCGGTGTTCGCGCCAACCATCGAGGTGCTCATCGCCGCCCGGCTGGCGCAGGGCCTGACGGGTGCGGCGGGTATGGTGATCGGCCGCGCCATCATCTCCGACCTGGCCACCGGCCGTGCCGCTGCCCGGGCCTTCAGCCTCATGATGATCGTCGGCGGCATTGCTCCGATCGTTGCTCCGCTGGCCGGTGGTTTCCTTGTCGGTCCGGTGGGTTGGCGCGGCGCGCTGGCGATCATCCTGGTGCTGGTCGCTCTGATGCTCATCACCGCGCTCATCGTCATCCGCGAGACGCACACCGAGGAGCGTCGCACCGCGCTGCGGGCCGAGAAAGTCACCGCAGGCTCGCCATTGCGTCAATTGCTCGGGCGTCGTTACATCGGCAACGTTGTCGCGTTCGGTTTCGCCTTCGCGGTGCTGATGGCCTATATCTCGGCCTCACCGTTCGTCTACCAGACGATGATGGGCCTGAGTGCCGCCCAGTACGGCGCGGTATTCGGTGTCAATGCTCTCGGCCTGCTGCTGGTGAGTGCGCTGAGCGCGCGGCTGTCGGCCCGCACCGAACCGCATGTGCTGGCCACCGCCGGGCTGGCGGTCATTTCCGTCGCCAGCGTCGTGGTGCTGGCGCTGGCCTACACCGACCTCGCGGCAGGCTGGCTGGCGCTCCCGCTGTTCGCCGCCGACGCCGGCATGGGTCTGGTCTTCGGCACCACCACTGCTCTGGCTCTGTCGGCAGCGCCGCGGGCGGCCGGGAGCGCCTCGGCGGTCCTGGGTGCCACCCAGTTCCTGTTGGCCGCCGCCGTCTCACCCCTGGTGAGTCTTGCCGGTGAGCACACCGCGGGCCCGCTGGGCATCGTGATGGTGTGCTGCTCGGTGATCGCCTGCGCCGGTCTGGCGCTGGCCCGCAATCACACTCCCGATCCGTCCTGAACGATCGGCCGTGCCGCCTGCGGTTCAGGGCCCTTCTTGGACCGCCGCAGCCTGGCCTCGAGTCGCGTGGCCAACGAGGAGAGGGCAAAGTTCAGCCCGATCATCAACACCGCGATGACCATCAGCGCCGGGATGTAGTTGCTATAGGCGGACCCGACGCTCTGCGCCTGGCGAACCATCTCGACGAACGTGATCTGATAGCCGATCGCGGTGTCCTTGAGGACCACGACCATCTGTGACACCAGAACCGGCAGCATCGAGGTGATGGCCTGGGGGAGCTGCACGCTGGCCATCGTCTGGGTCCACGTCATGCCCAGCGCCGAGGCGGCCTCGGCCTGGCCGCGGGGCAGCGCGTGCACACCGGTGCGCACGATCTCGGCGATCACCGCCGCGTTGTACAACGTCAGGCCGGTGATCACCCCGGCCAGTGCCAGGTATTCCGAGGCGAACACCCCGTACATCGCGAACAGTGCGTATGAGAACAGCATCATGATCAGCACCGGTACCGCGCGGAAGAACTCCACGAACACGCCACAGCCCCAGCTGATGGCCCGCACCGGCGAGAGCCGTCCGATCCCGAGCAGGCAGCCCAACACCAGGGCCAGCACGATCGACACCGCGGCGGCGGTCAGCGTGCCCTTGATACCGGGCAGCACGTAGGTGGTCCAGAGATCGGCGGTGAAGAACGGCTCCCACTTGGCGGCATCGAACTGCCCCGCGGAGGCGAACTTCCACGCCACCCAGCCCAGGATCGCGGCGAACACCAGGGCCGTCAGAACGGCCAGGACCATGTTGATCTTGCGCGCGCGGGGACCGGGCGCATCGAACAGGACGGACGAGCCTGTCATCAGTGCTCTCCGCTCTTCGCGCAAGCGCTCATGTGCTCACTGCTCTTCGCGCGAGCGCTCATGTGTTGTCTGTTCTTCGCGCAAGCGCTCATGTGTTGTCTGTTCTTCGCGCAAGCGCTCATCACCGCAAAACCGCCCAGCGCCTGCCCAGCCACCCGAACAGCAAGCCCATCGGCAGGGTCAGGATGACGAACCCGATGGCGAAGATGGAACCGACCACCAGCAGTGCCGAGGTGTTCTCCACCATTTCCTTCATCAGCAGTGCCGCCTCGGCGACACCGATCGCCGAGGCGATGGTGGTGTTCTTCGTCAACGCGATCAGCACCGAACCGAGTGGGATGATGACCGCTCGAAAAGCCTGCGGCAGCAAGATGATCCGAAGATTCTGCGAGAAGGTCAGGCCGAGCGAACGCGCCGCCTCGGCCTGACCCATCGGCACGGTGTTCACCCCGGAGCGGATGGACTCACACACGAACGCCGCTGTGTAGACCGTCAGCCCGAGGACCGCCAGGCGGAAGTTGCTGTCGACGATCGACGTCGGCGACGTCGGGTCGGTCAGCGTGATGTGCAGCGTGTTGGCCAGGCCCAACGAGCAGAACACCAGGATCAGGGTCAGCGGGGTGTTGCGCACCACGTTGACATAGCTGGTGCCCACCGCCCGCATCACCGGTACCGGTGAGAGCCGCATTGCGGCCAGGGCGGTGCCCAGTACCAGTGCACCCATCGCCGCATACACGGTCAGCTCGATGGTGACCAGGAACGCGGCGAAGATCCGGTCCTGGTACTCGCTGAAAACTTCCACCCGGTGGATCCGCCTACTTCGTGACGGCGGGCGGCTGGGGTGTGGCGATACCGGCCGGGCCCAGATTCTTCTCGAACGCTGCGGCCCACTTGCCCTCGGTCTCCATCTTGGTGATGGCGTCGTTGATCTTGGTCTGCAGGTCGGTGTCGTCCTTCTTCAGCCCGATGCCGTAGTTCTCCTGCGAGAACGGTTCACCGACGAGCTTGAAGGTGCCCGGCTGTTGGGCGGCATACCCGGCCAGGATCACCTCATCGGTGGTCACCGCATCGATCGCGCCGCTCTTGAGCGCCTCCACGCAGGCCGAGTAGGTGTCGTACTGCTGCAGCTGGACGCCGGGGTACTTGTCCTTGATGCGCTGGGCCGGGGTCGAGCCGGTGACCGAGCACAGCTTCTTGTTGTTCTCCAGCGATTCGGCGCCGACGATGTCGGAATTGTCCGCCCGCACCAACAGGCTCTGGCCGGTCACCAGATAGGGACCGGCGAAGCTGACCTTCTCCTTGCGCGCGTCCGTGATCGAGTAGGTGGCGGCGATGAAGTCCACCTGCCCGTTCTGGATCAGCGTCTCGCGCTGACCGGACGGGGCTTCCTTCCACTCGATCTGATCGGGGGTGTAGCCGAGCTGTTCGGCCACATAGGTCGCCACATCGACATCGAACCCGCTCATCGACCCGTCCGGGTTCTTCAGGCCCAGGCCCGGCTGGTCGAACTTGGTACCGATGACCACCTTGTTCTCGTCACCGCCCGATCCGCCGCCGCAGGCGGCCAGGGTGAGTGGCAGTGCTGCGGCCAGGACGGCGGCAGCGGCCACCCGAACTCGAAATGACATCACGTGCTCCTTCGATTCAGTGATTGAGAATCTTGCCGAGGAAGTCCTTGGCACGGTCGGATTTCGGATTGCCGAAGAACTCCTCCGGCTCGGCGTCCTCCACGATCGCGCCGTCGGCCATGAAGACCACCCGCTGTGAGGCACGCCGCGCAAAGCCCATCTCGTGGGTGACCACCAGCATCGTCATCCCCTCGGTGGCCAGATCGGTCATGACGGCCAACACCTCGTTGATCATCTCGGGGTCCAGCGCGCTGGTGGGCTCGTCGAAGAGCATCACCTTCGGACTCATCGCCAACGACCTGGCGATCGCGACACGCTGCTGCTGCCCACCGGAGAGTTGCGCGGGGTACTTGTCGGCCTGATTGGCGATACCGACGCGCTCCAGCAGCTTCATCGCGTCGGCACGCGCTGCGTCCTTGGCGATCTTGCGCACCTTGACCGGGGCCAGCATGACGTTCTCGATGATCGTCTTGTGGGCGAACAGGTTGAACGACTGGAACACCATCCCGACGTCGGAGCGCAGCTGGGCCAGCTTGCGGCCCTCCTCGGGCAGCACCTCGCCGTCGATGGTGATGGTTCCCGTGTCGATCGGCTCGAGCCTGTTGATGGTGCGGCACAAGGTGGATTTGCCCGAACCCGACGGACCGAGCACCACGACGACCTGACCGCGCGGGACGTCGAGATTGATGTCCTTGAGCACGTGGAGATCGCCGAAATGCTTGTCGACAGCCTGCATCGAGATCATCGGGACCGAAGCCGCGGTGGTCATGGGCCCTGACCCTACCCAGGGAACGCTCAGGATGGGCGGTATCGACACCCCCGTAACATGATCGTCGTGAGTTCCATGGTTGCTGCCGACGCACAGGCGGATCTTGCGGCACCCGCCGACGTCGACGTGCGCACCTATCAGGTGCGCACCTACGGCTGCCAGATGAACGTGCACGATTCCGAACGGCTGTCGGGCCTGCTCGAGGCCGCCGGTTACGCGCGCGCCGCCGAGGGTGCCGATGCCGACATCGTGGTGTTCAACACCTGCGCGGTGCGCGAGAACGCCGATAACAAGCTCTACGGCAACCTCAGTCACCTCGCGCCGCGCAAGGCGGCCGATCCGAACATGCAGATCGCGGTCGGCGGGTGTCTGGCCCAGAAGGACCGCGACACCGTCCTGAAGAAGGCTCCGTGGGTCGATGTTGTGTTCGGTACCCACAACATCGGGTCGCTGCCGGTCTTGTTGGAGCGGGCCCGTCATCAGCGGGTGGCCCAGGTCGAGATCGCCGAGGCCTTGCAGGAATTTCCTTCGGCCCTGCCAGCCGCGCGCGAATCAGCCTATGCCGCTTGGGTTTCCATCTCGGTCGGCTGTAACAACACCTGTACGTTCTGCATCGTGCCCGCGTTGCGCGGCAAGGAGGTCGATCGCCGTCCCGGCGAGATCCTGGCCGAGGTGCAGACGCTGGTCGACCAGGGTGTGCTCGAAGTCACGTTGCTCGGCCAGAACGTCAATGCCTACGGCGTCTCCTACGCCGACCCGACGATCGCGCGTAACCGGGGTGCCTTCGCGGAGTTGTTGCGTGCCTGCGGAACCGTCGACGGGCTGGAACGGGTTCGGTTCACCTCGCCGCATCCGGCCGAGTTCACCGACGATGTGATCGAGGCGATGGCCACCACGGCGAATGTCTGTCCCACGCTGCACATGCCGTTGCAGTCCGGATCCGACCGCATCCTCAAGGCGATGCGTCGGTCCTATCGCGCCGAGAAGTTCCTCGGGATCATCGACCGTGTCCGCTCCGCCATACCGCAGGCGGCCATCACCACCGACATCATCGTCGGGTTCCCCGGCGAGACCGAAGAGGATTTTCAGGCCACCCTCGACGTGGTGGCCCGAGCGAGATTCGCCAGCGCCTTCACCTTCCAGTACTCCAAGCGGCCGGGAACCCCCGCCGCGACCCTGCCCGACCAGCTGCCCAAAGAGGTTGTCAGCGAGCGGTATCAACGGCTCGTCGACCTCCAGGAACAGATCTCGTGGTCGGAGAACAAGGCACAGGTGGGCCGTGAGGTCGAGTTGCTGGTGGCCGCGGGGGAGGGGCGCAAGGACGCCGCCACCGCACGCCTGTCCGGCCGCGCACGCGACGGTCGGTTGGTGCATTTCCACGCAGGGGGCGCCGACGTGCGCCCCGGCGACATCGTCACCACCACGGTGACCCGTGCCGCCCCCCACTTCCTGGTGGCCGACGGCCCGCTTCATACCCATCGCCGCACTCGCGCCGGCGATGCGCACGCCGCGGGCCTGCGGCCGGTGACCGGCGTCGGCCTCGGCATGCCGGGCATCGGCGCGCCGGCGGCGGCCACCACCACCGATTGTTCGACGACTGGATGCGCATTGTGAGTGAGAAGAATCCGCCGGAGTTCGAGGACTTCAAGGACGACCTGGAAGCGGCCGAACGCCGCGTCGCCGCCGAGATCGACCCCGGTGCCCGCGCGATGGTGGTGGCGGTCTGCGTCTTCGTGCTGCTCGGCACCTTCGTGCTGCCGCACACCGGATCGGCGCGCGGACTGGACATCCTGGTGGCCAGCGATGTCGCCCACAGCACCGGACTGTCGTTGCCCTCACGCGTGTTCGTCTGGCTGGCGTTGGTGTTCGGCGTCGGGTTCTCGATCCTTGCGCTGCTGACCCGGCGCTGGACGCTGGCCTGGATCGCGCTGGCGGGCACCACCGTCGCCTGCCCGGCCGGCATGCTCGCGGTGTGGTCCCGGCAGACCGCGAGCGGTGATCTGCCCGGGCCCGGCATCGGATTGATCATCGCCTGGATCGCGGTGCTGGTCCTGGCCTTCCACTGGGCGCGGGTGGTGTGGACGCGTACCGCGGTGCATCTGAGTGCCGAGGAAGAGCGGCGCGCGGCGATCGCCGCCCAGCAGCGCAAGTCGCTGCTGGACGACGAGGGCTAACGTTTCTTGGTGACGGCCTCGGCGGCCGTATCCGCCCACTCGCGCCACTGCGCGGCACTGGCCCGGGCCTTCTCGGCGTCCTTGGTCTTGCCGGCCGCCTCGGCCTTCTCCGCCTGGCGCTCGAATTGTTCGGCCCGTTCCCGGAACTGGTCGGCACGGGCCTTGGCCTCGGCATCGGTGTGATCGACGGTCTGCGCGTCGCGGACCTTCTTCTCCACCGCCCGCAACCGGCGTTCCAGATCTGCCGACCGCTCACGGGGAACCTTGCCGATGGCGTCCCACTTGTCGCCGATATTGCGCAACGCGGACAGGGCGGCCTTGGGGTCGGAGACGTCGATGCGCTCGGCCTCGGTCAGCAGCTTTTCCTTGGCGTCGGCATTGGCGCTGAACTCGGCGTCCCGCTCGGCGTGTACGGCATTGCGGGCGGCGAAGAACGTGTCCTGGGCGGCCTTGAAACGTGCCCACAGCGCATCGTCGACATCCTTGGCCGCACGTCCGGCCGCCTTCCACTGGGCGAGCAGATCGCGGAAGGTCGCCGCGGTCGCTGCCCAGTCCGTGGAATCGCTGAGCTTCTCGGCCTTCTCGCACAGGGCCTCCTTGGCCTGGCGCGCACCGACGCGTTCGCGATCGAGCTCGGCGAAATGCGAACCCCGGCGCCGGTTGAACGTCTCGCGCGCCGCCGAGTAGCGCTTCCACAGCGCGTCGTCGGTCTTGCGGTCCAACCCGGTGATGGTGCGCCACTCGTCGAGGATGGCCCGGAGCCGGTCGCCCGCGGCCTTCCACTGGCCGGTGGCGTTCGCGATCTCCTCGGCCTCGGCGGCCAGGGCTTCCTTGCGTGCGGTCTGTGCCGCGCGGTGCTCATCGCGCCGGGCGCGTTCCTCGGCGGCGGCCCCGTCGGCGTGTTCGAGGATGCTGTTCAACCGGGCCTGCACCGAGTCGACATCACCGAGAACCGCGGCCGTAGGCAGCGTCTCCAGCAGCGTCGTCGCGGCGGACTTGATCTTGCGGGCATCCCCGCTGCCGGCGGCCAGCCGGGTTTCCAGCAGCACGACCTCGGTGTTCAGATCGTCGAAGCGGCGACCGAAATGGGTGTAGGCCGCCTCGGCGTCGCCGGCCTGCCAGGACCCGATGACGCGCTCACCGGCAGAGGTGATCAGCACGACCGTGCCGTCGTCCTCGACGCGGCCGAACCGGTGCGGGTCCACCGACGGCGGCACGACCGGCGCGGCGGCCGCCGCCGGCCGGGGATGGGGTGCGGGCCGCGGTCCGGGCCGCGGGATCGGTTTCGGTGTCGGTTTGGGCGCCGATGTCTCGGCGGTCTCGCCCGGCCCTGAATCGCTGCTTGTCATCTCTTCCTCGCACTCCCGCGCGGTTTGACCCGCGCACCTGCCGCGCGACGCGGCGCCCGATGCTTCCGCCCGTTATTCAAGCAGGTCGGTCCCGTCCGTGCGCACAGCTTCGCGATGCGTGGGCGATCTGCGGTTGCGATCCGAACCGCTTTACCGGCAACCTCAGGACCCGAACCCCCGAGGAGGCCGCGTTGGACAAGGCGGATATCGCCGCACTACTGGCGCTCGGTGCCGCCCTGTTCATCGCCATCGGCGATGTCATCCACCAGCGCTCCGCCCACGAGGTGACCGACGAGGACGTCAGCCACCTCACGCTGTTCCTGCGACTGCTGCGCGACCGGGTCTGGTGGGTCGGCAGCCTGGTCTCGGCGGTCGGGTTCGGTCTGCAGGCCGCAGCGCTGGGATTCGGATCGGTATTGCTGGTGCAGGCGCTGCTGGTGACCTCGTTGCTGTTCGCGCTGCCACTCAATGCCCGGGCCTACCGGCGCCGGGTCACCCGCTTCGAATGGACGTGGGCGGTGCTGCTGGCGATCTCGGTGGCGGTGATCGTGACCGTCGGCAACCCCACGGAAGGCCAGGCCCGCGCCGGGACGGAGGCCTGGCTGGCCGTCGTCGCCGTGCTGGGCCCGCTGCTGGTGCTGTGTGTGGCCGGCGCGCGGATCTGGTCCGGCAAGCCGATCGGGGCGATCCTGCTGGCGGTGGTGTCCGGCGCGCTGTGGGGCATCTTCGCGATCCTCACCAAGGCCGTGGTGGACCGACTGGGCGACGGGTTGTGGGAGCTGCTGCGCACCCCCGAGCTGTATGCGTGGGCGCTGGTCGCGGTGGCAGGCACCGCGTATCAGCAAGCGGCCTTCCGGGCCGGCGCGATCACGGCGTCGCTGCCGACGATGACGGTGACCGAACCCGTCGTCGCCTCCGCGCTCGGCGTCGTGGTGCTGGGGGAGGCGTTGCGCCCCGGCGAGGCGGGCTGGATCACCCTGGTGGCCGCGGTGGTGGTGATGGTCCTGGCGACCGCGGCGCTGGCGCGCGGTGAGGCGGGCTGGGCCGACGAGCAGGTTTCGCCCGCGCGCTAGCGTGAAGACGTGTTGGCGGCCATTGCACTGATCCCATCCGCGCCGATCCTGGTGCCGGAGTTGGCCGGAACGGCGGCCGAGGAGGTGGCCGATCTGCGGGCGGCCGTACTGACGGTCGGCGCCCAGCTGCCGGCACGCTGGATCGCGGTGGCCGCCGGCCGGACCGCGGCGGTGGTGGGCCCGCAGGCGGTGGGGACCTTCGCCGGTTACGGCGCCGATATCGTCGTGACGCTGTCGCCGGAACCGGACGGCCCGGTCGCCGATCTCCCGCTGGCCGCGCTGATCACCGGCTGGGTGCGCACCAACGCGGCCCCGAACGCCGTCGCCGAGGTGCATATCGTCGGACCCGACACCGATGCCGGATCCCTGCGTGCGGTCCTCGACGCCACCGGTGACCCGATCGGCGTGCTGGTGGTCGCCGACGGGGCCAACACCCTGACCGCCGCCGCGCCAGGTGGCTTCGATCCCGACTCGGTGCCGGGGCAGCGCCGGCTCGACGACGCGCTGGCCGCGGGCGACACCGCGAACCTGACCCGCGTGGCCGCCGGCGCGGTAGGCCGTGACGCCTACCGGGTGGTGGCCGATCTGGTCGGTTCGGCACCGGTGGCGGCGCATGAGCTCTACCGCGGCGCCCCGTACGGTGTCGGCTATTTCGTCGGGATGTGGCGGCTGTGACCCCAGCGCTGCGACCGGTCGCCGTGATCGGCCCGACCGGCACCGGGAAGTCCGCGCTCGCGCTGGCGCTGGCCCACCGACTGGGCGGGGAGATCGTCAACGCCGACGCCATGCAGCTCTACCGCGGTATGGACATCGGCACCGCGAAGCTGCCGCCCGAGCAGCGCGAGGGCATCGTCCACCATCAGCTCGATGTCCTCGACGTCACCGAGAACGCCTCGGTCGCGCGGTATCAGCACAGTGCGGCCGCCGATATCGAGGCGATCCTGGCGCGTGGTGCGGTGCCGGTGATCGTGGGCGGCTCGATGCTCTACATCCAGTCCCTGCTCGATCAGTGGTCGTTTCCCGATACCGATCCCGCGGTGCGGGCCAAATGGGAGGCCCGGCTGACCGAGGACGGGGTGGCCGCGCTGCACGGCGAACTGGCGCGCGTCGATCCCGCCGCTGCGGCGGCCATTCTGGACACCGACGCCCGCCGCATCGTGCGGGCGCTGGAAGTCGTCGAGCTGACCGGTGAGCCGTTCGCCGCGTCCGCGCCACGGATCGGCAATCCGCGGTGGGGCACCCAGATCATCGGATTGGACTGGGAGACAGGCACGCTCGATACCCGCTTGCGCGCGCGCACCGAAGCCATGTTCGCCGACGGGCTGGTCGGCGAGGTCGGCGGCCTGATCGAGCGCGGCCTGCGCGACGGGGTCACCGCGGCCCGCGCCATCGGCTACGCCCAGGTGCTCGCGGCGCTGGATGCCGGCGATGATCCCGATTTCGCCGGGGCGCGCGAAGCCACCTTCGTGGGCACCCGGCGGTACGTGCGGCGACAGCGGTCGTGGTTCCGGCGCGATCATCGGGTCCGGTGGCTGGACGGTTCGCGCCCGGACCTGGCCGAGGCCGCGCTGAGTATCCTGGACGGGTGAGACTGGGCATCCCCTTCGTCAAGGGACACGGAACGCAGAACGACTTCGTCGTGCTGCCCGATCTGGATGCCGAACTTCCACTGCGCCCCGACTGGGTGGCCACCCTGTGCGACCGGCGCCGCGGCCTCGGCGCCGACGGAGTGCTGCGCGTGACGACCGCCGCCGCGGCCAAGGCGGCCGGGGTGTTCGCCGTGCTGCCCGAGGGGGTGGCCGGCGACGACTGGTACATGGACTACCGCAATGCCGATGGCTCGATCGCCCAGATGTGCGGTAACGGGGTGCGAGTGTTCGCGCACTATCTGCGCGCCGCCGGTCTGGAGCACCGTGACGAATTCGTGGTGGGTTCGCTGGCCGGGCCGCGTCCGGTGGTCGTGCGGGTCGATGCGGGCGAGAGCGCGCGGGCCGAGGTCACCGTGGACATGGGCAAGGCCGTCCTGCTGGGTACCGGTACGGCCGTGGTCGGTGGTCAGGGCTTCACCGGGCTCGGCGTGGATGTCGGCAATCCGCACCTGGCCTGCGTCAGCGATCTCAGCGCTGCGCAGCTTGCCGCCCTCGACGTGGCCGCCCCCGTCTCCTTCGACACCGGTCAGTTCCCCGAGGGCGTCAACATCGAGGTGCTCACCCGCCCCGAGTCGGGCGCGGTCAACATGCGGGTCCACGAGCGCGGAGTCGGCGAAACACGTTCCTGCGGAACAGGAACCGTTGCGGCGGCGTTGGCGGCCCTGGTGGACGGCGGCGCCGACACCGGTACCTTGCGGGTCCGTATCCCCGGCGGCGAGGTCACCGTCACCATCACCGAGGCCACCAGCTACCTGCATGGTCCGTCGGCCCTGGTGGCCCGCGGTGACTATGCGGGTGATTAATCACATGCGTGCAGCCCGGGCGGCATGTCACCATCGAAAGCACATATGACTGAATTTTCTCCGAACAATCCCGTTCCCAGCACCGGTGAACTCGCCCTGGAAGACCGGGCGGCCCTGCGCAGGGTCGCCGGACTGTCCACCGAGCTCACCGATATCTCCGAAGTCGAGTATCGCCAGCTGCGCCTGGAGCGCGTGGTCCTGGTGGGGGTGTGGACCGAGGGCAGCGCGGCCGATGTCGACGCGAGCATGGCCGAACTGGCCGCGCTCGCCGAGACCGCAGGCTCGGAGGTCCTCGAGGGCCTGGTGCAACGCCGCGACAAGCCCGACGCCTCGACCTATATCGGTTCCGGTAAGGCCATCGAGCTGCGTGAGATCGTCGAGGCCACCGGCGCGGACACCGTCATCTGTGACGGCGAGCTCAGCCCCGCCCAGCTCAACGCCCTGGAAAAGGCCGTCAAGGTCAAGGTGATCGACCGCACCGCCCTGATCCTGGACATCTTCGCCCAGCACGCGACGAGCCGGGAGGGCAAGGCGCAGGTCTCGCTGGCCCAGATGGAGTACATGCTGCCGCGACTGCGCGGTTGGGGTGAATCGATGTCCCGGCAGGCCGGCGGCCGGGCCGGTGGTGCCGGTGGCGGTGTGGGTACTCGCGGCCCTGGTGAGACCAAGATCGAGACCGACCGGCGCCGCATCCGGGAGCGGATGTCCAAACTGCGCCGCGAGATCAAGGACATGAAGAAGATCCGCGACACCCAGCGCGGGAGCCGTCGGCGCAGCGATGCCGCCGCACTGGCGATCGTCGGCTACACCAACGCAGGCAAGTCCAGCCTGCTCAACGCGCTCACCGGGGCCGGCGTCCTGGTCGAGAACGCGCTGTTCGCCACGTTGGAGCCGACCACCCGGCGCGGGGAGTTCGAGGATGGTCGGGCGTTCGTGCTCACCGACACCGTCGGGTTCGTCCGCCACCTACCCACCCAGCTGGTGGAGGCGTTCCGGTCCACGCTGGAGGAGGTGGCCGATGCGGAGTTGCTCATCCACGTGGTCGACGGCTCCGATGCCACACCGCTGGCCCAGATCCAGGCGGTGCGCACGGTGATCAACGATGTCGTCACCGAATACGGTATCGCCCCACCGCCGGAACTGCTGGTGGTCAACAAGATCGACGCGGCGGGTGATCTCGCGCTGGCACAGCTACGGCGTGCACTGCCGGACGCGGTGTTCGTCTCGGCGCACACCGGGGAAGGCCTGGCGCAGCTGCGCACCCGGATGGCGGAGCTGGTGGAACCGACCGACGCGTTCGTCGACGTGACATTGCCCTACGAACGCGGCGACCTGGTGGCCCGCGTCCACGCCGAAGGGCGCATCGAATCGACCGAGCACACCGACAAGGGAACCAAGATCGCCGCCCGCGTCCCGGTTCCGCTCGCGGCGGCGCTCGGGGAGTTCAGTAACTGGTAGTCGACACGGGCAGGCGCACCGTTCATCGGATCCCCCGAGGTCCCGGCGATGGGCGCCTGCCCGCGGGTCAGGCGGCCGCCGCGTCGTCGGCGGGCGATGGATCGGAATGGCTGTCGGTCTTCGTATCGTCGGGTGTCACGACCGATGTCGTGATGCCCGAATCCTCGGTCGTCGCATCATCGGAGTGCAGCACCTCGATGGTCGGGGCTCGATCTGAGTCGTCCTCTTCACTCAGGTCCTGATCGCCCAGATCGTTGCGCAGGTCCGCGCGCAGTTCATCGCCGGAACGGTCCTCGTCGCGCAGGTCCTTGCTGCTCGGGTCTTCCTTGAGCAGGTCTGCGGTGTCGCCGGACTCATCGCCGGCCGTGGTGGTATCGATCGAGCGTGCGAGCGGCAGCACGTCCGCGCCGTCGGTGTCGGGCGGCACGGTCACCGGGGTGCGCTGCTCGTCGCGCACGATGGCGGCCGGTTGTGCCGGTGCCGGAACGGGCTTCGGACCGAAGGCGGCCTGGAAACCCTCGCCGATCGCGGCCGCGACGTCCTGGACGAAGGTCACCGGGTTGATCCGGGGGATCAACCGGAACGGTGCGGGCACACCGTAGCTGAGGGTGCGGTCGTAACCGGTCTCGATGAGCACCCGCAGCAGCGGGGAGACGAAGTCGACGATCGGAGTGATCAGGAACCCGGTGCCGGTGAAGGCGGCGAATTCGAGGAACGGCCGCACGATCGGAAGTGTGCGGGTCGGGATGGTGACGTAGCGGGTGTCGCCGTGCTCATCCCAGTTGTTCTGATCGGCCAGTTCGACGGCGAGTTCCTCGGGGGTGTAGTCGTCGGGCAGTTCGCCGACGTCTTTCTGGTTGGGGGCCAGGTAGGTGCCGTGCACGTACCAGAAGCCCGCGATCGCGTTCAGCACGGCGAGCGCGTTGACGGGGTAGATCGGGAAGTCGGAGACGCCGTCGTATTGGAAGGCGATATCGGTGGCGCAGATGTGGTCGCAGGTGTCGGTGGGTGCGGGCAGCCCGAACGTGGCGTCCAGGATCGGTACGTGCCCGAGGAAGGCCAGCCGCTCGAACAGGCCGCCGTTGGGCCGGTTCGTGTTTCCGATCATGACGAAGGACAGGTAGTTCTGGTCCTTGGGAAGTCCGGCGAGATTGCGCTTTTCCCTGCTGACGATGTTGGCGCCCTGGGAATAGCCCATCAGGATCACCGGGGTGTTCGCCGGGTTCTGTGCCAGGGTGTCGACCAGCGTGCCGTTGAGCGTGGAGAGTCCCGCGCCGGTCGACACATCCCATTTGTCGCCGGTCAGGCCGCCCCAGCCGGGCAGTGGGATGGGCCAGAACTGGGCCGGGTAGTTGATGCCTTCCAGCGTGCAGTCGTTGTCCTTGGTGCAGGCCGGGTTGAACGGGGCGATGTAGTAGTCCCTGGCGTTCTGCAGATAACCGTCGATCCCGTTGGCATTGGGGGTTCCGGTGCCGGGGACGATGAGCGCGGTGGCGGCCAGTGCGGCGGCCAATGTCAGCGTCGAGGCGATCGACACCGCGATCGCGAGGAGCACCGTAATCAGAGTTGTGGTGGCACGCCGCGCAATGCGCATCGGATCCCCCTCGTCGTGGTTGTTCGCCGACTCTTCGGATCGTTGCACTCGGGCGGGCTGACGGGAGCGTAAACCACAGATTGAAAATAGAATCTCATTCTAATACCGTGTGGACGTCCGGGAATGTGGAGGGAGATTGCGTTGGGTTTGCGTGGTGACGCAGCGATCGTCGGGTTTCACGAGCTACCCGCGACGCGGAAGCCGACCGGAACCGCGGAGTTCACCATCGAACAGTGGGCGCGGTTGGCGGCCGCGGCGGTGGCCGACGCGGGCCTGTCGGTCCAGCAGGTCGACGGGCTGGTGACCTGCGGGGTCATGGAGTCCCAGCTGTTCGTCCCGTCCACTGTTGCCGAGTATCTGGGTCTGGCGGTCAATTTCGCCGAGATCGTCGATCTCGGCGGCGCCTCGGGCGCGGCCATGGTGTGGCGCGCGGCGGCGGCGATCGAATTGGGGCTCTGCCAGGCGGTGCTGTGCGCCATCCCGGCCAACTACCTGACCCCGATGTCGACGGAGCGTCCCTACGATCCAGGCGACGCGCTGTACTACGGGGCCTCCAGCTTCCGGTACGGCTCGCCACAGGCCGAGTTCGAGATCCCCTACGGATACCTCGGACAGAACGGTCCGTACGCGCAGGTCGCCCAGATGTATTCGGCCACATACGGATACGACGAGACCGCGATGGCCAAGATCGTCGTCGACCAGCGGGTGAACGCCAACCACACACCCGGGGCGGTGTTCCGGGACAAGCCGGTGACCATCGCCGATGTCCTGGACAGCCCGATCATCGCGTCCCCGCTGCACATGCTGGAAATCGTCATGCCGTGCATGGGGGGATCGGCAGTGCTGGTCACCAATGCCGAACTGGCCCGCGCCGGCCGCCACCGTCCGGTCTGGATCAAGGGGTTCGGCGAACGGGTACCCTACAAGTCCCCGGTCTATGCCGCCGACCCGCTCCAGACACCGATGGTGAAGGTCGCCGAATCCGCCTTCGGGATGGCCGGCCTGACCCCGGCCGACATGGACATGGTGTCGATCTACGACTGCTACACCATCACCGCCCTGCTGACGTTGGAGGACGCGGGTTTCTGTGCCAAGGGCACGGGAATGCAGTTCGTCACCGACCACGACCTGACCTTCCGCGGTGACTTTCCGATGAACACCGCAGGCGGACAGCTCGGCTACGGCCAGCCCGGCAATGCCGGTGGCATGCACCACGTGTGCGATGCCACCCGGCAGCTGATGGGACGCGCCGGGGTAACCCAGGTCGCGGACTGCCACCGCGCCTTCGTCTCGGGCAACGGTGGCGTGCTCAGCGAACAAGAAGCTCTCGTCTTGGAGGGGGATTGATGACCGAGTCGTTGGCCCGGCCGGTGCCACTGCCCACGCCGACCTCGGCGCCGTTCTGGGACGGCCTGCGCCGGCACGAGGTGTGGGTGCAATTCTCACCGTCATCGGATGCCTACGTGTTCTATCCGCGCATCCTGGCGCCCGGCACCCTGGCCGATGATCTGTACTGGCGCCAGATCTCCGGTGATGCCACCCTGGTCAGCTTCGCCGTCGCACAGCGACCGGTCGCCCCGCAGTTCGCCGATGCCGTTCCGCATCTGATCGGCGTGGTGCAGTGGACCGAGGGGCCGCGGCTGGCCACCGAGATCGTCGGTGTCGATCCGGCTCGACTGCGCATCGGTATGGCCATGACGCCGGTGTTCACCGAACCCGACGGCGCCGATATCACCCTGTTGCACTACACCGCCGCCGAATAGGGGACACATGGCGCTGGCAGTCACCGACGAACAGGTACAGCTGACCGAGGCGATGGCGGGTTTCGCCCGCAGGCACGGCGGGCTGGAACTGACACGCTCGCAGTTCGACGCCCTTGCGGCCGGGGAGCGCCCGGCGTTCTGGGCGGCCTTGGTCGCCAACGGACTGCACGGGGTTCAATTGCCCGAGCAGGGTGGGGGTTTCGTCGATGCCGCCTGTGTCATCGACGCCGCGGGCTACGGGCTGCTGCCCGGGCCGTTGCTGCCCACCATGACCGCCGGTGCCGTCATCGCAGACCTGCCGGAACAACCGGCGGTGGGCGCCGCGCGCGAGGCCCTCGCCGCGGGTGGCCCGATGGCGGTGTTGTTGCCGAGCGACGGGGTGCTGCTTGCCGAACCCGACGGCGCGGGGTGGCGGCTCACCGGCACCGCCGGACCACAGCTCGGTGTGGTCGCCGCGGAGCACGTGATCGTTGCCGCCGATACCGCTGCGGCGCAACGACTGTGGTTTCTGATCAGCACCACGGGCCCGGGGGTGTCGGTGCAGGCGGCGGCCTCGACCGATCTGACTCGCGATGTCGGCACCCTGTCGTGCACCGACGCATCCGTCGTGGCCGACGCCGTGCTGACCGGTGTCGACCCGGTGCGGGCACGTTGCCATGCCATCGGCCTGATGGCCGCCGAGGCAGCGGGCATCGCGCGCTGGTGTGTGGACAATGTGGTCGCCTATCTGAAGGTGCGCGAACAGTTCGGGCGGCCCATCGGGGCGTTCCAGGCCCTGCAGCACAAGGCGGCCATGCTGTTCATCGACAGTGAACTTGCCGCGGCCGCCGCATGGGATGCGGTGCGTGGCGCCGAACAACCGATCGACCAACACGAGATCGCCGTCGCGGGCGCGGCCGTCGCGGCGATCGGCAAGCTGCCGGATCTGGTGGTCGATGCGCTGACGATGTTCGGGGCCATCGGGTACACCTGGGAGCACGACCTGCACCTGTACTGGAAGCGATCGATCAGTCTGGCCGCCGCCGCGGGCACTGTCGCCGAATGGGCGGAGTTCCTCGGTGACCCGGACCGGCAGCCACGAGATTTCGGCATCGAGTTGGCCGGTGTGGAGGAGCGTTTCCGGACGCAGATCGCCGCGCTGATCGACGCCGCGGCGCAGTTGGACAACGAGGCGCCGGGCCGGCAGAACCCCGAGTACGAGGACTTCTGGACCGGTCCGCGCCGGAGGGCGCTGGCCGATGCCGGACTCGTCGCGCCGTATCTGCCCGAGCCGTGGGGGCTGGACGCCACGCCGGCCCAGCAGCTCGTCATCGATGAGGAGTTCGATCGGCGGCCCGCGCTTGCCCGGCCATCGTTGGGAATCGCACAGTGGATACTGCCGACGGTCCTCGCCGAGGGGACCGACGCCCAGCGGGAGCGCTTCGCGGTCCCGACCCTGCGCGGTGAGATCGGTTGGTGTCAGCTGTTCTCCGAACCCGGCGCCGGATCGGATCTGGCGGCCCTGACCACCAGGGCGACCAAGGTCGACGGGGGGTGGCGGGTCGACGGGCAGAAGGTGTGGACCTCCTCGGCGCAGCGCGCCGACTGGGGCGCGCTGCTGGCCAGGACGGATCCGCAGGCCGCCAAGCACCGGGGCATCGGCTACTTCCTGATCGATATGACCAGCCCGGGCATCACCATCCGGCCGCTGCGAACCGCCAGCGGGGACGAACATTTCAACGAGGTGTTCTTCGACGATGTCTTCGTGCCCGATGACATGCTGGTCGGCGAGCCGACCGCAGGCTGGTCGCATGCGTTGGCCACGATGGCCAACGAACGGGTGGCCATCGGTGCCTACGCCAAACTGGACAAGGAACGTGAATTGCGGGCGCTGGCACGCCAGGCCGGACCGGCGGGTGTCGCGGTGCGGCAAGCGTTGGGCCGGGTACGGGCAGCCACCAACGCCATCGGCGCGCTCGCGGTGCGTGACACCCTGCGCCGGCTCGCCGGGCACGGCCCCGGTCCGGCATCCAGCGTCGGCAAGGTCGGCACCGCACTGCTGGTGCGCCGGGTGACCGCCGACGCGCTGGCCTTCAGCGGTCGGGCCGCCATGGTGGGTGGCGCCGACCATCCCGCAGTGGCCGACACGTTGATGATGCCTGCGGAGGTCATCGGCGGTGGCACCGTCGAGATCCAGCTCAATATCATCGCCACCATGATCCTCGGACTGCCGCGCGCATGACCACGGCCGACACCGAACTGCCCGACTACAAGCGGGCCCGCCGGGCCCAGATCGTCGATGCGGCACTGGATCTGCTGAAGTCACAGGACTACGAGCAGATCCAGATGCGCGATGTCGCCGATCACGCCCGGGTCGCGTTGGGCACCCTGTACCGATACTTCAGCTCCAAGGAACACGTCTACGCCGCGGTCTTGATGCAATGGGCGCAACCGGTTTTCGCCGCGGCGGAAGCCGACCTACCGGCCACCGAACAGCAGGTCCGCGAGAAGATGCGCGGCATCATCACCAGCTTCGAACGTCGGCCGGCGTTCTTCAAGGTCTGCATGCTGCTGCAGAACACCACCGACGCCAATGCCCGCGACCTGATGGATCGATTCGCCTCCGTGGCCCAGCGCACCCTGGCTACGGACTTCGCCTCCATGGGCGAACAGGAATCGGCCGACACCGCGATCATGGCCTGGGGCATCATCTCCACCATGCTGTCCGCGTCCATCTTGCGCGACCTGCCGATGGCCGACACCTATCGCGTGGTCGACGCGTTCGTCGATCTGATCGGTCCGCGGCTGCCCAGCGGGGCGGTGGAAGGCCGGGATTGACGAACGACCGGCGGCTCGTGCGCACGCACCGGGGGAAGCGGCTGTTCATAGCGTTGCACCTCGACGAGCACATGTGCGCCGCTGCACCCGCGGGCCAACGACGAGGTGCCGACATCGTCGGTGAGCACATTTGGATTGCCGTGCACGCACAGTGAATCCGGATCGCTGGGATCCAACGGGTCGTACCAGGCGCCGGTGGCGAGTTGCACGACCCGCGGGCGAACACCGGCATCGATGACCACGCCGGCCAGGCAGGCGCCGCGATCGTTGAACACCCGCACCGCATCGCCGTCGGTGAGCCCCCGCTCGGCCGCGTCGCTCGGGTGGATCCGGATCGGTTCGCGGCCCGCCACTTTGGACTCCCGGCTGACCGCGCCGATATCGAGCTGACTGTGTAGTCGGCTGGTCGGCTGGTTGGCCAGCAGATGCAGCGGATAGTCGCTCGCGCGGTGGCCGCCCAGCCACTCGGTCGGCTCGAACCAGGCCGGGTGGCCCACGCAGTCGGCATAGCCGAATGAGTCGATATCGGCCGAGAAGATCTCGATGCGCCCGCTGGGGGTGTGCAGCGGATGTGCCCGCGGATCGGCACGGTAGTCGGCCAGCAGGGTCAGCCCGGACTCGGTGGGCAGCCTGAGCTGACCGTCGGCCCAGAACTGATCGAAGGTGGGCACCGCGAAATCCAGCCCGGCCGACCATGTCTCGTACAGGTGGCGCAGCCACTGCCGCGCGGTCCTGCCCTCGGTGAACTGCTCGCCCACTCCGAGCCGCTCGGCGAGTTCGGAAAAGGTCGTGTAATCGTCGCGCGACTGAGCGTGGGGCTCGGCTAGAGCGGGCATCGCGACCAGCAGTGGATCGTTCTTGGATCCGGAGTAGTCGTCACGTTCATAGGCGGTGGTGGAGGGCACGACGATATCGGCGTGCTTGGCCATCGCGGTCCAGTACGGATCGTGGACGACGATGGTGTCCGGCCGGGCAAGCGCGCGTCGCAACCGGCCGATGTTCTGGTGGTGGTGGAACGGATTGCCGCCGGCCCAGTACACCAGCCGGATGTCGGGATAGGTGAGCCGACTGCCGTTGTAGTCGAACGGTTCCCCCGGGTGCAGCAGCATGTCGCTGACCGCAGCCACCGGTATGAAGGTCTGCACCCGGTTCGGCCCCTGCGGCAGGACCGGCAGCGGATGGCGCAACGGCGGCAGCCCCGGTTCGTTCATCGAACCGTAGCCGTGTCCGAAACCCGCTCCGGGCAGCCCGATCTGGCCCAGCATGGCGGCCAGCGTCAGACCCATCCAGGGGGCCTGCTCACCGTGTCGGATGCGTTGCAGTGACCAGCTGACGGTCACCAGTGTCCGCGCGGCGGCCATCCGGCGCGCCAGCGCGGTGATGTCGGCGGCGGACAGTCCGCTGATCTCGGCCGCCCACGCCGGCGTCTTGGGCACGCCGTCATCGGTCCCCAACAGGTAGCGCTCGAACCGGTCGTAGCCGGTGCAGTACTCGTCGAGGAACTCGCGGTCGGCCAGCCCCTCGGTGGCCAGCACATGCGCCAATCCCAGCATGACGGCAACGTCGGTGCCCGGCACGGGCGCGTGCCATTCGCACTCACCGTCGACATCATCGCGCAGCGGGGAGAACGAGACGATACGACCGCCGCGATCGCGCAACCGGCGCAGCGCGCCGCGGGCCGGATGTACCGACGTACCACCGTGATTGATACCGGTGTTCTTCAGCGCCAGACCACCGAAGGCCACCAGCAGATCGGTGTGCTCGACGATGACATCCCAGGACGTCGAGCGCTTGAACAGGTCGTCATGGGTGCCCACGACGCGGGGCATGATCACCCCGGTGGCACCCAGACTGTACGAGTGTCGCGACGAGGTGTAACCACCGAGCAGCTTGAGGAACCGGTGCACCTGGCTCTGGGCGTGGTGGAAGCGCCCGGCACTGGCCCATCCATAGGAACCGCCGTAGATGGCCTCGTTGCCGTGATCGTCGATGACCCGTCGCAGTTCGTCGGCGAGCAGCTCGGTCAGTTCGGGCCAGGTGAGCGCGACGAACTCGTCGGCGCCGCGCCGGTCGCTGGGTCCGGGACCGTCGCGCAACCAGCCCGCCCGCACCGCCGGGCCGGTGATGCGGGCCCGGTGTCGCAGCGAGCCCGGCAGATTCCCGAGCAGGGGAGAGGGGTCGGCGTCACCGGCGGCCGGTGTCACCGCGGTGATGTCGCCGTCGGCCACCTCGGCGGAGAAAACGCCCCAGTGGGCGAGGCTGCTGCGCGGCACCGGCTCATCGTAGGGCGATCGATGCCACGTTCGGGCAGCCAGCGACGTTCGACCAACCATCCGGTTGGTATATGTTGGTCGTCACCCAACCGATAACCAGTACCGGAGGTCACAGATGGGCGCCGTCAAATACGACCGCACGTTGTTCGAGCCCGAGCATGAATTGTTCCGCGAGTCGTACCGTGCCTTCCTGGAGCGCCATGCCGCGCCCTTCCGGGAGGAATGGGAGAAGGCGAAGATCGTCGACCGTGAGGTGTGGCGCGAGGCCGGTAAGCAGGGCTTTCTCGGGATGGCCGTGCCCGAGGAGTACGGCGGCGGCGGCAATCCGGATTTCCGCTACAACGTCGTCATCACCGAGGAGACCAGCGCGGGCCGGCACAGCGGCCTCGGATTCACCTTGCAGAACGACGTCATCGCCCCGTACCTGATCGAGCTGACCACCGAGGAGCAGAAGCAACGCTGGCTGCCCGGGTTCTGCAGCGGCGAATTGATCACGGCGATCGCAATGACCGAGCCGGGTACCGGCAGCGACCTGCTGGGCATCAAGGCCCGCGCCGTCCGCGACGGTGATCACTACGTCCTCAACGGATCGAAGACGTTCATCACCAACGGTATTCACGCGGACCTGGTGATCGTGGTGGCCTGCACCGACCCCGACAAGGGTGCACAGGGTTTCTCGCTGCTCGTCGTCGAGCGCGGTATGGAGGGGTTCGAACGGGGCAGGCACCTGGACAAGATCGGTCTGGAGGCCCAGGACACCGCCGAGCTGTCGTTCACCGATGTGCGGGTTCCGGTCGAGAACCTCCTCGGCCAGGAGGGCATGGGCTTCCTCTACCTGATGCAGAACCTGCCCCAGGAGCGCATCAGCATCGCGGTGATGGCCGCCGCGGCGATGGAGTCAGCGCTGGAGGAGACCCTGCAGTACACCAAGGAACGCAAGGCCTTCGGCAAGCCGATCGGTAGCTTCCAGAACAGCCGTTTCCTGCTTGCCGAGCTGGCCACCGAGGCCACCGCGATCCGGGTCATGGTCGACGAGTTCATCAAGCTGCACCTCGAAGGGAAGCTGACCGTCGAGCAGGCCGCGATGGCCAAATGGTTCAGCACCGAAGCTCAGGTGCGTCTGGTGGACCGGTGCCTGCAACTGCACGGCGGCTACGGCTACATGCGCGAATACCCGATCGCCCGGGCGTTCCTGGACTCCCGGATCCAGACGATTTACGGCGGCACCACCGAAATCATGAAGGAGATCATCGGTCGCAGTCTGGGGGTCTAGCAGGTCCGACACGCCGTCGCCGCAGGTGGCGATATCCCACGAGTTCGCCGACAACTGTCGCAGAGTTGACGAACACGATACTTTCGTGGGGTTTTGCACGACTTCCGGGAGGACCGAATGACCAGGCAGCGAACCCGACTCGGCAGCTTTGCCGGACGGGCGGCAGCAGTGCTGGTAAGTGCCGGGCTGATGGCCGCGACGGTGCTGCTGGCACCGCAGGCGTCGGCGACGCCGGAAGGCGATGCCGATGCGGCAATCACCGTCGCGTGGGAGACCGCCGGCGGCGGTGCGGAGGGGCCACTCGGTCCCAAGGACGGCGGCGTGTACCCGGCCGGCCCGGGCTTCGGCCAGAACTTCGCCGGCGGCAAGATCTTCTTCACCCCGCAGACCGGCGCGCACATCATGTCCGGCGCCATCCTGGAGAAGTACGAATCCCAGGGTGGTCCGACCGGTGACCTGGGATTCCCGACCATCGACGAGGGGCCCGGACGGGCGGCCGACAGCCGCAACGTGACATTCAACGCGCCCGACAACCCGGTGATCTTCTGGACCCCCAGCACCGGTGCGCGGGTGGTGCGCGGTGCCATCAACAGCGCCTGGGACGCCCTTGGCGGATCGGCGGGCGTGCTCGGTGTGCCTGCCGATGACGAGACCATCGACGGTGACGTCGTCTCACAGAAGTTCACCGGCGGCCAGATCTCGTGGGATCGCAAGACGCGCGCCTTCACCACCACGCCACCAGAGCTGGCCGCCCAACTCGGGGCGGTACAGGTGCCCTCGGACGCGGCATCGGCCATCGCCGCGGCACGTCGGGCCGCCGGCGGCGAACTGGGGCCGCTCGGTGCCGAAGACGGGGCCCAGTATGCGATCGGCGCCGACGGCGTCGGCCAGAACTATGCCGGCGGCAAGATCTTCTACAGCCCGCAGACCGGTGCCAACGTGGTGACCGGGCAGATCCTGGCCAAGTACGAGAGTGTCGGTGGGCCGACCGGGGATCTCGGGTTCCCCACCGCCAGCGAGGCGGATGGCGGGCTGGCTCCGCAGAGCGCGGTGGTGCCCTTCGCCGCCGAGGACAAGCCGGTCATCTTCTGGACCCCCGACTTCGGTGCGGTGATCGTCCGTGGGGCCATGAATGCCGCCTGGGAGAAGTTGGGTGGCGCGACCGGCGAACTCGGCGCACCCAAGAGCGATCAGACCGACAACGGCGGCGTGATCAACCAACAGTTCAACGGTGGATCCATCTCGTGGGACAAGGCGGCCAACCGGTTCAGCACGGAGCCCGCGGGCTTGCAGTCGCAGCTGGCGGGCCTGCAGGTTCCCGGGGCTGATTCCCCGCAAGCGCCGGCCGATGGCCCGCAGGCGAACGGCGGCGGCGACAGCGGCGACAAGTGGTACACCTGGCGCTGGTGGTGGCTGCTGGGCCTCATCCCGGTGGTGGGTCTGATCGCCGTGATCGCCGTGGCGGTCTTGCGCAACCGGCGGTCCGGTGACGAGGACCGGTTCGACGACGACCTCGACGACGATCCGTATGACCGTGATGACCGTGGCTACTACGGCTATGGCCAGAACGATCACCAAGACGATTACCAAGACGATCACCAAAACGATGACCGGGCCGAGGATCGCGACAGCGGCTATGGTCCGCCGCCGCAGGATCCGTGGGCATCACTGTCGCCGGTCGGGTCAGCGGGCTCCTTCACGGTCGATCCGATCGACACCGGTGCCGGCCACGACCCCCGGGCCGGCGATGATGCGGATGCCGATGGCCTCGGCGTCGACCCGTTCGCCGATCGTGGTGCCGACACCGACCGGCCGGAAGAACTGCTGCGGTTCGACGACGACGAAGATGACGTCGACACCGCCCCGACCCGGATCGAGACGCCCACACCGCAGCCGGTTGAGTCCGTCTTCGCCGAGTCTGATTTCGCCGACTCGGATTATGCGGCGTCTGATTTCGCCGACTCGGATTATGCGGACTCGGACTTCGGTGCCCGTGTTGTCGGTGCACCGGTGCTCGAACCCGAGCCGGACCTGACCGCCCCGGAACCCGAGGTGACGGGCGGACGTCACGCTGCCGCCGGCGGGGACGATGATGACGATGACGCCGGTTGGACCTCGATGCGACTGGCGACCACCGATCGCTACCGCGCCCCGGAGGGTTACCCCATCAAGGCCGATACCAAGACCGGTCTCTACTGGGCGCCCGGTAGCCGCGGTTACCGCGATACCGAGGCCGAGATCTGGTTCTCCAGTGAGGAATTCGCGCGCGCGAACGGATTCATCCGCGCCGATTGATCAGACGCCGACCGGTCAGACGCCGACCGATCACACCTTGCGGATCACGGTGACGACCTTGCCGAGCACCACGGCGTCGTTACCGTCGATGGGTTCGAACGCCGGGTTGTGCGGCATCAGCCACACCTGACCCTTGGTCCGCTTGAAGGTCTTGACCGTGGCTTCGCCGTCGATCATGGCCGCGACGATATCGCCGTTGTCGGCGACGTTCTGCTGGCGCACGACCACCCAGTCGCCGTCGCAGATGGCCGCGTCGACCATGGATTCGCCGACCACCTTCAGCAGGAACAGCGATCCCTCGCCGACCAGCTCCTTGGGCAGCGGGAACACATCCTCCACGGCCTCCTCGGCCAGGATCGGCCCACCCGCCGCGATTCTGCCGAGCACCGGGACGAAGGTCGGTTCCGGTAGCGCATCGGAGCCCGCGACGTCGGTGGCCACGATCGGGGTGATCACCTCGTCGGCACCGCGCACGTCGACCGCGCGGGGGCGGTTGGGATCGCGCCGCAGATAGCCCTTGCGCTCCAGGGTGCGCAGCTGGTGGGCGACCGAGGACGTGGAGGTCAACCCCACCGCGTCCCCGATCTCCCGGATGCTCGGTGGGTAACCGCGGGTGGTCACCGACGAGCGGATGACCTCCAGGATGGTGCGCTGACGCTCGGTCAGGCTGGAGCGTGCCTCAGGGGTGTCGCTGCTGTCGCTCATGTCGCCGAATGTAGTCGCAGCCGCCCCGATAATCAAACATGTGTTCGAGGCGTGTCGCGGCCCGACAGGGCGTGTCTGCGGCGTCATTGCGGCGCGATCAGCCGAGCTCACTCATCGGTCACGGTCAGGGTCACCTCGATGTTGCCACGGGTGGCGTTGGAGTAGGGGCACACCCGGTGTGCGGCCTCGGCGAGCTCGGTGGCGGTGTCATGGTTCACATTGGGCAGCACGATCTCCAGCTCGACGGCAAGACCGAACGCGCCGTCCTCGGCGGCCCCCAGTGTCACCCGGGCGCCGACGGCGGAGTCGGTGACATCGGCCTTGTGTTCGCGGGCGACCAGTCGGAGTGCGGAGTGGAAGCACGCCGCGTAACCGACGGCGAACAGTTGCTCGGGATTGGTGCCGGTGCCGGAACCGCCCATCTCCTTGGGCATACTCAGTGCGACATCGACTTTCCCGTCGGAGGTGCGGCCGTGTCCGTCACGTCCCTCGCCGGTGGCCAGGGCCTCGGCGGTGTAAAGCTTCTTCATCGGTGGGTGTTCCTTTCGTCGTTTTCGGTCAGTGCGGTGAGCTGAGCTGGTCGACAAGTCCGCGGAGGGCGTCGCGTAGCGCGCCGACCTCCTCGGGTCGGGCATCGGTGGCGGCCAGCAGGCGCTGTGGAATGCAGGCGGCACGTTCTTCGAGGGCGCGCCCGGCGGGGGTGAGTGCGACCTCGACGCGACGTTCGTCGGCGGTCGCGCGGTGACGCACCACCAGGCCGGTGCTCTCCAGGCGTTTGATCAACGGTGAGAGGGTGCCGGAGTCCAGGTGCAGCCGCCGGCCCAGGTTTCCGACGGTGCTGGGGTCGTCCTCCCAGAGGGCCAGTAGGACGAGGTACTGGGGGTAGGTGATGCCCAGTTCCGCCAGGAGCGGCCGATAGGCCGCGGTCATCAGGCGCGAAGCCGAGTACAGCGCGAAGCACAGCTGTTCGTCGAGGCGTCCGGCGGTCATGACCACAACTGTAGCGGTCAATTCAATTGTGGGCAATTGAATTGAGCTGAGTTCCGTCCGCGGATTCGCGACCGTCCGCTTGTCGGTGGGTGTCGATATCGTTCGCTAACAGTTCGATCACGTGTTCTATCGTTCGAACAGATGATCGACTACAGTTCGAACAAAGAAGCGAACACACCTCAAGGAGGCAGGCACATGACGATTCTGGAAGCACGTAGCGATGTGCGTGAGCGCCGGACGTCCGGCGCCACCCGGCGGCAGGAAGTTCTGCGGCGCACCCCGTCGGAGGCCGAGGTGTGGCCCTTGCCTCGCGATGTCGTGGTGCGGCGGCGTCGGCGGCCGCAGGATCGTCGTCCCGGCGGTGCGCCGATCGGTCATCGCGGCACGGGGGTGCTGATGTCGCGTGCCTCGCACCGCAGGCCGATCACCCCGGCCGCGACCGTGCTGCTGGCGCTGCTGGCCGGCGCATTCACGCTATGGCTGGGATTCGTGGCCAACCTCGGCGTTTCCGCGACGGAGCAACCCGTCGAGGTGCCCACCAGGTTGTCGGTCGTGGAGGTGCAGACCGGTGAGACCTTGCAGAGCATCGCGGCGCGGGTCGCCCCCGACGTGCCTGCCGACTCCGTCGTCGAGCGCATCCGCGAACTGAACAAGCTGGAATCCGGCACCCTGCGGACCGGGCAGACCCTCATCGCACCGATCGGCTGAGATCGTGCGCACCGGCACGGGGTCGCACCGTATCCGCACCATGCAGGTACGCTCGGAAGCGTCAAATCTGGTGCAGCTGTGGTGCGGCGAAGGAGCGGGAATGCACTGTCCGTTCTGTCGTCACCCCGATTCGCGTGTCGTCGATTCCCGTGAGACCGACGAGGGCCAGGCGATCCGGCGGCGGCGGTCCTGCCCTGAGTGCGGCAGGCGCTTCACCACCGTCGAGACCGCGGTGCTGGCAGTCGTCAAGCGCAGCGGCGTCACTGAGCCGTTCAGCAGGGAAAAGGTCATCAAGGGCGTGCGACGGGCATGCCAGGGCCGCCAGGTCGACGACGATGCGCTCAATCTGCTTGCCCAACAGGTCGAAGACGCCGTGCGGGCCGCAGGCTCGCCGGAGATCCCCAGTAACGAGGTCGGGTTGGCCATCCTGGGGCCGCTGCGTGACCTCGACGAAGTTGCCTATCTGCGCTTCGCCTCGGTATACCGATCGTTCTCCTCTGCCGACGATTTCGAGCGTGAGATCGAGGCCCTGCGCGCTCACCGGCGCGTCAACACCGCCGGCTGACGTCGTTCATCCGAGCCGACGCCTTCCGTCGTCGACCACCCGGCCGGCCACTTTCACCCATCCGGTGGGATCCCACCAGGTCCGGATCTGTGATCCTTCGCCCTGGGTGATCAGCAGATCGCGATTGAGATGGTCGGTCATCCGGATCGCCGCTGCGCCCGTCGCCTCATCCTCGGGGATTCCCAGATGCGGCGCGAACATCCGGGAGCGCAGCGCCCCGGCCGCACGATCGGTCCACGCCCAGAGGTAGTGCTCGACATCGTCGACGTAGTCGGTGGGATCGGCGGTCAGCACCTGTTCGGCCGACTCGAATTCGTAGATCGCCAGCTCCGGTGCCCACTCCGAGCGGGCGCTGATGGCGGTGAATTCATCGTCGATGTAGTCCACCTGCACCAGTCCGGCGGGAACCTGCAGCGTCCGCACCGGCATACCGCGATCCTTCAGCCACCAGGACGTCCCGACGGTCGGGTGCCCGGCGAACGGTATCTCGGCGGCCGGGGTGAAAATGCGGACATGAGCGCTGGCCGCGCCCGGCTCGGGGATGTCGACGAATACTGTTTCGCTGTAACCCAACTCGGTCGCGATCCGTTGGCGGTCGGCCGGATCGACGGTGGCGGCATCGATCACACCGAGCGGATTGCCGAACCTGCCGTCAGCGTTGGTGAATACTCGCAACACATCGACGTCGACGGCCATGACCCGATTCTAGGCGCGAACCCGCCTCAGGTGGCGCTGCGTTCGTCGGCGCCCATCGCGTCGAGCACGGCGACCCGAGTATCCAATGGGCCGGTGATCGTTCGTTCGCGAATGCCGGTGCGCAACAACGCGCGCAGCATTTCGTGGTCGTGCACCGAGGGTGCGGTGGTGTTGATGAATCGCTCGACGAGCTCGACGAAGCGCTCCGGATCGTCGTGGAAGGGGAAATGTCCGGATTTGTCGAAGATGTGCAGTTCCGAGCCGGGCATGGCGGCATGTGCCAGGTGGGCATGGCTGACCGGGATGACCGAATCTTGCTTGCCCCAGATCAGTTGCACTGGAACCGATTCGGTCAGATAACAGCGGTCGAGCATGGTGACCACCTGACCGCGCCAGTCCACGACCGCGCGCAGTGTCCTGGCGAACGCCGAGGATGCGGTGGGCTCGGGCAGGTCGGCCAGCACCCGCAGCATGTCGGGAAGATCGCGGCCCACCCCGGTCGAGCCGAACACCGTTCCGCCGACGCGGCCGATGGCTTGCAGGGCGGGCAGCACCAGGGGCACGCGCAGCAGGGCCAACGACTCGCTGACTCCCGGCAGCGCCGCGATGCGTAGTGCGATGTTGACGTCCTTGGTGACGCCGCCCGCGCCGACGAGTACCAGCCGATCCACGAACTGCGGGAACTGATAGGCGAACTGCATGGCCACGCCGCCGCCGAGCGAGTGCCCGACGACCGTCACCCGATCGATGTCGAGGACGCTGAGCAGGTCGCGCATACCGTTGGCGTACGCGGCCACCGAGTAGTCCGCACGCGGCTTGTCCGACTGCCCGTGGCCGAGCAGGTCGGGTGCGATCACGGTGAAGCGGCGCGCCAGCAACGTCTGCACCGTGTGCCAGGTGGTGGAGTTGTCGCCGATGCCGTGGATGAGCAGCACCGCGGGCCCGGATCCGGCGATCCGGTATGCCCGTCGGTAACCGTGGATGGTCTGGAACTTCAGGTTCGGGGTGACCTCACGCACGCTGCGCAGAGTGGTCGTGCGATCGGCCATCTGCGCCACTCCTCGCTGGTGAGAAGCTTCAGGTACGGTCCCCGCCGTCGGGGAAACTGTCCGGGAAGCCGCCCCGCTTGTTGTCGTCCTGCTGGGCCAGGAACCGTTCGAACTCGGCACCCAACTCGTCACCGCTCGGCAGGTCCTCGTCGCGGGCGAGCAGCGAACGATTTTCCTGTGCGGCAACGAATGCATCGTACTGATGCTCGAGCGCGGCCACCACCTGAGCGACCTCCGAACTGGCCTCGACCTGTTCGTTGATCTTGGTGTGCACGTCGATGGCGGCCTCGCCGAGCGCGGTCAGCGGGATATCCAGCGAACCGGCCCGAGCTGCCTCGGCCAACAGTGTCTCGGCGGCCGGGGGATAGGCGGTCTGGGCCAGATAGTGCGGCACGTGAACGGTGAAACCGAGCACCTCGTGGCCGTGCTGGCCCATGCGGAACTCCAGCAGGCTGGACACGCTGGCGGGGACCTGGACCTCGCCGACCCACGGCGTGTGACCGGCGATCAGCTCGGAGTTCGGCGAATGCGCGGTCAGCGTCACCGGCCGGGTGTGCGGCACCGCCATCGGGATGGTGCCCAGCCCGATCGTCTGCCGGACGCCGAGGCGTTCGGCGAGCAACCGCACCGCGGTCACGAATCGCTCCCAGCGCAGGTCCGGCTCCATCCCGGCCAGCAGCAGAAACGGAGTGCCGACGCTGTCACGCAGGGCGTAGAGGTTCAGTTCGGGCTGCTCGTAGCCGCTGAAGTGATCGGTCTTGAACGTCATCAGTGGTCGGCGCGAGCGGTAGTCGAGCAACTCGTCGATGGCGAAGGACGCCACCAGTTCGGTATCGAGGGTGTTCTTCAGATGCTCTGCCGCCAACCGGATGGCATGTCCGGCGTCGGAGAACCCCTCCAACGCGTGAATCAGAACCGGTCCGCTGCCGTCGACGGCAGACAGCTGTGGTGCGGGGAACTCCAGCTCGTACATCCCATTCTGCTCGGGCTGGTAGTGCTGCTCCTGGGAATCGGGCATCAGGTTCACCTCCTGTTCACTAGTGTCTCGCATGTCGACGAACGCCCGCGTTACGGGTACCCCGACATCGTCTCAACACCGCACGGGTGGCCGTCCTTCCCGTCAGCTCCGGAACCGGTTGATGCGTCCGGGAAGGTGGGGCAGTCGAACCCCGCATCGACGAGGGACCCGATGCTGCCGGCGCAGCTCCTCACGGCCGGACCGAGGTGCGCCTCGATCTCGCCATCGCGGGAACTTCCTGGCAACGTCGTTCGTCTCTATTGCTGACGGAGTTTCCGACCACACAGAGAGCACAATGCGACGCGCCAAGCGCAAACCCCGAAGACCCCGCCGCCGGCCCGTTGAGACCGGCACCGAGAAGTCCTCAGTTGCCCGCAGGGCGACATGCTGACCGCCCTCGGAATTCTGCTCGGCATCGTGGTGGTGTCTGCCATCACCGCCCTGACCGGTTATTTCGTGGCACAGGAGTTCGCCTACATGGCGGTCGACCGGTCCCGTCTGAAGGCCCGCGCCCAAGCCGGTGACATCGGCGCCACCCGCGCACTGCAGGTCACCCGCCGCACCTCGTTCATGTTGTCCGGCGCTCAGCTGGGCATCACCGTCACCGGCCTGCTGGTCGGTTATGTCGCCGAACCGCTCATCGGTAAGGGTCTGGGGGAGTTGCTCGGCGGCGTCGGTGTGCCGCTGGGGCTCGGCATCGCCATCGGCACGGTGCTGGCCATGGTGTTCTCCACCGTGGTGCAGATGGTCTTCGGTGAGCTTTTCCCGAAGAACCTCGCGATCGCGCGGCCCGAACCGGTGGCCCGTTGGCTGGCGTTGTCCACCAACATCTACCTGGCTGTGTTCGGCTGGCTGATCAAACTGTTCGACGCATCGTCGAACCTGCTGCTGCGCGCCCTGCGCATCGAACCCGTGCACGACGTCGAACACTCGGCGACCGCCCGCGATCTCGAACACATCGTGGCCGACTCGCGCGAGGCGGGGGACATCCCCGAGGAACTGTCCACCCTGCTGGACCGCATCCTGGACTTTCCGACCCGCACCACCGAGCACGCGATGATCCCTCGGGCCCGCGTCGACGTGGTCGGTGCCGACGAACCGGTGGGCGCGGTGTTGGCGAAGATGGCCAGCGGTCATACCCGGTACCCGGTGATCGGTGCGACACCCGATGATCTGGTGGGCGTTGTCCATTTGCACGATCTGCTGGGCGCCGCGGACCCGTCGGCCACGGCCGGCGAGAATTGCCGGCCCGCGGTGATCGTCCCGGAAACCCTGCCGTTGCCCTCGGCATTGCGCGCCCTCAGCGAGGCACGCGACGAGATGGCACTCGTGATCGACGAATACGGCGGTTTCGCCGGGGTGCTCACCATCGAGGATCTGGCCGAGGAACTGGTCGGCGAGATCGACGACGAGCATGACAAGGACTCGGCCGACGATGACGTGGTGCCCACCGGTGACGGGTGGTTGGTGCGCGGCGACGTCGCGCTCGACGAATTGAGCCGAGTGATCGGCCATGACCTGCCCGAGGGTGATTACGAGACGCTGGCCGGGCTGCTGATCGCCGAATTCGGTGGTCTTCCCGGTGTCGGCGATGCCGTCTCGGTCGACCTCGGCGTCGAGCCCGCAGAGCTGATCGCCGATCATCCGCCGTTGCAGCGCCGCCTGGATGCCACCGTTCAGGCCGTCGAAAAGCACGTGCCGGCAAGGGTTCTGGTGAGCCTGGCCGACGTGCCTGTCGACGCCGTGCAGGAAGGAACCGGTGATGAGTAACCCCTGGGTCGTCGCCCTGGTGACCGCGTCGCTGATCGCGGCCAGCGCGTTCTTTGTGGCCGTCGAGTTCGCCTTGATCGCGGCACGGCGCCACCGCTTGGAAGATGCGGCGCCGCACAGCCGCTCGGCCCGCGCCGCACTGCGTTCGGCGTCCGAGCTGTCGGTTCTTCTGGCCGGGTCGCAGCTGGGTATCACGATCTGCACCCTGGCCCTGGGCGCCATCACCAAACCCGCCGTGCACCATTGGTTGACCCCGGCCATCGCGGGCTGGGGTGCGCCGTCGTGGCTGGCCGATGTCGGCGGGTTCGTGCTCGCGCTGATCATCGTGACGTTCCTGCACCTGGTCGTCGGTGAGATGGCCCCCAAGTCCTGGGCCATCGCCCACCCCGAACGGTCGGCGACCATGTTGGCGTTGCCGATGCGGGCGTTCATGTGGGTGACCCGCCCCGTGATCGGCACGCTGAACCGCCTGGCCAACTGGTGTCTGCGCAAGGTCGGCGTCGAACCCGTCGATCAGGTGGCCACCGGTCAAGATCCCGACGCGCTGCGGCATCTGGTGGAGCATTCGGCCACCGTGGGCACCCTGGACGAGCGGTATCACGGTCATCTGGTCAGCGCGCTGGAACTGGAGGCGCTGACCGTCGGGGACATGTTGCGCACCGGAGCCGAGCCCAGCAGCGTGCGCTCCACGGCGACCACGGCCGATATTCAGGCCGAGTCACTGCGCACGGGTCACCTCCGACTTCTGGTCCGCGACAACGGTGCCGTTCTGGGGGTCGTGCACGTACGGGACACCGTGCAGGCCGACGCCGGCACCACGGCCGCCGACCTGATGCGTCCGGCTCTGCAGTTGAGGGTCGACATCCCTGCCTATGCGGCGCTGCGGACCATGCGGGAGACCCGCAATCATCTGGTGGTGGTGACCGATTCCGATGGCAGCATCCTCGGCTTGATCACACTGACCGATGTGCTCGAACGACTGCTGCCGACTGCCGACGCGGTGACCTGAGTTATCCACATTGCCAGGTTGATCCACAGTTGGCCCGTCGTGGTCGCGCAGACCGCGTGACTCGTCGTGGCATGCCGTGACGATCATCGGTATGACACAACAACCTCGCGGATTCGACGTCGGTCGGCCCGCATCGCTGATCGCCGCACTGCCGGCGGTCCTCGGCTTCGTCCCGGAGAACTCGCTGACCATCGTCACCCTCGACGGCGGTGAGATGGGCTGCGTCATGCGGGTCGACCTGACGCCCGGTCTGCTCGGCAACACCACCGCGCTGGCCGAGGTGGTGGCCGGATCGGGTCATGACGGGGCGGTGGCCGTGATCGTCGACGAAGACGGAGCCGATCACGGGGAGCTTGCCGACGACCTCGCGGTGTCGATGTCCAGGGAGGGGGTCGATCTGCTGGCGGTGCTCGCCGTCGATCGGATTGCCGCCGACGGTCGATGGTCCTGTGTGTGCGGATGCGGTGCGCACGGTGTGGTCGATGACCCGGACTGTTCCCCGCTGGCGGCCGAGGCCGTGCTGGGTGGTCGCCGGCTCTATCGCCGTCGTGACGAGCTACGGGCCGTGGTCACCACGACCGACTCGGCGCGTGGTGAGCGGCTGGGTCAGGCGTTGCGATCGGCTCGGCGGGGTCAGCTCAGTACCGCGGCGGCACGGCGGGCGATCGAGTCGGCCATGACGCTGGCCCGCGCAGTGGCGGCAGGCCAGGAACCCGCCGATGCCGACATCGTCGTCGTGGTCGGAGCGCTGCGTGATCCACGTGTCCGAGACACCCTCTACGCCCTGGCGGTCGGCGACGCCGCAGCCGCCGCCGAGACGCTGTGGGCGGCGCTGGCTCGGTTGGTCCCGGTGCCATGGCGGCAGGAGGTGCTGACATTGCTCGCGTTCTCGGCCTACGCGCGCGGCGACGGCCCGCTGGCGGGAATCGCGTTGGAGGAGGCGGTCGATATCGATCCGACGCACCGGATGGCGACCATGCTGGACTGTGCGTTGCAGTCCGGGATGCGTCCCGAGCAGATTCGTGAGCTGGCGCTGTCCGGATACCGGATCGCCGGGCAACTGGGCATCCGATTACCACCACGGCTGACCTTCGGACGCCGTGCGGGTTAGACCTTTTCGACCTTCACCGCATGGGCCATGTGATGGGGCAGCTCGACGTCCTGGTGTCCGGGCATCAGGATCAGAACGCCCTGATCGCCCGGATCGTCGCCGACCTGGACCGTCACGCGCGCGTTGGGGACCACACCGGCATCCTTGAGCCTGCCGATCAGTTCGACATCGCCCTGGACGTGTTCGGTCAGCTGGCGCACCACCACCGCGACCGGGGAACCGGCCGGCAGCTCGGTCAATCGGACCAGGTTCGCGTCGTCGTCGGAATCGGCCCCGCCGAAACCGAGTTCCGACAGGCCCGGGATCGGGTTGCCGAACGGAGAGGTCGTCGGGTTGTCGAGCACCTGGACCAGACGCCGCTCGACATCCTCGCTCATGACGTGCTCCCAGCGGCACGCCTCGGCATGCACTTCTTCCCAGGGCAGGCCGATCACGTCGACGAGCAGCCGCTCGGCGAGACGGTGTTTGCGCATCACCGAGACGGCCAGATTGCGGCCCTTCTCGGTGAGTTCGAGATGGCGGTCACCGGCGACGTGCAGCAAGCCGTCCCGTTCCATCCGGGACACGGTCTGACTCACGGTCGGGCCGCTCTGATCCAGACGTTCGGCGATGCGCGCCCGCAGCGGCACCACGCCCTCTTCCTCGAGGTCATAGATCGTCCGCAGGTACATCTCGGTGGTATCGATGAGGTCGTTCATGCCCTACCTTCCAGGCCCTGCCGTTACTACCCGAGTCTAGCTGGCCGGTGTCGGGGGCAGTGGTCCAACATCCCATGTGAGCGTCCAAGACGTCGCGATGCCCGCCGCGGAACGCGACGGGCATCACGGGGTGGGTTGTCTGGGATCAGCTGGCGTACGACCGCAGCCGCTCGGCCCGATCTCCGTTACGGAGCTTGGACATCACTTCGCGCTCGATCTGGCGGACCCGCTCGCGGGACAGCCCGAACAGCTTGCCGATCTGGTCGAGAGTGCGCGGCTGGCCGTCGTCAAGGCCGAAGCGCAGCCGGATGACCTGCTGCTCGCGCTCGTCGAGCGTGGCAAGCACGTACCGGATATCGGTGTGCAGGAGCTCGGAGATCACGGCGTTCTCGGCCGACATCGCCTCGGAGTCCTCGATGAAGTCACCCAGCGGCGCCTCTTCGTCGCTGCCGACCGGCATGTCCAGGCTCACCGGGTCACGGCTGTGCTCGAGCAGGTCGGTGATCTTCTCGACGGGGATACCCGATTCCTCGGCCAGTTCCTCATCAGTCGCCTCGCGACCGAGGTTCTGGTGCATCTCGCGCTTGATCCGGGCCAGCTTGTTGACCTGCTCGACGAGGTGGACGGGCAGCCGGATGGTGCGGCTCTGGTCGGCCATACCGCGGGTGATGGCCTGGCGGATCCACCAGGTGGCGTAGGTCGAGAACTTGAAACCCTTGGCGTAGTCGAACTTCTCCATCGCGCGGATCAGCCCGAGGTTGCCCTCCTGGATCAGATCCAGCAGCGGCATGCCGCGTCCGGTGTAGCGCTTGGCCAGCGACACCACCAGGCGCAGGTTCGCCTCCAGCAGATGACGCCGCGCGGCGTCACCATCGCGGACCACGGCCGCCAGATCGCGGCGCTTGGCCTCGCCGAGGCGCTTCTTGGTGTCCAGGACGTGCTGGGCGTACAGGCCCGCCTCGATGCGTTTGGCCAGCTCGACTTCGTCGGCCGCGTTCAGCAGCGCGGTCTTGCCGATGCCGTTGAGATAGACGCGGACCAGGTCGGCGGCGGGGCTCTGGGCGTCCAGATCGGAATCGATGCGGCTTGCGGTGGCGATCGCCATTTACGGCCTCCTGCTCGGCGGAACTGTCACTGCGTATAACGCCCGAGAGGGTTCGTGAGTTCCCGCTCGGTCCCAGTGGCATACCACCTGACCTGCGGCTTTAAACAGACGACCTGAGAATGTCCTGAGAAGTGGAGAAGAGGTTGCTCAGTCGGGAACGCCGTGACCCGCATGCGGACTGCCCGCACTCGGGTCGGGCCGCACGGGTGCCTGCAGCGCCGGGCGCTCGGCGGTGGGGAACAGCGGCGTGCGCCGGCCCGTACCCGCATCGGGATAGCGGCGCGGCTCGGAGGCGCTGCGCGGTGGGCGGTCGTTGGCGATCAGCACCGCGATCCAGGGCAGTGGAATGGAGGCCACGATGATCGCCAGCGAGATCAACCCGTTGTGCCAGACCCCGTAGGCGACGGCGGCCAGCACCAGCGCGGGAATGCGGAAGGACATCAGGGTGAGGTATTTGCGCACCCGGGCGCGGTGCTGCTCGTCGTGGGGCAGTGCAGCGCGGGTGATGAGCACCGGGCGACCTTGGTCGTCGAAACTCAGCTCGGGGCTTTGTTTCATCACTCCACTGTCGCACACCCGAGACGCCGCGCGCACCTGCCGGGCACAATGGAGCAATGCAGACCCAGACCATCGAACGGCCCGATACCGACGAGCGCGTCGACGACGGGACCGATGACGACGCCCCCAAGGTCTTTCATTACGTCAAGAAGGAGAAGATCGCCGAAAGTGCCGTCATGGGCACGCATGTCGTCGCGCTGTGCGGCGAGGTCTTTCCGGTGACCAAGGCCGCCAAGCCCGGTTCACCGGTTTGCCCTGACTGCAAGAAGATCTACGAGCAACTCAAGAAGTAACGTCGCCGGGATCGGGCCGCGGCTCGGACTTGGTGGCGCCGGCCCGCGCGGTGTCGGTCTTGGCCGATATCCACTCGCGGACCCGGTCCGCATGCGTCACCGGGGCGGGCCACTCCTCCTGGATGGCGGCGTTGAGTTCGGCGCCGATCATCACCGCGAAGCCTGCCAAGAAGGCGAACAGCAGGAACGCGATCGGGGTCGCCAACGCGCCATAGGTGTAGCCGGTCGCGGTGATCCAGGTCAGATAGAACCGAAGACTGAACGTGGCGATCAGGAAGACCGCGGTGGCCAGCACCGCGCCGACGACCAATCGGTGCGTGGGCAGCGGACTGGGCAATGACACGCGATACAGCACGGTGACCACGACGATCAGCGCGATCACCAGCACGGGGTAGTAGCCGTACTGCAGCGTGTGCGACCAGCTCTCCGGGATGTACTCGGTGATCTTGCGCGGTCCCAGTGCGATGAACGGAGCGGTCAACACCGCGCTGACCAGCATGATCACATAGAGACCGAGTGCGAAGAAGCGTTGTCGGACCGGGTGGCGCAGGGGCGTCTGGTCGTGTGCCTCGACCACCGAGTCGACGAAGGCCGACACGGCCGAGGACCCGGCCCACAGCGAGATGACGAATCCGAGCGACACCACCTCGCCGCGCGCCGACCGGACGATGTCGTAGATCGTCGGTTCGATGATCTCGTTGACGACGTTCTGCGAGAAGAACCGCTCCGAGGTGCCGATGAGCTGCTCTTCGATGGTGGGCAACGTGTCGGGACCGAACAGCGGTGCGAGATAGGCCAGACTGCCCAGCATTCCGAGTAACAGCGGGGGCAGCGACAGCGCACACCAGAATGCGGCCTGTGCGGACTCCGAGAAGATCGAATCGTCCCACGCCTTCGACAGCGTGCGCTTGAGGATCGGCCAGATGTGGTGGCGTGACGGTCTTGTCGAGGACTGGTCGCTCATCACTGGTCCAGCATTCCCGACGAAAGCACGCGCCGCCCCGTAGGGCGGCGCGTGATGTTCGCTATGCGTCGACCGGACTGACCTCGATCACGGCGGCCAGTTCGATCAGCTTCGCCTCGTGCTCGTTGGCGTGGTGCTGGCAGAACAGCAGCTCGGCACCGGAGGGCAGCTTGGCGCGTACGCGTGCGGCGGCACCGCAGCGGTCGCAGCGATCTGCCCGGGTCAGTTCCGGACTCATCAGGGTTGCGTTCACGGCGCTTCCTCCGTTCTGCCTGGGTGCGTATGTCTACTGTGTCAGACGTTTTCGGTTCTGGCCTTGTTCCCCGGGGGTTCACCGGTGTGTCGTGTCTCACTGCGCCGGCGTTACCGTACGGGCAACCTGGACAGCGTGAGTACCCAGAGCGCGCTTCTTTTGCACCTGTGCACCGCCGAAGAATGGGAGCGGGCGCGTGCCGCCGGCGAGCACCGGCCGGCATCGCTGGACGATGTCGGATTCGTGCACCTCTCCACTCCTGAACAGGTTCATCTGCCCGCCAACCGCTTGTTCGCGGGACGGACCGATCTGGTGTTGCTGCACATCGACCCGCGGGCCCTGACCGATGAGGTGCGATGGGAGCCCGGCGTGCCGACCGATCCCGAATCGATGGTGTTCCCACACCTTTACGGACCGTTGCCGGCCGCTGCTGTGACAAGTGTCACGCCGTATCTGCCGGCGACCGACGGCTTCTTCGCCGCACTCGGGTGAACGTCTTCGGACACGCCGCCATGGTAGTCACCGGTACGTTGAGCCGGTGACGGCAGCGCAGCGGATCGCGGTGGTGACCGGGGCCGGCCGCGGTGCCGGGCGCGGCATCGCGACCGCACTCGGTGAGCACGGGTGGAAGGTCTACGGCACCGGGCGGACCATCGACGCCGCACCGCCCGGCGGCGTGGCGGTCCGGTTGGACCACGCCGATGACGCCGCCGTGGGCGAGTTGTTCGCCCGCATCGGCGCCGACGAGGGTGGGCTGGACCTCCTCGTCAACAACGCCGCCGTGGTCCACGACGACCTGACCGGGTCGAAGCCGTTCTGGGACAAGCCGATCGGCCTGGGCGACGTGCTCGACGTCGGTCTCCGATCGGCCTATGTCGCCTCCTGGCACGCCGCGCCCTTGTTGCTGCGACGGCCGCGGGGGCTGATCGCCTTCACCTCGTCGCCGGGGTCGGTGTGCTACATGCACGGTCCCGCCTACGGGGCGCAGAAGGCCGGGATCGACAAGCTGGCAGCCGATATGGCGGTCGACTTCCGCGGCAGCAATGTCGCCACGGTGTCGATCTGGATGGGCATCCTGCTCACCGAGCGGCTGCGGGCCGCCTTCGCGGGCAACCCCGAGGCGTTGGCGGCGACCGCCGAGCACGCCGAGACCCCGGAGTTCACCGGGCATCTGATCGACGCATTGTTCGAGGATCCGGAGCTGGCCGGTTTGTCCGGGCACACCCTGATCGGAGCGGAACTCGGCGAGCGCTACGGCATCACCGACGAAGGAGGACGCCGCCCGCCGTCGCACCGCGCCTGGTTGGGTGCCCCGAGGACGCCCAGCCAGGTCATCGTGCGCTGAGCGACCAGGCCTAGTCCAGGTAGTCGCGCAACACCTGGGAACGGCTGGGGTGGCGCAGCTTGCTCATCGTCTTGGACTCGATCTGACGGATGCGCTCACGCGTCACGCCGTACACCTGCCCGATCTCGTCGAGGGTGCGCGGCTGACCATCGGTGAGACCGAACCGCAGGCGTACCACGCCCGCCTCACGCTCGGAGAGCGTCTCAAGCACCGACTGCAGCTGATCCTGCAGCAGGGTGAAGGACACGGCGTCGACGGCCACCACGGCTTCGGAGTCCTCGATGAAGTCACCGAGCTGGCTGTCGCCCTCGTCGCCGATGGTCTGGTCCAGCGAGATCGGCTCACGCGCGTACTGCTGGATCTCCAGCACCTTCTCCGGCGTGATGTCCATTTCCTTGGCCAGCTCTTCGGGCGTGGGTTCGCGACCCAGGTCCTGAAGCAGCTCGCGCTGGATGCGGCCCAGCTTGTTGATGACCTCGACCATGTGCACCGGGATGCGGATGGTGCGGGCCTGGTCGGCCATGGCGCGGGTGATGGCCTGGCGGATCCACCAGGTGGCGTAGGTGGAGAACTTGTAGCCCTTGGTGTAGTCGAACTTCTCGACGGCACGGATCAGGCCGAGGTTGCCCTCCTGGATCAGGTCCAGGAACGCCATGCCGCGTCCGGTGTAGCGCTTGGCCAGCGACACCACCAGGCGCAGGTTCGCCTCCAGCAGGTGATTCTTGGCGCGGTCGCCGTCACGGCAGATCCACGTCATGTCCCGGCGCTCGGTCGGGGTGAACTTCTCACCCTTGGCGGCCTTCTCGGTCATCAGCTGAGTGGCATACAGGCCGGCCTCGATGCGCTTGGCGAGCTCGACCTCCTCCTCGGCGTTGAGCAGCGCGACCTTGCCGATCTGCTTCAGGTAGGCCCGCACCGAGTCCGCCGAGGCGGTGAGCTCGGCGTCCTTGCGGGCCTGACGCAGCGCCTCGGACTCCTCTTCGTCCCAGACGAAGTCTCCCGAGGCCTTGTCCTTCTCGGTCGGCTCGGCGATATCGTCGTCGCCGTCCTTGGCCGGCTTGGCCGCGGCGGGGGAGGCGTCGTCGCCTTCGGCCTCTTCGTCGGAGTCCGCGTCGGCGGTGTCGGTCTCGTCGTCGGTCTCCAGGTCGTCGATCTCGACATCCTCGAGATCATCGCCGGGCTCAACGTCCAGATCCTCGGCACCGTCGAGTTCCTCGCCGAGGTTCACTTCCTCGCCGGACTCGTCCTTCTTGCCTCGCGGCGATGCGGCCTTGGCCGGTGCCTTCTTGGCCGGTGCCTTCTTCGCGGCCCGCTTGGCCGGTGCCTTCTTGGCCGGCGCCTTTTTCGCGGCGGTCTTGGTGGCGGTGGCCTTCACCGGCTCGTCGGTTGCCGGGCTTGCCTCTGTCGCTGCCACGTACACCTCTCGGTAATGCTGGACGGTGACCGCGCACACGCGTCACCGAAATTCGGCTATCTCGAATAGTGGCGTCGTATCTCTGCTTGGGATATCCGCCGCTATCAGTCGGTGGCGGCCGCCGTCGACCATTGTAACGACAGTGTGGTCCACCACCGTGCCGAGCGGCAAATCCGGTCGCGTGTTATTGCACGTGAATGCCCTTGGCGGCCATCGCCGCGCCGACGATTCCCGCCGAGTTGCGCAGCGCGGCGGGGACCACCGGGGTGCGGTTCTTGAGCATCGGGATCCAGCGGTCGGCCTTGCGGCTGATTCCGCCGCCGGCGATGAACAGGTCGGGCCAGATCGCGTTCTCGATGGTCACCAGCACCTTGGTCACCTCCTCGGTCCAACGCTGGTAGTTCCATTCCTTGCGTTCCTTGACCGAGGAGGCCGCGCGATGCTCGGCCTCCTTGCCTTCGACCTCGAGGTGGCCGAACTCGGTGTTGGGGAGCAGCAGACCGTTGTGGATCACCGCCGACCCGATGCCGGTGCCGAACGTCAGCAGCACGATCAGACCGGTGTTGTCCTTGCCTGCTCCGTATTGCTCCTCGGCAAGGCCCGCGGCGTCGGCGTCGTTGAGCACGGTCACGTGCTGGCCTTCGAGCACATTGCTGATGACCTCGGCGGCGTCGGTGCCGATCCAGCCCTTGTCCACGTTGGCCGCGGTGCGCACGACGCCGTTGGTCACCACGCCCGGATAGGTGACGCCCAGGCTCCCGGTCCAGCCGAACTCGCGGACCACCGCCGCCACGGTGGCCGCGACGGCATCGGGGGTGGCGGGCTGCGGGGTGGCCAGTTTGATCCGGTCGCCGATGAGGGTTCCGGTGTCGAGGTCGACGATGCCTCCCTTGATGCCGCTGCCGCCGACGTCGACGCCGAAGCCAGTATTGGGCGAATCGGTCATTGGAACGCTCCTCAACAGGGTCCGGCGGGCAATCCGACATCACCCTAACGGGTTGTGGTGCGATGTACTCATGACTGATCCGCAGACGTTGCGCCAGGTGTCCGAGCAATTGGCTACGGAGGCGGCAACTTTCGTTCTGACCCGCCGGGCCGAGGTGTTCGGTGCGGTTCCGGCGGCCGATGCGGTGCAGACCAAGAGCACCCCGACGGACCCGGTGACCGTGGTGGACACCGAGACCGAACGGTTGCTGCGCGACCGGCTGGCCGAGTTGCGTCCCGGTGAGCCCATCCTCGGTGAGGAGGAGGGTGGCTCGGCGGTGGGCGAACCCGGCGTCCCGGTCTGGGTGATCGACCCCATCGACGGGACGGTGAACTTCGTCTACGGCATCGAGGCCTATGCGGTGTCGGTGGGAGTCCAGATCGACGGTGTCTCGGTGGCCGGCGCGGTGGCCCATGTGTCCACCGGCGAGATCTATTCGGCGGCGGTGGGGCACGGTGCGACGGTCACCCGGTCCGGTGTGCAGGCCGCATTGCGGTGCAACACCATCGACGATCTGTCGATGGCGCTGGTGGGCACCGGATTCTCCTATGATTCGGCGCACCGGGCCAGGCAGGCCGAGGTGCTTGCCGCGTTGTTGCCCCAGGTTCGCGATATTCGGCGCATCGGGTCCTGCGCGCTGGACCTGTGCATGGTGGCCCGGGGGCGGCTGGACGCGTACTTCGAGGACGGCGTGCAGGTGTGGGACTGGGCGGCCGGCGCGCTGATCGCCGCCGAGGCCGGAGCCGTGGTACGCCTGCCGGGTCCCGACGGGGGCGGGGCGCTGATGGCGGCCGCGCCCGGTGTCGCCGGGGCGCTGACCGACCGGATCTGAGGGCTCAGCAGGTGGCGCTGTGGATCTTGGTCAGCAGCGCCGCGTCGGCCGGTTGGGTCGCGTCGGGCCGCAGGCCGGCGAGCATCGCGTCGATATCGTCGCTGCGGCTGAACTCGCTGAACTCGGTGCCGACCGCCAGATCCACGGTGTCATCGGTGCGGCCGTCCTGGAACAGTTCGGTGCAGGGCGCGACGAGCCAGACCGCGGCCGCGGCCGCCCGCCCTGCCTCGCCGAACCGGATCTGACCCTGACATTCGAGTCTGCTGTTGGCGTACACGGGGTCGTTGGCGGCGGTGGGCTGCGCGAAGCCCAGGCCCTGCAGCGCCCCGGACACATCGGCGGCCTGCCCGGCTTGGCCGCTGGCGTTGAGGACGCGGACCTTGGTGTCGGCGAGACGGGCGGGCATCACCTCGGCCATCTCGGTGCGCGACACCGGTTCTCCGAGTCGGGTCTGGGTGGCATCGGCGGCGGGCGGGGGCGCATTGCAGGCCACCGCTTCTGGCACGACGGTCGACTGGTTGAGCGCGACGACCCAGATCACGCCGGCCGCGAGGGCCAGCACCACGAACAGGCACAGCACCGGGATGACGTTGCGGCGACGGAACGGCCGGCCGTGCTTGTCGAACGCCGTGCCCTCGGTGATGGATGCGACCACCACTGCACCTTAGAGGTATGCCGGGGCGGGCACTTCTACCAGGACGTTTGTGCTGTGACATAAATCACAGTCAATCTGAACCCAATCGGGGCACGAATCATTTGGCGTAGGCGTTCGACGCTGGTACAAAGCCTTGCTGCATGACGCTGCATTAATTAGGAGGGGATTGAATGGCCACCGACTACGACGCTCCACGGAGAACAGAGACCGACGACGTCTCGGAGGATTCGCTCGAAGAGCTCAAGGCGCGACGCAACGAGGCCCAGTCGGCCGTCGTCGACGTCGACGAATCGGAGTCTGCCGAATCGTTCGAATTGCCCGGCGCCGATCTGTCCGGCGAGGAACTGTCGGTGCGGGTCGTGCCGAAGCAGGCTGACGAGTTCACCTGTTCGAGCTGCTTCCTGGTGCACCACCGCAGCAGGCTGGCAAGCGAGAAGAACGGCGTGATGATCTGCACCGACTGCGCCGCCTAGCGTCGCAGCACCGGCCCCGATGATCCAGCAGTCAGCTGCGCAGGGCCGCCAGCACCCGGTCCGGGTGCCGGCAACTGACCAGCCAATAGGGGGTCGGATCATCGGGATCGTCGAGTACGACCAGCACCATCGGGCCGACCCAGGCCCGGTGCAGCACATAGGCCGCTGGGTCCAGCTGGCGACCCAGGGCCGACGATTTGGCCGATCGGGGAACCTCGGCCGACCGGGCGATCAGGTTCACCGGCAGATGTGCCGGACCCGCCCACAACTCGACCGGGGCGTCGTCTGCGGCGCCGTTCTGGACAACCCGGACTTCCATCCGTCCCATCCACATCAGCGCGGCCGCCGCGACGGGCAGCAGCACCGCATAGGGCACCCAGTCCGGCAGGGCGGCCACGCCCATGTTGACCTCGGCGGCGATCAGTACGGCGAGGCCCAATCCGGGCAGCCAGAACCACCACGGCACCCGAAGGCGTTCGCGGTAGCGCACGGTTTGGGCGATGGCGCGCGTATCGGACACGTGCCCAAGAGTAATCTTTGCGCCCGTGCCCTCTTCTCTGGCGGTCGTGCGATTGGATCGCGACCTTCCGATGCCCAGCCGGGCTCACGACGGTGATGCCGGCGTTGACCTGTACAGCGCCGTCGATGTCGATCTCGAGCCGGGGCATCGCAGCCTGGTCCCCACCGGGATCGCGGTGGCCATCCCGCACGGGATGGTCGGTCTGATCCATCCACGGTCGGGATTGGCTACGCGCGTGGGTCTTTCGATCGTGAACAGTCCAGGAACGGTCGACGCCGGGTACCGTGGTGAGATCAAGGTGGCGTTGATCAACCTCGATCCGCAGCAGCCGATAGCGGTGCGACGCGGAGATCGCATCGCACAGCTGCTGGTACAGCGGGTCGAGCTTCCCGAGCTGGTCGAGGTCCCGTCATTCGACGAGGCCGGGCTGGCTGACACTTCCCGTGGCAGCGGTGGCCACGGCTCTTCAGGCGGACATGCGAGTTTGTGATGACAGATAACGACGACGATTTCGACGGCCCCTTCGACATCGAGGATTTCGATGATCCGGAGGCGGCGACGGTGGCGCGCCTTGACCTCGGTTCGGTGCTCATTCCGCTGCCGGCCGCCGGTCAGGTGCAGGTGGAGCTCACCGATCAGGGTGTGCCGAGTTCGGTCTGGGTGGTGACGCCCAACGGCCGGTTCACCATCGCGGCATACGCGGCGCCCAAGTCGGCGGGACTGTGGCGCGAGGTGGCCACCGAGCTGGCCGAGTCGCTGCGCAAGGACGGTGCCAAGGTGCGCATCGATGACGGCAAGTGGGGGCGCGAGGTCGTCGGCGCCAGCACCTCGGTTCCGGAAGGGCAGCAGCCCGGCGTGGTGCGCTTCATCGGTGTCGACGGCTACCGGTGGATGATCCGCTGTGTCGTCAACGGGCTCCCGGAAAAGGTCGACGCGCTGGCGGTCGAAGCGCGAGAAGCTTTGGCCGACACGGTTGTTCGTCGCGGAGACACGCCGTTGCCGGTGCGTACACCGCTGGCTGTGCAGTTACCCGAGGCGATGGCCGCGCAGCTGCGTGCCGCGGCCGCCCAGCAGGCGGCGGCCCAGCAGGCGGCCGCCCAGCAGGCGCAAGCCCAGGTTCAGGGACAGGCCCCGCCGGAACCGGCGGCACGGCGCAGCGCGCAGGGCACCGCCATGCAGCAGATGCGCAGCACCATCACCGGCGGTTAGAGCCCGCTCAGAGCGGTCAGGCACGCCGCGCCCAGGCGCGTCGGGTCCGCTCCGATTTCATCGAGGGTCACCGTCTGCAGCGCCGCGCGCGGTGCCGCGGCGGCCCACTCGTAGCCGACCCGTCCGGGATGGATCGGATCATCGACGGCCGCGGCTATGCCCATCGGCGCCGACAGCGTCCGCAGTTCATCGACCGTGGGCGCCACGAACCCGGCGGCCTCCTCCATCGCATCGGGCAGGCCCGGCCACTGCCCGGTCCATGACCGGGCCAATTCCTCGGCCAGCCAGGCCGGGCTCGATTCCCGCATCGCGGTGATCGTCGCCGCCAGGCCATCGGTGCGCAGCTGATGTGCCGACGCGCGCGCCGCCAGCGCGGCCACGGCATCCCCGGGCGCCCCCGACCAGGCGGGCAGTGCGGCGAGTACCGCGACGGTGCTGTCCGGGTGGGCCAATGCCCAGTGCGCGGCGATGGCCGCGCCGATGGACACCCCGCCGACGGCGATCGTCCCGGCCGCCGCGGTGGCCTCGGCCAGCGCCGCCAGGTATCCGGCGATCAGTCGGTGTGGGTCGGGGGCCGGGGTGAGCACCACCGCGCCCACGGCGTGCAGCGGCGCGGCGAAGGCGCGATAGACGTAGTCGTCGTCGGATCCGGTGCCTGCCATCAGAACGGTCGTGACGCCTGTCAAGTCGACGGTCATCATCCGATCGTGCCGCGCCGATGCCCGGCGTGGCGAATCGGAACCAACAGGTCTACGGTGGCGTTGGTCAGTATGCGGATCGAAGACGATTCGCGGTGAGGGAGAGGTCATGGCTACCGCCGAGGGGTATCTTCGCCGGCTTACCCGCCGGTTGACGGAAGACCCCGAGCAACGCGATGTCGAGGAACTCAGCGATGAGGCCGCCGGCACCGGCGCCCAGAAGGCCATCGACTGCGAGCGCGGCCAGGAAGTCACCATGGTCGGCACGCTGCGCAGCGTCGAGTGCAACGGCAAGGCCTGCGCAGGGGGCGTCAAGGCCGAACTGTTCGACGGCACCGACGCGGTGATGCTGGTCTGGCTCGGTCAGCGGCGCATCCCCGGTATCGAGACCGGCCGGACCCTGCGCGTGCACGGACGGATCGGCAAGCTCGACAACGGTGCGAAGGCGATCTACAACCCGCACTACGAGATCCAGAAGTGACGGGGGATACCTCCGAAGTCACCGCCGAGGAACCCGCCAAGAAGGCCGGGCAGGCGATCCTGGACCAGATGGGCGGCATCAGCGGCCTGATCTACTCCTCGCTGCCGGTCCTGGTGTTCGTGCCCGTTTCGACCAAATTCGGTCTGATGCCCGCGATCTGGGCGGCCCTCGGCGTGGCGGCGCTGGTCCTGGTGTGGCGGTTGATCCGGCGCGAAACCGTGCAGCCCGCCATATCCGGATTCATCGGCGTGGGGCTCAGCGCGCTGATCGCCTGGTGGCTCGGCGAATCACGCGGCTACTTCGCCTACGGGATCTGGATGTCGCTGGTCTACGCCTCGGTGTTCACCGTCTCGATCGTGATCCGTCGACCGTTGGTGGGCTACGCCTGGAGTTGGTTCAGCGGTCACGGGCGGGACTGGCGCTCGGTGCGCCGGGCGGTGCTGGCCTTCGATGTGGCGACCTTCGCGTGGGCGATCGTGTTCGCGTCGCGGTTCGTCGTACAACGCCACCTCTACGACGCCGACGATGTCGGCATGCTCGGGGTGGCCCGGATCGCCATGGGATGGCCGCTGACCGGTGTGGCGGCCGTCATCACCTGGTTCGCCATCCGGGCCGCGCAGAAGGCGCTGCAGGAGTCAGCGCGCCTGCGGCCGCAGGAGTAGCTGGCGCAGCTCGTCCTCGGCCTCGGTGGTGGACACGAAAACCAACTCGTCGCCACCCTCCAGCGGCTCATCACCTTCGGGAACGATCACCCGCTGGCCGCGCAGGATGGTCACCAGTGACGCGTCGCGCGGAAGATTGAGCCGTTTGACGGCCTTGCCGCCCCACGGGGTGTCATCGGGCAGGGTGATCTCCACCAGGTTGGCCTGACCCTTACGGAAACTCAGCAGTCGCACCAGATCACCCACCGCGACCGCCTCCTCGACCAGCGAGGCCAGCATGCGTGGGGTGGACACCGCGACGTCGACACCCCAGTTCTCGTCGAAGAGCCACTCGTTGCGCGGATCGTTGACACGTGCCACCACCCGCGGCACCGCGAACTCGGTCTTGGCCAGCAGGCTCAACACGACATTGGCCTTGTCGTCGCCGGTGGCGGCGATCACCACGTCGAACTCCTCGAGCCGCACCCCCTCCAGCAGGCTCAACTCGCAGGCGTCACCGAGACGCCAGTGCGCGGCCGGGATGGCGTCGATGTCGATGTGTTCGGGATCACGCTCCAGCAGCGTGACCTCATGGTTGGCGACGAGTTCACGGGCGATGGACCGGCCCACTGCACCGGCTCCGGCGATGGCCACCTTCATGCGTCGTCCTCGCTGGGCGGTAGTGCCGAGATCGCCATGGCCTCGGCGATGTGGCCGGAGATGGCCGCGATGAAGACCTGGTCACCGGCCTGGATGATGGTCTTGGCGTCCGGGAGCAGGCCGCTGCCCATGCGCAGCAGGAACGCGACCCGGCCGCCGGTGGTGGTCTCCAGCTCAGTGACCGGATGGCCGGCCCAGTCCTGATGCAGAGGCAGCTCGGCAACGCCGACGTTGCCCGACGGGTCCCGCCACTTCGTGGTCTCGGACTCCCTGGTCAGCACGTTGAGCAGCCGGTCGGTCGTCCACGGCACCGTCGCGACGGTGGGGATGCCCAGGCGCTCGTATACCGCGGCGCGTTTGGCGTCGTAGATGCGCGCGACAACGCGCTCGACGCCGAAGGTCTCGCGTGCGACACGCGCGGAGATGATGTTGGAGTTGTCACCGGAGGAGACCGCGGCAAAGGCGCCGGCCTCCTGGATTCCCGCACGCAGCAGGACATCCCGGTCGAATCCCATGCCCAGCACGCGCTCGCCGGAGAACTCGGGGGACAGCCGGTTGAACGCGGTGGAATCGCGATCGATCACGGCAACCTCGTGTCCGATCCTGGACAGTCCGTCAGCCAGCGATGCGCCCACCCGGCCGCACCCCATCACCACTACCCGCACTCTCGGTCCTCTCTGGCCGTCGTCCAGGAATACCGCCATATCCAACACACCGGTGTCCCGGCGCACCCGGAACGCTACAGCCAATCGCCGCTGCGCTTACTCTTGGCACTCGTGTCCAAGCTTTCGACCGCCGCCAGGCGGTTGGTCCTGGGAAGACCGTTCCGCAGCGACAAGCTGTCCCACACGCTGTTGCCCAAGCGGATCGCGCTGCCGGTGTTCGCCTCCGATGCGTTGTCCTCGGTCGCCTACGCGCCGGAGGAGATCTTCCTGGTGCTCTCGGTGGCCGGCTTGGCGGCGTACTCGTTCGCCCCGTGGATCGGTCTTGCCGTCGCGCTGGTGATGATGATCGTGATCGCCAGCTACCGGCAGAACGTCCATGCCTACCCCTCCGGTGGTGGCGACTACGAGGTGGTGACCACCAACCTGGGTGGCACCGCGGGACTGACGGTGGCCAGCGCGCTGCTGGTCGACTACGTCCTGACCGTGGCCGTCTCGATGTCCTCGGCGATGGCCAACATCGGCTCGGCGGTGCCGTTCATCAACCAGCACAAGGTGTTGTTCGCGGTGCTGGCGATCCTGGTGCTGGCCGCGCTGAACCTGCGCGGCATCCGGGAGTCGGGCACCGCCTTCGCCATCCCCACCTACGCCTTCATGGTCGGCATCTTCATCATGCTGGGGTGGGGCCTGTTCCAGATCTACGTGCTCGGCCACGAGCTGCGCGCGGAGTCGGCATCGTTCGACGTGCAAACCGAGCACGGCGATCTGATGGCGGTGGCCATGGTGTTCCTGGTGGCGCGGGCGTTCTCGTCCGGCTGCGCGGCCCTGACCGGTGTGGAGGCCATCAGCAACGGTGTCCCCGCCTTCCAGAAGCCCAAATCGCGCAATGCGGCCTCGACGCTGCTGATGTTGGGTGCGGTCGCCACCTCGCTGTTCATGGGGATCATCCTGTTGGCCAAGGAAACCGGCGTGAAGATCGCCGAAAGCCCCGAGACCCAGTTGATCGGCGCCCCGCCGGGATATCACCAGAAGACGCTGATCGCACAGCTCGCCGACGCGGTGTTCCACGACTTCCCGGTCGGCCTGTACGCCATCGCCGGGGTGACCGCACTGATCCTGGTGCTGGCGGCCAACACCGCATTCAACGGTTTCCCCGTTCTCGGATCGATCCTGGCCCAGGACCGGTTCCTGCCGCGGCAGCTGCACACCCGCGGTGACCGGCTGGCGTTCTCCAACGGGATCCTGTTCCTGGCCTTCGCGGCCATCGCCTTCGTGGTGGCGTTCCAGGCCGAGGTCACCCACCTGATCCAGCTCTACATCGTGGGCGTCTTCGTCTCGTTCACGCTCAGCCAGATCGGCATGGTGCGGCACTGGACGCGTTACCTGAAGGTCGAGACCGACCCGGCCGTACGCCGGCACATGATGCGCTCGCGGGTGATCAACGCCGTCGGCTGTGTGTGCACCGGCACCGTGCTGGTGGTCGTCGTGATCACCAAGTTCATGGCCGGTGCGTGGATCGCCATCCTGGCCATGGGATCGCTGTTCGTGCTGATGAAGATGATCCGCAGGCACTACGACACAGTGGCGCGCGAACTCGACGAGCAGGAGGCCGAACTCGAGGACGTGGTGCTGCCCAGCCGTAACCACGCCGTGGTGCTGGTGTCCAAGCTGCACCTGCCCACCCGCCGCGCCCTGGCCTACGCGCGCGCCACCCGGCCGGATGTGCTGGAAGCGATCACCGTCAGTGTCGATGATGCCGAGACCCGCGAGTTGGTACACACCTGGGAGGAGAGCGATGTCAGCACGCCGCTGAAGGTCATCGCCTCGCCATATCGCGAAATCACCAGGCCGGTACTTGATTACGTCAAGCGGGTGACCCGGGAGTCGCCGCGCACGGTGGTCACGGTGTTCATCCCCGAGTATGTGGTCGGGCATTGGTGGGAACAGGTACTGCACAACCAGAGCGCGTTGCGGCTGAAGGGTCGGCTGCTCTTCGAGCCGAACGTGATGGTCACTTCGGTACCCTGGCAGCTCAACTCGTCGGAGCGGCTCAAGACCATGCAACCGCAATCTGCCCCCGGCGATGCACGTAGAGGATTTCTGGATTGATCGAGCTGACGCTGACCACCGGGCCGGCGGCCAACGGTGGCAGCTGTGTCGCCCGCCACGACGGCCGCGTGGTGTTCGTGCGCTACGCACTGCCGGACGAGGTGGTCCGGGTGCGGGTGGTGTCCGAGCGCGGATCCTATTGGCACGCCGATGTTGTCGAGGTCCTCGAGGCCTCGCCCGACCGGATCGACTCGCTGTGCTCCATCGCGGGTTCGGAGGGTTCCGGGTGTTGCGATCTGGCGTTCGTCGATCCTGCCGCCGCCCGCCGGATCAAGGGCGATGTGGTGGCCAACCAGCTGAGCAGGCTCGGCGGGTTCGAGTGGTCCGGGCAGGCCGAGGAGGTGGGAACGGTGGGCGCCACCGGCTGGCGCACGCGTGTCCGACTGGACGTCTCGGACTCCGGTCGCGCCGGGTTCCATCGTTACCACAGCGATGAGTTGGCCGAATCGCTGCATTGTGCGCAGCTGCCCGCCGGGATGCTCGACGGGCTCGACGGATCGCGTTGGCCGCCGGGGGCGCAGCTGCACATCGCGGTCGACGATCTCGGTCGTCGCCATGTCGTGCAGGCCGGACCGCGAACCGGGCGCAAGGCGAGCACCCAGGTGGTGGAGGGTGACTACGAGGCCGTGCAGGAGATCGGCGATCGGCGGTGGCGCGTTCCGGTGACGGCGTTCTGGCAGGCGCACAAGGACGCGCCGCGCACCTACAGCGAGCTCATCGGCCGGGTTGCCGGTGCCCAGCCGGGTGGCACGGCGTGGGATCTGTACGGCGGTGCCGGGGTGTTTGCGTCGGTGCTGGCCGACGCGGTCGGGGAGAGTGGCCGGGTGCTCACCGTCGACACCTCCCGAGGTGCGGCGCGTTCGGCACGGGCAGCGCTGGCCGATGCCCCGCAGGTTTCGGTGGTGACCGATTCGGTGCGCCGGGTGGTGGCCGCCGAACGGTCCCGTCCCGACGTCGCGGTGCTGGACCCGCCGCGCTCGGGTGCAGGCCGTGAGATCATCGAGGCGCTGGCCGGAGTGCCGAGGATCATCCACATCGGTTGTGAGGCGGCATCATTCGCGCGGGATATCGGTGAGTACCGACGTCACGGCTACGCGGTGGAGAACCTGCGGGTGTTCGACTCGTTCCCGCTGACCCACCACGTCGAATGTGTGGCGGTGCTGACCCGCTGACTCAGGCCGCGCGGCCAGAACAATCCGGCGCGCGATCTGCGGCGGCGTCGAGGCCTGACTGAGTCCGCGAGACTACGTGTTCTTGCGCGAAAAGGCTGAACTCTCGCTATAAACCCTCGCCATAAACCGTAGTGTCGCCGAGGGCAAAGAGTTGTGCCGACTTGACGAATCGTTGGGTTTTCCTAACAATTACTTGTATGAGTCCGGTGAAACGGGGTGAAACGCTCCCGATCCATAACCGCATTCGCGTCCTGCGCGCGGAACGCGGCATGAGCCGGGCCGACCTGGCGGTCCTCATCGAGGTCAACCCGCAGACCGTCGGTGCGCTGGAGCGGGGCGATCACTACCCGAGCCTCGATCTGGCGTTCCGCATTTGCGATGTGTTCGACCTTCCGGTCGAGGCGGTGTTCTCGCGGACCGAGTTCGCGCCGTTGTCCGGCCAGGTCTACCGACGAGAAAAGGGAGGCGATTGACAATGGCTGACACGGATGTGATCGAGCGCTACCAGGACTTCCGCACCAGGCGGTTCCTGAAGCAGGAACAGATCTGGGCGAACTCGCTTCCCGGTTGGCGCAGCAGGCGGCGCAGGCGGATCCTGGTGGCCGTCCTCGCGGTGACGTTCGCGGCGATGTTCGCCACCAGCGTGCTGTGCGCGTTCGGTGTGCCCTGGGCACCGCTGCTGTGGCTCCCCGCGTGCGTGGTGTTCTTCCCGGCCTGGATCGCCATGCAGATCGTGTCCAGCCGTCGCGGCGACGCACCGCGGGGTGCCCTCGACGAGTTCGAGATCGCCCAGCGCAACAGCGCGAGGTCGATCGGGCTCACCGTCACCCAGAACCTGGTGATGATCCCGGTGCTCTATCTCGTCTTCGGGTCCGTCATCACCGGGGGCACCGATCCCAACATGGCGTATGCAGGCGGTCTGATGGCCCTGACGATGCTGCTCATCGGTGGCTGCACCCCGGCGATGATCCTGGGCTGGACTCGGCCCGACCCCGAACCGGACGTCTGAGCTCAGGCGCGCAGGGCGGTCGAGACCAGGTCGAAGAGGCGGGGCTCCCACTCGCCGACGCGTCCGGTGCGTGCGCGCTCGGCGATGTAGGCGCCGACGACGGCGTCGATGAGTGTCTCCGGATCGATGTCGGCCGAGATGCCGCCGTCGGCCCTGAGCTCGTCGACGACGACGACCAGCGCTGCCCGTTGACTGCCGAGGGCCTCCCGGAACAACGCGCTGAACTCGGGGTCTTCGTCGGTGAGAAGTGAGGCGAAGCCGCCGAACCCGATGCCACCGTCGACTGCGGCGACTGCGTTGCGCACCAGCCAGTGCAGCCGATCGGTGGTGGCGGCGCGGGGAGGTGGTGGTGGCGGGGTCATCAACTCCGACAGCGCGGCGCGCAGCATGGCGCGCCGATCCCGATGCCGTCGGTAGATGGTCGTCTTGGCGATTCCCGAATGAGCCTGCACCGCCTGGATGGTCACCGCACTCGGCCCCGCCGACCGCAGCAGGTGCAGCGCGGTCTCGGTGATCCGATTACCGACCTCGTCGGAGTCCGCCATCGATGGTTCCTTCTCGGTCCGGGAATGTCCGGTCTCCATTATGCGCTACGCTAGGAGTATCGATACGCAACGCGTAGCGTAGCTCAAGGAGGGATGATCGATGAGCAAGTGGAAAGGCACGACAGTCATATATCTCGGCTATGTCAGCCTGCTGGTCGGATTTCTGTGCCTCGGCGTGACCGTCGCGGCACTGGCGGCGCGTAGTCCGTGGTTCATCGCGGCTGCCGGCGGGATGGTCGGCGGCTTCATCACGGCCGTCATCGCCGTTCGGAAGGGCCTTCGGCGAGGGGTTTCCAGCCTCTGGGCCGAGAAACGCCCCTCCGGTGACGTCGACCGGTACCTGGCCAGTTACCGAGGCGAGTCGCGATCTACGCCTGATGCGACCATCGACGCACCCGCGCTCACCTCCCGGGCGGCGTGACACGGCGACCGGTAGTCTCCGTACCGGTGTGCCGGGAAGTCTGGTCGGCGTTCATATCGCGCTGACCAAGGGAGCTTGATGAACAACCGCCGACTTCTCACCCTCGGCTCATGGCCGGAGGCCAAGCGGGTCTCGGAGATTCTGCGCAAGGAGACCGTCGGCGGCGTCATCCTGCTCGCCGCCGCCGCAGCCGCCATCATCTGGGCCAATTCGCCGTGGGCGGACAGCTATTTCGCCATGCGGGACTTCAAGGTCGGTGCCGAGCCGTTCGGGTTGCATCTGTATCTGTCGATCGGGCACTGGGCCGCCGACGGGCTGCTGGCGATCTTCTTCTTCGTGGTGGGGCTTGAGCTCAAACGGGAGTTCGTCGCCGGCGATCTGCGCGATCCGGGCCGCGCAGCGCTGCCCATCGCGGCGGCCGTCGGCGGCATGGCGGCGCCCGCGCTGATCTTCGCCGCCATCGCCTGGCGCGGTGGGGAGGGCGCCCTGCACGGCTGGGCGATCCCCACCGCGACCGATATCGCCTTCGCGGTCGCCGTGCTGGCGGTGATCTCCACCCATCTGCCGTCGGCGCTGCGGATGTTCCTGCTGACCTTGGCGGTGGTCGACGATCTACTTGCCATCACGGTGATTGCGGTGTTCTACACCGATGAGCTCGACATCGGCGCGCTCGCTGCGGCGTTCATCCCGTTGGCTCTGTTCACGCTCTGTGTGCAACGCGGCATCAAGGCCTGGTGGATCCTGATCCCGCTGTCGGTCGCGACGTGGGTGCTGATGCACGAATCCGGTGTCCACGCGACCGTTGCCGGGGTGCTGCTGGGCTTCGCCGTACCCGTGCACCGATCGGTCACCCGCGCCGGTGCTGACCTCGGCTCGGGCATGGCCGAATACTTCGAGCGCAAGACCCGCCCACTATCGGCCGGTGTGGCCATACCGGTGTTCGCTTTCTTCGCCGCCGGTGTCGCACTCGGCGGATTCAGCGGTTTGGCCCGGGCGCTGACGAACCCGATCACGCTGGGCATCGTGGCCGGGCTGGTCCTTGGCAAGCCGATCGGCATCTTCTGCACCACGTGGGCGCTGTCGAAGCTCACCCGCGCCGAACTGGACACCTCGCTGCGCTGGGTCGACGTGATCGGGGTGTCGATGTTGGCAGGCATCGGATTCACCGTGTCGTTGCTGATCGGTGATTTGGCTTACAGCGACGCGACCCGCGCGGAGTTCGTGAAGGTCGGGGTGCTGACGGGTTCGCTCATTGCGGCAGTGTTGGCCGCAGTGGTGCTGGCCACCAGAAATGCCGCATACCGCCGGATTCAGGAAGCCGAAACGGCCGATGATGATCATGACGGAGTGCCCGACATCTACCAGCCTCGACAGGACTGACCCATGGTGCGTGGGTAAGCTGGCGGGATGCTTAAACAGATCCGCGGACCAGCAGATCTACAGCGCCTGTCGCAATCCCAGCTCACCGAGCTGGCCGGCGAAATCCGTGAATTCCTGATTCACAAGGTAGCTGCAACCGGCGGACATTTGGGCCCCAACCTCGGCGTCGTCGAGCTCACCCTTGCCCTGCACCGGGTGTTCGACTCGCCGCACGACCCGATCATCTTCGACACCGGGCACCAGTCCTATGTCCACAAGATCCTGACCGGCCGCGCCGACGACTTCGATCAGCTGCGCATGAAGGACGGCCTGTCGGGTTACCCGTCGCGGGCCGAGAGCGAGCACGACTGGGTCGAGTCGAGCCATGCCAGCACCGCGCTGTCCTACGCCGACGGGCTGGCCAAGGCGTTCGAGCTGTCCGGGCACCGCAATCGCCATGTCGTCGCCGTCGTCGGTGACGGGGCGCTGACCGGCGGTATGTGCTGGGAGGCGCTGAACAACATCGCCGGATCCGACCGTCCGGTGGTCATCGTGGTCAACGACAACGGACGCAGCTACGCGCCCACCATCGGCGGACTGGCCGATCACCTGGCCGCGCTGCAGTTGCAGCCCGGGTACGAGAAGTTCCTCGAACGCGGCCGCGATGTCGTGCGCGGGGTCCCCGTCATCGGTGAGATCTGCTACCAGTGCATGCACAGCGTCAAGGCGGGCCTCAAGGATGCGCTGCAGCCCCAGGCCATGTTCACCGATCTGGGTCTGAAGTACGTCGGCCCCATCGACGGTCATGACGAGCACGCCGTCGAGGCGGCGCTGCGGCACGCCCGTGGTTTCAACGCACCCGTCATCGTGCACGTCGTCACCCGCAAGGGCATGGGTTACGGGCCGGCCGAGGCCGACGTCGCCGAGCAGATGCACGCCTGCGGTGTCATCGATCCGCTGACCGGTCTGGCGACCTCCGAATCGGCGCCCGGCTGGACCGCGACGTTCGCCGATGAGCTCATCCGGATCGCCCGGCGGCGCCGCGATATCGTCGCGATCACCGCGGCCATGCCCGGTCCCACGGGATTGAGCGCATTCGGCCAGCAATATCCGGATCGTCTGTTCGATGTCGGTATCGCAGAACAGCATGCGATGACCTCGGCGGCCGGGCTGGCGATGGGTGGAATGCACCCGGTGGTCGCGGTGTACTCGACCTTCCTCAACCGCGCCTTCGACCAGATGATGATGGACGTCGCGCTGCACAACCTGCCGGTGACGATCGTGCTCGACCGTGCGGGCGTGACCGGGCCCGACGGCGCCAGCCACAACGGTGTGTGGGACATGTCGATCCTGGGGATCGTGCCAGGGATGCGGGTGGCCGCCCCGCGCGACGCCGCCCGGCTGCGCGAGGAGTTGGGCGAAGCGGTAGAGGTCAAGGACGGGCCGACGGCAATCCGGTTTCCCAAGGGTGCTGTCGGAGAAGATATTCCGGCGCTGGAACGGCGCGACGGTGTAGATGTCCTGGCCAAACCCGGACCGGGACTCTCCGAGGATGTGCTGCTGATCGCGGTCGGTTCGTTCGCCCAGATGGGCCTGGCCACCGCGCAGCGCCTGCAGCAACAGGGGATCGGCGTCACCGTCGTCGATCCGCGGTGGGTGCTTCCCGTGCCCGAGGCGTTGCAGGCCATGGCCAAGGCCCACAAGTTGGTGGTCACCGTCGAGGACAACGGTCTGCACGGAGGTATCGGATCCTCGGTGTCGGCCGCGTTGCGGCACAACGAGATCGACGTGCCGTGCCGTGACGTCGGCGTGCCGCAGGAATTCCAGGTGCACGCGTCGCGCGGCGAGATCCTCGCCGAGGTCGGTCTGACCGATCAGCACATCGCCCGACAGATCACCGGATGGGTCGCGGCGCTGGGATCGGCCGTGGGAGACCGGGTCGAGAACAGCGTCGACTGAGCGCGTTCCGCTCAGGCGTCCTCGTCGGGCGCACCCGACAGGCGGCGCTGTCGTAGCACCCACGCCGCGACCGCCAGGACCAATACCAGGGCGCCGAGCACCCCGGTCTGCACGATGGTCCTGGCGAATTCCGGCCCCTGGCCGACCAGCTTCGCCGCCTCCACCGACTGCACCACGATCTCTTTGATGCAGGCCAGGATTCCGACGATCAGAAACGGTTCGACGGCAATCTCGTGGGATCGCAGGCTGGTGCGTACCGCATAGAGCAGTTCGACGAAGATGAAGATCAGCAGCACGCCGTCCAGCAGTTCCAGCATGACGTTGGAAGTGGGTGCGTCCAGAAGCGAGAACATGGTCTTGACCTGGGCCACCAGCAGGGCCACTGCGCCGGCGACAAGGATCACCGCGATGCCCCAGTACACGGCATCCTCGACGATGCTCAGGACGCGGTCGGCGAACCGCTGTCGGTCCTTCTCGTCGTGCGTTTCCTCTTTCTCGGCCACGTCGCCTACCCGTCGGACGGTGGCGTCAAGGCTTCCGTCAGCACCGGCACCGTCAGCTCCCGCTGCCACGGGCGTGCCCCGGCCTGAGTGAGGTAATCCTCGACCGCTGCCCGCACATCGGGCACCGGCTGCCAGTCCCAGCACAATCGGCGCAGGGTGTCGGGCGTCAGCAGATTCTCGGTCGGCACCGAGACGCGTTCGGACAGCTCGGACAGGGCGGCGCGCGCGGCCTCGAGACGTTCGGCGGCCTCCGGCTTGCGCCGTGACCAGCGGGCCGGCGGTGGTGGGCCGCTGGTGGGCTCGGCACCCGTCGGCGGATCCGGGTCGGTGCGGGCCCTGGCCAGCGCGTCCAGCCACACCTGCGCACTGCGGCGCTGTCGACTGCCGCCGAAAACCGGTAGAGCAGTCAGCTTTTCGATGGTGTCCGGGTTGCTGGTGGCGGCGCTGACGATCGCGGCGTCGGGCAGGATGCGTCCTGGGGCGATATCGCGGCGCTGCGCGATGCGGTCGCGGGTGACCCACAGTTCACGCACAGCGGCCAGGGCGCGCGGGTCGCGCACCTTGTGGATACCCGATGTCCTACGCCAGCGATCACGCCGGGTTACCGTCGGTTCCGCGGTGCGCAGATACTCGAATTCCTGTGCCGCCCAGTCGGATTTGCCCTGCTCGTCCAGCACCGCGGCGAGCGCCTCCCGCAGCTCCAGCAGTGCCTCGACGTCCAGCGCCGCGTAGTTGAGCCAGTCCGCGGGCAACGGACGCTTGGACCAGTCGGCGGCACCGTGACCCTTCACCAGACCGAGGCCCAGCAGTCTGCGCACCATCTCGGCGAGGTTGACCCGCTCGAAACCGGCCAGCCGCGCGCCCAATTCGGTGTCGTACAGCCGAGGTGGCGTCATGCCCAACTCCGCCAGGCAGGGCAGATCCTGGTCGGCGGCGTGCAACACCCACTCGTCGGTGCTGAGTACCTCCGCCAGCGGCGCCATGACCTTCAGCGCGTCACCACCGTGATTGACGGGGTCGATCAGGATGATGCCCGACCCGGCGCGCTTGATCTGAATCAGGTAGGCGCGGTTGGAGTATCGGAAGCCCGACGCGCGTTCGGCGTCGATCGCGAACGGGCCCGAGCCGGCGGCCAGCAGGTCGGCTGCCTTGACCATGTCACTGGGGTAGAACGCGACCGGCGGCACGCCGCCGGCGGGCGCCAGCAGGGGAGTCGCCTCGGGTTCGGGCGCGGCCCCGGAGTCCTCTGATTCGGTCATGTCAGGCGCGGGTACGGGATCCCAAGCTCGTCACGCCGGCCGGCGGTAACCCGGCAGCATGCTCCAGCACCTCGCAGAACGCCTGGACGTGCGGGCCGAGTTCCAGATCGGTTGCCGTCCACGAGGCCCGCAGCTCGAGCTGATGGGCCCGCGGCGGGCCGGAGATGTCGCCGTAGCGCACCGACGTGGTGGCGGTGACGGTGCCGCCGAGGGCGGTGACCGCCTGTGCGTGCGCGGCGAGCGCGTCGGCCAGCCAACTCCACGCGACTTCCGGCAGTAGCGGATCGACGGCCTCGGTGGAGTCCAGGTCGGCCTGGATGTAGGCGACCAGTCGCATGGTGCCGTCCCAGGCTTCGGCACCCTCGGGATCGTGCAGCAGGATCAGTCGGCCGAAGGCATCGCCGTCGGAGCGTTCCGGAACCACCGCGACCTCGGGGTGGCGGACCTCGGCACCCAATGCGTAGCTGAACGGGGCCAATCGCTGCGGGGGACGAATCGGACCCAGCTCGATCTCCGGCCGCACGGTTGCGGCATTCATCGCCGCAACTGCGGTCCGGAATTGAGCCGGTTCGACGGATGTCACAGACAGCGACGCTAGCCCCAACTGCTCTCAGGCTTGCGCAGGCGCGCCGTCTTTCGGGCGCGTGGCAACATAGGTGCCGATGAGCACCCGTCGTGACCTGCCAGAGTCGCCATTTCTGGCCGCCGCTACCGGCCGCGCCCCGTCCCACACCCCGGTGTGGTTCATGCGGCAGGCCGGGCGTTCGCTACCCGAATACCGTGCGCTGCGCGCCAACCACAAGATGTTGGAGGCCTGCTTCGACTCCGAGCTGGTCTGCGAGATCACCCTGCAGCCGGTACGCAGGCACAAGGTGGACGCCGCCATTCTGTTCTCCGACATCGTGGTGCCCCTGCGGGCCGCCGGCGTCGCCCTGGACATCGTCCCCGACGTCGGACCGGTGATCGAGCATCCGATCCGCACGGCGGCCGACGTGGCCGCGCTCACACCGCTGGAGCGCGCACAGGTCGCCCCGGTCAGCGACGCGATATCGCTGCTGGTTGCCGCGCTGGGGGACGTGCCGCTGATCGGATTCGCCGGAGCTCCGTTCACGCTGGCGTCCTACCTGGTGGAGGGCGGCCCGAGCCGCAACCACGAGAAGACCAAGGCCATGATGCTCGGCGAGCCGCAGACCTGGCACGCCCTGATGACCTCGCTGACCGACCTCACGATCGGTTTCCTGGAGGCGCAGCTGGACGCCGGTGTCGACGCCATCCAGCTCTTCGACTCCTGGGCGGGCACGCTGTCGCTGGCCGACTACCGCGCCTACGTCCTGCCGCACAGTTCGCGGATCTTCGCGACGCTGGCTCCCCGCGGCGTGCCGATGACGCACTTCGGGGTCGGCACCGCCGAACTGCTCGGTGCCATGGGTGAGGCCGGCGCGACGATGGTCGGGGTGGACTGGCGTACCTCGCTGACCGCCGCGGCCCAGCGGGTGGGTCCCGGAAAAGCGCTGCAGGGCAACCTCGATCCGGTGACGTTGTTCGCCGGTTGGCCCGCCGTCGAGCGCGCCGCGCGTGCCGTCGTCGAGGATGGCCGCGCCGCGGTGGCCGCGGGGGCTGCCGGACACGTCTTCAACCTCGGTCACGGTGTGCTGCCCGCCACCGACCCCGAGGTGGTGACCGACCTGGTCGCGCTGGTGCATTCGTTGTGACCACATACTGCGTTGTCGGCGGCGGGATCTCGGGATTGGCCGCCGCCTACCGGCTGCGGGTGGCAGCCGGTCCGGATGCCGAGATAACGCTTTTCGACCCCGCCGATCGGCTCGGCGGGGTGCTGCGCACCGAACAGGTCGGTGGCATGACGATGGATCTGGGTGCCGAGGCGTTCATCACGCGCAGGCCCGAGGTCCCCGCGCTGCTCGCCGAACTGGGACTGACCGACCGCCAGGTTGCCAGCGCCGGTGCGCGACCGCTGATCTACAGCCAGGGCAGGCTGCACCCGCTGCCCACGGGCACCCTGCAGGGTGTGCCCGCGCACGCCGAGTCGGTGGCCGGATTGGTCGACGAGGCGACCGTCGCCCGCATCACCGAGGAGATAAGCCGACCGCTGAACTGGCGCCACGGCGCGGATCCATCGGTTGCCGAGCTGATCGGCGACCGCTTCGGCGCCCAGGTCGTCACCCGGTCGGTGGAACCGCTGCTGACCGGTGTCTACGCCGGGTCGGCCGCCACCATCGGGGTGCGCGCGGCGTTCCCGGCGCTGGCGGCGGCACTGGACCGCGGTGCCCGCAGCCTCACCGAGGCTGTGCGCACCGCCCTGCCTCCGCCTCAGCCCGGTCCGGTCTTCGGTGCGCTCGACGGCGGCTACACCGTGCTCGTCGATGAGCTGGCCCGCCGCGCCGGGGTGCGTTGGGCGCAGGTCGGCATCCAACGGGTGACGCGATCACCGCGCGGCTGGGACCTGGTCGACGACGAGAGTGGGCACTGGTCGGCCGATGCGGTCGTGCTGGCCGTGCCCGCGCCACGGCTGGCCCGCCTGATCGAACACATCGCACCGCGCAGCGCGGCGATCGCGCGCGACATCCCGGTGGCCTCCACCGCCCTGGTGGCGCTCGCCCTGCCCGGCGGCACACCGCTGCCCGACCAGTCGGGCGTGCTGGTTGCCGGCGGCGAGGCGCTGCACACCAAGGCCATCACCTTGACCTCCCGCAAGTGGGGCAGGCGCGGCAATGTGGAGCTGGTGCGGTTGTCCTACGGGCGGTTCGGGGACAGCTTGGCCCGCAGCGTCGGTGACGACGAGCTGTTGAACTGGTCGCTCGCCGACCTGCAGCAGGTGTTCGGGATCAGCACCGACCCGGTCGATTTCCGGGTGCAGCGCTGGATCGAGGCGATGCCGCAGTACGGGCCCGGCCATGCCGATCGGGTGGCGGAGTTGCGCGCCGGACTACCGCCGACGTTGGCCGTTGCCGGTGCCTACCTCGACGGGATCGGGGTGCCCGCATGCGTGGGGTCCGGCACGACGGCGGCGGCACGGCTGGTGGCAGGATAGTCATATGGCCAAGCTCGATTACGACTCGCTCAACTCGATGACCCGGTACATGATGATCTCGGTGTTCGCCGTCCAGCCGGAGGCGCTCGACGCCGACCGCAGTGCCGTCATCGACGAGACCGCGACCTTCCTCAAGCAGCAGGAGGAGGGTGACGTCGTTGTCCGAGGCCTTTACGACGTCTCCGGTTTCCGGGCCGATGCCGACTACATGATCTGGACGCACGCCGAACGGGTCGAGGATCTGCAGGCCGCCTACAAGGCCTTCCGGCGCACCACCCTGGGCTTGGCCAGCGATCCGGTGTGGAGCGTGGTCGCCCTGCACCGCCCCGCAGAATTCAACAAGAGCCATGTCCCGGCGTTCATCGCCGGTGAGGATCCCGGTGACTACATCTGCGTGTATCCCTTTGTGCGGTCCCTGGATTGGTACCTGTTGCCCGACGACGAGCGCCGCAAGATGCTCGTCGAGCACGGGATGGCCGGCCGGGAATACCCCGACGTGCGGGCCAACACCGTCCCGGCGTTCGCGCTCGGTGACTACGAGTGGATCCTGGCCTTCGAGGGGCCGGATCTGGCCCGCATCGTCGAGCTGATGTGGAAGCTGCGCTACACCGACGCCCGGCGCCATGTCCGTGAGGAGACGCCGTTCTTCACCGGTCCGCGGGTGGGTGTCGAACAGCTGTTGACCGCCCTGCCGTGAACCCACGCCCCGACCGGGTGCGCGTCGACCTGATTGTTTGCTAGCGTTTGACGATGCCGACAGTCGCCCGGGTGGGGGGCGGGGCCGCGGTCACCACCATCGTGTTCTCCGTCTGGCTGCTCACCGGGTGGGGTTCACCCGATGTGCGGGTGGCGGTCGAAGATCTGGCGTTCATCGTGATCTCGGTGTTCGTGACCGGTTGCTGTATGTACGCGGCATGGCGTGCCCAGGGGCGGCAGCGGGTGGTATGGGGCTGTGTCAGTGTGGGCATGGTCGGTTACACCTTGGGCTCGGTGATCTGGGCGTATTACGAGGTGTGGCAGATGGCATCGCCGTTCCCCTCGATCGCCGACGTGGCCTATCTGGTGTTGCCGATCTTCGTCTGTATAGGTTTGCTGGCCATCCCGCATGCGGCGTCCGGGTATACCCACGGCAGGCTGGCGCTCGACGGTGTCATCGTGGCGGTCGCGTTCTTCCAGATCGGCTGGTGGACGGTCGTGGACACCATCCTGCAGTCCGATGGGGACGGTCGTCTCCTGCTGGGGATTGCCATGGCGTACCCGATGCTGGACCTCGGGGTGCTCACGGTGGCGGTGCTGGTCCTGGCCCGCGCGCCCGCCGGTCAGCGCCAGTCGCTCGCCCTGCTGGTCGGCGGTATGACGCTGATCGCCATCGGCGACGGCATCTTCGTCTTCACCAACACGCATGACAACGAATCGTGGGTGCCCTTCTCCAGCATCGGATGGGCGCTCGGGCTGTTGCTGATAGCGCTGGCGGCCCTGACCTCCCGCAGACACAGCGGCACGCGGGCCGATACCGATCAGCCGATCTCCCGCGGCGCCATGTGGTTGCCATACATCCCGATCGTGCTGGCCCTGGCCGCGGCGGCGATGCACTTTGCTGGATCGCCGGGGGTGCCGCCTGCCCTGTTGATCTCGGTGCTGCTCATCGTGCTGGTGCTGGTGCGGCAGTTCATCGTGGTCGGCGAGAACAGCCGGCTGCTGGAAACGGTCGCCGCTCAGGCCATGCGCGATCCGCTGACCGGGCTGGCCAACCGTGCCCTGCTGCAGGACCGACTGACGCACGCGATGGCGCTGCACGAGCGTGACGACGAGGCCGTCACGGTGCTGTCGATGGACCTCGACGACTTCAAGCTCGTCAACGACGGACTGGGCCATCCGGCCGGTGACTCACTGCTGATCCAGGCCGCAGAGCGCATCGTCACCTGCACCAGGTCCGGCGATACCGTCGCCCGCATGGGGGGCGACGAGTTCGTCGTGCTGATGGAGGGTGACGAGGCCGCCGCGCGGTTGGTGGCCCACCACGTGGTGGCGGCGTTCGCCGATCCGTTCGTGGTCGACGGATATGAGCTGCGGCTCTGCCCCAGCGCGGGGTTGGCGGTCGCGAACTCCGAGGGGACCAGGCTGTCGGCCGATGATCTGCTCAAGCGGGCCGATCTGGCGATGTATGCCGCCAAGCGCGGCCGCATCACCGGTGTGCACATCTACTCCGACGAGGACGTGCCCGCCGGCATCGGCGATCCGGTGCAATCACGTCGGGGGGCTGTCGACAGCGCGCGTGACAGCGCGGTGGCGTTCCAGATGCTGGGCCAACTGCGCCATGCCATCGACAACTTCGAGCTCACGCTGGTCTATCAGCCCAAGGTCGACCTGATCGACGCATCGATCATCGGGGTCGAGGCCCTGGTCCGCTGGCCGCATCCCGATCGCGGCCTTCTCGGGCCGGACCAGTTCCTGCAACTGGTCCGCGATCACGGATTGATGCGCCCCATCAACGAATTGGTTCTCGAGCAGGCGCTCGACCAGGTGGCCGGCTGGCGCGATCTGGGGTTCCGGGTTCCGGTCGCGGTCAACATCTTCGCGCCCTCGCTGTCCGACTTCGGGCTGCCGGACCGCATCCAGCGTGCGCTGCGGGCACGGGATCTGCCGTTCGAGACCCTGACCGTCGAGATCACCGAGGATCTGCTGCTCGACAACCGCGAGGTGGCCGCCACGGCGATCGACCAACTGCGTGCCAGCGGTGTCCGGGTGGCCATCGACGATTTCGGCAGCGGCTACTCGGCCCTGTCGTACCTGCGTGATCTGCACATCGACGAACTGAAGTTGGACAAGGGGTTCGTCACCACCATCACCGATGATCGCCGGGCCGGTGCCATCGTGCGGGCGGTGATCGACCTGGCTCGTGAACTCGGACTGAGCACCGTTGCCGAGGGTGTGGAGAACGCCGAAACCGCCTCGCTCTTACGGGAGTACGGCTGCCAGGTGGGGCAGGGCTACTACTTCAGCGAGCCGTTGCCGCCGGCGGAGCTGCTGGCGCTGCTCAGGACCCGGCGGCAGGAACGAGACGCAGCGATATCGAGTTGATGCAGTAGCGCTGGTCGGTGGGGGTGGGATAACCCTCGCCTTCGAAGACGTGCCCGAGGTGGCTGTGGCAGTTGGCGCAGATGACCTCGATGCGGGTCATGCCCAGCGAGTCGTCACGGCGCAGGATCACCGCCTCGGAGTTGGCCGGATCGAAGAAAGACGGCCACCCGCAGTGGGATTCGAACTTCTCGGTGCTGCGGAACAGTTCAGACCCGCAGGCCCGGCACTCGTAGACCCCCGCGGTCTTGGTGTCGGTGTACTCGCCGGTGAAGGGCCGCTCGGTACCCGCGCGGCGCAGCACCTGGAATTCGGCGGGATTGAGCTTCTCGCGCCATTGGTCGTCGGTCAGCTCGATCTTGGGACCAGGGGTCGTCATGATTTCACGCTAGCGCGCCGATCCGCATCCGTCATCCACGGCGGATCGATACCGGAATCCAGCCGACCGTCGGCCTTGGCGTCCAGGTAGCGGAAGTACAGCACGCAGAACACGACGATCAACAGCAGCGACCAGCCGTAGGTGATCTTCATGTATTCCAGGAAGCGTCCGGTGGTCGGCCAGTGCGCCAGCAGCCAGCGGTCCATCGTCATGAACCCGTACACCGCAAGCCAGGCCGGCCAGTTGTGCAGCACCGAGTTGCGCAGTACCACCGTCATCAAAAACGGGAACAGCATGGTCGAGTAGTAGCCCTGGCCCAGCGAGAGCACCAGGAACGACGCCGTCAGCAGCACACCGGACGAGGTCAGCAGCCAGAACAGCGGGTCGCGTTCGCGGTAGTACCTGTAGAGCAGGTACAGGCTGCCTGCGGCCAACAGCAGGAACAGGATGCGCAGGGACAGGATCAGCCACATCGGCAGGCCGTAGTAGATGCCGTTGCCCAGGATCGAGGAGTTGAAGTAGTCGCGCGTCTCCAGGATGTAGGGCAGCGTCCGGTGCACGAAGCTCATCGGGTCCGACACCAGCGGCCAGGCTGCCGCGTTGAAGACCAGCGGAACACCGAAGGCCGTGATCAAGGTGTAGAACTGGCGGTTGAGTACCGGTAGCAACAACAGCGGCGCCAGGGATGGTTTGACCACCAGCGTCAGGCCGATCGCGGCGCCCGCCAACAGTTCTGCGGTGCGTCCGCCCTTGAGCAGGAACCGGAAGAACAGCACCGCGCCCAGCAGCATGCACCCGTTGATATTCGTGAAAACCAGTGTGTTCGTGACGGATTCGGTGCAGAACATGGCCAGAACCAAGGCGGGCGCGGCCACCGAGGACAGGGTGTAGTTGAACATCCGCAACAGCAGATATGCCGCGATCAAGAATGCGATCACATTGAACGTGATGTACCAGTAGCGGGCGGCATCGACGGGCAGATAGCCGAAGGGTGCGAGCAACAGCGTGCCGCCGGGCGGGTACAGGTAGTGCGGGTCGACGTGGTCGAAGTTCTCGTTGTAGATGTCCCAGCCCATTTTGAAATTGATGACGGCCCGGTAGACGGGCCCGAAGTCATCGGTGATGTAGCCGTTGGTGCCCAACACATAGCTGCGGTGGATCACCGAGAGGATGGCGATGGGCCACAGAACCGACCGCAGGATCGTTGCCGTCGACGGCGGTGTGGTGCTGGGACGGAACGCGTTCAGGACGGACTGCTGGAACGACACCTGCGCAATTTACACCGGGTGTCCTGACGGCCCACTCAGGCAGGGCAGAACGTGTCGGTCTCGGGCAGCGTGCCTTTTTCCAGATAACCGATCACCGGGGGCAGCGCGCACGGCGAGTAGACGCTGGCACCGTGTCCGATGCCCTGGAAGATCACCCGCTTGCTGTTGGACCCGGCGTTGATGATGGTGGCCGCGACCGCGGCGACGCCCTCATTGCCGATGACGGGATCGTTCTGCACACCGAGCAGCAGGGTGGGGACCTTCAGATCCTTGGGGTCCTCGGAGGCCGAACCGCTGGGCCAGCTCAGGCAGTTCACCATGCGCAGCGCGCCGACGGTGCCGAACTGGGGGTAGGTGCGGTTCCAGGCGACGACGAGTTCGCGGACGCGGTCGGGGGTGGGCCGGTTGAGCGCATCGCTGCAGCTGTTGACGAACTGGCCGTCGGTCTGGCGCAGATCCTCGGCCTGGGCGATCAGATCGGTCATGGCGCCGGTGTCACCGCCGCGGGCGGCGGCGATGGCGCCACCGAGCGCGTTGGTCGCGGCCACCCGGTCACCGCGCGGGAAGGCCAGCGCGGTGGTGATGGCGTCGGCGACCGCGGCCTCGGACGCACCGTTGGGCCCCCGTCCCTCGCGGGCGGCCTTGAGTAGCGCATCGACCGCGCCCTTGGGGTCCGGGCTCAGCGGGCAGTTGATGGCCGTGCACTGTGCGGCGAAGGCATCCAGCGCGGCCTGCTGGCCCTTGACCCGCTGCTCGGCGGCCGCTTCGGCGCCGATCGCCAACGGCAGGGGGGAGTCCAGCACCAGACGGGACACCTTCTCCGGGTGCGAGCCGGCGTAGGCCAAGGCCACCTGGGCGCCGTTGCCGATCCCGAGCAGTGCGATGGTCGGCACGTCCCAGGTGCTGCGCAACCGCTCGATGTCCTCGGCGGCGTGGGCGTTGTCGTAGGCCGAGTCGCCGGGGGCGATGGTGTCGGTACAGGTCGTGGTGGCGGTCTGGGCGATCGCGCTGAGTTTGGCCACCGGATCGTCACCGGTTTCGAACTGGGTCTGGTCGATCATCTCCTGGCGGTCGAACAGGTCGCGGCAGTCGATGGCTTTGGACAGTCCCATGCCGCGGCGGTCGACCGCGACGATCGGGTTCGTCTTGAGGATGTCGGTTCCCGACCGGGACAGCCAGACCGGCAGCTGGGTCGACGACGGCAGGTCGCTGCCGGTGGTGAACACCAACGGTCCGGCGTCGGTCGGGGTGGCGGCGGTGCGGGCCCGGACCACACCGATCGGGATCGTCCCGTTGGCACCCTTGATCGGATCGAGGTCGGCGTCGTAGGTCGCGCATTCGAGGGTCACACCGGACACCGGCGCCACGGCGGCATCACGGAAGGTCTGCGCGGTGCAGTCCGACCAGTTCAATGCGCGGTCGTTGTCGGCGCTCGGTGCTTCCCATGCCGGCGGTCCGGAGGCGGCGGGTGTGGTTTCCGGAGCGCCCTGCGGGCCGGCGCCCTCGTCGGTGGCGTACTGCGGGTTGGCGGCCAGCAGTGGCGCACACGAGGTCAGCAACACGGCGACCGCGGAAACACCGAGTGCCCTCATCACCGGGCGGACTCCTCGAGCCGCCGCGCTCCTGCCCGCCGTAACCATGCCGACCACAGTAGCGATCACGCCCGCTGGATCAGTGACGGCTGTAGCGCGTGTACAGATAACCGTCGTCGTCGGTGAGCGTGTGCCGGCGGCGCATCCGGGTGATCGCCTCGTCATGGCCGTCGGTGATGCGCTTACCCGAACCGCCCACCAGGGTCGGCGCGATCGTCAGGCACAGTTCGTCGAGCAATCCCGCGGAGATCAACGCACCGAGCAGGCTGGGGCCACCCTCGGTCAGCACCCGCGTAAGGCCCAGCCCGGCCAGCGTGTCCAGTGTGGTGGCCAGGTCGACGGCACCGGGATCACCGGGGGCCGAGCAGTCGTACACCTGCGCCAGCCCGGCGAACTCGGTGCGCGCCTCCTCGGCGGACTCGTGGGTGGTCAGGATCAGTGGCGGCACCTCGGTCTGGGTGAACACCGGCAGGCTGTGGTCCAGCCGTGCGGTGCGGGTGACCATCGCGATCGGCGGCACCTCGGCCTGGCCGCGGGCGTTCCGCGCCTGGCGTTCGGCCGCACCCAGCTGCGCACCGGAATAGCCTTCGACGCGTACCGTGCCCGCGCCGACGAGCACCACATCGGCGAGCTCGCGCATCAGCCGGTAGAGCGCGCGGTCCCCGTCGCCGCCGAGGACACCGGATTTCCCGTCGGCGGTCGCCGCTCCGTCGAGGCTGGTGATGAAGTTGGCCCGCACCCAGCAGGAATCGAGGTTCTCGGGGTAGGCGTACAGCTCGGAAAGCCCGGCGCCGGCGTCATCGACGGGGCCCAGCGTTGTGAAATCCGTCCCAGCGGCGCTATCCGACATGGGTTTCATTGCAGCACGTCGATAAGGTGCACGACATGCAAAGCGGCACCAGGGTCGACGGTTTGGTGGATCGGCACCCCAAGGTGACGCCGGAACAGCTGGTCGCGCGGCTGGTGCCACCGCCGACCTTCGCCGATGTCAGCTTCGACACCTACCGCCCCGATCCCGCCGAGCCGTCGCAGGCCGCGGCGGTCGAGCGGTGCCGGGAGTTCTGCGAGCAGGCGCTGCAGCGGCGGGCCGGAAAGAAGAAGCTGTTCGGCAAGCGGGAGGTGCTGCCCGGGGTGGGGGTGTACCTCGACGGCGGGTTCGGTGTCGGCAAGACCCACCTGCTGGCCTCCACCTACTACGCCCTGACCAACGCCGACGTCGCGCCGACGGCATTCGCGACGTTCGGTGAGCTCACCCAGCTGGCCGGGGTGTTCGGTTTCACCGAGTGCATCGAGCTGCTGAGCCAGTACATCGTGATCTGCATCGACGAGTTCGAGCTCGACGACCCTGGCAACACCACGTTGATCTCGCGGCTGCTCTCGGCCCTCGTCGAGCGCGGGGTGTCGATTGCCGCCACCTCCAACACGTTGCCCGAGCAGTTGGGTGAGGGCCGGTTCGCCGCACAGGATTTCCTGCGTGAGATCAACACGCTGGCCGCGATCTTCACGACCGTGCGGGTCGAGGGTCCCGACTACCGGCACCGTGGCCTGCCGCCGGCGCCGGAGCCGCTGTCCGATGACGCGGTGCGTGCCCGCGCCGTCGGGGTCGACGGCGCGACGCTCGACGATTTCGACGCGCTGTGCGCCCACCTGGCGACCATGCATCCTTCGCGCTATCACGCGTTGATCGACGGGGTCCGGGAGGTGTTCATCACCGGGGTGCACCCGATCACCGACCAGAGTGTGGCGTTGCGGCTGGTGGCACTGACCGACCGGCTCTACGACGCCGGCGTCCCGATCCTGGCCTCGGGGACCAAGCTCGACACGATCTTCAGCGACGAGATGGTGGCAGGTGGTTTCCGCAAGAAGTACCTGCGGGCCACGTCGCGGTTGTTGGCACTCACGGCGGCGGCGCAGTCGGGCTGAGCCTTCGCACCATCACGTAGTCGTTCTCGATGTTGTTGCCCAGCTGGAACGTCTTGGTCCCGGCGACCTCGAATCCCGATTTCGCGTAGAAGCGTTGCGCCCGGGCATTGTCCTGGTTCACCCCGAGCCACACGCATGCCGCGCCGAGGTCGGTGCAGTGTCCCAGGGCGTGTGCCATCAGTGCGGCGGCGATGCCGCGGCCGTGGGCTTCGGGTGCGGTGTACATCTTGGACAGTTCGACGGTCGGCCGGTGCGGGACGGCGCGCTGCACATCGGGGTCGTCGGGCTCACCGCGAATCAGCATGGTGTAGCCGAGGATCCGATCTGCGTCGCACGCGATGAGCACGATGCGATCCGGGTCGAGCAGATAGTCCCCGAAGGCCTGCGGTGAGAGGTGGGTCGCGACGAACGCGGCCACATCACCGGGGTCGGACTCGGCCGGGCAGGCCAACGGGAACGTAGCGGCCGCGACCGCGGCCAGCTCGTCGACGTCCGCGGCCGTGGCGGCCCGGATCACGGCAGGGGGGAGCCCGGCTGCCAGATGTTCCACTGCGCCAGATGGGTTCCGGTCTGCGGGTTGATCATCACCACGTTGGTGACCAGCGCGCGGTAGACGTCCCAGTAGACGCCACCGGAGACGGTGGCCCCTGGCGGGGCGTTGAGCAGTGCCTTCTCCAGCGCGTCGGGGGCATCGGTGTGTTTGGCGGCGTAGGCGTCGGCGTACGGGGTGACGCCGCTGAACGTGGTGGCGATCGACAGCTTGAACGGGTTGGGCGCGGAGATCACGTGCACGGTGATGCCGGCGCGCCAGGGGCCGCCCTGGGCCCGCCAGCGCGGCGAGCCGTTCCAACCCCAGCCGGGCGGGACGGGCACCGGGAGCACGTCGTGGACGGTGACGTCGGCGACGAAGTCGTCGTACTGGACGCGCAGCGTCTGTCCGAGGTCGCCGATCGGCGTCTCGGCCGCGGCGGCGGGTGGCGCGACACCGACCGCCACCAACGTCATGGCGGCGACAAGGATCGACAACAAGCGCGGCATACAAACCCTCCCTTTGCTGCTTCGCATGATGGCACATGCCCGGCGGCGGCTCGGAGGTTCGGCCGTTTAGGCCACCCAGGGGCCGTGTCCGCCGACGGATTCGATGCGGATCCGGGTCAGGAATCCGTCGGGGGCATCGGCGGGTGGGAAGTGTTCGTCGGAGCCGAGCATGGCGACGGCCAGATCCTTGAGGACATCCAGACCGCCTTCGACGACGCGCGCGGTGCCGGTGACCGACAGGTACTCGCGTTGCTGGCCGGGCTTGCTCGGAGCAAGGATGGTGGCGGTGACCCGGCCGTCGCGGCGGATGTTGCGCACCTTGCGGTAGGTGTCGGACAGGTGGGCCGAGACGAGTTCGTCGCCCTCGGGGGTGGATTGCAGCGCGACCCAGACGACGGTGGCCTGCGGGCTGCCGTCGGGGTTGATGGTGACCAGCGTGGCGTCGGCGCCCGCACCGATGAGTTCCCGGGCGGCTGCGTTGAGTTCCATGTCGCAGTTCTACAGTTCGTCGTCGGATTTCATTCCCGGCATCGACGACAGCAGATCGACCAGGGTGGTGGTGACCCGGTCCCTGTCGAGGCCCAGGCCGTGCAGGGGGCCGTCCCCGGACTCGGACTCCAGCAGCGCCAGCAGCATGTGTTCGGTGCCGATGTAGTTGTGGCCCAGGCGAAGTGCCTCGCGGAAGGTCAGCTCCAGCACCTTCCTGGCGGCCCCGTTGAAGGGCACCAGGTCCAATGTCTGGCCGGTGGCGGCCGGCAGCGTGATTGCCGCGCGCAGCTGGTCGGGTTCGATGCCCTGGGCGCGTAGCAGGGCGATGGCCAGTGAGTCGGTGTCGACCAGCAGGCCCAGAATCAGGTGCTCGGGGGTGATCTCGGTGTTCTCGGCATCGCGGGCGGCGTTCTGGCTGAAGACGACCGCGGCGCGGGCTCGCGGGGTGAACCGTGCGAAACCCTCGTTGGGGTCGATGGTGTCGCCCTTGGGGACGAACCGTTTCTGGGCGGCCTGTTTGGTGACGCCCATGCTGGCGCCGATGTCGGTCCAGGAGGCCCCGGAGCAGCGGGCCTGGTCCACGAAGTGACCGACGAGGTGGTCGGCGACCTCGCCGAGGTGTTCGGCGGCCAGCACGGCGTCGGAGAGTTGTTGGAGGGCGTCGGTGTGGACGGACTTGATGGTGCGGATCAGGTCGTCGAGGCTGACAGAAGTGCTCATGCGTCAACCGTAGGTTGACGATGCGCCTTCGTCAACCCTGGGTTGACGCTATGGCCGCGGGTAGCCGCGTCGCACCGTGCGATCGAGAATGCCCAGCGTCGCACGCAGTGCCGACTCGGGGATCACCGGGAAGATGCCCGCCTCGCGCCACTTGTCGTCGATGGCCGACCAGTCGTAGAACGATGTCACGACGGTCCCGTCGTCGGTGGGCTCCAGGCGGTAGCCGTAGACGTGGCCGATCTGCGGCTTGATCTGGCCGAGGATGGTCCAGGCGATCAGCCGGTCCTGCTCGTAGTCGACGATGTCGACGGTCACGTCGTACTTGCCCATCGGAAAGTCGTTGAGCGCCTCCCGATCCATGTGCACCACGAACCGGTCACCGACCTGTCGGGCCGGTTCGCCGGTCGCATCCTGCAACATGCCGGAGGCGTCGATGGCCACGTGGCCGTGCGGGTCGGTCAGCACGGCGAAGATGTCGGCGGCCGGGGCGGCGATGGTGCGTTGGACTTCCATGCGGTCGCTCACGGGGAGACTCCTTGCTGGCGGTTGGGTTTGCGGGCGATCAGATACCCCTGCGGTGTCGATTCGACACCGTCGTCGTCGGGGGCGCGGACCAGTTGGGTGTACACCGGGAGGCCGGCGGCGCCCAGCGACTCGGCGACCGATTCCGGGCGACGGCGTTCGAAGACCAGATCGACGTGTTCGCCGAATGCCTCGGTCAGATGGCGTGGTTGATCGCCGACCTGGAACGCCAACAGGGCGACGCCGCCGGGAATCAACACGCGTCGGAACTCGGCGAACACCCCGGCCAGGGCGTCGTCGGGCACGTGGATTATCGAATACCACGCGCACACCCCGCCGACGCTCGCGTCGGGCAACGGCAGCGCTGTCATCGAGCCGATGGTGAAATCGATACCCGGGCACGCACGGCGCGCATGGTCGATCATGTTGGTAGACAGGTCGATTCCCGACACCGCGGCGCCATACGCCCGCAGGAGCGCGGTGGCCGCGCCGGTCCCACAACCGACGTCGACGACGGGCCACCCCGCCGGTACCGAATCGGCGAACGCCCGCAGCATCGCGCGGTCGACCGGTTTGTCGTCGAGGTGGCCGCCGAAGGCGGTGGCATAACCGGCGGCCGTGCGGTCATAGCCGGCCCGGGTGCGCTCCAGGAACGAGATGTCAACCATCGCTGTCGAGGTTACTGTCGCAGTATGCGTATCGCGGTGTTGTGCATCGGAATCATCCTGGCGGCCTTCGGCACCCTGTTCGCCCTGCAGGGTTTCGGCGCCGTCGGAGGCAGTCCGATGAGCAACACCACCACCTGGTCGGTGCTCGGTCCGCTGATCGCCTTGATCGGGGTGGGCATCGCCGGTTATGCCTGGCGGCTCAAGCCGTGACGCCGAGGCCGCTTTGGCCCGTGCACGGCGAGCGTGTAACCTGGCCGACGTGAACATCGGTGTATGCGCCGCCTATTGGCGCTTTATCAAGGCTCCGGGCGGAGCCGATAAAGCGTTGTTCTAACCGCGCATCCACCCGGAGCCCAGGCAGTGACCACCACGGTCGCTGCCTTTCGTCATTACGAGGGCGCCGAAATCTCACGCAGGTGCCCGTAGCAGGAAGGCACCCCATGAATCTGGCGCAGATCGCCACCGCACCCGCGACGTCGGACCGGCGGATTCGCAGTTTCAGCGAAATCCCCAGCCCGCACGATGTGCTCACCGAGTTCCCGCTGGGCGCGCGGCGGGCCGAGCGGGTGGCGGGCGACCGCGACGAGATCGCCGACATCCTGGCCGGTCGCGACGACCGCCTGCTGGTCGTGGTCGGCCCGTGCTCGGTACACGACCCCGAGGCCGCGCTCGACTACGCCGGCCGGCTGGCCACGGTGGCCGAGGAGCTCAAGGACCGGCTCAAGATCGTCATGCGGGTGTACTTCGAGAAGCCCCGCACCACGATCGGCTGGAAGGGCCTGATCAACGATCCGGGCATGGACAACACCTTCGACGTCACGCGGGGGCTGCGGACCGCGCGCCAGTTGCTGCTCGACATCATCGACATCGGTCTGCCGGTCGGATGCGAATTCCTCGAGCCCACCAGCCCCCAGTACATCGCCGACGCCGTCGCCTGGGGCGCCATCGGTGCGCGCACCACCGAATCGCAGGTGCACCGGCAGCTGGCCTCGGGTCTGTCCATGCCGGTCGGCTTCAAGAACGGCACCGACGGCAACATCCAGGTCGCCGTCGACGGTGTCAATGCCGCTGCGGCCCAACATGTCTTCTTCGGGATGGATGACATGGGCCGGGGCGCGCTGGTCAACACCGCGGGCAACGAGGACTGCCATGTGATCCTGCGCGGCGGCACCGGCGGACCCAACTATGACGCATCCGCGATCAATGCGGTGGCCGACAAGCTGGTGGCCGCCGGCCTGCCCGGCCGCGTCGTCATCGACTGCAGCCACGCCAATTCCGGCAAGGATCACGTCCGCCAGGCCGTCGTGGCCGCCGAGGTGGCGCAGCTGGTGCGCGACGGACTACCGGTCAGCGGTGTCATGTTGGAGAGCTTCCTGGTGGCCGGCGCCCAGTCACCCGATGCCAAGCCGCTGACCTACGGCCAGTCGGTCACCGACAAGTGCATGGATTGGGCCACAACCGATCTGGTGTTGCGCGAGCTCGCGCGCCGCTGACCCGGCTAGCCCTGCTCGTCGAGCAGGGCCAGCAGGGTCTGCGTGGTCTTCCAGTTGCGGATCGTCATCTGCTTGTACTCGGCGGTGGTGGTGATCTTGCTCAACCTGCTCTTGGTTCGTTCGGCGCTCAGCCGCGCGAAATACACCACCCCGGTACCCGGCCAGACCTGGTCGACCCCGTCGCGCAGCGTGACGATATCCAGCACGCGCGCCGCGGTCAGGGGCGCCTTCAGGAAGATCGTGTCGGAATGGAACGTGTCGGGGTCGGCACCGAAACCCTTGGGCGCCTTGGTGACCACGTTGCGCAGCTGGCGGTGTGAGCGCACCACCACGACCAGCGGCACGCCGAATGCCTTCTCCAGGGTGCCCTCGATGGCGGTCTCCAGGTTCGCGGGATCGTCGTCGGTGTCGAACAGCACGTTGCCCGACTGGATGTAGGTGCGCACGTTGTCATAACCGTGCTCGTCGAGGGTGGCGCGCAGATCCTTCATCGCGATGATGTTCTTGCCGCCGACGTTGATTCCGCGCAACAGGGCGACGTAGCGGGCCATCAGCCGAACCCGACGTTGCTGCGGTGCATCGCACCGAAGCTACTAGCATTCCGCCCATGGCAAAGGTCGAACTTTCCCGCGAGCTGTCGATAGACCCGCAGACCGCATGGGACCACGTGTCCAAGCTCGACGAACTGGGGGACTGGCTGGTCCTGCACGAGGGCTGGCGCAGCGATGTCCCCGACGAACTGACCGCCGGTACGACGCTGATCGGGGTGGCCGGTGCGAAGGGCATGCGCAACCGGGTCACCTGGACGGTGCGCACGTTCGACGCTCCGCGGCTGGTGGAGGTCACCGGCAAGGGGGTCGGCGGGACCAAGTACGGGCTGAAGATGGCGGTGAAGCCGACCGCGTCGGGATGTGCGTTCACCGTCACCATCGACCTGGGCGGGCCGCCGCTGTTCGGTCCGATCGGTGCGGTCGCCGCGCGCACCGTCAAGGGCGATATCGAGCGTTCGGTCGACAACTTCGAGTCGCTGTACGCCTGAAGCATCTAAGCTCGCCCACGTGTGGGGGAGACGCGCCGCGGCGTTGCTGGTTGTGCTGGCCTGTGCGCTGACACCGGTACCGGTGGCCACCGCCGAAGCGCCGGTGGCGCATATCGACTTCGGCGGGCTGAGCCGCACCTATCAGGTGCATGTGCCGCCAGGCACGCCGAAGGGGCTGGTGCTCAGCCTGCATGCCGGTGGGCAGACCGGAGCGCAGCAGGCCGCGCTGACCGACTTCGATCCGGTGGCCGACCAGCACGGTTATGTCGTGGTCTATCCCGACGGGATCGACTTCAGCTGGGCCGACGGGCGCGGCGCCTCGGTGCCCGACCGCACCGGCGTCGACGATGTCGGATTCCTGGTGGCGCTGGTGCAGCGACTTTCGGCCGACTTCGGGATACCGCCGGGCCGGGTGTTCGCCACCGGGTTGTCGGCGGGCGGTTTCATGGCCAACCGGTTGGCCTGTGAGCGCGCCGACGTGTTCGCCGCCATCGCGACCGTCGGTGCGTCCCTCGGGACCAATGTCGGGTGTCATCCGTCGCGCCCGGTGTCGGTGCTGACCATCCACGGCACGCTGGACCCGATCGTGCCCATCGGCGGTGGACCGATGATGGGCCGCGGTGGGGCGAGCACCGTCCTGGCGGCCACCGCGCTGGTCGACAGCTGGCGACACCTCGACGCCTGTGCTGCGGATCCATTGATCGAACCGCAGCCCGGCGCCGATGCCCAGTTCGTCGAGCGGATCAGTTATCGCTGCGCCGAGGGGTCGGCGGTGGTCTACATGCGGGTCGACGGCGGCGGGCACACGTGGCCCGGGGCCCCGGAGATCCTGCCGGCCAACCAGGTGGGCCCGGCGATCAGGTCGTTCAGCGCCTCCGAGGCCGCCGCGGTCTTCTTCGGCGAACACGGGCGCTGACTTCCGCATACCCACCGTTCGAACATATGATCGAACGGTGGGTGAGATGCAGTCCATCGGGTACGGCGGGCAGCCCACGCGTGAGGTGTTCCGCCGGGTCGATCCACCGCAGACCGTGCTGGTGGATCTGGCCGCGCTGTTCCCGCGTCAACCGCACTGCCGGTGGGGCCGTCAGCACCCGCTGGGGCTGCAGATGCACAAGGTTGTCGAGGCGCAGCTGACCTGCTGGGGGTTGTGCGAACAGGGTGCGTGGTGGGGGTTGGTCACCTATCCGGTGCGCTTCGGGGCCAGCGAACGGCCGGTGACGCATTGGGTTCCGGCCTGGATGCTGACCCTGGGCTGATCGTGCGGCGTTGACGGTGGCGGGTGAGATGCTGCTGGCGTGGCAGACAAGGTGGTCGACGACGTCGTGAAGGACCGGGCGGTGCAGTACAACATCGCCCTGACCGTCCTTGCGGTGCTGACCGCGGTGGTGGCACTGCTGACCAATCTGACCGGCGGCGGCTGGGAGCTCGGGCTGCGGATCGCGACCGTCGTGCTGGCCACCGCCACGGCCATCACCGGATTGTTCAAGTTTCGCAACGAGCGTGCCTACAAGGCGCAGCAGGAGGGCCAGAAGACCGATCTGGAGCAGGCGTTGCGCGCCGAGTCGCGGCGGACCTCGCTGCTGATCAACGGCGCGATGTTGGGCACCGCCGATAAGCTGCGCCGGTTCGCGGCCATGGATCAGGCCGCCCGGGACCGCGAGATCAGCGGGTTCCGGTCGTCCATCGTCAGCAAGGTGTGCGACCTGATGCAAAGCGATGCGCCGCGTGCGGCGTACTTCCGGGTGCAGCATCGCCCCGGCGGTTCCCGGGTGATGACGTGTGGTTCCTATGTCGACTCGATCAACCGCGAGGATTCGTTCACCAGCGAATTCGTCGAGGGGACCGGCGGTGATCAGGGCGTGTGGACGCTGATCGACCACGGTGACGTCGAGAGCAGCAACGACACCGACGCGCGCATCCCGGAGACCTGGGATGTCAGTAGGGGCCGTGTCTACAAGTCGTTCGTGTCGGTGGCGGTGCGTGCCGACGTGGCCTTCGGAATGCTGACGGCCAACACCTTGGAGAAGGACGGGTTCAGCGCCTCCGATATCGCCTCGATCAAGATCTTGGCGCACCTGCTGGCCGCGGCCGAGGCGACGGGTCGGCCGCGATGACGCGGGGGACGAGTTGGCCCGTGTTGTCGGATGTCGCCGCTAGGCTGACGGTATGTCGAGGAAGGGAGTGCAGACCATGGCTCGTGCCGTGCAGTTCCACGACGATGACATGAAACGCGCCTGGGAAGAGGCGATCGTGGCCGAGCGGGAGGCCGAGTTGCATCCCGAGCGCACCGCCGAACGTCGGCGCCGGCTGATCCGCTGGGTGCAGGCGCGCGATCTCGCGGCGTCGGTCGCGTAGCGGTCCCGGCGCAGTCGGGCATGCCCGAGCCCTCGGGTGGTGAGGATCCCACCGGCTACATGGCCGATGCCGGGTCGCCCACCGAGCTGGCCGGCATCGCCGATGCCGACACCCAGTCGGCGTTCGCCTGGGGGCTCGACGAGGAACCCGAACCACAAGCACCACGCACGCTGAGCCCGGCGGTGATCACCGCGGGTGCCGTGGGGGCGGCCGTGGTCGTGATCGCCGCGGCGTCCGCGGTCGCGGTATGGGCATTGCGCGATGAGCCGGTGAGCGCGCCTGCGCCCCGGCCGGATCTGCTCAACGGGGTGTATCACGTTGAATACCAACCGGACCGGGCCACGACGTCGGGTACCGACCGTCCGGTCAGCTGGGGTGTGCAGGGCGCGCCGACCCAGGATTGGCTGACGCTGACCACCACGTGCACCGACGGACCCTGTGTCGCTGGCGGGGAGGTGCTCGGCCCGGACCGGCATCGGATGGCCGGAGCGCGGACGCTGTCCTTCCAGTTGATCGACGGGGCGTGGCGCGATATCGCGCCGGCCCGGGTGAAGTCCACCTGTCGTTATGCCGACGGGTCGATCGCCGGCGAATCGTGGACGACGGTGACCCTGGGGTTCACGCCGCGCCCCGACGGCACGTTCACCGGTGCGCTCACGACGGTGGTCGACACCAACGAGTGTGGCGATCAGGGGAACACCGTGGTGACCCCGTTGACGGCGGCGCGGGTGGGGGATGCGGTGTGAACGTGAGTAGGTGCAAGGTCAGGGCTCCATGTGCGTAGGCAAGCACCGAAATTGGATAGAACCCAAGTTCGTTTGCGGAACCCTGACCCGCACTCAACGAGAACTATCCGATTGGATGCGTCCTCGCAGCTGAATATACCCAATCGTGGCCCAGATCACACGTCGGGGGTTTAGCTACGAAAGTTTGCCGGTCTAGCTGTCAGGCGTGCAGACCCTCGGAGGCTGATGTTGATGAGTGCCGTGAAAACCGCCCTTGCCGTTGTCGTGCTGTCGATGGTGGCGCTGACGGCTTGCGGAACGACAAGCGGAGTCAACGGTGGGGCAGTTACGACCAGCGCCGAGAGCGGCGATCCGGAAGCCACCATGCGGACAAGACCCTCGTTCGAGGATGCACAACGGCAGTACCGGGCGACCGTCGAGGACTGGGCCACCCAGATCGCTTCGACGTCAACGGGTTTGACGTGGCGGGTGAAAGAGGACAGCTGGGGAGGATGCACCGGCGAATACGCCGACACACCAGGAGTCCACGCCTTTATCTACGTCGTTTTCGATGGCCCGATACCCGACACGACGTGGCCGTCGGCGCTCGACGTGGTGCGGCGGGGCGCCGCGCAGCTCGGCGCCACCGATGTGACCGCGACCGTCAACCGGCCGGACGATCACAACGTGATCTTCTCCGGCAACGACGGCATCACAGTCGAATTCGGAACCAAGGCCGCTGGGGTGTTGTCGGCGAAGTCGGATTGCCGGCTGCGGCAGGCGGATATGCCGGGGAAGTAGGCCTGTCGGTACTCAGCTACGCCGCCCGATAGTCACCGACATTGCCTTCGTGGGCGTAGTCGAGCAGCGGCCAGTCCAGGCCAGGATGAAGCCCCCGCGTCGCGACTTGTCGATGTAGGCCTGCACCACCTCTGCCTGCGGCATAGAGTGCATCGAGTGACTGGTGGTGGGCGCTTTCGCAAGCTGTCCCCGGGCTGCCGCGGCGACTAGGGCTGGAGTAGTCGCCGATACGCATCCAAGGTCTCAAAAATTCACATAACCCGTCGATATGAGACGAGTCTTCTGAAAGAGCTTTTGCGACGTCGCGCACGGGGAGTCGTTGGACCGTAGTTCTCAGCCGGGGCTGTGGCCGAAACTTTGGTTTTGCGACGCTCGTTCGGTCGAAATGTCCAGCGTCGATTTCACTAGACCGCGCGGGAGTGGCCTCTCCACCCCGTCGGCGGGTGCCTATAGCGTGGGCAGAATGGCAGAGCGTTGGACCGTCGGCATGTTGGCAGCGGGGCATCTATGACCATCGACCCGCCCTTTCTGGGGCAGTCGTTCCCCGTCACGTGGCCTGAAACCAAGTATGGCGACACCACCAAACCTAGGGCACATCAGCGAGTCAACTGAACCCGGGGCAGTCCCTCTGTCGGTTCGATCTCGGTGGCGATGATTCGGGTGACTCGCACGCTTCCATTGTCCCCGGGGTATGACACCGGGCACTCTCATGAATTTCGCCGGAAGCGGGATTTCGTGGTCGTCAGCGAAGACTTCACTGAGTCGCTTTAATTAGCCAGGTGAACAAGGAACGATGGACGATGCTCGGGGCAGTACTGCTGTCTGGCGTTGCTCTCGTTGGCTTTGGCTGTTTGTTCGGCCGATCCTCCGCTGTACCATTTCCCACTGAGTTCTGGCGCATCGCCGCCCAACCAATCGCAACCTTTCTCGCCGCAGTAGTTGCTCTTGTCGTTGGTGGCTTGGGGTTCTATGGGATTCACTTGTCCAGTGACCGTGCACGTCGCTCTGATGTTGAAGCGCTAGAAGACCGGCGAGCGGACGCTCGTATTCAACGTTGCTGGAGCCGCTTCGAATGGATGGTGGAACGCGCAAGCGATGCAACTGTTCCGCCCGAACTGTTGACATCGTTTGCATTGAATCTCAGCCTAGAGGCGGTTGATACTGGCGACGCAACACTGCTAGATGCGGTCAGTGATTACGCGGAACATCTTTTGGAAGCGTGGGAAGCACCGCTTAGGCGGTGACCGTCGCTGCCCACCGAGGCTAGGCAGGAATCAGGTAGGGCGCGCACAATGTTATTGGCAGCTATAAGCCCAATGCTAGCGAGGTGAAGCAGACATGGGTGTCGCTCATGACGGGCCGCTGGTTCAGCGGATCGAACGCGTGGACCCAGAGACCTGGGCCCGAGAAGTCCGGCGCGCTGCCGAGCTCGCCGCGTCTCTGGCGGAAAAGACGGGGCGCAAGGTTCCGGAGTTCGCCCTGCGAGTCCTTTCAAAGTCTGAGGAGGACCTTGTCGCCGAACGGGTAGCCGCGCAGGCGAAAGACCCGACAGCGGAGCCAGGGCGTGAAGTTACGAACGAGGCCGCAGCGAGTGACGACAACGAGTCCTTTGCGGCGTCGGCCGTCGCCCGTCATTCCGAGATCGTGGCGATGCGGGCGGTGCAGAGAGCGCTGGGTAGGTTCGTTCCCGCCGGTGGGTTCCCGGCGCCGACGGTGCCCCCCGTAATTGGGATGGTTCGTCCCGCAGTTGGACAGCCCCCTCGTTTGCCGTATGTCCCTACAAATGTCTCCATAGACGATGCCTACCTGCTGGAGGCTTTGCAGGAGGTGCTGAGAATTCTCGACGCGGGAAACCCTCAGCTCGCGAAGATCTACATAGAGGCAGTTTTACAGGACGAGCCGACGGCATACCTGCCCTGACGAGTACTACGCCCGGTCAGCACGGGGGCGGTAGTCGCGCGTCAAGTTATGGCCGGAAACAAACGAAGAGAAACCGCCCCCGGCGAAGGGCTGCCGGGTGGTGGTTCTTTCGTATCTGACTCTATGTGGCCGGCGGTCTCACCGGTTGCACCAATTCCGGGCCGGCCACCTCGGCGCCGATCTCGAACAGGCAACTGATCGCCGCCCACTGCTGTGGTGTGCATCTGAACTCATTGGTGTTCTCCATGGCGGTCACGGTATGGCCGGCATCGCGGGGGAGATGAGCAGCCGCACCGCGTGGGCGTCCGCGGCGAGCAGCGATACGAAAGCGGCCCTCACTGGTGACGCTCGACTTCGGCCACCGCGGCGGCCAGCGATTCGGCGAGCATGCGCGCGGTCTCCACGGGGAGGTCCTCGGGCAAGGCGCCGACCGCCACCCACCTGCTTGCGCGGCCATCATCGAATTGGACCCCGCGGATCTCGATGGGGATATCGAAGCCATGGCGAGCGACGATGCTGAACCCCTCCACATCACCGGTGACAGGCACGAGCCAACTGCTGCCAGTGAACATGCGGAACGGCTCGCCGTCGTCGGTGGTCCATCCGGTGATCGAGGTGGCATCGGCGGGCTGAGAGATAGGCATGCGGGTCTCCCTATATTGGGGTTACCCGAACCGCTGTTGCATGAATGTTGCACGCGGACTAGTGAGAAGCTCTAACTAGTATCTTTGACCTGCAATGAAACCTGGTGCGCGATACTGGGATTGAACCAGTGACCTCTTCCGTGTCAGGGAAGCGCTCTCCCGCTGAGCTAATCGCGCCGGGGTCGAACTTGGAGGTGGAGACGGGAATCGAACCCGTGTGCACGGCTTTGCAGGCCGTTGCCTCACCACTCGGCCACTCCACCATTGGGGTTGATGCCACTGCACCTTCGAGCGGATGACGGGATTCGAACCCGCGACCCTCACCTTGGCAAGGTGATGCGCTACCAACTGCGCTACATCCGCGTGCTCCGAGTGAGATCGTCACCCGGTGCGGATCAGAACATTAGTCCAACCCCACGCGTAACCACAAATCACTCGAAACATGCAGGCAATCAGTCCTAAAACACCTGGTAAACCTGGCGTGAGATCGAGAAGCCTTGACCGCTATCGCTCTCCCGGCACGACATTGCGCTCTCGGTGCTGGTGCAACTGAGCGCCCCGCGCGTGATCGTGTGGCCGTATTCCAGGACATCGGGTCCGCCCAGCGTCGTATCCCCAGCACAGACGAACGCCGCTGGCTCACCGACGCCCATCTGCAGGCCCTGACCGTAATCAAACTCACAGTCGGCCGGTCGGGCCGGCGGCGCCCAATCCCGCTCGGCGATATCGCAGCGCACATAGTCCACATCCAGCACGCACCCGACGTTGCCGCTCGGCGAGCTGAAGTGCGCCAGGTCCTGCGCGACGGCCGGAGCCGCCCACACGATCGTCGCGGCATCGGTGAAGGCAAGCGTGACCGCCAGCCGAAGGGTCATGTCGCAAACCTAACGCCGCAGGTCAGACCGTGAGCACCATTCGGTACCGGGCCTTGCCGGTATCCATCGCCGCGTACGCCTCGGCCGCCTGCGCCAGCGGCAGCTCCTGGATGCGGGCGCGCACCCCGGACTGCACCGCGAACTTCATGGTGTCCTCGACATCGCGCGCGGTCCCCGACGGATGCCCGGTGATGCTCACTCCCGGCGTGATCAGCTGCAGCGGGCTCACCGGCAGCGGATCGGGCGTCACCCCGACCACGATCAGTTCACCGCGGGGCAGCAGCCCGCCGACGGTGTCGGCCATCGCCTGGGAGTTGGCGGCCGTGGCCAGCACCACCTGCACCCCGCCGAGCGCCTGCAGCGCCTCGCTGACATCACCGGCCTTGGAGTCGACATAGTGGTGCGCCCCGAGATCGAGGGCGTCCTGCTTCTTGTCGGCCCCACGCGCGATCGCGACGGTCTCGAACCCCATCGCCCGGGCGAACTGCACACCCAGATGCCCGAGGCCGCCGACGCCGAGCACGGCCACCCGGTCACCGGGCTGCGCCCGTGTCTCCCGCAACCCGTGGAACACCGTGACGCCCGCACAGGCCATCGGGGCGGCCTCGGCGAAGGACAGGCCCTCGGGGATGCGGGCGAGCGCACTGGCGGGCACCGTCACCGACTCGGCATAACCGCCGGGGTAGTGCCAGCTGGGGATCTGGCCGTTCTCGCAATGGATGAAATCGCCCTTGCGGCACTGGGTGCAGTGCCCACAGTTGCCGCCGAACCAGCCGACGGCCACCCGGTCACCCACCGCGAACTCCTGCACGCCGTCGCCGATCTCGGCGATGGTGCCCGCGATCTCGTGGCCCGGCGTCAGCGGCCAGCTCAGCCCGGGGAACCCCCCGTTGACGAAGGCGTGGTCGGTGCCACAGACCCCGCAGGCCGCTACCGCGATGCGGACGTGGTCGCGGCCCGGCGATGTGGTCTCGACGTCGGTGAGTTCCAGCGGCGCTCCGGCCGATGCGACATGTACCGCTTGATGACGTGCCATCTCGTTCCTCGCTCCTTGGTGGTGGTGTGCCATATACATACCCACGCATGGGTCGATCGAGAGCGCGGATTCGCCGAAAATGGCGCCACTGTGACCAGCGGATTCCAGCTGGCAGGTAAGTGCGTGCTAGTCTTCGTCCTCGTTCCCCGGTCTCGTAGCTCAGGGGGAGAGCGTCCGCCTCACACGCGGAAGGTCACTGGTTCGATCCCAGTCGGGACCACAACAATGCCGCCCGTATGGGCGGCATTTGTATTTGGCGGCTCCAGTGCCGGCGGTTCCGTGGGCGCACGCTTCAGCAAAGGCCGGCCCGTCTTTGGCCGCTCATTCAAGGATTCACCTCGCGGAGGGCCTGTCGGGCGCGCATGCTGATAATTGACGCTTCCGACAAAGGGGGGGTGCGATGAGGCGACGTGCACGTTCGGCGACGATCCTGGTCGTCTTCGCGGTGGCTTATGCGCTGGCCATCGCCGCAGGACGTGCGACTCGGCTGGTCGGCGATGAGGTGGCACTGGCATGGCCCGCGGCCGCGGTGGCAATCATGTGGCTGCTCGTGGTGCAGCGCCGCGGACCGGTGGAACGCGGCGTCCACCTCGCGGCCCTGGCGGTCGTCACCTTCACCACCAATCTGGTCACCGGCGCCCCGGTGGGACTGGCCGCCTGGTTCGTTCTGGTCAACATCACCCTCGTGCTGGTCACCGTGCGTCTGTTGCAGTGGCGGGGCACCGCGGCGGCGCTGCGCGACCCGGCCGACCTGGCACGCTTGGTCGTGGCGGTGTTCGGCGGCGCGAGTTGCGCGGCGGTGCTGGCCACGATGTATCTCTACGCGAACGGCGACACTCGTTTCTGGGAGACATTCGCCCTGTTTCTCGTGCGGAACGGAACGTCTGCGCTGCTCGGGGTGTCGATCTGGCTGAGGCTGCGCGATCTGGTGTGGCTGCGCCCGAAGATCACCGCGGGCAAGGCCGCTGAAGCGGTGGCCGTTGCCGCGGCGGTGACCGTGGTGTTCGTCTGGACGTTCTGGGTCAATGCCGGTGCGTCCCTGGCATTTCTGAGTCTGGTGCCGGCGATGTGGCTGGCACTGCGCTACAGCACCACGGTGAACACTGTGTTCCTCGCGCTGGCCGGGACGTGGATCATCTACGCGACGCTGTCGGATCGGGGCGGTTTCGCGCTCGCCGACGCGGAGAGTCGCGCGCTGCTGGCCCAGACGATGGTGTGCACACTGACCATCGTGACGCTGGCGCTGTCGCTGTACCGAGATTCCCGGGCGAGGCTCATCACGCAATTGGAGGCTGCACGCGACCGGGCGGACCGCGACTCGCAGATGCTGAGCGCCGTTCTGGACAGCATCCATGACAGCGTGGTCGTGGTAGCTCCGGACGGAACGGTCGTACTGGAGAACGCGCGGGCACACGAGTCGCAACTGGTGGCCGATGTCTTGTCTGCTGCCGAATTATCGGATCTGGCCCCCGGCGAGAGTGTCAGCGCACCGCGCGACGTCATGGTGGCCTCCCACGACGCTCGCGTCATCGAGCTGACGGCCGCACCGCTGGCAGACCTATCGCGTCATCGCGTCATCGCGTTCCGTGACGTGACCGAAGAACGCAGAAACGCCGACGCCCTACGGCAGGCGCGTGATCTGTTCGCCAGCGTCCTGCAGGCCGCGTCCGAACAAGCGATCATCGGCACGGATCCCTCGGGCCGGATCACCGTGTTCAACAACGGAGCCGAACGCCTGCTCGGCTGGACCCGTGCGCAGATGATGGGTCGATCACTGTTGGACATCCACCATCTGCCCGAAGTTCATTCCCGCGCAGCAGAGTTGGATATCCCCGTTGGTTTCGAGGTGCTCACCCATCGGGTCTCCCCGGATCGGGCCGAAGTTCGCGAATGGACATATGCCAGATGTGATGGTGCTTTCATCCGCGTCAACCTGGCGGTATCGCAGATGTCCGACCCTGACGGCGTGTGCTCTGGGTACATCGGTGTCGCAACGGATATCACCGAGCAGGCAGCCGCCGAGCAGGCACTGGCCGAGAGTGAAGAGCGATTCCGGCTGGCTTTCGACACCGCGCCCATGGGGATGTTCCTGTTCGACGCGGCAACGGGATCCGCTGGACGAATCACTCGGTGCAACCAGGCGATGGCGAACCTGCTCGGGCGGCGGGTGGACGAGATACCAGGCATGCTCGTCACCGATCTCTGCGAGTGTGAGGAAGATTCGTGTTCTGAGAGTTTGGGGCAGCTGCGCGAGCTGCGGGTCGGGGATCGATTCGAAGCCGAGATTGCCCTGCGTCGAGCAGACGGTTGTGTCGAATGGGGCTCGGCGTCGGCCTCGGTCATCGCTGCCGGTGGAGCGGTACCGTACGGCATCTGCATGGTCGAGCACATCACCGCGCGGAAACAGGCCGAGGCCGCTCTGCAGCATATGGTTTCGCATGATCAGTTGACGGGTCTGGCCAACCGCACATTGTTGGTGGACCGTGCGGAGCAGGCACTATCCGACCCAGGCCGCGACGGTGTCGGCACCGTCGGGATGATCTTCCTGGACCTCGACGGATTCAAGGGGGTCAACGACACGTGGGGCCACGGCGAGGGCGACGACGTCCTGACGGTGGTTGCCCAGCGGATTCAGTCGGTGATCAGGGCGGGTGACACCGCAGCGCGATTGGGTGGGGACGAGTTCGCGGTGCTGTGCCCCGACATTGCCGACCCCGGCGTGGTGCAGCGGGTGGCAGAACGAATTCGCACCGAGGTCAGCCGGCCGATACAACTGTCCACGGGACACATCGTCGATCAATTGTCGGTCAGTGCGGGCGTGACGCTGTCGCAACCGGATTCCACGGCAGAGACCCTCTTGCGGCGAGCGGACGAGTTGATGTACTCGTCCAAGCGCAGCGGCAAGAACAGCATCACGTTGGGAGGCCAGTTCGACACGACAACCGTGATGTTTGCATCTCGACTGATCTCGGAGTTGGACCGTGCCGTCCGGCTCGGGGAACTGGTCGTACACTTCCAGCCGATCGTCGACTTGGCTACCGGTCGCTGCGCGGCCATGGAGGCATTGCTGCGGTGGCAACACCCGGAACAGGGTCTCTTGCTGCCTGACAGGTTTCTCGATGTCGCGGAGAACTCGCCTCACATGCCGGCCATCGGACGCTTCGTGTTGCACGAGGCGTGCCGCCAGGCCGCCCAGTGGACCGGTTCATTGGGGTCCGCGGCCATTCATGTCAATGTGTCCGGACGCCAGCTGGAAGTCAGCGATCTGTACTCCGATGTCACCAATGCGTTGAAATGCTCGCAGCTGAGTTCGGACAGGCTGGTGCTGGAGTTGACGGAAACGTATGCGGGGCGAATCGTGCAGTCCGCCAAAGCCGATCTGGTGCGGTTGCACAAAGCGGGTGTGCGCATCGCCATCGATGACGTCGGTACCGGGTTCAGCAGTCTGTCGAAGATCGTCGATTTGCCGGTCGACATCTTGAAGATCGACAAGCAGTTCATCGCCGGCTTACCCCACGACGCGCGATGTGCGGCCGTCACTCAGGCGGTGCTGAGCCTGGGGGAGACCCTGGGCTTGTCGACCATCGCCGAAGGTATCGAGACGGCGACCCAGCGTGAACTGCTGATGGATTGGGGCTGTGTGCTCGGACAGGGATTCCTGTTCGGGCGTAGCGCAGCGCTGGGCGGCAATGCCGATGAGCTGGCCACCAGGTGACCGGATCAACGGCTCGGCACCCGGGTTCTTCATCGTGGGTCGGTAGGGTTTGGAGGTCGACGCGATTTTTCGAGAAGAGGGTGCCGTGGCCGGAGCAGAGGCTCATTTCTATCTGACCGCCGAGGGCACCGGGCTGCCGCACGACCCCTTCAACGCGATCGTCGGGCCACGGCCGATCGGCTGGATCTCCACGGTCAACGCCGACGGCGTCCGCAACCTGGCGCCCTACAGCTTCTTCAACGGATTCAACTACCGGCCGCCGATCATTGGGTTCTCCTCGGTCGGCTGGAAGGACAGCGTCGCCAACATCAAGGCCACCGGAGAGTTCGTCTGGAATCTGGCCACCCGCGGCCTCGCGGTGGCGATGAACGAGACCTCGGCATCACTGCCCCCGGACGAGGACGAGTTCGTCCGCGCCGGGTTGACCGCCGCGCCGTCACGCACCGTGGCCGCCCCGCGGGTGCTGGAAAGCCCGGTCAACTTCGAATGCGCACTCACCCAACTGATTCAGCTCCGCGACACCGCAGGCGATCCCGTCGACACCTGGATGGTTCTCGGCCAGGTGATCGCGGTGCACATCGACCGGCAGTGGCTTGTCGACGGGGTCTATGACACCACGGGTCCACGGCCGATCCTGCGCGCAGGCGGCCCGGCCAACTACTCCGAGGCCGGCCCCGACGGTGTGTTCACCATGCAGCGACCGAACTGACCGATCATGGGACTGCTCGACGTCGGTGACGGCAACCAGATCTTCTGGGAGCGGCGCGGCAATCCGGACGGCCCCACCGTGCTGATCGTGCATGGGGGCCCCGGCAGCGGGCGATCCCGTACCGCGCACAGAACTTTCGACGACAACCACTTTCAGATCGTGTCCTTCGATCAGCGCGGTTGCGGGGACAGCCTTCCGCACGCCGCCGACCCGGCCACCGACATGAGCGTCAACACCACCTGGCATCTGATCGCCGATATGGAGAAGCTGCGCGAGCACCTCGGCGTCGCACGCTGGCTGCTCTACGGCGGTTCCTGGGCGTCGACGCTGATCCTGGCCTACGCGCAGCAGTACCCGCAGCGCGTCTGCGGCATCATCCTGATCGGTGTCACCATGACCCGGCCCGCCGAGATCGACTGGCTCTACCGCGGCCTGCGGCTGCTGCTGCCCGCGCAGTGGGAGCGCTTTCGTAACGCGGTGCCCCCGCCGTTGCGCGACGGCAACCTCGTCGAGGCCTACCGGCAGTTGATGGAGGACCCCGATCCGGCGGTGCGCCGCCGGGCCGCGCATGAATGGTGCACCTGGGAGGACGCCGCGATCGCCCACGAGCACACCGGGGCAGTACAGCGCGAAACCGGATACCGCGAAACTGGTGTTCGTGCGTATCTGCACACACTATTTCGCCCAGCACGGTTGGCTGACCGACGGTCAGCTGCTCCGCGACGCCCACCGGCTGGCCGCCATCCCCGGGGTTCTCATCCACGGCCGGTTGGATCTGTCGGCGCCGTTGCTCACGGCATGGGAACTGGCCCGCGCGTGGCCGGATGCCGAACTGGTGGTCATCGAAGACTCGGGGCACACGGGAAGCCCGACCATGAGATCGGCCATCGAGCAAGCGGTTTCACGCTTCACGCGGTGATCGGCTCAGCCCGCCGCCCATTGGGCGGCACGGTCGAGCTCATCGGCTCCGAAGACGGCCAGCTCGCCGGGGACCATCCAGCCGATGGCATGCATCGTGTGGCGCACCCAGTCCTTGTCGGACACCACGGCGATCCGTTTGAAGGCCGAATGGTGATGCAACAGGGCGCCGAAACCCATCTTCAGATCCTCGGTCAGCCCGCCGGGGCCGAACCCTTCGTAATCCGGGTCGATCACCTCGACGATCCGGATTACGGCCGCCTTGCCGAGCTCCTCCATAACGGGCTGGAACATCCGCAGTTCTTCGCCGGAGATGCGCCCGGACACCCGGATGCCGGTGACGCCGGCGGGCATGTCGGTCAGTGTTTCGATCATGGCTCCACGTTGCTCCCGCCGGCGTCAGTGTGCGGGCACGTCGCGCGCCGGCATGGCGGCCACCAGCGGGGTGTCGACACCGACGCGTCCCACCGCGGCCGCCCCGCCCGGCGATCCCAGGGGAGCGTCACGGCCCGGCAACACCGTCTCGAAGAATGCCGCATTGTCGGCCATATAGGGCAGCTCGGTCTCCTCGAGGTCGCTCTCGTAGGCGATCGCATCAACCCGGCAGGCGATGCGGCAGGCGCCGCAGTCCACGCATTCGTCGGGGTTGATGTACATCGACCGGGCGCCCTCGTAGATGCGGTCGGCCGGGCATTCGGCCACACATGACTTGTCCATCACGTCGATACATGCCGATCCGATCACGTAGGTCATAGGTCGACGGTAGAAAACCTGTGTCACATGCACCGGAGTCCAAGGGCCGCACTCGGGAGGGACTTTGGTCCTTTCTAGCCCGCCAGCCCCAAGTGCTCGCGCAGCGTGGTGCCCGTGTAGTCGGCGCGGAACACCCCGCGTTCCTGCAGCAGTGGAACCACCGTATCGACGAACGGGTCCAGTCCGCCCGGGGTGACGTGCGGCACCAGGATGAAACCGTCGCTGGCATCGGCCTGGACAAGGGTGTTGATCTGTTCGGCCACCGTCGCCGGTGACCCGATGAAGTTCTGTCGGCCGGTGACCTCGATGATCAGCTCTCGGCTGGTGAGGTTCTCCGCCTCGGCCCTGGCGCGCCACTCGTTGGCCACCGCCACCGGGTCACGGTGCATCCGCACGCTGGCCCGACCCCTGGCGATGGTGTTCTCACCGACGACCGGATCGACCGATGGCAGCGGCCCGTCCGGATCATGTTCGGACAGATCGCGATTCCAGAGTTGTTCGAGGAATTTGATTGCCGTGGCGGGGGAGACCTGTGCCAACCGGACCTCGTGGGCGATATCGGCGGCCTCGGCATCGGTGTCACCGAGCACAAACGTCGCGGCAGGCAGGATCAACAGCTGGTCATGGCGACGCCCGTGTGCGGCGAGTCTGCCCTTCACATCGGCGTAGAACGCCCGTCCGTCGGCAAGGGTGCCGTGCCGGGAGAAGATCGCATCGGCGGCACGGGCGGCGAACTCGCGACCGTGATCGGAGTCGCCGGCCTGGAAGATGACCGGGCGACCCTGCGGACTGCGCGGCACGTTGAAGCGGCCGGTGACGTCGAAATGGTCGTCGCGATAAGCGAATCGGCCGGCCTCGCCGGTCGAAAGGAAGGTCCCGCTCGTCTTGTCCGCGATGATCTCGTCACCGCGCCACGAGTCGAACAGCGTGTGCGCGGCCGCCAGAAAGCTCTCGGCGCGTGCGTAGCGCTGATCCTCGGCAAGGAACCCGCCGCGCCGGAAGTTCTCCCCGGTGAAGGCATCCCACGAGGTGACGACGTTCCACGCCGCCCGCCCACCGGACAGATGGTCCAGCGATGCGAATTGGCGTGCCACCTCATAGGGTTCGTTGAATGTCGAGTTGATGGTGCCGGTCAGCCCGAGCCGGTCGGTCACCGCAGCCAGCGCGGCCAGCACCGTGAAGGTGTCCGGCCGGCCGACCACATCCAGGTCGTAAATCTGGCCGCCCTGCTCGCGTAACCGAAGTCCTTCGGCCAGGAACAGAAAGTCGAACTTGCCCCGTTCGGCGGTGCGCGCGAAGTGCGCGAACGACGCGAAGTCGATATGACTGCCCGAGTTCGGATCGCTCCACACCGTCGTGTTGTTGACGCCGGGAAAATGCGCGGCGAGATGAATCTGCTTGATCGGCTTGCTCATATCCGCCCTAGGGGTGTGCGTACCGGTTGGCCGGGCGGGACAATCCGAACAACCCGCGCAGGGTCGACTGCGCGTAGCCCGTCCGGAAGATCCCGCGCCGCTGCAGTTCGGGAACCAGCCCGCCGGTGATCTGGCGCAGATCGTGGGGTACCGTCGCCGGCCGCAATCGGAAACCATCGGCGCCGCCGGCCTGCCACTGTTGCAGCTGGTCGGCCAATTGTGCCGGTGTTCCGACGAAAACGTGCGCGTCACTGATGTATTCGCGACCAAGCAACTCGTCGAGCCGCGTGCGGTGCGCCGTGGCGGCGGTGCTGGTGTCGGCCAGGAAAACCACCACGTCGGCGATGAGGCGCACCGCGGTGGCCCCGGCAGGCCGGTGTGCGGCGATGGTGTCGGCGATGCCGGTGATCTCGTCGGCATGGTGCGGGGTGATGAAGCCCAGATCGGCACTGGCGGCGATCAGCCGGTAGGCCGGGTCACCGTGGGCCAGGGCGGCGACCAGGGGCTGGCCCTGCGGCGGGCGCGGAGTGATCGACGGGCCCTTGACGGAGAACCAGCGTCCCCGGAAGTCGATGTAGTGCAGCTTGTCGCGGTCGACGAATCGCCCGGTGGCCGTATCGCGGATCTCCGCGTCGTCCTCCCAGCTGTCCCAGAGCCTGCGCAGCACCTCCACGTAGTCGGCGGCCTCGGACATCCCGTCCTCGGCGACCTCGCGGCCGAAATGACCCACCGATTCCGGGTTGGAGGACACCTGGACGCGGACTCCGGCACGGCCGGTGCTCACATAGTCGAGCGTGGCGATGGCCTTGGACAGGTGAAACGGCTCGGTGTGCGTGGTGATCGCGGTCGGGATCAGGCCGATGTGCCGGGTCACCGGTGCTACCCGTGCGGCGATCTGCACGGCGTCCAGTCGCCCGCGCAACCGGTCGGTGCGGGTGTCCGGGCGGAACGGATGGTCCGACTGCAACGCCAGCCCGTCCTCGATCGTGACGAAGTCGGCGAGCCCGCGCTCGGCCTCCTGGATCAGCTCGGTCCAGTACGCCGCGGTCAGCACCTCGGTGGGCCTGGCGTCGGGCAACCGCCACGCCGCCGGATGCCACCCGGTGCCGTCGAGGGCGATGCCGAGATGCAGCGGTGCCACCGGTCTGCTCACACCCTCAGTCTTCCCGGCCGCGCCGCGGCGGCAAGGGATCTGCGCAGCCTGATTCGGTTCGTCCGGCCGGTCACGCCAGCGCTGCCAGCGCCTTCGCCGGGTCGTAGCCCGCGAAATCGGTCAGCGTGCCCTCGCGGAGACGATTCACCCACGCCGGATCGGCCAGCAGCGCCCGGCCGACCGCCGCGATATCGAACTCACCGGCCTCGAACTGGGCGACCAGTCGATCGGCCGAGTCGGGTTCGATCAGCTGGCCGGGCTTCTCACTGCGGAACTGGGTCTGCAGACCGACCGAGCCCACGGCGATGACCGGCAGTCCGGTGATCTTCTTGGTCCAGCCGGCCAGGCTGAGCTCACTGCCGGAATCGGCGAACGCGGGAACGTAGTGGCGGCGGGTCGAGGGATGGAAGATGTCCACACCCGCCGCTGCCAGGGGCGTCAGGATGGCGTCGAGTTCGCCCGGATCGGATGCGATGGTTGCCGAGTAGTCGGCGCCCTTCCACTGCGAGTACCGGAAGATGATCGGGTAATCGGCGCCGACGGCGGCGCGCACAGCGGCCACCACTTCGGCCGGGAACCGTGTTCTCGCGGCCAGCGATCCGCCGTAGGAGTCGGTGCGTTGATTGGTCTTCTCCCAGAGGAATTCGTCGATCAGGTAGCCGTGCGCACCGTGAATCTCGATTGCGTCGAACCCCACGTCGCGCGCCGCCGACGCAGCGTCGGCGAACGAGGCGGCCACCGCGGCGAGCTCGTCGCGGTCCAACGCCCGGCCCTTCGGCTCGCCCTTGCCGTTGATCCCGGATGGGCTGACCACGGTGACGCCGTCGGAGTCGCTGCGTTCGGCGCCCTGATGCCACAGCTGTGCGGCAACGGTCCCGCCCTCTGTGTGCACCGCCTCGGTGACCCGGCGCCAACCCTGCAGAACCTCATCGCCGGCGATGGTCGGGACGGAGGTCGGGTAGCCGGCCGCGGGATCGGGAAGTCGAACGCCCTCGGTGATGATCAGACCGACCCCGCCGGCCGCGCGTCGGCGGTAGTACTCCGCGACATCGGCACCCGGCACGCCACCGGGGGAGGCCTGCCGCGTCATGGGTGCCATCGCGAAGCGATTGTGCACCGTCAGCGAACGAACGGTCAGTGGGGTGAAGAGTGGGTCGACGCTCATGGATCGATTCAACCCGAGACCCGCGCCCGATAATCCCCGGCGTCAGCGATTGGCGAGCAACAGCACAATCGCGGCGATGGTGAGCAGTACGGAGGTGGCGATCGGCACGAGCACCCAGTTGCGCATGGCGTCGGGCCGAGGCGAGTTGTTCTTTGCCGGTGTGGGCATCGCGGTATTCCTTTCGGTCGACCGGATGCAATTATGGTTACCCGCCCCGCCGGACGCGAAAACGTCAGTCAGACCGTTCCCACGTCCAGCCGGTGATCGACGGGTGGTCTTCGCCGTGTTCGCGGGTGTAGAGACGGGCTGCCAGCCGGGCGTCGACCATCTCCTGACGGAGCCCGGCGGCGTTGCTTCCCAGTCCCGCGACGCGGTCGATCACGTCGATGACCAGGTGGAAACGGTCCAGATCGTTGAGCATCACCATGTCGAACGGGGTGGTTGTGGTCCCGCGCTCCTTGAACCCGCGAACGTGAAGTTGATCATGATTTCTGCGCCGGTAGGCAAGGCGGTGGATGAGCCACGGATACCCGTGGTAGGCGAAGATGACCGGTTTGTCGGGCGTGAACAACGCGTCGAACTCGGGGTCGGACATGCCGTGCGGATGCTCGGAATCCGGTTGTAGGCGCATGATGTCGACCACATTGACCACCCGGACCCTCAGGTCGGGCAAGTGGCGACGCAGGATATCCGCTGCGGCAAGGATTTCCAGCGTAGGAATGTCACCGGCGCAGGCCAGCACCACATCGGGTTCACTGGTATTGGTGCTCGCCCACTCCCAGATGCCGGCACCGCGGGTGCAGTGTGCGACGGCCTCGTCCATGGTCAGATAGTTCAGCGCGGGCTGCTTTCCGGCGACGATGACGTTGATGTACTGCCTGCTGCGCAGGCAGTGATCGGCCACCGACAGCAGGGTGTTGGCATCCGGCGGCAGGTATACGCGCACGACTTCGGGGCGCTTGTTGGCGACGTGGTCGATGAACCCGGGGTCCTGGTGGGAGGCGCCGTTGTGATCCTGGCGCCAGACATGCGATGTGAGAAGATAATTCAGCGATGCGATGGGCAGACGCCAGTCGAGGTGGTTGCTGCTGGTCAACCATTTGGCGTGCTGGTTGGCCATGCTGTCGACGATGTGGATGAAGGCTTCATAACAGCTGAAGAATCCGTGCCGGCCGGTCAGTAGATAGCCTTCCAGCCACCCCTGGCACATGTGTTCGGAAAGCACTTCCATGACGCGGCCATCGGGCGCCAGATGCTCGTCATCGGCGGATTGCTCTGCCTGCCAGGCTTTGTCGGTCTTCTCGAACACCGCGGACAGTCGGTTCGACGCGGTCTCGTCGGGTCCCATCAGGCGGAAGTTATCGGGATTGGCGGCGATCACATCACGCAGATAGGTGCCCAGCACCCGGGTCGCCTCAGCGGTGGTGCTCGCCGGACCGGGCACCTCCACGGCGTAGTCCGTGATCGGCGGCAGGTTCAGCTCACGCAGCAGCACACCGCCGTTGGCGTGCGGATTGGCGCTCATCCGCCGGTCACCAACCGGGGCCAGGGCACGTAGTTCGGGGCGCAGGGCACCGGAGGAGTCGAACAACTCCTCGGGCCGATAGCTGCTCATCCATTCCCGCAGCGCCTCCAGATGCGCTGCGTTGGTCCGCGTTTCCGACAGTGGCACCTGATGCGCGCGCCAGGTGCCCTCCACCTTCTTGCCATCCACCTCGTGCGGGCCCGTCCAGCCCTTCGGGGTGCGCAGGATGATCATCGGCCACAGCGGCCGGCCGGTCTGTCCGTCTTCGCGCGCGGCGCGTTGAATGGCCGCGATCTGGTCGAATGCATCATCGAGAGCGCCTGCCAGCTGCCGGTGCACATCGGCGGGATCATCGCCTGCGACGGTGATCGGGATGTAGCCGTAACCACGCATCAGGGAATCGAGTTCCTCGGCCGGGATGCGGGCGAGCACCGTCGGGTTGGCGATCTTGTAGCCGTTCAGATGCAGGATCGGCAGCACCGCGCCGTCCCGGGCGGGGTCGAGGAACTTGTTGGAATGCCAGCTGGTGGCCAGCGGGCCGGTCTCGGCCTCACCGTCCCCGACCACGGCGGCGACCACCAGATCGGGGTTGTCGAAGGCTGCGCCGAACGCGTGCACCAGGGCGTAGCCGAGCTCACCACCCTCGTGGATGGAACCCGGCGTCTCGGCCGCCACGTGGCTGGGGATGCCGCCGGGAAAGGAGAACTGCCGAAACAGCTTCCGCAGGCCCTCGACGTCCTCGCCGATGCCGGTGTACACATCCGAATAGGTGCCCTCCAGGTAGGCGTTGGCCACCAGTCCCGGCCCGCCGTGCCCGGGGCCGGTGATGTAGATGACGTTGGCATCACGCTGCCGGATCACCCGGTTCAGATGCGCATAGAGCAGGTTGAGACCCGGCGTGGTGCCCCAATGCCCCAGCAGCCGCGGCTTGACGTGTTCGGGCGCCAGATCCTCGCGCAGCAGCGGATTGTCCAGCAGATAGATCTGGCCGACGGACAGATAGTTCGCGGCTCGCCAATACGCGTTCAGCGCGGTGACTTCGTCCTCGGTCAGGGATGCGGATAAAGTCATGATCTAGGCCTACCACGACTGGCGCGATATAAACACCCGCGTCATTTTCCGTTCGTCACCGTGACGGCGTGCACCCCCCAGATGTCATCGCAGTATTCAGCGATCGCCCGGTCGGAGGAGAATTTGCCGCTGCGGGCGGAGTTGAGTATCGACATCCGCGACCAGGCGTCACGGTCCTGCCAGGCGGCGCTGACCCGGTCCTGGCACGCGACATACGAGGCGTAGTCGGCCAGCACCAGGAACGGGTCGTCGTAGGTGAGGTTGTCGATCAGCGGCCGGAACACCTCGGTGTCCCCGTGCGAGAAATGGCCGCCGGCAATCAGATCGAGGACGGCCCGCAGTTCCGGATCCGCGGCGATGTAGGACGACGGTCGATAACCGTTGCGCTTGAGCTCCTCGACCTCCTCCACGGTGAGCCCGAACAGGAAGAAGTTCTCTGGACCGGCCTCGGCGCGGATCTCGACGTTCGCACCGTCGAGCGTGCCGATGGTCAACGCACCGTTCATCATGAACTTCATGTTGCCGGTGCCCGAGGCCTCCTTGCCCGCGGTGGAGATCTGCTCGGAGAGGTTGGCGGCCGGATAGATCAGGTGGGCGTTCTGCACGTTGAAGTTCGGCAGGAAGACCACCTTCATGTACCGGTTGACCTCGGGATCGAAGTTGACCATGTCGCCGACGGCGGTGATGAGCTTGATGATCCGTTTGGCCAGGAAGTACCCGGGGGCGGCCTTGCCACCGAAGATGTACGCCCGCGGCGCCATGTCGATGCCGGGATTGTTCTTGATGCGCAGATACTGCGTGACGATATTGAGCACGTTGAGGTGCTGGCGCTTGTACTCGTGGATGCGCTTGACCTGGATGTCGAACAACCAGGTGGGATCGAGCTCGACACCGGTCTCGGCGTAGACGAAGTCGGCCAGCCGGGATTTGTTGGCGCGCTTCACATCGCGCCACTCGGCGCGGAAACCGTCATCGTCGATGAAGGCCTCCAGCCCGCGTAACCGGTCCAGGTGGGTCAGCCAGCCGTCGCCGACGGTGCGATCGAACAGTTGGCGCAGCCCGGGATTGGACAGGGCGACGAAGCGGCGCGGGGTCACCCCGTTGGTCTTGTTGGAGAACCGCTCCGGCCACATCTCGTAGAAATCCTTGAGCACGCTGTCCTTGAGCAACTCGCTGTGCAGGGCGGCAACCCCGTTGATCGCGTGGCTGCCCACAGTGGCCAGGTGCGCCATCCGCACCGACTTGCCGCCGTCCTCGTCGATCAGCGACATCCGCCGCACCCGGTCCTCGTCACCGGGGAACCGGGCCCTGACCTCGTCGAGGAACCGGCTGTTGATCTCGTAGATGATCTCCAGGTGCCGGGGCAGGCTCTCGCCGAAGATCCCCAGCGGCCACTTCTCCAGCGCCTCCGGCAGCAGCGTGTGGTTGGTGTAGCCGAAGGTGGCCACCGTGATCGCCCACGCCGTGTTCCAGTCCAGGCGGCGCTCGTCGACCAGTAGCCGCATCAGCTCCGCGACTCCGATCGAGGGGTGCGTGTCGTTGAGCTGGATGGCGAACTTCTCGGCCAGTTCGTAGATGGACAGATCGGCCAGATCGTCGACGATGTGCAGTACATGCTGCAGCGAGCACGAGACGAAGAAGAACTGCTGCAGCAGGCGCAGTCGCTTGCCCACCTCGGGCTCGTCGTTGGGGTAGAGCACCTTGGTGACGGTCTCGGAGGTGACCTCCTCCTCGACGGCCTTGTAGTAGTCGCCGGTGTTGAAGGCCTCCAGGGCGAACGACTGCACCGCCCGCGCACTCCACAGGGTGAGCACATTGCACGTCTTGACGCCGTAACCCTGGATCGGGGTGTCATAGGCGACGCCCTGGATGACGCGCTGGGGGATCCAGCGGGCGCGCAGCACCCCGGCATCATCGTGATAGCGCTCGGTGTGCCCACCCCACAGCACCGGGTAGTGGACATCGGGTTTGGCGATCTCCCACGGGTTTCCGTTGAGCAACCAGTTGTCGGTCTTCTCGACCTGCCAGCCGTCCTGCAGCTCCTGGTCGAAGATGCCGAACTCGTAGCGGATGCCGTAGCCGATGGCGGGCCGCTCCAGGGTGGCCAGCGAGTCCAGGTAGCACGCGGCCAACCGGCCCAGGCCGCCGTTGCCCAATCCGGGCTCCTCCTCGCAGTCGAGCACCTCTTCCAGATCCTGACCGAGCTCGGCCAGCGCGGTGCGCGCCGCGTTCTCGATGCCCAGGTTGAGCAGATTGGCACCCAGCTGCGGGCCCATCAAGAATTCCGCGGACAGGTAACAGGTGAGCTTGCTGCCCAGGTCCAACGATGTCTGGGTGGAGGCGACCCGGTTGTCCTGCATCCGGTCACGAACCGCCAGCGCCAGCGCCCGGTAGTAGTGCTCGGGGCGCAGCGCGGCGGCCGGCCTGCCGATCGAGTAGCGGATGTGGTCGATGATGGCCCGTCGCAGTGCGTCGGCCGAGAGTCCGGTGCGGCTGGGTTCGTAGGCGGGCGCGGAGGCGGCGACATCGGTCATGATCGAAGTCTTGCAGCCACGCGCGTACCGCGCGCGCTCAATGCGCGTCGGCCCGGTGAACGGATATGAGACGCTGCCCGCATGTCCGGTGTGCCCGAACTCGTCGACGTCCTGCCCCAGCATCGGTTCGACGAGCAATCGCTGGCCCGTTTCCTGGGCGGGCACGGTATCGACGGTCCGCTGCAGATCCGCCAGTTCCAGGGCGGGCAGAGCAACCCGACCTTTCACATCCGTAGTGCGACAGGACAATTCGTCCTGCGCAAGAAACCGCCCGGCGTGCTGCTGCCCAAGGCGCACGATGTGGCACGCGAGTACCGGGTGATGTCCGCGCTGGCCGACAGCGCGGTGCCGGTGCCCAGGATGCGGGTGTTGTGCACCGACGACTCGGTGCTGGGCACCCCGTTCTTCGTGATGGACCATGTGCCGGGCCGGATCTTCGCCGACCGGGTGCTGCGCGACGGGACACCCGCCGAGCGGGCCACGGTGTACCGGGACCTGGCCAGGGTGCTGGCCGCCCTGCACGCCGTGGACTGGCGGTCCGCGGGATTGTCCGATTTCGGGCGCCCGGAGGGTTATCTGGCGCGGCAGGTGGTGCTGTGGACCAGGACGTGGGAGACCGTCAAGGTCGAGGAGTGCGCCGAGATGGACCGGCTGGCGGCATGGCTGCCCGCGCACCTGCCGAGCACCGACGAGGCCTGTATCGCCCACGGTGACTACCGGCTGGGCAATGTGCTGCTGCATCCCACCGAACCACGCATCGTCGCCGTGCTGGACTGGGAGCTGTCCACCATCGGCCATCCGCTGGCCGATCTCGGCTATGCGGCGATGACCTATCACCTGCCCGGGGACAGCGACCCGCTGATGGGGGTGGCGGGGGAGGACCTGACCGGCACCGGGATCCCGGACGAATCCGCCTTCGTCGCCGAGTACTGCCGCCACGCCGGCCGCGAGATCCCGCAGGATCTGCCGATCTTCGTCATCTTCTCGATGTTCCGGTTGGCCGCGATCGTGGCGGGGGTGTGGCGGCGCGGTCTGGACGGTAATGCCGCCGACGCCCGCGCAGGCACCGAGTTGTTCCGCTCCCGCTACCGCGGGTTGGCCGAACGGGCCTGGGCGCTGGCCGGTGGGTGAGTGCGCGTCCGCTACACCGCGCTCAGATAGCGGCGGGTGATCACCCGCTGCGCCAGCCGGGTCACCGGACCGCCCAGCTTGCTCCACCACGTCGCGTGTCTGGAAAAGGCGGTCACCTCGGCATGCACCGAACCGTCGGTGGGGTCGTAGCGGACCGCGAACAGTTCCTCGCCGGTCTCGGGGTGCCCGGGCAATGTTCCGTAGGCGAAGCCACGGCGGTCCGGTTCGTCGAGCAGATAGACCACCCGACACGGCGCTCGCAGCGGCCAGAATCCCACGGTCACCTCGACCCCGACGGCGGCCGACGCGGCATCGGCATGGACCAGCACCCCTGCGCCGCGCTGCATGCCCCAGTGCAGGACGGCATCGGCGGCCTCCTCGAAGCGGGCGCGCCCGTGCCCGATCACCGCGGAGACCCGGACGTGCTGGTAGCCGGCGGGCAGCGGGCCGTTGGTCGCACCCACCTCGGCATAGGTCAGATCCATCCCTGCCACTATCGCAGGCGCGTGCGCTGCGGCGGTGCGGTCGTGCAATAACGTGACTGCCGTGACCATCGGCACCGCGCACCCCGGCGGCGGGTTCAACCCGCCCGAGCCGACCGACAAGGGTGGCCCCGACTACGGACGTTTCGTCGAAGCGGTCCGGACCCTGCAGGACCACGCGCGGGCCGCGGACGCGCCCGACGAGGTCATCAGCGAAGCGGCCGATCTGATCGAGAAGGCCTCGGCACTGCTGGCGCCCTATGAGGCCGACGAATGGCATTCCCCGTCGGGCCGCAGGCTCGACCTGCCCAACCGGGGCAACATCATGTCGGTCCCGATGGATCTGCGCGTCGCCGACGACCGGGTCACCGGCACCGTGCTGTTCCGCCGCTACCACCTCGGCCGCAACAGTGCCGTGCACGGCGGGGTGCTCGGACTGCTGTTCGACTCACTGCTCGGGTTCACCACCGCCAAGCTCACCAAGAGCTCCTACCAGCGCACGGCGCATCTGGGCATCGACTACCGCAAGATCGTTCCCATCGGGCGCGAGCTGCAGGTCGAGGCCGGTATCGACCGCATCGAGGGCCGCAAGATGTTCGTCAGCGGACGGCTGCTCGATGGTGCCGAGGTGCTCACCGAGGCCGACGCGCTGTTCGTGCGGCTGAAGCCGGGGCAGCCATGACCGATGCCGGTAAGCCCGACAAGCGGGCCTGGGCACGGTGGCGCGACACGCTGCGTGAGCGGCCGGTCGCCGACCTGATCTACCGATCGGTGGTGGGCGTGGTCGGCACCCTGGTGCTGATCGTCGGCATCATCGCCATCCCGTACCCGGGTCCGGGGTGGGCCATCGTCTTCCTGGGGCTGGGGATCCTGGCTACGGAGTTCCGCGCCGCGCAGGTCGTGCTGCAGTGGGTGCGGATCCGCTATGACCGCGCGATGGACTGGTTCGCCAGACAGCACATCGCCGTGAAGGCGCTGAGCGCGCTGTTGACGGCGGCCGTCGTCATCGCATCGCTGTGGCTGTTCGGGGCGCTCGCGCTGGTCGCCGGCTGGGTCGGAATCGATTGGTCCTGGCTGAAGAGCCCGATAGGCATCGGGTCGTAGGTATTGCGCTGGCCCAACACCGATAGCATGGTCGCGATTCACTCGAGCCGATGAGGAGATCCACCGATGACCGCCGCCGCCAGTAAAGCCCCCGCAGCCCCGATCCGGGTGGCTGCCGGGACTACCGCCGGGGCGGCGGTGCGCGAGGCGGGACTGCCCGAGCGCGGCGCGCCCGACGCCATCGTCGTCGTGCGGGACGCCGAGGGCCGGCTACGCGACCTGAGCTGGTCGCCGGACACCGACGCCGACGTCGAGCCGGTGGCCGCCGACACCGAGGACGGCCGCAGCGTCATCCGGCACTCGTGCGCCCACGTGCTGGCCCAAGCGGTGCAGGAGCTCTTCCCACAGGCCAAGCTCGGCATCGGCCCGCCCATCACCGACGGCTTCTACTACGACTTCGACGTCGCCGAACCGTTCACCCCGGAGGACCTGGCCAAGCTGGAGAAGCGGATGGCCAAGATCATCAAGGACGGTCAGCTGTTCTCCCGGCGCGTCTACGAGTCCAAAGAGCAGGCGCGCGAAGAGCTTTCCGGTGAGCCCTACAAGCTGGAACTGGTCGACGACAAGTCCGGGGCCGATGATCCGGAGGTGATGGAGGTCGGCGGCGACGAGCTCACCGCCTACGACAACCTCAACCCGCGCACCAAGGAGCGGATCTGGGGCGACCTGTGCCGCGGCCCGCACATCCCGACCACCCGCTTCATCCCCGCCTTCAAGCTGACCCGCAGCAGCGCGGCGTACTGGCGCGGCAACCAGAACAACGCCAGCCTGCAGCGGGTGTACGGCACCGCGTGGGAGTCCCAGGAAGCCCTCGACAAGCATCTGGAGCTGATCGAGGAGGCGCAGCGCCGCGACCATCGCAAGCTCGGCGTCGAGCTGGACCTGTTCAGCTTCCCCGACGAGCTCGGCTCGGGACTGCCCGTCTTCCACCCGAAGGGCGGCATCATCCGCAAGGAACTGGAGGACTACTCGCGGCGCAAGCACGAGCAGGCCGGCTACCAGTTCGTCAACACCCCGCACATCACCAAGGAAAATCTCTACATCACCTCGGGGCACCTGGAGTGGTACGCCGACGGCATGTTCCCGCCGATGCAGATCGACGCCGAGTACAACGAGGACGGCACGGTCCGCAAGCCCGGCCAGGACTACTACCTGAAGCCGATGAACTGCCCCATGCACCACCTGATCTACCGGTCGCGGGGCCGCTCCTACCGCGAATTGCCGCTGCGGCTCTTCGAGTTCGGATCGGTGTACCGCTACGAGAAGTCCGGCGTGGTGCACGGCCTGACCCGGGTGCGCGGCATGACCCAGGACGATGCGCACATCTACACCACCCGCGAGCAGATGCGCGATGAGCTGACCTCACTGCTGCAGTTCGTGCTCGACCTGCTGTCCGACTACGGCCTCGACGATTTCTACCTGGAGCTCTCGACCAGGGACCCGGAGAAGTCCGTCGGTTCCGACGAGTTGTGGGAGGAGGCCACCGCCACGCTGCGCGAGGTGGCCGAGGCCTCCGGGCTGGACCTGGTGCCCGATCCCGGCGGCGCCGCCTTCTACGGTCCCAAGATCTCGGTGCAGGTCAAGGATGCGTTGGGCCGTAGCTGGCAGATGTCGACCATCCAGCTCGATTTCAACATGCCCGACCGGTTCGAGTTGGAGTACACCGCCCCGGACGGCAGCCGGCAGCGCCCCGTGCTGATCCACCGTGCGCTGTTCGGTTCCATCGAGCGGTTCTTCGGGGTGCTCACCGAGCATTACGCCGGTGCGTTCCCGGCGTGGCTCGCGCCGGTGCAGGTGGTCGGGGTGCCCGTTGCCGACGCGCACCTTCCGTACCTGGAAGATGTTGCCGCGCAACTGCGTTCCCGCGGGGTGCGGGTCGAGGTGGACGCCAGTGACGACCGGATGGCCAAGAAGATCGTCAACCACACCAACCAGCGGGTGCCGTTCATGCTGCTGGCCGGTGACAAGGACGTCGACGCGGGGGCGGTCAGCTTCCGGTTCGGCGACCGCACCCAGGTCAACGGGATCGCCCGCGATGCCGCCGTGGACGCGATCGCCGACTGGATCGCCCGCCGCGAGAACGCCACTCCCACCGCGGATCTGCTGTCGGTGCCGACATGAGCGAGGACTCCGACGGCAACGACGCGATAGTCGACACCGGGGTCGGTGACCCCGATCATCTACAGCGGTTGTGGACTCCGCACCGGATGAGCTATATCGCCGAGTCGCCGATGAAGAAGGGTTCCGGTTCGGCGCAGTCGAAGGAACCCTTCACCGACATCCCCGCGATGTCGGATGAGGACGGCCTGATGGTGGCGCGCGGTGAACTGGTGTACGCGGTACTCAACCTGTACCCCTACAACCCGGGGCACCTCATGGTGGTGCCGTATCGGCGGGTGTCCGAGCTGGAAGACCTGAGCGCCGACGAGACCGCCGAGTTGATGGCCTTCACCCAGAAGGCCATTCGGGTGATCAAGGCGGTGTCCCGTCCGCACGGTTTCAACGTCGGGCTGAACCTGGGCACCTCGGCGGGCGGATCCCTGGCCGAACACCTGCACATGCACGTCGTGCCCCGCTGGGGCGGGGACGCCAACTTCATCACCATCATCGGCGGGTCGAAGGTGATCCCGCAGCTGCTGGGTGAGACACGCACACTGCTGGCCGACGAATGGGTAAGGCAGTCGGAGCAGCCCCCGCGATGAGCAACTTCTACCTGATGACCCGGGCGGCCTACACCAAGATTTCGGGACCGGTCGCCAGGGCGGCACTGCGCACCGGGCTCACCCCGGACAGCATCACCATCCTCGGGACGGCCGGCTCCATCGTGGCGGCACTGACGCTGTACCCGATGGGGCAACTGTGGTGGGGCTCGGTGGCGGTGTTCTTCTTCGTGCTGGCCGACATGCTCGACGGCGCGATGGCCCGAGAACGTGGCGGTGGAACGCGATTCGGCGCCGTGCTGGACGCGACCTGTGACCGCCTCAGCGACGGTGCGATATTCGGCGGACTGGTGTGGTGGGCGGCATTCAGTGCGCACAACAGCGCCCTGGTGGCGGCCGGACTGATCTGCTTGGTCACCTCCCAGGTCATCTCCTATATCAAGGCCCGCGCCGAGGCCAGCGGTCTGCGCGGTGACGGTGGCATCATCGAACGCCCGGAACGGCTGGTCATCGTGCTGATGGGCGCCGGATTCGCCGGGCTGTTCGGGTTGCCGATCCTGCTGGACGTGGCGATGTGGGGTCTCGCGGTCGCCAGCCTGGTGACCCTGGCGCAGCGGTTGCATGCCGTGCGGACCTCGCCGGGGGCCATGGATTCACTACCTGCCCCGGCCGAACCCGCCGAGGACGGTCAGTGAGCACGCCGTCGGCCGGACTGCCGAATGTGCGCGGTTTCCGGGTGCCGCTCGGCGGTCAGCTGTCCGACCTCGGGTACGCGGCGGGCTGGCAACTGGTGCGCGCCATGCCGGAGTTCGCGGCCCGCAACATGTTCGACGCTGGTGCGCTCTACGCAGCGCGCGGCGGCGGCCCCGCCCAGTTGCGCAAGAATCTGGCGCGCGTCATCGGGGTGCCGCCCGACCAGGTACCCGACGCCCTGGTCCGCGCCTCGCTGGCCTCCTACGGCCGGTATTGGCGCGAGGCGTTCCGGCTGCCGTCGATGGATCACGCCGCGGTGGCCGCGCGAGTGCAGGAACGTGTCGAGGGCCACCTCCATGTCGAGCAGGCGTTGCAGGCCGGGCGTGGGGTGATGCTTGCGCTGCCGCACAGTGGCAACTGGGATATCGCCGGGGTATGGATGGCCAACACCTACGGTCGGTTCGCCACCGTCGCCGAACGGCTCAAACCCGAGTCCCTGTACAACAGGTTCGTCGCCTACCGCGAGAGCCTGGGCTTCGAGGTGCTGCCGCTGACCGGTGGACCCCGCCCACCCTCGGAGATCCTTCAGCAACGGTTGCGCGACAACGGAATCGTCTGCCTGATGTCCGACCGCGACCTGACCCGGTCCGGTGTCCCGGTGACCTTCTTCGGTGAGCAGACCCGGCTGCCGTCGGGTCCGGCGAGGCTGGCGTGTGAGACCGGTGCGGCCCTGCTGCCCACCCACACGTGGTTCGACGGTGACGGGTGGGGCCTGCGGATCCACCCCCCGCTGGATACCTCCTCGGGTGATATCGCAGTGATCACCCAGGCGATGGCCGACCTGTTCGCCGACGGTATCGCCGAACACCCCGAGGATTGGCACATGCTGCAGCCGCAGTGGCTCGCCGATCTGTCGGCCGAGCGCCGCGCTCGCCTCGAAGGAAGCTAGGGGAGCGCATGCGCATCGGGATGGTGTGCCCGTACTCGTTCGACGTACACGGTGGGGTCCAGGCGCACGTGCTGCAGTTGGCCGAGGTCTTCCGCGCCCAGGGGCACGAGGTCAGTGTGCTGGCCCCGGCCTCCCCACACGTCAGCCTGCCCGAGTACGTCGTCTCCGGCGGCCGGGCGGTCCCGATCCCGTACAACGGTTCGGTGGCGCGGCTGCGTTTCGGCCCGGCCACCCACCGCAAGGTCAAGAGGTGGCTCATCGACGGCCAGTTCGACGTGCTGCATCTGCACGAACCGAACGCGCCGAGCGTCTCGATGCTGGCGTTGATGATCGCCGAGGGGCCGATCGTCGCGACCTTCCACACCTCGACGACGAAATCGTTGACGCTCAGCGTCTTTCAGGGAATGTTGCGGCCGCTGAACGAGAAGATCGTCGGCCGCATCGCGGTGTCCGATCTGGCCAGGCGCTGGCAGATGGAGGCCCTCGGCTCGGATGCGGTGGAGATCCCAAACGGGGTCAACGTCGCCGAGTTCGCCGACGCGCCGACGCTGGACGGTTACCCGCGGCCGGGGTGCGCGATCCTGTTCCTCGGCCGCTTCGACGAGCCGCGCAAGGGGATGGCGGTGTTGCTGGCGGCCCTGCCGCGGCTGGTCGAGCGGTTTCCCGATATCGAGGTGCTGATCGTCGGTCGTGGGGATGAGGCCGAATTGTCGGAGCACGCCGGCGAATACGCGCGCAATCTGCGTTTCCTGGGCGCGGTGGATGATGCGACCAAGGCGTCGGCCTTGCGCAGCGTCGACGTGTACTGCGCGCCGAACACCGGCGGTGAGAGCTTCGGCATCGTCCTGGTGGAGGCGATGGCGGCGGGCACCGCCGTGGTCGCCAGCGATCTGGACGCCTTCGGACGGGTGCTCGAAGGGGGAACGGCCGGTCGGTTGGTGGCCGTCGATGACGCCGATGCATTGGCCGATGGTCTGATCGAGGTCCTCGGCGATGACGAGGCCCGGCATGGTTACATCCGGGCCGCCGCAGTTGCCGTGCGGCGCTATGACTGGTCGGTGGTGGCCGGCGAGATCATGCGCGTGTACGAGACGGTGGGTGGCTCCGGTAACAAGGTGCAGGTCACGGGTACGGCGGGGCGGAGCACCGCATGATGATCTGGCTCGTCGTGCTGCTGGTGGTGCTGGGTGCGGCCCTGTTGCTGACCGGTAGCTGGGCGTATCTGACCGCCAACCGGCTCGATCGGTTACATGTCCGCTACGACATGTCCTGGCAGGCCCTTGATGCGGCGCTGGCCCGCCGCGCGGTGGTCGCGCGGGCGGTCGCGCTCGACGCCTACGGACACGGCCCGCAGGCGCAGCGGCTCGCCGCGCTGGCCGACGCGGCCGAGCGCGCCGACCGCCCGTCGCGGGAGGCCGCCGAGAATGCCCTCTCGGCGGCGCTGACACTGGTCGATCCGGCGGTCCTGTCCGCGGCGCTGGTGGCCGAACTGGCCGATGCCGAGGCGCGGGTACTGCTGGCGCGTCGCTTCCACAACGACGCGGTGCGCGACACCCTGGCGCTGCGCGAACGCCCCATGGTGCGGTTGCTGCACCTCGGCGGCACCGCCGCGCTGCCCACATATTTCGAGATCGCCGAACGTGCGGGCCTTGCCGCGCGCCACGGCGTGGCCCAACGGGTGTCGGCCCGGATCGTGCTGCTCGACGAGCACGGCTGTGTGCTGCTGTTCCGGGGTTCGGACCCGGCAGGCGACGGCAGCCGGCGCTGGTGGTTCACCGTCGGCGGGGCGGTGGAGCCCGGTGAGGAGCTCGCCGACGCCGCGGCGCGTGAACTGTTCGAGGAGACCGGCCTGCGGTTGACGGGGGAGCAGCTGGTCGGACCCGTCTGGCGTAGGGACGCCCTGATCGATTTCAACGGGTCGGTGATGCGCAGCGAGGAACACTTCTTCGTGCACCGCACCCGGCGGTTCGACCCGTCCAGCGCCGGCTACGACGAGCTGGAGCGCCGCTACATTCAAGGCCATCGTTGGTGCGATGCGACAATGATCGCCGAGCTGGACGCCAACGGAGAATCCGTATACCCCCGACAGCTCGGCGCGTTGTTGGCCAAGGCCGGCGAGCTCGCCGATGTGCGGGGTGCGGGACCGGGTACGCAGCCTCAGATCATTCGCTGAGGCTGCGGATTCAATTGTTTTGGTGCCACCTTTAGACTGGATCGGTACCTGAGTAGAGGAGATTGCGATGGAATTCGGCGAGCAGGGCAGCCAGACCGGTACCGCGCGGGTGAAGCGCGGGATGGCCGAGATGCTCAAGGGCGGCGTCATCATGGATGTCGTCACCCCCGAGCAGGCGCGCATCGCCGAAGCCGCCGGTGCCGTCGCGGTGATGGCTCTGGAGCGGGTGCCCGCCGATATCCGGGCCCAGGGCGGCGTCTCGCGGATGAGCGATCCGGACATGATCGAGGGCATCATCGACGCGGTCACCATCCCGGTGATGGCCAAGGTGCGTATCGGCCATTTCGTCGAGGCGCAGATCCTGCAGAGCCTCGGTGTCGACTACATCGACGAGTCCGAGGTCCTCACCCCGGCCGACTACACCAACCACATCGACAAGTGGCGCTTCACCGTTCCGTTCGTGTGCGGGGCGACCAACCTCGGTGAGGCGCTGCGCCGGATCACCGAGGGCGCGGCGATGATCCGCTCCAAGGGCGAGGCCGGTACCGGCGATGTCTCCAACGCCACCACCCACATGCGCAAGATCGGTGGCGAGATCCGCCGTCTCACCTCGCTGAGCGAGGACGAGTTGTTCGTGGCCGCCAAGGAACTGCAGGCGCCCTATGACCTGGTGGTCGAGGTGGCCAAGGCGGGCAAGTTGCCGGTCACGTTGTTCACCGCCGGTGGCATCGCGACGCCGGCCGATGCGGCGATGATGATGCAGCTCGGTGCCGAGGGCGTGTTCGTCGGGTCGGGCATCTTCAAGTCCGGCGATCCGGCGGCGCGCGCCGCGGCGATCGTCAAGGCCACCACCTTCTACGACGATCCCGACGTGCTGGCCAAGGTCTCGCGCGGGCTGGGTGAGGCCATGGTCGGTATCAACGTCGACGACATTCCGGCACCGCACCGGCTCGCCGAACGCGGCTGGTAGCCGGTGATGAGCGCTTGCGCGAAGAGCGGACGATAGTGGCGATCGAAGAGATCCTCGACCTGGAACAGATCGAGGTCAACATCTATCGCGGGGGTGTCTTCAGCCCCGAATCAGGTTTCCTGCAACGCACATTCGGTGGTCACGTGGCGGGGCAGTCGCTGGTGTCGGCGGTCCGGACCGTCGACCCGAAATTCCAGGTGCACTCGTTGCACGGGTATTTCCTGAAGGGCGGGGACGCGCGGTCTCCGACGGTGTACAGCGTCGAACGGCTTCGTGACGGCGGCTCGTTCTGCACCCGCCGGGTTTCGGCAATCCAGCACGGCGAGACGATCTTCTCGATGTCGGCATCGTTTCAGACCGATCAGAGCGGTATCGAGCACCAGGACGTCATGCCGACGGCGCCGCCGCCGGACGATATTCCCGACTTCAAGTCGGTCAGCCGGGTCTTCGACGATGCCAGCTTCCGCCAGTTCGACGAGTGGGATGTCCGCATCGTGCCGCGCGATCAAACCAATCTCTTGCCGGGCAAGGCATCTCAACAGCAGGTGTGGTTCCGCCACCGCGACCCACTGCCCGATGATCCGGTGCTGCACATCTGTGCGTTGGCCTACCTGTCGGATCTCACCCTGCTGGGGTCGGCGCAGGTGAACCATCCCGAAGAGCGCAAGCACCTGATGATCGCCTCGCTGGACCACGCGATGTGGTTCATGCGCCCGTTCCGCGCCGACGAGTGGCTGCTCTATGACCAGTCCTCACCCTCGGCCTGCGGTGGTCGCGCACTGACCGAGGGCAAGCTGTTCAACCAGTACGGCGAGATGGTCGCCTCGGTGATGCAGGAGGGACTGACCCGCTATCAGCGCGATTTCGTCCCGACGGCGAAGTGACGGTCAGGGTCGGGGTTCTCGCGCTGCAGGGTGACACCCGCGAGCACCTCGCGGCGCTCACCGAGGCCGGTGCACAGGCCTGCACGGTGCGTCGGCTCGCCGAACTCGATTCGGTGGACGCCCTGGTCATCCCGGGCGGTGAATCCACCGCGATGAGTCATCTGTTGCGCGAGTTCGAGTTGCTCGAACCGTTGCGGGCCCGGCTCGCCGACGGTATGCCCGCCTACGGGTCGTGCGCGGGGATGATCCTGCTGGCCACCGAGATCCTCGACGCCGGGGTGCCCGGCCGCGAGGCGCTCGCGCTACGCGGCATCGATATGACCGTGCGTCGCAACGCTTTCGGACGCCAGGTCGATTCCTTCGAAGAGTCCATCCCGTTCGCCGGGCTGGACTCCGACGTGCACGCCGTCTTCATCCGGGCGCCGTGGGTGGAACGGGTCGGAGAATCGGTGGAGGTGCTGGCCACCGCCGCCGGCCATCCGGTGGCGGTGCGCCAGGGCAAGGTCCTCGCGACGTCGTTCCATCCCGAGGTCACCGGCGACCGCCGGGTGCACCGGATGTTCGTGGAGTCGCTGCGCTGACTAGCGGATGGCCAGCCCGGTCAGGGTGCGGGCCATCACCAGGCGCTGGATCTCGCTGGTGCCCTCGAAGATGGTGAAGATCTTGGCGTCGCGGTGCATCCGCTCCACCGGGTACTCGCGGGTGTAACCGTTTCCGCCCAGGATCTGGATGGCCTCGTCGGTCACATAGGTGGCGGTCTCGCTGGCGACCAGCTTGGCCATCGACCCCTCCGCGGACTCGAAAGCCTTGCCGTTGCGCGCCATCCAGCCCGCCCGGTAGACCAGCAGGCGGGCGGCATCGATGCGGGCCTTCATATCGGCCAGCTTGAACGCCACACCCTGGAACTCGCCGATCTTACGGCCGAATTGCTCACGCTCGCAGGCATAGTCGAGGGCGTACTCGTAGGCGGCGCGAGCCACCCCGACGGCCATGGCACCCACGGTGGGCCGGGTGCGCTCGAAGGTGGCCATCGCGGCCTGGCCGTTGGTCCGCTTGCCTTCGCGCACCCTGGCGATGCGCTCGTCGAACTTCTCCTTGCCGCCCAGGATCAGGTTTCCGGGGATGCGCACGTCCTCCAGGACCACCTCGGCGGTGTGCGAGGCGCGGATGCCGTGCTTGAGGAACTTCTGGCCCTGGCTGAAGCCGGGGGTGTTGGGCGGGATGATGAACGACGCCTGCCCGCGGCTGCCGAATTCGGGATACACCGAGGCGACCACGATGTGGACCTCGGCGATACCGCCGTTGGTCGCCCACGTCTTCGTGCCGTTGAGCACCCACTCGTCGGTGGCTTCGTCGTAGCGCGCCTTGGTCAGGATCGAGCCGACATCGGAGCCGGCGCCGGGCTCGGAGGAACAGAACGCCGCGACCTTCGGGTCCTCGACGCTGCCGAACATCTGCGGCAGCCACTCGCCGACCTGTTCGGGAGTGCCGCCGCCGGCCAGCGATGCCGCGGCCAGGCCCGTGCCCAGAATGGACAGCGCGATGCCGGCATCACCCCAGAACATCTCCTCGAAGGCCACGATCATGCCGAGGCCGGAGGGCTCGGCGGCCTGCTCGGCGAAGAATTCCATGGAGTAGAGGCCGATCTTGGCGGCCTCCTTGATGATCGGCCACGGAGTCTCCTCGCGCTCGTCCCATTCGGGGGCAGCGGGCCGCACGACATCGGCGGCGAACTCGTGAACCCACTTCTGCACGTCGAGCAGGTCGGAGGACAACTCCAGGGAGAAGGTCATGGCCGAATCTTACTTTGGAGTAAGTTAACCAGGGAAGTGACTGTGGCTCAGTTAACACTTGTTCATCGGACGGTGCGACCGGCCGGAGCGTGCCCCGCCGCGCCGGTCAACCCAGTCTCTGCCCGTAGACTGGCCAACTGACGTTTCACCAGAAAGAGGGCGTACCTGCATGAGCGGCCATTCCAAGTGGGCCACCACCAAGCACAAGAAGGCGATCATCGACGCCCGTCGTGGCAAGAACTTCGCCAAGCTGATCAAGAACATCGAGGTCGCCGCCCGCACCGGCGGCGGTGACCCCGGCGGCAACCCCACGCTGTACGACGCCATCCAGAAGGCGAAGAAGAGCTCCGTGCCCAACGACAACATCGAGCGCGCGCGCAAGCGCGGCGCCGGTGAAGAGGCCGGCGGCGCCGACTGGCAGACCATCACCTACGAGGGCTACGGGCCCAATGGTGTCGCCGTCCTCGTCGAGTGCCTGACCGACAACAAGAACCGCGCGGCCGGTGAGGTCCGCGTCGCCATGACCCGCAACGGCGGCAACATGGCCGACCCGGGTTCGGTGTCCTACCTGTTCTCCCGCAAGGGCATCGTGACGCTGGAGAAGAACGGCCTCTCCGAGGATGACGTCCTTGCCGCGGTGCTGGAGGCCGGTGCCGAGGAGATCAACGACCTCGGCGACAGCTTCCAGGTGGTCTCGGAGCCCACCGACCTGGTGGCCGTGCGCACCGCGCTGCAGGATGCCGGTATCGACTACGACTCCGCCGAGGCCAGCTTCCAGCCCTCGGTGAGCGTTCAGGTCGATCTGGAGGGCGCCCGCAAGGTGCTCAAGCTGGTCGACGCCCTCGAGGACAGCGATGACGTGCAGGACGTCTACACCAACGTCGACATCCCCGATGATGTCGCCGCGCAGCTCGACGAAGACTAGGGCCCGAGGACTAGAACAGCGCGCTGATCGGGGTCTCCCCGGCGATCAGCTCGAAGGTGCGTCCCGCGGTGTCGGTATGGTCGAGCACCGCCAGTAGTACCGCCGCGACATCGGCACGCGGGATCTCGCCGCGACCGGTGGATTCGGCGATGTGTACCCGTCCGGTGCCGGCATCGTCCGTCAGCCGTCCCGGCCGCACGATGGTGCTGTGCAGGCCGGAGCGTGCCCGCACGTCGGCGTCGGCGTCGGCCTTGGCGCGGATGTAGGCGCGGTACACCTCGTCGTAGGCGTCATCGAGGCTGCGATCGTCGGCCGAGATGGCCGAGACCATGACATAGCGCGGCACCCCCGCGGCCTCGGCCGCATCGGCGAGCAGGATCGCGGCATCGCGGTCGACGGTCTGCTTGCGCGCCACGCCACTGCCCGGGCCTGCGCCCGCGGCGAAGACCACGGCATCGGCCCCGCGCAACACCTCGGCAAGAGCGGACGCCGATGTGTGCTCCAGGTCGAGCACCTCGGCGCTGGCCCCGACGGCCTCCAGGTCCGGCACGTGTGCCGGATTGCGCACCAGGCCCACGGCGGTGTCGCCGCGCTCGGCCAACAGCCTTTCCAGGATGAGGGCTATCTGACCATGTCCACCGGCGATGACGACGCGCATGTGTCCAGCCTGCCATGGCGTGTCCCTGCCGGGCGGTGTCGGTCCGGGCGGCTAACCTATCGAACAGGTGTTCTGATGTGAAGGGGTTGGCGTGCGGGTAATGGGAGTCGATCCCGGTTTGACGCGCTGTGGGCTGTCCATGATCGAGAGTGGTCGTGGCAGACATGTGACGGCGCTCGATGTCGACGTCGTGCGCACGCCCGCCGACGAACCGTTGCAGAAGCGGCTGCTGACCATCAGCGACACGGTGGAGCACTGGATGGACACCCACGTCCCCGATGTCATCGCGATCGAGCGGGTGTTCGCCAACCACAATGCCAACACCGCGATGGGCACCGCCCAGGCCGGCGGGGTGATCGCGCTGGCCGCAGCCCGCCGAAATATCGACGTGTATTTCCACACCCCCTCGGAGGTGAAGGCCGCAGTGACCGGTAACGGGCGCGCCGACAAGGCCCAGATCACCACCATGGTGACCAAGATCCTTGCGCTGCAACAGAAGCCGACCCCGGCCGATGCCGCCGACGCGTTGGCGCTCGCCATCTGCCACTGCTGGCGCGCGCCGATGATCGCCAGGATGGCCGAGGCCGAGGCCAAGGCGGCCGAACAGAAGAAGCGCTATCAGGCGCGGCTCAAGGCGGTGCGGGCATGATCGCCTCGGTGCGCGGTGAGGTCCTCGACATCGCCCTCGACCACGTCGTCATCGAGGCCGCCGGCGTCGGTTACAAGGTGATGGCCACACCGTCGACACTGTCGACGCTGCGGCGCGGGGCCGACGCCCGGCTGATCACCGCGATGATCGTGCGCGAGGACTCGATGACGCTCTACGGTTTCGCCGACGGCGAGGCCCGCGATCTGTTCACCACCCTGCTCGGGGTGTCCGGTGTGGGGCCGAAGATCGCGCTGGCCACGCTGGCGGTCTATGACGCCCCGGCGCTGCGGCAGGCGCTCGCCGACGGTGACGTCGCCGCGCTGACCCGGGTGCCCGGCATCGGTAAGCGCGGCGCGGAACGGATGGTGCTGGAACTGCGCGACAAGATCGGCGCGGTGCCCGGTTCCGGTGGTGTGGCCACGGCCACCGGACACGCGGTGCGCACCCCGGTGGTGGAAGCCCTTGTCGGCCTTGGGTTTGCGGCCAAACAGGCCGAGGAGGCCACCGACAAGGTGCTCGCCGACGATCCGACCGCCACCACCTCCGGCGCCCTGCGCGCCGCGCTGTCGATGCTGGGTAAGAAGTAGCCATGGGCCGTTTCGAGGACGAGGAACCCGAGGAGCGTGATGTCTCGCCGGCGTTGACCGTCGGCGAGGGCGATGTCGACGCCAGCCTGCGGCCGCGGTCGCTCGGCGAGTTCATCGGCCAGCACCGGGTGCGCGAACAGCTGCAGCTGGTGCTGGAGGGTGCCAAGAATCGCGGCGGCACACCGGATCACATCCTGCTGTCCGGGCCACCCGGCCTGGGCAAGACCTCGTTGGCGATGATTATCGCCGCCGAATTGAGCTCGGCGCTGCGGGTCACGTCGGGCCCGGCGCTGGAGCGCGCGGGCGATCTGGCGGCCATGCTGTCGAATCTGGTCGAGGGCGATGTGCTGTTCATCGACGAGATCCATCGCATCGCCCGGCCCGCCGAGGAGATGCTCTACCTGGCGATGGAGGACTTCCGGGTCGACGTCGTCGTCGGCAAAGGCCCTGGTGCGACGTCGATTCCCCTCGATGTCGCGCCCTTCACCCTGGTCGGCGCGACGACCCGGTCCGGAGCGTTGACCGGACCGCTGCGCGACCGGTTCGGGTTCACCGCCCACATGGACTTCTACGAACCCGCCGACCTCGAGCGGGTGCTGCATCGCTCGGCAGGCATCCTCGGTATCGGGTTGGAGGCCACCGCCGGTGCCGAGGTCGCGCGCCGTTCCCGCGGCACCCCACGTATCGCGAACAGGTTGTTGCGCCGCGTGCGTGATTACGCCGAGGTACGCGCCGACGGGGTGATCACCCGCGATATCGCCAAGGCCGCGCTGGCGGTGTACGACGTCGACGAACTCGGGCTGGATCGGTTGGACCGGGCGGTGCTCACGGCGCTGACCCGCAGTTTCAACGGCGGCCCGGTCGGGGTTTCGACGCTGGCGGTGGCGGTCGGGGAGGAGGCCACCACCGTCGAGGAGGTGTGCGAGCCGTTCCTGGTGCGCGCCGGGATGATCGCCCGCACCCCGCGCGGGCGGGTGGCGACCCCGTTGGCGTGGACACATCTCGGGCTGGAACCACCGGTTCGCGGTCTCGGTCAGCAGAGCGGCCTGTTTGAATAGTGGGCATGCTTGTCGCCGCACTGATCATCGCCGGCATCGCCGCGCTGCTGCACGTCTACATCTTCGTCATGGAATCGGTGACCTGGACCTCGCCGCGGACCCGCGCGACGTTCGGGATGAGCGCCGAGGAGGCGGTCGCCACCAAGGAGCTCGCCTTCAACCAGGGCTTCTACAACCTGTTCCTGGCGATCGTGTCCGCGATCGGGATCGCCGCCGTCGCAATGGGGCACAGCGGTATCGGGGCTGCGTTGATCCTTGCCGGGGTCGGCTCGATGCTGGCCGCGGCGCTGGTGCTGCTGATCTCCTCGCCGGACAAGGCGCGCGCCGCGATCAGTCAGGGTCTGTTCCCGCTGATCGCCGTCGTGCTGCTGGTGATCCACCTCGTCGGCTAGCGGTTTTCGCGGGGTCCGAGCTGGGTAAACACCGTTCGGCAGAGGAGGCCCCCATGACCGGTACACATGTTTCCCCCCGCGGCGGCAGGTTGCATATCGCGCGCAGCCGCGGTGCCCTCAGCGGAGTCCTGTTGATCGTCCTGGGGTTGTGGGGCGCCCTCATCCCATTCGTCGGGCCGTACTTCGACTTCGCCTACACACCCGATACGCCGTGGGCATGGACCATGGGCCGGGGCTGGCTACAGCTGCTTCCCGGCGTGGTGGCCGTCATCGGTGGCCTGTTGCTGCTGGTCTCGCGCAACCGCGCCACCGCCATGCTGGGCGGCTGGCTCGGCGTGGCCGCGGGTGCCTGGTTCGTGGTGGGTCGGGTGCTGGCCGCGCCGCTGGGTCTCGGCACGCCGGGCAGCCCCGTCGCGGTGACCGAGGCCAAGAGCGTGGCACTGGAGCTGGCCTACTTCTCCGGCCTCGGCGCGCTGATGGTGTTCCTGGCCGCCGCCGCCATCGGCCGCGTGTCGGTACGCAGCGTGCGCGATGTCCGGCTGCGTGACGATGACCGCGTGGATGACCGCTTGGATGACACGGTCACCAGGGACGGCGTCGACCACGACGACCACACCAGGGCCATCCCGCTGCACCACACGCCGGCACAGAGTCCGACCGCGACCGGTCCCATCGTGGCGACCGAACCGGACCACACGACGGTCCCGACCCGTCGCAGGGGACTCAAGGACCGCCTGTTCGGGTCGTCCAAGACCCCGGTGGCGCGCTGAGCGGCGGCCCGGGACCGGTCAGCGCAGTGCGGCGAGCGCCTCGGCCAGGATGTCGAGGGCCTCGTTCAGCAGTTCGTCGCTGATCGCCAGCGGCGGCAGGAAACGCAACACGTTGCCGTAGGTACCGCAGGACAACACGATGACACCCTTGGCGTGGGCGGCCGCGCACAGCGCCTTGGTCAGATCCGCATCGGGTTCGGTACCACCGGACTTGACCAGCTCCACGGCGATCATCGCGCCGCGGCCACGCACATCGCCGATCCGGTCGTCATCGGCCTGCATCCGGTGCAGCCGGTCCTTCATCAGCCGTTCGATGGCGCCGGCGCGGGCCACCAGGCCATCGGTCTCGATGGTCTCGATGGTCGCCAACGCCGCGGCGCAGGCGATCGGATTGCCGCCGTAGGTTCCGCCGAGCCCGGACACGTGCGGGGCATCCATGATCTCGGCGCGCCCGGTGACCGCCGAGAGGGGCAGCCCGTCGGCGATGCCCTTCGCGGTGACGATCAGATCAGGGTCGATGCCCTCGTGCTCACAGGCGAACATCGCGCCGGTCCGCGCGAAACCGGTCTGCACCTCGTCGGCGATGAACACCACATTGTTGTCCCGGCACCAGGCGAGCAGTGCGGGCAGGAATCCTGGTGCGGGGACGATGAATCCGCCCTCGCCCTGGATGGGCTCGATGATGACGGCGGCCAGGTTGTCGGCGCCGATCTGCTTGTCGATGACGGTGATGGCGCGCTTGGCCGCCAGTTCGCCGTCCTCTGCCAACTCCTTGCCGAATTCTGCGTCGCGGAAGGGATACGACAGCGGAGCCCGGTAGATCTCCGGGGCGAACGGGCCGAAACCGCTCTTGTAGGGCATCGATTTGGCGGTCAGCGCCATCGTGAGGTTGGTGCGGCCGTGATAGGCGTGGTCGAAGGACACCACGGCCTGCTTGCGGGTGTAGGAGCGGGCGATCTTGATCGCGTTCTCGACCGCCTCGGATCCGGTGTTGAACAGCGCCGAACGCTTGTCCCCGCTGCCGGGGGTGAGCCGATTGAGGTGTTCGGCCACGGCGACGTAACCCTCGTAGGGCGTCACCATGAAGCACGTGTGGGTGAACAGATCGACCTGGGCGGTCACGGCGTCGACCACCCGCGGAGCGGCGTTGCCGATGGTGGTGACGGCGATGCCCGAGCCGAGGTCGATCAGCCGGTTGCCGTCGATGTCCTCCAGGATGCCGCCGGCGGCACGTGCGGCGTAGACGGGCATCGTCGTGCCGACACCGCGGGCGACCGCGGAATTCTTGCGCTCGATCAGCGCCGAGGATTTCGGGCCGGGAATGGCGGTGGCGAGATGGCGGCTCTGTTCGACGGCAGGCACGGCTGACTCCTGTGGCGTTACGGGTGAAAACAGCAACTCAATCGCGGTCCATCTTCGAATCGCGTCGGTTCCACCCCATTGTGTCACGGTTTCCGTCGGTCGGGGCCGGGTTGCCCGGGTGACCGGCAAATCGGGGGAGCCGATAGTGGCACACTGGTGTGCCGTACCCGCTGACAACTGCGAAGGACAGCAGCTCCATGGATCTCGTCGTATTCCTGCCCCTCTTCATCATTCTGGGCGCCTTCATGTTCTTCGCGTCGCGCCGCCAGAAGAAGGCCATGCAGGCCACGATCGATCTGCACGAGTCGTTGACCGTCGGTGACCGGGTGCACACCACCTCGGGTCTGAAGGGCACCATCGTCGGTATCACCGACGACTACGTCGACCTGGAGATCGCCCCCGGTGTGGTGACCACCTGGATGAAGCTGGCCATCCGCGATCGCATCGAAGACCTCGACGACGATGATGACGCCGCCGACGATGACGAGACGTTCGAGAGCCAATCGGGCGCCGTCGAACTCACTGACCGCCCGACACCCAAGACTGACAGCAACTGAGCCAGGCTCACCGCGTACCCTCCCGGTAACGCAGTCCCTGTCAACGCCGTCCTTAATCGTTTCGAGGAGACCCAAGAACCGTGGCATCGTCTTCGGCGCCGGTCCACCCTGCCCGCTATCTGTCGCTCTTCCTGGCACTCCTCGTCGGTGTGTATCTGCTGGTCTTTCTGACCGGCGATAAGAATCCCGAGCCCAAGCTGGGTATCGACCTGCAGGGTGGCACCCGCGTCACACTCACCGCTCGTACACCCGACGGCTCGCGGCCCACCCGCGACGCTCTGATCCAGGCGCAGGAGATCATCAGCTCGCGCGTCGACGGTCTCGGCGTCTCCGGCTCCGAGGTCGTGATCGACGGTGACAACCTGGTCATCACGGTCCCCGGCAACGACGGAACCGAGGCTCGCAGCCTCGGCCAGACCGCCCGCCTCTACATCCGGCCGGTCATCCACGCGATGCCCGCCCAGCCGGCCGGTGACCAGCCGCCCGCCGAGGGTGCGCCCCCGGGGCTGCCGCCGGGTGGTCAGATCCCCGGCATGCCGCCCGGTATGGACCCCGGCGGTATGCCGCCGCTGATCGCACCGGCCGAGCCCGAGGCGCCCGTTCGGACGCCCGGTCAGCCGGGCGTCCCCGCCGCGCCGCCGGCCGCTCAGCCGCGGCCCTACCCACTGGAACCGGCACCCTCGCCGTCTCCGTCTCCGTCGCCCACACCCGCTCCGTCACCCGCACCGGCTCCCGGTACGCCCGCCTCGCAGGCACCTGGCGCGCCCAACGAAGACGCCTCGCTGGCCCAGCGCATCGCCGACGAGAAGCAGCTGCGCCAGAGCACCGATCAGAGCATCCAGCTGTTGGCACTGCAGTTCCAGGCCACCCGGTGCAACGAGGACGACGTGCTGGCCGGTAACGACGACCCGAACCTGCCGCTGGTCACCTGCTCGACCGATCACAAGAACGTCTTCCTGCTGGACAAGTCGATCATGAGCGGCGAGGAGATCCAGACCGCCGGATCCGGCTTGGACCAGCAGCGCGGCGATTACGTCGTCGACGTCGAGTTCAAGAGCGGCGGTTCGAAGATCTGGGCCGATTTCACCGCGGCCAACGTCGGGACCCAGACGGCCTTCACGCTCGACTCGCAGGTCGTCAGCGCCCCCGAGATCCAGGAGGCGATCCCCGGCGGACGCACCCAGATCACCGGGCAGTTCACCGATTCCTCGGCCCGCGAACTGGCCAACGTCCTCAAGTACGGCTCGCTGCCCCTGTCGTTCGAATCGTCGGAGGCCGAAACCGTCTCGGCGACACTGGGTTTGACCTCGCTGAAGGCCGGTCTCATCGCCGGTGCCGTCGGTCTGGCGCTGGTGCTGCTGTACTCGCTGCTGTACTACCGGGTGCTCGGCCTGCTGACCGCGCTGTCGCTGATCCTTGCCGGGGCCATGGTCTACGCCCTGTTGGTGTTGCTCGGCAGATGGATCAACTACACCCTCGATCTGGCCGGTATCGCCGGTCTGATCATCGGTATAGGCACGACCGCCGACTCGTTCGTGGTGTTCTTCGAGCGCATCAAGGACGAGATCCGTGAGGGCCGTTCGTTCCGATCGGCCGTGCCGCGCGGTTGGGCCCGTGCCCGCAAGACGATTCTTTCCGGTAACGCGGTGACCTTCCTGGCCGCGGCGGTGCTCTACATCCTGGCCGTCGGCCAGGTGAAGGGCTTCGCGTTCACCCTGGGCCTGACCACCATCCTCGACGTGCTGGTGGTGTTCCTGGTGACCTGGCCGCTGGTGTACCTGTCATCGAAGTCCACGACGCTGGCCAAACCGGCGTTCAACGGTCTCGGTGCCGTCCAGCAGATCGCCCGCGAACGGCGTGCCGCGCCCACGACAGGACGGGGTTAGTCAGATGTCGGCCAAGAATTCTTCTCCGGAGACGCTCGGGACCGAGGCAGGCACCGGATCGGCTCAACAGCACGGCTTCTTCGTGCGGCTCTACACCGGCACCGGCGCCTTCGAGGTCATCGGTAAGCGCAAGCTGTGGTACGCCGTCAGCGGTGTGATCGTCGGTATCTCGCTGCTGGCCATGCTGATCCGCGGGTTCGCCTTCGGTATCGACTTCGAGGGCGGCACCAAGATCTCCATGCCGGTCGACGGCGCCAAGGGGCAGGCCACCACCGAACAGGTCGAGACCGTGTTCGGTGAGGCCATGGGCGGCGCCCCCGAGACCGTCGTCATCGTCGGCAGCGGGCCGTCGGCCACCGTGCAGATCCGCACCGAGACGCTGAGCAACGAGGACACCGAGAAGGTGCGCACCGCGCTGTTCGATGCGTTCGCGCCCAAGGGCACCGACGGCCAGCCCAGCATTCAGGCCATCAGCGACTCGGCCGTGTCATCCACCTGGGGCGGCCAGATCACCCAGAAGGCGCTGATCGCGCTGGTGGTGTTCCTGATCCTGGTGTCGATCTACATCACCGTGCGCTACGAGCGATACATGGCGCTCGCTGCCCTGGCGGCGATGTTCTTCGACCTCATCGTCACCGCAGGTGTGTACGCGCTGGTGGGCTTCGAGGTCACCCCGGCCACCGTGATCGGTCTGCTCACCATCCTCGGCTTCTCGATCTATGACACCGTCATCGTGTTCGACAAGGTCGAGGAGAACACCGAGGGCTTCGAGCACACCACCCGCCGAACGTTCGCCGAACAGGCCAACCTGGCGGTCAACCAGACCTTCATGCGGTCGATCAACACCAGTCTGATCTCGGCACTGCCGATCATCGCGCTGATGGTCATCGCCGTCTGGCTGCTCGGCGTGGGCACCCTGCAGGACCTGGCGCTGGTGCAGCTCGTCGGCGTGCTCGTCGGTACCTATTCGTCGATCTACTTCGCCACGCCGCTACTGGTGACCCTGCGTGAGCGCACCGATGTGGTGCGCAACCACACCCGCAAGGTCATGCGCCGGCGCGCGGCGGTGGCCGCCAAGTCCGAAGGGGCCACCGAGCTCGACGATGACGATGCCGCCCAGGATCTGACCGCCGACGCCGTCGAGGTCAGCACCCCGGCCGGTCCGGCACCGGACAAGCCCGCGCCCGGTGCCAAACCGCTGCGGCCCAACCGACCGTCGGGCAAACGGCGGCCATAGTGCCGAGCGTGCGAGGCACCCGCAGCACCGTGCCGAGCGTGCGAGGCACCCGAGTGATAGTGCCGAGCGTGCGAGGCACCCGCCGCGCAGCTGCCGCCCTGGCCCTGGTGGCGGGGCTGGTCGTGGCGGGCTGTTCGGCAGGCTCCGACGGTGTCATCGACTACGCCGTCGACGGCACGCTGACCAGCTACAACACCAATACCGTCAGCGGTGCCGCCTCCGGCGGCCCGCAGGCGTTCGCTCGCGTGCTCACCGGATTCACCTATCGCGGTCCCGACGGGCAGACGGTCAGCGACCGGGACTACGGCACCGTCGCCGTGGTCGGCCGCGCACCGCTGATCCTGGACTACGAGATCAATGCGGCCGCCGTGTACTCCGACGGCAAGCCGATCACCTGTGACGACATGGTGCTGACCTGGGCCGCGCAGTCCGGGCGATTCCCGTTGTTCAACGCGGCCAGCACCGCGGGGTACCGCGATATCGCGACCGTCGACTGCGTGCCCGGACAGAAGAAGGCCCGGGTGACGTTCAATCCGGACCGCGGAATCGTCGATTACGGTTCGCTGTTCGGCGCGACCGCGCTGCTGCCCGCCCACGTGCTCGGCGATCAGCTCGGACTTGGGGAGGCCGGGGTCACCCGCGCCATCCAGAACCAGGATCTCCCGGCGGTCGACCGCATCGCCGCGGCGTGGAACGCCAGCTGGAATCTCGGTCCCGACACCGACATCAAGCTGTTGCCCTCGTCCGGGCCCTACAAGGTGGAGTCCATCACCGACCAGGGCGCGGTGGTGCTGACGGCCAACGACAAGTGGTGGGGCGCGAAGCCGGTGACCCCGCGGGTGACGGTGTGGCCGCGCGGAGCCGATATCCAGGACCGGATCAACGACGGCACCTTCGATATCGTCGATATCGCGGCCGGATCATCGGGCATCATCAACCTGCCCGCCGGTTACACCCGCACCGACACCCCGTCGGCGGGTATCGAGCAGCTGATCTTCTCCGCGCAGGGCTTGATGGCCGCGCCCCCGAACCGGCGGGCTCTGGCGTTGTGCACCCCGCGGGAGAACATCGCCCGCAACGCGCAGGTGGCGGTTGCCAACGCGCGTCTGAACCCGACCGCCGAGGACGCCCTGTCGGCCGCCGAGAGTGCCGTCGCGGCAGGGCAGTTCGTGGCGCCGGATATCGAGGGCGCCCGGCTGGCGCTGAACAATCAACCGCTGACCGTGCGCATCGGATACCAGAGCCCGAACCCACGGCTGGCCGCCACGGTGGGTGCCATCGCGCAGGCGTGCGGACCGGCGGGGATCACCGTCACCGATGCGGCGGGCGCCGGTGTGGGCCCGCAGAGCCTGCTCGACAATTCCGTCGACGTCCTCATCGGCAGCACCGGCGGCGCCGTGGGCAGCGGTTCCACCGGTTCGAGCTCGCTGGATGCCTACGACCTGCACACCGGTAACGGCAACAACCTCTCCGGGTACAGCAACGAGCGCATCGACGGCATCATCGACGCGCTGGTGGTGACCGCCGACCCCAAGGAGCAGTCCCGGCTGTTGGGGGAGAGCGGCCCCATCCTCTGGGCGGACGTGCCGACCCTTCCGCTGTACCGTCAGCAGCGCACCTTGCTGACCGCCAAATCGGTGGGTGCCGTCAGCAGCAACCCGACCCGCTGGGGAGCAGGATGGAACATGGACCGATGGACACTGTCGTGAGTTCGGATGCTGTCGTGAGTTCGGACGCTGTCGTGAATCCGGCACTGTCGTGAGTGATGCTGCGGCACTGATCAGCCGGCTGACCCGCGAGGTGGACGACTTCCCGAGCCCGGGTGTGCAGTTCAAGGACCTCACCCCGGTGCTTGCCGACCCGCAGGGCCTGGTGGTGCTGACCGACGCGCTGGCCGAGGTCGCCGAGGGAGCCGACCTGATCGCCGGCGTCGACGCCCGCGGCTTCCTGCTCGGCGCGGCGGTGGCACTGCGCCGCGGTACCGGGGTGCTGGCCGTGCGCAAGGGGGGCAAGTTGCCGCCGCCGGTGCATACCGTGTCCTACGACCTGGAGTACGGGTCGGCGACCCTGGAGATCCCGGCCGACGGTATCGAACTGGCCGGTCGCAACGTTCTGGTGATCGATGATGTGCTGGCCACCGGCGGCACGCTCGCCGCGGCAGCCCAGGTGCTGGAAAAGGCCGGGGCCAGGGTGATCGGTGCGGCCGTGGTGCTGGAACTGGTGGGTCTGAACGGGCGCGCCGCGATCCAACCACTACCGGTCACCAGTCTCATCACAGGCTGAGAGATATCCTCGAAGTCTTGACGATGGCGAGGAGGTGAACGTGGCCGGCGAAGACAACGTTGCGAGCGGCACCGGGCAGGTGGTCCAGACTCCGCCGTCGGCCGAGGCCGCCGCGGATACCGCCAAGATCAGCGCCTCACGCCGGGTGCGGGCCCGGCTCGCCCGGCGGATGACCGCCCAGCGCAGCCCCGTCAACCCCGTGCTCGAACCGCTGGTGGCGGTGCACCGCCAGTTCCACCCGAAGGCAGATCTGGCCATCCTGCAGCGCGCCTATGATGTCGCCGAACAGCGCCACGCCGACCAGATGCGCCGCTCCGGTGATCCCTACATCACCCATCCGCTGGCCGTGGCGAACATCCTCGCCGAACTGGGTATGGACACCACCACGCTGGTGGCCGCGCTCCTGCACGACACCGTGGAGGACACCGGGTACTCCCTCGACGAGCTCACCAACGACTTCGGCAGCGAGGTCGGCCATCTCGTCGACGGGGTGACCAAACTCGACAAGGTCGCCCTCGGTAGCGCCGCCGAGGGCGAGACCATCCGCAAGATGATCATCGCAATGGCCCGCGACCCCCGGGTGCTGGTGATCAAGGTCGCCGACCGGCTGCACAACATGCGCACCATGCGTTTCCTGCCGCCGGAGAAGCAGGCTCGCAAGGCCCGCGAGACGCTGGAAGTCATTGCCCCGCTGGCACATCGGTTGGGCATGGCGACCGTCAAATGGGAGCTGGAGGATCTGTCGTTCGCGATCCTGCACCCCAAGCGATACGAGGAGATCGTCCGACTGGTCGCCGACCGTGCGCCGTCGCGGGACACCTACCTGGCCAGGGTGCGCGCCGAGATCGGTTCGTCGCTGGCGGCCATGAAGATCAGCGCCACCGTAGAGGGCAGGCCCAAGCACTACTGGTCGATCTATCAGAAGATGATCGTCAAGGGCCGCGACTTCGACGATATCCACGACCTGGTCGGCGTCCGCATCCTGTGTGACGACATGCGTGACTGTTATGCCGCCGTCGGTGTGGTGCATTCGCTGTGGCAGCCGATGGCGGGCCGGTTCAAGGATTACATCGCCCAACCGCGGTACGGGGTGTACCAGTCGCTGCACACCACCGTCATCGGCCCGGAGGGCAAGCCGCTGGAGGTGCAGATCCGCACCAACGACATGCACGACACCGCCGAGTTCGGCATCGCGGCGCACTGGCGATACAAGGAAGCCAAGGGGCGCAACGGTGTTCCCGGTGGGCACACCGCCGCCGAAATCGACGAGATGGCGTGGATGCGACAGCTTCTCGATTGGCAACGGGAAGCCGCCGACCCCGGTGAGTTCCTCGAATCGTTGCGTTATGACCTTGCGGTGCAGGAGATCTTCGTTTTCACCCCGAAGGGTGACGTCATCACTCTGCCGACCGGGTCGACACCGGTGGACTTCGCCTACGCCGTGCACACCGAGGTCGGTCACCGCTGTATCGGGGCGCGGGTCAACCATCGCCTGGTCGCGCTGGAGCGCAAGCTCGAAAATGGCGACCAGGTCGAGGTTTTCACCTCCAAGGCCGCCAACGCCGGGCCGTCGCGGGACTGGCAGACCTTCGTCGTATCGCCGCGGGCTAAGGCCAAGATCCGGCAGTGGTTCGCCAAGGAGCGCCGCGAGGAGGCGCTCGAAGCGGGCAAGGATGCGATCGTGCGTGAGGTCCGCCGCGGTGGGCTCCCGTTGCAGCGGTTGATGAGTGCGGACTCCATGACGAACCTGGCCCGCGAACTGCACTACGCCGATGTCTCGGCGCTCTACACCGCGGTCGGTGAGGGCCACACCTCGGCTCGGCACGTCGTGCAGCGCCTGCTTGCCCAGTTCGGCGGCGACGAAGAGGCCGAGGACGAGATCGCCGAGCGGTCGACGCCGGCCACCATGCCGATGCGGCACCGCACCAGCGATGACGTCGGGGTGTCGGTTCCCGGCGCGGTCGGGGTGCTGACCAAGCTGGCCAAGTGCTGCACCCCGGTCCCCGGCGATGTCATCATGGGCTTCGTCACCCGCGGCGGCGGGGTCAGCGTGCACCGCACCGATTGCACCAATGCCGAATCACTTCAGGAGCAGTCCGAGCGCATCATCGAGGTGCAGTGGGCCCCCTCGCCGTCATCGGTGTTCCTGGTCGCCATCCAGGTCGAGGCGCTGGACCGGCATCGGTTGCTCTCCGATGTCACCCGCGTGCTCGCCGATGAGAAGGTCAACATCCTGTCGGCGTCGGTGACCACCTCCAACGACCGGGTTGCGATCAGCCGGTTCACGTTCGAGATGGGCGACCCCAAACACCTGGGTCATGTGCTCAACGTCGTGCGCAATGTCGAGGGTGTGTACGACGTGTACCGGGTGACTTCCGCGGCGTGAGCCGCGGTCCGGCTTGCGCGGCGTGAGCCGTTACTGCACCACGACTGCTTCGATGGTCACCGTGGTCGCGGGCTCGCCGTCGTCACCACCGCCGGCGACCCCAGCTGCCGCGATCTCGTCGAGCACCTTGAGCCCGCTGGGGTCGATGGCGCCGAACACCGTGTACGTCGGCGGTAGCTGGGAATCCTTGTACACCAGGAAGAACTGGCTGCCGTTGGTGCCCGCCCCGGCATTGGCCATGGCCAGCGTGCCGCGCGGATACAGCATGGGGGCGCGGATGGCCGGGTCGGTCAGCCGGAACTGGTTGGTCGGGTATTCGTTGGGAAATTGGTAGCCCGGTCCGCCGTCGCCGCTGCCCGTGGGATCGCCGCACTGCAACACTCCGAGCGTGTCGCTGGTGGTCAACCGATGGCAGGTGGTGTCGTCGAAGAAACCCTGCGCCGAGAGGCTGGCGAAATTGTTCACCGTGCAGGGCGCCTGGCCGTTGTCGAGCTGCAGGCCGATATAGCCGCGGTCGGTGCTGATCTCGGCCTCGATCGTCGCCGGTGTCGTGGGCACCCGGCCCATCAGCGGCGGATCCACCGGCTTGGCCGCCTTTTCCGGGGTCGGCAGGTACTGGCAGTTCGAACCGAGCGTCGCCGGCGCCTTGAACTCCGGCAGCGGTTCGACGACACCGGGGGTGGCCGAGTATCCCGGTGCGGACGGGTTGTAGTGCCGGATGTCCTCGATGACCGCGCGGGTGGCCACGATGGCCACGATCAGCACCAGCACACCGAAGGCGGTCAGCAGGTAGCCGAGCACCAGTCCGGCGATGGCCATCCCGCGGCCCTCGTCACCGCTGCGCTTGATCTGGTACAGCGAGATGTGCCCGAACACGATGCCCAGCGGGGCCACCAGGATCCCGCAGATCAGCGCCGCCACCGCCAGTGAGTTGGTGGGCCGCCGCTGCGGCGGATACCCGTACTGCTCCGGCGGGTAGCCGTACGGCGGCGGGACGCTCATCGGGTCGGTCGACAGCTCGGTCGGTCGCTCAGTCGACCGCGATGGTCTTCACCATCACCTTGGTCGCGGGTTCGCCGTCCTGTCCGCCCCCGGCTACGCCGCCCGCGGCGATCTTGTCCAGGGTGGCCAGTCCGGTCTCGTCGATGGTGCCGAACACGGTGTAGCCCGGCGGCAGCTGGGAGTCCTTGTACACCAGGAAGAACTGGCTGCCGTTGGTGCCCGCGCCGGCGTTGGCCATGGCCAGCGTGCCGCGTGGGTACAGCACGGGCTGCTGCAGCGCCGGGTTGTCGGGCTGGTACTGGTTGGTCGGGTACTCGTTGGCGAACTGGTAGCCCGGCCCGCCGGTGCCCTGGCCGGTCGGGTCGCCGCACTGCAGCACAGACAGGCTGTCGCTGGTGGTCAGTCGGTGGCACGGGGTGTCGTTGAAGTAGCCCTGCTGGGCCAGACTGGCGAAGCTGTTGGTGGTGCAGGGCGCCTGCGCGTTGTTCAGCTGCAGACCGATATTGCCCTGGTCGGTCGACATGCTGACGCTGACCTCGGCCTCATCCATCGGGATGGCGCCGGTCCGCGGCGGGTTGACCGGTTTGCTGGCCTTCCCGGCCGCCGGGTACTGGCAGTTCTGGCCGAGGCCGGCCGGCGCGACGAACGCGGGCAGCTTGCCGTCGGCGGCGGGCTGCGGGGCGTTGGGGTCGACCGTCGTGGTGGTGGACGCCGAGGCCGTGGTGTCGGAATCCTTGGTGGTGATCACGACCGTGGCCACCACGGCGCCGATGACGACGACCGCACCCACCGCCGAGGCGATGATGGTGAGCAGTCGCTGCCGCTTGGCCTGTGCGGCTCGTCGCTCCAGCTGCCGCTCCAGCTTGCGCTTGGCCGCTGCCCTTCGCTGTTCGTTGGTCGGCACCGCCGCTGTCCTCCTCATTCGCCGAACACGTCGGCAACGAGTGTGCCAGGCGTTTCTGAGTGTCGGCCGTGCGACCCGCGCGAATACCGGTCCGTCGAGTGGACATGGGAAACTGACCGGGTGCTGATGACCGGATTCCCGACGGGGGTGCTGGCGTGCAACTGCTACGTGTTCGCAGCGCACGCGGGCGCCGATGCCGTCATCGTCGACCCCGGGCAGTCGGCGTCGGCGCGGCTGCAGCGCATCCTCGACGAGCACCGGCTCACCCCGGCCGCGGTGCTGCTGACCCACGGTCACATCGACCACATGTGGTCGGCGCAGAAGGTGGCCGACCGGTACGGCTGCCCGGTGTACATCCATCCCGCCGACCGGGCCATGCTCACCGACCCGGTGCAGGGCCTGACCAGCGGCGGGCTGTGGGGGACGCTGGGCCGGCTGACGCTGGGCGCGGTGTTCTCCGAGCCCCGCCAGCTCGTCGAACTGCGCACCGATGGTCAGGTGTTGGACCTCGGCGGCATCCGGGTGAGCGTCGACCACACGCCCGGTCACACCCGCGGGTCGGTGTGTTTTCGCACCCAGGGGCAGGTGTTCACCGGTGACACGCTGTTCCAGGGTTCGGTGGGGCGTACCGACCTGCCCGGCGGCAGCGGTAATTCCCTGATCGACTCGATCATGACCAAACTGATGGTGCTCGACGACGACACCGTGATACTCCCGGGCCACGGCCCGAGGTCCACGATCGGCATCGAACGCCGCACCAACCCATTTCTCGAAGGCCTGGTTCTGTGACTGATTTCCGCGCCCCCAAGGGTGTGCCCGACTACTTCCCGCCCGATTCGGCGGCGTTCGTCGCCGTGCGAGACGGTCTGCTCGGGGCGGCCCGGCGGGCCGGCTACGGCGATATCGAGTTGCCGATCTTCGAGGAGACCGCGCTGTTCGCGCGCGGCGTCGGCGAGTCCACCGATGTGGTGAGCAAGGAGATGTACACCTTCGCCGATCGCGGTGACCGGTCGGTGACGCTGCGCCCGGAGGGCACCGCCGGGGTCATGCGGGCCGTCATCGAGCACGGTCTGGACCGTGGGGCGCTGCCGGTCAAGCTCTGCTACTCGGGGCCGTTCTTCCGGTACGAGCGTCCGCAGGCGGGCCGGTACCGACAGCTGCAGCAGGTCGGTGTGGAGGCCATCGGTATCGACGACCCGGCGCTGGACGCCGAGGTGATCGCCGTCGCCGACGCCGGATTCCGCGCACTGGGTCTCGACGGTTTCCGGCTGGAGATCACCTCCCTCGGCGATGACACCTGCCGTCCCCAGTACCGGGAGTTGCTGCAGGACTTCCTGTTCGCGCTCGACCTCGACGAGGAAACCCGCCAGCGCGCCCGGCTGAACCCGCTGCGGGTGCTCGACGACAAGCGACCGCATGTGCGGGAGATGACCGCCGACGCCCCGGTGATGCTCGATCACCTCTCCGATGCGGCCAAGGTGCATTTCGAGACCGTGCTGGCTCACCTGGACGCACTCGGTGTGCCCTACGTGGTCAATCCGCGGATGGTGCGCGGCCTGGATTACTACACCAAGACGACGTTCGAGTTCGTGCACGACGGGCTGGGCGCGCAGTCCGGTATCGGCGGCGGCGGCCGCTATGACGGCCTGATGAGTCAGCTCGGCGGGCAAGATCTTTCCGGGATCGGGTTCGGTCTGGGTGTGGACCGCACCCTGTTGGCGTTGCGTGCCGAGGGCCGCACGGTCGGTGCGACGAACCGGGTGGACGTGTTCGGGGTTCCGCTGGGCGAGGCGGCCAAGCTGGAGCTCGCCAAGCTGGCGGCTGCCCTGCGCGCCAACGGTGTCCGGGTGGATCTTGCCTACGGGGATCGCAGCCTGAAGGCGTCGATGAAGGGTGCCGACCGCTCCGGTGCGCGCTTGGCGCTGGTGGCGGGCGACCGTGATATCGAGGCGGGCACGGTCGGGGTGAAGGACCTGTCCAACGGTGAGCAGACCGATATCGCTGTCGACGCCGTCGTGGCCGAGGTGCTCTCCCGGCTGGGCTGACTTCCCGGCGAGCGTGCGTGTCTGCACCCCGACACGCCGCGGTCAGGGGTGAGTCGGCGCACGCTCGCCGGCCGAACCCGCACCAGCCCGCCGTGCTCGGCGATGATCCGCAGCGTGGGCACCCTCTAGGGTCGGGTGATGCGAGTTCTGGTGCAGCGGGTGAGTTCGGCGCGGGTGAGCGTCGACGGTGTGACGGTGGGGGAGATCAACCCCACCGGTCAGGGCCTGCTCGCGCTGGTGGGCATCACTCACACCGATGATGTGGCGCTGGCGGCGAAAATGGCCGAAAAGCTCTGGCGGCTACGCATTCTCGATGACGAGGCCGCAGCTGCCGATATCGATGCGCCGATCCTGGTGGTCAGCCAGTTCACCCTGTACGCCAACACCGTCAAGGGTCGGCGGCCGTCCTGGAACGCGGCCGCCCCGCGTCCGGTGGCCGAACCGTTGATCGACGCCTTCACCGCCGCGCTGCGCGAACTGGGCGCGCAGGTCAGCACGGGGGTGTTCGGCGCCGATATGCAGGTCGAGCTGGTCAACGACGGCCCGGTGACGGTGCTGCTGGAGCTGGATGCGTGATCGGTCGGCGAATGTCAGATGGCCACGACGGCGGTGCCGTCAGATTGCCATCGCCGCGCGCACCTCGGCCTCCGAGGACGATCCACCGGCGCCGCGTGAGGTGACCCGGCCCGACTCCAGGATGTAGTAGCGCTGCGCGGATTCCAGCGCGAAACCGATGTGCTGTTCGACCAGCAGCACCCCGAGATCGCCCCGCTGGGTCAGCGCGGTGATGGCCTGTTCGATCTCGTGCACCACCGAGGGCTGGATGCCTTCGGTGGGCTCGTCGAGGATGAGGCATTTCGGTGTGGTGATGAGGGCGCGGGCGATCGCCAGCTGCTGGCGTTGACCACCGGAGAGCAACCCGGCCCGCCGACCCAACAATTCCTTCAATGCCGGGAACAGGTCCAACTGTTCGTCGATGAGTGCCTTGCCGTTCTTACGGCCGTCGGCGACCACCTGCAGATTCTCGGCGGTGGTCAGCTGGCCGAAGGACTGCTGCCCTTGGGGCACATAGGCGATACCGCGCGCGACGCGGGCGCTCGGGCGGAGTTTGGTGATGTCCTCACCGTCGAACCGCACCGTGCCGGCACTGCATTTGAGCAACCCGACCGCGGCCCGCAACAGGGTCGTCTTGCCCGCGCCGTTGTGCCCCATCACGGCGGCCACGCCATCGGAGGGCACCTCCAGGGACACCCCGTGGATGACCTCCGAGCGGCCGTACCCGGAGCGGACGTCGACGAGTTCGAGCATCAGGATTCCTCTTTCAGTTCATCGGGCACGCCCTCGGCGCCTGCGGCCGCGGTGCCCAGATAGACCTCCTGCACCTTGGGGTTGGCCTGAACCTCGGCGACCGAACCCTCGGCGATCACCTGACCGCGGGCCAGTACGGTCACCGAGGTCGCGAACGCCCGCATGAAGTCCATATCGTGCTCGACCACGACGACGGTGCGCTCACCGCCGATGCGCCGCAGCAGGTTTCCGGTCTCCTCGCGTTCCTCGTGGCTCATCCCGGCCACGGGCTCGTCGAGCAACAGCACCTCGGCGTTCTGCACCAGCAGCATGCCGATCTCCAACCACTGCTTCTGGCCGTGTGCGAGCACCCCGGCCGGCTTGTCCGCCAACGCGGTCAATCCCGTTGTCTCCAGGGCCTCTTCGATGGCGGGTAGGACACCCGCACGACGGCGCAGCAGCGTCCACGCCGAGCGGCCCGCTCCCGCGGCGATATCGAGGTTCTGCAGCACGGTCAGCTGCTCGAAGACCGTCGCGGTCTGGAAGGTGCGGCCCACACCGTTACGGGCGATCTGGTGGACCTTCTTGCCCAGCAGTTCCACCCCGGACTTGCTGACCGACCCGGTGCCCGGCACCAGACCGGTGATCGCATCGATCACGGTGGTCTTGCCCGCACCGTTGGGGCCGATCAGGAACCTCAGGTCACCCTGGAACAGCGTCAGGTCGACGTCGCTGACGGCCTTGAAACCGTCGAAATCGACTGTCAGACCTCGTACTTCCAGATACTGGGTACCCATGCCGACGTTACCGCCTGCGGTGGGCTCCGGATGGTTGTCGGTCACGGTGACGCTCATGTGCTGGCTCCGGCCTTCTCGGATTCCGGTTCGGGATCGGGGTCGGGCACCGACACCGGGTCCGGCGCGTCGCCGTCACCGGGGGTGTCCTTGTTCTTGCGGCGCAGGAACACCGCCAGTCCGGCCAGACCCGCCGGGAAGAACCCGACGACCAGGATGAACAGCAGGCCCTGCCCGTAGATCCACCCCGAGGGATACTGCTCGGAGAACAGGGTCTGCGCCCACGCCACACCGATGGCGCCGAGCACCGGTCCCAACAATGTCGTCCGCCCGCCGATGGCCACCCCGATCAGGAACGCGATCGAGGGCAGGATGCCCACCTGCGACGGGCTGATGAAGCCCACGATGGGCGCGAACAGCGCACCGGCGATGCTGGCGAACAACGCGGCGGTCGTGTACGCGACGACCTTGATGTTCGCCGGATCGTAGCCCAGGAACCGGACCCGCTCCTCGCCGTCGCGCACCGCCACCAGCAGTTCGCCGTAGCGGCTCTGCATCAGCTGACGTACCACGGCGACGACCACCAGCAGGATGCCCGCAGCGATGAAGTACAGCATCTGCTTGTTGGCCGGATCGGCAAGGCGGAACCCGAAGAATGTCCGGAACCCGTTGAGCCCGTTGGATCCGCCGAGGCTCATCTGGCCGACGAGCAGGATGGCCAACGCGGCCGCCAGCGCCTGGGACAGGATCGCGAAATAGGCGCCCTTGACGCGGCGCTTGAACACGCCGAGTCCGAGCACCGCGGCGATGGCGGTCGGGATCAGCACGATCGACACCAGCGTCACCAGGGGAGAGGCGAACGGCGCCCAGAAGCCGGGCAGCTCACGGACACCCTGGATCTGCATGAAGTCCGGCACGCTGTTGCCCGCGAACTCGGCGTCGGCGATCTTGAGGTGCATCCCCATGATGTAGCCGCCGATACCGAAGAACACCCCCTGCCCGAGCACCAGCATGCCGCCGCGGCCCCAGGCCAGCCCGATACCGACCGCCACGATGGCATAGCACAGGAACTGGCCGAGCAGGCCGAGCCGGAACGTCGACAGCGCCGCGGGAGCCACGCCGAACAGCAGTACCGCCGCCACACCGAACCCGGCCCATGTCTGCCAGCGTCCAAGGATCGTTCTCACACCAAACTCCTTGTCCGGACGGTGAACAGGCCCTGCGGGCGGGCCTGCAGGAAGATCACGATGATGACGAACAGGATCACCTTGGCCAGCGATGCCGTGGTGTTGTACTCGATCACCGAGTTCAGGAAGCCGATGCCGAACGCGGCGATCACCGTGCCCTTGATCTGGCCGAGGCCACCGACCACGACCACCAGGAAGGCGTCGATCAGATAGGCCTGGCCGATCGTCGGGCTGGTGGAGCCGATCAGCGTCAGCGCCACACCCGCGACGCCGGCCAGACCCGACCCGATGAAGAAGGTCGTGATGTCGGTCTTGCGCGACGAGATACCGCTGGTCTCGGCGAGATCGCGGTTCTGCACCACTGCCCTGATCCGCCGGCCCATCGGGCTGGCCTTGAGCGCGACGGCCAGCGCGGTGACGCACGCGACGGCCAACACCAGGATGAAGATGCGGGTCTTGGGCACGACGGCACCGAAGATCTCGAACCCGCCGGACAGCCAGGACGGGGCGACGACGTTGACCGCCGGCGCGCCGAAGATGTCACGGGCCAACTGCTGCAGGACGAGTCCCACGCCGAAGGTGACCAGCAGGGTGTCCAACGGTCGGTGGTACATCCGCTGGATCAGGGTGACCTCCAGCAGTACACCGAACAATCCGCCGATGACGAAGCCGACGATCAGCGAGATGATCAGCGAGACACCGGCATTGGAGATGATCTGCTGGACGACGAAGGTGGTGTAACAGCCGGCCATGATGAATTCGCCGTGCGCCATGTTGATGACGCCCATCTGACCGAACGTGAGGGACAGGCCGAGTGCAGCCAGCAACAGGATCGAGCCGAGGCTCAATCCCGTTGCCAGCTGTCCGATGAGGACATCCATGCTGTTCTTACCCGGACAGGCCGGCGGCCCACGGGTAGGACTTCAGGTACGGGTCCGGCTCGATGGGTGCGGGGGATTCCCACACGGTGTAGATCAGACCGTCGGGCTTGATCTCACCGATGCGGGCGGTCTTGGTGATGTGGTTGTTCTCACCGTCGATGGTGACCTTGCCCTCGGGGGCGTCGAAGCTCACGCCACCGGCATTGTCCTGAATTGCCTTGACGTCGAACGACCCTGCCTTCTCTACGGTGTTCTTCCACAGGTGCACCGAGACGTAGGCGGCCTCCATCGGATCGGAGGTGGGCTTGTTCGCGCCGTAGGCCTTCTTGTACGCGGCTACGAACGCGTCGTTCACCGGGGTGTCGATGGTCTGGTAGTAGTTCCACGCCGTCAGCTGGTCGGTGACGTTCTGCACACCGATACCGCCGACCTCTTCCTCGGCGATGGACACCGAGACCACCGGCATCGCCTGCGGGGTCAGCCCGACGTTCTTGTATTCACGGAAGAAGGCGACGTTGGAATCACCGTTGAGGGTGTTGAACACCGCGTCGGCATCCGCGGTGCGGACCTTGTTGATGATCGTCGAGAAGTCCGTCGAGCCCAGCGGCGTGTAATCCTCGCCCTTGATCTCGATCCCGTTGGCCGCGGCATAGGCCTTGATGATGCGGTTGGCGGTCTGCGGGAAGACGTAGTCGCTGCCGACCAGGTACAGCGACTTGGTGCCCTTTTCCTTCAAATAGTCCAGCGCCGGGACGATCTGCTGGTTGGTGGTCGCCCCCGTGTAGAAGATGTTGGGGGAGGACTCCAGGCCCTCGTACTGGACCGGGTAGTAGAGCAGGGAGTTGTTGTCTTCGAACACCGGCAGCATGGCCTTACGGCTCGAGGACGTCCAGCCACCGAAGACGGCCGCCACGCAGTCGCTGTTGATCAGCTTCTGCGCCTTCTCGGCGAACACGGTCGGCTCCGAGGCGCCGTCCTCGCCCACCAGTTGGATCTGTTTGCCGAGAACACCGCCGCCGGCATTGATCTCGTCGACGGCCAGTTTGATGGAATCACGCACGGTGACCTCGGAGATCGCCATGGTTCCCGACAGTGAGTTCAGCGAGCCGACCTTGATGGTGTCACCGGAGGTGTCCACGCATGATGCGGCGGCGCTGCCGCCCTCGTCGGTGGCCTTGCTGCCGCAGGCAGAGAGCAGCATCGAGGCGGTGACCACGACGCTTCCCGCTAACAGAAATGATCTCTTCGACGTCGGTCGGAGGTGTGCCATCAACGGCCTTTCGTTCGAGTTCGGCTGTATGAGCGGAACTTTCGGACCCGTGTGGGTGTCGAATCGGCACGTTATGGGCGCGAGGTTTCTGTGAAATTTCTGTTTGTGACGAACAAATTAACCTCTTGCTCACGCCCTGTTTTCTCGCGCTTCGCGGCGTCTGGGCGACCGGTGTAACGATCCGGTAGCGTCCGGCGATGTGTTGGTCATGCGAAAAGCTACGAGCAAGATCGCGGCAAACGTCGGTGCAGCAGCGGGCGCGGCCGCCCTGCTGGCGGGTGCCGCACTGGCCTTCGGGCCTGCGGTCGCCCATGCCGAGCCGGAGGGCCAGTTGGTGCGGTACACCCTGACCTCGGGCGCGCCCTATCAGTTCCAGGTGTTCTATCTGACGGCTCAGCCGCCCAACATGGGTGCCTACAACGCCGACGCCTACGCATACGCCAAGCGCGAGACGATCACCGTCGGACCGGGGGCTCCGTGGGTCTTCGAGACCACGCTCGCCGACCCGCAGTGGGCGATCCTGCAGGTCAGCAGCACCACAAAGGGCAGCGTCGGTGCGCCGAACGCACACTGCGACATCGTGGCGGGTGACCAGGTCATCGCGGCTGCCGACAACCCCTACAGCCCGATCTGCCAGGGCAGTCAGTGGTAGTTCGCTGACCGCTTGACAAACCCTGTCGAACAATTGTTCGATAGGGTCATGCGGTGGGACGGGCAGGGGGTGCGGGTCGACGACGGCGCGTTGCCGGGCCTGGCTCGTCTCGGTTTCGTGCGCAGCGTGCGGACCCCGGAGTTCGACGGGATCACCTTCCACGAGATCCTGTGCAAATCGGCGCTCAACAAGGTGCCCGATGCGGCCATGCTGCCTTTTCGGTACACCGTCAACGGCTACCGCGGGTGCGCGCACGCGTGCCGCTACTGCTTCGCCAGGACCACTCACGAGTACCTTGACTTCGACCCCGGTGCGGATTTCGACACCGAGATCGTGGTCAAGACCAACGTGGCCGAGGTGCTCGCCCGGGAACTCCGGCGCAGATCGTGGACCCGGGAGACGGTGGCGCTCGGCACCAACACCGATCCGTACCAGCGTGCCGAGGGTCGCTATCGGTTGATGCCGGGCATCCTGGCCGCGCTCGCCGAATCCGGCACGCCGTTCTCGATCCTGACCAAGGGCACCCTGTTGCGCCGCGATCTGCCGCTCATCGCCGAGGCGGCCCATGACGGGGCCGGCGCGCGGGTATCGATCTCGTTGGCGATCGGCGATCCGGACCTGCAACGATCGATCGAACCCGGAACGCCGTCGCCGCAAGCCCGGCTGGCGTTGATCTCCGCGGTCCGCGATGCCGGGTTGGACTGTCATGTCATGGTGGCCCCGGTGCTGCCGCGGCTGACCGATTCCGTCGAACATCTCGATGCGCTGCTGTGTCAGATCGCCGATGCGGGCGCGACCGGTGCCACGGTGTTCGGCCTGCACCTGCGGGGCGCGACGCGCGGTTGGTTCATGTCGTGGTTGCAGCGCACCCACCCCCAGCACGTTTCCGAATACCAGCGGCTCTACCGGCGTGGTGCGTACCTGCCTGCCGAATACCGCGACGAACTCCGTACCAGGGCCGCTCCGCTGCTGGCCAGGTACGGACTGACCAGGCGATCGGCTGGTGTCGCGATGTCGGCACCGGCGACGCCAGCCGGCGCCGGTGCCGTTTCCTCCGAAGTCGCGGCACCGGCGCACCCCACCCTGTTCTGAGAAGAAATGTCGGTGCGCCTCGGTAGAATCGCACACAAGTTCGAACAGTTGGAACTGTCGGAGATGAGCGATGAGGCGCTCATCGACGCAGTAGCGGCCGCCACCCGCGAGGAGGCCGCCGCCGCAGCTCGCCGGCTGGCCCTCATCGCCGAGGTCACATCGCGCTGGTGCGATGACGAGGACGAGTTCTCCGCTTTGGCGTTGATCGACGGCTGGGCGCAGGCCAAGGCCCAGATCAGCGCGGCCTGCACCACCCGCCGCCCTTTTAACGCAGTCCCTGCAGCACCGCGCGAGCGACCGGGCTCGGCTCGTCGGCTTCCAGGTCGAGCTCGCCGGTGGGCTCCAGCGGTGGTTGCGCCATGAAGCGCGGCACGTTGCCGCGGTGGGCGGTGCCGGTATGTACGAGGAACGGATGGCACAGGTACACATCGCCGATGCGACCGGTGGCCTTGACGACGGAACAGTCCGCGGTCGCCGGAACGACGTGCTCGCAAACCGACATCCAGGGCGCACCGTCGGGACCATGGTGGGCCAGCACCGTCGGCACCGCAAGGTGGGAGCCGACCCGGATCATGGTGGGTGCGTCGTCCGGGCCGACATCGGAGAACAGGAACAGCATCAACAACGCGCGGCCGCGGGAGCGCAGGCTCAGCCGCATGCCGTCCTCGGCGTAAAAGGATGCTTCGACATGCCAGCCCGCGTCGCGGGCCGGTTCGGTGCTGGGAAAGCGTAGCGGGAAGGTGCCCAGGCCCAATCGGGGCCGCCATCGGCCGGGGCCGACCAAGGCGTTGTAGGCGGCGTGCAAGGCGTCGGTGTTGGCGGCGGCGGTGAACTCCGGCGTGGCCATGCCGGCCACCCGCACCAGTGATTCGGTCCAGGTGCTCGGGTCCGCTGGGTTCAACCCGATGGTCTGCCACAGCTGCTGCTGGCAGCGCAGGCCGAGCTCGCGATCGAAGGCCGACTCGATCTTGACGAAACCGTCGGCGATGAACCGGTCGACATCAAGCATGAGGCCATCGTGGCCAGACCGGCGCAGGAGGTACAAATTGTTTTTGGCGATCGGCTGTCGCCGTAGCCTTGAACCGTGACCCGACCCGCTCGGCGGCCCGACCGACGTACCCTCGCGACCACGGCGACGATCCTGGAGGCCGCCCAGCGGCTGTTCGCCGAGCGCGGTTTCCATGCGGTCACCATGGATGCCATCGCCGAGGAGGCTGCGGTGGCGGTCGGTTCGATCTATCACCACTTCGGCAACAAGGACAGCCTGTATCTGGCGTTGGTGGAGCGCGCGCTGGAGATCAACGAACAGGTGATGGCGCAGGCCTACACCGCCGATCGCACGCCGGTGGAACAGTTGATCGCCGCCAGCGACGCCTACTGTCGGTTCAATCTGGAGAACCCCGGCCACTTCCGCATGGTCGCTCTGCGGACGGTCGACATGCCGCCGGGGGAGCTGGCCGGTGAGGTCGAGCAGCGCATCGCCGACAAGGTGGAAGCGCTCGTCGGTGATGTCGCCGATGCCCTGCGTCGCGCCGATGCCGCCGGTCAGATCAGCTGTCCCGATCCCGGTCGCACCTCGGTGTTCCTGTGGTCGGCGTGGAATGGGGTGCTGGGCTCGCGCTGGCGACCGGACCGGCTCGCCCTCGACGATGCCGAATTGGAGCGGGTGCTCGCGGTCGGCAGAGACATCGTGATCCGCGGTCTGCGTACCGACTAAATTTTCTTGTAGTAGCGTTCAATTTTGTAGTACCGTTCAAAACATGGTGCTGGCGGCGGCGGTGCAACTGGATGCGAAGCTCGGTGATGTGTCGGCCAATCTTGTTGCCTGCCACCGGCTTGCCGATGAAGCGGGCGACGCCGGAGCGAAGATCATCGCGCTACCCGAGTTCTTCACCACGGGCATCGGTTTCCTTCGTGAACTGGTCGACGCGGCACTGCCGGTGGACGGCCCGGCCGCCGACCTGCTCTGCGACGTGGCACGCAGGCACGGCGCGATGGTCGGTGGTTCGTTCCTGTGTCGGGACGTCGACGGTCATATCCGCAACGCCTATCTGCTCGCCGACCCCACCGGCATCGTCGGGCGACACGACAAGGACCTGCCCACCATGTGGGAGAACGCCATCTACACCGGCGGTGACGACGATGGCGTGCTCACCTGCGGCGAGCTTTCCGTCGGCGCCGCCGTGTGCTGGGAGCTGATGCGCACCCGGACGGTCCGGCGGATGCGCGGCAGGGTGGATCTCGCCATGACGGGCTCGGGTTGGTGGTCGATCCCGCCCTGGCCGCCGCGGCGCCTCTTCGACCGTCTCGAGAAGGCCAATGCCGCGACCGCGCGGCGGGCGGCAACCGATTTCGCGCGCTATATCGGCGCCCCCGTGGTGCATGCCGCACACGTCGGCGAACTCGAGTGCCCGATGCCGTGGCTGCCGGTACGGTACCGCGGGCACTTCGAGGGCAATGCGTTGATCACCGACGCCACCGGAACGGTGGTGGCTCAGCGTTCCCGCGCCGACGGCGAAGGTGTTGTGCTGGCCGATATCACGCTCGGTCGGGCCACTCCGGTCGACGTTGCGCCGCACCGGTTCTGGCTGCACCGGCGTGGTGTCCTGCCGGCTGCGGTGTGGCACTACCAGCGTCTGCACGGGCGCCGTTGGTATGAGAGGAATGCGGTGAATCGATGAGCGTACTGGTGCAGATCGGACTGTTCGAGCTGGCCTTCGGAGCACTGCTCGGCTGGGCCGTCGCGGGTAACCTGCTGGCGCCCGAGATGATGAAGAGAGTGGGTATCGTCAGCCCGCGGCGCATCATGCAAGCCCATCTGGACTACATCATGATGGGTGTCATCCTGATCGCCGTCGGGTTGGCAGTGCCGCAGCTGGCGGCATGGATCGCCACCCTCGTGGTGCTGGGGACCCTGCTGAACCCGACGCTGTTCCTGCCGATGGCTTTCAACGAGAAGGTCACGAGCACAACGGTGTTCAAGGCCATCAGCCTGGTGTCCTTCGTGGCGACGAGTGTCGGTCTCGTCGGCGCCGCGGTCAGTGCGCTCTGAGGTGGCTGCTCAGACGGCCCGGCGCTGCGCGGCCGGTGACGATCGCCGGGTGAACCGATAGTCCTGCAGCGGTCCCCGGCGAGCGAACCACCGTGCGGCCGTGATGGTCTGCGGACGGTGATACACCGTCTCGCGGCGAGAGTTGACGAAATAGGTGCGCAGCCCCGGATTGCACTCGGTGAAATACAGATGCGCGGTTTTCCCGCGGCGGACCATCTTGTCGTTCCAACGCGCAAACGCCTCCGCGGTTACCGCGGCCACCTGGTCGGACCGGCCGCGGGTGTGCGCGATCACCCGGGCTGCATGCTGGGCCATCGTCTCGACGAAATCACACCAGGCGAACCCGACGAACCCGGTGGGACCCACGATCTCCCACCTGTTCGGCAGCCGAGGGTGTGCGGTGCCCGCGTAACTCTGCATGCCGTGAGTCCGATAGAACTCGGCCAGGTCGAAACCGTCGGTGCCCATGATCGTTGACGGACGGTATGTTTCGGGATCGGTCCACAGCTCGTAGCCGGTGGCGGCCACCAGCAGGTCGACCGGGCGCTCGACGCCGTCGACGGTGCGGATGCCAGTACCGGTGATGCGCTCGATCGGGGTGGTGATCAACCGGGTGTTCGAATTGTTCAGTGCCCGGAAGAACGCACTGGAGATCACCGGACGTTTGGCCACGATGCCGTAGTGGGGGACCAGCGCCGCGCGGGTCGCAGGATCGCGCACGGTGCACCGCAGCAGCAGCCGGTAGAGCGTCCGGCAGTAGCTGTCGTACAGCGGGATCAGTCGCGTCAACACCCGGTCGGGCAGTCGGGAGAAGACGTGCACCATCGGCGCCAGCATCACCACGTCCATCAGCACGCGGCCGGCGATGTTCACCGCCGGTAGCACCCCGGGGATGCGCAGGATCCGGCGTATCGGTGGGGACAGGTCGAAGTCGATCTTGGGCAGCACCCAGGCGGGGGTGCGTTGGTAGACGTCCAACCGGTCGGCCTCGGCGGACAGGGCGGCGGCGATCTGTACACCGCTGGAACCCGTGCCGATCACCGCGATGCGCTTGCCCGCGGTGTCGTAGGTGTCGTCCCAGGCGTCTGGCCGTAACAGCGTTCCGGTGAAGTCTTCGACGCCGTCGATGTCGAGGCTCGGTTTGGCGTTGACATACCCGCCCACCGAACTGATCAGGAAGCGTGCGGTCAGGTCGGCCCTGCCGCGAATGCTCAGCTGCCACAACCCGGCGTCGTCGTCCCAGCACTGCCGCGTCACCTCGGCATCGGCGATCAGGTGCCGATACAGGTCCATCCCGCGGGCGGTGTCCTGCAGATAGCGGTAGATCTCGGGGCCGGGGGCGAACAGCCGTGACCAGTCGGTGTTCGGGGCGAAAGACAGCTGGTACCACAGGCTGGGGATGTCGACGGCCAGCCCGGGATAGTGATTGTCGCGCCAGGTCCCACCGAAATCGCCAGCGCGCTCGATGATCACGAAATCTGTGATGCCATGCCGGCGCAGGTGATGTGCGGCGGCTATCCCACCGGGACCCGCCCCGATGATGGCCACCTCGTGATCGGGCCTGCTCACGTGCCCGGCTCGTGGGCTCCGGTCGAGACGTCCCACGCGTGATGGACGATATCGTGCAGGTGGTACACAGCGATGGTGGCGACGGTGAATTCGCTTCCGTTGCTACGCAACCCGCGCCGATCCCAGCCCTCCTCGGGCACCGAGTCATACCGCTGGGCCACGGCGTCGGCCGCTGCACGCAGCTCGCCGGCGACCGTCGTCGGATCCTGGCCGCCGTAGTCGTCGGCGATCGCCGTGGCGTCCTGGTCCCAGTTCGGGAACTGCGGATCGGTCTGGCTCAGCATCAACTGCACGCGGTGATCGAAAATGCGGTGCACATCGCGGATATGGCAACCGTATTCGAGATTCGACCAGACTCCCGGCGCCGGGCGGCTGCGAACCCCGGGCCGGGCGAGCCGGAGCTCCCAATCCGCCGCATCGCGCCGGATGTGTCCGGCGACGGCGGTCGGATGCACCGCCGCCGGATCGAATCCGCAGTCCGGGCAGGGCCGCCGCAGCACCCAGGTCCAGTCCTTGGTGTCGGGCTGGATATCGCTCAACGCAGGGCGCCCGGGGCGAAGGTGTCGCACTTGTCGGGCGCACCGGTCTGGTAGCCGGTGGTGAACCATTTCTGACGCTGTTCCGAGGAGCCGTGCGTCCAGGACTCCGGGCTCACCCTGCCGGTGGCCGCCTCCTGGATCCGGTCATCGCCGACAGCCGAAGCTGCCGACAACGCGTCGGCAATATCCTTGTCGCTCAACGGCTCTAGGAAGGTCACATCGGTGCCCTCCTGTTTGGTCGTCGCCGCGTAGTGCGCCCACACCCCGGCGTAGCAGTCGGCCTGTAGCTCGGTGCGCACCCCGCCGCCGGTCGGACCGGTCGGATCCTGCTGGGCGCGCCCCAGCACCCCGAGCAGGTTCTGCACGTGGTGCCCGAACTCGTGGGCCACCACGTACTCCTGCGCGAACGGTCCACCGCTGGAACCGAACTGGTCGCGCAGCACGTCGAAGAAGTCGGTGTCGAAATAGGCGGTCTCGTCGGCGGGGCAGTAGAACGGGCCCACCTCGCTGGTCGCGCCACCGCAGCCGGTGTTCACCGACCCGGTGAACAACCGAACCTGCGGACGGCGGTACTCGGGAAGCAGCTGCGTCCAGACCGCATCCACGGAGTTGCCGGTGGCCACCACCCGACACTGCACCTTCTCGTTGGCATCGGCGCCGGTCCGGCACTGCGCCAGATCGAAGCCGGGGGCCGAGACGCCCTCGGTGTCCATCCCGGACCCCTGATCCTGGGGGAGCACGCTGCTCGGATCGACCCCGAGGAACAGCGCCACCACCACCAGCAACAGGCCGCCGACGCCACCGCCGAGCGCGATGCGCCGGCCACCCCCGCCGCCGCGGCCGCTGCTGGAGGACGTGCTCGTGTCGATCTGCATGCCCTCGTTGAAGGTCATCGTCCCCACCCATCTGACGTGTCGGCGCCGTCTCCTGTTCAGATCGGGCTCAGCTTTGCACACTACGATTGCGCCGTGCCCTCTGTCGCCGAACTGTCGACGATCGTGCCGACCGTCCAAGGCCTGCTGCGCGGTACCACCGAGGGCGGAGTCGGAGTGTGGCGCGGAGTCGCCTACGCCGAACAGCCGGTGGGGGACCGACGGTTCCTCGGTCCCCAGCCGCTGCGCCCCTGGGACGGTGTGCGTGACGCGGTCACCCACGGCCCGCTGCCGCCGCAGGGCCGGTCCTTCGTCGGGGGCGGCCGCGACGACCCGAAGATCCGCGATGAGGCCTGCCTGACGGTCACCGTCTGGTCGCCCGACGTGTCGGCGTCGCTACCGGTCATGGTGTGGATCCCCGGCGGCGCGTTCGTCTACGGCGCGGGTCAGTTGCAGCTGTACAACGGTTCGCGGCTGGCCGCCAACGGCAACGTCGTCGTCGTCAACGTCACCTATCGGCTGGGAGTCTTCGGCGGTTTCGAACTCGGGGACCTCGGACCGGGATTCGACGACAATCTGTGTCTGCGCGACCAGATCGCCGCGCTGCGATGGATACGGGAGAACATCGGATCCTTCGGTGGGGACCCGACCCAGGTGACGGTGTTCGGTGAATCGGCCGGTGCCACCTCGGTGTTGGCGCTGCTGGCCAGCCCGGCCGCCGCGGGATTGTTCGACAGGGCCATCGCGCAGAGCCCGGCGTTGCCGCTGATCGCCGACCGCGAGGTGCGGGCCCGGCAATCGCACGCCTTCCTCGCCGAACTGGGCGTCGAGGCAGACGAGGTCAAGGCGCTGCCGCAGCGCCGGTTGCGCCGCGCCGCGGGCACGCTGCAGCTCAACAGCGTCGCGCACACCCCGACGTTGGCCTATGGGCTGACTCACGGGGTCGACCTGTTACCGCACCACCCGATCGAGGCGGCCCGCCGCGGCGCGGTCGCCCCCATCCCGCTGATCATCGGCACCAACAGCCACGAGGCCTCGATGTTCGCGTGGGGTAAGCCGCCGATGCTGCCCACGACGGCGGCCGGTGTCGAGGGCTTTTTCGCCCGCTGGGCACCGGATGCCCGAGATCGGGTGCTGGCCGCCTATCCGGGCTTCCCGCGTCGCCGGGCGCTGGTCGACTTCGGTTCCGACGCGATGTTCGGCGCGCCCACCTGGGCCTTCGTCGACGCCTACAGCGCGGATGCGCCGACCCACATGTACCGGTTCGACCACACCACCTGGACGCTCAAGGCGTTGGGGCTAGGCGCCACCCACGGCAGCGAGATCGTGCACATCCAGCACAGCTACAGCTCGTATCTGGGCCGCAAGTTGCATCCGCTGGGGCGACGGGTGCAGCCCTCGGTGGGCAGGCGCATGCAACGCACCTGGCTGGATTTCGCCACCGACGGGCTCAGCGAGTGGCCGTGCTTCGACACCCGGACGCGGCAGACCCGGGTGATCCGGTCCACCCGCGATATCACCGTCGCCGACCCCGACGCGGTGCGCCGACAGGCCTGGGCCGGCGTCTACTAGTACCTGGCGTCGGTATAGCGCCGCAGGTTGTGCAGGAAGCGCTGGAACATCCACGCCATCACCGGCCGGCCGGCGGCCATCCCCAGCCGAGCGGCGGCCCCGTTGGGCTTCATCGCCATCACCCAGGTCAGGTGGCAACCCTGGTCGGTCGGCACGATCCAATAGTCCTCGGCGAACGCGGCAATGCTTCTGGTCGAGGCCTGGTTGAAACGAAACGCCATGTGGCTGTGCGGTTCCCAGGCCAGGAACTCCTCGTCGCCGACGATTCCGCCGCGCATGGTGACGGTCCGGGTGGTGCCGATGTCATAGGGCTGGGGGCTGGTCCAGACCACCTTGGTGATGACCGAGGCCCACTGCGGCCAGGATCCGGCGTCGGAGAGCACCTCGAACAACTGTTCCGGGGAGATGGCCAGATCCACGGTACTGACGAACCGGAACGGCGCATCGGAGATGAAGTCCAGGTCGACACGCTCGCACGGATACATCGCCACCAGCCGACGATATATGCAGCCGCCGCCGGTTGGGCGTATCGGGGACGGCGTCGAAACCGGTAGACAGCCGTCTCTAGACTAGGAATTCTGTCGTCCGCTGACCACTCAAGGAGTTTTTCGTGCTGCGCAGTCACCCCGCCGGTTCGTTGCGGTCCACCGATGCCGGTCAGACCGTGACCTTGGCGGGCTGGGTTGCCCGGCGGCGTGACCACGGCGGCGTCATCTTCATCGACCTGCGCGACGCGTCGGGAGTATCTCAGGTGGTGTTCCGGGACGCCACGGTGCTCGAACAGGCCCACCGGTTGCGCGCCGAGTACTGCGTCTCGGTCACCGGCGTGGTCGAGGTGCGTCCCGAGGGCAACGCCAACGCCGAGATCCCGACCGGGGATATCGAGGTGAACGCCACCGAGTTGACGGTGCTGGGGGAGAGCGCGCCGCTGCCGTTCCAGCTGGACGAGACCGCCGGCGAGGAGGCCCGACTCAAGTACCGCTACCTCGATCTGCGCCGCGAGGGACCCGGTAACGCAATCCGGCTGCGCTCCAAGGTCAATGCCGCCGCCCGCGGTGTGCTTGCCGAGCACGACTTCGTCGAGATCGAGACCCCCACACTGACCCGCTCCACGCCTGAGGGGGCGCGAGATTTCCTGGTGCCTGCCCGGCTGCAGCCCGGCAGCTTCTACGCGCTGCCGCAGAGTCCGCAGCTGTTCAAGCAGCTGCTGATGGTCGCGGGCATGGAGCGCTACTACCAGATCGCGCGGTGCTACCGCGACGAGGATTTCCGCGCCGACCGCCAGCCCGAATTCACCCAGCTGGACATGGAGCTCAGCTTCGTCGAGGCCGATGACGTCATCGCGATCTCCGAGCAGGTGCTGCGCGCGGTGTGGTCGACGATCGGTTACGACCTGCCGACGCCGCTACCGCGGATCACCTACGCCGAGGCCATGCGCCGGTTCGGTTCCGACAAGCCCGATCTGCGCTTCGGCGTCGAACTGGTGGAGTGCACCGACTACTTCGCCGACACCAGCTTCCGGGTGTTCCAGGCTCCCTATGTCGGTGCCGTGGTGATGGACGGCGGCGCCTCGCAGCCGCGGCGCACCCTGGACGGCTGGCAGGAGTTCGCCAAACAACGCGGGCACAAGGGTCTGGCCTATGTCCTGATCGGCGAGGACGGCACGCTCACCGGCCCGGTCGCCAAGAACCTCTCCGACGCCGAACGGGACGGGCTGGCGGCCCATGTCGGCGCCAAGCCCGGCGACTGTGTGTTCTTCGCCGCGGGCACCGCCAAGGGCGCCCGCGCGCTGCTGGGTGCGACACGCATCGAGATCGCCAAGCGCCTCGAGTTGATCGACCCCACGGCGTGGGCGTTCACCTGGGTGGTCGACTGGCCGCTGTTCGAGCCCGCCGACGACGCCACCGCCTCCGGTGACGTCGCCGTGGGCTCCGGTGCCTGGACCGCCGTGCACCATGCGTTCACCTCACCGCAGCCCGGTTCGGTGGACACCTTCGATTCCGATCCCGGCTCAGCGCTGGCCAACGCCTACGACATCGTCTGCAACGGCAACGAGATCGGCGGCGGGTCGATCCGTATCCACCGTCGCGATGTGCAGGAGCGGGTGTTCGCGATGATGGGTATCGCCAAGGATGAAGCCCAGGACAAGTTCGGATTCCTGTTGGACGCGTTCACCTTCGGCGCCCCGCCGCACGGTGGTATCGCCTTCGGCTGGGACCGCATCGTGGCGCTGCTCGCCGGCACCGACTCGATCCGCGACGTGATCGCGTTCCCCAAGTCCGGTGGCGGTGTGGACCCGTTGACCGACGCGCCGGCGCCGATCACCGAGTTGCAGCGCAAGGAAGCGGGCATCGATCACAAGCCCGACCCCAAGTCCGACGCCAAGCCCGACGTAAAGGCGTGATTTCGGCGCGCTGACGATCGCTGGACGAACGTCAGCGCGCCGAAATCGGCAGGCGGGGAGTCACAGCCGCTCGAAGATGGTGGCGTTGGCCATCCCGCCGCCCTCACACATCGTCTGCAGCCCGTAGCGCGCACCGCGCTGCCGGAGGGCATGGACCAGCGTCGTGGTGATGCGGGCACCGCTGGCGCCGAGCGGATGTCCGATCGCGATGGCACCGCCATGGACGTTCACCTTCGCCAGGTCGGCGCCCACCTCGTCGGCCCAGCTCAGCACCACCGGTGCGAAGGCCTCGTTGACCTCGAACAGGTCGATGTCCGACAGCGCCAGCCCCGCTTTGTGTAGGACCTTCTCGGTCGCCGGGATGACGCCGGTCAGCATGTAGAGCGGATCGGAGCCGACAACGGTGGTGGTGTGCACCCGGGCCAGCGGGGTCAGACCCAGCCGGCGCGCGGTCGCTCCGCTGGTTATCATCACCGCGGCGCTGCCGTCGGACAACGGTGAGGAGTTGCCCGGGGTGATGTTCCAGCCGATCTGGCCGAAGCGCGCCGCGTAGGCCTCGGAGAAGAATGCCGGCCGCAGACCCGCGAGAGTCTGCACGCTGGTGCCCGGGCGGATGATCTCGTCGGTGCTCAGCCCGGCGATCGGCGCCAGCTCGTCGTCGAACAGCCCGTCCTTGGTGGCGCGGGCGGCCTTCTCGTGGCTGGCGGCGGAGAACTCGTCGAGCCGGGTCCGGGACAGCTGCCACTTGGCCGCGATCAACTCGGCGCTGATGCCCTGGGGGACAAGCCCTTCGGGATAGCGTTCGGCCATGCCGCGGCCGAACGGATCGCTGCCGGGTAGCACCGAGGAACCCATCGGCACCCGCGACATGGACTCCACGCCGGCGGCGATCACGATGTCGTAGGCGCCGGCCAGGACCCCCTGGGCGGCGAAGCTGATGGCCTGCTGGCTGCTGCCGCACTGGCGGTCGACCGTGGTGCCGGGCACTGTCTCCGGGAAGCCCGCGCCCAGCAGGGCATTGCGCGCGATGTTGACGGCCTGGTCGCCGACCTGGGTGACGGCACCGGCGATCACATCGTCGACCAGTGCCGGGTCGACACCGGTCCGGGTGATGAGTTCGCGAAGGCTGTGCGCCAGCAGATCGGCGGGCAGTACGCCGTGCAATGCGCCGCCGGGCTTGCCCTTGCCGATGGGGGTGCGCACCGCGCCGACGATGACCGCATCGCGATCCGAGTAACCACTCATGTTGTCTCCTGACAGGCTGGGTATTGCATTCGTTACTCTGATGGGAACGCGTGCCAGGTGTGATTCCGACCCGCCGACGAGGGTGATCTGCACGACAGTCGCGCGTCACCGAGATGGGCGAAGCACCCCCAAGAAATTATCCAGACCGTTAAAATTTCGCCGTCTACACGTGCAGGGGGGCCCACACGTGCCGGACACACTGTGGCAAGAAAGGGCCCCGGCGCATATGAGCCTTCCGGCTGACAACACGCTGGCGTATATGGATCAGGGTTCTTACCTGGCGCTTCGGGCGTTGGGACGAGGGCCGGTCATCCAATATGTCTGGATCTACGAACGCGGCGTCGACATGGACGGGCTGCGGCGCTTTCAGCGCAATCTCGCCCGTACCCTGCTCGGCCGCCGCCTGGAACGATCCTCCATCCCGTTGGGTCGCCACCACTGGGTGCCCTGCGGGGCATCCGCGGACATCGAGATCGCCGCCACCGAACGGCGCCGCGACGAGGTGTGGGATTTCGTGGCGGAGCGCGGCAATGTCCCGGTCGACCCCGAGCACGGGCCGCCGTGGCATCTGGCCGTCCAACCGCTGGCCGAGGGTGGATCGGTGGTCACGCTGGTGGTGTCCCACACCGTCGCCGACGCCGCCGCCCTCATCGAATCGATCACCCATGCCGTCAACGGCACCGGTCGCGAACTCGGCTATCCCGAGCCGCGATGCCTGAGTCGCCGGCAGGCGTTGCGGCGGGATCTGTTGGTCACCGCACGGTCGGTCCGTGAGGTGCCCGCCGCCGTGCTCGGCGCGGCGCGGCTGGCCCGCGCGCAGGCCGGTGACCTGTCCGAGTCGGCCAAGGCGGTTCCCGTCGCGGCAACCCGCAGGCACAATGAGCGGCTGGTCAGTCTGCCGACGGTCTCGGTGCGCGTGGATGCCGACGAATGGGATGCGCGCGCCAAAGCGCTTGGCGGAAGCAGCAATGTGCTGCTGGCCGGGATCGCGGCGCGCGTCGGGGCGGCCATCGGCCGTGTCGATGAAACCGGGCGGGTGATGTTGTCACTACCGGTCAGCGAGCGCATCGAGGGTGACACCCGGGGCAACGCGCTCAACACCATCACCGTGCTGGCCGACCCGGAACTCGCCCACGGTGACCTGCGCCCGATCCGCGCCGGCATCAAGGCCGCCCTTGTCGAGTTGGCCGCCACCCGCGAACAACTGCTCGCGCCGTTGCCGCTGGCGCCCTACACGCCCAAATTCCTGCTGCGCCGGCTGGAGAAGCTGGTCCTCAAGGTGGGTAAGCCGATCGGATCATCCAACAGCGGCGCGCTACCCGACGAGGTCAACCGGCCGGACGGGACTCCCGCGGACATGTTCGTCGCGCATTCGCCGGAGCCGGGCATCACCGCAGCCGATCTGGATCGGATGGGTGGTCGGTTGTTGCTGGCTGCCGGAACAGTCGGCGGTGCGGTGTGTATCTCGGTCACCTCATGGGAGCCGGGCGCGCCCAACACCAAGGAGGCCCTGATGCAGGCGGTCAAGGAAGCCTTCTACGATTTCGATCTCGTGGCGTCCATGGAGTAGGCCGCGCTGCGCGCCGACCCGCGTTGTGGTGGGATTCGGTGATGGGTATCAAAGTGGCGCTGGAACATCGGACCAGCTACACGTTCGACCGGTTGGTGGACATCCACCCGCATGTCGTCCGTCTCCGTCCGGCACCGCACTCCCGCACCCCCATCGAGGCCTACTCCCTGCAGGTCGAACCTGCCGACCACTTCATCAACTGGCAGCAGGATGCGTTCGGCAATTTCCTGGCCCGCCTGGTGTTCCCCGACCGCGCGCGCAGCCTGACCATCACCGTCGGGCTGATCGCCGACCTGAAGGTCATCAACCCGTTCGATTTCTTCATCGAGGAGTGGGCCGAGCACTTCCCGTTCCGCTACCCCAAAGAGCTGCTGGCCGACCTCGAGCCCTACCTGCGCCCGGTCGACGAGTCCGAAGATGGTTCCGGCCCGGGCGAACTCGTCCGCAAGTGGGTGCAGAACCTCTCCATCGCCGAGGGCACCCGCACCATCGACTTCCTGGTCAACCTGAACGCGGCTGTGCGCGCCGACGTCGGCTACAGCGTGCGCATGGAACCCGGTGTACAGACCCCGGATCACACGCTGCGCACCGGAATCGGCTCATGCCGCGACTCGGCCTGGTTACTGGTGTCCGTCCTGCGCCAACTCGGGCTGGCGGCCCGGTTCGTCTCGGGATACCTGGTGCAGTTGAGCTCCGATGTCGAGGCGCTCGACGGCCCGTCGGGACCCGCGGCCGATTTCACCGATCTGCACGCCTGGACCGAGGTGTACATCCCCGGGGCCGGGTGGATCGGACTGGACCCCACCTCGGCGCTGTTCGCCGGGGAGGGCCATATCCCGCTGTCGGCCACCCCGCACCCGGAATCGGCCGCGCCCATCACCGGGGCCATCGGACCGGCCGAGGCAACCCTGGACTTCAGCAATGTGGTGACCCGGATCCACGAGGACCCCCGCGTCACCCTGCCCTACACCGAGCAGTCCTGGGCGGCCATCAATGCCCTTGGCGACCAGGTCGATGCGCGCCTGGCGGCCGGCGATGTCCGGCTCACCGTCGGCGGTGAGCCGACCTTCGTCTCGGTGGACAACCAGACCGACCCGGAGTGGACCACCGCCGCCGACGGGCCCCACAAGCGCGAACGCGCGTCGGTGCTCGCCGAACGGTTGCGCCGGGTATGGGCACCCAACGGCCTGGTGCAGCGCAGTCAGGGTAAGTGGTATCCGGGAGAGCCGTTGCCGCGCTGGCAGATCGGACTGATGTGGCGCACCGACGGGGAACCACTGTGGAACGACCCAGCCCTGTTGGCCGATCCGTGGGCCGACCCCAAACCCGATCCCGCGCCCGCGGGTGCCGATGCCCAATTGTTGGCCGCCGTCGCCGACGGATTGACCCTGCCCGCCCGACAGGTGCGGCCCGCCTATGAGGACCCGCTGAGCCGACTCGCCGGCGCTGTCCGCCAACCCGCCGGTGACCCGGTCGAGGACGCCGACGACCTGGCCGTCGACGACGCTGCCCGCCGCGTCGCGCTGATGGACAGGCTCGACAAGCCGGTCGTCGAACCGGCCGCCCACGTCCTGCCGCTGCACCGCAGGACCGACGATTCCGGTTGGGCGAGTGCGGATTGGACATTGCGGCGCGGCCGGATCGTGTTGCTCGACGGCGATTCGCCCGCCGGTCTGCGGTTGCCGCTGAACTCGATCAGCTGGCGGCCCCCGCAGCCGACCTTCGCCACCGACCCGCTGAGCCCCCGCGGCGGCTTGCCCCGCGGGCCGGCGCGCCAGGCCCAGGCGGCGGTCGAGGATGCCGAGACCGCGCCGCCGACGGCGCTGGTCGCCGAGATCCGCAACGGCCTGCTGTACGTATTCCTGCCGCCCACCGATGCTCTCGAGCATTTCGTCGACCTGGTCGCCCGGGTCGAGGCGGCCGCCGCGGCCATCGAGACCCCGGTGGTGATCGAGGGTTACGGGCCCCCCGACGACGGACGGCTCACGTCGATGTCGGTGACCCCCGATCCCGGTGTCATCGAGATCAACGTCGCGCCCACCCGCAGTTTCGCCGAGCAGCGGGCGCAGCTGGAGACGCTCTACAACGAGGCGCGGCTGGCGCGGTTGTCCACCGAATCCTTCGACGTCGACGGCAGTCACGGCGGCACCGGCGGCGGTAACCACATCACCCTCGGCGGGGTCACGCCCGCGGATTCGCCGCTGCTGCGCAGGCCCGATCTGCTGATCTCACTGCTGACCTACTGGCAGCGTCACCCGGCACTGTCCTATCTGTTCGCCGGACGGTTCATCGGCACCACCTCCCAGGCGCCGCGTGTCGACGAGGGGCGCAGCGAAGCGCTCTACGAACTGGAGATCGCGTTCGCCGAGATCGACCGGCTGACCCAGGAGGGTGCCGCGCAAGCCTGGGTCACCGACCGCGCGCTACGGCACCTGCTGACCGATATCACCGGTAACACCCACCGCGCCGAGTTCTGCATCGACAAGCTCTACAGTCCGGACAGCCCGCGTGGGCGGTTGGGTCTGCTGGAGCTGCGCGGGTTCGAGATGCCGCCGCACTATCAGATGGCGATGGTGCAGTCGTTGCTGGTGCGGGCGTTGGTCGCGCGGTTCTGGGACGAGCCGCTGCGCGCCCCGTTGATCCGGCACGGGGCGAACCTGCACGGCAGATACCTGTTGCCGCACTTCCTGATTCACGATATCGCCGATGTCGCCGCGGACCTGCGTGAACACGGTATCGACTTCGACACCAGCTGGCTGGACCCGTTCACCGAGTTCCGTTTCCCGCGCATCGGCACCGCGGTATTCGACGGGGTGGAGATCGAGCTGCGCGGCGCCATCGAACCGTGGAACGTCCTCGGCGAGGAGTCCACCGCAGGCGGCACCGCCCGCTACGTCGACTCGTCGGTGGAGCGCGTGCAGGTGCGGCTGGTGGGCGCGGACCGCAATCGCTACATCGTCACCGTCAACGGCCATCCGGTGCCACTGCTGGCCACCGACAAGGCCGATATCCAGGTCGGCGGTGTGCGCTACCGTGCCTGGCAGCCGCCCAGCGCCCTGCATCCGACCATCACCGTCGACGGACCGCTGCGTTTCGAACTCGTCGACGCCGCCTCGGGGGTGTCCCGCGGCGGCTGTACCTATCACATCGCGCACCCGGGCGGCCGTTCCTATGAGCGCCCACCGGTCAACGCAGTGGAGGCCGAATCACGCCGTGGCCGCCGATTCGAAGCGACCGGATTCACACCGGGCCGGGTCGATATGGCCGCTCTGCGGGAGAAGCAGGCGCGCCAATCGACCGATATGGGCGCGCCAGGGATTCTGGACCTCCGCCGGGTGCGTACCGTGCTGCGGTGATGGTTGTACAAACAGAGATGACGGCACGCGCCGAGGACGTGCTCGCCGGTTACCGGAGTCGCCGCGCCCAACAGGCGTTGTTCGACGTCCGGGGCACCGTCGGCAACGGCTTCGACGAGTTCGTCGACGCCGCAGGTGCGATCCGGCCCGCCTGGCAGGAGCTGGCCGAATGCGTGGCCGAGCGGGGCCGCGACGGGTTGGACCGGCTGCGGGTGACCGTGCGCAACCTCGTCGACGACGACGGCATCACCTACGTGCACGTCGACAAGAGCGCCGCGGACACCGCCCCGGACGGTGGCGTCGCCGAGCCGTGGCATCTGGACGCGCTGCCGCTGCTGATCTCCACCGCGGATTGGGACACCCTGGAAGCCGGCCTGGTGCAACGGTCGCGGCTGCTCGACGCGGTGCTCACCGATCTCTACAGCGCGCGCGTCTCCCTCACCAGCGGGGTGCTGCCCCCGCAACTGCTCTTCGCCCACCCCGCCTACGTGCGTGCCGCCCACGGTATCGAGGTACCCGGCAGGCATCAGCTGTTCCTGCACGGCTGTGATGTCAGCCGCGCCGCCGACGGCAGTTTCCGGGCCAACGCCGACTGGACCCAGGCGCCCTCCGGTGCGGGCTACGCGCTGGCGGGCCGTCGTGTCATCGCCCACGCCGCCCCGGACCTGTACGAGCGCATCGCCCCGCGGCCGGCATCCCCGTGGGCACAGGCACTGCGGCTGGCGCTCATCGACGCGGCGCCCGAGGCCGCCGAGGAACCCGTGGTCGTCGTACTCAGTCCCGGCGCGCATTCCGAGACAGCCTTCGACCAGGCCTACCTGGCAAGCGTTCTCGGCTTCCCGCTGGTGGAGAGTGCCGACCTGGTGGTGCGCGACGGAAAACTGTGGATGCGTTCGCTGGGCACCCTCAAACGCGTCGACGTGGTGCTGCGCCGGGTCGATGCCGACTATGTCGACCCGCTGGACCTGCGTGCCGACTCCCGGCTCGGGGTGGTCGGACTGGTCGAGGTGCTGCGCCGCGGCGCGGCGACCGTCGTCAACACCCTCGGCAGCGGCATCCTGGAGAGCCCCGGGCTGATGCGTTTCCTGCCGGAGTTGGCCGAACTCCTGACCGGCGAGACGCCGCAGCTGGCGTCACCGCAGATGTACTGGGGCGGCATCGACGTCGAGCGCTCGCATCTGCTGACCCAGCTGTCGAGGCTGCTCATCAAACCGGTCACCGGGGGCAAGACCATCGTCGGTCCGGCGTTGTCGGTGTCGGCCCGCGAACAGCTCGCCGACCGTATCGGCGCGAACCCGTGGCAGTGGGTCGGCCAGGAACTGCCGCAATTCTCTTCGGCGCCGACCGATTTCCTGCCCGGTGGAGTGTCCGCGGCCGATGTCGGCATGCGCCTGTTCACGGTGGCCCAACGCGGCGGCTACGCCCCCATGATGGGCGGGCTGGGTTTCCTGCCTGCGCCCGGGAACGCCGCATACACCCTGGATACTGTTGCGGCCAAAGATGTTTGGGTCCGTACACCGGACCGCGCCAAGGCGGTGCCGACGCCCTCGGTGGACCTGCCGGTCATGACGCCGAGCCCCACCAGGGCGGTCAGCTCGCCGCGCGTGCTGTCGGACTTCTTCTGGCTGGGCCGCTACGCCGAACGCGCCGAGAACATGGCCCGGCTGCTGACCGTCACCCGCGAGCGCTACCACGAGTACCGATACCGGCAGGACATGGCCGAAAGCCAGTGTGTGCCGGTCCTGTTGGCCGCCATCGGAGTGATCACCGGCACCGACACCGGCTCCGGTGGCGACGATCACGAAGCCATCGCGATCGCACCGAGCACACTGTGGTCGCTCACCGCCGACCGGCGCCGCCCGGGATCGCTGGCCCAATCGGTCGAACGGCTCGGGCTGGCGGCCCGCGGCGTGCGTGACCAGATGTCCAACGACACCTGGATGGTGCTGGCCGCGGTGGAGCGCGCCGTCGGATCCCGGGCCCGCCAGCCGGAGTCGCAGGCCGCCGGCGATGCCTACCTGCTGACCGCGCACACCCAGACACTGGCGGGCATGCTCGCCCTGTCCGGGATGGCGGCCGAGTCGATGGTCCAGGACGTCGGCTGGACGGTGATGGACATCGGCAAGCGCATCGAGCGCAGTCTGGGGCTGACCGCGTTGCTGCGCGCGACCATGACGGCGGTGCGGGCTCCCGGCGCCGCCCAGACCGTCACCGAGTCGATGCTGGTGGCGTGTGAGTCATCGGTCATCTACCGCCGCCGGATGCTAGGCAAGGTCAGCGTCGCCGCGGTGGCGGATCTGGTGCTCTTCGATGCCGAGAACCCGCGCTCGTTGATCTATCAGTTCGATCGGCTGCACGACGGGCTGCGGCGGCTGCCGTCGTCATCGGGTTCGTCACGCCCGGAACGGCTGGCCGACGAGATCACCGCACGGCTGCGCCGGGTCGACCCGGCCGATCTGGAGCTGGTCGCCGCCGACGGCACCCATGCCGAGTTGGCCGATCTGCTCGACGGCCTGCACGCCGACCTGCGTGAGCTGTCCAAACTGATCACCGCCGCGCATCTCTCGCTGCCGACAGGCATGCAACCGTTGTGGGGTCCCGACGAGCGGAGGCAGCTACCGTGACGCAGGCAGCGACCCGGCGCTACGAGATCACCCACCGCACCACCTACCGGTACTCCGACGTCGTCACCGGCTCGTACGGCCGCGGCTACCTCACGCCCCGTGAGCTGCCGGGCCAGCGGCGCCTGTCGCACGAGCTGCTGATCGAGCCGGAGGCATCGGACAGCTCGATCAGTCGGGACGCCTACGGCAACACCAGCTCCTACTTCCACGTCACCGAACCGCATCGCACCCTGACCGTCACCGGTCGCTCGCTGGTCGAGGTCGACCCGCCGGCATCGGAGCTCTACGAGGGGCCGGCCGCGCGGGCACCGTGGGAGATATCGCGCCCCGTCGGCCCCGACGGGGCGCTGGCCTGCGAGTTCACCCTGGATCTCGCGCCCCCGGAGATCACCGACGACGTCCGCGCCTACGCGGCACCCAGTTTCGTTCCGGAACGACCGCTGATCGAGGTCCTGCGTGACCTGAACTCGCGGATCTTCCGCGATTTCACCTATCGGTCGGGCTCGACGACCATCTCGACCGGGGTGGCCGAGGTGTTGGCCGCCCGCGAGGGCGTGTGTCAGGACTTCGCCCGCCTGGCCATCGCATGCCTGCGGGCCAACGGCCTGGCCGCCAGCTATGTGTCCGGATATCTGGCCACCGACCCGCCGCCGGGCAAGGAACGCATGATCGGCGTCGACGCCACCCATGCCTGGGCGTCGGTGTGGACGCCGCAGAACCAGTGGCTGGGGCTGGACCCCACCAATGACCAGCTGGTCGACGAGCGATATGTGGTGGTCGGCTTCGGCCGGGATTACGCCGACGTGCCGCCGCTGCGCGGGATCATCTACACCGAATCGGAGAGTAGCGTTATCGAAGTCTCAGTCGATGTGGCGCCGAACTGACTCCCTGATGGTTTAGGCGTTCGCCGCAGCGGGCACCAGCTAGCGGCCGTGCGAACAGGGGAGAGCGTGCATGCGGGATTTCAATTGTCCGAAATGTGGACAGCGACTGGCTTTCGAGAACTCGAAATGCCTGTCCTGCGGTTCGGCGTTGGGCTTCTCGCTCGACGATATGGCCCTGCTGGTCATCGCCAGCGGTGACGAGAGCGAGCACGCGGGGGCGGTCGATGAGCACAACTATGCGTTGTGCGCCAACCTCTATGCCGCCGAATGCAACTGGTTGGTGAAGGTCGGTGAGGGGTCCGGATTGTGCGCATCATGCGCGTTGACACGGACCAGGCCGGCCGATTCCGACACCGTGGCGATGGCCGCCTTCGCCGCCGCCGAGCGCGCCAAGCGCCGGATGATCGCCGAGCTGACCGAGCTGAAGCTGCCCGTGGTCGGCCGCGATGATGATCCACGGTACGGGTTGGCCTTCGACCTGCTCTCCAGCGAGTTCGAGAAGGTCTTCACCGGCCACGCCGACGGGGTGATCACCCTCGATCTGGCCGAGGGCGACGATGTGCACCGCGAACAGCTACGGGTGTCCATGGAGGAGCCCTACCGCACGCTGCTCGGTCACTTCCGGCACGAGATCGGCCACTACTACTTCTACCGGCTGGTCAGCCCGGTCCCGGAGTACCTGGAACAGTTCAACGAGTTGTTCGGCGACCCCGACCTGGATTACCAGGCCGCGCTGGACCGGCATTACAGCGAGGGCGCGCCCGCGGGGTGGAAGAGCGATTACGTGTCGTCCTATGCCACCATGCATCCGGCCGAGGACTGGGCCGAGACGTTCGCCCACTACCTGCACATCCGGGACACCCTGGACACCGCCGCGGCGTTCGGATTGGCTCCGGCCGGAGCGACATTCGACCGACGGGTGTTGGGCCCCAGTGGTTTCGACACCATCATCGAGATGTGGCTGCCGTTGACGTGGGCGCTGAACATGGTGAACCGGTCGATGGGCCGCGATGATCTGTACCCGTTCGTGCTGCCGCCGGCCGTGCTGGAGAAGATGCGGTTCATCCATGCCGTGATCGACGAGATCACCTCGTCGCCGGACAAGCTGGCCGCGGTCGGCGGTGCGGCCTAGCGGCCGACCGGTTTTCCCTCAGTCGCTCGATCCGTGAGTCCGGCGCCGCTGCGGATCGGTTCGAACGCACCCGCAATCGGCAAAGCTCCGGCACCCAAGAATTCGTGTGGCATCGACGGCCTGCGCATGTGAGCCTCAGGCGTCAGTGTGCTTGCCGACAAGTGGGTGCGGGGATGTTGCGAAGCGCTGGCGCCTGCGACTTTCTATTGCGGTTGACGTGTCAATCAGGTAATTATGGTTGATCTACGCACAGCTGTCGGGGAGGTAGCGGATGTGCCAGTGGTGGGGCAAGGGGGGCCGCGGCCATGAATACGGTGTTGTGCGACGCTCGGGTGACACCCGATGGATCGGTTGTGGTGATCGAAGATGTCGGAGCCCGCGGACTCGGGAGCGTCTATCTGGACGGCGCCACGCCTGTCGTAGATCGGGCAGAACCCGTGCATACGCTGTGGGTGCGCACGATGAGTGTGCACGAAGCGGAGCTCCTCGGCGCGGGGGTTCGTGCGCGAGTGCTGGTCGGCACGGACACGGGCGGGCCCGGCACGCTGGTGTTCCGTGGAGAGCTCGCAGTGGGAAGTGGAGTACTGGCGATCGGAGATGCACGCAGCCCGGATCGTCAGCTTCTGTTTGGTGCGCCGGCCACACTGCATGTCAGCGTTTTCACTGAGAACTGCTTGGGCACAGTCCATTTTACTCATCCGCCGGAGGACTATCCGGTATCTGGCCCATCCGACGTAGTTGTTCTCATTGCGGACAATCCTGGCTTCAATCACGCGGTGTGCAACACGACGTTCGGGCGTTCGTGGTTTCGGCTACTGCCGAAGCATCTCTCCTCGCGACGCCCTCGCGCTCGACCGAGCGCTGCGCCCGGTCACGACAACGCACTATCGGGGCGTCGACCCGTCCGGGGTGGGTGCCATGGTGGGCGGCGGGGGTGAGATCCGCTCGGCCGGCGTTCAGGCTGTCCGTGGGCATGCCAAAGCATCGGCTTTCCTTTATTCGTCGACGGCATCACGGCGCGCAACGGCGGACGAAACCTGGCCTGCGCGTGCCGAGCGCAGAGTGGTCGCAGACAACTCGCCTGACGAACACCCTGTCCGAGCCCGACACCCAGAATCTCTGCCACGCCGATCAGGGCGACGGCGAAGGACCGGGAACCGCGATGTCGCATGACGTGGAAAAGCAGCAACCCCAACGGATCTCGGTCGACACCGCACCGGTTGGGAACGGGCTGGTGATCCGGGTGGCCGGTGTGGTGGACGTGCTGACCGCGCAGACCTTGGTCGAGCACCTCGACCGGGCGCTGGCCACCGCGCCGTCGACATTGATCATCGATCTCACCGAAGTCGGGTTCTTGGCGGCAGCAGGCATCGGGGCCGTGGTGCATGCGCACCGTATCGCCGGTCACGCCTGCAGTGTCGCAGTGGTGGCCGACAGCTACGTCGTACGTCGGCCGATCACCTTGACGAACACCGACCGGGAAGTGGCCCTCTGCGCGTCGATGCGGGATGCGCTCACGTTGCTTGACAGAACAGTCGATTAGCTCAGTCGGGCGGTCCATATGGGCGATCGGCTCGGGGGAGGTGTCGTCGTTGATCTGGTGGCTTGTTGCCGCGTCGCCGCGTGTACGGATTCTGTTCAACGCAGGGTGGGCGTTGCTGTGGTCGCTTGGATATGGCGCGGCAACCCTCGTGCCGCTCGGGGTGCACGGCGTGGGTTGGTGGCTGTCGATTGTCGGGGTCTCGGTGCTTGTCGCCGTTGCCGTCGCGGTATTGACCGCATGGTCCTCGAGTCGGTTCGGCGCGAGCACCGAGGCGGTGCTCGGCTCGTTGAATGCCGATCAGCGCCGCCAGGTTGCCAGGGTGTGGAGACGCGGACCGGTGCCGGCCGATCCGGTGGTGCTGACCGCCGCACTACGGCTGCACGACATTGTTGAATCGTCCCGCCAAGCAACCCGGCGGTCGCGGATCGTCGCGGGGTCCCTGATAGGCGCCGGGGTGGTGATGATTCTCGTTGGCGCGGCGCTGAGCAAATTCCGAACCCTTCCGGGCTCAGGACCGGTGCTCGTGGCGCTCGCGGTGGTTGCCGTTGTGCTCGGCGCGAGTGCTCTCGGGGCGCGTCGGCGGCGGCCGCGGTTGGCGCATTTGCGTGCGGTGGCGCAGTCCGATCCTGAGGTGGCTGCAGCTGTTGCGCAGGCCGATCCGGCTCCGGTGACCAGGGCCCAGCGTCTGCGCTGGGCTATCGCAGTCTTTGCCCTCGTCGGAGTGTGGACCAGCATGCTTAAAATCGGTGTCTGGATGAGCCCGCACCGCGCGGGTTGCCGCGCAGTCACCGCCGTCGTAGGCGAGGTCTACCACAACCGCTACGTTCTGTTGCGAGCCGACGCGGTCAAAGCTGGCGGCCCGGCACTGTCTCAGTTCCAGGAACTCTCAGATTCCCTGCGCCGCAAAGCGGATGGTGACTATGACGCCGACACCGCGCTACACCTGGACAGGATCGCTGTCCTGGCCGTGCAGGCCGTGGGCGTCGTCGAGCGGGCCCGTCAGCCCGAGAATGCGACTTCCCCGGATGCGCTCGCGGACAATCGGCACGCCTACCTCGTCCTGCTCGATGCGCTCATGGACGAGGAGGAAGCAGCCCAGGAGCAGTGCCGACGCTGACAACGAAGCAGGGGGAGTGTCGCCGGCCTGGTTAGCTGCTACTCGGGTGTCGGTCGGGCGATCTTGCAGCCTGGGTGGAGGTGGTGGTATCGGGAATGCCGGCTTTCTTGGCGGTCCGATCGGCGAGGTCCAGTAGTCGTCGAATACGTCCTGCGACAGCATCTTTGGTCATGGGTGGATCGGCGCGGCGGCCCAGTTCACTCAAAGCGAGGTCCGGATTGGCCAGGCGAAGCGCTGCGGTGGCTGTGAGATGCGCGGGTGCGGTGTCGCCGAGGATCTGCATCGCGCGCCGTACCCGTGCAGTGGACTCGGCGGCCGCTTCGGCCGCCCGCCGGGTGTTCGCCGACTCCAACGTGGGGCTTCGTCCGATTCCGTTCCGAGAGTGATTATGGTGGTGGCGATTTGCCCATAGGGCACTTGTTTCGGGAGCGCCGATTCGCGCCAGCAGCGTGGTGACGGCGTCGTCGTTACGCAGGACGACGCAGTCACGGCCGCGGATTTCACGTCGCTGCGCGGTGATCCCCAGGCGGCGTGCGACACCGGCCAGTGCTATCGCCGCTTCCGGGCCGGGGCTGTAGACGGTGAGTCCCCGGCGATGTCCGGTCGACGCCAGGTGACCGGTGGCGAGAATCGCACCGCGCCAGCCAGCTTCCAACTCCTCGCGGGCGCCAGCGACGATCCATGGAGGTATCCCGCTGACCGGTCGACCGCGGTGGTCGATCAGTCCGGTCTGCCGGGCGAGGTTCTCGGCGTGAATGACGCGCAGACGATAGCGATCGGCGCTGCCTGTGCTGGGGTGCACCCTGTTCAGCGTCGGTGCGGCGCCACACAGGTGAAAGATGTTGCTACGTAGGCGTTGGGCAGTGGGGAAGTGATCGAGCTCTGCATCGAGGACGATCGTGTTTCCAATGATGGCCAGCCCGCCGGCGAGCCGTAGCATCACCGCAACTTCGGCCCTGCGGGCCTTGGCCGTTCCTGGCGCAGCGGAGCCGAGCTCGTCCTTGACCAGGGTCACCGGTTGCCTTGGGGTCGACACGTCGTCGGAATAGCCCTGATGGCCAGGTTGATTCGCGGTGTGGGCAGCAGCCAGTCGCGCAGTCCGGGATTCCACCGTGCCGCCGGGGGCCGGTCCTCGGGAGACCATGGGCTGCGTCATCAGCTGCAATCCTTTCGGCTCGATCCGGTTGGTGGAACGGCTCGGGTGAAGACGGATCCACCGGCTATACAGGGGCCGCTGCGTGGCTTGAAAGGCCGTGGAGCTTTCTGATCTGGTGTGTCCATCGTGCTGTCGCGAGCAGCTCACCACCCGTGGACGGGTTCACTTTACATGGTGGTTGACATGTCAGTCAGTTATATGCGACTGTGGCGTTGCGCACGTGCTGAACTGGTCTGCGGGGGTACCGGGCCGTGTGTGGCAACGGGGGTTGTGCGTGTTGGCCAGTAGTCGCGCTGCGACATCGGTTGAAGGCAAGAGCGGTACAAAGCGGCCTGGGCGATGAGGTGGCGAATCGGAACCCGTTGTCGCGGTGGGCGTGCCCGTAAATGCGCATCGGCGCGCGCGATGACTGGGGCCGCCGCTGAGCCCAGCGAGCGCGGGTGGTCCAACGGGCCAGAAGGTACTGGCGTCGGCCGCAGCGTCGCGGCTTTTGCTGTCTGTTGTGGCGTGAGCGCAGTACCTGTTGCCGAGGGGTACGTCGGCCTTGCCGTACCGTATGAAAGGTGACTGTAAGGGAGCGCTCCGGTTGGAAAGCGCAGGTTATAGTTGGCTTTGCGTCGACACTGGTGTTTGCTCTACTCGTGTTCGTCAACTCGTTGCCGACCATTTCTCTCGCCGAGGACGGGACGTACAAAGTCGATGACTGCTCCGACTGCCGGCCTGTGCCCGGTACGTGGCAGACCTACGGCGGAGTCGAGACGCGCTGTGTATGGATGGTTCGCACGGAGGAGAAGGACGTTGTTGACCACGGCGAGTTCGCTCCGGGTGAGAGGGGACGTGTAGTGCTCCAAAAAGGTGAGTACCTCACGACAGTTGGTTGTGAGCCCTGGGTGTTGGTCGGCTGATCGGTCAGCTCGGCATTGTTGCGTGTTGACGTGTGGGCCCGCCGTTGCCGGAGTTTCTTTCCTGCGGTGGGTGAACCGTGTGGCCGGCTGTTCGGCGCGGCCGTTCAATTCAGGCGCAGGTATGTCTGTCCGCGCGGGGACAGCCGATAGCCGGTGCCCAGACTGATGGTCAGCCCGAGCCCTTTCAGCTGTCTGACCCTGCGCTTGACCCGCGCTGTGTCGGTACCGACCCGGGCGGCCAGATCCGGTGCCCGGACACCTTCGTTGTCGCCGATCAGATGCCGGCCTTGACCCGCGGGCGGTCCCACTTGCGCAGCACCAGGGTGATGGCGCCGGCCGCGATACCGTCGGCCGTGGCACGATCGAGCAACACATCTCGATGCTATGACGACCGGCATGTCGAATCGGCGGGTCCGCGGCGGGGCTTTCTAGGATCGGCCGCGTGACTGATCGATACGGCTCCGACATCCTGTCTCGAAACCCGCACACGCCTAAGCGCGTTCGCTCCGTCGAACACCCGGCCGAGCGTGGTCTGGTGGTCGAGGACCCGTCCAGCGGTTTCGTCGGCGCGGTGGTGCGTATCGAGAACAACCGGGTCGACCTGGAGGACCGCAACGGCCGGGTCCGCTCCTTCCCGCTGGGCCCCGGCTTCCTCGTCGAGGGCAAGCCGGTCATTCTGACGGTGCCCAAGCGTGCCCCCGCCGCGCCGGCCCGCACCGCATCCGGGTCGGTGGCGGTCGCCGGTGCGAAGGCGCGTGTCGCCCTGGCCAGCCGGATCTACGTCGAGGGCCGCCACGACGCCGAGCTAGTCGAACAGGTGTGGGGTGCGGATCTGCGCATCGAGGGTGTCGTCGTCGAATACCTGGGCGGTGTGGACGATCTGGCCGGGATCGTGGCCGAGTTCCAACCGGGGCCCGGGCGCAAGCTCGGCGTGCTCGTCGACCACCTGGTGGCGGGCTCCAAGGAATCGCGGATCGCCGCCGAGGCGATGCGCGCCAGCTCAGGTGACCATGTGCTGGTGGTCGGGCACCCGTACATCGACATCTGGCAGGCGGTCAAACCCGAGCGGCTCGGCCTCAAGCAGTGGCCGGTGATCCCGCGCGGTATCGACTGGAAACACGGCATCTGTGAGGCGCTGGGCTGGCCGCATGCCACCCAGGCCGATATCGCCGGCGCCTGGCAGCGCATCCGCGGCCGCGTCCGGGACTGGAACGATCTGGAACCGGCGCTGATCGGGCGGGTCGAGGAGCTGATCGACTTCGTGACCGCTTAGCGTTGAGGGGTGGCCGACAGTCTGTTCGACATGCCCGGAGATCCCCCTCCGGGTGACGCGCTGCCGACCGCCGCCAGTCCGCTCGCCGTCCGGATGCGTCCGGCCACCCTCGATGACGTGGTGGGCCAACAACACCTGCTCAAGCCGGGATCGCCGCTGCGCCGCCTGGTGGAGGGTTCCGGTGCGGCCAGCGTCATCCTCTATGGCCCGCCCGGTACCGGCAAGACCACGCTGGCTTCGCTGATCTCCGGTGCCACCGGCCGTCGGTTCGAGGCACTGTCGGCGCTGTCGGCCGGGGTCAAAGAGGTGCGCGCGGTCATCGAGGAGGCCCGTCGCGCCGCGATCCGCGGACAGCAGACGGTGCTGTTCATCGATGAGGTGCACCGGTTCTCCAAGACCCAACAGGACGCTCTGTTGGCGGCGGTCGAGAACCGGGTGGTGTTGCTGGTGGCGGCGACCACCGAGAACCCGTCCTTCTCCGTGGTGGCCCCGCTGTTGTCGCGATCGCTGATCCTGCAGCTGCAACCGCTGGGTGCCGACGATATCCGCGCCGTGCTGCAGCGCGCCGCCACCGACGAGCGGGGACTGGCGGGAAAGGTCGCGCTCGACGACGATGCACTGGAGCTGTTGGTGGCGCTGTCGGCCGGGGACGCCCGCCGCGCGTTGACGGCGCTGGAGGTGGCCAGCGAAACGGGTGAGCGGATCACCGTCGAGGTCATCGAGCAGTCGCTGGATCAGGCCGCGGTGCGCTACGACCGCGACGGTGACCAGCATTACGACGTAGTCAGTGCCTTCATCAAATCGGTGCGCGGCTCCGACGTCGACGCCGCCTTGCATTATCTGGCCCGGATGTTGACCGCGGGGGAGGACCCGCGCTTCATCGCCCGCCGGTTGATGATCCTGGCCAGTGAGGACATCGGGATGGCGGATCCCAGTGCGCTGCCGACCGCTGTCGCTGCGGCGCAGACCGTGCAGTTGATCGGGATGCCCGAGGCGCAGCTGAGCCTCGCGCACGCCACCGTGCACCTGGCCACCGCGCCGAAGTCGAATGCGGTGACCACGGCGCTGGGCGCGGCGATGGCCGATATCCGGGCGGGCAAGGCGGGGCTGGTGCCCGCGCATCTTCGGGACGGCCATTATGCGGGTGCCCAGAAGCTGGGCAACGCGGTGGGCTACAAATACGCCCATGACGCACCGGGTGGCGTTGCGTCACAACAATATCCGCCGGATGAACTGGTCGGAATCGACTACTACCGGCCCACCGGGTACGGCGCCGAACGCGAGATAGCGACCCGGTTGGAGAAGTTGCGCGCCATCATCCGAAGGAAACGCTGATGAAGACCCACCTGCTCGATCTGGACACCTCGCGTCGCCGCATCGTCGACCTCACCGACGAGGTCGCGCGGTTCTGCACGGGCAGGGGCGACGGACTGTGCAACGTCTTCGTCCCGCACGCCACCGCGGGCATCGCCGTCATCGAAACCGGGGCGGGCTCCGATGACGACCTGATCGACACCCTGGAACGTCTGCTGCCGCGCGACGACCGTTACCGGCACGCCCACGGTTCGCCCGGCCACGGCGCCGATCACGTGCTCCCCGGGCTGGTGTCACCGTCGGTCACGGTGCCGGTGGGTGACGGCACGCCGTTGCTGGGAACCTGGCAGAGCATCGTGCTCGTGGACCTGAACAGGGACAACCCGCGCCGATCGGTGCGGTTGAGCTTCGTGTCGGGCTGAGAACGGCGAACGGTACTGTGGTGCGGTCGTTGTATTCGCAGGTTGAACCAAAGGACAGCAGCACGTGCAGACACACGAGATCAGGAAACGCTTCCTCGATCACTTCGTGAAAGCGGGACATACCGAGGTGCCCAGCGCCTCGGTGATCCTCGACGATCCGAACCTGCTGTTCGTCAATGCCGGCATGGTGCAGTTCGTGCCCTTCTTCCTCGGCGCGCGTACCCCGCCGTACGAGCGGGCCACCAGCGTGCAGAAGTGCATTCGGACCCCGGATATCGAAGAAGTCGGTATCACCACCCGGCACAACACCTTCTTCCAGATGGCGGGCAACTTCAGCTTCGGCGATTACTTCAAGAAGGGCGCGATAGAGCTGGCCTGGACGTTGCTGACCAACCCCGTCTCCGAGGGTGGTTACGGCTTCGACCCGGAGCGCCTGTGGGCGACGGTCTACCTCGACGACGACGAGGCCATTCAACTCTGGCAGGAGGTCGCCGGGCTGCCGCTCGAGCGCATCCAGCGCCGCGGCATGGCCGATAACTACTGGTCGATGGGCATCCCCGGCCCCTGCGGCCCGTGCTCGGAGATCTACTACGACCGCGGACCCGAGTACGGCGTCGACGGCGGGCCGGAGGCCAACGAGGACCGCTACATCGAGATCTGGAATCTCGTGTTCATGCAGAACGAGCGTGGCGAGGGCACGTCCAAGGACGACTTCGAGATCCTCGGGCCGTTGCCACGCAAGAACATCGACACCGGCATGGGTGTCGAGCGCATCGCCTGTCTGCTGCAGGGCGTGGACAACGTCTACGAAACCGATCTGGTGCGACCCGTGATCGACAAGGTGGCCGAGTACGCGCCCCGGGGTTACGGCAAGGGCAATCACACCGACGATGTCCGCTATCGCATCATCGGCGATCACAGCCGCACCGCGGCCATCATCATCGGTGACGGCGTCAGCCCCGGCAACGAGGGCCGCGGTTATGTGCTGCGCCGTCTGCTGCGCCGGATCATCCGCGCCGCGAAACTGCTCGGGGTGGAACAGCCCATCATGAGCGAGCTGATGGTCACCGTGCGTGACGAGATGGGACCGTCCTACCCGGAGCTCGTCACCGACTTCGACCGCATCCACCGCATCGCGGTCGCCGAGGAGACAGCGTTCAACCGGACGTTGGCGTCGGGATCGCGATTGTTCGACGATGCCGCCGAGGCGACCCGCAGCGCCGGGAAGTCCACACTCTCGGGCGTCGACGCCTTCACGCTTCACGACACCTACGGCTTCCCGATCGAGCTCACCCTCGAAATGGCCGCCGAAGCGGGCCTCAGTGTGGACGAGGAGGGTTTCCGTGGCCTGATGGCCGAGCAGCGGCAGCGGGCCAAGGCCGACGCCGCCGCCCGCAAGCAGGCCCATACCGACCTGTCTGCCTACCGCGACCTTGTCGACGGTGGCCCCACCGAGTTCACCGGATTCGACGAGCTCGCCACGCAGGCAACCATTCTCGGCATCTTCGTGGATGGCACCCGGGTCCCTGTGGTCAGCCACGGCGGCGCGGACGGCACCGTCGAGCTGATCCTGGATCGGACCCCGTTCTACGCCGAATCCGGCGGCCAGATCGCCGACGAGGGCACCATCGCCGGCACCGGATCGTCGGAGACCGCCAAGGCGACCGTCACCGATGTGCAGAAGATCGCGAAAACTTTGTGGGCGCATCGGGTCCGGGTCGAATCCGGTGAGTTCGTCGAGGGCGACACGATCATTGCCGAGGTGGATCCGACGTGGCGCCACGGTGCCACCCAGGGACACTCCGGCACCCACATGGTCCATGCGGCGCTTCGGGAGGTGTTGGGCCCCAACGCTGTACAGGCGGGTTCACTGAACCGGCCGGGCTACCTGCGATTCGACTTCAACTGGCAGGGAGCACTGTCGGAGGCCCAGCGCACCCAGATCGAAGAGGTTGCCAACGAGGCCGTGCAGGCCGACTACGCGGTCAACACCTTCAATACCGGACTCGATCAGGCCAAGGCGATGGGCGCGATGGCGCTGTTCGGGGAGAACTACCCCGACGAGGTTCGGGTCGTCGAGATCGGCGGCCCGTTCTCGCTGGAGCTGTGCGGCGGAACGCACGTGCGCAGCTCGGCGCAGATCGGTCCGGTGACACTGCTCGGCGAATCCTCGGTGGGCTCGGGCGTGCGACGCGTCGAGGCATACGTGGGCCTGGAATCCTTCCGGCACCTGTCCAAGGAACGCGCACTCATGGCCGGGCTGGCCTCGTCGCTGAAGGTGCCGTCCGAGGAGGTTCCGGCCCGAGTGGCCAACCTCGTCGAGCGACTGCGCGCCGCCGAGAAGGAGCTCGACAAGGTGCGCCTTGCCAACGCCCGGGCGGCCGCGGCAAACGCCGCGGCAGGCGCCGAGACGGTCGGTAAGGTCCGTCTGGTGGCGCAGCGGATGGCGGGCGGGGTCTCGGCCGCCGACCTGCGCAGTCTGGTCGGCGACATCAAGGGCAAACTGGGCACCGAGCCCGGTGTGGTCGCCCTGATCGCCGAGGGGGAGGGCGACAGCGTGCCGTTCGTCGTGGCGGTGAACGCGGGCGCCCAGGACCTCGGTCTGAAGGCGGGCGACCTGGTCAAGGTGCTTGGCGGTCCGGTCAATGGCCGCGGGGGTGGGAAGGCCGATCTGGCCCAGGGTTCCGGTAAGGGGGCGGCGGGTATCGACGCGGCGTTGGCCGCGCTACGCGCAGAGATCTCCCGGAGCTAGCCGGTGCCACTGGACGTCGACCGCAGCCCCGACCGGCCCGGCCCCGATGACCCGGGACGCGGTCGGCGGCTCGGGGTCGATGTCGGCACCGTGCGTATCGGCGTGGCCAGCAGTGATCCCGACGGGATCTTGGCCACTCCGCTGGAGACGGTCAAACGGGAACGCACCGGACGACACCTTCGCCGGTTGGTGGCGCTGGTCCAGGAGAACGGTGTCGTCGAGGTGATCGTCGGGTTGCCGCGCACACTGGCCGACCGCTCCGGCTCGTCGGCCCAGGACGCCGTCGAGATGGCCGACAAGCTGGCCGAGCTGATCGCGCCGGTACCGGTGCGGCTGGCTGACGAACGACTGACCACGGTGAGTGCACAGCGGGCGCTCCGGGATGCCGGAGTGCGCGCCAAGAACCAGCGGGCCATGGTCGATCAGGTTGCGGCAGTGGGGATTCTGCAGACCTGGTTGGACCAGCGCCGGTCCGCATTAAGGGTGGCCGATGAGTGACCAGTGGGATTCGCAATGGAATACCGACCGCCATGAGCCGATCGCCGTGGGACCACCGCGGCGCCGGATGAATCGCGCCGAGCGCGCGCGGGCGCGGCGGTTGGCCCGACGCAGGCGCACCTACACGATTTTTGCGGTGGTGACGCTCGTGGTGGTCGTCGTCGGCGCGGTGTTCGTCGGTTCGCGACTGTGGCACAACATGTTCGGAAACAGCGGTGACTTCGCCGGCGGCGGTGTCGACGATGTCGTCATCGAGGTGCACAGCGGAGACACCACCACGGCCATCGGTCAGACCCTGCAGCAGCACAATGTGGTGTCTTCGTCGAAGACGTTCGTCGAAGCGGCCGCGTCCAACCCGGCGATCGCTGCGATCCAGCCCGGGTTCTACAAGGTCCGCACCGAGATCCCGGCGGCCAACGCCGTCGAACGCCTCGCCGATCCGGCCAATCGTGTCGGCCAGCTCGTCATCCCCGAAGGTCGCCAGCTCGACGATGTCGCCGACGTCAAGACCGATGCGGTGACAGATGGCATCCTGTCGCTCATCTCGCAGGCCTCGTGCGTCGATCTCAACGGCACCCGCGAGTGCGTCTCCGCCGAGGACCTCAAAAACGCCGCAGCCAGCGCCGACCCTGCGGCGCTCGCCGTCCCGCCGTGGGCGAACCCCGGCCTGGAGGCCATGGGCGACGATCATCGCCGGTTGGAGGGCCTGATTGCCGCGGGGAGCTGGAACGTCGACCCGTCGGGATCACCGGAGAGCATTCTGGCCGGACTGATCGGATCCAGCACGGCGATGTACGAGGCCAACGGCCTGCTCGACGCGGCGACCACCGCCAACATCACCCCCTACCAGGTGCTCGTGGTGGCATCGCTGGTGCAGCGCGAATCCAAGCCGCAGGACTTCTCCAAGGTCGCCAGGGTGATCTACAACCGGCTCGCCGAGAACCGGAAGCTGGAGTTCGACTCCACGGTCAACTATTCGTTGGACCGCACCGAGGTGGCCACCACCGATGCCGACCGGGCGCGCGTGACGCCGTGGAACACCTACGCCTCGCTGGGACTGCCCAAGACGCCGATCTGCTCCCCGGGGGCACCGGCGGTGGTTGCCGCGGAGAATCCGGCGATCGGGGACTGGCTGTACTTCGTCACCATCGATCTGCAGGGCACCACCAACTTCACCCGCGATTACGACGAGCACCTGGCCAATATCGAGATCGCCAGGCGTAACGGTGTGCTCGACAGTGCCCGATAGGCGGCCCGCCGCCGCGGTGCGCGATGGGCGGCCCGCCGCCGCGCCCGATGGGCCAGATGTCCGACGCGCCGCGGTGCTGGGTTCGCCGATCTCGCATTCGCGCTCACCAGATATCCATCTGGCGGCCTACCGGGCGCTGGGTCTGACGTCGTGGACCTACGACCGCATCGAATGCACGGCCGAACAACTGCCGGGACTGGTCGCCGGGCTCGGCCCCGAATGGGTCGGCCTGTCGGTCACCAAACCCGGTAAGTTCGCCGCACTGGCCACCGCCACCGAGCGCACCGAGCGCGCCGCGCTGGTCGGCTCGGCCAACACGCTGGTGCGCACCGACACCGGGTGGCGTGCCGACAACACCGATATCGACGGTGTCGTCGGCGCATTGGCCGACCATGTCGATGCCCCACAACGCGCGGCGGTGTTGGGTTCCGGTGGCACCGCGCCGGCCGCGGTCGCCGCGCTGGTGAGTCTCGGTGTGCGGCATATCGCCGTGTTGGCCCGCGATCAGGCCAAGGCTGCCGAACCGGTCGCCATCGGACGCCAACTCGGTGCCGATACCGAGTGGGTCGAACTGGGCCGGCCGGTCGCCGAGCTCGACGTCGCGGTGAACACGCTGCCCGCCGAGGTCGCCGCGAGATACGCCGACACGATCGCGACGGTGCCGGTGTTGCTCGACGCCATCTACGACCCGTGGCCCACGCCGTTGGCCGACGCCGTGGGCACCGCCGGGGGCCGGGTGGTCAGCGGACTGCAGATGCTGTTGCATCAGGCCGTCGCACAGGTCGAGCAGTTCACCGGCATGACCGCTCCGCAAGAGGTGATGAGAGCAGCCCTCGAACGGCCCTAGCCTCGACATATGGGGTGGGCCGCGGTGGGCGTGTGGTTGACCGCGCTGACCGTCTACGACCTGCGGCAACGCCGGCTGCCCAACGTGTTGACGTTGCCCGGCGCGCTGGTGGTGCTGTGCGCGGCGGCATACTGCGACCGAGGCATGCCCGCGCTCGCCGGCGCGGCCGCGCTGTTCGGGCTCTATCTGGTCATCCACCTCGCCGTACCCGGCCACCTCGGTGCCGGCGACGTCAAGCTCGCGCTCGGCCTCGGAGCACTGACAGGCGCCTTCGGCATCGATGTGTGGGCACTGGCCGCCCTGGCCGCTCCGCTGCTCACCGCGACCTGGGCGCTGACCGCCCGATTGTTCGGCCGTACAGATCCGCTCGCGCACGGGCCGGCCATGTGTGTCGCGAGCGCGGTGACCGTGGTGTTGGCGGTCGGCTGGATTTAGCGGCTCGGCCGCTGGGTTGGATTGAGCGGCTCGGCCGCTGGGCTGGATTGAGCGGCTCGGCCGCTGGGCTGGATTGAGCGGCTCGGCCGCTGGGTTGGATTGAGCGGCTCGGCCGCTGGGCTGGATTGAGCGGCTCGGCCGCTGGGCTGGATTGAGCGGCTCGGCCGCTGGGCTGGATTGAGCGGCTCGGCCGCTGTGGGACAATGGCACCCGTGTTGCGATGGACTACCGCAGGTGAATCCCATGGTCGCGCCCTGGTGGCGATGGTCGAGGGGATGGTTGCCGGGCTGGCGGTGACCTCCGAGGATATCGCCGCCCAGCTGCAGCGCCGTCGCCTCGGGTACGGTCGCGGCGCCCGGATGAAATTCGAGAAGGACCAGGTCACCCTGCTGGCCGGTGTGCGGCACGGCCTCACCCTCGGCGGACCCATCGCCGTCGAGATCGGCAACACCGAATGGCCGAAGTGGGAGACCGTGATGGCCGCCGACCCGGTGTCGGCCGAACAACTCGACAGCGACGCTGCCCGTAACGCGCCGCTGACCCGGCCGCGCCCCGGCCACGCCGATTACGCCGGGATGCTCAAGTACGGCTTCGACGACGCTCGCCCGGTGCTGGAACGGGCCAGTGCCCGCGAAACCGCGGCGCGTGTCGCCGCGGGCACCATCGCCCGGGCCTTCCTGCAGCAGGCACTCGGCGTCGAGGTGGTCTCGCATGTCATCTCCATCGGCGCCTCGGCGCCCTACGACGGCCCGCCGCCGCAGCCGCAGGACCTGGCCGCCATCGACGACAGCCCGGTCCGCGCCTTCGACAAGGACGCCGAGGCCGCCATGATCACCGAGATCGAAGCCGCCAAGAAGGACGGTGACACCCTCGGCGGCGTCGTCGAGGTCGTGGTCAGCGGTCTGCCCGTCGGATTGGGTTCGTTCACCAGCGGCGACAACCGCCTCGACAGCCAGTTGGCCGCCGCCGTCATGGGCATCCAGGCGATCAAGGGTGTCGAGATCGGCGACGGTTTCGAGACCGCCCGGCGCCGGGGCAGTGTTGCCCATGACGAGATCTACCCCGGGCCCGACGGCATCGTCCGGTCCACCAACCGGGCCGGCGGCCTGGAAGGCGGCATGACTAACGGGCAGCCCCTGCGGGTGCGGGCCGCCATGAAGCCGATCTCCACCGTGCCGCGCGCCCTGGCGACCGTCGATATGGCCACCGGCGACGAGGCCGTCGCGATCCACCAGCGCTCCGATGTGTGTGCCGTGCCGGCCGCAGGTGTGGTCGTCGAGACCATGGTGGCGCTCGTGCTGGCGCGCGCGGCCCTGGAGAAGTTCGGTGGTGACTCGCTGACCGAGACCAAGGCCAATGTGGACAGCTACCTGGCCGCGATCGCACAGCGCTCGGCCGGTCTGGAGCGCAGCGACTCGGGGAAAAACTCAGCGGCGCGGGCGGGATAAGCATGGCGCCCAAGGCTGTTCTGGTGGGAATGCCGGGCTCCGGCAAATCCACCATCGGACGGCGGCTGGCCAAGGCGCTGGGAGTTCCCCTACTGGACACCGACGTTGCCATCGTCGAGACCACCGGCCGCAGCATCGCCGACATCTTCACCGATGGTGAGCCTGCGTTTCGCGCCATCGAAGCCGACGTGGTGCGCAAGGCGTTGGCCGAACATGACGGTGTGGTGTCGCTCGGTGGTGGCGCGGTGACCACCCCGGCGGTGCGTGACGCGCTGGCCGGACATACCGTGATCTATCTGGAAATCAGCGCCGCAGAAGGGATTCGGCGTACCACCGGAAGCGCACGCCCGCTGCTGGCTGGGGAAGACCCCGCCGCGAAGTATCGGGCCCTCATGGACGCCCGGGTGCCGCTTTTTCGCGAGGTGGCCACCATGCGGGTCAACACCAACCGGCGCAATCCCGGCGCCGTGGTGCGCCATATCGTCACGCGCCTGCAAGGCTGCGGTCCGTCCCGGCCGCGCCGCCGACGCCGCCCAGCCTGGCGGCGACTCCCGACCGTTCTCAACCCGGCACCGACCACCGAGGCCCCGCCCACTCCGGCGGCGCTGGCCAAACGAGCAGAGGCACGCAATGAGTGAACCCGTGACCGATCCCGTCACCGTCGAAGTGCAGGTAGCACGGCCCTACCCGGTCATCATCGGCACCGGCCTGCTCGAGGATCTGGGCCGCACCCTGACCGGCCGGCACAAGGTCGCGATCCTGTACCAGCCGACGCTGGCGCAGACCGCAGAGGCGGTGCGTGAGCACCTGGCCGGCCTCGGCATCGACGCGCACCGCATCGAGATCCCCGACGCCGAGGCCGGCAAGGAATTGCCGGTCGTCGGTTTCATCTGGGAAGTGTTGGGCCGCATCGGAATCGGACGCAAGGACGCCGTCGTCAGCCTCGGCGGGGGAGCCGCCACCGATGTGGCCGGCTTCGCCGCTGCCACCTGGTTGCGCGGCGTCGACATCGTGCACGTGCCGACCACACTGCTCGGTATGGTCGACGCCGCCGTCGGCGGTAAGACCGGAATCAACACCGATGCCGGTAAGAATCTGGTCGGCGCGTTCCACCAGCCGCTGGCGGTGCTCGTCGATCTGGCGACGCTGCAGTCGCTTCCGCGCAACGAGATCATCGCAGGCATGGCCGAGATCGTGAAGGCCGGCTTCATCTCCGACCCGGTGATCCTCGACCTCATCGAGGCCGATCCGCAGGCCGCGCTGGATCCGGCCGGCACGGTGTTGCCGGAGCTGATCCGTCGTGCCATCGCCGTCAAGGCCGAGGTGGTGGCCGCCGACGAGAAAGAGTCGGCGCTGCGCGAAATCCTGAACTACGGGCACACGTTGGCGCACGCCATCGAACGGCGCGAGCGCTACAAGTGGCGCCACGGTGCCGCGGTCTCGGTGGGCCTGGTGTTCGCTGCTGAGCTCGGTCGCCTGGCCGGCCGACTCGATGATGACACCGCGGACCGGCACGCCCGGGTGCTGACATCGCTGGGGCTTCCGGTCAGCTACGACGCCGACGCGCTACCGCAGCTGCTGGAGTACATGGCAGGCGACAAGAAGAACCGGTCCGGGGTGTTGCGTTTCGTCGTGCTCGACGGATTGGCCAAGCCCGGCCGCCTCGAGGGACCGGACCCGACCCTGCTGGCTGCGGCCTACTCCGTGGTCGGTACGCGGTAGTCAGCTCTTGGCCGGCTCTTCGGGGCCGGGCTGGACCGCGGCGAAGACATCGGTGTCGGCGCGGTCCTCGTCGCCCTCACGGCGCCGGACGAACGGCGGAGCCTTCCGATCGACTCGCCAACGGCCGATGGTCACCGCGACCACGCCTGCCACGAACACCAGCAGCGCGGTGAACGCAGCGAACGAGGTCAGCTCGCTGAGCAGGCCGCCGGTGTAGAGCGCGGGGTAGAACAACCCGATGAACCAGCACACCAGGTCGCCCAGCAGCCCGGCGATCAGGCCGGCGACCAACCACACCATCGCCAGATCCTGGCGGCGGTCCGGGTCGCTCTGCGCGCGGGCGTCGGCGCGACCGTCGGCGTAGGCCCACAGCAGTACCGGAACGGCCAGGAACAAACCCAGCGTCGGGCTGATCCACCCGGCCTGCGTCGGGAAGGAATCCACCAGGACTCCTTGGATCAGACGCAGCACCACCACGACCGCGGCGAACACGAGTCCGCGCAGCAACCACTTGCTCATGAGGGCACAGCCTAGCGAGTAGCGTCATCGACCGTGACGATATCTGCACGCAGAGACCGGTTGCGGCAGCGGCTGGCGGCCGCCGACCTGGATGCAATGTTGGTAACGGACCTGGTCAACGTGCGTTATCTGTCCGGATTCACCGGTTCCAATGCTGCGCTTCTGGTGTTCGCTGAACGGGACACGCCGGTCTTGGCAACCGACGGTCGTTATGTAACGCAAGCCGCCGCCCAGGCGCCCGACGCCGACGTGGTCATCGAGCGGGCGGTGGGCCCCGCCCTGGCCGCTCGGGCCGTCGACGTGGTGCGCCGGCTGGGTTACGAGAGCCATGTGGTGACCGTCGACGGGTTCACGTCGTTGGAGCGCGCCGGAACCGGCGTCGAGTTCGTGCGGGCCGCCGGGATGGTCGAGCGGCTGCGCGAGGTCAAGGATGCCGGCGAGATCGCGATCCTGCGACTGGCCTGCGAGGCGGCCGACGCAGCACTGCACGATCTGGTGGCCAGCGGCGGCCTGCGTCCCGGCCGCACGGAGAAAGAGGTCCGGCGCGACCTCGAGTCGCTGATGCTCGATCATGGTGCCGACGGTGTCTCTTTCGAGACCATCGTGGCGACCGGATCGAACTCTGCCATCCCGCACCATCGGCCCACCGACGCGGTGCTGGCCGCCGGGGATTTCGTCAAGATCGACTTCGGTGCGCTGGTGGCGGGCTATCACTCCGATATGACGCGCACATTCGTGTTGGGCAGCGCCGCGGACTGGCAGCGCGAGCTCTACGCATTGGTGGCGACCGCGCAGGCGGCCGGCCGGGCTGCCGTGGTGCCAGGGGCGGAGCTGGCCGCGGTGGACGCCGCAGCGCGTGAGGTGATCGCCGATGCCGGCCACGCCGAGCACTTCGGGCACGGGCTCGGACACGGGGTCGGACTCCAGATACACGAAGCGCCGGGAATCAGTGCCTCGGCCGTCGGTACACTGCTTGCTGGCGCTGCGGTCACCGTGGAGCCCGGCGTCTACCTGCCCGGCCGGGGCGGTGTCCGAATCGAGGACACCCTGGTCGTCGGCAGCGAGGACGCACCCGAACCCGAATTGCTCACCCGGTTCTCCAAGGAACTGGCTGTCATCACCTGATCTAGGAGCTGTACACACGTGGCATCAACCGCCGACTTCAAGAATGGTCTCGTCCTGCAGATCGAGGGACAGCTGTGGCAGATCACCGAGTTCCAGCACGTCAAGCCCGGTAAAGGCCCGGCCTTCGTACGTACCAAGCTCAAGAACATCCTGTCGGGCAAGGTCGTGGACAAGACGTTCAACGCCGGTGTGAAGGTCGAGACGGCCACCGTCGACCGCCGGGACGCCACCTACCTGTACCGCGATGGTTCCGACTTCGTCTTCATGGACTCCGAGGACTACGAGCAGAACCCGCTGTCCGAAGCCCTGGTGGGCCGCCTTGCCGACTTCCTGCTGGAGGGCATGGCCGTGCAGATCGCGTTCCACGACGGTGCACCGCTGTACCTGGAGCTGCCGGTGACGGTGGAGCTCGTCGTCACCCACACCGAGCCGGGCCTACAGGGTGATCGCTCCAACGCCGGCACCAAGCCCGCGACCGTGGAGACCGGCGCCGAGCTGCAGGTTCCGCTGTTCATCAACACCGGTGACAAGCTGAAGGTCGACTCGCGTGACGGTTCGTACCTCGGCCGGGTCAATGGCTGAAGGCCGGACGAATGGTTGACCGTAAGGGTGACCGCGGTCGGCATCAGGCCCGCAAACGCGCTGTCGATCTGATCTTCGAGGCGGAGGCCCGCGGTATCACCGCCGCGGAGGCGGCCGATTCTCGCAACGCGCTGTCGCACACCCAGGCCGATATCTCGCCGCTGAACCCGTACACCGTGACGGTGACGCGCGGTGTCACCGAGCATGCCGCGCATGTCGACGATCTGATCTCCTCGCACCTGCAGGGGTGGACGCTGGACCGGCTGCCCGCGGTCGACCGGGCGATTCTGAGGGTCGCGGTGTGGGAATTGCTGCACGCCGAGGACGTACCCGAGCCGGTGGCCGTCGACGAGGCGGTCGAGCTGGCCAAGGAACTGTCCACCGACGATTCCCCGGGCTTCGTCAACGGCGTGCTCGGACAGGTCATGCTGGTGACCCCGCAGATCCGGGCCGCCGCTGCCGCACTGCGGCCGTCGGACGGCGCGGAGTAGGACAGTGCCGCAGGACTGGGCGCCGTACACGAGCCTGCAGGACGCGGCGTCGGTGTATCTGCGCGATCCCGATCTTGCGCTGGAGCAGTTGCGATCGGTCGTCGAGTTCCCCGGCATCGCGGCGTTCATCATGTCGCGCGGGGAGTCCGAGGAGCACTGGGGTACCGCGGTGTGGCAGGAGGTGGTGGCCACCGATGGGTTGCGTCTCATCCTGTGGCGCGCCGACGACGAGTTCGATGACGACCGGCGACAGTTGACCTCGTCGGTGCGCACCATTCTGCTCTCGACGATCAGCGACCACATCCTGAGCACCCAGTTCGAGGTGCTCTCCGACGGCACCCGGCGACTGGCCGAGGTTCGGCTGCGGATGTACACCCAGTTGGTGACCAGGGCCCGGCGCACATCGGCCACCGACAGCGATCTGTACTGCGAGTCCTTCCGCTATACGAAGACCGTCGACAGCGGGGGACTGGCGCAGATGGAGCGGCTGCTGCAGTTCGGCCGGGTGTTGTCGCGCTCGCTCTGAGTGCCCCGATTCAGTGCGCGGAGCCGGCCGCGCGTCCGATGACGTCGGCGAGTGCGCGGACTCCCTCGGCTAATTGGGCGGGGCTCGCGGCGCCGTAGGAGAGCCGGAGAAACGGTGCGGGCGGTTCGTTGACGAAGAAATGGCGTCCGTCGCCGACGAGTACTCCGTCGGCATACGCGGCGGCGGTCAGTACCCGGGTGTCGATGCCGTGCGGCAGCCTCACCCAAAGATGAATGCCCCCTTGCGGAATGGTGCCGATGCGGACGTCGGGCAGCGTGGTCCCGATGGCCGCGATCAACGCATCGCGTCGCGTCGCGAGTTCGGTGCGCAGGCGCTTGAGGTGGCGGGGCCAACCGGTCGACGTCAACAGGCTGTGCCCGATCTCCTGGATGAGCGGCGCCACACATATGTCGTCGGCGGTTCGCGCGGCTCGTAATCGTTCGCCGGCGGGTCCGCGCGCGATCACGGCGCCCAGCCGAAGAGCGGGAGAGGCGGATTTCGCCAGAGTCAGGATCGTGACGACGTGCCCGTGCGGATCCGCGGTGAACAGCGGCGGTGGTGGGTGCGCGTCGATGCCCAGATGTCTGGCCCAGTCGTCCTCCAGCAGAAATGCTCCGTACTTGGCCGCGATATCGAGAATCTGGGTCCGGCGTTGCGCACTGAGCACCGCTCCGGTCGGATTGGCGTAGCTGGGCTGTATGTAGACCAGGCGCGCCCTGGTTCGCTCGAGTTCCTCGGCGAGGCGTTCGACGACGATCCCCTCGGCATCGGCGGGCACCGATGCCACCTTCAGTCCCGCGCTCTGTGCGGCCAGAATTGCTCCGGGATAGCTGGGACTCTCGGTGATGACCGTGGCGCCGGGCTCGGCAAGGGTGCGCATGGCGAACACCAGGCCCTGCTGGCCGCCCGACACCACCAGCACATCGTTCGGGTCGGCGCGGTACTCGGCCGCTATGACCCGCCGAAGTTCCGGTAAGCCGGCGACCGGCGTGATCGCGTGGGAGCGAGAGCTCTTCGCCGATCGACTGGCGATGCGATGCAACTCGGCGGTCGGGGACAGTTCCGGCGCGAGGTACCCCCAGGACAAGGGAAGATGATCGGCCGTACCGTATCCGCCCAACCTGGCGGCGCGGTCGGCATCGACCCGTGCCGGGCCGAGAGCTTGCGTCTGCCAGGAGTAATCCGGTTCGGCGAGCCGCTGTCGTCCGGTGACGAAGGTGCCGCGCCCTGGTTCTGCGCGGATCAACCCCAGCGCGCTGAGCTCGGATAGCGCGGCCGAAACCGTTGCGGCACTTGCGTGATACTCACCGGAGAGTGCTCTGACTCCCGGCAGCTTGGTACCCGCGGGCAGGGCGGCGATACGGCCGAGCAGGGTGGTTGATATCTCTGATGCTCTGTTATCGTTATTCATGAGAATACTAGATAACGTTACTCCCTTTGTGAGCAGAGCGTTACTCAATCGCCCCGTTGCGACATTCCGCTCCGTCCGGACCTTCCTGTCAATCGCGATCAGCCGCTCGCCGTAGTGGCTGATCGGTGGCATTCCGGAGTCGAAAGGGGCTGCGAGTCAACACATCGAGCGGAGTAGAACCCGCGTGGCGCCGAACGGGCGCGCCGAACCAAATATCGAAAACACGATTCACATGGGAAAGAACATGGCTGACACAACCGCACCTGTTATCCGCACGCTCGAGGCCGCCGACGAGACTCGATGGCGTTCGCTGTTCCGCGCGTACCGGGAGTTCTACAAACTCGAGGAATCGGAGGAGATCGTCTCTCGTGGCTGGGGTTGGCTGATGGATCCACGCCACGAGTGCAAGGCGATCGTCGCCACGGTCGCCGGCGAACTGGTCGGCTTTGCGCACCACCGCCGGTTCTCCTCGCCGTACACCGGCTCGACGGGGATCTTCTTGGACGACCTTTTCACCGATCCCGTGGTGCGCGGAAAAGGTGTGGGACGAGCGCTCATCGGTCGGCTCACCGAGATGGCGGCAGCCGAGGGACGGTCGGTGGTCCAATGGGTGACCGCTGCGGACAATGTGCAAGCCCAGGCGCTCTATGACACGTTGGCCACGCGGACGGCGTGGGTCACCTACGAGGCTGCACCCGCGGCCAAGTAGTCGACGCCGGGCCCGGCCCACGTCTATCGGGTCGGGCCCGTGTCGCGCTTTCGTCAAAGTCGCTCGCTGACAGCGGGATTGGCGCCTCAGATTTTTCTTTGGTCTCGTCTGTCGCTGGTGTCACATTGTGGCGTGTTGTGTCGGTGGTCGCACGTATGTTCGAGTCATGGGATCGGATGTGGTGGCCAGCCGGGAGTCGGTGCAGCATGCCCTCTCCGATCGCGCCGCGTCGGTCAAAGCACTGTTGGATGCCGATTTCACCTGCTTTGACACGGCTGAGTTGTTGGCGATCCAGTCTGAACGCGAGGAACGTGCCCGCGCCGATGCGGCGGTCGATCACCGGATCCTAGCGGTGTTGATGGATCGGGCGACCGCCCATGAGATCGGGGGCAAGACCTGGGCCGATGTGCTGTCCACTCGGATGCGCCTGTCCGGGGCTGAGGCGGGCCGGCGGGTTCAGGCCGCCAAGCAGTTGGGCCCACGCCACGCCATGGGCGGAGAGGTGCTGGCGCCGTTGCTCCCGGCGTGTGCGGCTGCGTTGGCCGAGGGCACGATCAACGACGGGCATATCCAGGTCATTCGCGGCGCAGTGCACCAGGCCGCGAAACACACCAGTCCGGCCAAGTGTGCGGAGCTCGAAGAGATCCTGGTCTCGGTGGCGGCGGCCGCCGGTCCGGAGACGGTGCAGGCAGCGGCCACGCACGCGTTGATGTTGCTGGACCAGGACGGCCCCGGCCCGGACCTGGCCCGCCACAGGCGCGGGATCAGGATCGGCAAGCAAGATGCCGACGGGCTCACCCATATCAGTGGTTGGGTCGATCCCGAGCTTGCCGCCTATCTGGGGACCGCCTTCGATGCGTGGGCCCGGCCCGGGATCAACAACCCCGACGACGTGCAGCCGCAACACAATCCGGATCCCAATCCACTCGATGGGGACCTCGACGCCGACCTCCAGTCAGACGCAGAAGCAGAGAGTAACGCTGAGCCCGAACCCGAGATGGCGGCCGAGTATGACCTTGGGTCTGAGTGGGCGCCGAGCGTTGCTGATGTGCCCGAGTTCAAGACCTTCGACGATCTGGCCGACAGAATGGATGCCGTTTCTGCCGCCCAGGCCGCTGCTCCTCGGACAAGTATCGACTTCGAGGCGCTGGCCGACCCGACAGCTCTCCGCGACACCCGCACCGCTGCGCAACGCAACCACGACGCCCTCAAGGCCATCCTGCGCGACACCCTGATGTCCAAGAGGCTCGGCCAGCACAACGGGCTACCGGTCACCGTCGTGGTCTCGACCACCCTGGCCGAACTCGAAGCCGCCGCCGGCATCGCGGTCACCGGCACCGGCACCCTCATGCCCATGGCTGACCTGATCCGCCTGGCCGAGCACGCCCACCACTACCTGGTCGTCTACCGACACCACACCGCCGAACCGCTCTACCTGGGCCGCACCAAACGCCTGGCCACCAAAGCCCAACGCCTGCTGCTCCACAACCGCGACCGCGGCTGCACCCGCCCCGGCTGCACCCGATGCGCCAACCACTGCCAAGCCCACCACGCCGACCCCAGCTGGGCCCGCGGCGGACGCACCGACGCCCCCACCCTCGGGCTGGGCTGCCCACCGGACAACCGCCTCGCCGAACTGGGCTGGACCACCGCAATCGACCCCACCAGCGGCCGAGTCCACTGGCACCCACCACCACTACTGGACACCGGCGGCGACACCGTCAACCACCACTTTCACCCCGAGGAACTCCTCGGGAAGTTCCTGGGCGAACAGGGCGACGCCGAACAACCACCAGACCGGGACGAACCGGATGGCCGCGACATTGGCTGATCCCGATCCGTATGACGCGCAGCATTTCGATTCAGCGCGATCGGAAGTCGAACCAGCTTCGGCGAGGTGGCGCAATAACACATCGCGCCGCGATCGTGGCTGGTCCCTCGGGTACGACGGCGGCGTAATGGGTCCGCTGCCGCTATCCGGGCTGCTCAACGATCCGGGCGGCACTCGGATCGGTTTTACGGTGATCGGGTGGCAGCCACCGATCCGACACCGATCCGCCGCGCGCGGGCCGATCAGGCCCGTCCGGTCGCCGATCTGTTGCGCCATCAGATCCACGCCGGCGGTTATCCGGACAGCCTGCCCAGCGAAACCGAACTGGCCGCCGAATTCTCGGTCTCGCGCAACACCATCCGTGAGGCGCTCGGCGTTCTCAAGGACGAGGGCCTCATCGATCGCGGCACCCGAGTGGGCACCCACGTCGCCGTGCGCAAACTCGACCACGGCCTCGATGCGCTGGTCGGGCTGAAGGAGACCTTCAAGCACTACGGCGAGGTGCGCAACCAGGTCAGGGCCGTCCTCACCATGGCCGCCCCGCCCGCGGTGGCCCGCAAGCTCGAACTCGCCCCCGGCTCCGAAGTCGTCTATATCGAACGGCTGCGCTACCTCGGCGACCTCCCGCTGTCGCTCGACCTCACCTACCTCGCACCCGATATCGGGGAACAGGTCATCACCCATCCGCTGGAGACCAATGATGTCTTCGCCCTCATCGAGCAGGTCAGCGGTCGGCAACTCGGCTCGGCCGCGCTCGCGCTGGAGGCCGTCGCGGCCGACCCGCACTCCGCGGACACCCTGCAGGTACCCGACGGCGCAGCCCTGCTGATGCTGGAACGCCTCACCAGCCTCGACGACGGCCGTCCCGTCGACCTCGAGTACATCCGCATGCGTGGAGACCGGATCACCATGCGCGGCAACCTCTCCCGAAACCAGCCCGGTAGGAGCTCAGAATGACCCTCGTGAACAACCGCGTCGACGTCCCGGTGACCATCGACGAATCGCTGTGTATCGAAGGCTGCACTCTCTGCGTCGAGATCTGCCCGCTGGACTCGCTGGCCATCAACCCGGAGAACGGCAAGGCCTTCATGCACGTCGACGAATGCTGGTACTGCGGACCGTGCGCCGCACGCTGTCCCACCGGCGCGGTCACCGTCAACATGCCCTTCCTCATCCGCTGACACCGGCCCGTCGGCTCAGCCCCCACGAAAAAGGCCCCGTTGTGAAGAAACCACTCGTTGCGCTGCTCGCTGCCCTGACCGCGACCGTCACCGCCTGCTCACTGGACTCCAACAACTCCGCCGATGACGTCGTCGATGTCGTGATCGGCTACCAGTCCAAGACCATCAACACCGTGACCGCCGGAACCTTGCTGCGTGCCAAGGGATTTCTGGAACAACGGCTGGCCGACGTCACCGCGGAGAACGGCACCAAATACAACGTCGTCTGGCAGGACTACGACACCGGCGCACCCATCACCGCGCAGATGGTCGCCGAGAAGATCGACATCGGATCGATGGGCGACTATCCGATGCTCATCAACGGATCCAAGACCCAATCCAACGAGCGCGCCCGTACCGATATCGTCTCGGTGACCGGCTACCACCCCAAGGGTGCGCTGAACATGGTCGTCGTCGACCCCGCCTCACCGGCGCAGACGCTCACCGACCTGGCCGGCCAGAAAGTGTCGGCCAGCGTCGGGTCCGCCGGTCACGGCACCCTGGTGCGGGCGCTGGAGCGCGCCGGCCTGGACCCCAAGACCGGTGTCGACGTGCTCAACCAGCAACCGCAGGTCGGCGCCTCGGCGCTGGAATCCGGACAGGTTGACTGCCTTTCGCAGTTCGTCGCCTGGCCGGGACTGCTGGTCTACCAAGACAAGGCGCGGCTGCTGTACGACGGAGCCGAGCTGGACTACCCGACATTGCACGGTGTGGTGGTCCGCGAAGACTACGCCGACCGTCATCCCGAAGTGCTCGACGCCTTCCTGCAATCCCAGCTCGACGCGACCGAGTTCCTGAACGCCGAACCGTTGGAAGCCAGCCGGATCGTCGCCGACGGCAGCGGGTTGCCGCAGGAAGTCGTCTACCTGTACAACGGGCCCGGCGGCACCTCCTTCGACACCACGCTCAAACCGTCACTGGTCGACGCACTCAAAGGTGATGTGCCGTACCTCAAGTCGATCGGCGACTTCGCCGAACTCGATGTCGCAGGTTTCGTCAACGACGCGCCGCTGCGCAAGGCGTTCACCGAACGCGGCCTGGACTACCAGGCGGCGCTGGACGCGAACAGCGCGCCCACCGGCGGTGAACTGTGGCTGCAGGGCTCCGACTCCACCCAGAGCGTGGCCAACGCGACCGAACTGCTGCGCGCGGTGCGCGCTGCGGAGGCCGACGGTGCGACCGTGCGCGCGGCGTATGTCCCCGATGCCGAACTGGGCACCCGGTGGTTCGCCGACAAGGCAGTCTGGGTCAAGGACGGCCAGAGCTATCTTCCGTTCGGGACCCCGGCGGGCGCCCAGCGGCATATCGCGGCCCATCCCGGCGCAGCCGTCATCAGTTATCGCGAGGCCCTGGTGGGTGTGCAATGACCGCGGTACTCGATCCGCCGACCACAGCTAAACCGGTGACGACGAAACCGGTCACGCCGGGGGCTTGGCGACACCGACTGATTCGGCTGGCGTCGGTACTGGCCGCCGTCGGACTCTGGGAAATCCTGACCTCCAACGGTATCCGGTTCTGGTTGCGGTTCGACACGCTGCCGACGGTGACCGAGATCGGCGCCGCCCTGGCCGCCAAAGCCGTTACCCCGGAGTACTGGTTGGACCTCGCGCAGTCACTGATCCGCATCCTCACCGGTTTCGGTCTGGCCGCGCTGCTCGGCGTCCTCACCGGCATCATGCTCGGCCGTTCCGTGCTGTTCGCCGATATCTTCGGCCCGCTCACCGAGCTGGTGCGGCCCATCCCGGCCATCGCCGTGGTGCCGGTGGCGATCCTGCTGTTCCCCTCCGATGAAGCGGGCATCGTCTCGATCACCTTCCTGGCGGCGTACTTCCCGATCATGGTGAGCACCCGGCACGCGGTGCGGGCGCTGCCGACCATCTGGGAGGACTCGGTGCGCACCCTCGGCGGCGGCCGCCTCGACGTGCTGCGCCAGGTGGTGTTGCCGGGAATCCTTCCCGGCCTGTTCGGCGGACTGTCGGTCGGTATGGGCGTGGCCTGGATCTGTGTGATCTCGGCGGAGATGATCTCTGGCCGGCTCGGTGTGGGCTACCGCACCTGGCAGGCCTACACCGTGCTGGACTACCCGGGCGTCTTCGTCGGCATCATCACCATCGGGGTCCTCGGCTTTGCCACCGCCGCGGCCATCGAGCTGATCGGCCGCCGCGCCACCCGCTGGTTGCCGCGCGGCGAGGAAACCAACCGATGAGCACCGCCGTGGCCACCGGCATGGCGCTGGAGCTGCACGATGTCACCCTGTCCTACACCGGATCACCGGTGTTGCGCGGGCTGGAGCTGAGCGTGCAACCCGGCGAGATCCTGGTGCTGACCGGGCCGTCGGGATGCGGTAAATCGACCGTGCTGCGAGCACTGGCCGGTCTGTTGGCGCCCGACGTCGGCCGGGTGCTCGCCGACGGCGAGCTCGTCGCCGGCACCTCGCGGGACCGCGGAATGGTGTTCCAGGACAGCGCATTGCTGCCGTGGCGCACCGTCCGGTCCAATATCGAACTGGCGCTGAAACTTCGCGGCATACCGAAGTCGGGCCGCCGCGAACGCACCGAACGCTGGATAGAGGAGGTCAACCTCACCGGCTACGGCGACTACCTACCCAAGAGCCTGTCCGGTGGTATGCGCCAACGCGTGCAACTGGCTCGCGGCCTGGCCGGCGCCCCGCGCGCGGTCATGATGGACGAGCCGTTCGGGGCGCTGGATGCGCAGACGCGCGCCGCCATGCAGCGCCTGTTGATCGACACTTGGCGGGCGCACCCGACCACCATCGTCTTCGTCACCCACGATGTCGACGAGGCGCTCAAACTCGGCGACCGGGTCGCCGTGCTGGGCGGCGGCGGCCTGCGGCTGGTGCAGGAGGTACCCCGGCCTCGGACCGAGGGGCCGGACCGAAGCGCGCAACGTAGCGAACTCATCGACGCATTGGACAACTCATGATTCCCGATATCACCGATACGATCCGCCTCGACTGTGATGTGCTGGTGATCGGCGGCGGTACCGCGGGCACCATGGCCGCACTCACCGCCGCCGAGAACGGCGCCAGGGTGCTGCTCCTGGAGAAGGCCCATGTCAGGCACTCCGGTGCGTTGGCGATGGGGATGGACGGGGTGAACAACGCCGTCATCCCCGGCAAGGCCGAACCCGAGGATTACGTCGCCGAGATCACCCGGGCCAACGACGGAATCGTCAACCAGCGCACCATCTATCAGACCGCCACCCGCGGCTTCGCGATGGTGCAGCGGCTGGAACGTTACGGCGTCAAGTTCGAGAAGGACGAGCACGGCGAATACGCGGTGCGCCAGGTGCACCGTTCCGGGTCGTACGTGCTGCCCATGCCCGAGGGCAAGGACGTCAAGAAGGCGCTCTACCGGGTGATGCGGCAACGCTCTATGCGCGAGAAGATCCAGATCGAGAACCGGCTCATGCCGGTCCGGGTGCTGGTATCCGACCTGGGCGAGCGAAGCGACGGGAAAATTATGCGCAGGGCAGTCGGTGCCGCCGCACTCAACACCCGCACCGGGGAGTTCGTGTCCGTCGCCGCGAAGGCCGTCATCCTGGCCACCGGCCCCTGCGGCCGGCTCGGTCTGCCGGCATCGGGGTACCTCTATGGCACCTACGAGAACCCCACCAACGCCGGCGACGGCTACTCGATGGCCTACCACGCCGGCGCCGAACTGTCCGGAATCGAGTGTTTCCAGGTCAATCCGCTGATCAAGGACTACAACGGCCCGGCCTGTGCGTATGTGGCCAACCCGTTCGGCGGGTACCAGGTCAATGCCGAGGGGGAGCGCTTCGTCGACTCCGACTACTGGTCGGGGCAGATGATGTCGGAGGTGCACAGCGAGATCGAATCGGCCCGCGGCCCCATCTACCTCAAAGTGTCACATCTGCCGGACGAGACGCTGACCGCACTGGAAAACATCCTGCACACCACCGAACGGCCCACCCGCGGCACGTTCCACGCCAACCGCGGCCACGACTACCGCACCCACGATATCGAGATGCACATCTCCGAGATCGGCCTGTGCAGTGGACATTCCGCCTCCGGGGTGTGGGTCGACGAGCACGCCCGCACCACCGTGCCCGGTCTGTACGCCGCCGGCGATCTGGCCTGCGTCCCGCACAATTACATGATCGGCGCGTTCGTCTACGGCGACCTGGCCGGTGAGCACGCCGCGGGTTCGCTGGCCGATGCGCCTGCGCCGGCGGAGCTGCCCGCCGATCAGCTGGCGGCCGCCCACGAGCTGATCTATCAGCCGCTGCGTCAACCGGACGGCCCGCCACAACCCCAGGTCGAGTACAAGCTGCGCCGATTCGTCAACGACTATGTGGCACCGCCGAAGACCGCCGCGAAGCTGTCCATCGCGGTGCAGACCTTCGAGCGGATGCGCGAAGAGGTGGCCGGTATCGGGGCGCGGACCCCGCATGAGCTGATGCGTGCCGTGGAAGTGTCCTTCATCAGGGACTGCGCCGAGATGGCAGCCCGGTCATCGCTGACACGTACCGAATCCCGTTGGGGCCTCTACCATGACCGTGCCGACGTGCCGATGCGCGACGACCAGGAGTGGGGCTTCCACCTGAATCTGCGCAAGAATGCCGCCGGGGAGATGGAGTTCCTGAAACGCCCGGTTGCGCCCTATCTGGTGCCAGTGCCCGGATTGGACCATGTGCCGGCGAAGAGCCTGGACGCCCCGACGGTCGCGGTCGATCAGCCGGAGCTGTTCGGCGGCAAGGCGCCCGCGACCGTGGCGTCGCGGGTCGCCGAGCCCGCGGTGCAGCCACCGTCGCCGCGGATCGCCGCGGTGCTCGCCCTCGACGAACCGACACTGGTCGAGTTGTCGGAGTACCTCGCCGATGCCGATCCCGGCGTGCGGCGCACCGCAGTGGCGACCCTGGTGGAGAACCTGCCCGACGGGTACTGCCCGGCGCTGCTGGCCGCGCTCGGCGACGCGGACCGCGAGGTGCGCCTGCAGGGCGCGGACTCGGTGCGTGAGCTGGTCGAGGTGCTGCCCGATCCCGAAGCGATTGCCGTGCACCTGAATTCCGATGACCCGGTGGTGCGCGCCGCCACGGTGTACGTGCTGAGTTCCCGGCGCACCGGCGTCGCGGCCGACTACCGCCGGGCGGTGACCGACGGTGATCAGCGGGTCCGCATCGAGGCGGTACGCGCGCTGGTCTCCGTGGACGATGTCGAGGGCGTGGCCGCCGCGGCCACCGATGACAGCCGAGAGGTGCGCATTGCCGTCGCCAATGCGCTGGCGACGCTCGCCGCCGGCGGTGACACCGTGCGCGCGCTGCTCGCCGACCGCGATCCGCTGGTCCGCGCCGCTGCGCTGGCCGCCCTCGGGGTGCTCGGCGACGCCGATGCCGATGTGCCCGTCATCGAGCGGGCGCTGTCCGAACCGGCCTGGCAGATCCGGGTCGGCGCGGCCAGGGCGTTGTCCGGGGTATCGGCACCGCTGGCGGTGCCATCGCTGTCGCGGGCCCTCACCGACACCCATCTGGATGTGCGCAAGGCCGCCGTGCTGAGCCTGACCCGGTGGGCGGGGTCGGAGACCGCGGCGCGGGAGGCACTGGGCCTGGCGCTCAAGGATGTCGACGCCGACGTGCGGGCCTATGCCCGCAGGGCGCTCGAACCCGTCTAGAGTCCCAGTCCCTGATAGGTGCGGCGGACGAATTTCGGTTGCGCCATGCGCAGTTTCGCCAGTGAGGTGTTACCGGCCACCTGGGCGATATCGGAGGTCAGGTCCGGATAGTTCTGGATCAGGTACAGCACGATGACGTCATTGGCCGGGTCGGCCTGCCACCAGGTGCCGAATGCACCCGGCCAGCCGAAGGTGCCCAGCCCACCCGGGCCGAAGAAACGCTCGGACTTCGCGGGATCGGTGACCACCGACATAGACAACCCGAAGCCACGGCCGATCCAGAACGGCACGCCGAGGAAGTTGTCGCTCTTCTGTTCCTCGGTCAACCGATCGGTCCGCATCAGCCGTACGGACTCGGGGGAGAGCACCCGGACACCGTCGACCGTGCCGTCGCCCAGCAGCATCCTGGCGAACGTCAGATAGTCATCGGCGGTGGACAGCAGTCCACCCCCACCGGTGCAGAACTCGGGTGGGGTCAAGGCAGGCGGACCGATCACATCGTCGCGCAGTCCGGTTTTGTCGTCGAGGGCATACATGGTCGCCATCCGGCGCCGCTGGACCAGGCTGAGGGCAAAACCGGTGTCGGACATGCCGAGTGGCTCGAAGATCCGCTCGGAAAGCAATTCGTGCAGCGGCCGGCCGGCGATTCGGGAAATGGCGATACCGAGCACGTCGGTGCCGTGACTGTAGGTGATCCGCGCGCCGGGTTGGTGCACCAGCGGCAGCTTCGTCAGCTCGGTCAACCAACGCTGCTCGTTCTGGCGGTAGGACAACCGCCCGTACGCCTTGGCCAGTGGTCCGGTGATCGAGAACGGATAGGCCAGGCCCGCCCGGTGGGTCATCAGATCGTCGAAGGTGATGGGCCGACGCAGCGCCGTGGTGTCGTCCAGCGGGCCCTGCGGGTCGATGAGTACCCGCAACCCGTCGAGCTCCGGCAGCCATCGCGACACCGGGTCGTCGAGGCGGAAGTGACCCTGCTCCAGCAGTGTCATCGCCGCGGCGACGGTGACGGGCTTGCTCATGGACGCGATCCGGAAAATGGTGTCGCGCTGCATCGGCAGCCCGGCCTGCACGTCGCGGTGGCCGAGCTCGTTGACCTGGACGACCCGGCCGGCATGCCACACCAGCGTCACCGCGCCGGCGAGCAGGCCCGCGTCGATGGCCTCCGAGATGGAGGCGTGGTTGTTGTCGATGTTCATCACCGCTGACGTTAACGTGTGCCACATGCAGATGCGGAAGGTGGCTTTCGCGAGTTTCGTCGGCACCGCCATCGAGTTCTACGACTTCTACATCTACGGGACGGCCGCCGCGCTGATCTTCCCACATGTGTTCTTCCCCGAGATGGGGCCGACGATGGCCACCGTCTCCTCGTTGGGCACCTTCGCCGCGGCCTTCTTCTCCCGGCCGATCGGCGCCGCGGTGTTCGGCCACTTCGGAGATCGATTGGGACGCAAGCGGACGCTGGTGGCCACGCTGCTGATCATGGGCATCTCGACGGTCGGCGTCGGCTTGGTGCCCGGTGCCGCCACCATCGGCATCGCCGCGCCGATCCTGCTGCTGTGTCTGCGGTTGTGCCAGGGATTCGCGGTCGGCGGGGAGTGGGCCGGATCGGCCCTGCTGTCGGCCGAGTACGCACCGGCGGGCCAACGCGGCCGATACGGCATGTTCACCCAGCTGGGCGCCGGTGCCGGTCTGGCGGCCAGCAACCTGGTGTTCTTCACCGTCGCCGTCACCATCGGGGAGAAGAGTCAGGTGTTCCTCGATTGGGGCTGGCGGGTGCCGTTCCTGCTGAGCGGCCTGCTGGTCATCGCCGCGCTCTACATCCGGCTGCGCATCGACGAGACGCCGGTGTTCGCCGACGAACGGCGAAGCGGGCAGGTGCTGCGCGCCCCGCTGGCCGAGCTGATGCGCCTGCAGTGGCGCCAGGTCCTGCTGGCGGCCGGCTGCATGGTGAGCATCTTCACGATGAGCTTCCTGGGCGGCACCTACCTGCTCAGCTATGCCAGCACCACGATCGGGCATCCTCGCGCTCTGATCCTGGCCGTCGGTGTGCTCGCCGGGGTCGCACTGATGAGCACCACGGCGATATCGGCGATCCTGTGCGACCGCTACGGGCGTCGCCGGATCATCCTCGCCGGTTTCCTCGTCGCCCTGCCGTGGGCGTTCGTGGTGATGCCGCTGATCGACACCGGTTCCGCGGCACTGTTCGCGCTCGCCATCGGCGGCACCTTCGCGGTGTTCGGTGTCTCGTACGGACCGATCGCGTCCTTCCTGCCCGAGACGTTCGCCACGCGATACCGGTACACCGGCGCCGGACTGGCCTTCAATCTGGCAGGCATCGTGGGCGGCGCGCTGCCGCCACTGGTCGCGGGTCTGCTCGTCGACGACTTCGGCGGCTGGGCGGTGGGCCTGATGATGGCCGGATTCGTGGCCGTCAGCGTGTTGTGCACCTGGGCACTGCCCGAGACGAAGGGCACATCACTGCGCGACGAGGTCGGCGCGGCGGCCTGATAGGCTCTCCGACAGTTCGACGTCCTTTAACGATCCGTCCAGAGAGGCGGAGAAGGAGGTCCAGGTTGACTGTGGGCGAAGCGGTACCGAGCCCCGACCGGGAATTGATGTCCGCCGCGGATGTGAGCCGGACGATTTCGCGCATCGCGCATCAGATCATCGAGAAGACCGCACTGGACTCGCCGGATGCTCCGCGGGTGGTGCTGTTGGGCATCCCGACCCGCGGCGTCACACTTGCCGCGCGGCTCGCCGAGAAGGTCGAGGAGTTCTCCGGGGTGGCGCTGCCGCACGGGGCGATGGACATCACGCTCTATCGCGACGACCTGAACTTCAAACCGCCCCGCCCGCTGGAGTCCACCTCGATCCCGGCCGGCGGTATCGACGGTGCTCTGGTGATCCTGGTCGACGATGTGCTGTATTCGGGTCGCTCGGTGCGCTCGGCCCTGGACGCCCTGCGCGATATCGGCAGGCCCCGGATCGTGCAACTGGCGGTGCTGGTGGATCGCGGCCACCGGGAGTTGCCCATCCGCGCCGACTATGTCGGCAAGAACGTGCCCACCTCACGCGCCGAGAACGTGAAGGTGCGCCTGCAGGAACCCGACGGGGAGGACAGCGTGCGGATCGCACCGTATGGAGGACCTGACCGCTCATGAAGCATCTGTTGACCGCCGCGGAGCTGTCCCGCGACGAGGCGACTGCGATCCTCGACGACGCCGACCGGTTCCGCGAGGCACTGCTGGGCCGCGAGGTGAAGAAGCTGCCCACTCTGCGCGGGCGCACCATCATCACGATGTTCTACGAGAACTCCACCCGCACCAGGGTGTCCTTCGAGGTGGCAGGCAAGTGGATGAGTGCCGACGTCATCAACGTCAGCGCCTCGGGATCCTCGGTGGCCAAGGGCGAGTCACTGCGTGACACCGCCCTGACCCTGCGCGCTGCCGGTGCCGACGCGCTGATCATTCGGCATCCGGCCTCGGGTGCGGCGCAGCAGCTTTCGGAGTGGACCGCCGAGTCCGGCGGTAAGGGACCGTCGGTGATCAACGCCGGTGACGGCACCCACGAACATCCCACCCAGGCGTTGCTCGATGCGCTGACGTTGCGCCAACGGCTCGGCACCATCGCGGGCAGGCGGATCCTGATCGTCGGCGATGTGCTGCACAGCCGGGTGGCCCGCTCCAATGTCGAACTGCTCTCCACGCTCGGTGCCGAGGTGGTCTTGGTCGCTCCGCCGACACTGCTGCCGGTGGGTGTGGCCGGCTGGCCGGTGACGGTATCGCATGATCTGGACGCCGAGCTGCCCGCCGCGGATGCGGTGCTGATGCTGCGCGTCCAGGCCGAACGCATGAACGGCGGTTTCTTCCCGTCGGCGCGGGAGTACTCGGTGCTCTACGGATTGTCCGAGAAGCGGCAGGCACAGCTCGCCGACCATGCGGTGGTGCTGCATCCGGGACCGATGCTGCGGGGTATGGAAATCGCCTACTCGGTGGCCGATTCCCCGCAATCAGCGGTGTTGCAACAGGTTTCCAATGGTGTCCATGTGCGGATGGCGGTGCTGTTCCACCTGCTCGTGGGTGCCGACGCTGACGGAGTGGGAGTGGTGGCGTGAGTGTTCTGATCAAGGGCGTCCGCCTCTACGGTGAGGGCGACCCCGTCGACGTGCTGATCGCCGACGGCCAGATCACCCGGATCGAAGCGGGGATCGGGTCCGGCTCCGCCGACACCGAGATCGACGCCACCGGCCAGATCCTGTTGCCGGGCTTCGTCGACCTGCACACCCACCTGCGCGAACCGGGTCGCGAATACGCCGAGGACATCGAAACCGGTTCGGCCGCCGCCGCACTCGGTGGCTACACCGCGGTGTTCGCCATGGCCAACACCGACCCGGTGGCCGACAGCCCGGTGGTGACCGACCACGTCTGGCATCGGGGTAGGCAGGTCGGGCTCGTCGACGTGCACCCGGTCGGTGCGGTCACCGTGGGCCTGGAGGGCAAACAGCTCACCGAGATGGGGCTGATGGCAGCCGGTGCCGGTCAGGTCCGGATGTTCTCCGATGACGGTATCTGCGTGCACGATCCGCTGATCATGCGTCGCGCGCTGGAGTACGCCAACGGTCTGGGCGTGCTGATCGCCCAGCATGCCGAGGAGCCACGCCTCACCGTGGGTGCCGTCGCACACGAGGGTCCCCATGCCGCGAAGCTGGGCCTGGCCGGCTGGCCGCGCTCGGCCGAGGAGTCCATCGTCGCCCGTGACGCGATCCTGGCCCGCGATGCCGGCGCGCGCGTGCACATCTGCCACGCCTCCACCGCGGGAACCGTGGAACTGCTCAAATGGGCCAAGGCACAAGGGATCTCGATTACCGCGGAGGTCACCCCGCACCACCTGCTGCTCGATGACGGCGTGCTGGCCAGCTATGACGGCCGCAATCGGGTCAATCCGCCGCTGCGCGAGGCCAGTGACGTTCAGGCGTTGCGGCAGGCACTCGTCGACGGCGTGATCGACTGCGTGGCCACCGATCACGCGCCGCACGCCGAACAGGAGAAATGCTGCGAGTTCGCCAACGCCCGCCCCGGCATGCTGGGTCTGGAAACCGCGCTGTCGGTGATCGTCGAGACCATGGTGCAACCGGGCCTGCTGAGCTGGCGCGATGTGGCGAGGGTGATGAGCGAGGCGCCGGCGGCCATCGTCGGACTGCCCGACCAGGGCCGCCCGCTGGCGGTGGGGGAGCCGGCCAACCTGACCGTCGTCGAACCGGACACCACCTGGACGGTCACCGGATCGTCGTTGGCAAGCCGGTCGGACAACACGCCGTTCGAGTCGATGGAGTTGCCGGCGAAGGTGACGCTGACCCTGCTGCGCGGGAAGATCACCGCGCGTGACGGCCGGAGCCCCGCCGCATGAAGGCCCAGCGAGTAGCGGAGCGGATCGCGCATGAAGGCCCAGCGAGTAGCGGAGCGGATCGCGCATGAATGAAGGCACACTGATCGGGTCGCTCATCCTGGCGGCCGTCATCGCCCTGCTGATCGGGTTCTTCATCCGCAGGCTGCTCACCGGGTGGCGGCATCGCATCGAGCGGCAGGTCGAGATGATCGGCAACCTGCCCCCGCTGCCCGACACCGTCGGGCCTGCGCTGGCCGGGCCCACCAAGGGGCTCTACGTCGGCAGCACCATCGCACCGCATTGGAACGACAAGGTGGCCGCGGCCGCACTGGGCTTCCGGTCCAAGGGTGCGCTGACCCGCTATCCGGAGGGGATCATGGTGCAGCGCAGCGGAACCGGCCCCATCTGGATCCCCGACGAGTCCATCGTCGCGGTGCGCGGTGAGCGGGCGATGGCCGGGAAGGCCCTCACCCACGAGGGCATCGTGGCCATCCGTTGGACACTTCCGTCGGGTACCGAGATCGACACCGGCTTCCGGCCGGACGACCGGACAGAAACAAAGAACTGGGTCAAGGAGGACGAGTGACGGTCAGCGACAAGCGCAGCGGTACCGCGGAGCGTGCCCTGCTCGTGCTGGAGGACGGCCGGGTGTTCACCGGGACCGCCTTCGGCGCGATCGGACAGACGCTGGGTGAGGCGGTGTTCTCCACCGGCATGTCCGGCTACCAGGAGACGCTGACCGACCCGAGCTATCACCGCCAGATCGTGGTGGCCACCGCGCCGCAGATCGGCAACACCGGCTGGAACGGCGAGGACGGCGAGAGCCGCGACGACAGGATCTGGGTCGCCGGTTATGCGATCCGCGACGCCTCGCCGCGCCCGTCGAGCTGGCGTGCCACCGGCACCCTCGACGACGAGCTGCAGCGCCAGGGCATCGTCGGGATCGCCGGGATCGACACCCGGGCGGTCGTGCGGCATCTGCGCACGGCCGGCTCGATGAAGGCCGGCATCTTCTCCGGTTCCGCCCTCGCCGACGGCGCAGATGTGGACACCCTCGTCGACCGGGTGCGCAACCAGCCCTCGATGCTGGGGGCCGACCTGGCCGGTGAGGTGTCCACCGACTCGATGTACACGGTGGATCCCGCCGGCGAGCACCGGTTCACGGTCGCCGCGATCGACCTGGGCATCAAGACCAACACCCCGCGCAACTTCGCCAAGCGCTGCATCCGCACCCACGTGCTGCCCTCGGCCGCCACGTTCGCCCAGATCGCCGAGCTCAACCCCGACGGTGTGTTCCTGTCCAACGGGCCGGGCGACCCGGCCACCGCCGATCACATCGTCGAGGTCACCCGCGAGGTGCTCGGCGCTGGAATCCCGCTGTTCGGAATCTGTTTCGGTAACCAGATCCTGGGCCGCGCGCTGGGCCGGTCCACCTACAAGATGACCTTCGGGCACCGCGGCATCAACATCCCGGTGATCGACCACGCCACCCGCAGCGTCGCCATCACCGCGCAGAATCACGGGTTCGCCCTCGAAGGCGAGGCGGGTGAGGAGTTCGACACCGACTTCGGCAGGGCCATCGTCAGCCACACCTGCGCCAACGACGGCACCGTCGAGGGCATCAAGCTCATCGACGGGAGCGCGTTCTCGGTGCAGTACCACCCCGAGGCCGCGGCCGGTCCGCGTGACGCGGAGTACCTGTTCGACCAGTTCATCGACCTGTTGGGCCGCAAGGCGGGAGAGAAATAATGCCACGTCGTTCCGACCTCAACCACGTCCTGGTCATCGGCTCCGGGCCGATCCTGATCGGCCAGGCCGCGGAGTTCGACTACTCGGGCACCCAGGCCTGCCGCGTTCTGCGCGCCGAGGGCCTGCAGGTCACCCTGATCAACTCCAACCCGGCGACGATCATGACCGACCCCGAATATGCCGACAACACCTATGTTGAGCCGATCACCCCGGGCTTCGTCGAGAAGGTCATCGCCCAGCAGGCCGAGCGCGGCAACAAGATCGACGCGGTGCTGGCCACCCTCGGTGGGCAGACCGCCCTGAACACCGCGGTCTCGCTGTACGAGAACGGGGCACTGGAGCGCTACGGCGTCGAGATGATCGGCGCAGATTTCGATGCCATCCAGCGCGGCGAGGACCGGCAGAAGTTCAAGGACATCGTGGCCAAGGTGGGCGGCGAATCCGCCCGCAGCCGGGTGTGTTTCACCATGGACGAGGTGCGTGACACGGTCGCCGACCTGGGGTTGCCCGTCGTCGTTCGCCCCAGCTTCACCATGGGCGGCCTCGGCTCCGGTATGGCCTACTCGGCCGAGGATGTCGAGCGGATGGCCGGCGACGGCCTTGCCGCGTCACCGAGTGCGAACGTGCTGATCGAGGAGTCCATCTACGGCTGGAAGGAATACGAGCTCGAGCTCATGCGCGATCACCACGACAACGTGGTGGTGGTCTGCTCGATCGAGAACTTCGACCCGATGGGTGTACACACCGGTGATTCGGTGACCGTCGCCCCGGCGATGACGCTGACCGACCGCGAGTACCAGACGATGCGCGATCTGGGTATCGCGATCCTGCGCGAGGTCGGTGTCGACACCGGCGGCTGCAACATCCAGTTCGCCATCAACCCCGAAGACGGCAGGCTCATCGTCATCGAGATGAACCCGCGCGTCTCGCGGTCCAGCGCGCTGGCGTCCAAGGCGACGGGTTTCCCGATCGCCAAGATCGCCGCCAAGCTGGCCATCGGTTACACCCTCGACGAGATCGTCAACGACATCACCAAGGAAACCCCGGCCTGTTTCGAGCCGACCCTGGACTATGTCGTGGTCAAGGCACCGCGGTTCGCCTTCGAGAAATTCCCGGGTGCCGACCCGACGCTGACCACCACCATGAAATCCGTGGGTGAGGCGATGTCGTTGGGCCGCAACTTCATCGAGGCGCTCGGGAAGGTGATGCGGTCCCTGGAGAACAAGCGGGCCGGCTTCTGGACCGGGCCTGACCGCGACGCCTCCCTCGAGGAGCTGCTCACCGATCTGCGCACCGCCACCGACGGCCGCATCTACGACATCGAGCAGGCACTGCGCCTCGGTGGCACCGTCGAGCAGGTCGCCGACGCGTCCGGAGTCGATCCCTGGTTCGTCGACCAGATCAACGGGCTGGTGGCATTGCGCGCCGAATTGGTCGACGCGCCGGTGCTCGACGAATGGTTGCTGCGCCGGGCGAAGCACAACGGACTATCCGACCGCCAGATCGCCGCGCTACGTCCCGAACTCGCCGGTGAGGACGGTGTGCGGGCACTGCGTGAGCGGCTCGGCATCCGCCCGGTCTACAAGACCGTCGACACCTGCGCCGCCGAATTCGAGGCCCGCACGCCGTATCACTACAGCAGCTACGAGCTGGACCCCGCGGCCGAGACCGAGGTCGCCCCGCAGACCGAGAAGCCCAAGGTGCTGATCCTCGGATCGGGACCCAACCGCATCGGGCAGGGCATCGAGTTCGACTACAGCTGTGTGCACGCGGCGACCACGTTGAGCCAGGCCGGGTTCGAGACGGTGATGGTCAACTGCAACCCCGAAACGGTGTCCACCGACTACGACACCGCCGACCGGCTCTACTTCGAGCCATTGACCTTCGAGGACGTGTTGGAGGTCTACCACGCCGAGCAGGACTCGGGCAGTGGCGGTCCCGGCGTCGTCGGCGTCATCGTGCAGCTCGGCGGGCAGACCCCGCTGGGCCTGGCCGAGCGCCTCGAGCGTGCCGGGGTGCCGATCGTGGGCACCAAGCCAGAGGCCATCGACCTGGCCGAGGACCGTGGCCTGTTCGGTGAGGTGCTGGTCAACGCCGGCCTGCCCGCCCCGCGCTTCGGCACCGCCACCAGTTTCGAGCAGGCCCGCCGCATCGCCGCCGATATCGGCTACCCGGTGCTGGTGCGCCCCTCCTATGTGCTGGGCGGCCGCGGTATGGAGATCGTCTACGACGACGAGACCCTGCAGGGCTATATCGAGCGCGCCACCGAACTGTCCCCGGAGCATCCGGTGCTGGTCGACCGGTTCCTGGAGGACGCCATCGAGATCGACGTCGACGCGCTGTGCGACGGCACTGAGGTCTATATCGGTGGCGTCATGGAGCACATCGAGGAGGCCGGTATCCACTCCGGCGACTCCGCATGCGCGCTGCCGCCGGTCACCCTCGGCCGCACCGATATCGAGAAGGTCCGCCAGGCCACCGAGGCCATCGCGCACGGGATCGGCGTGGTCGGACTGCTCAACGTCCAGTACGCACTCAAGGACGATGTGCTCTACGTCCTGGAGGCCAACCCGAGAGCGTCCCGTACGGTGCCTTTCGTTTCCAAGGCCACCGCGGTGCCGCTGGCCAAGGCATGCGCGCGGATCATGCTGGGCACCACCATCGCCGAGCTGCGCGCCGAAGGTGTGTTGGTGCGCACCGGTGACGGGGCCACGGTGTCCCCCCACGCCCCGATCGCGGTCAAGGAGGCGGTCCTTCCGTTCCACCGGTTCCGCAAGGCCGATGGTTCCCAGGTGGATTCGCTGCTGGGCCCGGAGATGAAGTCGACCGGCGAGGTGATGGGTATCGACCGCGATTTCGGCACCGCGTTCGCCAAGAGCCAGAGTGCGGCCTACGGTTCGCTGCCCGCCTCCGGCACGGTCTTCGTCTCGGTGGCCAACCGCGACAAGCGCTCGCTGGTGTTTCCGGTGAAGCGGCTTGCCGACCTCGGGTTCCGGGTGCTGGCCACCGAGGGTACCGCGGAGATGTTGCGCCGCAACGGCATTCCGTGTGACGAGGTACGCAAGCACTTCGAGACCGAGAACGAATCCGGCACCGACGGGCGTCGCTCGGCGGTCGAGGTGATCCGCGCCGGCGAGGTCGACATGGTGATCAACACCCCGTACGGCAACTCCGGGCCACGCATCGACGGGTACGAGATCCGCTCGGCGGCGGTGTCGGTGAACATCCCGTGCGTGACGACGGTGCAGGGCGCGTCGGCCGCGGTGCAGGGCATCGAGGCCGGGATCCGCGGTGATATCGGGGTGCGCTCGCTGCAGGAGCTGCACAGCCAACTGGCCGAGAAGTGACCCCGTTCGGGGTGCGGCTGGCCCACGCCGTCGCGGCAAGGGGCGCGCTGTGCCCCGGGATCGACCCACACCCGGAGCTTTTGGCGGCATGGGGGCTTGGCGCCGGTATCGACGGGCTGCGCACGTTCAGCGAAATCTGCGTGCAGGCCTTCGCCGATGTCGCGATCGTCAAACCGCAGGTGGCCTTCTACGAGGCGTATGGCTCGGCCGGCTTCGCCGTGCTCGAGGCGACCATGGCGGCGCTGCGTGATGCCGGGGTGCTGGTGCTCGCCGACGCCAAGCGTGGTGATATCGGCTCGACCATGGCCGCCTACGCCCAGGCCTGGGCCGGCGATACCGCGCTGGCCGCCGACGCCGTCACCGCGTCGCCGTATCTGGGCTTCGAATCGTTGCGCCCATTGCTCGACCTCGCCGCCGCCAACGGCAGGGGAGTGTTCGTGCTGGCCGCAACGTCCAATCCCGAGGGCGCTGGTCTGCAGGGGGCGCTGGCCGGGGATCGCACCGTGGCGCAGACGATCGTGGACGCGGTGGGTGCGGAGAACCGCCGCACGGGCGCGGGGTCGGTGGGCGTCGTGGTGGGTGCCACGCTGGCGCAGCCGCCGGATCTGGAGGCGTTGGACGGGCCGGTGCTGGCACCGGGGGTCGGTGCACAGGGCGGCCGCGTGCAGGACCTCGGCCGGCTGGGGCCGCGGGTGCTGCCCGCGGTGTCGCGCGAGATCCTGCGCGCCGGTCCGGACGTCGAGGCGATGCGGGCGGTGGTCGCCGGGCTGCGTGAGCAGCTCACCCGGCTGGCCTGAGGGCCCCGTGCACCCTCCTGGCGTGCCGCTGTCGCCTCGATCGGGCGGTCATGCGTGGAAGGTGACCGCCCGCGGTGCGACCGGGCCCGCTCGACGACGCTACCGACCGGTAGCTCCGGGCCGGCGACACGCCCGACACGCCATGACCAGCGAAAATTTCTCATTCCACCGCCAGGATCGGTGTTTACCGGGGGTTCCGGTGACGCGCGCCGAAACCAGCGCCAACCTCGCTGAGGTGCGAAAACCCCCGTTATGCAGGCACATCGTGTGTGCAGGGGGCCGATCGGCAATGTGTCGGATCCGGCGCGGTGCGCTCGGCGCACGCTGTACACGCTGGTCTTTTGGCCGGATTACCCGGGGGTGGGGTTAGCTTTCGTCAGGATGCGTGGGTACGGTCGTCGTCGCTGGCTGGTTACGTGATCCAGCCGTGATGAAACAACAGATGGCGAGAGACGGAGGAACCCCGTGGCCCTTCCCCAGTTGACCGACGAACAGCGCGCGGCAGCGTTGGAGAAGGCTGCTGCCGCACGTCGAGCGCGAGCCGAGCTCAAAGATCGGCTGAAGCGCGGCGGCACCAACCTCAAGCAGGTGCTCACCGACGCCGAGACCGACGAGGTCTTGGGCAAGATGAAGGTTTCCGCGCTGCTGGAGGCCCTGCCCAAGGTCGGCAAGGTCAAGGCACAGGAGATCATGACCGAGCTGGAGATCGCTCCGACCCGCCGCCTGCGCGGCCTCGGCGACCGTCAGCGCAAGGCCTTGCTGGAGAAGTTCGACTTCTCCTGAGCGCGAACAAGTGAGAACCGGTGGTGGGCCGGGCAAGGCCGCAGTCGTGGTTTTGTCCGGCCCGTCCGCTGTCGGGAAGTCCACCGTGGTCCGCTGCCTGCGTGACCGGATTCCCGACCTACATTTCAGCGTGTCCGTGACGACACGCGCACCGCGACCCGGTGAGGTCGACGGTGTGGACTACAGCTTCGTCTCGCCCGCGCAGTTCCAGCGCCTGATCGATGACGACGAACTGCTCGAATGGGCCGATATCCACGGCGGCCTGCATCGGTCGGGAACCCCCGCGGCCCCGGTGCGCAGCGCGACGGCCGCCGGCGTGCCGGTTCTGATCGAGGTCGATCTGGCCGGTGCCCGCGCGGTGAAGGCCGCCATGCCCGAGGCGATCTCGGTCTTCCTGGCCCCGCCCAGTTGGGAGGCGTTGGAGGAGAGACTGACCGGACGGGGCACCGAGAGCCCGGAGGTCCAGGCCCGTCGCCTGGCGACCGCCAGGCAGGAACTCGCGGCCAAGGATGACTTCGACGTGGTGGTTGTCAACAGTCAATTGGAGTCAGCGTGCTCGGAATTGGTATCCTTGCTGGTGGCCCACTGAGCGATGGCGCCTCGCACCATGCGACGGCGCTGCCACACAGCCGTCAACTACATTTTCGCTAACGCCGAATCTTGATTACACCGGGAGATATTTCGTGAGCACGCCTGTCGAGAACATCGACGCCGCCAGCGCATACGACACACCGCTGGGCATCACCAATCCGCCGATCGACGAGCTGCTCGACCGCGCCTCCAGCAAGTACGCGCTGGTCATCTACGCCGCCAAGCGCGCGCGGCAGATCAACGACTACTACAACCAGCTCGGTGACGGCATCCTGGAGTACGTCGGCCCGTTGGTCGAGCCGGGTCTGCAGGAGAAGCCGCTCTCGATCGCCATGCGCGAGATCCACTCCGACCTGCTCGAGCACGCCGAGGGCGAGCAGTAGGGCCTTTCGGCTACATGGAGCAGAAGCGGATCGTCGTCGGTGTTGCCGGCGGGATTGCCGCCTTCAAGGCGTGCACAGTCGTGCGCCAGCTCAAAGAGGCCGGCCATTCGGTCCGCGTCGTGCCGACCGAGTCGGCGCTGAAGTTCATCGGTGCGGCCACCTTCGAGGCGCTGTCCGGCCAGCCCGTGCACACCGGGGTCTTCGAGAACGTCGACGAGGTGCCCCACGTGCGGATCGGCCAGCAGGCCGATCTCGTGGTGGTCGCCCCCGCCACCGCGGATCTGATGGCACGCGCAGCCGCCGGGCGTGCCGACGACCTGCTCACCGGAACGCTGCTCACCGCGCGATGTCCGGTGCTGTTCGCGCCGGCCATGCACACCGAGATGTGGTTCCACCCGGCCACCACCGACAACGTCGCCACCCTGCGCCGTCGTGGCAACATCGTGCTGGAACCTGCGTCGGGCCGGCTCACCGGCGCCGACACCGGCCCGGGACGGCTGCCCGAGGCCGAGGAGATCACCACTCTGGCCGGGTTGCTGCTCGAGCGCGGTGACGCGCTGCCCTACGACATGGCCGGGGTGAAGGTACTCGTCACCGCGGGTGGTACCCGCGAACCCCTGGACCCGGTCCGATTCATCGGCAATCGCAGTTCCGGCAAGCAGGGCTACGCCGTCGCCAGAGTGATGGCCCAGCGGGGTGCGGACGTGACCCTGATCGCCGGGAACACCTCCGGCCTGGCCGACCCGGCCGGCGTCGAGGTCGTGCACATCGGTTCGGCCGCCCAGCTCGGTGCCGCCGTGACCAAGCTGGCGCCCGAGGCGCATGTGCTGGTGATGGCCGCCGCGGTCGCCGATTTCCGGCCCGCCCAGGTGGCCACGGCCAAGATCAAGAAGCGCGTCGATGACGACAGCGCGCCCTCGGTCGACCTCGTGCGCAACGATGATGTGCTGGCCGGCGCCGTGCGGGCCAGGGCCGACGGCCAGCTGCACAATATGAAGGTCATCGTCGGTTTTGCCGCCGAAACCGGCGATGCCAACGGTGATGTGCTCTTCCACGCGCGGTCCAAACTCAAGCGCAAGGGCTGCGACCTGCTCGTGGTCAATGCCGTCGGGGAGGGTAAGGCGTTCGAGGTGGACCACAATGATGGCTGGATGCTGTCGGCCGACGGCACCGAAACGGCACTGGAGCACGGTTCGAAGACTCTGATGGCAAGCCGTATCGTGGATGCGATCGGAGCGCTCGTACACCGGTGACTTCGCGGTGCAGGTAACGGTTGCGCCAATCAAGATTTACCTGTTGGCTGCCAATGAGCACATCAATGATTTGACTGTCTAACTAATGGAGGATGCCACGTGAGCGCAGGTCGCTTGTTTACCAGCGAGTCGGTCACCGAAGGACACCCCGACAAGATCTGTGATGCGATCAGCGACTCGATCCTGGATTCTTTGCTGGCCGCAGATCCCAAGTCCCGCGTCGCGGTCGAGACCGCCGTCACCACCGGCCAGGTGCACGTGATCGGTGAGGTGACCACGTCGGCGAAGGAGGCCTTCGCCGATATCAGCCAGACGGTGCGTGACCGCATCCTGGAGATCGGTTACGACTCCTCGGACAAGGGCTTCGACGGCGAGACCGCCGGAGTCAACATCGGTATCGGCCGCCAGTCGCCCGATATCGCCCAGGGCGTCGACACCGCGCATGAGACCCGCGTCGAGGGCGCCGGCGATCCGCTGGATCTGCAGGGCGCCGGTGACCAGGGCCTGATGTTCGGCTACGCCATCAAGGACACCCCCGAGCTGATGCCGCTGCCCATCGCGCTGGCGCACCGGCTGGCGCGCCGGCTCACCGAGGTGCGCAAGAACGGCAAGCTGGCCTACCTGCGCCCGGACGGCAAGACGCAGGTCACCGTCCAGTACGACGGCACCACCCCGATCCGGCTGGACACCGTCGTGCTCTCCACCCAGCACGCCGAGGGTATCGATCTCGACGGCCAGCTGGCGCCCGATATCCGCGAGCAGGTGGTCAACACCGTGCTCGACGAGCTCGGTCACGAGACCCTGGATACCTCGGACTTCCGGCTGCTGGTCAACCCGACCGGCAAGTTCGTCCTCGGCGGCCCGATGGGCGACGCCGGCCTGACCGGCCGCAAGATCATCGTCGACACCTACGGCGGCTGGGCCCGCCACGGCGGCGGCGCCTTCTCCGGCAAGGATCCGTCGAAGGTGGACCGCTCGGCCGCCTACGCCATGCGCTGGGTCGCCAAGAACGTCGTCGCCGCCGGCCTGGCCGAGCGCGTCGAGGTGCAGGTCGCCTACGCCATCGGCAAGGCGGCCCCGGTCGGGCTGTTCGTCGAGACCTTCGGTTCCGAGACCGTGGACCCGGCCCGCATCGAGAAGGCCATCACCGCGGTGTTCGACCTGCGTCCCGGCGCCATCGTCCGCGATCTGGACCTGCTGCGGCCGATCTACGCACCGACCGCCGCCTACGGCCACTTCGGTCGCACCGATGTCGACCTGCCCTGGGAGCGCACCAACAAGGTCGACGAACTCAAGGCCTCGGTCTAGTCACCTTCTCTACGATTTCGGCGCGGAAACGTACGCTCACCGTACGTTTCCGCGCCGAAATCGCTATGTGCCGGCCGTGAACGCGTAATCGCGCAGCGGGAAGCTGCGGCTGCGCCACCACGCCTCCGGCGTGCTCGCCGGTCGCAGCGGCACATCGCCGTTGCGGTCGAAGTAGTAACTGTTCGCCAACGAGCAGCTGTCCTGCCAGAAGATCTGCCGGTGCCGTTTGCGCATCATCTCGTCGAAATAGCGCGCATTGGCCTCTCGGCGGACCTCGACCCTGGTGGCGCCGGTCCGCGTCGCCTCGCGCAGGCACCGCACGATATGGCGGGTCTGCGTCTCGATCAGGGCGAAGTACGACGAACCGACGTAACCGTAGGGCCCGCAGACGTTGTAGAAGTTCGGGAATCCCGGCACGCTGACACCCTCGTAGGCCTGCATCCGGTTCCGCGTCCAGAACTCGGCGAGCGACTCGCCGTCTGCCCCGATCAGCGGGAAGGTTCCCGAGTCGACGTCGAGCACTGCGAAGCCCGTCGCCAGTATCAGCACGTCGATATCGTGGGCGACGCCGTCCGAGGTCACCACGGCGGTCGGGGTGATCTCCTCGATGGGCGTGGTGATCAGCTCGACGTTGTCCCGGTTGAATGTGCTCAGGTAGCCGTTGTGGAACGCGGGTCGCTTACATCCCACCGCGTAACGCGGGGTCAGCTTGTCCCGCAGTACCGGGTCCTCGACCTCGCGGCGCAGATAGTTCAGGCCCAGCCGCCGGGTGCCGCCGCTGAGCGGGAACACGCTGTGGTACTGCGCGGACAGTGGGAAGGTCACCTCGACATAGGCCTGGCTGAGCGCGCGCTGCACGGCACTGCCGAGCGGCAGGCGCATGGCCCACCGCGCCGGGGCGGGCAGCGGCATGTCGAGCTTCGGGAAACACCAGATCGGCGTTCGCTGAAAAACGTTGAGCTGCTCGACGATCGGTGCGATCTCCGGGATCAGCTGCACGGCGGAGGCTCCGGTCCCGATCACCGCGACCCGCTTACCGGTCAGGTCGACACCGTGGTCCCAGCGGGCGGTGTGCATGGTGGTCCCGGCGAAGGTGCGCACCCCGGCGATATCGGGCATCTTGGGCACATTGAGCACGCCTGCGGCGTTGATCAGGTGCCGCGCCGCGATGCTGCCGCCGTCGGTCTGCACGACCCACAGGTTGTTCTCGGTGTCGAAACGGGCACCGGTGACCTCGGTGTCGAATCGGATCCGCGAGGCGATCCCGTACTTTTCGACACAGTGATCGGCATACGCCTTCAGCTCCCGACCGGGTGCGTAGGTGCGTGACCAATCCGGACTCTGTTCGAACGAGAATTGATAGGAGAACGACGGGATGTCCACGGCGATACCGGGATAGGTGTTCCAGTACCAGGTGCCGCCGACCTCGGCGCCGGCCTCCACGATCAGGTAGTCACCAAGCCCCGCCCGGTCCAGGGCGATGGCCGCACCGATACCGGAGAAGCCGGCGCCGATGATCAGCGTATGGACCTCCGGTGTCACGGGACTCACGGGTGAAGCGCGGTCCGCAGTGCGGCGATACCGCGATCGGTGGCCTCGGTCGCCACCGCCGATGCCAGGGCCAGGCTGACGAAGCCGTGCACCAACGTGGGTTCGTTGCTGTGCTGCACCGCGACCCCCGCCGCGGCCAGCATCTCGGCGTACTTCGTGCCGTCGTCACGCAGCGGATCATGCTCGGCGGTACCGATATAGGCGGGCGGCAACCCCGCCAGCGATTCGGCGTTGGCCGGTGCCACATCGGTCGGCAGGCCGGCCGGGTCGTCGAGGTCCACCCCGGGCAGGTACCAGGTCAGGAAGGCGTTCGTGACATCCCGATTGAGGATATAGGCGTCGGCATTCTCGATGAACGACGGTGCCGAGCGGTCGCCGACCGCCACCGGATACCACAGCAGCTGGAACACCAGCGGCGGGCCACCGGCATCGCGGGCCCGCAGCGCCATCACCGCCGAGAGGTTCCCGCCCGCTGAATCCCCGGCCACCGCAATGCGATTCGGGTCGCCGCCGAGCTCTGCGGCGTGTTCACCCACCCACTGCAGCGCCGCCCAGGCATCCTCGACCCCGGCCGGGAAGGGATGCTCGGGCGCCAGCCGGTAGTCGACCGACACCACGATGGCCTCGGCGCCCACCGAGTGGGCGCGCGCGACATGGTCATGGGTGTCCAGATCGCCGATCGCCCACCCGCCGCCGTGGTAGTACACGATGACGGGCAGGTTGTCGTGCTGTTCGACCGGCGGCCAGTAGATCCGGGCCGGAATATCGCGCAGCTCACCGGATCCGATGACGCGTTCCTCGATACGCAGTTGCACCAGCATGTTCGCTGGTGGTTTCAGCGCGCGGAACTTCTCCCTGGCCACCTCGACACCATCGTCGACGGAGAAGGCCAGGGGTACCGCATCCAGCAGAGCCTTGAGATCGGGATCGACGGCCGGGCGCGCAGAGGTCATGCCGTCAGGCTAACGCCCCGCGCAGTGCGGCGAGGCCGCGATCGACCGCATCGGTGGCGACCGGTACCACCCCGTGATAGCCGAGATAACCGTGCACGAGGGTCTCGGCGAGGTGGACCTGTGCGGTCACCCCGGCGTCGGTGAGCAGTTCGCCGTAGCGCACGCCGTCGTCACGCAGCGGGTCGTACCCGGCGACCGCGATATAGGCCGGCGCGACACCGGCCAGCGACGGCGCACGGGCCGGAACCAACGTGGCCGGCGGATTCTTCAGATCGGCACCCCCGGCGTAGAGCACCGAGAAGCCCCCGACGGCACCGCGCCCGAGGATCGGTGCGTCGGCATTCTCGGTGAACGACGGCAGCGAGGTGTCCCAGGTGGTGGCCGGGTACCACAGCAGCTGCATCCGCAGGTCCAGTCCGGCGTCACGGGCCAGCAGGGCGACCACCGCGGCCAGATTGCCGCCTGCGGAATCACCGGCGACGGCGATGCGGGTGGCGTCTGCGCCCAATTCGTCGGCGTGGGCGGCCACCCATTGCGTCACGGCCCAGCAGTCGTCGACCGCAGCCGGGTACGGATGCTCCGGGGCCAGCCGGTAGTCCACCGACACCACAACCGCGCCGGTGCCGACGGCGTGCTCACGCGCGGTGCCGTCATAGGTGTCCAGATCGCCGACCACCCAGCCACCACCGTGCAGGAACAGCATTACCGGCGGGCGGGAGTCCTGTATCGGCGGCCAGTACACCCGAACCGGCACGTCGGCGATGATGCGGTCCTCGGTGCGCAGCTCGGGGTGCACCTCCCGGCGTGGCAGTGCGCGGAAACGCTCGCGGGCCGCCTCGGCGCCACCGTCCATGGTCAATTGGAACGGCACCGCGTCCAGTACCTTCTCCAGGATGGGGTCCAAGGCGGGTCTGTCGGTACCGGTTTCAGGCATGGCAACACCGTACGCAGCGCGACGGACCCGTCTGCTGTGGGCTCTCGCGGTGGTGGTGGGCGCCGGTTACGGCATCTTCCTGATCACCGTCGCGCTGCGGATGCCCGCCGGTGCCGAGCTCACCGGGCAGTTCGTCCTGCAACCGGCGGTCAAGGCGGCCGCCGCGGTGCTGCTGGCGCTGGCGGCGTGGACGCACCCGGTGACCAGGGAGCGGCGCTGGTTGGTCGCGGCGCTGGTCGGCTCGGCCGCCGGTGACTACCTACTGGCCATGCCGTGGTGGGAACCGTCCTTCGTGCTGGGATTGGCCTCGTTCCTCGTCGCGCACCTGTGCTTCCTGGCCGCGCTGATCCCACTGGTGGCCCGGCAACGGTCCCGGTTGATCGCGGCCGGCCTGGTCGTGGTGGCCTGTCTGGGGCTGCTGGTGTGGTTCTGGCCGGCGCTGCTCGAACAGGGCATGGCGTTGCCGGTCACGGTGTACATCGGCGTGCTCGGCGCGATGGTCTGCGCGGCGCTGTTGGCCCGGCTGCCCACGCCCTGGACCGCGCTCGGCGCGCTGTGTTTCGCGGTATCGGACTCGATGATCGGCATCAGCAAGTTCGTCCTCGGCGACGAGCGGCTGGCGGTGCCGATCTGGTGGGCCTATGCGGCATCGCTGTTCCTGATCACCGCCGGATTCTTCTTCGGTCGCGCACGCGGGACGCGTGACTAGTGGGCGTGCGGTGACCCCGGCGACCCGACACCCCGCCGAGCACGAACCGATCGCGCGGGTGGTCCCGATGCTGTCGGTTCCACACCTGGACCGGGACTTCGACTATCTGGTGTCGGCCGAGCAGTCCGATGATGCCCAGCCGGGGGTCCGGGTGCGGGTGCGTTTCCATGGCCGCCTGGTCGACGCCTTCGTCCTCGAACGGCGTTCGGACACCGACCATGCCGGCAAGTTGGGCTGGCTGGACCGGGTCATCTCACCCGAGCCGGTGTTGACGCCCGATATCCGCCGCCTGGTCGACGCGGTGGCCGCACGCTATGCCGGGACCCGCCCCGACGTGTTGCGCCTTGCGGTGCCACCGCGACATGCCCGGGCCGAGAAACCCGCACCGCCGTCGGATCAGGCTGATCTCGCGCCTGTCGATAGTTCCGCGTGGAGCGCGTACGGCCGGGGTGAGCAGTTCGTCGCCGCCTTGGGCGACGGCCGGGCCGCGCGGGCGGTGTGGCAGGCGCTGCCCGGGGAGAACTGGGCCGACCGGCTCGCCGAGATCGGCGCGGTGACCGTCCAGGCCGGTCGCGGCGCGCTGATCATCGTGCCCGACCAGCGTGACGTCGATGCCGTGCACCGCGCCGCGGTGGCCCTCGTCGGTGACCAGGCGGTGGCGTTATCGGCCGGGCTGGGGCCCGCACAGCGGTACCGGCGCTGGCTTTCGGTGCTGCGTGGGCAGTCCCGGTTGGTGATCGGCACCCGCAGCGCGGTGTTCGCACCCATCGCCGAGCTGAGCCTGATCGCCGTCTGGGACGACGGCGACGACTCGCTGTCCGAGCCGCGCGCACCGTATCCGCACGCCCGCGATGTCGCGATGCTACGAGCCCACCAATTGCGTTGCGCGGCAGTCATCGGCGGCTATGCCCGCACCGCCGAGGCGCACGCGCTGGTACGCAGCCGATGGGCGCACGACCTGGTGGCCACCCGGGCGGTGGTGCGTCAGTACGCGCCGCGGGTGGTCGCGCTGGACGACAACGCCTTCGATCACGCCCGCGATCCGGCCGCCCATACCGCCCGGCTGCCGTCGATGGCGTTACGGACGGCACGCACGGCCCTGGAAGCCGGGCACCCGGTGCTGGTGCAGGTGCCCAGGCGTGGTTACATCCCGGCGCTGGCGTGTGCGAAGTGCCGGACCGTGGCACGCTGCCGGCACTGCACGGGCCCGCTGCAGCTCACCGGGCGCGACGCCCATGGCGCGGTGTGTCGCTGGTGTGCCCGCACCGATCTGATGCTGCGCTGCGCCAACTGCGGTTCCGACGCCGTGCGGGCCGTCGTGGTGGGCGCGCGGCGCACCGCCGAGGAACTGGGTCGCGCGCTGCCGGGTGCCAGCGTCGTGACCTCCGGGGGAGATTCGGTGATCTCGACGGTGCCCGCCAAGCCCGCCGTCGTGGTGTCGACCCCCGGTGCTGAACCGGTGGCCGCGGGTGGGTACGGCGCGGCGCTGCTGCTGGACGGCTGGGCGCTGCTGGGCCGCCAGGACCTACGGGCCGCCGAGGACACCCTGCGCCGCTGGATGGCCGCATCGGCACTGGTCCGCAGCCGCGCCGATGGTGGCACCGTGGCCGTCATCACCGAGTCGGCGATCCCGACCGTCCAATCGTTGATCCGCTGGGATCCGCTGGGGCATGCCGAATCCGAACTGGCCGCCCGCGATGAGGTGGGGCTACCACCCGCGGTGCACCTCGCCGTGCTCGACGGGGTTCCCGAGGCGGTGCACGCCCTGCTCGATGCCGCTCGGTTGCCCGACGACGCGGAGCCACTGGGTCCGGTGGACCTGCCGCCGGGGGCCCGCCGGCCGCCCGGTCTCGCGGTGGACAGCCCGGTGGCGCGCATGCTGGTGCGGGTGCCGCGATCCGGTGGCCTGGACCTGGCCGCGGCGCTGCGGCGGGCGGTGAATTCGCTGAGTTCGCGCCACGATCACGAGCCGGTTCGCGTCCAAATCGACCCGTTACACATAGGCTAGCCACGACGGCGGCGGGAGGTGCGTGATGGGACGGCTGTTCAAGATGCTGATCCCGTTGCTGCTCATCGCGTTTGGCGTGCTCTGGCCGGTGGTTTTCAGTGCCGGGTTCGACGGCGCCGACGGTAACGACGGCGCGCCCGCCGAGGATCCGGTGCGCATCACCGACTACCGTGCGCACTACAGCGTCGCCGCCGACGGCGATCTGCACGCCGTCGAGACCATCACCGGTGACTTCCCATCCGGCCGGCACGGCATCTTCCGCTACTGGGACATCACCAACCGCAACGATCCGAACGTGCGGCAGGTGCCCGATGTCGAATCGGTGCTCCTCGACGGTGACCCCGAGCCCTACCAGATGCTGTGGGAGGGCCGGGAACGGTTCCGGGTGGCCAAGATCGGCGACCCGGACTGGACCCTGGACCCCGGCAGCCACGTCTACGAGATCCGCTACTCGGTGCCCGGCGTGCTCGATCCGGGATCCTCGGGCGCCGGCCGGGATTTCCCGTCCGGGACCGGGCGCGACGAGTCCGAGACGGTGTTCTTCTGGACTGTGGTGGCCCCGGGCTGGAACAACCGCATCGACAACGCCGACATCACCGTCACGCTGCCTGCACCGGTCACCGGCGCGCAGTGCGCGGCCGGCTACGGCCGTGGCCGGGCGTGCACCGAACTGACCGCACAGGGCAGGACAGTGACACTGTCGGCTCAGAACCTTGCGCCGCACACCCCGCTGACGGTGCGTGCCGGGGTGGACATGCCGACGCCTGCACGTGCCGAGGTGCCGTGGAACCACCACTGGGACCGGGTTCTCGGCCAATCGGTCACCCCGGTGATCATGCTGCTGGGGTTCTCGGCGCTCGCCGGGGCGATCGCGCTGCTGTGGTTCCGCAGCACCGTCGAACCCGCGCCCGGCTTCGGGCTGCAGTACGCGCCGCCGCCCGGACTGGGGCCGGTACAGGTCGAGTACATCCGAACCGAATCGGTTCCCAAGCACGGCCTCACCGCGACGCTGTTCTACCTCGCCGAGCGCAAGCTCGTCGAACTACGCCAGGTCAACAGCGACCAGTGGAACGTGACCGGCATCGCGAACCCGGACGCCTGGGCCGCCGCCGACCAGGTCAGCTATCAGGTCGGCTCGGCGCTCGGGGTCATCGGCGTCGGGGCGGAATTCCAGGCCAAGAAGTCGGCGAAGTCCGGTAAAAAACTCAGCACTGCCAAGGAACGGATGACCGAGACGGTCAAGGCGTGGGCCTTCGATCACGGCTTGCTGGTCAAACGGCGCAAAGAGCTCTGGCTGCGCACGGCCAACGCAGTGGCCGCCATCCTGATGGTCTGTGGATTCTGTCGGTGGGGATTCCCGACCACATTGTGGGGCCTGCCGTTCGCGACCTTCTTCCTGTTCTCGGCCGCCTCCTGGGGCGACGGTATCGGCACTCGGCGTACCGAGGCCGGCCGCGTGCTGTGGTCGCAGGCCGGCGGCTTCCACCGACTGCTGTCCACCGACTCGGCCGAGAGCCGATTCGATTTCGCTGCCCGCAAGGATCTCTACACCGCCTACATCCCGTTCGCGGTGGCCGCGGGCACCGCGGCCCTGTGGGCGCAGAAGTATCAGGCGAGTACCGGTGTGGTTGCACCACAGCCGGATTGGTACAACTCGTCGTCATCGACGGGCAGCTCATCGAGTTTCAGCTCGGATGGACCGAGTTTCGACAGTTTCGAGTCAGCGTTGTCATCGTCGATCGGCGCCTACACCGCATCGCAGTCGTCCTCATCCGGTGGCAGCAGTAGCAGCAGCGGAGGCAGCAGTGGTGGCGGCGGAGGCGGCGGCGGAGGAGGAGGAGGTTCATGGTGAGGGCCGTGCTCGTTCTGGTGTTACTGCTCGCCGTGGCGGTGTTGGTCGTCATCGTGGTCGGCTACAACAAGCTCAAATCTGCCGATCTGCGGGTGTCGGAGGCGCTCTCGGGAATCGACGTCGAACTGACCCGGCGAGCGTCGCTGATCCCCAGTCTGGTGCATACCGTCGGCACCTTCGCCGCCCACGAACAGGTCGTCCTCGACCGGGTTGCCCGGGCCGGCGCGGCGCTGGACGCCGCTGCCGGTGGAGCCTCGGTGACCCAACGCAGCGCGGCCGAGAGCCAGCTCGACAGCGCGGTCGGCCGGGTGCTCGCGCTCGGGCAGAGCTATCCGCAACTCGGCTCGTCGAACAATTTCCTGAACCTGCAGCAGAATCTGACCGATACCGAGAACAAGCTGGCCTTCGCGCGTCAGTACTACAACGATGCGGTGGCCGGCGTTAATCGACTGATCACCACGATGCCGTGGATGTTCGTCGCGCCGATCGCCGGGGTGAGCGAGCGCGAGTTCTATCAGACACCACGTCTTACCTAGACTGGCGCGGTGCGCCTTCTCTTTGCCGGTACCCCCGAACCCGCGTTGCCCTCGCTGCGCACACTCGTGGACTCCGAGAATCACGACGTGATCGCGGTGCTGACCCGACCGGATGCGGCGGCCGGACGCCGGGGCAAGCCCACGCCCTCACCGGTGGCGCAGTTCGCCGCCGAGCGGGGTATCCCGGTGCTCAAGCCCGAGCGGCCCAACAGCGCCGAGTTCGTGGCCGAACTCGCCGAGCTGGCACCCGATGCCTGCGCTGTGGTGGCTTACGGGGCGCTGCTGCGCGACGAACTACTGGCCGTACCCACCCACGGTTGGGTGAACCTGCACTTCTCGCTGCTGCCCGCCTGGCGCGGTGCCGCACCGGTGCAGGCCGCGATCGCCGCCGGTGACACCGTCACCGGGGCGACCACCTTCCGCATCGAACGCGACCTGGACTCCGGACCCATCTTCGGGGTCGTCACCGAAACCGTTGCGCCCACCGACACCGCGGGTGATCTGCTTGCCCGACTGTCGGTTTCGGGCGCCGGATTGCTGGCGGCCACGATGGACGGTATCGCCGACGGCTCGCTGACGCCGGTGCGTCAGCCCGCCGAAGGGATTACGGTGGCCCCGAAGATCTCCGTGGACGCGGCGCGGGTGCGCTGGGAGTTACCCGCCCATGTCGTCGACCGGCGCATTCGGGCCGTCACGCCGAACCCGGGGGCGTGGACCATGATCGGTGACGTTCGGGTGAAGGTGGGACCCGTGCGTCCCGACGAGGACAAGGAGCTCGCTGTGGGCGAGATCGAGGTGGGCAAGCGCGATGTGTGGATCGGTACCGGCTCGAATGCGGTGGTACTCAGCTGGATTCAACCACCGGGCAAGAAGCCGATGAGCGCCGCGGATTGGGCGCGTGGGGCGCGGCCGGACGCATCGGTGCGTGCGCTGTGACCCGCCCGGGACAGGGCAGGGGCGGGCGCCCGCCGCATCGCCAGGGCCAGCGCGGTCCGCAGCGCAAGGGTCCGCAACGTACTCCGCTGGATCCGGCTCGCCGGGCCGCCTTCGACACCTTGCGTGCGGTCACCGAGCGGGATGCCTATGCCAACCTGACACTTCCGTCATTGCTGCGCGAGCGCGGGATCAGCGGGCGCGACGCCGCATTCGCCACCGAGCTGGCCTACGGCACCTGTCGGGTCCGCGGTCTGCTGGATGCGGTCATCGTTGCTGCCGCGGGCCGGGACGTGGACCGCATCGACCCGGTACTGCTGGATCTGCTTCGGCTGGGTGCCTATCAGCTGTTGCGCACCAGGGTTGATGCGCATGCGGCGGTGGACACCACCGTCGACCAGGCCGGAATCGAATTCGATTCGGTGCGTGCCGGTTTCGTCAACGGAGTACTGCGCAAGATCGCGGGTCAGGACGAGGCCGCCTGGGTGGCCGAGCTCGCGCCGTCGTCGACCATCGACCCGGTCGGCCATGCCGCGTTCGTGCACGCCCACCCGCGCTGGGTGGCGCAGGCCTTCGTCGATGCGCTCGGCGCCCAAGCGGGTGAGTTGAATGCCCTGCTGGCCAGCGATGACGAGCGCCCGGTGGTGCATCTGGCCGCTCGGCCGGGAGTGCTGACCGCGGCCGAGCTGGCCGAACAGGCCGGCGGCACCGTCGGCCGGTACTCGCCCTATGCGGTCTATCTGCCCGGCGGCGACCCGGGCGATGTCGCCGCGGTGCGCGATCGTGCGGCGCTGGTGCAGGACGAGGGCTCGCAGCTGGTGGCGCGGGCGATGACGCTGGCCACGGTCGAGGGTGATGACGGCGGCAGGTGGCTCGACCTGTGTTCCGGACCGGGCGGCAAGACGGCCCTTCTCGGTGCATTGATCCAGTCGTCGTCGGGCATGCCGTCGGCCCGGGTCACCGCGGTGGAACCGGCCGACCACAGGGCCGATTTCGTGGTGCAGAACACCTCGGGCCTGCCGGTCGATGTGCTGCGGGTCGACGGGCGTGAAACCGGCCTGGAGGCGGGGAGTTTCGATCGGGTGCTGGTCGACGCGCCATGCACCGGGCTCGGCGCGTTACGGCGCAGGCCCGAGGCGCGGTGGCGGCGTCAGCCGGGTGATGTGCCCGCCCTGGGCCGGTTGCAGCGGGAGTTGCTGGGCTCGGCGATCGGCCTCACCCGGCCCGGCGGAGTCGTCTTGTACGCGACCTGCTCTCCGCACCTGGCAGAGACGGTCGGGGTGGTCGCCGATGCGCTGCGCAGACACCCGGTGACCGCGCTGGACACCCGGGAGTTCTTCCCAGAGGTGGACGGATTGGGTGACGGACCGTACGTGCAGCTCTGGCCCCATCGGCACGGTACCGATGCGATGTTCGCCGCGGCACTGCGGGTGGGCTCCCCGAAGGATTGAGGGCGAGCGAAGCGACGGGAGGATTCGAGGGCGAGCGCAGCGACGGGGAGGATTCGAGGGCGAGCGAAGCGACGGGGAGGATTTGAGGGCGAGCGCAGCGACGGGACGGGCAAAAAGTAGGCTGACCGGCATGGCAGGTCAAACTCCCAGCGCTCCGCTGATCGCCCCGTCCATCCTGTCCGCGGATTTCGCCAGGCTCTCCGATGAGATTGCCGCGGTGGCCGGCGCCGATTGGTTGCACGTGGATGTGATGGACAACCATTTCGTCCCGAATCTGACGCTCGGCCTTCCGGTGGTGGAGAGCCTGCTCAAGGCGACCGACATCCCGATGGACTGCCATCTGATGATCGAGCAGCCCGAGCGGTGGGCTCCGCCGTATGCCGAGGCGGGGGCCTACAACGTCACCTTCCACGCCGAAGCCACCGACAACCCGATCGGGGTGGCGCGCGATATCCGTGCCGCTGGTGCCAAGGCCGGACTCTCGGTGAAGCCCGGCACCCCGCTTGAGCCCTATCTGGAGATCCTGCGCGAGTTCGACACCCTGTTGGTGATGTCGGTCGAACCCGGATTCGGTGGGCAGAAGTTCATCCCGGAGGTGCTGTCCAAGGTCGCCACCGCCCGGCGCTTGGTGGATGCCGGTGAGTTGACGATCGTGGTCGAGATCGATGGTGGTATCAACGCCGACACCATCGAACAGGCCGCCGAGGCCGGGGTGGACTGTTTCGTGGCGGGGTCGGCGGTGTACAGCGCCGAGGATCCTGCCGATGCGGTGGCCCGCTTGCGCAGGCAGGCCGCGGCAGCCTCTCCGCACCTGACGCTGTGACCCCGGAAGCCGCGATGCGGCTGGCGATCGAGCAGTCCGAGCGGGTGAAGGGTGCGACGTACCCGAATCCGCCGGTGGGCGCGGTCATCCTGGATGCCGGGGGAGAGGTGGTGGGCGTCGGCGCGACCGAACCCACCGGCGGCGCGCATGCCGAGGTGATCGCCATGCGGCGAGCTGGGGAACTGGCACGTGGCGGCACGGCGGTGGTGACCTTGGAGCCGTGCAACCATCACGGTCGCACCCCGCCGTGTGTGGACGGATTGTTGGCTGCCGGTGTGGCGCAGGTGGTGTACGCGGTGGAAGATCCCAATCCGATCGCCGCCGGAGGTTCGTCGCGGTTGCGTGATGCCGGTGTGGTGGTGCGATCCGGGATCGAGGGCGGCGCGGTGGCAGGTGGCCCGTTGCGGGAGTGGTTACACAAGCAGCGCACCGGGTTACCGCATGTCACCTGGAAGTTCGCGACGAGTGTGGACGGCCGCAGCGCGGCCGCCGACGGCAGTAGCCAGTGGATCACCAGCGAGGCCGCCCGTGCCGACGTTCACCGGCATCGCGGCACGATCGAGGCCATCATCGTCGGTACCGGAACGGTCTTCGTCGACGACCCGACGTTGACCGCCCGCCGTCCGGACGGCAGTCTCGCCGAGCGTCAACCCTTGCGGGTGGTGGTTGGTGAGCGCGAGATCTCCTCGGAGGCAAATGTTCTCAACGACGATTCCCGCACGATGGTGATCCGAACCCATGATCCGCACGAGGTGATCAGGGCGCTGTCCGATCGCACCGCGGTGTTGTTGGAGGGCGGGCCGACGTTGGCGGGCGCTTTCCTGCGGGCCGGTGTGATCGACCGGATCCTCGCCTATGTGGCGCCCATTCTGCTGGGCGGTCCCATCACCGCCGTCGATGATATCGGCGTATTGAACATGGCAGGCGCTCAGCGGTGGCGCTTCGATGCCATCGAGCCGGTCGGACCGGACGTGCGACTCAGTCTGGTGCCCAACTGATCTTGGCGCTGTGAGGGCCCCCACATTCATGCCGTGAATGTGACATCAGATGAATTGCCTGGTAGCGGGCGTGCAACGGGTGTCGCGGCGAGCCGGCATGGTGGCTGCGCCGGTACAGTTCAAGAGAGCGCCCTTCACCGACGAGTAGCGCGTGATGAGCACTAGTAAAGGACGTGAGCATGACTGCTTTGCAGGACTGGCTCAGCATCAGCCCGATGAACCCCCATGCCGTGAAGGCGTTGTTCCTCGACCTGCTGCGGGTGGGCGCCGACCGCCCCCAGCGCAGCCACGGTCCCAAGATCATGCAGCCCGGGCTGGAACGCTGCTGATTTGCTGAAACTACCGATCCGGTAGTGCAGGCGCCTCCGGCCTAAATGCCGGAGGTGTAAAAGGTAGCGCCCATATCTCCGTCCCGATCCGCAATGATGGCTCGCGTGAGGGTACTTCCGCTCGAAACGGTCGAGTCGGAAGGGAGAGGGCGGTGGTCATGAGGGTGCAGCGGGACGAGCCCGGTGTGGAGCGTCTTCTTTCGCTGGCGCCGCTGACTGTGTTGGAACTCGATCCCGCCGAGGTGGTGACCTGCGCCGCTGCGGCGGGTTACGACGCCGTCGGGTTGAGGCTCATCCCCGCGACCGAGCAGGAACCGGTGCGACCGACCATCGGCGCCACGCCCTTGATCAGGGAAACCCGCCGCCGTCTTGATGATTCCGGCCTGCGGCTACTGGACGTCGAGGTGGTGCGGTTGGTGCCGGAGACGGTCGTCCGGTCCGATTTCGAGGGCATCCTGGAGACCGGCGCCTTCCTCGGGGCCGGTGAGGTCCTGGCGACGGGATATGATCCAGATCGCCAGCGCACTGCGGACAATCTTGCCGAATTGTCCTTGCTTGCTGCCGAATACGGGATGACGGTCAATATCGAGCCGATGCCGTGGACCGCGGTACGTGACGTACACGAGGGTGCCGCACTTGTCGCCCAGTGCCCGGTGCCCACGGGACTGTTGATCGACGCCATCCACTACGACCGGGCGGGGACCAGTCCTGCCGAGCTGGAAGTGCTGCCGCGCGAGTGGATTCGGTACATCCAGATCTGTGACGCGCCGGCCGAGCAGCCAGCGACCATGTCGGAGATCATCCATCAGGGCCGCTGTGCGCGGCTGTTGCCCGGAGCGGGCGGCATCGGGCTGGTGTCGATGCTGCGCGCGCTGCCCGCCGAAGTGCCGGTCAGCGTGGAGGCTCCACTACACAGCGACGCACCGGCGACGGTGCGCGCCGCACTCGCAGCCAAGGCCGCTCGGGATGTGCTGGCGCTCGCGGCAGACAGTGACTGGTCACCGTTGTTCCGGTCCGCCTGACAGATCGCGGATCACAGCACGGTGCAACCACTTCGCCGGGCGGTTGCCTTTTGCGGCGCGCTGCTGCTCTTGATCGCGATGATCGGGGTGGGTGCGCACTTCGTGGGGTTGACCAGCACGCTGGTGGCCTGGGCTGCTTCGTTCACGCCCATTGCCGTGCTGGTAGCCGCGGGGGCACTGCTCGCCGCGGTGGTCGGGGGGCGGCGTTGGATGGCAGCAGCGGCGGCCGTGGTGCTGGGCATCGGTGTCGCGACGCAGGCGCCGCTGTATCGGGATGCTACCGATGAGCTGGTGTCCGGGGTTTCGATACAACTGATGCAGGCCAACATTCGGCTCGGTAGTGCTGATCCGAAGGCCCTACGGGATGCCGTAGAAGCCCAGTCTGCCGACCTGCTGACGGTCATCGAGTTGACCGACGAGGCGGTGGCCAACCTGGCCGCCGCCGGCCTGGGCCGAACGCTGCCGTACTCGTGTGAGCGGCCACGTACCGGTGGCGGCGGTGCGGGCATCTATTCTCGATACCCATTGCGTGACTGCGCTCAGCTCGACGGATTTGTGCTCAACAACCTGCGGGCGGTCGCCGATATCCCGGACATGGGGCCGAGCGCGGTGTACGCCCTGCATCCGCTTCCGCCCTATCCTGAGCCGGCTTGGAAGTGGGTATTCGAGCTCAAGAGGCTGCGACCGATCTTCCAGAACGAGCGGTACCCGATGCTGGTAGGCGCGGACTTCAATTCGACATACGACCACAAGCAGTATCGCGACCTGATCGCCAACTCGGCACGTGCCGATGCCCCGCCGCTGGTGGATGTCGCCGAAAACGTTGGCGCCGGTGTGGTTCCCACATTTCCGGCGGGACGACTCATCCCGCCGGTACTGGCCATCGACCGGATTCTCGCTCGTGGTTTCGAACCGATCTCCTTTCGGCGATTCGCGCTGCCCGGTTCAGATCACATGGGCGTGGCAAGCACGCTGGCCGTGCCGCAGCGCAACTCGCAGTAATCACCGAGTCCGATCCTGTGATGTGTTGGTGTGCGGCATCTTTCGTACTGATGCCTTCATGTGGTCTGCGTCATACCCTAAGAGGTAGCTGACAATTTCATGTGAGTGCTCGCTAGTGTCGTTCTCGCAATCAAACCTCTGAGCGGCGGGCCGCATCTGCAGCATGTCTGCACTGCGCATCCCTGGGTCTTCCGAATGTGAAAGGCAATGAAAACCTTGACAGATACGGTGGAGGGCACGGGTGTCGAGCAAATGACGAAATCCATTCGGATCGAATCGTGCGCGGCCGACAGCAAATATGCGGTGAATCGCGAGCATCACGACCGGGGGCGCGGAACGGATACCGGTGAGCATGCCGACGGGTCTGGTCGGCCCACGGTCACCGTGGTCATCCCGACCCGCAACGAGGCGCGGAACCTGCCCTACGTCGCGAAGCGGATGCCCGCGGTCGACCAGATCGTGGTGGTCGACGGCAACTCCGTGGACAACACGGTCGACGTCGCTCGGCAACTGTGGCCAGAGGCATTGATCGTCAACCAAACTCGTGGCGGCAAGGGGAACGCCCTCGCCTGCGGATTCGAGGTCAGTACGGGTGACATCGTGGTGATGATCGATGCGGATGGGTCGACCGATCCTGCTGAGATCCCGGATTTCGTGGGCGCTTTGATTGCCGGTGCGGACTTCGCCAAGGGAAGTCGCTTCACCGAGACGGGAGGCAGTGATGACATCACCAAACTGCGCCGCCTCGGGAACAAGGGTCTGAACTGGCTGGTGAACCGACTTTTCGGCACCGGCTTCACCGACCTGTGCTACGGCTATAACGCATTCTGGCGGACTCATCTGGAGGTGTTGGATCTGCCACGAACCGACGTGACCGAGGCGCAGTGGGGCGACGGATTCGAGATCGAGACCGTCATCAACGTTAGGGTCGCGCTCAACGGCCTCGCGATCCAGGAGGTCAGCAGCTTCGAAGGCAAGCGGATCTACGGACGCAGCAACCTCAATGCCGTGACCGACGGACTGCGGGTGCTGCGCACGATCGGCCGGGAGCACAGGCGCCGTTCCGCCCGTATCGGGATGGCACGAGCGGCTGCTTCCACGCGATGAGTAGGGTGCGCGAGAAGCTGGGTCACACGTTGGCGCTGAGCCAGAGTATCGGCCTGCCCGCCGCGGTGAGCCTGGTGGCGCGGCGGGCACTGGGCATGTCCCGGCCTGTGACTGTCCGGTGTGGCGCACACCGCTTGACGGTGCGTCCCTGTGACAGCGATCCCTTTGTGCTGGCCCAGATTTTCACCGCGCGCGAATACGACGCGCATCCGTTCTGGATGGCGCGACTGAATGCGGTGGCGTCCGAGATCGCGTGCGCCGGTGGAGTTCCGGTGATCATCGACGCGGGCGCAAATGTGGGCTACTCCGCGCTGTATCTGGCCGAACACTTCCCGGGCGCAGTGATTGTGGCCGTGGAACCCGACCCCGCCTGCGTGCGGTTGATCGAGCGGAACTGCGCGCACCATCCGCAGATCAGGCCGGTGCACGCCGCGTTGTGGAGTCATGGTGACGGAGTGGATCTCAGCGCCGGTGACGAGGGATCGTGGGCGAATCGGGTCGCCGACAGGGGCGCCACCCCATCGGTGACCCTGGAGACGCTGCTGGACGGCATTGCCGGTGCGGTGCCATTCATCGTCAAGCTCGATATCGAGGGCGCCGAATCCGAAGTGTGCCAAGCTTCGCCGGCGGCCATCGCCTCCTTCGCCTGCATCATGATCGAACCACATGACTGGATGCTGCCCGGATCTGGTGGCCTGGCGCCGCTCTACGATGCGGTGGCCGGCAAGAAGATGGACACCCATATCCGTGACGAGACGCTGATGCTCTTCGATTGCTCGGTGCTGGAGGCGCACAGTCGCGTACGAGTTCACCCCTGACTGTTCTGATGTAGTGCAGTGCAGCGCTATTGGCGTCATCGGCGAATCGCCCTGGCGCCCATCGGTGTTTCCCGCTGCAGTGCAAAACTTCCTGATGAACCCCTCAGTATGCGGCCCTACCAGGATAGGTAGGGCTTGTAAGAAATATTGCGCTGCAATAACATTCGCGTCGGTCTCATCTGACCGATCATCAATCAAGTAAATCTAGGAGAACCGTGTCACTCGCTGTTCCCGTGGCCTCGGGGCGTGACTTCTGGTCTGCGCCATCGACATCCACGCCTCTGAAGAAGAGGTTGCTCATCGCATCCGTCGCGATGACGGGCGCGTCGGTCATCGCCGTGACGCCTGTTGCGCAGAACCTGCCGGCGTTGGAGGCTGCGCAGCAGCGCGCGGTCGAGCTCGCCGCCTTCGAGAATCCCTTCGCAGTGCTCGGTGCCACGTTCTCGAAGGCCTTCGAGAATCTGAACAACCGTGGTACCGATATCTCGGCCACTCTGCTGCCCAATCTGTCGACGATCCTGGGCAACGAGGAGCTCCAGCGCGAGTTGTCGGTGCTGCTGTTCCGTCCGGAGACGGTGGCCCAGCAGTTGCAGGATCGGCTTGCCGAGCATCAGGCGACCCTGCAGACCGGGTGGGAGCAGTCACAGGCCGGCTGGGCCGCGCACAACGAGCTGCTGCCGGGTGTCCTGGAGCGGGCCAACAACGAACTGGCGGCGGGTAATTTCACCGAAGCCTTCGCTCATATCAACGACTGGTTCATCTTCGGTCTTGGCGCGGCGGGTTGGCCGCTGTACCCGAGCTTCGCCGTGCCGGGCCAGGTTGCCAATGCCGTCGGCGCTCCCGCCATCGCGGCCATCCTGGATGCGCTGCTGGTCGGAGACACCACGCTGGCCGGTTATCCCCATGCCATCATGGTTCCGTTTGTGAGCGCCATCTTCCGGTTCACCGACAGCCTGGACGAGATCCGTGCCGCGGCAGAGCTCGGTGATGTGGTGACGGCGATCAGCCACACGGTCAACTTGCCGATCAAGGTGCTCGGAGCGTTCCTCAACGGCTACAGCCCCAGCATCGCCGAGGACTGGAATGTCTTCCCGGGCTTGCTGACCCCGGGTGGGCCCATCGACTCGTTCCTGGTGCAGTATCCGTCGCTGATCGCCAATGCGCTCAGGGCACTCACCGGACAGCCGGCCGTGGAGAGCGGCGCCGAGACGCTCGACAAGGTATCGTCGACCGCTCTGGCTGCCGAGGGTGACACGGTGACGCTCAGTGTCGAAACGGGCTCCGGTGCAACGCCGGTCGAATCGGTGTCCTCGGGTACCGAAGAGCCGGCCACCGATGGCGAAACTGCCGAGCCGGGCACCTCGGTTCCGACCGAAGAGGCTGGTTCCGCGGAAGAGACGGCCACCGAGGATGCCGGCGCGGCGGTCGATCCGACCACGCCGGTTGTCTCCGAGGAGACCACCGCCGGCGATGCAGCTGCCGGTGAGAGCGCGGACGCCGATGCCGAGGCAGACAGCAAGGCTGACGCGAAGGCAGACGCCACGGCCGACAGCAAGGCCGACAAGGACGCCAAGGCCGACAAGGAGGCCAAGGCCGACAAGGAAGCCAAGGCCGACAAGGAAGCCAAGGCCGACATGAAGGATGCCAAGGCTGACAAGTCCGGCAGCAAGACTGACAAGGCTGATAAGGCTGACAGCAAGGCAGATAAGTCTGACAAGGCAGACAAGTCTGACAAGGCAGATGCGAAGTCCGGGTCGTCGGACAGCAAGCCGTCCAGCAGCTCGTCGGGTAGCTCCAGCAGCTCGTCCAGCAGCTCGTCGAGCACCTCGGGTAGCTCCAGCAGCGACTGAGGCTTCGGCTAGCGCAGAACAGAATACGGCCCCCTCACCCGAGGGGGCCGTATTTTTGTGCTCGGTTCCAGCTCAGCGCTGCGCGCGGATCATCTCGGCGACCCGTCCGACGTGTGGCTCCCGCACCACCGAATCGTGGTCACAGTTGATCCGCTGTACCGACAACTCCCCGGTGAGCAGTTGCGGCCACACACGTTCGTCGTCGCGGTTGAAGCTGCTGAGAATCAACAGCGTCCGGCCCGGATAGGGGCGGGGGCGGTGTAACCGGCCGACCCGCACGCCCACCTCACGCAACGCTGCGACCTTCTCGTCCGGTGTGCCGTCGAGGATTCCGGCCAGTGGCAACCACAGTCGCTGCCGCCAGAGTTCGCGTGGCGCCGTCGGAGGTTGTTCCAGCAGTGTGGAACCGACATCGGGTAGTTCCCGCCGTGCAGCGCGAACGGTCCGCGGGGGCAGGAACGGGTCCAGCAGGGTGACGAGTTCCACCTGGTGGCCGAGCGCCCGAAGCCGGTTGGCCACATCGATGGCGATGAACGCACCGAGCGAGTGGCCTGCCAACCGGTACGGACCCATCGGCGGCAGAGCCAAGAGGTCACTCAGGTGCCGCCGAGCTGCCCTTCCGATCGTCCAATCCGGGAATGCGCGGTTCTCCAGACCCTGCGCTTGAAAAGCGATTACGGCGGTGTCGACACCCAGCCGGTCGGTGAGCGGCACGAACGACAGTGCGGAGGCGCCCGCCCCGGCGAAGCAGAACAACGTTGATCGGGTGTGCTCGCCGGGGGCGCGCAGCACCACCGTGGTGGGGCGGATTCCCCTATCCCGCAGACCCGCAACGCCGGCCCGACGGGTTCGCACTACTTCGGTGAACTGGGCGACAGTCGGGGCGGTGGCCAAATCCGAAGCAGCCAAACGCACCTCGTGCTCCCTTCCGACGAGGCTGATCATTCGCTGGACGTTGAGTGAGTCGCCACCGAGTGCATAGAAGTTCTCGTCCCGGCCGACCTGATCGAGCCTGAGCACCTCGGCCCAGGCGGCCGCGATATGCGATTCGAGACCGGCAGCCGGTGGGATGATCGGTCCGCGGGTGGGTGCCGGCAGTGCCCGCCGGTCGACCTTACCGCGCTCATTGCGGGGGAGCTCCTGCAGCATCACCACGTTGGTGGGGACCATCCATGCCGGCAGCCTGGTGTGTAACTGGGCACGGATATCGGCCACCGCGGGACTGCGCAGTTCGGGGTCGGGGGCCACGTAGGCCGTGAGCACTGGAGTTGCGGAATGCTGGTCGGCGACGACGAGCGCCTCGCGAACCCCGGGGCAGTCGAGCAGCGCGGCTTCCACTTCGGCCGGCTCCACCAGGTAGCCACGGATCTTGACGGCGGCATCCATTCGCCCCAGCACGACGAGCGTGCCGTTCTCGTTGATCCTGGCCCGGTCGTTGGTGACGAATGTGCGGCTGCCGTCGGGATTGGTCGTGAAGGTGGTGGACGCGCTGTCTGCCCTGAGGTATCCGGCGGCGACATAGGGGGAGGTGACGGTCAGTCGGCCGAGTTCGTCGATACCGAGTTCCTTGTGCGGAACGGCAACGCCGGCCGGGATGACCCCCGCGGGGACCTCCTCGTCGGGCCAGATGTCGAAATGCGCGATGCCCAGTGTCTCCGAGGATCCCGCCCAGTTCGTCAGTACGGCGTATGGCGCGAGCTCCCGCGCGCGTCGTAGGACGTTGCCGTACACCGGCTCACCCGTGGTCACGATGCGCTGCACACCGGCCAGAGTGCGACCGCAGGCCGCCTCGGTCAGCGACTGCAGGAACGACGGCGTGCACATCACGATATCCACGTCCGCGAGCCGGTCGATCGCCGCCTCCGGTGTGCTGTTGCGTGGGTCGATCGCGATGACCTGGGCACCCGAGAGCAGGGCGCCGACGAGGACGTTCATCCCGGCGGCGAAGCTCACCGGCATGCACAACGCGACGCGACTGTCCTCGACGATGCCGAAGCGGTCACGGTGCAGAATCCAGTCGCTCAACCAGGTTCCGTGCACATGCAGCACGGCCTTGGGTTCCCCGGAGGAGCCCGAGGTGAACTGGATGCTGGTGACCCGCTGGCGGTCGAGCGCCGCAGAGATGCCCGGCGCGCGGATGCCTTGCGGTGGTGTGTCTGCGGGCCAGACGTCGCATCCGTCGGCGATCTGTCGAGCCGGGGTGTGGTCCGAGTCGTCGACGATGACAGTGTCGACGTGGCGGCCTTGTTCTCGCAGGGCATCGAAGATGTGGGTGATCCGGTCATGGGGCAGACCGGGATCCAACGGCACCAGCGGTGCGCCGGCGGCGAAGCTTCCCAGAATCACCGCCGCGATCTGCGGGCTCAGATCAGCCACCATGGCCACCGGCGCTTCTGGGTCGCGTCGCCGGCGCAATGCGTGTGTCCACACCGCGGCGGCGTCTTTGAGCTCTCCGTAGCTGATGGAAGCGGTCTCCGTGCGCACGGCCACACTGTCGCGCTTGCGCTCGGCGATCTCCTCGAATCGTTGGTTCACCGAGTCGAATTCGATCGGTGCGGTACGGCTCAGGTCCGGCCTCGTCGGGGTCGCGCGGACCGGGCTGTCGAGGGCCTGGCCGCTCGGGGTGGCGGCCACCCGGCGCAGTAATGCCAGGGTGGGGCCGAGAACGACGAGCGTGATGAGCAGTTCGCCTGCGACGTAGGTGTATCCGACCGCGTTGATACCCCACTCGGGCGTGCTCATGATGACACCGACCACCACCAGCACGCCGAGCAGCACCTGGGAGATGACGGCCAGTCGCAGCTTGCGCTGCAGCCGGGCCAGCGCGGTGTAGATGGTCGTCAGCGCCACCGCGGGTAACACCAGGGCCATCGTCCGTATCAGCGTGGTGCCGTTGGCCGCATAATGCGGGCCGAGGATGCCAAGGATTAACGGGGCGGTGGCCATCAGCACCACGCAGCCGGCGACCGCGGATCCACCGCACAACAGCACAAAGCGCTTGGTGCACGCCCACACGTCGGCGCCCGGGGTGGATGCGGTGGCGATGAACGGCGCCGCGGTGGCCACGATCAGCGCACCCAGCGTGTTGACCACTAGCCAGCACATCGAGAAGTACGCGTTCATCTCGGTTCCGAGCTGTGCCACCACGATCAGCGGTACCAAAAGCGGCACGATCACGTTGATGGCATTGATCGCGTAGGAACTGGCGAAGAAGTTGACCAGCTCGCGACGGTCGGGCAGGTCGGCCGTTCCGGTTCGGGCACCCGTCTCCCGGCGGATGACGACGATGGCGATGACGCCGGTGATGACGGCCGCAGGCAGCACCCATGACCAGACGATCGCCGAACCCGTCGCCAGCGGGATCATGGCCGCGACGATGATCAGCTTGGCGATGGATTGACTGATGTTCTTGGTGGCGATGGCACGGGCTCGACCCAGCCCGATCAGGATCTGGTCCTGCAACGCATAGATCGCCAGGATCACCACGAACAAGGGGAAGAACAGTAGGTCAATCGGATCCGGGAACAACTGGGCGCGGGGTCCCAGGACGGTGAACGCGGCGCCGAACACCATTGCCGTCGCGGCGACGAACATCATGCCTTGACGGACGATGCTCTTCGTCCGGTAGCCGGCCAGCGGGAGGAAGCGCTCGTACAGGCTGCCGAGGCTGAAATTGGCAAGGATGGCGATCAGCGTCGCCGAGGTGATGATGGCCGATGCGCGACCGACTTCGGCGGTGTCATATCCGCGCGCGGCGACGGTCCAGAACACAAATCCCAGTACGCCGGTGGCTGCACTGGAGGTCATGACCGCGGCGATGTCGATGCTCAGTCCGCCGCGTCGCGGGGTGGCGGCGACGACAGATGGTGTCCGGTCGCTCAGATCCGCTGCCGGCGAGGACTTTTGTCGTGATTCCAGGGTGTCGGGTCGGCCGATCGTGGGCATGTGGCGGTGTTCCTAGCGGGAGGTCGAATGAGGCGTTAGCGCCACCAGGTGGAGGATACTGAGTCCTCTCCGAATTGGTTAGCCTACCCAAAGTAGTGATGCTCATCATACTGGTAGGGGTAGCGGCCAGTTTCGTCGTCGTAGTTGCTAGTCTCCAGCGGTTGAGTCGAACTCTATTGCCGGGACGGCGATTTCGTCACTGGTGAGGCGTCGTGGGCCGAATCGAGGACTCCGCGGCCAAGGAGGGTGAGGTAGTGCGTCCGAGTGTTCTATCCCGGTTCACCGGATGGGTGTCGTTGGCGCCGTTGCTCTTTTTTGCCGCCGAGTGGGTGGTGTCCGCGTCCTGGCGCGGTTTCTACGGCTATCACGAGGACCTGCTCGGCCCGCTCGGAACCGCCTTCTGCGGCCCGGTGGGCAACTGGCCGTGCAGCGAGCTGTACCGGGTGATGAACATCGCCCTGGTGGTGGCCGGCTTGGCTGTCGTATTCACCGCCGCCGGACTCTTCGCCCAGCGGGTGACCGATCGGGCTGGTGCGCTGTTGCTCGTGGCGGCGGGACTCGGCCTGGCAGTCAGCGGCGCGATCACCCAGAACGTCAGCTACACCGGCAATCTCACCGCCATCATGGTGTTCATGACCCTCGGGTCGGTGGGGGCGTTTCTGATCGCGACCAGTTCGACGACCCGGATGACGGGGGAGCGGCGCCTGGTGGCCGTGCTCGCGTCGCTGGCCAGTCTGATCGGGTACTTCGCCTATGTCGGTGGTGTGGACATCGTCGGACCAGGTGGGGTGCAGCGGTTGTGCATCTACGGAATCCTGGTCACCGTCATCACAGTGGGCACCGTTGGATTGACGAAGACGCCGGCCGCCATCGCCGACCTACCAGCCGAGCACACCCGATGATCGCCAACGGATTTCGTCGATGACAGCCACGCTGGAGGCCGGTTCGGGGACCTCGAGCTCCGGTGGACCAGAGGTGGGGGTGAGCCGCCGTGTGCCACTGCTGCGGGTGCGCATGGCCGATCTGGCGGTGGCCGGCGCAGTGGCAGGTGTCCTTGCCCTGACGGGCCTGCCCGATGTGGCGCGCGGGATCGCTCTGCTCGCGTTCATCGCGATAGGACCCGGCGCTGCTGTGCTGAGCTGGGTGCCGGTTCCCCGGCGGGCGCTGTTGTCGACGGTTCCCGTTCTCGGCGCCGCGATCACCACGCTGGTGGCCATGACGGCGATGTGGTCCTACCGCTGGAATCCGCCCGAGATCTTGTGGACCCAGATCATCGCCGTGTGCGTCAGCAGTGGCTACTGGTACTACCGCAATCCTGATCGCGCCGGCTCCGGCGTGCGCTGGCGGACGGTCCCGAACCCCACGGCGGACCACCGGTCGGTTGTACGCAAACACCTTTCGCTGGTGCTCAGCGCTGCTGCGGTCCTCGTCTGGGTGATTGCCGTACCGGGTCTGCCTGGCGTAGATGCGAGCTACTACGGCCTGCTGTTCTCCGGCACCGGGCCGCTGTTGGCGGTGTGTATCGTGCTGTGCGCATCGGCGTTGCTGGTCGCGGTGCGCGACCGCAGGCTGATCCCGGCCGCGGTGGCCGTTGCGGCAGCCATCATCGTCTCCCGTGTGACCACATTCGTGGCCACCGAGGTACCGCTCTACGACTGGACCTACAAACATCTGGCGGTCGTCGACTACATACTCGTGCACGGGCGTATCGCTCCGGACGGGACCGACATCTACGCCCAGTGGTCGGCCTTTTTCGTCATGTTCGCCTGGTTCAGCGACGTCACCGGTGTGCAACCGATCATGATCGCCCATGTCTTCGCGCCGATCGTCCATGTCCTGATCGCGCTTGCCGTGTACTGCGCGGCGCGGGTGATGGGTCAGTCGCGTCGCACCGCACTCACCGCGGCGTTCCTGGCCGAGGTGGTCAATTGGGTTGGTCAAGACTACTTCTCACCACAGGCATGGTCGTTGGTGTTGGCCTTCGGGATGATCGTGCTACTGCTGGCCTCACCGCGCAGCGGCCCGGCCGGCGTTCTGGCAATCGTCGTGTTCGCCGCCGCGGTGCCCACCCATCAGCTGACCCCGTTCTGGGCTGTCGCCGTCGTGTGTCTGCTGTGCCTGGTGCGGCGCGCGCGACCGTGGTGGATCTCGGTGGTGATGGTCGCGATCGTGGGCGGCTACCTGCTGCTCAATCTCGAAGCGGTGCTGCCCTACGGGGTGTTCTCCGGCAGCAGCCCGGTGAGCAACGCCACCAGCAATATCGTGAGTTCGGGTATGCCCGCCAAGGATTTCACCTCGATCGTGGTCCGATCCTTGTCGCTGGTGGTCGTGGTCACCGCATTCGGTTGTGCCTTGTGGCGGTGGCGGCGCAAGAAACCCGTTGTGGCGCTGGGCATCGTGGCGTTCTCGTCATTCGGTTTGCTGCTGGGGCAGAACTACGGTGGCGAGGCGATCTTCCGCGTCTACCTCTACGCGATACTGGGTTGCGCGATCCTGATCGCACCGGCCGTGGTCGGTGCGGTGGATCGCCGCCGTGCCGGCATGCGCGGGGCGTCGAGTCGGCTGATCGCGGTACTCTGCCTGAGCGGGCTCTCGTTGGCCGGCCTGCACGGTTATGTGGCGCTGTGGCCGATGGTGGTGGAGACCCGTGCACAGATCGACCTGATGAACTCGATCACCGAGGGTGCCGATCCACGCACTCGGCTGGTGATGATCCGCCCGAGCGGCATGCCCACCCGGGTCAACGCGGACTATGCCGAACTGACGTTGTTCAACCCCTATTTCGACGAATCGATAGCCTACGACCTGTGGGATGGCCGCGATCCTCGGCTACCGGAACTCAAGGCGAACTTCCCGGCCGATGATGACATCGCCACCTTGGACGACAATGCGACACGGGAGGCCTACATGGCGTACCTGATGTTCAGCGAACAGTCGAACAAGGCGGTGCGCTACTACGGCGATTATCGCCCGGAGGCCATCGAACTCTTGCAGGATGCGCTGCGGGCATCGCCGAACTGGACGGTCTTCTACGAAAACGGTGCCACCCTGGTGTTCCGGAGTATCAACCAGGAGAAGGCATCCGACTAGCCGGATCGGCTCAGCCGGCCCGGCGCATCGGATCACGGCGGCGACCCTGGCGTCGGCCCCGCCACAGCGCCAACGGCCCGCCGAGAACCGATAGGACCTCCGTCCGACCGATCGCCCGCGGGATGCTGTCGCCGAGATCTGCCGGCGGAATCATGATCGCGCCGTACCCGGCGCCGGCGCGCACCGATGACCGGAACTGTCTGCGCGCCACGGAGAATGCCAACCGGCGATGAGCCGGTTCGCATAACACCTTCGTCAACCAGGCGCCGAGGCCGAGACCGTAACCGCGCGCCTGGGCCAGCAACGCAGTGCTGTCACTGCGATGGCGGTGCCAGACGATGGCCGCCGGTTCGTTGACCAGGGTGTGTCCGGCGGCCACCAGCCGGAAGAACATGTCGATGTCCTCGCCGCCCTTGGTCAAGGTGCCCGCACCCAGCGCCTCGTCGAAGCCGCCCATCTCGAAGGCCGCACGGCGTCTGATGGCGAAGTTGGCTCCGGTGCCATAGACGCCGACCTGGAACGGGAACAGCGGCAGGTCGCGCGGCGGTGCGGCCATCGAGTATGCGCGCGGTGCCAACGTGCCGGCCCAGGACACCCGCTGGTCGAAGTAGACCTGCGCCGCCGTGCGGAGTTCCCCGCTGGGCACCATTCCACAGACGCAGGCGATATCCGGGGACCGGGCGAAACCGCGAGCCAGTCCCTGCAGCCAGTACGGGTCGACCACGACATCGTCGTCTGTGAACGCCACGATGTCATGCCGGGCGGCATGCAGACCTGCATTACGGGCATTGGACAGCCCGGCAATGGGTTCCAGCACGCGTCGGATGCGGGCATCGCCGGCCGCGGCGACCACCCGTGCCGTCGCATCGGTCACCGGCGCGTTGTCGACCACGATGATCTCGAAGTCGGGATAGTCGATGGCCGACAGTGATTCCAGGGCGCCGGCCAGATCCTCGGGCCGTTCCCTGGTGCACAGCACGACCGATATCGGCGGGGCTGGATCTGTTGCGGGCACATCCAGCAGCGGGGTGGACCCCGGAAGGTCCAGGGTGACGGCGTCGCCGACGATATCGGCCTCGACGAAGTCGATGGGTTGTGACCGGTCGCGCAACAGGATCCGGGCCCGTCGATATCCGTCCGATCGCGTGATGTTCACGGTGACTCGACCGTTGTGATCTCCCACCCGGTCGATATCGAGGCATCCGATCCAGCGCGCGTGCGCACCGTCGGGCACCCCGCCCTGCGCCATCACAGGTCCGATTGTCACAGCGGTATTCATAGTTCGGTGACCCTTACCCAGTCGACGAGCATGGTGGCGGGCAACGGTGTCGACGCATCGGCAGGGCCCGGCCAGTCGCCACCGACGGCGAGGTTCAGTAACAGCTGGAACGGCGCGTCGAAGACCCATGTGGCGCCCTCTTCGAGGTTCAACGGCGTGACCGTGAGCAGGGTCGTATCGTCGACGCCGGTGACGATTCGGCCAGGTGTGCGTTCGACCCAGTAGGTGCGGAATACTCCGGCGAGCGGGAAGGGTATTGGACCCGCTGCCGACATCTGTTGTCCGCGTTCGGTTCCGCTCTGCGGAGCGTGCACGCCGGAATGCCATTCGGTGGCCTGATTGAGCGTCTCGATGACGTCGATCTCCCCGGCGGCCGGCCAGCCGACCTCGTCGAGATTGGCGCCGAGCAGCCAGAACGCGGGATGCAGGCCCGCACCCGCGGGCAGCGCGATCCGCGCCTCGGCGCGGCCGAAGGTGAACGCGAAGCTGCCGTTGGTGTCGATCCGTGCCGAGGTGATCTGTCCGTCGGTGCCCCGACGCGCGGTCAGGGCCAAATGCCCATTGCCATCCAGCGCGATGTTGTCCGGATGGTCGGTGTAGATCTGGGCCTCGTTGTTGCCCCAGCCGCCGCCGCCGGTCGCGATCTGCCAGATCCCGTCGGGCGGAGCGCCGGCGGGGCCGTCGAACTCGGAGTTCAACAGAATGCGCGGCGCGCCGGCGGCCGTGTCGGCGGTGCCCAGCAGAGCGCAGGCGCCGACCACCGTGCCGACGACGAGCACCACGCCACCCTTGCAGAGGGCCGATAGGCTCGATCTCACGCCGGTACCTCCGCGGATCGTGCGCTCAGTGCCAGACCTGTCACGTAACCCGCTGTGGTGTAGCCGAATCCGATGACCAACGCGAGCACGCGGCGGGGGTTTCCGCGGGCCCGCCAGGCGCCGGACGGCAGGGTGCGGGTGGTGTAACGGCGCTCGCTGGACAGGGCCGCTTGACGACCGGAGATCCGGGTCAGCACGGCCTTGGATCGACCTTCCTGGTAGCACCGGCGGGTGAAGTACCCCAAGGTGGCCCGGTCGGCCGGAACATGATGATCGACGAGGAAACCGGTGTGCCGGATGATGCGGTGGCCCGGGAATCTGGCGTGCAACTGGACACCCATCAGTGTTTCCTCACAACCTGCGAGCAGATCCCCGACTCGACCGAGTTCTTTTGAGAATCCCTCGATCTCGACGAGCGCCTTGCGGCGTGCTGCCATCGCTGCGCCGATGGGGTTACGGATCTGTTCCCCGCAGTCCGGTAATCCCCGGTAATCGCAACCGACGACCCAGCCGAACTCGTCGGGGAACCAGCGGGGGGCTGACCCGCCGGCCCACTCGGCTCGCACCGCGCCGCCGATGGCGACCACGCTCCGATCCTCGAATGCGGCACGCGCGTGGTCGAGGGCACCGGTCGCCAGCACGGCGTCGTCGTCGACGAATACCACGACATCGCCGCGTGACCGGGCGACGCCGGTATTGCGTGCACCTGATAGCCCGTGCTCGAAGAGGTTGGCAATCAGTGTGATCTGTTCGGGAAGCGTGCTCTGCAGGTCGGCCAGCAGATCGTCGTTGTGGTCGACCACCACGATGATCTCATCGCGAGCATCGATCTGGTCGAGTGTTGCTCGTACCCCCCGCAGCACCTGGGTGCGCCGAGCGGCGGTATAGCAGCAGATGACGACCGACAGACCTACCGCGGACACGGCAAGACCGTCGTGCGCTGATACGGGCGGCACGGCATCGACTCCAGGGATACGCGACGGGGCGCGGCAGTAAGGTGAATTTGTTTTCAGGCCAGACTATCTCAGTCGGTGCCCGTCAGGTCGGCTACGGTCTGGGGAAGGAGGTTCAGCGCCTCGGCGACCGCGTCCGGATCATGCGCCGATCGGTGGAATTCCACAGTGAACCAAAGGTTTTCGGCAACACCCACCGATGTGACGGTGAGGCCCCGCGGGGTTGCCGGGTCACTGGCGACCAGCATGCAGGCGCGGCGGCGATCGGTGAACGGCCATGCACCGTTGCGTTGCGCCCAGCCGAGATTGGAGTGCAGCAGTTGAGGCGGCGGTGCAACGGCGGGGGAGCCGATGGCGTCTCGATCCTTGTGCCGGCGCGCTTTGGCCGTACCCACCAACAGATTCGCCACCGGGCGGCCCGTTCGGGTGGCCCGTGTCATGGCACGTTGCAGTGCGGCCGGGCCGCCCGCCTGGTCGAGCGTGAAATCCAGTCCTGCCGAGAATGATCCGAGTGTGTCTTTGCCGCTGGGCAGGTATCGGCGGACGTCGAAGGGGATCTTCACCGTGTCGGACACGCTGACCCCTGCCCGGCCGAACGCCTGGTGCAACGCGTAGGTGAACAGTGCCACCATGCTGACACCGGGCAGCGCGGCATCGCGGCGCGCACGCATCTCGCCGAGCTGCCCGGCGGTCAGTCCCAGCACGCGGGTGGTGGGAGAGCAGACCGACCCCGGATCGGGACCGGGGTCGGTTCTCCGTTCGATTCCGGCTTTCACCGACCGAAGGCGGTCTGCCGCCAAAAGTTTGGCGACGCGCACCGGGTGCGGGGCGAACGTCTTCATGGCTGCGCTGCGCAACGGGTGCGGTGTGCGTGCATAACGGTGCCAGGTTGCTGCATCACCAGGATCGGTGAGCCCGAACAGCACGTCGAGCAATGTATGGATGAGCGGGATCTCACCGAGCCCGTGACTGAAATCGATGGCCAACCACTGACCGGCGGCAGCCACCGTGACGGCGCGGTCGTCCAGGGAGCGGACGGTGTGCAGCAACTCCGTCGGGTGTGCGGGGACCGACGGCGGCGCGATCGAGTGCAGTCGTGGTGCGCAGACCGGATCGACGTGCTCCCAACGGGTACTCGCCGGCGACGGGTCCAGACAGAGCCGGGCGACCGGTCCCGCCGCGGTCATGGCATCGAGTCGTGCGGCGAGTAGATCCGGTGCGGGCAGCGTCAGCGGCCCGACGACGATGGCCGAGCGACGCCTGCTGTGCACCGCGTCCAGAGTCGCCACCGGTACGCGCAGCGCCTGCGCCACGCATCGATCGGCAACCAGATAAGACATGACGCAGCGACCTTAGCAATGTCGGTCGCCGATGGTGGGTCTACCTTTTGTGACGCGGTCCGTCACACCGTATGCGGAGGGTGAGCTCAGCGGTCAGGACTGCGGAGATGCCGGAAATGTGGCGTTGCCAGCAGTTTTCGCGATATCGCCGTCATCGTGGTCAGGCTCGACGACTTCGCCACGGCTGCTGATGAAGACCGCGGCGAGGGCGCCCACCAGGCATACGACTGCGGTGATGGCGAAGATCTCGCCGTACTGCATGGTGTATGCGGTCCGGGTGTTCTCCATGAGCTGCCTGCCGGCGTCCATCATGTTGGTGGTGTTGACCACCGGCAGCGACGCCAGGATCTGGTTGAAGCGATACAGGCCCCATGCCGACAGGGCCGCCATGCCGATGAGCATGCCGATCATCCGAGAGACGACCACCGCGGCCGAGGCGATTCCGTGTTCGGCCGACGGTACGACCCGCAGGGCCGCCGACGTGAGCGGACCGATCACCAGGCCAAGACCGAAGCCGGCAAGTGCGAGGTCGGTGTCGAAAGCGGGCAGCGTGAACAGGCCCAGATCGTGACGCGCCGACAGCACATCGACGGTCCAGTGCGAGATCAGCCAGTACCCGAAGGCTGCGATGATCAGGCCGGTCACCGCGATCGGTCGGTCACCTATCCGGGTGGCCAACCATCCACCGAGCAGTGCGCCGATCGGCAGCGCGATGAGGAAGCGCAGCAGCAGCACGACTGCTTCGTTCTTGTCCATGCCGAGCACGCCCTGGCCGAACAGCTCCACATTCACCAGCGTCACCATCAGTGCCGCGCCGGCGCACAGTGATGCCCCCAGGGCAGCAAGGAACGGCCGGAACTTCACGCCCGCGGGTTCCATGAGGCGGGTAGTGGCCCGCTTCTCCCAGACGAAGAATCCGATGATGGTCACCACGGCGACGATCAGCAGTGGGATGCCGTAGCTCGGCAGCAGGTTCTTGCCGTCGGGTGACGGATTGTAGAGGCCCACGACCGCCGCGCCGAGCGCGATGGCCAGCAGTACCCCGCCCACGACATCGACCTTCTGCTGTGGCTGATCCTTGTCCCTGGCCGGAACACTGAAATGGATCATCACCATCGCGACTGCAGCCATGGGGATGTTGATCCAGAAGATGTCGCGCCAGGTGTTCAGCGCCCACACCACGGCGATTCCGTACAGCGGACCCAACACACTGCCCAGTTCCTGCGCCGCGCCGATACCGCCGAGCACGGTCGCGCGGCCGCGGTCGGACCACAGATCGGCCGCCAGCGCCAGGGTCACGGGCAGCAGTGCGCCACTGGCGATACCAAGCAGGGTGCGTCCGACGACCAGGGTGGTCAGATCACCGGCAAGCGCGGTCACCGTCGAGCCGACCATGAAGCCGAGCAGGCCGGCCTGCAGGATCAGCTTGCGGCCGAACCGGTCGGAGGCCTTGCCCAGCAGCGGCATCGCTGCGATGTAGCCGAGCAGATAGCTCGTCACGATGGGCGTGACCTGCTGAATCTGGTTTATCGGTATGCCGACGTCACGCATGATGTCGGTCATGATGGTGATCACGACGTAGGTGTCGAGCGCACCGAGGGTGACCGCGAGGCCACCCGCACTTATTGCCAGGCGGCGGTTGGTACCCGCGCGCCCCCCGGCTCGGTGGCTGGTGGCCGCCGACATCAGGTGGCGGGCTTCGTGACGGTGACCTGCTTACCCCAATCCGACAGCGTCATCGTGATGGTGTTGCCTGCGGACGGCTCCAGCATCACCTGAGCCAACTGGTGCTCGCCGTCCTCACGAATCCAGGCGGTGCCCGGGGCCGGAGTCGTCGCGTTGAGCTGGGGTGCGATCTTGTTGACCGCCTCGGGCGGGACGGTGCCGGTGATCTTGACGGCATCCGAGCCGCCGATGGCCTCGCGGCCGACGGCCTTGGCGTCGGTGAAGCTCGACAGCACGTTGGCCAGTCCGTTGTCGGGGTTCAGGATCGCGGAGATGTCATAGATATCGGCGGCAGGACCGAAGTTCTGCATGTTGCCGCCCTTGGTGATCGCACCGTAGAGGTCGCCGTCGACGACGACGAAGCCGACGTCGGTGAGCTTCTGGCCGAGGAAGAGAAGATCGGCGCTGCCCTGCGCGGCGACTGCGGGCGCATTGGTCAGGTCACCGCTGAGGTGGGCGATGGGTAGTTCCTTGATCTCACCGCCCACGGCGAGTTCGAGGTGGACGCTCTGTTGGGCGCGTGTGGTGGCCGCCGACTCGGTCAACAAGGTCGCGGCGTCGGGGAGCGGAGCGTCGTTGGTCTTCGACGAGCAGCCGACGAACGCGAGGGCCATGATCGCGGCGAGAGCGGGAAGGAGGATTCGGACTGCACGGGGGCGCGTCTGCATGTTCTGCATCGTAGTGGAGCGCTCTGGATGGACGTCCGATACATGCAGCGCACTAACCTGTGGGCATGTTCACCGGAATCGTGGAAGAACTCGGAGAAGTGGTCGGCAAGGAAGATTTGCCCGATGCCGCCCGCTTTGTGATTCGGGGGCCGGTGGTCACCTCCGATGCAGGTCATGGCGATTCCATCGCGGTGAACGGCGTATGTCTGACGGTGGTCGAAGTTCGCCCGGACGGTGCTTTCACCGCCGATGTGATGGCCGAGACACTGAACAGGTCGAGCCTGGCCGCCGTCGGCGTCGGCAGCCGGGTCAACCTGGAGCGGGCGGCCGCGGTCAACAGCAGGCTCGGAGGACACATAGTCCAGGGCCACGTCGATGGCACCGGGACGGTGGTCTCGCGGTCGCCGTCGGAGAACTGGGAAGTCGTGCGGATGTCGCTACCGGCGTCGTTGTCCCGCTATGTCGTGGAAAAGGGTTCCATCACGGTCGACGGCATCTCGTTGACGGTGTCCGGGTTGGGGCCGGATTGGTTCGAGGTTTCGCTGATTCCGACGACGCTGGGACTGACCACCCTCGGCTCCGCGGAGGTGGGCACCCCTGTGAATCTTGAGGTTGATGTGATTGCGAAGTACGTCGAGCGGCTACTGGGAGAACGCGAGCGCTGACGCTTTTGCTTCGCTCTTCGCAGAATCAGCAACGTCGCGAGGTCAGCTCCACAACATCCGGGGAACGTCGCGATCTGGTCCGGAGGCGAATAATTTTTTTCGTCGGTCGACGGTTCCGGCGGTATCGCCGCGCGCGATTGTGACCGTTCCTGACACGTGATTGCCGCGTAGTTAAAAGCGAATAAGTGTTTACCTCGGTCCGTCATCCTCGACCGCTGAGACGGGGCACTTGACAGCGCCTATCCGCATGTCGAAAGTGCAGCGTGGCCGCCTGATTCTGGGTGATTCGGCGGGGTTTGTCCGGTCGGCTCCGGTACGTCTGGTACGCGAGGGTTCCGGTGCATGGACTGTGGGTTGGCTGTGGCTTTGTTGCTGGCGCGCCCACCGGCGCCTTTCCGATCGTGAGATTTGCCCCCCGGATTGATCGATTGCGTCAACGGGAGCGCCGACAGGCAACGAAATCCCGGACAAAACTTCCGCCGAAGTTGCTTTTCAGTTATTGACCAGCGTGTTAACTTACGCCGCAGTCAATACCCATCGGTTTGTCCTTGCGGACGGCCGAAGGCCCGTCACAGCGGTCGATGTCGAGGAGCACTATGGCAACCCATCGGAAGAATTCGTCGAAGAAGCGGATGCGCGCCGGCGAGTTCGCCGTGGCAGCATTCCTCGGTCTCGCGGTCACCGCCGCCCCTGCCGTCGCTGCCGCGGACACCACCGACGGACCGTCGACCGGACCGGCCTCGGATTCCGACCACAAGGCCAGTGACAACAACGGCGCGTCCAACGGGGCCGGTGGCTCGGGCACCGTCAAGACCGGTGGCCTCGGCACTTCCGAGGATGACTCCGATGACCGCGGGTCCGGTACCCGGACCGGTGGCCTCAAAGAGCGTGATGAACCCAACGCCGACGACGGCCTCAAGACCGACGGCCTCAAGAGCGACGGCCTCAAAAACGACGGCCTCGAAAGCGACGAGCCCGCCGGCAACAAGGTTCTCGAGGGCACCGACGGCAGCGGTGTCGAAAACGGTGCCGAAGGCGGTGATACCGGCGCGGGTACGACCCCGATCGTCGAGGAGCAGCCCGCTGGGGAGGGTACCGGCACCGCCACCACGGGCGAGGCCGGCACCGGGACGACCACGACCGAACAACCCGGCACCAGCGGCACCCCCGGAGGTACCAGCGGAGAGGGCGCCACGACCGAACCGGGAACCCAATCACCGGTCACCGTTCCCGGAGGCGAGGGCGCCGAGGTGCCTTCCGGAACCGTCGACGGCCCCTCGGACAACGCGCCGGTCGTCGCCCCGGTCACCGTGCCCGAGGTCGGGCACTCGGCCCCGTACGCATCGCTGGCCGGCTCGGATCCCACGCCCACACCCCCAGCACTGGCGTCGGCGCTGTTCGATATCGACATCGTCCCCAAGCCCCCGGTCATCCCGGCCTTCGAACCATTCATGGGAATCGTCAATGCGCTGGCGGGGTTCGTCGACGCCATCTTCCCGCAGTACGCCGCCGATCCGATCCTCAACCCGACCCAGGTCGCGGCCGGTTGGGTGATGACGCTGTTCGCCGGTTTGCAGGGCACCTACTGGAACGGCGAGCCGACCCCGTTCACCTTCGGTGCACTGGTCCTGGTGACGGCGGCATACAGTCGCTACGAGCGGTTGGCGACAAACCAGTTGCCGGGTGAGCCGACCGTGTCGGCCGGTCCGCTTCCGTTGACCTGGAAGCTCAAGAGCATCGACCCCAACGGCGACCCGCTGGTCTACTCGGTGGACCTGAGCGGACAGCCGAGCAACGGCCTCATCACCATGAGCCCGGACGGCACCTTCAGCTTCGTGCCCAGCTCGCTCGATGACCTCAACAACGGCACCGATGTCACGTTCACCGTCCGGGTCAACGACAGCCTGGGCTTCCTCGACCATCCGTTGACCCCGGACGGCAACGATGCGTACTACACGGTGACCTTCCGGTATCCGGGCCTGGGCATCAACAACCTGCCGTACTTCGGTTCGGGCGGACACGCACAGGTGACCGGCTACGACCCCGTCACCGGCAAGGTGACCATCACCGCGGCGGCCACCGATGCCGACGGCGATCCGCTGACCTACACCGCTTCCGCCTTGTGGGGCAGCGTCGTTCGTAACGAGGACGGCACGTTCACCTACACCCCGACCGATGCCGCCCGCCACGGTGCCGCGGCACTGCTCGGCGTGAAGAGCGATCTGATCTCCATCTGGGCCAATGACGGCCGCGGCGGCATCACCCTGCTCCCGACCGTCGTCAGCGTCGACATCGTCAGCGCCAACAACCCGCCGACGATCACCGTGGGCACCTCCACCACCGAGCCGATCACCGGCATCATCACCGGCTCCTTCGAGGTCAAGGACGACGACGGTGACCTCGTCATCGTGACCGGCGATGTGGTGACCCCGCGCGGCGGCATCGTCGTGGTGACGCCGTTCGGCTACATGTACACCCCGACCCTTGCGGCGCGCTCGCAGGGCGGCACCGACACCTTCACCGTCACCCTCAACGATGCGCACGGCGGTGTCGTCGAGGTGTCGGTCACGGTGACCATCAATCGCATCAATTCCAACCCGATCGGTGGCATCACCGTCGCGCTGCCGGACTCCGACGGTGTCGTCCGCGGCACCGTCGCCGCCACCGACTTCGACGGTGACGACCTGACTTTCACGCTCGCCAACGGTGCCTCCTCCGGCCACAGCGCCAACGGCGGCATCGTGCTGCTCAACACCGACGGCACCTTCACGTTCATCCCGAAGCCGGCCGGTCTGCTCGGCGGCCTCACGCTGGACTCATTCGAGGTCCACGTCTCCGACGGTCGCGGCGGCACCACGACCACCACGGTCACGCTGTCCGCCGACCTGGACATCGATCCGGTGGTCACGTCCAACGTCGACGGTGTGGTCAAGGGCGGGCTGCAGATCAGCAACAACGCCAACACCGGCCTGCTGACCTACAGCGTGGGCAGCGGCCCGAGCAAGGGCACGGTCACGGTCAATGCCGATGGCACGTACACCTATACGGCGACCACGGCGGGCTGGAACGAGTCCGACACGTTCACCATCGTGGGCACCGTCGACGGCCAATCGATCACGGTGGCGACCGTGACGGTGGTCCCCAAGCCCAATGTCGCGCCCACCGCCCCGCTGATCGGCGGAGACACCGTGATCGGCGGCTCCGGCATCGCCTCGGGCACCGTGCACGCCTCGGACGAGAACGGCGACACCCTGCACTACAGCGTCGACGGCCCCGGTGGCAGCTCGACGAAGGTACTGTCCAACGGTGCGATCGTGACCGTCGACCAGAACGGCAACTGGCATTACATCCCGGGCCTCGACAGCGGAGATCCGGTGTTCGGCGCCATCGCGTTGTCCACCTTCACGATCTACGTCACCGACGGCAAGGGCGGTCAGGCCAGCACGCTGATCACGGTCAACACCCACAACCTGAATATCCCGGTGACCAAGTCGGGCAGTAACGGCACGGTGACCGGAGGGTTGACGTTGACCGCTGCCGAGCAGGGGTTGATGACCTACAGCGTGGGCAACGGTCCCTCCAAGGGCACCGTGACGGTCAATGCCGATGGCACGTACACCTATACGGCAACCTCGGCCGGTTGGAACGAGACCGACACGTTCACCATCGTGGGCACGATCAACGGCCAGTCGATCACCGTCGCCGAAGTGTCGCTGGTGCCCAAGTCCAATACCGCGCCGACCGCCCCGCTGTTGGGCGGGGACACGGTGATCGGTGGTTCGGGTATCGCCTCGGGCACGGTGAATGCCTCGGATGCCGACGGGGACACCCTGCATTTCAGCGTCGACGGCCCCGGCGGTTCGTCGACGAAGGTGTTGTCCAACGGTGCGATCGTGACCGTGGATGCCAACGGCAAGTGGCATTACATCCCCGGTCTGAACAGTGGTGACCTCGGTGGTTTGGTCTCCTCGATCGCGTTGTCCAGCTTCACGATCTATGTCACCGACGGCAAGGGTGGTCAGGCCAGCACGCTGATCACGGTCAACACCCATGAGCTCGATATCCCGGTCACCAAGGTGGTCAACAACGGCACGGTGACCGGTGGGTTGGGGCTGTCTGCCGGTGAGCAGGGGTTGATGACCTACAGCGTGGGCAACGGTCCCTCCAAGGGCACCGTGACGGTCAATGCCGATGGCACGTACACCTATACGGCGACCACGGCGGGCTGGAACGAGTCCGACACGTTCACCATCGTGGGCACGATCAACGGCCAGTCGATCACCGTCGCCGAAGTATCGGTGGTGCCCAAGTCCAACGCCGCCCCGACGGTGGATCCGATCGATCTGGTCACCGTGGTGGGCGGATCGGGTATCGCGACCGGCAACGTCAGCGCCACTGATGCCAACGGTGACACCCTGCATTACAGCGTCACCGGCTACGGCGGTGCGTCGACGAAGGTGTTGTCCAACGGTGCGATCGTCTCGGTCGACCAGAACGGCAAGTGGTCCTATATCCCCGGCCCGAACAGCGGTGTCCTTGGCGTCATCCTGGCCTCCTCGTTCACGGTGTACGTCACCGACGGCAAGGGGGGAGAGGCCAGTACGCCGGTGGTGGTCACCACCCATGATCTGAACATCCCGGTGACCAAGTCGGGCAGTAATGGGACGGTGACCGGTGGGTTGACGTTGACCGCTGCCGAGCAGGGGTTGATGACCTACAGCGTGGGCAGTGGTCCGTCCAAGGGCACCGTGACGGTCAATGCCGATGGCACGTACACCTATACGGCAACCTCGGCGGGTTGGAACGAGTCCGACACGTTCACCATCGTGGGCACGATCAACGGCCAGTCGATCACCGTCGCCGAAGTGTCGCTGGTGCCCAAGTCCAATACCGCGCCGACCGCCCCGCTGTTGGGCGGGGACACGGTGATCGGTGGTTCGGGTATCGCCTCGGGCACGGTGAATGCCTCGGATGCCGACGGGGACACCCTGCATTTCAGCGTCGACGGCCCCGGCGGTTCGTCGACGAAGGTGTTGTCCAACGGTGCGATCGTGACCGTGGATGCCAACGGCAAGTGGCATTACATCCCCGGTCTGAACAGTGGTGACCTCGGTGGTTTGGTCTCCTCGATCGCGTTGTCCAGCTTCACGATCTATGTCACCGACGGCAAGGGTGGTCAGGCCAGCACGCTGATCACGGTCAACACCCATGAGCTCGATATCCCGGTCACCAAGGTGGTCAACAACGGCACGGTGACCGGTGGGTTGGGGCTGTCTGCCGGTGAGCAGGGGTTGATGACCTACAGCGTGGGCAACGGTCCCTCCAAGGGCACGGTCACGGTCAATGCCGATGGCACGTACACCTATACGGCGACCACGGCGGGCTGGAACGAGTCCGACACGTTCACCATCGTGGGCACGATCAACGGCCAGTCGATCACCGTCGCCGAAGTGTCGCTCGTTCCCAAGGTGAACAGCGGGCCCTCCTCCAAGCCCCTCGACGGTGCGGTGATCACCGGCGGGTCGGGCATTGCGACCGGCAACGTCGGCGCCAGCGACGATGACAACGACACGTTGCACTACAGCGTCACCGGCTACGGCGGTGGGTCCAGCAAGCTGCTGGGCAACGGGGCCATCGTGACCGTGGACGCCAACGGCAAGTGGTCCTACGTGCCCGGCCTGAACAGTGGTGTGCTCGGCGCCATCGTCGGATCGAGCTTCACGGTGTACGTCACCGATGGAAAGGGCGGTCAGACAACCACTTTCGTGACCGTCACAACTCACGATCTGAATCTCCCCGTCACCACCTCGAACTCGGGTGGAAACGGCATCGTCACCGGTGCAGTGCAGTTGACCGGTGCCGAGCAGGGAGTGCTCACCTACAGCGTGGGTAATGGTCCGAGCAAGGGCACCGTGGCGATCAATGCCGACGGCACCTACACCTACACCCGCACGGTCGCGGGACACACCGGCGGCCCGACCGACAGTTTCGAGATCCTCGGCACCGTCGGTGGTGTCAGCATCGTCGTCGCCACGGTCACCGTCACTCCGACCTTGAGCAACGCCGCTCCGACCGCCGGGCAGACCACGATCACGGAATCCTCGCTGGGTGGTGACTTCCTGGGAATCCGCACGCAGAACACGAAGGGTAAGGTCACCGCGGCCGACGCCGACGGCGATGCGATCACCTATCCGGGTGGCTCGATCATTCCGGCGATGTACAGCACGGCCAACGGTGGCTCGGTGTCCTTCTACTCGGACGGCACCTTCACCTACGCGATCACCAAGTCCAACAGCTACTTCCACGGTGCGGCCGCGATCGGTGCCAGCGGCCTCGCGGTCAAGGACACCTTCACCATCACCATCACGGACGCGCTGGGCGCGAGCACCACGATCGTGGTCGAGGTGCCGGTCGAGAAGCTCAACGCGAAGCCTTCTTCGAGTGTGTCGACCAGTGCCAGCTCGGACGCACTCGGCGTGGTGCGTGGCACGTTGAACGGGTCAGACAACGACGATGACACGTTGACCTACAACCTCGTCGGAGCCACCGGAGGCTCGGCGTACACCGCCAACGGTGGCATCGTGACGCTGTCGGGCAACTCGTTCACCTACATCCCGACCAAATCCGGATCGACCACGGATACGTTCACGGTGACGGTTTCCGACGGCCACGGCGGCACCACCACGGCGACCATCTCGGTGGCGCAGGCAACGCCGTCGCCGGTGACGGTCACCAACGGGGGAGCCAACATCCAGAAGGTGACCCTGAACGTGCCGGCCGCCGACGCGTCGCTACTGACCTTCAGTGTCGGAACGCAGGGCACCAAGGGATCCGTCGTCCGTAATGCCGATGGGACCTACACCTACACCCGGAACTCGGGCTTGGGGCATTCGACGACACCCAACGACACATTCACCATCGTCGGCACCGACGCCAGTGGCAAGACGGTGACGATCGCCACCGTGAACGTCGCACCGACGATCCCGAATGCGGCGCCCATCGGCGGTGCGGTCACGATCACGAGTTCCTCGCTGGAGGACAACACCGTGATCGGCATCGGGACCTGGAAGCAGCGGACCTCGGGCTCGTTGGCTGCCTCGGACTCCGACGGCGACGCGGTCAGTTGGACAGCGGGTACGTTCTCGACGGCCAATGGCGGGTCCGTCGTGGTCAATGCGAACGGAACGTTCAGCTACACCATCGACAAGGGGTACTCGTACTTCCACGGTGCAGCCAAGGTCGGTGCCAGCGGAACGGCCTTCGCCGACAACTTCTCCGTGACGGTCAACGACGGGTTCGGCGGTAGCACAACCTATTCGGTCAATGTGAACATCTATGCGCACAATGATCCGCCGAGTGTCAGCGGTGGAGTGCGGACCTGGTTGACGAACAACTGGACCAGTGTCTTCGGTTCGGGCAGCAACGGTGATTCGGTCGACACCGCGGTCACCGCCCAGACCGGGGGCGGATCGGCGAGCTACAACTCGACGTGGGGCACCCTGAACACCAGCGGGAAGTCGTCCGGGAACACCGTGACCGTGACGGCCACCGAGACCGAGTATTACCAGGTCATCAATGGTGTCGTGCAGGTCGGGACCCTGTCCAGCTCGTCAAGGACGTTCACCGTGTAGTCGGTGCTTCCACCACACTCCGACTCGACACACTCCAGGGAACCCGCACATGACGATTGACGATCTGCCCCGCATCTTCGATGTGCCGAAGGGACTGTCCGACGGCGTCGGCATCACCGCGGTGCCTCACCTCGGGGTCACATCGCAGGTGATAAGCACCGGGTTTGTCGTACGGTCCAACGAGCCACCGACAGCGACGGTGGAGGTCGGTAACCCGCATCCGGTGACCGGGGCGATCTTCGGATCTGTCACCGCGGTCGACCAGGGCAATGGTGCGACCAGCTACGGGCCCACGCTGTTCACGACCGCCAAGGGCGGGTTGGTGTCGGTCGGTGCGACGTCGGGTCACTTCACCTATACGCCGTCGGTGCAGGCGCGTCAGTTCGCGCGGGTCAGCGCGGAACCCTCAGATCAGGTCGACACGTTCACCGTCACCGTCACCGATCTCTACGGACGGCACGTCGATGTCGAGGTGACCGTGGGCATCCTCGTTGCCGGCGTGCCACCCTCCGGTGCGGCGACCGTGTCCTTGCCCGCCGAGAGCGGGGTGGTGACCGGCTGGATCGAAGGTGCCGCGTGGGACGGTGGCAAGCTCACCTTCAGCCTGCAGAATTCCTCGAATCCCGCTGACTCCACCGCTGAATCCGCGTACTCGGAAAAGGGCGGGCTGGTTCGACTCGACACCGTCAGTGGACAGTTCACGTTCGTTCCCCGCATCTCCACCGCTGCCATCCCCGGCCTGGACACCGACCGGTTCGTCGTCACCGCGATCGACGCCCACGGCGGCACCGCCGATATCGTGGTGCGGCCACTGGCACATTTGCGATTGCAAGCCGAAACCGTCGGCACGGCGCCCGATGTCCAGTGGGGAAGACTCGCGATCGCCGCCGCCGCGAACGGCCCCATCGGATTCAGCCTTGGTCGGCCCCCCAAGAAGGGCGCCGCTCGGGTCGACGTCGACGGCTCCTACGTCTACACACGCACTCCCGGCCTGGGACACGGCATCACCGCCGATGACTCGTTCACCATCATCGGCACCGACGACTTCGGACGCTCCATCACGGTCGCAACCGTCGAGGTGTGCCCGCCGCTCGCCGACATGTCGCCCGTCACCGGCCGCGCACAGATCACCGAGTCGGCGGTCAACACCGCCGGTGTGCAGACCACCCGCGGGCGTATCGTCGCGATCGCGGCCGACGGGCGCCCGGTGCGGGTCGACGGCGGGGGATTACCCGGCAACACCGTCATCTCCGCCAAGGGCAGCACGGTGACGGTCAACGAGGACGGCACGTTCACCTACTCCACCGCCCTGAACACCACGATCGGGCATGCCGCGGCCGCGGCGACGGCGCTCGCGGCCGACAAGCTGGACCATTTCACCGTCACCGCCGAGGACGGCACCCTGGTGGTGGTGCCCATTCATCTGCTCCCGCACAATCGGCTGCCCGTGCAATCCACTGTCGGCGGCAGCGGACGGCTCGGCCTGCTCAAGACCGCTTCCTGGACCACCACGGTGGCCGATCCCGACGGTGACGACATCACTTTCACCATTGTCCAGGCCAACCCTCGCGGCACGGTCTCGGTGCACCGCACCCGGACAGGCGCATTCCAGGTGGACTACACGTCGACCTCGGGTAGATGCGGCAGGTTCCACCCGAGCGAGACCTTCGTGGTGCGGTACTTCGACGGCCACGTCTGCCCGGACGGATCACCGTCCTGTGTGAGCGTGACCTACACGTTCTGAGGCTGCGGCCTCGCGTTGTCGCCCGCCGATCCCGCTGGGGACCGGCGGGCAATAACTGCTGGGGGGCCGTGGTTCATACTGGTGTAACTGTCCGTCCTGCGCAGCTGCTGCCGCGGGATGGGCGCAGACGAACTGATGAAGGTGGCACAGACATGTTTCGGCCAGCGATGACGAGGCGACGATGACACGGCTGGATTCCGTCGAAAGGGCGGTAGCCGACATCGCGGCGGGTAAGGCGGTCGTGGTCATCGATGACGAAGACCGCGAGAACGAGGGCGACCTGATCTTCGCCGCGGAGAAGGCCACTCCCGAGCTCGTGGCCTTCATGGTGCGCTACACCTCCGGGTACCTCTGTGTGCCCCTCGACGGCGCCATCTGCGACCGGCTGGGCCTGTTGCCGATGTATGCGGTCAACCAGGACAAGCACGGCACCGCCTACACCGTGACCGTCGATGCCAAGAAGGACGTCGGAACCGGTATCTCGGCCTCCGACCGTGCCACCACGATGCGTGTGCTGGCCGATCCGACGGCAGTCGCCGAGGACTTCACCAAACCCGGCCACGTGGTGCCGCTGCGCGCCAAGGACGGCGGCGTGCTGCGCCGTCCCGGTCACACCGAGGCCGCCGTCGACCTGGCCAGGCTGGCAGGCCTGCAGCCCGCCGGCGCGATCTGCGAGATCGTCAGCCAGAAGGACGAAGGCTCGATGGCGCAGACCGACGAGCTGCGGGTCTTCGCCGACGATCACGGGCTCGCGCTGATCTCCATCGCCGACCTCATCGAATGGCGGCGCAAGCACGAGAAGCACATCGAACGCGTCGCCGAGGCCCGCATCCCCACCCGCCATGGCGAGTTCCGGGCGGTCGGCTACACCTCCATCTACGAGGATGTCGAGCATGTCGCGCTGGTGCGCGGCGACATCTCCGGGCCCGAATTCGACGGTCACGACGTGCTGGTCCGCGTGCACTCCGAGTGCCTGACCGGCGACGTTTTCGGCTCGCAGCGCTGTGATTGCGGCCCCCAGTTGGACGCCGCGATGGCAATGGTGGCGCAGGAAGGGCGCGGCATCGTGCTGTACATGCGCGGGCACGAAGGCCGCGGAATCGGCCTGCTGCACAAGCTGCAGGCCTATCAGTTGCAGGATGCCGGCGCCGATACCGTCGACGCGAATCTGGAACTCGGCCTGCCTGCCGACGCTCGCGACTACGGCATCGGTGCCCAGATCCTCGTGGACCTCGGTGTGCGGTCGATGCGCTTGTTGACCAACAATCCGGCCAAGCGGGTGGGCCTGGACGGGTACGGCCTGCACATCACCGAGCGGGTGCCGCTGCCGGTGCGGGCGAACGCCGAGAACATCCGTTATCTGATGACCAAGCGGGACCGGATGGGCCACGACCTGACCGGTCTGGAGGATTACGACCAGGCTCAGCCCGGTGGAGCGCTGTGAGCGGGCATACCGGTGCCATCCCGGACCTGCCGGATGTGGACGCCTCGACGGTGTCGCTGGGCATCGTGGTGAGCACCTGGCATGCCACCATCTGTGATGCGTTGCTCGACGGTGCACTGCGCGCCGCAGGCAAGCTCGGGGTGACCGACCCGGCGGTCGTGCGGGTGCACGGCGCCATCGAGATTCCGGTGGTCGCGCAGGCCCTCGCTGCCAAGTACGACGCCGTCGTCGCGTTGGGCGTCGTGATCAGGGGCGAGACACCGCATTTCGACTATGTCTGTGATGCGGTGACCCAGGGCCTCACGCGGGTGTCGCTTGATCTGTCCACCCCGGTGGCCAACGGCGTGTTGACCACCAATACCGAGCAGCAGGCGCTCGCCCGGGCCGGACTGCCCCAGTCGACCGAGGACAAGGGTGCTCAGGCCGCCGCCGCGGCGCTGTCGACTGCGCTGGTGCTGCGCGACCTCGCGTCATGACCCGGTCGAGCGACCATCAGGACTGGGACCTGCAGGTCCGACCGCATCTGACGCCGTATTTCGTCTACGGCGCTGCCTTCCTGATCGCCGCGGCCCACATCACCGTGGGATTCCTGTTGAAGGTCGGGTCCAGCGGTGTGGTGTTCCGTACCGCCGATCAGGTGGGCATCGCGGCGGTGGGTCTGGTGATCGCATCCTGTGTGCTGCTCCTGGCGCGCCCACGGTTACGCGTCGGGCCCGCCGGTATCGCCGTGCGTAACGCCTTGGGCTACAAACTGATTGCCTGGCCCGACGTCGTGGACGTGTCCTTCCCGCCCGGTGCGCGCTGGGCGCGTATCGACTTGGCCGACGACGAGTACACCGCGGCGATGGCGATCCAGGCCGTCGACAAGGAGCGCGCGGTGGTGGCCATGGATCAGGTGCGCACGCTCATGCGCCGCTATCAGAACGAGATCAATTCACCGTCAGCGTCATCGTGACCTCTGGCGCGTCATCACCCGCGTCGGCATCGCCGGCCACCATGGTGAACCCGAGGCTGTCGTAGACCGCCAAGGCCGGGGCGTTGTCGCGGTGGACGCGCAAGTTGACGCGGTGCACTCGCTGGCTGCGCGCCCAGTCGACCGCCCCGGCGACCAGGGTGCGACCGAGCCCGCGGCCCCGTGCCGTCGGATCCAGCCACAACGAGTACAGGTACACCGATTCCGGACCCTGGCGCTGGGCACCGATCAGGCCTACCGCCCGGTTGTCGATGACGAGCGCGAACTGGGCGTGTGCGCGTAGCCGGCGGCGCCACTGCGCGGCGGTGAACGTGCTCTCGTGCCGATAGTGCGGACTACGGTCGCCCAACGAATCGGTGAGCGCCCGCAGTCGCATACCGGCGAACGCGCGCCAGTCCGTCTCGGTGAGCCGGGTCACGCGCGCCTGCCCCATGCCCATGGCTCCAGTATCACAGTCAGACGCTCGGGTAGGATCGACAAGTCGATGAGTACCTTGGATTTCGTATCAGCCTCGGCTGACGGTATCGCCGATGCCGGCGTGCCGCTCGTCACCGCACCGACCCTGATCTCGGGTCTGGGCTCGCACCCCGCTCTGACGGCACCGCTGATCGTCGGACGTCCACCGGCGACCGCGTTGATCTGGCGCAGACTGGCTGCGGTGGCCGACTTCTACGGCACCGATATCCCCGCCGAGGACGCCTTGGCCGATACCCTGGACGATCTGCTCGCCCGGGCCGACGCCGGTGCCGTGCTTGCCGCCGAAGTGCTGGTCGTGCCGATCCACGGACGAACCCAATTCCTGGTCTCCGGCGCCACGATCGACCCCCACCGCGACGAACCCGTTGCTTTGGATGTGCGGCCCTACCGCCCGGTGCCGCAATGGCGCCGGATCGCGGTCGACACGACCAGCCGGGCCGCCGATGATCTCGCCTGCCGGGAACTGGCGGCCGCCGGATTTGTCGACGTGGCCGACGCGCAGGGGGACCGGATCGGGCGGCCACAGTGCGGTGCGCTGATCTTCGACACCGAGCGGGGCCGCGTCGGGACCGGTGCCGACGTGCTCGATCTGTTGATCGCGGCCGGGCTGGCCGATGAGCTGCCCCGCACCGACGAGCCGGTCGATATCGGCAATGCCGTCGCCGCGTGGTTTGTCTCGCCGCGATTCGAAATCCATCCGGTGACCGCCATCGGCGATCGCCGATTCGAGGTGAATGCATGACGTTCCGGCCGGAGTCCTTCGACGCGTTGGTGATCGACGGCTACTCGTTCACAGCGGGCACGCTCTCGCTGGGCTACACCCTGCGCGGACCGGAGCCGATGACGTTCGCCGAGGTGATCGACTTCGGCGAGACCCTCGGCGGCGCCCAGCCGCATCCGCTGCTGGCCCGACTGCTCGCCCTCACCTGTGCGCTGAGCTACTACAAGGCCGCCGCACCCCCGCGGATCGAGATCGCCTTCGGTACGCACGAGTTCGAGAAGCACTATCTGCGCACCCTGATCGAGGGCGGGCTCGGGGAATTCGCGTATCGAAACGACCTTCCCGCGGCGCTGACCCCGCAGGTCGACGGGCCTCCGGCGGCTGACGTGCCGGTCACCGATGACTTCGACGCCGATGCCACACCGCTGGTGCCGGTCGGCGGTGGCAAGGATTCGGTCGTCAGCATCGAGGCGTTGCGTGGTCACGGGGTGACCCCGATGCTGTTCAGCGTCAACCGGTATGACCCCATCGACCGGTGCATCGAGGTCAGCGGACTGAGCAGCGTGCACGTGCGGCGCCGCATCGATCGGGCGCTCATCGAGGCCAACGCGAACGGTGCTCACAACGGCCATGTGCCGGTGACGGCCATCAACAGTGTGATCGGCCTGATCGTCGCGCAGGCCAACGGATTCGGGCCCGTCGTGCTGTCCAACGAGCGCTCCTCCAACATCGGCAACATCGAGTGGCTGGGCCGCGATATCAACCACCAATGGTCCAAGAGCCTGGCCTACGAGACACTGTTGCGCGACACCCTGACGCGACACGGATTCGCGCCCGACCGTTACTTCTCGCTGCTGCGCGGCTTGTCCGAATCCGAGATCGCCGACCGCTTCGCCCGCTGCGCCGAATATTTCGACGTGTTCACCAGCTGTAACCGACTGTTCGCACTCGACCCGGCCAAGCGGGCGACCTCCTGGTGCGGCGTCTGTCCGAAATGTCAGTTCGTCTTCGTGCTGCTGGCTCCGCGACTGGGCCGGCCCACGCTGGAGCGGATCTTCGGACGCAACCTGTTCGACGACACCGGCCACAGTGCGGGTTTCGCCGACATCCTCGGCATCGGGGTGCACAAACCGTTCGAATGCGTGGGGGAGTACTACGAGGCCGCCGAGGCGATGCTGGCGGTGCTCGACGACCCGCAATGGCAGGATCTGCCGCTGGTGGTCGAGTTCGGCCGCCACCGCGATGCCCTCGCCGCGGTCGCCGTCGACCACGACTCCGGACCCGCGCGCCATCACGTGCCCGACCGTTATGCGATGTTGCTCGATGATTGAGCTTTCCGGGCGCATCGTCGGTATCTGGGGGCTGGGCAAGGAAGGGCTCTCGATGGCCCGGACGGCGTCCGCCCACGGTGCCGAGCGCATCATCGCGGTGGATGACCGGTCCATCGACGGCAGCGCGCCGGATATCGAGCGGCTGACCGTCCACTACGGTCCCGATGCGCCGAACACGCTGCGGGACACCGATATCGTGTTCGTCAGTCCCGGCGTCCCATGGCAACATCCGATCTTCCAGGACATGCGGCACAACGGCCCGCCGGTATCCAGTGCGGCCGACTGGTACATGACCCGCCACGGCGCCCAGACCATCGGCGTCACCGGCACCAAGGGCAAGAGCACCACGGCGTCGTTCCTGGCCCACCTGCTGGCCGGTCTCGGTGTGCAGGCAGTCGCGGCCGGCAATATCGGCACACCGCTTTCGGATCTGTCCCCGGCGGCCGGGCAATGGGTGGTGGCCGAGCTGTCCAGCCAGCAATGCGCGCTACTGAGCACCTCACCTGCGGTGGCCGTGATCACCAACCTCTACCAGGACCATCTGGACTGGCACGGCGACATTGCGTCCTACTACTCGGCCAAGGCTGCCGTGTTCGCCCGCGGCGCAAGGGTTCTGATCACCACCGCCGGGGTGACGTCCGCGCTGCGCGGCGTCGGCGTCGAGGAATTCCCGCCGGTGCACGAGCTGTCGACGACGGATGTGTATCGACCGGCGGGTGACTCGGTTTTGGCGTACCCGCACAACGCGATCAATGCCGCGCTGGCCGCTGCTGCGGCCGCCGAGGTCCTCGGCAGGCCGGTGACCGAAGCCGAGATCGACTCCGCGGCAGCCAACTTCACCGGGCTGCCGCACCGACTGCAGACGGTGCGTACCGCGGCGGGCAGGCGCTGGATCGACGACACGCTGGCCACTACCGGGGAGAGTGTGGTGGCCGCATTGTCGGCGATGCCTGCCGACTGCCGTATCGCGCTGATCGTGGGTGGGATGGACAGATCGCTCGATTACCGGCAGATCGATGAGTTCCTGCGTGCGGGTACCCGCGATGTCACCCTGATCCAGGCTCCCACCAACGGAGCACTGATCGGGGCCGGTTTCGCCGGGGCTCATCCTGACCGCGTCCACCGGGTCGAGGGCCTGCAGGAGGCGGTGCAGGTGGCCGCCGGACTGCCCGGCATCGACGTCGTGCTGCTGTCACCAGGGGCGGCCAGCTACGACCTCTACCGCAACTACGAGGCCAAAGGCGCAGCATTCTGCGCTGTCATCGACAGCCTCTAACCTGGACCTGTGCCAGACCCCGCGACCTACCGCCCGGCGCCGGGTTCGATTCCTGTCGAACCCGGTGTCTATCGGTTCCGCGACCCGCACGGCCGGGTGATCTACGTGGGCAAGGCCAAGAGCCTGCGCAGCCGCCTCAACTCCTACTTCGCCGACCTGTCGGCGCTGGCGCCGCGGACGCGCCAGATGGTCACGACTGCGGGCAGCGTCGAGTGGACCGTGGTGAGCACCGAGGTCGAGGCGCTTCAGCTGGAGTACAACTGGATCAAGGAGTTCGATCCTCGGTTCAACATCCGCTACCGCGACGACAAGTCCTATCCGGTGCTGGCGGTCACACTCAACGAGGAGTATCCGCGGCTGTTCGTCTACCGCGGCCCGCGCCGCAAGGGTGTCCGCTACTTCGGTCCCTACGCGCACGCCTGGGCGATCCGAGAGACGCTGGACCTGTTGACCCGGGTGTTCCCCGCCCGCACCTGCTCGGGCGGGGTCTTCAAACGACACAGCCAAATCGACCGGCCGTGCCTGCTCGGGTACATCGACAAGTGTTCGGCGCCGTGTGTGGGCAAGGTGGACGCCGCCGCCCACCGCAAGATCGTCGAGGACTTCTGCGACTTCCTTGCCGGTAAGACCGACCGGTTGGTGCGTGATCTGGAAAAGCAGATGAACTCCGCGGCAGAGGATCTGGACTTCGAGCGTGCGGCCAGATTGCGTGATGACATCGGGGCGCTCCGGCGGGCGCTGGAGAAACAGACCGTCGTGTTCGGCGACGGCACCGACGCCGATGTGGTGGCCTTCGCCGACGACGAGCTGGAAGCTGCTGTGCAGGTGTTCCACGTGCGCGGCGGTCGGGTGCGGGGGCAGCGGGGGTGGGTGCTCGAGAAGGCTTCGGAGCCGGAGGCGACCAGTGTTGCGGAGCCGGAGGCGACCGGTGTTGCGGAGCCGGAGGCGACCGGTGTTGCGGCGACCGGTAACTCGGGACAGGCGTACCTGGTCGAGCAGTTCCTCACCCAGTTCTACGGTGACCAGGCCGAATTGGGTGCCGGCGGTGCCGGCACCGTGTCCACGGATGAGGCCACCACACCGGTGCCGCGCGAGGTGCTGGTGCCGGTGTTACCGGACAACGCCGAAGAATTGACCACCTGGCTGAGCGAACTGCGCGGCTCGCGGGTCCGGTTGCGGGTCCCGGTGCGCGGCGACAAGAAGGCGCTCGCCGAGACGGTGCACCGCAACGCGAAGGAGGCGCTTGCCCAGCACAAGCTCAAGCGCGCTGGTGATTTCAACGCGAGATCTGCTGCGCTGCAGAGCATTCAGGACTTCTTGGAGCTCTCCGACGCGCCGCTGCGCATCGAATGTGTCGATATCAGCCATGTGCAGGGCACCGACGTGGTCGCGTCGCTTGTCGTGTTCGAGGACGGCCTGCCGCGAAAATCCGACTACCGGCACTACGCCATCCGAGAGGCAGCCGGCGACGGGAGATCCGATGACGTCGCCTCGATCGCCGAGGTGACCCGCCGCCGGTTCGCCCGCCACGTCGCCGATATCGAACAACCGATGGTGGCCGAAGGTAAATCCCGCAGATTCGCCTACCCGCCGAACCTGTTCGTGGTCGACGGTGGCGCGCCGCAGGTCAATGCCGCCCAGGCCGTCCTCGACGATCTGGGGATCACCGATGTCGCGGTGATCGGGTTGGCCAAGCGGCTCGAGGAGGTCTGGGTCCCGAACGAGCCCGATCCGGTGATCATGCCGCGCACCAGCGAGGGGCTCTACCTGCTCCAGCGCATCCGCGATGAGGCGCACCGGTTCGCCATCACCTTCCATCGCAGCAAGCGGTCCAAGCGGATGACGGCCTCGGCGCTGGACTCGGTGCGAGGACTCGGGGAGCACCGTCGCAAGGCGCTGGTGACGCACTTCGGTTCGTTGGCTCGGCTGCGGGCGGCGAGTGTCGCGGAGATCACCGCGGTACCAGGTATCGGGGTGGCCACGGCCGAGGCCGTCCTTGCGGCGCTGGCCGGTGACGCCCCGGTCGTTTCGGACCCACCGGGAGCCGATGTGAACAATGATCGTGACGAGACGGCATATGACGCGGCCGCGCCGGCCGGGCAGACCGCGTCAGATACGACTACGGCAGATACGACTACGGCAGATACAACTACGGCAGATACAACTACGTCAGATACAACTACGTCAGATACAACTACGGGGTGACGAACCAGGGCATGAGCGAAGAATCAGGAATCGACGTCGTCCTGGTCACCGGATTGTCCGGTGCCGGCCGGGGCACCGCCGCCAAGGTGCTCGAGGATCTCGGCTGGTATGTCGCCGACAACCTGCCCCCGGAGCTGATCGCCCGGATGGTCGATCTGGGGCTGGACGCGGGGTCGCGGATCACCCAGCTCGCGCTGGTGATGGATGTCCGCTCGCGTGGTTTCACCGGCGACCTCGACTCGGTGCGCAACGAATTGGCGACCCGGGGGATCACCCCGCGTGTGCTGTTCATGGAGGCCGCCGACGACATCCTCGTGCGTCGGTACGAGCAGAACCGCCGGAGTCATCCGTTGCAGGGCAACCAGACCCTTGCCGAGGGCATCGCCGCCGAGCGCACGATGCTGGCCCCGGTCCGGGCGAGCGCGGATCTGGTGATCGACACCTCGAAGCTCGCGGTACCCGCGCTACGCGAGAGCATCGAGCGCGCGTTCGGGGGTGAGGCGGTCGCCGAGACCAATGTCACCGTCGAGTCCTTCGGCTACAAGTACGGCCTGCCGATGGACGCCGATACCGTCATGGACGTCCGGTTCCTGCCCAACCCCCACTGGGTGGACGAGTTGCGACCGCACACGGGCCAACATCCGGCGGTTCGGGATTTCGTGCTCGGGCAGGACGGGGCCGCCGAGTTCCTGGACACCTACCATCGACTGCTTGGCGTCGTCATCGACGGTTACCGCCGGGAGGGAAAGCGCTACATGACGGTGGCCATCGGTTGCACCGGCGGCAAGCATCGCAGCGTGGCGATCGCCGAAGCGCTCGCCGGGCTGCTGCAGGAGGGTGACGCGAACTTGACGGTACGGGCACTGCACCGTGACCTGGGACGCGAGTGAGAGTCACGTCATGAGCTCACCGCGCATCGTCGCCCTCGGCGGAGGGCACGGTCTGTATGCGACGCTGTCGGCTGCCAGACGGCTCAGCCCGCACGTGACCGCCGTCGTCACCGTCGCCGACGACGGCGGGTCGTCGGGCCGGCTACGCAGCGAACTGGACGTCATCCCGCCGGGTGATCTGCGAATGGCGTTGGCGGCGTTGGCCTCCGACAGCCCGCATGGCCGCCTGTGGGCGACGATCATCCAACACCGGTTCGGCGGTAGCGGCGCATTGGCCGGACACCCCATCGGAAACCTGCTGCTCGCGGGTCTGAGCGAGGTACTCGCCGATCCGGTGGCCGCGCTCGACGAGCTGGGTCGCATCCTGGACCTCAAGGGTCGCGTGCTGCCGATGTGCCCCGTGGCGCTGCAGATCGAGGCCGACGTGGCGGGCCTGGAATCCGACCCGCGGATGTTCCGGGTGATCCGCGGACAGGTGGCGGTCGCCACCACCGTCGGGCAGGTGCGCCGGGTGCGGCTGCTGCCCGGCGACCCGCCGGCGACCAGACAGGCCGTGGACGCCATCATGGCCGCCGACCTGGTGGTGCTCGGCCCCGGCTCGTGGTTCACCAGCGTCATCCCGCACGTGCTGGTTCCCGGACTGGCCGCGGCGCTCAATGCCACCACCGCGCGGCGGGCGCTGGTACTCAACCTGGCCGCCGAGCCGGGGGAGACCGCCGGGTTCTCCGCCGAGCGGCACATCCATGTCCTGGCCCAGCACGCACCGGGCTTCCGTGTCGACGAGATCATCATCGACTCCTGCCGGGTGCCCAGCGACCGTGAGCGCGAGCAACTGGTGCGGACCGCGGCACTTTTGGGTGCTCAAGTAGAGTTTGCCGACGTTTCCCGACCTGGTACACAGTTACATGACCCGTCGATGCTGGCCGCCGCGCTGGAAGGTGTGCGGGTGCGTGGACCGCAGCCCGGCGTCATCGGCGAGCAACCGACAACCCCCGCGCCGGTCCGGCCGGGCGACCTGCGACATGGAGAACACGGGCAGCGATCAATGAACGCACCAAGGGGGGACGACTCGTGGCGATGACGGCCGAGGTCAAGGACGAGCTGAGTCGTCTGGTCGTGAGCTCGGTCAGCGCACGCCGCGCCGAGGTGTCGGCGCTGCTGCGGTTCGCGGGGGGCCTGCACATCGTGGCGGGCCGGGTCGTGGTGGAGGCCGAGGTGGATCTCGGCATCATCGCCCGCCGCCTGCGCAAGGACATCTACGACCTGTACGGCTACAACGCCGTGGTCCACGTCCTGTCGGCCAGCGGCATCCGCAAGAGCACCCGGTATGTGGTTCGGGTGGCCAAGGACGGGGAGGCCCTGGCCCGCCAGACCGGGCTGCTGGACCTGCGCGGCCGACCGGTGCGCGGGCTGCCGGCCCAGGTGGTCGGCGGCAGCGTCGCCGATGCCGAAGCCGCTTGGCGCGGAGCGTTTTTGGCCCACGGTTCACTGACGGAACCGGGGCGTTCCTCGGCGCTGGAAGTCAGCTGCCCCGGCCCGGAGGCCGCCCTGGCTCTCGTCGGCGCGGCCCGTCGTCTCGGGATCAGCGCAAAGGCCAGGGAGGTGCGCGGCAGCGACCGCGTCGTGGTGCGCGACGGAGAGGCTATCGGCGCCCTGCTCACCAGGATGGGCGCGCAGGACACCAGGCTGACCTGGGAGGAACGGCGGATGCGCCGTGAGGTCCGGGCCACCGCCAACCGGCTGGCGAATTTCGATGATGCCAACCTGCGCCGCTCGGCCAGGGCCGCCGTCGCTGCCGCCGCTCGGGTGGAGCGCGCGCTGGACATCCTCGGGGACACCGTGCCGGATCACCTGGCCCAGGCCGGCCGGCTTCGGGTGGAGCACCGGCAGGCATCCCTGGAGGAACTGGGCCGGCTTGCCGAGCCGCCGATGACCAAAGACGCCGTGGCAGGCCGGATTCGGCGGCTGTTGTCGATGGCGGATCGGAAGGCGAAACAGGACGGTATCCCCGATACCGAGTCCGCGGTCACACCGGATCTTCTCGACGAGGCCTGACCTGTCCTGGGCCCATGAGTGCCCGATCCCGACAGAGGGGCGTCGTCCGCGATGAAGTTGATTGTCGAGCTGATCCGCCCCTACCGGTGGATGGTGGCGGGCATCTTCGGGGTACTGCTGATCCAGATCGCGACGGGCCTGGCCGCGCCGTGGCCGCTCAAGGTCGTCCTCGACAGCGTGATCGGCGACCGCCCGCTGCCCGGCTGGCTGCACGGGTTGCTGCAACCCGTGCTCGGCGGCGAGAGCAGGATGCACATCGCCGGACTCGCCGCGATCATGGTGCTCGTCATCGCAGTGGTCGCCGCGATCGCGTCCTACGTGGCCAATTACCTGACCGAGACGGTCGGTCAGCGCATCGGCAACGATCTGCGGACCCGCGCCTATCACCACCTCCAACAGCTGTCGCTGAACTACTTCGACACCCATCGGGTCGGGCCGATCCTGAGCACACTCACCGATGACGTCGACACCATTCAGGGGTTCGCATCGGCTTCCACGCTGGGTATCGCGACCGACCTGCTGACCATCGTCGGCATGTTGGCCATGATGCTGTGGTTGCAGTGGGATTTCACGCTCATCGCGCTCGCCGTCGCACCGCTGCTGCTGCTGTTCGTATCCCGGATCCGCAAGGCCGTCAAGGTGGCGACCCACGAGGTACGTCGTCGGGAGTCCGACATCGTGGCGGTCGCCGAGGAAGGCCTGCAGTCCATCCGGGTGGTGAAGGCGTTCGATCGCGAGGAACTGCAGGAGCGCCAGCTGGCCGTCGTCGGGCAGCAGGCGGTGGATGCCGCACTCAACGCCCGCCGGGTGAAGTCGGTGGTCTCGCCGATCGTCGCGGTGGTCGTGGCGGCCTGCACCGCCGTGGTGCTGTGGCGGGGATCGGCGCTCATCCTGGCCGGCGCCATGACCGCAGGCACGCTGACCGTGTTCATCTCCTACCTGGCTTCGTTCTTCAAGCCCGTACAAGATCTGGCCAAGCTCACCAACACCATCGCCATGGCATCGGTCGGTGTGGAGCGTGTCAACGAACTGTTGACCGCCGAGGCCACCGTCGAGGAGAAGGTCGATGCGGTCGAGCCCGCCCGTATCCGTGGCGCGATCGCCTTCGACCGGGTCGCGTTCAGCTACGACGCCGAAACACCCGTCCTGCGTGATGTGACCTTCGATGTGCAGCCCGGACAGTTGGTCGGCGTCGTCGGGCACACCGGCAGCGGGAAGTCGAGTCTGGTCAGCCTCATCCCGCGGTTCTACGACCCGAGCATGGGAACCGTGCGCATCGACGGGGTGGATGTGCGCGATTACAAGCTGCACGAACTACGCCGCCAGATCGCCTACGTCCTGCAGGACACGGTGCTGTTCCGCGGAACCATCCGGGACAACATCGCCTTCGGCAGGCCCGACGCCGGACACGATGAGATCGTCGAGGCGGCGAAGCTGGCCAACGCCCACGAGTTCATCTCCGATATGCCGCAGGGGTACGACAGCGCGGTCGGGGAGCGCGGCATGACCCTGTCCGGCGGCCAGCGCCAGCGCATCGGTATCGCCCGCGCGCTGATCCGCGACAGCCCGATACTGATCCTCGACGAACCGACAGCGGCGTTGGACGCCGAGTCCGAACGGCTGGTGATGACGGCGCTGCAACGCTTGATGGCGGACCGTACCGTCATCACGATCGCCCACCGACTCAGCACCATTCGAGATTCGGACAAGATCGTGGTGCTCGAAGAGGGCAGGGTCGTCGAACAGGGCACCCACGAAGAACTGCTCACCGCGCGTGGTCGCTATGCCGACCTGCACCGCATCCAGTACGAGGACGATGCACCATGAACCGTTCGCTGATCATCCTGCCCGACGACTCGGCGCAGCCGGTGCTCGATGCGATACACGGCGCCACCCGGTCGGTCCGGATCAAGATGTTCGCCTTCACCCACGACGCCCTCCTGCAAGCGGTAGTGGCCGCGCACCGTCGCGGCGTGCAGGTCAAGGTGATGCTCAATCCCGAACGTCGCGACGGTGAGACCGACAACGACGCCGCTCGGGAGGCCTTGGAGCGGTTCGGGATCGAGGTCCGGGCCAGCAGTCCGGCCTTCGACCTCACCCATGAGAAGTCGATGGTCATCGATGACGAGCACGCATTCGTCGAGTCGCTGAACTGGACGCACGAGAATTTCACCCACACCCGCGACTACGCGGTGGTCACCCCCAGCGCCTACGAAGTGGCCGAGATCATCGATTGTTTCGAGGCGGACTGGGCGCGGGAGGACTTCGATCCCGGCGACGGCGCGCACCTGATCTGGTGCCCCGCCAACGGCAGGCACCGTATCGCCGATTTCATCGACAGCGCCCAACACACCCTGTTCCTGCAGAACGAGCGGTATCAGGACCCCGTCATCATCGAGCGGCTGGTGCGCGCCAAACGCCGCGGGGTCAAGGTGCATGTCATGGCCCGCGCCGCGCACCATCTCAAGGACGGAAAGCTGGTCGAAGGTGTCAGCGGCATGCGGATCCTCGACGATGTCGGCATCAAGATCCACCGTCTGAAACACATGAAACTGCACGCCAAGATGATTTTGGCCGATCATGAACGGGCCGTCGTCGGCTCCATCAACTTCACGCCGGGCAGTTTCGATCACCGCCGCGAACTGGCGATCGAGGTGACCGACCACCAGATCACCAGTCGTCTCAACGAGGTGGCCCACCACGACTGGAAACACTCCGAGCGGATGGACCTCAGCGATGCCGGGCTGATCGCGGATCTGACCGGTCGCGACCCGCGCGACATCGATCAACTGGCATTGCACGAGCCGGAGGACCGAGCGCCCATCTGACCAGCGTGCACACGCTCACACCGGCACCACTAGGCTGGTGGGCGAGCAGTTCACCGCGATTTTTCCCACAACCGCGATTTCCCCACAACTAGGAGAGACACGTGACCATCCGGGTAGGCGTTAACGGCTTCGGTCGAATCGGACGCAACTTCTTCCGCGCCCTCGACGCGCAGAAGGCGGCGGGCAAGAACACCGACATCGAGATCGTCGCTGTCAACGACCTGACCTCGAACGCGACGCTGGCGCACCTGCTGAAGTTCGACTCGATCCTCGGCCGGCTGCCCTACGACGTCAGCCTGGAGGGCGAGGACACGATCGTCGTCGGCGACCAGAAGATCAAGGCGCTCTCGGTCAAGGAAGGCCCGTCGGCGCTGCCGTGGGGCGACCTCGGCGTCGACGTCGTGGTCGAGTCGACCGGCATCTTCACCAAGCGTGACAAGGCGCAGGGCCACCTCGACGCCGGTGCCAAGAAGGTCATCATCTCCGCGCCCGCCAGCGACGAGGACATCACCATCGTGCTCGGCGTGAACGAGGACAAGTACGACGGCAGCCAGAACATCATCTCCAACGCGTCGTGCACCACCAACTGCCTCGGTCCGCTGGCCAAGGTCCTCAACGACGAGTTCGGCATCGTCAAGGGCCTGATGACCACCATCCACGCCTACACCCAGGACCAGAACCTGCAGGACGGCCCGCACAGCGATCTGCGCCGTGCCCGCGCCGCCGCCATCAACATCGTGCCGACCTCGACCGGTGCGGCCAAGGCCATCGGCCTGGTGCTTCCCGAGCTGAAGGGCAAGCTGGACGGCTACGCCCTGCGGGTGCCGATCCCCACGGGCTCGGTCACCGACCTGACCGCCGAGCTGAAGAAGTCGGCGACCGCCGACGAGATCAACGCCGCCATGAAGGCCGCGGCCGAGGGCAAGCTCAAGGGCATCCTGAAGTACTACGACGCCCCGATCGTCTCCAGCGATATCGTCACCGACCCGCACAGCTCGCTGTTCGACGCCGGACTGACCAAGGTCATCGACAACCAGGCCAAGGTCGTCTCCTGGTACGACAACGAGTGGGGCTACTCCAACCGCCTCGCCGATCTGGTTGCGCTGGTCGGTAAGTCGCTGTAGTTCGCGATCATGGCGATCAAATCACTGTCTGACCTGCTCGCCGAAGGTGTTGAAGGTCGGGGCGTCCTGGTGCGCTCCGACCTCAACGTCCCCCTCGACGACGGCGGGAACATCACCGATCCGGGGCGCATCATCGCCTCGGTCCCGACGCTGAAGGCGCTCGCCGAGGCCGGTGCCAAGGTCGTGGTGACCGCGCACCTGGGCCGCCCCAAGGGCGAGCCGGATCCGAAGTTCTCCCTCGCCCCCGTCGCGGCGGCGTTGGGGGAGCGCCTCGGCCGCCACGTGCAGCTGGCCGGCGATGTCGTCGGCACCGATGCGCTGGCCCGCGCCGAGGGCCTCACCGACGGTGATGTGCTGCTGCTGGAGAACATCCGCTTCGACGCGCGCGAGACCAGCAAGGACGATGCCGAGCGGCTCGCGCTGGCCAAGGCGCTCGCCGGACTGGTCGAGGCCGCCGACGGAACCCCCGGTGCGTTCGTCTCCGACGGGTTCGGTGTCGTGCACCGCAAGCAGGCCTCGGTGTATGACGTCGCCACGCTGCTGCCGCACTATGCGGGCACGCTGGTCGACACCGAGGTCAAGGTGCTCGAGCAGCTGACGAGCTCGACCGAGCGGCCGTACGCCGTGGTGCTCGGCGGATCCAAGGTCTCCGACAAGCTTGCGGTGATCGAGAACCTGGCCACCAAGGCCGACAGCATTGTCATCGGTGGTGGCATGTGCTTCACGTTCCTTGCCGCACAGGGCGTTTCGGTCGGTTCCTCGCTGTTGCAGGAGGAGATGATCGATACGTGTAAGAAGCTGCTGGAGACCTACGGTGACGTGATCCACCTGCCCGTGGACATCGTGGCGGCCGACAAGTTCGCCGCTGATGCCGCGGCCGAGACGGTGGCCGCCGACCAGATCCCCGACGGCAAGATGGGCCTGGACATCGGGCCCGAGTCGGTCAAGCGGTTCAGTGCGCTGTTGTCCAACGCCAGGACGGTGTTCTGGAACGGCCCGATGGGTGTCTTCGAGTTCGAGGCGTTCTCGGCGGGCACCAAGGGTGTCGCCGAGGCCATCATCGGGGCCACCGGCAAGGGTGCGTTCAGCGTCGTCGGCGGTGGCGATTCCGCGGCCGCGGTGCGCCTGCTGGGTCTGCCCGAGGACGGCTTCTCGCACATCTCGACCGGCGGCGGGGCGTCGCTGGAGTATCTGGAGGGCAAGACCCTCCCCGGTATTGACGTTCTGGAGGCGTGAGACATGGCACGTAAGCCGCTGATCGCCGGCAACTGGAAGATGAACCTCAATCACTTCGAGGCCATCGCCTTGGTGCAGAAGATCGCATTCGCCTTGCCGGACAAGTACTTCGACAAGGTCGACGTGACCGTCATCCCGCCGTTCACCGATCTGCGCAGTGTGCAGACGTTGGTCGACGGGGACAAGCTGCGGCTCACCTACGGCGCGCAGGACGTCTCGCAGCACGACTCGGGTGCCTACACCGGTGAGATCAGCGGCGCGTTCCTGGCCAAGCTCGGTGTCACCTTCGCCGTCGTCGGTCACTCCGAGCGGCGCACCTACCACGGTGAGACCGACGAGCTGGTGGCCGCCAAGGCTGCCGCCGCGCTCAAGCACGGCCTCACCCCGATCGTGTGCATCGGTGAATCGCTGGAGGTCCGCGAGGCAGGCAACCACGTCGAGTTCAACGTGGAATCGCTGCGTGGCTCCCTGGCTGGGCTCAAGGCCGACCAGATCGCCCAGGTCGTCATCGCCTACGAGCCCGTCTGGGCTATCGGCACCGGCCGGGTGGCCAGCGCGGCCGACGCGCAGGAAGTGTGCGCTGCGATCCGGGCCGAGCTGGCCGAACTGGCCTCCAAGGAGGTCGCGGCGACGGTGCGGGTGCTCTACGGCGGTTCCGTCAACGCCAAGAACGTCGGCGAGATCGTCGGGCAGACCGACGTCGACGGCGCGTTGATCGGCGGTGCCTCACTGGACGGTGAGCAGTTCGCCACCCTGTCGGCCATCGCGGCCGGCGGGCCCCTGCCCTGATCTGCCCTGATCGCGAGGTGATTTCGGTGAGATTCCGTGCGGCTGGAGCACGTTTTCGCACCGAAATCACCTCCGTGTAGGCTGACCGGCATGGAACTCGCCCTGCAGATCGTGCTTGTCATCACCAGTCTGTTGACGGTGTTGCTGGTACTGCTGCACCGCGCCAAGGGCGGCGGCCTGTCCACCCTCTTCGGCGGTGGCGTGCAGTCCAGCCTGTCCGGGTCGACCATCGTCGAGAAGAACCTCGACCGGTTGACCCTCTTCGTCATCGGCATCTGGCTGGTGTCGATCGTGGGCATGGCGCTGCGCATCAAATACAACGCCTGATCGGTGGGGTGGTGACCCCCGGCTCTGCGATATCGGCACCGCGCACCGATAATTGACTGATGGCAGACAGCACCGACAGCACTCTGGAACCCATCGGCTCGGTGCAGCGCACCAACGTCGGTCGCGAAGCCACCGAACCGATGCGAGAAGATATCCGGTTGCTCGGCGCGATTCTCGGTGACACGGTCCGGGAACAGAACGGCGACAACATCTTCGACCTCGTCGAAAAGGCGCGGGTCGAGTCTTTCCGGATCCGGCGCTCAGAGATCGACCGTGGCGAGCTGGCCGATCTGTTCCGCGATATCGACGTCCATCAGGCGATTCCGGTCATCCGCGCCTTCACCCACTTCGCCCTGTTGGCCAATGTCGCGGAGGACATCCACCGTGAGCGACGTCGCGCCGTGCACGAGGCTGCCGGGGAGCCGCCGCAGGACAGCAGCCTGGCCGCCACCTATCGCAAACTCGATGGCGCCCAACTGGACGCGAGCGTGGTCACCGCGGCCTTGACCGGTGCGCTGGTGTCCCCGGTGATCACCGCGCACCCCACCGAGACCCGCCGCCGCACGGTCTTCGACACCCAGCACCACATCACCGAACTGATGCGGTTGCGGCTCCACGGACACACCCGCACCGACGGCGGCCGGGACATCGAAACCGAACTGCGCAGGCACATCCTCACGTTGTGGCAGACGGCGTTGGTCCGGTTGTCACGCCTGAAGATCTCCGACGAGATCGAAACCGGGCTGCGGTACTACCCGGCTGCATTCCTGGATGTCATCCCACGGGTCAATGCCGAGGTGCGGGACGCGCTGCAGCAACGTTGGCCGGGCACACAGGTGCTGGCACAACCGATCCTGCGGCCGGGATCGTGGATCGGTGGCGACCGTGACGGTAACCCCAATGTCACCGCCGAGGTGGTACGGCTGGCCACCGGGCGCGCCGCCTATACAGCCTTTGACCACTATTTCGGCGAGATCTGCGCGCTGGAACAGGAACTGTCGTTGTCCTCGCGGCTGGTGCGAACAAGCCAGGAGATGGCCGCGCTCGCCGATGCCTGTGCCGAACCCGCCCGCAGCGACGAGCCCTACCGTCGGGCCCTGCGGGCGATTCACGCCCGGCTGACCGCGACCGCCATGCAGATCCTGGATGACCAGCCCGCACTCGAGCTCGACCTCGGTCTGGAACCCTACGAGACGCCCGAGCAGTTGTTGGCAGATCTGGATACCGTGGATGCATCGTTGCGTGACAACGGCTCCGCGGTGCTGGCGGACGATCGACTGGGTCGACTCCGAGAAGCGGTGCGGGTGTTCGGTTTTCACCTGTCGGGTCTGGACATGCGGCAGAACTCCGAGGTACACGAGCAGGTGATCGCCGAGTTGCTGGCCTGGGCGGGTGTCCATCCGGACTACGCCTCGCTGCCCGAGGAGGCGCGGGTCGAATTGTTGGCCGCCGAGATCGGCACCCGCCGTCCGCTGGTCGGACCCGGCGCGGAGTTGTCCGACTTGGCCGCCAAGGAGCTCGGCATCGTCCGGGCCGCCGCCCGGGCGGTGAAAGTATTCGGGCCACAAGCCATTCCGAACTACATCATCTCGATGTGCCAGTCGGTATCGGACATGCTGGAAGCCGCGGTCCTGCTGAAAGAGGCCGGACTGCTCGATGCCACCGCCGGTGCCGTCTACGCACCGGTGGGCATCGTCCCGTTGTTCGAGACGATCGATGACCTGCAGCGCGGCTCGGCCATTCTGGAGGCCGCATTGGACCTCCCGGTCTATCGGGCGTTGGTGACCGCACGTGGTGACCAACAGGAGGTCATGCTCGGCTATTCGGATTCCAACAAGGACGGTGGGTACCTGGCGGCCAACTGGGCGCTCTACCGCGCCGAGCTGGACCTGGTGGATTCGGCACAGCGGACCGGAATCCGGTTGCGGCTCTTCCACGGTCGAGGTGGCACCGTCGGTCGCGGCGGTGGTCCGAGCTATGACGCCATCCTGGCCCAGCCGCCCGGTGCGGTGAAGGGATCGCTGCGCATCACCGAACAGGGCGAGGTGATCGCCGCCAAGTACGCCGAGCCGCGGATCGCCCACCGCAACCTGGAGACCTTGCTGGCCGCCACCCTTGAGTCGACCCTGCTGGATGTCGAGGGGTTGGGGGAGGACGCCGAGGACGCCTACCGCGTGCTCGACGACCTCGCGGCCCGCGCCCAGCGCGCGTACGCCGAATTGGTGCACGAGACACCGGGATTCGTCGAGTACTTCAAGGCCTCGACCCCGGTGAGCGAGATCGGCGCGCTCAACATCGGCAGCCGGCCGACATCGCGCAAACCGACCACTGCCATCTCGGATCTGCGGGCCATCCCGTGGGTGCTGGCCTGGAGCCAATCCCGGGTGATGCTGCCGGGCTGGTACGGCACCGGCACCGCCTTCGAACAGTTCGTCGCCGGTGACGATACGAAACTGGAGATCCTGCGCGACCTCTACAACCGATGGCCGTTCTTCCGCACTGTGCTGTCGAACATGGCGCAGGTGCTGTCGAAATCGGATCTCGGCCTGGCGGCCCGCTATTCGGAGTTGGTAGCCGACGAGGAGCTGCGGGCGAGGGTCTTCGACAAGATCGTCGATGAGCACGAGCGGACCGTCCGCATGCATGGACTGATCACCGGCCAGGATGACCTGCTTGCCGACAACCCGGCGTTGGCCAGGTCGGTGTTCAACCGGTTTCCGTACCTGGAACCGCTGAATCACCTGCAGGTGGAATTGCTGCGCCGATACCGGTCCGGGGACGATGACGAACTGGTGCAACGCGGCATTCTGCTGACGATGAGCGGGTTGGCCAGCGCTCTGCGCAACTCGGGATAGTTGCACAGCGCCAGTGTGACGCTTCAGCACATCGGTGACGATGGCGCCGCATCACGGTGACCGCGTCCTTTGCGGTCGGGGCGTGGTCGAGCCCGGGGCCGGGCCGAAGTGTCACCATCAGAAGCGCCCGGACCGTCACCGATGTCCCGCGAGATAACACTTGCGTAGTAACCATACTCGACGTATACTCGAACACAAGTTCGAATGTAAAAGCATCCAAGGTCCGATCAGCACGGGGGGGCCTGCACCGCGACTGTTGTCGCCGAGGGGTTCGACGGTCCCGTGATGGACCGCCAGAGCCAATTGCCAAAGTCTTCGATGAACTTGCCTGCCCCATCAGAATCCTCGAAAGCTTGGGTATCGGCATGGACGCCACCTACCTCGATTCGTTTGTCGACGCTCTGATCGACGATCTCGCTCCAGTGTCATCGGAGGTTGATGTCGGGCCGGGCTTGGGTCGGTTGGTGGGTTGTCCGCGCCCGGTGGTCGATGACGAGGCGTTGTGGGGTGTGTTGGCTGCGGCGGTGTCGGCGCGGAATCTGTTGGACTTTGTGATCGCCGCGGCGGTGGTGGCGGCCGAGCGGGCCGGTGTGCCGGGGCGGCGGCACCTGCGCACCGGGGCTGATCTGTTGAGGTTGTTGGGGATGGCCCCGGGTGCGGCGGCCCGGGCGGTACGGGTGGGGCGCGCCGCATCGTCGTTGCCGGCGTTGACGATCGCGCAGCGGTTGGGTGGGATCGGTATCGAGTTCGCCGACGCGGTCGGCAAAGGTGTCGCGCACGTGGAATCCCGAGCACTGTTGTCCGAGGACGATCGGGCGGCGGTGGTGCGTGCGTTGATGGTGCAGACCTCCCCGGCCGAGGTGGCCGCCAAAGCCCGGGCGATCGGCATCGACCGTGTCGCCGCGCTACCGGTCGAGCAGCGGGTGGTGCCGGTGGCCGAGGACACCTCGCTCAACGAGATGACGCTGGTGCAGAACGCTGAGGGCCGGTTCGAGGCCACCCTCGATCTGGACGTGACGACTGGGGAAGAGTTGTGTGCGGCGTTGGATCCGTTGTGCCGGCCAGTCCCGCTACCGGATGGGTCGCTGGATCCGCGTCCGATCAACAATCGGCGGGCGGAGGCGTTGGGGCAGGTGCTGCGTACGTTTTTGTCGCAGTCGAGGCGTCCGATGTCCGGTGGGGTGCTCCCGCGCGTCACCCTGATCCGACCGGTGGCCCCGGGCGTGGGTGGGGAGGTGGTGGATCGGTTGGGGTTCGGTGGCCCAATCTCCGCGGCGACCGCCGAGTTGATCGGCTGTGATGCGACGTTGACGTCGGTGATCGTCGACCACGCCGGGGTGCCGTTGGATGTCGGGCGCGCCCAGCGGTTGTTCACCCCCGCGATCCGTAAAGCGCTGGCCGTCCGTGACGGTGGGTGCGCCCATCCCGGGTGTGGGCGGCCGGTGTCGTGGTGCGATGCCCACCACATCCAACCCTGGAGCGCCGGGGGCACCACCAGTGTGGACAACGGTGTGCTGCTGTGCCGGCTGCACCACAGTCTCATCCATCACGGTGGCTGGCAGGTCTACCTCGGCCGCGACCGGCACCCCTGGTTCATCCCACCCCACACACCCGGTGAACGCGAGCCGGCACACCTGCGCTCCCACACCCGCCGCACCATGACCGACCTAACGGCGGCGGCGTGACTGGGTCCACCGCACAGAGGTTCACGAAGCAGCTTGACAACTACACAGTGAAAACGGCCGGCAGGGTCATTGGCGGTTGCGCGGAGCGTGGTCAGTCGACCTAGAAGGGTGGTCTGCCGCGCTAGACGTGGGCCGCTCGGCGCAGCTGGGAGACCAGACCGCGGACCGCGCTCTCGACTACCGCGATCGGGGTGGCGATGGCCTCACCGAGTTCGACGATCGCTTCCACCCGCGCGACGATGAGCTCGAGGCGTTCGACCATCGCGATCAGCCGGGGTGCCAGCTCGTCGATGCTGTTGATCGTCGAGTTGAAGCGGTCCAGCGTGACATCGAGCTCGCCGATCGAGTTGTTCAGCGTCACCACGGTGCGGTCGAGGTCGGTCAGCAGAGTTTCCACCTGCACGACAGTGGCATCGGCGTTCAGCGCTGCCTGCGTCAGCGTCCTGATTCGCCTGGTAGCCGGGCGGGCCCGACCACCGCTTCTGTCTGCCATGAAATCAGTATGCGGTCGAGGGAACCGAATCGGGCGCAGGTGCGTCTGATTCTGTATGGCGAAGTTCTGTTACGGGAGCCCACGGCTACACCCAGAACCGGGATCGGCGCGTGCGGTGGCCGATTACCTGGCCGGATACGGTGAGGCGCTGGCGGACAGTCGGTCGGACTGCTTGCCGGACCAGATGGCCGAGGACTGACATCAGGGACGCTGACATCGGGCGGCTCCCAGATCAGGTGCGCTGGTATCACGCGGCCCGCAGATCAGGCGACCCGCCGGTCAGGGGAGAGCGGCGGTCAGGCCGGCAGCTTGCTCGCCGATGCCTTGTCCAGCAGCCACACGGTCTTCTCGCGGCCGACCGCACCTGCGGCCGGGATGTCCACCGCGTCGGCCCCGCCGATCGCCGCGGCCACCGCGTCGGCCTTCTCCTCGCCGGCCACCACCAACCACACCTCCTTGGCGCGTCGCACGGCGGGCAGGGTCAAGGTGATCCGTCGCGGCGGGGGTTTCGGGGAGTCGGTCACGGCCACCACGAGCCGGTCGGTTTCGCGTACCGCGGGAGTGTCGGGAAACAGCGAGTTGATATGCCCTTCGCCGCCCATGCCGAGCAGATGGACGTCGAACTCCTCGGGCAGCAGTCGTTCGTAGGCGCGCGCGGCACGTTCTGGATCATCGCCGAACTCGCCGTCGGAGGCGGCCATGGCGTGCACATTCTCGGTGGGAATCGAGATGCTCTCCAGCAGCGCTTCGCGGGCCTGTCGGAAGTTGCGGTCGGCGTCGTCATGCGGCACGAAACGCTCGTCGCCCCAGTAGAGATGGACCTTCGCCCAGTCGATGTCCGGGCTATACCCGGTGACCTGGCGCAGCATCTCGATGCCGACGGTGCCGCCGGTCAACACCACGTCGGCGCGGCCACGGTTGACGATCGCCGACGTGATGACGCCCACCAGACGCGCGGCGGCGGCCTTGGCGAGTTCCTGCGCATCGAGATAGGTCTCGATCACCTGCTCAGACATAGCTCACCCTATCGATTCCCTGAAGTGCTTCGAAGTAGATCTCGTCGGCGTCGAGGCGCCGCATGTCCTCGGCCAGGCAGTCGCGGGTCTCCCGGCGGGCCAACGGAATCTGGGCGTCCGGTTTGCCGGTCCTGGTCAGCGTCGCGGTGACACCGTCCTGTGGCCGGCTCAGCGTGATCGTCTCGCTGGCCCGGGTGAGCTCGACCTTGAGCTCGCCGACGGCGCGGGTCACCGGGCAATCCAGCCGCCCGGCCAGCCAGCCGGCCAGAATGTCCAGGGCGGGTTCGTCTTTGAGTCCGGACACCACGACCTGGGTGATCGGTTCGTGGGGTGCTTGATCGACCGCCGCGGTCAGTAGCGCCCGCCAGTACGTGATGCGGCTCCAGGCGAGATCGGTATCGCCGGGGGTGTAGCCCGACAGCCTGCTCTTGATACAGGCCAGCGGATCCTCGCCGTTGGTGGCATCGGTGATACGTCGAATCGCCAACGTGCCCAGCGGATCCTGCGCAGGCACCGGCGGCGCGAGGTCCGGCCACCAGGTCACCACGGGAGTGTCCGGCAGTAGGAACGGGGTGACCACACTGCTGGCATGGTTGGCCAACGGGCCGGACAACCGGAGCACCACCACCTCGTTGGCGCCCGCGTCGCTGCCGATTCGCAACTGAGCATCCAGGCGCGCGTCCAGGCTCAACCGGTCGCCGGGAATCACCACGATCACCCGGCACGGGTGCTCACGGCTCGCCGCATTGGCCGCCTCGATCGAATCCTCCAGCACCGCTTCGGTATCCGGAGCGATCACCAGTGTCAGCACCCGGCCCAGCGTGATGGCGCCGCCCTCCTCACGCAGGGCGACGATCTTCTTGTTGATGGCACCGGTATTGGTGTCTGGCAGGTCGATGATCATCGCTGGGCTCCTCGATTCTCCGCGCGTGCGCCCGTCACGGCCGCCGCCACTCGCGTCCGACGCGGCGCAACATCTCGAATGCCGATTCCGGGCCCCAGGTGCCGGACTCGTAGGTGTCGGGTGTGCCATGCGACGCCCAGTAGTCCAGCGCGGGATCCAGGATCTTCCACGACAGTTCGACCTCGGCATTGACCGGGAACAGCGACGGCTCGCCGAGCAGCACGTCCAGGATCAGCCGCTCGTAGGCCTCCGGGGACTCCTCGGCGAACGCCGAACCGTAGGAGAAGTCCATGCTGACATCGCGGACCTCCATGGCGTTGCCCGGCACCTTCGAGCCGAAGCGCAACGTGATGCCCTCGTCGGGCTGCACCCGGATCACCAGGGCGTTCTTACCGAGTTCCTCGGTCATCGTCGCGTCGAACGGCAGATGCGGTGCCCGCTTGAAAACCAGGGCGATCTCGGTGACCCTGCGGCCCAACCGCTTTCCGGTGCGCAGATAGAACGGCACGCCGGCCCAGCGGCGGGTGTCGACATCGACGGTGATCGCGGCGAACGTCTCGGTGGTGGACGTCTGGGAGAACCCCTCCTCGTCGAGCAGCCCGACCACCTTCTCGCCGCCCTGCCAGCCCGCGGCGTACTGGCCGCGGGAGGTGGTCTGGTCCAACGGTTCTGCCAACCGGCTGGCGGCCAGCACCTTGATCTTCTCGGCCTGAAGTTCGGCGGGGGAGAAGCTCACCGGCTCCTCCATCGCCGTCAGCGCCAGCAGCTGGATCAGATGGTTCTGGATGACATCGCGGGCCGCGCCGACACCGTCGTAGTAGCCGCCCCGACCACCCAGACCGATGTCCTCGGCCATGGTGATCTGGACATGGTCGACGTAGTGGGCGTTCCAGATCGGCTCGAACATCTCGTTGGCAAAACGCAGCGCCAGGATGTTCTGCACCGTCTCCTTGCCCAGATAGTGGTCGATGCGGAATACCGACGACTCCGGGAACACGCTGTTGACCAGGCCGTTGAGCTCCTCGGCGCTTTTCAGGTCGTGGCCGAACGGCTTCTCGATGACCACCCGGCTCCAGCTGTCGCCGTCCTTGGCGGCCAGGCCCGACCGGGACAGCTGCTCCAGCACCTGCGGGAACGCCTTCGGCGGAATCGACAGGTAGAACGCGTGATTGCCGTTGGTACCCCGCTCGACGTCGAGGGTGTGCAACGTCTCGGCCAGGTGTCCGAAGGCCTCGTCATCATCGAAGGCGCCCTGGACGAACCGGAACCCCTCCGCGAGGCGGTCCCAGACCTCCTGCCGGAACGGGGTCCGCGCATGTTGCTTGACCGCGTCGTAGACGACCTGGCCGAAATCCTCGTCGGCCCAGTCCCGACGAGCGAAGCCGACGAGGGCGAAGCTCGGCGGCAGCAGCCCGCGGTTGGCCAGGTCGTAGATCGCCGGCATCAGCTTCTTGCGGGCCAGATCGCCGGTGACCCCGAAGATCACCACCGCACACGGCCCCGCGATACGGGGCATGCGCTTATCGCGCTTGTCCCGCAGCGGGTTGTGCCATGTCGATGCCTCGGCTGTGCTCATCGCGTGTCCTCTGCTGTCGCGTCGGAGAGGCTGGTTCCTCGGCCTGTTTCTCGGCGGCTTACTTCTTGGCGGCGTCGAGCTGTCCCTGGGTGGCCTCCATCAGCTCGGCCCAGGACTTCTCGAACTTCTCCACGCCCTCTTCCTCGAGGGTGATGAACACATCGTCCTTGTCGATGCCGACCGCGACCAGGGCGTCGAACACACCCTGCGCCTCGGCGGCGGTGCCGCTGACCGTGTCACCGGTGACCACGCCGTGGTCGGCAACGGCGTCCAGCGTCTTCTCCGGCATGGTGTTCACCGTGTTGGGTGCCACCAGCTCGGTGACATAGAGGGTGTCGGAGTAGTCCGGGTTCTTGACCCCGGTCGACGCCCACAGCGGACGCTGGGCGCGGGCACCGTCGGCCTTGAGCGCGGCGAAACGCTCACCCCCGAACAGCTCCTCATACGCCGCATAGGCCAGGCGGGCGTTGGCCACACCGGCCTTGCCGCGCAGGTCGAGCGCCTCCTTCGAACCGATCTTCTCCAGGCGTGCGTCGATCTCGGAATCGACCCGCGACACGAAGAAGGACGCGACCGAATGGATCTTGGACAGATCGTGGCCGGCCTCCTTGGCCTTCTCCAGGCCCGTCAGGTAGGCGTCGATGACCGCCTTGTGACGCTCCACCGAGAAGATCAGCGTGACGTTCACCGAGATGCCCTCGGCGATGACCGCGGTGATCGCGGGCAGACCGGCCTGCGTGGCAGGGATCTTGATCAGCAGGTTGGGCCGGTCGACGATCTTCCACAGCTCGATCGCCTGCAGGATCGTCTTGTCGGAGTCGTGCGCCAGGCGCGGGTCGACCTCGATGGAGACCCGGCCGTCGACACCGTCGGTGGCCTCGTAGGTCTTGGCCAGTACATCGCAGGCATTGCGGACATCGTCGGTGGTGACGGTGCGGATGGTGGCATCCACATCGGCGCCCTGGGCGGCCAGCTCGTTGACCTGCTCGTCGTAGGCATCACCCTTGGACAGCGCGGCCTGGAAGATCGACGGGTTGGTGGTCACCCCGACGACGCTCTTGGTGGCGATCAGATCGGCGAGGTTGCCGGTCTGCAACCGCTCGCGCGACAGGTCGTCGAGCCAGACGGATACCCCGGCGGCGGATAGTGCGGCCAGATTTTCATTCTGAGACATGGTTTTTCGCCTTACGTTTAGTTGTCGACGACCGCGGTGCGGTCAATTGTCCAATGTGCGTTCGGCGGCGGCGACGACGTTCTCGGCGGTGAAACCGAACTCGCGGAACAGCGTCTTGTCGTCGGCGGATTCGCCGTAATGCTCGATCGAGACGATCTCGCCGGTGTCCCCGACGAGCTTGTGCCACGGCTGGGCGATCCCGGCCTCGACGGCAACGCGGGCCGACACACCCGGGGGGAGCACCGAATCGCGGTATTCCTTGGGCTGGCTCTCGAACCATTCCACGCACGGCATCGAGACCACGGCCGCCACCACATCCTTCTCGGCAAGCAGCTTCTTGGCCTCCACGGCCAACTGCAACTCCGAACCGGTGGCGATGATGATGACGTCCGCCTCCGTCGCGTCACCTCCGCCGAGCACGTAGCCACCCTTGGCGACACCGTCGGAATCGGTGCCCTCCAGAACCGGGATGCCCTGGCGGGTCAGGATGAAACCGACCGGGCCGCTGCCGTTGCCGCGGGCGATGATGCTGCGCCAGGCGTAGGCGGTCTCGTTCGGGTCACCGGGACGCACCACCGACAGGTTGGGGATGGCCCGCAACGCCGCGAGGTGTTCGATCGGTTGGTGGGTGGGGCCGTCCTCGCCGAGGCCGATCGAATCGTGCGTCCAGATGTAGATGGTGTCGATGTCCATCAGCGAGGCCAACCGCACCGCGGGACGCATGTAGTCGGAGAACTGCAGGAAGGTTCCACCGAACGCGCGGGTGGGACCGTGCAACACGATGCCGGACAGGATGGAGCCCATCGCGTGCTCGCGGATGCCGAAGTGCAGCACCCGGCCGTACCAGTCGGCGGTGAAATCGTCGGTGGAGATGCTCGGCGGGCCGAACGACTTCACACCCTTGATGGTGGTGTTGTTGCTGCCGGCGAGATCGGCTGAACCGCCCCACAATTCGGGCAGCTTGGGGGCGACGTCGTTGAGCACCTGCCCGAACGCGGCGCGGGTGGCCACGGCCTTGGAGCCGGGCTCCCAGTACGTCAGGTCGGCGTCCCACCCCTCGGGCAGCTCCTCGGCGGTGAGCCGGTCCAGCAGTTTCTTGCGCTCGGGCTCACGCTGCGCCCAGGCGTCGAAATCGGTCTGCCACTTCTCGTGCGCCTCGCGGCCGCGGTCGACGAGCTTGCGGGTGTGCTCGATGACCTCGGGGCGGACCTCGAACTTCTTGTCCGGATCGAAGCCGAGGATCTTCTTGGTCGCGGCGACCTCGTCGTCACCGAGTGCCGAGCCGTGCACGCCACCGGTGTTCATCTTGGTGGGGGCGGGGTAGCCGATGATGGTGCGCAGCGAGATGAACGACGGCTTGTCGGTGACCTTCTTGGCCTCCTCGATGGCCTTTTCGATCCCGACGACGTTCTCGCCGCCCTCGACCTCCTGCACGTGCCAGCCATAGGCGCGGTAGCGGTCGGCGACGTTCTCGCTGAGGGCGATATCGGTGTCGTGCTCGATGGAGATGTGGTTCTTGTCGTAGAAGACGATCAGGTTGCCCAGCTGCTGGGTACCGGCCAGCGACGAGGCCTCGCTGGTGACGCCCTCCTCGATGTCACCATCGGAGGCGATCACATAGATGTAGTGGTCGAACGGGCTGGTGCCCGCCGGGGCGTCGGGATCGAACAGGCCGCGCTCATAGCGAGCGGCCATCGCCATGCCGACCGCCGAGGCCAGACCCTGGCCCAGCGGGCCGGTGGTGATCTCCACACCCTTGGTGTGCCGGAACTCGGGGTGGCCGGGGGTCTTGGACTTCCAGGTGCGCAGCGCCTCGATGTCCTCCAGTTCCAGACCGAACCCGCCCAAGTACAGCTGAAGGTAGATGGTCAGGCTGGAGTGCCCGCAGGACAGCACGAAGCGGTCGCGGCCGATCCAATGGGTGTCCGACGGGTCGTGGCGCAGCTGACGCTGGAACAACGTGTAGGCCAGCGGGGCCAGGCTCATGGCGGTACCGGGGTGGCCGTTGCCGACCTTCTGCACGGCGTCGGCGGCCAGTACCCGCACGGTGTCCACGGCGGCCGTATCGACCTCGGCCCAGTCGTCGGGATGGTTCGGTTGTGTGAGGGCAGAGATTTCTTCGACGGTGGTCACTACCTTCACTCCTACTTTCGCCAAAACGGTGGACTGACTACCTGAACCACCCTAGTGCCGTCGAATCATCCGGCGCAGGCCGGTCAGGACCCGCGGGGCGGCGCTCACCGTGGGATTCACCCGGGAACCGACCCTGCGGTGTCGGGCCGATCCGGGTGCGGTCTACCATCGTCTGTAGTAGAAGCCCGCGTGACCGCTGCCCGAGGAGTTATTTGCGTGAGCATTCGCGAGCGCCGTTCGGTCAGTAGGGAACCGAGTCGGATCCGCACCACGGTGTTGGCGTACGTGGCGTTGACCAAGCCGCGCGTCATCGAGTTGTTGCTGGTGACGGCCATCCCGGCGATGTTGTTGGCCAACCGTGGCACCGTCGATCCGGTACTCATACTGAACACCCTCATCGGCGGAATGATGGCCGCGGCCGGAGCCAACACGCTCAACTGCGTGGCCGATGCCGATATCGACAAGGTCATGAAGCGCACCGCGCTGCGGCCGTTGGCCAAGGCCTCGGTGCCCACCCGCAATGCCCTGATCTTCGGGCTGGTGCTCACGGTGGGCTCGTTCGCCTGGCTGTGGTGGACCACCAACCTGCTCTCGGGCGTGCTCGGCCTGGTGACCATCGCGTTCTACGTGTTCGTCTACACGTTGCTGCTCAAACGCCGCACCTCGCAGAACGTCGTGTGGGGCGGCGCTGCCGGCTGCATGCCGGTGATGATCGGCTGGTCGGCCGTCACCGGCACCATCCAGTGGCCGGCGTTGGTGATGTTCCTGATCATCTTCTTCTGGACGCCGCCGCACACCTGGGCGCTGGCCATGCGGTACAAGGAAGATTACAAAGCCGCCGGCGTGCCGATGCTGCCCGTGGTGGCCACCGAACGCCAGGTCACCCGGCAGATCCTGATCTATACCTGGTTGACCGTGCTGACCACGCTCACCCTGGTGCTGGCCACCGGGTGGCTCTACGCCGCGGTCGCCACACTGGCCGGTGTCTGGTTCCTGGTGATGGCCCATCAGCTCTACTCCGGGGTCAAGCGCGGCGAGCCGGTGAAGCCGCTGCGGCTGTTCCTGCAGTCGAACAACTACCTCGCCGTGGTGTTCTGCGCGCTGGCGGTGGACTCGGCGCTGGCGCTGCCCCAGTTGTTCTAGGCTGTTACGCACGTAACTCGGGCGAAATATCGCGGTAGCCGTCCCGGCCTACGGTCTGGGACCTATGCGGAAAATTCTGACTCATCCGGCGATGCAGATCGGGGTCGCCGCGATCGGCGGCATCCTGTTCGGCCTCGCGGTCGGTGACTGGGCGGGCAATCTCAAGTTCGTCGGCGACATGTTCATCCGGCTGATCCAGATGTCGATCGTCCCGTTGGTGATGGCTTCGGTGATCGTGGCCACCGGATCGATGACCGGCACCGGCACCGGGAAGATCGCCGCCCGCACGTTCGGTTGGATGCTGGGGTTCTCGGTGATCGCGGCGCTGCTGGCATGGCTGCTCAGCGTGCTCATCCGGCCGGGGGCCGGCATCGAGTTCACCGGACCCGTCGACGCCGGTCTGCAGGAGTCCGCGCAGGAGGCCCTGGGCTGGCAGGACACCCTGCTCAACTTCGTCTCCACCAACATCTTCGCCGCGATGTCGACGGCGACCATGGTGCCGATCATCGTGTTCTCGCTGCTGTTCGGGATCGCGCTGCGCATTCAGGTCACCAGGACCGGCGACACCCGGGTCCTGAGCTTCGTCGACCAGATCCAGCAGATCGTGCTGACGATGATCCGGCTGGTCATGTACATCGCGCCGATCGGTGTGTTCTGCCTGCTGGCGGCGCTGGCCGGCGATATCGGATTCGCCGTGGTGACCACCGCGCTGAAGTATCTGGGCGCCAACCTCGCCGGGGTGCTCATCCTGTTCGTGCTGTTCGTCGTCGTGGTGACCGTCCGGACCCGGCTCAATCCGTGGCTGCTGCCGGGAAAGCTCACCGAACAGACCGCGATCGCCGTCACCACCACCAGTTCGGCGGTCACCTTCCCCACGGTGCTGCGCAACACCGTCGAGAAGGTCGGGGTGAGCCAGAAAGTGGCCAACTTCACCCTGTCGGTGGGCCTGACGATGGGCTCCTACGGTGCGGTGCTCAACTACATGATCGTGGTGATGTTCCTGGCCCAGGCCGGGGATATGGAGCTGAGCATCGGGCAGATCGTGCTCGGCATGGGATTGGCGATCCTGCTCAACATGGGCACCATCACCGTTCCGGGCGGATTCCCGGTGGTGGCGATGTTCCTCGCGACATCGCTGGGGTTGCCGTTCCAGGCCGTCGGTCTGCTGATCGCCGTGGACTGGTTCGCCGGGATCTTCCGCACTTTCCTCAATGTCAACGGTGACACCTTCGTCGCGATGCTGGTGGCCGACGCCGACGACGAGATCGACCGCGACGTGTACTACGGCAGGAAGACCGTGACCGCAGAGGAGATCGACCTCGACCAGTATCAGGACGCGATGGCGCGCGCCGACGCCGCGGACTGAGCGCTGGTTACCATCTGGCGGTATGACAGTGCGGTGGTCGGTGCGGGTACTGGCCGGGATTCTGGTGTTGCTGGCGCTGACGGCGTGTGCGGGCGGTGCGCCACCCGCACAACCCGGCGCCGCCGAGGACTTCGCCGCCGGCGGCGCCACCGCAGCGCCGGCTCCGCTGACCGGACCGGCGCAGAAGGCGCCACCACCGCAGGCACCGCCGGTGCCGCCGACCGTCTCGCGGGACATCGTCAAGACCGCGACCATGACCATCACGGTGGCCGATTCGGGCGATCCGGTCACCGCCGCGGACAAGGCGGCCGGCATCGCCGGTGACGCCGGCGGCCGGGTCGACAGCCGCACCGAGTACGGCGGCTCGGCGTCGGACCCGGCGCGCGTCACGCTGATGTTGCGCGTGCCCGCCGACAAGCTGGACGGGGTGATCGAGGGCCTCAAGGGGTTGGGCAGCGTGGACGCGCTGGATGTCCGGGCCGAGGACGTCACCAGCCAACGTGTCGATCTGGACGCCCGGATCAAGGCATTGCAGACCTCGGTGGATCGGCTGCTGGCGATCATGCGTGACGCGCGTGATCCCTCGGCGCTGATCGAGGCCGAGAACGCCCTGTCGCAACGCCAGGCCGATCTGGACAGTCTGCGTGCCCAGCGGGCGGCACTCGGCGATCAGATCGCGCTGAGCACCGTCACCGTGGATCTGGTGGCGCCGGTCGTCGGCGGACCCGCACCGCGGCAGTATCAGGGCTTCTTCGGCCAGGTCGAGCGGGGCTGGGATGCCTTGGTGGACACCGGAACCCACATGTTTCTGCTGGTCGGCCTGATGTTGCCGTGGGTCGGTGCGGCGCTGGTGCTGCTGGCCGTTGTGTACACGGTGATCCGCCTGGTCAGGCTGCGGCGTTAGGGCACCAGCACGATCGAGCCGACCGTGCGACGGCCCTGCAGATCGGTGTGCGCGCGGGCGGCCTCGGCCAGCGGATAACGCTCGCTGACGGTGATGGTGATCGAGCCGTCGGCGATGGCATTGATGAGCTCGCCTGCCCGCCAGGAGAATTCGTCGGCGGTCCGGGTGTAGGCGCCGAGGCTGGGGCGGGTCAGGAACACCGAGCCCGCGGCGTTGAGGCGCTGCGGGTCGAACGGAGGCACCGGGCCGCTGGCGGCGCCGAACAGTGCCAGCGTGCCGCGCACGGCAAGGCTGGCCAGGCTGGCCTCGAATGTCGACGCGCCGACACCGTCGTACACAGCGGCGACCCCGCCACCGGAGAGCTTCTTGACGGTCGCACCGAACTGCTCGGCATCCTCGGGATAGTCGAGAACCTCGATCGCACCGGCCTGCCGGGACAGTTCGGCCTTCTCCGGCGTCGAGGCTGTGGTGATCACCTTGGTGCCCAGGCTGGTGGCCCACTGGGTCAGGATCAGGCCGACCCCGCCCGCGCCGGCGTGCACCAGGATGGTGTCACCGGGCTGCACGGCGTACACCGACTTGAGCAGATAGTGCGCCGTCATGCCCTTCAGCAGCGCCGAGGCGACCTGGTCGGGGGCCACGCCCTCGGGCACGTAGGCCACGAAATCGGCTGGGGCGACGCAATAGTCGGCATAGGCGCCGACCGCGTTGGCGGTCACCACCCGGTCACCGACACTGAGTGCGGCCACGTCATCGCCGACGGCGGCGATGGTGCCGCACACCTCGGTGCCGGAGATGAACGGCGTCTCCCGCGGGTAGAGGCCCGAGCGGAAGTAGGTGTCGATGAAGTTCACACCGATCGCCTCGGCGCGGATGAGCACCTGACCGGGGCCGGGGGCGGGCTCGGGCTTTTCGACGTAGGTCAGGACCTCAGGTCCGCCGGTCTGGGCGACTTCGATGGCATGCATACCCCCTATCATCCACGTGTGAAGCTCGCCCGGCCTGATCTCCTCCATCCGCGCATCGTCCTCGCCAGCTGTGCCGCCCTTCCCGAAGGGGACAGTGATGACGACGGGCTGGTCAGCGCGCTGCGCGGGCGCGGCCTACATGTGCAGTGGCGTCCCTGGGACGACCCGGCGACCCTGGAGGCCGACCTCGTGGTGCTGCGCGCCACCTGGGACTACACCGAGCGCATCGCCGAATTCCTGACGTGGACCCGTGCGGTGCGCAATCTGCTGAACCCGCCGGACATGGTCGCCTGGAACACCGATAAGCACTATCTGCTGGACCTGGCCGATGACGGATTACCGATCGTGCCGACGCGCTACTTCGCGGCCGACGAGACGGTCCGGGTGCCCGACGGTGAGGTGGTGGTCAAACCCGCCGTCGGTGCCGGTTCGGCCGGCGCTCAGCGGTTCGTCGACGCCGAGTCCGCACGTGCGCATGCGACCCGATTGCAGGCCGATGGGCGCGCCGTGCTCGTGCAGCCCTACGACCCGCGCATCGCGGTCGGTGAGACTGCGCTGGTCTTCCTCAACGGCCAACCCTCGCATGCGTTCACCAAGGGCCCGATCCTGCCGCCCGCCGGACGGGAGCCCGAGTTCGAGGAGACCGGCACGTTCGCCGCCGAGAAGCTCGGGTCCGCCGACCCGTCCGAGGAGGTGTGGGAGCTCGGACATGCCGCGGTGGCAGCGGCCACCCGCCGCTTCGGCATCGCCGCCGGGGAACTGCTCTACGCCAGGGTCGACGTCATCGGCGGCGCCGAGGATCCTCGCCTGCTGGAATTGGAACTGGTCGAGCCCTCGCTGGGCTTTCGTCAGCTCCCGGCGACCGAAAAGCAGCGTGCCGAACGCGAATACGCGATCGGTGTCGAATCCGCGTTGCAGCGGCTGGGTCTCGGTCCGCTGTCCCGCCGGGACCACTAGCTCGCGATCGGATCGCCGTGTTCGATGCCGATGATGTGCAGCGCGTCGCGCTGTCGTTGCCCGAGACCGTCGAGAAGGAGCGCTGGGGGCACCCCACGTTCGACGTGGCGGGCAGAATGTTCCTCACCATCCCCGACGATCAGACGTCATTTGCGGTGCGCTGCCCACGGTTCGACCGCGAGGAGCTGATCGCCGCCGAACCGCACAAGTTCTGGGTGCCGCCGCACGAAGCCGCGTCGGCGTGGGTCCGGGTTCGGCTGGACGCCCTGGAGGACCCTCAGGAACTGCACGACATCCTGACCGATTCCTGGCGTCAGGCGGCCCCCGGCAGGCTCACCGATACCTAGCACTCCTGATGATGGACTGCTGATCACGCCGAGTCGGCGAGGCGTACCCCGGTCTGCACGTCGAACCGGTGCACCTCGCGGGCGGACAATGCGACGGGTGTGCCGACCGGGATGGCGCTCAGGGCCGCCGCGTCCACCACGCTGGTCAACTGCTGATCGGCCGCCCGCAGCGTGACGATGGCGCGGGGACCGAGCAGTTCGACGAGTTCGACCACCACCGAGGCCTGCGCGTCCGGGGTCAGGACGAGATCGTCGGCGCGCACCCCGATGGTGACCGTGGCCGCATCCGGTCCGCCGACATCGATCCGCACACCGGCACCGGTGCGCAGTTGCCCACCGGTCACCGCGCCGTCGATCAGGTTCATCTTCGGGCTGCCGACGAAGGTGGCCACGAAGGTGTCCGCCGGTCGCCGGTAGACCTCCGCGGGCGGCCCGGCTTGGGCGATGCGACCCTCGCGCATCACCACGATGCGGTCCGAGAGTGTCATCGCCTCTTCCTGGTCATGGGTCACGTACAGCGAGGTGATACCCAATTTGCGCTGCAGGCGCAGCAATTCGGTACGGGTCTCCACCCGCAGCTTGGCATCGAGATTGCTCAGCGGCTCGTCGAACAGGAACACCGCGGGCTCGCGGATGATGGCCCGCCCGATGGCGACGCGCTGTTGCTGACCGCCGGACAGATCCTTGGGCTTGCGCTCGACCAGCTTGCCCAGACCGAGCGATTCGGCGACCTCGTCGGCCCGGCGCAGCGCCTCGTCACGACCGATCTTCTTGGCGCGTAACGGGAACGCGATGTTCTCGCGCACCGTCAGATGCGGGTAGAGCGCATAGTTCTGGAACACCATCGCGATATCACGATCCTTGGGCTCCAGGTGGGTGACGTCCCGGTCGCCGATGTGGATGGTACCGCTGCTGACCTGTTCCAGTCCGGCAAGCATGCGCAGCGAGGTGGTCTTACCGCACCCCGACGGGCCGACCAGGACGGTCATGCTGCCGTCGGCCAACTCCAGATCGAGATCCGAGACCACCGTGGCCGCCCCGTAGGACTTGCCGACTCCTGTGAACCTCACCGATGCCATGGAAAATGCAACCTCGCTTGTCTAGTACTTGACCGCGCCGCCGCTGATCCCCTGGACCAGGCGTCGTTGGATGAAGAAGCTCGCGACCACGACCGGGATGATCGCGATCATGATCGCCGCGCTCATGGTGCCGATCTGGACACCGCGGAACGTGTTGAAGTTCGCGATCGCCACCGGCAGGATCGCGGCGTTACCGGGGGCCAGGATCAGCCCGTAGAACAGGTCATTCCACGACAGCGTGAAACCGAAGATCCCTGCCGCGCCGATTCCCGGGTACACCTGCGGCAGGACCACCGTCCGGAAGGCCTGCCAGCGGGTGAACCCGTCGACACGGGCCTGCTCCTCCAACGAGGCGGGCACCGCCTCGAAAAAGCCGATCAGGAACCAGGTCACCAGCGGTAATACGAAGGACAGATGCGCGAAGACGACCGGGACGATGGTGTCGGTCAACCGCAGGGCATGCGCCATGGTCAGGAACGGGAACACCATGACCGCCGGCGGAACCACCTGCGCGGCAAGCATTCCGAAGCGGGTCAGCGATCCGCCCGCGCGGTACTTGGCGATCACATAGGCACCCATGCTGCCCACCACCAGGCTGATCGCCACGGTGACCACACCGACCAGCGCGCTGCGTCCCGCCGCAGCGAACACCCCGGAGTCGAATACCGCCTGCCAGTTGGCCAGGTTGGGGGTGAACGCGATGAGGAAGGGTTCCGACATCTGCTCGGGTGTCTTGAAACTGGCCAGCGCGACCCAGGCGATGGGGAAGAGCACGAAGATGAAGGCCGCGGTGAGAAATGCCAGCCTCAGCACCTCCAGGGGGCGCACGTTCGCGCGGGCGGGGCTGTGGGTGCTCATCGGGCCGCGCTCCGTTCGGCCGCGCGGTTGCGCTCCATGGCGCGGAAGGCCACCACGATGACGGCCAGCACGAGCACCAGCACGATGAAGGCCATCGCGCTGGCCTGGGCCAGCCGGAAGAACTGGATGCCCTCCAGGTACATGTAGAACTGCAGCGTCTGGGTTTCGGTGCCCGGCCCGCCGCGGGTGGTGGCGTAGACGTACTCGAACACCCGCAGGGCGTCCAGGCCCCGCAACAGCACCGCCACGGTGAGTACCGGGGCGAGCATGGGGATGAGCACCCTGCGCAGCCGGTACACCGGACCGGCCCCGTCCACCTTGGCCGCCTCCATGGGTTGCTTGGGCATGGATTCCAGTCCGGCAAGGATCAGTAGCACCATGAACGGCGTCCACTGCCAGACATCGATGAAGGCCAGTGTCAGCAAGGCCTTTCCGGCGCCGAAGAAGTCGTAGTCGGCACCGACGGCGTGCAACAGCGCCGGGACCGCACCGATCTGGTCGTTGAGCAGGAAGCGGAAGATCAGGCCGACGGCGATGGGGGTGATGAACATCGGTGCCAGCACGATGGCCCGGGACAGGTCCTTGGCCCAGCGCTGCTGATGCAGGGCCAAGGCCAGGGCGAAACCGAGCACCAGTTCGGCACTGACGGCGATCAGCACGTAGCAGCCGGTGGTGGCGAAGGCCTCCCAGAACGCCGAATTGGACAGGGCGGAGGTGAAGTTGGCGGTACCGACGAAGTCGGGTTGGCCGCGATCGGTCAGCTTGTAGTCGGTCACTGACAGATACGCCGCGTAGCAGAGCGGGAACCCGACGGCCACGGCGAACAGGGCGAGCAGTGGCATCAACATGCCACGCGTGAAACTCATCGGTGCCACCCCCGCCGCGTGCCGGTCGTGACCGCCGGATTCCCTACGGTCACTGCTGGATCCGCTCCGCTGCTGCCTGCGCGTCACGCAGGGCGTCGGCGACGCTCTTGTTCCCGGCGGCGGCATCGTTGAGCTCGGTGCCCACGGCCTGGATCATCTCCTCGCCGCCCTTGCCCTGGGTGAGCGGGGACGCATCGGCCAGGATCTCGCCGACGGTCTTGTAGTAGTCCGCACCGTAACCGTCGGACAGCACCTTCTGGTTGGTCAGCGAGCTCTGTCGCACCACCGCACCACCGTTGGCGACGCGTTCGGCGTCGATGTCCGGCGAGGTCACCCAGGACGCGAACGCCCAGGCCGCGTCGGCGGCGCCGGAGTTGGCCGGAATGGCCCAGCTCCACAGTCCGAGTGCGGATTTGCCGCCGGGGATGGGGGCCAGCGCGAATTGGCCGGCCCGCGGGCCGGCGGCACCTTCGGGATCGTTGAGCGCGGGCAGGTTCCAGTTGTAACCGATCATCGATGCCGCATTGCCGCCGGAGACCGAACGGAATGCCTCGTCGAAGCCCCAGGACAGGCTGTTGGCCGGTGCGGCGGTCCGGTAGGTCTCGATATAGGCCTCCAGCGCCCGGGCGGCCTCGGGGGTGTCCAGGGTGGGCTTGCCGTCGGCGCCGTAGATCGAGCCGCCCGCGGCGAACAGCCAGTTGGCCCATTCCTCGAAGATCTTGTAACCGCGCTGCGGTTGCATCGCGATACCGGCCCGCTCGGGGGTCTTCAGCCGTTGCGAGGTGGAGACCAGTGCGTCCAGATCGGTGGGCACGCTCTGCCCGGCAGAGGTGAGATCACCGGTGTTGTAGATGTAGCCGAGCGCGTAGTTGTAGAACGGCACCCCGTAGGTGGTGCCCTCGACATCGGTGATCGCGGTCAGCGAGTCGAAGAAATCGTCCGGCCGATAGTCGGTGGTGGCGGCGATGCGGTCGTTCAGCGGCTCAAGGAAGCCGGCATCGGCGAAATCGTCCATCCACGGGTTGTCCACCACGATCAGGTCGTAGGCGGGCTCGGATGCCTGGAACGAAGACACCAGCCGGTCGCGCATCTGATCGAAGGTCATGGTCTCGATCTCGACCTTGATATCGGGGTACCTCTGGTTGAACTGTCCGACAAGGCCTTTGACGATGTCGGTATCCGGCACGTTCTCCATCAGCACCCGCACGGTGGCGTTGGTGTCGGTGGGCACATCGCCCACGCCGGAGGAGGTCTGCTCGCCGGAACCACCGCTGCCTGCGCAGCCGGCGAGGGTGAGGCTGGTGGCGGCGATGATCGCTGGCAACCAGCGCAAGGTTGGAATTTTCATGGTCCTCTTCTCTTTGTCCGCGTGGATCGAGTGGGTACGGGAACGGGATAACTCAATCCATATAGGCACCGCCGTTGACGGACAGTGCTTCTCCGGTGATGAACCGGGCGTCCTCGGAGACCAGGAAGGCCACCGCGCGCGCCACATCATCGGGGGTTTGCAGGCGGCCCAGCGGGGTGGCGTCGATCCAGGACTGCCGGACACCCTCTGGGGTGGAGCCGCTGAGGGTGGCCTCCCACTCCAGTTCACGGCTCTGCATCGGGGTGGCGACGAAGCCGGGACACACGCAGTTGACCGTGATGTCGTTGGCCGCCAGCTCGAAGGCCATCGCCTGGGTGAGGCCGAGCACGCCGAACTTGGAGGCCACATAGTCGGCGAGGAAGGGCACCCGGCCCTGTTTGGCGGCCATGGACGCGGTGTTGACGATCGTCCCGCGGACTCCGGTGCGGATCATCGCCCTGGCGGCGGCCTGCCCGCACAGGAACACACCCTTGAGATTGATGTCCAGGCTGCGGTCGAGCTGTTCTACCGAGACGTCGACGAAGCGGGCCATCGCCGAGATGCCGGCATTGCTGACCCACGCGTGTACGCCGAGGCGGTCGGCCACATCATCGGCCAATGCGGTGGCGGCGGCGGCATCGGTGACATCGAGGCGGGCCGCCTCGTGCCCGGACCCGGCGAGGCCGGCACGGGTCTGCTCGGCGGCCGCGGCGTCGATATCGGAGACCACCACTCGCCATCCGCGCTCGGCAAGGGTGGTGGCGATGGCCCGGCCGATCCCCGATCCGGCGCCGGTGACGACGGCGGTCTGGTGGTGGGAGTTCTCGAGGGTGGTCATGGCCGGGCCTTTCGGGCGATGCGGTGGGATATCGGGGTGAGCACGTCGCCGAGTTCGCGCCACTGGGCATAGGCCTCGGCGTATCGGTCGACGTTCTTCGGGTTGGGGACCACGGGTTCGCCGAGGGTCTGGAACTTGGCGGTGCTGTCCCAGCCTTCCAACAGTCCCGTGCCGACCGCGGCGATGACGGCCGCGCCGAGCGACGCGCCGGGGTGCCCGACGACGGGGGACAGCGGTGTGTCGAGGACATCGGCGAGGATCTGCTTCCACAGCACCGATTTGCTGCCGCCGTTGGTCACCAGCGCGCGCTGCAACCCCACTCCCATGGCGGCGAAGACCTCGGTGTGGTGTTTGAAGCCGAACGCGATGGCCTCAAGGACCGAGCGGTACATGTCGGCGCGGGTGTGTGCCAGGTCCAGACCGACGAACGCGCCACGCAGGTCCGGATCATGTAGCGGGCTCTTCTCGCCGAGAAAGTAGGGAAGACAGAGGATTTCGGCCGGATTGCGGGTCTGCGCCTCGTCGTCGAGGGCGACCAGGTCGATGCCCCCCGACAGCGTCTGGAACCAGCGGATCAGGCTGCCGCTGGTGGCCATGCACCCGTTGGGCAGCCACCGGCCCGGCACCGGATGGGCATCGAGATAGAGCCGGGCGTCGATGACCGGTGTGTCGGCGGCGGCCAGGATGTCCCCGGCGCCGCCGAGTTTGACCAGCCAGTCGCCCGCGGTGTTGATACCCGCGGCGTAGGCCGACAGGACGTGATCGGCGCCGCCGACGATGAGCGGCAGTCCGGCCTGCAGCCCGGTGGCCGCGGCAGCCGCGGCGCTCAGTTCGCCGGCCTGGGTGCCCGGCGCCAGCACCGGGGGCACCAGTTCGGGGGACAACCCGGCCGCGGTGTACATCGGCTCGTAGCGCTCACCCTCGACGGTGCCGAGCCCGGATTCCAGCGCCCAGTTCAGTTCGACGTGGGCGGGGGCCCCGAGCGCCATCAACACCCAGTCATAGGAGCCGACCAGGTGGGCGGTGGCGGCCCAGTGCTGCGGCTCATGGTGTTGCAGCCACAGCGCCGTCGGCGCCACCGATTGCTGGGTGATCGCCGAACCGGTGGCGCGCAGGACGGCCGCGTCATCCAGGGTGCTCTTCAGTTCGGCGATCTCGGCGGTGGCGCGGGCGTCGTTCTGCAGCAGGGCACGCCGTACCGGTGCGCCGTCGCGATCGACCGCGATGACGGCCGGGACCATGCCGGTGGTGGACAACGCGGTGATGCGGTCGCTGCCGACACCGGACTCGGCGAGCACCTCGCGGATGCCGGCATGGACATTGCGCAACCACTGGGCGGGGTCGGCCTCGGCATGACCGGGTGCATCGGAGAACAGGCGGCTCTCGTGGGTGGCCTGGGCGATGATGCGCGCGCGAGCGATGTCGACGAGCACGGTCTTGGTGCCGGTGGTGCCGATATCGATGCCGATCGTGAACTCCGGCATGCCATCCCTTCGGTCGGTCGCTACGTGTTTCTGGCGGTGGGACCACAATACTGACTCTGTTATATTCTCACAATAGGTGAGCGTCAATCACGAATAATCACGCAATCCTGCTGGATTTATGTGATTAAGTAACATAGGTTTAACCCACCACCGCGCTTGAACGCGACGCTCTTCCATCCCGTGAAGCTCTGAAAACCCATGAAGCGGAGAGGCAATCCCCATGACCAGTTGGCTCGATGACGTATTCGGTGTGCAGAAGCCGGTGATCGCCATGCTGCACCTGGCCGCGCTGCCCGGTGATCCCGGATTCGATTCGGCGGCCGGGATCAAGGCCGTTGTCGAGCGCGCCAAGCAGGAGTTGGACGCGCTGCAGTCCGGTGGTGTCGACGGCGTCATGGTCTCCAACGAGTTCAGCCTGCCCTACCTGACCAAGACCGAGCCGATCACGGCGATCACGATGGCTCGGGTGATCGGCGAGCTGCTCGGCGATTTCGCGGTGCCCTACGGCGTCAACGTGCTGTGGGACGGGCGGGCATCGATCGACCTGGCGGTGGCCACCGGTGCGCAGTGGGTGCGCGAGATCTTCACCGGCGTCTACGCCAGCGATTTCGGCCTGTGGGACACCAACGTCGGTGAGGTGGCCCGGCACCGGGTCCGCATCGGCGGCGCGGGCGTCAAGCTCCTGTTCAACATCGTGCCGGAGTCCGCGGTGTACCTGGCGCAGCGGGACCTGGCTTCGGTCACGGCCACCACCGTCTTCGCGACCAAACCCGACGCGATCTGCGTGTCCGGTCTGACCGCCGGCGCGTCCACCGACACCCAGGCGCTGCGCGTGGTCAAGGACAATGCCGGCGCGGTACCGGTTTTCGTCAACACCGGTGTGCGCGCCCACAACGCCGCGGAGCAACTGTCGATCGCCGATGGTGCGGTGGTCGGCACGTACTTCAAGGAGGACGGCAAGTTCGAGAACCGTGCCGTGGCCTCGCGAGCCGCCGAACTGATGGACGCGGTCAAGGAATTCCGTACCTCGTTATGAACGAGGACTTGCGGCTACTGGCGATCGAGGCGGCGCGCCGCGGCGCGGCGGTATGCATGCAGCACTGGGGTGAGCAGGTTCCCGTCGCCACCAAGGCCGCCGCGGGTGACGTGGTGACCGCGGTGGACACCGCCGCCGAACAGACCGTCCGGGAGATCCTGCTCGCGGCCCGCCCCGATGATGGTGTGCTCGGTGAGGAGCTGGCCGAACAACTCGGGACGGGACCGGTGCAGTGGGTCGTCGACCCGCTCGACGGCACGACCAATTACGTGCGGCGGCTGCCGTTCTTCGGTACGTCGGTGGCGGCGCGCTCGCGCGCGGACGGGTCCTGGTTGGCCGGCGCGGTGTGCGCGCCGGCCCTGGGCACCACCTGGAGCGCGGCCAAAGGCCTTGGTGCCCGGCTCGACTCGGGCAGCGGTGACGTTCCGCTGCCGCTGGCTCTGATGGAGTCCTCGGTGCGGCTGCTCGGAACCGGGCTGTCGTATGACCCGGGTCACCGGCGGCGCCAGCTGCGCGATCTGGGGGCGGTGATGACCGAGTACACCGATATGCGCCGGTTCGGGGCCGCCGCCCTGGACCTTTGCCTGCTCGCCCAGGGCAGCCTGGACGCCTTCGTCGAAGATGACCTGGCAGTGCACGATTGGGCCGCCGGTGCCCTCATCGCCGAGGAGGCCGGCGCGACGGTGTCGCGGGCCGAGGACGGCGGGGTCTCAGCGCGTCGACGCTGAGCGTTCGGCGTTGACACACACCACCGAGACACCCGAGGCGCGCAGTGCCTCGACGGTGGGGTGTGTCGAGGGTCCGTCGGTGACCAGGATCGAGATCGCCGACACCGGCGCGACATTGATCAGCTGCACCCGGCCGAGCTTGGATGCGTCGGCGGCGACGATCACCCGGTCCGCCGACCGCATGGCCGCCTGCTTGACGTTGCCTTCTTCGCGGTGGTACTCGGAGGCGCCGCGCTTACCGTCCACCCCGGCGATCCCCATGACATAGGTGTCGCAGTTGTAGCGCAGGTAGAAGTCCTCGGCCTCGGCGCCGATCAGGCTCAGCTCGCCGGGGCGCACCTTGCCGCCGGTCAGCAGGATCGTGGTTTCCGGTTCGTCGGCCAGTTCGACGGCGACCAGCACACTGGGGGTGATCACCGTCAGGCCGAGATTGCGGCCCTTGACGGCGCGGGCCACCGCCAGCACCGTGCTGCCGCTGTCGAGGATGACCGTCTCGCGGGGGCGCAGCAGATCGGCCACCGCATGGGCGATGTGCAGTTTTTCGTCGGCGGAGTCGGCGGCGCGCGCATCGAAGGACGGTTCGGTGGATTTCCCGCCGTAGGCGATGGCACCGCCGAGGACGCGGCGGGCGATGCCCTGCTCCTCCAACCGCTCGATATCGCGCCGGATGGTCATCTCGGAGACGTCGAATTCACCCGCCAGCGTGGCGAAGTCGACCTCGCGGTCGGTGTGGATCCGGGCGGCGATGGCCGCCCGCCGGGCGTGCGCGCTGAGGCCGGCGGTCATGACCGAAGTCTATGTGAAAGATGTGAATCAATCACACACCATCGCTGATCCGAGGCGGATCAGGCAGCGGTGGCGACGGGCTCCGGCGCCGGGGTCGTGCGCCGCTCCCGCATCGACGCCCACAGCGCGGCCGTGGCGGCCGTACAGGCTCCCGCCCCGGCCACGTGCAGCGCGACGAGGGCCTCGGGGACACCGGTGAAGAATTGCACGGCGCCGAGTGCGCCTTGGGCGATCACCAGCACGACGACCGCGACCAGCCGGATCCGCACCGGCCGTGGGGCGCGGACGGCCAGCAGGGCAAAGCCCAGCGCCACCACCAGCGACAGATAACCGATCAGCAGGGTGGAGTGCATGTGCACCAGCGTGGTGATCTCCACCTCGAGGCGGGGGACCGGCCGCTCGGGACTCTTGTCGCCGGCGTGCGGGCCCGCGCCGGTGACCATCGTTCCGGTCACCAGGACCGCCGAGAGCGCCAACCCGCTCAGTGCCGTCAACTGCCGCAGCGGTCTGGGCACCACCGCGGCCGGGGTGCCGTCATCGGGTTCGCCGATCTTGGCGAACAACAACACCGCCAGCCAGACCATCGCCATCGACACCAGCAGGTGGATCGCGACGGTCCACCACAGCAGACCGGTGAGCACGGTGATACCGCCGATGACGGCCTGCAGGACCGTGGAGGCCGGCATCAGCCACGCATAGAGGAGGACCTCACGGCGGCGCCGGGCGCGGGTCACGGCGATGACCGCGGCCGCCGCGGTGAGCACCACCAGGAAGGTCAGCATCCGGTTGCCGAACTCCACCGCCTGGTGGATGCCGGGTACCTCGGGATGTGGCACCGGGGTGAAACTTCCGGGGAAGCACTGCGGCCAGGTCGGGCAGCCCAGACCCGATGCCGTGACGCGCACGATGGCACCGGTGACGGCGATTCCGCCCTGGGTCAGGATGACCAGGAAGGCCACGATGCGCTGGGTCCGCAGGCTGGGCATCGGCAGCATGTCGACGAGTCGCAGGAAGAGTCGTCCGACAGCCACGGATCCGATGGTAGAGCAGCGCTAACTACGCGATGTAGTAGGGGCGGCGTAGTAGGGGCGGCGTAGTAGAAGCGGCGACCCGCTCAACACCAGATCGCCAGGCGCCGGCCAAGCGCATCGACCTGCGGCGGGTCCGGGAGGCTGAACGCCGCCCCCGTCGCGATGCGGTGTGCGCTCCACGCGGCGGCGGCCGCATCGAGCACGTCATCGGCGGGCACTGCCGCCGCGGCGCCGAGATCCTCGGGGATATCTATCCCGTGCCCGGCCAGCACGCGTAACCGGGCCCGCTGGCCGCGCCAGCTCTTCTTCTTACCGTCGTCGGTCGTCAGGCCCATCTGGCGGAAGGACAGCTCGGGATGCACCTCGAACAGCGGCAGCGCGGAATCGGCGTGCAGCGCCTCGGCTTCGAGGAACTTCTGCCGCAGACCCCAGGTCTGGATGCTGATCCCGGACCCGGTGAGTTCCCTGGCCGTCACGCAGGCGGCCGCGTGATCGGGGGCGTCGAACACCGGCCGCGGCGGCATCAGGAACAGGCTCGACGATCGCGCACCCAGTCGGCGCTGAGCGGCCCGATCGGAGGTTCGTACCGCGTCGTCGAGCAGACCGAGCGGAATGTCCACGCCGACCACCCGGGCATCGGGCACCGCCGCGACGAGCGCGGCCAGGCGCGGGTCGACATGTGCCGCGCGATAACGTCCGTCGCGCAATTCGATGCCGACCCAGCCGCCCTTCCAGCCGTCGACACCGAGGGTGATCACCGCCGTCAGGTGAACCGGAACCAGCGCAGCGCCGCCAGCGCCGACAGCACGCCCCAACCGGCCAGCACGGCGACCCCGAACCAATCCACCGACAGCGTCATCGCCTGCGTCAGCGCCTCGGTCAGCGCTCCGGACGGGGTGAGCCGGGCGACCCAGCGCAATGCCGCCGGAACCGGGCCGCCGTCGAGGGTCAGCGCCCCGAGACCGGCGAAGACGAACCACAGCAGGTTCGCCAGCGCCAGCACGATCTCCGCGCGCAGCGTGCCACCCAGCAGTAGACCGAGCGCGGCGAACGTCGCCGTACCCAGCGCGATCACCACCGCGCCCAACGCCAACGCCGCGACCGGTGGCCGCCAGCCCAGCGCGATACCGATGCCGCCCAACAGGATCGACTGCAGGAAGACCACGGTGACGACGGCAAGGGACTTGCCTGCGATCACCCCCCATACCGGCAGGGCGGTGGCACCCAGCCGCTTGAGCGCCCCGTACCGGCGGTCGAACGCGACGGCGATGGCCTGGCCGGTGAACGCCGTGGAGATGACCGCCAGCGCCATGATGGCCGGCGTGAAGGTCGCCGCCCGGTTGTCCCCGAACTCGCCGAGCGGCAGCAGGGTGAGGCCGACCAGCAGGGTGATCGGGATGAACATGGTGAGCAGCAGCTGTTCGCCGTTGCGCAGCAGCAGTTTGAGCTCAAGACCGAACTGGGCTCGCAACATCGCACCGACAGCGGCGGGCCGGGGATCGGGGGAGAAGGTCCCGGCGGCAAAACGATTCGTGCTCATCTCAGCTCCCGGCCGGTCAGATCGAGGAAGACATCCTCCAGGCTGCGTTGCTCCACCCGCATGTCGGTGGCCAGCACGTTCACCCGGGCGCACCATGCGGTGACGGTGGCGAGCACCTGCGGATCGATCCGTCCTTCCACCAGGTACTCACCGGCGGTGGTCTCACCGGCCCGGTAGTTCTCCGGCAGCGCCGAGACGAGCAACGACAGGTCGAGCCGCGGCGGCGCGGTGAAGCGCAACTGGTTCTCGGCACCGCTGCGCATCAGCTCCGCCGGGGTACCCGCGGCGACGGTGCGGCCGTGATCGATGATGACCAGCCGGTCGGCCAACTCCTCGGCCTCGCTCAGATGGTGGGTGGTCAGCACGACGGTGACGCCGTCGCGGCGCAGCGCGTCGATCAGTTCCCACACCACGATGCGGGCGTGGGCGTCCATGCCCGCGGTCGGCTCGTCGAGGAACACCAGCTCGGGCCGCCCCACGACGGCGCAGGCCAGCGCCAGGCGCTGCTGCTGGCCGCCGGAGAGCCTGCGGTAGGTGGTGCGGGCGGCATCGGTGAGACCGAGGGTCTCGAGCAGCCACTGCGGGTCGAGGGGATCGGCGGCATAGGAGGCCACCAGGTTCAGCATCTCGCCGGCGCGGGCGGCCGGGTAGCCGCCGCCGCCCTGCAACATGACCCCGATCCGCTCGCGCAACCGGGCGTTGTCCGCCGCCGGGTCAAGGCCGAGGATCTCGATGCGACCGGAATCCGGGCGCAGGAATCCCTCACACATCTCCACGGTCGTGGTCTTACCGGCGCCGTTGGGTCCGAGGAGGGCGAACACCTCGGCCCGGCGCACCTCCAGATCGAGATTGTCGACGGCGGCGGGAGCCGAGGCCGGTCCGTAGCGTTTGGTCACCCCGAGCAGGCGTACGACAGCGTCAGAACCGGTGGTCACGGAGATTCAGCGTAGGCGTCGGGTCTGGCAGCCGGTGGCTCTGGTCCGGGTCGCGGGTCGTCGGGGCCCGGCGGCCCCAGTGCGCGCCACGGCAGATGCCGGTAGGTGATGGCGATGATGATCAGCACGATCACCGCGCTGGCCAGCGTGGCATCCAGAATCTGGAACAGCGCGAACCGGTCACCGTTGGCGGTCGGCCCGAAGATGCCCACCACCAGCGTGATACCGATCGCCGACCCGCGGAATCCCGGTCGGGTGGCCCAGGTGGCCAGCGGGATGATCGCCCACAGCAGATACCAGGGCTGCACCACCGGGAACAACAACACGCTGGCGCCCAGCGCGACGCCGAGGCCGCCGACCGGATGCAAACGACCGCGCAGCACGGCCAACAACAACCAGCTCACCAGGACCGCGATGATGATCACACCGATACCGCGGGTAAGTCCGAGCACAGATGTCGTGTGGTCGCCGAGGCCCAGCAGGATGCCGACCTGGCCGGTGCCCAGGGCGATCAGCGTCGGCGGGGACATCCAGGATCGGACGACGTTTGCCGTGCCGAGGGTGAACACCCAGCCGAAGCCGAGACCACTGGCCCAACCGATGATCGCCATCACGGTCAGGGACAGCGCGCCCAGCGAGAAGCTGGCGGCGAGGAACGCTTTCACGGTGCCACCCCAGTGCCAGGCCAGGGCCATCACCACGAAGCCCATCGCCAGCAGGGCGGGCAGTTTCACCTGGGAGGACATCGTGATGAGCACGGTGCCCGTGGCGAGCATCGCCGCGGCGTGCGGTGGCAGCCGCCAACTGTTTTCACGCACCCCGTCGATACCGCGCAGCGCGAACTCGGTGCCGGCCAGCATCAGGCCGAGCATCAGCGCCTCGTTGTGGATGCCCGCGACCAGGTGCATGAACAACAACGGGTTGCACGGGCCCAGCCAGAGCGCGCTGACCTCGGCGACGCCGCAGCGTCGGGCCAGTCGCGGGGTGGCCCAGACGATCAGGCCGACGCCGACGAGCACCACCAGCCGGTGGCACAGCACCGCAGCGACGATGTTGTCCCCGGTGAGCACCGAGATGCCCTCACCGATCCACAGGAACAGCGGGCCGTAGGGGGCCGGGGTCTCGCGCCACAGGCTGGGCACCGAGAGGGTGAAGACATGGTCGAGCCCGAGCCCGGGAGCCGGGCCGACCTGGTAGGGGTCCAGCCCGATCCGGGCTATCTGACTCTGCGCCAGATAGGAGTAGACGTCCTTGCTGTACATCGGCGGGGCGAACAGCAGGGGCAGCAGCCACAGCACCAGGGTGCGGTCGAGCTGGCTGCGGGACATCTTGTGCGGTCCGAGCGCGAAACGCCCCAGCATCAGCCACGCCAACGCCATCATCACCGCGCCGGTCGTCGTCATCGTCAGCGATACGGTCTGGATGCGCGACGGCAGGTTGAGCAGTCGCACGCCGAACGTCGGGTCCTGGACGACGGGCCGAGCACCCGCGCCGAGCGCGCCGATGGCCATCAGCACCGTCCCGGTCGCGCCGAAAACCCTGGTCCGGCGCAGCGAGACGACCTCGGCATTGTTCAGCGGCGAACCGACGGCTCGCTCGTCGGCATGCCAACGGGCGACCGCGGAACTGAAGGACCCGAGGGCGGTCATTCGAGCAGCGTAACGGCCGCCGGCAAGCGGCCTGTCCGGGTAAGGGTTACCTTGGTGGAACCGCTGATCGAATTCCGTCACAATGGTGTTGTGAAATTACGTCAGGAGACTTCCGTCGCCACTGGCGGCGCGCTGTCTTCGGTCTCCACCGATGGGCATACCCGCGGAGCCATCGTCCAGCTGCTGCTGGAAGGGCCGGTCACCGCGGGGGATATCGGGACGCGGCTGGGCATCTCGGCGGCCGGCATCCGTCGGCACCTCGACGCGCTCATCGAGGCCGGTGACGCCGAGGCCAGTGCACCGGCGGCCTGGCAGCACAACGGTCGGGGCAGGCCGGCCAAGCGGTATCGGCTCACCGCCGCGGGCCGCGGAAAGCTCACCCACGCCTACGACGACCTCGCCGCGGCGGCCATGCGCCAGCTACGGGAGATCGGGGGCGATGACGCCGTGCGCACGTTCGCGCGCCGCCGGATCGACGATCTGCTCGCCGGGATCGACGATGCCGTCGTGACCGGTGATGTCGAGCAGACCGCCAACGAGGTCGCCGCCGCGCTGACCGAGGCCGGTTACGCGACGTCCACGGCGCCGGTGGCCGGGCCGTTGCCCGGCGTGCAGCTCTGCCAGCATCACTGCCCGGTATCGCATGTCGCCGAGGAGTTTCCGGAGCTGTGTGAGGCCGAGCAAGAGGCCTTCGCGGAGATCCTGGGCACCCATGTCCAGCGGCTGGCCACCATCAGCAACGGTGACTTCGCCTGCACCACGCACGTTCCACTGAGCTCGACTCCGGCCGCCGCCGGCGAGCCCACCGACGATCGGCACGCAGCCCGCGCCGATTCCACCACCACACAAGGAGTGTCGCGATGACCCTCACCCCCGAGACACCATTGACCCAGGAGGAAACCATTGCCTCCCTGGGCAATTACGGTTACGGCTGGTCGGATTCCGACGTTGCCGGCGCCAGTGCCCAGCGCGGTCTGTCCGAGGCGGTGGTCCGCGACATCTCGGCCAAGAAGAACGAGCCGGAATGGATGCTCGACATCCGGTTGAAGGCGCTGCGGACCTTCGACAAGAAGCCGATGCCCAACTGGGGTTCGGACCTGGACGGCATCTACTTCGACAACATCAAGTACTTCGTGCGCTCCAGCGAGAAGCAGGCCGCCACCTGGGACGACCTGCCCGCCGATATCAAGAACACCTACGACAAGCTGGGCATCCCGGAGGCGGAGAAGCAGCGGCTGGTCTCCGGTGTCGCCGCCCAGTACGAGTCCGAGGTCGTCTACCACTCGATCCGCGAGGATCTCGAGGCCCAGGGCGTCATCTTCCTGGACACCGACTCGGGGCTGCGTGAGCATCCCGAGCTGTTCCGGAAATATTTCGGCACCGTGATCCCGGCCGGTGACAACAAGTTCTCCGCGCTGAACACCGCGGTGTGGTCGGGCGGTTCGTTCATCTATGTCCCGCCGGGCGTGCACGTCGACATCCCGCTGCAGGCCTACTTCCGGATCAACACCGAGAACATGGGCCAGTTCGAGCGCACCCTGATCATCGCCGACGAGGGCTCCTATGTGCACTACGTCGAGGGCTGCACGGCGCCGATCTACAAGAGCGATTCGCTGCATTCGGCGGTGGTGGAGATCATCTGCAAACCCAATGCGCGGGTGCGGTACACGACCATCCAGAACTGGTCGAACAACGTCTACAACCTGGTGACCAAGCGCGCCCGCGCCGAGGCCGGCGCCACCATGGAGTGGGTCGACGGCAACATCGGGTCCAAGGTCACCATGAAGTACCCGGCGGTCTGGATGACCGGTGAGCACGCCAAGGGCGAGGTGCTCTCTGTCGCCTTCGCCGGCGAGGGCCAGCACCAGGACACCGGCGCCAAGATGCTGCACCTGGCTCCCAACACATCGAGCAACATCGTGTCCAAGTCGGTTGCGCGCGGTGGTGGGCGCGCCTCCTACCGCGGTCTCGTCCAGGTCAACAAGGGTGCGCACGGCTCGAAGTCCAGCGTGAAATGCGATGCGTTGCTGGTCGATACGATCAGCCGATCCGACACCTACCCCTATGTCGACATCCGCGAGGACGATGTCACGATGGGCCACGAGGCGACGGTCTCCAAGGTCAGCGAGGATCAGCTGTTCTACCTGATGAGCCGCGGCCTGACCGAGGACGAGGCGATGGCCATGGTGGTGCGCGGTTTCGTCGAACCGATCGCCAAGGAGCTGCCCATGGAGTACGCCCTGGAGCTCAACCGGCTGATCGAACTGCAGATGGAAGGCGCGGTCGGTTAGTGGGCGAGCGAAGCGACGGGAAGAGAATTAAGTGAGTTCAGGTATCACCCAGGCAGTGGAGGGCACGGCCAAGAGCGGTTCGGTGCTCAACCTCAACAAGGGAGAGCAGTTCGCGTCGTTCGACGTCAACGCCTTCGAGGTGCCCGCCGGGCGCGACGAGGTGTGGCGGTTCACCCCGCTCAAGCGGCTTCGCGGCCTGCACGACGGCTCGGCCCCGGCGACCGGCTCGGCGCTTATCGAGGTCAGCGAGCGTCCCGGTGTGACGGTCGAGACCGTCGCGCGTGACGACGAGCGTCTCGGCAAGGGCGGTGTGCCCGCCGATCGCGTTGCCGCACAGGCGTACTCGGCGTTCAGTCAAGCGACGATCGTGACGGTCGGCCGGGCCGCCGAGGTGGCCGAGCCCATCGAGATCACCATCGACGGTCCCGGTGTGGACACCGTGGCCTACGGGCATCTGCAGATCCGGGTCGAGGAACTGGCCCGCGCCACCGTCGTCGTCGACCTGCGCGGCAGCGGTGTCTACGCCGACAACGTCGAACTGATCGTCGGTGACGCGGCCACGCTCGGGGTCATCTGGATCGCCGACTGGGCCGATGACACCGTCCACGTCAGTGCGCATCACGCCAAGCTCGGCAAGGATGCGACCCTGAACCATGTCAACGTCACCCTCGGTGGTGATGTGGTACGGACCGCGGCCACCGTGCGGTTCACCGCTCCCGGCGGCGACGTGAAACTGCTGGGCACCTACTTCGCCGACGACGGGCAGTTCTTCGAGTCGCGCCTGCTGGTCGACCACGCGTACCCCAACTGCAAGTCCGATGTGCTGTACAAGGGTGCACTGCAGGGAGATCCGGAGTCCCGCAAGCCCGACGCGCACACGGTATGGGTCGGTGACGTCCTGATCCGCGCCGAGGCCACCGGCACCGACACCTTCGAGATCAACCGCAACCTGGTGCTCACCGACGGTGCCCGCGCCGATTCGGTGCCCAACCTCGAGATCGAGACCGGTGAGATCGCCGGTGCCGGACACGCCAGTGCCACCGGGCGATTCGACGACGAGCAGCTGTTCTACCTGCGCGCCCGCGGCATCCCCGAAGAGCAGGCCCGCCGCCTGGTGGTGCGCGGCTTCTTCAACGAGATCATCGCCAAGATCGCCGTGCCCGCCGTACGCGAGCGCCTCACCGAAGCCATCGAGAAAGAGCTGGCCACTACTGAATCGGGAACCAACTGATATGACCACCCTGGAAATCAAGGACCTGCACGCATCGGTCTTCACCGCCGAGAACGACGAAGTCCCGATCCTCAAGGGCGTGAACCTGACCGTGAATTCGGGGGAGACCCACGCCGTGATGGGCCCCAACGGATCCGGCAAGTCCACGCTGTCCTACGCCATCGCCGGGCATCCCAAGTACACCGTCACCTCCGGGTCGATCACCCTGGACGGACAGGACGTGCTGGAGATGTCGATCGACGAACGCGCCCGCGCCGGACTGTTCCTGGCGATGCAGTACCCCGTCGAGGTGCCCGGCGTGTCGATGTCGAACTTCCTGCGCACCGCCGCGACCGCGGTCCGTGGCGAGGCCCCGAAGCTGCGGCACTGGGTCAAAGAGGTCAAGGGCGCGATGGCGGATCTGGAGATCGATGCCGCGTTCGGTGAGCGCAGCGTCAACGAGGGCTTCTCCGGCGGCGAGAAGAAGCGCCATGAGATCCTGCAGCTCGGCCTGCTCAAGCCGAAGATCGCCATCCTCGACGAGACCGACTCAGGTCTGGACGTCGACGCCCTGCGCGTCGTCAGCGAGGGGGTGAACCGGTACAAGGAAGCCGAGAACGGCGGCGTGCTGCTGATCACGCACTACACCCGGATCCTGCGTTATATCCAGCCGCAGTTCGTCCACGTGTTCGTCGGTGGCCGCATCATCGAGTCCGGCGGGCCGGAACTGGCCGACGAACTCGAGACCAACGGCTACGTGCGCTTCACCCACACCGCGACAGCCTAGGAAGGAGTTCTCCAGATGACGCTGTCCGACATCCGTTCCGCAGCACTGGATCCGGAGGGGATCGCCCGCATCCGGGCCGACTTCCCCATCCTGAGCCGGGTGATGCGCGGCGGGTGTCAGCTGGCCTATCTGGACTCCGGTGCGACCTCGCAGAAGCCGCTGCAGGTACTCGATGCCGAACGCACCTTCCTGACCACCTCTAACGGCGCGGTGCACCGCGGTGCCCATCAGCTGATGGAGGAGTCGACCGATGCCTACGAGCAGGGTCGAGCCGATATTGCGGCGTTCGTCGGTGCCGATGACGATGAGCTGGTGTTCACCAAGAACGCCACCGAGGCCATCAATCTGGTCGCCCACACGTTGGGGGACCGGCGCTTCGCGAACGCGGTCGGGCCCGGTGACGTCATCGTCACCACCGAGCTCGAGCACCACGCCAATCTGATCCCCTGGCAGGAGCTGGCGGCGCGTACCGGGGCGACGCTGAAGTGGTATGCCATCACCGCGGACGGCCGGATCGATCTGGACAGCCTCCAGCTCGACGAACGGGTGAAAGTGGTTGCCTTCACCCATCACTCGAACGTCACCGGCGCGGTGGCTCCGGTCGCCGAATTGGTGGCGCGGGCCAAGGCGGTGGGTGCGCTGACCGTGTTGGACGCGTGCCAGTCGGTGCCGCATCAGCCGGTGGACTTCCATGCCCTCGACGTGGATTTCGCGGCCTTCTCCGGGCACAAGATGTTGGGCCCCACCGGGATCGGAGCCCTGTACGGCAGGCGCGAGCTGTTGAACCAGCTGCCGCCATTCCTGACCGGCGGTTCGATGATCGAAACCGTCACCATGGAGAAGGCCACCTACGCCGCGGCGCCACAGCGATTCGAGGCGGGCACGCCGATGACCTCGCAGGTTGTCGGATTGGCTGCGGCGGCGCGGTATCTGACGGCGATCGGTATGGCGAACGTGCAGGCGCACGAGAACGAGTTGGTCGCCGCCGCGCTGGCCGGCCTGGCCACCGTGCCGGGTGTGCGCATCATCGGCCCGGCGGGTACCGAACATCGCGGATCCCCGGTCAGCTTCGTCGTCGACGGGATCCACGCCCACGATGTCGGCCAGGTACTCGACGACGACGGAGTGGCCGTGCGGGTCGGTCACCACTGTGCCGCGCCCCTGCATCGCCGGTTCGGCATCAGCGCCACCGCGCGTGCCTCGTTCGCGGTGTACAACACCACCGACGAGGTGGACCGGCTGGTGGCCGGGGTCCGGCGCGCGGTCGAGTTCTTCGGGCGGTGATCGCGTGAGAATGGAACAGATGTACCAGGAAGTGATCCTGGACCACTACAAACACCCGCACCACCGCGGGCTGCGGGATCCGTTCGATGCCGAGGTGCACCACGTCAACCCGACCTGCGGTGACGAGGTGACGCTGCGGGTGCGGCTCTCGGGTGATTCGGACACAGTGATCGACGTGTCCTACGACGGTCAGGGCTGCTCGATCAGCCAGGCTGCCACCTCGGTGCTCACCGATCAGGTGATCGGCCAGACCGTCGGGGATGCCCTCAAGACCGTCGCCGCGTTCACCGAGATGATCTCCTCGCGTGGCAACATCGCCGGTGACGAGGATGTGATCGGCGACGGTATCGCCTTCGCCGGTGTGGCCAAGTATCCGGCGCGGGTGAAGTGCGCGCTGCTGGGGTGGACCGCTTTCAAAGCTGCGCTGGCCGAGGCCAGCCATGAGGACGTTGAGGACAAGCGATGAGTGAACCCAAGACCGGTAACGACGAGTTTCTCGCCGATCTGGAAGAGGCGATGCGTGACGTCGTCGATCCCGAACTGGGGATCAATGTGGTGGACCTCGGGCTGGTCTACGGCCTGAACGTCGAGGATGGTGAGGCCGGCACCGTCGCGCTGATCGATATGACGCTGACATCGGCGGCATGTCCGCTGACCGATGTCATCGAGGATCAGTCCCGTAACGCGCTCGTGGGCCCCGGTCTGGTCGATGAGATCAAGATCAACTGGGTGTGGAATCCGCCGTGGGGGCCGGACAAGATCACCGACGACGGCCGCGAGCAGTTGCGCGCGCTCGGCTTCACCGTCTGACCCGTTGTGCGCGAGGTCGGCGCGAGTCGGCCAGCAAACAGTCGGAACGGTACGCCCGTACCAGTTTTGTCGCCGAAACAGCACGACCATCCCGACGGGTGTCCGCCATCGTCGTTAACTGAACCCCGCGCTGGCGACGAGACGTTCGGTGTCACGGGCCAATTCGGGTCCCGGGTGCCGCAATTTCGCTCCCGCATTCCGCCATATGGCCGTGTCGTGTCGGTTATTGTTCGGCATGCGACGGTCCGCCGCCGCAGGCACGTTCAAACATTTGGTGGCAAAACGAGTTTCAGTGCGGCGACCGGCGTATCTGGTTCGGCGCACTGGTAGCGGTCTGCTGTGTGACGATTTGATTTTGCGCTGGGCATGATCGGCAGATGGTGGTATGCCGCCGCGGTGCCCGCCGATGTCACGCCCTCCCGCCTTTACGTTCGGTGAAGGAGGACAGCGTCTATGCCCACGACTGATATGGCCACGACTGATATGCCCACGGTTGATGAGGCCCGCAAGCGGTGTGAACGTCGGCTATGGCTCGGAGCGGGGATGATGACCGCCGGTCTGGCCGCTGCGATCGCCTCCGGGCAGGGGATGGCCGACGCGACGGCCGACGAAGGGTCGACCACCAGCAGCGCCAGTGCTGCTGGCTCGGCCGGTGACCCGTCCGCGCCGGCTACGTCGGCGCCGAGGACCGACGCCGGACGCGACTCGTCGCAGGCCGAATCCGGCTCGGCCGGTCGGCTCTCGGGCGATGCCGACTCGCATGCTGACTCGGATGCTTACTCGACAGGGCCGACCGGTACTCGCGGGCAGCGCAGTCCGTCCCGGCTGAGCGAGACCATGCGATCCCCGGCGCGGCGCGAGGCGTCCACCCGCGGCGACGAATCCGACTCGATGGCGGAGTTCGGCCGGCCGCGGACCGTCGCGGTCGCCGATATCGCGGTCGGATCCGGGGGCGGGATCGAAACCGATTCGCCGACAGCGGCTCCGGTGAGCGATACGGTGGCCGAACCTGGTGCGGTGATCGTCGAGGAGTGGCCCGACAAACCCTACGACCGACGACGCTCGGAGTCCGACATCCGGCGTGGGCAGACCGGTCGCGACGACGACCATGCCGCCGGCCGTCCCGGCGGCGACGAACAGAGCGACCGGTCCCCGTCGGTCGACGAGGATCGGGGCTCATCGGAACCAGCTGTCGCGCAGAGCGGTTCGTTGAAGGCGACCGCCTCGGCCGAGGCTGCCGAACCCGCCGCGCTCGGCTCTATGGTGCATGAGGTGATGGCACGCCTTGGCCTCGGTCCGGTGATGCAGGTGCTCGATCACATCCGTACCGAGGTCACCGCGCTGATCCAGCGCGCGTGGTCGCAGGTCCGCACGCTCTTCCTCGGACCGTCGGCCAACCCGGTGGTGGTGCCCCCCGACACCGCGCCGGGCAATCCCTCGGCAGGCACCTCCGATCCGGTGTTGTTGTGGGAGACGAATTTCACCTCGTTGGACGAGGCGATGCAGTCGTGGTCGCTGCAGAGCGGCCGGTGGGGTCAGTCGGCCGGTGAGAACCAGTACTACACACCGGATTTCTCCAATGTCACCGTCGACGAGAACGGCTACCTGGTCATCAGCGTGCGCCGCGAGGCCACCCCGGACAATGCGGCAGCCCCACATGATTACACGTCCGCGCGGGTGGTGTCCTACGGAAACCAGTCCGTCATGCCCAACAGCAGGATCGTGGCCCGCATCCAGATGCCGTATGCCGAGGGTCTGCTGCCTGCTTTCTGGATGGTCGGTCTGGAACCCGGCCACGAGTTCGACTGGCCGCGTCAAGGTGAGGTGGACATCGCGGAGTATCCGGGCTTCGGCTCCGCCGACGGCAGGACACAGTGGACCGGCAACATCCACGGACCCGCGGCCGGTGACAACACCGTCGACGTCAAACTGCACGATGTGGGCGCCGATATCGGCACCGACCTGTCCGCGGGGTTCCACGAGTACGGCATCGACTGGTACGAAGACCGCATCGTCTGGCATGTCGACGGTGTGCAGACCGGTCAGGTGACCAAGGCCGAGTACGAGGCGATGGGCGGTGACTGGACGCCGTTCTCCGGCGCCTGGCCGCACTACCTGATCATGAACGTGGCGGTGGGCAATCCGTGGACCGGTGATCCGGATCCGGCGGCGGCATTCCCCGAACAGCAGATGAAGGTGGATTGGGTGCGCGTCTACTCACTCGACGGGGTCGCAACCTGATGGCAGGCGGGACATACTGGGAATTGGCACCGGGAATTGGGATTGCCGCCCCGACGTTAGGAAGAACGTGAGTACAAAGGACATCACCGCAGCCGAATTCAAGTCGGTCATCGATGACAACGAGATCGTCATCGTCGACTTCTGGGCGACCTGGTGCGGTCCTTGTCGCGCCTTCGCCCCGACGTTCGGAGCGTCGGCGGACAAGCACCCCGATATCGTGCACGCCAAGGTGGACACCGAGGCCGAGCCCGAGTTGGCACAGGCCGCCGAGATCCAGGCCATCCCGACCCTGATGGCCTTCAAGAAGGGACACCAGGTGTTCCGTCAGTCCGGCGCGCTCGGTCCCGCTCAGCTCGAGGAGCTGATCACCAAGATCAAGGAGTTCGACGTCGACGCGGCCATCGCGTCGCAGCAGAACTGACGGTCGATCGTCGACTGAGCCATCGGGCGGGCCGTGCCGCGATAACGTGCACGGCGTGACTGAACACAGTGAATTCGTAAAGGTCTCCCAGCCGGCGCCCGGCGTGGCGTTGGTCACGTTGAACCGGCCCGAGCGGATGAACTCGATGGCATTCGACGTCATGGTGCCGCTGCGCGCCGTGCTGGGCGATCTGCACCATGACAACTCCGTCCGGGTGGTCGTGCTGACCGGTGCCGGCCGGGGGTTCTCCTCCGGCGCCGACCACAAGTCCGCCGGCTCCGTGCCCCATGTCGACGGTCTCACCAGGCCCGCGTTCGCGCTGCGGTCCATGGAGGTCCTCGACGAGGTGATCCTGGCGTTGCGCCGGCTGCATCAGCCCGTGATCGCCGCGGTCAACGGTGCGGCCATCGGCGGGGGCCTGTGCCTGGCGCTGGCCTGCGATATCCGAATCGCCGCGGGTGGGGCGTACTTTCGGGCGGCGGGTATCAACAACGGGCTGACGGCCAGCGAGCTGGGCTTGTCCTATCTGCTGCCGCGGGCCATCGGGGCGTCGCGGGCCTTCGAGATCATGCTCACCGGTCGCGATGTCGACGCGGCAGAGGCCGAGCGGATCGGGTTGGTGTCCAGTGTGGTACCCGATGACGAGCTGTTGGCACGCTGCTTCGAGACCGCGCAGCGGATCGCCGCGTTCTCCCGGCCGGGAATCGAGTTGACCAAGCGCACGCTGTGGAGTGGACTGGACGCCGGTAGCTTGGAAGGCCATATGCAGGCCGAGGGGCTGGGGCAGCTGTATGTGCGGCTGCTCACCGCCAACTTTGAAGAAGCGGTCGCGGCGCGCAAAGATAGGCGGTCGGCCGTATTCACCGACGACAGATGACGACAACCCGAGGAGAGCAGCAGCGTGATCACCGCAACGGACCTGGAGGTCCGCGCCGGGGCGCGCACTCTGCTGTCGATCGAGGGTTCCGCGCTGCGCATCCAGCCCGGCGACCGGATCGGCCTGGTGGGGCGCAACGGCGCCGGTAAGACCACCACGATGCGCATCCTGGCCGGTGAGGGTGAGCCCTATGCGGGCAAGATCGAGCGCATCGGCGAGATCGGCTATCTCCCGCAGGACCCCAGGGAGGGTGACCTGGACGTGCTGGCGCGCGACCGGGTGTTGTCCGCGCGCGGCCTGGACACCCTGCTGTCGGATCTGGAGAAGCAACAGGTGCTGATGGCCGAGGTCGCCGACGACGCGGCCAGGGACAAGGCGGTACGCCGGTACGGCCAACTGGAGGAGCGGTTCGCCGCCCTCGGCGGCTACGCGGCCGAGAGCGAAGCCGGCCGTATCTGCGCCAGCCTGGGACTGCCCGACCGCGTGCTCACCCAGCCGCTGCGCACCCTCTCCGGCGGTCAGCGCCGCCGTGTCGAGCTGGCCAGGATCCTCTTCGCCGCGAGTGACACCGGCTCGGGATCGGCCACGACACTGCTGCTCGACGAGCCCACCAACCACCTCGACGCGGACTCGATCGGCTGGCTGCGCACGTTCCTGCAGAACCACACCGGCGGTCTGGTGGTCATCAGTCACGATGTCGAGCTGTTGGCCGATGTGGTCAACCGGGTCTGGTTCCTCGACGCCGTTCGCGGCGAGGCCGATGTCTACAACATGGGTTGGCAGCGTTATCTCGATGCGCGCGCCACCGACGAGCAGCGGCGCCGGCGCGAACGTGCCAATGCCGAGAAGAAGGCGGGCGCGCTGCGGGCGCAGGCGGCGAAGATGGGCGCCAAGGCCACCAAAGCCGTTGCCGCGCAGAACATGCTGCGTCGTGCCGAGCGGATGATGGCCGAGCTCGATGACGAGCGGGTGGCCGACAAGGTGGCGCGCATCAAGTTTCCGGTACCTGCACCGTGCGGTAAAACACCCTTGGTGGTGAAGGGTCTGACCAAGACCTACGGTTCGCTGGAAGTGTTCACCGGCGTCGATCTGGCCATCGACCGGGGCTCCCGCGTGGTGGTGTTGGGGCTCAACGGCGCAGGCAAGACGACGTTGCTGCGATTGCTGGCCGGTACCGAAACTCCTGACGCCGGTGGGCTTGTCCCCGGCCATGGCCTCAAGATCGGCTACTTCGCGCAGGAACACGACACACTCGACAACGCCGCGACCGTCTGGGAGAACATCCGGCACGCCGCACCGGACACCGGAGAGCAGGAACTACGAGGTCTGTTGGGCGCCTTCATGTTCACCGGGCCGCAGCTCGATCAGCCTGCCGGCACCCTGTCCGGCGGTGAGAAGACGCGGCTGGCGTTGGCCGGTCTGGTGGCCTCCACGGCCAATGTGCTGCTGCTCGACGAGCCGACCAACAACCTCGATCCGGCTTCCCGCGAACAGGTTCTCGACGCGTTGCGCAGCTATCAGGGCGCAGTGGTGCTGGTGACGCACGATCCCGGCGCGGCCGAAGCCCTGGACCCGCAGCGGGTGGTACTGCTGCCGGATGGCACCGAGGACTTCTGGTCGACCGAGTACCGGGACCTCATCGAGCTGGCATAGGGCCTTCTGCAAGGCTTTTCGTCGATTTACCCCCGCATGCGTTTTACCGGTTCCTAGTCTGGGTACTCGCGCACACGGATCGGGAGTGGGGAGAAATCGATGACTGAATCCGACAAGTCCCGTGAGCAGGTGCTGTCCGACTTGCGCAGCGCCTACGAGCGCGGCGCGAGTATCCGCTCGCTGGTTGCTCAGACCGGCCGGTCCTACGGATCCGTGCACAGCATGCTGCGCGAGTCGGGCACCCGGATGCGCAGCCGGGGCGGACCCAACCATCGCAGGCGCGCCAGCTGACCCCTCGGCGGTGCCTCAGCCGGGCTGGCGCACCGACTCCTCGACGAGGTCGAGCACCGCGCTGAGGTTCTCGGTGTCCTCGCCGGAGGCCAGTCGGGCGACCAGACCATCGAGCACGAGGTCCAGATAGGTCTGCAGCACCGCCCCGGGCACATCATCGCGCAGGCGCCCGGCCTGTTTCTGCTTGCGCAACCGTTCCGTGGTGGCCGCCGACAATTCGGCGGACCGCTCCGCCCAGCCCTGATGGAAGGCCGGGTCGTTGCGCAGCTTGCGCGCGATCTCCAGACGAGTCACCAGCCAGTCGAACTGATCCGGTGCGGCCAACAGGTCGCGCATCACCTGGATCAGGCCCTCGCGCGCGGCCACATCGGCCATCCGCTCGGCATCCTCGCGAGCCAGCTCGAAGAACAGGGTGTCCTTGTCCTTGAAGTGGTGGAAGATGGCGCCGCGCGACAGCCCGATGGTGTGTTCGAGCCGCCGCACGGTCGCCTTCTCGTAGCCGTACTCGGCGAAACAACGCCGAGCGCCGTCGAGGATCTGGCGACGACGTGCCGCCAGATGGTCGTCGGTTACCCGTGGCACGGGTGGTTCCCGCTACTTCTTCCGATCTCCTAGTTCGCCTTGAGCATGTTGCGCAGCACGTATTGCAGGATGCCGCCGTTGCGGTAGTAGTCGGCCTCACCGGGGGTGTCGATACGCACCACGGCGTCGAACTCGACCTTGGAACCGTCCTCTTTCGTGGCGGTGACATGCACGGTCTTCGGCGTCTTGCCCTCGTTCAGCTCGGTGATGCCCGCGATGTCGAAGGTCTCGGTGCCGTCCAGCTTCAGGCTGGCCGCCGATTCTCCGGCCGGGAACTGCAGCGGGATGACGCCCATGCCGATCAGGTTGGACCGGTGGATGCGCTCGAAGGATTCGGTGATGACGGCGCGCACTCCGAGCAGTGAGGTGCCCTTGGCAGCCCAGTCACGCGACGAACCCGAACCGTATTCCTTGCCGCCCAGCACAACCAGCGGGATGCCTGCCTTCTGGTAGTTCACCGATGCGTCATAGATGAACGCCTGCGGCGCGTCCTTCGCACTGGCGGACTGGGTGAAGTCGCGGGTGTAACCGCCCGAGACGTCATCGAGGAGCTGGTTCTTGAGGCGGATGTTGGCGAAGGTGCCGCGGATCATCACCTCGTGGTTGCCACGGCGGCTGCCCAGCGAGTTGTAATCCTTGCGCTCCACGCCATGGGCGTCGAGGTACTGCGCGGCCGGGGTGCCCGGCTTGATCGCACCGGCCGGGCTGATGTGGTCGGTGGTCACCGAATCACCCAGCAGGGCAAGCACTCTCGCACCGGTGATGTCGGCGACCGGCTCCGGATCGGCGGGCATGCCGTCGAAGTACGGCGCCTTGCGCACGTAGGTGGAGTCCTCGGCCCATTCGAAGGTGTTGCCCTCCGGGGTGGGCAGCGAACGCCACCGATCGTCACCCTTGAACACGTCGGCGTAGGACTCGGTGAACATGTCCCGGTTGATCGAGGAGGCGATGGTCTCCTGGATCTCCTGCGACGTCGGCCAGATGTCTTTGAGGAACACGTCGTTGCCGTCGTGATCCTGGCCCAGCGGATCGGTCTCGAAGTCGAAGTCCATGGTGCCCGCGATGCCGTAGGCGATGACCAACGGCGGGGAGGCCAGGTAGTTCATCTTGACGTCGGGGGAGATGCGGCCCTCGAAGTTGCGGTTACCCGACAGCACCGCGGTCACCGACAGGTCGTTGTCGTTGATGGCCGCCGAGATCTCGTCGGGCAGCGGACCGGTGTTGCCGATGCAGGTGGTGCAACCGTAACCGCCCAGGTAGTAGCCGAGCTTCTCCAGGTAGGGCCACAGGCCGGCCTTGTTGTAGTAGTCGGTGACCACCTGGCTGCCGGGCGCCATGTTGGTCTTGACCCACGGCTTGGAGGTCAGACCCTTCTCGACGGCCTTCTTGGCCAGCAGTGCGGCGCCGATCATGACCGACGGGTTGGAGGTGTTGGTGCACGAGGTGATGCCCGCGACCACGACGGCGCCGTGATCGAGCACGAACTCGCCCCGTTCCTCTGAGCGCACGGTGACCGGCTTGGACGGCCGTCCCTCGGCGCCGTTGGACGCGTTCGGGATGACCGCTCCGTCGTCGGCGAACGACAGCGTCGCCGAATCGCTTGCGGGGAAGGACTCTTCGATCGCCTCGTCGAGCTTGGTCTCCGGCGCGGGGTGGTTCTCCTCCACGTAGTTGTGGATGTCCTTGCGGAACGCATTCTTGGCATCGGTGAGTTCGATGCGGTCCTGCGGACGCTTCGGGCCGGAGATCGAGGGCACCACGGTGGACAGGTCGAGCTCCATGTACTCGGAGAAGACCGGCTCTTTGTCCGGGTTGTGCCACATGCCCTGTTCCTTGGCGTACGCCTCGACCAGCGCCAGCTGCTCCTCGCTGCGCCCGGTCAGCCGCAGATAGTTGATGGTCTCCTCGTCGATCGGGAACATCGCTGCGGTGGAACCGAACTCGGGGCTCATATTGCCCAGGGTGGCGCGGTTGGCCAGCGGTACCTCGGCAACGCCCTTGCCGTAGAACTCGACGAACTTGCCGACCACGCCGTGCTTGCGCAGCATGTCGGTGACGGTCAGCACCACGTCGGTCGCGGTGACGCCCGGCTTGATCTCGCCGGTCAGCTTGAACCCGACGACACGCGGGATCAGCATCGAGACGGGCTGGCCCAGCATGGCGGCTTCGGCCTCGATGCCGCCGACGCCCCAACCCAGCACGCCGAGGCCGTTCTCCATCGTGGTGTGGCTGTCGGTGCCCACACAGGTGTCCGGGTAGGCCACCCCGTTACGGGTCATCACCACGCGGGCGAGGTATTCGATGTTGACCTGGTGCACGATGCCGGTGCCCGGGGGGACGACCTTGAAGTCGTCGAAGGCGCCCTGACCCCACCGCAGGAACTGGTAGCGCTCGCCGTTGCGTTCGTACTCCAGCTCGACGTTGCGCTCGAAGGCGCCGGCATTGCCGAAGACGTCGAGGATGACGGAGTGGTCGATGACCATCTCGGCGGGGGAGAGCGGGTTGACCTTGTTCGGGTCGCCGCCGAGGGTCGCGACGGCCTCGCGCATGGTGGCGAGGTCGACGATGCAGGGAACGCCGGTGAAGTCCTGCATCAGCACGCGCGCGGGGGTGAACTGGATCTCGATGCTCGGCTCGGCCGAGGGATCCCAGTTCGCGATGGCCTCGATGTGCTCTTTGGTGATGTTCGCGCCGTCCTCGGTGCGCAGCAGGTTCTCCGCGAGCACCTTGAGGCTGTAGGGCAGTTTCTCGGTTCCGGGTACTGCGTCGAGACGGTAGATCTCGTAACTGTTGTCCCCGACGGTCAGCGTGTCGCGGGCACCAAATGAGTTCAAGGATGAATTGGCCGTGTTGTCGTTGCTCACATCAACTCCCGGTTAGATCCTGCCGGCGACGGGCTGTGTCGGCGGCATGCTGACCCTAACAGTACGCTTGTCCTGCAAGGCGGGGAGGGTCGGGTCCAGTCTTGTCCAGTCCTCGGCTCGATGCGAGCCCGTCGGGCAGATTTTCTCCCCACGCGCCGACCGGTGAGTCGGATGTTCCAGCGCCGGATGCGCGGCGGTACGGTGCGGTGGTGACCGGACCGCATGTTGTGCCACACCTTCCCGCCTACATCCCGCCGGGGATCGACATGAACCTGGTCAAGGATCAGGTGCGCGACGGTGGCGTCAGCGCTCCGGCCGGAGCGGATATCGCCGGTCTGCGCGAGGTCGTCTCGACCGCGAAGGCCGAGGGCATCGACCTCAAGATCGTGGTGATCGACCAGAACCCGCCGATCGACACCCCGCTGCGCGATATCGCCACCGAGGTGGGTCAGGACTTCCCGGGATCGACCGTGCTGGCCATCAGCCCGTTCTATGCGGGCACCTACAGTCAGGAATTCGACAGGGTCACCCTCGAGGCGGGTCAGGACCTTGCGAAAACGGGCGATCCCGTCCAATCTTCGAAGAATTTCGTCACCGAGTTGCAGACCCCGGACTTTCCCTGGGCGCCGTTTACCGCAGTGCTTGTGCTGGCCGTTGCCGCGGCCGCAGTTTTGACCCGTGTACTGCAGGTTCGAGCCAAGCGGGCCGTTGCTGAAACGGCACCTCCTCCGTCGGCCGAGTAAACGCCGCAACCCCTTTCTCGAATTCGAATATCACTATTCGATAACGCTGTTTCCAATTACATTCATGTAATTTGTGACTAAAGTTTCTTTAGGGCGTGATGTGACGTACGGTGCAAACAGTGTTTGGTGTTGCAGCTGTGGTTGATGTGACTGCTGACACTCATCCGCAGTGCCGTGTAGTCCGCGTTGAGCCCTAGGAGACCTGAGTCCCATGAGACGCACCCCAGGCGCCTCCGCGTCCCGCTTCTACGGACGGATCTGCGCAGTCCCGGTCACCGTCGGCCTGTTGTGCGCCGGCGTGCTGCCCGATGGCCCGATCGCCGCACCGATCGCGATCGCCGATCCGGCCAAACCCGAGGGCATCGCCGCCCTCGTGGCGGCCGTCGCCGACGCCAACCAGAAGCTGCAGGATCTCGGTGCCGCCGTGCAGCTACAGCAGGAGAGCGTCAACAAGGCGCTGCTCGACGTGCAGAACGCACGCGACAACGCCGCCGCCGCGGCCGCCGAGGTCGAGGCCAGTCGGCGCGGTGTCGACGATGCCAACACCGCCATCGCCGACGCGCAGCGCCGTGTCGACACCTACGCGGTGGCCGCCTACGTCAACGGTCCGTCGGCCTCCTATCTGACCGCCGCCGATCCCGAAGCCGCATTGCAGACCGCCGCCGCCGGGCAGGCCCTGGCCGTCAACTCCCAGCAGGTGATGGGCGATCTGCAGAAGGCGCGCACCGAGCAGGTCAACCGCGAGTCCGCGGCCAGGCTGGCCAAAGAGAACGCCGACAAGGCCGCCGCCGACGCGCAGTCCAGTCAGGACGCCGCCGTCGCCAGCTTGACCCAGGCGCAGCAGACGTTCGGGTCCCAGCAGGGCGAGCTCGACCGGCTGACCGCCGAACGCGCTGCCGCACAAGCGAAGCTGGACGCCGCGCGGCCGCTGGCGGCTCCCTCGGCGCCGGCCGCGACGACACCGGCCGGACGAGCCCCGGCCGGACGAGCCCCGGGTACGCCCGGTCCGGCCGCCCCTGGCGCCAGCGCGGACTGGGACCGCGCCCCCGGCGGAGCCCCGGCCCCGGCGCAGGCCAGCCAGTGGGATCTGACGCTTCCCGCGATTCCCAGCGCCTTCGTCAGCGGTGATCCCATCGCCATCATCAACGCGATCCTGGGCATCATGCAGACATCGGCCCAGCTGACCGCCGACATGGGTCGCAACTTCCTGCAAAAGCTCGGCATCCTGCCCACCCCTACCGGTTTCACCAACAACGGGGCCATTCCCCGGGTGAACGGCCAGGCGGCGTCGGAGTACGTCATCAAGCGGGGGATGTCGCAGATCGGCGTGCCGTACTCCTGGGGTGGCGGCAATGCCGCAGGCAAGAGCAACGGTATCGACGGAGGCGCGGGCACAGTCGGTTTCGACTGCTCGGGGCTGGTGCTCTATGCCTTCGCCGGCGTCGGTATCAAGCTGCCGCACTACTCCGGCGCGCAGTACGACATGGGCCGCAAGATCCCGACCTCGCAGATGCGCCGCGGCGATGTCCTGTTCTGGGGGCCCGGCGGCAGTCAGCACGTCGCGATCTACCTGGGCAACAACCAGATGCTCGAAGCCCCCTACACCGGTTCGACCGTCAAGATCTCGCCGGTGCGCACCAGCGGGATGACCCCGTACGCCGTTCGTTACATCGAGTACTAGAAGCACTGACTACAAAGCACTGACTACGTAGGGAATTCCTTGAACTCCACACGCTTTCGTACATTGACCCGGGTGCTGGCAGCACTGGCGGTGGCCGCCGCGATGGCCATCGGTGCCGCAGCGCCCGCCACCGCCGACCCCGGCGAGTGGGACCCGACGCTGCCCGCGCGCCCGAGTTCGGGCGCTCCGGGTGATCCGGTGGCGATCGCCAACGCCTCGTTCCAGGTCAGCAAGATCGCGCTGGAGACCACCCAGAGCCTCGGGTCGAAGTTCCTGCAGTCCATCGGCTTGGCACCCGCTCCGGCCGCCTCGACCGGCGGCCTGCTGCCCGGCGCCCGGGTGCGTGGCCCGCAGGCCATCGAGTACGTCATCCGCCGCGGCGGTTCCCAGATCGGCGTTCCGTACTCGTGGGGCGGCGGCACCCTGACCGGTCCCGGCCCCGGTGTCGACTACGACGACGGCAAGATCGGTTACGACTGCTCGGGCTTCACCCGGTACGCCTTCGCCGGTGTCGGTGTGCAGATCCCCAAGTACTCCGGCGATCAGTACACCTCCGGCGGTCGCGCCATCTCCCCGTCGCAGGCCAAGCGCGGCGACTTGATCTTCTGGGGCCCCGGCGGCAGCCAGCACGTGGCCATCTATCTGGGTGGCGGCAAGATGCTGGAGGCCTCCGGTTCGGCGGGCAAGGTGACCGTCAGCCCGCTGCGCACGGCGGGCATGTCCCCGCACCTGGTGCGCGTCATCGAGTCCTGAGCCCACGGCACGCCGGGCGGGCGACGTCGACGGATTCCGGACTGCCTGGAATAGTTGACGGCGGACGCCCGGCCAGCTCGGCGGTCGCCACCGAAGTCCAGCGAGTTTGTTGTAGATCGACCGTGGGAGGAAGCTAGATGACGTCACCGAGTGGGCCGCCGCAGGGCGCCGGAGGCTATCAAGGCCCGGCCCCGACGCAGGGCTACCCGCCCGGCACGCAGAGCGCACCGCCCGCGGGTTCCGGCCTGCAGCAGGAGGTACACACCCTCGAGCGCGCGATCTTCGAGGTCAAGCGCATCATCGTCGGTCAGGACCGCCTGGTCGAGCGCATGCTCGTCGGTCTGCTCGCCAAGGGGCACGTGCTGCTGGAGGGCGTGCCCGGTGTGGCCAAGACCCTCGCCGTGGAGACCTTCGCCAAGGTGGTCGGCGGAACCTTCGCCCGCATCCAGTTCACCCCCGACCTGGTGCCCACCGATATCGTCGGTACCCGCATCTACCGGCAGGGCCAGGAAGAGTTCGATATCGAACTCGGTCCGGTGGTGGTGAACTTCCTGCTTGCCGACGAGATCAACCGCGCGCCCGCCAAGGTGCAGTCCGCGCTGCTCGAGGTCATGGCCGAGCGCAAGATCTCCATCGGCGGAAAGACCTTCCCGCTGCCGACGCCGTTCCTGGTGATGGCCACCCAGAACCCGATCGAGCAGGAGGGTGTGTACCAGCTGCCCGAGGCGCAGCGCGACCGCTTCCTGTTCAAACTGAACGTCGACTATCCCTCGCCCGAGGAAGAACGCGAGATCATCTACCGCATGGGCGTCAAACCGCCTGAGCCCAAGCAGATCCTGAACACCGGGGACCTGCTGCGGCTGCAGGAGGTGGCCGCCAACAACTTCGTGCACCACGCGCTGGTCGATTACGTGGTGCGCATCGTCACCGCGACCCGTGAGCCGGAGAAGTTCGGCATGCCCGACGCCAAGGCCTGGATCGCCTACGGTGCCTCGCCGCGCGCCTCGCTGGGCATCATCTCGGCATCGCGGGCCCTGGCGCTCGTGCGCGGTCGCGACTACGTGATCCCCCAGGATGTCGTCGAGGTGATCCCGGATGTGCTGCGGCATCGTCTGGTGCTCACCTATGACGCCCTGGCCGACGAGGTCTCGGCGGAGACCGTGATCAACCGGATCATGCAGACCGTCGGTCTGCCGCAGGTCAATGCCATTCCGCAGCAGGGTAACTCGGCGCCTCCCGGGGTGCCCGCCGCGGCGGCGGCCGGCGGTCGGTGACCGGGACCGGGCCGGATCGTTCGGCTCCGCCGAAGCCAGGACGGACGGTCGACCTGCCCTCGCTCAAGCGCGGCGAGATCCGCGATCCCGCACTGAGTGCGGCGCTTCGCAAACTCGAGCTCACGGTGCGCCGCAAGCTCGACGGTGTACTGCACGGTGACCACCTCGGTCTGATCCCCGGGCCCGGCTCCGAGCCGGGGGAGTCCCGGATGTATCAGCCGGGCGACGATGTCCGCCGGATGGACTGGTCGGTGACCGCGCGCACCACCCAGCCCCACGTGCGGCAGATGATCGCCGACCGGGAGCTGGAAACCTGGTTGGTCGTGGACGTCTCGTCCAGCCTGGACTTCGGCACCACCGGCTGTGAGAAGCGTGATCTCGCGGTCGCCGCGGCGGCGGCCATCACCTTCCTCAACAGCGGGGGTGGCAACCGGATCGGGGCGGTGATCTCCAACGGTGAGACGATGAAACGGGTGCCCGCGCTGTCGGGTCGACTGCACGAGCAGGAGTTGTTGCGTGCCATAGCGACAACACCGCAGGCGCCGCTCGGTGTGCGCGGTGACCTGGCCGGTGCCATCGACGCGCTGCGCCGGCCGGAGCGCCGCCGGGGGATGGCCGTCATCATCAGTGACTTCCTCGGCCCCATCGATTGGATGCGGCCGCTGCGGGCCATCGCGGGCCGCCATGAGGTGCTGGGCATCGAGATCATCGATCCCCGTGATGTCGAGCTACCCGATGTCGGCGATGTCGTCCTGCAGGACACCGAGTCCGGGGTGACCCGCGAATTCACCATCGACGAGAAGCTGCGCGACGATTTCGCGAGGGCCTCGGCCGCTCACCGCGCCGAGGTCGCCCGCACCCTGCGGCGCTGCGACGCACCGCTGCTCACCTTGCGCACCGACCGGGACTGGATTGCCGACGTGGTGCGCTTCGTCGCGGACCGGCGCCGGGGCGCCATGGCGGGTGGGCGATGAGCGCTTGCGCGAAGAGCAGACAAGCTCCGATGAGCGTGGTTGGGGCAATCGATACTGAAATGACTAGGCACACATGACATTGCCGTTGCTCGGGCCGATGAGCCTGTCGGGTTTCGAACACAAATGGTTCTTTCTCTTCCTGCTCGCGGTGTTGGGGCTCGTCGTCCTCTACATCGTGGTGCAGCGGGCGCGTAAACAGCGGATCCTGCGATTCGCCAATATGGAACTGCTGGAGCGGGTTGCACCCAAGCAGCCCAGCCGGTGGCGCCATCTACCCGCCATCCTGCTCGTCGCCGCGTTGACCCTGCTGACCGTCGCGATGGCCGGACCGACCAATGACGTACGGATCCCGCGTAACCGGGCCGTCGTCATGCTCGTCATCGACGTCTCGCAGTCCATGCGGGCCACCGACGTGGCGCCCAGCCGGCTCGTCGCCGCCCAGGAGGCGGCCAAGCAGTTCGCCGATCAGCTGACGCCCGGTATCAACCTCGGCCTCATCGCCTATGCAGGTACCGCCACGGTCCTGGTGTCCCCGACGACCAATCGGGAGGCCACCAAGAACGGGATCGACAAGCTGCAGCTGGCCGATCGGACCGCCACCGGCGAGGGCATCTTCACCGCCCTGCAGGCCATCGCCACCGTCGGCGCAGTGATCGGCGGCGGTGACGAGCCCCCGCCGGCGCGCATCGTGCTGATGTCCGACGGCAAGGAGACGGTGCCGTCGAATCCGGACAATCCCAAGGGCGCCTATACCGCCGCGCGCACCGCCAAGGACCAGGGTGTGCCGATCTCGACGGTGTCCTTCGGCACGCCGTACGGGTATGTCGAGATCAACGAACAGCGGCAACCGGTGCCGGTCGATGACGAGATGCTGGCCAAGATCGCCGAACTCTCCGGGGGCGAGGCCTTCACCGCCTCCAGCCTAGAACAGCTCAAGGCGGTGTTCAGCTCGCTGCAGGAGCAGATCGGGTACGAGACCATGAAGGGCGATGCCAGTGTCGGCTGGCTGCGTCTGGGTGCACTGGTGCTCGCGCTGGCGGCGCTGGCGGCGCTGCTGATCAACCGCCGCCTGCCCGGCTAGTAACGGGCGGTGCCGGCCGCCAGCGGCGGGTACTCGCCCGAGCGGCGACCATCGACAGTTGCGCCGGCGAACTGCAGCGCGGCCAGCAGCTCGGGTTCCACCGCCGGTCGCAGACCGGGATCGGACACCGAGTCCAGCCGCTGCAGCTGTCCCTGCGTCAGCTCGATATCGAGCCCTGCCAGGTTGGTCTGCAGATGGTCGAGTCGACGTGCGCCGAGGATCGGCACGACGGTCCCGGGGCGGGCGCGCAGCCAGGCGAGTGCGACGGCGGCCGATGTGGTCTCCAGCTCTTCGGCGACCTCGCCGACCGCCTCGATGACGTCGAACTCGCCCTCGGTCGGACCGCCGACAAAGGCGGCACGCGCCGAGTCGTGCACCTGCGCCCCGCGGCGGTACTTACCGGACAGGAAGCCGTTCTGCAGGGGGCTCCACGGCACCAGCGCCAGGCCCTGGTCGAGTGCGAGCGGCGCCACCTCGGCCTCGACCCCGCGGTTGAGCAGCGAGTAGCCGATCTGCAGCGCCACCAGTGGCGTCCAGCCCTGCAACAGTGCCAGCGTCTGGGCTTGGGCGGTCACCCAGGCCGGGATGTTGGAGAACCCCAGGTACCGGATCTTGCCCGCGCGGACGAGGTCGTCGAGGGTGCGCATGGTCTCCTCGATCGGGGTGTGCCGGTCCCAGTTGTGCAACCAGTACAGGTCGATGTGGTCGGTGCGCAGCCGGCGCAGGCTCTCCTCGAGCTGGGCGATGATCGAGCGTCGGCCTGCGCCGCCGCCGTTTGGGTCGCCGGGGAACATGTTGGTGAAGAACTTGGTGGCCAGAATGACACGATCACGCCGGTTCGGGTGAGCGGCGAAGTAGTCACCGAGGATCTTCTCGGAGTGTCCGTTGGTATAGAAATTGGCGGTGTCGATGACGTTGCCACCGTGCTCGAGGTAGCTGGAGATGATCGTCCTGGCCTCGTCGGGGCTGCAGCCGGCGCCGCCGGCATCTTCGCCGAAGGTCATGGCGCCCAACGCGAATGGGCTGACGCGCAGGCCGGAACGGCCGAGGGTGACGTAATGGTCGAGCGACATCGAGATCTCCTTGATCGGGCTGGTGGTTACTCGTTTCATGCAACCGTGCGGCCCGGTCCAGCGGTAGACCGATCCGATCTGATTCCTGCCTGATCCACGCAACCATGGCGGTATCGGGCAGTTCGTGATTCTCTGAGCACATGACCGCCGGGCACATGACCACCGGGCACATGACCACCGAGCACATGACCACCGAGCACATGACAGCGGAGAGCACCACCGCGGCCATGCTGTCCGAACTGCGCCGGCTGGTGGACACCCATGCGGCGACGTCGATGACCACGACGATCGACGGTCTGTTGCTCTCCCGGGTCGACACATCGGAGCCGGAGTACTCCCTGACCGAACCGTTGCTCGTGGTCATGGTGCAAGGCGCCAAGCGGCTCCTGCTCGGTGACCGGATGTTCGAGTACCGCGACGGCGACATGCTCGTGGTGGCCGCCGAAATGCCGGTGAGCGGGCACTTCGTCGGAGCCGATGCCGCCACACCGGCACTCGGTGTCGGGCTCGTCCTGCGCCCGGCCGCAATCGCCGAACTGCTGCTCGCCGCTGGCGGCCGACTCCATCCGGCAAATGTCCGCGGGCCGGCGGGCCCGGCCATGGCCAGCGGGCCGGCCGAACCCGCGCTGCTCGACGCGGTGCTGCGGCTGACCCGGTTGGTGGAGCATCCCGACGATGCCGCTGTGCTTGCCCCGCTCGTCGAACGAGAGATCCTGTGGCGACTGCTCACCGGTCCGCACGGGGCACTGGTGGCCCGTATCGGCACCACCGGCGGGGTCTCGGCACATATCAACCGGACCATCCGCTGGATCCGCGACAACTATGCCGAGCCGCTGCGGATCGCCGATCTCGCGGCATTGGCCGGAATGAGTCCCTCGTCTTTTCACCGGCACTTCCGTGCCGCCGCGGCGATGAGCCCGCTGCAGTTCCAGAAGCAGATCAGGCTCCAGCAGGCACGGGCGTTGCTGGCGGCCGATGCCGGCGATGTCGCCGGAGTCGGACACCTGGTGGGCTACGACAGCCCCACCCAGTTCAGCCGGGAATACCGTCGGATGTTCGGTGCGCCACCACGACGGGATGCGGCCCGGGGGAGTGCGCCGGCCCCGCCGCTGCCGTGATCGGCCGTGATCGGCCACGGTGATGCGATTTCGGGACTGTGCAAGTCAGGCACTAAGTTGGCCTACATGAGTGAGAGCGCTGCTACCGAAGCGACCCCGGTCGGCCGTCCCCCATTCGTCTCCCGCTCGGTGCTGGTCACCGGTGGTAACCGCGGTATCGGTCTGGCCATCGCCCAGCGGCTGGCCGCCGACGGCCACAAGGTGGCCGTCACCCACCGCGGATCCGGTGCCCCCGAGGGGTTGTTCGGGGTGGTCTGTGACGTGACCGACAACGACGCGATCGACCGGGCGTTCAAGGAGGTCGAGGAGCATCAGGGGCCCGTCGAGGTGCTGGTGTCCAACGCCGGTATCTCCAAGGACGCGTTCCTGATGCGGATGACCGAGGAGCGTTTCACCGAGGTCATCAACGCCAACCTGACCGGCGCGTTCCGGGTCACCCAGCGTGCGTCGCGCAGCATGCAGCGCAATCGTTTCGGCCGCATCATCTACATCGGCTCGGTGTCGGGCATGTGGGGCATCGGCAATCAGGCCAACTACGCGGCCGCCAAGGCCGGCCTGATCGGGATGGCGCGGTCGATCTCGCGTGAGCTGTCCAAGGCCGGCGTGACCGCCAATGTCGTCGCCCCGGGCTATATCGACACCGAGATGACCCGCGCGCTCGACGAGCGCATCCAGGCCGGGGCATTGGAGTTCATTCCCGCCAAGCGAGTCGGCACCGCCGCCGACGTCGCCGGCGCGGTCAGCTTCCTGGCGTCCGAGGACGCGGGATACATCGCCGGCGCGGTCATCCCCGTCGACGGCGGTATGGGAATGGGTCACTAGACCTACCGCCGCGGCAGCGCCACGAGAAAGGAAACCAGGACATGTCAGGACTTCTGCACGGTAAGCGCATCCTCGTCACGGGGATCATCACCGACAGTTCGATCGCGTTCCACATCGCCAAGCAGGCCCAGGAGGCCGGCGCCGAGCTGGTGCTCACCGGGTTCGACCGGATGAAGCTGATCCAGCGCATCGCCGACCGGCTGCCCAATCCGGCACCGCTGCTGGAACTCGATGTGCAGAACAGCGAGCACCTCGATTCGCTGGCCGGCCGGATCACCGAGGTGATCGGCGAGGGCAACAAGCTCGACGGTGTGGTGCACTCGATCGGTTTCATGCCGCAGACCGGGATGGGCGTCAACCCGTTCTTCGACGCGCCCTACGAGGATGTCGCCAAGGGCATCCACATCTCGGCCTACTCGTACGCCTCGCTGGCCAAGGCCACCCTGCCCGTCATGAACAGCGGCGGCAGCATCGTCGGCATGGACTTCGACCCGACGCGCGCGATGCCCGCCTACAACTGGATGACGGTCGCCAAGAGCGCCCTGGAATCGGTCAACCGGTTCGTCGCGCGAGAAGCGGGACCGTTCGGTGTCCGCTCGAATCTTGTTGCCGCAGGCCCGATCCGCACGCTGGCGATGAGCGCCATCGTCGGTGGTGCGCTCGGTGCCGAGGCCGGTGACCAGATGCGCCTGCTCGAAGAGGGCTGGGACCAGCGCGCTCCCGTCGGCTGGAACATGAAAGACCCGACCCCGGTGGCCAAGACCGTCTGTGCCCTGCTCTCGGACTGGCTGCCCGCGACCACCGGCACCATCATCTACGCCGACGGCGGCGCCAGCACCCAGCTGCTGTAGGAAGGCGTGCAACCCCATGCACTTTGACGCGCTGCTGCTGCTGTCCTTCGGTGGGCCCGAGGGACACGATCAGGTGATGCCGTTCCTGGAGAACGTCACCCGCGGTCGCGGGATCCCGCCCGAGCGGCTGGCGGCGGTCGCCGAGCACTACCACCACTTCGGTGGTGTCTCGCCGATCAACGGCATCAATCGGGCGCTCATCGAGCAGATCGAGGGCGTGCTCGCCGACCGGGGCCGCGATCTGCCGGTGTACTTCGGCAACCGCAACTGGGAGCCGTTCGTCGAAGACACCGTTACTGCGATGCGCGACAACGGCGTTCGCCGGGCCGCGGTGTTCTCGACGTCGGCATGGGGCGGCTACTCGGGATGTGCGCAGTACCAGGAGGACATTGCCCGGGCCCGATCCGCGGTCCCCGATGATGGCCGCGGTCCGGCACCCGAACTGGTGAAACTGCGCCAGTACTTCGATCATCCGCTGTTCGTGGCGATGTTCGCCGACGCCATCGCCGACGCCGCCGGGACCCTGCCCGCCGAGCGGCGTGCGGGGGCGCGACTGGTGTTCACCGCACATTCCATCCCGTTACGGGCGGCCAACCGGTGCGGCCAGGACCTCTACGAGCGGCAGGTGGGCTACGCGTCTCGGCTGGTGGCGGCCGCGGCCGGTTATGCCGATTTCGATCTGGTCTGGCAGTCCCGGTCGGGCCCGCCGCAGGTGCCGTGGCTGGAACCCGACGTCGGGGATCATCTCGAGGCGCTCGTCGAGCGTGGGGTCGACGCGGTGATCGTCTGCCCGATCGGTTTCGTCGCCGACCACATCGAGGTCATCTGGGATCTGGACAGTGAACTGGCCGAGCAGGCCGACGCCGCGGGCGTGGCACTGGCCAGGGCGACCACTCCCAACGCACAGCGCCGTTTCGCCGAACTGGTGGTCGGCCTGATCGACGAGCTCCAGTCGGAGCAGGCTCCGGCCAGAGTCGTTGGACCGCAACCGGTTCCCGGCTACGGAAACAGTCTCAACGGGAACTTCTGTACCCCTGCGTGCGTCCCGGCGCCCGCGCAGGCGGGTCGTCCCGGCTCGGGTCCGGCCACCCGCTGAGCGGTACCGGGCCGGCGATCAGCGCCGCCAGGCCGAGTAGAGGATCGCGCTGATCGCTGCCAGCCTGGCCGTGCGCACCACCGAGGCCAACGGCCGCAGGGTGTCCGAGGCGATCTGAACCTCCGAGCTGGTCTGCAGCCCGATCGGGATCAGGCCGGAACTCGCCGTGATGATGGCGTCGATATGTGCCGCGTTCTCCAGCACCCGCAGCGCCCGCTCGGGGGTGTGATCGGGCAACCGGTGCAAACGTGTCGCCTCCAGTAACTGCTCGACCATGCCACGCGGATCGTCGATGTCGGCGACGCCGATACCGGCACTCAACGCGCTCAGGGCGTCGGCCGCCGAGCGTACCGAAGACCGCAGCGTGTACTCGGCCTCGCCGAGATCGTGATGCTCGAGCACGACGGGTCCGGGCACGGAGTAGAGCGTCCACGCCAGTGACACCGGATCGGGTTCGTAATCGGGATCGTCGATGTCCTCGTAGGCGTATTCGGGCACCATCCCCACCAACCGGCCGGGATGCGTGCCGACGATCATCGCCTCGCCCATCGTCACCGCATCACGCTGGAACTGGGTGTCCGGCGGAAGGCCGCGCACATCGCCGGGCACCGGCAGCACCAACGCCACCGCGGGGGCACCGGCGGCCGGTCCGGCTGCGGTGCGCATGCTCTGCAGCAGCGACATGGTGCCGGAATGATTCAGGTCCGGCCACGGAAGCCCGGTGGTGCCGGCCGCGACCGAATCGTAGGCCGTAACGGAATGCTTTGGCGCCCATTGTGATAACGCGTCGAGGACATCGTCGGGGGCGGCGACACCCGCAAGCCAGGCGTTGACCCATACCGTCAGCGAAGCACTCGGGCACCACATAGTTTCCGCAGTGTAGTTGTCGCCTGCCGGAACGGCCGGATTCGCTAGGCTGGGAACATGCCTGCATGGATCTGGCTGGTCGCGGCCCTGGGACTGGCAGGAGCAGAAGCCCTCACCGGTGACATGTTCCTGCTCATGCTCAGTGGCGGTGCGCTGGCCGCGGCCGGGGCGAGCTTCGTGTTCGACTGGCCGATCTGGGCCGACGGCGCGGTGTTCCTCGTCGTCTCGGTGCTGCTGCTGGCGCTGGTGCGCCCGGCGCTCAAGCGCCGGATGCTGTCCGGGGTGGGCCTGCCGGATCCGGCGAAGGCCTTGGAGGGTCGCGCCGCACTGGTGCTCGCCCCGGTCTCTCGGGATGCCGGCCAGGTCAAGCTGGACGGCGAGGTGTGGACGGCGCGTCCGCTCAACGACAACGATGTGTTCGAAAGCGGGGACCAGGTGACCGTCGTGCACATCGACGGTGCCACCGCGGTGGTCTCCAAGATCTAGACCGCAACACCCGGTCCGGGCCGCCACGTCGTCTGGACCGAAGAGTCGAACCCGGAGGGGGATCTGATGGACGGTGCGATTACCGGATTGGTACTACTGGCGGTGCTGGTGATCTTCGCGGTGATCATCGTCGCCAAATCGGTGGCTCTGATCCCACAGGCGGAGGCGGCGGTCATCGAACGCCTCGGCCGTTACAGCAAGACGGTGTCGGGTCAGCTCACGCTGCTGCTGCCGTTCGTCGACAAGATCAGGGCCCGGGTCGATCTTCGCGAGCGGGTGGTGTCCTTCCCGCCGCAGCCGGTGATCACCGAGGACAACCTGACCGTCAACATCGACACCGTCGTCTACTTCCAGGTCACCGACCCTGCCAAGGCGGTCTACCAGATCAGCAATTACATCGTCGGCGTCGAGCAGCTGGCCACCACCACGCTGCGCAACGTCGTCGGCGGGATGACCCTGGAGCAGACGCTGACCTCGCGTGATTCGATCAACGGGCAGTTGCGCGGGGTGCTCGACGAGGCGACCGGCCGCTGGGGTCTGCGCGTGGCCCGCGTCGAGTTGCGCAGCATCGATCCGCCGCCGTCGATCCAGGACTCGATGGAAAAGCAGATGCGTGCCGATCGCGAGAAGCGCGCCATGATCCTCACCGCAGAGGGCAGCCGCGAGGCGGCCATCAAGGCCGCGGAGGGCCAGAAGCAGGCACAGATCCTGGCGGCCGAGGGCGCCAAACAGGCCGCGATCCTGGCCGCCGAGGCCGACCGACAATCCCGGATGCTGCGCGCGCAGGGTGAGCGCGCCGCGGCCTACCTACAGGCGCAGGGGCAGGCCAAGGCCATCGAGAAGACCTTCGCGGCGATCAAGAAGGGCCGCCCCACCCCGGAGATGCTGGCCTACCAGTACCTGCAGACGTTGCCGCAGATGGCGAAGGGGGAGGCCAACAAGGTGTGGCTGGTGCCCAGCGATTTCGGCTCCGCGCTGCAGGGATTCACCAAGATGCTCGGCGCGCCCGGTGAGGACGGCGTGTTCCGCTATACCCCCTCGCCGGTGGATGACGGCCCGACGAAGTCCGACGAGGAGGAGGCCGAGGAGGTCGCCGACTGGTTCTCCACCGAGACCGATCCGGCCATCGCCCAGGCGGTCGCCAAGGCCGAGGCCGAGGCGCGCAATCCGGTGCCGCCGCTGGGCGCGCCGACGCCGTCGCCGGCACTCGGCGGACCCGCGGGGGCCGTCGGTTCGCAACCACCGCAGCAGGACGGCGCCCATCGCGCGCCATGACCACACCCCGAGCCGGTAGTTGACGCCCGCGTACAATTTTTGCTGCTTGAGGACCGCGTGCGTGGTCTAATGGCATATTGACTGGTTGCTGACGACAGAGCTGGCCCCGTGCCGGTCAGAGGACGAAATGGCGGCGCTATGACGAGAGTGTGCGTACCGGGCGCACTGGGTGCATGCCTGCTGTCCGGGGCACTGCTCATCGGTGGTCCGGCCGCCATCGCGTTGGCCGACGACGGTCCCTCCGGCGGCGGGACGGGAGGAACGTCCTCGGTGGGCTCGGGTGGTTCCACCGGAACCGCGCCGACGCCCGGTACACGCACCCAGACCGATTTCGGCTCGACGGTGCGGGATTCGATCCGTGACACCCTCCGCGATGTCCGCAACACCCTCGGCACGCTGGGTTCGCCCAATACCCGGCCGCAGCCGGCAATCGGCACCCCGGGCACCGACATCGAGCAGCAGAACGAGCTGATCCTGCATCCCGGCGATCCCGACGCAACCACCGACGCGACCCCCGATGTCACCCCTGAGGTCGCCATCGGGATCGTGGCGCCGACCGTCGCAGCGCCCGATACCGTCGCCGCAGCGGTCCCACCGGTCACCTCGGCGCCGCAGCCCACCAACGATCCCGAACCGGCGCCCGCCCCGTCGGCCGGTAACACGCCGCGATCCGGCGCACCGGAGACCAAGACCTCGACCCCCGCCCGTCCGCTCCCGTTCGCCAAGGTGCCCGATGCGATCGCGACCTTCGGCAACACGATGACCACCGTGCTGGGCTCCACCCACGACACGGTGGCGGCGGTACCGGCGCTGCTGGCCCTGTTGCCGACGTCGAAGGACCCCATCGCCGATGTCATCTCCACCATGGAATCCATGCTGGGCTCGGTGAACACCTCGGTCAGCGCCATCATCGCGCTACCCGCCGACCTCAGCGCGCTGATGGGCGTGCCCGTCGTCATGAGTCCGGACGCCCCGCTGACGGCCACGCCGCGGTCGGTCCGGATGGCGCCCTCGACCGACCTGTCCGACATGATGCTGGCGCCCGTGCAGGCCGCCGATCCCGCCGGGACACTACTCAGCGAGATGCCTGCGCAACCGTCGCTGCTCTCATCGCCGACGACCGTCGCCCTGCGAACGGCCGCCCCCGCTGTCCCGATTCCCGTCGGACTGCGCGGTATCGCCACCTCTTCGGCGCCGGACTCGTTCCTCGACCGGGCGGTCAGCGAGGTACTGCTTCCGCTGTCACTGGCCGCGCTCGCGGCGGTGGCGCTGCCCGGCGTGGGCGGACTGCTGGTGATCCTCGGACTCGGCATCCGCATCGGGTACCGGCAGGCAAAGGCGGGATGGGCCGTCCACGTGGCCGGCTTCGGACGTTTCGCCGGGGCAGGACCGCTCGGTGTGGTCCGGTCCGGTTCGATGGTCGCGCTACACATCCCGCGCGGCATCAGGAACAAGGCGGCGGGCGGAAGCCCCGCGGTGGTGCGGTTCCTGGACCGCTCCGACAAGGCGGCCTGACTCAGCCGTTCTGCGCGGTGCTGTTCTCGGCGGTGCTGCCCTCCACGGCAGGCTGTCGATCGCCATCGTGATGGTGACGATGCGCCCGGATCTCGTAGACCAGACCGGCGATGCCGATGGCGGCGGTGCAGGCCGAGACCAGGAACAGCAGCGGGCTGATGTTGCCGGTCAGGGCGTCGCCGAGGATCACCACGGCGGCTGTCCCCGGGATCACACCGACCAGTGTGGCGACCGCATAGGGCAGCAGCCGGACCGCGGACGCGCCGGCGGCGTAGTTGAGCACCGCGAACGGCACAGCCGGGATCATCCGCATCGACAGCACCGTCACCCAGCCCCGTTCGCGCAGGCGGGCATCGAGGGTGTCCACCCGCGGATGGCTCACCAGCCGGCTGAGCTGCCAACCGGCCGCGCGCACCAGCACGACGGCGATCACGGCGCTCACGGTGCTGGCCACCACCGCGAGCCCGATACCGAGCAACGGTCCGAACAACAAACCCGCCGACAGGGTGAATGCGGTTCGGGGAAAAGGGAAGACCGTCATCACGGTGTGGGCGGCGAAGAACACCAGGGGAAACCACGGGCCGGCCGCGGTGGCCCATTCCCGCATCTGTATCGCGGTCGGCAGCGGCACCAACAGTGCCACTGCGACGAGAATCACAATCGTGGCGGCGATGCCGAGGACGCGCCGGCGCGGCAGTTGGGCCGCGGTGCCCGTCACCGTGGCTGCGACGGTGCGCAGCGTGCTGACGACGGGTTTCACGTGTTCCAACCCTACGGGGCGCGGCGCAGGGACGGTGCACACCACGGTTGGCGATCCGGCGGGGGAGCCCGCCCACTGCACGAAGGGGTGGTAACGATCATTTAGCCTCATGAGGAGTTCACCCGCCCCACACTGCGAAAACAGGAGTCACATGTCCTCGAGCGTGATGGAATCGGACCGCGAGCGCTGGCGCTCCGGGGTGGCGGCCGTGCTGGCGAAAAGCCTGCGCCGCGAGGTGGCCGACCTGCCCGAGGAGCCCGAGCGGCTGCTCGACTCGCCCACCTACGAGGGCTTCCCGGTGCGGCCCCTCTACACGAGTCTCGACGGACATTCCGAACCCGCACTTCCGGGTCAGTGGCCATTCGTCCGTGGCGGTGACGCCCGCCGCGATGTGCTCAGTGGATGGAAGGTAGCCGAGGAGTTTCCGGCCGGGCACGGCTCCGCGGCCGACGCCAACAACGCCGCGCTGCTGGCACTGACCGAGGGCACCAGCGCACTGGTGCTCAAGGTGGGGGCCCATGGCGTGGCCGCCGAGGAGTTCGCCCAGCTGGTACAGGGCATCTACCTGGATCTGGTTCCGGTGGTCCTCGACGCCGGAGCCAATTACGCGGATGCCGCCGCCGCGCTGCTCCCGCTGTTGGCCGACTTCGACGACGACCAGAATTCGCGACTGTCGGTGGATCTGGGTGCCGACCCGTTGACCGCGCCGCTGAGCGGCCGGGCCGCCCCGGAGCTCGCCGATGTGGTGACGGTGGCGGCCGGGATCGCCGGCAGGCAGGGTATCCGGGCGATCACGGTGGATGGTCCCGCGCTGCACAATCTCGGTGCCAGCGCCGTGTGGGAGCTGGCCGCCGTGGTGGCCGCGGGTGTCGAGTATCTGCGGGCGCTCGTCGCCGCGGGCCTCAGCCCGGCACAGGCCCTCGGACAGATCAGCCTCCGGCTGGCGGCCGATGACGATCAGTTCACGACCATCGCCAAGATGCGCGCGGTGCGCCGGTTGTGGGCACGGGTCGCCGAGGTGATCGGCGCCCCCGAGGCAGGCGCGGTCACCGTGCATGCGGTGACCTCGGCGCCGATGATGAGCCAGCGCGACCCCTGGGTGAACATGTTGCGCACCACGCTTGCGGCTTTCGGCGCCGGCGTCGGCGGCGCCGACACCGTGCTGGTGCAGCCCTTCGACGCCGCGATCCCCGGCGGGCTGCCGGGAACGGCGACGAGCTTCACCCGGCGGATGGCGCGTAACACCCAACTGCTTCTGCTCGAAGAATCGCACCTGGGCAAGGTGCTCGACCCGGGTGCGGGCTCCTGGTTCATCGAGGACCTGACCGTGCAGCTGGCCGAACACGCCTGGGCGCACTTCCAGGATCTGGAGAGCCGCGGCGGGCTTACCGCCGCGCGCGATCACCTCGACGCGCAGATCGCCACCGTGCGCGGGCAGCGCGCCGCGGACATCGCGCACCGCCGGACCTCGCTGACCGGCGTGAACGAGTTTCCCAACCTCGCCGAGAAGCCGCTACCGGCAGGGTCGCGCGCCGCGGAATCCGCCCGGATCTACCGCTACGCCGCGGAATTCGAGGCCCTGCGCGACCGGTCCGATGCCTATCTGGCCGAGCACGGGACCCGCCCGCAGGCCGTCCTGCTACCGCTGGGTCCGTTGGCCGAGCACAACATCCGCACGACCTTCGCGGCCAACCTGCTGGCCTCCGGTGGCATCGAGACGGTCAACCCGGGCACCGTGGATCCGGCCGGTGTGGCCGCCGCGGTCGGCACGCACACCGTGGCCGTCATCTGCGGTACCGACGCCCGCTACGGCGCCGAGGTCTCCGATATCGCGGCGGCCGCGCGCGCGGCCGGGATCACGCACCTGTACCTGGCCGGACCGGAGAAATCGGTCGCCGAGGCGACCGCCAAGCCCGACGAGTACCTCACCGCCAAGATCAACGCCGTCGAGGCTCTCTCGACCCTGCTCACCCGATTGGGAGCGTGACATGACGTCAACGGAGAAGACCGAAACGGCGGCCATCGCCAGCTTCGCCGATGTGCCGCTGCAGGGGGACGCCACCCCGCCCGCAGCCACCGCCGAAGGCGTCGCCGAGCTGGCGGCCGGGGCCGCCGCGGCACACGGCTACACCCCTGAACAACTGGTGTGGGCGACCCCGGAGGGCATCGACGTCAAGCCGGTCTACATCGCCGCCGACCGTGACGAGGCCGCCGCCGCCGGATATCCGGTGGACAGCTTCCCCGGCGACCCGCCGTTCATCCGCGGGCCCTACCCGACGATGTACGTCAACCAGCCGTGGACGATCCGCCAGTACGCCGGTTTCTCCACCGCCGCCGAGTCCAACGCCTTCTACCGGCGTAACCTGGCCGCCGGTCAGAAGGGCCTTTCGGTCGCCTTCGATCTGGCCACCCACCGCGGTTACGACTCCGACCATCCGCGGGTCGCCGGCGATGTCGGTATGGCGGGTGTGGCCATCGACTCGATCCTGGACATGCGCCAACTCTTCGACGGTATCGACCTGGGCAGCGTGTCGGTGTCGATGACGATGAACGGCGCGGTGCTGCCGATCCTGGCGCTCTACGTGGTCGCCGCCGAGGAGCAGGGGGTGGCTCCGGAGAAACTGGCCGGGACCATCCAGAACGACATCCTCAAAGAGTTCATGGTCCGCAACACCTACATCTACCCGCCCAAACCGTCGATGCGGATCATCTCCGACATCTTCGGCTACACCAGCGCCAAGATGCCGAAGTTCAACAGCATCTCGATCTCGGGTTACCACATCCAGGAAGCCGGCGCGACGGCCGATCTGGAGCTGGCCTACACGCTGGCCGACGGCGTCGAGTACATCAAGGCGGGCCTGGACGCCGGCCTGGACATCGACAAGTTCGCGCCGCGGCTGTCCTTCTTCTGGGGCATCGGGATGAACTTCTTCATGGAGGTGGCCAAGCTGCGTGCCGGCCGGCTGCTGTGGAGTGAGCTGGTCTCGCAATTCGACCCGAAGAGCTCCAAATCGCTGTCCCTGCGCACCCATTCGCAGACCTCCGGTTGGTCGTTGACCGCGCAGGACGTCTTCAACAACGTCGCGCGCACCTGTGTGGAGGCGATGGCCGCCACCCAGGGGCACACCCAGTCGTTGCACACCAACGCGCTCGACGAGGCGCTGGCGCTGCCGACCGACTTCTCCGCTCGGATCGCCCGCAACACCCAGCTGTTGCTGCAGCAGGAGTCGGGCACGACCCGGCCGATCGATCCGTGGGGCGGCTCGTATTACGTCGAGTGGCTGACCCATCAGCTCGCCGACCGGGCCAGGGCACATATCAAGGAGGTCGCCGAATACGGCGGCATGGCCCAGGCCATCGACGCGGGCATCCCCAAGATGCGCATCGAGGAGGCCGCCGCGCGCACCCAGGCACGCATCGACTCCGGTGTGCAGGCACTGATCGGTGTGAACAAGTACCAGGTCGCCGAGGATCAGGAGATCGAGGTCCTCAAGGTCGAGAACAGCCGGGTGCGCGCCGAACAGCTGGCCAAGCTGGAGCGCCTCCGCTCGGAAAGAGATGAGCACGCCACCCAGGCCGCGCTTGCCGAATTGACCCGTGCCGCTGGGGAGAACGTGGCCACCGGGGAGGATGGTCTCGGCAACAACCTGATGGCGCTGGCCATCAACGCGGCCCGCGCCCACGCCACCGTCGGTGAGATATCCGATGCGTTGGAGAAGGTGTACGGCCGTCATGTCGCGGAGATCCGCACCATCTCCGGCGTGTATCGCGACGAGGTCGGGAAGGCTGGCAACGTGAGTACCGCGACGGATCTGGTGGAGCGCTTCGCCGAGGCCGACGGACGACGTCCGCGCATCCTGGTGGCCAAGATGGGCCAGGACGGACACGACCGGGGACAGAAGGTGATCGCGACGGCATTCGCCGATATCGGCTTCGACGTGGACGTCGGTTCGCTGTTCTCCACCCCGGACGAGGTGGCGCGTCAGGCCGCCGACAACGACGTGCACGTCGTCGGGGTGTCCTCGCTGGCTGCCGGTCACCTCACGCTGGTGCCCGCACTGCGCGACGCGCTGGCCGAGGTGGGTCGCCCGGACATCATGGTCGTGGTGGGCGGGGTCATCCCGCCCGGGGACTTCGACGAGTTGTATGCCGCGGGTGCCACCGCGATCTTCCCGCCGGGAACCGTGATCGCCGACGCAGCGATCGGCCTGCTGCACAAGCTGGCCGAGCGACTCGGGTACAGCCTGGCTTGATGAGCCGCTCGGATCTTGCGCCCGCAGAAATGGCGGCGGCACTGCGCAGCGGGGATCGCGCGGCCCTGGCGCGCGCGATCACCCTCGTCGAGTCGACGCGCGCCGATCACCGGCAGCGGGCACAGGAGCTGCTGCTGGAGCTGATGCCGGACGCGGGCAGCGCCGTCCACGTGGGCATCACCGGGGTGCCCGGGGTCGGCAAGTCGACGACGATCGAGGCGCTGGGCATGCACCTGATCGAGGCCGGGCATCGGGTGGCGGTGCTGGCCGTGGATCCGTCCTCGACGCGCACCGGCGGGTCGATCCTCGGGGACAAGACCCGGATGGCGAAGTTGGCCGTCCACCCCGAGGCCTACATCCGGCCTTCCCCGACATCGGGGACCCTCGGTGGGGTGGCCCGGGCCACCCGCGAGACCATCGTGCTGCTGGAGGCGGCAGGCTTCGACGTGATCCTTGTCGAGACCGTCGGGGTGGGCCAATCCGAGGTGACGGTGTCGGACATGGTGGACACCTTCGTGTTCCTGACCCTGGCCCGCACCGGAGATCAGTTGCAGGGCATCAAGAAGGGCGTCCTGGAGCTGGCCGACATCGTGGTGGTCAACAAGGCCGACGGTCCGCATGCCGTCGAGGCGCGAGCCGCCGCGCGCGAGCTGGCCGGCGCCTTGCGGTTGATCTATCCGCGCGAAACTCTTTGGCGGCCACCGGTTCTCACTATGAGCGCACTGACCGGCGACGGGCTGGAACAGCTGTGGCAGACGGTGGAGGAACACCGCAGGGTGCTGACCGAGGCGGGGGAGTTCGAGTCGCGCCGACGCACCCAGCAGGTGAACTGGACCTGGTCCATGGTCCGTGACACGGTGTTGGACCGAGTGCTGAGCAACCCGGAGGTCAAGCGGATCCGTGCCGATGTCGAGCGTCAGGTGCGCGATGGCGAGCTGACCGCGGCCCTGGCGGCCCAGCGGATCCTCGACGCCGCCGACTGAGTCGGCGCGGACACGGTTATGGCTGGCGGGATGCCGCTTTTCGGCAAACCCCGACGTCCTCACGGTTAGGTAACAGTCCTCGGTAGTTAGCCAGCCGGCGGAGTACATTGTGGCGACTGTGACCTACGCAATAGATGGTGAGCGCAACGACGCGTTCGCCGAGCAGACCGGGGGCGTCCGCGCCGGCGTCCTGCCGCGCGGCGTGCGCGGTGCCGCCGATCCCAGCTTCGCGCTCGCGGTACAGGCCTTCTCCCGGCTGTTCGGTCCGCGCCGGTTCGGCGGCGGCGCGTTGACGGTGTACCTGGACGGGGTTCCCGTCGTCGACGTCTGGACCGGCTGGGCCGATCGCGCGGGCCGGCGACGCTGGTCGGCCGATACCGGCGCCATGGTCTTCTCCGCGACCAAGGGTCTGGCTTCCACGGTCATCCACCGGCTGGTGGACCGTGGACTCGTCGATTACGACGCGCCGGTCGCCGAGTACTGGCCGGAATTCGGCGCCAGGGGCAAGGGCGCGATCACGGTCCGCGACGTCATGCGGCACCGGGCGGGTTTGTCCCAGCTCAACGGTGTCACCAGGGCAGACCTGCTCGACCATGTCCGGATGGAGGAGCGCATCGCCGCCGCGCCGCCGGGGTTGTTGCGTGGTCGGCCCGCCTACCATGCCCTGACCTACGGCTGGCTGGTCTCGGGACTGGCCCGGTCCGTCACCGGGCTGGGTATGCGTGAGCTCTTCCGGACCGAGCTGGCGCGCCCGCTCGACGTGGATGGCATCCATTTGGGGCGGCCGCCGGTCTCGGCACCGACCCAGCCCGCCCAGATCATCGGTCCGCAGCGGCATCTGCAGAACCCGATCGTCAATTTGCTCACCCCGCGGCTGGCGGCGCTGCCGGTCTCAGGGGGCCTGGGCGCGCTCTACTTCCCAGGGATGAAGTCAGTGGTGCAGGGGGAGACCCCGCTGTTGGACAGCGAGATGGCGTCGGCCAACGGGGTGTCGACCGCGCGCGGCTTGGCGCGGGTGTACGGCGCGATCGCCAACGGCGGTGAGATCGACGGCACCCGGTTCCTTTCCGGTTCGGTGGTGGCGGGTCTGACCGGCCCGCGCAGCCTGCATCCCGACGGATCACTGGGTATGCCGATGTCCTTCCACCTCGGCTACCACGGGTTGCCGCTGCCCGGTGTGCTCCCGGGGTTCGGCCATGTCGGGCTGGGGGGCTCGTTGGGCTGGGCCGATCCGGCCGCCGGGCTGGCATTCGGTTACGTGCACAATCGGCTGCTGACCCCGCTGGTGGTCGCCGATCAGGCCGGGTTCGTGGCGATGGCGGCGCTCATCCGTCGGGGCGCCGCGCGTGCCAGGCAACGGGGTTTCGCGGCGGTTCCGCGCTTCGGTGCGGGATCCGCGGGGCCGGCTGCGACGGCTGTCTGAACGCCTCGGCCGATCCTCGTTTCGGCCGCCCGAAGTTTTGCTTGCCGCGGCGATCATCACGCGATACCGCGGGTAACACGATATTGCTGGTGACCTCGGCAGTTGGCTGGATGAATGGATATACGGCGCCGTGCAAGGGCATTTTGCCGCTGTCGCAGCACCGGACCGGCCCCATTCCGAACGTGCAGATTCCGTTACCCAGTCAAAGGTTGCCAACCTCTCTGGCGAACTCGCCGGGATGCGCGTCGTCGAACCCCCGCGATATCGCGTTACCCGTGTCAGTGTGGTCATTGTGACTGCTGTTTACTCAGCTAGCGCGTGTTGAGCGGGCTGTTCGCGTCTTCGGTCGACAGCTTCTTCACAGTTTCGACGTACGGGTCGACATACCGCATGGTCGGTCCAATATGTTTGCTGGCAAATCCGGTGGCTAATCCATCGCTTGACAAAGTGACTCGAATCACATTTACTTGGACGTCAATATGGATGTTCATTCGCAGGTGGAGAGCCCGATGCGCAGTTGCTGGAATCACAAGACGTAGCTGGTGTAGCCTGCGCAACGGCGCTCTTGACGCTGTAGAGTTCGCAGTGGATTTGCTCGATTTTTAACGCCGTCGTCAACGGGGACGACTACGCTCCGACTCGGAGGCGAGTTGAAGCGAGGTCCGGAGAGGGTGAGGAAGAGTGCGCAACGGTTTTGTGCTCCTGTCAGACCGGCAGCCCGGTTGACCCGGCAGTAGCCAGCGCGCCCACTCAGTCTCGTACTACCCGTTTGGAAGAGGTTTGAACTTCGTGGTTGATACACCTGTCACAACTGTCGCCGTCATCGGGATGGCGTGCCGGTTGCCTGGCGGAATCGACTCACCTGACCGTATGTGGCAGGCGTTGCTCGGTGGCGAGGACCACGTCACCGTCATCCCGGCGGACCGCTGGGATGCCGACGAGTTCTACGACCCCGAGCCCGGCGTGCCCGGCCGGTCGGTCTCCAAATGGGGCGCCTTCCTCGATGACGTAGCCGGCTTCGACGCCGACTTCTTCGGTATCAGCGACCGTGAGGCCACCGCCGTGGACCCGCAGCACCGGCTGCTGCTGGAGACCGCGTGGGAGGCCATCGAGCACGCGGGCATCGACCCCGCGACGCTGCAGGGATCGCGCACCGGTGTGTTCATGGGCCTCACCCACGGTGACTACCAGCTGCTGGCCGCCGACGCGCACTCGATCGAGGGCCCCTACGGATTCACCGGCAACAATTTCAGCATGGCTTCGGGCCGCATCGCCTATCACCTCGGCGTGCACGGGCCGGCCTACTCGGTGGATTCCGCATGCTCCTCCGGTCTGCTCGCCCTGCACCTCGGGTGCCGCAGCCTGCACGACGGAGACAGCGACCTGGTGCTCGCCGGTGGGGTGAACCTCGTCCTGGAGCCCCGCAAGTTGTCCTCGGGTTCCGCGCAGGGCATGTTGTCGCCCACCGGTCAGTGCCACGCGTTCGATGCTGCCGCCGACGGTTTCGTGCCGGGGGAGGCCACCGGCGTCGTGCTGCTCAAGCGTCTCGCCGATGCCGAACGCGACGGCGACCGCATCCTCGCCGTCGTGCGGGGTAGCGCGGTCAACCAGGACGGTCACACCGTCAACATCGCCACGCCCTCGCGCGACGCCCAGGAGGCCGTCTACCGCGCGGCGCTGGCGTCCGGCGATATCGACCCGACCACCGTCGGCATGATCGAGGCGCACGGCACCGGAACTCCTGTCGGTGACCCGATCGAGTTCGCCGGCCTGGCCGCGGTGTACGGCACCGCGGGCCCCGTCGCGCTCGGTTCGTCGAAGACCAACTTCGGCCACGCCCAGTCCGCCGCGGGCACCATCGGCATCATCAAGAGCGTGCTGGCCCTGCAGCACGCGACGGTGCCACCGAACGCCAACTTCAACCGACTCCCCGACGAGCTCGCCAAGATCAAGACCGATCTGTTCGTGCCCGCCGAGATCACCCCGTGGCCCGTCACCGATGCTCCGCGGCGCGCCGCGGTCTCGGCCTACGGACTGTCCGGCACCAACGTGCACGCCGTGCTCGAAGAGGCACCCGCCGTCCCGGCTGCCGCCACCGATACCGACTCGGCCGGTCACGTCTTCGCGCTGTCCTCGACCTCGGCCGAGGAACTGCGCCGCACCGCAGGCCGGCTGGCCGACTGGGTGGCCGCCCAGGGCGAGGACCTCAGCCTGCACGACCTCGCCTACACGCTGGCCCGCCGCCGCGCGCACCGGCCGGTGCGCACCACGGTGCTCGCCGATGACCGCGCGGCATTGATCGCCGCGTTGCGTGAGGTCGCCGACGGTGAGACGCCGTACCAGCGGGCCGTGGGCGACGGTGAACGCGGTCCGGTCTGGGTGTTCTCCGGCCAGGGCTCGCAGTGGGCCCGCATGGGTGCCGGGCTGCTCGACGGTGAGCCGGCCTTCGCCGCCGCCATCGCCGAACTCGAGCCACTGATCGCCGCGGAATCCGGTTTCTCGGTCACCGAGGAGCTGACATCCGCGCAGACCGTCACCGGCATCGACAAGGTGCAGCCGACCGTGTTCGCGGTCCAGGTGGGCCTCGCCGCCACCCTGAAGGCCTACGGGGTGACTCCCGGTGCGGTGATCGGCCACTCGATGGGCGAGGTCGCCGCGTCGGTGGTCTCCGGTGTGCTGACCCTCGCCGACGGCGTCAAGGTCATCTGCCGCCGCTCCAAGCTGATGGCCACCATCGCCGGATCCGGTGCGATGGCCTCGGTCGAACTGCCCGCCCAGCAGGTGCTCTCCGAGCTCGCGGCGCGCGGTGTCAACGATGTCGTGCTCTCGGTGGTGGCATCGCCGCGCTCGACCGTCGTCGGCGGCGCCAAGGAGTCGGTGCGCGAGCTGATCGCCGAATGGGAGAGCCGCGATGTGATGGCCCGTGAGGTCGCCGTCGACGTGGCCTCGCACTCCCCGCAGGTCGACCCGATCCTCGACGACCTGGCCGACGCGCTGGAAGACCTCGATCCGTCCGAGCCCGAGATCGACTACTACTCGGCGACCCTGTACGACCCGCGTGATATCGCCGACTTCGACGCCGACTACTGGGTCGACAACCTGCGCCACGCGGTGCGCTTCGCCGCGGCCGTGCAGGCGGCCCTCGAGGACGGGTACCGCGTCTTCACCGAGCTGTCGCCGCACCCGTTGCTCACCCATGCGGTCGACCAGACCGCCAGCAGCCTGGACATCGCGCACGCGGCACTGGCAAGTGTGCGGCGTGAGCAGGAGCTGCCGCACGGGTTACGGGCCGTGCTCGCCGATCTGCACAACGCCGGCGCCAGGGTGGACTTCTCGGCGCTCTATCCGAGCGGCAACCTCGTCGACGCCCCGCTGCCGACCTGGACGCACCGCGAGCTGATTCTGGTGCGCGACCCGCTGGAACTGGCCCCCGGCGGTGCCACGCTGGCCGTGCATCCGCTGCTGGGCGCGCACGTCCGGCTGCCCGAGGAACCCGAACGGCACGCCTGGCAGGCCGATGTCGGCACCGAGATCCAGCCGTGGCTGGGGGATCACCAGGTGCACAACGTGGCAGCACTGCCGGGTGCGGCGTACTGCGAGATGGCGTTGGCCGCCGCCCGCAACGTCCTCGGCGAGGACGCCGAGGTCCGCGATATCAGCTTCGACCAGATGTTGTTGCTGCAGGAGAGCACCGAGGTGACCGCGGCCGCGACCGTGACCCGCGAGGGATCCGCCGATTTCGCAGTCGAGACCTATCTCGACGGCGAGCAGGTCAAGCGGGCGTCGGCCACGCTGCGGGCCGCCGAAGCCGATACCGTTCCCGCCGCCGTCGACATCGACGGTGAGCTGGCCGCGCACACCGTGCGCGTCGACGGTGCCGAGATGCGCGCCTGGTACAACCAGCGCGGCATCCAGTACGGCCCCGCGTTCGCCGGGTTGGTCGCCGTCTACGTCAACGATGGATCCGATGTGCAGTCGGACTCGGTGCTGGCCGAGGTGGCGCTGCCGGGGTCGATCCGCTCCCAGCAGGGTGCCTATGGCGTGCACCCGGCGCTGCTGGACGCCTGCTTCCAGGCCGTCGGCGCCCATCCCGCACTGCGCGGCGACACGACCGGCACCCTGATGCTGCCGCTGGGGGTGCGCCGGATGCGCGCATTCGGTTCCACCCGCAACGCGCACTACTGCCGCGCCACAATCATCGGTATCACTGCCAACTCCGTCGAGGTCGACCTCGACCTGCTCGACGAGGCTGGCACCGTGCTGCTGGCCGTCGGCGGTTTGCGGTTGGGCACCGGGGTTTCCGACAGCGGGCAGCGCGAGCGCACCTTCAACGACCGGTTGCTCACCGTCGAGTGGCGTCAGCAGGAGCTGCCCGAGGTCGACTACCACGGTGGCGGTCGGTGGTTGCTGATCAGCACCTCGGACGCGGCCGATCTGCTGGCCACCAGGCTTTCCGATGCGCTCAAGAGCCACGAGGTGGACGTCACCACCATGGTGTGGCCGCAGCATTCCGATCACGACACCCACGCCGCCCGGCTGCGTGAGCAGCTGGAGGCGCAGTCCTTCGGCCACGTTCTGGTGGTGACCCCGCCGCGGCACGGTGTGGCCGACGAACAGTCCGGCGTCCGCGGCGCCGACAACGTCCGGCACCTGGTCAAGATCGTCCGCGAGCTCCCGGAGGCCCCGGGCGAGGCGCCGCGGCTGCACGTGCTGACGCGTAACGCCCAGACGGTGTCGGGTGAGGATTCGGCGAACCTGGACGAGGCCGGTCTGCGCGGGCTGATCCGCGTGATCGGCACGGAGTACCCGCAGCTCAAGACCGCGCATATCGATGTCGACGACTACACCGACGCCACCCAGATCGCCGCGCAGCTGTTGTCCGGTTCCGACGAGGACGAGACCGCCTGGCGTTCCAGCCTGTGGTACGTGGCCCGGCTGACGCCCGGCGCGCTGCGGCCCGAGGACCGCCGCACGACGGTGGTCAATCCGGCCCGCGATGGGATGCGTCTGCAGATCCGCACACCGGGGGATATCCAGTCCCTCGAGCTGGCGGCCTTCGAGCGGGTGGCCCCAGGGCCCGGTCAGATCGAGGTCTCGGTCACCGCGTCGAACCTGAACTTCGCCGATGTGCTGGTGGCCTTCGGGCGTTACCCGTCCTTCGAGGGCCGGTTGCCCAAGCTGGGCGCCGATTTCGCCGGTGTCGTCACCGCGGTCGGGCCGGGGGTCACCGGGCACAAGGTCGGTGACCGCGTCGGCGGCATCTCCGCCGACGGCGCCTGGGCCACCTTCGTGACCTGTGATGCCAACCTGGCCGTCACGCTCCCTCCGGGCCTGCCCACCAATCGGGCCGCAGCGGTGCCTAGTGCGCACGCGACCGCCTGGTACAGCCTGCACGACCTGGCCCGCATCAGCGCCGGTGACAAGGTGCTGATCCACTCCGCCACCGGTGGTGTCGGCCAGGCGGCCGTCGCCATCGCGCGGGCCGCCGGGGCCGAGATCTTCGCCACCGCGGGCAGCGAGGCCCGTCGCGAGCTGTTGCGGGGCATGGGCATCGACCATGTCTACGATTCGCGCAGCACCGCGTTCGCCGACCAGATCCGCGCGGATACGGACGGCTACGGGGTCGATATCGTGCTCAACTCGCTGACCGGGGCCTCCCAGAAGGCCGGCCTGGAGCTGTTGTCGTTCGGCGGCCGGTTCGTCGAGATCGGCAAGCGCGACATCTACGGCGATACCCGGATGGGACTGTTCCCGTTCCGTCGCAACCTGTCGTTCTACGCCGTCGACCTCGCGCTGCTGTCGCTGACCGACTCCGACACGCTGCGTCGCCTGCTGGAGGTCTGCTACCAGCAGATCGCCGACGGGGTGCTGCCGCTGCCGGAGACCACGCATTACCCGCTGCAGGACGGTGCCACGGCCATCCGCGTCATGGGTGCCGCCGAGCACACCGGCAAGCTCGTCCTGGACATCCCGCACGGTGGCCAGATCGACGCCGTGGTGCCGCCCGATGAGTTTCGGGCAGCGCGGTCCGATTCGGCATATATCGTCACCGGCGGCCTGACCGGGCTCGGACTTTTCCTCGCCGAGAAACTGGCCGACTCCGGTGCGGGACGCATCGTGCTCAACGGCCGATCGACACCGTCGGAGGCGGCCACCGAGGTCATCGATCGCATCCGCCGCGGTGGGACCGAGGTCGAGGTGCAGCGCGGGGACATCGCCGATCCCGAGACCGCCGACCGGCTGGTCGATGCGGCGTGTGCAACCGGTCTCCCGCTGCGCGGCGTGTTGCACGGAGCGGCGGTCATCGAGGACGCGGTGCTGGCCAACATCACCGACGAACTCATCGAACGCGACTGGGCGCCAAAGGTTTACGGTGCGCTCAACCTGCACCGCGCGACCGCCAAGCAGACGCTGGACTGGTTCTGCGTGTTCTCCTCGGCGGCGGCGTTGGTGGGTTCGCCCGGCCAGGGCGCCTACGCCGCGGCCAACAGCTGGCTCGACGCCTTCACCCACTGGCGTCGCGGTCAGGGCCTGCCCGCGACATCGATCGCGTGGGGCCCCTGGTCGCAGATCGGTGCAGGCACGGCACTGGCGGAATCCGGCGAGGCCGCGATCGAGCCGGAGGAAGGCGCGTACGCGTTCGAAACGCTACTTCGCCACGATAGGCCGTACAGTGGGTATGCACCCGTGGTCGGCACCCCGTGGCTGGCGGCGTTCGCGCAGAGCAGTAAGTTCGCCGAAGCGTTCCGGTCGACGGGTCAGCGCAGTACCGGCAGTGCCTTCCTCGCGGAGCTGCACGAACTGCCGCGTGACGAGTGGCCTGCCCGGATGCGTCGCATGATCTCCGAGCAGATCAGCCTGATCTTGCGGCGGTCGGTTGATCCCGACCGGCCGCTTGCGGAGTACGGGCTGGACTCGCTGGGCACGCTCGAAGTACGAACCCGCATCGAGGCGGAGACAGGTATACGCATCGGATCCGCAGATATTTCGACCATTCGGGTGCTCGCCGATCGTCTGTGTGACGTTCTCGCCCCCGAAGAAGTATCGGTTCCGTCATGATCGAAGGTCGTGCAACGTCGCTCGAACCCCGATCCGACGTCGTCGAAGCAGGAGACAGATTGTGGTAGCGATGAAACCGATCCATGACTGGGTCGGCGAACCAGGTGCCGTGATTTCCTGGCATCCCTCGCGGTCGACCCTGGCCAAGGTCAAGGACGCCCCGGTCAGTGATGTCCCGGTCAGCTACCAGCAGGCACAGCACCTGCTGGCCTACCGCAAGCATTCGGCCGCGGGCACCGACATGGCCAGGCTCAACATCCCGTCCTGGGATATCCCCGGACGCTGTGACGTCCGTGCCATGACGCATGTCATCAACGCGTACCTGCGCAGGCACGACACGTTCCACAGCTGGTTCGAGTACACCGAATCGGGCGAGATCCTGCGCCATACGCTCACCAATCCGCGCGATATCAAGTTCGTCGCCACCGAGCAGGGTGAGATGACCTCCCAGCAGTGGCGTGAGCACATCCTGGCCACCGCCAGCCCGTGGGAATGGGACTGCTTCCACGTCGGAGTGATCCAGCGCGCCGACCACTTCACGGTGTACATCAGCGTCGACCATGTGCACACCGACGCCATGTTCATGGGCCTGGCCTTCGTCGAGATCCACATGATGTACAACGCCCTCGTCGAAGGTGCTGCCCCGCTCAAGCTGCCCGAGCCCGGCAGCTATGACACCTACTGCCGCGAACAGCACGAGTACGTCTCGGCGCTGACCACGGATTCTCCCGAGGTGGCCGGCTGGATCGACTTCCTGCACAGCAGCGGCGGCTCGTTACCGACGTTCCCCCTACCGTTGGGTGACCCCTCGGTCGCCTACACCGGCGATGTCATCACCCTGCCGCTGCTGGACAAGGAACAGGGCGACCGGTTCGAGGCCATCTGCATCGCGGCCGGTGCCCGCTTCAGCGGTGGCGTGTTCGCCTGCGGTGCGATCGCGCAGGCCGCGCTGACCGGTGACGACGTCTACCGCGTGATCACGCCGACCACGACCCGGCGCACGCCCGCGGAGTTCATGACCACCGGCTGGTTCACCGGCCTGGTGCCGATCACCGTCCCGGTGGACACCGAGACCTTCGGCAACACCGCCCGCGCCGCGCAGGAGTCCTTCGACGGCGGGCTGGACCTGGCCCACGTCCCGGTCGAGCGGGTGCTGGAGCTGGGTGCGGAATCACACGGCCTGCGCGCACCCAACGGCGGTGTGCCGATGCTGTCCTACCTCGACGTCGGGCTGCTCTCGCCCGGTGTGATCGCCGAATGGCAGCGGCTCAACGGCACCATCTGGAGTGACTCCCGCGCCGCCTATCAGGTGGGAATGTGGGTCAACCGGGTCGAACACGAGACCACCGTCACCGCGGCGTTCCCGGCGAACCCGATCGCCCGCGAATCGGTCCTGCGCTATCTGGAGGCGATGAAGGCCGTGTATGTCAGCGTCGTCGAGGGTCGCGATCTCGCGATCCTGCCGATCGGCGCCGACGCCGCGAGCCTGAACCTCAAGACGGCCTGATCGCCCTGTTCGCATCGGAGGTGTCGACGCGATGAGTCGTGCCGCCACACGGCCGGCGCAGCGGGACGACCGGATCGACTTCACCGATCAGGCGATGTTCCTCGGCCTGCGTGCCACCGGCCAGGAGGCCGTCATGCAGATCGTGTGGATCTACGAACGTCCCGTCGATCTCGACGCCATCCGCGGATTCCACGCCCATATCGGGTACGGGCTGCTGGGTAGGCGCATCGAACGGTCCGCGCTGCGATTCGGTCGGCACCGCTGGGTGTCGGCCCTGGGCCCGCAGTCCGAGCTCGACTTCGCCGCACCGCGTCCGCGCGCCGAACTGGGCCGCTGGATCGACGAGCGGTCGACCATGCCACTGGACCCCGAGTACGGGCCCGCCTGGCATGTCGGTGTGCTGCCCATGACCGACGGCGCGACCGCGGTCAGCATCGTCATATCGCACTGTGTCAGCGACGGGGGCGGTGCCCTGGCGGCGATGGTGAACGCCATCCATCGCCGACGCCTGGACTTCGGCTACCCGCCGCCGAGGTCACGAACCCGTGCCCGGGCGCTGCGCGCCGATCTGCGCGATACCGTGCGCGGTCTTCCCGAGGTGGGGCGCACCGTGGTCGAGGCGGCCCGCCAGGCGCTGCGCCGACGTGACGAACTGACCGCATCCGGGGCCACCAAACCCGCGATCAGTGGCACTGATGAGCAGGTCTTCACCCCATCGGCGACGGTTCGCATCGCACTCACCGACTGGGACCGCCGGGCCGGCGAACTCGGCGGCAACGGTCATTCGCTGGTGGCCGGGTTCGTCGCCAAACTCGCCGAGCAGATCGGCCGGGTGGGGCCCGACGGGATGGTGACCCTGAACATCCCGCAGGGCGACCGCAGGCCCGGCGACGATGACACCCGGGCCAACGCGGTGATCCTGGTCAATCTGGCCATCGACCCGGCCAAGGTCACCGTCGACCTCGCCGACGCGCGCGCGGCCCTGCGGGAGGGCCTGCGGGCGGCCCGTGAGGTGCCCAACGACGATCTCAAGCTGCTTCCGTTGACCCCGTTCATCCCGAAGCGGGTGGTGCGCAAGATGGCCGACGTGGCCTTCGGCTTTTCCACCGAACTACCGGTGTCGTGCTCGAACATGGGTGATGTGCCCCCGGACCTGCCGAATATCGACGGCACACCGGCCGATGTGGTGTTCCTGCGGGGTATCGACCGGGTGGCCACCCGGCATGCGTTGGAGCAGCGGTGCGGGCTGCTCACCGTGGTGGCGGGCCGGATCAACGGTGCCGAGGTGTTGACGTTCGCCGCGTATGCGCCGGGCGCGGAGAACACCACCGCATGGTTGCGGACCGAATTGGACAAGACGCTGGCCGCCTTCGAGCTGTCCGGTGTGATCGAGTAACGAGGGGACAGTCTGTGGAGTTCACCAACGGCGACGCCGTGGGCAATCGGCTGACGCTGTGGGACGAGGCGATGGTGCGCGCCAACCGGGCGACCGGCCGGGTGCAGATGATCCAGGTGGTCTGGGTCTACGAGCACCCGGTGAACATGGACCAGGTGCGCCGATTCCACCGCAACTTCGGTTACGGGATGGCGGGCCGCCGGGTCGAACGATCCCCGTTGCCGTTCGGCAGATACCGGTGGGTGGCCGCGCTCGGCCCGGCCGCACCGCTGCACGTCAACACCGATCCGTTGCCGCGCGCGGAGATCGGGGACTGGGCCGACCGGTGGGCTCAGGTCACGGTCGATCCGGAGGATGGACCGGGTTGGCAGATGGCTGTGCAATCCTTCACCGAAGGCGTGACGGCCATCTCGGTGGTGGGTTCGCACTGCCTGGGTGACGGGGTGGCCGCGCTGCTGGCCGTCGGCACGGCGGTGGCCGGCGCCAACATCGACATCGGTTATCCGCCGCCGCTGTCGCGGCGGACCGGCCGCGCGATCGTGGAGGACCTGCGCGAGACCGTCCGCGAACTCCCGACCATCGCCCGCGCCGCGCGTAAGGCGGTCAAGGTGCTGCGCGCCGGCGCCCGGGAGGCTGCCCAGGAGGGCACCCAGAAGGCCGCCCCCGCCCGCCCGGCCATCGCCGATCCGCACGAGCGCGTCATCGTCCCCGCCATCACCGCCTACGTCGATCTGGCGGAGTGGGACGCCAAGGCCGAGTCCCTCGGCGGCAACGGTTACTCGATGCTCGCCGCGATCTGCGCCAAGCTCGGCGAACGGATGGGCAGGCGTAACTCGGATGGCAACATCTCGCTGCTGATCGCCATCAGCGACCGCACCGCGCAGACCGACGTCCGGGCCAACGCGATGTCCTTGGTGAACGCCAAGATCGATCCGGCGGACCTGACCGAGGACCTCAGCGGCACCCGCGCCACGCTGCGCAACGCGCTGAAGTCCGCCAAGGATCAGCCCGACGAGATCCTCGAGCTGATGCCGCTGACGCCGCTGGTTCCCAAGCGGCTCGTCAAGAAGGTCGCCGACATCATGATCGCCTCCGACGACAAGCCGGTGGTGTGCTCCAACATGGGCGATCTGCCGTCGATGCTGGCCAGCGTCGACGGCACCGAGGCCGAGTACACATCGTTCTTCGGCATCGACCAGGCCACCCCGCGGTTCGAGCTCGAAAGCGGCGATGGTCAGCTGGTCGTCGTGTCCGGTCGGCTCAATGGCAAGGTCATCATCGGCATCGTCGCCTATGAGGCCGGGGCGGAGAACTCGAAGTCCCGGTTGCGCGCGCTCACCACCGAGGCGCTGGCTGAATTCGACCTCACCGGCGTGTTCGTTTAATACTGCTTACCGATTGAGCTGGTTCTCGAAAGAGAATTGCCGAGAAAGGCATCACCGTGTCCGACACCAACCTCATCGGCGTGCTGCGCGAGCGTGCGAGCCTGCAGCCTGAGGACATCGCGTACACCTTCATGGATTACGACCATGAGTGGGATGGCGTGGCCACCACCCTGACGTGGTCCCAGCTGTATCGCAGGGTCCGCAACCTGGCCTCCGAGATGCGCCAGATCGGTCAGCTCGGCGACCGTGCCGTCATCCTGGCACCGCAGAGCCTGGAGTACGTGATCGGTTTCCTCGCCTCGCTGGAGGCGGGCATCATCGCGGTACCGCTGTCGGTGCCGATGGTCGGCCAGCATGACGAGCGGGTGTCCGCGGTGATCAAGGACTCCACGCCCGCGATCATCCTGACCACCTCGTCGGTGGCCGCCACCGTCGCCGAGTACGCCAAGACCGACGACGGTGCCGCCGCGGCCACCGTCATCGAGGTCGACGCCCTGGATCTGGAGGCCCGGCGCAAGTCGCTGTCCAGCCGTGAGCAGAAGCCCGAGACCGCGTACCTGCAGTACACGTCCGGATCGACGCGGACCCCGGCCGGGGTGATGGTCACCCACCGCAACCTCACCTCGAACTTCGAGCAGATGATGTGCGCGTTCTTCCCGCACTTCGGCAAGGTGCCACCCTCGGGCGCTCACGTGGTGTCGTGGTTGCCCTTCTATCACGACATGGGTCTGCTGCTCGGCATCGTCGCCCCTGTGCTCGGCGGCTGGAGCACCGTGTTCACCACCCCGCTGTCCTTCCTGGCTCGCCCCGCCCGCTGGATCCAGCTGATGGGCAGCTACCCGCGCGTCGTCACCGGCGGCCCGAACTTCGCCTTCGAACTGGCGGCCGGTCGGACCACCGACGAGGATCTCGACGGTATCGACCTCAGCGATGTGATCGCCGTGTACAGCGGCGCCGAGCGGGTGCACGAAGCCACCCTGAAGCGGTTCTCGCAGCGATTCGCCAAGTTCAACTTCGACGAGGGGGTCATCCGGCCCTCGTACGGCCTGGCCGAGGCGACGCTGTTCGTGGGGACCGGCGTTCCCGGCCCGCCCAGCGTGGTGTCCTTCGACCCGGAGAAGTTGTCCGCCGGGGTGGCCGAGCGCACCGCCGACGGCAGCGGAACGAAACTGGTGGGGTACGGCCGCCCCGAGGACCCCGTGGTGCGCATCGTCGATGCGGAGACGCTGGTCGAGGTGCCTGCCGGCAGTATCGGCGAGATCTGGTCCTACGGTGAGAACAACTGCCTCGGCTACTGGGACAAGCCCGAACAGACCGAGCACACCTTCGGCGGGATGATCACCGACCCGTCCGAGGGCACGCCCGCGGGCCCCTGGTTGCGCACCGGTGACCTGGGCTTCCTCTCCGACGGTGAGCTCTTCATCATCGGCCGGATCAAGGATCTGCTGATCGTGCGCGGCAGCAACCACTATCCCGACGATATCGAGGCGACCATCCAGGAGATCACCGGTGGCCGGGTTGCGGCGATCGCGGTCGACGGGGACCGCAGCGAGCAGCTCGTCGCGATCATCGAGGTCAAGAAGCGCGGTGACTCCGAGGCCGAGGTGATGGAGAACCTCCTCGACATCAAACGCTCCGTGGCATCGGCGGTATCGCAGACGCACGGTATCGCCGCCGCCGACCTGGTGCTGGTGCCGCGCGGGGCCATCCCGATCACCACCAGCGGCAAGATCCGCCGCCAATCCTGTGTCCAGAAGTACCGTGACGGCGAGTTCGCGCGGCTCGACGAAAACCTGCAAACGGTGTGACCGGTGGGTGACAACACCCTGGCCTATATCGACCAGGCGTCGTTCCTGGGGCTGCGGGCCCTCGGCCGCGGCCCGATCGTCCAGACGGTCTGGGTGTATGAGCGGCCGGTCGATATCGACGGTCTGCGGCGGTTGCGCCGCGAACTGGGCCACGGCCTGCTGGGCAGGCGGATCGAACCATCGGTCCTGCCGTTCGGCAGGCACCGGTGGGTGTCCGACACCAGCGCGCCGACACTCGACCTCTCGGTACAGGAGATATCCCGCAGCGAGGTGGGGGACTGGGCCAACGGCCGGCTCGCGGTGCCGATAGATCCGGAACGCGGCCCGGGATGGCGGCTGGCGGTGCAGCCGTTGGTCGACGGTGGCGCAGCGGTCAGCCTCACCGCCTCGCACTCCCTGGTCGACGGCCTCGGGTTCATCTCCGCCGTCACCGACGCCGTGAACGGTGTGCGGCACGATCTGGGTTACCCACCGCCCGGATCCCGGCCGCGCCGAAGGGCTTTCGCTCAGGACGCCCGCCAGACACTGGCCGCTGTTCCGGAGGTGGCCGCCGCGGTGGTGGCCTCGGCCCGGGTCGCCAGGGCCGAGCGCGCAGACCTCACGACGTCGATCAAGGCCGCCGGGGACGTGCCGCCCGGCGACGACGTACCGATGGTTCCGCCGTCGGTGATCACGTTCGTCGATCTCGATCAGTGGGATGCCTGCGCGAAACGGCTTGGCGGCAGTAGCAATTCGCTGTTCGCCGGACTCGCGGCCCGAATCGGTGCACGCCTGGGCCGGTTGAACTCGGCAGGCCGGGCGAACCTGTCCTGGCCGGTGAGCGAGCGTACTGCCGGTGATACCAGGGCCAATGCGCTGGTATCGGTGTCGATGACGGCCGACCCGGACGAGGTGCTGGGCGATCTGGGCGGGGTCCGCGCCGCCATGCGGCAGGCACTCGCGGAGTCGGCGCAGACCTCGGTGAAATTGACCGGCCCGCTGCCGCTCACCCCGTTCACCCCCAAGGTCGTCCTGCGTCGGCTGGAGGGCATGGTGCTCGCGGTCAACGATCCGATCGGCTGCTCGAATCTCGGCGAGCCCGAGGACGCGTTCAGCTGTCCCGACGGTACCCCCGCGGATTTCGTGTTGATGCGCGGTGTGGAGCCCAATGTGACCAGCAGGGAGCTCAACCGGATCGGTGGCCAACTCGTGTTGGGCGGAATCCGGGCCAGGGGACGGTTCGGGGTCTCGGTATCCGCCTGGTCGGTGCACGGGCCGAATTCGAAAGCAGCGTTGCGCGAACTGGTCTCGGCGGCCTACGCGGACTTCGGACTCACCGGGCTGGTCGAGCTGTAGTCCGTCCGGTCACAGTCCGGTGATGCCGAGCCCGATCAGGATCACGCCGACGACCGCGACGAAAACACCCGCCTGCTTGCGGGTTCGGCTGCGCACCCACGCGTTCATCTGCTGCACCCATGTCCGGGTCTTCTCCGGCGCCACGATGAAGCTCAGCATCGGCAACGTCGCGGCCCACCCGGCCAGCAGCAGGAAGGTCAGCAGCGCCAATCCCTGCTCCAGCGGCGGGGTTTGGGACGCGATGATGATCGCGAGCAACGCGAAATAGTCGATACTCGGCATCGCCGTCGCGGCACCGATGGACGCCGCGAACACCGGCGACTCACTCTTGAGGAACTGGCGGATCCGGGCGAGGAACCGCGTCCGCCGGCGCGGCGGTGTGGCTTCGGCGACCACATCGGCGACGACCTCTTCATGCCCCGAACCTTCATGGCCCGCACCGTGATCGCCCGCGCCGTCGACCGCGGCGGGCTCGCCACCACCGGCTGGGATCTTGTCCTTCGGCCGGAACCGGTCCAGCGGGATCTTCGAGGCCAGTACCGCACCAAGCAGCACCAGCACCGCGCCGAAGGCGATCTGGAGTGGGGCGGGGTGAATGTTGCTGTCGCCCAGGAAACTGCGGTGGAAGACGAACAGGACGGTCAGTCCGACGCTGAGGCTGATGGTCAGCCCGGTGCACTGGAAGACGATGAGGTGTCGGATGGGATGCCGTCTGGTCAGCAACAGTGCGATCAACCCGAGGCGTGTGGGTTCGATGCTGACGGTGAGGCCGAGCAGCACAACGGTCGTCCACACGAGCGCAAACGGTACCGTTTGGGTTCGCCGTCGGCAACTTGCGTCACCCGCCGGTGCGCGCCGCCTCCTCGAGCAGGTCGGCGGCAGTCCCGACGCTCTGCGATGCCGGGCGCATCCTTCCGGCGAGCAAACGCGCGCTCTCGGTGACGCCCGGCGCCAGCACGGTGCGCAGGTCGGCGAGCAGGGAGTCCCGCGTGGTGGCGGAGAAACGACGGTAGGCGCCGACGCCGAGACGCTCGACCTGTTTGCCCCACAGTGGTTGTTCGGCGGCCACCCACAACACCAGGGTGGGGATCCCGGCGCGCAGGCCGGCGGCGGTCGTTCCGGCACCACCGTGGTGGACGACGGCGCGGCACGACGGGAACACCGCCGAATGGTTGACCGCGGGCACGACCAAGACGGAGTCGGTGGGCGCGGTCTCGTCGAACGCCGAGAAGCCCGCGCAGATCAGCGCGCGCTCACCCAGCTCGGCGCAGACATCGCTGATCATGCGCACCGCCTCGGCGGGGGAGTCCAGCGGCATACTGCCGAACCCGAAGTAGATCGGCGGGCTGCCGCCCGCGATCCACGAACTCACCTCCCGGTCCACCCCGGTGGACTTCTGCAATGTCATGGCCCCGATGAGGGGGCGCCGCTCGCCCCATTCGGCGGCCAGCCCGGGGAAGAACACCGGATCGTAGGCCTGGATCTCCAGCGCGCCACCGGAGACGATGCGGGTCACCGGTGAGTTCTTCGCCGGCGGCAGACCCAACTCCGCGCGCTGGCGGGCCTCGGCCGGTCGCAGCAGTTGCCAATGCACCCATGAACCTGCCGCATACCCCGCGGCGAGCATCGCCTTCGGTACCCGCACCGGCAGCAGTTCGCTGGTGGCACGCACCGGGAAGTAATGCACCTCGGCGAGCGGAAGTCCGCGGGACTCGGCGATGTTGGCAGCGATCTCCTGATAGGCGGTACCGGTCACGATCAGATCCGCGTCGCTGGCCAGCGACAGCAGTGTCCGGCTCATCTCTTCCCAACCGCGGGTGGCCGCGGCCCTGGCCCTACGCACCGCGTTGAGGGGATTACCCAGTCGCATCCAGTCCGCCGGAGTGGCTGCGGTGAGCGCGTCGGGGCGCTCGAAGACGTCGCCTTCGAGCTGCTTCTGCGAATCGGGGCCGTAGCCGACGGCGGACAGCCCGACCGACTCGACGAACCCGACCAGATTCGGCGGCACCGCCATCGGCACCTCGTGTCCGCGGCGCTGAAGCTCAAGAGCCACGGCCGCACACGGTTCGACGTCGCCGCGGGTGCCGTGGATGGTGATCGCGATCTTCATCGGTCGCCGTCGTCGAACGGCGCACCGTGGCATCCGGTCGGCACGCCGACAGACTATATACTCGCCGCGTCAGGCGGCACGGGCCGCCATAATTTCAGAAGGGGCCAGATGACGAGCAGCGCGGTCAGCACCGGCCCCAGCCGCCGCTACTACCTGACGTTCGGTGTCCTGCTGTTGGTGTGGGCCACGGTGCTCGTGCTGGTCGCGGCGAGGTTCGTCCCGGACGGTTACTGGTACTCCTACTTCTCCGTCGACTATTCGCAGGGCTTCATCCGGCGCGGCCTGGCCGGCGAGATCGTCAACCTCTTCCCCGACGAGCGGTACTTCGGCGCGTTGGCGGTGCTGCGCTGGATTCCGACGGTGCTGTTCGCCCTCGGCCTTGCCGCGGTGGCCTGGTTCGTCGCGGTGCGCAGCGGCCGATCCGATCGCAGGTGGTTGCTGGCACTCCTGATTCCCGTGCTGCCCTTCGGTTTTGCCTTCGGTGTGTTCTCGGCGCGTACAGATCTTCTCGGCGCCGCGGCGCTGGCCGTGTTCGCGGTCGCCCTGGCCGTGGTCACCACCCGTCGCGCGGTGATCATCAGCTCGGCGGTGTACGGGGCGGTCACGGTGGTGCTGACCCTGATCCACGAGGCAACGGTCTTCCTGTTCGGGCTCGGCGCGATCGTGGCGCTGGTGGTGCTGTCGGCACATCTCGGTACCGGCGTCCTGCGCCTGTGTGCGGCGCTGGCCCTGGGTCCCGGAATCGTGGCGGCTCTGACGGTGTCGTTGTTCGGTGCTCGTGGGAAGTCGGCGGCGCTGTGCGAGGTGGTGCCGCACGGCGTGATGAATCATCCGCTGGCCGGGAATCCGACACCGGGGCAGCTGCTGCGTGGGTTCCGCTACGAGGTCGATTATCACGACTGGATGTGCCGGGCGATCCTGCCGCTGTTCGACCAGAGCTTCGGCGATGCGCTGGGCTTCGTCGCCAGCATCGGCGTGGTGGCGCTGCTGGGATCGACCATCTACGGCGTCGTGGTGCTTGCCGTGTCGATGGGCCTCATCGCCGAGGTGTCCGGCGTGTCGGTGGCACGGTTCCGCGAAGCCTTGTCGGCGCAGCGAGTCGCGGTCGCCGTCGGGCTGGTACTGATCCTGCCGGTGTTCCTGACCGGCGTGGACTGGATCCGATGGTGGGTCATCATCGCCTTCGACCTCGCCATCGTGTTCCTGCTGTTCGTGAGTCGACGTGCCGAGATCGATCAGCCCCCGACGCCTCGCTCGGTGAAGGTGCTCACGGTCCTCGCCCTCGTGCTGGCGTTGGTGCCGATCGGCATCATCCCGGGATTCGGGGCGCCGGTACCGATGTGATCCGTGCTGATGTGATCTGTACTGATGGGATCTGCGGGCCTCAGCGGTTGGCCTTGCTGAACCATTTCGTCTTGATGCGCCAGGAATGCGCCGAGGAGATCGCGAAGCCGGCGCCGCAACCGCAGGCGAAGATCCACACCAGCACACCGCGCTCCAGATCGAGCGCCGCCGGCCAGATCGCGGTGGCGATGCGGATCGTGCACGCGATGATGCCGCTGGCGCAGGCGGCCAGGTAGATGTTGGCGACCCGACGCGACCTCGGATCCTTGCGCAGCACCAGCAGTGCGCGCGCACCGTAGACCAGCAGGTAGATCAGCAGGCCGCAGAGCATGGTCCAATACGCGGCCAGCCACCCGTCGGTGGGTGCGGCGAAGAAGTCGCGGGCGTAGACGTCGTGCGCGCTGCTCATGGCGAACGTGGCCAGCAGCAACGGGATGCAGAGCGTGGCGGGATACTCGACGTATTGCTTGAAGGCGCGCTGCATGGAGTGGTCGTCCTGCAAACGGCCCAGCGCGTTGTAGACGATGGCCGATGCGGCCACGATGTACATGTCGTGGCCGATGAAATCCTCCAGATTCCACATCCCGGTCCACGAGTGCAGGACCCTGCCGATGGTCTCCGAAGCCCACGGCGACATCAGCAGGATGGCACCGCCCTGGAGTGCGATGTTGAGGGTGGCGGCCACCTCCCAGCGACACGACCACGTGACGCGGCGGATCCACAGGCTCCACGCGATGCACATCAGTGTGATCGCGATCAGTGCGGTGATTTCCATCGTGGTGCGCCTTTATGGATGTAGAAAGCGGCCGTAGAAACCGGTATCGCGTGCGCAATACCGGATAACTGCCAGCAAATTCTAACCGTTAGAGGGGCGGCGCGTCGCTACGTGGGCGTAATTCGGAGAGCTTTTTCGGGCGGGCGTGTTGCTGGGTGATGGTCTGCTCGCGAACGGACTCGGCGACCGCGGTGACGGTGAACGGCGTCGACTCGATGTAGTTCCACACCTCTTGCCTGCTCATCAGGCCGAATCGGATCTGCAGGTCGGGATAACTCAGCGCGAACCGGTCGGCGATGCGGCGCAACTCTTCGGCATCGGGGTAGCTGACCTCTTTGATCCGGCGGTAATAGGTGCTGCTGGAGATGTCCAACGCGTCATAGATGTCCTTGGCCTCGACATCCCCGTCCAGCAGGTAATCAAGCAGGGCTTTCAGCTGGCGGCCGTTCTCATCTGTACGGGGCACCCACCGACAATAACCCTTTCCCATCGCTGAGGGCCAGCAACCGTTCGGTGGACATCTGGCCTTTAATTGACAGGGGTGTCAGACTTTCGGGAGTGATGTCCCAATTCTGGGAATCCGACTGTAGTCTCTGTCACATGGTTGCTCCGCTGTTCCAGGATCGGGTTCGCGTCGACTCTTTTTCCGCAGACGTTCTTGCCGCAGACGTGCTCGCTGCACCCGAGGTGTCCGAATTCGCGACATCACTGCCGTCGGCGCCGGACATATCGACCGCCGGCTTCGATCTGGTTGTCGGTCAGGCGCGGGATATCGCAGCGACGCTGACACTGACCGACTACGAGGCCGACGGGCTGCCCGCCGAATCGGATCTTCGCCGTGTCGGCCTGGAACTGCCGCCGGTACTCAGTGCCGAACTCGACGGCGCGGCGGCCCACCTGGGCATCCTGAACGGCAAAATCCTGATCGCCGCCCTCGGTAGGGCAGTGGCGCGCACCATCGGTCGCGGCGTCCTGGCCGTGGACGTCGACGCGCACATCATCGCCCTGGATTGCGTGATGCCCGCCGAGCTGGATGCCACCGAGATGATCGCGCACGTCTGCTCGGCGCTGGTCGCTTCGACCGGGCGACATGACGAGCAGCCGCCGGCCGACCTGTCCTTCCGGTGCGCCGGCCCCGTCTCGCCCGACGAGCCGCTGGCCGGGCATGCGCTGGAACTGCGCGCCTACCGCTGCAACGGGCTGGTGCAGATCGACTTCTGGTACGACACCCGACGCTTCGAGGCGTACACGATCGAGGAGCTGACCGAGCAGTTCCCGCAGGCTCTCATCGAGATCACCTCGGAGGCGGTCCCGGAGGAGATCGACGCCGCCTGAGCGTTAGACTCCGTAGTCAACGACGCAGATCCGGCCATCACCGGGGAGTCTCCGGAAGAACGGGCTGTATCCTCTGTGATCCCGCCCCAGTAGAACCGGACGGGCAGGCCCGTCATCGCCTGTAGTTGAGCGGCGGATCCGCGTGGTCCGCAAGCGGGGTGGTACCGCGGGCTCGCGCACCGGCGCGACGTTCGTCCCCGTGCCTGAATCGCTGGGCACACAGGAGACGCAGTGACCGCTGACCCGAATTCGGCCGCTTACCCCAAGCCGGCCGCCGGAACCCCCAACTTTCCGGCGCTGGAAGCCGAAGTTCTCGACTACTGGGGTGCCGACGACACCTTCCGGGCCAGTATCGCCCGCCGAGACGGCGCGCCGGAGTATGTGTTCTACGACGGCCCACCATTCGCCAACGGCCTTCCGCACTACGGCCACCTGCTCACCGGCTACGTCAAGGACATCGTCCCGCGCTACCGCACCATGCGCGGATACAAGGTGGATCGGCGGTTCGGCTGGGATACCCACGGTCTGCCCGCCGAGTTGGAGGTGCAACGCCAGCTCGGTATCACCGACAAGAGCCAGATCGAAGAGCTCGGCATCGAGAAGTTCAACGACGCCTGCCGCGCCTCGGTGATGAAGTATGCGGGTGAGTGGCGCGCCTACGTCACCCGCCAGGCCCGCTGGGTCGACTTCGACAACGACTACAAGACGATGGACCCGGACTTCATGGAGTCCACCATCTGGGCGTTCAAACAGTTGTGGGACAAGGGTCTTGCCTACCAGGGCAACCGCGTGTTGCCGTACTGCTGGAATGACGAGACCCCGTTGTCCAACCACGAGCTGCGGATGGACGATGACGTCTACCAGAGTCGCCAGGACCCCGCGCTGACCGTCGGATTTCGGATCACCGACGATGCCGAATCCGGCTTGGCCGGCGCCTACCTGCTGATCTGGACCACCACGCCGTGGACGCTGCCGTCGAATCAGGCCGTGGCGGTCAATCCCGGCGTCTCCTACGTGGTGGTCGACGGTCCCGACGGACACCGTTTCGTCCTCGCCGAAGCCCGCCTCGGTGCCTACGCCCGCGAACTGGGTGAAGAACCGGTCGTCGTCGCGACCTTCCTCGGTGAACAGTTGCTCGGCACGCGCTACCTACCGCCGTTCGCCTACTTCGTCGACTCCGATGCCGCGCGGAACTCCTTCCAGGTGCTCGGCGGCGATTTCGTCAGCACCGAGGACGGCACCGGGCTGGTGCACATGGCCCCGGCCTATGGCGAGGACGACAAGGCGACCGCCGATACCGCCGATATCGTGGCGGTCACCCCGGTCGATTCCAAGGGCCGGTTCGACGCCAGCGTGCCCGATTACGCCGGCCTGCAGGTGTTCGAGGCGAACCCGCAGATCATCAAGGACCTCAAGAACGGCACCGGGCCCGCGGCGGTGAATGCGCCGGTGCTGCTGCGGCACGAGACCTACGAACACTCCTATCCGCACTGCTGGCGCTGCCGTAACCCGCTGATCTATCGGGCGGTGTCGTCCTGGTTTGTCAAGGTGACGCAGTTTCGGGACCGGATGGTGGAGCTCAATCAGCAGATCACCTGGTACCCCGAACATGTCAAGGACGGCCAGTTCGGCAAGTGGCTCTCGAACGCGCGGGACTGGTCCATCTCGCGAAACCGCTACTGGGGCACACCCATCCCGGTGTGGGTTTCCGATGACCCCGCCTACCCGCGCACCGACGTGTACGGCAGCCTCGACGAGCTCGAACGCGATTTCGGGGTACGCCCGGACAACCTGCACCGACCGTTCATCGACGAGCTGACCCGCCCCAATCCCGATGACCCGACCGGCAAATCGACCATGCGGCGCATCGAGGACGTGCTCGACGTCTGGTTCGACTCCGGGTCGATGCCCTATGCGCAGGTGCACTACCCGTTCGAGAACCAGAAGTGGTTCGACGGTGCCAGTGGTCCGGACGGCACCGAGGAAGCCCATTTCCCCGGTGATTTCATCGTCGAGTACATCGGGCAGACCCGCGGCTGGTTCTACACCATGCATGTGCTCTCCACCGCCTTGTTCGACCGGCCGGCGTTCAAAACCTGTGTCTCGCACGGCATCGTGCTGGGTAACGACGGCCAGAAGATGAGCAAGTCGCTGCGCAACTACCCGGACGTGTCGGAGGTTTTCGACCGCGACGGCTCTGATGCCATGCGCTGGTTCCTGATGGCCTCACCGATCCTGCGTGGTGGGAATCTGATCGTCACCGAGCAGGGCATCCGCGAGGGTGTGCGGCAGGTGCAGTTGCCGTTCTGGAACGCCTACACCTTCCTGACCCTGTACGCCCCGGCCAAGGGCACCTGGCGCACCGATTCAACCCATGTGCTCGACCGTTACATCCTGGCCAAGCTCGCCGCCCTGCGTGACGCGTTGACCGCCTCGTTGGACGTCTGCGATATCTCCGGCGCGTGTGACCAGCTGCGGCAGTTCACCGAGGCCTTGACCAATTGGTATGTGCGACGGTCGCGTTCGCGGTTCTGGGAGGAGGATGCCGACGCGATCGACACCCTGCACACGGTGCTGGAGGTGACCGGGCGGTTGGCCGCTCCGCTGCTGCCGCTGGTGTCGGAGGTCATCTGGCGCGGGGTGACGGGACAGCGGTCGGTGCACCTGACGGACTGGCCGTCGGCCGATGAGCTGCCCGCCGATCCCGATCTGGTGGCCGCCATGGACCAGGTGCGCGAGGTGTGCTCGACGGGCTCCTCGCTGCGCAAGGCCAAGAAGCTGCGGGTGCGGCTGCCGCTTCCCAAACTGACTGTCGCGGTTCAGAATCCGGACAGCCTGCAGCCGTTCGTGGACCTGATCGCCGACGAGCTGAACGTCAAGGCCGTCGAGCTCAGCGACGAGATCGACACCTACGGCCGGTTCGAGCTGGCAGTCAACGCCCGCGCCGCGGGCCCGCGGATCGGCAAGGACGTGCAGGCGGCCATCAAGGCGGTCAAGGCCGGCGAGGGTGTGCTCAACGACGATGGCACGCTCACCGCCGGGCCCGCGACCTTGCTGCCCACCGAGTTCACCTCCAAACTCGTTGCCGCGGACCCGGAATGGACCGCGGCGTTGCCCGACGGTGCCGGCCTGGTGGTGTTGGACGGAAACGTGACCCCGGAACTGGAGGCCGAAGGCTGGGCCAAGGACCGCATCCGTGAGCTGCAGGAGCTGCGTAAGACCACCGGTCTTGACGTCTCCGACCGCATCGCGGTGCGCATGTCGGTGCCTGCGGAATTCGCCGAATGGGCGGCCACCCACCGCGATCTGATCGCCGGTGAGATCCTGGCGACGGACTTCGACTTCGGCGAGGTCGTCGACGGCCATGATGTCGGCGAGGGCGTGCTGGTGACCATCGCCAAGGCGTGAGCCGCCTCAGTCCGCCGTGACCCGGGCCGACCTGTCGGCGAAGGACACCTCGTCACCGGGGTGCAGCTGGCGGCCGCGGCGCAGATCGACCTCACCGTTGACCGTGACCAGGCCCTCGGCTATCACCGATTTGGCATCCGCGCCGCTGTCGATCAACCCGGCCAACTTGAGGAACTGCCCCAATCGGATCGACCCGTCGCGGATCGGCACGTTGTCCATGCCGCCAGGGTAGTGGCGTGTGGTCGTGCCGTCGGACCGTGCGCCTAGCATCCAGGTGTGCATCGGTGGGTTCTGCATCTGGACATGGATGCGTTCTTCGCCTCCGTCGAACAGTTGACCAGGCCCACCCTGCGTCATCGTCCGGTTCTGGTCGGTGGCCTCGGCGGCCGCGGCGTCGTGGCCGGTGCCAGCTACCAGGCGCGGGTCTTCGGGGCGCGCTCGGCGATGCCCATGCATCAGGCACGCAGGCTCGTCGGTGCCGGGGCCGTGGTCCTACCGCCGCGCGGCGCGGTGTACGGGACCGCCAGCCGGCGGGTCTTCGCCACCGTTCGGTCGGTCGTGCCGGTGCTGGAACAGCTGTCCTTCGACGAGGCGTTCGGCGAACCGGCCGAACTGGCCGGCGCCGCCGTGGCCGAGGTCGAGGAATTCTGCGAAACCCTGCGTTCCCGGGTGCTGGCCGAGACCGGGCTGATCGCGTCGGTGGGGGCGGGCTCGGGTAAACAGGTCGCCAAGATCGCCTCCGGGCTGGCCAAACCGGACGGTATCCGGGTCGTCGGGCGTGCCGACGAGCGGGCGCTGCTCTCGGCCCTGCCGGTCCGCAAACTCTGGGGTATCGGCCCGGTGGCAGAGGACCGGCTGCGCAGGCTCGGTATCGAGACCATCGGGGCGTTCGCCGCGCTCAGCGACGGTGAGGTCGCCGACGTGCTGGGCGCCACGGTCGGCCCCGCGCTGCACCGGCTGGCCCGCGGCATCGACGACCGCCCGGTGGCCGAGAACGCCCCGGCAAAGCAGATCAGCGCCGAATCCACCTTCGCCGAGGATCTGCGCACCCTCGATCAACTCCGCGACGCGATCACCACGATCGGTGAGCACGCGCACCGGCGTCTGCTCAAGGACGGCCGGGGTGCGCGCACCGTGACGGTGAAGCTGAAGAAGTCCGATATGGCGACCCTGACCCGCTCGGCGACGCTGCCGTATGCCAGCACCGACGCCGCGACCCTGGTGGCCACCGCCCGTCGGCTCCTGCTCGATCCGATCGAGGTGGGGCCCATCCGCCTTGTCGGCATAGGCTTTTCGGGGCTTTCCGATGTACAGCAGGAATCGCTGTTTCCCGATCTGGACCTCGTCGACGAGGAGGTACCCGACAGCCGCACCACGGCGCCGGTGCTCCCCGGACCGGCGCCGTGGCGCATCGGTGACGACGTGCGGCACACCGAGCACGGTCACGGGTGGGTGCAGGGTGCCGGGCACGGGGTGATGACGGTGCGGTTCGAGACCCGGGCATCCGGGCCGGGGATCGCGCGCACGTTCCCGGCAGATCTGCCAGATCTCAGCCGGGCCGACCCGATCGACAGCCTGGACTGGCGCGCCTATCTGGACACCCTCGACCCGGCCTGACCATCAGCCCCACCGGGCGAAGACATCGTCGACCGCTGCGCCGGCGGCCAGCGCGGCCATCAGCAGCACCCGCGCCTGGGCCGGGCGCAGACCGGGCACCGGCACGGCCCCGGCGTCGGTCAGCTCGCGGCCCGGCCCATACACCGGGCGCACCCGGCCACCGGGGACCCTGGTGCCGACGGCGACGGTGACACCGGCGCGCACCGCACGGCGGACCCCGTCGATCACGGCGGCCCCGGCATTGCCCGCACCGAGGGCCTCCAGGACGATCCCGCGCGCCCCGGCCGCCACGCAGGCATCGATACCGACCGCATCCGCGCCCGGATAGGCGGCGATGATGTCCACCCGCGGCGCGGCGGCAGCGCGCAATGCCGCGAACCGCGGGCCACGCGACGGCCCGGACATCTCGACGCGCCCGTCGCGTACCGAGCCCACCGCGGTCCCGGTGAACCCGGACAGGTCCTCGGTGGCGGACTTGTACAACCCCAACGGTTGCCAGATGGTCCCGGCGAAGCTGACCAGGACCGCTGCCGGGCCGGACCGCGCGACGGCGATGGCGTCGCGCAGATTGGCCGGACCGTCGGCGTCGGGGGCATCGGCACTGCGCTGAGCCCCGGTCAACACCACCGGCACCGGACCGTCATGGGTCAGCTGCAGCCACAGGGCCGTCTCCTCCATGGTGTCGGTGCCGTGGGTGATGACGATCCCGCCGCAGTCTGGCCGGGTGCCCTCCTCCCGGACCGCGGCGGCCATCCGGTCCCAGTCGGGGGGACCGAGCGCCGAGCTGTCCACGGCCATCAACTCACGCACCCGTACGTCGAGACCGGTCGTCAGGTCGGCCCCGCTGCGGGTGGGACGCGCCACCCCGTCGGTCCCGGCACTGGTCGCGATGGTGCCGCCGGTGCTGATGACGGTGATGGCGGACATGGCTGCGATTGTCCACCATCGTCACGGCAGATCAGGACGGCATGGCGGCGTCGGCCCCACCGTTTGGGATGATGGTCCGGTGACCGAAGAATCGACGGGCGCCGTCCCACCGGCGAGCGCGCACGACGCAGCACCACCGCCACCCCGAAAGCGGTTGCGCCTGCTGCTCGGCATCGCCGGTGTGGTCTTACTCCTCGATATCGTCACCAAGGTGCTGGCAGTTCGGCTGTTGGTGCCCGGACAGCCCGTGTCGATCATCGGTGACACCGTCACCTGGACGCTGGTGCGCAACTCCGGTGCGGCCTTCTCGATGGCCACCGGCTACACCTGGGTGTTGACGCTGGTCGCCACCGGGGTGGTCGTCGGCATCATCTGGATGGGTCGTCGGCTGGTGTCGCCATGGTGGGCGCTCGGGCTGGGCATGATCCTCGGTGGCGCGCTGGGCAACCTGGTCGATCGCTTCTTCCGTTCCCCCGGTCCGCTGCGCGGGCACGTGGTCGATTTCCTGTCCATCGGGTGGTGGCCGGTGTTCAACGTCGCCGACCCGGCCGTGGTGGGTGGGGCGATCCTGCTGGTGGTGCTGTCGCTGTTCGGTTTCGATTACGACACCACCGGCCGCCAGCGCCCGGAGACCGCCGAGGCCGAGCCCGTCGGACAGGAGAACCCGGCGCCGAACAACCCTGAGCCGAACACCCCTGAGCCGAACAACCCTGAGCCGAACAACGTGCCCGCGCCGGCGACGGTGACCGACAAGCCCAACGACCAGCCGGACACCCAGAGCTGATGACCACTCGCTCGATGCCTGTTCCCGAAGGCCTGGCCGGCATGCGCGTCGACGCGGGCCTGGCCCGCCTGCTGGGCCTGTCCCGGACCGCGGCCGCCGCCATCGCCGAGGAGGGCGGTGTCGAGCTCGACGGAACCGCGGCGGGTAAGTCTGACAAACTCGTCGCCGGTGCCTGGCTGGAGGTGCGGCTGCCCGAACCGCCCGCGCCGGTGGAGAACACGCCCGTCGATATCGAGGGCATGTCGATTCTGTACTCCGATGCCGACATCGTCGTCGTCGACAAGCCGGCAGGCGTGGCCGCGCACGCGTCGGTGGGGTGGACCGGGCCCACGGTGCTCGGCGGCTTGGCCGCGGCCGGATTCCGGATCACCACGTCCGGCGTGGCCGAGCGCAAGGGCATCGTCTCGCGGCTGGACGTCGGGACATCGGGCGCGATGGTGGTGGCGATCTCCGAGCGGGCCTACACGGTGCTCAAGCGCGCGTTCAAGGAGCGCACGGTGGAGAAGCGGTACCACGCGCTGGTGCAGGGACATCCGGATCCGTCCAGCGGAACCATCGACGCACCGATCGGCAGGCACCGCGGCCAGGACTGGAAGTTCGCGGTCACCGAGAGCGGCCGCGACAGCGTCACCCACTACGACACCATCGAGGCGCACGTCGCGGCCAGTCTGCTCGACATCCATCTGGAGACCGGGCGTACCCACCAGATCCGGGTCCATTTCGCGGCGCTGCACCATCCCTGCTGTGGTGACCTCACCTACGGGGCCGACCCGACCCTGGCCAAGAAGCTCGGTCTGGAGCGGCAGTGGCTCCATGCCCGCTCGTTGGGCTTCGCGCACCCGAGCGACGGACGATGGCTGGAGATCACCAGTCCCTATCCGGCGGATCTGCAGGCGGCACTGGACCGCGTGCGCGGCTACGACCGGTGACGGTGCGCGCCGCCGATCGGCAGCGCAGCGGGTGGTTGTTCGGTATCGGCGCCTACGGCATGTGGGGTCTGTTCCCGGCGTTTTTCCCGCTGCTCAAACCCGCGGGCGCGGTGGAGATCCTGGCGCATCGCATCGTCTGGAGCGCCGCCTTCCTGGCGATCGTCGTCGTGCTGGTGCGCCGGGTGGCGGATCTGCGCGCCATCACCGCTCGCACCTGGGGCCTGCTGGCGATCGCATCGGCGCTGATCTCGGCAAACTGGGCGATCTACGTGTACGCCGTGAACAACGGTCACGTCGTCGATGCGGCGCTGGGCTATTTCATCAATCCGCTGGTGACCGTCCTGCTGGGGCTGCTGGTGTTCCGCGAGCGGCTCGCCAGGGCGCAGTGGGTGGCCTTGGCCGTCGCGGTCGGTGGGGTGGTGGTGCTGACCTGGCAGTTGGGCGCGCCGCCGTATATCGGGTTGGGGCTGGCGCTGTCCTTCGCGCTGTACGGCGCGGTCAAGAAGGTGGTGCCGGTCGACCCGCGGGTCAGCGTCGGTGTCGAGGCGGGTCTGGCCACCCCGTTCGCGTTGGGCTACCTGGTGTTCTTGCAGCATGACGGCACCGGCACGTTCCTCGGCTCCGGTGCCGGGCACAGCGTGCTGTTGATCGTGGCCGGCGTGCTCACCGCCCTGCCGCTGTTGCTGTTCGCCGCGGCGGCCCAGCGGTTGGCCCTGGTGACCATGGGGCTGCTGTTCTATCTGACACCGGTGATGCAACTGTCCTGGGGTATCGCGGTCGGCGGCGAACCGATGCCACCGGCCCGCTGGATAGGATTCGGGCTGATCTGGGTGGCGTTGGCCATCTTCACCGCCGATTCCGTGCTGCGGTCTCGTGCCCGCCGGAACATCCACGGGAACATCCATGGGGGCGCTTCGGACCACCCGGCCACCGCGCCGGGCGATCGTGGCGGGACGAGTTAACAGCAACACCATGTAGCCTAGTCGCCAATGCCCAGACGTCCTAAGGTGACCATCCACGGTCTGCTTGCCGCCAACGGCAAGATGATCGTGCGTCATCCGGTACTCATGATCGCCACATGGCTGGTCATCGCCGGTTCCCTGTTCGCGGCCATCCCGCCGTTGGCGGTGGTCGCGCAGAAGAATCCGCCGGACTTCGTGCCTTCGGACTCGCCCGTTGTCGTCGCCAACCAGCAAATGACAGAGGCCTTCACCAAAGAGGGTGAAGAGGGCAACGACATGGGCAACCTCATCGCGGTCGTCCTGGTCAACGATGACGGGCTGACCGACGCCGACGAGCAGACCTACCGGCAGCTGGTGGCCAAGCTCGGCGCATCCCCGGCGGTGTCGGCGACCCAGAACTTCGTCGAGATCCCCGAGCTGCGGGCCGGCATGGTCAGCAAGGACAACAAGGCCTTCAACCTGCCGGTGGGCCTGAATGGCGCGATGGGCGGCGCCGACGGTCTCGCGGCCTATCGCGAAGCGCTGGCGATCATCAACGAGACCACGGCCGGGACCACGCTGGAGCCCGTCATCGTGGGCGCCGCGGCCACCATGGACGATGTCACCGACATCGCGCTGCGCGATCAGTTCATCATCGAGGTCTCCACCGTGGTCACGGTGCTGCTGATCTTGATCATCGTCTATCGCAATATCGTCGCGATGCTCATCCCGCTGGTCAGCATCGGTATCTCGCTGGCTGTCGCCCAACAGGTGGTTGCCGGCCTCGGCCTGCTGGGGCTGGGTCTGGCACCCCAGACGATCGTGCTGATCACCGGCATGATGATCGGCGCCGGTGTCGATTACGCGGTCTTCTATTTCAGTCGCTATCAGGAGCATCTGCGCGGCGGCATGAAGACCGATGCGGCGATCGTCGCCTCGATGGTGTCCATCGGGGAGGTGATCGCCGGTTCGGCGGGCACGGTGGCCATCACCTTCCTGGGCCTGTCGTTTGCCACGCTGAGCGTGTTCTCCAGTGTGGGGCCGGCGCTGGCGGCGACCATCACGATCGGCTTCCTCGGATCGATCACGCTGCTGCCCGCTTTCATCGTGCTGGCCGGCCGCCGTGGCTGGGTCAATCCCCGCAAGGACGTCACCGGCCGGTTCTGGCGCCGGTCCGGGGTCAACGTGGTGCGCCGTCCCGTGTTGAACCTGACCGTCAGCCTGCTCCTGCTCGTCGGTCTGGCGGCATGCACACTGCTCATCGACTTCAACTACGACGACCGGCGAAACCTCCCCGAGGACTCGGCCAGCAACCAGGCCTACGAGCGGATGAACGAGCACTTCCCGATCAGCAACTCGTTGCAGCAGTTCATCGTGATCCATTCACCGACCCAGGATCTGCGGTCTCCGCGGGCGCTTGCCGATATGGAGCAGATGGCTTTCCGGATCAGCCAGATCCCCAACATCGACGCCATCCGGGGCATCACCCGACCCAACGGTGAGATGTTGGCCGAGGCGCGCGCGACGCATCAGGCCGGCGAGGTCGGTGACAAGCTCGGCGAGGCGACCAATCTCATCGACGAGAACGATTCACGGCTGACCCAGCTGTCCGAGGGCGCACACGCGCTGGCCGACGCCCTGGACAAGATCCGTGACGAGGTGGTCGGATCGGCGGGCCCGATCAAGACCATCCTGGTGTCGCTGGCCCAGACCCAGCAGGACTTCGGCGGGGTCCAGACGCTGCGCAGCATCGATGCCAGCGCCCGGATGATCGACCTGTTGCGCGGTGTCGGCCGCGCCATGGGCGGCGGTATCGAACAGGTTGTGCTGCACACGATCTGGCTCGGTCCGATGGTGGCGCTGCTGAACTCCAGCCCGCTGTGCACCATGGACCCGGTGTGCCGGGCCGTCCGCTCGGATATGGGCGACATCATGGCCGCCTACGATGACGGCACCATCCAGCAGCTCTACGAGCTGTCCAAGCAGATGGAGAACACCCAGCCCGGTGACAGCCTGTCGAAGTCGGTCAGCGGCGTCACCGACAACCTCGAGCGGTCACTGACCGCCGTGGAGGATCTGGGGCTGGACAGCCCGGCGGCGGTGGAGAAGCAGGTCGACGAATTGGTCGCCGGCATCAACAAACTGGCCGATTCCAGTGCTTTGCTCGCCCAGGGCGTGCAATTGCTGGTCGACCAGACCCGGCAGATGGGCGGGGGACTGACGCAGGCCTCGGACTTCCTGCTGGCGATGAAGCGTGACGCCGGCGACCCGTCGATGTCCGGCTTCTACATCCCGCCGCAGATCCTCACCCGTCCGGAATTCGAGAAGGCCGCCCAGCTGTTCATCTCACCCGACGGACACACCGCGCGCTATCTGATCCAGACCGCCCTGGATCCGCTGAGTACCGATGCGATGGATCAGGTCGACGAAATCGTGGAGACGGCGCAGAACGCCCGCCCCAACACCACGTTGGAAGACGCCGAGATCACGATGGTCGGCCTGAGCGCGGTGCAGAACGATGTCCGCGGCTACTACAACGGCGATTTCCAGTACATCGTGCTGGTCACCTTGATCGTGGTGTTCCTGATCCTGACCTTCCTGCTGAAGGCGATCATCGCGCCGATCTACCTGGTGATCTCGGTGGTCTTGTCCTACGCATCTGCGATCGGCATCGCGGTGATCTTCTTCCAGTTCATCCTCGGTCAACCCATCTTCTGGAACATCCCCGGTATGACGTTCCTGGTGCTGGTGGCCGTCGGCGCGGACTACAACCTGCTGCTGATATCCCGGATCCGGGAGGAGGCCCATCGGGGCACCAAGGTCGCGATCATCCGCACGATCGGCGCGACGGGCGGTGTGATCACTTCCGCCGGCCTCATCTTCGCCGCGTCGATGCTCGCGCTCACGGTCAGCAGTATCGCGGCGATCGTGCAGACCGGTTTCATCATCGGTGTCGGGTTGCTGCTGGACACCTTCGTGGTGCGCACCATCACGGTGCCGGCGATCGCGGTGCTGCTGGGGGAGAAGAACTGGTGGCCCAACCGGGTGCCCAACGAATTGCGCAGTCACCTCTCGTTCTTGCAGAACCGCCGCGGCGTGGTCAGGGATGAGCCGGTGAAGACCACGCCGATCGCCTTCCCCGTCGACGATGATCCGGTCGACGACGACACCGACGTCGGCTACGGCGTCGCTGTCGCAAAGGCTTCCATGGTCACCGCGGCTTGGCGGGACCGTTAGCGGGCTCTGCCTGCGCGTGCCTGCCCTGTTCGCTTCGCCTGCCCGTCTCGCGATGTTCACCTGTTCGAGGTGTCCGTCGGCGGGGTGATCGACCTAGGGTCGACGCAGCTATCCGGCATGTCGACGGGGGTCGGTCAGCCGTCGGAGGATCCGGCGTGACCAGGTTGCGGCAGAGAGGTCATCGATTTGCGTCTGACGGTGTTCGGTCTGGGATATCTCGGGCTCACCCACGCGGTGTGTATGGCCGAACTCGGCCACGATGTGCTCGGGGTGGAGACCGATCCGAAGCGGATCGCCAAGCTGGGCAACGGTGAGGTGCCGTTCTACGAGCCGGGCGTTGCCGAGCTGCTGCGCAAGCATCTGCAGACCGGCAAGCTGACCATCACGGCCGACTACGCGCAGGCCGCCGAATGGAGCGAGCTGTATTTCATCGCGGTCGGAACCCCGCAGAAGAAGGGCGAATCCGCGGCCGATCTGCGCTACGTCGACGCCGTCATCGACACCCTGGTGCCGTTGTTGCACCGTGATGTGGTGGTGCTGGGCAAGTCCACCGTGCCCGTCGGCACGTGTGCGAAATTGGCAACGCGCGCAACGGAATTGGCCGACGGCATCACCGTGGAGATCGCCTGGAATCCGGAGTTTCTGCGCGAGGGCTTCGCCGTGCAGGACACCATCACACCCGACCGGGTGGTCCTGGGTCACCACGGCGGCGGCCGTGCCGAAACGATGACCCGCGAGGTGTACGCGCAGATCCTGGAGCGTGAGACCCCGTTCATCCTCACCGATCCGGAGACCGCGGAGTTGGTCAAGGTTTCCGCCAATGCCTTTCTGGCAACCAAGATCTCGTTCATCAATGCGATCGCCGAGGTCTGCGACGCGGTCGGTGCCGATGTGGCCGCTGTCGCCGATGCGATCGGCTACGACGCGCGCATCGGCCGCCGCTTCCTCAACGCCGGTATCGGGTTCGGCGGCGGCTGCCTGCCCAAGGATATCCGGGCGTTCATGGCTCGTGCCGGTGAACTGGGCGCCTCGGAGGCGCTGACCTTCCTTCGCGAGGTCGACAACGTCAACATGCGGCGCCGCACCCGGATGGTGGAGGTGGCCCGTAAGGCCTGTCCGGTCGGGTTGCAGAGCGCCAACATCGCCATCCTCGGTGCTGCCTTCAAACCGGATTCCGACGATGTTCGCGACTCACCCGCGCTCAATGTGGCCGGCCAGCTCCAACTGCAGGGCGCATCGGTGACGGTGTTCGACCCCAAGGCGATCGAGAATGCCCGTGCGGTCTTCCCGACGCTGTCCTATGCGGCATCGGTCGACGACGCCTGCGAGAACGCCGACCTGGTCATGGTGCTGACGGAATGGTCGGAGTTCGTCGCCATCAACCCGTCCGATCTCAGCGCGATCGTGCGGAACAAGACGGTGATCGACGGCAGGCTCTGCCTGGACAAGGAATGGTGGATCAAGTGCGGATGGACCTACCTGGTCTGAGACACCGCTGAGCTGACGGCCCGGCCCACCGGCTGCCGATCGACCGGCGCCTGGAGCACACGATCTGCCGATATCTCCGCGTCGAGATCCTGTGCGACGGGACCGTCGCACAGGTATGGCGGCCGGCGGGTGATCCGCCGACCGACGAAGATCATCCAGCCCAGTGTCACCAGCGTCATCGGGACGTACACGGCGGCACCCCAGGCGAGATACCACGGGCGTGAGAAGGTCCACACGCTGGCCTGCAACAGCGACAGGGCCGACGGTATCCCGATCAGCAGCACCGCGAACCACACCCAGCCCAGGACACGTGCCCCCGGCTGGTCGCGCCACGGGCCGTTGATCAGCCAGATCATCAGCGGGATCAACCAGACCCAGTGGTGGGTCCACGAGATGGGCGAGGCCATCAGCCCGAACAGTTGGACCACCAGCAGCGACCCGAGGACGTCACGGTTTCCCGTCTTTCCCAGCGCTCGCCAGGCACACACCGAAAGCACGGCGGTGGCGGCGATGGCCAGGGGTACCAGTACCGTGTGCCCGGCGTCGTAGCCGACGATCCGCGATATGGTGCCCAGCCACGACTGGTTGTTGCTGGTCCCCGTGGAAACCGGAACCCGACGGAACAGCTCGACGAAGAACTCCCGGGTTTCACTCGGCGCGATCAGCGCGGTGATGCCGACGGTGGCGAAGAACGCGGCGACGGCAAAAGCCGCGGCCGCCCATCGCCGCATCGCCAGGAAGTACAGACCCGTGATCGCCGGGGTGATCTTGACTCCCGCGGCGAGGCCGACCAGCAAACCTGCCAGCCAGGATCTCGACGTGTACGCCGCGTACAACACCGCGAAGGTGAGGAAAACCCCGACCTGGGAGTAGTTGAGCAGCAGGCGAATCGGCTCCAACCAGATTGCTGCCGCGGTCCACAGCATGGCGATCCGGTGTCCGCCCCTGCCGATCATTCGCTGACTCACCCGCACGATTCCGTACAGGCATGCAATGGTTGCGAATTGCCATAGCCAGGCAACAACGACGAACGGAAGCCATTGCAGCGGATAGAAGATCATGGCCGCGAACGGCGGATAGATGAACGGCAACTGCTCGCCCAGCAAATCGGTGTAACTGAGCTGATACAGCGTGCCGGGGTGGTCCAGCGCGGCCCCGCCGGCGATGTACACACGCAAATCGACAAACATGTCCGGGATGTTGGTGGTACCGATCGACCGGATGACGATGCTGGCTACCAGCAACCACGGCGCCAGCTTTATCGCGCGTTCCCCCAAACGCTTCACAGCACTCCAATCATCGATTTTCGTCGGTCTGTGACTGACACCGAGAATGCGGGCCTGGCTGAATTCAACCCCAGAAACCACCCTGTCGCAGCGTCAACTTAACGACGTCATCGCTGTCATACAAGCGCACCGGAGCGCACCGTTGCGGCGATTCACCGGATTTCGTACCGAATTCGGGGCGTCGGTCGTCTCGTGGACCGCTCGGACCCGATACTCGGACCCGATAGAAAGCCCGGCCGATCAGCCGGGCTGCGCGATCGCACACATGCACCCGAGCGTGAGCCGGTCGCGGTGCCTTATAGTCGCCCTGGTGAGTACGGATTCTGTTCCGTCGGCGCGAGATCGGTTCGCGCGTCTGAAAGCGCTGGCCCCGGCCATTTTCGCGATCAGCGCGGTCCTGCGGGTGGCATCGACGATGGGGTTTTACCTCGTCGAGGGCGACGCCTTCTTCGATTTGCGCATCTACGTTCTCGGCGGCGCCGCGCTGAACAATCCGGGCACGCTCTACGAGTTCTTCTATACCGATCCGCTGAAGAACGAGCAGCTTCCGTTCACCTACCCACCGTTCGCGGCGATCCTGTTCTATCCGCTGCACCTGCTGCCCTTCGGCCTCACGGCGCTGTTGTGGCAGCTGGCCCTGGTGGGTGCGGTGTACGCCACCGTACGACTGAGCCAGCGTTTCGTCGGTGGCGGGAGCCGGCGGATCGCCATGCTGTGGACCGCGGTGGCGATCTGGATGGAGCCACCCGGCGGGAGCATCCAGGTCGGACAGATCGGCATCTTTCTCATGCTCGCGGTGCTCTACGCCGCCTACAGCACGCGCTGGTGGGTGTCTGGCCTACTGATCGGCGTGACGGCAGGTATCAAACTGACCCCGGCCATCACCGGGCTGTACTTCGTGGGGGTGCGCCGCTGGGGTACCGCGCTCTTCTCCGCGGTGGTGTTCTTCGCGACCGTCGGCATCGGCTATCTGCTGCTGCCCGACGAGACGCGACGTTATTTTCCCGGGCGCATGAGCGAGGCCGGCCACGATCTTCCCGTCGGATCGGTCTGGAACCAGTCCTGGCGCGGCGGCCTGTCGCGCATCATGGGCCACGACGTGGGGACCGGTGCGCTGCTGATCGGTGCCCTGTTGGTCACCGCGCTGCTCTCGGTATTGGCGTGGCGGGCGCTCGGATCGGTGGGCGGGGAACGCGACCGGTTGGCCTCGCTGCTGGTGATCCAGATCTTCGGGCTGGTGGCCTCGCCGGTGGCATGGACCCACCACTGGGTGTGGGTGGTGCCCCTGATGATCTGGTTGTTCCATGGGCCGTGGCGCGCGAAACCCGGTGCCCGCCCGCTGGGTTGTGTGTGGTTCGCCCTGATGGTCCTCAGCGTCCCGACGCTGCTGTCCTCGGCGCAGTCCAGCATCCACGACATCAGCCAGCCGTGGTATCTGGCGTGGGCCGGACTGGTCTACATCATCGCGGCGGTCGCGACGCTGGTCTGGATGATCGTGGTGGGACGCCGTGCCGACCACCCGGGTGACTCAGCCGCCGACGGGTCCGGACTCGGCCGCCCGCCGGTAACCGCGCACCGCCGCGGGACCGAAGATGCTCCCGAGCAGGATGGCCCAGACCGCGGTGACGGCCAGCGGTAGTCCGATGTTCGCATCGCCCACCGACAGCAGTCGCATCGTCTCGACCGCCGCGGCGACGGGTTGGTACTCGGCCAACGGGCGCAGCGTCGCCGGGGTCTTGTCCACGGGTACGACGGCGGCGAAAGCCAGTCCGACGCTCAAGGTGCCGAACCAGGCCAAGATGGTGCGGCCCTCGCCGCGCAGGCCCAGGATCATGACGATCATCGTGTAGACCGCCACGATCACGCTGGGGATGACCAGATAGCCCGCCAGCGCGGCGATGTTGCCGTGGAAGCGAAACCCGAGACCGTAGCCGATCGCGGTGACCAGCACAGTGCCCAGCACGGTGCGAAGCGCCTCGGCAAGCACGATGCCGGCAAGGGCGCTGCCGCGGCGCACCGGCATGATCCACAGGCGGGTGAGCAACCCGTTCTCGCGGTCATGGGACATCATCGACCCCGACGCCGCCGACCCTGACATCGCACCGACCAGCGCGCACACCGGGATGAGCAGGTCGAGTCCGCTGTTGCCGGTGATCCTGGTCATCGACTTGCCCACCAGCACGCTGTAGGTGAGTAGCAGGACCGCGGGGAACATCAGCGCCTGCAGGGGCACCGTGGGATACCGGCACCACTGCACGAGCAACCTGCTGGCGAAGATCCAGATCTCGTCGGCCACCTCTCGTGCGGCACCACGACGCGGCGGCTGTGCCTGCGGCTGCGGGCGGGTCATCGGGTTCGCCGCTGTTCTCGCAGGGCGGCGTAACCGAAAAGGCCGAGGAACAGCACGCACCAGCCCACGCTGGCCAATGCGTTGGGCGCATCGACCCGGCCGTCGGTGAAATCGCGCAGGGCCTCGGTGATCTGGGAGACCGGTTGGCTGGAGACGAACGGTTGCAGGGCGGTGGGGAAGGACTCCGTCGGCGCCAATCCGGTCGACAACAACACCAGCAGCAATTGTGGGATCAGCAGTAGCTGGCCGGCGACCTCGCTGCGCTTTGCGCGCGCACCCACGGCATCGGCGCCCAGCGACAGCGCCAGGGTCAGCGCCAGGGCGAGTCCGAAAAATGCTGCAGCGTAACCGATTCCGCCGGTGAACCGGAAGCCGAACAACAGCGCGCCCAGAGTCGAGGCCACGACGGCCAGCAGACCGCGAACAACGCAGTAGTACATGCGTGCCGTCAGCGGCGCCAAGCGTGAGATCGGCAGCGTCTGCAGCCGCCTGCTCATCCCGTCGGCGTTGTCCGCCGCGGCGCGGTCGGTGGTGGTCAACGCCCCGAAGAACATCGCCTGCACCACGACCGCAGGGAGGACGTACTGCGCGTAGGTCATCCCGTCGGTCACGATGACGTCCTGCAGCAGGAACACCAGGCCGATGATGCCCACCAGGGGAGCGACGATGGCGAAGGCCAGATCCACCCGATTGCGTCGCATCAACCGCGCGGTCAGGATGACCGGCGCGTTCACGACGCGGCGGAGGGGGCGGTCAGATGCAGGAACACCTCGTCGAGCGTCGGGCGCCGCAACGAGATGTCGAGCAGTTCGACGCCGATGTCCTCCAGCCTGCGGAACACCTCCGACAGCGTCGCGGTGCCACGGGGAGCGGGCACCGAGACGCGCATGGTCTTGGCGTCCACCTCGACCTCGTCGAAGTCACCGAGCGCCGCGGCGATCCGCGGCAGGTCCTCGGCGTGCATCGCCGTCATCTGGCAGTAGCCCGGCCCGGCCCGCCGCTTGAGTTCGTCGGCCGTGCCGCTGGCCACCACGCGGCCCGAGTCGAGGATCACGACGGAGTCGCTGAGCACGTCGGCCTCCTCCAGATACTGGGTGGTCAGCAGAACGGTGATGTCCTGCGCGGACAGTTCCGACACCAGATCCCACACGTCTCGGCGACTGCGCGGGTCCAGACCGGTCGTCGGCTCGTCGAGGAACAGCACGGTGGGCGCCACCACCAGCGACACGGCGATGTCGATGCGGCGACGCATGCCGCCGGAGTATCCGCTCACCTGCCGGTCGGCGGCCCCGCGCATGTCGAACCGGGTGATCAGCTCGTCGGCCCTGGCGCGGGCGCGGCTCTTGGACAGCCCGCGCAGGCGGGCGAAGAGCACCAGGTTCTCCCGACCGGTCAGACGCAGGTCCAGTGCGGCGTCCTGGCCGGTGACCCCGATGGCGCGGCGCACCTGAGCCGCGTCGGCGACCACGTCGTAACCGGCCACCGTCGCCGACCCCGCCGACGGCCGTACCAGCGTCGAGAGGATGTTGACGGCGGTGGTCTTGCCGGCGCCGTTGTGGCCGAGCAGGGCGCAGACCGAGCCGGTGGGGACCGCGAAGCTCACGTCCCGCAGAGCGGTGATGCCGCCGCCGAACGTCTTGGCGACACCGTTGAGCTCGATCACAAAATCCCACGATACAACCGGCGACCGGGGGCGTTGCCGGGCGAGAGGGCCGGTCGGGCCGCAGCTGGGCGCGGGTGTGCCGGACACGTCCCCGCGACACGCCCGGGGATGTCGGTCGGCACCCATAGAATCGTCGTCCTATGGGCTCCTCGTTCGTGCATCTGCATAACCACACCGAATACTCGATGCTCGACGGCGCGGCCAAGGTCAAGCCGATGATCGCCGAGGCGCAACGCCTGGAGATGCCGGCCATCGGAATGACCGACCACGGCAACATGTTCGGGGCCAGCGAGTTCTACAACGTGGCCACCGATGCCGGGATCAAGCCGATCATCGGTATCGAGGCCTATATCGCCCCCGCTTCTCGATTCGACACCAAGCGCGTGCAGTGGGGTGATCGCAGCCAGAAGGGTGACGACGTCTCCGGTAGTGGCGCCTACACCCACATGACGATGGTCGCCGAGAATGCGACCGGTCTGCGCAACCTGTTCAAGCTGTCCTCGCTGGCCTCGTTCGAGGGCCAGCTGGGCAAGTGGTCGCGGATGGACGCCGAGCTGATCGCCGAGCACGCCGAGGGCATCATCGCCACGACCGGGTGCCCCTCCGGTGAGGTGCAGACCCGGTTGCGTCTCGGACACGTCGAGGAGGCGATCGCCGCCGCCGCCAAATGGCAGGACATCTTCGGCAAGGAGAACTTCTTCCTGGAGCTGATGGACCACGGCATCGAGATCGAGCGCCGGGTCCGCGACGGACTGCTCGAGGTGGGCCGCAAGCTCGGCATCCCGCCGCTGGCCACCAACGACTGCCATTACGTCACCCGTGAGGCCTCGCAAACGCACGAGGCGCTGCTGTGCGTGCAGACCGGCAAGACGCTGTCGGATCCCACCAGGTTCAAGTTCGACGGTGACGGCTACTACCTGAAGTCGGCCGCGGACATGCGGGCGTTGTGGGATCCGCAGGTGCCCGGTGCCTGCGATTCGACCCTGCTGATCGGCGAGCGCGTGCAGTCCTACGCCGATGTGTGGACCCCGCGTGACCGGATGCCGGTCTTCCCGGTGCCCGACGGCCACGATCAGCAGTCCTGGCTGACCCACGAGGTGATGACCGGGCTGGCGGAGCGACGGTTCCCGGGTGCGCAGGTTCCCCAGGAGTACATCGACCGCGCCAACTACGAGATCAAGGTCATCTGTGACAAGGGCTTCCCGGCGTACTTCCTGATCGTCGCCGACCTGATCAACTACGCCCGCTCGGTCAACATCCGGGTCGGGCCCGGCCGTGGGTCGGCGGCCGGTTCGCTGGTGGCCTACGCCATGGGCATCACGAATATCGATCCGATCCCGCACGGCCTGCTCTTCGAGCGGTTCCTCAACCCCGAGCGTCCGTCGGCACCGGATATCGATATCGACTTCGACGACCGCCGCCGCGGTGAGATGGTGCGCTACGCCAGCGAAAAGTGGGGTAGCGACCGGGTTGCGCAGGTCATCACCTTCGGCACCATCAAGACCAAGGCCGCGCTGAAGGACTCGGCCCGGGTCAACTACGGCCAGCCCGGTTTCGCCATCGCCGACCGCATCACCAAGGCGCTGCCGCCGCCGATCATGGCCAAGGACATCCCGCTGTCGGGTATCACCGACCCCAAGCACGAGCGGTACAAGGAGGCCGCCGAGGTACGGGGGCTCATCGACACCGATCCCGATGTGCGCACCATCTACGAGACCGCCCGCGGCCTGGAGGGTCTGGTCCGTAACGCCGGCGTGCACGCCTGCGCGGTGATCATGAGCTCCGAACCCCTCGTCGACGCGATCCCGCTGTGGAAGCGCCCACAGGACGGCGCCATCATCACCGGCTGGGATTACCCCTCGTGTGAGTCCATCGGCCTGCTGAAGATGGACTTCCTCGGTCTGCGCAACCTCACCGTCATCGGTGACGCGCTGGAGAACATCAAGGCCAACCGCGGTATCGATCTGGACATGGATCATCTCCCGCTCGATGATCCGGCGACTTATGAGCTGCTGTCCCGCGGTGACACCCTCGGGGTGTTCCAGCTCGACGGCGGGCCGATGCGTGACCTGCTGCGCCGTATGCAGCCGACCGGATTCAACGACATCGTGGCCGTGCTGGCGCTGTACCGGCCGGGCCCGATGGGCATGAACGCGCACAACGACTACGCCGACCGGAAGAACGGTCGCCAGCCGATCAAGCCGATCCATCCAGAGCTCGAAGAGCCGCTCAAGGAGATCCTCGCCGAGACCTACGGTCTGATCGTCTACCAAGAGCAGATCATGTTCATCGCCCAGAAGGTCGCGTCCTACACCATGGGCAAGGCCGATGCGCTGCGAAAAGCCATGGGCAAGAAGAAGCTCGAGGTGCTCGAGGCCGAGTACAAGGGCTTCAAGGAGGGCATGACGGCCAACGGGTTCTCCGAGGCCGCGGTGAAGGCGCTGTGGGACACCATCCTGCCGTTCGCCGGGTACGCGTTCAACAAGTCGCACGCCGCGGGTTACGGGCTGGTGTCGTTCTGGACCGCCTATCTCAAGGCCAACTACCAGGCCGAGTACATGGCAGGTCTGCTGACCTCGGTCGGTGACGACAAGGACAAGGCTGCCATCTATCTGTCGGACTGCCGCCGGCTCGGGATCACCGTGCTGCCGCCCGACGTCAACGAGTCCGTGCACAACTTCGCCTCGGTCGGCGACGATATCCGCTACGGCCTCGGCGGGGTGCGCAATGTCGGCGCCAACGTGGTCCAGTCGATCATCAACGGCCGCAACGACAAGGGGAAGTACACCGACTTCTCGGATTATCTGAACAAGATCGACATCACGGCATGCAACAAGAAGGTGACCGAGTCCCTCATCAAGGCGGGCGCCTTCGACTCGCTGGGTCATCCCCGCAAGGGCCTGTTCCTGGTGCACGCCGATGCGGTGGATTCGGTGCTCGGGACCAAGAAGGCCGAGGCCATCGGCCAGTTCGATCTGTTCGGCGGCGGGGATGCCGACACCGGGATGGAGTCGGTGTTCACCATCCCGGTGCCCGAGGGTGAGTGGGAGGACAAGCACAAGCTGGCGCTGGAACGAGAGATGTTGGGTCTCTACGTGTCCGGCCACCCCCTCGACGGTGTCGCCCATCTGCTCGCCGCGCATGTCGACACCCAGATCCCGGCCATCCTGGAAGGCGATATCGCCAACGACACCCAGGTGCGCATCGGCGGAATCCTCGCCTCGGTGAACCGCCGGGTCAACAAGAACGGTCTGCCGTGGGCCTCGGCACAGGTGGAGGACCTGACCGGCGGTATCGAGGTGCTGTTCTTTCCGCAGACCTATTCGGCGTTCGGTGCCGATATCGCCGATGACGCGGTGGTGATCGTCGGTGCGAAGGTGGCCATCCGTGATGACCGGATCTCGCTGATCGCCAACGACCTTGTGGTGCCGGACTTCTCGAATGCCCAGGGTGACCGGCCGGTTGCGGTGAGCCTGCCGACGCGGCAGTGCACGGTGGACAAGGTGACCGCGCTCAAGCAGGTGCTCGCGCGGCACCCCGGCACCTCGCAGGTGCATCTGCGGCTCATCAGCGGTGAACGCATCACCACCCTGGAGCTCGACCAGTCGCTGCGGGTCACCCCGTCCTCGGCGTTGATGGGTGATCTGAAGGCACTGCTCGGCCCCGGTTGTCTGGGCGGCTGAGGTCCGCCCAGGGGCCCGCCGATCGGTTCTACAGTTCGATGGCCACCATCGCGCTGTCGGGCCACAGCGCGCGATGCGTTGCCCGGCGCAGCTTTTCGCGCAGCGGGAGGTCGCGGTGCACGCTGGTGACACCGGGGATCGTCACCATCGGCAGGATGTTGTACTGCCACCCGTAGCGACGGTGTAGCGCGGTGTTGGCCCGCTCGGCCGCCTCGCCGGTGAGCAACCGGGCCCGGCCGGGACGGAAGGTGCCCACCCGTTCGCCGCGGTGATCGCAGATCGCCACCTCGACGTCGGAATGTGCCTGCAGTCGACGGGTCTTGGGTCCGATCTTGGTGCGCAACAACATGGTTCGCCCGTCCAGTGCGAACCACATCGGCGTATCGACGCGCCTACCATCGCGACGGTACGTGCGCAGCATGGCGTACCGGGAGCGGCTGAGGGCGGTCAGGTCGGTGTCGGTTTTTGGCATGACGCCAGTGAACAACTTAGAGTTGGCTTCAAGTCAAGCGGTGCGTGTCGAGAGGGGGTGGTGATGACGGGAGTGCTGACCATCGGCGAGGTGTCGCGTCGCACCGGGATCGCCCAGACCACCCTGCGGTATTACGAGCGGGTCGGTTTGCTGCCCGCCCCGGACCGGGTCGGCGGCCAACGTCGTTACCAGGCGACGGTGCTCGTTCGGCTGGAGATCATTCGCGCTTGCAAGACGGCGGGATTCGCACTCGAGGACATCGCGGTGCTGATCGGCGACGACACGCCGGGTCGGCCCGCCTCGCGCGCGTTGGCGCAGGCGAAGCTGGCCGAGATCGACACGACCATCGCCTCGCTGGTACGCGCCAAGGAAACCATTCGCCGAGGGATGGAATGTCAGTGCCCGTCGATCGACGCGTGCGCGTGCGGCATCGATCTGCAACCGGCGTAGCGCGATACCTAGCGGCGCGCGGTCATGCTGCCGGCCACCCAGATCACGGTGGCGATACCGGCAGCGGTGAGGACGGCGGTGCCCATGCTCGTGGTCGTCATGCCGACCAACGCCAGGACCAGCACGCCCACGATCAACGCGAGCAGCTTGTGCATCGGCCAGGGCACCCCGGCGATGGCGAATTCGGTCTGGGTCGTCACCACACCACGATAACTCGCAACCCAGAGTTCGGGCAACCGAAACTCTGTATTGGGCGTGTCACGCCCGGTGGCCAATTTTCACGGACGGCCCAGGTGGTGGCACCATTGTCGGGGTGTCCACCGATCTGAACCAGAGCACCTCGCCGCTGACCGCCACCGATGTGGACGAGGCTGCCGAGCGAATTTCGGGTGTGGTCACGGTGAGCCCGCTGCAGTTCAGCGATCGGCTGTCCCAGATCACCGGAGCGCAGGTCTATCTCAAGCGCGAGGATCTGCAGGCGGTCCGCTCCTACAAGCTGCGTGGTGCCTACAACATGTTGATGCAGCTGACACCCGACGAGCTGGCGGCCGGGGTGGTGTGCTCCTCGGCGGGTAACCATGCCCAGGGCTTCGCGTTGGCCTGCCGGTCGATGGGCGTGCACGGACGCGTCTACGTGCCCGCCAAGACGCCCAAGCAGAAACGGGACCGTATCCGCTATCACGGTGGTGAGTTCATCGAGCTGATCGTCGGCGGCAAGACCTATGACATGGCCGCCCAAGCCGCCCTCGATGATGTGGCCCGCACCGGAGCCACGCTGGTCCCGCCCTACGACGACCCCCGCACCATGGCCGGGCAGGGCACCATCGCCGTCGAACTGCTCGACCAGCTGCCCGGTGAACCAGATCTGGTGATCGTCCCCATCGGCGGCGGCGGATGCATCGCCGGGATCACCACCTATCTGGCCGAGCGCACCACCGGCACGGCGGTGCTCGGCGCCGAACCGGCCGGTGCCGCCTCGATGCTGGCCGCGCTGGCGGTGGGCGCACCGGTGACACTCGAGCATGTCGATCAATTCGTCGACGGGGCGGCGGTGGCCCGGGCGGGCACGCACACCTACGCCGCCTTGGCCGCCGCCGGCGACATGGTGTCGGTCACCGCCGTCGACGAGGGCGCGGTCTGCTCGACGATGCTCGATCTGTACCAGAACGAGGGCATCATCGCCGAGCCCGCGGGCGCGCTGTCGGTGGCGGCGTTGCTGGAGGCCGACATCACCCCCGGTGCGACGGTGGTGTGCATCATCTCCGGCGGCAACAACGATGTGTCGCGCTACGGGGAGATCCTGGAGCGCTCCCTGGTGCACCGCGGACTCAAGCACTACTTCCTGGTCGACTTCCCGCAGGAGCCCGGGGCATTGCGCGGCTTCCTGGACACGGTGCTCGGGCCCAATGACGACATCACCCTCTTCGAGTACGTCAAGCGCAACAACCGGGAGACGGGCGAGGCCCTTGTCGGCATCGAGATGGGCTCGGCAGGTGACCTGGATGGCCTGCGCGCCCGCATGGAGGCCTCCGATGCGCACGTCGAACTGCTCGAGCCGGGTTCCCCGACGTATCGCTACCTGACCTGAGTCGCGCGGGCTCCCCGCAGGACCGCGAACGACTGCGCGGGGATCTCGGTGCCATCGTCGCCGCAAGAGGGCGGTGCCCAGGCCAGCACCACCTCGCCGCTGACCGGCACGGTGACCGGCACCTCGCCGAGGTTGCAGATCACCGCGAAGGTGCCGCGATACATGATGATCCAGCGTGCCGACTCGTCGTAGTCGATGCGCAGCCGGGTCAGCCACGGATCGGCGAAGTCGGGCTCGTTGCGCCGCAACGCGATCAGGTCGCGATACGTCTGGTGCAGGCGAGCGTGCACACCCTGGTCGACCTCGTCCCAATTCAGCTTGGACCGTTCGAAGGTGGCCGGGTCCTGCGGGTCGGGGATCTCGTCGGCATCCCAGCCGTGCGCGGCGAATTCGGCCTTGCGACCCTCGGCGGTGGCGCGGGCCAGTTCCGGTTCGGGATGGGAACTGAAGAACTGGAACGGGCTGCTGGCACCCCATTCCTCGCCCATGAACAGCATGGCGGTGTACGGCGATCCCAACGCGAGCGCGGCCTTGACCGCGAGCTGCCCGGGTGTCAGGTTCTGTGAGGGCCGATCGCCGACCGCGCGGTTGCCGACCTGATCGTGGGTCAGCGTGTAGGCCACCAGTCGCGTCGCCGGCACCGTGGCGATGTCCAGCGGACGGCCGTGCCGACGGCCGCGGAACGACGAGTGGGTGCCCGCATGGAAGAAGCCGTGGGTCAGTGTCTGCGCCAGGGTCTGCAGGGAGCCGAAATCGGCGTAGTAGCCCTGCCGTTCGCCGGAGACCGCGGTGTGGATGGCGTGGTGGATATCGTCGTCCCATTGGGCCGTCATCCCGAGCCCGCCCTGATCACGTGGTGTGATTGTCCGGGGATCGTTCATGTCGCTCTCGGCGATCAATGCCAGCGGCCTGCCCAATTGCGTTGCCAGCGCCTCGGTTTCGGCCGAAAGCTCCTCCAGGATGTGGATGGCCGTGGTGTCCACCAGCGCATGGACGGCGTCCAGGCGCAGGCCATCGGCACCGAAATCGCGCATCCAGCGCAGCGCGCAGTCGATGATGTAGCGGCGCACCTCGTCGGCACCGTCGTCGGCGATGTTGATCGACTCGCCCCACGGATTGCTGCCGCTGGACAGGTACGGGCCGAAGCGCGGCAGATAGTTCCCGGACGGTCCGAGGTGATTGAATACGGCGTCGATCAGCACACCGAGACCGCGGGCATGGCAGGCGTCGACGAAGCGCAGCAGTGCGTCCGGTCCGCCGTAGGGTTCGTGGACGGCGTACCAGAGCACACCGTCATAACCCCAGCCGTGGCTGCCGCTGAACGCGTTGACGGGCATCAGTTCCACGAAGTCGACACCCAGATCGACCAGGTGATCCAGCTTCTGGGCGGCCGCGTCGAGGGTGCCGGCCGGGGTGAAGGTCCCGATGTGCAGTTCGTAGATGGTGGCGCCCTCGATCGAGCGACCGGCCCATGGTGTCGGCGCAGCGGGCGGCTGCCAACGCTGTGAGGATCCGTGCACCCCATCGGGTTGCCGCGGTGAGCGCGGGTCGGGCAGCACCGTGTCGTCGTCATCGAGCACGAATCCGTACCGACTGTCCGGACGGGCGTCGACGTCGACATGCCACCAGTTGGACTCATCGCGTTGCATCGGGTACCGCGCCCCGTCGAGTTCCAAAATCACCCGGTGCGGCCGGGGCGCCCATACGTCGAATGTGGCCATCACGCACGCTCCAGCAGCACGCCGGGCAGCTCGGCGAACAGATCGCCGGCAGCGGCCTCGCCGCCGAACGTGCGACCGGTCACGCGGTCGGTCCAGGTGCCCTCGGGCAGCGTCACAGTCGTCTCACCCCAACCGGTGTCCTCGAGTCGGGCGGTCCATCTGCCGACCGCCACCACGACGTCGGCGCCCCTGGCATAGGCGATCACGTGATCGGCGGCCGGACCGCCGGCCGGCAGCGGGCGGTATCCGCCGTGCAGATAGGTTTCCGGCCGTTCGCGGCGTGACCGCAATGCGGCGTTGACAATTCGCATCTTGGGGTCGGTCAGCTCGGCGAGCGCCTTACGACGAGCCGGGTAGTCGACCGGTCGCCGGTTGTCCGGATCGACGAGGCTGTCGTCGAGAAGCTCGGTGCCTTGGTAGACATCGGGAACACCGGGCACGGTGAGCGCGAGCAGTTTCTGGCCGACGGCATCGTTGAGGGCATGGGGCTGAAGTCGCTCCACCAGGGCGGTCAGCTCCGTGCCCACCGGCCCGTCGAGGACAGCGTCCAGCCAATCGTTCACGGCCGATTCGAATTCCGCGTCCGGGTCGTTCCAGGTGGTGTGCACCCCGGCCTCCCGGATCGCCTTCTCCGCATAGGCGTGCAGGCGGGTGCGCAATTCGTCGGTCACCAGGCCGTCCACCGGCCACACACCGAAGATGTTCTGCCACAGGAACAGCGCGGTCTGGGCATCGGGTGCGATGACCACCTGAGACCAGCGTGCCACCCGGTCTGCCCAGAGTGCGGGCACCTGGGACAACACGCCGATACGGGCCCGGACGTCTTCGCTGCGCTTGGTGTCGTGGGTGGAGGTGGTCACCATCGCGCGCGGCCACAGCGCCGCCCTGGTGGCGTTACGCGCATGGAACTCGGCGGCGCTGACACCGAACAGATCGGGCTCACCACCGACCTCGTTGAGGGTGACCAAGCGGGCATCGCGGTAGAACTGGCAGTCCTCGACGGCCTTGGCGGTGACGGCACCACACAGCTGCTGGATGCGTTTGGCCGATTCGCCGGCGCCGGCCAGCGCCGCGGCGACGATCTGCAGTGGCGCCGCCAGATCCGGACGTGCGGAGACGGTTTCGGCGATCGCCACCGGTCCCAGCGCGGCAAGTGCGGGATAGTCGAACCGGTAGACGCCGATATGGGTCAGCAGCGCGGTGATCGATTCGGACAGCTCCGGGTGGTCGGTCCCGGTCTCGGCGACGATGCTGCGCCGCACCCTGGCGAGCTCGCTGGCCAGGGTCACGTTCGCGGCCGTCGTCTTGAGTTCGGCGATCTGGGTCGCGTATTCCGATGTCCCGCCGTAGAGCCCGTCGAGCTCGGGTTGTGCGGCGGGATCGAGGAAGATGCCACCCACCTCGCGCAACGCGTCGTAACCGGTGGCGCCGTCGACCGGCAGCGACGTGTCCAGCGCCTCGTCGGGCGCCAGGATCTTCTCGATCACGATCCAGGCGTCGGGGCCCACGAGCTCGCGTAGCCGGGTCAGGTAATCGGCGGGATCGGTCAACCCGTCGGGATGGTCGATGCGTAGCCCGTCGACCAGTCCCTCGGTGAACCAGCGCGCCACTTCGGCATGCGATGCGGCGAACACCTCGGGATCCTCCTGGCGCAGCCCGGCCAGCGAGGTGATGGAGAAGAAGCGGCGGTACCCGCACACGTTGTTCCGCCAGCCGATCAACTTGTAATGCTGGCGCGCGTGGACCTGCTCGGCGGTGCCCCCTCCGGTGCCCGGCGCGATCGGCCACGACCGGTCACCGAGGCGTAGCACGTCGCCGTCCACCGCCAGCCCGGCGATATCGTCGTCAGAACCCAGCACCGGCAACACGATTCGCCCGTCCGCGAGGTCCCAATCGATGTCGAAAAATGCCCCGTACGCCGAATCCCTGCCATGCGTGAGCACATCCCACCACCAGGGGTTGGCCCGGGGATCCTCCACGCCGACGTGGTTGGGCACGATATCGACGATCAGGCCCAGCCCCCGTTCGCGCGCCGCCTCCGAAAGGCCACGCAGCCCGTCGGGACCGCCGAGGGCCGCCGACAACGTGGTGGGATCGGTGACGTCGTAGCCGTGCGTCGACCCGTCTGCGGCGGTCAGGATGGGGGACAGGTACAGATGGCTGACCCCCAACTCGTCCAGATAGTCGAGCAGGGCGAGTGCGTCGGCGAAAGTGAACGCATCCGGGCGCATCTGGAGTCGATATGTGGAGACCGGGACACCCATCAGCCGTTACCGCCTAGGTCGTTTTCCTGAGCACCCGAAGTGATCGTGGCTGCAGCGAGATCTTCTCACCGGCAGACATGGTCACCTCGACGGCACCGGCGGGGTCGCCGGTGTCCAACGCGGTTACCCACTTTTCGGCGTAATCATCGGGCGGCAGCACGAAATCGAGTTGCTCGTCGTGTGCGTTGAAGCACAGCAGGAATGAATCGTCGCGGACCCGCTCACCACGGGCATTGGGTTCGGGGATGGCGTCACCGTTGAGGAACACCGCGATGCTCCTGCCGAACCCCGAGCCCCAGTCCTGCGGCGTCATCTCCGCACCGGCCGGGGTCAGCCAGGAGATATCGCGCACCTGCTCACCGCTGCGGATCGGGTTGCCCGCCAGGAACCGGCGGCGCCGGAACACCGGGTGCTTCTTGCGCAGGGCCACCGCCTTGCGGGCGAACTCCAGCAGTTCGGCATTCTCGTCGAGTGTGGACCAGTCCACCCACGCGATCGGCGAGTCCTGGCAGTAGGCATTGTTGTTGCCGCCCTGGGTTCGGCCGATCTCGTCGCCGTGGCTGATCATCGGGGTGCCCTGGGACACCATCAGGGTGGCGATCATGTTGCGCATCTGCCGGGACCGCAGGCCGATGATGTCGGGATCGTCGGTCGGTCCCTCCACCCCGCAGTTCCAGGACCTGTTGTGGCTCTCGCCGTCCCGGTTGTCCTCACCATTGGCCTCGTTGTGCTTCTCGTTGTAGGAGACCAGGTCGGCAAGGGTGAACCCGTCGTGACAGGTGATGAAGTTGATGCTCGCACCCGGTCGGCGCCCGGTGTGCTCGTAGAGATCCGAGGAGCCGGTCAGCCGGGAGGCGAACTCGCCGAGGGTGGCCGGTTCGCCGCGCCAATAATCGCGCACCGTATCGCGGTACTTACCGTTCCATTCGGTCCACAGACCGGGAAAGTTGCCGACCTGGTAGCCGCCCTCGCCGATATCCCACGGTTCGGCGATCAGCTTGACCTGACTGATCACCGGATCCTGTTGCACCAGGTCGAAGAATGCCGACAGCCGGTCCACATCGTAGAACTCGCGCGCCAGCGTGGAGGCCAGGTCGAAACGGAAACCATCGACGTGCATCTCCAGTACCCAGTACCGCAGCGAGTCCATGATCAGCTGCAGCGTGTGGGGGTGTCGGGCGTTGAGGCTGTTGCCGGTGCCGGTGAAGTCCTTGTAGAACTGCTCTTCACCGTCGAGCAACCGGTAGTAGGCCGCGTTGTCTATCCCGCGGAAGTTCAGGGTCGGCCCCAGGTGGTTGCCCTCGGCCGTGTGGTTGTACACCACGTCGAGGATCACCTCGATACCCGCGGCATGGAAGGAGCGCACCATCGCCTTGAACTCGGCGACCGCGCCACCCGCGTGGCGGTTGGACGCGTATTCCGAATGGGGTGCGAAGAAGCCGAAAGTGTTGTAGCCCCAATAGTTTCGCAGTCCGAGATCGAGCAGCCGATGGTCGTGCAGGAACTGGTGCACCGGCATCAGTTCGATGGCGGTCACGTTGAGCGCCTTGAGATGCTCGATGATCGCCGGGTGGGCCAGCCCGGCGTAGGTCCCGCGCAACTCCTCGGGGATGTCGGGATGGCACTGCGTCAGGCCCTTGACATGGGCCTCGTAGATGACCGTCTCGTGGTAGGGCGTCCTGGGCGCCCGGTCCGATCCCCAGTCGAAGAACGGATTGATCACCACGCTGGTCATGGTGTGCCCCAGGGAGTCCACCGCGGGGTCGGCGGGCGTGACGGCGGGATGGTCGGACTCCAGGTCATAGGAGAACAGCGCCTGACCGAAGGTGAAGTTGCCGTAGAACGCCTTACCGTAGGGGTCGAGCAACAGTTTGCTCGCATCGCAGCGGTGCCCGACCCGGGGATCCCACGGTCCGTGCACCCGGAAGCCGTAGCGCTGACCGGGACTCACCGTCGGAAGATAGGCGTGCCAGACGTAGCCGTCGACCTCGTCCAGCGGGATCCGTTGTTCGGTGCCGTCCTTGGCGATCAGACAGAGTTCGACCAGTGTTGCCGCCTCGGAGAACAACGAAAAGTTGGTTCCCGCACCGTCATAGGTCGCGCCCAGCGGGTAGGGGGTGCCGGGCCAGACCGTGGTGGCCACGTCACCACCAGCCGGTCGCGGCCGCGAGCTGCCGCCCGAGTTCGTTGGTCATGGAACGCACGTAGGTCGTCGACAGATGGTGAGAGTCGTGATACATCAACACATTTCCCTCCACTACCCGGCAGAAGTCCGGTCGGCACACGGCGTCGGTCATATCGAGCGGCTTGAGGTTGGGGAACCGTTTCAGGTAGTCGAGGGTGGGGTTGACGTCGGACAGTACCTCAGCCCGATCGATACCGCAGGAGACGGCGTCACCGCCGCTGGCCAGGCAGTCGGCCGGGAAGTAGGGCTTGTTGTTGCGTGTCAGCCACGGCGTGTCACGCATGGCCAGCACGTCGATACCCGCGTCCAGGAACTCCTGCCAGATCCCGAGATACTGGCTGGGCATCACATCGCCGGGTTTGATGTTCCACGGCCGGGTGGAGGTGGTGAAGACGTAGTCGGGCTTGTCGGCCAGCAGCTTGGGCATGACCTTCTCGTTCCACTCCCGGCATTTCGGGTAGGGCCGGTTGTCACCCATCACCAGAGGCTTCTGCTCGGTGGTCAGTGGGCAGCCCATCTTCAGGTAGGTGACGACCTTGAAATCGTGGAGCCGGCCCAGCAGGTCGAGGGCGGTGATCCAGTGCTCGGCGTGCGATCCACCGGCCAGCGCGATCGTGCGGGTGGCCTCGGAGTCCCCGTAGGTGCAGTTGATGACGTCGACATTGTCGAAATCGCTGATACAACCGGCCGGCGTCGATTCGGGGATGTCGTTCTTGGCTTCCAGCACCGTCGGGCGCATCGGCAGCTTCGGAACCTTCGCGTGGTTGATCAGTGCCCGTGCCCCGGGGTAGTCCCTGGCCGAGAGCCCCGACAGCTCCTTACCGCTGGCCCGCTCGACGGTGACATGCTCGCGCCAGGTGAACGATGTCGCGGTCAGCGTGACGCCCAGCAATGTGACGAAGGAACCCAGCACGATGGTCGGGCGGCGCAGCCGCGTACGCCACGGGATCGCCACGGCGGCAGTCGATCGCGCCGGTGCCCGGTAGCGCAGCGGGGTCTCGACATAGCGCATCGTCAGCCAGGCCAGCACACCGGAGACCAACAGCACCACGGCGCCGTCGACGAAATCGACGCGTTCCTTGCCGCTGTAGGCCAGCCAGAAGATCAGCAGCGGCCAGTGCCACAGGTACAGCGAATAGGCGATGGAGCCCAGCCAGACGAACGGCCGGGTCGCCAGCAGCCGGTTCGGCGCAGGCAGCGCGCCGTCGGTGCGCGGGTCGGCGGCGCGGTTGGCCGCCGACAGGATGAACAGCACGGTCGCGCCGACCGGCACCAGCGTCCACGGTCCGGGGAACTCGCGTACACCGTCGATGAGCCAACCGCAGGACAGGATGGCCGCCAGTGCGAGGGTCGCGATGATGGTCCGCAGCCACATCGGCCACCGGACGTAGGGGACCAGGGCACCGATCAACGCCCCGAGCGTCAACTCCCAGGCCCTGGCGAAGCTGTTGTAGTAGGCGATGGCCTGGTCGGTGTTGTGAGCGTGGATCGCGTACACGAACGAGGCGATGGTGACGGCGGCGAGCACCACGATGAACACGGTCCGCAGATGCCTGCCCAGCCTGCCGCGCAGCGCATAGGCCAGCGTCAGAATCAGGGCGAGGAAGGCGATGTAGAACTGGCCCTGCACCGACATCGACCAGATGTGCTGCAGCGGGCTGACGGTCTCACCCGCGCGCAGATAGTCGGCAGCGGTGTTGGCCAGTTCCCAGTTCTGGTAGTAACCGAGGCTCGCCAGGCTCTGGTCGGCGAACGTCTCCCAGCGAGTCTCGGGTTGGATCAGGATGGTCAGTACCGCGGCGGCGGCAAGCACCACGATGAGCGCGGGCAACAGCCGTCGGACCAGCCGGATGACCTCGGGCACCGGCCGGATGGCGGTCGCCTCGTCCAATGCCGAGCGCAGCAGCCGTCCGCCGAAGAAGAACCCCGACAGCGCCAGGAAGACGTCCACGCCGCCGGAGACCCGTCCGAACCAGACATGGAACACCGCGACGAGTGCGATGGCGACACCGCGAAGTCCGTCGAGGTCATGCCGATAGAAGCCCGAGGTGCGGGTGCCGGTCGTGGTGCCGGTGGGCACCGGGCCGTCGGTACGCGCAGGTCGGGCTGGAGCGAGGGTCATCATGGTCGGGGAGTCAATCTACCCAATTATTCTGGGTGCCTCAGGCCACGGGCGCGGCGTCACACCTGCCGGGCGAGGCGATAGTGTCCGGATCCATGCCCGCGTTGACGCCGGCCGAGATCGGCGCGATCGACTCCGCGCACATCTGGCACCCCTACAGCACCATGGGCCCCGCGGCGATGCCGCCGGTGGTGGCGACCGCCGCCCGCGGCGCCTGGCTCGAACTGCATCACCGCGGACGGCGTATCGACGCGTTGGACGCGATGAGCTCGTGGTGGACCGCGGTGCACGGGCACGGACACCCCCGCCTGGACGCGGCGCTGAGTGCGCAACTGGCCACCATGAACCACGTCATGTTCGGCGGTCTGACCCACGAGCCCGCCGCCCGGCTGGCCCGATTGCTCGTCGACATCACCCCGGCCGGGTTGGAGACGGTGTTCTTCAGCGATTCGGGCTCGGTCTCGGTGGAGGTGGCCGCCAAGATGGCGTTGCAGTACTGGCGCAGCCGCGGCCGCCCAGGCAAGCACCGGCTGATGACCTGGCGGGGCGGGTATCACGGTGACACCTTCACTCCGATGAGCGTGTGCGATCCCGCGGGCGGTATGCACGCCATCTGGAGCGATGTGCTGGTCCGGCAGGTCTTCGCGCCCGCGGTGCCCGGTCCGTTCGATACCTCCTATGTCGCCGCGTTCGAGGCACAGTTGACCGAACATGCCGACGAGCTCGCCGCGGTGATCGTCGAACCGGTGGTGCAGGGCGCCGGCGGGATGCGCTTCCACGATCCGCGCTACCTGGTCGAACTGCGTCGGATCTGCGACGAGAACGACGTCCTGCTGATCTTCGACGAGATCGCCACCGGATTCGGCCGCACCGGGGAGATGTTCGCCGCCGACCACGCCGGTGTCAGCCCCGACATCATGTGTGTCGGTAAGGCGTTGACCGGCGGTTATGTCACCTTGGCCGCGACATTGTGCACCGCCGAGATCGCCACGACGATCAGCAGCGGTGACCCGGGCGCGTTGATGCACGGACCGACATTCATGGCCAACGCCCTGGCCTGTGCGGTGTCGGTGGCCGCCGTCGAGCTGCTGCTGGAGGGGGACTGGCGCGGCGCGGTCGGTGGGATCGAGGCGGGACTGCGGGCCGGCCTGGAAGCGGCGCGCGAGCTGGCCTCGGTGGCCGATGTGCGCGTGCTCGGTGCCATCGGTGTCATCGAGATGGCCGAACCGGTCGACATGGCGGTGGCCACCGAGACCGCGCTGGAGCACGGATTGTGGTTGCGGCCGTTCGGCAGGCTCGTCTATGCCATGCCGCCCTTCATCTGTACGCCGGACGAGGTGAGTCAGATCGGTGCGGGGATGGTGGCGGTCGCGCGTGCATTAACCTGAACGGTGTTCAAGTGTCGAAAGGACGTCCAGTGACACGCACCGGTCTTTCCCCATTGGCCTGGCTGGCCGGTGTCGAGGAGCGCCGCCGCGCCCAGGGGCTGCGCCGCACGTTGCGCGCCCGCCAGCCCGTCGGTACCGAGCTCGATCTGGCTTCCAACGACTATCTGGGGTTGTCCCAGCACCCCGATGTGCTGGCCGGCGGCGTGCAGGCGCTGCGCACCTGGGGTGCCGGTGCCGGGGGCTCGCGCCTGGTCACCGGTAACACCGAGCTGCACGAGCAGTTCGAGGCCGCGCTCGCCGATTTCGCCGGATTCGAGTCGGCCCTGGTGTTCTCCTCGGGCTACACCGCGAACATCGGGGCGCTGGTATCGCTGACCGGTGCCGGCTCGCTGCTGGTGTCCGACGCGTTGACCCATGCCTCGATCGTCGACGCGTGCCGGCTGTCGCGGGCCCGCATCGCGGTGACCCCGCACCGCGATATCGCGGCGGTCGCCGATGCGCTGTCGGCCCGGTCCGAGGAGCGTGCCGTCGTGGTCACCGAGTCGGTGTTCAGCACCGACGGGGTGCTGGCCCCGCTGCTCGAACTGCACGAGGTGTGCCGCCGATTCGGTGCGCTGCTGGTCGTCGACGAGGCGCACGGTCTCGGCGTGCGCGGTGCGGGCGGGCAGGGTCTGCTGCACGAGGTCGGGTTGGCCGGCGCGCCGGATGTGGTCATGACCACGACGCTGTCCAAGGCGCTCGGCAGTCAGGGCGGCGCGGTGCTCGGCCCGGCCGCCGTGCGGGCACACCTCATCGACACCGCGCGCACCTTCATCTTCGACACCGGGCTGGCCCCGGCCGCCGTCGGTGCGGCGCTCGCGGCACTGCAGGTGCTGGTCGCGCAGCCGCAGCTGGCGGGTGCGGTGCTGGCCAGGGCAGCCGAGCTGGCCCGGATCTGCGATGTCGCCGAGGAACCCACCTCGGCCGTGGTATCGGTCATCCTCGGTGACCCCGAGGTCGCCGTCGCCGCGGCGGCGGCATGCCTGGATCGTGGCGTGCGGGTCGGGTGCTTCCGTCCGCCGACGGTGCCTGCCGGGACCTCGCGGTTGCGGTTGACGGCCAGGGCCGCCCTCACCGCCGAGGAGATGGCGCTGGCCCGTGCGGTGCTGACCGAGGTTCTCGGGTGAGCGAGAACGCATGAGCATCGTCATGGTCACCGGCACCGACACCGGGGTCGGCAAGACGGTCACGACCGCGGCGTTGGCGTGCGCGGCGCGGTTGGCCGGCCTCGATGTGGCGGTGTGCAAACCGGTGCAGACCGGAACCATCGACGGCGACGACGATCTCGGTGAGGTCGGCAGGCTCGCCGGCATCACGGCGCTGCACGGCGGTTGGCGTTATCCCGAACCGCTGGCTCCGGTCGCCGCGGCGAGCCGGGCCGAGCTGGCACTGCCGACCGCGCCCGAATTGCTCGACGCGGTGCGGGCCGCCGACGCTCCCGGGCGGCTGACCGTCGTGGAAGGCGCCGGCGGTCTGCTTGTCGAACTAGGTGCCGACGGCGTGACGCTGCGGGATCTGGCCAAGGCACTGGGCGCGCCGGTACTGGTGGTCGTCGCGCCCGGCCTCGGCACTCTCAATCACACGGCGCTGACCCTGGAAGCCCTCGCCGGGCACGGGCTGGACAGCGCCGGACTTGTCGTCGGATCGTGGCCGTCACAGCCCGGTATCGCCGAGCAGGGGAACCGGGCCGCGCTGGCAGAACTCGGGGAGATCCGGGCGGTGCTGCCCGCCGGCGCGGGGGGAGTGACTCCGCGGGAGTTCGAGACACTCGCCGCGCAGTCCTTCGACCGCCGCTGGCTCGCGGGACTGGCCTAGCGCGTGGTGCATTCGGTGGAGTTGACCCTCGACGACCTCGGCGATGCCGCGGTGCGTCGGATCTGGACAGCGTTACAGGATGCTGGCCTGCCCAGTCAGGCCGATCACACCGGTGCCAGCAACCGGCCACACACGACGCTGACCGTCGGTGAGGACATCTCGCGCGCGGCCGACACCGATCTGGTCGCGGCGCTCCCGCACCTCCCGGTGCCGTGCCGGCTCGGCGCACCGGTGGTGTTCGGTCACGGTCGCTACACGGTGGCGCTGCTGGTCGTCCCCTCCGCCGAACTGCTGGACCTGCATGCACAGGTACATCGAATTTGCTTGCCGCACATGACTTCCGGTGCGCTACCGCATACCGGTCCCGGTAGCTGGACACCGCACGTGACGGTGGCCCGGCGGATCGGGGCCGAGCAGCTGGCCGCGGTGTGCGAGATCGCCGCGGCGGCGCGAGAGATCGAGAGCGAGTTTGCGGGCCTGCGTCACTGGGACGGCAATGCCCGCATCGTCCAGCCGATCACCGGGTGAGGGACTTGTAGGCCGCCATCCCGTCGATCAGCAGGGTCAGGCCGAATCCGAATCGCTGGCCGGCATCACCGGCCAGTGCGGACTGGCATTCGGGAAGGTCGGCGCCCGCGGCGTCCCACTGCAGGCGGGACTGTTCGTCGACGGTGAATCCCAGCACGTAGTAGACGACGGTGCGGGCGGCGAGTTCGGACTGTGCCCGCGCCACGCCGGCCTCGGTTGCCGCGGTGCTCAGCCAGGAGACGATCTCTGCCATCGCGGCCGACTGGCCGGCCGCGAAACTCGCCGACACCAGTTCGGCGCCGTCGGTATGCGACAGCAGGGCGTCGCGCAGCCGGCGGCACGCCGTGTCCAGCTGCTCGCGCCAGGAGCCGCTGGTCGGCTGCTCCAGGGCGGGCTGCAGGATCCGGTCGGCAACCGCGCCGAGCAGTTCCTGCTTGTTGGCGAAATGCCAGTACAAAGCGCCGGGGCTGACGTTGAGCTCACGGGCCAACCTGCGCATCGTCAGATCGGCGATACCGAAATCGTCCAGCAGTGCCGTCGCCGCGTCGACGACATCCCGTTTGTGGAGCTGCACACGCTTACCTTAACCTGAACACCGTTCAAGCTTGAACGGTGTTCAAGGCATCCCCGACGGAGGTTCACCGATGACCGACATTCTGGCTGTGGCGCGCGAACAGGTACTCGATCGCGGAGTCGGTCTCGACCAGGACCAGACCCTGCAGGTGCTGCAGCTGCCCGATGATCGACTCGACGATCTGCTCGAGCTGGCCCACGGGGTCCGGATGAAGTGGTGCGGCCCGGACGTCGAGGTCGAGGGCATCATCAGCCTCAAGACCGGCGGTTGCCCCGAGGATTGCCACTTCTGTTCGCAGTCCGGACTGTTCGCCTCCCCGGTGCGCAGCGCCTGGCTGGACATCCCGAGCTTGGTGGAAGCCGCCAAGCAGACCGCCAAGACCGGGGCCACCGAGTTCTGCATCGTGGCCGCCGTGCGAGGTCCCGACGAGCGACTGCTCGCCCAGGTCGCCGCCGGTATCGAGGCCATCCGCAACGAGGTCGACATCCAGATCGCCTGCTCGCTGGGCATGCTCACCGAAGAGCAGGTGCAACGCCTTGCCGAGATGGGCGTGCACCGCTACAACCACAACTTGGAGACCGCGCGGTCCTTCTTCACCAATGTGGTGACCACCCACAGTTGGGAAGAGCGCTGGGACACCCTGCGGATGGTGCGTGAGGCCGGCATGGAGGTCTGCTGCGGCGGCATCCTCGGGATGGGCGAGACGCTGGAGCAGCGCGCCGAGTTCGCCGCCAACCTCGCCGAGCTCGACCCGCACGAGGTGCCGCTGAACTTCCTGAACCCGCGGCCGGGCACGCCGTTCGGTGATCTGGAGGTGCTGCCGGCCGCCGAGGCCCTCAAGGCCGTCGCCGCGTTCCGGCTGGCGTTGCCCCGCACCATGCTGCGCTTCGCCGGCGGACGCGAGATCACCCTCGGTGACCTCGGCGCCAAGCAGGGCATCCTGGGCGGTATCAACGCCGTGATCGTCGGCAACTACCTCACGACACTGGGCAGGCCCGCCGAGGCCGATCTGGAACTGCTCGACGATCTGCAGATGCCCATCAAGGCTCTCAACGCGACGCTCTAGGGCGCGCTGTAGAACTGACAGGGTGATGATCGACGAATCCCAGGCGCTGCCGGCACCGGTGGCCGCGGGTGTCTACAACCTCTACACCGGTGTCGAGCTGGGCGACGAGGCGGCCGCGGCCGTCCCGACAGCCGCCGCGTTGGGGCTGGAACCGCCGCGGTTCTGCGCCGCATGTGGGCGCCGGATGATCGTTCAGGTGCGCCCCACCGGCTGGTGGGCGAAATGCTCGCGGCACGGTGCGGTCGACTCCATCGATCTCGACGCGCGCCGATGATCGTGGCCGAGCAGGTGGCGCCGCCGCGTACCGCCCGGCGGACCGCCGCGTCGCGGGTCTTCCTCGCGCTGCTGGTGACCGGCGTGCCGATCGGTGCGTTGTGGGCATGGCTGGCACCACCGGCCAGGGGCATCGTCGCGCTCACCCGGTCCGGTGACCGGGTCAAGGCCTACCTGGGCAACGACTCCGACCAGCTGTTCCTCGGGGCGTTCCTGCTCGTCGGCTTCGTGGGCGTGGTCGCCGTCGTCGCCGCCGTGGCGGTCTGGCAGTGGCGGGCTCACCGAGGTCCGGTGCTGCTGGTCGCGCTGGCGGCCGGGGCGGCGGGCGCGACGGGGGTCGCGGCCGGAATCGGTGCGGTGCTGGTCCACTGGCGCTACGGCAGCATCGACGTGAACACCGCCCCGGTCAGTGAGACCGACCGCGTCCACTACGTGTTGGAGGCGCCCGCGGTGTTCTTCGGGCACGGTCCGCTGGTGGTGGCCGCGACCGTTCTGCTGCCCGCCGCGGTCGCGGCGATGACGTACGCGCTGCTGGCCGTGTCGGCCGCTCGTGATGATCTCGGCGCGTGGCCGCCGGCGCGCTATCCCGGGATCTACCCGCCGGTCGTGCCGGTCAGCGGTCCAGGACCGACAGCGGCAGCCGGCGAAGACGCCGTCCGGTCAGCACCTTCGCCGTGATGACCGCCAACCGCGCCATACCGCGGTAGGTCGACGGGTTGAACAGCGTCGGCCATGTGGTGCGCGCCAGGTTGGCCCCGAGCGGTCGGCCCGCGAAACGATCGGACAACCAGCGCAACGCCATCGGAGCCGACATCGGGTGCAACAGCAGATGCTCGCTGAACATGTCCCGGTGGTAGGTGACGTGTGCGCCACCGGATGAGTAGGTGTCGGCGAGCTCGTCGATACCGTCCACCGAGATGATCTCGTCGTGCACGGCCTGGATGATCAGCACCGGTGGGGTCGGCACCGCGGCGCCGAGCTTGATGTCGTCGAAGACGTGCTGCACCTCGGGTGTGGACAGGATCTTTTCCAGCGGTTGGTCCAGCAGATCGCCCATATCGGTGCGCCAGAACCGGATGATGGCTTCCACCGTCGTCATGTGGTGCAACCGGTCCAGCAGGTCACGACCGTATTCGCTGGTGTGTTCGGCGATGATCCGCTGCAGACCGGGGTAGACGTCGGCCAGCGCGGCGACCACCAGTGCGGGAAGTGCCGCGGCGAACGTGCCGTTGAGCTTGCGGAACGTGCGGCCCAGATCGCCGACCGGGGAGCCGAGCACCGCGCCGACGATATTGAGCTCGGGGGCGTAGGTCCCGCTCATCTCGGCGGCCCAGGCGCTGGCAAGTCCCCCGCCGGAGTATCCCCACAGGCCGATCGGCGCCTCGGGGGAGAGTGCGAGCTGCTCGGAGCCGATGGCCGCCCGTAACCCGTCCAGGATGCGGTAGCCGGGCTCGTATGGTGTGCCCCAGCTGCCGTTGACCCCCTCATGGTCGGGTACCGAGACCGCCCAGCCCTCGGCGATCGCGGCGGCCACCAGCAGCATCTCGAACTGCGGCACCGAGCCGGGCGCCACGGCATGGCGGCGTAGGGCGTAGGACGGGAAGCACCGCGAGGTGATCGCGTCGATCGCGCACTGGTAGGAGACCACCGGGCAGATCTGCTCGGGACCACGCTCTGCCGGGACGACGATCGTCGTGGCGGCGGCTTCGGGCCTGCCGTTCATATCGGTGGTCCGGTAGAGCAGCTGCACCGCCCGGATCTGCTGCGGGATCAGGCCGAGGAAGGCCAGCTCGACGTCCCTGCTGCGCAGGACGGTGCCCGGGGTGGCGTGCTGGAAGCCCTCGGGGGCCACATAGAACGGATCGTCCTCGGGCAGCTGCGGGCGGGCGCGTCGGTCGAGCGCCTCATGTGGGACGGCGCCGATCCACTCGGCGTCCGATACGGCGGAGCTGCCAAAGTCCATCCGGGCATTGTTACTTAAGAACCGTCTAAGAATCCAGTCCGACTCACCCGGGTGGCCGTAACGCCGCGAACTCGTCGGTCACCCGATACCTGTCCTCGGTGAAGCGGTACAGCGCCGCGGGTCGCCCGCCGCTGCGGCCGGAACGCGCCGTCGTGCCGGTCCTGAGGATCACCTGTCGACGCTCGAGCACACGCTGCAGATTGGTCACGTCGACCGGGTGGCCCAGTGCCGCACTGTAGATGTCTCGCAATGTGGACAGCGCGAATTCCCTTGGTGCCAAGGCGAAACCGATATTGGTGTAGGACAGCTTGGCAATCAGCCGGGCACAGGCGTTCTCGACCATGGTGCCGTGGTCGAAGGCCATCGGCGGAAGGTTCGACACCGGGTGCCAGCGGGTGTCCGGTGGTAACTCGGGGGTGGCGGGGGAGGGCACCAGGCCGAGGAAGGTCGATGCGATGGTGCGCGCACCCGGCACCCGGGCCGGGTCGGAGAACACCGCCAACTGCTCCAGGTGTGCCAGCTCGCGCAGGTCGACCTTCTCGGCGAGTTGACGCCGAACTGAACTGACCATGTCCTCGTCGTGTCGGAGTTGACCGCCGGGTAGGGCCCAGGCGCCACGTTCGGGATCCATCGCGCGTTCCCACAACAGGACGCTGAGCTGGGGGTTTTTGGTGTCCAGCCGGCGAACCTGGAGCACGACGGCGAGCACTTCGTGCGCGGTGCTACGATGAGCCATGTTTTCGATCATAAGTCGAAAACCTCGGTAGGCAAAAGGAGACTGCCATGACGGTCCTGGATCGCACCGGCGCACTCAACAGCGTGCTGGCTGCACGCATCGTCGACGGCCCCGGCGGATACGGCGGCATCGTGCCCGACGGGCACTGGGCCGCGGAGGTGCGCAGGCTCGCCGATCTGCGCAACGCGACGCTGCTGGCGCACAACTACCAGCTGCCGGCCATCCAGGATGTCGCCGACCACGTCGGTGACTCGCTCGCACTGTCGCGCATCGCCGCGGAGGCGTCCGAGGACACGATCGTGTTCTGTGGGGTGCACTTCATGGCCGAGACGGCGAAGATCCTCAGTCCCGACAAGACCGTGCTCATTCCCGATCAGCGCGCCGGCTGCTCATTGGCCGACTCGATCACGGCCGAGGAATTGCGGGCGTGGAAGGACGAGTACCCCGACGCCGTGGTGGTGTCGTATGTGAACACCACCGCCGCGGTCAAGGCGCTCACCGACATCTGCTGCACCTCCTCGAACGCGGTCGAGGTGGTGGCCTCCATTCCCGAGGACCGCACCGTGCTGTTCTGCCCCGATCAGTTCCTGGGTGCACATGTCCGCCGGGTCACCGGCCGCAAGAACCTGCACGTCTGGGCCGGTGAGTGCCATGTGCACGCCGGTATCAACGGCGACGAGCTGGCCGCGCAGGCCCGGTCGCACCCGGATGCCGAGCTGTTCGTGCACCCCGAGTGCGGTTGTGCCACCTCGGCGTTGTACCTCGCCGGTGAGGGAGCCGTGCCCGAGGATCGGGTGAAGATCCTGTCCACCGGCGGCATGCTCGACGCCGCCCGTGAGACCCGCGCCCGCCAGGTTCTGGTCGCCACCGAGGTCGGCATGCTGCACCAGTTGCGCAGGGCTGCACCGGAAGTCGACTTCCTCGCGGTCAACGACCGGGCGTCGTGCAGCTATATGAAGATGATCACCCCCGCCGCGTTGCTGCGCTGCCTCGTCGAGGGTGCCGACGAGGTGCACGTCGATGCCGATGTCGCCGCGGCCGGGCGTAAGAGCGTCCAGCGCATGATCGAGATCGGGCAGCCCGGCGGCGGGGAATGATCGCCCCCGGGGGCGGGAGCGCAGCGAACCGGGGGACCGGCTCATGCGGTGGTGCCGGCTTCTGGCAGCAGCGCGCTGACGTCGTCGTCATCGGGACCGGGGTCGCCGGATTGGTCGCAGCGCTGGCCGCGGCGCGTGCGGGCCGAAAGGTCGTGGTGCTCAGCAAGGTCGGTGAGACGGCCACCTTCTATGCCCAGGGCGGTATCGCCGTGGTCCTGCCGAGCACCGAGGATTCGGTGCAGGCGCATGTGGCCGACACGGTGGCCGCCGGCGGCGGGCTGTGCGATGCCGACGCGGTGGCATCCATCGTCGCCGACGGGTACGCGGCGGTGTCCGAGCTGGTCGCCGACGGGGCCCGGTTCGACGAATCGCGGCCCGGTCAGTGGTCGCTGACCCGCGAGGGTGGGCACACCCGGCGGCGCATCATCCACGCCGGCGGTGATGCCACCGGGGCCGAGGTGCAGCGCGCCCTCAATGCTGCTGCGGCGCAGCTGGATATCCGCCACCACCATGTGGCGGTGCAGATCTGCCGGGACGATGCCGGCGTCACCGGTGTGCTGGTGCACAGCGACGCCGGACTCGGCCTGCTGCATGCGCCCTCGGTCATCCTGGCCACCGGCGGGCTTGGTCATCTCTATGCCGCTACCACCAACCCGGTGGGCTCCACGGGAGATGGTGTCGCCCTGGCGTTGCGGGCCGGTGTCGCGGTCGGCGATATCGAGTTCGTGCAGTTCCACCCGACGATGCTGTTCACCGGCGCGGCCGGCGGGCGTCGACCGCTGGTCACCGAGGCCCTGCGCGGTGAGGGGGCGATTCTCGTCGACAGCCATGGTGACTCGGTGACCGCCGGTGTGCATCCGCTCGGTGATCTGGCGCCACGGGATGTGGTCGCCGCCGCGATCGATGCCCGCCTGCACGCCACCGGAGACTCCTGCGTCTACCTCGACGCGACCGGCGTACCCGATGTCGCCGAACGCTTTCCGACCGTCACTGCGGCCTGTCGGGCCGCAGGCATCGACCCGGTGCGCCGACCGATCCCGGTGGTGCCCGGTGCGCACTACAGCTGTGGGGGAGTGCACACCGATGTGCACGGTCGTACCGAATTGGCCGGCTTGTTCGCCGCGGGCGAGGTCGCCCGCACCGGTATGCACGGCGCCAACAGGTTGGCCTCCAACAGCCTGCTGGAGGGTCTCGTCGTCGGCGGGCGGGCCGGCCGAGCTGCGTCCGCGCACGCCGAACAGGCAGGAGCCACCCGCGCGGTGTTCGACGGACCGCCGCGCGCACCCATGCTGGAGCGCACCGTGTTGCAACAGGCAATGAGCCGCGAGGCCTCCGTCGTGCGCGATGCCGCGGGGTTGCAGCGGCTCACCGCGACCCTGTCCGGTGCCGTCGAACGGCCACTGACCGATCGGATCGGTGTCGAGGACGCGGCGCTCACCCTGACGGCGCGCGCCGTGGCCGCGACGGCGTTGGCGCGCAACGAATCCCGCGGTTGTCATCACCGCGCCGACCATCCCGATACCGATGCCGCCCAGTCACACAGCGCCACCGTGCGACTCGACGAATCCGGTGTGCCGCAGGCCGTCGCACCGTTGGGAGCAAGCTGATGAACGGAGTGCAGGTGCACGCACTGACCGATACCGAACGCGCCGAGGCGCGCGCGCTGATCGAGCGGGCGCTGGACGAGGACCTGCGCTACGGCCCGGATGTCACGACCGAGGCCACCGTGCGGGCGGACGCGGTCACCACCGCGGTCATGGCCTCGCGTGAGCACGGTGTCGCCGCCGGTATCGACGTGGCCGTGCTGGTGCTCGACGCCGTGCTGGGCACCGACGGTTACACCGTGTTGGAGCGGCTGGCCGACGGTACCCGGGTCCAGCCCGGTCAGTCGTTGCTGCGGGTGCAGGCGCCCACCAGGGGACTGCTGACCGCCGAGCGCACCATGCTCAACCTGGTCTGTCATCTGTCCGGCATCGCCACCGCGACCGCCCAGTGGGTCGACGCGGTGGACGGCACGGGTGCACGCATCCGTGACACCCGTAAAACCTTGCCCGGTATGCGCGCCCTGCAGAAGTACGCCGTACGGGTCGGCGGTGGCGTCAACCATCGGATGGGGCTCGGTGACGCCGCATTGATCAAGGACAACCATGTCGCCGCGGCCGGATCGGTGCTGGCCGCCCTTGCGGCGGTGCGGGCGGCGGCGCCGGATATCGCGTGCGAGGTCGAGGTCGATTCGCTCGAACAGCTCGACGATATCCTCGGGGCCGACGTCGAACTGGTGCTGTTGGACAACTTTCCGGTGTGGCAGACCCAGATCGCGGTGCAACGCCGCGACACTCGCTCGCCGGCGACCAAACTGGAATCCTCGGGCGGGCTTTCGCTGGAGTCGGCCGCGGCGTACGCCGCCACCGGGGTCGACTATCTGGCCGTGGGCGCGCTCACCCATTCGGTCCGAGTGCTCGACATCGGATTGGACAGCTAGCCCGAGACCGGGTAGGCCCGTGCGACGTTCGGCGGCAAGAAGTGCGTCCGTCACCCGATCGCGGCATCGGGGCCGGTCACCGGCCAGTTGTCGTGATCTGGATACCACGCACCATGGTGTCCAGGTCACGGCGGATGCGCTCCGATGAGGAGTTGGCGGGCGTGTAGCCGATCTGCACGCCATAGAACGTGCCGTCGACCTCGAAGACGCTTTGCGATTGGTAGCCGGTGGCGGGGTGCGCGTCGTCCTGCGTTGGCTTGGGGGTCGTCAGGAAGTATCGCAGTGCGTGGCCGCACGCTGTCGCCGACGACGGTCCCTCGACGGTGGCGCCGTCCGTACGCCCTTGGACGAAACTGTCGGCCAGATCGACCAGCGTGGCATCGACGGTCGGTGGCGAACCGAAGGGAACCACGCGATCTACGGACGCCAGGAAGACCGACGGCTTGGCGCCGTCTTCGGGTGTCGGACCGATCAAGAACACCGGCTCAGGCGGTGCCGTGCTCGGGTCGGACGCCATCGTCGCCCGGGCCCATCGTGAAATGTCCTCGTTGATCTCCCAACCCGGTGGCTGAGGTACCCGCACGGAAACCGGCCCGCTGCCGGGGACATCGAGCCAACGCTCGGCGTCGACGTCCTGGCAACCAACCTGGGGCAGCGCAATGACGGGTGCGTCGGCACCTCCGCACCCCACCATCGCGCAGGCGGCCATGGACACGGCGATGCCGAGTTTGCCGAGTCCGGTGCCAGTGGGCCTAGCCGTCATGAACCGAGCCTATGGGACGCAGGACGGAACCCACGACGTAAATTGCGGTCTCCGCGTTCGGGAGCACGACGCGTTGGCGAGATTGGTTGCCAGGCGGTACGAGTCTCCAATTCTTCTGGCGCGAGCAATGCGGCCGAGACATTGGCGCTGCTTCTCCGCTGCGCGATATCAATCCGCACTTTGTGATTGGCTGGCCCACAAAATCGTGGGCCCTTCGGGTCACCGTAAATGTCGACCATCCATGATCTTCGTTGCGTGAGTCAGAGATCCAGCACGAGTGGCGCGCTCGACGCGCTGCGTGACACGCAGGTGATCATCGAGTGTTGTCGGCTGGTTTCGTCGAGGCATAGGTCGCGGTGTTCTGGCTCGCCGGCGAGCACGGTGGTCTGGCAGGTGCCGCATGCGCCGAAGCGGCAGTGCGTGGGTACCGAGACTCCCGCGGATTTCAACGCTTCGACGATGGTGTCGTATTCGCTGACGTACACCGTGCGACCTGTGCGGGCCAGGGTGACTGTGAATGGTGCGCCCAACGGTCGGCTCCGACGGTGTCGTGGCGCGGGTGCTGGACGGATACTCCGTGCTTTCCTCAGCCAGCGGAGGCTGGGCATCCAGGCACCTGCGGCTTGTCATGCTGGGTGTAGTCGGCTTGAATGCCGAGACGTCGCGCCCGCGCCAGAGCGAGGCGGTATGCCGCGCCTTCGAAACGGTCACCGCGTCGGGCTCTGCGGGCTCGACGCCACTGGGCTCCGGGAAGTGTGTCATCGAGCTTGCGGATCGTCAGATCGGTGCGAACGGCGAGACCGGTCAGCATCCGGAACGGTTGCAGAGGCGTCTCAGCGAGCCGTGTTCCGGCAAAGAGGGCTCGCACGAGGGGTTCTCCGCTGAAAAAGGCAAGCGCACCCGCGACAGGCGTGAGGGCGGCACGGGTCAGCAGTCCGCGAGGTCCGCCCATGACGTCGACGCCCTCGATGGCGGCCTCGGTCATCGTGGGTGTCCACCGAGATGGTCCGCCGGCAGTGGCCACGCCGTAGTTCATCATCGCCAGCGCGTCGGATGCCGTATACGGAATGATTGCCGGGTCGGCGCCCAGCACATAGGAGATGTATGCCCAGTAATGGGTGACCGCGTCGAGCTCGTCCCAGGTGGCGCGCCGCCCGCAGCGGTGGTCGAACAGGACGGGTATGAGGCCGAAGGTCAGGCCGGCGATCATGGTCATGGCAGTGCTGATCGGATTGCCGTGGTGAGCGTATTCGTCTGCGTCCCAGGAGTTCAGGATCGCCAGCCGTACCTGGGAGTGCATGAGGCGGACGTGTACTGTCGCCATGAACTCTTCGCGGTCGCGATTCAAGGCGCCCGGTTTGGTGACATGGCAAAACCATTGGGCGGTTTCGACATTGCGTCGAACGAGGTCATTCACGAACCGTCCGGTGATCCCGACCGCAGTGGATACTTCGGTGCCGACGAAGGTGCCCATGGCGTCTTGGATGGCCATCGCGAACCGAGCCGACATGCTCGTGTTATTCCACATACGGCGCCCCATCTCCCACTTTACGGGGTCATACCAGGCCGGGGGGTGGTCGAGGTGCTCAAACAATGCGATCAGGCTCGGTGGCGGGTCGGTGACTGCGGTGATGCCGTGGGCGAGTGCGGTGTCGAGCATTCGGCGGCCGGCGCTTGGGCCCATCGCGCGGAAATCGGCGACCACGGGATCCATGAAACGGTCACCTTGCCAGAAGTGATCCTGCAGCAGCGGAAGCGAGGGGTGCTCGTGGATGTCGACGTCGTCGATCCAATCGGTGAGCATGGTGCGCCGCGGAGGCGTCCAGATCGGGTCGATGACGATGCGCGGCGGCGCGGGACGCAGGGGCTGATTTGCCGTCCGGAAGTAGTTGTAGGCGTGAGTCTCTGCGGACGATCGGTGGTTGATGTCGGTCATGTGCTGTCCTTAACGGGGCGTCATGGTGCGTTTGCGTGCGTGGGCTGCTTCGCTGTGCCAGCGAAGCGATTCGGGCACCAACGGCCAGCCGGCCCGAACGGTTGCGCGTAGCCCGCGGTAGGCGAGTTCGTCGCGTCGTGACCACCGGATGCCGAACCGATGGCGCACCGGTGCCGGGAGACCGCCGAAGATCGTCAATCGCATCGGTGGGCCGAGCACGGCGCGGAATCTGGGGTTGGGCAGCAGTCGGTCGGTGTAGGGCTTGAGTGCTGCTGTGGTGGGGTAGGAGGGTGAGGCGCTCATATCGGGGACGTCGCCGCGATCGATGAGGTCGATGAGGAAGTCCGAGGCAGGGTTTGGTTGCAGGATGTGGGTGCAGTAGGTGTGAAGCTTCTGTTCGAAGGCGTAGCGGTGCGGGGGAAGCGGGGTGGTGCTGACTCCATAGCGGCGATACCAGACGCAGCCTTCGAGGTAGAGCTGTTCGGATTCGGCAGTGGTGAGATCGTGATGGTCCCAGTGCTGGGCGACTCGGTCGACCATCCGTTGAAATGTGGCGTGCGCCCACCAGAATGTGTTGGGGGTCAGCGCGTGGTAGCGGCTGCCGTCGGGCAGTTCTCCGGTGATGGTGCGGTGGTAGTCCCGCACACTCGTTGCCGTCGTGTCCGCGTCTGCTCGGTAGACCGATCCCAGAATGCCCGGTAGAGAGCGGAACACGCGGTCGACGGGGTTGGCGAAGAAGTCTGAATGGTCGATGAGTGCGTGACCGATGGCAGGGTGCATTGTTTGCAGCAGGCCGGCGGTTCCACCTTCGAAGGTGATTCTCATGTCGCCGAGCCACCGCCATAGCAGTGAGTTCTCGTCGAGGACCGGCTGGCGCTCGAGGGAATGGTCCTCGGTCATGGTGTTCCTCCGTATTGAGGCCGCAACAGCGGGCTGAGTGCGGATAGCGGGAGGGTGAGGGTGATCGTCCCCCCATCCATGGACCAGGCGAGTTGCCTTTCAGGAGTCGGTTCTTCGCGTTGCATGGGCTGGTCGGGCATGTACAGGATCAGTCCGTCGGTGGTGAGCGCGAAGGCGCGGTAGTCGCCGCTGAATCCTGGTCCGTGACTGCCGGGTTGCCAATGCTCGGCAGTGAAGGGGTAGGTGTTGGGCAGATGCGGCGGCGGGGCGGCGTCGAGTGCCGCCTGCAGCGTGGGTCCGGCGGCGTCGGTGACTGCGCGGTACGGATCGATGCCGGCTTTGAACAGATCGGGCAGCGCCAGTTGTCTGCCGGTCGCGTTATCGAAGACGAACGAGCGGTAGGCGTTGTTGGGCTGCACACCCGCTGGGGCGAATGTTTCGTGGACGATCAGGTTCTCGACGGACCCTGGACCGGGGTGGGTGGTCGCGGTTGCCGTGGCGTTGCCATCCCGTGGAGTCAGTCTGCCGGTGGCGGTCCAGCCGGCGAACAGGGCTCGGTAGTAGTCGGTCAACTCTGTTGTGATCGAACGATTTTCCAGTACCGCTGGGGCGAGATCCACCGTGATTGTGAGCGTGGCCTTTCGTTGGGACTGCACGGTGACCGTGCACTGCGGAGGAGTCCACTTCCCGCCGACTTCGCCGCACAGCTGCTCCGCCGAGGCGTGCGCCGGAGAGGCGACTGTCAACGAGACCGCAAGCGCCATGGTGGTCGCGGCGCTGACGCGGGTGATCACGGTTGGTCCTGACCGCCGGCCAGTGCGACATCCGCGGCCAGCCATCGGCCGTCGATGTGACGCATCGTCATTGTCACGCTCAGGGAGTCCGTGCGCGGCTCGGGTGCCTCCGCGCTGGAGACGTCCTGCGCGACGGCCAGCAGTACCTCGACATCGTTGCCGTCGGCGCCGATCACGGCGGCGTCGGTGACAGTTCCCGTCGTGGAAACCTTGTTGTCGATCAGCATCTTTCGCAGCTGGGAAGCGGCGCGTCCGTAGGTGTCTTTGAAGTCGGCGGTGGCGCCGTCGAGCACCTGCTGGATGTTCTGGTCGATCGCCGATTGATCGGTGGTGGTCAGTGTTGCCGCGTAGGTGCGGGCAGTGTCGAGTGCCTGAGATGTTGCGGCTTGCTGGTGTCGCTGTTCGTAGAGCAGGTAGCTCGTATACGCCAGGGCCGCAAGTGAACCTGTCAGGAGGATGCACAGGACCCAGCGCCTGGCGCGACGCGCACCGACCACGAAAAAGGAGACCGCCCACAGCACGACCTGGCGGATCGCCGCGCGCCGTCTTCGCGCTTCCTTCGCATGGTCCGCGGGCGCCACGGTCGAGTGGACCGAGGATCGGCCCTCGGCCGATTTCACCTGCGGCGCTTCCCTCGTGGTGTCGCTGTCGGTGCTCACAGGATGTCGACCTTGCTGGCCAGCCAGCGGCCGTCGTTTCGTTGCATGGTCATGGCGATTCTGTTGCGGTCGATGCGCGGGCTGGGGTTGGCCAGGTTGGTGATCGACTGGTCGACGAAGAGTAGGACCTCGACGCGATCGACGGTCGCCGATTTCACTGCGGCGTCGACCACGATCCCGGTTCCGGTGGCCTTGTTGTCGATGAGGATTTGCCGCAGTTGAGTTGCGCCCTGGCTGTATGCATCTTTGAACTCGCCGGTAGCTCCGTCGAGGGTGCGGGTGTAGTTGTCGTCGAGGTGGGCGGAGTCCAGCGTGGTCAGGGTCAGGGCGTAGTCACGCGCGGCGTGTAACGCCGCATCTGCGGCGGCGTTGACGCGATGATTCTCAAAGAGATTGTATCCCAGATAGATTGAGGATCCCAGTGCCCCGAGTGTCACCAAAACCACTGCGGCCCGGCGTCGGGACAATCGGCGTGTGTGTGGCGGCGGGGTACCGTCGGCGGTGCCGTCGGGATCGGGACCGTGGTTCTCGTCGGTTGTCTGCTCGGCGTCTGCGGTCGCGTCCGAGCGGGCCTCGTCGAGGCGTACGGCGTCGAACACATCGGTGGTAGCGGCGTTCTTGGTCATCGTGTCCTGCTCTTGCTCAGTTGGGCGGCTGTTGGGGCATGGGGGGCCCGGCGTAATCGGTGGGCATTGTGTAGGGCGGGTACTGCGGGGTAGCTGCGGTCCGGGCCAGTGGGTCGTGTCCCGGCGGCGGGCCCGCAGTGTCGTCGTCCGGTGGACGTGGTGCGTTGCGAGCGCCGCGGACCAGAACGGACGGATCGGGGTTGTCGCAGTAGGTGTAGAGGTAGGGCTCGGGGAAGTCGGCTTGGGTGGGAGCGGCGCGGGGCAGGTCGTAGTCGCAGCGATACTTCGGGTAGATGTCGCCGACGCCCCAGATGCCGCCGTCGTGCAGTACCGAGGAGATTCGGTCGATCACGGGATCGCGGTCGGGTCGCCAGAGGTCTTCGAGGGCGGGGATGCGCTGATAGACGATCTGGGACAGCGTGGTCAAGTTGCCGAGAATCTGCACCACGTTCTGGCGGTTGTCGGTGATGAGGTCGTTGGCGGCGGTCAACTGCGGATTGCCGCGGAGCACCAGGGTGCGGAAGCCGTCGTCCATGGCGCCGACCCCGGCCAGGATGTGGTGGGCGTTGGCGGCCGTCTGCTGAAGACCTGCTCCGGAGTCGGCGAGGGTTCCGAAGACGATCTTCGTGGTGCTCAAGGTGCTGGTGAGTTCCGGTAGCACCGAGTCCACCGTCGTGGCCAGCAGCGTGGCGCCGTCGAGGATGGCCGCGAGTTTGCGCGGGCCGTCGTGGCTGACGCGCAGCTCGGCCATCATGGCGCGTAACTTGTCGGTGTCGATCTGGGCGAGCGCACCGCGGCTGTGATCGATGATGGTCGGCAGCGTGGTGGGAAGCGTCACCTGAGACCCTTCTATGACCGCGCCGTTGTTCAGGTAGGGGCCGTGGTCGTCATCGGGCCGAAAGTCGATGAACTGTTCGCCGCCGGCCGACAGTCCCGATACCCGGACCGGGCTGTCGCGAGGTATGCGAGCCGAGGACTGGATCTTCAGAACGGCCTGGACGCCGCGGCCGTCGAGGACTATCGACTGCACGCGTCCGATGGGGATGCCGCGGTAGGTGACTTCCTGCTGTGCCAACAGTCCGCCGGATTCTGGGATGCGCACGGTGATCGTCATGGTCGGGGTCAGGGGGTTCACCGTGGTGGTTCCGAATGCGATGTAGAGGCCGGACAAAACTGTGATGAATGCCAATCCGAGGCAGGACAGTGCGCCGCGATGCCGGCGTACCCGTGTGATGATCGACGTCATCGGTTGGCTCCGTAGATTCTGCCCAGTAGCAGATTCCACTGGTAGCGCAGGCCACCGACGAGCTGGTGCCAGTCGGTGCCGTCGGGACCGTGAAAGCCCGGATCGCCGGGGTAGTTCTTGTCCGGCCAAGGCACCAGGGCGAGCTTGGCGATTTCCAGGCGGGCGTGCGCCGAGGTGGAATTGGTGATCTTGGTGAAGATACCCAGTAGTCGGTTGAACGATGTCAGCGAGAGGTTGGGGTCGGTGGAGATGTCGTTGAGGATGGTCGACAGCTGATTCAGGTCGGCGGCCACGCTCGTGGTGTCGGTGCCCTGTAGCGAGGGGAATCGGGACAGTTGAGCGCTGATGCGTCCGACGCGGTCGGCCAGATCCAGTAAACTGCCGGTGTTTTCGGCGAGGACGGACAGTGCCGGTGCACCGGCCGACAGGGAATTCTCGATGGTGCTGCGGTGGACGCTGAGGTCAGCGGTCAAGTCCCGGGTGCTCTGCAGTGCGGCATCCAGTTGGTCGTTGCGTGCGCTGAGCCCGTCGAGCAGCGTGCGGGTGTGGCCGATCAGGTCGCTCAGTTTGGTGCCATCGGAACCGATGGCACGTCCGGCGCCGTTGATTCTGTCGGCCAGGGCGCGGATGGATCCACCGTTGGTCAACAGAGCCATCGAGCTGAGGAGTTCTTCCACCGTGGGTGCTGCGGCGGTGTCGCCGACGCTGATGGTGTCGCCGTCGTGCAACGGTGTGGTCCCGGGGCCCGGCCGCAGTTGGACGAACACATCACCCAGGGGTGTGGCTGAGCGCAGCTCTGCGGTCGATCCGGTCGGCAGTTCGATGCGTGCGCTGATTCTCATGCGGACCTGGGCGGTGAAGTCGTGGGCGGTGATGTCGGTCACCTCACCGATATCGGCGCCGTAGAGCCGCACCTTGGCTTTGGCCGGAAGGTTGAGTGCGTCCGTGAATTGGGCTGTCAGTTCATAGTTTTGACCGCTGGGGCCGGGGGAGGGCAGCGGTACTGCGTCCAGCCCGGAACCACATCCGGCGAGAAGTATCGCAGCGGAGCAGGCCAGGCTGATGCGGGCGGTGGACAGGATGTTGCCGCGGCTCATCGGGGTGCTCCGGTCACACCGTTGGCCATCAGGTCCAGTACTGATGACAGTCCGAAGTCGGGGCCGTAGTCCCGCAGTGTTCCGGAGGCGCAGCTGAGCTGTTTGAGGCCCATCAGATTGCAGACTTCCTTGGCGAATTGGCCATTGAGGACGATCTTGTCGATCATGAGGTGCACGCGCAGGCTGCCGGCCGCGGGATCGATGACATTGGCGACGTTGTCGACGGCCAGCGGCGCGACATCGAGGAGCTCCTTGAGTCCGCGTTGGTTGGCCGCCAGTGTGTCGGTGATCGACGATGCGTAGGTGAAGGTCTCGCGGAGTTCGTCGCGGTGGCGTTGCAGAAGGTCGGTGACTTGTTGGAGGAGTTCGTTGGCCTTGGCGCCGGTGTCGCCCGATCCGAGGTCCTGGTCGGCGAGGATATCGCTGAGTTGGCGGACATTGGAACCGAAGTGGCGAATGGCGGCGTCGTTGGTCGCGGCGCTCTGGGTGAGTTCACCGACACCGCTCAGAATGTCACTCATGCTCCGCTGCGTCTCCGCACCGCCATCGGGACCGACCTGCAGGGCCTGTGCGAGGCTGTCGAGAGTGGACTTGATTCTGTCGGAATCCTCGCTGGTGATCTGTGATCCGATGGCGACCAGGTCGCCGAGCGGTCCGCCACCGTCACCGTCACCGCGCAGTGCCGTTCCCAGCTTGTCCATCGTGGCCAGCGTCTGATCGAATTCGACCGGTGTGCGGGTGTTTCCGAGACCGATCTGGTCGCCATCACGCAGTGTCGGGCCGCCGGTGTAAGGCGGGGTGAGTTCGACGTGGCGGTCGGTGAGCAGCGAGGCCGATACGGTGACCGCCGAAACATCGGCGGGGATCTCGACGTCCTTGTCGATCTTGAGGGTGACATCGACATATCCGCCGCGGGGTTCGATCTTGGTGACATGGCCGATGGGCATGCCGAGGACGGAGACCGCGTTGTCGACGTACAGGCCCACCCCATCGGCGAAGTGCGCCGTCACGGTGATGTGACTGGGTAGCAGCCGCGGGACGAACAATGCGCCGACCACCGACGCCACAGCGAGAACGGTTGTGATGAGCACGATCTTGCAACGTCGTGTCATTGACAATCCTTGAAGTACTCGACCAGGTTGAACTGCCTGGCGCGGCCACTGAGCGCGCACATCCAAGAGTCGACGAAGGGGCCGGCGGGCACGTTGAGGCTCACGGAGTTTCCGCTGCCGGTGACGTTGGCCACGTTGCGTACGGCCACGGGTGCGGTCTCAAGAACGCTGCGCAGCAGTGCGTCATGTTCTGCCAGCATGCGGGTGAACTCGTGGGAATTTTCGATCAGTTCGTCGAGGTGCGGCTCGTCACGCAGGATCGTGTGGGCGTGCTCGACCAATGTGGTGACACCGTCGAACAGCCTCTGCATGGCTGCCCGTCGTGTGGTGATCTCGTCGAGGAGCTGATTGCCTTGCAGAACCAGCGATCCGAGCTCGGCCTTTTGCCGGACCAGCAGATCGACGACGGTGTCGACATTGGTCAGCAGGGTGGACAGCTGGCCGCGTCGAGTGGCGACGACATCGGTCAGGGAACGCAGATTGCCCAGGGCCTCGGGAAGTTGTTCGGGCAGGCCCTGCAGCGCGGTATTCATGACCTCCACCGACCGGGTCATCTGGGCGGCGTCGATGGAGCCCAGCGAGTCGGTGGCGTCGGCCAGGGTGCGCTGCAGGTCGTAGGGAACAGCAGTGCGCTCCTGGGGTATACGTCGATCCTGCAGCACGCCGTCACCGGCAGGTGTCAGTTCCAGATAGCGCGATCCCAAGATCGTGGTCAGTTTGATCGCGGCACGGCTGTCTGCGCCGATCCGGACATTCTTGTCGACACTGAAGGTGGCCAGCACGTGGGTGCCGGCCAGGGTGATGTCGTTGACCGTGCCGACCTCGATGCCGGCGATGGTGACGCGGTCGCCGGTACTGAGTTGGGCCGCCTGTAGGAACTCGGCGGTGTAGCGGATCCGGCCGATATCGAGGTGGCTGACGACCACCACCGAGACGAGCAGAGCAGCGCCGGCCAGGATGGCGGTCAGGCCCAGCCAGGGTCGGTTCCAGTTCTCGATGGGTCGGCGCAGGTGTGTCCGCAATGCGCGCTGGGTGGTGGTCATCGTGGTCATCGGCACACCGGGGAGTGTCGGGGTGCGTCGACCGCGCCAGGTGTGGCAGCGATGACAAAGGCGCGGAACCAGTGCAGCAGGCCCTGCCACAGGCCGAAGTCGACGTCGCAGGCGTAGGCGTTGACGTAGCTGCCTTCCTGGGTGATGCGGGCCAGCCCTTTGAGCAGTAGGGGGAGGTTGGCGGCCATGTAGGCAAAGCGCGCGCGGCCGTCGTTGAGTCCGTGCTGTAGGAAGCCGGGTTCGCGTCCCACGAGCGCCTGGACATCGGGAGTGATGGCGGCGACGATTCGGCCGAGTTTGTCCAGCGTGCCGGTGATCGAGGCCATGGAGGCGAGAAGACCTTCTCGGCGTTGCGCAATGTCGGCGACGATGTGATGTGACTGCGCCAGAATGGATTCCAGCGCGTCTGCCTGGCGGACTACCGCAGCCGTCAGGGCGTCGAGGTCGGTGATCATGACGGCCAGTGACTGATCGGGTCCGGCCAGCGTGGCGGCCAGGTGGGAGGCCTGCGAAGTCAGGGACGCAAGTGAGCCTCGGCCGCCTTGGAACGCCAGCACGATGGCGTTGGTCAGGTTGTTGACCTGGTCGGGGTCCAGCTCGGTGAACAGTGGTTCGAATCCGTTGAGCAAGGTGGAAATATCGAATGAGGGTGTGGTGTGGGCGATGCGGCCGCCGGCGGGAAGTATCTGGCGCTGACCGCCACGGTCTGACAAGCCGAGGTAGCGCTGGCCGATGACGTTTTGATAGGTCACCGATGCCAGAGTGGTGCTGTAGAGCGTTTGGGATTGCTGTGTACGAAAAGTGACCTGCGCCTGGTTATCGACGAGCTCGATCGCATCCACACGTCCGATGCGGACCCCGGCCACGCGGACGTCATCTCCGACGGCCAACCCGGAGACATCGGTGAATACGGCTGTGTAGGTCGAGGTGGGGCCAGAGACGCCTCGGTCGACGGTGGTGAAGACGAGCCAGGTGGCCAGGAGGCTGAAGGTAGTGAACAGCGCCAGTCCGAGCAGTGTGCGGCGATGCCGTGTCATCGCACCCCCCCTGCGGGGGTGACCTCGACCGTGGCGCCGCGGGTGATCGGTCCGAGCAGAAGCTGGGTCACCGAGGTTGCGGGCCCGCCGATGATGCGGCTGAGCTGAGCGCGCTCGTCGTCGCTGCCGACCGGCCCGACGGTGCCACCGAAGGCCGCAGGCTGCGCCGGACCGGCTTCGGTTGGGGCAGGAGGCTGGGCGGGGGATGCTGCAGGGGGCCCCTGGTCGATCGAGTCCCGCGGCGGCGCGAGATTGGGCCGGTTTTCGGGGACCCCTGGTGGCGCAGGCAGGCCCATCGAGTCCAAGGCGGGCAGCAGGTCTGGCGCGGTGGGGACCTCGGGGGCGGTCTGGCAACTGGGTCCGGCCAGCTGCCCGTAGCGGGGGCAGTCGGCACGCACATAGGTTCGGGTCGGCGCGAATCCGACGGCGGCCTTGATGGTGACGAGATTGGTCGCAGGGTCCCAGGCCTCGTCGTAGAACTTGTTGCCCAACGTCTGTAGTCGGGTTGCGACCCCGTGGAACTGGTCGGCGTGCTCGGCGATGACGCCCAGCGCGGGGCTGAGTTGAGTGCTGATGGTGATCATCCGGTCGCTTTGGTGGTCGAGGGCGTCGGCGATGGTGGACGTGGTGGTGAGTCCGCCGGAGAGGAACTCCGCCAAGGCGCTGCGCTGTTCGGCTAGCGTGCGCATCGGCTGCAGGGAGGCATCCAACGTTTCCGACAGTTCGGGTGCAGCGGCGCGCAGGACGTCGGCGGCATCCCGCAACGTCGACAGCGTGCCCTCGCCGGATGTGGGACCGGCCATCTGAGCGTTCAGCTGGGTCACGATGCGGTTCAACCCGCCTGCAGCGGCGATGATTTTGTCGCCTCGGCCCTGAGTCGCCTGAGTCAACGCCGTCAGGGCACCGACATCGTCGCCGTTGGGCGCTTGTGCGGCGGCATTGACCACTTCACGTAACTTGGCCAGCACGTTCTGAAACAGCACGGTGGGCAGTGTCCGGTCCTCGCGGATCACCGATCCGTCCCGCAGTGTGCCGAGTTCGCCGTCGTGATCAACCAGTTGCACGGCCGAGACGGCGAACAGGTTGGCCGGCACGACGCGGGCGGTCACGGAGCTGGGAATGTGGTTGGCATACTCGGGATCCAGGAACACCTCGACGGTGTTGGGACCGCGGCCATCTGGTGAGGCGGTGACCGCGGTGACCATACCCACCAATACGCCACGGAATTTCACGTCCGAGCGCACCGGCAGACCGTCGCCGATGTCGGTCAAATCGATTCGCACGCGGACGAAGTCGTCGAGGAGTCCGCGGGACTGGGCCACCATCAGCACGGCGGCGCACACGACGATGACGATCGAACACGCGCCCAGCACCGCCAGGCGTTGCTGGGAACTGGCTCGCGGATCTGGGTCCAGGGGATTGGGCATCTGTCACCCACCCAGCCGTGCACCCGAGACCACGCCCCACAGCGCCATGGTCAGCAGCATGTTGACGATCATCACGGCGGTGACGCTGGCGCGCATGGCCTTCCCGGCTGCAACTCCGACGCCCTCCGGGCCGCCCGAAGCGTAGAAGCCGTAGTAGTTCTGGATGGTCGAGGAGATGAACACGAAGATCGTCGCCTTGATGGTGGCGAAGAGAATGTCGCGTGCGGTCAGCACCATCGAGAAGTAGTGCAGGTAAGAGCCCGCTGATTGGCCGGCGATGAGACTGACGAATTGGCACGCTGCGTAGGCCAGTGCCAGTGCGGTCAGAAACAACGGGATCACGGCGATCACCGAACCCAGCACGCGAGTAGCCACCAGGTAGGGGATCGGTTTGATCGCCAGGGCATCGAGTGCGTCGATCTCTTCACTGATGCGCATCGCACCGAGCTGAGCCGTGCAGCGGCACCCGGCTTGCGCAATGAAGGCCATGGCGATCATCACCGGCGCCAGTTCCCGGGTGATGGCAAACGAGGACACCAACCCCATGGCGGGGCCCAACCCGAGCAGGTTGAGTGCGTTGAAACCCTCGACCGCCACCAAGCCGCCGGCGGTCAGTCCGAGCACCGCGGCGACGTTCAGTGTTCCCCCGCCGACGACGATCGATCCGTTTCCAAAGGTGACATCGGACAGCTGCCGGAGCAGCTCGGCGCGATAGCGCGTCACGACCACCGGGAGGGAGACCAGCACCCGAAACGCGAACTCCACCAGATGCCCGGCAGTGGTGACGATTCGGGTGATCGGCTGCCTCGCCGAGCGCAGGAATGCCAGTTGCGCTACAGCGTATTTCGACGGTGCGGAGGCGTTCACAGGGTAGCCCTGGGGAATACCAGGTCATAGACCTGGCTGAGGGTGAGGTTGACGATCATCATCAACAGCACGGCCTCCACCACCGCGGCGTTGACCGAGTTCGCCACGCCTGCCGGCCCACCGCGTGTCGTCAAACCCTTGTGACAGCACACCACCGCCACGATGACCCCGAAGACGGCAGACTTGCCGATAGCCAGCCACAGATCACCAATCGTCGAGAACGAGGCGAACGTCGCGACGAAGGACCCGGGTGTGCCCTCTTGGACGTAGACGGTGAACAGATAGCTGGCGATGAACCCGACGAAGGTGGTCATCCCGGTGAGCAGGATCCCGATCACCACGATGGCAACGAGGCGGGGTACCACCAACCGCCGCACGGGATCGATTCCCATCACCTGCAGCGCTTCGATCTCTTCCCGGATCGCCCGCGATCCCAGGTCGGCGCACACGGCCGAACCGACGGCGGTCGCCAGCAGGAGAGACGCCACCAGCGGTGCGCCTTGGCGGATGACTACCATTCCGGTTGCTGCACCGGCGAGCGAGGAAGCACCGACTTGCCCTGCAACCAATGCGAATTGGATCGACAGTGTGACACAGATGGGAATGGTGACCAGCACGGTGGGGGTGAACGCCGTCGCGGACATGAACGCTGCCTGCTTGAGAGTCTCGACGAGATCGGTGCGTAGCCGCACGCCGTCGAGCACCGTGTACTGCATGACGCGTACCCCCAGCGCGACCTGCGCGCCGACGGTCTCGAGTGCGGCGATCGGGTGAGCGTGCAGGACCCGTTTGATCACCGCGGGTGCACGGTCGAGGCCGCGGTCAACAATCGCCACTCAACACCTCGTTGATGTAGCAGTACACCTCGGCCCCCCGGGTCGTGACGCACGGCATCGGATAGGCCGCAAAGGCCGCTCACGTGCCGTACATCACTGAATCAAAGTTGATTCATTGTTACACACAACGCGCGGTGGTGGCGAGTGGGTATTGCGAATCGAAGCGATCCCGCATGGGCGGTAAAGCGTTGACCTGCAACAATGTTGCGAAGCGCTATGCATTTCGTGGGACACGCCCGCCACTGGTGTGTAGATATGTGCAGGAATCTGTGGCAGTCGGGTTGATGCCGAGAGGCGAGTGCGTTGCTTCGTAGTGCCGACGGTCGGGCACGCATGTCCTACCCTGGTGGACCATGGACCTCTCGGCGCTTGCGGCATCACTGACGGCGCTGGAGCAACGGCCGGGTACGTCGTCCAGGGAGCGCATGCTCGATGCCGCGTTGGCGGAGTTCGTCAACCACGGCATTGCGCGGACCTCGGTCGCCGCGATCGCCCACAGGGCAGGGGTATCGCGGCCCACGCTCTACCGCCAGTGCGGTGACAAGGACCAGATCGTCGCCGCCGTAACCCAACGCGAGGTGGTCGGGTTTTTCAGTCGCGCCTATCCCGCGGTCTCGGCGAAGACCTCGATCGAGGACAAGATGATCGAGGTATTCGTGATGGGCATGCGGGAAGTGCGCAGTCACCCGATGTTGCGTGCACTCCTGGAATACGAAAGCGACACGTTCACCCGCCGCATCCTGGACATGGATGCCTCGCGGTATCGCGATTATGTCAGTGCCGCGGCCACCATCCTCAGTGACGAAGAGTATTCGGCCGAGGCGATCGAGCGAGCGCTCGATGTGTCGTTGCGGATCACCGCGACACTCGTGATCTCACCGTCGCCCTATGTCGTCGTGGACGACGAGGCCACCGCCCGCGCCTTCGCCCACCGATATCTCATCCCCGTCCTACAGGCGTCGCGCTGATCTGGCGATACCCGAAACTTGCGGGCCGGTCATAGCAGCCCGTGATGAGCGGAAGGAAATGCCGCGAACATGGCGAAGCCGATCTCAGGTGGCCGCGTGGCCAGAGGTGTGACGCTGGGCAAACTCGCCGCCCGCCAGGCCGCACGCGGCGCCGGCGCTCGGCTGTCCATGGTGGGTCGGTCCGAACGCGCGAAAGAGGTGCTGGCTGATCGTGCCGCCATGGACGCCGCCGAGAATCTGGTCGACGTCCTGGGAAGCATGAAGGGGGTGGCGATGAAGGTCGGACAAGCCATGTCGGTGTTCGACCTCGGACTGGTGCCCGAATCGCGGCGAGAAGAGTTTCGCGCCAAGCTGGCAGCGTTGCGCGATCAGGCGCCGGTCGTGTCTGCTGCGGACATGCGCGGGGTAATCGAGGAGGACCTCGGCCCGATGAAGGCAGTGTTCTCAGACTTCGATGACTCTCCACTGGCGGCCGCCTCGATCGGCCAGGTGCATCGAGCACGCCTGCTCGACGGTCGTGACGTGGTGGTCAAGGTCCAGTATCCCGGGATCGACGCTGCGGTGCGCTCCGACGTGCGCAACATGGCGGCCGCCATGGTACTGATGCGCGCCCTGTATCCCTCTCTGAACACCGCAATGATCGACGAGATCACTCAGCAGTTGGAAGGTGAACTGGACTACCTGCGCGAGGCGCACACCCAGCACCAGGTCGCTGCGCGCTACCGCGATCACCCCTTCGTGCACGTTCCCGATGCCGTGGTGGCTCACTGCAGTCCCCGCGTCCTGGTGACCGACTACCTCGACGGTGTCGGTTTCGACGACATGAGCGCTGCTCCACAAGACGACCGAAACATATATGGGGAGTTGATCTTTCGGTTCTATGTCAGTTCGCTATACATCGATCACGAGTTCGGTGGCGATCCGCACCCGGGCAATGTTCTGCTGTGCCGCGACGGGCGCGTGGGATTCGTAGATTTCGGCCTTCACCAGCGGATGGATCCGGTGCACGTGGGGTTGGAAAAGGCGGTGCTATGCGGGGCCGTCGAGCGTCGCGCCGAGGACGTCTACCGTCTTGCCGTCGAGCGGGGCATCGTTGACCGGCGATCGAAGGTGGCCCCGCGTGACGTACTGGAATACGTGTGGTCCACCTGCGACTGGTTTCTGCGCGATGAGCCCGTGTGCATGACTGCGGAGCTGGCAACCACCTCGCTGGTGCTTGCCATGGATCCCACGTCATCGGAGTTCGCCGCCGTCACCCGTCAGCACCTTCCCCCTGAACACCTCTTCGCGCGCCGCGCGGCGTTCATGACCGCCGCCACACTTGGACAACTGGCGGCCACCAACAACTGGCACCGACTCGCTCGTGAATGGCTCTATGACGAGCCCTCACAGACCGACATCGGCCGCCAGATCGCGCGGTGGCGCTCGTCGTACCGATGACGCCACGGCCAACCCCGCGACGGCCGTGGCGTCATCGGATGCTGTCGAACAACTTGTCGGCTTCTCAGAAGGTCGGTGTACGGATTGGCAGCAGCTGCATGAGAGCTTGTGCAATGTCCCAATCGGTATCGATGCGGGCGATGCGCCATTCGTTGTTCTCGCGGCGCATGACATAGCGGTCCATCCCTGTGATCAACCAGGTCCGCCGCAGCGGCCCGAACTGCAGGAAGCGAGGAATCCAGCGGCTCCACGCGCCTTCGAAGGGGATGCCCCACGGCATCGCGATCCGCAAGGTGTCATCGTAGAAGCTGAAGGTGGGCAGATCATCGGGAGAATCGCTCATCGGTCCGAAGATCACTTCCCGGCTGCCGCCGTAGAGCAGGGCCGAGCATACCTTGGCCAGCCGCGAGCTACTCCAGCCCACTTTGTGATTACGCCATTGATACTTGAACGTCGCCGAGAGTGTGAACACCATGTCTTCGGTGACGCACGCCAATGCTCTGCGTAGATCGAACTTCGTGTCATCGTCTTGATCCCATGCATGCATATAGTCGCGCAGAAAATCGGTGATCCCGTCGGCTGGCACGCCGGCGGCACACATGGCTTCCTCCTGGGCTTTGACCCTGTCAAGGAACTGCGGCATGATCGCGAAGTACTGCTGGGCGATCGGCGACTCGAAACGGCTGACGAAACTGAACAGCTCAGGCGTGTATGGAGTTTCGGTAAACGCCTTGTGAACGAGAGTCATTGGAGCTTCCTTTCTGAGGTGGACGTACGGGGAGCATCTCTACGGTCAGCGCTCACACTCGGCTGAGCGTCACCGGCAGGCCGCCGTCAACGGTGACCGAGAAGGAGAACTTGTGCTGCGGTTGCCATCCCGGCTGCAGGTGCAAGCGATAGCGTTGAAAGATGATCGCCAGCAGGAATTGAGCATTCATGTAGGCAAGGCCGGTGCCGATGCAGTGGTGTGGACCTGAACCGAAGGGCATGAAGGCCAAACGTGGACGTGCCCGGACGACTGCCTCGTCGGTGAAGCGTCGCGGATCGTACACGTCGGGATCGGGCCACCACCGAGGGTCGCGGTGAATGGCATACATCGGAGCGCCCACCATCGTGAACTTGGGAAGGACGTAACCACCAAGCTCATTGTCTGCCATGGCGAAGCGTGGATTTAGCGGATGTCCCTGCAGCCGTTGACCTTCATCAAAGCAGGCCTTCGCCCAAGTCAATCGGGGAAGGTCATCGGGAGTCGGTACCGCACCGCCGAGCGCACTAATCTCGGCATACAACGTCGACAGGTGATCGGGCTCAGCCAACAACAGTGCCAGAGTCCACGACAACGAGGCCACCACGGTCTCATAGCCACCGCCGATCAAGGCCATCAGCTCCATGGCCAGGTCACGCTCGGACAGCGCGGAACCATCCTCATAGCGCGCCTCCAGCAGGATGCTGAGGAGGTCCCTGGTATCGACGGGATTCTCGCGACGTCGCCTAATAAGCCTCCGGACAAGCATGTAGAGCCTCGGAGCTGAACGAGGCACGCTCTGGCGACCCCACCACGGCAGGAGGTTAGGGAAAGGCATGAGCATCGACGCGCCGCCGACCAGCGCCATCATCATTCGGATGTCGATGTCGGTGTTGTGAATCTCTTCCTCGGTGATCGAGGAAGAGAACATCGCACGAAGGAAAGCAGGGAGCGTGACCTTGGCGATCTCATGCTGCAGGTCGACAACGCGTCCCGAGTCCGCCCATTCCCCCCACGTATCGACGCGGTTGACGAACTCGTCGGCGATCACGTCGCCAATCCGCGCGAGGTGCCGGCGGGAGAACATGGGCAGCAGCATCTTTCGTCGCTCGCGGAACTTGGGCCCTTCGAGCATCGGCACAGCTGCGCCGATGATCGGCCAGGCGAAGCTTGCCGGGCCGGCCATGCTGTATCGACCGGTCGACTCATCCATGAACGCGCTCACCAGATCGGGGTGGGTAACGGCGACCATATCGATCAACGGCAACGGCACCCGAAATACGTCGCCGTATTCTTGAGCGCTGCGGCGCATGTACTCGAAGGGGTTGCGCCGCAACTCGAACAGCGATCCTACGAAGGGCAGTCCCTTGGGTCCCGGTGGCAGCGGTGTCGGTCTGCCCACACCGCGGACCGCGCCGAGCAGAGTCGGCACCCCCATGCGTGTGGGCCAATAGGGATCCTGTCTCAAGGCACCCAGCACGCTCAGCCGACCTGCCGTGAACCGAGGGCGGAGTTGCGGTATCGCGCCAAGATCCCCGGCTCTCGCGTCAGATGTCGGCGGCACACCGGCATCAGTCGCGCTGAGACCCTGTGCGCTCGGCCCGACGGGGCAGGCGGGAATGGCGTCGACCGTCGGACGGCTCGGTGGCTCGGTCAATGTGTGGGTTCCTCTTCTGTGTAGGCGCGGTGATTCGACGAAGGCACCCGCGATCTAGATCTCGAAAGACGCTGATGTGCGCTGTCTTTCTGCCGGTAGGGCAGTCGGCGGCCTCGTCGTCGGTGGAGCGTTCGCCTGCGATGCGGTCGCGGGAACGCATCGTAGGCAGATCTCGCCGAGGACCGCAACGGTGAATCAGAAAACGATTGTTGATTCAACACTGGCTATGTCGCGGCGGCAATGATCTCTGTCCTGAGTCGCCTGCCCTGCCTGGCCCGCTCTGCAGCATCTTCTTCCCCATTTTCGCGTATAGCTGGTCATCGGAGGTGTCGCAGCTGGTGCCAACGAGGTGTGCGTCAACGATCTCCGAAGAAGGCAGCCAGTGCTTCTTGCCTCAGAATCAGTGATACATATACAGTTCATTGATGCACGATGGCGAACCGAAGCTTAGTACACCTCGGCGAGCCGCTACCTCTGGAGGCGGGCCCCGTGCCGCATGCGTTGCCCAGGGCTGGACTTCATGGTGATGTTGGTTGCTCCGTGGGACGACAGCGTGATCGCTGAAGCCTCTGTGGCGCCCAGCCTCAGCCGTCCTCGCCCGAGAGCCTGAAGCACGCGCCCGATCACCGGGGCAACACGCCCGTACCGTCGCCGTAGACCCGTAGAAAGCGAACCCATGACTGAAATCGACCAGACGCCCGCAGGGTCGACCCTCGCGTCGTCAGGCTGGAATGTGCATGCCCCAGCCGGCCGCGTGCACCCGCCCATCGAGGAATCGGAAGCCTTGGTAGAACCGTTCCTCAGCCGATGTAAAGCACAGGAAGACATGTACGTCGCTGCCGGGTTCCCGCTTGATGGCATAACCGACTTCTGGCGAAAGTGGTTCGCCGCGTGGAATGAAGAATCGCCCGAGGCGCTGCGAGACTGCTGGGCAGAGGATCTGGTGTGGACCATCTCCAGCACGGGACAGCTCGAGTACTACGGCCGCGAGAATACGCTCGACCTGGCTCGGTTCGGATACATGTTCGCTCGACAGATGAAGTTCTACCCCTGGGATGGCACCGACACCAATTTGCCGTACTACGACTTTCTCGACGGCCAGGTCCGTGCCGCATTCCCCTACAGCGGCGGAACCGGCTTCTTTTGGCAGCGGCTTCTGCCGTGGCCGCACAAGTCTGTACGCGGCTGCGGCGTCGACCGCTACCTCCTGCGCAAGATCGAGGGCGACTGGAGGATTACCCGAATCGACACCGACCAAGACGTTTTGGTCCCGCTGCTTCAAATGTTGCCCTTCGCCGACGCCATCGTTCGCCTTGGAGCTTGGGCGATCCGAACCCTTCCTCGGTGGGGTCGCCGGCTTGGGCTGTATGACAGAAGCTTTCCCTACAGTCGCCAGTTCGTTGAGGCGCGTATCGCGCATTCGATCCAAATAGACTAGCTGAATATATGAAATCAACTGTGCAAGAACGTAATTGATTGGAGTGGCGATGCGGTGTGCGGTGAAGTCGACCCAGTACGTCGCTGAACGCGTTGTTGCGTCGGGCGAGCCATCAGGAAGGGGTCTGGCATGACGGTGGCTCCTGACGACCACGATTCATTCTGGGTGGACGAAGACCTGTGTATGGGAGCCGGGTACTGCTACCGGTCGTTCCCCGAAGTGTTCGTCGAACAGGCAGACGGAACAAGCCGACCCTCGCAAGCGCTTGATCACGACCACGTACGAGTAGCGGCCCTGGCCTCAGCTGTATGTCCAGCGGGAGCCATCGTCATCCATCAGCATGGTTGAATGCGCTCGGTCAAGCTAGTGGTTCCACGTGTGCGGTTGCCGTTCATCAGCCAATGCCGCAGTGACAGAACGACGCCAGGGTGTGGTACCGATCCGGTCTGCTGCGCAATCAGGTGACAGTTTTCGGTCACGCGGCCCGACTGGTCCGCGTGGTCATGATTGCTTCGAACTCGGTCGTGGTCGACCGCCCGAGTCCGACTTGGCGCCGGCGGCGATGGTAGGTCCGTTTGATTCACGTGACGTTCGCGATCCTCAGTTCCTCCCTTGTGGTCCAACGGCGGCGATCGAGCACATTCTTCTGTAGGAGGCTGAAGAAGCTCTCCATGGCCGCATTCTCACCGGCCGCACCGACGCGGCCCATTGAGCCGACCATGTTATAGCGACTCATGGCGTGAAAGAACTTTCTGCTTCTAACTTGACTGCCGCGGTCGCTATGCACAATGCAACCGGCCACCCCGCCACGTCGTGTCACCGCGCGACTCAGCGCGGTCGTGCCACCCGGGATCTCGTCCGGGGAGTCGATCGAAGATCCAACGACATGATTGGAGAACACGTCCTTGATCGCGCAGGGATACAGCTTGCCTTCATCGGTGCGATGCCCGGTGATAGCACTGAGCCACAATTGATTTGGTCTCTTTGCTCTGAAGTCGCGCTCGACAAGATCGTCGTGCACCGGCGGTCCGGCTTTGCCGTACTCGCCGCGCTTCTTTCCGAACACGCTCCACCACTTGTTGTCGGTGCAGATCCGCCAGGCGGCGCGTTCGGCGATCGGCTCAACGGCATCGCGGGCTCTTCGACCAGGTAGCGATACCCGGAACCCCGGATCATCCTTATGGGCGTCGAACAGGGCGCTGGCACGGCAGTCCTCGATGAGTTCGGCGCAGAACCTAGCTCCGACAACTTGATCCGCCGCCACGCGTCCGGCAGCTCCGCAGACTCGCCGGTGCTCTTGCCGGGCCTGGTGCCTTCATCAATATCAGCTTGGCGCATCCACTTGTGCAGCGTCATCGGGTGCACACTAAAATCCGTCGCGATCTGTTCAATCATCGCACCGTCGTCGTGCACTGACATCCGTCCAGCTCACCCGTGCCAGTCATGCAAACTCAGATTCCACCTATTCGTGCCGCAAGCCCCATGGACCTACTTTTGGTGCGGGTGCCGATCGTCGTTCTGCGTACACCAGCGGCACCATCATCGACTCAGCCGGACTGCACCAGTTCCAGCGCCTCGTTCTGCGCCTGTCGCATGGCCTTCTTGGCGCGTCGACCGCCGCTGTGCCGTGCCTGCTTGCGCAGCCGGCGCCGTGCCTTGGCCGTCGGCAGTGAGTCGAGGACCTCATCGGGCACCGCGGCAAGGGTGCCGTCGGCGCGGCCGGCCGCGATGCGCTCGGTCACCCACTGACGTTCGAAACGCAGCAACCACAACACCGGGATCAGGAACACGACCAGGGTGACGGCGATCTTGACCAATGCGCCGCCGATCGGTGAGTCCCAGAAGAAATGCATGAAGGAGGCCGCCGCCATCAGTGGCAGAGCCAGCAGCACCCGACGGGCATAGGACCACTGCGGCGGTCCGGTGAAGGTGGGTAGCAGCAGCATGACGCCCACCGCGAACAACCCCGTGTACGCCCAATGCGCAGGAACGGCGGTCAGCACCCGCTGGATCAGATTCGGAATGGCTCCGGCGAGATCGGAATCGAGGCTGTAGATCGCTTCCCGGGTGGCGTATGTCAGATCCTCCATGACGTCGAAGCCGAACCCGACGAACATCCCGACCAGCAACGCGTGGGAAATCCGGTGGAACACCGACGAGCACAGCACCAGGATGACCGCCGCACACATGCCCTTGGACGCTTCTTCGATGATCGGCGCGGTGAGGGACGCTTCCCAGGCAGCCATCGTCTCCGGCGACAGATACCGCGACCAGACCCCGGCGAGTGCGGTGTTGCCGTTGACGGCCATCACCAACGCGGTGGTGCCCCCGAGTGCGGTTCCGGCGAGCAGCGCCTGCGGGTAGCGCCGCGCGCTGCGGTATGGGTCGAATTTGAACATCAACCAGAACAGAACGACGATGAAGCCGATCCACACCGGCGCCAGCCAGAGCTGCGCGTCCATCACCATGCCGAAGGCGCTGCCGTCGGCGCTCAGCAGCAGGTAGGTGCTCAGCACCAGGGTGATCACGTACAGCCAGAACACCGCCGAACGTGGCCGGTAGACCACCGGCACCCGGGCCGGTCCGGTCGGTCCCGGTGTGGCATTCGGTGTCGACGCGGCGGGTGCCTCGGTCTGGGTCACTGCTGCGTCTCCCTGCTGATCAGGCCGGCGATGGTCTCGATGTCGGGGCCCTGGCTCTCCGGGCCGGTGAGGGCGATCACCGATACGACGACATCGTCGTCGTAGAGGAAGGCGCAGGTGCCGGTGGTGTCGGTGGTCACCGCGACGCAGGTGTCTCCGGAGAGTGTGGCGCCGTTGCCGCTGATCACCCCGCCATCGAGTGCGGCGCTGACCCCTTCGAGACGGTTGGCCCGCATCAGGCGCTGGGCCACCGCCGCGGGGTCGCGGTCCATCCGGTCATAGGCCTGGATCATGACGACGCTGCCGTCAGCGTGCATCACCACCGACGATCCGCTGTCGATGATCTGCCAGCCGTCCATGACGTCGACAGCGACCTGTTCACCGCCATCGGTGGTCAACTCGACCGGCGTGACCTCCTCGGCGTCGGCCGACCAGTCCCGGTCAGGGAGGACCGCATTAGCTGTTACCGGTATAAGGGGCACCGCGAGGATGCCGAGCCCGAGCGCAAAGGCGGCTGGTTTCTGGGTCAATCGACGCCGGCGTGGCGGCGCTGTGGGATCGGCCATGCGCCAGAAGCTACGGCACACCAGCAGTTTCTGCGCGTATTTACGGTGGTGTCAGTTTGTGGCGTGCAGAGTCCGCGAAATGGGTGTCATCGCTGTCGCGATTCCTCGGCGCGGAAAAGGCTTCCTTGGGCAACGAAATGCGCCCAATTGGGATTTGCTGACTCAGGCAGGCGTGGCCCGGCGGACCAGTGACAGCGCGACGGCGGCCAGGGCGAACATCGTCGAGATGGCGCGGTTGAGGAGGGTCTGCTGCCGAGCGTTGTGCAGCCAGCCGACCATCCGTCCTGCCAGACCGGTATAAATCCCCATCACCACGATGTCGACGGCGAGCATCGTCATTCCGATCGTCAGACACTGCGGCAGCAGCGGCATGCCCGGGTTGACGAACTGCGGGAGTGCGGCCAGGAAGAACACCAGCCCCTTCGGATTGGTCGCGTTGACCAGAAATCCGCGCAATAGCAGACCGCGCCGGCTGCCCGGTGCCGCCGCGTCCATTTCCTCGCGCAGATCCCGAGGCGCCGTGCGCCATTGCCGGATCGCCAGGTAGGCCAGGTAGGCCACGCCGAGCCATTTGACGATCGTGAACGCGACCGCCGAACCCGCGACGACGGCACCGACACCGGCGGCGACCAACACCAGTTGCAGCATCAGGCCGATCTGCAGCCCGAGCACGCTATACCAGCCGCGCCGTAGGCCCTCGGACATCCCGGTGGCCATCGACTGCACCGCACCGGGTCCGGGAACGATGCTGATCGCGATCGCGGCGCCGAGGAACGCCAGCCACACCTGCCAGGTCATGACCGGGAATTGTCCCAGGCGGGTGCAACCGGGTCCGGCCGACCGGACTCAGGCGATGTCGGCGACGAACACCCCGGTCTTGCGCAGCATCACCCTGGCCAGGAACGGCAGCGACCGGTCGACCGTGCCTGCGGGCAGTACCCGTGGGTTGACCACGTGCAGATCCTTGCCGGATACCTTGATGTCGGCCGAGCCGGCGGCCAGCACGTTCTTCACCCAGTTGGTCTTGCCGTGGATCAGTCCGATGGCCAGGACATCGCCCTTGCGATAGGCGGTGACCGGCGTCTCGTAGGCGGTGCCGGAGGTGCGCCCGACGTGCCGGATGACGCTCATCCCCGGCATCTTGCGGCTCAGCGGCGTCATCAGCGGATTGATGTACTTGATCTGGAAATTCTCCAGCGCGGGCGGCACCAGCATCGGCACACCGGCGGCATTGTTGGGATGTTCTTTTCGTGACGGTGACGCGGACATGACGGCTCCCGAATTCGATTTGGCCTGCTCTGGGACAATAGTCCCGTGACGTCATCAGGATCGCTCATGTCCCGCATCGACCTGCGCGGTGCGGACCTTTCCGTGGCCCGGTTGCGTACCACCCTGCCGCGCGGTGGGGTCGACGTCGACGCCGTGATTCCCCGGGTCCGTCCCATCGTCGACGATGTCATGGCCCGCGGCGCGGTGGCCGCGCTGGAATACGGTCAGTCCTTCGACGGCGTGCGCCCCGACACCGTCCGGGTGCCCGCCGAGAAGCTGGCCGAGGCGCTTCGGGTCCTGGATGCCGATGTGCGGGCCGCCCTCGAGGTCGCCATCGAGCGAACCCGGGTCGTGCACGCCGACCAGCGCCGCACCGATACGACGACGACGCTGGCTCCCGGTGCCGTCGTCACCGAACGCTGGGTGCCGGTCGAGCGCGTCGGGCTCTATGTGCCCGGCGGTAACGCCGTCTACCCGTCGAGCGTGGTGATGAACGTCGTGCCGGCCCAGACCGCCGGTGTCGACTCGCTGGTGATCGCGAGCCCGCCGCAGGCATCGAACCCGCCGGCGTTCCAGGGTCTGCCGCACCCGACGATTTTGGCCGCGGCCGCGCTGCTGGGCGTCGACGAGGTGTGGGCCGTCGGCGGCGCGCAGGCGGTGGCGCTGCTGGCCTACGGCGGCGCTGGGGCGAGCGGAGCGACGGGAAATGGCACCGACACCTCGGGTGAAGAGCTGGATCCGGTCGACATGATCACCGGGCCCGGCAACATCTACGTCACCGCAGCCAAGCGCATCTGCCGATCCCAGGTCGGTATCGACGCCGAGGCGGGCCCGACCGAGATCGCGATCCTTGCCGATCACACCGCCGACCCGCGCCATGTCGCCGCCGATCTGATCAGCCAGGCCGAGCACGACGAGATGGCCGCCAGCGTGCTGGTGACCGACAGCGTGGCGCTGGCCGACGCCGCCGACGCCGAGGTGGCCGCCCAGCTGGAGACCACCGTGCACCGCGAGCGGGTCACCGTCGCGCTGACCGGTGCGCAGTCGGCGATCGTGCTCGTCGACGATGTCGAGGCCGGGTTGAAGGTCGTGAACGCCTACGCCGCCGAGCATCTGGAGATCCAGACCGAGGATGCCGCGGCGGTCGCTGCCCGGGTGCGCTCGGCCGGTGCGATCTTCGTCGGGGCATGGTCGCCGGTGAGCCTGGGTGACTACTGCGCCGGATCGAATCACGTGCTGCCCACCGCCGGGTGTGCTCGGCACTCCAGCGGACTGTCGGTGCAGACGTTCCTGCGGGGTATCCACGTCGTCGAATACGACGAGGCCGCACTCAAAGACGTGGCCGGCCATGTGATCACGTTGTCCAAGGCGGAGAATCTGCCCGCCCACGGCGAGGCCGTCCGGCGGAGGTTCGAACAGTGAGTGCGGCCAAGATCACCCTCGACGACCTGCCGCTGCGCGACAGCCTGCGCGGCAAATCCCCTTACGGCGCACCGCAACTGGTGGTGCCGGTGCGGTTGAACACCAACGAGAACCCGCACCCGCCCACCCAGGCGCTCGTCGATGATGTCGCCGAATCCGTGCGTGATGCCGCCGCCGAACTGCACCGCTACCCCGATCGCGACGCGGTGGCCCTGCGCGCCGACCTCGCCGAGTACCTGCGCACCCAGACCGGCGTCGAGGTCGGCGTCGACAATGTCTGGGCTGCAAACGGTTCGAATGAGATCCTGCAGCAGCTGCTGCAGGCGTTCGGTGGTCCTGGCCGGCGCGCCATCGGTTTCGTGCCGTCCTACTCGATGCACCCCATCATCTCCGACGGCACCCAGACCCACTGGCTGGAGACGGCCCGCGCCGAGGACTTCGGCCTGGACACCGACCGTGCCGTCGCGGCGATCACCGAGCACCGCCCCGACGTGGTCTTCCTGGCCAGCCCGAACAACCCCTCCGGGCAGAGTGTCACACCGGATGAGCTGCGCCGGGTACTCGATGCCGCGCCCGGGGTCGTGATCGTCGACGAGGCATACGGCGAGTTCTCCTCCCAGCCCAGCGCCATCGGGCTGATCGCGGACCATCCGGCCAAGCTCATCGTCACCCGGACCATGAGCAAGGCGTTCGCGTTCGCCGGCGGCCGGCTGGGCTACCTGATCGCCGACCCCGCCGTCATCGACGCGATTCTGTTGGTCCGGCTGCCGTATCACCTGTCCGCGCTGACGCAGGCAGGTGCGCGCGCCGCGCTGCGCCATGCCGATGAAACCCTGGGCAGCGTGCAGACGCTGATCGACGAGCGTGGCCGGATCGCGTCGGCGCTGACCGGCATGGGTTACCGCGTCATCCCCAGCGATGCCAACTTCGTGCTCTTCGGCGGTTTCGCCGATGCCCCGGCCGTCTGGCAGCGCTATCTCGATGCCGGTGTGCTGATCCGCGATGTCGGCGTGCCCGGCTACCTGCGGACCACCGTCGGCCTCGCCGAAGAAAACGATGTCTTCCTCGATGTGAGTGCCACGATCGCCGAATCCGGCGTCCTGAAGCAGAACCAAGGAGTCTCATGAGCCGCCGGGCCAAGGTCGAACGCAAGACCCGCGAATCGGACATCGTCGTCGAGATCGACCTGGACGGCACCGGTCAGGTCGACATCACCACCGGCGTGCCGTTCTTCGACCACATGCTGACCGCGCTGGGTAGTCACGCCAGCTTCGATCTCACCGTGCATGCCAAGGGTGACACCGAGATCGAAGGCCATCACACCATCGAGGACACCGCGATCGTGCTGGGCCAGGCACTCGGCCAGGCCCTCGGCGACAAGCGGGGTATTCGCCGTTTCGGTGACGCCTTCATCCCGATGGACGAGACACTTGCCCACGCCGCGGTGGACGTATCCGGCCGACCGTATTTCGTCCACACCGGCGAGCCGGATTACATGGTGGAGTTCACCATTGCCGGATCCGGTGCCGGTTCGACCGCGCCCTATCACACGGTGATCAACCGGCACGTGTTCGAGTCGCTGGCCTTCAACGCCCGCATCGCGCTGCACGTGCGCACCCTCTACGGTCGCGATCCGCACCACATCACCGAGGCCGAGTTCAAGGCCGTCGCCCGCGCACTGCGCCAGGCCGTCGAATACGATCCGCGGGTCACCGGCGTGCCCTCGACCAAGGGCACGTTGTAACCGTGGGAGTTTCCAAGAAGGTCACCATCCTCGACTACGGCTCCGGGAACCTGCGCTCGGCGCAGCGTGCCCTGGAGCGCACCGGCGCCGAGGTCGAGGTCACCGCCGATCGTGCCGCGGCGCTGCAGGCCGATGGTCTGGTGGTGCCCGGTGTCGGCGCGTACGAGGCGTGTATGGCCGGGCTGCGTGCGATCGACGGTGAGCGACTGATCGCCAAGCGCGTGACCGCCGGGCGGCCGGTGTTGGGGATCTGCGTCGGAATGCAGATCATGTTCACCGAGGGTGTCGAGTTCGGTGTGCAGACCCGCGGATGCGCCCAATGGCCCGGTGCGGTGACGCGACTGGACGCTCCGGTCATCCCGCACATGGGGTGGAACACCGTCGACGCGCCATCGGAGAGCACCCTTTTCAAGGGCCTCGACACCGACACCCGGTTCTACTTCGTGCACTCGTATGCGGCACAGACCTGGACCGGGGCCGCCGACGCGACGCTGACCTGGGCGACGCATGCGGTGCCGTTCCTGGCCGCCGTCGAGAACGGCGCGCTCTCTGCCACCCAGTTCCACCCCGAGAAGAGCGGCGACGCCGGTGCGACGCTGCTGCGCAACTGGGTCGACAGCCTCGATTGAGACGACAAGTAAGGTAACCGCACGTGTCATTGATTCTTCTTCCCGCCGTCGATGTCGTCGAGGGACGGGCGGTACGCCTCGTGCAAGGCGTGGCCGGCAGCGAGACCGAGTACGGCTCGGCCCTGGACGCGGCGTTGGGTTGGCAGCGCGACGGCGCCGAGTGGATCCATCTGGTCGATCTGGATGCGGCCTTCGGTCGCGGTTCCAATCGTGAACTGCTCGCCGAGGTCGTCGGAAAGCTCGACGTTGCCGTGGAACTGTCCGGTGGTATCCGCGACGACGAGTCGCTGCGCGCCGCGCTGGACACCGGGTGCCGGCGGGTGAACCTCGGGACCGCGGCGCTGGAGAACCCCCAGTGGTGCGCCGCGGCGATCGCCGAGCACGGTGACAAGGTCGCCGTCGGTCTGGACGTGAAACTGGAGAACGGCGAGTACCGGCTGCGCGGCCGCGGTTGGGAAACCGACGGTGGCGACCTGTGGCCGGTGCTGGATCGCCTTGTCGGCGAGGGCTGTTCGCGCTTCGTCGTCACCGATGTCACCAAGGACGGCACCCTCAACGGGCCCAACCTGGAGCTGCTGGCTGCGGTGACCGAGCGCACCGATGCCCCGGTGATCGCCTCCGGCGGCGTGTCCAGCCTCGATGACCTGCGGGCCATCGCCACCCTGACCGACCGCGGGGTCGAGGGCGCCATCGTCGGAAAGGCGCTCTACGCAGGGCGATTCACCCTTCCCGAGGCGCTCGGCGCGGTCAGCGGCTGATGCTCGAATCCGAGCGGTTGGCCGGCCTGGTCGCGACGGCCGCCGAGATCCTCGACGAGGCGTCGGGGCAGTTCGTGGCGGGCCACCGGGCCGATTCGGCGGTGCGCAAGCAGGGCAACGATTTTGCCACCGAGGTGGACCTGGCCATCGAGCGGCAGGTGGTCGCCGCGCTGTCCGAGCGCACCGGCATCGGGGTGCACGGCGAGGAATTCGGCGGAGAACCGCTGGATTCCGAGTTGGTCTGGGTGCTCGACCCGATCGACGGCACATTCAACTACGCGGCGGGCTCACCGATGGCCGCGATCCTGCTCGGGCTGCTGTACCGGGGAACTCCGGTGGCGGGGCTGACGTGGCTGCCGTTCGTCGGCAACCGGTACACCGCCATCGTCGGTGCGCCGTTGCGCGACAACGGCACCGAAATGCCCGCCCTGGGCACCACGGGGCTTGCCGAATCCATCATCGGTATCCAGACCTTCAACATCGATTCACAGGGCCGGTTTCCCGGTCGTTACCGCGTCGAGGTGCTGGCCAACCTGAGCCGGGTGTCCTCGCGGATCCGCATGCACGGGGCCACCGGGGTAGACCTGGCCTACGTGGCGTCCGGAATCCTCGGCGGGGCCATCAGTTTCGGTCACCATGTCTGGGACCACGCCGCCGGTGTCGCGCTGGTGCGGTCGGCCGGTGGGATCGTCACCGACCTGGCCGGCGAACCGTGGACCATCGAATCGAAGTCGGCGCTGGCCGCCGCGCCGGGTATCCACCAGGACATCCTGGAGCTGGTGGCCGCGGCCGGGGCCCCGGAGGATTACTGACATGGCCATTGCAGTCAGGGTCATCCCGTGCCTGGACGTCGACGACGGCCGGGTGGTCAAGGGTGTCAACTTCGAGAATCTCCGAGATGCCGGCGATCCGGTCGAGCTGGCCGCGGCCTACGACGCCGCCGGGGCCGATGAGCTGACCTTCCTGGATGTCACCGCGTCCTCATCGGGACGCAGCACCATGCTGGAGGTGGTGCGCCGCACTGCCGAACAGGTTTTCATACCGTTGACCGTCGGCGGCGGCGTCCGGACGGTCGCCGATGTCGACATCCTGTTGCGGGCGGGCGCGGACAAGGTGTCGGTCAACACCGCGGCCATCGCCCGGCCCGAACTGCTCGCCGAGTTGTCCCGCCAGTTCGGCTCGCAGTGCATCGTGCTGAGCGTGGATGCCAGGACGGTGCCCGCGGACCAGGAGCCGACGCCGTCGGGCTGGGAGGTGACCACCCACGGTGGACGCCGGGGCACCGGTATCGACGCCGTCGAATGGGCCCGCCGCGGAGCCGAGTTGGGGGTGGGGGAGATCCTGCTGAACTCGATGGACGCCGATGGCACCAAGGCCGGTTTCGATCTGCCGATGCTGCACGCGGTCCGCGAGGCCGTCTCGGTGCCGGTGATCGCCAGCGGTGGCGCGGGAGCGGTGGACCACTTCGCGCCCGCCGTGCATGCCGGTGCCGATGCGGTGCTGGCGGCCAGCGTCTTCCATTTCGGTGAGCTGACGATCGGTGAGGTGAAGGCCGCGATGGCCGCCGACGGCATCGAGGTGCGATGAGCGCTTGCGCGAAGAGCCGAGGACTGAGCTGATGGCTCTCGACCCCGCCATCGCATCGCGGCTCAAACACAACGAGGCCGGTTTGTTCACCGCGGTCGTCCAGGAGCGCGGTAGCGGTGATGTCCTGATGGTGGCCTGGATGGACGATGCCGCGTTGGCCCGCACGCTGGAAACCCGCGAGGCAACCTATTTCTCGCGATCGCGCGGCGAGCAGTGGATCAAGGGTGCCACCTCAGGGCACACCCAGTACGTGCACTCGGTTCGGCTCGATTGTGACGGCGACAGCGTGCTGTTGGAGGTCGATCAGGTGGGTGGCGCGTGCCACACCGGTGACCACAGTTGTTTCGACGCCGACCAACTACTCGGGGACGGCTGACCGGTTTTGTCGGTGCCATCGTTGAGAATGACGGGGTGACCGAAGATACCGCTGCCGCACGCAAGGCGCGCGGCGCGTTCTTCACCCCGACATCGATCACCAGGTACCTGGCCGACTGGGCCGTCCGCGGCCCCGCCGACACGGTGTTCGAGCCGTCCGCCGGCGATGCGGCCTTCCTGGTGGCCGCCACCGAACGGCTGCGCGGTCTCGGGGTCGAGACCCCCGAGCTGCACGGTGTCGAGATCCACGCCGCCAGCGCGGCCTCCGCCCGGCGCCGGGTGGCCCAGGCCGGTGGCAGGGCGACGGTCCGCACCGCCGATTTCTTCGATGTCACCCCGCGGCCCACCTACACGGCGGTGTTGGGAAACCCGCCTTATATCCGGTACCAGGATTTCCGGGGCAGGCAGCGGGCCCAGTCCCGCCGTGCGGCGCTGCACGCGGGGGTGACGCTCTCGGCGTTGGCGTCCAGCTGGGCGGCGTTCACGGTGCATTCCGCGCTCTTCCTGGCTCCCGGTGGCCGGATGGCGCTGGTGCTGCCTGCGGAATTGCTCAGCGTCAACTATGCCGCCGCGGTCCGCAAGTTCCTGTTCGACCGGTTCGCCAGCGTCGAGTTGGTGATGTTCGACGAGCAGGTCTTCCCCGGGGCGGAGGCCGATGTGGTGCTGCTGCTGGCAGACGGGTTCGGCGCGGGCCCATCCGGGCACGCCGTCATCCACCGTGCCCGCAACGCGGATTCGCTGAATACCGAATTGGTGCAACGACATTGGTCACCCGAAGACCCCTCGGACAAATGGGTCAGCGGTCTGATCGGGCAACGCCCCGTCGAGGTGTTGCACGGTCTGCAGGCCGCGGGGCATTTCGACGTGCTGGAACGTTGGGGTGAGACCACGCTCGGCATGGTCACCGGCAACAACGGCTATTTCGCGTTGTCCCCGCAGCGCGTCGTCGAACTCGGTCTCGACGACGCTGACCTGCTCACGTTGTCGCCGCCGGGCAGCGCACATCTGCGCGGGCTGGTGCTCTCGGCCCAGCAACTCGGTGCCCTCGGTGCGCAGGGCCGCGCGGTGCACCTGTTCCGGCCCGGTGAGAATCCCTCGTCCGCCGCGCGGCAGTACATCGCGGCGGGCCAGGCCGCCGGGGTGCACCTGGCCTACAAATGTCGCGTCCGCACACCGTGGTACCGGGTCCCGTTGCTCGCCCCGGCGGACCTGCTGTTGACCTGTATGAACGCCGATACGCCGCGGCTTGTCACCAATCGCGCGCACGCGCACCACCTGAATTCGGTGCACGGGGTGTACCTGCGCGCCGAACTCGCCGCGCTCGGTCGTGACCTGTTACCGCTGGCCGCGTTGAACTCGGTGACGGTGTTGCACGCAGAGATGGTGGGGCGCGCCTACGGCGGCGGCGTGCTCAAGATCGAACCGCGAGAAGCGGATCGCTGGCTGGTGCCCGCACCCGAGGTCGTGGTGGCGCGAGCGGCCGAGCTGCGGGCGGTGCGGCGCAGTGTGGCCGGTCTGCTGTCGCGCGGCAGGCTGCTCGATGCGGTGGCGCTCGTCGACGACGCGTTGGGTCTGGACGCAGATCTGGAATCGGTTCGGGCGGCTCGTCATTCGTTGGCAACACGCCGGGCGGTAAGGTCGCGTCGTGCCCGCTGAACCGTCCACGAAGGCCACCGCCTGGGCCATTTTCGATCGGATCGTCGCCGACGCCGCGCCCGATGGGCAGCACACCAACCCGTGGATCCGGACCGGTGACGCGCTGAGCTTCGAGCCCGACTTCCGGGTGTTGCGCAAGCTGCTGGGCGTGCCGTTGTATCTTGGTGCACCGTCGACCACCGGTGTGCCCGCCCTGGCGCTGGATGTGTGGATGGCCTACGAGTTGCGCCGTGCCGGCTTCGATCCCGATGCGGTGTGGCCGCGCGCGACCGACCCGCGCATCATGCCCGGTGCGATCGCGCATCTGCTGCAGGCACTGCCGGTGCGGGAGCGTCAGCTGATCGAGCAGCGGTTGCGGCGCTCGATGAAGGGCGTATCCGCTTCCAGCGCAAGTGTCTTGGGCAAGCACTACATGAAGCAGGTCGATGTCATCATGTCCGACTGGGACACCGGTCCAGAACTGCTGATCAGCACCAAGCGGATGGATTCCAGCTTCGGCAAGAACGCTGCGAACCGCGTCGAGGAGAGCTACGGCGATGCCAAGAACCTCCGGTTACGGCACCCGCTGGCCGCGCTCGGGTTCGTCTACGGGTTGCGCTCGACGATCCTGACCTCCGAGCCGGACAAGGCGGAATGGATGGTCGATCTGCTGGGCAAGCTCGGTACCGAGGATGACGCGTACCACGCGGTCGCGTTGGTGATGATCGACTATGAGGACGGAGTATCCGCTGTCGGGGAGACCCCCGGCGATGAGGTCGACAGCGTCGAGAAGGCGGACCCGGACACCCTGTTCGAGATCGTCGACGTCGAGACCGCGGCCGTCGATCAGGCCTTGGCGGCGTTGCCCAATGTCGTGATCCGCCACGATGCGGTGCCCGCCAACCTCCAGCCCGCGCGATTCCTGGCGACGATGGCCCATCGGGTCATCGACACCGCGCCCGTGACGCGCCACCGCGAGGCGCGGCGTCGCCGCAACGCCGCCGCGCCGCAGCACTAGCATCGCGCCCGTCCGCGGGTGGCCCGTGCGCTCCAGCGGCCGTCCTCGAACCCGACGGTCACCGGATGCCGGAATGCCGCGCTGACGTGCTCGGTGGTCACCGTCGTGATGGCAGGCCCGCTGGCCACGGTGCGACCCTGACCGATCAGCACGGCGTGGGTGGTGCTGATCGGCAGTTCCTCGAGGTGGTGGGTGACCAGTATCGACGCCATCTCCGGATGCGTGTGGGCGAGTGTGTCGATGGTTTCCAGCAGCTGTTCGCGCGCCGCGACGTCGAGGCCGGTGCTGGGTTCGTCGAGCAGTAGCAGCTTCGGATCGGCGATCAGGGCGCGCGCGATCAAGGTGCGGCCGCGCTCACCGTGGGACAACGTCGGCCACACCGCGTCGGCGCGGGCGGTGAGCCCGACGGTGTCGATCAGTTCGTCGGCGCGGCGGATCTGTTCGGCGCTCGGGGTCCAGCGCGCCGCGGTGTCGACGGTGGCGGTCACACCGGTCAGCACCACCTCACGCACGGTCAGAGGGTACTGCAGCCGGTGCCGGGGGTTGACGTGACCGATCGAGCGACGCAGGACCGTCAGATCGGTGGTGCCCATCCGCGCCCCCAGGATGGTGACCGTGCCGCTGCTCGGAAACGTCACTGCCGCACAGAAACCCAGCAGGGTGCTCTTACCCGCCCCGTTCGGGCCGAGCAGTGCCCAGTGCTCGCCGGCCTGCACCGTCAGCGAAATGCCGTCGATGATCTGCTTGCCGTCCCGACGGAACGTGACATCGGCGAGCTCGAGTACGGGCGTCATGAGAAGGTCTCCTGCAGTGTGCTCAGGTGGGTTCGGCTGGCCGCGGACGCGGCAGCGGCCGAGCGTGCGGTGATGGCGTCGGCAAGTTCCCGGTGGCAATCGTGGTCGGCGGCCGCGCTGGCGACGGGTGCGATCTTGAGCATGTCGATCATGGCGGAGCGAAGTCGCGGCAGGAAGGCGTCGAACAGGCCGAGCAGCACCTCGTTGTGGGCGGCCGCGATCACCGCCCGGTGAAACGCCATATCGGCGTCGACGTGGTCGGGGATGGAGCGGCCCTCGACTCCGCGGGCGGCCAGTGTGCGGCGGATCTCCCGCAGATCCGCGGGTGTCCGGCGGCCGGCGGCCAGCGCCGCGGCCTCGGCCTCGATGGCGATGCGCGCCTCGACGACGGTGGCGATGGTGGCGCGGCGCAGGACGACATCCCAGTCCTCGGCGGTGTCCAGCGCGGTGACGAATACGCCGGCACCCTGCCTGCTTTCGACGACACCACGGCCGGCGAGTTCTCGGATGGCCTCGCGCACGGTGGAGCGGCCCACGCCCAGTTGGGCGGCAAGCGTTGTCTCACCGGGTATCCGATGCCCGAGCGGCCATTCGCCGTCGCGGATCCGGTTCAACAGCAGTTCGGCGGCTTGCGCCGCCAGCGGGTGTCGTTGCACCTGGCTCACCATCATGGCGACCTCTCTACTTGTCTGAGGAGTCGTGTACAGTCTAGCCATCATGACGCACCAGCTTCTCCTTCGCCGCCTCGACGGGGTCTGACCGACCGGCCCCCTGTCGTGGGGCTTCGTCGCGCCGGTCGGAACTCCGCCCGACCGACAAGGGAAACGCTCGTGAACTGGAACCGTCAACAACCCTCTCCGATGCCGTGGCACCGCTATACCGATATCTACGATCGTGTGGAAGTGCCACTGCGGCAACGTCACTGGCCCGACGCCAGGCTCGTCCACGCGCCGCTGTGGGTGCCGGTGGATCTGCGTGACGGCAATCAGGCACTCGCCGAACCCATGGACCCCGCGCGCAAGAAACGGTTCTTCGAACTGCTCGTCGCCATGGGATACAAGGAAATCGAGGTGGGGTATCCGTCCGCGTCGCAGACCGACTACGACTTCGTCCGGCTCATCGCCGAATCCGATATCGCACCCTCGGACGTCACCATCGTGGTGTTCACCCCGGCCAGGCGTGATCTCATCGAGCGCACCGTGGAATCGGTGCGCGATATCGGCAACGACGTGGTCATCCACCTGTACGCCGCGACCGCGCCGACGTGGCGGACCACCGTGCTGGGCAGGGACCGTGCCGAACTGCGTGAGTTGATCCTCTCCGGCGGCCGCGATGTGCTCGAGCTGGCCGCAGAACACCCCGGGATTCGCTTCGAATTCTCCCCGGAGGTGTTCAACCTGACCGAACCGGACTACGTCCTGGAGATCTGCGATGCCATGACCCAGCTGTGGTCGGCGACGCCCGATCGCCCGGTGATCCTGAACCTGCCGGCCACCGTCGAGGTCGCCTCACCCAACGTCTATGCCGATCAGATCGAATACATGCATCGCAACATCGCCCGCCGGGACAGCGTCATCCTCTCGGTACACCCGCACAATGATCGCGGAACCGGGGTCGCCTGTGCCGAACTCGCGGTGCTGGCCGGCGCGCAGCGGGTGGAGGGGTGCGTTTTCGGCAACGGCGAACGCACCGGCAATGTCGACATCGCCACGCTGGCGCTCAACCTCTACGCCCAGGGTGTCGACCCCGAGATCGATTTTTCCGATATCGACGAGATCGCCCGCACGGTCGTCCATTGCACCCGGATGCCGATCCACGAGCGACACCCGTACGTAGGCGATCTGGTGCACACGGCATTCTCCGGCACCCACCAGGACGCCATCAAGAAGGGGCTGGCCGAGCACCGGGACCGGGCCGCGGCAACCGGCCGGCCGGAAGGTGACATCGAGTGGCGGGTCCCGTATCTGCCGATCGACCCGGCCGATATCGGGCGCACCTACGAGGCGGTGATCCGGGTCAACTCACAGTCGGGCAAGGGCGGTATCGCCTATCTGCTGCAGGCAGACCACGGGCTGGACCTGCCGCGCCGGTTGCAGATGGATTTCGCCCGCCGCGTGCAGACACGCACCGAAAACAGCGGGGTGGAGATCGACTCCGATGAACTGCTGGAGTTGTTCGAGGATGCCTACCTGCGGGCAGACGGTCCGGTACAGCTGAAGGACTGGCGCACCGGCGCCGATGGGAGCACCGCGATCACCCTCGTCGTCGACGGGTGCGTGCACACCGGCGCACACGACGGCATCGGGCCGGTCGAAGCGCTCACCCGGACGCTGGCCGCCGCCGGACGTCGCGTCGACATCCTGAGCCTGACCCAGCAGTCGATCGGCGCGACGGCCATCAGCTATCTGGAGCACCGGGCCGGCTGGTCGTGTGGGCGCGGCGACTCGGTGCTGGGTGCCTCGATGGCCGCGGTTATGCACGCGGTCAACGCGACCTGAGCACCTCGAGTGCCTTGTCGGCGTGGGTGTCCATGCTGAGCTCGCTGGAGATGACGTCGAGGATCCGGCGGTCGGTGTCGATCACGAAGGTCGTGCGCTTCACCGGCATGAACTTGCCCAGCAGGCCGCGCTTGACGCCGAAGGCGGTGGCGACGGCGCCGTCGGCATCGGAGAGCAGCGGGTAGTCGAAACGCTGCTGCTCGGCGAACTTGGCCTGTTTGTCGACCGGATCGGTACTGATGCCCACCCGGGAGGCGCCGACGGCGGCGAACTCGCCGGCCAGGTCGCGGAAGTGACAGGCCTCCTTGGTGCACCCCGGCGTCATCGCTGCGGGGTAGAAGAACAGCACAATCGGACCGTCGGCCAGCAGCGCGGTCAGACTGCGGGCAGTACCGGTCTGGTCGGGCAGTTCGAACTCGGCCACCTGGTCGCCGGTCTTCAGATGAGTCACGGCTGCCCACGCTACGCCCGGTGCGGGTTCGGCGTCTGGGAGGATTGGCCCCGTGCAACGACCAACGCCCGCCGACACCCTGGCCGTCACGACCGCGCGCGCGGACTTCCGGGACCTTGCCGCCGGCCATCGTGTGGTGCCGGTGACCCGCAAGGTGCTCGCCGACAGCGAAACCCCGCTGTCGGCCTACCGGAAGCTGGCCGCCAACCGGCCGGGCACCTTCCTGCTGGAATCGGCCGAGAACGGCCGGTCCTGGTCGCGCTGGTCGTTCATCGGAGCCGGCGCACCGTCGGCACTGACGGTGCGTGACGGCGAGGCCGTCTGGCTGGGCACCACCCCGCAGGGGGCGCCGTCGGGTGGTGACCCGCTGACGGCGCTGCGGACGACGCTGGATCTGCTGGCCACCGCGGCACTGCCCGGGCTGCCGCCGCTGTCCTCCGGGCTGGTCGGGTTCTTCGCCTATGACCTGGTGCGGCGGCTGGAACGGCTGCCCGAGCTGGCCACCGACGACCTCGGCCTGCCGGACATGCTGCTGCTGCTGGCCACCGATATCGCCGCCGTCGACCACCACGAGGGCACCATCACCCTGATCGCCAACGCGGTGAACTGGAACGGCACCGACGAACGCGTCGACGAGGCCTACGACGATGCGGTGCGGCGCCTCGACGTGATGACCGCCGCGCTGGCCGAGCCGCTGGGCTCCAGCGTCGCCACCTTCAGCAGGCCGGTCCCGCAGTACCGGGCCCAGCGCAGCGTCGAGGAGTACACCGCCATCGTCGAGAAGTTGGTCGGCGATATCGAGGCCGGCGAGGCCTTTCAGGTGGTGCCCTCGCAGCGTTTCGAGATGACCACCTCCGCTGACCCACTCGACGTCTACCGGATGCTGCGCGCCACCAACCCCAGTCCGTACATGTACCTGCTCAACGTGCCCGACGCCCAAGGCGGGCTTGACTTTTCGGTGGTCGGGTCCAGTCCGGAGGCGCTGGTCACCGTCGTCGACGGCAAGGCGACCACTCATCCGATCGCCGGTACCCGGTGGCGCGGGGACACCGAGGAAGAGGACCTGCTGCTGGAAAAGGAGCTGCTCGCCGACGAGAAGGAACGCGCCGAGCATCTGATGCTGGTGGACCTGGGCCGCAACGACCTCGGGCGGGTGTCGGAACCGGGCACGGTCCGGGTCGAGGATTACAGCCATATCGAGCGCTACAGCCATGTCATGCACCTGGTGTCCACGGTCACCGGGCAGCTCGCCGAGGGCAGCACCGCGCTCGATGCCGTCACTGCGTGCTTCCCGGCGGGCACGCTGTCCGGCGCGCCCAAGGTGCGGGCCATGGAGCTCATCGAGGAGGTCGAGCTGACCAGGCGCGGCCTCTACGGCGGGGTGCTGGGATATCTGGATTTCGCAGGCAACGCCGACTTCGCCATCGCCATCCGGACCGCGCTGATGCGCAACGGCACCGCCTATGTCCAGGCCGGCGGGGGAGTCGTCGCCGACTCCAACGGCCCCTATGAGTACAACGAGGCGACCAACAAGGCCAAGGCGGTGCTGGCGGCCGTCGCTGCCGCCGAGACGCTGCGCGAGCCGCTGCAGACCGAGTCGTCATGATCAGGGCCGCGCAGGGGTTGCTGGTTCTGGGCGCTCTCGCACTGTGGGTGGCCTCGCGGTTGCCGTGGGTGCAGATCAGTTCGGCCGACGGTCTCGGCCAGCCGAAGACCACGACGCTCAACGGGGCCGCCTGGTCGACCGCGCTGGTGCCGCTGGCGCTGGTGCTGCTGGCCGCCGCCGTCGTCGCACTGGCGGTGCGCGGGCGGCTGCTGCGAGCGGTGGCGGTGCTGGTGGCCGCCTGCAGTGCCGGGATCGGCTACCTGGGGGTCAGCCAGTGGGTGATTCACGACATCGCGGTGCGCGCCGCCGGGCTGGCCGGGGTGCAGGTGGCGGACCTGGTGGGATCGCAGCGGTTCCATGCCGGCGCGGGCACGGCGCTGCTCGCGGCGGTGATCACGCTGGTCGCAGCCGTGATCTTGATGCGCTCGGCGGGTACCGGCACGACGGCCGGGGCGCGCTACGCGGCGCCGGCGGCGCGTCGCGAGGCGGTACGCGGTGAGGCGGCCGACGGTACCGCGGGCATGTCGGAGCGGACCATGTGGGACGCCATCGACGAGGGGGCCGATCCCACGGTGGCCCCGGCCCCGACACCGGCCGATGAGCACAGCGAGCCGGGCGGCGAACCGGACAACAAGGGTCGGTGATGGCAGGTGCAGCGATGCCGACTAACCTTCATGGGAACGCTCCGACCGATCGCAAAGGACCAAGGCCAATGACGGCGACCGTGCTCGACTCCATCATCGAAGGAGTCCGCGCCGACGTTGCCACCCGGGAAGCCGCGGTCAGCTTCGCCGATATCAAGCAGCGGGCCAAGGACGCGCGCCCCGCGCTGGATGTCATGGCGGCGCTGCGGGCGCCCGGTATCGCGGTGATCGCCGAGGTCAAGCGGGCCAGCCCGTCGCGCGGGGAGCTCGCCTCCATCGCGGATCCGGCGCAGCTCGCGACGGCCTACGAGGACGGCGGCGCCCGCATCATCAGCGTGCTGACCGAGGAGCGCCGTTTCCACGGCTCGCTCGACGATCTGGACGCGGTCCGTGCCGCGGTGTCGATCCCGGTGCTGCGCAAGGATTTCATCGTCGGGCCTTACCAGATTCACGAGGCGCGCGCCCACGGCGCGGACATGCTGCTGCTGATCGTCGCGGCGTTGGAGCAGCGGGCCCTGGAATCGATGCTCGACCGCACCGAATCGCTCGGGATGACCGCCCTTGTCGAGGTGCACACCGAGGAAGAGGCCAACCGCGCGCTCGATGCCGGGGCCACCGTCATCGGTGTCAATGCCCGTGACCTGAAGACCCTCGAGGTCGACAGGGACTGCTTCGCCCGGATCGCTCCCGGTCTGCCGACCGACGTGATCCGGATCGCCGAATCGGGCGTCCGCGGTACCGCCGATCTGCTGGCCTATGCCGGTGCGGGTGCCGATGCGGTGCTGGTCGGCGAGGGGCTGGTGACCAGCGGCGACCCGCGCGGGGCGGTATCAGAGCTGGTCACCGCGGGTGCGCACCCGTCATGCCCGAAACCTTCCCGCTGACTCAACCGATGAGCCGCTCACTCGAAGAGGCGTTGTGAACATGGGCGATATCTCCGGATTGCCGAACACCAGTGCTGCACTGGCCGAACCGACCAGCCACGACCCGGATGCCAGAGGGCATTTCGGTGCCTACGGGGGCCGGCTGGTTCCCGAGGCGCTGATGGCCGTCATCGAGGAGGTGACCGCCGCGTATGAGAAGGCGCGCAGCGATCAGACCTTCCTCGATGAGTTGGACCGGCTGCAGCGTCACTACAGCGGGCGCCCCTCGCCGATGTACGAGGCGGAGAACCTGAGCCGCCACGTCGGTGGCGCGCGGATCTTCCTCAAGCGAGAAGACCTCAACCACACCGGATCTCACAAGATCAACAATGTGCTCGGGCAGGCGCTGTTGGCTCGCCAGATGGGCAAGACCCGGGTGATCGCCGAGACCGGGGCGGGCCAGCACGGAGTCGCGACCGCGACGGCGTGTGCGCTGCTGGGGTTGGAGTGCGTCATCTACATGGGCGCGGTCGACACCGCCCGGCAGGCGCTCAACGTGGCCCGGATGCGCCTGCTTGGTGCGCGGGTGGTCGCGGTGGAGTCGGGTTCGGCCACGCTCAAGGACGCCATCAACGAGACCTTCCGTGACTGGGTGGCCAACGCGGACAACACCTATTACGCGTTCGGCACCGCCGCCGGACCGCACCCGTTCCCCCTCATGGTCCGTGATTTCCAGCGGATCATCGGTTTGGAGTCGCGGGTCCAGATCCAGGAGCAGGCCGGCAGGTTGCCCGACGCGATCGCCGCGTGCGTGGGCGGCGGTTCCAACGCCATCGGCATCTTCCACGCCTTCCTCGATGACCCGGGCGTGCGGCTGATCGGTTTCGAGGCCGCCGGTGACGGTGTGGAGACCGGGCGGCATGCGGCAACCTTCGCCGGTGGTTCCCCCGGTGCGTTCCAGGGATCGTTCTCCTACCTGTTGCAGGACGAGGACGGCCAGACCATCGAGTCGCACTCGATCTCGGCGGGCCTGGACTATCCGGGCGTGGGGCCCGAACACGCGCTGCTCAAGGATGTCGGACGCGCCGAGTACCGGCCGATCACCGATACCGAAGCGATGGACGCCTTTTCGCTGTTGTGTCGCACCGAGGGGATCATCCCGGCCATCGAATCGGCCCATGCGGTGGCCGGTGCGGTCAAGCTTGCCGCCGAGCTGGGTCCGTCGGCGATCATCCTGGTGAATGTGTCGGGCCGCGGCGACAAGGATGTCGAGACGGCCGCCAAGTGGTTCGGATTGCTGGGGGATGACGCGTGAGCCGATTGTCGTCGGTGTTCGAGACCTGCCGTGCCGAGGGTCGTGCGGCACTGATCGGTTATCTCCCCACAGGATTTCCCGATGTGGACACCTCCATCGAAGCCATGACGGCGCTGGTCGAATCCGGTTGCGATATCGTCGAAGTCGGCGTTGCGTACTCCGATCCCGGGATGGACGGACCGACGATCGCCCGCGCCACCGAGGTGGCACTGGCCGGCGGGGTGCGGGTGCACGATGCGTTGCGGGCCGTCGAGGCGATCAGCAACGCCGGTGGTGCCGCAGTGGTGATGACCTACTGGAATCCGGTGCTGCGCAAGGGCGTCGAAACGTTTGCCCGCGACCTGGCCAACGCCGGCGGGCTCGGTCTGATCACCCCGGACCTGATTCCGGACGAGGCCGATGACTGGATGGCGGCATCGGAGTCCAACGGTCTGGACCGCATCTTTCTGGTGGCGCCGTCCTCGACACCGGAGCGGCTGGCCGCGACAGTGCAGGCCTCCAGCGGATTCGTCTACGCCGCATCGACGATGGGCGTCACCGGCGCGCGTGACGCGGTCTCCAACGCCGCACCGGAGTTGGTGAGTCGGGTCAAGGCCATCTCGGATATCCCGGTCGGGGTCGGGCTCGGCGTGCGTTCCGGACAGCAGGCCGCCGAGATCGCGGCCTACGCCGACGGTGTCATCGTCGGTTCGGCGCTGGTATCGGCACTGGATGACGGCGTCGATGCGCTGCGGACATTGACCACCGAACTGGCCGATGGCGTGCGGCAGGCGGTTCGCGCATGACGGTGACCACGCTGGCCTATATCCCCAGTCCGGATCAGGGTGTGTGGTTCATCGGCAGCGTGCCGCTGCGGGCGTACGCGCTGTGCATCATCGCCGGCATCGTCGCCGCGTTGGTGATAGGTGATCGCCGCTGGGCGGCGCGCGGTGGTGAACGCGGCGTCATCTACGACATCGCACTGTGGGCGGTGCCGTTCGGTCTGGTCGGTGGGCGGCTCTATCACGTGATGACCGACTGGCCCACCTATTTCGGTGAGGGTGGCGCCGGTCTGGTCGCTGCCTTCCGCATCTGGGACGGCGGCCTGGGGATCTGGGGCGCGGTCGCGTTGGGTGCGGTGGGCGCGTGGATCGGGTGCCGTCAGCGCGGGATTCCGTTGCCGGCGTTCGGTGATGCGATCGCACCGGGCATCATCCTGGCCCAGGCCATCGGTCGGCTCGGCAATTACTTCAACCAGGAGCTGTACGGTCGCGCGACGACCGTGCCGTGGGGCCTGGAGATCTACGAACGTCGTGATGCGGCCGGCTTCCGGGACACGCTCAACGGTGTGTCGACCGGACAGGTCATCGGTGTGGTGCACCCGACGTTCCTGTACGAGCTGTTGTGGAACCTGTTGGTGTTCGCGCTGCTCATCTGGGCCGACCGTCGGTTCAATCTCGGCCATGGCCGGTTGTTCGCGCTGTATGTGGCCGGGTACTGCGTCGGTCGGTTCTGCGTCGAGCTGTTGCGCAGCGATACCGCGACCTTGATCGCCGGGATCCGGATCAATTCGTTCACCTCGACGTTCGTGTTCATCGGCGCGGTGGTCTACATCATGGTCGCGCCCAAGGGACGCGAGGCGCCCGAGACATTGGTGGGTAAACAGGCACAGCAGGTGTCGGTGGACGACCTGGATACCGACGACCTGGACACCACGGTGATCGCGACGGCTGGTGCCGCAGGTGGTGCCGCCGCCGCGGTGGCGGTGGCGGATCCGCCGGACACGAAGGTGGCTCTCGACGAGCAGGCGACCGAGGTCGCCGAAGCGGCCGACCGTGCCGATATCGACGAGGTGGCCGTCGAGACCGCGGTGCTCGAGATCGCCGAGCCCGACGGTGAGCCGGAACCGGCCGATGACGATCTCGCGGGCGAAGAGGTCGAGGGCGAAGAGAGTGAAGGCTCTGCCGAGGCCGAGGCGGCCGATGAGTTCGAGGCCGAGGCTGCCGCCGCGGACACGTCCGTTGAGGACGCAACGTCCGACGAGGGTGAGCCTGCGGCCGGGGCGGCTGCCGGTGACGCCGATGCAGCCGATGAAGACGGTGCGTTGCCGTCGGGTCCGGAGGCCGAGCTGCTGGCGGTGACCGATGTCGAGCCGGATACCGCGGGTGAGGGCGAGGTTGTCGACGAGGCTGACGAGGCTGAGGCTGAAGCGGTTGAATCCGATTCCGCCGCTCAGCCGGTTTCGGAGCCCGCCGACGCGGCCGAGGCAGCTGCCGATGACGACGCAGCCGTCGATGAAGACGCGGTAGTCGATGAAGACGGTGCGTTGCCGTCGGGTCCGGAGGCCGAGCTGCTGGCGGTGACCGATGTCGAGCCCGATACCGCGGCTGAGGATGAGGTTGCCGATGAGGTTGCCGATGAGGCTGACGAGGCTGAGGCTGAAGCGGTTGAATCCGATTCCGCCGCTGAGCCGGTTTCCGAGCCCGCCGACGCGGCCGAGGCAGCTGCCGATGACGACGCAGCCGTCGATGAAGACGCGGTAGTCGATGATGACGGTGCGTTGCCGTCGGGTCCGGAGGCCGAGCTGCTGGCGGTTACCGATGTCGAGCCCGATACCGCGGCTGAGGATGAGGAGTCCTCGGAGTTCGAGCCTTCGGAGGCTGAACCGGCGGAGTCCGACTCCGATGCTGATGCAGCCGCAGAAGAGCCGGCTGCCGAAGCCGAAGACAGCACCGAAGCCGAGGACACCACCGAAGCCGAGGACACCACCGAAGCCGAGGACACCACCGAAGCCGAGGACAGCACCGAAGCCGAAGACAGCACCGAAGCCGAGGACAACACCAAAGCGGACGACAGCGCCGGAACCGAAGCTGCTGCCGCGCCGACTCAAACCCCGTTTTCGACAACCCCACTCACAGCTCGTGAACCCCGCAAGAGGTTCTGGCAGCGCCGGCGCTGAGTACGCCTACCGCTCCTCACCGGAGTCGTCCTCTCGACGTCGGAGGAGTTGTTCGGGGTGGTGGTAGTGGTTGACGGTGTCCTGGCCGATATCGAGTAACGGCGGCGGATGCCAGTGCACGCGGCCGTCCGGGCCGATGCTGGTGGTCCACCCGGTATCGAAAGCCAACTGATTATCTGCGGCACAACCCAATCCGAGTCCCGTGATATCCGTCTGTCCGCCTGCGCTCCAGTCTTGTTCGGCGTGCATGCCCTGGCAACCCGCTCCACTGACCGGGCAGTTGGGCATGGTGCAGCCTCGGTCACGGCTGATCATGACCAGTCGTTGAGCTTTGGAGGCCAGGCGTTTGGAGCGGGCCAGGTAGAGCGGTTCGGCGGTGTGCTCGCGGTAGATCAGCAGGTAGTGGTGCGCATGTGCGGCGAGGCGGATGAGGTCGCGCATCGGCATCGTGGTGCCCACCGAGGTGTGGGCGATCCCTGCCGCGTCGTGTAGCTCGGCCAAGGTGGTGGACACCACCACGGTGACCGGTAACCCGTTGTGCTGGCCCAATTCTCTGGACATCAACGCGTTGCGGACGACCGCCTTGAGTGCATCGTGATAGCGCTGGGAGGCGCCACGGGTATCGCGACCGGCCGCGCTGCGGGGGTCCACATCCAGTGCGGCGCGGCGCCCCTGCAATTCCTCGAACGGCACCGGTGCGGGGCTCGGGTCGGCCAGTGCCGCGTCCAAGTCGGCACGGCGCTGCTCGAACGGTTCGGCCGTGGGCGCCATGGCCGGCGTATCGGGTTGAACCTGCACAGCGGGTGCCGGTGCGGGCAGACCGTCTGCACCGTTCAATGGGTTCGGCGAGGGATTGGGAATCGGCGCTTCGTCGGCGGGATTGTTGATCCCCGGAGCGCCCCACACCTGATTCACCGTCTTGAGGTAGGCGCCCAGCTCCGGATCGACCCACCCCGAGATGCGGATCAACCCGTCGGGATCCTGGCGTCCCAAGGTGATTCCGCGCTCGTGGGCGGCGATATCAGGACCATCGCCATCGGGGTTGAGCGCACAGATCGCGTAGTCGGCGACCTCACGCAAGGTGCGCGGGGTGATCCGGGTAGCCGCCTCGACCAGATCCGCCTCCAGTTGTCCGCACCGCTGCCGGTCGGCGTAGCGGCCCGCCCGCTCCACCGCGGTGCGGATCTCCTGCACATGCTCAAGGTTGATGGTGCCCTCGGCCAGGGCCGCGGCGCATGCGGGCAAGGTCGGTCCCAGCACCTGCCCGTCGAGGCTGTGGCGTGGCCCGAGGTCGGCGGCATCACGTAGCCGGTGGGCGGCCTCGGCCTCCGAGATCCGCAGCCGGATGGTCAGGATCTGGGCCCAGGTGCGGGCACCGATCTCTTTGGGCGTGCTCTGGGCCTGTAGCGCGGCCAGGATGCGGTGGTCGAGCACGGCGGTGGTGCGGGCGCGGTGCTCGCGCTGAGATTGCAGCGTCAACAGATCAGCCGGCGACAGGCGGGTGACGTCGAGGGCGGCCAGCTGCTCACAGGCGGAGTCGTATGCGTCGAAGACCGCCAACACGGCCTCTCGATCCGCCACTCCATTCGCCAACATGTTCGAATTCTATCGACAAGCACCGACACGGACACGCGTTGTCCACAGGCCTCTGAGCTATCCACAGATGCAGAAAAACTACTGGCGCCCAATCGGTTTCAGGGGTACAAGCATGCCGTTCGGAGCGCGAGTCACGCCGGCGGCATCGCGTGCGGCGGGCCACCGAGAACACACGTCGATTGTTTCCGACCAGTTTCGTCGATGCTGCGGTCGTGAAACCCCGGGCGCACCAGCACCATCGGACTCGATGTGAGTAGGTGTTGACAGCCCCGACATGGTGGGGCAACCGGTGCGGAATGGCCGAGCCATAACTTCTGTCTCAACCGTTTCCATTGCTGGGAGGAATCCGTGCTCAACACACGCCGCAACCGCGATATCGCGCACTGGGATGCCGAAGACGTCGACGCCTGGGAATCCGGCGGGAAAGACATCGCCAAGCGCAACCTGATCTGGTCGATCTTCGCTGAGCACGTGGGCTTTTCGGTGTGGTCGATCTGGTCGGTGATGGTGTTGTTCATGCCGCAGGACGTCTACGGTATCGACGCCGCGGGCAAGTTCTATCTGGTGGCGATGCCGACACTGGTCGGGGCCTTCATGCGCATCCCGTACACCATCGCCCCGGCCCGGTTCGGCGGACGCAACTGGACCATCGTCAGCGCCCTGCTGTTGCTGATCCCGCTGGCGCTGACGCTGTGGGTGATGTCGCAGCCCGGCACGTCCTACACCACGTTCATGCTGGTGGCGGCGTTCGCCGGCCTCGGCGGCGGCAACTTCGCCTCCTCCATGACGAACATCAATGCGTTCTACCCGCAGCGTCTCAAGGGCTGGGCGCTCGGGCTCAACGCCGGCGGCGGCAATATCGGTGTGCCGGTCATCCAGCTGATCGGACTGCTGATCATCGCCACCGTGAGCAACACGGCGCCCTACCTGGTCTGCGCGATCTACCTGGTGCTCGTCGGCCTCGCGGCCCTCGGCGCCGCGTTCTTCATGGACAACCTCGGTAACCAGCGCTCCAATCTGGGCGCCATGGTCGAGGCGATGCGATTCAAACACTCCTGGGTGATGAGCTTCCTCTACATCGGCACGTTCGGCTCGTTCATCGGATTCAGCTTTGCATTCGGCCAGGTGCTGCAGATCAACTTCCTCGCCGGCGGTGACACCCCGGCTCAGGCATCGCTGCACGCCGCGCAGATCGCCTTCCTCGGCCCGTTGCTCGGATCCATCTCGCGTCCGATCGGCGGTAAGCTCGCCGACAAGATCGGTGGCGGAAAGATCACGCTGTACGTGTTCGTCGCCATGATCTTCGCCGCCGGAATCCTGGTCGCCGCAGGCGTTCTCGACGACAGCGCGGCCGGTGCACCCACCGGCGGTCAGATGATCGCCTACGTGGCCGGTTTCATCCTGCTGTTCATCCTGTCGGGCCTGGGCAACGGTTCGACCTACAAGATGATCCCGTCGATCTTCGAGGCCAAGGCGCAGGGCCACGACGAGTGGAGCCGCGAGGAGAAGGCGGCCTGGTCGCGGAGCATGTCCGGTGCCCTCATCGGCTTCGCCGGCGCGGTCGGTGCACTGGGTGGGGTGTTCATCAACATCGTGCTGCGGATGTCCTATGTCAGCGACGCGAAGTCGGCGACCAACGCCTTCTGGGTGTTCCTCGGCTTCTACGTGATCTGCGCCATCGTCACCTGGGTCGTGTTCCTGCGGTTGTCCTCGTCGAAGACCGCGGTCAGCCCGGCGCCGCTACCGGAATCGGTGGCCACCGCGTAACCGGACGAACTCGGCCTCACGAGGCGCTCACCGCGGGGATGAGCGTCTTGTGAGGTCGAGTTTTCCTTGCCATAACGTCGCCTCAAAGGAGCCGGAACAGTGCCAGCACACGATGGTGGCATGTCGGTGACCACGCGGACCGCCTGCTCGTACTGCGGTGTCGGCTGCGGTATCGAGGTCACCACCACGGCCGATCGCAACACCGGTCTGCCGGTGATCGCCAAGGTCAGCGGCGACAAGCTGCATCCCACCAACCGCGGCAGATTGTGCACCAAGGGTGCCACCCACGCCGAGTTGATGGCCGCGACCGAGGGCAGGATGACCGCCGCACTGGTGCGACCCGAGCGCGGCGCGCAGCCGGTGGAAACCCCGGTCGAAGAAGCCGTGGCGCAAGCCGGGAACCGGCTGCGCGCCATCGTCGACGAACACGGACCCGACGCGGTAGCGCTGTACGTATCGGGCCAGATGTCGCTGGAGGCACAGTATCTGGCGACCAAGCTGGCCAAGGGTTATCTGCGCACCGTGCACATCGAATCGAACTCTCGGCTGTGCATGGCCAGCGCGGGCACCGGTTACAAGCAATCGCTCGGCGCCGACGGCCCGCCCGGCTCATACACCGACTTCGATTCGGCGAACCTGTTCTTCGTCATCGGCGCGAACATGGCCGATTGCCATCCGATCCTGTTCCTGCGCATGGCCGACCGGCTCAAGGCAGGTGCCAAGATGATCGTGGTGGACCCGCGGCGCACCGCCACCGCCGACAAGGCCGACCTGTACCTGCCGATCGCACCGGGTACCGACCTCGCACTGCTCAACGGGCTGTTGCATCTGCTCGTAGTCAACGGCGACATCGACGAGGAGTTCATCGCCGAACACACCGAGGGCTGGCGGGACATGCCGGCGTTCCTCGCCGATTACCCGCCCGCCCGGGTGGCCGCCATCACCGGACTGGACGAGGCCGACATCCGCACCGCCGCATCGATGATCGCCGCGGCAGGGGAGTGGATGTCCTGCTGGACCATGGGCCTGAACCAGAGCACCCACGGCACCTGGAACACCAACGCCATCTGCAACCTGCATCTGGCCACCGGTGCGATCTGCCGGCCGGGTAGTGGGCCGATGTCACTGACCGGACAACCCAACGCGATGGGCGGCCGCGAGATGGGGTACATGGGACCGGGTCTACCCGGCCAGCGTGTGGTCCTCTCGGCCGAGGACCGGGCATTCTGCGAGGAACAGTGGGGGCTGGAGCCGGGCACCATCCGATCCGAGGTCGGCCCGGGCACGGTGGCCATGTTCGAACAGGCCGCCGCCGGTGAGATCAAGGCCTGTTGGATCATCTGCACCAATCCCGTTGTTTCCGTGCCGAATCGATCAACCGTCATCGCCGCCCTCGAATCGGCCGAACTCGTCATCACCCAGGACGCCTACATCGACACGGCGACCAACCGCTACGCCGATATCGTGCTGCCGGCCGCACTGTGGTCCGAAAGTGACGCGGTGATGGTCAACTCCGAACGCAACATCACCTTGCTGCAGCAGTCCGTCGCGCCGGTGGGCCAGGCTCGGCCGGACTGGGAGTTGATCTGCGGGGTCGCCGAGCATCTGGGTTTCGGCGACGATTTCGCCTACAAGTCCAGCGCGCAGATCTTCGACGAGATCCGTCGCTTCGCCAATCCCCGCACGGGTTATGACCTACGCGGGGTCAGCTATGACCGGCTGCGCGAGACGCCCGTGCAGTGGCCCTGCCCGCCCGCCGATGCCGACGACCGCCACCCCATCCGTTACGTCAACGACGGTGTGTCGCAGACCCTGCACATCGACGCCGACGGGCACCGTCCCCGGCTGGCATTTCCGACACCGTCGCGGCGGGCGCAGTTCCTCGCCCGGCCGCATATGGACCCGCACGAACTGCCCGACGACGATTATCCGATGGTGCTCAACACCGGTCGGCTGCAACATCAGTGGCACACCATGACCAAAACCGGTCGGGTGGCCAAACTCAACAAACTCGACGCCTCGCCGTTCGTCGAGATCCATCCCGATGATGCTGCGGCGCTGGGCATCACCGCTGCCCACCACGTCGAGCTCACCTCCCGGCGCGGCCGCGCCGTGCTGCCGGCATCCCTCACCGACCGGGTGTGCCGGGGCAGCGTGTGGGCGCCGTTCCACTGGAACGACGAGCACGGTGAGTACCTCGCCGTCAACGCCGTCACCAACGACGCCGTCGATGCGGACTCCCTGCAACCCGAACTGAAAGTGTGCGCCGTACGGCTCCGGCCCATCGAGGTGGCGGCCCCCGATCCGCTCGGTCTGCCCACGGCTGCACCACAATTCACCGACGACGAGAAGCTCTACCTGTCCGGGTTCTTCACCGGATTGGACGCGACACCGGGCGGCGTCCCGGTCCTGCCGCTCTCGGCGCCGGTGCGCCCGGCGGTCCGGCTGTGGGTCGACGGACTCCTGGCGGGCACCTACTCGCGCGCAACCGAGCAACCCGCCACCGGACCACTGGTGCTGTGGGCCTCCCAGACCGGCAACGCCGAGGAGTTCGCGACCGGGCTGGCCGCACGGATCACCGGTGCCCGGTCGGTCACCATGGACGAGGCATCGTTGGACGAGGTCGCCGCGGCGACCGAGGTGTTGGTGATCACCAGCACCTTCGGTGACGGCGGGCCACCGGACAACGGCGCGGACTTCTGGGACCGGCTGTGCCGGGCCGACGCGCCGCCGCTGACCGGGGTGCGTTACGCGGTGCTCGGGATCGGGGACAAGGCGTATGCCAACTTCTGTGGTCACGCGAAATCCCTGGATGCCCGGCTGGCCGAGCTGGGTGCCGTCCGGACACACGAACTGGTCGAATGCGAATCGCACGACGAGGCGCCGATGGCCGCCTGGGCCGACGCGGTCACCACCGCACCCGCCGACGCCGCGCCAACAGCCGCACCACCCCGGCCCGGGTCACCGCTGACCCGCGGCAATCCGCTGTCGGCGCCGGTGAGCCGCAACACTCGCCTGACCCCGGTGGCGGCCGCCAAGGAGGTGCGCCACATCGGGTTCGACATCACCGAACACGTCGCCGAACATGGCGTGAGCTATGCCGCCGGGGATTCCCTCGGGGTGTTCGTCGACAACGGTGCCGATTCGGTACGCGCCTGGCTGGCAGCCACCGGACTGTCCGGCGATGAGATCGTCGAGGTCGACGGCGCCGAGGTCGACCTTCGCACCGCCCTGACGCATTCCTACGACCTGTGCAAGGTGACCCCGAACCTGCTCGGGTTCGTCACCGAACGGTGCCCACAGGCGAAGGTGTTGCGACGATCCGGTGCGAAACTCGACAGCTGGCTGACCGGCCGCAACGGGCTGGACATCGTCGAGGAGTTCGCCGTCCGGGCCGATCCCGCCGAATGGCTGGACGCCCTCGTCCGGCTCACACCGCGGCAGTACTCCATCTCGTCGAGTCCGTTGGTGAGCCCACACGAGGTGCAGCTGACGGTGTCGGTGCTGCGCTACCGCACCGGCCGTGGCATCGCGCGCGGTGGCGTCGCCTCGACATTCCTGGCCGACCGGGCGCAGGCCGCGCCGGTGTTCGTGCAGCGTTCACCGAACTTCCGCCCGCCCGAGGACTCGGCAACGCCGATGATCATGGTCGGCCCGGGCACCGGGATCGCACCGTTCCGGGCGTTCCTGCAGGAGCGTCGCGCACAAGGCCACCGCGGCCGTAACTGGTTGTTCTTCGGTGATCAGCACCGCGACCAGAACTTCTACTACCGCGACGAGGTGCAGGCCATGGTCGACGACGGCTTCCTCAGCAGGCTGGACCTCGCCTTCTCGCGCGACCAGTCACGGCGGGTGTACGTCCAGCACAAGATGACCGAACGCGGTGCCGACCTGTGGCGCTGGCTGCAGGACGGTGCGCATTTCTACGTCTGCGGTGACGCGACCCGAATGGCCGCCGATGTCGATGCGGCGCTGCTGGCGATCATCCGCAAGCACGGATCGCTGTCCGTCGAGGCCGCCAATGACTACAAGAAGGAGCTTGTCGCCACCAAGCGATACGTCCGTGACGTGTATTGATCGATCACCGTGAATAAAAATCCACTCACGGTCGTTGCATCTCACGTACGAACCAGAACTTGGATCAGGAGACACGCAACATGAGTTGGCAGACCGGTGACTTTGTGACCGCCAGCCGCGAGATCGACGAGATGGATGTTCAGACGGTGCCTGAAGGTGCCGTCGGCACGGTGGCCGAGACCACGGTCTTCGGCAAGCCCAAGGTGGTCTGCTTCACCGTCCCCACGGTGTGGGGGCCCAAGCGCGCCTGTGTGCACGTGCACCGCGGCGATGTGGAATTGGCCGGCTGACGCCCGCTCAGCTGTCCTGACGCAGGGCGTCGGCGATGAGCTCGACGGCGTCGACATTGCGCAGTGATGGGTCCAACGCCGTGCCGGGCACCACGACATAACGTTGTTCGCGGACGGCGGTGAGCTGACGTGCCAACGGATCGTTTTCCAGGAATTCGATCTTGGCGGCCGCGGTATCACCGTCGTCACCGCGTGTCAGGTCGGCCAGCACCAGCACGTCGGGATCGCGGTCCAGAATCGCCTCCCACGAGGTTTCCGGCCACAGCTGACGGCTGTCGGCGAACGCGTTTCGCGCGCCCACGGCATCGGTGATAATCCCGGGGGCGCCGCAGCACCCGGCGATATAAGGCGCCCGGGTGGCCGAGTACCAGTACATCAGGCTGGTGTCGGAGGTGTTCAGGTCGGCGGTCGCGGACCGTACTCGATCCTTCAACGACGCCACGAGTCGGTCCGCATCGCCATCGGCCCCGAATATCCGCGCGATATCCCCGATTTCGGTATAGATGTCCTCGAAGGTCAAGGCGCGGTGCTGTTCTGCCTGCTGCCCGCTGCACTCGCTCGCCGACAGGTAGGTGGGAATGCCCAGGTCGGCAAAGCGTTCGCGCGACGCGATGCCCTGGTCGGAGAACGTGTAGGCGAATGTGGCGTAGACGAAGTCGGGTTCGGTGTCCAGAACGGTTTCCAGCGAGGGGAAATCGGCGCTCAGTTCGGGGACCTTCGCGTTGGCCTCGGCGAGGTGCGCCGGCACGGGTTCGTTCCACGATGCGGTGCCGACCATCCGATCGGCCAAGCCGAGAGTGAGCATCAGCTCGGTGGCGGGTTGATTGACCGAGATGGCGCGTGCGGGCGCGGCTTCCATTTCGACGTCGATGCCGCAGTTCTTCAGTACGACCGGGAATCCCGCGCCGGCGGTCGGCGTCGCCGAGGTGCCGACCGGGTCGGGAATCCGGGTGCCGCATCCCGAGACCAACATCGACACCGCGCCCAGAGCGCCGATGACGCGCTGCCACGACATCACTTGACCCCCATGACCACGTAGTCATCGAGCAGTTGCCAGACCGTGCCCACCTCGGAGAATCCGGCCTGTGCCAAGGCGGCGAGATGGAAGTCCACCGCGGTGGTGGGCGGCGGATTTCGGTGCGCGAACCGCTGATCGCGCAGTATCGCGAGGTCGGCAACCCCGTCGCGGGCCGTCGCCGCGGCCCACCACTGATCCCAGGTAGGCGATCCCGCGACGTGTGCGCGCGCCTGGGTGCCGGCGTCGTGGGCGGCGGCCAGCCTGCCAAGGGTCGGCTGGCGCCCGTCGAACCGGAAGTGGTCGCCGTTGAGCAGGATGCCGTTGTCGGAGAGCATTTCTGCCGCGGCGGTGTACACGCCCAACAAGGTCTGCGGGTCCAGCCAGTGCAGCGCGGTGGTGGAGACGAATGCCGATATCGGCGTTCCTGCCGTTGCCGCTGCCACCGCATCCGGCCAGGTGTCCTCGGCAAGGTCTGCCTCGACCACACCGAACCTGTCATGGGCGCCGAGCGTTCGGGTGGCCAGGTCGAGCAGCAGGGGGTCGAAATCGAGGGCGATCACCCGGGCACCGGGAAGTGCGTTGAGGATGCGGGCGCTCAGCGATCCCGGCCCGCAGGCGAGATCGACGACCACGGGTTCGTCACCGCAGGCCAGTCCGATGACGTCGGTGATGGCGCGAAAGCGGGATTCACGGCCCGCGATATAGGCCGATTGTTGGTCGTCCCACGCCTGTACGAGGGAGTCTGAATCGATGAGATCGGCGGGCTGAGATGCGGACATGAGGGATTCCTTCGGCATCTGGGGCCTGATCAGCGAGACCCGGTGACAAGCCGCGACACACCGTCGCGGATGCCAGCAGGTATTCGGACTCGGGGGTCGTCCTCGGCGGGCCGCCTTCCCAGGAGCATGCACTCCCAGTGGCATGTGGCCCGCCTCGTCATCCCCTCACCGCTGCGCGTCAGTCCCGGATTCACACCGGGTTCCCTACTCCCTGCGGAGGTGACTGGCCCGCACAGGCTAGCAGGGTGAACTACACCGCATCGATGTCTCGGGCCGCACCCTTGTCTGCCGAGAGCGCCAACGCGGCGTACGCACGCAACGCCGCCGACACCGTGCGCCGCCGATCCCTGGGCCGGTATCCGCCGGCGGCCTCCAGGGCCGCGCGTCGACGCTCCAGTTCCTCGCCTGGCACCTCGACCTCGATGCTGCGGCGCGGGATGTCGATGGTGATCAGGTCACCGTCGGCCACCAACGCGATGGTGCCGCCGGCGGCCGCCTCGGGGGAGACGTGGCCGATGGACAGACCCGACGTACCGCCGGAGAACCGACCGTCGGTGATCAGCGCGCACTGCGCGCCCAGCCCGCGGCCCTTCAAATAGGCAGTCGGATAGAGCATTTCCTGCATGCCCGGCCCGCCCCTTGGTCCCTCGTAACGGATCACCACCACATCGCCGGGTTGCACCCGGCCGGACAGGATGGCATCCACCGCGTCCTCCTGCGATTCCAGCACCACGGCCGGACCGGAGAACGTCCAGATGGATTCGTCGACGCCCGCGGTCTTGACGATGCAGCCGTCCACCGACAGGTTGCCGCGCAGTACCGCCAGCCCGCCGTCGGCGGAATAGGCGTGGGCCACATCGCGGATGCAGCCGTTCTCGGCGTCGGTGTCCAGGCTGTCCCACCGCTCGGACTGCGAGAAGGCCGATGCCGACCGCACACACCCCGGTGCGGCGTGGAACAGTTCGACGGCCTCGGCCGACGGCGACCCGCCGCGGATATCCCACGCGCGCAGCCATTCCGCCATCGAGCCGGAGTGCACGGTGTGCACCGTCTCGTGCAGATGACCGCCGCGCCACAGCTCGCCGAGGATGGCCGGGATACCGCCGGCGCGGTGCACATCCTCCATCAGGTAGTGACCATTGGGGGCCACCTTGCACAGGCACGGGATCAGCCGGCTGCGCTTCTCGATGTCTTCCAGGGTGTAATCCAGCTCGGCCTCCCGGGCGGCGGCCAGCAGGTGCAGCACGGTGTTGGTCGACCCGCCCATCGCGATATCGAGTGCCATGGCGTTGTCGAATGCATCGCGGGTGGCGATGTTGCGGGGCAGGACCGAGGCGTCATCATCGTCGTAGTAGGCCCGCACGATGTCCATCACCGTGCTACCCGCCTTTTCGTAGAGGGCGCGCCGCGCGGTGTGGGTCGCCAGCACCGAACCGTTGCCGGGCAGGGCCAGCCCGAGTGCCTCGGTGAGGCAGTTCATCGAGTTGGCGGTGAACATGCCCGAGCACGAGCCGCAGGTCGGGCAGGCGGCCTCCTCGATCCGCGAGATGTCGTCATCGGAGACGTCGGTGTTCACCGCATCGGCGATGGCCGACACCAGATTGAGCCGGGTCTTGACGGTGCCGTCGACGAGAACGGCGGTGCCACCCTCCATCGGGCCGCCGGAGACGAAGACGGTCGGGATGTTCAGGCGCAGTGCGGCCATCAGCATGCCGGGAGTGATCTTGTCGCAGTTCGAGATACACACCAACGCGTCCGCACAGTGCGCGTTGACCATGTACTCCACCGAGTCGGCGATGAGTTCGCGGGACGGCAGCGAGTACAGCATTCCGCCGTGGCCCATCGCGATGCCATCGTCGACGGCGATGGTGTTGAACTCGCGCGGCACACCACCGGCGGCCGAGATGGCCTCGGAGACGATGCGGCCGACGGGCTGCAGGTGCGTGTGCCCGGGCACGAACTCGGTGAAGCTGTTGGCCACCGCGACGATGGGCTTGCCGATATCGGAGCCGGCGACTCCGGCGGCCCGCAACAGCGAGCGTGCTCCCGCCATGTTGCGACCGTGGGTGACCGTGCGGGACCGCAGTTCTGCCATAACACACAGCGTGGCAGCAAGGGCGTCTACGTGGGTAGACGGTCCTCATACTAGTATTGGCACTACTACCATGGCATACCATTTCAGGATGGACACACGCGGCAGGCAGCGCCGGGCGTTGGGGGAGTTCCTGCGGGCTCGCCGGGAGGCCGCCGCCCGCGCCGACCTGGGCTATGCCCCGATGCCGCGGATGCGGACCAGCGGCCTGCGCCGTGAGGAGGTCGCTCTGGCGGCCGGGGTGAGCGTCACCTGGTACACGTGGCTGGAGCAGGGCCGCGAGATCAACCCGTCGCGCCAGGTTCTCGATGCGGTCAGCACCGCCCTGCGGCTGACCCCGGCCGAACGTGACTACGTGCGCAGCCTCGGCGGCCATGCCCCGGAGCCGATTCCGGCGGACGTGCCGACGCCGCCGCATGTGCAGCGCTTCCTGGACGCACTGGGCGGGTACCCGGCGTTCGCGATCGGGCCGTTCTGGGATATCACCGCGTGGAACAGGGCCTACGCCGCGCTGTATCCGAACATCGCGGTGACCGCCGAGGCCGACCGTAACCTGCTCTGGCTGATGTTCATGGACCCCGCGATCCGGGAGTTGTTGCCGGACTGGGAAAACGACAGCAGCCGCTTCCTGGCCGAGTTCCGGGCCGAGGCGGGATCACGGGCGGGCGAACCGGCCCACTCGACGTTGGTCGACCGGCTTCGCGCGGCCAGTGAGCATTTCGAGTCGCAGTGGCGCCGGCGCAGCGTGCAGCGGTTCACCTCGCGGGAGCGGCGTTTCTTCCGCGCCGGGATCGGGGAGATGCGCCTGGAACACCATCAGTTGGCGCCGGTGGATGTGCCGAACATCCAGATCGTGGCGTACCTGCCGGTGCCCGACAGTGGGGCGGCCGAACGGCTGGCCGCGCTGGTGGCTGGCGCCTGATGAATAGATACGGCCCCGGTTGAGCAACCGGGGCCGTATCGAGAAACTGTGTCCGAGGGGGGACTTGAACCCCCACGCCCGTTAATAGGGCACTAGCACCTCAAGCTAGCGCGTCTGCCATTCCGCCACTCGGACATTTCTCCGCGCCGTCGGCGAGGAGCGACTAAGGCTAACGGATAGGGGCGGTCGGACCCAAACCAGCCCGTCGGCGCCGGTGCGCCACCCTGTCCGGGCGGGCACCGGCGATGGTACGAATGGGGTTGTGACCGTCCAGCCCAGCGCCGCCGACGAGGTGGTCGACCTCGTCAGCACCCTCATCCGTTTCGACACCTCCAACACCGGAGATCCGGCGACCACGCGGGGCGAGGCGGATTGCGCGCAGTGGGTGGGCGACCGCCTCCGCGAGGTCGGCTACACCACCGAGTACGTCGAGGCCGCCCCCGGCCGCGGCAACCTGTTCGCCCGGTTGCCGGGTGCGGACCGCTCGCGCGGCGCCCTGCTGATCCACGGCCATCTGGACGTCGTGCCCGCCGAGCCGGCCGACTGGAGCGTGCACCCGTTCTCGGGAGCGGTGAAGGACGGCTATGTCTGGGGCCGCGGCGCGGTCGACATGAAAGACATGGTCGGCATGATGATCGCCGTCGCACGCCACTTCAAACGCGCGGGCATCGTGCCCCCGCGTGATCTGATCTTCGCCTTTGTCTCCGACGAGGAGCACGGTGGCACCTACGGTGCCCAGTGGCTCGTCGACAACCGGCCCGATCTGTTCGACGGCGTCACCGAGGCGATCGGTGAGGTCGGTGGCTTCTCGCTGACCGTGCCCTCGCGGCACGGCGGCGAGCGCAGGCTCTATCTGGTGGAGACCGCCGAGAAGGGCATCGCCTGGATGCGGCTCTCGGCGCGGGGCCGCGCCGGGCACGGCTCGATGGTGCACCAGGACAACGCCGTCACCGCGGTCGCCGTAGCCGTCGCCAAGCTCGGCAGGCACCAGTTCCCGCTGGTGCTCACCGAACCGGTCGCACAGTTCCTGGCGGCGGTCGCCGAGGAGACCGGCTACGAATTCGACATCGACTCACCCGATCTCGACGGCACCATCGCCAAACTCGGTGATATTGCCCGCATCGTCGGTGCCACGCTGCGCGATACCGCCAACCCGACGATGCTCAAGGCCGGCTACAAGGCGAACGTGATCCCGGCGACCGCCGAGGCCGTCATCGACTGCCGGGTGCTGCCCGGGCGCCGGGAGGCCTTCGAACGCGAGGTCGACGAGCTCATCGGCCCCGACGTGGTGCGCACCTGGGAACGCGATCTGCCGTCCGTGGAGACCACCTTCGACGGTGATCTCGTCGATGCGATGAACGCCGCGCTGCTGGCCATCGATCCCGAAGCGCGGATCGTGCCGTACATGCTCTCCGGCGGAACCGATGCAAAAGCGTTCTCGCGGTTGGGTATTCGCTGTTTCGGCTTTGCCCCGCTGCGGTTGCCGCCGGATCTGGATTTCGCCGCGTTGTTCCACGGCGTCGATGAACGGGTACCCGTCGAAGCACTACAGTTCGGCACCGAGGTGCTCGAGCATTTCCTAACCAACTGCTGACCAGAAGAGGGGCGATATGACCGCAACACCCGCAGATCCCTACGCCAACCTGCCGCAACTGCCGACCTTCGAGCTGACCTCGGAGACCTTCACCGACGGCCAGCCCGCAGGCAACGATCAGGTCAGCGGCATCATGGGCGCGGGCGGCAAGGATGTCTCACCCCAGCTGAGCTGGTCGGGCTTCCCCGAGGAGACCCGCAGCTTCGCGGTCACCGTCTATGACCCGGACGCACCGACGCTGTCGGGGTTCTGGCACTGGGCCGTCGCGGATCTGCCCGCCACGGTCACCTCACTGCCTGCCGACGCCGGTAACGGCGATCCGTTGCCCGGCAACGCGGTGACGCTGACCAACGACGCGGGACTCAAGCGGTTCCTGGGCGCCGCGCCGCCCGCCGGCCACGGCCCGCACCGCTACTACGTGGCCGTGCATGCGCTCCCGGTGGAGTCACTGGAGTTACCCGAGGGCGCGACGCCGGCCTTCCTCGGGTTCAACCTCTTCGGTCAGGCCATCGCTCGGGCCGTGCTGCACTTCACGTACGAACAGAACTAGAAGCAGACAGAACTAGAAGCGGGTCTCAGCGCCGACTGCCTCCGACAGCGAGGCGAACCCGCCCTCGCGCAGTCGGCGTGCCAGACCGTCGTGGATCTGCTTGGCGTACAGCCCACCGCCGTAGACGAACCCGGTGTAGCCCTGCAGCAGCGATGCGCCGGCCAGGATGCGTTCCCAGGCGTCCTCGGCGGTCTCGATACCGCCGACGCTGATCAGCACCAGTTGATCACCCACGCGCGCGTACAGCCGACGCAACACCTCAAGGGCGCGTCGGGCGACCGGCGGACCGGACACCCCGCCCGCGCCGAGCTCGTCCACGCCAGGGGTCCGCAAGCCGTCCCGAGAGATCGTGGTGTTGGTCGCGACGATGCCGGCCAGGCCCAATTCGACGGCCAGATCGGCGATATCGTCGATATCGGAGTCCGACAGGTCGGGCGCTATCTTGACCAACACCGGCACCGTGACGACCTCGCGGACGGCGGCCAGGATGGGCCGCAGCGACTCGACCGCCTGCAGATCGCGCAGCCCCGGGGTGTTCGGTGAGCTGACGTTGACCACCAGATAGGACGCCAGCGGGCCGACCAGTCGTGCGCTGGTGACGTAATCGTCGACCGCCTGCTCGGCTGGAGTGGTCTTGGTCTTGCCGATGTTCACCCCGATCGGTACGTCGGATCGGTGCGTGCCGAGCTGCCGGGCCAGCGCCGCCGCCCCGCGGTTGTTGAAGCCCATTCGGTTCAGCAGACCGCGGTCGGCGGGCAGCCGGAACATCCGCGGTGCGGGATTTCCTGGTTGTCCCTGGGCCGTGACCGTGCCGATCTCGGCATACCCGAAGCCCAGCGCGCCCCAGGTCTGCAAACCGTGCCCGTCCTTGTCGAAACCGGCGGCCAGCCCGAGCGGCGCCGGAAAGCGCACACCGGCGACCGTGCTGGCCAGGATCGGGTCCGACGCGCCCAACTTGGCCGACAGGACGCGACGGCTCCACGCGGTGGAGGTGGCCAGCCGCAGTATCGCGAACACGACGGCATGAATACGTTCGGGCGCGACGAGGAAGAACGCGCGCCGCATCAAGCGGTAGATCACAGGACCGGCTGCTCTCCGAGTGTCGTCTTCTTGCGGCGTAACAACACGCGCCTGCTTCCGTCGGTATAGAGCCGCACCTTGGTCAACTCCCAGCCGCGATACTGCGCCTCGATGGACAAACGCACCGACGCCGACAATCGGGTGACATCGGGGGGTAGGCGCAGCGGCACCCATTCGTAGTCCTCGGAAAGGTCACCGGCCCAGCCTGCGGGCATCCTGCCGCGTGCCACCGTCGTCATGACCTACTCGCCCCCTTGATCACCTGCACCCCGGCACCGGAACCGGAGACCACGTACAGGGTGTCGCCGGCATCGTCGAAGGCCAGGGTATTGGGTTGCTGCACAGTCCTATAACGCACCTTTTCAACGGGTATTCCGGTAGCCAGATCGTAGCCAATGACGGTGTTGGTCGCCGTCTGTGACACCCAGGTCATCTTCGCCGACCCGGTCACGCCGTAGGGTGCCTCGCCCACCGGGTACCGCTGCCGCAGGATCAGCGGATCGGTGCCGAAGACCAGCAGTGCTCCGCCGCGGGTATCGGTGACCAGCACCCGTCCCGCGGGGTCTACGGTCATCGACGTGGCCCCCTCGCCGGCGCGCAACGCCTGCTCGGGTTTGGTCCCGCCCTCATCGATCTCGGTGACCGAGGTCTGGCCGCGGTCCAGGACGATGATCGAATCGTTCTGGGTGACAAGGGCATCGACGCGCGCGAAGTTCTTCAGGCTCGTGCCGACCTCGGTGTCGGAGCGCAGTGTGAACACCGTGCCGTCGGCGCCGCCGAGCACCAGCGTCCCGTCGGCATGCCGGCCGATCGCGGTGAAGTCGGTGTCGGCGTGGTCCTTGACCTCCACCGGGGTGGCGGCGCCGGCTGCGACGTTCGCCCGTACATAACCACCGCGGATGGACAACCAGACCTCGCCGGAACCGTCACCGGTGATCGCGGTCGCGGCCGAGGGCAGCGCGATGGTGCGCGCCGGCCCGTCGGCGGGCACCACGGTCAGGCGGTCGGCGGGGCCCAGCACAACCGCCGAGGAGGTGCGGATATCGAAGACGGCGGCGATTCCCGGTGCCGACAGTGGCTTGACGACGCCGTCGACGGCACCACTGACCTGTGGCGACACGGCCGGTGTCGCAACCGGAATGGTCGGTGGTGGCGAATCGGCGGGCGTCGACGAGCACGCGGAAACGACGCCGACAGCCAGTGTCAATGCCGAGAGGGAACGCACCCGGAATACGGATTTCGTGGTCATGGGCCTTCAAAACTCCTGATTCCGCATTCCGCCTGCGTTCGTGTTCGCAGTTTGCGCAAAGTTTGCCAATGGGGACGTAACCGTCAATTTGTGGGTATGGTGCGAGCTATGGCACTGGCTCCGGAGACCGAACTGTCGGCAGACGAGTTTGCCATCGAGCACGTCTCGACCGGCGTGCACGCCAGCGGGTTCGGAACCCTGGGTGATGGCCGCAGCTTCTCCTTTCACGTCGAGGACCGGCAGAACCTGGTCGTCGAGGTGTACCGGCCCCGGCTGAGCGGTCCCGTTCCGCAGAGCGAGGACATCATCGCCCGCACGTCCCGCAGTCTGAAAGATATCGATCTCGCCGATGAGCGCAGCGTAGCGGCCACCGTGCGCGATGCCGTCGCCGGAGCGGAGCCGGTGCGCGCGACGCGCTGACCCGACCCCCACGGTACGGTCGTGCGCGTGATGAGAGATGTCCATGCCTGAGATGTCCTGGTTGCAGGTCGTCGTGCTTGCGATCGTCCAGGGGCTGACCGAATTCCTCCCGGTGTCCTCTTCCGGTCACCTCGCGATCGTGTCCGAGGCGTTCTTCGGCGCCGACGCCGGCGCGTCGTTCACCGCCGTGGTGCAGATCGGTACCGAGGTGGCCGTCCTGCTCTATTTCGCCCGCGATATCGGGCGCATCGTCACGGCCTGGTTCGGCGGATTACGGCACCCCGACCGGCGCACCCCGGATTACTGGCTGGGCTGGTGGGTCATCATCGGCACCATCCCCATCGGGATCTTCGGTTTCACGCTGCAACATTTCATCCGCGATGACGTCCGCAATCTCTGGGTCATCGCCACCGCACTGATCGTGTTCTCCTTCGTCATCGCCGCGGCGGAGTACTTCGGGAAACAGACCCGTCCCATCGAACAGTTCACGCTGCGCGACAGTCTGCTCATCGGTTCGGCCCAGGCGCTCGCGTTGATCCCTGGCGTGTCGCGTTCCGGGGTGACGATCAGTACGGGGCTGTTCCTCGGACAGAAGCGCGAGGCCGCGGCGCGGTTCGGCTTCCTGCTGGCCATCCCGGCGGTGTTGGGCTCCGGGCTCTACGAACTGAGCCACGTGTTCGAGCCGGGGGACACCGGGATGAGCGCGACCGTCGCGCAGATCGTGCTGGGCACCGTCATCGCCTTCGTTGTCGGGTATGCCGCCGTCGCGTGGTTCCTGAAGTTCCTGGTCAACCACAGCATGTACTGGTTCGTGGGGTACCGGGTCACCCTCGGCGTCGTCGTGATGATCCTGCTGGGTACCGGAGTACTCGCCGCGAAATGACGCCGCCGACCCGAAGGGCCCGCCCGTGACCGTCATCCTGCTGCGGCACGGCCGATCCACCTCCAATACCGCGCACACCCTGGCCGGCCGCTCGGCCGGCGTCGATCTCGACGACACCGGGCGCGAGCAGGCCGAGGCGGTGGTCGCCCGGATCGGCGCACTGCCGGTCAAGGCGATCGTGCGCTCACCGCTGCTGCGCTGCGCGACCACCGTCGCCCCGCTGGCCGCCGCCCTGGGTATCGAGCCGGTGGTCGAGGACCGGATCATCGAGGTGGACTACGGCAGCTGGACCGGGCGCAAGATCTCCGAACTGTTCAAAGAGCCGTTGTGGAAGGTGGTGCAGGCTCAACCCAGCGCGGCGGTCTTCCCCGACGGTGAGGGCCTGGCCCAGGTGCAGTCCCGCGCCGTCGCGGCGATCCGCGAACACGACCGGCGGCTGTCGGAAACGCATGGCGGCGATGTGCTGTGGGTCGCCTGTACCCACGGCGATGTCATCAAGTCGGTGCTTGCCGACGCGCTCGGCACCCATCTGGACAGCTTCCAGCGCATCACGGCCGACCCCGCGTCGATGAGCGTCATCCGCTACACCGAGACGCGGCCGTTCGTGCTGCATGTCAATCACACCGGCAACGGATTGACCGCCGCGCTGAACGCCGCTCCGGACGCCGCCCCCGCCGGTGACGCGGTCGTCGGTGGCTCCACCGCTTGAGTCCGGCCGCTACCGGCTATTTTGAAAGGTGCCATGGCCCGCGCAATTCATGTCTTCCGCTCACCCGACCGTTTCGTGGCCGGGACCGTCGGGCAGCCCGGGAACCGCACGTTCTACTTGCAGGCCGTCCACGACAAACGCATCGTGTCGGTGATGCTGGAGAAACAGCAGGTGGCCGTTCTCGCCGAGCGCATCACCGCCCTGTTGGTGGAGATCAATCGCCGGTTCGGCACCCCCATCCCGCCCGACACCGGCGAGATCGACGACCTGCAACCCCTCCAGATGCCGGTGGATGCCGAGTTCCGGGTGGGCACCATGGGGCTGGGCTGGGATGCCGAGGCGCAGACCGTCGTGGTCGAACTGCTCGCCGTCTCCGACACCGAGTTCGACGCCTCGGTGGTGCTCGACGATGCCGAGGAGGGCCCCGACGCGGTCCGGGTCTTCCTGACCCCGGAATCGGCACGGGAGTTCGCGACCCGGTCCAACCGGGTCATCTCGGCCGGGCGGCCACCATGCCCGCTGTGTGACGAACCGCTCGATCCCGAAGGCCATATCTGCGTGCGCACCAACGGGTATCGGCGCGGTGCCTTCGGCGGGACAGATGATGAACCGCCCTTCTGATGCCGATCTCGCGGAACTGCTTGCCACCGGCGAGCTGAACGTTCTCGGGCGCATCCGCTCGGCGAGCAACGCGACGTTCCTGTGCGAGTCCACCCTCGGCGAGCGGACCGTGCATTGCGTGTACAAGCCGGTCGCCGGCGAGGCGCCGCTGTGGGACTTCCCGGACGGCACGCTGGCGGGCCGCGAGCGGGCGGCCTATCAGATCTCGGCAGCGCTCGGCTGGGATATCGTGCCGCATACCGTCATTCGAGGCGGCCCTGCCGGTATCGGGATGGTGCAGGTGTGGGTCGATCAGCCCGGCGACGGATTGACCGACCACCCGGCAGAGGATGACCGCGACGCCGGTCCGGACCTGGTGGACCTGGTGCCTGCGGGCAAGGTGCCCGCCGGTTATCTGCCGATCCTGCAGGCCTATGACCAGTCCGGTGACCCCGTGCTGTTGGTGCACGCCGACGATGACCGGCTGCGGCGGATGGCCGTGTTCGACGTGCTGATCAACAATGCCGACCGTAAGGGCGGGCACATCCTCGCCGGTGTGGACGGCCGGGTCCGTGGCGTCGACCACGGTGTGACCCTGCACACCGAGGACAAGCTGCGCACCGTGCTGTGGGGGTGGGCGGGCAAGCCGGTCCCCGACGACGCGCTGACCGCCGTCGACCAGTTGCGAGTCCGGTTACGCGACGGGCTGGCCGACCAGCTGCAAGAACACCTGACCCCCGCCGAAGTGGCCGCGCTGGGCGCGAGAATCACTGCGCTGCTTGACGATCCCGTGATGCCGTCACCGGATCGGCACCGCCCGATCCCATGGCCCGCCTTCTAGCCGCGGGTACCCGACCCGGCAGCGCCCTGGGCACACCGCGATACTTGTCCGGTGACTCTCGCCGCGCATACCGACGCCGAGGTGGCCGCGATGGTGGCCGCCGAAGCCGGGGAGCTGCTGCTGGCCGTCCGCGAGGAGGTCGGTTTCTACGACTCCTACGAACTCGGTGACGCCGGCGACCGCCGGGCCAACACCTTCATCCTGAAACGCCTGGCCGAACTTCGCCCGGGTGACGCCGTGCTGTCCGAAGAGGCCGTCGACGACCTGTCCCGGGTGCATGCCGACCGGGTGTGGATCGTCGATCCCGTCGACGGCACCCGCGAGTACTCGATGGCGGGGCACGCCGACTGGGCCGTGCACATCGCGCTGTGGCAGAGGCACGGCACGACCGGAGCCGCCTCGGCGGCGACCGATGTTCCCGGTGCCATCACCGACGCCGCCGTCGCCCTGCCCGCGCTGCACCAGGTGTATCGCACCGACACCGTCACCCCGCCGCCACCGCGACGCGACGGGCCCATCCGGATCACCGCCAGCACCTACCGCCCACCGGCCGTGCTGTGGTGGTTGCGTGAACATTTGGACGTCGAGGTCGTCCGGATCGGCTCGGCGGGCGCGAAGGCGATGGCCGTGGTGCGCGGCGACGTCGACGCCTACATCCACGCGGGAGGCCAGTGGGAGTGGGATTCGGCCGCCCCGGCCGGTGTGCTCTGGGCCGCCGGCCTGCACGCCACCCGGCTGGGCGGGGCGCCGCTGGTCTACAACCGGCGCGATCCCTACCTGCCGGATCTGCTGATGTGCCGGCCCGAGCTGGCAGGCCCCTTGCTGGACACCATCCGGTCGGCGTTCTAGAGGATGCGGCCGGGGAATGAACCGACCCGTCAGCTTGTCGGTTCCTGGCGAAAGGCAGATCCAACGGAGGGCACCGGTGAGCCAACAACCTAGAGTCGACGTCATGCAGTCCTGGCCGGCGCCGACCGTTCCCACATTGCCGGGCGCCGGTGTCGCGCTGCGGCTCTACGACACCGCCGACCGCCAGGTGCGGCCGGTTTCGCCGGGGCCCACAGCGACCATGTACGTCTGCGGGATCACCCCCTACGACGCGACCCACCTGGGGCACGCCGCCACCTATCTGACCTTCGACCTGGTCAACCGGGTGTGGCGGGACGGCGGCCATGAGGTGCACTACGTCCAGAACATCACCGATGTCGACGACCCGCTGTTCGAGCGGGCCGAGCGCGACGGTATCGACTGGCGCGAACTCGGCGACCGCGAGACACAGCTGTTCCGCGAGGACATGACGGCCCTGCGGGTGCTGCCGCCGCGCGACTACGTGGCGGCCACCGATGCCATTGCCGAGGTGGTCGAGCTCGTCGAGAAGATGCTGGCCGCCGGGGCCGCCTATGTCGTCGACGACCCGCAGTATCCCGACGTGTACTTCCGTGCCGACGCGACCCGGCAGTTCGGCTACGAGTCCGGCTACGACCACGAGACCATGTCCCGGCTGTTCGCCGAGCGAGGCGGTGACCCGGAGCGTCCCGGCAAGGCCGATCCGCTCGATGCGTTGCTGTGGCGTGCCGAACGTCCCGGGGAGCCCAGCTGGCCGTCACCGTTCGGTGCGGGCAGGCCCGGATGGCACGTGGAGTGCGCCGCGATCGCGCTGACCCGTATCGGTACCGGCCTGGACATCCAGGGCGGTGGATCGGACCTGATCTTCCCGCACCACGAGTTCTCGGCCGCACACGCCGAATCCGTGAGTGGCGAGCGGCGCTTCGCCCGGCACTATGTGCACTCCGGGATGATCGGCTGGGACGGCCACAAGATGAGCAAGAGCCGCGGCAACCTGGTGCTGGTCTCGCGGTTGCGCGCCGACGGGGTGGATCCCTCCGCGGTGCGGCTGGGGCTGTTCGCCGGTCATTACCGGCAGGACCGGTTCTGGAGTGACGACGTCCTGGCACAGGCCCAGACCCGGCTGCAGCAGTGGCGGGCAGCCGCCGCGCTACCGGCAGGTCCCGATGTCACCGATCTGCTGAGCCGGGTCCGCGGTTACCTCGCCGATGACCTGAACACCCCGAAAGCCATTGCCGCCATTGATGGTTGGTGTACCGACGCATTGACCTACGGCGGCAGCGATCCGACGGCTCCGCGACTGCTTGCCGATCTGGTCGATGCGTTGCTGGGAGTGCGGTTGTAACCGCCGAGTAGGTTGGCGGCCATGAGCTCACTGCACGGCAAGGTCGTCTTCATCACCGGGGGAGCGCGCGGGGTGGGCGCCGAGGTGGCCCGCAGGTTGCGCCGCAAGGGCGCCAAGTTGGTGCTCACCGATCTCGATGCGGCGCCGCTGGACGACCTGGCCACCGAACTTGGTGGTGATGCCCACGTATTGACGGTGCTGGCGGACGTCCGCGATCTGGCGGCCATGCAGAGCGCCGCGGATGCCGCCGTGGCACATTTCGGCGGTATCGACATCGTGCTCGCCAACGCGGGTATCGCCAGCTTCGGCTCGGTGCTCGCCGTCGATCCCGAGGCCTTCAGACGCGTCATCGACATCAACATCATGGGCGTGTTCAACACCGTGCGGGCGACGCTGCCCTCGATCATCGAGCGGCGGGGCTACGTCCTCGTGGTGTCCTCACTGGCCGCGTTCACCTCGGCGCCGGGCCTGGCGGCCTATCACACGTCCAAGGCCGGTGCGGAGTACTTCGCGAACACCCTGCGCCTGGAGGTCGCCCATCACGGCGTGGACGTCGGCTCTGCGCACATGAGCTGGATCGACACCCCGTTGGTGCAGGATGCCAAGGCCGACCTGTCGGCGTTCCGGGAGATGTTGTCCAAACTGATGCCCCCGCTGAATCGGACCACCACCGTCGAGGCGTGCGGGGCAGCCTTCGTCAAGGGCATCGAGGGCCGCAAGAAGCGGATCTACTGCCCGCGGTGGGTCGGTGCGTTCCGCTGGATCCGGCCACTGGTGTCCAGCCCGCTCGCCGAACGCGACATCCGCACATTCACCCCGGAACTGCTGCCACGCCTGGATGCCGAGGCCGCCGCACTGGGTCGGTCGGTCAGCGCGCGGATCGAGGCGCTGGAGAAGCCCTGAACCCTGCCGAGTGGCCGGTTACTGCACGCGAGCAGCGAGAACGCGTGTCATAAGTGGCCACTGGGCCGAAAGAATGGGTAGACCGGCCTACCGGCCTCGGCGCCGCAGGTACCGCTCGAACTCCGCGGCCAGCGCATCCCCGTCGATCTTGCCGAGCGCGTCGTTCATATCGACCTCGGCGTCCCCGCGTTCCTCAAGGGACTGCACGTACTCGGCGATCTCGTCGTCCTCGGCGGTCATCTCGGTAACGGCCTGTTCCCACTCCTCGGCCGCACCGGGTAGGTCGGCCAGCGGCACCTCGATGTCGAGCACATCCTCGACCCGGCGCAACAGCGCCACGGTGGCCTTGGGGTTCGGCGGTTGTGACACGTAGTGCGGCACCGCCGCCCAGAACGTCACCGCGGGTATCCCGGCCTGCACGCAGGCGTCCTGGAACACTCCGGCTATCCCGGTCGGTCCCTCGTAGCGGGTCTCTTCCAGACCGAAGAACTTGGCCGAGTCGGCGGAATAGGCGGCACCGGAGACCGGGACCGGACGGGTGTGCGGGGTATCGGCCAGCAGCGCACCCAGGATCACCACGGTGTCGACGTTCAGCTTGTCGGCGATCGCCAGCAACTCGGCGCAGAACGTGCGCCACCGCATGTTGGGTTCGACGCCGTGCATGAGCACGATGTCGCGGTCACTGCCGGGTGGGCGGCAGTGCGAGATGCGCATCGACGGCCAGACGAGCTCCCTGGTCACGCCGTCGATCTGCCGGATCACCGGGCGATTGACCTGGTAGTCGTAATACGTCTCGTCGTCGATCTCGACGATGGTCTCGGCCTCCCAGATGGAGTCGAGGTGTTCGAGCGCACCGCTGGCCGCATCACCGGCGTCGTTCCAGCCCTCGAAGGCCGCGACGATGACGGTGTTCTGCAGGTTCGGCAGGCGGGGACCACTCGCATCCGACGGTGTCACTCTGCCAGCGTAAGCCCTGACCGGCGGTCATGAGTCCTGCTGGGCCGCGTGGCGAGCGGGCATCGGTCGCCTGCGTGCGCTCGGGCGGGGGCCGAACCCGGTTGACGGGCCCGATTACCCTGTTCCCATGGTTGCCGACACCGTCGTCGGCGAGCCCGTCGAGACGAAATATGTTCGGCGGCAATCGCGTTGATCATGATTGCCGCGTGGTTGCCGACAAGGCCCTGGTCAGGGTCGGTGTCGGCGACGTCATGGGCGTCCGGACGTCGTTTGGGGGACGACGTAGACTTTTCTCCGTCGAGAGGCGTTGCAACGGCTACCAGGGGGTCGAAAGCCCCGGTATCCGCCACGCTCGGCAGAGTCAAGGACGCCTTCCGTCATGGAAGGAGTGCACGTGACCGCTGCGACATCTGGCACCTCAGCGACGCCGACCGGCACTGGAACGACCGGCACTGGAACGACCGGGTTCCCGCCGAACATCCGGCCCGACTGCACCGCCGAACTGACGGCCGCACTCGACCAGCGGATCATGGTGATCGACGGCGCGATGGGTACGGCAATCCAGCGTGATCGCCCCGACGAGGCCGGATACCGCGGCGACCGGTTCACCGAATGGCCGACGGCGCTGCAGGGCAACAACGACCTGCTCAACCTGACCCAGCCGCAGATCATCGAGGGCATCCACCGCGAGTACCTCGAAGCGGGTGCGGACATCCTGGAGACCAACACGTTCAACGCGAACGCGGTCTCGTTGGCCGACTACGACATGGCCGCGCTGGCCTACGAGCTCAACTACGCCGGTGCCGCGCTGGCGCGTACGGCCGCCGACGAGTTCAGCACGCCCGAGAAGCCCCGCTACGTCGCCGGGGCCATCGGGCCCACCACCCGGACGGCGTCGATCTCGCCGGACGTCAACGATCCCGGTGCCCGCAATGTGTCCTACGACCAGTTGGTCGCGGCCTATCTGGAGGCTGCCAACGGTCTGGTCGACGGTGGCTCGGACCTGCTGATCGTCGAGACGATCTTCGACTCGCTGAACGCCAAGGCCGCGGTGTTCGCCATCGAGACCCTGTTCGAGCAGCGCGGACGCCGGTGGCCGGTGATCATCTCCGGCACCATCACCGATGCCTCGGGCCGCACCCTCTCCGGGCAGGTCACCGAGGCGTTCTGGAACGCGATCCGGCATGCCAAACCGCTGGCCATCGGTCTGAACTGCGCGCTGGGCGCGCCCGAGATGCGGCCCTACATCGCCGAGATGGCGCGCATCGCGGACACCTACGTGTCCTGCTATCCCAATGCCGGGCTGCCCAACGCCTTCGGTGAGTACGACGAGTCCCCGGAGCGCCAGGCCGGCTATATCGCCGAGTTCGCCGATGCCGGGTTGGTGAACCTGGTCGGCGGCTGCTGTGGCACCGCGCCGCCGCATATCGCCGAGATCGCCAAAACGGTGGAGGGCAAGCCGCCGCGCGAGCTGCCCACCATCGGGGTGGCCACCCGGCTGTCGGGTCTGGAGCCGCTCAACATCACCGACGATTCGCTGTTCGTGAACATCGGCGAGCGCACCAACATCACCGGATCGGCGCGGTTCCGCAACCTCATCAAGGCCGAGGACTACGACACCGCGCTGTCGGTGGCCCTGCAGCAGGTCGAGGTCGGTGCCCAGGTCATCGACATCAACATGGACGAGGGCATGATCGACGGCGTCGCCGCGATGGACCGGTTCACCAAGCTGATCGCGGCCGAGCCGGATATCAGCAAGGTCCCGGTGATGATCGACTCCTCGAAGTGGGAGGTCATCGAGGCGGGCCTGAAGAATGTGCAGGGCAAGCCGATCGTGAACTCGATCTCGCTGAAGGAAGGCGAGGAGAAGTTCATCCGCGAGGCCCGGTTGTGCCGCAAATACGGCGCCGCCGTGGTCGTGATGGCCTTCGACGAGCAGGGCCAGGCCGACAACCTCGAGCGCCGCAAGGAAATCTGCGGGCGGGCCTACCGCGTGCTCACCGAAGAGGTCGGATTCCCCGCCGAGGACATCATCTTCGACCCGAACTGCTTTGCGCTGGCCACCGGTATCGAGGAGCACGCCACCTACGGGATCGACTTCATCGAGGCCTGCGCCTGGATCAAGGAGAACCTGCCGGGTGTGCACATCTCCGGCGGCATCTCCAACGTGTCGTTCTCGTTCCGGGGCAACAATCCGGTCCGCGAGGCCATCCACGCGGTGTTCCTCTTCCACGCCATCAAGGCCGGCCTGGACATGGGGATCGTCAACGCGGGCGCGCTGGTGCCGTACGACTCGATCGATCCCGAACTACGGGACCGGATCGAAGACGTGGTCCTCAACCGGCGCGAAGATGCCGCCGAACGACTGCTCGAGATCGCCGAACGGTTCAACAAGACCGAGAAGTCCGAGGATCCCGCCGCGGCCGAGTGGCGGTCACTGCCGGTCCGTGAGCGCATCACACATGCTCTGGTGAAGGGCATCGACGCCAACGTCGACGCCGACACCGAGGAGCTGCGCGCGGAAATCGAGGCCGCCGGCGGACGGCCGATCGAGGTCATCGAGGGACCGCTGATGGATGGCATGAACGTCGTCGGCGACCTGTTCGGTTCGGGAAAGATGTTCCTGCCTCAGGTGGTCAAATCCGCGCGTGTCATGAAGAAGGCCGTGGCGTACCTGCTGCCGTTCATCGAGGCCGAGAAGGAAGCCAACGGCACGGCCTCTACCAAGGACACCAACGGCACCATCATCATGGCGACCGTCAAGGGCGATGTGCACGACATCGGCAAGAACATCGTCGGGGTTGTGTTGCAGTGCAACAACTTCGAGGTGATCGACCTGGGCGTGATGGTACCCGCGCAGAAGATTCTGGACGCCGCCAAGGAGCACGATGCCGATATCATCGGGTTGAGCGGCCTGATCACCCCGAGCCTCGACGAGATGGTGAATTTCGCGGCGGAGATGGAACGCGAGGGCCTGGAGATCCCGCTGCTGATCGGCGGTGCGACGACCTCGCGCGCGCACACCGCTGTCAAGGTCGCGCCGCGCCGTAAGGGTCCGGTGGTGTGGGTCAAGGACGCCTCCCGATCGGTGCCGGTGGCCGCCGCGCTACTGGACGACAAGCAGCGTCCCGCGCTGCTGGAGGCGACCGCGGCCGACTATGCCTCGCTGCGGGAACGGCACGCCCAGAAGAACGAACGTCCCATGTTGACCCTGGAGAAGGCCCGGGCCAACCGCACTCCGATCGAGTGGGAGGGCTACACGCCGCCGGTTCCTGCTATTGGGACGCTCGTACGAGACTTCCAAGACTACGACCTGGCCGAGCTGCGGGAGTACATCGACTGGCAGCCGTTCTTCAACGCCTGGGAGATGAAGGGCCGATTCCCGGACATCCTCAACAATCCGGCATCGGGTGAGGCCGCCCGCAAGCTCTACGACGACGCGCAGCAGATGCTCGACACGTTGATCAAGGAGAAGTGGCTGACCGCCAGCGGTGTCATCGGTTTCTTCCCGGCCAACGCGGTCGGTGACGACGTCGAGGTCTACACCGACGAGACGCGCGGCGAGGTGCTCACCACGCTGCACAACCTGCGCCAGCAGGGCGAGCATCGGGACGGCATCCCGAACCGGTCACTCGGCGATTTCATCGCGCCCAAGCAGACCGGGCTGGCCGACCACGTCGGCGCATTCGCCGTGACGGCGGGCCTGGGCAGCGCGGACAAGATCACCGAGTTCAAGGCCGATCACGACGACTACAGCGCCATCCTGCTGGAGTCGCTCGCCGACCGGCTCGCCGAGGCGTTCGCCGAACGTATGCATCAGCGCGTCCGCACCGAGTTCTGGGGTTACCAACCCGATGAGGATCTCCCCAACGAGGCGCTCATCGGCGAGAAATACGTCGGCATCCGACCGGCCCCCGGCTACCCGGCGTGCCCCGAGCACACCGAGAAGACGACCCTGTTCGAGCTGCTGGACGTGACGAAGCGGACCGGTATCGAGCTGACCGAGTCGATGGCGATGTGGCCGGGTGCGGCGGTCAGCGGGTGGTACTTCTCGCACCCGCAGTCGCAGTACTTCGTGGTCGGTCGGCTGGCGCAGGATCAGGTGGCCGACTACGCCAAGCGCAAGGGGTGGACGCTGGCCGAGGCCGAGCGCTGGCTGGCGCCCAACCTGGGCTACAACCCGGAGGACTGATCTCCCAGGCCGGCATCTGTCAGACGACACATCGGGGTGACGGGTGCACGTTAGACCCGCTCGACCCCGTATAACACCGCGGGTAACGAAGCAGGCTTTCCCGGGTAGCCGGTGACGGCGGTCACCGGATCGGGCAGCGCGGCCTACGCCGGGTTCACCGTCGGCGCGCGGATATCGTTGGCGCCCAGTGCGATCAACTCATCGACCACCTGCCTGCCGATGGTGCCGGTTGCGCCCGTCAGCGGAATTGTCATGCCGGCACGGTATCCACGGGATCGGACAATTCGGGCCGCGTCGGCGTCGATGAGACACTGGTTTCATGCGTGCGGTGTTGTGGGATATGGACGGAACGCTCGTCGACTCCGAAAAGCTCTGGGACATCGCAATCCAGGACCTGTACCGCAAGCACGATCGCGAACTGACCGCCGAGGTGCGCACCAGCACGATCGGCGGGTCGAGCGAGAACGTCTTGGCGATCGTCTACGCGGATCTCGGTTTGCCACCCGATCCCGAGGACATGGCGCGCACCGCGGACTGGATGCACGATTACGTCGGTGAGCTCTTCGCCGAGGGCCTGCCGTGGTGTGCCGGCGCCCGGGAGATGCTCGATGCGCTGACGGTCGCCGACGTCACGATGGGGTTGGTGACCAATACGCGCCGTGTGCTCACCGAGAAGGCCCTCGACAGCATCGGGCGGGACTACTTCGCGGTGACCGTATGCGGTGACGAGGTGCCCAGCGGCAAGCCCGCGCCGGATCCCTATCTGCGCGCCGCCACGCTGCTGGGCCTGGACCCGTCCGCGTGCCTGGCCGTCGAGGACTCCGTCACGGGGGCGGCCGCTGCGGAGGCGGCCGGTTGCGCAGTGCTGGTCGTACCCAACGAGGTCGCGGTGCCCGGCGGGCCGCGGCGCCGGCACGCCGCATCGCTGGCGGACCTCGATGTGCACGCACTGCGCGATATCCACACCGAGCTCGGCGTGGTCAGCGGCGAACGCAGCGCCTGATCACGGCGTTCCGGACGGGAAAAGCGTGCGCACGGCGCGCGTCATGGTGTCCCTGGCGCCGGCGGCGCCATTGGGATCCAACGAGCTGATCGCCAGCACGTAGCGGCGGTCGGCGCCCACGATGCCGGTGGAGACGTGGAGTTGGTTGTCCCCGTTCCAGCAGCAGAACCAGCCCTGCTTGACGGCCAGCGGGGTGCCCGACAGCCCGTCGGGCAGCCCGAACCGTTGCGGGTAACCATCGGCCCCCTGTGGTGTGAAGCCGGCCAGATTGCCGATGATGATCTCGGTCTGCTTCGGCGGGAGCCCGCCGGAACCGTTGAGCAGCATGTCGTAGTAGTGCACCAGATCGGCGGCCGTGCTCTGGGTGACATCCCAGTGTCCGTTGGCAGGCGCGTTCGTTGCGGCCAGTCCGTATCGCCGTGTGACGCGGTCGATCACGGCGTTGCGGCCACCGCGGTCCCAGAACATCTGGGCCGCACCATCTTCGGACGATCGCAACATGGCGTCCAGCGCGGCGTGATCGGACTCGGACAAGGTCGACGATCCCGTCGACTCGCGGTACAGCGCATCGTCGGCGATGAACAGCTTGACCACCGATGCGATGGGAAAGGAGGTGTTGCCGTTGGACACGAGCCGGCCGGTGTCTCGGTCGAGTATGGCGAGCTCGAGGTCGGCACCGGAGGAGGCGGCCTCGCTGGTGGCCATCTGTACCCGTTCGTCGATATCGCCGGGCTCGGCCCCGGCCGGACTCAGCGGGACCCACAGCAGTCCGGCGAGCGCGAGGATGGACAGTTTGCCGAACATGGGTCTCCCTGCGAGCTGATCCGAACCGAACCGAAGATCTTTCCGCATTACCCCTGCTGCGGCACGCCCAATCGGATACCGCTCATGATCACCCGGCGGCCGCCATCGGCTGATTGCGGCAAAGAGGCCGAAACGCCGCGGATTATCGACCCGCCACGGCCACGTCTGTGCCATCGTGAAGTGACACGCATCACGGTGCCGGGGAAGGACGATCTCGATGACGCACGGTCCGGTCGGAGGCGACGAAGCCTCGTTGTTCGATGGTGACGCCAGTTTCAATTCCGGCCGAACGGCGGTACGGATCGCCGCGGTGGCCGCACTCGGCGGCCTCTTGTTCGGTTATGACAGCGCGGTGATCAACGGCGCGGTGAGCTCGATCCAGGAAGACTTCGGGATCGGCAACGCCGAACTGGGGTTCGCGGTCGCCTCCGCGCTCCTGGGTGCCGCGGCGGGCGCGATGACGGCCGGACGTATCGCCGATCGGATCGGCCGGATCGCGGTCATGAAGATCGCCGCGGTCCTGTTCTTGATCAGCGCGTTCGGCACCGGCCTGGCGCACGATGTGTGGACGGTGGTGCTGTTCCGAATCGTCGGTGGCCTCGGGGTGGGCGTGGCCTCGGTGATCGCACCGGCCTATATCGCCGAGACCTCACCGCCTCAGATTCGTGGCCGGTTGGGTTCGCTGCAGCAGCTGGCCATCGTGTTGGGCATCTTCGCCTCGTTTGTCATCAACTGGCTGCTGCAGTGGGCCGCGGGCGGACCCAACGAGGTGCTGTGGCTGGGCCTCGACGCGTGGCGCTGGATGTTCCTGGCGATGGCCGTGCCTGCGGTGCTCTACGGTGCGCTGGCCTTCACCATTCCGGAATCGCCGCGCTATCTCGTTGCCAGCCACAAGATTCCGGAAGCGCGCCGGGTCTTGAGCATGTTGCTCGGCCAGAAGAATCTGGAGATCACCATCACCCGCATCCAGGACACCCTGGAACGCGAGGACAAACCGTCGTGGCGCGACCTGCGCAAACCCGCCGGTGGGGTCTACGGCATCGTCTGGGTGGGTCTGGGACTATCGATCTTCCAGCAGTTCGTCGGCATCAACGTGATCTTCTACTACTCCAATGTGCTGTGGCAGGCCGTCGGATTCAGCGCCGACGAGTCGGCGGTCTACACCGTGATCACCTCGGTGATCAACGTGCTGACCACCCTCATCGCCATTGCCCTCATCGACAAGATCGGCCGCAAACCGCTGCTGCTCATCGGGTCGGCCGGGATGGCGGTCACCCTGGCGACCATGGCGGTCATCTTCGCCAATGCCACGGTCAACCCCGACGGCACTCCCAGCCTCCCGGGAGCTTCCGGCGTCATCGCGCTCGTCGCGGCCAATCTCTTCGTGGTCGCGTTCGGCATGTCCTGGGGCCCGGTGGTCTGGGTGCTGCTCGGAGAGATGTTCCCCAACCGCATCCGTGCCGCCGCGCTGGGCCTTGCCGCCGCGGGGCAATGGGCCGCCAACTGGGCCATCACCGTGACGTTCCCGGAGCTGCGCAACCACCTGGGGCTGGCCTACGGCTTCTACGCGCTGTGCGCGGTGCTCTCCTTCGTGTTCGTGTCCAAGTGGGTGCGTGAGACCAAGGGAGTGTCTCTGGAGGACATGCATGCCGAGCTGTTGAGTACCGACGACGCGGTGGGGAAGTGACCTTTCGGGGTTGAATCAGCGAGGCGCACGTGCCGCCGGGGCGCAATCCCGTTGGGAGTTGGGTTCGGCGCATGAAACAATCGCTGTCCGTGAAGACCTTCGAGGCCCTGTTCGCCGAGCTCAGTGAGAAAGCCAAGACCCGTCCCGCCGGGAGTGGGACGGTCGCCGCACTGGACTCCGGCGTCCACGGCCTTGGCAAGAAGATCCTCGAGGAAGCCGGCGAGGTGTGGCTGGCGGCCGAGCACGAGAGCGACGCGGCACTGGCCGAGGAGATCAGCCAGCTGCTGTATTGGACCCAGGTGCTGATGCTGTCGCGGGGGCTGAAGCTCGACGACGTCTACCGGAACCTGTGACCATGTTGCGCGTCGCGGTGCCCAACAAGGGTGCACTCAGTGAATCGGCGTCGGAGATCCTCTCGGAGGCCGGCTACCGCCGCCGCACCGATCCCAAGGATCTGACCGTCGTCGACCCGGCGAACAACGTCGAGTTCTTCTTCTTGCGACCCAAGGACATCGCGATCTATGTGGGCTCGGGGGAGCTGGATCTCGGCATCACCGGCCGTGATCTGGCCGCCGACGCCGATGCGCCGGTCAAGGAACGGCTCGCGTTGGGCTTCGGTTCGTCGACGTTCCGCTACGCGGCCCCGGAGGGTCAGGACTGGCAGGTGGCCGACCTCGCGGGCAAGCGGATCGCCACCGCCTATCCGAATCTGGTCCGTCGTGATCTGGCTGCCAAGGGAATCGAAGCGACGGTGATCCGGCTCGATGGTGCGGTGGAGATCTCGATCCAGCTCGGGGTGGCCGATGTGATCGCCGATATCGTCGGGTCCGGACGCACGCTGCGGTTGCACAATCTGGTCGCCTTCGGTGAGTCGCTGTGCGATTCGGAGGCCATTCTGATCGAACGGTCGGACTCCGAAGCCGACCCGGCCCGCGACCAGTTGGCGGCCCGGGTGCAGGGCGTGGTCTTCGGCCAGCAATACCTGATGCTCGACTATGACTGTCCGCGCACGGTTCTGGACCAGGCGACCGCGGTCACACCGGGTCTGGAATCGCCCACCATCGCGCCGTTGGCCGATCCCGATTGGGTGGCGGTGCGCGCGCTGGTGCCGCGCCGGACGGTCAACACCATCATGGATCAGCTCGCCGCGATCGGCGCCAAGGCGATCCTGGCCTCCGATATCCGCTTCTGCCGGTTCTGATCGGCTGCCGGATCACCCGGCTCATCAGCGTCATGCGTGTTAGCGTCCGGAGGTCAGCTGGTCCAGCGCGGAGGTGCTCATGACGGTGGTCCTGGTTCTGCTGCTGGCGCTGTTGATCGGCGTGGTGGCCGGTCTGCGCGCACTCACGCCACCGGCTGCGGTGGCCTGGGGCGGTCTGCTCGGCTGGATCGAACTCGACGGGACCTGGGCGCAGTGGCTGGCTCACCCGATCACGGTCACGGTGCTCACCATCCTGCTGGTGGTCGAACTGGTCACCGATCAGCTGCCCGCCACACCGCCGCGCACGGTCACCATGCAGTTCGTCGCGCGCCTGTTCACCGGCGCCTTCGCCGGTGCGGTCTTGGTCAGCGGCGTCATCGGTGATGCGTCCGCTGGCAACGTCATCTCCGGTATCGGTGCAGGCCTCGTCGGCGCGGTGCTGGGCACCATGGGCGGCTACCGGGCCCGCAAGGCAGTGGTCGAGCGCAACGGCGGCAAGGATCTCCCGGTGGCCCTCGTCGAAGACGTGATCGCCGTGGCGGGTGGATGTGCGGTGGTCTACCTCGCGTCGCTGATCTGATGCCGCAGACAACGGCCTTCGACGCCATCATCGTCGGCGCGGGGCAGGCCGGTCCGCCGCTGGCCGGCCGGCTCACCGACGCCGGCCAACGCGTCGCGGTGATCGAGCGCAAGCTGGTCGGCGGCACCTGCGTGAACTCCGGCTGCATCCCCACCAAGACGCTGGTGGCCAGTGCGCACGCGGCCCATATCGCGCGCCGCGGAGCCGATTTCGGCATCGATAACGGCTCGGTCACCGTCGATATGGCCAAGGTGAAGGCGCGCAAGGACGACATCGTCGAGTCCGACCGCCATGGGGTCGAATCCTGGATCGAAGGGATGAACGGCGCGATACTGCTGCGCGGACACGCCCGTTTCGTCGATCCGCACACCATGGACGTCGACGGCAAGCTCATCAGCGCGGACCGGATCTTCCTCAATGTCGGTGGCCGGGCGGTGGTGCCCGACCTGCCCGGCCTGTCCGATATCGACTATCTGACGAATGTGTCTGTGCTGGAACTCGATACCGTTCCCGAACACCTGGTGGTGATCGGCGGCAGCTATATCGCGCTGGAGTTCGCGCAGATGTACCGTCGATTCGGGGCAGCGGTCACCATCGTCGAACGTGGGCCGAGACTGACCTCGCGCGAGGACGAGGATGTGTCCGCCGCCATTCGCGGCATCCTGGAGGCCGAGGGGATCGTCGTGCACACCGCCGCCGACGATATCCGGTTCACCAAGCGCGACAACGGGTTCGAAGTGACGCCACGGGCCGGCGCCGAACCCATCAGGGGCAGCCACGCGCTGATAGCCGTGGGGCGGACACCCAACACCGACGATCTGGGCCTGGACAAGGCCGGGGTGCGCACAGATCACCGCGGTTATATCGAGGTCGACGACCGGCTACGTACCTCCGTCGAACATATCTGGGCGATGGGGGACTGCAACGGTAAGGGTGCGTTCACCCACACCTCCTACAACGATTTCGAGATCGTCGCGGCCAATCTGCTCGACGATGATCCACGCCGGGTCAGTGACCGGGTGCCGACCTATGCGCTCTACATCGACCCGCCGCTGGGCCGGGCCGGGATGACCGCGGACGAGGTACTGCGCTCGGGCCGGAAGGCGTTGGTGGGCACGCGTCCGATGACCAGGGTCGGCCGGGCAGTGGAGAAGGGTGAGACCCAGGGCTTGATGAAGGTGGTGGTGGACGCCGAGACGCAGCAGATCCTCGGTGCCTCGATCCTCGGCGTCGGTGGCGATGAGGTGGTGCACTCGATCCTGGACGTGATGACCGCGAAGCTGCCCTACACCGCGATATCGCGCACCATGCACATCCATCCCACGGTCAGCGAGTTGATTCCGACCCTGTTGCAGGATCTCAAGCCGCTGACGTAGCCGAAACCAGCACAGCATCCGCCTCAAGAATCCTGTGTCGAGAACGTGCTGACCACACCGAGGACCATGTCGAGGATTGCATTTTCGGCGGCAATGCGCAGCTCGGGTGACTGGCGGTCTTGGCGTTCCAGATCGGCAAGCAGCGCGAACACGATGGTGATCAAACCACGAATGCGAATCGAGCGATCCACGCCGGATTCTGGTGCGATGGCGGTGAGGCGACCGACGATCAAAGTCGTCGCAGCCCAATCGGGTCGACCGACCAGTTCGATGCCGGGGTAGTCGCGGACCTTTTCCATGAAGCGAGCGTGGTAGCTGTTCGGATTTACGCGCTGGTATTCGAAGACCGGTCCGAGTAGCGCCTCGAGGAGTCCGTGCGGGGTCGGGGTCGCCATCGCCTCAAGCGCGGCGAGCCGCTCCAGGCGTAGGGGTTCGAAGATCTTCTGCCGCTCGTCGATGACCGCTGCGATCAATTCGTCGCGAGTGCCGAAGTGATACCGGATGGCGGCACTGTTGCGCTGGCCTGCCTCGGTGACCACTTGTCGCAACGACACCGCAGGTCCCTGCGTGGCGATCAGACGTTCAGCGGCATCGATGAGCGCGGCGCGTCCGTGCCGCTGACCGCCATCGTCCATGCGCCAAGAGTATCACGAACGTATTGTATGAATAACCCATTTGTATTAGCTTCGGTGGGATAGTTGGCGTGAACATGTGGAGGTGCGATGTCTGGTTTGGGTGCGATACCCGCTGATGCGAGAGAATTGACCCCCGATCTGCTGGAGCGGCTGATCGGCACCCTCAATCCCGGGGTTTCGGTGCGCGATGTCAGGGTGCGCCGAGTGTGGCAATGGGGTGAGGGGGACGCAGTCTCCACCGCGGGACGAGTGGATCTGGAGCTGACCTACGGCGCGGATGAGAATGGACTGCCCACCAACGTCGTGCTCAAGGTGGCGCGTCCGGAGCTACCCGCTTTCCCGCTGTACCGCAACGAAGTTGCCGCATACAGTCGGCTGCGGCCCTGGCGATTCATCCGAACGCCGCGATGCCTCGGCGCCTGGTTCGACGAGCAAACTGGAAGCTTCGGGTTGGCCCTCGACGACCTGACCACCTCGGGTGCTCGATTCGTTTCGGCCGCTGTCTCACCCTCGATGGCGAGCATCGAAGACGCCATCGCGCAGCTGGCAGCGCTGCACGCCCGGCACTGGGGCAGTGGTGCCGATTGGTCGTCCCCGGAACTGGAATGGGCGCAAACTCATCTGGCGGGCGAGTTGCATGACCTGTTCAACTATCCCGATCTGGTGCCTGCGATGATCGCCGACGAGGTGGCCAGTACCGGTCACAAGCGCGAGTTGGTGCAATCGGTCGGTGAGAGCGCGGAATCCCTGTTCGACAAGGTTCGGCTGGTTCAACAGCACCAGTCGAGACTGCAACAGACGCTCGTGCACGGAGATTGCCATGTGGGCAACGCTTTTGTGCTCCCCGACCAGACGATGGGTTTCATCGACTGGCAGCTGAGCGTCCGCGGCCACTACATGCACGACCTCTCCTATTTCATCACCACCGGGCTTGACGTGACCTTGCGGCGCGAGCACGAAAGGCGGCTCGTCGAACTGCACCGCGAACTGCTCCGCCAACACGGCGTCGACGATCTTCCGACGCCGGCCGAGGCATTCGACGAGCATCGGCGTGCCCAGGCATGGAACGCCTACATCGGTTGGTTGACCTGCCCGGTGGCCAATTACGGGTGGGAAGTCAATGTGGCCAATCATATTCGTATCCTTACCGCATATCGCGATCTCGATAGTGCGGCGGCGATCGAGGATATTCGGTGAATGCGCACGAGCGACTACAGGCCCTGATCGATAAGGACGAGATCCGGGAACTGGCGCTGCGGTATTGTCGCGGTGTCGATCGCAAGGACCCGGCATTGTTACGATCACTGTATACCAATGACGGTATCGATAATCACGCCAACATCTTTCGAGGCAGCGCCAGTGCCTACGTCGACTTTCTGGAGTCGTCGTTTCAGTTCATCCAGATCGGCGCGCGCTATGTCTGCAATCATCTGATCGAACTGGATGGTGACGAGGCCAGCGGTGAGGTCTACGCGCTCGGCTATCACATTCTGCCCATCGCCGACAGTCGACCGATCGAGTCGTTCGTTGGTGTGCGCTATCTGGACCGATACCGGCGAGAAGATGGGCAATGGCGCTTTGCCAGTAGGGAAGTGGTCATCGATCTGGACCGAAGTCGCACCGTCGAACACCGTGGGGCGAAACCCATGGACCCCGAGGAGGATCTGTCCTACCGAGTATTGGCCGGTGAACACTTCCAGCGCAGGAGCACAAACCCCGTGCCGGATTGAACGTGCTCGCCGGCGACGTTGACCGAAGCGCTGTCGGTGGGTTCACCGCAGCTGTGTGCCCCGCGCATCGGCTGGTCGCGCGCTGTTGGTCAATCGCTGGTCGGGTGGACGCGTGGCACGCGCATCCGGTCCACGTCACCGCATCGGCTGCGGAGATCGAAGCGCCCGATTCCACGCCATCGGATTGAGATTTCGGTACGGATCGGTCTCGCGCAGTCGCCGTAACGAGGCGAGCTCGTGCTCGAGAGCGCGCTTGGTCTGCTCCTTGACGCTGGCCTCCCATGTGCTCGCCGAGTCGTCCGTCCGAGTTGTGCTGATTGGCGGCCCGAACCGCAGATACATGCGCTTGGGGTCTGGAATGAGGGTGGGGCCCAAGCCGCGCATCAGGGGGGATGGCCACATCGGAACGTCCGAACAGTTGCTTCCCGACGAGCTGGCCGGCTCGGCCCAACAAGCCGTCTCGCCGAATCGTTGCGTGGTAGATATCGTCGCCACCAACGGACGCGGCGGGCACAATCGGATAGCCGTGCGCGATCGCCAGTCGGGCAAAGCCGCTACGCCCCTCCCAGTTCAACTGGTACTCCTCGCCTTTGAACTTGGGCATCTCGCGTCCGCCGCCCGGGAAGACCAGCACCGTTTCCCCGTTGGCCATCAGGGCGGCGCCATTGGCGGGCGTACCGACGACGGCGCCGGCTGCCTCGAAGATATCCGCGACAGGACTGGGCATTCTCGTCATCGCTTTGTCGGCAAGGCCTCTGACCCGGACTCCGAGCTCCCGGTGCACGACATAAGGGATCATCACCGTCTCGGCCATGGAGCCCACAACGGTGTGGTTTCCGACCAAGAGGAAGCGGCCGTCGCGCGGCAGATTCTCGAGCCCGTCGACATACGGGCGAGCGAAATCGATGAACGGGTTCAGGCGATCGGCACCCGCGAAGATCGCTTTCTCCCAAGCGGTAACCCGGGCCGACTGATCAACCGGGTTTCTGCCCTCGCCGGCCGCGATCGAACGCTCCGATGCCGAACCCTGTGCGTCGTTCATCAATCTTCCTCTGCTCGTTGACGTTCGTGGACGTCACACGATGATAGCCGCAAAACTGACCAAACGACCATTCTGGTCATATGGTTCTGAATGTGTGCAGCGTGCCGGGCCGTTATCATCGTGGCGATGAGCTCGATGGTCTTCGATCTGCCCGAAAACAGCTCGGCAAGGGCCGCGCGGCTCCTGGCCGCAGCCAACGAACTTCTGGTCAGTCGCGGAGCCAAGGGATTCACTGTTGCCGACGTTGCCGCCCGCGCACACGTGGGAAAGGGCACCGTCTATCTCTATTGGCCGACCAAGGAAGATCTGCTGCTGGGTCTGATCGGAAGGGAGTTTCTGCGTCAGGTCGAAGCAGTGATCCAACTCCTGGAAGCGGACGGCGATCTGGCCCGGCCATCGCGGTTCTGCTCGACGATCGTCGGTCTCGCGACCAGTCAACCGCTGATCGCTGCGCTCCAGCGCAACGACCATGACCTGCTCGGCATGCTGACCGATGATCCCCGTTCGCGCAGCTTCCACGCGGAGTTGGGGCCGGCCGCCATGCTGCGTGTCATCCTTCCACTGTGGCGTGAGAGCGGACTTGCTCGCACCGACTGGGAGCTCGAGGATCAAGTGTTCGCGCTGAACGGCCTGATCGGCGGATTCACCATGGCCATCCTCGATCCTTCGCCGGGGCCGGTGAAGGCGGATGATCCATTGGCTGTGCTCGGCAAAGCGGTCACTGCGCTACTGGGTCCAGAACGCGCCACCAAAAAAGCGATTCGGTCCACCGCGGATCGGATCGACGACCACATGCGCACTTGCGCGACGATCGCCATGCGGATGATCACTTCATCGGAGGCACGCAAGGCGAACGGCAAGGGCGCCTCGGGAGCGAACTGACCGGCATCCGTTGACCGGACGGGGTATGCGTGACATGGAATCGCTGTGCGAGTCGAGTCCGACGCTGTTACAAGATCTCAAGCCGCTGACGTGACCGCGCGCCCCGCGGCGAGCTGGGCGGTAACCTGCGCGACGCGCCCGCCCAGATGGGTGAAGGTCGCCAGATCGGCGGCATGCACATCGTGGCGATCGGCGTCGACATCGGTCTGGGCGCCGGCTCCTAGCCAGAATCCCAGCCGATTGAGGTCGTGCTCGCTGCCCGCGGAGCTGTTCCAGCCCGGACCCAAACCCAGGTTGACCCAATGCATGTGGTGCTGGGCGGCGAAGACGGACAGCGAGATCAACGCGGTGAGCTTGTCACCGCTCTTGGCCCCGGAGTTGGTGAATCCGGCGGCCACCTTGTCCCGCCAGGCCCCGGTCACACAGCGCCTTCCGGTCTGCTCGGCGAATGCCTGGAAGCCTGCCGAGATGTTGCCCATATAGGTGGGTGCGCCGAAGATGATGGCATCGGCGTTGTCGAGGGTGGCCCACGCGGTCTCGGTCAGCTCGCCGAGGTCGACCATGTCGACGCGGGCACCCGCCTCGCGGGCGCCGTCGGCGACGGCGCCCGCCAACGTGGCGGTGTGGCCGAAACCGGAGTGGTAGGCCACCGCGACGGTGGACGGGGTGTCAGACATCATGGTTATCTCCTCCGTGGTAAATCGTCTGTGCCAGTTGGCGATAGCGGTTGCGCCAGGGTGGGAGCGGCGCTCCGTCCAGTAGCGCGGTGAGTCGGTCCAGGAACGCGTGGGTGCCCGGTCGGAAGCCGCCGGCGTTACGCACGCCGAGGCCGCGGTGGGTGAGCACCAACCGCGTGCCGGCGTTCTCGGGGTGCAGTTCGTAACGCACGTATCCCGGTTCGGCGATCCGCTGGTTCCATTCGTGTTCGAGCACGTGCGGTGGGTCCCAGACGGTGATCCGGCCGGTCATCCGCTTGGCGGCTTCGGGGGTCGGGGGATCGGTGGGAACCATGTCGATGCGTCCGCCGGCACGCGGTTCGATGACGGTGGGGCCCATCCACCGGACGCGCTGCGCGGGTTCGGTGAGCGCCGCCCAGACCGTGGCCGGCGGATGTGCCAGCCAGCGATCGAAGCGCAGCGTGGCGCGGTCCCCGTCGATGATGAGATCGCCTGCGGTGTCGCTCATGACTGCTCCGGGTTGTCGAGATGGCGCTCGAGTGCGTCCAGGTGGGCCGTCCAGAACTGCCGGTAGCGGTCCAGCCACTCGTCCATCTCGACCAGACCGTCGGCGCGCAACGCGTAGATCCGGCGCTGCGCATCCGAACGCACCTCGACCAGGCCGACCTCGCGCAGTACGCGGAGGTGGCGCGACACCGTCGGCTGGGTCAGCTCGGGCAGGCTGGCCACCAGTTCGCCTGCCGTGCGCTCACCTTCGCGTAATACGTCCAGCAGTACCCGGCGGCTGGGTTCGGCGACCGCTTCGAAGACATCCACGTCCATCAGTATCGCATTTCATCTATATAGACGCAATGCGATATTTGGGGTCAGTGGGCGCGCTGTACCAGCAGGGTCTGCGCCGAAGTCCCTATGAAACCGTCGCGGTCGAAGATCTCGGCCGTTGTCACGCCGACACCGTCCGGGCCGATGGACGCCCGTGCGCGCAGGCCGAAATCGTTCCCGCGCGGTACTCGGTGCAGGTATACGGCGGTGTCGGTATTCATGAAGGCGAAGTCGGTGGGATCCAGCACGGCGCCGATCCCGTTGGCCGAGTCGACCACCTGGGCCAACCGCTGCAATGGGGTCGTCGGCTCGTCGTCGACCAGCGGCACCAGCGGACTCATCCAGGCCTGGGCGGCCACGCCCGGTTCGGTGGCCTGGTTACGCCAACTCACGGTTTCCAGATAGCCGGGAGCTCCGAGCCAACCGTGGGCGCTGTCGACGGCCACCCCCTCGGTCAGCGGGGCATATCGGTCGGTGCAGACGTCGGCGGTGTCACTGATGGCCAGTAGCCATGCGCTCATCCGGGCCACCGGACGGTCCGGCGCGTCCGCCGGACACATCTCGGCGACCGCCAGGCTGATCCGTGCGCCCGGCCGTTGCACCCACGCGCGCACCCGTACGGGTGCGACCGGAATGGCGCCGAGGATGTCGAGCAGGAGTCGCCCGACCCGCAGCTGGGGCCGGTCGAAGTACAGCTCCTCGATGGTCTTTGTCAGCAGGGCCAGCGGCGGGGAGCCGTGCTGGATGGCGGTACCCCAGTTGCTGGCCGTGCTGATGGTCGACTCGAACAGCTGAACCCCGCCATCGGATCCCAGCCGACGGTAGTGCGGTGCCAACGAAGTATCGGTATGTGCGGCGGTCATTCGGCGGGCACCTCCGGCCAACCCGGATACGGCGGCGGCGCGCCACCGAATTCGGGACACCGCGCCTGGTGCGCGCACCAATCGCACAGCTTGGATCGCTTGGCCCGGAAATCGCCGGTGCGCCCGGCCGATTGGATTGCGCGCCAGATGGCGGTCAGGGTGCGCTCGAACCGGACCAACTCCTCGGGATCGGGGGAGTAGTCCAGAACCTGGCCGTCGGCCAGATAGATCAGCCGCAACCGGGCGGGTAACACGCCGCGAGATCGCCACAGCGCCACCGCGTAGAACTTCATCTGGAACAGCGCCTTGGCTTCGGCCAGCGCCCAGAGCTCCGACGGTGCCTTGCCGGTCTTGTAGTCGACCACGCGCATCTCGCCGGTGGGGGCCACGTCGATGCGGTCGACAAATCCGCGCAGCAGCGTGCCGTCATCGAGCTCGACCTCGACCCGTTGTTCGCAGCTGTGTGGGTCGAACCGGGTCGGATCCTCCAGCCGGTAGTAACCCGAGAGCAGCTTGCGGGCATCGCGCACGAGTGCGGGGCGCAGCTCGGCATCGAGTTCCTGGCCGCCGGCGGCGTGCTCGGCGGCGATCCGTTCCAGCGCGGGATC